>NZ_CP134779.1:0-5885000 GCF_031884435.1 Bosea sp. 685 | reverse complement strand
CCCGGCCTGCGTCGGCCGGTTGTAGTATGGCGTGCGAAGCAGAATCGCATTGGCGCCAGCCTGGCTTGCCCGCTCGACCTCTTCGATCGAGGCTGTCGTGGCGTTGGTTCCCACAGCCGCCACGATCCGGAATGTCGGACCTGCAGCCTCGCGAACGATTGCAACGATGTTGCAGCTCTCCTCCGGGGTCAATGTCGCGCACTCTCCCGTCGCCGTGCCGACGACGACGCCGGAGGCTCCCTGGGCGATCTGCCAGGAGACCAGTCGAGACAGCCCTTTACCGTCGATACGCGCCCCGTCGAAAGGCGTGACCAGCTCGGTGAACATGCCATGCAGCCAGTGGTTCATGGCGCGGCCCTCACAGCTCAAGCCGTACGCGCCGATGGCTTAGGCGGACGGCGCGTGGACGGTGGCTGGTCTCGAACTCCGCATAACGGATGGCGGCGTCGCGGTCAGTGAAGATGCCGCCGCCGCGCCCATGCGTCTCGATGGCGACCCAATGCCCCTCGGTATCGAGGCCCACCACGAAAGCGCAGGCAGATTTGGCGGTCGGTTGAAGATGTTGACCCATGGCCCTTTTGTTCCGAGCGGCCGGATCGGCCGCAACCGGACAGATAGGCATCGCCTGCGTAAAGGCTCCAGGCGGAAAACAGTGGCGTGCATCAAGCCCGCGTAAAGGGCGTCATCTCCTCAGCGGGTTGGGGTGAGACGTGTCTCAGTTTGAAATTCGCGCGCGCCATTTAGCCAGAGCCACCATGGCCCAGATGGCTTCAACCAAGCCGAACGGCCATGCGCCTTGCATGAAGCCATATGCGGAACCGAGTGCACAGGCGGCGGCAAAGGCAAGAGTGAACCATGCGCTGCGAGCCTCGAGCGCATAGCTTACCAACATCGCGGTCACGGCAAACAGCCCGAACGCGGTCAACGAATCCATTAGTCCGCCCCTGCTATTCTGCGTAAGGACCGCGCGTCAGAGCCGGCGTGCTGGCATACCTCATCCCGACGATATCCATCCCGTTCAAAAGCGCGCCCGGCAGGCTCGCCAGCATCGCCAGCGTGATGCGATGCGTCTCGCCACGGCCTAGGCAGATACCTGCCCAACTGATCCGGGCCGGAGATGCTGACGATCAAGAGCCAGAGCGAGAAGGTTCCTGACGATATCGACAAGGGTGCCTGGCTGGGTTGGACGTTCCTCCGGGTCGAATGCAAGCCCGATGACGGCTCGGCCTCCTGCCGAGGTCATCACCGGCCAGAAATCGAAACGCGAGGTATCGAACGGGTAGACGCCCGCGACGGAAACCTTGCCAGTGGTCAGCGACGATCGCGCCGCCTCGATGTCCACTTCGCCGAGATCGATCTTGCCACGCCTCAAGACGAGGTCGACTGAGACCTCCGACATCAGCATCACGACGACGGGAACCTGGAAGAGCGCTTCGAGTGCGTTGGCGGCGTTGGACAAGATCGCCTTTGCGTCGTCGGCCGCGACGATGTCTCGGCTATAGGACTGCACGACCGCTGCCTGCCGCCGCCCAAGCGCCGCATCGTCCGCCCTGCGGCGGGCGGTCGAGGCCACGGCGCTCGCGATAACTCCGACGACGAAGAGCAGGCCGATCGCCCAGATATTCGCAGGGTCGTCGACGCGGAGCGTGAAGCGCGGCTCGGTCAGAAAGAAATTATAGGAAAGAGCCCCGAGGATCGCCGAGCACAGCGAGGGGCCGAGGCCAAAGCCGACGGCCGCGATGAGCACGGGCACGACAAAGACAAGGGACAGGTTCGGGATCGTCACCGCGCTGTCGAGCCCGACTGCCACCACGGTTGCGATGGCGGTCATCGCGAGCGCAACGAGATATCGAACGATGATCGGCAGGTCGAAGAGTTGCAAAGCTGGCAGCGGTTCGGTGTCCGACAGAAGCTTGAACTCGCCCGAAGACCCCAGAGTGCTCATGGCAATGTCCCTTTATGCCGGTGCGCATGTTCGTCGTATCGCTGCTCGTGCAGCCGTGCTCTCGACCTTCGCTCAGCGGGGCGCCGCACAATAAACCCACGCCGCCAGGATGCCGGCCAGCAGGAGCAGTACGGCAAAGGACCGCAACAGGGCGCGCACGCTACCGTCGAGTGGTCTATTGCGGCGTATGGCTTGATATGCCGCCTCGCGCCGCCGCCTCAGGGAGGCTTCATAGGTGGCCATTTCGACCTCCGTCTTCGGCAGCGGATGATCGGCGATGTCTGCGTTAAATCGCTATGCAGGCCATCGTCCAGCTGCATAAAACCGATATAAGGACCCCATGGCCAAACACGCCTTATCGCGGGGTGGAGCAGCCTGGTAGCTCGTCAGGCTCATAACCTGAAGGTCGTTGGTTCAAATCCAGCCTCGCAACCAAATCTCAAGCCAAAACTTAGCCAAGCCGCCCCCAAAAGGGCGGCTTTTTGCGTTCCGGGCTAGCCGCCACGATGGCGCGCCTTGCGTCCGGGCGCGTGGTCGAGGCATTCCGGATCGACGCTGCCCGTGCTGGTGTGCGGTCTGCTATCTTGAAGGCCTCAGCGAGGAGCTTTGCGCCGTCGACAGGCGAACTCCATCTTCAAATCGGGGCCGCGTGGCGGCGATGTTGAGGATCCAGGTGATTGTGGGCAGCGTCCGGCAGCGGCGGGTATGGCCTACTCATGCCTTGAGCATGTCGATTACGGCGCGCAGCCCCGCGGAAAGGTAGCGTCGGCTCGGATAGTAGAGAAACAGGCCGTTGTCCGGGGCGCACCAGTCATCAAGGCACCGGATGAGCGTCCCGCTCACCAGATGCTGCATCACGCGATTATCCCAGACATAGGCCAGCCCGCAGCCCTGTAGCGCCGCCTCGACCATCAGTTCCTGGTCATCGAGGGTGATCGGGCCGCCGACCTCGACGTCGATCTCTTCGCCATCTTTTTCGAATTGCCAATTATATATTGCACCACTTGGAAACCGATATCGAATACATGAGTGCTCGCGAAGATCAGCCGGTTTCAGGGGGATCTCGCGTCCGTTGAAGTAGTCTGGCGAGCCAACGACCGAGAAGCGTAGGGTCGGCTTGATGTGCACGGCTATCATGTCCTGCAACAGACGCTCGCCGAAGCGGATTCCCGCATCAAAGCCGTCCTCCACGATGTCGACCAAGCGATCGGTCGCCACGAGATCCAAATGCAAGCCGGGGTTCTGTTTGAGCAAGGGACCCATGACATTGCGCAAGACAAAGGGGGCGATGGAGTTCGGAATGTTGATCCGCACCGTTCCGAACGGCGTGCCGCGGAATGAATTAAGGCTGTCGAGCGCCCGCTCGATTTGACCGAATGCGGGGCTGAGCTCCGTCAAGAACCGCTGTCCTGCCTCGGTCAGCGAGACGCTACGCGTGGTCCGGTGAAACAGGCGGATCCCGACACGCTCCTCAAGGCTACGGATCGTGTGACTGACGGCCGAGGCCGCTACACCGCGCTCGACGGCGGCCTGCTTGAAGCTCTTGAAGCGTGCGACAGCCAAGAAGGTCGCAAGTTCCGCCAACTCCGTCCCGTGCATGTCGCTGCTCCGATGAAAAATACGCCCGGCTGCACCTCCGGCAGAAATTAGTATGCTTCATTCACTACTCTAATAGAAATTCGTCATCTAATCATATCTGTTTGGGCCCTCTAGAACAAAGGGCGCCGGCACACAGGCCCATCGATTGGCGCCTAGGCTGGGCGGCGTTTGCAACGGATGGAGACCTGAATGAGCGATAATCGCGTGAAGACGCTCGAAGGTAGAGTGGCCCTCATTACCGGAGCCAGCTCCGGTATCGGCCGCGCCGCCGCCATCGAACTCGCCCGTCGTGGCGCCAAGGTGATCGCCAGCGCCCGCCGCGGCGCCGAGATCGAGGCCCTGGTGGCGGAGATCACGAACGCGGGTTTCGAGGCTACCGCCGTCGTCGCCGACGTCAACGTCGAGGAGAGCGTCATCGAGCTCGTTGCCAAGACGATCTCGATCTACAGCCGCGTCGACATCGCCTTCAACAACGCCGGTACCGAAGGCGCGTTTTCGCCCTTCGTCGAGCAAACTAACGAGACCTACGACACCATCTTCAACGCGAACGTGCGCGGTGTGTTTTGGTCGATGAAGCACGA
This sequence comes from Bosea sp. 685, assembly GCF_031884435.1. Classification (NCBI taxonomy): domain Bacteria; kingdom Pseudomonadati; phylum Pseudomonadota; class Alphaproteobacteria; order Hyphomicrobiales; family Alloboseaceae; genus Allobosea; species Allobosea sp. 685. Next base: position 5,880,875 of record NZ_CP134779.1, on the reverse strand, counting down.
AGCCAAGGCTATGTTGGCGCAGGGCGGCGGTACGATCATCAACAACGCCTCGATGGGTGGTGTGATCGGCTTCGCCAACGCTGGCCTCTACATCGCAAGCAAGCACGCGGTTCTCGGCCTCACCAAGACTGCGGCGATCGAGCTGTTCAAGCAAGGTGTCAGGGTGAACGCGATCAATCCGGGCATCATCGACACGCCGTTTCAGGACCGCATTTGGCCGAGCTCCGATGCGAAGTACGCCTTCGCCGCCACGACGGTGCCTGGCCGCGTTGGCACTCCGGAAGAGGTCGCAACCGTCGTTGCCTTTCTGGCCTCGGACGACGCTTCGTTCATCTCGGGCCACGGCCTCCTGATCGACGGTGGCTATTCGATCGCCTGATCGGCCATCCCGCTGTTTCGCCATCGCAGCGAAAACGCTGCGATGGCGAAACATAGCAACCCGACAATCTTGGTTCTTAGAGAGGCAACATCAACGTGCTCAAGAAAATCACACTCAGCGCTGTCGTCGCCGCAGGGGTTTGCCTTTCGTCACACGCGGCGAGGGCCGAGATCGCCCTGCAGCCCAGCCCGAACGGTGAAGTCGCCCTCGTCGTCAACTTCGAGGTCAAGCCCGGCACTGAAGCGGAGTTCGAGCGCCTCTTCCGTCGCTCTGTGACCTGCTCGCGCCTCGAGCCCGGCAACATCACGTTCAACGTCCACAAAATCCTGGGCGTCGAGCGCAGCTACGTCCTCTACGAGGTTTGGCGCAACGAGGCTGCAGTGAACAGTCATTTCGCCCGCTCCTACACCGTCGCGCTGTTCTCGATGTTCGAGCGCAACTTGGCCCGCCCGATCACCGAAGGCGGTCTGCGCTTCGCCCAGGACCTCGACCCGCAGCCGCGCTCCGCGCCGGCCACCACTGGCCCGGACTCGCGCGCCGAATGCCGTTGATCTCGGACGAACTCCACCTGACCCTAGCGGAGCGGAACCCAACACAATCGGAGACGACACAATGACCGCGCAATCCCTTTCCGCCGTCCCGCCGCCCTCAAATGGCGCCCAGCTCACGCTCGTGGCGTTCGTCCGCGCGAAGAAGGGTATGGGCGACGAACTTGGCCGTCGCCTGTCGACGCTCGTCGAGCCGGCCCGCGCCGAGCCTGGCAACATCAACTACGACCTCCACCGCTCGCACGACGACCCCGACGTCTGGATGCTCTACGAGAATTGGAAGGACGCATCCGACCTGAACGAGCATTTTGAGCTGCCGTACATGAAGGCGTTCGTCGCCGCGCTTCCCGAGGTGCTCGAAGGCGAGATGGACCTGCGCCGCTGCGCGATGGTCACGACCGTCGCCCCGAGCGTTTGACCGCTTGCCGTGCTCGGCGAGCACTTCGGCGTGGTTCTAGCTGAGGTCGGTGCGGAGAAGCCCTCTGATAAATTCCACGGCAGGCCTGGACCGCCGGTCGCATGATCGGACCCAAGTCCCCTCGTAAGCCGAAACATATGCGGGCCGCTCGCCCTCGCTGCGGCATGACCGCTGGATCTGCGATCTCGCGATGTTGGATCTCGCGATCGGCCGCGAGCCACGCGGATGTGACCGCGTTCGCCTTTGCGCGGCCGAAGCCGGCGGCAGCGATGCCTCGCATGGGCAGCATGGGACAAGCGCTGTCGTAAACGGCTTCGGAACCTGCCGAGGAGCGCTTTCGGCCTGCTGCGGGCACTTTCAGCTTCGGCGGCTTTTGACGCCTGACCGGCTGATAATTCACAGCCCTTGCCACGCCTCGCCAGAGTTCAAAATGGGCGCGTTGCCGTGGACGCGCTCCGGCGATTTACCATCTGTTAACCATCCGCCGATACACCGGAGCTACCGAAAATTTACCAAGATGACCGCCGTGTTAACCAAACCCAGGCCGATCCGCCTCAAGGGGCGCTCCTACCTTGCGCTCACGCTGACCCCCGAGCTGCCCATCGAGGACTGGCTGGTGCGGCTCGATGAGCTGGCTGCGCTGTCCGCCGGGTTCTTCCTGAGGCGGCCGGTCGTGCTCGATGTCGAAGGCCTTGACCTCGACCGCGCGCAGCTCCGCGCGCTCGTCGATGAGCTGTGCACGCGCAATGTCCGAATCATGGGCATTGAAGGCGCCCGCACCTCATTGCTCGGTACGGATCTGCCGCCTGCGATATCCGGCGGGCGCTCGACATCGGATATCGAAGCGCCGGTCGCCGAGCCGATCAAGGAGGTGGCCGTGTCCGAGAGCATCATTCGCTCCGACCCGCTGCCGATCAAGACCACGCCTTCGATCATCGTGACCCAGCCCGTGCGCTCCGGTCAGTCGCTGTTCTTTCCCGAGGGCGACGTCACCATCATCGGGTCGGTCGCATCCGGCGCGGAAATCGTCGCGGGAGGTTCCATCCATGTTTACGGCACGCTCCGGGGACGAGCGCTGGCCGGCACGATGGGCAATGCGTCCGCACGCATCTTCTGCAGCAAGCTCGAAGCGGAGCTCCTCGCCATCGACGGCTTCTACAAGACGGCCGAGGACATGGAACCCGAACTGCGCGGCAAGGCCGTCCAGATCTGGCTCGAAGGCGAAACATTCAAGGTCGGATCGCTCGCCTAGAGCATTGCGCGAAAGTGGGTACCGGCTTTTCGCATGAGCAATGCTCTCAATTTTTAGAATCGCTCACGGCGCATCACTACAAACAGGAGAGGTCTATGGGCAAAGTCATCGTGGTCACATCCGGCAAAGGCGGCGTCGGCAAAACGACGTCCTCCGCGGCACTGGGGGCTGCTCTTGCAAAGAGCGGCGATAAGGTCGTGGTCGTGGATTTCGATGTCGGCCTGCGCAATCTCGATCTCGTCATGGGCGCTGAAAGACGAGTGGTCTACGACCTCGTCAACGTGATCCAGGGCGAAGCCAAGCTGACGCAGGCGCTCATCCGCGACAAGCGGGTCGAGACGCTTTACCTGCTGCCGGCTTCGCAGACACGCGACAAGGACAACCTCACGCCGGAGGGCGTCGAGAAGGTCGTCAGTGCCCTGAAGAGCGTCTTCGACTGGGTCATCTGCGACAGCCCGGCCGGCATCGAGCGCGGTGCGACGCTGGCCATGCGCCATGCCGACGTGGCCATCGTCGTGACCAATCCGGAGGTCTCCTCGGTCCGCGATTCCGACCGCATCATCGGCCTGCTCGATTCCAAGACGCTCAGGGCCGAGAACGGCGAGCATATGGAGAAGCATCTCCTGCTCACCCGCTACGACTCGGCCCGCGCCGAACGTGGCGACATGCTGAAGGTCGACGACGTCCTCGAAATCCTGTCGATCCCGCTGCTCGGCATCATCCCGGAAAGCATGGACGTGCTGCGCGCGTCCAATCTCGGCTCTCCCGTCACCCTCGCCGATGATCGCAGCGCGCCGTCGATTGCCTATTTCGAGGCGGCGCGCCGGCTCAAGGGCGAAAACCTGCCGATCATGATCCCGGGCGAAAAGCGCGGCTTCTTCGGCAAGATCTTCGGAAGGAAAGCGGCATGAATTTGCGTCGCCTGTTTTCCCGCACCCAGTCGGCCCCTGCCGCCCGCGAGCGATTGAAGGTTCTCCTCGCCCATGAGCGCGCGGCGGTCGGTGATTCCGACCTGGTCTCCAAGCTGCGGGACGAAATCCTGCGCGCCATCTCGATGCATATGCAGATCGATCACGACAAGGTCACCGTGAAGATGGAGCGCGGCGCGCAATATTCGACGCTCGCCGTCGACGTCGAGATCCCGTTCGACGCAGCCAAGAAGGCGGCCTGACGGCCGCCTTCCCCCGCGCCATGAAAACCGCTGGAGGGGACGTCCTCGCCTCGCAGTTTCGGGGATAGCCTCCGATAGCTGCGAGGCCTTTGGACGCCGGGCGAAGCCTAAACGGTAAGGGCCGCCCTCAGCCGTTCCAAATCGTCGATCAGACGATTGCCCTTCATTGCAGCTTCTGGTTCAGAGCATCGCGCAGGCCGTCGCCGAGGATATTGAAGCAGAGCACGACGACGAAAATGGCGAGGCCCGGAAACAGGGTCAGGTGATCGGCGACGCCGAGATAGCTGCGCCCATCCGCCAGCATGGCGCCCCATTCGGAGCTTGGCGGTTGCGCTCCCAGCCCAATGAAAGACAGCGCCGCACCGACGAGGATCGCCGAGCCGATGCGCAGGCTCATATAGACGATCACGGCCGGCAGGGCTCCGGGCAGGATATGGTGAAGGATCAGCTTGAACCTGGACACGCCGATGCTCTGAGCCGCCTGAACATATTGAGTCTGCTTCAGCACCAACGTGCTGCCGCGGACGAGCCGGGCGAAAACCGGCACGCTGAACACCGCCACCGCCCAGATGACGTTTCCCACTCCCGGCCCCAGCAGCGCCACCACGGCGATGGCCAGCAGGAGGCCGGGAAAGGCGAACAGCACGTCGCATAGCCGCATCAGCAGCGTGTCGACCCAGCCGCCGCTCCAACCGCTGACAAGCCCCATGATTGTGCCGATGAAGCCGCCGGCAAAGGCCGAGATCAGGCCCACGGCCAGTGAGACGCGGCCTCCCCAGATGATCCGGCTCAGGATGTCGCGGCCATAGGAGTCGGTGCCGGCAAGATGGGCCCAGGTCGGCGCTTGCAGGAGCGCATCGTAGTCGGCGGCGGCCGGATCGTAAGGCGCGATATACGGCGCAAACACCGCTGCAAAGACGATGAGAGCAATAATAGCCGCAGCCAGAAGCGCTGTGTGCCTGCGGCGAAAACGCCGCCAGAATTCCCGAGCGGGTGAGCGGATGGCGGGCGTCGTCATGATCGCAACCGGATCGCCGGGTTCAGCACGCCGTAGAGGAGGTCGACCACGAGGTTTATCAGCACGAACTCGGCGGAAAGAAGCAGGATCAGCGCCTGGATCACGGGGTAGTCGCGGAAGGAGATGCTGTCGACGAGCAGACGGCCTAGGCCCGGCCAGGCGAACACCGTCTCGACCACGATCGCGCCGCCCAGCAGCGTCCCGAATTCCAGCCCCGTCAGGGTCACGACTGGAATCAGCGCGTTGCGCGCCGCGTGGCGCCAGATCACGCGGCGTTCGGTCAGGCCCTTGCTGCGCGCCGTGCGGACGAAATCTTCGCCGGCAACATCGACGAAGGCCGAGCGCGTGAAGCGGGCAAGCACCGCAGCCACCCCGACGCCGAGCGTGAAGGAGGGCATCAGCAGCGAACGCCAGCCGTCATAGCCACCGGTCGGCAGCCAGCCGAGATGCACCGAAAACAGATCGATCAGCAGCAGCCCGAGCCAAAAGCCTGGAAAGGACAGGCCACCGATCGCCACCAGCATGGCCGCCTGGTCCTGCCATCGCCCGCGTTTGACCCCGGCCCAGACGCCAAGCAGACCCCCCGTCAGGGTCGCCCAGCCCATCGCTGCCAGAGTGAGCCACAGGGTCGGCAGGAAGCGCGCCCCGATAACCGCGATCACGGGTTCATGCGTGCGGCTGGAGACGCCAAAATCGCCGTGAAGGGTCGCCCCGGCATAACGCAGATACTGCTCCCAGATCGGCCGGTCGAGCCCGAGCGCTTCGCGCGCGGATGCCACCTCCTGTTCCGTCGCATCCGCACCCGCCACCAGACGCGCCGGATCGCCCGGCAGCAGCCGGACGAAGCCGAAGACGAACAGCGACACGGCAAACAGCACCGGCACCGCGCCGATGAGCCGCTTCAGGAAGAAGATGGGCATCGGCTCTCATCCTTTCCGCGGGTCAGTGCGGCGCGCATCGCATTCTCCTCAATAGAGACCTCCCACTCGGTGCCGGGCGACATAATGGTCAGGCCCGACCTGAACGAGCGGAGCGACCTCCGGCACGTCGTCCAATGCCCGCAGCGGGCTTGGCACTTCGCTGTCGTCGATCGCGACCTCCTCGCGGCGTCGCGCGGGATCGGGCACCGGCACGGCGTCGAGCAGCCGCCGCGTATAGGCGTGCTGCGGCGAGGCGAGCACGGCCTGGCGTGGTCCGATTTCGACGATTTGCCCGAGATACATCACCGCAACACGATGGCTTATCCGCTCGACCACCGCCATGTCGTGCGAGATGAACAGGCAGGCGAGGCCGAGCTTTCGCTGCAGATCCATCAGCAGGTTGACGATCTGCGCGCGGATCGAGACGTCGAGCGCCGCGACCGCCTCGTCGGCGATGATCAGCCGCGGCTCCGAGGCCAGCGCACGCGCGATTCCGACGCGCTGGCACTGGCCGCCCGAGAGCTCGTGAGGATAGCGCGAGACGAAGGCGCGCGGGAGGCCGACGAGTTCGAGCAGCTCTTCGACGCGGCGGATGACGGCCGGCCCCTCGAGGAGGCCATGGGTGCGTATCGGCTCCGCCACGGAAAAGCCGACTGTGAGGCGCGGATCGAGCGCGCTGAACGGATCCTGGAAGACATATTGGATGCCGCGCCGCAAAGCCCTGTCTGCAGCGCTGTTCGCGGCCGCGGCGAGAACATCCTCGCCCTGGAACAGGATGCGCCCTGAGGACGGCTCTTCGAGACGCACGATGCTGCGCCCGAGCGTGCTCTTGCCGCAGCCGCTCTCGCCGACCAGCGCGAGCGTCTCGCCGGGGCGGATATCGAGGCTCACCTGCTCGACGGCATGGATCCGGGCCCGGACGCGGCCGAGCATGCCCCTGATGTCGAACCGCGTGACGAGGTCGTGCAGCTCCAGCACCGGCGCTGCGGCTGCCACGGTATCCTGCGGCCCGGTCGGCGCGGGCGGCTCCGGGAACGGCACTGGCAGGGGCTCTTCGTTGAGGCTGCCGAGCACCGGCACGGCGGCGAGCAGGCTGCGCGTATAGGGGTGGGCAGGCGTGGCGAAGAGCGCGCCGACCTCGCCCTCTTCGAGACGTTCGCCGGCACGCATCACCACGACGCGGTCGGCGAGTTCGGCGACGACGCCCATGTCATGGGTGATGAACAGCAGGCCGGTGCCGAGGTCGCGCTGGAGGTCGCGCAGCAGGCGCAGCACCTGGGCCTGGACTGTCACGTCGAGAGCCGTCGTCGGCTCGTCTGCGATGAGAAGCCGCGGCTGGCTCGCCAGCGCGATGGCGATCATCGCCCGCTGCCGCATGCCGCCCGAGATCTCGAACGGATAGGCGCGCAACTGCCGGTTTGCATCGGGAATACGGACACGCTCGAGCAGGCGCTGCGCCTCGGCGAGAGCGGCCGTCCAGTCGAGCTGGCGGTGCTGCACGATGGCTTCGGCGATCTGGTCGCCGATCCGCATGACCGGGTTGAGCGAGCTCATCGGCTGCTGGAACACCATGGCGATCTCGGGGCCGCGCAGTCCCCGCATCGTCTCCGCATCTTCCTGCGCGAGATCGAAGACCGTGCCGCCATTGTCGCGATAGAGGATGCGGCCCGTATCGATCCGGCCGGACCCATAGTCGAGAAGCCGGGTGATCGCCAGCGAGGCGACGGACTTGCCGGAGCCTGATTCACCGACCAGCGCCACGGTCTCGCCCGGCCTGACCGTCAGCCCAAGCCCGCGAACCACGGTTGTGCGACCTCTGTCAGCGGGAAAGCTGACAGAGAGATCCTGGACGTCGAGCAGTTCCGGCTCGCCCATGGGGAGCAACCCCTATTTCAGGTCTGCGTCCTCATAGCTCAGCGCCGTATCGGGCTGCTGCGCGAGACCTGTCAGGCGCTTGTCGCGGCCGGCCACCAGCGTGTTGACCGAGAGGAAGATCCAGGGCGCCTCTTGCCAGACCACTTTCTGGACTGCGTCATAAGCAACCTTGCGCTCCGCGGGATCGGCCGTGGACAGCCCCTTCAGAAGCGCTGCATCGACCGCGTCGTTCTTGAAATAGGCGAGGTTGTAGAGCGCCGGCGGATAGCTGCGGCTCGACAGCAGCGGCCGCAGCGCCCAGTCGGCGTCACCGGTCGAAGGCGCCCAGCTGCCGAAGAACATGCGCACCTCGGCTTCCTCCGGGGTCTTGGCCCCCCAGAGCCGCGTGGTCGCGACGCCGGCCTCGAGCGGGTTGACCGCGACCTTCACGCCGACGACGGCGAGCTGCTGCTGCAGGAACTGCGAGGCCCGGTTGTTCAGCGTGTTGCTGAAATTCCAGATCTCGGTCTCGAAGCCGTTCGGATAGCCGGCTTCCGCCAACAACTGCTTGGCCTTGGCGGGATCATAGGGCCAGACGCCCTGCTTGCTGTAGAAGGCGATGCCCGGCGCCACCGGCGCATCCATGGGGATGCCGAAGCCGTTATAGACGACCTTGATGAAAGCCGTCTTGTCGATCGCATAGTTCAGGGCCTGACGGACGCGCGGATCGTCGAACGGCTTCTTGCGGGTGTTGAGGGCGACATACTGGATCACGATCGACGGCGTCTTGTCGATGGCGAGGCGCTCGTCGCGCTCGATGAGCTGCACCGTCTCGGGCGGCAGGGGAAACACGAACTGCGCTTCGCCCGAACGCAGCAAGGCCAGCCTTGCGCCGCTTTCGGGCACGCTGCGGATCGTGACGCCATCGAGCTGCGGCAGGCCCTGGCGCCAGTATTGCGGGTTGCGCGCGGCCTTGAGCGTGTCGGGCGTCCAGCTGGTGAAGATAAAGGGACCCGTGCCGACCGGGTGGCGCGAGATCTCGGAGCCGTATTGCGCGATGGCTTTGGGGCTCAGGATGGAGGCCCCGGTATGGGCGAGATAGTTGAGCAGCACGCCCGATGGCGCCTTGAGGACGAGACGGATGGTGAATTCGTCGACGACCTCGACCTTGTCGACGGCCTCCAGCAGGCTCTGACGCTTGAGATGGTTGGCCGGGTCGCGCAACCGGTCGTAGTTCAGCTTCACCGCGGCAGCATCGAAGGATGTGCCGTCATGGAATGTGACGCCGCGCCGCAGGTGGACGGTGTATTGGGTCGAGTCGCTGTTGACCTCGGTGCTCTCGGCGAGCACCGGAACAAGCTTCAGATCGCGGTCGAAGCCATAGAGCCCCTGGAAGAAAAGCCGGCTGGCCGAGAGCGAGACCGAGTCATTGAGATCGGTCGGGTCGAGACCGAGGATGTTGTCGCCGACACCGACCGTGATCTGCCCGGCCGCAAGCGACGGGCTGGCAAGCCCCAGCGCGGCGACAACGGCCAAGGACCGAAAAGCAGTGCTGATACGAGCGAACGATATCGGCATGAAAGCGACTCCAGATCGTTCTTAAAAAAGAACAGCTGTGAGGTTTTACGATTTCGCCGTAGCTGAAGTCCATGGCATCAAGCGCAATCGCGCTTCCAATTTTCAACATGCCGGAGAAAAATGTTCTTTATGTCGGTCGAGGCGCAGGGACCAAGCCGCTGGACTCTGATGACGCGTGGTTCCGAGCAAAATCACCCTTCTTTGGCCTCTGATGATGTCAGCCGGAACCACGCCGTCATTCCGGGGCAGGCCGCAGGCCTGAGCCCGGAACCCAGAACCTCGGGTAGCGACGACATAAGCGCCGCTGATGACGGCACCTCATTCCCAGCCTCATCGGTTCTGGGTTCCGGGCTCTACGCTTCGCGTAGCCCCGGAATGACGGTGTGTTTCCGAGCATGAACGGCCTGCTCTAGCTCCAATCCGCCGGCGGAAAGCTTGGGTCGCCGTAGGGATAATAGTCCGTCAGCGTGAGATTTTCGTAGGGCAGCGCCTGGAGATGCACCGTGCCCATGAACGGTTGCGGCGGTTCGACCAGAAGGATCGTCGGGGCAAAACCGCTATCGTCGAAGCCGCGGCGGAAATGCGCGCGCGACTTGATCGCGATCACATCGAATTCATCGGGCTTGAAGCCAAGCTGCCAGAGTTCCGACGGCTCCATGATCTGGACGAGATAGGGGCTCAGCACCACGACATTGCCCTTGCCGAAGCTGACGCAGATCCATTCATTGCCAGTGCCTCGCGTCGTCGTGGCGTGGCTGAGATAGCGTATCGTCCCGGCGATGCGGACGGGCTCGCCGGCCGATTCATCGAACAGGCCGCCGATCTCCGCATCAAACGCATCACCCGGCTTGGCCCCGGTTGCCAGCACCGAGCGAATGATATCGGGCGAGGCGATCGTGGCGATCAGGGTCCGTTCGAGCCTCTCGGTGATGATCTCCTGCAGCAGCCAGGTCGCGTAGCCCGAGCGGTCGCTATAGTCGGCGAGCACGACGGGGGCTTTGCCTGACGTCACGGCCTCGCGGGCCAGTGCGACGCCCTGCTTCATCGTGTGGATCTTGACGGTGTTGAGCAGCGCCTCGCGCCGCCGCCAGGTCCATTCCGCCATGTCGCGAATGACGCGATCGGCAAGGGCTGGGTCGTTATTGGTCAGAACCTGGAGCCCCATGCCGGCATCGGGCACGTCCGACCAGGGAAAGCCGAAGAACACATTGACGAAGACATCGGGCTCTCGCGCCTCCCAGATCAACGCCCGCTGGATGAGGTCGGACCAGGGCGAGGCGCCGGTCCACATCACCACGGTCGGAGCGATGATCGGAATCCGGACCGTGCGATGCAGCGGTTTGAAGCTGCCGCGGATCGCCCTGACCAGCATGCGCGCCGCGCGCTCGCCCTGCAGATGCATGTCGTAATGGGGGAAGTATTTGACGGTGAAGGCCATGTCGGCCTGCTCCAGAAACGCCTCGTCCTCATTGCCATGGGGGTCGAAGGTCGCGGAGATGAAGACTTCCCTGCCGACCACCTCGCGGACGCGCCGCGCGATATCGGCTTCGGGGCGCGGCACGCCGCGCACGGCCAATGCGCCGTGAAGCGCCAGATAGACACCGTCGAGCCCCTGCTGCGCCTTCAGTTCCGCGATCATGATGCGCAGGAAATGCTCATAGGCGTCTTGGGTGATCCAGCCCGACCCCGTGCCGGTGCGCGGCCAGAGCGGGGAGGTGATGCCGATCAGCTCGACATCGTCATATTCGCGCGCCACCTGCACGAAGCCGCCCATATAGCCCTTCGGGTCGGTGGTGAGCAGCGCTTCGCCGCCGGCCGGCGAGCCCGGATAGATGAAGTCCTCCCGCGTCGTGTCGTTGGGGAGGAAGGTGACGGTCTCATGGGCGAATTGCAGGACTGCGATACGCATAGGGAGCTGCCTCACGCCGGCTTCACGTCGTAGAACTGGGCAAAGCCGTTGCGCATGCCGGTCAGCCCGCGATAGGCCGTCTTCTCGTAGTAGGCGCCGAGCGGGATATAGGGCACGTCGGCGAAGAACTGTTTCTGGATCTCGGCGCAGATCGCCTTCTGGGCCGCAAGGTCCTTGGCGACGAACCACTCGGCGCGCAGATCTTCCAGGCGCTGCGATTTCGGCCAGCCGAACCAGGCCTGGTCGCCATTGCCGCGGATGCCGAGCTGACTGGCCGGATCGAAATTATTGGTGCCGTTCAGATAGGTGAAGAAGATATTCCAGCCGCCCTTGTCTGTGGGCTGCCGGCTGGCGCGGCGCTGGACCACGGTGCCCCAGTCGCTCGAGATCAGATCCACGTTCATGCCGCATTTCTGCAGCGCATCGGCCGCCACCATCGCCAGCGCGTGGGTCGAGGGATAGTCGGTCGGATCGAGCATCACCACGCGCTCGCCCTTGTAGCCGGCCGCCGCCAGTTCGCGTCTGACCTTCTCGAAATCGCGCTTGCCGACCAGGACATCCGTGCCGAGCGTCGTCGCCAGCGGCGTATCCGGGCTGAAGACGCCGACATGGTCCTTCCACATCGAGCGTTCGTCGCCAGCAACCGCAGTCATGTATTCGGTCTGGTCGATGGCGCCGAGCAGGGCCCGCCGGATGGAGGGATTGTCGAAAGGCGGATGCAGGCAGTTGAAGCGCAGGCAGCCGATGCCGCCAGCGGGATCGAGCCCTTCGATCTTGATTCCAGCCTTGCGCTTCAGCACGCCCAGCAGGTCCGGCGTCGGGTTCTGCCACCAATCGATTTCGCCGGCGCTGAGCGCATTGGCCGCCGTCGACGGGTCGGGCATGATGCGCCATTCGACGCGGTCGAAGAAGACGTGCTTGGGACCTGCGGTAAAGCTGGCGGAGCCGCCCGACCGCGGAACATAGCCGCTGAACTTCTCATAGACTGTCAGCGCGCCGGAAACCCGCTCGTCGGCCTTGAAGCGGAACGGACCGCTGCCGACCATCTCGGTCACCTGCTTATTGGGATCGGTGACCGCGAAGCGTTCCGGCATGATGCATGGCATGGAGGTTCCGGTCTTGCCGAGCGCTGCCGGCAGCAACGGGAAAGGCCGTTTCAGGCGGAACTTCACGACGCGGTCCGATTCAGCCGACAATTCGTCAGTCGCATCCATCAAGGCGCGACCGAAGGCGTCGCGGGCAGCGAAGCGGCGCACGCTCGGCACGACATCCTGCGCACGCACCGGCTCGCCGTCGTGGAAACGCAAGCCCTCGCGCAAAGTCAGCCGCCACAGCTTGCCGTCGTCCTCGACCGTATGGCCGGCCACCATCTGGGGCTCGATGTTATAGTCGCTGGTCTGCCCGTAGAGCGTATCGAAGACGAGATAGCCGTGGTTGCGCGTCACCGTCGCCGTCGTCCAGACCGGGTCGACAATCGCAACATCCGATTCAGGGACGAATTTCAGCAGCTTCGCCGGCTGCGCAAGGCTGGGCTTGGCCAGCGCCGATACGGCGGCGCCAGCCGCGGCGCCAAGAAATGTACGACGCCTCATGCCTGGAACCTTCCGTGTGAGCAGATGGAATGGTCGCGAACAGAGCGTCGCCGCGATGACGGTCGGCTGATCCTAGAGACGGATGATTTCAGATGGAATCAAAGAATGATCCCATCTGAAATCATCCGTCTCTCATCCAAGAGTGAGAGCAGGATGCGAAAACCGGTGCCCACTTTTTCGCATCCTGCTCTGGAAGCGACCACAATCCGGTCGATCACGAATGTTCGGTTCGAGGCAAATCTTCAACGTGGCTCACCAGGCGCTTGAGGCAGTTTCATGAAATTTGAGATTGCTTCAATAATGGTTGTGGTGTGCCTGAGCGTCAGCTCACGTTCCCGCTTAAGTTGAGATTCTGCGTGATCGAAGACGCCGGCTCATATTGGATTCTGCGCAAGGCGCTATCGGGAGATCGAGTGTGGTGTGCAGCGATCCGCGTTGGCCTTCATGAAAAAAGGGTGGCTGGCCCTATCGATTTGCATTGCCGCTGGTGTGATCGCCTTCGCAGCTGACCCGCTGCGGGGTGCCTTTCTGGGAGCCATTTCCGGCACCACGACAGACCCGCGCTCGCTCGGGTTGATGCGAAACGCCAGCATGGTTCCGGTCCGTGCGACTTTGAGGACGGACATCCTGATGGATACGCCCCCGCCAGGCGGCGGCAGCAACCGGCTGACCAAAGGGGATTTCCGGCTCACCTTCGAGGCGCCTGCAGCCTATTACAGCGCCATCGGCAAACCCGCTGCCGAGCGGGGAATGCAGGCCGTTGCCTTCAATTTCTGGAGCAGGACGGGCGATCCCGTTGGACCGGATCTCATCGAGCAGTCCCGACTCTGCAAGCTCCACAAGAGGGAGGCCTTGCCATGCCCGGGCGACCCTGTCGCCAAGCGGCATGAGGCAGGCGAGTGGGAAGTCGAAGTGGAGATGTTCAACGGCGTCGCTACGCCCGCCGAGCGCTTTCGTCTCCGCGTGGCCCAATTGATCCGGGCCCGATCGATCACGGAAGCATGCACCGTCTACGACGATCCTCAACTCGCGATGACGGTCGTGACCGTTCCTGAGGCCGACTACCCGCCTCCAGTCGATGGATACGTGCGGCTACCGAAGTTTTGCAGTGGTATTTACATCATGTACGGCGACCGCGGTCGATATCGTGGCGAAGATGCGCCGCGCTATTTCCCGCCGCGCGTCTTCTACAAGTTCAACGAGGCCGGCGAATTTCGCTTTCGGGTCAGTTGCGATGCATTCGGCTCACATCAAATCTGCTGGATGAGCGTCGATTTCGGCAGTTGGTCCGGGCGAGTCGTGGTGCAGCCCGCCAAAGCTGCGGAATGGGACGCTGCCTACAGCGCAATCATGAATTTCCTGTCGCGGCATGTCGTGGCGCGGACAATCGATTAAGCAATTATATTGGAGAAATAGAATATCATCTTTCGTGTTTACGTCCGATTAGCGTATTTCATTGACCGGAGCCGAATTGAATCTGCTAACGAAACTAACAGAGAGTGGCGATAGGGCGGGATTTTACCTGGCGTACTACGAGATGACGGGAAATTCCGAGGCTCTTCTTACCTCAAAGATATCAACGTTTAGCGAGGCTACCGGCGGCATCGCTTTTGCTGCGAACTGGCTTCTGCAAGGTGATTTCCGAACCGTTCAGTCGGCTGATCCGTCTCTCATCAAAGAGTGAGAGCAGGAAATGACGGGCGCAAGCTATGCGGCGACAGGTACCCCCCGAGAGCCCGCCGTGGTCTGCGAGCCTTCCGCATGTCATGCGGCCTCAGATCCATTCCCGCCGCTGTCCTGACAATTCAGCGGTCGTCATCCCAGTGGCCGACCGCCGGTTTCGTGGACGCCGAAATCGCTGCAATCCTCGCTCCCAGCGCCTTGAAACCGAGGCGCTGCTTTATGCGCCGCTCGCTATCGGCAGGTCGCTGCGCCCGGCCCATTCGTGCCAGGACCCGACGAAGACGCGGACATCCGCGAAGCCCGCTTGCCGGAGCGCGTAGAGCGCGGTCGCTGCCCGCGCGCCGCGATGGCAATAGGTCACGATTGGCTGATCCTTGCGGAGGCCCGCCTTGAGGGCGAGCGCTGCAATCTCTGCCGGTGCGCGATAGGCGCCGCCCTCGACCAGGTTCTCCCAGAAGATATGGCGGCAGCCGGGAATGCGGCCGGCGCGTGCGCAGCAGGGATGAACGAAATCGCCGGTGAACTCGCTGCGCCGGCGTACATCGAGCAGCATCGTGGATTGGCCAGCTTCCTCGATCGAGGCGATCAGCTCGCGCCGGAACGGGCGGTGCGGTTCGGCCCCTTCTTCTGCCGGGGCGATGACCGCAGCCGGCCCCTTGCCCGGCTCGACTGCGAAGCCAGCCGCGCGCCAGGCTTTGATGCCGCCATCGAGGATCAGACCGCCTTCAAGGCCGAGAAACTCGTGGAACCAGAGCCCGCGCGGCGAGATCATGCCGGTATCCTCTTCGAAGAAGACGACGGTCTTGGCCGCGAACAGGTTCAAGCTCTCGAACGCCGCCTCGGTTGCCGCAGCGAGCGAGGCGATGCCGGCCTCGTCGCTTTGCGGGATGAAGTAGTCGTAGACGTTGAGATGGATGGCACTGAGCAGGCTCGCCTCGCGCCAGGCTTCGATGCCGCGCACATCGACGAGGACGAGCCCGGCTTCGCCCAGCCGCGCCCGGAGCGCTTCCGCGGAGATCGTCACAGCCATGGCCAGTCGCTCCTGTCCTGATACGTGGTTGGCGCTGAATTCGCAGCCCTCGCCGTGACGATGACGCGGGCGGCGAGCGCGATGTCGAAGATGTTGAGCCCAAAGCTCGAGAGATAGACGAGACTGCCTGGCGTCGGCGTAAAGCCGCCGGCGAGCACTGTCCCGAGATCGGCAGCGACGCCTCCTTCAGGGAAGCGGCCGGCGCGATGCATCTGGAACAGGCTCTTGGCGCTCTTCAGCCGGAACTCGCCCCAGAGATCGACCACGACATGGTCGGCCTTGTCGATCGCCTCGAAGGAAACCTCGTGATAGCCGACCTGGACGACCAGCCGGCCGGGTGCCAATGCGGCGGCGTCGAGGATAGGCTCCTTGGCGTTGGTGCAGGTCAGGACGGCGTCGCAGCGCGCAGCCTCCTCCGCGCTCTCCGCCACCTTCACAGGGAAGGGCCAATTCCGCGCCGCCAGCACCTCGGCCCTGGAACGCGTCCGGTTCCAGATCAAGACGCGCTCCAGCCCCGGATACAGCGCCGCCAGCATCTCCAGATGCGTGCGGGCATGGAAGCCGGCGCCGAGCACGGCGGCGCTGCGCAGCGGCACCGGCATCAAGCTCTCCAATGCCAGCGCCGAGACGGCGGCGGTGCGCATCGCGGTCAGCAGCGCGCTCTCGACGATGCCGAGCGGCAGGCCGCTCCGGCGATCATTGACGATGGTGGAGGAGGCGATCATCGGCTGCCCGTCGCCGAGCGCCGGCCGATGCGCCGTCCATTTCACGCCTGCGGCCTGAAAGCGGCCGCCGAGCGCGGCGGGCAGGGCATAGGCCCGGCCGGGCAGATCGGGCGAGCCTAGCGCAACCGAGGTCTCGGCCGGCATCTCGGCCTCGCCCGCGCGCAGCAGCGCGAAGGCGTCGCGGACATCGGCAAGCGCGAGGCCGAAATCCGCGCCGCCGGCCGCGATCACCGCGGCGCGATCGAGCACGCGCATGCCGACAAGACTCATGCTGGCAAGGCTTCCGGCGCCTCGGTCAGCACCTTGGCGAAGGGGTAGAGCGCCGGGCTGCCGCCGCAATGCACGAAGAGCACATCGCTGCCGGCCGGGATCTTGCCGCTGGCCGCCAGCGCGAGCACGCCGTCCATCGCCTTGCCGGTATAGACCGGGTCGAGCAGCACGCCGTCGCTCTGGGCGACGCGGTTGATCGTGGCGATGCCGCCCGGGCTCGGCACGCCATAGGCCGAGCCGACGAAGCCGTCCTCGATCCAGATATCGGCCGGCTTGAAGTTCTGAGGCCAGCCGAGCAGCGCGGCGCAATCATTGGCCATGCCGGCGATGCGTTCCTGGAACCAGGCGGCGTCGCGGCTGACGCTGATGCCGACGATCCTGGTCTTCGGCCAGTACCGGCGGATGCCGACATAGAGGCCCGCCAGCGTGCCGCCGGAGCCGGTGGGTGCGGCGACGATGTCGGGCGGCTGGCGCCCGGCTGCCTCGAGCTGGCGCGACATCTCCTCGACGGCGCGGACATAGCCGAGCGCGCCGAGCGGGTTCGCCCCACCGAGCGGGATGATGTAAGCCGCCTTGCCGGCGGCTTCCGCCGCTTGCGCATGGGCGGCCATGCGCGGATCGACCTGGGTGAAATAGGCTGTCGGCTCCAAGAATTCGAGCGTCGCACCGAGGAGGCGGTCGAGCAGGAGATTGCCCTGGTATTCGGTCGGCGGGTTGCCGCGCAGCACCAGCACGGCTTCCATGCCGAAGCGCCGCGCCGCGGCCGCGACCATGCGGGCATGGTTGGACTGGTGGCCACCGGTAGTGATCAGCACACCGGCCTTCTTGGCCAGCGCGTCGGCGAGCAGGAATTCGAGCTTGCGCACCTTGTTGCCGCCGCCGCCGAAGCCGGAATAGTCGTCGCGCTTCATCCTGAGCGTGATGCCGGCTTCAGTCGAGAGATTCGGCAAAGCGTCGATCGGCGTCGGGAAGAAGCCGAGTTCGACGCGCGGGAAATCGTCGGGTGTCATCGCGAGATACTCCGGATGGTGATGGTGTGGTTCATGATCGGCCCTTGGCCGCGATCGCTGGGAGCCAGAGCAGCAGCGACTGGATGAAGCGGTCGATGCCGGAAAGCTCGACGAATTCATCGGGGCCATGGGCATTGCCGCCATGGCCGAGCCCGCCGATGATGAAGGCGTCGCTGACCCCCGCGAAGGCATAGGCCGGCGCTGCGCCAATGGCCCAGGGCCAGGATTGCGGGTTTGCGCCGAGCGCCCGGTAGCTCCCCGCGAGTTCGGCGAAGCCGAGCGCGGCGGGATCGAACCAGCAGCCGGGATAGGCATCGTCGAGCGAAAGCAAGGCCGGTGCGCAATCCCGGGCGAGGCGGGCGATCTCGTCATCTGGATCGAGCCCGGCCGGCAGGCGCATGTCGAAGCGCGCGCTAGCGCCTGTCGGGATGACGCTGCGCCCGCCCAACGGAGACGACGAGACCTCCGCCAGATTGAGATGGGCCGCCGTCAGCACATGCTCCAGCAATTCGCGCGGCGTGCCGTCGCGGGAGAA
The DNA here is from genome assembly GCF_031884435.1 of Bosea sp. 685. Lineage (NCBI taxonomy): Bacteria > Pseudomonadati > Pseudomonadota > Alphaproteobacteria > Hyphomicrobiales > Alloboseaceae > Allobosea > Allobosea sp. 685. The sequence continues at coordinate 5,862,983 of NZ_CP134779.1, read as the reverse complement.
GCGGCTGGCCGCGCGGAAGGCGAGCTCGGCCTGCGGGTCGAAGGTTGCGGCCAGCACGTCGAGCACGGGCGCGAGTGGGGCGGGGAGGGCGACAGCGCCGCGCGAGCCGCCATCGAGGCCGGCGAGCGCCTTGGCGAGCTCCCAGATCGGGTTGGCGATCCATGGCGAGTTCGAAGCGTGGCAAGGCTTCATCGGCCCGCCCCAGTCACCGCTTTCGACCGATATCCTGCCCTGAGCCAGGCCCTTGAAGCCGAAATAGATCCGCGGCGGCCCGCCGCCATACTCGCAGAAGGAGGGGAACAGCGCCGTCGAAGTCCGGCGCACCGGGGTGTCCTGAGCGGTCAGGTAACGCCTGAGCGCGCCGCTGCCGGTCTCTTCCTGGCCTTCGAGCAGGATCTCGATATTGGCATCGAGGGTGGAGGTCGCGATGAGATGGGCGAGCGCCACCAGCATTGCCGCCATCGGGCCCTTGTTGTTCTCCGCTCCGCGCCCGACATAGCGCGGGCCTTTGGGGCCTTCGATCACGCCGCCGATGAAGGGATCGACGCTCCAGCCCTCGAGCGTGGCCGGCATCACGTCATACATATTGTAGAGCAGGATGGTGACGGGCGCGCCGCGCTCGATCCGGGCATGGACGACCGGCGGATCGAGCTTCAGGCCGTCCGCGATGATGGTCGCACCGAGATCGTCGCGCAGATGGGCAATGAGGGTCTGCGCCATCACCTTCAATCCCGCCTCGTTGCCGGCGAAGGAGCGAATCGGCGTCCATTCCGCCAGCAGGTCGAGGGTGCGGCCGCGGAGGCGCGCGATCGTCTCCGGCCCGGTCACAGCCTGATCCTCGGATTCAGCAGCACATAGGCGATATCGACCAGGAGGTTCGCCAGCACGAACACGGTCGAGGCCAGCAGCACCACCGCCTGCACCAACGGGAAATCGCGGTTCTGGATCGCCTGCACCGCGAGCCGGCCGATGCCGGGCCAGGCGAAGATGATCTCGGTGACGAGCGCACCGCCGAGCAGGGCGGCGAAATACATCGCCTGCACCGTGAGCACCGGGATCAGCGCGTTGCGCAGCGCATGGCCGATGATGACGCGGCCCGGCGAAAGCCCCTTGGCGCGGGCCGTGCGGATATAGTCCTCGCCCATCACGTCGATCAGGCTTGCGCGCACGAGGCGCGTCACCGCGCTGGTGTAATAGGCGCCCAGCGTCAGCGCCGGCAGGATGAGATGGCGCGCCTCGCCATAGCCGCCGGTCGGCAGCAGCCGCCATTTCATCGCGAAGAACAGGATCAGCACCAGGCCGAGCCAGAACACCGGCACGGCCTGTCCGGCCAGCGCCACGGTGCGGACGAGGAAGTCGACGATGCCGCCGGGCTTGATCGCGGCCAGCACGCCGAAGACGAAGCCGAGCGCCGTGCTCCAGGCCAGCGCCGCCACTGCGAGCAGCGCGGTCGCCGGCAGCCGCTCGAGCACCAGCTCCAGCACCGGCCGCTGGAAGCGCAGCGAGATGCCGAAATCGCCGGTCAACGCCTTGCCGAGATAGCGCAGATATTGGACGAGGATCGGATCGTCGAAGCCCATCGCTTTGCGGAAGGTATCGATCTCGGCGCGGCTGGCATCGGGCGACATCATCAGCGCGGCCGGGTCTCCCGCCAGGAACAGGCAGAAGAACACGATTGCTGAGACGCCGAGCAGGACGACGGCCGATTGCAGCAGGCGGTTGCCGAGGAAGCGCAGCATGGCTCAGTCGACCCGCACTTGCGTCAGGCGGATGAGGCCGTCGCCGAGGAAGTTGAAGCCGATCACCAGCGCCGCGATGACGAGGCCGGGATAGATCACCAGCCAGTCCGCGACCAGGAGATAGGAGCGGCCTTCGCCGATCAGGTTGCCGAGCGTCGGCACAGGCGGCTGCACGCCCAGGCCGAGGAAACCGATCGAGGCTTCGAGCACGATCAGGCGGGGAAGATCGAGCGTCAGCAGCACGATCTGCGGGGTGATGATGTTGGGCAGGATATAGCGCAGCACGATGCGCAGACGCGAGGCGCCGAGCGCGCGCGCCGCCTCGACATAATCGAGCTCGCGCACCTCCAGCGTGCGGGCACGCGCCACGCGGGCGAAGATGGCCCAGCCGGTGACGCCGAGAACGATCACGACATTGGCGATGCTGGGGCCCAGCACCGCGATCACCAGCAGCACCAGCAGGATGAAGGGGATCGAGAGCTGGATGTCGACGAGCCGCATGATGACGATGTCGGTCCAGCCGCCGGCATAGCCCGCCAGCAGCCCGAGGCCGGTGCCGATCAGCGCCGAGATCAGCCCCGCGATCACGACGATGCCGAGGGAAAGCTGGGTTCCGGCCATGATCCGCACGAGCAGGTCGCGGCCGAGCTGGTCGGTGCCGAGCGGGTGCCATTGCCCGGAGACGATGGTTCCGGGCGGCTTGAAGGTCGCAGTCAGCACGCCCTTGATCGGGTCGAGCGCCCAGAGCTGCGGGCCGAGCACGGCCAGCAGCAGGACGGCGATCAGGAGTATTGCGCCGACCCAGCCATCGATGCCGGCGAAAGAGCGTCTTAGCTCCGGTGTCACGGAGCGAATTTCAGGTCGAACAAGGGCAGGCGAGCATCGGGGCGCCCCTTGAAGACGAGGTCCTTGCGCGCCGCATAGAGCGAGTCTTCCTGGTAGAGCGTCAGTAGCGGCACATCCTCGACCATCTTGTCCTGGATCTCCAGCAGCACGGCCTTGCGCTTATCGGCGTCGACGATCTTGCGGCTCTGGTCGAGCAGCGTGTCGAGTGCCGGCATCGAGACGGTCGAATAAGGCTCGCCCGTGCGCAGGATGGCGAAGAGCGCGGCGTCGGCATCGAGCGTCTGGGTCGAGCCCCAGGCCAGCATGTAGATCGGCGCCTGTTTGCCGGCCGGAACCTGCTGCGCATAGACCGACCATTCCGGCACTTCGAGCTCGGCCTTGACGCCGATGGCGGCGAATTGCTGCGCGATCGCCTGGCCGACCTCGGCCGAGGAGATGTAGCGGCGCGGCACCTGCATCTTGATCGAGAAGCCGTCGGGATAGCCGGCTTCCGCCAGCAGCGCCTTGGCCTTGGCCGGATCGAAGGCTGGCGGCTCGATCGCCTTGTAGCCGAAATCGGCCGGGCTGGTCTGGCTGCCGGTAGCGGTGCCCAGCCCCTTGAGGATTTCCGCGACGATGGTCTTGCGGTCGATCGCCAGCGAGAGCGCACGCCGGACCTTGACGTCGGAGAGGGGCTTCTCGCTGGATTTCAGCCCGAGATAGATCGTCAATCCGCCATCGCGGACCTGCTCGAGGTTGAGCTCGGGGCTTGCCTTGACGAGGCTGACGAGCTCGGCCGGGACGCCTTCGATCAACTGCACCTCGCCGGAGACCAGCGCCGCGATGCGGGCTGTCGCCTCGGGGATCGGCCTCCAGACGACACGCCCGATCGTCGGTTTGCCGCGCCAGTAATCGGGGTTGGCGACCATCACGACGCGGTCGTCCTGGACGAATTCGGCGACCTTGTAGGGCCCGGTACCGACCGGCTTGCGGGCGAAGACGTCCTTGCCGACCTCGGCGATGTATTTCGGCGGCACGATATAGGCGGGGTAGCGGCTCATCCGCGTCGGCAGCAGCGGGTCGGGGCCGTTGGTGCGCACGCGCACGGTCAGCGAATCCACCACGTCGACGCCGACCACGGAACGGACATAGGAAATCGTCGGCGACTTGGCGTCGGGGTCGATCACGCGGTCGAAGGTGAACTTGACGGCGGTAGCGTCGAAGGCCTCGCCATTGTGGAATTTCACGCCGGGCCGGAGCTTGAACTCCCAGGTGGTGTCGTCGATCGCGGCCCAGGACAGGGCAAGGCCCGGGATCAGCTTCATCTCTTTGTCGCGCAGGATCAGCGTGTCGAAGACATTGTCGACCAGCGTGCCCGCCTCGCGCAGGAAGCCGGGGTCGAGCGTCGCGGCCGAGGCCGCGCGCCCGATCACGAGCTCGTTGGGGGCAGCAAGGACGGGCGACGCGGCGGCGGCCGCCAGCAGGCCCAAGCCCAGCATTCCAGAGCCCAGCACTCCAGATAGGATCCGTCGCATGGCAATCCCCTTTTTTATGGCGGCCTTGCCGGCCGCGCCAGAATTCCGTCGCGCTGCAGAATATATTCTGTAACATTACCCGCAAGAGATATTGCGTCTGAATTTGCGGCAGGCGGGAGAACGTTTGATGGGCAGATCAGCCGTGTTTTGGCAGGCCGTGACGATGGCTCCGCGCCGCGCCACCGGGCGTTGCAACCAGCCATTGCCAATCACGAAGCGCCGCGACATCTTCCGCGCTTCCGCCGACGGAGCCGCTTCGTGAGCCTTGACCAATTGCCGATCGCGCCCAAGGGCGGCCTGACCGGGCATGTCGAAAGAACGCTCAAGCAGGCGCTGATGGAAGGCAGCCTGAAGCCCGGCGAAAGGCTGGTCGCGCGCGATCTCGCCGCCAGGCTCGGCACCAGCCCTACCCCGGTCCGCGAGGCGCTGCTGAAGCTCGTCGCCAGCGGCGCGCTGGAGATGGCGCCGGCGCAGTCCTTCACCGTGCCGGCGCTCTCGCTCGAGGGCTATCGCGAGATCATCGACATCCGCATGGTGGTCGAGAGCCTCGCGGTCGAGAGGGCGACGCCATTGCTGACCGAGCAGGATCTTGTCGTCCTGCGCGCGATCAACGAGCGCTTCAAGGATGCCCGGGCGCGCAACGCCGCACGCGAGGCTCTGCATGAGAACAAGGAATTCCGCTTGATGCTCTATGAGCGCGCGGCGATGCCGGCGCTCTATGCGGTGATCGAGTCGCTCTGGCTCAAGATCGGGCCGAGCCTGAACTATCTCTTCCCGGTCGATTCCACCCGGCTGGGCGAGCCGCACAACCATGATTTGCTGCTGGAGGCGCTGGCCCGGCGCGACACCGAGAAGGCGGTCAGGCTGATCCGCAAGGCAATCGAGGACGGCGCGGCGGTGATCGGCGAACATTTCGCCGAGGATGAAGCGGCGCGCTCACAGGCTGCTTCCGGCCGGACGCGGACGGGCTGAGCCGCCCTCGCACCCGTGACTTCTATACCGCCTGCCTGACGAAATGGCCGGGCGCGACCTCGACCAACGCCTGCGCCGGAGCGCGCCAGTCGAGCGTGCGGATCGGACTCGGAATCTCGTCGATCGCGAGTTCGCGGCGCAGGGATCGCCGCGCCGGATCGGGCACCGGCACGGCCGAGAGCAGCTTGCGCGTATAGGGATGGCGCGGGTTGGCGAAGACGGCCTCGCGCGTGCCGAGTTCGACGATCTCGCCAAGATACATCACCGCGACGCGATGGCTTACCCGTTCGACCACCGCCATGTCATGCGAGATGAAGAGATAGGCGAGGCCGAATTCGGCCTGCAGGTCGAGCATCAGGTTGAGCACCTGCGCCTTGACGGAGACGTCGAGCGCCGAGACCGCCTCATCCGCCACGACCAGCTTGGGCGAGAGCGCGAGCGCACGTGCGATGGCGAGGCGCTGGCGCTGCCCGCCCGAGAATTCATGCGGGAAGCGCGAGCCCATGGCGGGCGAGAGGCCAACGCGGCGCATCAATTCCGCCACGCGCTCCCTGGCCTCCGCGCCCCTGGCGAGACCATGAACGACGATCGGCTCGGCGATGGCCGCGCCCACGCTCTTGCGCGGGTTCAGGCTGGCGAAGGGATCCTGGAAGATCATCTGCATGTCTCGGCGGACATTGAGCAGGTCGCCCTTGCCGAAACCGGTCACATCGCGACCCTCAAAACGCACCGTGCCGGCGGTGGGCTCGATCAAGCGCAGGATCGAGCGCCCGGTCGTCGACTTGCCGCAGCCGGATTCGCCGACAAGCGCCAGCGTCTCGCCGCGCTGCAGCGTGAAGGAGACGTTCTCGACCGCATGGACCCGGCCGCGCAGGCGCCCAAGCAGGCCGCCACGAATGCCGAAGCGTGTCGTCAGGCCGGAGACCTCCAGTAGCGGCGCCTCTTCGGCCTTGACCGTGTCGGCTGCCTCGACCGGCTTGCCGCGGACCTCGCCATTATCGGGGTCGATATGGGGGAAGCGCAGCGGCCTGCCATGCCCCTCCATGTCGCCGAGCCTGGGCACGGCGGCGAGCAGCGCCTTGGTATAGCCGTGCACCGGCGCGTTGAAGACCTGGGGAGCCGGCGCATCCTCGAGCTTGCGCCCCTTCCACATCACCACGACGCGGTCGGCGATCTCGGCGACGACGCCCATGTCATGGGTGATGAAGAGGACCGACATGCCCTCCTCGTCCTGCAGCGTCTTGATCAGTTCGAGGATCTGCGCCTGGATCGTGACGTCGAGCGCGGTCGTCGGCTCGTCGGCGATCAGGAGCTTTGGCTTGCAGGCGAGCGCGGTCGCAATCATCACGCGCTGACGCATGCCGCCGGAGAGCTGGTGCGGGTAATTGCCGAAGCGGGCCTTCGCGGACGGGATGCGCACCTTCTCCAGCATGCGCAGCGCCTCGGCCTCGGCTGCCGCCTTGTCGAGCCCACGATGATAGCGCAGCGCCTCGCAGATCTGGTAGCCGACGGTCAGCACGGGATTCAGGCTGGTCATCGGCTCCTGGAAGATCATCGCGACATCGTTGCCGCGGACCTTGCGCATCTCCTCTTCCGAAAGCGCCAGCAGATCGCGGCCTTCGAGCGCGATCTTGCCTTCGATGCGACCATTTGCGGCCGAGACCAGTCGCATGATCGAGAGCGCGGTGACGGATTTGCCCGAGCCGGATTCACCGACGATCGCGACGGTTTCGCCCGGCGCGACGTCGAAGCTCAGATCTTCGATCGCCCAGCGCCATTGCCCGCCGACGCGGAAGGCCGTCTGCAGATTTTGGACGGAGAGGACAGGCCGGCTCATCGTTCGCCCTTCAGCTTGGGGTCGATGGCGTCGCGCAGACCGTCGCCGAGGATGTTGAGGGCGAAGACGATGATCAGGATGGCCAGACTCGGCGCCAGCACGAGCCAGTAGCTGTCGAGGATGTTCTCGAAACCCTCGCGGATCATGCCGCCCCAGGTCGCGGTCGGCGGCTTGACGCCGAGCCCGATGAAGGCGAGCGAGGCCTCGGTGCGGATCGCGTTGGCGAGCCAGAGCGAGCCCATCACCAGGATTTCCGGGAAGATGTTGGGCAGGATATGGCCTGCCATGATCCGGGCGTCGGAGAAGGCAAGCGCTCGTCCGGCCTCGATATAGTCGCGCTCCTTCACCGAAATCGTCGGCGCGCGTGCGATGCGGGCGAAGGAGGGGATCGAGGTCAGCGCGATCGCGATGGTGATGTTCTCCATCGAGGGACCGAGCATGGCGACCAGGATCAGGCCGAGGATGAGCGAGGGGAAGGCGAGCAGGATGTCCATCGCCTGCATCACGACGACATCGAATTTGCCGCCATACCAGCCAGCCAGGATGCCGATCAGCGACCCCAGCACCAGAGCGATCACGGTCGAGGCGACGCCGATGACGAGCGAGATCCGCGCGCCGTAAAGCAGGCGGGAGAGGATGTCGCGGCCGAAATAATCGGTGCCGAGATAGTAGTCGTCATGCGGCGGCTGCAGCCGCGACAGGATGTTCTGCTCCAGCGGGTCATGCGGGGCGATGATGGGCGCGAGCACTGCGGCCAGGATCACCGCGACGACGATGACGAGGCCGACCCAGGAGGTCTTGTTGGCGTTGAAGGCACTGAGCGTGGCGGCGAGCCAGCGCAGCCGCGGCGGGGCGGCCTGACCGGCATCATGGACCGAGGCGCTCATGACAACTTCACCCTCATGACAGCTTCACTCTCGGATCGACGAAGGCATAGGTCAGGTCGGTGGCGATGTTCACCAACACGACGATCAGCGTGTAGATCACCATCATGCCCTGCAGCATGGTGTAGTCGCGCTGGTTCAGCGCGCCGACGATGAGCTTGCCCAGGCCCGGCCGGTTGAAGACGATCTCGGTCAGCACCGAATTGCCGATCAGGATGCCGAGATACAGGCCGACGACGGTGATGACGGGGATCAATGCGTTGCGCAGCGCATGCCGCCAGACGACGACACGCCAGGGCACGCCCTTGGCCCGCGCGCTGCGCACATAATCCTCCTGCATCACCTCGAGCATCGCCGAGCGTGCCACGCGGGTGATGTAGGCCGCCATGATCAGTCCGAGATTGAGCGCCGGCAGCGCCATCGACTGGAACCAGGCGGAGGCCGAGCCGGAGCGGGCGCTGATCACCGGGAACCAGCGCAGCATGATCGCAAACAGGATCAGCAGGATGATGGCCGAGACGAAGGGCGGGAAGGACAAGCCGAGCAGCGAGGCGATGCGCGTCACATAATCGGGCATGCGGTTGCGGTTGATCGCGGCCCAGACACCGAGCGGCACGCCGATGGCGACACCGATCAGCATCGAGACCACGGTCAGCTCCAGCGTCCAGGGCAGGACGGAGAGGATCTCCTGGATCACCGGCCGGCCGGTGACGAGCGAGACGCCCCAGTCACCCCGGATCGCACCGGTGAGGAAGGTCCAGTATTGCTCGATGAGCGGTGCGTCGAGACCGAGCCGTGTCCGCATCGCCGCGATCGCGGTGGCGTCGGCCTGGTCTCCGAGGATGACCTGCGCCGGGTCGCCCGGCACGATCCGCACCACGACGAAGACGAGGGAAAGCACGGCCCAGAGCGTGACGACCGCAAAGCCGAGCCGTTTGACGAGAAAGGCGCCCATGATGCCGCCATGTTGGAGGAGGGGCCCGCAGCGGCTACCCGCTGCGTCGAAGCCAATTCCAGTACCCGCGTCATCCCGGGCGGAGCCCTCGGGTCCGATCTTCGATCGGCCCAAGGATAAACTCCGCGGAGACCCGGGATCCATGCCGGAACGGCTCAGGCATGGATCCCGGATCGGCGCCGCTACGCGGCTTGTCCGGGATGACGGCGGTGGTTCATCTCACTTCGTGAAGCGCGTCGTCTCGAGCACCGGCGGGCCGAGGTTGAGCGAGGCCTTGAGGTCGTAGCCGAGGTCGAGGCTGTCCTTATAGGCCCAGAGCTGCATCATCTCGTTGACCGGAATCGCGCAGACTTCCTTGATGATCTTCTCCTGCGCCGTCTTCCAGAGCGCGAGCTGCTTGGCCTTGTCGGTTTCCGAGCGGGCCGCATCGATCTCGGCATCGGCGACATTGCAATGCGAGAAGTTCGTTACCGCCGTCGGCGTCTTCACGATCGCGCGCGAATGGAAGAACTGCGAGAGATAGACATCCGCGATGGGGAAGCGCGCCGCCTGGAAATGCACCACCTGCGACAGGTCCTGCCGGATCTGCTGGTGGAAGGTCGCGTGCTCCACCGGCTGGATCTCCAGCGTGATGCCGGCCCGCTTCAACAGCGCCTGCGTCGCCTCGGTAAAGCTCAGCATCGAGGGCAGCGTCGTGTTGATCGCCTTGACCGTGACGCCGTTGGGGAAGCCGGCCTCGGCCAGCAGCGCCTTCGACTTGGCGAGATCGAACGGGTAGAGCGGCGCCTTCTCGTCGGTGCCGAGATAGCCCGACGGCACGACCGAGACGGCTGGCCGGGAGATGTTCTTGCCGCGGAACTGCCAGATCGCGTTGCGGTCGATCGCATAGGCGATGGCTTGGCGGACCTTGAGGTTGTCGAGCGGCGGCTGGCTCATATTGAGATGCAGCATCGACATCTCGGCCGGGCCCATGGCGACGACCTTGACGCCGGGCAGCGCGTTCATGCGGTCGACCCAGGCCTGTTCCTGCCGGCCTAGCATCATGTCGAGCTCGCCGGACTGGAAGGCGAGATCGCGCGAGGAATCGGACGGGATGAAGCGGTAGAGGATCTCGGTCAGCTTCGGTTTGCCGCGGAAATAGTTCGGGTTGGCGACGAGCTTGGCGTATTGCTGCGGCACGTACTCCTGGAACATGAACGGGCCGGTGCCGACAGGCTTCTTGGCGAAGCCTTCCTTGCCCAGCTCCTCGGCGGCTTTCTTACAGACCATGTTGCCGCCATGGTAATTCATGACGATGCCGAGCAGGCTCGGAATGGCCTGCTTCAGCGTGATCTTGACCGTGTATTTGTCGGGCGCCTCGACCTTGTCGAAGGCGGCGTAGTCGGAGGAGAAGGCCGAGGTTTCCTTGTTGGCGGCGCGTGCCAGCGAATAGACCGCGTCCTCCGAGGTGAATTCGCCATAGCCGAGATGACACTGCACGCCCTGGCGCAGCTTGAAGGTCCATTCCTTGCCATCGGTCGAAGAGGTCCAGCTTTCGGCCAGATCAGGTTCCATGAATTCCGGCGAAAGCTCGCCCGGCTTGATCCGGACCAGGCCGTTGAACATCCATTGCAGCATCGCCTTGCCGGGCGTGCCGGAGTTCAGATGCGGATCGAGCACGCCAGCATCGGTGCTTTGCATGCCGACGGTCAGCACGGTCTTCTGAGCCAGTGCGGGCGAGCCCAACAGGGCCCCCGCGAGCGCGGCGGCGATCACCAGTCCGGTTTTTTTCATCGTTATTCCCCTGCTTTTCTTGGGTATTCGATTTTCTTGGATATTCGATGCGTCCGGCGGTTTCGCCGATCCCTGTCCGCAATCTTCGGGCCAAACCCGTCTAAAGCGTATCCTCCAGCCGGCAATTCACCAGCAACTCTGCGACTGATGCATTGTTAGGCAGAGCGAGGACAGTAGCAACCAATTGCGCGAGATCGCCCGGTTGCGTCATGTCCTGGCGGTTCATCGCATTGCTCGCGGCCGTCATGTCGGTGGGTACGAAGGAGGGGCAGAGCGCGGTTGCCCGCACGCCCTTGTCCCAGGAGATCCGGCGCGCCGCATGGGTCAGCGCCACCATCGCATGCTTGGTCATGTTGTAGGCGACGGCATCGTTGCGCACGCGCTTGCCCGACATCGAGGCGATGTTGATGATGCGCCCGGCCCCGCTCGCTTCCAGATGCGGCAGCGCGCAATGGATCAGGCTGAGCGGCCCCTTGCAGTTCACGGCCCAGATCGCGTCGAGCACGGCCTCGTCGGGCGCGCGCAAGGTAATAGTGCTGTGCATGCCGGCATTGTTGACGAGCCCGTCGATCCGGCCGAAGCGCGCAACCGCCGCATCCGTCCAGGCCCGATGCGTCGCCCAATCCTGCGCGTCATAGCGCGCGATATGGATGCGGGTTTCATCCCAATCGACGCTCATCGCCTTGAGCGAAGCGAGATCGCGCCCGCCCAGGCTCAAGGCATAGCCTTGCTCATACAGCGCCTGCGCGACGGCGCGGCCGATGCCACGATTGGCGCCGGAGATCAGGATCACGCGTTCGGTGGGGGCAAGCATCGGACAGTCCTCTAGCCGTGCAAGGTCAGCACGGAATCCGGGGCGGTGGAGCCGGCGAAGCGGCCCAGCCTGAAGGGGCTGAGATCGAAACGCGGCTGCCGCATCAACGCAAGATCGGCAAGGATCTCGCCGGTGATCGGGCCGATGCCGAAACCATGCCCGGAGAAGCCCGCTGCGACGACCAGCCCGTCGATCCCGGTATGGGCGTCGATCGCTGGGAGCGCGTCGGGCGTGAGATCGATCAGCCCGCCCCAGATCCGCGAGACGCCGGCATCCGCCATAACTGGTAGAACCTGCGTCACCCGATCGATCAGGGTGGCGATATCGGCTGCGCGCGGCGCAAGATTGTCAGGGCTCCAGGAGCCGGGCTCATGCGGCCAGTCGCCGATGCCGGTGGTGACGCGCAGGCGCCCGTCGATCTCCTGCCGGCCGGCGGCATCGGCATTGGCGACGCCGAAAACCTGCTCGAACAGGGGCGGTAGCGGCGCGCTCTGCAGCACGCAGACCAGCCTGATCCGCAGGGGCAGGTCGAGCCCGAGCGGCCGCAACAGTTCGGGCGCATGGATGCCTGTCGCCAGGATGACGCGTCCAGCGGAGACGATCTCGCCAGCATTCGTCTCGACGCCGGTGATCGTATCGCCGGAGCGGATCAGCGCCCGCACGCCGACGCCGTCACGGATCACCGCGCCATGGCGCGCGGCAGCGGCGGCAAAGGCCTGCACCGCCGGAATCGGGTCGGCATGGCCGTCGCCCGGGCAGAAGGAGGCGGCGAGGACCGATGGCGCAATTGCCGGCGCGATCGCCCGGATCGCGGCATTGTCCGGCAGATAGTCGATCTCGAGCCCAAGCCCGCGTTGCTGGACGACAAGCTCGCGGATCACCTCGACTTCCGCTTCCGTCCGCGCCAGGCGCAGATTGCCGCGCCGGCGATAGCCGGTCGCGGCCCCAAGCTCTTCATCGAGCCCGCTCCAGCGTGTGACCGCAGCCTTCGCCAGCGGTAGTTCGGCGGGGTCGCGACCCGACTGCCTGACCCCGCCAAGCGTCCAGCCCGAGGCCATCGCCGCAAGGTTGCGCGCCTCGAACAGCGTCACGGAATGGCCGGCGCGAGCGATCTCATAGGCCGCCGCCGCGCCGCTGATCCCGCCTCCGACGATGACGACGTCAGGCATCGGGCCGAACCTCAGGAGAGGTCGACGCTGATGCGCTTTTCGGCCTCGTCGGGCTTGCGGCGCTTATAGGCGGTGACCTCGAACTCGACCTTGAGCTCGGGCTGGCCGAGCGGCGTGCAGGTCGTGGTGTTGGCGGGGTCGATGCCCCTGAACTTGCGCCCGACGACCTCGTTGACCTCTTCCATATCGGCGATGTCGGGCACGAAGACCTTGATCGCGACGACATCCTTCAATGAGGCGTCCACCGCGGCGAGCGCGCCTTCGATATTGCTGAAGGCCTGCTCGGCCTGGCCCTTGGCATCGCTGGCGATGGCGCGGGTCTTGTAGTTGCGGCCGGCGGTGTTGGAGACGAAGATCATGTCGCCGGCGACGACGACCCGCGAGTAGCTGTTCAAATCCTCATATTTGCTGCCGGATTTGACTTTGATGATCTCGCTCACGGGAGGCCTCCTTCAGGCATGGTGCGCCGGGCTCGACGGGTTTCGTCATGCGGCCGGCGATCGATTGGCCGGCTCGGGAGGAGCGGCTTGGTGTATACCATTCAAGCCTTTGACTGCTGTCAAGACGATCAAGCGCGAGGCCAGGCGGCGCCGAGTCGTGTTCGGTTGGACCATTTTCGCCTGTGGCGGCTCGTGTTTGGTGGTCCGTGAAGCCGAACCGCTCGAAAACAGCTTTCTCCGCGGCGTGGTTGGCTCAGCCGATTATTTCGTGATGGCATCCATGACGGAGAAGAATAGGCTGCCTGCGGTTTTCGGCTCCGGTCGATCGCCGTGATGCAATGGCACGCCCGATGCACGGCGCGCTGCGCCAGTCGAGGGCCGCAATTGACAGTTTGGTATACACCAATCCATGCTGGCTTCAGGCTGATAAAAAAAGGGGATTTCCGATGACGATGATTTCGCGCCGTGCCCTCCTTGCCGCCGGGGCGAGCCTGCCGCTGGTTCGAGGTTCCGCCTTTGCGCAAGCTTCGGGGAAAGTGCTGCGCTTCGGCCTGTCGAGCTTCCCGCCGAGCATGCAGCCCTGGGTCCATACCGGCACTGCCGCATTGACGGTCAAGCTCTTGATCTTCCGCGGCCTGACCGGCTTCGACGAGAATGGCGAGGCCAGGCCCGAGCTCGCGGAATCCTGGACGCAGGACGGACCGACCGGCTGGCTCTTCAAATTGCGCGAGGCCACCTTCCACAACGGCAAGCCGGTCACGGCCGAGGATGTGAAGTGGACGCTGGAGCAGGTCGCGGCGCCAACCTCGACAGCCTTCCTCAAAGCCGAGTTCGGCGGCGTCGAGCGCATCGAGACCCCCGATCAGCGCACCGTGCGCATCGTCATGAAGGAGCCCACCGCCACGCTGCCGATCTGGCTGGCGAGCCCGCATATGCCGATCATCGCCAAGGACTCGATCGAGGGCCGGGCCGGTCTGGGCGTCGGCGCCGGACCGTTCACGCTCAAGGATCAGGAACGCGGCGTCTCGATCGAGGTCGCCAAGTTCGACAAATACTACAAGCCGGGCCTGCCCAAGCTCGCCGGCGTCAAGCTGACGGCCTACGCCGATGAGAACCTGCGGGTCGCGGCGCTGCAGGCCGGCGATATCGACCTGATCGAATATGTGCCCTGGCAGCATATGGGCGTGATCGAGAAGGATCCGCGCCTGACCCTGGTTGCCGCCGACGGCCCCTTCATGGGCATCAACTTCAATGGCGGCAGCGGGCCGTTCAAGGATGTCCGCTTGCGCCAGGCGGTTGCCCATGCCGTACGCCGTGAGGAGATCGTGCAGGCGGCCTTCTTCGGTCGAGGCAGCAAGCTGGAAAGCATCCCGATATCGCCCGGGAGCCCCTATTTCGACAAGGCGCTCTCGGAGTTCTGGAATTACGATCCCGAGAAGGCGAAGAAGCTGCTGGCCGAAGCGGGGGTGCCCAAGGGCTTCTCCTGTACGCTGCTCTCGACAGCGCAATACGGGATGCACAAATCTACCGCCGAGGTGGTGCAGGCTCATCTCGGCGAGATCGGCATCGAGGTGAAGCTCAACCTGCCCGACTGGGCAGGGCGCGTCGATGCTGCCGGCAAGGGCCGCTATGAGTTCATGATCCAGGGCACAACCGCCGACAATAACGACCCCGACGGCCTCGCGCCGCTGATCGACGGCGAACTGCCGGCCAATATGGCCCGTAGCTGGCAGATGCCGACGCCCGAAATCCACGCCCTCTTCGTCAAGGGCCGCTCGGAATTCGATCCCGCCAAGCGCAAGGCGATCTATGCCGAACTGACCAAGGTCGCCCTCCAACAGGCGCCCCTCGTCGGTCTTGCCTGGCGCTCGCAGGGCTATGGCATGGTCAAGGGCGTGACCGGCTTCAAGAGCTATCCGGGCAGCACGAACTTCTTCTCGGCCTATTCGATGGAAGAGACGTCGTTCTCCTGAGGCTGCGGCGTTCGGGCCGCTACGCCAACCTCGTCATGGTCGGGCTCGTCCCGACCATCCACGCCTTTGCTGGTCGCCGGCCGTGGTCAAGACGTCGATGCTCGCCACAAGGGCGAGCATGACGTGGGAGGTCACCCCGCCCGCGTCGTCCGCTCCAGCCGCGCGAAACGCTCCAGCCGGAACGGCTTGGCGTCGATCATCGAGGTTTTGCCCGCGACGAGATCGGCGATCAGCCGGCCCGCTCCCGGGCCGATGCCGAAGCCATGGCCGGAGAAGCCGCTGGCGATGAAGAAGCCGGGCAGGCGCGGCACTTCGCCGATCACCGGCACGGCGTCGGGCGTCGCATCGACGAAGCCGCCCCAGGCCTGAGCGACCTTCATGTCCTTGAAAGCTGGGAAGGCGGCGACGAGATTGGCCTGCGCTTCGCTCAGGATCGAGTCGTAAGGCGCCGGATCGAGCACGCGGGTTTTCTCGAAGGGTGTCGTCTCGTCGAGCGACCAGCGCCGCACCGTCTTCGCCTCCTCCAGGAAGCGCTGGCCAAGCCGGAGCTTCAATTCATCCCGCTGCTTGACGAGGGATGGCAGGAAATCGGCCATCAGGCGGAAACTGTCTGGCACGATCTCGGCCACGCTCGCGCCGCGATGGGCGATGGTGTAGCCGCCGTCCTGACGCTTGCGGAAGGCAAAGTCCGAGCCGCCGACGGCATGGGTAGGCGGGCCGTCCAGGGGCTCGGTGCGCAGGACCGAGCCCAGCACCTTGAGCTGCGGGAAGTCGATGCCGAGATTGCCGAGGAAGAGCCGTGACCAGGCGCCGCCGGCGAGCACGACGCGCTGGCAGGCGATCGTGCCGCGCTCCGTCACCACGGCGCTGACCCGGCCGGCCTTGGTCTCGATGCCGCGTACGGCGCATTGCGTCAGCACCTGCCCGCCGAGCCGCCGTAGCGCCCGCGCCATGGCCGGCACGGCCTTTTGTGGTTCGGCGCGCGCATCGCTCGGCGTGAACAGGGCGCCTGCGAAAGCGCGCTTGCAGCCGGGCAGCACGCTTTCGATCTCACGCGAGCTCAGCAGGCGTGAATCGAGCTGGTACTGCTTGGCGTGGTCGAGCCAGGCCTCGTGCTCGGCAAGCTTCGCCGGGGTGTCGGCGACATAGACGATGCCCGAGCGGGTGAAGCCGGTATCGCCGCCGACCAGCTTGTCCATCTCCGACCAGAGCCGCATGCTCTCCAGCCCAAGCGGGATTTCGCTGGCGTCGCGGCCCATGATCCGGACCCAGCCCCAGTTGCGCCCGGACTGCTCGTGGCCGACCTCGCCCTTCTCGCAGACGGTGACGGAAACGCCCTCCTTGGCCAGGAAGATCGCCGTCATGATGCCGATGATGCCGCCGCCGATGACGACGACATCACTGCTCCCAGGCAATGTGGCGTCGGGATCGATCGTCTCGATGGTAATGCCCATCAGAGGCTCGCCCCGATGGAAGGAGGCGAGCCGGCTTCTCGGCGGGGGCGGGGCATCAGCGGCGGCATTGGTCAGTCCTGCGGGGTCGGCGTCGAATTGCGGAAGACGACGTGGTGGGGGTGGTTCACCGATTTCATGTATTCGATCGGCGTGCCGCCGCCGTCGCGCGCCACCAGCCTCAGCACCAGGGTGGGCGAGCCGGGCTTGAGCGAGAGCAGGCGGGCTTCCATGTCGGTCGCGGTGCCGACGCCGATCTCGCGATCGCGGGCGCTGGCCTCGACGCCGTAGCGGGCTTTCAGCAGCGCGTAGAGCGATTGCCCGGCGACGAGATCCTCCGCGACCAGACCGGCGAAGCGCTCCGCCGGCAGATAGCTCGTCTCGATGCAGAACGGCTCGTCATTCACCGTGCGCAGCCGACGGAACATGATGAGGTCGGCGCCCGCAGCGAGATCGAGCCGGCGCGCGATGCTCTCGGTTGCCGCCTCCTCGCCGAAATGCAGCAGCTTGTTGCCGGGGCTGCCGCCGGAGTTGCGGATGATCCGGGTGATGCCGAGCGAGGAGCTCAATTCGATCGGGCGCGTGACCTGGACCAGGGGGACGCGCGTGCCGCTGGTGCCGTTGCGCTCCAGCACATTGCGCTCGACCAGCTTGTCGATCGCCTTGCGCACGGTCATGCGGTTGATGCGCAGCGTGTCCGCCAGGACGCGCTCCGACGGAATCCGGTCTCCCGGGCCGTAATCGGGCCCGTTGATGAGGTCGAGCAGGTAGTCCTGCACCTCGACATAGATCGGCTTGGCCCGCTTCACGGGTTCGCGCATGGCTGGCGTCTCTCGGATTCCCGTCGTCGCAGTTGAACTGGGATAGAGCATCGGCCCGAAAAGTGGAATCCGGTTTTCGGAAGAAGCCGATGCAAAATCAAAGAGCTACAGCATCGGACCGAATACGATATTCGGTCCGATGCTGTAGCGCCCGGTTCCCGTCACTGGAAGCCGAAAAACGCGCCAGACCAACCCAGGTGACGACATATCCGTGCTGATTGGACTATGCTTGACAGCAATTGGTATAGCTGATTGGTATATACCAATTCTCGCCTGTCAGGAAGTGGCTTGCTCTCATGTCCATCGCTTACGACCGCATCCGCGTGCTGGATGGCCTCGCGCAGACGCAGGCTGCCGTGCCCGAGGCTTTCGCGCTCGGCCGCAAGCTCGCGGCGGGTATCGACCGGATTTATCTCGTTGCCGCGGGCTCGGCCAACCGTGCCATGCTCGGCATCGCATACTGGCTCGAGCATTATTCGCCCGGCATCGAGGTGCGCCGCTACTTCCCGGCCGAATTCATGGCGATCGACCCGCCCCGGCTCGACGGCCGCACATTGGTGCTGCTCGCCTCGAAATCGGGCACGACGCCGGAGACGGTCGCCGCCGCGCGGTTCCTGAAGGACAAGCCCTGCCAGGTCGTGGCCTTCAGCCAATATGCCGACAAGCCGCTGGCCCAGGCCGTGCCGCAGCATTTCATCGTCGGCGACACCAGCGAATCCTTCATCGCCATGTTCATGCTGATGCAGGCTCTGGTCGGTGGCATCATGACGGAGAAGGAAGGCTGGCCGCTTGGCGACAAGCTGCTCGCCTCGCTCGATGCCTTGCCGGGCGCGATTGCCGATGCGGCCGAGCAGAACGAGGAGCGCGCCGCGACGGACGCGGCGCTCTATGCCAAGGACCGGAATTTCTATCACGTCGCCTCGGGGCCGGGCTTCACCACGGCCTATGTCTTCGGCGTCTGCATCCTGATGGAGATGCTCTGGCTGCACAGCTACCCGATCGAGGCGGCCGAGTTCTTCCATGGTCCTTTCGAGATCGTCGACCGCTCGACGCCGCTGATCCTGATCACCGGCGAGGATCCGAGCCGCCCGCTGATGGAGCGCGTCTCGAGCTTCTGCGACACCTATGCCGAGCGCGTGATGAAATATGATTCCCGCGATTTCGCGATGAAAGGCATCGCGCCTGAAATCCGCCCGATCGTGGCGCCCTATATCCTGCAATCGGCGCTGAAGCGCTTGTCGGTGCATCTCTCGGTGCTGCACAACCAGCCGCTGACGACCCGCCGCTATATGTGGAAGGTGGCTTACTGAGCGGAGCGCGGCGATGGCCCACAGGCTGCTCGGCCTAGGCGACAATACGGTCGACACCTATGTCGATCGAGGCTTGCAGTTTCCCGGCGGCAACGCCGTCAATGTCGCCGTGCTCGCCCGCAGGCTCGGCGCGCAGGCTGGCTATCTCGGCTGCATCGGCACGGACGAGGCCGGCATGCTGTTGGTAGACGCCTTGCGGCAGGAGGGCGTCGACACCGGCCATTGCCGTATTCTGCCCGGCGGCAATGCGCGCGCCTTCATCGGCCATGATGGCAATGATCGCCGCTTCCTGCGTTCCGAGCGCGGCGTGCGCGGGCAGTGGGGCGGCTTCAGCGCCGCCGACCTAGCCTATGTCGCGGGCTTCGATCTCGTCCATTCCAGCGTCTACAGCGAGCTGGAGGCCGAGCTTGGAACGATACGCAGCGCTGTCCGCCTGCTGTCCTATGATTTCTCCGAGCGCTGGACCGACGCCAATCTGGCGGCGACGCTGCCGGCGCTCGATATCGCCTTCCTGTCCTTTCCCAATGGCTCGGATGCGGAGTGCCGCGCATTGCTGGAGCGCTGCACCGGTCAGGGCGCGCGGATCGCGGTCGTGACCCGGGGCGCACGCGGCTCGATGGCCTTGTCTGACGGCGCTTTCCACGCGCACGGTATCAGCGAGGCGCGCATCGTCGATACGTTGGGCGCTGGAGACGGCTTCATCGCCGCCTTCATTCTGCGCCTGCTGCATGGCGCGGGTCTGGATGAGGCGCTTGCCGCCGGCGCCGATCACGCCGCTATGGTCTGCGGATATCAAGGCGGCTTCGGCCACGGCGCGGCATGGTCGACGCCGCCCGGCATGACATCGAACTGAAGGCGGGAGTGGCTTCATGGCTTGGCGGATCGGGATCGATTCCGGGGGAACTTTTACCGACGTCTGTCTGTTCGACGACGCGACCGGTGAGGTGGCGGTCTGGAAAGTGCCCTCCACGCCGGATGATCCCTCCCGCGCCATCGCGCGCGGCACGCAGGAAGGCACCGAACGCGTCGGCGCCAAGCCGAGCGAAGTCGCCTATTTCGGTCATGGCACCACGGTTGGCACCAACGCCCTGATCCAGCATCGCGGCGTCAAGACCGGTCTCATCACCACCGAGGGCTTCCGCGATCTGATCGAGATCGGCCGCCAGAAGCGCCCCGATCTCTACGATCTCCAGGTCGACAAGGCGCCGCCTCTGGTGACCCGCGATCTGCGTTTCGGCGTCTCGGAGCGCCTGCGCCATGACGGTTCGGTCGAGATTCCGCTCGACGAAGAGGGCGTGCGGGTTGCCGCCCGCGCGCTGAAGGCGGCCGGCGTCAAGGCGGTGGCAATCGGCTTCCTCTACGGCTTCGTGAATCCCGCCCATGAGCAGGCTGCCAAGCGCATCGTCGCCGAGGAGTTCCCGGAGGCCTTCATCTGCGCCTCGCATGAAGTCGCGCCCGAGTTCCGCGAATATGAGCGTATCTCGACGGCCGTGGTGAACGCCTATCTCGGCCCGGTCATGCAGAGCTATATCCGCCGCCTTGCCGACCGGCTGACGGAACTCGGCGTCACCACGACACCGCATCTGACGCAGTCCAATGGCGGCGTCATCGGCTTCGACATGGCCGCCCGCCTGCCGGTGCGCACCGTGCTGTCGGGGCCGTCCACCGGCGTCGTCGCCGCGCAGGCGATCGGCCAGATGACCGGCATCGAGAACCTGATCACCTTCGATATGGGCGGGACATCCTCCGACGTCGCGCTGCTGCGCGGCGGCGAGGCGAAGTTCGCCAGCGACGCGATCGTCCACGGCTATCCGATCAAGGCGCCGATGCTCGACATCCACACCGTCGGGGCCGGCGGCGGCTCGCTCGCCGCGATCGATTCCGGCGGGCTGCTCAAGGTCGGTCCGCGCAGTGCCGGCGCCGATCCCGGCCCGGTCTGCTATGATCGCGGCGCGACGGAGCCCGCCGTCACCGACGCCAATGTCGTGCTGCAGACGCTGAACCCCACTCATCTGCTCGGCGGCCGCATGCCGATCCGGCAGGATCTCTCGAAGCAGGCGATTAGCCGGCTTGCCGACCAGCTCGGCCTCGACGTGATGGCCACCGCCCAGGGCATCATCTCGGTCGTCACCGCCAACATGGCCAAGGCGATCCGCGTCGTCTCGGTCCAGCGCGGGCATGACCCGCGCGACTACGCGCTCGTCGCCTTTGGCGGCGCCGGTCCGCTGCATGCGGCGCGGCTTGCGCGCGAATTGGAGATGAAGCGCATCGTCGTGCCGCGCAATCCCGGCATCGGCTGCGCGCTTGGCCTCCTGCTGACCGATCTGCGCGCCAATTTCGCCACCACCCGCCTTGCCACATTGGGCGACGCTCTGGTCGGCGCGATGACCGAGGCCTTCGCCGGCCTGGTCGCGCAGGGCGAGCACTGGTTCGCCGAGGAGAAGGTCGCGCCCAACGATCGCAAGCTCCGGCGCACGGCCGATCTGCGCTATCAGGGCCAGAATTACGAATTGTCGATCGACGTGCCGGAAGGCCAGATCTCGAGCGCGACCATCGCGGCTTTGGCCGATGGCTTCGCCGAGGCGCATAAGCGGCTCTACGGCTTCGTCGCCGAAGGCGAGGCGGTGCAACTCGTGACCTACCGCGTCGAGGCGATCGGCTTCGTGCCCAAGGCGCAGTTCCGGCCGCAAGCCGATGCCGGGCCGGAATCGGATCAAGCGATCATCGGCAGCCGCGAGGTCTGGTTCCCCGAGGCCGGCGGTTTCGTGGCGTGCAAGATCTATGATCGCGACAAGCTGAAATCCGGCAATGTCATCGCCGGGCCGGCGATCATCGAGCAGATGGATTCGACCACCGTGCTGTTGCCGGGGATGATCGCGACCGTCGAGCCCTACCTCAACCTGATCCTGGAGACGCCGTGATGATCATCAGCGCCACCGTCACCGTCGATCCGATCACCGTGGAAGTCATCGGCTCCTCCTTTGCCTCGATCACCGAGGAAATGGGTGAGGCGCTGGTCAAGGCGAGCTATTCCACCAACATCAAGGAGCGCCGCGACTGCTCGACCGCGCTCTTCGACATCGGCGGCGATACGCTCTGCCAGGCCGAGCATATCCCGATGCATCTTGGCTCCTTCATCGGCATCATCCCGCATATCCTGAAGCGCCATCCCGTCGCCGAGATGAAGCCCGGCGACGTCTTCATCGGCAATGACGCTTATGAAGGCGGCGGCACTCATCTGCCCGATATCGTCCTCGCGGAACCGATCTTCCATGACGGCACGATGGTCGCATGGGCCGTCAATACCGCCCACCATGCCGATTTCGCCGATCGCGGCCACGCCCATATCTACCAGGAAGGCCTGCGCATTCCGCCGATCCGGCTTTATGACGGCGGCGTTTTGATGAAGGACGTGCAGGAACTGATCCTGCTCAACTGCCAGGTGCCGCGCGAGCGCCTCTCGGATCTGCGCGCCCAGATGGCGGCGAACCGCCTCGGTGTCGAGCGCGTGCGGGCGCTCTGCGACAAATACGGACGCTCGACCGTGCTGTCTGCCGGCAAGGCGCTGCAGGATTATGCCGAGCGCAAGATGCGCGCCGGGATCAAGTCGATCCCCGACGGGGTCTATCTTTTCGAGGATTATTTCGACAATCCCGAAATCGACGAGCCGATGACGTTCTCGGTCGCGATCACGGTCGCGGGCGAGGAGATGAAGCTCGCTTTCGAATCCCCGCCGCAGGCGCGCGCCGGCTTCAACATGGTCTACACCGCGCTGCTCTCGACGGTCTATTACGCGGTCAAAACCGTGGCCGACCCGACGATCCCGCCCAATGCCGGCCTCGCCCGGCCGCTGACCGTCACGGCGAAGGAGGGCACGGTGCTGAACTGCGTCCACCCGGCAGCGGTGAACGGGCGCATCGCGGCCTGCCAGCGCGTCGTCGACCTGATCCATGGGGCGCTCGCGCAGGCTGTGCCAGAGCGTGTGATCGCCGCCTGCTGCGGCACGGCGGCGTCGGCGACCTTCGCCGGCGAGATGCCGGGCTCCGGTCAGCTCTGGGTCTATCTGGAGACGATCGGCGGCGGTTCCGGCGCGCGAGCGACAAAGGATGGTCTCGACGGCGTCCATGTCCATATGACCAACACCTCGAACCTGCCGGTCGAGGCGCTGGAGGTCGAATATCCGCTGACGCTGCTGCGCTACGAACTGGTCGACGGTTCGGGCGGCCAGGGCCGCCATCGCGGCGGCATGGGCCTGCGTCGCGTCTACCGCGCCGAGGCTCCCTGCCGCCTCAATGTCGACAACTCCCGCCTGAACTCGCGTCCCTGGGGCATCGCCGGCGGCGAGTCGGGGCAGGGCGGCTCCTTTGTCTTCAGTGACGGCGTTGGCCCCTTCGTTAGGGGCGACGGAGCGCTGGAAGCGGGGCAGATCGTCGAGATCATCACACCGGGCGCTGGCGGCTACGGTCCACCCTCGGAACGGGCTGCAGAGGACAAGGCTCGCGATATCGCCGAAGGGCGGCTGCGGTCGGCTTAGAGCCGGATGGTTTCAGACGGGATCAAAAAGTGATCCCGTCTGAAACCTAAATCCGTCTCTCATCAAAGAGTTAGAGTATGATGTCGTCCGAAAACCGGTTCCCACTTTTCGGCATCATGCTCTGAGCACGGTCACAGCCGCATGCCGCCATCGACGGCGATCTCGGCGCCGTTGATATAGGCGCCCTCGGGCGCGCACAGCAGCCGCGCGATGCCGGCGCAGTCCTGCGGCGCGCCTATCCGTCCGAGCGGGATGCGCTCCAGCGCGAGCGCCTCGCGACCGGGCTCAGTGAGGATCGCGCGATTACGTTCCGTCCGGATGGCGCCGGGCTGGATCACGTTGCAGGTCACGTCCGGGGCGCGCAGCGTGCGGGCGAGGGTGAGGATCATGCTGGTCTGTGCCGCCTTGGTCGCGGCGTAGTAGAAGCAGTCGGCATTGGCGCGCGCCTCCTGCACCGAGCCGATCGCGATGATCCTGCCGAAGCCGCGCGCGACCATGCCGGGCAGGAAGCTGCGGATCAATCGCACGGTTGCGTGCAGGTTGACCTCGCTCTGGACACGCAGGGCCTTGTCGCTGACCGCATCCCAGCTCTCGCGGATTTCCGCGGAGGCGCAGAGCACGAGAATGTCGGGCTCATTTCCGCGCGCCCGAAGTTCCGTCAGCATCGCGGCGGGAGCCAGGGGCTCGGCGAGATCGGCGATCAGGCTGGAGGCCGAGGCTCCGCTGCCGAGAAGCGCCGCTGTCGCGGCCTGGGCCGCCTCCCGGTCGCGGTCATGCAGGATCGCATGCGCGCCGGCTTCCGCCAGCGCTGTCGCGATCGCCAGCCCGATCCCGCGCGCTCCGCCCGTGACGAGCGCGACGCGTCCTGACAGCGTCTCGCCCATCAGCCGAGCAGCGGCTTCACGCGCTTCACGGCGTCATCCATCGCCTGTTGCGGCGGCTTGATGCCGAGCACGGCGGCCTGAGTCTCCTCCAGGAAGATGTCGTGGGCGCGGGCCTGCTCGTCGAAGGCGGGCAGATGGATGCGCGAGGCCTTGAGCGCGGCAGCCTCATCGGCGGCATAGGGCATCGCGGCTTTCAGCTTCTCGTCGGTATAGGTCGAAACCCGCGTCGGGCCGTTGCCGTTCAGCGCCATGGCCAAGGTCCCGGCCTTGGACGACAGCGCCTTGATCATCTCCCAGCTCAGCGGCTTCTGCCTGGCGTTCTTCGGGATCACCAGCGACCAGAATTCGGTCGTCGGCGCGTAAGTGACCTTGCCGGCGAGATCCGCGGCCATCGGCGGCAGCAGCGACTTGAAGCGCCCGCCATATTTGCCCTTGGCCGGGTCGTTATAGGTCACCAACCGGGCGAAGGGGTTGATCGTCATCGCCGCGCGGCCCTGCTGCATCCAGGTCGTGATCTCCTCATTGTTCACGGTCGCGAAATTGCGCGGCAGCACGCCGGCCTTGTAGAAATCGGCCAACAGCGTCAGCGCCTTGACCATGCCGGGCTCGTTGGCGACGAGCTTGCCGTCGGGGGTCATGTAGTCGCCGCCGAGGCAGCGCGCGAGCGTCAGGAAGTTCGAGGCGAAGGCGGCGGTGAAGGCGAGGCCGTTCACCTGTGTGCCGTCGTCGCGCTTGAAGGTCAGCTTGCGGGCGAGCTCGGCCAGCTCCTCGAAACTGGTCGGCAGCTTGCTGACGCCGCGCTCCTCCAGGATCGCCTCGTTGTAGATCAGCGCGTTGGTCGCATGGCGGACGGGGATGCCGTGCAGCGCGTCGTCGAGCTTCATCGGCGCGATCAGGCCCGGCGCGAAATCATCCAGCGCCTCGATGGCTGCATCCTTCAGCAGGGCGTCGAGCGGCTCGAACAGCTTGAGGTTGCGCGGCACGGCCCGCCCGTTGAGCAGATAGGCGACGTCGATTGTGGTCTCGCCCAGCGTCGCCTCGCGCAGCAGCCGCTCATGGATGGCGTTGACGTCGCCGAATGTCACCCAGTTGACGCTCGCGCCGGATTGCTTGCGCCAGGCCTCGGTTGCGTCGCCGCCCGGCCCAGTCGTGGCCGAGGTCTGGTGGACGCGATGGCCGAGCGCGGTGACGGCCTTTGCCTGGGCACGGGCGATGCCTGGCAAGGCGAGCGAGGCCGCGGCGCCGCCCGAGATCAGGCCGAATGCGCGGCGGGAGATGGATGTGGTCATGGCTTTCCTCCGAGGGTTTGGCTCGCGCTGTCTCGCGCGTTGTCATGTGTTCGATCTCAGGCGGGGAGCAGCGGCTGCACGCGCTTGACCAGCGAGGCCATCGCCTCCTCCGGCGTCTTCAGCCCGAGCACGGCGGCTTCCGCTTCTTCCTTGAACAGGTCGCCGGCACGTGCGGCTTCGTCGAAGGCGGGCATCGGCACGCGCGCGACCTTCAGCACCTTCAGCTCCTCGGCCGCATAGGGCACGGTTCCGGCGAAGCCTGCATCGGCATAGGTCGAGGCCCGCACCGGGCCATTGCCGTTGAGCGCTGCCTTCAGCGTCGCCTCCTTCGCGACCATCGCCTTGATGAAGCTCCAGGAGAGCTCCTTGCGCCTGGCGTTCCTGGGGATGACGAGACCCCAGAACTCGACCTTGGCTGGCGCAGCGTCGTATTTCCCGGCGAGCGTCTTCGAGGCCGGCACCGCGACCGTCTTGATTTTGCCTGGAAATTTCGACTTCTGCGGGTCGTTGTAGATGCGGTTGCGGCCCATGCTTTGCAGGCTCATCGCGGCGCGGCCGGTCTGCATCCAGACATTGACGTCCTCGGGCGAGAGCGTCGCGAAATTGCGCGGAAACGCCCCGCTTTCGAAGAGCGCGCGCAGGAGCTTGATCGCGTTCAGCATGGCCGGCTGGTCGGCGACGCATTTGAAGTCGGCCGTGATGAAATCGCCGTCCCAGGCGCGCGCGAGGTCGATCACATTGGGATAGGTCACGCCTGGCATGCACAGGCCCGTCACCGCCGTGCCGTCGCTGCGGCGATAGGTGCAGGCGCGCGCGATCTCGATCATTTCCTCGATCGTCGCCGGCGGCTTGCTGAAGCCCTTCTCGGCCAGAAGCTCCTCATTGTAGTGCAGGCCCGAGGAGGCATGGCGGAAGGGGATGGCGAGCTGCTTTCCGCCGACCTTCATTCCCTCCATCAGCCCCGGGAAGATGTCGGCTGCATCCTCCAGCGGGTCGCGCTTGAGATAGTCGTCGAGCGGTTCGAACAGGTTGGCGGCGCGCGGGATCGCCTGGGTGTTCAGGAGGAAACCGACATCGACGGAGGTCTCGCCGAGGCTCGCCTCGCGGAATAATCGCTCCTGCAGCGGGCCGGTGTCGAAGGTCGTCCACTGGATTGTGGTGCCGGTCTTCTGGCTCCAATCCCTGGTGATGTCGCCGCCCTGCGTGCCGGTTGCGACCGTCTGCATGACGCGGTGGGCGAAGACGTTGAGCGGACCTGTCTGTGCAAAGGCAGGTGCAGCCTTCAGCCCGGCGAAGCTCAGACCTGCGATGCCCAGGCCTGCGATGCCAACGAGCAGTTCTCTACGGTCGAGCCCTTGTCCTGCCGTCATGATATTCCTCCCGGGATGCCGCGATTTCCGCGATGGCGGCTTCAGCCGCTTCGAAATGCTTGTTCATGGCGGCTTGCGCTGCCGCGGCGTCGCCGATGGCGATGGCCTCGACGACGCGGACATGCCGCTCATAGGTCCGGCGCCAATCGGCCTTGGTGCGGGCCTCGCGCGAATTGAAGATCTCCATCACCTGCCGGATCACCGGGCGCAGGCCCCTGATCTGGAAATCGAGCAGGCGGTTCCCCGCTGACGCGGCGATGGCCTCGTGGAAATCGAGATCGGCCTCGATCCAGAGCGGCACGTCGCCGAGTGCGGCTTCCATGCGCTGCAGAATCCCTCGCAGGCGCTCGAGATCGGCGTCGCTGCGGCGCTCGGCGCTATGGGCGGCGATCGGCGGCTCGAGGATGCGGCGCAGTTCGACCGCCTCAATCAGCCCGGTCTTGCTGCCGCTGACGGCGAAACGGAAGAAGCGGTCGAGCGGGGCGGCATTCAGCGCCTGCACGCGCGTGACCTTGCCCTGCTGGATATGGACGACGCCCATCGCTGCGAGCTGGCGGATGGCCTCGCGCGCGATCGGCTTGCTGACGCCGAAGGAGGCCGCGATCCGCGATTCCGAGGGGAGCGCGTCACCAGGCTTCAAGCGCCCGTCATGGATCGCCTGGGTGATACGCGCGATCAGCGCGTCGCCGAGCCGCGTCGGCACGACATCGGACCCGCCGAACGGGTCGTTGTCGATCGCGGCTGTCAGGGCGGCGTCGTTCATCATCGTCTCCATGAATTGATGATTGACAGATGCTGCTCATCTTTGCAACTGATCAACCTATCAGATAAGTTTAACGTCTCAGATAAGTTCAGTGTCCTGGGGAGGACAGCGCCGCCATGACGGCAAGCCGCATCACGCAGATCATCGCGCATCCCTTGCGCGCCACGCTTCCCAAGGTGCAGCGCACCTCGCAGGGCGACTATCCCGCCATCGAGCTTGTCGTCGTCGAGGTCGTGACCAGCGACGGCGTGGTGGGGTTCGGCGAGGCTTTGGCGCGGCGCGGCGCGGCCGGCTATGCGCGGTTGATCGACGAGGTGCTCGGCCCCCGCCTGATCGGCAAGGACCCAGCCGACCGGCGCGCGCATTGGAAGGCGATGCGCGCCGCGCTGTCTGGCCGCCCCGGCGGGCAGTTGGTCGAGGCGATCGCGGGCATCGACATCGCGCTCTGGGATATCGCCGGCAAACAGGCCGGCCTGCCGATCCACAAGCTGCTCGGCGGCATCGGGCGTACGCAGGTCGCGGCCTATGCCTCCTCGATCAACTGGCTCGACGATGCGACGGTGGAGGCGGAGGTCACTGCTGCGCTGAAAGCCGGTTTCCGCGAGATCAAGGTCAAGCTCGGCCACCCGCTGAAGGATGCGATCGCCCGGGCGCGGTTCATCCGCAAGCTCGCGGGCGACGATATCGCCCTCTATGTCGACGCCAACTGGGCTTATGATGTCGATGACGCGCTGATCGTCGGCCGGGTGCTGGCCGATCTCGGCTATGGCTTCTTCGAGGAACCGATCGCGCCGCATGATCGCGAGGGCTATCGTCGGCTCGCCCAGCACCTGCCGATCAGGCTCGCGGCGGGCGAAAGCGACTATGTCGCCACCGAGGCGCTGCTCATGCTGCAGGACCGTTCGCTAGGACTGATCCAGCCCGATGTGACACGCTCGGGCGGCATCACCGAGACCTGGCGCATCGCGGAACTCGCCGCCGCCTTCAACACGGCCTACGCTCCCCATGTCGGCTGGTCCGGCGCGATCTGCGTCGCCGCCAGCCTCCAGCTCGCGGCCGCCGCCGAGAGCTTCCGCACCTTTGAGTGCATGGTCTACGAGAACCCGCTGCGCGATGCCTTCACGCATCCCGTGGTCGGCGAGGGCTCTCAGCTCGCCGACGGCAAGCTCGCAGTGCCGCAGGGCCCGGGCCTCGGCATCGAGGTCGATCGCGACGCGCTCCAGCGTTTCCGGGTTTCGTGATGCCGGCGATGAGGTTCTTTCTCTCTCTTCCGTACCATCACTGGGAAACGCGCCGTCGTCCCGGACAAGCCGCGCGGCGGCGCCGATCCGGGATCCATTCCGGAACGGTTCAGGCATGGATTCCGGGTCTCCGCGGAGTTTATCCTTGGGCCGATCGAAGATCGGACCCGGGGGCTACGCCCGGGATGACGGCGCGGAGGTGTAAACGGCCAAGAGCATGGCAATTGATGCTGCGGGGTCACCAATGACCGCGCGCACGCCCCTTTCGGCCATCGCATTGGTCGGCCCCGTCCAGCTCATGGTCGGCGGCATCATCTTCCTGCCGGCGATCTACGTGTTCTGGCTCAGCCTGAACCAGTCCTCCTTCGGCCAGGCGGCGAGCTTCGTCGGCCTCGCCAACTACGCCAAGGTCCTGAGCGACCCCTATTTTTGGCGGGCGCTCGTCAACACGGTGATCGTCGTCGCCGTGGTCGTGCATCTCGAATTGCTGCTTGGCCTCTTGATGGCGCTGTTCTTCGCCTCGGGCGTGCCGTTCCGACCGATCCTGCTCGCCATCGTGCTCGCGCCCTATGCGGTCAGCGAGGTCTCGGCCGTGGTGATGTGGCGCTATCTGTTCGAGCCCGATGTCGGAATGATGAGCCAGATGCTCTCATTCCTGGGCCTGCCGCCGATCGAATGGGCGGTGAAGCCGAGCCACGGCCTGTTCATGGTCTCGCTGCTCTCGATCTGGCTGCACCTGCCCTTCTCCTTCATCATCATCTACGCGGCCAGGCTCTCGATCCCGAGCGATCTCTACGAGGCCGGCGCGATCGACGGCGCCAGCAGCTGGACGGCGTTTCGCCGCATCACCTTGCCGCTCTTGATGCCGGCCCTGCTGATCGCGGCCTTGTTTCGCTACATCTTCGCCTTCCGGCTGTTCTCCGAGGTCTGGCTGATGACCGGCGGCGGGCCGGCGCGCACCACCGAGGTGCTGGCGGTCTATCTCTATCTCGAGGCCTTTCGTTACAACGCCTTCGGCTCGGCTGCCGCCACGGGCTGGCTGCTCGTGCTCGCCTCGCTCCTGCTCGCGCTGTTCTATCTGCGCCGGCTCTACAGGGAGATGTTCGGCAAGCATGTCTAAACCACCCTCCCTCTCTCGCGCAGCCCTGAAGCTTCTCGGCGTCCTCGTCATCGTCGCCTGGTCGGTTCTGCCGATCGCCCTGATCGCGATGTCCTCCTTCAAATCGGACCGCGATATCTTCTCGCTGACCTCGCGTTTCAGCTTCGCGCCGACATTGGCGAATTACGAACTGCTCTGGAGCCGCTGGGGCGACTTCTTCTTCGGGCTCTGGAACAGCTTCATCGTCACGGTCGGCGCAACGGTGCTCGCCGTCCTGGTCTCGTTGCTCGCCGGCTTCGCCTATTCGCGCCATGCCTCGAAGGGGCTGCAGGCCAGCGCCTTCTTCCTGATCTTCATCCGCTTGATCCCGCCGATCGTGATCACGCTGCCGCTGTTTCCGGTGGTGAACTGGCTCGGGCTCAACGACACGCATCTGATCCTGATCGTGCTCTACGCCACCTTCTTCGTCTCGCTCGGCACCATCGTGATGCGCACCTTCATCGACCAGATCCCGCGCGAGCTCGACGAGGCGGCGATGATCGACGGCGCTTCACAGATGCAGATCGTCTGGCGCATCATTTTGCCGATGGCGGCCCAAGGCATGCTCGCGGTCGCGGTCTTCGTCATCGTCTATGCCTGGAACGAGTTCCTCTTCGCCTTCATCTTCACCACCACCAAGGCCAAGACCGCGCCTTTGGTGATCTCGGAGATGATCGGCGCGGTCGAGGGTGTCGAATGGGGCGTGCTCTTCGCCGCCTCGACCGTCCAGCTCCTGCCGGTGCTCGCCTTCGTCATCCTCATGCAGAAGCATCTCGTCGCCGGCCTGACCGCCGGCGCGGTGAAGGGGTAGAAACCAATGACCTCACCCAATTCGCAGCTCGACGACATGCGCCGTGCCATCCGCGAGGCCGATCCCAGCTTGAGCCGCTTCGACCCGCTGCCGCGCATCATCTGCCTCGATGATTTCGACCGGGGGATGTGCGGCTGGACCCAGCTCGTCGGCAATTACGAGCACTCGCTCGACGCGATGCTGCCGGGCTATGCCCAACACAGCCATGCCATGCTCTCGACCTTGCCGAACTGGGATTTCGGCTCGCATGGCGGCGTCGACGGCTCCTATGCGCTGAAGATCGCGACGCGGCCGAAGACGGGTGCGCAGAACGTCGCGATCAAGCGCCTGACCTTCCGCAAGGCCGGCCCGATCCGGCTCGAGACCTATTTCACCTTCAAGCCGGAGGCGACCGAGCTCCAGCTCTCTGAGACCGACATCCGCTCCTTCGGCTTCCTCTATGACCTCCAGGTCGGCGACCAGCATGGTGCGGGCGGCAACCGGGTGATGCCGCATCTGCGCTTCCTCAATGCCGAAAACGGCGTGCACCTGCAGAAATGGCAGTTCAAGCGCGAGACGACGCCGATCAAGCCGATCGGCACTGCCGGCAAGACGATCACGCATTACCATCTCGCGCCGACCGACTGGGAGGACCTGCCGGGCGGCGAGCAGCGGCTTTGCTACAACGAGATCCCGACCAAGGTGAACTGGCATTATCTGCGTTTCGATTTCGACCTCGCGACGATGCAGGCGACGCGTTTTCAGGTGAACGACCGCGTCTTCGACATGCAGGCTTATGACTGCATCCGCATCCCGGCGATGAAGAACCTCTGGTGCATGCTGAATATCGGCTTCTTCGCCGAGACCGACACCGACAAGCGCGCCTTCGCCTATCTCGATTCCGTCTGCCTGTCGGGAGACTTCTGATGCTGCCCGAGAACCTCACCGCCATCGTCGCCCGCAACGAGATCTGGACGGCCGAGAGCGCGACCGAACCCTATGAGGCCGGCTGGGCCAAGGAAGCGATCGTCTTCGTGCGGGCGCTGAAGCCACCCAAGGGTAAACTCCCCAAAGCGCGCATCGAGATCTCGGCCGACGGCATGCATTGGGCCCCGGAAGGTTCGGAATTCGACCTGCCGGCGACGGAGAACGCCGTCACCTTCCAGCGCGTCGCCCATTTCGGCAATTTTTTGCGTGTTGCGGCGTCCTTGCCCGCGGGGGCGGAGATCACCGTGCTGGTCAGCATGCATTTCAAGGCTTGAGGCCACGGCCTCTCACGGCAGGTTCTCGCGCAGGATGATCTCGGTGCGGGGGCTTGCCGTGCCGTGCAGGGCCGGCCGCCCGGCGCGCAGATTGGCGAAGATCGCGACGCAATCCATCAGCGCCGCCTGCGGATTCTGGGTAATGACCGCATCCATCGCGCCCTCGATGAGCAAGGCCCGCGTCTCCGGCGTCAGGCCATGGCCGACGAAGACGACCTCGTGCTGCCGGCCGGCTTCCTTCAGCGCCCTCGCGATGCCTTCGGGACCGCCGCCGATATTGTAGATACCGGCAAGGTCGGGGTGCTGCGCCAGGAGGGTCTTGGTCTGGCGATAATTCCTGGCCTCGTCGTCATGGCCCTCGCGCAGGCCGACGACCTCGATTGCCGGGAAGAGCTCCTCGAACAGATGCAGGAAGCCCATCTCGCGCTCTTCATGGGCGCGATAGCTCAGGCTGCCGGCGATCATCGCGACCTTGGCGGGTTTGGCCCCGATGAAGCGTGCGATCAGGTATCCGGCCGAGCGCCCCGCCGAGCGGTTGTCGAGCCCGACATAGGCGACGCGCTGTGTCTTGGCGATGTCGGAGATTAGCGTCACCGTCGGCACGCCGCGCTCGGCCAGCCAGTCGACCGCTTCGCGGACCGTCGGGTGCTCCAGCGCCATGAAGGCGATGCCGTCGACGTCGCGCCCGATGCGGCGCAGATGCTGGGCCAGCAATTCGGGCTTGAAGCTCTCGATATAATCGACGCGCGCCCGCATGTTGAAGGAGGCGAGCTGGTCCTGGGAGCTGCCGATCAGGCGCCCGAGCATGCCGAGAAAGCGGTTCGTGCCGGCGGGGATCAGGAAGGCGAGACGCAAGGGTTTGAGCGCGCTGGCCGGCAGGGCGCCGTCCATGACGTAGCCGAGCTCGCCAGCCGCCTTCAGGACGCGCTGCACTGTGACTGCGCGCACGCCGGGGCGCTGGTTCAAGACCCGGTCGACGGTCGCGCTCGAGACGCCGGCGAGCCGCGCAACATCGCCCATCCCGGCCATGCGGCGGCGGCGTGGCAGGTTCTCCGTTTCCTCGGTCGTGGCACCGTCATTCTGAGAGAGAGGCATTCAAATCCAATCAAAAACCATCAGAGAATGAGTTTGACGGACCTCATCGGCAATTCCTATCGTTTTGGCAAGAAGACGGCAAACAATCAGGTCGCAAGGCGATCCAGGGAGGTTACGATGACGTCATTGACCCGCCGTACGGTGCTGCGCACGCTTGCCGCGACGCCGGCCATTCCCCTCATCGGCATGCCGCATATCGCGCGCGCCGCCGAGATCGAATTGAAATACGGCAACAACCTGCCGCTCAGCCATCCCTTGAACGTGCGCGCCGCCGAGGCTGCCGAAGAGATCAAGGCGAAGACCAACGGCCGGGTCGAGATCAAGATCTTCCCCAACAACCAGCTTGGCGGCGACACCGACATGCTGAGCCAGGTCCGCAATGGCGGCATCACCTTCTTCACGCCTTCAGCACTGGTGATCGCGACGCTGGTGCCTGTCGCCGCGATCAATGCGGTGGGCTTCGCCTTTGCCGATTACGACCAGGTCTGGAAGGCGATGGATGGCGCGCTCGGCGCCCATGTCCGCGCCGCGATCGCCAAGGTGAACCTCTTCGCCTTCGAGAAGATGTGGGACAACGGCTTTCGCCAGATGACGACGTCAGGCAAGCCGATCGAGACCGCCAAGGACATGGCGGGCCTGAAGATCCGCGTGCCGGTGAGCCCGCTTTCGATCGCGATGTTCAAGGCGCTGGAGGCCGCACCCGCCAGCCTGCAGTTCAGCGAGGTCTATTCCTCGCTCCAGACCAGGATCGTCGACGCGCAGGAGAACCCGCTGCCGATCATCCAGGTCGCCAAGCTCTATGAGGTGCAGAAGAACTGCGCCATCAGCAACCACATCTGGGACGGCTTCTGGTTCATCGCCAATGGTCGCGCCTGGAACGCCCTGCCGGCCGACGTCAGGACGATCGTCAGCGACGCCATCAACGAGGCCGGCGTCAGGCAGCGCGCCGATATCAAGGGCCTGAACGAGACGGTCCAGGCGGATCTGCAGGCGAAGGGCCTCGCCTTCAACAAGACCAATCCCGACTCCTTCCGCGCCAAGCTGCGCGAGGCCGGCTTCTACAAGGATTGGCAGGGGCGCTTCGGGGAGGAGGCTTGGGGGCTGCTCGAAGGCGCTGTCGGCAAGCTGGCTTGAGGCCGGTGCGTCGCGCGGTCGAGCCGATGGAGGATCCCGTCATGCACGGACATGCGACGCTGTCGCCTGCGCCTGTCCCCGAGAATGGCATTGCGCATCTCGCCGGCAAGCTCGACCGCCTGGTCGGCGGCCTCGTCGAGGCCGTGGCGGCCGCGCTCGTCCTGGTCGAGATCGCCATCCTCGGGGCGGGCGTGACGGCGCGCTATGTCTTCCACAGGCCCTTGATCTGGTCGGACGAACTGGCCTCGATCCTGTTCCTCTGGCTCTCGATGCTGGGCGCGGTCGTAGCCCTCCGGCGCGGCGAGCATATGCGCATGACCGGCCTCGTCAGCCGTGTCGGGCCAGGGGCGCGCAGCCTACTGGAGGCGCTCGCGATCACCGCCTCGATCGCCTTCCTGCTGATGATTTTGCCCCATGCGCTGGAATATGCCGAGGAGGAAAGGTTCATCGTCACTCCGGCGCTGGAGATCACCAATGCCTGGCGCGCGGCGGCGATTCCCGTCGGCATGGGGCTGATGCTGCTGGCGGCGTGTTTCCGGCTGCTGCGTTTCGGCTCGCTCAAGCCCTTATTGCTGGCGCTCGGCCTCACAGTTGCCCTCGTGCTGCTGTTCTGGCTTGTCGGCCCCATGCTGAAGCCGCTCGGCAAGCTCAATCTCGTGGTCTTCTTCGTCGGGGTGGTGGCGCTCAACGTCTTCTCCGGCGTGCCGATCGCCTTCTCCTTCGCGCTCGCCACCTTCGGCTATCTCGCGCTCACCACCGCGACGCCGCTGATCGTCATGGTCGGGCGGCTCGACGAGGGCATGAGCCATCTCATCCTGCTCGCGGTGCCGCTCTTCATCTTCCTGGGCGCGCTGATCGAGATGACCGGCATGGCCAGGGCGATGATCCAGTTCCTCGCTTCGCTGCTCGGCCATGTCCGCGGCGGCCTCTCCTATGTGCTGGTCGGGGCGATGTATCTCGTCTCCGGCATTTCGGGCTCGAAGATCGCCGACATGGCCGCGATCGCACCGGTGCTCTTCCCGGAGATGCAGAAGCGCGGCGCCAAGCCCGGCGATCTCGTCGCCCTGCTCTCGGCGACAGGCGCGCAGACCGAGACGATCCCGCCCTCGATCGTGCTGATCACCATCGGCTCCGTGACGGGCGTCTCGATCGCTGCGCTCTTCACCGGCGGCATGCTGCCCGGTGTCGTGCTCGGCGCTGCGCTCTGCTTCGTGATCTGGTGGCGCTATCGCGGCGAGGATCTCAGCCATGTCGCGCGCTATTCAAAGCGCGAGATCGGCAAGCTCGCTTTGGTCGCGCTGCCGGCCGTCTCGCTGCCCTTCGTCATTCGCGCCGCGGTCGTCGAGGGCGTGGCGACGGCGACCGAGGTCTCGACCATCGGCATCGCCTATTCCGTCGTGATGGGGCTTCTGGTCTACCGCCAGTTCGACTGGCGCCGGCTGCCGCGCATGCTGGTCGACACCGCCTCGCTGACGGGTGCAATCATCTTCATCGTCGGCTGCGCCACGGCCATGGCCTGGGGCCTGACCCAATCCGGCTTCTCGCAGGATCTGGCGAAGATCATGGCGGCCGTGCCCGGTGGAACCTGGGGCTTCCTGGCGATCTCGATCGTCGCCTTCATCATCCTCGGCAGCGTGCTGGAGGGTATCCCGGCGATCGTGCTGTTCGGACCGCTCCTGTTTCCGATCGCCAAGCAGGTCGGCGTGCATGAGGTGCACTACGCCATGGTGGTGATCTTCGCGATGGGCATCGGCCTCTTCGCGCCGCCTTTCGGGGTTGGCTATTACGGCGCCTGCGCGATCAGCAAGATCAATCCCGATGAGGGCCTGAAATACATCTGGGGCTACATGCTGGCCCTGCTGATCGGCCTCGTTGTGGTCGCCGCCGTGCCGTGGATCTCCACCGGCTTCCTGAAATTCTGATCCTTCACCGCTCTTCGAACGCGAGGCATTCCCATGAGCCGCTTCTTCGGCCAGATCCGCCAGGCTGGCTATGTCGTCCCCGATATCGAGGCGGCGATGGACTACTGGAGCCGTGTCCTTGGCGTCGGGCCGTTCTTCTACAACCCGAAGGTTCCGATCAAGAATTACCGCTACAAGGGCGAGCGCTACGAGCCGCATAATTCGGTCGCGCTGGCCAATTCCGGGCCGCTCCAGATCGAACTGATCCAATGCCGCAACGACGTGCCCTCGATGTATCGCGACTTCACCCAGGCCGGGCATAGCGGCCTGCAGCATGTCGCCTACTGGACCGACAGCTACGACGCCGATCTCGAACGCCTGATCGGGCAGGGCTTCAAGCCGGTGATGTCAGGCGAAGTCGGCGAGCGCGGCCGCTTCATCTATTTCGACACGCATTACCATCCCGGCACCGTGATCGAGCTGTCGGAGGTCGCCGGCCCCAAGGGCGAGATGTTCCGCCTGATTCGCGAGGCCTCGGAAGGCTGGGACGGCAAGGATCCCGTGCGTCCATTCCCCGATCTCAGCAAGCTCTGAGGGCGGGACGGCGAGGCGGCGCCTTCCCCGTCATTGCGGGCGCGGCGGAGCAATCCTGCGTCTCGCAGGCGGTTCCCCGGATTGCTTATTCGGCTGCGCCTCCGTGTAATGATGGCAGGCCGAACAATGGCAGGCCCAACGATGGATCGACGAGATGACCAGCGAACGCTTCGAGGCGACCTATCTGATCGAGACACCGCTCGATCCGATGAAGGTGGCGCAGGTGATGGCGGGCGAGCAGTCGAGTGGCACCTTCACCCGCGTCGCCGGCGAGACCGACGAATTGCGCGAGCGGGCGAGCGCCGTCGTCATCAAGGTCGAGGAGCTTGAAACGATCGCCACGCCGAGCCTGCCTAATGCCTGGCTCGCCCGCAAAGGCGTCTCCGGCCCCTGGCGGCGGGCCCGCGTGGCGATCTCGTTTCCGGTCGACAATGTCGGCGCCAATCTGGCGACCCTGGCTGCGATCGTCGCGGGCAATCTCTATGATCTCGGCGAGGTCACGGGCCTCAGGCTCGACACGATCACGCTGCCCGCCTCCTTCCGGGCTCGCTTCCCGCTGCCGAGCCAGGGCATCGCTGGGACGCGCCGGCTGACGGGTGTTCCGCAGGGTCCGCTGGTCGGCTCGATCATCAAGCCCAATGTCGGGCTGAGCGTGGAGGAGACGGCGGCGCTCGTTGCCAAGCTCTGCGAGGCGGGGCTTGATTTCATCAAGGATGACGAGATCTCGGCCGATCCCGTCCATGCGCCGCTGGCGCAACGCGTGCCGGCGGTGATGGCCGCCGTGCGCCGCCATCAGGATCGCACCGGCAAGGCGGTGATGGTCGCCTTCAATATCACCGACGAGACCGACGCGATGCGCCGCCATGCCGATCTGGTGGCGCGCGAGGGCGGTACCTGCATCATGACGAGCCTGAACTGGTGCGGGTTCTCTGCCATGGAGACGCTGCGCCGCTCGACCGATCTCGCCGTGCACGGCCATCGCAACGGCTATGGCGCGCTCTCGCGCCATCCCATGCTCGGTATCTCCTTCCAGGCTTATCAGACGCTCTGGCGGCTCGCCGGCGTCGATCACATGCATGTCCACGGCTTGCAGGGCAAATTCGCGCAGGAAGACGAGGAGGTCGTCTCCTCCGCCAGGGATTGCGTGACGCCGTTGAGCGCGGGCATCGATGACCGCGTCATGCCGGCTTTCTCTTCGGGCCAATGGGCCGGCACGGCCCAGCCGACCTGGGATGCGATCGGCCATTCCGACCTGCTCTTCATGGCCGGCGGCGGCATCCTCGCCCATCCCGGCGGGCCGACGGCCGGCGTGGTCAGCATCCGGCAGGCCTGGGACGCCGTGGCGGCCGGCATTTCGCTGGAGGACGCTGCCAGGACGCAGGGCGAATTGCGGCAGGCGCTCGATTTCTTCGGCAAGCTTGCTGGTTGAGGCCCTGATGGCAAACCCATCGCCGCTCTATGGCTGGTATGGCGACGATTTCACCGGCGCGACCGACACCTTGTCGGCGCTGGCGGAGCAGGGGCGGCGTGCGCTGCTGTTCCTGCGGATTCCGACGCCGGAGCAACTGAGCGCTGCAGGTCCGCTCGACGCCATCGGCATAGCCGGGGCGACCCGCTCGATGGAACCGGTCGCGATGGCAGCCGAGCTCGACGAGGCCGGCCGCTTCTTCGCCGGGCAGGGCGTCGCGTTGCTGCACTATAAATGCTGCTCGACCTTCGACAGCGCGCCACTTATCGGCAGCATCGGCGCCGCGGTGAAGGCGCTGCGCCCCTATTTTCAGAGTCCGTTCCTGCCGATCCTCGGCGGCCAGCCCAATCTCGGCCGCTACTGCCTGTTCGGAAACCTCTTCGCCGCGGCCGGCATCGGTGGCGTGGTCCACAGGATCGACCGCCATCCGACGATGAGCGTCCACCCGGTCACGCCGATGGCGGAGGCGGATCTGCGCCGGCATCTCACGGCGCAGGGGTTGGAGCGGGTCGCCCTGCTCGACTATCGCAATTGGGAGGACGGGGCGGAGGCTGCACTCGCCGCCTGTCTCGCAACCGAGCCTGGCGCAGTCCTGCTCGATGTCGCCCGCGCTTCCGATCTCCCGGTCATCGGCAAGCTGATCGCGCAGCGGGCGCAGGCGCAGCCGATGCTTGCCGTCGGCCCGAGCTCTGTCGCCCAGGCGCTGGCGGGCCTGTGGGGTGTCCAGGAGGAAGCCGTAGCGAGGACTGTTCCGCTGCGGCGCGATGGTCCCGTGCTGGCGCTGGTTGGCAGCCTTTCGCCCGTGACCCGGGGGCAGGTCGAGGTGGCGACGGGCTTTGCCAAGCTGGCGATCGAGCCGCGCAGGCTTCTCGATGATGCAGCCTATGCCGAGGCGCTGCGGCAGGAGGCGCTCCGGCGATTGGCGGAGGGCCATGTCATGTTGATCACCGAGCGTCCGTCGCAGGCTCCGGAGAATGCCGGCGGCGTCGCGGCGGCAACCGGCCTGCTGTTGCGCGACATCATTGCGCAAGCGCGCCTGTCCCGGCTCGTCGTGGCCGGTGGCGACACATCGAGCCTTGCCGTCAAATCGCTCGACATCTGGGGGTTGTCCTATCGCGGTCCGCTGGCTTCGGGCGCGCCGCTCTGCCGGACACATAGCGATGACCCTCGTCTGGACGATCTCGATATCGTCCTGAAGGGCGGCCAGATGGGGCCGGTCGATTTCTTCGCGAGAGCGACCGCCGGCTGATCGCAAGAGCATTTTCAAGCGAAGTGGCATCCGGTTCGCCTGAAGAAAATGCGTCAAAACAAGAGACTAGAGATGCTTTTCGAATCCATCGGATCGGAAAGCATCTCTAGGAGGCCTCTTATTCGGCTTCGGCCGTGATGGTCTCGTCCTGCTCATGCAGAACGGTGCGGTCGAGTTTCGGCGTCATCGTGTCGAGCAGCGGCAAGGCGGCTGCGCCGAGCGCCGCGGTGAGCCTGCCGGTCGCGCCGCGCTGCACGCGCGGCACGCTGCGGCCCGACCGGTTCGAGACCGAGACGGCCAAAGGCGACATCGCCTCGATCAAGGCGTCGATGACGCCATCGGGCAAGCCGCCACCCAGGATGATGGTCTCCGGGTCGAACAGGTTTTCCAGCATCACCAGCATCGGCGCGAGCAGCCGGGCCGCTTCGGTGATCCAGCCCAGCACGGCGGGGTGCCCGGCCAGATGCAGCTGCGCGACCTCGTCGGGGCCGGCATGCGCAATCCCGGCGGCGCGCAGGGCCTCGCTCAACGCATGCGTCGAGGCATAGCGTTCGAGGCAGCCCTGGCCGCCGCAGGCGCAGGCGAGCCCGTTCTGGACGACCGGGATATGGCCGATCTCGCCGGCATTGCCGAAGGCGCCGCGATAGGGCTGCCCGCCGATGATGGTGCCGAGCCCCAGGCCCGCGCCGAAATAGACCAGGCAGAAATGCCGCAGATTCCGCCCCAGCCCGTGCAGATGCTCGCCGACGGCAGCTGCCGTCGCGTCGTTCTCGATCGTGACGGGTGTCTGCAGTGCCAATGACAGGAGCCGGCCGGCATCGTGCCCGGCCCAGCCCGGCAGCGGCGATGAGCCGACAGAGTTCATCCCCTCGATCTCGAAGGGGCCCGGCATCACCACCCCGCAGCCGAGCAGGCGGCGCGGCAATCCCGCCCCGGTGCGGGCAAGGGCGAGTTCGGCAGCGGCGAGCGCCTGCACGGCCTCGAGCGCGGAATCGCCTAATGGCACGATGCGCTGCGCCCGGACTGCACCGGCGAGATCGACCAGGACGGTGGTGATATGGTCGGCTGCGATCTCCATGCCGGCGGTCATGCCGCCATCGGCATTGACCGCGAGCTCCATCGGCGGCTGGCCGCGCGCCGTGCGCCGGCGCCCCTGCTCGATCAGGAACCCTTCGCCGACCAGTTCCGCGACGATGTTCGAGACGGCCTGCGCCGTCAGCCGCGTCAGGGCGGCGATGTCGGAGCGGCCGAGCCGGCCGTGCTGGCGCACCGTTTCCAGCACCACGCGGCGGTTATGGCTGCGCGTTCGCTCGGGATTGGTGCCGACGGCGACGCTGCGGGACGGGGGAGAGCGGCGGTGAGGCATGATGGGCCAGTGCTTGTTGAGATCGACAGGCTGCGCTTTCGATTAATCCAACTCAAGTGAATTAATCGATTGACAGGATGGTGGGGCTGGAGCGAGCATGACGGTTGCGCGTCTTGAATGCCGAATTTGAGGGCAAGGGCACAGGCGTCGTCACGACAGGGGAGAGGATCATGCGCGGCTTTCGAGGAATGCTGTTGGGTCTGCTGGTTTCGTTCGGTGCCGTCACCGGCGCGGCGGCTCAGACCGTCGAGATCGAATACTGGCAATATGTCTTCGACGCTCGCATCAAGGCGATGAACGAGCTGATCAAGCGGTTCGAGGCTGCCAATCCCAATATCAAGGTCAAGCACACGACCTTCCCCTATGCCGACTACCAGACCAAGATCGCGGCTGCCGTCCCTGCTGGTCAGGGGCCGGATGTGGTGCAGCTGTTCTATGGCTGGCTCGACAATTTCGTCGCCGCCAAATTCATCCAGCCGCTGCCGCGCGACGCCTTTCCGCCGGCGATGATCGAGAAGGAATTCTATCCGATCGTCTCCGCGATGAAGCGCGATGGCGAGTATTACGGCCTGCCGACCGCGGTGCGCTCGCTGGCGTTATTCTACAACAAGAAGCTGTTCCAGGAGGCTGGTCTCGATCCGACCAAGCCGCCGGCGACGATCGACGAACTCCTCGACATGGCCAAGAAGACGACCAAGCGCGACGCCGCCGGCAACATGCTCTCGGCTGGCATCACGCTCGATTTCCCCGGGCAGGACTATCATTGGTGGCGCGAGACGCTGCTGCGCCAGAATGGCGGCGCGCCCTATAGCGATGACAATAGGAAGGTCACCTATGACAGCGAGGCCGGCGCCAAGTCCCTGAACTGGTATGCCGATCTCCAGCGCGTCCACAAGGTCGGCCAGGTCGGCTTCATGGATGAAGGACAGGCCGCCTTCCGCGCCGGCCGCGCCGCAATGACCATCGACGGCTCGTTCCGGCTCGGCGGGTTCGGGGCGATCAAGGCCTTCGAGTGGGGCGTCGCCGAACTGCCGGCGGGCGCCGACGGCAAGAAGGCGAACTTCGCCAGCTACTGGGTCAACGCCATCACCGCCAAGCCCACCGGCGAGAAGCTTGAAGCCGCCAAGAAGTTCATGGCCTTCGTCACCTCGCCCGAGGCGATGCAGCTCTGGCTCGAGACTGTCGGCGAACTGCCGGCCCGCAAGGCCGCGGCCGAGACCGAGAAGAACCTGAACCACCCGATCTACGGGCCCTTCCTCAAGGCGCTGAATTATTCCTACGCCACGGTCTTCGTCGACGAGATGGGCCAGCGCCAGGTCTCGCTCGACATGATCAACCGCGTGCTGATCCAGAACCAGGACGCCAAGGCCTCGCTCACTGATGCGGCCAAGGCCGAGCAGGCGATCCTCGACAAGTTCTACAAGAAGTAGGGGCGAGTTTCCTCGGAACCGCATCGTCATTCCGGACAAGCGGCGAAGCCGCGCCGATCCGGAATCCATCCTAGAGCTCCGGAACCCTCCGATGGATTCCGGGCCTCCGCTTCGCTCCACCCGGAATGACGTGGCGGGGCGACCGAAAACTAGAGTTCAGATCTCGTCGCGATGAGCATGCCAATCCAACAGGAAACCTCCGGCGGCCGCTTTTGGGGCGGGCTCTCCCTGCGCCGGAAGCAGGTCGTCTGGGCCTGGGCCTTCCTGGCCGTCCCGATCCTGTTCTACGCGCTGATCCGCTTCTACCCGACGATCGAGGCGTTCTATCTGTCGACGACCAATTGGAACCTGTTCTCCAAGCCCGGCTTCGTCGGATTGGCGAACTTCCAGCGGCTCTGGGCCGATGTCGTGTTCTGGCAGGTGTTCCGCAATACCGTGCTCTATCTCGCCATCGGCACGCCGGTGAGCCTGATCCTGGCCTTCACCATCGCCTATCACCTCGACCGCGTCCGCTTTCTGCATGGCTTCATCCGGGCGCTCTATTTCCTGCCCTTCCTGACGACGGCGGCGGCCATGGCCTGGGTCTGGCGCTGGTTCTACCAGCCGGTGCCGATCGGCATGATCAACGATCTGCTCTCAAGCTTCGGCCTGCCGCAGCAGCCCTTCCTGCGTTCGACCAGCCAGGCTCTGCCCTCGGTGCTGGCGCCGGCGATCTGGGCGGGCTTAGGCTTCCAGGTGGTGATCTTCCTCGCCGGCCTGCGCGCCATCCCCAACACCTATTACGAGGCGGCCCGCATCGACGGCGTCTCCAATCTGACGATCCTGCGCCGGATCACGATTCCCCTGTTGAAGCCGACGATCATCTTCCTCGTCGTGTTCTCCTCGATCGGCTTCCTGCGCATCTTCGACCAGGTCTACAACATGACGAGCGGCGATCCCGGCGGGCCTTTGAACGCCACCAAGCCGCTGGTGCTGATGATCTACCAGACCGCCTTCTCGTCCTTCGAGATGGGCTATGCGGCGGCGCAGACGGTGGTGCTCTTCCTCGTCCTGCTCGCCGTCTCCTTCCTGCAATTGCGCCTGCTGAGGGACCGCTAATGCCCGCGTTGTCCCTTACCATGCCCAA
Source organism: Bosea sp. 685 (assembly GCF_031884435.1). NCBI lineage: Bacteria > Pseudomonadati > Pseudomonadota > Alphaproteobacteria > Hyphomicrobiales > Alloboseaceae > Allobosea > Allobosea sp. 685. The sequence goes on along the minus strand of NZ_CP134779.1, from coordinate 5,819,851 downwards.
CCGTTTCCAACCCGGCCGCGTCGCCATCTGGCTGCTGCTGCTCGCGGGCGGCCTGGTGATGATCACGCCGCTGCTCTTCATGTTCTCGACCTCGCTGAAGGACGCCTCCGAGGTCTATGATCTGAGATTGGTGCCGGCCCATCCGACGCTCGACAACTATGTCACGGTGCTGTCCGACGGCCGCTTCCTGCGCTGGTTCGGCAATTCGCTGGGCATCGCCACGGCGGTGACGCTGTCGAACGTCTTCTTCGACAGCCTGGTCGGCTACACCCTGGCGAAATTCCAGTTCCGCGGGCGCTACATCGTCTTCCTGGCGATCCTCTCGACCCTGATGATCCCGACCGAGATGCTGGTCATTCCCTGGTATGTCATGGCCCGGAATTTCGGCTGGCTCGACACCTATTGGGGCATCATGTTCCCGGGCATGATGACGGCCTTCGGCACCTTCCTGATGAAGCAGTTCTTCGAGACGGTGCCCGACGACTTCCTCGAAGCCGCCCGCATCGACGGGCTCAACGAATTTTCGATCTTCTGGCGCATCGCCATGCCGCTGGTGACGCCGGCGCTCTCGGCGCTCGCGATCTTCACCTTCCTGAGCAACTGGACGGCCTTCATCTGGCCGCTGATCGTGACCACCAGCAAGGAACTCTACACGCTGCCCGTCGGTCTCTCGAGCTTCGCCGTGGAGTCGCAGATCCAGTGGGAGCTGATCATGACGGGCGCGGCGCTCGCGACGCTGCCGACGCTGACGGTCTTCCTCGTGCTGCAGCGCTACATCGTGCGCGGCGTGGTGATGGCCGGCCTGAAGGGTTGATCCGATGAGCAGACATGCAGATCCGCGCCTGAGCGACACCTCCGTCTTCCCCGATCCCGTCTACAAGGAAACGGTGCTGCGCCCGCTCTTCGACGGTGCCAAGACGCATCATGTCGAGGCTTTCCGCGCCATCGACCGCGCTCATCTCGTCATGCTCGCCGAGACCGGCATCTTGCCGCGCGCGACCGCCGGCCGGATCGCTAGGGCGCTGGGTGAGATCGATGCGGAGATCGATCCGGCCGCGTTGAGCTATACCGGCGAGGTCGAGGATTTCTTCTTCCTGATCGAAGCGGAGTTGCGCAAGCGGCTCAGCCCCGACGACACCGGCCGCCTGCACACCGGCCGCTCGCGCAACGACATCGACCATACCTTGTTCAAGCTGGCGCTGAAGCCGCGCCTCGACCGGCTTGCGGCCAGGCTGCGCGCGCTGATCACCGCGACGCTGGCCCTGGCCGAGCGCGAGAAGGCGACGCTGATCGTCGCCTACACCCATGGCCAGCCGGCCCAGCCGACGACCTTCGGGCATTATCTGGCGGCGGCCATCGAGGTGATGCTGCGCGACCATGAGCGATTGATGCAGGCGCGCGCATTGCTCGACCTTTCGCCGATGGGTGCGGCCGCGATCACCACCTCCGGATTCCCGCTCGACCGGGCCCACATTGCTCATCTCCTGGGTTTCGCCGCGCCGCTGGAAAACTCCTATGGCTGCATCGCCGCGATCGACTACGTCACCGCGACCTATAGCGCGGTCGAACTCACCTTCCTGCATCTCGGCCGGTTGATCCAGGATCTCCAGGTCTGGACCGCCTTCGAGGTCGGCCAGCTCTACGTGCCCAATGCCTTCGTGCAGATTTCCTCGATCATGCCGCAGAAGCGCAATCCGGTGCCGATCGAACATCTGCGCCATCTCTCTTCGCAGGCGATGGCGCGCGCCCGGCTGGTCAGGGACGTCGTCCACAACACCCCCTTCACCGACATGAACGACGCGGAGGCTGAGACCAACGAGGCCGGCTACCAGGCCTTCGCGACCGGCGAGCGCGTGCTCGATCTGCTCGCCGCGCTGCTGCCATCGATGAGCGTCGACGGCCGCCGTGTCGCCGAGAACATCCGCCGCTCCTGCATCACCATCACCGAACTCGCCGATACGCTGGTGCGCCGCGAGGGGCTCTCCTTCCGCGCCGCGCATGAGATTGCAGCCAGCGTCGCGCGCGCCGTCGTCGCGCTCGACGGCGATCTGCCGCGCGATGGCTATGCCCCCTTCCTCGAGGCCTTCCGCCATCACACCGGCCGTGAGCCGGCGCTGACGGCAGGCGATTTCGCGGGCGTGGTCTCACCGGAAAACTTCGTCGCGGTGCGCGAGCGCTTCGGCGGGCCGGGACCGCAGGCGCTGGGCCAGGCGCTGGCGGGCTATCGCGCCAAACTCGATGCGGCTGATGGCGCTGCGGCCGATATCGCCGCGCGCGAACAAGCCGCGCGGCAGGAACTCGACGCGGCCTTCGCCGCCCTGATGGAAACGACGTAATGGCGGGTATCGAACTTCAAGGGCTGGTCAAGCGCTATGGCGCGACGCAGGTCGTTCACGGCATCGACCTCACCGTCGCCGATGGCGAGTTCGTCGTCTTCGTCGGCCCCTCCGGCTGCGGCAAGTCGACGACCTTGCGCATGATCGCCGGGCTTGAGGACATCGACGGCGGGCAGATCAGCATCGGCGGCAGGGTCGTGAACCGGCTGGAGCCGAAGGATCGCAACATCGCGATGGTGTTCCAGAACTATGCGATCTACCCGCATATGAGCGTTGCCGAGAATATCGGCTTCGGCCTCCATACCGCCAAGCTCGACAAGGCCGAGAAGCGCAAGCGGGTCGAGCAGGTCGCCGGCATTCTCGGCCTGGAGCCGTTGTTGGAGCGCAGGCCCTCGGCCTTGTCCGGCGGCCAGCGCCAGCGCGTCGCCATCGGCCGCGCCATGGTGCGCGACCCCACGGTCTTCCTCTTCGACGAGCCGCTCTCCAATCTCGACGCGCAATTGCGCGCGCAGATGCGGCTGGAGATCAAGCGCCTGCATCAGCGGCTCGGCACCACCATCGTCTTCGTCACGCATGACCAGGTCGAGGCAATGACGCTCGCCGATCGCATCGTCGTGATGCGCGACGGCCGCATCCTCCAGGTCGGCGCGCCGATGGAGCTCTATGAGAAGCCCGCCGATGTGTTCACCGCCCGCTTCATCGGCTCTCCGACCATGAACGTCCTGCCCGGCCGCGTGGCGACTGAGGCCGGCATCGCGACGCTTGCTCTGGGCGAGAAGCCCGTCGTTTTGCCCGCCACCGTCGGCACGGTGCCAACGGATGTCCTTGTCGGCGTCAGGCCGCAGCAATTGCGCGTTCTGGCGGGCGACGAGCCGGCCGATCTCGTGCTGACCGGCACTGTCGCGGTGATCGAGCCGCTCGGCTCCGAGACTTTCGTCCATGTCGAGTTCGGTGGCGGGCTGATCCTGGCCTCGGCTCCCGCCAAGTCGCCCCCGGTTGTCGGCGCGGCCGTGCGGCTCGGCGCACCCGTGGCCGCCTTGACGCTGTTCGATGCCGCAAGCGAGCGCGCGCTATGAAAGACGGACGCAATCTCGTCCTCAGCATCGGCCGACTCTATTGCGATCTCGTCTTCCGGGGATTGGAGGCGCTGCCCAGGCTCGGCGAGGAGCGCTTCGCCAAGGAGGTTTCGGTCGTGCCCGGCGGCGGCGGCTTCATCACGGCGGCCCATCTGGCGTCGCTGGGCGAGCGGGCGGCTCTGCTCGCGCGCATTGGAACCGATCCCTTGTCGGAGGTCATCGCACCGGCTTTGCAGCAGAGCGGCGTCGATCTGCGCTGGCTCGAGCGGGCGCCCGACGCCGGGCCGCAACCCACCGTGGTGATGGTGCAAGCAGGCGAACGCGCCTTCCTGTCCCGCCGGGCCGGCAAGGCGCGGCCAACCACCCTCGAAGCTGCCCTGGCGGATGCCGAGGCGCGCCATCTGCACATCGCCGAATTCGCGACGCTCGCCGAGAGCCCGGAACTGGTCTCGCTCGCCAAGCTCGCAGGCCTCACCGTCTCCCTCGATCCGAGTTGGGACGACGCCTTGATCCACGATCCCGATCTCGTCCTGCGCTCGACCGGCACCGATATCTTCCTGCCCAATGCCGCCGAGGCCCGGGCGATTGCCGGCTGCGAGGATCTCGACCAGGCGGGCCGCCGGCTCGCCCGTCATTTCCCCGTCGTCGTCATCAAGGATGGTGCGGCCGGTGCGAAACTGTTCCAGCGCGAGCAGAGTTTGAACCTGCCCGCTCCACAGGGCGGCCCGGTTCTCGATACCACCGGCGCGGGCGATGCCTTCAACGCTGGCTTCATCGCGGCCTGGATTGCGGGCCATCCGCCAAGCCAGGCCCTTGCCGAGGGGATCGCGTGCGGGACGCTGTCCGTCCAGGGGGTGGGCGGCGCCGGCGTGCGGCTCGCTCGCGGCCGGGTCGCCGATATCAGCAAGACGCTGCTCGAGGAGCATGGTCGCATCGATGCCTGAAGCGCTTCTGACGAGCGAGGCCGCCGAGGCCGCACGGGTCGCCGAAAGGCAGATCACGGGCAATGCGGCGGTCATGGCAGAGCTTGGCGAGCGCTTGCGCCGGCAAAGGCCCGCCTTTGTCGCCAGCTGCGCGCGCGGCTCGTCGGACCATGCCGCGACCTATGGCAAATACCTGATCGAGCGGACGCTGGGCTTGCCGGTGGCGTCGCTCGGCCCGAGCCTCGCCTCAGTCTATGGCGGCAAGCTCGATCTCTCCGGCGCGCTGTTCATCGCCGTCTCGCAATCCGGCCACAGCCCCGACGCCTTGCGCTTGACCGAGGCTGCCAAGCGCGGCGGCGCGCTGGTGGTCGGCTTCATCAATGACGAGGCTTCGCCGCTGGCCGGCCTGGTCGATGTGCTGATTCCGTTGCGGGCGGGGCCGGAGAAAAGCGTCGCCGCGACGAAGAGCTTCCTCGCCACCTGCATCGCCTTCCTTCATCTCACGGCGGCCTGGAGCCAGGACGAGGCGCTCGTCACTGCCTTGGAACAGGCGCCGCGACTGCTCACTGAGGCGGGCGGTTGCGACTGGTCGCCCATGTTCGCAGGGCTGAAAGATGCCGCCAGCCTCTATGTGATCGGTCGTGGCCTCGGCCTGGGTATCGCGCAGGAAATGGCGTTGAAGTTCAAGGAGACCTGCCGCATCCACGCCGAGGCCTTCAGCGCCGCCGAAGTGCTGCATGGGCCCTTGGCGCTGGTCGGCCCCGGCTTCCCGGCGATCGTGCTCGATCCGGCCGATGAGGGGCGCGACAGCACCTTGTCCGTCGCGGCGGCGCTCGCGCGTTTCGGCGCCGAGATCGCCTATGCCGGACATGGCCCGGATGTCGGTACGGCCCTGCCGATGCCGCCTGACGTCTCTCCCGCGCTCGCCCCGCTGGTCCAGGCGCGGGCTTTCTATGGCGGCATTGCCGCGCTTGCGGTCGCGCGCGGGCTCGATCCCGACAATCCCCCGCATCTCAACAAGGTGACCCGGACGCTCTGAGCCGGATCGGCTGCGCATGGAACAGTTCCGGCGCGCGCCGACAAAACCGTCCAATCACGGCCGGGCCATTCGCGTTAGCTCGGGGACATCTCGAATGATGGAACAGCGGCTGATGTCCTCAGGAATCCTTCTTCTCAACCGGGCCGGCGATGCGCCGCTCGCCACGCCCTTCCGGTCGGCCGCGCTGGGCGAGAACGACCCCTTCGGCGTCGGGCGCGAGATCGCCTGGACGGGGCCTGACGCCATGGCTGCCGGCCGGGTGACTCTGGCAGGTGCCTATGAGAGCGCAGCGTTTCCGCACACCGAATTCGTCGTGGTCGTCGCCGGCCATCTGCGTCTTGCCGAGCCCGGCAAGGCCGCCCTGGAGCTTTCGCCCGGCCGCGGCGCCGTGATCGCGCGCGGAACCGTGGTGAAGGCCGAGGCCGCACCCGGCACGCGCCTTGTTTTCTGCGTTGCGACCGGCACATCCTCGGCAGCGCCCGGTCTGCAGGAGATCCTGGCGGATGCGCCGCTTTCGCCCTCCGCTGCACCGCCGGCCGAGGCGCTGGTCGGGCCGACGCCGCAATGCCGCAGCTTCAACGCCTTCACCGACGAGGCCACGCGCTTCCGGGCCGGCACCTGGGATTCGACGCCCTATCGCCGGATCTTGCGTCCGCACCGCCTCAATGAGCTGATGCATGTGGTGACGGGCAGCATCGACCTGACCGGGCCGGATGGAACCGTCACGCGTGTCGATCAAGGCGACAGCGTCTTCGTCGCCCATGGCGCGCCCTGCGCCTGGGACAGCAGCGTTCATGTCGCCAAGTTCTATGTCGTGCAGGAGGTCGCGGGCTGAGCGTGAGCGCTCGCGCCGCGATCCCTGCCATGGAGCTCGTCATGTCCGACACCGCCCCTCAAGAGGCTTTGACCCTGCGCGAGGTCGCGCTGGCCGACGCTGCTGCCGGCCAGCTTCTGTCGCAGGCTGTCGGCTGGCCGCATCGCGTCGAGGATTGGGAAATGTTGATCGGCCTCGGCCATGGCGTCGTCGCGACGCTGGGCGAGGAGATCGTGGCGACGGCGCTGTGGTGGCCCTATGGCGAGACCCATGCCACGCTCGGCTCGATCATCGTCTCGCCCGCGCAGCAGGGCGGCGGCATCGGCAAGCGCTTGATGAGCGCTTTGTTCGAGCAGACGCAGGGGCGCTCGCTGCTGCTCAATGCCACGGTGGCGGGCGAGCCGCTTTATGCCAGGAACGGCTTCGTGCCCTGGGGCGGCGTGCTCCAGTATCATGGCGTATCGCTGGCCGCCGCCTCGTCGGTGCTGCAACCCGGCGAGACGCTGCGCCTTGGCGGCCCCGATGACCTGCCGCTGTTGGAGCGGTTCGATACGCAGGCAACGGGACTGCCACGCGAGCCGGCGCTCAAGGTGCTCCTCGCTTGCGGCGAATGCATCGTGCTGGAGCGAGACGGCGAAGCTGTCGGCTTCAGTATCCTGCGCCGTTTCGGCCGGGGGCATGTCATCGGCCCGGTGGTCGCCACCAATGGCGGCGATGCGCAAACTCTGATCGCGCATTGGCTCTATGAACGACGCGGCCAGTTCCTGCGGATCGATATTCCCTTGGATACCGGGCTGGAGGATTGGCTGATGCAGAATGGCCTGAAACCTGCGGGCCCCGTGACCTCGATGGTGCGCGGCGAAAAACCGGTTCCGTCAGGGCCCGCGCAACTCTACGCGGTGATCAACCAGGCACTCGGCTGAGTCTCAGAACAGGCGGATATGATGGTGCTTCTTTCCAAATCCGACCGGCCGGACATCGTCGATGGCAGGGTCGAATACGTCACCGTGTCGGTTCTGGCGCTGCATCGCGACCTCGTGCCCTATATCGCCATGCAGCGCAGCCAGGGCTGGCAGCAGATGCGAATCCTGCCCGCTTCGAGCCGCCATGTCGGTGTCCTCGGGCTGGGTGCGCTGGGCCAGGCGGCTTGCCGCAAGCTCGCGGGCTTCGGCTTCCAGGTCGTGGGCTGGAGCGGTTCGCGCTGCGAGATCGATGGCGTCGCCTGTTCTGCCGGTCCCGACGAGATGGCGGAGTTTCTCGCCCGCAGCGAGATCCTGGTGTGCCTGCCGCCGCCGGCCGAAGAGGCGCGCATCAGACTCGATGCCGCGCTTTTTGCGAAACTGCCGCGTGGGGCGAGGCTGCTGAGCGCGGGCGGCCGCGATCATCTCGATCAGGATGCGCTGCTCGCCGCGCTCGACGATGGCCAGGTTTCGGCTGCTGTGCTCGATGTCTCCTCCGAGGAGCAGCTTCCTAAGGGCCATGCGCTCTGGAGCGATCCCCGCGTGCTGATCACCAGCCATATCACTGGCATGATCTAGCCGGCGACGCCGTGCGGCGCCGTTGCGCCCGGGGGAGCACTGCCCGGATCGGCCGATCGCCAACCGCGATTGAGAGACATCGAAGCACGATCTGCTGTCGCCGCGAGCCAATAGCGCAGGGGATATCGCCGCAGCCTATCACACCCCGCCGACAGCATGGCGGCTTGCCTCTAGCCTTGTGACGAAGCGGCGCCGGCGCCGTGAGCGAGGAAAGCGGATCCATGCAAGAGCCCGTTCTTGATTTCGGCGAAAAGCTCCCGCCCGGGATCAATCCCGGAATCCAACGTGCGCTTGTCCATATCGAGCGGAATTTCACGGATAGCGTCTATCTCGAGGACCTCGCCGTTCTCGCAGGCCTGAGCGTCTGTCGCTTCGTCACGGTGTTTCGCCGGCAGGTTGGCCTGACGCCGCATCGCTTCATCTGTCACCGGCGCATTCGCCATGCCAAGGCGCTGCTGCGCGAGGGCGTGCCGATGGCGCAGGCCGCATCCGAGGCCGGCTTCTTCGACCAAAGCCATCTCTCGCGCCATTTCAAGAGCATCTGCGGCGTGACGCCCGGGCGCTATCTGCGTGACCTGGCGCAGCCCGAGAGGCCTCGGGCTGCCCGCGGCGGCTATGTCCAGGCCGTCGCGGTCTGACGAGCCCGATCGTTCCTTCTCCAGAGCATCCACTCACCAAGGCCTATGCCCATGACCGTCAATTCGCTCGAAGCTCTCGACCGCATGCACTGGGTCCACCCGGTGGCAAACTGGGCCGGTCATGAGAAGCGCGGCGTTACCATCATGAAGTCGGCCAAGGGCGCCTTCATCACGGATACGGACGGGCATGAATTGATCGACGGCTTCGCCGGCCTCTGGTGCGTCAATGTCGGCTATGGGCATGAGAGCATCGTCGAGGCGGCCGCGGCGCAGATGCGCGAACTGCCCTATGCGACCGGCTATTTCAGTTTTGGCAGCGAGCCCACGATCAGGCTCGCGGCCAAGCTCGCCGAACTCACCCCCGGCGACCTCAACCACATCTATTTCTCGCTGGGCGGGTCGGACGCGATCGATGCTGCGCTGCGCCTGATCCAGTTCTACTACAATGTCACCGGCCGGCCGACGAAGAAGGCGATCCTCTCGCTGGAGCGCGGCTATCACGGCTCGAGCTCGACGGGCGCCGGCGTCACCGCGCTGCCGGCCTTCCATGCGAATTTCGACTTCCCCTCCCATGTCCGGCACTACGTTGCCGCTCCTTACGCCTATCGCAACCCGACCGGTTCCGACGATGCGGCGGTGATCGCGGCCAGCGTCGCCTCGCTGCGCGCCAAGGTCGAGGAGCTCGGGGCGGACAATGTCGCGGCCTTCTTCTGCGAGCCGGTCGTAGGCTCCGGCGGCGTCATCGTGCCGCCGAAGGGTTGGCTCAAGGCGATGCGCGACACGGCGGCCGAACTCGACATCCTCTTCCTGGCCGACGAGGTCATCACCGGCTTCGGCCGCACCGGTCCGATGTTCGCCTGCGAGGGCGAGGGCGTGGTGCCCGACATGATGACGATGGCGAAGGGGCTGACTTCAGGCTATGCGCCGCTGGGTGCGCTCGCGATCGGCGAGAAGATTTACAACGGCATCAAGGATAATGCCCCCGACGGTGGGCCGGTCGGCCATGGCCAGACCTATTCCGGCCATCCCGTTTCGGCCGCCGTCGCGCTCGAGGTGCTGCGGCTCTATGACGAAGGCGGCATCCTCGCCAATGGCCAGCGTGTCGGCGCTTATTTCGAAAAGAAGCTGGCAACGCTCGCCGATCATCCCCTCGTCGGCGAGGTCCGGGCGCGCGGCCTGCTCGCCGGCATCGAGCTCGTCGCGGACAAGGCGAGCAAGGAGAAATTCTCCCGCGCAGCCAGGCTGCCGGAGCATCTCTTCGCGCGCGGTTACGCTAACGGTGTGATCTTCCGGGCCTTCGGCGACGACATCATCGGGCTCGCTCCGCCGCTATGCTGCAACGAGAGCGAGATCGACCTGATCGTCGCGCGCCTGCGCCAGACGCTCGACGACATGCTCGCCATTCCCGAGGTCAAGGCGGAGCTGCGCTGAGCGCGGCGATGCCGGCATGATCCTCGCTTTGCCGTGGCCAGCCGAACCGTCTACGCTCGCCCGGCCGGCGAGACGAGAATGTCCGGCTTGAGGAGCGTGATGGTGAGGCTTTCGTCGTGACACCAGGCGTGCGGCTCGACCGCATCGACATGAAGATTCTGGTCGAGCTCCAGAACAATGGCCGGATGACCAATGTCACCCTGGCCGATGCGGTGGGCTTGTCGCCAAGCCCCTGCCTGCTGCGGGTGAAGCGGCTGGAACAGGCCGGTTTCATTTCCGGCTATGGCGCGACGATCAACCTGCAGAAGCTCGGCGAGACCATCACGGTTTTCACCGAGATCACGCTGGCCGACCATACCAAGGAGTATTTCATCCGCTTCGAGACCGCGCTGCGGCGGGTCGACGAGGTGGTGGAATGCCATCTGGTCAGCGGCGGCTATGACTATCTGGTCAAGTTCGTGACGCGCGGGCTGACGCATTACCAGTCGCTGATCGAGACGCTGCTCGACCGGAATCTCGGCATCTCGAAATATTTCAGCTACATCGTCATCAAGACGCCGATCCAGAAATCGGGTTATCCGCTGCCGGTGCTGTTCGAAGTCTGATCGCGAGAGCGTTTTCGAGCGATCAGAAATTGCTCTAGGTCAGCCCAAGGCCTGGTTGACCAGCCCGAAGGTGCGTGCCGCGCCCTGCGCCCCGTGATTGCGGCCGCGGATCATCGTCGTCACGCTGTCGAAAATCGTCATGCCGCTGGCTTCGAGGAAGCCGCCGAACAAGCCTTGCTCCTGGGCGGTGTCGACGCGCAGGAAGGCGTCTTCATGCGCGGCGACATGCGGCCTCGTCAGTGCGATCGCCATCGCGTCGTCCTCGGCGACGATCGGCCCGACGACATGGCCGCGGCCGAAGCGCCGGCACAGCGCGAAGCCGACCGCTTCGCCATTGCGCTCGACGATCGTCCCGGCCGACTGCGCCATCAAAGCCGCGATCACCCGCGTCCGGTCTGCGCCATAGGCCATGCTATCCAGCCGGGCGATCGCGTCGCGGTCAGCTGCGACGATGTCGCGCACTGCGATGCCATCCTCAGCCGCGGGGGCCGCAAGCCGGGCCCGACCCTGATGCTGGAAGACGCGGCCGACCGGTTCGAAGCCGAGCGAGCGATAGAGCCGATAGCCGGCCCGTGTCGAATTGAGACGCAGATCGCGCGCGCCTGACTGCTCGAAGATCGTGTCCATCAGGCGCCGCCCCGCACCCTGCGCCTGCAGCCTGGGCGAGGTAATGACCATGCCGCAGGTGGCGAAATGCTCGCCGAAGGGCCACCACATCGCCGAGCCGAGCGCGCGTCCGATCCCGTCGCAGGCGACGAAGCCGTGCCCGACCTCGAGCACCAGCCGCCAATCCTCGGGGCGGTGCGGCCAGCCGACGCCGATCGAGAGCTGATGCGCCTGCACCAGATCGGCCTCGGTCATCGCCCGGATATCGATGTCGTAGTCGAGTTTGCGCTTGGCCGTTCTGTAAACCACCGCTGCTGGCCTCGTGCGAAATGGAACGCAAGTATAGGTCCGTCGGGAGCATTCGAGAATAGTAAAATTCATACAATACAGAGGCTTAACTTGGTGCAAGCTGAGGCGGCGGGGCTGGATCTGATCCAGGGTCGACATTTGCCCTGAATTGGCTCGATACGCTTCACGGACCCTGATAGCTCATGCCGACGCGCGGACCCGTATGCTCATGAAACTGGAACCCTATTGGCTCGATTCGGCGCCGCGTTTCGATGCGGATATGGCTGGACCTCTTGCCGGCAAGGTCGATGTCGCCGTTGTCGGCGGCGGTTTCACCGGCCTGTCGGCGGCGCTGGCGCTGGCAAAATCCGGCGCGACCGTGGCTGTCTTGGAAGCGGGCCGCGTCATTGGCGAGGCGTCGGGCCGCAATGGCGGGCATTGCAACAACGGTACGGCGCATGATCTCGCAGGCCTCGCCGCCAGCCTCGGGCTCGAACGTGCGAGCGCGCTCTACCGCGCTTTCGACACCGCCGTCGATCAGGTCGAGGCGCTGGTCGCGGAGGAGGCGATCGATTGCGATTTCCGTCGCACCGGCAAGATCAAGCTTGCCGCCAAGCCCGGGCATTTCGCCAAGCTCGAAAAAAGCGCCGAATTGCTGCAGCGCACGGTCGAGCCCGATCTCGTCATCGTGCGGCCGGAAGAGACCAGGACCGAGATCGGCTCGGACGGCTTCTATGGCGGCCTCGTCTTCCCGCGCGGTGCCCATATGCATATGGGCCGCTTCGGCGTGGGCCTTGCGAATGCGGCGGCGCGGCGCGGCGCCGGCATCTTCGAGAATGCCCGCGTGACCGGCCTTCACCGCTTGAACGGCAACGCGCATCGGGTCGTGACGACGCGCGGCGAGATCGAGGCCGGGCAGGTTCTGCTGGCGACCGGCGCGTCCCGAGAGGGCCCCTTCGCCTGGCTGCGGCGGCGTATCGTTCCGGTCGGCAGCTTCATCATCGCGACCGAGCCGCTCTCGGACAATCTCGCAGCCTCGATCATGCCGACGCGGCGCACCGCGACGACGACCAAGAATATCGGCAATTACTTTCGCCTGACGCCCGACAACCGGCTGATCTTCGGTGGGCGGGCCCGCTTTGCGCTGTCGAGCCCGAAATCGGACGCCAAGAGCGGCGCGATCCTCCAGGCGCGGATGCTCGAGCTCTTCCCCCAGCTCGCCGGCACACGCATCGATTATTGCTGGGGCGGGCTGGTCGACATGACCTCGGACCGCCTGCCGCGCGCTGGTGAGCGCGACGGTCTGTTCTACGCGCTGGGCTATAGCGGCCATGGCACCCAGATGTCGGTGCATATGGGGCAGATCATGGCCCGCGTCATGGGCGGCGACGCCGAGGCGAACCCGCTGGCCGGGCTCGACTGGCCGGCCGTACCCGGTCATTTCGGCCCGCCCTGGTTCCTGCCCTTCGTTGGCGCCTATTACCGCTATCAGGACTGGCGCCACTGAGCCTGTCCCGAAACTCTACTCCGGCGGCCGCCTGACGCAGCTTTCTGCGCTTCCGGTGCTCACGGACATGAAGTCCGCTGCGCTCCGGTTCTTGAAATCCGCGCCAGCCGACTCACCGGAGCGAGTTTCGGAACAGTCTCTATGGGGTAGAGCGTCCTGCGCTCGTTACGCGGCCTTCTTCTGCCCGCTCATCGCCAGCAGCACGAGCACGAAGGAGGCTGCCGTCAGCAAGGTCGAGATCGAGGCGATGGTCGGGTCGATCTCGTCGCGCAGCGCGGTGAACATCCGCCGCGTCAGCGTCTGATACTGCCCGCCGGAGACGAAGAGCGAGATGATCGTCTCGTCGATCGCCGAGATGAAGGCGAAGATGCCGCCGGCGAAGACGCTGGCCTTGATCTGCGGCAGCGTCACGGTGAGGAAGGCGCGCAGGCGGTTCATGCCGAGGCTGCGCGCCACCATCTCCTGCGCCGGATCGAAGCTCTGCAGCCCGGCGACCACAGAGGTGATGACATAGGGCAGGCCGAGCATGACATTGGCGAGAACGAGCCCGGGCAGCGTCGCGATCAGGCCGACCTTCGCATAGACGAAGAAGATGCCGATCGCGATGATGATGATCGGCACGATCAGCGGCAGCATCAGCACCATGTGAAACGAGCGCATCAGCCGGCTTTGCGAGTTGCTGATGGCATAGGCGGCGGCCACGCCCAGCGGCGTCGCGAGCGCGACCGTCAGCGCCGCGATCGTCAGGCTCACCCTGGTCGCCTGCATCCAGGCCGGGTTGCCGAAATACTCCTCATACCAGCGCAGCGAGAAGGACGGCGGCGGGAAGGTCAGGAAGCGCGTGCCGGAGAACGACATCGGCACGATGATCGCGAGCGGCACGATCAGATAGGCCAGCACCAGCCCGACGAAGAGGCCGAAGACGAGACGCGGGAGGAGGGGATGTTTCATTTCTGCCCCAGCATCTTGTCGAGCGGGATGATGCGTCCGACCAACATGAAGATCGCCAGCACGCAGACGAGCAGCACGACGCCGATCGCGCTCGCCGCGCCCCATTGATTGTAGAGCTCGACATTCCGGCTCACGACCATCGAGATCATGATCGTCCGGCCGCCGCCGAGCAGCTCCGGCGTGATGTAGAAGCCGAGCGTCAGCACGAAGACCAGCGTCAGCCCGGCGACGACGCCAGGCAGGGACAAGGGCAGGAACACGCGCAGGAAGGTGTGGAGCGGCCCGCCGCCGAGGCTGGCGCCAGCCAGCATCAGGTCGCGCGGGATCTTCTGCATGGTCGAGTAGAGCGGCAGCACCATGAAGGGCAGCAGGATGTGGACGGTCGCGATCACCGTGCCGAGCTCGTTATGCACCAGCGCCAGCGGGTCGCTGATCAATCCGAACCGTTCGAGCACCTGATTGGCCACGCCCGTGCGCTGCAGCAGCACGAGCCAGGCATAGGCGCGCACCAGGACGCTGGTCCAGAATGGCAGGATCACGAAGGACAGGATCAGCATGTCCCAGGGGCGCCTGGCATGGGCGGCGGCATAGGCGACGGGATAGCCGAGGATGAGCGTCAGCACCGTGACCGTGAAGGCGATGCGGAAGGTCAGCAGGAAGCTGCGCCAATAGATGTCCTCGCTGAAGATGCGCTTGTAGTGCTCCAGCGTGAAGCCGCCATCGTAGAAGGACTGGCCCATCAGCCAGCCCACGGGCAGCACGACGAGCGCCACGATCACGATCACGGCCGGCGAGGCGAGCAGGAGCATCAGCCCCTGTTCGCGGCGCTGGTAGCGGAGGGATGGGTCGATGGCGCTCATCTCGTCTCTCCCGTCATGCTCGGGCTCACCCCGAGCATCTCCTGCAAGCGGTTCTCGGGTCCGCGCGAGCGCGGCCCGAGAATGACGCTACGGGGCTTGGCTCACTTCTGGGTGAAGGCGAGCCAGCGCTTTTCCGCCGCTTCGCCGTCAGCCGAGGTCCACCAGGCATAGGACATCAACGCCTGGGCCTTGGCGTTCGCCGGCGCGCTCGGCAGTTCCGCGACGCGCGCGGCCGGGATCACGCCGGTGTCATAGGCTTTCGGGTTGGCCGGGCCGTAATCGATCTGCATCGGCAGATTGGCCTGGTGCACCGGGTCGACCGCCTCGTTCAGGAACTTGATCGCGGTCGGCAGGTTCGGCGCGCCCTTGAGCACGCAGAGCGAGGTGCTCTGCAGGATGCCCTGGTTATAGGTGTAGGTGACCTTGGCGCCTTCCTTGACCAGCGCGCTGATACGGCCGTTCCAGGCCATCACCATGTCGACCTCGCCATCATTGAGGAGCTGGGCCGACTGTGCGCCCGAGGTCCACCAGACGGTGATGTTGGGCTTGATCTCCTCGAGCTTCTTGAAGGCGCGGTCGACATCGAGCGGGTAGAGCTTGTCGGGCGCGACGCCGTCGGCCATCAGCGCGGCTTCGAGCGTGGCGAGCGGGTGGTTGCGCAGCGAGCGCCGGCCGGGGAACTTCTTCACATCCCAGAAATCGGCCCAGGTCTTGGGCGCGGTGGCCGCGTCCGGGAATTTCTTCAGGCTGTAGCCCATCACGCTGGAATAGAACTCGTAGGCGATCGAATAATCGCTGCGATACTCCGCCGGCATCGCCGCCGCGTTCGGAATCTTGCTGAAGTCGAGCTTCTCGACGATGCCCTGCTCGCCGCCGCGCAGGCAGAAATTGGTGGCGACGTCGACGACGTCCCAGGTCGGCTTACCCGTGGCGACCTGCGAGCGCATGATCGGCCAGGCGTCGGGCACGCTGTCCTGGTTGATGGTGATGCCGAGCTTCTTGGCGGCAGGGTCGAGGATCGCGATCGTCTGCGCCTTCTGATAGGCGCCGCCCTGCGAGACGAAGAGCATCTGCTCGGCGGCGGATGCCGGGACCGCGCTCATCAGCGCCATGGCGAGACCTGCGACGGTGCAGGCAAGCCGGGTGTTCAGGCGTCGTTTGGCCAAATCGTGCTTAAGCATGTCTAGTCCCCTGTTTTTGGATCGGATCTTCGAGCTACCGTCCGATCGCGTCTAGAAACTGATACCAGCCGGCGACCATGCGGACGGCCGGTTCTCGAAGCGGGTAGAAGGGCACGCGCCGCATCCGGGCGGCGTCGAGCAGCCCGAGATCGGGCGCCTCGCCACGCGCGTAGGCGGCAAGGTAGCGCCCCATCAGGCTCGACATCGCGACGCCTGCGCCATTGTAGCCCATGGCGAACAGCACGCGGTCGTCGAGACGCCCGACATGGGGCACCGAGTCGAGCGTCATCGCGACCAGCCCGGACCAGCGATAGGCCAGGGGCACCTCCGAAAGCTGCGGGAAGATGCCGGTCATCGCCTTGTGCAAGGCACGGAAGGCGGCCGGCGAATCCTTCTTCCCGAAGGCGCCGCGTCCGCCAAAAATCACCCGGTCGTCGACCATGCGGAACCAGCGCATCATCCGCTTGGTCTCGGTATAGGTCCGCCGCGTCGGCATCACGCTCGCCGCCAGATTGGGCGAGAGGGTGTCCGTCGCGATGATGGCGCTGCGGAACGGGATCAGCGTGGTGCGGAACGCGGCCGTCGCCGGGGTCAGGTCGGAATAGCTGTTGGTGGCGATGATCGCCTGCCGCGCCCGGACGATCCCGCTCGGCGTCTCGACCAGCACGCCGCTGCCCTCGCGCCGCAGCCGCAAGGCCGGCGTCTCCGCATGGATCGCGATGCCGCGTTTGGCGACGCCCCTGGCGAGGCCATGCAGGTAGTTCAGCGGGTGGATGCCACCGGAGCCGGCATTGAGCACGCCGCCGACGAAGCCGTCCGAGCCGGTCTCCTCACGCACCTGATCGGCGCTGAGCACCGACATGGTGGTGTCGCCGAGTTCGGCCTTCAGCCATTGCGCCTCGGTGATGGCGTAGGTCAGGGTCTCATGGTTATGCGCCGCCTTGACCTGGCCCGAGCGCGTCAGGGCCGCATTCTCGATGCCGAATTCATCGACGAGCTCCGAGACGATATCGGTCGCCTCGAGCGCGATATCGTACATGCGCCGAGCCATGTCCCGGCCATAAGCGGCGGCAATGGCGGGGAAGGAGATGCGGAACTTCGCGGTGATGACGCCGCCATTGCGCCCGCTTGCGCCCCAGCCGGGATGGTTGGCCTCCAGCACGATCGGCTGGAGACCGCTCTGTGCCAGGTGATGCGCCGCCGACAGCCCGGTATAGCCCGCGCCGATGATGACGACATCGGCCTGCGCGTCGCCCTGCAGAGGCGGCAGGTCGCACAATGGCGCGGCCGTCGCCTGCCAGAGCGACGGCGCGGGATCGAGGGCTTGCCAGGGCGCTCCGCTGGACACCGGCGCTTATGCCTTCTCGGCCTCGACCGCGTTGGCGAGCGCCGCCAGGGTCGGGAAGTGGTAGTCGGGCCTGGTCAGCTCCGGCACGGCCGGCGTGCCGCCGAAGCCCTTCTGGCCCTGGCGCCGCTCGATCCAGCAGGTCTTGTAGCCGAGCGATTTCGCCACGCCGATGTCGTGATACTGGCTCTGGGCGACGTGCAGAATCTCTTCCTGCTTGTAGCCGAAGGCCGATTGGCGGCCGCGGTTGAAGGCGAAGAACAGCGGATCGGGCTTGGGGTGGAGCGCCTCGTCGGCGGTGACGCTGTCGTGGAACGGGTTGCCGAGCGTGTGCGAATAGAAGGTGAAGGTCGAGCGGTCGGCATTGGTCATCGCGACCAGCCGGTAGTGCTTGCGCAGCCGCGCCAGCGCCTGGACGGAATCCGGGAAGGCCGGATGCTGCAAAATGGCGTACTGGAAAGAGTCGGCGGAGGCCTCGTCGGCGGGCAGGCCGAGTTCCTTGGCAAGGTGGATGTAGACCAGCTTCATCACCTCGCTGGAGCGCTCGTAATTGAGCTCGCGCCCCCTGAGATAGGGCGCGAAGATCTCGTCGTCGCTCAGCTTCGCCGCCGCTGGCCCGCCGATGCGGCGCACGGCATTGAGAACGCCGCTTTCGAAGTCGATCAGCGTGCCGACGACATCGAATGTGAGAACCTTGAAATCGCTGAGCGCCATGGCGTCGTCTTCTCTTGGACAGTTGGAAGGAACGGGCTCGATCAGCCGTCCGTTTTCGGGACGATGATCGTGTCTTGCGGGTGCAGGCTGACCGCGAGCCGCTCGCCGATCGGCGGGATGCGGCGGGCGGCCTCGTAGTGGCTGGGCTGGCGCAGGCTCAAGGAGGCGCCGTCATCGAGCGCCAGGAAGACGCGCAGGCTCTCGCCCTGGAAGACGACATCGGTCACGCGGGCCGAGAAGCGGTTGCGCTCGGGCGCGCCGGTGCCGTCCTCGATCAGCAGCTTCTCGGTCTGGATCGCCAGCACGAGATCGCCCGTAGGCGCGATCGGGCGGCTGGTCTTGAGCACTGCGCCGGCGAGCGCGACGCTCGAGGCATCGATCCGCTTGACCGGCAGCAGGGTCGCCTCGCCGATGAAACTCGCCACGAAGGCGTTGGCCGGGTGGTCGTGCAGGCGGGCCGGCGCATCGATCTGGACGAGCTTGCCGTCCTTCAGGATGGCGACACGGTCGCTCATCGTCAGCGCCTCGCGCTGGTCATGCGTGACATAGATGATGGTGGCGCCGAGCCGCTTGTGGAGCTGGCGCAGTTCGATCTGCATGGTCTCGCGCAATTGCTTGTCGAGCGCCGACAAGGGCTCGTCCATCAGGATCAGGCGCGGCTCGAAGATCATGGCGCGGGCGAGCGCGACGCGCTGGCGCTGGCCGCCCGAGAGCTGGGCGATGCCGCGCTCCTCGTAGCCGGCGAGGTCGACCATCGCGAGCGCGCCCTTGACGCGCTCGGCATAGGTCGATTTCGGCAAGCGCCGTGCCCGCAGGGGAAAGGCGACGTTCTCGCCGACGCTCATATGCGGAAACAGCGCGTAATTCTGGAAGACGATGCCGATGTCGCGCTTATGCGGCGGGGTGAAGGTGACGTCGCGCCCGCCGAAATGGATCGAGCCGCCCGAAGGCTGGATGAAGCCGCCGAGGATGCCGAGCAGAGTGGTCTTGCCCGAGCCGGAAGGGCCGAGCAACGAGACGAATTCATGGGGCGCGACATCGAGCGACACGTCGTCGAGCGCCCGCACCGACCCGTAGATCTTGCTTGCGGACCGGATTTCGACGCGCTCGCCGCCCAACTCTGCCATTTCGAACTCTCCCGTCATGAATACAGCGGTTGCTGGCGCGAACGGACAAGGACCGATTTCAGGCCACGCCATAAGGAGGGCTTATGACCTGGTGGTGCCTTCCGGAGCATGCCATCTAGCGGTGCGGGTCTCTGTGAACCCGTCGCCGCAAGCTGCATTCGACCCGATCATGAAAGGGTTTTCGGCGGGAGACGGCAATTGCCAAATAATCAGGAAGATCATAACTTCATGTAATGTCTGACTTGCGCCGCATGGTGTCGTCTAGCAATGCGCTCTTCGTGTTCGAGGCGGCGGCCCGCGGCGGCAGCTTCACGCGCGCCGCGGATGAGTTGAACGTCACCCAGCCGGCTGTGAGCCGCATGCTGGCGCGCTTCGAAAGTTATCTCGGCGTCCGGCTGTTCGAGCGTGGCGGTAAGGGCGCGGTCCTGACGCCGGAAGGGGAGACGCTGTACCGGCGCGTCTCCGACGGCTTCCGCAGCATCGAGGCGGGATTGCGCGAGATCGAGCAATTGCGTGCGGGCAAGGAGACGGTGACGCTTTCGGTCTCCTCGGCCTTCACCACGCATTGGCTGATGCCGCGCATGGACCGCTTCCAGCGGCGTTTTCCGGCCGCCGATCTGCGTTTCCAGATGATCGCCGGGTCGTTGCGCGGCCCGGTCGAGAATGTCGATCTCGGCATGCGCTTCGCAGCAGCCGACGAGGTCGTCCAGCCGGGTTCATTCGTCATCCGCGAAGTCATGCTGCCGGTGTGCAGTCCAGGTTATTGCCGGCCGGGATCGGCCGGGCCGGGCTCTGCCGAGGACGGCAACACCATTATCCACTTGACCGACAGTTCGTTGGACTGGCCGAGCCAGTACCCGCCCTTCGCCACCGGCCGCTCCGGCCCGGTCAAGACGCTGAGCTTCTCCGATTATGCGGTGGTCGTGCAGGCGGCGCTGCTCGGGCAGGGCATCGCCTTCGGCTGGAGCACGGTCGTCTCGCATGCGCTGATCTCGGGCGCGCTGACACCTGCGTCCGACCGGCTGACAGCGGGAGCCCGTGTCTGCGTGCTGGTCACGCCGCCCAACCGTCCGGCCCGGCCGATCGTGAAGGAGATCCGCGACTGGATCATCGCCGAGCTGCGCGCCGAGATCGAGGCGATCGACAAGCTTCACCCTGCCCTTGGCCTGCTGCGCGCGAGCTATTAGCCAGTCATGATCCTACGCCCCGTTCCAGGGAGACTTCGAGGCACTGTCCTCATGAGATCATACGCGGGGAACCCGTCTCCCGGATGGGAGAAGGGCAGGGATGAGGGCCTGCCGCTGATTATTGAGGCGCAACGGAGGCGCAGCGCCTTCTACTGAAAGGGCACACCCTCACCCTGCCCTCTCCCATCCGGGAGAGGGTTCCCCGCATCTAGCTTGGCAAGGAAAGGCTCATGGCACGAGATGCTCGCCACGAGCCCGAGCATAACGGATGAGGGAAGGACGGCGCGGCGTGACGCTGCGCCTCACACCCCGATATCGATCAGTACCGTCTTGTGCCGCAGATTGGCCTCGACAGCCTGCCGGCCGAGATCCTTGCCGATGCCGGAGCTTTTGTAGCCGCCGGTCGGCAGGATGAAGTCGAGCGTGCGGCTATAGCGGTTGATCCAGACCGTGCCGGCCTTGAGCTGGCGCACGGCCCGCAGGCCCCGGCCGAGATCGGCGGTGTAGACGCCGGCCGCCAGCCCATATTCGGGATGGTCGGCGAGCGCGAAACCCTCTTCCTCCGTCTCGAAGCTCTGGATGGTGAGCACCGGGCCGAAGATTTCCTCTCGCACGGCGGCATTCTCGGTCGTGACGCCCGCGAGCAGGGTCGGCTGGTAGAACGCGCCGCCATGCCCCTCGATCCGGCTGCCGCCCAGCAGCAATTCGGCGCCTTGCTCACGGCTGCGCGCCAGGATGGTGTCGATCCGGCGCGCCTGCAATTCCGAGATGATCGGCGCGAAGCCGGTCGAGGATTTCCAGGTCGGTCCGGGTGCCACGCGTGCGAGCCGGCCTTTCAATGCCGCCACCAGCGCGTCAGCGACCTGCCGCTGCACGATCAGGCGCGAGCCTGCGACGCAGGCCTGCCCGGCATTGGCGAGCAATGAGCCGGCTATGCAGTCGGCCGCTTTATCGAGATCGGCATCGGCGAAGACGAGCTGCGGGCTCTTGCCGCCGAGCTCCAGCGTCACCGGCTTGATGCCGCTTTCGGCCGCGGCCTTCATGATCGCGATGCCGGTGCGGGTCGAGCCGGTGAAGGAGAGCTTTGCGATGCCGGGATGGCGGCTCAGCGCATCGCCGGTGACCGCTCCCGTGCCCTGCACGACATTGAAGATGCCGGCGGGAATACCGGCCTCAACGGCGAGTTGCGCCAGCCGTACGGTCGAGAACGGTGTCAGCTCGGAGGGCTTCAGCACGATGGCGTTGCCCGCCGCCAGTGCCGGGCCGGCCTTCCAGGACGCCATGCTGAGGGGGAAATTCCACGGCGTGATCGCGCCGACGACGCCATAGGGCTCGGAGACGATCATGCCGAAATGGTCGGTTCGCGTCGCCGCGACCTCGCCGCCGAGCTTGTCGGCATATTCGGAGAAGAAGCGGATGCCTTCCGCCGTGCCCATCACGTCGCCGGTCACGGCCTGGGCGATCGGCCGGGTCGAGCCCAGCGCCTCCAGCTGCCCCAGCTCCTCGGCCTTCGCCTCGATCAATTCGGCCCAGCGCTGCATGGCGCGCGCCCGCTCGCGCGGCGGCCGCGTCGCCCAGCCGCTGCGCTTCACCGCCTCGGTCGCGTCCTTGACCGCGCGATCGACCGTCTCGACCGACGCGATTGGCAATTCGGCATAATCTGCCGCGTCGGACGGTCTTGCGACGGTCAATCGCTCGCCAGGCTCATCGACGACGGCGCCGGCGATGAAATGGCCCTTGGCGAAGGCGACGCTGTCGGGATTGAAATCGCGCATGCGCGTCAAAGCCCAAGCAGGCCGGGGAGTTGCTCGATGCTCTTGATCTCGCGATAGCCGTAGAAATCGATGCCCGGCTCATGGCCGCGATTCACGAAGACACGCTGGCCGATCTTCATGTCGTAGGCGGTCATCAGATCGTAGCGCAGGCTCGACGAACAATGCATGACATCGGCCGGCCCGCAGCCCAGCATGTCGAACATGTATTCGAAAGCCCGCTGCAGCGGCTTGTAGGCTTGCGCCTCCTGCGCCGTATAGGCGGCATGGAAGGGCGCGCCGAGCTTGGCCATGGAATGAGGGATAAGGTCCGTCATCGAATTCGAGAGGACGACGAGCGGGATGTCCTTGGCGACCTTGGCGAGGCCCGCGGGCACGTCGGGATGCGGAATCCAGCTCGGAATCTCGTCATAGATCCGCTGGGCATCGGCTGGGTCGAACGTCACGTTCCAGGCCTTGCAGCTGCGCTCGACCGCGTTGTGGACGACTTCGTCGAACGGCTTCCAGGCGCCCAGGACCTCGTCGAGACGATAGCCTCGGAAACTCTCGTAGAACCCGTCCATCACTTCGGGCGTCAGCCTGGAGCTGTAGACCCGCCGTGCGGCCGGCCCCATCTGGAAATCGATCAGCGTGCCGTAGCAGTCGAAGGTGATGAATTTCGGCCGAGCGGTGCTCATTGCGTCTCTCGTCTTCGGATGTGGCCGCGACGGCCCAATCCGCCACGTTGCGCCTAAGATTAGGGTGCATGCGTGGGCACGGAGATGGAATTGCGTCCGGCCCAACGAAGATTCTGCCGATCAGATGGCCCGCTTCGGCATGGATTGCCGCAGCAGGCGAAAGGATGCGAGGTCAAGCCGACGGGCTCTGTTAGGCTCCTGCCATCGCTGCTCGACCGAGCGCCTATGACCTGATGGCGGATACTCAATGACTGTCGAATCCGTGCTGGCCGATCTCGTGGCCTTTCCGTCGATCTGCCGCACGCCGAACGGCGCTATCATCGAGCATGTCCGCGGCTTTCTTGCCGGCTACGGCGTCGAGAGCGTGGTCCTGCCCGGGCCGGAGGGAGACCGCTCGAACCTCTTCGCCACGATCGGGCCGCGCCTGCCCGGCGGCATTATCCTGTCGGCGCATCTCGATGTCGTGCCGGCGGCTCCCGAGGGTTGGCTCGGCGATCCCTTCAGCTTGCGGCGCGATGGCGAGCGCTTGATCGGGCGCGGCGCTGTCGACATGAAGGGCTTCGTCGCCTGCGTGCTGGCGAGCGTGCCCGATCTCGTCTCGCGCAAGCTGACCCGCCCGGTCCATATCGCCTTGTCCTATGACGAGGAGGTCGGCTGCGTCGGCGTGCGCCATCTCATCGCGCGGCTGCCGGAGCTCTGCCCGCAGCCCTTGGGCTGCATCGTCGGCGAGCCGAGCGGCTTGCACCCGGTGTTGCGGCATAAGGGCAAGATCGCCCAGCGCGTCACCGTCGATGGCAAGGCCGGGCACTCCTCCCGCCCCGATCTCGGCGACAACGCGATCCACTATGCCGCGCAATTGATCGCCGCCGTGCAGGACGAGGCGTTGCGGCACGCCATAGCAGGCCCGTTCGCGCCCGCCTTCGCGCCGCCCTATTCGACGATCCAAGTCGGCACCATCCATGGCGGCACCGGCATCAATATCGTGCCGGCGCAATGCGTCTTCGAGATCGAGGCGCGCGCCATCGCCGGCCAGGAGCCGGCCAGCCTGCTGGCTTTCCTGCCAGGGGAGGCCGAGCGCATTCGCGCGGCGGCCGAGAAGACCGGCCATCGCGTCGCCTTCGGCTTCGAGACGATGAGCGACTACCCGCCGCTCGATCTCGACGAGGCCGATCCGCTGGTCGCGTTGACCGAAGCGGCGTCAGGGCTGCCGCGCCAGCAGGCGGTCAGCTTCGGCACCGAGGCCGGGCTCTATCAGGCGGCGGGCATCGCCTCGATCGTGTGCGGGCCGGGCGACGTCAACCGCGCCCACAGGCCTGAGGAATACATCACCGATGGCGAACTTGCCGGCGCGATGGCAATGATCGCACGGCTTGCCGATACGCTGGCCGCCTGACGGAGCCCGCGCTTTCGAACGATGCGGCTTGGAGAAAACCGAGTAGAAGACTGCTGAAGATCATGAGCAGGGAGCAGCGCATGCCTGATCGCAAGCGTGTCGAGGCCTTCGTCGCCGCCGTCGTCAGCGGTGATCATGTCGGCGCCATCCGGGATTTCTATTGTGAGGACGCCTCCATGCAGGAGAACGCGACCGAGCCGCGCCAGGGACGAGATGTTCTGATGGCCCATGAGGCCAAGGCCTTGGCCCGATTGCAGCGAATGCACACCCACCCCGCCCGCGCCGTCCTCGTCGATGGCGACAGGGTGGTGATCAACTGGGTGTTCGACGCGACCGACCAGAGCGGCGTGACCAGGCGGCTCGAGGAACTCGCGATCCAGCGCTGGCGCGGTGACCGCATTGCCGAGGAGCGCTTCTTCTATGACACGGCCACGGCCTGGCGCGTGGTTGAGCCGGGCTAGAACTCGCCGATCTCGCCCTTCGAACCGTCGATCAGCCGTGAATGCCGGAAGGGGCGGGGATCGACGATCGGCGTGTCCCCGACCGCAAGATCGGCGGCGAGATGGCCGATGCCGGGCCCGAGCCCGAAGCCATGTCCGCTGCAGCCGGCCGCGAGCACAAAGCCCTTCAGCCCGGCTACGGGCGAGATCACCGGCACGGCGTCGGGCGTCGAATCGACATAACCGCTCCAGCTTTCGCGGACGCCGACATCCTTGAGCGCGGGATAGAGCGCGCGAGCCCGCGCCATCGTCAATGCGATGGCACTGCGGCTGGGGGCGGGATCGAGCACGCGGATGCGTTCGAACGGCGTTTCCTTGTCGAAGGCCCAGCTCCCCATCATGGCTTCGGGCCCCTTGAAGAAGGAGGGGCCGATTCCGAACTCGAGCGCCTTCAGGCGTCGGACGAACATCGGCATGAAATCGCGGGCATAGCGCAGACCCTGCGGCGTCACATCGAGCGTCGCCTTGCCGCTGATCGCGATCGTATAGCTGCCGTCGAGCCGGCGTGTCAGCGCGCAGTCGGGCGTATAGAGCGCATCGAGCAGTTGCGGCGCGATCTCCGTCCGCAGAATTGACTGGCGAGCGCTCGCCTGGGGGAACCGAAGACCGTGGCGGCGGCAGAAGGCCGAAGCCCAGGCTCCGCCGGAGAGAATGACGGAGCGGGTCCGGATCGACCCCTTCTCGGTGATCACGCCCGTGACGGCGCCATTGGTGATGTCGAGCCCGCGCGCCGCGCAATCCTGATGGATCGTCGCGCCGTTCAATCTTGCGCCATGGGCGAGCACGGGAGCGGCCAGGGCGGGTTCGGCCTTGCCGTCGCTGACCGAATGCACGCCGCCGAGCCAGGACCGGCCGGTGCCGCTCGTCATGGCACTGGCCTCGGCACCTGACAGCATGTGTGTCTCGATGCCGAATTGCCGGGCCGTTCCGCGCCATTTCTCCCATTGCGCGATCTGGCCGGCATCGTTGCTGGCATAGACCAGCCCAGTGCGGCGAAAGCCGATATCGCGGCCGATATCGCCGTTGAGGCGCTCCCACAATTCCATGGCGCGCATGGCGAGCGGCAATTCGCGCGCATCGCGGTTCTGTTGCCGGCACCAGCCCCAGTTGCGGCTCGATTGTTCGCCGCCGACGACGCCCTTCTCCAGCAACGCGACGGAATGGCCGCGCTTCGCCAGGTAATAGGCCGCCGCGCTGCCGACGATGCCGGCGCCGATCACCACGACATCGACCTCGGTCGGCAGGCGCTCGTCGCTGGCGATGCGTTCGATCGTCGGTGACATGAATCCAAGGCTCCGGGGGACAGTCTCGTCGCGACGTTAACGCGCGAACTGCCGCCGGCATTGGATCATCTTTGCGCCTGGCGTCGGTCTCAATGCCGCAGGGCGGCCTCGACCCCGGCCGCGATCGAAAACAAGGCGTGGTCGCCACCGGTTTCGCCCGTCAGCATCAATCCGACCGGCGCTTGTCCCGGCTCGTGGCAGGGCAGGCTGATCGAGCAGCGATCGAGAAAATTGCCGAGGCTCGGATTGCGCAGCAGCAGCGTATTGAGCCGGAAATACTCGGCATCCTCGACTAACTCGTCGAGGCGCGGCGCGATGATCGGGCAGGTCGGCATCACCAGAGCGTCGTAACCGGCTGTCTGCGCGTCCATCGCGGCGATGATATCGCGCCGCGCCTGAACTAGATTGACATAGTCGGCGGCCAGCATCTGCGCTCCGGTCGCGATCCGGCTGCTTACGCGTGGATCATAGAGATCGCCCTTGCTTGCCAGCAACTCACGGTGCCAGGCAAAGGCCTCGGGCGCCGCAAAGCCTCCCTTGGCCGCGACCATCGCCCGGCCGATCTCGGACAGCGGCGCGAAATCGACTTCGACGATGCGCGCCCCGAGCCCGCTCAGTCGCGCGATCGCCTTGTCGAAGGCAGCGGAAACCGCTGCATCCATGCCGTCACGCACGATCTGGGTCGGGATCGCCAGGCGCAGGCCCGACACTGGCCGCGTCGCGGGCAGGGCAGGCGTCTCGCCCGCCAGCACGCCATCGACGATGGCGCAGCAGCCGACGCTGGCGCCGAGCGGCCCGAGTGAATCCAGGCTGCCGGAAAGCGGGATGACGCCGTCGAGTGGCACCCGCCGCGCGGTCGGCTTGTAGCCGACGATGCCGCATAGCGCGGCTGGAATGCGGCAGGAGCCGCCGGTGTCGCTGCCAAGCGCGACAATAGCCATCCCATCCGCAACCGCCACGGCCGAGCCCGACGAACTGCCGCCGGGAATGCGGCGCGAGGCGCGGTCCCAGGGGCTGAGCGGCGTGCCGTAATGCGGGTTTGCGCCGATGCCGGAATAGGCGAATTCGGTCATGTTGGCGCGGCCGATGGGGATGAACCCGGCGGCCAGCATGCGCGCGATCGTCGGCGCATGGGCTTTCGCCGGCGCGCTGTCGGCGAGCGCGCGCGAGCCGGCCATGCTGCGTTCGCCGGCGACGTCGTAGAGATCCTTCACCGCAAAGGGGATGCCGGCGAAGGCGCCGGCTGCGCGGCCGGCGCGCCGTAGCGCGTCATGCGCGTCGGCGGAACTGCGGGCTGTGTCCGCGGAGACGCTGGTGAAGGCGCGTGCGCCTTCACCAGCGGGATCGGCGATCTTCGCCAGGCATTCCTCCACGAGGGCGCGGGCGGTGAGCGTCTCGTTTGCCAGTGCCTTGGCGGTGTCCTGCAGGGTGCGCATCTCGTCCGTCTCCTTCGCCCACCCGCGCAGCACGATCTGCGTCAGACCAGGGCCTGCACCTGGATTTCGACGAGAATCGCCTCGGCTGCAAGGCGGGACTCGACGGTGGCGCGTGCCGGAGGCGCTTCGGGATCGACCCATGCGTCCCAGGCCGCGTTCATTTCATTGAACGCGCCGATATCCTTCAGCCAGATATTGGCGGTGACGATCTTCGATTTGCTGGTGCCGGCGAGCGCCAGGAAATGGTCGATCTGCGCCAGGATGTCGGCGGTCTGTTCCTTGGCGCCGCCGCTGCGATCCTTGGCCGTGATGCCGGAGAGGAAGGCGAAGCCGTTGGCGACGACGACGCGGCTCAGCCGGGCGCTCTTCTCGTGACGGGTGATCATATCGGTCGTGTCCGTGATTGGCCGCACCGCAGAGGCGGATGGCAGGGGAAGGAAAAAAGGGGGTGATGGGAACAGCGCGCTGCCCGCTTTCACATCAATCCGGGTTCGCCGAGATCGCTGCCATCGACGAGGCGGCTATAGCGATAGGGGTGGGGATCGACGATCGGTGCGTCGCCCGCGATGATATCGGCCGCGAGCCGGCCGGCCGCCGGCCCGACGCCGAAGCCATGGCCGCTGAAGCCGGCCGAGACATGCAGGCCCGGCAGCTTGTCGATGGCCGAGATCACCGGCACCCAGTCGGGCGTGAAGTCGATCAGGCCGCCATATTTGTGCGCGATCTTCACATCGGCGAGCTGCGGATAGATCTCGCCGATGCGCTTCAGCGCGAAGCTGATCAGCTTTTCCTGCGGCGGCGGATCGTAGGTTCGCATCTTTTCGAAAGGCGAGATGCTGTCGTTGCTCCAGCGCATCAGGGCCTCGGGGCCCGAAAAGAAGGTCTTGTCGGCGCGGATCGTCAGCAGCCTGTGGCGCTTCTTGAAGGTGGCCCAGAACGGCTTGGCATACATCATCCCCTGCGGGCTGAGGCGAAGCAGCCCGCGCCCGCTGATGCCGATCGTGTAGCCGCCGTCGAGCCGGCGCCTGAAGGTGACGTCCGGCGTCGAGATGCCGCCGACGGTGACCTCCGGCGCCGGCGCTGTGAAGAACGAGGTCGACTGCACGCCGGCCAATGGCATGTCGATGCCGTGGTGCCGGCAAAACATCGAGGTCCAGACGCCGCCGGCGACGAGCACGGTGCTGGTGCGGATCGTGCCCTTCTCGGTGACGACCGCCGAGACGCGGCCCGCCGAGGTCTCAAGCCCGCGCGCCGCGCAATCCTGGTGGATTGTCACGCCGAGCCTGCGGGCCGCTTCCGCGAAGGCCGGGGTGGCGAGCGCCGGCTCGGCCTTGCCGTCGGTCGGCGAATGGATGCCGCCGACCCAGTTCTCGGTCGAGCCCGGCGACATCGCCTTGGCCTCGGCGGCGGAGAGCACGCGGCTATGCATCTGCATCTCGCGTGCCTTGTCGGTCCAGTTGGACCAGGCGTCGAGATCGGATTGCTTGGTCGTCACATAGACCAGGCCGGTGCGCCGGAAGCCCGTATCCGCGCCCAGTTCCTCGTTGAGCCCGTTCCACATCTCGACGGCGCGCTGGGCCAGCGGCAATTCGCGCAGGTCGCGATTCTGCTGGCGGCACCAGCCCCAGTTCCGGCTCGATTGCTCGCCCGCGACATAGCCCTTCTCGACCACCGCGACGGAATGGCCCTTCCTCGCGAGATGATAGGCGGTGGTGATGCCGGCGATGCCGCCGCCGATCACGACGACATCGGCTGAATTCGGCAGCGTCTCATCGCTGCGAATGCGCGTGACCGGAGGCGACATGGGCTGGCTTTCCTTGGCGTGGCGTATTTCGGGGGAAGGGTTCTAGAGATGCGTGTCGAGGACGCTCATGATCCAGAGCAGCTTGGCGTCCGCATCCGAGCGGTTGGCGATGTGGTGGGGAGCATCGCTCTTGAATTGGAAGCTGTCACCCTCGGCAAGCCTGGCCATGCGCTCGCCGACGGTCAGCTCGATGCAGCCCGACATGACATAGCCGCCCTTCTGCCCGGTGCCGATGAGCACGTCCTCGCTGTTTCCGCCCGGCGGCAGCGTCACGATCATGAAGCGCAGATTCTCGTCATTGCGGGGCGAGAGCAGTTCCTTCACCAGCCGTGTCTCGCCGACGACGATGCGCGGCCGCTGTGCGCCACGTCGCACGAAGGGCGGATCTTCGGTCGTCTGTGGCTCGCGATGCGCCAGGAACTCCCAGAGGTTCACGCCGAGCGCCGCCCTGATGCGCTGCAGCGTCTTCATCGACGGGTTGGAGTTGCCGCGTTCGATCTGGCTGATGATGCCGGCCGAGACGCCTGCCTTGGCCGCGAGATCGAGAATGGTGAGATTGCGCTCGCCGCGCAGGCTGCGCAGCCTCTCGCCGATCTGCTTGGCGCCGCCCTCGGGGGGAGACATCGCCTCGGTCACCTTGATGTCGCGCGCATGATTTGCGGGCATGATGCTCATATTTCCATCTTAATGAATGAGATTCATATGGGATTGCGCCGAGCCATGCAATCGGCCGCAGCGCCTCAAGTCTCGAAAATCTCGTTCTTTCAACGGCATTGATACGAAAAATGCTTGGGACTGCCCGGTGCGGGGTTTTCCGCCAGGGGTGGGCGTCTCGCTCCATATCTGCGTGACGTGCAATCCGCTTGACGCGAAAATCAATAAAATGAATATTTCGGTCCATGCGCGGATCGCCGTCCGCCGCAACAGGGGGCCATGCGATGACAGATCGCCGTGAAGCCGAGCCGTCCGGGGGCGGGGCCGTCTCCCGCCGCGCGCTGTTGCTGGGTGCCTCTGTCCTTGGGCTCACGCCCTGGGGCTCGCAACTCCAGGCACAGCCGGCGCCGAAGCCGAAGGGGCCGCCATCCGCGCCAAAGGGACAGGTGGTCATCGGCTATTCGCAGGAGATCACCGTCCTGCACCCGCTGATGCCGGCGAACGAGGTCGATCAGGGCGTCTGGTGGAACCTGTTCAGCCCGCTATGGGCGCTGGATCACGCTGGCAAATTCGTCCCCGTATTGGCCAAGGACGTGCCGACCGTGGCCAATGGCGGGATTTCCGCCGATGGATTGGTCTGGAAGGTGACACTGCGCGAGGGTGTCAAATGGCATGACGGCCGGGATTTCTCGGCTGAAGACGTCCGGTTCACCTTCGATCTCATCCGGAATCCGCAGTTCCGTACGCGCAGCCGCTCCGGCTTCAGCCTCGTCGAGGATGTGAAGACGGAAGGCAGCACGATCAGCTGGCGGATGAAGGAGCCCTTTGCGCCGTTCCTGTCCTTCCTCGCCTGGACCTTCATCGTGCCCAGGCATCTGCTCGATGGTGCGGCCGATCCGAATGCGACGCCTTTCCATGCCAACCCTGTCGGTACGGGCCCGTTCAAATTCGTCGAGCGCAGGACCGGCAGCCATGTCCTGCTCGCGGCCAACACGGCCTATTTCGGCGAAGGGCCCTATCTGGAGCGGCTGGTCTTCCGTTATGTGCCCGACCTCAACGCGATGTACACGCAGTTCCGGACGGGCGAGATCGACTATATCGGCCTCCAGGGTATTCCGCCGAACCACTACGCCGAGGCAAAGACGCTCAAGAACGTCGTCGTGCATCTCTGCCCACGGGCTTCCGTCGAGAACTTCACGCTCAATCTCGCCCATCCCGCATTGAAGGAGAAGGCGGTCCGGCAGGCGCTCTATCTCGCCATGGACAAGAAGGCGATCGTCGAGGCGCTCTATTACGGGCTTCCCCTTCCGGCTTCGAGCTTCATGCCGCCGCAGAGCTGGGCCTTCAACGACGCGCTTCCGCACCAGATCCATGATCCCGCCAAGGCCAGGGCCATTCTCGATGCGGCCGGCTGGAAGCCCGGCCCCGATGGCGTGCGCGTGAAGGATGGCGTGCGTCTCGCCTTCACCAACTCGACCACGACCGGCAATCCGACGCGCGAACAGGCCCAGCAGCTGCTGGTGCAAGATTGGGCCCAGATCGGCGCCGAGATGACCATCAAGAATCTGCCGGCCGCGGTGCTCTGGGCGAAATTCTGGGCCGAATCCCAGTTCGACAGCCTGATGACCAATACGACCTATACGGTCGCCTCCGATCCCGACGTGATGCACCGCTTCGGCGGCAACGCGATCCCGCTCAAGGCCGGCACGGGCTCCAATGTCAGCCAGTACGAAAACCCGAAGGTCGACGGCTTGCTGGCGAAAGGCATCGCCATGACCGATATGGCCCAGCGGGCCGAGATTTACCGGGAGGCGCAGGCGCTGATCCTCGACGATCTGCCGATGCTGCCGATCTTCCAGTCTGTTCAGGTCGAGGGCACCAAGGTCGGGCTCATCGGCTTCGCCAACAACGTCAACGTGCTCTCCAACGCCTGGAATGCTGGCAGTTGGTACTGGGCTTGAGGCCGCGCCGGGGAAGGTTCCGGCGAGAAGCCGAGCCGGCGCAGAAGCCTATGCCGTCGATGGCGGTCGAATCGGCAGATTCTATCCGGCCTGTGGCCGCGATCGGTATCCGAATGAGGGCGCCGCAAGCCTAACCTAGGGGGAAGGTTGCAAGATCGGCCAACCAAAGGATCTGCCAACCAAAAGATCGACCAACCATGAGCAGCCCGCCAGACGAAGTGGGAGCGCGTGGTCAAGCGGTCGAACTGATCTGGATCAGGCCGGGGCGCGCGTCGCGCCGGTCCGGATTGCCTCCCGCCTTCCGCAAAACAAAGAACAGAGGGGTTTCTCGATGACCAAGCATTCCGACGAGACGATCAAATCGACCTTCCCGATGCCTGCTTTGCATCGCCGCGAAATTCTCGCGCTCGGCGCGGGTGGCCTGCTCGCCGCCTCCGGCCTCAGCGCCCGCGCCCAGACCAAGGCCGCTCCGCCGCCCCCCGCCAAGCCGACCGGACAGGTCGTCGTCGGCCTGTCGCAGGAGCCGACCGCCTTCAATCCGCTGATGCCGGGCATCGAGGTCGACGAGACCGTCTGGATGCAGGTCTTCAATACGATGTGGCTGGCCGATCCGCAGGGCAATCTGATACCCGACCTCGCGGTCGAGATCCCCAGCGAGGCGAATGGCGGCATCTCCGAGGGCGGCCTCGCCTGGAAGGTCAAGCTGCGCGCGGGCGTGACCTGGCATGACGGTACGCCGTTCACCGCCGAGGACGTGAAATACACGCTCGAACTCATCAATGCGCCGGGTTTCAAGAGCCGGACCCGCGTCGGCCATGCCCTGGTCAAGGACATCAAGGTCACCGGGCCGCTTGAGATCACTTGGCGCATGGAGAAGGCTTATGCGCCTTATCTCGCGCTGCTCTCCAACACCTTCATCGTGCCCAAGCATCTGCTGGAGAAGGCGACCGACCCCAACACCGCCCCCTTCAACGGCGCGCCTGTCGGCACCGGCCCGTTCAAATGGGGCACGCGCCAGCCGGGCGACAACATCACCCTCGTCGCCAATGAGAAGTACCATGGCAAGGGGCCTTATCTGGAGAAGGCCGTCCTCAAATATGTGCCCGACCAGACCGCGCTCTACGCCCAGTTCCGTACTGGCCAGGTCGATCTGATCATCGGCACCGGCATCCCCGCGAACTTCTACGAGGAAGCCAAGAAGCTGCCGGGCCGCAAGGTCGTGATGATCCCGAACGCCTCGCTCGAGATCCTGATGCCGAACCTCGAGAACCCGGTCCTGGCCGAGAAGGCGGTGCGCCAGGCGCTCTACGCCTCGATCAACAAGCAGGCGATCATCGACATCATCTACTACGGCACCCACAAGCCGACTGAATCCTTCGCGCCGCAGGAATCCTGGGCCTACAATCCCAATCTGCCCAAGCAGCAATACGATCTCGCCAAGGCCAACAAGATTCTCGACGAGGCCGGCTGGAAGCGCTCGGGTTCGGGCGTGCGCATGAAGAACAATGTGCCGCTCGAATTCGCGGTCTCGACCACGACGGGCGCCGCGCTGCGCGAGCAGTGCCAGCAATTGATGATGCAGGACTGGCAGCAGGTCGGCGTCAAGATGACGATCAACAACATGCCGGCAGCCGTGATCTGGGGCGATTTCTACACCCGCTCGAAATTCCAGTCGCTGCTCGTCGGCACCGCCTTCCGCACCGTGATCGATCCCGATCCGGCCTCGCGCTTCGCGTCCGATGCGATCCCGGCCAAGAACGGCAGCGGTGCCAACCAGATGCAATGGCAGAACGCCGAGGTCGACAAGCTGCTCAAGGCCGGCCAGGAGACCTTCGACCAGGCCAAGCGCAAGGAGATCTACTGGAAGCTGCAGGAGATCGCCCGCGAGGAGCTGCCGATCCTGCCGATCTTCCAGTACGCTCCGATCGAGGGCTACAAGGAAGGCCTCATTGGCTTCGAGCCCAACATCAACGCCC
Source organism: Bosea sp. 685 (assembly GCF_031884435.1). Taxonomy (NCBI): domain Bacteria; kingdom Pseudomonadati; phylum Pseudomonadota; class Alphaproteobacteria; order Hyphomicrobiales; family Alloboseaceae; genus Allobosea; species Allobosea sp. 685. The sequence goes on along the minus strand of NZ_CP134779.1, from coordinate 5,786,229 downwards.
GCCAGAACACCTGGAACATGGGCAGCTGGTACTGGGCGCGCTGAGACCATGACGCGCTCCGCCCGGAACCACGCACCATGAGCACGTTCCTCGTGCAAAGGCTGATGCAGGCGCTGGTCCTGCTGCTCATCGTCTCGATGATCGGCTTCGCCATCCTGCACCTGGCCCCGGGCGGGCCGCTCTCGCAATTCGCGGCGAGCGGCGAGATGACCCAGGCCGATCTCGACCGCATCGCCGAGCAGCTCGGCCTCAACCGGCCCTTGCCGGTGCAATATGTCGAATGGCTCTGGCGCATGCTGCGCGGCGATTGGGGCCTGTCCTATCGCGACCAGCAGCCGGTGCTCCACATCATCGCCTCCCATATCGGGGCAACGCTGGAATTGATGCTGACCTCGACGCTGCTCGCCATGCTGCTCGGCGCCTGGATCGGCATTCTGGGCGCGATCAAGCGCTATTCGCTGTTCGACAGCCTGGCGACGATCGGCGCGATGATCGCGCTCTCGATCCCGACCTTCTGGTTCGGCCTGGTCGTGATCTATGTCTTCTCGGTCGGGCTCGGCTGGCTGCCTTCGGGCAATCGCTACACCATCGGCGACGGCTCCTTGCTCAACCAGCTGCACCATCTGATCGGGCCCTGCATCGTGCTGGCCCTGGTCTCGACCGCGGTCTGGAGCCGCTATATGCGCTCGTCGATGCTGGAGGTGGTCAACCAGGACTATATCCGCACCGCCCGCGCCAAGGGCCTGCCCGAACGCAGCGTCCTGCTGCGCCACGCCTTCCGCAACGCGCTCCTGCCGATGATCACCATCACCGGCCTGCATGTGCCGACGCTGCTCAGCGGGGCGCTGGTGACGGAGACCGTCTTCACCTGGCCGGGCATGGGCCGGCTCTTTCTCGATTCGATCAGCTATCGCGACTATCCCGTCGTGATGGGCATCCTGATGTTCACCGCCGTGCTCGTCCTGCTCGGCAGCCTGATCGCGGATCTGCTCTACGGCATTGCCGATCCCCGTATCGCGAGGAACGGCTGATGAGCGGCACCGAACTGATCAGCACCGCCGAGCCCAGCCTGGCCCCGCCGCCGAGCTTCTGGAACAGCCCGGGCTTCCGCCGTTTCCGCCGCCACAAGCTCGCGGTCTTCGGCGCGACGGCGATCATCCTGATGACGCTTGCCTGCATCGTTGGGCCGCTGCTGCTGCCCTATAACGACACCTTCATCGACATCCGCCAGCGCTTCGCTCCGCCCTTCTCCGGGCCGCATGTGCTGGGCACCGACCCGCTGGGGCGCGACATCCTCGCGCGCTTGCTGATGGCGGGACGCATCTCGCTCGCGGTCGGCTTCGCCGCGATGGTGATCAGCATGGCGATCGGCATCTGCGTCGGCATGGTCGCCGGCTTCTATGAAGGCGTGATCGGCGCCACGCTGATGCGCTTCGTCGATGCGATGCTGTGCTTTCCCTCGATCTTCCTGCTGCTTGCCATCTCGGCGCTGATCTCGCCCTCGGTTCCCTCGATCGTGATGCTGATCGCGATGACCTCCTGGATGGAGGTGGCGCGCGTCGTCGAGGCGCAGATGCGCTCGCTGCGGACGCGCGATTTCGCCGTGGCCGCCGTCGCGATGGGCTCCAGCAATGCGCGCATCATGTTTCGCGAATTGCTGCCGAACGCGGTCGCGCCGATCGTCGTGGCGGCGACGCTGAACGTCGCCCATGCGATCCTGGCCGAGAGCTATATCTCCTTCCTCGGCTACGGCATCCAGCCGCCGACGCCGAGCTGGGGCAACATGCTGGAGGGCGCGCAGAGCTATCTCACCAGCGCGCCCTGGCTCGCGATCCTGCCGGGAGCCGCGATCACGCTCGCCGTCACCAGCTTCAACTTCGTCGGCGACGGCTTGCGCGATGCGCTCGACCCGCGCCTGGATTTGCCGTGACGCGACTTGCCATGACGCGGCCTGCCATGAGCGGCAGCGTTGCGGCGCTTTGGCGCTATCCGGTCAGTTCGATGGCGGGCGAACGGCTGGAGGTCGCCCCGCTCGAGGCGTCCGGCGTCGTCGGCGATCGGCTATGGGGCGTCGTCGATGCGTCCAGCGAGCGCATCGCCTCGCCCGGCCGCGAGAAGCATTTCATCGAAGTCCCCCGCGGATACGCCCGCTGGACGGCTCTGGATGGTGCTGCCATCTCGGCCGACGGCACCGCCTGGGCAAAGCCTGACGATGCGGAGGTCATCGAGAGGCTGTCCTTGCTCTTCGGCTTCCCGGCGCAGCTGAAGCCGTTCGTCCGGCGCGGGCAGGAGGGGTTTCGGCCGCGCTACGAGCATGCGCCGATCCATCTCCTGAGCACGGCCGCGATGCGCAGCCTGGAGCGCGAGATGCCGGGCAGCATCGTCGACGAGCGCCGCTTCCGGCCCAACATCGTCGTCGATTGGCCAGACGAGCAGGAGCCGATCCCAGAAAATGGCTGGCTCGGCCGCGAGATCCGCATCGGCGATGCCGTCCTGAGAGGCAGTATCCCCTGTGGGCGCTGCGGTTTCATCACCATCGCGCAGGAGGGCATCCCGCTCGATATCGAGCTGCTGCGCACGGTGGTGAAGCGTCATAACCGCAATTTCGGAATCTACTGCGACGTCCTGGTTCCCGGCGAGATCAAGCCCGGAGACACCGTGACGGTTGCTCCTGTCAGCGCCTGAAGGCGCCATGCTGCCGAGGATATCCAATCATGAGCCGTATCGTCATCATCGGGGCCGGCATCGTTGGCCTGTCGGTTGCCCGCGCGGCCCTCAAGCGCGGCGATGACGTCATCGTTCTGGAGCAGGGACCGGCGCCCAACCCGCAGGCGGCCTCCTTCGATAACCACCGCATGATCCGCTACCCCTATGGTTTGGCCGCTGGCTACACGCGCATGGTCACCGAGGCCTTTTCAGCCTGGGACCGGCTCTGGTCGGATCTCGGTACGGTGCATTTCGAGAATACGGGCGCGATCGCGATTTCGTTGGAGGCCGGCGACTACGCGCAGAAGACCCTCGACACCTTCAAGGCTGTCGGGCTGCCCCATGAGGTGCTCTCCCGCGACGGTGTCGAGGCGCTTTGCCCGCATCTGAGCTTGCCCGCTCATGCCTGGGGCGTGGTCTCCTTCCCCGGCGGGCCGCTCTTCGCCGGCCGTATCGTGACCGAGCTGGCGCAATGGGTGCGCGAGCATGGCGGGGTCATCGAGCATGATTGCCGCGTCGCGCGGGTCGATCTGGAGGCCGGCATCGCTGTCCGCGCCGACGGCTCGGAGGTCGCCGGCGATCTGCTTCTGGTCGCGGCCGGGGCCTGGCTGCCGGCGCTGCTGCCGGAGCGTTATGGCGAGGCCTCGGTCTATCGGCAGGGGCTCTGCTATGTCGAGCCGCCGGCGCAATACGAGCAATCCTGGCGTGACGCCCCGGCGATCGCGGCCCTTGGCGACCACACTGGCTATACGCTGCCCGATCGTCGCGGCGCCGGCCTCAAGATCGGTTACTCCGCGCATCGCCGCTTGGCGCGCCCCGAAAAGGAAGGCTTCGGCTCCGATCTGGAAAATGAGAGCCGCGCCATTCTCGGCGCCTTCAAGCCCTATTTTCGCGACTTCGAGGCCTATCGGCCGACGCGCATTCAGGTCGGCTATTACGTGCTCGACGCCACGCGGCGCTTCGAGGTCGCGCAGACAGGGCGCGGCCTGGTGGTCACGAACTGCGACGGCCAGATGTTCAAATTCGGCCCGCTCCTCGGCGAGCGCATTCTTGGCATGTTCGCAGGCGAGGAGAGCGCAAACGATCTCGCCCATTGGGCGGCGGGATATTGAGTGCACGCAACAGCGTGAGCCTTCATCCCGTCATTCCGGACAAGCCGCGCAGCGGCGCCGATCCGGAATCCATCGGAGGGTACTGCGCTCTACAATGGATTCCGGGTCTGCGCTTCGCTTGCCCGGAATGACGGCGCACGGTTTTCAGTCAGTCCGGCTCTACTCCGCCGCGAGCGCGATCTCCGGCACCTGCGGATAATCGCGCCGGACGCTGCCGAAAGCGCTCGTGACGTCGGCTTGCGAGCCGGCCTCGCGCATCGCCGCAAAGATCTTCGTCTTGGTGAAGAAGCGCCAATGCACCGGCAGGGCGGCGAGCAGGCGCGTCAGGGCTGCGTAGTTCCCGTCGTGCCAGACGCGCTCAAAAGCGTCGCGCTCCGGGCCGAAATGGAAATGCCCGCCATGCGCGGTCTGCTTCATCTCGGCCCTGAGTGCTGCCGTCGCCTCGGCATCGACCGCTCCGTCCCGGATCGCCACGCCATAACGGGCGCGCGCCGCCGCCACGCTGACATAGCCGCGCGCGACGTCGAGCAGCACGCGCTCGGGTTCGCGCTCCAGCGGCGAGCCGCGGCCACCGCCGCCCGGCGAATGGATGTGGATGATGTCGCCGGGCTCGGTGACGGCGATGTCGGTGTTGCCGAGCACGCGCTCGTTGGCGGCGCCGGGGTTGATGATGAAGTTCGAGGGCTCGGCCGAAAGCCCGCCCAGCGTGCCCCAGGGCCGGAAGATCGAGCGGTCGCGGTTACGCGCGGTGATGCGGGTGTTGGGCGCGAAGACCTTGAACTCCATCACGGTCGCAAGCCCGCCGCGCCAGCGCCCGGCCCCGCCGGAATCGGGCAGCAGGCCATAGCGGACGAACTGGATCGGCACCTCCGTCTCGGTGATCTCGATCGGCGTGTTCTTGAGATAGGCGGCGTCGGCGCCTGAGCCGTTGGGGCCGTCGCGATGCGGCATGCCGCCGCCGCCGCCGACCACCGGATTGATCGCGGCGATGATGCTGCGATGCGTCTTTTCGTCGGTCGTCATCACATTGACGATCGAGCTCGAGCCGGCCGGCGCGGCCGGCATACGCTCGGGGATGGCGAGGCTGAAAGCGCCGAAAATCAGGCTGCGCACCCGCCCGCAGGTCAGGCTGCGCATGCCCACCGCCGCCGGGAATGACGGGTTCAGCACCGTGCCCTCGGGGGCGATGCAGGTGAAGGGGCGCGTCAGGCCGGAATTGAGCAGGAGCTGCGGGTTGAGCGTGTAGAGCACGTAATAGACGCCCACGAGCAGCAAGGTGTGGCGCGGGTCGCTGCCGGTCGGGACGTTGAGCGAGGAGCCGAGCTGCGGGTCGGAGCCGGTGAAATCGAGCACCGCCTCGTCACCCTTGATCGTCAGCGTCAGCGCGAGCCGGCAGGGATTGCCGTCGACGCTGTCCTCATCGGCATAGTCGGAGAAGAAATATTCGCCGTCCGGGATCGAGCGCAGGATCTCGCGAGCCTGGTGCTCGGCATAATCCATCAGCCCGTCGAGCCCCTCCATGAAGCCCTTGGCGCCGAACTTCGCGATCATCGCCTGGATCTTGCGCTCGCCGGTGTTGAGCGCGCCGGCCAGCGCCTTGAGGTCGCCCATATTGAGGTCTGGCTTGCGCACATTCATCATCATGATGCGCAGCACCTTCTCGTCGAAGACGCCATCGCGCATCAATGTCATCGGCGGGAAGCGGATGCCTTCCTGGTGGATCTCGGTCAGCGAGCGCGACAGGCTAGCGGGCACCGCGCCGCCCATATCGGTGTTGTGGACATGGCCGCCGACGAAGCAGACGATCTCGCCCTCATGGAAGATCGGCTTCCAGAGATGCGTGTCGGGGGCGTGCGTCGCGAGATAGCCGCTATAGGGGTCGTTGGTGAAGGCGATGTCGCCCGGCCGGTATTCGTCGACGAGGTCGATGGCGCGGTTGTAGTTCATGCCCGGATACCAGGTCGCGCCCAGATCCATCGGCACGGCGACGACGCGGCCGGTCCGGTCCATCACCATCACGGTGAAGTCCTCGGTCTCCTTGACGAAGGTCGAGTGCGCCGTGCGGTAGAGCGTGTAGGCCATGTTCTCGGCCGCGGCCCGGCAATGGTTCGCCAGAACCTGCAATGTCACCTTGTCGACCATGCTCAAGCCTCCGTCCGCAAGGTGAGGTGAAGGTTCAGCCAACCATCGACATGGGCCTCGAAGCCGGCGGGAATGCAGATGGTGGTGTCGTCCTGCGCCACGATGGCAGGGCCGGAAAAGCGGTGGCCGTGGCGCAGCGCGTTGCGGTGATAGAGCGCAACCTGCTGGCTCGATCCGTCGAGCCAGACCGGGATCAGCCGCTCAGGCGCGGCCATCCCGGCTGCTGTCTCCAATACGGGGGCGAGATTCGGCCGTTCGGTCGTCCCACTGACGACGAGGCGCAGATTGACGATCTGGACCTCGCCGGCCTCGTCGTTGAAATCGTAGATCGCCAGATGCTGGCGGTGGAAGGCGGCGTTGATCGCGGCGATGTCGCCCCCTGCCAGCCAGGCCTCGGAGAGCGGCACCTCGATCTCGAAGGACTGGCCGTGATAGCGCATATCGGCCGAGAGGGTTTCGATGACCTGGCCGGTGAAGCCTTGCTCATCCCTGATCCAGCTCGAACCATCGGCCTTGAGCCGGAGAAGCGCTTCCCTGAGACGCGGCAAGGATTCTGCGGCCGAGGGCGCGAAGATCGTCTGGATGAAGTCGCCCTTCACATCGGCGATGAGACCGCCGAGCGCGCTGACCACGCCCGGTCGTTGCGGCACCATCACATGCGGAATGCCGAGCTCGCGCGCCAGGAAGCAGCCCAGCATCGGGCCGGCGCCGCCAAACGGCATCAGCGTGAACTCGCGCAGATCGACGCCATAGCGCGCGACGAGCTTGTTGACCTCGACGAACATCTCCGAGACCGCAACCGCGATGATCGCCTCTGCCGTCGCTTGCGAGGCGAGGCCCAAGAGACCGGCGAGTTCGCCGATCACGGCCTCCGCCCGGTCGCGCCGCATGCCGATCTGGTCATAGGCGATCGGGGTGTGGCCGAGGAAACCGCAAGCCGCCATCGCGTCGGTGACGGTCGCGCGCGTGCCGCCGCGGCCATAGCAAGCAGGGCCCGGCGTCGAGCCGGCGCTTTCCGGCCCGACCTTGAGCACGCCGAAGGCGTCGGCCCAGGCGATCGAGCCGCCGCCGCTGCCGATGGATGTCACGGAGACGCTGGGCACGAAGAGCGGGAAGTCGCCGACGGTCTCGCCGGTGCCGAATTGCGGCTTGCCGTCGATGATCAGGGCGAGGTCGGCACTGGTGCCGCCGATATCGAGCGTCAGCACATTGGCGATGCCGGTCTGTTCGGCGAGATAGGCTGCGCCGATGACGCCCGACGCCGTGCCCGAGAGCAGCATGTTGACGCAGGCGCGCTTGCCGGTCTGCGCATTCATCAGCCCGCCATTTGATTTGGTCAGCATCGGCCCGGCCGGCACGCCGCGCGAGGCCAGCGCAGCCTCGAGCGCGCCGAGATAGCCCGCGACGCGCGGATGGACATAGCCGTTCAGGATCGCAGTCGTGCTGCGCTCATATTCGCGGATCACCGGCCAGACCTCGCTGGAGGTGAAGACGAAGAGTTCCGGCGCAAGCTCTGCGATCAGCGCCTTGGCCTGCGCCTCATGGGCGGGATTGCGATAGGCGTGCAGGAAGGAGATGACGACGCCGTCCACGTCCTTGCTGCGGATCGTCGCGATGACATCGGCCAGCGCCGCGCGGTCGAGCTCCTCGGCGATCGCGCCATTGGCGAGCTGGCGCTGCCTGACGCCATGGATCAGGTCGCGCGGGATCAATTGCTCGGGCCTGGCGCAGAACAGCGAATACATCTCCGGCATGCGCAGCCGGGCGAGCTCGATCACGTCCTCGAAGCCGGCGGTGGTGATCAGGGCGAGCCGGCTGCCCTTGCGCTGGATGATGGTGTTGATGCCGACCGTGGTGCCGTGGACGAAGGAGATGACCTCCTCGGGCGCCACGCCATGGCGCTCCTGCAGGAGGCTCAAGCCGTCGAGCAATTCCTTGCCGGGCTCATTCGGCGTGGTCAGGACCTTGATGGTCTCGAACCGGTTGGTGCCGGTCTCCATTGCGCAGAAGTCGATGAAGGTGCCGCCGATGTCGACGCCGATACGCCAGCTCATGAATCCGCCCGCTCGCGAGAATGCAGCTGGCAATCTGAGGGCAGGAGGGCGGCACCGTCAAAGAGCAAAATACGACGGGCGGATAAGCCTGGCTTATGGAATCAGGGCTCGTGCTGTTCGAGGCCGAGGCTCTTGCAGGCACTGCGCAGATGGGCCCGCAGCAATTCGTGATTGCGCGAAAGCGGCCGACGCGAACTCGTCAGCAGGCAAAGCGGCAAGGCGACATTCGGCCGGAAGGGGCGGGTCACCAGCCCCGGAAAGCTGTGCCAGGGCAAAAGCCCGTCGACGATCGCAATGCCGAGCCCCTGCTGCACGAAGGCGAGCGCGATGATCGAGACGTCGATTTCCATCTCCGGCTGGAAGCTGACGCCCTCGCGCCCTAGCGCCGCGCGCAGCAACTGCCCGGGAAGGGATTCAGCGCGATAGGAGATCAGCGTTTCGCCACGCAGATCGGCCGGGCCGATCGCCTCGCGGGAGGCGAGAGGGTGGGCCGAGGGCAGGACGCAGACGATCCGGGTGTGGCCGATGATCTCTGTGTCGATCAGGGGAATCGATTGATCGGTCATCGCGATGCCGAGACCGGCCTGGCCGCGATCCAGCATCGCCACGATCACCTCGGCCGGCACGACATAGGACAGGATGCGGATATCGGCATGGGCCGCCCGGAAATGGCGCAAGGCTTCCGGCACCAGAGCCAGCGATGGCGGCGCCGAAGCTGCGAGCCGCACCACGCCGGATTTACCCTGGCGCAGGTCGCCGGCACGCTGCCTCAACCCTTCCAAATCGCTGAACAGCCGGTCGACTTCCGGATAGAGTTCCTCCGCCTCGGGCGTCGGGATCAATCGACCCTTGACCCGCAGGAACAGCTTGAAGCCGAGCTCGTCCTCGGTGTGCAGCAGGATCTGGCTCAAGGCCGGCTGCGAGACGTTGAGCGCCTCGGCCGCGCTGGTCAGCGTGCCGCAGCGCATCACCATGCGAAAGACTTCGAGTTGCCGCGCGCGCATCCGCCTCATTCCATAATGAGGCCTTATAGCATGAGCCTTGCATCGGGATTGGATGAATCGCTCGTGCAGGATCTCCCGAGAGTGATTACCCTGCGAAGGCTCCCGGGCGAATCGGAGCGATCATCGACACGGAAAGGCTGGTCCCGACATGCGGCTTGGCGTCATCGCGGATGTTCACGGCAACCTCCCGGCTCTGGAGGCCGTGATGGAGCGGCTCGCCGGGTTGGAGCTCGATGCCGTCATTAATCTCGGCGATTGCGCGTCGAGCCCGCTCTGGCCGGCCGAGTCCGTCGCCTTGCTGCGCAAGAGCGGGTTCCATCATGTCCGGGGCAATCACGACCGGGTGGTCGGCGCGCCCGATTCCACGGGGCTCGGCCTGTCCGATGCCTATGCCCGGTCGCAGCTCGATCAGGACGCGCGCGATTGGCTGCATGCGCTGCCCTTCAGCCTGTCCGTTGCGGGTGCCTTGTGCATCCACGCCAGCCCGCAGGACGACAACACCTATCTGCTTGAGAGCGTCGTGGCGGGCTGCCTGCTGCCGGCCTCCCTGGAGGAGGTCGAGGGCAGGCTGGAAGGGAACGCTTCGCGGCTGATCCTATGCGCCCACAGCCATCTGCCGCGTCTTCTGCGGCTGGGGAGCGGCGCCACCATCGTCAATCCCGGCAGTGTCGGCTGCCCGGCCTATGACGATCCCGACGCGCCCGCCCATGTCTCGGAAAGCGGTTCGCCTCATGCCCGCTTCGCTGTCCTGACCGTGGAGGGTGACAAGGTCGAGGTCGCGTTCCAGGCGATTGCTTATGACTGGGACGCCGCCGCCCGCCGCGCACGGGAGAATGGCCGCGAGGATTGGGCGCAGGCCCTGTTGAAGGGCTGGATGAGCTAAGGCGACAATCGCGCCGTCATCCCGGGCGTAGCGAAGCGAACCCGGGATCCATGCCGGAGCGCGTCATGGTCGGGCTTGACCCGACCCTCTCGTAAACCAGAGCACTCTGGTCACGAGATTCTCGGGGCAAGCCCGAGAATGACGCTCTCGGGGCTTGTCATTATCATGATGGGGGCATATACCCGCATTATGAAGGTTGATTGCTACTGCACCGTCCTGAGATCCGCCACCCGGCGGATGGCGGCGTTCTATGACGAGGCGATGGCGCCCCTGGGCATCAATATCGCCCAGTTCAGCTTGCTGCGCTCGATCGCGCGTCTGGAGCCCGTCATCCTGACCGAGCTCGGCCGGCGGATGGAGCTCGATCGTTCGACGATCGGGCGCAATGTCCGTGTGCTCGAGCGGATGGATCTGGTGAAGCTCGGCAGTGGCAAGGACCGGCGCGAGGCGACGGTGACGTTGACCGAGGCGGGACGTCGGGTTCTGCAGGAGGCCGCGCCGCATTGGGAGGCGGTGCAAGCGGCCCTGGAAGCCCGAATGGGCGCCAAGGCGACGCAGGAATTGCGCGAGATCCTGAATCGGATCTGATTTTCTCGACAATTTGCGGGTAGATACCCACAACAGGAGACTGCCATGGCGTCCTTCGCCGATAGTTTGACCCCGACCTCGACGCTCGCGAGGCTGCTGGCAAGACGCGGAATCCATTACGGCTGGGTCGTCGCGGCCGTGACCTTCCTGACCATGCTGGTGACGGCCGGCGCGGTTGGCGCGCCCGGCGTATTGATCACCCCGCTGCAGCGCGAATTCGGCTGGGCGACCTCCGACATCTCCTCAGCCCTGGCGGTCCGCCTGATGCTGTTTGGTTTGATGGGTCCATTCGCGGCGGCCTTCATGAACCGCTTCGGCGTGCGCAGGGTCGCGATCGTCGCGCTCACGCTGATCGGTAGCGGCATCCTCGGCTCCTTCTTCATGACGCAGCTTTGGCATCTCGTATTGCTCTGGGGCATCGTCGTCGGCCTCGGCACCGGGCTCACCGCCATGGTGCTCGGCGCGACGGTCGCGACGCGCTGGTTCGCGAATCGGCGGGGCCTCGTGCTCGGCCTGCTGACGGCGAGTACGGCGACGGGGCAGCTCGTCTTCCTGCCGCTGCTCGCGAGCCTGACCGAGCAGGTCGGCTGGCGCAGTGCGCTCGTCTTCGTCCTGGCCATGCTGGTCGTCGCGGTCGTCGCCGTGCTCGCCTTGATGCGCGATCGCCCCTCCGATATTGGGCTCGCCCCTTATGGCGCTGACGCGCTCGTGCCGGCCCCGGCTCAGGCTGCGAGTTTCGGCGCGATGCTGATGTCGCCGCTGGTTGCGCTCAGGGATGCCTCGCGCACGCACACCTTCTGGGTTCTGTTCGGCACCTTCTTCGTCTGCGGGGCAAGCACCAACGGTCTCGTCCAGACCCATTTCGTCTCGCTATGCGGCGATTACGGCATGGCGGCGGTGACGGCGGCCGGCGTGCTCGCGATGATCGGCATCTTCGATTTCATCGGCACGGTCGGTTCGGGCTGGCTCTCGGACCGCTATGACAGCCGCTGGCTGCTGTTCTGGTATTATGGCTTGCGCGGGCTTTCGCTGCTCTATCTGCCCTTCACCGATTTCTCCTTCTACGGTCTGTCGCTCTTTGCCGTCTTCTATGGGCTGGACTGGGTCGCGACCGTGCCGCCGACGATCAAGATCGCGGCCGACCGCTTCGGCGAGAAGTCCAATCTGGTCTTCGGCTGGATTTTTGCCGGGCACCAGATCGGCGCGGCCTTCGCCGCCTATGGCGCGGGCTTCAGCCGGACGGTCTATCAGAGCTATCTGCCGGCCTTCTTCATCGCCGGTGCGCTTTGCCTGTTTGCTGCCGCCTTCGTGGTGACGCTGCGCGGCACGGCGATGCCGCGCCTGAAGCCCGTCGCGGCCTGATCTCACCGAACCTGTCGCAGGAGCCAGCCCATGACGAGCCTCCCCTATCGTACCGCGCTGATCGTCGGGGCCGGCCCCGGCATCAGCGCCTCGCTCGCCCGCAAGCTCTCGGCCAGCGGCGTGCAGGTTGCGCTGGCCGCCCGCCATGTCGAGAAGCTCGCGCCATTGGCGGTCGAGACCGGCGCATCGATCTTCTCGGTCGACGCCTCGGAGCAGGATGGCGTCGCGCGGCTTTTCGACGAGGTCGAAGCCAGGCTCGGCGAGCCCGATGTCGTGATCTACAATGCCAGCATGGCCGTGCGCGGGCCGCTCACCGAGCTTGATCCGGCGACGGTGGCGCAATCGCTCTCGGTCAATGCCTTCGGCGCCTTCCTGGTCGTGCAGCAGGCGGCGCGGCGGATGCTGCCACGAGAGCGGGGCGCGATCCTGCTCACCGGCGCCACCGCCGGGATCAAGGGCTTTGCCCGCTCGGCGCCCTTCGCGATGGGTAAATTCGCCTTGCGCGGCCTCGCGCAGAGCGCAGCGCGCGAGCTTGGGCCGAAAGGCATCCATGTCGCGCATTTCGTCATCGACGGCGGCGTGCGCAGCGCCAAGCGGCCGGACGCCTCCGACAATACGCTCGATCCTGACGCCATCGCGCAGAGCTATCTCGATGTGCTGCGCCAGCCGAGAAATGCCTGGACGATGGAGGTCGATCTCAGGCCGTGGGCCGAGACCTTCTGATGTCCTTGTTTTCAAAGGGCCTAGCCCTGAGCGACAAGCGCGCCGTCATCCCGGGCGGAGCGAAGCGCAGACCCGGGATCAATGCCGGAACGCCTATCGCGAGAGGTTCAGGCATGGATCCCGGGTCTCCCGGAGCCTGCCATCGGGCCGGCTGAAAGCCGGGCCCGGTGGGTCGCCCGGGATGACGGCGCGTTTCGGTAGGAAACTCCAACCCACTGAAATAATTGACCACATTCTCGGCCAGACTCTCAAGATGAGGGCTCGCGGAGTGGCCAGACGGGCTCTAACCGGCCGCGCAGGCATCGCTATGCGGCAGGCTGGATTTGCGCTGGATCAGGTCGTTCTTGCCGAAAAGCTCGGCCAGCCAGTCGACGAAGACGCGCACCTTGTTGCTGAGATGGCGGTTCGGCGGATAGACGATATGCAGGGGCTTCGGCGCTGAACACCAGCTCGCCAAGAGCGGTACGAGCCGCCCCGCCGTAACATGCTCCTGCACCATGAAGCTCGGCGCCTGGATGACGCCGAGCCCCGCCACCGCCGAGGCGACATAGCCGGCGCCCTCGTTGAGCGAGACGATATAGCGCCCCCGGACCTCGATGCTCTCCTTGGCGTCGACATAGGTGAAGGGCACGGTGCGGCTGGTGCCGGCGGCGCGGTAGCCGACGATGTAGTGGTCGGCCTCGAGCTCGCTGGGATGGCGCGGCGTGCCGTGGCGGGCGATGTAGTCGGGTGCGGCGCAGGTGATCAGGTACATTTCCCCGATACGCCGCGCGATCAGGCTCTGATCCTGGATCTCACCGGCGCGGATGGCGCAGTCGAGATTTTCGGCGACGAGGTCGGCCGGGCGGTCGCTCAGGCCGAGGTCGAGCTGGATCTCCGGATAGCGTGCATGGAAGCCGGGCAATGCGGGTATCAGCACCGCCATCGCCAGCGAGGTGCTGCAATCCACCCGCAACCGCCCGCCCGGCCGGGCCTGCGACAGCGCCAAGCTTGAATCGAGCTCGTCGATTTCGTTCAACACGCGCAGGGCGCGCTCGTAATAGGCGGCACCGTCCATCGTCACGGTCACGCGCCGGGTCGTGCGGTTGAGCAGCTTGGCGCGCAGATGCGCCTCCAGCTGCTGGATCTGCTTCGTCACGGTGGGCTTGGGCATGTCGAGCAGATCGGCGGCGCGTGTGAAGGTGCCGGCTTCGACGACCCGGACGAAGGCGCGCATGGCGTTGAGCTGGTCCATCCCATCCTCCTCGGCGGCTCAACCATTGTTTCCCTGTGGAAATAATGAATGAGCAAATATGCCATTTATTGCTCCATGAGCATCACTTAAATCACGCTGCACTGCAACACCAGTCGGCGACCCCAATCGGCCACCCCATGTCCGTCTCGCTCCTTCCGCAACTTCGTACCCGGCGCGCCGTCTTCTGGCGGCAGGAGACGATTGCGGCTGCGCAGGGCTCGCTTGCCGCCCGGCTCTATGCCCCGGCCGAGATCGAGCCCGAGGCCGGGCTGGTCCTGCATCTCCATGGCGGTTCCTTCAGCAGCGGTTCGCTGGCCGAAGGCGAGGCGGTCGCGACGGCGCTGGCCGAGGCTGGGGCGATCGTTATGTCGATCGATTATCCGCTGGCGCCTGGCCACCGCTTTCCCGAGGCGCTCGAGACCGCCTATGCCGCGCTCCAGACACTCGCCAAGGGCCGTGCCCGCTGGGCCTCGAAACATGCGCCGCTTTATGTGGCGGGCGAGGAGGCCGGCGGCAACCTCGCCGCTGCGCTTGCCTTGATGGCGCGCGATCGTCGCGGTCCGGAGCTTGCCGGCCAGATCCTGTTCTCGCCGATGCTTGATGCCTGCCTCGGCACCTATTCGCTGCGGACGGCTGAGGCTGGCCCGGTCGGCTGTCGCTGGGCCGATGGCTGGGCCGATTATCTCGGCACGCCGGACAAGGCGGCCCATCCTTACGCCGCCCCGCTCAACGCCTCGCGGCTGACGGGCCTGGCGCCGGCGCTCCTGATCTCGTCGCAGGACGATCCGCTGCGGGACGAAGCCGCGCATTATGCAACGCGGTTGCGGGAAGCGGGTGTGACGGTCCGCCACCATGTGCAGACTGGCCCGACGCAATGGCCGGATGCTTATGCCGGCGCTCCCGAGGAAGGCTCCTGCCTCTGTCTGGCATGCAACCATGTCACTGAATTCTATGCCTTGACCGCACCGCCCTAGACGGGCTGCCGGCAGCAATTTTCAATTTTTATCTCTTGGAAGGAGTGGACCCATGTTTCAGGGAACGACCCGTCGTCGCCTTTTGGGCGGCCTTGCCGCCAGCGCTTCGCTCGCGGCCATCATCATCGTCAATGCCACCGCCAATCGCGCGCAGGGCGACACCCCGCCCGTCGCCCCGCCGGCGACCCCGGTCTCGGTCGCGACCGTGGAGCAGCGCGATCTCGTCGCCTGGGCCGAGTTCTCCGGCCGGCTGGAAGCGATCGAGCGCGTCGAGGTGCGTTCGCGCGTCTCCGGCGTGGTCGAGGCCGTGCATTTCCGCGAGGGCAGCCTCGTCAAGCAGGGCGATCTGCTGATCAGCATCGACCAGGCTCCCTATCTCGCCGAGTTCGAGCGGACGCAGGCGCAGGTGCTGGCGGCGGAAGCCCGCGTCGCGCTGGCTGCCGGCGAGAATGAGCGCGGCCAGCAATTGATGGCGAGCCGCAACGTCTCGCAGAGGGATCTCGACACGCGCTTCAATGCGCTGCGCGAGGCGCAGGCCAATCTGCGCGCGGCGCAGGCAGCCCAGCAGACCGCGCGCCTCAACCTCGACTACACCCAGATCCGCGCGCCGATCAGCGGGCGCATCGGCCGGCTCGAGGTCACCATCGGCAATCTCGTCGCGGCGGGAGCCGGCGCGCCGCTGATGACGACGCTGCTCTCGGTCGATCCGATCTATGCCGCCTTCAACGCCGATGAGAGGACGGTGCTCGACGCGCTGGCCTCGCTACCGGAGAATAATCGCTCGCTTGAGCAGATCCCGGTCAGGCTCACGACTTCGACGAGCGAAGGCGCGACCTTTACCGGCAAGCTGCGCTTCGTCGACAACGGCATCGACGCGGCCAGCGGCACAGTGCGCGTACGCGCCGTGCTCGACAATCCCGGCGGCAAGCTGATGCCGGGCCAGTTCGTCCGGGTTCAGATGGGGCAGGCCCGCTCCGAGCCGGCGCTGGTCATCAACGAGCGCGCCGTCGGCACCGACCAGAACAAGAAGTTCGTCTTCGTCGTCGGCGCCGACAGCAAGGCCGCCTGGCGCGAGGTCACGCTCGGTGCATCGAATGACGGGCTGCGCATCGTCACCGGCGGCCTGAAGGCCGGCGAGCGGATCGTCGTCAATGGCCTGCAGCGCATCCGGCCGGGAGCGACCGTCGCGCCCGAATCCGTGCCGATGGCCGAAAAGTCCGAACTGCGCGCGGCCAAGACCGAACTCGCGCAACGCTGAGCCAGCAAACACAAACGCCACGTCGTCCCGGACCCGTTGGGTCGCCCGGGACGACGACGCGTTTCGTCTCAAAGACATCCGCTCCAAAGGGGGCGTGCCATGAACCTGTCCAAATTCTTCATCGACCGGCCGATCTTCGCCGGCGTCCTCTCCGTGCTGATCCTGCTCGCGGGACTGATCTCGCTGCGCATCCTGCCGATCTCGGAATATCCCGAGGTCGTGCCACCCTCCGTGGTGGTCAGGGCGCAGTATCCCGGCGCCAATCCGCGCGTCATCGCCGAGACCGTGGCCACGCCGATCGAGGAGCAGATCAACGGCGTCGAGAACATGCTCTACATGTCGAGCCAGGCGACGACCGACGGCGTGATGACGCTGACCGTCACCTTCAAGCTCGGCACCGACGCCGACAAGGCGCAGCAGCTCGTGCAGAACCGCGTCAGCCAGGCCGAGCCGCGCCTGCCGGAGGAGGTCCGCCGCCTCGGCATCACCACGATCAAGAGTTCGCCCGACCTGATGCTGGTCGTGCATCTGCTCTCGCCCAATAACCGCTACGACATGACCTATCTGCGCAATTACGCCGTCCTGAACGTCAAGGACCGGCTGGCGCGGATCGATGGCGTCGGCCAGGTCCAGCTCTTCGGCTCGGGCGATTATTCGCTGCGCGTCTGGCTCGATCCGCAGAAGGTCGCCGAGCACGGGCTTTCCCCGAGCGACGTGGTCCGCGAGATCCGCGCCCAGAACGTCCAGGCCGCGGCCGGCGTCGTCGGCGCCTCGCCGAGCGCGGCGGGCCTCGACCTCCAGCTTTCTGTCAACGCCCAGGGCCGCCTCCAGAGCGAGGAGGAGTTCGGCGAGATCATCGTCAAGACCGGCCCAACCGGGGCGGTGACGCGGTTGAAGGATATCGCCCGCATCGAACTGGGCGCGGCCGATTATGCGCTGCGCTCGCTGCTCGACAACAAGCCCGCCGTCGCCGTGCCGGTCTTCCAGGCGCCGGGCTCGAACGCGATCACCATCTCCGACCAGATCCGCAAGGTCATGGAGGAGATCAAGCAGAACATGCCCGAGGGCGTGGACTATTCGATCGTCTACGACACCACCCAGTTCGTCCGCGCCTCGATCCATGCGGTGGTCTCGACACTGCTGGAGGCGATCGCGCTCGTCGTGCTCGTCGTCATCGTCTTCCTGCAGACCTGGCGGGCCTCGATCATCCCGCTCGTCGCCGTGCCGATCTCGGTCGTCGGCACCTTCGCGGTGATGCATCTCTTCGGCTTCTCGATCAACGCGCTGAGCCTGTTCGGCCTGGTGCTGGCGATCGGCATCGTCGTCGACGATGCCATCGTCGTGGTCGAGAATGTCGAGCGCAACATCGAAGCAGGTCTCGAGCCGCGCGAGGCGACCTATAAGGCGATGCGCGAGGTCTCCGGCCCGATCATCGCGATCGCGCTCGTGCTGGTGGCAGTGTTCGTGCCGCTTGCCTTCATCAGCGGCCTGACCGGCCAGTTCTACCGCCAGTTCGCGCTCACCATCGCGATCTCGACAGTGATCTCGGCCGTGAACTCGCTGACGCTCTCGCCCGCACTGGCTGCCATGCTGCTGCGTTCGCACCACGCCCCCAAGGATGCGCTGACGCGCGCCATGGACAAGACGCTGGGCTGGTTCTTCCGCGGCTTCAACCGCTTCTTCAACCGCTCCTCGCAGGCCTATGGCAGTGGCGTGCGCCGCATCCTCTCGCGCAAGGCGGTGATGATGGCGGTCTATCTGGTGCTGGTCGGCCTGACCGCCGTGCTGTTCCGCACGGTGCCGGGCGGCTTCGTGCCCGGCCAGGACAAGCAGTATCTTGTCGGCTTCGCGCAATTGCCCGATGCGGCGACGCTCGACCGTACCGAGGACGTCATCCGCAAGATGGGCGAGATCGCCCTGAAGCATCCCGGCGTGCAGAGTGCGGTCGCCTTCCCCGGCCTGTCGATCAACGGCTTCACCAATTCGTCGAACGCCGGCATCGTCTTCGTGACGCTGAAGCCGTTCGAGGAGCGCAAGGACCCGTCTCTGGGCGGGGCGGCCATCGCCATGCAGCTCAACCAGCAATTCGCTGGTATCAAGGAGGCCTTCATCGCGATGTTCCCGCCGCCGCCCGTCCAGGGGCTCGGCACCATCGGCGGCTTCAAGCTGCAGATCGAGGATCGCGCCGGGCTGGGCTACAAGGCTCTCGACGAGGCGACCAAGGCCTTCATGGCCAAGGCTGCGGCCGCGCCCGAGATCGCCGGCATGTTCTCGAGCTTCCAGGTCAATGTCCCGCAGCTGTTTGCCGATATCGATCGCACCAAGGCGCGCCAGCTTGGCGTCGCGGTGACGGATGTCTTCGACACGCTGCAGATCTATCTCGGCTCATCCTATGTCAACGACTTCAACAAGTTCGGCCGCACCTACACGGTCCGCGCTCAGGCCGACGCCGCCTTCCGCGCTTATCCCGAACAGATCGCCCAGCTCCGGGTCCGCTCGGCCTCGGGTGAGATGGTGCCGCTGGGCGCCGTGCTGAACGTGCGCGCCGATGCCGGTCCCGAACGGGCGATGCGATATAACGGCTTCCTGGCCTCGGACATCAATGCCGGTCCGGCTCCGGGCTATTCCTCGGGGCAGGCGCAGGCCGCCGTCGAGCGCATTGCTGCCGAGACCTTGCCCAAGGGCTTCGCCTTCGAGTGGACCGAATTGACCTATCAGGAGATCCTGGCCGGCAACTCCGCCATGCTGGTCTTCCCGATCGCGATCCTGCTCGTCTTCCTGGTGCTGGCGGCGCAATATGAGAGCCTGACCCTGCCGATCGCGATCATCATGATCATCCCGATGGGCCTGCTCGCCGCGATGACCGGCGTCTGGCTGACGGCAGGCGACAACAACGTCTTCACCCAGATCGGCCTCGTCGTTCTGGTGGGACTATCGGCCAAGAACGCGATCCTGATCGTCGAATTCGCCCGCGAATTGGAGTTCGAGGGCAGGACGCCGGTCCAGGCCGCGATCGAGGCGAGCCGCCTGCGCCTGCGGCCGATCCTGATGACCTCGCTTGCCTTCATCATGGGCGTGGTGCCGCTGGTGACGTCGACCGGCGCTGGCGCCGAGATGCGCCACGCCATGGGCGTCGCGGTCTTCGCCGGTATGATCGGCGTCACCGCCTTCGGCATCTTCCTGACGCCGGTGTTCTACGTGCTGATGCGCAAGCTGACGGGCAATAAGCCGCTGAAGCAGGTCGATCACCCGCCTGCCCAGACGCTGGCTGAAGCGGCCTAAGGTCTCGAGCGGTTTCCGATCCAATTGGATCGGAAACCGCTCGATCTCTTTATTTTAGCGCGTTTTCTTCACGCGAACCGGTTTCCACTTCGCTCGAAAACGCTCTCGAAAGACATCATCGCCGGAGCGTTTCCCGCTCCGGCGATGTTTCGTTCAGACGACGAGATCGAGCGGCGGCACCGGCTCGCCGCGCGAGACATGGGCCATATTGGCGAACATCCGCGCCACCGTCGGTGCGAAATTATCGGCGGCCATGGCGGCGAGATGCGGCGTCACGACGAGGTTGTCGAGCGTCAGCAACTCGCTCTCGGGCGGCAGCGGTTCGACCGAGTACACATCCATCGCCGCGCCGGCGATGTCCTTGGCGCGCAGCGCCACCACCAGATCGGCCTCGTTGACGACGCCACCGCGCGCGACATTGATCAGCACGGCGGTCTTCTTCATCGCGGCGAAGGCGGCCTTGTCGATCAGATTGGTGGTCTCCGGCGTCAGCGGGCAATGCAGCGAGACCACGTCGGACTGGGCCAGAAGCTCGGCCATCGTGGCGTGCTTCACGCCGAGCGCGGCTTCCTCAGTGGCGCTGAGCGGCTGGCGCTTGGAATAGAGGATCGTGCAGCCAAAACCCTTGAGCAGCTTGGCGACATTCTTGCCGATGGCCCCAAACCCGACGATGCCGACCGTCTTGCCCGAGAGCATGAAGGTCTCGCCTGGAAGGTGTCCGGTGGCCCAATGCCCCTTCTTCAGCTCGGCATGGCCATAGCCGATATAGCGCAGCGTCGAGAGCATCAGTCCGAGCGTGAATTCGGCGACCGGCACGGCATTGCTGCCGGTGGTGCGGGCGACCTTGATGCCAAGCTCCTTCGCCGCGGCGACGTCGATATTGTCGACGCCGACGCCCCATTTATGCAGGAGTTTCAGCTTCTTCGCCGCGCGCAGCACATCGGCGGAAATGCCGACCTGGCCGGAGATGGCGTAGTCGGCCTCGGCGATGATCTCCTTCATATGCTCGTCGCCGCGCGCCGTGCCGTGGGTCAGCACAAAGCCGGGCGGCAGGAGAGCGCGCAGCTTCTCGGCGCGGTCGGGAGAGGTCATGTCGAGCAGAACGATGGTTTCGGGCATGGTCAGGGGTCCGGTCGCAGAAGGGTCAGATGGTGAAGCGCACGCCGGCGCGGGCGAGCCCGCCGGAGATCGCGACGGGGGTGCCATCGGCGCGCCAGCAGGCGGCGCCCGTCAGCGTGCCGTCGGGGTTGAAGGAGATGGCGTTCATGCCACCGGCGATGCGCGGCATGCGGACGATCCTGTGACCGCGCGCCGTGAGTTCGTCAGCGACGCTGTCGGGGATCGCGGCCTCCAGTTCCAGCGCGCCGCCCTCGGTCCAGACCCGCGGCGCCTCGACCGCCTCCTGCAGGCTCATGCCGTGGTCGATCAGGTTGACGATCGCCTGCAGCGCCGAGGGGAAGATGCGCAGCGCGCCGGGCAGGCCAAGCGCAAAGGCGAGCTCGCCGTCGCGCAGCACCATCATCGGCGCCATCGAGGTGAAGACGCGCTTGCCGGGCGCGATCGACAAGGCGCGGCCGGGATGCGGGTCGAAATTGAACATGTAGTTGTTGGTCAGCATCCCCGTGCCGGGGATCTGCGTGCAGG
Organism: Bosea sp. 685; assembly: GCF_031884435.1. Lineage (NCBI taxonomy): Bacteria > Pseudomonadati > Pseudomonadota > Alphaproteobacteria > Hyphomicrobiales > Alloboseaceae > Allobosea > Allobosea sp. 685. The sequence continues at coordinate 5,765,263 of NZ_CP134779.1, read as the reverse complement.
CACCGAAGAGGCCATTGATCGTCTGGGTCGAGGTGACGACATTGCCTTGGGCATCGGCGACCGTGACATGGGTCGTGTCGGCGGATTCGCCGCCCGAGAGCCCGGCGCTCCAGCTCTTGGCCTTGTCCAGCGTGATCAGCGCGCGCCGCTCGCTGGCATAGGCCTTGTCGATCAGGCGCTCGACCGGGACCTTGATGAAGGCGGGGTCAGCGGTGGCCACGGCCCGGTCGGCGAAGGCGATCTTCAGGGCTTCAGCCAGCAGATGCACTGAATCCGCCGAGCCGAAGCCAAGCGAGCCGATGTCGTAGCCCTCGAGGATGTTGAGCATCTGCACGATGTGCACGCCCGAGGAAGAGGGGGGCGGCGGGCCGACGATCTCGTAGCCGCGATAGGAGCCGCGCACCGGCTCGCGTGTCGCAACCTTATAGGCGGCAAGGTCGGCCTGCTCGATCAGGCCGCCATTCGCCGCCATGAAATCCGTCAGCGCCTTGCCGAGCGGGCCGTCATAGAGCGCAGCCGGTCCCTGCTTGGCGATCAGGCGCAGGCTCCTGGCGTAATCGGCCTGAACCAGCCGCGTGCCGGGCTCTATCGCCTTGCCTCCCACCAGCAGCAGCGCCGAAAGGCCGGGATCGCGCGCGAGGTCGGCGACATTGTCGCTGATGCAGTTGGAGAGATAGGGCGTCGTGACGAAGCCGCGTTCGGCCAGTCCGATCGCCGGCTGCAGCACCTCCTCGAGCGAGAGCGTGCCGAAGCGCGCCAGGGCCTCGCACCAGCCGGCGAGCGCGCCGGGAACCGCGACCGCCTTCGGCCCGACGACGTTGAGCCGGTCGCGCACGTCGCGCTGCCGGCCAACCTCGTCTGAGAGGCAGTCATACATCTCGGCGCTCGCCTTGAGCGGCGCGGTCGAGAGACCGTCGAGCACGACATGGCGGCCGTCGGCCATGCGGATATGCGCGACGCCGCCGCCGAGGATGCCGACCATCATCGGCTCGACGACGGTGAGCGCGAAGAGCGAGGCGACGGCCGCGTCGACGGCATTACCGCCGGCGAGCAGCATCTGCGAACCGGCCGCCGAAGCGAGCGGATGGTTCGTCACCACCATGCCGCGCGAGCCGGTGGCGGGCTTCTTCTCGCAGGCGAAGGTCGCGACGCGCGGAGCGGGAGGAGAGGAGGTCACGGTGTCGCCTCAGCCCTTCGCCGCGGCGATGGCGTCGAGCACCATCTTGGTCGCCCCGGAGAGATCGCCGAGCTTTTCGCCGGCCTTGACGCGGTCCTGGCTGCGCTCGCCGCGCTCCTGCCGGGCCAGCGCGGCGTCGGCGATCGCCTCGGCCTCGTCGCGCGGCAGCACCAGCACGCCCGATTCATCGGCCAGGATGACGTCGCCCGCCTTGACCGGAACATTGCCGCAGGAGATCGGCAGGTTCAGCGTGCCGCCGAGATTGTAGAGCCGCGTCGTGATCGGCGACATGCCCCGGCACCACATCGGGAAATCGCTATCCTCGATCTCGGCCAGGTCGGTGCAGGGCCCGTCGACGATGCCGCCGATCGCGCCTGCAGCCTTGGCCGCGACCGTGACGCCGCCGCCCCAGCAGGCATGCTTGTCGTCGCCGAGCCGGTCGACGACGAGGATGTCGCCGGGGCGCAGCAGGCCGAGCGTGTGGTGCAGCAGCGTCGAATCCTGGCCGGGGATGGCGAGCGTCACCGCCGCGCCGGCAATGCGCTTGCCGCGCAGCAGCGGCTGGATGCCGCGATCCATGAAGCCCCAATGCTGGGAATGGCCGATGGTCGCGGTTTCGACCTTCTGGAGCTTCTCGACGAGCGCGGCCGGCAGCTGCTCAGGCATGGGGGCGATGCGGTAATCGGGCATGGTGTTCTCCTATTTTCCAACGGCGCGCGCGACGCCGACAAGACGTTCCACGATGACGACGACGATCAGCGTCGCGACGATCAGCAAGACGGACAGGGCCGCGACCAGCGGGTCGGTGCGGCCCTCGACATAGCGCACCATCTCGACCGGCAGGGTCGCGGCGCGCGGTCCCGACAGGAACAGCGAGATCACCGTTTCGTCGAAGGACAAGAGGAAGGACAGGCAGGCGCAGGCGATCAGCCCCGGCGTCGCCAGCGGCAGGGTCACGCGCCAGACGACGCGCCAGGGCTTTGCACCGAGCGTCGCGGCGGCCGCCTCGATATCGTCGGGCAAGGTCGAGAAAGCCGTCGTCATCATCCGGATCACGAAGGGCACGGTCACGGTCATATGCCCGAGCACGAGGCCGGGCAGGGTCGCGGTCAAGCGTAGCGGCGTGAAGAACAGGAGCAGCGCAAGGCCCGTGATCAGGGTCGGCAGCAGCAATGGCGCGAGGAAGAAATTGGTCAATGCGCCGCGCCAGCGGAACTGCCCCTTGTTCAGCGCGAGCGCCGCGGGCACGCCGAGCGCCAGCGAGAGCAGCGTGACCACGCAGGCGATCTGCACGCTGAGCCACAGCGCGTTCAGCAGCGGCGCATTATGCGCGAGCTGGTTGAACCAGCGCAGCGAATAGCCCGACGGCGGGAACAGGATGAAATTATCAGCGGAGAAGGCAAGCGCCACGACGATCGCGATCTGCGCCAGGATCAGCACATAGACGACAGCCGCAAGGCTGGAGAGAACGCGTCCGGCGCCGTTCATCGCTGCAATCCTCTTGCCGCGATGTTGGAGGCGACAAGCAGCAGGAGCAGAAGCACGAGCGTGTAGATCGCCAGCACCGAGGCCACCGGCCAATTGGTGTTGGTTGTCGCCTGCTCGAAGATTTCCGTCGCCAGCACGAAGACGCGCCCGCCGCCGAGCAGCTTTGGCGTGATATAGGCCGACATCGAGAGCACGAAGCCCAGCCCCGCCGCCAACGCCAGCGCCGGCAGGCTGAGCGGCAGCGTCACGCGCCAGAAGGTGCGTACCGGCGAGGCTCCCAGGCTGCGCGAGGCCTCTTCCAGCGTCCGGTCGAGCTGGCCGAAGCCCGCAAGCAGCGCCAGGATCATATAGGGCATGATGCTCTCGGCCAGGCCGATGGTGACGCCGGTCCAGTTGAAGACGAGCTTAAGTGGCGTCGAGATCAGGCCGAGCGACTGGGCCAGCGTGTTGACGAGGCCGCGATCGCCCAGGATCGCGAGCCAACCGAAGACGCGCACCACGCCCGAGATCAGCATCGGCATGATCGCGATCACGGCGAGCAGCCCGCGAAAGCGCGAATTGGTGCGAAACAGGAACAGCGCGACCGGGTAGGACAGCATCAGCGCGCTCAGCGTCGCGCTGAGCGAGAGCCAGAGCGAATTCAGCGTCAATTCGAAGGTGAAGCCGTCGCTGAAGACCTCCTGCGCGGTCTTCAGCGACCAGGCCTCGATCATTGCGCCGGTCGGGCCGGTTTCATGGAAGGCATTTCGAAACAGGCCGAGCGTCGGCCAGACATAGACCGCGAGCACGAACAGCGCCGCGGGCAGGACCAGCAGCTTCAGGCGCGCCGTGCCGGTCATGGCGTCTCGCGGGCGAAGGGCCGGGCGAAGGGCAATGTGTCCCGCGCCTGCCAGATCACCGCGACCTCGGCGCCTTCCGGCAAGGCAGCCGTGCCCGATTGCGTTTCGATCGTGAGCTGTCCGCCGGCCCCCTCGAGCAGAATCTCGACATGGTCGCCGACGAAGACGCTGCGCAGCACGCGGCCGGTGACGCGCGCCATGCCATCGGCAACGGGTTCGGAGACAGGCACGATCCGCATGCGTTGCGGCCGGACGAACAGGTCGAACTCGCCGTCTGCCGGGGCCTTGACCGGCAGGGTCTGGCCCCAGAGCACGGCGTGGCCTTCCGCGTCGCGCGTCGCCGGCAGCGCATTGGCGCGGCCGACGAACTCGGCGACGAAGCGGGTGGCCGGGCGCTCATAGATGTCCTCGGGCGAGCCGATCTGCGCGATCCGCCCGCGATCCATCACCGCGATCCGGTCGCACATCGTCAAGGCTTCGACCTGGTCATGCGTGACGAACAGGGTGGTGATCCCGAGCGAACGCTGAATCGAGCGGATCTCGTGGCGCATCGTGTCGCGCAGCTTGGCGTCGAGATTGGAGAGGGATTCGTCGAGCAGCAGCACGGCGGGCCGGATCACCAAGGCGCGCGCCAGCGCCACGCGCTGCTGCTGCCCGCCCGAGAGTTCGCGCGGTCGCCGCCCGTCGAGACCCGCCAGCCGCACCAGCGCCAGCGCTTCCGTGACCTGCCGCGCGATCTCCGCCTTGTTGACGCCGCGCTCCTCCAGCCCGAAGCCGACATTGCGCCCGACGGACAGATGCGGAAACAGCGCATAGGACTGGAAGACATAGCCCATATTGCGCCGATGCGCCGGCAGCCGCGTGATCTCGGTCCCGTCGAGGCGGATCGCGCCGCGATCGGGATCGACCAGCCCCGCCAGCATGCGCAAGGTCGTGGTCTTGCCGCAGCCGGAGGGGCCGAGCAGCGCGACCGACTCTCCTTGCTCGACGGAGAGCGAGACATCGTCGACCGCGACGGAATCGCGATAGCGCTTCTGCAGGCGGGAGAGTTCGAGATAGCTCATCGGGTGGTTCTGCTCACCGTGCCGCCGCGATCACCTCGCGCCGCCAGCGGTTGTTCCACTGGTCGCGCACCTTGAGGACGTCGTTCCAGTCGAGCCCGATCATGCGGGCGCGGCTGTCCGGCGCGGCGGCGGTGCGGGCGATGGCCTTGGGGTCGATCGCGGCCTGGGCGTTGGTCGGCGCGTAGAACATGCGCTCGGTGAAGGCCTTCTGCGCGGCTTGCGACAGGGCGTAGTTGACGAAAGCTGCCGCGGCCGCACGGTTCTTCGAGCCGGCGGTCAGGTTGATCGTATTGATCTGGAAGACCGAGCCCTCCGGCGGCAGCAAGGCGCCGATCTTGCCGCCGGTCTGGTCGGCATAGAGCTGCGAGCGCGCATTCCAGCCGGTGGCGACCTTCACCACGCCGTTGAGGATCAGCGAGTAGCCATCGGGATTGGGCTCGAAAGTGTTAACGGAAGGCGCGAGTTCGCGCAGCTTCCTGATCGCGCCATCGATCGATTTGCGATAGTCGCCGCCGGTCATCTTTTCGACCATCGCGGTCAGCGCCAGGCCCTGGATATTGGGCGGGGCGGAGATCGCGAGCTGGCCCTTGAGGTCGGGCCGCCAGAGATCGGCGAGCGTCGCGAGCGGCGGCTTGAGGTTCTGGGTGTCGTAGACCAGCACGAGATGGTCGAAGGTGACGGCCGGGCCATATTCGCCGCCGGCCGCCCGCGCCTCGGGCAGGAGCTCGTTCAGCACCGGGAATTCCGCTGACGTCAGCTTCTCAAACAGGCCCTCGCTATTGCCGATGCTCGAGGTCGTTACGTCCATGATCGCGACGTCGATCTGCGGGTCGGCCTTCTGGGCGCGCACGCTGCCGACCATCTGGGCCGAGGTGCCGCCGGGCGCGAAGTTCACCTTGATGCCGGGAAAGGCCTGCTGGAACGGCTCGATCACGGTCTTGGTGTAGTTGTCCTGGAAGATGCCGCTATAGGACATCAGCGTGATCGAGCCGCTGAGACCCTGCGCCCGGACGATCGCGGGGGCGGCGATGCTGGCAAGGCCGGCCTGGATGACGAGACGCCGTGTCGGCATGGAGACACCTCCTGCAGGATTGTTGGCCGGCGGCGCCGATGCGCCGCCGATCCTCATCGGAAACGGAAGCTCAGGCTTCGATCTTGCTGGCGAAATGCGCGATGAAGCGGGCGCAGATCTCGGTCAGCTTCTCGGTCAGGGCAGCGCCGGTCTCGGCCGAGCACAGCTTGGGATCGCCCTTGGCGACGCCGAGATTGTAGACCTCGTCATATTCGTTGGGCATGGCGACTTCCGCGCCCTCGAAGCTTGCGGTGCCCAACCCGGTGAAGGGCAGGTCGAGGATGGGGTCGCGCTTCAACGGCTTGCCCTCCGGGATCAGGTCCTTGCGGATCAATTCGGGGAAGAGATGCAGGCCGATCGAGGTCAGCGGGTCGGCGCCATGGCCGGAGACGGCGGCGGCCTTCTCGGCGCCGACGATCGAGGGCAGCAGGCCGTAGCCTATGCGCCAGAGATAGAGGCTCGGCAGCACGATCTGCTCGCGCAGATAGAGCTCGCGCGCGACCTCGCCGATCGGCCCGACATTGCCGCCATGGCCGTTGATCACGATGATGCGGGTCAAGCCATTGCGATGCAGGCTGTCGACCATCTCGGCGATGACGGTGGTCAGCGTCGCCTGCGAGATCGCGATGCCGCCGGTCATCGAGCCGAACCAGTCGGCGCCGCCGAAGGGCAGGACGGGGGCGACGAGCGTGCGCGTGCCGGCCTTGGTGGCGCGGATGGCGGCGAGCTCGGCGATCTTCTCGGCCAGCAGATAATCGCCCATCGGCGCATGCGGGCCCTGATCCTCATGGCTGCCCATCGGCAGCAGGATCACGGGATTCGTCTTCAGGATCTCGCGGGCTTCTCCGCCGGAGATCGTGCCCATATGGACGAGCGGATCGGTCTTTGCAGCCATGGGTCAGGTTCCTGTGTCGAGGCTGGTGGTAAAGAGATCGCGGCGGGTCAACGTCCCGACGTGCGTGGATCGACGGCGTCGCGCAGCGCGTCGCAGAGCAGGTTCATGGCGAGGATCGTCAGCGTCAGCGCGGCGCAGGGCCAGACCAGGAGCAGCGGTGCCTGCTCCATGGTGGCGCGCGCCCCCCGGATCATCAGCCCCCAGGACGGAGCCGGTGGCACGACGCCGAGACCGAGGAAGGACAGGCCGCTCTCGAGCACCACGGCGGCGGCGACGGCCAGCGACAACTGCACCAGGATCGGGCCGGCGATGTTGGGCAGCACCGTACGCAGCAGGATGTACCATGTGCGCCCGCCCAATGCGCGCGTCGCCTCGACATAGTCGCGCCCACGCACCGAGAGCACCTCGGAATAGGTCACGCGCGCGAAGCCCGGCAGATACAGGACGGAGAGAACGAGGATCAGCGTCGCCGCGCCCGGTCCGAGCAAGGTCACCACGAGCAGGGCCAGCAGCACCGGCGGGAAGCACAGGATGATGTCCATGCTGCGCACCGACAGGAAGGCTGCGGTGCCGCGCGACCAGCCGCCGATCAGGCCGAGCACGACGCCGATCAAGCCCGCCGTCAGAGCCGAAGCGAAGGCGACGCCGAGGCTTGTCCGCGCCCCCCAGATCAGGCGGGAGAGCACGTCGCGGCCAAACTCATCGCGGCCGAGCCAGGAGGTCGCGGTCGGCCCGGCCAGTCGCCGGGCGATGTCCTGCCGCACGGGGTCGGGCAGGCCGAGCACGGGCGCGGCGATAGCGATGAGGAGGATCAGCGCGACGAAGGCGCCGGGGAACCAGAGCCGCTTCATGGTGCGCTGACCCGGGGATCGAGAACGGCGTGGATCAGTTCCACGATCAGGTTGATCAGCAAAAACAGCACCGAGATCGTCAGGACGATGCCGACCACCATCGGGTAGTCGCGCGCTTCGACCGCGCGCAGCAGCGGCGTCGAGAGGCCTGGCCAGTTGAAGACGTATTCGACCAGAACGGTGCCTCCCAGCAGCGTGCCCATCTGCAGGCCGAGCACGGTGATGACCGGGTTCAGCGCGTTGCGCAGCACATGGACGAAGAGCACGCGTCCGGGCGCAAGGCCCTTGGCGCGTGCGGTGCGGACATAGTCATTGGCCAGCGCGTCGAGCATCGAGGCCCGCGTCATCCTGAACAGAACGGCCGCCAGCCCCTTGCCGATGGCGATCGCCGGCAGGGTCAGGAGCTTGAAATGCAGGACGGGATCCTGCGTCAGGGGTGTGAAGCCGCCGGCGGGCATCAATCGCAGGGTCTGCGCGAACAGCAGCACGAGCAGCGTGCCGACCACGAAGACCGGTATCGCCAGCAGCAGGGCGGTGACGCCAGACGCGATCCGGTCGAACCGGCCGCCGCGATGCAGCGCCGCATAGACGCCGGCCGGCACGCCGATCGCGATCGCAAGCAGCGTTCCCGCGAAGATCAGCTCCAGCGTGCGCGGCAGCCTGAGCGCGATCTCGCTCAGCACCGGATAATCGTCGACGAGCGAATTGCCGAGATCGGCCCTGAGCAAGCCGGCGAGAAAGCTGCCATATTGCACCAGGATGGGCTGGTTGAGCCCAAGCTTCTCGCGCAGTTCCGCGACGGTCGCCGGGTCGGGCGAGGTGCCGCCGGTCGAGAGCAGGAGCTCGGCGGGGTCCCCCGGCACCATGTGCAGCGCCATGAAGACGATCGTCGCGACGATCCAGGCCAGGACCAGCGCGATCAGGATGCGGTGTGCGAACCAGATAGCGCTCATCCGAAGAAGGTCTCTTCGAGCATGCCGCCGGACGACGTGGTCAGCGCGCCGGGCAGGTTGGTGAAGCCCTTGACGCCCTTGTCCATGCCATAGCCCTGTTCGCGCCAGGCAAGACCGACGAGCGGTACCTCCTCCAATGCCGCGCGCTGCATCTCCTTGTAGATCTCGACGCGCTTGGCCTGGTCGAATTCGCCGCGGCCCTTCGCCAGGGCGGCGACGGTGCGCGGTGCGTCGACCTTGCAGGAGCGGCCATGGGTCGGCGAGAGCGAGGTGTCGAGCACCACGGTCAGCCCGTCCGGATCGTTGTTGTCGGCGGAGACGCCGTGGATTGCCATGTCGTACTGGCCGCGCGAGCCTCTGGAGACACGGGTCGACCAGTCTGGCAGTTGCAGCTCGCATTGGATGCCGACCGCCGCCAGATGCTGCTGCACGACCTCGGCGGTATCCTTGTGCATGCCGAACTGCGCGGTCGAGAGCAGCGTCGTCTGGAAGCCGTTGGCATAGCCCGCTTCGGTCAATAGCGCCTTGGCCCTGGCGGGGTCGTAGTTCCAACCATGTGCCAGCTCCTTGTCGTACCAGGGCGTGCCCTCGACGATCGGCAGGCCTTCGAGCGGCTTGCCGCGGCCGAAGAAGGCGACCTTGACGATATCCTCGCGCTTGATCGCGTGGGCGACGGCGCGGCGCACGCGCGCATCGTTGAAGGGCGGCTTCGTACCGTTGAAGAGCACGTCCATGAACGGCCCTTCGACGGTGTCGAGCTTGAGGCGCTGGTCGGCCTCGACGGCGGCCATGGACTGCCACGGCACATATTCGATCATGTCGACATCGCCGGATTGCAGCGCGGCGTTGCGCAGGTTCTCGTCGGCATAGACGACGAACTTGATGCCCTTCAGCTTGGGGAAGCCGGGCTTGTAGAACTTGTCGAAGGCCACGAGGCTGAGCGAGCTGCCGCGCTCCTGGCCGGAGAGCCGGAAGGGGCCGGCGCCGATCGGCTCATTTGCCGTCGAGTTCCGCCAGATGATGAAGGTGTTGTAGTTGGCAAACCAGGTCGGCAGCGTCGCCTGGGGTTCCTTGGTGATGATGCGGATACTGCGCGGGTCGGGGATCTCGACCCGCTCGATGCCCTGGAACTGGGAGCGCATATAGGCGGTTGATTTCTCGCCGGCGATCTGCTCGATCGACCACTTCACGTCCTCGGCGGTGACCGGCTCGCCATTATGGAACAGGCAGCCCTGGCGCAGCTTGAAGACCCAGGCGCCATTCCCGTCGATCGCCCAGGATTCCGCCAGCTCGCCGCGCAATTCGCCCTTGCTGTCATAGGTGACCAGGCTGCGGTGCGTCAGCATCTTGACCGTGCCGGCCGATGCGCCGGTCGAGACCCAGGGCTGGAGGTTCGGCGGAAAGGCCGAGAGGCCGAAGCGGAGAATGCCGTTGGCGCGCTGCGCCGCCGCAGGCCGGGAGAGCAGAGGCGATGCCAGCAGCGGGGCTGCGAGGCCTGCTCCAAGGACGGTGCGGCGGGAGATCGTCATGCGCTGATCCTTTGCTTCGGGCCGCATTCGGCGCCGGTTTTAGGCGTCGCTGCGCTGAGCAAGAAAAGCGCCATCATGGTGCGGTGCGCCCGGCGATCCGAGCTTGCGCATCCTGCGCCAGCTCAGGCTGCGCGCAAGCCTCTATTCGGTCTTTCCGCTCGTCGTGCAATTTCATGATGCCTCATGTATACGTGGCGGATGTTTTGATGTCTACGACCCCGCTCGCTATGAAATGCGGTCGCATGCTGCAAACGGATGGAAACATGAAGCCGCGCCAGGCGCAGCCATCGGTCGCAAAGCCCGCCCGGGAGCGGGTCTATCTCTATGTCCGGGAAGAGATCCTGCGCGGGCATTTCCTCGGCGGCTCCTTCATCGAGGAGGAACAGATTTCGTCCGCGATGAAGGTGTCGCGCACGCCCGTCCGCGAGGCGTTCCACCGGCTGGAGGCCGAGCGCTTCATCGACCTGCTGCCGCGCCGGGGCGCGCTCGTCCGGCAGGTGACGGCGCAGGAGCTTGTCGACCTCTACGAGACCAGGCGCATGATCGAAGGCTATGCCGTCGCGCGGATCTGCCAGCAGAAAATTCCGATCCCAGTCGAGATGGCGACGATCCTCGACCAGATGGAGGAGTTCGCCGGCGGAGATCATTTTCCGCGCGTCGAGCTCAACCGGCGTTTCCATTTCACCATGGTCGGCGCGCTCGGCAACGAGGTGTTGTCCGAGCTCTATCAGTCGCTCGGCTCGCGGCAGCAGCGTGTCGCGATGACGGCGATGAGCGTCGATCCCAACCGGGTCGATCGCATCCGGATCGAGCATCGCGCCTTGCTCACAGCCTTGCAGGCGGGCGACGAGGCGCAGGCGCGCGCGGTGCTGGAGCAGCATCTGCGCCCGATTGTCGGTGTCGTCTCGCGGCTGCCGGGTTATGGGCCGGGCGAGGGCGACTAAGATGCGCTGCAGCGTCGGGGCATGAGATGGCCGGGGCATTTTCATGCCGCTCCCGCATAAGCCTCGATTGTCTCGAACAGCTTGCGTGAGATCGTGACGCCATCGCGCGCGGTGCGCTGGCGTGCGCCATTGCGCCTCTCGCCGGGGAGCCGCGCGCCCTCCTGCCCGGTGATTGCGCCGAAGAGGCGCTCCAGCCGATCCGATGCGTCGACCTCCGTCAGCGCCCCGAAATCGATCGCGATGAAGCATTGGCCCGTGCGGGGCGAGCCGCCGAGATTGTCGGCGAAGGAGGAGGCGTCGATCGAGAGATTGGCACCGGTCAGCCAGGCGGCGAAGATCTCGACGATGAGGGCAAGCCCCGCGCCCTTATAGCCGCCTGCCGGCACCATGGTGCCGCCCGCCAGCGCCGCCTTCGGATCGGTCGTCGGGTTGCCGTCCCTGTCGAGCGCCCAGCCGAGCGGGATCGGCTCATTGCGCTGCTGATGGACGACGATCTCGCTCTTGGCGACGACGCTCGAGGATTGGTCGAGCACGAGCGGCTCGCGGCCGGCGCGGGGCACGGCGATGGCGATCGGGTTGGTGCCGAAGACCGGTCTGGTGCCGCCCATCGGTGCGATCGAGGCTGGTGCATTGACGAAGCCGAGCGCCAGCAGGCCCTCCCTGGCGATGCGCTCGACATGGTAGCCGACGACGCCGCAATTATAGGAATTGGTCACCGCCAGCGCGGCGATGCCCTGGGCTTTGGCCGCCTCGCACAGCGCCGGCAGGCCGAAATCGATTGCCGGATGGGCAAAGCCGCCCTTGGCGTCGACGCGCACCAGACCGGGCTTGGGGCTGTCGAGCACCGGCCGCGCCCGGCCGTCGATCTTGCCGACCCTGGCATGCTCGCAATAGGTCGGCAGCCGGGCGAGGCCGTGGCTATGGATGCCCTCGGCCTCGGCTGCGACCACGGAGGCAGTGATCGCAGCTTCGTTGCGCGGGTCGACGCCGCAGCCGAGCAAAGCCCGTCGCGTCAGCGTCTCGACCTGCGCAAGGCTGAGCGGAACGCCGTCCGCTGGCTGATGAGCGCTCATGCTGCGGCTCCCTTCTCTGTCTCGGCGCCGTAGAGCGAGGCCGCCTGTTGCGGGCTGACCATGCCGTCGGCGAGATCCTTGGCGAGGCGCTGCGAGTCGCGCTTCCGCGGGTCGCCGAAGCCGCCGCCGCCGGAGGTCTCGATGGTGACGATGTCGCCGGCCGCCAGCGGAATGCCGGAGACTTTCGAGCGCAGAGAGAGCTGCGTGCCATCGGCGTGGGTCACCGTGGTGCGGCTGAGCGAGCCGGGCTCGCCGCCCTGGATGCCATAGGGGGCATGCCGGAAGCGCTCGAAATTGGTCGAGAGCGAGCCTTCTGCCGCATCGAGCCGCCATTCGCGTACCAGGCCCAGGCCCCCGCGGAACTGGCCGGCGCCGCCCGAGATCTGGGATCAGCCCGTATTTCGTGAAGGTCACCGGGTATTTCGCCTCGACCATCTCGATCGGCGCATTGGTGTTGTTGTGCAGGCCGCAGGAGAGGGCGCTGGCGCCGTCGCCCCTGGCATGGCCGCCCCAGCCGCCGACCTCGATGTCGAAATAGACCTGGCGCTTGCCGGTCGGGTTGGTCGTCTGCAGCGCGTAGACATAGGAGATCGCATAATAGGCTGCCGGGATGCGCTCGGGCACGATCTGCGCCAGCGCGCCGAATACGGCCGTTGCGATGCGGTGGTTGACGACCATGCGGCCCGCGACCGGCGCGGGGAAGGCGGCATTGACGACGCTGCCTTCGGGCAGCGTCACCGTTACGGCGCGGTAGCAGCCGGAATTGGCCGGGATGTCGCCGCCGAGCGCCGCGAGCAGCGCGTAATACACCGCCGAGCAGGTCATCGCCGGCGTGTTGTTGACGGGGCCGCGCACCTGGCGGCTGGAGCCGGCGAAATCGAGCCCGATCGTCTCGCCCGTCTTGGTGATCTTGACCTGGAGCCGGATCGGTTCGTCCGACTGGCCGTCATCATCGACCAGTTCGACGAAGGAGGCCTCGCCATCCGGCAAAGCCTTTAGCGCGGCCCGCATCATCCGCTCCGAGCCGTCGAGGATCGCCGCCATTGCCGCGGCGAGAGGGGCTGAGCCGTATTTCTTCGCCATGCGCGCGACCGCGCGCTCGCCGATGCCGAGCGCCGCGATCTGGGCGTTGAGGTCGCCGCGGGTCTCGTCGGGCTGGCGGACATTGTGCAGCAGCATCTCGAAGACGCCGCTGTTCAGCACGCCCTTGTCGACGAGCCTGAGCGGCGGGATGCGGATGCCTTCATGAAAGACCTCGGTGGCGCCCGCATAATAGCTGCCGGCTGCGCCGCCGCCGACATCGACATGGTGGCAGAGGGTGCCGACGATGGCGACGCGCCTGCCATCGACGAAGACCGGGCGGAAGGTCTGGATATCGGGCAGGTGCTGACCGCCGGAATAGGGGTCGTTGGTGACGATGACGTCGCCGTCGTTCCAGTGTTCGAGTGGGATGAAGCGGTCGAGGATCGTGCGCAGGCAGTCCGACATCGAGTTGAGATGGACCGGAATCCGCGCGGATTGGGCGATGTTGTTTCCTTCAGCATCGAAGACGGCGGTGGAGAAATCGAGAATCTCGCGCACCACGGTCGAGCGGCTGGTGCGCCAGATCGTGATGCTCATCTCCTCGGACGCCGCGACGAGCGCGTTGCGGATCACTTCGAGGCGGATCGGGTCGATGCCGTGCAGAAGATCGCTCATGATGTCGGACCTCAATGGCTGGCGCTGCGGTCGGCGACGAGCGCGCCCGACGCATGGGTGAGGATCGTCCAGCCGGCTGGCAGATAGACCGAGGTATAGGGTTCCTCGACGATGGCGGGGCCGGCGAGGGGATGGCTGCTGCTGATCGCATCGCGATCCCAGACCGGCGTGGCGACCGCGCCATGGCGACCATGGACGGGCCGGCTGCGGGTCGAGGCCTCTGCTTGATGAAGGCCGCCGCGCGCAGGCACGGGTTTCGCCAGCCCGCCGACCGCCTTCAGCCTGAGCGCCACGATCTCGACCGCGACCTGTGGTTCGTCATAGGAGAAGCGCTGGCGATGGAGATCATGGAATGCTGCGGTCGCCTTGGCGATGCCAACGGCCGAGAAATCCGCCCCGTCCAAAGCCACGCGCAGATCGAAGGCCTGGCCGGCATAGCGCAGGTCGACGGCCCATTCGAAGCGCTGCGCTTCAGGAGCGACGCCGTCCTCGGCCAGCAAAGCCTGCGCCTCGACGATGAGGCGTTCCGCCTTGTCGCTGAGCGACGGTGCGAGCTCGGAAAAGAGTCCGATCTGCGTGGCGCTGAGATCATGGGCGATGTCGGACCAGAGGATGCCCCAGGCCGAGAGCGTCGAGGCGTGAGCCGGGAAGATCACGCGACTGATGCCGAGCTCTTCGGCAACCTCGCAGGCATGCACCCCGCCGGCGCCCCCAAATGAGAGCAGCGCGAAGTCCTCCGGGTCCATGCCCTTCTCGAAGAGCGAGAGCCGTGTCGCCGTCGCGAGCGCTGAATTGGCGACATCGATGACGCCGGCCGCGACCTGATCAATCGAGAGATCGAGCTTGCAGGCGATCTCTTGCGCCGCCTTGCGCGCGGCCTCGCGGTCGAGCGGCATCGCTCCGCCCATGAAGCTCGCCCCGTCGAGGCGGCCGAGCAACAGATTGGCGTCGGTCACGGTCAGGCGGGTGCCACCTTTGCCGTAGCAGGCCGGGCCGGGGTCCGCGCCGGCCGAGTGCGGGCCGATGCGCAGGCGATTGCCGTCATCGACCCAGGCGATCGAGCCGCCGCCGGCGCCGATGGTGCGCATCTCGATCATCGGCAGCCGCACCGGCAGGCCATCGACCTCGCCTTCATTGACCATCGAGATCTGGCCGTCATGGACGACAGAGACGTCGAAGGAGGTGCCGCCCATGTCGACGGCGACGAGATTGGGTTCGCAGAGCTCGACCGAGAGCCGCCTGGCCGCGGCCGCCCCGCCGCTCGGGCCCGAGAGCAGCAATCGCGCCGGCTCGCGCCCGGCTTTGGCAAGGCCCGAGACGCCGCCATTCGACTGCACGAGATAGACCTGGGCCTCGGGGATCTCATCCCTAAGCCGTCCGGCGAGCCGGTTGGTGTAACGCTGCACGATCGGCACCAGCATGGCGTTGAGCGCCGTCGTCGACATGCGCTCATATTCGCGGATTTCCGGCGAGATGTCGCAGGCGAGCGTGATCGCAATATTCGGCAGCATCTCGGCCAGGATCGCGCCGATGCGACGCTCATGTGCGGGATTGGCGTAGCCGTGCAGCAGGCAAACCGCGACCGACTTCACATCGGCCCTGGCAAGCTCGGTCGCGATCCGGCGCACGCCGTCCTCGTCGAGCGGCACGGTGATCCGGCCCTCGGCGTTGACGCGCTCGGTCACGCCAAAACAGAATCGGCGCGCGACCAGCGGCTCGGGCTGGGCAAGCGTGATTGCATAGACATCGGTGCGGCCATGCCGGCCGATCTGCATGACGTCCTCGAAGCCTGCCGTGGTGACGATGGCGCCCAATGGCAGCTTGCGTTCGAGCACGGCATTGGTCGCGATCGTCGTGCCGTGCAGCAGGTATTGCACCGCCTGCATCGGAAAGCCGAAGCGCTCGGAGGCCTCGCGGATGCCGGTCAACAGGCCGATCGAGGGATCGGCCGGCGTGCTCGGCGTCTTGATCTGATGGATCGCGCCGGAGCTTGCATCGAGGATCTCGATGTCGGTGAAGGTGCCGCCGATGTCGACGGCGATGCGGATATCTTGCTGCATGAGGCAAAGCTCCGGTGCTCCCGCTCGCCAGGGCGAGCGGGTCATGTCTTGCTAAGAACGGTGTTCGGTTCGGCTGCTAGAGCCTGCTTTTTATGCTCGGAAACACGCCGTCATCCTGGCCGTAGCCCTCGGGTCCGATCTTCGATCGGCCCAAGGATAAACTCCGCGGAGCGCCGGGATCCATCGGAGAGCTCAGCACCCTCCGATGGATCCCGGATCTGCGTCGCTGCGCGACTTGTCCAGGATGACGGCATGTGTCCGAGCGACATCATCAGCATCACTTCACGAAGGTCTTGGCGAGGCCGGACGTCCGGTCGACCACGAGCACGACGAGCAAGGTGAGGATGACGAGCAGGACCGAGAGCGATGCGACCAGCGGGTCGGCCTGCTGCTCGACATGGTGATACATCGCCACCGGCAGCGTCGAGATGCGCGGGCCGGTCATGAACAGTGACAGCACGACCTCGTCGAAGGAGACCAGGAAGCACAGCGCCGTCGTGCCGATCAGCCCCGACTTCATCATCGGCAGGGTGATGCGGCGGAACACGGTGAAGGGCGAGGCGCCAAGCGTCGCCGCCGCTTCCTCGATTGGGATCGGCAGGGTCGCGAGTGCGGTCGCCAGCACCCGGATCGCATAAGGCAATGTCACCACGAGATGCGCGGCGACCAGCCCCTGGAAGGTCGCGAGTAGGCCATAGCGTGAGAAAACGATCAGGATGGCGAGGCCGAGCACGATCGTCGGCAGCAGCAGCGGTGCCGTGAACAGGGCGCTCATCGCTTCCGAGCCGCGGGGCTTGAGCCGCACCAGCGCATAGGCAGCTGGCAGGCCGATCAGCAGGCTTAAAGTCGTCACCACGAAGGCCAGCAGCAGGCTCGTCCAGAAGGCCGAGGTCATCTTCCCGTCGGCGAAGATCGCCGGATACCATTTCAGGCTCCAGCTCGAGGGCGGGAACATCATGTAGCTGTCGCCGGAAAAGGAGATCGGCACGACGACGACCAACGGCGCCAGCAGGAACACGAACATCGTGAGCGCCATGAGCTTCAGCGCGAGCGAGACGGGACGTTCATCCATGATCAGCCTCCCTCACATGATCGCGCGCAGCGCGCGGGTATAGAGCACGAGCGCGCCGCCGAAGATGACGAGCACCAGGATCGAGAGCGTGGCAGCCAGCGGCCAGTTCAGCGTCACGATCGCCTGATCGTAGATCTCGGTGGCGAGCAGGAAGACGCGGCCGCCGCTAAGCAGCTTCGGCGTGATGAAGGAGGAGACCGCGAGCACGAAGCAGAGCAGGCAGCCGAGCGCGATGCCCGGCAGCGTCAACGGCAGGATAATGCGGCGGAAGATCGTGAAGGGCGGCGCACCCAAGGTGGAGGCGGCTTCCTCGACACGCGGATCGAGCCGGCCGAAGCCGGCGAGCAGCGCCAGGATCATATAGGGCATCAGGATCTCGGTGAGGCCGATGACGACGCCGGTCTTGTTGAACATCAATCGCAGCGGCGCGATGCCGAAGGCGGAGAGCGCGTTGTTGACGAGCCCGCTCTCGGAGAGGATCGCGATCCAGCCATAGGTGCGCACCACCGCCGAGGTCAGCAATGGCGAGATCACCAGCACGAGCAGGATGGTCCGCCAGGTGCCGCTGGAGCGGTGCAGATAAAGCGCGATCGGGTAGGAGCAGACCAAGGTCAGCAGCGTGATGCCGAGGCTGACCGTGATGCTGTTCACGATCAATTCGGCGTAGAACGTGTCCTTGAAGACGGTGAGCCAGGTCGCGAGCGTGTAGACCTCGCGCATCGCGCCGGTCGGCTCGACCTCGTAGAACGACATCCGCGCCAGATTCAGCACCGGCACGAGGAAGCCGAGCGCATTGACCAGCGCGATCGGCGCGAGCAGCAGGACGACCAGCGCAAGGCCGCTCCTGCGCGCTTCCGAGACCGGCGCGGGGGCCGTGATGGCGGCAGCCGCGCTCACGCCGCTGCTCCGTAGACGAAGACGTCCTGCCGGCGCCAGGACAGGGTCACGGCGGCGCCCGGTTGCAGCACGGTCTCGCCGCCGCGTGTCGCCAGCTCGACCGAGACGATCTGCCCGGCGACGTCGACATCATATTGCAGGATGTCGCCGGCGAAGATGGTGCGCGCGACGACGCCGGAAACGCGGTGGTCGCCCGCCGTCACATCCGCGCCCGCCGCCGATAGCGCGACGCGGTGCGGGCGGACCATGATCTCGACGGGGCCGGAAAGGCCCGCTTGCGCGGCGAATGTTTCGCCGGCGAATTCGGCCGCGCCGTCGCGGGCCGTTGCCTTCAGCCGGTTGCTGCGGCCGACGAAGCCGGCGACGAAGGCGGTCTTCGGGCTCTCGTAGAGATCGACCGGCGTGCCGACCTGTTCGAGCCTGCCCTGGTTCATGACCACGACCTTATCGCACATGGTCAAGGCCTCGACCTGATCATGCGTCACGAAGATCGCGGTGATGCCGAGCCGCTTCTGGATGTCGCGAATTTCGTTGCGCATCTCGTCGCGCAATTTGGCGTCGAGATTGGAGAGCGGCTCGTCGAGCAGCAGGATCGAGGGGCGCACGACGAGCGCGCGCGCCAGCGCCACGCGCTGCTGCTGGCCGCCCGAAAGCTGGCTCGGCCGGTGCTCCTCCTTGCCGGAGAGATGCACGAGCGCGATCGCCTCCTTCACGCGCCGGGCGATCTCGTCCTTGCCGATCTTGCGCATCTCCAGCCCGAAGGCGACGTTCCTGGCCACGCTCATATGCGGAAACAGCGCGTAGCTCTGGAAGACGAGGCCCATGTCGCGGCGATGCGTCGGGACCTCGGTCAGGTCCTGCCCGCCGACGACGATGCGGCCCGATGTCGCCGGCACCAGGCCGGCGATCATCCTGAGCGAGGTCGTCTTGCCGCAGCCGGAGGGGCCGAGGAAGGCGACGAGCTCGCCCCTGGGAACCTCGAGATCGAGATTGTCGACCGCCGCAAAGCCGCCATAGCTCTTGGTCAGCCCCTTGAGCGAGAGGAAGCCCTCGCCGGCTTGGCCGGCGGCCGGAGCGGTGATGCGGTCGGTCATGATCGTGCAAGCCCTTATCGTACAAGCCCTTCGGTTCGATCAGCGGCTCAGCGGGATGACCTTGCGGCGCCACTGGTCCATGATCGGCTCGCGGACCTTGGCGAGAGCGATCCAGTCGACCGGGATGACCTTGTCCATCGACTTGACGGCGGTGCGGGCGATCGCCGCATCCGAGATCAGCGCCTTGGCGTTGGTCGGAGCATAGAACATGCTCTCGGTGAAGGCCTTCTGCGCCTCGGGGCTCAGTGCGTAGTCGATGAACTTGGCGGTGGCGTCCTTGCCCGGCCCGCCGGCGACATGGTTGATCGTGTTGATCTGGAAGACGCTGCCTTCCTGCGGCAGCACGGCCTTGAGCTTGCCATTGGAGCTGTCGGCATTGACCTGGGCGCGCGCGTTCCAGCCGGCTCCGATAATCGCCTGCCCGGAGATGATGACCGGATAGACCTCCGGCTTGGGCTCCCAGGTCTGGACGTTGGGCGCGATCTCGCCCATCGCCGCGATGCCCTTGTCGACGCTGCGGAGATGGTTGTAGCCGCCGCGCGCCTTCTCCAGGATCAGGACGAGCGAGAGGCCCTGGATGTCGGGCATGCCGGGGATCGCGACCTTACCGGCGTATTTCTTGTCGGCGAGGTCCATCCAGCTCGTGGGGGCCTCTTTCACGACGTCGGAGTTGTAAAGCATCACCAGGTTGTCGAAGGTCACCGCGACGCCGTCGACATCGGCGATACGTGCGGCCGAGAACAGGTCGGCGACGTTGGGGCTGGTCTTCTCGTCGATTTTGACCAGCAGTTGCTCGTCGGTCGCGGCCTTCGAGACCGAGACGTCCATGATCACGACGTCGGCCTGCGGCGCGGCCTTCTGGGCGCGCAGATTGCCCAGCATCTGGGCCGAGTTCGGCATCGGGAAATATTCGATCTTGATGCCGGGATTGGCCTTCATGAACGGCTCGACCACCGCCTTGGTGTAGCGCTCCTGGAACAGGCCGGAATAGGCCATCAGCGTCACGGTCTGCTGGGCCATGGCGGAATGGGACGAAAGCCCCGCCGCGATGGCGGCGGCGATGGCGAGTTTGGTCGAAATCTGCATGCGAAATCCCCTCTTATGTGATGCGCGGGCGGTTATCCGCCCGTCGTCAGGCTGTTCAGTCGGTTCGTCCGGTCCTCAGGCCTTGGCGAGCTTGCCCTCCACCATGGCGGTCGCGCCGGAGATGTCGGACAGTTTCTCGCCCTTGCGCAGGCGCTCAAGCAGCACGAGTTCCTGCTGCTGCATCTCGATCGCGCGGCGGGCATAGGCTTCCGCGGTCGCGGCCTTGAGCACGACGACGCCGCTTTCGTCGCAGAGCACGGCATCGCCGGGCTCGATCGTCTGGCCGCCGACGCTGACCGGCACGTTGATTGCCCCCTCGGTGCCGAGGATCTTGGTGGTGATCGGCGAGGGGCCGCGGCACCACATCGGCATGTCGGTCTTGACGATCTCGGAGAAGTCGGTCGCCGGGCCGTCGATCACGCCCGCCGTCACGCCTGCGAGTTTCATGGAATGGGTTACGACGCCGCCCCAGCAGGCATGCTTGGTGTCGCCGCAGCGGTCGATGACGACGACATCGCCCGGCCGCACCATCTTGGTCAGGTAGTGCAGGGCAGTCGAGTCCGCATGCGGGATGCGGATGGTGACGGCGGTGCCGGCGACGCGCTTGGTCGGCAGGACCGCGCGGATTTCACGATCGACGAAACCGGAATGCAGGACATGGCCGATGGTCGCGACTTCGCATTGCTCGAGCAGGGCGATGAGGTCGGCGGAGATCTGCGCCGGCATGGGATTGACGATGAACATGATGGGCTTTCCGCTCAGGCGACGACGTGGTGGTTGGCGACCGGCACGGCCGCGCGGACCTTGGCCGTGTAATCGAAATCGAGCCTTGCACTGGTCGTGCCGACGCCGTCGGAGGCCTGCGCTGCGATATGGCCCCAGGGATTGATCACCATGGAATGGCCGTAGCAGGCGTTCTTGCCCTGGGCGTGCGTGCCGGTCTGGCCGGTCGCCAGGAACCAGGTTTGCGTCTCGCAGGCGCGCGCCCTCGCCAGCAGCTCCCAATGGTCCTTGCCGGTCATCAGCGTGAAGGCGGCGGGCAGGACGATGATGTCGGCACCGGCGTCGCGCAGTTTGCGGAAGAGCTCGGGGAAGCGGATGTCGTAGCAGATGGCGCAGCCGACGGTGGTGTCCTCGACCTTGTAGGTGACGATGTCCTTGCCGCGCGAAACCATGTTGGATTCGCGGTAGCTGACGCCGCCCGGCGCATCGACGTCGAACAGATGGATCTTGCGGTAATGCGCGATCTGCTTTCCGTCCGGCCCGAACACGATCGTGGCGTTGAAATAGTCGTCGCCGTCGCGCTCGCAGACGCTGCCGGCGTGCAGCGTGATGCCGTGCTTCTCGGCCAGGCCTGACATCAGGCGGTAGCTCTCACCATTGGGGAAGGTCTCGGCGCTGTTGCGCATCGCCTCCGGGCTGCCGTCGAGGAAGGCGTAATATTCCGGCAGGACGACGAGGTCCGGGTTCTCCTCGGCGACGACCTTCTCGATCAGCGCCTTGGCCATTTTGAGGTTCGCGGATTTGTCATCCTGCGAGTTCATCTGGACGAGCGAGACTTTCACCGGCGTTCTCCCTGCAAAGGCCTTGAGCGTGACGCGTGACGAAGCCCGATTGCCGGGCGACGTCATGCTCCGTTGCGGCCGTCTCGCAGCAGACCAAACCTGGCTAAGCGCGGCAAACGCGAAATTCTTGTTCGTCTCGACAAGAATTGCTTATGAGACCGGCATGGTCAGCCCCTGCCGCATTTGCGGGCAGGGGCGGCGTGGTCAGGCGGGTGGTTGCGTGGCCGCGATCTCGACCGCCATGTCCGCGATCAGCGCCGGCAGGGCGTTGCCGGGATTGTCGGCGAAGACCGCATGGAAATGCAGCGGCGGCAGCTTGGCGTCGACATCGAGCACATGCAGTTCGCCATTGTCGAGGAACTCCTGCACCACGACCTGCGGCAGCACGGCAACGCCGACGCCGTCCCGGATCAAGCGTGTGATCGTGGCGAGCGAGTTGGAGTTGAAAACGCGCACCGCCCCCGCATCGAGTCCCGCGAGCTCGATCGCGCGCAGCACGGATTGATGCGGCTGCGAGCCCTTGGAATAGGCGAAGATCGGGTAGTCGGCGAAATCGGCAATGGCGAGCCGGCCTGGTTTCAGGGCAAGGCGCGGCGAGCCGATCCAGAGGCAATCGAAGACGCAGAGTTCGATATTGCGGACATGGGGCGCCACCACGGGGCCCATGATCAGGCCGAGATCGATCTGCCCGTCCTGGATCTGGCGAGCGAGGTTGAGGCTGGTGTCGACGTTCAGATCGATCGTGACATTGGGATAAGCAATCTTCACCCGTTCGATCAGCCGCGGCAGCCAGGCATAGACGATCGAGTCGATCGCCCCGATCATGACCGCGCCGCGCATCTGCCCGGTATCGGCGATCAGCCGCTCCAATTCACCGACCATGCGCACGATCGCTTCGGCCTGGGGCAAGGCGCGCTGGCCGTGCGAGGTCAGGCTGACAGTGCGCAGATCGCGCTCGAACAGGCGCACGCCGAGCTCGCGCTCCAGGGTAGCGATCCGGTTCGAGACGGCGGCCTGGGTGGTGCAAAGCTTGTCGGCCGCGACCGAAAAATTCCGCAATCGCGCGACCCAGACGAAGGTTTCGAGAAATTTGAGGTTCAAATCGGAGCCGCTTCGCGTGATGGCGCGGCGCGAGCCTGCGCCGCCCGCCCTGACTTAGCCCCGTTTACCCCTCGCCGTGAAGGACCAGTTGGCTCTAGCGCCGCCGGTTCGCTGCTGCCGGGTCGGCCTGCCAGGTCGCGGTCGACATGGTCGGCAGGTCGAAATAGTCGCGCGTCGTCGCATAGCCATGGCCGCCCATGCGGCCCACGGCGTCGAGCGCGGCGGGATCGACATAGAGCCTCTCGGCATCGATCGTATCCGCGCGGAAATGCGCATAGACCACCTCGCCCAGGATGATCTCGCGCGAACTGCCGATGCCGAGCGTGGTGTGGTGGCGGCATTCGAAGGCCGCCGGCGCTTGGCCGATCCAGGGGCAGGGCACCTTGACGCCGGGCATGGCGGTGAGGCCGGCCTGAGCCAGCTCGTCGATGCCGGGCTCGAAGGGCACGGCGCAGATATTCATGCCCTCGACCAGAGCATCGGAGACGATGTTGACGGTGAAGGCGAGCGTCTCGCGGACATTGCGGCCGGTGTCCTTCTGCCCGCCGGTCGGCCGGTACTCGACGCCGAGCGCCAGGATCGCCGGATCGGCCGAGAGGCAGTTGAAGAACGAGAACGGCGCGGCGTTGACGACGCCCAGTGCATCGACTGTCGTCACCAGCGCGATCGGGCGCGGCACGACCGCGCCGATCAGCAGCTTGTAGCGCTCGCGCGGCGAAAGCTTCGCGAAATCGAAGGTGACGACCGGCGGGGCAGCCGCGATGGGCTTGGGCTCTGTCGACAGGTCGGTCACGGCGGGGTCAGTCCTTCGCTGAGGGCATAGGGGGCGAGCAGGTCGCGGATGTCGCGCTCGGCGCGCGGCGTCAGCAGAGCCCGCGTCACCACGGCCTGGAGATGATGGTCCATGAGATGGGCGGCGCGCGCGCCATCACCCGCCCGCAAGGCCTCGATCAACTGGCGGTGTTCCGAGACCGCGCATTCCGAGGAATGCGGCCGGCCATAGATCGCCAGGATCAGCGAGCAACGCGAGGAGACCTCCTGGACATAGCGCAGCAGCAGGGCGTTGCCGGTCATCTCCGCGAGCTTGATGTGGAACTCGCCGGCAAGCCGGATCGATTCCGGTCCATCCTGGCCATGCGCCTTGTCCTCTTGCCGGACATGGTCCTCGAGTTCGGCGGCCTGCGCGGCGGTGAGCCGTCCGGCGAGATTCTCGGCGACGAGGCGCTCGAGCCCCCGACGCACATCGAAGACGTCGCGCGCCTCTTCCAGCGTCGGATAGGCCACAGAGGCGCCGCGATTGGGCTTGAGCTCGACCAGGCCTTCGACGGCCAATCGGCCGAAGGCCTCGCGCACCAGGGTGCGGCTCACACCGAGCTGCTCGCCGATCGAATCCTCCGGCAGCTTCATGCCGGGCTTCAGCGCCTGTTCGATGATGGCGCGCCGGAGCGCTCTGTATACCGATTGCGCGCGCAATCCGGGTTGGCGGGAATCGGTCATCGTCGCCCGTTTCTGTCCTGGTTCAGCCCTCTGAGGCTCACTCCATGTCACGGGATTCGGCTCCGCTCCAGTTTTTCGCTTGTCTTCAATAATCGCATACAATACGATATCACAATCGTATGCAAGATTGATTATTAATCGCACACGAACTGCCGCAAAAAATGTCAGCATGGCTGATAATGCGGCATCGACGAGGGTGGCGGGCCGGGCGAGCGCCAAAGACGCGCAGCGGGCTCATCGAAAGGGAGAGTTTCGATGAAGAGAGCTTGGATGCTGGCGGCCATTGCCGCCTTCGCGCTGACCGGCGCGGTCATCCCCATTTCAGCGGCTTCGGCGAAGACGCTGAAATGGGGCGCGGCGCGCGAGATCGCCTCGCTCGACCCCTATTCCTATGGCGACACCTTCACGCTTTCGGTGCTGAACCATGTCTATGAGGGGCTGGTGCGCTACACCGGCGATCTCAAGATCGAGCCGGCGTTGGCGGAGTCCTGGGAGACGGTCTCGCCGACGGTCTGGCGCTTCAAGCTCCGTCAGGGCGTAAAATTCCACAACGGCAACCCGTTCACGGCTGACGACGTCGTGGCCTCGCTGGAGCGCGTCACTAACGACGCCTCGCCGCTCAAGGGCAATCTGCCGGCCTATAAATCCTCGAAAAAGATCGACGACTACACCGTCGAGATCGAGGTCAACGGCCCTTATCCGCTGCTGCTCAACGACCTCACCAACATCTTCATCTTCAACAAGGCCTGGCTCGTCGCCAACAATTCGCTGCTGCCGACCGATTCCGGTAAGGGCGTGAAGGGCTACGCCACCGACAACGCCAACGGCACCGGCCCCTTCATCGTCGAGAGCCGCCGCGTCGACGCCAAGACCGTCTACGTCAAGAACCCGAACTGGTGGGACAAGCCCCAGCACAACATCGACACGATCGAGTTCCTGCCGATCGCCTCGGCCTCGACCCGTGTCGCGGCGCTGCTCTCGGGTGAGATCGACTTCACCAATGTTGCTCCGCTGCAGGATCTGCCGCGCCTATCGGCCTCGCCCGAGGTCAAGGTGCTGCAGACCAATGAACTGCGCACCGTGATCTTCGCGCTGAATCTCAAGGACACGCTGTTCGAGAGCGATGTGAAGGATAAAAACCCGCTCAAGGATATCCGCGTCCGCGAGGCGCTCTACCGCGCCATCGACATCGACGCCGTCCAGAAGCGTGCCATGCGCGGCCTGTCGCGGAACACCGGCGCCCTGATCGCTCCGGCCATTCCCGGCTACGAGCCCTCGCAGGATGTGCGCCTGCCCTTCGACCTCGACGGCGCCAAGAAGCTGCTGGCGGCGGCAGGCTATCCCAACGGCTTCTCCTTCCAGATGAACTGCCAGAGCGACGGTCTCGTCAATGAGGAGGAGTTCTGCCAGGCGGTCGCCTCGATGTGGTCGCGCGCCGGCTTGCGGCCCAATCTGAGCCTCGGCCCGCGCAGCCAGCAGACGCCCAAGCGCGTCAAGGGCGAGTTCGACGTGATCTCCTTCGGCTGGGCCAACGAGCCGATGATCGACGCCTATTCGATCCTGATCCAGGTGATGCGCTCGAAGAGCGGTTCGGGTGGCGTGTTCAACTGGGGTAATTGGGGCGATCCGCGCATCGATGCCTTGATCGACAAGGCCGGCGTCGAACTCGACAACGGCAAGCGCATCCCGATGATGATGGAGGCGCTGAAGATCGCCAAGGCCGAGCACCTCTTCATCCCGCTGCACCAGCAGCCGATGGCCTGGGCGATGCGCAGCACCGTGGCCGCGACCGTGCAGGCGTCCGACAACAAGCCGAGGCTGTGGCTGACGACGATGAAGTGAGGACGCTGTCATTCCGGGGCGCAGCGCAACTGCGAGCCTGAGGATGTCTCGACACGTCATGGTCGGGCTTGACCCGACCATCTCGGAAACCAGCATTTTCTTGTCCTGAGATTCTCGGGTCTGTGCGGAGTTTATCCTTGGGCCGATCGTAGATCGGACCCGAGGGCTACGCCCGAGAATGACGGCGGCAGAACAGGACCATCCGATGCCGGCCTTCCTCTTCAAGCGCCTCCTGAACGCGGCCGGCGTCATGCTCGCGGTCGCCTTCCTAGCCTTCCTGATCTTCCGCTTTGTCGGCGATCCCGTCGAACTGATGCTGAACGAGCAGGCGAGCCAGGCGCAGCGCGACGAATTGCGGATCAGGCTCGGGCTCGACAAGGGCTTCGTCCTGCAGTTCGCAACCTTCGTCGGCAATGCGTTGCACGGTGATTTCGGCATCTCCTACCGCAACCAGCAGGAGGTCTTCACGCTGATCTCCGAGCGCTTCCCCGCGACCTTCGAGCTGGTGCTGGTGGCGACGTTTCTCTCGCTCGCGGTTGGGATTCCGCTCGGCGTCTACACCGCCATCAAGCGCGACAGCTGGCTCGCCAAAGTCCTGCAATTCGTCTCGGTGCTCGGCGTCTCGCTGCCGAGCTTCGCGCTCGGCATCCTGTTCATCCTGCTGTTTTCGGTGACGCTGCAATGGCTGCCGGCCTTTGGGCGTGGCCAGGTCGTGCAGATCGGCTGGTGGAGCACGGGCTTCCTCACGCCGTCTGGCCGGTTGGCGCTGATCCTGCCGGGCATCACGCTCTCGCTCTTCCAGATCACGCTGGTGATGCGACTGGTCCGGGCCGAGATGCTGGAGACGATGCGCACCGACTTCATCCGCTTCGCCCGGGCGCGCGGGCTGACGCTGCGCGCCGTCCACTTCCGCCACGCCTTGCGCAATTGCCTGATGCCGGTGATCACCGTGACGGGCCTGCAGATCGGCAATCTGATCGCCTTCGCGCTGGTCACGGAGACGGTGTTCCAGTGGCCGGGCATGGGCCTGCTCTTCGTCCAGGCGGTGACATTCGTCGATATCCCGGTGATGGCGGCCTATCTGATCGTGGTCTCCTTCATCTTCGTCTCGCTGAACACGCTGGTCGACCTGCTCTACGCCTATGTCGATCCGCGCCTGCGCGAGGATGCGATCTCGGGAGCCGCCAATGCCCGCTGATCCCGCAAAGGCCATGGATGCCGCGAAGCCCGGCCGGCTGCGCCGCTTCCTCGACAGCGATATCGGCTGGAGCTTCCGGCGCACGCCGGCTGCCTGGCTCTCGGCGATCGTGCTCGTCCTGCTGATCGCCACGGCGCTGCTGGCCCCGTTGATCGCAGTCCAGAACCCGTATGACCTCTCGCAGATCTTCATCGACAAGGCCGAGATCCCGCCGATCTGGGCCAGGGACGGTGAGTGGCCCTTCCTGCTCGGCACCGATCCGCAGGGGCGCGACGTGCTCTCGGCCATCCTCTACGGCACGCGCGTCTCGCTGATCATCGGGATCGCCGCCGTCATTGTCTCGATGGCGCTCGGCGTCAGCATCGGACTGGTCTCCGGCTATTATGGCGGGCGCATCGACAATCTGCTGATGCGGCTCGGCGATACCGTGCTCTCGATCCCGACGCTGCTGATGGCGATCCTGGTCAGCGCGATCTTCCGTGAATTGCTGCCGCCGGCGCTGCGCGAGCCCTTCGCCGCCGTCGTGCTCGTCGTCTCGATTTCGCTGACCAACTGGGTGCAATATGCCCGCACGGTCCGCGCCTCGACCATGGTCGAGCGTCGCAAGGAATATGTGCTCGCCGCGCGCATCATCAAGGTCGCGGCGACACGCATCATGGCCCGCCATATCCTGCCCAACACGCTCACGCCCGTGATGGTGGCGGCGACGCTGAATCTTGGCCTCGCCATCCTGTCGGAGGCGACGCTGTCCTTTCTGGGCGTCGGCATGCCGATCACCCAGCCTTCGCTGGGCACGCTGATCCGCATCGGCAACCAGTATCTCTTCTCCGGCTCCTGGTGGCTGGTCGTCTTCCCCTCGCTCCAGCTCGGATTGATCGTGCTCTCGGTCAACTTGCTCGGCGATTGGCTGCGCGATGCGCTGAACCCGAAACTCCGCTGACAAGAACTCCGCTGACAAGACAAGACGAGGAACGCCTGCGATGACCGCCTCACTCCTTCTGCGCAATGTCCGTCCCTATGCCGGCGCCACCACCGATATCCTGATTGAGAATGGCCGCATCAGCCGGGTCGCGCAGGGTATCGAGGCCCCTGCCGGTGTGCCGGTCGAGGACGGCCGCGGCGAGATCGTCATCCCCGGCCTCATCGAGGCGCATACCCATCTCGACAAGAGCCTCTGGGGCCTGCCCTGGTACAAGAACGAAGTCGGACCCAAGCTCCTCGACAAGATCGACAACGAGCGCGAGAACAAGAAGCGCCTGAACATCGACCCCTATCGCCAGTCGGCCCGGCAGAGCATCCAGTCCTCGCTGATGGGCTCGACCCATATCCGCAGCCATGTCGATGTCGACACGCAGCATGGCCTATGGGGTGTCGAGGGCGTGATGCGCACCCGCGACGAGTATCGCGACATTGTGGACATCGAGCTCGTCGCCTTCCCGCAATCGGGCCTGCTGCGCCGGCCAGGCACGCTGGAGCTGATGGACCAGGCGATGAAGGCCGGCTGCGAGATCGTCGGCGGGCTCGACCCTTGCGCCATCGACCGCGATCCCAAGGGCCATCTCGATGCCGTTTTCGCGCTCTGCCAAAAATACGGCAAGCCGCTCGACATCCACCTGCACGAGCCCGGCGAAATGGGGCTGTTCTCCTTCGACCTGATCGTCGAGCGGACGCGTGCACTTGGCATGAAAGGCAAGGTCACGGTCAGCCACGCCTTCTGTCTCGGTGTCGATGCCGCGCTGGTCGATCCGCTGATCGCGCAGCTCGCCGAGCTCGACATCGCCATCATGACGACGGCGCCCGCCAGCCGCCCGGCTCCGCCGGTGCGCAAGCTGATTGAGGCCGGTGTGCGCGTCTGCTCCGGCAATGACGGCATCCGCGACACCTGGGGGCCCTATGGCAATGCCGACATGCTGGAGCGCGCCATGTTCGTCGGCCTGCGCAATAATTTCCGCCGCGACGACGAATTGCGCATGGCGCTGGACGTCTGCACCAGCGAGGGCGCCAAGGTGATGGAAATCGAAGGCTACGGGCTGACTGAGGGCAGCATTGCCGATGTCGTGATCCTGCCGGGCGAGACCCTTGCCGAAGCGATCGTGACGCGCTCGCCCAAGCGCCGTGTCGTCAAGCGCGGCAAGGTCGTTGCGCGCGACGGCGTCTCGATCAGGACCGCGCCGTGAGCTTGCGCGCCGCCAAACGCCCGGAAGGGCACATCCTCCTGACCGCGCGCTGGCTCGTCGGCCACGCACAAGGGCGGCATCGCCTCTATGAGAATGGCGAGATCGTCTTCGAGGATGGCGAAGTCGTCTTCATCGGCCATGGTTTTCCGGGCGAGGTCGCGCGCCGCATCGACTACGGCAATGCGCTGATCGGGCCGGGCTTCGTCGATTGCGACGCGCTCTCGGACCTCGACACCACGATCCTGGCCTATGACAACCAGCCGGCCTGGAAGAAGGGGCGCGTCTGGCCGCGCTCCTATCTCGAAGCCGGCCCCTACGAGATGTATTCGCGCGAGGAGCTGGCCTTCCAGAAGAAGCACGCCTTCGCCACGCTGATCCGCAACGGCATCACCACCGCGCTGCCGATCGCCTCATTGTTCTACCGCGCCTGGGGCGAGACGCCCGAGGAGTTCCAGGATGCGGCGGAAGCGGCCGTCGGGCTTGGCCTGCGCGCCTATCTCGGCCCGGCCTATCGCACCGGCAATCAGCTGGTCGAGGCTGATGGCCGCGTCACCACGCATTACGATGAAGCCCGGGGCCTGGCGGAACTCGACGCCGCGATCGATTTCTGCGAGCGCAATGAAGGCGCGGCCGGCGGGCTGATCCGCACCATGCTGGCGCCCGACCGGATCGAGACCTCGACAGCCGAGCTGCTGCGTCGCACGGCTGCGGCCGGGCGCGCCTTGAAGGTGCCGGTGCGCCTGCATTGCTGCCAGTCGAAGATCGAGTACGACCTCGTTCTGGCCCAGCATGGCATGAGCCCGCCGGAATGGCTGCAGAGCCTCGGCTTCCTCGACCAGCGTTCGCTCTTGCCGCACGGCACCTATGTCTCGGGCAGCCGCCATATCGACCGTCCCGGCCGCGACCTCGAGATCATTCGCGATGCAGGCGCCACGATTGTGCATTGTCCGCTGGTCTCAGGCCGGCACGGCCACGCCATCGACCATTTCGGCCGTTATCGCGAGATGGGCGTGAGGCTCGCCATGGGCACGGATACGAGCCCGCCCGACATGATCATGAACCTGCAGGTCGGCATGATCCTGGCCCGCACCACGGCCGGCAGCGTCCATGCGGTGCGCAGCGAGGATTATTACGACGCAGCCACGATCGGCGGGGCCGAGGCGCTGGGCCGCCCCGATCTCGGCCGGCTCCAGCCCGGCGCGCGCGCCGACATCACCGTCTTCGATCTCGACCGCCCGCATCTCGGCCAGGTCATCGACCCCATCCAGACCATGCTGCTCGCCGGTCATGGCCGCGATTTCGCGACCGTGATCATCGACGGACGCTTCGTGATGGAGGAGCGCGTGATCCCGGGCGTCGACGAGGCGGCGGACAAGCTGCGTGCCCAGGAGCAGTTCGAGGGCGTGATGGCGCGCTATCCGCAGCGCACACATGGCAATCCACCGATGAGCGAGATCTTCTCCTCGAGCTATCCGGTCGAGCGCGCGGGAGGGGCAACATGAGCGCCGTCGCTTCGCCGCTGCTCTCGGTGCGCGACCTGCGCATCGTCTTCGATGGCCGACATGGCCCGTTGACGGCGCTCGATGGCGTTTCCTTCGACATCGCGCCCGGCGAAATCCTCGGCGTGGTCGGAGAATCCGGCGCCGGCAAATCCCTGACTGGAACGGCGGTGATCGGCCTGCTCGATCCGCCGGGACGCATCAGCGGCGGCTCGATCCATCTCGACGGGCAGCGTATCGACAATCTCCCGCCCGAGCCGATGCGCAAGCTGCGCGGCCGCCGGATCGGCGCGATCTTCCAGGATCCGCTGACCTCGCTGCATCCGCTGCTGACGGTGGGCGACCAGCTTGTCGAGACGATCCTGACGCATCTCCCGGTCGGCAAGGCGCAGGCGCGCAAGCGCGCGCTCGATCTCCTGAAGGAGGTCGGCATCCCAGCGGCAGAGGCGCGCATCGACCAGTATCCGCACCAGTTTTCCGGCGGCATGCGCCAGCGCGTGGTGATTGCGCTTGCGCTCTGCGCCGAGCCGAAGCTGATCATCGCCGACGAGCCGACCACGGCGCTCGACGTTTCGATCCAGGCGCAGATCACCACGCTGCTGAAGCGCCTTTGCCGCGAGCACGGCACCGCGATCATGCTGGTGACGCATGATATGGGCGTCATCGCCGAGACGGCTGATCGGGTCGCCGTGATGTATGCCGGGCGCATCGTCGAGATCGGCCCGGTCGCGGAGGTCACGCGCCGGCCGCATCATCCCTATACCGCCGGTCTGATGGCCTCGATCCCGAGCGTCCACACCCGCAATGCGGTACTCAACCAGATCGACGGCGCGATGCCGCGTCTGAATGCCATTCCGGAAGGTTGTTCCTTCAATCCCCGCTGCGGGTTCGCAACCGGGTTCTGCCGCGAGCATAAGCCCGGCTTGCCGGTCTCGGCCCATGCCGCCGCCTGCCATTTCCCGCTGATGGAGCCGGCACATGCGTGAAAGCGGCCCCATCCTCACCGTCTCCAGCGCCTCCTGCCGCTTCGACGTCTCGGCGCCTGCACTGTCGCGCCTGCTGACGCGCGAGCCGCGCCGCATCCTGCGCGCGGTCGAGACCGTCTCCTTCACGGTCGAGCGCGGTACGACCTTCAGCATCGTTGGCGAATCCGGCTGCGGGAAATCGACGCTGGCGCGCATGGTGGTAGGCCTGCAGCGGCCGACCGAAGGCGCGCTGCATTTCTCCGATATCACGCGCCTCGACGGCACGATCGGCCCGCCGCGCGTGCAGATGATCTTTCAGGACCCTTACGCGTCGCTGAACCCGCGCTGGCGCGTCGGCGACATCATTGCCGAGCCGATCCGCGAGTTGAAGCTGCGCCCGGACGATGCCTCCACCATGCAGCGCGTCGGCGATCTCTTGGAGATCGTCGGCCTGTCGCGTGCCGACGCGTCCCGCTATCCGCATGCCTTCTCCGGCGGCCAGCGCCAGCGCATCTCGATTGCGCGAGCACTAGCGACCGAGGCCGATTTCCTGGTCTGCGACGAACCGACCTCGGCGCTCGACGTTTCCGTACAGGCGCAGATCCTCAACCTGATGGTCAAACTCCAGAAGGAGTTCGGGCTGACCTATCTCTTCATCAGCCACAATCTCTCGGTCGTGCGCCACATGTCGGACCAGCTCGCGATCATGTATCTCGGACGCTTCGTCGAGACGGGGCCGGCAGACGAGGTCTTCGGCAATCCGCGCCATCCCTATACGCGGCTGCTGCTCGAGACGATTCCCGATGTCGAGAAGCCCAATCGCGCGCGCCGGCCTATGTCGGGCGAGGTCCCGAGCCCGATCGCGCCGCCGCCCGGCTGCGCCTTCCATCCGCGCTGCGCCATGGCGGCCGATATCTGCCGGATCGAACGGCCCCCCTTGCGGGCCATGGCGGCTGGCGCGCTGGCTTGCCATTTCGGCTGATTGCAGCGTTCTGAGGCGACGCTCATAGCCGGGATGCGCGCCAGGCAGCTGCGCGCGCCGTCGGATATCGTGTAGTCCGTAGTCTGGCAGTGCGGCATTTTGCGCGGCATTCGCGCAAGGCTCTGTCACGACGCAAGGCTCGGTCACGATAAAGGACGCCGCCATGTCATTTCGCCCCGATATCGGCACGATGCCGGACGCGTTGCGCGAGCGTCTGGCGCCCGGTGGCGTGCTGCGCGCCGGCATCAACCTGTCGAATTTCCTGCTGGTGTCGAGCCGCACGCCGGATGGCGGCCCCGTCGGCGTCTCACCCGACATGGCCCTCGCGATCGCCGATACGCTCGGTGTCGCGCTGCGTTATGTGACCTATGAATCGCCGGGCCTGCTGGCCGATGCCGCAGGGCGCGATGAATGGGATATCGGCCTGATCGGGGCCGAGCCGCAGCGCGCGGAGGTGATCAGCTTCACGCCGGCCTATGCCGCGATCGAGGCGACCTATCTCGTCCCGGTGGGATCGCGTTTCCAGAGCCCGCTAGAGGTCGATGCGGCAGGCGTCCGGATCGCCGTCACCGGCCGCACCGCCTATGGGCTCTGGCTCGACCGCAATATCGTCCATGCAGAGCTGGTGCGCTCGACGACGATGGACGAGGCGCTGGCGGATTTCAGCGACAAGAAGCTCGATGCGCTCGCAGGCTTGCGGCCTCGGCTCAACAGCGATGTGGCGCAAGCACCCGGTACACGCATCCTCGATGGCCGGTTCATGGCGGTTCAGCAGGCGATCGGCGTCCCAAAGGCGACGAGCGATGCGGTCGCCTATCTCACGAAATTCGTCGAGGCCGCCAGAAGCTTAGGCTTCGTCGCCGATCTCATCCGCAAGCATGGCGTCGAAGGTCTCAGCGTGGCCTGAGTCTTGCCGCACCTGCCTCTGCCGCATCCGCCTTCAACCTGAAGCGAAAGCCACTCCCATGAAGATGTCCGAGATCGCCTTTTCCACGGTCGACTGGTCGCAGGTCGAGCCGACCCGCCATGCCGGCGAGGAGGGCGAGGCGACCTGGCGCACGCGCTTCTTCGGGCCGCAGGACAATCAGATCCGCGTCCGCATCGTCGAGTATTCGCCGGGCTATGTCGCCGACCATTGGTGCAGCAAGGGCCACGTCATCCTCTGCCTCGAAGGCGAGCTGGAGACGACGCTGGAGGATGGCCGCGTCTCGGTGCTGACGCCGGGCATGAGCTATCAGGTCGCCGACGGTGCCGAAGCGCATCGCTCGCGCACGACGAAAGGCGCCAAGCTCTTCATCGTCGACTGATAGCGCTCAGCGCTCGGCCAGGATGCGCGCATTGGCCCGCACTGAAGCCTCGCTGACGCGGATGCCGAGCCCCGGCCCGTCCGGCACCACGACATGCCCGTTGCGGTTGGCGACGCGCTCCTCCAGCACGTCCTCGGTCAGGACGTGGTGGGGCATGTAGAATTCGCAGCCGAGCGAGATGCCCGGCGTCGCGGCGATGAGCTGCGTGCCGGCGGCAAGCCCGATGCCGCCCTCCCATAGCGTGCCGCCATAGCCCGGCAGCCCGGCCTGATCTGCGATCGCCATGATGGCCTGCGCCTTGAGGAGGCCGCCTGCCTTCATCAGCTTGACCGAGATCGCGTTCGCGGCCTTGAGGCGGATCACCTCGTTGAGATCGCGGGCGTCGAAACAGCTTTCATCAGCCAGGATCGGCGTGTCCAACGCCGCCACGAAGGCGGCCATCGCGTCGAGATTGTCGCGCGGAACCGGCTGCTCGATGAAGGTCGGTGCGAACGCGTCGACATCGCGCAGGATCTTGATCGCGCCGAAAGGCTGCAGCGCCTGATTATAGTCGAGCCTGAGGTCGATCGCGTCGCCGAATTCGGAGCGCATCGCCTCGAGATGGGCGAGATCCTCCTTATGCGGCTTCACGCCGGTCTTGACCTTGTAGATCACGTTGCCGGCCGGGACCATGGCGCGCATCCGCTCGAGATCAGCGGCGAAATCCGGATCGGCGATCGAGAAGGAGAGCGGGATCGTGTCGCGCACCCGCCCGCCGAGCAGGTCGGCGACCGAAAGGCCCGCGGCCTTGCCGACGATGTCCAGCAGCGCCATCTCGATCGCGACCTTGGCCTCGGCATGGCCAACCAGCGCGCGGTCGAGCAGGGCCATGGTCTCGCGCACGCGCTTGACGGGGCGGTCCATCAGCACTGGGCGCAGATAGACGTCGATCGCCGCCAGCGCGGCTTCCGCCGTGCCCGTGAAGACCTCCCAGGGGGCGGCTTCGCCCCAGCCCACCACGCCGTCGCTTGCCGTCAACTCGACGAGGACGCGCTTGACCGTGCCCTTGACGTTGCCGACGCCCTGGAGCCGGGCCATCTTGATCGGGCTTTCGATGAAAAAGAGCCTGATCCGCTCGATGACAGCTCCGCTCATGCGAGCCCTCCATTGACGTGTATGATTTGGCCGGTGACGTAGGACGCAGCCGGCGAGGCGAGGAAGGCGATCATGGTCGCGACCTCCTCGGGCAGGCCGCGCCGCCCGAGCGGAATGATCGCTTCCATGCGGGCGATCGCCTCGAGACTGAGCTTGCTGCCACGTCCTTCGTCCTTGCGGATCAGCCCGGGTGCGACGGCGTTGACGGTGATGGCATCAGTGGCGAGTTCATGCGCCATCAGCTTCACCACCGTCTCCAGCGCGGCGCGGCTCACAGCCGTCGCGGCGAAGGGCTGGAGATCGGTGCGCAGGGCGTGGGCGACGAAGGACGAGGTGGCGACGATCCGGCCGCTGCCACTGGCCTTCAGCAGGGGGCGTGCCGCGCGGGCCATCCGCATGAGAGCGGCGACGGATTCGTCCATTGCCTGCCCGATCTCGCTTTCGGGCAGATCCATGATACCGGCCCTGCGGGCATGGCCGGCGACCGCAATCAGGCCGTCGAGCTTGCCAAAGCTGTCGGCTGCGAGCGCCACGATCTGGTCGCAGGTTGCCTTAGCAGCCATGTCGCCAAGGATGGTCTCGACCTTGGCTCCAGCCGTGCGCGCCGTCTCGGCGACCGCGTCGAGCCCGCTGCGATTGGTGCCGGTATGTATAATGAGGCCGATACCGGGCCCGGCCAGCAATTGCGCGGTTGCCCGGCCGATTCCGCTCGCCGCGCCGGTGACGAGATAGACACGATCGAGGCGGGGCATCACAGCGCCTTCTCAGTCGGAGCTTGAGCCGCGCCGCCGCGATGGAAATGGCCGAGGAAGGCCTGTGTCGCCGGCTCGCGCGGCGCGTCGATCACCTGCCGTGCCGGTCCTTCCTCGACGACCACGCCGTCGCGCATGAAGATGACGCGGTCTGCGACCTCGCGTGCGAAGGCGATCTCATGGGTGACGATCACCATCGTCATGCCTTCCGAGGCGAGCTTCTGCATCACGCCCAAAACCTCGCCAACGAGCTCGGGGTCGAGCGCCGAGGTCGCCTCGTCGAACAGCATCACCTCCGGCTCCATGGCGAGCGCGCGCGCAATGGCGACACGCTGCTTCTGCCCGCCCGACAGGCGGCTGGGATATTCATCGACCTTGTCGGCGAGCCCGACCTTGGCGAGCAGCGCCAGCGCCTGCTCGCGCGCCTGTGCCTTGGGCTTCCCACGGACGGTGACAGGCGCTTCCATGACGTTGCCGAGCGCCGTCATATGCGGAAACAGATTGAAGTGCTGGAACACCATGCCAGTGTTGGTGCGGAAGCGGGCGAGTTCCCTGGTCCTGGGTGGCTTGCTGCCGACACCGAAGGCGAAGCTGTCCTCTCCGACCCGAACGCGCCCGCCATCGGGCGTCACCAGCAGGTTGATGCAGCGCAGCAGGGTCGATTTGCCCGAGCCGGAGGGGCCGATCAGCGCCACTACGCTCCCGGTCGCGACCTTCAGGTTGATGTCCTTGAGGACGACGAGCTCGCCGAACTGCTTGCGCAGCGCGGCGACCTCGATCTTGGGCGTCTCGATCTCGGGTTTCGTGTCCATCGCCTGGCCTCAATCGCTGGTGGACAGCTTCTTCTCGCCTTGCCGCACGATGATCGTGAGCGGGAAGAGAAGCGCGAAATAGGCGATCGCGACCGCACTGTAGACCTCCAGCGGCCGGTAGCTGTCATGCGCCGCGATCTGGCCCTGATAGAGCAGATCCGGCACCGCCAGCACCGAGACCAGCGAGGTGTTCTTGAACTGGATGATCGACTGGTTCATCAGCGGCGGGATCATGCGCTTCAGCGCCTGGGGCAGGATGATCCGGCGCATCGACTGGAACGGGGTCATGCCGAGCGCGGCTGCGGCTTCCGGCTGGCCGGGGTCGATCGAGACGATGCCGCCGCGGATGATCTCGGCATAGAACGAGCCGCCATAGAGCGAAAGCGCCAGGATCGAGGCCGTGACGGCCGAGATCTCGATGCCGCTCAGGATCGGCAGGGCGTAATAGAACCAGACCAATTGCACCAGCACGGGCGTGCAGCGGAAGACCTCGATATAGGCGAGCGCGAGCCAGCGCAGCGGGGCGAAGGGAGAGAGTTTAGCAAGCGCTCCCACAAGCCCGATGAGCAGCCCGAGCACGACGATGGCGACGGTGAAGCCGACCGTGACCCACAAGCCGTTCAGGAACAGCCAGCGATAGCTCCAGAGCGAGCCGAAATCCCATTGATACATGGTAGGGCATCCATAGAGAGGGCCCGAGGGCATTGCTCCGGGCGGGATCGCCACGGAACGATGTCGGGCAACCCCGCCGGTCCACACAGGACAGGCGGGGCCATTGGCTAGATCGTGCTATGCCTTCAGAGCTGGACGCCGGCAGGCATGTCGGCTTCGGTGACGCCGACCGACTCCATGTTCTTGATGATCACGCTGCGGATCAGGCCGAGCCCGCGATTGAACTCGAGCCAGGTGTTGACATATTTGGGCCAGGTCTGGTCGGCCTCGCGGCGGAAGCCCGCGTTCGAGGTCGTGGCGAAGACGGGGGTCGGCACCACGAGCTCGCCGAGCGCCGGGTTCTTCTTGAGCATGGTCAGCGAGAGCATCATCACGATGCATTGCGCGTCGGCGCGGCCGGTCATGATGGCAGCAGCTGCGTCGTCGACGCTCTTGAAGCGCGAGATCTGCGCCTTCGAGCAGAGCCGTGTCGCGACCTGGTCCTGCGAGGAGCCGGCATCGACGGTGATCTTGAGGGCGGGGTTGTTGAAATCGTCCCAGGTCTTCTTGCCCAGGCCCTTCTTGGTGATCATCGTGAAGGCGTTGTTGAACACCGGCACCGAGAAATCGACCACCAGGGCGCGCTTGGGCGTCGGGTTGAGGCCGAAGAAGATGTCGATCTTGTTTGCCTGCAGGTCGAGGACGGAATTGCCCCAGGTCGTCTCGAGGATCTCGAGCTCGACTTCGAGCTCCTCGGCCAGCGCCTTCGACAGGTCGATATAGAAGCCGCCCCACTGACCGGTCGCGATATCCTTGTTGTAATAGGGGGCAGCTCCCGCCACCGCGCCGATGCGCAGCTTCTTGGTCCGGCGGATGCGTTCGAAGGCGGTCTCGCCTCCGGCTGCTGGCGCCTGGGCGGCAGCTGGCGAGACGATGCCGGCAGCCGCTATCCCGACGGCCGCGGCGCCAATGGCCGTGGCGATATCCCTGCGCGAAACCATGGTGATCCCCTCTTCCAGATAATCCGGTCGCTTACGGCCTGCTCGCCGCAGCGTCCGCTTTAGTCCGCCGGAAGACCGTCTTGATCAAGCGGCATTTTGCAAAGCGAGGCGAAACCTCGACTGCGGCCAGCTTAGCAAAATGGCGGCCAGTCCGGGGCTGAAGATGGTCGCCGGTTCCTGCTGCGCGGCCACATCGTGGATTTTCAACCAGGAGGATGTGCGCGCCTCTCCTTGATGAGATCGATCAGCGCACGAAGCCCCGCCGGAACATGGCGACGCCCCGGATAGTACAGGCACAGGCCGGGAAAGGGCGGCGTCCAGTCGTCGAGCACGCGCACAAGCCGCCCGGATGCGAGATCGGCGGCGACGCTCCATTCGCCGAGATAGCTCAGGCCGAATCCGGCGCGCGCTGCCTCCAGCATCAGGCCGTTCTCATCGAGCGTGAGGGGGCCCTGCACGTCGACGACGACTCGCTCTCCGCGACGTTCGAACTCCCAGCGCCAGATTGCGCCGCTTCCCATGCGGCTGCGAATGCAGCGATGCGCGAGGAGGTCGGCCGGCGAACGCGGCGGCGGGTTCTCAGTGAGATAGGCCGGCGACGCGACCACGACCATGCGCTGCTCCGGACCCAAAGGCACGGCGATCATGTCCCGCGGCAGTGCCTCGACCAGGCGGATGCCGGCGTCGAAGCCGTCGACCACGATGTCGATGAGCTTGTCCTCGGTGACGAGGTCGATCTTCATCTGCGGATAGCGGCGCAGATACTCGAACACGATCGGCTGCATGATCTGGCGCGCCGCGCCGACCGAGCTGTTGAGGCGCAGCGTGCCTATCGGTGTCTCGCGATGGCTGTTGGCGGCGTCGACGGCGTCGCGGATCTCGGCCAAGGCGGGTGAGATCCGATTGACGAGCTGTTCGCCGGCCGCCGTCAGCGAGACGCTGCGTGTCGTGCGGTTGAAGAGCCGCAAGGCCAGGCGTGCCTCGACCGCGGCGATGGCATGGCTGAGTGCGGAAGGCGACATGCCGAGCTCGGTCGCGGCGGCGCGAAAGCGGCCATGCCGCGCCAGGGCAATGACGGCCTCGAAATCGCTGAGGGCGCTTCGCGACATTGTTTTGATTCTCTCATGATGTCGTGCAAATTTATGCGGCTTATCCGATCAATCCTAGCCTCCTATCTCCATGCGGTCATCGCCGAACCCTGGAGAACTCCATGCGCATCATCGACACGGTCTATATCGACGGCGCCTTTGTCGCTCCGCATGGCGAGGAGCTGTTCGACCTGTTCAACCCTGCGACCGGCGCGGTCATCGGCCGCGTCCGCCTGGGCGATGTCGAGGATACGCAGCGCGCCATCGCCGCGGCCAAAGCGGCCTTTCCGGCGATGTCCCGCACCAGCAAGGCCGAGCGGATCGCCATGCTGAAGCGCCTGCACGAGGCGGTCATGGCCAGGCTCGACGCGATCACGCAGGCTACGATCGAGGAATATGGCGCGCCGGTTGCGCGGGCCTCCTGGGGCGCGAAATACGCCGCGCAGTCCTTTCTCGATGCCGCGAGCACGCTGGAGGATATCTCGCTGCTCCGCCGGATCGGCGCGGCCGAGGTGGTGATGGAGCCCGTCGGCGTCGTCGGATTGATCACGCCCTGGAACGCCAATGCCGGCTTTATCTGCAACAAGCTCGCAACCGCGATCGCGGCAGGCTGCACCGCCGTGATCAAGCCGAGCGAGATGAGCGCGATCCAGACGCAGGTCGTTTGCGAGGCCCTGCACGCGGCGGGATTGCCGCCCGGTGTCTTCAATATCGTCAATGGGCGCGGCGATATCGTTGGCGCGGAACTGAGCGCCCATCCCGATGTCGCCAAGATCTCCTTCACCGGCTCGACCGCCGTGGGCAAGGCGATCATGCGCGCCGGGGCCGAGACGATGAAGCGCGTGACGCTGGAGCTCGGCGGAAAGTCGCCGACGCTGATCCTCGACGATGCCGATCTTGCCACCGCCGTGCCGCTCGCGATCGCCGCCGGCTTCATCAATAGCGGGCAGGCCTGCATCGCCGGTACGCGCATTCTCGTGCCGCAAACCAGGCTTCAGGAGGTGGAGGCGTTGGCCCGGAAGGCGGTCGATGCGACCAAGGCCGGGGATCCGCGCGATCCGGCGACCGCGATCGGCCCGATGGTGAGCCAGCGACAATGGGAACGGGTGCAACGCTATATCCGCATCGGGTTGGAAGAGGGCGCGCGTCTGCTGATCGGTGGCGAAGGTAAGCCCGAAGGGCTCGAGGCCGGCTATTTCGTCAAACCGACGGTGTTCAGCGGCGTCCATAACGGCATGATCATCGCGCGCGAGGAGATCTTCGGGCCTGTGCTCTCGATCATCAGCTATCGCGACGAGGCGGAGGCGGTGGCGATCGCCAACGACACGGTTTACGGGCTCCAGGCCTGCGTCATCTCCGCCGATGTCGCGCGAGCGCGTGACGTCGCCTCGCGGCTCCAGGCCGGGCGCGTTCTGATCAATGGCTTGCATCACGAACCGCTGGCGCCATTTGGTGGGTTCAAGCAATCCGGGATCGGGCGCGAGCACGGCGCCTTCGGCCTTGAAGGCTATCTTGAGCCGAAAACGGTCTTGGGAGCGCAGGCCGTCGTCTGATCCTGCCGGCGATGGCCGCAAGGACAGACAAGCAGGTTGAACAGACGGGCCGCTCGACTGAATCGAGCGCGGCCCGTCATTCCATGGGCAAATGCCTAATGCGTAGGCATTTCAGGTCGTTCTTACCCGGCCACGGCCAATTCGGACCTCATCCTCTCCTCGTCCAGGCTTTGGCACGCCCCTTGTAGGGCCATGCCCAACCAGGAGGCAGGATTGCGCGGTTCCGATCTCGAACTCGTTCAGGTCACCAAGCGCTATGGCGCGACGATCGCCGTCGACGCGATCAATCTGCGCGTCAAGGCCGGCACCTATTGCTGCCTGCTTGGCCCCTCCGGCTGCGGCAAATCCTCGACCTTGCGGATGATCGCCGGCCATGAGGCAGTGAGCGAAGGCGACATCATCCTGGGCCCGACCAACGTCACCGATCTGCCGCCGGCCAGGCGCGGCACGGCGATGATGTTCCAGAGTTATGCGCTGTTTCCGCATCTCTCCTGCGTCGACAATGTCGCCTTCTCCTTGAAGATGCGTGGCGTCGCGAAGGCAGAGCGCCGGGCGGAGGCGATGCGCCTGCTCGAGCTCGTCGCGATGGAGCGCTATGCCGAGCGCCTGCCGGCGCAGCTTTCAGGCGGGCAGCAGCAGCGCGTCGCGCTCGCCCGCGCCCTGATCACCAAGCCGCAGATCCTGCTGCTCGACGAGCCGCTTTCGGCGCTCGATCCGTTCCTGCGCATCAAGATGCGCGCCGAATTGAAGAAGCTGCAGAAGGAGCTCGGCATCACCTTCATCCACGTCACCCATGGCGAGGACGAGGCGATGGCGCTGGCCGATCTGATGGTGGTGATGAACCAGGGCTTGATCGAGCAGGCGGGTACGCCGCGCGAGGTCTTCAATGCCCCGGCGACCGCCTTCATCGCCCGCTTCATCGGCGGCCACAACATCGTCGCCGATGCATCAGGCGTGATTGCGGTCCGCACCGACAAGCTGCGCCTGACCAAGGCCGTGAACGGCGCAGCCCGTACCGCGGTGGTCAGCGATGTCGAATATCAGGGCTCCTATGTCCAGATCGGCCTGGCGGCGGATTTCGCCACGGAACTGACCGCAAATCTGAGCGAAGCTGCTTTTGATGCCGAGCCGTTCAACCCCGGCGACACCGTCGCCGTGAGCTGGCGCGAGGCCGACATCCACCGGCTGGGTGCCGCCAGCTGACAACAAGATCGATGAGCAAGATCGATGAGGAGGAGAGAGTGATGGGTAAGGCAACGAAGGATACG
This sequence comes from Bosea sp. 685, assembly GCF_031884435.1. Taxonomy (NCBI): domain Bacteria; kingdom Pseudomonadati; phylum Pseudomonadota; class Alphaproteobacteria; order Hyphomicrobiales; family Alloboseaceae; genus Allobosea; species Allobosea sp. 685. Next base: position 5,723,079 of record NZ_CP134779.1, on the reverse strand, counting down.
AAAGGCGTCTCGCGACGCACGCTGCTGAAGGGCGCCGGCGCCGCTGCTGGCGTCGCCGCCGGTTCGGGCGCGATCACCGGCTTCCCCGCGGTCTGGTCGCAGGAGCCCAAGGTGCTGCGCTATCTCGGCACGGCCGTGAACCAGGCCGACGACATCACCAAGAAGGTCAAGGCCGACACCGGCATCACCATCGAATACATCTCGGCGACGACCGACGACGTGACCAAGCGCGTCATCACCCAGCCGAATTCCTTCGACGTGCTCGACACCGAGTATTTCAGCCTGAAGAAGCTCGTGCCTTCCGGCAACATCCTCGGCATGGACGCCCGCAAGATCAAGGAGTTCGACAACATCACGCCGGTCTTCACCAAGGGCCAGTTGCCCAATGGCAAGGTCATCGGCGACCAGGGCACCGCACCCAAGAAGGTGATGTTCGTCGAGGGCGCGAACTCGACCAAATTCGCGTCCAGCGTGACGCAATGGGTGACGCTGATCCCGACCGTCTACAACGCCGACACGCTCGGCATCCGCCCGGACCTGATCAAGCGCCCGATCGAGAGCTGGAAGGAGCTGCTGAACCCGGAATTCAAGGGCAAGGCCTCGATCCTCAACATACCCTCGATCGGCATCATGGATGCGGCGATGGTGGTCGAGGCCGCCGGGCTCTACAAATATCCCGACAAGGGCAACATGACCCGCGCCGAGATCGACCTGACCATGAAGGTCATGACCGAGGCCAAGAAGAGCGGCCAGTTCCGCGCCTTCTGGAAGGACTTCAACGAGAGCGTCAACCTGATGGCCTCGGGCGAGACGGTGATCCAGTCGATGTGGTCGCCGGCCGTCACGGCGGTGCGCACCAAGGGTATCGACTGCACCTTCCAGCCGCTGAAGGAGGGCTATCGCTCCTGGGCCTCGGGCTTCTGCCTGTCGAAATCGGTCACGGGCCGCAAGGCCGAGCTCGCCTATGAGTTCGTCAACTGGTTCCTGTCGGGCTGGGCTGGCGCCTATCTCAACCGGCAAGGCTACTATTCCGCCGTCCTCTCCACCGCCAAGGCCAATATGGAGCCCTATGAGTGGGCCTATTGGATGGAGGGCAAGGCTGCCGAGAAGGACATCAAGGGTCCCGACGGTTCGCTCCTGGAGAAGGCCGGCTCGAGCCGCGACGGTGGCTCCTATGACGACCGCATGGGCAATGTCGCCTGCTGGAACGCGGTGATGGACGAGAACGACTACATGGTCCGCAAATGGAACGAGTTCATCGCGGCTTGAGGTGAGCCGCCTCTGCACATCGTCGATCGATTGATGACACCCGCGCCGTCATCCTGGACAAGCCGCGAAGCGGCGCAGATCCGGGATCCATCGTAGAGCGCCTGAGCCCTACGATGGATCCCGGGACGACCTGCGGTCGCCCAGGATGACGGCGCGGTTTGACGACACATGTTAGGCCCTGAACGGACCGAAAAGCCCCACCCATGCCAGCGACGAAAACTGCCTACGCGCCGCCGGCCTGGCTTCAGGCCTTGCCCTTTGCCGGCGTCTTCGCGCTGTTCTTCGTCGTTCCGCTGCTCTTCGTCGTGATGGTCTCGTTCTGGGACTACAACGATTATTCGATCATCCCGAGCTTCACGACGCGCTCCTATGTCGAGACCTTCGAGGGCTGCTACGACCGGCTGCCCGAGCTTTGCACCATCCTGAAGACCTATCTCTCGACGGTGAAGTTCTGCCTGATCGTCTGGGCGATCACGCTGGTGATCGGCTTCACCATCGCCTATTTCCTCGCCTTCCACGTCCAGTCCGTGACGATGCAGATGACGCTCGCGCTCATCTGCACGATTCCGTTCTGGACCTCGAACGTCATCCGGATGATCTCCTGGGTGCCGCTGCTCGGCCGCAACGGTCTCGTCAACAGCGCGCTGATCAATGTCGGCCTGATCAATCAGCCGATCGAATGGCTCCTGTTCTCGCAATTCTCGGTGGTGCTCGCCTTCGTGCACCTGTTCACCTTCTTCATGGTGATCCCGATCTTCAATTCGATGGCGCGCATCGACAAGCGCCTGCTCGAGGCCGCCTATGACGCCGGCGCCAGCGGCTGGCAGACGCTCTGGAACGTGGTCATCCCGCTGGCCAAACCGGGCATCGTCATCGGCTCGATCTTCGTCGTCACCATCGTGATGGGGGATTTCATCACGGTCGGCGTGATGGGCGGGCAGCAGATCGCCTCGGCCGGCAAGATCATCGAGACGCGGCTGAATGCGCTGCAATTCCCGCCAGCGGCGGCCAACGCGGTGATCCTTCTCGCGATCACGCTCCTGATCATCACGGCGCTGAACCGCTTCGTCGACATTCGGAAGGAGCTTTGACCCGATGCGCGAGGGCCGTCCCGCTTCCTTCTACTGGCTCGCCGCCTTCTTCGGGCTGTTCGTGCTGTTCCTCTACGGCCCGATGATCGCGATCTTCGTGCTCTCCTTCCAGGGGCCGACCGGCGGCATGACCTTCCCGATGAACGGGGTCTCGCTGCACTGGTTCGGCAAGCTCTGGAGCGGCGGCGGCATCGTCGACATCAAATCGGCCTTCTGGCGCTCGCTCCAGCTCGGGCTGACGGTGATGCTGATCACCATGGTCTTCTCGGTGCTGGCGGGGCTTGCCTTCCGCAAGCGCTTCAAGGGTCAGAACCTGCTGTTCTACGTCACCATCGCCAGCCTGATCGTGCCCTCGATCGTGACATCGCTCGGCATCGCCCTGCAGTTTCGCCTCTTCGACGAGGCGGTGAAAGCCTATGCGCCGGGCTTCATCGCCGAAAGCTACACCACCGCCATGGGCATCTTCACCTCGGGCCTCGGCGCGCATCTGACCTGGGCCCTGCCCTTCGGCCTGCTGATCATGTTCGCGATCTTCAACCGCTTCGACGGCCGGCTGGAGGAAGCGGCGCGCGACCAGGGGGCGACGCCCTGGCAGACCTTCGCTCATGTCATCCTGCCGGTGATCCTGCCCTCGCTGATCGGCGTCGGGCTCTTCGGCTTCACTTTGTCCTGGGACGAGATCGCGCGCTCCTCGCAGGCGATCGGCGAGAAGAACACCCTGCCGCTCGAACTCCAGGCGCTGACCTCGACCGTGACGACGCCGGAGATCTACGCGCTCGGCACCGTCACCACCGGCGTCTCCTTCCTCGTGATCGGCCTGGCGCTCGCTGCGATCCTGAGCCTGCGGGCGCGCCAGGCGCGACGCGGCTCGGATGCCGGCAAGGGCATGCTCTAGGCTGGCGGGCGCGCTGTGAAGCCGAGCGCCGCCTCCAGGCGCGCGGCGACATCAAGCAGATAGCCGTCCTCATGCCAGCGCCCGACGAGTTGCAAGCCGATCGGCAGGCCGCCCCCGGAGAGGCCGCAAGGCATCGACAGGGCCGGATGCCCCGTCAGATTGAAGGGGAAGGTATAGGGATACCAGGCGCCACGGATCGTGCCGGCGTCGCGCGCCGCTATCGCGATGCGGCCGAGCGGATCAAGATCGACCGGCAGGGCCGGCGTCGACAGCGTCGGTGAGGCGATGAGGTCGAAGCGGGACAGGATGTCCTGGATCTGCGAGAAGCAGCTCGTTCGAGCGAATTGCGCCTCGCAGAGATCGGCGGCGCTATAGGCGCGCCCGGCCTCGATCGTCGCGATGAGGGTCGGGTCGAGCTTTTCAGGCGAGCGCGCCGCGTGGCCGCCGAGACGCGCCAGCAGCAGCGAGCGCAGCAGCACCAGGAAATGCGGTTCGAGCGAGATGAGATCGAGCTCGATCGGCTCGACGATCATGCCGAGCGCCTCGGCTTGCTTCATCGCAGCGAGAACGGAGCTCTCGACCTCCGGATCGAGCACATTGCCGCAGCGCAGCAGGAAGCCGATGCGCGGGCGCTCGCCCTCGCCCGGCTCCCGGCGCGGCAGGGTTTCGACCTGGCCGTAAGGGTCGCGCCCGTCGGGCCCGACCAGCACGTCGAACATCAGCCGCGTATCCGCGACGTCGCGCGCCATCGGCCCGACATAGGAATTGGCTCCGAACATATCGGGCGCCTGCAGGTTCGGGATCGCGCCGAGCGTCGCCTTGAGCCCGATGACGCCGCAGCAGGCGGCGGGGATGCGGATCGAGCCGCCGCCATCGGAGCCGAGCGCCAGCGGCCCCATCCCTGCCGCGATCGCGACCGCCGCGCCCCCCGACGAGCCGCCGCAGGTGTGGTCATGGCTCCAGGGGTTGAGGGTGCGGCCGAAGAACGGTCCTTCGGTGAAGGGCTTGTGCCCGAATTCCGGCGTCGTCGTCTTGCCGATCAGGATCGCGCCGGCTGCGCGCGCCCGGGCGACCGCGACGGCATCGGAGGAGGGCACCGTGCCGGCGAACAGGGCAGACCCCTGCGTGGTGGCGACGCCCTCCGTGTTGGTCAGGTCCTTGACCGAAAACGGGATGCCGTGGAGCGCGCCGAGCGCTGCGCCGTTCATGATCGCGGCCTCGGCCGCCTTCGCCTCGCTGCGTGCCCGCTCGGCGCAAACAGCCATGAAGGCGTTGAGCTCCCGGCGCTCCTCGATACGGGCGAGCGCCGCGTCGACAGCCTCCACGGGCGACACCTCGCGCGCACGAATAGCCGTGGCGAGCGTGATGGCAGACAGTTCGGCGATGGCGGTCATGCTCGTTCTCCCCCTAGATCATCCAGCGGCCGCCATCGATCAGCAGCGTCTGGCCGGTGACATAGCGGGCGTCCTCGCTCGCGAGGAATGCGACGCAGCCCGCGACATCCTCCGGCTCGGCGATGAAGCCGGCAGGCGTCGTCGCCTTGATCTTTTCAATCACGGCAGGCGCCAGCCGGTCATGGGCGCGGGTGCGGATCGCGCCGGGCGCCACCGCGTTGACGGTGACGCGATGAGCCGCGAGTTCCCGCGCCAAGGCGCGGGTGAAACCGATGATGCCCATCTTGGCGGCGGCATAATCGGTCAGGCCGGCATCGCCGACGAAGGCCGCATCGCTCGACATGTTGACGATCCGCCCGCCGCGCTCGCGCATCGCCGGCACGACGAGGCGAGACATCCGCATCGCGGTGAAGAGTGAGACCTCCAGCACGAAGCGCCAGACCTCCTCCTCGGATTCATGGAACTGGGCGGCGCGTTCGCGCCCGCTCTGCCCGACATTGTTGAACAGGATGTCGACCTGCCCGAAGCCCGAGACCGTGCGCGCATGGAAATCGGCGAGCACGGCGGCATCGGTGCAGTCGCCCGCCACGGTCAGCAACCGCTCGGTGGGCACGTCCTTGAAGCTCTCCGCAAAACCCTCGCCTTCGCGGTCGATCACGGCGACACGCGCGCCTTCGGCCAGGAAGCGCCGGGCGGTGGCTGCGCCGATGCCGTGGGCAGCGCCGGTGATCGCCACGACCTTGCCGGAAAAGCGGCCTGCGCTGGCGGTCATGAGCTGCTCCTCAGTGACAAGATCTGCTCCTCAATGAAATGTGCGGCCGCCATCGACGGCGATCGCCGTGCCGGTGACGTAGGAGGATTCGGCTGAGGTCAGCCACAGGATCGCGGCGGCGATCTCCTCGGGCGCGGCGACGCGCTGGAGCGCGTAGCGGGCGCGCACCGCCTCATAGGCCGCCTGCGGATCGGGGGATGCATCGATGCCGGAACGGAAGAGTTCTGTCTCGACGGCGCCGGGGCAGACCGTGTTGACGCGGATGCCGAATTCCGCCGCCTCCATGGCGAGCGCCTTGGACGCCATCTGCAAACCGGCTTTCGAGGCGCAATAGGCGGTGCGGTGCTTCAACGGGGAGAGGCCTGCGCCCGAGGAAACGTTGACGATGGTGCCGCCGCCGGCTGCCCTGAGATGCGCGAAGGCCGCCTGCATCACCAGCATCGGCCCGGTCAGGTTGACGGCGAGCACGCGGCTCCAGTCGACGAGCGCCATCGCCTCGATATCGGCGACGAGATCGATGCCGGCGGCATTGACGATGCCGTCGAGCCCGCCGAGAGCTAAGGCGCTCTCAGCCACGGCAGCCGCCACGGAAGCCGGATCGGCGACATCGGCCTTGGCCGGATGGAGCTGGCTGCGGTCGAAACGCTCGGCCAAAGCCGCCAATGCCGCCTCGTCCCGGTCGAGCGCCGCGACGTGCGCGCCTTCCCCAATGAAGCGCTCCGTCGTCGCAAGCCCGATGCCCTTGGCGGCGCCGGTGATCAGGATGCGCCGGCCGCTGAGCCCGGCGCTCATCGCCTGGCCTCCGCCCGCGCCGTCTCCAGACCGGGCCGCATATCGTCGACCATCTCGTCGCAGCGCCCGATCCAGACATTCTTATGCTTCAGCGCATGCTCGATCAGCCCTTCCAGCACCTTGATGCGCGAGGGCTGGCCGATCATTTCGGGATGCATGCCGATCATCATCATCCGGTCCTCGGCATAGAGCACGTCGAATTCGCTCTTCCAGGCTTCGAGCAGCGCGGACGGGGCCTGCATGGTGCGGCCGGGTAGCACGATCGAGTACTGGAAGAAGGGTGCGTCATCGAGCACCCAGCGGAAGGGCAGTTCGACGATCTTGGTCTGCTTGCCCTCGACCTCGTGCAGATAGGGCGAGTCGTCGTCGAAGAAATTGGAGGAGTAGTCGAAGCCGTATTCGACCAGCATCGGCATGGTGATCGGGCTGATCTCGGCCGCCGGCGAGCGCCAGCCGCGCGGAGGCTTGCCACTGACGCGCAGGATCGACTGGAACGCCTTCTCCATCTCCTCGCGCTCCTCTTCGGGCGTGAGGCTCAAAATCCATTTGTGGCTGTAGCTGTGATGGGCGAGCTCATGGCCGCGCTTCAGGATCTCCTCGATCAGCCCCTGGCGCTGGTCGATGATCAGCCCGGGCACGAAGAAGGTCGCCTTGACGCCGTAGCGATCGAGCAGATCGAGCACGCGGCCCGTGCCGACCTTCCAGCCATAGGCGCCCTGCGACATCAGGATCGGACGGTTGGCATAGGCCGGGTCGCGCCCGGTCCACATCGTCTCGGCATCGAGATCGAAGGTCAGGAAGAGCGGGAAACCCTTGCTGGTGAGAGGCATGGTCTTTTAACTCGTGTTCAGACGAAGCGGTGGAAGCCGAAGCGGCGCTCGGCGATGAGCAGGATGATGCCGGTGGCGGCGATGAGCAGCGTCGAGACGGCGGCGACGCTCGGATCGATCCCCATCTCGACCGAGGAGAAGATCAGCACCGGCAGCGTCGTCTGGTTGGCGCTGATCAGGAAGATCGTCACCGGGACATTGTCGAGCGAGGTGATGAAGGCGAAGAGCGCGCCGGCCACGAGGCCGGGCAGGATCAGCGGCAAGGTCACGAGCCGGAAGGCCTCGAAGCCGTTCGCGCCGAGCACGCGCGCGGCCTCCTCGACGGCAAGGTCGAGGCCCGAAAGGCTCGCCAATGCCGAGCGCACGATATAGGGAACGGTGATGACGACATGGGCCATCAGCAGGCCAAACAGGCTGCCGCGCAGCCCGGTCAGGCTGTAATATTGCAGCAGCGCGACGCCGATCACGACGGCCGGCAGGACGAGCGGGGCCATCAGCACGGAGGTGATCGCCTCCGATCCCGGCAGCGCCTTGCGGAACAGCGCATAGGCGGCAGCGACCCCGAGCACGAGCGATATCACCGTAGAGCCGCAAGCCAGGATCAGGCTCATCCGGATCGCTGAGAGATAGCTCGGGTCGCTCAGCACCTTGGCGAACCAGGCAAGCGTCAGCCCCTGTGGCGGGATGGTGAGATAGGAGGTCGTGCTGAAGGCGGCCAGCACGACGACGATCACCGGAATCTGCAGGAAGACGATGACGGCGAAGGCCGCCATGGTCACCGCCGAGCCCGGACGATCGTCGCTGTCGCTCGCGCTCGTCATGCCATGCCCGCCCAGCGCTTGGTCAGCCGGCTCGACAGCCAGATCACGCCGATCGCCATCGCGGTCAGCGCGAAGGAAAGCGCCGAGCCGCTCGGCCAGTCGAGAAGCTGCATGTACTCGTCATAGATCAGCGTCGCCATGACCTTGTAGGTCGGCCCGCCCAGCATGCGCGGCGTCACCAAGGCGCTGATCGTCAGTACGAAGACCAGGATCGAGCCGGCGAGGATGCCCGGAGCCGAGAGCGGCAGCGTCACCGCGGCGAAGACGTGCAGGCGGCTGGAGCCCAGCGTCGCGGCGGCGGCCTCGACATCGCGGGGCACATTGCGGATCGCCGCGACCAGCATCAGCACCATGAAGGGCAGGTAGATATGGGTCAGCCCGATCATCAATCCGGTCAGGTTGAACATCAGCTTCAACGGCGTGGCGATCAGCCCGAGCTGGATCAGCAGATTGTTGACGAGCCCGCGATTGGACAATAGCGCGATCCAGCCGAAGGAGCGCACCACCAGGTTGAGCATCATCGGGAAGATCACGAGCAGGATCAGCGGCACGCGCCAGCGCTCCGGCCCGCGCGCGATCAGGAAGGCGAGGGGATAGCCGAGCAGCAGGCAAGCCAGCGTGACGAAGAGCCCAAGCCCCAGCGTGCGCCAGATCACCTCGCGGTAGTAATCATCGGTGACGATGCGGGTGTAGTTCTCGAGCGTCCAGACGCCCGGCACGATGCCTGTTCCAGGCGCATATTCCCGAAAGCTCATCGGCAGCATCATCAGCACGGGCAGCAGGAAGAAGCCCGCCAGAACCAGCGCGAGCGGCGCCAGCAGCATCAGCCCGTGCCGGGGCGCGATCACGCGGCCGCTCCCTCTGAGGCCATCGCGAAGATGGAGCCTGCATCGATCACAAGCGACACCGGAGTGCCCGGATCGAGCGCCGAATCCGGGCCGCTGGATGCAGTCTCGGCGATCAGCTCGACGCCCTCAGTGAGCTTGACGACATATTGCACCCGCGCGCCGCTGAAGGAGCGCAGCGCGATCGTGCCGGCAAGCGCGCCGGGCTCAGGCTGGCCGCTTTGCAGCCGGATCGCCTCCTGGCGAATGACCACATCGACCTTGGCGCCCATGGCTGCGTCGATGTGGGCCGCAGGCAGGGTGAGGCCGGTTCCGAGCCGCAGGCTGCCGCCCTGGCCGTCGCGCGCTGCGACAGTACCTAGGAGCCGGTTCGGCCTGCCGATGAAGCTCGCGACGAAGCCGGTGGCCGGCCGGTGATAGATGTCTTCCGGCGTCGCGAATTGCTGCATCACGCCCTTGGCCATCACGCAGACACGGTCCGACATGGAGAGCGCTTCGCCCTGGTCGTGGGTGACGAAAAGCGTGGTGATGCCGAGCCCGCGCTGCAGGCGCTTCAATTCGATCTGCATCTCGTCGCGCAATTGCGCGTCGAGATTGGAGAGCGGCTCGTCGAAGAGCAGCACGCGCGGCTGCGGCGCGATGGCGCGTGCGATCGCGACGCGCTGCTGCTGGCCGCCCGAGAGTTGGCGCGGAAAACGCTCGCCATAGGCGTCCAGCCTGACGCGGGCGAGCGCCTCCTTGACCCGCCGGTCGAGCTCCGCGCCGGAGACCTTGCGCCGGCGCAGGCCGAAAGCGACGTTCTCGAAGACGGTGAGATGGGGAAACAGCGCATAGGACTGGAAGACCAGCCCGAGGCCGCGCTTATTGGGCGGCAGCGACGTGACGTCGTCGGAGCCGATCAGGATGCGGCCGCGGCTCGGTGCTACAAGCCCTGCGACCATGCGCAGGATCGTCGTCTTGCCGCAGCCGGACGGTCCCAGCAGCGAGACGAACTCGCCTTCCGCGATCGTCAGCGAGACCTCCCTGACGACCTCGGCCTCGCCATAGGACTTGCCCAGCCGCTCGAAGCTCAGCGCGCTCATCGGTCGCTTCCGTCTGTCCGCGTGGGACTCAGCGCGCCACCTCGCGCTGCCAGCGGCGCGTCCAGTTGGCGCTGTTCTTGGCGATGATCTCGGGGTCGACGAACCAGGCCTTCTCCAGGCTCTCGCCATTGGGGACGATCTTCTGGAGCTTGTCGGAGAGCTTCACCTTGGTGTTGACCGCGCCGATATAGGCCCGCTCCGAGAAGCAGCCCTGGCCTTCGGCCGAAAGGATCTGGTCGAGGAATTTATGCGCCAGCTCCGATTTGGCCGTCCCCTTGGGGATGATCACGGCCGGCAGGATGCCGACGGCGCCCTCCTTGGGATAGGCGACGGCGAGCGACAGGCCCTTGTCGATGGCGACGCCGGCGCGGTCGGGGTACCAGGGCGCGATCGCGATCTCCTCGCGCTCGAACAGCGAGAGCAGCTGGTCGGCCTGGGTGTAGAGCACGGCCGAGCCCTTCGCGATCGGTTTGATCGCCTCGATGCCGGGATCGATGTTCTCCAGCGTGCCGCCCTTGAGCTTGTTCAGCGCCAGCAGGTAGTGCAGGCCCGACGTGCCGCTGATGTCGCCGATCGCGTATTTGCCTGCATAGGCCGGGTCGGCGAGGTCGAGCCAGGAGGTCGGCGGCGTCTTGACCAGCTTGGGATTGTAGACGAGCGCGGTCGCGCTCACCATCGCGACGACATAGGCGTCGTCCTTGCCCCAGGCCGAGGCGATGACGTCGCCGGCGTTCTTGAGCTTCTTGCGGTCGATGATCTCGTTGAGCTTCTCGCCCTGGGTCTGGGCGGCCAGCGAGTTGTCGATATAGACGATGTCCATATCGGGCTTGCCGGCGGTCGCGCGGATCGCGGCGGCGAATTGCGATGAATTGCCGAGCTTGAGCGAGACGGTGGCCCCCGTCGCCTTCTCGAAGGCGGCGACATGGCAGGCCTTGACGTTGTCGGCGAAGGAGCCGCCGAAGGAGCCGACGACGAGCTCCTCGGCTCGGGCGGAGAGCGAGAAGCCGGCGCAGATGATGGCGGTGGCGGTCGCGAAGCGGAACGTGTGGCGCATGGTTGCAGGTCCCCGTCTGTTACGTGGCGCCAACCGCTGTTCCGCGGCTTCTCGGCGCGAAGGGCAGGGCCTTTCGCCCGCCATTCCAGGGGAGCATGGCATGGCTCAATTTATCTTTCAAGAAAGATAAATGAAAGATACTCTGGACGCCTCAAGCCCTGGCAATCGCCCTTGCGGCGCGGCGCGTAGCATGGTCGGAAGGGCGGGATCAGGAGGCAGGATCAGGATGATCGGCATGCGCAACGAGGCCCAGCGACGCATCGAGACCGAAGAGCCGGTTGCGCTCTGGGAGAACGATCGTGTCGGCGCGGGCATGCAGCGCTGGCGCCGCGAGTTCCCCGAGATCGACTGTTCCGGCAAGGCCGTGGTCGGCCGCCTACTGCATCTGCACGAGGTCTTCCTGACGGCGGTCAACCGCACGCTGGCAAAGCACCGCCTGAAATATCCGGCCTTCGCCGTGCTCGCGACCCTGCGTGTCGAGGGCGAACCCTACCGGATGTCGCCCAAGGCCCTGCTCGACTCGCTGATCCTGACCTCGGGCGGCCTCTCGAACCTGCTGCGCAAGCTGGAGAAGGCCGGCCATATCCGCCGCATGGCCGACGAGACGGACGGGCGCGGCGTCATCGTCGAATTGACCGAAGCGGGCCGCCGCCTGGTCGAACCGGCAATGCGCGACCATGCCGAGACGGAGCGCAGATTGCTCAGCGCGCTCTCGGCGGAGGAGCAGAGCGCGACCGCCCGCGCGCTCGGACAGATGATGCTCGGCGCGCCATAGGGCGGTCGGCCGCGTCCAGCAAAGAGCTAGAGGACCGACGACATTCCGCCATCGACATAGATGATCTGGCCGTTGACGTAGTTCGAGGCTTCGGAGGCCAGGAAGACGGCCGTGCCGACGAGTTCTCCGGGCTTGCCCCAGCGCTTGGCCGGGGTGCGGCCCTTGACCCAGGCGTCGAAGCTCGGATTGTCGATCAGCGCCTGGTTCATGTCGGTGATCATGTAGCCGGGCCCGATCGCATTGGCCTGGATGCCGTGCTCGGCCCATTCCGCCGCCATCGCCCGCGTCAGCATCTTGATGCCACCCTTGGCGACTGTGTAGGGCGCGACCGTGGCGCGGGCGAGTTCGCTGGTCAGCGAGCCGATATTGATGACCTTGCCATGGCCGCGCGCGATCATGCGCTTGGCCGCCTCGCGCCCGATCATGAAGGCCGAAGTCAGGTTGGTGTCGATCACGCGCTGCCAGTCGGCCGTGGCGAGCTCGACCATCGGCTTGCGGAACTGGATGCCGGCATTGTTGACGAGGATGTCGACCGCGATGCCCGCTGCGTCGAAGGCCTCGAAAGCGCGCAGGATCTCGGCCTCGTCGGTGACGTTGAAGGGGGCGGGTTCGGCCTGATGGCCGAGCGCGCGGAATTCCGCGACGGTCTCAGCGACGCGGCCTGGATCCGTGCCGTTGATCAGGATGCGTGCGCCGGCGACGGCCAGCCCTTCCGCCATGGCGCGGCCGAGCCCGCGCGACGAGCCGGTGACGAGAGCGGTTTTGCCGGTGAGATCGAAGAGAGGGTTGCTCATCCTAGCACCCGTCAGAGGCTGGTGCGGCGGACGGTGAGGTCCGAACGCTCGAAGACGGCGGGCAGGAGCTCGACGCCCAACCCCGGGCCTTCCATCGGCAGGACATAGCCGTCCTTGATCACCGGCATGGTGGTGACGAGTTCGTTGTACCAGCCGGTGTAGAAGGCGCGCACCGATTCCTGGATCAACGTGTTGGGCTGGCTGAAGGAGGCGTGGATGGCGGCGATGAAGCCGACCGGGCCGATGCAGTCATGCGGGGCGAAGGGGCGGTGATAGGTTTCCGCCATCGCCGCGATCTTACGGCCCTCGGTCAGGCCGCCGGTCCAGCACAGGTCGGCCATGACGATGTGCATGGCGTCGCGGTCGAGCATGTCCTTATAGGGGAAGCGCGAGCCCAGGGTTTCGCTGGCGCAGACCGAGACGGTGGTCGAGCGGGCGTATTCGGCCAGCGCCTGCGGCGAGTTCATCCGGATCGGATCTTCATACCAAGTCGGGCTGTATTGCTCGAGCTCGCGGGCGATCTTGATCGCGGTCGGCAGGTTCCAGAGCGAGTGGAACTCGACCATGATCTCGATCTTGTCGCCCACCGCCTTGCGGATCTTCTCGAAGGGCTCGACCGCCTTCCGCATCTGCGCGGGCGTGATGTAGAGGCCCTGGTTCTCGATCGCCGGTGGGTCGAACGGCCAGATCTTCATCGCCGTGATGCCGCTTTCGAGCAGGCTCTCGGCGACTGCATCGGCGCGATTCATGAAGCCGTCGAGATCCTCATAAGGACCTTCGGTCGCGCCGAGATTCCAGGTCGAGACCGGCTTGATGTTGTGCGAGCGGACATAGTTGTAGCCGGCGCAGGTGTTGTAGATGCGCTGCTTGTCGCGGCAGAGGCCGCCGAGCATCTGGTGCACCGGCTGGCCGCAGACCTTGCCGAAGACATCCCAGAGCGCGATGTCGACGGCCGAGGTTGCGCGCGATTCGACGCCGGTCGAGGCCTGCGCCATCGGCAGGTTCGACATCTCGCGATGCAGCGCCTCGATATGCAGCGGGTTCTTGCCGAGCAAGCGCATGGCGAGCGTGTCGTGCAGGTGGGATTCGACCGCGCCGGCGCCGTAGAAGGTCTCGCCGAGCCCGATCACGCCGGCATCTGTATGCACCCGCACCCACAGGACATTGGCGAACTCTTCCGTCCGCAGCGTTTCGATGGCGGTGATCTTCAAGGCCTGCCTCCCATGGCGGCTGGCGTTCTTCGCCGGCTTGCGCGCCGGGGAACGCCTTGGTTGATTGTCGTGTCGACCATAGCTCCAGGCGGAGGCATCAGGTCAAAGCAGGCCGACCATAGGAGCGCTTGTAAAATATCACAACATGTTTATGGTCGATGCCAAGATGGAGCCGTATAACGAGTTCCACGGCGGAGGAGATGCGAGATGGCCAAGCGCGCGAGCCGGCCGGCCCTGATCGAGGTGGGTGAGGCGGGTGTCCCGCCGCGCCGCAATCGCATCAATCTGTTCGAACTGGCCTATCACCGCATCGAGGAATTGCTGGTGAAATGCGAGCTCGCGCCCGGGCGCTTCCTCGCCATGCAGGATCTCCAGGACATGACCGGTTTCGGCCGGACGCCGGTCCATCACGCGGTGAACCGTCTCGCCGCCGACACGCTGATCATCATCCGCCCGCGTCATGGCCTGCAGATCGCGCCGATCGACCTCGCCCGCGAGCGCGTGCTTTTACATCTGCGCCGCGATATCGAGCGCTTCGTCATCAGGCTCGCCGCCGAACGCGCCGGACCCTCGCACCGCAACCAGATGCTGCATATGGAGCGTTTGCTGCGCGAGAAGCGCGATGGCTTGACGCTGGCCGAGTTCAACACGCTCGACCGCCGCATCGACCAGATGGTGCTGGCCGCCGCCGGCGAGCCCTTTCTGGAGCATACGCTGCGGCCGCTCCACACCATCTTCCGCCGCATCGGCTTCATCCATCACAGCTATATGGCTGAGAGGACGAGTCTCGACGGCACGATCGACCATCATCTTGCCGTGCTCAACGCCGTCGCCACCAAGCATGTCGACCGCGCGGTCGCGGCCTCGGATGCGCTGATCGCTTTCGTCGACGGCATGTTTGACGAGATGGAGAGCCGTATCGACCCTTCTCTCCTGGATTGCAGCATCGAGCCCCTGCTCGGCGCTTGAACCGCAAGAAGCCCCTGAAACACGACAAGTCCCTGAAACACGACAAGCCCCTGAAACACGAAAAGTCCTGCCCGCCCATGCGCATCATCTTCCACGGCGAGAACGCCGCCTCCTTCAGCGCCGGTTTCGCCGACCTCGTCGGTCCGCAGGCCGATATCCGCATCCTGCCGGATGTCCTGGGTGTCGGTGCCGATCAGCGCGCTTATGCCGATGCCGATGTCATCATCGGCACGAAGTTCGGTGCAAGCCTGCCGGTTCCGGCGCGATTGAAGCTCTTCCATGTGCCCGGCGCCGGCTATGATGCGGTCGATCTCGGGCTGCTCCCGGCTTCGGCGAGCGTCTGCAACTGCTTCGGCCATGAGCAGGCGATCGCCGAATATGTGATGAGCGCGCTGCTCGCTCGGAGCATTCCGCTCGCGGATGCCGATCAGCGTCTGCGCCGGGGCGACTGGGCCTATTGGGCGGGCTCTCCCGAGCGGGTCCATGGCGAGATCGCGGGCAAGACCATCGGCCTGCTCGGCTTCGGCCATATCGGCAAGGCGATCGCAAGGCGCGCCAAGGCCTTCGAGATGAACGTCCATGTCGCCAACCGCAGCGCCGTGCCGGTCTCGGACCTCGTCGATCGCGCCTTCACGCTCGACCGGCTCGACGCGTTCTGGGGCTCGGCTGACGCCATCATCGTCTCGGTGCCGTTGACTGAGGAGACCAAGGGCATCGTCGGGGCCACAGCCTTCGCCGCGATGAAGCCGGACGCCGTGGTCGTCAATGTCGGGCGGGGGCCGACCATCGACGAGACGGCGCTGTTCGAGGCGCTCAAGGCCGGCCGGATCGGCGGCGCGATCATCGACACATGGTATCAGTATCCCGGCCCGGACCAGGCCGAAACCTTGCCGTCGGAACAACCTTTCCACGAGCTTTCAAACGTTTTAATGACGCCGCACATGTCCGGCTGGACCAGCGGAACCATCCGCCGTCGCCAGCAGACCATGGCCGACAACATCAAGCGCTGCTTCTCCGGCTCCTCGCTCGAGAATGTCGTGAGAGCAAGGAAGTCGTGAGAGAAGGACGTTCCGCGACCTGACGATCAAGCAACCGGCCAAATGAAGCCGGGGCCCAAAAACAAACCATCCGCGAAGCCCAAGGAAACGCAACCAATGAACCTGATGAAACATCTCAAGGTCGCCGGGACGCTGCTCGCGCTCGGCGCCGGCATGCTGGCCGCGAGCCAAGCCTCGGCCCAGTCGATCACCGACATCATCAAGCGCGGCTCGGTCAAGATCGGCGTGCTGATCGGCGCCCCGCCCTATGGCTCCGTCGACTCGCAGGGCAATGCGATCGGCTATGATGCCGACGTCATCGCGCTGATCGGCAAATATCTCGGGGTCAAGGTCGAGATGGTGCAGCTCACCCCGCCGGCCCGCATTCCGGCGCTGGAAGCCAACAAGGTCGACTTCCTCGTCGCCACGCTGGCGCCGACGCCCGAGCGCGCCAAGGCGGTGATGTTCTCCATCCCCTACAGTGCCTTCCAGACCGGCATCTACGCCAAGAAGAATGTCGCCATCAAAACCTGGGACGACCTCAAGGGCAAGAAGGTCGGCGTCAACCGCGGCTCCAGCGTCGAGCGCGAGTTCACCAGCCGCGAGAAGGAGCTGAACCTCACCATCCTGCGCTTCGAGGACGACGCCACCACCATGCAGGCGCTATTCTCCGGTCAGGTCGAGGCGATCGCCGGCCCCGACGCCCAGGCCAATGCCGCGATGAAGGCGCGCGGCGAGACTGAGACGGAGCTGAAGTTCTTCTTCGGCATGCAGCCCAACTCGATGACCATGCGCAAGGACGCCTATGAGCTGCGCCAGTGGCTCAACAACTTCATCTACTACGTCAAGCAGAACGGCGAGCTCGACGCGATCTCGCAGAAGTGGGTCGGCGGCCCGCTGCCGCCGCTTCCAACCTTCTGATCCGCGCTACCCGAATGCCGGTGCGCTGCCTTGCGTAGCGCGCCGGTAATCCCCGACCTCGGGAACATGGCGCGAAAAACGGGAACCGGTTTTCGCACAAGCCATGCTCCGTCTTTCCTGACGGTCACGCTTTTCGCAATCGGACAATGTCGTCCGATTGCGGCGTGATCGCTGCCGAAGGAGCGCGCGTTGCTCTTCCAAGACGTCATTTCCAAATGGCCCATGATCCTGAACGGGGTCATGCTCACCATCGCGCTGTCCTTCGTCGCGATCGCGCTCGGCCTCGTGCTGGCGACGCTGATGAGCGCGCTGCGCAGCCTCGCGGGCAGCTGGGCCGGCTACATCGTCGACGCCTATGTCGAGCTGATGCGCAACACACCCTTCCTGGTGCAGCTCTTCATGATCTTCTTCGGGTTGCCCCAGATCGGCATCCGCATGGACGGCCTCGAGGCCTCCATGCTGGCGATGACGCTCAACCTCGCCGCCTATGCGACCGAGATCATCCGCGCTGGCGTCGACTCGATCCATAAATCGCAGATCGAGGCCGGGCTGGCGCTGGCGATGAGCCGGCGCCAGGTCTTCCAGTATGTCGTGCTGCAGCCGGCCTTTGCCCGTGTCTGGCCGGCGCTGTCGAGCCAGTTCGTGCTGATGATGCTGGCCTCCAGCATCTGCTCCTTCGTCTCGGTGCAGGAGCTTTCGGGCACGGCCGCGATCATCGAGCAGGACACCTTCCGCAGCTTCGAGACCTACATCGTCGTCACCGTGATCTACCTCGTGCTGGCGCTCTCGCTGAAGCTCTTCCTGAACTGGCTCGGCCGCAGGATCTTCCCCCAGGTCTCCGGGCTGGCCCGTGTCACCGAAGCGCATGGGGAGGCCGCCTGATGCAGACCTTCGGTTGGCCCGAGGCCTATTTCATTCTCCGCGCCGCGAGCTGGACAATCGCGCTCACCGCCATCGCCTTCGTCATCGGCGGCCTCTTGGGCGGCGTTCTCGCCATCATGCGCCTGTCGCGGGTGAAGCTGCTGCGCCGCTTCGCTGCCGGCTACATCCTAGTGATCCAGTCCATTCCCGTGCTCATGGTGCTGTTCATGAGCTATTACGGGCTCTCGGCTGTCGGCATCGAATTGCCGCCTTTCCTCGCGGCGTCAGCCTCGCTCGCGATTTACGTCTCGGCCTATCTCGCCGAGATCTGGCGTGGCTCGATCGAATCCGTGCCGCGCCAGCAATGGGAGGCCTCGGCCTCGCTGGCGCTGACGCGCGGCCAGCAATACCGCTACATCATCCTGCCGCAGGCCGCGCGCATCTCGCTGCCACCGACGGTCGGCTTCCTCGTCCAGCTCGTGAAGAACACCTCGATCGTCCAGGTCGTCGGCTTCGTCGACCTGATGCGCGCCGGCATGCTGGTCAACAACGCGACCTATCAGGCCTTCCAGATCTTCACCCTGGTGGGAGCGATCTACTTCGCCATCTGCTTCCCGCTTTCCAGGCTCAGCCGACATCTCGAAAAGGTGATGAATGCCAGCCGTAGTCATTGACGACGTCTACAAGAAGTTCGGCGCGCTCGAGGTCCTGAAAGGCGTCTCGCTCAGCGTCGACACAGGCCAGGTCGTTGCGATCATTGGCCGCTCCGGCTCGGGCAAGAGCACGCTGCTGCGCTGCATCAACGGGCTCGAGATCTTCCATGCAGGCCGCATCGAGGTCGCCGGCCACGCTGTCGACCAGGACCCCAAGCGCCTGCGCGAATTGCGCAAGGATGTCGGCATCGTCTTCCAGAGCTACAACCTGTTCCCGCATCTGACTGTCGGGCAGAACATCATGCTCTCGCCGCGTATCACTCAGGGCGTCTCGACGGCCGAGGCGATGACGCTGGCGCGCGACGTGCTGGCGCAGGTCGGCCTCTCCGAGAAGTTCGACAGCTATCCCGATAATCTCTCGGGCGGGCAGCAGCAGCGCGTCGCCATCGCCCGTTCGCTGGCGATGCGCCCGAAGGTGATGCTGTTCGACGAGGTCACCTCGGCGCTCGATCCGGAGCTGACGGGCGAGGTGCTGCTGGTGATGGAGAAGCTCGCCAAGGGCGGCATGACCATGCTGCTGGTGACGCATGAAATGAATTTCGCCCGCACCGTGGCGAGCACGACGGTGTTCATGCACCAGGGCAAGATCTGGGAAAGCGGGCCGTCGAAGACGTTGTTCGCCGATCCGCAGACGCCGGAGCTGCGCAATTTCGTCAGCGCCGGCGCGCATTGAAGCTGGCCAACGACCCGGCTAGTCGAGTTTGCGAAGAAACATTGCGTCATCCTGGGCGAGCAGAGCTCGACCGGGATCCATCGTAGAGCGCAGCTCCATACGATGGATCCCGGGACGACCTGCGGTCGCCCAGGATGACGTGGCATTCTATCTTGGCACCGCGTTCCTCTTCCGACGACATCCTTGAAGCTTTGCGTAGGGGCGATGCGCCGGCCGCGCGAGCGGCGATCCAGGAGGATATCCGCTGGGGCAACGTTCTGATCGACGCGCTGGAGCTGCAGAACGAGGCGAAGCGACTGGTTGCGTCAGGCTGATTGCAGGGCGAGGCGACCCGTCTTGTAAAATATCACAACATGTCTATCATCACTCGTGACGGAGCCGAGCTTAAGAAGTTCCGCAGCGGAGGAAAGTCAGGCGGCAGGCCCTGGAGATGATCCGGGAGCGCCGAAGCGGAGCGAGCGCTCCGTCCCCCCTTCGCTGGCTAGAGATGCGGCCCGTTATCCGGGCTGGAATTCAGGGATCGAGCTGGCTGCGGCTTTGCTCGCCGTCCCAGCCGTTTGACGTGGAGAGAGACACAACAATCCGCGGTTCTCATCAAAAAGTGAGAGCAGGATCGATGCGAAAAACCGGTTTCCACTTTTCGCATCCTGCTCTAGCGCGCCGCTTCAACCATCGGCGACCCGGAAAACCGGGCGCTTTCGCCTCACGGGGCATATCGGAGGAACGCCATGACCGGGATTTCGAGGACTGGAATTTCGAGACGCACATTGCTGCAGGCCGCATCGGGCGCCGCAGCCATGAACGTGACGCGCGGCTTCGCGCAGGCCAAGGAGACCGTGACCTTCGCGGCCGCGACCTTTGCGGAGGCCGGCCGGGGCGACAAGCTGAAGGCCTGGATCGAGAAGTTCAACGCCTCGCAGGACAAGGTCGAGGTCCAGCCGGTCGCGATCCCGTTCTCCCAGCTCGCCAATACCGTCTTCACGCAGATGGGCGGCGGCGGCGGGCCCGATCTCGTGCGCTTCGACCAGACCGACTTCTTCGCGGCTCTCCCCGCCAAGCGGATTCTGCCGATCGACGACATCGTCGATGCGAGCAAGTACACCTTCCAGGCGCCGGACAAGTTCCTCAACGTCGAGGGCAAGCGCTACGGCGTCGTGTTCGAGCTGGCCAACTACCAGCTCATCTACAACCCGGCGCTGCTGAAGGGCGGCGAGCCGCCGAAGACCTTCCCCGAGTTCCTCGCCGCGGCGAAGGAAGCGACGGGCAAGGGCCAGTTCGGCTATGCCTTCCGCGCGACGATGCCCGAGCGCTCCGGCTTCTGGCAGGACCTGACGAACTACGTCTACGGCTTCGGCGGCAACTGGGCCGACGGCAAGCAGCTCACCCTCAACAGCCCCAAGGTCGTCGAGGCCATCACCGCCTACAAGCAGGTTTACGATGCCGGCGTGATCCCGAAGGGCGCCGATGCGGCGACCTATCGGCGAATGTTCTGGGAAGGCAAGATCGCCATGAACATCGACAATGGCGGCGTTGCCGGCATCTTCGCTGCGCAGAACCCGAACCTGAAGTTCGCGGCCGCGCCCTCGCCCTTCCCGAACCGCCAGCAGGGCCTGATCCTGACCGCTTTGTCGGTCAACGCCAACACCAAGAACAAGAAAGCCTGCGGCGTCTTCATCAACTGGATGCTGCAGCAGGCCGCGCAGTCCGAGCTGCAGGGCATCCTCGGCGCTGCGAGCGTCGCGACCCCGGTCGAGCGGCCGAAGGCGGATCTGGAGCGTTCGCCCTGGCTCGGCGTCTACGACGCGCAGACACCCTACGCGCTGCCGCAACTCGTGCTCGGCTTCGAGACCAAGACGCTGGAAGTCCAGCAGGTTGTCGTCGAGCAGGTGCTGAAGATCCTGGTCGGCAACGCCGATGTCCAGAAGACGCTGGACGAGGCGCAGTCGCTGGCGCTGAAGCGCATCGAGCGGCAGTGAAGCCATGACCGACACCGCCAAGCTCAGCACGGCGATGGCCGGCCGCTCCCCGCGAAGCGGGGCGCGAGACCGGGAGAGTCGCTGGACGCCTTATCTCTTCATCGCGCCGGTCGCGCTTTATCTGGCGGTGTTCCAGGGCTATCCGCTGCTGAGCGAATTCGTGCTCAGCTTCACCCAGACCTCGCTGCTGGCGCCGCAGGATGCCCGCTATGTCGGCCTGCGCAATTATCGCGACCTCGCAACCTCCAGCGATTTCGCCTCGGTGCTCTGGATCACGGCGCTCTATACCGTAGCCTGCGTCGTCTGTGCGATCGCTCTGGGTCTCGGGGCGGCGCTGCTGCTCGACCGGCCGTTCCGTGGGCGCGGGCTGGCGCGAGCCCTCGTCACCGTGCCCTGGGCGGCGCCGCCCGTGGCCGTCGCCACCATTTTCGCCTGGATGCTCAACGCCCAGTACGGCATCTTCAACCACGTCCTGAAGCTGATGGACTTCGAGATCGGCTATGAGAGCTGGCTCGACAATCCCAAGCTCGCCATGCCGGCGATCCTGTTCACCACGGTCTGGCAGATCTTCCCCTTCGCCTCGGTCGTGCTGCTCGCGGCTCTGCAGGGCGTCTCGGAGGAGGTGCGGGAAGCGGCGACAATGGACGGGGCGGACCGGCTCAGCGTCTTCAAGGTCGCCGTCTGGCCGACGATCCAGCCGACCGTCGCGCTGCTCGCGCTCTTCGTCACGATCTGGTCGCTGCGGCGCTTCGACCTGATCTGGGTGATGACGCAGGGCGGGCCGATCGGCGCGACCAAGACGCTCGTCATCGAGCTCTATACGCGCGGCTTCGTCACCCGCGAGCTCGGCGAGGCCGCCGCGGTCGGCATGATCGGGCTCACGATCGCCCTCGTCGTGACCTTCGTCTACTTCTGGTACACGCAGCGCACCGAGCGCGCGCAGGGGCGCCGCTGATGAGATCGCCAGCCTCCCACGCCGTGCGCATGGCGCTGATCATGGTGCTGCTCAGCGCCGCGCTGTTCCCGATCTACTGGATGGTGGTCACCTCCCTGACCTCCTCGGCGAACCTCTTCGCCGACCGGCCGCAGATGCTCCCCGACCCGAGCCAGGCGTTCAACTACGCCGAGACCTTCGCCAAGACGAGCGTGCTGCTCTGGCTGAGGAACAGCGCCATCGTCGCGGTCGGCACGATGGTGCTGTCGATCCTGCTGGCGATCCTGCCGGCCTATGCGCTGTCGCGCTTCACATTCCGCGGCAAGGGCCTGCTTGGCTTCGTGCTGTTCGCCACGCAGATGCTGCCGGAGGCGATGCTGGTCGTGCCGCTCTACGCGATCTTCGCCAAGCTCCTGCTGCTCGACACGCTCGGTGGGCTGATCCTCGCCAATGCCGCCTTTACCGTTCCGGTCATCACCTGGATTCTGAAGGGCGCGATCGACGGCGTGCCGCTGGAGATTGAGGAAGCGGCGCGCATCGACGGCTGCTCGCGCATCGACATCGTGCTCGGCATCGTCCTGCCGGTGGTGGCGCCGACGCTTGCTGCAGCATCGGTGATCGCGTTCTTCCACGGCTGGAACGAGTACGTCTTCGCGCAGACGCTGGTGCTGAGCCAGGAGCTGCGCACCGCTTCGGTCGGCCTCGCCAGCTTCGTCGGCGAGCTCTCCACTCCGATCCACACCGTCATGGCCATCGGCGTGATGTACACGCTGCCGGCCGTCGCCTTTTACCTGATGGTCCAGCGCTATGTCGTCGCCGGCATGACCGCCGGCAGCGTCAAGGGCTGAGAAAGAAACATAAATGGCCTCGATCACGCTCAACCACGTCGCCAAGCATTTCGGCAACAAGGTCGCGATCTCCGACATCGACATGAAGGTCGAGGACGGAGAATTCCTTGTGCTACTCGGGCCCTCCGGCTGCGGCAAGTCCACGCTGCTGCGCATGCTGGCCGGCCTGGAGACCGCGACCAGCGGTGAAATCCATGTCGGCGGTCGGCGCGTCGACCAATTGCCGCCCAGCGCCCGCGACATGGCCTTCGTCTTCCAGTCCTATGCGCTTTATCCGCATATGAGCGTGCGGCGGAACATCGCCTTCCCGCTGATCATGCGGCAGTTCAAATGGTGGTTCCACATCCCGCTCCTGGGCGGGCTTGCCAAGCGCCGCATCGAGCGCTCGCCGGCCGTCAGCGAACTCGTCGAGAAGACGGCGCGGACGCTCTCCCTGATCGAGATGCTCGACCGCTATCCGCGCACGCTCTCGGGCGGGCAGCGCCAGCGCGTCGCGCTGGGGCGCGCCATGGTGCGCCAGCCCGAGGTCTTCCTGATGGACGAGCCGCTCTCCAATCTCGACGCCAAGCTGCGCTCGGCGATGCGGGCGGAAATCACGCGGCTGCACCAGCGCGTCGGCGGCACCTTCGTATATGTGACGCATGATCAGGTCGAGGCCATGACGATGGGCACGCGCATCGCCTTGATGCGCGACGGCGTGATCCAGCAATTCGGCACGCCGCGCGAGATCTACACCTCGCCCGCCAACACCTATGTCGCGCGCTTCATCGGCACGCCGCCGATGAACCTGATCGAGGGCCGCATCGATGCCGGCATGATCAAGCTCGGCGAGGCGAACCTGCCCTTGCCGCACGCGCTGGCGGCGGCCGGTCGCGGAGCTGGTCGCGACCCGGTTCTGCTCGGCATTCGCCCCAATGCGCTGACGCTGGCTGCGCCTGGCGGGCCGGGCCAGCTCGCCGGCACGGTCAGCCTCGTCGAGCATGTCGGCGCGGAATCGGTCGTCGCCGTCAAGCTGAGCCACGCGGCGACTGCCCATGACGAGGAAGGCGCGGTGGCGGGCGAGATCATGATCACCACGCAAGGCTATAGCGAGCTCAAACCCGGCGATCCGGTCTCGGTGGTGCCGGATCTCTCAGAGGCCGTGCTGTTCTCCCGCAGCACGGGTGAGCAGCTACGCGCCGGCCTCGCTTTGGCGGCTTGAAGGAGGCCATCCCGATGAAAGGCGTCATCATTCACGCTCCTCGCGATCTCAGGATCGAGGATATCGCCGTCGTTGCGCCGCAAGCCGGCCAGGTGCGGGTCCGCATTGCCGTCGGCGGCATCTGCGGCTCGGATCTGCATTACTACCAGCATGGCGGCTTCGGCACGGTGCGGATCAAGCAGCCCATGGCGCTCGGGCACGAGATCGCCGGCGTTATCGAGGAGATCGGCGAGGGCGTCTCGCACCTCGTTCCCGGCATGCGCGTCGCGGTCAATCCGAGCCAGCCCTGCAACGCCTGCCGCTATTGCCAGGAAGGCATGCGCCATCAATGCCTGAACATGCAGTTCATCGGCAGCGCGATGCGCTTTCCTCATGCCCAGGGCGGTTTCCGGCAAAGCCTGACCGTCAACGCCTATCAGGCGGTGCCGGTCGGCGACACTGTCAGCATGGGCGAAGCCGCGATGGCCGAGCCCTTCGCCGTCTGCCTGCATGCCGGCAAGCAGGCTGGATCGCTGCTCGGCAAGCGCGTGCTGGTGACGGGCTGCGGGCCGATCGGCGCGCTCTGCATCGTGGTCGCGCGCCTGGGCGGAGCGGCGCAGATCGTCGCGACCGATGTCGCGGAGGCGCCCCTGGTGACGGCCCGGACTCTCGGCGCCACGCAGGCCGTCAACATTGCGGCGCAGCCCGAGGCGCTCGAGGCCTATACTGCCGACAAGGGCACCTTCGACGTCCTGTTCGAAGCCTCGGGCAATGGCCGCGCTTTGGCCGGTGCGCTCGATGCGATGCGCCCTGGCGGTGTCATCGTGCAGGTCGGGCTCGGCGGCGACATGACCCTGCCGATGAACCTCATCGTTGCCAAGGAACTGCGCCTGCACGGCACCTTCCGCTTCGATGCCGAATTCCAGCTCGCCGTCGATCTGATGAGCAATGGTCTCGTCGATCTGAAGCCGCTGGTCAGCGCCACCTTGCCGTTCAGGCGTGCGGTCGAGGCGTTCGAACTCGCCGCGGACCGGTCGCACGCGATGAAGGTGCAGCTGGCGTTCTGAGATCGTACCGCCTTCTGCCGATTGAAGAAAATACCATCTAGCCTGCAAAATACCCCTTGAACCTCTAGTGACTAGAGCAATTAAGCTCGTCATCACTGGTCAAGGAGATGTCTGATGACGCTGCCCGCGGAAGCCCTCAAGGGACTGGAATCGCAATCGAAATCCATCACCTGGAAGGTCGATGGCATGGATTGCGGCAGCTGCGCCTCGACCATCCGGACCGCGCTCGAAAAGCTGCCGGGCGTCTCCGACATCAAGATTTCCGTGACCAAGGAGACCCTGAGCCTGGCCTTGGCGGAGGGAACCACGACTGCGGACGCCATCGAGGCGCGCGTGAAGCGGCTGGGCTTCGGGCCGACATTGCAGGCCGCCAAGGCAAAGCCGGCAGAAGTCCGCAGCCACGACCATGCTGGCCACGACCATCACGCCCATGAGCATGGCAAGCACGACCACTCTGCTTGTGGCCACGACCACGACGCTCACGACCACAAGGCTCATAGCCATGCGCCCGTGCAAGCTGCCGTGGATGAGTGTGGCTGCGGCCATGACCATGCCGCGCCGGCTCCGAAGCCTATTGAACAGCATGCGCATGACCACTCTGCCTGTGGCCATGACCACGACGCTCATGATCACGGCGCTCATGACCATGCGCCCGCGCAGGCTGCGGCAGATGAATGCGGCTGCGGCCATGATCATGCTGTGCCGGCTCCCAAGCCTGCCGAACAGCATGCGCACGACCATTCCGCTTGCGGGCATGAGCACGACCATGATCATCACCATGGCCATGATCACGCGCACCCGGCCGGGGCCGCTCATGCCCACGCCTCTGCAAACCGGGCTGCCGAGGTCGTTGCAGCCGATGCGCTGAGCTGGAAAGTCGCCGGCATGGATTGCGGCAGCTGCGCCGCCACCATCCGGACGGCGCTGGAAAAGATGCCGGGCGTCAGCGATCTGAAGATCTCGATCACCAACGAGACCTTGTCCTTGCGCCTCGCCGCAGGCAGCGCCGGGGTTTCGGCGATCGATACCCAGCTCAGCCGGCTTGGCTATAAGCCGACATTGCTCACGGTGCCCTCAACTGTGAGCGAGGCTGTTCCTGTTGCGCCTCCCGAGGCGCCGCGCCGCTGGTGGGCGACCTCGAAGGGCAGGGTGGCGATCGCGGCCGGCCTGCTTCTTGCCGCCGCCTATGCCGTCGGTTTGGTGTTCCCGCAGGCCGCCTTCGCGGTCTTCGCGCTCGCGACGGTGATCGCCGTCGCGCCGATCGCAAAGCGCGCCGTGATGGCCGCGCTTGCGGGTGCGCCCTTCACCATCGAGATGCTGATGACGATCGCCGCCGCCGGTGCGCTCTTCATCGGGGCGATCGAGGAGGCGGCCGTCGTCGTCTTCCTCTTCGCCGTCGGCGAGGTGCTCGAGGGCGTCGCCGCCAACAAGGCGCGCTCCGGCATTCGCGCGCTTGCGGCGCTCGTGCCCAAGACGGCTTTGCTCGATGAGGGCGGGAGCGTGCGCGAGGTCGCCGCCGCCTCGCTGCGGATCGGACAGATCGCGCTGGTGCGGCCGGGCGACCGCGTCCCGGCCGATGGCAGCGTGGTCGCCGGTTTCTCCAGCGTCGATGAATCGCCGATCACCGGCGAATCCGTGCCCAAGGGCAAGGAGCCGGGCGCTGCGATCTTCGCCGGCTCGATCAACCAGGAAGCGGCGCTGCGCATCAAGGTCGAGCGCGCGCCGGAGGACAACACCATCGCCCGCATCGTGGCGCTGGTCGAGGAGGCGCAGGACGCCAAGGCCCCGACCGAGCGCTTCATCGATCGCTTCTCGCGCATCTACATGCCCTGCATCGTCGGCCTGTCGCTGCTCGTGGCGGTGCTGCCGCCGCTGTTTGCCGGCGCGGAATGGTCGGTCTGGATCTATCGCGGCCTGACGCTGCTGCTGATTGGCTGCCCCTGCGCGCTCGTCATCTCGGTGCCGGCTGCGATCGCCTCAAGCCTGTCGATGGCGGCCAGGCGCGGCCTGCTCGTCAAGGGCGGCGCGGTGGTCGAGGCGCTGGCTCGGACCCAGATCGTCGCCTTCGACAAGACGGGCACCTTGACCTGGGGTCGGCCGGTCGTGACCGACATCGTGCCGGGCGCTGCCAATGCCGGCCGCCTGCTGGCTTTGGCCGGTGCGGTCGAGCGCGAATCCAGCCACCCGCTGGCGGAGGCCATAGTGGCGCGGGCGCAGGACGACCGGGCCGCCAAGCTCGTGGTCTCGGCCACGCGCGCCATTCCCGGCAAGGGCATGGAAGCGCTCTTGGGTGAAACCCCGATCTTCATCGGCGCGCCCCGCTTCGCGACTGAGCGGGCGGCGCTGCCCACCGAGATGAACGAGCGGATCGCGGCGCTGGAGGCACAGGGCAAGACCGTCGTGGTCGTGCTCGAGGGCGAGACCGTCGCCGGCCTGATCGCCCTGCGCGACGAGCCGCGCCCGGACGCCCGCGCCGCGATCGCCGAACTCAAGACGCTCGGCCTGCGCGCGGTCATGCTGACGGGCGACAACCGCCGCACCGGCGAGGCCATCGGCGGCCAACTCGGCATCGAGGTCCAGGCCGAGATGATGCCCGAGGCCAAGGTCGAGGCCGTGCGCGCCTTGCGGCAGGCCGGTCATGTCGTGATGGTCGGCGACGGCATCAACGATGCGCCGGCGCTCGCCGCTGCCGATGCCGGCATCGCCATGGGTTCGGGCACGGATGTCGCCATCGAGGCCGCCGACGCAGCCTTGCTGAAGAGCCGCGTCGGCGATGTCGTCAGGCTGATCCGGCTGTCGCGCGCGACCATGGCCAATATCCGCCAGAACATCGTCATCGCGCTCGGGCTGAAGCTGCTCTTCCTCGTCACCACGATCATCGGCGCGACCGGGCTCTGGATCGCGGTCCTGGCGGATACGGGGGCGACGGTTCTCGTCACGCTCAACGCGCTGAGGTTGCTGGGTTTCTTCAAGGGCGAGGACAGCCCCCAGACCGCTGCACCCGAGACTCGAAATTTTTCTCCGGAACACGCTTGACCTTCCCATCAGGGCAAGCCGCAGCCTGATCCCACCATCAGCCAAACCACAAAGGACGCTTCTCATGTGTTCATGCAGCCAACATGCGGCCCCCACCAAGACAGAGACCGGCGCGACGCCGGATCAGGCGGTGATCCTCCTGGTCGACGATATGACCTGCGGCCACTGCGCCGGTACGATCAAGGGCGCGATTGAGCAGGCGCTGCCTGGCTCGTCCGTCACCGCCGACCCGGCCTCCAAGCGTGTCACCATCACCGGCGCCAGCGACAGCGCCGCGATCCAGGCGATTGTGACCAAGGCCGGCTATACGCCGCTGCTGGCAGGCGCTTCTGCCTGAAATCCGCCGGACGCTGCCTGAATCTCGGGCGGCGGCGAGAAATTCCATACAATACGGGGCCCCTGGCTGGGTTTCGAATTGCGACAAGACGGGCGGCTCCCACGACTGAGCCGTCCGCAAAACGAGCGGGCCGGCCCGGCAAGACATGTAAGCAAGACATGCGGGAGAGCTATCGTATATTAACGTTATAACATATCAGATCGACGGCATCATGAACTCGGCGGGGCCGCCTTCGCGGGCGCTCTTTACCGAATATCGCGAGAGCCAGTCGGCGAGACGGGAACAGCGAACAACAACGGAGTCGTCAGCATGATTACGCGAGTAGGGTGTGTTGCATCCTTCCTCTATACTCTGGGCCTTGCGGGTGCGGCTTTCGCGCAGGGCGGCGGCAAATTCGTCATCGCCGAGAACTTCCCGCCGCGCGCCGGCTTCGCGCTCGAAACCGACGACGCCAACGTCCTCTCCAAGGCAGGCTGCCTGGAAATGCTGACGCGCATCGATTTCGACGGCAAGCTGAAACCTTCGCTCGCGACCTCGTGGACGCAAACCGCGCCCGATACCTGGGATTTCACCTTGCGCAAGGGCGTCAGCTTTCAGGACGGCCAGGCGCTGACGGCGGCAAACGCCGCTGCCGCGCTCAATGCGGTGCTCAAGGTCACGGCTCCGGCGCGCGCCTTTTCGCCCAAGCTGATCAAGTCGGTCGAGGCGATCAATGACGACACGGTGCGCGTGACCACGCCTGTCGCGTCCGTGCTGACGCCATTGCGGCTGGCTGCGGCCAATACCGGCATCCTGTCGCCGGCGGCCTATAAGGACGGTAAGATCGACCCTGTCGGCACCTGCACCGGCCCCTTCGTCATTACGCGCGTCAACGGCCAGCAAGGCATGTCGCTGAAGCGCAACGACAAATACTGGGGCGGGGCGGTCAAGCTGGCGGAGGTCGAGATCAAGTTCATCCCCGACGCCAATGTCCGCGCCACGCAGGTGCGCACCGGCGAGGCTCATGTCGGCGCAGCGGTCCCGGCCTCGACGCTGGCCACGCTGAAATCGACCGCTGGCCTCAAGATCGAGAGCATCGCCACGCCGCGCACCAGCACCTTGCTGATCAACACCAAGAAGGCGCCGCTCGACAATCCCAAGGTCCGCCAGGCCCTGCAGATGGCGCTCGATCTCCAGGGCATCGCGGCCAGCGTCTATGAAGGCTCGGTGCAGCCGGCTGTGGGCCCCTTCGCCCCGGCCGAACCCTGGGCTCCCAAGGGCGCCAAGCCTGCGGCTTATGATCCCAAGAAAGCGCAGGCCCTGTTGGCAGAAGCCGGCATCAAGCCGGGCTCGCTGACGCTCGATCTCTTCGCCTATGTCGAGAAGATCGAGTTCAAGGATCTCGCGGCGATCCTCCAGGACCAGTTCAACGCGATCGGCGTCAAGGCCAATATCCGCGTCGCCGAATACAAGGCGCTGGAGCCCGACATACTGGCGGGAAAATATGACCTGGCGCTGCTTTCGCGCAGCCACATGATCGATGTCGCCGATCCCGCGGGATATCTGCAGTCGGATTATGGCTGCGGCGGCGGATACAACCTGTCGCACTACTGCAATGCCAAGTTCGACGAGAAGCTCGCCAAGGTCGCTGGCGAGGCCGACCCCGCCAAGCGCTATGCCGTCTATGCGGAACTGGCTCAGGATTTGCAAAATGACGCGGTGAATATCTTCGTCATCCACGAGGCCGGCAACGACGCCTACAGTGCGAAAGTCCGCAACTACAAGATCCATCCGCTGTATCAGTACACGCTGACGCCCGAACTCGCACTCGAGTGAGCGGCCGCTTCGACAAGGCTGGAGGCGTCCTACGATTTTCGCGGGCGCCTCCGCTGCAAACCCTGGAGCATCGCGCGAAAAAGTCGGCACCGGTTTTTCGCAGGAGCAATGCTCCAGACTTTTGGAAATCGCTGCGGAGAGGAACCTGCCATGTGGCTCTTCGTTACCCGCCGACTGGCCGTTCTCCTGCTGACCTTGCTGGTGGTGTCGGTCTTCGCCTTTCTGATCCCCTATCTCAGCGATGGTGACCCGGCTCTGCTGGTCCTGCGCTCCCGTGTGGCCGATTTCCAGGTCGACCAGGCTGCGGTCGAGGCGCTGCGCCATCAGCTTGGGCTCGATCGCTCCCTGCTCGCGCAATATCTCGGCTGGCTCAATGCGGCGCTGCATGGCGATTTCGGCTATTCCTACACCAGCCGTGCTCCGGTGATCGACCAGATCGGCCGCTCCCTGCTCGTCTCGATCACGCTCGCAATGTCGGCGCTCGGCATCGCCATCGTCATCGCGGTGCCGCTGGGCACGGCGGCGGCGACGAGGCCGGGCGGACCCATCGACACCGCCGCGACCTTCATCACCCAGACCCTGGTCGCGATCCCCGAATACTGGATGGCGCCGATGGGCATCCTGGTGTTCGCGCTTTATCTCGGCTGGCTGCCTTCGGCGGGCTGGGACGGCATGTCGTCGCTGGTGCTCCCCGCGATGGTGCTGGCGCTGCGGCCTTTGGCC
Organism: Bosea sp. 685; assembly: GCF_031884435.1. Lineage (NCBI taxonomy): Bacteria > Pseudomonadati > Pseudomonadota > Alphaproteobacteria > Hyphomicrobiales > Alloboseaceae > Allobosea > Allobosea sp. 685. The sequence goes on along the minus strand of NZ_CP134779.1, from coordinate 5,692,364 downwards.
TATTTCACCAGGGTGACGCGCGCGGCGATGATCGACGTGCTGCAGGCGCCCTACATCACCGCCGCGCGCAGTCGGGGCCTGGGCATGACGCAGACGGTGCTGCGCCATGGCGTGCGCAACGGCGCCATTCCCGTGGTCACATTGTTTGCGCTCTGGCTCGCCGGTCTGCTCGGCGGCTCGGTCGTGGTCGAGGTCATCTTCGCCATCCCCGGCATGGGCCGATTGATCTACGAAGCGGTGATCAACAAGGATATTCCGGTCCTGCAGGCGAGTTTCGTCGCGATCGTCGCCCTGTCGGTGCTGATCAATACGCTCGCCGACATTCTCTACGCGGTGCTCAATCCGATGGTGAGGATGGCCCATGCACATGCCTGACGCCATGGCCGCGCCGCTCTTCGATGTCGCGAACAGGGCTGCCGCGCGCCCGTCCATCCTGCGCCGCGCGCTAGGCTTCGCGCGCCAGCGGCACTGGGTCTTCTCCGCCGGCGTCGTGATGTTCGCCATCGTCCTGCTGCTGCTCTGCTGCGCGCATTGGCTGACGCCCTATGATCCTGCCTCGCAGAGCCTGCTGCAGCGCCTGCAGGGGCCGAGCAGCCGGCATTGGCTGGGCACGGACCATCTCGGCCGCGACCAGCTCAGCCGCCTCCTCGTCGGCGGCCATTTCGCGATCATCATCGCAGCTGTGACCCTGGTCCTGTCGGCGGTGATCGGCACGGTGATCGGCGTGATCAGCGCGCGCCAGGGCGGCTTCGTCGACGAGATCACGATGCGGATCGTCGATCTGCTGATCTCCTTTCCCGATGTCGTCGTGGCGATCTTCCTGATCGCGCTGATGGGGCCGGGCTATGGCACGCTGATCGTGGCGCTGACCGTGGTGAGCTGGACGCCCTTCGCCCGGCTGGCGCGCGGGCTCGCCATCGAGATCAATGCCAAATCCTATATCCGGGCGGCCGAGATCCTGGGCTGCTCGCGCCGCTTCATCATCCTGCGCCACATCATCCCCAACGCGATCCGGCCCCTGGCGGCGATGGGGTTCCTGCGCTTCGGCCACAAGCTCATCACCGTCGGCGGCCTGTCCTTCATCGGGCTCGGCGTCCAGCCGCCCCATGCCGACTGGGCGGCGATGATGGCGAGCTCCCAGCCCTATCTCGAGCGCGCCCCGCTGCTCGTCATCTGCCCCGGCCTGGCGATCTTCCTGACCGCTCTCAGCGTGACATGGATCGGCCAGGGCCTGGAGACCAAGCGCAAGACGGCGGGAGACCAGGCATGATCGCACCAGCCGCCAACGGCGCCCAGATGCGCCCGGCCTCCGGCCTGCAGCCGGCGGCGCTGCGCGACGCCGAGCCGCTGCTGGCGATCGAGGGGCTGCGGGTCAGGATCGGGACGGGGACCCGCCCCGTCATCGATGGCCTCGATCTTGAAATCAGGCGCGGCGAGGTCGTGGCGCTCGTCGGCGAATCCGGTTCGGGCAAGAGCCTCACCGCCCTGTCGGTGCTGCGGCTGCTGCCGCCCTCGGCTGCGATCACGGGCGGCTCGGTCCGCTTCGGTGGCGACGATGTCGGCGCGATGCGGCCCGCCGCCCTCAATGCGCTGCGGGGCGGGCGCATCGGCATGATCTTCCAGCAGCCGCTCGCCATGCTCGATCCGACCTGCCGCGTCGGCGATCAGGTCGCCGAGAGCCTGCGTATCCATCGCGGCCTCAGCCGGGAGGCCGCATTGGAGCGGGTCGTCGCGCTCTTCCGCGAGGTTGGCATTCCCGCGCCGGAGACGCGGCTGCGCTGCTATGCGCATGAGCTCTCGGGCGGCATGGCGCAGCGCGTGATGATCGCGGCCGCGCTCAGCGCCGATCCCGATTTGCTCATCGCCGACGAGCCGACGACGGCGCTCGACGTCACCGTCCAGGCCCAGATCCTGCGCCTGCTTGATGAGCAGCGCCGGAAGCGCGACATGGCGGTGCTTCTGATCACGCATGATCTTGCCGTAGTGTCGGCGCTCTCGGAGCGGGTCGCGGTGATGTATGCCGGCCGCCTCGTCGAGGAAGGACCGACGCGCGAGGTCCTGAACGCTCCGCGCCACCCCTATACCAAGGCGCTGATCCGCTGCTCCCTGTTGCAGCGGGACGAGACCGGCGCGCTGATCTCGATTCCCGGTGGCGCGGCTTCAGCACGCGACATCGCCAGCGGCTGCCGCTTCCAGCCCCGCTGCAACGTCGCGGCGACGTCCGAGCACGCGCATGCCTGCTGCAGTGCCGAGCCGAGCCTGGAATGCTGCAGCGGCCAGCACAAGGCGCGTTGCTGGAGTGTCAATGCCGCTCCGACGATGCCTGCCGTGGAGCACAGCGCATGAGCGCGACATCTTTCGCCCAAGCTTCAGCGAAGGGGGCGGGGCTTTGCAGCACGAGCCGCCGGCCTTCGTGGTCGTGGATGATCTCGTCAAGACCTATCCGGTTGCCGGCTGGGGGCCGGGCGGCCGGCGCGTGGTCAATTCGGTCGATCATGTCTCGCTGTCGATTACCGAGGGCGAAGTGCTCGGCCTCGTCGGCGAATCCGGTTGCGGCAAGAGCACGATCGCCCGTTTGCTGGTCCGGATGACCGCCGCCGACAGCGGCTCGATCAGGATCGCCGGCAAGGATGTCGCGCAGCTGCGCGGCCATGAATTGCTCGATTTCAGGAAGTTGGCGCAGCTCGTCTTCCAGGATCCGTTCGGCGCGCTCGACCCGCGCATGCGGCTCGGCCATAGCCTCGATGCTCCCTTAAGCGCGCATGGCATGGGCGATCGCGGCCAGCGTCGCGCCATCGTGCTGGAGATGCTGCGCGAGGTTGGGCTCGATGAGAGCTTCTATGACCGCGTGCCCGGCGAGTGTTCCGGCGGGCAGCTCCAGCGCGTCGTGATCGCGCGCGCGCTGATCCTGAAGCCGCGCTTTCTGGTCTGCGACGAGCCGACCTCGGCGCTCGATGCCTCGATGCGGACGCAGATCCTGAACCTGCTGCTCGATCTCAGGAAACGCTTCTCGCTGACCCTGCTGATGATCTCGCATGACCTGCGGGTCGTGCGCTATCTCTGCGACCGGATCGCGGTGATGTATCTCGGCCAGATCGTCGAGATGGCGCCGCGCGACGAGCTCTTCGAGCGGCCCCGCCACCCCTACACCAAGGCCCTGATCGCGGCCTCGATGCTGGAAGAGAACGGGCTTTACGGCGCGGCCGCGCTGGGCGGGGAGCCGCCGAGCCCGATCAACCCGCCGCATGGCTGCCGCTTCCACGGGCGCTGCCCCCAGGCCGAGCCGCTGTGCCACGCGCAGCCGCCGGAGCTGGCTCCGCTCGGGAACGGCACCCTGGTGCGCTGCCATATCGCGCAGCGCGAGGTCGCGGCCGCTTCCTGACCGGATGATCTGACCTGGAATCAATCAGGGGAGCGTCCTGGACGCTCCCCTGATGCAATGCGTCGCTCAACCTGGCGTGTCGCTTAGCCTGCCTTTGGCTGGGCGGCCGGCGTGCTCTGCGCGGCCGGAGCTTGATGCTGCGCCTGCAGTCCGGTCCAGCCGTGATAGCCGGTATAGAGCCCGACGAGGACGATCAGCGCGCTGGAGAAATACGGCGCGCGGCCGGCCACCGCCGAGAGCCAGCTCACCCGCTTCGTCGCTTGCCGGACGCTGATGGCGGCGACCGCTCCGACCGTGACCAGCGTGATCGCAAGTCCGATCGAGAAGCACAGCACGAGAACCGCGCCGAGCGTGAACTGCTTGATCTGGACGCAGAGCAGCAGGACCGTGATCGCGGCCGGGCAGGGGATCAGGCCCCCGGTCAGGCCGAACATCACGATCTGCCAGGTCGTCACCTCGCGATTGGTGAACCGCTTGCGGATGTCGTTGGCATGGGAGAGCTCGTGCGCGTCCATATAGCCGTCGCTGGCGATAGCGAGGCCCTTCTCCTGGCTGTGCAGGGGATCGGTGCCCGCCGTGCCCTGGAGGAACGAGACGTCGTAATCATGCTCGTGGTCGCCATGGTCGAGGCTGAGCCGCACCATGAAATCATAGGGTTCGGCGATCGTCTCGGCCGATTCCATATAGCCGTCGCGATCGAGGAAGCTGAAGACCTGGCTCGTGCCGTCGGGGCGCTCGGTGGTGATCTTGATGTATTCGCCGGCCCATTTGTCGCCGCTGATGACGGTCAGGCGGAAATGCGCCGGCTTCTCCGGTGGGATCTCCAGCGACATGAAGCCGTGGCCGGTGTCGACGCGGTGCGACAGCGCAGTCTTGGCCTTGTTCTTCTCATAGGCTGCGACCTCACGCGCATATTGCTTGGCGCGCTGCTGGTCCTGCCAGGTTCGCCAGAACATCCAGGAGGCGATGCCGATGATGATGACCGCCGAGGCGAGTTGGAAATAGGGCTCCGTGGTCTCGGGATCGAGGCCCTTGAAGATGTACATGCCTCCCAGAGCCACCGCCCAGACGACGAGCGTATGCGAAAAGGTGGCGGCGAGCCCGAGCAGCACGGCCTGGAACACGGTGCCGCGCACGGCGACGATGAAAGCCGCCATCATCGTCTTGGAATGGCCCGGCTCGAGGCCGTGAAGCGCGCCGAGCAGGATCGCGCTCGGGATGAACAGCCAGGCATTGCCGGCCCCCTGGGCCAGCAGTTCGGTGAATGACGGCACGACAGTGCTCCTCAGATCCGGACATGACGCTGAGCCGCCGCACCGGCCGGTCCAACCGGCTCTGGTCGAGGGCGCTTTGCCTCCTGTCCTCGTCTTCTCGATCCCGGGGAGGCGCCTGGACTTGTGCCGGCGCTTGCCCGATCAAGCTGGTGTGTTCGACAAGCTCTTGCCGAAATGGGTTGTGGCCTCGTCGCTGGCGATCTCGGCATAGCCGCGTCCCCGCCAGAAGCCGATCGTCGCCGCGGTGTCGGCGTTGGCATGCAAATAGAGGGTCGCAAAGCCCAGGCGCCTGGCTTCGGCTTCGGCGTAGGCGTTGAGCCAGCGTCCGATCTGGCGGCCGCGCTGGTCCTTGCGGATATAGACGCGGACGAGCTGCGTGACCTGTTCCGGGTCAGGATAGCGCGTGGCGAAAGCTGCCGCCAAGCGCGGCTTGAATGTCAGGCAATACAGGCCGGCCGCCGCAACGAGCGACCCGTCCGGGGCGCTCAATGTCCAGAATGCACCACGGTTGCGCTGACTGAACCAGGATTGCTCCGGCCCCTGCGTCAGCGAGTCGAGGTCGGCATGCCAGTCGACCCGATAGTCGAAGCCGTAGAATTCCTTGATCACGTCGAGGCAGAACTGGCGCGCGGCCTTATGCTGCTCGCCGGAATCGTCGGGCAGCACAGCGAGCGTCAAGCCATGAGGAGCATCAGCCATCGAGATCAATCCAGCTCAAGCCATGCCAGCTACGGCGCTGGCCTTTCAGCTAAGGCTCGCGAGAGCTTGAATTCAGCTTCCACTTGCCAGCCGTTGTGATTGGCTATAACCCCTCCAGGGGGATAGGATCAACATGAAAAACGAACCGCACGAAAAAATCCATCACCACCGCCATCCGGAGATCATCACCCGGCTGAAGCGGGCCGAGGGCCATCTGCGCTCGACGATCGAGATGGTGGTGAATGTGCGCTCATGCCTGGAGATCGCGCAGCAATTGCAGGCGGTCGAAAACGCCGTCGCCAATGCGCGCAAGATCCTGATCCAGGAGCATATCGACCACTGCCTGGAAGAGGCGGCCGGTCACATCCCCACAGATGCGCGCGAGCTCCTGAAGGAGTTCAAGGCGGTCACGAAATTCCTCTGATGCCCAGATTCTTCTGACGCCCAAGATTCCTCTGACGCCCAAGATTCCTCCGACGCCCCTGGCGCGGAGCGATAGCCAAGTCGGCGGGATGGGCCTGCCGGCGCGAATGAAGCGGAGACCGAACATGTCGCAGCCAGCATCGATCCATATGGGCCACGGTCAGATGGTGGACATCGTCGCGCGCGATGCCGGGCAATGGGAAATCGTCTTCAGCGAGGCCGGCGTGCCCGATTACAAGGCGCCGCCGCTGAACGAGGTCGAGGTCGATGCGATCGACATCCAGGGCCGGATTCATCCCCTCGCCATCTCGGCCAGCGGAAGCGTCTCCTCCGTCCTCGCCAGCGGCCATGTCGAAGGCGCCTATCGCGTCCGCATGCGCGTCGTTCACGGCACGCATTTCCATACCCGCGAGTCGCTCCTGCCGGGCGCCGCGGCGCTGCCGCCTAAGCTGGGCGGCCAGGGCGGCGCGCTGGTCACGCTCGACGGTGGGCTCGACGCCGAGGTCAAGCGCCTGGACGAAACGCGCTGGGAGATCAGCTTCCTGAAAGGCGGGGCCGTCGTCGCGCCGCCTCCGGCTGAGAGCGTGGTCGTGCAGGCGATCGGTCCGCGCGCCGAGGACTACCAGATCCGCAACCTCGCGACCGAGCCGGGCCAGGTGCCCGCGACCCTGATCGCCAGCGGCAAGATCAAGGACGCGACGCATGCGCGCCTGACCATCAAGAGCGAGGTCGGCGAGCAGATCCGCGGCTTCCCGATCGTCAGCGCAGCCTGAGGAGCCTGGCCGACAACGACGCCGCTGTTTTCAAAAGCTTGAACATTGGGGACAAACGCGCCGTCATCCCGGACAAGCCGCGTCAGCGGCGCCGATCCGGGATCCATGCCGGAGCGCTTGCGAGTGAGGTTCCGGAATGGATCCCGGGTCTCCTTGCAGTCGCCCGGGATGACGGCGCGTTTCCCGAAATTCCGGCCGGCTGAAATCCTTGCTCACATGATCGGCCTGGCCCTGAGGCGACGAAACCTCGACGGCGCATGCGCCTGCGGCATCTCCGCGCAAGACTGGCGAGAGGCCCTTGACCTTCCCATTATGGGAAGGAGCATATCTCTCGCCAGATTGAGTCTGGAGTGACGTCATGTCGACTGATACGGTTCTGAAAACAACGGCTGGGCGCAGCACGCAGCTCGACATTCCCGTCGGCGGCATGAGCTGCGCCTCCTGCGTCGGCCGGGTCGAGCGCGCGGTCGCGGCCGTGGAGGGTGTGGAGTCGGTCGCGGTCAATCTCGCGACCGAACGCGCCCATGTCGTCCTGTCCTCAGTGAAGGTCGATCCTGCGGCCATCGGCGCGGCCATTCGCAAGGCTGGCTACGAGCCGTCCGAGAACACGGTCGATCTGAGCGTCGCCGGCATGAGCTGCGCCTCCTGCGTCGGCCGGGTCGAGAAGGCGCTGAAGGCTGTGCCCGGCGTTCTCGATGCGAATGTCAATCTGGCGACCGAACGGGCTTTTGTGCGCGTTCTGGGGGGAGCGGACATCGCGTCCCGGCTCGCGGCTGCGGCGACGGCTGCCGGCTATGCCGCCGAGCCCATCCAGGCCGGCATTGATATGGCCGATCGCGAGCGCCAGGCGCGCGAGATCGAGCAGACGAGCCTGCGTCGTGCCGTCATCGCGGCGGCCATCGCCACCCTGCCATTGCTCGTCTTCGAGATGGGGATGCATCTCTCGGAGACGCTGCATCATGTCCTGGCGGGGAAGGTCGGCGAGTTCAACATCAAGGTGATCTCGTTCCTGCTCGCGAGCTTCGTGCAGTTCGGCCCGGGCCTGCGCTTCCTGCGCAAGGGCTGGCCGGCGCTGCTGCGCGGCGCACCCGACATGAATTCGCTGGTGATGCTGGGCACCAGCGCGGCCTATCTCTATTCGACCGTGGCGACCTTCGCACCGGACTGGCTGCCTGACGGCACGGACTACACCTATTTCGAGGCCGGTGCGGTCATCGTCACGCTGATCCTGACCGGGCGCTGGTTCGAGGCGCGCGCCAAGGGCCAGACCAGCGAGGCCATTCGCCGCCTGATGTCGCTGCAGGCGAAATCCGCCCGCGTGCTGCGCGATGGCGCCGAGATCGATGTCGCGATCGAGACCGTGGTGCCTGGCGACATCGTCATTGTGCGACCCGGCGAGCGTATCCCGGTCGATGGCGAGGTCCTTGAGGGCCTCTCCTATGTCGATGAGGCGATGATCACCGGCGAGCCGATCCCGGCCCGCAAGGAGTCGGGCGCGACTGTGACCGGCGGCACCGTGAACGGAACCGGCGCGTTCCGCTTCACCGCGCGCAAGGTCGGCGCCGACACGCTGCTCGCCCAGATCGTGCGCACCGTCGAGGCCGCGCAAGGCTCGAAGCTGCCGATCCAGGCGCTCGTCGACAAGGTGACGATGTGGTTCGTGCCCGCCGTCATCGCATTGGCGCTGCTGACCTTCGCCGCCTGGCTGGTTTTCGGTCCAAGCCCCGCTTTCGCCTTCGCGCTGGTCAACGCGGTCGCGGTCCTGATCATCGCCTGCCCCTGCGCGATGGGGCTGGCGACGCCGACCTCGATCATGGTCGGCACCGGCAAGGGGGCGGAGTTGGGCATCCTGTTCCGCCAAGGCGAGGCGCTGCAATCGCTGAAGGACGCCAGGATCGTGGCGCTGGACAAGACCGGCACGCTGACCAAGGGGCGGCCCGAATTGACCGATCTTTCGGCCGCGCCGGGCTTTGCGGAGGACGAGGTGCTGCGTCTGGTTGCCTCGGTCGAGGCGCGCTCCGAGCATCCAGTCGCCGAAGCGATCGTCGCGGCGGCCCGCTTGCGCGGGTTTGCGCTGGCGGAACCGGCAGAATTCGCCGCCGAGCCCGGCTTCGGCGTCAAGGCCAAGGTCGAGGGCCGGGCGATCGAGGTCGGCGCCGACCGCCTGATGCGCCGCCTGGGCCTGGATCTCGCCGCCTTCGCCGATCAGGCTGGGCGCTTGGCCGCTGCGGGCAAGACGCCGCTCTATGCCGCGATCGACGGAAAGCTCGCCGCGATCATCGCCGTTGCCGACCCGATCAAGGAGACCACGCCCGCGGCCATCGCCGCGCTGCACGCGCTTGGCCTGCGCGTCGTGATGATCACCGGCGACAACAAGGGCACGGCCAACGCCATCGCCGCGCGGCTCGGCATCGACGAGGTCGTGGCGGAGGTCCTGCCGACGGGCAAGTCCGAAGTCGTCAAGAGCCTCCAGGCCGGCGGCGTCAAGGTCGCCTTCGTCGGCGACGGCATCAATGACGCGCCTGCCTTGGCCCAGGCCGATGTCGGCCTCGCCATCGGCACGGGCACCGATATCGCCATCGAGAGCGCCGATGTCGTCCTGATGTCGGGCGATCTCAACGGCGTCGCCAAGGCGATCGCTCTGTCGCAGGCGACAATCGCCAATATCCGCCAGAACCTGGCCTGGGCCTTCGGCTACAACATCGTGCTGATCCCGGTCGCGGCAGGTGCGCTCTATCCGGCCTTCGGCATCCTGATGTCGCCGATGTTCGCAGGCCTCGCCATGGCGCTGTCGAGCGTCAGCGTATTGACCAATGCGCTACGGCTCAGGCGCTTCGGCGGCGTCGCAGCCACGGCATCGGCACGAAGCCCCGCAGCAAAGCTCGCGCCGGCCGAGTGAAGCTTAAGGTTTGGATCGCAAGAGCAGGATGCGAAAAAGTGGAGACCGGCTTTTCGCATTGATCCTGCTCTCACTTTTAGATGAGAGACGGATTCAGATTTCAGATGAGATCACTTGGTGATCCCATCTGAAATCATCCGGCTCTAGGAGACGGGCCATGAACATCGGACAAGCCGCCAAGGCCTCGAACGTGACCGCCAAGATGATCCGCTATTACGAGAGCATCGGGCTGATCACCGCGCCGGTCCGCACCCAGGCCAATTACCGCGTCTATGCCAATGACGACGTCCATGCGCTGCGCTTCGTCAAGCGGGCGCGGAATCTGGGCTTCTCGATCGAGGAGGTGCGCGAGCTGCTGGCGCTCTGGCGCGACAAGAGCCGCGCCAGCGCCGATGTGAAAAGCGTCGCGATGAAGCATGTCCAGGATCTCGAAACCAAGATCTCCGAGCTTCAGGCGATGGCGCGCACGCTCTCGCATCTCGCCCGGACCTGCCATGGCGACGGGCGCCCGGACTGCCCGATCCTGGCCGATCTCGCCGACCCGGCCGCGTCGCTCGCGCCCGTGCCCGGCAAGCCCAAGCGCAAGGCGCGGCATGAAGCCGACTGCGCCTGCCACGAGGAGGCGGCGCTGCCTGTCTAGAGACTGTTCGGAAACCTCCCGAGCCTCATCCTGAGGATTCTGCTGTGGAGTGAAGCCAATGGTTTCGATGGCTCTGTCCTGACCAGGCGCGACGCCCTCTTCCCTTCTCACGCATCAAAGTCGGCTGTTGCCGACTTTGACACTTTGGGTTGCCCATCTCGGGCATGAAAGCCGGCGAGGCCGTGCGCCTCATCGAGAGGCGCGGGGAACCCTTCTCCCGGATGGGAGAAGGGCAGGGATGAGGGTGTGCCGCTGATTGTTGAGGTTCGACGGAGCCGCAGCACCTCCTATTGAGAGGGCACACCCTCATCCGGCGCTCCGCGCCACCTTCTCCCATCCGGGAGAAGGAAAGAGGGCGTCGCGCCCGCGCCCCATCGAAAACGGTGATGACTTTCTCGCTCATCCCCTGCCGCATCGGTTCTGGGTTCCGGGCTCGATCCTTCGGATCGAGCCCGGAATGACGGCGGAGCCCCAGCCAAAAGCCGTTGGTATCACTTCGCCTTCTGCAGCTTCGTGACCGTGATCTGGCCATTGACCCGGTCGGCGGTGAACATCACCTTCTGGCCGGCTTTCACATCCTTGAGCATGGCGGGATCGGCGGCCTTGAACACCATCGTCATACCGTCCATGTCGAGGTTCTTGATCGGGCCGTGATCGAGGGTGATCTTGCCCTGGGCCTCATCGACCTTCTTGACCGTTGCGCTCACCAGCGGAGCGTCCTGCGCCAGGGCTGCCCCGGCAAGGCCGAGGCTGATGAAGGCGATCGTGAGAAGTCTGCGCATCATGGTCTCCATTGTTGGTTTGAGAACAGCGATCGTCACTTGACGATGACCTTGCCGGTCATGCCCGCCTCGCGGTGGCCGGGGATCAGGCAGGAGAAATCGAACTCGCCGGCCTTGGTGAACTGCCAGACGATCTCGCCGGTCTTCTTCGGCGCGAGGCGCTTGGCGTTCGGGTCGTCATGCTCCATGTCGGGGTTCTTCTGCATCTCGATGGCGTGCTTCAGGTTTTCCTCGAGTGTCGCCAGCACGAGTTCATGGTCGAGTTCGCCATTGTTGCGCAGCTGGAACTTGACCTGCTCGCCGCGCCTGACCTCGATCCTGTCGGGAATGAACTGCATCTTGCCGTCGCGCTCGCCCATCGAGATCTGGATGAGGCGGGCAGGCTTCTTCGGGTCGCCGGGCTTGCCATAGGCGGTTTCGTCGCCATGGCCATGGCTGTGGCCGGCAGCGCCTGGCGCAGCGAAGGCCGCTCCGGTCGAAAGCAGCAAGGCCAATGCGGCCAGTTTCGGTATCGACATCATCCGCTTCATGCGTTCGCTCCTGTCCGGTGGTTCGGGTCAGTGGTTGGAATGCGGGTTCTTGGCGGCGGGCAGCGGCTTGCCGTCCGGGCCGAGCCTGGGCTTGCGCGGATCCTTGACCCGCCACTCCGTCGGCTCGACTTTGGCGCCGGGGGCGACCTTGGCGTCGAGCGGCTGCGCGCGCGGCGCCTCGGTCAGGCCTGCGCCCTTATATTCATAGGCGACGGTGCCTTGTGGGTTCTTGTACGAACCGGGATCCTTGTAGTCGCCCTTCGCCAGCCCCTCGCGCACCTTCACCACCGAGAACATGCCGCCCATCTCGACCGGGCCGAACTGGGCAAAGCCCGTCATCATCGGCAAGGTGTTGTCGGGCAGCGGCATCTCCATGCCGCCCATCTCGCCCATGCCGTTCGAGCCCATCGGCATGTAGCCGGGCGCGATCTTGGCGATCCGCTTGGCGAGGTCCTTCTTGCCGACGCCGATATAGGTCTTCACCGAATGGCCCATGGCGTTCATCGTATGATGCGATTTGTGGCAATGGATCGCCCAGTCGCCGGGCTCGTCGGCGACGAAATCGAAGGCGCGCATCTGGCCGACCGCGCAATCGACCGAGACCTCCGGCCAGGCGGCAGCAGGGTCGACCCAGCCGCCATCGGTGCAGGAGACCTTGAACTCGTAGCCATGCATATGGACCGGGTGGTTGGTCATCGTCAGGTTGCCGAAGCGGATGCGGACCTTGTCGTTGAGGCCGACCACGAAAGGGTCGATGCCGGGAAAGACCCGGCTGTTCCAGCACCACAGGTTGAAATCGAGCATGGTGTTGACCTTCGGCACATAGGAGCCGGGTTCGATATCGAAAGCGTTGAGCAGGAAGACGAAGTCGCGGTCGACCCGGCGGAAGGCCGGGTCCTTTGGATGCACCACGAAGAAGCCCATCATGCCCATCGCCATCTGCACCATCTCGTCGGAATGGGGATGGTACATATAGGTGCCCGAGCGCCTGAGCTCGAACTCGTAGACGAAGGTCTTGCCGGGCGGGATATGCGGCTGCGTCAAGCCGCCGACGCCGTCCATGCCATTGGGCAGGCGCTGGCCGTGCCAGTGGACGGTGGTGTTCTCAGGCAGCTTGTTGGTGACGAAGATGCGGACCTTTTCGCCCTCGACGGCCTCGATCGTCGGCCCCGGCGACTGGCCATTATAGCCCCAAAGGAAGGCCTTCATGCCGGGCGCCAGCTCGCGCTCGACCGGCTCGGCGACGAGGTGGAATTCCTTCCAGCCCTCCTTCATCCGCCAGGGCAGGGTCCAGCCGTTCAGCGTCGCGACCGGCTGGTAGTCGGGCCCCGATGTCGGCACGAGCGGCGCCTGCGTCGCAGCCTCCGCCATGGTCGGCGCTTCCGGCACCGAGGCGAAGGCGGTTCGCCCGGAGACGGCGGCCGCGCCCGCGAGCACGAGGCCCGACGAACCGATGAACCCCCTGCGTGACAATGCGGTCATGTCGATGTCCTATCGCTGGGGTCAATGAGCCGGCGCATCGCCGCCGCCGCCGACTGAGGCGACGACGGCCCCACCGCCTCCTGCGCCGACCCCGCCGCCGATGATCGCGTGTTTGAAGTCGGTATGCGCGATCCAGACATCGCGCCTGGCATTGATCGCGGCGACATTGGAGAGGATGCGGCCGCGTGCATCGACGATGAGCTGGGTCACGTCGATCAGCATGCCGTTATACTGCAGCAGCGCCTCGTCCTGGATGATCTTGCGCAAGGGCAGCACGTTGTTCTGGTACTGCCTGGCGATCTCATGGGTGCCGCGATAGGCGGTATAGGCCTCGCGCGCCTCGGAGCGGACATTGACCGCCTTCTCGGCGAGCGTGTTGGCTGCCTGCATATAGGTCTGCTCGGCCTGGACGATGCGCGACTGGCCGAAATCATAAAGCGGAATCTCGATTTCGAGCTCCAGCGTGCGGCTGCGCTTGGCCTCGCGCTCAACATCGCCATCGGCCAGGACGCTGCGGCCGCGATCATAGGTGCGTCGCCCCAGAAGATCGACGTCGTTCACGAAGCGGGTCGCCTGCGTCAGTCCCAGCGACTTGGCGAGGAGATCAAGCTCCACACGCGCGACCTGCACGTCGATGCGCTTGCGCAGCGCCTCGGCCTCAACAGCCTTGACGGTCTTCAGCGGCGGCAAGGGCGGCAAGGTGCCGGGCAGCTTGAACTTGAGATCGTCGCCCCAGAGGCCAAGCTGGCGCACCAGTCGCTCGCGCTCCTGGCGCTGCTGCAGCCTGGCTTGCGCGAGCTGCGCACCGAGTTCGGCGTCGAAGGCGAATTCGCGGGCCTGGTTGAGCTTGTTGATGCCGCCGGATTCGCCCAGCCGCTTGAACAGCTCGGATGCCGCGTCGGATGACGCCTTGGCCTCCTGGAAGAAGGCCGCCTGGGCATTGGCTGCAACAGTGCGATAATATTGCCGCCGCGTCTCGGCGGCGAGCTTCAGCACGGCCTCAGTCGCGCGCAATTGGGCCGCGCCGAAGCGATCGCGCGCGATCTCCGCCCGCGCCGGCAAGGTGGCAAGCGCGAGCAGGCTTGCCGCGACCTGGCGCTCGATCTCGATCTCGAACCGGCCCGAAAGTTTGGAGATGCCGAAGCGCGGATTGGGCGGCAGGCTGGCCGCGACCATCTGCGCCTCGGCGATGCCGAGCTCGTTGAAGGCGGCTTGCAGGCCGCGATTGTTGAGCAGCGCGATCTGGACGGCGCTGTCGGCCGTCAATGGCGCTTTTAGAAGCTTGTCGACCCGCGCCTTGGCTGTGCCGGCGGAGGTATCGTCGCCGATCTTGACGACATCCTTGTTCAGCTCGGAATAGGCGATCGTCTGCACCGTACCGACGCCGCCATCGGTCGAGAAGCTGGCGCAGCCGCCGAGCAGGGCGGCGATGCCGGCCAGTAAGGCGACGCGAGAGATCCGGTTCGCATGGCTGGGGGCAGGCATGGATGATGCGGCTCTTGTTCGGGTCATTGCCGCGGACCAACCTGGCGGTTTAGCTCGCGCCAGTCCTTGGGCTCCGCCGGGCGAAGCGTGGCCGACCCGGCACTGATGCTCTGATAGGCCAATGCCGGAACGCGGATGTCGGGATCGGCCGGTCGCGCCAGATAGCCCGGAACAGGCGCCGCCGAGCAGGCGCCAAGCGCCAGTCCGAGCGAGGTAATGAGGAGCGGTGTTGGGCGCATCGCGGGGCGGCATGTCCTGAGCGTCGATCGCATCTGGGTAGCAACTGGCCGCGGCCCGCGTCCGTTACAAATTGTTGCGATGCCGGCCGCGCATGGCGGGTCGAGTAGCGCTATCTTGTAAATGAAGCCGGGAGCTCTTCGCTTCCAGAGGACCATGCGAAGCGGACGCGCAAGGCAAGGGATCGCCGGATTTGGATCAGACACCCGTCACAGCAGCGGCCGACGACCACGGCCATGTCCTGGTGGTGGATGACGACCCGCAGATCCGCCTGCTGGTCGCGCGCTTCCTGCAGCGTCATGGCTATCAGGTGACGGGCGCGCCGGATGGCCGCGTGATGCTCGAAATCCTGGCGCATACGGCGATCGACCTCGTCATCCTCGATCTGATGCTGCCGGGCCGTTCCGGCATCGAATTATGTGGCGATATCCGCGCGACCTCGCAGGTGCCGATCGTGATGCTGACCGCCCGCAGCGAGGAGAGCGACCGCATCCTCGGCCTGGAGGTCGGCGCCGACGACTACGTCACCAAGCCGTTCAGCCCACGCGAATTGCTGGCGCGGGTGCGCGCCGTGCTGCGGCGCGCCCGGGCGACGCGCAAGGCGGATGCCGGCCAGGTCAATCAGTCCGTGTCCTTCGACGGCTGGAGCGTCGATCTGCGTCGGCGCGAACTGGTCTCGCCCTCGGGCACGCTGGTCGATCTCTCCACAGGCGAATTCGACCTGCTCGTCGTCTTCGTCGAGCATGCCAACCGCGTGCTCTCGCGCGAGGCGCTGATGCAATACGCCAAGGCCAGGACCAGCGACGATCCTTTCGACCGGACGATCGATGTCCAGATCAGCCGCTTGCGCCGCAAGCTGGAAGCCGATGCTCAGGGCGGCCAGTTGATCAAGACGGTCAGGGGCGCGGGCTATATCTTCACGCCCGATGTCAGGTCGCGCGCAGGGCAGCCGGCGTGAGGGCCATGCTGAAACGGGCGCTGCCCGACACGGTGGCGAGCCGGGCCATCCTGGTCCTCGTCGTGGCGCTGCTGGCTTTCCATCTCGCCGGCTACTGGGCCTACCATATCGGCGTCGAGAGCCACGCGACGCAACAGAGCGCTCGCGGCCTCGCCGAGCGCATCGTTTCGATCAAGCGCGCCATCGCCAGCATCCCGCAGGAGCCCGAGCGCGACCGCGTCGCCCATGACCTGTCGAGCGCGAGCCTCGAAGTGCATTGGAGCAAGGTCAGCCTCGTTCTGGGCACGGCGCCGGCGACCGAGCGCACGAAGGCGATGGAGGCCCGGCTCAAGGAGCTCGTGCCTGATCTCGCCGCCGAATCCTTCCGCCTCGGCTTCGCCGATGACGGCGCGCTCCGCTCGGGCGAGGCCGATGCCTATCGCCACATGATGCTGGTCTCGGTCAGGCTCGAGGATGGCTCCTGGGTGAATTTCTCGTCGACGGCGGGCGCGGCTCAGCATGGCGATGACGGGCTGATGACCGTCATGATCTGCCTCGGCATCGGCATCATCGTCGTCGCCGTGCTGCTGCTGCGCTGGGCGACGCGGCCCTTGCGCGATCTCGCCATCGCGGCCGAGCGTTTCAGCCTCGACCAGACACCGCAGCCGCTCGATGAGTCCGGTCCAGCCGAGGTCCGCCGCGCCGCGCGCGCCTTCAACACCATGCGCGAGCGCATCCAGCGCCTCGTTGCCGAGCGCACCCAGGCGCTCGCCGCCGTCTCGCATGATCTGCGCACCCCGATCACGCGTTTGCGCCTGCGCTCTGAATTGCTCGAGGACGAGGCGACGCGCGATCTCGTCGATGCCGACCTCTCCGAGATGGAGGGGATGATCGATTCGACGCTGGAATTCCTGCGCGGCGGCGACTCCAGCGAGGCTGCTCGCCCGATCGACATCGTCTCGGTGCTCGAAACCATCGTCGATGACGAGGCCGATCAGGGCCGCCGGATCACGCTCGACGCACGCGCCCATGGCCGCGTGCTCGGCCGCCTGCTCGCCCTGAAGCGCGCCTTCTGGAACATCGTCGGCAATGCGGTGAAGTACGGCGACAGTGCCGTCGTCGTGATCGCGGAGACGCCGACGCAGTTTGCAATCACGGTCGAGGACGATGGTCCCGGCATTCCCGAGGCTGAGATGGAGCGGGTCTTCCAGCCCTTCGTGCGATTGGAGGAATCGCGCGGCCGCGAAACCGGTGGCTCGGGCCTGGGCCTGACGATCGCCCGCGCCGTCATCGCCTCCCATGGCGGCGAGATCGCACTGGCGAATCGCCGCGGGGGCGGCCTGCGCGTGACGATCACCCTGCCGAAACTGGATCTGTCCGCGCGTCAGCCGGCCGATGCGGCGCAGGACCGCCCTGTGCAATCAGGAACTGCCGCTGAACAGCGGCCTGTCTGACTTCAGCGGCCGATTTGGAGGTTTTGCGGGGAATTGGCTAAATTCTCGGCTTGCTAATGGCCACCCTTCAGCATGCTCCAGTCTAGAGCATTTTCGAGCGGAGTGGACACCGGTTCGCGTGAAGAAAACGCGTTAAAACAAGGAGCTAGAGCATTTCCGCGATTCGGAGAAACGCGGAAATGCTCTAGAATCAGCGTTCTTCACGGACGACGATGCCATCGACCGACGAGACGTCGGAGAAGTCGCGCTCGCAAGCGACGACACCCCGCCAAACCTCCAGACGCGCGAGCGTGTCGATCGCTGCGCCTTACCAGGAATACCGCAGCACGCCCTTGCCGGCGTAGCTGCGTGTCACGTTGGAGAACTCGCCTTCGAACGTGGCAGCAGTGGACCAGCCGTTCATCCACTTCACTTCAGCAGCGGCGGTGACCAGCGCGGAGTCGGAGGCTTGTGCCGCGCCGTTGACGATGAAGCTGGCGCCGGGCAACGTCTGGAACGTGGCGCCGATGTTGCGGTCGCGGTTGAAATCATGCGCCCACGCGACGCGGCCGCGCAGGGTCAGGATCGCCTCCTGCATGGCGAAGGATTTGTCGATGCGCAGACCAAGTTCGCCGCGGCTACCGGTCACGCTTTTGGCGCCGTAGGCCAGCGCGAACGTGTTGGCGCCCGACACCACTGACTCCGCATATCCCGGCAGATCGAACGTCGTGAACTGGCCCGCGGCGTACGGCGTGATCCCGACGCCGCCGATGACCGGGGCGACCAGACGATAGCCGCCTTCGACACGCCCGGACCAGGCATTAGCATTGAACTGCGCGCGCAGCTGATCGATGCCGGCGACGGTGACGGTGCGATCGACGGTGACGTCCTGCCAGCCATAGGCCAGCGCGCCCGTCACATAAGCGGCACCGACATTGTGCCGGATGAACGCACCGGCCTGAAACAGGTCGGAATGTCCGGTGCCGTTATTGGCGACACTGAAATTGGTGCCGCCGCCGGCCAGCGAGAAGCCGGCAATGGTGAATGGCGAGAAACGATAGTCCGCGCCGACCGCGATGCCGTAAACCCGCGACGTCGTGTTGTTCGAGCCGAGCACGGCGTTGCCGTCGGTGCTCTGCGACCCGCCGAAGCCGGCCGCCCACACGTTCCAGCGCTGCGCGAATAGCACCGGCGGCGGCGCCTTGGTGGATATCGCCGCCAGAGCGTCGCTCGGATTGCGCCTCATCGCCGCATAGGCCAGCGTTGTCTCGGCGGCGTAACCGGACGCCATGCCGGGCGTATTCGTCGCATCACCCCGCCCGTCCATGAACGGGTCGGTCAACACCCCCATAAACTGGCTCATGGCATTGAATGTCGTCTGCTGCGAACCTGTCGCCGTCTCGCCGGACAGCTGCGTGAGGCCGTTCAACAGGCCGTTGCCGTTCAGCGTGAAGATGGTGCCGAACGCATCGTTCATCGTGCTGCCGCCGATCAGCGCACCATCGATGGCCGCGGCCACATTACGCTGATTGATGTTCGCGTTACCCGGCAGGATCGGCGAAAGCAGACCTGGATCAAGCGTGAGCAGCACGTCGTTACCGACGTAGCTCAGCACCGGGTTGCGTGCGAAGTTATTTGCCAGCAGGAAGCCCGACGAGTTGAAGGTTCCGCTGAGCGTGCCCGCGGACAGGATGGTATAGGTCGTGCGCTGCCCGACCCGCGCCAGCGGATCGACGACAACGGCGCCGGCAATACTGGCCGTTCCGGTCACGACGGCCCGGTCGCTGGCGGTGCCCTGAACCTGCACGAGATAGGTCGACGCCGCCGTCATGGCGAGGCTCGCCATGGTCAAGGTGCCGACCGAATTGCCCGGCGATAATGTGCCTCCATTGATCGTAACATCGCCAATGGTGCCGTTGCCGCCGATCGAACCGCCGGCGCCGACGATGAAAGCAGCGTTCGGAACCCGACCGTTGATCGCAAGGGAACCATCGACATTGACCGGGCCGCCGAAGCCGGAGTTGCCGGTCAGCAACCAGTTCGATCCGGCAACGCTGTCGATTCTTGCAAAACCTGTATCCAGTTGAGAGATATCGAACGTCGCCGAATTCGTGCCGGCCAGTTGCAAAATGCTGGTGCCGGTGCCGATCACCTTTCCGCTAATGGTGGCTCGTTCAAGCAAGCGCAGGATATCGTTGGTGCCGCCGAACTGGACCGCGGTGCCGCCGGTACCGGTGACATTGCCGCCGATTACCAGCGTCGCCGTGCCGCCCGATGTCACCACGCCGGTCGTGCCCGTAATATTGTTGGCATTGATGAAAATGTTGCCGGCGGCGAGGCGCGTTACGGAGATGCCGATACCCGGGGTCTGCACGCTGCCGCCCACGTCGATCATGATGTCGCCAGTGCCGAAACTTAGTGCGCCGATGCCGCCGCTGCTGGCCGCCGCGCCCGTGGTGGTCACGTTGCCTCCGACGCGGATCGTCAGCGGGTTGGCATTGGCGGCGTCGAGAATTGAAGCACCGATGCCGACGGCGCTCGGCGCGGTGGCGGTGATCGAACCGTTGACGGTGATGCTGATGCCAGCGAGTGCAGGTTGACCCGGAATGCCCAAACCCTGAACGGTGGCGGCAACACCTACCGCGATGCCCGATCCGACCGCGTTGACATCCTTCTTGGCAAGGATCGTTATCCCACTTCCATTCGAAAGATCTGCTTGCGCGGCGGCGAGGATGCCAATCGCCAGCCCGTCGCCGCCGATCGTCGTGGCGGACACGGTGTCGTTGGCGGTGACGCTGATGCGATTGCTGCTGCTGGGGCCTCCGGGGGTGCCCAGAAGAACCTGGACCCCGGTGGCATTCGCACTGCCCGTACTGTCCGTGGTGGCCGTGGCCTGGACCGGCCCGTTCAGCACCAGCGATAAATCACCGGAGCCAGCGGTGGCTTCTGCGCGTGCAGCCGTGGCCGTAGCCGTACTTCCAGCCCCGGTCGCGGTGGCGGTTGCCGAGACCGCGCCCGAGAAACTCGCCCGCAGCGAACCGGCCGCGGCCACGCCCACGCCAGTTGCCGTCACACTGTCGTTCGCGGCGGTACTGGTGGCGAGGGCGGTGGTATTCCCGCTCATGGTAAAGACCCGGGCGTTGGCCGATACGCCGTTGGAAGCGACAATCACGCCGGACGCCGACGCGGAGTTGATCGAAACCGATCCGTTGATGGCAACATTCATGCTGCCCGCGCCTTGAATCGTCGTCACCAAGGCCGCAAGAGGATTGCCGCCAGCAACATTGATGTCACCGCCGACCGTTGCATTGAGGTCGCCGTTGCTTAGGACCCGCAGGGACCCGTTGATGGCCTGCGTGGTCACGGCAACCCCACCGACGCCCAAGTTTATCGCCTGGATATTTCCATTGATCTGGCTGCCCACCGTGTTGATCGTAATATCGCCAACACCGGCTCCGTCAACGTTGATTGCATTGTTGACAGCCGTCACCACGCCGGCCGACTGCGTGATTGTGATCGGGCCATTCCCCACCGCCGAGATGCCTGTGGCGGCGGACGTCACGTTGGCCGAGCCGTTATAGGTAATCGCGCCCGGGCCGGTATTGTTGAGCGCGATCGCGTGGCCGTTGACCAAGCTAGTTATGCCGGCCGGGTCGGTGTGGTTGAAGGTCAGGTCGCCGGCGGAAACGCTTGCCGCGGCGGCAGCCCAGAAGACGATGCCGGTGTTGATGCCAGCGCCTGCCCCGACATTGACCGTGCTGGTGCCGGCAAAACTCGTCAGCAATGACCCACCGCTGGGATTGGCGGCGTCGCACAGCACCGCGCCGGTGTTGACACCCGAACAGGCGGCCAAGGCCTCGGACGGCGCGGCCAGCGCGACCAGCGACGCCAATAGCGCCGTTGAACCCAGCAACTTTTGGTAGCGTATCGACGCAGCCGATGTCGTCCAAAGGGCTCGAAAGAACATGCCGCGACCTCGAATTCGACGATTCAGGAAATCAATACGTCCGGCAACAGGCCGGGACATGAACGACAGAAACATGGTTCGGCTCGATCTGCGGCAGCAAGGTTATGAAAACGAGCGCCGCTGTCGCCAGACGCGGCCCCTGCGCTCTCGCGTTGAAATTGATAGAAGCACTCATGTTCTTTTCCAGAATTCCGCTGCCAGCCAGAGAAACAGAGCAAGCCATGGGACTTTAGCTGGCCGCCATTTTGCCGACGTTAGTTGTGCGTTAGGGCAGCGTTAATTGTGTTGGCGGCGCGCGCCCACCGTGCAAGATGTGCTTTCAGGGAGACTGTCGATGTGGCAGTGCCACGGATGGAATGAAAGACACCGCGCTACTCGCAAAGTTTGGTCTGTCGCTGCTTGGACGCTTTGAGCTGACGGCAGAGGACGGCGTTATCCATCTGCAGGGCAGGAAGCTCGCGGGGCTGCTGAGCTATCTGGCCTATACGGCACCTCGGCCTCAATCACGTGAGAAGCTCGCGACGCTTCTCTGGGGCTCGCATTTCGAGACCCAGGCGCGACAGAATCTGCGCTATGCCCTTTTTCGACTGCGCCGGATTCTAGGCCGGGATGCTTTCATCAACAGCGACGATGAGATCTCGCTCGCACCGGGTATCATCGCTTGCGATGCGGTTCGCTTCGAGGCTTTGATCGGTGAGGGTAGCCCCGCTTCGCTCGCTGCGGCTGTCGCTCTCTACCAGGGGCCGCTGCTTGCCGACCTGAATATCGAACAGGACGCGTGGTCGGATTGGCGCGCCGCGTTGCGGGAGCGCCTGGAGGAGCTGGCGCTCGACACCATGATCGGACATGGTCGGCACGCTTTGAATTCGGGAAACCCGGGGTCCGCTCTCAACATTGTCAACCGGGCCGTAGCCATGAACGGCCTGCGCGAGGACGCTCACCGGCTGATTATAGAGGCGATGACTGCCGCAGGACGCACAGCCGAGGCGCTCAAGCACTACCAGGATTTTGTTGTGCTGATCAGGCGGGAGCTGAACGCGGAACCGGATGCGGCAACACAATCACTTGTCGCGGAGCTTCGTGGCGCAAAGCCCAGTGGGATCTCGCGGAAGAACGGCGAGCGCCATCCAGATATGCCCGGCTCACCCGGGCCGGAGATAGGGGCCGAGACCGCCGCGGCGCAACACGATGATCCTTCGGCCATGGTTGCCAATAGATCGGACACTCTCGAACAACGCCAACTGACAATCATGACTTGCAGTGTGATTGGCTCCATGACCCTTCTGGCAAGCTTTGATCCCGAAGAGGGCCACGATCTGGTCGCCACCTTTCACGAGATGGTGGCCGATGCAGCAGCGCGATTTGGCGGATTTGTCGCCCAGTACCAGGGCAATGGCGTTACTGTGTATTTCGGCTACCCGACGTCTCATGAGCATGACGCCGAGCAAGCTGTGCGCGCCGGTTTTGCCATCCTCGACTCGATCGGCAGGCTGCATGCGTCTTCCGGTGTTAATATCCAGGCGAGCGTGGGGATCGCTACCGGGCTCGTTGTCGTCGGTGAAAAATGGGGGGCCAGTCATGCGCCGCAGCATATCGCGATTGGCGAGGCTCCAGGCCTGGCGGCGCGGCTGGAGGCTGCTGCCGCGCCGGGTGAAATCATAGTCGAGGCCCTCACACGACGGCTGGTGGGGCGGATGTTCGACTGCCACGCGCTCCCCGATATTGAGGTAAAAGGGCGGTCACAGCCGGTCGAGGCGTGGCAGGTGCATGGCGAGATGTCCAGCGTCAGCCGGTTTGATGCGCGGGGCGGAGCTACACTGTCCCCGCTTGTCGGGCGGCAGGAAGATATGGAACTGCTGCTGCGCCGTTGGCATCAGGCCAGGGCCGGCGAGGGTCGTGTCGTGGTCGTTTCGGGCGAGCCCGGTATCGGGAAGTCGCGCATCGCCGAGAGCCTCCTGGTCACGCTCAAGCAAGAGCGGCATACTAACCTTCGCTATTTCTGTTCTCCGCACCATACGCACAGCGCGCTTTACCCGTTCATTGCCCAAATCAACCAGGACGCCGGCTTCGCACCCGGTAGTAGCGCCAGTACAAGGCTGGACAGGCTGGAGGCGCTGCTCAAGCCGACGACGACAAACCTGCCGCGCGACGTGACTGTTATCGCCGAGCTTTTAGGGGTGCCGATGGACGGGCGCTATCCCGCACTGGCGATCAACCCGCAACAGAAGCGCGAGATGACCTTCAACGCTCTTCTCAACCAGCTCGATGGCGCGGCATCGCTGGGGCCAATCCTGATTGTGTTTGAAGACGCTCATTGGATCGATCCGACTTCCCTGGATTTGCTCGATAGAATAGTCAACCGCGCCACAAACTTGCCATTGCTGGTGCTCGTTACGCTCCGCCCCGAGGTCCAGCTGAACTGGGTTGGCCAGCCACATGTGACGATGTTGCCTTTGAGCCGCCTTGGCCGTGGCGACAGCGCCGGAATCATTCAGGGCATGACTCAGGACAAGGCGCTCCCCGATGTCGTCGTCGAGAAAATCCTTTCGCGCACGGATGGCATTCCCCTGTTCATCGAGGAACTGACGTGCACGCTGCTTGAGAGTGAGTTGGTACGCGAGGTATCATACAGCGATGTCCTCGATGGGCCACTACCGCCGCGCGCCGTCCCGACGACGCTGCAGGCTTCGCTGGCAGCTCGCCTCGACCTGCTCGGCCCCGCTAAGGCGGTGGCCACGATTGGTGCCGCGATCGGACGGGAGTTTTCTCACGAACTGATCGCTGCGGTATCGGGCTTGGCTCCGATAGATATCGATGCGGCGCTCCAACGTCTGACGAGTTCCGGCCTCGTTTCGCGCCGGGGCGCGCCTCCGGATGCGAGCTATCTGTTCAAGCACGCGCTCGTGCAGGAGGCAGCCTATGCAACGATGATCAGGGGCCGTCGGCAACGATTGCATGCGTGCATCGCCAAAGCGTTGATCGAAAAATTCCCGGCGCAGACCGAAAGCCAGCCTGAAATTGTCGCCCACCATTTCACAGAAGCAGGATTGGCAAGCGAGGCGGTCGGCTATTGGGTGAAGGCTGGCCGGCTTGCGCAGGCGCGCTGGGCCAACCGTGAGGCGGCCACATTCCTTGAGCGGGCGCTCGGTCTCCTTGAGACGCTGCCGGAGACCAGGGAGACACTGGAACAGGCCATAGATCTTCGCTTCGACCTGAAGACAGCGCTCTTCCCGCTCGGACAGTTCCAGCGCATCGTCACCTATCTTCGCGAGGCCGGGGAACTGGCCAAACGGCTCGACGATAAAAAAAGGCTCTGCCTGTTTTACGTGCATATGTGCCAGACCCTCAACTTGAGTGGAAATCCTGAGGATGCGGTCACGTTCGGCAGGGATGCACTGGTTCTTGCCAGATTTTTCAAGGATGTTCCGCTGCAAGTGGCAGCTGCTCTCTTTCTCGGGCTGGCCTGCTTCTCGACGCTGGATTATCGCCAGGCGGAGCATCATTTGCTGCACGTTCTGGAGATGCTTGGCGACGAACTGAGCACTGAACAGTTTTTCCTGGCAGGATTTCCTGCGATCAGTGCGCGGGCTTTTCTCACGCGCATCTATGCCGATCGGGGCAAGTTCGAGCATGGGATTGCACATGGTGAAGAAGGCATCCGCCTAGCCGAGGCGGTCGACCATCCCTACAGCCTGGCCATTGTCAGTTGGTGTCTGGCCGATCTCCTTGCCAGCAGGGGGAACTGAGCCGCGCTGTCGGCTTGCTCGAGCGTGGGCTTGCGGTCGCGCGTGAGTGGAATCTGCCTTTCCTCGTAGCCGGCAATTCGGGGAGCCTCGGCTACGTTTACGCGCTGCAGGGACGAGCCGAGGATGGTCTTCCGCTCCTGGAACAGGCACTGGGCGTTTTCGAAAAGATGCAGCACAGATTTGCGCAGTCGCTTTTCCTGGTGTCTCTAAGCGAAGCGTATATGCGCTTCGACCGACCCGCAGAAGCTCTTAATTTTGCCCAGCGAGCACTGACCCTGGCGCGCGAACACGGTCAACGAAGCGGCGAGGCAAGCGCTCTGCGTCTTCTTGGTGAAGCCTCTGTCAGCGGCGACCTTTCGGGACATGCCGAAGGCTATTATCGGGAAGCCCTCGCGCTCGCGATGAAGCTCGAAATGGGTCCACTTGCCGCGCATTGCCATTTTGGCCTCGGAAAGATGTATCTGCGCGGGGGTCTGCCGGATCGAGCCCGCGACCAACTCACGACCGTGACCATGATGTATCGTGAGATGGACATGGGATTTTGGCTGGATCAGGCAAACGTCGAGATGCGACAATTGCAGGTAGTCGATCGGCCGCGCACGACAAGCTGACGGAGTGGCGATGATGGCGCTCGCGGCCGTCTCGCATGATCTGCGCACCCCGATCACGCGTTTGCGCCTGCGCTCCGAATTGCTCGATGACGAGGCGACGCGCGATCTCGTCGATGCCGACCTCTCCGAGATGGAGGGGATGATCGATTCGACGCTGGAATTCCTGCGCGGCGGCGACTCGAGCGAGGCTGCTCGCCCGATCAACATCGTCTCGGTGCTGGAAACCATCGTCGATGACGAGGCCGATCAGGGCCGCCGGATCACGCTGGATGCGCGCGCCCATGGCCGCGTCCTCGGCAGATTGCTCGCCCTGAAGCGGGCCTTCTGGAACATCGTCGGCAATGCGGTGAAATACGGCGACAGCGCCATCGTCGGGATCGCGGAGACGCCGACACAGTTCTCAATCACGGTCGAGGACGATGGTCCCGGCATGCCCGAGGCGCAGATGGAGCGCGTCTTCCAGCCCTTCGTGCGATTGGAGGAATCGCGCGGCCGCGAAACCGGTGGTTCGGGCCTGGGCCTGACGATCGCACGGGCCGTCGTCGCCTCCCATGGCGGCGAGATCGCGCTGGCGAATCGCCGTGAGGGCGGCCTGCGCGTGACGATTGCCCTGCCGAAACTGGATGTCTTCGCGCCTCAGCCGGCTGATGCGGCGCAGGATCGCCCTGCGCAATCAGGAGCGGCCGCTGAATCGCGATCGGTTTGACTGCGACGGCCGATTTGGCGGTCTTGCGGGGAATTGGCTGGGGCGGGAGGATTCGAACCTCCGAATGGCGGTACCAAAAACCGCTGCCTTACCACTTGGCGACGCCCCAACGTGCCGCGCCTTCTAGAACGCGGCGCAGCCGCGCGCAACCATTCGCACCGCGGCAGAATATCTCTTTGCAGAAATCGGCGTCACAATGCCCCGGATGCTGTTGCGCCCGCGCTCCACGCTGGCTATAAGCCCGGCACCAGTTGATCGGAGTGTGGCTCAGCCTGGTAGAGCACCTCGTTCGGGACGAGGGGGTCGCAGGTTCAAATCCTGCCACTCCGACCACTGGTTTTCCCGAATATTGTTGATTTTGCGCGAATTTCGGCCTTGGGCCGCCCTTTCTGGATACGACAGGGGCGGTATACATGGCATCTGCATTACGCAGGGCGAAGCTGTTGAGCTTGTTCAAGCCAGGGTCGGCTCAGCCCGTTGCTGTCGGCTAGCATTAACTTCGCCCTTGAACACGGACCTCAGGTCGATCCCGTCCGGGATGGCGATATTCCGAGCTAAGGTCGGAATGTCCTTCCAGTCCTTCTTCCCGTGGAGCGTCACCCTCTGCTCGATGCGCTGCGTCTTGCAGTGCGGACAGCCCTTAAGGGTGGAGGTGGCGAGGACCGTGCCCTCTTTGATCTGCTTATTGTCGGGATCGTATTGCAGCCATTCGGCGAATTCCGGCCCGTCGACAGGGTGCTTGAACAGGTTATCGTAGTAGGTGGAAAAGACCTCGTTGTCGTTGATGTGTTGTTTCCTCGTCGCGAGCGTCCTCAGGTAGCGAGAGCAGCTCTGGCAAACCGGATGGCGACGGAGGAAAAAGTAGGTCGCCACGCCACCGAGAATGAAGCCGACGAACTGGAAGGCAGCTAGCCAATAGCCGAATGATCCGACTGCACCCGTGTCAGTCTGAGCGCGTCCGACCCTCAGATGGGCCGACGTCAGGGTCAGGTCCATATATTCCGAGAACCCAATCCGGTCGGCGACGCGAACTCCATTCTGAAGCACGAGCGTGGAATACTCGCCGTAATAGATCGCCAACTGGGCCAGAGCCGCGACGACAATGACCTGCACCAGCAGGAACCATGTCGGTCGAGTGTGGAAGAGCAGGCTGCCGAAATAGTACCCGGAGGCAGCGGCGGCACCGGTGATCATCGCTCCGGCAGGGATGACGATCCAGACACTCAGCGAAAACAAGTTGAAGCCCGTGACGCGGCTGATAACCGTAACAAGAGCCACGGTGAGGGCGAATGACAGAGCACCGAACACTGCCACGCCGACGTGACCGCCAAAGTTCTTCACCAGCCTAGGCCCCATTCCCTTAGCACGGATAGCGTGTATCTTTTCGCTGTAATAGCGATGTCACGCAAACTGGTTTGTCAATGTTTCCTTACTCTGACAATCTTACCCATGCTTACCGGTCTCCGGCCGTTTGGGTTCTCCTAGTAGGAATGATCGCCGTAACTGCCGCTGACGAGTTCTCCAGCATGCACTGGGCGCTCATCACCAGCCTCGGGTTCACGCCGATCCAGTTCTCCGTCTACCCTTGGCGCAATCTGCACACCTTGATCACCGCGAGCTTTCTGCACGCCGACCTCTTTCACCTCGCGGGGAATTGCCTGTTCCTCTGGGTCTTCGGCCGTTCCTTGGAACGCCTGTTCGGGCCGTGGCGCTTCGTGCTGGTGTTTCCCTTCCTTGGTGTGATGGGTTTCATCGTTCACTGGCTGCTCGCACCGTCTTCCCGGTTTCCAGTCATCGGGGCATCGGGAGCGGTCTCGGCATTGCTCGGCGCATATCTCGTGCTGTTCCCTCACGCCCGGATGCGGACGCTCATTCTTCACCTTCCGCTTTGGAAGCGGATTACCCTGCCTGCTTGGGCATTCATTGGATACTGGGGCGGACTCCAATTGGTATCTCTGCTGCTCGGATCGGGACAGGTCGATGGCGTTGCCTATGCCGTCCATGTCGGAGCGCTCGCCTTCGGCATGATGGCTGCGGCGATTTGGAAGACGACCTATCCGGACGCTGATGAGGAGCTTGAGGCGTTCGTGCGGACATCGTTCGCAAGCAAGACCTGAGGGACGTAGCAGCCCCTCGTTTGTTGCAGAAATCGTAGTCGCTCGTCCTTGGCGATGACCACCAGCCTCGATGTGTTGAGGACACGCGAGCCCTTTCGCCTCATCTCGGGACGGTCAACGCTACCGGTTGCGTCGTGCGACTTGAGGTGGACTTCCCCTGGCTCTCGGATGGGAGCAGCCGCCTTCCGCTTCAGCGCACGAAGGCGACCTTGGCGAAAAGTGGAGACCAGCCGGTGCCGACAAGGCAGGCCGCCAGCGCGACCTTGAGCGCGTCGCCGATCAGGAAAGGCTGAACGCCGAAGGCGAAGCCGACGCCGGTCGTCCGCCTGCCATCTGCGCGCCGAGCGCGAACCACAGGCGGCCGAGGCCGAGCATCAGCGCCTCG
This sequence comes from Bosea sp. 685, assembly GCF_031884435.1. Lineage (NCBI taxonomy): Bacteria > Pseudomonadati > Pseudomonadota > Alphaproteobacteria > Hyphomicrobiales > Alloboseaceae > Allobosea > Allobosea sp. 685. The sequence continues at coordinate 5,663,856 of NZ_CP134779.1, read as the reverse complement.
GCTGTGAGCGGACCATCGCCGATACGTTGACCAGATTGCGCCGCACGCCGTCAGATGAAGAGCTAGTCGCTCAAACCGTGCCCATGCATCCTGCTCTCATCGTTCTTGCCTTCCTCGGGAAGGCTCCTGCTGGTTTCCTGTTCGTCGACGACCTCGTCCAGAATTAATGAATGACGTAAGGGCATGAAGAGCAGCGGGCTAGGAAGGGCAGGCTTAATGGTGCGGACACTCCAACATCAAACGGTTTTGTTTGCGCGAATCAGATCAACGTCTTCGTAAGCCCTTTCGTGCTTAATCCCTGGGCAGGCCGTTTTATGCCTGAAGGGGGCTTCTCTTGAACCAGCTTAGCGACGACCATGGAGGCCCGGCCTCCGCCAGAATGGCAGGTCCCGTCGGCCACGTTCTTTCCGTGCGCGGCTCCGAGGCCCAGATCGACCTGCCTGCGCCCTGGCCCGACAAGGGCGCGAGGGCGACCGTAGGCCGTTTCCTGGCAATCGATGCCGGCCCGCTGTCCCTCATTGGCATGATCACCGAGGTTTCGACGCGGCCTTCCGCTTCCGAAGCCGCCAGGGAGCACCGTGCGGTGGCGCGGGTCGCGCTGATGGGTGAAATCGTCAGCAATGCCAACGGATCGCAGTCCTTTCGCCGCGGTGTTTCCGACTATCCCGCTATCGGCGACGCGGCCCATCTCATCAGTCGCGAGCATCTTCGATTGATCTACACCCCCACAGGCCAACGCACGATCAATATCGGCCATCTCAACCACGACAGTTCCATCTCGGCCCATATCGACGTCGATAGCTTGATCTCCAAGCACTTCGCGATTTTGGGCTCCACCGGCGTGGGCAAATCCAGCGGCGTCACCGTCATCCTTCAGGAAATCCTCAACGCACGACCGGATGTGCGGATTTTCCTGCTCGATGGTCACAATGAGTATGGCCGTAGTTTCGGCGAACGGGCCAATGTCATCAGCCCCCGCAATCTGAAGCTGCCTTTCTGGCTGTTCAGCTTCGAGGAACTGACCGACGTCATCTATGGCGGCCGTCCCGCCGTGGCCGAGGAGTTGGAAATACTCTCCGAGCTGATCCCGATCGCCAAGAGTACCTACCTGCAATACAAGCCCGCCACCGATCGGCTCGGCTTCAAGAAAAGCAATCCCAAGCGCACCAGCTATACCGTGGATACACCGGTGCCCTATCTGCTGCAGGATCTGCTGGCGCTCATCGATGATCGCATGGGCAAGCTCGAGAACCGATCTTCGCGTATGAGCTATCATCGCTTGATGACGCGGATCGAGACCATCAAGAACGATCCGCGCTACGCCTTCATGTTTGAGAATGCCAGCGTCGGCGGCGACACCATGGTTGGCCTGCTTACTCATCTTTTCCGGCTCGAGCCCGACGGTAAGCCCATCAGCGTCATGCAGCTCGCCGGCTTGCCGGTGGAAGTCGTCGATGCGGTGGTCTGCGTGCTATGCCGGCTTGCCTTTGATTTCGGCCTATGGAGCGATGGCGCAATGCCGCTGCTCTTTGTCTGCGAGGAAGCACACCGCTACGCTGCTGCCGATCACAGCCTGGGGTTTGGCCCGACCCGCCGCGCCCTAGCCCGCATCGCCAAGGAGGGCCGCAAATACGGCGTCTTCCTCGGCCTCGTCACCCAGCGGCCGGCTGAGCTCGATCCCACCATCATCTCGCAATGCTCCACCCTGCTGGCGATGCGTATGGCCAACGACCACGATCAAGCGCTGCTCCGCTCGGCGGTCGCCGATGCTGGAGCAAACTTGCTCGATTTCGTTCCCTCCCTCGGCACCGGCGAGGTGGTCGGCTTCGGCGAGGGCATGCCGATGCCGGCCCGCCTGACCTTTCGGCGGCTGGAGGAAACGGCGGTGCCCCGCAGCGAATCCACCGCCCCTTCGGCCATTGACGCCGAGGTGGCGACGCAGCGCGAGTTCATTACAACGGTCGTTGCGCGGTGGCGCGGCACTGTGAAGGACGAGGAGGCCAATGTCGCCCCTGTCCGAGAGCCTCCGGCACCCGACAGCTCCGGTGAATTGCCGGGCTCCGGCGTCTCGCGCCTGCTGGAAGACGCGCGCCTGCAGATTCTCAAGCGCTAGCTGCGACAGATCGCAAATGACCGCGTCGATCGACTTCGCCACGCTGCTGGACGTTCTTGACGGCCTTCCGGTCGGAATTGCGGCCGCAAGCCAGCACATATCGATCTATTCGAACCGCCAGGGCTTAGCTCATGCCGCCTTGCCGGCGGGCCAGCGGGATGCCGCGCTGGCTGGTCGCACCATCAATGTGCAGCAATTCTCGCTTTCCATCGGTGGGGTGCCACATCAGGTGCGCCTTTCCCTTGACGTCACCGAACAGCGCGCGCTTGAGGACGACCTCTTCAGGCGTGCCTATTTCGACGATCTCACCGGTTTACCCAATAGAGGCCTGCTTGAGCGCAGCGTGGCCGCGCTGACGGCATCGGATCCCGAACAGAGCTTCGCCCTCGCCTTTCTCGATCTCGATGGCTTCAAGAATATCAACGACTATTACGGACATGCCGTCGGCGACGCGCTGTTGGTCAAGGTCGCCCGGCGCCTCAGCGGCGAACTGCGCCCCTGCGATCTGATGGCGCGTGTGGGGGGTGACGAATTCGTGTTGCTGCTCTCGCCCTCCGGGCCGATGGAAGAGATCGCCGCCAGGGTCGAACATTTCCTCTCCCGGCTGAAGGAGCCCTACTTCATCGAGGGCAGCGAGATCCTCACCTCCGCCTCGGTCGGCGTCAGCCTCTACCCTGCCGACGGCTGCTCCTATGACGCGCTCTGCTCCAACGCGGACCGAGCGATGTACCGGATCAAGGGCACCACCAAAGGCAGCGTGCAGTTCTTCAGCCCCGGGGTTGATCACGCCGCGAGCGAACGGATGAAGATCGAGCAGCGACTTCGGCTAGCCGTTCGAGACCGACGCCTCCGCTGCGCCTATCAACCGAAGTTCGATTTTCGCTCGAACGAAGTTGTCGGCGTCGAGGTGCTGCTGCGTTGGATAGACGAGGAGGGCGCGATCCACCCGCCGGGTGACTTCGTCAATCTGGCGGTGGAGCTGGGGCTCATGGACGAGATCACGCATCTCGTTCTTGCCGAAGCAACAGGCGCAATCGATCGTATCGACGGTGCGTTCGGCGCGACCTCGACCATCAGCCTCAACGTCGCCGCGCGTCAGGCGGACGAGCCCGTATTCATGCGCTCGCTGGTCGACGCTATCGAAGCCACCGGCTGTGCCCCACGTTTCATGATCGAGCTGACCGAGGAAGCGTTTCTGTCGAAGAGTCGGTTCCAGACGCAGGTCCTGCCGATGATCCGAGAGATCGGAGCGCGCGTTTCCATTGATGATTTTGGCGTCGGATATTCGTCGCTGGCAGCGCTCGCTGACATCACGGCCGACGAGATCAAGGTGGATCGTTCATTCATCACCGCAATTCACCAGCGCCCGCGCAGCCAAAGCATTCTGAAGACAATTGAATCGCTGGCCGAAGCGCTGGACATGTCAATCATCGTGGAGGGCGTCGAAACGGTTGAGGAGCTTCTCTACCTCCAAGCCGCCACGCGCATCCGACTCGCGCAGGGTTACTATTTCGCGAAACCCATGTTCCTCGATGAAATCACAGTCAGGACACTCGACCTCTCCTCGCGGCAGGTGCCCGCTCCATTGCGCAGTCCGCTGGTCCGCGCGGTCGGCTATCGGTCGTAAACCTACAAGCGACGTGCTCTGATTCCAGCGGTGGCGCTATCTCGATTCAAGCTCCGAGCAGCCAGCAGCATTTCCATGATGGCGAAGCGCGGTCAGGCCCTGTAGGCTGCGGGCCAATTCAGCAGCGGTCTCGACATCATGAAGCGTAAGCGTCTCTTCCAGATCATCGGCATTCTCGGCTTGGCGACCATGCTGGCGGCCTGCGACAAATGCGGCGAAACGCTGCGGCCGTTCAACATGCCCAAGAGCTGCGGCGATTCGCGCCCGGCCGGCTGAGCCCCTAGACCACCGCCTCGACACCACGACATGAAAAAGGCCGGGGTTTCCCCCGGCCTTCACATTGCGTTGCTGCGTGCGGTTCAGCCGCGACGCTGGAGCATCGACCAGCCAGTGCCGACAAAGCAGGCCGCCAGCGCGACCTTGAGCGCGTCGCCGAGCAGGAAGGGCTGAACGCCGAAGGCGAAGGCCTTGGCGAAACCGACGCCGGTCACGCCGCCGGCCATCTGCGCACCGAGCGCCAGCCACAGGCAGCCGAGGCCGAGCATCAGCGCCTCGGCCGTGAGCAAACCGACGACGAGACGGGTCAAGGAGGCGCCGCGCGCGGCCGCCCAGCCGGCAACGGCCGCCGCCAGAACGAAGCCGACGAGGAAGCCGCCGGTCGGCCCCACCAGGTAGAGCGGGCCGGCCGCGACCGGAGGCGTATTGGTGAAGACCGGCAGGCCGGCCAGGCCATAGCCGATGTAGAGCGCAACCGTGGCCGCGCCGAGCCGCGAGCCATAGGCCGCGCCCAGGCCCAGCACCGCCAGCGTCTGCAGCGTCATCGGCACCGGCCAGAACGGCACCTTGATCTTGGCGGCGAGCACAAGCAGCAGGCTGCCGGCGACGGCGAGCGCGATGTTGCGGGCCATGGCCGCACGCGGATTCGAGACCGCCGGAAGCGCCGCATGGACGAGGGTGGGAGCTTGAAGGGGGAGCATGTCTGCCATCCGCGTTGGATCCTGTTCAGCAGGGCCGCGCCGCGCGACCATCTTTCGCGTCTATAGGAAATGCGGCAAAGCCTCACAAGCGCGCGGCAAGTGCGCGGATGGGCAGCCCGGAGCGCAAGGCGAGGCATGAGCGACGAGATCGAGTTCGACAGGACGGCCACGACCCCGCCGGGCGAGATCGCGGAGCTTTCGCGATTGGTCCGGCGCGTCATCGCTGGGAATGGCGGGCCGATGACCTTCACCGGCACCTGTACCTATATCGTCGGGCGCGGCCGGGTCGCGATCATCGATCCGGGGCCGGACGACCCAGCCCATGTCGCGCGCTTGCTCGCCGCGGTCGCGGGTGAGACCGTGACCGACATCGTCGTCACCCACACCCATCGTGACCATTCGCCCGCCGTCCCTGCCGTCAAGGCGGCGACGGGCGCGCGCATCGTCGGTTGCGGCCCGCATCGCGCGGCGCGCGAATTGGCGCTGGGCGAGGCGAATCCACTCGATGCCGCGGCTGACCGCACCTATGCACCCGATCTACTGATGCGCGACGGCGACCATGTCTCAGGTCCCGGCTGGACGCTGGCGGCGGTCGATACCCCCGGCCATACCGCCAACCATGTCGCCTTCACCCTTGCCGAGGAGGCGAGCCTGTTCTCGGGCGACCATATCATGGCCTGGTCGACGAGCATCGTCGCTCCGCCCGATGGCTCGATGGCGGCCTATATGGCCTCGGTCGAAAAGCTGCGCGGCATGGAGCACCGGCTCTACTGGCCCGGCCATGGCGGTCCCGTCATGGAGCCGCAACGCTTCCTGCGCGGCCTGGTGCAGCATCGCCGCCAGCGCGAGGCGGCGATCCTCAACCGATTGAGCGTGGGCGACGAGCGCATCGCCTTGATGGTGCCGGCGATCTATCAGGGCCTCGCCCCGGCCTTGCACGGAGCGGCCGGTCTGTCGGTGCTGGCGCAGCTGGAGGATCTCGTCCTGCGCGGCGTCGTCTCCTGCGACGATGCCCTGCCGCTGCTGACGAGCCGCTACCGGCGAATCTGAGCTCAGAGCCCGTTTGGAACGCGAGGGCCGTTTATCCTCGGAATCTCGCCGTCATCCCGGACAAGCGGCGAAGCCGCGCCGATCCGGGATCCATTCCTGAGCCTAATCAGGCAGCGCTCCGGCATGGATCCCGGGTCTACGCTTCGCTACGCCCGGGATGACGGCGTGTAGGTGGACAGGACAGAGCCATCACCGGAGCCTCAGGATGCGCAACAGTGCGAATCGATCGTTCGCATCCTGTTCCGACTCTAGCGAGTCTCGACCAGCGATTCGACCTCCTCGGCGAAGGCCGCGATGCGCGCGGCGTTGGCGCCGAGATCATGGTTGCCGAGGCGCGAGGCCGAACGGATATCGATCCGGCTGCCATCGACGCGCGGGCGCACCCGGATGGTGATGTCGTCGGAGAAGCGCAGCAGGCGCGTGCGCGCCACCGCCTCGATGCGGCCGGCCCCACTGCGCCCGCCCGGTCGCGCCGATTCGAGCACCTGCCAGCCGCGATTGAGCGCCGCGCGCCTGGCGATGTCGAAAGCCATCTCCGCCGGCACCTCCAGGACGATCGGCAAGGTCTTGGGATAGGCTTGGCGCTGAGCTCGCCGCTGCTCGGGCGAAATATCGGGCGGTATGAGGCCCTTGCGCGCATCGAGCGCGACGCGCGAGCGGCTGAAGGCGGGCGGGTCGTCGATATCGGTCGAGATGTCGTTCAGGGCCGGCAGCGTAACGAGCTTGAAGCCGACATAGCCCACTGGTGCGAGCAGCAGGAGGGCGAGGGCGAAAGCCTGCGCCGCCATGCCGACGCCGCGATGGCCGGACTGCCAGATGCGGATGAAGGCCAAGACCGACAAGAGCAGCGCGAGCAGCACGAAGCCATAGGCGCCGGCAATCGGAGCGAGCCCCTGCAGGCTCGGCTCGCCCGCCCGGAACACCAGCACCGACAGCAGCAGGACCGCGAGCGAGAACCAGGCCAGCCGCCGGCTCCACAGCGCGGCGCGCGAGACAGGCTCCTCGAAGACGAGACGGCGATGCATCGCCTTTAGGTGACGCTGCGGCGGCCGGAAGGCAAGGCCGGCGATGGATTCTCCGGCCGTCGGCTAGAGTCCGTTTGGACACTCGGTAAGCCCTCATCCTGAGGAGCCGCGTAGCGGCGTCTCGAAGGATGCTCCAGATATCTTCGGAGCCTCTTGGAGCATCCTTCGAGGCGCCATTTCCAGCAGCATTGGCCCGAAATGTGGGAACCGGTTTTCGGGACAAGCCGATGCAGGATCAAAGCCCTACAACATCAGGCCGAATACGATATTCGGCGTGATGTTGTAGGGGGAATGGCTCCTCGGGATGCGGGCTCGCGGAGTGTCCAAACGGGCTCAAGGGCGGATAACAGGGAAGGATGCAGATCATGTCTGAGGCGCCGGTCACCGCGACATTCGATGCGGCAAGTGGCATCGCCCGCATCACCTTCAACCGTCCCGATGTGCTGAACGCCATCGATGTCGCGACCGCGACGGCCTTTCGGGAGGCTGTCTCCAACGCCGTCGCGCAGGCTGGATTGCGCTGCATCGTGCTCGCCGGTGCAGGGCGCGCTTTCGTGGCTGGCGGCGATGTCGCGAGTTTCGGCGACGCGCCGGCTCAGGTCGTTGACGCCCTGCTCGGAGCGCTCCACCCTGCGATCCTCGCCTTGCGCGCCTGCCCCGCGCCCGTCCTTGCCGTCGTGCAGGGGCCGGCTGCCGGTGCGGGTCTGAGCATCGCGCTCAGCGCCGACATCCTGCTGGCGAGCGACAAGGCCCGCTTCGTCATCGCCTATGACCGCATCGGCGCGCCGCCCGATTGCGGTGGTACCTGGTTCCTGCCGCGCAAGGTCGGGCGCGGACGCGCCTTCGCCATGATGCTGCTCGGGCAGGTTCTCGATGCGCAGGCCGCGCTCGCAGCCGGCATCGTCACCGAGGTCGTGCCGCAAGCCGAGCTCGACAGCCGCGCAGGCGAGATCGCCGCACGCATCGCAGCGGGCCCGACGGCGGCCTATGGCAGCTTCAAGCGCCTGATCGACGATGCGCTCGCCGCGCCATTGGAGGCGCATCTGGAGAGCGAGCGCCGGCGTTTTCTGGAGGCGACGCTGACGCAGGATTTCCGCGAGGGCGTCGCGGCCTTCCTCGGCAAGCGCGAACCGGTCTTCCGCGGGCTATGAGACGTCCGCGATAGCGGCAGAGCAGTTTACGCCGTCACGGCCTCCAGAGTTGGCCGATGGCGCTGTCCTCCGCCGTCATTCCGGGACATGGCGGAGCCATGGGCCCGGAACCCAGAACCGATGCGGGTCGTCGTGAAGCGAGCCGGTACCCCGAGCCTTCTCGAGCAGCGGTATCGGTTCTGGGTTCCGGGCTCGATCCTTCGGATCGCCCCGGAATGACGGCGGCGGCTCAGCCATAAGTCGGGGCCAAACGCCGTCAGTATTATGCCGTCACGGCCTCGCGCTTCAATCCGAAGTCGCGGCCGGGAATCGAGGCGAGCAGCGCGCGCGTATAAGCGTGCTGCGGGTTGCCGAAGACCTCGCCGATGAGGCCGGCCTCGACAACCTCACCGCTCTTCATCACCGCGACGAGATCGCAGACCTGCGCCGCGACGCGCAGGTCATGGGTGATGAAGACGATCGAGAGACCCAGTCGCTGGCGCAGCTCCGCCAGGAGCTTCAGCACCTGCGCCTGCACGGAGACGTCGAGCGCCGAGACGGGCTCGTCCGCTACCAGCACATCCGGCTCCAGCGCCAGGGCACGCGCAAGGCCGATCCTCTGGCGCTGGCCGCCGGAGAACTCATGCGGATAGCGGTCGGTCGCTGAAGGGTCGAGCCCGACCAGCGCGAAGAGCTCCCTGGCGCGGGCCAGAGCCTGCGCGCGCGGCGTGCCATGCACGATCAGCCCCTGCGCCACCAATTCACCGGCCTTGCGGCGGGGATTGAGCGAGGCGAACGGGTCCTGGAACACCATCTGGATATGGCGGGTCTCGGCCCGCATCTCCTCGCGGCTCAGGCAGGCGAGATCGCGGCCGTTCAGGCGGATCTCGCCGCTGTCCGGATCGATCAGCCGCACGAGGCAGCGCGCGAGCGTCGATTTGCCGGAGCCGGACTCGCCGACGATGCCGAGCGTGCCGCCCTTGGGCAGCACCAGCGAGACATCCTTGACCGCATGGGTCACGCGCTGCCCGCGTCCGAGGAAACCGCCGGTGCGATAGGTCTTGGAGACATGCTCCATGCTCAGAGTCGGCTCGGCCGAAAGCGCGCGCGGCGGCGGCGCTTTGAGCGGCGGTACGGCCGCGATGAGCTGCCTGGTATAGGCGTGTTGCGGGTTCTCCAGCACGGCGCTGACGCTGCCTTGCTCGACGACGCGGCCCTGGCTCATCACCGCGACCCGATCGGCGATCTCGGCGACGACGCCGAAATCATGGGTGATGAACAGCACGGCCGTGCCTTTGCGCTTCTGCAGGTCGCGGATCAGCTCGAGGATCTGCGCCTGCGTCGTCACGTCGAGCGCCGTTGTCGGCTCGTCGGCGATCAGCAGTTTCGGATCGAGCGCCAGCGCCATCGCGATCATGGCGCGCTGGCGCTGGCCGCCGGAGAGTTCGTGCGGATAGGCTTTTGCGGCGAGCGCGGGATCGGGAATGCGCACTTCTTCGAGCAGCGCCAGCACGCGCGCGCCGATCTCGGCTTTCGAGAGCTGCGTGTGGATCTCGAACATCTCGCCGATCTGGTCGCCGATCGAGCGCAGCGGATTCAGCGCCGTCATCGGCTCCTGGAAGATCATCGCGATGCCGGCGCCGCGCACCCTACGCATCTGCGCCTCGCTGACGCCGGCGAGATCGTGCCCCTCGAACAGGATCCGCCCGCCATCGATTGCGACCCCGCCCGGCAGCAGCCGCATGATCGCATTGGCGGTCATCGACTTGCCGGAGCCGGATTCGCCGACGACGCAGAGAATTTCATTTGCGGCGACCGAAAGCGTCACCTCCGTCATGGCGTGCGAGCGGTCCGCGCCCTTCGGCAGCTTCACGCTGACGGCGTCGAGAACGAGGATCGGGCTCATCGACCTCTGAGCCTCGGGTTGAGCGCGTCATTGAGACCCTGGCCGACCAGCGAGACGGCGAGCACGGTGACGAGGATCGCGATGCCGGGAATGGCCGAGACATACCATTGCACCCGCAGTACATCGCGGCCGGCGCCGATCAGATTGCCCCAGGAGGCGACATTCGGGTCCGACAGCTTGAGGAAGGCGAGCGCGCTTTCCAGCAGGATCGCGACCGCCATCACGACGCTGGCATAGACGATGACCGGGGGCAGGGCGTTGGGCAGGATCTCGCCGAAGATCAGCTTGGCGTCCTTGAGGCCGAGCGTGCGCCCGGCCTGGACGAATTCGCGATTGCGCAGCGACAGGAATTCGGCGCGCGTCAACCGCGCCGAGGCAGGCCAGGAGACGATACCGATCGCGACCGTCACGGTGGTGATGGTCGAGCCGAAGACCGCGACCAGAACCAGCAGCAGCAGGAAATTCGGCAGCGTCTGGAAGGCTTCGGTGATGCGCATCAGCGCGGTATCGACCCAGCCGCCATAATAGCCGGCGAAGGCGCCGATGGTGATGCCGATCATGATCGAGATCACTGTGGCGACCACGCCGATCAGGAGCGAGATGCGTGCGCCGTGGAAGATCTGGGCGGCGATGTCGCGGCCGGAATTGTCGGTGCCGAGCAGGAAGCGCGGGTTGCTGAACGGCCAGACCAGCGGCCGCCCGGCCAGCGCCAGCGGATCCTTCGGATAAAGCCAGCCGGCGCTGGCGGCCATGGCGAGCACGGCGAGCAACAGCAACAGGCCGATGATGGCCGAGGGGCTGCGGAGATAGAGTTTCACCAGTGCCATCGCCTCAGGCCCCCGTGGTGATGCGCGGGTCGAGCCGGGCATAGAGCAGGTCGACGATGAAATTGACCGCGATCACCAGCAGCGCCGAAACGAAGACGATGCCGAGCAAGGTGTTGAGGTCGCGCTGCACCACCGATTCATAGGCGAGCCGGCCCAAGCCCGGCAGCGAGAACACGCTCTCGACCACGACCGAGCCGCCCAGCATCGTGCCGGCTTGCAGGCCGATCAGCGTCACCATCGGCAGGAGCGCGTTGCGCAGGACATGGCGCACCACGACCCGCGTCTCGTCCATGCCCTTGGCCCGGGCCGTGCGGACGAAATCGAGGTTCAGCACCTCCAGCATCGAGCCGCGCATGATGCGCAGATAGATCGCCATGTAGAACAGGCCGAGCGTCAGCGTCGGCAAGACGAGGTGCTGCGCAATGTCGAGCAGCCGCGACAGGCCGGTATGGGCGATCGTGATGTCCTCGAACCCGCCGGCCGGAAGCCATTGCAGGTAGATCGCGAAGACGACGATCGCCATTAACCCGAACCAGAAGGTCGGCATCGCGTAGAAGACGAGGCCGAGCGTCGAGATCAGCGTGTCCGGCCAGCGGTTGACGCCGCGCGCGGCGACGACGCCCAGGATCAGCCCGAAGAAGAAGGCAAGCGAGAGCGAGGCGGTCATCAGCAGGATCGTCGCCGGCAGCCGCTCCGCGATCACGGTCGCGACCGGCTTGCCGTAAATCGCGGAGAAGCCGAGATCGAACCGGACCAACCGCCAGAGATAATTGCCGAGCTGGGCCCAGACCGAGAGGTCCAGGCCATAGAACCGGCGCAGCTCGCGGGCGGTCGCCGCATCGCCGCCGCCCATCTGCGCCATCATCGCATCGACCGTGTCGCCCGGTGCGAATTGCAACAGCAGGAACACGCCGATCAGGATCAGGACCAGCGTCGGGATCGAGGCGGCAAGCCGCCGCCCCGCTAGGACGAGAACGCGCATGGACATCGGCCGGAAGCGACGGGTTCGGTGGGTGAGGGGCTCACTCCGCCAACCACAAATCATGCCAGGAGCTGGAGCCCCAGCGCGGCGTGTTGGAGTGGTTGCGGGCCTTGGCGTTGATCACGGTCAGGAAGATCTGCTCGATCGGCGTCCAGATCGGGAGTTCCGTATTGGCCCGGCGCACGAAGTCGCCATAGAGCGCCTTGCGCTTGGCGACGTCGACCTCGGTCGCAGCATCGTCGATGATCTTGTCGATGGTCGGGTCGGTCCAATCCCACTGATTGGTCCATGGCGCGCCCTTGGGCTGGCCGGAGCGATACCACACCGTCGTCGAGACGGCGGGGTCGTTGCGGTACTGGTGCCAGCCGGTGGCGAGATCGAAGGCGTGGTCGTCATAGACCTGCTTCAGGAAGCCGCCGCCATCGGTGCGCACGACCTCGACCTTGATGCCGACCTCGGAGAGCGACTGCTGGATGAAGGTGGCGAAGAGCGAGATGTCCTCGCCCCAGGGCGCCGGCAGCAGCCGCAGCGAGAAGCGCGTGCCGCCAGTGCCGGCCTTGAAGCCGGCCTCGTCGAGGAGCTTGGCTGCGAGCTTCTTGTCGAACGGGTACTGCGGCCCGTTATCAACCGGGTAGAAATCGGTCGAGACCGAGGGCACAGGTCCGGTGCCGCGCTTGGCGAAATCGCCCAGAAAATTCTCGATGAAGAAGGGGATGTCGAGTGCATGCGCGATCGCCTGACGGACGCGGATGTCGGCGAGTTCCTTGCGGCGGAAGTTGAACTCCACCGTGTTGGTGCGGGCATTGCCCTCATTACCCTTGGTCGAGACGATGAAGCGCGGATCCTTGGCGAGGCGGGCGGAGTCCGAGATCGTCAGGCCCGAGAACGGGCTGTAATGGATCTGGCCGGCTTCCATCTGGGCGGCCGCCGCCGCGCGATCGGTGACGACGCGCCAGACGATGCGGTCGAGATAGGGCGCATTCGGCCGCCAGTAATCGGCGTTGCGGTCGGCGATGACATGCTGGCCGCGCTCATAGGTCACGAATTTGAACGGGCCGGTTCCGATCGGCGCGAGATTGACCGGGTTCTGCCGGATGTCGCCCTTGCCCTCATAGAGATGGCGCGGCGAGATGTAGCCGAGATCGGGCAGCGCCCGCAGCAGCAGGGCCAGCGGCATCGGCCGCTCATAGCGGAACACGGCGGTCAGCGGGTCGGGCGTGTCGACGGCGGTGAGGAAGAGCTGCAGCGTCGTTCCGTAATTCAGGATCTTCTTCCACATCTCCATGGCGGTGAACTGCACATCCGCCGAGGTGAAGGGCTTGCCATCATGCCAGCTCACGCCCTTGCGCAGCTTGAAGGTGATGGTCTTGCCGTCGGGCGCGGCCTCCCAGCTCTCGGCGAGCACGCCGACGGGCTGGCCGGCCGCGTCGAGATCGACCAGCTGCTCCTGGATCTTGCCGCCGATGATGTAGACGCCGGTCGAGGCCTGCAGGCTCGGGTTCAACTGGCGCTGCTCTGCGCCATAATGCACCGTGAAGACCCCGCCCTTGCGTGGCGTCGCCTGCGCGAAGGAGCGCATCGGGTTCAGCACGTTCGCGGCAATGGCGGCGCTGGTCAAAAGCGCGGCGCGGCGGGTCATGTCCATGACGGAAATCCTTGGTCCTGCGATCACGTAAGGGAAACGATGCGAGCCATGGCAGCGCCCGTCAACCACGGCGCCGCCCAAAAAGAAGGCGCGCTCTACTGTGGTACGAAGCTCACGATGATGCCGTTGGCGGCGCTCGCCGGCACGCTGACGGCGCCGTCATGGGCGAGCGCCTCTGCGCCGAGCGCTGCCTTGGTAAGCTCGATATCGACGCTTTCCAGCACCACCGAAGCCAGCCCCTCGGGCGGGGCCCCAGTGCGCGCCGCCTGCGGGTAGCGCCGGGCGAATGCGGCAGCCTCGGAGAAGAGCACATCGGCGCGTTTGCCGCCGGTGGGCACTTGCCAGCCGCCCTCGACTTCGGAGGCGGGCTCGTCGATGAGCCGGCTCAGATGCGCGGCTGCCGCCTTGGGATCGGCGGTGAGAACGTCAACTCGCCGGATGCGGGTCGCGCCATTGGCGTGGCTCTGCCATTCCGGGACCCAGACCGTCTCGCGCGTCAGGTGCTGGCAGGCGAAAATCCGCAGGCCGCCCGGATTCTCGTCCAGCGGCCAGCGAAAGACGTTGAATTTGGCCTCGCCGACGCGTCCGCCGGGCAGTTCGACCGGTCTGCCGAAATGCACCGGCCCGTCCGCGGCGATACCGCGCGCCTGCAGTTCGGCGACGCCGGCAGCGGCATCGTCGGTCGTGAAGGCCACGCGCTCCACACCCTCGCGGGTCCTAAGGAAATCGCGCATCGGCTTGTTGTGCTCGGTCTCGGTGAGAATGCCGAGCAGCTCGATATAATCCTCACCGAACATGATCGTGTAGTTGCCGGAGCCGAGATGCGGCGAATGCGTGCCGCGCGGCGAGACCGTGAACCCCAGGCGCTTCCAGGCGGCGGCCGACGCGTCGAGATCGCGCACCGTAACCATGACGTGGTCGATACCGAGAACATGCTTGAGTGGCATGACGCCCCCTTGAATCCAAAGCCAACAGGCGCCGAGTTCAGCCGAACGGGCCCGGCCGCGCAACCGGCGCGCCAAAGCGTTTCCGGCAGATCGCGCTGCGCCGCACACATAGCGTTTCGAAGATGAAACTTTCAACAGGAGGAAAGAAAACGCAAAAGAATGATGGGTTAATTCTCTTTTCCGGTTGATTTATAGCAAATACATCTCGTCTTGGCCGCCTTGGGGGAAGGCGCCGACTTGCGGCAGGGACAAAGCGAGGCGAGGATGGCGCTCTTCCCCAGAAAGCGCACCACACTTGCGCCTTCGTCTTCGCCTGACGAGACCCACCCCATGACAGCCTCCGCTTCCGTCACCTGGCCGCCCTCGCTTTGGGCCGCGACCGCCCAGCCCGGCCCGATCCTCGCTGCGCTGGAAGGGGATGTCACCACTGACGTCGTGGTGATCGGAGCCGGCTTCACCGGCCTTTCGACCGCGATCCATCTGCGCGAGAGCGGGGTCAGCGTCACAGTTCTGGAGGCCGCCGAGCCCGGCTGGGGCGCCTCGGGGCGCAATAACGGCCAGGTCATCCCGACGCTTGCCGGCCATGACCCGTCCGCCATGGTCAAACGCCATGGCGCAGCCGGTGAGCGCTTCAACGCGGTGCTGCGCGACAGTGCCCAGTATCTGTTCGACCTCATCGGCAAATACGACATCCCGGCCGAGGCCGAGCAGGCCGGCTGGGTCCAGCCGGTGCATTCGCCCGGCCGGTTCAAGCTCGCCGAGAAACGGGTCAGGGAGTGGTCGGCGATCGGAGCGCCGGTCGCGCTTCTGGATCGCGCCGCGACTGCCGAGATGCTGGGCTCGCAGGCCTGGTTCGGCGGCTTCTGGAACCCGACCGGCGGCCATATCAACCCGCTCGCGCTCACCCGTGGCCTCGCCGAGGTCGCGCTGAAGCTCGGCGCGGTCATCCATGCCCGCGCGCCCGCGACAGCGATGGCGCATGAGAACGGCCGCTGGTGCGTGAAGACGGCGCGGGGCTCCGTCACGGCGCGCGCGCTGGTGCTGGCGACGAACGCCTATACCGGCGAATGCGAGTCAGGCCTCGCGCCCGGGATCGCCAATGAGGTCATCCCCGTTCTGTCCTGGCAGATGGCGACCAAGCCGCTCAGCGACAACATCGCCAAGACCGTCATCCCAGGCCGGCAGGCCATGTCGGATACCCATCGCGAGCTCTATTTCGCGCGCTGGGACGCCCGCAATCGCCTGGTCACCGGTGGCGCCGCGGTCTTCCCCGGAGCAGGCGGCGCCAATCTGCGTCCGGCTGTGGCGGAGCGCCTGAAGCGTCTCTGGCCGCAGCTCGGCGATGTCGAATTCGATTATGTCTGGTCGGGCTATGTCGGCATGACCCCGGACAATCTGTTGACGCCGCAGGTGCCGGGCTTTCCGCGCATCCATCGTCTGGGGCCGGACGGCTTCGGCTGGGTCGGCTGCAACGGCCGGGCGGTGGCCTTGTCCGTTTCGCTTGGGCGCGAGCTCGCCCGGGCGACGCAGGGCGTCGCGATCGAGACGCTGGGCCTGCCCCTGTCGGAGCCAAGGCCGCAGCCCTTCCGCAGCATCGTGCGCCGGATCGCGCCGCTCGCGCTGCCGCTCTATCGGCGGCTGGATGCGGCCGAGATCTGAGCTATTGCCGCGCAATCATGATGGCGGGCGAAAACGCATTGCGCGCGATTGGCCGCGGCGCCGGTCGCCGCTAGGCTCGCTGTCATGAGTGAACGCGATCTCCTCGGCTATGGCGGTACCTGGCCTGATTTCACCTGGCCCAACGGCGCGCGATTGGCCGTCTCCGTCGTGGTCAATTTCGAGGAAGGCGCCGAGCTCCAGGTTGGTGACGGCGATGCGCGCTCGGAGACCATGGGCGAGGTGACCAGCGTGGTGCCGCCCGGCAAGCGCGACCAGGGTCAGGAGCAGATCTTCGGCTACGGCACGCGCGCCGGGCTTTGGCGCATGCTCGCTGCGCTGGACGAAAGCGCGATCCGGTCGACCTTCCTGTTCTGCGGTCGCGCGGTCGAGCGCCTGCCGGGGCTGGCGAGGACGATCGTCGCGCGCGGCCATGAACCCGCCATCCATGGCTGGCGCTGGCGGCCGCATGCCGATTACGACGATCCCGAACGCGAGGCGGCAGATATCGAGCGCTGCGTCGAAGCGATCATGACCGCGACCGGGCAGCGGCCGCTGGGCTTCTTCTGCAGGGGCGGCGAAAGCCCGTGGACGCGCGAATTGCTGGCGCAGCGCGGCTTCCTCTACACCTCGAACGGCTTCGATGACGATCTGCCTTACTGGGATCGCTCGCCGGCGAGCGGCCCCTTGCTGGTCGTGCCCTATGCGCTCGACAGCAACGACATGAAGTTCTTCCACCCCAATGGCTTCGTCCGCGCCCGCGAGATGGTCGACTATGTCGAGGATGCGCTCGGCGTTCTGGAGGATGAGGCGGCGTGCGGCCTGCCGCGGCTTTTGAATATCGGCTTCCACTTGCGCATCGTCGGGCGTCCGGCGCGCTTCGCCGCCTTCCGCGACATCCTGCGCCTGCTGGCCGGGCGGCAGGAGAAGCTCTGGATCGCGACCCGCGCGGAGATTGCTCACGCTTTCAGCGCGGCGGTGCCTCCGCCGCCACGCTGATCACGCGAGGCCCGATCCTCCGCACTACACGTTCAAGAGCGGTTTCCGATCCGGTTGGATCGTTTCGTCAAAGCCGACGCAGCCGCGTGAGCCGGCTGGGGCTGCTCTCGGCGAGCAGGATATCGCCCTCGGGCGTGCCGAAGATGCCATGCGCGCCGTTCAGGAACGGGCGGCAGCGGCCGAGCTTCTCGCCCTTGGGGCCGATCTTCTGAAGCGTCGGCTGGGTATCGGTCACATAGCTATTGCCGTCCGCGTCACCCCAGATCGCCACGGGGTCGCGGAAATGGGTCCAGTTTCCGAGATGGTTGCCGTTGCGGTCGAAGATCTGGACGCGGTCATGCGTCCGGTCGACGACCAGCACGCGACCATCGGCATGCGTCCAGATCGCGTGCGGCCAGCCGAACTGGCCGTCGCCGTCGCCATGCTCGCCCCAGCTCTGGATATGAACGCCATAGGCGGAGAAGCGATGCACCCGGCTCGCCGCATAGCCGTCCGCGACATAGATCTCGCCCCAGGCCGAGACATGGATGTCGGTCGGGTGGTTGAAGGGCGCGAGCGGCTGGCCGCGTTGGCCGAGCCCGCTGATCCGCTCGCCCTTGGCCGAGCAGATGATGATCTCATGCATGTCGCGATCGACGCAGAGGATGCGCCCAGTGGCATCGGCCGTCAGCATATGGGAATCCGCGATCAGATCGCCGCCCCAGCCGCCGAGATAGGTCCCGTCGGGCGCGAGTTCGATCACCCGGGGATCGTTGGGGTGCACCAGCGGGTCGTGCCGCAGCATCACGAAGATATGGCCGCGGGAATCGACCGTGACATCGGTGACGAAGCCGGTGTTCTGCGGCCAGGAGCCGAAGGGCCGTTCGACGCGGTAATGCGTGTCGCCGAGCGCGACGATCAGATCATGCGAGGCCAAGATAGGTTCCTTCAGGCGAGGGTGCCGGCAAAGGGATGCGTCTTCACCCAATGCTTGGCAATGTCGAGACGGCCGGTGATCCAGACGTCTTCATGGCCCTGGACATAGTCGAGGAAGCGCGCGAGCCCCGCCGCCCGAGCGGGATGGCCGATCAGGCGCATATGCAGGCCCACCGACATCATCTTGGGCTGCGTCGCGCCTTCGGCATAGAGCATGTCGAAGGCGTCCTTGTGCCAGTCGAAATAGTCGGACGAGGTCGCGAAGTAGCCCGAGCCAAACTTGCCGTCATTATTGGCGAGCGAATAGGGCACGACGAGATGCGGCTTGCGGTCGACGACCTTCCAATAGGGCAATTCATCGTCATAGGCGTCGGAATCGTAGAGGAAGCCGCCGTCCTCGACCACGAGCCTGCGCGTGTTCACGCTCGGCCCATAGCGGCAATACCAGCCGAGCGGGCGCTCGCCGATCGTGGCTTCGAGCGAGGCGATCGCCTTGGCGATATGCTCGCGCTCCTCCTCCTCGCTGAGTTCATAATGCTTGATCCAACGCCAGCCATGGCAGCAGACGTCGAAGCCCGAGCTCCGGATCGCGGCTGCAGCCTCCGGGTTGCGCTCGATCGCGAGTGCGCAGCCGAACACGGTCAAAGGCAGGCCGCGCTCCTGGAAGAGCCGCATCAAGCGCCAGAAGCCGACGCGGCTGCCATAGGCGAACATGCCTTCGCCGGCGAGATCGCGGCCCTTGACCGCCATGCTGAGACTGCTCGATTCGGTGAGCGCCGTCTCGGTATAGCCCTCGCCATCCTGCATCGAGGGCTCCGAGCCTTCCTCGTAATTCATCACGAAGTTGATGGCGATGCGCGCGCCGCCCGGCCATTTGGGGTCGGGAGGGTTGGCGCCGTAGCCGATCAGGTCGCGGTCATAGGTCAAGGCCAGTCTCCACTCGTCATCCGCTGATGCGTTTCGTCAGCCCGGTCAATCGGTCCATCACGATCATCAGGATCAGCGTCGCCAGGATCACCACGCCGGCGATCGCGGCGACGCGCACGTCCAGCGTCGATTCCATCATGCCCCACATCCGGATCGGCAGCATGCCGGTGCGCGCGTTCGACAGGAAGAGCGAAACCGGCACATTATCCATCGAGGAGATAAAGGCGAGGAAGCAGCCGGCCGCTATGCCCGGCGCGATCAGCGGCAAGGTGATGTGGCGGAAGCCGTAGAACCGGCTGGCGCCGAGATTGGCGGAGGCCTCCAGCAAGGCGGGGTCGAGCTGCGTCAGGCTCGCCAGCGTGGTGCGGAAGATGAAGGGCGCGATCACCACGAGATGGCCGGCGATCAGGAGGTTGAGCGAGGGCCTGATGCCGATGACCGAGAAGAACATCAAGGCCGCCAGCCCATAGGAGAGCGTCGGCAGGATCAAGGGCGAGAGGAAGCTCGCTTCCAGGATGCGCGCCGAGGGCCGCGCCACCCGTGTGATCGCCAGGGCCGCCAGCACCGACATCACCGCCCCGATGATGGTCGCTAGCCCCGCCACCCAGACGCTGTTCAGCGCTGCGCTGTGGATCTGCGCAGAGCGCACGGGATCGAACAGGTCGCGATACCAGCGCAGCGAGAGCTCGGGCGGCGGGAAGCGCAGCGTCTGTGAGGTGGTGAAGGAGGTCGCGATCACGATCAAGACCGGCCCGATCAGGATCAGGACGCCTAAGCCGGCGAGCAGGCCGATGGCCCATGCATAGGTGACGTCGCTGAAGGTCGAACGCTGCATCGCCTTTGCCCTCAACCCGTCCTGGCGAAGCGGCCGAGCCAGCCCAGCGCCATGATGCCGGCAAGCACGGTGAACAGCAGCGTCAGCGAGGCAACCGCGGCGAAGGGCCAGTTATAGACCACCATGGATTGCTGCCAGATCAATGCCGGCAGGTAGACGAGCCGCGCTCCGCCGATCACCGATTGCGAGATGAAGGCGGTCGTCGCCGAGGCGAAGACCAGGGTCGCGCCGGCGATCCAGCCCGGAAGGGTCAAAGGCAGGATGACGCGAAAGAAGGTCCGCCATTTCGAGGCGCCGAGCGCGCGCGAGGCGTCGACCAGGTTCTGGTCCATCTGGTTCATCACGGTGAGCAGGGGCAGCAGCATCAAGGGCATCTCGATCTGCGTCAGGGCGATCACCAGGCCGAGCTCGGTCTGCAGCAGGTTGAGCGGAGCAGCAGTGATGCCCAGAGCCAGCAGGGTCTGGTTGACCACGCCCTCGCGCGCCAGGATCACGATCCAGGCGAAGGTGCGGATCACGACCGAGGTCAGGAGCGGCATCAGGATGATGAAGATCAGGACGCGCTGCGCGCGTGGCCCCACGGCCCGGAACAGCAGCGCCAGCGGGTAGGCGAGCAAGGTCGTCGCGGTGACCGCGAAGACGCCGAGCTTCAGCGTGTCGACGATCACCTTCAGATAGAAGGCATCGCCATAGAACTTGGCCCAGCTGTCGAGGCCCAGCCGCGTCTGCTCGGCATCGGCATAGAAGCTGATGCCGAGCAGGATCGCGAAAGGCGCGGCGAAGAAGGCGAGATAGGTCAGGCCGAGCGGCGCCGCGAGGCGCCAATCGACCTTGTCTCCTGTGCCGCCTGCCATCGCCGCTCCAGCCATGGCTGCCACCCCTACTTGGTGATCTCCTTGTTGAAGCGTTCGATCCAGGCGGCGCGCAGCGGGTTGATCTTGGTCCAGTCATGCGTGACCATCTTGGTCAGCTCGTCCACCGACTTGATGTCGAGCGTCTCGACCAGCTTCACGTCCTTGTTGATCGGGATCATGTTGTAGGGCTGCTTCTGCAGCGCGCTTTGGACCTCGGCCGAGATCGCCATATCCATGTATTTATAGGCGCTGGCGACGTTGTCGGCGCCCTTCACGATGTGCAGCGTGGTCTGGAAGGTGATCGCGCCGGTCTCGGGCTGGACGAATTCGATGCTGACGCCGCGCCCCTTGAGGATCGCGACCGTGTTGGTGTTGGTGTACATCACGTCGATCTGGCCCTGCTGGAACAGGCCGGGCATCGCGGCCGGCGCGGCGACGGCTGCAGCCTTCTCGACCGCCTTCTTCAATTCGGCGAAGACCGGCTCGACATTGGTCTCGGAGCCGCCGAAGACCTTGGCCATCTCGATGATCGAGACCGTGCCGAATGTGGTCTGGAAACCGGTCAGGCCGAGGCGCTCGACATAAGGTGATTTGAACAGGTCGGCCCAGCTCTTCGGCGGCGTCGCGAACTTCTTTGGGTTGTAGGCGATGCCGACAACCTGGGCGTTGCAGGTCACCGCATGCGAGGTGATCAGCCCGGCCGGGACCTTGGCGGCGTTGGTGAGCTTGCTGGCGTCGATCGGCTCGAACAGGCCGGCCTGCATGGCCGAGGCGGCCGGGCCGGGGTCGAGCACGAAGCAGTCGAAGGGCGGCACGCCACGCGCCGCGCGCACCTTGGCGACCTGGTCGACCGCGAAGAGCGAGTCGAAGGCGACATCGATATCGGCGCTCTTCTTCAAGGCCGGGGCCAGCACGCCGCGATAGGCCTCCTCCCAGGTGCCGGGATAGATCGCGGCGGTGAGGCTGCCGGCGGCGCTGGCGCGGAAGGGCAAGGCGGAGGCGAAGCCGAGCGCGGCGGCCCCGGCCAGAAACTCGCGACGTGTGGTGACGGTCATGCGCTTGGTCTCCGCGTTCCGGGGTTGGCGTTCGGGGTTGGCGTTTCAGGAGGGCGAGGCGGGAAACAGGACGGGCCGGGCATGCTCGCCAAGCCCGCAGAAGGCGCTGGCAGTCGTGCTCGCGACCATGCCCGGGCGGCGCGGCAGCGCGATCTTGAGCGAGGCGCCGTCAACAGCCGTCACGTCATGGATCATCTCGCCGCCAATCGGCAGGCTGAGCTTGAGCGCGACCGGAAAGCGCGCAGGGGAGGCCTCATTCGCCAGCAGCATCTGTTCGGGCCGGACGGAGACGATGACCGGCTGCCCTGCCGAGAACCGCGCCGACGACATCACCTGCCATGCAGCGCCATGGGCGAGCGCGACCGCATAGCCGCCCTCGACCTTGCCCGAGATCGTGCCGGGCAGGAGATTGCTGGAGCCGATGAAGCTGTTGACGAACAGGCTCGCCGGCTGGTCGTAGATCTCGACCGGCGTGCCGAGCTGCTCGATCCGGCCGGCATTCATCACCGCGATACGGTCGGCGATCGCCATCGCCTCGTCCTGGTCATGCGTGACCATGATCGCGGTCAGTGCGAATTGCCGCTGCAATCGCTTGATCTCGATTTGCATGTCGAGCCGCAGGTTCTTGTCGAGCGCAGCGAAGGGCTCGTCGAGCAGGAGGATGCGCGGCCGCATGGCGAGTGCGCGCGCCAGCGCCACGCGCTGCTGCTGGCCGCCCGAGAGCTGGCGCGGCTTGCGCTCGGCGAAGGCCGCCATCTGCACCGTCGCCAGCATTTCGCGCACGCGCTCACGCTGGATCTCGCGGCTCTCGCCGCGCGCGGCGAGCCCATAGGCGATGTTCTGCGCCACCGTCATATGCGGGAACAGCGCATAGTTCTGGAAGACGATGCCAATCTCGCGGCGGTTGGGCGGCAGCGTGTCGATCGAGCGGTCGCCGATGATGACCTTGCCGTTGCTCTGTTCGATGAAGCCGGCGACGATCCGCAGCAAGGTGGTCTTGCCGCAGCCGGATGGCCCAAGCAGAGCGACGAGTTCGCCCCCCTTCACCTCCAGCGTGACATTGTCGACCGCGAGCCCTGAGCCATAGCTATGCGTGATGCCGTCCAGCGTCAGGGGCTGGGCAATGACCGCTCCGGATGGGGCAGGCGCAAGCATCGGACGCGGAAACCTCAAGCGACGCGGCAGGTCTCCGGAAGGCTAGCAACGGACATGCCAAGCGAACAGACATGCCAAGTCGATGAGCGGATTGCCGATTTCCTCAAGCCCGGCGCGGCGCTGTGCAGGCTCGTGCGCCCCGCTAATCCGTGTATTCCCGCCGCTCCTAATGGCTGCCGCCAAGATAGGCCGCACGCACCGCCGGGTCGTTCTTCAGGCTGGCGGCTTCGCCGGAGCTGGCGAGGCGGCCGTTTTCCAGCACATAGCCATAATCGGCGACATCCAGCGCGGCGGCGGCGAATTGCTCGACCAGCAGCATGGTGATCTTGGCAGCCTTCAGCCGCGCGATCGTGGCGAAGACCTCCTCGACGAGGCGCGGCGCGAGCCCCATCGAGGGTTCGTCGAGCAGCAGGACCTCAGGCCCCAGCATCAGCGCCCGCGCCATCGCCAGCATCTGCTGCTCGCCGCCCGAGAGCGTGCCGGCGAGCTGGGTGCGGCGCTCCTTCAGGCGTGGAAAGAGCTCGAACATGCGCTGGCGGTCCTGCTCGACATCGCCCTTGGGCCGTGCGCCGGTCAGGCGCGGAAAGGCGCCGAGCTCGAGATTGTCGTCGACGCTCAAGGCGGGGAAGACCCGCCGACCTTCGGGCGAATGGGCCATGCCAAGCCTGGTGATCTCATGCGAGGCCATGCCGGCGATGTTGCGGCCGGCCAGCAGGATCTCGCCGGCATCGGGCTTGATCATGCCGGAGATCGCCCGCAGCGTCGTGGTCTTGCCGGCGCCATTGGAGCCGATCAGCGTGACGAGCTGGCCCTTGGGCACGGAGATCGAGAGTTGGTGCAGCACCTGCACCTTGCCATAGCCGGCGACGAGATTCTGGACCTGGAGCATGGTCTCGTCCCCTTAATGGGCCGTGGCGGCGCTGCCGCCGAGATAGGCCTCGATCACGCGCGGGTCGGCCTGGACCTGGGCGGGCACGCCCTCGGCGATCTTCTGACCGAAATCGAGCACGGTCACCGTGTCGGAAATGCTCATCACCACATCCATGTGATGCTCGATCAGGACGACGGTGATGCCATGCGCCTTGATCTTGCGGATGATCTCGATGAGCTCCTTGATATCGGGCGCGGTCAGGCCGGCGGCCGGCTCGTCGAGCAGCAGGAGCTTGGGATCGAGCGCGAGCGCGCGGCCGATCTCGAGCAGCCGCATCTTGCCATAGGGCAGGTTGCGCGCCTCCTCATTTGCAAGCGCGTCGAGCCCGACGAATTGCAGGATGCTGGCTGCGCGTTCGCGCGCGGCACTCTCCTCCTTGCGGGCCTGCGGCAATCCCAGGGCAACCGCGAAGAGCCCGCTGCGATAGGTGTGATGCAGGCCGACCATGACATTCTCCAGGCAGGTCAATTCGCCGAAGAGCTGGACGTTCTGGAAGGTGCGGGCGATGCCCTGCGCCGCGATCTCAGGCGAGTTCCGGCCGACCAGGCTCTTGCCTTCGAAGAGGATGTCGCCACCCGTCGGCGTGTAGATGCCGGTGAGCACGTTCATCATCGTGCTCTTGCCCGAGCCATTGGGGCCGATCAGCCCGTGGATGGTGCCGGGCTTCACCGCCATGTCGATGGCGTTCAGCGCCTTCAGGCCGCCGAACTGCATCAGCACGGCCCGCGCGTCGAGCAGGACGCCTCCGGGCGGCGTGCTGGTCGCGGTGGCGCCCCAGACCCGCGCCTCATTGCCGGTTTCCCTGGCCACCAGCGCCCGGCCGCCGCGCCGCAACGACAGGCGCGTGAGCAGCTGCCGGACGAAGCCCATGATGCCGTCGGGCAGGTAATAGACCACGAACAGGATCATCAGCCCGTAGATGGTGAGCTTGTAGTCGACGATGCGCTCGAGGAAGAGCGAGAACACGAAGAACAGGACGCAGAGCGCGACCGCGATGCCGATGCTGCGCGCCTGGCTCGGATCGTTGCGCCAGGCGTAAAAGCCGCCCGCGACGGCGCCGAGCGCGATCAGCCCGGCGGTGATCCGGAACAATTCGAGATCGGCCAGGATATTGGGCAGGAAGACGACGATGGCCGAGCCGATGATCGGCCCCATCCTGGATTTGCGCCCGCCCATGGCGACGGCGAGCAGGAATTCGATCGAGGTGGCGAAGTTGAAGGCTTCCGGCGCGATATATTGCCGGAAATAGGCATAGAGCGCGCCAGCCAGCCCGGCGAAGCCGGCGCTGATGACGAAGGCCAGGACCTTGTGCTTGTAGACGCTGACACCCATGCAGTCCGAGGCGATGGGTGAATCGCGCAGCGCCTCGAAAGCCCGGCCATAGCGCGAGGCGATGATGCGGTTGATCACCACCACCGTCAGCACCAGCGCGATGGCCGAGATGTAATAGTACTCGACCTCCCTCAATCGCTTCAGCGAGAGGTCGATATAGTCGCGCAGATCGATGAAGAGCGGCGTGCGCAATTCGATGCCGAGCGGGCCGTTGGTCAGGTTGAGGTGATTGAGCCAGGGTCCGAGATCGGTCATCTCGTTGATCAGGGTGACGACGATCGTCCCGAAGGCGAGCGTCACCATGGCGAGATAGGGCCCGGTCACCTTCAGCGCCGGCAGCGCGAGCAGCGCCCCGAACAGCGCCGTGATCACGATGCCGGCCGGCAGTGCCCACCAGAAGCCCAGGCCGAAATGCATGGATAGCAGGCCCGCCGTATAGGCCCCGACGCCGAACAGCGCGGCATGGCCGATCGAGACCTCGCCGGTATAGCCGAAGACGATGTCGAGCCCGAGCACGAGGATCGAATAGATCACGATCGTGGTGATCAAGGGCAGGTAGTAGGACGAGGTTACGACGAAGGGCAGCGCGAACAGCGCGACGACACCGGCGATGAAGAGAAGCGTCTTCATGGCGGGCTCAGACCTTCTTGATCGCGGTCTTGCCGAAAAGCCCGGCGGGCTTCAGCGACAGGACGAGCAGCAGCAGGATCAGGCCGGGAACATCCTTGTAGCCGGTGTCGAAATAGAAGCCGGTCATGCTTTCCGTGATGCCGAGGATCAGGCCGCCGACGACGACGCCGAGCCCACTCGACAACCCGCCGATGATCGCGACCGCGAAGGCCTTCAGGCCCAGCGCCGCGCCCATATTGGCGCCGGTCAATGTGATCGGGGCGATCAGCACGCCCGCCAGCGCCGCAGCGAGCGAGGACAGCGCGTAGGAGAAGGTGATGACGAGCGGCGTGTTGATGCCCATCAGCCCGGCTGCGTCGCGGTCGTTCGAGGTTGCCACCACGGCCTTGCCGTAGATCGAGCGGCGGTTGAAGGCCTCGACGGCGAGCATCATCGCGAGCGCGCCCAGCACGATCGCGATCTCCATCGGGCGGATATTGACGCCTGCGATCGTCAGCGGGTTCTCGCTCAGGGGCGAGGGGAATTTCAGCGGGTCCTTGCCCCAGATGTTCTCGGCCATGTTCTTGAAGATGATGCCGAGCGCGATCGTCGCCATGATCCAGCCGGCCTCGGACTTGGTCTTCATGGCTTGCCTGACGCCGAGCCGCTCGACGACCGCACCCTGGGCGAGGCCGAAGGCGAAGACGAAGGGCAGGGCGATGAGATAGGCCGCGAGCGTGCCCAGATGCAGCCCGATCAGAAAATTCACGCAGGTCAGGCCGACGAGCGCGCCCAATGTCAGCGCTTCGCCCTGGCCGAAATTCAGCGTCTTGGAGGTGGCGAAGGTGAGCTGGTAGCCGAAGGCGATGACGCCGTAGATCATGCCGACGGAAATGCCGGAGACGAGAATCTGGAAGAAGTTCTGCATGGAGGGACCGACACTCCGACCGATAATGAAGAACCCTCCCCGCCAGGCGGGGAGGGTCGGTTCCTAAGAGCAGGATGCGAAAAACTGGGAACCGGCTTTTCGCATTGATCCTGCTCTAACTCTTAGATGAAAGCCGCTATCGCTCAGGACTTCGGCTTGACCCGCAGCGCGCCCGCGCCTTCGAGATCGGCCGGGTTGGCCGGCACGACGCGGCCGCCCTTGACGATGCCGAGCACGGGGATGTTGGCCGTGATCGCCTCGTGGTCGGTGGCGCTGAAGGGCTTGTCATAGGTGGTGACGACGCCTTCGACCTTGGTGGTCAGGTTCTCGAGCGCCTCGCGGACCTTGCGACCGTCGGTCGACTTGGCCTGGTTGATCGCGGCGGCCAGCAGATACATCGAGTCATAGCCCTGCGCGGCCGAGACCGGGGAGGGGATGCGGTCGACCTTGTAGGCCGCCTGGTAGGCGTCGATGAAGCTCTTGCGCTTCGGCGTCGAGGGCAGCTGGATGAAGGTCTGCGGCATCATCACGCCCTCGCCATTGGCGCCGGCGGCATCGATGAAACTCGCCATCGACAGCGTCCAGGAGCCCATGACCGGCACCTTCCAGCCGAGCTTGACGACGGCGTTGACCGTCTGCGCCAGCTCGGGGCCGATCGCATAGGTCAGCACCACATCGGCGCCGGCATCCTTGGCACGCAGCGCCTGCGCGGTCATGTCGGTGTCGCCGATATTGAATTTCTCGATGGCGACCGGCTTCAGGCCTCGCTCGGCGAGCGCCTTTTCGAGGTCGGCGCGGCCGAGCTGGCCGTAATTGGTCGAGTCCGCGATGATCGCGACCTTGGTGTAGCCGTTCTTCTTGACCGCTTCCGCGATCATCGAGCTCTGGATCGTGTCGTTGGCGGCGTTGCGGAACACATAATTCGACTTGTTTTCCGGCGCCTTGAACTGCTGCGTCACCAGCGTGCCGGTCGCGACATTGTTCATCACGGGAATCTCGGCTTCCTGGTAGAAGCGCTGCGAGGCGAGCGAGACGCCGGTGTTGATGAAGCCGACGGTCGCGACCACCTGCTCCTTGTTGATCAATTCCTGCGCGATCTGGACACCGAGCTCGTTCTTGGCCTCGTCGTCGCGTTCGATCAGCTGGATCTGCTTGCCGAGCACGCCGCCGGCCTTGTTGATTTCCTGCGTCGCGAGCTTGACGCCGTCACGCATGCTGACGCCCATCGAGGCGGAGCCGCCTGTATAGGGGCCACTGACGCCGATCTTGATTGTCTGCTGGGCGTAGGCCGCTCCGGTCATGGCCGCGCTGAAGGCTGCGGCGGCGAGCCATTTCTTCATCGTCATGGTTTCCATCCCTATTACACGGTTCATTCTTCCGATTTGCTCGGAATTGATGCTTCTTGTTATTATTATAAACTTTATGTCGGTGGCCTGCGATGCAAGGCGCGCCCTCGACGGCAGTCAAGGGCGCATTCCCGCGACTGGCAGGACATACCAAGTCTTCAAAGGCTTAGGGCTGACTGGTTGCGCGGGCAACCGAGAATATGGGGCGCGCGGCCCCGGAGTATCAATCTTTAGTCTTATCGGGGTGGCGGCGCTTTCCCTCATGGACGGAGGCTGCCCGCGAATGAGGCAATTCTCCCCCGCACTTGACGATCATGCGCTTGGCGTTGTGGTTGCCGCTCAAGCCGGGCCGAACCGCGCTTCGAGCAGGTCGATTTCCCTGACGAGCTTCCTGGCGATTTCGTCCGAGGTGCCGCGCACCCGGGCGACGCGGTAGATTTCGTCCCGCTCGGCGCGCAGGCCGGCAAGGCGCAATTCGCGCTCGATCGCATCGGCCTTGCGGGCGAGATCGGCTTCCGCGCCGGTCTTGGAGCGCCCG
This sequence comes from Bosea sp. 685, assembly GCF_031884435.1. Classification (NCBI taxonomy): domain Bacteria; kingdom Pseudomonadati; phylum Pseudomonadota; class Alphaproteobacteria; order Hyphomicrobiales; family Alloboseaceae; genus Allobosea; species Allobosea sp. 685. The sequence continues at coordinate 5,635,547 of NZ_CP134779.1, read as the reverse complement.
TCGATGCGCTCGCGGTAGAGTTCCATCAGCCGCGCGCCGACTTCGACATAAAGGTCGGCGTCGTTGCGGCCGCTGCCCATTTTGTGCTGCATCTTCTCGAGCGCCTTGATTGCGGCTTCGGCGGCGGCGTTGCGAACCCTGTCCTCCTCTTCCTGCTGGGAGGGCTCGGGAGGCAGCTCCAGATTCTTGAGCAGGAATGGCAGGCCGATGCTGGCCGCGACCAGCGACAGGATGATCACGCCTGCCGCCAGGAAGATGGCGAGGTCGCGCACCGGGAAGGCCGAGCCGTCATTCATCGTCAATGGCAGCGTCAGTACGCCGGCGAGCGTGATCGCCCCGCGCACGCCGGCAAGTGAGGTCGCCGCGACCAGGCGCAGGCCGGGCACATAGCGCTTCTCGCCGCGGCGCGCCGCCCGCGCGAGCGTGAAGCGCAGCGATACCCAGACCCAGGTGAACCGGAGTGCGGCCAGCGCGAAGGTGATGACGGCGACATAGGCGATGAGCCAGACCGGGTCATGGTGTCCGGTCTCGCGCACCGCTTTCGCCGCGCCTGCGATGATCAGCGGAAGCTGCTCGCCCAGCAGCACGAAGATGATGCCGTTCGCGGCGAACTGGACCGTGTCCCAAACGGCGTGGCCGCGCACGCGCGTAATCGCGAGGATTTGTCCGCTCTGGTCGGCATAACTCATGGTGATGCCCGCCGCGACGGCCGCGAGAATGCCGGAGCAATGCAGGTGCTCGGCCAGGAGATAAGCTCCGAACGGGATCAGCAGGCTGATCAGGATCTGCGAGCCGGTCTCTTCCCCGAGCCGGCGGGTGACCCAGCCCACCGCGCGCGTCGTGCTCCAGGTTACCGCGACGCCGATCGTGATGCCGCCGATCGCGACCCAGAGGAAGGTGCCGAAGGCGCCGACCAGGGAAAAGCTCCCGGTCAGCGCGGCCACGACGGCAAAGCGCATGCAGACCAGGCCCGAGGCGTCGTTGAGTAGCGATTCACCCTCGAGGATGTGCATCAGTCGCTTGGGAACCGGCACCCGGGCGGCGATGGCGGAAACCGCGATCGGGTCCGTCGGCGAGAGGATCGCGGCGAGCGCGAAGGCCACCGCGAGCGGCATGGCCGGAAACAGCCAGTTGAGCAGGAAGCCGACGCCGAGCACGGTGAAGATGACGAGGCCCAAGGCGAGCTCGAGGATCGTGCCCTTGTCCCGGAACAGCCCCTCCTTGGGGATGCGCCAGCCATCGAGGAAGAGCAGCGGCGGCAGGAACAGCAGGAAGAAGATGTCGGGCTGCAGCTGGACGCTGAGATCGGCCACCGAGGCGATGAGCGCGCCGAGCCCGATCTGGACGAGGGGGAGCGGCAGAGGTGCAGGCGAAAGCCGCGTGAGCATGCCGCTGACCACGACGGCCAGCAGCAGGACCAGAATGATCGCGATCATCTCCACGGCTTACCTCTTATCCACTCACCCGCTCCGGCCTGTTCATGGGCAAGCGGGAGCTCGACCCATCCCTGTGATGGGCATGATCCCAGCGAGAATAGGGCGGTGTTGCTTCGAGACCATGTCTCCATCGCAAAGGCATAGCCTTTGGGCGTGACCGGCTTGCTACCGGAAGCGACGCTCACGCCCCCGTGGCAGCCCAGAATTCCCCCCTGTCCTCGACGCGCCCCTCGGATTTCAGCTTGAGGAGATGGGCCAGCACATTGCGCTCGGCCGCGAGCTGCAGCCAGTGATCGGTCTTGGAATAGAGCCGGTCGACCAGATCCCGGGTACCTAGCGGTCCGGCGGCCAGAGTCGCCGCGATCTCGTCCTCGCGCTTGAGCCGGCGGTCGAGCAGTTCCTGCACATAGGGCCTGGGATCGGGCAAGGGCGGCCCGTGTCCCGGCAGATAGAGCCGGTCGTCGCGGGCCATCATCAGGCGCAGACTCCTGACATAGTCGGCCATGTCGCCGCCCGGCGGGGAGACGATGCTGCTCGACCAGGACATCACATGGTCGGCGCTGAACAGGATCCCGTCCCGATAGGCGAAGCAGAGATGGTCGCTGGCGTGGCCCGGGGTATGGATGGCGAGCATGCCCAGCGCGCAGTCGCCGTCCCGCAGCAGGATGTCGGGTATGAAGGCGTCGTCGGCGCTGAGATGGAATGCATAGGTCTTCGCGCCGGTGCGGGCCTTCAGCGCCGCTGTCGCGCCGAGATGGTCGGAATGGGTGTGGCTGAGCAGGATCGCGGACACGGCGCCGCCCGTCGCCCTCAGGATGTCGTCGAGATGGCCGACATCATCGGGGCCGGGATCGAGAACCGTGAAGCCGTCATCGGTCTCGATCAGATAGGTGTTCGTGCCGTGATAGGTCATCAGGCTCGGATTCCTGGCGACGATGCGGGAAATGCCGGGAATAACGGCCAGGGGAACGCCGCGCGCGGGCTCGCTCTCGCTCAGGAATGCCAATGCTGGTCCCTTTCAGAAAATCGCCTGGGGCAGCGACCGTCGTCCTTCTAGATCATCTCGGCCGTCGCCGTCTCCGCCATGCGGCGCATGCCGCTCAAAGCGCGCTGCAGATCGGCGATCAGGTCCTCCGCATGCTCCAGGCCGATCGAGAGCCGGATCAGCGTGTCCGGACAGGTGGAGCGCTCGCCTTCCGTGCTGCGCCGATGCTCGATCAGGCTTTCCGTCGAGCCCAGCGATGTCGAGCGGCGAAACACCGCTGTCTGCTCGCATAGCGTCAGCGCATCCGCCGCCGTACCGATGATCTCGAAGGACAGCATGCCGCCGAAGCCGCCCAGGAACTGCCGCCGCGCCAGCTCATGATGCGGATCGCCGGGCAGGCCGGGATAATGCACCGCGCTGACCCCGGGATGCGCGGCCAGGGTGGTGGCGATCTTCAGCGCCGTCTCGCAGGCGCGCTCGACGCGCAAGGCGAGCGAGCGCATGCCGCGGAGCAGGAGCCAGGCCTCGAAGGGGGGAAGGATGCTGCCATGCGCTTCCCGGGAGGAGAGGATCTCCCGCCACACCGTTCCGGTCCGCGCCGTGATGAGCGCGCCCGCGACGAGATCGCCATGGCCGTTCAGATATTTGGTCGCCGAATGCAGGACCAGATCGGCGCCGAAATCCAGCGGCCGGCACAGCACCGGCGTCGCAACCGTCGCGTCGACCAGAAGCTGCGCATCGCCCTGATGCGCGATGGCCGCCAGTGCGGCGATATCCGGCACGCGCCAGAGCGGGTTGCTGGGACATTCCGCCCAGACGAGCCGCGTCTCGCCCGGGCGGATGGCTTGCCGCACCGCCTCGGGGCAGCACATATCCGCGCGGGTGACAGTCACGCCCCAGCGCTGGCCGAAGGTCTCGATGATGGCGCCGAATTCATAATAGGCGGCCGAGTCCAGGACAAGATGATCGCCCGGGCGCAGGTTGGCGAGCACGGCCTGCGCGGCCGACGAGCCGGCGCTGAAGACCGCGGCGGCGGCTCCGCCTTCGAGCTGGGCCAGCACGCGTTCCGCGACGGTGGCGCCGCTATTGCCGGAGCGCGCATAGCGCGAGGCGATCGAACCGGTGGACAAAGCTCCGTTTCCGGGCGGCGCATGCGTGACCGCCGGATGGATCGACGGCACAAGCCCCCCGGTCACCGGGTCCAGGTAATGGTCGAGTTGGGCCAGCACCGTGGCGGCGTGCATCGGGGTCTCGTCAGCGGGGATCATCGCGTACAGGATAGGCCGATATTGTCGATTGTCGATCCTCGATCATATTGCGGGAGGGGTGGATCTATGGCTAGATGCCGCCGCAATTTTCAAAAATGGCCTTGAGCGTGCTGATGTCCCCTGATCGCCCGAACGAACTGACCCGCGCCATCGCCGACCAGGTGGAGGCGATCGAGTCGGCGCTCATCGCCCTCAGGCGCGATATCCACGCCCATCCCGAGGTTGGTTTCGAGACTGTGCGGACGGCGGCGCTGGTCGCCTCGGAGTTGGAGCGGATCGGCTTGAAGCCGCAGCGCGGCGTCGGGCGCGTCGGCGTGGTGGCGGAGATCGAGGGCGGGGCGCCCGGGCCGTGCCTGCTGATCCGCGCCGACATGGACGCCCTGCCGATGGAGGAGCTGACCGGCCTGCCCTTCGCCAGCACCATTCCCGGCAAGATGCACGCCTGCGGCCATGACATCCATACCGCCACCTTGCTAGGCGCGGGCATGGTGCTGAAGAAGCTGGCACCGATGCTGCGCGGCAGCGTCCGCCTCGTTTTCCAGCCGGCCGAGGAGACGGTCGAAAGCGGAGCGGCTGCGATGGTCGCCGACGGTGCCGCCGACGGTGTGGCGATGGCGCTCGCCTTCCACAACCGGCCGGAGATGCCGGTCGGTCGTTTCGGCTATGTCCGCGGCGCCTCGACGGCGTCGAGCGACGAGTTCGACGTGGTCGTCCATGGCCGCTCCGGCCATGCCGCGCGTCCTCATGCGGCGCTCGATCCCATCGTCGCGGCCTCGGCTATGATCATGCAGCTGCAGACGGCGATTTCCCGCGTCATGGACCCGTCGCAGTCGGCGGTGCTGACGATCGGCCACATCGCCGGCGGCTCGACCCACAACATCATTCCCGACAGCTGCATGTTCCAGGGCACGGTTCGCTGCCGCTCGGCCGCCTCGCGCGATACGATGGAAGCCACCTTCCGTCGCATCTGCGAGGGCGTCGGTGCGGCCATGGGCGTGACCTGCGAGATCTCCTATATCCGCGGCGCGCCGGCGCTGGTGAATGATGACGGCGTGGTCGATGCCGCCGTTCGTTCCGTCTCGGCCCAGTTCGGTGCGGATAGGATCGACCAGCTCGAGGGCCGCTTCGGCGCGGAGGATTTCTCCTATTTCTCCGAGCGCATCCCGTCCTGCCAATTGCTGGTCGGCGCGTCCCAGCCCGGGCGCAACGACCGCGTGCACAACTCCGACTACCAGCCCGACGAGCGTTGCATCGGCCTGGGCGTCGCAGCGCTCGTGCGCACCGCGGTCGATGTCCTTTCATAATAGCCTCTAGCCCTGTTCAAACCCCTTTCTTGGAGATTGCGGCGTGAAGATTACCCGTTCGTCCTTCCTCACCCTCGGCCTCGGCGCCGCGGCCGGACTCGTATTTGGAACCGCGCCCCGCAGCGCCAGCGCCAAGGAATGGAAGGTCATCCGCGTTGCCACGGAAGGCGCCTTTCCCCCCTACAACATGCATGCGCCCGATGGCCGCCTGATCGGCTTCGAGCCGGAACTGCTGCAGGAGCTGTCCACGCGCATGAACGTGAAGTGCGAGATGATCGCGCAGGCCTGGGACGGCATCATCGCCGGCCTGACGGACGGCAAGTACGACGCGATCATGGACGGCCTCTCGATCACGCCCAAGCGCGAGGAGGTCATCGCATTCTCCAGGCCGTACGCATCGGCCGGCTCCGGCTTTGCGATCATGAAGGAAGGCAGCATCAAAACGCTGCCGGGTACCGGCACGCGCGTGCCGCTGACGGACGAGGCTGCGGCCAAGCAGGCGATCGATGAACTGGCCAAGCTTCTGGCCGGCAAGACTATCGGCGTGCAGGTGGCGACGATCCAGAACGACGTGCTGACGAAGTATCTCAAGGATGTCGTGACCATTCGGACCTATCCCTCCGGCCCCGACACCTTCCTCGACCTGAAGGCCGGGCGCGTCGATGCCGTCATGGCCTCCGCGATCAACCTGAACGCCTCGGCGAAGAAGTCCAACGGCGAGATGATCCAGTCAGGCTATCTTTTCTCGGGCGGACTGCTCGGCCTGGGTTCGGCCGTTGGCCTGCGCAAGTCGGATCCGGACTTGAAGGAGATGTTCGACAAGGCGCTGAAATCCGTAGCGGAAGACGGCACGCTGAAGCGGCTTTCGCTGAAATGGTTCGAGATGGACATCACGCCCATCATCTGACGAACCGGACGACACCGCAGCAATGGGCGAGGCTTTCACCCTGCTTGGATTTGGCCCCGAGGGTTGGGGGCACGCCCTGCTGACCGCGGGGCTGACGACGCTTGCCGTGTCGGCCTGCGCCTTCGCCTGCGGGCTCGTCCTGGGCACGCTCTGCGCCTGGGCCAAGATCGCGGGCCCCCCTGCGCTCCGCCGCGCCGCCGATATCTACGGCGTGGTGCTGCGCGGGATTCCGGATCTGCTGGTGATCTACCTGTTCTATTTCGGCGGCCGCCAGATCGTCACTGCGATCGCCAACCAGTTCGGTCATACCGGCCCCGTCGAGATCAGCGGCTTCGTCGCGGGCTCGCTTGCCATCGGGCTGATTTCCGGCGCGGCGCAGGCAGAGGTGCTGCGTGGCGCCTTCCACGCGATCCCGCCGGGAACGCTGGAGGCCGCGCGGGTCACGGGCATGCGGCGCTGGACCATGTTCCGGCGCATCATCGCGCCGCAGGCGCTGCGGACGGCCTTGCCGGGCTTAGGCAACCAATGGCAGTCGGTTATCAAGGAATCGGCGCTGGTCTCGGTGACCGGCCTCGTCGAGACATTGCGCGCCGTCAGCGTTGCGGCGAATTCGACGGAACTGCCCTTCCTGTTCTTCCTGGCCGGCGGCGCGATCTATCTTGCGATTACCACGGTCTCAGGGCTCGTCTTCCGCATCGCGGAATGGCGGGCCATGCGCGGCCAGCCGGCCATGCGGGTGGGGGGCTAGCGGCGTGGATCTCGCTTTCATCGCCGAGGTGTTCCCGAAGCTGCTGGCAGGCCTGCCGCTGACGCTGAGCCTTGCCGTGCTGTCCTTGGCCGGGGGCGCGGTCCTCGCGCTCATGCTCTCGGGCTTGCGGGCCTCGTCCTGGCTCGGCGCGCAGTTTGCGAATTTCTATGTCTACATCTTTCGCGGCACGCCGCTGCTGATCCAGATCTTCCTGATCTATTACGGGCTCGCGCAGTTTCCGGCGCTGCGGCATTCGCTGCTCTGGCCGCTCCTGCGCGAGCCTTATGTCTGCGCCGTCCTGGCGCTCATGCTGAACGACGCCGCCTACACCTCGGAGATCCTGCGCGGCGGCTTGCGCGCCGTGTCGAGCGGGGCGATCGAGGCCGCCAAGGTCGCCGGCATGTCGCGCCCGACCATGCTGCGCCGTATCGTTCTGCCACTGGCCTTCCGCCAGGCGCTGCCGGCCTATGGGGCGGAGGTGACCAGCATGGTCAAGTCGACCTCGCTCGCCAGCGTCGTGACCTTGATGGAGGTGACGGGCATCGCCCGAGCCGAGGTCTCGCAGACCTATCGCGCGATCGAGGTCTTCCTTTGCGCAGCGGTGATCTATCTCGTGCTCGTCACCTTGATCACGCGTCTCGTCCATTGGCTGGAAGACCGGCTTTCGACCCATCGCAGCCCCGCCCTCGACCGGAGCCCGGCATGACCCCGACAACGGTCCGAACCCCGACGACGGTCCGACTGGCCAATATCCATAAAAGCTTCGGCAGGCAGGAGGTGCTGCGCGGCATCGACCTCGAGGCGCGCGATGGCGACGTCATCTCGATCATCGGCTCGAGCGGCTCCGGCAAGAGCACCTTGCTGCGCTGCATCCCGTTCCTCGAGATTCCCGATCAGGGCGAGGTCACGGTCGGGGACGAGACGATCGTCCTGACCGGCGCGGCGCACCGGTTTTCGCGTGCGGAGAGGCAGAAGGTCCGCCGGCTGCGCGGGCAGATCGGCTTCGTGTTCCAGAGCTTCAATCTCTGGCCGCATATGACCGCGCTGCAGAATGTCATGGAGGTGCCGCTGCATGTGCAAGGCAGGCCCCGGGCCGAATGCCGCGAGGAGGCCGAGGCCATGCTCGCCAAGGTCGGCCTGGCGGATAAGCGCGACGCCTGGCCGGCGCATCTCTCCGGCGGCCAGCAGCAGCGCGTGGCGATCGCCCGCGCGCTGGCGAGCCGGCCCCGCGCTTTGCTTTTCGACGAACCGACCTCAGCGCTCGACCCCGAACTGGTGGGCGAGGTCCTGCGCGTCATTCGCGCCCTGGCCGAGGAGGGGCGCACCATGCTGATCGTGACGCATGAGATGGCCTTCGCACGAGAGGTCTCCAGCCACGCCATCTACCTGCATGAAGGCCGCATCGAGGAGGCCGGTCCGCCGCAGCAGGTCTTCCTCGATCCGGTTTCCGAGCGCTGTCGCCGTTTCGTCCGGGGCCAGGCCGGCCCAGCCGATTGAACCGAGGGTCTGCCCTGTTGTCCGATCCTGACCTCTCACTGCCCATCGAGCGGCGGAGTCTGGCCGACATCGCCCGGCTTCGCCTGCAGCAGGACATCGTGCGCGGCCGGCTCGCTCCCGGCGAGACGCTGACCGAGGTCGCACTCTCGAACCGGCTGGGCGTCGGCCGGGGGACGATCCGCACGGCGCTGTTCACTCTGGAGGGCAACGAGCTCGTCATCCGCGCGCCATATTCCAATTGGCGGGTGGCGCCGCTGAACGCGCAGGTCATATGGGAGATCTATACGCTGCGCGAAGCGCTGGAGGGCCTGGCTGCGCGCATCCTAGCGGAGCGCTCGACGGAAGCTGCGGCGCAGCGGCTGCGGGCGGCTTTCGCCAGGCTCGGGCCTGCGGAAGCGGAGCCGCTGGATCAGCGGGTAGTCGCCGATCTCGATCTGCACCGCGCCATTGTCGAGCTGACCGGACACCAGCATCTGATCCACCGGTACTCCGCCCTGTCTGCCAAGATGGAGTGGCTCTATCGCTGGTCGGAGGAGCATTGGCCGCAGCGTTATCCCCTGGAGGAAAGCCACCGCCCCCTGGTCGAGGCTCTCCTGAGCGGCTCGCCGCTCCAGGCCGAAGCGGCCGTGCGGCAGCACATCGCCGTCAGCCTGGTTGAGGACCTCAAGGGGTATGCGGCGCTCGAGGCCAGGCGCTCCGCGCGTTGAAATTCCCCATAAGATCGGAAGAGTGAGATGACGACGAGCGTTGGCGTGACCGTGCTGGATGGCGGCATGGGGCGGGAACTGGAGCGCATGGGCGCGCCGTTCCGCCAGCCTGAATGGTCGGCGCTGGCCCTGATGGAGGCGCCCGACACCGTGCTCGCGGCGCATCGGTCCTTCATCGCCAGCGGGGCGGAGATCGTCACCACCAACAGCTATGCGCTAGTGCCGTTCCATATCGGGGAAGAGCGCTTCGCGCGCGATGGCGCGAGGCTGGCGGCGCTTGCCGGCAAGCTGGCGCAGCAGGCAGCCGATGAGGAGGCCGAACGGACGGGCCGCGTCGTGCGCGTCGCGGGCTCGCTGCCGCCCTTGTTTGGGTCCTACCAGCCGGAGCTGTTCGATGCCGTGCGTGCGCCGGCGATGCTCGATCGTCTGGTTCAGGGCCTGCTGCCCCATGTCGATCTGTTCCTGGCCGAGACCCAGAGCTGCATCGCGGAGGCGCTGGCGGCTTGCACCGCGGTCGCCCCGACCGGACGGCCGATCTGGGTTTCGTTCACGCTGCAGGACGATGAGATCAACCGGAGCGAGGCTCGGTTGCGCTCGGGCGAAGCCGTGGCCGATGCGATCGCCGCGGTCCGGCAGGCGGGCGCGCAGGCGGTGCTGTTCAATTGCAGCCGGCCGGAGGTGATGGGGCCTGCCGTCGATATCGCCGCCCATGTGCTCGGCGGCAGCGATATCGCGATCGGCGTCTATGCCAACGCCTTCCCGGAAAAGACCGGCGAGGCGGCAGCCAATGAGGGCATCTCCGCGCTGCGTGAGGATGTCGCTCCGCAACGCTATCTCGGCTGGGCCCAGGACTGGCGCCGGCGTGGCGCCAGGATCATCGGGGGCTGCTGCGGAATCGGGCCGGACTATATCTGCGCCATTCACAAGGGATTGAAGGCGGAGTGAGGCAGCCCGGGTGATCAGGCTCAGCCCGTGGCCGCTTGGTGGCCCGTCTCGGTCGGCGCTTCGGGCTCGGTGCTCGGCTCCTTCAGCCGGAACCAGGCGACATAGAGCGCCGGCAGGAACAGCAGCGTCAGCACCGTCCCGACGATGATGCCGCCCATCATGGCGTAGGCCATCGGGCCCCAGAAGACCTCGCGCGCGATCGGGATCAGCGCGAGGCTTGCAGCCGCCGCGGTGAGCAGGATCGGCCGCATGCGGTGCTCGGTCGCTTCGACCACGGCGGTCCAGCCATCCCGGCCCTCCTCCCGCAGATGCTCGATCTGGACGACGAGAATGACCGAGTTGCGGATCAGGATGCCGATCAGCGCCAGCACGCCCAGAATGGCGACGAAGCCGAGCGGCGCACCGCTGGGCACAAGCGCGGCAACCACGCCGATCAGCCCCAGCGGCGCGACGACGACGACCAGGAACAATCGCTGGAAGCTCTGCAGCTGGATCATCAGGATCGTGGCCATGGCGAAGAGCATGATGGGCACGATGGCGACGATCGGCCCCTGGCCCTTGGCGCTTTCCTCGACCGCGCCGCCGGTGACGATTTTGTAGCCGGCAGGCAACGTCGTGATGATCTCGCGCAGGCCCGGTTCGAGCGCCTTGACCACGGTCGCTGGCTGCAACGCGGTGACGACGCTGGCCTTGACCGTCACCGTCGGCAGGCGGTCGCGCCGCCAGACCACGGGTTGCTCGGATTCGTAGCGGAAATTGGCGATTGCCGCGAGCGGGACCGTTTTGCCGGTGCTGCTCTGGATCTGCAGGTTCTGCAGCGTGTCGATCGAGGAACGCTCGGCATCGCGCGCCCGGCCCATGACATTGATCAGGTAGATGCTGTCGCGCATCTGCGTCGTGGTCGCGCCGCTGACGACGCTGTTCAGGGCGGTCGCGATCGTTTCCGACGTGATGCCGAGCTGGGCCGCCTTATCCTGCAGCACATCGACCTTCACGACACGGCCGGGCTCGTTCCAGTCATAGACGATGTCGCCCAGGTCGCGGTTCTGCCCGATCGTGCTGGCGACCTTCTGAGCCAGAGCGCGCACTGTCTGGATGTCGGGTCCGCTGACCCGATACTGGATCGGGCGCCCGACCGGGGGGCCGATGTCGAGCAGATGGACGAAGGCGTCCGTACCGACGAAATCGCGTGCGAGAATGGCCTTCAGCTTGGGGCGCAGGCGTTCGCGCGCGGCGATGTCCTTGGTCACGATGACGATCTGCCCGAAGTTCGGGCTCGCCGGCTGAACGTCGTAGGACAGCACGAAGCGCACCGCGCCCTGGCCGACATAGGACGACCAGTGCTCGATATCGGGCTCGCCGACGAGGGCCTGTTTTTCGAAACGGTCCATCTGGTCGCGCGTCTGCGTGATCGAGGCGTTCTGCGGGACGGTCCAGTCGATGATCAGTTCGCGCCGATCGGAGGACGGGAAGAACTGTTCCTGGACGAAGCGCATGCCGCCGACCGAGAGGGCAAACAGCGCCACCGTCGCCGCAATCGTCAGCCATTTCCAGCGCACGCAGGCGCGCAAGGTCCGGTTGAAGGCGCGGGTCAACCGTCCGGGCCCCTCATGATGCTGCTTCATTGTCTTGGGCAGCAACGTGACGCCGAGCAGCGGCGCAAACAGCACCGCGACCACCCAGGAGACGAGCAGCGACACGGCGATGACGACGAAGAGCGTGAAGGTGAACTCGCCCGCGGCGCTGCCGTTGAGGCCGACCGGAATGAAGCTCGCCACCGTCACCAGCGTGCCGGTGAGCATTGGAAAGGCCGTCGAGGTGTAGACATAGGTCGCGGCCTTCTGGAGCGTGTCGCCGACCTCGAGCCGCGCCACCATCATCTCGACGGCGATCATGGCGTCGTCGACCAGCAGGCCGAGCGCGATGATGAGCGCGCCGAGCGAGATGCGCTGCAGCGAGATGCCGGCGATTTCCATGAAGACGAAGGTGATAGCGAGCACGAGCGGGATCGTCAGCGCCACCACGAAGCCGGCGCGCATGCCCAGGCTGATGAAGCTGACGATGAGCACGATCGCGACCGCCTCGGCCAGCGCCTTGGTGAAACCGCCGACCGCCTCTTCCACGATCGCGGGCTGGTCCGAGACCAGATGCACGCCAACACCGATCGGCAGCTCCGCTTCGATTCTGGCCATTTCGGCCTTCAGCGCCTCACCGAAATGGAGCAGGTTGGCGTTGGGCTTCATGCCGATGGAAAGTCCGATCGCGGCTTGCCCGCCGACGCGGAACAGCGCTGTCGGCGGATCGACATAGCCGCGGCTGATGGTGGCGACGTCGCCAAGCCGGAAGAAGCGGTCGTTGATGCGCAGATTGATCGCGCGCAGGCTGTCTTCGGAGGTGAACTGGCCGCCGACGCGCACGCTGATGCGCTCGCCCTTGGCCTCGATGGTGCCAGACGGCGTGATCGCGTTCTGCGCCTTCAGCGTATCGACCACCATTTGCTGGGTGATGCCCAGTGCCGCGATCTCGCGTGTCGAGAATTCGAGGTAGATGACCTCGTCCTGCGCGCCGATGAGATCGACCTTGCCGACATTGGCAACCGTCAGGACCTTGGCGCGGACATCCTCGACATAGTCGCGCAATTGCCGCTGGCTCAGCCCGTCGGAGGTGAAGGCGTAGACATTGCCGTAAACGTCGCCGAAATTGTCGTTGAACAAGGGGCCGACGATGCCGTCGGGAAACTGCCCCCGGATATCCCCGATCATGTTGCGGATCTTGACCCAGATCGCGGGGATGTCCTTGGCCTTGGTCGTGTCCTTGAGGTTGACGAAGATCGTCGTCTGTCCCGGCATGTTGAGGCTCTTGGCGTAGTCGAAGCTGTCGAGCTCCTCGAGCTTCTTCTCGATCCGGTCGGTGACCTGGCTGATCGTGTCCTCGACGGTGGCGCCTGGCCAGCGCGCCTGGATGATCATCGTCTTGATGGTGAAGTCAGGGTCCTCGGCCCGGCCGAGGTTGAAATAAGAGAACAGGCCCATGACCGATGCCACGATCATGAAGTACCAGATGAGCGAGCGGTGCTGCAGCGCCCAGTCGGAGAGGTTGAAGCTCTTCACCGGGTAGTCCTCTCATCGATCTTGCCAGCCTGGATCTTGCCAGTCTGGATCTTGACCACCTGCCCCTCGGACAGGCTGTTGACGCCCGCGACGACGAGCTGGGCGCCGGCCTCCAACCCGCTGGCGATCCGGGCGCTGCGTCCATTGCGTTCCGCGACCTGGACCGGCACCGTCTTCACGGTCTTCGCGGCAGTGTCGACGATCCAGACACGCGTTGCGCCGTCGCGCTCGAGCAGCGCCGAGAGCGGCACGTCGATCGTCGACGTCGTTGCCTCCAATGGCGTCGCCGTCACGGTCGCGCCGAGGCGGAAGGCCTCGCTGGCCTGTTCGAGCGTGATCTTGATCCGACGGGTCCGGGTCGCGGCGTCGGCCTGCGGCGCGATTTCGCGGACTTTGCCATTGGCCTTGACCAGCGGGTCGGCCTGGAGATGAACCTCGAACGGCGCGCCTGCCGCCAGCAGCTGTGCGCGGTCGTCGGGAAGATCGACCACGGCTTCGCGAATATCGGTCCGGGCGAGCGAAACCACTCTCTTGCCAGCGGCGACCATCTGCCCGACCTCGGCGTCGGTCGTGGTCACCACGCCGTCGATATCGGCGCTGAGCGTGGTGTAGCCGAGCTGCTCGCGGGCTTTCGCCAGATTGGCCTCGGCCTGCTGCACCGCGGCGGCGGCCGCTTCCTTGGCCTGCTGCGCGGTGTCGAAATCCGCCTGGTTCGAGACCTGCCGCCCGAGCAGGATCGAGATCCGGCTTTCGGCGGCGGTGGTGTTCGAGAGCTGCGCGCGCGCCTTGACCAGGTCGGCTTCGGCGGTGCGGAGCGCGAGGGCGAGGATGAAGGGGTCGAGCTGGGCCAAGCTCTGCCCGGCCTTGACGAGATCGCCGACATTGACGTTGCGTGCGATCAATCGCCCGAGCACACGGAAGCCCAGCTCCGTCTGGTATTGCGGCTGGATCGTGCCGGCAAAGCCGATCGTCTTGTCGCTATTGGGCGTCACGACGATCGACAGCACGGGGCGCGCCGGCGGCGCCGCCTTCGTGCTTGAGTTCTCGGAATTGCAGCCCGCGAGCGCCAGGGCGGCTCCCGCGGCTGCGAATGTGGCGATGTGTTTCATCCTGCATTCCCTACCCTGGCCGGCAGCAGCGCCGTCGGTTGCTGCTCGGTGGGCGCGACGATCTGGCCCGGCCTGAGAAGCTGCGCCCCGCCGGTGACCACGATATCGCCGGCGCTTAATCCGCTGCGGATCAGCACTTCGCCGGTCCGGTAAATGTCGATGACGACGGGCTTGAGCGAGACGGCGCGGCTTTTTGGATCGACCACCCAGACTGCTGCCTTGCCTCCTTGCGTGAAGAACGCTGTCCATGGCAGCGCGAAGACATCCCGGGGCTGGAAGCGGCCGACCCCGGAGACGGCGGTGCCGAGCGTCATCTCCGGCGGCGGTTGATCAATGCCGATCTTGACCCTGACCGACCCGGTCGTGGGGTCGACGACGGGCGCGACCTCTCGCACCGTGCCTGTGACCTTGATGGCGGGATTCGAGATCAAGGCGATCTCGACATTGCCGTCAGCCGGCTTCTGCACGAGGAGCGCTTCATAGACATCGAAAACCGCGTCGCGCGCGCCGTCCCGGGCGACGGTGAAGACGGCTTGCGCCGCCTCGACGACCTGCCCCACCTCGGCATTGCGCGCGGTGATGATGCCGGGCGCTTCGGCGCGCAGGGCCGTGTAGGAGAGCTGGTCCTGCGCGGTGGCGAGATTGGCCTTCGCGCTGTCGAGCGACGCCTGCGCTGCCCGATAGGCTTCATTCGCATTGTCGTAGCTGCGTTGCGTCGTATAGCCGTTGGCGAGCAGCGATTTCTGCCGCTCGAAGGTGGCGCTCGCCTGGCGCAAGGTCGCCTCGGCTGCTTGCACGCTCGCCGTCGCCGAATCCGTGTCGGCCTTCTGCTCGGTGGTCTCGAGCGTGGCGAGAACCTGGCCAGCCACGACGCGGTCCCCGACATCGACGCTGCGCGTCGCGATGCGGCCGGCAAAGCGGAACGACAGATCGCTTTGGATGCGGGCCTTGATCTCGCCCGTGAGCGAAACGGTCTGGGCACGCGGTGAGAGTCTGGCCGTTTGCGTCAGCACTGCCAATGGCGGTTGCGCATCAGCCGGCGCGGAATCCTTGCAGCCGGCGAGCGCCAGCAACGCAAGGACGCCCAAACCTGGCCCGGCGCCACGCCGCGGTTGCCATAGCTTGTCTCGTCGAGACTGCGTCATCGAACACCTGCTAAACTAAACGGTTCAGTTTATTTCGTTGACGGATGCCTTGCGCCCTGTCACGAGTCAAGAGGAAACTAAACGGTACAGTTCAAAAAGAGACGCAAACGGCATGATGCCCGGCACCCGCAAAACCAATCCGCTGGAAGGTGGCATGAAAAGCCTCGAGGCGCGACCCGATCGCCGCAGCCGGAAGGTGGAGCAGATCCTGGTCGCGGCGTGCGACCTGTTTCTCGAACACGGTTTCGATGCCGTTACCATGGACATGGTCACGCGGGTCTCCGGCGTCTCCAAGGCGACGCTCTATGTTCATTTCGCCAATAAGGAAGCTTTGTTCGAGGCCGTGCTGACCGGTGAAGCCAAGCGCGTCACCGACACGATCTGGCTCTCCGATGTCGAGGTTGACGACGTCCCGACGGCGCTCCGCCGCGTCGCCGGGAACTTCATCGACATCTTCATGGCCGCGCGCTGCGTGCAGCTGTGGCGTGCGGCTATCGGGGCGGTCCCGCGTTTTCCGGGGATCGGTCGCGTCGTGTTCGAAGCCGGGCCGGTGGTGCTGACGGAACGGCTCGCGCGGTTTTTCGCCCTGGCGGATGAAAGGGGCCTTCTCGATGTGCCCAATCCAACCCTGGCTGCCCGGCAATTTCTGAGCATCGTCCGGGGCGATCTCGATGTCAGGGGGTTACTGTCCCTGGAACTGCTCCCGAAGGCCGAAATCGAGGAGCAGATCGAGGAGGGGATCGCGCTCTTTCTGGCGCGCTATGAGCGCGGCGACGGGCTGAGCCGGCGCTCGTAACGCGATCCCAGCGGGGTGTTCTCAGCTCGCAATGCGATCCGGGCGCCGTTTCGGCTGTCCGCCCTGCATGACGAAGCGAACATCGCGCAGCACCTCGAGATCGTCGAGCGGGTTGCCGCGAACGACGATTGCATCGGCGGCGAGGCCGGGCGTCAACCTGCCGACACGGTCATCGATGCCGAGCACCGTCGCGGCAAGGCCCGTGCCGGCAACGATCGCCTCCATGGCGCTCATGCCGCCCTGATGCATCAAGGCTATCTCCATCGGCAGATCGTCGATCGCCGTGAAGCGCCAGCCTGCATCGGTGCCGGCGACGAATGTCACGCCGGCCTCGCGCAGCTGGCGGAACTGGTCGAGATTGGCGGCGAAGGTTTTGCGCCACCGTGCCAGGAAGGCCTCCTCGGTCGGCGTGCGCTCCTCCTTGGCAAGCATTGCCCTGAGCACGGCTCCGCCGACCGCCAGCGTGCTGGTCACGGGAATGGCGGAGCGCGCGAGGCGCTCGGCCACGGCCGGGTCGTAGGATTGGTTGCCCTTGCCGTCGGTGATGAAGCCGGCATGCTCGATCTGGTCGAAGCCGGCCGCGACGACATCGTCGATCGAGGCCGCACACAGACAATGCGCGGTGATCTTGCGGTCGCTGCGATGCGCCTCGTCGACCATGACGGCCAGCTCCCTGGGCGTGAAGGACGATTTCCAGGATTGCGTGTTCAGCGTTCCGCCGCCGCTGGCCATCACCTTGATGAAATCCGCCCCCAGCTTCGCCATCTCGCGGACCTTGCGGCGCAGGCCGTCCTCGCCATCCGCCTCGCCGCCGAAATACCAGGTATGGCCGCCGGTGATTGTGATGGGCTGGCCGCAGGCGAGCACGCGCGCGCCTTCGCCATGGCCGAGTTCCAGCGCCCGGCGCAGATGGATCGCCGTGCTGTTGAGTGCGCCGACATCGCGCACCGTCGTGATGCCTGCCGCGAGCGCCTTGCCGACGGCGAAGGTTGAGGTCGCCATCAGCACGCCCTCAGGCTCGCGCATCGCCACTTCGAGCGTGGTGCCGTCCCCGGGCAGGTTGAGATGGACATGAGTGTCGATCAGCCCGGGCAGGATCGTGCAGCCGGGGAAATCGAGAATCTCGGCGTTCTCCGTCGAGAACCCGTCCGGGATGCCTCGGGCATGGACGGCCACGACCTTGCCCTGCTCGACCACGAGCACGGCGTCCTGGACAGGAGCCGAGCCGGTTCCATCGATGAGCCTGTCGGCCCGAATGAGCGTCGTCACTGGCGAACTCCTGTCTCGTCATGTCGGGTCATCCGGGCGCGATCAGTTTGCTCGCGCCCGGATTTCTGAGTTTTCCGGGCGCTCAGTCGGCCAGCGAGGCCGCTCCGAGATATTCGAAGCCGCCGCCCGTATAGGTCACGCCGGTCAGCTTCTTCGTCGTCATCACGAGGTCGATGTTCTGGCGGATCGGCAGCATGACGGCCTGGTCCATCAGGATCTTCTGGACCTCATGATAGATCGTCAGGCGTTTGGCGGGGTCGCGCTCCTGCTGGCCGTCCTTGAACAGGGCGGTCAGCTTGGGGTCGGAGAAATGGCTCCAGTTGAAGTACTGGCCGGGCGTGAACCAGGTCTGCAGCGCGTCGGGATCGACGCCGATATATTGCAGCGGCGTCAGGGACATATCGCCGTTGATATTGGCTGCGAGCCAGGCCGGCGAGGCGAGCTGCTGGACATTCACCTCCATGCCGATTTTCTGCAGATAGCCCTGCATGGCCTGGGCGAGCAGCGGATAGGAGGTCGAGGTCGAGATCGCGGTCACGGTCAGCGTCAGGCGCTTGCCGCCCTTCTCCCAGAACCCGTTCACCTTGGTCCAGCCGCCCTCCTTGAGCACGGCCTCGGCCTTGGCCGGATCGTAGGAATAGACGCTTTCGAGCGAGGCATCGTAGCCGATCATGCTGGGTTGCAGCGGCGTCAGGCTCGGCGGGAAGGCGCCGGCCTCGGCGAGTTGGATCACGCCCTTCTTGTCGATCGCGTAATGGATCGCCTTGCGGACGGCGAGGTCGTCGGTCGGGAACCTGCTCGCATTGATCGGCGCGAAGATGCCGAGCCCCGTGATCGGAACCGGGATCGCCGTGTACCGGTCCATCTTCTGGAAGGCATTCCAGTAGACACCGGGCGTCTGCTGCATCATCTGCGACTGGCCGCTCTGGAACTGGCTGACGCGCGCCTGCGGGTTCGGCACGATCTGGAACAGCACCTGCGCGATATCAGGCGGGCCCTTATGGCTAAGTACCGAGGGGCCCCAGGTGTAATCCTCGTTGCGCTTGAGGATCAGGCTCTGATTGGGCTCGTAGCTGACGAAGGAGAACGGGCCGGTCCCGGTCGGGTGCAGGCCGAGATCCTTGCCGTATTCGGCTATCGCCTTGGGCGACTGCATGCCGAGATAGGGCACGCCGAGCTGTCCCAGGAAGGGCGCGTAGGGCGTCTCACAGCTGAACTCGACGGTGTATTTGGCGGTTGCAGTCGCGGTCTTGCAGGGGCCGAGCAGGCCGATCGAGACCTTGGACTGGGTGCTTTTGTCGGTGATGTATTTGATGTTGGCGACGACGGCGTCGGCATCGAAAAGCGTGCCGTCATGGAACTTCACATCCTCGCGCAGCGTGAAGCTGTAGGTCTTGCCGTCCTCCGAGATTGTCCATTTGGTCGCCAGAAGCGGCACGATCTTGAAATCGGGCGTCAGCCAGATCAGCGTGTCGAAGATATTGGCCAGGAGCGGGCCGACATTGCGCGCGCCGGTCGTGGCGGGATTGAGCGTGTCGATCGGCTCGGCCCAGCCGACCGTGAGCTTGGCCTGCTTGTTCGGGGCGGCCGGTTGCGCCTGGAGTCCGCCGACACTGAGGGCAAGGCTGCCGGCGGCAAGGAGGGTCGCGAGCGCCGTCTTCATTCCGGTGTTGCGCTGTCGTTCACTCATCTCGTCTCTCCAATGGTGAGGCATGCCAATCCTGAGGCATGCGATCTGCGGCATCAGCTGCGGTCGAGCGTCGGATCGAGTTCGTCCCTGAGCCCGTCGCCGATCAGGTTCACGCTGACGACGAACAGGGACAGGAACAGGCCGGGGAACACGGTGATCCACCAGGCGAGCGTGATGTAGTTCTGGCCGTCATTCAGGATGGCGCCGAGCTCGGGCGTCGGCGGCTGCACGCCGAGCCCGATGAAGCCGAGCGCCGTGATCCAGAGCGCGGCGATGCCGAGCCAAGTGGTGGTCAGGACGATGACGCCGGACATCACATTGGGCAGGATGTGGCGGGATATGATTCTGAAGGGGGAGGCTCCGCCGCAAAGAGCGGCCTCGACGAAGGGCAGGTTGCGGACCTCGACAGTCGCCCCTTCCACCAGCCGGGCGAAGACCGGGACGAGGATCACCGCGATCGCGATGACGCCGTTGACGAGGCCCGGCCCCAGGATCGCCGTGACGGTCAGGGCAAGCAGGATGCCCGGGAATGCCAGCAGCAGATCGTTGAGGCGCATGATGACGAAGCCGATCGCGCCACCGAAATAGCCGGCGACCAGGCCGGTCACGGTGCCGAAGAGGGCCCCGAGCACCACCACCGCGAGGCTCGCCAGCATGGTCGTGCGCGCGCCGAACAGGACACGGGCGAAGAGGTCGCGGCCGAAGGCGTCGGTTCCCATCGGATAGACCAGGGAGGGCGGCGTGAAGGTCGCCATCGGATCCTGCATGGTCGGATCGATCGAGGTTAGCAGGGGGGCGAAGAACGCCGCCAGCGTCAGGACCGTGCAGATCAGGAGGCCGGTCGACAGGCTGCGATGGCGCAGCGCACGCAGAATGGCGCGCCGCCGCGACCATACCGGCGGCGCCACGGCAACGGGATCGTCCTGGTCGGCGGGAAGCGTTGCTGCGGTTGAGGCGAGGTCCGGCATTGCCTGCAATCTCTGCTAGCGGTTGGCGACGCGCGGATCGAGCACGGGGTAGAGAATGTCGACGATGAAGTTCGCGACGGCGTAGATGATGGCGATGATCAGGATGATGGCCTGAACGGTCATGTAGTCCTTCGCCAGGATGCCCTGGATCAGCAGGCGTCCGACGCCGGGACGAGAGAACACGGTTTCGACGATGACCGAACCCGAAAGCAGCTGGCCCACCTGAAGGCCGGTGATGGTCAGGATCGGCAAAAGCGCATTGCGCATCACATGCCTGACGAAGACCTTGAACTCCGGCACGCCCTTGGCCCGGGCGGTGGTGACGTGATTTTGCGACAGGGCCGCAATGATGCTCGAACGCACGAAGCGGGCGTTGAAGCCCAGCGATCCGAGCGCGAGCGTGACGGCCGGCAGCACCAGCCCCTTCAGCGAGGTGCCACCGACGACGTCGAAGATCGGCCATGTCACGGCGAAGGCGAGGATCAAGAGCAGGCCCAGCCAGAAGCTCGGGACCGACATGCAGACCAAAGCGAGCCCCATGCTGGCCGTGTCGGCCGATTGGTTGCGCTTCAGGGCTGCGAGGATGCCGAGCGCGGTCCCGCCGCTGAGCGACAGCGTCAGCGCCGCGAGCGTGAGCTGGATCGTGGCCGGAAAGCTGGAGGCGAGCAGCGAGCTCACGCTTTGCTGGTTGGCGTAGGAATAGCCGAAATCGCCCCGCAGCACATGGCCGATCCAGACGAAATACTGCAGGTGCAGCGGCTGGGTCAGGCCGAGCTGTTCGCGCAGGCGCTCGATAAGCGCCTTGTCGCCTGCGCTCGTGCCGAGCATGGCCACGACCGGGTCGCCGGGTATCAGTCTGATGATCAGGAAGGCGATGACGCTGATGCCGAATGCCAGCGCCACGATCGCGGCGAGGCGCTTCAGGATGTATCCGCTCACGAGGCCGAAGCCGTTCGCGCCGCGACCGCCGAAGGCTGTCGAGGGGTGTGGACTCTGACGGACGGAAAGGCCGAGCGTAGCATCGTACTAGAACACTCCCATGGCCGGCAAAGCGGTGTCAATCGCGTGAGGGTTGCATCTTCCGGCTCGGAGGCGCGACTGCTCGATGGCTTGTCAGGGCTGCTGGCCAGTGTACCTGCTATATCCGGCCGGAGCGTTTTCGAGCGAAGTGGACACCGGTTCGCGTGAAGAAAACGCGTCAAAACGAAAGCTAGAGCAGTTTCCGATCCAGCTGGATCGGAAACTGCTCTAGAACACTCGATCGGGGCTGGTGGGCATGGAATTCAAGATCGATCGCGACTTGCCGATTTCGATCCGTCAGCAGCTCAAGGGGTTGATCGAATACAGCATCGCCTGTGGCGATCTCGCTGTCGGCGAAGCCTTGCCGTCAGTCCGCGACCTGGCCGCGAGGGTCGGCGTCGCTCCGATGACAGTGAGCCAGGTCTATGGCGATCTGAAGGGGCTCGGGCTCATCGAGACGCGCGCCGGAGCCGGCACCAGCGTGGCCGGCAGCAGCCAGGCCCGTCTCGCCGGAAGGCCCGATCTGATGACGCTTCATCGCCGCATCGATGCACTGATCGATGAGGGGATGGCGCTGGGCCTGCGCGCCTCCGATCTGGCGGCGCTGATCCATGCGCGGTTGGCCTCGCGGGCCCGGCTCGGCCGCAGCGCCAGCGTCGTCATGGTTGGCCTGTTCGCCGGGCCGACGGCGCGCTACGCCCATGTCATCGCGGCGCGCCTCGGCCAGGGCGCGACGGTGGAGCCGATGACGATCGATGCGATCCTGCGTGACCCTGCGGTTCAGGCGCGCGCGGCCTCGGCCGATCTGGTCGTCACCTTCGTCAACCGGCACCGCGAGGTCGCCAGCATCCTGCCCGGCGCTCGCGTGGTCTCGATCCGCTTCATCCCTTCGGAGGAGACCAGACGCGCGCTCGCCTCCATCGACCCGATGGGTCGCGTGCTGCTGGTGGCGCGGTTTCCCGAATTCCTGCCGATCATGAGGGCGGGCGTGCTGCGCTTCGCGCCTCATGTCTCGAATCTGCGCTCGGCTGGAGCCGGCTCAGGCGACGCGCCCCTGGCCCGAGACGATGCCGATGTCATCGTCTTTGCCTCGGGCACGGACTCGGTGCTGAGCGGTCTCAAGGCCTCGGTCCGCGCGATCGAATACATTCACATCCCGGAGCCGGGCGATATCGACCGCCTCATCGTTCCGCTCATCCAGGACACCGCATCGAAAGCGGCCAAGTAGCTTAAGCATCCAAGTAGCCTAAGCGCCCAACCGCGCGCTCAGGGAGGCGTCACGCATCCTGCGGCACATAACGCCGCGACAACTCGTTACTGTTGTCATAGGACGCCTCGAAAATGGCGGCGGCCAGGGTCGCGCGCACGCGCAGAATGCCGGTGCCGACATTCTTGAAGCCGTGGCGGGCGCCGGCTGGGATCAGCACGGACTGATTGGCCGTCACGATCATGCTCTCATTGCGCAGGTAGATTTCGGCCGTGCCCTCGTAAACCTCGAGCACCTCCTCGACCGCATGAATATGCATCGGGGCTCCCAGGCCGGGGTCGCAGAACTGGTCGAAGATGCATAATTGCTTGCTCTGCACCGTTGCCGAGGCCCGCATCAGGGTCATCACGCCGTCGCGCCACTTTTCCAGGGGCTGGGTATTGTGATCGAGAACTTCCATCGGAATGCCTTCATCCTTCGTGATGGCTTGCTTCGTAATTGCCTGGTCCGCAATTTTCTTGAGCCGGCCCGGTGTTGGGTCGAGACAAGCTGATCGCCCCTCATGTCTCAGCATATGACGCGCAGCGATGGAAGAGGGCCGCCAGCATGCGCGACCGCTCCCATGGGCCGCTCCATGCATCCCGCGGATGGCGGTACCGCTTTGATCGGATGTTGATTGTTCTCAATCAAAAGTAGAGCCTCCCCTCGTTAGCAGTGGCTGCGGCTTGTCCGACCAGCGATGCGGACAGTCGAGGCCGGCATGACACGATCCACACCGTTTCGCCCCAGTCGCCGCGGTTTCCTTTCCTCGACAGGCATGACCTTGCTCGTGGCCTCCATCGCAGGCGCGAAGGCGGCCGAACACTCCGGAACCTTGCCATGGAAGCCGTTTGCGGCGCTGCCGCCGCAGCCGCTGCCCGGAGGGCGCTGGTACGTCTTCACAGCCGACGAGGCGCGCATGGTCGAGGCCATCGTCGACCGCCTGATTCCGGCCGACGATCTCAGCATCGGCGGCAAGGAGGCCGGCTGCGCGACCTTCATCGACCGCCAGCTTGCCGGCAGCTATGGCTCGTCCGAGCGGCTCTATACGCAAGGCCCGTTCCTGCCCGGCCTGCCGACGCAGGGCTATCAAGGTGCCGAGGCGCCGGTGGCGCGCTACCGCGCCGGGCTTGCCGCGCTGGCGCAGCATGTTCGCACTCAGTTTGCCGGAAAAGCTTTCGCCGATCTCGCTCCCGCCGACCAGGACAAGGCGCTCGCCGATTTCGACGCCGGCAAGGTCGCCTACCCCGCCGCCGCCGGCTTCTTCAATCTCCTGCTGCAGAACACGATGGAAGGCTTCTTCGCCGACCCGATCTATGGCGGCAACAAGGATATGGCGGGCTGGAAGCTGCTCGGCTTCCCCGGTGCCCGCTACGATTACCGCGACTACGTCACGGCCCATAACCAGCCCTTCCCTCTGCCGCCGCTCTCGATCGCCGGGCGGCCGGAGTGGAAGGTCGGCAGCAAGTAACCGGCGGGATCAGGCACGATGGTGAGGAAACTGCCCCGCAAGGATGTCGTCATCGTCGGCCTGGGCTGGACGGGCGCGATCCTGGCGCATGAATTGACCGATGCCGGGCTCGATGTCGTCGCGATCGAGCGCGGACCCTGGCGCGATACGGCGACCGATTTCAACGTCGCCTATGCGCCCGACGAGTTGCGCTACGCCATCCGCAAGGATCTGTTCCTGCAGCCGGCGCAGGAAGCGATGACGATGCGCAACAACATCTCGCAGACGGCGCTGCCGATGCGCGATTACGGCTCCTTCCTGCCGGGCACCGGGGTCGGCGGCGCGGGCACGCATTGGAACGGTCACACCTGGCGCTTCTTCCCGAGCGATTTCGTCCTGAAGACGCATCTGACCGAGCGCTATGGCGCGAGCCGCATCGCCGATCTGACGGTGCAGGATTGGGGCGTCAGCTATGACGAGCTGGAGAATTCCTTCGACCGCTTCGAATATCTCGCCGGCATCTCCGGCAAGGCCGGCAATCTGAACGGCAAGATCGAGGCCGGCGGCAATCCCTTCGAGGGGCCGCGCAGCCGGGAATATCCGCTGCCGCCGATGCAGATGACCTATGCGCCGACGCTGTTTGCGGAAGCGGCGCGCTCGATCGGCCTGCATCCCTTCCCGACGCCTTCGGCCAATCTCTCCAAGGCCTATGTCAATCCGCTCGGCATCGCGATGGGGCAGTGCACCTTCTGCGGCTTCTGCGAGCGCTTCGGCTGCGCCAATTATTCGAAATCCAGCGCCCACACCACGATCCTGCCGGTGCTGATGCGCAAATCGAATTTCGAGGCGCGTACGGAATGCGAGGTGCTCAAGGTCGATCTCGCATCCGACGGCAAGACGGCCAAGGGCGTGACCTATGTCGACGTCACCGGCGAGCTCTGCGAGCAGCCCGCCGATATCGTGCTGCTCAACGCCTACGGCCTGCACAATGTCCGGTTGATGCTGCTCTCCAAGATCGGCACGCCCTATGACCCCGCGACCGGCACGGGCACGGTCGGGCGCAATTATGCCTATCAGACCAATGCCTCGACCCAGGTCTTCTTCGAGGGCAAGAACTTCAACCCCTTCATCGCGGCGGGCGCGCTCGGCCAGACGGTCGACGACTATAATGGCGATGCCTTCGACCATGCCGCGCTCGACTTCGTCGGCGGGGCCGGCATCAACTGCATCCCGACCAATGGTCGGCCGATCGCCTACCGGCCGACGCCGCCGGGCACGCCGCGCTGGGGCAGCGCCTGGAAGAAGGCGGCCAAGGAGAATTACGGGAATACGCTGACCTTCAGCTCGCAGGGCTCGTCCTACGCCGCGCGCGGCAATTATCTTGATCTCGACCCGACCTATAAGGACCGCTTCGGCCGGCCCTTGCTGCGCATGACCTTCGATTTTCCTGACAACGACATCCGCATGTCGAACTGGGTCAGCGACCGCATGCAGCAGATCGCGACCGCGCTCGGCGGCAAGCAGGCGGTGGTCGGCCGGACGCGCAAGGGCTGGAATTCCGTGCCCTATCAGAGCACGCACAACACCGGCGGCGCGATCATGGGGACGGATCCCAACACCAGCGCGGTCAACCGGCACCTGCAGAGCTGGGACGTGCCCAATGTCTTCGTCGTCGGCGCCTCGGCCTTCCCGCAGAACGCCGGCAAGAACCCGACCGGCCCTGTCGGCGCTCTTGCCTTCTGGGCTGCGGATGCGATCCGCAACCACTATCTGAAGAACCCCGGCAAGCTGGTGCAGGCATGAAGAAGGCAGCGCTTCTCGCCGGCGTCGTCGCAGCCGCTCTCGTCAGCGCGAGCGGCTTCGCTTCCGACCTGTTCGATCGTATCAATGCGGGCCGCTACAAGGCCGTCCTGGCCGATTGCGCTGCCTGCCACACCAAGCCCGGCGGTCGGCCTTTCGCCGGCGGGACGCCGCTCGACACGCCCTTCGGCAAGCTGATCCCATCGAACATCACACCCGATCGCGAGACCGGCATCGGCAATTGGAGCTATGCCGATTTCCGCGGCGCGCTGAAGGAGGGCGTCGGCAAGGGCGGCAAGCGGCTCTATCCGGCAATGCCCTATCCCGCTTATTCCGCCATGACGGAGGCCGATATCGCCGATCTTTGGGCCTATTTGCAGAAGATCGAGCCGGTCAGCAACCGCGTCGTCTCGAACCAGTTGCCCTTCCCGTTCAGCATCCGCACCGTGATGATCGGCTGGAACCTGCTGAATTTCTCGCCCAGCGAATTCAAGCCCGACCCGGCCAGATCAGCCGAGTGGAATCGCGGTGCCTATCTCGTCAACGGACCCGCCCATTGCGGCACCTGCCATACCCCCAAGAGCCTGCTTGGCGCCGACAAGACCGACCAGTTCCTGCGCGGCGGGAACCTGCAGAGCTGGGTCGCGCCCGACATCACCAATGACGCCCATAAGGGTATCGGCGGCTGGGCGGCCGAGGATATCGTTGCTTACCTGAAAACCGGTGCGAACCGCTTCGATATCGCGTCTGGCCCGATGGCCGAGGTCGTCGCGAACTCGACGCAATATTGGACCGATGCCGATCTGAACGCGGTCGCGACCTATCTCAAGGACATCAAGGGCGCAGGCACGGCCCCGCCGCGGCCGCTCGATGCCGGCGACCCCCTGATGCTGGCCGGCAAGGCCGTCTTCATCGACCGCTGCTCAGCCTGCCATGTCAGCTCGGGCGAGGGCGCACCCTTCCTGTTCCCGAAGCTGGCCAAGGCGCCGGTGGTCAATGGCGATGATCCGACCTCCCTGATCCGCGTCGTGCTCGAGGGCAGCCAGGCCGGGGCGACCAAGGCAAGGCCCACGACCCCGGCGATGCCGTCCTTCGCCTGGAATCTGGGCGATGCCGAGGTCGCGAACGTTCTCAGCTATGTGCGCAACAGCTGGGGCAACGCCGCCCCGGCGGTGACGCCGGCCCAAGTCAAGGACATGCGCACGAAGCTCGCGCGCTAAAACGCGTCGATCGGGTTGCTTGAAGACGTAACGATCGGGGCTGGCGTATCGTGCCTCGCTCCGGCCGCGCGGCCTGGCGCGGCTTGCGCCGGCGCAGGACGATTAAGCCGGAAAAATCCCTACCTGGTAGTGGAGAGATGGATCATCGCAAGAGGCAGATGCAGAGCCGCCCTGTGAAGGCGAGTGCGGCATAAGACCTTGCGAGATCATGACTCTTTCTCCTGCTTGAGAGAAAGAGTGGTGCCCAGGAGAGGGCCGGGCAATCGCGGCGGAAAAGCCAACGATATCAATGATGTTGGACGCGCTTTCTGGGGCTTTCTGTATCAACGCCGTGGGGCACCTGTCGAGCCTTGAAATGGGGTCCTAGCTGATGCGTGCCCGCGGTGCTGACGAAAGCCTTTTGGGTGTCAGCCGCCCGGCACCTTCGTCCCCCAGGCTCTCACCCTCCGAGTAGCCACAAATCTGCGGGGGAGGCTCCCTTAACCGTCCGGTCGTGGGCCTCTCGGTCCGCCTGGAGCGCTGCTTCATGGCGATGTCGAGGGATCAGGAGAGGGTCCCGTACCCTCGGGTGTCGGCTTCGGCCTTCAGTTCGGCAATACGTTGGATGAAGTCCCCAGCGGTTCGGCGGGGGACTAGAGGAACCAACGAACTGGGACGGTCCATGTGTCACCTCGCAGACGGCTGGCGCTCCCACGCTAGCCTGATGCAGTGAAGGGGTCTGTAGCCCTGAGTCCGTTGCGGCAACTGCATCGGTGAAACTCGATGGAGCGCGTTGCATCTTCAACTTCCGCAAGGGGTGGAAAGTGGCATCAGGGGCGGTGATCGGTTCCAGCAGACTCCCCGTCGAACGCTGCTCGGATCGCATCGCCATCCAACTTTCGCTGACCGGAAAGCCCATAGGCGATCCGTTCGACGGCCGCAGAAGGCATCTCGTTCTTCGCTCGACCGATCGCAAAGTTCACGAAAGCTTTGTCCATCCATGTCGGCCATTCCTCATCCTCCGTAAGGAATGCATTAAATTGAAGTTCGAAGAATTTTTGGCGATCTATAGTCGCGTTCCTTATAGAATTATAGATAAACTCTGATTTATCTGGCGCATTACCGTCGGGTTTTACTAGTCTTCCAGCTTCATAAATCTGATATTCGGCTGCAAAGCCACCCAGAAGGATGTGTCGGCTCTGCTCATCGGTGCGGTTAGCATTTGTTCGACCGAAATAGCGACCATTATCTTCATATATCTCTATTTCGTTGATTTGTGCGCCCACCTGAATGGCCGTTGCGGCGTGCCCCGCCTCGTGAAAACAAACTAGCTCATAGGAGCCGTAGGTGATCTTGGGAGGCATTCGTATATTCCTTACGCACAAGGTTAAGATGGTACGCTGTACTGCTAACTCATCTGTTAAATTCTGCAACGGCTTGTTACCCGAACTTCCTCACCGCGCGTAGGCGCCCCTCACGACCCCTTGGACACCGTTGCCGCGTGATCCTCTGCCTGCACTTCAGGTCGTGCAGCAGACCCGTATGGCCTCCTTCGGGTCGCCCTTGAACTCGTAGACGGCAGCATCAACCCCCTCGTTAGTGACGGCTGAGGCGTTTCCTGTTCCCCGTCTCCCAACTCGGCGTGCCACATCCGCAACAAGGCCCGGGTGGATGGCGCATCTGGAATGGATACGAGCGCCACCGTCGGAGGAGACGTGGGTGCTCCGAGGCGGTCGAAGACGCCAATGAGGCTGGTTGATAGATTGTGGTTCGCTGGTTGTAAGCTGGCGCGAACTCTGGCGTTCGGGGTTGGGAGGGTTTTGAGTGCGCACTCAAAGTATCAAATCGATCGAAGCGCTGGCGGCAGCCGTAGAAGGGTTTGGCGGTGACATGCTCTTTCGGGGGCAAAACGAGCACTTCGGGACCGACATGACTTCCGGCCTACGGACGTCAATTGATCGGCGCGGCTGCATCCCACCGGTGATGCTGAAGTGGTCCCACTATGCCGAGTTCATGCTTCGGCAAATTGCCAAGGACCCGTCGGCACTTGATCGCCTGGAGTTCGTGCAAGCAATCCTCCAGCACTATGGCTGGCGGTCGTTTTATCTCGACCTGTCTGCATCTCCTGCCGTCTCTGCGTATTTCGCCGGCCATCGGTGGACGTCTCGCCGACAAATACAAATGGTCGAGGATTGCTTCGAGGACCCCGTATTGGCTGTGCGCGAGATGGCCAGCTACGAGCCCTTCGAGGGGGACGGACATCTTTACGTCATCTCAAAGGCCGCGCTGTCGGAGGCGAGGATTGCCGTCCACGATCTATCACAGCTGTCGCTCTGGATTGGAGGGCAGCCGCGCTACGCTTTCCAGAACGCATGGCTCGCAGGCCCTCTACAGGGTGACCTCCCGTCGAGCTGTATCATCGGTCATATATCCGCCCCTGCAGCTGTGTTCCGCGAATTCGCATCCAAAGGAGGGTTTGCGAATGCGGGGGACCTCTTCCCGGACCGCCAGACGGACCCGATCCTCAATCTACTGCTATCGCTACCCTGGGAAATGATTAGGACGAGCGGCAAGGCAGATCGTGGTGGCATTGAGTTTTTCCGGCGGGCGCTAGATATTCCCGAGTATCACGACGAAGAGCTTGCCAAGCATCAACCCACTGACACGGCATTCTTCTGCGGGGCGACGGTCTCCCAAATCGTGAAGGACCCAACGCTCACAGTGCGCAGTGCGCCATCACACATCATCTTCGGCTCGTCTGATAGGCCGCCGGAGTTTCCACGGGTGAGTGAATTTGTGCGGCGGCACAAGCGTGTCTTATTCGAAGTAAGTGAGTTGATTTGGTTGCCAGAGACCGTGACGGCGCGGACTTGGGGCAAGGGGCTATGGGTCGAGGAGCGGCCCGACGGTCTAATCCAGGTCGGCGACCTCATCGTCGAGCATCCTGGGCGTCAGCTTAGTGGCTTCGGCGCGAATGCAATGTGGTCATACGAGGTCGATAAGACTGGGCGCTGGACGCGGTCGCCTCGGGAGGGTGATTGTCCTTGTGCGAACAGTTGGCGTCACGAGGCCCACTTATCCGCCTTGAGTGTGCTCGAACACGACTTCACGCGGCGAGATCATGTTTTTGTAAGGCCGCCGCCGCGGGCCTGAGTGGTGTTGTGTCCTTCCACTGAGCCTTGGGCCTGAGGAGCTGCGATGTCTAAGTGTCGGTCCCAGATCATTTCGGTTCTTTGCAAAGTCTTCGCAGCATCTGGCGAACTGATGCCCAACGGAGGAATGCCAGCGCGTTCTGGTTGAGGCACTCCCAATCCTTGCTCAGGCGTCGGCAGCGGTTCAACCAGGCGATGGTGCGTTCGACGATCCATCGTTTGGGCAGGACCACGAACTTGGCCAGGTCGCTCCGCCGCACGATCTCGACACTGTCTTGCGGTAGATCTGGGCCAGGGCATAGTGGGACGACGCGCTGCTGACCTATGGAACTCAAACATTCGTGGTAGCGTCTCTCCCGTCATGAGCGGGGGATCGAATGTTCAGGGTTCTTCCAAGGGTTTTTGGCTGGTTACTCGTGGGTTTCGCGGGGACTGTAGCTGTCTTTTCTACGATGTTTGTCTATGTCGGCACTCAGGTGCCGGTGAACATCCGAATGGGCGGCAAGGTGTCCGACAACTCCTGGGATGCCGGACTGGTTTCAGCTTCTGGAACCTGGGTAATCGAGAATGAAAAACAGGCATTTCCCCTCCAGTACACAGAGTTGAGGTGCTTTCGCGCGGAGAGCGCGTGCCGATCGGCGACCGCTGAAGTGTCCTTCGGAGGCACTCTGACCGTGGATATGGACTACTACGAAGTTGCGAGGTGGACGAACGACACGATCATCTTCACCACCTCTGCTCAGTGTGTCAGTTACACCTACACGATCAGCCGCGCTTCGGCTCGGATCGTAGGGATACGCACACCCAAGAAGACCACTGACGACACGTGTCTCCAAAGTATGGGGAAGGACACTCTGCAGTTGTCGCTGAAGGACGGTTTCCGCGTACAGATGGCGCTGGAGGAAGCGGCGAGAGGGCGGGCTCAGCCCTTCGTCTGGACGGCCCTCGCTATCCTCTGGATGTTCGTTCTTCCTCGGGTTTGGCGGCGCAAAGCGGTGGGTGTCACTGAGGGTCGCTCAGCGGCATAGCGCGTCATCAAGACACGGTAGCGTCCGAAGGTCGGTGATCATGCTTCGCCGGAGAATGCGATCGACGCGGACGAAGCAGCGAGCCTGCCGTCTACCAACCGGCCTGTCGAGCCGCCTGCGATCGTGCCAATGGCTGAAACGCATCGCGGCCAGCGCCGCTCGGTACGGCCTTGCGGAACCAGTAGACGCCCGTCTTGGGAAGCTTGTATGGCCGCGTCATACTCAGGACCATGTGGATCACCCGTTTGTATCACTCGGGCGTCCACAAGCCATTGATATCAGCTAAGGCGCTGACAAACCACCACTCTGGTAGCTGAGTGGTGCCCAGGAGAGGACTCGAACCTCCACGCCCTTGCGAGCGCCAGCACCTGAAGCTGGTGCGTCTACCAATTCCGCCACCTGGGCAACGGCGGTTCGTTTACGGGGGCCGGATGGTCCTGTCAACGCATAGATCGACATTCATGTCGTTTCGTTGACGGAAGAATTTGGGCGGGGCCTGAGGGCGCGGTTTCGCCGCTCAGAACTCCTCCCACCCGGCGTCATTGGCGCGGCCGTTGACGGCACGTTTGGCTGGTGCGGAGGCGCGCGCCGGGGCGGGAACGGGCCTGGCCTGGGTGGGTTTCTCCGGCGTCGCCGCCCTGGTCTGCCCAAAGGCAGCCTCGGCGAGCTTGCGCAGGCGCTCCGGCTCCGAGGCCGTGCCAGGGCTTGTCCTGGTGGCCTGGCGCGACGCTGGGGGCTCAGCCCTCACCGAAGCCGGGGCGTAGCTGGCCGATGAGGCAGCTGCGCCCTCAGGCCCCGTCCTGAAGGCGGCGACGAGGTCGTTGAGCTGGACGATGCGGCCCGAGAGCGAACCGGCCGACGCCGCGCTCTGTTCGGCCAGTGCGGCATTGGCCTGCGTCATCTCGTCGAGATGGGCGACAGCCTGGCTCATCTCGTCGATGCCGTTGGCCTGCTCGCCAGACGCCGCCGAGATCTCGGCGATGGTGGCCGCGACCTTTTGCGAGGCGGCCAGGATCTGGGTCAGGGCGTCGCCGGCCTGGCGCACCAGCTTGACGCCCTCGCCGACCTCCTGGTTCGAAGACGAGATCAGGCCGGAGATGTCCTTGGCAGCGGCGCCCGAGCGCTGCGCCAATGTGCGCACTTCCGAGGCCACGACAGCAAAGCCCTTGCCGGCATCGCCGGCGCGTGCCGCTTCCACCGCCGCGTTCAGCGCCAGCAGATTGGTCTGGAAGGCGATGTCGTCGATCACCCGGATGATGTCGGAGATCTTCTGCGAGGCGCTCTCGATGCGCGCCATTGCAGCCACGGCTTCAGTTGCGATCGTGCCGCCGCTTTGGGCCGCCTGCATCGCCTCGGTCGCGATCGCGGCTGCCTGCTTCGAGGCCTGGGCCGAGGCTTTCACCGAGGCTGCGAGCTCCTCGGTCGTGGCCGCGGTTTCCTCCAGCGAGCTCGCCTGTTCTTCCGTGCGCTTCGAGAGATCATCGGCGCCCATGGTGATCTCGCGTGCGGCCAAGCCCACATCCGCCGAGGTCGTCTGGATCGTGCGCACCGTCGAGGACAGGCGGTCGACCGTCTCGTTGATCGCGCCCTTGAGCTCGGCGAACTTGCCGCGATAGGCGGTCTCGATCCGGGCGGTCAGGTCGCCGCCCGCAACTGCCTGCAGGGCGGCCGCGAATTCGGATGTGGCTGAATCAACCACCGCATTGATCTCGTTGATCCCCGCCACCAGCTTCTGCATCTGCGCATCGGCATGCTCGATCTCGAGCCGCGCCGAGAAATCGCCCGACGCCGCAGCCGCGACAACCTCGCCGACATCAGAGACGACGGAAGCCATCGATTCCGCCGCCCGCAACCGTGCCGCGGCCGATTCGCGCTCCTGCTCCTGAAACGCCGCGACCTTCTCCGTACTTTCGCGCAGCACCGAGACGGCGCGCGCCATGGCGCCGACCTCGTCCTGGCGTGCGACATGGGGCACATCGACCTTGGTGTCGCCGGCGGTCAGGCGCTGCATCACCCCGCTGAGATCGATCAGCGGCTTGATGATGGCGCGCCGCGAAAACGCCAGGGCGCCGGCAATCGAGGCGCCCAGCAGTAGAAGCAGGGCGACAGGCAAGATGATGCGCAGCTTCGAGGCGAAGGCCGCTGTCTCGGCCTCGATGGCGTCGCTGGTTTCCTCATTGGCCTGGCTGAACGTGGCCAATTCCTCCATCAGGGCAGCGCGATTGCGCCGGCTGGCGTCGCCATTGCCCCAGGCGTCGGCGGCTCGCCCCGACACCTCCTGAACCAGGCGGATCGTCTCGACCCGGTTGGCGACGAATTCCTCGATCAGCTTGCTGATCTTTTCAGTCCGCGATTGCTCAGTCCCGGGAATGGTCTTCAGGAGAATCTTGAGCCGGTCGTCGACCTTGCCCAACCCCTTCTCCATGGCCGTGGCGGCGAGCTTCGCCTCATGGGGGTTGCGCGACATATAGGCCAGCCGGGAATCCTCACTGAGCTGGTTGATTGCGACATTGAGCCGCTCCGTCGCCAGCATCGTGTCATTCTGGCGAGAGACGCGCAGATTCATCGTCTCGAGGCTGGAAATCGCCACGAGAGCGCTGGCCAGTGCGATGATGGCGCCGAAGGCGACAATGCCGATCAGACCGAGAATTTTGACCCGAATTGATTTCATCTTATCCCCTGGCCAATCGCGCAATATCGACAAATTTCGTGTGTTTTAGCGGGGGGTGATTGAAGGCCGAGTTAATCTTGCCCTCAAAGAGGAACAAAAAAGCCGGAAAGCTGCCCATTTTCAAGGCGCTGCCTGCCCTCGACAGGGCAGCGATTTCGTGAGGACGGTTCGAGCGAGCCGGCCCGGGCGCTGCAAGGATGTTTCAAGCTCCGGCCGTTGCCTTCGCAGAGTTCGTCCGGGCCCTTGTCGCGCTCCGTGCCCTTGTCGCGCTCGATTCCCTTGTCATGCTCGATTCCTGCAGGCTGCGTCCCAAACCGCCTTTCCAGATCGGGGCGAAATGCTTTAGGAGCGTTCCAACCAACGCGCATGAGGCATGACGAGCATGGCGAACGATCTGTCCCCTCCGAGCCAGCAGCTCGTCACGGTCTTCGGTGGTTCGGGTTTCGTCGGGCGCCATGTCGTGCGCGCCCTCGTCAAGCGCGGCTACCGCGTGCGCGTCGCGGTGCGCCGGCCCGATCTCGCCGGCTTCCTGCAGCCGCTCGGCACCGTCGGCCAGATCCACGCGGTGCAGGCCAATCTGCGCTATCCCGATTCTGTCGCGGCCGCGATCAAGGGGGCGGACGCCGTCGTCAACCTGGTCGGCATCCTGCAGGAGAGCGGCCGCCAGAGCTTTGCCGGTGTCCATGCCAATGGTGCACGCGCTATCGCCCAGGCTTGCGCGGCGCTGGGCGTCCCGCGGCTGGTCCAGATTTCGGCGATCGGCGCCAGCAAGGATTCGAAGTCGAGCTATGGCCGCAGCAAGGCCGAGGGCGAGGCTGCGCTCCTTGCACTCGTGCCTGGCGCGGTCGTGCTGCGGCCTTCGATCATGTTCGGACCCGAGGATGGTTTCTTCAACCGCTTCGCCGCGCTCGCCCGGATGCTGCCCGTGCTGCCGCTGGTCGGCGGTGGCGAGACGAAATTCCAGCCGGCCTTCGTCGGCGATGTTGCGGAAGCGATCGCCCGGGCCGTCGATGGTGCGGTCGCTGGCGGGCGCATCTACGAATTGGGTGGCCCCGAGGTGAAGAGCTTCAGGGAGCTCGTCGCCTATATCTGCGAGGTCACCGGCCGCAAGCGCCTGCTGGTCTCGCTGCCATTCCCGCTGGCGCGGCTGCAGGCGCGCCTCATCGAGATCGTCGACATGCTGACGCTCGGGCTCTTGCCGAACGAACTGAAGCTGACCCGTGATCAGGTCACGCTGCTGGAGAGCGACAATGTCGTCTCCCACGCGGCGAAGGCGGAGGGGCGCGATTTCGCCGGGCTCGGCATTGCGCCGAGTTCGGTCGAGGCCGTGGTGCCGTCCTATCTCTGGCGCTTCCGCAAGACCGGTCAGTTCGACGCGGCGCGCGCGGGCTGAGGTTTGTTGCGACGATGGGCTTCGATCTGATCATCTATGACTGCGATGGCACGCTCATCGATACCGAGACACTTTATGGCGAGGTCAGCCTCGCTGCCTGCCATGCGCTCGGCCTGACGCAATGGACCCTCGACCATTATGTCGACCAGATCGTCGGCATTCCGTGGTCGGACGGCGTCAAGATCATCGAGGCCGCACATGGCCGCGCGCTGCCGGCCGATTTCGAGACGAGGATCGAGGAGGCCGTCGCGCTGCGGCTCGAAAATGAGGTGCGCGCCCTGCCGGGCGTTCGCGAGGCGGTGGCTGCGATCGGCGGCCTGCGCTGCGTTGCGTCGTCGACGAGCCTGGCCCCGTTGCGGCGCAACCTCGGCATTGCCGGTCTCGTCGACCTGTTCGACCCTCATATCTTCTCGGCTTCGCAGGTCGCCCGCGGCAAGCCCCATCCCGATGTTTTCCTGTTCGCGAGCGATCAGATGGGGGTTGCGCCGCGCAATTGCCTCGTGATCGAGGATTCCGTGCCGGGCGTGCTGGCGGCGCGGGCCGCCGGGATGACCGTCATCGGCTTCACCGGCGTCTCGCACGACAAGCAACGCAGCGCGGCCCGCCTGAGCGAAGCGGGCGCCGTGCAGGTCATCGATGATTTCGGGCTCTGGCCCGATATTGTGGCCGGCCTTGGCGCGCCGGCCGCGGCCTGAGAAGGCGCGCGCAGAGGGCGACGCCGGTCTTCTGCTATCTCACAGCATGCTCGGCAGGACGCGGTCCGGCGGCTTGTGCCCGTCCATGAAGGTCTTGATGTTAACGATGACCTTCTCGCCCATATCGGCGCGGCCCTCATGCGTGGCCGAGCCCATATGGGGCAGCACCACGATGCGGTGCTGGCGGGCGAGCCTGAGCAGGCGCGGATTGACCGCGGGCTCGCTCTCGAAGACGTCGAGCCCCGCCCCGGCGAGCTCTCCGGCCTCCAGCATGCGCGCGAGCGCGGTCTCATCGACGATCTCGCCGCGCGCCGTGTTCACCAGGATCGCGTCGGGCTTCATCAGCTTCAATCGGCGGGCCGAGAGCAGGTGATAGGTCGCCGGCGTATGCGGGCAGTTGACCGAGACGATGTCCATCCGCGCCAGCATCTGGTCGAGCGAATCCCAATAGGTCGCGTCGAGCTTCTCCTCGATGCGGGCGTCGAGCCGGCGGCGGTTGTGATAATGGATCGAGAGGCCGAAGGCGGCGGCGCGACGCGCGACCGCCTGGCCGATGCGGCCCATGCCGACGATGCCGAGCCGTTTGCCGGTGATGCGGCGGCCGAGCATCCAGGTCGGCGACCAGCCGGCCCATTCGTCGTCGGGGATGACGCGCGCGCCCTCGGCGATGCGCCGGGCCACGGCGAGAATCAGCGCGATCGTCATATCGGCGGTGTCGTCGGTCAGCACGCCAGGCGTGTTGGTCACGGTGATGCCGCGCTGCACCGCGCTGGTCACGTCGATGTTATCGACGCCGTTGCCGAAATTCGCGATCAGCCTGAGCTGGTCGCCGGCCTGGGCGATGATTCCGGCATCGATCCGGTCGGTCACGGTCGGCACCAGCACATCGGCGGTCTTGACCGCCTCGACCAGTGCGGCCTGGCTCATCGGGGTGTCGTCGATGTTGAGACGGGCGTCGAACAGCTCGCGCATGCGCGTTTCGACCACGGCAGGGAGCTTGCGTGTCACGACGACCAGCGGTTTTTTCTTCGTCATGGACGCCTCCTCCGGCGCTCGCCAGTGCTTCGCCGCCTTTTGGCCTCAACCCGCCATTAACCGCAGGGCTTCAGGAATGAGGGGTGGCGTGACCGCGCGTGCTTGCCTCGTTGTCTAAGTGGCGGCGCGGCGGATGACAACATGGCCCTTCGCCGGATGTGTCCGGCGGGCAGGTCTTGTTGTGGGACGGAGATTGGACGGATGCTGGGTTTGTCGGTGCGCGGTGTTTGGCTTGGCCTTGCGATGTTCGCGGCCATGAGCGGGGGCTCTGTCGCGCTGGCCCAAGATACGCAGGCTGGGTCGGTCACGGGTTTGCCGGTGCCGCGCTATGTCAGCCTGAAATCGGACCGGGTGAATCTGCGCGAAGGTCCCTCCAAGGAACATCGCACGCGCTGGGTCTATCAGCGCGCCGGCCTGCCGGTCGAGATCGTCGCCGAATTCGAAACCTGGCGGCGCGTGCGCGACGCTGATGGCTCCGAGGGCTGGGTCCTGCACAGCCTGCTGTCGGGCCGCCGCACCGCGCTCGTCGCGCCGTGGTCGAAGGCCAAGGACGAGACCTTCACCTTGCGTGCCTCCGCCGATGAGAAATCGGCCGTGGTGGCGCAGCTTCAGTCAGGCGTCATCACCAATGTCACGAGCTGCGCCAATGCCTGGTGCCGTGTCGGGATCGGCAAGGTCGAGGGCTATCTCCGCCAGGACCGGCTCTGGGGCGTCTACCCCAATGAGAAGATCGACTAGCGGCCGCGGACGCAGGCGCGCGAATCTCGACAGCGCCACGACGTTGGAGGCGCCTTTCTTGCCGAGACGAGGGCGGGGAACCCTCTCCGTCATGCTTGGGCTTGATCCGGGCGTCCACGTCCTGGGCTCAGCCCCGACGAATGAAGGCCGGAAGCGTCCGCCTCAGTTGGCGATCTTGCGCAGGCGCACCACGACATCGACCCGGGCGATCTCGTAACCCGCGGGCGGCTCGGGCAATTCGGCGACGTCGACCGCCGAGGCCGGGATGTCGATCACCGTGTTCTCGCCATCCACCACGAAATGGTGGTGCTCGCTGTTGTCGGTGTCGAAATAGGTCTTGGCACCGTCGATCGCGAGTTCGCGCAGCAGGCCGGCCTGGGTGAACTGGTGCAGCGTGTTGTAGACGGTGGCGAGCGAAACCGGCACACGCGCCTTCATCGCCTCCTCATAGAGCATCTCGGCGCTGACATGCCGGTCGCCCTTGGCGAACAGGAGCCAGCCCAGCGAGACGCGCTGGCGGGTCGGACGCAAGCCCACGCGGCGCAGACGCTGGCGCACATCATGGAACGGGCAGCCTTGTCGCGCGCTCGATCCGTAGCCCTGGTCCTGGGAAATCAGATCGGTCATGCCTTGGGCGGGCCTCTTCATAGGGTTGGCTGACGCGGATGGTGCGTCACGAATAGATTATAATTGATGTAAGGCTTCAACCCGTGCCCCGCAAGCTTGCGGGCCGTTTTCCGGATGGCGCGCGCCTCCTGACAGCTTCGTGAGGCACGCCGTCGCAATGCTCCGGCTCTCATCAAGGAGTTAGAGCAGGATCAATGCGAAAAACCGGTTCCCACTTTTTCGCATCCTGCTCTTAGGAGCGGCGCCATGTCCGATACGAGCTATCTCTGGCTGTTTTTCTCGCTCGTTCTCGGCATCGTCATCGTGCCGGGCATGGATATGGCGTTCGTGCTGGCGAATTCGCTGGCCGGGGGGCGTCGCGGCGGATTCGTCGCGACAGGCGGTGTCATCGCAGCGGGAATCTGCCACGTCGTCATCGGCGTGCTCGGCGTTGGCATCGTGCTGCAACTCGTGCCGGCCGCTTTCAACATCATGCTGCTGCTCGGCGCCGCCTATGTTGCCTGGCTGGGCTTTTGTCTGGTCCGGAACGGCGCCGCGCTGGGCAGGGTCGAGCCTGCCGAGCAGCGTACGGCCTGGACGATCTTCAGCCAAGGGGCGCTCACCAACCTTTTGAATCCAAAGGCCTATCTGTTCATGCTCGCAGTGTTCCCGCAGTTCCTGAAGCCCGAGGCTGGGCGGATCTGGCTCCAGGCAGCCATTTTGAGCCTGATCATCGCGCTGACGCAGGCGCTGGTCTATGGTTCGCTGGCTGTCGTGGCCGGTGGAGGGCGCACGGCTCTCGCGGCACGCCCCAATGCGACGGTCCTGATTGGCCGGGCGGTCGGGATTCTGCTGATGCTGGTGGCGGCCGTCACAGCCTTCGAAGGCTGGCGCCGTCCCTGATCTTTGCCGGAATCGCCGCGCCTGCGCCCTTCCGTTCCCGCGCAGCGCCGTGTTAGGCACGGCGCGAGATCAGATGAACCGCCGGCCTTGACGGCCGGAACGGAACGGAGCGGAACGAGAATGGAGCGGCAATCGTCATTCAGCTACGAGGAGATCCTCGCCTGCGGTCGCGGGGAGCTGTTCGGGCCCGGCAATGCGCAATTGCCGCTGCCGCCCATGCTGATGGTCGACCGCATCGTCGAGATCAGCGAAACCGGCGGCCCCAACGGCAAGGGCCTGGTGCGCGCCGAGCTCGATGTGCGCCCCGACCTCTGGTTCTTCGACTGCCATTTCAAGGGCGATCCGGTGATGCCGGGCTGCCTTGGCCTGGATGCGCTCTGGCAGCTTACCGGCTTCTTCCTGGGTTGGCTCGGCCTGCCCGGCCGGGGCCGGGCGCTGGGCGTCGGCGAGGTCAAGTTCGCCGACCAGGTGCTGCCATCCGTCAAGCAGGTGGTCTATGGCGTCGAGTTCAAGCGCGTCTTCAAATCGAAGCTCGTGCTCGGCATCGCTGATGGCTGGCTGGAGGCTGACGGCAAGCGGATCTACACGGTCAGCGACATGCGCGTCGGCCTGTTCAAGCCCGAAGCTGCGATGTGACCGTCCTTTCAAGTTGCGAGCATCTTCGGCGCGGAAAACCGGTTCCCACTTTTCCGCCCGATGCTCCAGGAAAAGCGCCGCGCAGGCTTGCGTGCGCCAGCCGCGCGGTCCATTTGCGCGGTGACGACAGGAAAGAGCCGGGGCCCTGGAGCGCCGGCCGCATGAGATATCGAGCTGGAGAAGCGAGCATGAGACGCGTTGTGGTCACCGGGATGGGCATCGTCTCGTCCATCGGCAACAATACGCAGGAAGTGCTGTCCTCGCTGCACGAGGCCAAATCGGGCATCTCCTTCATGCCCGAGTTCGCCGAGCACGGCTTCCGCAGCCGCGTCGGCGGCGCGCCGACGCTCGACCCGGCGACCGTTCTCGACCGGCGCGCCATGCGCTTCCATGGCGGCGGCTCGGCCTGGAACCAGGTCGCTATGGAGCAGGCGATCCTCGATTCGGGCCTCGAGACGCCTGAGGTCAGCCATGAGCGCACCGGCATCATCATGGGCTCGGGCGGCCCCTCCACGCGCGCGCTGATCGACGCCTATGACAAGGCGCGCGAGAGCGGCTCCTCCAAGAAGGTCGGCCCCTTCGCCGTGCCCAAGGGCATGTCCTCGACCGCCTCGGCCACGCTCGCGACCTGGTTCAAGATCAAGGGCGTGAATTATTCGATCTCCTCGGCCTGCGCGACCTCCAATCACTGCATCGGCAATGCCTATGAATTGATCCAGTGGGGCAAGCAGGACGTCATCTTCGCCGGCGGCTGCGAGGAGCTCGACTGGACCTTGTCCGTGCTCTTCGACGCGATGGGCGCGATGTCGTCGGACTTCAACGAGACGCCGTCGCGCGCCTCGCGCGCCTATGACGTCAAGCGTGACGGTTTCGTCATCGCCGGCGGCGCCGGCGTCGTTGTGCTGGAGGAGCTGGAGCACGCCAGGGCGCGCGGCGCCAAGATCTATGGCGAGATCGTCGGCTATGGCGCGACCTCGGACGGCTACGACATGGTTGCCCCGTCCGGTGAGGGCGCGGTGCGCTGCATGAGGATGGCGCTGGAGACCGTCAAGGCGAAGGTCGACTACATCAACCCGCACGGCACCTCGACCCCGGTCGGTGACGCCAAGGAGATCGAGGCGATCCGCGAGGTTTTCGGCGCCGGCGAGAAGGCCCCGCCGATCTCGGCGACCAAGTCGCTGACCGGCCATTCGCTCGGCGCGACCGGCGTTCAGGAGGCGATCTACTCGCTCTTGATGCTGAACAACGACTTCATCTGCGAGAGCGCCCATATCGAGGAGCTCGACCCCGCCTTCGCCGACATGCCGATCGTGCGCAAGCGCATCGACAATGCAGGCCTCGGCTGCGTGCTGTCGAATTCCTTCGGCTTCGGCGGCACCAACGCCACGATCGTGATGAAGCGGCTGGAGGCGTAACGCCCCATGCTCTTCATGGTGATCGAGCATTTCGACCAGGCCCGGGTGAAGGAGGTCTATGCCCGCTTCCACGAGCGCGGCCGCATGGCGCCCGAAGGCCTGAACTATGTCGATAGCTGGATTTCGGCTGACTTCGCCCGCTGCTTCCAGATCATGGCATGCGACGACGTCACGCTGCTGCAGGAATGGGTGCTGGAATGGGCCGATCTCGCCCGCTTCGAGATCGTGCCGCTGGCCTCGTCCAAGGACACCGCAGCGGCGGTGAAGAAGCATCTGTAGCGTGACAGAGAGCATCTAGACGATTATGGTGGCTGTCTAGATCGCGAGGCTCTTTCGATGGCGTTTCATATCCGGGACGAGAAAACGGATCGTGCCGTGCGTCAGCTGGCGGCGCGCAAGGGGCTGAGTCTGACGGAAGCCATTCGCGGCGCCGTCGAGCGGGACTTGGCCGATCTCGATCGAGACACGCGCCCGGTGCGCGAGCGCATCAAGGACATTCAAGAGCGGATTGCGGCCTACCCGAAAACCGGGCTCAAGGCAGACAAGGCCTTTTACGACTGGCTCTCAGGCGACGAATGATTTACGTCGACGCCTCTGCAATCGTTGCCTTGATCCTCGATGAGCCAGAGGCGGACAAAATCGCAGCGATCTTCGATGCCGGGCCGCCGGCATTCACATCGCCGATCGCGATCTATGAAGCCGTTCTGGCGATAGCCCGTGTGAGAGCGGCTCCTGTTGCGGTCAGCAAAATCGAAGTGCGGTTTCTCTTGGACAGGCTGGCCATCACGATCGAGCCTGTTGAGGAGGCGCATGGCGACATGGCACTGACAGCCTTCGATCGCTTCGGCAAAGGCCGCCACCCGGCCTCTTTGAATATGGGCGATTGCTTCGGTTACGCCTGCGCGACATTACGAAATGCCCAGATTCTGTTTAAGGGCAACGACTTCAATCAAACTGACCTGCCTTCCGCACTTCCCAGCCAGTAAACGCCAAACGGTGCCCATGCTCCCCCTCATGCACAACAAGCGCGGCCTCGTCATGGGTGTCGCCAACCAGAACTCGATCGCCTGGGGCATCGCGCGCACCTTGCACGCGCATGGCGCGCAGATGGCCTTCACCTATCAGGGCGATGCGCTCGGCAAGCGGGTCAAGCCGCTGGCGGACAGCATCGGATCGGAGCTCGTCCTGCCCTGCGATGTCGAGGATATCGCGACCGTCGATGCGACCTTCGCCGCGCTCGACGAAGCCTGGGGCGGCGATCCGGAACGCAACACGCTGGACTTCGTCGTCCATGCCATCGGCTTCTCCGACAAGAACGAATTGAAGGGGCTTTATGCCGACACCAGCCGCGAGAATTTCTCGCGCACCATGGTGATCTCCTGCTTTTCCTTCACCGAGGTCGCCAAGCGCGCGGCGCAACGCATGCCCAAGGGCGGCAGCATGATCACGCTGACCTATGGCGGCTCGACACGCGTCATGCCGAACTACAATGTCATGGGCGTCGCCAAGGCGGCGCTGGAGGCCAGCATGCGCTATCTCGCGGCCGATTACGGGCCCAAGGGCATCCGCGTGAACGCGCTCTCGCCCGGACCGGTGAGGACGCTGGCTGGCGCCGGCATTTCGGATGCGCGCGCCATGTATTCCTGGCAGCGCGCCAACTCGCCCTTGCGCAAGTCGGTTTCGCTGGAGGAGATCGGCGGCTCGGCGCTATATTACCTCTCGGATCTCTCCGGTGGTGTGACCGGCGACATCCACCATGTCGATGCCGGCTACAACATCACCTCGATGCCGGTGCTGGACGGCCTGCGCGCCGCCGATGGCGCCGCGGGCGAGTAGGAACCAAGGACGCTTTAGGAACAGGGACGACGGACCGCAGTTTACTTGTCGAAACAGGAGACGCGCGATGGTCACGGTCAGATATGAAGTTGTCGAGCATGATGGCGGCTGGGCCTACAAGGTCGGCGACGCCTTGTCCGAGACGTTTCGCACGCATGATGCCGCTCTCAAGGCCGCGACGAGCGCGGCGGCGCGGCAGACCCTGGCCGGCACGACCGACGGCATCGTCTATCAGGACAAGGACGGCGCCTGGCACGAGGAGCTTGCCGACGGCAAGGACAGGCCCTTGACCAGGGTCATCGACCAGAAATAGCTGCCGGCGCGGCGGCCTTGTCCCGGCCTCGGAGGCTGTTCGGAAACCCTCTCAGCGCCATCCATTGAGACGCCGCTGCGCGGCTCCTTCGGATGAGGGCTGGAGTTTCCAAACTGGCTCTTACCGCGCTGTGAAGAAGGTCAGCAGCACCTTGCCCTTCTCGCCGATCAGGCAGAGGAAGCGGCGCGGTTTGTCCGAGCGGTCGGTGCGCAGATAGGCCTCGCCCATGATGATGCGCGTGATCGGCGTGTCCTCGACCTTGGTCTCGGCGGTGGCGATCGTCGCCCCGTCCTCGTCGATATAGATGTCCTTGATCTCCGGATCCTTGGCCGAGATCGTGTGCAGAGCCGTGGTCTTGCAGGAGGCGATCTCGGTCGAGGCTGGCTTCTCGGGCGGTATGTTCGAGGTCGGTCCGGCGACTGGCGCTGTCTGGGCGAAGACCGGCGCGGCGAAAAGTGTCGCGATGAGCAGGGCAGGGGCAGTCAGGCGCGTCATGAGGTGCACTCGGGTGGGGGTGCTGGCTCAACGCGCGAACGGGGCGGTGGTTCACATATGCAGTGTCATCCCGTGCGCGCTGCGGCGCGCAGTGCCGCTGCGCAGACACGGGACCGCAAGCAGGATTAAACTCCCTCGCCATCCGCGACGGAGTTCGCATGATCGCCCGCATCTACGCCGTCTACATCCTCGCGACCCGCATGGATGGTCCGCTTTATGTAGGCTTCACCAATGATCTTGAACGTCGCGTCGCTGAGCACAAGAGCCACCAATTCTCCAGTCACACGGCGAAGTACAACATCGACCGCCTCGTCTATGTCGAGACTTTCGATGATCCATCGCAGGGGATCGAGCGGGAGAAGGTCATCAAGAAGTGGCGGAGAGCATGGAAAGTCGCGCTGATCGAGCGCGACAATCCGGATTGGAATGATCTGGCGGGCTG
This sequence comes from Bosea sp. 685, assembly GCF_031884435.1. NCBI lineage: Bacteria > Pseudomonadati > Pseudomonadota > Alphaproteobacteria > Hyphomicrobiales > Alloboseaceae > Allobosea > Allobosea sp. 685. The sequence goes on along the minus strand of NZ_CP134779.1, from coordinate 5,591,590 downwards.
ACGGAGTTTACGCGTCGCGCGGTCCCGCATCTGCGCAGCAGCACTTCGTGCCGCAGCGCGTGCGGGATGACACCGCGCTTCAGCTGATCGTCAAAGCCCCAGCTTCTTCTTGCGCTGTCCCAACGTGCGCAGCCGCAGAGCGTTCAGCTTGATGAAGCCGGCCGCATCGCGATGGTCATAGGCGACGGCGCCTTCCTCGAAGGTGACGAGATCCTGGTCGTAGAGCGAATAGGGGCTGGAGCGGCCGATCACGTGCACGCCGCCCTTGTAGAGCTTGAGGCGCACCGAGCCGGCGACGAATTCCTGGCTCTTGTCGATCAGCGCCTGCAGCATCTCGCGTTCCGGCGAGAACCAGAAGCCGTTATAGATCAGCTCCGCATATTGCGGCATGATCTGGTCCTTGAGATGGGCCGCGCCGCGGTCGAGCGTGATCGACTCGATCGAACGATGCGCGACGGCCAGGATCGTGCCGCCGGGCGTCTCATACATGCCGCGCGACTTCATGCCGACGAAACGGTTCTCGACCAGGTCGAGCCGGCCGATGCCGTTGTCGCGGCCGAGATCGTTGAGCTTGGCAAGCAGCGTCGCGGGCGAGAGCTTCTCGCCGTCGATGCCGACTGCATCGCCCTTCTCAAACTCGATCGAGATCACGGTCGGCTTGTCCGGCGCGTCCTCCGGCGAGATCGTGCGGGAATAGACATAATCGGGCACTTCGACCGCCGGGTCCTCCAGCACGCGGCCTTCCGAGGAGGCGTGCAGCAGGTTGGCGTCGACCGAGAACGGCGCCTCGCCGCGCTTGTTCTTGGCGATCGGGATCTGGTGCTGCTCGGCAAACGCGATGAGCTGCTCACGCGAGCGCAGATCCCATTCGCGCCAGGGCGCGATCACCACGACATCGGGCTTCAGCGCATAGGCGGTCAATTCGAAGCGGACCTGGTCGTTGCCTTTGCCGGTCGCGCCATGGGAGACGGCGTCGGCATCGAGCTTCTCGGCGATCTCGATCAGCTTCTTGGCGATCAGCGGGCGCGCGATCGAGGTTCCCAGCAGGTAGACGCCCTCATAGGCGGCGTTGGCGCGGAACATCGGGAAGACGTAGTCGCGCACGAATTCCTCGCGCAGATCCTCGATGAAGATGTTCTCGGGCTTGATGCCGAGCAGCAGCGCCTTGTCGCGCGCCGGTCCCAGTTCCTCGCCCTGGCCGAGATCGGCGGTGAAGGTCACGACCTCGCATTGATAGGTGGTCTGCAGCCATTTCAGGATGATCGAGGTGTCGAGGCCGCCGGAATAGGCGAGAACGACCTTCTTCACGCTTTTATCGGACATCGAAAAACTTCCTGTTGCTGCGGCGCTCCCGCGTCCCGTCGGGCCGCGTTTTGAACGCAATGGCGCACTATCGCAGCCAAAGCGGCGAAGCAATCGGAACCTTCTGATCGATCCCGCGTCTTCCCGTGATGGATCGGTGTTGATGACGCCCATCGCGAGCGACAGACCGCACCGGCTGCCCTTGCAGTTGGATGTCTGGAAGCCGAAGCTCCAGGCGCGCGATTTCAACCTGGATCATCGACTTGGAGGCTGAATGTCGAAGCGTCCTGTTCTGGACTTCTGGTACGAGTTCGCATCGACCTATTCCTGCCTGAGTGCATTGCGGATAGAGGCTCTGGCGGAGGAGGCCGGCGTGACATTGCGTTGGCGGCCCTTTCTGCTCGGGCCGATCTTCGCTGCGCAGGGCTGGACGACGTCACCGTTCAATCTGTTCCCCAATAAGGGGCGCTATATGTGGCGCGACATGGCGCGTCGCGGCGGCCGGCAAGGGCTCAGCTTCGTGCGGCCCGAGACCTTCCCGCAGAATTCGCTGATAGCCGCCCGTCTCGCGCTGGCCGGTCGCGAAGCCGGCTGGATGCCAGCCTTCTCGAAGGCGTTGTTCCGGGCGCAGTTCTGCGAGGGCCGGAACATCGCCGAAGAGGCCGTGCTCAACGCGGCGCTCAAGGCGGCGGGCGCCGATCCAGGCGTGGCCTTTCCCGCCTCCCGCAGCGAGGACGTCAAGGGCCGGCTCAAGGCCGAGACCGAATACGCCAAGTCGATCGGCATCTTCGGGGCACCGACCTTCGTCACCGAGGATGGGGAGCTGTTCTGGGGTGACGATCGGCTCGAGGAAGCGCTCGACTGGGCCAAGGACGGGTGCTGAGCGCGTCATGGCGGGTTTGCCGGATCGCAAGAGCTTGCCGGATCGCAAGAGCTTGCCGGATCGCAGGAGCTTTGTCTCGGGCGCGGCTGCGGGCCTGCTCTGCGCAAGTCTCGCTTCCGCCCAGGACCGCCTTGCTCCCGCCCAGGACCGCCGCGCTCCCGCCCAGGATCGTCTTGCCATCGCCGGTGAGCCGCCACGCTACGACCCGCGTCCACTGAGCGCCGTTCCCAATGCGCAGGCCATCGGCAGGCGCTATTGGGTGCCAGGCCTGAATGAGGGCTATGTGCCGCAAGGCCTGACCGTGGCGGGGAACGACATCCTCGTCGCGGCCTATCGCAGCATCGACCCCAGGCAGGACAATGGCCTCGCCAAGGTGTTTCGCCTGGCGCGCAGGGATGGCCGCCTTGCCGGCAGTTTCGATCTGCCTGAAGCCTATGGCCATCCCGGCGGGTTGGCGTCCAGCGGCACGAGGCTCTTCGTCGCCAATTCCGGCCGGCTTCTGGCGCTCGATCTCCCGGCTTCGCTCCGGAGCGGCAGTCCCGCGATCATCGGGGAGCGGCGTGTCGACAAGACGATGGGCCCCTCTTTCCTGGCTTGCGAGGGTGACGCACTCTGGTTCGGCCCGTTTCGCCGCCAGGGCGAGGCCATACTCTATGGCGTCCCGCTGACGCGCGTCTTCGACGGCGGCAGCGACCCGATCGGCCCCGGAGACGCCAGCCGGCGCCTGCCTCTGCCGCTCCTGGCCCAGGGCGCGACCTTCGATCGCTCGGGCGGGCTCTGGATTTCGGAAAGTGCCGGCAACAGGGCAGGCGCTCTGCACCGGCTCGATCCTCGCAGCGGCGCCGTGCTGGCGAGCTATGCGGCTCCGGGCGGCATCGAGGATCTCGGCTGCGCCACTGACGGCAGGCTCTGGGCCGTCAGCGAGGCGGGCTCGCAACGTTGGAGCCGCTGGGAGACCTTCTATCCGCTGGTCTTCGAGATCGACCCGGGCAAATTGATCGCGCAGGGCTGATCAGCCCTTTGCTTTAACGCGTTTTCTCCGCGCAAACGCTTCGCGTCTGTCGCGAGGGAACCGGTGTCCACTTCGCTCGAAAACGCTCTCATCTAAGAGTGAGAGCAGGATCAATGCGAAAAACCGGTTCACACTTTTTCGCATCCTGCTCTAGCCCTGCGGCGGCCGCGCCCAGGGACCGCGTGCGGCGGATTCCTCGACCATGGTCGGCAGGGTCTGCCGGTCCGCCAGCTTGGGCGGCTGCGGCGGCATCAATGGCACACGTCCGCCGGCGGTCTCCACCAGCGCCTGCACGCGCTTGGTGATGGAAGGGTGGGTCGAGAACAGATCGGCGAAATCGTCGGGATCGTTCTCGAAGCACATATCCATCACGCCCGAGGGCACGCCGTCGATATCGGCGCGGCCGGCGATCTTGAGCAGCGCCGAGATCATCGCATCGGGGTTCTTGGTCAATTCGACCGCACCGGCATCCGCCAGATATTCGCGCGCCCGCGACAAAGAGAGCCGGATCAGCACGGCGAGCAGCCAGGAGACCGCGATCACCGCGAAACCGATCAGGATCGCGACGAAACTGCCCTTCTTGGCGTCGTCGGAGGAGACCCGCACGCGCCCGAGATTGCGGAAGATGATTTCGCCGACGAAGGAGATCACGCCGGCGATGACCACCGCGATCACCATCAGCTTGACGTCGCCATTGCGGATATGGGTCAGCTCATGGGCGAGCACCGCTTCGACCTCGGCATCGTCGAGCTGGTCGAGCAGGCCGCGCGTCACCGTCACGGTGAACTGCTTGTCATTGACGCCGCTGGCGAAGGCGTTGAGCGCCTCGCTCTCGACGATGGCGAGCTTCGGCATGGTCAGGCCGCGCGAGATGCAGAGATTTTCCAGCATCCGGTAGAGTTTGGGGTTGTCCGCCCGCGATACGTCGGTCGCGCCGGCCGCCGCGCCGATCAACCCGACATTGATGCGGAAGCCGATGAAGATCCAGGCTGCGGTCCCTATCGTGATGAAGGGCCACCACGACCAGAACAATCGCGTCGCCTCGCTGAAGGCGCTGCGCCCGCGCGGCACGCCGCCATAGCCGTAGCCGACCAGGATCAGGCCCCAGCAGGTCAGGTAAACCAGCAGGAACAGCCCCACGAGCAGGAAGCCGGAGCGGATCCGGTTGTTGCGCTGATGTGTGTAGAGCCCGAAGGCCTGGCCGACCATCGCCGCCGCCTCGTCTGCCGGTTGCTGTGCCCCGCTTCTAGAACTTCACGGTCGGCGGCGCATCGAGCTGGGTCCGTGCCGCCTCGCCGACATCGAAGAACTCGCGTGGCGTGAAGCCCATTTGCGGGGCAAACAGCACGGCTGGAAAGGCCTGGATCGCAGCGTTGAACTCGCCGACCGCATTGTTGAAGAAGCGCCGCGCCGCTGCGAGCTTGTCCTCGACATTGCCGAGATCGACCTGGAGCTGCTGGAAATTGGCGCTGGCCTTGAGATCGGGATAGGCCTCGCCCAGCGCCAGGAGCCGGCCGACGGCGCCCGATAATTGCTGCTCGGCGGCAGCTTGGGCATGCACGCCGGTCGCGCCCTGGGCCGCATTGCGCGCCGCGATCACGGCATCGAGCGTGCCGCGCTCATGGGCGGCATAGCCCTTCACCGTCTCGATCAGGTTCGGGATCAGGTCGTGCCGCTGCTTCAGCTGCACATCGATATCGGCGAAAGCCTGGCCGACGCGCTGCCGCATCGCGACCAGGCCGTTATAGGTGATGATCAGGTAGACGACGACGGCTGCGAGCAGCCCCAGAATGACCCAGCCCATGGCGCGCTCCCCTGCAGGCAAAACCCGACGCGCAACCTTGCATGAAGGGTGGCGTTGGGGAAGACGGGGCGTCAATCGACTTCAGCAACGTGGCGACACAAACCATGCTAAAGCTGACAGCAATTTTGCCAAGATGCATCGGTCTATGGTGTGACGCGCTATAAGGGGCAGTCATGCTCTGTGCCGTCGGAGAATCGTAAGAATGAGTTTCGTTGTGCGAGGGGCTGCCGATGTCCTAGGGGGCGTCGAATCCTGGCGCATGTGGTGGATGTTGGCCAAAAACGATGTGATCCGCCGCTACCGACGGTCCCGTATCGGCCAACTCTGGCTCACCCTTAGCATGGCGGTAATGATCTTCGGCATGGGCGCGGTCTACGCATCCTTGTTCGGCACCTCCATGTCCGCCTACCTGCCGCATCTCGGCACAGGCCTCGTGCTATGGGGACTGATTTCATCCACGATCACCGAAAGTTGCTCAAGCTTCATAGAAAACGACAGTATTATTCGCCAAGTTGCGCTTCCGCGTTTTACCTATCTGCTTCGGACAATCGCGCGGAATATCTTCGTTTTTGCTCATAATCTGATCATACTACCGGTGGTGTATCTGGTTTGTGGATCGCCAATCAACTGGCACATTCTCCTGTTCATCCCCGGTCTGCTGCTCGTGCTCGCGAATCTGGCCTGGGTCGGATACGTACTTGCGATCCTGTCGGCTCGATTCCGCGACATACCGCAGATCGTCGCTAGCATCGTTCAGGTGGCGTTCTTCGTCTCGCCTGTCGTCTTCAAGCCGTCCCAGCTACGGATCGACCACCCAGTGCTCATCCTGAATCCCTTCGCGAGCATGCTGGATGTGATGCGTGAGCCGCTCCTCGGTAATTTGCCGAGTACAACCTCCTATCTCATTCTGCTTGGCCTGCTGGTTTGCGGGTGGCTGTTTAGCCTGGCTTTCGCGGGCAAATACTCGCATCGCGTCGTCTACTGGCTCTGAGGGCATCATGGCTCATATCGTTCTGGACGGGGCGAGCGTCGAGCTCGCCATCTATAATTCACGCGGCCGCGGCCTGAAGAGTGAGATCCTCCGGCGCACCGTCGGCGGAGGCTTGCAGAATGATCGCGATAGCAGCATCCAGGTCGTTAAGGCACTGAGCGAAGTCAGTTTCGAGGCCAGGGATGGCGACCGTATTGGCTTGATCGGTGGCAATGGTGCTGGCAAGACGACCCTTTTGCGGGTGCTTAGCCGCGTCTACCCGCCGACCTCGGGCATCGCTTCGATCGAGGGGCGCATCTCGTCGCTGATCGACCTTGCGATGGGCATGGATACCGATGCAACGGGCTACGAGAATATCGAGATGCGCAGCATCATGCTCGGGCTCGACTACAAGCAAGCGCAGGCGATCGTTCCCGATGTTGAGGAATTCAGCCAGCTTGGCGACTTCCTGTCGCTGCCCATCCGGACCTATTCCAGCGGTATGATGTTGCGGCTGGCCTTTGCTGTCAGCACAGCTGTTCATCCCGATATCCTGATCCTCGACGAAGTGATCGGCGTCGGCGATGCTGCCTTTGCAGAGCGTGCTGAGCAGCGGCTGCACAACATGATCCAGAAGGCCAGCATCGTGTTCCTGGCCTCGCATGACAACAATTCGATCAGGCGGTTCTGCAACCGCACGCTCTGGATGAAGGGCGGAAAGCTGATGATGGACGGGCCGCCGGACGAGGTGTTGGCGGCGTATGCGGCGGACGGCGCGGTTTGAAGGGGTGAGTAAAATTACCCCCGATCAAAATTCCCGATAGCAGGGAATTTGCGGAGGCTCTTTCGCCGAGACTAACCTCCCATTGTGCACTGCCCTGACCAAATTTCGGGATAAAATGCGGGCTGTGTATTTCTGCTTGTAACCGAGGCAGGGAGCTTTCCTCTGGTTAGCAGAGACATCCCATAGATGGATCGAGCCCGATCATGCTGCGGCTCGTCGCTGCGAGGTTTGCTTCCTGCGGAGTTGAATTCAGATCCAGCCGCTCCAGGGGCAACGTCAGTCAGCTAGTCGCCCATGCCTATTCGGTCCGGATCGTCACCGCCTCGCTCGTGCGGGTCAGGTGAGGCGAATAATAGGGATCGAGCGCGACGTAACCATCCCAGCGCGCTTTTAATATCTCGCTTTCGCGCTGAAACCGGGCACGCTTCTCAGGCCCTATCTCGTAGCCGCGCGACTTACTCTCGAAGTGATGGAGCTCGGCGAAGGGTGTCCAGACATTGTAGTAACCGGCAGCGTGCACCTTGAGACAGAAGTCGACGTCGTTGAGGGCGATCTTCAGCGAGTTCTCATCGAAGCCGCCGACCTCCAGTGCGATCGAGCGCCTGACAGCGAGACATGCAGCGGTCACGGCGCTGAGGTTCTGTGCGACGCGAAGGCGGCCGAAATAGCCGAAATCGCCTTTCTCGAAGCCGCGATAAGGGTGGCAGGCGATGCCGCAAACGCCGACGAAGACGCCAGCATGCTGGATCGTGTCGTCCTCATAATAAAGCTTCGCGCCAACGCAGCCGATTTCCGGGCGGGCCGCGTGAGTCACGAGTTCCGACAGCCAGCCCTCTCCGATGACGCTGGTATCGTTGTTGAGGAAGACAAGGACATCGCCTCGCGCTTCCCTGATGCCGAGGTTGTTCATCGCGGAATAGTTGAATTCTGCCGGATAATCCGCGATCAGAATCCCTTCCTGCCGGAAGCGATCATAGAGTTTTAGCGTCTCCTCGTCTGTCGAGCCATTGTCCACGATCAAAATCTCGTAACGGGGATAGGCCGTCCTCGATCGGATCGAGGCGACGCAGGCTCCGATGAGGGCCGGCATGTTCTTATTGGGAATGATGATTGTCGCGAGCGGCGCGGACTCGGGCAGGCGATAACGAATCCTGGCGACAGGCGCGTCATCGAGAAGGGTTACGTCGCCTTCGCGCCCCGTGCGGGCCAGATGGCTGGCGATAGCGCTTGCCATCGCCGCGACAGCGTAGGGCTTGGCTGCATCGCTTCCAGCGGTGGAATTCTCCACTACGCGCCAGTGGTACAGGATCTTCGGGATGTGCAGGATCTGACGGCGATCGAGTGTCTCGGTCACCTTGAGATAAAGATCGTGGTCCTGAGCGCCCTCCAGGCCGAGTGTCCAGCCGCCGACCCTGAGCACGTCCTCACTTTTTAGGGCAGCCAGGTGACTGATGTAGTTGAACGACCGGAGTAGATCGGGGGACCAGTCGGGCTTGAAGTGAGGATCGAAGCGCTTGGTCCCGGAGGCGTCGATCTTGTCCTCGTCCGAATAGATCAAGCGGGCATGCGGGTTAGACTCCGCCGCTAGCGCGACTTCGAGCAGCGCATGCGGCCGGAGCAGGTCATCGTGGTCGAGCGGTATGATCCAATCGCCGGTGGCGAGGGCGAGCGACGCATTCGAAGCGGCAGAAATGTTCTGGTTCCGGGTGAGACGGGTCCATTTGATGCGTGGCTCTTCTCGGCTGAGGCTGTCCAGGAACGCCGCAATGCGAGGACTCGACGATCCATCGTCGCAGATGCACAATTCCCAGTGCGGATAGATTTGGCTCCGCACGGACAATACCGCGGCCTCGAGTAAGGCGGCGGGAGTCTCGAACACCGGCATGATGATGGAGAAAAGCGGTCGCTCCCTTAGGGCTAGCAATAGAGCGTCCATGGCGGCTCGATCATCTTCGGGCCGGTCGTCGAACCGCGCGATCCAGTCTTCGTAGCGTGCCTCCTGCCGGACGGTGCGCTGAAAGCGACGGAGAAGACCGCGTGCACCCTCGCTGCGAAGGACGTCGGTCACCCGCCGTAGCGCCGCACCGAGCCCCCCGGCACGGCGAACTGCGCGCCAGAGCGGCTCAGTGATGCTCGGCATGACGATTGGTCTACTCCGCCGCTTGAATTCTACGGCTTTCTGCGCCGAGGGAATGATATCGATTTGAGAACGAATAATGTGAGACAGCGACCCGTTCAAGCATGCCCGCTGCGATGACTGCCTTCCTCGTCAGAATGCGGTCAATCCAGTTCATGCAGGAAATGCATGTTCGCTCGGTCTCTCATCTGCCGCGAAGCTCCAGCGTATTGTCGGGAACCGCAGTCCCGACTTTCCTGGCGCCTCGCTATCCGTGTGATCGGCGGTTATGTCGCCTGCCTACATGTCCTGACCACAAAAGCCCAGGCTGCTTGAGGGAACAGGGATGCTATGTGTTGAAATGGTCGTTAGCTGGCCCGTGCCTCATTTGGTGATTCCCGATCCGTGATTGTCCGCCCAACGCCTCCCTCAAAGCCGCCGATCCTTGTTCGAGGCAAGGCCTTCGCTCGCCATGTGCTGCAGAAGGTGGCCGGGCTGACGCTTGGTGCCGTTTTCGTGTCGAGTACCGGCAGATCTCTGCGGAAACGCTGGACTGCCCGAAGCGCGCGGGCTGAATGGCCGGGCCTCAAGGTCGCCATCGTTGCTCATGCCTATTACCCGGACCTGATGCACGAGATCTTGGCCTGCCAGGCGTTGCTCCCGGTCGGAACTCCTGTCCATGTCACCGTTCCGCCGGAGCGGAGTGCACTCCTGAGGGAGGCGCTGATCGGCGCGCAGGACGTGTTCATTCACGAACACGACAATCGCGGCCGTGACATCGCTCCGTTTCTGGCCGTGCTCGGGTCGGGCGCGCTCGACGGCTATGACGCTGTCCTGAAGCTGCATACCAAGCGCAGCCCGCATCTCCTGGATGGAGAGATCCGCCGCAAATTGCTGTTCGACAAGCTTTGCGGGGATTGGAACGCCACGTGCTGCACATTGTCGGCCTTTAAGCAGACATCGACCGGGATCGTCGGCTGGCGGCAGTGCTGGCGGGCGACACCGTCCTACTGGATGGCCAACGAGGCGCGCGCGCGCGAGGTCGCTGAACGGATGCAGGCCCCTGAGAGCGCGATCCGACTGGGTTTCTTCGAAGGCACGATGTTCTGGTTTCGCCCGGCCGCGCTGGGGTCGTTGCGAGAGCTCGACCTGCGGCCGGGGGATTTCGAACCGGAGGCTCGTCAGCTCGATGGCACTTTGCACCATGCCGTCGAGCGGTGCTTTACGATTGCGGCCTGGTCGCGCGGATTCACTGTGTGCGATCTAAAGGGGCGCGTTCTGTGATCGTCGCGAATATCCGTCGGGGCTCGGTGCCGGTTTCTCGGACAGCCGCCGGTCTTGACCGCTACAACGCGGGGAGCAGGATCCTCGACGCCGTAGCTAGAAGCGCAATATGCCAGATTATTTCAATATAGGGCCTGTAACATGGGTGGCATTGCGTAACAGGCGCAAGATATTCAGTCCGCGCGGTTCTGATTTATTCGCGGGAGATGTAGTTGACTCGGTCAATATCATCTCAAAGTCACGGATGCCAAGGCGCGCTGAGGGTCGAACCTGACGAGCGGGGCCTTGCGTGACGTCCGGGGCAGCCACGCACGCGATGGAACTCCAGGGCAAGTTTGAATTCAGGGCTCTGCCGGGGCCGGTTCGTCAACATGCGAACTCGTTGCATCGGAGCTTCCGGAAAGCGATCGGTGGCAAAGAGCTGGAAAGGGACAGCGCCAGCGACTCGGCTGCCATTCAAAACTAGCATCTGCGGTCGGTTTCTCGTAGATCGCTTGGGCGCGCCTTGAAGAGAGCCATTCATCTCTCGTTGCGATCTGATCGCGCTGGAGCGGCCGATAAACCGGGGTCCCTTTTGATGGCTTACGATTCGAGCATCTCCGTCTCCGTGGTTGTCCCGGTGTATTCGGGCGAGGCGTATTTGCGCGACCTTATCGATGAGTTGGCGAAGGTTCGGGCGGATTGGCGTGAACGCGGGGCGCCGATGGATCTGTCGGAGGTCATTCTTGTCGACGATTCCGCTATCGATGGATCGCCGGCCCTGCTGGACAATCTGGCCAAGGAACACAATTGGCTCACCGTCGTCCATATGATGCGGAATTTCGGCCAGCATGCCGCAACCATTGCAGGCGTCCTGCACAGTTCCGGCGATTGGGTCGTCACGCTCGACGAGGACCTTCAGCATCCGCCGGCGGAGATCGAGACGCTGCTCAGGCAGGCTGTGATCGAAGGGGGCGATATCGTCTACGCACGGCCCGCCAGCGCGGTTCATGAGGCGCGTATGCGGGACTGGGCCTCGAAAGGGTTCAAGCGGCTGATGGTGTTCCTGACGGGAAACGCGAATATCGTTCACTTCAACAGTTTCAGGCTGATCCGCGGCTCCCTCGCACGGGCGGCGTCGAGCGTCTGCGGCTATGAGACCTATTTCGATGTGGCCCTGTCGTGGTTCACCAACCGGGTCCAGTTTCGCGATCTCGAACTCAAGGACCGGCGCTTCATCGGCAGCGGGAAGAGCGGCTATAGCTTTTCGCGCCTTCTGAGCCATGCGCGGCGTCTGCTGATCTCGAGCCAGGTCAAGATTGTGCGCTTGTTCGGTCTGGTTGGCATGGCCATCGTGGCGGCGAGTGTCATCGGCGCAGGCGCCTTGCTGGTGGAGAAAGTCGTCTCGCCCGCGAGCATCGTCGTGACCGGATGGACGTCTCTCATGCTGACGATCGTATTTTTTGGAGGGTTCATCACGTTCATGATCGCGTTGGCCCTGGAGTATCTCTCGACTCTGGTTCTCGCGGCTCATGGCAAGCCGAACTTCTTCGCCGTGGATCGCTCGATCGATGAGCCCCTTGCACGGTATTTTGCTTCCGACGCGGCATGATATTGATCTTCCGCCAGGGGGATCCGGGGAGCGACGCCTGCCAGGCGACCGCTCTCTTCGGAGCAGGGCTCGTTGGAAGAGCCGTCGTCGACGCGCTGAGGCGTCGTGGTGGTGCGACATTCATCGAGCTGCCGCTGGATTGGAATGACGCATCGCGACGAGCGGTTGATCTGACCGGGCTGACGAATGCGCTCCTTGCGCGGCGCGATGCGGGCGGCATTCAAGCGCTCGATATCGTCTGGGCTGCCGGGAAAGCCGGTTTCGGAGCCGGGCCCGATGAACTGGCCCGGGAGATGGAATCCTTCAGGGATATTCTGATTTGGACGGAGTCCGTATCGTCGCTCTTGCCGGGCGCGAGGGCAGGCTTCCATCTGCTGAGTTCGGCGGGGGGATTGTTCGAGGGACAGCGCTTCGTTGACTTTGCATCCCCGCCGCGGCCATTAAGGCCCTATGGCGCGGCCAAGCTGGAGCAGGAAGGGCTGGTCGGTCGACTGCCTGCGGGTATGGTGACCCAGATCTATCGCCCGACCTCGATCTATGGCTTCAGCGGGGATGGCGGGCGGTCGGGCCTGATCAACACCTTGATCTTGAACGCCAAGCGGCACTCGGTCTCGCGCATTTTTGGTGGACTGGACACGGTCCGCGACTATGTCCTCGCTACCGATATCGCCACATTCATCGCGGCGCGGATCATCCGGCCAGGGGCGCAGTCGCAAACCTATCTCCTGGCCAGCGGCAAACCTGCATCAGTGAGCGAAATAGTCCGTGTCGTGAGCAAAGTGATTGGAAGTCCGCTCTTCCTCAAGCTAGACGTGCAGCCTTCGAACGCCAGCCACATCACCTTCCGGCCATCGGCTCTGCCTGTAGGCTGGCGGCCAACCGATCTCGAAACGGGAATCCGCTTGGTAATGCGTCAGTTGTCGGGGGCGTTCGAGGCCGGGGCTAGGCAATCTGTTCCCAGGAACATAGCTCGGCCAAAGGGAGGTTAAGCGCGTATGGATCCCCAGCAATCACAGACCGCAAAGACGTTCGATAGCTACAAGGACACCTATTCGGACGCTGTCGATGCCTCCGTGTCGTTTACCGGGCTGTCGACGGATTTCTTCACGAAGGTGAAGGCCGACTATATCATCGATGTCACGCGGGCGCGCCAAGGGGTGCCAAAGGAGCTTTCGGCCCTCGATGTCGGATGTGGCGTCGGCAATTACCATTCCTTGCTGTCACCGCATTTCAAGGCCCTGTCCGGTGTCGACATCTCCCCCGCCTGCGTGGAAACGGCCCGCGGGCGCAACGCCACTGTCGACTACAAGGTCTATGATGGCGTGACCTTGCCCTATGAGACCGGCACGTTCGACGTCGCCTTCACGATCTGCGTCATGCATCATGTGCCGCCTTCGCAGTGGCAGGGCTTCGCCCGCGAGATGCACCGCGTGCTGAAACCGGGTGGTCTGGCGCTGATCTTCGAGCACAATCCTCGCAATCCGCTGACGATGCGCGCCGTCAACCAATGCCCGTTCGATGCCGATGCCGTGCTGATGCGAAGCGAAACCACCGAGGCGCTGTACCGGGAGGCCGGTTTCAAGGACATCGTCTCGCGCTACATCCTGTCCGTCCCGCCGGCGAATGGCTTGCTGCGCCGCGTCGATCAGCTTTTCGCCAGGCTCCCTTTCGGCGGGCAGTACTACGTGGCCGCGACCGCGTGACGCGCTCGCGATTCACACGCTGGCTGGCCCAACAGGCCGTTTCGGATCAGCTCGTGGCGAAGGCATTTCGCTTTGGCATGGTCGGCGTGCTCAGCAGCGCCGTTTTTTCCATCGTCACCGCCGCCTTCGTCGGATTGCTGAGCGTCGACCCGAAGCTTGCGTCGGTCGGGGGCTATGTTGCGTCGATGCCCGTGAACTTCGTCTTCAACCGACGCTTCTCGTTTCGGTCCGATAGCCCTCTGTTCAGTGATCTCATTCGGTTCATCGGATTACATTCCGTGAATATATTGCTGACGGCCCTGTCGATGGGAGCCATCGTCGATTTCCTGGGGCTTCATTACGTGTTTGGCATGATGGCCGCCGTGATCATGGTTCCCGTGGTGAATTTCTTTGCGATGAATTTGTGGGTTTTCCGCAGGAGAAGGCATCTCGATTCGGCGATCAAGCCGCGATGAGAATAAATTCATCGACAGATGTGCCTGAAGCATCCCCAAAAGATTTTCAGATAGGATGTTGGGATTGTTTTGCTGTATTTCTTAGAGCCAGTGAATTAATCGAGCGACAGTGAAAATATTTCTCAAATTGTTGGACGGTCGGCTCAATTCAACGGGATTGCTTGCCGTCGGACTACTTGCAACAGTTGCGTTTGGCTTTCTGACTTGTTGGATCCTTGGTGTTTTAATTGTCCCGCCATTGCCAGTTAGCGTTGCTGCTAACGCGGGATTACTCTCCTCATATGCCACTTACATCAGCCCCTTCCTGATCAAGCCGGAGCCAGCGGAAAGCGCCACATTTATTCTAACCATTCTCGCTGGAGCGACCTTTCTTTCGATCGCTGCTTGGGTGTCCGTACGGGCTCCCTTCGGCAGAGTGGCCCAGTCGGTCCTTGCCGTCATGGTCGTCTGCGCAAGTGCGGGCATCGCTTTATGGATAGTCAATATCGCTGTCAGTCCCAGTCATATCTCCTTCCAGTTTGCAGGCTTTTTGGCTCCGGCAATCGTAGATAACCCTGCGACTTTTGCGGGCTATTCAGTATTATTTGCTGGAATTGTTGGAGCCGTAGCATCGCTCTCAAAGCGAAAGCGATGGAAGATGGCGCCTGGGATCGCGCTCGGTGTGGCATTAGTTTATTTAGCCAGTTTCTCTATTATCGGCAATGACGACTATTACCCTGCAAGTACACACTATGAGGTTTTCGTCTATCCTTTGATTCAGGATTGGCTCGGGAACGGGATCTATCTGGGAAGCGATGGGCAAAAATCTCAGTATGGCTTGTATCCCATCTTCCTTCGGCCAATTTGGCACGTGATCGGAGCACCATCGACGGTAGCCATTACAACCGTGATGGCCACCCTGCTTCTTTCGTGCTTCGTTTTCACTCTGGCATTTCTGACCCGCTTTACGAGAGATACGACCCTTGCTGCAGTTCTGACGCTTGCGGCAATAATTGGGACTTTGTTTATCTACCCAGCCTGGCCTGTAGACCCGTATTTTCAGGTCTTCCCTGTCAGATTGCTATTCCCGTCCTTGGCCCTGGGGCTGCTTTGTTGGAGACAGACGCGGGAGCGGTTCCAGTTCCCGAGCTACCTGGCCCTGTCTTTAGGGTTGATCTGGAATTTTGAGAGCGGTGTTGTTGGGCTTCTGACGTATTGGGTCTTTACTGTCGCGATTGGATTTCGGCCACAACTAAGGGCCTTCCTACTTGTCATCCTTTGGCAATCAGTCCTCGCTGTTGTGGCGGTCATATTCGCCATCGCTGGCGTTCTTGCTTACTATTTCATCCGCTTCGGGGCTTTTCCGAACCTGCTTGGTACCTTGGAAAGCATTCGGGCCTTCTCCTCTGGTGTCGGCGCGGATCCAATGCCTTGGTTCGGGGCCTGGGGTTTACACTGTCTCGTCTACGGCATTGCCACCTTTGTTGGTATCCGTTCGTTATGGATCAGCACAAGTCCGGAGGAAAGAAATCGAGGGGCTGCGCTTCTGGCATTGGTAGCGGCAGGAATTGTCTGGCTGAGGTATTACCAAGTCCGCAGTGTAGCGCCGCAACTACAGTACATTTCTCTTCCGGCACTATGTTGCGCCGCTCTGCTCATCGACCGGGTTGTGTCTGCCGTCGGCCGTAAACGGCAATGGGTCGTTACAGCAGTTTCTATGGCAATTGGCGCTCCACTGCTCGCGTCGATCGCTATGTTGTCCTTTGGCGTGAACCGTCCTGTTCGTTCGCTAGAAATGCTCTCGCGAAGCTCGCTTCCAGACGCGACCTGGAACCGGGCTGCCGATCAAGTGATCGAAGCATTCAAGGAGTTCAAGCGGAACGATAGTGATGATCTGCTGGTTCTTGCGCCGTATACCCACCTGGTCAGCCTCAGGCGCGGTACGCCAAGTCCCATCCACTCCGCTGGGATGTGCCAAATCTTGTTTGAAGCAGAAATGCAGACTGTTTTACGCTCAGTTGCCTCTTCGAATATGCGGATGGTAGTGCTCGACGAGACCCGGTGGTGCGCGCCCCTTCAGAACAATACGCTGCCTGAAGCGGCCCGGATCGAGCCCAGACTTTACGCGCTTTTAAAAGCGGAGTTCGACGAAGTACCACAGACACCGAACTGTGACGATCAAACCCCGCGGATATTCGTCCGAAAAGGTACGCCCTTGGGCCAGAGATCGGCGCGCTCTGAGTTGGTCAATCTCGCGCTTCATAGGCAGGCAACTGAGAGTTCAACATTGAGCGGAGCACAGCCGGCGGCGGCGGTCGATGGCAACATTGACGGTGTGTTCGCAAACGGATCGACAACACACACCGGGCTCCAGACTGGCCCTTGGTGGGAAGTGGATCTAGGGAGTTCGAAGTCCATTCATTCGATCGAGATCTGGAATCGTATCGACTGCTGTGGCGATCGCCTTCGTAATTTTTGGGTATTAGCATCCGATACGCGATTGCCTGCGGAAGCCTCCGCAGGGGAAACTGCCAAGCGCTCGGACGTCAATAGCATGTTCCGTCGGGGATCTACCTGTCAGATGACCCGCGTAAGAGCGGGCTTCAACGCGAGGTTCGTAAGAATACAGTTGGAGGGGACTGACTACCTGAGCCTAGCCGAAGTCCGCGTAATTGGCCGCCAATGATCCGCCTCGCTCAGAGGTCAGGTTGAATATTGGTGGGCGGGTGGCCTCGGCGCCAGCGATGGCAACTAACCTCCGTCACACCGATCGAGCGGATCGCGTCCGCCATGTGCTTGCCCTGCAAGACCAGCACATCGACCTGACGCAGCTTCGCAACGATCTCCGTACGCACCCAGTGTAGGCCGCATTGCTGAAGGGCATTCATCGCGGCAGGTTTCCGCGGCACGCCCGGAGCCGCGATCAGGGCTGGGTTCGGTAGAAGTCCAGCACATCGGCGATGGTTTGCTCGAGCGCTATCGTGGGGTGCCAGCCCAGCGATTCGCGAAGCGCCCGCGAGTCGCCAGACGCGCGTGGAACATCGTTGGGCCTGAACTTGGTGGCGTCTCTGTTGACTTCGATAGGCACCTTCGCCTGATCGAGCAGCAGCCTCAGCATCTTGCCGATACGCACGGGATGACCTGTTGCAACGTTGAACGCAGCGCCTGTCGCGATCCGCGTCTCCGGGAGCGCGGCCTGAAAATAGGCTCGAACAACGTCGCGAACGTCTAGGAAATCGCGTTCGGCATCGAGGTTGCCGACATTGAGGACCGGGGGCTGCTGCCCTTTTTCGATCCGGGCAACCTGCTGCGCGAATGCCGGCAGGACATAATCCGGGGTCTGGCCAGGTCCGCTGTGATTGAACGGGCGAAACCGGATCGCGTTGAGCTCGTCCATGGACATCTGCCCGATCATCAGGTCGGCGGCGGCCTTAGTGGCGGCATAGGTGTTGCGCGGCAAAAGGGCTGCCGTCTCGGCGAGGGGGGAGGGCGACGTCAGGAAGCTGCCGCCATAGGCCTCCGAGCTGCCGACGAACAAGAGGCGCGTGTTTGGTGACGCCTCGCGAATGGCCTGAGCAATATGGAGAGTGCCCAGCACGTTGACGTGCCAGGCCGCGCTGGGATCAGCCCGTGCAGCCGATGGTGCTGCTATCGCGGCCAGGTGCAGCAGGACATCGGGACGCATGGCCGCAATGGCCTGCGAAACCTGCCCGGGCTCTCGTATGTCGCCTGCGGCGGAACCGAACATCGAAACGGCTTCGATGCCTGGTATGCGCTGTTCGGCGACATGCCTCAGAAAAACGGATCCCACGAAGCCGGCGGCGCCCGTGACCGCAATCCGCCAAGGTTTGGAGTTCATCGCAGGGTCTGTGCTCCCTTGGAGCTTGCCTTATCAGCGGGCGCCAGAACTCAAGACAGGCGCTTGAGATCGGCCTCTACCATTTCCACAATCATCTCTTCCAGCGAAGTCGTGGCCTCCCAGCCGAATTTGGCCTTCGCCTTCGCCGGATTGCCGAGCAGAACGTCAACCTCGGCCGGGCGGAACAATTGCGGATCGATGATCAGATGGTCGTCGATCTTCAGCCCGGCATGTTCGAACGCGATCTGGCACATCTGACGAACGGTTGTCGTCCTGCCGGTCGCCACAACGTAGTCGTCGGCGATGTCCTGCTGGAGCATGAGCCACATCGCTTCGACATAGTCGCGCGAGTGTCCCCAGTCGCGTTTGGCGTCGATATTGCCCAACCGGAGTTCCTTGGCGAGGCCGAGCTTGATGCGTGCCACGCCATCCGTGACCTTTCGGGTCACGAACTCGATGCCGCGCAAGGGCGATTCGTGATTGAACAGAATGCCGCTGGACGCGTGAATACCGTAGCTTTCGCGATAGTTGATGGTGATCCAGTGGCCGTAGAGCTTGGCGACAGCGTAGGGGGAGCGGGGGTAAAACGGCGTGGTTTCGGATTGCATGCTTTCCTGGATCAGGCCGTACATTTCGGAGGATGAGGCCTGGTAGAAACGGGCGTGCGGGCATTCGAGCCGGATCGCCTCCAGGACATTCGTCACTGCAAGCGCGGTCACCTGACCGGTCAAAATCGGCTGCTGCCAAGATGATCTGACGAAGGACTGCGCTGCGAGATTGTAGATCTCGTCAGGCTTGACCTCCCGCAGGGTCCTTATCAGCCCCGACAGGTCGAGCAGGTTACCATCGATCAAATTGACCTTGTCTGCGATCCCCAGCCACTTCAAGCGGACGTCATTGACGTCGGCCGTGCTCGAGCGTCGAACGAGGCCGGAAACCTCGTATCCTTTTGAAAGCAGAAGCTGCGACAGATACGCGCCATCCTGGCCAGTAATTCCGGTTATCAGTGCGCGCTTTTTCATGCCATTTCTACCGTCTATTCACGCCCTATTGATCGAAAATGGCGCGGTGGTTTGCTCAGCGACATCCGTACGGGGTCGCACGCTGCGGCGCAAGCCTCGTGCTGCCGGCATCGGGCTCCGGCTCCATGGGCGTGATAGCTAGCTTGAAACACGGCTCGCGCCGCATGACTGGCTATTTCAGCAGGTAAAGCACAAAGTCGCCCCCAGAATGCTCGGCGACGATGCCAAACGCACCGGAGGGCAACCCCTTCCAAATGGCGCAGCTGTAGCCGGCAGCCTTGGTGCGCGAGCTCGTTCCAGCCAGGTATTTCGCATACAGGCAGCCCGCCCGAGCCCATCTAGTCGCCATGGTGTTCCGGCTCCAGAAGCGTCTTCAATTCGCTATCCTCGATAGCAGCCTTCAGGATTGATTGCTCATCCATGAAGGCGAGTGGGCAGGCGCCGATATGCCACCTGCCCGCTGCACGCTCTGCGTCAGGATTACGCTCTAATCGCCAGTTACGGAGAACCACCGGAAGAGCCAAGACAGTTTCCGGATATCGGGGTTCATTCCCAATTCAGCCGGGCTCTTCAAATCTTTGAAGTGCAATCCTAGCTTGACGGTATCGACACAGCGTCCGCCGAGCGAAATCGTATGCTGGACTACTTGCTGAGCTGGGTTGCTGAGTGAAATTTCCCCAACTTGCGTGTCATTGAGAGTTAGCGTCGCGGTCGCAGCAATATAATTTCCGAACGACAGCGGTGTGACCAGAGCCTTGAAAGTCAAATTATTGCAAACGGGCTTTTCAAGTCGGCCCGCAATCGTCGTCTCTGGTCCGCTCGCCCAGCGCACATATTGATCAGCGAGGGACCAGCCGATTCCTAGATAAGGGACGCCGGCTCCCTGATTTGCTGCGGAAAGCTCCCTTTGGGTGCCCAGCGCGATGGGCCGGATTTCGTCACCTAACCTCGTAAACACCGGATCGATCTGGTTTTTGCTGCATACAACCAGGTTGACTGTTTCGCGGCATGTAAACCCGTTGGTGGCGCCGGTCACGAGCAAAGTCGGCGACCATGCGCTCTTGAGCGCGATGACAAGCGGATTCTTGGTCACGGCATCCGCTGCGATATCTTTGCTGAAGCGGGTTTCTGCATCGGCGCAGCTAGGGCCGCCACGGTTCATGAAGGCCGCGTTCACCGGCAGCTTGGCCTGCGCGGCGATCAACTGCAGTTGCGCGATTATATCGCGCTCCGACATCGCTGGGCACGCGGAAGGCGGATAGAGGACGAACTCGCCATAAGACTTTGCTGCCTCGATGAACGCCTTTCGATCGACTAACTCGGGCTTTACTTGCCATACTGCATGAGTAACAGCGAGCAACGGCCTCATATCGACCCACTGCGCAATCACAGCACTGAGCAGGAAAGCGGCTGCAACCGGGCGCGAGAAGCGCCGCGCGATAATCGTTATGAATACGATCAGGACGCAATACCCGACCGGCCAGAAAAAGCGCCCGCTCGATCTAAAAACCGATGTTAATGTGCTCAGTCCGGGAAGCTTTCTGTAGCCCAGATCGACTATGAACCGTTGGCCAAGGTAGACCTTGTCGGACACCGCATATACCGTCAGGCCGACAAGGATGACCGCGAGAATGGGGTTTGCCGACACGACCCTTTTTACCGAGCTAAAATAAAAAGTCAGCGCAATTAGGCCGATGGCGATAACCCCGGCGCCGAGATAGTTGAAACCCTCATACTGACCGCCCGTCGGGTTCAGGACGTCCGCGAAGCCCGGAATTGAGCTCGACTGTGGCATTAGCGGCGACAGCAAATTCATGGAATAGACGCCGAAACCGAGATCGTGGGGGAGGCTTCCCTGCCCAAGGATCCCGAGGGCAAAAGCCCAAGCAATGCTAGTCGAGAGCAGCAATGCGATCGCGATAACGGCATCGCTCGCGCTGACGCGCCGTCGCCGCGCGGCCTCGGCCATACCCGCGATGAATATCGCGGCGCACATCGCGAGCAGATAGGGATTGATGCTGGTCACGCTGCCAAGCGCAATCGCCCAAAGAACACACTCCCGGCGACCCGCTAATTTGACAACCCTAATGTAAGAGAAGATCGAAAGCAGGACGACCCAGTGCGCGATGAGGCCAATGTGCCCGGCGCGGGCGACAAATGACGGCAGAATAAATAACGCTGCGCCGATGACGGCCACAAGGCGATTGACGCCAAGCTGCGTCAGAATCAACCACCCGAGGAATGCCTGCATCCCATACGCAAGAAGTATCCAATGGCCAAAGTATAGGTGAATATGACCCGTTAAGCCATAAATAAATTTCCCGATCAATGCCGCTATCGGCACTAGATCCGTATAGAAAGCGTTGATGCCAGCGGGCGGATTCAGAAGATTTGTCTGAGTTAAGGGCCACCGCCACTTATCTTCGGCGAGATAAAGATAACCAACAACGCCAACGGGATTGTCGCCCGTTTCCGTCGCCCACCATTCCCATTTGTCCAGCAACATAGCTGAAGAGAACAGATAAAAAGCCAAGCATAAGCCAACCGCAAAGGCCGCGAAACCAAAGAAAACGGAGTGCCAGCGCGCGTCTGATGCGAACTTCGATTTCAACGACTTATCTGTAGTCATCTACGTTGGTTCACTTTCGGAGCGAGAATTATTTGCCAGACGAAGGCGTGGAAGCCATCGTCTCGTTTTCAATGCTGATATCGGCCGTCCCTCCGTCGAGAATTTCGGCCAAGGAGGCTTGGAAACGCATGGCGCTGTGTTCTGCCCGAATTCGGCGTTGCGCAGCATCCCGCATTTCAAGCCAGGCGCTCCGATCCCTGTGAAGTGCTACCGCAGCTTCGGCGAAGTCGATCGGCTCGTCCTCCGCCATTATCTCGCGCCCCGGTTCGAAGTTCATCTGACGCGCCATCAATCGCGTCCCGACTGTTGGCACCCCTGCGGCCGTTGCTTCAACGATTTTGAGTGGGATTCCCGCTGCGAACCTCACAGGTGCCAGGAACACCCGTGCAGCATCATATGCTGCTTGCAGGTCATCAAGCGGGCCAACAAATCGAACTCCCGGCGCGTCCAGCTGCCCGTGGGCCGGATGCACATGTCCCACGACCGTCAGCGTGGCGTCCGGCATAAATCTTCTGACATGTGGCCAGCATTCTCGCAGAAACCACACCAGCCCATCCCAGTTTGGAGAAGCCGTTTCGAGCAGCCGTCCAACGAACAAAAATCCTTCACGCGCCTCGAACTCGGGCGCTCCCTCTCTTTGTTCCGTGGGGAAGCTTAAAACACCCACCGGCGGCCGATGCTGCTCTGAAAAGCGATTGCGGAATATCGACGCTTCCGCTTCGGTCACGCAGACAATCGCGTCTGCGCCGTCGCAAATGGCCAGTTCGGAGGCTATCAGCAATTCGGCTTCTTTCGCGGGCAAAGGCGTTCCTGCCACCTCGGCGCGCAGTATTTCCCTCAGCGCGAATAGGGCCTCCGCATCGTAAATAATTCGCACGTCCCTGTCCTTTGCGGCGTCTCCGCGCAAATGAGTAGAAACAAAGGCCATATTGTGCGGCCGGCTAACCAGAACGGTATCGAAATATCCTCGCCGAGCCGCCATGAAATCTGCAAATCCGGCGGCCCCGTCGAGTATGATTTCGACGTTCTTCGGAATTTCAAGCCAAGCAGCGGACCAGTCGATATCAGTGCGGCTAAGAGGGTAGAATACGACATTCCACCCCAGATCGGAGGCCGTCCTTAGAATCGCCTTGGTGCGGGGTAACCCCGAGCCTAGGGAAGCGAGAGGGACAAGGTCATCGATAACCAGAAGGCAACGAGCCCGGCTAGCGGCTGCACGCCTGGCCACCAAGATATTATCAAAGCTTGGTGGAAGATGTTTCTTGCGAATCGCGGAGGCATGGCGACTTCTGAAGTGCTTTCGGTTCCGCAGGACTAAATTAAGGGTGTCGCCACGCTTGTTTTCACTGCCAAATTCGAAATGATCAACGGCGGCCTCAGGCTCGTATATTGTACGCAATCCAATTTCAGCTACCCGCATGCAATAGTCTACTTCCTCATAGTATGCGGGAGCATAGATCGTATCGAAACCATTCAGTTTGTTCCAAACAGCGGCAGGTGTCATCAAGAACGCGCCTGAGCAATAGTCGACGTCTCGACGAAACATGGCCTCCCCTGCATCGGGCGTTATCCCGCGCCCATAACCTTGCGTGCTTCCGTCCGACCAGATTATGCTTCCTGCCTCTTGAAGAGACCCGTCGGGCAGGATCAACCGTCCACCGACGGCCCCGGCGTTTGGCTCTTCGTTCAAGGTCGCGAAGGCAGCTTCAATCGCGCCGGGGCGCACGAACGCATCATTGTTTAGAAGTAAGAATGCGTGTCCCCGCGCGACGGCCGCCGCGCGATTAGTCGCGGTCAAAAACCCCGCGTTCACGTCGCTTACAATGACATGAATTCCGTCGATGCGCCTCAGCATGTCGGTCGTTTCGTCGGTCGACGCATTGTCAACTAGGATGATCTCAATTCTTGACGAAACCGAATGCAATTCTCGAAGGCAACGTAAAGTAAAATAAGCCTTGTTCCAGACCACTATGAGAACAGAAATCTCTGGCTTTTCATATGGTGTGAAAGCAATTCTTTCGTCTGAATTTAGGAAATCAGTCAGATCTCTCGTGGCAATATCAACGGCTTGTTTTTTTAGATCCTCAGAATTGACGCGAGATTTGGGAGCCTTGCGCGCTGTCTGTGAAGCGAGCACCCGCCTCCTATCGGCAAGTCGCTGGGGAAGTTGCAGCGTCACAGTCCACCACAGAGCTTTCGCGATGCGCCTCGCCAATCTTTGTATCGTGGGTCGCTTGGCAAGAGCGGCGCGGATCGGCCTTTTCGCTTGCCAGGAAGTCGATCCGACGTGTCCGCCGAGGCTCGCTGCCAATCTATCATGAGCGGGCGACAAGCCTTCAGGCTCGCTGACAGGGGCCGCCATGTCGGCGGATGGCGGCGAGGTACGGTAAGCGATCGACGCTCGCAAGCGCCGGAGGAGTTGGCCGGTCACGGTCCAATAGGCGAGCTTTGCCCCCTGCCGCAGGCGGCGGGCGAGGCCTGGATAACGGGTCATGACAGATCGCAAGGGAGCTGTGGCGCGCCAACTGAGCGATGCCCGCAGGCGCTCGAGTTCTTGTTGCGCGCTGCCGAATGCCGCGACCGCGGCCGCGAGTTGCGTTTCGAGTTCTTTGGCCGTCCGGTGAAGCTCGGCTTCGCGCCCCAGGGTTGCCTGCAATTCGGCTTCGAGCGTCGTGGTCGCAGCGTGCAACTGCTGGTTCTGCAATTGCGCTTGCGCTATCAACTGACGAGCCTGCGCGTCCATCTCGAAGTCGCTCCGATAGACGTACAGACTGCGAGGCGGCGACGGCAGTGCGGCGTTGGAGGCGAAGGCGATGAGATATGGCGCCCGCGCCATCGTTTTGCCCGCTTCAATCTGATCGCCACCTCGAGCTTCAAAGTGTCGTGTGGGTAGGCCCTCCTGGTCGCCCTCGATGAAGGAGCCGACCAGCGAACGTTGGCTCGCGATCCGCACATTCCCGAAATGAGCGGACAGTGCGCTCTCGAATTCAGGTCGGTTCACTTCCCTGACGTGAAACGGGTTTGGTGGAATGTCGGGGCCGGAATAAATGTCGCGGTCCGGCGTGCTGATGATGAGGAGCCCATTCGGGCGCAGGACGCGGCGCAACTCCGCCAGGAAGAGCTCGTGTTCGCCGAAATGTTCGAAAGTCTCGAAGGACACCGCGACATCGATGCTGGCGTCCGGCAATGGAATCGCCCGCGCGTCACCTTGAATGTAACGCAGATTGGCGCGAACGAACTCCGTGTTGGCGGCATCGACGACGGCGGGGTCGATTTCGACGCCGACGACAGATCGCGCCACTTGCGCCAGGATGGCGGAGCCGTACCCTTCTCCGGCTGCGATATCGAGCACATCAAGACCATCGCAGAAGTCGCGCGCCAGGAAATAGCGATGATAGTGCTCGACCGCCACCTCGCCCGAGATCGCAGATGTCAGCCTCTCGCCGCTGAAATCCATTGGCGTCGCAGCGGCTTCGCGCTTGAACGTCTCAACCATCACAGAATCTTTCGCTCACGAACACAGCAGAACCGCCGCCTGGCCTCAGGAGGTTTGCTCCAACGCAACCTTCATATCGGGCAGGCCAATGAGACCGCGGTGGTTGTGTTGCTGGAGCGACGTAAAGATCAAGGCGTCATTGATCCAATGGTGTTGTGCGTGAACGGCCTGCGTCCCATCGGCCACCGAGACGCACACGCTGTAATGCCCATGCAGGAGGTGGGGCATCTGGAACGAGAAGCGCGCTCGGAGCATGTCTCCAGGCTCCGCAGTTATCCCGGCATCTCGGTAACTCAGATATGTATTTTCGCCGAGCAGATTCTGACCGAGGCGATCTCTCAGGTAGAAGCCCAGAATCGGGCTGGTTAGTGGGGCCAGAACACTGACCAAGATCTCCAGTGTGACCTCCTCGCCGCCATTGACGGTCTGGACCGCCTGCCCACTCGATGTGAGCAGCGCCACGCTTTTGATCTCCGCCCCGCCGGCGCCGAATGACGAGCTTCCGTGCGTTCCAGTGAGTTGGCTCTCCGATACCGTTTCGCTCGTTCCAAGTTCCGTGGCGGGAGACGAATCTGTTTTGCTCGGCTGGACGGACGTTCGCTTCAAACTCGAATGCGAACCAAGTGCGGCATGATGCATCCGGGCGAGATAGGCTTCTGACACCAGCTTGGGTTGCCCGTCTTCCGTGACCGCCCCGCCGTCCAACCAGATCGCACGATCACACAAAGCCAGGACCGCAGCAGTGTCGTGACTGACGAAGAGCAACGTCCCCCGTTTTGCGAAATCCCGCAGGAAGCGCATGCATTTTTGGACGAACAGTGCGTCGCCGACCGCGAGTGCCTCATCAATGATCAGGATGTCGGCATCGACATGGGCGATCACAGCGAAGGCCAGCCGAACCGACATGCCGCTGGAATAAGTCTTCACCGGTTGGTCGATAAAGTCGCCGATATCGGCAAAGGCCTCGATGTCAGGCAGGCGGGCATCAATCTCCGCGGTCGAGAGACCCATGAGCGTGCCGTTGAGGTAGGCATTCTCACGCCCGGTGAACTCGGGATTGAAGCCAGCTCCCAACTCCAGGAGAGCAGCGATCCGTCCGAATGTTCGCACGGCGCCGCTCGTCGGTGCCAGCGTGCCGCAGATGATCTGGAGTAGCGTCGACTTGCCTGCGCCATTGCGGCCGATGATGCCAACGGTCTCCGCCTTGCGGATGGAGAAAGAGACGTCACGGAGCGCCCAAAACTCTTGATAATAGCAAGGTTCCGGGCGCCCCAGGAGACGCGCGAGCCTGGGAACAAGCGCCTGCTTGAGCCGGTCTTCCGGCCGGGCATACATCAGGAAGCACTTGCTGACGCTCTCGACAGCGACCGCAACGTCAGAGGACATCTGCGAAGCCCTTGCGACTGCTCTTGAACCACCAATAGCCGAACGATGCCACCAGAAAGCTGATGACGTAGTATGCCGCCAGAGCTCGCCAGTCGGGGAGCCTTCCCCAGATCAGGACGTCGCGCGCTTGTTCGATCGGGAGCGTCAAGGGATTGAACAGCACCAATGCTCGGTAGCTCTCAGGCAACGCGGATATCGGATAGAAAACCGGCGACAGAAAGAGCAACACCGTTGTCAGAAGGCCGATGAGCTGGCCGATGTCACGAATGTACACACCAAGCGCTGCGACGAACCAACTCAGGCCCAGCGTGATTGCGATCAATGGAATCAGGACGACTGGAAGAAGCAGTGCTGTGACATGCAGCTGCGCGCCCCCGAAAATCATGGCTGCAAAGAGAACAACGATGCTCACGCTCGCATGAAAAAGAGCGACGCCAAGTGTGACGATCGGCAGAACCTCAAGGGGAAAGATCACCTTTTTCACGAGATTGGAATGTTCGATGATCACACGCGGGGCGCGCAGGAGACATTCGGCGAACAGGCCGTGGACGATCAGTCCCACGAACAGCACCACAGCGAAGCCCGTGCCGCTCTCCGGCTGGGAGGATGACCACCTTGCCTTGAACACCACGGCGAAGACGAAGGTATAAATGGCGAGCATCAGCAATGGGTTGATCAACGACCAGAGCAATCCGCCGAAGGAACCGCGATAGCGCCCGGCGATCTCCCTGGCGATGAAGGCACGGATGATCTCCTGGTTGCTCCAGATCGACGATATCGCGCCGGTCCAGTGACGGCTTATGCGTTCGACCGTCTCCAACCCCGCCTCCAAAACCAAGTTCCTCAGATGCTCCGCTCGCTAGCGCTATCGCTTCCGACTAGCGCGAAAATGCGAATTGTTATCCCGGGGGCGCGTCTAGCGTCATTGCCGGGCACCTGCGAAGGCAGGGTCTATATCCAATCTCGGCTGGGGCGTCCAGCGTGGACCCAAGGCCCACGCCGTCGAAACATCGGCGCGATCCTGTCGCAACCGCAAAACCATACTGCGTATTGTGGCGTCCGAAACGACTTTCCTCATCGCGAGCGCTGACGCGCGGCAGGCGTTGCTTGAGGCCGCTTCGTAGGCTGCATCTGCGCCGGGATCGATCCCGGTTCCCGCTCGACCGCCGGCGATGGACAGTGAGGCTGCTGGTCCCCTAACCCCAACAGCGGGCTACGCGCGGTTCGGGCAGAGCAATGCTTACGAAGTCGCCGGAAGGGTTATTAACAAGCTGTCAGAGCTGTTGCGGCTGGGAATGATACCGTGTTGATCTTCACAGAAGAGAATCCAGCTTGGAGCGGGAATGTCCAAGCATCTGCGCCAAACTCGGTTTGAACGATGAAGTCGTAGCCGGACTCCTCCGGATTGCCGTGGTAACTGGGCCGCAAATTCTGTCTATTTCTCGTCATCCTGCCGACGATAATGGGAACAGTATAGCAAAGATGACCATTCGGAGCCAGAATGCGGCGGCATTCCTTTAGTCCATCCAATGGACGCGGAACATGTTCAAGTGTGTCCGAATGGATGACGACATCGAAGGATGCCGCCTTGAATGGCATAGCCTGCATATCAACGTCGGGGTAATCAGCTCGCACATACCCGGGGAGAGCGGACAAGACTTCAGAAGCTGCGGTCCCATTGATATCCAGAACACGCAGGCGACCAGCGGAGGAAGTCTTGACGAATCTCGTCAGCGGCTCTCCTGTTCCGACAACCTCGCGAATGGCGTTTCCGAGCGCAACACCGCGAAGATTTGCTTTGCACCTTACGCAATGCGTGCCTTGCTGGCGATTAATATAATCCGCCTCCTCGGTCGATATCTCCCACTCCTCGATTAGAGCGGGCCATAGGATCGTTGTGTCTTCAAACTCGTCATTTCCGCAGATCGAACAGATAATCAAGCTCATGCCTCCAAGGAGCCTGCGGCAATAACACATGACGCGGCCGCGCGCCTGCGCAATTTAAAATTTCTCAATCAGAACAAACGGGCGAGGGAATTGTTTATGACGTTCCCGAATGGGCCACCGCGGCTGCCTCAGTCGCGCCGCTTTGGCGCAAAGTCCGTGGCGCATGCATCAGTCTGCCATATCGCGTCGATCTGACCGCAGACGATGCCTCGGACAACACTATTCCAGGGGCGACTCCTGCGTTCCATTTCTGGCCTTATGCGGTCTTTGAGGCCGAACTTGGCCGGCGTCTACTCGCCCTGATTGAAGCCAACGCCACCTTCCGTGAAAGCCGGACTGTGGTTCCGGCGCACGCATCTCGTCATGGCCTCTTTTCTGGCCTAAACGCCACTCAGCCGAGCTGTGCAGTTTGATCAAGCCAGCTCTCGCGCCGCAATTGATGTTCGCCCATGGCTGAGGTAGCTGTTCCCGCGCTTCGTGAGGTTGTGCGATTGGGATTTGATATGCAGGCCGTAATTCTAGCTGGAGGGCTCGGTACTCGTCTCAGCGAAGAGACGTTGGTGAAGCCGAAGCCTCTGGTCGAAATCGGGGGGCGGCCTATCCTATGGCATATCATGAAGATGTACGCCGCGCATGGCGTGACAGATTTCATCGTTTGCCTTGGATATAAGGGGCATCTGATCAAGGAATTTTTTGCGAACTATACATTGCACATGTCCGATGTGACCTTCGATCTGGCCGCTCATTCAATGACGACGCATCGCAATGAGGCAGAAGACTGGCGAGTCACTTTGATCGACACGGGCGAAGCCACAATGACCGGTGGGCGCCTTGCTCGGGTATTGGACCTTATCGAGGGCGATGCCTTCTGTCTGACCTATGGAGACGGTGTCTCCGACGTCAATATTGGAGAGTCGATCCGTTTCCACCGCAAGCATGGAAAGCTGGCAACAGTGACAGCTGTCTATCCTCCCCTTCGCTTCGGCATTCTCGATTTGGAGGGCGACCGCGTGATGAGCTTCCGCGAAAAGCCGAAGGGCGAGGGCGGCTTCATAAACGGGGGATTTTTCGTTCTTTCTCCTCTGGTCGGCCGGCTCATTGCTGGCGATTCAACCGTATGGGAACAAGAGCCGTTGGAGCGGCTTGCTGCAGATGGCGACTTGCACGCCTTCCGTCATGAAGGCTTTTTCCAACCCATGGATACGATCCGTGACCGGACTTATCTTGAGCAGCTCTGGGCTTCGGGAAGTCCACCCTGGAAGCAGTGGTGATGGCTTCTTTCTGGGCAGGGCGGCGCGTCTTGCTTACCGGGCAGACGGGGTTCAAAGGCGCATGGCTTGCCTTCTGGCTAGCTGAATTGGGGGCCGAGGTTTCAGGTCTGGCACTTCCTCCGATCACCTCGCCCAACCTGCATGATCTGCTCGACCTGAAGACGCGCGGCCGCTTCGTTCAAGCCGATATCAACGACCGAGCAGCGCTCGACGCGCTGATCGCCGAGGCGAGGCCGGAGGTGGTCATCCACATGGCTGCCCAGGCGTTGGTGCGGCACTCCTATGCTGAGCCGGTCGAGACATTTGCGACCAATGTTCTCGGCACGGTGTCGCTGCTCGACGCATTGCGCAAGTGCGACGCAACGCGCGCGGTGCTTATCGTGACAAGCGACAAAGCCTACGAGAATCGTGAATGGGAATGGGGATATCGCGAGACAGATACCCTTGGAGGGCACGATCCCTATAGCGCCAGCAAGGGCTGCACTGAACTTGCCGCTATCTCCATGAGGCGCAGCTTCTACGGCCCGGGTAAGCATCCTGCCCGCATCGCGACACTGCGCGCGGGCAACGTGATCGGCGGCGGTGACTGGTCGGCTGACCGATTGATCCCCGACATCGTGCGCGGCTGTCTGAGCGATGACGCTCTGGTTCGGCTGCGCAACCCCACAGCGGTTCGGCCTTGGCAGCATGTACTCGAGCCGCTTTCGGCCTACCTGATGCTCGCAGAGCATCTATGGACCGGCCGTGACGGTTTTGATGAGGCGTGGAATATAGGCCCTGACCCTGCGGAGAATCGTCAGGTACTCGATGTGGCGCAAGCCATGGTGCGCGCTCTGGGGCAAGGCCGTATCGAGATCACGCCGGATTCTGGCGCGCCGCACGAGGCGAAGCTATTGGCCCTCGATTGCAGTAAAGCGCGGGCGCGCCTCGGCTGGACGCCCAGGCTTGATTTTGCTGCAACCGTGGCAATGACGGCGGACTGGTATGGTGCGTGGTTGCGCGGCGAAGATGTCGTGGCGTTGACCCGCGCGCAGATCGCCATGATGGGAACAAGGGCGGCATGAAACAAATCGATACGGAAGCTCTGGCCCGCCGTCTACGTCGCCACGCGCTGCGCATGACGCACCGTGCTCGCGCCTCCCATGTCGGCTCGTGCCTGTC
The DNA here is from genome assembly GCF_031884435.1 of Bosea sp. 685. NCBI lineage: Bacteria > Pseudomonadati > Pseudomonadota > Alphaproteobacteria > Hyphomicrobiales > Alloboseaceae > Allobosea > Allobosea sp. 685. The sequence goes on along the minus strand of NZ_CP134779.1, from coordinate 5,560,936 downwards.
GATGGCTGACATCATGGCCGTGCTCTATGGCGGCATCATGCGCATCGATTCCACGCGCCCGGACTGGACCGAGCGCGACCGCCTTATCGTGAGCAAAGGGCATGCCGCCGCGATTGTTTATGCGGCGCTTGCCGAAAAGGGATTCCTGCCTCTGGCTGAGCTCGACACTTACTCCGCCGATGGCGGCCGCTTGGCGGGGCATGTCACTACGATGGTGCCGGGTGTGGAGCTTTCGACGGGTTCGCTAGGTCATGGATTGCCGGTGGCTGCCGGGATGGCACTGGCCGCGCAGCGTTCAGGAGCCTCCTGGCGCAGCTTCTGCGTGGTTAGCGATGGCGAACTCGATGAGGGGTCCAATTGGGAAGCGATCCAATTCGCGCAGCATTTCCGCCTGTCCAATCTTACCTTGATCGTGGACTACAACAAGATTCAGAGCTTCGGCAGCGTCGCCGAGGTGAGCGATCTGCATCCCCTTGCCGAGAAGTTCCGTGCATTCAACTGGGGGGTGCACGAGCTGGACGGTCATGACCATGCCGCGCTCGTTGAAACGCTATCGGGCCCGCCTCCACGCGAAGGTCGACCGACTGCGATCGTGGCGCACACGATAAAGGGTAAGGGTATCTCGTTTATGGAAGGCCAATTGCTCTGGCACTATCGCAACCCGGATGTCGCGCAGCTCGAAGCCGCATTGGCTGAGTTGGAAGAGGTGGCATGAGAACCGAGACGATCGACGCGCTGACCGCTTACGCGCACGCCAACCCCGATGTGATGCTACTGACGGCCGATCTGGGCTACTCGGTGCTGGAGCGCTTCGCCGAGGCCTTGCCAACACAATATGCCAATGTCGGAGTCTGCGAGCAGGCTATGGTTGGAATCGCGGCAGGCCTCGCCCTCTCGGGGCGTCGCGTGGTGCTCTATTCGATCGCGAATTTCCCGACATTGCGCTGCCTTGAACAGTTGCGCAATGACGTGTGCTATCACAATCTGCCCGTGACGGTGATCTCGGTTGGCGGTGGCCTCGCTTATGGTGCGCAGGGTTATACGCATCATGGCGTCGAGGATCTTGGCATCATGGCGATGCTGCCCAACATGGTGGTGGCCTGCCCAGCCGACCCGCTCGAAGCGATGGCACTGTTGCCTCAGCTTCTCGACCGCCGCTGTCCGGCCTATCTCCGCCTCGGACGTTCGGGCGAGCCTGCTTTGCATGCTCCCGGTACAGTGATTGAGTTGGCACGCGCGGTCACGCTGCGTGCGGGGACCGACATCGCCCTGCTTGCGACTGGACCGATCCTTGGTCGCGCGCTCTCGGCGGCTGACGCGCTCGCCGGGCGCGGGATCTCTGCCAGCGTGCTGAGCTTCCCCGGCTTTCGCCCGTTGGATGAGGCGGCGGTGTTGGAAGTTGCACGATCGCATCGTGCCATTCTCACGATTGAGGAACATAATATCAGCGGCGGCTTCGGCAGCCGCGTCGCTGATCTGCTACTCACACATGGCCTCTCGCCACGCTTCGGCAAGTTTGGCGTGACGGATGCGTTAAGCGGCCAGATTGGCAGTCAAGCTTGGCTGCTGGATCGGTTGGGCTCGATCGAAGACCACGCGGCCCGTTTGCTGTGAAGCTCTTTCTTACCGGAGCAACCGGGTTCGTCGGCGCAGAGACATTGCGAGTCGCTCTCGAAGATGGGCACGAGGTTGCAGCAGCCATCAGGCCAGGCTCGCCCGCGCCACGCCTCGCTCAGCTGGCTGGGCGCTTCGCACGGCTTGAGATCGATCTGCGCGATCAGGCGGCACTGACGGCAGCCATGACCAAGTATCGCCCTGACGCTGTGCTCCACTTGGCTTGGTCTGGGGTGGCGAATGCAGCTCGATTTGACCGCCGACAGATCACTGACAATGTCGAGGCTGCTTGTGCGCTGGTCGAGGCTTGTGTCGCTGCCGGAGTGAATAGCTTCGTTGGTGTTGGCAGCCAAGGCGAATACGGAGCAGGATCCTCGATGCGCGAGGATGTTTTGCCCGAGCCGACGACGCTCTACGGCGCTGCCAAAGTGGCCTCGCTTTTCCTGACACGGCAACTCGCAGCGCAGGCGGGTATCAGGCATGCTTGGCTGCGTCTATTTTCGACTTACGGACCAGACGACAATGACGGTTGGCTGATCCCAATGCTCGTGAACGAAATGCTGGCTGGGCGCCGACCGAAAACGACGCTAGGCACGCAAAGCTGGGATTGGCTGCATGTGGAGGACGTCGCCCGCGGCATTCTGGCGGTTGCTACGACCGAGTCCGCTGCAGGTGTGTTTAATCTTGGCTCGGGACGGGCGGTACGGGTACGCGATGTCGTCGAGCGCATTCGCGATCTCACCGCGCCGGGCATGGAACTGGTCTTCGGGGAGATACCGTTTCGACCGGATCAAGTTATGCATATGGAGGCCGACAATGCACGCTTGCGTGCTGCAACGGGTTGGGAGCCGCGTATCGACATAGATACTGGGCTTGCCGATACGGTCGAGTGGTACCGAGCACACCCGAGATGACTGCGGAGTGGTGGCGAATTCTGCGTTTTCTGGCTGTGGGTGGGCTGAATACGGCCTTCGGCTATGTGAGCTATGCGGTGCTCGTGCTGGCTGGAACGCCCCTTTGGCTTGCAGTTGCAGGAGCGACGGGGCTCGCTTTCCTCTTCAATTTTTTTAGCTATGGCGGATTGGTATTCGGCAGTACTTCGCGCCGCCTATTGCCGCGCTTCCTGGTTTTCTACGTCGCCCTCGGCAGTTTGAATTTCGTCCTGCTCCGTCTCTTGGGATGGATTGGGCTCGGCCCGCTGATCGCGCAGGCTGTTCTCCTCCCCGTACTGGCTACATGCGGCTATTTGGGTTTGCGCGGTTTCGTTTTCCGTGGACAGGCGCCGCGCCCCGCGCCATGAGAACGCTATGAGCAAAACATCCGTCGTTGAGGAGTTCAAGCCCATTCCGATTCGGCGGAACGCGGGAGCACTGGGCCGGATCGCCTTTGCCGCGCGCATGACGCTGGATCTCCAGTTGCTGACCTGTACGCGCTTCCTGGTGCCACATCTGGCTGAGATGCAGGGCAACGTGCTGGATGTCGGTTGCGGAGAAATGCCTTTTCGCAGCCTTTTGCCAGAGACCGTGCACTATACAGGGCTTGATGTCCCCGCGGCCGATGATTTCGGTATGCGGCGCCACCCCGAGATCGTGGATTTCGACGGCATTACCATTCCTTTCGCGAATGGCAGCCAGGAATGCATCCTCTGCACAGAGGTTCTGGAACATGCGGAGGATCCGGTGGCTCTGATATCGGAGATGTACCGCGTGTTGCAGCCGGGCGGCACGCTGGTCGCCACGGTGCCCTTCTCGGCTCGCGTGCATCACGCGCCGCATGATTATCATCGCTTCACGCGCTATCGTCTTGCGCGCATATTCTCGAGCTTCGACAGCGTGACGATTGAAGAGCGCGGCGACGATCTAGCCGTGATCGCCAACAAACTGATTGTCGTCTGCATGCGACTCGCCAAGCCATCCCATCCTTGGCGCCTGCCGTTGCTGCTGCTGGCGGTGCCTCCCGCTCTACTGGCACTTGGTCTAGCGCATTTTTCCCTCTACTTCGGCTGGGGCTCAAAGGCTGATCCGCTCGGCTATGGTATCGTCGCCCGAAAGGTCTGACTGTCACATGTCTCGATTCACCCTGCAGGACGAGCGTGGATTCAATCAGGTTTTTGCTCCGGTCGGATCCACGCCGTTGCGCATGCGCCGGCGCGGCGATTGGTTTGTCACGCAGATTGCGCGTTTCGGAGCACAGCGCGTCCTGGAGATCGGCAGCGGCACGGGGGAGACGGCGGCTTACCTCGCGACACACAGCAACGCGGAGATTGTCGCGGTCGATATCAGTGAAGCTTTTGTCGCGGAGGCCCGCGCGAGGCACTCCGCTCCCAATTTGCGCTATGAGCTGTTCGACCTTCTTGGCGACAAGCCTATGGCTTTCGGTCGGTTCGACATGGTGTGCGGCAATGGAATCCTGCATCATCTGGTGCAGCGTCTCCCCGATGTTTTGAGCGCGCTGCACGATTTAACCAACCCCGGCGGGGGCCTTGCCTTCGTCGAACCGAATTTCCTCAACCCGTATTGCGCCTTCATTTTTGGCACAAAGATTGGACGCCGTTTCGCGAGGCTGGAGCCGGACGAGATGGCATTTACGCCCGGCGAACTGCGAAGAGCGCTTCCAGCGGCGGGTTGGCGCAATGTGGATGTTGCAACGCGCGACTTCCTTCTGCCGGGCCTGCCTGAAGTGCTGGTGAAGCCGAGCCTTGCGATCGAGCCCGCACTGGAGGCGACCGCCGCCACGCGCTGGCTCGCACAATCTCATTTCATGACGGCGCGGGCCTGAAGCCATGGCGCGCATCTCTATCGTTTCCCCTTGCTATAACGAAGACGAAAATGTTGAGGCTTGTCATGAAGCGGTGCGAGCGCTATTCGCGCCGAGCGGGCCGCTCGCGCAGTATGAGCGTGAGCACATCTTCTCCGACAATGCCTCGGAGGATTCGACCGTTGAAATTCTCCGGCGCATCGCGGCCGCGGACCCTGCCGTCAAGGTTATCCTGAATGCACGGAATTTCGGGCCCTTTCGCTCAAATTTCAATGCGCTGCGCTATGCGACAGGCGATGCGATCCTGGTTTTCTTGCCGGTAGATCTGCAGGACCCGCCCGAATTGATCCCCGAGATGGTCCGTCATTGGGAGAATGGCATCGAGGTCGTGGCTGGCGCGCGTGCGAACCGTGAGGAGACTTGGGCGCTGCGCACGTGTCGGCGCATTTTCTATCGTATCGTCAACACATTGTCAGAATTTGAAATTCCGGAGAATGTCGGGGAGTTTCAACTGATCGACCGGAAGGTCTGGGAGGTTGTCGTCAGTCATCGTGACCAGTATCCCTATATAAGGGGCATTATTGCTTCGGCAGGATTCCGGAGGCTTATTATTCCTTATACTTGGAAAGCGCGTAAGCGTGGCATTTCGAAAAACAATGCTCTCCGCCTAATCGATCAGGCTATGAATGGTATATTTTCATTTACCGATGCTCCGATGCGCGCATGTAGTTTTCTCGGATTTGGTGTAGCCAGCCTTGCGCTTCTCTACGCACTCGTTATCTTCGTTTTGGCGTTGCTATCACAGGGCTCTGCGCCTGCCGGTACGCAGACGATTATCATCGCGCTGTTCTTTTTCTCGGGTGTTCAGCTCATGTTTATTGGCCTTATGGGTGAATACATCACGGCTATTCATGCGCAAGTACGTCGAGGTCCGATGGTTGTAGAGCGAGAGAGGATCAATGTTGATCTCGTGCCGGAAGCATCTGAAAATCACTACAAGAAATGATAGCGTCAAAATTTTGGCTGATACTCTCCTATACCATAGTAGGTGTGGCTGTTATAGGGTGGCCGTTCCGGTTAAATTGCTATCGGAATCGCTTATCTGATGCTGCTTTAAATTGGATTATTCTTTTATTTTTCGCCCTGATGGCCTGCGGGCTTCTGGTGGCTCGCGGAACGCCGAGTTTTTTCAGCCCATTCGTTCTTGCTGTCAGCTTGGCGGCCCCATTCATTGGCATTGGTGTGCCGACGATCGTGGCAAGCCTCACCGCATTGCCGGCATTGGCCGGGCTGACATGGTGGGCGCCGTCCATGCAACTGTCCCCCGCTAGCGAGGGAAGAAGCGTGTTTTGACTGAAGTTCGGATGGATAGGGTTCTGATGAGCCGTGGTGGACTTTGGCTTCCGCCAATTTTGGCTGCTGCCCTGTGGGCTATCGCGCCGGGCCTGGGGCTCGCTGCTCATCTTCTGCTGCTCACGGTGCTGCTACTTAGCCTTGGGGCCGGAGAGCTAATTTTCCGCGGACTGCGCCTGCGAGCCGATCCTTTTCTTATGCTTGTCACCGGGTTTGCTGCAGTGACTCATCTGCAGTTGCTGATCGACGGCTTGGTGCTGCGCCATCCAGCTATTGCACTGGCATGTCTCGCGCCGGCTGCGGTTGGTCTTTTATTGCCATCGCGGGACGAGCCAGTTGAGCGCGCAGCGCCCGCTCTTGCAAGCCTTCTCGCGGTCGTGATCTTCGTATGGTGCGCCGATGTCACGCCGCGCGTTGCCCAATTCCACGCGTCTGGCCAGCTGAATTTCTGGCATGATCTGCTGATTCATACGACTAATCTGATGCAATTCAGCGCTCCGGATATGGTCGGGCGCGGTATGGCTCTGATGGCTGACTGGCCGCGCCCGCTTTACCATAACGCCTCGATGATGCCGGTCGCGCTGTTGCCGCCGTTGGCGGATGTTGTGCCATTCGACGCCGCTGCCTTGGCTTGGATACCACTTGGTATGGTGGTCATGGGCCTGGGTGTCGTAGCGCTGGGACTTGCCCTGGGCGGTCCCTGGCTTGCCGCAAGCGCTCTTCTCGCGCTCGCGGCCGTGCCGACGCCCGAGCGGTGGACGCTCGATAACGGCTTCCTTGGCTTTGCTTGGCTGCTCGAAACGGCTCCCGGCACGCCTTACAGTCTGGGGATTGGCTGCGCGGCATTTGCAGCGTTGGTGCGCGCATCGAAGCAGCGCAGTGTCGGTGCGTTGGTACTGGCTTTTCTGCTGACGGGCGCCTGCTTTTTGACACGCGCCAATACCTTCGTCTGGCTCGCTCCTGCCATTGCACTTGGCGCGATAGCAGTGTGGTGGGGAGCAGGCTCGCGATTTCGACCGATGCTTCTCAGTATCGCGCTGCTTGGGTTCGTCTGCGCTCTGGTGTTGCTGTCATGGCGTCTGCTTTCAAGCGATCCTCAGCAATTTCTCTTTGGCTATGTGAAGTTTCTCCATACGTCAAAGATGGGGGCGCGGATCGATGGCCTCTATGCGGTTTTGCTTTCGAGCGTAGGACCGACCGCAGCGGGGCTCGTCGGAGTGATGCTTGCATTGCTGGGAACGCTCGGCCCGTGGTTGCCAGGCTTTTTGCTATTGGGGGCCCTCGCCTGGCGTCGCGGGTTGGTTTCCTCGATTGATGTGTTGCCACTTTTGCTACTGATTGTTGGCACGCTGACAATTATGCTAAGCCCGATTGGCCGCAATGGCGACATTTCAGAATTCCGCCATCGTCCGGGGCCGTTGCTGGTCGTGGTGCTGGCTATCTGGACAATCCGATTCGCGGGGCTCTTGCTCGCGGGCTGGCTCAACCAACTGTCCAGGCAGGCTGCGCTAGCGGCTCTGGCTGCGGTCGCTGTCCCCAGTTTGGTCGTGCTGGCGCTTTCGATTGGTCATGCCAAACAATGGGTATGGGTAGGAGCAACCCATGGCGAGCAGGTTGCTCCGGAGATCATGGCATTTGCGCCGCTTCTCCAAAACCAAAATGTGAGACTTCCCCGGTTCGCCGTTGCGAATCAACCCAGCGATTCGACGACGATCGATGATGCCGCCCGACTTATCGCGCTCAGCGGTATGCCAGCGTTTATATCCTGTCCCGGGTTTCTGCTAGCGACTGGGGGGGAGATCGGCGCGGAAGCGGCGCGGCGCCTGGAGGTTGTCGGGCGGCTTGCAAAGGCCGCCGATCTCGAAAGCCTGCGTGCAATCATGCGCGCGGAAGGCATCACGCATTACGTCGTGATGCGGGCTATCGATGCCCCGTTCGATCCAGACCGAAAGGACGCTGTGGCGCGGGTGGGCGAGTATGCGCTGTATACCGCCACGCCTGCTCGATAAAAATCGTGAGACGCTTCAGGAGGTTGCGGCGTCGCGGCTTGTGCAGGGCCGGTTTTGCCTGGGACGAACGCTCAGCCCTTTGCGACCTGTAGCAGGTACTGCCCGTAGTCGCCCTTGGCGAGCTTCTGTCCGAGCGCAGAGAGTTCCTCGATGGAAATCCAGCCCTGCCGATAGGCGATCTCCTCCGGGCAGGCGATACGCAACCCCTGCCGCGATTCAAGCGTGCGCACGAACTCCCCGGCTTCGAGCAGGCTGTCCGGTGTACCCGTGTCGAGCCAGGCAAAGCCGCGGCCCATGGTTTCGACCGAGAGTTCGCCGCGCTCGAGATAGACCCGGTTGACGTCGGTGATCTCGAGCTCGCCACGCGGCGAGGGCTTGAGATTCCTGGCAATCTCGACGACCTGGGCATCGTAGAAATACAGCCCCGTCACGGCCCAGTTCGACTTCGGGACCTTCGGCTTCTCTTCGATCGAGTTCGCCTTGCCGTTGGCGTCGAAATCGACCACGCCGTAACGCTCCGGGTCGCGCACATGATAGGCGAAGACGCTGGCGCCCTTGGGGCGCGCGGCGGCCGAGGCCATCATGTCCGGGAGCGTGTGCCCGTAGAACAGGTTATCGCCCAGGATCAGCACCGAGGGCTCGCCGGCGACGAACTCGGCGCCGATGATATAGGCCTGCGCCAGCCCGCCGGGATTGGGCTGTTCGGCATAGCTCAGCGTCATGCCCCAATCCGAACCGTCGCCGAGCAGGCGCTTGAAGTTCGGCAGGTCGGTCGGAGTCGAGATGATCAGCACGTCGCGGATGCCCGCCAGCATCAGCGTGCTGAGCGGATAATAGATCATCGGCTTGTCGTAGACAGGCAGGAGCTGCTTCGACATCGCCAGCGTCATCGGGTGGAGCCGCGTTCCGGAACCGCCGGCCAGGATGATGCCCTTCATCGTCGTTTATCCCGTCTGTTCTGTCATGAGCCGCGTCAGGCAGCTTGAAAGCGATCCGCGCCACTCAGGCAGCGTCACGCCATGGATGGTAGCAAGCCTGGCGCAATCGAGTCGCGAATTTGCCGGGCGTGTTGCCGGCGTCGGATAATCGCTGGTCGCGATGCGCTTGACCGCGACCGGGGCGGCCCCGGCGGCGGCGCGCTGCGCAAAGATCGCCTCGGCAACATCGGCCCAGACGGCTTCGCCCAGGGCGCTCATATGGAAGACGCCGCGCAGGCGCTCATCCTGCGGCCGGGCCAGCAGGTTCTTCGCAACAGTGAAGATGGCGTCGGCAATGTCGAGCGCATTGGTTGGACAACCCTGCTGATCGGCAACGACGCCGACCTCGCTGCGCGTCTCGGCCAGGCGCAGCATGGTACGGACGAAATTCTTGCCGAAGGGGCTATAGACCCAGGCGGTGCGCAGGATGGCGTGGTCCGGGGTCGCCGCCGCAACAGTCGCCTCGCCGGCGAGCTTGCTGCGGCCGTAGGCCGAGATCGGGCCGACTGCGTCATCCTCGCGATAGGGCCGGTCCAGAGCTCCATCGAAGACATAATCGGTCGAGATCTGGATCACCGGCACGCCGAGCCGGGCAGCGGCTCGGGCGACCTCGCCGGCGGCCTGCCCATTGACCAGCATCGCGGTCTCGCTTTCGCTCTCGGCGAGGTCGACTGCGGTGAAGGCTGCTGCGTTGACGATGATGTCGGGGCGGCAGGCCGCAAGAGCGGGGGCGATCGTCTCGATCCGCTCCAGGTCGAAGCCGGGCCTGCCGAGCGGGATGACGACATCACCTGCCGGCGCTCGCTCCAGCATGGCGAGCACCACTTGGCCGGTCTGTCCGGTGACCGCGATCCTCATGGCGCTTCAGCCGAAATAGCGCGGCAGGTCGGCAAGGCGCGGATGCTTGCGGTCCTTGTCGGAGAGGACGAGCCGGTCATGGGGGATGCGCCAGTCGATGCCCAGCGCCGGATCGTCGAAGGCGATGCCGTGGTCGTTCTGCGGGCCATAGAGCGCGGTCACCTTGTAAAGCACTTCGGTATCCGGTTCGAGCGTGATGAAGCCATGCGCGAAGCCGACCGGAACCAGGAGCTGCTTCCAGTTCTCGGCCGAGAGCTCGACAGCGACATGGCGACCGAATGTGGGCGAGGAGGCGCGGATATCGACGGCAACGTCGAGGATGCGGCCCTTGGCAACGCGCACCAGCTTGTCCTGCGCGAAGGGCGCCGACTGGAAGTGCAGCCCGCGCAGCGTGCCGACGGTCGCCGACAGGGAATGGTTGTCCTGCACGAATTCGAGGTCGATGCCGGCGTCCTTGAAGCTCGCGCGATTATAGGTCTCGGAGAAGAAGCCGCGATGATCGCCGAATTTCTTCGGCGAGATCAGCTTCACATCCGGGATGGCGGTGGCTTCGACGCTCAACATGGGGCGGGGTCTCGATCCTGTTCGTGGCTGAAATCAGGCCGCGCCGAGGCGCTCGCCGCGATAAACGCCACTGCGTATGTCTCCCCACCATCCGGAATTGGCCAGATACCATTCGACGGTATGGCGCAAGCCGGTCTCGAAGGTCTGCTTCGGCGTCCAGCCGAGTTCGCGGCCGATCTTCCCGGCGTCGATCGCATAGCGCGCATCATGGCCAGGCCGGTCGGTGACGTAGGTGATCAGGCGCTCGCGCGAGCCGGCGGGATCGGGCCTGAGCTCGTCGAGCAGGGCGCAGATGCCCTTGACCACGTCGATATTGGCCATCTCGTTATGGCCACCGATATTGTAGGTCTCACCGACGGCGCCCTTTTGCGCCACGCTCAGCAGCGCGTCGGCATGGTCGTCGACATAAAGCCAGTCGCGCACATTCAGGCCATTGCCATAGACCGGTAGCGGCTTGCCCTCGAGCGCGTTGATGATCATCAGCGGGATCAGCTTCTCCGGGAAGTGATACGGCCCGTAATTGTTCGAGCAATTGGTCATCAGCGTCGGCAGGCCATAGGTGTGGTACCAGGCCCGCACGAGATGGTCGGACGCCGCCTTCGAGGCGGAATAGGGCGAGTTGGGCTGATAGGCCGTGTCCTCGCGGAAAAAGCCCTCAGTGCCGAGCGAGCCGAAAACCTCGTCGGTCGAGATATGGTGGAAGCGGAAGGCGGCTTTGCGTGCCTCGTCGAGACCGCGCCAGTGCCGGAGTGCTTCCTGCAACAGCGCGAACGTGCCCACGATGTTGGTCTGGACGAAGTCGCCCGGCCCGTCGATCGAACGGTCGACATGGCTCTCGGCGGCCAGATGCATGACGATGTCGGGGTCGAAATCGGCGAAGATCGCGCGCATGCGCTCGCCATCGCCGATATCGGCCTGTTCGAAGCGATAGCGATTGCTGCCGGCGACGGGAGCGAGCGAGGCCAGGTTGCCGGCATAGGTCAGCTTGTCGACGACGCACACCCGATGCTCGGTCTCGCCGACCAGCTTGCGGACGACTGCCGAGCCGATGAAGCCGGCGCCGCCGGTGACAAGGAATTTCAGTGACACGCCGTTTCGCTCCGGGGGCAGAGTGTTGATTACACGCCATCAGGCGCAGGGAAGAACCAGCCCCCCTATGATCTGTCAAGCATTTGCCGTCGCCGCGGCCGGTATCGGACGTTCTGTGCTTCGATCCGCGCGGTCATTCTGTCGGCCATCGATCAAGGCGCGGTCACGCTTTTGGCCGAGGGCGCAAGCGATTGCCGGCCCGGAGCGACGCGTCAGTGCGCGTTCAAACCACGCCCGCGGGGGCTGGGCCAAGCCGGCCCCTGAAACCATCGATGATCCCGGCGCGGACAGGGCATAGCGACCGTGGTGGACCTTTGAGGGCGAGCAGGCTGATCTGGGCGATGAGCCCTGCGCATGACTTGATCCGCCAACCCAGCGGTACATGGCGAAGGCGCGCAGCCGCGATCACATTGCGGGCGTAGTAGTAGTTGCGGATCGGCGTATGCCGTAGGATCTGAGGCTTGCCGAGCTCGTCCTGGCCGACGCTTTCTCCCCACCGATGCGGGACCGCGAGATCGGTTGCGACATAAGATCCCCAGCCGCGATCCCAGGCCCGGAAGCCCCATTCGACGTCGATGCCGGCGATGAAGAAGTCATCCCTGAACGGGCCGATCGCCTGATAGGCGGCGACGCTGACCAGCGAGCCGGAGGTTGGCGCGAAGTCGACTGCTGCAAGGTCACCCGGGCCGGCCTTGCCGCGCCATTCATAGCGGATTTGCTTGTAGAGACCCTCCTGCGGTGGGACGAGGCGAGGGGCCAGAACGGCAATCATGTCGCCCTGGCGCTCCAGCGCGAGGGCGCGCTCGGCGAGGGTTTCGAGAATACCGGCCGGCGGCTCGCTATCCTGATCGAGCAACATCACATGGGTGAAGCCCTGCTCCGCAGCTGCTTCCATCACGGCATTCAGGCCTCGTCCCAGGCCGACATTCTCCGGGCTGGATATCAGCCGCAGATCGGTCGGCGCCAGGGCTGCAATGGCACCAGAATCCACGGGCCCGTTGGCAAAGGCGAAAAGGGTGCACCCGCGCAGCCCTTCGGCCTGATGCGCGAGCAAGACCGGGTCCGGGTGGTACAATACCACCGCCGCGCAGGCCCGCCCGCCTCGCTTCTGCACCTCTTGCGGTGTCATCCTGCCGTCATCCTTGTCGAGAGCATCACGCCATATCCCCATCCGCCACGCGACATCAACCTTGCCGCGCCACGCATTGAGGACGGCGAGGGCGTGTTTGCCTGGAGGTGACGAGCGGCTCTCATCAGCCCTTCGCGGCCTTGGGTGAGAGCGAGGTTGGCATGGAGTGCGCAGTCGGCGCTAACCGCCAACGCTGCTCCATTTGAATTGCCGGCCGCGTCCGCGATCGACAGGCACTCCGGTGCGGCCGCTTAGCGAGACGCCAGCGCGACCCCGATAACGGGCGGCTGCTGCCCTTGCCCGCCCTACGCCGCCTGCGCGATAAGGTACTCGGCCTTGGGCTCTTCGCCTTGGCGGATTGGATCGGCGATGAGTTTCTTCAATATCCACACCCATGGCTTCGTGCGCGTCGCCTGTGCCGCGCCGCGGCTGAAGGTCGCCGATCCCGCCTTCAATGTCGCTGAGACGGTTCGTCTGCTGCGCCGCGCCGACGCGCAGGGCGCTTCGCTTGCACTGTTTCCCGAGCTCGGCATCAGCGCCTATGCGATCGACGACCTCTTGCAGCAGAACGCGCTGCTCGATGCGGTGCTGGCGGCACTTGGGGTGCTGGTCGAGGAGAGCCGTTCGCTACAGCCTGTCGCCATCGTCGGGGCGCCGCTGCGTATCGACGGGCGGCTGTTCAATTGCGCGATTGCGATCCATCGCGGCCGTATTCTCGCAGCCGTGCCGAAGACCTATCTGCCGAACTACCGCGAATTCTATGAGCGCCGGCAGTTCGCCTCGGGCGAGCGTGCGGCGGTGGAAAGCGTCGTGCTCTGCGGCCAGGAGGTGCCCTTCGGCACGGACATCCTGTTGAAGGCCGCCGATATCGCCGATTTCACCATCCATATGGAGATCTGCGAGGACGTCTGGACGCCGGTGCCGCCGAGCTCGTTTGCGGCGCTGGCCGGCGCGACCGTGCTGCTCAATCTCTCCGCCAGCAATGTCACCATCGGCAAGTCCGACTGGCGCCATGCCTTGTGCAAGGCCCATTCCGGCCGGTGCATCGCAGCCTATGCCTATTCCGCGGCGGGGCCTGGCGAATCCACCACCGATCTCGCCTGGGACGGCCAGGCAATGATCTATGAGAGCGGGGTGCTGATGGCCGAGGCCGAGCGCTTCGCCGCCGAGCCACAGCTCATCGTCGCCGATATCGATCTCGAGCGGCTGGTGATGGACCGCATCCGCCAGAACACCTTCGGCGACAATGCCGATGCGCTGCGCGACCGGTTGAATTTCCGCACCGTCAGCTTCGAGCTCGCTCCCGACCGTGTCTCCGATCTTGGCCTGGAGCGCACGATCGAGCGCTTCCCCTTCGTGCCGAATGATGACGCACGATTGAACGAGCTCTGCTTCGAGGCCTACAACATCCAGTCGCATGGCCTGCGCAAGCGGCTGGAGAGCGCGCGCGTCGAGAAGATCGTCATTGGCGTCTCGGGAGGCCTCGATTCGACGCAGGCCCTGATCGTCGCCGCGCAGACTTTCGACGCGCTCGGTCTGCCGCGCAGCAACATCCTTGCCTACACATTGCCGGCCTTCGCCACGAGCAAGGGCACCAAGGCCAATGCCTGGCGATTGATGACGGCGCTCGGTGTCTCCGCGCAGGAAATCGACATGACGCCGGCCTGCCGGCAGATGCTGGTCGATATCGGCCACCCCTTCGCCAAGGGCGAACCCGTCTACGACATCACCTTCGAGAACGTGCAAGCCGGCGCGCGCACCTCCGTGCTGTTCCGCCTCGCCAACCAGAATAATGGGCTCGTGCTCGGCACGGGCGACCTCTCGGAACTGGCGCTCGGCTGGTGCACCTATGGCGTCGGCGACCATATGTCCCATTACAACGTCAACGGTTCGGTCTCGAAGACCCTGATCCAGCATCTGATCCGCTGGGTGGCGCAATCGCAGCGCTTCGGTGCGGATGCCTCGGCCGTGATGCTGGACATCCTTGCGACCGAGATCTCGCCCGAGCTCGTTCCGGGCGAGGGCGACGGACCAAGCCAGAGGACCGAGGATTTTGTCGGCCCCTATGCGCTGCAGGACTTCAACCTGTTCTACATCACCCGCTTCGGTTTCCGGCCGAGCAAGGTCGCGTTCCTCTCGCACCACGCCTGGTCGGATGCCAAGCGCGGCGACTGGCCGCCCAATATCGAGGCGGACAAGCGGGTCGCTTATGACCTGCCGGTGATCAAGCGCTGGCTCACGGTCTTCGTGCGGCGCTTCTTCGAGACCAGCCAGTTCAAGCGCTCGGCTGTGCCCAATGGTCCGAAAGTGTCCTCGGGCGGTTCGCTGTCGCCGCGCGGGGATTGGCGGGCGCCGAGCGATGCTTCGGCCGCCGCCTGGCTCCTGGATCTCGATCGCATTCCGTGATGCGTGCTGACGACGCACTCTCTGAACGCCGATCAGGGTAGCTCTCCTGAGTGGAGGGCTTTCGGCTGCGCGCGCTTTGCCCTTGTGCGGTGCAATGCTAGACCGCTTGGAAATTCTGACCAGCCGCCGGGACTGACTGGTGCGCGGTGTTTGGGAGATGGTGGATGCGCCTTGTCATGGTGGGGTCGGGCTATGTCGGCCTTGTTTCGGGTGTCTGTTTCGCCGATTTCGGCCATGACGTGGTTTGCGTCGACAAGGACCCCGCCAAGATCGCGCGGCTGAAGGCCGGCGAGGTGCCGATCTTCGAGCCGGGTCTCGATACGATGCTCGAGGCGAATATGCGCGCCGGGCGTCTCTCCTTCACCACCGATCTCGCTGAGGCGGCGCGCGATGCCGATGCGATCTTCATTGCGGTCGGCACCCCGACGCGGCGCGGCGACGGCCATGCCGATCTGACCTATGTCTATGAGGCGACCCGTGAGATTGCCGTGCTCGCCGCGGAGAACGCCGTCATCGTCACCAAATCGACGGTGCCGGTCGGCACCGGCGACGAGGTCGAGCGGATTCTGCGCGAAGTCCGGCCCGGAGCCAATATCAGCGTCGTCTCCAATCCCGAATTCCTGCGCGAGGGCGCGGCGATCGAGGATTTCAAGCGCCCTGACCGGATCGTCATCGGTACCGACAGCGACCATGCCCGCCATGTCATGACCGAGATCTACCGCCCGCTCTACATCAACCAGGGCCCGTTGCTCTTCGTCAGCCGTCGGACATCTGAGCTGATCAAATACGCCGCCAACGCCTTCCTCGCGATGAAGATCACCTTCATCAACGAGATGGCCGATCTCTGCGAGAAGCTCGACGCCGATGTCCAGGACGTGGCGCGCGGCATCGGCCTCGACAATCGCATCGGCGCGAAATTCCTCCATGCCGGCCCCGGCTATGGCGGCTCCTGCTTCCCGAAGGATACGCTCGCGCTGGTCAAGACCGCCCAGGACGCGAAGAGCCCGACCCGCCTGATCGAGACGGTGGTCGAGGTCAACAGCAGACGCAAGAAGCGCATGGCCGAGAAGATCATCGCGGCTTGCGGCGGCTCGGTCGCCGGCAAGCGCATCGCCGTACTGGGGCTGGCCTTCAAGCCCAACACCGATGACATGCGCGACGCCCCCTCCCTCGACATCATCCCGGCCTTGCAGGCGGCAGGCGCGGAGGTCATCGCCTATGACCCCGAGAGCATGGAGCAGGCGCGCCAGGTTCTGAATGTCGGCTTCGCCGAGGGGCCCTATGACTGTATCGAAGGGGCTGACGCCTTGGTGATCATCACCGAGTGGAACGCCTTCCGCGCACTCGATCTGAAGCGCGTCAAGGCGTCCCTGAAGAGCCCGGTCGTGGTCGATCTGCGTAACATCTATCGGCCGCAGGAGATGAAGGCGCTGGGCTTCACCTATCACGGCATCGGCCGCGGCGCCTGACGGTTCAGCGCTGGACGCTTTTCCGGGCTCTTCGCGGAGTTTATCCTTGGGCCGACCAGAGGTCGGACCCGAGGGCGAAGCCCCGAATGACCAGCGGGGCGCCCTACAGCATCAGATGCTGTAGGGTTTTGATCTTGCCTCGGCTTGTCCCGAAAACCGGTTCCCACTTTTCGGGCCGATGCTTCCAACAAAAAGCCCGCGGCATCGCTGCCGCGGGCTTCCGTTCTTCACGGGGCTCAGAAAGCTCAGGCTGCGATGCCCTGCACGGTGGGCTTCTCCCACTCCTCGCCCCAGATCATCACGGCGTGGCCGGGCGAGACTTCGCGGTACTGCCGGATCGGCGGGATATAGTCGGCCGGGCGCACCGGGCTCCTGATCTCGTCGTTGGAGACCGGGTTCTTCTCGTGACGGCGCGTCGGATCGGCGATCGGCACGGCAGCGAGCAGGCGCTTGGTGTAGGGGTGCTGCGGATTGCCGAAGATCGCCTCGCGCGGGCCGATCTCGACGATCTCGCCGAGATACATCACCGCGACGCGATGGCTCACCCGCTCCACCACCGCCATGTCGTGCGAGATGAAGAGATAGGCGAGCTTCATCCTGGCCTGGAGCTCGAGCATCAGGTTGATCACCTGCGCCTTGACCGAGACGTCGAGCGCCGAGACCGATTCATCCGCCACGATCAGTCGCGGCTCGACCGCGAGTGCGCGGGCGATGCAGATGCGCTGGCGCTGGCCGCCCGAGAATTCGTGCGGGAAGCGGCTCGCCATGTCGGGCTGAAGGCCGACGCGGCGCAGCAATTCAGCGACCTTGTCGCGCGCTTCCGAGCGGGTCGCGAGCTTGTTGATCAGCAGGGGTTCCGCGATCGCCGCGCCGACATTCATGCGCGGGTTCAGGCTCGCGAAGGGGTCCTGGAAGATCATCTGCATGCGCTTGCGCTGCTCGCGCAGGTCATGCTGGTTCAGCTTGAGGACATCGACGCCGTCGAGCAGCACCGAGCCCGCCAGCGGCTCGATCAGGCGCATCACCGAGCGCCCGGTCGTCGACTTGCCGCAGCCGGACTCGCCGACCAGCGCCAGGGTCTCGCCGGCCTGGACGCTGAAGGAGACGTTCTCGACGGCATGGACGCGGCCCTGGACCTTGCCGAGCAGGCCGGAGCGGATCTCGAAGCGCGTGGTCAGGTTGCTGACCTCGATCACCGGCCGCTCGCTCGCCTCGACCGTATCGGGCGTCTCGGTCGGCACATCGGATTCGCCGGTCAGGCGATCGACGACGGGGAAACGCATCGGCCGCCGGCGCCCGGTCATCGAGCCAAGCTTCGGTACGGCCGAGAGCAGGGAGCGGGTATAGGGGTGATGGGCGCGGGCGAAGATGTCTTCCGTCGTGCCGGTCTCGACCGCCTCGCCATTATACATCACCACCGTGCGGTCGGCGATTTCGGCGACGACGCCCATGTCGTGGGTGATGAAGAGGACGGACATGCCTTCCTCCTCCTGGAGCAGCTTGATCAGCTCCAGGATCTGCGCCTGGATCGTCACGTCGAGCGCGGTCGTCGGCTCGTCGGCAATCAGGAGCTTGGGCTTGCAGGCCAGCGCCATGGCGATCATCACGCGCTGGCGCATGCCGCCCGAGAAGCGGTGCGGATATTCGTGGAAGCGCGACTTCGCCGCCGGGATGCGGACCTTCTCCAGCAGGCGGATCGTCTCGGCCTCGGCTGCCGAGCGCGACAGGTTGCGATGCAGGATCAGAGCCTCGGCGATCTGGAAACCGATGGTCAGCACCGGGTTGAGCGAGGTCATCGGCTCCTGGAAGATCATCGCGACATCATTGCCGCGGATCTTGCGCATGTCGGCGTCCGGCAAGGTCAACAATTCCTGCCCGCTCAGCTTGATCGAGCCCTCGATGCGGCTGTTACCCGAGGGCGTCAATCGCATGATCGAGAGCGCGGTCACGCTCTTGCCCGAGCCCGATTCACCGACGACGGCCAGCGTCTCCTTAGGCGCGATGTCGAAGGAGACGCTCCGCACAACCGGCTTCCACAGACCCTCGACGCGGAAGGACGTCGTCAGGTTGCTCACGGACAGGATGGGAGGGGTTGTCATGAGGGGTGCCTTCTATGGTTTGTGTCAGATGACGCGGCGCGGATCGAGCGCGTCGCGCAGGCCGTCGCCGATGAAGTTGATCGAGAGCACGGTGAGGAAGATCGCAGCACCGGGGAACAGAGCCCAGTGCGGGGCGGAATCGAGATGGTCCTTGGCGTCGAAGAGCAGGCGCCCCCAGGTCGGGATGTCGGGAGGGAAGCCCAGTCCGAGGAAGGAGAGCGTCGATTCCGCGATGATCGCCGAGGAAACCTCGATGGTCGCCGCTACGATCACGGGGCCGAGCGCGTTCGGCAGGATGTGGTGGACCATCTGCCGGAACTTGGTCGCGCCCTGCGCGCGCGCCGCCTCGACGAATTCCTTCTCGCGCAGCGACATGAACTGTGCGCGCACCAGCCGCGCCACGGGCATCCACTTCAGCCCGCCGATGACGATGACGATCAGCACGAAGACGCCGCCCTCGACGCCGAAGGCCGCCTTGAGCTGCTCGCGGAAGAGATAGATCACGAGCAGCAGCAGCGGCAGCTGCGGCAGCGACAGGAACAGATCGGTCACCCACATCAGGAAAGAGTCGACATAGCGGCGCGACATGCCCGCCAGCGCGCCGACGACGACGCCGACGAAGGTGGCGACGAACATGGCCGCGAGACCGACGGCGAGCGAGATGCGGCCGCCATAGATCATCCGCGCCAGAATGTCCTGGCCGAGATCGTCGGTCCCGAAGGGATGGGCCCAGGACGGGGTCTGGAGCTGGGCCGAGAAGTCGATCTCGTTGATCGCAATCGGCCAGAGCCAGGGGCCGATGACGACGCCGAGCACCAATATGGCCAGCACGACCGAGCTCGCCATGGCGAGCCGATGCCGGCGGAAACGCCGCCAGGTCTCGCGCCCCGGCGAGACCGCAGCGCTCGTTTTCGCCGCCACCACCACGGGTTCAGCTGAAGGAGATGCGAGGGTCGAGCCAGCCATAAAGAAGATCCGCGATGAGATTGAAGATGACGACGAGGCAGGCGAAGACGAAGGTCACGGCCATGATCACCGGTGTGTCGTTGGCGAGGATCGCGTCGATCAGCAGCGAGCCGATGCCTGGAATGCGAAAGATCTGCTCGGTGACGATGGCACCGCCGAACACGGCCGGCATCTGCAGGGCGACGAGCGTGACGACCGGGATCAGCGCATTGCGCGTGATGTGGCGAAGCGTCACCTTCCGCTCGCTCAGGCCTTTGGCGCGGGCGGTGGTGACGTAGTCCAGCCGAATGACGTCGAGCACCGCCGAGCGGACATAGCGCGTATAGGAGGCCGCCTGGAACAGACCGAGCACCATGATCGGCATGATCGCCTGGCGGAACATCTCCCAGTACCAGCGCCAGCCCGTGGCGGCGATGTCGGAGCGGTACACGAAGGGGAACCAGTCCAGCGCCACCGAGAAGACCAGGATGAAGAGCAGGCCGGTGAAGAAGGTCGGCAGCGAGAAACCGACGAAGGCCAGCGTATTGGCGATCTGGTCGAACACCGAATAGGGTCGCGTCGCGGCATAGATGCCGACAGGCAGTGCGATCAACAGCGCCAGGATCTGCGAGGAGCCGACGACGAAGAGAGTGGTCGGCACGCGCTGCAGGATCAGCTTGTCGACATTGATGCGGCTGGCGAAGGAAAAGCCCCAGTCGCCCTGCATCATCGATGTCAGCCAGCGCAGATAGCGCACCATGATCGGATCGTTGAGGCCGAAGCTGGCGCGCAGTGCCTCACGCACCTCAGGCGGCACGTTCGGATTGGTCGCCATTTCCGAGAACGGGTCGCCCGGCGCCATTGCGAGCACCGTGAACAGGATAAGGCTGATCCCGAGCAGGCTGGGAATGGCGATCAGCAGGCGCCGGAGCAGATAACTGGCCATGAAATGGTCTCTGTGAGCACGCGGTTGGCCCGCGGACGAAAATGGCTCGCCGCCTGCAAGCACGCTTGTGCCTGCAGGCGGCGAACAGGCCCTTCACGAAGCGCTAGCTCCGCGAAGGACCAGGGTCTCAGCTACGATACCAGGCCGCGAGGTTCCAGGTGTCGACGTCCCAGCCGCTGTGATCATGCACGAGATTATGCACGGACGCGGCGACGCGGGTGCGCGACAGCAGCGGCAGGATCACATTCGCCTCGCAGAAGATCTCGTTGACCTTGATCAAGAGCGCGGCGCGCTTGGCCGGATCGAGCTCCTTCTGGGCGGCCTTGAAGGCCGCGTCCGCTGCCGGATCGGAGTAGCGCGAGACGTTGCGGCCCAGCCACTTGTTCTCCTTGTTGGCGATCTCCTCGGTGGTGAACTGGTTGAGGAAGCGCTCCGGATCGGGCTGCGGCTGCGTCGTGGTGTACATCTCGATGTCGACATAGAGCTTGGTGTAGGTGTCGGGGTTGGCGACATCAGACGAGAAGAACACCGAGGCCGTGACAGACTTCAGCTCCAGCTCAATGCCGGCGCGCTGGCAGGCCTGCTTGATGATGGCCTGGGTCTTCTGGCGCGGGGCGTTGATCGAGGTCTGGTAGACGTATTTCAGCTTCTTGCCATCCTTTTCACGGATGCCGTCCGCGCCGCGCTTATAGCCCGCGTCGTCGAGGATCTTGTTCGCCTTGTCGACGCTGAACTCGTATTTGAGCTTCTGCGACTTGAACATTTTCGGCTCGTTCACGAAGCTCGCAGTGGCGACGCCGCCGCGGCCATAGATGAACTTCTGGATCGAGTCGCGGTCGATCAGCAGGTTGATCGCCTCGCGCACCTTCGGGTCTGACAGCGTCGGGTGCTTGGTCTTGATGCTCGAGCGCTCGCCATCGACTTCGGTCCACGGATCGGTGGTGTTGAGGATGATGAACTCGATGTCACCGGATGCGACGGCGCTGATCTTGCCGCGGCCGCCGGTCTCCATGCGCTTGAGGACTTCATCCTCGACCTGCAGATTCCAGGCATAGTCGAATTCGCCGGTCTGCAGCACGGCGCGCGCCGCCGAGACCGCGTCACCGCCGCCCTTCACCTCGAGCGTGTCGAAATGCGGCTGGTTCTTGACGTGGTAATCGGTGAAGCGCTCGCCGGTGAGGATGTCGCCCGGCTTGAAGTCGACGAACTTGTAGGGGCCGGTGCCGACGGGCTTGAGGTTGGCCGGCGCGTCGCGCGACTTGGCGCCGATATAATCGGCGAAATGATGCTTCGGCAGAATCTGGCCGGCCGTGCCGACGAAGGGATCGGCCCAGAACGGCGTCGCTTCCTTGAAGATGACCTTGATGGTCAGGTCATCGATCTTCTGGACCGTGATGTCCTTGTAGGAGCCGGTGGTGTAGGCGGCGGTCGCCGGATCCTTGGCGTATTCCCAGGTGAAGACGACGTCGTCGGCCGTGAACGGCTTGCCGTCATGCCACTTCACGCCGGGCTTCAGCTTCCAGGTCACTTCCTTGCCGTCGGCGGAAAGACCGCCATTGGCCTTGCTTGGGGTCTCTGCCGCGAGCTGCGCGATCAGGTTGCCTTCCTTGTCCCAGCCGGCCAGCGGCTCGAAGAAGATACGCGAGGCGATCTGGTCCTTGGTACCCGAGGCGAAATGCGG
Source organism: Bosea sp. 685 (assembly GCF_031884435.1). Taxonomy (NCBI): domain Bacteria; kingdom Pseudomonadati; phylum Pseudomonadota; class Alphaproteobacteria; order Hyphomicrobiales; family Alloboseaceae; genus Allobosea; species Allobosea sp. 685. The sequence goes on along the minus strand of NZ_CP134779.1, from coordinate 5,539,040 downwards.
GTTCAGCAGGGTTGGCGCCTGCCAGAGCAGGATCTTGAGCGGCCCGCCGCCGCCAGCCTTGGTCGGCTTGTATTCAACGGTGGCGTTCTGCGCCATCGCGACGCCGTTGAATCCAAGCAGCTGGTTCGCGAATGGAGCTGCCAGGCCGATAGCCGCAGCCTTCTTGATGAAGGATCGCCGCGACAGGCCACCGGTTTTGACCCCTTCGATCAGTCGTCGCAGATCATGATCTTTCATTCGTAGCCTCCACTTCAAGCGACAGAAATCGACAGGCGGCGCTTACCGCACCGCTCTTTCCCCGATCGCCCTGAGCAAGGCATGTGCCAATCGATGCGTCAACCGTGCAGCGCAACGGCGGATGCGGAGGACGCTTCCTTCGCGCGGCGCGCGCGTGTCATCGCATGCGCGGAACGCCGCGATACGTTCGCGATTAGCCAGGGAAACGCAATTTTATGCCGCTCAATCGGTGAAGACGACGGTCTTCTTGCCATTGAGGATGACGCGATCCTCCAAATGATGGAGGACGGCGCGCGCCAGCACGCGCCGTTCGATGTCGCGGCCCTTGCGGACGAGATCGTCGGGCGTATCGCGATGCGAGATGCGCTCGACGTCCTGCTCGATAATTGGGCCTTCATCGAGATCGGGTGTGACGTAATGCGCCGTCGCCCCGATCAGCTTCACGCCGCGCTCATGGGCCTGGTGATAGGGCTTGGCGCCCTTGAACCCAGGCAGGAAGGAGTGATGAATATTGATGCAGCGGCCAAGAAGCTTGGCCGAGAATCCGTCAGACAGGATCTGCATATAGCGCGCGAGCACCACAAGATCGGTCTTGGTTTCCTGGACCAATCGCCAGATTTCGGCCTCCTGTTCCATCTTGGTCTGGCGCGTCACCGGCAAGTGATGGAACGGTAGATCGCCGATATCGGTCGAGGCGATGCTGTCGCGGCCGTGATTTGAGACGATGCCGGTGATCTCCATCGGCAACTCGCCGATGCGCCAGCGATAAAGCAAGTCGGCCAGGCAATGGTCGAATTTCGAGACCAGCAGCATGACGCGCTTCTTCGCTCCGCGCTCGCGCAGCGTGACGGCCATGCCGAAGCGCTTGGCCAATTCGTCGACCGAGGCAGCGATCGCCGCGGGTTGTTGCCCGTCCTCAAGACGGTTGAAGACGACGCGCATGAAGAAGCGGCCAGTCTCGGTGTCGTCGAATTGCTGGGCGTCGAGGATGTTGCAGCCGGCCTCGAACAGCAGGGTCGAGACGGCAGCGACGATGCCGGGGCGGTTCGGGCAGGAGAGGGTGAGGATCGCGGTACGGTCGAGCATGATCGACGCCGCCGGGGAGGCGGCCCTTCAAATCGAAACAGGAATGGCAGGAATAGAATGGGGAGAGGCGAGGCGGGCTGCGCGCGACGCGCTGCGCTCAACCTCGTCCGTTGGCGCAATCTCTCGCAAGCGCGACCTGGCAGCCGAACTCGGCCACGGAGGCCGAGAACCAGGACCAGAAACTACCCGCCATGCTGCGCGCGACCATGAACTCGAAAACCGCTCCGTCAGGACCGTCCTCGGCCCGCCAGAGATGCACACCGATATGGGCGATGCTTGTCAAGGCTGCGCTGCCGACCGGGAAGGCGGATGGATGCAGGTCGATCATGCAGCCCTTGGCCAGCGCGGCGCGGATTTTGCCGCCCGACAGGGTCAAGACGGCGCGTCCGTCGCTCTGGTCGGCAATCGCAGCCAGCCCCGACAGCGCCTGAAGATCGTCGGCGAAACCGCCGCGATCCCCGGCGATGAACAGCCATTGGCCCGGGCCGGCCCAGACCAGTGCGCGCCCGGCCGAGACGGCTGTCCGAGGCGTGGTCGGCAGGTCAAGCCCGAAGCGCGTCTTGACGACCTGGCTCAAAACCGCTTCGCCGTCCCCCGGCGCGATCAGGCTGGCGATGCCGAGCCCTTCCCTGGCGGTTGCGGTAACGCCTGCGGGTCCCTTCGCACCGAACGACCCTTCGGACAGGATGCCGGCCCAGGCGCTCCTGGGCGTCCAGCCCGGCTTCATCACTGCGTCAGACTTCGTCGCTGCGTCAGACATGCAGGCGCGTTCCTTCGGGATCGACGAAGACGGGCGAGCAGATCTCGACCTCGATATCGCCGTTGCGGACGGGGTCGACCGCGCGGATGCGCTCGCCGATGCGGCTCGCGCCGTTCTTGAGCAGGCCGAGCCCCATCCAGTGCTTCAGGTTCGGGGAATAGGCGACCGAGGTCATGTAGCCCTCGTCGTTTTCCATCGTCGCGGGCTGGCCGAGCGCGATGAAATGCGCTCCGGCGCGCAGTCGCTGGCCGGGATCGACCGCCTTGAAACCAATGAGGCTCGGCCGCTGCGCCTCGACCAGCGCCTCGCGCTTGGCCATGACGCGGCCGATATAGTCCTTCTTCGAGGACATCATCTTGCCGAGGCCGAGATCGCGCGCCGTGGTCTGGCCGCTGAGCTCGTTGCCGGCGACATGGCCCTTCTCGATGCGCATCGCGCCGAGCGCTTCGGTGCCGTAAGCGCAGATGCCATGCGGCTCGCCCGCCGCCATCAGCGCCCGCATCATCGCGTCGCCGTAATCGGCGGGCACGGCGAGCTCATAGGCGAGCTCACCCGAAAACGAGATCCGGAACAGCCGCGCCGGAATGCCGCCGCCGACCGTGACCTCCCGCGCGGCGAGATAGGGGAAGGCCTCGTTCGAGATGTCGTGCTGCGGGTCGACCACGCCCTGCAGGACCTCGCGCGCTTTCGGCCCGGCGATCGCGGCCTGCGCCCATTGTTCGGAGACCGAGACCATGCGGACATCGAGCGAGGGCCAGAGCACCTGGTGGCAGAATTCGAGATGCTGCATGACCTTGCCGGCATTGGCCGTGGTGGTGGTCATCAGGAAATGGGTCTCGGCGAGCCGCGAGGTCGTACCGTCATCCATGACGAAGCCGTCCTCGCGCAGCATCAGCCCGTAGCGCGCCTTGCCGACAGGCAGGGCCTTCCAGCCATTGATGTAGACACGCTCCAGGAATTCGGCGGCGTCCGCGCCCTGGATATCGATCTTGCCCAGGGTCGAGACGTCGCAGAGGCCGACGCCGCTTCGCACTGCCAGAACCTCGCGGTTCACAGTGGTCAGCCAGTCGGTCTCGCCGGGTTTGGGATAGTATTGCGCCCGCATCCAGGCGCCGCTCTCGATGAAGACCGCACCCTGGTCCTGCGACCATTGATGCGTCGGCGCGAGCCGCGTCGGCCTGAAGTCGCGGCCGCGATGATGCCCGCCGAGCGCGCCGATCGCCACCGGCGTATAAGGCGGGCGGAAGATCGTCGTGCCCGTCTCGGGGATGGTCTTGGCCGTGAGCTCGGCCATGATTGCGAGGCCCGCGATATTGGAGGTCTTGCCCTGGTCGGTCGCCATGCCCAGTGTGGTGTAGCGCTTGAGATGCTCGACCGGCTTGAAGCCCTCGCGTGCGGCGAGCTCGACATCCTTGTCGGTGACGTCGTTTTGGAAATCGACGAAGGCTTTGCCCTTGCCGCCCTTCACCCGCCAGACGGGCGAGAGCGCGAGGCTTTCTGGGTCAGTCTTCGGCGGCGTTTTCCCGGTTTTCCCACTAAAACCGCAATCGGTCGCGGCCTCTGTGCCCAGTCGCGCGCCGTCCGCCAGCGCCTGCGCCAGCGAGAACCGCCCGGCTGCGCTGCCGGCAACGGAAAGGCCCGCCGGCATCTGGCCCGGCACGAAGGCGTGGATGCTCTCGTCCCAGACCGGTCGCGTATTCTGGTGCGAGGTCAGATGCAGCGTCGGGTTCCAGCCATTCGAGACCGCAAGCAGGTCGCAAGCGATGGCCTGCTCGCGCCCCGAAGCGTCGCGGATGGTGACGCGGTCGAGCGCCCGGCCGCCCGAGGCGCTGCTGACCACGCTCCCTGCGAATACCTGCGTGCCGATCCGGCTTGCCAGCGCCATCAGTCCGGCATCGATCTCGGCGCGCGGATCGACGATGGCGGCGACCTTCGCACCGGCCGCCACGAGGTCGCGAGCCGTGGCCCAGCCATCGTCGCCGCTGGTGAAGACGACGGCCTCGCGCCCGGGCAGCACGCCATAGCGGTTGACATAGGCGCGCACGGCGCCGGCCAGCATCACGCCGGGCATGTCGTTGCCGGCGAAGACGATTGGCCGCTCGATCGCGCCCGCCGCCAGCACGGCGCGCTTGGCGTTGATGCGCCAGGCGCGCTGGCGCGGCTGATGCGCCGGCGGGACCGGCAGATGGTCGTTCACACGTTCGACCACGCCATAGATGCCATGGTCGTAGACGCCATAGACCGTGCTGCGCGGCATCATCGTCACATCCGGCAGACTGGCGAGTTCGGTCAGCGTCGCGGCGAGCCATTCAGCCGCCGGCCGGCCGTCGATCTCGCGTTTTTCGGCAAGCAAGGCGCCGCCCAACCGGAAATCCTCGTCGCAGAGGATGACGCGTGCGCCGCTGCGCCCCGCTGCCAGCGCGGCGGCAAGGCCTGCCGGCCCGCCGCCGATCACCAGCACGTCGCAGAAGGCGAAGGCCTTCTCGTAGTGGTCGGGATCTTCATGGGTCGCGGCCCGCCCGAGCCCGGCCGCTCGCCGGATCAGCGGCTCGTAGAGCTTCTCCCAGAAGGCCGCCGGCCACATGAAGGTCTTGTAGTAGAAGCCCGCGACCAGGCCGGCGCCGAAGAGCGAGTTGACCGAAAGCAGGTCGAAGGCGAGCGAGGGCCAGCGGTTCTGGCTGCGCGCCTCCAGCCCATGATAAAGCTCGGCGACCGTCGCGCGCGTGTTGGGCTCCCGCCTTGCGCCGGCGCGCAGCTCGACCAGCGCATTGGGCTCCTCCGCTCCGGCCGAGAGGATGCCGCGCGGGCGGTGGTATTTGAACGAGCGGCCGACGAGTCTGACGCCATTCGCTAGGAGAGCCGAGGCGAGCGTGTCGCCGGCATAGCCCTCATAGCGCTTGCCGTCGAAGCGGAAGGATTGCGCCTGCGTGCGGTCGATCAGGCCGCCGGTGCCGAGACGGAAGGGTTGCGTACTCATGCCGCGGCTCCGGCCTTGCTCGGTTTCGCCGGCTCGGCGGCCTCGATCGCATGGGTTTTGGTGTCGCGCGTCACCACGAGCCAGGCATGGCAGCCGGCGCCGTGATACCAGAGCTCGCGAAACCGCCCCGCCGGGTTGTCGCGCTGATAGACGTAATCGAACATGGCCGCTTCGGTCGCTTCCATCCTGTCGGGACGCTTGGGATTGGCGTCGCCGAGATAGGTGAATTCCTGGGCGTCGCGGGCGCCGCAATAGGGGCAGGGGATTCGCATGGTTCAGACCATCCGGTCGAGGGCGAGGCGCGCGCCAACCACGTCATGTTCGGCCTTGTGCCGAGCATCCACGTCTTGAACACCGCACGCTCCGAAGGAAGACGTGGATGGTTGGGACAAGCCCGACCATGACGGAAGAGGAAGCGTAAGCATCGCGCGCCTCAATGCAGGTTCGGCTGGGCGCCGACGCCCTTTTCGTCGATGACGCGGCCCGTAGTGAAACGGTCGAGCCGGAAGGCGGTTGCGACAGGGTGGGGCTCATCGCGCGCGATCAGGTGCGCGAAGCACCAGCCTGAGGCTGGCGTCGCCTTGAAGCCGCCATAGCACCAGCCGGCATTGAGATAGAGCCCGTCGATCGGGGTGTGGTCGATGATCGGCGACCCGTCCATCGACATGTCCATGATGCCGCCCCAGTGCCGCAGCACGCGCAACCGTCCGACACCGGGCCACAGCGCCATGGCCGATTCCATCACATCCTCGATCACCGGCAGGTTGCCGCGCTGGGCGTAGGAGTTGTAGCCGTCGATATCGCCGCCGAAGACGAGCCCGCCCTTGTCGGACTGGCTCACGTAGAAATGGCCGGCGCCATAGGTCACGACAGTGTCGATCAATGGCTTGACGCCCTCGGAGACGAAGGCCTGCAGCACATGGCTCTCGATCGGCAATCGCATCCCCGCCATGGCGGCGAGCCGCGAGGAGTTGCCGGCGACGGCGAGTGCGATCTTCTTCGCCTTGATCGGCCCGCGCGAGGTCTCGACCCCGGTGACGCGGCCATTCTCGATCGAAAGCCCGGTGACCTCGCAGTTCTGGACGATGTCGACGCCGCGCTGGTCGGCGGCACGGGCATAGCCCCAGGCGACGGCATCATGCCGGACCGAGCCGCCACGCCGCTGCAGCAACCCGCCCTGGATCGGGAAGCGTCCGGTCTCGTAGTTGAAGAAGGGAACCATGGCACGTACCTGCTCGCGGTCGAGCAGTTCGGCATCGACGCCGGCGAGCCGCATCGCGTTGCCGCGCCTGGCATAGGCGTCGCGCTGCGCATCGGAATGGTAGAGGTTCAGCACGCCGCGCTGGCTGACCATGGCGTTGTAGTTGATGTCCTGCTCCAGCCCTTCCCAGAGCTTCATCGAATGCTCGTAGAAAGGCGTGTTGCCGGGCAGGAGATAGTTCGAGCGGATGATCGTGGTGTTCCGGCCGACATTGCCGGAGCCGATATAGCCCTTCTCGATCACCGCGACATTGCTGATGCCGTGCTGGCTGGCGAGGTAATAGGCCGTCGCCAGCCCATGCCCACCGCCGCCGATGACCAGCACATCATATTCATGCTTGGGCGCGGCGTCGCGCCAGGCCGGCTTCCAGCCCTTATGGCCTGCCAGCGTCTGGGCGAGCAGCGAGAAGACGGAATAGCGCATGAGCGGTCAGGTCCGGAGGGCTTGTCCGGCGGCCAGCGGCGCTCCGGACTTGTCTTCCTGAGATTGACGATCATAGGCTGGTCAACATGACCACCAGCGACGCAAGATTGACCAATAGCGACGGCCAGGGCCCGGCCCATATCGGCTTCCTGCTGATTCCGGATTTCGCGCTGCTCGCCTATGCCTCTGCGGTCGAGCCCTTGCGGGCGGCCAACCGCCTCTCGGGGCGCGATCTCTACCGCTGGAGCCATGTCTCGATCGACGGCCTGCCGGCGCCAGCCTCGAACGGCGTCAGCATCCAGGCCGATTATGGTCTGGGGGACGAGATCCGCTTCGACTATGTCTTCGTCTGCGCCGGCGGTAATCCCGCCGCTTTCCAGCATCCGGCGACCTTTGCCTGGCTCAGGCAATTGGTGCGGCGCGGCGTCAAGCTCGGCGGCGTCTCGGGCGGGCCCTATATCCTGGCGCGGGCCAATGTGCTCTCCGGCTATCGCTTCACCTTGCATTGGGAGCATGCCTCCGCCTTCCTCGAGGATTATCCCGATCTTGATCTGCGGCGCTCGCTTTACGAGATCGACCGGGATCGCCTGACCTCGAGCGGCGGTACCGCCCCGCTCGACATGATGCACGCCGTCATCGCCCGCGAACATGGCAGCGAACTCGCGCTCGCGGTCAGCGAATGGTTCCTGCAGACCCATGTCCGGGAAGGCGAGGGGCCGCAGCGTATGCCCCTGCGCGAGCGGCTCGGCATCGCCCATGCGCCGCTGCTGCGCGTCGTCGCGCGGATGGAGCAGAGTCTCGAGAATCCCGTCACCCGCGCCGAGCTCGCCCGCACGGCGAATGTCTCCCTGCGCCAGTTGGAACGGCTGTTTCGGCTGCATCTTGGCCGCTCGCTCGGCGAGCATTATCTGGCATTGCGGCTCGACCGGGCCCGTGACCTGCTGCGTCAGACCAGCCTTTCAGTGCTCGAGACCGGGCTCGCTTGCGGTTTTGCCAGCGCGAGCCATTTCTCGCGGGCTTATCGCTTGCGTTTCGGCCATTCGCCGCGCGCCGAGCGTGCTCCGGAGAGGGCGCGCGCGCCGCGCTGAGCGGCAGGTGGCTCGCATTGCGCCAACCGCAATTCCGATGCGCAAAATTTCACCGACCCCGCCGCATTGTCAGCATGTTTTGCCGTCACTAAAGATAAGTTGGCTAATGAAAAACTAGGAATTTTGCGCTACGGTTTCGGCCTGAATCGGAGAAAGACCCCACGGCGATGACAAGCAGCGAGAGTGCCACCACAGTCCTGATCCACCTTGCCGGCGGCGTCGCGTTGCTGATCTGGGCGGTCAGGCTGGTGCGCACGGGTGCCATGCGGGCCTTTGGGGCCTCGTTGCGCCATGCGCTGGCGAGCTTCACGCGCAATCGCTTCGCCGCTTTCGGCAGCGGTATCGCGGTCACCATGGTGCTGCAGAGTTCGACGGCGACGACGCTGCTGGTCTCCTCCTTCGCCGGCCGCCGCCTGATCGTGCCGGCTATGGCGCTGGCCGTGCTGCTCGGCGCCAATCTGGGCACTTCGCTCGCGGCCTTCGTGATCTCGATGGATCTGGGCTGGATCTGGGGGCTTTGCCTCGCCATCGGCGTCGCGCTTTATCTGGCCAATGAGGCGATGGACCGCGCCCGCAATATCGGCCGCGTTTTCGTCGGCATCGGGCTCATCCTGCTCTCGCTGATCGAATTGAACGCGGCGGCGGCTCCCCTGGCCCAATCGCCGGTCTTTCGCACGCTCCTGGGCGCCATCGGCCATGAACCGCTGCTGGCGGTCCTCGTCGCGGTCGCTGCGACCTGGCTGACCCATTCCAGCATCGCCGTCATCCTGCTGATCGCGACCTTTGCGGCGTCCGGCCTGTTTCCGCCCGCGACCGCGCTGACCCTCGTCATCGGCGCCAATCTCGGCAATGCGCTGATCCCGGTGCTGGACCAGCTCGGCGCGCCTGCCCTGCAGCGTCAGGCTGCCGTCGCCAATCTGTTCACCCGGCTCGTCCTGGCGCTCCTGGTGCTGCCCTTCGTCGCGCCTCTGGCTGGCTGGCTTCAGACCCTGCCGACGCTCGATTCGCGGCTCGCCATCGAGTTCCACGTCGCGCTGAATCTCGTCGGCGCGCTTGTGTTCCTGCCCTTCGTCGCGCCGGTGGCGCGGCTGGTCGAGCGCCTGATGCCCGGCAAGGAGGCGCCTGACGCGACCGTGCGGCCGCGCCATCTCGATCCTGCCGTGCTCGACAGCCCCTCGGAGGCTCTGGCCTGTGCGATGCGCGAGGCGCTGAATCTGGGTGATCGCGTCGAATTGATGCTGCGCGATACGATGACGCTGCTCGAAAAGGACGAGTTGAAGCTCTCGCGCGCCATCGCCCAGGCCGATGACGGCGTCGATGCGATCCATGAATCGATCAAGCTCTATCTCGTCCAGGTGTCGCGCAACGAACTGACCGAGGAGGAGGGCCGCCGCCTGCTCGAGATCATCACGCTGATCACCAATCTCGAGCATATCGGCGACATCATCGACAAGAACCTGCGCGAACTCGCCGAGAAGAAGATCCGCAAGCGCTATGCTTTTTCGCCCGAAGGCCTGGCCGAGATCCGTGACTTCCACCAGCGCGTCTCGTCGGGTCTGGTGCTGGCGCTCAATGTCTTCGCCAGCCGCGATCTCGCTCTGGCGCGCCAGCTTTTCGCGGAGAAGGCGATGATGCGCGATGCCGAGCGGCGCGCGACCGAGAGCCATTTCCAGCGGCTGCGCAGCGGGCGGGCGGAATCGATCGAGACCAGCGCGATCCATCTCGACATCATCCGCGACCTCAAGCGCATCCACGGCCATGTCGCTTCGATCGGCTATCCGATCCTGGAAAGCGCCAATGCCCTGCGCGAGAGCCGTTTGCGGGAAGCGCAGGAGGCGCAGGCCCAGCAAGGGGGGCATCTGATGCCGGCCCCGCAATCGGGCCTCTGATCAGCCCGGCACTGGGGCGGCCAGTTTGCGGATGGCCGTGCTCAATTCAGGCTCATCGACCAGATCGGCGGCGTCTTCGGGCTTGAACCACTGACTGCGCCGCTGGCCCTGCTCGGCCCAGCTTTCGAGCTGCCGCTCGACTTCGAGCAGATAGAGCTTCACCGTGCACAGCACGAAATGGTCGCGCATGCGCTTCCAGTAGATGTAGCGGCCAGCCGGCTTGGGGCTGATCTTGCCGATCACCCCGGCTTCTTCAAAAGCCTCGCGCGCTGCCGCCTCATGGTTCTTCAACCCCTTGATCGGCCAGCCCTTGGGCACAATCCAACGCTGCGTCGTGCGCGAGGTCACGAGCATGATCTCGGTCGAGCCATTGTTCATGCGTCGGATCGGCATGGCAGCGATCTGTAAGCGAGCCTCGCCGGGCGTGCGCTTGGCCTTCTTCATCGTGGGGCGGCGTCTCCATGGCTGCGCGAAATCGAAGGCGCCCAGCGCGAATCAGGCGCGACCGAAGCCGGTAGAGTGTCACGCATCCACGGCCGAATGGCGACGCCCTTGGTTCCAGCGCGGCCATTCGACAACAGCTTTGTTGTATCTGACGGGGCAAAGCCGGCTCCGGACCGAGCCGGCGATCTTTTGCCGGAGCAGGACCGTGCGCGTGTTTGTGGTGCTTCAGCCGCTTACGGCCTCGACGCCGCACCATTCCGCCACGAACAGCGCCATCGATCCGGTGATGCGCTTCAGCGAGGCCAGGCTGACGCGCTCGTCGAAGGCGTGGATGTTCTCGCCCATCGGGCCGTAGCAGAGCGCCGGAATCTTGTCGTAGAGCGCGTGCACGCGGGCATCGAGATAGGCCGCTGTCATGAAGCTCTTCAGCGGCGCTCCGAGCGCGGCTTCATGCGAGCGGCCGAGCACGGCCTCGGCCTCGCTGCCGGGGGCGAGCACATAACCCTCCGCCCAGAAGCCGTTGAAGGTCACCTTCGGCGGGTTGTTGGCGAGGAAGGCATCGGCCCGCGACGCGGTTCGGATGCAATCCTCGATGCGCTTGGCGGTCTCTTCCGCGGTCACGCCCGGATAGAGCCCGACCCGGCAATCGACCCGACACCAGCACGGCACCGAGGAGGCCCAGTCGCCGCCCTCGATCTTGCCGATATTGAGGTTGATCGGGTGGGGCTGGTCCTCGAAATGCTCGCGGCCGGCCTTCTCGGCGTTGAACTCCTCTTCCAGTTTGCGCAGTGCCGCGACGACGCGATAGGCGGCGTCGATGGCGTTGGCGCCAGTGCCCATCTCGCGCACATGCACTGGCACGCCGCGCACCTCGAACTGGAACCAGAGCACGCCGGCATTGGCCCGGGCCAGCATCTCGTATTCGGGCTCGGGGATCAGCGCCGCGTCGGCACGGTAGCCGCGCAAATGCGTCATCAATGCGCCGTTCCCGGTCGACTCCTCCTCGACGACCGATTCCAGATAGAGCGTCGCCGCCGGCTGCAGGCCGATGCGCTTCAGCGCGTCCAGGCAGTAGAAATTGGCGCCGGCCCCGGCCTTCATGTCGGCGCTGCCGCGGCCATACATCCAGTCGCCCTCGATCACCGGGTCGAAGGGCGCATGCGTCCACTGGTCGACAGGCCCAGTCGGTACGACGTCGACATGCGCCTGCAGGATCAGCGAACGGCCGGTCTCCGCGCGCGGATGATGGATGCCGACGACGATCGGAGCGTCGGAATGCGTGTCGGAGAAAGGCGCGCCGCCGGGATGGGCTGCGATCGCCGCCCTGTCCATCGCAAAGCGGTCCATGGTGAAGCCGCGGTCCTTCAGCGCCCGGAAGACGAAGTCCTGGCAGGTGTGTTCCTCGCCTCGCAGCGAGGGAAAGCGGATCAGCTCCTGCGTGAAGGCGATCTGCTCGGCAAAACCGGCCTCGACGGAGGCAAGAATCTTGTCGCGGAGGGCGGGATCGAGAGGCATGGGCTGGGCTCCGGAGGCTGTTGCCGTCATGCTCGGCCTTGTGCCGAGCATCCACGTCTTGCGACGCGGATGAAGGGGAGGCGTGGATGGTCGGGACAAGCCCGACCATGACGAGGAACGAGGCCCCGTTCTCCAATCAATGCCCGAACCGCCCGCCGCCGGGAACGGCGGCCAGCAGCTGCCGCGTATACGCGTGCTGCGGGGCGGCGAACAAAGCCGCCGTCGGGCCGGTCTCGACGATGCGGCCGCGCTGCATCACCGCGATGCGGTCGCAGATCTGCGCAGCGACGCGCAGGTCGTGGGTGACGAACAGGATGGCGAGACCGAGCCGGCTTTGGATCTCCTTGATCAGGGACAGGATCTGCGCCTGCACGGAGACGTCGAGCGCCGAGACCGCCTCGTCGGCCACCAGCACGTCGGGTTCGAGGGCGAGCGCACGCGCAATGCCGATGCGCTGGCGCTGGCCGCCGGAGAATTCATGCGGGTAGCGGTCGACCGCATTGGCGGAGAGGCCGACGAGTTCGAGCAATTCGCGCGCCTTCATCAGGGCGGTCACGCGCGCGACGCCATGTGCCACCGGCCCGTCGGAGATGATGCGGCCGACGGTCTGGCGCGGGTTGAGCGAGGCGAAGGGATCCTGGAACACCATCTGGATGCGCTTGCGGTGCTGGCGCAGCGCGGCGGGGCCGAGATCGCTGAGGACGAGGTCGCCCGAGCCTTGACCGCTCAGTACGATCCGCCCGGCATTGGGCTCGATCAATCTGAGGCAGCAGCGCCCGACGGTCGATTTGCCGGAGCCGGACTCGCCGACGAGCCCGAGCGTCTCGCCACGGACCAGCGAGAACGAGATGTCCTCGGCTGCCCTGACCTCGCGCGCCGTGCCGAAGAAGGAGCGCTTGCGATAGATCTTGCCGAGCCCCTCGACGCTGAGCACGGGCGGGCTCTCCGGCAAGGCCGGTCGCACGGGCGGCACGAGGGAAGGCACGGCGGCGAGGAGTTTTTGCGTATAGGCATGGCGGGGTGAGCCCAGCACCTGATCGGCCGTGCCTTCCTCGACCAGCACGCCCTTCTCCAGCACGGCGATGCGGTCGGCGATCTCGGCGACAACGCCCATGTCATGGGTGATGAACAGCACTGCAGTGCCGTGCTTGTGGCGCAGATTATCGAGGAGCTTGAGGATCTGCGCCTGTGTGGTGACGTCGAGCGCGGTCGTCGGCTCGTCGGCGATCAGGAGCTTGGGTTCGAGCGCCAGCGCCATAGCGATCATCACGCGCTGTCGCTGGCCGCCCGAGAGCTCGTGCGGATAGGCCTTGGCGAGGCGCGGCGGGTCGGGCAGGCCGACCTCGGTCAGGAGCGCGACGGCGCGCGCGCGCCGCTCGGAGGTTCCGTGCAGCCCATGCGCCTCGAAGGTCTCGATGATCTGGTCGGCGACCCGCATCACCGGGTTGAGCGAGGTCATCGGCTCCTGGAAGATCATGCCGATCTCGCGCCCGCGCACATCCTGCATCGCCTCCTCGTCGAGGCTGAGCAGGTCGCGTCCGGCGAGCCTGATCGCACCGCCCGCCGGCTTCACCGCTTTGGGCAGGAGGCCCATCACGGCATGCGCGATCATCGATTTGCCCGAACCGGACTCGCCGACGACGCAGAGCGTTTCGCCGGGCGCGATCGCAAGCGTCACGCCTTCGACCGCATGGGCCCGGTCGGCCAGCGCCGGCAGGGCCAGCGTCAGGTTCTCGATGGAGAGGACAGGCAGGGCCTTTGCAGAGATATCGCTCATTCGCGGCCTCGTGCGAGGCGCGGGTTCAGCGCATCGTTCAGACCCTCGCCGGCAAGGTTGAGCGCCAGCACAGTGAGGAAGATCGCAAAGCCCGGGAAGAAGCTGATCCACCAGGCGTCGAGCAGGCGCGTGCGCCCCGCCCCCACCATATAGCCCCAGCTCATCAGGTTGGGGTCGCCCAGGCCCAGGAAGGAGAGGGCGGATTCGAGCAGGATCGCCGAGCCGATCATCAATGAACCCATCACGATGATCGGCGCCACCGTGTTGGGCAGCACCTGGCTGAAGATGATGCGCGGCGTCGATTGGCCGATCGTGACGGCGGCCTGGACATATTCGCGCGTCCTGAGCGAGAGCACCTCGCCGCGCACCAGCCGCGCCACCGGCGGCCAGGAGACGACGCCGATGGCGAGCACGATCGAGCCCAGTTGCGGCTGCAGGATCGCGACCAGCACGATCGCCAGCGCGAAGGAGGGGATGGTCTGGAAGAATTCGGTGAAGCGCATCAGGGCGTCGTCGACGAAGCCCCCGGCATAGCCGGCGACAGCGCCGAGCGGCACGCCGATCAGCAGCGAGACGATCGTCGAGACGACGCCGATCATCAGCGAGACGCGCGCCCCATGCACCATGCCTGCCGCGATGTCGCGGCCAAGCGTATCGGTGCCGAGCGGGAAGCGCTCCAGTGCGAAGGGCGCCATGAAGGGCCGCCCGACCATGCGCCAGGGCGAGCTCGGATAGAGCGAGGGCGCCAGCAGTGCGAAGGCGACGACCGCGAGCAGGATGACAAGGCCGAGGACCGCGCCGCGATTGCGGCAGAAGCGTTTGAGGAAGTTCATGACGCGGTCTCCTCGCCGTCATGCTCGCCCTTGTGGCGAGCATCCACGTCTTGAACGCGGCATTCGACAAGCGAAGACGTGGCAAATGAAGACATGGATGGTCGGGACAAGTCCGACCATGACGAGGTGGTAAAGCAGCTCACGACGCAGCCTCGATGCGCGGATCGGCGATGCGGTAGACCAGATCCGTCAGGATGTTGAAGCCGACGACCATGGCCGAGGACATGAAGAAGACGCCGAGCAGCACGGAATAGTCGCGCTGCACCAGCGCGTCGAACATCAGCCGGCCGATGCCGGGCCAGGCGAAGACCGTCTCGGTCAGCACCGCCCCGCCGACGAGCTGCCCGGCCTGCAATCCCGCCAGCGTCACCACGGGCAAGATCGCGTTGCGCGCGACATGCCGCCGCGAGACGATGCCTGGCGAGAGGCCCTTGGCGCGTGCCGTCTTGACGAAATCGGCCCCGGCGACCTCGAGCATCGAGGCGCGCATCATCCGGGCATAGAGCGCGGTGAAGAATAGGCCGAGCGTCAGCGCCGGCAGTATCAGGTGGTGGCCGATGTCGAGTGCCCGCGCCAGCCCGGTGTAATTCGCGCCGATCGTCTCGTACCCCACATTGGGCACGAGGCCGAGCTTCAGGGAGAAGACGATCTGGCTCATCAACGCGATCCAGAACAGCGGCGTCGCGTAGAAGACGAGGGACAGCGTGGTGATCAGGCTGTCCGACCAGCGCCCGGCTCGCCTTGCGGCCAGCGCGCCCATGACGATGCCGAGCCCGAGCGAGACGACGAAAGCCGCTCCTGTCAGCAGCAGCGTCGCGGGTAAGCGGTCGAGCACGAGGCTGAGCACCGGCTGCTGCTGGCGATAGCTGAAGCCGAGATCGAAGGTCATGTAGCCCTTGATGTAGATCCAGAGCTGCGTCGTGATCGGCTCGTTCAGCCCGAAGCGCTGGCGCAGCTGTTCGAGCAACTGGGCGTCGGCCGCGCCCGCTTCGCCCGCGAGCACTTGCGCCGGGTCGCCCGGTGCTGCGCGGATCAGGAAGAAGTTCAGCACGGCGATGGCGAAGAGCACGAGAACGCCCTTCACCAATCGGCCGGAGAGGAAGTGGAGGAGGTTCATTCAAGGCTTTCGCGAAGCGTGCCATCCCGTGCGCGCTGCGGCGCGAAGTGCCGCTGCGCTGACACGGGACCGTCACCGGGAAAGAGCACGGCTTGGAGCCTCACTCTGCATGCGAGGGATCGCCGCTGCGCGGCGTCCGGGATGACACGATCCGTACGGATCGTGTCACTCCTTCCACGCATCCCGGAAGCCGTCATTCACGCCGATCGCGGTGTTGACGAGGTTCTTGACGTTGCAGCGATAGATCGTCGGGAAATCCATCTCGAGCTGCCAGAGCACGGGCACGTCGTCGGCGAGGATCTTCTGCACTTTCGTGTAAAGTTCCTGTCGAGCGGCGTCCGAAGGCGCGATCGCGGCGTCGGCGAAGAGCTTGTCGACCTCCGGGTTCACATAGGCGCCCTGGTTGCCGAAGGGGTTACCCTTGACGATGTTGGTCGAGATGTAGTTGCGCGCCACGCCCGTCGCCGGATCGCCGAGCTGGTAGAGATAGTTGAAAGTCATGTCGAAATCGCCGTTGCTGGCCTTCTGGGTCCAGCCCGGCACGTCGGTGGTCTCGATCGAGACGTTGACTCCGGCATCGGTCAGGTTCTGCTTGATCGCCTCGGCCCAGCGGCTCCAGACCTCGCCATAGGGCAGGGCGAGCAGCTTGATCGGTTCGCCCTTGTAGCCCGACGCCTTGATCAGCTCCTTCGCCTTGGCGACGTCGTAGGCATATTTGGGCACGTCGGCTGAATAGAACTTTGTCTTCGACGAGACCGGCCCGGTCGGGATCTTGCCGAGCCCGCCCCAGACCACGTCCTTGCCGAATTCGCGGTCGATCGCGAACATCATGCCCTGGCGGAACTGCTTGTTGGCGAGCGGGCCGCCCTTGGCGATGTTGGGCGTCAGCCAGGCATGGGGCGCAAACATCTCCCAGCCCTTGGTGGTGACGCAGCTATTGGGCAGCTTGGAGAGGCGGGCGACGTCGTAGACATCGACCGAGCCGCCGGTCAGCACATCGATCTTGCCGGTCTCGTAGGCGACGGCGCGGGCGGCCGCATCGGGGATGATCTCCCAATAGATCTCGTCGAGGTTCGGCTTGCCCTTCTGCCAGTAGTTCTCATTCTTGACGAGGTGGATATAGGAGCCCTTCTTCCACTCCTTGAACTTGAACGGTCCGGTGCCGATCGGCGTGTTGTTGGCAGGGTTGGCGCGGTAATCCGTGCCGTCATAGATGTGCTTGGGGATCATCGGCGCGCCGCCGACCTCCTGCGACAGGATCAGCGGGCCGAAGGGTTGCTTCAGCGTGATCTTGACGGTGAGGTCGTCGATCTTCTCGACCTTCTCGACCTGGCCGTTGGCGATCGGGCGCCAGCGCGGATGCACCTCGCGCAGGAATTTGTCGAGCGAGAACACCACATCGTCGGCGGTGAAGGGCTTGCCGTCATGCCAGGTCACGCCGTCCTGGAGCTTGAAGGTATAAACCTTGGAGTCCGGCGAGATCTCCCAGCTCTTGGCCAGCGAAGGCTGCGGCTGGAGCTTCTCGTCATAGCGCAGCAGCGATTCGTAGATGTTGCCCGCGACCATGTTGGTCGGGCCGTTCTGGTTCAGCCCCTGCATCAGCATCGGCGGTTCCGGCTGCACCACGACATGGATGCTGCCGCCCGTCTTGGGCGTCTGCGCCGGCGCCATGGACGGCGCCAGCGCGAAGGCTGCCAGCGCGGTCGTCACGGCAAGATGCCGGCGGAATGCTGAACTCGTCATCATCGTCTCCCACTGCCTCGACTGTCTTAATCGTCGGTCGCATCTTTTTCGCGATCCGCCCCGCCTCGAACTAGATCATAGCTTGGTCGTGCCGCACAGGGCCGGAGCCGCTGCCCGATATTCTCCCGCCGATGGCCTCCACCGCGCAGCTCGCAAGGGAACGATAACGAGGCAGCGCGGCGATCGTCCAATAGCCTGTGCCTATGCCAGCGATAGCCGCCCGAGCGGCCTTTGCAGGCAGTGGCAACGCGTTTCTGCCCGCTGCGGTGCAGGTGCTGTCGTCCCTGTCCATTTTTGCCGCAATGCAGGCAGGAAAGCAGGAACGATGCCGCAAGGCGTCCGCCGTCAGCCCTTTCGCGACAATGCGAAGGCGCCCGTCGCATCCGCCGGCATCGCTCTGCGCAGAGCGGCGATGAAGGCGGGCTGCGCGATCACGGCCAGCGCCTTCATCGCATCCGGGCCGGTCTCGCGATCCTCGACCAGCATCGGCACGCTCTCGCGGATCGCCTGGTAGAGCACGCTGGTAGCGGGGGCGAGCCGGGGCCGCTTGCCGATATCGACGGCCTGGGCCGCGACCACGGCCTCGATCGCAAACAGCATGCGCAGGGGCACGAGCTGCTCCTCCAGCTTGCGGACCGTCAATGCCGTCTGCGGCGCATGGTCCTCTACGCTCTCCGAGACCGGCAGCGCGTCGCAGCTCGCGGGCGCTGCCTTGAGGCGGATCTCGCCATGCAGATAGGAGGCGGTCTTCTGCAGCGAGTTGTAGCCGTTCGAGGCGCCGCCGATCGGCGAGAGATATTTCGGCAGGCCGGAGAGATGATGGTTCATCATCTTGATGGTGCGGTAGGCCGAGGCTGTCGCCAGATGCGTGTTGACGATCGCCATCGTGTCGAAAGCCAGCGCGATCGCCGGCGTATGGAAATTCGCTGTGGACAGGATCAAATCGTCATCGGTCATGACCAGCGGATTGTCGGCTGCCGCGTTGATTTCGGTTTCGACGCTCTCGACCGCCGTCTCGAAGCTCGTCAGCGCCGGCCCGTAGATCTGCGCGAGCACGCGGAAGGAGAGCGCGTCCTGGATCGAGCGGGCCGCGCCTTCGTCATGGAGATAGCTGCCCGCGAGAACCGCGCGGAACATCGCCGTCGCCCGCTCCTGGCCTCCGGCCGGCCGCGCGGCTGCGAGCCTGGCGTCGAAGATCTGCGGATTGGCGGCATAGCCCTCATCCGTCAGCCCTGCGATCGCGACGGAGGCGAACAGGATGTCGGAGAGCTCGGCCAGCACCTTGGCGGCGTGGCCGCAACTGACCGCGCTCGCATTCAGGATCGCGAGCCCGTCCTTGGCGGCGAGCGTCGCCGGCTGCAGCCCGGCCGAAGTGAGCGCCTCCATGGCGGGCCGCTTTTCACCCTTCACGAAGATCTCGCCGAGCCCGATCACCGCCGCGCCGAGATGGGCGCAGAGCCCGAGATCGCCGGCGCCGATCGAGCCACGCCCGGGAATGACCGGCGTCAGCCCGGCATTGAACATCGCCACCATCGTGTCGAGCACGGGAGGGGAGATGCCCGAGCCGCCCTGGGCGAGGCCGATCAGGCGGCACAGCCACATCGCGCGCGCCGTCGCCTCGGGAAACGGCTCGCCCATGCCGATGCAGCGCCCGCGCACCATCTGGACCTGGAAGGCCTCGATCTGCGCCTTGTCCAGGCGGAAGGCGACATTGCCGCCGAGCCCGGTGTTGAGCCCGTAGATCGGCGCGTCGCCTTGGGCATAGCGCTCCACCACCTTGCGCGCCGCGACCACCTTGTCGCGCGCTTCAGGCGCAAGCGCGACCGTCGTGCCGGGGCGGCTGGCGGCCATGATGAAGCCGAGCCCGACCGGTGCGGCGCCCAGAAGGAATTCGCTCACGCTGAAAGATCTCCGTCGATACCTTGCGATGTGCAGGCGGTGGGATGCGGCGCCGGCGGCGCTTGAGCTGGAACGGTAGCCGCAGCCTCGACGGCCGCGCAACAGGCCTCTCACCCGCCAAAGGCGCGAAGATGTGAGCACTGCCGTTGCGATTGCTGACAGAACTGGCAGCGCAGCCCCTTACCTCACACCTCGATCCGGCTGACGATGGCGGCAAGGGGATCTTCCCGGCCGCTCGCTCGTTTGACGACGGACGCCGTCTGAAGATCGGATGGACAGAGGAGAGCGATGATGCAGAACGATCTGGAGCTCAGCGTGTCCCGGCGCGCCTTCGTGGCGGGCTCGGTCGCCGCCGCTGCGAGCCCTCTGCTCGGCGCGCTGCCGGCCCTGGCGCAGGCCAAGACCAGCATCGCGGTGCGCATCGAGCGCGACATCACCGTGCTCGATCCCGCCTTCCGCGGCGGCCCGCATGACGCCAATGTCATCCGTTGCGTCTATCAGCGCCTGATCAAGCAGAAGGACGGTTCGGTCGAGACGGAGCTCGATGCCGCAGCCGAGCTGAAGCAGGTCAGCCCGACCCTGATCGAGTTCACGCTCAAGCCCGGGCAGATGTTCACCGACGGTTTCGGCGAGATGACCGCCGAGGACGTGAAATTCTCCTTCGAGCGCTTCGCGGTTGCACCCGTCGATGGCAAGATCTCGCCCTATAAAGGCGACTGGACCGGCCTGACCGGCGTCGAGGTCACCGGCACATATACCGGCAAGATCAACCTCTCGCAGCCCAATGCCGGCCTGCTCGCGATCGCGATCGCCGATGCCTCGGGCTGCATCGTCTCGAAGAAGGCGGTGCTGGCGCGCGGCGTCGAGCACAATACCAAGCCGGTCGGCTCGGGGCCCTATCAGGTCGTCTCGGTCGAAAAGCAGCGCGGTGCCGTGCTGAAGCGCAACCCGGCCTATTCGGGAGCAAAGCCGACCTTCGAGGAGATCAAGGTCAACTTCATCCAGGATCCGAAGACGGCGGAATTGGCGCTGCGCTCGGGCGAGCTCGATTTCGCGGTGTTGCCGCCGGCCATTGCCGAGCCGATGCGCTCGGCGCAAGGCATCGTCGTCGATCAGTCGCCGGGGCTGGCCTATGTCTGGCTCGGCATCAACATGGAGAAGCCGCCCTTCACCGATCTGCGCGTGCGCCAGGCGGTCAGGCTCGCGCTCGATGTCGACCAGATGCTGCTCGCTGGCTTCAACGGCAAGGCGCCGCGACTGAACACGCTGGTCATGCAGCCGATCCTCGGCGCCTGGACTGAGGCGCCGGTCTACAAGCGCAATGTCATTGAAGCCAAGAAGCTCCTGGCGGAAGCTGGCCAGACCGCGATCAAGACCCGCATCACCATCCTCAACCAGCCATCCTACCAGACCATGGCGCTGGTGGCGCAGGCGCTGCTGAAGGAGGTCGGCATCACCGCCGAGCTCGATGTCCAGGAAGGCGGCACCTATTGGGATGCCGGCAAGGGCGATGCCGGCAAGAACCTCGATCTGTTCATGATGCGCTTCAACGGCAAGCTCGACCCCAACTTCCTGATGCAGTGGTTCGTCTCCAGCCAGATCGGCACCTGGAACTGGCAGCGCTTCAACAGCCCCGAATTCGACAGGCTCTATCAGGAGGCGATCGTCGAATCCGATCCGGCCAAGCGCGCCGCGATCGTCATCAAGGCGCAGCAGGAAATGGACAAGTCGGCCGCCTTCGTCTGGCTCACCAACGACGTCGCCTTCGCCGTGCGCCGCGCCTCGGTGAAGCCGGCCTATCTGCCCGGTGCGCTCGACTGGCAGCTCGACCGTTTCACGAGCGTTTGAGCGGGTGGTGCTGACGCCGTGATTTTGGGTCGTGATTGGATTGCCGGACCAGTCTTGCAGGCTTGCAGCTTAAAAACCCACGCCGTCATCCCGGGCGACCGGAGGGAGACCCGGAATCCATTCCTGAACCTCTCCGGCAAGCGCTCCGGAATGGATCCCGGGTCTGCGCTTCGCTCCGCCCGGGATGACGGCGCGGGTTGTCGTGATGTGGGAGCCGATAATGCAAGGCGGGGCATAGCTGACCTCCCAATGGCTGCGCCATGAGCGACACCGCGCGCTACCTCGCGAGCCGTCTCGTCACGACGCTGCTGATCGTGTTTGGCGCGATGCTGCTGCTGTTCACGCTCTCGGCGGTCGTGCCGGGCGATCCGGCAACCGCCCTGCTCGGTCCGCAGGCAACCCCTGAATATGCGCGGCGCTTCATCGTCGAGATGGGGTTGGACCAGCCCTGGTATCGCCGTCTCCTGACCTTCTTCGGCAATATCCTGGTCGGTAATCTCGGCACCGACGTGCTTTCGGGCCGGCCGGTCGCGGGCATCGTCGGCGCGGTGCTTCCCTACACCTTCATCCTGACCTTCGCCTCGATCGGGCTCGCGGTCGTGATCGGCGTACCGCTCGGCTGTTATGCCGCGACGCATCGCGGCTCGGCTCTCGACCATGCGCTGGCTTTCATCAGCGTCGCCTTCATCGCGATCCCCTCCTTCGTCATCGCAATCTTCCTGCTGCTGATCTTCTCGATCTGGTTGGACTGGCTGCCCGTGCTTGGCGCCGGTCAGCCCGGCGACTGGCTCGACCAGGCCAAGCGCCTGATCCTGCCGACGACAGCGCTGAGCGTCGGCTGGATCGGCTTCATCGCGCGCCTCATGCGCAGTTCCATGCTGGAGGTGATGGGCGAGAATTATATCCGCACCGCGCGCGCCTACGGCCTGCCGAACCGGATGGTGACCTATAAATACGCGCTCAAGAACGCCTGCATCCCGACCATCGCCGTGCTCGGCATGGGCATCGGCCGTTTGCTTGGCGGAGCCGTGCTGGTCGAGATCGTCTTCGCGCGGCCGGGCCTCGGCCGCCTGATTTTCGATGCGATCGCAACCCGCAATTTCTCTGTCCTGCAGGGGGCGGTGCTGGTCGTGGTGCTGATCTTCGTCGTCACCAACCTCCTCGTCGATCTCAGCTATTCCGCGATCGACCCGCGCATCCGCCGTGATGGCGCGCCGCAGGCGGCCGGGCAATGAATGCGCTTGCGGCAACGGTCGGCACCGTCCGGCGCATCGGCTCGCATCTCGGCGGCGCGGTCGGGCTCGTCATCGTCGCGGTCGTGGTGCTGTCGGCCGTGTTCGCGCCGCTGGTGGCAACGCATGATCCCGATGCGCTCGATGTGCTGAACCGCTTCTCCGGCCCCACCGCCCAGCATTGGCTCGGCACCGACCATCTCGGGCGCGATCTCTACAGCCGGCTCGTCCATGGCGCGAGTGTCGCCATGGCGGTGGCGCTGACCGCGATCTCGACGGCGCTCATCGCCGGCACGCTGCTCGGCATCCTCGCGGCCTCTCTGCCGGCGCGCTCCGAGCGGCTCATCCTGATCCTGTTCGACGTGGTCTCGTCCTTCCCCAGTCTCGTATTGGCGCTGGCGGCTGTCGCGGTTTTCGGCCCCTCGACCATGCTCGTGGTGATCATCGTCGCGGTCACGCTGATCCCGCATTTCGGCCGTGTCGCCCGCGCCCAGGTGCTGACCGTGCGCAATGCGCCCTATATCGAGGCCGAGCGGCTGCTCGGGGCCTCCGCCTGGCGCATCGTCTTCTCGCATATCCTGCCCAATATCGCCGGGCCGCTCGTCGTGCTCGCCTCGATCGACATTCCCGTGGTCATCACCATCGAGGCCGGACTGTCCTTCATCGGGCTCGGCGTCAGGCCGCCGCTCGCGAGCTGGGGCACGCTGATCTATGACGGCTATGCCTATCTCTCGGATTCCAAGCTCCCCGTGGTGATCGCCAGCAGCGCGCTCGGCCTCGCCACGCTCGGCTTCACGCTCTTCGGCGAGGCGCTTCGCGACGCGGTCGATCCGCGCCTCGACGGGGAGCGCTAACATGATGGGTGAGGCGGCATCTTCCCTCGTCAGCATCCGCAAGCTGACGCTCGACGCCACGACCGCGCATGGCCCGGCTCATATCCTGCGTGGGCTCGACCTCGAGATCGGGCGCGGCCGCATTCTCGGCGTCGTCGGAGAATCCGGCTCCGGCAAATCGACGCTCGCCTCCGCCTTGCTGCG
This sequence comes from Bosea sp. 685, assembly GCF_031884435.1. NCBI lineage: Bacteria > Pseudomonadati > Pseudomonadota > Alphaproteobacteria > Hyphomicrobiales > Alloboseaceae > Allobosea > Allobosea sp. 685. The sequence goes on along the minus strand of NZ_CP134779.1, from coordinate 5,515,874 downwards.
CTTGCTCCCGAGCAACATCAGTCGCCTTGACGGCGAGATCCGCTTCGACGGCACCGATCTACTCAAACTCTCGGCCAAGGAAATCCAGCGGTGGCGTGGGACTCGCATCGCCATGATCTTCCAGGATCCGATGACGGCGCTGAACCCGCTTTTCACCGTCGGCACGCACATGGTCGATGTGCTGCGGCGGCGCTTTCCCGAACTGTCGCGGCGCGAGGCGCTCGCTCGCAGCGAGGCGATGCTGGTCAAGGTCGGCATCGCCGATCCGCATCTGCGCCTGAAGGCCTATCCGCACCAGTTATCAGGTGGCATGCGCCAGCGCGTGATGATCGCCATGGCGCTCTCGGTCGAGCCCGATCTGCTGCTCGCCGATGAGCCGACGACGGCGCTCGACGCCACGGTCGAAGCCCAGATCGTCGCGCTGTTCGACCGGCTCAGGCAGGATTTTGCCGGCTCGATCGTCTTCATCTCGCATCATCTCGGGCTCGTCGCCGAGCTCTGCGACGATCTCTGCGTGATGTATGGCGGCGCGATCGTCGAGACCGGCCCGGTCGCCGAGGTGTTGAGGGCTCCGCGCCACCCCTATACCCGCGCGCTGCTCGACTGCGAGATCGAGGATGGCGACGAGGGCCGGCTCGCAACGATTCCCGGCGAGGTGCCCAACCCGCTGAGTGAATTGACGCAATGCATCTTCGCCAGCCGCTGCGCCCACACCGCCGATATCTGCCTGGAGCGGCATCCGCCGCTGGCAGTCATGGGGCAGGGTCGGCAGGCGGCCTGCATCCGCTCAGCCGAGGTGCTGCCATGCGAGGTGCTGCCATGAGTGCGCCGGCGGCGCAGCGCGCACCATTGATCGCCTTCGACGAGGTCTCGCTCGTCTATGGCGGCAAGGTACGGGCGCTCGACGGCGTCTCCTTCGCGATCGAGAGCGGTGAAATCGTTGGCCTCGTCGGGGAATCCGGCTCGGGCAAGACCACGCTCTGCCGCGTGCTGATGGGGCTGCTGCCCGCTTCATCCGGCCGCGTAACGATCGCCGGGGAGCCGTTGGCGGCGCGTCTCGCGCGCGATCCGCTCGGCTTTCGCCGGCAGGCGCAGATGCTCAAGCAGGAGGCGGTCGCCTCGCTCTCGCCGCGCATGCGCATCCGGGCGCTGGCCGAGGAGCCGTTGAAGATCCACGGATTGCCGATGGCCGAGGGTCGCGCCCGCTTGCTGCGCATCCTCAAGCGCCTCGGCTTGCCCGAGGCGACGCTCGACAAATTTCCGCATCAGGTCTCGGGCGGACAGGCGCGCCGCGTCGCGATCATGCGCGCTTTGGTGCTGGAGCCCCAGATCATCGTCGCCGACGAACCGACTGCCGGCCTCGACGTCTCCGTGCAGGGCGAATTGCTCAATCTGATACGCGACCTGCATGAGGAGTTCGCGCTGACCTATCTCGTCGTCAGCCACAACCTCAATGTCGTGCGGCGGCTGACCGGCCGGACGATCGTGATGTATCTCGGCCAGATCGTCGAGGAGGCGCCGACCAGGGCGCTGTTCGAGGCCCCGGCCCACCCCTATGCGGCAGCGCTGCTCTCGACCAACCCCTCCGTCGATCCGGCCAGGCGCCGCGAGCGCATCATCCTGAAGGGCGAGATCCCGAGCCCGATTAATCCGCCTTCCGGCTGCCGCTTCCATACGCGCTGCCCGCAGGTCGCGGAGCGTTGCAAGATCGAGATGCCGGAGCTGCGCGAACTGGGCACCGGCCGCCGCGTGCGCTGCCATTTCCCGCTGACCGCCGCCGCCGCCCATACGGCCTGATCCCGAGGAGCAAAAGCCATGTCCGCGCCCGCTGCCATGCCGCCGATCTACATCACCTATATGAACCGCCTCGACATCGAGGCGCTTGCCATCACCGATGACGAGATCCTGGCTGCGATCGAGGGCTCGCTGGCGACGCAGGGGCGCGGCGAGGCCGTGATCGAGCCGCGCATGCATCTCGAGCCGAAGGCGGCGAACGGCCATTTCAATGTGCTGCGCGGCGCGCTCGGCGGCGAGATCGACGCAGCCGGCGTCAAGGTCGTCGGAGACTTCGTCGAGAACTACAAGATCGGCCTGCCCTCGGAACTCGCAGTGCTGACCCTGTTCGACCGCTTCAACGGCAGCCCCAAGGCGATCCTCGACGCATCCGGCATCACCGACATGCGCACTGGTGCGGTCACTGCCATCGGCGCGAAATATCTCGCTCGCAAGGGCTCCAAGGTGCTCGGCCATATCGGCGCGCGCGGCACCGCCTATTGGAATGTCCGCCTGCTCGACCATCTCTTCGATTTCGACGAGATCCGCGTGCATTCGCGCCGGGCCGAGAGCCAGAACGCCTTCGCCGCGAAACTCTCTGCCGATCTCGGCAAGCCCGTCGTCGCCACGCCGGACTGGCGATCCTGCGTCGAGGGCGCGGACATCGTCGTGGAAGCGTCGCGGCTCGACCAGCCCGAGCCGATGCTGAAGACGCAGTGGATCAAAAAGGGCGCCTTCGTCGTGCCCTATGGCACGATGAGCGCGGTCGAGTTCTCGCTGACCGACATCATGAGCAAGCTCGTCGTCGATGATTGGGGCCAGTGCAAGGGCGGCAAGTTCGGCAGCTTGCGCGCCCATGTCGAGGCCGGCAAGCTTTCGGAGGCGACGCTGCATGCCGAGATGGGCCAGATCGTCGCCGGCCTGAAACCTGGCCGCGAGAGCGAGGACGAGACCATCCTGTTCTGGCATCGTGGCCTGTCGCTGTCGGATATCGCGCTCGGCCACGCCATGCTGGAGAAGGGCAAGCGGCTGGGCATCGGCCAGCGCCTGCGCTTCGCCTGAGCGGGACCAGGCCGATGCTCGTCGCCAATGCGCGGATGTATGCGGTCAATGCCGGCGTTCGCGCCGCCTGGGCAGAACTGTTCGCGCTGGTCTCTGAGAAAGCCGGCGTGCCGCTTGCGGTGGTCGAGCACGCCGCGCCCGCGCCGCTTGAGGAACTCTGGCGGCGTGAGGATCTTGGCCTCGCCTTCATCTGCGGCTTTCCCCTCGCCGGTGGCGGCTTTCCCCTACAGCCGATCGCGGCGCCCATCCCCGCAAGCCCGCTCGCATCCGGACAACCTCTCTACGCCAGCGATCTGATCGTGCGCACTGAGGGCCCGCTCCGGACGCTGCAGGATACGTTTGGTGGCCGCATCGGCTGGACGAGCAGGCATTCGCAATCCGGCTTCCAGGCGCTGCGTCGGCACCTGCTGCCTTATGCGAAAGCGTTTTCGAGCGAAGTGGACACCGGTTCGCGTGAAGAAAACGCGTCAAAACAAGGTGCTAGAGCAATTGAACGATCCAACTGGATCGGAAACTGCTCTAGCCCTGGTGGACCGCTTTATCGCGAGAGCATCGGTGAATTGATGACGCCGCGCCGGGTGATCGAGGCCGTGCTCGACGACCGTATCGATATCGGACCGCTCGATTCCTATTTCCACGATCTGCTGAAGCGGCATGAGCCCGGGACGGCGGCAAGGCTGCGCGTCGTCGCGACGACGCAAGCAACGCCGATGCCGCTGCTGGCTGCGTCGAACGGGATCGACCCCGCGAGTGTTGCAGCCTTGCGCGGCGCGTTGCTGGGGCTTGGCGCGGCCTCGGCGGCAGAGCCTGTCCTCGCCGAATTATGCCTCACCGGCTTTGCCACTGTGGCGCTTGACGATTACCGGCCGTTGCTGGCGCAGGCAGCCGTCCTCGACAAATCCGGATATGGCGAGCCGGGATAGGGCGGCGAGCCGGGATAGGGTGCGCTCAGTCGTTCCAGAGGCCGCCAGTGATGCTGATCGTCTCGCCCGTGATGTAGTCGGCTTCGTCTGAGGACAGGAAGGCGACGGCCTTGGCGATGTCGTCGGGAAAGCCCGGCCGCCGCAGGGGGATCGCCTGCGCGCGCTCATAGGCGTCGGGCAGTCCTTCGGCCTTGCGCTTGATCTCGGATTCGTCGCGCATCTTGGTGTCGACAATCAGGCCCGGACCGACGGCGTTGACGCGCACGCCGTGCTCGCCGAGTTCGGTCGCGAGCGACTGGGTGATGCCGACGATCGCGAATTTCGAGGCGCAATAGGCGCTGTACGAAGCCACGCCCGATTTTCCCATCCAGGAGGCGATGTTGACGATGGCGCCCTTGCGGTTCGCAACCATCTCGGGCGCGACGGCGCGCGTCATGTGGAACAGCCCGTCGACATTGACCGAGAAATGCGCCTTCCAGTCCGCCTCGCTGGTCTCGAGCAGCTTGCCGACCTTCAGGATGCCGGCATTGTTGACCAGGATGTCGATGGGGCCGAGCGCCGCGCGCAGCGTCTCGACGGCGGCCTCCACCTGAGCGCTCGACGAGACGTCGCCGGCCGCGACCGCGACCTTGCCGCCATCCTTGCGCAGGCTTTCAGCCGTCGCCTCGGCGGCCGCGAGATCAAAATCCAGAATGCCGACATCGCAGCCCTCAGTGAGCAGCCGCGCCGCGATGGCCCTGCCGATGCCATGGGCGGCGCCGGTGACGATCGCCTTGCGTCCTTCAAGTCCGTACATGCGCGGAAATCCTGTCGATCGGAGTCTGGAGAGCGAGCCGCTCCTTATAATATATCAGCGCGCTGTCCAACCGCCGTCGGCAACCAGCGTCGTTCCCGTGCAGAACGACGCGTCGTCGCTGGCGAGAAAGAGCATCGCCCTGGCGATCTCGACGGGCTGTCCCAGTCGCTCCATGGCCTGGCGTTGCTCAAGGCCGTGTCGGAGTTCGGCACCGTCGGGTCCGCTCAGGATCTTGGCGAAATAGGGCGATTCGATCGTGCCCGGCGCGACGCAGTTGATCCGGATCTTGGCTGCGACATGGTCGATCGCCATAGCCCGCGTCAGCGCGGCGACCGCACCCTTCGAGGCGACATAGGCTGCGCGATCGGTGATGCCGACATTGGCGACGGCGGACGCCGTGTTGACGATGACGCCGCCGCCCTGCTTTTCCATGACTGGGATCGCATGCTTGCAGCCGAAGAACACGCCCTTGACGTTCACCGCCATCAGCGCGTCCCAGTCGGTTTCCGATGTGGTGACGACCGTGCCGGCGAAACCGAAGCCGGCATTGTTGACGAGGATGTCGAGCCGGCCATGATCGGCGACGACCCTGTCGATCATCGCCTTGATCTCGGCTTCCTTGCTGACGTCGATCGTATGTGCGCTCGCCTTGCCGGAATCGCTCTCGATCTCGGCCGCGACGCGTTCCGCGGCAGCCCCGTCACGGTCGGCGACGATCACGATCGCGCCCTCTGCCGCGAAGAGCTTCGCCGCCTCGTGGCCGATGCCGGAACCGCCCCCGGTGATGATCGCGATCTTGCCAGCAAGCTTCATCCTGTCCGTCCTTCGTCTCGCCACGGGATTGCGCCGTATTTATATATCAGGTGCGAAAGGCCGTCACAGCATCATCACCGGAGCGAAGAACTGCTCGATCGCCGCCAGCAGCGAGCGGCCGACGATCCAGGAGGATTTCGGATTGCTCGGCGAGGGCCGGTTGGCGATGGCAAGATGCATGGTGCCGAATTCGCTGCGTGCGGTCACGACATGGGTGTTGCCGGTCGCGGCGGGGTCGCAGATCACATCGACGCCGGTCGCCTCGAAGCCCGGCCCCGCCAGCGCCAGCGCGGCCGCGACATTGAGGTTTTGCGGATAGGCCGCCGCCGCCTCGCGCGCATTGCCCGAGAACAGGGTCACGGGGGCATCGAGCCTTTCGGGATCATGGCCGAGCGCCTTGAGCTCCGCGCTCCAGGCGGCGGGAGGCTTGCGCGATTCATAGCGCAGCGTCAGCTCGCTTGCGTGCCGAACCGCGCGGACATAGTCGAGCGCACCGAGCGCGCCCGAGGGCAGCAGCAAGCGCCCGCCATGCTCGCGCGCCGTGGCGACCAGGCTCGCAAGCAAGGCCTCGTCATGCAAGGCGCCGATCGAGGAGATCAGCACGGGCAGGCCAAGCGCAAGACAGCCCGGAACGCTGCCGCGCACCGCCTCATGTCCCGCCGCCTCGACGACGAGGTCGGGGGCGAAGGCGGCGAGCTCGGCGAGGTCCGAGAGCGGGGTACAGCCCTGCGGCAGGCGCTGGCGCGAGGCCGATCCCGGCCTCAGCAGCACACCGAGCGCATAACCCGGCTGCGACGCGTCGAGCAGCGCAGTAGCGAGATCGCTGGCGATCGCGCCGAAGCCGATCAGGACGAGGCGGCGCGGCTTCATCCGAGCTCGCCGATCCATTCCGCGACATTCGCGGTGAAGGCGTCGGGCCGCGAGACCGGGAAGAAATGCCCTCCCGTGTCGAGCATCGTCTTGCGCGATCCAGGCAGTGCTGCCGCCAGCTCCTCCTGCAGGAAGGCTGGCACGATCATGTCGTCGCGCGCGCCCAGGACCAGGATCGGCATCATCAGCGAGGCGGTGCTGGCGGAGCCGTCGAAGGACATCAGCGCGTCGATGCGCTCGCGCACGACCTGCCGTGCCTGCGCCGTCACCGGGGCAGAGGTGAGGGCGGCCTCGTAAGTGCCCCAATTCGCCTCGATCCAGGCTGGCGGATAGGCCATCAGCGCGGCGGTCGCGGCATAGGCATGCGGGTTCTCGTCGAGGATTGCGCGACGGGTACCGAACAGGCTGGTCATGTAGCGGCTGGGCTTGAGCCAGGTCGCGCTCAGGATCAGCCCGTCGAGCCGTTCGGGCGCGAGCCGGCCCAGCGCCTGGCCGATGCAGCCGCCGGTCGAATGGCCGAGCAGGACAGTGCGGTCGGCCCCGGCGGCATCGAGCACGCTGAGGCAGTCCTGCGCCAATTGGTCGATGGTGCAGGCGGCGGTGCCGCGCGTGCTCGCGCCGATGCCACGCTGGTCGAAGCGGATGATGCGGAAGGAGCGCGCCAGCGTCGCGGCATTGCTCTTCCAGAAGCCGGCTGTGCCGCCGAGCCCGCTGACGAGCAGCAGCGTCGGGCCCTGGCCCTCGCTGGTCACGTGCAGTACGGCGCCGTCGGGAGTTTCGGCGGTGAAATGTCCGGTCGCGCCGGATTGCGATGCTGTGCTCATTGCAGTGGCGAATAGGAAACGGGGTTGAGGATGCGCGTGTTCTGGATGTCGATCAGCCCATCGACGCGCGTGAGGTAGTCCTGCCAGCGCGGATCGGCCAGCATCGTCTTGCGCCTGGCCGTGCGCTCGTCGAGGCTCTGATAGCTCCAGAGCGCGACGACATGGTTCAGCTCGCCGATCTCGGTGGTGAAATAGGCGATGAAACTGCCCAGATGCTCCTTCTGCAGCGGCAGGCCGTATTCGCCGTAGATCTTGACGAATTCGGCGAGCTTGCCGGCCTTGATGCGATAATCGCGCTCTTCATAGATCATCGGGCGATCCTCCCCTCTCGTGCATCAGGCACGAGGATCTGCGCCCTCATGCTCATGCGTCTGCTGCATCACGCTGAGCCGTTCGCCGCAACTGCGGCTTCGGTCATGCCTGCTAAGCATGGCCTAGCTGGCTCGCCGCCGCCATGCACGCAAAGACGGGGCCGGGGCGCGGGCCATGCAGATCACCTTTCGGGAAGCAGGGCAGGCGGCGCCCCGACTAAGGCCGCCGCAGAGCCCGGTCTGGACTGCGTTCGCGGATGGAGGCGGCTGTTCTGGAGCGGCGGCCGCGGCCTCACGCGGCGCGGCGCCGGGTCTTTTACGGCTGCGGACCGGCCGGCGAAGCCGGGGCCGCGGGGATCTCGCCTGTGGCCGGGGCGGGCGAGCTCGGGCCTTCGAGCCCGACCAGCGCGATCTTGAGATAGCCTGCCGCGCGCAGCGTGTTCATCAGCTTGACGACCTCGCCATAGGAGACCGACTGGTCGGCGCGCACGAAGATGCGCTGCTCGCGGTCGGACTTGGTCTGGGCATCGAGCGCCTGGGCGAGCTGCTCGGTGGCGACAGGTTGCTCGCCCAGCACCATCGCGAGATCGGCCTTCAGCGTCAGGAAGACCGGCTTCTCCGGGCGCGGCTGAGGCTTGGCGGTCGAGACCGGTAGCTCGACTGGCGCATCGACGGTGGAGAGCGGGGCTGCGACCATGAAGATGATCAGCAGCACCAGGATCACGTCGATGAACGGCGTGACGTTGATCTCGCTGGCTTCGGGCAGGTCGTCGTCGCCGAAGCCGTCATTCGCATTGATGCCGCCGGCCATGGCGTCACTCCGCCGCGCGCTGCAGCGCGCTGCGGCCGCGGTCGAGATCGCGCGAGACCAGACGCGCCACGGTCGCGGCGGCGTCGCCGACCTCGGCGCGGTAGCCGGCGATACCGCGGCTGAACAGGTTGTAGATGATCACGGCGGGAATGGCGGCGACGAGGCCGATCGCGGTGGCGAGCAGCGCCTCGGCGATGCCCGGAGCGACCACGGCGAGGTTTGTGGTCTGCGCCTTGGAGATGCCGATGAACGAATTCATGATGCCCCAGACCGTGCCGAACAGGCCGACGAAGGGCGCCGTCGAGCCGATCGTCGCCAGCCAGCCCGTGCCACGCGCGATCTCGCGGCTGGCGGCGAGCTCGATCCGGTGCAACCGCGAAACGACGCGCTCCTTGATGCCGTCCTTGTCATAGGCCTGCTTGGAGGCCTGCATCTCCTCCACCGCGGCCTCGATCAGCTTGCGGCCGAGCCTTTGCGCCTTGCCGAGCGCCAGCGACGCCTCACCGAGAGTGGTCTGCTTCGCCAGGATCCGGGTCGCCTGCCGCAGCCGGCGCTTGGCGGCGCTTAATTCAAGCGTCTTGGCGAGCCCGATCGTCCAGGTCACGACCGAGGCGAAGGCCAGGCCCACCATCACCGATTTCACGACGATATCGGCGGCCATGAACATCGACCAGGGCGAGAGGTCGTGCGGCATGGTCGAGGCCTGCGCATGGGCAAAAGCGGGGATGAACAGGAACGTCGCAGCGACTGCGAGGCGCAGCGTCCGGCGATGTCGGGTGGTTGATTGGCGCGTCATGGTCACATCTCGGCCCGGTGGCGAATGAGGTTGTGGTGGCTTCCCGTCAGGCGGCCGCTGGCACCGCGCCGCGGTGGTTGCTCGGGTTCGGCGATCTGGCTGGCCAGGGAAACGTGGCGGCCTGTCGCGAACGGGCTTGTCTTTAAGGCGCGATGTTGGCGAGTCAATGGCTCGAATGCAATGCAGCATACGAAAATATATATTCAATATCAGTATCTTAGAGAGATTCTAATGAAAGGCGGAATGGCTGGGAGAGCGGTGCTGCGGCGTCCGCTTTCGTTCATCAGCCGTTCATGTCAAGTTCATTGGGTCGCGGCTAAGTGTCTGTTAAGGCTCGCTTGCGGCGGGACGATCCGGTTGCGTGGTCTGGGGGGATCCGTCGCTGTTGCCGAGTTCGGACGACATGCAGGGCATGGCCGGGCTGCCGAGTGACCGGCAGGTCGCCTGGCGTTTCGCAGGGTTGACCGGCGGCTTCTGGCGGGGCGCGAGCGCCCGCCGTGCCTGGTTCTGGTCGCTCCTCCTCGCCGTTGCGATCATTCTCTCCGTTTTCGCCAATGTCACCGTCAATCGCTGGAACGGCTGGTTCTTCGACGCGCTCGAGAAGAAGGACAGCGAGAGCGCGCTGATTGCAATGGCGGTCTTTCCGGTGCTGGTTTTGATCGCGGCCGGGCTCGGCGTCCTCATCCTCGTCGCCCGCGAGACCTTCCAGGTGCACTGGCGGCAATGGGTCACGGCAAAGCTGGCCGATGGCTGGATTAATGAGCGCCGCTTCTTCCGGCTCGGCCTTTCCGGCTACGAGCCGGCCAATCCCGAATACCGCATCGCCGACGACGTCCGCTGGGCGACCGAGCCGGTGGTCGATTTCGCCATCGGGCTGCTCACGGCGGTCATCACCATCATCACCTTCATCGAGATCCTCTGGGACATCGGCGGCGCGCTGCAGGTCGCGACCGGCGGCGGCCGGGTCACGATCCCCGCCTATATGGTGCTCGCAGCGATCGTCTATGCGGTACTCGTCTCCCTCCTGATCAGCATCGTCGGGCGCCGCCTGCCGCGCCTGATCGCGGCGCGCAACGAGGGCGAGGCGCGATTGCGTTTCTCCCTGATGCGCATCCGCGACCATGGCGAGACGATCGCGCTCGCCCGTACCGAGCCCGGCGAGCGCCGCGCCGTGGCGCAGACCTATGACGGTCTCGTCAGGCGCTGGCTCGCGATGATCCGCCAACGCGGCCGTTTGACCTGGATTACCAATGGCAGCGGCGCGCTGGTGCCGGTGGTGCCGCTGCTGCTGGCTGCGCCGAAATACCTCTCCGGCGAGATGTCGCTCGGCGGCGTCGTGCAGGTCGCGGCGGCCTTCGTGGCGGTGCAGAACGCCTTCAACTGGCTGCTCGACAACTTCATGCGCATCGCTGAATGGCTTGCGGCCGCGCGGCGCGTCAACGAACTCGCCGATGCGCTGGAGCGCGTCGACGGCGAGCCTCCGGGCGATCATCTCAGCGTGACGCCGAGCCCTGACGGCCTGCTGCGGCTGCATGAGGTCACGCTGATCGACCGGGACGGTCGCACGCTCGCGGCCGATATCAGCCTGTCGCTGCCGCCGGGCGCGACGCTGCATCTGTCGGGCGAACTCGGCCTCGGCAAGGCCGCCCTGATCCAGGCGATCGCCGGTCTCTGGCCCTGGGGACGGGGCGAGATCGCGCTGCCGCGGGAGGCGCTGGTGACGGTCGTACCGCAGAAGCTGCATCTGACCGAGGGCAGCTTGCGGGCCGTGCTCGATACCGGGCTGACCCGGCCCTCCGAGCCTCTGGTGGAGGCCCTGCGCCGCTATGGCCTGTCGGCTCTCGCGCCGCGGCTCGACGAGACCTGCGACTGGGACAAGGAACTCGCGACCGGGGACCGGCAGCGCCTTGCGCTCGCTCGTGCCGAGCTGGAGGCGCCCGACATCATCCTGCTCGACGAGGCGACAAGCGCGCTCGAGACCGACATGGCGCTGGAACTGATCGGTGAACTGCGCGCGGCGCGGCCGGACGCGATGATCCTCGCCTTCGGCCAGAGCGCCGGCTTCGCCGAGGCCGCGACGCATCGCCTGGTGCTGAAGCGGGCCGGCGGCGTGGTGCGCATGGCCGGTGCCGACAAGGCGCGCACGGGTGCGCATGCCGAACTGGCGGAATAGGGCGCGCGATGAGCTTCCTCCCGTGCCTGCAACCCCATCCTTCCCCAAAGCCGCCGGTGGGAGCGCCGGCGCTCATGCCAAGGAGCCGATATCGATGACAGCCGCGACGATGAACATCTGGGACGTCTATTGGGGCCTGCGCGTCGACCAATGCCCCTGCGACGTGCATTTCGTCGAATGGCTGGAGGAGGAGGGGCTCACCGACAAGCGCATCTACCATTTTGGCACGGGCGGGCATCATTATGTCGGCATCCGCTGCGCCGAGCCGGAATTGAACAACACCGTGCTCGGCATCACCGCCTCGCCCAAGGAATATGACGCCTTCGTCAAGCTGGCGACGGCAAGCCCGACCATCACCAAGACCTATTCAGCCTATTTCGGCGACATCTACACCAGCAACGCCAAGCTGCTGCCGCGCTTCGACATCGTGACGCTGTTCCATGCCTGCGAGTTTCGATCGGAAGCCAACGACGCCTATGGCGCGCTGACCGATCGCGAGGTGATCGACCTCTTCACCGCCCAGACCGATATCGGCGGCTATCTCCTGTTCTACACCGGCTCCTTCGCCTATGCCTCGGCCGAGCCGATCATCGCCGATTGGGCCGCGACCGCGCAGGTCGACGAGGTCGCGAGCTTCAAGACGCTGCGGGTGTTCCGCAAGACCGGCTGAGGCGCACACGCGGCGGTGCAGAGCATAAACAATGCGGCCGAAGCGGCGAGGATTGCCTGCCGTGACGCGCGGCGTTATCTCTGTCGTACAACTTGTCGAGAAAGGAGGGCTGCGTGATCACGTTCTTTCGTCACCATCGTCAGCGTGGCCCGGTCAACGCCCTGCAAAGCTGTTTGCAGGGCTGACCAGAGACGATTGCTTCACGGTTCTCTTCCCGGTCTGCCCTTCGTGGTAGCGCGGCGTTGAGCCTGCACAGGCTCGCGGCCCGCGCCTCTTCACAACATACCGAGCTTGGGAGGCTGCGGCCCCCGGTCCCGCATCGCGCAGCCGCAAAACGGCTTGCTGCGCATGCCGGCGATGGCTCGGGCGGACCGGACAACGACAATGGCATTGATCAATCTGAGGAATCTCGGCGTCACCTTGGGCACGCCGCTCTTTTCGAACCTGGACCTGACGATCGGGGCGAATGACCGCCTCGGCCTCGTCGCCGCCAATGGCCGGGGCAAGTCGACCCTCCTGCACTGTCTCACAGGTGGGTTCGAGCCCAGTGCGGGCGAGATCACGCGCTCGCGCGGCTTGCGCGTCGGGCATGTCGAGCAGGATATTCCGGCCCGCTTTGCGGAGACGGCCTTCCATGACCTCGTCCGCCAAGCCTTGCCGGCGGAGCAGGCCGACAGCGAAGGCTGGCGCGTCGATGTAGTGCTCGACTCGCTCGAGGTTCCCGAGCCGCTGCGCCAGCGCCCGCTCTCGCGCCTGAGCGGCGGCTGGCAGAGGCTGGCGATGCTCGCGCGCATCTGGGTGACCGAGCCTGATTTGCTGCTGCTGGACGAGCCGACCAACCATCTCGATCTCGCCCGGATCAGCCAATTGGAAGACTGGCTCAATGCTCTGCCGCGCGATGTTCCGGTGGTCATATCGAGCCATGACCGCGCCTTCTTGGACGCGACGACCAACCGGACGCTGTTCCTGCGCCCGGAGCGCTCCCAGGTCTTCGCCTTGCCCTATACACGGGCGCGGCTTGCGCTCGACGAGGCCGATGCCTCGGAGGAACGCCGGTTCCAGCGCGACCTGAAGACCGCCCAGCAATTGCGCCAGCAGGCCGCGAAGCTCAGGAATATCGGGATCAATTCCGGCAGCGACCTGCTGGTGGTCAAGACCAAGCAGCTCAAGGAAAGAGCCGAGCGCCTGGAGGATGCCGCCTTGCCCGCGCATCGCGAGCGCTCGGCGGGTGCGATCAGGCTCGCCAATCGCGGCACCCACGCCAAGGTTCTGGTCACGCTCGACGATGCGGCCGTCATGACGCCGGACGGGACGCTGCTGTTCAAAACGGGCAAGCGCTGGATCAACCAGGGCGACCGCATCGTCCTGCTCGGAGCCAACGGGACCGGCAAGTCGCGCCTCGTCAGCCTGATCAGGCGCGCGATCGTGGAGCCGCAAGGAGCATCGGAGGTGATCAGGGCGACGCCGTCCCTGAAGCTCGGCTATAGCGACCAAGACCTGTCCGAGCTTGCGTCTGACGATACGCCCGGGGCGGCGATCGGCAGGCGCTTCGATGTCGGCGATCAGCGCGCTCGCTCGCTGCTGGCCGGCGCGGGTTTGACCATCGAGATGCAGGACGGCCTCATAGGCCGCCTCTCCGGCGGGCAGAAGGCGCGGCTGATGATGCTGGTCCTGCGCCTGGCCGACCCCAACTTCTACCTGCTGGACGAACCGACCAATCATCTCGACATCGAGGGGCAGGAGGCGCTGGAGGCCGAGTTGATGGGCCATGAGGCGAGCGGCCTGCTGGTCTCGCATGACCGCAGCTTCGCCCGGACGGTCGGCAATCGCTTCTGGCTGATCGAGAATCGGCGCCTGGTCGAGGTCGAGGGGCCGGATGCACTCTTCGCCTCCGTCGCCAGGCGGGATGCCTGACGCATTACGCGAGGATCCTCGCCGCCAGGATCCTCGCTGCGAGGGTCCACGCCGGACGTATTCTCGCGCTATGAGGCGGCCGCAATGGCCGCCTCATAGAATGGGCGCCGTTCCCGGAAAACCGCCGGGTGCGACCTGCGTCAGCCTCATGGCGCGCATTCGCCGCGCCGTTCCGGCTTGTGCATCCCGGTCGAGGCGTTATCTGTCGGGCAGGGTCGCGTCCTGCGGCCTGTCGCCCCGCCCGGGGATCTGGCGCAGCAGCGTGCGGTCCCGATCAGCCTTCGAGCGAGTTCGCATATGTCCTTCGGCCCGCACGAGCCAGGTATGCCCTTGCGCAGGCGCAGCCGTTGGTGGTGGCTCGGCCCGCTGGCGAGCGCGACGATTTTTGGCGCTTCGCTGGTCGTGCTCTGGTTCATCATCCGGGAGATCCAGCCCGGTGCGCTCGCCGGCGCCTTCGCCAATGCCAGCCAGCGCCAGCTCGGTCTCGCGCTCGGCTTCACCGCGCTGAGCTATCTCCTGCTCACTGGCTATGACGCGCTGGCTCTGAAGCGATTGGGGCTCTCCATCCCCTATCGCACCACGGCGCTCGCCTCCTTCACCAGCTATTCCGTCTCCTTCACGCTCGGTTTTCCGATCGTGACCGGCGGCACGGTGCGTTACTGGATCTATTCGCCCAAGGGCGTGCGCGCCTCCGAGGTCGCGAGCCTGACCGTGATCGCGGGGCTCACCTTCTGGCTCGGCCTCGGTGCGATCCTGTGCGCCTGCTTGTTCTACGCGACCGAGCCGGTGGCGGCGCTGGCGCGCACCTCGCCGCTGGTGGTGCAGGCGGTCGGCGCGGCGGTGGCGCTCGGCACGCTGGGCTATCTCGCCTGGATCGCGAGCGGCGAGCGCACCATCCGCGTCAGTGGCTGGAACCTGCCGCTGCCGGGCTTGGGGATCACGCTCGGCCAGATGTGCCTCGGCGCCTGCGAGGTCTGTGCGGCCGCTGCCGTGCTCTTCGTCCTGCTGCCGGGTGGGCACAACATCGACTACCCGACATTCCTGGCGGTCTATGTCTTCGCCTGCCTGATCGGCATCGCCAGCCACGCACCCGGCGGGCTCGGCGTCTTCGAGGCGACGATGCTGGTCGCACTGAGCCGCCTGCCTTACGAGGGCGTGCTCGGCGCGCTGCTGCTCTTCCGCATCGCCTATTACCTTTTGCCCTTCATCCTGGCGCTGGTTCTGCTGGCGCTGAACGAGATGATCAGGCGAATCAGACGGCGGGAGCGCTGAACCTCTCCAACCTCTATTTCTCCCCGCCCTTGTCGAGATAGCGCGCCGCGCTCAGCGTGATCTTGTGGTCGAGCTCGCCGATCGCCGCCTCATCCTTGTCCTTGTAGGGAATGGCCTGGAGGACGAGACGGATGGCATTGAGCCGGGTGCGGAACTTGTCGTTGCCGCGCAGCACGTTCCAGGGCGCCCATGATGTCGAGCTGCGCTCCAGGATCTCGTCAAAGGCCTTGGAATAAGCGTCGAAGCGCGGGATCGCCTCGAAATCGATCGGCGACAGCTTCCAGCGCTTGAGCGGGTCGTGCCAGCGTGCATGCAGCCGCGTCATCTGCATCTCGCGTCCGATGGTCAGGAAGAGCTTGATCAGGCGGATGCCGTCGCGCGTCAGCATGCCCTCGAAGACGGGGGCCTCGCGCAGGAAGGCGTCGGTCTGGTCGGGCGTGCAGAAACCCATCACGTGCTCGACGCCGGCGCGGTTGTACCAGGAGCGGTCGAAGAACACGATCTCGCCCGCCGCCGGCATTTCCGCGGCATAGCGCTGGAAATACCATTGTCCCTTCTCGGTGTCGGAAGGCTTCGACAGCGCCACCACGCGCGCCTGGCGCGGGTTGAGATGCTGGGTGAAGCGGGTGATCGCGCCGCCTTTGCCGGCGCCGTCGCGCCCTTCGAGCACGATGGCGATGCGCTCGCCGGTCTCGCGCACCCAGGCGAGGAGCTTCTGCAATTCGATTTGCAGCGGCTCCATCTCCTTGTCGTAATGCTTGCGCTTCATGCGCTTGTCATAAGGGTAGCCGCCGCTGCGGAAGGCGGCGTCGACGATGCGCTGGGGCAAGGTCTCCGCTTCGATGTCGAAGGCGTCGGATTTGTTCGCCGGTTTATCCGAGGTGATTTGCTTTTTGGCGGAGGCCTTGGGCCGCCCCTTCTCCTTGGGCGGGAGCTGGATGGCCCCCTTCAGCTTGTTTCCGGAAAAGCTCTTCGCCATCGCCTTGCTCCCTGGTTCTTAGGGGGCAAGCTAACCTGTGGGCGAGGTCAAGGGAATTGACGTGCGCCGGCGATCCGATCAGGAAGGCATCCTCTCGCGTCGTCCGGCTCTCGCGCCTGCCTCGGTGGCGAGAGGACAGCGCAAGGTGCCGCGCCCGATGTTCGAGACTGTCGACCCCAATGCTCCCGCCACGCTCGCCCTGATCGGGGCGCTCGGCTCGGCCGTGGTCCTGCTCGATGCGCAAGGCGTCGTCCAGGCGCTGAGCCCGGCGATGAACGCGCTGATCCCGGCGCTCGACAAGGGCCGGCAATTGACGCTCGTCATGCGCGATCCCGATCTGATCGGGGCGATGGAGCAGGTATCGAGCCAGGGCGGGCGCCGCGTCATCGAACTGGTCGAGCGCGTGCCGGTCGAGCGCACCTTTCGGATCCATATCGCGGCGTTGCGGACCGCGGGCGGGCGTCGCTCCTTGCTGCTGACTTTCGAGGATCTCAGCGAGCAGCGGGTCACCGAGCGCATGCGGGTCGATTTCGTCGCCAATGCCAGCCATGAATTGCGCACGCCTTTGGCCTCGCTGCTTGGCTTCGTCGAGACGCTGCAGGGCCCGGCCCGCAACGACGCCGGCGCGCGCGACCGCTTCCTGACGATCATGCGCGAACAGGGCCTGCGCATGGCGCGCCTCGTCGACGATCTGCTCTCGCTCTCGCGCATCGAACTGCGCGCCCATCTGGCGCCAGAAACCCCGGTCGATCTCGCCGGTATCTCGCGCGAGATCGTCGATCCGCTGACGCTGATGGCGCGTGAGCGCAATGTGAATCTGCGCCTGTCGCTGCCCGAGCAGCCGGTGAAGGTCGCCGGCGACCGCGACGAATTGCTGCGCCTGATGGAGAATCTGGTCGAGAACGCCATCAAATATGGCCGCAAGGACGGTGAGGTTGCGATCGATGTGGTCGACGGCGCGACCGAGGCCAGCGTCAGCGTGCGCGACGACGGGCCCGGCATCGCGCCCGAACACCTGCCGCGCCTGACCGAGCGCTTCTACCGGGTCGACACCGCCGCCAGCCGTGAAGCGGGCGGAACCGGCCTTGGCCTGGCCATCGTCAAGCACATCGTGCTGCGCCATCGCGGGCGTCTCACCATCGAGAGCTTGCTGGGGCAGGGCGCGACTTTCAAGGCAATCTTTCCGCGCCTCGGACCGGCGCCGCGGACCACGTCCTGAGCCCCGGGTTGGAACTCTTCTGAGCCCTCATCCTGAGGAGCGCTCCGCAGGATGAGGGCTGGCGTTTCCAAACGGGCTCTCATGCGCGCCGGCTAGAGCAGTTTCCGATCCAGTTGGATCGTTCAACTGCTCTAGATCTTTATTCTAACGCGTTTTCTCCGCGCAAACGCTTCGCGTTTGTCGCGAGCGAACCGGTATCCACTTCGCTCGAAAACGCTCTAGCGTCACTCGCCGGTTTCGGGCTGCTCCGCATGTTGGTTGCGGCTGGCGCGCAAAGCGACGGCGCTGATCCCGAAAGCGGCTTCGAACTGCGTGTTGAAGCGCGTGAAGTTCGAGAAATTCCAGCGTTTGGCGACCACAGCGACGCGCTCGCTTGGATTGCGTTCGATGTCGCGGCGCGCGTGGTCCAGGCGCACCGAGCGCTCATATTCCGAGATCGAGACACCAAGGAATTTCTGGAAGCCATATTGCAGGGCTCGCAGGCTGACACCGGAGACGGTGACGAGTTCCTCCAGAGACAGTGAATCATCGGCATGGCGCTCGATATAGTCGATCGCCCGCCTGACATGTTTGGGGACGATGATCGTCGCGTGGCGCGACAAGGCATCTTGATAATTATGCGGAAGAATCTCGAGAATGAGATCGATCAGCAACGCCGAGAGCCTGCCGGCGCTGTGTGGCGCCTCCTCGAGCGTGGGCAGCAGCATCGTTCGATCGAGCGCGGCGAGGAAGGCGCGCAAGGCTTGTGACGCATGGTCCTTCGCATCGAATTGCGGCGTGAAGCGCAGCTTGCGCAAGACCGGCGCGCCGGTGAGTTCGAAGAGGCGATGCGTCAGCAGGCGCTGCTCGATCTGGATTGTATAGTTCTCCGACCGGGCCGAGCGGCGCGTTGATTTCACCTCGCGCATGTCGAGCAGGATGGAGCTCGAGCGCGCGCATTCGATGTTGCCATCGCCAAGCATGATCGTGGTCGAGCCGCTCAGCGGCATCACGATTTGAAAGCCGTCGAAAATCTCGTGGTGCCGAATCTCCACCGGCTCCTCGAAGCTCGTACGGAAAAAGAACATGCCGTCGCAGGCCCGGCTGATCGCGTTGAACTCGACCCGCCCCGAACGGGCGCCCAGCGGTTGAAGCGCGAGCCTGAAACCGCAGGCTGCGAAATGCTCGATCGCCTCGTCAATGTCGTGCGCCACGAAATGCCGCGTGCGAGCCGGGTGAACCGCGCCTTTATGATAGTCAGCCGGCATCAGTGCGCTCCGCGAGACAGATGAGGGAGACAGCAAGCCACGAAAGCAGCTCCGCCCGACCGGTCTTGGATTGCGCGCGAGTGTTGGATCGCGCGCAAGTCTTGGATCGCACGCAAGTCTTGAATCGCGCGTGAATGTAGTCGTAATCGCCGCCGGATCTGGATCCCGGCGGGCTCGATGCGGAATGCCCCATGTCCCACTTCCGTTGACCGGAACGTCTGAACAAGCACGGCGGTCAAGATTACGAATCATGCAATCAATTTACGCATGGCGCAAGCTGGATTCGCTGGACGCAGGGTTGTGACGATCGGCGCAAGATAAGATTCGGGGTTAATACATCGATCAGAATTAACCGAGAATAATCAACGGTAATTGGTCGTTAAGCTTCAAATAATCCCTGGAGTTCGGCGTTCGGGTTGCGGTCCTCTGCGCGCAAGCTTGAGGCAGTAAGTAGTGTTGCGTGGTTGGGTATGTCGCTCTGTCTTATGGCGATATGACTCAACGGAAAGTGAGTGTTCATGCCAACGGTGAATATGCCGGTCGACTGCTCCTTGCGCTCGATCAGGTCTTGCCATGTTGAAGTGGCCGCCGCCTTCAAGTCGGGCGGCGATCTCGTCATCGATTGCTCCGCGATCACAGCCTGCGACATTGCTGGCATCCAACTCCTGGTCTCGGCCAGCAAGACGGCGGCTGTTTCCGGGCGCCTCATGCGGCTGGAGGGCGCGTCGGAGGCCCTGAGCACTGCGCTGGTGCGGGCTGGCCTTGCCCTGTCGCCTTCCGCCGACCGCATTCTCATCAACGAGGTCTGATTGCCATGGCGACGATTCTCACCGTCGATGATTCCCCCAGCGTAAGGCAGATGATCAAGCTCGTGCTTGGCCCTGCCGGCCATAATGTGGTCGAGGCCGGCGACGGCTCGGAAGGGCTTGCCAAGGCCAAGACGCAGAGCTTCGACCTTGTGATCACCGATCTGAACATGCCGGTGATGAACGGCATGGCGATGATCCGGGGCCTGCGCGCGCTGCCCTCCTTCATGGGCGTGCCGATCGTTTTCCTAACCACGGAATCCGACGATGCGGTCAAGCAGGAGGCCAAGGCCGCCGGTGCGACCGGCTGGATCACCAAGCCGTTCAAGCCCGAGCAGTTGCTTGCCGTCGTCGCAAAGCTGGTGCGCACATGATGGAACTCGATCCGACCGAGACCTTCCGCCAGGAAGCGGCCGAGTTGCTCGACAGCCTGGAAACCGTGCTGCTCGATCTCGGCCAGACGCCGCAGGACCGCGATCTGATCGACGCCGCCTTCCGGGCGCTGCATACGATCAAGGGGTCGGGCGCGATGTTCGGCTTCGACAAGGTCGCGGCCTTCACCCATGATTTCGAGACGGCCTTCGACCTCATTCGCAAGGGCAAGATCGACGCCGACCGCGACATCGTCACCGTCTCGCTCGCGGCCAAGGATTACATCCGCACGCTGATCGACGATCCGGATTCGACCGATCCGATCATCGGCGAGGCGATCGTCGAGGAATTGCAGCGCCTGATTGGCGGCCCTGCCGCAGCGGCAGACAATATGCCGGCTACCGATGTGGGGCGCGAAGCGGCGCCCCCGTCAGCAGGCTGGCTGATCGAGATCGCATTCGAGCCCGAAATTCTGCGCAACGGCACGAATCCGCTCGTTCTTCTCGATGATCTGCGCGCGTTTGGTCCCTGCGACGTTCAGGCCAATCTCGATGCGGTTCCCGAGCTGACCGCGCTCGATCCCGAGGCTTGCTTGATCGCCTGGACCGTCACGCTGCACAGCGCCTGCGGGAAGGACGAGATCGAGGACGTCTTCATGTTCGTGCGCGACGAGATGAAGCTCACGATCTCGGCACTGGATCTGCCCGCGCCGGAGATGGCGCCGCTCGACATGTCGATGCCGGCCGCTGTCGCCCCCGTGCGGCGCGAGCCTGCCGGCGAGATGGCGCCGGTTCCTGTCGAGCGCCCGGTTCAAGAGAAGGCCGAGTTGAATCGTCGCGCCGAGGACAAGAGCTCGACGGTCCGTGTCCAGGCCGAGCGCCTCGACGAATTGATGGACCGTGTCGGCGAACTCGTCATCGCCCAGGCACGGCTCAGCCAGCTCGCCCATGCCGGAACGGACCTCGCCATCAAGGCGATCGCCGAGGAAATCGAGCGCTTGGCGTCGGGCCTGCGCGACACGACTATGGGCGTGCGCATGGTGCCGATGGGCTCGCTCTTCGGCCGCTTCCGCCGCCTTGTCCATGACCTCTCGCGCGATCTCGACAAGCCGGTGGATTTCGTCACGATCGGCGAGGACACCGAGCTCGACAAGACCATGATCGAGCGTCTGGCCGATCCTCTCGTCCACCTCATTCGCAATGCGATCGACCACGGCATCGAGAGCGCCGAGCGGCGTGCAGGCACGAACAAGTCGTCGACCGGGCGCATCGAGCTTGCCGCGCGTTATGTCGGCGCGCAGGTGCTCGTCACGGTACAGGATGACGGGGCCGGCCTGGATACCGCGCGCATCCGCGCCAAGGCGGAGGAGCAGGGGCTGATCCAGCCGGGCGCGCCCCTGAGCGAGCACGAGATCCACCAGTTCCTGTTTCATCCGGGGTTTTCGACGGCCAAGACGATCTCGGCGCTGTCGGGCCGCGGCGTCGGCATGGATGTGGTCAAACGCACGATCGAGGCCATGCGCGGTACGATCGACCTCACCACGATTCCCGGGCACGGCTCGAGCGTGACGCTGCGCCTGCCGCTGACGCTGGCCATCATCGAGGGCCTGCTGATCCGCGTCGGCGAGGGGCGCTACATCATCCCGCTCTCGGCGGTGGAGGAATGCGTCGAGCTGACGCCGGCGATCGAGGCCCGTTCCAAGGGGCGCAGCTTCCTCAATGTGCGCGGCGATCTCGTGCCCTTCCTGCGCCTGCGCGATCTCTTCGAGGCTGAGGGCGAGGCTGATCCGCACCAGAAGATCATCATCACCATGATGGGTGACACCCGCATCGGCTTCGTCGTCGACCAGATCATCGGCAGCCATCAGACGGTGATCAAGTCGCTCTCCAAGCTCCATGCCGACGTCACGATGTTCTCCGGCGCCACCATCCTCGGCGATGGCTCGGCGGCCCTTATCCTCGACGTCGCCCAACTCGTGATGCTCGGCCAGAGCCGTGCCGAGAGCGACAGAACGCCGGAGGCCGCGTGATGCAACAGGTTCAGGCGCAGAAGGCTACAGGCGCATCGTCCGCGGATGCGGAAACCTGGCTTCAGGTGCTGATGGTCGGGCTCGGAAACGAGATCTTCGCGATCGAGACCGACATGGTCCGCGAGATCATCGATCCCGTCCCGGTGACGCGAGTAGCCGGTGCGCGCGCTTTTCTGCCGGCTTTGATCAATGTGCGCGGCAACGTCATCCCGCTTGCCGATCTGCGCCTGCGTTTCGGCATGCCTGCAGCCGCGGCGACCGCTGACACGCGCATCGTCGTCATTGAGATCGTGATCGATGGCGACCCGGTCACGCTCGGGATCATCGCGGACAAAGTCTACGAGGTCACGGCGGTGTCCAGTCGCAATACGCAGCAAACGCCGCGAATGGGGCTGCATTGGAAGCCGGAATTCATTCGCTTGATTACGAAGTGGAACGACGAATTCGTAATCGTTCCCGAAATAGCCCGGATAATGAACTGATATTTACTTTAGGTTGGGGGTATTCTGATGAGATTTACGATCAAGGCGAAGCTGGCTTCGACATTCGGTGTCATCATCATGCTGTCGATGCTTGCTGGTGGCGTCGCCTATTATCAGCTCTCAGAACTTGCTCAGGCCGAGGTCGCGATCATCGATCAGGGCAAGCGGGTCAGCACGCTCGCGGACCTGCAGAATGAGCTTCAGGCTCAGATTCGCGCCGAGAAGAACGTCATTCTCTCCGATACGGACAAGGATATCGAGGCGGCGGCCTCGGAATTGACGGCCCGGCGCGACAAGGTCGCCAAGCTCAGCTCCGAGATGCATGCCACCGCCAGCGAGCAGGGCAAGCGCCTGCTCGATCAGGCGTTCGGAAAATCCAAGGCGCTGAACGAGATCCAGGATGAAACCATCCGCTATGCCAAGCTCAATTCCGCCAACCGCGCGGCCGAGATCTGGAGCGCCGAAGGCGTGCCCGCGGTAGCGAGCCAGAACGCCGCGTTCGATGCGATCATCGCCGAGCTCGACAAGCAGCCGGCCTCCCTGGAGCATGCCGTTGCCGGTCGGCTTGTGACGGCTGCGCGCTATGAAACAGCGCGCTCCCTGCGGCTGGTCATGGAGACACTGGGCGCCATCTCGGCCACGGAGCTCGATACCCGGCGCCGGGCGGCATTGAGCCAGATCGACACCATGAAGCGCGCGCTGGCGAATGCCGTGACGGTTGCGACGCCTTTGGGCCTCTCGACGCAGGCGCTCGAAGCGCGAAGCGACCAATTGATGGCCGTTGTCCTACGTTCACTCGATACGGCCCGCGAGGGCGGCAATATCCGGGCAGTCGAGCTCAGCAAGGGTGATGGGCGCAAGGCCCTGCAGGATACGCTCGCGGCCTTTGATGCTTACGGCAACTTTGCCGAGACCCGGATGACCGAGATCGGCAATGCCGCTCTGTCATCCGCAGCCTTCGCGAAGATGCTCCTGATCGGCATTGTCGGCGCATCGCTGCTCATCGCCATCGTCGCGGCGAGCTGGATCGCGGTCAGCATCAGCCGTGGGCTCGCCGGCGCCGTTTCCCTGGCCAATTCCGTGGCGGACGGCGATCTCACGCGCATCGTCGACGTCAAGACCAATGACGAGGTCGGCGATCTGCTGAAGGCGCTCAACAGCACGGTCGAGCGGCTGAGGCAGGTGGTGGGCGACGCGCTCCAGGCTGCGGAGAATGTCTCCTCTGGTTCGCAGGAGCTGTCTGCGAGCGCGGAGCAATTGTCGCAAGGCTCGACGGAGCAGGCGTCCTCGACGGAGGAGGCATCGTCCTCGATGGAGGAGATGGCGGCGAATGTGAAGCAGAACGCCGAGAACGCCTCGACGACGGAGAAGATCGCGGCGCAGTCGGCCAAGGACGCCGAGGCGAGCGGCGTTGCGGTCGGCCGTGCGGTGGATGCGATGCAGACGATCGCGGCCAAGATCACGATCGTGCAGGAGATCGCGCGTCAGACCGATCTTCTGGCGCTGAACGCGGCGGTGGAGGCGGCGCGTGCCGGCGAGCATGGCAAGGGCTTCGCGGTGGTGGCCTCCGAGGTGCGCAAGCTGGCCGAGCGCAGCCAGGCGGCTGCCGCCGAGATCGGCACGCTCTCGGTTGATACGGTGAAGGTGGCGCAGGAGGCCGGCTCGATGCTGGCCAAGCTGGTGCCCGACATCAAGAAGACGGCCGAACTGGTCGAGGAGATCACGGCCGCCTGCCGCGAGCAGGATGTCGGCTCGACCCAGATCAACCAGGCGATCCAGCAGCTCGACAAGGTCACGCAGCAGAACGCGGCGGCGTCCGAGCAGGTCTCTGCCACCTCCGAGGAACTTGCAGCCCAGGCCGAGCAGCTCCAGACCACAATCGCCTTCTTCCGCATCGAGCAAGGCGGCAAGGAGATCGACCGCGTGGTCGGGCAGCTCAAGGCCAAGGCGGTGCAGATGGCCCGCGCCGGCTCGCCCAAGGGCTCGTCCAAGAAAGCGGCGTCGGCGCCGGCTCCCGCCCGCTCGAACAGGAGCGGAGGCTTCGCCTTCGAACTCGACCATGCCGAGGACGCTCAGGACGCCCAGTTCCGCCGCGCGTCCTGACCGCCCCGTGGCGCTCCGGTTCTACCGGGGCGCTGCGGCCTAGATGCCGACCGCCGTCGCCTAGCCACCCCTTCGCGATTTTCCTCTCTTCATGAGCTCCGCCATGCGTATGACCATCAAGACCAAACTTGCCGGCGCCTTCGGCGTCGTGATCGCCCTCTCGATGGCGGCCGGCGGACTATCATATCAAAAGCTGTCCGAGATGACCGAGACGCAGAGCACGCTCGTCACCTGGACGAAGCGGATCGAGGCGATCGGCACTATCTCGGATGCCTTCAACGTCTCGATCAGATCCGAAAAGAATGCGGTTCTCGCTGCGACCGACAAGGACACCGAGAGCGCCGCCGCGAGAGCGGTGGAGCGCCGCAACGCAGCCATGACGCAGAAGGACGAGCTCTTCCGTGTCGCGAGCGAGGAGGGCCGGAAATACGTCGCGCAGATCACGGACAAGGCCAATCGTTTCGCGGCTGTGCAGGATGAGACGCTCGGGAATGCCAAGCTGAATTCCAGCAACCGCGCCACTGAAGCCTGGCAGACCGAGACGATGCCGTTGATTCAGGCGATCAACACGACCTCTGGCCAGGCGATTGCGGAAGCGACGAAGCCGGATGCGTCGCCGGAGTTGCTGCGCGCGGCCCTGGCTTTCCAGGACGTGCGCCTCGAATGGCTGCGCCTGACGCGTTCGGCCGCTCTCGCGTTCAATTTGCCGACGGTCGCCGAGGTCGAAAAGCAGCAGAAGACGGTTGAGGAGCAGGCGCGGACCATACGTGCGGGCCTTGCCAAGACGGGCGAGGATCTGGCTCGGTTTGGCGTGACGACGGGCCCCATGCTGGCGGCTTACGATAAGGGCATCACGTCGGCATTACGTACGGTCGCGATCGCTGCCGAGGCCGGCACCATCAAGGCCACCAATTCGACGATCACGGTCGGCGCCGTCACAGCGGCCGAACTCACCGCGGCGCTGGACAGCTACGGCTCGTTCGTCTCCAAATCGGCGGATTCGGCTGCCGCCACGGCTGCGGAAGCTGCCGCCTTCGCCAAAACCCTGCTGATCTCGATCGTGCTTGCTTCGCTTCTCGTCGCGGTCGCGGCCGCGAGCTGGATCGCGGTCAGCATCAGCCGCGGTCTGTCGAGCGCGGTTGGCCTGGCCAATGCCGTGGCGATCGGCGATCTCAGCCAGACCATCGCGGTCAAGAGCAAGGATGAGATCGGCGATCTCGTCACCTCGCTCAACAGCATGACCGCCAATCTCAACGCGACGGCCGCCGTCGCTGACTCGATCGCCAATGGCGATCTGACGGTCGAAGCCAAGCCGCTATCGGACAAGGACACGCTCGGCATCGCGCTCGAGAACATGGTGATCAAGCTGCGCGAGGTCGTCGGCCAGGTGACCGGAGCCGCCGAGAACATGTCGTCTGGTTCGCAGGAGCTGTCTGCGAGCGCGGAGCAATTGTCGCAAGGCTCGACGGAGCAGGCGTCCTCGACGGAGGAGGCATCGTCCTCGATGGAGGAGATGGCGGCGAATGTGAAGCAGAACGCCGAGAACGCCTCGACGACGGAGAAGATCGCGGCGCAGTCGGCCAAGGACGCCGAGGCGAGCGGCGTTGCGGTCGGCCGTGCGGTGGATGCGATGCAGACGATCGCGGCCAAGATCACGATCGTGCAGGAGATCGCGCGTCAGACCGATCTTCTGGCGCTGAACGCGGCGGTGGAGGCGGCGCGTGCCGGCGAGCATGGCAAGGGCTTCGCGGTGGTGGCCTCCGAGGTGCGCAAGCTGGCCGAGCGCAGCCAGGCGGCTGCCGCCGAGATCGGCACGCTCTCGGTCGATACGGTGAAGGTTGCGCAGGAGGCCGGCTCGATGCTGGCCAAGCTGGTGCCCGACATCAAGAGGACCGCCGAGCTGGTCGAGGAGATCACGGCCGCCTGCCGCGAGCAGGATGTCGGCTCGACCCAGATCAACCAGGCGATCCAGCAGCTCGACAAGGTCACGCAGCAGAATGCGGCGGCGTCCGAGCAGGTCTCCGCCACCTCCGAGGAGCTCGCAGCCCAGGCCGAGCAGCTCCAGACCACGATCGCCTTCTTCCGGCTGGCGGGCGTTGCGGCCAGCAAGCCGGTCGTCATCGACAAGGCGGTCAAGCAACTGCGCGGCAAGGCCTCGACCATGGCGGCGGCGCTTCAGCCCAAGAAGGCTGCGGCTGTGGCCGCGTCCGTATCCGCCCGCCCATCCAGGAAGATCGCCAATGGCGGCTTCGCCTTCGAGATGGATGGCGGCGAGGACCAGCACGACGCCGCCTTTCACCGCACCTGATCGAAGCGCCCGGCTCCGCTCTCCGGCGGAGCCGGGTCACCTGGTCAGGCCGTCCTGCCTGCTGCCTTCCCCTGCATCATCGCGAGGCCATCATGGCTGACACCGCCCAATATCTGACGCTCGGCATCGATCAGGAGCTGTTCGGCATCGACATTCGCAATGTTCGGGAAATCCTTGACATGCGCCCGGTCTCGAAGCTGCCGCATGCGCCGAGCTTCCTGCTCGGCATGATCGACGTCCGCGGCACCGGCTATCCGATCGTCGATCTGCGCACGAAGCTCGGTTTGCCTCGCATGGAGCCGACAGACGCCACCCGGATCATCATCCTCGACGTGCCGGTCAAGGGCCGCACGCTGGGCGTCGGCTTCGTCGCCGACCGCGTCTTCGAGGTTACAGGGCTCGACGACGACCATACCGAGGCGGCTCCCGATGTCGGCGGCCGCTGGCAGTCAAACTACATCGCCGGCATCGGCCGCAAGGGCGAGGCCTTCATCGTCGTGTTCGACCTCGAGCGCTTGATGGAAACGGACGACCTGCCGGCCTTCGCCGGCCTGGCCACCGAGAGCGCGGCCTGACACGATGAAGCCCACCACGCCGGAAACCTATGATCATCTGACCGACAGGCATTTCGCGGCGATCGTAGCGGTCATCGAGACGCGCGTCGGCATCAAGCTGCCCCAGACTAAGCGCACCATGGTGGAGGGACGGCTGCGCAAGCGCGTGCGGGCGTTGGGGCTCTCGGGCCTGGCGGCCTATGGCGCGCATCTGTTCGAGCATGGCGGCCTCGATGGCGAGCTGGTCCAGCTGATCGATTGCGTCACCACCAACAAGACCGACTTCTTTCGCGAGCCGACACATTTCGAGTTTCTGCGCGATGTCGCCGTGCCTCAGCTCGCGCAGCGCCAGGGACCCGGTCCATTGAACCTCAAGCTCTGGAGCGCCGCTTGCTCGTCCGGGGCCGAGGCCTATACCGCCGCCATGGTGCTGCAGGACCTCGCCAATGCCGACCGGGCAAAGGCCGGCAAGGAGTTGCGCTTCTCGATCCTGGGAACCGACATCTCGACTGAGGTGCTGCGCGAGGCCCGTGCCGCGATCTATCCACGCGCCTTCGTCGCGCCGGTGCCAGCGCCCATGCAGCAGCGCTATCTGATGCGCTCGAAGGATTCGCGCCTGGATCTGGTCAGGGTTGCGCCGGAACTGCGCCGGCGGGTCCGCTTCGAGCACCTGAACCTGATGGACGACAGCTACCCGTTCGACCGCGACGTCGATGTGATCCTTTGCCGCAATGTGCTGATCTATTTCGACAAGCCGACGCAAGCCGCCGTGCTGGCGCGCCTCGTCTCGCATCTGCGGCCGGGCGGCTATCTGATGCTGGGCCATTCGGAATCGATGGCTGGCAGCGGCATCGCCGGATTGAAATCGGTCGTGCCAACCGTCTATCAGGCCTTCCCGGCAGCGCTCGCGAGGTCGGCGGCATGAACCGCAAACCCATCCGCGTCCTCATCGTCGACGATTCCGCCTCCGTGCGCCAGGTCCTCAGTACGATCCTGAGCGAGGACCCCGGTATCGAGGTGATGGGGACGGCAGCCGACGCCTTCGCCGCCGCACGCCGCCTGCAGACCGAGCTGCCCGACGTCATGATCCTCGATATCGAGATGCCGGGCATGGACGGGCTCACCTTCCTGCGCAAGATCATGGCGCAGCGGCCGATCCCCGTGATCATCTGCTCCACTTTGACCGAGGCCGGATCCAAGGCGCTGTTCGATGCGCTTGAGGCCGGCGCGGTCGATGTCCTGCCCAAGCCGCGCATCGACACGCGCAACGCATTGATGGAGACCGCCGACCGGTTGCGCCATGCCGTTCGGGCGGCGGCGCAGGCTCGTGTGCGGCTGCGCGAGGCGCGCGTTCCCGTCGAAAAGAAGCTGACCGCGGACGTCATCATGCCGCCGCCGGTGCCGGGCCGTGTCCGGCACACAACGGACCGCATCGTCTGCATCGGCATCTCGACCGGGGGCACCGAGACCTTGCGCGAGGTGCTGCAGGCGCTGCCCGCCCTCTGCCCCGGCATCGCCATCGTCCAGCACATGCCGGAGAAGTTCACGGCCGCCTTCGCCAAGCGCCTGAACGGCATCTGCGCGATGGAGATCAAGGAAGCCGAGGATGGCGACGAGGTCTCCACCGGCCGTGTCCTGATCGCGCCGGGCAACCACCACATGCTGCTGCAGCGCTCTGGCACGCAATATCGCATCGCCATCAAGGACGGCCCGCATGTCTCGCGCCACCGTCCCTCCGTCGACGTGCTGTTCCGCTCGGCGGCGCAATATGCCGGCGCCAACGCGCTCGGCCTGATCATGACCGGCATGGGTGATGACGGCGCTCGCGGCCTGCTCGAGATGCGCAAGGCCGGCGCCAGGACCTTGGCGCAGGATGAGGAGAGCTGCGTCGTCTTCGGCATGCCCAAGGAAGCGATCGAGCTCGGCGCGGCGGAGCGCATCGTCAAGCTTGCGCGCGTGCCGCAGGAGATCATGGCTTGGCCACATGCGACTTTGGCGGGAGCGGGCGAGAATGCGCGAAATGCTTGAGGTCGGCATCGGGATGCCAGGTGTCGGGATGCTTGGGGGTGTGATGCATAAGGGGGATGCGGTGCTGCCGATGCTGATCCATTCGCTGGAAGGGAGCGCGCGCGAGATCGATCTCACCTTCGCCACAGCTGGCCGGCAACTTGGCGAGGGCCTCAGCCTGTTCGAGACCTTGAAGGAACGACTGTCGACCCTGTCGAGCGAATTGGCCGGCAGCGAGATCGCCCAAGCTGGTGCGGCCCTGGCCGGGCTCGCTGGCGAGTTGCGAGCGATCAATGATGGCCTCCAAGGCGAGACGGCGACGCTGCGGGAGCTGGCGAAACATGGCAACGCGGCCTCCCAGGCGCTGGATCGCCTGCTCGACCATATGCGTTTGATCACCATCCTCGCCCGCAGCGCCCGGATCGAGGCCGTTTCGATTCAGGCCGCGGGGCGCGATTTCGGTGACTTCACCAGCGAGATCATGACCTTGACGACGCAGGCGCAGCGCACCATCCAGGCTTGTGCCCGCGATTATGAGCGCCTGAGCGGCCTGCTCGGCTCGGCGCTTGCGGCGCAGCGCGATTTCGACGGACGCTACGGCCACGCTCTCTCGGACCTGGCGACCAATCTGGAGCAGACGCTTGCCGAAGTGACGCAGCGCCAGCAGCGCAGCGTCGCGCTGACGCATGATGCCGCGACCCATTCCGGCAGGATCGCGGCTGCGGCCGGTGGCGCGATCATCGCCTTGCAATCGGGCGACAGCATCAGGCAGCGGCTTGAGCATGTGCTTGCGGCGCTGCGGCTGGTCGGAACGCTCAGGGACGGGACAGGCGCCGGCGTCGGATTGAGCGAAGGCGAAAGACAGGCAGGCATTCTGGCGCTGCGCCGACTGCAATCGGCTCAGCTTCGGGAGAGCGCGGCCACGCTCGGCGGCGATGCCGAGGCGATCGAGGCGGCGCTGGCGCTGCTCGCCGGCGACACGGTCGGTCTGCTCGACCTCGTGCGCTCACTGTATCAGGGGGATGGTGCCAGCTCCGCCTCCTTCCTCACCGATCTCGAAGCCGATCTGGCGCAGGCCTCTGATCTGCTCGGCAAATGTGACCGGGCGCGGTCCGGGGTCGATCGTGTCACGGAGGTCCTCGCGACGGTTCTCGACACTTGCCAGCAGACTGTCGCCAATCTGGCCGACACCGTGACCAGCATCGTGCTCATCGGCATGAATGCGGGGCTGCGCGCGGCCCGTGTCGGCACCGGGGGGCGCAGCCTCGTCATCATCGCCCAGGAGCTGAAACTCGCCGCCGATCAGATCGCCGACGACGCCAATCGCCTGGCGCCGACCTTTGCGCAGATGCAGGCGGCCGCCGCCGGTCTCACATGCGATGGCAGGCTCGATGCCGCTCATTTCGCTGCGCTCGATCAGGCGATGCGCGGTTCGCTTTCCGCCATGCGCCAGACGGGCGATCGTCTTGGCGCGACGCTCGATCAGTTGACGCGAGAGGGCAGCGGCTTCTGTACCGTTCTTGCCGAGGCGAGGCTGTCCTTCTCCAATGCTGGCGCGATGAGTGACCTGATTGCCTCCGCGGCCGACGAACTCGCCCGTTCCACGCCGGGTGAGGAGCTCGATCAAGGGGCGGTGGCCTGCCTGCGCGATCTGTTCCAGCAGCATGTCTGGCCGAGCTACACCATGGCTGCCGAGCGCGCGATCCATAAGGCGGTGATGGCTGAGTGCGGCATTCCGGAGGAAGCGGGGACCTCCGTCGCGGCGGCGCCTGCGGATGCCCTGGACGAATTCATCTTCTGAGCGGAGATCCTCGCGGCCGCGGCGTTGTCATGTGACCTCCGGGGGCAGCAGGCGGCGTCGATGCGCCAGCATGAGCCTGCCGACGATCAGCTGGAGCAATTGAACGATCCAATTGGATCGGAGATTGCTACAGAGGGACGGATCAGCCCTTTAGATTGAACGTGTTGCTGCCAAATTCCATGTCGGGCGCAAGCCGCGACATGACCGTCCTCATTTCCTGCATGGTCGCTGTTCTGACGGCCAGAAGCTGCGCCAGCGGCGGCGCGATGTCGTCCTCGGCATCGATCGCTTGTTCGAGTTCGCGCGCTGTCGCCGACAGCTGCGCGAAGCCGAGCAGGCCGGCGGTCGAGACCATGACATGGGCATCGGCCCGCAACGCGTCGGAAGCGGCCGAGCGCAGGCGTCTCGGCAGGTCTTCGGCCAGGCGCGTCAGCAGCTCCAGGACCTTCTCGGTTCCGATCAGCCGCGCGAGCTCGTCCTGGCAATCCTGGTCGAGCATTGGCGCCGCAGCGGCTATCTCCATCCGGGATGCGCGTATCGGCGCGCCGTCGCCGGTCCAGCGATCGATCATGGCCAACAAGGTGGCGCGACGGAATGGCTTGCCGAGATGGTCGTTCATGCCGGCCCGGCGGTAGCTCGCGATCTGCTGCGAAAAGACGTTCGCGGTCAGCGCGATCACCGGTACGCTGCGGCCTTGCGCGTCCAGCTCGCGAATGTGGCGGGTGGTCTCGAGTCCGTCCATGTCCGGCATCTGGACATCCATCAGGATCATGTCGTGCCGCTGCTCGCGATAGGCCGAGATCGCATTCGGGCCGCTGCTGGCGAAGGAGACGTGATGGCCAGCCTTCGCCAACATCGCGCCGACAATCTCCAGATTGATGCTGAGGTCGTCGACCAGCAGGATCCGCCGCGGCGTCGCGGTGATCGCGGAAGGCGTCTCGATCGCCGCCGATGGCGGCGTCTCGATCCCTGCCTCGGTTATTGGCAGAGTAATCTGGAAGATGGAGCCCTGGCCGAAGACGCTGCTGGCGCCGATTTCGCCGCCCATCAGGACGGCCAGGCGTCGTGAGATCGAAAGCCCGAGCCCCGTGCCGCCGAACTGCCGGCTGATCGAGCCGTCGACCTGGACGAAATCCTGGAACAGATGTGGCAGGCGGTCCGCAGCGATGCCGATTCCGGTATCGCTCACCGCCAGCACCATGTGACCGGCTTGGGGTGCCGGGGTGACCGACAGGCTGACCGAGCCCGACGGCGTGAACTTCACCGCATTGTTCAAAAGATTGAGCAGGATCTGCCGCAGCCGGGCTTCATCGGCGATCACCCGCGCCGGGATCGCGGGATCGACGACGCAGTCCAGCGCCAGGCCCTTCAGCGTCGCCAAGCCGTGGGTCAGCGACAGGCAGTCGGAGACGAGGCCGCGCAGGTCGAGTGGCCGTTCCTCGAGTTCGACCTTGCCTGCTTCGATCTTGGAGAGGTCGAGCACGTCGTTGATGATCGTCAGCAGCGCTTCGCCGGCCTTCTGGATCAGTTCGATCTGCCGGCGCAGCTCCTGGTCATGGCCCTGGCGCTCGCGAGCCAGGGTGGCGAAGCCGAGGATGGCGTTGAGCGGCGTGCGGATCTCATGGCTCATCGAGGCGAGGAACTGGGTCTTGGCGAGGCTGGCGCGCTCGGCCGCTTCCTTGGCGCGGCTAAGCTCCTCGGCATGAGCCTGCTGCGCCGACATGTCGCGGGCAACCACGAAAAGCCGTTCGGGCCCGCGCCCGATCTCATGCACGGGCGTGATGATGAACTCCCACCATTTCACCACGCCGCCGAGCGTCGGGCACATCCGTGTAAAGCGGTCGGTCTGGCCATCGCGCACGCGCCGCAAGGCGAGCTCGATCCGGCTGCGATGCTCCTTGGCAAAGAAATCGGCGAAAGGCCGGCCGCGAATAGCCTCGAAATCCTGGATCTCGAAGAGCTCCTGGCCGAGATCGCTGATAAAGGTGACACGGCCGTCAAGGTCGAGCAGCTGGATGCAGTCGGGGCTTGAATTGATCAACGAGTTGGCGAAGGCCGTGCTGGCGTTCATATCGTCGATCGCCCTGCGGTGTTCGGTGATGTCGGTATAGGTCCTGACCGCGCCGCCATCGGGCAGCGGTGTGGTGCGGATTTCCAGCACCGTGCCGTTCGGCCGCGTACGCTCGTAGCAATGCGGCGTCTCCGACAGGATCTGCCGGATGATCTTGCCATGCAGATCGTTGGGGGTCTCGGCGAACTCCCCTCGTGCCACCTGGTAGGCGAAGACCTCTGTCGAATGGGGCCGGCGCGCCATCAGCTCTTCCGGCAGATCGAGGAGCTCGAGCGCGCGGCGGTTGTAGACCTTGGTGCGCTGGTTGGGGCCGACCATAAGCAGGCCCTGCTCCATATGCGCCAGGGTGACATCGAGGTAGCTGCTGGACTTGTCGCGCTCCTGCGCGACGCGGATCAGCAGCAGGCCGAGGCCGAGCAGCGCTACGGCGCACAGCCCCGACACCGTGAAATCGACAGATAGCTCCTGGCGCCATTTCGCCAGCACATCGGTGACCGAGCGCGACACTACGGCCACAAGCGGGGCGGCTTCGAGCCGGCGGAAGCTGATGATCCGCTCGACGCCGTCGATAGAGGAGTGCGCCTGGAAGGTTCCGCTGTTCCGGCTCGACAGATGGGTGCCGAAAAGGCTGCCGGACTGGATGTTCTGGCCCACGCGGCTCGGGTCGTAGGGATGGCGCACCAGCACGGAGCCATCACTGTGGAACAGGACCACCGTTCCGTTCGGTCCGGTGTCGAGCGAGGCGTAGAGTTCCTGAAGGTGATCGAGCGAAACGAGCGCCATGACGATATGGCCGCCGATGCCTTGGCGGGGCGGGATGGCGCTCCCGATCGGCAACAGCCAATGGCCGCTGGCGTCGTCGAAAACGGCGTCTCCGATCTGGACGCCGTCGCCCGTAAGGCGCGAGGCAGCTGTGGCGAAAGCCTTCAACGCGGCCTCGCTCGGGTCGCGTGAGCGTATGAATTGGTAGACCGATGTGCCGTTGCTGGTGTCGAAGACGCCGACCGCGCGCAGTTGCGGCAGATCGCGTGCCACGTCGGCGAGCCAGGCATCGAGCATATTGTGCCGGCTTCGATCGCCCGGAGCAGGGCCGAGCTGCTGGCCCGCCGTCTTCAGTACGATCCGGATCGGGTCGATCATCTGTGCCGCGTGCCGTTCGAGCACGGAGACCAGGGATTCGTTCGCCGTCACGGCGGTCTGGATGGCGCGCTGGCGGGATTGCCAGACCAGCCAGCCGGTGACGGAGAGCAGCAGCACGCTCGCGAGGATGACGCCGATGAGGATGGCAGGCACCAGGAGCTTTCTCCGGCCCCTCCTGGATTGCCCCATGGTCATCCGCGCTTTCCCTCGCGGAGCCCTTTGCCCGCACCACTCCCGAGTGCCGACGCAAGCACGTATATGGTTAACGAGACGTCAAGCAGCGGCCAGCCGCTGCGTCTCCAGCGTGGTGCGCAGGCGTTGCAGCGCGCCGTGGATCGCCACACCGCCCGTTGGCGCCGCGCAATGCGTCGCCAGCTCCGCGAGCCCCAGCACGGAGGCGCAGCCCGACAGCTCGACCAGTCGACTCGTCGCCTCGCTCGTGATCTCCGACCCGTCGGTCAACGCCTCGATCTGCGCCAAGAGCTGGCCCGTCAGGCGTTCTACGGTTTGGTCGCCGAGCGCCTGAGCCAGCGCATCGCGCACGCGGGTGTCGATCGCTGCGCTCGCGGGGCGCGTCGGTTCGGCCCGCTTCAGTCGGCAGGCCGCGACGGCATTGCCGAGCGCCTCCGGCGAGAACGGCTTGGCCAAGGTGAGTGCAACACCCCAGCTGCGCAGGCGGGCCTCCTCCTGCGTCGAGAACGCATTGGCCAGGACGAGCGCCGGCACATCGGCCTGCGAGGTCTGGAACTGGCGCACCGATTCCAGCGAGGCGAGCCGCGCCTCGACGCCGCTGGCGAGGTCGAAGATGACGAGGTCGTGCCGCGCATTGCGGCAAGCGAAGAGCGCCGCTTCGCTGTCGCCGACGCGGCAGACCCGGTGGCCTTTCTGCGTGAGCAGCAGGGTCAGCACCTGGCCGCTGGTCGCGCCGTCGTCGATCAGCAGCACATGAGCGGGCTCGCTGGCCTGGTTATTGTCCTGTTGCGCGGGCGCATTGGCCTCGTTTTCCAACGGAACGGTCAGCAGCACCTGCCCTCCATCCTGCGAGAGGGTTCCGCCCATCAGTTGGACGAGGCGTCCCAACATCGTCAGGCGCAGATTCCGCAACAGCGCGACGACGCCCTCGTTTTGCGCGGGCTCGCTTGTCCCGCTTTCATGGCTCAGCCGCAGCGTCAATGAACCCTGCTCGGCATCGAAGCCGAGGTGCAGCGCCAGCATGGCCGGCTCAGTGCCGGAGCAGGCATCGTCGAGCAGCGTCAGAACGGCCTGGCTCAGCCGGTGCACGTCGCCGCGCAGCAGGCGTGGCACGCTGTCGCTGATCCGGCATGACAGCCGCACGGCGCCAGGCGGCCGCGAATCGCGGATCATCGCCAGAGCGTTCTCGGCGAGTTCGGCGGGGTCGAAGATCGCGGCCTCGCGGGTCCGTGCCGCCGGCATGTTCAAGGCGTCGGCGATCGTGCCGGTGATCAGCAGGACGGAGTCCAGGGTGGCGAGCTGCCCCGGAAGGGTCTGCCCCGGATCGGACGCCTCCCGCGAACGCTGCTGCGCGGCAAGCTCGCCGCGCAGCGCGTCGAGCGGCGCACGGACGCCGCTGAGCAGCAATGTCCGCAGGATGGAGCCGGCGATGTCGGGGTGAGCCTTGCCGATGTCGCGGGACGCGGCGTGCTCGGGCTCGGCCTTCTTGGACTCGGCCTCCTCCATCACGATGTCGCTTGCCGCGATGTCGTCTGCAGCTGAATCGTCGGCAACCGCTGCAGCGACGGCGGCTGGTTCGACGCGTGCCGGCATCGTCTGGATTCGAGCGGCTGGTCCCGGCGCCACGCCGCCGAGCATGTTGGCGAGCGTTTTCCAGGAGGCGGGATCATCGACGCGGAACAGGCTGTCGCAGATATCAGCATGGTCCTGGCTCAGGCCGATGATCGGCCGTGGCTTAGCCCGGCCGAGCTTGGCGATGCGCAGCGCCTCGTTGATGCCGTGCCGCTCCAGCAGCACGACGCATTGCGCCTGTTCGGGTTCGACCAGCTCGAAGCAAAGCATCAGCGCGGATGATTGCTCGATCGTCGGTGCCGGGCTGGCGCAGGCCCGCGGCGGCATGCCGAGGCCGTGGCTGCGCCAGAGCGCCGCCGCCGCGCCGCGGGCGTCGCCGGGCTGGGCAGGCGTTTCGGCGGAGGAGGGCCTGCCGGCTGTGTCGCAGAGGCGCTCGATCGCTTCAAACAGCTCGGCTGGCTTGATCGGCTTGGGCAGGATGGCGCGGAAGACCGCGTCGGAGCCGCGCCGGGCTGCAAGCCCGTTGCGGTCGGCGGTCAGCCCGATCAGGACCGGACCCGTATCGCCGCTGGGATGCTGTTCGCGCAGCAGCCGGCCGAGCGCGTAGCCGTCCATCTCGGGCAGGTGGTAGTCGATCAGCGCGGCGTCGTAGTGGACCGCGCGGACCCGGTCGAGAGCTGCAAAACCATCGGTGGCGACATCGACGGCATAGCCTTGGCCGCGCAGCAGCGCGGTGATGATGTCCTGCGACAGCGGCTCATCTTCGATCAGCAGAATGCGGCGGGTCATGAGGGTACCTTCAAGGAGTGCGTGTGTCGTCGTCGGATCGGTTGCGTGTCAGTCGGGAACGGGGATGGCGCTGCGCGGCACAGCGGCTTCACGCAGCGCCGGGCGCGGTATTTGGGCAGTGCGAGCCATCGGGCCGCGATAAGCCTCGGCCGGCAGGCTCTGGTCGAGCATGGCCTGTGCGCCAACTGGGCCGGCCGGGGGGCGTTGTGCGGACGAAACGGCGGCGAGATAGCGTTGCCCGTCGGGAGCCGGGCTCGGCAGGGCGGCAGCCGGCTCTGCTGATCTTGCCTGCCGGGTCGCCGGCGCCGGCTGCGCGGCTCGCGTCCTGGTGGGGTTGGCCGCACGGGCCGGGCTCGGCGCGGGCGCGTTCGCAATGTCCGGCTGCAGGCCGATTGCGATCTCGTCGAGCGCGGCGGCGATCTCGTCGAGCGTCTGCGTCTTGCGACAGATCCGGGCGCGCCAGGAGGCCGCGCCGCCGAGTGCGTCGCGCACACGTTTGTCGTCACGCTCGAGCCACTGCCAGGCATAGACGCAGCGCTGCCCGTCGGGACCGGTGGCGACGGCGAGTCCGTAGGGGCCGAAGCCGTTGCGGCGCGGCTGGGATACGATTCGTAGCGCCCGCCCGGGAAAGGCCGCGGCGATTTCGGCCTTGATGCCGGCCTCGCTCGGTTTGCCCGGGAACAGCCCTGGCACTGGGGTGGCGCTATGGACCGCGAGGGTCAGCAGGTTGCGTCCGGTCCCGCCGCGAGCCGGCAGTTCGATCTCCTGCATCACTCCCTGCGTCGGGCGCTGCTCGCGCAGTGCCGTGGCGCGATCGCGTCGGTCGGGCAGGTACAGCAACGCGGCCTCGGGCTGCAATGCGCTCCAGGTCGCGGCGGCGGGAGCGCCGGCCAGTGATTCGAGCGGTTGCGTGGCGGCTGCGTCGCGCGGCTGGGAACAGCCCGCGGCCGAGAGGGTCGCGACACCGGTGAGTGCGGCGAAGGTCGCGCGCCTGAGGCGGCTGGGGAAGGAAGGGCTCATGATCGGTTCTCTTCAGCGCCGGAAGCGGTTGGCGG
Source organism: Bosea sp. 685 (assembly GCF_031884435.1). NCBI lineage: Bacteria > Pseudomonadati > Pseudomonadota > Alphaproteobacteria > Hyphomicrobiales > Alloboseaceae > Allobosea > Allobosea sp. 685. Next base: position 5,478,140 of record NZ_CP134779.1, on the reverse strand, counting down.
CGGCGTCGGCGGGGCTGGATTCGCGCTCCGGCGTCTGGCCGGTTCTGGTTGCCCTCTGAGTCTGGCCTGCCGTCTCGGCCCAGAGCGTCCCGCGCGCCGGGGCGCGCTCGGCGGTGGCGATGTCGTTAGGGGCCGTCTGTCCGTTCCAGCCGGGCAGCAAGGTGAAGCCGAATGGTTCGTAAGGCATGGACGCGACTCCGCCGACGCGGCGCGCCACCAGCGGGCGTGCCTCCGCGGCGCGCGGGCGCAGCGTGTCGCTGCTGCGAGCGGCCTCGGGATAGCGCAGCGGATTTTCGGGCGAGACGGCAGTGGGGAAACCGGCGCGCTTCATCGCCAGACTCGCATCGGAAACGATGGTGCCGGCCGGCTGCGGAACCCGGATCGTGGCGATAAGGCCGGAGCGGCCCGCATCGTAGGAGGCCGTCCGCGCCGCAGGCTGTGGATCGCAGGGGCCAGGCGCTTCACTGCGAGGATCCGGCAAGGCGAGCGCCACCACCTTGGGGAAGAGTCCGTCATAACGGTTGATGAGCTCGGAGAGGTCCTTGCCGCGTTTCAGCCGCTGCAGGGCCAGTGCCTGGCCATAGACGGTCGCCTCTTTCGGCAGCCAGGCGCTGGCGCGCTGGAACCAGTCGAGCGCGGTCTCGAACTGGCAGGCGTTGTAGGCGTACCAGCCGAGCGCCTGTGCGCCCTCGCCGGAGCGGCTGTCGAGCGTGACGCGGGCATAGCGTGAAAGCCGCTCGGGCTCGATCGCCGGAGGGCTCGGCTGTGTCAGTTCGCCTTCGAGCACATCGATGAACAGGATGGCGTTGTTCACCAGCGGCTCACGCCAGGCGAAGGCGACCTCCTCGGCCTCGCGGCGCTTGCCGAGCCGGAGCAGGGTATGGGCGAGCCCATGCGCCACCATGGCGTCGCCGCCACGCGCGATCGCGAGCTTGAACCAGCCGAGCGCGTCGCTTGGGCGGTTCTGCTTGAGGGCGAGCCAGGCCACCAGCGCCGCCTCGTTGGCGTTCTCGGAAGCCCGCGCCTGCGCCTCGAAGGCGGCAAGCTCGGCAGGGTCGAGCGCGCTCTTGCGCTCGTCATGCAGCACCGCGCCAATCCGCCCGCGCGTGATGTCGAGCGCCAATGCGGTGAATTCCGGTGCGCCCGCGGCATCGGTCTTGCCCATCGCCAGCAGGAGTTCGACATCGACCATCGGCAAGAGGCCGATCGCCTTCTGGATCGTGGCGCTGCGCTCTCTCGGGTTGCTGCGGCGGGTCAGGATCGCGCCGTAGAGCGCAAAGGCCTCGGGCTGGCGGTCGCTGCGGGCGAGACCTTCCGCCACCGCCCAGGCAAGCTCGACATCGTCGACGTCGCTGCCTTTGCCGAAATCACCGGCGAGCTCGGAGACGCTGAGCCATTGCGCACTGCCGGCTTTGGCCAGAACGGCTTTGCGCAGCTCCTTGTGACGTAGTTTCCGGGCGAGATCGTCGGAGGGCTGCCAGCCGGGCTCGGTGCGCTTGCGCTCTGCGATGGTGCGCTTCAGCCCCTCGATGTCGTCGGCCGAGAACAGGGCCCAGAGCGGCTTCTCGTCGGCCTGGCCCGGCCGCGCTGTCCAGATGTCCTCCGGCAGGGTCCAGCCGGGATGCAGGGCGGCGAGCCGCCTGCCTTCGGCCTCGGCACGCTTGACCTGTCCCTGCGCCGCATAGAAGCGCAAGGCAGTCTCGTCGACGTTGTGCTCCTGCGCCGCCGCCGACAGCGTCAGGGCGAGCAGGGCGGCCAGGCTCAGCCTGAACATGGGGGTCAGTCCTGCAGGCATGACGGATACCTCATCCGGGCGGCGGTGAGCGCGAGCAGGGCCAGGGTCGCCGGGTAGTAGTTCTCGCCCGCCTGCGGCGTGCGCAAAGCGCGGGGCAGTGCAGTGCCCTTGCTGGCGCAGGCGCTGAGCGCCGGCAGCGCGCCATATCCGCGCTCATCGAGCCAGAGTGTGGCCTGACCCCGCGCCAGGTCGATCAGCGGCAGGCCGCGCCCCTCGCGCCTGTCCCAGGCGGCAAGGAAGCCCTCGTGATGGCGCGGCTGGTCGAAGCCGGCCCAGGCGAGATAGAGCGGGATGCGGATGGCGTTGTAGGAGAACTGCGCGGGGAAGCCATCGGCGGGCAGCGGCTCGCCGCTCTTCAGGGAAATCCAGTCGCTCGGCAGCTTGGCCGGGCCGAAACGGGCCTTCTCGATCAGCCTGAGCCCTGCGCGGGAGAGGCCGCCCCAGTCGAATTCCGGGGCAACCAGCGGCAGCCGGGCGAAGGCGGGGAAGACGTAATAGGACAGGTTCAGCACCGGCCCGTCGGCGCGATCCTCGGCTGAGAAGCCGGCCATGCCGGGCAGCAGCAATGCGCCATGGCTGCTCTTGAGCAGGATCAGCTTGCTACCGATCTCGACGGCGATGCGCCGGGCGGCGATGCGGTAGGAGAGGTCGCCCCAGGCTTCCGCCGCTTCGGTCAGCGCCCAGGCGATCAGGAGGTCGCCATCGGTCGCATTGTTCATGTCGGCGACGGCGGGGCGCTTGTCCGGCTCCCAGCGCCAGGCGGCGAGTTCGTCGCCGCGCACGAACAGATTGGCGCGCGTCCAGCCCCAGATCGCCTCGAAGCCGGTGCGGTCATCGGCCGCGACCGCCAGCAGCATGCCGTAGCCCTGGCCCTCGCTATGGCTGATCTGGCCGTTGGCGGTATCGACGATACGGCCGCTTTCGCTGACGAAGCGGCTCTTATAGGCGCGCCAGGCTTCCTTGTTCGGCAGCATGTTGTGCAGGGCGATGGTGTCGCGCGTGCTTTCGGCCGCGTGGCCGCGGGCAAAGGGCGCAGCGATCAGGATCAGCATCCCGGCCGCGAGGGCCAGAGCGCGCCAGATGGCGGTCATTCCTGCCTCCTGCCGGTGTTGAGGACGAGGAGGAGCGTCGAGGCGGCAAGGCATAGAACCAGCGCCAGCGCGATCCCGACATAGGCGAGCGGGTTGAGCGAGAGCCAGCCGGCGGCGACGAGCCGGGCATTGGCGAGGTCGTAGCCCTGCGTCGCCACGAAGCGCTGGCGCTCGCCGGCGGGCACGAAACGCAGCGTCTCGTCGCTCGCAAGCGCGCTGATCCGGCCGCTGAGCCCGCTCCAGATTTCGGGATGCGTCAGACACTCCACACCGGCCAGGAGCGTGTCGGCATCGGCGGCTGTGATCAGGGTCCAGAGATGGCCGGCCTTGCTCGAGGAGAAGTCCTTCTCCGAGGCGAAGTCCTGGCCGACCAGCAGCGCGGTACGGCCGGTCACGATTTCGGCCTCGGAGCCGGCTCCGGGAGGCTCGGCCGGCTGCCAGAAGGGCAGCGCCGGCAGGCTCGCGCGCAGGCCGAGCACAGTGAAGCCGTTCGCGGCCTCAGGCTTCGGCTCGCTGCCGACGGGCGTGGCGAGCCGCGCCGGCGGCAGCGCGCAGCGCCGGGCCAGCGCCTCGGCCTCGGAGGGGAGTGCGCGCCGCTCGGTCTGTGTCGGTTGCCACGATGTCCTGATCCGTTCCGGATCGAGCCCGGCGCCACGTATCCAGGCCGGATCGAGCAGCGGAGCGGCTGCGACGAGCAGCACCTCGCCGGCATCGCTGGTGGGCGGCGTCATCGTGAAGGTGAAATCGATCGGCTTTCCCGCGGCGACGGCAAGGCGGGCGGCGAGCGTCGCGGCGGCGGCCATGCTGGGGCGGTCGGGGGCCGGCACGAACAGGATCGGGCGTGCGCCCTCGCGGCTGAAGGGGTAGCCGCCGGCCGCAAGCAGAGACAGTTCCGGCGAGCGGCCGATCCGCGCCTGGCGCGGCAACACCAGTTCACTGCGGTCGAGCAATTGCAGCCGGGTCTCGCTGGCGCTGGGCGAGACGCAGGTCTCGTCGGCGGGTTTCGGCACCTGGGCCAGCACTTCGATACGGTTCTGGCCGGGCTGCATCAGGCTGAGCGGCAGGAAGATCTGGTTGCGTTCGAGCGAGCCGGCCGCACCCGGCGCCAGCATCTGCGTCGCCGCATTGCGGCCGTTGACCTCGACCAGCACATGGGCGTCGCGGGACAGGTCGCGGCCATGCGAGCCGGCCAGGCTCAGCGTCATGCGGTCGTAATCGGCCGGCAGGAAATCGCCGGGCAGCGCCACGTCGAGCCTGAGCCGCATCAGCCGACCGGAGAACTCCGTGCTGGCGAAACCGGTCTGGCTGAAGACGATGCGCTCGGAGGCGCCGCTGGCGACGAAGCCGGGCAGGGTGGAGAGCGCGCGCAGGCCGGCCGATGATCCCGTCAATGCCGCAGTCGAGCTCCGCTCGCTGTCCCAGCGCCGCAGCGCCTCGTCGAGATCGGCGGGGCTCGTGCCGGTGATGACGAAGGTGGCGGCGCGCTCGGGCCGGGCCGGCAGGAAGCCGTAGCGCGGGCCGGTAACCGGGCCGAGATCGGCGAGATTGGCCTGGCCGCTCAGCTCTTCGGCGGTCCCGATCGCGAGTTCAAGGCCGGGGTCGGCGCGGCCGGTCGTGACGAATTCGATGGCCGGATGTTGCATGCGTCCGGCCAGCGTCGCGATCTGCGCCGCCCTGATGGCCCGGCCGGCGCTCTCCGGTGTCAGCTTGCCGGCGAGCAGCAGGCGGATCGGTGTGGCCCCGTCGCCGCGTGGGGCAATTGCGGCGATGTCCGCCGGGGTCTCTGGCCCGAGGCGTGAGGAACCGCCGGTGAAGAGCAGTCCGCTGCGCGCGGGGTCGAGCGCCGTCCAGAGCTCATAGGTCGCAGCCGGCGAGCAGTCGACGCGGTGGCGCTGTTCGACCGTGATCTTAACGGCGTTGAAGCCGGCGTTCAGCAGCCCCGCGGGAATCTCGAAGATGCGGGTGGCGACCGAATCCGGCGGGGCGAGTTCGGTTTGCGCCACGATCTTGTCGTTGATCGCCAAACTCAACCGCGAGCCCTCGGGCATCACCGAGATCGCCGAGAGGAAGGCGAGCTGGAACCTGGCCGGCTGGCGCGCCTGCGCTTTGGTTAGGTAGACCGGCCATTCCGCTTGCGCCCATTCGCCGTTGAAGCGGAAGCCGCGCAGTGTCGCCGGCAGCCGGCGCAGGGCGTCGGTCGCGAGGATCTCGCTGCGCGGAGCGGGGGTGGGCACGCCGGAGACGCTGGCCGGCACGGGCGCGGACTCGCCGCGGGGCTCGGTCGGCAGCACGAAGCTGCGCACCGGGCCAACGCCGACGAAGCTCTGCGCGCGGACGGCGACCGTAGCGAGGAGTGCGACGCCGGCAAGGCAGGCGGCGAAGGCGGGTCCGTGCCTCATGGTGTCAGGCTGCTCCGGCGAGCAGCGGGGCCGTCGCGGACCTTTCGGGCCCGGCTGGCGTGGAGAGGGCCGTGATGCTGGCAAACCAGCTCGCCTGATCGAGCCGCGCCGGAGCCGCTTCGGGCAGGTGCAGCGGCGCGGCCAGCGCCTGGATCGCGCCGGCGAAGCTGGCGGGGTCGAAGGCGGGCACCGGCTGCGGCCCGGCGCTCTCGGCCTGGGCAGGCGCCTCCGTGGCGACGGGGCGCTTGCGGAAGGCATAGGCGACCGCGCGGAACGGTTCGGTCACGCCCCAGAGGGCGAATCTGGCGCTGCCGCGAACGAGGCCGATCGGCTTGCGGCGACCTTCCAGGAAGCGCTGGATCGCGCCGGCGTCGCCATACATCAACTCGGCGACCGCCGGATAGTCACGCGTCGTGAGGCTGGCGAAGGCAAGTCCGCAATCTGCTGCCTCTCCGATTTGCGTCACGCGGCTCAGGCGCACTGCGACCGGCGCGCGCTCCGGATTGCCGGCGAGCGGTTCGATCGCGAGCAGACCCATGGTCTCGCGCGCCTCCAGGTTCACGCCCTTCGGCAGCGCCGCGATCGCGATCGCGCAGCCGCCGGCCGAGACGTTCTCGATCGAGACCGGGATCGCCTGTCCTGCGACGATCAACCTGCCGTGCCGCGCTATGGCGAGGCGGGGATGCCGGTCGGCTTGCCTGCGCTCCGCGACGGCGCCGAGCGCGACGCCGGCGATCAGCAGGTTGAAGCCGGTCCACAGGCCTACGACCAGCATCAGAGCGGTGACGCCGGGCTCGAACAGATAGCGGAACACCGCCGTGCCGACGCCGAGCGCCAGCAGCGCGAAGATCGCGAAGAACGGCCAGGCCAGTTCGGAGAGATGGTCGTTCTCGAGCGAGAGCCCCTTGGCGGTGACGTTGAAGGTCGGCTTGCGCGGCGAGGCCACGACCGAAACGATGGCGCGCGCCAGGAAGACGCCCTGCACGTATTCATAGAGCTCCGACATCCAGGGCCAGCGGACATGGCCGTAGAGATAGCTCTGCATCACCATGTTCACGGCGACGTAGGAGAGCGTGTAGGCGATCGTCTCGTCGACGCTTGAGACGAAGATCTTCACGTCGAAGAAGATGTGCAGCAGCGGCGCGATCATGAAGATCAGCCGTGGCACCGGGAAGAACCAGAAGGTCATGCTGGAGAGGTAGGCGATGCGCTGGATCGGCTTCAGGCCTTTGCGCAGGGCCGGGTTCTTCAGCATCAGGATCTGGAACATGCCCTGGCACCAGCGCGAGCGCTGGCCGATGAAGGAGGCGAAGGTTTCCGGCTGCAACCCCGCGATCAGCGGCTTGTCGACATAAAGCGAGGTCCAACCCTGGGCGTGCAGCTCGAAGGCGGTCTCGCAATCCTCGGTGATCGTGATGCCGGAGAAGCCACCGGTGGTCTTCAGCGCGGCGCGCCTGAGCAGCGCCGCCGAGCCGCAGAAGAACGAGCCGTTCCATTTGTCGAGCCCACGCTGGGTGACGCCGTAGAACATCTCGTTCTCCGACGGCATGCGCTGGAAGGTGCGCAGGTTCTTCTCGATCGGGTCCGGGTTCAGGAAGACATGCGGCGTCTGCACCAGGAAGAGCTTCGGGTCGCGGGCGAAATGCCCGACCGTCTCGCGCAGGAACTGCCGGAACGGCGCGTGATCGGCGTCGAACACGACCACGATCTCGGCCTTGGAATGGGCCAGCCCGTTGTTGAGGTTGCCCGCCTTGGCATGCTCGTTCTTCGTCCGCGTCAGATAGACGGCGCCGAGCTCGCGGCAGAGCGTCTGGAGCGAGACGCGGCGGCGCCGTGCGGCGGCGGCCTTGGCCTCGTCGCCATCGTCGCATTTCTGGTCGGTGCCGCCATCGTCGAGCAGCCAGACGGTCAGCTTCTCCGCCGGATAGTCCATCGCCTTGGCGGCAGCGACCGTCATGGCGAGGATCGCCTCATCCTCATTGTAGGAGGGGATGAAGACATCGACGCTCGGCAGCGTCGCATCGTCCTCGCGCGGCAGGGCTTTGCGGCGCAAGGGGTCGGCGTTGATGATCAGGCTGATCGCCAGCACGAAGGCGCAGAACAGTTCCGCCCCCAGCAATACGACGCCAAAGCCGAAGCCGACGGGATCGGCGAGCGGCGGCAGCGTCGCGGTCACGCGCCAGTAGAGATAGCGCAGCAGCACGGCGCTGCCGAGCGTCAGGAAGAGATAGCGCGACCAGGCGGCGCGCGGCAGCTGCCCGATGATGATCAGCCCGGCGACGACGACGAGGCTGAGCGCGGCTTGGGCGGAGACGCTGACCGGCTGGGTCACCAGCGCGAACATGCACAGCCCGCAGGCGAGCCAGCTCGCCCAGCGCAGGCCGGAGGCCAGGCGTTCGCGGCGTGAGGCGGTGGAGGCGGGGAGGTGGAGCGCGGCGTCGCTCATCAGAACTGCGCCCTGACGTCGATGGTGCCGTAGGCGCCGCCCTTCTGATCCCGGTCATACAGATAGCCGCCCGAGATCGAGGTCTGCACCGGGCCGAGCGCGAGCCCAGTCAGGTGGATGCCGGCGCGCCACTGGTTATAGAAATCATTGCCTAGGAAGGCGATTTCGGGGCCGAGATAGACGCCTTCGCCGATGCGGTATCCGGCCCGGAAGCGAGTGAAATAGGCCTTGTCGTTGGTGGTGATCGAGCCATAGGCCGAGACCATCGTTTTCTCGGTCGGGCGGGCGTAGAAGTCGACCGCCGTTTTCAGCCCGTAGCTCGTCCCGACCACCTGATTGTCGGGGTCGTTCGCGGAGAGCCCGGTATTGCGGAGGGACAGCCCGATATAGCCAGCGAGTTTCGCCTCCCGCCAGATCCACTCATAGCCGAGCATGGCCGAGCCCTCGATCTGGTCGGCCTGGATCTTGGCTCCGCTCGCGGCTTTGTACTCATAGGTGCCGGCCATCGCATCAACCTTGATGCGCGCGCCGCTCTGGCGCAGCGACCCATCGATGGCGACCGTGCCGCCGACATTGGCGAAGACCGAGTTGGTGGAGGTCACGGTGGTCGAGGCGTCGAGGCTGACGATCCAGTCGTCGGCCGGCTTGGGCGTTGCGGCCCCGGTGTACCAGTCCGCGGCCTGTGCCGGGGCGATGGTCACTAGCCCTGCGGCCAGCAATGCGATCCCGCTCGGTAAAAGTTCAAGACGCAACATCGACACCACCCAACCCGTTCCATGCCGGCTTCTTGACCCTCTGTCGGGGAGGCTCCGGCCGGGTTCGAAACTCCGGTTGGCGCTGTAAACAAAGGCTTTCCAGCGGGCCCTGCAGCGGGGCGCCTGCCGGCCTAGACCGTTCGGGCTGCGTGGCCGCTCAGCTGGAGAATCGTGTCCGGAGCGGAGATGCCGTCACGGCAACCCAGGCGTGCGGCCGGGGCGGGCATTTGCCTCGAATGGGCGTGAAGTGCTTAACCGGGCGGCAAGCATGAGCAACGCCTGGAAACATCGCCGCCTTCACCTCGGCCGAATGGCCTAGTCCTTTTGCGGGGGGCGGGGCGCTGCTGCCTGTCACGGTCGGCCAAACACGGTTTTTCGTGGCTGGCGCGCTTCCGTGCTTCTGCCGTTAGCGTTAACCCAACATGAAGGTCCAAGGCGCTTCCTGCCGGAAGCGGCTATGGTGCCGTAACCAGTTTCGAGCTGCCGCAGCCATGGTCACCTCTCCCTCCTGCGCTCTCATCGCCGATGACGATGCCTTTTTCCGCATTGCGCTCGGCGCGCTGCTGACCCGACAGCTCGGCTTCACCACGGTTCTGGAGGCGGCCTCGCTCGATGACGCGCTGGACCTGCTCGGTACGCGGCCCGAGATCTCGCTCGCCTTGTTCGATCTCTCGATGCCCGGCATGAAGCAGGCCGCAAGCCTGGCCGCCGTGCGCGAATGCGCCGAGCACGTCACTTTGGCGGTGGTCTCCGGCTCCTCCTCGCGGCAGGACATCCTGGGCGCGCTGGGGGCCGGCGTGCATGGCTATATCCCCAAGGCGCTGGGGCCGGCCGAGCTGGTCAAGGCGCTGGAGACGGTGCTTTCGGGACAAATCTATGTGCCGCCGATCCTGGCCCGGGCGGGCTCCGCCGAGATGTCCGTGGCGCCGGTGTCGGCCGACAAGGCGCAGGAGTGCCTGGCGCGCCTCACGCAGCGCCAACGCGAGGTGCTCCAGGCCCTGGTCGCCGGACGCTCCAATAAGGAGATCGCTCGGCTGCTCGGCCTCGGCGAAGGCACGGTCAAGATCCATGTCGCGGCGCTGCTGCGCACGCTGCAACTGCCCAATCGCTCGGCTGCTGCCGCCTTCGGAGCGCGCGAACTCAGGTGACACTGACGCCTCTGTGGTCGGGACGAACCCGATCCAGATGCGCAGAGCCGGCTCGGGAAACCCGGATGGGTGGGATATCGGACACCGCCATCCGCGGGCGATTGCGGGCGTTGTCAGCTGTCGGCGTTTCCGAAAGATCTGCGCCCAGCAAGCAATCGATTGCAACGTCGAGCGCGACGCATATCAGGTGCCGGACTTGGCGCGTACAGCTGCGATCTTGCCGCTCGCGGTGCCGATCTCCGCGCGCTCCGAGAGCGTTTGTGACAGCTTTGATGACAGGATGTCATCTGTCTGTCACACAGAAGGTGTTCTGACGGGGCCGCTGAACATGCGATCCAGAGAGGACATCTCAATGCGCAAAATTCTCATTCTCGCGGCCGCCTCGATCGGTCTGTCCGGCGCCGTCCAGGCTGCCGACATCACCGGCGCCGGCGCGACTTTCCCCTTCCCGATCTACGCCAAATGGGCTGAAGCCTATAAGAAGGAGACCAATATCGGTCTCAACTACCAGTCGATCGGTTCCGGCGGCGGCATTCGCCAGATCAAGGCCAAGACTGTCGCCTTCGGCGCCACCGACGCCCCGCTGAAGGGCGAGGAGCTGACCAAGGAAGGCCTGATCCAGTTCCCGACCGTGATGGGCGGCGTCGTTCCTGCGATCAACGTGGCCGGCATCGAGGCCGGCAAGCTGAAGCTCACCGGGCAGCTCATCGCCGAGATCTATCTCGGCGACATCAAGAAGTGGAACGACCCCAAGATCGCCGCGCTCAATGCCGGCGTGACCCTGCCCGACGCCAGCATCAACCCGGTCTATCGCTCGGACGGCTCGGGCACGACCTTCGTCTGGACCGATTATCTGTCGCGCGTCTCGCCCGACTGGAAGACCAAGATCGGCGCCAACCAGTCGGTCCAGTGGCCGGTCGGCATCGGCGGCAAGGGCAATGAGGGCGTCTCGGCTTCGGTCAAGCAGGTCGCGAACTCGATCGGCTATGTCGAATACGCCTATGCCAAGCAGAACAAGCTCTCCTTCGCGCTGGTCCAGAACGCCGACGGCAACTACCCGGCCCCCGACGACAAGGCCTTCCAGGCCGCCGCCGCGAATGCCAACTGGAACGAGGCTCCCGGTTTCGGCATCTCGCTGAACAACCAGAAGGGCGCGCAGGCCTGGCCGATCACCTCGGCGACCTTCATCCTCATCCACGCCAAGCCCGAGAAGCCGGAAGAGGCGCAGGCCGCGCTGAAGTTCTTCGACTGGGCCTATAAGAGCGGCGACGAGCTCGCGACCGGCATCGACTACGTGCCGCTGCCGGGCAAGGTCAAGGACATGGTCCGCGCTGCCTGGAAGGGCGTCGTCGACAACTCCGGCAAGCCGATCTTCTGATCGCCCGCCGTCATGGCCGGGCTTGACCCGGCCATCTCATTCAGGAGGCGCAGCTCCGAGCTTTCGGATCTGCGCTTCGCTCCGCCCAGGAATGACGGACAACCCACGCTACCGGAGCCCCGCGGATGACCGCCGTGACCCAGACGATGCCTGCTGCGCCGCTGCGCAAGACCCCCAAGGGCACGTTCGACCTCGTCTTCCGCAATGCCAGCTTCCTGGCCGCGCTGTTTGTGCTGGTGCTGCTCGCCGGCATCATGTTGTCGATGGTTATCGGCGGCTGGCCGGCCTTCCGTGAATTCGGCTTCGGCTTCATCACCTCCAGCGTCTGGGATACCCAGAACGACCAGTACGGCGCCTGGCCGGCCATCGTCGGGACGCTCTCGACCGCGCTGATCGCGCTGGTCATCGGTGTGCCGCTGTCGCTGGGCATTGCGGTCTATCTGACGCAGCTCGCCCCGCCCTGGTTCAAACAGCCGGTCGCGACCGCCATCGAGCTGCTCGCCGCTGTGCCCTCGATCATCTATGGCATGTGGGGCCTGTTCGTCTTCGTGCCGCTCTTCGCCGCCTATGTTCAGGTGCCGCTCTCCAACATCGTCGAAGGCCTGCCACTCGTCGGCACGGTGCTGTATTCGCGCTCGCCATCGGGGCTCGGCATCTTCACCGCGGGTATCATCCTCGCTTTCATGATCATCCCCTTCATCGCCTCGATCACGCGCGACATGCTGGAGCAGATCCCCTCCGTGCTGCGTGAGAGCGCTTATGGAATTGGGGCGACCACCTGGGAAGTCGTGCGCCATGTCCTGGTGCCCCAGGCCGGCGTCTCGATCATCGGCGCGGTCATGCTCGGCCTCGGCCGCGCGCTCGGCGAGACCATGGCGGTGACCTTCGTCGTCGGCAACGCCAACCGGCTCTCCGCCTCGATCCTGGATCCGGGCTCGACCATCGCCTCGCGCATCGCCAACGAGTTCAACGAGGCGCTCGGCTTGCAGCTCAACGCGCTGATCGCGCTCGGCTGCATCCTGTTCTTCGTCACCTTCGTCGTCCTCGTCATCGCGCGCATCCTCGTCTCGCGCGTCAAGAGCTACTGATAAGCAAGAGCTACTGAATAAGGCCGCCGATCATGAGCATGACGACACCCTCCACCGTGCGCCAATTGCCCCAGGCCGAATGGGGCCGCGTGCGCCCCTCGCGCCGCACCGCCGACAAGGCGATGAAGCTGATCGCCACCGGCTTCACCTTCCTCGCCATCTTCGTGCTGTTCTGGATTCTCGGCATGCTGATCGTGAAGGGCGTCGGCGGGCTTTCGCTCGCGACCTTCACCCAGGTCACGCCCGGGCCCGGTTCCGAGGGCGGTGGCCTTGCCAACGCCATCGTCGGCTCGATCGTGCTGACCTTCCTCGGCATCGCGGTGGCGACGCCGATCGGCGTGCTCGCCGGCACCTATCTCGCCGAATACGGCAAGGGCTCGCAGCTTGCCAATCTGATCCGCTTCATCAACGACATCCTGCTCTCGGCGCCCTCGATCCTGATCGGCCTGTTCGTCTACGTCATCCTGGTCGAGCCCTTCCGCGGCTATTCCGGCTGGGCCGGCGGCGTCGCGCTCGGCATCATCGCGATCCCGGTCATCGTGCGCACCACCGAGGACATGCTGCGGCTGGTTCCGGGGCCATTGCGCGAGGCTGGTGCGGCGCTTGGCGCCCCGCCCTCCGTCGTCATCACCAGCGTCACCTGGCGGGCGGCGAAATCGGGCATGGTCACCGGCATCCTGCTGGCGCTCGCCCGCATCGCCGGCGAGACCGCGCCGCTGATCTTCACCGCGCTGAACAATAATTTCTGGTTCTCGCCGACGCTCTCTGGCGGCGTCTCGAACCTGCCGGTGACGATCTACCAGTTCGCCTCGGCCCCTTACGAGAACTGGCAGCAGCTCGCCTGGGCCGGTTCGCTGATCATCACCGTCTCGATCCTGCTGCTCTCGCTGATCGCGCGCCGTATCGTGCGCGGCAGCAAGTGAACGGCTATCCTGAACCCTCGTCGCGTTCGATCTGAAGGAAGAAGTCGATGCTTTCGACGCTGGAACTGAGCCCGCAAACGCTCGATGCCGAAGCCCCGGTCAGGATCGCGGTCAAGAACCTCGATTTCTACTACGGCGAGCACAAGGCGCTGAAGAGCGTCAATCTCGATTTCCGCGACCGCCATGTCACGGCGCTGATCGGCCCCTCGGGCTGCGGCAAGTCGACCCTGCTGCGCATCTTCAACCGCATCTATTCGCTTTATCCCGAACAGCGCGCCACCGGCGAGGTCATCCTCGACGGCCGCAACGTCATCTCCAACGATGTCGATGTGAACGAGCTGCGCTCGCGCATCGGCATGGTCTTCCAGAAGCCGACGCCCTTCCCGATGTCGATCTACGACAATGTCGCCTTCGGCATCCGGCTCTATGAGAAGCCGCCGAAGTCGGAACTCGACGACCGCGTCGAGGGCGCGCTGCGCCGCGCAGCGCTCTGGGACGAGGTCAAGGACAAGCTCAAGGCTTCGGGCATGGGCCTGTCGGGCGGCCAGCAGCAGCGCCTGTGCATCGCGCGCACCATCGCGCAGAAGCCGGAGGTGATCCTGTTCGACGAGCCGACCTCGGCGCTCGATCCGATCTCGACCGGCAAGATCGAGGATCTGCTGGAGCAGCTCAAGACCGATTTTACCATCGTCATCGTCACCCACAACATGCAGCAGGCGGCGCGTATCTCGCAGTACACCGCCTTCATGTATCTCGGCGAGGTGATCGAGTTCGCGCCGACCAACACCATCTTCATGAACCCGCACAAGAAGCAGACGCAGGACTACGTCACCGGCCGCTTCGGCTGACTGTCCAGTTCCGCTCCCGCTTCCAGAGGATCCGCCGCGATGACCGAACATATCGTCCGCTCCTACGACGCCGAACTTGAGGGGCTGCGCCGCAGCCTCGCCGAAATGGGCGGCATGTCCGAGCGCATGCTCGGCGATTCCACCGTGGCGCTGGTGCGCCGCGACACCACGCTCGCCCAGAAGGTGATCAGCGCCGACCAGCGCCTCGACAACCTCCAGCGCGATGTCGAGGAGCGTGCGGTCCTGACCATCGCGCGGCGCCAGCCGCTGGCGAATGATCTGCGTGAATTGATCTCGGCGATCCGCATCGCCGCCGACATCGAGCGCGTCGGCGATCTCGCCAAGAACATCGCCAAGCGCGCGGTCGCGATCTCCGGCCAGTTCCAGCCACCGCATCGCGCCGTGGTCGGGCTCGAGCACATGAGCCGGCTGGTCCAGGCCCAGCTCAAGGACGTGCTCGATGCCTATGCCGCGAGCAACGAGCAGAAGGCCATGGAGGTCTGGCGCCGCGACGACGAGATCGACGCGCTCTACACCTCGCTCTTCCGCGAATTGCTGACCTATATGATGGAAGATCCGCGCAACATCACCTTCTGCACGCATCTCCTGTTCTGCGCCAAGAACGTCGAGCGCATCGGAGATCACACCACCAACATCGCCGAGACGATCCACTATCTCGTCACCGGCGAGTCGCTCGATCTCAATCGCCCGAAGCTCGACACCACCGACATCAATGTCGAGGCGGTGACGGGGAGCTGATGGAATGAACGCACCGGCACCTTTCCCGTCATGGTCGTCCTCGGGCTGGTCCCGAGGATCATCCCGACCATCCACGTCTTCACCGGTCGAGACCTGTGTTCAAGACGTGGATGCTCGCCACAAGGGCGAGCATGACGGTGTGTGTCGGCTGAATGCCAGGAACGGAACCGCGCCATGCCCGCACGCATCCTGATCGTCGAGGACGAGGAGCCGCTCACGCTGCTCCTGCGCTACAATCTCGAAGCCGAGGGCTTCGAGGTCGACAGCGTCGCGCGCGGCGACGATGCCGAACTGCATCTGCGTGACCACACGCCCGACCTCGTCCTGCTCGACTGGATGCTGCCGGGCCTGTCGGGCATCGAGCTCTGCCGCCGCCTGCGCACGCGCAGGGACACGGAGCGCGTGCCGATCATCATGCTCACAGCGCGCGGCGAGGAGACCGAACGCGTGCGCGGTCTCGCCACCGGCGCCGACGACTATGTGGTCAAGCCATTCTCGCTGCCTGAACTGATCGCGCGCATCCAGGCGCTCCTGCGCCGGGCCAAGCCTGGCCATGTCGCGGGGCTGCTCGCGGCCGGCGATCTCGAGCTCGATCGCACGACGCGCCGGGTCCGCCGCTCCGGCGCGGAATTGCATCTCGGCCCGACCGAATTCCGCCTGCTCGAATTCCTGATGCAGGCGCCGGGCCGGGTCTATTCCCGCGCACAGCTCCTCGACGCCGTCTGGGGGCGCGACGTCTATATCGACGAGCGCACGGTCGACGTTCATGTCGGCCGCCTGCGCAAGGCGATCACGCCCGGCGATGCCAAGGATCCGCTGCGCACGGTGCGCGGCGCTGGCTACGCTTTCGACGAGACCTTCGCGCGAGGCTAAGAGCGCGCGTCATTCCAATATCGGGTCGGGGCGCTGCGGCCCCGTCGATTGTTGCAGGTAACGTTCCTCTTTAGTCTTGGCCGCTCATGCGCCCGCCAGGATTCGAGACCGTGATCTCCAGCCCCGTTTTTCCCGCCATCAAGGCTTTCGAAGCCGAGCTCATCGCCATTCGGCGTGACATCCACGCCCATCCCGAGATTGCCTTCGAGGAGGTCAGGACGGCGGCCCTGGTGGCGCGGACGCTGCGCGGCTGGGGCATCGAGACCCATGAGGGGCTGGCCGGGACCGGCGTTGTCGGCTCGCTGAAGGGCGAGCGCGGCGGGCAGCGCGCCATCGCGCTTCGCTCCGAGCTGGACGCGCTGCGCATCGAGGAGAAGAGCGAGATCGCGCATCGCTCGACCATTCCCGGCAAGATGCACGCCTGCGGGCATGACGGGCATATCGCCATGCTGCTCGGCGCCGCGCGCTATCTGGCGGAACACCGGGATTTCGGCGGCACGGTTCATTTCGTCTTCCAGCCGGCGGAGGAGGGCTTGGGCGGTGCCCGCGTCATGCTCGAGCAGGGGCTGTTCGAGCGCTTTCCGGTCGATGCCGTCTACGGCATGCACAACCAGCCGGGCCGCCGCGCCGGGGAGTTCGGCATCAGGCAAGGGCCGATGCTTGCCGCCAGCGACACCTGGGTCGTGACCTTTCGCGGAACCGGCGGCCATGGCGGCTCCGGCACTCATACCGCGACCGACCCGACGATCGCGCTGGCCAATTTCATCCTCGGCGTCCAGGCGATCGTCGCCCGCAATGTTCCCGCCGTCGAACCGGCGGTGTTGAGCGTAGGCCACATCAATGCCGGTGCTTTCAGCTCGCCCAATGTCATCCCCGCCGAGGTCGTCGTCACCGGCACGGCGCGCTGCTTCTCGGCCGCGGTGCGCGACATTCTGGAGCAGCGCCTGGGCGTGCTGGCCGAGGGCGTGGCGGCCATCCAGGGCTGCAGCGCCGAATACCTCTACAAGCGCCGCTATCCGCCCCTGATCAACAGCGTTGACGAGACGGCGCTTGCGGCGACGGTAGCCAGCGACCTCGTCGGCGCGGAGAAGATGGACACGCATATCCCGCTCAACACCGGCGCCGACGATTTCGCCTTCATGCTGGAGCAGCGGCCGGGCGCCTTCATCCGCATCGGCAACGGCACCGCGGCGGAGGGCAAGGGCAATCTGCTCCACACTCCGCTCTATGATTTCAACGACGATATTCTCGCTCTGGGCTCGACCTATTGGGTGCACCTCGTGCACAAGGAGCTGACATCGCAGGCCTGATCCCGCTCGCCGCCCTCCGGCAGCCGAAACCGGAGCTGGGCCGCAGGAGTTTGAGTTCATGCCGACATCCGACATCGCGATCATCGGCGCAGGCCCCTCTGGCCTGATCGCCGCCGAGCGGCTGTCCGCCGCCGGCCACGCCGTTACGATCTATGACCGCATGCCCTCGCCGGCGCGCAAATTCCTGCTCGCCGGTCGCGGCGGGCTGAACCTGACCCATTCCGAACCGCTGGATCAGCTCCTGACGCGCTATCGCGATGCGCAGGCCTGGCTCGAACCGGCGATCCGCGCCTTCCCGCCCCAGGCTTTGCGCGATTGGGCCGACGGTCTCGGCGCCGACAGCTTCACCGGCACGAGCGGGCGCGTCTTTCCCAAGGCGATGAAGGCCTCGCCCCTGCTGCGCGCCTGGCTGCGCCGGCTGGAAGGGCAGGGCGTGAAACTCGCATCGGGGATGCACTGGACCGGCTGGAGCGCCGACGGCGCGCTTGCCTTCCAGACCCGCGACGGCGGGGTCGAAACGATCCGGCCCGGCGCGACCTTGCTGGCCCTCGGCGGCGCGAGCTGGCCGCGTCTCGGTTCCGATGGCGGTTGGGCGCCGCTGCTCGCGGCTCGTGGCGTCGCCGTCGCGCCGCTGCTGCCGGCCAATGGCGGCTTCACCGTCGCCTGGTCGGCGATGATGCGTGAGCGTTTCGCTGGCGCGCCGTTGAAGCGCATCGTCATCCGCTTCGGTGAGCGTCAGGCCACCGGCGAGGCGATGATCGATGCCGACGGCATCGAGGGCGGCGCGATCTACGCGCTGTCGGGCCTGCTGCGCGAGGCGATCCTGCGCGAGGGCAAGGCGGCGGTGACGCTCGATCTGCGGCCCGACATGGAGACGGCGCGCCTCATCGAGCGTCTGGCGAAGCGCCGCAAGGGCGAGACGCTGAGCAACCATCTGCGCAAGGCGGCGGGCCTGTCGCCGGTCGCGATCGCGCTCCTGCGCGAGGCGAGCCCGCGCTTGCCTGAGGACGCAGCGGCCTTGGCGGCGCTGATCAAGGCCGCTCCCCTCATGCTCACCGGCCTCGCCCCGATCACGCGCGCGATTTCGAGCGCCGGCGGCATCGAAGCTGGCGCGGTCGCTCCCGATTTCATGCTGAAGGCGCTGCCCGGCGTCTTCGTCGCCGGCGAGATGCTGGACTGGGAAGCCCCGACCGGGGGCTACCTGCTGCAAGCCTGCTTCGCCACCGGCGTCGCGGCGGCGGCGGGGATGGAGGCGTGGTTGGCGCGGGCGTAAGTCGAGCCAGAAATCCCACTCCAGAATCTCCACGTCATCCTGGACAAGCGGCGGAGCCGCGCAGCTCCGGGATGACGGCGTGGTTCCGGGAGACACGGGACAAGCGAGAGCACTCCTCCCACGTCCTCCCCTAGGTTTGCCTTCTCGTCACGCGTCGTGAGGTGACGGCAGCCCGCGCTCGTGGTCACGGGTCCGCTCATAGACGGCGTCGAGATCCTGGCTCACCAGCATGACGGCGTCGTGGCCCAGCGGCTTGGCCTGGAGCGCTCCGTTGGTCAGCAGGAAGAGCTGCACCAGCGCCGACCGGCAGGCTTCGTTCAGGCTCAGGACCTGCGTCATCAGCCAGAGATCGTCGGGAAGGTCGAAATGCGCCGCGACGTCCAGCAGGGGGTGTAGCGCGGGTGCCGTTCCATCAGCGTCATTAGGGTCGCCAGCGCGTTTCCGAGGTCTTGCCGTTCCTCGGAGGACAAGGCCGAATAGGCGTGCTCGTCATACATGGTTGGTTCGCCTTTCCTCGATGATGCGCGGCCCATGCCGTCGGTCGACCAGGGTCGGGGCGGCGATCCGCTTGAAGGCGAGCGTGCTGCGCCAGGCCTCCTCCGTCACGCTGATCATCGTGCCGATGCAGGACATGCCGTCGATCATCGTCGGCAGGCCGAGCGGTTTGACCTCCCAGCCGAGCTCCAGGAAGCGCGGCATCCACCAGGTTTCCATCACGACGGTGATCGCGCTGAAGTTCTGCTCCAGGCAGTATTCGAGCATGCCGCCGAGGACGGTGTGCAGCACGGCGGATTCGTGGCCGCGATGCTCGGGAACCACGAAGATCCGCGTCCATTCGACGATGTCGGGGCCGCGCTGCAGGCCGCGGATATTGGCGAGGAACGGAAAGACGTCGCTCATCAGATGCGGGCAGAGCGTCGGCACGAGCCGGGAGCCCCCGATCACCTTGCCCTCCTTCAGCGCCAGCAGATAGACCGCGTCCTCCGTGTCGAACTGGTCGATCTCCCGGCCGTCGGGCCGCTCCAGCTCCATCCAGCGCCGCTCCTCGACATAGACGCGATGTCGGATGCGGAAATGTTCTTCGATCTGATCGGCATAGAGCCGGCGATTGGAGGCGTCGACGACGTGAATCATGTGCTCTTCCCCAGCAGCGTGAGGAAGAATCTTCTACCGATCCGCGCGGGGCGGAATCCCGGTTTTCCGGGAGTGCCGAAGTTTTCGCAGATCTATAGACTAAAGTCTGATCTCGCCGCGCAGATGCGCCTCGACCACCGTGCGCGTGCGGCCCCGGGCGCCGAGCTTGCGGGCGGCGTTCTGGTAATGCGCTTCGACGGTTCCCGCCCGGATATTGAGCGCCGCGGCGACGCCTTCGGTCGATTTGCCGACAGCCATCCAGGTCAGGACCTCGCGCTCCCGCACGGTGAGGCAATGGCCCCGATTGCCGCGTATGGCGGCCTCGGCCTTGGCATGGGCGTAGAGCGACATCAGGTGGATGGCGGAGCGGGACTGTCGCGACAGGTCGGGCTTGTCGCCGGCCATGGTGACGACGGCCTTGAAACCGTCCTCATTGTGGATCGGCACGCAGAAGCCATGGACCATCTTGAAGTCGCTGGCTCGCCGCATGATCTCCTGCTGGCGCGCGCTGGCGACCTCCTGGCGGTAGACCTCGGCCCAGACGAAAGGGTTAGCCGTGGTCTTGCAATGCGCTGCGATCGGGTCGTCATCGGCATAGTTCTGCCGGACATAGAGCTCGAACCAGCCATCGGGCCAGCCATTCAGCAGCACCAGCGGCGCGATCCTGTCGCCGGTCTCCGGCAGGCCGGTGATCAGGAAGGCGTGGAAGCCGAAGCTGGCGAGCTTGTCGCGCAGCGAGGTGATGATCGTCTGGGGGTCGTTGAGGCGCGTCAGCACATCGATGAAATCGAGCGCATCTCGTCCGGTGTCGAAGTGTTGTCCCGACATGAACGGTTCTCACTGGTCGTACTATAGCCGCATTGTTGCAGCGCGTTTCGGGGAGTCAATGCCTTCTGTGCAAGGCTGAGCCTCTATGCGGGACTGGTTCTGCGCGCAAGGCGCGCCGCGCAGCCATCTCCTCCTGCCATCTCCTGTCAGCTATGCGGCCCGCCATGCGCCTTGCCCTCTCGCGCTTGGGCGGCTTCCGTCCCATATTGCGGTCATGTCCAAGACCTCCGCTCCCAAGACCTCCGCTCCCAAGACCTCTGCTCCCAAGACTTCCGCGCCCAAGACTTCCGCGCCCAAGACTTCCGCGCCCGAGACCTCCGCCTCCGACGCCAAGACGAAGCCCGCGAAAAAGCCCGCCAGCGCGCGCACGCCCAATTCCAAGGCGACCAAGCCCGAGTTGAAGCCGCTGGAGGGTTATCTCGCCGACCTGCTCAACCCGGCGATCAACCGCGGCAACACCGTGCCCGGCGGCGCCTCCGGCTTCAGCGATCAGCCGCAGGCCGGTTACGAGCCGGAGTCCCGCCCCGGCGACAATGCGCCCAAGCGCAAGATCGGCAAGAAGGCCGATTCCGCCTTTGACGGTGTCGAGGGCGAGACCGCCGCGAGCCTGACGGCGCAATCGCTGCAGACGCTGCTCGAGACCGGCAGCCCCTTTATCGACCCCGGCAAGGCCTGGACGCCGCATCGCCCGCCGCGCCCGGACAAGTCGGAGGGCGGCATTCCGTTCCGCATGCAGTCCGATTTCGAGCCCGCCGGCGACCAGCCGACCGCGATCGCCGATCTGCTGGACGGCATCGGCAAGCAGGAGCGCGACCAGGTCCTGCTCGGCGTCACCGGCTCGGGCAAGACCTTCACCATGGCGAAGGTGATCGAATTGACGCAGCGTCCCGCCCTGATCCTGGCGCCGAACAAGACGCTGGCCGCGCAGCTCTATGGCGAGTTCAAGAGCTTCTTCCCCGACAACGCGGTCGAGTATTTCGTCTCCTATTACGATTACTACCAGCCTGAGGCCTATGTGCCGCGCTCGGACACCTTCATCGAGAAGGAAAGCTCGATCAACGAGCAGATCGACCGCATGCGCCATTCGGCGACGCGCTCGCTGTTGGAGCGCGACGACGTCATCATCGTCGCCTCGGTGTCCTGCATCTACGGCATCGGCTCGGTCGAGACCTATACGGCGATGACCTTCGGCATCAAGCTGGGCGAGAAGATCGAGCAGCGCCAGCTCATCGCGGATCTCGTCGCCCTGCAATACAAGCGCACGCTCGGCGATTTCGCCCGCGGCTCCTTCCGCGTGCGCGGCGACGTCATCGAACTCTTCCCGGCCCACTATGAGGACCGCGCCTGGCGCATCGGCCTGTTCGGCGACGAGGTCGAGCAGATCTCGGAGTTCGACCCGCTGACCGGCCAGAAGACCGCCGACCTCGAATTCGTCAAGGTCTACGGCAATTCGCACTACACCACGCCGCGCCCGACGCTGACCCAGGCCGTGAAGTCGATCAAGCAGGAGCTGCGCGGCCGCCTCGACGAGCTCAACAAGATGGGCCGCTATCTCGAGGCGCAGCGGCTCGACCAGCGCTGCACCTTCGACATCGAGATGATCGAGGCCACCGGCTCCTGCAACGGCATCGAGAACTATTCGCGCTATCTCACCGGCCGCAAGCCGGGCGAGCCGCCGCCGACCCTGTTCGAATACCTGCCCGACAATGCGCTGGTCTTCACCGACGAAAGCCACGTCACCGTGCCGCAGATCGGCGGCATGTATCGCGGAGACTTTCGGCGCAAGGCGACGCTGGCCGAATACGGCTTCCGCCTGCCCTCCTGCATGGACAACCGGCCGCTGCGCTTCGAGGAATGGGACGCGATGCGCCCGCAATCGGTGCACGTCTCGGCGACGCCCGGCAGCTGGGAGATGGACCGCACCGGCGGCGTCTTCACCGAGCAGGTCATCCGCCCCACGGGCCTGATCGATCCGCCGGTCGAAATCCGCCCCGCGAAACACCAGGTCGCCGACCTGCTCGACGAGATCAAGGAGGTCTCGGCCAAGGGCTACCGTACCTTGGTCACCGTGCTGACCAAGCGCATGGCCGAGGATCTGACCGAATACCTCCACGAGAACGGCGTGCGTGTCCGCTACATGCATTCCGATATCGACACGATCGAGCGCATCGAGATTCTGCGCGATCTCCGCCTTGGAGCGTTTGATGTTCTCGTTGGCATCAACCTGCTGCGCGAGGGCCTCGACATTCCCGAATGCGGCTTCGTCGCCATTTTGGACGCCGACAAGGAGGGTTTTCTGCGCTCCGAGACCTCATTGATCCAGACCATCGGCCGCGCCGCCCGCAATGTCGACGGCCGCGTCATCCTCTATGCTGACCACATCACCGGCTCGATGGAGCGGGCGATGGCCGAGACCTCGCGCCGCCGCGAGAAGCAGGAGGCCTACAACCTCGAACACGGCATCACGCCGCAATCGATCAAGCGCGCCATCGGCGACATTCTGGGCTCGGTCTATGAGCGCGACCATGTCACGGTCGATGCCGGCATGGGCACGCCGCTCGTCGGCCACAACTTCAAGGCAGCCCTGGCCGATCTCGAAAAGCGCATGCGCGAAGCCGCTGCCGACCTCGAATTCGAGACCGCCGCGCGCCTGCGCGACGAGATCAAGCGCCTCCAAGCGACCGAGCTCGCCATCTCCGACGACCCGCTCGCCCGCCAGGGCGACGTCGAAGCCTCAGCCGGCAAATACAAGGGCGAACGCTCCTATGGCGCCAACGCCAACCTGCCGACCCGGGCGCGCAAGCCGACCGATGCCGATATGGGCCCGCATAATTGGGGCGGGGGAGAAGCCAAGCCGGTGGCGCGACCGAAGAAGCCGACGCTCGACGAGATGGGGCCAAGGCCGGATTCGCGGCCGCTGGGGGCGGGAGAGGGAAATGCGAAGAGGCGGGGAAGGCGGTAGGGTCGGGAGTCTTTCCGCGCGCTTGCCGTCGTGCCCGCCACAAACGCGAGCATGAGTGGCGCGGGGAACCCTTCTCCCGGATGGGAGAAGGGCAGGGATGAGGGCCTGCCGCTGATTATTGGAGTGTGACTGCGCCGCAGCGCCTTCTATTGAGAGGGCACACCCTCATCCGCCCCTGCCGGGGCACCTTCTCCCATCCGGGAGAAGGAAGACGGCGTCGCGGCTCCTCCAAAACAAAAAGGCCCGGCCTTGCGGCCGAGCCCTCTATCGAAGCCGGGGCTTACCAGCGGTCGCGGCGGCCATGGGCCGGGGCCCAGGGTGGCGGGCCGCCACGATGGCGGCCATAGCCGCGACCGTCGCCGCGAAGGCCGCGCTGGGCCTGCATATCCTGGCGCCGCCGGATTTCCCACATGCGGTGGTCGCGGTTGTGCCTGGCATAGGTGATCTCGACCTTGTCGAGCGCGCTCGCGCCGGTGAAGCTCTCGCTTGCTGCCGCTGGTGTCGCGGCCGCCCCCAGCACAATGGCCGCGGCGATCAGAAAATGACGCATGAATTCCTCCTGGTTTTTCTTAATGCCGCAATAGAGCAGCTCAAGTTGAAACGGATGCTGAACGAAAAGGTTCGGTGCCGTTCATCTTTGTGGCGCGTCTTTCCTTCTCTCGGGAGAAGGTTGCGCAAAGCGCCGGATGGGGGGTGCTGTGAGCTTAGTCGCTGGCGCGTATTGGCTAGTCGGAGAAGGCACAGCGCCCCCTCATCCGTCAGCGCTTCGCGCTGCCACCTTCTCCCGCGAGAGGAGAAGGGGAGCGAGCCTCACGCCGCCAGGCCGCTCTCGACCTCGCTTGCCCGGGCGAGCGCCGCCTCCAGCTCGGCCAGCAGGGCCGGGCCGGACCAGGTCGGGCGCTCGGCGCTCGCTTCCGCCGCATGGATCAGCGCCACCAGGCATGCGTTCACCGGGGCCTTGCGACCATGGCGCGCGGCGAGGCGGACGATCTCGCCATTGATCCAGTCGATCTCGCTCGGCCGCCCGGCGGCGAGATCGTCCGACATCGAGGAGCGCGCCGTCGGGTCGATGGCGAGCATGCGGGCGGCCAGTCGGGCGAAGAGCCAGTCGGGCGTGTCGAGCAGGCGCGGGATCCAGTGCGCCGGCAGCGGCGTCAAACGGGCCGGGCGCAGGCCGGTTTCGTCGAGGAGCGCCAGCGCCTCCGCCTGGGCCAGCGCCAGGCAGCGCCGATAGGCCCGCAGTGAGAGCTCTTCGCGCAGCGGCCGATCCGCCAGTGCGTTGACGGCATTGTTGAGGTTGAGGAGCAGCTTGGCCCATTGCACCGGCAGCATGTCGCGGTGCTGCTCCAGCGGCAGGCCCGCAGTGGCGAAGGCCGGCAGGAAAGGCGCCAGCGCCGCATTCTCGGCGATGGCGAGCTCGCCCGCTGAAGCCTGGTGGAAGGCGCCCGGACCGGGCGAGACCACGTTGAACGGCACCATGCCGGCGAGAACGGTCCGGCCGGGCAGGGCGGCGCGCAGCGTCTCGGCATGGCCGAGCCCGTTCTGGAAGCTCACCACCACCGCGCCCGGCCGCAACACCTGGGCGAGCTCCGCCGCGACCGTGCCCGTCGCCGTCGATTTCACCGTGACCAGCACGAGATCGGCCGAGGCGGCGCCCTCCGGCCCGGTTGCCACGCTGATGCCTGCTGGCGGAACGCGCCAGCGCCCTTCGCGGAGATCCGTCAGCGTCAGCCCATGCTCGGCCAGTTCGCCGGCGCTGCGCGTACGGCCGACGAAGCCGAGATCGGCCCCGGCCGCCAGCAGCCGCCCGCCGAGATAGCAGCCGATCGCACCGGCACCGTAGACGCAAATCCTGGCCATGCGTTCCCCGCCCGCTGCGCGATGATAGCCGTTTCCGGGGAGCGGGCGCTACGCCTCCGGCCCGCCCTCGATCTCGCTGGCCCAGGCCAGCGCCGCGTCGAACTCCGCTGGCTTGAAGCATTTCACCTCGACATGCGGGATGATCGGGTTGGCGATCGCCGCGAAGCTCTCGATCCAGCCCTTGTCGGTGACCACCGCCTCGCGCGGAAAGCGCTTCAATCGTCGCAGCATGCTAAGCCCATAGCGCGCGTCCTTGAGCCCGGCCCGGAAGGTCATGTCCTCGAAGCCGGTCAGATCGGCCAGGAGGCCGAGCTTTTCGTGGCGGGACAGCCTGCGCTCGAGATCGCCGACGACGCCGTCGAGATCGGCCTCCGTCAGCGTGCCCGTCAGGCGATAAGCGGCGACATGGTCCGGCGCGGCGAGAATTTCGAACATGATGGCCTCCCCAAGAGATGAGGGAAACGCGCCGGCGCGCGAGAGGTTGCGTCGCGATCACCAAGGAAAGGGCGGCGCGTTTTCGACAATATTTCAAGATCGACATCGTGCGATGAAGAAAGAAAGCAATAAGTCGAAATCCAGATAAAAACGCTATCTCCATGTTCCGGTGTGGAATTCAGCTTTCGAATGAGAACGTTTTCCTCTGGATCTTAGAATTAATGGAACGAAATTCTCGCCGAATTGTTCTTTCCGATATGAGCCATTCGGTTCATCAGGGAGAAAAATCATGTTCAAAACCACCCTTACGCTTGCGGCTCTCGGCTTCGCGCTCGCTCTGTCGCCGGTTCAGGCGCAGACCACGATGCCCGCGACACCTGCGGCGCCGGTGACCTGCACCCAGGCCGAGTTGACCAAGCTGGATACCGACGCGTCCAAGCTGACGGACGCGACCAAGAAGACCGCGGCCACGAAGGAAATGACCATGGCCAAGGAGATGATGGCCAAGAAGGACATGAAGGGCTGCACCACCCACATGGACAACGCCATGAAGATGATGCCCAGCAAGAGCTGAGCCCGGGGCGAGCCCCGCTAGAGCATTTTCGAGCGAAGTGGATACCGGTTCGCGTGAAGAAAACGCGTTAAAGCCAAGAGCTAGAGCAATTTAACGATCCGATTGGATCGGAAGTTGGTCTAGCGGCTCGCCGGCACATATCCAGAAAGCGTCCCGCGATTGCTCGCGGGGCGCTTTTTTCTGTGCTTCAGCATCGCTCTGCCGTCATGGTCGGGCTTGATCCGGGCATCTCGGAAATGGCGGAGCACGCCTTTCCCTTCTCCCGCATCAAAGTCGGCAACAGCCGACTTTGATGCGGGAGAAGGGTAGCGAGCGTCGCGGCCTTAATGTGCCGGAGGTTGTGTGAGGCGAGATCATATTTTCCCGATGAATACGGTCCCGGCAATTATCATAGCATCAGTGATTGACCCCCGCTCCGGGCAGGCGCTTCCTTGAGCCCGGCATCCAAGCCGCAAGCTCATAAGACGAGCTCATAAGGGGACAAGAAATGGCACGTTACGGGAGAGTTCTGGTCGGGTTCCTGCTGGCGATCGGCCTGTCATATGGCGGGCAGGCGCAGGCCCAGACCCTGAAGGCGATCAAGGCGCGCGGCGTCCTGAATTGCGGCATCGGCACCGGGCTCGCAGGCTTCGGTCTCGCCGATGCGGGCGGCACCTGGAAGGGCGTCAATATCGATTTCTGCAGCGGGCTCGCCGCCGCGATCTTCGACGACGCCAGCAAGGTCAAGTTCGTCTCGCTCTCGTCCAAGGACCGCTTCACCGCGCTGCAATCGGGCGAGAGCGACCTGATCGCGGCGACGACGACCTGGACGATGAGCCGCGACACCATCCTCGGCCTGAATTTCCGGGCGGTGTTCTATTATGACGGCCAGGGCTTCATGGTGAAGAAGGCCCTGAACATCAAATCGGCCCGCGAGCTCAGCGGCGCCTCGATCTGCATCCAGCAGGGCACCACGACCGAGCTCAACACCGCCGATTATTTCCGCAAGAACAATCTGAAGTTCGAGCCGGTGACCTTCGCCACCAACAACGAGGCGACCGAGGCTTATGAGAGCGGCCGCTGCGACGTCTTCACCACCGACCAGTCCGGCCTCTATGCCGAGCGGCTGCGCTTCAAGGACCCGTCCGAGCATGTCGTGCTGCCGGAGACGATCTCGAAGGAGCCGCTCGCCTATGCCGTGCGCCATGGCGACGACCAGTGGTTCGATATCGTCAGCTGGGTCCAGTACGCGCTGGTCACGGCCGAGGAGCTCGAGGTGACGCAGGCCAATGTCGACGAGATGCGCAAATCGACCAATCCCGACATCCGCCGCCTGCTCGGCGTCGAGGGCTCCTTTGGCCAGGCGCTCGGCCTCGGCAATGACTGGGCCTATAAGGTGATCAAGACCGCCGGCAATTACGGCGAGGTCTTCGAGCGCCATCTCGGCAAGTCGTCGCCACTGAAGATCGCGCGCGGGCAGAACGCGCTCTGGACCAATGGCGGGCTGCAATACGCCCCGCCGATCCGCTGAGAAATCCGGCTCTGGCCAGTATCCGGCTCTGGCCAGTATCAGCGTAGTGCATCGGCCCGAAAAGCGGGAAACGGCTTTCGGGCCGATGCGACATCAAAGCGCTACTTCAACGCGGCCACGATCATCAGGAAGACCAGCACCAGCGCGATCTGTTTCAGGCTCCAGTTCAGGCGCCTCAGCGCCTCGGTGACCGTCTCCTCCGGCTCGTCCTCAGCTGGCGCAAGCGGGGCGGCGGCCGCGCTCCAGGCGATGCGCTCGACCAGGCCGCGCGCCGGGGCGCTGCCCTCATCGTCGGGGTCCGGCCCGAGCCGCCAGGCGACGCGGCGCTCGGCAGGCGTGTCGCGCTCCGCCTCGTCGAGCCAGAGGCTCGTGGTGGCGACGAGGGAAAGCCGCCCGGCGCGGCCAGCCTCGACGTCCTGCTTCAGAGCTGAAAAGATCTCTTCGGGCAGCCAGAGCGTGGCGTGATAGCCCGGCTCCTCCTGGCCATACGCCAGCACGAGCAGCATGCGCGCCGCAGTGCCGCCCTCGGGCAAGGGGCGAATCGCCAGCGGCATCTCGCCGGCTTCCTCGCTGAGGCCGGCCCGGCCGAGGCCGTCCTCGGGCAGCCTTGCCTGCGCGGCGATCCGGCCGTCATTGGCCAGCGCGCCGTCGCGCAGCGCATAGCCCGAAAGCGCGGTAAGCCCGCTCGCCTCCACAGTCAGCCGGCGCGCCGGGGCCTGCACGAAGTGGCCGGGTACGCCGGCGATGATCATCCGGCCATCCGTGACCGTTGCGCGCTGCGCTGTCGACAAATCCATGGGGCTCCGCGCCGTGTTCGCGGGCGAGGATAGAGCATTGCGCGAAAAAGTGGGTACCGGTTTTCGGGACAAGCCCATGCAGGATCAAAGTGCATCGGCCCGAAAAGCGGGAACCGGTATTCGGCCTGATGCTGCAGCAAATCGCTGCTGACCAAATCGCTGCTGACCAAATCGCTGCTGACATTGTCGCGCCATCTCATCGGGCTATGGTCGCGGGAAAGACAAGACCAAGAACAGCAAGACCAAGGAGAACACCATGTCGGACGAGCTTGTGCTCTATACCAACCCGATGTCGCGCGGCCGGATCGCGCGCTGGATGCTGGAGGAGGTGGGGGTGCCCTATCGCGCCGAGATCCTGGGTTTCGGCCCGCCGATGAAGGGGGCGTATAAGGCGGTCAACCCGATGGGCAAGGTGCCGGCGCTGCAGCATGGCGACATGGTCGTCACCGAATGCGCCGCGATCTGCGCCTATCTCGCCGACGCCTTCCCGCAGGCCGGCCTCGCGCCCGAGCCGGGCAGCAAGCTGCGCGGACCCTATTACCGTTGGCTGTTCTTCGGCGCGGGGCCGACGGAGGCGGCGGTGAGCAACAAGGCGCTCGGTTTCGAGGTGCCCGCCGACAAGGCCCGGATGATCGGCTATGGCAGCTTCGCCGACGTCATGGACACGCTGGAGCAGGCCGTGACGGCGGGCGAATACCTGCTGGGCGAGCGTTTCAGCGCGGCCGATGTCTATCTCGGCTCGCAGATCCTCTGGGGTTTGCAATTCGGCTCGATCGAGAAGCGCCCGGCCTTCGAGGCCTATGGCAAGCGCATCTCCGGTCGTCCGGCGGCGCTGCGGGCCGACGCGATCGACGATGCCCTGATCGCCGAGCAGCGCAAGCAGGCCTGAAGCGTTTTCGAGCGAAGCGGGCACTGGTTCACGTGAAGAAAACGCGTTGAGACAAAAGCGTTTTCGAGCGAAGTGGACACCGGTTCGCGTGAAGAAAACGCGTTAGGACACAAGCGTTTTCGAGCGAAGTGGGCACCGGTTCGCGTGAAGAAAACGCGTTAGGACAAAGCAGCTGAAGCCATTGAACGATCCAGCGGGATCGTTCAATGGCTTCAGCGCGCTTCCCGCTCGGTGCATGACGCGCTGTAGCAAAGCCGGGTTGTCCCGCATTGGCGGAGGGCATAAAACTTGGCCCTTAAGGGGCAATTGAGCTTTTCCAAATCCGCCGTCGCGCGGAATGCCCCGCACAGGCTGACATGACCGCAATCGCAGATCCCGCCCTGCCGCGCCACGGCATGAGCTTCCGTTCCTTCGTGACGCTGACCGCCGCCCTGATGGCAGTGAACGCGCTCGCGATCGATTCGATGCTGCCGGCTTTGCCCGAAATGGCCGAGACGCTCGGCATCATGGAGGCAAACCACCGGCAATGGATCGTCACCGCCTATCTGCTCGGCTTCGGCGTCGCGCAGATCGTCTACGGCACGCTGTCGGACCGTTTCGGCCGCAGGCCCGTGCTGCTCTTCGGGCTCGGGCTCTATGTGCTGGCAAGCATCGCGGCGGCCTTCGCCGGCTCCTTCGAGGCGATGATGTGGGCGCGCGTCGTTCAGGGCATCGGCGCGGCGGCGACGCGCGTGCTTGCGGTCTCGATCGTGCGCGACTGCTATTCCGGCCGTGACATGGCTCGGGTGATGTCGCTCGCCATGATCGTCTTCCTGGCGGTGCCGATTCTCGCGCCTTCGATCGGCCAGGCCATCCTCTGGGTCGCGCCCTGGCGCTGGATCTTTGGCGTGCTGACGATTTTCGCCGCCTCGGTGATGCTCTGGGCTGCGTTCAGATTGCCCGAGACGCTGCATGAGGAGGATCGCAAGCCGATCGAGCTCCACAGCGTCGTCGCCGCCTTCCGCACCACGCTGACGACGCGCGTCGCTGTCGGCTACATGTCGGCCATGGCCTTCGTCATCGGCGGGCTGTTTGGCTTCATCAACTCGGCCCAGCAGGTCTTCGTCGACGTCTTCGCGGCGCCGCAGCTCTTCACCATCATCTTCGCGCTGATCGCGGGCTTCATGGCGGTGGCCTCGCTGGTGAATTCACGCATCGTCGTGCGGCTCGGCATGCGCCGGGTCTCGCATGCCGCGCTGCTGGGCTATATCGCCTTCACCGGCACGCATGCGCTGGTCGCGCTGGCGGGCCATGAAACGCTCTGGTCCTTCACCATCTTCCAGGCCGGAGCGATGTTCTGTTTCGGCCTGCTCGCGCCGAATTTCGGCGCGCTCGCCATGGACCCGCTCGGCCATGTCGCGGGCACGGCCTCCTCGGTGCAGGGCTTCGTCACCACGGCCGGTGGCGCGCTGATCGGCTTTTATATCGGCCAGCATTTCGACGGCACGGTGGTGCCGCTGACGCTGGGCTTCTCGCTGTGCGGATTGGTCGCGCTGGGGATCGTGCTGGTGGCCGAGAAAGGCCGGCTGTTTCGGCCGGCGCCAGGTCGCAGCTAACAACTAACAACAAGCCGCAGCGGAAAATTGGGCCATTGGGGCTGGCCTTTGCCCTTCGACCGCCGCCTCTTGGCGACGGGCATGCCGGGAATCGTCTTCAGTCCTGGTAGATAGATAGAGATTCGCATTGGCTCGGGAAGCGACGCCGCCGATCGGCCTCCCGTCTAGGGGTTGTCTCACGCAGTCTTGAGATTGACCGCCGAGGACTTGCCGGTCTTGCGATCGGCCTCGAGATCGTAGCTGATCTTCTGACCTTCGTTCAGGCCGCGCATGCCAGAGCGCTCGACCGCGCTGATATGCACGAAAACATCGCTGCCGCCCTGATCAGGCGTGATGAATCCGTAGCCCTTGGTTTCGTTGAACCATTTCACGGTACCCGTGCTCACGTGCTGTTCCTTCAGTCTCAGTTCAGGTCGGCTCATGCCGGCCCGGCCTTACTGTAGGGGGCAATCCGCTATGGTTGCAATGATGCGCCGCAAAACGCCCTTGCGCCGGTCTTTGCGATGTCGCAGATGCAGCCCCGTCCCGAGAGTCGAGGCCCTTGCCCCGCAGGCCCCGCTCCCGCATGAACGGCAGCGGAAATATCCGAAGGAGCCCCGAGCCATGACGAATTACGTGATCGATCCGCCTGCCGTCACCGCGGTGCCGGTCGCCGGCGGCGGGCTCTTCCCCGTGCGCCGGGTCTTCTGCGTCGGCAGGAACTATGCCGAACATACCCGCGAGATGGGCGGCGATCCCGATCGGGAGGAGCCGTTCTTCTTCACCAAGCCGGCCGACGCGCTGCTGATCAACGGCGCCGACATGCCCTATCCGACCAAGACCAAGGACCTGCACCACGAGATGGAGCTGGTCGTGGCGATCGGCACCGGCGGGCATGACATCCCCGAGGCAGAGGCGCTGAACCATGTCTATGGCTATGCCGCCGGGCTCGACATGACACGGCGCGACCTGCAGGCCGCCGCCAAGAAGACCGGTAAGCCCTGGGACATGAGCAAGGGCTTCGACCTTTCCGGGCCGATCGGCGAGATCGCTCCCGCGAGCCATGTCGGCCATCCCAGCGCCGGCAAGATCGAGCTCGTCGTCAATGGCGTGCCTCGCCAGAGCTCGGACCTCGCCAAGATGATCTGGAGCGTGCCTGAGACGATCGCCTATCTCTCGGGCCTCGTCGTGCTCGCGCCCGGCGACCTGATCTTCACCGGCACGCCCGAGGGCGTCGCGGCGGTGGTCAAGGGCGACGTGCTGGAAGGCGAGATCGCCGGCGTCGGCAGCGTGCGCACTAGGATCGTCTAGCCTCACGAACCTCAGCGTCATCCCGGACAAGCTGCGTTAGCAGCGCCGATCCGGGATCCATCGTATAGTTCAGTTTCCTATGATGGATCCCGGATCTCCGCTTCGCTACGTCCGGGATGACGGGGAGTGTGTCATCAGCGTTAGTTCCCCAGAGCCAATTGGACGAAAGCCAAAATCATGAGCCTGACCCCCGACGCCAGCGGCGTCTTCCCGATCGCGCCGACGCCGTTCAATCCCGACGGTACGATCGACTGGACCTCGACCGAGCGCCTGTTCGAATTCTACGATCGAATCGGCTCGGACGGCACGACGGTGCTCGGCATCATGGGCGAGGCGCCCAAGCTCGAGCCGGAGGAATCGGTCCGCATCGTCAAGATCGCCGTGGCCAAGATGCCGGGCAAGCCGGTCATCGTCGGCGTCTCCGCGCCGGGATTCGCCGCCATGCGCTCGCTGGCGCGCCAGTCGATGGAGCTCGGCGCGGCCGGCGTGATGATCGCGCCGCCGCCATCCCTGCGCACCGACGACCAGATCACCGGCTATTATGCCCAGGCCATCGAGGCGATCGGCACCGACATCCCCTTCGTCATCCAGGACTACCCGCTGACGCTCTCGGTGATCATGACGCCGGCAGTGATCCGCAAGATCGTCATGGACCACCCCTCCTGCGTGATGCTGAAGCATGAGGACTGGCCGGGGCTGGAGAAGATCTCGACCCTGCGCAAGTTCCAGGCAGAGGGCTCGCTGCGGCCGATCTCGATCCTGACCGGCAATGGCGGCATGTTCCTCGATTTCGAGATGGAGCGCGGCGCCGACGGCGCGATGACCGGATACGCTTTCCCGGAATTGCTGATCGATGTGGTCAAGCTGCAGAAGGCCGGCCAACGTGACGCCGCCCACGACATCTTCGACGCGCATCTGCCGCTGCTGCGCTATGAGCAGCAGCTCGGCGTCGGCCTCGCCGTGCGCAAATACACCATGATGAAGCGCGGCATCCTCGCCAGCGACGCCCAGCGCAAGCCGGGCTCGTCGATCTCGGCCAAGGCGAAGACCGAGGTCGACTACCTGCTGGCGCGCGTCGCCAAGACCGATCCGCGCGCCAAGGTGTGAAGTTCCAGCCGTCATGCTCGCCCTTGTGGCGAGCGTCCACGTCTTGAACACGGACCTCGATCAGTGAAGACGTGGATGGTCGGGACAAGCCCGACCATGACGGTTCGGTTTTGCCTCAATGCGTATGGGCGCTGGGGTCGGCGGCCTTGGCGCCCATGGCCTCGACCTTGAACGCGACCTCGACCGTGCCGGCCTTCTCGAAGGTCAGCACGCCCTTGAGCATCTCGTTCTGCTTCAGCGGCTGCTTCAGATCCATGAACATGATGTGGTAGCCGCCGGGCTTGAACTCGACCTTGGCGCCGGGCGCGATCGCAAGCCCGTTTTCGAGCGGCCGCATGGTCATGATGCCGTCGACAACAGCCATCTCGTGCATTTCGACGCTGTCCGCGAAGGGCACGGAGATCGAGACCAGCCGATCGGGCGTCGATCCCGTATTCTCGATCGAGAGATAGCCGCCGCCGACCTTCGCGCCTGCGGGCGTGGCGCGCGACCAGGGATAGCCGATCTTGAGCGGGCCGGCCTGGTATTCATGGGCGAAGGCGGCGGCGCTGCTCAGTGTCAGCGCGACGGCCGCGAGCATGTGCATGATTTTGTTCATCGAAAAATCCTGAATGGCTGCATCGACCATGCCCGGGCGGGCAGGGGATGCGAAACGGCAGGGCGGCCTAGAGCATTGTGCGAAAAAGTGGGTACCGGTTTTTCGCAAGAGCAATGCTCTCGACTTTTAGCGCCTGCCTGGAATGAAAGCGGGATAGGAGCCGTCAGAGACGGAGGAGGGCCGCCGCCGGCGGCGCGCGCGATTGCGGCAGGCCGAACGCGGCCATGCGCGGCGGCGCTGGGATGGTGGTTTGAACGGCAGGCGCCTGAACGGCCAACCTGACGATCATGCCGTGTAGGGTTGGCGCCGAGCCGGCGATCACCGGATTGACCGGGCAGCCCTTGCAATGCGTCAGCTCGCCGCCAGGCTCCGGCGCGTCAGGCCCGGGAGCGCTTAGTCCGGAGCAGAGCCGCGCGCCGTCGAGGTCGGGATGGGCAAGCGCGGCGGAAGGCGCCAGTCCCGTAGCCAGCACCGCCAGCGCATAGGCGACGGCGAGCCAGGCTCCGAGCGCGGAGCGGCGCAGTCGCGCTAGCAGGGGGGCGAGAGCCGGCATATCGGGCAAATGCACCCGCATCCTCGCACCCGTCAAGCCGCGCGCTGTCGCAGCCCCTGGCATGGCGTCCCGGCGAAGGATTTTTCGCTAAGACGCCGCATACGGGAAAATTCGTTTCTCCCGCCTCGTTTCTTTAAAAGAACGATTGGGTTGACAAAGAGGATATCTCCGGCCAAATTATGGCTCGTCATCGGGCTTGGTTCGATGGCCGCGGGGATTTGAGCGAGCAGCTTGCGCCGCGTCACCAAACGCTAAAGCGCCACGACGAGGTCGTGGGCTCCGGTTATGAGGAGAAGACCATGGCCATGCCGACCGTTCGACCTGACGAACCCCGCCTCGCCCGCGATATGGGCTGTTGTCGACGCTGATCCTGCGCTGAAGGCCGGCTCACCGGCTCTCTTCCATCCGTCAGATGTCCATCGAACGCCGCAAGAGCGGCGGAGGCAGAACCATGTCACACACGCAATCCAGTCACGGCCAGCAGAGTCAGGGCTCTCAAGTCCAGGCCCCGCAAATCCGGGCCTCTCAGGCTTATGTCATCGAGGTCGGCGAGA
This sequence comes from Bosea sp. 685, assembly GCF_031884435.1. NCBI lineage: Bacteria > Pseudomonadati > Pseudomonadota > Alphaproteobacteria > Hyphomicrobiales > Alloboseaceae > Allobosea > Allobosea sp. 685. Next base: position 5,443,368 of record NZ_CP134779.1, on the reverse strand, counting down.
CCCAGGCGGGTCTGGTCAACCGCCGTCCCGATGAGCGCTATTTCACCTTCATCGCCGCGTCCGCCGCCTTCCATGCGCTCGAAGGCCATCGCTTCGCCACGCCGGGTGCGGCCGAACTCGCCGCCCGTCAACTCGCCGCTCCGCGCCGCCACAGCGCGACGCGGCTGGCAGCCTGACGAGGCCGCGATGGGGCCGCTCGCCTTTCTCTGGCGCTGGCTGTCGTCCTGGTTCGCCAGGGCGGTGCCTGCGCAGACAGGTTGCGATCCCGCGGCTGATGAGGCCCTGCGCCAATCCATTCATGATGTGACGCACGAACAGCTCGGCATTGCCCACTGGTCCTGCCACACCCATTTCTGAGGCCATGATGAACGCCCCTTTGAAGCCCGACGCCTTTCGCGTCGGGATTGGTATCCCGCCATTGCCTGAGCCGATCATCCGCTTCGAGCGGGTCGGCAAGGTTTTCGCCGGCCGTCGCGGCCAAAGCGAGGTCGAAGCGCTTGCGGGCGTCGATCTCGATGTGCCCAAGGGCGCGATCGTCGGCGTCATCGGCCGCTCCGGCGCCGGCAAGTCGACCTTGATCCGGCTGGTCAACGGGCTGGAGCGCGCCAGCTCCGGCCGCATCCTGATCGAAGGCGAGGACGTTACCGGCCTGAGCGAGGCTGGCTGGCGGGCGCGCCGCCGCACGACCGGCATGATCTTCCAGCATTTCAACCTGCTCTCCTCGCGCACGGTGTTCGACAATGTCGCGCTGCCGCTGGAGATCGCCGGCACGCCCAAGGCGGAGATCACGGCCCAGGTCGAGCGCCTGCTCGATCTCGTCGGCCTTGCCGACAAGCGCGAGCGCTATCCAGCCGAGCTCTCCGGCGGCCAGAAGCAGCGCGTCGGCATCGCCCGTGCGCTCGCGACCGAGCCGAAGGTGCTGCTCTGCGACGAGGCGACCTCGGCGCTCGATCCTGAGACGACGCAATCGATCCTGGCGCTGCTCAAGCAGGTCAACCGCGAGCTCGGCGTCACCATCCTGCTGATCACTCACGAGATTCCCGTGATCAAGGAAATCTGCGACCGCGTCGCGGTGATCGAGGGCGGCCGCATCGTCGAGGAGGGCGACACCTTCTCCGTGCTGACGCAGCCCAAGCACCCGACCACGGCGCGTTTCGTCGAGGCGGTGACCGGCGTCGATCTACCGGCTCATCTCGCCGGCCGTCTTCGCACCGAGCCGCGATCGGGCGACGCCGCGGTGCTGCGCATCACCTTCACCGGCGAGAACGCGACCGCCCCGGTGATCAGCCGGTTGAGCTCGATCATCGGCGTCGACGTCAACATCCTGGCCGGGCGCATCGACGCCATCGCCGGCAGGCCCTTCGGCAGCCTGCTGGTCTCGGTGCCGGGGCGCGAGCCTGAACTCGGTGCCGTGCTCGGCGCGCTGAAAAGCCTCGAACTCAAGGTGGAGGTCATCGGCCATGTCGCCTGACATCATCCGGCTCATCCTCCAGGCCACGGCCGACACGCTGACCATGGTCGCGGTCGCGGCTGGGATCGGCACCTTGCTGGGATTGCCGCTCGGCGTCTTCCTGGCGACGAGCAAGCGCGGCGAGCTGTTTGCCGCGCCCTTCGCCAACGCGGTGCTCGGCGCGCTCGTCAACGCCACGCGCTCGACGCCCTTCATCATCCTCGTCGTTGCGATCATTCCGTTCACGCGCTTGCTGGCGGGAACCTCGATCGGCACTGCGGCCGCGATCGTGCCATTGACGGTCGCCTCCACCCCCTTCATCGCGCGGTTGATCGAGGGCGCGATCCGCGAGGTCGATCAGGGGCTCGTCGAGGCCGCCCGTTCGATGGGCGCGACGCCGGTTCAGATCGTGCGCAAGGTCTTGGTGCCCGAGTCGCTGCCCGCTATCGTGCTCGGGCTCACGCTCGCCATCGTCAGCCTGCTCGGCTTCTCCGCCATGGTCGGCGCGGTCGGCGGCGGCGGGCTCGGCGATCTCGGCATCCGCTACGGCTACCAGCGCTTCATGCCCGATGTCATGGCCGCCGTCGTCGCCGTCCTGATCGTCCTGGTCCAGACTGTCCAGAGCATCGGGGACAGGCTTGCTCGCCGCCTCAACAAGCGTCTGCGCCACGCCTGAACCCTAACCAGCCCTTATCCTAAGGAGCGGCCTTCAGGCCGCGTCTCGAAGGATGCTCCAGCTATCTCCGGAGCCTCCTGAAGCATCCTTCGAGACGCCGCTGCGCGGCTCCTCAGGATGAGGGCTGAGATTTTCGATCCGCAATCCCAAACACAACCAAACACGCACAACCAAAGGAACCCATCCCATGTCCATCATCACCCGTCGCGCTACGCTGGCAGCCTCTGCCGCTCTTGCCCTGACGCTGACTGTTCCGGCGCTCGCCCAGCAGACCCAGCTCGTGCGCATCGGCGCCTCGCCCGGTCCCCATGCCGAGATTCTGGAGAAGCTGAAGCCGCTCGTCGCCAAGCAGGGCATCGACCTCAAGATCATCGAGTTCTCCGACTATGTCGTGCCGAACCAGGCGCTCGACGCCGGCGAGCTGGAGGCCAACTCCTTCCAGAACCAGCCCTATCTCGACAACCAGGTGAAGGATCGCGGCTACAAGATCGTCAGCGTCGGCCTGACCGTGAACTTCCCGCTCGGCATCTATTCGGCCAAATACAAGAGCTGGGGCGAGGTGCCGGACGGCGCCACCATCGCCATCCAGAACGACCCGACCAATGGCGGCCGCTCGCTCCTGCTGCTGCAGGACAAGGGCATCATCAAGCTGAAGGACGGCGTCGGCTTCAAGCCGGGCCCGGCCGACATCGTCTCGAACCCGAAGAAGCTGAAGGTCATCGAGATCGAGGCGGCGCAGACCCCGCGTTCGCTGGCTGACGTGGCCGCCGCCGCGATCAACACCAACTACGCCGTCGACGCCAAGATCGAGCCGACCTCGGCGATCCTGCGCGAGGACCCGAAGGGCCCTTACGTCAATCTCATCGCGGTCCGCGCCGCCGACAAGGACAAGCCCTGGGTCAAGACCCTGGTCGACGCCTATCACAGCCCCGAGATCAAGGCCTTCGTCGCCGAGCGCTTCAAGGGCGCGGTGCTCGCCGGCTGGTAACCCTTCCTCCCCACCTGGCCCCGATCGCGGTCAGGCACCTGCCCCGGATGCGTGCATCCGGGGCTTTTTCGTATTGGGGCAAGGCCGTGCCGATTACGCCGCGAGCCTGCCTGTCGGGATGGCCGCCGAGCGCTTCAGGCCGATCACCTCGAGCTCCGTGATCACAGCGACGGCCGCGGCCTGCGCCAGCACGAAGGCGATGCCGAGCCCGCTTGGCTGGAACCAGCCCGCGACCAGGATCGCGATGCTGTCGGCGACCCAGAGGATGTTGACGCCGATCACGGCATGGACGGCCAGGCGCGGCAGGGTTTCGCGAGCGCAGAACCAGGCGAGCAGCGCCGCACAGGGCAGCAGCACGAGGCCGGCTCCGCGCAGGAAGCTTGTGGGGAAGCCCAGCAAGCCAGAGAGCGGACCGGCCGCCATGGCAAGCAGCAGGCCGGTGGCGGCGCAGGCGGCGGCGTCTGCGGCAAGGGCGTTGCGCAGGAAGCGCGAGGATTGGATCATGGACATCGCTCTGGTCTCCTTGGTTGTGGCCGGGGCGGTCTTGAGCCGCCCGGGCCGTGGTCGATGGAGGCCATGCTGACGGGATCGTGTCGGCGGGTCGATTAAGCGCGAGGTAATTGAAAACGAGCCGCTCTCGGATAGGTTTTGCGCCATGAACAAGCATCATCAGCCCATGGTCGGCTCGCTCATCCGCGATTGGCGACAGTTGCGCCGGCTCAGCCAGCTCGATCTCGCGCTCGAGGCCGAGATCTCGCAGAAGCATCTCAGCTTCCTCGAAAGCGGCCGCTCGCAACCGAGTCGCGACATGGTCCTGCTGCTCTGCGAGCATCTCGGCGTGCCGCTGCGCGAGCGCAATGCGCTGCTGCTGGCGGCGGGCTATGCGCCGGTCTATCTGGAGCGCGCCCTGGAAGATCCCGGCCTGCAGGCGGCGAAGGCCGCGATCGACCTCGTGCTCAAGGGCCACGAGCCCTATCCGGCGCTGGCGGTGGACCGCCACTGGACGCTGCTCGCCGCCAACGCTGCGATTGCGCCGCTGCTTGGCCTGATCGCGGATGCCGATCTGCTGCGGCCGCCCGTCAATGTGCTGCGGCTCTCGCTGCATCCGGCCGGACTTGCCCCGCTCATCGTGAATCTGGGGGAGTGGCGGATGCATCTGCTCGCGCGCCTGCGCCAGCAGATCCGGGCGACGGCCGATCCGGTGCTGGCCGATCTCCTGGCCGAATTTCTGACCTATCCGGCGCCCGTCCAGCCTGCTCGCAAGGGCCACGCGCAGGAGCTCGAAGCCGAGCCAGCCATCGTGGTGCCGCTGCGACTGCAGCTGGGCGAGACGGTCTTGTCCCTGATCTCAACGACGACGGTTTTCGGCACGCCGGTGGACATCACGCTGTCGGAGCTGGCGCTGGAGACCTTCTTCCCGGCCGACGCTGCGACCGGTGAAGCTTTGCGCGCAATGGCGACGCAAAGCGCCTCCAGCGCGCCGCCGGGCACATCTTGAGCTCTCGAAAATTCCCGGGAACCTTCCTTACGCCCGCTGGTTTCCTCGTCTCAAGCCGCAAGGACGGCGCGAATTAGAGAGAAGGATCGAGACGATGGGCAGCACTGCCGATAAGATCAAGGGCCTGGCCAATGAGGCCGCCGGTAACGTCAAGCAGGCAGCCGGCAAGGCGCTGAACAAGCCCGGCCTGGAGGCCGAGGGCATGGCTCAGGAGCGCAAGGGCGAGGCTCAGCAGGCGCTCGGCAAGGGCAAGGACGCCGTCAAGAAGGTGATCGACAAGGTCTGATTGCGGTCAGGCTTCGATCGAAGAACGGGCTGCCGGAAGGCGGCCCGTTTTTGTGTGTGCTTTACCGCTGCCCGTCATTGCGAGCACCCGGGTCTTGCCTTCGGCAAGCCCGAGTACAGGCTCCGCGAAGCAATCCAGGGGCCGCCGCGCTCTACGAGACCGGATTGCTTCGCTGCGCTCGCAATGACGTCGGGGTCAAGCCGCGCCGCCGAGCCCGCCCAGAAAGTCCTTCACGCGGCCGAAGAAGCCGGCGGCTTCGGGGTGGGTCGAATGCGAGCTCTCGCGCTCGAATTCCAGCAGCAATTCGCGCTGGCGGGCGGTGAGCTTCTGCGGCGTCTCGATCAACACCTGGATGTAGAGATCGCCGACCTCGCGCGAGCGCAACACGCTCATGCCCTTGCCCTTGAGGCGGAACTGCTTGCCGGTCTGCGTGCCCTCGGGGATCTTCACCCTGGCCTGCTCGCCTGTCAGCGTCGGCACCTCGATCTCGCCGCCGAGCGCAGCCGAAGTCAGGCCGAGCGGCACGCGGCAGAACAGATCGGCGCCGTCGCGCTGGAAGATCGCGTGCGGCCTGATCGAAAGGAAGATGTAGAGATCGCCCGCCGGTCCGCCGCGCAGGCCGGCCTCGCCCTCTCCGGCAAGCCGGATGCGCGTGCCGTCCTCGACGCCGGCCGGGATGTTGACGGCAAGCGTGCGCTCGCGCGTGACCCGGCCCGCGCCCTGGCAGATCTTGCAGGGGTCGTCGATGATCTCGCCGCGGCCATTGCAGGTCGGGCAGGTGCGCTCGACCGAGAAGAAGCCCTGATTGGCGCGCACCCGGCCATGGCCGCCGCAGGTCGGGCATTGCCGCGATTTGGAGCCCGGCTTGGCGCCGGAGCCGGAGCAGGCCTCGCAGGCGATCGAGGTCGGCACGCGGATCGAGGCGTTCTTGCCTGCAAAGGCGTCCTCCAGGCCGATCTCGAGATTGTAGCGCAGATCGGCGCCGCGCTCGCGGCCATTGGCTGCGCGCGCGCCGCCGCGTCCGCCGCCCCTGGCATCGCCGAAGAAGGAGTCGAAGATGTCCGACATGAAGTCGGAGAAATCGGGATTGCCGCCGCCCCCGCCGCCATTCTCGAAAGCCTGGTGGCCGAAGCGGTCATAGGCCGCGCGCTTCTGCTCGTCGGACAGGACCTGATAGGCCTCGTTCAGTTCCTTGAACTTGGCCTCAGCTCCCTTGTCGCCGGGATGACGATCAGGATGGCACTGCATCGCCTGCTTGCGGAAGGAACTCTTCAGCTCCGCATCGCTAGCGGTCTTGGAGACGCCGAGGATTTCGTAATAGTCGCGCTTGGACACGGGTTAACGCGCTCCGTCTTGTTTTGGAGAGCGTCGGAGGGCAACCGCGAACATCAAAGTGAGGAGCGAGAGCCAACCGACGATTTGCATGAGAGCGGAGAACCATGTTCTTCCCTCGTCAATCAAGCGAATTGATTGCTTGGGGCTTCCCATTCTGGCGATTGAAACGCTTGTCCCAATCAGCGGCGGATCAAATTCAGATGCCGGGACGATCGCCGAGGCAATCTGCTTATGCCCCGCGAGTTCGTATTCGAGAGTTATCTGCTTCTGCCTTGTGACCGTGTAGATACTGATGTCGTTTGCCTTGGCTTGTTCTTCTACCGTTGCGCAATCGACAAAGTAGATTCCTTTTCGGCGGCTCAAGAAAGTCCGATAGTTGATGTTGCATCCTGAGATTTCAGAGACAACGGTCGCGGTCTGCCGGTTATTATATTCCACAACGCTGATTAAAACCCAGACCAGTGTTGGAATTCCCATAATAAGGGCGCCAACAGCAATAAAATAAATCGGTTGAAATCCCTGATGTCTAGGCTTTGCGGGAGTGTCCGTGATCATGTTGTGGGCGGACCATGACGATGGCTATCTCTAGTCGGCGGGCTATCCAACACGAATAATCTTGAGGCAGAGGGGCATTCGCCCCTCTGCCTAGGTCGTGCAATCAGGCGCTCTTCTTCTTGTCGCCCTTGTCGTCGCTGACGTCCTTGAAGTCGGCGTCGATGACGTCGTCCTTCTTGGCTTCAGCCGCATGCTCGTCGCCGCCATCGGCCGCCGCGGCGCCCTCTGTCTGGCTCGCCGCATACATGGCCTCGCCCAGCTTCATCGAAGCCTGCATCACATCCGTGGTGCGCGCCGAGATGGTCTCGGCGTTGTCTTCCGCCAGGGCCGCCTTCAGCGCGTCGAGCGCGGTCTCGATCGCCGTCTTGTCGGCGGCCGTGACCTTGTCGCCATAGTCCTTCAGCGACTTCTCGGTCGAGTGCACCAGGCTCTCGCCCTGGTTCTTGGCCTCGACCAGCTCGCGGCGCTTCTTGTCCTCGCCGGCATTGGCCTCGGCATCCTTGACCATCTTCTGGATGTCGGCCTCCGACAGGCCGCCAGACGCCTGGATGCGGATCTGCTGCTCCTTGTTGGTGGCCTTGTCCTTCGCCGTCACCGAGACGATGCCGTTGGCGTCGATGTCGAAGGTCACCTCGATCTGCGGCATGCCGCGCGGAGACGGGGGAATGCCCATCAGGTCGAACTGGCCGAGCATCTTGTTGTCGGCCGCCATCTCGCGCTCGCCCTGGAAGACCCGGATCGTCACCGCCTGCTGATTGTCCTCGGCAGTGGAGAAGACCTGGCTCTTCTTGGTCGGGATCGTGGTGTTGCGGTCGATCAGGCGCGTGAACACGCCGCCCAGCGTCTCGATGCCGAGCGAAAGCGGGGTCACGTCGAGCAGGAGCACGTCCTTGACGTCACCCTGCAGCACACCGGCCTGGATCGCGGCGCCGATGGCCACGACCTCGTCCGGGTTGACGCCCTTATGCGGCTCCTTGCCGAAGAACTGCTTCACCACTTCCTGGACCTTCGGCATGCGGGTCATGCCGCCGACGAGAACGACCTCGTCGATCTGGCCCGCCGAAAGACCGGCATCCTTGAGCGCCTTCTTGCAGGGCTCGATGGTGCGCTGGACCAGATCGTCGACCAGGCTCTCGAACTTGGCGCGCGAGAGCTTGATGGCGAGATGCTTCGGCCCGGAAGCGTCAGCCGTGATATAGGGCAGGTTGATTTCGGTCTGGGCCGTGGTCGAGAGCTCGATCTTGGCCTTCTCGGCGGCTTCCTTCAGGCGCTGCAGCGCGAGCTTGTCCTTCTTCAGGTCGATGCCCTGCTCACGCTTGAACTCATCGGCGAGATATTCGACGAGGCGCATGTCGAAATCCTCGCCGCCGAGGAAGGTGTCGCCATTGGTCGACTTCACCTCGAAGACGCCGTCGCCGATCTCGAGGATCGAGACGTCGAAGGTGCCGCCGCCGAGGTCATAGACCGCGATCGTGCCGGCCGACTTCTTGTCGAGGCCATAGGCCAGCGCTGCCGCGGTCGGCTCATTGATGATGCGCAGCACTTCGAGGCCGGCGATGCGGCCGGCATCCTTCGTCGCCTGGCGCTGGGCGTCGTTGAAATAGGCCGGGACCGTGATGACGGCCTGGGTGACCGGCTGGCCGAGATAAGCCTCCGCGGTCTCCTTCATCTTGGTCAGCGTGAAGGCCGAGATCTGCGAGGGCGAATAGTCAGTGCCGTCGGCCTCGACCCAGGCGTCGCCGGCAGCCGCTTTCTTGATCTTGTAGGGGACGAGATGCATGTCCTTCTGCGTCATCGGATCGTCGAAGGTCCGACCGATCAGGCGCTTGATCGCGAAGAAGGTGCGCTCGGGGTTGGTGACAGCCTGGCGCTTGGCCGGCTGGCCGACGAGGCGTTCGCCGTCATCGGTGATGGCCACGATCGACGGCGTGGTGCGGGCACCTTCCGAATTCTCGATGACCTTGGGTGTAGAGCCTTCCATGACCGCGACGCAGGAGTTTGTCGTGCCGAGGTCGATACCAATAACTTTACCCATGGAGGGGATCCCTTTTAAATTGAGCAGATCGCCGGCCCGCGACGCCTGAGCGCCGCCTTCCGGCCCATGGACCGGGCCGCCCCCGCCTGCTGCGGCGAGCGAAACCGGCATTCCACGTCGAGCGGTGATGAAACCGCCTCTTGGCGGCGTATATAGTGAGGGTGTTCCCGCCCTTGCAAGACACGAGAGCCGATTAAGAATCTGGCGCCGTCGCTATGGCCGGGCTCGGTCGCGACGGGATCATTCCCAGCCGGTGTTGCGCTTGTGTCCTTGCGTGCCGGCGCGGCCCCCGTCATTCAAGGCGGAATGCCCAAGCTTTTTTCGGGCTTGCCGAGCTTTCATTGGACTTGCCAAGCCTTCGCTCGGTCGAGTCTTCGCTCGGTCGAGTCTTCGCTCGGTCGAGTCTTCGCTCGGTCGAGTCTTCGCCAGGGTTGTGACGTGAACCGACATCTGCGCCTTGCCACGAGCCTTGCCCTGCTCGCCCTTGCCGGCGGGACGACGCTCGCTTGCGCCCAGCCGCTGCAATTGCCCGGCGCCCAGCCGCTGAACCAGGCCGGCGCCCATCAGGCCGCGCCGCCTGCCTCCGGCGGCGGGCCAGTGACACCGCGCGCCCATGTGATGCCGGCGATCAAGGTCGCGGGCGAGGAGGCGATTATCGGCCGGACGCTCAGGCGCAATGGCGGCTTCGGCGAGGCGGTCTTCGAGAAGACCGCGGCCGGCTACGGGCTGAAGCTCAACGCGGAGGGCTTCCAGGCCAGCAATCTGGTCGAGCCTTGCGCGATCTCGTTCGGCGATGCGCCGGTGCCGCTGACATCGCTGGGAAGACCCGCCGGCGTACCGCGCTACAAGCTCGAGGCCTCGATCTGCCCGATCGTCTTCGACGTGCTCGACGGTGCTTTCCTCGTGGTCGAGCCGGCGCAGCCCTGCGTCGTCGAGGCCGCTGCCTGTCGGATCGATCCGCGCGGCCTGTGGGGGCCGGATTCGCGCACGCTCGTCTCTCGCGCCAAGGAGATCGAATCCGCGCGCGGCACGGCTGAGAGGGCGGTGCGCGAGGGCTATCGGGTGCTGGGCGCCAAGGGCGATGCGGTCGACCAGCGCGCCATCGCGCGCGAGCAGGCGAGCTTCTCGGCCGAGCGCGAACTGACCTGCCGCGACTTCCAGCGCGAGGGCTCGCTCGGCTTCTGCGGCGCGCGCGTCACCGAGGCGCGGGCGGCATCGATCCGGGCGCGTCTCGGCATCACCAGCGAGCCGAAGCCGGCCGCTAAGCCCAAGCCGCGTCCAAAGCCGGCCCCGTTGCCGCTCACGCAGACGCAGTAACTCGGGCGCTGATGGTCCGTTCTGTCGGACATCGATCAGCTATTTCCCAAGCGCTTGGGTTTTGATAGAGTAGGACATGCCGACTGTCCTGCGCTTCGATGGCCTTCGCGTCGTGATCTATCCAAACGATCACCGCCCTTCGCATGTTCATGTCAGGGGCGCGGATGGTGAGGCTGTTTTCTTCCTGCACTGTCCCGACGGTCCGCCGGAACTGCGCGAGAGTTATGGTTTCAAGCGAACGGATCTCGGCCGGATCGCGTATCGGATTGCCGCCGCGCTGGCGGAACTTTGCACCGAATGGAGCAAGCATCATGGTGATGTCTGAGAGTGATTTCAAACAGGCGGAAAGCCGCATGCGGGCGCTGCGCGAAGCCGGCCATGTCGTCTCGGCCCGCTACGATCGGCGGAGCTCGCGAATCGTCTTGAAGCTGAACACCGATATCCAGCTTGCGATACCGGTGCGAAGGATCGAGGGTCTTGCAGAGGCCTCGGCTGATCATCTGGCTGAGATCGAGATCAGCCCGGCTGGGCTTGGCCTGTTCTGGCCGCAGCTTGATGTCGATGTCTACCTGCCGGCCTTGCTGCAGGGCGTGTTTGGCTCTCGAAAATGGATGGCGGCGCAACTAGGCGCTTCGGGCGGGCGCATGCGCTCGGAACCGAAAACGGCGGCGGCACGACAAAATGGTCAAAAAGGCGGGCGACCACGCAAGATCTCGGCCGCATAGATCGCGTCGCATTCGGACGGCTCAGCAAAGCTGCGGGAGCCGGTAGTTGATTTCGTCTGCGCTATCGGGAGAAGTCCGGCGGGAAACAAACGCGCTGTCATTCCGGGCGCAGCGAAGCAGAGATCCGGGATGTCGCGCGGGTTCGGTCAGCGTCACCTCTCGACCGCCGCCCGCAATGCCCGCGTCGCGCCCTCGACATCGTCAGTCCCGAACATCGCACCGATTACGGCGACCCCGTCCGCGCCGGCGGCCATCACCGAGGAGGCGTTGGCCGCATTGATGCCGGCGATCGCTCCGACCGGGAGCGGGCCCAGCGCCTCGGCTGCCTGCCGCCGCAGCGCGGTGTAGCCGTCGAGGCCGAGCGGGATGTCGGCATCGTCCTTGTGCTGCGTGGCGAAGACCGGGCCGATGCAGGCATAGTCGATGCGCGCGGAGGCGAGGTAAGGCAATTCCGAGGCTTCTCCCAGCGTCGCGCCGATGATCGCGGTCTCGCCGAGCAGGCGGCGGGCGTCGGCAAGCTCCATGTCGTCGGCGCCCAGATGCACGCCCTCCGCGCCGGCCGCCAAAGCGACATCGATGCGGTCGTTGATCAGCAGCGGCACGCCGGTGCCGGCGAGCGCAGCATGGATCGCTCGGGCCTCGCGCACCATCTCGCGCGTCGAGGCGTGCTTGGCGCGGTACTGGATCAGCGTCGCGCCGCCTTTGGCCGCTGCCCGGGCGAGGTCGGCAAGCGAGCGGCCCCTGGCGATCTGCGGATCGACCAGACCGTAGAGCAGGATATCGACGCTCAACCCGCTTCTCCCATCCGAGCCCGCAGCGTGGCTTCATCGATGCCCGCCAGCGCGTCGATCAGTTCGACAGCGAAGCTGCCTGGGCCATTGCTGCGTTCGGCGGCGATCTCGCCGGCGATGCCGTAGGCGGTCAACGCCGCCGCCGCCGCCAGGGCCGGGTTGCTCTCGACCGCGCAAGCTGCCGCGATCAGGGCGCCGGCCGCACAGCCGACGCCGGTGACCTTCGTCATCAGGGGGTGGCCATGCGCGACCGAGAACGCGCCGGACGGACCTTCGATGCGGTCGATCTTGCCGGTCGTGACCAGCGTCAGATTGTGCTCGTGCGCGGCTCGGAGCGTGTCTTCGAGCGCCGCCATCTCGGTCGCGTTGCCGCGCACCACGATGTTGCGCAAGCGCAGCACCTCGCGCGCCACATGCTGGCGCAGGGGCGAGAGCTCGACGAAGACGGGGTCGAAGACCAGCGGCTTGGCCTTGTCGCGCGCCACCTCGAGCAGCTTGGGAATGGCGAGCTCGCTCTCGGCGTTGATCGTGCCGATATTGATCAGGATCGCGCCCGCGCCATCGGCCATCGCCGCGACCTCGTCGACATGGATCGCCATCGAGGGAATCGCCCCGAAGGCGAGCAGCATGTTGGCCGTGATGTTCTGCGCCACCGTATTGGTCAGGCATTGCACGCGCGGCCGCTGCGCCGTCACGCGCGCCAGCACGGCGGCGACGCGGGCGGCATCAAGATGGGTGACGTCCGTGGTCATGCTCATTCCGCTGCCGGCAGGTAGAGATTGCCGCCCTTCGAGAGAAATTCCTGGGATTTCGCGGCCATGCCCGCATGCCTTTCCGTTTCGATCTGCGCCGCCGCCTGGTCAAGTGCGATGCGCTCGTTCTCGCCCATGGCGAGGACCTCGGCGCGCAGATCCTGCGTGATTTTCATCGAGCAGAACTTTGGCCCGCACATCGAACAGAAGTGCGCAACCTTGTGCACGTCCTTCGGCAAGGTTTCGTCGTGATAGGCGCGGGCGGTGTCGGGGTCGAGTGCCAGGTTGAACTGGTCTTCCCAGCGGAAGTCGAAGCGTGCGCGGCTGACCGCATCGTCGCGGAGCTTGGCCGCCGGATGACCCTTGGCGAGATCGGCGGCATGGGCCGCGATCCGGTAGGTGATGACGCCGGTCTTGACGTCGTCGCGGTTGGGCAGGCCGAGATGCTCCTTGGGCGTGACATAGCAGAGCATGGCGCAGCCGAACCAGCCGATCATCGCAGCCCCGATCCCTGAGGTGATGTGGTCGTAGCCCGGCGCGATGTCGGTGGTCAGCGGTCCAAGCGTGTAGAAGGGCGCCTCGCCGCATTCGCGCAATTGCTTGTCCATATTCTCCTTGATCTTGTGCATCGGCACATGGCCGGGGCCCTCGATCATCACCTGGCAGCCCTTGTCCCAGGCGACCTTGGTGAGCTCGCCCAGCGTCTCAAGCTCGGCGAACTGGGCACGGTCATTGGCGTCAGCGATCGAGCCCGGACGCAAGCCGTCGCCGAGTGAGAACGAGACGTCATAGCGGCGCATGATCTCGCAGATCTCGTCGAAACGCTCGTAGAGGAAGCTTTCCTTATGATGCGCCAGGCACCAGCGTGCCATGATCGAACCGCCGCGCGAGACGATGCCGGTCACCCTGGACGCTGTCAGCGGCACATAGGGCAGCCTGACGCCGGCATGGATGGTGAAGTAGTCGACGCCCTGCTCGGCTTGCTCGATCAGCGTGTCCTTGAACACCTCCCAGTCGAGCTTGACCGGGTCGCCGCCGACCTTCTCCAGCGCCTGGTAGATCGGTACGGTGCCGATCGGGACAGGCGAGTTGCGCAGGATCCAGGAGCGGATGTTGTGGATGTTGCGCCCGGTCGACAGGTCCATGACCGTGTCGGCGCCCCAGCGGATCGCCCAGACCAGCTTCTCGACCTCTTCGGCGGCGCCGGAGGTGACGGCGGAATTGCCGATATTGGCGTTGATCTTGACCAGGAAGTTGCGGCCGATCGCCATCGGCTCGAGTTCCGGGTGGTTGATGTTGGCGGGAATAATGGCGCGGCCGCGCGCGATCTCGCTGCGCACGAATTCCGCCGTGACGAATTCCGGCACGCTGGCGCCAAAGCTCTCGCCATCGGCATGGCGCTCACGGGCGCCTTCGAGCATGGCGGCGCGGCCAAGGTTTTCGCGATGCGCGACATAGATCATCTCGGGAGTGATGATCCCGGCGCGGGCGAACTCGAACTGCGTCGCCATCTGGCCGGGCTTGGCCGTCAGCACCGATCGCTCAGCCGGGCAGGCCGGCACCAGGTTCTCGGGCGAGATGTTGCCATTGTCGGCGGCGGTGACCTCGCGGCCGGCAATGGCGTCGAAATCGCGCGCGTCAAGCCAGGCGCGGCGTGGCTGCGGCAGGCCCTGGTTCAGGTCGATCCTGGCATCGGTCTCGGTGAAGGGCCCCGACGGGTCGTAGATGCGCACCGGTGGCTCTGCGTCGGTCGTCAGCACGACTTCGCGGAACGGCACCCGGATCGACGCGTCCTCCGGCGTCGGCACATAGATCTTGCGCGAACCGATGATCGGGCCGGTGGTGACGCCGGTCGGTGCACCAAACTTGGGCGCGGTCTTGATGCTGTTCTTGGCGGGCTTGGTGTGGGCATTCATGGGGGATCTCCTCCTTGGTCCAAGGTTCAGGAGATCCGGCGTCGAAGCGGTCTAGCGCTGTGATGCGGATGCGGGTCGTCTCGCGCCGCGTTCCAGTCCCTCCGCCGGTATGACCCGGATCAGGTTCGATGGGTTCGGCCTGGACGGCCATCTCAGCTCTTGCGAGCACCCCTCGGAACGGCTGGGAAGTTAGGCGTGATAGCGCCGGTGCGCAACCGGCAAAACACCGGGAGCACCCCGCAGGGCGGGCATGGCGCCGGTTCAGGCGGTGATGTCGACGGTTTGGCCCTGTCCGGCCGGGAGGGCGGCCTTCGCCTGCGCCGCGCCCTGTTGCAGCAGGTCGGCCACGGCCTGTTCGGCATCGGCCTGTTGCTTGACGATTTCGGTCTGGATCGTCTGGCGCGTGGCGGCCGCCTGGCTCGCGGCGAGGCTTTGCGCGATGGCAATCGATGAATCGCTCATGACCGGTCTCCTCTCAGCTAGGGCTAGAGCCTTGCGCGAAAAAGTGGGTACCGGTTTTTCGCAAGAGCAATGCTCTCAACTCTAGGAATAGATCACGTTGCATGCGGACGAAGTCGTCCGGATGCAACGTGATCTAGACCAGAGACCTTGCCGCTTCATGAAAGCGATGCGGCGAAAGCGAACCGGTGCGGCAGCGAGCCGCCGCGCCGGCATAGTCTTCAGCGCCCGGCCAGCAGCGGCGTGATCCGTCGCAGCGTCACGCGCCGGTTCTCGCGCGAGGGCTCCTGCGTCGCGACCTTGAGATATTGCTCGCCATAGCCCTGGGTCGTCAGGTTCTCGGCGGGCACGCCGAAGTCGCGGGTCAGGATTTCCGCGACCGATTGAGCGCGGCGGTCCGACAAGGACAGGTTGTCGATGTCGGAGCCGACGGCGTCGGTATGCCCCTCGACCAGGAAGACCTCGTTGGGCGAGCCCTGCAGCCCCTGCCGGATCGACTGGGCGATGGTGGCGAGCCGCTGCGCCTGGTCCGGCGCGATGGCCCAGGAGCCTGTTTCGAAGGTCACCGTATCGATGTCGACGCTGCGCATCCGCGCCCGCAGATCGGGCGAATAGCGCACCTCGTCGAGCGTGTAGCGGCGCGGGATCGCGGCGATAGGCGGGGCCATGATCGTCTCGTAGATCAAACGCTCATCGGCTCGCTCGGCATCGACGATATAGCGCTCGCGCGGCATCGGCAGCGGTGGCGGCGGCAGCACGACGATCTCGTCCGAGAAGCGGTCATTGGGCCGATCGCGGCGGGTGTTGTCGATGATCACGTACTCCTCACCGTTGCGGTCGAGCCGCGTGCGGCGGATCAGGCGGCCATCCTGGTCGGTGATGGTGACGATGCGCGTGCCGTCGGGCCGCTCGAAGACGTTGCGGTTCTCGTCGCCCAGGCGCTCGGTTCGACCCTGAAAACCGAGATCGCGGAAGGCCTGCGTCTCGTCGCGGCGGATGATCACGCGGTCGTCGTCGCGAATGATCGTGCGGCCGGGTTCGCGGATGATCGTGACGTCGCCGTCGCGCCGTTCCTCGCGTCGGCTGCGGACATCGTCGAAGCGCTCCGCTCCTTGCGTCGCCATGATGCCGCCGATCACACCGGCGCCAAGGCCGATCGCGGCGGCGCCGCCAAGCCCGATGCCGCCACGCCGGCCTTGCCGGTCAGGCGCGGGCGGTTGGCCGGGACCGCCAGTGGGCGGCTGGCCTGCTGGCGGAGGTGCAAGAGTCTGTCCGGGCTGGGTCTGTCCGGGCTGCGGCTGGGCGGAAGGCGGCGGGGAAGCTCCCGGGCCGCGCCCGCCTGGTGCGGGAGCCGCCGGGGCTGCAGCTGGCGGAGGCGCAGGAGTCTGTCCGGGCAACGTCTGTCCGGGCTGGGGCTGCGCCGGCGCAGGCTGGGCGGCAGGTGGCGGCAGGGGAGTTCCCGGACCGCGCCCGCCTGGAGCCGGTGCCGCTGGAGCGGCCGCGGGTGGAGGCGCCACGGTCTGTCCGGGCTGCGGCTGGGGGGAGGATGGCGGAGGAGCGCCCGGGCCGCGTCCGCCTGGGGTGGGGGCCGCCGGAGCCGCCGCAGGTGGAGGTACGGGTGTCGGCTGGGTCACCGGCGCCTGGCCCGGGGCTGCGGCGGGAGGAGCGCGGAACTGCCCTGGCGGCGGCGCAGGGCGCGGTGCGGTTGGGGCTGCGGGCAAGCCTGGTGCGGAGGGCGCTGCGGCCGGCGGAACAGGGGCCGGACGCGGCGCGGTCGGAGCTGCCGGCGCGACAGGGGCAGGCGTCGGACGGGCGGCCGGTGGCTGGCCGGGCAGGGGCTCGGGCCGCGCTGCCGGCTGGCGGCCGGGTTCGCCCGGGGCGGGAGCCATGATCGGCGGGACGGGGCGCGGCATCGATGGCTCGCGGGGCGGCTCGGCGCGCGGAGCGGGTGCGGGTGGAACGGGCCGTGCCGCAGGCGGCTCGGCCCGGGGCTGGGGCCGGGGTTCCGGCGCGGCGGCCGGCGGGACCGGAGCGGGAGCGGGACGGGGCGCAGCCGGAGCCGCCGGCGCGGCATTCGGGGCTGCTGGAGGAGCGGGGTGCTGTATCGCCGGCGGCGCGCCGGGCGCGGGACGGGCCGCGGGCGGGCGCTCGGCGCCCGGCTGTTGTCCTGGCGGCCGGGGCCGGCCCGGCCGGCCGGGTTCTTCCTCGCTGGGAGCGGGGGCGGGCGCTTGCGCCAGCAGCAGGACATTCTGAGCGGAGGGAGCAGCGAAGCCGCCCTGCGACAAGGTGATCGCAGGCAGCATGGTTCCGATCAGGAGCCAGTTCTTGGTGCGCGTCATGAAATCCGTTTCCGTTTCAGCGACGGGCATCAACGCTTTTGCGCGCTGAACCCCCGATGAAGCGAAAACGGCCGAAATCGGGCAGAGTTCCGTCCCGCCCGGCATTGGCGGGCGGGATGGTGCGGCTCAGAGCCCGGCCTGCGCCTTCACATAGCGCGCGATCTCGGCATGGCTGGCGAACCAGACATCGCCTTTCGCCTTGGCGTGCGCGATCAGCTTCTCGAGGATCCAGATGCGCGAGCGATAGGTGATGATATGCGGGTGCATGGTGAGCAGGAACAACCCGCCATCCTCATAGGCGCCGTCGAATTCGCGGCGGAAGATGTCGAACACGGTCTCCGGCGCCGTATAGGGCCGCAACGCCTGGAAGCGGTTCATGTTGAAATAGACCGCGTCGTCGCGAATCCATTCGACCGGCAACTCGACCATGCCGGTCGCCTCGCCCTTGTCGATCAGTTCGTAGGGGTCGTCATCGGCGAAGAGCGATGAATCGTAGAGCAGGCCGAGTTCGCGCTCGATCGCCAGCGTCACTTCCGAAAAGTCCCAGGACGGCGTGCGCATCCCGACCGGCCTGACGCCCGTGATCTTTTCTAATGTGTCGGCCGAGCGCAGATGCAACTCGCGCTCATCGGCCGGTGGCACGGCGGTGTTGACCTCGTGGATCCAGCCGTGAAGGCCGATCTCATGGCCCTCCGCGATGACGCGGCGCTGTTCGTCCGGGTAAAGCAGCGCGGTCACCGCCGGCACGAAGAAGCTCGCCTGGATGTTCTCCTTCGCCAGCAGGCTCAGGATGCGCGGCATGCCGACGCGATTGCCGTACTGGCCCCAGGAGAGCCGCCCGACCGACTTGCCGCCGTCGCGCAGCTCGTTGGTCTCATGATCGACGTCGAAGGACAGCGCCACGGCGCAGCGCGCGCCGTTGGGCCAGGTCCTCGGCTTCAGATTGCGTCCGGCGCGGACGCGGTCGACCTTGGCGCGCCAGGTCTCTTCAGGCCATTGCCAGGGTTCGAGGGGCAGATCGGTCATGGCAGGCTCCTTCAGGCGGGCGGGGCGCCGGGCAGCACGGGCACTGCGGCCAGCAGCCTTTGAGTATAGGGGTCTTGCGGGTGGTCGTAGACTTCGCTGGCGGTGCCGCTCTCGACGATTCTGCCGCGATGCATGATCGCGACACGGTCGCAGAGATGGCGCACCACCGAAAGGTCGTGAGAGATGAAGATCAGCGTGAGGTCGAGTTCGCTGCGCAGGCGGATCAGCAAATTGATGATCTGCGCCTGGATCGAGACATCGAGCGAGGCGACCGGCTCGTCGCACACGACAACGTCGGGCTGCATCGCGAGCGCGCGGGCAATCGCGACGCGCTGGCGTTGGCCGCCGGAGAACTGGTGCGGGTAGCGGCTGGCGAAAGCTGGGTCGAGACCGACCGCCGCGAGCCACTGCCTGACATAGTGGCCGGCCTCCGCGCGGCTGACGAGGCCATGGGCAATCGGCCCCTCGCTGATGCTGTCGCCGATACGCATGCGCTGGTTCAGCGAGGCGAAGGGGTCCTGGAAAATCGTCTGGATACGGGTGGTGATCTTGTGCGGCCGGTCGCCGCCGCTCATCACCGGCTCGCCGTCGAGCAGGACATGGCCGGCATCGGGGGCGTAGATGCCTGCCGCCATCCGCCCGAGCGTCGACTTGCCGCTGCCGGATTCGCCGACAAGGCCGAGCGCTTCGCCACGCGTCAGCGTGAGGCTGACCGAATCGACCGCCTGCACACTGGGCGCGGGCCGCGCGAGGCCCGCCTTCTGCGCCAGCAGGCGCAGCATGCCGGCTTTCTGCTGGAAGCGCTTGCCGACCGCGTCGATGACGAAATAAGGCACACCGGCTTTCCGCCGTCCGGATTCGGCCATTCTGGCGAGGCGCGGAGGGGGCGCGGCATCGGTGCCGGCGCCACGAGCCAGCAAGGCGCCAGGCTTCGCCCGCGATGGCAGCGCATCGAGCAATGACTGCGTATAGGGATGCTTTGGGCGCGTCAGCACGTCGAGCACCGGGCCGGCCTCGACGATCTTGCCCGAGCGCATCACGCAGACATGGTCGGCGATGGAAGCGATGGTCGCAAGATCATGGCTGATCCAGATCATCGAGGTGCCGAGTTCCGCCACCAGCTCCTTCATCTCGACGAGGATCTCGGCCTGGATCGAGACGTCGAGTGCGGTCGTCGGCTCGTCGGCGATGATCAGCTTGGGCCGGTGCAGCAGCGCGATGGCGATGGCGACGCGCTGGCGCATGCCGCCGGAGAACTGGTGCGGATAGAAATCGACCTTGGTCTGCGGGTCGGGAATGCGCACCTGGTGCAGCGCCGCGATGGCGCGCTTGCGGCCTTCCCCAGCAGAGACGTTTTCATGAGCCTCCAGCGCCAGCCGGATCTGGGTACCGATGGTCAGCATCGGGTTCAGCGTCATCATCGGGTCCTGGAAGACCATCGAGATGCTTTTCCCGCGAATGCCGCGAAGCTCGGAGGACGGCAGGCCGACAAGCTCGCGCCCATCCAGCTTGATCGAACCGCCCTCGACCCGCCCGGGCGGGTCGATCAGGCCGATGATCGAGAAGCCGGTGATGCTCTTGCCCGAGCCGGACTCACCGACGAGCCCCATCACTTCGCCGCGCTTCAGCGAAAAGGAGACGCCGTCCACCGCTTTCACGATGCCGGTGCGGCTATGGAAATGCGTGACGAGGTTGGAGACCTCGAGGAGCGGAGTGTCTGTCACGAGTGCTGGCCCATGCCGTCATGGTCGGGCTTGTCCCGAGCATCCACGTCTTGAACACCACCCTCGCCGAAGGAAGGCATGGATCGTCGGGACAAGCCCGACCATGACGGGAGAGGTCTGCGCCAGCGCATCATCGCTTCAGCCTCGGCATCATCGCTTCAGCCTCGGATTGACCTGGTCGCGGATCCGGTCGCCGACGAGGTTGATCGCGACGATCAGCACGATCAGCGCGATGCCGGGATAGATCGAGATCCAGTAGCGGCCAGACAGCATGTACTGGAAGCCGTTCGAGATCAGCATGCCCAGCGAAGGCTCCGTCACCGGCAGTCCGACTCCGAGGAAGGAGAGGGTCGCCTCCAGCGCGATCGCGCTCGCCACCTGCACTGTCGCGACCACGATCAAAGGCGGCAGGCAGTTCGGGAAGATGTGGCGCAGGACGACCTGCCAGCCGCGCAAAGGCGTCGAGAGCACGGCCTCGACATAGTCCTTGCCGCGCTCGGCCGCCGCCGCACCATGGGCGGTGCGGGCGAAATAGGCGTATTGCGCGGCCGCAAGCGCGGCGATCAGCTGGAGCTTGCCCTGGCCGAGCATGGCGGAAAGGACCAGCGCCAGCAGGATCGCGGGGAAGGCAAGCTGCAGGTCGACGACCCGCATGATGAAGGCCTCCCAGCGTCCGCCGATATAGGCAGCGCTGATTCCGAGCGAGACCCCGACGATGAAGGCGAGCGAGCCTGCGACCAGCCCCATCTGCAGCGAGATGCGCAATCCGTAGAGAATGGCCGAAAACAGGTCGCGCCCCTGCGCGTCGGTGCCGAGAATATGGGTGTAGCCGGCCGACCCGACGAAGCCGGGCGGACGACGCGCATCCATCAGCACCAGATTGGCGAGATCATAGGGGTCCTGTGGCGCCACCAACGGCGCCAGAATGGCGACGCCGATGATCAGCACGACGACGGCGAGCGCGACGACCGCGACCCGGCTCTCGCGAAACTCGGCCCAGAAGCGCGCGGTGGGGGAGGCGTCCTTCATCGCGATCCCGCTTTTCGCAGGCGCGGATCGAGCCCGACATAAGCCAGATCGACCAGGAAATTGATGGTGATGAAGACGAAGGCGACGAGCATCAGATAGGCGACCATCACCGGCCGGTCGAGCGAGGTGATCGAGTCGATGATCAGCTTGCCAATCCCGGGCCAGGAGAAAATCGTCTCGGTGACGACGGCGAAGGCCAGCGTCGAGGCGAATTCGAGCCCGAACACCGTCACCAGCGGGATCGCGATCAATCGCAGCACATGCCGGCGCAGCACGGTCCACTCCGACAGGCCGGCCGCGCGGGCGAATTTCACGGTGTCCGACAGCATCGCCTCGCGGGTTCCCGCGCGTGCCAGCCGCGTCATCAAGGCGAGCTTGAAGAAGGCGAGGTTCAGCGCCGGCAGCAAGAGATGGCTGAGTCCGTTCAGCGTCAGAAAGCTCCATTCGACGCCGAAGAGCGAGACCGTGTCGCCGCGCCCGCCCGCCGGCAGCCATTGCAGCTCGACCGCGAAGGCGATGATCAGCACGAGGCCGATCCAGAAGGTCGGCACCGAGAAACCCAGGATCGAGACCGCCATGATGATCTTGGAGGGCAGGCCGTCGGGGCGATAGCCGGCATAGATGCCAGCGGGAATGCCGATCAGCGCGGCGCCGCAGACGGCCATCAGCGTCAGTTCCAGCGTCGCCGGCAGGCGCGACAGGATCAGGTCGAGCACCGGCATGCCGAAGACGAAGGAGCGGCCGAAATCGCCGTGCAGGATGCGCCCGAGGAAGGTGAAGTACTGCTCCCAGAGCGGTCGGTCGAGCCCGTAGCGGGCGATGGTCTCGAGCCTGATGTCCTGGCTGACATCGGGGCTGATCAGGACGTCGATCGGGTTGCCGATGGCGTAGACGCCGATGAAGACCAGCGCCGACATGACCAGCATGACGGCGAGCGCCTGCAGCACGCGCTCGATGATATGGCCTAGCATGGGCGGGCGCCGTGGCGTCGCCTCACGGCCAGTCCTCGACCATCGCCGCGCGGGTCTCCTCGACGCCGATCTGCCAGAGGCTCAGCATCTCCTCGTCGGAGCGTTGGTAGCGGCCGTGGAAATTGCCGTCGCCCAGGATCTCGCGCTTCCGGGCCGGATTGGCGGCCTGATAAAGCGCCGCATTGAAGGGCGGTTTCGCGGCATCGGGCAGCGCCACGCCTTCCAGCCGCGTCCAGGGGAAGTTCTCCATCCAGGAGGCGTGCGAAGCTGCCGTATCGATCGCCTTCACCGCTGCCTGAAAACGCGGCCCAGCCCACCAATTGTGCATCTTGACGCTGGCATCGGTCCTCACGCCCATCCACTCCGTGCAGAAGGTCATGGCCGGCGAATTGCCGCCATGGCCGTTGACCAGCACGATGCGGCGGAAGCCGGAGCGGTAGAATCCTTCGAGCATGTCCTCCACCACTGCAATATACGTGCTCAACCGCAGCGAGACGGTGCCGGGATAGGCGGCAAAGCCCGGCGTCATGCCGTAGGCGAGCACGGGAAAGACCGGGATATCGAGCGGCTCCGCCGCATCCTGAGCCACTTTCTCGGAGAGGATCGCGTCGGTCGCCAGGCTCAGATAGGCGTGCTGCTCGACGCTGCCGAGCGGCAGGACGCAGCGGTCGTCCCGCTTGGCTTGCGCCTCGACCTGCATCCAGTTCATCTGTGCGATATGCACGGCCCGTTCCTTGCAGAAATTAAGTGGCAAACCCCGATGGCTGGGCCATCCTTGACTCCCGCTTTCAGGAGCGTCAAGTTCCATTTGGAACTAAATCAGGGAGCTGATCATGCGCCGCGCCCCGACCGCCCTGTCGCGTCTCGACCATGAGCGCGAGGCCGCGCTGCGTGATCTCGATCCGCTCACCATCACCAAGCTCTGGGACAACCCCTGCTGGCTGTCCTTCCGGCTGAACTTCATCGCCTTCCGCTTCAACGACCCCGTCTATCGCTGGATCGAGACGCGCTATGGCCTGGTGCGGCCGGAATTCGTCGTGCTCTACGCCGTCGGCCTGAGGGATGGCGTGGCCGCCAAGAACATCGTGGCCTCCTCCGGCCTGCCCAAGAACACGCTTTCGCGCGCCATCCAGAAGCTGTTGACCCGCCGCCTGCTCAAGCGCGAGACCGACCGCGACGACCTGCGCAGCTATGTGCTGCGCCTGACCACCGCTGGGCGCGCCATCTTCGAGGAGACGATGCCGCTGATGGTGCAACAGCAGACCACCATGCTGGAAGGGCTCACCGAAGCCGAGCAGCGCCAGCTCTGCGAATTGATGGACAAGCTCGTCATCGCCTCGCCGACCTGGCCCAATGATCTCGAGAACCAGACATAGCCCGGAGGCATCTAAACCGTCTTTCCAAAGAACCGATGCAGCGTGGACGTCGCTGCTGCCTGCCGGGCTCACTAGAGAAAAACCATCGCGTGGAATCAACCGATCATGCCGCCGCTCGAAAAAGGCATGACAGATCTCAGAGGACCTCCATCATGACACTCTCCCTTCCCCTTCGCTCGCTCGCGCTTGCGGCCATGCTTGGTATGTCGGTTTCGACCGCAGCCCTCGCCCAGAACCTCACGATCGGCGTGCGCGCCGGCCCGGAATCGATCGACCCGGCCTTCACCGCGACCGGCACTCATGCGGAAGCGCTCAAGCATGTCTTCGACACGCTGACCTGGTCCGGCGACAAGCTGCAGATCGAGCCGCGCCTTGCCTTGAGCTGGAAGGCGATCGCCGCCGACGTCTGGGAGTTCAAGCTCCGTCCGGGCGTGAAATTCCATGACGGTTCGGACTTCACCGCCGAGGATGTCAAATTCTCGATCGAGCGCGTCGCGATCGTCTCCGGCCCCAACCCGACGACGCCCTATGTCCGCCGCGTCCAGCAGATCAAGATCGTCGATCCGCTGACGATCCAGCTCACCACGGACGGGCCGGCGCCGACCCTGCCGAACGACTTCGTCCGCCTCTTCATCGTCTCGCACAAGGCGGCGGCCGGCCTCACCAAGGACACTGCCAATGAAGCCTTCAACAGCGGCAAGGCGGCGATCGGCACCGGACCTTACAAATTCGTCTCCTGGACGCCCAAGGATCAGCTCGTGCTCGAGCGCTTCGACGGCTTCTGGGGCGAGAAGCAGCCCTGGGCCAGGGTCATCCGCAAGGAATTGCCCAATGACGCGGCTCGCGTCGCCCAGCTCAAGGCGGGCCAGGTCGACCTCATCGTCCGCGTGCCGGCCTCCGACGTGCCGACCCTCAAGCGCGACGCCAAGCTGACGGTGACCTCGATCGACTCGATCTATGTCTTCAACATGGAGATGTCGATGAAGGACAATCCGCCCGGCGTCACCGCCAAGGATGGTTCGGCGCTGCCGAAAAATCCCTTCGCCGACCCCAAGGTGCGCGAGGCGGTCGACCTCGCCATCGATCGGCCGGCGCTCGTCGAGATCGCGATGGAAGGCCTTGGCGCCCCGGCGAACCAGCTCATGACGCCGGAGATCTTCGGCTTCAACAAGAGCCTGCCGCCGCGCAAGCCCGATCTCGCCAAGGCCAAGGCGCTGCTCACTGAGGCCGGTTATCCCAACGGCTTCAAATTCGCTTTCGCCTTCACCAGCGATCGCCTGCCGGGTGACCGCCAGGTCGGCACCTCGATCGCGCAGATGCTGGCGCGCGTCGGCCTCGAAGTCACCGCCAACGCCCAGCCCAGCGCGGTCTTCTTCCCGGCGCGGACACGTGGCGACTATGTGACGAGCATGTCCGGCTGGGGCACGCTGACCGGCGAGGCGAACTATACGCTCTCCTCGGTCGCCCACACCAACGATCCGGCCAAGAGGCTCGGCGCCTTCAACGTCACCGGCTACTCCAACCCGGTCATGGATAAGCTGATCGAGGACGCCGCCATCGAGATGGACGAGGCCAAGCGCTCGGCCTTCCTGCAGGAGGCCAATGCCCTGGTCGCCACGGACCGGCCGCGCCTGCCGATCGTTGCGGTCGGCTCGGCCTGGGCGATGCAGAAGGACAAGGTGACGCTCGCAACGCGCATCGACGAGGACACGCTGGCGATGGACATCAAGCCT
This sequence comes from Bosea sp. 685, assembly GCF_031884435.1. Lineage (NCBI taxonomy): Bacteria > Pseudomonadati > Pseudomonadota > Alphaproteobacteria > Hyphomicrobiales > Alloboseaceae > Allobosea > Allobosea sp. 685. Next base: position 5,418,387 of record NZ_CP134779.1, on the reverse strand, counting down.
GCCAAGAAGTGAGGGATCGGCAGTCGGAATTGGGCGGGCAGTCGGACCAGACTGCCCGCCTAAAACCGACTGCCGACTGCCTATTGCCGACTGCCCCGCTCCGAGGTTCCATCACATGACCACCATCGCTCTCGCCATTCATGGCGGCTGCGGCACGCTGCCCAAGGCCGAGATGACCGACGCCGAATGGGCGCAGGCCCGGGCCGATCTGGCAGCCTCGCTGCGCGCCGGCTGGGCGATCCTCGCCAAGGGCGGCACGGCGGTGGACGCTGTCGAGGCGGCCGTGCGTGTGATGGAGGATTCGCCCCATTTCAACGCCGGCCATGGTGCGGCCTTCAATGCCGATGGCGAGCATGAGCTCGACGTTTCGATCATGGATGGAGCGACGCTGGCGGCCGGCGCGCTCTGCGGCGTCAAGCGCATCAAGAACCCGGTCAGCGCCGCCAAGGCCCTGATGCGGCGCGGTGATCCGCTGCTGCTGGCGGGCGCGGCCGGGGACGCCTTCGCCGAGCATGAAGGCCTCGACATGGTCGAGAACGAGCATTTCTCGACCGAGCGCCGCCGCAAGAACCTCTCCTCGATGAAGATCCGGGAACTGGTCGGCACGGCCTCGGAAGCGAGCGAGGCGGAAAAGCACGGCACGGTCGGCGCGGTCGCGCGCGATGTGCAAGGCCATCTCGCCGCCGCGACCTCGACCGGCGGCTACACCAACAAGCCGGTCGGGCGCATCGGCGATTCACCCATCATCGGGGCCGGCACCTATGCCCGCGACGGCCGCTGCGCCGTCTCCGGCACCGGCAAGGGCGAGTATTTCATCCGCTATTGCGTCGGCCACGAGATCGCGTCGTTGATCGCCTATAAGGGGCTGAGCCTGAAACAGGCGACCGACACGGTCCTGGCCGAGTTGACGGCGCACAAGATCGGCGCTGGCCTCGTCGCCATCGATGCCGATGGCGCCATCGTCGCGCCCTATAATTCCGAAGGCATGTATCGCGGCTGGGTCACGCCCGACGGGCTCGTCCATGTCGCGACCCATGGTGATGTCGAGATCGCGGGGCAGGCATGAGCACAGCCGAACCCATCCTGATCTGGGGCGCAGGCGCGATCGGCGGCACGCTGGGCGCCTATTGGGCTCGCGCCGGCATCCCTGTCCTCCTCGTCGACATCGTGCCTGAACATGTCGAGGCCTGCCGCACGACCGGCCTTGCGATCACCGGGCCGATCGAGGCGTTCCGCCAGATCGTTCCGGCCGTGACGCCGGCTGAACTGACCGGCACCTATAAGCGCATCGTGCTGGCGGTGAAGGCCGGCGCGACCGAAGCTGCGGTCGCGGCGCTGAAGCCGCATCTCGCGGCGGACGGATTCGTGCTCTCGGCCCAGAACGGCCTCAACGAGTTGACGATCGCAGGCCAGGTCGGCGAGGCGCGTACCATGGGCTGCTTCGTCAATTTCGGCGCGGACTGGCACGGGCCGGGCGAGATTTTGTACGGCAATCGCGGCGCGGTCGTCGTCGGCGAGCTTGACGGGGCGATGACGCCGCGCCTGCGCGAGATGCATGCGTTGCTGAAGCTCTTCGACCAGGATTCGGTCGAGACCGACAACATCTGGGGTTCGCTCTGGGGCAAGCTCGCCTATGGCGCGATGTTGTTCGGCACGGCGCTGACGGATGAGTCGATGTCGGCGAATTTCGCCGATCCCGAGCGCCTGCCGGTCTGGCTCGCGCTCGGTCGCGAGGTCGGCGCGGTCGCCGCTGCGCGCGGCGTACGCTCGCTTGGCTTCGGCGCGTTCGATCCGATGGTCTTTGCGCCCGGCCATCCTGAAGGCCCCCAAATCGAGACGATTGCCTGGCTCGCCGACTACACCTCCAAGACGGCGAAAACCCATTCCGGCATCTGGCGCGATCTGGCCGTGCGCAAGCGCAAGACCGAGGTCGATCCGCAGATCGGCATCATCGCGACGCTGGGCAGCGAAGCGGGTGTCGCTACCCCGGCGCTGATCACGCTGGTTTCGCTCATCCATGAGATCGAGGACGGCAAGCGCCCGCTCTCCTTCGCCACGCTGAAAGTCCTGCTCGACCAATGCAAATCCGCTTCGACAACCGCGTAGCCCTCGTCACTGGCGCAGCCCAGGGCATTGGCCGGGCCATCGCCACGGCGCTGGCCGAGTCCGGCGCGACCGTGCATCTTGCCGATATCGACGCCGCGGGCGTCGCCGAGACGGCCAAGGCGATCGGCGCGACGCCGCATGCGGTCGATCTCGGTACGCCCGAGGCTGCGAGCGCGCTCATCGCCGAGATCGTCGCGACAAGCGGCAAGCTCGATCTCATGGTCCATGCAGCAGGGGGCGTGCGCGGGCAGGTCGGCCGGCCGATCGAGGCGATCTCCGAGGCCGATTGGCGCGTGATCTTCTCAGCCAATGTCGACGCTGCCTTCTTTCTCGCCCAGGCCGCCGCCCCGGTGATGCGGCAATCCGGCTATGGCCGCATAGTCACGATTTCGTCCGGCGCGGGCCTGCGGCCAAGCCTCACCGGCATCCAGGCCTATGCCAGCGCCAAGCATGCGCTGGTCGGGCTGACCAAGCAGCTCGCCTGGGAGTTCGGCCCTCATGGCGTCACGGTGAACTCCGTCGCGCCGGGCTTCGTGCGCTCCAACCCCGCGACCGAGCGGCAATGGGAGAGCTATGGCGCGGAAGGCCAGAAGCGCCTGGTCGAGGGAATCCACACCCGCCGCCTCGGCACGCCCGCTGACATCGCGGCGGCGACGCTGTTCTTCCTGAGCGAGCAGGCCGGCTGGATCACCGGCCAGGTGCTGTCCGTGGATGGCGGGCGATCGTAGGAGGCTTAGGGGCGTCCGTCACATTGGGGCCTCTCCACCCGTCATTCTCGGGCTTGACCCGAGAATCTCATGCAGGATGAGGCTCGGTGCGCATCACTCCCGAGAGATGCTCGGGGCAAGCCCGAGCATGACGCCAACGCCCGACTTCAAGCCTTAGGCAGGTCCGGCACGCGATAGGCCGTCGTCGACTTGATCCGCTCCATGGCGAAGCGCGAGGTCACATTCTTGAGCGGGATCGTTTCGATCAGCTTCTTGTAGAAGCCGTCATAGGCCGCCATGTCGGCGACGACGACGCGCAGCATGTAGTCGACATCGCCGGCCATGCGGTAGAACTCCATCACCTCAGGCATCGACGCGACCATCTGCGCGAACTTCTCCAGCCACGGCCCGGAATGGTCGGCGGTCTCGATCTGGACGAAGACGGTGAGGCCGAGCCCGATCTTCTCGGGCGCGACCAGCGCAACGCGCTTCACGATCACGCCTGACTGCTCCAGACGCTGGATGCGCTTCCAACACGGCGTCTGCGACAGCCCGACGCGGTCGGCGAGTTCCGCGATCGAGATGTTGGCGTCGCCCTGCAGGACGGTGAGGATTTTCCGGTCTATCGCATCCATTCTCGTATTCCGTCCGTGAGGAGAAGGTTATATCTGCTGTTCGCTGCAAATGGAGAATAATTATCTTTTTAAGGCTCGCAACTTGTTTTCAGATAGAAAATCCTTTTCTCAATCTGTCAATGGGTGCATTTCCGGCACCGTTTTCACGAAGGATTTGATCGATGGATCGCCGCCAGTTCCTGCTCGCCGGTTCCGCGCTGCTCGCTGCGTCGCCGCTGTCCGTGGCGCGCGCCCAGGACGCTGTCACCGCGCGCATCGGCTATATCCCGGTCATCGGCACGGCTCCGGTCTTCGTCGCCAATGGCGAGGGCTGGCTCAAGGAGGCTGGCCTCAATCCGAGCTTCACGGTGTTTGAATCCGGCCCGAACATGATCCAGGCCTTCGCCTCGGGCACGATCGATTTCTACGTCGCCGGCATCGCGCCGCTGGCGGTGGCACGCTCGCGCGGCGTCGATGTCCGCGTCGTGGCCGCCACAGCGGTGGCCGAGAACGTCTTCGTCGCCGCACCCTCTCTGACGAAGTTCTTCACGCCGGGCACCACGGCGGCAGCCGCCTTCAAGGCCTACAAGGCCGCGACCGGCAAACCGGCGCGGCTCGCCACCCAGCCGGCTGGTTCCGTGCCCAACACCACGCTGCAATACTGGCTCTGGGAGGTCGCCAAGGCCGACAAGGCCGATGTCGAGGTCGTGCCGATGGGCATCGACGCGACCCAGCAGGCGGTGCTGGCGGCGGCTGTCGAGGGCGCGATCGTGCGCGAGCCGGCACTGACCATCATCCAGACCCGCAACCCCGGCATCAAGCTGATCGCGGGCGGGCAGGAGCTCTTCCCCGGCCAGCCCGGCACGGTGGTGGCGGTCTCGGGCGCTTTCGTCACCAAGAACCCGGAGGTCGTGCAGAAGCTGGTCAACAGCCTCGTGCGCGCCGCCGACCTGATCGCCAAGAACCCCGACAAGGCCGCGCCGCACGTCGGAGCCGCGCTCGGCAAGGGCATTGTCGATCCCGAATTGATCCGCAAGGCGCTGACCTCGCCGGCGAGCACCTTCGAGATCGATCCGCGCAAGATCATCGAGCCATCGCGCGTCATGCAGGCCTATCAGGTCAAGCTCGGTTCGCTTGATAAGGAATTGCCGTTCGACGGCCTGTTCGAGACGCAGTATTACGAGCGCGCGATCAAGACGGGCGGCTGAAATCCTTGCAATCCCTTCGGGCTCCGGCCCTAGCCCTCGCGGGCCTCGTCGCCTTCCTGTTGTTCTGGGAGGCGATCCCCTTCTTCGGCCTCGTGAACCCGGCCTTCCTGCCGGGCCCGAGCGCTTTGCCGAAGGCGTTTTGGCGCGAGGTCACCTCGGGCGCCTGGCTTGCCGCGATCCTGGGTTCGCTCGGCCACTATTTCACCGGCCTGATCACCGGCTCGGTGCTTGGCGCGGCGCTTGGCGTGCTCGTCGGCATGTCGCGCATCGCTGAAGAAGCCACGGCCTGGGTGGTGCGCCTGCTGCGGCCGATCCCCGGCCTCGCCTGGGTGCCCTTTGCCATCATCTGGTTCGGCGTGAACCCATCGGCCGCGGTGTTCATCATCGCGATCGGCGTGTTCTGGATCGTCTTCTTCGCCGCCCAGGGCGCTATCCGCGGCGTCGATCGCGATCTGATCGAGGTCGCCGACGCCTTCGGCTTCCGCACGAGCTGGCAGCGCCTGACCAAGATCCTGCTGCCGGCCGCCATGCCCGGCATTCTGATCGGCGTGCGCACGGCGCTGGGCCAGGCCTGGATGGCGGTCGTCGCGGCCGAGATTTTTGGCGTTGCCGGCGTCGGCCAGCGCATGATGCAGGCCTCCAGCCTGCTCGCGACCGATATCGTGGTGATCTACATGCTGACCATGGCGGGGCTCTATGGCTTCCTCGACACCCTTTTCGTCGCCTTCCAGAAATGGGTGCTGCGATGGAAAGCGTGATCGACATCAAGGCCCTCTCGCTGACCTTCACCCGCGATGGCGAGGCGACGGAGGTGCTGCGCAAGCTCGATCTCTCGGTCGCGCGCGGCGAGTTCCTGGCGATCGTCGGCCCGTCCGGTGTCGGCAAGTCGACGCTGCTGCGCGTTATCGCAGGCCTCGCCAAGCCCAGCGGCGGCGAGGTCGTGATCAATGCTGCCGACAGCACCCGCCGGCCGGTCGCGCTCGTCTTTCAGGATTCGCGCCTGCTGCCCTGGCGCAAGGTCGCCTCGAATGTCGGCTTCGGGTTGGAGGGGCAGGTTTCGCGTCACGAGCGGCAGGCCAAGGCGCAGGAGATGCTCGATCTCGTGGGCTTGAGTTCGCTGGCGAACCGCTGGCCGCACCAGCTCTCCGGCGGCCAGCGCCAGCGCGTCTCGCTGGCCCGCGCGCTCGCGGTCGAGCCTGAGATCCTGCTGATGGACGAGCCGTTCTCGGCGCTCGACGCATTGACCCGCGAAAGCCTGCAGGACGAACTGATCCGCGTCTGGCAGCGCACCGGCAAAACCGTGCTCTTCGTCACCCACGACATCGACGAGGCGGCTTATCTCGCCGACCGCGTCGTCATCCTCTCCGGCGCGCCAGGCCAGATCATCGCCGAGCACAGGATCGATGCGCCCCGCCCCCGCAAGCGCGGCGAGGCGGCCGAAGCCGAGATCGTGCGCGCGGTGCGCTTGGGTCTGGGCGCGGATACGGTGGCGGACGGCGCAGCGATCTGAGGGCTCACTCCCCTTCGAGATGCGCCTTGAACGCCTCGGCGAAGCCGGGGTGCCAGCGCGAGAGCGGCGGACGGTTCTCGATGATGTCGCCAATCGCCCAGGCCATGCGCTTCTCGTCGAGCGCGCGCGGCGTCTCGTTGTCGGGGCAGAGAATGTAGAAATCGCCCGCGCCCAGTCGCTCCAGCATGAAGTCGACCGTCTGCTCCGGCGTCCAGGCCCCGGCCGGCTGCTCGAGGCGCCCTTTGGCTGTGAGCGGCGTGTAGACGAAGCCGGGGATGAGGAGATGGGCAGCGACTTTGCAGCCCGCCGTCCCGCGCAATTCATGCTGCAAGGCTTCGGTGAAGGCCTTCACCCCGGCTTTCGAGACGTTGTAGGCCGGGTCGCCGGGGGGCGTGGTGATGCCCTGCTTCGAGCCGGTGTTGATGATCAGGCCCGGCGCGCCGCCGGCGATCATGTCGGGCGCGAAGATCTGCGTGCCGTTGACGACGCCGCCGAGATTGACGGCGAGGATCCGCTCCCAGGTTTCGGTCGATCCGAACATCGTGCTGCCCGGCTGGATGCCGGCATTGTTCATCAGCACATGGACGGCGCCGAAGCGGGCCGTCACTTGCTCATGCAGGGCCTGAACCGCTTCGCGCCGCGCCACATCGGTGGGCACGGCGAGCACGTTCTCCTCGCCGACGAGCGTCGCCAGCACCTGCCCGGCCGCCTTGAGCCCTTCCGCGTCACGGTCGGCGATGGCGACCTTCATGCCCAGCCCCGCGAAGGCGCGGGCGGCGGCGAAGCCGATGCCCGAGGCCGCACCCGTGACCACGGCGACATGCGAGGGGGCGATGGCGGCAGGTAATGTGGCCATGATCAAGCTTTCGACATTCCGGAGTTTCAGGCGCGCAGCTAAAGCAGCACACGCGGCGACATCATGGCGCGGTGCGTTCTTTCCGTCCTTGCCTGAGAATGACAGCCTCTTCTCGGCATCACCGGCTTGTCATTGGCTCTATCAGGCAAAGTCGGGCATCTGGAGCGGAAATCGGACAGGATGACGACCTAGCCCATGGCTCAGACCTTTCGAAAAGGCTTCCTGCGCAACGCCGTGCTGGCGCTTGCGCTGATCGCGCCGGGGCTCGCCAGCGCGGCGGAATCGGCTGCGGTCAGCTCGCCGCGCGTCACGGCGACGCTGTTGTCGAGCCGCGATGCCGTCCAGCCGGGTGAGCGCTTCCAGGTCGCGCTCGTCCAGAAGATCGCCAGGGGCTGGCACACCTATTGGCAAAACCCCGGTGATTCCGGCGAGGCGACGCGCATCGACTGGGCACTGCCGGCTGGCATGACGGCGGGCGATATCCGCTGGCCCGCGCCCAAGGCGCTCCCGGTCGAGCCGCTGGTCAATTTCGGCTTCGAGGGCACGCTGCTGCTGCCGGTCGAGATCACCGTGCCCGAGAGCGCCAAGCCCGGCGAGCGGGTGACGTTGAAAGCCAATGCGACCTGGCTTGTCTGCGAGAAGATCTGCATTCCCGAAGAGGGCGCCTTTACGCTCGACCTGCCGGTCGGGGCCGCGGCGATCGTCGATGAGAACGCCCAGTCGCGCATCGATGCGACCGTCGCTGCCTTGCCGCAGCCCGCCAGTTTCAAGGCGAAGCTGACGAGCGATGGCGACAGGCTCGCGCTCTCGCTGCCGGGCCTGGGAGCTGAGGCAAGCGATATCCGCTTCTTCCCACTCTCCGACACGCTGATCGAGCACGCCGCGCCGCAACCCGCCACGCCGGCAGCCAACGGCGTGAGCCTGCAGCTTGTCCGCTCCAGCGCGTTCAAGCTCGAGAACGCGGAACTCTCCGGCGTCGTCACCTTTAGGGAAGGCGGCCTGCCGCGTGCGCTTGCGGTCACGGCAGAAGCCGAGCCCGCTTTGCTGACCGCCGCGGCGGGGGCAAGCGCTGCGCCGCGTCCGGCCGTGGTGCGGCTACCGGTTCCGGTCGAGGGCGCCGACCTGACGCTGTGGGCGGCGCTCGTCTTCGCCTTCGCGGGCGGTTTGATCCTCAACCTGATGCCTTGCGTGCTGCCGGTGCTGTTCATCAAGGCGCTCGGCTTCGCGCAATTGGCGCGGGCGCATCGCGACGAGGTTCGCGAGCAGGGCGTGCTCTTCCTCAGCGGCGTGGTCGTGACCTTCATGATCCTGGCCGGCATCGTCATCGGCTTCGCGGCGCTCGGCTCCAGCGTCGGCTGGGGGTTCCAATTGCAATCGCCGCCTCTGGTCATCGGGCTTGCCGTCATCATGACGCTGATCGGCTTCAACCTGCTGGGAGCCTTCGAGGTCGGAACCTCCGCTGGAGGCGTGGGCCAGGACCTCGCCAGCCGGGGAGGGCGCCTGGGCGCTTTCATGACCGGCGCGCTCGCGGTGGTGGTCGCGACACCCTGCACGGCCCCCTTCATGGGCGCCGCGGTGGGCTATGCGGTGACGCAGCCGCCTGTCATGGGCCTCGCCGTCTTCCTGGCGCTGGCGCTCGGCTTCGCTTTGCCGGTCCTGGCGCTCTCCTTCGCGCCCGGCCTATTGCGCCTGCTGCCCAGGCCCGGCCGCTGGATGGTGATCCTGAAGCAGGCCTTTGCCTTCCCGATGTTCGCGACCGCGATCTGGCTGGTCTGGGTCGCCGCGGTGCAGGCCGGCCCCGGTGGCGTCCTGGCGGCATTGATCGCGGTGCTGGCTGCGGGCTTCATCGTCTGGCTCGTCGGCGTCACGCGCGGCGCGGGCGCGGTGCGCCTGGCCGCCACGGGGCTTGCCGCGCTGGTCGCGCTTGGTGCCGGCTGGTTCGTGCTGCAGAGCGCCGTGCCCAGCGCCACCAGCGAGGCGCGCGCCGGCGATATCCAGGCCTGGACGCCGGAGCGCGTCGCAGGCCTGCAGGCCGAGGGCAAGCCGGTCTTCGTCAATTTCACCGCAGCCTGGTGCATCACCTGCCTGGCGAATGAGCGCGTCGCGCTCTCGCGGCAGGAGGTCAAGGACGCCTTCGCCGAATTGAAGGTCGCCTCCCTCAAGGCCGACTGGACCAACCGCAATTCCGCGATCGCCCAGGCCTTGGCCGAGCAGGGCCGCGCCGGTGTGCCGCTCTATCTGTTCTATCCCGGCAAGAAGGATGCGCAGCCCGAGATCCTGCCGCAACTGCTGACGCCCGATATGCTGGTCACGGCCGCCCGCCGTGCCGCCGGCAAGGAGATAAAGACCGCCTCCCGCTGAGAGTTCCCAACCCCCGCAGACGGAGACACCCCAATGAAAGCCAGCCTGACCCGACAGAGTTTCATCGCCGGCCTCGCTCTCGCCAGCCTTTCGCTGAGCGCAGGCTCCGTCCTGGCGCAGGGTACCGCGAAGATCGGCCAGCCCGCACCTGCCTTCCAGGCCGTCGACGCTGACGGCAAGACGCGCAATCTCTCGGAATTCGCCGGCAAGACCGTGATCCTGGAATGGACCAACGCCGACTGCCCCTATGTCCGGAAGCACTACAACAGCGCCACCATGCAGACGTTGCAGAAGGATATGGCCAGGGAGGGCATCGTCTGGCTTTCGGTCGTGTCCTCGCCGGTCGGCGAGCAGGGTTATGTCGACGGCACCGCGGCCAAGGACTTGACGACGAAGCGCGATGCAGCGCCGGCCGCCGTGCTGCTCGACCCCAACAGCAAGGTGGCGCGCGCTTATGGAGCGACGACAACGCCGCATATGTACATCGTCGATCCCAAGGGCACGCTCGCCTATATGGGCGCGATCGACGACAAGCCCTCATCGAGCCCGGCGAGCCTCACCGGCGCCAAGAGCTATGTCCGGCAGGCCGTGGCCGAGCTGAAGGCCGGCAAGCCGGTCAGCGAGGCGGCCACCAAATCCTATGGCTGCGCGGTGAAATACGCGCCGCTGAGCTGAGGGAACCTCCCCTCTTCCCTTCTCCCCTCGCGGGAGAAGGTGCCCCGGCAGGGGCGGATGAGGGGGCGCCGTGCCCTGTCAGGTTGGCCGTTGTGTTCGGCCGCTCGGAAAGCTCACGGCGCCCCCTCATCCGTCTCGGCTTCGCCGAGCCACCTTCCCCCGCCAGGGGGGAAGGGAAGAACCCACGCCAAATCCCCGTGGGCGTTTCCGCTGCGCTTCGCCCGAGAATGCCGGCGAGTGCGTTACACCCGCCCCAGCCTGCCACCCGTCTGCACGTCGAAGACATGCACCCGGTCTGGGTTGACCGTGATCCAGAGCCGGCCGGCCTGGGCGCTGACCGCATCGGTTGCCGCCTGCATCACGAAGGGCAAGCCGGCGAGCTTGCCGTGGAAGAGCTGCGTCGCCCCCAGCTCCTCGATGAACTCGACATCGAAGGCCAATGAGCCGGCTTCGCCTTCCGAGGAGATCTCGACATCCTCGGGCCGCAGGCCGACCTCGACGGGCGAACCGGCCGCCAGATCCTCGCGCAGGTCGCGCGCCTCCAGGATCGCTTCGCCCAGCGCGACGATGCCGGGGCCGTCGATCGTTCCAGGCAGGATGTTCATCGGTGGCGAGCCGATGAAGGTCGCGACGAATTTGGTCGCCGGCTTCTTGTAGACCTCGGCTGGCAGGCCGATCTGCTCGACCTGGCCGCCATTCATCACCACGAGCTTGTCCGAGAGCGTCATCGCCTCGACCTGGTCATGGGTGACGTAGATCGCGGTGACGCCGAGCGCGCGCTGCAGCTTCTTGATCTCGACGCGCATCTGCACGCGCAGTTTGGCGTCGAGGTTCGAGAGCGGCTCGTCGAACAGGAAGACCTGCGGTTTGCGCACGATGGCGCGGCCCATGGCGACGCGCTGGCGCTGGCCGCCCGAGAGCTGCTTGGGACGCCGCTCGAGCAGCGCCTCGATCGCAAGGATGCGCGCGGCCTCCTTCACGCGGGCGTCGATCTCGTCCTTGGGCGTGCCGAGATTGCGCAGGCCATAGGCCATGTTGTCGTAGACGCTCATATGCGGATAGAGCGCGTAGTTCTGGAACACCATGGCGATGTCGCGCTCGGCCGGGCCGATCTGGTTGACGACGCGATTACCGATGGTGACCTCGCCGGACGAGATCGTCTCCAGCCCCGCGACCATGCGCAGCAATGTCGACTTGCCGCAGCCGGAGGGGCCGACGAGCACGCAGAAGCCGCCATCGGGGATGTCGAACGACACCCCCTTCACGGCTTCAACGCCGCCGAAATAGACTTTTTTGACGTTGGTAAGGGTGACCTGGGCCATTCTTGGGCTACTTCTCGGTTTCGACCAGGCCCTTCACGAAGAGCCTCTGCATCAGGATGACGACGAGCACCGGCGGCAGCATCGCCAGCATGGCGGTGGCCATGGCGAGCTGCCATTCGGTGAGCGCGTCGGAGGTGACGATCATTTTCTTGATGCCGATGACGATGGTTTGCATCGAGTCCTTCGTCGTCACCAGGAGCGGCCAGAGATACTGATTCCAGCCATAGATGAACTGGATCACGAACAAGGCCGCGATCGTCGTCATCGAGAGCGGGATCACCGTGTCCTTGAAGAAGCGGAATGGCCCGGCATTGTCGATCCGGGAGGCTTCGAGCAATTCGTCGGGGATCGTCATGAAGAACTGGCGGAACAGCAGCGTGCCGGTGGCCGAGGCGATCAGCGGTATGGCAAGGCCCTGATAGCTGTCGAGCATGTTGAGGTCGGAGACGACCTTGAAGGTCGGAAAAATGCGCACCTCGACCGGCAGCATCAGCGTGATGAAGATGATCCAGAACGCCGCCATCCGGAATGGGAAGCGGTAATAGACGATGGCATAGGCCGAGAGCACCGAGATGAAGATCTTTCCCAGCGCGATCGCCATCGCCATGATGAAGGAGTTCAGCATCATCCCCGCGACCGGCTCGCGCGTCGTGCCCGAGGTGCCGACGAACAGGATGCGGTGGTAGTTCTCCAGGAAATACGGCCCCGGCCAGAGCGGCAGCTTGCCGTTGATGATGGTCGAGGCGTCCCAGGTCGAGGCGACGAAGGTCAGCCAGACCGGGAAGGCGACGATCAGAACCCCGATCGTCAGGATGATATAGGCGATCGCATCGCCCAGGCGGCGGTCTTCGACCATCAGGCCCATACCTCTGTCTTGCGAAGCCATTGCGCCAAGGCTTCGACGCAGGCGTTCGCGATGGTTTCGCCTCTTTCGATGAAGCCGATCACGCGCTCAGCTCCGTTGTTTCGTCATGGTGGCAAAGAACCGTTCGAGCAGCGGGGGCGCGGCCTCCTGCGTCGCACCGATCTCCTTGCCCTCATCCAGCACCGAGAAATGGTCGTAGACATAATGCCATTTCGGCGCCTGACCGGCCTGTCCCGGCGCAGGCGGCGTGAGTTCATAGGCCTTCGTCGACAGCCGCCATCGTTTCGAACCGTCTCCGACGGGGTGAAACTGCAGGAAGAGCCGCAGCGCCTGCGGCCAGACGAAGGAGGGCGCTGCGCTGTTGGGCCCCTGCGAAAGACCGGCTTCCGCTGCGCTGACGGCGATGAGCTTGATCGCGGCGGCGGTCGCTTGCCGTTCGGCTTCGCGGGAGGCGAGGCCGCATGCTGTCGCGCCCCATGCCTCGCGCGAGGGCATGCAGAAGAGGACGATGCCGGGCCAGGCGTCGATCATGCGGGCTGGAGCCGCAGGCGCGGTTTGAAGAGCCTGCGCATGAGCAGCCGCGATCAGGGTTGCCGATGCCGACATAAGCCCGACGGACACAAGCCATGCGAGGCGCCGGCGCATCAATAGCTGACCTTGCGCTCGATGAAGCGGAACTGGATCGCCGTCATGCCGATCACCATGATCAGCAGGACGACCGATTGCGCCGCCGAGCCGCCCAGATTCGAGCCACCCTTGCCGTCGGAATAGACCTTGTAGACCAGCGTCTCCGTCGCCCCGGAAGGCCCGCCGCCGGAGATCGTGTCGATGATGCCGAAGGTGTCGAAGAAGACATAGACGATGTTGACCGTGAGCAGGAAGAAGGTCGTCGGCGAGAGCAGCGGGAAGATGATCGTCCAGAAGCGGCGCATCGGCTTGGCCCCGTCGATCACCGCCGCCTCGATCACGCTTTTGGGGATCGATTGCAGGCCGGCGAGGAAGAACAGGAAATTATAGCTGATCTGCTTCCAGGTCGCGGCCAGGATCACCAGCGTCATCGCGTCATTGCCGTTGAGGCGCGGGTTCCAGGCTATGCCGAGACTGTTGAGGCCGCGCGCCAGCATGCCCAGCGAGGGATCGAACATGAAGATCCAGAGCACGCCGGCAACCGCCGGCGCGACCGCATAGGGCCAGATCAGCAATGTCTTGTAGATCTCGGCGCCCCTGATCTGCCGATCGGCCATCACGGCGAAGAGCAGCGCGATCGACAGCGAGAGCACGCAGACGAAGGAGGAGAAGATCGCGGTGTTGATCAGCGCCTTGTAGTAGCCGGGATCGGCGAACAGATCGCGATAGTTCTCGAACCAGACGAATTCGGTCGAGGTGCCGAAGGCGTCCTGCAGCAGGAAGCTCTGCCAGACCGCCTGGCTCGCCGGCCAGTAGAAGAACAGCACGGTAATCACCAGCTGCGGCGTGAGCAGCAGGACCGGGATCGTCAGGCCGCTGAAATAGGCGTTCTTCTGCATTGCGTCGCTGTCTCGAGAATGTCGTCAGAAACGAGATCAAACTGATCGTATATCCGCGCCGTCATCCTGGCCGTAGCGAAGCGGAGCGCCGGGATCCATCGTAGTGCACTGAGCTTTACGATGGATCCCGGGACGACCTGCGGTCGCCCAGGATGACGGCGAGGTTGTTAGAACACGACTCAACGCGCCGCGGTGCGCTCGAACTGGCGCAGCATCTGGTTGCCGCGCTCGACGGCTGCGTCCAGCGCCGCCTTCGGCGTCTTCTGCCCGTTCAGCGCCGCTTCGATCTCCTCCGACCAGATGTCGCGGATCTGGACCAGGCTGCCGAAGCGCAGGCCGCGCGAATTCTCGGTCGGCTCCTTGTTGGTCAGCTCCAGGATCGGCGTCTCGAGATAGGGCTTGTCCTTGTAGAAGCCGGACGCCTTGACCTTCTCATAGGCGGCCTTGGTGATCGGCAGATAGCCGGACTCGGTGTGCAGCTTCACCTGGCGATCGACATCCGACAGGAAGGTGAAGAACTTGGCGACGCCCTTGTATTCGTCAGCCTTCTTGCCGCCCATCACCCACAGCGAAGCGCCGCCGATGATCGAGTTCTGCGGCGCGCCCGTGGCTTCGGGGTAATACGGCATTGGCGCATTGGCCCAGTCGAACTTGGCGTTCGCCTTGACGTTGCCGAAGAAGCCCGAGGAGGTCAGCATGATCGGGCATTCGCCCGAGGTGAAGCGGCCCTCACCGTTATTGGTGCGGCCGGAATAATCGTAGGTCTTGTCCTTCTGCAGCTCGACCAGGTTGGTCAGGTGCTTGACGAAGAGCGGGCTGTTGAAGGTCAGCACGGAGTCGAAGCCGTCGAGTCCATTGGCCTTGGTGGCGATCGGGATGTTGTGCCAGGCGCCGAACTGCTCGATGTTGGCCCAGGTCGCCCAGGCATTGGTAAAGCCGCATTTATCCCAGCCGGCCGCCTTCAGTTTCTTGCCGGCCTCGAACACCTCGGGCCAGGTCTTGGGCGGCGCGTCGGGGTTCAGGCCCGCCTTCTTGAAGGCGTCCTTGTTGTACCACATCACCATCGAGGACGAGTTGAACGGCATCGAGAGCATGTCGCCCTTGGCCGTCGAGTAATAGCCGGTGATCGCGGGCAGATAGGCCTTCGGATCGAATGTTTCGCCGGCTTCCTTCATCAATTCGAAGACGGGCTTGATCGCGCCCTTCGCGGACATCATCGTGCCGGTGCCGACTTCGAAGACCTGCAGGATATGCGGCGCGGTGCCGGCGCGGAAGGCGGCGATGCCGGCATTCAGCGTGTCGGGGTAGGAGCCCTTATAGGCGGGAACGACCTTGTAGTCCTTCTGCGAGGCGTTGAAATCCTCGGCGAGCTTCACCACCACGTCGTTATTGGCGCCCGTCAGCGCATGCCACCACTGGATCTCGGTCTGCGCCAGGGCAGAGCTGCGCCCGCGAGCACGAAAGCGGCGGCCGAGATCAGGATCGTCGATTTCACTGTCATTGATGTCGTCTCCCTTATCCACCCTTGCGCGCGGCATGGCGGCTCTTGTCGTTGGTGCGCAAGCTAGCATGAAGCGCAGGTGACGTTTCAACGACAAAAGGATGACGGTCGCCAAGGGGCCGCTCGACGGTTTCCCCAGCCTTGACCGCTCGAAATCCTGCTGGCGCGGCATCCCTGGGATGAGGGCCCATGCGCCGGGCGGGGCTTGCGCAAAGGGCTGGAAGCGGCTGTTCTCCGCACCCCGCTCTGCCGTGCCGATGGAACATCACGATGACGCTCGCCTTGACCCCTGAGAATACGCTGCCGGCGGATGCCGCAACCGCCGCGCTCGTCGGTCGCGCCTGGTTGCCGGATGTCGCCGGGCCGGCCGTCGTTGTCCTGCGGGAGGGCCATCTCATCGATGTCACGCGCGCCTTCCCGACCATGCGCGATCTCTGCGAGGCACCCGATCCGGCCGCTGCGCTGAAGGCGGCGAAGGGGGAGGCGATCGGCTCGCTTGCCGAGATCCTGGCGAACACGCCGATCGATGGGCGCAACCCGTCAAAGCCCTGGCTGCTCTCGCCGCTCGACCTTCAGGCCGTGAAGGCCGCGGGCGTCACCTTCGCGGTCTCGATGCTGGAGCGCGTGATCGAGGAGAAGGCGCGCGGCAACCCGGCCGCTGCGGTGGCTATCCGCGAGGAGATCGGCAAGCTCATCGGCGACGATCTCTCCAAGCTCAAGCCCGGCTCGCCCGAAGCGATGCATCTCAAGGAGGTGTTGATCAAGCAGGGCGCCTGGAGCCAGTATCTCGAGGTCGGCATCGGGCCGGACGCCGAGATCTTCACCAAGGCGCCGCCGATGTCCTCGGTCGGCACCGGCTTTGACGCAGGCCTCCACCCCGCCTCGACCTGGAACAACCCCGAGCCGGAGATCGTGCTGATCGTCGCCTCGACCGGCGCGATCATCGGCGCGACGCTCGGCAACGACGTCAATCTGCGCGATGTCGAGGGCCGCTCGGCGCTGCTGCTCGGCAAGGCCAAGGACAACAATGCGGCAGCGGCGGTCGGCCCTTTCATCCGCCTCTTCGACGCCGGTTTCTCGCTCGATCACGTCCGCAAGACCACTGTCTCGCTGACGGTCAAGGGTGAGGACGGCTTCACGCTGGAAGGCTCGTCCTCGATTGCCAAGATCAGCCGCGATCCGGCCGACCTCGCCAGGCAGATGCTCGGGCCGCACCACCAGTACCCGGATGGGGCTGCGCTCTATCTCGGCACCATGTTCGCGCCGATCAAGGATCGCGACACGGTCGGCGGCGGCTTCACCCATAAATACGGCGACATCGTCACCATCGCCGCGCCCGAGCTTGGCGCGTTGGTCAACCGTATGCGCCGTACCGATGAGTGCGAACCCTGGACCTTCGGCGCCTCGCATCTGATGCGCAGCCTGGCCAAGCGCGGACTGCTGTGACGCAAGGAGTGATCCTCGTCACCGGCGAGGCGATCGGCGATTTCATCCCGCGCGACGGCGAAGGGCGGCATTACGAGGCGGTGCTCGGCGGCTCCGGCTTCAACGCCGCGCTGGCGCTCGCCCGCTTCGGCGCGAGCGTCGCTTATGCAGGCGCGCTCTCGAGCGATGCGCTTGGCCGGCGCTTTCGCACGGCCCTTGCCTCCGAAGGTATCGGTGCCAGCCTGGTTCATGACAGCGCTTCTCCCAGCGCCATCGCGGTCGTCGCTCCGCTCGGGCCCGGAGGCGTTCCTGAATTCGGGCTTTATCTCGACGGCACAGCTCATGCCGAGCCGGACGGGACGCCACGCTCCTGTCCCCCTGGCGTCATCCACCTCCACGCCACCTCCTTCGGCGCGACCATCGGCCCGTCCGGCGCGGCGACGCTGGCGCTGATCGAGAGCGCGAAGGCGCAGGGCGCGAGCATCAGCTACGACGTCAACATCCGCGCCTCGGTGCTGCCCGAGCGTGCGGTCGCGACGGCGTTGATCGAGCAGCGCATCGCGCTTGCAGACATCGTCAAGGTCAGTCTGGACGACCTCGCCTGGCTGCATCCGGACTGGCCGGCCGAGAAGGTCGTGGCGCATTGGCACGGGCTTGGTGCGGCATGCGTGCTGGTGACGCGCGGCGGCCAGGGCGCGTCCTGCCACAGTGCCGATGGCCTGATCGAGAGCCCCGCGCCGTCCGTTGACGTGGTCGATACGGTCGGAGCCGGCGACACCTTCATCGGCGGTGTCCTGGCCGTCTTGGCAAGGCGCGGTCTGCTCGGGCAAAAGCTTGCATCGGCGACACGTGGCGATCTCGAGGCCGCGCTGGCTTTCGCCTGCGATGTCGCCGCCGATAGCTGCACGAGACCCGGTTGCGATCCGCCGCGCCGCGAGGCGACATAGGCCAAATTGTGTTTTCAACGAAACGTGCCGTCATCCCGGGCGACCGCAGGGAGACCCGGGATCCATGCCGGAACCGTTCCTGATGAGGTTCAGGCATGGATCCCGGATCGGCGCCGCTTCGCGGCTTGTCCGGGATGACGGCGCGTTTTTATGCCAAATCGATGCGCTTCAACATAGCGTGAGATCGATCGAAGGAAATTCGCCCCGATGCGCCTGAGCTATCTCGACTACCACACCTGCGGCGAGCCGGTCCGCATCGTCATTGGCGGCTATCCCGAGCTGACGGGCGCCACCATTCTCGACAAGCGCAGGCAAGCCCGCGAGCAACATGACCATCTCAGGCGTGCGATGATGCTGGAGCCGCGCGGCCATGCCGGCATGTATGGCGTCATTCCCGTCAAGGCGTCGCATTCCGACGCCGCCTTCGGCGTGCTGTTCACGCATAATGAAGGCTATTCGACCATGTGCGGCCACGCGACCATCGCGCTCGGCCGCTATGCGATCGAGCACGGGCTGGTGCCGGCTGTGGAGCCGGTAACACGCTTCGCCATCGAGGCGCCTTGCGGGCTGGTCAGGCTCGCCTGCGAGGTCCGGGGCGGCAAGGTCGGCACCGTGACCTTCGAGAGCGTACCGGCCTTCGTCCAGGTTCGCGACCGCGTCGTCGATGTGCCGGGCCTGGGGCCGATCACCACCGACATTGCCTATGGCGGCGCCTTCTACTGCATCCTGCCGGCGTCTCGGCTGGGGCTCGACCTGCTCAAGACGCCGGTCGCGCGGATCGTCGAGGCGGCCGGCGCGCTCACCGACGCGGTCCGCGCCGGGCCGGCGATCACGCACCCGACCGAGCCCGATCTCGGCTTTCTCTACGGCACGATCGTGACCGACGAGGCGGGGCCGGGCGAGACGAGCTTCAATCTCTGCGTCTTCGCCGAGCGCCAGATCGACCGCTCGCCGACGGGCTCGGGCGTTACCGCGAGGATGGCGCTGGATCATGCCAAGGGCTTGATCGGCCCCGGCCGGACCCGGCTTTTCCGCAGCATCACCGGCGGCACGTTCTCCGGCCGCGTCCTCGGCCATGCTGATTATCCGGCGCCCGGCGCCGTGACGGTCGCGGTCGGCGGCTCCGGCCATTTCGCCGGCGAGGGGGTCTTCACCATCGAGGCCGACGACCCGCTCGGCTGGGGTTTCGAGCTCCCGGCGCGCTTCGGAGAGATCGCGCAGGGCGATTAAAGGGCGCGGTATTTCGTCTCGCTTCGATGGAAGGAAGCCTTCGGGTAAGGTTTCTCTGGCAGTTTTCCGCAGCTTTGCAGCGGGAGAGGGCGATGACATCGGGCGTTGTGACGGCGGAAGACAGACAGAAGGCCCTGCCGCGTCTGCTCGGCGCGCCGGTCTTCTGGCTTGCAGTCTTCCTCCTGCTTGTTCTGTGCGGTCTCGCCTTGCCTCTGCGCCTGCCGCTTGGCCCAAATTACTGGGACACCGACGTCTATCTCGACGCGATCCATCGCATCCGCCTGGGGCAGGTGCCGAGCAACGACTTCTTCGCGCCGGTCGGCCCGCTCGGTTATTATCTCGCGGCCGGGCTTGCTGCCCTGTTTCCCCAGGCGCAGCCGATGCTGCTGGTCAACTGGGCGCTGCTGCCGGTCGCGCTGCCTGTGCTTGCCGCCCTCGTCATCGATGTTCAGCGGGGCTCGCGGAACCAGGCGCTGGCGCTGGTCCTGCCCTTCCTGATCTTTGCGCTGCTGCCGATCAATCTGCACAGCCTCTATCCCGCGCCGGGCTTCGACGGCTTCGGCCATTACAACCGCCATATCGCGCTGCTGCTCTATCTGCTGGTGGCGATACTGCTTTTCGTCAGGAATCGCGGGCTCCTGACCGGCCTCGTCGCGGTGCTGATGCTGACGCTGTTCCTGGTCAAGATCACCGGCGCGGTCGCTGGCGCGCTACTCGTCGGCTACGCGCTCATCGCCGGCCGCCTGCGCCTGCGCGAGGCTCTGCTCGCCGCTGCGGCTGTCCTTGTCGCGCTCGGCCTGCTTGATCTCGCGACGGGGGTCGTGCGGGCCTATCTGCACGACATCCTGATCCTGGTTTCGCTCAACACCGGCACCTTGCTGCCGCGTTTTCTCACCGTTGCCTCGGTGAAGTTCAATGTCGTCGGGCCCGGCCTGGCGCTGATCTGTGCGCTTTTCGTCGCGGCCTGGCGCGACGGGACGCGGCTGAGCCTCGCCGGGGCATGCGCGGTCGTCGCCTCGCCGCTCGGCTGGTTCATGGCCGTCTTCGCGGCGCTGGCCTTTTTCGAGACGCAGAATACCGGCTCGCTCGAATTCATCGGGCTCTGGCCGGTGCTGCTGCTGGTGCTGATGCAATGGCGGGCGCGCCGGGGCGATGCGCTCAGGCCGATCGTGCTGGTCCTGGCGCTCGCGGTCACGCTGCCCAGCCTGGTGATCGTCGTCGAGCGCGCCGCCCGCGCGCTGCTGGGGGCGCCTGCTTATGTCGAGCTTGCCGTGCCCGATCTCGGGCCGCTCGGCCGCGTCAGCCTGAAGCCCGAATATCTCGAGCGCGGCACCGACATGCTGGAGCATTATGCGGCGCATCAGCAGACGTATCGCGACCTGACACTTCGGGGCGTGCTGCCCAGCTCGATTCTCTTTTCGGAGATCGACTACCAGGCGACCTGGCTGATGGAGGTCCAGCAGGCCGTCTCGGCCATTCGCGCCTGGGAGGCCAGCAATAGCCGCCGGCTCGAGGGCATCTTCACGCTCGATTTCGTCGACCCGGTCAATCACCTGCTCGGCCGCGCCGCCCCGCGGCATGTGCCGATCGGCATCGATCCCACCCGCACCAACCCCGCCGTGACGCCTGAGGCACTGGAGGCCTTGCGGGCGACGGACGCGATCCTGGCGCCGAAATGCCCGCCGACGCCGGCGCGCCTGGCGATCGCGACGCATTTCGCTGCGGCGCTGGAGGGGCGCAAGCTCGTGGCGCTCGCGCCCTGCTGGGATATGTATGTGAAGCCGTAGCGGCTTAGCCCGCGACGCCCGCCGTCTGCCCGGCTTCCCAGCCCAGGATGGCGCGCTTGCGCGTCAGGCCCCAGTGATAGCCCGTCAGCGCGCCCGACTTCCCGATCACGCGATGACAGGGCACGACGAAGGAGATCGGGTTCTTGCCGACCGCCATGCCGACGGCGCGCGCGGCACTCGGCTTGCCGATATGGCTTGCGACATCGCCATAGGTGGTGGCGCAGCCGACCGGGATCCTGAGCAAGGTCTCCCAGACCCGGACCTCGAAATCCGTGCCGATCAGCACGACGCGCAGCGGCGTCTCGGCCGACCATGCGGCGGGATCGAAAATACGCCCCGCATAGGGTTTCGTCGCCATGGGATCGTAGTGGTAGTCGGCATGGGGCCAGCGCCGCATCATGTCGGCCAGCGCCTCGGCCCGTCCGCCGACGACCTTGCCGCCATCGACTGACGTCGAGACCCAGCCGAGCCCCGCCAAGCCGCGATTGGTCGCGACGATCAGGGCCTCGCCGAAGGGTGAGGCATGGAAACCGTAGGACAATCGCAGGCCGCCGCCGCCGGCCTTCCATTCGCCCGGCGACATCGCCTCATGAGTGACGAAGAGATCGTGCAGCCGCCCCGGCCCCGACAGCCCGACCTCGTAAGCGGTGTCGAGGATGCTGGCGGAGGCGCCGAGCAGGCCCTTGGCATGGTCGAGCGTGATCGCCTGCAGGAAGGCCTTGGGGGTGAGCCCGCACCAGCGCCGGAAGAGATGGTGGACATCGGTCGGGGTCGCGCCGGCGGCCTCGGCGATCGCCTCGATCGTCGGCTGCTCGCGCCATGTCTCGGTGATGAAGGCCAGGATCCGGCGCACCGTGTCGTAATCGGAACCCGGCGCGGTCGAGGGGAAATCGGCTTCGGCCGGCATGGCCTCGGTGGCGCGCGCCAGCACGGCGTTGGTGAAGCGTGTCGGGGTCATCGCACCGAGCTTCTGGATATGAGCGGTCATGGGATCAACCTCGCATCGAATGTCATGATGCGAAACTAAGCGTGCAAGGGGATGGACTCCACCCGAAAGCTGGCAAGGTGGGGTGGAGGAGCCTCCCTGTCCCGCGCTATTGCTTCGTATCCGGGTTTCCGTCTGGCCCGGCGATCGCAGGTCTTGCGAAAGGATATTGATCGTTGCCCCTTCTATTTCTGTTCGTGGTCGCTTTGCCGGTCAGCGCCTGGATCAGCCTCGCATTGCATGAGAGCGCCCACGCCATGATCGGCCGCCTGATGGGGATGCAGATTGCCGAGATTCGTCTCGGAACCGGCCCGGAGATCTTCCGCTCCCGCCTGCGCGGCGCGGAGATCCGCATCGGACTTGTTCCGCTTGGTGGCTATGTCAGGATTTTTCCGCCGCTGTTCTATAGAAGGTCGGCGATGGCGTCGTTCTATGCTGCTGGCCCGGCTATGGATCTGGCGTGGTTCCTTGCCTTGATCGCGCTCTATGCAGCCTTGCGCGGCTCGCCGATCGCAAGCGCCGTTGTGCTGCTGGCACTGATCTATCAAGCCGTCATGCTGTTGCGGAATCTCGTCCCGCACGTCGTCCATCTCTATGGCGAGCGCATTCCCAACGACATGCTGTCCTTGTGGCGGACGCTATGGACCGAGCGTGACGCGAACAGGCTGTACCGCGAGACCTATCTCGGCGTGCTCAGGCAATATCAGGATAAGACGGAGCCGACATGGTGCCCGTCCGGCCGGTCTGACCGCATCGCGTACCATCTCCACGATTCCATTTTGGCTGTGGCGCCGCGCCCGCTCACCGATGAGGCGGTCGAGGCGCTGGACCGCGAGCTGCCGCGCACCGGGGCCCGCAGCGAACGGCTCCTGATCCTCGATACGATCGTTACCAATGTGATCGCCCAGCCGGGCTCGCGCCATGAGAGGCAGCTCGATCGCTGGACGAGCGATGCGATGGCACTTCGGCCTGACCTTGCTACGCTCAAAGGCTCGCGCGGCGCGGCTCTCGTGCGGCTGGGGCGCTATGAGGAGGCGCTCGCCATGCTGGCGCAGGCCGACAGTTCCAATGACGTCAATCGCTGCCTCAACGCCACCTTTCAGGCCATGGCCTATTTCCGCAGCGGCCGCCACGACTTGGCTTTCGCGGCGCAGGATGTCGCGCTCGCGGCATTGCGGTCTCTGCCCCGGGAGGGTTGGATCGGCGGCACGATCATCGCGGATATCGGCTCCGAAATCGGCCATGGCGTCTCACAGGAGGGAGACGGAGAGGCAATTGGGCAAATGGGGGACGCCGGACGCTGAACCATGCCGCGACTGCGTCGCTTGTCATCATTCCGAAAGGCTGGCTTCGCTAATTCTGCGTCTATACCTGTCGATGCGGCAGGGGCATTGTTCTGGCGAGCCGTTTTGAGCGTCTGCTCGCGCAGCCACTGGAAGGAACCGACATGTTTCGCATTCTGGCCGCCACGATCGGCATCGTTCTGCTGGCAACGCCCGCATTGGCGCAGGTCGCTCCCTTCCCCGCGGCTTTCCGCATCCAGGAGATCGCGAGCAACGGCACGACCATTCATGTCCGCATCGGTGGCAAGGGTCCGGCGGTGGTCCTGTTGCACGGCTATGGCGAGACCGGCGATATGTGGGCGCCCTTGGCGGCCGATCTCGTCCGCGACCACACCGTCATCGTTCCCGACCTGCGTGGCATGGGCCTCTCCTCAAAGCCCAAGGGCGGTTTCGACAAGAAGACACAGGGCGGCGATGTTGCCGGTGTCCTCGACGCGCTCAAGATCGAGAAGACAGACCTGGTCACGCACGACATCGGCAATATGGTGGGCTATGCCTTCGCCGCCCTGCACCGCGACCGCGTGACGAAGTTCGTCTTGATCGACGCGCCCTTGCCGGGAGTCGGTCCCTGGGAAGAGATCCTCAAGAACCCGCTGCTCTGGCATTTCCGCTTCGGTGGGCCCGATATGGAGCGGCTCGTCGCCGGCCGCGAGCGCATCTATCTCGACCGGTTCTGGAACGAGTTCTCCGCCACGCCGAGCCGCTTCACCGAAGCCTCGCGCCGGCACTATGCCGCGCTTTACGCCAAGCCGGGCGCGATGCATGCGGGCTTCGCGCAGTTTGCCGCCTTCGATCAGGACGCGATCGACAACAAGGCTTTCGTGGCAGCGGGCAAGCTGACCATGCCTGTGTTGGCGCTAGGCGGCGAGAAGTCCTTCGGGCTGACCATGGCCGAGGTGATGAAGTTCGCGGCGAGCAATGTTCAAGGCGCAATCGTCCCCGATTCCGGGCACTGGATCATGGAGGAGAACCCGGCTGCAACCACCAAATTGGTGCGGGCGTTCCTCGACGCCAAATTCCTCGACGCCAAGTTCCCGGACGCCAAGTTCCCGGACGCCAAGTTCCCGGACGCCAAGTTCCCGGACGCCAAGCCCTGACGGAGCTGGTTCAGAGTTCCTCGATCACGCCGCATTCGGACGGCATCGTCCGCATGCGGTTCGCTCGCATCAGGTTGCCGAGACCATCGCCTCGATCCTGGTCGACATCACCAAATCGGGCGATACCCCGCTCGAGGGTTTCCTGATCATGCTGCATTCGGCTTCAAGCCAGCGCGCTGCGGAAATCCGCCGCGAGTAGATCGAGAATGGCCACCAGAAGGTGCTGAGGGCGGCCCTTCGCGGCGCGCTGGCGCCTCAGCGCGCGGCCCTGGTGCTCTCCCTGGTCGCCGGATTTCAGGTCATGCGGCAGATGGTCGGGCTCTCGGCCCTGGCCGAGGCTGACCCGGCGGAGCTGGTGACGATTCTGGCGCCGATCTTCCAGCAGCTCATCGCTGGCGACACAGACCTGGCCGACGGCTGAGGCGGCGGGATCGGCAATGTTAAGACCGGCTGGCAATCAGCCGATCACTAACTTTCCTTTGATCTTGGCCGGTCCCTTTCCAGAGTGTCTTGTATCGCGTGTAGCGCCGCCGGCGCATCATTTTCGGCCCCGAGTCTTGCCCCCCACGCAGTGGCCCACTCGTCAAGCGGCATGATGAGGCGGACCAACGCCTTCCCTTCTTCGCTCAAGCCATAGCCGCCAGTGTGATGGACTACGATGGCAGCGGCCCGCATTTCCTTGAGGCGTGTGTTTAGGAGGCTTGGATTTGTTTCCGCGACCGCTTGCAATTCCCGAAATGTGAGAGGTTGTCCGGCATGAGCAAGCTCCCACAAAACGCGCAAACTCATGCGCCGCCCCAGCAGATCGAGAAGCGCCATAACTGGGCGCCCGGTTTGCGACCCGCGTACGGGCCGGCCGGGTTTGGGGAACGTCATGCTATATTTTCCGTAGCGGACAAGGCGATTTCTTGCTAAGGAAATGATAGCAGAAGGACGCGCAAGATGGTACCTTGTATCGAGTCAACCGGGACGCCCATACGGGAAGACGCGGTGGATCGGGCAATTTGTTTGCCTTCACCCCTTGCGGCTGACAACACTTTGGGAAAAGCGGGCGGTATAGCCAAAGCCCATGCGGTGCCCGTACCGCCCGACAGTGTGCTGGCGCCGCTTTATGTGGGCGCGGACCTGCTCGATGCGTTCGCGATTCAACTGCCAGCGGGGGCGAACGACGATCTCGAAGTGCTGGCGCGCGCTGGGTTCGAGCGGCCGGCGGGGTGGATTCGCGCGCTGACGCGGGTGCGCGATGTGATGATGGCGACGGTCGGTGTCAAATCGTCTCGCGCGATCGGTGCCGCCGCGGCGGCGCGGGGGCCGGTGATCGGCTTCTTTCCGCTGCTGTCGAAGAGCGCGGGGGAGTTGGTGGTGGGCGAGGACGATCGGCATCTCGACTTCCGAGCCGCGATCCTGCTGCGCACGGGCGCAGCGGGCGGCCGGGAGCTAGTCGTGGTGACGGTGGTGCATTGCCATAACCTGCTGGGGCGGACGTACCTGGCGGTAATCGCGCCGTTCCACCGCGCGATCGCGCGGGCGAATTTGGAACAGGCGGCAAGGGTGGAACAGGCGGCAAGGGCGATGGAGGGCTAGACCAGGCTCCTGGAATCAAGAGCATTGCTTTCGTGAAAAATTGGCGCGAGCCGTTCAGCGCGGCTTTAGCTCGGCGACGAAAACCTGCAACCCCTCCCGCGTCAGGCGCTGGTTGTTGCGATACCATTCGTCCTGCGTCGCGAAGACGGCCGAGGCCCCGTCCCAGCCGCTGCAACTGTAATCCGACTGCGCGGCGAAGAAGCCAACGAACGCCTCCTCGCTTGGCCAGGACGTGATCGCATCGCCGGTATTATGGCCGCCGTCGAAGATATCGCAGAGCTTGACGCCGTCTTGAGTGCGGATCAGGCCCTGCCCGCAGAAATCGCGGTGGAACTCGCGCACCAGCCCTTCTCCGGTTGGGCATGTCATGAGCTTGCGCCAGACTATGCGCGGCAGTTCCGGCCCGAACGGTGTCCGGTCGAGCTGGTCGCGCAGCACGAGCCCGTAACCGCGCACCCGCTCATCGCCGCTCTGCCCTGGCGCATCCTCGTCGGCGTTCGGCATCCGCGCTCCCGGTTTCCTGGCGAGCAAAGTCGTGATCAATCCGACGATGATCGCAGCCGAAATCAGCGGAATGACGATGGCGGCCAAGGCTCACAACCCGAAAGCGTCACACCCGAAAAGCTGACATTTGACAGGCCTGACGCGGGCCTGTCAGGCCGCTCCGAAATCCGGGCCGCGCCTTGCGCTGGCCAGCGCCGCGCCGAGCGCATCGGCAAAGCCCTCGCGCTCATGCGGCGAGAGTGCTCCCGCCACCGCGACGCGCTGCCCGCGCGAGACCAGGCTCAGCCGCAGCAAGCCATAATCCTCGTCATTCTCTCGCTCGAGCTTGGTCCAGGCCGGGTTGAAGCGCCAGACCGCCTCGCGGCCATGATGCGAGACCTTGCGCAGCAAGACTTCGAGCGGCGTCACGATGACCCGCTCGAAGGCGCGCGCATGCCGGAAATTGACGTGGAAGGCGATGAACAAGGCCGCGACATCGAGGCCGAAGAAGCCCGCCACCGGCCAGGCGCCGAGCACGACGAAGGGGATCGAGGAGACGACGCTGGAGAGGCAGACCAGCGTCATCACGATGCGGAAGCCGTTTTGCCCCAGCGAGCGATGCGGCGTGATCGTTGCGTCGAAGACGGGGCGCTCGGCCGCCATGGCCGAGGCGTCGCCGGTCGCGGCTGAATCGGACTTGCCGGGTTTCATGGCCCAACTATAACGCCGCGATGATGCAAGAGAACAGGTCCAAACGCCGCGCGCCCGCCGCCCCCGGGATCACGAAGCCGCGCGCCCGCAGCGCGGCGGGCATCCGCGAGATTTTCGAGCGTTTCCGCGCCGCCGAGCCCGAGCCCAAAGGTGAGCTCGAACACGTCAACGCCTTCACTCTTCTGGTCGCCGTGGTGCTCTCGGCGCAGGCGACCGACGCCGGCGTCAACAAGGCGACGCGCAAGCTCTTCGAGCTCGCCGATACCCCGGAAAAGATGCTGGCGCTCGGCGAAAGCCAAGTGCGCGAGCTGGTCAAGACGATCGGCCTGTTCCGCACCAAGGCGAAGAACGTGATCGCGCTCTGCGAAAAGCTGATCGCCGAATTCGGCAGCGAGGTGCCGGCCAACCGCGAGGCGCTGGAGACGCTGCCCGGCGTCGGCCGCAAGACGGCCAATGTCGTGCTCAACATGGCCTTCGGCGAGATCACCCACGCAGTCGACACCCATGTCTTCCGCGTCGCCAATCGCTTGCGCATCGCGCCGGGCAAGAACGTGCTGCAGGTCGAGCTGGGGTTGGAGAAGGCCGTGCCGCGGGAGTTCGGCAGGCATGCGCATCACTGGCTGATCCTGCATGGCCGCTACACCTGCAAGGCGCTCAGGCCCGAATGCGTCCGCTGCCTGCTCGTCGATCTCTGCGATTCCGCGGATAAGCGCGTGGCCTGATCGTCGCGGGCACGAAAAAGCCCGTCGCCTCGCGGCGGCGGGCCATAGTGTCATGTCACGGCCCGGTCAGGCCGTGGCGTGCGGCTCGTGCCGATAATCCCAGACCGCCCAGGCCGATACCGCCGCCGTCAAGGCGCCCAGGATCATATGGGTCCAGAACGCGTTGAAGTTGCCGGTAAAGCCGAGCATCCAGGGGGCCGCCATCAGCCAGACGCCGAGCGCCAGGTTCACCCATTCCTCCCACTCGGCGAAGACCGAAAGCGCCGCGAAGGCCACCAGGGCGAGCGCCACGGCGACGATCCAGGCGTTTCGGGTGGGCATAGCCTCGCCCACGAAGCCGAAAATCCAGGGAGAGATGAACAGGCACGCGGCCAGGATGAGGTTGCACAAGTCCTGCGGCCGTCTGCCGTCCGTATTCGCGGTCAACATGATCACCTCCATGAGTGTCGATCATCCAAACCACTGCCCTCGCACATGGAGTGCTTGGTGCCCGCTAATATAGTCCTGTGAAAACAGCCATTCAAGGGCAGGTTTCACAAACGCACATGGCCGGCCAAAGGCCGGCCATGACTTGAGCGGAGATCTCCAAGTCGCGGATTGACCTGTCCGCGACTTGGAGGGCGTGCGCGCGGCTCACTTCGCGTCGAGCAGTTCCTTCACCGAGAGCAGCACCAGTTCGTTGTCGTCGGCCTTCTTCGGATCGCGCGAGGAGGAGAAGGGCAGGTTGTTGTCGTTGCCGACGACGATGATGCCGTTGGCGCGGTCGACCACATCGACGTTCTCGATGGTGAAGAAGGGGAAGGGCAGCACGCCGTCGATGGCGCCTTGGCGGGCCTTCTTGTCCGGGTCGGCGATCTTCAAGAGGTCGATGAAGCCGACCTTGCGCACCGGCTTGCCGACATTGGCGTCGGTCATTTCGATCTTCACGATGCGCTTGAACTTGGCGACGTCGTGGAAGCAGTCGGGGCCCTTCTGGCCAGCGGCGCAGGCTTTGTCGGCGGTGCCTTCGCCGTTATCTCTTTCGATAATGAGAGCTGTCGTTCCGTCGATCATGTTGAAGTCGCCGATGGCGAGGCCCTTCTGCTCCAGCGGGAAGAACCAGGAGCGGCCGGTCCATTTCTCGGCAGCCACGTCGAATTCGAGGATGCGCAGCACCTCCTTGCCGTCGACCTCCTCATTGCCCTTGGTCTCGGCGTTCCAGAGCGGGCCTTCCAGCAGCGGATAGAGGAAGCGGCCATCGGGCGACTGCGCCATGCCCTCGAAACCCTTGGAGCGGCGGACATTGAACTCGACCGGGAGGTTGGGCGCGTTGGGCGTGGTCACGGCGTAGTGGTCGGGCGAGCGGGCGGGCTTGCCGTCGACGAGCGTCTCGAACACGGCCTCGACCTTGCCGTCAGCGTCGACGCGGATGAGATAGGGGCCGAACTCCTCGCCGATCCAGAATTTGCCGCCGATCGGCTGGATCGATTCCGGATCGAAATCCGCGCCCGTCAGATAGCGCTTCTCCGTGCCCTCATGGACGATGCGGAAGGGGATCTTCTTGTCGGGGTCGTGCAGGAAGGTGGTCGCGGTCCGTTCGATCTTGCCGCTGGCGAAATCGGCCTTGAGGCGGTGGAAGAACAGCATCGCGTCCGGCGAGTTCGCCTTGGCGCCGAAGCCGTTATCGGTCAGCACCAGGAACTCGCCATTGCCCAGCGAGCGGATGCCGGAGAAGCCCTGCACTGGCTGGCCGGCAAATGGCGTCGACAGGCCGGTCGGGCGCCCGCCCGAGGTGCCCATCACCGTGCCGACGGCCTCGACGCGCTTGCCGGGCGTGACGAACTTGCCGGAGACCTTGAGGTCGGCCGGCGCATCGGCTGGGGCGGCGATGATCGTGTTGGCCGGCAGCAGGGCATGGCCGGCGAGCTTGGCGGGGAATTCCTTCTGCGCATCCTGGGCGCCGGCGAGGATGGTCGATGACAGCAGCAAGGCTGCGACGAGGGACAGGCGCATGGAACGCTCCGGGCTGGGGGAATGACCCAGAGGACTTGGCGGGGTCGCGTTTCAGCGCCGCGACGGCGGGATGACGGAGCGATGACGGCCCGCCTTTGTCATTCCGGGGTGCGCCGCAGGCGTGAACCCGGAACCCACGACTGGACGCGACCTCCGATAACCTCAGCCGATCATGCTCACCCAGTCGTGGGTTCCGGGTTCGCTGCTCCGCAGCGCCCCGGAATGACCGGGGATCAATATCCCCGCTTCGGATCGACGACATACTCCAGCGGCTGGCCTGCTTCCAGGCGCCGGATCTGTGCCGCGATCAGATTTGCCACCGCCTCGGGCTCGGACATCGCGGCGTTGTGCGGCGTCACCGTGACCGCCGGATGGCTCCAGAGCGGGGAGTCCGCCGGCAGCGGCTCGGTCTCGAACACATCGAGCGTCGCGCCCTTGAGCGTGCCGGCCTCCAACGCGGCCATGATATCGGCCTCGACCTGCAAGCCGCCGCGCCCGGCATTGATCAGGAACGGTCCGCCGAGCCGGCCATCCCTTGCGAGACCGGCGAGCAGGGTGGCGTTGATCGTGCCCTTCGTCTCCGGCGTCAGCGGCAGCAGGCTGACGAGGATGTCGGTACGCGCCAGGAACGCGGCCATGCCGTCCTCGCCGGCGAAGGTGGTGAGGCCCTCGACGCTCTTGGGGCTGCGGCTCCAGCCCGCCACGTCGAAACCCATGACCTGGAGCTTGCGCGCCGCATCGAGCCCGAGCTCGCCGAGCCCCATGATGCCGACGCGCACCGAGCGCGCCGCCGGCTGATAGCGGTCGTCCTCCCAGCTCTTGACGGGCTGCTGGCGGTCATAGCGGCGCTGCTGACGCAGGATCATCAGGCAGTGCAGCACGATGTATTCGCTCATCCGCGTCGTCAGGTCGGGGTCGACGACACGCGCGATCGGCGCCTCCGGCAGGCGCTGGTCGGCGAAGAGGAAATCGACGCCGGCGCCGAGCGAGAAGATCGCGGCGAGGTTGGGCAGTCCGGCAAGGCTCCCTTCAGGGTGCTTCCAGCTTGCGACGTAATGCACCGCGCGCCGATCGAAGGGCTCGCCGAGGATCACCACGGGGATGTCGGGCAGCAGCGCCTGGAAGCGGGCGCGCCAATCCTCGACATGCCAACCGGTCATCGCCAAAAGTAGACTCATGCGTGCGAATTCTCCGTGATGCGTTCCGTGACGAGCGGGCCGTGGCCGGCCTTACCCTCGCCGATGCGATAGGCCTGCCGCAAGCGGGCCTGGGCCGCAGCGAAGCCGGCTTCGCTACGTGCATGAACGATGCCGAGAGGACGTTCCGGTCCCGCGCTGTCGCCGATGCCCGCGAGATCGACGATGCCGACGCTGTGGTCGATGCGGTCTTCGGCGCGGCTGCGCCCACCGCCAAGCGCGACGATGGTGAAGCCGACGCCGCGCGTGTCGATGGCCTGGACCGTGCCCGGCGCAACCGGAAAGACCGGCTTCACGACAGGTGCCGGCGCGAGATATTTCTCCGGCCGTTCCAGCAGGTCGCTCGGCCCGCCCAGCGCCGCGACCATCTGCGCGAAGCGCTCTGCCGCCGCGCCCGAGACGAAAGCGGCCTCGATCTTGGCGCGGGCCTCATTGAGATCGCCCGCGAGCCGGCCCAGCAGCAGCATCTCGGCCGCCAGCGCCACCGTCGCCTCATGGAAGCGCGGCTCGCGTCGCCTGCCCGTCAGATGGTCGAGGGCGTAAGCCACTTCGAGCGCGTTGCCGGCTGCGCTCGCCAGGGGCTCGTCCATGTCGGTCATCAAGGCCGTCGTCGGCAGGCCCGCGCCATTGGCGACGCCAACCAGCGCGTCGGCGAGTGCACGCGCCTGACCGTAATCGGTCAGGAAGGCGCCCGAGCCGAACTTCACATCCATGGCGAGGCCATGCAGCCCGGCCGCGAGCTTCTTCGACAGGATCGAGGAGGTCAAAAGCGGAATGGTCTCGACCGTCGCCGTCACGTCGCGAATGGCGTAGAGCCGCTTGTCGGCGGGGGCGAGGTCGGCGGTCTGGCCGATGATGGCGCAGCCCTGTTCGCGCACCACCTTGCGGAACAGCGCGATGTCGGGCTGCGTGACATAGCCCGGTACGGCGTCGAGCTTGTCGAGCGTGCCGCCGGTATGGCCGAGCCCGCGCCCCGAGATCATCGGCACGAAGCCGCCGCAGGCCGCGACCGCCGCCGCCAATGGCAGGCTCACAGTGTCGCCGACGCCGCCGGTCGAATGCTTGTCGAGGGCTGGGCCGGGCAGGTCGTCCCAGTTCAGCACAGTGCCGGAATCACGCATGGCCAGCGTCAGCGCGACGCGCTCCTTCGCGTTCATGTCGCGGAAGAAGATCGCCATCGCAAAGGCGGCGGCCTGGCCCTCGCTGACCGAGCCGTCGGTGATGCCCGCGACGAATTGCCGGATGTCGGCATCCGGCAATTCAGCGCCGTCGCGCTTTGCGGCGATGATCTCCTGGGTCAGCTTCATCTCAATAGGGTCCGTTCGCTTGCCCCGCCGCGCCGCCCGCGATCACGTCGACGAGCACCTGATGCAACCCGCTCGCGCCGAAACGAAAGGTTTCCGGCGTCGCCCAGTCCGGCCCCATGATCGCGTCGGCAAGCGCGAGATAGCTCGCCGCATCGGACAAACTCCTGATGCCGCCGGAGGGTTTCAACCCCACGGGGCGCTTGGTCGCCCCGATGACCTGGAGCATCGTCCGCGCGGCGGGAATGCTGGCCGAATGCACCGTCTTGCCGGTCGAGGTCTTGATGAAGTCGGCCCCTTCCGCGATGGCGAGCTCGGCGGCGGCCTGGACCTGGGCGAGATCGGGGTATTCCCCGGTCTCCAGGATGACCTTGAGCCGCTTGTCGCCGCAGCGCAATTTCACCAGCCTGACCATGGCGCGCGGGCTCTCGAGATAGCCGGCGAGGAAGGCCTGCCAGGGCAGGACGAGATCGATCTCGTCGGCGCCCTCAGTGAGCGCTTGTTCGGTCTCGCGCAGGACCGGCGCGATGGCCGTCCCGCCTTCGGGGAAATTCACCACGGTTGCGATGCGCACGGGCCCGTCGCCCAGTAAGGCGCGCGCCTGGCGGACGAAGCGCGGCCAGATGCATATGGCCGCGACCGGGCTGGGCGCAGCGACGGCGCGTGTGCACAGGCTGCTCAGGCCGGCTTCGCTGGCATCCTCAGTGAGGTCCGTCAGATCGAGCAGGGCGAGCGCGCGCGCCGCAACGGATGCCTCGGACATCGGGTCAGAGCTCCGACAGGAAGCTGCGGAAGAGGCGCCGCAACCCGGTTGAGGCGGCGGTCGCGACGTCTCGTGTCTCGCCATGTTGCGGCGCGCCGCCGAGCAGGCCTGCCCCCATATTGGTGATGACCGAGATGGCGGCGACGCGGATGCCGAAGCGCCGGGCGAGGATCACCTCGGGCACGGTCGACATGCCGACAAGGTCGGCACCGAGCGTCTTCGCCATCCTGATCTCGGCGGGTGTCTCGAAGCTGGGACCGGTGAACCACATATAGACGCCTTCGCCGAGATTGGCGCCGGAGCTCGCGGCGGCCTTC
The DNA here is from genome assembly GCF_031884435.1 of Bosea sp. 685. NCBI lineage: Bacteria > Pseudomonadati > Pseudomonadota > Alphaproteobacteria > Hyphomicrobiales > Alloboseaceae > Allobosea > Allobosea sp. 685. The sequence continues at coordinate 5,385,250 of NZ_CP134779.1, read as the reverse complement.
TTCAATCGCATGCGCAGATGCGGATCATAGGCATCGACCATCGGCACGAAGCGGCCATCGCCGACATCCCCGACCAGCGGATTGGGGCCGTTGAGGTTGATGTGGTCGGTGATCAGTGCGAGCCCGCCGGGCCGGAGATCGGGCTTCAGTGAGCCTGCCGCATTGGTGAGGATCAGGGGCGGCGAGCCGAAGGCGCTCAGCATGCCGAGCGGCACGCGCATCGCTGCCGGGTCTCCGGTCTCGTAATAATGCGCCCGGCCCTGGAAGATCAGTACCTTCTTGCCGAAGAGCGTGCCGTAGCAGAGCTGCCGGGCGTGCCCCGAGACCTCTCCCAGGGGAAAGCCGGGGATCGCCGAGAACGGGATCGTGACCATGTCGGTCATGTCGTCGGCGATGCGGCCGAGCCCGGTTCCGAGCACGAGCGCGCAGTCGATGGGACCATCGACCCCACGGTCGATCAGCGTTCCCGCCGCCTCGTCGAAGATTGCATCAACAGCCATTCGTCCGCCCCCCGGCCCTCGGATTCACTCATGCGGACGAACACTCGTCGATTGCGCAAATCACTAGTGGTTTGATTCCGACATTTGCTCCCCATTCTATATCGGGCTCGGAGCAAATGTCGGAATCATCAAAACCACTAGAACCTCTTTGATTTTCTAGTGGAACTTATGAATTTGACATTTGCCTCGCGGCCGATATCGGGCGGGCGCAAATGTCAAATTCGTTCGACTAGCGCAAATTGTCTGGTCCGAAGGAGGCTGGCAACAGCTCGGCCAGCGAAAAGCGGGCGCGAACGCCGTTTGGGCCGGCGATCGCGATTTGGGCCTCGGGCGCGGCGAATTCGCGGATGCGCTGGCGGCAGCCGCCGCAGGGCGTGACCAGCGCATCTCCGTCGCCGAGCACGAGCAAAGCGCGGATGGCGCGCCCGCCGCCGGCGATCATCGCCGAGATCGCGCCGGCCTCGGCGCAGACGCCGACCGGATAGGACGCGTTCTCGACATTGCAGCCAAAATAGACCGTGCCGTCATCGGCCAGGAGCGCCGCGCCGACCTTGAAGCGCGAATAGGGCGCATAGGCCCGGGCCTGGACAGGTTGGGCCACCGCGAAAAGGGCGTCGAAATCGGGCTCGTCGGTCATCTCGGCTCAGCGTTCCTTGACATAGGGCAGGCCCGAGGCCTTTGGCGGCGTCGATTTGCCGATGAAGCCGGCGAGCAGGATCACCGTCATCAGATAGGGCAGGGCCTGGATCGCCTGCACCGGCACCTGGCCGATGCCGGGCAATATGACGCCTTGCAGCCTGATCGCAACCGCGTCGAGCAGGCCGAAGAGCAGGCAGGCGCCGAGCGCCGGCCAGGGGCGCCAATTGGCGAAGATCACGGCGGCGAGCGCGATGAAACCCTTGCCAGCGGTCATATGCGGCAGGAAGCCCGCCGATTGCGAGACGGCGAGATAGGTGCCGCCCAACCCGCAGAGCGCTCCGCAGATGATCACCGCGCCATAGCGCAGCCCCGCGACCGAGATGCCGGCGGTGTCGACTGCCGCCGGATTTTCGCCGACGGCCCGCAACCGCAAGCCGAACCGCGTCCGCTTCAGCACAAGGGCGGTCAGAAGCAGGCAGCCAAAGGCGAGGTAAACCGGCGCGGCATGGCCGGAGACGACCTCGTCATAGAGGGTCCCCACGACCGGCACATGTTCGCGCGCCCAGGCGCCGAGCGGCAGCGTCAGGTCGGGGAAGCGCGCCGGCCCTTCGAGCGAGGGGGTGCGTCCGCCCTGGCCATACCAGGCATTGCCGAGGATCACGGTCAGCCCTGCCGCCAGCATGTTGATGGCGACGCCGGAGACGATCTGGTTGCCGCGCCAGGTGATCGCGGCGAAACCATGCACCAGCGCGAGCATGACAGAGGCGAGGATGCCGGCGCCAAGTCCCGCCCAGGCCGAGCCTGTCGCGAAGGCGGCGGCAGCCGAGGCGAAGGCGGCGATCAGCATCTTGCCCTCGAGCCCGATATCGACGATGCCGGCCCGCTCCGACCACAGCCCCGCCAATGCGGCGCAAAGCAGCGGAACCGACAGCCGCACAGCCGAGTCGAGCACGACGGCGATGGTCTGGACCCATTCCATGGTCAGCCACCGCCGTATTGCTTGGGAAACACGCCTGTCGTCCCGGGCGACCGCAGGGAGACCCGGGACCCATGCCGGAACACGTGCCGGAAAGGTTCAGGCATGGGTCCCGGATCTCCGCTTCGCTGCGTCCGGGACGACGGCGTGTTTCCCTGCGAGATGATTGTCATGCCGGACGCCCCAGCCGCAGCAGGCCTGCCACCAGCCGCCGGAACAGTCCGTCCAGCGCTCCGGCGAACAGGATGATGACGCCGCCGATGACCACGACCATGTCGCGGGTGATGCTCGGCTTGTCGAAGGAAAGCTCCGCTCCGCCTTGATAGAGCACGCCGAACAGCAGCGCCGCGAGCCCGACGCCGACCGGATGGCCGCGCCCCATCAGCGCGACCGCGATGCCGACAAAGCCATAGCCGGCGGTGAAATCGAGCAGCAGTCGGTGCTGCACGCCCATGACCTCGTTGACGGCAAGGCCGCCGGCGAGCGCACCCGAGATCGCCATCGCGACCATGATGATCCGCGCCGGCGAAATGCCGGCATAGGCGGCCGCGCGCGGATTAGCCCCGACCGTGCGGATCGCGTAACCCAGCCGCGAGCGATAGATCAGCGCCCAGACCGCGACGAGCGCAGCCAGTGCCAGCAGGAAGGCACTGTTCAGCGGCGTCGCCGGCAGCTTGAGGCCGAGCGGCGCGAGCAATTCATGCATCGGCGTCAGAATCGCGTGGCGGGCGAACTCCGGTGTCTCGGCTTGCATCGAGCCGGGCTTTCCGATGACCTCGACCAGCAGGTAGACGCTGAGCGTCGCGGCGATGAAATTGAACATGATCGTGGTGATGACGACATGGCTGCCGCGCGTTGCCTGGAGCCAGCCGGGAATGAAGCCATAGAGCGCGCCGCCCGCCGCCGCCGCGAGGATCGCCAGCGGCACGAGCAGGATGCCGGGCAGGGGCGCAAGCCAGAGGCAGGCGAGCGCGACGAAAATACCGGCGATCGTCGCCTGTCCCTCGCCGCCGATATTGAACAGCCCGGCATGGAAGGCGACCGCGACGGCAAGCCCGGTGAAGATGAAGTTCGTGGTGTAGTAGAGCGTGAAGCTGATGCCCTCGGCGCTGCCCAGCGCGCCGCGCAGCAGCAATGTCGTCGCCTCCAGCGGGCTCTCGCCGATGCCGATGACGACGAGGCCTGCAACGACGAGGGCTGCCGCTACGGATACGAGCGGAACCAGGCCTGCGTCGGCCCAGCGCGGGAGGTCGATGGGGGTGGCGCTCATGCTGCCTCGCTCACGCCGGCCATCAGCAGCCCGAGATCGCGCTCGTCGGCTGTCTCCGCCGCCCGCTCGCCGGTGATCCGCCCACCGCACATGGCGAGGATCCGGTCGGACAGCGCCATCACCTCCTCCAGCTCCACCGAGACCAGCAGGATTGCGACGCCGGCATCGCGCAGCGCGATCAGCCGGCGGTGGATGAACTCGATCGCGCCGATATCGACGCCGCGCGTCGGCTGGCCGACGAGCAGCACTTTTGGCGCGTGCTCGATCTCGCGGGCGAGTACGATCTTCTGCTGGTTGCCGCCGGAGAATTTCGCCGTCTTCAAGGCTGGGTCGGGTGGGCGCACGTCATAGGCCGCAAAGGCCGCGCGCGCATGGGCCTCGATTGCTGCGGGCGACAGGAAGGGGCCGGGTCCGAAAGCGGGTTCGTCATGATAGCCGAGGATCGCGTTCTCGGCGGCCGAGAAGGCGGTGACGAGCCCGGCCTTCTGCCGGTCCTCGGGAATATGCATCAGTCCGAGCTTGCGCAGGCGGGCGGGGTTGCGCTCGGTCGCGTTGAGGATCTGCCCGTTCAACCGGATCACGCCACGCGAGGGCTGGATCAGCCCGGCCAGCAGCTCGAGCAATTCGCTCTGGCCGTTGCCGGCGACACCGGCGATGCCGACGATCTCGCCGGCATGCAGCGTCAGGCTTGCGTCCTTGAGCGTCTCGCAGCCGCGCTCGTCGAGATAGGACAGCCCGGCGATCTCTAGCACGGCCGGGCCAGGCTGACGCGGCGCTTTCTCGACCCGCAGCAGCACGCGCCGGCCGACCATCGCCTCGGCCAGGGCGGCCGGCGAAGTCTCGGCCGTTGCAACATGCGCGACCATCTCGCCGCGCCGCATCACCGAGACCCTGTCGGTCACGTCCATGATCTCGCGCAGCTTGTGCGTGATCAGGATTACGGTCTTGCCCTGGTGCTTCAGCGCCCTGAGCAGGCAGAAGAGCTGGTCGGCCTCCGGCGGCGTCAGCACGGCGGTGGGTTCGTCGAGGATCAGGATATCGGCGCCGCGATAGAGCGCCTTCAGGATCTCGACGCGTTGCTGCAGGCCGACGGAGAGATCGCCGACGATGGCGTCGGGGTCGATGACGAGGCCATATTCCTGCGAGAGCCGCGCGAGCTCGGTCCGCGCCTTGGCGAGCCCGCCTTTCAGCCAGGCGCCGCCCTCGGCTCCGAGCACGATGTTCTCGACGACGGAGAGCGTCTCGACCAGCATGAAATGCTGGTGGACCATGCCGATGCCGGCCGCGATGGCCTCGCCCGGGGAGCGGATCTTGCGCGCTGCGCCCGAAGCCCTGATCTCGCCGGAATCGGCCTCGTAGAAACCGTAGAGGATCGACATCAAGGTCGATTTGCCGGCCCCGTTCTCGCCGACAATGCCGTGGATCGAGCCGGCCGCGACCTTGAGCGACACGTCCTTATTGGCCTGGACCGCGCCGAAGCGCTTCGAGATGCCGATCAGCTCGATGGCGGCAGCCGGTTTCACGGCAGAAGGCGGGGGCTCCGTCACAGCGCGATCACCATGCCGTCATGCGCCCGCTCCTCGGGCAAGGGCTCGCGATGCGCGAGCATCGAGACGCCCATATGCGTCAGCACGATTCGTGCCGTCTCGAGCTCTGCCCGGTGCGAGGCGAGGGTTTCGTAGTCGAGATGGTTGGCGAGCCTAGCGTCCCATGTGTAGCACTCGACCAGCAGCACATCGGCCCCGGACGCGAGCGGGACCAGCGCCTCGGTCCAGGCCGTGTCACCGGAAAAGGCGAAGACCTTGCCGCCATGGGCCAATCGGTAGCCCTGGCAGGGTCCGGCGCGCTCGTCATGCAGCATCGGGAAGGCGGTGACGTCGATCCCGGCGAGCGTCGCGGGGCTATCGGGCGTGACCTCGACATAGCGGATCGGGAAGCGCCAGGCATTGGTCGCAGCGCCCGGGAAATCGGCGTCGAGCGCATGCAACGCCCGGTGCTCGATGCCGAGCGGCCCCGCGATCACCAATGGCTCCTTGCGGCGCGAGACGAATTGCGCGTCGAGCAGGAAGGCAGGCAGGCCGCCGAAATGGTCGCCATGGAAATGCGTGAACAGCAGCGTCGAAATGCCGTTGCGTTCGATACCGGCCTTGTTCAGCGCGACCAGGCTCGAGGCGCCGCAATCGAGCAGCATGCGCTCCCCACCGGCCTCGACATGCAGGCAGCTGTTGAAGCGCCCGCCGGAGCCGAAGGCGTCGCCCGAGCCGAGGATGGTGATGTTCATGGGATATGTATGTCCGCACGCGATCCCGGATCGCGCCGCGATTCCCGCGTCGCGTCCGGGATGACCTTCGCTGTCGCGAAGATCACATCGTGCACTTCGAATCCGACATGTAGTCGTGCACCTTCACGGCCCCGCTGATGATGTCGGCCTTGGCCTTGTCGGCCGCAGCCTTCATCTCGGGCGTGATCAGCGCCTTGTTGGCGTCGTCGAGCGCCCAGCTGACGCCGTCCTCCTTCAGCCCCAAAACCGAGATGCCGGGCTTCCAGGTGCCGTCGCGCGCCGCTTTGAAGGAGGCATAGGCCGCCACATCGACACGCTTCAGCATCGAGGTCAGCACCTTGCCGGGCTGCAGGCCGTTCTGGTTGGAATCGACGCCGATGCCGAGCTTGCCGGCGTCGGCGGCGGCGCGCAGCACGCCGATGCCGGTGCCGCCCGCCGCGTGGTAGATCACGTCGGCGCCGCGGTCGATCTGCGACTTGGCGAGTTCGCCGCCCTTGACCGGGTCGTTCCAGGCCGAGGGCGTCGAGCCGGTCATGTTCTGGAAGATCTCGGCGTCCTTCTTGGCCGCCTTGACGCCCTGGACATAGCCGCAGGCGAATTTGCGGATCAGCGGAATATCCATGCCGCCGACGAAGCCGACCTTGTTGGTCTTCGAAGCCATACCGGCGAGGAGCCCGACGAGATAGGAGCCCTCATGCTCTTTGAACACGACCGACTGAACGTTCGGCAGTTCGACGACCATGTCGATGATGGTGAATTTCAGGTCCGGGAACTCGGCGGCGACCTTCTGCAGCGCCGTCGCCTGCGAGAAACCGACTGCGATGATCGGCGAATTGCCGTCGCGGGCGAAGCGGCGCAGCGCCTGCTCGATCTGGGCCTCGTTGGTCGGCTCGAAATCGCGGAACTCGACGCCGGTCTCGGCCTTGAACTTCTCCGCGCCGATATAGGCGGCCTCGTTGAAGGATTTGTCGAACTTGCCGCCCTTGTCATAGACGACCGCCGGCTTGATCGCTTGCTGAGCCATCGCGGCCACGGCCGAAAGGGCGACGCCGGCAAGCGCGAGCGCGAGAGATTTCAACCGCATGGATCATTCCCCTGTTCGATCGTTGGGGCGGTTTTTCCGCCCTGTCTGGGCTCACGATGGCATGGCTTGGCGACGCGGCCAAGCCGAGACCGCGCCATCATCCTGCGGCCGTCCTTCGCGGCGATTGCAGGAGCGGCGGGATCGGCTTAACCCTAGGGGATGAGCCTGAACGATGCTGAGATCGAGCGCTATGCCCGCCATCTGGTGCTGCCGGAGATCGGCGGGCCGGGCCAGAATCGGCTGAAGAATGCCCGGGTCCTGGTCATCGGTGCGGGCGGGCTGGGTGCGCCGTTGCTACAATATCTGGCGGCGGCGGGCATCGGCAAGATCGGCATCGTCGACGACGACATCGTCTCGCTCTCCAATCTGCAGCGCCAGACCATTTTCAGCACCGCCGATATCGGCGAGCACAAGGCCGTCATCGCGGCCGAATTCATCCGCGGGCTCAATCCGAACGTCGTGGTCGAGGAGCACGTCGTTCGCATCGATCCGCACAATGCCCGCGCGCTGATCGCCTTCTACGACATCGTCGCCGAAGGCTCGGACAATTTCGCCACGCGCTATGCCGTCTCGGACGCCTGCTTCCATGAGCGGCGACCGCTGGTCACCGCGGCGCTTGGCCGTTTCGACGGTTCGCTGACGACAATCCGGGCGCATGAGGCCCGCCCTGACGGCAAGCCCAACCCGACCTATCGCTGCCTCTTCCCGCAGGAACCGCCGCCCGGCACGGTCGCGCCCTGTGCCGAGGCCGGCGTGCTCGGAGCGCTCGCGGGCGTGATGGGCTCGCTGATGGCGCTGGAGGTGGTGCGCGCCGTCACCGGTTTCGGCGAATCGCTGGTCGGCAAGCTCCTGCTCGTCGACGCGCTGACGATGCGCTTCGAGACGATGCGCTATGGCTGGGATGCGGGGAATCCGCTGAATGGCGCAACGCGGTAGCGTTGGGGCCAGCGGGAGGACAGGAGCAAGCGGATGGCGGGCGGCTTGAACGGAGGATGCCGCTGCGGTGCGGTTCGCTATCGCCTCGCCGTCGAGCGTCTGCCGTCCAGCTATGCCTGCCATTGCCGTGACTGCCAGACATGGACCGGCAGCGCGTTCAGCCAGCAGGTCGTTGTGGCGGAAGATCTGCTGAGCCTGGCTGGACCCGTCGGCCTCTACGAACTGACCTCGCCGAGCGGCCGCGTCTCACGCCAGCGCGTCTGCGGAACCTGCCATACCCGAATCTACAACACCAACAGTGCCCGGCCGGGTCTCGCGATTATACGGGCGGGCACGCTCGACGAGAGCGATGCGCTGGATGTCGTGGCTCATATCTGGGTGAAACGGAAACAGCGCTGGATATCGATACCCGATAATGTGCCGAGTTGGCCGGAAACCGCTCCGCTCGCCGAACTCACCGAGGCTTTGATGCAAGCCTGAGGGATGCGGTTGAATGCCATCCGCGCAGGTCGCTGGTTTTACCGTTTGGCCTCGATCACGTCCCACAGCTGCGCCGCCAGATCCGGCCCGCCGAGCTTCTTGATCGCGCGCACGCCGGTCGGCGCCGTCACATTGATCTCGGTCAGGTTGCCGCCGATCACGTCGATGCCGACGAGCAGCAGGCCGCGCTCGCGCAGCGTCGGGCCGATGGCCTCGCAGATCTCGAGTTCGCGCTTCGACAGATCGGTCGGCCTGGCCGCGCCGCCGCGCACCATATTGGCGCGCAGATCGCCGGTCGCCGGCACCCGGTTGACCGCGCCCGCCGCCTTGCCGTCGATCAGGATGATGCGCTTATCGCCCTCCGAGACCTCCTTCATGAAGCGCTGCACGACCCAGGGCTCGCGGAAGATGCCGGCGAAAAGGTCGTAGAGCGAACCGAAATTCGGGTCGTCCTTGCCGGTCTTGAACACGGTCGCGCCGCCATGGCCGTAAAGCGGCTTCATCACGATCTCGCCGAATTCGTCGCGGAACGCCTCGATCTCGGCCTTGTCGCGGGTGATCAGCGTCTGCGGCATCAGTTCGGGAAAATGCGTGACCAGGATCTTTTCGGGTGCGTTGCGCACCTCGGTCGGGTTGTTGACCACCAGCGTCTTGGGGTGGATGCGCTCGAGCAGATGGGTCGTCGTGACATAGGCCATGTCGAAGGGCGGATCCTGGCGCAGCAGCACGACGTCGAGCGTCGAGAGATCGATGCGCTCCTCGGCTCCGGCCGTGAAATGGTCGCCCTCGACATCGCGCACCGTGACCGGCCTGATCCGGGCCGTGACCTTGCCGTCGCGCAGCGAAAGTTTATCCGGCGTGTAGGTGTAGAGCGTATGCCCGCGCGCCTGCGCCTCCAGCATCAGCGCGAAGCCGGTATCGCCGGCGATTCGGACGCGCTCGATCGGGTCCATCTGGATGGCGACGTTCAGGGTCATGGAAGAGCGCTCCGATTGTGTAGCGCGCCCTTATCGACCGGCACGCACCGCATCGGCAAGTGGGATGCCTTGCGTTACAAGACAAGCTCGAACACGCCCAGTACATGGCGCGGCCAGCGCCGGGGCGCGAGAAAGACCGCGTCGGCCCGCAAATGATGCTCCATCGCCCAGGGATTGCGCGCAAGCCATTGCCGGATTCGCGCCTCGACGAGCCGGCGCTTCTGCGGCGTGATGGCAGAAAGCGCATCCTCCAGCGCGCCGCGCGCCTTGACCTCGACGAAGGCGATGGTGCGGCCGCGCTTGACGATGAGGTCGATCTCGCCGCCCTTGCCGCCGAAGCGCCGCGCCAGCAGCCGGTAGCCCTTCACGGAGAGCCAGATGATCGCCAGCCACTCCGAGCGTCTGCCGGTCGCGCCAGAGCGTTTTGCGCGAGCGCTGCGGCGAGAGCTGCGGACAGCGTCCCTCAAGGCTCCTCGCGGGTCAGCTCGAGCGCGCGGGCGTAGATCTTGCGGCGCGGCTGGCCGGTCTGCGCCGCGACCTGCGCCACCGCCTCCTTCAGCGAGACATCGGCCAGCGCGGCGCGCAACCTCTCATCGATGACGTCACCGGCCGGCGCCAACTCCTCGGCCCCGGGCGGGCCGATGATGACGACGATCTCGCCGCGCGCCTCCTCCTCGCTGTTATAATGGCTGGCGAGTTCGGCGAGCGGGCCGCGCCGGACATTCTCGTAATATTTGGTCAGTTCGCGCGCCACGGCGGCGGGCCGCGCGCCGAGCACGGCGGCGGCGTCGCCCAGCATCTCGGCGAGACGGCGCGGCGATTCGAAGAAGACCAGCGTGCCGGGAATCGCGGCGAGCTCGGTCAGGCGCCCGCGCCGCGCCGCGGCCTTGGGCGGCAGGAAGCCCTCGAAGAAGAAGCGGTCGGTCGGCAGCCCCGCCAGCACCAGCGCCGCCAAGACGGCGGAGGGGCCGGGGATGCCGGTCACCGGTAGGCCTTCGGCCACGACATCGGCGACGAGCTTGTAGCCGGGGTCGGAGACCAGCGGCGTGCCGGCGTCCGAGATCAAGGCGAGCCGGCCGCCCTCGCGCAGCTTCGCCAGCACCTTTGGGCGCATCAGCGCGGCGTTGTGCTCGTGATAGGGCAATAACGGCGTCGAGATGCCGTAATGCGCCAGCAGCGTCTTCGAGGTCCGGGTGTCCTCGGCGAGCACCGCATCGGCCGCCGCCAATGTCGCCAGGGCGCGGAAGGAGATGTCGCGCAGATTGCCGATCGGCGTCGCGACGATGTGCAGCCCGGGCGCGAGCGGCTCGGCCTCGGCCTTGAGCCCGAAGGCGGTGTAGCTGGGAGAGCGGGGCGTGGAGGGTTGGGTCGACATGAGTTGCACGCTGCCACAAGCGCTCGGCTTTCGCCACGGCCGCAGCCCGTGGAATGGCTGATCGGGGAGGTGCAACTCAGAGTTAACAACTTGAAAATACCATGGCGGACTGGCAGGAAAGCCCCACGGTCGGGGGACTGCACCACCGGGCGGCTTCTCGCCGCACCGGTTCATAAGTTTTAGGTCCAGAGTTCGGCTCATGACTGGAGATCGCCCCGTGTTGCGCCCCTGGCACCTCGCTCCGATCTTGTCTCTGCGCACTCCGGCGCTGGCGGTCTTCGCCGCGCTTGCGCTCGCCGCCTGCAGCGGCGGCACCTCGGGCATGCCGGGCTTCGACACGGGCTCTCCGGGGGCGGCCCAGGGCCAGCCGGCGAGCTCCGGCCAGACGATCGGCAATGGCAAGGTCAAGGTCGGCCTCATCCTGCCGCTGACGGCGGAAGGGCAGGGCGCCGTGGTCGGCAATTCGCTGCGCAACGCGGCCGAGATGGCGCTCGCCGAATTCCCCGGTGCCGACCTGACATTGCTGGTCAAGGATGATCGAGGCACGCCGGAGGGGGCGCAGGCGGGAACCCAGGAGGCTCTGCGCGAGGGCGCGGAGCTGATCATCGGACCGCTCTTCGCGCCCTCCGTTCAGGCTGCGGCGCAGGTTGCGCGCTCCGCCAACCGCCCGGTCATGGCCTTCTCCAGCGACAGCAACGTCGCGACGCGCGGAGTCTACCTGCTGTCCTTCCCGCCTGAGAACGACGTCAACCGGGTCATCGCCTACGCCTCGGCGCAGGGTAAGAAATCCTTCGCCGCGCTGGTGCCGGACACCGCTTACGGCAAAGTCGTCGAGGCGGCCTTCCAGCAGGCCGTCGCCAATCGCGGGGCGCGCGCTGTCGCGATCGAGCGCTTCAGCGCCGACGCCAACAGCATGCGCGCCGCGGTCGGCAGGCTCGCTCCGTCGCTGCCGCAGGCCGACGCACTGTTCGTGCCGGCTGCGGCCGACACCATGCCGGCACTCGGCCTCGCCTTGCAGCAGGGCGGGTTCGACCCGACCAAGGTCAAGCCGCTTGGCACTGGCGTCTGGAACGACGGCGCCGTTGCGCGCGTTGCGGCGATCCAGGGTGGCTGGTTCGCCTCGCCCGACACGGCCGGCTTCAACGCCTTCGCCGGGCGCTACCAGCAGCGCTTCAACAGCGCCCCGACCCGCACCGCGACCCTGGCCTATGACGCGGTCTCACTGGCCGCCGCGCTTGCCCGTACGCAGGGTTCGCAGCGCTTCTCGGAAGCCGTGCTGACCAATGCCTCGGGCTTTGCGGGCGCCGACGGCGTCTTCCGCTTCCGCCCCGACGGCCAGAACGAGCGCGGGCTGGCGGTGCTGGAGCTGCGCAACGGCCAGATCGTCACGGTCAACGCCGCCCCGCGCGACCTCGGACCGAGGACGCAGTAATTCAGTCCTGCGATCCTGCCGTCAGGCCGCCTTCGGCGCAGGCACGAACGGCTTGACGTCGATCATGTCAGCCCGTTTGCGGGCTTGCGCGATGTCGTAGCTGTTTTGCATGCGCATCAATGTATCCATCGAGAGGCCGAAGGCTTTTTCGAACCGCAACGCCATGTCGGGGGACAAGGCGGCGCGGGCGTTGATCAATGCAGATAGCGCTGGACGCGTCACGCCGAGCACAGCGGCGGCGGCAGTGACCGACAAGCCGGCCGGTTCGATGATCTCGGTCTTCAGGAAGCCGCCGGGATGCCCGGGGTTCTTCAGGCGGTAGCCTGGCGCAGGTGCGATTTCGTTATCCATCAATGGTAATCCTCATAGTCGAGATCGATGATCTCGATGTCCGTCTGCTCGATCCGGAAGGTCATGCGCCAATTCTTCGTGACGAACAGGCTCCAGACGCCCTTCCGATCGCCTGTTAGCAGATGCGCCTTCCAGGTCGGAACGGACCGCAATTCGTCCTGATGCTCCATGTCCTGCAGGAACGAGATCATCTTGCGGAGTTTATCGACGGCTTGCGACTGAAGTCCCGAGGCATCATCGTTCTCGACGAGGCGCCGCAGTCCCTTGTGCTTGACGTTCCTAATTCGCATCGCCTGGATTATAGTGCGAACGGGCGACTTGCGTAAAGGGACGCTTTACGAATTCACGCCGCCAAGTCAGCCACCAGCGCATTGAGAAGCAATGCGCCGTCGGGCGTCGCCGCGAGCTTGCCGCCGGGCTTTCGGGTCAGCAGCCCATCCAGGATCAGGCTCGTGACGCGGGGTTCGCGCAAGCTCCGCCCGGACAGGGCCTTGAACACGGCCGGGTCGATGCCCTCGACCAGCCTCAGCCCCATCAGCAGGTACTCGTCGCCCTGGGCCTCGGCGTTCAGCAGCTCGTCCTCGACCAGCGCATGCCCTTCCGCCTCGACGCGGGTCAGCCAGGCTTCCGGGCTCTTTTCGGTCGAATGCGCCATGCGGCCCTGCGCCGTCACCAGCCGGCCATGCGCGCCGGGCCCGATGCCGGCATATTCGCCATAGCGCCAATAGACCAGATTGTGCCGGCATTCGGCGCCGGGCTTGGCGTGGTTCGAGATCTCATAGACCGGCATGCCGTGCTTGGCCGTGATCTCCTGCGTGGTCTCGTAGAGCGCTGCTCCCGCCTCATGATCGGGGATTGCGAGCTTGCCGGCCTTGAACAGCCGTTCGAACGCCGTGTCGGGCTCGATGGTGAGCTGGTAGAGCGAGAGATGTTCAGCTGCATGGCTGATTGCGAGTTCGAGCTCGGCGCGCCACAAGGCCGGAGTCTGCCCGACCGAACGGGCATAGATCAGGTCGAAGGAGTAGCGCTCGAAATATTTGCGCGCGATCGCGACAGCATCCAACGCTTCCTGCGTCGAATGCATCCGGCCGAGCGCCTTGAGGTCGGCGTCGTTCAGCGCCTGCACGCCGAGCGAAACGCGGTTGACGCCGGCTGCGCGGAAATCCTGGAAGCGTCCGGCCTCGACGCTGGTCGGGTTGGCCTCCAGCGAGACCTCGCAATGGGGATCGACGGCCCAATGCTCGCCGATCGCATCGAGGATCGCACCGACCGTGCGGCCCTCCATCAGCGACGGCGTGCCGCCGCCAAAGAAGATCGAGGAGACGGTGCGGCCGGGCGTGAGCTCTGCACGATGGGCGATTTCGCGCCGGAAAGCCGCGACATAGCGCGCCTGGTCGGGCGGCGCATGCCTGACATGGGAGTTGAAGTCGCAATAGGGGCATTTGGCCAGGCAGAACGGCCAATGCACATAGACCGCGAAACCGGCATCCGCTGTGGGATGCAGGATCGCGCCTGGCCGCTCGCTGAGGGCGGCCGCGTCGGTCATGAGGACTTCCTCAGGCAGGCGATGGCGAGTTCATGGAAGGCGCGCGCGCGATGCGAGAGCCCGGCCGAACCATCCTCGGGAATGCCGTGCTTCTCGCCCGTGGTCATCTCGCCGAAGGTCTTGGCGTGGCCGTCCGGCCGGAAAATTGGGTCATAGCCGAAGCCGCCGAGCCCGCGCGGCGCATCGACGATCTCGCCGAAAACGCGGCCTTCGAACAGTTCCTGGTGCCCGTCGGGCCAGGCGATCACCAGCGCCGAGACGAAATGCGCCCGGCGCTTGTCGGGCGTGGTCGCACCGCGCTTGGCGAGTTCGGCCTGCACGCGGGCGAGCGCCGGGGCGAAGTCTTTGCCCGGGCCGGCCCAATTGGCCGAGAACAGTCCGGGCGCGCCGTCGAGCGCGTCGATGCAAATGCCGGAATCGTCGGAGAGCGCCGGCAGGCCCGACGCCTTGGTCGCGGCGACGGCCTTGATCGCCGCGTTCTCTGCGAACATGTAGCCGTCCTCGTCCGGCTCGGGCAGGCCGAGTTCGCCGGCCGAGACCAGTTCGATGCCATAGGGCCCGAGCAAATCGCGCATCTCGCGCAATTTACCCTGGTTATGGGTCGCGATCACGACCTTGCCGGTGAGGAGGCGGTGAGCTGTCACTGTTCTTGCCTTTGCTGGCTCGAAAACGCCTCGTCATCCCGGGCTCGACCCGGGATCCATCGGAGGCCCAACCCTTGCAGCGGATTCGGCTCTACGGTGGATCCCGGATCACCGCGAAGTTTATCCTTGGGCCGATCGAAGATCGGACCCGAGGGCTGCGTCCGGGATGACGTTGTGGTTCCGAGCATAAGCGTCGAGGGTCCCGTCAGGCCACCGCCGCCTTCTGCAGCGCGACAAGCTTGCTCACGCCGCCCTTGGCGAGCTTGAGCAGGGCCAGGAGCTCCTCCTCCGAGAACGGCGCGCCTTCGGCCGTTCCCTGCACTTCGACAAGGCCACCGCCGCCGGTGATGACGAAATTCGCATCGGTCTGCGCGCCGGAATCCTCGATATAGTCGAGGTCGAGCACCGGATTGCCGGCGACGATGCCGCAGGAAATCGCCGCGACATGGTCCTTGAGCGGGTTGGAGCCCTTCAGCATGGAGCGACCCTCCATCCATTTCAGCGCGTCATGCAGCGCGACCCATGCCCCGGTGATCGAGGCCGTGCGGGTGCCGCCATCAGCCTGGAGCACGTCGCAATCGACCACGATCTGGCGCTCGCCGATCGCGGTCAGGTCGACCACGGCGCGAAGCGAGCGCCCGACCAGCCGCTGGATTTCCTGTGTGCGGCCGGAGGGCTTGCCGGAGGTGACCTCACGGCGATTGCGCTCATGCGTCGCGCGCGGCAGCATCGCATATTCGGCGGTGACCCAGCCCTTGCCGGTGCCGCGCAGCCAGGGCGGGCCCTTTTCTTCCACCGTCGCGGCGCAGAGCACCCGGGTCTCGCCGAAGCTCACCATGCAGGAGCCCTCGGCATAGCGCACCACACCGCGTTCGAGCGTGACCTTGCGCATTTCATCGGCCGCGCGTTTGGAGGGTCGCATGGGAGCATCCTGATTGTTCGAAGTTGGCGGCTTGTAAGCGGTTGAGCCGGGGGCGGCAAGGTTGGGAGCCGGGTTTCGCGACGTCCCTTCCTTCTCCCGCATCAAAATCGGCTGTTGCCGACTTTGACACTTTGGTTGCCCATCTCGGGCAAGCCCGAGATGGGCCGGAGAAGGTGGCTCGGAGGGTCGGATGAGGGTGTGCGGGTCAACCAGACGACGCAACGGCCCCGCTGCGCCCTGGCAATCAGCGGCGGGCCCTCATCCCTGCCCTTCTCCCATTCGGATTCCTCTGCGAAACGCGGCTGAGGACTGATATTTTGACGGCGGATTGTTCGCCTGTGACGGGCGGTCTTCAGCGGTTGGCTTGGAGAGCTCGCAGTCGACCTGGTTCAGCCGCCTGCGATGATGGTGGCGCGCCGGAGATTGTAGACGGTTGCGAAGGCAATCAGGTCTGCGGTGTTGGCGACGAACGAGTGGCATCGCGTCCGGGCTTTGCCATAGAGGCGCTTCATGGCGCTGAAGACAGCTTCGACGGGAGCGCGGCGGCGCGCGATCAGGGCGTTGCGGCGCTGCAGCCAGCGCGGCAGGACAGCGATGTGCTTGTGCCGGCGATGCATGATCCGGTCCTTGATGCCCAAGGCCTTCAGGGCGGCGCGCTGGGCCTTGCTCTCATAGCCGCGATCGGCATAGACGGCGGCCTCGTCGCCGCTGACGAGCCCTGGGGCCATCTCGACGTCCTGTATCCGCGCCGAGGTCACGAGCGCCGTGCGGATCAGGCCCGAGCCCTCGTCGACGCCGACATGCAGCTTGTAGCCGAAATGGGCCTTGCCGTTCTTCTTGCCCCAGTCGGCGCCGGGTTCACGGGGGTGGCCCTTGCCCAGCCCGGCTTCGCGTGACGGGGCAGCATGCGTCGCCTGAACGATTGTGGCGTCGAGCAATGTGCCCTTCTTCAGGATCAGACCCTTGGCCGAGAGCTGCGCGCCGATCTCGGCAAAGCAGGCCTCGAGCACGCCCGCCTGCGCTGCCGCCAGCCGAAAGCGGCACAAGGTCGTCTCGTCGGGCGTGCCGCCATCGAGCGCAAACCCGCAGAAACGTCGAAACGACAGCCGGTCCAGCAGCGCCTCCTCCAGGCCGGGATCCGACAAATCGTAAAGCGCCTGCAGATAGAGCGCCTTGAGCATCGCAAGCGGCGCGTAAGGCGGCCTGCCCGTCTCAGCCTGGCGCAGCTTGCCGGCCAAGGGCGCCAGCCGATCCCACGCGATCAGCCCATCGATCTTCGCAAGCTTCGCGTTCGCACCCAGGCGTGGGTCCAAAAACGCCTCAGCCAAAGACATCTGATCCGACATGCCGATCACCCCGCCGCACCCGAGCGAAGTGAATCAGCAATCAAACCTCAACGCCAGGGCCCTTTCGCAGAGAAATCCATTCGGGAGAAGGGTTCCCCGCGCTCTTCGTTTACCGTTTCCGCTTGATCCCTCGCAGGTCCGAGCCGACAATAAGCTCATGTCACAGCCATTTTTCCACTGAAATGAGCGCCCATACGCCGCGCCCTGAATCCCCCGGCGGCCTGATCGAGACCGATCAGCGCTCGCGCGAGATTTTCCGTCAGATCATCGACGGCTACCTCACCACCGGGGAGCCGGTCGGCTCGCGCAACATCGCCCGCCTGCTGCCGATGACGCTGTCGCCCGCGACCGTGCGCAACGTCATGACCGATCTCGAACTGGCCGGGTTGATCTATGCGCCGCATACCTCCGCGGGGCGCCTGCCTACGGAAAGAGGCCTGCGCTTCTTCGTCGATGCGATGATGGAGGTCGGCAATCTCACCTCCGACGAGCGCACCCGCATCGAAGCGCAGATGAAGGCCGCCGCCACCAACCGCACGCTGGATGCGACGCTGACCGAGGCCTCGGCCCTGCTCTCGGGACTCTCGCGCGGCGCCGGCGTCGTCGTCACCACCAAGGCCAATGCCCGCCTCAAGCACATCGAATTCGTCCGGCTCGATCCCGCTCGTGCGCTCGTCGTGCTGGTGGCCGATGACGGCACGGTCGAGAACCGGCTGCTCGCCTTGCCGCCGGGCCTGCCGGCCTCGGCGCTGACGGAGGCTGGGAATTTCCTCAACGCCCGCATCATGGGCAAGACGCTAGGCGATCTGCGCCGCGAGATCGCCGAGCACCGCGCGGAGATGGAAAGCGAGCTCGATGCGCTGACCGCCAAGCTCGTCGAGAGCGGCATCGCGACCTCGTCGGGTCCCTCGAGCGATCGCCATCTGATCGTGCGCGGCCAGGCCAATCTGCTGGAGGATCTGAAGGCGCAGGAGGATCTTGAGCGCATCCGCCTGCTCTTCGGCGATCTCGAGACGCAGACCGATGTCATCGATCTGCTCTCCCGGGCCGAGGCCGGTGACGGCGTGCGCATCTTCATCGGCTCCGAGAACAAGCTGTTCTCGATGTCGGGCTCCTCGATGGTGGCAGCGCCCTTCCGCGACGCCGAGCAGCGCATTGTCGGCGTCGTCGGAATCATCGGCCCGACACGGCTGAACTATGCCCGCATCGTGCCGATGGTGGATTACACCGCCAAGGTGGTCGGGCGGCTGCTCGACGGCGGCCGGTGAGGGGGCGGCCGCCTGGCTGGGGGCCCTTTTGGGTGTGTCGCTGATGATCAGTCCCGCCCCTCCCGCAAGATCTGCCCCTGCCACAGGACCTGCGCTGATCGAGGCTGCGGCTGCGGGGCGTGCCGACGAGGTGTCCCGTCTGGTGACGGCAGGCGCTCCGCTCGATGCGCGGGATGCGCAGGGGCGCAGCGCCCTGCTGCTCGCGGTGGCGGGCAATCATGTCGGGGCCGCCCGCGCCCTGCTTGATGCGGGTGCGAGCCCGAATACGCAGGCCGCCAATCGCGACACGCCCTGGCTCCTGGCCGGGGCGTTGGGACGTGCCGAGATCATTACGGCGATGCTGCCGCGCAAGCCCGATCTGACGATCCGCAACCGCTATGGTGGCAACGCCCTGATTCCCGCCTGCGAGCGCGGCCATGTCGAGGCCGTGAAGCTGCTGCTGACGAGCGGCATCGACCTCGATCACGTCAATGATCTCGGCTGGACCTGCCTGCTGGAAATCGTGATCCTCGGCGATGGCGGCACGCGCCATCAGCAGGTGGCAAAGCTCGTGCTCGATGCCGGCGCCAATCCTGGCCTCGCAGACGAGGATGGCGTGTCGCCGCTCGCCCATGCTCGCCAGAGGGGCCAGCGCGCAGTGGCGGCGCTTATCGAGCAGGCCGGCGGTGGCTGACCCGCTTGATTTGGCATCGCCGCCGGTTCGCGCTACCTCTGCCGCCAACGCGGCCTTCCTGCCGCCCGAAATCTGCACGTCAAGGCTTTATCAGATGACCGACACACTCCCCGACCGTCTCTCCTCGAACCCCAACAGCCCCCACTACAATGAGGAGCTGCTTGCCCGCGACATCGGCGTGCGCTTCAAGGGCGTCGATAAGACCAATGTCGAGGAGTATTGCGTCAGCGAGGGTTGGGTGCGCCTTACCGCCGGCAATGCCAAGGACCGCTTCGGCAATCCGATGACGGTGAAGCTCAAGGGCGAGGTCGAGCCCTATTTCCGCCAGGCTGAGCCCCAGAATCCCTAACAACCACTAAGCCTGAGAGGCTCAGCCTATCGTCTTGTAGAAAAACGTCGAGCCGCAATGGCGGCCGTCCGGCATCAGGGCGAAGCGGGGAATCGTGCCGAGTTCGCTCCAGCCAAGCCGGCCATAGAGCCGCCGGGCCGCGCCGGCCTCGTCGGTGTCGAGCACCAGAAGCGTGCGCCCGGCATTGCGCGCTGCATCTTCGGCCGCGCGCATCAGCGTCTCGCCGAGGCCCTGACGCCGTGCGCAGGAATGCACCAGCACCTTGGCGATCTCGGCGCGGTGCGGCTGGTTGGGCTTGCCGATCAGCTGAAGCTGCGCCGTGCCGACGATCTCCCCGGCCAACCTTGCGATCAGCAGCACCGTGCGGCCAGCGCCGACCTCGTCGATGACCCCGGTCCAGAAGCTGCGGTAATCCTCCGGCGTATTCCACGCCATGAAGCCGACAGAGGCCCCGTTCGCGACGCTGTCGCGCAGGATCTCGGCCAGCGCCGGGATGGCGTTGCCGGCGGCCTCCGGGGTGAGCGTTTCGATCACGATGGCATCAACCGGCATCAGCTTCATCCTTTGGGCGGCGTTCAGCCGGAGGTGGTCAGCACGACGGCATAGCGGGCGGGCACGCTGCCGGGATTGTGGTAGGCGATCGGCCCGTCGAGCAGCATCTGCAGGCAATCTCCCGCCGCCAGCCGGTGCTCGATACCACCAAGCGTGACCACCATCTCGCCGGCCAGAACCCAGACCTGCTGGTCGAGCCGATGGGCGCTGCGCGGTGCGTCGAGCAGGACGCGCCCGCCCGCCGGCATCTCGACATCGACGATCTCGATCCCCGAGCCGGTTCCTGCGGGAGAGACGTTGCGCCGGACATAGCCGCTGGCCGGATCGGTCCAGACCGGCTGATCGGCGCGCCGCGCGAGCGGGCCGGCATGGCCCTCGTCGCGAAACAGGACCGAGAGAACAATTCCCAGGCCGGCGCAGACCCGGTCCAGCAGCGCGGCCGTCGGGCTCGATTCGCCCCGCTCCACCCGCGAGATCATCGCGCGGCTGACGCCCGAGCGTTCGGCCAGCATGTCGAGCGTCAGGCTGCGGCTCTGGCGCAGCGCCTTGATGCGCGCGCCGAGCCGCTGATCGAGTTCGAGGTCATCCATCATTTCCATGATACAGAGAATTATTCTACTATATAAGAACGTCAAGCCCAAATACGGGCCTTCGTCGTCGCTTGCTTCTGACGCGGCGTGAACTCGGCTTTCACCACATTTCCAAGTCTGGGCGCCGCGACAGGTCGCGTTTCCGGAAAGATTCAGGAATCCGCGCTTTGATGAGCCTCAAACGACGCTCTTGAAGGGCGCGGGTCGCGAAACAAGCGACACGGGGGAAGCGGCCATGAATCGCGGTCTAGAATTTCTCGGGCGTTCCGTCGTCGGATTCATCACCCGCGGCAAGCCGGAGGCCCGCCTGGTCGACGCCAAGGCGCTGGCCCGGTTGCAATCGGCGTTGCGGCCGGGCGATGTCCTGCTGGTCGAAGGCAGCATGAAGGTCTCGGCCGCGATCAAGTATCTGACGCAATCGACCTGGTCGCATGCGGCTCTTTACGTCGGGGAGACCGGGCAGTTCAGCGAGCAGGGCGAGCCGCTGGTGCTGGCCGAGGTCGAGATGGATGTCGGCTGCGTGCTCTCACCGCTGTCGAAATACGGCGCGTTCGGCACCCGCATCTGCCGTCCCCAGGCGCTTGACCGCGAGGGCCGCGCCATTGTCGTCGATTATGTGCTGGAGCGGCTCGGCACCCAGTATGACCTCAAGAACATCCTCGATCTGATGCGCTGGCTGATCCCGATCCCCTGGGCCCCGCCATCATGGCGCCGGCGCATGATCGCGCTGGGCTCGGGCGATCCGACGCGGGCGATCTGTTCCACTCTGATCGCGCAGGCTTTTGAGGCGGCGCGTTATCCCGTGCTGCCGACCGTCGAATATGCGCAGGCGATGGACGAGGAGGATTTCGAGGAGATCCTGCATATCCGGCACCATTCGCTCTACATGCCGCGCGATTTCGACATCTCGCCCTATTTCGCAGTCGTGAAGCCGACGCTGGAGAGCGGCTTCGACTATCGCGCCCTGACCTGGGCGCTGGAGCCCTGCCCGGCCCAGCAGCAACTTGCCGCAGCGGAATAGCCGCAAACCCTTGGCGGCAAACCCTTGGCGCAATGCGGCATCGCTGCTATTGCGCGCCCATGAGCACCCGCAGTTTCGACAACATCCGCAATTTCTCGATCGTGGCGCATATCGACCACGGCAAATCGACGCTGGCCGACCGGCTGATCCAGACCACCGGCACGGTGGCGGCGCGCGATATGAGCGAGCAGATGCTCGACTCGATGGATATCGAGAAAGAGCGCGGCATCACCATCAAGGCCCAGACGGTGCGGCTCGACTACCGCGCCCAGGATGGCAAGGATTACATCCTGAACCTGATGGACACGCCCGGCCATGTCGACTTCGCCTATGAGGTCTCACGCTCGCTGGCGGCCTGCGAAGGTTCGCTCCTGGTCGTCGACGCCTCGCAGGGCGTCGAGGCGCAGACGCTTGCCAACGTCTACCAGGCGCTCGATGCGGGCCATGAGATCGTCACGGTCCTGAACAAGATCGATCTGCCTGCCGCCGAGCCCGAGCGCATCAAGCAGCAGATCGAGGACGTGATCGGGCTCGACGCCTCCGAGGCTGTGCCGATCTCGGCCAAGACCGGCATCAACATCGAGGGCGTGCTCGAGGCGATCGTCACCAGACTGCCGGCGCCCAAGGGCGATCTCGAAGCGCCGCTGAAATGCCTGCTGGTCGATTCATGGTACGACGCCTATCTCGGCGTCGTCGTGCTGGTGCGCGTCATCGACGGCGTGCTGAAGAAGAACATGACGATCCGCATGATCCGCGCCAACGCCGCTTATGGCGTCGACCGCGTCGGCGTGTTCAAGCCCAAGATGCTCGAGGTCAAGGAACTCGGCCCCGGCGAAGTCGGCTTCTTCACCGCCTCGATCAAGGAGGTCGCCGACACCGCGGTCGGCGACACCATCACCGATGACAAGCGCCAGACGCCGAACCCGTTGCCAGGCTTCAAGCCGGTGCAGCCGGTGGTGTTCTGCGGCATCTTCCCGGTCGATGCGGCCGATTTCGAGGTGCTGCGCGCTGCCATGAGCCGGCTGCGCCTGAACGATGCCTCGTTCTCCTATGAGATGGAGACCTCGGCGGCGCTCGGCTTCGGCTTCCGTTGCGGCTTTCTGGGGCTGTTGCATCTGGAGATCATCCAGGAGCGGCTGGAGCGCGAGTTCAACCTCAACCTGATCTCGACCGCGCCGTCAGTGGTCTACCATCTCAATCTGCGCGACGGTTCGGTGCTGGAACTGCACAATCCGGCTGATATGCCCGATGTGATGAAGATCGAGACGATCGAGGAGCCCTGGATCAAGGCGACGATCTTCACGCCGGACGAATATCTCGGCTCGGTGCTGAAGCTCTGCCAGGACCGCCGCGGCGTCCAGACTGATCTCAGCTATGTCGGCTCCCGCGCCAAGGTCGTCTACGATCTGCCGCTGAACGAAGTCGTGTTCGATTTCTACGACCGGCTGAAGTCGATCTCGAAGGGCTACGCTTCCTTCGACTACGCCATCACCGATTATCGCGAGGGCGACCTCGTGCGCATGTCGATCCTGGTCAATGCCGAGCCGGTCGATGCGCTCTCGATGCTGGTGCACCGTTCGCGCGCCGACGCACGCGGCCGCGCCATGTGCGAGAAGCTCAAGGAGCTGATCCCGCCGCACATGTTCCAGATTCCGGTGCAGGCGGCGATCGGCGGCAAGATCATCGCCCGCGAGACCATCCGGGCGCTGCGCAAGGACGTCACCGCCAAATGCTATGGCGGCGACGCCACCCGAAAGCGCAAGCTTCTGGAGAAGCAGAAGGAAGGCAAGAAGAAGATGCGGCAATTCGGCAAGGTCGAAATCCCGCAGGAAGCCTTCATCGCCGCGCTGAAGATGGATAGCTGAGGCTACAGGTGGGGCGTGGAGGGGAAGCTGACGCAACGTCTCCACCTCTTGTTAGCAAGCCGTGGTTAAGGCTCCGGGCATGCCCCGGTCGAATCGCGCTCCCGCCTTGCCATTGCACCCGAGCGTGCATCGCGAGCTCGTGGATCTTCTCTACACTGCGCTGCCTCAAGTCGGCGCGATCGCGCTGACGGCATTGACGGGTGCCGTGGCGCTCGCGATGGTCAGCGGCGACCAGGGCTATGCCGTGATCGCCGCCCTGATTCTGCTCACGGCGGCGCTGCGCATCTCCGGTTTGCTGCGTTATCCGCGTGGCCGCCCGCTGACCCCGGCCGAGGTGCTGCATTGGGAGCGCGCCTATGGGCTGCGCTCCAGCGCCTTCGGCCTCGCGCTCGGCCTGCTCTCCTATCGTGCTCTTGAACTCGCAGACGCCCCGGGCGCCTGGATCAGCTTTGGTCTGGCGATGTCGTTTTGCGTCGGCATGGTCTCGCGCGCGGCGGTGCGGCCCTGGATCGTGCTGCTCACCGCTGCGATGTTGCTGGCTCCGGTCGCGCTCGGGGGCTTCATGCGCCCCGAACTGCCTTACAAGCTTGGCGCCGCGATGCTGCTCTTGTTCTGGGTCACGCTGCGCGAGGCTTCGCGTCATCTCAGCACGGCCTTCATCGACCGGCTGGAGGCCAAGCTCGCCTTGGCTCATCAGGCGAGCCATGACGTGCTCACCGGGCTGCCGAATCGGGCGGCGTTCCTCTCCGCTTTGGAGTCGGTCGACACACCCCACGCCGTCATTGCGCTCGATCTCGATGGCTTCAAGCCGATCAACGACCGGCTTGGCCACCATGCCGGCGACGCGCTGCTGCGCCAGGTGGCGGAGCGCCTGCGCGGCTGCATGGGCGGGCAGGGCATCGTGGCGCGCATGGGTGGCGACGAATTCATGCTGCTGTTCCCCTTCCAGGCCGGCGTGCCCGACGTCAGCGCGGCGCAAAACCTCGCCCGGCATGCCGTGATGGTGCTGGGCAAGCCGTTCGATCTGGGCGAGTCGGTGACGATCGGCGCCAGTGCCGGCATCGCCCTGGCTGGCCCCGGCGAGGCCGAGAGAAGCTCTCTGCTGGAGCGCGTGGACATGGCCCTCTACGCCGCCAAACGCGATGGCGGCGGGCGCTGGTGCTGGTCGGAGGCTGCCCCGGTTCTCGATGGTTGCCACGCCGTTTGAGGGCAGGCGTCCCGAGAAAACGACGCTTCAGAGCAGGGCGCCCAACCCCCGCAGCTCGGCGCGCAGATCGAGCGGTTCGACGAAGTGCACGGCCTGCATGCCGATCGCGCGCGCCGCTTCGATATTCTTGTGGCTGTCGTCGATGAAGATGCAGTCGGGCGCGTTCAGGGCGTAGCGCTCCAGCAGCGTGCGGTAGATCGCGATATCCGGCTTGATCAGGCCTTCATGCGCCGAGACGATCGCGCCGTCGAAGCTTTGCAGGAAGGGGAAGCGGATCAGGCACTCCGCCCATTTCTCGCGCGAGAAATTGGTGATGGCGTAGACCTTTTCGCCCTTTGCCTTGAGTTCGGCGAGTAGCGCGACATTGTCTTCGATCACGCCGGGCACGGTCTCGTGCCAGCGCTCGTCGAAGGCCTTGATCTCGCGCGTCCATTCGGGATGGGCCGAGACCAGCAGCGCCACGGCCTCTTCCCAGGAGCGGCCGCGATCCTGCTCGATGTTCCAGGCGGCGGTGCAGACATTCCGCATGAACCAGTCGAGCTTGGCCGGATCGGGAATCAATTCGCGATAGAGCAGGCGCGGATCCCAGCGGAGCAGGACGTTGCCGACATCGAAGACGACGGTGGGCGAGGTTTGGGTCGGCATCATGAAGTCCGCTTGAGTTGGGAACGGGCATAAGTTTCGAGAACGGTGTTCATGCGGGTCTGATAGCCACGGCCCTGGGCCTTATAGGCTTCCAGGACCGATTTCTTGACGCGCAGTGTCACCAGTTGCGTGCGGTCGGGCTCGACCAGCTTCGCGTTTCTCCAGAAGGTCTCATCCAGTTCGGGGATGTCGCTGAAATCGATTTCGTCGTCCTTGAGCGCGGCGAGAGCCTCGGGCGACAGCGGTTTGTCATAGGGAGGTTTCATAGCGCTGCCTTTCCTTTTGGGAGGCTGATCGGGCCGAGATGATGCGGATGCGGCCGTCGCGGTCCGTATGCACGACGACGAGCATAACAAACCCGTCGATGACGCCGATGCTGATCTCGCGAACCTCGCCATAATCGATGCGGTCATCGATCCAGCTCAGCACCGGTCCCTCGAAAATGCGTTTCGCAAATTCGAAGGCGACGCCATGCTTGGCGACATTGGTGGTGTCCTTCTCGGGGTCCCATTCGAATTCAGGTATGCTACTACGTTTTGTAGTTACGTTCCAGTTTCGTCCTCACGCCCTTGTGTGCAGACGTGCAAGACAGAGGCAAGGGCTGTCGCGTATCTGCAAGGGATGAACGGTCAGCGGGAGAACGGCGTGAACGGATGGCTGCCATGGCTGGATCGGCAGGGGCGGTTCTCGGCTTTGCGCGCGCTTGCTTTCGCGCTGGTGCTCGTGCCGGCCTTGATCCTGGCCTATGAGGCCTGGACCGGCCAGCTCAGCTCGAAACCCTGGACGCGGGCGGTGCACGATACCGGCACCTGGGCGATCCGATTGCTCCTGGTCACGCTTGCGGTCTCGCCGCTCCGGCGCATTCTCGACTGGGGCAAGCTGCTGGGCATCCGCCGGATGCTCGGCCTCTCGGTGCTGGCCTATGCAGCAGGGCATCTGACGCTCTACTGCATCGACCTCGCCTTCGACTGGGGCCTGATCGTCTCCGAGATCGTCAAGCGCTTCTATCTGACGATCGGCTTCACCGCGCTGCTGGGCCTGACCGCGCTCGGCGTCACCTCGACCGACGGGATGATTCGCCGGATGGGCGCGAAGAACTGGCAGCGCCTGCACAACCTCGTCTACCTGATCACCGGGCTAGGCCTGCTGCATTTCGCCCTGCAGTCGAAGATCGACGTCACCCAGCCGGCACTGCTGAACGGGCTCTTCGCGCTGCTCTTGCTCTATCGCGGGCTGAACCGATTGAAGATCGCGATGACGACCCCGGTGCTGATCGCAGCAGCACTTCTGACCGGGCTTGCCACGGCGCTCTGCGAGACGGCCTGGTATGCCTTGACGAGCGGTGTCTCGGCTTGGGATGTCTTCCAGGCCAATGCCGATGTGGTGGTTTATCAGGATCTCGGCTTCCTGCGGCCGGGGCATTGGGTGGCGCTGGTCGGGCTTGGCGTTGCGGCCGTTCATGCCTGGCGGGCTCCGGTGGCGAAGCCGCGCCGGGCGCGTCGTAGCGATGGCGTTCCGGCCCAGACGGGTGCTTGAAGGCGGAGTCGAGCTTTCATGGTTGGCAGCCCGCGCCGCAGGCTCTAACCCTGTGGCATGCCTGTCGATCCTCACGCCCAGCCTGTCGAAGATGTCGCCGCCGCCGATCTCGCCTCGGAGGGCATCGAGCTGTCCTCGGAGCGCACCTCGCCCTTCGTGCCGCTGCAGCAGCCGATCTTCCGCAAAGTCTGGATCGCCAGCCTCGCCTCGAATTTCGGCGGATTGATCCAGGCTGTCGGCGCCTCCTGGATGATGACCTCGATCGCGGCCTCGCCCGACATGGTCGCGCTGGTGCAGGCCTCGACGACGCTGCCGGTGATGCTGTTCTCGCTGGCTGCAGGGGCAATCTCTGACAATTACGATCGCCGCAAGATCATGTTGACGGCCCAGGGCTTCCTGTTCGCCGTCTCTGTCACGCTTGCCGCATTTTCATGGCTGGGGTTGATCACGCCCTGGCTCTTGCTGAGCTTCACCTTCCTGATCGGCTGCGGCTCGGCGCTGAACAACCCGGCCTGGCAGTCCTCGGTCGGCGATATGGTGCCGCGCCGTGATGTGCCCGCCGCGGTGACGCTGAACAGCGTCGCCTTCAACATCGCCCGCAGTGTCGGCCCCGCGATCGGTGGCGCGATCGTTGCGGCGGCGGGCGCCTTCGCTGCCTTCGCGGTCAACGCCTTGTGCTATATCGGCCTGATCACGGTGCTGGCGCGCTGGCGACCGCCCAAGGTCGAGCGCTTGTTGCCGCGCGAGACGCTCTGGATCGCGATGGGGGCGGGGCTGCGCTATGTCGCGATGTCGCCCAACATCCGCAGCGTCATCCTGCGCGCCTTCGCCTTCGGCTTCGGCGGCATCGTCGCGCTCGCCTTGCTGCCGCTGATCGCGCGCGATCTCATTCAAGGCGGTCCATTGATCTTCGGCGTGCTGCTCGGAGCCTTCGGTGCCGGTGCCGTCGGCGGCGCCTTCATGAGCGCAAGGCTGCGCCGGTTGCTCACCACCGAGGCGCTGGTGCGGATGACCTTCGTCGCCTTTGCCGTCTCCGTTGCGCTGATCGCCGTCAGCACGAGCCTGTGGCTGACCATGCCGGCGCTCAGCGTCGGCGGCGCCTGCTGGGTTTTGACGCTCTCGACCTTCAACGCCACGGTGCAGCTCTCGGCGCCGCGCTGGGTCGTCGGTCGGTCATTGGCGCTCTATCAGATGGGCGCTTTCGGCGGCATGGCGATCGGCAGCTGGGCCTGGGGCCGGGCGGTCCTGCATTTCGGCACCGAGCAGGCGCTGCTGATGGCGGCCGTCATCCTCCTGGTCGGCGCGGCGCTCGGCCTGCGCTACGCCCTGCCGCCGCTGGAGGCGCTCAATCTCGATCCGCTGAGCCGCTGGCGCGAGCCCAAGGTCGCAGTCGATATCGAGCCGCGCAGCGGGCCGGTCATCGTCACGATCGAATACCTGATCCGCGAGGAGGACGTCGTCGTCTTCCTCAACGCCATGGCCGAGCGCCGCCGCATTCGCCGCCGCGATGGTGCGCGCCACTGGACGCTGTTGCGCGACCTGACCAATGCGGAACTCTGGGTCGAGCGCTACGACAGCCCGACCTGGGTCGAATACATCCGCCAGAACCAGCGTGTCACCCAGGCCGATGCCGAGATCGGCGATCGCGTCCGCGCCTTGCACAGGGGCGAGAACCCGCCTGTCGTCCACCGCATGATCGAGCGCCAGACCGGCTCGCTGCCGCGCGTGGCGGCGGTGGAGGCTCAGATGATCACGGAGTCGCTGAGCGATCCGCGCTCGGTATGAGCGATCGAGCTAGAGCCGGATGATTTCAGATGGGCTGACGAAGTGATCCCAGCTGAAATCTGAATCCGTCTCTCATCCAAGAGCGAGAGCAGGATCAATGCGAAAAACCGGTCCCCACTTTTTCGTATCCTGCTCCTAGAGCGTTTTCGAGCGAAGTGGATACCGGTTCGCGTGAAGAAAACGCGTTAAAACAATGAGATAGAGCAATTGACCGATCCAACTGGATCGGAGATTGCTCTAGCCGACGATCCACAAGCCCGCCAGGCCGAACAGCCCCATGATGATCCGCCACCAGGCGAAGATCGCGAAACCGCGCTTGGAGACGTAGTCGAGGAAGCTGCGCACCACGATCAGGGCCGAGAAGAAGGCCGCCACGAAGCCGACGACGATCAGCAGGGAATCGTCGAAGGTCAGGGTTTTGTAGCTCTTGAGCAGGTCGTAGGCGAAGGCGCCCGCCATGGTCGGCATGGCCAGGAAGAAGGAGAATTCGGCCGCCGCGCGCTTGCTGGCGCCCAGCAGCATCGCGCCGACGATGGTCGAGCCCGAACGCGAGACGCCGGGGATCATCGCCAGGCACTGGATGAAGCCGATCTTGAGATACATCGGCAGCGGGAAGGTGGTGGCGTCGGTGTGTTTCACCTCGAGTTCGAGCTCATCGACGACCAGCAGCACGAGCCCGCCGGCGATCAGCGCGCAGCAGACCAGGAACGGGTTGAACAGCACGCTCTTGATGAAGCCGTGCAGCACGGCGCCGATCAGCGCCGCCGGCAGGAAGGCGATGAGCACGCCGATGACGAAGCGCCGGGCGGCGGGGTCGCTGCCCAGGCGCAGCGCGATGTCGAGCAGGCGCCGGAAATAGACCAGCATGATCGCCAGGATCGCGCCGAGCTGGACCAGCACCTCGAAACTCTTGCCGTTGGATTCGAAGCCGAGGAAATGCCCGAGCAGCAGCAAATGGCCTGTCGAGGAAACAGGCAGGAACTCGGTCAGGCCCTCGACGATGCCGAGCACGAACGCTTCGATCAGGTTTTGCATGAGAGGCTGTCCTTTGAAGCGAATCGCGCGCCGCCGCGCTTGGTAAACTGCACCCTTCCATGGGCCAAGCTCTTTGCAATTCGGTTACCAATTCGCCAATGCGGCCGCTGCAAATCGAGGCACTGCACACCCTGCGGGTTGTGACCTTCGTGGCCTGGGACTATAGCAAGCGCCTGGCGCATGGCTGCGCCCCGCCTTTCCGCTGGCCCTGCTTCGGCCGCATCTCGCTGTTTCATGAGTGCCATGGCGACCCTTTTTCATTATCCGCTATGTCCGCATTCGCGCTTCATCCGGCTGGTTCTCGGCGAGTTCGGCATGGAGGCCGAGCTGGTCGAGGAGCGCGTCTGGGAGCGGCGGCGCGAGTTCCTTGAACTGAACACCGCCGGCACCACGCCGGTTTTCCGCGAGGAGAACGGGCTTGCCGTTCCCGGCGCCGGCGTCATTGCCGAATATTTGGACGAGACGCGCGGTCTGGCGCTGGCCGAACGCCGCCTCCTGCCGGAAGGGCCGGGCGAGCGCGTCGAGGTGCGCCGGCTGCTCGACTGGTTCAACCTGAAGTTCGATGCCGAGATCACCGCTCCGCTCGTGCTGGAAAAGGTGATGAAGCGATTCATGAGCCGCGACGAGGGCGGCGGGCCGCCCGACATGAGCGCGATCCGCGCGGCGCGCGCCAATGTGCGCTATCATCTGCGCTACATCGCCTGGCTCACCGCCAAGCGGAACTGGCTTGCCGGGGCCGAACTGAGCTATGCCGATCTCGCCGCGGCGGCGCATCTCTCCTGCGTCGACTATCTCGGCGACGTGCCCTGGGATGAGGATGAGGCCGCGCGCGCATGGTATGCGAGGATCAAGTCCCGCCCGAGCTTCCGGCCGCTGCTGGCCGACCGGATTCCGGGCATGGCTCCGAGCGCGCATTACGACAATCTGGATTTTTGAAGGGCGAGCGCCTGAAGCGGGCAGTCGTCGAGCGCGCCCGGGCCGAGGGTTTCGCCGTCATCCGCATCGCTTCGGCAGAGGCCATCCCGCAGGTTTCCGAACGTCTCCAGGCCTGGCTCGAGGCCGGCCATCATGGCGAGATGGGCTGGATGGCGGAGCGCGTGACTGAGCGCGCCGCGCCGCGAAAGCTCTGGAGCGAGGCGCGTCGCGTCGTGATGCTCGGCATGAGCTATGCGCCCGATAGCGACCCGCTCGCCATCCTGGGCCAGCCTGACAAGGCCGCGATCTCGCTCTATGCGCGGCGGCGCGACTATCACGACGTCATCAAGGGCAAGCTGAAAAGCGTCGCCGGCCTGCTCGCGGCGAAGGGCGGGGCGGACGTCAAGGTCTTCGTCGATACCGCTCCTGTGATGGAAAAGCCGCTCGCCGAGGCCGCCGGCCTCGGCTGGCAGGGCAAGCACACCGTGCTGGTCTCGCGCGAGCACGGCTCCTGGCTCTTCCTCGGAGCGATCTACACCACGGCCGAATTGCCGCTGGACGCGCCCGAGAGCGACCATTGCGGCTCCTGCCGGCGCTGCCTCGACATCTGCCCGACCGACGCCTTCCCCGCGCCCTATCAGCTCGATGCGCGCCGCTGCATCGCCTATCTCACCATCGAGCATCAAGGCCATATCGATGCGGCGCTGCGCCCCGGCATCGGCAACCGCGTCTTCGGCTGCGATGATTGCCTGGCCGTCTGCCCCTGGAACAAATTCGCCGCCGCAGCCCAGGAAACCCGGCTCGCGCTCAATGATGGCCTCGACGCGCCGTCCTTGGCCGATCTCGCGGCGCTGGACGATGCCGCTTTCCGCACGCTCTTCGCCGGCACGCCGGTGAAGCGCACGGGTCGCGACCGCTTTATTCGCAACGTTCTGATCGCGATCGGCAACAGCAACCGGCCCGAGCTTGCTGCCAGCGCCGAGGCCCTGGTCGCTGATGCCTCGCCTTTGGTACGTGCCATGGCCGCTTGGGCGCTGATCAGGCTCGCGCCAGTGCGAGCCGGGCACCTCGCCGCTCATGCCCTCGCAGGCGAAGCCGATGCGGATGTCCGCAAGGAATGGCTCGCCCTCCCATCCCAGCCGGAATGCATTGCATGAAGCTCGTCATCATCGGCCTCGGCTATACCGCCGGTTTTTTCGCGCGTGCTGCGTTGGCTGGGGGCTTCGAGGTCACCGGCACGGTGCGCTCGGCCGACAAGGCGGGAGCGCTCAGCCGCGCCGGCATTCCGACCCTGGTCTTCGACGGTTTTGCAGTGTCGTCGCGGCTGGCCAAAGCCGTCATGGAGGCCGATGCCGTGCTGGTCTCGGCGCAGCCAGGCGAGGACGGCGATCCGGCGCTCGCCTGCCTCTCCAGTCAGCTTGCGGCCGCGCCCGATCTGCGCTGGATCGGCTATCTCTCGACCATCGGCGTCTATGGCAATCACGACGGCGCCTGGATCGACGAAACAGCCGAATGCCGGCCCACCAATGCGCGCTCGACGCTGCGGCTCACGATCGACAAGGCCTGGCTCGCCTTCGGGGAGAAAACCGGAAAGCCTGTGCAGATTTTCCGCCTCGCCGGCATTTACGGCCCCGGCCGCAACGGCATCGTCAATCTGCGCGCGGGCACGGCGCGGCGCCTGGTCAAGCCCGGCCAGGTCTTCAACCGCATCCATGCGCAGGATATCGCCGGCGTGCTGCTGGCCTCGCTCGAACAGCCGCGCAACGGCGCCGTCTACAACGTTACCGATGACGAGCCTGCCCCGCCGCAGGATGTGGTGAGCTTCGCCGCCGGGCTGATCGGCATCGAGCCGCCGCCCGAGACCCCGTTCGATCCAGCGCAGCTGACGCCCATGGCGGCGAGCTTCTATGGCGAGAACAAGCGCGTCTCGAACGCGCTGATGAAGCGGGAACTCGGTTACGCGCTCCGCTATCCGACCTATCGCGAGGCCCTACGGGCGCTGGCGCAGGCAGGGGAATAGGCTCGCAAACCTCCGCTGTCATTCCGGGGCCTATGGCCCGCCCGGAATGACGCAGCGGTTCATCCGCGATCCCAGAGCATTTTCGAGCGAAGTGGACACAGGTTCGCGTGAAGAAAATGCGATAAAACAAGGAGGTAGAGCATTCCGCGATTCGGAGAAACGCGGAATGCTCTAAAGGCCCTCAAGCCGCGTAGCGCTGGCCCTCGTCACCGTAATAATCGAGATAGCGCTGGTCGATCGCGGCCACGGGCAGGATCACCAGCACGTCGGTCGTGCCGAACTGCCGGTCGACCACCGCGCCCGTGCCGAAACGGGCGCCCAGCCGGAGATAGGCCTTGATCAGCGGCGGCATCTGTTTCAGCGCCTGCTTGGCATCGAGTGCCTCCACCGGGAGCCGGTTCATCGCCACGCTGCGGTCGGGCCGGGCAATGGCGCCCCATTCGCCTTCGGAGCGGGCATGGTGGTGCAGGAAGCTCAGCGGCAGCGCCAATGCGTCGGGATCGGTGCTGTCGAAGCTGGCGCAGCCGAACATCGCGTCGATCCGATGGTGGCGGACATAGGCCCAGATGCCGTGCCAGAGCAGTTCGACCGTCTTCTTGGTGCGATAGGGCTTGAGCACGCAGGAGCGGCCGAGCTCGAGGAAGCGCGCGGATGGGTGGCGCGCGAGCAGCGGCTGCAGGTCGAATTCCCCTTGCGTGTAGAAGCCGCCGAAGCGCGTCGCCGCGCCTTGCCGCATCAAGCGATAGGTGCCGACGACCTTGGGCTTGATGCCGCCGAAGCGCCCGCGCGCGGCATGGTCGATGACCAGGAGATGATCGCAAGCCCCGTCGAAACGGTCGGCGTCGCGGCGGAACATCCGTGACACGACATCGGGCTTGGCCGACATCTCCTGATAGAACACGCGGTAGCGCAGCCGTTGTGCCCGCCAGATCTCGCGCGGGCCTCGCGCCAGTCTGACCTCGAGCGAGCCGGAACGGCCGAGCGAGCCAGAAAGCGGGTCGAACTCGCCCGGGCGGCCGCTGAGCTTGCGCAGCCGCGCCAGGAACGGATGTCCGGCCGGCAATTGATTTGCCGGCTGATCGTGGCCGCGAAAGACCTCAAATGCCATCGCTCTTCTTGCCCCCTGCGCCGCTGATGCTGGCGATGGGAACGCTAGCGCCGACGGTTTAACAGGATCGCGACAGAACTGCGTCAGCGTTATGACGCCGTCTCAAGCGCTCAAAGTCAACATCAGGCGGCCTTCGACATGGTCGAGCCAGCGTTTCAGCGCGGCGCGGTCGAGAGGCTTAGCCAGGCAATCATCCATGCCGGCGGCCCGCGCGGCGCTGCGATCTGCGGCGGAGACATTGGCGGAGACGGCGATCAGCGGCAGCTTTGCGCCGGCTTTCGCCTCGGCCTCCATGGTGCGGATGATGCGCGCGGCCGAGAGTCCGTCGAGCTCCGGCATGCGAATATCCAGCAGGACAAGGTCGAGCGCTGCCGCCTCGCCCTTCAGGCTGGCCGCGACATGGCTGATGGCCTCGCGCCCGTTGCGGGCCCAGATCGCGGCGCAGCCGAGCCGCTCCAGCGTCCGCGTCGCCAGCAAGGCGTTGATCTCGTTGTCTTCGGCGACGAGCACGGTGAGCCGCGGCGCGACCGGGAGCGCGGGAGAGGGCGCCTCCTGACGCGAATCGGGCAGGAGCACGGCCGCTTCCGGCCGCGGCGAAAGGCGCTCATAGAGCGAGCGCGCCCGCACCGGCTTCATCAGGAAACCGGTGAAGCCCTGCTCGCGTGGCACGCCGAATTGCCGCCGCTCGGTCGGGGAGAGCATGATCAGTCGTTCACCCGGCCCGGCCTCGCGCGCTGCTTCCGCCAGAATGCGCGCGGCCTCCGGGCCGATCGACTGGTCGATCAGGATAGCGTCGGGGGCCGCGCCTTGCCGCAGCAGGGCGAGCGCTCTGTCGGGTCCGGTTGCCAGCATGGCCGTGGCGCCCGTGGTCGCGATCGTGTCCGCCAGGAAGCGCCCGGCGAAGGGGGCGGCGCAGACGACCAGCACGCGCCGCCCTTGCCAGTCCGGCGGGGCCAGGATGGTGCCGGCCTCGGCTACCTCAAGCGGCAGGCGGACGCGGAAGAGCGCGCCTTCGCCAGGCCGGCTCTCGACGCCGACCTCGCCGCCCATCAACGAGACCAGTTGGCGCACGATCGCAAGGCCGAGTCCCGTGCCTTCATGGCTACGCGTGGCGGTGTTGTCCGCCTGTTCGAACTCGTCGAAAATCGCCTGCAGCCGGTCTTGCGGGATGCCCGGCCCGGT
The DNA here is from genome assembly GCF_031884435.1 of Bosea sp. 685. Classification (NCBI taxonomy): domain Bacteria; kingdom Pseudomonadati; phylum Pseudomonadota; class Alphaproteobacteria; order Hyphomicrobiales; family Alloboseaceae; genus Allobosea; species Allobosea sp. 685. Next base: position 5,350,740 of record NZ_CP134779.1, on the reverse strand, counting down.
GTCGGAGACGGTGATCTCGATCATCTCCCCGGCGGCGCGGTCGAGGCGGATGCCGACGCCGCCATGCTCGGTGAACTTGATTGCATTGCCGACGAGGTTGAGCAGGATTTGGCGCAGCCGATCGCGGTCGCCGACCAGGCGGCTGGGCAGGTCGGGTGCGAGATAGGTCGCGATGTCGAGGCCTTTCGCCTGGGCGCGCGGCGCCATCAATTCGCCGACAGTCTCGACCAGCGGGCCCAGATCGAAGGGCGCTACGGATAATTCGAGCTTGCCGGCCTCGACCTTGGCGACGTCGAGGATGTCGTCGACGAGCGAGAGCAGCGCCTCGCCCGAAGTGCGCAGCGCACCGACATAGGTGGTCTGCTCGGGGTCGAGGCGCGTGTCGCCGAGCAGATCGGCCATGCCGAGGATGCCGTTGAGCGGCGTGCGGAATTCGTGGCTGACGGTCGCAAGGAAGCGCGATTTCGCCTCGCTGGCGCTCTCGGCCCGGGCGCGAGCCTCGACCAGTTCCTGCTCGCCGGCGATGCGGGCGGTGATGTCGCGGCCGACGCGCTGCAGCACGGTCTTGCCGAGCGCGACCGGCACGACGGTCTCGACCCAGGAGATCCAGCGCTCGCCTTCGAGCGTCGCCAAACTCTCGTCGAAGACACGGGCGCCGTCGCCCAGCGCGAGTGCCGGCCGGCAGGCGATGCGCCTCGGCTGCGCCTGGCTGCCGATGACCTCGGCCTCGCTCAAGCCGAGCAGGGAGGCATAGCCGGCATTGGCGTAGACGATCCGGTCGCCGTCGCGGCGCACGATCAGGTCGCCCTGCGCCTCGATCAGGCTGCGATAGCGCTCCTCGCTATCGGCCAGCGCCCAGAGCCGGTCGTTCAGTGTCTCGATGTCATGGGCGAGTTCGGTGGCCTGGCGCACGATGCGGTCGCGCTGCCGCGCCAGCTTGAGCGCGAACAGGATTGCCAGGATCGCCGTTGCGACCGCTATCCAGAATGCCAGCGATGAGGACAGGAAAACCATGTCCCCTGCATATCATCGCCCTATTGAGAAAGAGTTGGCTGGACCGTCGAAGTTTAGCGATCCAATGGCATGAAACATTAACCCTGCGGGTGTTCCGGAGATCGTCGCGTGCCGGAAACGCGATGCAGGACCGCGTCGTTCGAGCTCGGAAACAAAAAACCTTGTCACTGTGCGGCGCAGACGGAGGTCCCGTCCGGTCTTTCGACGCGGGTCCCGCCGCCTGAGGTGCAGCTCTGTATGGCGGGAGGTGTTCCTCCTCCGGCCTGGGTTGACTGGCCGGGCTGGTCGGTCGAGAGGGCTTGGGTGGCTCCGGGCGCGTTGAGGAACAGGTTGACCGGGTTGCTCGCCTGGGTGGCGGGCGCCGCTGTGGACGGAGTGGTCCCGGTGTCCAGGCCGTTGATCGCGCCGGTGCCGCCGAGGTTGGCCCCGGCGACGAAGCGGGTCAGCTGCAGCGGCGGAATCGGGCTGAAGGTTTGCTCGGCTGAAGGCGCGATGAGCGGCGCGGCCGTCTCGGCAACGATGGGCTGCGCCGGAGCTGGCGTGATGGTCAGCGTCGCGCCGCGATAGCTCAGCACATAGTTCGCCGACAATGCGAGCGTGCCTTGCAAGATCTGCGGGCCGCCAGCGCGCTCGCCGGCTTCGCGGTTCAATGCGCCCGAGAAGGCGTCGCCATTGACGAGCGAGCCCGCCGATATCTGGAACGTCAAGGTCGGATCGGGTTGACCCTCGACTTTGCTTTTTGCATCGGCTGCTGCGGTGACCTGGCGTGGCGTGATCGTGAAAGCCATGGCGTTGCCAACGGACTGCACGAAGGAATAATTGCCGCTGACGGCGCTGAGGCCCGCGCCTGTGACGGCGTAGCTGCCGACATTGTTCGCGGCGGTCGCGGTCGTTGAGAAGCTCGCCGTGCCGGTGGTGGCCGAGGCCAGCGACTCGCCGCCGACGAAGCCCATGACCGTGCCAGACAGCGCCGGGTTGGCGTCGCCATAGACGCGGCTGGCCGGCGTGGCGACATAGGTCAGCTGTGCAGGCGTGATCGAAGCGGCAAGCGTCGGCAGGGTGAGCGTATAGTTGCTCGCCGGGTTGAAGCCCTCGACGAAGCCGGTCGAGACCAGCGCAAGCCCGCTTAGCGTCACGGCCTTGGCAGCACCCGCGTTCTTGTCGCCGAAGGCGCCCGAAGCGACGCCTGCCAGCGCGATGTTGTCGCCGGCATAGACGGTGCCGGACAGCTGCGCCGCGCCGAGTAGGGTCGCCAGAGTCGTGGCGTCATAGATCTTGGTCGCGGCGCTAAGCCCGGTGATCGTCAGCGGCGCCGGGGTGATTGCGCCGATCAGCCCGGAGGCCCCGGTGGGCAAGCTGTAGTTCGACAGATCCGTACCGGCATTGGCGGCAAAGCTGGCCTTGTTCAGCGTGGCGCCGACGAATTTGCCCGTGCCGACATTGGCGTTGTTGTAGCTGCCCAAGGTCTGCGTGATGCTGGCGCCCTGGCCGGCGACGAAGCCACCGAGCTGATAGTTCTCAGGCGCCAGCACCGCCGCCAGTGTCCTGTCGTAGACCTTCGTCGTCGCACCGATGAGATTTGCGGTCAGGGCGCGCGGCGTGATCGAGAAGGCGAGGGCGTTGCCGGCATCCTGTGCGAAGCTGTAATTGCCGTTGTTTGCCGTCAGCCCCGCGCCAGCGATGGCGTAGCTGCCGACATTGTCGGCGGCCGTCGCGGCGGTCGAGAAGCTCGCCGTACCAGTGGTGGCCGAGGTCAGGGTCTCGCCGCCGACGAACCCCGTCACCGTGCCCGACAGCGCTGGGTTGGCGTTGCCGTAGACGCGACTGGCCGGCGTCGCGACATAGGTCAACGGTGCAGGCGTGATCGCTCCGATGAAGCCCGATGCACTCGTGGGCAGGGCGTAGTTCGCGAGTTGCGTCTTGCCGATAGCTGCAAAGTCGCCCGCAGACAGCACCGCCTTCACGGCAAGCCCAGATCCGACATTGCTGCCGGCATAGGTTCCGGCAGTCTGGGCGACATCGGCGCCCTCGCCTGCAACGAAGCCGACGAGCTGGTAGTTGCCGCCTGCCAGCGTCGCGGCGTTGGTCGCGTCGTAAATCTTGGTGATCGAGCCGACCAGGGCGGCAGTGATCTGGCGCTGCGTGATCGAGAAGGCGGCAGCGTTGCCGGGCGCCTGGACGAAGACGTAGTTGCCGTTGACGGCGCTGAGGCCCGCGCCAGTGATCGCATAAAGGCCGACATTGTCGGTCGCCGCCGCTCCGGCCGAGAAGCCTGCGGTACCGGTGGTGGCCGAGCCTTGCGTCTCGCCGCCGACGAACCCTGTCACCGTGCCTGACAGCGCCGGGTTGGCGTCGCCATAGGCGCGGCTCGCCAGGTTGGCGACGTAGATCAGCGTCGCTGGCGTGATGGTGCCGATCATGCCCGCGGCCGAAGTCGGCAAGGCGTAGTTCGAGAGTTTCGTGCCAGCCGTCGCGGAGAAATCGTCGGCCGCGAGCGTTGCGGTGACGCCGATGGCGGAGCCGACATTCTTGTCGGTATAGGCACCCGTGGTCTTCGTCACGCCGGCGCCCTGGCCTGCGACGAAGCCGCTGAGCTGGTAATTGCCCGCCGAGAGCGTCGCTTCGGTCGTCGCGTCGTAGACCTTGCCGGTCGAGCCGATCAGGGTGGCGGTGAGCTGGCGCTGTGTGATCGAGAAGGCGGCGGCGTTGCCGAGCGCCTGGACGAAGACGTAGTTGCCGTTGACGGCGCTGAGGCCCGCGCCGGTGATCGCATAAAGGCCGACATTGTCGGTCGCCGCCGCTCCAGCCGAGAAGCCTGCGGTTCCGGTCGTGGCCGAGGCCAGGCCCTCGCCGCCGACGAACCCTGTCACCGTGCCTGACAGCGCCGGGTTGGCGTCGCCATAGGCGCGGCTCGCCAGGTTGGCGACGTAGATCAGCGTCGCTGGCGTGATCGTGCCGATCATGCCCGCGGCCGAAGTCGGCAAGGCGTAGTTCGAGAGCTTCGTGCCAGCCGTCGCGGAGAAATCATCGGCGGCGAGCGTTGCGGTGACGCCGAGGCCGGAGCCGACATTCTTGCCGGCATAGGTGCCGGTGGCCTTCGTCACGCCGGCGCCCTGGCCTGCGACGAAGCCGCTGAGCTGGTAGTTGTCGCCCGAGAGTGTCGCTTCGGTCGTCGTATCGTAGATCTTGGTGATCGAGCCGATCAGGGAGGCGGTGAGCTGGCGCTGCGTGATCGAGAAGGCGGCGATGTTGCCGGGCGCCTGGGAGAATACATAGTTGCCGTTGACGGCGCTGAGGCCCGCGCCGGTGACGGCGTAGTTGCTGACATCGTTTGCGGCGTTTGCCGTCGTCGAGAAGCTCGCGGTCCCGGTGGTGGCCGAGGCCAGGGTCTCGCCGCCGACGAACCCTGTCACCGTGCCTGACAGCGCCGGGTTGGTGTCGCCATAGACGCGGCTTGCAAGGTTGGCGACGTAGATCAGCGTCGCGGGCGTGATCGCTCCGATCGCGCCCGTGGCTGAAGTCGGCAGAGTGTAATTCGACAGCTGCGTGCCGCTGCCGGCGGTGAAATTTCCCGCGGCGAGCGTCGCGGTGACGCCGAGACCGGAACCGACATTCTTACCGGCATAGACGGCGGTCGTCTGATTCACGCTGATGCTTTCGCCGGCGACCACGCCGCCGAGCTGGTAGTTGCCTGCCGAAAGTGTCGCGGCATTGGTCGAATCATAGGCCTTGCTGGTCGATCCTGTCAGCGTCGCGGTGAGCGGGCGCGGCGTGATCGACCCGATTGCGCCGCTGACATCGGCGACGGTGTAGTTGCTGTTGCTGCTCGTCAGGCCGGTGACGGTGACGGTCTTGCCGCTGCCGACGTCCTTGGTGCTGTAGGTCGCGACCGCTGAGGTCAGCACCAGGGTCGGGGTCGCGTCGGCCGCGATCTTGCCGGTGAGCGCGTTGAAGTTGGCGCTCGTCACGGTCGCGGTGTTTTCGCCGTCATAGACCTTGGTGGTGGTCGATTTCAGCGAAGTGGTCAGGACCTTTGGCAGGACCGTGCCGATGGCGCCGCTCAGGCTCGAGGCGATGGTGTAGTTGCTGGCGTCCGCGCCCGACAGGACGATGCCGCCGACCGTCACCGTCTTTCCGGTGCCGGCGTTGAAGTTATCGTAAGTGCCGCTCGTCGGCTTGTTGATGGCGACGCTGTCGCCGGCGAAAACGCCGTTCAGCGCGGCATAGTTCGCCGTCGTCAGGGTGGCGGTGGTGGTGCGGTCATAGGTCTTGCTGACAGTGCCGGTGAGGCTTCCGGTCAGGGTCGCCTGGGTGATCGTTCCGATCGAACCCGACAGCGTCGAAGACAGCACGTAGTTGGACGCGTTGGCTCCGGTCAGCGTCAGGCCTGTCACCGTCACGATCTTGCCGGTTCCGGCATTCTTGTCGGAGTAGGTTCCGCTCGTCGGCAGGCTGGCGAGCGAAACGGCATCGCCGTTCACGATATTGCCGAGCGCGCTGTAGTTTCCGGACGTCAGCGTCGCCGTCGCGGTTGCGTCATAGGTCTTGCCGACCGATCCGGTCAGCGAGAGGGTGAGCTGGCGCGGCGTGATCGCGACCGTGCCGTTGTTGTAGACGAAGCGATAGGCGACGCCGTTGCCGCTGACCGCGCTCGCGCCGCTGGCGGTGGCGGTATAGCTCTGCCCGACCTGCGGATTTGCCGGCGCGTTGGTGGTGACCACGAGCCCGGTGATCACCGAGGTCGCATCGCCGTTCTGCAAAGCATTGAACGTCGGCGTGATCGCGTCGCCGTACTGGAAGCTGCCGGCGGCATTGACGCGCACGACATAGGAGACGCCGTAAAGCTGCGGATCATAACCCGCGGCGGGCGGCGACCAGATGTTGGCGAAGTCGAAGCCGGCGAAATTGGTTGCCTGGTTTGCGGCGTCGCGGAACTGGGCGCTCGTGCGCCCGGCAGAACCGGTCGAGGCGCCTTGGCCGGTCGCGCCGAGACCCGAGGTCGAGGTGTTCCAGTAGACATTGCTCAGCGTGCCGCTGTTCAAGCCCGCGACGCCGCCGACAATCAACCCTGAGACGCTGTTGTCGGCATAGGCGCGCGTCACCACGCTTCCCGTGTCGATCTGACCGACGAGTCCGCCGGTATAGAGCCTGCCCTGAACCGCCGAGGTCGTGTAGGAATCGGTGATTCTCGCCCCGCCCATGAGGCCGCCGACAAGTCCGCCGATCGCGCTCGCATTGGCCGCGTTGACCGAGCCGGTCGAGTAGGACTGCGTGACCGAGCCGCCATTGGCATAGCCGACCAGACCGCCGGTATAATAGGGATTGGTGGTGGCGTAGGATCCGGTGTTGGTCACGGTTGCGCTCGCGTAGCTGCGCGTGACGCTGCCGCCCTGAAGCTCGCCGATCAAACCACCGACGCTGTTGTAGACGCCCGTCACCGAGCCGGTGGCGTAGGAATCCGTCACGCTGCCATAGGAAGAGCCGACGAGGCCGCCGATTTGCTGGTAGCCGGTCACCGCGCCGCTCGCGCGCGAAAGCGTGATGCTGCCGCTGTTGGCGCCGACGAGGCCGCCCGCGACGAAGGTGAAATTCGTGCTGTCCGAGCCATTCGATCCCGTCACCGCGCCGCTGGCCGAGGATTTCGTGATCGAGCCGATATTGTAGCCGACGAGCCCGCCGAGCGTCAGGCCCTTGCTCGTCACCGCCACGCTCGAGGTGACGTTGCTGACCGTGCCCTGGTTGAGGCCGGCAAGCGCGCCGAGGGACACGCCGCTTTGGGCGTAGGAGCCGCCCGTGACGGTGCCGCCAACCAGCTTGAGATCGCGGACCGAGCCCGACGTCTCGATGGTATCGATCAGGCCCTGGCCGTTGGAGTAGCTGCCGGCGACGAAGCCGACGGTGAGCCCGTTGATCGTGCGGTTATTGCCGTTGAAGTCGTTGCCGAGGCTCTGGATCGCGACGAAGCCCTTGCCGCCGTTCCAGTTCGCCGTAACGCCGGCGTCGATATCGTTGGCGAGCGCGAAGTTGCGGCCGAACACGCCGACGCCTTGCAGCCCGTATATGTCGGCGACCTGGTAAGCCGTCGCAATCGAGAGCCCGTCGCCGCCGGTAACGCGCAGGAATGTCGCGCCATTGCTGGTGTTGACGCTGAAGTTGCTGGCGGCGCTGAAGGCCGGCAGCGTGGCGTTGTTTTGGCTCCAGGCGCCTTTCGTCAGGGTGAAGCTGCCGACCGAAATGGCGCCGCCGCTGCCGGTCGTGATTGTCGTATTGGCCGACAGCACCAGGCCGCCATTGGCACCGGTGATGGCGTTGTTGATGACGATGCCGCCTTGCGCGGTAAGCGTCAGCGTCTTGTTCGAACTCCAGGTGATGTCGGCGTTGACGGTGATCAGGCCCGTGCCGCCGCTACCCGAGGAATTCGTCAGCACGGTCACATTGGCCGTGGCCAGGTTGCTGATGATGGTCGAGGCCTTGAGGTTGGAGACGCCGTTGCTGCTCGCCGTCAGCGTGATCGTCGAGCTGCCGGAACTCGAGACGTTGTCGGTTCCCGAGGCCGTGATGGTCAGGTCGCGCGGATCGAGCAGCAGCGTGCCGAACGCGCCCCGGCTGGCGGAGAGTTCGGCGGTTCCGTCATAGCCTAGCCAGCCCTTGGATGAGACTTCGGCAAAGCCGCCATCGCCGCCATTGGGCCCGCCCTTGGCGGAGATATGCCCGTCGAAGACCGTCGCGACGTCTGACCAGACGATGACCTTGCCGCCATTGCCGGCGTCGGTCGCGTCGGCCTTCAGCGTCGAGGCTGCGTCGATGGTGACCGTGTCGGCGTGCTGGAGCCTGCCCGTACCCTGATAGTCGCCGCCGATGCGGATGGCACCGCCGCGCGTCTTGCCGGAGACGTCGACATGCGCCGAGGCGAGGCCGATGGTCTTGGCCGTCACCGTGACCTTGCCGCCCCCGGCACTCGCGCTGGACGCGTCGAGCCGCCCCGACAACGCGACCTCGCGACCCTTGATCCGGATCGTGCCGCCGTCGCCATTGCGCGCGGTGGCCGCGACCTTGCCGGAGACGGCGACCGAGCCGCCCTTGCCGCCCGACAGCACGATCGAGCCCGCTCCCTGGTCCGCGCCGAAGACCAGACCGTCCTTCGTAGCCCTGGCGCTCGATGCGGAGATCGTGCCGGAGACGTTGATCGCTGCGCGCGCCACGTCCGCCGTCGTCGCGGCTTTGAGCTCGACGCGTCCACCGCTCGCCCTGATCTTACCGGAGTTCCTGATCAGCGCCTCGACCTTGTCGATGTCGCCCGACGGCACGCTGACCGAGAGAAACCCGTCGCCCTGCAGGTCGAGCGAGACGCGCTCGCCGGCGCCCAGGCCGACCTTGCCGCCGGACGCGCTGATCGAGCCTTCGTTCGAGACGGTGCCGCCGATCAGCGCGACGAAACCGCCCCGGCCGGTCGTGGCGATCTTGCCCTGGTTGAGCACGCCTTTGCTTGAGCCCGAACCGGTGAACGTGTTCCGGCCGGCATTGAAGTCGGCATCGGACATGCCGAGCGTCGAGGCGACGAAGGCGGAGGTCTTGACGCTGCCGCTCGGCGTGATCACCACGCCATTGGGATTGACCAGGTAGACCTGACCGTTGGCACGGATATCGCCGGCGATGGTCGAGGTCGTGTTGCCGGTGACCCGGTTCAGCGTCGCCGCAGCGGCCGAGGGCTGCCGGTATGTCACCTGCCCTCCTTGCCCGACCGAATAGCTCTGCCAGTTGATCACGCCGCGATCGGTGGTCTGCTGCACATTCAGTCGGCCGCCGCTTCCACCCGAGATCGCAATCCCGCCTGACGCGACCGAACCGCCCGCTGGCAGTGCCTGCGAGGCGGCGGGAGACGCAACCGCCATGCTCGCCCAGGCGAGTGCGAGAAGCGAGGGTCCCGATAGCCGTGAGAGGGTTGCGGAGCGCGGCAGGGCCCCATGAATGGCGGAGGCGTCTTGTCGAGCGTGGGCTGCAGCGCGGATGGTCATGGTCAACTCGTCGACGTTTACTCTTCGTTAGCTTTTAGCATTTTGGAAAAAGCGTCGAAACTGCATAGTGTTACGTTAACCATCCATGTCGTGGCGCCGCTGTAGACTGTTGTTCACAATGCTGGCGACTGATGTTGCATCTCGGCCACGAGGCGGGCACGAGACTATTCGGGATGATGCATTACGCTTGGCAAGGTCGGCTTCTTGGCGCGTCGATCGCAGGCAGGTGGGACACGGGGACGACGGTGGCGGAACGATTACGCGGATCGGCGGGCGTCGCTGCGGTGATCTTGTCCCTGGTTCCCGGCGCCGTGCTGGCCCAGGCGCAGGGCTCGACATCACCGTCGCTGACAATCCCGCGGGATTTCGCCCCGCCTCGGCAAGGCGGGGACACGCTCGCCATTCCATCGGGCACGACGCGGACGCCGGTTGCGGGCGGGGCGAAGGTGCTGGTCGGGGATGTGGAAATCTCTGATGGCTTTCCCGATCTGGCGCTTGAGACCGGGCGGCAGCTTGCGGCCCTGCGCGGGCACCAGATCGACGCCGGCGCGATTTTTGCCGTGGCGGCCGCGATCGAGCGTGCATATGCCGATGCCGGCTACATCCTTGCCCGCGTTGTCGTCCCGCCGCAGAAGCTGAAGGCTGGCGGCACGCTGCGGCTGGCCGTCATCGACGGCTTCATCGAAAGCCTCGACGGCGCCAGGATTCCGCCGCTCGTGCGCGACAAGGCGCTGGCCTATCTCGCCCCGCTGGTCGGGCAGCGCCATCTGACCCGCCGCGAGCTCGAGCGCCGGCTGTTGCTCGCCGGCGACATTCCGGGTCTTGCCTTGCGCTCGGCGCTGCAGCCCGGCCAGCAAAGCGGTGCTGCGATCCTGTCGCTCGACGGCACGCATCGCCCGGTCGGCCTCGACATCAGCGCCGATAACGGCCTGAGCCGCGCGATCGGCCGGTTCGGAACCAGCGTCTCGCCGGTGCTGAACTCGGTTTTCGGGCTGGGCGAGCAGATCTATGGCTCGGCCTCGGGCCGGCCCTCCGACGATTTCGCACAGGTGCAGAGCCCGCGGCGCATCTTCGCCGGCGGCTTCCTGCTGCCGCTCGGCGTCGACGGGCTGACGCTCAACCTCGAGAGCGTGTTCTCCAGTACGCTGCCGCGGGTCGCCGCCGGCCAGATCCAAACCGACAGTCAGTATACCCGCTTCTCGGCCAGGCTGCTCTATGCGCTGATCCGGGGCCGCGACGAGAACCTCAACCTGCGCTTCAGCTACGAGCCGACTCGCGAGGAACAGCGCGCCACCGATTTCAACGCGATCCTTTACCAAGACCGGATCCGGCCACTGCGCTTCGGCTTCGACTATTCGCGCAGCTTCCAGAGCGACACCACGGTGCAGCTCGGCGGCGATCTGAGCCGCGGTATCGACGGGCTCGGCAGCCGAGGCCCCAACGACGCGACCTTTCTGCGCCCGATCTCGCGGGCCGATGCGCGTGAGGATTTCGCCAAGGGCGAGCTGCGCCTGCGCGTCATCCAGCAGCTGCCTGCGAACTTCACGTTCGAGGCCAACCTGAAAGGCCAGCGCTCCTTCACGGGTGCACTCTACAATTCCGAGCAGTTCTCGCTCGGCGGCCCGCGCGCGATCAGTTCGCTCGATATCGGCGCACTGACCGGCGACCATGGCTGGCTCGCGCGCGGTGAGCTGCAATACAACCATGCCCTTTCGGGCAGCTATGGGTCGGCCTTGCTGTCGCCCTATCTGTTCCTGGCCCAGGGTCAGGTCTGGACCAGCCATGCCAGCGCGGCCGAACGCAAGACCACAGTCGCCGGCGCTTATGGAGCGGGTCTGCGCGTCTACGGTTCGGTCGCCGACAAGCTCCTGCGCCAGACCGAAATCGGCATCGAGATCGCCCACCAGCTCCGCGAGCTCCGCTCGGACCCCGACAGCTGGCGCCTCAACGTCTCGGGGTCCGTCAGATTCTAGAGCCCTTCCGCGTTTCTCTGAATCACAGAATGGCTCTAAGCCTTTAATTTATAACAGTTTCTTCACGTGAGCCGGTGTCCGCTTCACTCGAAAATCCTCCAGGTCGCGATGCCGAAAAGGGGAAACCGGTTTTCGGACGACATCGTGATCCGCCTCTTTGACGAGAGACAGAAGCCGCCCTCCGGTTCCGTTCCGAGCTGGAACAGCTGATACAGGGTGGACGGGCCTCGCGACGATGCGTGACGATCGCTGATCCTGGCGCAGCGATGAAATGGACGCTTCCGCGGCGTTTGGCTGGACGTACCAAAACGGTTGCGGAAAGCGATGCGATCTCCACCCTGCCGCAATTCGTTAAAGTAAATCAATTCGGAAGAACATTGTGATAATCGTGTTCTGGTCGTTTAATCAATAAGATCTATGTATTCGAACCGAATTGAAGGGTTTTTCTGCGCAAATTCTCTCCAGGGACGGGGAGATGAACCATGCGCCTTTCAGTACTTCGTGCAAGTCTTGCTGCATTTGCGCTTCTGCTTTGCGGCGCGCAGGCCGCTCAGGCGCAATGGTTCTTCGGGCTGGCCGTCCAGATCCGCACCGCTCATATGCAGCTTGGCGGATCTGCCCGCGCGCCTGCCGGGTTTTCGGCCTTCTGCGCCCGCAGCCCCGGAGAATGCCGGCCCGTCGGCGCCCGCGTCGGCTCTGTCTCGCTTGATGGCAGCCGTTTCGGAGGCCTCGAAGCGGTCAACGCAGAGGTCAATAACGGCGTCCAGGAAGTCTCCGATCTCGTCCAGTACGGTCGCGAGGATTACTGGTCCCTGCCGACCTCCGGCAAAGGCGATTGCGAAGACTTCGCCCTGATGAAGCGCAAGCTGCTCATCGAACGCGGCTGGCCGAGTTCGGTGCTGCTGATCACCGTCGTCAAGATGGCGTCGGGCGAGGGGCATGCGGTCCTCACCGTCGTCACGGACCAGGGTGACTACGTGCTCGACAATCGCTCCTCGCGGATCCGGCTTTTCGGCGACACCGGTTATATCTTCTTCTCCCGCCAGTCCCAGACGAGCCCGCGCGCCTGGGCTGTGGTCGAGCTCAACACCCGCCTGGCAATGGCCGGGATCGTTACGACGCCTTCGGTGACCATGTCGGGCGCCAGCCGCGTCAGGGTCGCCCCGATCGCCGCCGCCTCGGCCGCTGCCGCGATGCCGGTCGGTCTGAGCCCCGAGCGCTGATCGCTCCGCCGGAGCCCACGGACGGTGCATCTCTGACCCAAGGCCGCATAACCCGCAGCGTGGCGAGCGAGCGCTGTCCGCAGCAGGCAAAGGCTCACGCAGCCTGCGCGACCTGGTCGATGCGCGAACGGTAGGACAGGGCCTCCGCCAGATGGATGCGCCCGATTTTGGGCTCGCCGTCGAGATCGGCCAGGGTCCGGGCCACCTTCAGGACACGGTGATAGGCCCGCGCCGTCAGGCGCATCGCGTCGGCGGCGTCCCTGAGCAGCTTGAGGCCGGCATTGTCGGGCCGCGCGATCTCGTCCAGCACCGTCGCCGGGCAGGCGGCGTTGGTCGAGATGCCGCCGAGACCAAGCGCCTCGAACCGTGCCGTCTGGAGCCGCCTTGCCGCCGCGACGCGGGCCGCGACCTCGGCCGAGCCCTCGCTTGGGCTCGGCAGGATCAGGTCGGAAGCCGTGACCGCCGGCACGTCGATGGTGATGTCGATACGGTCGAGCATCGGCCCGGAGATGCGGCTCTGGTACTGCGCCATGCAGCGCTCGTTCTGCTGGCGGCGACAGGCGAAGCCCGGCTCCGTCGCCTTGCCGCAGCGGCACGGATTCATCGCCGCGACGAGCTGGAAGCGGGCCGGGTAGACGGCGCGATGATTGGCCCGCGAGATCAGCACGTCGCCAGTCTCCATCGGCTGGCGCAGCGCATCGAGCGCCTGCGCCTGGAACTCCGGCAATTCGTCGAGGAAGAGCACGCCGTGATGGGCGAGCGAGATCTCGCCTGGCTTGGCCTGCAATCCGCCGCCGACGAGCGCCGCCATCGAGGCCGAATGATGCGGCGCGCGGAAGGGCCGCCGGTCGGTCAGCGCCCCATCGGCGAGATGGCCTGCGACCGAGAGCACCATCGAGACTTCCAGCAATTCGCGCGGGTTCAGCGGCGGCAGGATTGAGGGCAGCCGGCTTGCCAGCATCGATTTGCCGGCGCCGGGCGGCCCGTTCATCAGGAGATTATGACCTCCGGCCGCAGCGATTTCGAGGACGCGCTTGGCGCTCTCCTGGCCCTTGATGTCGGCGAGGTCGGGCAGGGAGCCCGATTGCCGCGCCACGGCCGGCTCCGGCCGCGCCATCACCTGCGTGCCCTTGAAATGATTGGCGAGCTGGATCAGCGAGCGCGGGCTGAGGATGTCGATATCGGCGGCGGCCCAGGCCGCTTCGGGGCCGGACGCCGCCGGGCAGATCAGCCCCTGGCCCCTGCCATAGGCGGCGATCGCGGCGGGCAGCACGCCGGCCACCGCCGTGATCGTGCCGTCGAGCGCGAGTTCGCCCAGGACCGTGTAGCCCGCCAGCGCATCTGCCGGGATCGCCCCGATCGCCGCCATCACGCCGAGCGCGATCGGTAAATCGTAATGGCTGCCTTCCTTTGGCAAGTCGGCGGGCGCGAGATTGACGGTGATGCGCTTGGCCGGCAGCGCCAGTCCCGAGGCGATCAGTGCGGCGCGCACCCGCTCGCGGCTTTCGGCCACGGCCTTGTCGGGCAGGCCGACCAGGATGAAGGCGACGCCGCCTGGCGTCACCTGCACCTGTACATCGACGGCGCGCGCCTCGATGCCCTCGAACGCCACCGTCGCGACCCGCGTCACCATCAGCGCTGCCCCTTGCCCGAGAGCCGGACGATGTCAGATGGGCCCACATGGTGATCCCATCCGACATCTGAATCCGTCTCTCAACTGAGAGTTAGGGCAGGATCAATGCGAAAAACCGGTTCCCACTTTTTCGCATCCTGCCCTTGCGTGAGGCTAGTCGAGCTTCAGATTGTGCGCAAGAACATATCGGGAACTTATGGCGGCTGCTTCACATTTATGCGGCGCGGGATCTTTGCCGGCGATGTGTCCGGGGCGCAACCGGGAGCGCGCATCTTCGCCATAGGCGACGAGCGCTGAAAATGGTTCAAAGCTGTCATGATCGAGACCGAACGTCTGCTGCTCCGCCCGCCCGTCCTGGACGATTTCGAGGCTTGCTATGCGCTGCTCTCCGACCCCGCGGTCATGAGCTTCATCGGCGGGCCGATGTCGCGGGAGGAGAGTTGGCACCGTCTGCTGCGCTATGCCGGGCACTGGTCGCTGCTGGGATACGGGCTTTTCGTCATCATCGAGAAGGAGAGCGGCCGCTTGCTTGGCCAGACCGGGCTCGCCGATTTCCATCGCGGCGCCCGCGACGAGTTCCTCCTTGCCGCCACCGCCCAGAACCTCAGGAAAATGGCGAATCTGATGCCGGTGAGAGCGCCGACCCAGGCGGCATGAGGGCGAAGCGCCCTCTCACAAAACCACCCAGCCTCGGTCGACAGCCGACCCAGCGCCGACTTCTTCAACACAATCGAGCGGCAACCAGACGCCCGCTTCTGGCGCACCCCGGGAGCGTCTCGATCACTCTGGCTGAGTGCAAATGCAAAATGTTCGGACATATATGGTCTTGATTCGGGCATAAATCGGTCATACGATATCCCGGCCCTATTTGATTGGAACCGCGATGTCCCTACTGCGCCGCGATTGCTCGTCTGCCCGCCTAGGAGTTCTCGGCTCCCTCCTGGTCGGAACTCTTCTCGCCCTTTTTGCGAGGTCTGCTGCTGCCGAAGAGATCACGGTCTACACGACGCTGCTTCCCACGCAGCTCGCGCCCTACACGCAGAGCTTCAGACAGTCATATCCCGACATCAGCATTAAATGGCTGCGAGATTCGTCGGGCGTGATCGCCGCGCGGCTTCTCTCTGAGGGGCCGCGTTCACCGGCCGACGTGGTCTTTGCCTTGGCGAGCGAGAACATCATCCAGGCCGGATCCGCGGGCCTGCTTCTACCTTACAAGCCTGCCGGTTACGATGAGATCGATCGGAAATTCAAAGACAAGAATGACCCACCGCTATGGTCAGGCGTCTTCGCTTATATGGCCGCCGTTTGCTTCAACACGATTGAAGCAAAGAAACGCGGCATACCCGCTCCGAAGAAGTGGTCCGACTTGCTCGATCCTCGATTCAAGGGGCAGATCACTATGCCGGACCCAGCATCGTCGGGCACGGGCTTCATCTCAGTTTCCGGCTGGCTTCAGAAGTTCGGCGAGGGGCCTGGCTGGGACTTCATGGAGAAGCTCCACCCTAACATCGCGATATACACCCATTCGGGGAACAAGCCGTGCAACTCGGCCTCCAATGGCGAGTTCGTCGCGGGCATCTCGTATTCTTCCGAAGGGGTGCTCGACAAAGGCCGTGGGGCGCCGATCGACGTGATCTTCCCGGAAGAGGGCGTCGGCTGGGCGCTGTCCACGGTTGCGATCCTGAAATCCTCGAAGAAGCAGGATGCCGCGAAAAAATTCGCCGATTGGGCCGTCAGTCCGGCGGCTAACAAGGTCTATTCCGAGTTCTGGGAGGTGATTGGGCGCCCCGCGCAACGCCAACAGAGCAGCAGCTCGGCTGTCGATCCATCGACGTTGATCACCGATAACGACCACTATTGGATCGCGTCCGACCGGGATCGGATTCTCAAAGAATGGCAGAGCCGGTTCGCAGGAAAAAGCGACCCGAAGCGCTGATCTCAACCAGTGACGCCCCTCCCACGATCGGATCGCGATTCATGTTTGAACCAGGCATCCAGGCTTACGTCGACCAAGCATTGCAATCTGCCCGAGGCCTTGCGAAGCCGACGAGTGCGGCTGGCCATCGAGAGCTTCGGGAGCGCCTCGCGGAGGCCATGGCGCCTGTCTGTCCCGAGGGCATGCAGATCAGAAGCCGCTTCATCGACGCGCCGGGGCGGCAGATCGGACTGAGGATCTATCGTCCGGAGAACCACGTGCCGGGCGCCGCGGCCGTCTTCTTCCATGGTGGCGGTTTCGTATCTGGCAGCATCTTTACGCACGACGTCTACGGCATATCGATCGCGCAGGCCGCCGGTGTGCAGGTGTTCAGCGTCAACTATCGGCTCGCGCCAGAAAATCCCTATCCAGCGGCTTTCGAGGACGCTTATTTCGCGGTGACGTGGTTGGCTGAGAACGGAGGGGTTTTTGGCGTGGACCCAGGTCGGATCGTCGTAGGAGGCGATAGCGCGGGGGGCAATCTCGCCGCGGCTTGCGCGATTAAGTCCCGCGACGCGTCTGGGCCGCAGATTCAGCTTCAGTATCTGATCTTCCCGTGCCTCGACACAGATTTCGAGACCCCTTGCTATCTCGGCAACGTCCACGATCCATTCCTCGGGCGGACTCAGATGATGGGCTTCTGGAAGGACTACCTTGCCGGAGATCTGAGCCTCGCGGATCCTTATGCTCGACCCACCATTTCCACGAATTTTTCGGGTTTGGCGCCAGCGCTCGTGATCACGGCCGAGCACGATCCCCTGCGAGACGAGGGAAACCGTTACGCGGAGGCGCTTGCGGCCGCCGGCACACCGGCTGAACTGCGCTGCGTCAAGGGCTCAATTCACGGCTTCATTCGTGCTGTCGAACAGAGTGCCGTTGTGCGGGAGGAGGTCGCGTATCTGGGCCGCGCCATCCGTTCTGCTGTATCGTAAGGGAAGGGGCGGAGAGACTAGGTCGGGCAAATCAGCTCGACGTTCTCGCGCCTGAAGGCGGTCGAGATGGCCGAATCCGGCATGGTGTCTGTGACCACACGGTGAACCGCAGAGAGCTTGCACACCTCGACCAGCGCGGTTTTGCCGAACTTGGATGAGTCGGCGACAATGGTCGTGAGTTTCGCCTGCCCCATCATCGCGCGAACGACCGAGGCGATCTCCGGCGAGAAATCGACGTAGATGGACTCGCCGTCGATCGCACCCACGGTCAGGATTGCATGATCGACGCGAAAGCCTCTGATCTCGGCGAGCGTCATTTCCCCGAAGGTCTGCGAGTCCTGGCCCAGGCTTCCGCCGAGCACCACGATGCTGTTACCACCGCGAGCGTGCAGTAGTCGTGAGCCGACGTCGAGAGAATTGGTCACAACGGTCAAATCGTTCCGCGCGGAGATGGCGTTCGCAACCGCGTAGACCGTAGTGCCAGCATTCATCATGAGTGTCTCGCCAGGTGAGAGGAGGTCGTTCACCAAGCGGGCAATGACTTGCTTCTCCCGTAGCTGCCGTTCGCTCCGCTTCAGGAATGAGGTCTCGGCGGCCGAATGCGCCGATGCAGCTCCACCGTGAGTCTTCTGGATCAGGCCCTTCCGGTCAAGCCATGCCAGATCCCGCCTGACGGTCTCCTTCGAGACACCTAGCTCGGCGGATAACTGATTGACGCTGGCGCGATTGCGCTCCTCGACAATCATGACGAGACGTCGCTGACGGTCTTCGTTCGTTGATCCCATCGTTCGGTTAAATCTCTGCGTAGCGGGTATGTGGGCCGTCACGGCTTAGCGAGCCGACACATCGTCGGCAACCCCGCCCCGTTGCCGCTCGCCGAGCAGAACAACGTGAACCCGTCTCATCTACCTTGAAAAAGTTCAAGGCGCCGCCGCTGCTCCGCGATTGCTGCTTCCCCGGCGAAGATGCCATTTCGCTCACGGACGGCCGCAGCCGAGTGGGCTCACCAGACGACGCGCCACCCTGCGTGGCCTGCCCCCTGAAAAGTGGCCCTCCCTGAAGTAGGCTTTTTGAGCCTTTGGAGGATGCCGCGATGCCGCAGAAGAAGCACAAGCCTGAAGAGATCGTCGCGAAGCTGCGGCAGGTCGACGTGCTGTTGTCCCAGGGGCGCCCGGTCGCGGAGGCGATCCGGGCCATCAGCGTGACGGCGTTCACCTATTACCGCTGGCGCAAAGAGTTTGGCGGGCCGAAATCCGATCAGGTGAAGCGACTGAAGGATCTGGAGAAGGAGAACGAGCGGCTGCGCAAAGCCATCTCGGATCTGACGTTGGAGAAGCTCATTCTCAAGGAAGCTGCATCGGGAAAC
Source organism: Bosea sp. 685 (assembly GCF_031884435.1). Lineage (NCBI taxonomy): Bacteria > Pseudomonadati > Pseudomonadota > Alphaproteobacteria > Hyphomicrobiales > Alloboseaceae > Allobosea > Allobosea sp. 685. Next base: position 5,332,609 of record NZ_CP134779.1, on the reverse strand, counting down.
TACTGAGCCCTGCCCGGCGCCGTCCCTGCACCGACCACGTCATCGAGAAGTTCGACGTGTCGGAGCGGTTGGCGTGCCGGGTTCTGGGGCAGCATCGATCTACACAACGCAAGGTTCCGAAGGGCCGCACTGACGATGCGGCGCTGGCCGCCGACATGCTTGCGGCGCTACGGAGCCGAAACGAACCAGCGCGTCGCGGTTATCGTGCGCCACCGCGTCGACTTACTGACCCTGCAGCAGAAGACGGCGCGATTCTCGTTCCGATCAATTTGGCGGACTGCGGCGGCCAAACAGAATCAACACTTAAATCCGAACCGCGCTATTTCTCAAAATAGACGTCCGCGAAGCTGTTGAAGATGCCTTCGGCGCCGGGGGCGTAGTCTTTCAGCTTCTTTTTCGCGAGCAGCGTGCCGAGCGGCGAGACGAGGTTGATCGCGGGCAGGTCGCGATCGATGATCTTCTGGAAACGGTTGAACTCGTCTTTGCGCTTCGCCGCATCAGGCTCGATGGCGGCGGCCTCGAGCAGCGCGTCCGCCTCCGGGTTGGCGTAGTGAGAGGAATTGGAGAAGGGCAGCCCGATCTTGAAGTTCTTCGACCAATAGCCGCGTTGGACGCCCAGCGTCGGGTCGAAGGTGTTCGACAGCGATTCATAGGCGAGGTCGAAGGCGCGGTCCGTATAGACAGTCTTGATGTAGACGGCGAAGTCGGAGGTGGTGATGACGCCGTCGATGCCGATCCGGCGCAGCGACTGCTTCAGGAAGTCGTTGATGCGCGGGTCGAGGTCGGAATTGGTCATCAGCCGCAGCGGGAAGCGGATGCCGTTAGCCCCGGCCTTGTAGCCGGCCTCGTCGAGCATCTGGTTGGAGCGTTTGACGTCGAAACCGCGCGGCTTGATCGAAGGGTCGCTATAGGTCGGCAGAGCGACGCTGATCGCCGAGGGGGAGACCTGTGCCTGGCCCTGGTAGACGACGTTGACCAGGGCCCTGGGGTCGATCGCATGGGCGATCGCCTCGCGCACGCGCAGATCCTTGAGATAGGTGTTGTCGAGGTTCAGCATGAGCTGGTGCTGCGGCCCGGTATAGGCGTAGTTGCGCACCACGATAAGGTTGGGGTTGTCCTTCAGCCGGTTGACGTCCGAGAGCGAGCCTGGCTGATTGACGAGGTCGACATCGCCGGCTTCGAGCGCGGCGGTGCGGGCGGCGCCGTCCGGGATGAAGCGCACCACGAGGCGTTCGACATAGGGCTTCGGCTTGTCCCAGTAGTTCGTGTTGCGGTTGAATACGACATAGCTGCCTCGGACCCGCTCGCCGAGGATGAAGGGGCCCGTGCCGACCATCTGCGCATCGCTCGGCGGCGCTGCCGGATCGGTACCCTCGAAGACGTGCTTGGGGATCATGGGCGACTCGCTGCCACCCAGCGCCGTGATGAGATAGGGCGCCGGCTTTGACAGCACGATCTCGACCTTGAGCGGATCGGGCGTCCTGATCTCGGCGAAGGTCGAACGGCCGCGCGGATGAGCTTCCTTCAGGCGCTGGATCGAGAAGGCGACGTCGGTCGCCGTGAAGGGCTTACGTGAGGCTAGTCGAGCTTCAAGTCGCGCGCAAGAACATATCGGGAACTTATGGCGGCTGCTTCACATTTATGCGGCGCGGGATCTTCGCCGGCGATGTGTCCGGGGCGCAACCGGGAGCGCGCATCTTCGCCATAGGCGACGAGCGCTGAAAATGGTTCAAAGCTGTGATGATCGAGACCGAACGTCTGCTGCTCCGCCCGCCCGTCCTGGACGATTTCGAGGCTTGCTATGCGCTGCTCTCCGACCCCGCGGTCATGAGCTTCATCGGCGGGCCGATGTCGCGGGAGGAGAGTTGGCACCGTCTGCTGCGCTATGCCGGGCACTGGTCGCTGCTGGGATACGGGCTTTTCGTCATCATCGAGAAGGAGAGCGGCCGCTTGCTTGGCCAGACCGGGCTCGCCGATTTCCATCGCGGCTTCGGCGAGATGTTCGACCCCTATCCGGAAGCGGCCTGGATCACCGCGACAGCGGCGCATGGCCGTGGCATCGCGGCGGAGGCCGTGGGCGCGGCCCATGCCTGGATCGACGCCAACCGGCCACAGACCCGCACGGTCTGCATCATCAATCCGAACAATACGGCCTCGGTCCGGCTGGCCGGAAAGCTGGGCTATGTGCCTTTCGGGCAGGTGTCCTACAAAAGCGCTGAGGTCACCATGTTCGAGCGCATCCGGCCTTGAGTGCGCAGGCGACAGGGTTTGCCTGTCGCGTCAGAGCCGGATGTGAAAAAGTGGGCACCGGTTTTTCGCATTGATCCGGCTCTCACTCTTAGATGACAGACGGATTCAGATTTCAGCTGGGATCACTCCGTGATTCCAGCTGAAATCATCCGGCTCTCGAGCGTTTTCGAGCGAAATGGTCGCCGGTTCGCGTGAAGAAAACGCATCAAAACAAGGAGCTGGAACCGTTGAACGATCCAATCGGATCGGAAACGGCTCTAATGCCCGCCCGAGCCGCCATGCCCCTCGCCGGAGATCCTGTCGGTCCAGGCCATCACCAGCCCTGAGACCACGAAGACGACATGGATCGCGACGAGCCACATCAGGTCGCGGTCGGAGGAAGCCTTCACATTCATGAAGGCCTTCAGCACCTGGATCGCCGAGATCGCGACGATCGAGGAGATCAGCTTCAGCTTGAGGCCTGAGAAGTCGATCTGCGACATCCATTCCGGCCAGTCGCGATGCGCCTTCGGATCGATCTTCGAGACGAAGTTCTCATAGCCGGAGAAGATCACGATGACGATCAGCGAGCCTGTGAAGGTCAGGTCGACCAGCGAGAGCACGCCGAGGATCACGTCGGATTCGGTTGCGGAGAAGACATGGCTGATGAAGTGCCAGGCCTCCTGCAACGCCTTCACCAGCAGGCCGCCAAGCGCGACGACGAGCAGCACGTAGAACGGCGCCAGCAGCCAGCGGCTGGCCGAGAGGAAGGTCTCCAGGACGCGCTCGGGACCCGATGGCGTGAAATCGGGCGCGGTCTCCGCTTCGGTCTGATGCTGTGCCATCCTGTGCCCCCGGCTTGTCCTCTCTGCATCCTGCCATGACGTGAAGAGGCCCCGCAGGCAAGCCTGCGGGGCCTCGCTCCGGTCAAGTTAGGCGGCTGCCTGAACAGCGTTCTCGTCAGGCTTCGACACTGAGGCCGATCTGGCAGGCGACGCCGGTGCCGCCCAATCCGCAATAGCCGGCCGGGTTTTTGGCGAGATATTGCTGGTGGTAGTCCTCGGCGAAGTAGAATTCCGGCGCATCGAGGATCTCGGTGGTGATCGGGCCATAGCCGCGCTGGCTGAGCGCATGCTGATAATCGGCCTTCGAGCGTTCGGCGGCCTCGCGCTGCGCGGCCGTGGTGACATAGATGCCGGAACGATATTGCGTGCCGACATCGTTGCCCTGGCGCATGCCCTGGGTCGGGTCGTGATTCTCCCAGAAGGTCTTGAGCAGCATCTCATAGGGCAGCTTGGCGGGATCATAGACCACGCGCACCACCTCGTTATGCCCGGTCATGCCCGAGCAGACCTCCTCATAGCTCGGGTTCGGGGTCAGTCCACCGGTATAGCCGACCGCGGTGATCCAGACGCCATCCTCGATCTGCCAGAACTTGCGCTCCGCCCCCCAGAAGCAGCCGATACCGAAAACAGCGGTCTCGAGCCCCTCGGGATAGGGGCCTTGCAGCGGGCGTTTGCTGAGAAAATGCCGCTCAGCGGTCGCGAGCGCCTGCGGCCGGCCGGGCAGCGCCTCATCGGCCTGGGGCAGGGCGGTCTTTTTGCGCTGGAAGAACATCTTAGGCTCCCTCTCTTGCTGTCGGCCACCAAGATAGGCATGCCGGTGCGATTCCGACAGGCGTCTTTCGGCGCCCGCGGCTTCACCGTCGCGTGACGATGCCGATCGTCGGTTCCGGCCGCGCGCCGAGCCTGAGCAGCAGGAAGCCCAGCAGGAGCGCCACCAGCGCGGTCGGCGAACGCATCAGGTTGAGCAGGACGGGGTCCCAGAGCAGCGGGTGGAGATTGCGCTCGATCGCTGGCTGCAGCGATTGATAGCGCTCGCCGAGCAGGGCCGAGAGCGTGGCACTGATCGGGGTGAACTGCAGCATGGAATTGGCGATCGAGCGCGCGCCGTCGATGACGAGAGAGACAAAGCCGGCCGCGATCAGGACATAGCCCAGCAGCCGCAGCAGAAACCGCACCATCGCTCCCTCGCGCGCAAGCCCGCCCCGGCATGCCGGGATCGGGCCAGTCCCGATCATCGATGTGCCCATTCCGACAGGCCTTTGCAACGGGCGCGAGCGCCTCATTCGCGCGAACTGTGAAAAGCCTTGCGATCGGCCCTTGAAAGAAGCCGGCTCGGCGGTCATAAGCAGCGCGCCGGACAGGTGGCCGAGTGGTTGAAGGCGCACGCCTGGAAAGTGTGTATACGGGAAACCGTATCGCGGGTTCGAATCCCGCCCTGTCCGCCAGTTAATTCTCAACCCCCATATTTGCAGCAGGCTGCGCCGAAATTGGCGGCCTGTCCGGGCTTTGGCGTTGGTCTCTCTCGCCGAGCCGGAGTTTACAGTAGCAAATCTGAACCGCGCCTTCCGATCGCCCGGACCGGTTTGCGGATAGACCATCGGGAAACGATGCTGTTATGCTTTTGCGGATGCGGCGCCGGATTTGCTGATACGCATGATCGGGAAAAAAACTGAAGCAGATCCCGTTCTCCGCCAGATTGCGGCCTCGCCGCGCGTCGGCCTTCCGCCGCTGAATTCACTTTTGGCATTCCGCGCGGCATCGCGTCACGCGAGCTTCGCCCAGGGCGCGGATGAGTTGGGCGTGACTCCCTCGGCCATCAGTCATCAGATCCAGCGGCTGGAGGGCTTTCTGGGGGTCAAGCTGTTTCAACGGGACGCCGGACGGACGGCCCTCACCTCGGCAGGGGCTGTCTATGCCCGAGAGGTCGAGCACGCTTTTGACGTTCTGTCCGATGCGACGAGCCTGGTTGCGCCGCGAGCCCAGACAGATCACCTGACCATCGCCTGCAGCCCGAGCTTCGCCGCAAAATGGCTTCAGCCGAGACTGCCTGACTTCCTCAATGCGCATCCCGACGTCCGCATCCGCCTGTCGACGCTCTGTTATCGCGACGATATCGAGGCGGATAGTTTCGACATCGCGGTCGCCTATGGCCGGCCTGCGGTCAGTCACAAGCTCATCGAGCCGTTGCTGATGGAGCGGCTGCGGCCATTGTGCAGTCCGGCCCATGCCGCGACGGCGCGATTGCGTACGCCCAAGGATCTGGAGCGGGCTACTCTGATCCACTCGGTCAACGCTTTGACCTGGCCGGCCTACATGCGGAAAATCGGTGCGGGGAGCGTGCGCTGCGCGAACGAGGTCTGGCTCGACCAGTCCGACATGGCCATCGAAGCGGCCGTCCGGGGTGTCGGCGTCATCTTGGAGAGCGAAGTTCTCGCTGGCGACGAACTGAACAAGGGAGAACTCGTCTCGCTGTTCGGCGATAAACAGTTCAGCGTCGATCTGACGACATATTACATCGTAAAGTCTCGCAGACAGCGTCGCGGCAACCATGTCGACGCGTTTGAAAAATGGTTGAGGGCCGCGGTTGCATCGGAGGTGGCGGCCGGCCTGGACTCAGCGCTCACGAACGCAGGCGCCAGCTGACCGGGTTTCAGTTGAGCGAGAGCACGGACCAGTCGTCCGAGAGCTCCCGAAAGAGGCATTCGGCGATCCAGTAGTTGCCATAGGGCATGATGTCCTCTTGCGGGAATCGGCCCAGGCGCGGTTTGCCCGGCTCGACATGCCGCATCCGCCCCCAGGTGCCGTGGAGCAACACGCCGCCCACGGTCAGATGGTTGGTGATCAGCGCTTCCAGCGTTTCACGGGCCACGGCTCGATAGGCCTCGGCGCGATCCGGCAACCATCGCGCCAGCCGCATGAGGACGGCAGTGGCGATCGCGGCGGCGCAAGAATCGTAAGGCAGCTTGTCCCGGTCCGGGTCCTGATAGTCGTAGCGTGGCACGAAACCTTCGGGGACATGCGCGACATACCAGTCGGCCGCCCGTTTGGCAGCGTCGAGATAGCGAGCTTCTCCGCTCGCCTCGTAGCCATGTGCGAAGCCGAGCATAGCCCAACCCTGACCTCGCGCCCAGACGCTGTCGTTGTTCCAGCCCTGCAAGCTGAAGAGCCCGGTAACAGCGCGCGTCTCCGGATCGAGCGCCGCCGCATGACAATTCGAGCCGTCCGCGCGCACCAGGCCGACCTGCAGGACGGTATCGAGATGGCGGTAAGCCAGGTCGGCGCGGCTTGGCTCCCACTGAGATGCCCATAGCATCGAGGGAAGATTGAGCCCGGTATCGATGACGATGCGGTCGGCGCCGGCGATCTGCAGGAATGCATTGGCCTTGGCGTCGAAGATATTCGCGAAATGACCGCCGCCGGCGAAGGCCCACTGCTTCAGGGCTTCGCTGTTCGTGACCTTGTGCCCGAGCGTCAGGGCGTAATACATGTCCAAGCCGGTCGATGAGAACACCGTAGGGTGTTTCGCCAGAACGGGGCCGATCCGCTCGCAGATCTGCATCGCGGCGTCGCCGTAACGCTGGTTCTTGGTCAGCGCGTGGAGCAACCAGAGACGGCCTGCAAGGAAGCCGGCCCACTGGAAATTGGCCCAGCTGTCCCAGACATACGCGTCATCCCAGGTGTAGGCGCCCGTCATGGAGTTCAGCCTGGGAACGCCCTTGTTGAGAGCAAGCGCGTCACAGACCGCATCTGCGCCCGTGCACAGATAGCCGAGACCCAGTTCGAGCATTTTTGTGCTGGCGGGAGATCTGTCGCTGCCGGACATTGTCACCTCTTACTTCATGTGTGGAGACGGATCCCACCAAGCGCTTGGCCTCGCGCTGCGAGCGACAGAGCCCACGGCGGGTCGGTGCGAAAACGAAGCAATGTTCGTGGGCCATGGATGGCCCGGGAGGCTGCTTCAGCTCTTTGTTTTAACGCGTTTTCTTCACGCGAACCGGTATCCACTTCGCTCGAATCCGGCTCTCATCAAGGAGTTAGAGCAGGATCAATGCGAAAACCGGTTCCCACTTTTCGCATCCTGCTCTAGTGCCCGGCGACGGCCGCGACTGCACGGTCAAGCAGTTCGAGACCTTCATCGATATCCTCATCACTGACGGTCAGCGGTGGTGCGATGCGCATGACCCCGCCCGATGTGCCGGAACGGACGAGGTTGGCGGCCAGGCCGATATCCATCGCCGCATATGTGACCTCGTTCGAGATGCGGGTTGCGTCCTTCGCACCGAAGTCGGTGAATTCGATGCCGCGCATCAGGCCACGGCCGCGGACATCGCCGATGCAGGCGTAGCGCTGCTTCAGCCGCATCAGGCCGGTTGCAAGGCGCTCTCCGGCAACCTTCGCGCGCTCGGCCAGGTGGTCACGCAGGACGATCTCGAGAACCTTCAAACCGACGGCCGCGGGCAGAGGGTCGTTGACATGGGTGGTATAGAAGAAGAATCCCCGCTCATCGGCGATCGCGGCGATCCGATCGCTCGTCATGACAGCAGCCAGGGGCATGCCCGCGCCCAGCGTCTTCGACAGGGTCAGGATGTCGGGGATGACTCCGTCTCTCTGAAAGGCGAACATCGTGCCGGTTCGTCCAAGCCCGGTCTGGGCCTCGTCCAGAATGAGCAGCATGCCGCGCGCCTCGCAATGTGCCTTCAGCGCCGCGAGATAGCCGAGCGGCAGGTCGATGACGCCGCCGCTGCTGAGGATCGGTTCCGCGATGAAGGCGGCCAGATTGCCGGTGCACTGCTGGTCGACCTGCCGGAAGGCATCGTCCAGTTCCTGCCGCCAGTCGACACCGACGAAGCGCGGCTTGTAGGCGTTGGGCGCGGGGATCGCATAGTAGCCGGGAGGAAGCGGTCCGACGCCCCCCCGTCCGATCTTGAACGTCGCAGCGGCAGCGCCGGCGGTCACGCCATGATAGGATCTGGAAAACGCGACGATCTCCCACTTGCCGGTGACCGTCTTGGCCAGCTTGATCGCTGCCTCGTTGGATTCTCCGCCTGTCGAGAGCAGCATGGTCCGGGAGAGTTCCGGGACCTGCTCCGCCAGCTTCTCGGCGAGGCCGACGACAGGCTCGGAGATCATCGCCGAGAAGAGGTGGTCGAGCGTGGCTGACGCCTCCCGGATGGTGGCCACGACCTCCGGATGCGAATGGCCCAGGATCGAACTCATCTGGCCCGATGTGAAGTCGAGCATGCGGCCGCCGTCGGCGTCGTAGAGCCACGAGCCTTGGGCCTTGACCGGAACGAAATTTGCGAAATCGCAGCCATAGCGAAGAAGATGGCGGTCGGCGCGGGAACGGAAGCTGGCGGTGGCGCCGTCTGGGCTGGTCATGATTGTCTCTCTCAAAGCATCGTTCGAGGGCTTGCGCTGGATCTAGCGGAAGGGCGGGCTGATCAGCAGGCCGCCATCCCGCCAGAGCCGGTTTGCGCCGCGCTCGAGGCCGATTGGCGCGATGTTGCGCTCGTAGCTTTCGGCGTAATTGCCGACTTGTTCGACGATGCGAACCGCCCATTCATTGTCGAGGCCAAGCATCTCGCCGAGATTCTCGCTTCGGCCGGTGAAGCGTTTCACGGCCGGATCGCTGTTCTTCTCGGCCTGAGACCGGATATCGGTTGATTTTAGACCGATCTCCTCGGCCTCGATCATCGCATTGAGACTCCAGCGCACGATATTGGCCCACTGATTGTCGCCGAACCTCACCGACGGCCCGAGCGGCTCCTTCGAGATGATTTCCGGCAGGACGACATGGCTCTTGGGATCGTTCATCGTCGAGCGGATCGCGGCAAGCTGCGAGCGGTCGCTCGTCAGCGCGTCGCAGCGGCCTGAGAGATAAGCAGCGGCGACCGCGTCGGTTTCCGAAAAGGCTACCGGCTCGTACTTCATGCCGTTCGCGCCGAAGTAATCGGCAAGCGTCTTTTCGGTCGAAGTGCCCTGCACGACGCAGATCGTCGCGCCATTCAAATCCTTGGCCGATTTGGTGCCAGATGCTGCCTTGACCATGAAGCCTTGGCCGTCGAAGAAATTGACGCCCGTGAAGTTCAGCGCCGTCTGCGTGTTGCGGGTTAAAGTCCAGGTCGTCACCCGCGAAAGCAGGTCGATTTCACCAGACTGCAACGCGATAAAGCGGTCCTTGGCACTCAAGGGAATGAACTGGACACGGTCCGATTTGCCCAGTGCAGCGGCCGCGACTGCGCGACAGAGATCGACATCAAGTCCCCGCCAGACGCCGGCTTTGTCAGGCACGGCAAAGCCGGCCAACCCCGCATGGATCCCACAGCGCACGATTCCGCGCGATTTGACAGCTTCGAGCAATGAGCCGACAGGCTGAGCGTTGGCGCTCGATACCATGGCAATAGCGAACGCAGAAAGAATCCCGCTCAGCACGCCTCTGGAAATTTGGAGTTTATTCCGTTTTTTCACGATGCCGAGCGCTCCATTGCAGCTAGTGTATAATTTGTTGCTTGGGCAAAGCGGGTGGACTAAAAAATTCTACCTGTATTTCCGCGATAAAAGCTACGCAGATGATAGTATTAGCAATTGTTAATCTCGGTATTTCCGTAGTGAATTATTGTATATTTCTCCTTGCCGGCCGGAGCCAGTTCGAAAAATTCAAGCTTAATGCAATATCCGTCACTACGGACGTGATGCCGGACATCGTGTCCCAGCGTTGGGTGCTCGCCATCGGACCGGCGCGCGGCCGGCGAACTCAACGCCACCACGCTTGACCCAGCGGGCCAACGCGATCGCCATCCACCTCTGGCTCAGAGCCAACGTCGGTGGCGCTGGCCGTGTCCCTGATGGTGGTGCAGCTTACGAGGGCCACCACGATGACCGGCTGGGCCGGGCTTGCCCCTCAATCGCAGCCTTGCAGGGGAGGGCAAGCCTATCCGGTCGCCCTCAGGCGCTGGAGGCAACTTTGGGCGAATAGGGCAAACTCCTGTTGTATTCCGCTGATGAAGTCGCGAGCCGAACCCGGCAGGCGCGCATCGGCTGCCGTTATGAGGCTGAATTGCACCTCGATCTGCGGCTCCAGCGGCTTGAAGCATACCTTCGGTTCCGCGACCGAGTCCGCGGTGAACGGATCGACGATCGCAAGTCCGGCACCTGCGGCCACCAGCGAACAGGCGACCATCGATAAGGGCGTCTCCGGGCCAAGCTTGCGATGGATGCCTTGGGTCATGAAGAAGGCGTCGATACGCGTCCGCAATTGCGTCGCTCTTGCGATCGAGATGAAGGGTTCGGCGCTGAAATCCGCGGGAGCAAGCACAGCTTTGGTCGCCAGACCATGCGAAAGCGGAATGGCGGCGACAGCCGGCACACCAGCAAGTTCGTAACGGCGAATCCGTGCATGCTCGAAGGGCAGGTCGACGAAGCCGATATCGCAGCGGCCACTCGACACCAGATCGATCACCGCTTCCGACGAATTGCCGACCAGTTCGATGTCGAAATCGGGGCGTTGGGCCAGGAAGCGGCCGATGAAACGCGGCAGCAGCCTCACATACAAGGCTGGCAGCGAGGCGACTCGCAGGCTGCCAAGGCTGCGCCGGCGCAGGCTGGCGGCTGACTGGCTGATCTGTTCGAGACTGATGAAATAGCGCTCGACATCGTGGAACAGCGTCGCGGCGTCAGTGGTCGGCCGCAGCCGCCCGCCGGTCCGACGCTCGAACAGAGCCACCCCGATTCGAGCCTCGAGATCACGGATCAGGCGGCTTACGGCCGGTTGCGAAATGCGCAGTGCCGTTGCCGCCGTGGTCACGCCACCGGAGATCATCACCGCCCGGAAGGCTTCGATCTGGCGCTGATTGATCATCCATCAACCCATAACATTGCCTTCTTGGCTCAAGCCAGAATTATATTTGACCAGTTCCAAGTCGGCTGAAAGCATGCGGGGTAAGAATTCAAAAAATCAGAAAACAAGGGGATATCATGACGATAAGAGGTGTGTTTCTCGCAGCCATCGCCATCGCTACGACCCATGTCGTTCCCGCATTGGCACAGGACAAAACCATTTACGTCGCCGGCTCCGGCGGCTCGATGGAAAAGGCCATTCGCAGCGATGTCTTTCCGGCCTTCGCTGCCAAGCACGGGGTCAAACTCGAATACGTCGCTGGCAACTCGACAGATGTTCTGGCCAAGCTGCAGGCCCAGAAAGGCAGCCAGCAGATCGATGTTGCCATCATCGATGACGGGCCGATGGCGCAGGCCGTCGCGCTCGGCTTCTGCCGGCCGCTCGATCTGGGGCCTGTCGTCAACGACCTCTATGACATCGCCCGCTTCCCGGACGGGAAGTCGCTGGCTTTCGCGCTTCTGGGGGCAGGCTTCGTCTACAGCAAAGATGCCTTCACCAGGAATAATTGGCCGGCACCGACCTCCTGGAACGATCTGTCCGACCCGAAATTCAAGGGCAAGATCGTCATCCCGCCGCTGAACAACACCTATGGCGTGATCAGCCTCGTCCAGGTCGCCAAGGCCAATGGCGGCGGCGAGACCAATATCGAGCCCGGCTTCGCCGCCTTCAAGAACAAGATCGGCCCCAACGTCCTCGCCTACGAGCCGTCTCCCGGCAAGATGACGGAGCTTCTGCAAAGCGGCCAGGCGGCGCTCGCCGTCTGGGGTTCGAGCCGGGCCAAGGCCCTGGCCGATAGTGGGTTCGCCTCGGATTTCGTCTATCCGAAGGAGGGCGGCGTGGTGATCGGTGTCGGCATCTGCCCCGTGGCCGGCGGCAAGGAGAGCCCCGAAGCGCAGGCCTTCATCGCGCATCTTCTCTCTCCCGAGATGCAGGTCGCGATGTCGAAAACATCGGGCCTCGCACCGGTCAACAAGAAGGCGGACCTGCCTCCCGAGTACCGTGCCGGCATGCCTTACGGCCCCGAGCAGGTCGCCCAGCTCAAGACGATCGACTGGGTCGAGATCAATCGCCAGCGCGACGAATGGAACAAGCGCTGGGTCCGCGAGATCGAACGCTAGAGCGTTTTCGAGCGAAGTGGACACCGGTTCGCGTGAAGAAAACGCGTTCAAACAACGATCTAGAGCTGTTGAACGATCCAATGGGATCGGAAACTGCTCTAGCCTTTCTCCCTTCTACGCCGGCTCCCGAGGGAGCCGGCGATCCATGCCGCCGGCAGCAGCGCGACGCATACGCGCCGAGGAACAGCATTCGTGACGCCTGAATACGATATCGCCGTCATTGGCGGGGGCCTGGTCGGGACCGCCATCGCCTATGGGCTGGCCAAGACGGGACAGCGCGTGGCGCTGCTCGACGAGGATGACCGGGCGAGGCGTGCCTCGGTCGCGAATTTCTCGCTGATCTGGGTCCAGACCAAAGGGCTGGGCATGCCGGAATACTCCGATTGGTCCCGCGGGGCCGCCGATCTCTGGCCGGCCTTCCGGGATGAGATCGCGGCGCTGACCGAGATCGACCTCGCCTTCACGAGGCCCGGCGGCTTCCATCTGTGCCTGTCCGAGGCCGAGTTGGAGGCGCGCGCGTCCCATCTGGCGCGGATCAATGCGCAGCCGACCATGACGCCGCTGCCCTATGAAATTCTCGGCCACAACGCCGTGCGCGAGATGATGCCGGATATCGGCCCCGAGGTTGTCGGCGCGAGCTATTGTCCGCTCGACGGTCAGTGCAACTCGATGCGCCTGTTCTGGGGTCTGCATACCGCCTTCGGCAGGGCTGGCGGGCACTATCTGAGCAATCACCGTGTCGAGGCGCTCGCGGCCAGGGATGGCGGCTTCCTTGCCCGCACCGATGCGGGGCCGATCGCCGCCGGAAAGGTCGTGATCGCCGCCGGCAATGACAGCCAGCGCCTCGCCCCGATGGTGGGCCTCAACGCCCAGGTCAGGCCGCAGCGAGGGCAGGTGCTGGTCACCGAGCGCATGAAGCCTTTCCTGCACTATCCGACGATCACGGTGCGGCAGGCCGATGAAGGCTCGGTGATGCTCGGCGATTCCATCGAGGAAGGGAACCCGAGCCTGACTGTTGGAACCGACGTTCTCGCCAAGATGGCGGACCGCGCGATGCGGATGTTCCCGGGGTTGGGGAAGGTCAACATCGTGCGGACATGGTCGGCGCAGCGCGTGATGACCAGGGATGGTTGCCCCGTCTACGACGAGTCGCGCGAGCATCCCGGCGCCTTCATCGCCAATTGCCATAGCGGCGTGACGCTGGCGCCGCGCCATGCCCAGACGCTTGCGCCTCTCATCGCCGCCTCGCGCGTATCGACGGAATTGCCGGTGTTCGGCACGGGGAGGTTCGATGTTTCGACGGTTCACTGATCGACCGGTGCCGAATGTGACCATCACGGTCGATGGCGCACAGCTCACCACCAAGGCGACCGACAGCGTCGCGGCTGCGATGTTCGCCGCCGGGATCTCAAGCTGCCGTTCCACCGTGGTCGAGGGCCGAGCGCGCGGGCCCTACTGCATGATGGGCGTCTGCTTTGATTGTCTCGTCGTGGTGGATGGCGTCGGCAGCCGCCAGGGCTGCATGACCCGCGTCCGCGACGGCATGGTCGTCGAAACCCAGAACGGCAGGCGGGAGCTCGGCCGATGACGACGCAAGCCTTGCTCAAGCGCTACGATCTCGCCGTGATCGGCGCTGGCCCGGCGGGAATGGCGGCGGCGGCAACAGCGGCCGGGTTTGGCATGTCGACGGTTTTGCTCGATGAGCAGCCATCGCCTGGCGGGCAAATCTATCGCGGCGTCACCGAGGCGGCGACAGCTACGCGTGCCGCGCTCGGCGCCGATTATCGTCGCGGCCAGAATCTGGTCGATGCGCTCGCAAGCAGCCATGCGCATTACGTTGCCGGCGGCACGGTGTTCGACATATCGCCCGCAGGCGAGATCGCCTTTCTGACCGGCGGCCAGACCCGGACTTTGTCGGCGCAACGCATCATCGTCGCGACCGGCGGGCAGGAGCGACCCTTCCCGATCGAGGGCTGGACGCTGCCGGGCGTGATGACCGCCGGTGCGGCGCAAATCCTGCTGAAACAGGCCGATCTCGTCCCGTCGGGCCGCGTGGTCCTGGCTGGAACCGGGCCTTTGCTCTGGCTGCTCGCGGCGCAGATCCTGCGTGCGGGCGGCCGGATCCATCTCATCCTTGAGACGACCCCGAAGCGCAATTGGCGTGCCGCGCTGCGGCATCTGCCGCGCTTTATGGCTTCCGCCTATGCCGCAAAGGGTCTCGCGCTGCTGGCGCAGGTGCGCCGGAAGGTGCGGGTCGTCTCAGGCGTAAGCCATCTCAGCGGATTGGGCGACGAGCGCCTCGAAAAGGTCGTCTATCGAACTGGTGGCGACAGCGAGACGGTGATCGAGGCCGACACCTTGCTGCTCCATCAGGGCGTCGTGCCGAGTCTTCATTTGCCCGACGCACTGGGCTGCAAGATCGCCTGGAATGCGGAGCAGCGCGCCTTCCAGCCGGTGGTTGATCGCTGGGGCGCCACCTCACTCGATCATGTCGCGGTCGCAGGCGATGGCGGCGGTATCGGCGGCGCTCAATCCGCGGCTCGGCGCGGCCGCATCGCGGCCCTGGATGCCGCCTTCCGTCTCGGGCGCATTGATCGGGCGGGGCGCGATCGGTCGGCGCTGCCGGATATCAAGGCGCTCGACCGCGATCTGAAGGCGCGGCGCTTCCTCGATGTTCTCTACGACCCGCCCGCGCAGTTTCGGGTTCCAACCGGCGACACGATCGTCTGTCGTTGCGAGGAAGTTCCGGCGCGCCGGATCGAGGCGCTGATCGCCCAGGGCGTCCTGGGCCCCAACCAGCTGAAGTTCTTCATGCGTTGCGGCATGGGGCCATGCCAGGGGCGCCTCTGCGGCCTGACGGTCACGGAGATGTTCGCTGCCGGGCGCGGCGTCTCGCCCGAGGAGGTCGGCCATTATCGCCTGCGCACGCCGATCAAGCCCGTGACGGTGGCGGAAATGGCGTCGTTGCCCTTCGGCGAGCATGCCGACAAGGCCGTTGTGAGATTGTGATCATGGAATCCGCTTCTCCGTCGCCGGCTACCGGCCTCGACCTGGTTCGTCCGACGGCGGTCGACGATATCGCCTGGCTTCATGCGGGCTATTTCTCCGATGATACCGCGCAAGTCGATCCGGCGGTCGCGCGACTGATCGCAGCCGAGCAAAGACGGCAGCGTGAAGCCGTCGAGCTCGTGGCGTCTGAGAATTTCGTCAGCCGCGCCGTCCTTGCCGCGCAGGGGTCGGTCTTCACCAACAAGACGGTCGTCGGCTATCCCGGCCGCCGGTTCCACGCCGGCGCCGAATGGGCCGATGAGCTGGAGAAGCTCGCGATCGAGCGCGCCTGCGCCGCGTTCGGCTGCAACTTCGCCAACGTCCAGCCCCATTCCGGCATCCAGGCCAATCTTGCCGTCTTCCGTGCGCTTCTGGCGCCTGACGACATCGTTTTGTCGATGTCGGGCGAGGCTGGCGGCCATTTCAGCCATGGCGGCACGTCGAACCTCAGCGGCACGATGGCGCGGGCCGTGTTCTATGGCGTGGACCGGGAGACCGGGCTGATCGACTACGATCAGCTGCGCGCACTGGCGCGGACCCATCGGCCAAAGCTGATCGTCGCCGGTGGCGCGGCCTATCCGCGCGCGATCGACTTTGCGGTCCTGCGCGAAGTTGCCGACGAGGTCGGCGCCAGATTGCTGGTCGATATCGCCCATTTTGCCGGCCTGGTCGTGGCCGGCGTTCATCCCCATCCCTTTCCCTTCGCCGACATCGTCACCACGACCACCTACAAATCCCTTCGCGGCGCGCGCGGCGGACTGATCCTCTGCAACGATGCGGAGCTGGCTGAACGGCTCGCCAAAGCGGCGTCGCCCGGAGTCCAGGGCAGTCCGCTGCTGCACGCCGTCGCCGCCAAGGCGGTCTGCCTGGGTGAAGTGTTGCGGCCCGAATTCGTAAGCTATGGCCACGCTGTGCTCGCCAATGCCCGTGCATTCGCCGACGAGCTGATGGCGAAGGGCGTGGACGTCCTGACCTCGGGCACGGATACGCCGCTCGTCATCGCCAATCTGAAATCGCTTGGCCTGCGCGGCCAGGCTCTTGTCGAAAGTCTCGACCACGCCGGCATCACCTGCAACCGCTGCGAAATCCCGTTCGACGATGTCGATCCGACACAAACCTCGGGGCTGCGTTTTGGTGTCTCGGCCTGCACGACACGGGGGCTGAGCGAGCAGCAGCTGCGCATTGTCGCCGGCTGGATCGCCGAACTCATTCATGGACATGCGCAGGATATGCCGGCAATCGCCGCCTGCGAGGACGAGATCAGGTCGCGGGCTGCTGCGCTGATGACGCCATTGCCGCTCTACGCACCAAATGCATCACTCCGATGAGCTATCTGATCCTTGATGGCCTCACCAAGGATTTCGGCGGGCATCGCGCCGTCGATGGCCTGACCTTCGAGATCGAGAAGGGCGAGTTCATCTCGCTGCTCGGTCCATCCGGCTGCGGCAAGACCACGACGCTGCAGATGATCGCCGGCCAGAGGAAGCAGGCCTCTGAGGGAAAGGCCTCATTCGCAAGGCCGGGCCGTCACGCCAGGAGCGATCGATAAAGTTCCAAGTATCGATCCGCCATGCGATCCACCGTGAAGCGTGCGGCGACCGATGCCCGGCAAGCGGCGCGATCGATCTCACCAATGCGGCCGATCGCGTCCACGGCTTCAGCGACGCTGTCGACCAGGAAGCCGGTCACGCCATGCTCGATCAATTCCGGCATCGAGCCGCGCCTGGAGGCGATGACCGGCGTGCCGCAGGCGAGCGCCTCCACGACCGACAACCCGAACGGCTCCTCGAAATTGATCAGGTGGAGCAACGCCCGCGCCGAGCCCAGGGTTTTGGTGCGGAGGTCTCCGCCGACCGGGCCAAGATAATCCACTGAGCGGCCGTCGAGCGCAGGCACAACATGCTCGGCGTGATAGCCCTGATCCTGGACGATGCCGGCCATGACCAGACGCCTGCCTGCCTGGCGGGCAGTGGCGATCGCCTCGGCCGCGCCCTTGTCGGGGTGGATGCGGCCAAAGAAGAGCAGGTCTTCGCCGCCATCCGGATCGAACGGAAAGTCTTCCAGCTTGATGCCGTGATGGATCGTCGCCGCATAGCGCAGATCCGGGTGCTGGTCGGCAGCGCTGATCGCGACATAGTGGACACGGTCCTGATAGGCCTTGAACGCCGGCAGGATGCGCTCAGAGGAGAAGCCGTGGATCGTCGTTACGACCGGAGTTTCCACCAGCCGCGAGAAGGCCAACGGAACGAAATCGGCCTGGTTATGAATCAGGTCGAACTCGTGGGCGCGCTCGAAGACATGGGCGACATGGAGCATCTCCCAGACTTTGGCGTCGATGCTGGGGTCTTCGGAATAAGGAGCTGGGCAGACACCAGCCAGCGTGCCCGCTGTCTGGCTGTCCTGCGTCGCAAACAGCGTGACGTCGACGCCACGCGCCACCAGCGCTTCGGTCAACAGGCTCGTCACCAGCTCCCATGGACCGTAATGGCGCGGCGGGGTGCGCCAGGAGACCGGCGCCAGCATGGCGATACGCAAATCCTCGTCCTTCTCGAAACGCTCTAAAAACCGCGATCAGGTCGCGAGGACCACGCCCTCATCCGCCCGCAGCAGCAACACGTCGCTTTCAACGAACGGCGCCTCGCTGCGCGTCGACAGGATCGGCCGGCGCCCGCTGGCCCAAGGCGGCAGGCTCAGGCGCTGTTCGCTTCCCCCGAGATTGAGCGCCACGATCAGTCGTTGCGCCTCGTATCGGCGCTCATAGGCGAGCACATCGCCCTCGGAGTCCAGCAAACTGAAATCACCGATCGCCAATGCCGGATGCGCCCGCCTGAGCGCCAGCAATTGGCGATAGAGCGTCAGGATCGAGGCCGGCTCGTCTGCCATCCCCGCGACATTGCGCATCGGCCAGTCGGCATTGAGCGGCAGCCAGGGCGAGACCGTGCTGAAGCCGGCATGCGCGCCGGCATCCCACGGCATCGGCGTCCGGACCGGATCGCGGCCCAGGCCGAGCCCGGGCTCGCGCAATTCGCGAGGGTCCTGGAGTTGCTCGGGCGGAATCGGAACATCGCTCAGGCCCAGCTCGTCGCCGTAATAGAGCGTGGGCGTGCCGCGCAGCGTCAGCAGCAGCATTGCAGCGATGCGGGCCTGGGCCTCGCCGCGCTTGCTGGCGATGCGCGAACGATCGTGATTGCCGAGCACCCAGTTCGGCCAGCCGCCCGGCGGGAGAGCGGCCTCATAAGCGGCGATCAGGGTCGCGAGCGCGCGCGCCTGCCAGGGAGCATCGATCAGCTGGAAGTTGAAAGGCAATTGCACGCCAGCCTGTGCCCGGCCGTAATAGTCCATCAGACGATCGAGCGGCAGGTAGATCTCGCCGATCAGCAGGCGCTCGCCTTGCTCTGTAGCGCGGTAGCCGTCGGCGATGGCGCGCATCTCGGCGGCGATGGCATGGATCTCGGGCTGATCGGCCGAGTGGAGCTGGAGCACGCGGTGCATATCGCCCATGGCGGGCCGATAGGCCGGGTTTGGCGGATTGTCGGGGAAATCCGCCGCCTTGATCAGGTGCCAGAGCACATCGATGCGGAAGCCATCGACGCCGCGATTGAACCAGAAGCGCATCACCTCATGCATCGCTGTCTGCACAGCCGGATTGCGCCAGTTGAGGTCCGGCTGCTGCTTCAGGAAAGCGTGGTAGTAATACTGCCCGGTGGCCTCGTCCCACTCCCAGGCCGAGCCGCCGAAATCGCTGATCCAGTTGTTGGGCGGCCCGCCACCGGGCGCAGGATCACGCCAGAGATACCAGTCCCGTTTCGGATTGAGGCGCGAGGAGCGGCTCTCGACGAACCAAGGATGCCGGTCGGAGCTGTGGTTCGGCACGAAGTCGAGCACAAGCTTGAGCCCGCGCTCATGGGTCTGCCCAAGCAGATCGTCGAAATCGGCGAGCGTGCCGAAACGCGGATCGATCCCGCAATAATCGGCGACGTCATAGCCGAAATCGGCCATCGGCGAGGGATAGATCGGCGAGAGCCAGATCGCGTCGATGCCGAGGCCGGCGAGATAGTCGAGCCGCCGCGCAATACCTTTGAGATCGCCGATGCCGTCGCCATTCGTATCCTGGAAGGAGCGCGGATAGATCTGGTAGATCACGCCTGCCTGCCACCATGGGGCGGTCATGCGAGCAGGGCTTTGGGCGTGCCGATGACCATGATTGAGGCTTTCTGAAACCCGGACTGCGCGAGGCGGGGGCCTTGATCAGGGCGCTGGTCGCGGCTCGCCCGCGAACGAACATCGCCCGGCTGTAATCTTAGCAGTTCTTGTCTCTGATTCAGCATCAATTCGGCGGATTAAGAAATTCCGCTAAAAACCGGAACAAAACGGCGCGCTGATCATTGACTCCTAATGACCAAATCTACCGCTATCAAGATAACCCGTCCCGCTCTCTCTGATCAGGCAACGGAGCCGGACAGCCCGGCCCTCGCCCACGACATGGATTTGTCGCAACCGGCGGATGCGCCCCGCAATGTCACCCGCAAGCGCCAGCAATTGAAGGCGCGGGCCGTCGCAGGCCGTCATATCGACAAGGCGCTGTCCACCACGCCGGTATCGGAGGAGGCAAAGGCCTCGCGAAAGGCCAAGCTCATCGATCTGCCTGCAGGCACTCCGGCCAAGCGACGTCCCGCTTAGAGCGTTTTCGAGCGACGTCGAGACCGGTTCGCGTGAAGAGAACGCGTTAAAACGAGGGTCTAGAGCAGGGTCGATGCGAAAAACCGGTTCCCACTCTTTCGCATCCTGCTCTAGGAAGCCGCGTCTGCCTCTGGCGGTGGATCGCCGCCCAACACCCGCCTGCAGGTGCTCCGGGTAAAGAGTTCGATCTCGGCCAAGGCATCATCGAGTGTTCTGAAGGGGCCGCATTTCATCGCCTTCATCGTCAGCAGCGCCTGACCAGCGGGATGGATCCTGAATTCGCCGGCAGGTTCCTCCGCGACATGCCCCATGGGCCGTCCGAGCAGGTCAGTCAGCAGCCAAGCTGCTTCGCCGGATTTTGGCGTAACGTCGATGTCCAAGGCAAAATCCCATCAATCAAGGCTGCGCAACAAGGCGTGAGCGTGGCCGTCAGGCGCGCACCGAAGCGCGCGCTCGTCCATGCCGCGCCCAAGTAGAATTCACACCGAAGTCGAATTCACGTCGAAGCTGAACTCTTGCGCATTTTTGGCTTTGGCGGAACAGCCGTCGCAGCGGCACGGTCGAGAGCCTCCCTGTTCAGTCGCAGTTCCTTCAGCCTCGCGGTGTTGGCGTCGCGGGCCAGATCGGCGATATCGGCCTCGGATATGATCCGGGTTCCCGGCAAGGCGTGGGCTTGGATCTTGAGGAATGCGGCCTCCGCCTGGATGCGGGATTTCGAGTTCTCGGCCAGGTGATTTCTCCCGGTTGGATTATTTTCGAGCGAAAATGGCGCCCGGTTCGTGCAAAAAAGAGCAGAAGCACTTTGGCGTCGGCGGCAAAGGCCAACGCTATGAAAAAGGCCAGGCGTGAACCTGGCCTTCCCCGTGTTCTTCATCCTCGTCGCGATGCCAGTACATCCGTGGTCATCGGAAAGGTCGAATATCAGCTAGGGCTGTTGAACGATCCAATTGGATCGGAACCCGCTCTAGCTCTTTGTTTTGATGCGTCGTCTTCACGCGAACCGGTGTCCGCTTCGCGCGAAAGCGCTCTACGCTGCCTGCAGCTGCTCGGCGGACATCTTGCCGGATTTGTTGTCCTTGACCATCTCGTAGCCGAGCTTCTGGCCTTCGACGATCTCGCGCATGCCAGCGCGTTCGACCGCAGAGATATGGACGAACACGTCCTGGCTGCCGTCATCGGGCTGAATGAAGCCGAAGCCTTTGGTGGAATTGAACCATTTCACTGTGCCAGTGGCCATAGCGAACTCTCCTTTTGATAATATTCGTCGACCGTCTCGCGAATGCGCAACGGGCTCAGCACGATTTCGAAAGGGAGTTCGCCAGAGACGCGCCGAAGCGCGAGAAAAAACAGCCAACCAGACAAATATCGGCGAGACCAACCTAGGTGAATAATTTCAGAAAGTCAAATTTCAGGGCTCTCATAATTTAAATGGATGCTGAAATTGGCTACCGAAATCAAGCAAAGTCATATCGAAATCAATACAAATCGATGCCCTTTTCGACAGGAGAGGCGAATTTCCCGGGCCGCCTGCCGGCAGCGGCTCGTCTCCGTCACACGCCGGTTCCCGCATCGCGGCGTTCCATGGCTTGCAGGAGTGCAGCGATCTTGATCGTCGCGAAATTGCAGAAGGTGTCGGAGACGGCATAAGGCAGGATGATCTGGTCGTTATGGCGTATCGCCCCGCAGGTATAGACGACGTTGGGAACATAGCCTTCGCGCTCGGAGGGTTCGGGGCGGACGAAGGGCTCGCGCGAGCGCGCCAGCACTTTCGACGGGTCCGCCTTGTCGAGCAGAACCGCTCCGATCGCGTATTTCCGGACCGGCCCGACGCCATGGGTCAGGAGCAGCCAGCCTTCGTCGAGCTCGATGGGCGAGCCGCAGGTGCCGATCTGGATGAATTCCCAGGGGAATTGCGGCTTCAGCAGCGCGACGCCGCCGGCCTCCCAGGTCAGGAGATCGTCGGAATAGATCAGATAGAGGTTCTCGCTGTCCTGCCGCGCGATCATGGCGTAGCGGCCATTGATCTTGCGCGGGAACAGCGCCATGCCCTTGTTGACGGCTGCCGAGCCCCGCAGCGGCGACATCCGGAACGACAGGAAGTCGCTGGTCTCGATCAATTCGGAGCGGATGCCCCGGCCATTATAGGCCGTGTAGGTCGCGCGGAACACGGTCTTCCCGTCATCCTCGAAGGCGACGAAGCGCGCATCCTCGATGCCGTTCGACTGGGCTGCGGTCACGGGGAAGATCACCCGCTCGCTGATGTCGCCATCGGCGGAGAAGATGACCTCGACGTCCTCGCCGTCGAGGCGCGCCATCCGGTTCCTCAAGGTCGCGATCGAAGCCAGACGCGATGTCGGGTCGATGCTGACGCTGCCATCGGCTGCGATCGAGCCGGAGCGGAATGTCAGGGATGAGATATGCCCCTCTCCAACGGCGCGAAGGCTCAGGATGAAGCGGCGTCCGCCCGGAGGCGCTCCGGACTGGTCGGGATGCGAAACGATGCTCGGATTGAACAGCGCCGCCGCCTCGAAGGAATATTCATGCAGGAAGTAGGATCCGACCAGCCGGCGCTGGACCTGGCTGAATTCGCCATGTGTCGCGAAGGCCTCCTCCATCTCGTCGGCGCGGGCCTCGAAGCGTTCCAGCAGGTTGCGGTGCCGGCCCTTGAAATTCTCCAGCACCTCGGCGAGCAGGCTCTCCGCCGTCGCGGCATCGAGCGACAGGACCCGCTCGACGATATGGTTCGCCCGGATCTTGTCGGTGTGGTTGAGATCCCTGGGCTCCGCCTGTGGGCCGAACCGGCGCACCACGACCCTTGCGGGGTCGGGGCGCAGATACAGGGCCTGCCGGTTCAGGAAGGTTGATTGGGACAAGGCGACCCCAGTCTGTTTGTGCGTGCTCGCCGGAGGCTCAGGCGTGCAAGGCCCGAAGCGGCGCCAGTTTCGGGCGATCCCCGCTGATGCGGGCTAGCTGGCGAATCTCGGCGAGGCTGATGAGGTAGGATACCACGGATTCGCCGCCGCGGTTCTCATTCGGTCGGTCGCGATGCAAGCCGTCGCGACAGGCGCCCGTGTCCAGATCGACCAAGGGCGATGAGAGATCATTATGTCCCAGGAACCAGGCGAAGGCCCGCGCGGCCTCAGCCCGCCATTGCGGATCGCCGTCCGCGCGCCAGGCGGCAAGGGAGGCGGAGATCGTCGCGGTCGCTTCCAGCGGCTGCTGGTCGAAGGCTTTGGGCGCGCAGCGCTTGTCGCCGAAACTGTCCGAGCCGACCGGCCTGAACAAGCCCGCTGGCGTGGTCTGCAGGCCTGTAAGCCAGCGCAGCGAGCGCAAGCCGGCCTCGACATAGGCCGGAACCTTCATCGAAACGCCGGTCGCGATCAGCGCCTGGGGCAGGCGCGCATTGTCATAGGACAACCCGTCCTCGAACCAGACCCAGTCCGGCGTCTCGACCGCCGACATCAGGCCGAGCAGCCGGTCGGCCAGCAGCGTGCGCAGCCAGATCGCCGTCGCCGGCGCACCGGCAATCGCGCAATAGGCGTCCAGGCCGAGCAGGGCGAAGCCCCAGGCACGGGGCGAGGTGAATTCCTCGACCACGGGCAAGGCTTCCGCGAACAGGGCAGCGGCCCATTGCCGGCGCGATGGGCTGATATCGCTACGCGCGCATTCGCCAAGCGCCCAGAGTGTCCGTCCGTGGCTGTCTTCCGAACCGGTATCCTCGAGCCAGCGCCGGTCGAAGCTCATGAAATTGCGGAATCGCCGCGTATCGGGGTTCCAGGCATGCTGGACGAACGAGGCGAAACGCGCCGTCAGGGCTTCCGACAGGCGTGGCTCTCCGGTGCTGTTCAGCATGCAGGCGAGGAGCAGCGCCCGGGCATTGTCGTCGACGCAGTAGCCATGCGCACGATCGGGCACGGAATGGACGGCGTGCTGGAACAGGCCGGTATCGTCGCACATGCTCAGGAAATGGCCCGTCCGCATCTCGGGAGGCGCGGCGATCTGCGGCAAGGGCTTCGCCTGGGCTGCACCCGCGACCACAGTCAGGAGGCGACCCCGGCGCGCCGTCTCGAACGCCGTGAGATAGCGCTTGGCGGTGCGCTCCCATGTCATCGAGCGGCTGCTCGCATAGGCGCGCAGCCGCATCGCCTGCCGTCGGCTGTCATCGGTCAGAAGGCCTGCGATCTCGTCGCCGATGGCAACCGCATCGCCGAATGGCACCAGGACGCCGCGACCATCCGCGAGCAGTTCCTGCGCGTGCCAGTACGGCGTCGATACGACCGCTTTGCCCAGGCCGAAGCTGTAGGCCAGCGTCCCGGATGTCATCTGCGCCTCGTTGAGATAGGGCGTGACATAGACGTCGCACATCGAGATGAAGCCGAGCAGCGTTGCCTGGTCGACGAACTGGTCGAGGAAGACCACGTGATCCTCGACGCCGAGTTCGCGCACGCGATTCATCAGGCTGGCGCGATAGGCCTCGCCTTGCTCGCGGACCAGATTGGGATGCGTCGCGCCCAGAACCACATAGACCGCGTCGGGACGACGGCGCAGGATCGAAGGCATCGCGTCGATCATCACCTCGATGCCCTTGTTGGGCGACAATAGCCCGAAGGTCAGGATGACGGAGCGGCCGCTGAAGCCGAGCCTGGCCTTGGCTTCGTCAGGCTCGAGAAAGGCGAAGGCGGGAATGCCGTGTGGGATGACCTCGATCTTGTCGGCGGGGAGCCGGTAGACTGTCCGCAGCAAGTCGCGCGCCTTCTCGGCCATGACCACGACCCGCGCCGAGGCGTCGATGATCCGCTCCATGACGTCGCGCTGCACGGCAGTCGGCGCGGACAGGACGGTATGCAGGCTGGTGACGACCGGCACCGTCAAGCGCGACAACAGCGCCATGATGTGGCCCCCGGCTTCACCGCCGAAGATCCCGAACTCGTGCTGGAGCGAGACGACGTCGAACCTGCCATCATTCACGAAATCGGCAGCGCGTGCGTAATCCTCCAGTTGCTCGTCGCGAACCTGGCAATGGACGGAAGGCGGGTAGTCGTAGCCATGGCCATGGTCGTTCATGGCTATGATCGACGTGTCCACACCCGCACCCGACGACGCGATCGCCTGCTCCAGATCGGTGGTGAAGGTCGCGATGCCGCAGCGGCGCGGGAGCGAATTGCCGATAAAGGCGATGCGGTGGAGCGGGCTCATGGTCGTGCCTCCGTGACGGGGATCGTTGAACCCGCGAGCGCGGGGAGGGGCAGGGGCGGCTGGAAAGCGGCGTTGCCCGGTGCAAGCGCCGCGCTCGCGTCAAGCGCGCGCAGAAGATCGTGGCTCGGCCTGGCGGCCTCATAGGCCAGGAGACAGGTCAGGCCATCGCGCCCTGCCTTGATGCGCATCGTCTGGGCCTCGATGAAGCAACCCTCGCCGACGCCCGCCTGGGATGGTCCGAGTTGAGCATCGCCAGTGATGACGACCAGCCAGGTCTCGTGCCTGGCGTCCAGCTCCCAGGCCGAGCCGGCCGCCAGATCGAGCCGTTCGAGGACGAAATACGGGCTCGCGACGAGCAGGGTCCTGGTGTCGCTCAGGCGCTCGGGCGGCGCCTGGTTCTCTGCGGGCCCGGCATGGGCGGCGGCGACACCCCGCTCGATATGAAGTTCGCGCGCACGGCCATGGTCGAACAGGCGGAACGTCGTATCGCTGCGTTGCTGAATCTCTGCGAGCACGAGGCCCGCGCCGATCGCATGGATCGTTCCCGCTGGCACGAAGATGACGTCGTCCTTGACGGCTTTGCGCCATTGCAGGTGCTCGGTGATCGAACCGTCCGCGATGGCGGAGCGCAACTGCTCGCTTGTGAGGACGGACGTCAGCCCAACGCCGACCGTGGCCTCCGGCGTAGCGGAGAGGATGTACCAGGCCTCGGTCTTGCCATGTGCCTGCCCCATCGCCTGCGCGAGCGCATCGTCGGGATGGACCTGGATCGACAAAGCCTCCTGCGTGAACAGCAATTTGAGCAGCAAGGCAGGCTCGGGCGTCTTGGGATCGCGCCGCTGAAACCAGAGCTCGCCGATCGCGACGCCGTCATGTCCGGCCTCACTCCACGGCAAAAGATCGGTCGATCCCCAGAGCTTGGGCACGATCTCCACACGGGTCTGCTCAAGCGCCATCTCGGTCTCCTCGTTCACATTGCCGGCGATCGCTCGACAGGGCTGTCGAGCGATGCGGCAATGGTCGGCGACGGCCTTCAATGGCGCAGATGTCGAGGGGCAAAGCCCGTCACGAGCGGCATCGTTGCGCGAATTAGAGCGTTTTCGAACGAAACGGATATCGGTTCGCGTGAAGAAAACGTGTTAAAACAATGCTCTAGCGCGCATCGAACGGGCCAAGGCCCACCCCATCGCTGGAGCAGGCCTGTGACCCGATATAGAGGAGCGGCTGCGCGTGAAGGCGCGGCTACTTCTGGGTCAGGCTTCCGGCTTACTGGATGACCTGCACGACGCGGTGGGTCCTGGGATCGACCAGAACGGTGCGGTTGTTGACCACCGTGTAGCGATAATTGGTTTCGCCATATTCGCGCGGCACCTCGTAATAGGTGACGCCTTCATTCGGCAGTGTCGCGCCGACGACGACCGGCTCGGCATAGGTGTAGGACGGGCGGCGCTGCTCCACGACATAGGTCTGGAACCGCGGCGTCTGATCACCGATGATCGCACCGACCACCGCTCCGCCAACACCGCCGACGACGGCACCAACCGGGCCGCCGACGATCGCGCCGCCAACCGCTCCGGTTGCCGCGCCGCCAACCGCGCCGCCAGCTGCCGGAGCATTCTGGGCAAAGGCCATCGCAGGAACGATAGCTATGGCGGAAATAAGGGCAAATGTCTTCAGCATGGAAGTAATCCTTCGCATGAACCAGTTGGGATGGATATCCCGCGGATTGGTCAGGTGGCTTTAAAACACGCAGATTACAGAAAAGTTCCGCCTGTTTATTTTGCGATATCGTCGATCGATCAGGGGAATTCTGAAAAATATTTGGATAAAAGCCAGGGATATCAGGCTCAGATCAGGATTTTGCTATCCGCCTCAGAGCCGGTTTGGAAACCCCAGCCCTCATCCTGAGGAGCCGCGAAGCGGTGTCTCGAAGGATGGTTCAGATGGTTCCGGAGCCTCCTGGAGCATGCCGCTCATCCTCAGAACCACGCCGTGATCCCGGGCGTAGCGCTCGGGTCCGATCTTCGATCGGCCTAAGAGCCCGGCCTGAAATGAACCGAGCCATATCAGGGGCTTGCGATCGCTCGCTGTCACCCGCGCCGTCATCCTGGACAAGCGGCGTCAGCGGCGCAGATCCGGGATCCATCGTAGAGCGCGGTTCCCTACGATGGATCCCGGGTCGAAGCTTCGCTTCGCCCAGGATGACGGCGCATGGTGATCGAGGCAGAGCCATTGAAATCTTTGGATTCATTTCGGGCCAGGCTCTAAGGATAAACTCCGCGCAGACCCGCGATCCGAAGCGCGTCATGGTCGGGCTTGACCCGACCATCTCGTAAACCAGTGCCCTCTGGTCATGAGATTCTCGGGGCAAGCCCGAGAATGACGCTCTACGATGGATCCCGGAGCTACGATGTCCAAACGGGCTGTCACGCCCCGATCCGGCGGTAGGGGTCAAACCTGCGGGATCAGCCCGATCAGCATGTCCACGAGCCGCTCGGACATGACGGGTTTGGCGTAGACGAGAAGGTCGGGATAGCGCGCCTTCAGTGAAGGCGGCAGTCCGACGCCGGTCTGGAAGATCAGCGGAACGCCGCGCGCGACCAGGATTTCGACGACCGGCGTCACGTCGCCGTCGCTCAAATTCACGTCGAGGATAGCGGCGGTCACACGGCTCGATGCGAGCAGGCTAAGAGCTTCGCGCACGCTTCCTGCCGGCCCGACGACAAGACAGCCCGCATCCTCGACCGCCAAGGCAAGGTCGAGGGCGATGAACGGCTCGTCATCGACAATCAGGATCGCCGGCAACAGGGGGGTGGCGTGGAGCAAGGCAGGACTCCTGCTCCAATCGCGAGCACTGGTAGATTAAAACGATTTTACTGAAGCAATCGTTCCATTGGTGCCGATAGGCGCACGATCAGCCCTTCCGCCTTCCAGTCATAGGTGAGCACACCTCCGAGTTGGCCCTCGATGCTGCGGCGTGCGAGCAGGCTTCCAAACCCCTGCCCAATCGGCGGACCAGCGACCGCCGGCCCGCCACGCTCCTCCCAGATCAGCGACAGAGCGCCCTTCCCAACAGACCAAGAGATGGCGATATGACCGTCCGAGGACGATAACGCGCCGTATTTGGTGGCGTTCGTCGCCAGCTCATGCAGAACCAGCGCAAGGCTGGTGACCGCCTGCCCACCTAGCGGCACGCTTGGGCCATCGACCGTGACGCGCTCCCGATCACCATCCTGCTCGCGATAGGGCGAAGCGATCGCGCTCGCCAGCGCATCGAGTGTCGTGCCCCCTTTGATCGCTTCGCCGCCCCCGCCCAGTGCCGGGATGATCAGTTCATGCGCGCGCGCAAGGGCCTCGAGCCTGCCCCGGATCGCCCTGGCCATGTCCTGCGGCGTGCCGGCCGAGCGTGCGCTGAGCGAAACCACGCCGTTGGTGACCGCGAACAGGTTCTTAATCCGATGGTTCAGTTCGCGGACCAGGAGATCCTGCGTCTCCTCCGCCTTCTTGCGCTCATTGATGTCGATGAAGGTGATCACGACGCCATCGACGACATTGTCCATGGTGCGGTAGGGCCGCATCCGCATCAGGAAGCTCATGCCATGATGCTTGATCTGCACCTCGCGTTCGACGACCGAGAGCTCGCGCAAGACCTGGCGCGCATCGTCCTCGATCTCGTCATAGCCGAGCATGGAGGTGATGTCGGTGATCGGGCGCCCGCGATCGGTGTCGCGCAGATGAAAGATATCGGTCATCTTCGGCGTGAAGCTTTTGATGCGCAGATTGCTGTCCAGGAAGCTGGTGGCGATCTCGGTGCTGTCGAGCAGGTTCTTCAGGTCGCTGTTCAGGTGCGTCAGCGCCTCGTTCTTGCTGACCACCTCGGCATTGACGGTCTGAAGCTCCTCATTGATCGACTGCATCTCCTCCTTCGAGGTTTCCAGCTCCTCGTTCGACGATTGCAGCTCCTCATTGGCCGATTGATACTCTTCCGCCGCGGCCCGTCTTTCCTCGTTGATCGTTTCCAGCTCGTCGACCGTCGCCTGCAACTGCATCCTCACCGTCAGCAGTTCGTGCTCCATGGCGGCCGTGGCGGCGGTTTCGCTCGCAATGGTCGCCTTCCTGCTGCGGCTGAGCGCGCGTATGCCGTCGTCGCGAAAGGCGACGACGCATAATCCCCCCTCACTGAGCGGCTCGACGATGACGGTAACGGCCCGGATCTGCCCATCGATCCGGACCGGCACGGCCTCATGCACCGCCGCGGCTTTCTTGGCGAGCGCCTGCTGCAGCGTGCTTCGCACGACCGGCCGCAAGGCCTTTCGCAGGATGCCGAAGAGGTTGAGGCTCGCCGCGCCCGATGAAGGTTCGAGATAGTGCCCGGCCTCGCCACCGGAAAAGCGCAGGATGTCGTGGTGCTTGTCGATGACGACATAGGCGGGGGAATATTTCTCGAGCGCCCGGCGCGCGGTCTTGTCGATCCGGTCTTCTCCCGGACTTGCCGCCGGCCCGACGGATGGCAGCTCCCGGGCAGCGGCGGACGACACGCGAAGCGCGACGTCCGGCAAGGTGGTAGCCGCATCCTCGCGCCGGAAGATGCGATGCTTCTTGTCGCTGTCGGCAAAGAGCCTGCTCTGGCGCGTCATGCTTTCCGAGGGCCCGAGGAACAGCATGCCATCCGGCTTGAGCGCGTAATGAAAGGTTTTCAGCACGCGGTCCTGCAGGGCCGCATTCATATAGATCAGCAGATTGCGGCAGGAGATCAGATCGAGCTTGGAGAAGGGCGGGTCCTTGGTGACGCTGTGGGTCGAGAACACGCACATCTCGCGGATCACCTTCACCGGGCAATACGCGTCGCCGTCGGGGGAAAACCATTTCGCGAGCCGCTCTAGCGTCAAGCCGGTGACCTTGCGGTAGCGTGCCTGGCGGGCGAAGGCGATCGCGGCGTTGTCGATGTCGGTGCCGAAGATCTGGACTCTCACCGCGCTCGGTTGCTGCGCAATGATCTCCCTGACGAGAATGGCGAGTGAATAGACTTCCTCCCCCGTGGCGCAGCCCGGCACCCAGATCCGGACGGTGTCATCGTCGCGCTGGTCGCCGGCAAATCTCGGCATCAAGGCAGTCTGCAGCGCCTTGAAGGCCTCGGGGTCGCGGAAGAACTGGGTCACCCCGATCAGGAGTTCGCGGAAGAGCAGATCGATCTGGGCCGGATCGTCGTGCAGGCGGGCGATATAGGCCGGGACCTCATCGATCTGCAGCACCTGCATGCGGCGCTGGACGCGGCGGACCAGGGTCTTTTCCTTGTAATGGACGAAGTCATGGCCGATCTGGGCGCGCAGCAAGGCGCTGATCGTGACCAGATGTCCGGCCGCGTCGCGCCGCGTGCCATCACCGTCCTTGCGCGGCGCGACCAGAGAGAGTGGCGTTGATGGTCGAGCAGCCGCGCCGGCATCTGCTCGACCGGCATCACCTCATCGACGAAGCCGGTCGCCGTGGCGCTTTGCGGCATGCCGCTCATCGCAATGTGGTCGGACTCCGCCTGAGCCAGAGTGAGGCCGCCATTTTCCTTGACCGCCGACAGGCCGAGCGCGCCGTCACTGCCGGTGCCTGAGAGCACGATGCAGACGGCATTTTCGCCCTGGTCCTCGGCAAGCGAGGTGAAGAACGTATCGATCGGCCGGCGCAAGGCGCGTGGCGGTGCGGGTTTGGAGACCCGCAAGCGACGGTCCCGAAGGATCAGGGTCGCGTTCGGCGGAATGACATAGACCGTGTTTGCCGCCGCGATCACGCCGTCTTCGGCTTCCAGCACGGGCATGCCAGTCGTTCGCCCCAGCAGGTCGGTCAGCACGCTCTTATGGTCGGGCGCCAGATGCTGGATCAGTACGAAGGTCATGCCGCTTTCAGCCGGCATGCTCGTCAGGAAGGCCTTGAACGCATTGAGTCCGCCGGCCGATGCGCCGATGCCGACGACCAGGCCGTGGCCGTCCGGCGACAGCTTCGAGGCGCCCGGCTCCGAAGAGCGCAGGCTCGCGGCCTTTCGGGCGGCTTCGATCGTGTCGCTGCGGCTCTGCTGGGTCATGAGATCCGCCTGGGCTTACGCAATACGCGGCGGTGGTCTGGCGCGAAGAAGGAGGCCGCTTGCCGAAAGGCGCTCCCTTGCAAAATCCTCGCGATATTGGAAAGGCCAGGCCGCTTCGTCCCCCGACTGGAGGCACCCTAGACCCAAGTTTCACCGGGGTCCATCGCTAGAGGCTGTTAGCGACTCTGGGGGTGATTTGACGCTGGCGATTTTGCGCGAATGCCAGGAGTACGAGGACGCAAAGAGTTCGAGGACGCAAACCTTCCGGTTTGCTACGAAGAACGACGCCGCAGTCGCGCAAAATCACCGCGCCCTGCAGGTGAGGTGAAAACGGCGGAGCTGCAGCGTCGCATCGCTTGCCGATACCGATGGTATCGCCTGCGCAATGCTCCTCCCATCTCCGCCGTTTTGACCTCATCAAATCATCCCCGGAGTCGCTAACAGCCTCTAGGCCTCATCGAGACGGCGCGTGAAAGAACGCGGCGCTCTTTCCGCAAGAGATGCGAGGCTTCGAAGGGGCTGGGATGTGCTGGTTCTCACGGTCCATACAACCTCTAGGCTCGCTTGAGCAGCCACGCGGTGAAGCGCTCACGGAGGCTGTTCAGCATGCGGATCATGGGGTCGCTTTCGATGATCGGCCCGCCGCCCAAAGCGAGGCCCAGGGCGCCACCCGTCCCTTTCGTGACGCTTTGGGGAAAGGTCAGCAGCGTCTTGCCGGTTCGTGCGTCGACCACGTCGATGCTTGCGGTCAGCGTGTTCTCGTCGCCGGACTGTCCCGATAGCAGCGTCGCCCCGAAACGCGCATTGCCGTCGAGGATCAGAGCGTCGTGCATCGAGACGACGATGCGCACGGGCCGGGTTCCGTGGAGCCCGCCTTGCAGCGGCCCAATGAACGAGGTCTTCACCCGCTGGGAGAACTGGCTGGCGATGTAGGCGCGGTATTCTTCGAGCGGCAGGGCGGGCTCGATGATCTGCTGGGGGAGGCCGCGCTCCTCGCTCGGCTTGACGATGATCTCGAGCCCTTTGAGCTTCCTGAAGTCGTGTGCAGCCGACATCCAGCCGGAACGCGCCACGGGTGCGACGATGCCCTCGACCGAAACCACCTTCCACGTCTTGATTTCGTCGACCGAGAGCGGAGGTGTGCTCGTCACGCAGCCGGCGAGGGCTGCCGTCAGCGCCAAGGCAAAAAGGCGACGTGTCGGCATAAGCGGTATCTCCCCATACCCGCCTCCGGCGAGCCTCAGGGGCGGGCTTATCGACCGGCCGAACACGCGCATAGAGGGTGAAACGTCTGCAGTACCGCTTGTTGCGCAATGTGTCCGCTTCACAACACAGGCGGGAGCGCTTCGGACTTGGCGATCGCCGGCATTCCAGCCGGCTGTTCTTCAAGCTTTCTGAAACCGAGCGCTGCGCGCGTTTTCGACGATCGCCCGAACCACCCTGTTGTAAAGCGGCGCGGGCAGGTCGTGGCCCATGCCGTCGATGATCATGAGGCGGGCGCCGGCGATCGAGGCCGCGATGTCCGCGCCGGCTGCCTTTGGGACCAGGGGATCATCCGCGCCATGCACCGCCAGGGCCGGCGCGGTGACGTGGCTCAGGCGCGGGCGCAAATCGCCGGTCGCGGCGATGGCGGCGATCTGGCGGCTCGTGCCGGCTGGATCATAGGACCGTTCCAGCTCGCTCATGATGAGCGCGCGCTGGGCCGTCTCGTCGAAGCGATAGCCCGGACCGGCGATGCGACGCGCGAAGGCGAGGCTGTGGGCGAGATATCCCTCGAGGTCCACTGAAGGAGCCGGTGCTGGTCGCATCAGCATCGCCATGACCTCCGCCCCTGCCTTGGGAAGCTCCGGATTGCCGGTGCTGGACATGATCGCGGCGAGTGACAGGGTGCGATGCGGATAAGTGCTCGCAACGATCTGCGCGATCATCCCGCCCATCGAGCGGCCAACCAGATGGGCCTGCTCTATTCCCAGCGCGTCGAGCAGGCCGAGCGCATCGCTCGCCATGTCATCGAGCGTGTAGGGAACCGCGAACGGCCGCCCGCCGGCGGCAGCCGCCGACAGGGCGGCGAAATCCGGGGCGGGCTGGTCGTACAGATGCATCGACAGGCCGGCATCGCGATTGTCGAACCGTATCACGCGAAAGCCCTGCACTGTCAGCCTGTCGCAAAACTCCGGGCTCCATCGCAGCATCTGCGTGCCCAGGCCCGCTATCAGCAGGATCACCTCGCCATCGACAGGGCCGAAGCTTTCATAGGCGATCGTGACCCGGTTCGTTTCGACATAGGGCATGGCCTGGCGCTCCTCTCCTCACGCCTCAGTCGGCGGGACGTGATCGCCCCAGGCCAGGCGCAGCGTGTGGTTGCGAATGTCCTGCGGCCAGGTCGCCATATGCGCTTCCATGCGGGGCCGGTCGTCGGCAAACAAGGCGCGCGTCGCCTCCTCGAAGCCGGCGAGGTTGCCCGCCATCGCCGAGATGAAGCGATAGGCCGTTTCCCGTGCCATCCGCCGCTGTTGGCTCACGCCGCCGGCGCGCCGGGCCTGCTCGACCAGACGTCGCAAGGTCGCTGAAGCGCCACCTTGCTGCACGGCGAGCCAGTCCCAATGCCGGGGCAGCAAGGTCACCTCGCGAGCGATCACGCCGAGCTTCGGGCGGCCCTTGCCGCGCGGTCCGGCTGCCGTCTCCTCCTCCGTCTGCCGTGGCTGGGCCGGTGGTGGGGCCAGTTGCGCGGCGAGTGCGGGCAAGCGCGCGATCACATCGGCCTCGGTGCCGCGGAGATCGAAATCGATCACGTGTCCCGAGGCGTCGTCGAAGACGAGCAGGGGCTGGAGCGAGCCGCCATCGGCCGCCGCCTTCACCGCAAGGGCGACCTCCGCGAGGGCGCCCGAGGCCAGCCGTCGGGGCCCTTCGAAGGCGGTGCATGATGGGGCGGATGGGTCGGACATGGCGGGGCCTCGCGTTTTCTCGCTTTATATCCGGGTAAAAATATCCTATGTCAATATCACCCGGGTGATATTGAGCGCGAGTCTTTGGCAGAGAAGGAGAGCGGCATGCGTGCCGAGGACAGGAAAGCGGCCATTTCCGCTTACAAGGAACGCAAGCTCATCAGCGGCGTCTATCTGATCCGCTGTGCCGTGTCGGGAGAGGCTTGGATCGGCGCATGCGCCGAGCTGAGCACCATCCAGAACCGGATCTGGTTCACGCTGCGCTTCGGGAACCACCCGAACAAAGCCTTGCAGCAATGCTGGGCCGAGCACGGAGCCGAGGCGTTCTCTTTTGAGCCGCTCGAGCGGCTGGAGGAGGACGATCCCTATATCCGGAGCGCGCGGCTCAAGGAGCGGGCCGCGCATTGGTGCGAGCGGCACAAGGCGGGGCGGCTGTAAGGGCTCGTCTGGAAACTCCGCG
Source organism: Bosea sp. 685 (assembly GCF_031884435.1). Classification (NCBI taxonomy): domain Bacteria; kingdom Pseudomonadati; phylum Pseudomonadota; class Alphaproteobacteria; order Hyphomicrobiales; family Alloboseaceae; genus Allobosea; species Allobosea sp. 685. The sequence continues at coordinate 5,298,121 of NZ_CP134779.1, read as the reverse complement.
AGCCCTCATCCTGAGGAGCGCTCCGCAGGAGCGCGTCTCGAAGGATGCTCCAGGAGGCTCCCGAACCATCTGGAGCATCCTTCGAGACGCCGCTGCGCGGCTCCTCAGGATGAGGGCTCATGTTTCCAGACGGGCTCTAAGCCACCGGGACGGCAAGGCCCGCCTTGACGCGGTCCATGGCGACGAAGGTGCGAAATTTGCGGATATTGGCGTTGTCGAAGAAGAGCCGGCGCGTCAGCGCCTCATAGGCCGCCATGCTCGGCACCAGCACGACGAGCATGAAGTCGACATCGCCCGTCACATAATAGCATTGCTGCACCTCGGGCGCGGCCAGGAAGCGGCGCTTGGCCTCGTCGATGTCCCCGGCGGTTTCGCTGACGAGCTCGACCTCGACGAAGATCGTGATGGGATGACCGAGCGCGGCGGGATCGACGATCGCGACATTGGCCTGGATGACGCCGGACTGCTCCATCCGCCGGATCCGGCGCTGCACGGCCGGCGCCGACAGGTTCACACGCTCGCCTATGACCCGCTGCGGGGTGGTGTTGTCCTGTTGCAGGATCGCGAGAATGGCCCGGTCGAAGGCATCGAGCGGATGGGTCGGACTCTCGGGCACGGCGATCTCACGAAACACATTTGCGACGAAGCAAACTTGCCACGAAACAAACTTGCCACGAAACAAACTTGCATTGAGCGCCCCGGATTGCAGCGCCTTTTTCGTGCCGCTTGCAATATTCCTTCGAGACCGCATTCAAGCGAGGTCGCGATGTTCCTGCTCAACCAGCATGCCGATTACCGCAGCGGGCTTGCTCCCGTCGATGCCGAGACGCTCGGCGGCGCGGGAGCCGACGCGATCGGGCGCCATCTCGCCGAGCGCAGCGACCAGGCGGTGACGCCGCTCCATGCTTTGCCGGGGCTGGCAGTCGAGTTGGGCATCGCGGCCTTGCATGTGAAGGATGAAGGCCATCGTCTGGGGCTCGGCAGCTTCAAGGCGCTGGGCGGGGGCTATGCGGTTATCAGGCTGGTGCTGGAGGCCGCCGAAATGCGGCTCGGCCGGAGCCTGGGCGACGCTGCATTCCGGGAGCCCGAGATTCGCGCTGTCGCCGCGGAGATGACCTTCGCCTGCGCCACTGACGGCAATCATGGCCGCTCGGTCGCGCAGGGTGCGCAGCTCGCCGGGGCGAAGGCGGTGATCGTCGTCCACGCCGGCGTCAGCGAGGAGCGGATCGCGGCGATCGCCCGCTTCGGCGCGCAGATCCTGCGCGTCGCCGGAACCTATGACGATTCCGTCGTCGAGGCCGCCCGCATCGCCGGCGAGAAGGGCTGGATTGTCGTCTCCGACACCTCCTGGGACGGTTATGAGCGCATCCCCGGCCTTGTCATGCAGGGCTACACCGCGCTCGTGCGCGAGGCCTTGCAGCAGCTTCCCTCCAGGCCAACGCATGTCTTCGTCCAGGCCGGTGTGGGCGGAATCGCGGCGGCGGTGGCCGCGCATCTGGCGCTCGTGCTGGGCGAGGCGCGGCCGGTCTTCACAGTGGTCGACCCCGCCCGCGCGGCCTGCATCGTCGAGACCGCCAGGGCGGGCAGGCCGGTCAAGGTGGCCCATGGCGAGTCCACGGTCATGGCGATGCTGGAGTGCTACGAGCCGTCCCCCATCGCCTGGCGCGTGCTGTCGCGGGTCGCGGACGGCTTCATGACGGTCGCGGATGCGGATGCTGTCACGGCAATGAACCGCCTGGCCCGCCCCAAAGCGGGAGATCCTGCGATCGTTGCTGGCGAGAGCGGTTGCGCGGGCCTGGCCGGGCTGATGCGCGCGGCGGCGGACCCGGCCATCCGGCAGGCGCTTGGTCTCGACACCGCGTCGTGCGTGCTGGTGATCAATACCGAGGGCGCAACCGATCCCGAGCGCTACGCGAAACTCGTCGGGCTGACGCCGGCTGAGGTCGCGGGCAGGGCGGCGTGATGTCCGGCACTTTGACGCTGCTTTACCAGAGCCATTCCCCCTATGCCCGCAAGGTGCTGGTCAGCGCCCATGAGCTCGGGCTCGCCGACAGCATCGAAGTCGTCCCCCACGAGACCAGCCCGACCAACCGCAACGACGCCGTCTTCGCGGCCAATCCACTTGGGAAAGTGCCGGTGCTGCTGACGCCGGATGCCGGCGCGCTCTTCGATTCGGTCGTCATCTGCGACTATCTCGACCGGCTCGCCGGCACAGGCCGGCTGATCCCGCACGAGGGGCCGGCGCGCTATGAGGCGCTGCGTTTGCAGGCCTTGGCTCAGGGCCTGTGCGATGCCGGCATCGCGCTGCGCTGGGAGACGGTGCGGCGTCCGGAAGCCTTGCGCTATCCGCCCTTGGCACATGGACAGGCGATGAAGCTGCTCGAAGCCTATGAGCATCTGGAAACGCAAGTCGAGTTCGGGGCGCGGGTTAATATCGGCCAGATCGCACTGGCAACGGCGCTGGCCTGGCTCGAATTCCGCGACCTGCCCGGGTTCCGCAAATGCGCGCCGCGGCTCACCGCCTGGTATGACGATTTCTGCCAGCGGTCCTCGATGCGCGCCACACCCTATGACGGCGAAACGCAGGATGGAGGACCGCAATGACGACGTTCGATCATGACGCGCTGGTGGCCGAGATGACCGCCTGGCGGCGCGATCTCCACGCCCATCCCGAGCACGGCTTCGAGGAGAACCGTACAGCCGCCTTCGTCGCGGCCAAGCTGCGCGAGTTCGGCCTGAGCGAGGTCGCGGAAGGCGTCGGCGGTACCGGCGTCGTCGGCACGCTGACATGCGGGACGGGTAACCGGGCAATCGCGCTGCGGGCCGATATGGACGCGCTGCGCATCACCGAGCAGGGCGATCATGCCCATCGCTCCCGGACGCCGGGCGTCATGCATGCCTGCGGGCATGACGGGCACACCGCGATGCTGCTCGGCGCCGCAAAAATGCTGGCGGAGCAGGGTGGTTTCGACGGCACGGTGCGCTTCATCTTCCAGCCGGCGGAGGAATGGGGCAGGGGCGCGCTCGCCATGCTCGCCGACGGGCTGCTGGAGCGCTATCCCTTCGAGGAGATATTCGGGCTGCACAACATGCCCGGGCTTGCCGTCGGGCAGTTCCAGACCAAGGCGGGGCCGATCATGTCGGCCGAGGACAATTTCGAGATCGTGCTCAAGGGCGTCGGCGGCCATGCGGCACGTCCGCAGATCGGCAATGAGGTGCTCGTCGCCGCCTGCGCGCTCGTCACCAATCTCCAGACCATCGTCTCGCGCCGCCTGAGCCCGACCGATATTGGTGTCGTCTCCGTCACTGAATTGCTGACCGACGGCACCCGCAATGCGCTGCCGGGCCTCGCCCGCATCCTTGGCGATGCGCGCAGCTTCGCGCCGGAGATCAGCGCCAGGATCGAAGAGCAGATGGGCATCATCGCCCAGGGCACCGCGCTGTCCTACAACGTCACAGCCGAGATGACGTATACGCGCGAATTCGTGCCGCTGCTGAACGACGAGGCCCTGGTCGAGGAGGCCTTCACCGCTGCGCGTGAGGTCTTCGGCAATGCGGCGGTGACGACGGCGCGCGAGCCGATGACCGGCTCGGAGGATTTCGCCCGCTTCCTGGAGCATGTGCCGGGCTGCTTCGCCTTCGTCGGCAATGGCGAGGCGTCCTCCCCGCTGCACAACCCGACCTACGACTTCAACGATGAGGGCCTGATCTTCGGCGCGCGCTTTCATGCCGCGATCGCGCGTCAGCGCCTGCCCGCCGCATAGGCTATTCGTCCGAGCAGGGCGGAACTCTCTTTGGCGCATTCGCCGGAGGCTGTAGCTTTCACTCCGAACCACGTCCTGGTCGCGACCGGAGCGGAATGCGGCCTGGGTGCGATCGCTCCGGAGGTTGCTAGGGACTATGGGGAGGACAAGAACCATGCTCGGAACAAGAACGGCTTTTGCAGCGCTGCTGGCGATGGCTTGTGCGGCTACGGCCAACGCGCAATCGGCGCCCAAGCGCGACGAATTCTACTGGCTGGGCGAGATCAACAAGGCGAGCGCCGTCATCAACACGGATGAGGGGTTGCTCGACCCCGCCCTCGCGCCACGGATCGCGGCAGGCCTCGACAGCATGCTCAAGGCGGCGGAGAAGCCCGGCGCCAAGCGGCCGACGCTGGTCATCACCTTCGAGCCGCTGCTGATCGAAGCCGCAGGCGTCGAGGCGACCCTGCTGCATGCCGGCCGTTCGAGCCAGGACATGCTTGCCACCGTGCGTGCGGCGATCATGCGCGACGAATTGCTGCGGCTGGACGAGCGGCTGCGCAAGGTCACGGCCACCATGGTCCGGCTCGCCGAGAAGCATGTCGACACCATCGTGCCGAACTACACCAATGGCGTCGCCGCCCAGCCCAACAGCTATGGGCACTATTTGCTGGGCCATGTCGCGGGCCTGGATCGTGATGCGCAGCGCCTGCGCGAGGCTTTCGCCCGGCTCGATCGTTCGCCGATGGGCACGACCGTGTTGAACGGCACCAGCTGGCCGCTGAACCGGAACCGCATGGCCAGCTATCTCGGCTTCGCGGAGACGGTCGACAACGCCTATGACGCGGCCCAGATCGCCGCAGCCGAGCTGCCGGTCGAGGTCGGCGCGCTCGCCACCAGCATCGCCTTGCATGCCGGCGCCTTCGTCGAAGACGTCATGACCCAATATGCGCAGCCGCGTCCCTGGATCCTTTTGGCGGAGGGCGACGGCAACACCTATGTCTCCAGCGCCATGCCGCAGAAGCGCAATCCCGGCCTGCTCAACAGCACGCGCAGCCAGGCCTCGAGCGTGATCACTGCGGGTATCGGGCGTGTCATCCAGGCCCACAACATTCCGCCCGGCATGAGCGACGTGAAGAGCGTGCGCGACAATGCCGCGGTGATCACCGGCACGATTGCGATGCTCGATGGCTGGGACCGGATCCTGAACGGGCTGGTCATCGATCCCGCCCGGGCGCTCGAAGAGCTCAACAGCGACTGGACGGCCTCCCAGGAAATCGCCGATGTGCTGATGCGCACATATAAGCTGCCCTTCCGCGTCGGCCACCACTTCGCCTCCGAGGTGGTCGACTACGCCAAGGTGAACAATATCCGGCCCACGGATTTCCCCTATGCGGAAGCCCAGCGGATCTACAAGGCCACGCTGAAGGAGATGAATGTGACGGGTTCGGAGCTGCCGCTGAGCGAGGCGGAGTTTCGCGCCACGCTCGATCCGCTCGCCATTGTCCGCAACCGCGCCACCGCCGGCGGGCCGCAGCCTGCCGAGATGGCGCGGATGCTGGGTTTAGCCAAGCAGAAGCTGGCGCAGCAGGAGCAATGGACCAAGGAGCGGCGCGGCAGGATCGATACCGCGCTTGCGGCGCTCGATCGCGATTTCGGAAAGCTTCTGGAACGCGCCAAATGACGGCTGCGCACCGCGGATAGTTTATTTGGACCCTCTTTAACTGGGGCCCCATCCTCTGCGCCATTCCGGGCTCGATCCTTCGGGGCCGCTTGGAATGACGGCGTGGTTTTGAGCGCAAGCAGCACGCTCTTGCCGACGCCACTTGCGCGGCCTCCGGCGTTCCACATCACCCCAACCTCGAATCGCAAACTCGGCTTCGGCAACCCTCGACGACGCTCCAGTCGTCGAAGGCAGCCGAGGATCGCCGCGACGCGGCTTGACCTGATTGGGAGCGCGAACTACGATCCATATATAATAACAATCGATCCAACATATGGATCAATGGGAGGTTAAGTCGTGTTGCAGGGCATCCTTCCGGTGCTGCCGACGCCGTTCACGGTGGAAGGCGGCATCGATGCCGCCGCCATGGCGCGGGTCACCGATTTCGCGCTTGGCGCTGGTGTGGACGGTGTCGTCTTCCCCGGCTTCGCCAGCGAGGTCGACGATCTCACCGCAGTGGAACGGGCGGCCTTGCTGAAGGTCGTGGTCGAGCGCGTCGCCGGCAGGGTGCCGATCGTCGCGGGCGCCAGTGCCGCCAGTGTTGCGGAAGCGGTCGGCCATGCCCGCGAGGCAATGGGTTTCGGCGTCTCGACCGTGATGATCCAGGCGCCCAAGAGCGTCGGCGCCGGCTTCGAGGCCGTCGCTGCCTTCTACAGGGATATCGCCGATGCGGTGCCCGGCCTCGAGATCGTCCTGCAGAATGCGCCGGCGCCGCGCGGCTCGGATCTGAAGCCCGAGACGATCCTCGACATCGTCCGCAGCAACCCGGCCATCACTTATGTCAAGGAGGAGACGCTCCCCTCGGGGCTGGCGATCTCGGCGCTCATCGCCGGCAAGCCCGCCCATCTCAAGGGCGTGATCGGCGGCGGTGGGGCGCGCTACTTCATCGACGAATATAATCGCGGCGCCTGCGGGGCGATGCCGGCGGTCGAGCTTTCCGATGTCCATGTCGCGATGGACCGCGCCTTCCGCGCCGGCGAGATCGGTCGTGCCCGCGAACTCTACATGCGCACGCTGCCGCTGCTGGTGATCCAGGCGAATTTCCGCATGGCCTTCACCAAGCATGTGCTGTCGCGGCGCGGCGTTCTCGACAATCGGGTCGTGCGCGCCAAGGTGCCCCCGATGGACGCCCATGACCTCGCCGAGATCGACGCCTGGCTCGATGCGGCAGGCGATCTGATGCAGCCGGCGGCTCCACCCAGCATGCGTGTCGCCGGAGCGCGGGGATGAGCGAACGGGTCGCCAAGGTCGAGGTCTTCTCGATCACCATTCCGCGCGACACGCCCTATCTCGGTGCGCTGCGCGAGGGCGAGACCGTCAACGCGCGCGGCTATGTCGTGCGCAAGGGCAACCGCACCGTCTATCCCGTGGTCGACCGCACCGTGGTCGTGCGCGTGGAGACGACGGGCGGCGCGGTCGGCTGGGGCGAGACCTATGGCATCGTTGCGCCCGGCGCCGCGATGGCGATCATCGACGATCTGCTCGGCCCTTTCGTCATCGGCCGCGACCCGCACGATGTCTGCGTGATCCATGACGATCTCTACGATCTGATGCGGGTGCGCGGCTATACCGGCGGCTTCTATTGCGACGCGCTGGCAGCGATCGACATCGCGCTCTGGGACATCTGCGGCAAGCTTGCGAACCTGCCATTGGTCAAGCTGCTGGGCGGGCAGCGCCATGAGCGCCTGCCGGCCTATATCTCCGGCCTGCCCAAGCCGACGCGCGGCGAGCGCGCCGATTTCGCGGCTGAGTGGCAGGCGCAGGGCTTCGACAGCTTCAAATTCGCCGCGCCCGTCGCCGATGACGGTGTCGTCGCGGAGATGGAGAGCCTGCGCGCGCGGCTCGGGCCCTCCGTGCGCATCGCCTGCGACATGCATTGGGTCCATGGCGGCGAGGAGGCTGTCGCGCTCATCAAGGCGATGGAGCCGCACGGCCTTTGGTTCGCCGAGGCGCCGGTCAAGCCCGAGGATCTCGACGGGCTCAGCCTCGTTGCCTCCCGCGTCGCGACACCCATTGCGGCGGGCGAGGAGTGGCGCACCGTCTATGACCTCGTGCCGCGCGTGGCGCGCCGCGCCTGCGCGATCATCCAGCCCGAGATGGGGCATAAGGGCGTGACCGAGTTCATGCGCATCGGCCTCTATGCCCAGGCGCATCATCTCAAGCTCATTCCCCATGCCACGATCGGCATCGGGCTGTTCCTGGCCGCGAGCCTGCACGCCAGCTCCGCCCTGGCCGCGGTGGAGTGCCACGAATACCAGCACTCGATCTTCGAGCCCAATCGCCGCCTGCTCGTCGGCGACATGGATTGCCGCGAGGGCCTCTACAGCTTGCCGACGGGCGCGGGGCTGGGCGTCGAGCCGTCCAAAGCGGCGCTGGAGCTTCTGCGCAAACACTAAAAACAAAACACGCACTAAAAACAAAATATGACCGGGGAGGTCACGTCATGCCGAGGACCAGAGCGTTTTCAAGCGAAGTGGAAACCGGTTCGCGTGAAGGAAACGCGTTAAAACGAGGGAATAGAGCTATTGAACGATCCAATTGGATCGGAAATTGCTCTAAGTTGTTTCTATCTGCTGCCGCGGTCGCCCTGGCGCTGACCGCGGGGTTCGCATCGAGCACGGCGCTTGCCCAGGGCAAGGTCCTCAAATTCGTTTCCTGGCAGAAGGATGAGCGCGGCGTCGGCGATTGGTGGGGCTCGGTCATCAAGGAGTTCGAGGCGACCCATCCGGGCGTCAAGATCGAATGGACCAAGGTCGAGCGCGGCGCCTATGCCGACACGATGACGACGCTCTTCGCCGGCGGCAAGCCGCCCGACATCGTCCATCTCGCCTCCTTCGAGTTTCAGAAATTCGCCGACAACGGCTGGCTGGAGCCGCTCGACGGCTACATCAAGGACGCCAAGCTCGACATGAAGGGTTGGGCCGGCCAGGACACCTGCGTCTTCAACAAGCAGATCGTCTGCACGATGATGCTCTATTTCGGCTATTTCCTCGCTTATAACGAGGAGATGCTCAGGAAGGAGGGGCTGGAGGTCCCGAAAAACTACGCCGAGTTCCTGGTGGCTGCGCGCAAGCTGACCAAGGACCTGAACGGCGACGGCATCATCGACCAGTTCGGCACCGGCCACGAGACCAAGGGCGGCGGCGGCCAGTATATGAGCGAGATGATGAACTATACGCTCGATGCTGGCGGGCGTTGGAGCAATGACGCCGGCAAGGTGACGATCGACACGCCTGAGATGGTCGAGGGCCTCTCCCGCTGGAAGACCATCGTCAAGGACAGCCTGACGCCGCGTGATCTCGCCGCCGGCGAAGTCCGCCAGATGTTCGCCGATGGCAAGATCGCCTTGAAGACGGACGGGCCCTGGCTCTGGCCGATCATCCAGAAGGGCAAGGCCAAGGACCAGATCAAGCTCGCCATGTCGCCGTTCAGCCCGCCTGTCGGCGGTTCCTCGAACGTGCTCGGCATCGCCAGCGACATCCCGAAGGACAACAAGAAGCTGGTCTGGGATTTCATCCAGATCGCAACCTCCGACAAGTTCCAGAGCAGCTATGCGACGCTGGGCGCCTCGCCGCCACCGAGCCCGCGCGCCGACGTCTCGGCCGCGTCCAAGGAGACGCCGCATTTCGACCTGCTGGTGCAGGCGACCAAGGCAGCCGCCGACGCCAAGGTCGACCGCATCCCCAAGGGCCTGGAGCTCGTCTTCAACGAGTTCGCCAAGATGGTCATGGAGGAATCGCAGCGCATGATCATTCAGGATCTCGATCCGAAAATCGTGGCCGCGACGATGCAGCGCAAGGCGGAGGCGCTGCAGAAGCAGTGAGCGTCGTCATGGCCGGGCTTGACCCGACCATCTCGGAAACCAGTGCCTTCTCGTCATGAGCTTCTCGGGTCGACGCAGAGTTTATCCTTGGGCCGATCGAAGATCGGACCCGGGGGCGCCGCCCGAGAATGACGCGACCCGCCAGGGAGAAGCCCCTACCATGCCCAGAGCCGCGTTCCTGGATCTCGCGCGTCCGAGCCGCCGGCACTGGCTCGGCAATCTCCTGCTCGCGCCGGCGGTGCTGCTGATCGGGCTGATCATCGTCTACCCGCTCTTCGTCTCGGTCGATCTGTCGTTCCAGAACGTCAACATCGCCAGGCTCGACCAGGCGCGCCGGCCCTTCACCACGGCCAATTACGAGCGCCTCTTCGCCTCCGAGGATTTCTGGAACGCCTGCTGGGTCACCTTCAAACTCGTCATCATCGTCAGTACCGGCTGCTTCCTGCTCGGCATGGCGACCGCGCTCCTCGTCAACAACCGCTTCAAGGGCCAGGCCCTGGCTCGCCTCCTCGTCGCCTTGCCCTGGGCCGTGCCCGAGGTCATCGCCGTCGTGATCTTCGCCTGGCTGTTCGATTCCTCCTTCGGCCTGATGAACTGGATCTTCATCAAGCTCGGGCTGGTCGACACCACGATCAACTGGTTCTCCTCGCCCAGCGCCTCCTTCGCCGTCGTCTGCGTCGTCATGATCTGGAAGGGCTATCCCTTCGTCTCGATCATGCTGCTGGCCGGGCTCCAGTCGATTCCCGAGGATTTCTACAACGCTGCCCGCGTCGACGGCGCCAGTGCCTGGCAGCGCTTGCTCAACATCACCATCCCCTCGCTGATGCCGGTGCTCGGCGTCACGCTCGTGCTGGTGATGCTCTGGGTCTTCCGCGACTTCTCAATCATCTATGTGCTGACCGGTGGCGGCCCGCTGAAGGCGACGCAGAGCCTCTCAATCATGACCTATGAGCAGGCCTTCGGCTTCTTCAAGATGGGCTACGCCTCGGCCATCGGCGTCATCACCCTGATCGTCTGCATCATCGCCAGCCGGCTGATGATCGCACGCGCACCGGACACGATGTGAGGATGAGGCCATGAAACGAAGCCGCCTCGACAGCGTCCTGCTCTATGCCACGGCGATCCTGACCTGCGCGCTCTTGGTCTTCCCGATCTACTGGCTCGTCGTCACCGCGCTCTCCGAGCCAGACCAATTGCGCCAATTGCCGCCGAAATTCTGGCCCGACCAGCCGCGCTGGGGCGTCTTCGCCCAGATCCTGGCGGAGCGGCCGATCCTGCAATGGCTCGGCAATTCGGCCCTGGCCGCGATCGGCGCCGTCACCTTGTCGATGACGGTGTCGGTGCTGGCGGGCTATAGCCTGTCGCGCTTCAAGGTCCGCGGCGGCCAGTCGCTGGGCCTGTTCATCCTGACCGCGAAGATGCTGCCGGCGACGCTGCTGGTCATCCCGCTTTTCGGTATCTTCAGGCAGCTGGAGCTGATCGGCAGCCTGTGGTCGATCATCCTGGCGCATGCGACGCTGATCATCCCCTTCACCACCTGGATGCTGAAGGGCTATTTCGACACGATCCCGCGCGAGCTCGAACAGGCCGCCATGGTCGATGGCTGCTCGCCGCTCGGCGCCATGGTTCGGGTGATCCTGCCGGTCTCGGCGCCGGGCCTGGCCGCGACCGCGCTCTACGGCTTCGTGCTGTCCTGGTCGGACTACGCCTACGCGCGCACTTTCCTGACCAACGCCCAGACCAACTGGACCGCCAATCTCGGCATCACCACGATGAAGGGCGAATATGTCAGCAACTGGAGCGACATATCGGCCGCCTCGATCCTCGTCGCCCTGCCGATCCTGCTGATCTACCTCTTCCTCGAACGCTATCTTGTCGGCGGCCTCACGGCCGGCTCGGACAAGTAAGGACCAGGACCGACCATGGCCGGCATACGCATCGAGCACGTCACGAAATCCTATGGCGGGCTCACCGTTCTCAAGGACTTTTCCCTCGATATCACTGATGGCGAGTTCGTCGTCCTGGTCGGCCCCTCCGGCTGCGGCAAGTCGACCATGCTGAAGATCCTGGCCGGGCTCGAGGAGGCCTCTTCCGGCAAGGTCACGATCGGCGAGCGTGACGTCACCGACCTCGCGCCGGGCGACCGCGACATCGCCATGGTGTTCCAGAACTACGCGCTCTATCCGCATCTGACCGTGCGCAAAAATATGGGCTTCGGCCTGAAGATGCGCGGCACCGAGGCCGGCGAGATCGACCGGCGCGTCACCGAAGCCGCGAAAATCCTCGGCATCGATCATCTGCTCGATCGGCGGCCGCGTGCGTTGTCGGGCGGCCAGCGCCAGCGCGTCGCGCTCGGGCGCGCCATCGTGCGCGAGCCGCTCGCCTTCCTGATGGACGAGCCGCTCTCCAATCTCGACGCCAAATTGCGCGTCCATACCCGCGCCGAGATCAGCGCCCTGCACAGGCGCCTCGGCGTCACCACCATCTATGTCACCCATGACCAGACCGAAGCCATGACGATGGCTGACCGCATCGTCATCATGAAGGATGGCGAGATTCAGCAGATCGCCCATCCCGACACGATGTTCCGCGAGCCGGCCAACCTCTTCGTCGCCGGCTTCATCGGCTCGCCGGGGATGAATTTCCTGCAGTCTCCGGTGACCTCGGCCGGGAATGGCGCCCAGGCTCGTCTCTTCGGCCAGGAGGTGCCATTGCTGGTGGCGAATGCCTCGACGCTTGCGGGCCGGGATGCCGTCTTCGGCCTGCGGCCGGAACATATCTCGGCTGGGCCGGGCCCGGTCAGCTTCGAGGTCCAGCCGCGGCTGATCGAAAGCCTCGGCAGCGAGCAATATGTCTATGTCGACCTGCCGCCGGAAAACCGGGTCGGGCAGGCGCCGCATGCGACCGCCGAGGAGGATGGCCGCGGCAATGCGCTGATCGCGCGCTTGATCAATCCCGATGGCGCGCCGCTCGCCGAGCGCTTGACGCTCTCCTTCGATCCGGCCCGGCTGCACGTCTTCGACGCGGTGACGCAGGAGGCGATCCGATGAATGCCGCGGCGCGCATCCTCGTCACCGGCAGCGCCGGCCGCGTCGGCTCGAAAGTGGTGCGGCGCCTGCTCGATGCCGGCCGCGAGGTCACGGGCTTCGATCTGCGCCCGGCCGGCATCGAGCACCGCGCCTATCGCGAAGTGCTCGGCGGCTTCGACGACCGGGCCGCGGCCATGGACGCGGTGAGCGGCGCTGACGCCATCCTCCATCTCGGCGCCTTCATGTCCTGGCTGCCGACTGACGGCGACAGGCTGTTCCGCGCCAATGTCGAGGGCACGCGCGTGCTGCTGGAGGAGGCCGTACGGATGAAGCCGCGTCGCCTCGTCTTCGCCAGCTCCGGCGAGGTCTATCCTGAGAACGTCCCCGACTATCTGCCGCTCGACGAAGATCATCCGCTGAAGCCGCGCTCGCCCTATGGCTTGACCAAGCTCCTGGGCGAGGAGCTCGTGCGCTTCTTCGAGCGCGTGAGCGGCACGCCTGCGACGATCCTGCGGTTTTCGCATACGCAGGACGCGGCCGAACTGCTCGATCCGGACAGCGTCTTCTCCGGCCCGCGCTTCTTCCTGCATCCGAAGATCCGGCAGCAGGAGGGCTTCGGTAACATGGCCGCGGTCGCCTTGCTGAAGCAGGCCGATGATGGCCGCGAGGCGCTCGTTTTGTCGTGCAACGAGGCGGGGCGCCCCTTCCAGATGCACATCACCGACACCCGCGACATGGTGGACGGCATCCTGCTCGCGCTCGACCATGAGGCGGCGGCCGGCCGGACCTATAATCTCGGCGCGACCGAGCCCGCCGATTTTGCCGCAGCTTTGCCGGGGATGGCGGAGTTGACGGGGCTTCCACTGAAGACCATCGACCTGCCGGGCAGCGGCGTCTTCTATCGGACGTCGAACGCCAGGATTCGGACTGAACTGGGATATGAACCGCGATGGACGTTCGACCGCATGATCGCAGAGGCGGCACAAGTGCGGGCGAAGCGCACGTCCTGAAACCGGACGAGCGCGACGTTCCGATCGGCGCGGCGGCCCTGGCCAAGGGCCTCTATCTGCTCGACGTGATCGGGGAGGCGCCTTCGCCGCCGCGCTTCAAGGACCTTCAGGCTGCGACCGGCCTGCCCAAGGGCACGCTCGCGCGCCTGCTCAACACGCTGGTGCTGTTCCGGCTCATCCGCCAGGAGGACAGCGACAACAGCTATCGGCTCGGGCACCGGCTGTTCGAACTGGCGCACCGCGTCTGGGAATCCTTCGATCTGCGCGGCGCGGCTGCTCCCGTGCTCGAACGCCTCGCCGACGAGACCCGCGAGACGGCGGCGCTCTGCGCAATCGACAATGACGAGGCGCTCTATATCGACCAGCGCAGCCGCGGCGGCGCCTATGGCTTCCGCATCGAGATCGGTCGTCGCGCGCCGCTGCATTGCACGGCCGGCGGCAAGGCCCTGCTCGCCTTCGCCCAGCCGCATGAGCAGCGCGCCATCTTCGACCGGATCAGGCTCGAGCGCTTCACCGACGCTAGCTTCACGCAGGAGGACGCGCTGCTTGCCGATCTGGCTCTGACGCGGGCGCGCGGCTATGCGGTCTCGCTCGAGGAGCATGTCGCGGGCGTCTCCTCGGTCGCCGCGCCGATCTTCGACCATACCGGCCGTGCGGTCGCGGCAATCGGCGTATTCGGGCCGAGTTCGCGCCTGACCAGCGAGCGCCTCCACGTCACCGGGCGCGACCTGATGGCCGCCGGCCGGCAGATCTCCGGCAATGTCGGCGCCACGCCGATGAACATCACGCCGAGCACGCGGTCTAGCCGCGCCACCGATCCCCAGGTCGAATGCGTGCTGCCCTGGGGCGCGCATCTGGCGGAAGGCCCGGTCTGGTCGGCGCGGGAGAAGCGGCTCTACTGGGTCGATATCCTCGCCCCCTCGGTCAACCGCTTCGACCCCGCGACGCGGGCCAATGAGGAGGTCATGCTGCCGCGCCTGGTCAGCGCGGTAGTTGAGCGCCGAGGCGGCGGCTTGGCCGCCTTGACGCAGGACGGGCTCGAGGCTTTCGATTTCGCCAGCGGCACGCTGAGCCCCTTGGTCGATCCGGAGGCCGAGATTCCCGACAACCGTTTCAACGACGGCAAATGTGACCGGCGAGGCCGGCTCTGGGCCGGAACGATGCGGCTCGACGCCAGCCGTACCAGCGGTTCGCTTTATGCGATCGCGCCGGATCTCAGCTGGGAGCGCCGGGAAAGCGGCCTGACCGTCGCCAACGGCCTCGACTGGAGCCCGGACGGGCGGACCTTCTATTTCGCCGATTCCGCGCCGGGCCGCATCTATGCCTATGATTTCGAGATGGAGACGGGCGGGCTCGCGCGACGCCGTATCTTCGCCGAGATCGATGCCACCATCGGCCGCCCCGATGGGCTTGCCGTCGACAGCGAAGGCTTTGTCTGGTGCGCGGTCTGGGACGGCTGGTGCCTGCACCGCTACGCGCCGAATGGTGCGCTGGCGCGCGAGGTCCGCCTGCCGATCCCGCGCCCGACCAGCATCGCCTTTGGCGGCGACGATCTGAAGACGCTGTTCATCACCAGCGCCCGCGTCCGCTTGCCGTCGCGCATCCTGGCGGAGGCGCCGTTCTCCGGCGGCCTGTTCACGTTGCCGGTCGATGTTGCCGGCCTGCCGGCCTCGGAATTCGCAGCATGAGCGCGCAGGCGATCTATCCCGATCTCGCCGGCCGCGCCGCGCTCGTCACCGGCGGGGCAGACGGGATCGGCCGGGCGATCGTCGCGGCGCTTATTCGCCAGAAGGCCAGGGTCGCCTTTCTCGATCTGGATCGCGAGCGCGGCGAAGCTCTGGCAGCGGAATTGGCTGAGGCTGGCGGAACCGTCTCGTTCCAGCCCGTCGATCTGCGCGACATCGCCGCGACGCAAGCCGCGATCACGGCGGCGCGCGAGGTCTGCGGCCCTTTCTCGATTGGCGTCAACAATGCCGGCCATGACGAGCGTCACGCCTTCGAGACCGTGACATCAGACTATTGGGATGACCGTTTCGCGGTGAATCTGCGCCCGATGATGTTCGTCGCCCAGGCGCTTGCCCCCGATATGCGCGCGCTTGGCGGCGGCGCGCTGATCAATCTGAGCTCGACCTCGTGGATGAAGGGATCTCCCCACATGATCGCTTACACGACTGCGAAATCAGCGGTGCTCGGCTTCACCCGCTCGCTGGCGCGGGCGCTGGGGCCGGACGGAATCCGGGTCAATTGCGTCACGCCCGGCTGGGTGATGACCGAGCGCCAGCGCAGGCATTGGGTCACGCCGGAAAAATGGGAGGCCGCCCAGCAGGCCCAGGCGATCAAGGGTGAGATCCTGCCGGAGGATATCGCGGCGATGGTTCTCTTCCTCGCATCGGACGCCGCGCGCATGTGCACCGGCCAGAACTTCATCGTCGATGCCGGTACGGTCTGACGCGATGTCCCCGCTTGCTGAGCTCGCCGGGAGGCTCGACCCGTCCTGCGTGCTGGCCGCGCCCGAGGAGATGGTGCCGTTCCTCAGTGACTGGCGCGGACGCAGGCATGGCCGCGCCCTGGCCGTGCTGCGCCCGCGCTCCGTCGCGGATGTCTCGACGATCCTGCGCTGGGCGACAGTGACGCGCACGCCGATCGTGCCGCAAGGCGGCAATACCGGCCTGTCCGGCGGTGCCACGCCCGATGAGAGCGGCCGTTGCGCCGTGCTCTCGCTGGGCCGCCTCAACCGCATCCGCTCGGTCGATGCGGAGGGCGACAGCGTGACTGCGGAGGCGGGCTGTGTGCTGGCGCAGCTTCAGCAGGAGGCGGCCAAGGCCAACCGGCTGTTTCCCCTGAGCCTGGGCAGCGAGGGCTCCTGCCAGGTCGGCGGCATCGTTGCGACCAATGCCGGCGGGATCAATGTGATCCGCTACGGCACGGTGCGCGACCTCGTGCTCGGTCTCGAATATGTGCGCGCCGACGGTGCCGTGATCCACGGCCTGAAGCCGCTGCGCAAGGACAATGCCGGCTATGCGCTGCACGATCTGCTGATCGGCTCGGAAGGCACCCTGGCCGTCATCACCGCGGCGTCGTTCAGGCTTTTCGCCCGACCGAGGGCGAGCGCGACCGCGCTCTGCGCAATCCCGGATCCGACGGCCGCGATCAGGCTGCTTGCCATGCTGCGCGAGGTTGCCGGCGAGCGGATCTCGAGTTTTGAACTGATATGCGACGCCGAGATGGGCCTGACGCTCGATCTCCTCAGCGGGGCGGCGCTCCCGTTCCGCGACCGCCACCCCTGGTATGTCTTCATCAAGATCGCCGATAGCACGCCCGAGGCCGCCATGGAGCAGGTCCTGACGCGCGCTCTGGCGCTCGCCTTCGATGCCGGCGTGTTGAGCGATGCGGTCGTCGCGCAGAGCGGCGCCCAGGCCAAGGCGCTCTGGCATCTGCGTTTCGCCGTCTCGGAAGCCAATAAGCGCGCCGGCCCGAGCGTGTCGCATGACACCAGCGTCGCGACTGCCGATGTTCCCCGCTTCATCGCAGCGGTGCAGAGTGCTTCGGCGGAGCGCTTCCCGACTGCGCAGCCCCTCTTCGTCGGCCATCTCGGTGACGGCAACATCCACGTCATTCTGCTGTTCGGGAAGGGCGGGTTCCAGGATGAGGCGGCCTTCGCGGCGCTGGCCGCGAGCGTGAACGCCTGCATCTTCGAGATCGTCAGCCAGTTCGGCGGCAGCATCACGGCCGAGCATGGCGTCGGCCGTTCCCTTGTCGGCGCATTGCGCCGGGCCGCCCAGCCCGAGGCGCTCGAACTCATGGCCGGGATCAAGAACGCCTTCGATCCGCTCGGCATCCTGAACCCTGGCGCGGTCCTGGAGCCGGATGATTTCAGATGGGATCACAGAGTGATCCGATCTGAAATCTGAATCCGTCTCTCATTAATTTGACAGAGCACGCGCCGCCATCCTGACGCCGCCATGCGAAAACCCGCTGCGGATCTCGCAACGGGTTTCGCGTCACATCAACTTGGCCGCACGTCCGTTCAGAGAGGCGACCTCGCCTCTCAGGATCATCTTGCTTGCAAGCAGCTCCCCCTTCGCCAAGCCCAGCAGGGCGGTTGCAACCGCGCTCACCTTGACGGCTTCCTCGATCAGATATTCGGTCATCCCGATCATCGCATCGATGTCGGCTTCGGAGATCGCTGTCGGCAGCGTGATGTCAGTCGGCGCCATCATTCACTCCTTGTAGTCGTCCGTAGATCAGAGGTGGCCAGGAGTCCTTCCCGCAGTTCGGGGACTCCCCGTAGAAAGGGTTGACGCAGCCAGGGATATCCCTGTCGGGATAGAGCGTGGTCGGGCTCACACCCGGGATCCATTCGCCGGAGCCGAGGGATTTGTCAGGGAGGTCTTGAGGCTCCGCATTGGCTTCCAGCGGGCCGGGACGGTCCCATTGGCCTTCCGGCCGGACGAGCACCGCGGCGCCGGAATCCGGCGTAAGCCGCCAGTCTGACGGCTCGGTGACGAGATCCATCTCGTAATAGACCTCGTCGGTCAGATAGGAGAGGCCGGCGCCGGGGCGGCGCTTGAAGCCGAAGCGCTCCCAGATCTTCGAGACCGGGAAGGCGGCCTGCCCGTAGAAGCGCCGATAGCCCTTGTCCTGGCCGAAGGCGAGCGCCGCCCGCACGAGATCGAGCGCCAGACCGCCCCGGCAGCGCGGCAGCACCGCGAGCCGTTCGATCTTGATGAAATCGGCCCAGTAGCGCAGCCGGATGCAGCCGGCGGGCTCGTCGCCGACATAGCCGAGCAGATGTGTCGCCGTGTAGTCGTTGCCGTCGACATCCTCGGCATAGGGAATGCTCCGGTCCTCGACATAGGCGGCCCCGCGAATCGCGATGCATTTGAGGAGGTCGTCGGCGGAGTGCACGACGGTGACGGAGGTCTTCTTCGTGCCGGCGTTCAGGCCGGGGATGAAGTTGTCATAGGGCTTGCGGCCGGCCACCGGGTCGGGCAGGGCGCAGCTCATCAGCTGGTAGGATTTCAGGCCCTCATAGGCCGCGCCCATGACGAAGCCCATCTTCTCGAAGAAGGTCTGCGCCTTGCTGTTCGCTGGCTTGCAGAAGATCGGCAGGCCCCGATTCTTGTCGCTGGTCATGCGCTCCATCACGAGCGAGATGCCGCCGCCCTGGCCCTCCGGGAGGTAGATGAACCAGAAGTAGAGCACGGCGGCGCGTTCGCTGGGCCGGCAGATGAACTTCAGATCGGGGTTGGCGGTGTCCAGTACGCCGGTGAAGAGCGCACGCGCGCCGGCCTGATTCAGCGGGAGATGCGCCAGGATGCCGATCGGCGTGGCCTTGGGATCATCAGACCAACCGCGCGAGAACGCCGAAATTGTATCGGGATTATGCTGAAACACGTTCATAACCCGCTCGAGAGTTGACAGGCCGGGTATATCGGCGCTTGCCATTCTCATTGAATAGTCGATGATTCCCTTTGTCGGGCTGAACGTTGTGTATCCGCGCCCGTATTTCGTGTAGTCGAGCGTGCGGAAATTGCGCTGAGTTTGCGCAATATTGAAATGCTCCTTCAGCGAATAGTGGAATCCCATGACGCAAATCCTTCTGGGTACGAGGAACTAGGTACGCAACAAGGTTAGGTTAACCTTAATCTCTGGAGTCGGGGATAAGTCGAAAATGAGGCACGTGGCTTCCAAAAGTTCTCACCCCACGGGCGGGAACGAGGTGAATTTCAATTGGGACGACATCCGAATCTTTCTAAAGCTCGCGCGGCTCGGCAGCATTCGCGCTGTTGCTGCGGCGACCGGGCACTCCGCGAAGGCTCTCCGCAGCCGAATCATGGACCTCGAAGCGCAGACCGGCGCGGTCCTGTTTCACCGTTCGGCCGCTGGCGTATCGCTGACCAAGACCGGTGAGCGCCTGATTGCGGCGGCGGAGGAAATCCAGAAGCAGGCCAAGGTCTTCGGCGCGCTCTCGATGCGGGGCAGGCGGGACCTGAAGCCGACTGCGCGCGTCGGCATCACCGAGGGCCTCGGCGCCTTCTGGCTGACGCCGATGTTCGGCAACCTGCGTCGGGCCCATCCCGACATCCAGTTCGATATGAAGTGCTCGATGACGGCGCCGAACATCTCGGAGCTGGAGGTCGATCTGGCGATCCAGTTGGACAAGCCGACGGATCCCAATCTGATCGTCCGGAGGATCGGCTATCTCCACGTCGTTCTCTATGCCGCGCAGAGCTATGTCGACGAATACGGGGCACCCGCCACCAAGGCTGACATCGCCGACTACCACTTCGTCGAGATCGAGGCTCCGCAGATCAGGAGCGAGAGGGTCGAGGAGGAAATGACCCGCGAGGACAAGCGCCGCTTCGTCAATATGCGGGTCAATATCAGCTCTGCCCAGTTCGTGGCGGCGCTGAGCGGCTGGGGCGTGACGGCCCTGCCGACCTATGCGCCCATCGTCTCGAGCGGGCTCGTCCATGTCGCAAAGGACTTCGTCCTGCGGCGGGACATCTGGCTCGCCTACCACCCACAGGCGGCCGAGCTGCGCCATATCCGGCAGACGATCGACTGGATCGTGCAGTCCTTCGACGCCTCGCTATATCCTTGGTTCCGCGAGGAATTCGTCAGTCCCGCCGAGATAGAACACTACATGGAGCGCAAAAAAATAATGAGTTTCTTCACTCCGGGAGCAGTGGCCCGGCTGGCATCATAGATTTATCCAGGTTGCCTCGCTAAGTTCCCGCCGCTGTTTGCGTTCGAGGCGGGCTTATGACGAAGGTTAAGGACAAGGCCAAGGCTAAAGCGCTGACAATCCTGGCGAATGATATTCCGAAACTGGCGGCGGCAGCGAATATCCTCGGAAGCCCCTTGCTTTGCAGCATTCTGGAGCACGCCCAAAAAGAGGTCGAGATCGAGCTCGCAAAACTGGAGGGCGCACAGGCCCCGCTGGCCGCCGGCGGGGTTCATGGCCAGAGTTTGCCCGACCGGTGACGGCTGGCGCGGCTATAGAGCATCGGCCCGAAAAGCGGACCCCGGTTCGCGTGAAGAAAACGCGTTAAAACAATGATCTAAGAGTGGGGGCGGGATCGATGCAAAAAACCGGTGCCTACTTTTTCGCGTCCTGCTCTGGCGTTCGAACGCTCAGGCGTCCCCGTCATCTTCCTCGGCCATCGCCTCGACCAGCTCGACGACGCGCCGTCTGACGCGGTCGCATTTGATCCGCATCAGGGCCTTGGTCAGCGCCACGCCTTCGCTGGTCGTCAGGAAGTCGGAAACATAGGCCGTCGAGGCGGAGGCCGAGAAGCGGCCATCGGGCATATCGCCGGAGGGCGCGCCTTCGAAGAAGAAGGACACCGGTACATCGAGCACCTTGGCGATCTGCTGCAGGCGGCTGGCGCTGATGCGGTTGGTGCCTTTTTCGTATTTCTGGATCTGCTGGAAGGTCAGGCTGAGCGCACCGCCGAGCCGCTCCTGGCTGACCTTCAAAAGCATCCTGCGCATGCGGACACGGCTTCCGACATGCTTGTCGATCGGATTGGGAGTCTTTCTTTCGACCGGCGTGCCGAGTGCGGAGTTCTGGACGTTCACGCGGCACCTCCCCCGAAAGTTAGCCCTACGCGACAGCTAGCACTCTGATGGCCAATGCGACAGCCTATGTGATCGATAAAATTTGTTATTGTATAAAGTAACTGCGTTCTCGCGCCGTGCGATGCCTCAGGCGGGAGCGCGGGGAGTAGCTCTTGTTAGCCATGCGGCAGGCTGTGCGGCCCAATTCTGGGTACCGGTAACCGCAAATCTACCCGCAGGCATTGTCGATCGATGGCCGGTAGCAGCGATGACAACTGCCGAAAGGGAGGCGCTGGCGAGCCGATCGTAATGTGCCGCGATCTGCAGCATGGTTGCGGTATTGGTGCATCTATCGGTTCGGTTAACGGTTTTTAAGCCTCCGATCGACACTTTGTCGGCGGAGGATTTTGATATGAATACGATCAACTCCGGTAGTTCATCGGCCGATAGACGGACCGCAGACTTGCTTCAGTCTCGCTTTGGCCTTGGCGCCTCAGAGACAAGCACGAGCCGATCAAATACCGGTAGCTCCCAGCTTGATGCGGCATCGGCTACGCGCGTTGACCTGTCAGATCGCGCAAAGGCGATATTGGCGCGCCATGCGGTTGATCAGCGCGTTGCAGACCAGCTCTCCGAGACGATCGCGGCCATGCGTGATGACGGGACATTGTCAGAGGCAGCTGGAAGGCCTGCGAATGGAAGACCTGCCAAGATCGACGATGCCCAGACGCTCATTGAAAATCCGACACAAAGTGCAGATGCGATCAGATGGGTGGCCGGAGCGCCTCATGGCGACCCGACGAAATCGGATGAGCGATTTCTAAAAGACGGCGCCATAATCGAGTCCGTCACCTATACGCTGGAAAACGGGAACTACCCTCCTGGCGCGGCGCAGGCGCTGCGGGATGCTTATGCCCGCGGCACCATAAAGATCCAGAACGCATCCGAGGTTTCGAATCTGAATTTCCGCTCCGAACATGAGTTCACGCCGAGCCGGATTGGCGGCGGCTACGACAGTTGGGGCAGCACATCCCAGACCCCGACCGGAGCGACAAAGGACGCGATTGATCAAGGCAGGGCCGTTGCGATGTGGACCGCTGACCGGGGCGATGTCTACATCAGTTGGTGAGGCATCGATCCTTGGGCGCAGGCTCGTGTCCTGCTCTGGCTAGCCCGGGCTCAGCCGGGGATGGAGGCGTATCTGTCGCTGAGGCCGAGCCAGATCGTCTTGGTCTGGAGATATTGGGCCATCGCCTCCGTGCCCTTGTCGCGAGCGAGCGAACCGGAGCGCTTATAGCCGCCGAACGGCGTCTTGAGGTCGCCCTCGGTGAAGCCGTTGACCGCAACGGTGCCGCAGGCCAATCGCCGCGCCACGAACAGGGCCCGGTCGATATCCCTGGTGTAGACCGTCGCATGCAGCCCGTATTCGCTGCCATTGGCGATCGTGAGCGCCTGCTCGATGCCGTCGACCGGCATCACCCCGAGCACCGGCCCGAAAATCTCCTCGCGCGCAATCGTCATCCCCGGCGCGAGATCGGCGAAGATTGTCGGTCCCAGGAAGCTGCCGGGCGCGTCACTGTCGAAAGCCGCAGCCGAGAGTGCCGCCCGCGCGCCCTCCCGGCTGCCGCTCTCAACATAGTCGAGCACGCGACGGCGATGCTCCCGGGTGATCAGCGGGCCGAGCTCGGTCGCGGGGTCGAGCGGTGCGCCGATGACGAGGGCCTTGGCACGTACGACGACGCGATCGAGGAACTCCTCCTGTCGCGACCGATCGACGATCTGGCGCATATTGGCCGAGCAGTTCTGGCCGCCATTCCAGAAGGCGGCCATGACGGCGTTGTCGATCATCTCCGGCGACAGTTCGGCATCGTCGAGGACGATGAAGGGGCTCTTGCCGCCCATTTCGAGCCCGATCGACTTCAGATTGCTGTCGGCGGCATAGCGCAGGAACAGCCGCCCGACCTCGGTCGAACCGGTGAAGGAGACCGCGTCGATATCGCCATGGCGGCCGATCGCCGCCCCGGCTGTCTCGCCCAGGCCCGGCAGGATGTTAAGCACGCCGGCGGGTATGCCGGCCTCATTGGCGAGTTCGGCCAGCCGCAGGATCGATAGCGAGGTCTGCTCGGCCGGCTTGACGAGGACGGAGCAGCCGCTGGCCAAGGCCGGGGCCAGCTTCCAGGCGGCCATGAGCAGCGGGAAATTCCAGGGCAGCACCGCCGCCACGACGCCGATCGGCTCGCGCACAATCAGCGCGCAGGCTTGCTCGCCGGTCGGCGCGACCTTGCCGAAGCTCTTGTCGATCAGCTCGGCATACCACTGGAAGGTGTCGGGCACCTCGATCGCGATCTCCTTCAGGCAGTCCCTGATCGGCTTGCCGCTGTCGAGGCTTTCGAGCACGGCGAGCTCGGTGCTGTTGGCGCGGATCAGCTCGGCGAAGCGCAGCAGGACGGCCTTGCGCGCTTCGGGCGCTACGCGCGACCAGACGCCGCTCCTGAAGGCGCGCCGCGCGGCGGTGACAGCGCGGTCGACATCCTCAGCCTGGCAATGGGCGACCGCCGCGAGAACCTGCCCGGTCGCCGGATTGAGCGTCTCGATCACCGCGCCCGACTTCGCCGCGACGAAGCCGCCATCGATGAAGGCCTTGGTCGGAAGTGGCAGCCTGTCGGCGATGGCTTGGTAGAAGGCCGGGCTTTCATGGATCATGGCGATCTCCGTGCGGTGGGTCAGATCAGAGCGGTGCGTGCGGGCGCGAATAGGCGCCCTTGACGAAGCGATCGAGCTGGAACGGCCGGATCGCCTCACCGGCCTGTTCGCCGGCGGCAAGCCGGGCGACATGGCGGCCGACGGCGGGGCCGAGGCCGAAGCCATGGCCCGAGAATCCGGTCGCGACGATCAGGCCGGGAACCGCCGGCGGAGCGTCGATGACGGGCAGCGCGTCCGGCAGCACATCGATCTGCCCGGCCCAGGATTTCACGATCCGGGCCTGGCCCGCGCCCTCGAACAAGCGCGCGAACAGTCCGGCCGTGTCGGCAGCCTTTTGCGCATTGGCCGGGATCCGCGGGCGTCGCGGCGTGACCAGGCGCTCGTGCTCCGGCAGGGCGATGCGGGCATGGACATCATCGATGAAGGGGCGGCCGAGCCGCAGGGCGAAGCCTTTGCGGTGCCTGAGCAGTTCGGGCAGGAAATAGCCGGCGGCGCGCATCGAATCGAGCGTTACATCGATATCGGAGCTGGAATCGGCGGCAAGGATGCAGGAGCCATCCGCCCGCTGGCGCAGGCCGAGCCCGAAGCCGCAGAAACAGGGCGCGCTCAACTCCGCCATGGGCGCGGTCAGCGAGACCGTGCTGCGGACGATCTGCTGCGGCAGCGTCAGGCCGAGCGGCTTGAGGAAGCGATGCGCCTGCGCGCCCGCCGCACAGACCACGGTCGTGCAGCCGATCAGCCCGTGCTCGGTCAGCACGCCGGTGATGCGTCCGCCCGCAGTCTCGATGGCAAGCGCGCCGCAATCCTCAAGGATGAGGGCGCCCTTGTCCTCGGCGGCGCGTGCAAGCGCCGACGTCGCCAGAGCCGGCTCGGCCTGTCCGTCCGAAGCCGTGAAGAGCGCGCCGGGAACCTTGCTCGCCAGCGCCGGCAGCAAATCGCGGGCCTCGCGGCGATTCAGCATCCGCGCATCCCTGGCGATCTCCCTGGTCGCCGCTTGCCACTGCGCGAAGGTCTCGTACTCAACCTCGTTTTCGGCCACGAAGACGCAGCCGCTGCGGCGCCAGCCGATCTCGCGGCCAAGCTCCCGTTCCAACGTCGGCCAGATTGAGAGCGCCTCGACCGCCAGCGGCAATTCGGCCGGATCGCGGTACTGCGTGCGCACGAAGCCCCAATTGCGGCCCGATTGCTGCGAGGCGATCTTGTCGCGCTCGACCAGCGCGACGCTCAGGCCCTGCAGCGACAATTCATAGGCGCAGGACGCCCCGACGATGCCGCCGCCGATGACCACGGCGTCGACCCGATGGGGAAAGGCGCAGGGCCGCGACCCGAGCCGCGCGATCACATCGTCGGGCACATGCGAATAGAGACTAAGCGCCGGCATCGCTGACGGCGTCCATGTCCATCTCGACGATAATCGCCGGGTCGAACAGCCCGGCCTCGACGGTGGTGCAGGCCGGGTCGATGCCGCGGAAGGTCTCGGCGAAGACCGCCATCACGGTCTCGTAGTGTTCCGCGCCGGAGATATACATCCGCACGCGCACGACGTCGGTGAGGCTCGCGCCGGCCTGGGCGAAGGCCGCCGCCGCATTGGTGAAAAGCTGCAGCGTCTGCTCGCGTGCGCCTGCCGGCAGCGTGCTCGTCGCATAGTCGTAGCCGGTCGTGCCGGAGAGCATGATATGCGGCCCGACCACGACCGCGCGGCTGTAGCTATAGGTCCGCTCGAATTCGCTGCCGGATGAGATCCGGCGGCGGCTGATTGGGGCGGTCTTCAAATCGGGCATCGTCGCTATCGCCTATCCCTAAGGGTCGTATGGCCTCAGGGATCACGCCGGATGCCGGCTGTGTCGATTTCAATAATTGGAGGCGGGGGCCGAGGAATCTGGGGTCTGGCCCCGGTTTTTGCGCGGTCGGCTTCGATTAATTGTCATCGACAACGAGTGGGGGCGGTGACCTCTTTGCGGCATGGCGAGCCGGCTGGGCCGACAGGCCGCACCGCCGGAGAAGCAGACCACGCCGCGAGAGAAGCGGGCCGCGCCACGAGAAAAGGTTGGGAAGCGAGATGCAGGCGGATGTCATCATCATCGGAGGAGGGATCGCTGGCGCCTCCGCCGCCTATTTCCTGTCCGGTCAAGGCTCTGTCGTCCTGATCGAGCGCGAGGCGCATTTTGGCTATCACAGCTCCGGCCGCACGGCGGCGCAGTTCACCGTCGGCATCGGCGCGGGCACGATGCGGCGCCTGGCCCAGGCGAGCCGCGCCTTCCTGGAAAGCCCGCCGCCCGGCTTCGCCGAGGAGCACATCCTGACGCCGCGCGGTTGCCTGACCGTCGCCCGCGCCGGGCAGGAGCAGTCCCTCTCGCGCCTGCACGACAATCTGGTCTCGGTCGGCGCCCGGGCGCAGCATCTCGATCGGGCCGGGGCGCTGGCTCTGTTTCCGGCCCTGGTCGCCGAGCATGTCGATGCCGGAATCTATGAGCCCGACGCGATGGACATCGACGTCAACATGCTGCTCCAGGGCTATCTGCGCGGCGCCAAGGCCAGGGGCGCGCAATTGCTCGCCGGCGCCAACATCGCCGCGATCGAGCGTAAGGGCGGCCAATGGCTGGTCTCGCTCGACGGCCAACAGCTGCGCGCGCCGCGCCTGCTCAATGCGGCGGGCGCCTGGGTCGATCAGGTCGCGCTGCTCGCCGGGGTGGCGCCGCTCGGCGTCGTCCCGCATCGCCGCACCGCCTTCACCTTCGCTTCGCCCGCAGGTCTTGGCACGGCCGCATGGCCCCATGTCAGCAATGTCGACTACCGCTGGTATGTGAAGCCCGAGACCGGCTGCCTGATGGGCAGCCTCGCCGATGCGGTCGCGACCGAGCCGGGCGATGTCCATCCCAAGGATATCGACGTCGCGCAGGCGATCTACAATATCGAAGAGGACACCAGCTTCAGGGTCGGGCGTCCGCTCAGCCAATGGGCCGGCCTGCGCAATTTCGTCGCCGACAAGAACCCCGTCGCGGGCGCGCGGGCTGCCGATACCGAGGGCTTCTTCTGGCTCGCCGGGCAGGGCGGCTGCGGCATCCTGACCTCGCCGGCCATGGGCCAGGCGATCACGGCGATCATGTTCGATCGGGATTTGCCGGAGGGGCTGCGCGCGCTTGGTGTGTCCAGCGCCGATCTGTCGCCGCAGCGGGAGACGCTGCGCCCAGCTGCCTGAGCGCCGCCCATCACTATCGAGGCTGAATACAGCCCGTTCAACACCAGGGGACAAAGACCATGGCCAGCAGGAATTCGGACTTCGCAAGCCCGACGCGGCGGGGATTGATCGCGCTCGGTGCGGGAGCGGCACTCGGGCTCGGACGCGCCACATCGGGTTTCGCCCAGGTGCGTCCGCCTGCCAGCCCGCGCGGCCAGGTCGTCGCCGGCATCTCGCAGGAACCGACCGTCTTCAACCCGCTGATGCCCGGCAGCGAGGTCGATCAGGGCGTCTGGTGGCAGCTCTTCAGCCCGCTCTGGTACATCGATCCCCAGGGCAAGCTGGTCGCCGATCTCGCCCGCGAGGTGCCCTCGCTTGAGAATGGCGGCCTCTCTGCCGATGGGCTGGTCTGGAAGGTCAAGCTGCGCAGCGACGCGAAATGGCATGACGGCACGCCGTTTACGGCCGAGGACGTCAAATACACGCTCGATCTGATCAACAATCCCGGCTTCCGGGTCCGCAATCGCGTCGGCCACGGCCTCGTCCGGGATATCCGCGTGGTCGCGCCCGACGAGATCCATTGGCGCATGGAAAGCGCCTATTCGCCCTATCTCTCGATCCTCGCGCTGACCTTCATCGTGCCCAGGCACATCCTGGAGAAGGCGAGCGATCCCAACACCGCGCCCTTCAACAGCGCGCCTGTCGGCACCGGCGCCTTCCGCTGGGGCGAGCGGGTGGCGGGCGACCATATCCTGCTGCAGGCCAACCCCGCCTATCACGGGCAGGGGCCCCATCTCGAACGCGTCGTCTTCAAATACATCCCAGATCTGACGATGCTCTACACGCAGTTCCGCACCGGGCAGGTCGATTATCTCGGGCTGTCCGGCATCTCGGCGCATTTCGTGAGGGAGGCGCAGGGCCTGCGCGGCCGCAAGGTCTCGCTCTCGCCGACAGCTTTCGTCGAGCATATCGCGCTCAATCTCGAATACGGCCCCTTCACCGAGAAGGCGGTGCGCGAGGCGCTCTATCTCGCGATGAACAAGCAGGCGCGCATCGACGCGCTCTATTACGGCCTGCCGGTGCCGACGGAATCCTTCCTGCCGCAGCAATCCTGGGCCTATGCCGATAATCTGCCGGCCCATCGCTACGATCCCGCCAAGGCGAATGCGTTGCTCGACGCGGCGGGCTGGGCGCGCGGCTCGGACGGCATTCGCGCCAAAAGCGGGGTCAGGCTCGAATTCACCAATTCCACGACCGTCGGCAATCCCGGTCGCGAACAGTCCCAGCAATTGCTGGCGCAGGATTGGCAGGCCGTCGGCGCGGCCATGCGCATCAGCAACATGCCCGCCGCGGTGATCTGGGGCGAGTTCTGGCAGAAGTCGAAATTCCAGTCGGTGATGGTCGGCTCGAACTTCATGCAGGGCAGCGACCCCGACGTGACGCCGCGCTTCAGCAGCACGGCCATTCCCGCCAAGGGCGGCAGCGGCCTCAACACCTGCCAATACCAGAACGCCGAGGTCGACACGCTCCTGGCGCAGGGCGCGACGCAGTTCGACCAGGCGGCGCGCAAGGCCACCTATGGCCGCATCCAGCAGATCATCCGCGACGATCTCGCTTTGCTGCCGATCTACCAGACCGTAATGGCCGAGGGGCTCAAGGACGGCCTGCAGGGCTTCGCCGCCAACATCAACTGCTCGTCGAATTGCTGGAACATGCGGTCCTGGTACTGGGCCTCGTGATGCTTCGGGCGTGCTGAGATGGGGCGTTATCTCCTGCAGCGCCTGGGGCAGTGCCTGCTGCTCCTGGCGCTGGTCTCGATGATCGGCTTCGCGATCCTGCATCTGGCGCCGGGCGGGCCGCTGTCGCAATTCGCGCTCTCCTCGCAGATGTCGCAGGAGGATCTCGACCGGATCACCCGTCAGCTCGGGCTCGACCGGCCGCTACTGGCGCAATATCTCGACTGGCTCTGGCGCATGCTGCGCGGCGATTGGGGTGTGTCCTTTCGCGACGGCGCTCCGGTCTCCTCGGTCATCGGTTCGCATCTGCGCGCGACCTTCGAGCTCATGGCCGTCTCGACCGTGATCGCGATCGGGCTCGGCTGCTGGATCGGCATTCTCGGCGCGATCAGGCGCTATTCCCTGTTCGACACGCTGGCGACGATCGGCGCCATGGTCGCGCTGTCGATCCCGACCTTCTGGTTCGGGCTGATCGCGATCTATCTGTTCTCGGTCCAGCTCGGCTGGCTGCCGGCCGGCAACCGCCAGACGATCGGGGATGGCTCGCCGCTCGATCTTTTGCACCATCTTGTCGCGCCGGCTCTGGTGCTGGCGCTGGTCGAGACCGCGATCTGGGCGCGCTTCATGCGCTCGGCCATGCTGGAGGTGATCGGCCAGGACTATATCCGGACAGCACGCGCCAAGGGCTTGCCGGAGCGCCAGGTGCTGCGCGGCCATGCGACGCGCAATGCCCTGCTGCCGATGATCACGCTGGCGGGGCTGCAGTTCCCGACCTTGCTCGGCGGCGCGTTGGTGACGGAGACCGTCTTCACCTGGCCGGGCATGGGCCGGCTCTTCCTCGATTCCATCGAGTACCGCGATTACCCGGTCGTGATGGGCATCCTGATGTTTTCCGCCGTCATGGTGCTGCTCGGCTCGCTCTTGGCCGACATGCTCTATGCCGTCGCCGACCCGCGCATTCGGATGGGCTGAATCATGGCGACTATGCAAACGCTGCTCGACGACACTGCCCTGGTGCCGCCGCCCGCCGAGAACGCCGCCTGGCGCCGCTTTCGCCGGCACAAGCTCGCCATGGCCGGGGCGGTGACGATCATCCTGCTGTTCCTGGGTTCCGTCTTCGGCCCCTATCTCCTGCCCTTCGACGATACCCGTATCGACGTGATGCATCGCTTCGCCTGGCCGCTCTCGGGCGCGCATGTGCTGGGCACCGACGAGCTCGGCCGCGACATCCTCGCGCGCCTGATGATGGGCGGGCGCATCTCGCTCTCCATCGGCTTCATGGCGATGGTGATCGCCGTGGTCATCGGCACCACGATCGGGACGGTCGCCGGCTATTATGGCGGCATCATCGGTTCGCTCCTGATGCGCTTCGTCGATGCGGTGCTCTGCTTCCCGACGATCTTCCTGCTGCTGGCGCTGGCGGCGCTGGTCGAGCCCAGCCTGGTCTCGATGACGCTGCTCGTCGCCGCGACCGCCTGGATGAACGTCGCCCGCATCGTCGAGGGCCAGATCCGCTCGCTGCGCGAGCAGGATTACGCGGTCGCGGCCAAGGCCATGGGCGCGACTGACCTGCGCGTCATGCTCCGCTCGCTGCTGCCCAATGCGATGGCGGCGATCGTGGTTGCGGCCACGCTCAACGTCGCCAAGGCGATCCTGCTCGAATCCTATGTCAGCTTCCTCGGCTATGGCATCCAGCCGCCGGTGGCGAGCTGGGGCAACATGCTCAACAACGCCCAGATCTACCTGACCAGCGCGCCCTGGCTCGCGATCCTGCCGGGGCTGGCGATCACGCTCGCCGTCACCAGCTTCAACTTCATCGGCGATGGCCTGCGCGATGCGCTCGACCCGCGCATGGACATCCGATGAGCGGGCTGGCTCCCGCCGCTCGTCCGTGGCGAGACAAAAGCCGGCTCGCCATGCGATATTGCGGCGCCTGAAAGGCCGGAAACCGTCATGACACGCCGTCTGCCATCATTGAACGCCCTGCGCTGCTTCGAGGTCGTCGCGGCCCAGCTCAGCATCAAGAAGGCGGCTTTGTCCCTGCATGTCAGCGAAAGCGCGGTCAGCCGCCAGGTGCGCATCCTGGAAGAACAGCTTGGCACGCCGCTCTTCATGCGCACCCATAACGGCCTCGAGATCACCGATGCCGGCCAGCGCCTCGCCATGGGCGTCAAGGAGGCCTTCGATCACATCGCCCGCGCCGTCGATCCCTTCCAGAGCGACCGCGACGCGGTGACGATCAAGGTGCTGCCGACCTTTGCCCTGCGCTGGCTCTTCCCGCGCCTGCGCGCCTTCCAGGCCCAGCACCCGCTGATCAAGGTCAATGTCCAGACCCGCCTCAACGACATGACCCTGAACGACACCGATGCCGATCTCGGCATCCGCTACGGCATCGGCAACTGGCCCCAGGACTGCGCCACGGAACTCTATCCGGAATGGATCCTGCCGGTCTGCGCGCCCGGCTATCTCTCGGGCAGCGATTGTCCCGATGGCGATCTCGACCGGGCGACGCTGCTGCATCCATTGCCCGATCGACAGGACTGGCTGACCTGGTCGGAGAAGGCCGGACACCCGCTCGACACGCGCAAGGGGCTGGATTTCGACGCGCTCGACATGGCCCTCAGCGCAGCCGAGGCCGGGCTCGGCGTTGCGATGACAGACGTCGTGCTCGCCCATGAGGCGCTCGAGGCCGGCCGGCTCGTCGCACCCATGCGCAAGGCGGTGCCGACAGGCGCCTCCTATTATCTTGTGCGCCCGCCGGATATGCGCCGGCGGCGGCAGGTCAAGCTGCTCGACGAGTGGATCTGCGACGAGATCGGCGCGGCGCGCGACACCGTCCGCCTCTACATGCACTAGAGCAATTTCCGATCCAGTCGGATCGCTCAATTGCTCCAGCCCTTTGTTTTGACGCGTTTTCTTCACGCGAACCGGTATCCACTTCGCTCGAAAACGCTCTGAGCCTCGATATGGTGACGCCGGCCCGCCCCAGCTTTTCCGCTGCGGGGCTGCGATTATTGACATCGACAGCGCTGCCTCCTTCCGGTCTCTGTGACGCCGACGGTGCCCGGGCGCGCCTGCCGCGTTCTCGGGCCATTTCGTGATGCTGGATGGTCTGAATGACCCCTATCGATTCCAAGACAACGACGCTGGAGACGGCGACGCTCGCGAACTGGCGGACCGCGCCCTTCTGCCAATGGAGCTTCCAGAACCTGGACAGGCTGGTGCCGACGGCGGCGCTCAGCGAGCCCGGCCTCCCCGAGCCCGACGCCGGAAGCGCGCTTTTTGAGGGGATCGAGGTCGGCTATCCCGACGGCCGGCGGCTTGCCTTGCGCGAGCACCTTTCGCGCTCCAGTGCCGACGCGCTCGTCGCCATGCGCGATGGCGAGGTCATCGCCGAATGGTATGCGCCGCATCTCGACCGCGACAGGCCGCACACCATCTTCTCGATCTCGAAATCGGTCACCGGCATGCTCGCCGGCATCGCGGTCGGCGAGGGCAAGCTCGATCCTGCCGCGCCGATCTCGCATTATGTCGCTGCGCGCCCCGGCAGCGCCTATGCGAGCGCGACCGTGCGCGACCTCCTCGACATGACCGTCGCTCTGGATTTCGAGGAGAGCTATCTCGACACCACCGGCCTGTTCGACCGCTATCGCCGCGCCATGCTGTGGAATCCGGCGCGCCCCGGCGAAACGCCGGAGACGCTGGAGCAGGTCATGACCTCGCTTAACCGCAGCTCCGCGGAGCACGGCCAGGCCTTCTACTACGCCTCGCCCAATGCCGACATGCTCGGGCTGGTGATCGAGCGAGCCACCGGCACGTCCTATCCAGCCTATCTGGCGCAGCGCCTGTGGCGGCCCATGGGCGCGAGCGGGGCGGCCTATGTCACGGTCGATCGCGCCGGTACCGCGCGCGCCAGCGGCGGCATCTGCGCGACGGCGCGTGATCTGGCGCGGTTCGGCCAGCTCGTCCTCGATGGCGGGCGCACCCGCGACGGCAGGCAGGTCGTTCCCGCCGAATGGGTCGCCGATATGCGCACTAAGGGCAATCGCCGGGCCTGGGAGACGGGCAATTTCTGGGACATGTTCCTGGACGGGCGTTATCGCTCCTGCTGGTACCTCACCGGCAATCCGCGCGGCGCCTTCTGCGGCGTCGGCATCCATGGGCAATGGCTCTGGGTCGACCCTGAAAGCCGCCTGGTCCTGGTCAGGTTCTGCTCGCGCCCGGAGCCGAGCGACGACGCTCTGTCCGAGCGCGAGATCGGAGTTCTGAACCGGGTCGGCGAGGCGCTGCAGCGGGTCGGCTAGGGCCCGCTGTTTATGCAGGGAACCACGCCGCCCGGATATCAGGCATAGCCAATATCTATTTGCCAGGAACCGGGCCGTCGCCAACTATCCTTGTTCGGACGGTGACCCAACCTGTCCGGCGAGCGGGGCCCCCGCCGAAACGCATATCCGAGAGCAGATTGCCATGCCTGTGCCGAGCGAAGCCCGCATCGACATCGAACGTTTCTGGACGACGATCGAGCGCTCCGCCGAGATCGGCCCGGGCCGTCCCGGTGGCCTGTCGCGCCTGGCGGCGTCGGATACCGACAAGCAGGTGCGCGACCAGTTCGTCGCCTGGTGCCGCGCGGCCGGTCTCAGCATCCGCGTCGACGGCATCGGCAACATCTTCGCCCGCCGGAGCGGAACCGAGGACAGCCTGCCGCCGGTGGTGATGGGCAGCCATCTCGATACCCAGTTCAATGGCGGCCGTTTCGACGGCATCGCCGGCGTGCTGGCGGGGCTGGAGGTCTGCCGCACGCTCGATGCGCTGGGCAAGCGCACGCGCCGGCCGATCGAGGTGGTCAACTGGACCAATGAAGAAGGCGCACGCTTCTCGCCGCCCATGGTCGGCTCCGGCGCCTTCACCGGCGCCTATGCGCTAGACTGGGCGCGCGGGCGCACGGACGAGGACGGCAAGACGATCGGCGCGGAGCTTAAGCGCATCGGCTATCTCGGCGAGATGGAGGACAAGCCCCACGCCTTCGACGCCTATTTCGAATTCCATATCGAGCAGGGCCCGATCCTCGATCGCGAGGGCATGCAGCTCGGCGTCGTCACCGGCGGCTTCCCCTCGACCGGCATGCTGGTCGAGTTCAAGGGTGAGACCGCCCATACCGGTCCCTGGCCGATGGAGCGGCGCAAGAACGCGCTGCTTGCGGGCGCGCGCTTCCTCGTTGCGGTCGACGATCTCGGCTGGGATCACGCCGGTAGCGGCGGCAAAGCCACCGCCGCGCGGCTCGTCGCCTGGCCCAACAAGCCGGGCATCCTCTCCGATTGGGCCCAGGCCGTCGGCGATGTCCGCCATCCCGACCCGGTGACCTCGGAGGTGATGGCCGAGCGTATGCGCCGCGCCGCTTTCGAGGCTGGTGCCAAGGCCGATTGTGGCGTCGTGATCCTCGATATCTGGAAATGGGGCGGGCGCATCTTCGCGCAGGAACTGATCGACCAGGTCCGCGCTTCGGCGGCGGCCCTCGGCTACCGCCACATGGATATTCTGAGCCAGGCCGGGCACGACGCCTATTACATCGCCCGCCATGCGCCGACGACGATGATCTTCGCCCCTTGCCAGGGCGGCATCACCCACAACAATGGCGAGCTCTGCACGCGCGAGGATCTGGAGCCGGGGCTGAACGTGCTGCTGCAATGCGTGCTGGAGCGCGCGGACCGGTAGGCCTTGCCGCGTTTGCGGAGAAACAGCGCGTCATTCCGGGGCGCGCCGAAGGCGCGAATCCGGAACCCATGAGCACGACTGTTCCCGTTCGTCATGCTCGCCCTTGTGGCGAGCATCCACGTCCTGAACACGATTCTCGACCAGCGGAGACGTGGATGGTCGGCACAAGGCCGACCATGACGAATGAGGCGGTGTTCATGGGTTCCAGCCTCGATCCTTCGGATCGCCCAGACCATGACGGGTGTGGTTCCGAGGCGAGCTGGAAAGTCTCAAGCCAGCGGCAGCGTCAGCCCTGCTATCAGCGGGTTGTCGATGATTTCGGGTGGCGCGCTTTCGGCCTCCAACATGTCCTCGAACAGGCGCTGGAAGGCGAGTTCGGCCGCGCTCATGCCCATGGCCGGGCTGCTGACGAAATAGAGATCGGCGCCGAGTTTCCCGCCCGCGCCCGACAGGTTCCAGAGCGTGCCGGTGTCGATCGCGTCCTGCACCGAGGCGAGCGGCAGGATGCCGATGCCCATGCCAGCCGCGATCATCCGCGCGACCTCTTCCAGATTGGGGCTCGCGCCGACCGTGCGGCTGCCCAGCCCTGCGCCCTCGCGCAGCGAGACCATGGGCTCGAGCGCGCCGTCCTGGCCGCAGGCGAGTGCGATGAAAGGTTCGTCGGCGAGTTCGTGCAGCGGTACGCCGACCCGGCCATGCAGCGCATGGTCGCGCCCGCACAGGATGCCGAACTCCTCGCGCAGCAGATGGCGGCAATTCAGCCCGGCGAGCGGGTTGGGCAACAGGCAGAAGCCGAAGGGGCTCAGCCTTTGCGAGACGGAGCGGACGATGTCCTGGCTGCTCGCGACCTCGACCCGCACGGTGACGCCGGGATGGCGGCGGCTCATCAATGACAGCGCCCGGTCGAAGGCCGGCAGCACCATATGCGTGATGAGCTGGACGCGCACGAGCCCGGTCAGCTCGTCATGTTCTTCCGAGAGTTTTTCGCCGATGCGGGCGACGCTGCGATAGATATCGACGCATTCCTTGTGCAAGAGCTCGCCACGCTTGGTCAGGACGAAGCGGCGGCTGTCGCGCTGCACGAGCTGGCCGCCAAGCGTCTCCTCAAGCCGCTGCAGCGCGGCGCTGACCGAGGGCTGGCGCACCAGCAGCCGGTCGGCGGCACGCGTGATGCTGCGCTCCTCGACGATCACCAGGAAGGTGTGGAGGAGATTCCAGTTCAGGTGATGCAGTTTCGGGCGCTTTGCCGTCACGAACTCTCCCTTCGGCGTGGCCTGCGCGCCGACACGCGCAGCCGTGCCGCCACCACGAAACGGGATGGCAACGCAGCTTGAGCCGCGCGTCAAGCTCGGGCTGCCCATGCAGGGCGCGTGCCGTTCGCTCTCGGGGGCGGTCGGGGCGGGTTCAGCTGCTCGTGGCATCGAGCGCGTCGCGCACGCCGTCGCCGAGCAGATTGACGGCGAGGATGAGCAGGCAGAGCGCCGAGCCGGGCAAGGCGATCAGCCAAGGATCGAACAGGATGTGCTCGCGCCCCTCGGCGATCATAAGCCCCCAGGACGGTGTCGGCGGCCGTGCACCCAGGCCCAGGAACGACAGCGCCGCCTCCAGCAGGATGACATTGGCGACCTCCAGCGTCGCCACCACGATCAGCGTGTTGCGCAGATTGGGCAGGATGCCGCGCAGCATGACATGCAGGCTGGAAGCGCCGAACGAGATCGTAGCCTGGACGAATTCGCGGTTGCGCAGCCCTTGCGTCGCCGAGCGCACCACCACGGCGAAGCGGTCCCAGAGCAGGAGGCTGAGCACGACGGCAAGCGTCTGCAGCGAGGCGCCGCCGAGCGCGACGGCGGCGAGCGCGACCAGGACGATCGGCAGCGACAGCCGCGTCGTGATGATGAAGCTGATCAGCATATCGGTCTTGCCGCCGAAATAGCCGGCGAGCAGCCCGAGCATCGTGCCGATCACCCCGGCGCAGAGCGTCACGCCGAGCCCGATCCCGAGCGAGACCCGCGCGCCAAAAATCAATCGCGAGAGATAGTCGCGCCCGAGATGGTCGGTGCCGAGCCAATGCGCCGGGTCGGAACCGGCCTGCCAGAAGGGCGGCAGCAGCCGGCGCGTCAGGTCCTGCGCGATCGGATCGTGCGGCGCGAGCAGCGGGGCAAACAGCGCGATGGCGGCGATCAGCACCAACAACCCGCCGCCAAGATGGATGCCGGTGCTGCGGCTGACGCGCCGCCAGAGCTTGCGCCGCTGCAGGATGCGATTGTCGAGATCGAGCGCTGTCATCAGGCGCTCCTCAGGCGCGGATCGAGCCAGGCATTGACCAGGTCGGCCGCGGTTGTCAGCGTCACATAGATCAGCGACAGGATCAGGATGATCGCCTGCACCACCGGCAGGTCGCTGCGCAGCAGCGATTCCCAGGCGAGGCGGCCGAGCCCGTTGATGGCGAAGACGCTCTCGATCACGATCGAGCCTGAGAGCATCATGCCGAACTGCACGGCGGCGAGAGACACCAGCGGCAGCACGGCGTTGCGCAATGCATGCACCATCAGGATGCGCAATCGCGCCAGCCCCTTGGCGCGGGCGGTGCGGATATAATCGGCCCCGAGCACCTCGATCATGCCCGCCCGGGTCAAGCGCATCAGCGCCGGCATGGCGTAATAGCTCAGCACGATGACCGGCAGGATATAGCCCTGCCAGCTCTCCGTTCCCGAGATCGGGACCAGGCCCCACCAGACGCCGAAGACGACGATCAGGATCAGCCCGAGCCAGAAGCTCGGGATCGCCTGTCCGAGCACGGCGAGCAGTAGCGCGGCGCGGTCGAGCAGGCCGCCCGGCTTGAGCGAGGCGGCGATGCCGAGCGGCACCGAAACCAGCATGGCGAGCAGGAAGGCGGCGCTGCCGAGCATCAGCGTCACTGGCAAGCGCTCGCCGATGATCGTGGCGACCGGCAGGTTGAAATACAGGCTCGTGCCGAAATTGCCGGTCAGCGCCCGGCCGATCCAGTCGAGGAACTGCACCGGCAGCGGCCGGTCGAGCCCATAGGCATGCCGGATCATCTCGACATCCTGGGCGCGCCCGGCCTGGCCGGCGAGCACCACCGCGGGATCGCCGGCGACGAACATCAGCCCGAACGCGACCATCGACACCGCGAGCGCGACGAGGACGGCGACGATCAGGCGGCGCGCGAGAAAGGGCAGCATGGCGGTTCCATCCAGAGGCTGTGTGAGCGCGTGATGTCCAACTCGAACACGCCGTCATTCCGGACAAGCCGCGAAAGCGGCGCCGATCCGGAATCCATCCTAAGGCGATGCACTCTACGATGGATTCCGGGTCTCGCTTCGGTCGCCCGGAATGACGGTTCTGCGTGGAGCGTTACTTCCAGCTCGACAGCCACCAGCGGGCGAACTCGTCGGGGTGCGGCTTGAAGTTGAGCGCCGTCGACAGGCCGTAATTGATGTTGAAGTCGTACATCGGCAGCCAATAGGCCTGGTCGGCGATCTTTTTCAGCGCCTTGGCGTAGTTCTCCTGGCGCAAGCCTCGGTCCTGCGCCGTGTCGGCCGCGGTGACGAGATCGATCACCTCCTTGTCCTGGACGAGGTCGTCGGCGCCGCCGCCGAAGAAATTCGAGATGATGAAGGCGACGTCGCCGGTGCCGTAGCTGCCCCAATTGGTGAAGAAGGCCGGCAATTCGCCCGCACGCCATTTCTGCACGCCGGCCGCATATTGCTGCTCGTTCAGCGTCACCCGGATGCCGACCTTGGCGAGGTCGGAAGCAACCGCCTCGGCGACCGGGCGCGGCATCGCGGCAAAAACCATCTCGATGTCGACGCCGTTAGCGAAACCGGCCTCGCTCAGCAGCGCCTTGGCCTTGGCCGGATCATAGGCATAGGTCGCGACATCCTGCGCGCAGCCGAACTGTTTGGGGTTGCAGGCGGCATTCAGCACCTGTGAGGCGCCGCCGGCGAAGGCTTTGACGATCGCCTCGCGGTTGACGGCATGGTTGATGGCGCGGCGCACCAGCAGGTTCTTGGTCGGGTAGTCCTTGCCCTTGGCGGTCACGGTGAGGCCGACATAGGCGATGCGCATGATTGGGCCGTTGACGATCTGGATGCGGCTGGCGAGACGCGCTGCCTGGTCGGGCGGGATGCGCCAGCTCCAGTCGAGCTTGCCGGCCAGAAGCTCGGCGAACTGGGTGTTGAGCTCGGGGATGGTGCGCACGACGATCTTGCCGATCGCCGGCTTGCCCTTGGGGCTGCCGGTGTAATGACCGTCGAAGCGCTCGAAGACGTAGCGGATGCCCGGCGTCATCTCGACGAGCCTGTAGGGGCCGGTGCCGACGGGCTTGGCCGCCATGCCGGCCGAGCCGACCTCCTTGAAATAGGCGGCCGGATAGATCGGCAGCGCATCGGCCAGCATCTCGACCGCGCCGGCGAAGGGTTTCGCCATCTTGATGCGGACCTGGAATTCCGAGACCTTTTCGACCTTTTCGATCCAGTCGATGGCGATGCGGAAGCGCGTGCCGTAATTCGGGTCGAGCACGGTGTTGAGCGTGTAGACGACGTCGTCGGCCGTGAATTTCGCGCCGTTGTGGAAGATCACGCCTTCGCGGAGATCGAACTCCATCGTCATCGGGTCGGTAAAGCGCCAGGCCTTGGCCAGCGCCGGTTTGATCTCGCCGGTGTCGAGATCCTTGTAGAGCAGGCCGTCATAGATGTGCCGGGCCAGGATCAGCCCCTCGCGGCCGGCGATCTTGTAGGTGTCGAGCGCCTCGGGCTCGAGCGCGAAGGCGACGTTGAGCGTGTCGTCCGCCTTGCCGGCGAGTGCTGGCGGGGCGGAGAGCCCCAGCAGCGTCAGGGCGATGCCGCCCATGAATGATGCCAATCCCAACCGTGCCATCGATCTTGTCCCCTGTTTTCATGGTGCCGGCCCGCTCAGTGCGCCGCTTCATCTCTGGCGGGTTTGGCCGTGGGCTTTTTTCAGTGCCGCCGTCGCCCTGGCGAGCGAGGCGGATGCTGCGGGGCCAACCATAGGTCAGGAGATCTTCGCCGGGCTAATAGACTGTTCCTATGCCTGGAATAGCCGGCGAGGCGTCGTGGCGCGGGGTGTCGTGGCGATTGTGGCGGCGCTCATGAAGACGCCACAATCGCAGTGCCGATTATGGCGATGAAGCAGCCGATCGTCGTCCATACCGAAGAAGATTATCAGCGGGCCCAGGAGCGCGCCCAGGAGCTGAGCGCCTCGCCCGAGAGCCCGGAGCGCGACGCCGAACTCGCGGCGCTGGCCGATGCGATGCTGGCCTTCGAGATGCGCCTGGATGAAGCTGAGGAGTAGCACCACCCCGCAGCGCGTCTCCGTTCAAACGATCCTCGTCCGCAGGCGGTGACGCGCGACGAAGGCGGCCGCTTCCGGCTGAAAATACCGCCAGGCGGGCAGGAGAGACGCATCCGCGTCGGTCTGCGCAAATCGCATCTCTTCGCGGATAGCCTGGATTGCGGGCGGCTTGTCCGGATCCATCCGCGCGGCTCGGCACATGGCTCTGGCGATCCGGGCAATGCGATCCTGATCCACAGCGACAGCTCCGGGAGAGAGGGCGGCTGCAATGCAACGCCGCTGCGCTCGCCCGGTTCCTGTGGTTCCGTAAAATTCTCGCTATAGTTGTGGCGATTACGCTGTGGCGAGGCGCACTCGTCCCACGGCCATCGCGGTCGCGGCCTGGGTCGGCTCGACCACCGGCACGCCGAGCGCCTCCTCCAGCGGCCGGCGGAAGCGCGCCATGCCGGCGCAGCCCATCACGATGACGTCGGCATGATGCGTGTCGCGCAGCGTCTTGCCGGTCGCGGTCATGCGCTCCAGCGTCTTCTCCGCATTGCTGAGCTCGGTCACGCCCATCCCGATCGAGAGATCGCCGGCAAGCCGCCCCATCACGCCCATGGCGCCGAAATAGCGCAGATGCCGCTGGATCGAACTCGGCAGGATCGCGATCACGCCGAAGCGCTGGCCGAGCGTCAGGGCCTGGAACACGCCCGATTCCGCGATGCCGAGCACCGGGTGGCGGCTCTGTTCGCGCAGCGCATGCATGCCGGGGTCGCTGAAGCAGGCGACGACGAAGGCTGCCGCCTCGTTCTCCAGTCCGGCCGCCCGCTTCAGCAGCGGTCCGACGACGCCGTCGGCGTCGCGCTGCGACTGGATGCCCGGAGGGCCCTCGGTCAGCGTCAGGCAGGCGATCTTGGGGCCCTCAGCGGAGCGCAGCGGTTCGACCGCCTTGTCGATGCCGGCGGTGACGGCCTCAGTGGAGTTCGGGTTGATGACGAAGATGGTGCCGGCCATGGGGATCTCCGCTAGGGGCGCAATGGATTCACTTGAAACACCGCGTCATCCTGGACAAGCCGCGCAGCGGCGCAGATCCGGGATCCATCGTAAGGCGCCGAGCTCTACGATGGATCCCGGCGCTCCGCTACGCTTCGGCCAGGATGACGGGCGAGGATGGTGCGCATCAATACAGCTTGGCGCCGAAATTCCGCGCCGGGTCGAATTCGGGCGAGAGCGTCCCGGTCGGTCGTGTCGCCTCGCCGGCCTCGCGCAGCATCAATCGGCCCGAGCCGGGCTGCGCCTTCAGCGCACCCTGCGTGACGACGACCTCGCCGCGCCTGAGCACCGTCTCCGGCCAGCCGGTGATGGTGCGTCCCGCGAAGGGGTTGTAGCCGGTGTTGTCGTGCAGATTGTCGGCGAGCACGACCTTGCGGTCGGCGTCCCAGATCGCGATGTCGGCGTCCATGCCGATGGCGAGCGAGCCCTTGCCGGGCAGGTCGTAAATCCGGGCCGGGGCGGTTGAGGTCAACTCGACGAATTTCTTCAGCCCGAGCCGGCCCTTGCTCACCATGGCGTCGAACAGGACGGGCAGCCGCATCTCAAGCCCCGGCATGCCGTTGGCGATCTGCTTGAAGCCGGGATTGGGGCCGTATTTGAGCTTGCCGGTCTCGTCGAAGCGATAGGGTGCGTGGTCGGAGGAGAGAATCTGCAGGTCTCCGAGCGCCAGCGCCTGCCACAGCGCCTCCTGGTCGGACGAACCCCGCTGCGGCGGCGAGCAGACCCATTTTGCGCCTTCGATGCCGGGCTTGTCGAGCTCTGCGGCGGTCATCAAGAGGTAGTGCGGGCAGGTCTCGGCATAGATCTTGACGCCGCGCCCGCGCGCTTCGCGGATCACCCTGGCGCCCTCGGCGGTCGAGACGTGGAAGATGCAGATCGGCTGGTCGAGCAGTTCCGAGAAGGCGATCAGGCGGTGGAAGGCCTCGACCTCGGCCGCCTGGGGGTGGCTGACGGAATGGTATTTCGGCGCGGTGTAGCCGCGCTTCATCAAGCGCTCGCCCATCCATTTCAGCAGGCCGTGGTTCTCGGCATGGACGCAGACCAGCGCTCCGGCCGAGCGCGCCGCCATCAGGACGTCGAGCAATTGCCCGTCATCGACCTGCACGGCGTCATAGGTCATGAACACCTTGACCGAGCGGTGCCCGGCGCGGATCAGTGCCGGCAGATCCTGCGTGACGGTCTGCTCGTCGGGGTTCGCCACCATCAGGTGGAAGGCGTAGTCGATGATCGCCCCCGCCCTCGCCACCGCCGCATAATCCTCGACTACGCTGGCGAGGTTGGCGCCGCGAT
This sequence comes from Bosea sp. 685, assembly GCF_031884435.1. NCBI lineage: Bacteria > Pseudomonadati > Pseudomonadota > Alphaproteobacteria > Hyphomicrobiales > Alloboseaceae > Allobosea > Allobosea sp. 685. Next base: position 5,256,239 of record NZ_CP134779.1, on the reverse strand, counting down.
GCTGGGCGGCGAAGGAAATCACCGAGGTGGTGCCCCCGAAGGCGGCCGAGCGCGTCGCGGTCTCGAAGTTGTCGGCGCTCATCAGCCCGCTGCCCGAGAGCTGTTCGATATGGCAATGGGTGTCGACGCCGCCGGGCAAGACGAGCTTGCCCTTCGCGTCGATCTCCTGCGCCTCGGCGGGCAGGTCGAGCCCGATCGCGGCGATGCGCCCGGCCTGGATGCCGAGATCGGCCTTGAACACATCTGTTGCCGTCGCAAGCGTGCCGCCACGGATGACGATGTCGTAGGCAGGGGTCGGCATGGGCTGGTTCCTTGGTAGGGCAGGAGATCTTGGGTCAGTCAGAAGATATTGGGTCAGGCAGATGATGTGGTTGCGAGGCGCAGTATGCCCGGCATCGGCGCCGGCGCCACGGGCTTCCTCGTATGGCGGGCCTGCGCGCATGCAAGGCCTCGGCCAGGATAGGCTCTACAGCAAGGCGGGCTCTACGAGATGCGCCGGCTCATGGCGCTTGCCGCATCCCGCAGCGGCGTGTGAGATACTTGGCCTGACTTCTCTGGATGCGCCATGCCCTCGACGAAGCGCCACAAGGCCGTTGCCGGCCCGGAGCGGGATGTTCTCGATCTCGGCGGTTACGTTCCCTATTTCCTGACCGCGATTTCCAACACCTGGTCGCGCAGTTCGTCGCGGCTCTATATTGAGCGTTTCGGCGTCGGCGTCACCGAATGGCGCGTCATCTCGCAGCTCGCCATCGAGCCGGCGATCGCGGCGCAGCGCATCTGCGAGGTGATCGGGCTCGACAAGGGCGCGGTCAGCCGTAGCGTCGCGACCTTGGTCGCCGCCCGCCACGTCACCGAGCGTCCCGATGATCGCGACGCACGCCGGCAGGTGCTGGAGCTGACGACGAGCGGCTATGCCCTGCATGACGCATTGATCGCGCTCGCCACCACCCGCGAGGATCTGCTGCTCGGGGACTTCACGGCGGAAGAAAAGGCGCAGCTCACCGGCTTCCTGCACCGGCTGCATGCGAGGTTGCCGCTATTGCGTGATTTCAGGCCGGAGCGCGACGGCCCGCCCGCGAGCTAGAGCGTTTTCGAGCGAAGTGGATACCGGTTCGCGTGAAGAAAACGCGTCAAAACAAAGATCCGGGGTGGGCTGTCACCAGCGCCGGAAACCGTAGCCGAAGCCATAGCCGTAATAGGGGCCATAGTAATCGCGCTCGACCCAGACCCTGCGGCTGGCCGAGCGGTCGAGTTCGATATGGAGCAGGCAATTCGCATAGCCGTCGGTGCCGGGGCGGAAGCCGTAGGAGCGGCAGCGTTCCTCATCGAGCGCTCGTCGCTCGGCGATCGTGACACAGCCGCTGCCGAGAAGAGCCAACCCCAATGCCGCGATCAAACCGATCTTCATGGCGCCTGACTCCCTTGGCCGTGATCCGTCCCGAATCAAGCCGAGAAATGCGTCAAGATTCCGAACAATCTGTCTCTCAGGCGTAACGTTTTGCCGCCATTCCATGCGAGCGCCGCAACGCAGTGAGATCGAGCCCCGGCACGGCCCCATCGATCACGCGCCAGGCGCCGGCGACCATCACCCGGTCGGCCCGGTTCGCGCCGCACAGCACCAGCGCCGCGACCGGGTCATGCGCGCCGGAGAAGCGCAATTCGTCGAGACAAAACAGCGCCAGATCCGCCTGCATGCCGGGCGCGATCCGCCCGATATCGGAGCGTCCAAGGCAGCGCGCCGAGCCCTCCGTCGCCCAGCGGATCACGTCGCGCGCGGTGACAGCCGTGGCGCTCTCATAGCGCAGGCGGTTGATCAGCAAAGCGTGGCGCAACTCCTCCATCAGGTTGGAGCCGTCATTGGAGGCCGAGCCGTCGACGCCCAAGCCGAGCGGCGCTCCGGCTGCCTCCAATTCGCGCGTCCGGCAGAAGCCCGACGCCAGCACCCCGTTCGAGGTCGGGCAATGGCAGATTCCGACGCCGGCCGCTCCCAGCCTTTCGCATTCCTCGCAGCTGAAGTGCACGCCATGCGCCAGCCAGGTCTTTGGCCGCATCCAGCCGGTCTCCTCCAGCAGGTCGAGCGGGCGCTTGCCATAGACTTCGAGGCAATAGGCATCCTCGTCCCTGGTCTCGGCGAGGTGGGTGTGCAGCGGCGCATCGAAGCGTGCTGCCAGCTCCGCGCTCTTTTTCATCAGCGCCGGCGTCACCGAAAACGGCGAGCAAGGTGCCAGCGCAATCTGGACCATGCTGCCCGGCGCGGGATCATGGAACAGGGAAAGCACCCGCTCGCTATCGGTCAGGATCGTCTCCTCGTCCTGGACGACAGAGTCGGGCGGCAGGCCGCCATCCTTCTGCGACAGGTTCATCGAGCCGCGCGAGATCGTGGCGCGGATGCCCAGGGCCCGCGCCTCCTCGACCGCGATGTCGACGGCGTTCTCCAGCCCCTTCGGGTAGAGGTAATGATGGTCCGCCGCGGTGGTGCAGCCTGAGAGCAAAAGCTCCGTCAGCGCGACGCGGACCGCCAAGCGCAGGTCATCGGGCGTCAGCCTCGCCCAAAGCGGGTAGAGTGCGGTCAGCCAGGGAAACAGCTCGCGATCGATCGCGGCCGGATGCGCGCGCGTCAGCGTCTGGTAGAAATGGTGATGCGTGTTGATCAGGCCGGGCAGCACGACATGGCGCGAGGCGTCGAAGACCGCATCGACGGGCAGGGCAGGGGCCCCGCCTACTGGCACGAGCTCGGCGATGATCGCGCCATCGACGACGATCCCGCCGCCGGCATTGTCCGCGACGATGCCAAGCGGGTTCTTGATCCAGAGGCGCATGGCCAGTCTGCCACCTGTGCAGGAGAAGCGTGGGAACCCCTCTCCCGTGTGGGAGAGGGGCAGGGGTGAGGGCAGGCCGGTAAACCAGAGAAGCTGTCGTCATTCTCGTGCGAAGCGAAGCGCAGACCCGAGAATCTCTTGCAGGAGATGCCCGGCTCAAGGCCGGGCATGACGCCGAAAGGGCCTGCACCTGACTCCTACCCCTCTCCTTACAGGAGAGGGGTTTCCCCTGCCAAACCTTGACGCCGCCGCCCTCATCCGCCATCGCTCCCCGCGACTTTTTCGCCCGCCGGAGCGCCGCCATGTCCTTCACCGATCTCGCCGCCACCATCGACGCCGCCTGGGAGGCCCGCTCCGAGATCGGCATCAACACCAAAGGCGCAGTCCGCGAGGCGGTCGAACAGGCGATCGAATTGCTCGATGCCGGTGAGGCCCGCGTCGCCGAGAAGATCGGCACCGAGTGGGTCGTGCATCAGTGGCTCAAGAAGGCGGTGCTGCTCTCCTTCCGCCTGACCGACAACATGATCATCGCCAACGGCCCCGGCGAAGGCGTGTTCTGGGACAAGGTGCCCTCAAAGTTCGAGGGCTGGGGCGAGAACCGCTTTCGCGCCGCGGGCTTCCGCGTCGTGCCGCCGGCCGCCGCGCGCAAGGGCTCCTTCCTCGCCCCGAACGTCGTGCTGATGCCGTCCTTCGTCAATATCGGCGCCTATGTCGACAGCGGCACCATGGTCGACACCTGGGCGACGGTCGGCTCCTGCGCCCAGATCGGCAAGAACGTCCATCTCTCGGGTGGCGTCGGCATTGGCGGCGTGCTCGAGCCGCTGCAGGCCAACCCGACCATCATCGAGGACAACTGCTTCATCGGCGCCCGTTCCGAAGTGGTCGAAGGCGTGATCGTCGGCGAGGGCTCTGTGCTCTCGATGGGCGTGTTCATCTCGGCCTCGACCAAGATCGTCGACCGCGCCACCGGCCAGGTCCATATCGGCAAGGTGCCGCCCTATTCGGTGGTGGTTCCGGGCTCGCTGCCGGGCAAGCCTTTGCCCGACGGCACGCCCGGCCCCTCGCTCTATTGCGCCGTCATCGTCAAGACGGTCGACGCCCAGACGCGCTCGAAGACCGGCATCAACGAATTGCTGCGCGACTGATCACAAACCTTGCCGTCATTCTCGGGCTTGCCCCGAGAATCCCATGACCAGAATGCTCTGGTTTCCAAGATGGTCGGGTCAAGCCCGACCATGACGCGCTTCGGATCCCGGGCCTCCCTCGGGCCGCCCGAGAATGATGTGAGAGGCTGGGGCCTCACCCCACCGGCGAAGGTGCGCCCGCGCCTTCCGGGGCCGGGGCGGGTGTGGCCGCCGGCGTCTTCGGCGTTCCCGCCAGGGCATCGCGCAATTGCTGCTCGCGGGTATGGTCGAGCGAGGTCTTCAGCACCACGCCGCCCGTGCCCTTGACGGCGTCGAGCACCTTGTCGGCGGTCATCTTGTTGATCAGCAGGAAGAGCGCGGCATTGCCCGGCTGGAGGTTGGCGGCGAGTTCCTTCATGAAGCCGTCATTGACGCCGTAATCGGTCAGCGCCCCGCCGAGCGCGCCGGACGCCGCGCCCAGCGCCGCGCCGAACACCGGCATCAGGAAGATCGCGCCGATCAGCAGGCCCCAGAACGAGCCGGAGACCGCGCCGAGCGCGGTGGTGTTGAGCAGCTGATTGAGCTTCACCTTGCCGCCCTCATGCATCACCGCGATGGCGGCGTCGCCGAGCTCGATCAGGTATTCCTTCTGCAGCGAGACGACCTTCTGGCGCATTTCCTCGGCGCGGGCCTCGGTCGGGTAAACGATGACGACGAGATCGGACATGGGATGCTCCTGCGTGAAGGCGTGACGGAGCCCGCCGCGGCGATGCGACGGGCTAGAGCCGGATGATTTCAGATGGGATCACCGAGTGATCCCATCTGAAATCTGAATCCGTCTCTCATCTAAAGAGTTAGAGCAGGATCAATGCGAAAAACCGGTTCCCACTTTTTCGCATCCTGCTCTAGTGGCGAACGCGCGGGGGCGGCGACTGTTCCGGCTATTCGCCGCCGGCCGCCTTCGCCGCTTCCACCGCGCTGCCGCGCAGGGGCAGTTCCTTCATCCGCACCATCAGCAGCAGCGCCATCGCGAAGCCGAAGCAGGTCGCCGCGAAAACATAGCGGAACAGCTCGATCATCGCTGTGCGATCGACCGTTCCCAGCTTCAGCGCCTCGGGCGAGAGCCCGACGCCCGCTCCGCTGACGCCGCCGAGCACGATCGCGCCGAACACCGCCACGATCAGCGCCCCGCCGATCTGGCGGAAGAAGTTCGCGATCGCGGTCGCCGTGCCGAGCTGATGCGGCAGCACCGCATTCTGGATCGAGACCGTTGCCACGGGCAGCATGGTGCCGAGCCCCAGGCTAATCACCGCCAGGGTCAGCGAGAAGGGCAGGAGCGGCATCTGCCCGGCATAGATCGTCAGCAGCGCCGCTCCCAATGTCGCGACGCTCAGCCCCGCCACAGGCACGCGCTTGTAATGCGTCAATCGCGTCAGCGAGCGGCCCGACAAGGTCGCGCCCATCACGGTGCCGCAGGTGAGCGGCAGCAGGCCGAGCCCCGAGGCCGAGGCGCTCATCCCGACAACCGTCTCGAAATAGAGCGGCAGGTAGATCGTCAAGCCGATGAAGGTGCCCATGCCGAAGCCCGCAGCCATCGTGCCCATCCGCACCACCGGATTGGCGAGGAGGTCGAGCGGGATAAGCGGCTCGGCGGCACTCCGCAGCCGCCAGGCGAAAACGGCCCACAACACGATGGAGAAGGCCACGAGCCCGACGATCCAGGCCGAGCTCCAGGGGTAATAGGTGCCGCCCCAGGAGAGCGCGAGCAGCAGCGTCATCGTCGCGCTGGTCATCAGCAGGGCGCCGGCGACGTCCAGTTTGTGCGGCCGCTCATGACGTGGCAGCCGCTTCAATGCCGAGCTCGTCATCCAATAGGCGGCAAACCCCAATGGCAGGTTGATCCAGAAGATCACCGACCAGTGCAGTGCCTCGGCGATGATCCCGCCCAGCACCGGCCCGAGCACGGAGGAGGCCATGAAGACGGCGGCGAAATAGACCTGGTATTTGCCGCGTTCCTTGGGCGGCACCATGTCGGCGATGATGGTCTGCGCCAGGGCGATCAGCCCGCCGCCGCCCAGCCCCTGGACGAAGCGCGCCACCACCAGGAGCCAGAGATTGGGTGCCAGCGCGCAAGCGACTGAGCCGAAGACGAAGACAACGATGCCCGAGAGCAGCGTCACCCGCCGGCCATGGATATCGGCGAGCTTGCCGTAGAGCGGCGTGACCGCGGTCGAGGCGAGCAGATAGGCCGTCACAATCCAGGGCAGATGCGTGACGTCGTTGAGCTCGCGCCCGATCGTCGGCATCGCGGTTGCGACGATGGTCTGGTCCAGCGCCGCCAGCAACATGGCGAGCATGATGCCAAACAGGATGCTGCGAATATCCTCATGGGTAAGGGGCGCTGGATGCGCCGCCGTCTCGACCCGTTTGTCCATGGTTACTCGGCCTGCCCGTGCGTTGGGAGAATGGCAGACTTGTAAGGCCGGGGCATGCCATGCGCCAGAGGCGGGACGTGCCGCCGCTGCATAGCGGACCGGCCAGTCCTGCTAGAGCGTTTTCGAGCGAAGTGGATGCCGGTTCGCATGAAGAAAACGCGTCAGAAGAAAGAACTGGAGCATCGGCCCGAAAGTGGGAACCGGTTTTCGGGACAAGCCGACGCCAAATCCAAGTTGGTGCCAAATCAAAATCCTGCTGCCTCAGCATTCCCGCCGCAGCACCATCCCCGCATGATACAGCACGCCGTCGACGAAATCGCCATCGGCGGTGAAGCCGGTGTCGTCGACATAGTCGATATGGTCGCCGGTGATGCTGTAGCGCCCGCGATAGGCGCTCTTGCGATTGCCCCTGGCCTCGTCATAACGGCCATTCGGCAGCAAGTCGTGCCGGATATGGCCGTCGGCCGTCACCCACATTCCGACATAAGGGTGCGGCGCCGTCTCGCGCGCCGCGGCGTTGGTTTGCTCGGTGGTTGTCATATCTGGTTCCTGAAGGGCTGGGGCTGCCGAGGCATGCGCCATCATGGCGAGCAGGATCGCGACGAGCGTCGCCTTGGCGAAATGTCTCCGGTGGAGCGCCATCGCATCCTCGCTCGGCTCGGCCTGGGGTGAGGGAGACCATGCGGCAGGGCGGGCGCGGGCCGATAGACCGATCCTTGCCGATGTTTGCCGGATCCTTCGGCAGGCAGGGCAGGACGCCGAAGAGCTGACGCCGAAGAGCTGTCGCATATCGACCGGCCAGCCCCGCGAGGCTCAAATCTTATTTTTGCGAGGCCAAATCTTGTTCGCGAGGTCCAAATCTAACTCGCGAGGTCCAGGCCTTATTATCGCGCCGCCCTTACAATGCGCGGCTGCCTTCCCCATGTCCGGAGGACGGTCGTCGAAAACAAGCCGCCTTGCGGTTGATTTGTTTTGGCCTGACCGTCCTTGAGAAAACGATCAGCTTGCTTGAGCCCCTCGGGAGCCGACGGCATGTGCTCTGGCTCCGCTGTTCCGCTGGCTCTTGGCCGGGCAGGTCCGGGCGCCGGTGTTGGCCGTGAAGCGCAACCGCAAGAAAGCAGGCCGACCATGGCGCTGAATTTTCCCAATCCGGTCCGGAGTTTCGACGCAGGGCGTTCCTGCGTCAGCTTCTGGGGCTCGGATGCCTCGCTGGAGATCACCTTCCAGATCGAGATGGACGCCCTGCGCAAGCTGGGTTCCGGCATCGATGACAGTCAGGCGCAGGTGCTCGATGTCTTCGATCGGAACCGGGACACGATCCTGAAGGCGGCCTCGAACGCCTATGCGCGGCACCGGGCCAGCTATCACCGCCTGACTCCCGCCGATTTCTAGAGCATTTCCTTCACGCGAACCGGCGTCCACTTCGCTCGAAAATGCTCTAGCCGCGGCGCAACCTGTTCCAACGCCTCAATCCGTCTCACGGGGGATGATGACATGGCCAGTCAGCCATATAAGCCGGGTGATCTGGTCAATCTCGAACCGGGTTTCGCCAATCAGGCCAGGCTCGGCCTCTACGAGATCCTGCGCGTGATGCCGCCGCGCGACAACAAGGAAGAGCAGTATCGCGTGCGTGGGCCCGACGGCCTCGAACGCGCCATCGGTCACCACGAGATCGCCGAGACAGCTGTCAAGCGCGGCTGAGGACGGCTCAATCCCTCCGCACCGCATCCTGGCTCAACGGATGCGGACCCCTACCAGTACGCGCCTCGTGGCGCCCCGCCACTCTCTCTCCGCAGCGGAAACGCCGGCGGGGATTTCGCGCGTTTCCCTTCCCCCCTAGCGGGGGAAGGTGGATCGGCGCAGCCGAGACGGATGAGGGGGCGCTGTGAGCGTTCCATCTAGCCGAACACGACGCCAACCGGACAGGGCACGGCGCCCCCTCATCCGGCGCTGCGCGCCACCTTCTCCCGCGAGGGGAGAAGGAAGCGGATCTGGCCCGCCTCTCTTGCCTCGTGCCCTGTTCGGCGCGATCCTTCATTTATGGGAGGATCGCCCGGCGGCAAGTCGTGGCGGCGACAACGAAGGTGCCACCATCATGACCATCGTAAGCTGGCCGCGCCGTGCGGCTGCGGCCTTCATCCTGTCCATCGTCGCGATGGCGGCCTCGGCCGCCGACTATCCCGCGCCCAAGCGCGGCGTCTGGGTGGCCAAGGATTTCCGCTTCCAGAGCGGCGAGACATTGGCCGAACTGAAGCTCGGCTACGCCACCATCGGCGACCCGGCAGGCGAGCCGGTGGTGATCCTGCACGGCACGGCGGGATCGGCGGCGAGCCTGCTGACGCCGGCCTTCGCGGGCGAATTATTCGGCCCGGGCCAGCCGCTCGATGCGGCGAAATACTTCATCGTCCTGCCGGATTCGATCGGCGCCGGGGCTTCCTCCAAGCCCTCCGACGGGCTGAAGGCGAAGTTCCCGCGCTATAATTACGAGGACATGGTCGCAGCCCAGCACAAGCTGGTCAGCGAGGGGCTGGGGCTGCGCCATGTCCGGCTCGTGCTCGGCAATTCGATGGGCGGCATGCATGTCTGGCTCTGGGGCGTCAGGCATCCCGATTTCATGGACGCGCTGGTGCCGATGGCCTCGCAGCCGACGCCGATGTCGAGCCGCAACTGGATGATGCGGCGCATGATCATTGACGCCGTCCGCAACGATCCGGAGTGGAAGGGCGGCGACTACACAGCGCAGCCACCGGCTTTCCGCACGGCCAATGTCTTCTTCGGCATTGCCACCAGCGGCGGCACGCTCGCCTATCAGAAGCTGGCGCCGACGCGTGAGGCCGCCGATGCGCTGCTCGACGAGCGCTTGAAGGCCGCCTTCAGCGCCGATGCCAACGACTTCCTCTACCAGTGGGATTCCTCGCGCGACTACGACGCCTCCCAGGGCCTGGGCGCGATCAAGGCGCCGCTGCTGGCGATCAACTCCGCCGATGACGAGCGCAACCCGCCCGAGACCGGCATCATGGAGCGCGAGTTGAAGCGCCTCGCCAATGGCAGGCTGCTGCTGATCCCGGCGAGCGAGGATACCCGTGGCCACGGCACGACGGGGCTCGCGACGTTCTGGGCCAGGGAGATGGGCATCTGGCTCGCCGGCGTGCCCAAGCGTGCGGCCGGCGGGAACTGACGAAAGGCGTCATTCCCAGGCCGTGCAAAGCGCGGCCCGGGAAGCTTGTGAAGGAAGAGGCCGGTCTCGTCATGCTCGGGTCAAGCCCGAGCATCTCGAGCGTGTCAGGTTTCACCCCTGCACGGCGGCGGGGTCCATCCACATCAGCTCCCAGACATGGCCGTCGAGGTCCTGGAAGCCGTGGCCATACATGAAGCCGTAATCCTGCGGCTCCTTATAGGTCGTGCCGCCGGCAGCCAGCGCCGCCTTGACCATGGCATCGACATCAGCCCGGCTGTCGCGGGAGAGGCAGGTCAGCACCTCGACCGCCTGGCTCGTATCGGCGATTGGCCTGGGCGAGAAGCTGAGGAATTTCTCATGGGTCAGCAGCATCGCGAAGATGGTGTCGCTGATCACCATGCAGGTCGCGGTCTCGTCGGTGAATTGCGGGTTGAACGAGAAGCCGAGCGCGGTGAAGAAGGCGACCGAGGCGCCGAGATCTTTCACGGGCAGGTTGACGAAGATCATCTGGGGCATGGCGTGTCCTCTCCTTTTCTGGTTTTGGCGTGGCCGCGACCTTAGAGCGTTTTCGAGCGAAATGGGCACCGGTTCGCGCGAAGAAAACGCGTTGGGGCAAAGGACGCGAGCAATTGAACGATCCAATTGGATCGGAAACCGCTCTCGCATGGCGGCGGCACGCCGCTGCGCTCCTGGACCAGACCATGCTAGAAAGACGCGATCATGACCCTGCTTTCTGCCACCGACGCCATCCTCGTCGTCATCGATTTCCAGGCGCGCCTGATGCCGGCGATCCATGACGGTGCGCGCCTGGTCGCGAATGCCAGGCGCCTGGTCGATGTTGCCGGGCTGCTCGCGGTGCCGGTGCTGATGACCGAGCAGAATCCGGCTGGGCTCGGCGGCACAGTGCCGGAGCTTTCGGGCGCCGGCCCCGTGATCGCCAAGATGAGCTTCGATTCCTGCGCGGAGCCCGCTTTTCTCGAGGCGCTTGCCGGCGACATGCAGCTCGTTATCTGCGGCTGCGAGGCGCATGTCTGCGTCGGCCAGACCGTGCTGAGCCTGCTCGAGCATCGCCGCCGCGTCGCCGTGGTGCAGGATGCGGTCGGCTCGCGCGCGCCTGAATCCAAGGAGGTCGCGATCGCGCGCATGGCGCGCCATGGCGCTGAGATCGTCACCACCGAGATGGTGGTGTTCGAATGGCTCAGGACCGCGGCCCATCCGCAGTTCCGCGCGGCGGCGAAGCTGATCCGCTGAAGCGGCGGCGCGCTGGGCACTGTCCCGGTTTCACCATCTTGTCGGTTTACTCAAGAAGCCAAGCGCGATCCCAGAGCGTTTTCGAGCGAAGTGGATAGCGGTTCGCGTCAAGAAAACGCGCTGAAATAAAAGATTGGAGCCATCGAACGATCCAACGGGGTCGGGCGTTGCTCCAGAGCGTTTTCGAGCGAAGTGGGTACCGGTTCGCGTGAAGAAAACGCGTTAAAACAATAACCTAGAGCAATTGAACGATCCGAATGGATCGGAAATTGCTCCAGCCTCTGCCTGACGAAGGAGACGCTCCATGCTGCGCCGTTCCTTTCTCCAGCTCGGCCTCGCCGGGCTTGCAGCCCCTGCCTTGATCGGCCGGACCGCCGCGATCGCAGCCGAGACGACCGGGACGAAATTCGCCGTCAGCTATTTCGACATTCCCGCGATCAAGGGCTCCCGCGACGTCACCGATGCCGGCGACGGCACGCTCTGGGTCTGCGGCCAGCGCAACGGCACGCTCGGGCGTTTCGATCCGCGCTCCGGCCAACTCAAGGTGGTCGAGCTTGGCCGGGGCGCGGCGCCCCATGGCGTCATCCGCGGGCCCGATGGTGCGGCCTGGGTGACGGAGGGCGGCCAGAACGCCATCGCCCGCGTCGACGACAAGACCCACGAGGTCGAGCTTTTCAAGCTGCCGGAAGGCAGGGCGCGGGCCAATCTCAACACCGGCGTCTTCGACAAGAGCGGCATCCTCTGGTTCACCGGCCAAAACGGCATCATCGGCCGCTTCGATCCGAAGACGCGCAAGATGGAGGTCTGGGACGCACCGCGGGGGCCGGGCGCCTACGGCATCACTCTGACGCCCTCGGGCGAGGTCTGGTACGCCTCGCTCGCCGGCAACCACATCGCCAGGATCGACACCGGCACGGCCCAGGTTACGGTGGTCGAGCCGCCGACGCCCGGACAGGGTGCGCGCCGCGTCTGGTCGGATTCGAAGAACCGGGTCTGGGTCAGCGAATGGAATTCCGGCAATGTCTCGGCCTATGACACGCTGAGCAAGAGCTGGAAGACCTGGAAACTGCCGGGCGACAAGCCGCGCACCTATTCGGTTTATGTCGACGATGCCGACAAGGTCTGGCTGACCGATTTCAGCGCCAATGCCATCGTGCATTTCGATCCGGTCACCGAGGCTTTCAGCAGCTTCCCGAGCGACAAGGCCGGCGCCAATGTCCGCCAGATGGATGGCCGCTCCGGCGAGGCCTGGGGTGGCGAGAGCGGCAATGACCGCCTCGTGCGCATCCAGACGGTGAAGCAGGCGTGAGACCCGCACCGGCCATCGTGGCGGCCATGGCGCTCGCGCTCTCGGGGGGCCTCGCCACGGCGCAGGATCTGGCGCGCGGCGAGGCTTTGTTCGAGCCCTGCAAATCCTGCCACAGCCTCGATCCCGCCAAGCAGGGCATGGCCGGGCCGCATCTGGCCGGGCTGAAGGGGCGCGTCATCGGCGCGGCCGAGGGCTTCGATTACTCGCCTGCCTTCAAGGCGGCGCGCGCCAAGCGCATCACCTGGGACGAGGCCCGCCTGAACGCCTATCTCGCCGACCCCGACGCGATGTTCAAAGGCGGCTGGATGAGTCCGCAGGGTCTCGACGACGAGGCCGACCGGGCAGCCGTCACGGCCTTCCTGATGCGCGGGCAGTGACGGCCGGCAAGGTCGATCAAATCCGCGCCGTCATCCTGGACAAGCGGCGAAGCCGCGCAGCTCCGGGATCCATCCTAGAGCGCCGAGCCCAGCGATGGATCCCGGGACGACCTTCGGTCGCCCAGGATGACACTGTGGGGAGGGGCATGCCTCGCCAAAACGGCCTCGGCGCCTACAGCGGCCGCCCGATCTTCTTCGCGATCACGCCCACAATGCCCTCGCGGAAGAGCAGCACGCAGACCACGAAGATCACGCCCTGCACCACCGTGACCCAGGCGCCCAGGCTCGCGAGATAATTCTGCATGGAGACGATGACGAGCGCCCCGACGATCGGCCCGAAGACGGTGCCGAGCCCGCCGACCAGCGTCATCAGCACGACCTCGCCCGACATCGACCAGTGCACGTCGGTCAGCGAAGCGAGCTGGAAGACGATCGCTTTGGTCGCGCCGGCGAGGCCCGCCAGCATCGCCGAGAGCACGAAAACCGCGAGCTTGTACTGATTGGCGCGGTAGCCAAGCGAGATCGCGCGCGGCTCGTTGTCCCGGATCGCCTTGCAGACCTGGCCGAAAGGCGAATGGATGATGCGATAGATCAGCAGCAGCCCGGCCATGAAGATGATTGCGACGACATAGTACAGCGCCCTGTCGCCGGTCAGATCGATCAGACCGAAGAGCTTGCCGCGAGGCACCGCCTGGATACCATCCTCGCCGCCGGTGAACTTCGGCGCCTGCAGCGAGAAGAAGAACGCCATCTGGGCGAGCGCGAGCGTGATCATGGCGAAATAGATGCCTTGCCGGCGGATCGCGAGCGCCCCGAAGGCCAGGCCCAGCAGGCCTGCGACCAGCACGCCCGAAAGGATGGCGAGTTCCGGCGTCAGGCCCCAGTTCTTGGCGACATAGGCGCAGACATAGCTCGACATGCCGAAATAGGCGGCATGGCCGAAAGAGAGCAGGCCGCCATAGCCGAGCAGCAGATTGAAGGCGAGCGCGAACAGCGCAAAGCACATCACCTTCATCACGAAGACGGGGTAGGCGAGGTAGGGCGCGACCAACAGCACCGCGGCAAGGCCGATGAAGATTGCCCTGTGCAACCGCTCGGTGCCCCGGCTCGTATCGGCCAGTGCAATTGCACCGGCCGGCGCCTCGACGGAAAGAACGTCAGCCATGGTCACATCCTCGCAGAGTTTGGGAGTGCGGCCATCACGCCGCCCGCCCGAACAGACCGGCTGGCTTCACCAGCAGCACCAGCACCATGATGATGAAGATGACCGTGGCCGAGGCCTCCGGGTAGAACACCTTGGTCAGGCCTTCGACCAATCCGAGCCCGAAGCCGGTGACGATCGCACCCATGATCGAACCCATGCCGCCGATCACGACGACCGCGAAGACGACGATGATCAAATCGGCACCCATATTCGGATTGACCGAATAGATCGGCGCGGCGAGCACGCCGGCGAAGGCGGCGAGCGCGACGCCGAAGCCATAGGTCAGCGTCACCAAGAGCGGCACGTTGATGCCGAAGGCCTGGGTCAGGGTCGGGTTCTCGGTGGCGGCGCGCAGATAGGCGCCGAGCCTGGTCTTCTCAATCATGAACCAGGTCACGAGGCAGACCACGAGCGAGGCGCCCACGACCCAGCCGCGATAGTTCGGCAGGAACATGAAGCCGAGATTCTGCCCGCCCTTGAGCGCGTCGGGGATCTGGTAGGGCAGGCCCGACGAGCCGTAATTGTTGCGAAACAGGCCCTGGATGATCAGGGCCAGCCCAAAGGTCAGCAGCAGCCCGTAGAGATGGTCGAGATTGGCGAGCCTCGCAATCAGGAAGCGCTCGATCAGGACACCGAAGACGCCGACGATCAGGGGCGCGATCAGGAGCGCCGCCCAGTAATTGATGCCGAGATAGTTCAGGCACATCCAGGCGACGAAGGCACCCATCATATACTGCGCGCCATGGGCGAAGTTGATGATGTTGAGCAATCCGAAGATCACCGCCAGCCCGAGGCTGAGGATGGCGTAGAACGAGCCGTTGATCAGGCCGAGCAGGACCTGGCCGAACAGTGCTTGTGGCGGGATTCCGAGAAGCTCGAACATTCAGTGGCTCGATCGTTTGGACGTCGAAGGTCGTGTCGAGACCTCGGCCGTCATTCCGGGCGGAGCGAAGCGGAGACCCGGAAGCCATCGAAGGGAGCGACAGCGCTAGGATGGATTCCGGATCGGCGCCGTGGAGCTTGTCCTTGGGCCGGCTGAAGGCCGGACCCGAGGGCGGCTTGTCCGGAATGACGCCGGAGGAGTGGAAACCCGGCGGAGCCGGGTTTCCGGAGGCTCACTTCTTGACGAGTGGGCACTCGCTTTCGGAGAGCGGGCGGAAGGCCTTGTCGGCCGGCAGCACGGCAAGCTGCTTGTAGTAGTCCCACGGCCCCTTCGATTCCGACGGCTTCTTGACCTCGAACAGATACATATCGTGCATCTTGCGGCCGTCGGCGCGCACCGTGCCCTTGCCGAAGAGCGGATCGTCGGTGGGCATCTCCTTCATCTTCGCCATGACGGTGGCGGTGTCCTTGCTTTTGGCGGCCTCGACCGCCTTGAGATAATGCAGCAAGCCGGAATAGACGCCGGCCTGCACCATGGTCGGCTTCTTGCCGTTGTTGAGCTTGGCGAAGCGCTCCGACCAGGCTCGGGTCTGGTCGTTGGTGTCCCAGTAGAAGGCCTCGGTCAGCACCAGGCCCTGCGCCGTCTGCAGACCGAGCGCATGCACGTCGGAGGCGAAGACGAGGAGCCCGGCGAGCTTCTGGCCGCCGGCGACGATACCGAATTCGCCGGCCTGCTTGATCGAATTGATCGTGTCGCCACCGGCATTGGCGAGCCCGATGACCTTGGCCTTCGAGGCCTGCGCCTGCAGCAGGAAGGAGGAGAAATCGGTGCCCGGGAACGGTGTGCGCACTGCGCCCACCACCTTGCCGCCATTCTTGGTGATGACCTCGGTGGCGTCGCGCTCCAGCGCATGGCCGAAGGCATAGTCGGCTGTCAGGAAGAACCAGCTGTCGCCGCCTGCCTTCACCATCGCGCCGCCCGTGCCCTGGGCCAGGGCATAGGTGTCGTAGGTCCAGTGCACGGTGTTGGGCGTGCAGGCCTTGCCGGTGAGGTCTGAGGAGGCGGCGCCCGAATTGATGTGGATCTTGTTCTTTTCCTTGGTGATCTGATTCACGGCGAGCGCCACCGAGGAGGTCGGCACGTCGAGGATCAGATCGACGCCGTCCTGATCATACCATTGCCGGGCGATGGTCGAGCCGACATCGGGCTTGTTCTGGTGGTCGGCCGAGACGATCTCGACCTTGATGCCCTTCTCGGCGGCCTTGAAATCCTCGACTGCGAGGCGCGCGGCGATGACCGAGCCCTCGCCGGAGAGGTCGGCATAGAGGCCGGAGCGGTCGTTCAGCACGCCGGCCTTGACGGAGATCTGCTGGGCGAGTGCCGGGCTCACCATCAGCGCCGCCAGCGCCGTCGTCGCCAGAATGGTCTTGAGTTTCATCATGTTTCTCTCCCTGGAGTGAATGTCGTTTTCGACGTTGTTCTTGTTTTCGAAATGCCTGGTCTTGAAGGTCCCGGTCCCGGAGTGTGGCTTCAGACTCCGAGATAGCCGTGGAGCTTGTCGATATTGGCATCGAGCTCGTCATTGGGGATCATGTCGACCACCTTGCCCTGCTCGACGACATAGTGCCGGTCGGCGACAGTCGCGGCGAAGCGGAAATTCTGCTCGACCAAGATGATGGTGAAGCCCTCGCGCTTCAATCGCGCGATCGTCCGGCCGATCTGTTCGATGATGACCGGGGCCAGCCCCTCGGTCGGCTCGTCGAGCAGGAGGAGATGGGCGCCGGTGCGCAGGATGCGGCCGATCGCCAGCATCTGCTGCTCGCCGCCCGAGAGCTTCGTGCCCTGGCTCTTCAAGCGCTCCTTGATGTTGGGGAAGAGCTCGAAGATCTGCTCGAGCGAGAGCCCGCCCGGCCTGACCTGCGGCGGCAGCAGCAGGTTCTCCTCGACCGAGAGGCTGGCATAGATGCCGCGCTCCTCCGGGACGTAGCCGATGCCGAGCCGGGCGATGGCGCGCGAAGGCAGGGCGATCGTTTCCGTGCCCTCCAGCACGACCGAGCCCCGGCGTTTGCCCATCACGCCCATGATCGACTTCAGCGTCGTCGTCTTGCCGGCGCCGTTGCGGCCGAGCAGCGTCACCACCTCGCCGGGCGCGACGTCGAAATCGATGCCGTGCAGCACATGGCTCTCGCCATACCAGGCTTCGAGCCCACGCACCTTCAGCAGCGGAGCGGTCTCGGTCGCGGGCTGGCCTGCCGCTGTTGCCCTAGTGAGCATGGTCGCCCCCCGAGCCGATATAGGCCTCGATCACGCGCGGATCCTTCGAGACCGCGGCATAGTCGCCCTCGGCCAGCACCTGGCCGCGTGCCAAAACCGTGATGCGGTCCGAGAGCGAGGCGACGACCGAGAGATTGTGCTCGACCATCAGGATGGTGCGGTTGACCGAGACCTTGCGGATCAGGGCCTCGATGCGCTCGACATCCTCGCGGCCCATGCCGGCCATCGGCTCGTCGAGCAGTAGCATTTCGGGATCGAGCGCCAGCGTCGTGGCGATCTCGAGCGCGCGCTTGCGGCCATAGCTGAGTTCGGCTGCCGTCAGGTTGGCGAAGGAGCCGAGCCCGACCGCATCGACGAGGCGCATCGCCTCCTCGTCGAGCCCGCGCAGCACCTTCTCCGAGCGCCAGAAATCGAACGAGTCGCCGCGCTTGCGCTGCAGCGCGATGCGCACATTGGTTAGCACGCTGAGCTGGGGGAATACCGCCGAGATCTGGAATGAGCGCACGAGGCCGAGCCGGGCGATCTCGGCTGGCTTTTCGCGCGTGATGTCGCGGCCGTTATAGACGATCGCGCCCTTGGTCGGGCTGAGGAATTTGGTCAGCA
This sequence comes from Bosea sp. 685, assembly GCF_031884435.1. NCBI lineage: Bacteria > Pseudomonadati > Pseudomonadota > Alphaproteobacteria > Hyphomicrobiales > Alloboseaceae > Allobosea > Allobosea sp. 685. Next base: position 5,238,782 of record NZ_CP134779.1, on the reverse strand, counting down.
GATTGAAGCATGTCGTCTTGCCGGCGCCGTTGGGGCCGATCAGCGCATGGATGTGCCCGCGCCGGACCTTGAGGTCGACGCCGCTGACGGCCTTGAAGCCGCCGAAGTCCTTGGTCAGTCCCGCCGTCGACAGAATGATGTCGTCAGCCATGGCCATCGCCAGAGCGTAGCATCGTATTCTTTCTTCTTGTTACGTTTCCCCTTGCAGTCATGCTGCACTGCGCCGTGAGCGAGTGTCAACGGCGGCTCCTGCCCGTAATTGCGGCGGTTTCGGCGCGAATTACGACGTTTGGCTAAGGCGGGAGATGAAAACCCTCAATCCCGGTCCGTCGGCGCCAGGGCGGCGGCGAAGACCGATGCGAGATCGCGCAGGCGCGCCCCGTAAGTTTCGCACGAGAGTTTGGCGCCAGCCTTCGCACCGGCCGCGGCCTGCATCAATGTCGCCACGAAAGTGGCCGTCGAAAGCCCGCTGCGCGACAGGCTGATCTCGCCCGCCGCTTCCGCCCTTTCCAGGAGTTCGGTGGCGTGGCGCGTGAAGATGTCCTCGAAAGCCTGCACCTCGGCGCTGGCGACGCTCGTCATCACGGCCTTGAGCTCGAGGAGGTGCTCGCCTGCGCCGAAACAGGCGTAGCCGGTGCCGAAATGCGCGTCGAGCAGAGCCGCGAGCCGCTCCGGGAACGGAGCCGCCATCGCCATCACGCGCCGGCAGCGGGCGTCGACCCGCTGGCCGGTCCGCAGCATCATCGCCCGGAAGACGTCGTCCTTGCCCTTGAAATGCAGATAGAGCGTCGCCTTGGCGAGGCCGGCCTCCTTGGCGATGTCGTCCATCGAGGTGCGCTTGAAACCGTAGCGCGCGAAACGGCGCAGGGCCGCGTCCGCGATCTGGTCGATACGGGTGGTCGCATCCTCGGCACAAGAATTCGCTCCGGTGCCGGAACTTTCGGTGCTGTCGGCCATTTGCAGTCTTGACAAGATCCAAACTGAGCGCGACTATCCTAGATAGACTGAAAACGTCTAACTAGTCCAGTCGCGCGACCCAGGACTACGGATTGATAGCCCGCTTCTGATATGTCAGATCGGGCCGGCGAGGGCGAGCCTCGATCCGCACCATGGTGCCGCGCTGCGTCATATCAGCATCGGAGGCAGCCATGGCCCATACCTTCAAGGTCAACGGAACGACGCATAGCGTCGATATCGACGACGATACGCCCCTGCTCTGGGCGCTGCGCGACAATCTCGGCCTCACCGGCACCAAATTCGGCTGCGGCGTCGCGCAATGCGGCGCCTGCACCGTCTATCTCGACGGCAAGCCGCTGCGCTCCTGCGTGACGCCGGTCTCCGCCGTGGCCGGCGCCGAGATCACCACGATCGAGGCGATCTCCGGCCGCGAGGCCGAGGCTGTCCAGGCAGCCTGGACAGCCGGCGACGTGCCGCAATGCGGCTATTGCCAGTCGGGCCAGGTGATGAGCGCGGTTGCCCTGCTCAAGGAAAACAAGAAGCCGACCGACCAGGACATCGATCTCGCCATGAACGGCAACATCTGCCGCTGCGCGACCTATGCCCGCATCCGCGCCGCGATCCATAGCGCTGCCCGCTCGCTGGAGGCCTGATCATGACCGCTCACGACATCAATCTCTCGCGTCGCGCGCTCCTCGCCGGGGCCGGCGCTCTCGTCATCGGGCTGCATCTGCCTGAGGTCGCCAGGGCGCAGTCCGCTCGCCCCGCGGGCGGCGCAGCCATCTTCGCGCCCAACGCCTTCGTCCGCGTCGCCGCCGATGACACGGTCACCGTCCTGATCAAGCATATCGAGTTCGGCCAGGGGCCGTTCACCGGCCTCACCACGCTCGTTGCCGAGGAGATGGACGCCGATTGGGGCCAGATGCGTGCCGAGCATGCGCCGGCCGACGTCAAGCTCTACGCCAACCTCCTCTTCGGCGTGCAGGGCACCGGCGGCTCCTCGGCCATCGCCAATTCCTTCGAGCAGATGCGCAAGGCCGGCGCGACGGCGCGCGCCATGCTGGTGCAGGCGGCGGCCGAGGCCTGGAAGGTCCCGGCTGGCGAGATCACCGTCGAGGCGGGCGTGCTCAAGCATGTTTCCGGCAAGCAGGGCCGCTTCGGTGAATTCGCCGGCGCCGCTTCCAAGCTGCCTGTGCCCGAGACCGTGGCGCTGAAGCAGCCGGCGAATTTCCGCCTGATCGGCAGGGAAGGCGCGGTCAAGCGCCTCGACAGCGCCGACAAGGCGCGCGGCAAGGCCCAGTTCACTATCGACATCCATACGCCGGGCATGCTGACGGTCGTCGTCGCCCGCCCGCCGCGCTTCGGGGGCAAGATGGCGAGCTTCGACGCCGCCGAGACGCTGAAGGTCAAGGGCGTGGTCGACGTCAAGCCGATCGGCTCCGGTGTCGCAGTCTATGCCACCGGCATGTGGCCCGCGATCAAGGGCCGCGAGGCGCTGAAGGTCACCTGGGACGAGAGCGCCGCGGAGAAGCGCGGCAGCCGCGAGCTCATCGCCGAATACCGGGCGCTGGCGCGCACGCCGGGCACCGTCGTCGGCAAGCATGGCGATGCCGAGGCCGTGCTCGCCAAGGCCGACACGGTGGTCGAGGCCGAGTTCGTCTTTCCCTATCTGGCGCATGCGCCGATGGAGCCGCTCGACGGTTATCTCGAATGGGACGGAACCCAGGCGCTCGCCCGCTTCGGCAGCCAGTTCCAGACGACCGAGCATGCGACCATCGCGGCCGTGCTGGGCTTGCCCCAGGACAAGGTCAGGCTCGAGACCATGCTGGCGGGCGGCTCCTTCGGCCGTCGCGCCCAGGTCAGCCAGCATCTGGCGGCCGAGCTCGCCATGGTCGCCAAGGCGATCGGCCCCAACCGTCCGGTCAAGCTGGTCTGGACGCGGGAGGACGATCTCACCGGCGGCTATTACCGCCCGCTCTTCCTGCACAAGCTGCGCGGAGCGGTGAAGGACGGCAAGATAACGGCCTGGACCGACAGCATCGTCGGCCAGTCCTTCTTCCTCGGCACGCCCTTCGAGGCGATGGTGGTGAAGAACGGCATCGATTCGACCATGATCGAGGGCGCCAACGAGCTGCCTTACGAGGTCGCCGATTTCGCTTGCGAGGTGCACACCGCCAAGGTCGGCGTGCCGACCTTGTGGTGGCGCTCGGTCGGCCACACCCACACCGCCTATGCGGTCGAGTGCTTCGTCGACGAATTGCTGCAGGCGGCAGGGCTGGATCCGGTCGCGGGCCGGCTTGCCATGATGGGCAAAGAGCCGCGCGCGATGGGCGTGCTCAAGGCCGTGGCCGAGCTCGCCAAATGGAACGGGCCCAACTCTGTCGAGGGCCGGGCGCGCGGCGTCGCGGTGGTCGAGAGCTTCGGCTCCTTCGTTGCCCAGATCGCCGAGGTCTCGCTCGGGAGCGATGGCGAGCCCAAGGTCCACAAGGTCTGGTGCGCGGTCGATTGCGGCGTCGCAGTCAATCCCGACGTCATCCGCGCCCAGATGGAGGGTGGCATCGGCTTCGGCATCGGTCATGCGCTCTATGGCGAGATCACGCTCGACGCCGGCAAGCCGGTGCAGACGAATTTCGACAGCTATCGCTCGCTGCGCATCCACGAGATGCCGGCGGTCGAGGTCATGATCATCGCCTCGACGGAGAAGCCGACCGGCGTCGGCGAGCCCAGCGTTCCGCCGATCGGGCCGGCGGTGGCCAATGCCTTGGCGCGGTTGGGTCAGGTCCGGCCCCGGCAATTGCCGATGGTTGGAGGAACGGTCTGATGCGGCCTCTCATCCTTGCGAGCGCCGCGGCGCTCGCGCTCGGCCTTGGCGGCACGGCGCTGACCTTCGCCCAATCCGCACCGCAGCGTGGTGGCGCTCCTCTGCAGGACGCCGCGAGCTTCTCGACCATTCCCAACCAGCAGGCGCGCTCGGCTGCGCTGTTTGGCGAGATCGGCAAGGTGCTGACGCATCCGCGCTGCATGAACTGCCATCCGGCGACCGAGCGCCCGCGCCAGACCGATGCGCGCCGCCTGCACCAGCCTTTGGTGGTGCGCGGCAAGGATGGCCACGGCGCGCCGGGCCTGGAATGCGCCACCTGCCACGGCAAGCAGAACTACGATCCCGCCCGCGTGCCCGGTGACGGGCACTGGGCGCTCGCTCCGGCCTCGATGGCCTGGGAGGGCAAGACGCTGGGCCAGATCTGCCTGCAGCTCAAGGATCAGAGCCGCAATGGCGGGCGCGACCTCGCGGCGATCGTCAAGCATGTCACCACCGACTCGCTGGTGCTCTGGGGCTGGAATCCGGGTCCCGGCCGCGAGCCGGCGCCAGGCAGCAGCGCCCAGTTCGGCGCGCTGATGCAGGCCTGGGCGGATAGCGGCGCGGCCTGCCCGGCGTCGTGAGGCTGGCAATGCGATGCAGACCCCCTTCCTTTTGGGAGGGGTCTGCGCGCCTTTAGTCTACCTCATGTTGCAACCGCCCCTCGCGCTCGGCTAGTGCTTGAGCCAAGCCCTCCGGCCAGTCATTCCAGCGGCAAAGGCAACGCGATGTCGAAGAAGGTTTTTCCTGACGCCAAGGCTGCTCTGGCCGGCGCCATCAAGGACGGCATGACCATCATGGCCGGAGGCTTCGGCCTTTGCGGCATTCCCGATCTCCTGATCGAGGCGGTGCGTGAGAGCGGCGCCAAGGAGCTGACCTTCATCTCCAATAATGCCGGCATCGACGGCGCGGGCCTCGGCATCCTGCTCGAGACCCGGCAGATCAAGAAGATGATCTCGTCTTATGTCGGCGAGAACAAGCTCTTCGCCCAGCAGTTCCTCGCCGGCGAGCTCGAGCTCGAATTCACCCCGCAGGGCACGCTGGCCGAGCGCATCCGCGCTGGCGGGGCGGGCATCCCGGCTTTCTTCACCAAGACCGGCGTCGGCACGCTGGTCGCGGAAGGCAAGGAGGAGCGGGTTTTCGACGGCGAGCGCTACATCATGGAGCGTGGCCTCTTCGCCGATATCTCGCTGGTCCATGCCTGGAAGGGCGATACCGAAGGCAATCTCGTCTACCGGAAGACGGCCCGCAACTTCAATCCGATGATGGCCTCGGCCTCGCGGCTGACCATCGCGCAGGTTGAGCATCTCGTGCCGGCGGGCGAGATCGATCCCGATCACATGCATACGCCGGGCATCTTCGTGAAGCGGATCGTCCACGTCACCAATGCGGCCAAGCGCATCGAGCAGCGCACCACCCGCAAGCGCGCGGCTTAAGGAGTTCAAGACATGCCCTGGACCCGTGAACAGATCGCAGCCCGCGCCGCCAAGGAACTCAAGGACGGCTATTACGTCAATCTCGGCATCGGCATTCCGACGCTGGTCTCGAACTACATCCCCGAGGGGGTCTCGGTTCAGCTCCAGTCCGAGAACGGCATGCTCGGCATGGGCCCTTTCCCCTATGAGGGCGACGAGGATCCCGACCTGATCAACGCCGGCAAGCAGACCATCACCGAACTGCCGACGACGAGCTATTTCTCCTCCGCCGATTCGTTCGGCATGATCCGCGGCGGCCATATCGACCTCTCGATCCTGGGGGCCATGCAGGTCGCCCAGAATGGCGACCTCGCCAACTGGATGATCCCCGGCAAGGTGGTGAAGGGCATGGGCGGCGCCATGGACCTCGTCGCCGGCGTCAAGAAGGTCGTCGTGGTGATGGAGCATGTCGCCAAGAACAAGGACGGCTCGGAATCGGCCAAGCTGCTCAAGGCCTGCGATCTGCCGCTGACCGGGGCTGGCGTGGTCGACATGGTGATCACCGATCTCGGCGTCTTCTCGATCGACGAGAATGGCGGCGGCATGAGCCTGATCGAACTGGCCGAGGGCGTCACGCTGGAGGAGATCACCAGCAAGACGGAAGCGGCGTTCAAGGTGGCGCTTTGAAGGGTGTCATCCCGTGCGCGCTGCGGCATGCAATGCCGCGGCGCAGACACGGGATCGCTTTCAGCAAGAAGCGCCTTCTCGTCGCGCGGTCCCGCATCTGCGCAGCAGCACTTCGTGCCGCAGCGCGTGCGGGATGACAGCGCCCTCTACCGCCCGCTCTCCCAGCCCGCCCGCACGAGCTCGGGCACATCGCTCTCCGCCTCCGGCCAGCCGATGCAGAGCCAGGCGATCAGCTTCCACTCCGGCGGCGCGCTGAGCGCCTCGCGCACGGCGTCGGGCTCCAGGATCGAGACCCAGCCGACGCCCACGCCCGCGACCCGCGCCGCGAGCCAGAACTGCGTGATCGCGGCCACGACGGAATAATCCAGCATCTCGGGCATGGTCCGTCGCCCAAGCCCATGGCCCTGTTGGGTGCCATGGTCGCAGAACACCGCGATCTGCTCCGGCGCCTCGCGCATGCCTTCGAGCTTGAGGCTGGCATAGAGCCGCGCTCGCTCGCCCTCATAGTCACCGAGCGCATCGGCATTGCAGCGCTGGAAGCTGTTCCGCGCCGTCTCGCGCTGCGCCTCCTCGCGCACCCTGACCCAGCGCCAGGGCTGGGAATGGCCGACCGAGGGCGAAAGCTCGGCCTGCGCCAGGAGCCTGTCGATGAGCCCGTCGGGCAGCGGCTCGCGCCGGAAGCGCCGGACATCGCGCCGCCATGCCAGGAGCGCGGCGAATTGCTGCGCGAAACCTGCATCGAAGACCGGCGACGCGCTCACGGCGCCAACGCGATCGCGTGGAAGAACGAGCCGGTGACATGGCCGCGCCGGCTGCCGGCGGGGGCGGGCGCCGAGCCATGCGGATCGGTGACCATGGCGAAGGGTGCATCGTCTCCAGCCGCGGCGATCGTGGCGTAGTGGAATTCATGGCCCGTGAGCGCCTGGCCGGCTTGCCCGAGCGGGCCGTCGGCCTGGAGGACGGCGCGGCGGTAGCCCAGATTCATCTTGCGCCTGGCGAAGCTGGTCTCGACGCCGAGCAGCCCGGCCATGGCGTGAGCGACGCCCTCGGCATCGATCAAGGAGCGCCCCAGCACCATATAGCCGCCGCACTCGCCATGGACCGGTCGCGTCCGCGCGAAGCCGCGCAGACCGTCGAGGAAGCGCGCTGCGCCCGCGATCCGGCCCGCATGCAGTTCGGGATAGCCGCCCGGCAGCCAGCAGGCGTCGCAATCCTCGGGCGGCGGCTCGTCGGCGAGTGGCGAGAACGGCACGAGTTGGGCTCCAGCCGCGCGCCAGCCGGCCTCGACATGCGGGTAGACGAAGCTGAAGGCGGCGTCGCGTGCAAGGGCGATGCGCCGACCCGGCGCTGGCAGGGCAGGGGCGGGCGCGAGCGGCGCGGCGATCGTCGTCGTCCCCGCGGCTGCGAGCACGGCATCGAGATCGACTGCAGCCGCGATAGCGTCCGCCAGCGCATCGAGCCGGGCGAACAGATCTTCGGTTTCGCCGGCCTGCACCAATCCGAGATGCCGCTCGGGCAGGATCAGGCTGGCCTCGCGCGGCAGGGCGCCAAGCACGGGCAGGCCGATGCGCGCCATGCCCTGGCCCACGAGCCGTTGGTGGCGTTCGCTGGCGACCTTGTTGAGGATGACGCCGGCAATGCTGATGCGCGGATCGTAATGCATGCAACCGAGCGCGATTGCGGCGGCCGATTGCGCCTGGCCGGAGACGTCGATGACGAGCACGACCGGCCAGCCCATCAATGCTGCGATGTCGGCGCTGGCGCCAGTGTGGCCAACCTCGCCCGGCACGCCGTCGAACAGGCCCATCGAGCCTTCCGCGATGACGATGTCGGCCTGGCCAGCCGCATCCTGCGCGATCTGGTGCAGCAATGCGTCGGGCATGGCGTAGGAATCGAGATTGGCGCTGGGCGCTCCGGTCGCGGCGGCATGGAAGGCCGGATCGATATAGTCCGGTCCGCATTTCAGCCCGCGCACGATCAGCCCGCGCCGCACCAGCGCGCGCTGCAGGCCGAGCGTGATCGTGGTCTTGCCCGAGCCGGAGCGCGGCGCGGCGATGATCAGGCCACGCGCGGTCATTGTCCCCCTCCTGGCCGAAACCGCCGGTCGTACCCGGTCGAGTAAAGCGCGCTCTCGCCGAAATCCTCCGCGCCCAAAGCCGGCCCGACCAGGATCAGCGCGGTGCGCTCCAGCCCCGAGGATCGCACCGCCTCCGCGATCGTCGCCAGCGTCCCGCGCAGCACGCGTTCATCGGGCCAGGACGCCCGGAACACGATCGCGACAGGACACGCGGCGCCGTAGAAGGGCGTGAGCTCCGCCACCACCTGATCGATCACATGGATCGAGAGATGGATCGCCAGCGTCGCGCCCGATGCCGCGAACGTCGCGAGTTTTTCCCGCTCGGGCATCGCCGAGGCGCGGCCCGAGGTGCGGGTGAGAACCAGCGACTGCGCGACGCCCGGCAGCGTCAATTCGCGCTTCAGGCTCGCGGCGGCAGCGGCGAAGGCCGGCACGCCCGGCGTCACGCTATAGGGGATGGCGAGCGCATCGAGCCGCCGCATCTGCTCTCCGCAGGCACTCCAGATCGAGAGATCGCCCGAATGCAGCCGGGCCACATCTTGCCCGGCAAGGTGGGCGCCTTGCATCTCCGCGATGATGGCGTCGAGGTCGAGCGGGGCGGTGTCGATGATGCGGGCACCCTTCGGACACCAGTCGAGCATCGCCCTGGGGATCAGTGAGCCGGCATAGAGGCAGACCGGGCAGGCCGCGATCAGGTCGCGTCCGCGCAAGGTGATGAGATCGGGCGCGCCGGGGCCGGCGCCGATGAAATGTACGGTCATGAGGCGCTCCTCGCCAGGGCGCAGGTGACGCGTGCTGTGGCGATGCGCGATTGCACCAGGACGCCGCCGGGACCCGCGGCGGCGAGCGCGGCGGCCTCCGCCACCGAGCCGACGCCATAGAGCGAGGCGATCCGCGTGGAGCGTGTCGCACAGGCCGCCTCGAATCCTTTCAGCGCCTCGTCGGGAATGGCGACGAGCTCGGCATTGCGTTCCTTCGCCAGGGCCAGCAGCCCCGGCTCGGCGCTGCGCGCGGCGAGCGTCGCGAAACGCGGGACAAGCTCTCCGGCGAGGCCTGCAGTCGCCAGCGTCTGGTCGATACAGGCGCGGATGTCGTCCTCGCTTGTACCGGCACGTAGGCCCAACCCCGCGACGAGACGGCCGCTCAAGGCTTCTCGACCCGCCATTGCGTCACCGGCATGGCCGGACGCCAGCCATGCTTGCTGCCAACCGGCGCCAGCCGATCGATCGAAATGCGCCGCAGCGAGCCGCCATGTTGCGCGTGCAGCGCAGCGAGTTTCGCCTCGCCCTCGATCGTCACGACATTGGCGACGAGGCGTCCGCCCGGCTTCAGCGCGGCCCAGGCGGCCTCGAACAGGCCATCGACCGTCAGGCCGCCGCCGATGAACACGGCATCGGGCGCTTCGCGCCCGGCGAAGCCCGCAGGCGCCTCGCCGACGACCTCAACCGAGAGGCCGCCGAGTTCGACCTTGTTGCGTGCGATCCGGTGCGCGCGCTCGGGCCTGGCCTCGAAGGCGACGGCTTGGTTGCGGAGATGGCGCTGGCACCATTCGACCGCGATGGAGCCCGAGCCCGCGCCGACATCCCAGAGCAGCTCGCCGCCACGGGGGGCGAGTGCCGACAGGGTGATCGCGCGGATCTCCGATTTGGTGATCTGCCCGTCATGGGCGAACCAATCCTCGTCCAGCCCCGGTGCGAGCGGCAGGATGCGCGAGTCACGTCCGGCCGCGACATCGACCGCGATGATGTTCAGCGGCACGATATCGTCGAAGGCGAAGCTATCGGCGCGCGTCTCGCGCACGCGCTCCTGCGGCCCTCCGAGCGATTCCATCACGACAATGCGACTGCCGCCGAGGCCGCGCGCGGTCATCAGTTCGGCGACGGCGCGCGGGGTGCTCTCGTCCCAGGACAGGGCTAGGATATGCGCGCCCGGCTGGAGATGCGGCACGATGCGGTAGAGCGTGCGGCCATGCAGCGAGACCAGCGCGCACTCCTCCTGCGGCCAGCGCATCCGGGTGCAGGCCATCGCGAAGGAGGAGATCTGCGGGATGATCCGCATTTCCTGCGCGGGAATCGCACGGCTCAAGCTATTGCCGATGCCGTAATGGAACGGGTCGCTGGTCGCGAGAACGCAGACCTTGCGGCCGCGCTCGGCCAGGATCTGCGGCAGAGCGTTGCGGAAGGGCTGCGGCCAGGGGCGCAGCTCGCCCGGCACCGACCCGACCAGCGCGATATGGCGCTCGCCGCCGAAGACGATCTCGGCCTCGTCGAGAGCGGACTTCGCCTCCGGGCCGAGACCGGCCGGGCCGTCCTCGCCAAGCCCGATCAGCGCCAGCCAAGGGGAGGGCGCAGCCTCGCTGCCGCTCGACAGCCCATCGTTTTCAAGCGAAACTAGTACCATGACCGTGCTCATTCTTGGTGGAACCAGCGAAGCGGCGGCGCTTGATCAGCATCTGGCTGAACAGGCCCCCGATATTCGCGCCATCATCTCCTTGGCCGGCCATACAGTCGACCCCCGCCCGTCGAACCTGCCGGTTCGGGTCGGGGGCTTCGGCGGCATCGAGGGCCTGCGCGACTATCTGCGCGAGGAGGGCATCATCGCCGTCATCGATGCGACGCATCCCTTTGCCGCGATCATGCCCTTCAACGCCGAGCACGCCTGCAAGGCCGAGGGCGTGCCGCTGCTCGCCATCCGCCGCAAGCCCTGGATACGGTGCCCTGGCGATCGCTGGCGCTCCGTGCTCGATATGCAGGGCGCGGTCGAGGCGCTGGGGGACGAGCCGAAGCGCGTCTTCCTGACTGTCGGCCGCCTCGAACTTCCGGCCTTCGCCGACGCGCCGCGCCATCGCTATCTGGTCCGCGTCATCGAGCCGATCGGCGACCGCCTGCCGCTGCACGACGTCACCGTGATCCAGCAGCGCGGGCCTTTCCACGCCGATGACGAGGAGGATCTGATGCGCCGCGAGGGTGTCGAGATCCTCGTCAGCAAGAATTCGGGCGGCGATGCCACAGCCGGCAAGCTCGTCGCCGCGCGCCGGCTCGGCTTGCCGGTGATCATGGTCGAGCGGCCGCCGAAGCCCGATGTCGAGGCTGTCGAGCATATCGATCAGGTCCTGCCCTGGCTGGTGGCGCAGGGACTCTTCGTCACCGAACGCGGCGTATAGACGATCGCGGCCTGGCCCGGCCGTTCGATCAACCGCGTCGAGGACGCGCCGATCATCACCAGGGTTGCCATGTCGGCGGAAGCCGCAGCCGCGACAGCCTGCGATAGCGGCAGCACGCGCAGATTCTCATCCGGCCGGCCGACGGCGCGGGCGAAGATCACCGGCGTCTCCGCCGGGCGGTGCCGCGCCGCCAATTCGAGCGCGGCGCCGAGCTGCCAGGGCCGCGCCTTCGAGATCGGGTTGTAGAGTGCGATCACGAAATCGGCCTCCAGCACGGCTGCGAGCCGCACAGTCACGACCTCCCAGGGCTTGAGATTGTCGGAGAGCGAGATCGCGCAGAAATCGCCGCCGAGCGGCGCGCCGGCCTTGGCTGCTGCCGCCAGCATCGCCGTGATGCCGGGCTCGACCGTGATCGTCAGCGCCCGCCAGGCGAGATCGCCCGCCTCGAGCGCCTCGAACACGGCTGCTGCCATCGCGAAGACGCCGGGATCGCCGCCCGAGACGACCGCGACGGTCCGGCCTTCAGCCGCCAGCCGCAAGGCATGCTCGGCCCGCGCGATCTCGACGCGGTTGTCGGAGCCGTGCTTGGTCCTCCCTGCGCGCGCCGGAATCCGGTCGAGATAGGGGCCGTAGCCGACAAGGTCGCTGGCGGCATCGAGCGCCGCCTGCGCCGCGGGCGTCAGCCAATGCGCCTCACCGGGGCCCAAGCCTACGATGGTGAGCGAGCCGCTCACAGCCGCCGTCCTTCGCCCGGCACCAGCACCATCGAGAAATAGGGCGCTTCGTCATCGGGTTTGTCGCCGAGCTTCAGCACGACCTGTTCGGCCATGGTGGCGCGCTCGACATAGATCGCGCGGTGGATCAGCCCCGCCGTTTTCAGCGCCCGGCGCACCTTCGGCAGGTTGCGGCCGAGCTTCATGATCACGGCGGCGTCGGTGTCGACCAGCCGGCGCGTCAGTTCCGCTTCCGGGAGCGTGCCCGGCAGCACGGTCATGATGTCGTCGCCCCAGGTGATCGGCGCTCCGGCCCGCGTCCAGGCCCCGGCCATTCCGGTGACGCCGGGCACCACCTCGGTCGGGAAGCGATGGGCGAGGCGTCGCCACAGATGCATGAAGGAGCCGTAGAAGAACGGGTCGCCGTCGCAGAGCACGGCGACGCTCCGCCCAGCCTCCATCTCCGCCGCGAGCTGGGCGGCTGCTTCCTCGTAGAAGGCCGCGATCGGCTCGTCATAGCCGGCGTCGCCGACTGCGGCTTCGATCGTCACCGGGAAGGCGAGCGCGATCTCGCGCGCCGCATCGGGCGGGACGATGGCGTCGGCCGTGACGCGGGCATTGCCGCGCCGGCCGCGCTTGCAGAAATGCACCAGCCGGTCAGCTTTGAGGATGATGTCGCGGGCGCGCAGGGTCATGTAGTTGGGGTCGCCGGGACCGAGGCCGACGCCGAACAGCAGAGTCGTTCCAGCAGCAGATTTCGCCGGTTCTGATGTCACCGGCTCATTCCTTCTCTTGTGCCAGCGCATTGACGGCTGCCGCCGCCATCGCCGAGCCGCCGCGCCGTCCATGCACGACGAGGAAGGGCATGCGGCCATCCCCGGCCAAGGCCTGCTTCGATTCCGCCGCGCCGACGAAGCCGACCGGAATGCCGATCACGGCGGCAGGTTTCGGCGCGCCGGCATCGAGCATTTCCAGCAGCCGGAACAGCGAGGTCGGCGCATTGCCGATCACCACCAGTGCCCCGGCAAGCTGTGGCCGCCACAATTCCATGGCAGCGGCCGAGCGCGTCGTGCCCAACTCGGCGGCGAGACCGGGCGTGCGCGGATCGTCGAGCGTGCAAACCACCTCGTTTCGCGCCGGCAGGCGGGCTCGCGTCACGCCATTGGCGACCATCTTGGCGTCGCAGAGAATCGGTGCGCCGGCCCGCAACGCCGCCTCGGCTGCGCGCGTGAAGCCCTCGGACATCTCGACGTCATCGGGCAGGTCGGTCATGCCGCAGGCATGGATCATCCGCACCACAACGCGCGCGGCGGAGCCGGAAAAGCGCGAGAGATCGGCCTCCGCCCGGATGATCGAGAAGGAGCGCTCATAGATCGCGGCTCCGTCCTGGATATAGTCGTAACGCGTGCTCAAACTCTAATGTCCCGAAGCCGCCGCACTCAGGCGGGCGAAAAGATCCTGTCCCGGCTGCAGACGCCGCAGGATGTCGCAAAGGTCAAGCGTCGCGACGGGCTGATCGCGCGTCGTGCCGTGGAGAACCACGTCATAACGCCCCTCCCGGCCGACCAAGGTGAGGTCGGAGGCGCCCGGATGGGCGCAGGATTTGGCGCAGGCGGAGACATGCAGGCTCAGGCCCCGGGCCAAGAGCGGCGCGGCCGCCTCCGCGAGCCGCGCGGCGTCGCTCATGGCCTCGGTTTCGGCCCGCAGGCAGGCGGGCTTGCCGGCGCAGGCCTGGACCGAGAGGCGCGGATCCTCGTCTTGCGTGATCAGGCCCAAGCCGTCGGCCTCGCCGAGCCAGGCCCGCGCCGAGGCTTCGTCCAGGCCGAGGCAAGCGAGTCCACGCCAGGGCGAGAGGCGTAAAGTGCGCGTGCCTTGCGCCTCGGCGGCGCGGCCGAGTGCCTCCAGCGTGGCGGCGTCGCAGCGGCCGAAGGGCAGGGCGGCGATGGCGGCGAAGCGGCCGGTGCCGAGCGCGAACAGGCCGGCGCGGCGGGGTGCAAAGCGAGGTGATGGCGCATCGGTTTCGGGCAGGTCGCAGAGAGCAGCGAGCGTCTCGGGCGACAGATCACGCAGGCGGCGGATCGTCTGCGGCGCCTGTGCATGATGTCCGGCGAAGCGATGCAGCATCGTCTCGACGGCCTCAACCGTATCCGCAACGGCGATCGGCCCGCGCCATGAGCCGTCAGGCAGGCCGATGATGATGCGGTCGACCGCGCTCGCCACAAGCCGCAGATCGCAGGCGAACGCGTCGAGCGAGAGCGTGCCTCCGCCATCGACGATGATCAGGAATTTCGCCGGCAGGCCGGAAATGAGCCGCCCGCGCGTTTCGATTGCGCCCGCCAGCGCTGCGGCATTGATCAGCTCGCCCTCTCCCGCCAGCGGCGAGATCAGCGTCAGGCGCTGCGGACCGTCGCCGTCATGCTCGTCGACGAGGTGTTCGCCCAGCAGCACTGCGACCAGCGCCGGGTGGCTCTGAGCCGTCACCCCGCGCAGCTGCATGTTGCCGCGTGCGGAAATCTCAATCAGCCCGTTGCCATGCTCGCGCGCCAGGGCGGCGATGCGAATGAGCTGCGTGGGCGTCAGCACGGCTCCGGGCGGATGCAGCCGCACCAGCCAGCCATCACCTGTCTCCATCGGCTTCAGCGTACTCGGGCACCAGCCGCGCCGCAGCGTGTCCGGAGAGGGCGCGCTCATTCCGCGGCCTTCCAGTGAACGCTGGTCGTAATCTTAGGCGCGGGAACCCCTCCCCCTTGTGGGGAGGGGTAGGGGGCGAACGACTGGGTCAATCCCTCACCAAGCGGAGCGCCCCCCATCCCCACCCCTTCCCCACCAGGGGGAAGGGGGGAGCTTGGCTCGGCCGGCGTCACAGTGCCGTCCGCCCGCGCCAGAAAGGCCGCGACCGAATTGCGCCGGCTCGTCCACAGGCCGCGCCGCTCGGCATCGCTCAGCCGGGCGCGGATGGCGTTGGCGGCGGGAGCATTTGCCGCTTCCAGCGCGCTCCAGATCGTCGGATCGGCGCAATAGGCCTGGAAGACGGCGTCGAACAGCCCATCCGCGACGGCATCCGTGCTTGCCGCGAAAACGAAAAGCGTATCGACGGCCTCGGCCAGTTCCGCTGCACCGCGCCAGCCATGGGCGAGCTGCGCCGCAATCCAGCGCGGATGCGTCAAGCGGCCATGGACGATGCGGGCGATGTCCTCAGTCAGCGTGCGCGCCTTCGGTGCCTCGGGTTTGGATGAATCGAGGCTGTAGAGCGCGGGATTGGCGCCGAGTGATTTGGCCGCCGCCGCAAGCCCGCCGATGACGTCGGCCGCGCTCGAGGCTTCCAAGATGTCGCGCCCGGCCGTGTCGCTGACATGGATGAAGGCCTGCGCCTCCCTGATGCGTTCCGCGAACCCCGCATCGGCTGTCGCTGCGCCCTCTGCCCCGCCATAGGCATGGCTGGAGGCGGCGAGATAGGCTTCGGCGAGCTCGTCGCGCATCGTCCAGTCGCCGTCGAGGGCGCGGTCGGCCATCGCCGCGCCATAGCGGCCGGGCGCTGCTCCGAAGATGCGCGCGCCTGCTTCACCTCGGCGCTGCGCGGCGGCTGGCTCGTTCCACTCGTCGGGCTCGTCGAGGGCCGCAATCGCGCGGGCCGCCGCATCGAGCAGGGCGATCTGGCCGGGAAACGTGTCGCGGAAGGCGCCGGAGATGCGGATCGTCACGTCGAGGCGCGGATGCGTCAGCTTCGGCTGAGGGATGATCGAAAACCCCGTCACCCGTGTCGAGGCGTGATCCCAGAGCGGCTCGACGCCCATCAGGGCGAGCGCATGCGCGATATCCTCGCCGCCCGAACGCAGTGTCGGCGAGGCCCAGAGATCCATCACGATCCGGCGCGGATGGTCGCCATGCTCCTGCAGATGGCGCGCAATCACGGCCTGCGCGGCGAGGCCGCCCAGTCTCGCTGCAGCGCGTGTCGGGATCGCGCGCGGGTCCAGCGTCGAGAGGTTGCGCCCGGTCGGCAGCACATCGGGCCGGCCGCGATGCGGCGAGCCGGCAGGCCCGGGGGGCACGAAGCGGCCATCGAGCGCGCGCAGCAGGTTTGTCCGCTCGGCGTCAGAGGAGGCGGGATCGTGCGCGGCTTGTCCGAAAATGTGCAGCCCGTCGCGGAAGGGCAATTCGGCGATATCGCAGAGCTGCGCGTCGAGCCGGGTCAGCGCCTCGCTCATCTCCATGGCGGGCGTGACGCCGCAGCTCTCGCTGAGCCCGCTGGCTTCAGCGCGCTCACGGATCTCGCGGGCGACGATCTCAGCCCGGCGCGGGTCCATCACTTGCGCCTGCGAGAACTCCTCGACGAGGTCGCGCAGCAGTGCGACTTCGCCGCCGGCCCCGGTCTCGGCGAGTTCAGGCGGCAGATGGCCGAGCGTGATCGCCGACAACCGGCGCTTGGCGGGCGCGGCTTCGCCGGGATCATCGACCACATAAGGATAGATCACCGGCACGCCCTGGGTGATCAGGCGCGGCCAGCAGGAGGGCGAGAGCGCGACCGCCTTGCCCGGCAGCCACTCCATGGTGCCATGCGTGCCGAGATGGATCAGCGCGTCGATGCGCAGGGTCTCGCGCAAGCCGAGATAGAAGGCGAGATAGGCATGTCCCGGCGGGGCGTCGGGATCGTGATAGCGCGCCTTGCGGTCGGGCGTGGCATCGCGCGGCGGCTGCAATGCGATGGTGAGATGGCCGGCCTGGATGGTGCGGAAGCGGAAGGCGTCGCCGTCGGGTTCTGGCTCGCCATGGGCGGCGAGAAGTGCGTCGCGGGCGGTAACGGGGATGCCGTCGAGCCAGGCGCGATAGGCCGGGAGCGAGACGGTGAAATCGGCAGGGCCGGTGGTGAGCGCTGCCATGAGCTCAGGCCCATCCTCACCATGACGGCTAGCGGCATCGTACCCGGCTCCCGCCAGCAGCTCCGAGATCGCAGCCACGCTGGCGGGCGTGTCGAGCCCGACCGCGAAGCCGGCCCGGCCACCGCGCGCGGGATAGTCCGACATCACCAGCGCGAGCTTGCGCTCGGCTACTGGCTTGGCCGCGAGCGCGATCCAGCCGGCGGCGAGATCGGCCAGTGCCGCGATGCCTTCGGGATCGGGCAGGAGGCGGCGGATGACGAGGCCGGTCGCGGCATCCGTCACATCCGCCTTGAACGCGACGGGGATGGCTCCAAGCCTGCCGTCGAATTCGGGCAGCGCCACCTGCATTGCGAGATCGACGGCCGACAAACCGCGCGGCGAGGCATTCCAGGCCTCGCGCGCGCTGCCGACGGGTACGGCCTGCAGCACCGGGCAAGCGGCGGCGTCGAGCACGAAATCGCCGCCCTCGCGAGCCGAGAAGGCGGTGGTGGTGGCGATCAGCGCGGGCTTGCGCAGGGCGATCAGCGCCGCGAGTTCCGCCGTAACAGTGGGGTCCTTCAGGCTGGTGAGCGCCAGGATCAGCGGGGCGTGGCCGCGGGCGGCGAGAGCCGCGGAGATCGCCTCGGCCATAGCCGTGTCGCCGGCGCTGACACCCGAGCGATAGACCAGGATGGCGACGAGCGGAGCGTCAGTGGGGAGGGCGGCGAGCGCCTCGCGCCAGGGGACGGGCGTTGCACCCGCGCCGAGCGCGAAGAGCGAGGGGAGCGGAAGCGGTGCGAGCTCGGAAGCATATCGCCTTCCCTCATCCGCCTGCCGGCACCTTCTCCCCATCAAAGTCGGCTGTTGCCGACTTTGACACTCAGGGTTGCCCATCTCGGGCAAGCCCGAGATGGGAGGGGAGAAGGGCGAAGCCGCCGCCTCATCCTTCTCCCCCATCAAAGTCGGCTGTTGCCGACTTTGGCACTTAGAATTGCCCATCTCAGGCAAGCCCGAGATGGGTGGGAGAAGGTGGCCCGGCGCAGCCGGGTCGGATGAGGGAAGGGAGGCGCCGAGATAATCCCCGATCCGCCCCAGCAACCGCCGCATGTTCTCAGCGCCGCCACCGGCGTGGAAATAGCCGAACAATTCGGCCGTGAACTCCGCCGGCACGGTGCTGTGTTCCGCCAATCGCGCATCCGGTCGGTCGTCACCCGGCAGTACGGCAAGCGCGATGCCTTCGCGCCGGCAAGCCTCGGTCAGCTGCTCGACGCCGTAGCGCCAATAGTCCAGCCCGCCGAGGCAGCGCACCAGCACGAAACGGCTCTGTGCCGCCGTCTTCGCAACCAGCAGGTCGACGGAAAGCGGGTGCTTGAGCCGCCTGAGCGAGGCGAGCCGGACATCGAACCCGCTCGCTCCGGCAGTCATGCCGACAGCCGTGCCGGCAGCCACGGCAATCGCCGAGAGATCGCTGTCGGCATAGGACAGCACCAGCACATCTCCCGGCGGCAAGGCGAGGTCGACGGCGTCTTCGCCGTCGTCGAGCCTGATCTCGCTGGTCGGGAGGAGGTGCATGGCGCGTTCAGCCCGCGAGCGCGGCCTCCACGGCGGTGCGGTCGAAGCCCTTGAGGCCGATCACGACGAGCCGGCCGTCGCGCGCTTCGTCCGCGCCCCAGGCCCGGTCGAAATGATGGCTGACGCGGCGGCCGACGCCCTGCACGACGAGGCGCATCGGCTTGCCCGGCACGGCGGTGAAGCCCTTCAGCCGGAGCACGCCCTCGGCCTCGGCGGCCTTGCCCATGCGGGCCGAGAGGGTTTCCGGCGAGAGGCCGGCCGGCAGCGGCAGCGAGACCGAGTCGAAATCGTCATGGTCATGGTCCTCGCCCTCGCCGTGATGCGAGGGGCGCGCTGCGAGATCGCTCTCGGCGGCGGCGTTCAACCCCACGATCAACGCCGGCTCGACCTTGCCATGCGAGGTCTCGACGATCTTGATCGCCTTTGGCAGGTGCTCCCTGATTTCGGCGATGACGCGGGCCCTGGCTTCTGCGTCGACGAGATCGCTCTTGTTGAGCAGGATCAGGTCGGCACAGAGGATCTGGTCCTCGAAGACCTCCTCCAGCGGGTTGTCGTGCTCGACCGATGCATCCTGCGCAGCTTGAGCGGCCGTCGCCTCGGGATCGTCGGCGAACTGGCCCTCGGCCACAGCCGGCCCGTCGACTACCGCGATGACGCCATCGACCGTGACGCGCGAGCGGATCGCCGGCCAGTTGAAGGCCGTCACCAGCGGCTTCGGCAGAGCCAAACCCGAGGTCTCGATCAGGATGTGCTCGGGCGGGTTCGGCCGGTTCAGCAGCTTTTCCAGCGCCGGCACGAAATCGTCGGCGACGGTGCAGCAGATGCAGCCATTGGGCAGCTCCACCACATCCGCTTCCGTGCAGCCTTCGATGCCGCAGCCGGCGAGGAAGGAGCCGTCGAAGCCGAGATCGCCGAATTCGTTGACGAGCACGGCGAGGCGCTTGCCCCCGGCGTTCTCGAGCAGATGGCGCACCAGCGTGGTTTTTCCGGCGCCCAGGAAGCCGGTGATGATGGTGCAGGGCACTTTGGCCAGGGAGGCAGTCATGATGTCGATCCTTGTTCGCGCAGGCCTGGTTCGCGCGGTACGAGTGGCGGCACGCGCGCGACCACGCCCTTGCGGAAGGGGATGGGTCGCTCTTTCCAGGGAATGATGCCGTTGGCGCTGGCGGCATAGCTCTCCGCCGCGCCGACGATATCGTCGAGATGGGTCTCGGCGTCGAGATCGCCGACGAGATAGGTCCATTTGCCGTTCGCCGCGAAGGCGACCGTGCAAGGGCGCTTGCAGACGGCGAGGCATTCGACCGCCTCGACGGTGATTCCGGCCTTGCCGGCAAGCCGCTCGCCGAGCGCGGCGGCGAGGCCGAGCCCCGGCTGGTCGTAGCCTTCGGCGAGATCCTCGCGCACGCGCCGGCAGACGGTGCAGACATGAATGGTGAGATCGGCCTCGGGCATGCAAACGCCTCCGTGTTCGAGATGCGCGCTCCCTTGGGAGGAGCGCGCGAGGCGTCAGGCCTTGGCCGCGCGGCGCGTCGCCAAAGCCTTGCGTGTCATCCTTGGCCAGATCATGCCGACGGCGAGGCCGGTGGCGAGCCAGAGCGCGGCCTGGATCGAGAGCGACAGCGCGGTGAAATGCGCGGCGATCTCGGCTGGAACCTTGCTCTCCGGCGCGGCCGGATGCGGCGCGCCGATCAGATGCGGCACGAGCATGGCGAGCACCGCCAGGGCCCTGAGCCAGCCGGCTTCCATGCGCAGGAAGACGAAGAGCCCGCCAGCCGTGACCAGCGCCGTCGCGACCCACCAGATCTGACGAGGCAAGAGTTCGGCCGCCGCGCTGCCGGGCAATTCCGGCGCGAGACCCGCCGCCGGGACGAGGCCGAAGGCGAGGAAGCCGCAGACCGCCCAGGCGAGCGCGCGCCTGTCGTCGATCGTCTCATTCGCCGCGATCATGCCGCTGAGCAGCAGTGCCGCGAAGCCGATCGCGGTCGCGACCGTGACCAGCGTGGTGAAGGCGGTGCGCTGCAAGCCGTCCTGTGGCTTCCATTCGGCATGGTCATGGCCGGCGGCATCGCCGGCGGGACCATGGGCGAGGATGATGCGGGCCTCGCCGCCGAAAGACGCGAAGGACGGCGCCGCGGCGCGCATCGCCGCTTCATAGGTTTCCGCCTTGAGGATCAGCGGCGTGGTGGTGACGTGCTGGAGCGCGGCGATGACGAGCCCAGCCAGAAGCCCGGCCAGGAGACTGACCGTGAGAACGCGATTGACCATGTTCGATCCCCTCAGTGGCAGGGGAAGGCGAGTGTGTGGCGCGTGTCGTGGGCGGCGTTGTGGACGCTGCTCGAATGCGCGAAGCCGACCGTGAAGATCAGCACGCTGCCGAGCAGCAGGGCGGCCAGTGCGGCCTTGGCGCGTTCGGAAACGCCGGCCGAAGTCGAAAGCGAAGCGGAGGTGTTCATCGTGTTTCTCCTGGCCGCCCCGCCGGCGGCCTGTTGGATTGCGGAACGACGACGGCAGGTCTCCTGGCTCACGGATCTCGACGTCCTGAGCCGCCTTCCCGGGATCGCTCCCAGTGGCCGATGGCGCAGAACTCACCGCTTACAGTTGCGGGGGCAGCCGCGGTATCGCACCGCGTTCCCTTTTCACCCCGTTGCCGGGGCACCGTCGGGGATGATCATTAGCCATGTGGGCGGTGCTGTGCAATGCACTGCGCCGTCATTCGCAATGACGGCTATTTCGGTAGAGGTTCCGGCTGTGGCGACGATCCTTCCCCATCTCACCCTCGTTCTCGGCGGTGCGCGCTCGGGCAAGAGCCGCCATGCCGAGGCGCTGATCGAGGCGCTGCCGGCGCCCTGGAGCTATATCGCGACTGCCCAGGCCTTTGACGACGAGATGCGCGCGCGCATCGCCGAGCATCGGGCGGGGCGCTCCGGCAACTGGCTCACGGTCGATGCGCCGCTCGCCTTGCCCGAGGCGATCCGCGCCGTGCCGGCGGGGCGGCCGATCCTGGTCGATTGCCTGACCTTGTGGCTGACCAAT
Source organism: Bosea sp. 685 (assembly GCF_031884435.1). Classification (NCBI taxonomy): domain Bacteria; kingdom Pseudomonadati; phylum Pseudomonadota; class Alphaproteobacteria; order Hyphomicrobiales; family Alloboseaceae; genus Allobosea; species Allobosea sp. 685. The sequence goes on along the minus strand of NZ_CP134779.1, from coordinate 5,217,452 downwards.
CTGATCCTGGCGGAGCGGGATACGGTGTCCGCGGGCGCCGAGCTCATCGCCGCCTGTGCTGAAGCCTCCGGCCGCGTCGTGCTGGTTTCGAACGAGGTCGGGCTCGGCATCGTACCCGACAATGCCCTGGCGCGGCGCTTCCGCGACGAGGCCGGCCGCCTGCACCAGAACCTTGCGGCTGAGGCCCGGCACGTGGTCTTCATGGTCGCCGGACTGGCGATGCAGGTGAAATGATGACGATCGACGCTGATGAGGCCGCCCGCCACAAGGCCAAGATGGAGAAGCGCAAGGCGGTGCAGGACGCCGAGGTTGCGGGCAAGACGATCGAGAAGGGCCTGCTGATCGTCAACACCGGGCCGGGCAAGGGCAAATCGACGGCTGCTTTCGGGCTGATCCTGCGCGCGCTCGGCCATGGCTGGCGCGTCGGGGTGGTGCAGTTCATCAAGGGCGCCTGGGCGACAGGCGAGCGCAAGGCGCTCGATGCCTTCGGCGATCAGATCACCTGGCACAGCATGGGCGAAGGCTTCACCTGGGAGACGCAGGACAAGGCCCGCGACATCGCAGCCGCCGGGCGCGCCTTCGAGAAGGCGAAGGAATTGATGGCCGACGAGACGATCCGCCTGATCGTGTTGGACGAGCTCAATATCGCGCTGCGCTACGATTACCTGCCATTGGACGAGGTGGTTGCGACGCTCGCCGCCCGTCGGGACGACCTCCACATCGTCGTCACCGGCCGCAACGCTAAGCCGGAGTTGATCGCGGCTGCCGATCTGGTGACGGAAATGACGCTGGTGAAGCACCATTTCGCCGCCGGCGTGAAGGCGCAGGCGGGGATCGAGTTCTGAGGGGATCAGACTGTCGGGATGAGGTGGTGCGCAGCAGCGCCGCCGTGGACGGAATTCGTGGTCAACCGAGCGTCGAAGGTGGCGAGCTTTCCACCCTTCGAGACTGCGAGCGCCAGCAGATAGGTGTCCGTGACCTGCAGCGAATGAAGCAGTTGACCGAGATCGACTACGGCAGGGTTGAGCAGGCTGATTTCGTCCGCCCAGAAGACATGGCCGGGAGCCGCCCGCAATTCGCCGAGGATTCTCGCGACACCAGCGGGCGATGATTGGGCGAGTGGAAATGGATAGCGCGGATTGCCGAGAATACGGATAACGCCGTTCTCTACGATCGGGCAGGTTGCCCAGGAGTGGCGGCCCGTCGATGAGAACCAGTCATGGGCTGCGGAATAGTGGTCGTGTGCTGGATCAATCAGTGCGATCAGAACATTGACGTCGAGCAGATAGGTCACGGTTCCTCATCGCGAAGCGCGTTGACCAGTTCCATGGTGACGACCACTCCGGGGCGGCGAGGCAACTGCGGAATGCCATTGCGATAGGTGATCTCCGTCCCGGCCGGCAATGACCGTCGCGCGAGCTCGGAAATCACCTCGCCGACCGTACGGTTCTGCTCCAGCGCCAGCTTCTCGGCTGCTCGCACGACATCCTCATCGATCGTGACATGCGTACCCATCACGGGCTCCTGCGGGCTATCCGATACCCGGTACTATAGCGCTTTTGCCGCGCTGGCGTAAGCCGATCACCGGCTCCGGTCAGACCGCAACGGCCAACGCCACGCCCGCCGCCGCCAGCGCCCACAGCATCAGGCAGGCCCCGCGATAGAGCCTGAGCGCCCGCCTGATATCGGCGGCTGTCGCCTCGGCGCGGCCGTTCCCCATCCAGCCATCCTCGACGCGAGTCTCGCCATAAATGCGCGGTCCGGCAAGGCGCAGGCCGAGCGCCCCGGCCATCGCCGCTTCCGGCCAGCCGGCATTGGGCGAGCGGTGGCGATAGGCGTCGCGCCGCACGGCCTTCCAGGCCCCAGTCGCAGCGGCCTCCCGGTCGAGGGCCGCGGCTGCGACCAGCAACAGCGCGGTGAGCCGCGAGGCTGGGAGGTTGACGAGGTCGTCAAGTCTCGCCGCCGCCCAGCCGAAGGCGAGATGGCGCGGCGTCTTGTGGCCGATCATCGAATCGGCGGTGTTGATCGCCTTGTAGAGTGCGCAGCCCGGCAGCCCGGCGAGGCCGAGCCAGAAGGCGGGGGCGACGACGCCGTCGGAGAAATTCTCGGCGAGGCTCTCGATCGCGGCGCGCGAGACGCCGGCCTCGTCGAGGCTTTCAGGATTGCGGCCCACGATCATCGCAACCGCCTTGCGCCCCTCGGAGAGCCCGCCTTGCTCCAACCCTTCGGCGACATCAGCGACATGTTGGTAGAGGCTGCGCTGTGCCAGCAGGGTCGAGGCCAGAATCGCCAGCGGCAGCAGGCCGAGCGGCCCGAGCGCGAGGCAAAGTCGGGCCGCGGTCGAGGCGAAGGCGATGGTCGTGCAGAGCAGGATGACGAGCGCGGCGAGCCCGGCAGCCTTGCGTGCCGCATAAGAGGCGGTCTCGCGGTTCAGGCTGTCGTCGAGCGCCGCGATCAGCGCGCCAAGCCAGGTGACGGGATGGCCGATCCGCGCATACAAGCCCTGGGGATAGCCGAGCGCGGCCTCGATCACGAGCGCGGCGAGCAGCAGAAGCAAGGTGTCGGGCGGGCTCATGCGAGGCGGGATCAATCGTGATTGAGGGCGAAATCTGGCATGGCGGCGATCTGGCGACGGCGCAAGCGCTGTTTCCCGATGCCCCGGCCCCTTGGGTCGATCTCTCGACCGGGATCAATCCCCTGCCTTATCCGCTTCCGTCGCTGCCGGCTGCGCTCTGGCAGCGCCTGCCCGGGGCTACCGAGGAGGCGGCGCTGCTGGCCGCGGCGCGTGCGGCCTATCGCGTGCCCGAAAGCGCCGGCATCGTCGCGGCACCCGGCACGCAGATCCTGATCGATTTGCTGCCGCGTCTCGTGGCGGCCGGTCCGGTCGCGGTGTTGGGGCCGACCTATGCCGAGCATGCCCAGGCCTGGGCCAAGGCTGGAGCGGAGGTGCGCCCCGTCACCGATCCGGATCAAGCGGGCGAGGCGCGTAGCATCGTGCTGGTCAACCCGAACAATCCTGATGGCCGGGTCGTGTCGCGGCAAGGGCTCGCGGCCATGGCGGCCCGATGCGCCGCGCGCGGCGGCCTGCTCGTCGTCGACGAGGCTTTTGCCGATTTCACGCCGGAGGTCAGCATTCTGCCCGAGCTGCCGCCGGCGACATTGGTGCTCCGCTCCTTCGGCAAGACGTATGGGCTGGCGGGCCTGCGCCTGGGCTTCGCGATCTGCGATCCGGCGCTGACCAGCGCCCTACGCGCGGCGATGGGGCCCTGGGCGGTGGCCGGGCCGGCGCTGCATATCGGAGCGACGGCGCTGGCCGATTCCCTCTGGCTCGCGCAAGCCGGAGCCGCTCGCGCTGCCGATGCCGCCCGGCTCGACGCGCTGCTCGCGCCGCATGGCAGGATCGTCGGCGGCACGGCGCTGTTCAGGCTGCTCGAAACCGGTGGCGCGCCGGCGCTGTTTGCTCATCTTGGCCGGCATGGCCTTTATCTGCGCCGTTTCCAGAACAATGTGCGCTGGCTGCGATTCGGCCTGCCCGGGCAGGCCTCGGAATGGACCAGGCTCGAGGCGGCGCTTGCGGGCTTTGCGACCTCCGGCCCCGGTCCAGCGTGAAGCTTGCATGCGCTGACCGCCGGGACAGCGCGCCGCTCTCCCGATAACCTGACCACGTCTTTTGACTGTCGAGGAACGAGACGAATGCCCCTGCTGCCGCCTGACAATGAGCTGACGATCGGTTTTTCCCACGCCGCCTATCAATTGCAGGCCGAGTTTGCGACGCGCGGCCACGCCGCCCGGAGTTTTTCGGCGAACTCGCTCGACGAGCTCAAAGCGCGCTCGGGCGAGGCCGATGTCCTCGTCGTCTCCGGCCTCTGGCGCAACGAATTGATCGCCGCGTCGCCCAAGCTGCGCTTTATCCAGTCGGTCAGCGCCGGCACCGACCAATTCGACAAACCGGCCCTGGCTGCCGCCGGCATCCGCCTCGCCAGCGCGCAAGGGGTGAATGAGCGCGCCGTCGCCGAGCACGCCATGGCGCTGGTCCTGGCCCTGACCCGCCAGATCCATCTCGCCCGCGACAACCAGACGGCCAAGCATTGGCGTCCGATGATCGGCGACCGCGCCAGGCGCGAGGACGAGCTTGGCGGCAAAACCATGGTCATCGTCGGGCTCGGCCGCATCGGCCTGCGCCTGGCCGCGCTCGCCTCGGCTTTCGGCATCCGCGTCATCGGCGTGCGCCGCCAGCCGGAGCCGCAGCCGCATATCGAGGCGATCGTCCGGCCCGACCAGTTGCACGAGGTCATGGCGCAGGCCGACATCGTCGCGCTGACCTGCCCGCTGACGGCGGAGACCGAAGGGCTGATCGGCGTCCAGGCGCTCGCGGCGATGAAGCCCACGGCCGTCCTCATCAATGTCGCACGCGGCAAGGTGGTGGATGAGGCCGCGCTGCTCGCCGCGCTGAGCGAGGGCCGGCTGGCCGGCGCCGGGCTCGACTGCTTCCATGACGAGCCGCTGCCGCCATCCTCGCCTTTCTGGAGCCTGCCGCAGGTCGTCATCACGCCTCACAGCGCCGGCGAGACGCGGGCCTATGAGGGCAATGTCGTCGACACCCTGCTCGACAATCTCGGCCGGTTGGCGCGGGGCGAGACGACGTTGCGCAACCAGGTCGTCTGAGCGCGCCACTGCTGCTGGCCCGCTGAAGCAGGCTGCGCTCAGGTGGAATCATAGCGCGGGTCATCCCGGACAAGCGGCTTTAGCCGCGCCGATCCGGGATCCATTCCGGAGCGCTGATTGGTGAGGCTCAGGAATGGATCCCGGGTCTACGCTTCGCTACGCCCGGGATGACCAAGCTGTTTCAACCTCAATGCGAAAAATCTGGACGGCATGCCGGGCGTTCGACTCGCGGGCCGTCGCGCGGCATGGCGACGAGTGTCGATCCCCAGCCTGTGAATGGTTATCTATTGCCGTAGAGTAAGATTGCCTTAAATTGTCGCGCTGGGATTTGGGGGCGACGCTTTCGTGGATTCGACAGGCCAAGGGCGCGGCGCGTATCGCCGCCGCTTCGTCATGCTGGCTTTGCTGGCGGGCACGTCGCTGGGTTCGGCGTTGCTCTGCGCAGGCTCAGCTCGCGCGCAGGACGCGACCTGGCAGCTCAATCCCGGCTCGGGCGAATTCATCGCCGGCGCGAACTGGACGCCGGCGACGGTTCCGACCGGCACGGCGTTCTTCGATGCCACCAGCCAGTCCTTGATCACAGTCAACGCAACCAGGACGCTCGGGGGCTTCACCTTCAACGCAAGCGCGCCGGCCTACACGATCACGATCAACTTTCCCGGCGGCATCATCTTCGCTGGAGCAGGCATCGTCAACAATTCCGGCCAGGCGCAGACCCTGGTCAATCAGTATTTGGTGGCTTTCACCGGCAACAGCGCGGCCGGTAACGCCACGATCACCAACGACGGCTTCCTTCAGTTCAACGACAGCAGCACGGCCGGCGACGCCACGATCACCAACAACGGCACCATCGTGTTCTTCAACAGCAGCACGGCCGGAAATGCGACGATCGTGACGAATCTCGGCGCGACGACCGATTTCTCGGGCAGCACCGGCCCGCTCGGCGACAACCGCCTGAGCGCCGGCTCGATCGCCGGAGTGGGCGATTACGTCCTCGGCGCCAATGAACTCACCGTCGGCGGCAACGGCGCGTCCACGACGGTCGACGGCGTCATCAGCGGCGGCTCGCTGGTCAAGACCGGGGCGGGCACGCTGACGCTGACCAACTCGGCCAATTCCTATTCCGGCGGCACGACGATCAGCCAGGGCCGGATTTCGATCAGCGATAACGCCCAGCTTGGCGACGTCGGCGGCGGGCTGACCTTCGATGGCGGCGGCCTCGTCATCACCGCCAATGTGACCTCGGCGCGCACGGTCACGCTCAAGGCCGGCGGCGGTACGATCGATACCAATGGTTTTGCCCTGGAGCTAGACAGCCTCAGTATCATCTCCGGCACGGGCGGGCTGACCAAGACCGGCCTCGGCGATCTCGTCCTCTCCGGCAACAACACCTATTCCGGTGCGACCAGCGTTATGCAGGGCCGGCTTATCGCCAATTCCGACACGGCGCTCTCGGCAAGCTCCGATTACAGTGTTGCCACCGGCGCGACGATTGAGGTCATGGATACGCTCCAGGTCGCGATCGGCTCGCTGTCGGGCGCGGGCAAGGTCGTTATCGGCGACGGTGCCATCCTGTCGGTCGGCTCCAACGCGGTCGCCACCGTGTTCTCCGGCAATATCACCGGCAAGGGCTCGCTCTTCATGGACGGGCCGGGGGCACTCACTCTGACTGGGACGAGCAGCATCGAAGGGCTCCTCGTTCTGGGCGGTCTGGGTTGCGGTTGCTCGAATCCGACACTCGACATCAGCGGCGGCTCGCTCAGTGTCGGCAATCCGGCCGGCGGCGGCGGCGGCATTGTGGTGTTGGGCGGGACATTGCGCGTCAGCAATGGCGGCACCTTGAACATGGTGGATCCGGCCGGCTACCTGCTCGTCCAATCGGCGATGGAGGTCACAGGCGCGGGCTCGACCGTGACCGTCGAAGGCCTCACGGCCCTCGGCAACTTCACGCTCGTGACGCTGACGATCAGCGGCGGCGCGGTGATGAACAGCAAGGGCGGCGCGGGTCTCGATGGGCTAGCGATCGCGCCGGTCGTGACGGTGACCGGTCCCGGATCGACCTGGAACGTCGATATCGGCTTGTTCGTCGGCAATTTTTTTGGCTCCGGCGGCTCCGGTAGTCTCGTCATTTCCGCGGGCGGTGTGGTGAACGCGACCGGCTTCGTCGAGATCAGTTCGGATCCCGATCCCAGCCTGGGCTTTCCCACCGCAAGCGTCCTGGTGACAGGGGCGGGCTCGGTCCTGAATGCGACTAACGGCCTGCTCATCGGCTCTTCCGGTTGCGGCTGCGGTGGCGACTATGCCGGCGTGCTCACGGTTGCGGATGGTGGGCTCGTCAAGGCCGCGGCCGGTATTGAGATCGGCCCCTTGGGCGTGCTCAATCTCGGCAATGGCGGCCTGGCGGGCACCATCGACACGCCTTTCATTCAGAATGACGGCGCCATCATCGCGAATTTCACCGACAGCACCACCCTCGCCGCCAACATCTCCGGCGTGGGGACGCTGACCAAGCAGGGCTCCGGCAAGCTGATCCTGACCGGGACCAACAGCTATACCGGCCCGACCTCGGTGCTTGGCGGGCTTCTCGTCGTCAATGGTTCGCTGACAGGCTCCGCCATCACCGTGTCGGGCGGCGCGCTCGGCGGCTCCGGCACGGTCGGCAGCATCGTCATTGCCTCAGGCGGCACGGTCGCGCCGGGCAACTCCATCGGCACGCTGAACGTTGCCGGCAATGTCGCCTTTGCGGCCGGCTCGACCTATCAGGTCGAACTCAATGCAGCCGGCGCCTCCGATCTCGTTGCGGCGACGGGAACTGCGACCTTGTCGGGCGGCCAGGTTCAGCTTCTGGCTGCGCAGGGCAGTTATGGTCTCTCGACCCGCTATGTCATCCTGACCGCACAGGGCGGCGTCAGCGGGCAGTTTGCCGGCGTGACCTCGAATTTCGCCTTCCTGACGCCGACGCTGAGTTACGAGGCAAGGGCGGTGGCGCTGACGCTGGAGCGCAATGCGCTCACCTTTCCCGACGCGGCTGTCACGCGCAACCAAGCGAGCGCCGGCCGCGCTGCCGAGGCGCTGGGGACGGGTAATCGCGTCTATGACGCGTTGGTGTCCTCGTCGCTGGCGGAGGCCCGCGCCGGTTTCGACGCGCTGTCGGGCGAGGCGCATGCGCAGGCCGTTTCGGTCGCGATCGAGACCAGCCATCTGGTGCGCGACACCATCATGAACCGCCTGCGCGCGCCGTTCTTGTCGTCTCCGTCCGGCACGGTGACCGGCGCCTTCTCGGCCGATGCGCCGGGCCGGCCGCGCATGGCGGCATTGCCCGCGCCCGCTCTCGAAACCCGACGCTTCCAGCTCTGGGGCGAGGCGATCGGCGCTCAAGGGAGCAGCAATGGCGACGGCAATGCGGCCTCGCTCGACCGGCGCGGCGGCGGCATGCTGTTCGGCGCGGAGCTCGAGTCCGGCGGCGGCGAGACGCCCTGGCGCGTCGGCGTCGCCGGTGGCTTCACCCGCACCCGTTTCGACATCGACCAGCGCCGCTCGGACGGCACGCAGGACGCCGTCCATGCCGCGCTCTATGGCGGGGCGCGTTTTGGCGCGGTCAATCTGCGTGCTGGCGCTGCCTATGCCTGGAACCAGACCAATCTGACCCGCCTCGTCGGGCTGAACGGCTTTTCCGACGTGCTGCGTTTCGACGGCCAGGGGGCGACGGCCCAGGCTTTCGCCGAGGTCGGCTATGCCTTGCCGCTCGGCTCCGTCGCCTTCGAGCCCTTCGTCCAGGTCGCCGCCGTGAGCGTGCGTTCGGATTCAGGCACGGAGCAGGGCGGGGCGGCCGCATTGCGCTTGAATGGCCGCGACCAGAACCTCGGCTTCTCCATAGTGGGCCTGCGCGCGGAAACGCAGCTTGGCGCGACGCCGCTCTTCGCCCGCGCCATGCTGGGCTGGCGTCACGCCTTCGGGGAGACGACGCCCACCGCCGTGCTGGCCTTCGCAGGAGCTGCGAGCCCCTTCCAGGTCTACGCCGCGCCGGTGGCGCGCGATGCAATGGTTGCGGAGGTCGGATTGTCCTGGCGTGTCGCCGGCAATGTCGCGCTCGGTCTTGGCTACAATGCCGCCTTGGGCAATGGCGCGCGCGACCATGCGCTGCGAGGCCGGATCGACGTGACGTTCTGAGCCGGAACGGCCCGGTCGCGCTTAGAGCATTTCCGCGTTTCTCCGAATCGCAGAAATGCTCTAACTCTTTATTTTATCGCATTTTCTTCACGCGAACCGGTGTCCACTTCGCTCGAAAATGCTCTAGGCGCGCAGGCCCCGCAACCAGCGCCTGGCCTCGTCGCGGATCCGGAGGGCGGATTGATAGGCCGCGCTCGCCTTGACCCAGGTGAGCGCTTTGACGCGGACGGTTTCGATCGCCGCCATCAACCAGGCCAGCCAGCGATAGCTCAGAAGCTTGTCCCGCCCGGCCTGGTAGATGCGCTCGACGATCAGGAAGCTCGCGAGATAGGCCACAGCGAGGATCACGATGCCCGCCACGACCTGCCCGCGCCCGATCATGATCAGGCCGACGATCTTCAAGGGCTCGGCGACTGCGAAGGGGATCGCAAGCAAAGCGAGAATGGCCAATCGCGGCAACCGGGCGATCGCGGCCTCCGCCCGCGCGACGATTCCCAGCGAGGCGAGCCAGTCCGCCAACGGCCGATAGAGCGGCCGCGCGATCTCGTCGAGCAGCACGAGGGCCGTCAGCACGCCGCGGGTGATGGCGAGAAGGATCTTGGTGGGCAAGCTGCGTTCGGGCGGCGATGACATGGCGGCTCCAGCGGGCCGGACCGAGCCGGCAAGAGCCTTCATATCAGGCATGAGCCTTCATATCATGGCGTCAGGCCGCTTTCGCATCCTCCAGCAGCATCTGCGCGCCTTTCTCGGCGATCATCATCGTTGGCGCCGCCGTATTGCCTGAGGTGATCGCCGGCATCACCGAGGCGTCGATCACGCGCAGGCCACGCACGCCCCGCACCCGCAGGCGCTCGTCGAGCACGGCCGTCGGATCGTCGTCGCGACCCATCTTCGCTGTCCCGACAGGGTGGAAGATCGTGGTGCTGAGCCCTTTCGCCGCTTCCAGCAGCGCCTCGTCCGAGGTCGCGGCTGCGCCGGGGCTGTGCTCCTGCGGCTGGAAGCGCGCCAGCGGCGCTTGCGCCACGATCTTGCGCGCGAGCTTTAGCGCATCGACGGCGATGCGCTTGTCCTCGTCGGTATCGAGATAATTGGGCGAGATCGCCGGGGCGTCCTCCGCCGTCGGGCTCTTGAGATGGACGCTGCCTCGGCTCGACGGGCGCAAATTGCAGACGCTGGCCGTGAAGGCCCCGAACGGGTGCAAGCCATCGCCCCATTTGTCGAGCGAGAGCGGCTGGAAATGGAATTCGAGATTGGCGGTGGCGTAGTCGGGCGATGATTTCGCGAAGGCGCCGACCTGCGAGGGCGCCATGGTCAGCGGGCCGGTGCGCAACGCCGCATATTCCAGCGCCATCAGCGGCCGGCGCCAGAGCTTGGCATAGTCGGTATTGAGCGTGCGCACACCGTCGACCTTGTAGACCGGGCGGATCTGGAGATGGTCCTGCAGGTTTTCGCCGACGCCCGGCAGGTTCGCGGCCGTGTCGATGCCGAGTTCCTGCAGGCGGGAGCCGTCGCCGATGCCGGAGCGCTCCAGCAGTGCCGGCGAGCCAAAGGCGCCGGCACTGAGCACGACTTCGCCGCGGACCTCGACCCTGAGCTTCTCCTCGCCATGGGTGAACTCGATCGCGCTCGCCCGGCCGTCCTCGATCACAATGCGCTCGACCAGGACGCGCGTCTCCATGCGGAGGTTGTCGCGGATATCGAGCACCGGCTTGAGGAAGGCGGTAAAGGCGCTCCAGCGCCGGCCGCGCCGCTGATTGACCTGGAAATAGGCCGAGCCTTCATTGTCGCCGGTGTTGAAGTCGGCGATCTTGGCGATGCCCGCCGCCTCGGCCGCATCGCGCACGGCATCGAGGATGTCCCAGCGCACGCGCGGATTCTCGACCCGCCATTCGCCGCCTGACTTGTGGTGCTCGCCCGTCCCCGGTGCGACATGGTCTTCATGCCTGAGGAAATAGGGCAGGACATCGTCCCAGCCCCAGCCGGAAAGCCCGCGCTGGCGCCAGCCGTCGTAATCGGCCGCTTGGCCGCGCATATAGATCATCGCATTGATCGCCGAGCAGCCGCCGACGACCTTGCCGCGCGGGAAGGGCAAGGCCCGCCCGCCCAAGCCCGCCTGAGGCTCGGTCTTGAACAGCCAGTCGGCGCGCGGATTGCCGATGGCGTAGAGATAGCCGACCGGGATGTGGAACCAGATCCAGTCGTCCTTGCCGCCAGCCTCCAGCACCAGGACCTTCTTGCTCGAATCGGCTGAGAGCCGGTTGGCGACGACGCAGCCGGCCGAGCCCGCCCCGATCACGACATAGTCGAAGGTGCCGATGGTCCTGCGAGCCGACATGACGTTTCCCAAATCCTGCGGCGGGTAACGTCCCGCTCTCCGGACAAGGAGCGTTAATCGCGCTAACGGGTGGCAGCAATGCTGCATCTGCGTTTGCTCATGCCAATATCCGCATTAGCATGTTGCAAGGGACCAGGATTGATTTCGGCGAGGATTGATTTGATGGCGTATCGCGCGGCGGTCGGGCGGCAGAGTTATGTTTTCGCCGATTTGAAGACCTTGCTGGCGAAGGCGACGCCCCTGCGCTCGGGCGACCAATTGGCCGGCCTCGCCGCCGGCAGCATGGAAGAGATGATGGCCGCGCGCATGGCGCTGGCCGACCTGCCGCTGCGGACCTTCCTCGATGAGGCGCTGATTCCCTATGAGGACGACGAGGTCACGCGATTGATCGTCGACAGCCATGACGCGGCGGCGTTCAAGCTGATCGCCTCGCTGACGGTCGGCGGCTTCCGCGACTGGCTCTGCTCGGATGCGGCGACGACGCCGGTCCTGGCCCGGCTCGCGCCCGGCATCACGCCGGAGATGGCAGCCGCCGTCTCCAAGCTGATGCGCAATCAGGATTTGATCCTGGTCGCCAGGAAGTGCCGGGTCGTCACCCGTTTCCGCAACACGCTGGGCCTGCCCGGCGCCATGGCGGTCCGGCTCCAGCCCAACCATCCGACCGACGATGTCGCCGGCATCCTCGCCTCGACCATGGACGGGCTGAGCTATGGCTGCGGCGATGCCGTCATCGGTATCAACCCGGCCTCCGACAGCATGAGTGCGATCGGCGACCTGCTGCGCCTGCTCGACGCGCTGATCGCCCGTTTCGAGATTCCGACGCAGGCCTGCGTGCTGACCCATGTCACGAGCTCGGTGGCGCTGATCGAGCAGGGCGTGCCGGTCGATCTCGTCTTCCAGTCGGTGGCTGGAACGCAGGCAGCCAATGCCTCCTTCGGCGTCACGCTCGCCTTGCTGCAGGAGGGGCTGGAAGCCGGCCGCTCGCTGAAGCGCGGCACGGTCGGCGACAACGTCATGTATTTCGAGACGGGCCAGGGCGCGGCGCTCTCGGCCAATGCCCATCACGGCGTCGACCAGCAGACGGTCGAGGCCCGCGCCTATGCGGTCTGCCGCGCCTATGAGCCGCTCCTGGTCAACACGGTCGTCGGCTTCATCGGCCCGGAATATCTCTATGACGGCAAGCAGATCATCCGCGCCGGCCTCGAGGACCATTTCTGCGGCAAGCTGATGGGCGTGCCGATGGGCTGCGACATCTGCTACACCAACCATGCCGAGGCCGATCAGGACGATATGGATACGCTTCTGACGCTGCTCGGAACGGCCGGCGTCAATTTCATCATGGGCATCCCCGGCGCTGACGACGTGATGCTGAACTACCAATCGACCTCCTTCCACGACCAGCTCTATATCCGCGAGGTGCTTGGCCTGAAGCGCGCGCCGGAATTCGAAGCCTGGCTCAGGCGGATGGACATCACCGATCCCGCGGGAAAGTTGAGCGCGGGACAGGGTGGGCAGGCCTTGCTCGCCGCCATGCAGGACCGCGCGGCATGAAAACGCCGGACAAGCCTGCCTCCACGGCTCAGCGCTGGGCCGAGCTCGCGCAATTGACGCCGGCCCGCATCGCGCTTGGCCGCTCGGGCGCCTCGCTGCCGACGCGCGAGGTGCTGCGCTTCGGCCTCGCCCATGCCCAGGCGCGCGACGCGGTGCACGAGCCCTTCCGTCCCGAGGGCTTGGATGCGGACCTTGCGGCCTTGTCGTTGGATACGGTGATGGTCGAGAGCGCGGCCCGCTCGCGCGGCGATTATCTGCGCCGGCCTGATCTCGGCCGTGGCCTCTCGGAGGAGAGCCGGGGCGTGCTGGCGGCGCGGCGCGGCGCCTGCGATCTCGCCATCATCGTTGCCGACGGCTTGTCCTCGACCGCGATCCACCAGAACGCCGCCCCCTTCATCACGGCGCTGCTGCCGCATCTGAAGCGGCAGGGATTGACGCTCGCGCCGGTCGTCATCGCCTCGCAGGCCCGTGTCGCGCTCGGCGACGAGGCGGCCCATGCGCTCGGCTCGCGCATGGCGCTGGTGCTGATCGGCGAGCGTCCGGGCCTGTCTTCGCCGGATTCGCTTGGCGCCTATCTCACCTTCGCGCCCAGGCCCGGCCTGACCGACGCCGCGCGCAACTGCATCTCCAATATCCGCCCGGGCGGACTCGATTTCGAAGCCGCCGCCTTCAAGCTCGCCTGGCTGATCGACCAGGCCTTCCATCGCTCGCTGACCGGCGTCGACCTCAAGGACGAGAGCGCCAGCGCGCTGGAGGGCGGGAAGAAGGACGCTGTTCTTCCAGCGCCGTGAGTTCGGGTGCCGCAACCACGCGGTCGCCCGGGATGACGAAGTCCTTAGTCACAGGGCCGTTTGGCCTTCAAAGCCCGGCCACCAACGCCGGTAATTCGCCCAGCGACCCGATCACCCAATCCGGTCTCTCGCCCAGCCGCTCCTCCTGCATGCGCAGCGCCTTGAACAAGGTCTTCGGCGGGATTGGGACTGCGCCCGCGATCTCGGCATGCAGCGCTCTGGGCGAAACCCGTGCGATCCGCGCGACCTTGAAGCCGAAATGCTTCGCGCCGGCGACGTCAAAGCCGTTCGAGGAGACGAAGACGACCTCCTCGGGCTTTACGCCCATCCGCTCTTCGACCAGCCGGTAGCTGCGCGGATCGGGCTTGTAGGCCCGCGCAGCGTCGACACTGAGCACGGCTTCGAACCGATTTGCCAGACCGCTATGGCGCACCAGCGCATCGAGCATGGCCGGACTGCCGTTCGAGAGGATGGCGAGCCGCTTGCCCGCCAGCGCATCGAGCGCGGTGAGGCTGTCGGGATAGGGCGCGAGATGGTTGTAGGCCTCGGCCAGGGCGGTGATCGCCGCTTCACTCGCGCTCAGGCCCAGGACATCGAGCGTGTAAGCGAGCGAATCCCGCGTCACCGTCCAGAAATCGGCATAGGCGCCCATGGCGGAGCGCAGCCAGGTGTATTCGAGCTGCTTCATCCGCCAGATCTGGGTGATGGTCTCGCCATGGCCGGGAAAGGCGGCCTCGGTCGCGCCGGCGACGGACTGAACGTCATAGAGCGTGCCATAGGCGTCGAAGACGAAGGCCTTGATGGTCATCGGGCGGTTCCCGCTTTCAATCGTCGCTGTAGCGCTGCTCTTGCCAGGGATCGCCGCGATCGTGATAGCCGCGGACCTCCCAGAAACCGGGCTGGTTGCGCTCGACGAATTCGATCCGCTTCAGCCATTTCGCGCTCTTCCAGAAATAGAGCTTCGGCAGCACGAGCCTGACCGGCCCGCCATGCTCGCCCGACAGGGGCTTGCCCTCCCAGCTATGGGCCAGCAGCGCATCCTCGCTGGCGAAATCCGCGAGCGTCAGATTGGTGGTGTAACCGTCATGGGAGTGCAGCACGACGAAGCCGGCCTCGGGCTTCGGCTGGACGAGGTCGAGCAGGCTCCGCGTCGCCACGCCCTGCCAGCGATTGTCGTAGCGCGACCAGGTCGTGACGCAATGGATGTCGGAGACCTCGTTCGCCTGCTCCTGCGCCATGAAGTCCGCCCAGCGCCAGTGCAGGCGATGCTCGACCGCGCCGTCGATGTCGAGCGTCCAGTTTTCGGTCGAAATCTCGGGCTGGAGGCCGAGATCGAGCACCGGCCAATCCTTGACCAGGTGCTGCCCGGGCGGCAGCCGCTCGCTGTCGGGCCGGCTGACGCGCCCGGTCAGGAATTTGCCGGCCCGCGCCCAGGCCTGCTTGGTGCGCGTCAGCTTGCTGTCGTCGGGTGTGTCGGGATCGCTGGTCATGGCAGTTTCCTGGCGGTCTCCTGTCAGGCGCAGCTCTCACTATAAGGTTTTCCATCCTGGCCGTCGCTGCGCGAAACGGACAAGGACCCTTGCCCTGCCGTCTGCTTTGCACTACATCGCGCCTGTCCGAAGGGCCGTGATCGATCACAGCCGGGGGCGGCCTTTTCGGCCTGCTCCCGTTTCGTGTTTGGGGCGGATTGTTCGGATGCGGATCGATGCCGGCGGCCAAGCGCCGCCCGTTCTCGCCCCGGCGCCTCAGAGCGCGGGAAGAGCGGGCAGGCCTCTCAGGAGGCGCCGACGGACAGGTCCGGTCTGTGGCACAAACCCAATCGGCGCTTGCCGGCTTTGCGGGATCCGCGAGCTGGCGTCAGGAGAATACATGTCAGCCGTAGAAAGCTATTCGGGCCGCGAGGATTTCGCCGCCCTGCTCGAGGAATCCTTCGGTCAGAACGAAGCCCTCGAAGGTTCCGTCATCAAGGGCATCGTCGTCGCCATCGAAAAAGACATGGCGATCATCGATGTCGGCCTGAAGACGGAAGGGCGCGTTGCGCTCAAGGAATTCAACGGCCCCGGCCGTGACCAGGACATCAAGGTCGGCGACGAGGTCGAGGTCTATCTGGACCGGATCGAAAACGCGCTCGGCGAAGCCGTCATCTCGCGCGACAAGGCTCGCCGCGAGGAGAGCTGGGTCAAGCTCGAGAAGGCTTTCGAGGCTCGCGAGAAGGTCTCGGGTGTCATCTTCAACACCGTCAAGGGCGGCTACACCGTCGATCTCGACGGCGCTGTCGCCTTCCTGCCGCGTTCGCAGGTCGACATCCGCCCGATCCGCGACGTCGGCCCGCTGATGGGCCAGCCGCAGCCTTTCGAGATCCTCAAGATGGATCGCCGCCGCGGCAACATCGTCGTGTCGCGCCGCACCGTCCTCGAAGAGACCCGCGCCGAGGCTCGTTCCGAGCTCGTGGCTTCGCTCGAAGAGGGCCAGGTCATCGACGGCGTCGTCAAGAACATCACCGAATACGGTGCGTTCGTTGACCTGGGCGGCATCGACGGCCTGCTCCATGTCACCGACATGGCCTGGCGTCGCGTCAACCATCCGTCCGAGGTCGTGACCATCGGCCAGACGGTCAAGGTCAAGATCATCAAGATCAACCAGGACACGCACCGCATCTCGCTCGGCATCAAGCAGCTGCTTGCCGATCCGTGGGATGGCATTGCGGCCCGTTACCCCGTCGGTGCGCGCCTCAAGGGTCGCGTCACCAACATCACGGACTACGGCGCGTTCGTCGAAGTGGAGCCGGGCATCGAAGGCCTCATCCACGTCTCCGAGATGTCCTGGACCAAGAAGAACGTCCACCCCGGCAAGATCGTCTCGACCTCGCAGGAAGTCGACGTCGCGATCCTCGAGGTCGATCAGGTCAAGCGCCGCATCTCGCTGGGTCTCAAGCAGACCCTGCGCAACCCTTGGGAGGTCTTCGCGGAGACCCATCCGAGCGGTGCGGTGGTCGAGGGCGAGGTCAAGAACAAGACCGAGTTCGGCCTGTTCCTGGGTCTCGAAGGCGATATCGACGGCATGATCCATCTCTCGGATCTCGACTGGAACCGTCCGGGCGAGCAGGTCATCGAGGAATACAAGAAGGGCGACATGCTGCAGGCTGTCGTTCTCGATGTGGACGTCGAGAAGGAGCGTATCTCGCTCGGCCTGAAGCAGCTCGGCGGCGATCCCTTCGTGGATGCCGGCGAGTTCAAGAAGGGCCAGGTCGTCACCACTGAGGTGATCGAGGTCAAGGAAGCCGGTCTCGACGTCAAGATCGTCGGCACCGACATGACCACCTTCATCAAGCGCGCCGAAATCGCGCGTGATCGTGCCGAGCAGCGCCCCGAGCGCTTCGCGGCCGGCGAAAAGGTCGACGCCCGCGTCATCCTGTTCGACAAGAAGGCCCGCAAGATCCAGGTCTCGATCAAGGCCCTGGAAATGGCCGAGGAGAAGGAGGCGATGGCGCAGTACGGCTCCGCCGACTCCGGCGCCTCGCTCGGCGACATCCTGGGCGCCGCCCTCAAGAAGGCGACGACCGAGAAGAAGTGAGGTTTCGGCCGCGCAAGCGGCCGGCCCATCAGACCAGCCCGCGCGGAGCAATCCGCGCGGGCTTTTGTTTCGGTTCGACCCGTTATTCCAGGGCGAGGCGAGCAACGAAGACCCGGGAATCTCTTTGACCAGGACGCCCTGGTTTTCGAGATGGCCGGGTCAAGCCCGACCATGACGACCAACATCAGGAACCCGGGACATGACCACCGCGGCGATCGGCATCGATTTCGGCACCACCAACAGCGTGGTTGCCCTGGCGCGCGCCGACGGCTCGGTGACGACGCGTTCCTTCGCGACCAGGCAGGGCGCGGTCGACGCCTATCGTTCGGCCCTGATGTTCTGGCGCGAGGGCCGGCCGCCCAAGACCCATGTCGCCCATGTCAGCGGGCCCGATGCGCTCGATATGGCGCTCGGCATGACGACGGAGCATCGCTTCCTGCAATCGCTGAAGACGCATCTCTCCAGCCGCGCCTTCCAGGAGACGCGGCTGTTCGGCAAGCTGTTCCGGCTCGAGGACCTGATCGGGGTGTTCCTGACCGATCTCGTGGCCGGCCTCGACGACGTCGCGGAAACGCCGCTGGTCTCAGGCAGGCCCGTCGTCTTCGCCGGCGAACGGCCCGATGAGGAACTCGCGCTCGGGCGGCTGCGCGCCTCCTACGGCAAAGCCGGGATGCCCGCCGTCGATTTCGCCTATGAGCCGCTCGGCGCGGCCTATTGGTATGCCCGCGACCTGAAGACGCCGCAGACCATGCTGGTCGCGGATTTCGGCGGCGGCACCAGCGACTTCTCGGTGATGCGCTTCGAGCCCGGCGGAGCCGGGCGGTTGGACGCGATCCCGCTCTCCCATGCCGGCGTCGGCGTCGCCGGCGACACCTTCGACTACCGCATCATCGAGCACGCGATCTCGCCGCGTCTCGGCAAGGGCACGCAATATCGCTCCTTCGAGAAGCTCCTGCCGATCCCGGCGCATTACCACGCCGCCTTCGCGCAATGGCACCGGCTCTCGCTGATGAAAAGCCGCGAGACCATGGCCGAGCTGAAGGCGTTGATCCGCGACGCGGTCGAGCCCGGCAAGCTCGAGGATCTGCTGACCGTGATCGAATATGATCTCGGCTACGAGCTCTACCGCGCGGTCTCGGCCGCCAAGATTGCGCTCTCCGGCGTCGACGAGACCACGCTCAGCTTCCGCCAGATGGATGTGACGATCGAAACCCCGATCCGCCGCAGCGATTTCGACGGCTGGATCGCGAACGATGTCGGCGCGATCGAGACAGCGCTCGACAAGGCCTTGAGCGAGGCGAATGTCTCCACTGGTGCGATCGAGGCCGTATTCATGACCGGCGGCACCTCTCACGTCCCGGCGGTGCGGGCGCTGTTCGACCGCCGCTTCGGGGCGAGCCGTGTCCATATCGGCGATGCTTTCCGCTCGGTGGCGAGTGGGCTCGCCTTGCTGGCGCTGGACCGTGCGCGCGCCACGGTCGCGGCCTAAGCCCGCGGCTTCGTCTTGCCCGCCCGTCGCGGCGAGGCTACATCACGGTGCCGCAAACCCGGAGCGCTGACCTCATGTCGTCCGATGCCGATCTGCTCGCCGACCGCCGCAGCCTCAGGCGAAAGCTGACGCTCTGGCGGCTGTTCGCCGTCCTCGGCGTGCTTGCCGCTGCCGTCGTCGCGGGCCTCGCCTGGACCGGAGGCACGACCGGCTCGCTCAGCCAGGCCCATATCGCACGCGTCACCATTTCCGGCTTCATCTCGGGCGACAGGCGCACGCTCGAGCTGATCAAGTCGCTGGAGGACAGCAAGGCCTCGGCCGTGCTGCTCAAGATCGACAGCCCGGGCGGGACGACCTCGGGCTCGGAGGCCGTGTTCGACGCGCTGCGCAAGCTGGCGGCGAAGAAGCCGATGGTCTCGGTGGTCGATGGCCTGGCGGCCTCGGGCGGCTATATCGCAGCGCTTGGCTCCGATCGCATCGTGGCGCGTCAGACCTCGCTCGTCGGCTCCATCGGCGTGCTCTTCCAGTTCCCCAATGTCGGGCGGCTGCTCGATACGGTTGGCGTCAAGCTCGAGGAGATCAAGTCGAGCCCGCTCAAGGCCGCGCCCAATGGCTTCGAGCCGACCTCGCCGGAGGCGCGCGCCGCGCTCCAGAGCGTCGTCGACGACAATTACGACTGGTTCAAGCGGCTGGTGCGCGAGCGCCGTCATCTCAGCGATCCCGAGGTCGCCGCCGTGTCCGACGGCCGCGTGCATTCCGGCCGGCAGGGCGCGGTTCTGAAGCTGATCGACGAGATCGGCGGCGAGCCGGAAGCCATTGCCTGGCTCGAACGCGAGAAGGGTGTGGCGAAGGATCTTGCGGTCCGCGATTGGCGTCGCCGCAGCGAATCATCCGCTTACGGGCTATGGAGTGCGAGCGAGGCGTTGGCGCGCGCCGCCGGGTTCGAAACCGTGGCGAGCCTTATCGCGCGTGCGGCCGAACAACCGATCGGTTTGCGGCTTGACGCGCCCTTGGCGCTCTGGCAGCCTGCAATCGAAAAATGATGTTGATACAAGCGGTTATATTGGACACATGATTAAATCTGAACTCGTCCAGCGCATCGCTGAGCGCAACACGCACCTCTACCAGCGCGATATTGAAAACATCGTCACGGCGATCCTCGACGAGGTCGTCAAGGCGCTGGCGCGGGGAGACCGGGTCGAGCTGCGCGGCTTCGGAGCTTTCTCCCGCAAGGCCCGCTCCGCCCGGGTCGGCCGCAACCCGCGCACGGGTGACGCCGTCGAGGTCGAGGAAAAGTTCGTCCCGGTCTTCAAGACCGGCAAGGAGCTTCGGCTGCGGCTGAACGGCAAGGCGTAAAGCCTCTCGGCCCTCGTCTCGAGGAGCCGCGAAGCGGCGTCACGACGGATGATCCAGAGAGGGCTGAAACATCCTCGGAGACGCTATTTCCGCCGAAATAGCTCGCCAGGATGCGGGCTCGCGATAGCCGCTGAAAGGAACTCCGATGAAATCCTTCTTCAAGGCCCTGATCCTGGTTCCGGTCGCGCTGGCGATCGTGCTGTTTTCCGTCGCCAATCGGAAGTCGGTTCCGCTGTCCTTCGACCCGTTCAGTCGCGACGCGCCGGTGTTCGTCTTCGACGTGCCGCTCTTTGCGGTCGTTCTGGCGGCGATTGCGGTCGGCATCCTGATCGGCGGCCTCGCCTCCTGGATCGCCCAGGGCAAGCACCGCAAGGCGGCCCGCCGCAACCGCCGTGAGGCAGAGACGCTGCGCGGCGAGGCGCAGATGCTGCGTGCCGCCGTGCCTGATTCCGCCTTACCGGCGCTGACCAGCGGCAGGGGCTGATGCGGCTTTTCGACAATGGCGAGATCGACGCCGCCCTGACATTCCCCGGCCTGATCGACACGCTCGACGACGCCTTCCGCAGCGATGCGGCCCTGCCGCCGCGCAGCCATCATGACGTCAAGCGCCCCGATGGCGATCCGGCCGTGCTGCTGATCATGCCGGCCTGGAGCGCGCCCAGCGCGGAGAAGGCCTATATCGGCACCAAGATCGTCTCGGTCTTCTTCGGCAACGGCAAGCGCAACCTGCCCGGCGTCATGGGCGCCTATCTCTTGATGGACGGAAACACCGGCCAGCCCTTGGCGGTGATGGACGGCAACCGCCTGACGCTGTGGCGCACGGCGGCCGCCTCCGCCCTGGCGGCGCGCTACATGGCCAGCCCCGACGCCAGCCGCATGCTGATGGTCGGCGCCGGCGGCCTTGCGCCCTTCCTGGTCAAGGCGCATCGCGCGGTCAGGCCGCTGACCGATATCGCCATCTGGGCGCGCCGGCCAGAAGCCGCCGTCGCCGTGGCGGAAGAGCTTGCGCGTGACGGCATCGAGGCCCGCGCGGTCATCGATCTCGAAGCCGAGGCGCGCACGGCCGATATCATCTCCTGCGCCACCAATGCGAGCGAGCCGCTGATCCAGGGCAAATGGCTGAAGCGCGACGCGCATCTCGACCTGATCGGCGCCTTCACCATGCAGATGCGCGAGGCCGACGCCGAGGCGCTGAACCGCGCCCGCGTCATCGTCGACTCCAAGAAGGCCGTCGATGAGGGCGGCGATGTTGCCGTCGCGATCGCCGAGGGTAGCTATAGCGCCGACAGGATCGCCGGCACGCTGGCCGATCTCTGCCATGGCCGCATCGCCGGCGCGGCGGAGGGCGGCGAGATCACGCTGTTCAAATCGGTCGGCGTCTCGCTGGAGGATCTGGCTGCCGCGGTGGCTGTCTGGGAAGCCTCTGCGCAAGCCTGACTACCAGTGCCTAAGCCTGATCCACCAGTGGAGTGTCGCCGTCAGACCCGTACCGGCACGCCGCCGATCGCGCCGAGCAGCCACAAGATCACGGCGATGACCAGCACGAGGCCAAGGACGCCGCCGAGGCCGGTCGTGCCGTAGCTGCGATGGCCGTAGTAACCTCCGCCGCCAAGCAGCAGCACGAGCACCAGGATGATGATGAGGGTGGACATGGGACGTTCCCTTCCCTGATCGCGCCGCCGCATCGCGCGACGACCGAAAGTAGAAGGGAAACGTCAGCGGCGACCCGCAAGTTCCACAATCGAATGGCGGGATGTGCGCGCTATTCGGCCCTGATGCCGACCTCCTTGATCAGGTCGCCCCATTTCTTCTGCTCGGACTGCACGAAGGCCGCGAGCTCGGCGGGGGTGTTGCCGACGGGTTCGGCCGCCAGCAGATCCATCTTGGCGCGGACGCCGGCATCCGCGATCGCGGTCTTGGTGTCGGCCTGGATCCTGTCGATGATCGCCTTGGGCGTCTTTGACGGCGCGAACAGCGCAAACCAGGACGAGACGTCGAAGCCGGGCACGACCTCGGCGATCGGAGCGAATTCCTGGGCTGTCGGAGAGCGTGTCGCGGTGGTGACGCCGAAGCCGCGGATCGAGCCAGCCCGCGCCTGCGGCAGGGCCGAGGTGATGTTGTCGAACATCAGGTCGACGCGCCCGCCGATCAGATCCTGGATCGCCTGGGACGAGCCGCGATAGGGCACATGCACCATCTTGGTGCCGGTCAGCTTCTGGAACAATTCACCGGCGAGGTGGATCGAGGTGCCGACGCCCGAGGAGGCATAGCTCAGCTTGCCGGGATTGGCTCGGGCGTAGGCGACGAGCTCGGCGGTGTCCTTGACCGGCAGCTCCTTGCTGACCACGAGCAGGTTCGGCACCATCGCGACCATGGTGATCGGGCTGAGGTCCTTGATCGGGTCGTAATTGACCTTGGCGTAGAGATAGGGGTTCGCGACGAGCCCGACCGAGCCGATCAATAGCGTGTCGCCGTTCGGCTCGGCCCGCGTCGCCGCATCGACGCCGATATTGCCGCCCGCGCCCGGCCGGTTCTCGACGACGAGATTCGTGCTCCAGGCATGGCCGAGCTTGTCGGCCACGAGCCGGCCCAGAATGTCGGTCGCCCCGCCGGGCGGGAACGGTACGATGAGCCTGATCGTGCGGCCCTGCGGCCAGGGCGCCTGCGCGAAAGCGGCCTGCGGCAAAGCGAAACCCGCACTGAGCGCAGCAAGCATGCTGCGACGGTTGATCATCGACTTCGTCATGGCGTCGTCTTTCCTCCGGAGCGCGTCCATCATATCGAGCGTCGAGGCCCGGATGTCGCCAAGGCGGAAGCTGACGTTTTCGCTTCGTGTTGTCCAGCATCCGGGCCGAGGCCCGTGTCACGAGATGGCTCGACAACGCAATCGTAACGGATGGCGGCCGACGTTGGACGATGCTCCTCCTTCGTCTCCTGATCCTTGTCCTCGCGATCTGCACTGGCGGTGCCACGAAGGGCTGGGCCGGCGAGGTCCGCTTCATCTACGTGGTGCCCGCCGATCGTCAGGAGAAGCCGGCATACCGCGAGGCAATCGGTTGGGCCGCCCGGCATTTCCAGGCCTGGCTTTCCAGCAAGACCGATGGATTGACGTTCAAGCTCGCCGACCCGTTGGTGCTGACTGTCAGGTCGGACAGGCCCGCTGCCTGGTTCCAGTCGGCTCAACGGCATGCGAACTATCATGCCTTCTATCGCAATGCGTCCGAGGAACTGTTGAGATTGGGCTTGGCCAAGGCAGGTGACTCCGCGGCGCGCTACGTCGTCTATGTTGATGCCGATCACGCCTGCGGTCAGTCGGGGGCGGGCGGCAACGGTCTGGCCATTGTCTCCGCCAACGACTTGCGCGGCCTTGTCGGCGAAGCGATCGTGCCAGCTTGCGCGCAGCCCAACGGCGCGGAGATCGCCGGCCGCTGCCGGTGGATCGGGGGCATGGGACACGAATTGCTGCATACACTGGGGCTGCGCCATCCTGATCGCTCGCCTGACTGTCAAACCGGGCAATGCCGGTCGAGAGCCCTAATGCTCTACGGTTATATCCCCTATCCGGAGGCCGCGCTGCTCGAAGAGGAGCTGTCGTTCCTGCGCGGGTCTCCTTTCATCGGCCCCAACCGACTGGCCTCGCCGGCAAGCTGCGTCCGATGACATCGCGCAGTACGGCTATCGCCGGGCTTGCACCGACACGCCAGAGCGGCGACTCTGCAGCCATGCGCGCCCTGAATCGCCGAATCGCCGCCATCTTCGTCCTGCTCTCGGGCATCGTCGTCCCCGCGCTCGCCCATGCGCAGGATACGGCTGATGAGGAGGCGCGCCGTCGCGCCGCCAATATCGCGGCCTTTCCCGATGCGGCGCGCGCGCTCTTCGGCCAGAAGACCGCGCCGGCGGATATGCGCGCCCGTGCCATCGGCTCCTATGCGCGCGGCTGCCTGGCGGGCGCGATGGCCTTGCCGGTCGACGGGCCGAGCTGGCAGGTGATGCGGCTCGCCCGCAACCGCAACTGGGGCCATCCGGTCCTGATCGACTATCTCGAAAAGCTCGCCCACGACGTGCCGAAGATCAATGGCTGGCCAGGAATCCTGGTCGGCGATATCTCGCAGCCGCGCGGCGGGCCGATGCTGACCGGCCATGCCTCGCACCAGATCGGCCTCGATGCCGATCTCTGGCTGACGCCGATGCCCAGGGAGCGGCTCGACCGCAACGAGCGCGAGAACATGCCGGCTATCAACATGGCCCGCGCCGACTGGCGCGACATCGATCCGAAGAACTGGACGCCGGCGCAGACCAAGCTGATCAAGACCGTCGCCAATGAGCCGCGCGTCGAGCGTATCTTCGTCAACCCGGCACTGAAAGTGGCGCTCTGCCGCGAGGCCGGGAGCGATCGCGCCTGGCTCAACAAGGTCAGGCCGATGTGGGGCCACAACTACCATTTCCATGTCCGGATGGTCTGCCCGGCGGGAATGGAGGGTTGCCAGGGGCAGGAGCCGCCCAATTTCGGCGATGGCTGCGGCGAGGAGCTTTCGGGTTGGATCGAGCGCCAGCGCGCCGCCTTCTTCGCGCCGAAGAAGCCACGCACCGGCCCGGCGCCGAAGCCCAAGCCGCCGATGTCGCTCGACGCGCTGCCCGCCGAGTGCCGGCAGGTACTGGTGTCGCGCTGACCGGCCTCTGCCGTCATTGCAAGCGCAGCGAAGCAATCCAGAGCAGCGCGCTCGACGTCCCCTAGATTGCTTCGCGAAGCCTGTGCTCGGGCTTGCCGAAGGCAAGACCCGGGTGCTCGCAATGACGTGGCGCGGTTAATTCGAGGCCTGATTTCAGCTTACCGGCGCTGTGTCCGCCCCGAGCTATAGGCGAACGGATCGTTCTGCGGCGTGATCACGGGCTTGGCCTGCTCCATGCCTTCCTGGTCGAGCACGCCGGTGCCCTCATCGTCGCCGACGATCACCTCTTCCGTCGGCGGCACCGAACCCGGCAAGGTCAGCGGGCCGCGCTGTTCGCTCGGCAGCGGCTGCGGCCGGTAGCGCGACTGGTTGAGCGGCTCGCTCGCGGGCTCCTCGATGAAGCGCCGCTGCGCGTCGAGGCCCTGGCCGCCGCGATTGGTCGCGACGGGATAGCCGCCCTGCACCGAGCCCGGCGGCCGCAAGCCGTCGCCCGGCTGGCGCAGCATTGGACCGCCGGCGATGAGCGCCCCGATCTCGTCGCGCTGCTCGCGCGGCTGCTCGGCCGAGCGGAACGGTCGCGCCGGATCCGGCGGCGGCAGATTGTAGTTCGGGGTGTATTTGATGACCGGATTGCAGATGTGCCGACCCTTGGCATGCCGGGCCAGGTCGATATGGATATGGTCGTAGTGGAACACGTTCGAGCCGGGTCCGAGAACGGTCGAGAAGTTCTCGCAGGCGCCGACGAACACCTCGCGCAGGAAGTTCTGCTCCTCCGGCGAGCCGCGCCAGCCGTCCTTGACCGTGATGTTGCGCCCGTCATTGAGCCGGAAGGAGAACACGTCCAGCGCATTGCCATAGGCGTGTTCGGAGGTGCGGCTGGTGCCGGTGCCGTTGTTCATGGCGCGGCAGGAATAGGAGCCGGCGCGCATCTCGATGACCTGCGCGCCGAGAACGTTCTGGGCGGCGGGCTGGACGACCTCAGCGAGCCATTTATCGGTGGTCGCGACGACGGGGCAGGCGAGCGTGGCCGAACTCGTCAGCCCGATGCCGCCATTGGCGAAGGCGGAAACCTTGAGCGGCTTTTCCATGCCGCAGGTGCCGGGGCCGTCGATCGGCTTGCTGCGCAGGCTGACATAGGAGGAGAGCTGCACCTGGCGCGAGGCCAGGCACTCGGCTTCGGCCTGGTCGCGCCAGGCCGCACGCTGCGGCTTCTGGAATTTTCCGCAGCCGGCAAGGCCGGCGCCGATCACGCCAAGAGCGATGAGGGTGAGGTGAACGCGTCGCATGACCGATCAAATGCGACCCGTTTGGTGAACGGTTTCTCAACCGCCTGAGCCCGCCGCGCAACAGCTGGATTAACTTTGGCGCTGCGGTTAACGGGATCTTAAGGCGCCGCCGAAGCCTGTCCCAAGGTCACTTGACGCATCAATCGCCCCCAGAGCGAGGGGAAGGGCCCGGTTATGGCGACGCCGATGAGCCGTGAGATCACCGCGGGCGGCCATGTCCGAAAGCAGGCTGGTGCGGCTGGCTCGCCGCATGCGAGACAGCATGGAGCGTCTGGAGATCGTCAGCCATGACAGGCAAGGCCCGTTTCATCTTTCCCGTGCTCATGGCCGGCGTCATGGCTTTCCTGATGACGGCGCTGGTGACCTATCTCAATCTCGGCTTCCCGCCGGATTTCGTGGCGCAGTGGCTGCACGCCTTCGTCATCGCCTGGCCCTGCGCGGCCTGCGCCGCCTTCCTCGCGATTCCGCTCGCACGGCGAGGGACCGCCCTCATCGTCAAGGTCATTGGAGAATAGCATGCAGAGCTTGCGCGACATCCTGCGCCGGATTGCAGGGGGCGAGATCACGGCAGCCGATGCGCTGGCGCTGAGCGCTGCGCGGATCGCCGAATCCGAGCCGTCCATCCAGGCCTTCGCCAGCCGCCCGGCCGAGCTTGTCGCGGGGGCGGGTCCGCTTGCCGGCATCGCCTGCGGGGTCAAGGACATCATCGACACAGCCGACCTGCCGACGCAGATGGGCTCGGTGATCTATGAGGGCTGGCGGCCGCGCTCCGATGCTCCGATCGTGATGATGCTGAAGGCGACCGGTGCGACCGTCGCCGGCAAGACCCACACCACGGCCTTCGCCGCCAGCGATCCGGCGCCGACCCGTAACCCCCATGACCTCGGCGCGAGTCCTGGCGGGTCCTCGGCGGGCTCGGCCGCGGGCGTGGCGGCCGGCATGGTCCCGCTCGCCATCGGCACGCAGACCGGCGGCTCGGTGATCCGGCCGAGTGCCTATTGCGGCGTGGCCGGCATCAAGCCGTCCTATGCGCTGCTGCCGACAGTCGGTGTGAAGCCGTTCTCCTGGTCGCTCGACACGCTGGGCCTGATGGCGGCAAGCGCCGATGATCTCGGCCTGGCGCTCGCCACGATGACGGGCCGGCCCGAGCTTGACGCTGCCGCAGCAGAGCTGAAGGGCCTGCGCATCGGCGTGACCCGGCAGGATTTCGCCGGCGCGCCCGAGGAGGCTGCTGAGGCGGCGTTGCAACGCTTCTGCGAGATCGCGACCGGGGCCGGGGCGCAAATCGTCGAGCTCGAAAGCCCGCAGGCCTTGTCGGAAGCCTTTCATGCTCATGTGCCGCTACAGGGCTATGAGGCAACGCAGGCTTTGGCCTGGGAATATGCCGAGCATCGCGAGCAGATCGCGCCGAAGCTGCGCGCCTATCTCGACGGAGCCCGCAGCGTCACGCCGGCGCAGTATGACGAGGCGCGCCGGATCTCGCGGCGTGGCCGCGATGTGGCCCGCACCTTCTTCGGCCAGGTCGATGTCGTGGTGAGCTATGCCGCCCCCGGTGAGGCGCCCGACACGCTGGCCTCGACGGGCGATGCCCGCTTCAACCGGCTCTGGACCCTGCTCGGCGTGCCATGCCTGACGATCCCGGTGATGCGTGGTCCGCGCGGTCTGCCGGTCGGGATTCAGGTCATAAGCGGATTTGGCTGTGATGATCGTGTCATCGCAGCGGCGAAGGCGCTGGAAACGCGTGTTGAACCAACCCGCTAACCGAAACTGTCCCCAAAACAATTCAATGCTTTAATCAAATTTTAGCCATACTCTTGGCTGCGCCCCCGTCTCGTCACGGTGCCGCCCCCTTGCAGCCTTCGCCAGTTCTGCTAGCCTTGCGACAGGTCAATGACACAGGAGGATGTGATGAGCCTCACGCTACGTCTCGACCGTTTGGTCATGGGTGCGGCCTTCCTTTTTATGATGGCAATCGTGCTGGGAGCGTTCTGACAGACGTCAGTCTCGAGTCGAATGGACCACAAGAGCCTTTGACGAGCGCCGCCGGGGACACTCCTGGCGGCGCTTTCGTTTTGAGCAGGCCGCCTTGGCCCGGCCATCGTGTCATCGCTCGGAACCACTGCGTCATCCTGGACAAGCGGCCCTCGGGTCCGGCCTTTGGCCGGCCCAAGGACAGGCTCCGCCGCGCAGATCCGGGATCCATCGTAAAGCTCGATGCCCTACGATGGACCCGGCGCTCGGCGGAGTTTATCCTTGGGCCGATCGAAGATCGGACCCGGGGGCTACGGCCAGGATGACGCCGTGGTTCCACACACAAACGGCAGGATCCGGAGGCTGATTCAGCTTTCCGGGCAGGGGTTCTCGGTGACCTCCCAGGACATCATGTTGATGACCCGGCCACAGGCCGCCAGTCGCCGTCCTTGCGTTGTCCTGATGCAGGCGATGGCGCCTTCGGCGATCTTGCGGCCCTCGCTCCAGCAGTAGCAGAGCGGCTCGGGCGACTGCGCCAGACGCGGCGGATCGAAGGGGATGGCGCGGTCTTGCGCCCGGGCTGACGCGCCGAGCAAGAGCACGCCGAGCAAGGGCAACAGGGCAAAAGCGGCAAGCCAAGGCTGCAGCGACCAAGGCTGCTGCGACCAAGACGGCAGCAGCGCCGGAACCAGTCCCGATGAGATCCTGCGCATGGCTCGATCCCTCTCGCTGCCGGCCAGGCCGGTCAAGCGGGCTAAAACTAGCACGACTTGAGATGGCTCTCAAATCCTTTGCCGTAGAGAACTACGACTTTAGTCGTAGATACTTGGCGAGATCGGTCTTGTAACCGCTATGATGGCTGACCATATTGGCGGCAAGAGAGCCCGAGGCGGGCTCCGGGAGGAACCATGTCTTTGATTTCGCTCGCCCGGCGTGGCCGGGCTATCGCTTTTCTCGCTGGTGCGCTGCTGATCGTCCCCGTTGTCGCTGAGGCGCGGCCTGGCGGTGGCAAGAGCTTCGGCAGCCGCGGCATGCGCACCGAATCGGCGCCTTCGCGCACGGATACGGCCCCCAACGGGGCGCAGCCCTTCCAGCGCAGCGCGACGCCGTCGCCTGCCGCTCCGATGGCGGGCGCCGCCGGCGGAGCCGCCGCCCAGGCGGCCCGGCCTTCGATGGCGCGCAACCTGATGATGGGCCTTGGCGCCGGCCTGCTCGGCGCGGGCCTGTTCGGCATGCTGTCGGGCTCCGGCTTCTTCAGCGGCCTGGCCTCGCTTGCCGGTGTTTTCGGCTTCCTGATGCAGATCGCGTTGATCGGCGGCCTGATCTGGCTGGCGCTGCGCTTCTTCCGTCGCCGTTCCGAGCCGCAGCTCGCCGGCGCCGGCGCTCCGTTGCCGCGTGAGGCTTACCAGCCGCAGGCCCAGAACCAGGCCGCCCGCATGGGCATGATGGGCGGCGGCTCCGCCGCGCCGCAGACCCAGCCGATCCAGCTGACGGGCGAGGATTTCAACGCCTTCGAGCGCCTGCTGACGGAGGTCAACGCGGCCTATTCCAATGAGGACGAGGCCGGCCTGCGCCAGCGCGTCACGCCGGAGATGTTCGGTTATTTCGACGAGGATCTCTCGGGCAATGCCAAAAAGGGCCTCGTCGACCGCGTCTCCGACGTCAAGCTGCTGAAGGGCGACCTCGCGGAAGCCTGGCGCGAGGGCGATGCCGACTACGCCACGGTCGCGATGCGCTTCAGCCTGATCAACGCGCTGTATGAGCGCGCCAGCGGCAAGGTCGTCGATGGCAACGCCACCGTTGCCCAGGAGGTCACCGAACACTGGACCTTCCTGCGCGAGCGTGGCGGCGCCTGGAAGCTCTCGGGGATCCAGGCCGCGGCCTGAGCCGCAGCCTGATCCAGCGATACTGAATGACATGACGGCCGGGGCAACCCGGCCGTTTTTCGTCTGGCCCGGGTTTTGGGTGTCGCGCCTGTCCGATTCGTCCTATAGGCGGGCGGATAGGCCAACCTGCTTTCCGGAGTTCTTCTCATGAGCGACATGCGTCTTGTCGTCGTCGGTGCCGCCGGGCGCATGGGCCGGATGCTGATCAAAGCGATCCATGAGACGCCGGGCTGCGTCCTGTCGGCTGCGGTGGAGCGGCCGGGTTCTGGTGTGGTCGGGCAGGATGCCGGCGTGCTTGCCGGCCTGCCGGCCTGCGGCGTCGACGTGACCGACGAGGCCTTGCCGGCCTTCGTCGAGGCCGAGGGCGTGCTCGATTTCACGACGCCTGACTCCACGGTCTCCTTCGCGGCCCTCGCCGCGCAGGCGCGCATTGCCCATATCGTTGGCACCACCGGTCTGGAGCCGCAGCATCTGGCGAAGCTGGAGGCTGCGGCCCGCCATGCTGCCATCATCCGCTCCGGCAATATGAGCCTCGGCGTCAATCTGCTGGCCGGCCTCGTGCGCAAGGTCGCGGCCACGCTCGGCACGGATTGGGACATCGAGATCGTCGAGATGCATCACCGCATGAAGGTCGATGCGCCCTCGGGCACGGCCGTGATGCTGGGCGAGGCGGCGGCAGAGGGCCGTGCGGTCGATCTGAGCGAGGCCCGTGTCGCCGTGCGCGACGGTCACACCGGCGCGCGCCAGCCCGGCACGATCGGTTTCGCGGCGCTGCGCGGCGGCACCGTGGTTGGCGACCACAAGGTGATCTTCGCGGGAACCGGAGAGCGGCTGGAGCTTTCCCACATCGCGGAGGATCGCAGTCTCTTCGCACAAGGGGCGGTCAAGGCCGCGCTCTGGGGCAGGGGCCGCAAGCCCGGGCTCTATTCCATGGCCGATGTGCTCGGGCTCGACAGTCTCTGAGCGTCTCGACATGACGCGCCTCGCGATCGCGCCCGGCGTGATCCATTGGCCGGGCTATCTCCCGGCCGAGGCGCAGGCCGCGCTCGTCGCCGATCTGCGCGAGGTGGCGCGGCAGGCGCCCTTCTTCTCCCCGCGCATGCCCAGGACCGGAAAACCCTTCTCGGTGCGGATGACCAATTGCGGCTCGCTCGGCTGGGTCTCCGACGAGCATGGCTATCGCTACCAGCCGCTCCATCCCGAGACGGGCCTGGCCTGGCCGCTTATGCCAGCGCTGCTGACGCAGGCCTGGCGGGAGCTGGCGGATTATCCGCACCCGCCCGAGGCCTGCCTGGTCAATTTCTATGAGGCGAGCGCCAGGATGGGCCTGCATCAGGACCGCGACGAGCAGGATTTCGAGGCGCCGGTGCTGTCATTGTCGCTGGGCGATACCGCCGTGTTCCGCATCGGCGGTACGGAGCGGGGCGGCAAGACGATGTCGCTGAAGCTCGCCTCCGGCGATGCTCTGCTGTTTGGGGGGAGGCCAGGCTCGCCTATCACGGCATCGACCGCATCCTGGCGGGCTCGTCGAGCCTGTTGCCGCAAGGCGGGCGGATCAACCTGACATTGCGGCGTGTGACCAAACCCGCTTGATGGCAGGCATCGTCAGGACGATCCCGAGCCCGGCAGGTTCGGGAACGACCAGCCGAACAGGATCGAGCCAGCCCGCAGGCCGAAGGTGGTCACGATGCCGACGAGCATGACGATGACCGGTTCGATCACCAGGCTCGACAGAAGCGCGGTCATCGCTGCCCCCGCGGCTGCGGCTGTGACGTAGAAATCGCGGCTCCACAGCACCATCGGCCGGTCGCCGGCCAGGATGTCGCGCAGGATGCCGCCGAAGGAGGCGGTCATCGCGCCGAGCGCGGTCGCTGACAGGGGCGAGATGCCGACATCGAGCGCCTTCAGCGTGCCGGCAACGGCAAAGAGCGCGAGCCCGGCCGAGTCGGCCCAGATCAGCAGGCGCTTGCCGGCCCAGCCATCCAGCATGCCGGGCCTGAAATAGGCGGTGGCCCAGGCTGCAAGCGCGACGCCCGAGCAGACCAGGACATCGCTGGGATCGCGCACCCAGAAGACGATGCGCCCAAGCAGAAGATCGCGCAGCGTGCCGCCGCCGACGCCGGTCACCGTCGCGAGCAGGATGAAGCCGAACGGGTCCATGCCCTTGCGGGTCGCGACCAGCGCGCCAGTCAATGCAAAGACGGCGACGCCGGCGGCTTCGAGCACGTCTCAGTGGCCGGACGGAGTGCTGCCGGAGGTGTCCGGGGTCGAGGGTTCCTGCGGCTTGGGCGCGCCGGCCGAGACGCCGACCAGGGCCGGCCGCAGCACGCGCTCGCCGATCTTGTAGCCGGACTGCACGACCTTGGAGACCATGCCCTTGGGCGTTTCGGCATCGGGCGCCTCGAACATGGCCTGATGCAGGTTGGGATCGAACTTCTCTCCCTGCGGATCGATCTTGCGCACGCCGTGGCGCTCCAGCGTCTTCAGCAGGTCGCGCTCGGTCAGCTCGACGCCCTCGATCAGCGCTGCCAGTGCCGCTTCGGCCCCAGTGCGCGCGGCTTCCGGCACGCTCTCCAGCGCGCGGCGCAGATTGTCGGCCGAGGCCAGCATATCGCGGGCGAAGCTCGTCACCGCATAGGCCTTGGCGTCGGAGATCTCGCGCTCGGTGCGCCGGCGCAGATTCTCCATGTCGGCCAGCGTGCGCAGCAGCTTGTCCTTGAAGTCGTCGCGCTCGGATTCCAGCCGGGCGAGATCGGCCTCGGCATTGGAGGCGGCCTCATTGGCCAGTTCCTCGCTGGTCGCGGTGTCGATCTCGGGCTCTTCTTTCGCAGGCTTCTGCGTCATGGCGTCATCCAATTCCAAATAGATCGCAATTCCAGGCGGATCGGGGGCCGGCGCAGGCGAAGGGCGCAACGGCGTTCCGGGCCGATATCGGACTTGTAGCCTGCGAAATCAAGCGCGTGCGGGCGCTTTGGCCTTGGCCGCAGCCGGCTTGTCGTGATCGAAGGCGAAGACGTCGAGCAGCGCCCTGCGAATGGCGAGCTGGCGCGCGGTCGAGACGATCTTCGCCGTCGTCAGGTCGGTGACGTAGAACACGTCGACCGCCTTCTCGCCGAACGTGGCGATATGGGCCGAGGCGATGTTGAGGTTGAGCTTCCCGATCGATGTGGTCAAATCGTAGAGCAGGCCGGGCCGGTCGAGCCCCGAGACCTCGAGCACGGTGTGGCGGGCCGAGAGCACATTGTCGATGATGACCTCGGGCGGGAGCTGGAAGGTCTGGCCGCGCGGCGGCGGAGCGCGGCGCTGCGCCACCAGATCCGCGATCTTGATCTCACCCTTCAACGCGCGCTCGATCGCAACCGCGATCCGCTCGGCCCGGCGCAGTTCATCGTCGTCGCGGTCGAAGGCGCGCGAGACCGAGATCGTGTCGAGCACGAGCCCGTCGGTGGTGGTGAAGATCTGCGCGTCGACGATGTTGCCGCCGGCCGCTGCGCAGGCCCCGGTGACGATCGCCAGCAGGCGCGGATGGTCAGGCGCCAGGATGGTGAGCTCGGTGATGCCGCGGAACTGGTCGGTCTCGACGGCGGTCGCAGTGGTGCGGCCCTCGCTCTCGGCCTGCCGCAGGAAACGGGCGTGCTTCTCCTGGCGGGCGAGGTCGGTCTTGATCCAGTAGGGCGGATAATGGCGGGCGAGATAGGCGTTGCGCTCGGTCTCGGGCCAATCGGCGAGCTGTTCCTTCAGCGCATCCTGCTTCTTCTCGACGCGGGCCTTGCGCTCGATCACCGAATAGCCGCCGGCGAGCACGATCTCGGTCTCATAATAGAGCGTGCGCAGGAGCTGGCCCTTCCAGCCGTTCCAGACGCCGGGGCCGACCGCCTTGATGTCGGCGACGGTGAGGATGAGCAAGAGCTTCAACCGCTCCAGCGTCTGCACGGTCGCGGCAAAGGTTTCGATCGTCTTGGGGTCGCCGAGATCGCGGCTCTGGGCGACGGTCGACATGTCGAGATGGTGCTCGACCAGCCAGGCGACCGTCTCGGTCTGCGCCTCGCTCAAGCCCAGTCGGGGGCAGAGCTTGCGGGCGATCTTGGCACCGGCGATCGAGTGGTCCTCGAGCCGGCCCTTGGCGATGTCGTGCAGGAACAAGGCGACATAGAGCGCCCGGCGATTGGCGAGGTTCGGCATGATCTCGTTGGCGAGCGGATGCTCGATTTCGAGAACGCCGGCATCGATTTCCGCCAATACGCCGATCGAGCGGATCAAATGCTCGTCGACCGTATAGTGATGATACATGTTGAACTGCATCATCGCGACGACGCGGCCGAAATCCGGGATGAAGCGTCCGAGCAGGCCGGACTCGTTCATCCGCCGCAGCACCGGTTCCGGCGAGCGCCGCCCGGTCAGGATCTCCAGGAAGATGCGGT
The DNA here is from genome assembly GCF_031884435.1 of Bosea sp. 685. NCBI lineage: Bacteria > Pseudomonadati > Pseudomonadota > Alphaproteobacteria > Hyphomicrobiales > Alloboseaceae > Allobosea > Allobosea sp. 685. The sequence continues at coordinate 5,183,288 of NZ_CP134779.1, read as the reverse complement.
TGGCTTCGGGATCGTGGCGCAATTGCGCCGTGACCAGGCGCAGCGACTGCGTCACCAGGCGGCTGGTGTCGGGATGGATGGCGATGTCGTCGCGGCTGGCGATCTCGTAGAGCCGCAGCAGATTGACCGGGTCGCGCCGGAAGGCGTTGTCGTCGACGACGTTGAGGCGTTGGCTCTTCAGCGTGAAATCGGGGTGGCCGAGCGCGCGTACGCGTTTGCGCTTGGCGAAGGAGCCGAGCAGGCGCGAGAGCGAGGCGCGCGGCTTCTGCTGGCGCGCCTCCAGCGCCGCGCAGACGATGGCGGTCAGATCGCCGACATCCTTGGCGACGAGGAAATAGGCCTTCATGAAGCGTTCGACCGGCGCCTGGCCGCTGCGCCCGGCATAGCCGATCGCGGCGGCGACCTGGCGCTGGAGGTCGAAGGACAGGCGCTCCTCGGCCCGGCCCGTGATGAAATGCATCCAGCAGCGCACGCGCCAGAGGAATTCCTCCGAACGCTGGAACATCACGAGTTCCTTGCGGTCGAACAGGCCGGCGGAGACCAGTTCGCTGACGTCATCGACCCGATAGGCGTATTTCGCGATCCAGAACAGGGTGTTGAGGTCGCGCAGGCCGCCCTTGCCGTCCTTGACGTTGGGCTCGACCAGATAGCGCGAGGTGCCGGCGCGGCGCACACGCGTCTCGCGCTCGGCGAGCTTGGCCTCGGTGAAGGCGGGCGCCGTGCCCTCCATCACCTCGGCCCCGAAGCGGCGCACCATCTCGTCGAAGAGCGATCTGTCGCCGATCAGGAAACGCGCTTCGAGCAGCGCGGTCCGGATCGTCATGTCGGCGCGCGCCTCGCGCATGCAGTCGTCGATCGAGCGCACGGAGTGGCCGACCTTCAGTTTCAGGTCCCAGAGCGGGTAGAGCATCGCCTCCACCACGCTCTCGCCCCAGGCGGTCTGCTTGTGCGGGAACAGGAACAGCAGGTCGACATCGGAGCCCGGCGCGAGCGTGCCGCGGCCATAGCCGCCGACCGCGACGACGGCGATGCGCTCGGATTGCGACGGGTTGACCGCCTGGTAGAAATGCTCGCTCGCCGCGATGTGCAGGCAGGCGACGATCCCGTCCATCGTCGCGGAGATGCGCTCGGCGCAGGCTAATCCGTTGCGCGGGCCGGCGAGCAGATCCTTGGCCGAGGCGTGGCCCTCCTCGAGCACGCGGCGCAGATGCGCCACCAGCGCCTGGCGCATCTCGGCGGTGGAGGGTTTGCCCAATCGGGCGACGAGGTTCGCGACGGCCTGGGCGGGGTTCTCCAGCACCTCGGCGAGCGCGAGGCGCGGCTGATCGGCGACGGACGACACGGCGGCTCACCCTCGATTCCGGGCCATGCGGCCTCGGCCCATTCCGCTCGTTAACATGCTGGCGGGATTCGCAAAGCAGATAAATTACACATCATCAGTATGTGTAATTTATAATTCAACACCGCTAGATGTCGTGTTTGACAAACAGAACGAGCGGACCTAAAAGACGGATACGCGCCGATTTGAGCCAGCAGCTTGCGGGCGCGAAATAAGTGCAGCTAAAGCGTCGGGGCCAAGGGCAGGCTTGCGAGTCTGTCCCGATCCCTGCGCGTCATCGCAACAAGGGATCGATCATGATCACGCTCACACGCCGCCTCGCCATCGCCGGTTTCGCCGCCGCCTCGCTCGCTCTGGGCGCTGCAACCGCCTTCGCGCAGGCTCCCAAGGAAATCCGTATCGACTACGCGACCTACAACCCCGTCAGCCTCGTGCTGAAGGAGCGTGGCATCCTCGAAAAGGCGCTCGCTCCCGAGGGCATCGCCGTGCGCTGGGTCCAGTCGGCCGGCTCCAACAAGGCGCTCGAATTCCTCAATGCCGGCTCGCTCGATTTCGGCTCGACCGCGGGTGCCGCCGCCCTGATCGGCAAGATCAACGGCAACCCGATCAAGTCGATCTATGTCTATTCGCGGCCGGAATGGACCGCGCTGGTCACCGGCGCCAAGAGCGAGATCACCAAGGTCGCCGATCTCAAGGGCAAGCGCGTCGCCGTGACGCGCGGCACCGACCCGCATATCTTCCTGGTCAGGGCGCTGGCCGAGGCCAAATTGACCGAGAAGGACGTCAAGCTCGTCCTGCTGCAGCATGCCGATGGCCGTCTCGCTCTGGAGCGCGGCGACGTCGATGCCTGGGCCGGGCTCGACCCGCTGATGGCGGCGGCCGAGGTCGAGAGCGGCGCAAAACTCTTCTACCGCAAGGCTGAGGACAACACCTGGGGCATCCTCAATGTCCGCGAGGCCTTCGCCAAGGAGAACCCGGCCCTCGTGCGCAAGGTCATCGCCGCTTATGAGGAGGCGCGCGCCTATGCGCTTGCCAATCCGGCCGAGCTGAAGAAGACGCTGATCGACTACACCAAGCTCTCGGATGCCGTGATCGAGCGCCAGCTCACCCGCACCGAGCTGACGCATTCCAGCATCGGCCAGGCGCAGGCCGATACGATCATCGCCGCCGGCCTCGCCCTGAAGGAAGCCGGCGTGCTGCCCGCCGCCACGGATGTGAAGGCGGTCGTCGACGATCTGCTCGACCGGCGCTTCGCCGCGACCAACTGAGACGGTCGAGGCCGGATGAGCACGCTGGAGATCGCGGCAGCGACGCAGGCGAAAGCTCCGGGCTCGCCCGGCATCAGGTCTCGTCGCCTCGGTCTCGCCGGCTGGCTGCTGCCGATCGCGCTCGCCGCGCTCTGGGAGCTCCTGGTCCGGGCCGGTATCGCCAATGGCCGCCTGATGCCGCCGCCCAGCGTGGTCGGGCGGACGCTCTGGGGCCTAGCGGCCTCGGGCGAGCTCCTGACCCATGTCACGGCGACGCTCTGGCGTGTCGCCGCCGGTTTCGGACTGGGTGCGGGCGTCGGCACGGTTCTGGGTGCATTGACGGGGGCATTGCCTGTTGCGCGCGGCCTGCTCGACCCGACGCTTCAGGCGCTGCGCGCGATCCCCTCGATCGCCTGGGTGCCGTTGTTCATCCTGTGGTTCGGCATCTTCGAGGCCTCGAAGGTTGCGCTGATCGCGGTCGGCGTGTTCTTCCCGGTCTATCTCGGGGTGGCGGCCGCGATCCAGGGCATCGATCGTCGGATCGTCGAGGTCGGCCGCGTCTTCCGGCTTGGCCGGCTCGCCATGGTCCGGCGCGTCCTGCTGCCGGCAATCCTGCCGGCCTGGTTCACGGCGCTGCGCTCAGGGCTAGGCCTCGGCTTCATGTTCGTGGTCGCAGCCGAGATCATGGGCGCGAGCGAAGGCCTCGGCTACCTGCTCGTGGACGGCCAGCAGCTCGGCCGCCCCGACACCATCATCGCGGCCATCATCAGCTTCGCCGTGCTCGGCAAGCTGGCCGACGGGCTGCTGCTCGCCATTACGCGGCCTTTCCTCGCCTGGCAGGATCTCGGCCGCGACACGCTCTGAAAGGCATCCCCGATGCTGAGCTTCGAGACCCTCTCGAAAACCTATGCCGACGGCACCCACGCCTTGTCGGCGATCACCGCCAGCGTGGCGGCGGGCGAGATCCTCGCCCTTGTCGGCGGCTCCGGCTGCGGCAAGACCACATTGCTCCGCTTGATCGCGGGCCTCGACCGGCCGAGCGCCGGGCGCATCCTGCTCGACGGCGAGGCGATCCATGAGCCGCGCGCCGATGTCGGCGTGATCTTCCAGGAGCCGCGATTGTTTCCCTGGCTCAGCGTCATCGACAATGTCGCTTTCGGGCTCTCGCATCTCTCCGCCTTCGAGCGCGAGGGGCTGGTGACCAATGCGCTCGTCCGCGTCGGGCTCGCCGGCTATGAGAAACGCTGGCCCCGCGAGCTCTCCGGCGGCCAGCAGCAGCGCGTCGCCATCGCCCGAGCGCTGATCACGCGGCCGAAGCTGCTGCTGATGGACGAGCCCTTCTCGGCGCTCGATGCCACGACGCGCGCGAGCCTGCACGGCCATCTGCTGGCGCTCTGGGAGGAAAGCCGGCCGACCGTGGTGATGGTGACGCATGATGTCGAGGAGGCGGTGACGCTGGCCGACCGCATCATCGTGATGCAGCCCAAGCCCGGCCGCATCTTCGACGAACTCGACAACCCGCTTGCCCGCCCGCGCGACCGGCTCTCGCCCACCTTCGAGGTGAGCAAGCGCGAGGTTTTGCGCACGCTCGACCGTTCGCTACGAGACGAGGAGCCGCAGCAGCACAAGACCGCCGAGACGGCGGGGATGTGGTGGTAGGGTTGCCCGGCCCTGCGCCGGCGGCTCTGGTCTGGTGCGGCAGGCAGCATTATCTGCGACGGGCATCGTCGCTTGTCCCAAGAAGGTTGAAACCATGGACGTCACAGCCCTGCGCGCCCTCCAGGCCCCGCTCAAGGACCAGTATCGCGAGACGCCCGATGCGGCCGTCATCACGCTGAAGGCGCGCGGCGAGCTCGACGACCAGCACATCGCCTGCAAGGTCGAGACCGGCCGCGCCATCGCGCTTGCCGGCCTGCACCCGGCGACCGGAGGTTCCGGTGCCGAGCTTTGCTCCGGCGACATGCTGCTCGAGGCGCTCGTCGCCTGCGCCGGCGTGACGCTGAAGGCGGTCGCGACCGCGCTCGAGATCGAGTTGAAGAAGGGTACCGTCCGGGCCGAGGGCGATCTCGATTTCCGCGGCACGCTCGGCGTCGCCAAGGACGCGCCCGTCGGCTTCAAGGCGATCCGCCTTTCCTTCGACGTCGAGACCGACGCTCCCCAGGAGAAGCTCGACACGCTGCTGAAACTGACCGAGCGCTATTGCGTCGTGTTCCAGACCCTGAACGTGAAGCCGGAGCTCTCGGCGGCGCTGGCGCGCGGCTGAGACTAGAGCAGTTGCCGCAGCGTTCGCTCAGCGGATCGTGATCCCGGCTGGGCGAGATGGCGGGAGCCGGTCACCTCTTTGAGGATTATCAAGGCGTCCGTATCTCTGAGGGAAGGACGCCCCGATGCGTATCGCCACCGCAGCCGCCGCTCTGCTTGCCCTGGCGGCGCCGGCCAGCGCCCAGCAAGCGGGTATTGCCGCCTATGGACCCCGGCTGGAAGGCTTCGATTACGCCTATCCGGTCAAGATCCACGGCTTCACCTCGCAGCGTCAGCCGCTCGAGATGGCCTATCTCGACATTAAGGCGAGCGGCCAGGCCAATGGTCAGACCGTCATGCTCTTGCATGGCAAGAATTTCTGCGCTGGAACCTGGGATGCGACCATCAAGGTCCTGACGCAGGCCGGCTACCGCGTCGTGGCGCCCGATCAGATCGGCTTCTGCAAATCGTCCAAGCCGGCGGGCTATCAGTTCAGCTTTCAGCAATTGGCGGCCAATACGGCGGGGCTGCTGAAGGAGCTCGGCATTCAGCGCGCCATCATCGTGGGGCATTCAATGGGCGGCATGCTCGCCGCCCGCTATGCGCTGATGTATCCCGGGACCGTCGAGCGCCTCGTGCTGGTCGATCCCCTCGGGCTTGAGGACTGGCAGGCCAAGGGCGTTCCCTATGGCACGCTCGACGCAGCCTTCCAGGGCGAGCTGAAGACGAGCTTCGAGAGCATCAAGGCCTATCAGCAGCGCTTCTACTACAACGGCAACTGGAAACCCGAATACGACCAATGGGTCGCGATGCTCGCAGGGATGTATGCCGGCGACGGCCGGCAGGCGGTCGCCTGGAATCAGGCGCAGACCTCCGACATGGTCTTCACCCAGCCGGTCGTCCATGAATTCCCGAATATCCAGGTGCCGACGACCCTGATGATCGGTGGCAAGGACCGCACCGCTCCGGGAGCCAACCGCGCTTCACCCGAACTGCAGAAGACGCTCGGCCTCTATCAACAGCTTGGACGGGAGGCAGCGAAGGCCATTCCCAATGCGCGGCTCGTCGAATTCCCCGAACTTGGCCATTCCCCGCAGGTCGAGGCGCCCGAGGAGTTTCACAACGCGCTCCTCCAGGTGCTCAAGTGAGGGTTTGCTCAAGTAAGGGTTAAAGCGCCAGCGAGGCCAGGCTCACTCCGCCGCGGCCTTCAGCGCCAGCCCCTTGGCGAAAGGCAGCGCCGGCTCGGCTGCCTTGGCGTCGTCGAACTCAAGCGCGCCGATCCTCTCGCCGCGGCTGGCGATCTTGCCGGCCGAAGTGCGGATGCCGGAGACATCCTCCTGGGCCTGGCGGAAATGCTGGTCGAGCTTCTCGGCCCGGTCGCCGAGACGGCGCACATCGACGAGCAGCTTGCCGACCTCGGACTGGATCACCTGCGCCTCCTCGCGCATGCGGGCGTCGCGCACCAGCGACTGCATCAGCTGGATCGCGAGCGCCAGCAGCGAGGGCGAGACGATCATGATCCGGGCGCGATGCGCCTTCTGGATCACGTCGTCGAAATGCTCGTGCAGATCGGCATAGATCGATTCAGACGGCACGAAGAGCAGGGCCAGATCCTGCGTCTCGCCGGGCAGGAAGTAACGCTCGGCGATGTCCTTCACATGCACGCCGACATCGTTGCGGACGCGCACGCCTGCCGCTTTCTTCGCCTCGTCGCCGCGCGCCTCGCGCAGCAGGGTGAAGCTTTCCAGCGGGAATTTCGCGTCGATCACCAGGCCGCGCCCGTCGCCGGGCAGGGTCACCATGCAATCGGGCCGCTTGCCGTTGGAGAGCTGGGGCTGGAAGGCGAAGAAGGCGGCGGGCAGCCCGTCGCGGATGATCGCCTCCATGCGGCCCTGGCCATAGGCGCCGCGTGCCTGCTTGTTCGAGAGCACGTCCTTCAGCGTCACCACCTCGGAGGTGAGGTCGGTCAGGTTCTTCTGGGCGGAGTCGATGACGGCGAGCCGCTCCTGCAATTTGCCGAGGCTCTCGGAGGTCTGGCGGACATTCTGCTCCAGCCCGGCGCCGACCTGCTGGCGCAAACCATCCATCCGCTCGGCGACGAGGCGGGCGAGGTCGCCCTGCCGCGTCGAGAGGATCTCGGCCATCGACTGCAGGCGGCCCGACAGTTCCGCCTGGCTGCGGTTCATTTCGGCGACCTTGTCATCCATCTCGCGAGCGCGCTCAGCCGCCATGGCGGCCTCGAGCGCGCGCCGCGAGGCGCCGCGCCAGGATGAGACGACGACCAGCACGAGCAGCAGGAGACTCAAGCCCGCGAAGCCGAGCGCGGCCTCGGCCCAGGTTACGGGACGGTCGAGCAGGATGAAGGCGATCTCTTTCATCGGAAGAGCCTAGCAGATTCGGGCGATGATTTCGAACGAAAGCGGAACAGTTTGACCGCTTGCGTACAAGTGCTTATGTCGCGGCAACCTCGAAAAATTCCGCGCAGAGCCCCCATGGCCATTCGTCCACTCGTTATCCTGCCCGATTCCGTCCTGCGCCAGGTTTCTGCGCCGGTCGATACGATCACTCCCGAGATCAAGACGCTCGCCGCCGACATGCTGGAGACGATGTATGACGCGCCCGGCATCGGCCTCGCCGCGATCCAGATCGGCGTGCCCAAGCGCATCGTGACGATCGATCTCTCGAAGAGCGACGACGAAGAGAAGGTCCCGATGGTCTTCATCAATCCGGAGGTGATCTGGACCTCGCAGGAGACGAACATCCATGAGGAGGGCTGTCTCTCGATCCCCGAATATTACGAGGATGTCGAAAGGCCGGCCTCGATCAAGCTGCGCTATATGGATCTGGACGGAAAGACCCTGGAGATCGCGGCCGAGGGCCTGCTTGCCACCTGCCTGCAGCATGAGGTCGACCATCTCAACGGTGTGCTGTTCATCGATTATCTGTCGCGGCTGAAGCGTGAGCGCGTGACCAAGCGCTTCGCCAAGGTCGCCAAGCGCGAAAGCGCGGCGTGAGCGCAAAGGCTATGGTTAGGGTCATGTTCAGCGTATGAGTTTACGCGTCATCTTCATGGGCACGCCCGATTTCGCCGTGCCGACCCTGACCGAGATCATCGGGCAAGGCCACGAGGTCGTGTCCTGCTACACCCGCGCCCCGGCGCAGGCGGGCCGGGGGCTCGATCTCAAGCCCTCGCCGGTGCAGCGAGCCGCTGAGCGCTTCGGCATCCCCGTCTTCACGCCCAAGACCCTGAAGTCGGAAGAGGCGGTCGAGACCATCGCCTCGCATCAGGCGGATGTCGCGGTCGTCGTCGCCTATGGCATGATCCTGCCCCAGGCGATCCTCGATCTGCCGGAGCTCGGCTGCCTGAATCTCCACGCCTCGCTGCTGCCGCGCTGGCGCGGCGCGGCCCCGCTTCAGCGCGCTGTCATGGCCGGCGACGCCGAGAGCGGCGTTTGCGTCATGAAGATGGAAGCGGGCCTCGATACCGGCCCTGTCGGCATGGTCGAGAGCTTGGCGATCGGCCCCGACATGACGGCGGGCGAATTGCACGACCGGCTGGCGCCGCTGGGAGCGGATCTGATGGTGCGCGCGCTTGCGGCGCTCGGCCGCGGCGGCTTGCGCTTCACGCCGCAGCCGGAGGAGGGCGTGACCTACGCCGCCAAGATCGGCAATGCCGAGGCGAAGTTGAACTGGGCGCGTCCAGCCAAGCAGGTGCATGACCTCGTGCGCGGCCTCTCGCCCTTTCCCGGCGCCTTCGCCGAGGTCGATCTCGGCAAGGGCCCGGAGCGGCTGAAGATCTTGCGCACGGCGCTGGCGGGCGGGGCGGCCGAGCCCGGCACTTTGCTCGATGGCGAGGGCACGGTCGCTTGTGCGGAGGGCGCGGTGAGGCTGCTGCAGGTCCAGCGCGCCGGCGGGCGGCCTGTCACCGGGGCGGAATTCCTGCGCGGCGCCAGGTTAGAGGCCGGCGATAAGGTCTGACATGGCAGCATTTCCCTCCACGTCATCCCGGATCAGCGCGGCGGAGCCTGTCCTTGGGCCGGCCGAAGGCCGGACCCGAGGGCCGCTTGTCCGGGATGACGGCGCGCATGATGGTTTGCGGGGCGCTCGATTCTGATGCCGCGCTACAAGCTCGTCATAGAATATGACGGTACGCCGTTCTCGGGCTGGCAGCGTCAGCTTAACGGGCCGTCGGTGCAGCAGAGCGTCGAGGAATCGATCGAAGGCTTCTGCGGTCATGCCGTGCGCCTGCATTGCGCCGGCCGCACCGATGCCGGGGTGCATGCGACGCATCAGGTCGCCCATGTCGATCTCGACAAGGACTGGCGCAGCGACGTCGTGCGCGATGCGACCAATGCGCGGCTGAAACACCTGCCTGTCGCTGTCGTCAGCGCAGAGGTCGTGCCCGATGATTTCGACGCCCGCATCTCGGCAAAGCGACGCTATTACATCTACCGCATCCTCGACCGTCGCGCCCAGCCGGCGCTCGATCTGAATCGGCTCTGGCACGTGCCGGTCAAGCTCGACCACGAGGCGATGGACCGCTCGGCCAAGGCGCTGCTGGGCCATCACGACTTCACCACCTTCCGTGCCGCCGAATGCCAGGCCAACAGCCCGATGCGCACGCTCGACCGCTTCGACGTCCGACGCGAGGGGGCCGAGATCGTGGCCTATGTCCATGCCCGCTCCTTCCTGCATCATCAGGTCCGCTCCATGGTCGGCTGCCTGAAGATGGTCGGGGCCGGGCGTTGGCCGGAAAACAAGCTCGGCAAGGTTCTGGCCGCGCGCGACCGCTCGCAATGCGCCGCGCTGGCGCCGCCCTCGGGGCTTTATCTGGCGGGCGTGGATTACTAAGCTCGTGCCGCTTGGGTGTTTCCGAGCCAGGGCGCGCTAACGCTAGAAGCCCCACAATCCCAGCTGCCTTGCCACGGCGAACTGACCCAGAAAGCTCGCGCAGACGATCATCAGGGGGAGGCCGCCTTCCGCGCCGAGGGTTGCCTTGGCCGCGGCATAACGCAGGCGGGCGACGATCGCCGCGAATCCGAGCCATTGCATCGTGGCGATGGTCGGCGTCGACCAACCGATGGCGTAGACCATGGCTGGCACAGCGAGCAGCCCCGCCGCGAGGATCTCCGTCCAGTTCCAGGCGATGATGAAGCCGGAGAGAGCGGGCGATCGTACCAGGCGTGGAGCGAGCGCGATCAGCAGGCCGGGGACGCAGAGGAAGGCGGCCGCCTGCGAGGCCAGCACCGCGACGACCAGCGGAGGCGAATGGAACAGCCCTTCGGCATTGGGCAGGCCCGACATCGCCCGCTCCGCCGCCAGGACCGCGATCACGGCCGGCAGCGTCAGGATGGCTGCGCCATAGGAGCGCAGGAAGCCTTCGCTCGACAAATCGAGTTCGGGAAGCGCCTTGGCGCCTTGCGACATCAGACGCCACGAGCCGCGCAGAGAGCGCGCCACATCATCGGCAGCAAGCGCCATGGCCGACACTCCAATAATCAATCTTAGACTTTCGTCTAAGGCTCATATTGGCACGTCGACCGGGATGGTCAAGGCTTATGTTGCACTGCAAAATAGCTGTCGAGCAGCCTGTGCGTGATCCGCTCCAGCGCCGTCAGGTCCGCCACAGCGACGCGCTCATCGATCTGATGCATGGTCTGGCCGACGACGCCGTACTCCACCACCGGGCAATAGGTCTTGATGAAGCGGGCGTCGGAGGTGCCGCCGGTGGTCGACAGCGCCGGGCGCTTGCCGGTCTCGGCCTCGACCGCATCCGCGACCATGGCGACGAAGGGGCCGGGCTCGGTCAGGAAGGCGACAGCGTTGGTCGGCTGGAAGGTCAGCTCGTACCGCACCAGGTTGCCGGCTGCCTCGCGCAAACGCCGCTCGATCTCGGCGGCGAGTGTCTCCGGGGTCCAGCTGTCGTTGAAGCGGATGTTGAACACGGCCTTGGCCTGCGCCGGCACGACATTGCTCGAGGGATTGCCGACGTCGAGCGTCGTGACCTCGAGATTGCTCGGGGCGAAATGCGTCGTGCCACCATCGAGCGGTGTCGCGTCGAGCGCCGCCAGCAATCGCACCATGCCGCGAATCGGATTGTCGGCGAGGTGGGGGTAGCCGACATGGCCCTGCTTGCCGAGGACGGTGAGCTTGCCGGTCAGCGAGCCGCGTCGGCCGATCTTGATCATGTCGCTCATGCTCGCGGGATTGGTCGGCTCGCCGAGCAGGCAGTGGTCGAAGCGCTGGCCTTGGCTCTGCGCCCAAGCCAGCAGCTTGACCGTGCCGTTGATGGCGGGGCCTTCCTCATCGCCGGTGATCAGGAAGGCGATCGAGCCGGGGGCCTGCGGATTGTCGCGGCGAAAGCGCAAGGCGGCGGAAATCATGGCGGCGAGGCCGCCCTTCATGTCGCAGGCGCCGCGCCCATAGAGCACGCCGTCGACGATCTCCCCGCCGAAGGGATCGCGCGTCCAGGCCTCGGCGTCGCCGACCGGCACGACATCGCTGTGGCCGGCGATGGCGAGGACGGGTCCCTCCGTGCCGATGCGGGCATAGAGGTTCTCGATATCGGGCATGCCGTCCGCGCCGAAGACGGGACGGTGCACACTGTAGCCTGCCGAAGCCAGCACGGCCGCGAGCAGCGACAAGGCGCCGCCCTCTGCCGGCGTCACCGACGGGCAGCGCACCAGCGCCTGCGTCAGGGCGACGGGATCGGTTGGGTCGAAGGTGAGGAGGGGTGTGTCGAGCTGCTGGTCCATGCTCTCGCTTTAGCATCGGCCGCGGCCTCCGCAACCCGGTCGTCGTCATGGGCGGAAGGCAGCATCCCCAGATCGACGAGAGCGACCAGCCAGGCAAGCAGCGCAATCGTGTCGAGCGAAGGCCCCCAGGCATAGGATGACAGGAACGGCTTGAGCTGGCCGGGCAGTACCATCGCGCAGACCAAGAGGATGCCAAACAGCGCCGTGCCGCCGCGATCGGTCGAGCGCTTGGCCGCCAGCGCGGCCCAGGGAAACAGGGCAAAGGCATTGGCGAAGGCGATGATCGGGCCGGCATGCCGGCCGGCGAGATGCGGCGCGCCATGCTGGATCGCGAGAAGCATAAGCGCCACCAGGGCGCTGCCGAGCCAGAAGCGGCTAAGGCCGATGCGTCCGTCCAAATCGGTCAGCAGGCGGAAGAGGGACATGGTGAGGCTCCGATCCTGCATTTCTGGCATGCATCGGCGGTCGGAGGAAGTTTATGGTGAATAGAAGGTTAACGCGGAAAAGGCTTGAATGGCGCCGGCCGCGCCGCTAGCTGCGGAGCGGCTGCCGCAGCGAATGCGTCAGTTAGGTTTCACGGGGCGCTTGCGCCGCGAGAGCCGGATGATTTGAGATGGAATCACGGAGTGATCCCATCTCAAATCTGAATCCGTCTCTCATCAAAGAGTTAGAGCAGGATTGATGCGAAAAACCGGTTCCCACTTTTTCGCATCCTGCTCGAGAGCGAGGTTTGCGCCATGACCATCCGTTTCCATCGCGGTGACCTGCCCGACAGCTTCGTTGCCGGCCCGAGCGTCGCGATCGACACCGAGACGCTCGGCCTGAACCCGCATCGCGACCGGCTCTGCGTGGTGCAGCTCTCGCGCGGCGACGGCACCGCCGATGTCGTGCAGATTCTGAAAGGCGGCGAGAAGCCGGCGAACCTGATCCGCCTGCTTACCGATCCGTCGGTGCTGAAGCTGTTCCATTTCGCCCGCTTCGACGTCGCCGTGCTGCGCCAGGCCTTCGGTGTCGTCACCGGCCCGATCTATTGCACCAAGATCGCCTCCAAGCTGACGCGCACCTATACCGACCGCCACGGCCTGAAGGATCTGGTCCGGGAGCTGTTGGGAATCGAATTGTCGAAGCAGCAGCAATCCTCGGATTGGGGCGCCGACACACTGAGCGAGGCGCAGCTCACCTACGCAGCGTCCGACGTGCTGCATCTGCATGCGCTGCAGGCGCGGCTGGATGCGATGCTGGCGCGGGAGGGCCGCACCGAGCTGGCGCAGGCCTGTTTCGGCTTCCTGCCCCATCGCGCCGAGCTCGATCTCGCCGGCTGGGCGGAAAACGATATCTTCGCGCATACTTGACAAATTCTAAGTCATCCAGCGTCTGTCTGGAGCAAAGCAGGCGGCGCGAGGGGCGCGATGCCGCCAGGCTGGTGACACGAAAAAGCCGTTAGCGACTGCCATTGCGCGGGGCATGACTGTGGCTATGACATCGAACGACTGGACTGGGCCGTCCTCAGGGAACGCCGCCCACCGGCTGGCTGCCTTCAAGGCGGCGCGCCGGCATACGCTATTGGTGCGCCTGCTGCGCCGCGCCATCCCGATCACTGCGGTCGTCGCGGTGCTCGGCCTGGTCGTGGCGCCGTTCCTGAATCCGTTGCGCGGCCTGGCGAATGTGTCGCTCGGCGCGGTCGGCATCTCGAACGGCAAGGTCAAGATGGAGACGCCCAAGCTCTCCGGCTACCGCAAGGATAACCGGCCCTATGAAGTCAACGCCGAGGCCGCCTTGCAGGATATCCGCAACCCGACGCAGGTCGAGCTGATGACGCTGACGGCTCGGATCCAGATGGAACGCGAGGGCTGGGTCACGGTGAGCTCGCGGACGGGCTTGTTCGATACGCAGAAGGAAAAGCTCCAGCTCGTCGACGATGTCCATGTCCGTACCGAAACGGGCTATGACATCCACATGCGCACCGCCGATATCGACTTCAAAGGCGGCACGGTGGTCTCGAAGGAGCCGGTCAAGGTCAATCTCGGCACGACCACCATTGATGCCGATACGCTCGATGTGAAGGATAATGGTGCGCTGATCGCTTTCCAGGGACACGTCCGTGCGGTTATCGAGAATGCTCCGGCCGGCACGCTTGCCGGCCCCGAACGTCAAGGCAGCACGCCGGCGCCGGAACTGCTGGCGCCGCGCCAGCTTGTTCCGGCAGACGGCGCGGCGGCGTCGCCCGCTGGCCTTCCCGACACCGAAACGAGACAGTGACATGCACCAAGCGTCAAAGCTTCCCGGCAAGACCGCCCTGGCCGGCAAGGCTGGCAAGACTGCCCTGTTCGCCCTGACTGCCGCGCTTGCCTTCGCCGCGCTGGTTCCCGGGGCCGCCCAGGCGCAGGGCAAGAAGGCCCGTGGCGGCGGCGACTCGGCGCTCGGCGGGCTCGGCGGCGACAGCAAGGAACCGATCAAGATCGACGCCGACAAGCTCGATGTGCTCGACAAGGAGAATCGGGCCATCTTCACCGGCAATGTCGTGGCGGTGCAGGGCGAAACGACGGTGCGCTGCACGGTGATGACCGTGTTCTACGAGGGTCGCAACGGCCAGCAGGGTGGTGCTGGAGCCGCGAAGGCGACGGCTTCGACCGCAGCACCCGCCGCTGCGCCGTCGGCCGGCGGCAACGCGAATGACAGCAGCATCAAGCGCATCGAGTGCAAAGGGCCGGTCACGGTGGTCTCCAAGACCCAGGCCGCGACCTCGGATAATGCGGTCTTCGACCGCGCCAACAATGTCGTGATCATGACCGGCAATGTCGCGCTGAATGATGGTCCCAACATCACGCGCGGCGAGAAGCTGACCTACAACACCGTCACCGGCATCGCCAATGTCGAGAACAAGACCGGCCGCGTGCAGGGCTTCTTCGTGCCGAACTCGACCGAGGCCGGCAAGAATGAGGCCGGCAAGACCACGCCTGCCAAGCCGGCTGCCGGCGGTGCGCGCCCTGCCACGCCGACGAACTAAGAATCTGCTTCGTAAAGACACGCTCACGGGGCGCCGGCCCCTCTCCGTTCCCAGACCAGGCCAGCGCTCGCAGTGACCATTTCCGACACGCCGCAAACCGATATCCCACAGGCCGTCATGGCGCGCGGCGAGCCGGGCCTGTTTGGCCGCATTCGCGGCTTGTTCGGCGCGCGCGAGCGGACTGACACCGCGCCGGTCGCCGCAGCGATCGGCGGACCGGGTGTGCTCGCCGTCAGCGGGCTGCGCAAGAGCTATGGCGGGCGCACGGTCGTCTCGGAGGCGAGCCTGTTCGTGCGCCAGGGCGAGGCCGTCGGCCTGCTCGGCCCCAACGGTGCCGGCAAGACCACGATCTTCTACATGATCACCGGGCTCGTCCCCGCCGATCTTGGCGTCATCTCGCTCGAAGGCAACGACATCACCGATTTGCCGATGTACCAGCGCGCCCGGCTCGGTATCGGCTATCTCCCGCAGGAGGCCTCGATCTTCCGGGGCCTGAGCGTCGAGGACAATATCCGCGCCGTGCTCGAAGTGGTCGAGCCCAACCGCAAGGCGCGCGAGCGGCAGCTCGACCAGCTGCTCGAGGAATTCAACATCGCAAGGCTGCGCAAGGCGCCTTCGATCGCGCTGTCAGGCGGCGAGCGACGGCGCTGCGAGATCGCGCGCGCGCTCGCCGGCAAGCCCTCCTTCATCCTGCTCGACGAGCCTTTCGCCGGCATCGACCCGATCGCGGTCGGCGACATCCAGGCACTGGTGCGGCAATTGACCGATCGTGGCATCGGCGTGCTGATCACCGACCACAATGTCCGCGAGACGCTCGGCCTCGTCGATCGCGCCTATATCATCCACTCCGGCCGCGTGCTGACGGAAGGCTCGCCGGCCGAGATCATCGCCAATCCCGACGTCCGCCGGGTTTATCTGGGCGAGGATTTCCGGCTCTGAGCCGCTGAGACCGGATGATTCAGCCGCAATCGCGGCTTCATGCTGCAGCGCATTAACTTCCCTGCTCAATGCTGAGGCAAGGGCTTTGACGCGCCGCTCTCGCGCCGCTAGGCTCTAGCCACAGGCAAGAAGCGTGCCGAAATGGCGCGCTGGCATGAAAGGGTTACGAGCGCAATGGCGATGATGCCGCGCATGGAGCTGCGCCAGGGTCAGTCCCTGGTGATGACGCCGCAACTCCTGCAGGCGATCAAGCTTCTGCAATTGTCGCATCTGGAGCTGCAGAGCTTTGTCGAGGGCGAGCTTGAGCGGAATCCGTTGCTGGAGCGCGACGATGTGACGGAGGGCCCCCTGCGCGCCAATGGCGGCGACGGGCCGCTCGCTGTCGATGCCGAGACCTTTGCCCGCTCGGAGAGCCTGAACAGTCAGGAAGGCATGGAAAACCGGCTCGGCACCGGGCTCGACAACGTCTTCCAGGGTGAGCAGCCCAGCGTGGCGCGGCTCGACACGCGCGGCGCCGATTCCCTGCCGATCATCGGCGGCGCCTATGGCGGCTCCGGTGGCTCCTTCGAGGAGGGACCGGACGGTTTCGAGAGCGGGCTGACGGTGGAGGCGTCCCTCCATGACCATCTCAGCACCCAGCTCGACCTGGCGATCACCGACCCAGCGGATCGGATCATCGGCCGGCATCTGATCGATGCGGTGGATGATTCGGGCTATCTCGGCGAACCGGTCGCGGAGATGGCCGAGCGGCTCGGCATCACGGTGGCGCGGATCGAAGGCGTCCTGAGCATCGTCCAGGGCTTTGATCCCTCAGGCGTCGCGGCGCGCGATGTCTGCGAATGCCTCTCGATCCAGCTCCGCGACCGCAACCGCTTCGACCCGGCGATGCAGGTGCTGGTCGCCAATCTCCATCTCGTCGCCAAGCGTGATTTCGCGGCGCTGAAGCGTATCTGCGGCGTCGATGACGAAGACATCGCCGATATGGTCGCCGAGATCCGTCGGCTCGATCCCAAGCCCGGGCGCGGCTTCGGCGGCTCGACGGCCGAGACGGTGGTGCCCGACGTCTTCATCCGCTCGGCGCCTGACGGCTCCTGGCTGGTCGACCTCAACCCCGACACGCTGCCGCGCGTGCTGATCAACCAGACCTATCATGCGCGCGTCTCCAGAGCGGCGCGCAGCGACGAGGACAAGGCCTTCATCGCCGAATGCCTGCAGACCGCGAACTGGCTGACACGCTCGCTGGAGCAGCGCGCCCGCACCATCTTGAAGGTCGCCAGCGAGATCGTGCGCCAGCAGGACGGCTTCTTCGCCCATGGCGTCGAGCATCTGCGGCCGCTGAACCTCAAGACGGTGGCGGACGCCATCGGCATGCATGAATCGACCGTCTCGCGCGTGACCTCGAACAAATATCTGATCTGCTCGCGCGGCGTTTTCGAGATGAAGTACTTCTTCTCGGCCGCCATCGCCGCGACCGGCTATGGCGAGGCGCATTCGGCCGAGGCGGTACGCTTCCGCATCAAGCAGATGATCGACGACGAAACGCCGGCCGACGTACTCTCGGACGATGCCATCGTCGCCAAGCTCAAGGCGGGAGGCATCGACATCGCGCGGCGCACCGTCGCGAAATACCGCGAATCGCTGCGCATTCCCTCATCGATGGAGCGTCGCCGCGAGAAGGTCGCGATGGCGATGGGCAGCCGCTGAGCCGCCCTCTCGCGCCTCAGAAGCTCAGCCTGAGCGCGGCGTTGCCCGCATAGGTCCTGCTGTTGGCCGCAAGCGTTCCGTCGAAGCGGCCGCTCAGCGTCATGTTGGGCGCGATCTGGTAATCGGCACCCGCCGCGACGAGGGCGGCGTCGCGCTCCTGCCGGGCTCCGGCGACGACGAAGCTCGCGCCCGGCACAGGCGAGAGGCTCGCCGCGAAGGTCATGTCGCGCAGGAAATCGTGACCCCAGCCGAGTTCTCCAAACAGCGTCAGCCGACGGCCGCCGAACTGGGCCACGGTGGCCGCCTTGACGCCGAACTCGGAGCGCAGCGCGGTATTGGTGCGACTTATGCCGTTGACGCCCGCCCCGGCCCCGGTGAGCGAGCTGGTCTCGCGGAAATTCGGCGTGTGCACGCTCTGGATCTGCAGCGCCGCGAAAGGCGAGAGGCTGAAACCGTTGGCCGTGAACACCTCATAGGCCGCCTGCAGGCGCCCGCCGAGCATGTCGGCGCGGTAATCTGCGGTGACGGACTGGCCGAGCACGGCGATCTGGCGGCGCGTTTGGACCTGCAACGAGCCGTAGGAGGCCGAGGCGCCCAGCCGCAGCGCGCCGATCTGGCTTGCTCCATAGAGGCCGGCCTGAAAGATGTCGGCCTCGGACGACCCCATATTGCCTGCGAGCTTCGCCTCGGCACGGCCGCCCGACAGGGCGAAGCCGACGGCCGTGCCGGCCGCGATGCGATAATCGGCGCCGACCGCGATATTGGCGTCCTTGAGGTCGCGCTCGGCCGAACCGACGATCCGGCGGTTGCCGTCGGCTCGGCCAGTGGCGCCGAAGGTCGCGGCCCAGACGCTGAAGCTGGGCTCGATCCGGATCGGACGCGGCGCCTCGACGGGACCCTTGCGGCCGGGCAGGTCGGCGGTGAAGCTCGCCGGCCCCGATGTCCCCACCAGCGCGCCGTCGCGGCCGATCGCATAGGGGTCGAGCATGACGCGCAGGAACTGGTCGGATGCGCGGTAGCCGATCGCGGTCGTCGCGGTATGGACCTCGCCGGACAGCGCATTGACCGCAGCCGCGAGCGCCTCCCGCGTCGGCTGGTTGTAGACTGCAAACAGCGGCGACAGGTCGGCGCCGGCCAAGGCCGCCCGGTCGAGCCCGAACGCGACGGCGGTGATGTTGCGGGTCTGCGAGAGGCCTAGAATCGGGCCGGAGACTGTGCTCGAACCAGCGCCCGTCGCCACCAGTGGCGCTGCCGTCAGCGTGACCTGGACGTTGTTGGCGCCATAGGCGACCGCCGAGGTCACACCGACGCCGAAGCTGCCGGTGGTGTTGACTGTGGCGAAGGCGCCGGTGCGTGCGCCCGTCGAGGTCAGGATCGTGTAGGGCGTGGCGAAGGCGTAGGTTCCGCCGGCGGCGACGAGCTGCAGCGTGCCGTTGAGCGCCGCCGTGCCGGCGACGTTGACGCGGTCGGCCGTGGCGCCCTCGATCTCGATCACTGTGGTCGAGCCCGCGCCGAGGATGAGGCCGCCATTGATGTTGAGCGTGCCCACCGAATTGCCCGGCGAGATCGTGCCGTTGACCGTCAGCGTCGGCGTCGCGCCGTTGCCGCCGATCGTCGCGCCGGCGGCGATGGTCAGGCTGCTCGACGAGGCGATCGAGGCCCCGCTCGTACCGGCTCCGCCGACGACGAGCTTGCCCGCATTGACGACGGTCGCGCCGGAGTAGGTATTGGCGCCGTTCAGGACCAGCGTTCCGCTGCCGTTCTTGGTGATGCCGTAGGGCGTCTGTTCGATGCCGACGGCCTGGCCGGAGATGACGCCGTTCAGCGTCAATGTGTTGGCGCCGGTGTCGAAGATCGGATTGGCGGTCCCGAATCCGGCGCTGGGGTTCAGCCTGATGGCGTTGGCCAGCGTCACATTGCCGAGCGCGACGACGGTGCTGCCGGTCGCGACCGAGAGCTGCCCGACGCCGACCGCCGTGTTGCTGCCGATGCCGAGGGTGCCGGCATTGAGGCCGAACCCTCCGGCGAAGTTGCTGTCGCCGCTGAGGTTGAGCGTGCCGCCATTGTTCTTGTCGAGCCTACCGACGCCCGAGATCGCGCCGGTCAGGGAGAGCGTGTTGTTGTTGGTCACGACGCTGATGGTGCCGTCGAGGACGATGGCGTTGGCCACGGAGACATTGCTCGGAGACGCGACCAGCGAGGTGTTACCGGCCATCCGGAGCGTGCCTGTGCCCAAGGCAGCGGCGTTGCCGACCTGCAGCCCGCCTGCGAGAATCGACAGGCCACCCGCGCCCGTGCCGGCCCCGTTCAGGATCAGCGTGCCCGCACCGGTCTTGCTCAGCAGGCCGGTGAAGGTCGTGACGCCGTTGAGGGTGAGGCCGGCGACGTTGTTGATCGTGCCGTTCGACGCGGTGATCTCGACTGGCCGGGCGAAGGTCGCGACCTGGTTGTCGATCTGCAGGGTGCCGCCGTTCAGCCGGACGATGTTGGTGGCCGAATCGCTGCCCAGCGTGGCCGAGGGCGCAACGCCGTAGAAGCTCGATCCGACGATGAGCGTCCCCGCCGAGATCACCGTGACGCCGGAATAGGTGTTGGTCGCAGCGAGGGTCAGCGTGCCCGTGCCGATTTTCTCAAAGCCCAGCGGGCCCGCCGTTTCCGAAATGACGCCCCGCTGGGTGGCGGCATCCGCTCCCGCGACCTCGAGTTGTTGCGTGCTCGTGGTGATGTTCAACGGCGTGAGCTCGATCTGGCCGTTCGTATAGGTTTTGGTTTGCGCCCACGCGGTTCCCGGCGAGGCGGCGAGTGTCGCTGCCAGCACACCGCCGACGATGGCGGTCTTGTTCAGGAGCGCCGAGCGGTGTGTGCGAATCTGGGCGACTGACGTCATGGGCGCGTTCCGGCTGGTGATCGCGCCGGGAGCGGGGCGTCCGCGTCTCGTCGCATGGCTTTGACCGATGCGGCGGAGACCCAGCCTGAGCAGGATCGAAGACGAACCGGTGTTCAACTCATCAAGCCGAACCCGACATGCGTCGGATTATGTCCCCCGGCTGACGCTAGGGAAGCAGATTGCTTATAGTTTGAACAGCAACCCAGGGGCGATTGTTTCTGATTGGTTAACCATGAGGCCAGGCGTGGCGGAACGGCAACATATCGACAGGACGTCACATCATGACTGGCCCGCTTCCGTCGGGCCTGCATGGCTTTTCCTGGGAAGGCCTCGCGGGACTGCCGGGCCTCGCCTTCGAGGGAAGAGGGATCCACGCATTGACATACCCCCTACCCAGTTCTTAGCTCCTAGAGATGGCCGACTACTGGCCATGGCTAAATAAGGGGAAGCACTCCATGAGCTTGCGAATCTCCGGCAAGAATCTCGATGTCGGCGAGGCCCTTCGCGGCCAGGCCGAGACCCGCGTCGCGGCCGCACTCAGCAAATATTACGAGGGCGGCTATCAAGGTCACGTCACCGTCGCCAAGGACGGCACGGCGTTCAAGACCGACGGCGTGCTGCATCTGTCATCCGGGATCACGCTTGAGGCCTCGGGTACGGCGCATGACGCCTATGCCAGCCTCGACAAGATGGCTGAGCGCATCGAGAAACGGCTGCGTCGTTACAAGCGTCGATTGAAGGACCGCTCGGCTTCGAGCAATGGCCGCGACGCCGGCATCGAAATCCCCAGCTATGTGATCGCGGCGCCGGACGACGAAATCGAGGAAATCGAACTCGATGCGGCCGGAGATCACCCGGTTATCGTGGCCGAAACCACCAAATCGTTCCATGTCATGACGGTTGGCGACGCTGTCGCCGAACTCGATTTGACCGGCGCTCCCGTCGTCATCTTCCGCCATGCTGGCAATGGCCGGATGAACGTCGTATACCGCCGGCGCGACGGCAATATCGGGTGGATCGATCCCCCGGCGTCGCTGTCGTAAGGCCAGCGGGAGGCTCCCCGGCTTTCAAATCTGACCCGCGCCGCACGGCCCTCCAGCCCGGCACGGGACATGCATGGACTAGCGCATGACGCTGATCGATCTCCTGACACCGGCCGCGGTGATTTCGCCGCTGCGGGCCAATGGCAAGAAGCAGGCGCTGCAGGAACTCGCCCAACACGCGGCGATGATCACCGGCTTGCCTGAGCGCGAGCTCTTCGAGGCGCTGCTTCAACGCGAGCGCCTCGGTTCCACCGGTATCGGCGATGGCATCGCGATTCCCCATGGACGCATGTCCGGCATCGACAGGCTGGTCGGGCTGTTCGCCCGCGCCGAAAAGCCGGTCGATTTCGACGCGCTGGACGGCCAGCCCGTCGACATCATCTTCGTCCTGATCGCGCCCGAGGGGGCCGGCGCCGACCATCTCAAGGCGCTCGCCCGCGTTGCTCGCGTGCTACGCAACCATGCCGTGCTGGAGCAGATCCGCAAGGCCCGCGATCCGGCCGCGATCTACGCGATCCTGGCGGAGTCGGCCGCGAAGGCGGCCTGACTGGAACCATTTGAAGCCAGAGTCCCTAACAGCCTCTAGGCTTGGACAGCGTGCGCCAAGCCGCTATGACGCCATGCACAATGGCGTTGCGCTGAGCTGGTTCTGAGCGTGGCGCGCCAACCCGCCTCGGAGCCTCCGTCCATGGCCTATACGCATGTCGATCTCTTCCCGCTCGGCGACGACGCCACGCCTTATCGCAAGTTGGGCAGCGAAGGGATCTCGGTCGAGAAACTCGGCGATCGCGAGGTTCTGACGGTTTCGCGCGAGGCGATCCGCCAACTCAGCGAGCAGGCCTTCATCGACATCAACCATCTGCTGCGGCCGGGCCATCTCGCCCAGCTGGCGAAAATCCTCGACGATCCCGAGGCGACCTCGAACGACAAATTCGTCGCCTATGACCTGCTGAAGAACGCCAACATCTCGGCCGGCGGCGTGCTGCCGATGTGCCAGGATACCGGCACGGCGATCATCATGGGCAAGAAGGGCCGCAAGGTCTGGACCGATGGCGATGACGAGGCGGCGCTCGGCGAGGGCGTCGCCGACGCTTATTTCAAGCGCAACCTGCGCTATTCCCAGGTCGCTCCGCTCTCGATGTTCGAGGAGAAGAACACCGCGACCAACCTGCCGGCGCAGATCGACATCTATGCCGAGGGTGAGGATGCGTACAAATTCCTCTTCGTCGCCAAGGGCGGTGGCTCGGCCAACAAGACCTTCCTGTTCCAGGCGACGCCCTCGCTCCTGACCAAGGACCGCATGATGGCGTTCCTGAAGGAGAAGATCCTGACGCTGGGCACCGCGGCCTGCCCGCCCTACCACCTTGCCATCGTCATCGGCGGCACCTCGGCGGAGCAGAACCTCAAGACCGTCAAGCTCGCCTCGACGAAATATCTCGACGCGCTGCCGACCACGGGCTCGCCTTCCGGTCACGCCTTCCGCGATCTTGAGATGGAGGAGGAGGTGCATAAGCTGACGCAGTCGCTCGGCGTCGGCGCACAGTTCGGCGGAAAGTATTTCTGCCATGACGTCCGCGTCATCCGCCTGCCACGCCATGGCGCCTCGCTGCCGATCGGGCTCGGCGTCTCCTGCTCGGCCGATCGCCAGGCCAAGGGTAAGATCACCAGGGACGGCATCTATCTCGAAGCGCTGGAGACCAACCCGGCCAAGTACCTGCCCGAGGTCGAGGATGCCTCGCTCGGCGGAGCGGTCGTCAAGGTCGATCTCAACCGTCCAATGGCCGAAATTCTCGCCACACTCTCGCAGTACCCGGTCAAGACCCGGCTCTCGCTGACCGGGACGATCATCGTGGCGCGCGACTCGGCCCATGCCAAGATCCGCGAGCGGCTGGAGACAGGGCAGGGCATGCCTGATTATTTCAAGAACCACCCAGTCTATTACGCCGGCCCGGCCAAGACGCCTGACGGCATGGCCTCGGGCTCGTTTGGACCCACCACGGCTGGCCGGATGGATTCCTTCGTCGACCAGTTCCAGTCCTTCGGCGGTTCGATGGTGATGCTCGCCAAGGGCAACCGTTCCGCTGCGGTTCGGGAAGCCTGCAAGACGCATGGCGGCTTCTATCTCGGCTCGATCGGCGGTCCCGCCGCGCGGCTTGCGCAGGACTGCATCAAGAAGGTCGAGGTCCTGGAATATCCCGAACTCGGCATGGAGGCGGTCTGGCGCATCGAGGTCGAGGATTTTCCGGCCTTCATCGTCATCGACGACAAGGGCAACGACTTCTTCAAGGAGTTGAATCTCGGATGAGGGGTTTTGCCGCCGCAAGCTTCGGAACCGTATGCCTCGGATTTGCCGTGCTCGCCACGGCAGGCGAGGCGATGGCGCAGGGGCGGGCGAGTGCGCCCGCGACCTGCTCGCGTGACCTGTTCCAGAACGAAGGCGCGCTGCGCCGCCAGCTGACACGATTGCAGGCGGTCGCGACGGCCGATCAGGCGACGCAATGCCGGATCTGGCGCGAGCATGTCGGCTTCCTGCAGAGCGCGCGCTCGGTCTTCGCGACCTGTCAGAGCGGTGCCCAGCGCGAACAGAATGTCGGCTTGATGGATACCGAGCTTGCCGAATACCGCGTGCTGCTCGCCAATCGTTGCGGCAAGCGCTGACTGGCGTTCGGTCTATCGAGCCCATGGTCCATAGCAGCCTCTAGCCGAGCTGCGCCTTGAAGAAGGCGAGCACGCGGGCGTTGAAATCGGCATGGAAAGCGGCCCGATCGAAACCGGGCTGATCGCTGCAGAGATCGGCCGCCGATTGGGCGAACTCCGCCGGGCAGGGCGGCACGAAGGAAAAATGCTGAGAGCCCGGCACGACGCGGAAATCGGGTTTCTTCGGCAGCAGGCTGGCTATGCCCACGACGCTGGCCGGGGTCACGCCGTCGCCGCCGCGCTCGGAGCCCCAGAGCTGAACCGGCACCCGCACGTTTTTGAAGCTCTCCTCCGTAAAGAAGACGCTGAGCGGGTCGGCGATGACGGCCGCCTTGATGCGTGGATCATGACTGAGCTCAGGAAGCTTTCCCGCGCGGACCTGCTCGCAGAGCGGGTCGCTCTTGCCCTCGCAGAGTTTCAGGCGCTTGCCGAAATACGGATTGGTGCCGATGGCGACGAGCCCGGTATAGCCGCCCCGGGAGAAGCCGAAGAATCCGATCCGCCCGGCATCGATCCTGGCCGCATCGGGCCATGAGCCGAGCATGTAATCGACCGCGCGCTTGATGTCGGCCGGCCGCTCGACGAAGACCGAGAACTCGTCGGTTCGGCTTTTGTCCCGGCTGGTGTCGCCAGGGTGATTGATGGCGAGGACGATGAAGCCGGCGTCGGCCAGCGCCTCGGCCGTATCGCGATGTCCCAGGAAGTTGCCAGTCCTGCCATGCGAGATCACGACGAGCGGATGCTTCTCAACTGTGAGCGGGCAGTTCATGCTGACGGACATGGTGAAAGGTCCGAACCGCATCTCGCTTTTCGGTTGGACGCACGGATACCAGACCGCCCCCTGGAGTGGTTGGAGCGGTCCTTCGGCAGGGATCTCGACGGCTTTGAACCCGGCTGCCTGTGCCAGTGAGGTCGCTAGGCCAAGGGCGAGGCCAAGGCCAAGGGCGATGCAGGGGAACAGGCGGTGGAGATTCATGGCGGGCTCGCATCGCGGATGGGGATGAACAGGTCGGTGCGCAGGGCGGAGGGTGCGATCCCGCGCGACGACGTATCGAGATAGTGCTCCAGCGTGGGCCGATCGTCCGGCTCGTAGCCGCTGCCCGGCATCCATTTTGTGTAGAGAGCCTGCGCGGCGGCGTTGATGCGGGTGTAGGGACCCACCAGCCGATGCACGACATAGCGGCCGCCGGGAATCTCGAGCGCTTCGACTTCGGAACCCTCTGGCCAAGGATCCGGCGAGGCGATGGCGGCGTAGTATCTGAAACGGTCGGCGTATCGGGGATTGCCGAAGGAGGCGCCCCATTTCTCAGAGATCGCTCGCGTGCCGGCGCGCAGACGCAGCTGCCGGTGCGTGTGAGGAATGGTCGCGAACGACCCGACATGTCGCAGCGCATGCAACCGTTGCGACGGTCGTTCGACGATCGTCACAGTCGGCATAGTTGCGTCATTGCCGTCGTTATCGACTGTCCCGTCGATAGTGAGGATCGCGCGCCTCATCTGCTGCCGGAATGCGCGCGGCGACTGCCCGGTGAACTGGTGAAAGGCGCGGGCGAAGGCTTGCGGACTGTCATAACCGACAGTCAGCGCCACTTGCGTGACGCTGTCATCGGAGCTGGCCAGGAGGCGTGTCGCGAGAGCCAGCCGGACGCGACGGAGCGTGGCGGTCACCGTCTCACCGACCACGCCGGCATAGACGCGGTGAAAATGAAAAGGCGAGAAATGCGCGAGGCGCGCCAGGTCGTCGAGATGCAGGTCGGCCATCGGATTGCCGATAATGGCCGCAACCGCACGGGCCACCCGAGCGCGATAATCCCGTTCTGTGCGATCTCGTACCATGGCGGATAGCCTGCCCTATCGGAGAGCCGGAAACTTAGCCGCTTTTGCTAAAGTGCCGTGGCTGCGACCGGCCGGGTGCCTCATCGTGCATCCCAATTCACCTCATAATCGTCTCGCCCTCGAAACGCACCGTGGCGAATGGGTTTGGGCAAGGCGGCATTTGGAGTATGGCTGTCGCGCTGCGGCTCTGCGATATGTCACCGCCGGGTTTTTTGATGTGAGCAGCCACGAGGTGATGAATGACCAGCGATACGACCGCCCCGCTCAGCATCGCCGTCGTGCCTGTGACGCCGTTTCAGCAGAATTGCTCGATCGTCTGGTGCACCAAGACGATGCAGGCTGCGATCGTCGATCCCGGCGGCGATGTCCCGCAGATCCAGCGCGCCTTGGGCGAGCTCTCGGTGACGCCCGTCGCGATCTGGCTGACGCATGGCCATATCGACCATGCCGGTGGCGCGGCTGATCTCGCCGACGCCTTGTCGGTGCCGGTCATCGGCCCTCATGAGGCCGACAAGTTCCTGCTCGACGATTTGCCGTCCTCGGGCCTGCGCTTCGACATGCGCGGCATCAGGCCGGTGACGCCGACGCGCTGGCTCACTGAGGGCGATGAGGTTGCGGTCGGGGAGGTTACCTTCTCGGTCGCGCATGTACCGGGCCATACGCCGGGCCATGTCACCTTCTTCCAGAAGGATCTGCGCTTCCTGCTGGCGGGCGACACGGTCTTCGCCGGTTCGGTCGGCCGCACCGATTTTCCCTATGGCAGCCACGAGACGCTGATCGCCGGCATCAAGGCCAAGCTCCTGCCGCTCGGTGACGACGTCCAGTTCCTGCCCGGCCACGGCCCGGCGAGCACGCTTGGCGAGGAGCGGTTGAACAACGAGTTCCTGCGGGGTTGATACGAAAAGACCCGCAGCGGATATCCGCTACGGGCCCTGGAAGAACCAACGGCCATGTCCTGAACGGGTGCGCGTACATCCGGCGTCAAACGTTCGGCTCATGGCCGTCTTCATCGGCGCTGGAGGACAGTGGAACGCCCTCGACGTCGCCGTGATCCCTATATGGGAGAGCAATGCGGCGGTTTCAAGGGCGCGTGTCAGCTTCGTTTCGAACGCCATTCATAGAGGATGTCCGGTTCGCCCTCCTCATTGCCTGTCCCGTCGCCCATCTCGACGATATGGAAGCCGTGAGCTTCGTAGAAGGCGCGGGCGCGGGCATTGCTCTGGAAGGTGAACAGCGTGAGCCGCGTCGGGCTCAGCTCCTTGGCCTTGGCGAGCATTAATGAGCCGATACCGCGGCGATACCAGCCCGGCAGCAGATAGAGCTGGTCGAGATCCTCGCCCTGCAAAGCGAGGACGCCGACGATGCTCTCGCCCGATCTGGCGATCCAGGTTTCGCGGGTCGCCAAAAGCGTGTCGGCAATCCAGCGGCGCGTCTGCGCATCGCTATGGACGCGACGCAGGAACGGCAGGGCATCAGTGCGGGAGGCAAGATAGAGCTCGGCGATTTCGGCGGCGTCGTCGGCCGTGGCCCGCTCGATCCGTGTTGCATCGCGCGGCTTCATCTTGCCCTCCCGCTATAGATCAGGCGTCGAGCACGCCGTGCAGGAAGTCGCTCTTGCCGATCTGGATGCCGTTCTCGCGCAGGATCGCATAGGCGGTCGTGGCGTGGAAATAGAAGTTCGGCACGGCAAAACGCGTGAGATAGGTCTCGCTCTTCATCGTCACCGTCGCGGAGGGACCGCGCGGGAAGGTCACATCCTTGGCGAGGCCGGCATCCAGCGCTGCATCATCGGTGTTCGCGACGAAGGCCAGCACCTTGGCGATGCGCGCCTTGAGCTCGGCGACGGTGGTCTCTTCGTCGGGGAATTTCGGATTCTCGGCCCCGCTGACCCGCGCCGCCGCGTTCTTGGCGAAATCGCAGGCGAGCTGGACCTGGCGCGTGAAGGGCAGCATGTCGGGCGACAGGCGCGATGATAGCAGAACCGCCGGATCGATCTTGCGCTCGGTGGCCTGCGCGACCGTCTTGTCGAGGATGGCGTCGAGTGCCTTGAGCGTCTGGGTGAAGCCGGCAAGCGCGGCGGTGCGGGCGGTCAATGGCATCAGATCATCCTCGGATACGAAAACGGGCCCGGATGGGCCCGTCGCATCGCGCATATAGTTGTTGCCGCGCCGTTTACAGGGGCCGGCCGCGAACAAAGCGCGCCGAGATCAATCCTGCCCGGTATCAATCCTTGGCGCGCTCGACATAGGCGCCGGTCTCCGTCATCACTACGATGCGGACGCCAGGACCGATATGGGGCGGCACGGCGGTGCGCACGCCGTTGACCAGGATCGCGGGCTTGTAGGAGGACGAGGCGGTCTGGCCCTTGGTCACGGGCTCGGTCTCGGCGACCTCGACGACGACGCGCTGCGGCAACTCGATCGAGACCGCCTTCTCCTCGAATACCGAGAGCGAGACTTTCATGCCTTCCTGGAGATAAGGCGCCATGTCGCCGACCACGTCGCCATCGACATTGATCTGGTCGAAGGTCTCGGGGTTCATGAAGACGTATTGCTCGCCGTCCTGGTAGAGATAGGTGTAGTCGCGATCCTCGACATAGGCGCGCTCGACCTGCTCGGTCGTCTTGTAGCGCTGCGTCATCTTGGTGCCGTCATGGATCCGGCGCATGTCGATCTGCGTCGTCGGCGTGCCCTTGCCGGGGAAGAAGCTCTCGGCCGAGAGAACCGAGCAGAGATGCCCGTCGAGCTCGAGCACGTTGCCCTTGCGGACGGATGAAGCGATGACCTTGACCACGTGAAGCTTCCTTGACTGGTGCGCGGCTCTTGCGCGCGCTATTCGAATTCGTTGCCGCGCAACTACCGCATTCGCGGGCGAAACGGAAGCTGTCAGACGCTTTGACCCGAGACCCTATGAACGACGGACCTCCGCCCTTCTGGCGGCCGGACATCCATGCGGACCGGCGGCACGCCCTGCTGGCGCGCGGGCGCATCAAGAGCGCGCTCAGGCGCTGGTTCGAGGCGCGCGACTTCGTCGAGGTCGAGGCGGCGATCCTGCAGCGCTCGCCCGGCAACGAGACGCATCTGCACGGCTTCGCGACGGTCTTGATCGACGATACCGGCGCAAGCCACCCCTATTACCTGCACACCTCGCCCGAATTCGCCGCCAAGAAGCTGCTGGCGGCGGGCGAGCGGCGGATCTTCGATTTCGCCCGCGTCTTCCGCAACCGCGAGCGCACGGCGCTGCACCACCCGGAATTCACGATGCTGGAATGGTATCGGGCTGGCGAAGATTACGAGACGCTGATGATCGACAGCGCCGCGCTGCTGGCCGAGGCCGCGCGGGCGGCAGGCGCTACATTGCTGCAATGGCGCGGCATGGAGGCTGATCCCTTTGCCGAGCCTGAGCGCCTGACGCTGCACGACGCCTTCGCGCGCCATGCCGGCATCGACCTGCTGGCGACGATCGGGCCGGATGGCGCGACTGACCGCAGCGCCTTGGCCAAGGCGGCCATCGCGGCCGGCATCAGGCTGGTCGCGGATGACAGCTGGTCCGACATCTTCAGCCGCGTCCTGTCCGAGCGGATCGAGCCGAATCTCGGTCAAGGCCGCGCCACGATCCTGTGCGAATATCCGATCTCCGAGGCGGCGCTGGCGCGGCCCAAGCCCGGCGATGGCAGGGTGGCCGAGCGCTTCGAGTTCTATGCCTGCGGCGTCGAGCTCGCCAACGCCTTCGGTGAACTTACCGATCCGGCCGAGCAGCGCCGGCGCTTCGAGGCCGATATGGACGAGAAGGCGCGCATCTATGGTGAGCGCTACCCAATCGACGAGGATTTCCTGGCCGCGCTCGCTGGGATGCCGCAGGCTTCGGGCATCGCGCTCGGCTTCGACCGGCTGGTGATGCTCTGCACCGGCGCGCGGCGGATCGAGGATGTGCTCTGGACGCCGGTGGCGGAACCGGGCAGGAGGCAGGCATGAACGCCCATACGCCCATGCGGAGCATCGATGCGCTGATCGCGCAGGGGCTCGTCGCGTCCGAAAAGCGTGACGCGCTCGATGCTGTCGCCCGGCGCTACGCCGTCTCCGTGACGCCGGCCATGGCGGCCTTGATCGACCCCGCCGACCCTGCCGACCCGATCGCGCGGCAATTCGTGCCCGCCGCGGCCGAACTCGTCACCCTGCCGCAGGAACTCGCCGATCCGATCGGCGACGAGGCGCATTCGCCGGTCGAGGGCGTGGTGCATCGCTATCCCGACCGTGCCTTGCTCAAGCTCGTCCATGCCTGTCCGGTTTATTGCCGCTTCTGCTTCCGTCGCGAAATGGTCGGCCCCGGCGGCGATGCGCTGACCGGCGAGAAGCTCGACGCGGCGCTGGCCTATCTCGCCTCCCGGTCCGAGATCTGGGAGGTCATCATGACGGGTGGCGACCCGCTGATCCTCTCCGCCAGGCGTGTTCGCGAGATCGCGGCGCGGCTCGCCGGGATCGCGCATATCAAGGTCGCGCGCTGGCATACGCGCGTGCCCATGGTTCAGCCCGAGCGCGTCACGGCAGACTATGCCCGCGCGCTTCGTATACCCGGCAAGGCGAGCTACATCGCGATCCATGCCAACCACCCGCGCGAATTCACTGATGCCGCCCACGCTGCGCTTGCCCGCCTCGCTGATGCCGGCCATGTGCTGATCAGCCAGAGCGTGCTGCTCAAGGGCGTCAACGCCGATGTCGAGACGCTGTCGGCCCTGATGCGCGCCTTCGTCGAGAACCGGGTGAAGCCCTACTACCTGCACCATCCCGATCTCGCGCCCGGCACCTCACAGTTCCGGCTCTCGCTGGAAGAGGGGCAGGCGCTGGTCAAAAGCCTGAGAGGCCATCTTTCAGGGCTGTGCCAGCCGACCTATATCCTCGATATCCCGGGTGGGGCGGGCAAGATTCCGGTCGGCCCCGCCTTTCTCTCGGGCTGCGAGACACCCGGTGGCGTGATGCTGGCGGAGGATCGCCACGGCGAGCGGCATCGCTATCCGCCGGATTGAAGGCGGAAGGTCAAGCGCCGGATGCTTTCCGGGCGTGATGCTGGTAGACTAAGTCCACTGGACCAAACCGGGAAGCTATCATGGAAACGGTGAATATCCACGAGGCCAAGACCCATCTCTCGCGTCTGGTCGAGCGGGTCTCGAAGGGCGAAAGCGTCGTCATTGCCAAGGCAGGAAAGCCGATGGTGAAGCTTGTGCCGCTCGATGACGGAGAATCGCGACCGTTGCGTCGTATCGGGTTCATGGATGGGGAAATCCAGGTGCCGGATGATTTCGACACGATGGGCGCCGACGTCATTCTGGACATGTTCGAAGGCCGTTCGTGAGGCTATTACTGGATACGCACCTTCTGCTCTGGACGGCCGGCAAATCTCGGATGCTGTCGAGAGAGGCGGTCGAACTGATTGCCGCTCCCGAGAACGAGATCAACTACAGCGTCGTTGGCCTTTGGGAGGTCGCTATCAAGAATGGATTGGGGCGAAGCGACTTTTCGGTCGATCTGGCCTTGCTGCGCCGTCGCCTCCTCGATAACGGCTACCGCGAGATACCGGTCACCGGCGAACATGCACTGGCGACCGAAAGGCTCCCGGCGCTCCATAGAGACCCCTTCGACCGTCTCCTGGTTGCCCAGGCGACCGTCGAGGGGATGATATTGCTAACGGCCGATGCGACGCTGGCCAGCTATGGCCGGGCGGTGCGCCGGGTCTGACGGAGGTTCATGATGCAAGAGAAGATGCCCATCGCGATCGTCTCGGACGTCGTTTGCCCCTGGTGCTTCGTCGGCAAGGCGCGGCTGGAAAAGGCGCTTGAAGCGCATGGCCTGACCGACCGTGTCGCCATCACCTGGCTGCCCTATGAGCTGAACCCGGATATGCCGGTGGAAGGGATGGACCGTACGGCCTATCTCGACGCCAAGTTCGGCCCCGGCAAGCGCAAGGAGATCGAGGTCAGGCTCTCGGAGGCGGCGCTCGAAAGCGGCATCACCTTCAACTGGGCCAAGGTTACCAGGAGCGTGAACACCCGCATGGCGCATATGTTGATCGCCGCCGCTTCCACCGTGCAGCGCGGCAGCGACATGACGGCGGCGCTGTTCAAGGCCTATTTCCAGGAGGGCCGCGACATCGGCAATCTGGAGACGCTGGTCGAGATCGCAGTCGAGCAGGGTTTTGACGAGCAGGCCGCCCGCGACGAGCTCGCCAATGACGAATTGCGCGAGACCATCATCGGGCTGGAGGCCCATGCCCAGAAGGTCGGCGTCACCGGCGTGCCCTTCTTCATCATCGACGGCAAGCTCGCGGTCTCCGGCGCGCAGACCGCCGATGTCTGGGCGCAGGTGTTCCAGCAGGTGATGCGCGACGCGGCTTGAGCGCGAGCATGGCGACCGCGCGCTATCTGAGTCATCCGCAAGTCCAGATCGACCCTGCGGTCCCTGTGCCCGATTGGGGCTTGTCGCCGGTTGGCCTGGCGCGAACGCAGGCCTTCGCGGGCGCGCCGCTGCTCCGCGCCACGCGTCGGATCGTCTCGTCCGCCGAACGCAAGGCGATCGAGACTGCGGAATGCATTGCCTCAGCGCTCGGCATTACCGTCGAAACTCGGCACGCCATGCATGAGAACGACCGCTCGGCGACCGGCTATCTGCCGCCTCCCGCCTTCGAGGCGATGGCCGATGCGTTCTTCGCTTCGCCGACGCTCAGCATTCGCGGCTGGGAGCGCGCACTCGATGCGCAGGCGCGGATCCTGCGCGAGGTCGAGGCCGCGCTGGCCGAACCGGGCGAGGGTGATATCCTGTTCGTCGGGCATGGCGGCGTCGGCACATTGCTGCTCTGCCATCTCGGGGCTGAGCCGATAGCGCGCAAACGCGATCAACCTGGCGGCGGCGGCAATCTCTTCGCATTCGACGCCGCGACACGAATCGTGCACCACGCTTGGCGCGCGATGGAGGAGGTGGCTGGCCAATGACGCAGAAGATCAACGATATCCGCGACCGCATGATCGTCGCGCTCGATGTGCCGACGATCTGGGACGCCTATCGCATCGTCTCGCAGCTCGGCGACGAGGCGAGCTTCTACAAGATCGGTTACGCATTGGCCTTCGCCGGCGGCCTGCAGCTCACGCAGCAGCTGGTGGCCGAGGGCAAGAAGGTCTTTCTCGACCTGAAGCTGCACGACATCGGCAATACGGTGACGGAAGGCGTGCAGTCGCTGAGCAATCTCGGCGTCGATTTCCTCACCGTGCACGCTTATCCCCAGACCATGCGCGGCGCGGTCGAGGGGCGGGCGGAGGCTGCGTTGAAGCTTCTCGCGGTCACGGCCCTGACTTCCTATGACGATGGTGACCTGCGCGACGCCGGCTACGGGCTCGCCGTGCGCGATCTCGTGCGCCTGCGCGCCGAGCAGGCCCGCACCACCGGCATCGACGGCATCGTCTGTTCTGCGGCCGAGACCGAGATCGTGCGCGATGTCGTCGGCGCGGACATGCTGATCGTGACGCCAGGCATCCGCCCTGCCGGGAGCGCCGCAGGCGACCAGAAACGGACGCTGACGCCGGGCGAAGCGATCCGCGCCGGCGTCGACCACCTTGTCATCGGGCGTCCCATCATTCGCGCGGCAGACCCGCGTGGAGCGGCCGCCGCGATCATGGACGAGATCGCCGCAGCCTCATAAGCTCGCGCTCCAACCGAACCACCCAGAGACGGATACGGAAATGCCTAAGGGATATGTCGTGGCGCGCGCCAAGGTTATCGACGCGACCAAATGGGCGGCCTATGCCGCCAAGGCTTCCGAAGCGATCAAACAATATGGCGGCACGCCGCTTGTGCGCGGCGGCCAGATGACGGTGGCCGAGGGCGAGGGCCGGGCCCGCAATGTCGTGCTCGAATTCGCCGATTTCGCCTCGGCCAAGGCCTATGCCAACTCGCCGGAATATGCCGAGGCGCGCAAGCTGCGCGAAGGCGCCGGCGAAATCGACATCGTCGTGGTCGAGGGGGTCTGAAGCCATGGCGAAGGGCTATTGGATCGCGCGGCTCGATGTCGAGAACACCGCCGCCTATGACAGCTACCGCGCGCTGAACGCGATCGCCTTCGCCAAATACGGCGCGAAGTTTCTGGTGCGCGGCGGTGATTACAAGCTCGCCCGCGGCGAGGGGCGCAAACACAATGTCATCCTTGAGTTCAAGGACGAGGCGACGGCGCGCGCCTGCTACGATTCGCCGGAATACCAGGAGGCGGTGAAGTACCTCGCCCAGGCCGGAAAGGCTGACCTCGTCATCATCGGCGGCTATGACGGCGCCCAGCCGGGCGACTAGCTGCCGAGTCCGTCAGTCAACGCGCCGTCATCCCGGGTCTCCCTTCGTTCGCCCGGGATGACGGCGCGCGTGAATTTGGGGAGGCGTCAAGGGCTCATGCGGTCGTTCGAACAAGATACCCTTACCGCCATCGGCGTCATCAGTGGCACCTCGATGGACGGTATAGACGTGTCGATCGTCACCAGCGACGGCCAGGACACGCCGCGCTTCGGTGCCGGCGCCTCTTATCCCTATCGCGACAGCACACGGCGTGAATTGCAGGCACTGGTCGCTGAGGCCGAGCGCGCGCTGACCGAGCCGCTTGTCGAACTCGAGGCGGCGGTGACCGCCGACCATCTCGCCGCGGTCCAGCGTTTCATCGCCGAGCAGAAGCTCGATCCCGCCGCGATCGATCTCGTCGGCCTGCATGGCCAGACCGTCTATCACCGGCCCGAACAGCGCTTCACCCGCCAGCTCATCGATGGGCCGGCTGTGGCGCAGGCGCTCGGCATCGCCACCGTTGATCGCTTCCGCCATGCCGATGTCGCGGCCGGCGGCGAGGGCGCGCCCTTCGCGCCGCTCTATCACAGGGCGCTGGCGCAGGCGCTGGAGCAGCCCGTCATGGTCTTGAACCTCGGCGGCGTCGGCAACGTCACCTATATCGACGGCGAGACCGTGATCGCCTTCGACACCGGCCCGGCGAGCGCGATCCTCGACGATTTCGTGCTGCGCCGGCAGGGCCGCAGCTATGATGCCGACGGCGCGCTCGCAGCGAGCGGGCAGGTGCGGCAGGATTTGGTCGCAGGCTTCATGCAGAACCCTTATTTCGACCGTCCCGCGCCGAAATCGCTCGATCGCAATGATTTCCACCGCCGTGCCCAGGTGGTCGAGACGTTGCCGGATGCCGATGGCGCCGCGACGCTCGCCGCCTTCACAATCGAGAGCGTCGTCGCCTCGCTGCGCCATGTGCCTGATGTGCCCAAGCGCTGGCTCGTCACCGGCGGCGGGCGGCTGAACCGGCATTTCATGGCGCGGCTCGCGAGCCGCCTCGGCGTTCCCGTCGCGCCTGTCGAGGCGGCGGGCTGGGACGGCGATGCGCTGGAAGCCCAGACCTTCGCCTATCTCGCGATCCGCTCGGTCAAGGGGCTGCCGCTCAGCCTGCCCGGCACGACCGGCGTGCCGCAGCCGTTGACGGGTGGGCGCTTGAACCGCGTCGGCTGACCGCAAGATCAAGGAGCATCGCAGTGAGCCTGGGCGGGATAGGTAACCTCGATTACACCGTCATCCTGTGCAGCAGAATGGCGGAAACGCGCGCGTTTTACCGCGATATCATGCAGTTTCCGATCGAGGTCGACCTTGAGAACTGGGTCAGCTTTCGCGTCGGCGCAGCGCTGCTCGCCTTGCGGCCGCGCGGCGTGTGGAGCGTCTGCGACGACGGCAAAACGCTGCCGGGATCGGCGGCGGTCCAGCTTGCCTTTCGCGTGGCGCCTCCTGTGGTCGATGCCTGCCATGCGGAACTGGTCGCCAAGGGCGTGCCGATCCTCAGGGAGCCGACCGATCTGCCCAACTGGCGTCACCGCACGCTGTTCTTTCGCGATCCCGAGGACAACATCATCGAGATCTACGCCGAGTATTGAGCCGCCGAGGGAGAGAGCGTCAGCCCCGAAACGCCCCGCCGCCATCGACGTCGAGCACCGTGCCGCTGACATAACCGCAGGCCGGCGAGGCCAGGAAGGCGGCGGCGTTGGCGATCTCCTCGGGTTCGATCAATCGGTCCAATGGCAGGTTCGTCAGCATCTCCTCCCAGCGCGCCTCGTCGCCGAGCGAAGCCGCAGCGCGACTCTTGCTGAGCGAGATGATCCGGTCGGTGCGGGTCTGCGAGGGGTTGATGCCGAAGACGCGCACGCCCCAATCAACCGATTTTCCGCCGACCGCGCTGGTGAAGGCCATCAACGCGGCGTTGCCTGTGCCGCCGCAGACATAATCGTAGCGCGGGCTGCGCCCGGCCCCGCCGATGATGTTGACGATGATGCCGGCCTTCCGCTCCTTCATCCCCGCCAGATAGAGCTTGGTCAGATGGATATAGCCCATCACCTTCAGCGCCCAGGCCTGCTCCCAGCGTTCCATGGAAAGGTCGAGCAGCCCGCCGCCGGGGATCGCGCCGGCATTGTTCACGAGGATG
Organism: Bosea sp. 685; assembly: GCF_031884435.1. NCBI lineage: Bacteria > Pseudomonadati > Pseudomonadota > Alphaproteobacteria > Hyphomicrobiales > Alloboseaceae > Allobosea > Allobosea sp. 685. Next base: position 5,147,105 of record NZ_CP134779.1, on the reverse strand, counting down.
TCGATATCGGGGTAGCTGGCTGCGATACGTTCGCGCTCGGCCGCGACCGAGAGATCGGCGGCGCAACTCGCGACGCGGTTGGCTTCGCCCAGCGCCGCCGCCGTGGCCGCGAGGCGCTCAGTGTCGCGCGCGACGAGGACGACGGAGCAGCCCTCCGCCAGGAAGGTTTTTGCGCAGGCTGCGCCGATGCCTTTCGAGCCGCCAGTGATCAGGACGCGGCGGCCGGTCAGTTTCAGATCCATGCGATTGATCCTTGTTGCGATGGCGCGGGCTCTATTCCCCCGTGAAGGCCGGTTCGCGCTTCTCCTTGAAGGCGCGCTGGCCCTCGCGATAATCGGCGCTGCTGAAGCAGGTCGCGATGGAGGCCTCGACTCTGGCGATGTCCCGCTCGCTCTCGGGGCGGGTGAGTTCGCTCAGCGCATGTTTGAGCGCTCGCAAGGTCAGCGGCGCATTGCCGGCGATCCGCGCGAGGTAGTCGCAAGCCTCCTTCTCGAAGCTGTCGGCGCCCCAGAGCGCGGTGACGACGCCCAGGCGCAGCGCTTCCTCGCCAGCGATGATGCGGGCGCTGAGCAGGAGGTCGGAAGCGGGGCCGAAGCCGAGCTTGGCCACCAGCATGCGCACGCCCTCATAGGCATAGCCGAGGCCGAGCCGCGCGGCGGGAATGCGGAAGCGCGAATCGGCCCGCGCCAATCTGAGGTCGCAGCTCATCGCCAATCCGAAGCCGCCGCCGAAGCAGATCCCGCGAATGAGCGCGATCGTCGGCTTGGCGGCATGGACCAGCGCGGCGCAGCCTTGCAGATAGGCCTCGTCATAGGCCCGGGTTTCGGTGGCGCTGTCGCGCTTCTCGCCGAATTGCGAGATGTCGGCGCCGGCGCAGAAGGCACGCCCGCCCTCACCTGCGACGACGATGGCGCGGACCTCGCGGTCGGCCTCCGCGCGGGCGACGAGGCCCGGCAGGCTCGCCCACATCTCATAGCTCATCGCGTTCATCTTCTGCGGCTGGTCGAGCACCAGCCGGGCGATGCCGTTCTCCGTTTCGTAGCGAACCGTGCCCATCTTGCCTTGCAATGCTCCGTGACTTCGATCGCTAGGCGTAGCGCGGCCATGCGATGCCGGTGGCAGAGTAGCCGAGTTCTTTCGGAATGCTCTAGGAATGCTGCCTGCGCGCGCACGCCAGATGAGCGCTCGTCCGTCGAGAACCGGAGAGACCAGCATGCAACCCTCGCAAGCCAGCCACAGCATTGGCGACGCGACGTTGTCGGCAACCATCAAGCCAGACGGCGCCGAATTGATCAGTCTGCGGGGCGCGGAGGAGGGCGAGCTCCTCTGGCAGGCCGGGCCGCAATGGCCGCGCCACGCTCCGGTGCTGTTCCCGATCGTCGGGCGGCTGGCGGAAGGTCGGCTGCGGCATCAGGGTCGCGACTATCACCTGACCCAGCACGGCTTTGCGCGTGACAGCCTGTTCGACTGGGTCGAGCAGAGCGAGGCGCGTGCGGTGCTGCGACTGACCGAGAACGCACAGACGCAAGCCGTCTATCCATTCCGCTTCATCCTCGAATTGACCTACGCCATCACCGACGGCGCATTGAGCGTGACGACGCGCGTGACCAATCCGGGCGATGTCGTGCTGCCCTGCAGCGTCGGCGCGCATCCCGCCTTCAACTGGCCGCTCATGCCCGGCGTTCCCAAGGAGCGCCATGTGCTGGAATTCGAGGCGCCGGAGGAGGGGAGCGCCGTTCTGCTGACCGACGGATTGCTCGACGCGCGGGTGGCGTTGCCCCTGCAAGGCCGTGTCCTGCCATTGTCGTCGGAGCTGTTCGCGAAGGACGCGCTGATCCTGCCTTCACTCGCCAGCCGCTCCGTCCGCTTCATCGCTCGGGACGAGGCCGGGCGCACGGCGCGGGCCATCAAGGTCTCGTGGGAAGGCTATCGCGATCTCGGCATCTGGTCGAAGCCCGATGGTGCGCCGTTCCTGTGCATCGAGCCCTGGTTCGGCATGGCGAGCCCGCTGGGCTGGGATGGCGAGTTCACGGAGAAGCCGGGCATCCTGCTGCTGGCGCCCGGCGAAAGCCGGGCGATGAGCTGGAGCGTCAAGGTTGAGGCGTGAGGCCGGGGAGCCCTCTGGAGTCTCGCTATTATTGTTTTAACGCGTTTTCGAGCGAGCCGGTGTCCACTTCGCTCGGAAACGCTCTAAGCCCTCGACCTGATCAGTGACATACCGGTTCGCCGGGATGTCCGCAGTTCGGCCGCTTCTGCTGCTGCGGCGCCGGGCGTGGACGGGCGGCTTGTTGGGCCGCCTGCCGGGCGCGTTGCTGGGTGGCCTGCTGCTGCGCTTGAGCCGCTTGCTGCTGCCGTTGCTGGGCTGCTTGTTGGGCGTGCTGCTGAGCTGCGGCCTGGGCCGCCTGCTGCTGGCGCTGCTGTTGCTGCGCAGCTTGTTGGGCGCGCTGCTGAGCCGCGGCCTGGGCCGCCTGCTGCTGGCGCTGCTGTTGTTGTGCAGCCTGCTGGGCACGTTGTTGAGCCGCAGCCTGGGCCGCTTGCTGCTGACGCTGCTGTTGAGAGACTTGCTGGGCGCGTTGCTGCGCGGCGGCTTGAGCCGCCTGCTGCTGTTGAGCAGCTTGTTGGGCGCGTTGCTGGGCGGCCTGTTGTTGGCGCTGAGCTGTAGCATCGTTCGTCACAGCCTGAGGAGGCGAGGCGGGCGATGGCGACGGGCGGGTGATGGTGGCGGGGGCGGCCGGCTGTGTCGCTTGTCCAGCTGGGTGAGGCGCCTGTGGATTCGCCTGGGCAGGAGCGGCGACGCTGGGCGCCGGCTGGGCGCCGCGAACCGGGGCGTTTGGCGTCTGCGCCACGCCAGGAATCTGCGGCGGTGCGGTGCGGCCAGCGCTGGCAGGAGCATTCGGCGTGGGCAGCGGCCGTGCTCCCGGAGCGGCGGGCGAGATTGCCTGTGGGTTGGCCTGAGCGGGAGCGGTGGCGTTGGGCGCCGGCTGGGTGCCGCGCGCCGGGACGGCCGGCGTCTGCGCCACGCCCGGGATCTGCGGCGACGTGTTGTGGCCGGCGGCGGCAGGCGCATTCGGCGTGGGTAGTGGCTGCGCACCCGGTGCGGCGGGCAGGGCCGGCGCTTGGCCCGGGCGCAGCGGCTGCGGATGAGCGCCGGGAAGCGGCTGCGCTTGCGGCTGTAGATTGGCGGCCGGGGCAGGCGCGGCCTGAGCGGGCATCTGCGGGCGAGCGCCGGGCTGGGTGTTGTTGGTGGGCGCAGCCGGGCTCGGCGCGGTAGCTTGGGGGGCGGCGGCGATGGGCGGCTGGCCTGGAGCGTTGACGGGTCTTGCCCGCTGTCCTGCCGCGTGCAGCGCGGCTGCGGCTGGCAATGCGACGGCGGCGGCGGCGATCGCTGCGCTCGCGACCGGATGCTCCTGGATGAAATTGGACGGGCCGGTGCCGGGAGCCGGCGTCGGCGCGGCTGGCTGCGGCGGCAATAGATTGGCCGGGATGGGCGCAACCTGCTGGCCGGCCGGATTGGTGACGATTGCTGTCTGATTGGCCTGGTTGATCACCACCGTGTTGTGAATGTTGACATTGACGACATTGAGCGGCGGCGGAGCGACATAGGCCGGACGCTCGATCCAGGCCGCAACCGGATGATAGACCGGGATCGGCAGCACAAAGGCCACGACAGGCGGGGGCGGCGGCGGCAGGTCGATGAAATAGGCTGGCCGCGGCGGCAGGAAGAACACCGGCACCGGCGGCGGGGGCGGCAGATCATAGATCGGGTCCGCGAAATAGACGACCGGGCGCTCGACATAGACGACCTCCTCCGGTGGGGGCGGCGGCACGTCATAGGCGAGCATGGCGAAGGAGGCCGGCGGCTCCAGCACGGCCGCGAAATGGGCGAGGCGGCGGCGCGCATCATAGGCATGGGGGCCGCTCGGATAGCGCCGCAGATAGGACCAATAGGCATCGGGCGTGTCGGCGAAGGCGCTCTCGCGCCAGGTTGCGGCCTCGCGGCGCGCGGCGACGATGGCGCGCACGCGCTTGGCGAGCGGGTCGCTGGGATAGGCGGCAAGGAAATCGAGATAGCCGCGCATCGTGTCGCGCGTCAAAGCTGCCAGATAGGCGTCGCCGGCGTCGAAATCGCGGATCGGCCTGGAGCGCAATTCGGAGAAGCGGACGGCCTGCGCCTGCGGGGCGGCCTGGGTGCGTTCGAAGAACAGGAACGGCGCCTGCACACGCGAGACCTGCCAGGGCAGTTCGGCGCCATGCGTCAAGGCATCGACGCGCAGGCGGACGCGCTCGAACAGATCATCGAGCGGCAGGCCACCCTCCTTGATCATCTCCGAGAGGGCGCTCGCATAGGCGCCGTAGGATCCCTTGTTCTCGGGGCCGATCGTGCCAGGCGCGGCGTTGAAGGCGAGCAGGGTGCCTGGATCCGGCTGCATCAGGGCCAGGCCGCCGGCGAGAGGCTGCCCGGATCTGGCGAAGCCATTGGCATAGGCGGCGTCGAGCACGACGATGCGCGCCTTTAAGGGCAAAGCCGCCAGCGGCTTGGTCAGGTCGCTCAGCCGAACCGCTTCGAGCGGGACATCGGCATCGCGTGCGATCCGCGCATCGACCGGAACGAGATAGTTCTCACCCTCGAATTGCAGGGCATTGCCGGCGAAATAGACCAGCGCGACGGTGTCTGGCCCCGACGCGCTCGCCTTGTCCAAGAATTCGCGCAGCGAGGAGCGCAGCGTCGCGGTGTCGAGGTCGCGCGCCCCCACGACATCGAAGCCGGCGGCTTGCAAGGTCTGTGCGATCAGGCCGGCATCATTGGCGGGTGTCGCCAGCGGGCTCGCCTGATAGGCGCCGTTGCCGATGACCAGCGCGATCCGTTTTTCGAGCTGTTGGGCCTGGCCTGGACTGAAACCTACGGCGACGCAGAGCGCGACGACCACCAGACGAAGGAGATGGAGTCCAGGCATTGCGCCCTCCCGGCAAGGACAAGTCAGAGCGCTGCAGTGTCGGAGCAGCGCCATGAACCGGGATTGAATGAAGTGCGGCCAAATCCAGGCGAATATAGGGACGGGTTTGGGGCAGCAATCGGAAATTCGTAAGTGAATACGGCCGGTTCTACTGGGTTGATGGCCTGGTCAGTCTTGAGAAACCTCGGGCTTGCGCCTTTCCCATCTCTGGTTGAGGCGCAGCGCGACCAAGGTGCAGGCTGCGCCCGAGAGCAGATAGGCGCCCGCGGAAATCAGACCGAACTGGGTCGACAGCAAGAGCGCCGCGAGCGGGGCGAAGCCCGCACCGAAGAGCCAGGCGAGATCGGAGGTCAGCGCCGAGCCGGTATAGCGAAAGCCCGGGGAGAAGCTTGAGGCGACGGAGCCCGAGGACTGGCCGAAGGACAGGCCCAGCAGCACGAAGCCGACGATCATGAAGACCGTCTCGCCGACCACGCCGCCATCGAGCAATTGCGGCGCGAACCCGCTGAAGACAGCGATCGCCACCGCACAGCCGCCGAGCAGGGAACGCCGCCCGATCCGGTCCGCGATCAGGCCCGAGGCGACGATTGCCGCGATGCCGAAGACGGCGCCGACGGCTTCGATGAGCAGGAAGCGCGCCGGCCCCTCCTGCGTGAACAGGAAGACCCAGGACAGCGGGAAGACCGTGACCATGTGGAACATGGCGAAGCTCGCCAGTGGCGCGAAGGCGCCGATCAGGACGCTGCCGCCCTGGCTGCGCAGCGTGTCGCGAATGCGTGCGGGGTGGAGGTCGCGGTTCTCGAACAATTTTTGATAGTCCGGCGTGGCAACCATGCGCAGCCGGGCGAAGAGGGCCACGACATTGATCGCGAAGGCGACGAAGAACGGGTAGCGCCAGCCCCAGCTGAAGAAATCCTCGGCCGAGAGATTGCCGACGAAAAAGGCAAACAGCACGCTCGCCACGATGAGCCCGAGCGGCGCGCCGAGCTGCGGGATCATCGCATACCAGCCGCGATATTTGTCGGGGGCATTGAGGGCGAGCAGCGAGGCGAGCCCATCCCAGGTGCCGCCGAGCGCGATGCCCTGGCCGATGCGCGCGAGCGCCAGAAGCCAGATCGAGGCCGCGCCAATTTGCTCGTAGCCCGGCAGGAAGGCGATGGCCACGGTCGAGGTGCCGAGCATGAACAGCGCGATCGTCAGCTTGGCGCTTTTGCCATAGGCACGGTCGACCGCCATGAAGATGACGGTGCCGAACGGGCGCGCCACGAACGCCAGGGCGAAGATGGCGAAGGAATACAGCGTGCCGGTCAGCGGATCCAAATAGGGGAAGACAAGCTTGGGGAACACGATCACCGATGCGATCGCGTAGACGAAGAAATCGAAGAACTCGGAGGTCCGGCCGATGACGACGCCGATCGCGATCTCGCCCGGGTTGATCTCACCGTGGCGCGCGTTGACGATCCTGGCGTCGCGTTCCGCTGTCGTTGGTGTCGTTGACATGTGCGCCCGAGCTCGCATCGTTTGGCGATCCGCCGACCCGTAGCCTGACGGCAGTCCGCTTTTCACTCATGCTCTTCTGACTGATGACAGGCTAGGCGAGGATTGGGCAAATTGTCCAATGTTCCGCTTGACGCTCAGCCGTTAGCGCTCATCCTGACAGATCAATGCTGACAGGTTGGTGCCGTGAGCCGTTTCCGGATCATCGCCGTACTGCCGCTGCTCGCGCTATTGGGCGGCTGCAATTTCGTCGTGCTCGCTCCGGCGGGGGATGTGGCTGCGCAGCAGCGCGACCTCGTCGTCATCTCGACCATCCTGATGCTGCTGATCATCATACCGGTGATGGCGCTCACGGTGTTCTTCGCCTGGCGCTATCGGCACTCCAACAAGGAGGCGCGCTACGAGCCCGACTGGGATCACTCGACCGGGCTCGAGCTGGTGATCTGGTCGGCACCGTTGCTGATCATCATCTGCCTGGGCGCACTGACCTGGATGGGCACCCATCTGCTCGATCCATACAGGCAGATCGGGCGCATCGCGGCAGGCCGTCCCGTCCCGCAGGCGGCCAAGCCGCTTGAGGTGAACGTCGTCGCGCTCGACTGGAAATGGCTGTTCATCTACCCGGAATACGGGATCGCGACCGTCAACGAGCTCGCAGCCCCGGTCGACCGGCCGATCAGCTTCCGCATCACCTCCTCCTCGGTGATGAACTCCTTCTACATTCCCGCGCTCGCCGGCCAGATCTATGCGATGGCCGGCATGCAGACGCGATTGCATGGGGTGATCAACCGACCCGGGCGCTATCAGGGCTTCTCGGCGAATTATAGCGGCGCCGGCTTCTCCGGCATGCGCTTCGGCTTTCACGGGCTGACTAATGCCGATTTCGACAGCTGGATCGCGCAGGCGAAGGCGGCCGGCGGGGCGCTCGATCGCGCCAGTTATCTGCAGCTGGAGCGGCCGAGCGAGAACGATCCGGTGCGCCGTTATGCGAATGTCGATCCGAAGCTCTTCAACGCCATCCTCAACATGTGCGTCGAGCCCGGCAAGATGTGCATGAACGAGATGGCGGCCGTCGACGCCAGGGGCGGGCTCGGCCTGGCCGGCATCGCCAATACGCTGCCGCTCTCCTATGACAAATATGCCCGCCGGGGCGCGGTCTTCGGTGCCGATCCGAGCTATGTGCTCAGCGTCTGCACCACCGAGGAGGCCGAGGCGATGCAAGCCCGGGCGCCGGCGACATCGGCTCCGCCCAAAGCGAGCGCGATCCGCGGCGCTGGCCTGCCCCTGCCCAATCTCTCGCTCCGTCGCCTGGACTCGCTGCTGTTTTCCGGCCCGGGCCGCCCATCCAATTCCTGAAGCGAGATAGTCCGGTGCCTGACGTTTCCGCTCTCCTCAAGATGATCTTCGGCCGGTTGACGCTGGAGTCGTTCCCGTTGCACGAGCCGATCCTGCTCGTGACCTTCGCCGCGGTGGTGCTGGGCGGCATCGTCGTTGTCGGCGCGCTGACCTATTTCCGTGTCTGGGGCTATCTCTGGCGCGAATGGTTCACCAGCGTGGACCATAAGAAGATCGGCATCATGTACATGGTGCTCGGCCTCGTCATGCTCCTGCGCGGCTTCGCCGACGCGATCATGATGCGCCTGCAGCAGGCCATGGCCTTCAACGGCTCGGAAGGCTACCTCACCGCGCATCACTATGATCAGGTCTTCACCGCCCATGGCGTGATCATGATCTTCTTCGTGGCGATGCCGATGGTCACCGGGCTGATGAACTTCGTCGTGCCGTTGCAGATCGGTGCGCGCGACGTCTCCTTCCCTTTCCTGAACAATTTCAGCTTCTGGATGACGACGGCCGGCGCCGTCCTCGTCATGATGTCGCTCTTCGTCGGCGAATTCGCGCGCACCGGCTGGCTCGCCTATCCGCCGCTCTCGGGCATCGGCTACAGCCCCGATGTCGGGGTTGATTATTACATATGGGCGCTGCAGGTCGCCGGCATCGGCACGCTGCTGTCGGGCATCAACCTCGTCTGCACCATCGTGAAGATGCGGGCCCCGGGCATGACGATGATGAAGATGCCCGTCTTCACCTGGACGTCGCTATGCACCAACGTCCTGATCGTCGCTGCCTTCCCGGTGCTGACGGCGGTTCTCGCGCTGCTCTCGCTCGATCGCTATGTCGGCACCAACTTCTTCACGAACGACTTCGGCGGCAGTCCGATGATGTATGTGAACCTGATCTGGATCTGGGGCCATCCGGAGGTCTACATCCTGATCCTGCCGGCCTTCGGCATCTTCTCGGAGGTGACCTCGACCTTCTCGGGCAAGCGCCTCTTCGGCTACACCTCGATGGTCTACGCCACCGTCGTCATCACCATCCTGTCCTATCTGGTCTGGCTGCACCATTTCTTCACGATGGGCTCCGGGGCGAGCGTGAATTCCTTCTTCGGGATCACGACGATGATCATCTCGATCCCGACGGGGGCCAAGATCTTCAACTGGCTGTTCACGATGTATCGCGGCCGCATCCGCTTCGAACTGCCGATGATGTGGACGCTCGCCTTCATGCTGACCTTTACGGTCGGCGGCATGACGGGCGTGCTGCTGGCGGTGCCGCCGGCCGACTTCGTGCTGCATAACAGCCTGTTCCTGGTCGCCCATTTCCATAACGTCATTATCGGCGGCGTGTTGTTCGGGCTCTTCGCCGGCATCGTCTACTGGTGGCCCAAGGCCTTCGGCTTCAAGCTCGATCCGTTCTGGGGCAAGCTCTCCTTCTGGTTCTGGGTGGTGGGCTTCTGGTTCGCCTTCATGCCGCTCTACATCCTGGGCCTGATGGGGGTGACGCGCCGGATGCGCGTCTTCGACGACCCGTCCCTGCAGATCTGGTTCATCATCGCGGGCTTCGGCGCCTTCCTGATCCTGCTCGGCATCGTCTCCTTCCTCGTGCAGATCGGCGTCAGCATCCTCAGGCGCGACAAGCTGCGCGAAACGACCGGCGACCCCTGGGACGGCAGGACGCTGGAATGGGCGACCTCTTCGCCGCCGCCGGCCTATAATTTCGCTTTCACGCCGGTCATCCATGACAACGATGCCTGGGCGGACATGAAGCGCCGCGGCTATCAGCGCCCGCTCGACGGCTACAAGTCGATCCATATGCCGAGCAACACGCCGACCGGGATCATCCTCGCCGGCCTGAGCATGGCCGTCGCCTTCGGCATGATCTGGTACATGTGGTGGCTTGCCGCGCTCGGCTTCGTGGCGCTGCTCGTCGTGACGATCGCCCACACCTTCAACTACCACCGCGATTTCCACATTCCTGTCGAGGAGGTGGTGCGTACGGAAGCGGAACGTTCCCGCCTCCTGACCGGCGCGGGAGCCTGAGCCATGACGACAGCCGATATCGCCGCGCGGCACGACGCCGAGACTGTCACCGCCGAAACCATCTTCTACCTGAAGGACGAGCACGACCATCCCGAAGGCTCGAGCACCGCGCTCGGCTTCTGGATCTATCTGATGAGCGACTGCCTCATCTTCGCGGTGCTGTTTGCGATCTATGGGGTGCTCGGCGCGAACTATGCCGCAGGGCCCTCGCCCAAGGACCTGTTCGAGCTGCCGCTGGTCGCGCTGAACACGACGATGCTGCTGCTTTCATCGATCACCTATGGCTTCGCCATGCTGACCATGGAGAAGGGCCGCGTCGCCGCCACCCAGATCTGGCTGGCGGTCACCGGCCTGTTCGGCCTCGCCTTCCTCAGCATCGAGCTCTACGAGTTCCACCATCTGATCGAGATCGGCGCGACGCCGCAGCGCAGCGCCTTTCTGTCGGCGTTCTTCACCCTCGTCGGCACCCACGGCCTGCACGTGACCTTCGGCACGATCTGGCTGGTGACGCTGATGGTGCAGGTCGCCAAGCACGGGCTGATCGCGGCCAACCGCCGCCGCCTGATGTGCCTGAGCATGTTCTGGCACTTCCTTGATGTCGTCTGGATCGGCGTCTTCACCTTCGTCTATCTCACGGGAATGCTGCGATGAGCTCCGAAGCGCATGGTGATCACGGCGGTCATGGCGATCACGCCCAGGCGCATGGTTCGTTTCGCGGCTACCTGACCGGCTTCCTGCTCTCGGTCGTGCTGACCGCGATCCCGTTCTGGCTGGTCATGAACAACGTCCTGGACAACAAGCAGGCGACGGCGGTCGTCATCATGGCCTTCGCCGTGGTCCAGATCGTCGTGCATATGGTCTTCTTCCTGCACATGAACGGCCGCTCGGAAGGCGGCTGGACGATGCTGGCCCTGATCTTCACGATCATCCTCGTGGTCATCGCGCTCACCGGTTCGCTCTGGGTGATGTACCACCTCAACACCAACATGATGCCCGGCCACGACATGAGCCAGATGCCGTGACGCGCCCGGCCCGGCGGCAGGCAGTGCCTGCCACGCTGGACAAGCACGCGCGTGACGATGGCGAGGGGGCGGCGAGCGGGCGGGGCCGCGGGCCGCGCGCGATGGGCCTGCTCGTCCTTCTCGGTGCTCTCGCCCTCATCGGCATTCTGGGCTTCCTGGCGCTCGGTCTCTGGCAGGTTCAGCGCCTTGGCTGGAAGCAGGCGCTGATCGCCCGCGTCGAGAGCCGCATCCATGCTGCGCCGGCGCCCGCTCCCGGCCCGGCGGGCTGGGCGGCGGTCGCCGACGACGAATACAGGCGTGTACGGGTGAGCGGGCTTTTCCAGCAGGATCGCCAAACCTTCGTGCAGGCGGTGACGGAACGCGGCGGCGGCTACTGGCTCATGACGCCGCTGCGCAGCGATGCGGGCTTCACGGTGCTGGTCAATCGTGGCTTCGTCACGCCGGAGCAACGCAGTCAATTGAGCGGGCCGGCCTCCGCGTCGAGCGGTCAGGTCCCGACTGCGCAAGTCCCGACTGCGCAAGTCCCGACTGCGCAAGTCCCGGCCGCGCAAGTCACGGTCACGGGGCTCCTGCGCCCAAGCGAACCCGGAGGCGGCTTCCTGCGCCACAATGATCCCGCCGCCGATCGCTGGTATTCACGTGATATCGCCGCGATCGCCGCAGTGCGCGGTCTCGGCGAGCGCGGCTTTGGCGAGGTCGCGCCCTATTTCATCGACGCCGATGCGACGCAGGGTCCGGCGGGCTTCCCCGTCGGCGGGCTGACAGTGCTGCGCTTTGCGAATAATCATCTCGTCTACGCGCTGACTTGGTTCGCGCTGGCGCTCATGCTCGCCGCGGCGGCGGCCTTCGTCATTCGCGGCGAGTATCGATTGCGGCGTGCAGTGGAGAACGAGCATTAGCGTTCAGGACACCATAAGCCGGAAGAACCTGCTGCTTCTCGTCCAGCTGCGCTGGTTCGCCGTCGGCGGGCAGGTGCTGACCATGCTGGTCGTTCAGCTCTGGCTCGGCATCGCCTTGCCGGTGGCGCAGATGGCTGGCGTCATCCTGTTCCTGGTCGGCCTCAACGTCGTCAGCCTGCTGCGCTATCGGCAGAACACCGAGATCAACCATGGCGAGCTCGTCGCCGAGCTGCTGCTCGACGTCACCGCGCTGACGATCCAGCTCTATCTCAGCGGCGGAGCGAGCAACCCCTTCATCTCGCTCTATCTCTTGCAGATCGCGCTCGGCGCCGTGCTGCTCGAGGTCTGGGCGACCAGGCTCCTGGTCGTCGTCGCCAGTGGCTGCTTCATCGGGCTGATCTTCTCCTACCGGCCGCTCGTGCTGCCGCCGGAATTGGCTGGAGAGCTTCTGACGCTGCACATCCAGGGCATGTTCGTCTGCTTCGTGCTGGCGGCGAGCCTGCTCGTCTTCTTCATCGCGCGGATCAACCGGAATTTGCGCATTCGGGATGTTCACCTCGCCGATCTGCGCCAGCGCGCGGCCGAGGAAGACCATATCGTCAGAATGGGCCTGCTGGCCTCGGGGGCCGCCCATGAACTCGGCACGCCGCTGGCGACGCTCTCGGTCATCCTGAATGACTGGCAGCGCATGCCCGTCTTCAGGAGCGATCCCGATCTCGTCCAGGAGGCCGGCGAGATGCAGAGCCAGATCGACCGCTGCAAATCGATCGTCACCGGCATCCTGATGTCCTCCGGCGAGGCGCGGGGCGAGGGGCCGGTGAAGACCACCGTCAATGGTTTCGTCGATGGTCTGGTCGCGGAGTGGCGCTCGCATCGCTCGCCTATCGCGCTCGACTATGACAACCGCTTCAGCCCTGACGACAGCATCGTCTCCGATCCGGCCCTGAAGCAGGTCATCTTCAACGTCTTCGACAATGCGCTCGAGGCCTCGCCGCATTGGGTTGGGGTCACCGTCGGCCGGCAGGGCGACGAGCTGCTCATCGCGGTGGATGATGCCGGGCCGGGCTTTGAGCCGACGATCCTCGCCGAGCTCGGCCAGCCCTATCGCTCGACCAAGCAGCGCCCCGGCAGCGGGCTGGGGCTCTTTCTCGTCGTCAATGTGCTGCGCAAGCTCGGCGGCACGGTGACGGCGCGCAACCGCATCGGCCGCGGCGCCCATGTCACGCTGGCGCTGCCGCTGGCGAGCCTCTCTCCGGGAACGGCCGATGCAGCCTGAGCGCACGCTCCTGATCGTCGAGGACGATCCCTCCTTCGCGCGTGCCTTGCGGCGCTCCTTCGAACGGCGCGGCTACACGGTCTTGTCCTGCGATGGCGTCGCCGGCCTGCAGGAGCTGTTGGCGACCGCGTCCCCGGGCTATGCCGTCGTCGACCTCAAGCTCGTTGGCGGCTCCGGCCTGGAATGCATCAAGCTGCTGCACGGGCATGATCCGCTGATGAAGATCGTGGTGCTGACCGGCTTCGCCAGCATCGCCACGGCGGTCGAGGCGATCAAGCTTGGCGCCTGCCACTATCTCGCGAAGCCGTCCAATGGCGACGATATCGAGGCGGCCTTCGAGAAAACGACCGGCAATGCCGAGGTGCCGCTCTCGCAGCGGCCGACCTCGCTGAAGAACCTCGAATGGGAGCGCATTCACGAAACCCTGGTCGAGACGGATTTCAACATCTCCGAAACCGCCCGACGATTGGGAATGCATCGCCGCACGCTGGCGCGGAAGCTCGAAAAGCGCAGGGTGAACTGAGGCGCTGGCAGCGAAATCCTTTGCCTTTGCTGCCCCTTCTTCTTTTGCCGGGCGTCGTCGCCTCGCTTAGCTTTCCAGCATCCATTCATGGGCGGGGTCGTTGGCGAATTTCCAGACCCGCTTCGGCCCCGCCATGACGTTGAGATAATACAGCTCGTAGCCATGCGGCGCGGCGACCGGATGATACCCTCTGGGCACCAGCACGACATCGCCGTCTTCGGCCGCGAGCGTCTCGTCGAGCGAGCGGTCGTCGGTGTAGACGCGCTGGAGGGCGAAACCCTGCGGTGGCGAGAGGCGGTGGTAATAGGTCTCCTCCAGCAGCGATTCCCGCGGCAGCGCGTCCCGGTCGTGCTTGTGCGGCGGATAGCTCGACCAAGAGCCCGAGGGCGTGATCACCTCGACCACGAGCAGGCTTTCGGCAGGCTCGGTCTCCGGCAGGATGTTGCGGACATGGCGGGTGTTGGTGCCCTGGCCGCGCGTCAGGCAGCCGACATCCCGGGGTGCGATGACGCGTGGTTTGAGCCGCGGCTTGCCCGGGGCCGAGCACACCGCCACTTCGCAGGCGCCTTCAGCCGTGACGCTCCAGGAGGTTCCGGCCGGCACATAAAGCGACCAGGGGTCGGGTTCGAAGGGGGAATTGCGCCCGCCGATCGTGCCGAACTCCGTGCCGCCCGCGCTGGCCGCGACCTTGCCCGCGAGCAGGACGATGCAGATCTCGCGATCGCCCGTCTCCTTCGCCAGGCTCTGGCCGTCGGCGAGCTTGTAGACCTCGAAGCCGACATGGTCCCAGCCGGCCGATGCCGGCGTGACGTTGTGGATGCGGCCCTCGGTATCGGGGGCGGCGGGTTTGACGAGCAGTTTCGACATGATGTGCTCCGGCTCAGGCGAGCCCGGCCTCCTTCAGGCTCAGCCTCAGATGGGCGACGCCCCGCTTGGCATAGGTCAGGGGATGGGCCTTCTCAGGGTCTTGCTCGGCCTCGACCACGACCCAGCCGGAATAGCCGGGCAGGGCGCGGAAGACGGCGGGATAATTGACCATGCCGTCGCCAGGCACCGTGTAGACGCCGAGGTCGCTGCCCTGGCCGAGGACTGCATCGAGGAAGCTCCAGTCGCCGGCCCCGGCCTGCTCCATCACGCCTTTGCGCACATCCTTGGCATGGACATGGCTGATCCGGTCGCGATAGCGCGCGGCGAGCGCCGCAGGGTCGGCCCCGCCCCAGCTTGCATGGCCGGTGTCGAGCAGGAGATGCACGGCCTCGCCGGTTGCTGCCATGAAGGCGTCGATATCGGCCTCGCTTTCGACGATCGTGCCCATATGATGGTGGTAGACCAGCCGGACGCCCTCAGCGAGGGTGCGCTCGGCGACCTCGGTGATCCGCCGGCCGAACTCAGCCCAGTCGCCCGCTGCCAGCACCGGCCGCTGCGAGAGCGGCTTGCCGCGGTCGCCATGGATCGCGTTCGAGGTCTCGGCGAAGACCAGGACATTCGAGCCCATCGCCTTGAGCAGATCGAGATGCGGCCGCAGATGAGCCATCTCTTCATCGGCATCGCGCAGCAGCAATTCGGCAGAGTACCAGCCCGAGATGCAGGCCATGCCGAAGGGGGCGAGCGCGGCCTTGAGGGCTGCGGGTTCGCGCGGGAATTTATGGCCGAGTTCCATGCCCTCAAAACCGGCCTCGCGGGCCTCATCCAGGCAGGTCTCGAGCGAGGTCGCGCCGCCGATCTCCTGCAGGTCGTCATTCGACCAGCCGATGGGGTTGGCGCCGATGCGGATAGGCATGTCGTTGGTTCCGTAATCTGCGAGGTGATCAGAGAGAGGCACGGTTCCCGGTCATTGCTTCGCTTCACTCGCAATGACGATGGTATTCGATCATGGCCGCGCTTTGAGCGCGTCGTCATAGCGTTTGCGGGCTTGGGCTACCTCAGGCCGCGTCGAAATCTCGGGCACCGCGACATCCCACCAATGCCCGCCGGCATCGGTCGAGATCATCGGGTCGGTGTCGATCACGACGACGCTGGTGCGGTCATGTGCCCTGCTCTCGCGTAGCGCCTCATCGAGTTCGGCAAGGCTTGCCACTTTGCGCGAGACCGCACCGAGCGAGGCGGCGTGGGCAGTGAAATCGATCGCTGGCAGCGTCTCGTGGCGGCTGTCGGCCAGGAGATTGTTGAACGGAGCGCCGCCGGTCGCGTTCTGCAGCCGGTTGATGCAGCCAAACCCGCGATTATCGAGCACGACGATGGTGAGCTTCAGCCCCAGCATCACCGAGGTCGCGATCTCGGAGTTCATCATCAGATAGGAGCCGTCGCCGAGCATGACGACGACCTCGCGGGCGGGGTCGGCCATCTTGACGCCGAGCCCGCCAGCGATCTCGTAGCCCATGCAGGAATAGCCATATTCCATATGGTAGCCGCCGGGCGCGCCGGCCTGCCAGAGCTTGTGCAGCTCGCCCGGCAAGCCGCCGGCGGCACAGACGACAATATCGGAGGGCTTGCTCCAGCGCTGTACGGCGCCGAGGACCTGCGCATCGCTTGGGAGCGCTGCGTTGCCGGCGGCGGTGTAATGCGCGGCGGTTGTGAGCCAGTCGGTCTTCGCCGCCTTTGCCTGCGCCGTCCAGGCATCGGGGGCGCGGTGGCCTGCAAGTGTCGCACCGAGCTCGGCGAGCCCGGCGCGGGCATCGCAGACGAGCGGCTGGGCGCGCTGCTTGCCGGCGTCGAAGGCCTGCACGTTCAGCCCGATGATGCGACAAGCGGGGTTGGCGAAGAGCGACCAGGAGCCGGTGGTGAAGTCCTGCAGGCGCGTACCGATGGCGAGCACGACATCGGCCTCTCCCGCCATGGCATTGGCCGCCCCTGTCCCGGTGACACCGATCGCGCCGAGATTGAGCCGATGGTCGAAGGGCAGGGCGCTCTTGCCGGCCTGCGTCTCGGCGGCCGGCAGCCCATGCGCCTCGCAGAAGCGGGCGAGTTCGGCCTCCGCCTCGCCATAGAGCACGCCGCCACCGACCACGACGAAGGGCTTTTGAGCGGCCTTGAGCAGCGCGGCCGCTTCAGCCAGCTCGGCCTCGTCCGGCCGCTGGCGGCGCGGCGTCCAGATGCGCTCGGCGAAGAAGCTTTCGGGATAATCAAAGGCCTCGGCCTGGACATCCTGGCACAGGCAAAGCGTCACCGGGCCGCATTCGGCTGGATCGGTGAGAACCGCCATGGCGCGCTCGAAGGCCGGTATCAATTGCTCGGGCCGGGTCAATCGGTCGAAATAGCGCGAGACCGGCTTGAAGCAGTCATTGGCCGAGACGGTGCCGTCGCCGAAATCCTCGATCTGCTGCAGCACTGGGTCGGGCCGGCGCCCGGCGAAGACATCGCCCGGCAGGAGCAGCAGCGGCAGGCGGTTGACATGGGCGACCGCGGCGGCGGTGACCATATTGGTCGCGCCGGGGCCGATCGAGCTCGTGACCGCCATCATCCGGCGCCGCCGCGAGGCCTTGGCGAAGGCGATCGCGGCATGGGCCATCGCCTGTTCGTTATGGGCGCGGAAGGTCGGCAACGTGTCGCGCGCGCCATGGAGCGCCTCGCCGAGGCCCGCGACATTGCCGTGGCCGAAGATCGCCCAGACACCGGCGAAGAGCGGCAAGGTCTGCCCATTGATCACAGTCTTCTGCGCGGCGAGCGCCTTGACCAGCGCCTGCGCCATGGTGAGCCTGATCGTGGCCATCGGCTGTCTCCTCACCGGCTTTCCCAGGCTGCGACCAAGGTGCCGAAATTTTGCGCCATCCGTGTCGTCGCGACCTCATCGTCGATCGCGCCCGAAAGCCATGCACGCGCCACCTCGCCGAAGATGGTGCGCCCGACCGCGAAGCCCTTGACCGAGGCCGCCTCGCGCGAGCCCCGGAAGGCCTGCTTGATCGTCTCCTCCGGCGCGTCGAGCCCGAGCAGCAATACGCCGCGGCAATAGGGATCGTGCGTCGCGATCACGCCGTCGATCGCTTGCCAGGCGGCAGGCGAGGGCTGGGTTTCCAGCTTCCACCAATCGGGCCGGATGCCGATGGCATAGAGCCGTTCCATCACTTGCGCCGTGGCGTCGTCATGCAGCGGGCCGTGCTTGGAGGCGATGATCTCGACCAGCAATTCGCGCTCGACCTGCCGGCAGGCCAGCGCGACGCGCTTCAGCACGGCCTCCTGCACGGCCTTGAGCTCGGCGGGGTCGTCCGGGTGGTAGAAGCACAGGCATTTGGCGATGTGATCCACCGGCCATTCCGCCAGCGTCGCCCCCAAAGAGCCGGTCGCGTCCGTCTCGAGCTCCAACGGTCGCGAGCCGGGCAGTTCGAGCGGGCGCGCGATCCAGAAACCGTGGTCGCCGGCCCGGAACAGCGCTTCGCGGCCATGTTTGCCGTCGATCAGCATGCCGAAACCGGGCCGCCCGGCCGCGACACGCGCGGCGGCAGCGACCGCGAGCGTCTTGAAGGCGGCGATGCGTGCGCGCGGTGCGCCCACGGCGTCGGCCATGTCCTCCAGCTGGGCGCGATGGTCGATGGCGAGCGCCATGATACCGGCGGGTTGGGGACGGCGCGTCGTCGCCCAATGGATGTGGTTGATCTCGACGTCGTGGCGCAGCGCGCGATGCTGCGAGCCGTGCTTCAGGAAATATTGCAGCTCGGGGAAGGTCGGGCTTTCCGGCGAGCAGAGCAGTCGCGAGACCGCGAAGGCGCCGCAGGCATTGGCCCAGGCGCAACAGGTCTCGATCGGTTCATCCCGCAGAAAGCCGCGCAGGAAGCCGGACATGAAGGCATCGCCGGCGCCCAGCACATTATAGACCTCGACAGGGAAGCCCGGCCCCTTGATGCCGTCCTCGATCGAGGCGGGGATCGCGCCAGTGAAGACCACGCAGCCCATCGGCCCGCGCTTGCAGACGATGGTCGCAGTGCTCAAGCTGCGGATCGTGCGGATCGCGGTGAGCGTATCCTCGGAGCCGCCGGCGGCGTGGAGCTCCTCTTCGGTACCGACGATCAGGTCGCAGTCCGGCAGGATCTCCTGCAGGTGTCGCGTCACAGTGTCGGAACGGACATAGCGTTCCTCGCCGGCGGCATGGCCTGCCAGGCCCCAGAGATTGGGCCGGTAATCGACATCGAACACGACCTTGCGGCCATGCTTGCGGGCGAAGCGGATCGCCTTTTTCTGCGCGGCGGCGGCGTCGGGAATGGCAAAATGCGTTCCCGTCACGACGATCGCCTTGGCCGAGGCGATGAAGGCCTCATTGATCTCGCTCTCATGCAGGGCCGCATCGGCGCAGTCGCTGCGATAGAAGATCAGCGGAAAGGTCTTCTCGTCGCGCACGCCCAGGATCACCAGCGCGGTCAGGCGCTTGGGATCGGTGACGACACCTTTCGTCTCGACGCCTTCGCGTTCGAGCTGCTCGAGGATGAAGCGGCCCATCTGCTCGTCGCCGACGCGGGTGATCACCGCCGATTTCAGCCCGAGCCGGGCCGTGCCGATGGCGATATTGGTCGGGCAGCCGCCGACAGCCTTGACGAAGGTCCCCATATCCTCCAGCCGGCCGCCGATCTGCTGGCCGTAGAGATCGACCGAGGAGCGGCCGATGGCGATGACGTCGAGCGTCGTGTCGGAAGCGGCTGTCGGCATGTGAGGCCCTAGGTTCTATCGATCGAGGTCTGGGTCGGCCGAGAGGCCGGATTTCTCGGCGGTCGCGACGGCCAGCGTCATCGCCACCGCGAAGGTCGCGGCGACCGAGCGGAAGGCGCCGTAATCGGCCTCGGCGACCTCGAGCCAGAGGCGGCAATTTTCGGCCAGCGGGCTGAGCGCGCTATCGGTCAGGGCGAGCACGGGCACGCCGCGCTGATGCGCGGCTGCTGCGATCTCGACGGTCATGGCGGCATAGGGAGCGTAGCTCACCGCGAGCACGACGTCGCCGGGACCGGCGATCGCCGCCTGCTCGGGCCCCAGCCCCGCGACATTGTCGACCAGCACGGCGCGGATGCCGAGCTTGCCGAAGGCGTAGGCGAGATAGGAGACGACCGGGAACATGCGTCTGGCGCCGACCAGAACGATCGTCCGGGCTCCGGCCAGCAGGGTCACGGCGGCTTCGAGATCGGCAGGCCGGATCGCGGCCTTGACCTGCGTCAGCGAGGTTTCGCTGGCATGGACGAAGCCCTCCAGTAGCGCCACGGCACCGCCTGTCGCCGCTTGCGTGCCGCGCAGCGCCGCCAGCCGCTCGCGATGGTCGACGACCTGGCGACGCAGGCGCGAGCGGAAGACCTCCTGCATCTCGCTGAAGCCGGAATAGTCGAGAGCCTGGGCGAAGCGCACCAGGGTCGAGGCCTGCACGCCGGCGCGTTCGGCGATCTGAGCCGTCGAGCCGAAGGCCATATCGTCGAGATGGGCGAGGGCGTGGTCGGCGACCTGCTTCAGGCGTTTCGGCAGCATCGGTCGGCGCTGGCGCAGCAGCGCGACGAAGCCGTCAAAATCCTTGATCGGCGAGGCTGGCTGTGGCTCGGCTGGCATGCGTTTCCCGCTTGGGCGCGGCCTTGACTTCGTAAGCCGGCGGGCGGAATGTTTATTCCAATCTACGAGAAAAACAATCCACTCATATCAAAATGATGCGCATGGGAGCGTAACGCCAGGTGCCCAACCGTGATGCCTTCAGCAGGGATCTGACGGGCAAGGTCGCCATCATGACCGGTGCCAGCCAGGGGCTGGGCGAGGCAATTGCGCGCGAATTCGCGGCGCGCGGCATCGCCGGCCTGCTGCTGACCGGCCGCAACCGGGTGCGCGGCGAAGCCGTGGCGGCGTCGCTGCGTGGCGCGGCCTGCGATGTCCGTTTTCATGAGGCTGATCTCGCCGATCTCGACGCGGTGAAGGCGATCGTGCCGGCAGCCGAGGCCGCCTTCGGGCGCATCGACATCCTGGTCAATGCCGCAGGCGACACCGATCGCGGCACGATCCTCGACACGACGCCCGAGCTCTATGAGCGCATCATGGCGGTGAATCTGCGCGCACCGTTCTTCCTGATCCAGCGGGCGGCGGAGGCGATGGCACGGCTCGGTATCGAAGGCGCGATCGTCAACATCCAGTCGATGTCGGCTCATGGCGGTCAGCCTTTCCTCTCCGCCTACAGCGTTTCCAAGGCGGCGCTCGCCGCTTTGACCAAGAACGCCGCCTTCGGCCTGCTTGAGCAGCGCATCCGGGTCAACGGCCTCAATATCGGCTGGATGGCGACACCGGGCGAGGACGCGATCATGCGGCTGCGCCACGATGCAAGGGATGGCTGGCTCGACAAGGCGGCAAGCGGGCAGCCCTTCGGCCGGTTGATCGATCCGCGCGAAGTCGCCAAGGCGGTGGCCTATCTGGCGTCGGGCGAATCGGGCCTGATGACCGGCTCCAACATCGATTTCGACCAGACGATTCTTGGAGCGCACGACTGATCTTGGCGCGCATGATTGATGCGAGCCCGACGACACGAAGCTTGATCATAGGACAATGACGACAATGCGATTTGGATTGCTGGGCGCCGGGCGGATCGGCCGCATTCACGGGCTGAACGTCGCCGCGCGGGCCGATGCCGCGTTGGTCGCGGTCGCCGATGCCTCGAACGAGGCGGCCTCCGCGCTGGCGGCGGTGACGGGCGCGCATGTTGCCGGCATCGACGCCATTTTGGCCGATGCCAGCATCGACGCCATTCTGATCTGCACGCCGACCGACACCCATGCCGATCTCATCGAAGCGGCCGTCTCGGCCGGCAAGGCGGTATTCTGCGAGAAGCCGGTCGATCTCGATGCGCAGCGCATCCGCCGCTGCCTGAAGGTCGTCGCTCAGACCGGCAAGCCCTTGATGATCGGCTTCAACCGCCGCTTCGACCCCAGCTTCGCAGCGCTCGAACGCCGCCTGCGCGCAGGCGAGGCCGGCGCGATCGAGATCGTCAGCGTGATCTCGCGCGATCCCTCGCCGCCGCCGGTCGAGTATGTCTCTCGTTCGGGCGGGCTGTTCCGCGACATGATGATCCATGATTTCGACATGGCCCGCTTCCTCCTGGCCGAGGAGCCGGTCGAGGTTTTCGCGCTGGGCTCGGCGCTGGTCGATCCGGCGATCGGACAGGCCGGCGACGTCGACACCGCTGCCGTGCTGATGAAGACCGCCTCGGGGCGGATCGCGCAGATCTCGAATTCTCGGCGCGCCACCTATGGCTATGATCAGCGCATCGAGGTGCATGGCTCCAAGGGCATGCTGCGCGCCGGCAATATCCACGAGACCACGGTCGAGAGTGCGACCGTTGCCGGCTTCCGTGCCGACCCGGTGCAGAACTTCTTCCTCGAGCGCTATGCTGCCGCCTATCGCGCCGAGCTCGAGGCCTTCATCGCTGCCTGCCGGGGCGGAACGGCGGCAAGGCCGTCGGGTCTCGACGGCCTCAAGGCGCAGATCCTGGCCGATGCCGCCACGGAGTCGGCGCGCACGGGCAAGCCTGTCACTGTCGCGCTGGAGGCGAATTGACCATGTCGCCGGCCGAACTCGACCTTCGCCAATATGCCGTGCTCGGCCTCGTCACCGAGGCGAGCCGGATGGCGCTCGACTATTTCCGCAAGCGCGACAGCCTCGGCGTCACCATGAAGGGCGCGCAGGACTGGCTCACCGTCGCCGATGGCGCGGTCGAGGATTTTCTGCGCCAGCGCCTCGGCGTGCTGTTCCCGTCGGATGCCGTCATCGGCGAAGAGGGCGGCGGCGAGAATTCCGACGCAGTCTGGATCATCGACCCGATCGACGGCACCTCGAATTTCGCACGTGGCGACCGCAACTGGTGCATCTCGATCGGCTTCCTGCGCCAAGGCGTACCGGAGATCGGCATCATCGCGGCTCCGGCGCTGGACGAGGTCTATCTCGGCCGGCGCGGACGCGGCGCGACCATGAACGGCCAGCCGATCCGGGTTTCGGGGGCGAGTGACATCACGCGAGCCTATATCGAGATGGGCTGGTCGACGCGCATTCCCGCGGCCGATTATCTCGCCATGATCGGGCGCGGCCTGGCGGCCGGCGCATCGGTCAAGCGCTCCGGCTCCGGCGCGCTCGGGCTTTGCCATGTCGCGAATGGCCGCACCGAGGCCTATGTCGAATTGCACATCAATGCCTGGGACGTTGCCGCGGGTGTCGTCATCGCGGGCGAAGCCGGTGCCGTGCTCAATGATTTCTTCTCGGGGGACGCCATCGCCAAAGGCAACCCGATCCTGTGCAGCACGCCGGCGCTGGCCGACGCGCTGAGGGAGATCACGGGAATCTCTTAGCCAGCAACTGATCCGTTGATCTTTGCGCGAAAGCCGTCAGAGTTTAGCCAACGACAAAACAACGAACGAAACGTTCGACCAGGGAGGACGACCATGAAGACCCAATCCTGGCTTGCCGCCGGAGTGTTCGCCGCTGTTGCCGCCGCTTCGCCATTGGCAACCTCTCCAGCGAAGGCGCAAGGCGCGCTGGTGATGTATTGCGGCGTGCAGGAGGAGTGGTGCCGCGCCATGTCGACCGCCTTCGAGAAGGAGACCGGCATCAAGGTTGCGATGACGCGCAAATCGGCGGGCGAGATCTATGCCCAGCTCAAGGCGGAATCGGCCAATCCGCGTGGCGATATCTGGTGGGGTGGCACTGGCGATCCGCATCTCCAGGCGGCCGAGGAGGGGCTGACGCAGGAATATGAGTCGCCCGCCAACAAGGACCTGAACGACTGGGCGATCTCGCAATGGAAGGCCGCCAAGCAGCGCTCGATCGGCGTCTATGCCGGTGCGCTCGGCTTCGGCTTCAACACCCAGCAGATCAAGTCCAAGGGCATGGCCGAGCCGAAATGCTGGGCCGATCTGCTCGACCCCAAGCTCAAGGACGACGTCCAGGTCGCCGACCCCAACTCGTCGGGCACCGCCTATAACCTGCTCGCGACGGTGGTGCAGCTGATGGGCGAGGACAAGGCCTTCGCCTATCTCAAGGCCCTGCACAAGAACATCAATCAGTACACCAAATCGGGCGCCGCGCCGGCCAAGGCGACGAGCCTGGGCGAGACCGCCGTCGGCATCGTCTTCATCCACGACGCCGTCGTCTTCGCGGTGCAGGGCGATCCGATCAAGCCGGTCGCGCCCTGCGAGGGCACGGGCTACGAGATCGGCTCGATGTCGATCGTCAAGGGCGCGCGCAATCTCGACAACGCCAAGAAGTTCTACGACTGGGCGCTGACGCCCGCCGCGCAGGGGCTCGCCGGACCGGCGAAATCCTATCAGGTGCCGTCGAACAAGAATGCGCCGGTGCCGCCGCAATCGCCGAAGATGTCGGAGATGAAGCTGATCGACTACGACTTCGTCAAATACGGCTCCTCGGCCGAGCGCACGCGATTGCTCGCCAAATGGGACCGCGAGGTCAAGGCGCTGCCGAAGTAGGCGACGGGCCCTCGGGCGGAGACGGCTGACATGCGCCGCGCCACGCAACTCGTGCTCCTGATCGGCTGGCTCGGCTATGCCGCGCTGCCCTGGTATCTGCCCGAGGGCATGAGCCTGGTGCAGTTCGGCTGGCTCTCCGGCTATCCGCTCGGCAAGGCGGGCAGCGCGCTCGCGCTCGCTTTGTCCGGGGAAGCGCCCTGGCTGCTGCCGATCGGGGCGGCCCTCCTGGTGGCAACGGCGTTCTGCCGCGGCGCTGATTCCGGCAAGGTGGCGCGTGTCCTCGTCGTGGCCGGCGCTGCGGGGCTAGCGGTGTTCTTCCTGCAGGGCTTCGGCATTGTCCTCAAGGGCTCGGCCGCCGGCTGGGCCACGGCATTGTTCGGCGCGGACGTCGCGCAGGGCGGCATGGGCGGCGGCGCCTTCCTGACGGTGCTCTCGCTGCTGCTCCTGACCTGCCATGGCCTGGCCTATCGCGGCTATTGCCGGGGCGACCTGTTCACCACCTCGGCCATCGGCATCGTCGTCTTGCTGATCGGGCTGTTCATCTTCTGGCCCGTCATGGTCATCCTGAAGAGCGCGCTGGTCGATCAGAACGGCCATGTCGCGCTCTCGGCCTTCTCCGACAGGTTCTTCAGCGCCACGATCTGGGGGCTCGGCTGCGTCTCCGGCGGCACCAGTTGCGGCGTTGCCTGGAACACGCTGATCCTGGCCGTGCTGACCGGGGTGATCACGACCCTGCTCGGTCTTGCCTGCGCGCTGCTGCTCCAGCGCACGGCGATGCCCGGCAAGCGCCTGATGCGGGCGCTGACGGTGCTGCCGATCATCACGCCGCCCTTCGTGATCGGGCTCGCGCTGATCCTGCTCTTCGGCCGTTCCGGCTTCTTCACCGGGATCATGGCGGACTGGTTCGGGATTCCGCGCTCGCGTTGGATCTACGGTTTGCCCGGCGTGCTGCTGGCGCAGGTTCTCGCCTTCGCGCCGATCGCCTTCCTCGTCCTGATCGGCGTGGTCCAGGGCATCAGCCCGAGCCTGGAGGAGGCGTCGCAGACATTGGGGGCCGGCCGCTGGCAGACCTTCTCGACTGTGACCTGGCCATTGCTGCGACCCGGCATCGCCAACGCTTTCCTGCTCGGCTTTGTCGAGAGCATGGCCGATTTCGGCAATCCGCTGGTGCTTGGCGGCAATTTCGAGGTGCTCTCGACCAAGATCTTCTTTGCTGTCGTCGGCGCGGCCTATAATCAGGGCCAGGCGGCGGTGCTCGCCATGGTGCTGCTTGCCTTCACGCTCGGCGCCTTCTGGCTGCAGCAGGGCTGGCTCGGCGGCAAATCCTACACGACCGTGACGGGCAAGGGCGATGCCGGCCTGCCGACGCCGTTGCCGCGCCGGGTGACCTGGCTTGCGGGGCTGGCCGTCGCGCCCTGGGTGGCGCTCACGCTGGTGATCTATCTCGTCATCCTCGTTGGCGGCTTCGTCAAGACGATGGGCCGCGACTACACGCCGACGCTGGAGCATTACCGCACCGGCTTCGCGATCGATTTCAGTCGCGGGATCTTCTTCGAGGGCGCGGCCTGGAACTCCTTCTTCACGACGCTGAAGGTCGCGGCGATCTCGGCGCCGCTGACGGCGCTGATCGGCCTGCTCACCGCCTATCTGCTGACGCGGCAGAAATTCAGCGGGCGCGGCACCCTGGAATTCGCGACGATGCTCTCCTTCGCCATTCCCGGCACGGTGCTCGGCGTCGCCTATATCCTGGCCTTCAACGTGCCGCCGATCGAGATCACCGGCACCGGGCTGATCCTGATCATCGCCTTTGTCTTCCGCAACATGCCGGTCGGCGTGCGCTCGGGCATCGCGGGCCTGTCGCAGATCGACAAGAGCCTGGACGAGGCCTCGACGACGCTGCGCGCCCGCAGCTTCACCACGCTCTGGCGCGTCGTGCTGCCGCTGCTTCGCCCGGCGCTGGTTGCGGCGCTGGTCTACAGCTTCGTACGCAGCATGACCGCCGTCAGCGCGGTGATCTTCCTGGTCTCGGCCGAGTACAACCTTGCCACCGCCTATATCGTCGGCCGGGTCGAGGCCGGTGAGTTTGGCCTCGCCATCGCCTATTCCTCGGTGCTGATCGTGGTCATGGCCGCCGGCATCGGGCTGATCCAGCTCGGCGTCGGCGAACGCAAGCTCGGCCGGCGCAAAGTCGGCCGGCACAAGGTCGTCGCACTCTCCGGCTCGGTCTCCGATCCCATCAGTCAAGGAGCAGCAAGTTGACGAAGGCCGGCCCCGCATCCGTCGAGTTCCGCAATGTCAGCATGCGCTATGGCGCGGTGACGGCCGTCGACGATGTCAGCTTCGCCATCGAGGCCGGCAAGCTCGTCACCCTGCTCGGCCCCTCCGGCTGCGGCAAGACCACGACGCTACGCATGATCGCCGGGCTCGAGATCGCCAGCGCCGGTCAGATCCTGATCGGCGGCAAGGATGTGACGCGGCTTTCGGCCGCCGATCGCGACGTCAGCATGGTGTTCCAATCCTATGCGCTGTTTCCGCATATGAGCGTGCTGGAGAATGCCGCCTATGGCCCGACCGTGAAGGGGCTGGGCAAGGATGTGGCACGCGAGATGGCGCTGTCGAAGCTTGCACTTGTCGGCCTGAAAGGTTTCGAGAACCGCTATCCGTCCGAGCTCTCCGGCGGGCAGCAGCAGCGCGTCGCGGTGGCGCGCGCATTGGTGCTGGAGCCGCAGGTGCTGCTCTTCGACGAGCCGCTCTCCAATCTCGACGCGAAACTGCGCCGCCGGGTCCGCGAGGAGATCCGCGAATTGCAGCAGAGTCTCAACCTGACGGTCGCCTATGTCACCCATGATCAGGAGGAGGCGCTTGCCGTTTCCGACCGCATCATCGTGATGTCGAATTCGCGCATCGCGCAGGAAGGCGCGCCGCGCGAACTCTATGAGGAGCCGGCCAATGCCTTCGTCGCCGATTTCATCGGCGACGCCAATCTGATCGACGTGACGATCCGCTCCGTCGCGGCGGGGCGCGCCGATGTCGCGATCGGCTCGGCCAGCGTCTCCTTGCCGGCGCGTGGGCTTGGGCCGGGGCCGGCCCGGATCGCGGTACGGCCGGAGAGCCTGATCCTGTCGGAGGCGACGGGCGAGGGGCTGCCCGGCACGATCCGCAAATGCACCTATCTCGGCAACCACCTCGACATCATCGTCCAGACCGAGGCCGCCGATCTCTTCGTGGTGCAGTACGGCGCCCGCCCGATGCTGGCCGAGGGCGCGCCGGTGAAGCTCAGCTTCGCGAATTCGGGCGTGACGCTGATCCCGCCGGGCTGAGCCAGCCGAGCGATCAGCCCAGCCGCGCGGTCGCGATCACGCGCCAATCGGCGATCGGGATATCCTGGCCCGAACGCACCACGCAGAGCCGGTCGAAGCTGATGGCTCGCCCTTTCAGCCTCCGCCCGACCTCATCTGCCACTGCGGCCTTCAGCTCTGGCGCGACCGGGCCGTAGAGCAGCGAGACATGCGGTATGAAGGCCTCTGCCGCCTGCACGTCCAATCGCTGTTTCAGCTGCGCCAGCGGTGCGCTGACCGCGAAGCGCGCATAGAACGAGCGGAAATAGGCTTCGCTCGTCTCGATCGCGGCGATCTCTTCCGCAAAGCTCGCAACCGCGCCGGCCGCTTCCGCGATCGCGGCTTCGAGCGTTGCTATGGGCAGGTCGGTGTCGCCCTTCACCGTCAGATGCGGCGCGAAGAGCGGTGTGTCGAAGCGGCGCGACAGCTCCGTAACCACCTCCGTCAGCAGCGTCTCGTCATCGGTTTTCGGCAGCAGCCAGATGGAGTGGATCAGGGGTGTCATCAGAGGTTCACAAACCTATTGCACACGGCCGGAGACGGGCGTTATATTTATTCCAAGCGTATCAGAAATTGGAAGAGACGTTCCAATCATTCTGAAAAAGATCGCGGCAAGGGAGACGGCGTTTTGCCAACGGAATTGCAGCACGGGCCGCAAAGCGGCGCGGCCATCGCCGTGCGCGACCTTCACGTCGCCTATGGCGGCACGCGGGTGCTGCACGGCGTCAGCCTCGATTTCACGCCCGGCAGCTTCACCGCGCTCCTCGGCTCGTCGGGCTGCGGCAAGACCACGCTTTTGCGCTCGCTGAGCGGCTTCGTGCCGGTCGAATCCGGCTCGATCATCGTCGGCGGCAAGGATGTCGCCGCGCTGCCACCGGAGAAGCGCGGCATGGCGATGGTGTTCCAGTCCTATGCGCTATGGCCGCATATGACCGTGCTGCAGAACATCGGCTACGGCTTGAAGCTGCGCGGCGCCTCGAAGGCGCAGATCGCGACCAAGGTCGCCGCCATGCTCGAATTCCTCGGCCTTGCCGGCTATGAGAGCCGCAAGGTCACGGCGCTCTCGGGCGGCCAGCGCCAGCGCGTCGCGCTCGGCCGGGCGCTCGCCATCGATCCGGGCATCCTGCTGCTCGACGAGCCATTATCCAATCTCGACGCCAAGATCCGCATGACGATGCGCCATGAGATCCGGGCGATCCAGCAGCGTCTGGGCCTGACCGCCGTCCATGTCACGCATGATCGCGAGGAGGCCATGACCATGGCCGACCGGCTCGTCATCATGCAGGCGGGCAGGATCGCGCAGGTCGGCACGCCCGAGGAGGTCTATGACCACCCGGCGACCGCCTTCGTCGCCAATTTCATGGGCGCCGAGAACGTCCTGCCGCTGCGCGTCGAGCGCTCCGAGCAGGGCGCATCTCTCAGTGCTGGTGACGCGACTGCCCACATCGCAGCGGGGCCGTCCAACACTGTGCCCGCCGGTGACGCTGTCGCCTATTTTCGCGACGACGTCGCGCGGCTTGACGCCAGCGACGCGACCTCGGTCGACGATCTGATCGTGCCGGGACTGATCGCCGCGCGCGCCTATCCAGGCGGCGTCTATCGCTACCGGGTCGAGGCGGCAGGCCGCCAGATCACGGTCGACGACGCCGACCGCCACGAACTCGGAACCAAAGTTGGCCTGCGCATCCCGCTGCAGCGCCTCCACATCTTCCCGGCATCCGAGGCCGGGACGATCGCCGCCTGACCAAATCGACCCACCCAGGAGTCAGACCCATGCGCTTCCTCTCCATTGCCTGTTCGCTCGCGGCGCTGATGGCGGCATCACCGCTCGCCGCCCAGACCCTGAACGTCGCCACTGCCGGCGACCAGAACATGGTCGACTACGTGAAGGACTATCTCGGGCCGATGTTCGAAAAGTCCCATCCCGGCGTGAAGGTGGTTTCCGTCGGTACCGGCGCCGGCGATTCCGGCTCGCAGAAGATCTATGAGAAGCTCGACGCGCAGAAGAGCGCGACGACGACCGATTTCGATGTCGTCGTCATCCACCAGAAGGCCGCCGGCACGATGGTGAAGGAAGGCCTGCTCGCCAAATACACCGACAAGGTCGACACGGCGAAACTCGTCTCCAGCGAATCCGCGAAGAACGCGCTCGGCGCCGACGTCTCGGGCTTCGTCATCCCGATGTTCCAGTCGCAGACCGCGCTCGCCTATAATGCCGATCTGCTCAAATCCCCGCCGAACACCTTCGTGGAGCTGCGCGACTGGGCCAAGAAGAACCCAAAGCAGTTCGGCTATAACGGCATCAAGGGCGGCATGTCCGGCGTCGCCTTCGTCGCCGGCTGGGTCTACGCCTTCGGCGGCGACGCCGACAAGCTGATCAAGGGCCCCTATGATCCGGCCGTGAAGGCGTCCTGGGACGGCGCTCTCGCCGATCTCAAGGAGTTCAACAAGTCGGTCGTCATCACGCCGGGCAATGCCGGCACGCTCGACATGCTCAACCGCGGCGAGATCGCGATGGGGCCGGTCTGGGTCGACATGTTCTATTCCTGGCAGGCCGACGGCAAGCTGCCGCCGAACATGAAGCTCAAGCTCGCTTCTCCGGGCATGCCGGGACAGCCGATGTATTATGCGGTGCCGGAGAAGACCGCCAACCGCAAGCTCGCCGAGGAGTTCATCGCGCTCGCCACCAGCCCGCAGGTGCAGGCGGACGGCATCGTCAAGAAGTTCAACTGGTATCCGGGCATCGATGCCAAGAACCTCGAGGGCAAGCTCGACCAGGCGGCCTGGAACAAGCTCTTCACCGACATCACCCCGAGCGACCTCTCGAAGAACGCCAAGGCCTTCCCGATCGCGCCCTACTTCAACGACATCCTCGAAGGCTACGAGAAGAAGGTCTCGAACTGACGGTCGAGTCCACCACCGGCCCGGCTTGACGCCGGGCCGCCCGTCCTCGCGATCGGCGCCTGTCCATGCTCTCCCAACGCCAACTGGCGCTGATCCTCATCGCGCCCGGCCTTCTCCTGGTCGCTGCGCTGTTTCTCTACCCGCTCGGCTTCTCGCTGATCTCGGCCTTCACCAAGCCGGACGGCTCGCTGACGCTGGACTGGTTCGCCAAGGCCTATGAGCTGTATTCGACCGACATCGTCTTTACGGTGGTGATCGTGCTGGCGTCCTGCGGGCTGACCGCGCTTGCCGCGATCGTCATCGCCGGCACGCTGACATTGGGCGAGAATCCCTGGATCGTCGGCACGCTCAAGGCGCTCTATCGCTGGCCGCTCTTCATCCCCTTCATCGTCGCGGCGCAGTGCATGCGCACCTTCCTCGCCAAGAACGGGCTGATGAACAACACCTTCGTCTCGCTAGGCTTGATGGAGCCGCTGAGCGCCGTGAGCTATCTCGACTGGCGCGGCATCATCGCGACCTTCGTCTGGAAGCAGACCCCTTTCGTCGCGCTGCTGCTCGCCGGCGCGCTTGCCTCGATCGACCGGGCGACGCTGGAGGCCGGCCGCAATCTCGGCGCCTCGCGTGTTCGCGTGCTCATCGAGCTGGCGCTGCCGCAGGTGATGCCGACGCTGCTCGTCGCGCTCGTGCTGTCCTTCGTGACGATGCTCTCGGTGCTCTCCGTGCCGATGATGGTCGCGGGCTCGCAGCCGACCATGCTGACGGTCGACATGGCCTTCCGCATCAACTCCTACGGTGACTACGCCACGGCGAATGCGCTTGGCGTCATCACCTATCTGATCAGCGCAGGCGCCGCGATCCTCTACCTCAAGCGCGGCCTGTCGAAGGAGGCGGCGCCATGATCCGTCTCGCCTCGACCGCCCGGGCGACGCTTGCTGCCGCGCTGCTCGCCGCCTTCGCCTTCGTGCTGATCGGCCCATTGGCCAATCTCGCGCTCTGGTCGGTCGCCGAGCGCTGGTACACGCCGTTCAAGCTGCCGGTGACCTATGGCACGCGCTATTGGGAGCAGGTCTTCCGCCCGACCGGCGACGCGATGGCCTCGCTCGGCACCTCGGTCTGGATCGCCGTGCTGACGGTCGTCGTCGCGCTCGCTCTGTCGATCCCGGCGGGCTATGCGCTGGCGCGCTTGAAGCTGCCGATGCGGGCGCTGTTCATGGTGATGTTCCTGCTGCCGCAGGCTTTTCCTCGGTCGCGATCTACATCAATGTCGCGCGGGTGTTCTACCAGATCGGCATCAACGGCACGGTCTTCGCCGTCGTTCTCGTCCATGCCGCCCATGGCCTGGTCTATTCCGTCTGGATTGCGGCGGCGGCTTTCGCGGCGGTCGACAAGGATCTCGAACTTGCCGCCCGCAATATCGGCGCCTCGCCCTTGCGCGCCTTCTTCACGGTAACGCTGCCCTTGGCTGCGCCCGGCATCATCGCCAGCGGCATCTTCGTCTTCCTGGAGTCGCTCGACGAGTTCACCGGCACCTTCTTCGTCGGCGTGCCGCAGGTCACGACGCTGCCGCTCCTGCTCTACAACGCGGCGATGGGCGGCAATTATCAGGTCGCCTCGATCACGGCGCTGATCCTGCTCGTTCCCTCCGTGCTGTTCATGCTGTTCATCGAGCGCTTCCTGCGCGCCGATGTGCTGGCCAAGGTCGGCGCCTGACAGCGCGGCCGTGGATGCCGCGCCCCGCGTCTAAGCGGGCCGTCCTGATCTGGAACCACATCCCATCATCCCGGGCGCCCGAAGGGCGTCCCGGATCCATCGGAGGGCTCGTCGCTCTACGATGGATTCGGGGCGTCGCTGCGCGAAGCCCGGGATGACGGCGCGTTTTCCAGCCAAGACAACAGCTCTTCATCCAGGTCTCTTGACGGAGCAATAATATGGCATACCATAATCTCATTCTCGAGGCGGGTCGCTTGAGAGGAGAGGGAAGTGGGCTTGGAACTGCGCAAGATCGTCACCTTCACGGAGGACACTTTCATCGAGGGCGGCCGTGAGGCTGCGCGGCCGCTGCGCCTGTTCGCGGCGGCAGCAGTTCTGCGCAATCCCTGGGCGGGCCGCGGTTTCGTCGAGGATCTGAAGCCCGAGATCCACGCCGTCGCGCCGGTTCTGGGCGAGCGATTGACGGCCGAGATCCTGCGGATGACTGGCGGCGGCGAGGCGGTCGAAGGCTACGGCAAGGCCGCGATCGTCGGCACCTCCGGCGAAATCGAGCACGCTTCGGCGCTGATCCACACGCTCCGCTTCGGCAATCATTTCCGCAAGGCCGTCGGCGCGAAGAGCTATCTGAGCTTCACCAATACGCGCGGCGGGCCGAATTGCCCGGTGGTCATCCCGCTGATGCACAAGGCCGATGAGGGCATGCGCTCGCATTACCTCACGATCCAGTTCGGCATTCTCGACGCGCCCGCTCCCGACGAGATCGTGGTGGCGCTCGGTGCCTCCATCGGCGGACGGCCGCATCATCGCATCGGCGACCGCTACCAGGATCTCAAGGATCTGGGCGGCACGGATGTCTGAGCGGGGCGCAATCTCCTACCAGGACCGGACGGGAGCCCCCGCGCGGGCGGCCTTCGTCCGGCGCGGCAGGGGTGCGCCCGTCCTTCTCGTACATGGCGTCGGCATGCAGGCATCGGTCTGGGCGGACCAGATCGAGGAATTGTCGAAGCGCTACGATGTCGTCGCCGTCGACATGCTCGGCCATGGCGGCTCCAGCCTGCCGCCGGCGGATGCGCGGCTTTCCGACTACGCCGACGCGTTGCTCGCGCTCATCGACGGCCTCGGCCTTCGGAAGGTGCATCTCGTCGGCCATTCCATGGGCGCGCTGGTCTCGCTGGAATTCGCCTTGTCGCACCCATCGCGGCTGGCGAGCGTGACGGCGATGAACGCCACCTTCTGCCGCACGCCGGAGCAGCGCGAGGCGATCGCGCAGCGCCTCGCGGCGCTCGAGGACGCGGCCGCTCCCCCTGCTTGGGCCGCCACGATCATGCGCTGGTTCGGAGACCCCGTCCCGGCCTCGTGGAGCCGTGCGGCGGCGACGGTGCATGCGCTTCTCGATGCGGTCGATCCGGTCGGCTATGCGCGGACCTACCGCCTGTTTGCGACCTCGGATGCGGCCCATCGCGAGCGTCTTGCCGGGCTTACCGTGCCGGCCCTGTTCATTACCGGCGAAGGTGACCCCAACTCGACCCCCGAGATGTCCCTGGCGATGGCGCGGCTTGCGTCCGGCAGCCGGGCCGAGATCGTGCCCGGCGAGCGCCATATGATGAGCCTGACCGCGCCCGGAGAGATCAACCGGCGGCTGCTTGCCTTCGTCGCGCAGGCCGAGGCGGCGCGGGCCGCGGGGCCTGCGGAGCCCGCCGCTTTCGACAAGGGCGCCTTCCGCAAGGCGCTCGGCAGCTTCCTGACCGGCGTCACCGTGGTGGCGACGCTCCAGGAAGATGGCGAGCCGCGTGGCTTCACCGCCAACTCCTTCACCTCTGTTTCGCTCGACCCGCCGCTGGTCCTGGTCTGCATCGCCAAGACGGCATCGAGCTGCCCGGTCTTCTCGAAAGCCGGCCATTTCTCGGTGAATATCCTGGCCGAGAGCCAGGCCGATATCTCCAATCTGTTCGCGACCAGGAGCGCCGACAAATTCGCCAGGACCGCCTGGCGCAAGGGCCCGGTGGGCAGCCCGATCCTGAACGACGTCGCAGCCTGGTTCGATTGCCGGCAGCATCAGCTGATCGAGGCCGGCGACCACGTTATCCTCATTGGCGAGGTGATGGGCTTCGACCATGCGCCGGCCAATCCGCTCGGCTATTGCCGGGGCGCGCATGTGGCGTTCGGCCTGTCGCTCGACAGCTTCTCCGCGAAGGGCGGCCGGATGCGCGTCGGCGCGATCCTGGAGCATGAGCGCGCGATCCTGTTCGTCGCGGGCGAGGGCGGGCGGCTCGAGCTGCCGGAAGGCGCCTCGCTCGGTGCGGGCGGCGATCCGGCGAGCCTGTCCGGGCGCATGAATCATCTCGGCATCAAGGCCGATCTCGGCTTCCTCTTCGCCGTGTTCGAGGATCGCGAGGCGCCGGGCGCGACCTCGATCTATTATCGCGGCAGGCTTCTGGAGATGCCGGAGCCGTCGGGGGCGGCGCGTCTCGTGCCGTTCGACGAGATTCCGTGGGACCGGCTCCGCGATGAGGCGATCCGCTCGATGCTGCGCCGCTATGTCCGTGAGCGCAGCGAGGACAGCTTCGGCGTCTATGTCGGCGACACCGAGAGCGGCACGGTCCAGACGCTGGCAAAATCACCGACCAAGCCGTTGGCGCAATCGGTCTAGACGAAAGGCGGCGCGATGAAATTCTCCCTTTTCGTCCATATGGAGCGGGCCGACCCAGCCAAGTCGCATCGCGAGCTCTTCGAGGAGCTGGAGGAGCTCGTCCTGATCAGCGAGGCGGCCGGTTTCGAGACGGCCTGGATCGGCGAGCATCACGGGATGGAGTTCACCATCGCGCCGAATCCCTTCGTCCAGCTCGCCTATCTCGCGGCGAAGACGACGCGCATTCGGCTTGGCACCGGCAATGTGGTGGCGCCGTTCTGGCACCCGATCAAGCTCGCGGGCGAGGCGGCGCTGACCGATGTCGCGACGAATGGGCGCCTCGACCTCGGTATTGCGCGCGGGGCCTATTCCTTTGAGTACGAGCGCCTTGTCCCGGGCCTGGATGCCTGGGGCGCGGGCCAGCGCATGCGCGAGCTCGTACCGGCGGTGAAGAAGCTGTGGGCGGGCGACTATGCCCATCAGGGCGAGTGCTGGTCCTTCCCCGAGACGACCTCTTCGCCCAAGCCGGTGCAGGCGGAACTGCCGGTCTGGATCGCGGCGCGCGACCCCAACAGCCATGATTTCGCAGTCGCGAATGGCTGCAACGTCCAGGTGACGCCGCTCGCCTCGGGCGATGGCGAGGTGGCGACCCTGATGGGGCGCTTCGAGGCCGCCGTCGCCAACCATCCCGAGGTCAAGCGCCCAAAGATCATGCTGCTGCAGCACACCTTCGTCTCCGACAGCCCGGCTGAGACCGAGGAATTGTCGCAAGCGCTGAGCGATTTCTACGCCCTGTTCGGCGCCTGGTTCCAGAACAAGCGCCCGATCCGGCAGGGCATCATGGCGCCGCTCGATGCCGAGGAGCGCGCGGCGATGCTGCCCGCCTATCGGCCGGAAGCTGTTGCCAAGAACCTCGTCATCGGCGAGCCCGACGCCGTGATCGCGCGGCTGAAGGCCTATGAGGCGCTCGGCTTCGACCAGTTCTCGATCTGGATCGATAGCGGCCTGCCGCATGCGCGTAAGAAGAAGTCGCTCGATCTCTTCATCCGGCATGTCTTGCCGGCCTTTCTCTGACGGAGAGCGTCGATGACCCTGCCGCGGTTCCAGCTCTATATCGACGGCGCCTTCGTCGATGCGGCGGAGGCTTTTGAGAGCCTCGACCCGGCGACCGGCACAGCCTGGGCGCTGATGCCGGCGGCGGGGGAGGCCGAGATCAATCGCGCCGTCGAGGCGGCGGACCGCGCCTTCCATGACCCGGCCTGGGCCGGGCTGACCGCGACCCAGCGCGGCAAGCTGCTGATGAAGCTCGGCGATCTCGTCGCCCAGCATGCGGGGCGCCTGGCCGAGCTGGAGACGCGCGACACCGGCAAGATCATTCGCGAGACGCGCGCGCAGATCGGCTACGTCGCCGATTACTACCGCTATTTCGGTGGCCTTGCCGACAAGATCGAAGGCGCGCATCTGCCGATCGACAAACCGGATATGGAGGTTTTCCTGCGTCGCGAGCCGATCGGCGTCGTCGCCGCGATCGTGCCGTGGAACTCGCAGCTCTTTCTGTCCGCCGTGAAGCTTGGGCCCGCGCTTGCGGCCGGCTGCACCGTCGTGCTGAAGGCCTCCGAGGATGGGCCAGCGCCGCTGCTCGAATTCGCCCGGTTGATCGATGCGGCGGGCTTTCCCAAAGGCGTCGTCAATATCGTCACCGGCTTCGGCGAGCCCGCCGGGCGCGCTCTGACGAGCCATCCGAAGGTGGCGCGCGTCGCCTTCACCGGCGGGCCGGCGACAGCGCGCCAGGTGGTGCGCAACACGGCGGAGAACCTGGCACATGTGACGCTGGAGCTTGGCGGCAAATCGCCCGTCCTGGTCTTCGCTGATGCTGATCTCGACAGCGTCTCCAACGCCATCATTGCCGGCATCTTCGCGGCGACCGGCCAGAGCTGCGTCGCTGGCTCGAGGCTTTATGTCGAGCGCCCGGCGCATGATCGCCTGGTCGCCATCCTCGCCAGCAAGGCAGCGAAGATCCGCATTGGCGACCCGCAGGATGAAGCGACGGAGATGGGCCCGCTCGCGACCGCGCGCCAGCGCGCGCATATCGAGGACAACCTTGCCCGTAGCGTCGCCGCTGGGGCGCGGGTGATGTGCGGCGGCGGGCGCCCAGTCGGCCGTGAGGCGGGCTGGTTCTTCGCCCCGACCATCGTCTCGGCGGCGGACAACACCGTTCCTTGCGTCGCTGAAGAGCTCTTCGGCCCGGTGCTCAGCGTCCTCTCTTTCGACAGCGAGGAGGAGGCGATTGCACTCGCGAACGATACGCGGTTCGGGCTGGCGTCGGGCGTCTTCACCACGAGCCTCACCCGGGCGCATCGCGTCACGCGCCGCCTGCGGGCGGGCATCGTCTGGGTCAATACCTATCGGGCGGTCTCGCCGATCGTGCCCTTTGGCGGTTACGGCCAGTCCGGCCTCGGGCGCGAGGGCGGCTCGGAATCGGTGCGCGACTACACGCGCACGAAATCGGTCTGGATCCGCACCTCCGACGATCCGGTCCCCGACCCCTTCGTGATGCGCTGAGGGGAGGGGCTGCGATGATCTACGAAATGCGGACCTACCGCCTGAAGACCGGGACAGTGCCGGCCTATCTGAAGCTCGTCGAGGACGAAGGCATCGCCGTCCAGAAGAGCCATCTCGGCGCGCTCGTCGGCTACTTTTTCTCCGAGATCGGGCCGCTGAACCAGATCGTGCATGTCTGGGCCTATGCCAGCCTCGATGATCGCGAGGCGCGCCGCGCAGCGCTTGCCGCCGACCCACGCTGGCAGGCCTTTCTCCCGAAGATCCAGTCGCTCATCGAAACCATGGAGAACCAGATCCTGAAATCAGCGCCGTTCTCGCCGCTGAAATAGGACGCCACGACGCCTGCCGAACAACCAAACAAAACAGGGGAATGAACATGAAGGCTTGCACACTCATTGCCGCGAGCATGCTCGCGATCAGCGCGGCACTGTCGGGAGTAGGATCTGCCTCCGCGCAGGACAGCATGGTGTTCACGAGCTGGGGCGGCACCACCCAGGAGGCTCAGAAGAAGGCCTGGGCCGAACCCTTCACCGCGTCATCGGGCATTGCCGTCAAGCAGGATGGGCCGACGGACTACGGCAAGTTCAAAGCTATGGTCGAGAGCGGCAATGTGGCCTGGGATGTCGTCGACGTCGAAGGCGATTTTGCGGTTGCGGCTGCCAAGGCCGGCCTGCTCGAGCCGCTCGATCCGGCCTTGACTGGGAGCGGCGAGCTCGATCCCCGCTTCAGCTCCGCCCACCATGTCGGCAGTTTCTATTATTCCTTCGTGCTCGGCTTCAACAAGGCCAAGCTCGGCGGCAAGGAGCCCAAGGTCTGGGCCGACCTGTTCGACACCAAGGCTTTCCCGGGCAAGCGCACCTTCTACAAATGGTCGGCGCCGGGCGTCCTCGAGATCGCGCTGCTGGCAGACGGCGTCAAGCCGGACAAGCTCTACCCGCTCGATCTCGACCGCGCCTTCAAGAAGCTCGACACCATCAAGCCGAATATCGTCTGGTGGAGCGGCGGCGCACAGTCGCAGCAGCTCCTGGCCTCGGGCGAAGCCCCGCTCGGCATGTTCTGGAACGGCCGGATCTTCGCCATCCAGGCCGAGAACCCGCAGGTCGGCCTGTCCTGGGAAGAGAACCTGACGGCGGCCGACGTGCTCGTCATTCCCAAGGGCGCCAAGAACAAGGCGGCGGCGATGAAGTTCCTCGCGGCGGCGAGCTCGGCGCAGGGCCAGGCCGATATGGCGGTCAAGACCGGCTACGCCCCGACGAACCTCAAATCGGCGGCGCTGATGGACCCTAAGGTGGCCGCGACCCTGCCTGACAAGTTCACCACCTCGCAGATCAATCTCGACATGGCCTATTGGGCCGCCAATCGGGACGAGATCGGCAAGCGCTGGTACGAGTGGCAGGCCAAGTAAGCCCCGCGCCTGTCACGCCCGCAAAGCCGGTGAGATCATGACGACGGTGCCCACGCCATCGCTCGCAGGCGAGGCCGATCTCTCGCCCGAGCCCCGCCATCTGGCGGGGCTCGGAGCGGTTGCGCCTGCCTTGGCATTGCTGGCGCTGTTCTTCGTTATACCCGTGGTCGCGCTGCTGCTGCGCAGCGTCCTGGAGCCGCAACCGGGCCTGCAGAACTATGCCGAGGTGTTCGGCTCCACGACCTATCTGAAGGTCTTCGGCAACACCTTCCTGGTGGCGGGGCTCGTCACGCTCGTCACCTTGCTGCTCGCCTTTCCGGTCGCCTGGTTCCTGGCCGTTGCGCCCAGGCGTTGGTCCACCTTGCTGTTTGGCGTCATTGTCTTGTCGATGTGGACGAACCTGCTGGCGCGCACCTATGCCTGGATGGTGCTGCTGCAGGGCACGGGCATCATCAACCGCATGCTGATGCAGATCGGCGTGATTTCCGAGCCACTTTCGCTGATCAACAACCTCGTCGGCGTCACCATCGGCATGACTTACATCATGCTGCCCTTCATGATCCTGCCGCTGCACGCCACGATCCGGACGCTCGATCCCACGGTGTTCCAGGCGGCGTCCCTGTGCGGGGCGAGCCGGTTTCAGGTCTTCCGGCTGGTCTTCGCGCCGCTCGTCGCATCGGGCGTCGCTGCGGGCGTGCTGATGGTCTTCGTCATGTCGCTCGGCTACTTCGTCACGCCCGCGCTGCTCGGCGGAACCTCCAACATGATGCTGGCCGAGCTGATCGCGCAGCTGGTGCAGTCGCTGCTCAACTGGGGGCTGGCGGGAGCGGCGGCCCTCGTCCTGCTCGTGGTGACGCTCGCCATCTATGCGGTGCAGTTCCGCTATTTCGGCTTCGGTGGCGGGGAGGCGAGGTAGGCCATGCTGCTCGATTTCGATCGTCTCGGCTGGCTGCGCTATGCCCTTGGCCTTGTCGCCGTGCTTGTCGGCCTGTTCCTGCTCCTGCCGATCCTGCTGATCGTCGCTTTGTCCTTCGGCTCCTCGCAATGGCTGCAATTCCCGCCGCCGGCCTGGACGCTGAAATGGTATGGCCAGCTCTTCGCCGATCCGGAATGGCTGACCTCCTTCTTCGTCAGCCTCAGGATCGCGCTGACCGTCATGGTGCTCTCGACCGTCATCGGCCTGATGGCGTCGTTCGGGCTGACGCGCGGGCGTTTCCCGGGGCGCGAACTGGTCCGTGCCTTGTTCTTGACGCCGATGGTCTTGCC
Organism: Bosea sp. 685; assembly: GCF_031884435.1. Lineage (NCBI taxonomy): Bacteria > Pseudomonadati > Pseudomonadota > Alphaproteobacteria > Hyphomicrobiales > Alloboseaceae > Allobosea > Allobosea sp. 685. The sequence continues at coordinate 5,107,327 of NZ_CP134779.1, read as the reverse complement.
GGTCGTGGTACTGGCGGTGGCGCTTTATGCGCTGTTCCTGCGGATCCAGCTCAACGGCACCTTCATCGGCTTCGTCATCGCCCATCTGGTGGTGGCGCTGCCATTCGCGATCATTTCGATCTGCAATGCGCTGGAGCGCTTCGATACGGCGATCGAGGATGCCGCGATCATCTGCGGCACGAGCCCGCTGGAGGCCAAGCTGCGGGTGACGATCCCTTCGATCCGGCTTGGCGTGTTCGGCGCGGCAATCTTCTCGTTTCTGGCATCCTGGGACGAGGTCGTCATCGCCATCTTCATGGCGAGCCCCGACCTCCAGACCTTGCCCGTGCGGATCTTCTCGACGCTGCGGCAGGATCTCTCGCCGGTCATCGCCGCCGTATCCTCGATCCTCGTCGGCTTCACCGCGGTGCTGATGCTGCTCGCCGCCTTCCTTCGCAAGGACAAACCCTCATGACGACGACCCCCTTCCTGTCCATCAGGGGCGTCGCCAAGCGCTATGGCGCAGTCGCGGCGGTGGAGGATGTTTCGCTGGATATCGCTGAGGGCGAATTCGTCACATTCCTGGGGCCCTCAGGCTCCGGCAAGAGCACGACGCTCTATGTCATCGCCGGGTTCCAGGCACCGTCGGCCGGCGATGTGTTGCTGCGTGGAAGCTCGCTGCTGCGGGTGCCGTCGAACAAGCGCAATATCGGCATGGTCTTCCAGCGCTACACGCTGTTTCCGCATCTGAGCATCGCCGACAACATCGCCTTTCCGCTCAAGGTCCGGCGTCGCTCGAAGGCGGAGATCGACGCGCGGGTTCAGGCCATGCTCAGGCTCGTGCGATTGGAGCGCTATGCGGAGCGCATGCCGGCGCAGCTCTCCGGCGGCCAGCAGCAGCGCGTGGCCCTGGCTCGCGCCCTGGCCTATGACCCGCCATTGCTCTTGATGGACGAGCCGCTTTCCGCGCTCGACAAGAAATTGAAGGAAGAGATCCAGTTCGAGATCAAGCGCATCCATAACGAGACCGGGGTAACGATCCTCTATGTCACGCATGATCAGGAGGAGGCGCTGCGCCTGTCCGACCGCGTCGCCTTGTTCAACAATGGCCGGATCGAGCAGGTCGGGTCCGGCCGCGACCTTTACGATGCACCCGCCACGCATTTCGTCGCGGGCTTCATCGGCAATTCCAACTTCCTGCCGGCCAAGGTCGCATCCGCGAGCGGGGCCGCCTTCGAGGCGGTTCTGCCTGATGGCTCGCGGCTTCCGGGGCTTACCGGTGCGAGCCTTGCCGGTGCGAGCCTTGCTGGCGCGGGTCTCAAGGCCGGGGACGATGTCGCGATCATGGTCCGGCCGGAGCGTCTCACGATCACCCGGGGCGACGACATGGCGGCAGGGCTGGTTCCGGCCACTGTCACCGCGACGACCTTCCTCGGCGATGTCGTACATGTCCTGACGCGCACGAGCTGGGGCGGCGAGGTCTCGATCCGCTTGCCCTGCGACGGCTTCAGGGGCCAGCCGCCGCAAACCGCGGACAAGGTCCGCCTCGGCTGGCCGGCGGGAGCCGCCCGCATTTACAGCGCACCCTGAGAGCCGGAAGGCGGGCCGAGACCCGCCAACGTCATTGCGAGCGCAGCGAAGCAATCCAGGGGGCTCGCATTGCGGCCTCGGATTGCTTCGCTGCGCTTGCAATAATGAGAGCGGCCCGAGAAAGCCGCTCCGCCCTCAGCAGTCGAGCGTCACGTCACGCTCCCACTGGGTGAGATGGCGTGCGTAGTCGTTCCATTCCTGGTGCTTGAGCTTGAGATAGGCGGGCACGAAGGCGCCAAGGCCTTCCTTCAGGACCTCCGAAGCTTCGAGCGCGCGCAGCGCGTCGAGCATGTTGAGCGGCAGCTTCTTGACGCCCTCGACCAGGTGGCCGTCCGTGTACATGTTGATGTCGAGGCGCTTGCCGGGATCGCGCTTGTGGCGGATGCCGTCGAGGCCGGCGGCGACGATGCCGGCTTGCAGGAGATAGGGGTTGGCCGCGCCGTCGGGCAGCCGCAATTCGAACCGCCCGCCCTCGGGAATGCGGATCATATGGGTGCGGTTGTTGCCGGAATAGGTCACGGTGTTGGGCGACCAGGTCGCGCCAGAGGTCGTGCGCGGCGCGTTGATGCGCTTGTAGGAGTTCACCGTCGGGTTGAACAAGGCGCAGAGCGCGTCGGCCGAATGGATCACGCCGCCGATGAAGTGATAGCCGAGCTGTGAGACGCCGAGCTCGCCGGCCTCGTCCTCGAACAGGTTGCGCTCGCCGTTCCAAACCGAGACATGGGCGTGGCAGCCGCTGCCGGTCAGGTTCAGGAACGGCTTTGGCATGAAGGTCGCCCGCAGGCCGTGCTTCTCGGCGATCGATTTCGCCATGTATTTGAAGAAGGAATGGCGGTCGGCGGTGACGAGCACCTCGCCGAAATTCCAGTTCATCTCGAACTGGCCGTTCGCGTCCTCATGGTCGTTCTGGTAGGGCTTCCAGCCAAGCGCCAGCATCGCGTCGCAGAGTTCGGCGATGACGTCGTATTGGCGCATCAGGGCCGACTGATCGTAGCAGGGCTTGGTCTGCTTGTCGGCGCTGTCGCAGACTTCGAGGCCGTCGGGCGTCGTCAGGAAGAACTCGCATTCGACGCCGGTCTTGATCGTATAACCATGGGCGGCGGCGTCCTTGACCAAGCGCTTGAGCAGGTTGCGCGGGGCCTGCGCCACCTCCTTGCCGTTCATCCACAGATCGGCCGCGAGCCAGCCGACCTCCGGCTTCCAGGGCAGCTGGATCAAGCTGTCGGGATCGGGCACCGCGAAGAGATCGGGGTCGGCCGGCGTCATGTCGAGCCAGGTCGCGAAGCCGGCAAAGCCGGCGCCGCTCTTCGCCATGCCGTTGATGGCACTGGCGGGAACCAGTTTTGCGCGCTGGACGCCGAACAGATCAGTGTAGGAGATCAAGAAATACTTGATGCCGCGCTCCTTGGCGGCGGCGGCGAGATCAACGGTCATTCAGTTCCCCATTCCTTAAACGATAAGGGCCGCCTCGTTGGACGGCCCCCTCAATGGCTTTCAGAACCCGGCGCTGCCGGGAATCCAGTTGGTGCCGGCCAGCGGCACGCGCGCCATGGCGGCGGCTTCCACGGTCAGCGCCACGAGATCCTCCGGCTCCAGATTATGGACATGGCTCTTGCCGCAGGCGCGCGCGATGGTCTGCGTTTCCAACGCCAGGACGGAGAGGTAATTCGCCAATCTGCGCCCGGCCTTGACCGGGTCGAGACGCGCAGCGAGCTCGGGATCCTGCGTCGTGATGCCGGCGGGATCGCGCCCCTCATGCCAGTCGTCATAAGCGCCGGCCGTGGTGCCGAGCTTGGCGTATTCCGCTTCCAGCCGCGGGTCGTTGTCGCCGAGCGCGATCAAGGCCGCAGTGCCGATCGCAACCGCATCGGCGCCGAGCGCCAGCGCCTTGGCGACGTCGGCGCCGGTTCTGATGCCGCCGGAGACGATGAGCTGGACCTTGCGATGCATACCGAGATCCTGCAGCGCCTGCACGGCCGGGCGGATGGCCGCCAGGATCGGCAGGCCGACATTCTCGATGAAGACCTCCTGCGTCGCCGCCGTGCCGCCCTGCATGCCGTCGAGCACCACGACATCGGCGCCGGATTTCACGGCAAGCGCGGTGTCGTAATAGGGCCGGCTGGCGCCGACCTTCACATAGATCGGCTTCTCCCAATCGGTGATCTCGCGCAGCTCCTCGATCTTGATCTCGAGATCATCGGGGCCGGTCCAGTCCGGGTGGCGGCAGGCCGAGCGCTGGTCGATGCCTTCCGGCAGATTGCGCATCCTGGCGACGCGCGGGGAAATCTTCTGGCCGAGCAGCATGCCGCCGCCGCCGGGCTTGGCGCCCTGGCCGATCACGATCTCGATCGCGTCGGCCTTGCGCAGATCGTCCGGGTTCATGCCGTAGCGCGAGGGCAGGTACTGGTAGACCAGTGTCTGCGAGTGGCCGCGTTCTTCGGGCGTCATGCCGCCATCGCCCGTCGTCGTCGAGGTGCCGACGATCGTCGCACCGCGCCCGAGCGCCTCCTTGGCCGGTCCCGACAAGGCGCCGAAGCTCATTCCGGCGATCGTGATCGGGATCTTCAGATGGATCGGCTTCTTGGCGAAGCGGGCGCCGAGCACGACATCGGTGCCGCATTTCTCGCGATAGCCTTCGAGCGGGTAGCGCGAGATCGAGGCGCCCAGGAAGAGCAGGTCGTCGAAATGCGGCAGCTTGCGCTTCGCCCCGCCGCCGCGGATGTCGTAGATGCCGGTCGCGGCAGCGCGCTGGATCTCCGAGATCGTGTGCGGATCGAAGGTCGCGGAGAAGCGCGGCGTGGTCTGCGCGGTCGCTGGCATGTCGATAAGCGGTGCAGCCGGCATGGGCTTGAGTGACGCGGTCATGGGGAGCTCGCTCAATACGCCGAGGCGTTGTCGACGTGGAAATGGTAGAGGGTGCGGGCGGAGCCATAGAGCTTGAACTCGTCCGGCGAGACGTCGTCGCTGAGGCCCGCGCGCGCGATGACGCCTGCCAGCGCCGTGCGGTCGGCGGCCTCCATCGGCTTCTCCACGCAATCGGCACCGAGGCTCCTGACCGCGCCGCGCACGAAGAGCCTGGCCTCGTAGATGGAATCGCCCAGCGCCTCGCCGGCATCGCCGAGCACGACGAGATTGCCTTCTTGCGCCATGAAGGCGCTCATCGGGCCGATCGAGCCCTTCACGACGATGTCGATGCCCTTCATCGAGATGCCGCAGCGGGCCGATGCATCACCCTCGATGACGAGAAGGCCGCCGCGGCCTGTGGCGCCGGCCGCCTGGCTGGCGTCGCCCTTGATGCGGATTTCGCCCGACATCATGTTCTCGCCGACGCCGACCCCGGCATTGCCGGAGACGACGATCGTCGCTTCCTTGTTCATGCCGCCGCAATAGTAGCCGACATGCCCCTCGATCTCGACGATCACCGGCGCGTCGAGCCCGACCGCCAGAGCGTGCTTGCCGCCGGGATTCCTGATCGTCCAATGCGTCTCATTGGTGTTTTGGGGCAGCTTGTGCAGATCCGCGTTCAGCGAGCGCAGCGGAACCGTTGCGAGGTCGACGACAGGCATCAGGCGCGCTCCCAGGCGTAGACCTTGGCTGGCTCAGGCTCGAAGATATGGGCGCTTTCGATGCCGGGCAGGCCGGCAAGCGCACGGTATTCCGAGCCGAATGCGACATAGTCCTTGGTCTCCGCCATCACCGCCGGCTTGCAGGAGACGGGGTCGCGCAGCACGGCAAAGCCGTTCTCGGTGCCGACCACGAAGGTGTAGAAGCCGTCCAGCGCCTTGAGGCTGTCCTCCAGCGCCATGCGCAGCGAAGCACCCTCGCGCATGCGCCAGGTCAGGTAGCCGGCGGCGACCTCGCTGTCGTTCTCGGTCTCGAAGGACAGGCCCTCGCGCTTCAGCTCGCGCCGCACCGAATTGTGGTTGGAGAGCGAGCCGTTATGGACGAGGCACTGGTCCCGTCCGGTCGAGAAGGGATGGGCGCCGTTCGTGGTCACGGCGGATTCTGTTGCCATGCGGGTATGGCCGATGCCGTGCGTGCCGGACATGCCGGAGAGGCCGAACTGCTCCGCGACCTGGATGGGAAGCCCGACCTCCTTGAAGATCTCCATGCGCTTGCCGGCGCCGACGACGCGCAGGCCGGCGGCAGTCGCGAAGGCACGCGCCTTCTCCTCGTCGGCGCGGCGCACCGAGACGATGAGGTGGTTGGAGCGGGTGGTCCGCTCCGTGGGATAGCCGAGATGGGCGTTGAGCTCGGCGGCGGCGCGCTCCAAGGCAGCAGGGTCGGAATGGCTGAGCGTCAGCTTGACGAGGTCGGCCTTGTCCGCGCCGTAGATGGCGAAGCCCGCGCTGTCGGGCCCGCGATCGCTCATCGTCTCGAGCATGCCGGAGAGGAGCCGGCCCAGATCTTGCTCAAGCTCCGGAGTCTTGATGAATAAGCCGACGATCCCGCACATGTGACCCTCCCGTCATGGAGAGTGTCCTAGCATAGGCGCTTATCCTGTCAAGAAACAAAAGTTCTCATCAGGAAACTTAAAGCGCCTGGCGCGGATAGACGATGATCGACAGATAGGTCATCGGCAATTGCACGAACTCCTCCGGCCCGTGCAGCGCGCCCGAGTCGAACAAGAGCGCATCGCCCGGCTTCAAGCGATAGCGTCCCTCGGCGTGCCGATAAACCACCTCGCCGCTGAGCATGTAGATGAATTCGACCCCGGCATGCTGGAAGCCGGTGAAGGGCGAAGCATCCTCGCGCAGGGTGATGAGATAGGGTTCGACCACCACATCGCCGCCAAGCGCATGGCCCAGAAGCTCATAGACATGCCCGGCCTTGGTGCCGCGCCGCTCGATGTTGACCCCCTTGCCGGCCGGCACATAGGAGCAGTCGCTCTTCTCCTCGAAGGCGGCAAAGAGCGTGCTGATCGGCACGTTGACGCTGGCGGCGATGGCCGCGATCGTACCGAGCGAGGGCGAGATCTGCCCGTTCTCGATCTTCGACAGCATGCCGGCCGAAATCCCGGCAGCCGTCGCGAGATCGGCGACCGACAGATCATGCGAACGCCGGATCGCGCGGATCTGACGGCCAAGCGCGATTTCCAGTGTTTTGCGTGTCTCCCCCGGCGCTCCCGAGCCGGTCGAACTGTCCTGGACGCTCAACGACAGCACCATCCCTTGCCAACCGCGCATCGTCGCGCTCGCCTGCAGACAGCAGGATCGATCGGGGCGAGTCAACCGCCGCCGGCGCGAGGGAAACGTGCCGCGAGACCGGCTTTCGCCGATGGCGGAGCGTCGGGCGGGAGCGGCTTGCATCGGGAAGGGGATGCTGTTCGTCATCTAAAAAAAACCGGAACCCGGCCATCCCAGGCATTCCGGTAAAGCTCGATGATTTCGTCGGTGTCGGGGATGCGCGGATTGTTCTGCGGCGTCCCGGAGCTGAGGGCTTGGCGCGCCATCTCCGGCAGCAGCGCCTGGTAGCGCTCCCCGCCGATGCCGAAGTTTTGCGGCGTCGGAACCTTGAGCCGTGCGTTCAGGCCGATGAAACCTTGGACGAGCGTGCGGCCGGCATGCGCGTCGCTGTCCCCCGCCGTCGCCCAGCCGAGCGCCCGCGCCGCGGCCGCGTATTGCCGCGGTGCCGCCGACAAGGAATAGGCGGTGACGAGCGGCAGCAGCATGGCGTTCGACAGGCCGTGCGGGACATGGAAGAAGGCGCCGATCGGGCGGCTGAGGCCATGGATCAGCGCCGTCGATGTGTTGGAGACGGCAAGCCCCGCATGGGTCGCTCCGAGCATCATGGCCTCGCGGGCGGCGCGGTTTCCCGGCTCGCTCGCGGCCGTTTCGAGATGGGCGCCGATCAATGCCAGCGCCGAGAATGCGAGCGCATCGGCATGGGCGTTGCGGTTGCGGTTTATGATCGCTTCCAGGGCATGCGTCAGCGCATCGAGCCCCGTGTCGACCGTGACGCGGAACGGGCAAGTCAGGGTCAACTCGAAATCGACGATCGCGGCGGCCGGCAAGGCGGCCGTTCCCAGGATCAGCATCTTCTCCTGGCGCTGCGTGTCGGTGATTACGCAGGCCCGCGTCACCTCGCTGCCCGTTCCCGCCGTCGTCGGAACCGCGATGAAGGGCATCACGCTCAGGTCGACGATGCGCGGAACTTTCAGGGCGTGGACCGCTTCCCCGGTGCTGGCGACGATGGTGGCGGCCTTGCCCGTGTCGATGGCGCTGCCGCCGCCGAAGCCGATGACGCTGTCCCGCTCGCGGCTGCGTATCCGCTCCACGGCGAGAGCGACCGTGGCGTCGGTGGGATCCTCGATGACCTCCGCGAAGATATCGAGCTCGATTCCGGCTGCGCGCATGGCGGCGATCGCGGGCTCGGCCAGTCCGAGCTTGAGGACGCCGGGGTCGATGACGAGCAGAGGCCGCGAGACGCCGAGGCGCCCCAGCAGCGCGGGAAGCTGCGCGATCGACCCGCCGCCGATGATGAGTTCGCGAGGGGTGAGGATGCGGTTGATCATCTGCGCCTCGCCATCCCGCCGACAGGGATACTCAATGGGGAAGAATGCTCAGTGGGGAAGGATCTTCGACAGGAACTGTTTCGCGCGCTCGCTTGCGGGGGCAGCGAAGAATTGTTCCGTGTCGCTGTTCTCGACGATCTCGCCGCGATCCATGAAGACGACCCTGTCGGCGACCTTGCGGGCGAACCCCATTTCATGGGTGACGACCATCATCGTCATGCCCTCCTGGGCGAGCCCGACCATGACGTCGAGGACCTCGTTGATCATTTCCGGATCAAGCGCGGAGGTCGGCTCGTCGAACAGCATCGCGATCGGGTCCATGGCGAGCGCGCGCGCAATCGCAACGCGCTGCTGCTGCCCGCCCGAGAGCTGGATCGGGTATTTCCGCGCATGCTCCGTCAGCCCGACCCGTTCGAGCAAAGAGAGCGCCTTCTCCCTGGCCTCGGAGGGGGAGCGTCCGAGCACCTTCTCCTGCCCGATGCAGAGGTTCTCCATCACCGTCATATGCGGGAACAGCTCGAAATGCTGGAAGACCATGCCCACCCGCGCTCGCAGCTTGGGCATGTCGGTGCCGGGGTCGGTCGCCTTCACGCCGTCGATCAGGATGTCGCCATCCCTGACGCTCTCCAGCCCGTTGACGCATTTGATCAGGGTCGATTTGCCGGAGCCGGAGGGGCCGCAGACCACGACGACCTCTCCCTTCCCGACAGCCAGGCTGCAGTTCTTCAGGACGTGGAAGCTGTCGCCGTACCATTTGTTGACGGCGCGGACTTCGATCATGGCGTTCGTTTGCTGCATGACTGGGGACCTCATCGCTGCTCGGTCACGGTGGCCTGCACGTCGAAGGCCCGGCCGAGGCGCTTTTCGATCCGGCGCTGGATGAACTCCCAGGCCGTGGTCATCACCAGGTAGTAGAGCGCCGCGACGATGAAGAGCTCGAGCACCAGGAACTTCTCCTGGATCAGCACCTGCGTGCGGCGCAGCAGCTCTTCCATCGAGATGATCGAGGCGATCGAGGTGGTCTTGAGGATGCCGTTCACTGAATTGCCCAAGGGCGGGATGATGATCCGGAAGGCCTGCGGCGCCACGACATAGCGCATCACCTGGAATTCGCGCATGCCGATGGCGCGCGCCGCATTGACCTGCCCGCGCGGAACGGCCGAGATGCCGGCGCGCACGATCTCGGAGAGATAGGCCGCCTCATTGAGGGTCAGGCCGATCAGCGTGGATTCGAGCACGGAGAAGCGGATGCCGAGCTGCGGCAGGCCGGTATAGATGATGATGAGCTGCACCAGGAGCGGCGTGCCGCGCATGATCCAGGTGTAGAAATAGGCTGGAAGGGACAGAACCTTATGCTTCGACATGCGCATCAGCGCGACGAGGAAGCCCAGGATCAACCCGAACACCATCGAGAAGACCGTCAGGCCGAGCGTGATCAGCGCGCCTTCGAGCATGTATTCGTTCGTCAGATATTCGAAGAAGCCGCCCCAGTTCCAGCCTTTCACGCAGATCTCCCGGCAGATGGTCGAAATTTGACATGGGACGCCCGGGCCTGCGCCAGGGCAGAGGGGGCCTCGCGGCGAGGGACTAGCTGTCGCGCCCCAGCACGCGGACGCCGCCCTCGACCTGGCCGACGCCGTAGTCGGACATCAGCTTGGCCAGCGAGCCGTCGGCCTCCATCTCCTTCAGCGCCTGGGCCACCGCATCGGCAATGGCCTTCTGGCCGAAGGAGAGTGAGCCCGGCGTCGGGAACATGCCGCTCAGCGCATGGGTGAACTCGCCGCGCTCCTGATATTGCTTGGCGACGGGGTCGATCGAGACCGCCGCATCGACCTGGCCGGCGCGCAAGGCCTGATAGACCGTGGCGTAGTTGTCGAAGAGATTGATGGTCATCTCGGTGAGCCCGCGCGACTTGAACTCCTTGTTCAGGTCGCGGATCTTGCGCTCGGCATAGCCGCCGAGATCGGTGCTGACCCGCTTGCCGGCGAGGTCGTCGACAGCCGTGATCGGCTTGCCCGCCTGGGTCGGCGTCGAGATGCTGATCGCGAGATTCTCATAAGGGATCATGTAGAGGATCTTCAGGCGCTCGGGCGTGACGAAGAGGCCGGCATTGATCATGTCCCAGCGGCCACCCTGCAGGCCCGGCACCATCGCGGCATATTCCGTGCTGATATAATCCGGCGTCAGGCACAGACGCTTGGCGATCTCGTATCCGAGCTCGACCCGCATGCCCTTCAGCACGCCCTTCTGGTCCGCATAGGCCATCGGCGGCAAGGTGGGGCTGGTAGCCATGACGAAATGCCCGGCCTTGGTCAGGAGATTTCCGGCGATCTTCGGCGTGCAGCCTTGCGCCTGAGCCTGCGCAGCGGGGAGGGCGACCAGCGCCATCAGGCCTGCGAGCCCGATCATGCGGATCGCTTTGCGGGGCTTGCGCTCGCAAGGCACGGCAAATCTCCAGAAGGCCATTTGTCGCTCCATCTTCAAGCTGGTATTCTGTATTATGGCATACCAAATTTGACGCCACAATCTGGTTGCCCAGGGAAAAATCAGGCAGGGCGATGCCCATAAATCAGGCGAGGGAGCGCAGGCGAATGGGCTGTTGTCTTCTGTGTCCTGATCGGGCAACTGTCGTAGAAACAGGAAGAATGACCGATGAATTCGACTGAGCGGCCGATGCTGGTCGATCGTCCGGGGAAGACCCTTCGTGAATTGACTCTAGAAAAGATGCGCGAGGCGATCCTCGACATGCGCTTCAAGCCGGGCGCGCGACTTGTCGAGCGCGATCTGTGCGAGCAACTCGGGGTCAGCCGGACCATCGTCCGCGAGGTTTTGCGCCATCTCGAATCGGAAGGGCTCGTCGCGACGCTTCCCAATCGCGGGCCGATCGTGGCCAAGACCACGCCGGATGAAGCCAAGCAGATCTACGAGATTCGTGGTGTGCTCGAAGGCATCGCGGCCAGGGCCTGCGCGGAAAGCAAGCAGCCCGGCGTCGTCGCTGCGCTCGAAAGCCGGCTTGCGAACATCCGCGCGGCCTATGCCGAGAATGCGATGTCGACGGTCCTCGCCGAGACCACCGAATTCTATCGCCTGTTGTTCGCAGCCTCCGGCAAGGACATCGCCTGGGGCATCGTCAGCTCCATCACCGTGCGCATCAATTATCTGCGCTCGATGACGATCAAGACGACGGGGCGCAATGTCGAGGGGCCCAGGCAGATGCAGAACATCGTCGACGCGATCCGGGCCGGCGACGGTGAGGCGGCCTATAATGCGGCGCTGACGCATGTCCGCAACGCCTCGTCGATCGCCCAGGGTTTGCTCTCGGAGCAAGCGGATACGGTCTGAGGGCGAGGGGAGTCAGATGCTCCCGCGCAGGATCAAGTCGAGGTCGATGGCTTGCTGCGGAGACGCCATGATGCAGCGCGGCCCGCTTTTGATTTCGCGGATCCGTCCACTATAGTGTCACGCATGGTGAAATCTGACGGCATCGATCAGCGCATTGGCGCTCGCATTCGCATTGAACGGGAGGGCAGGGGCTGGTCGCTGTCCGACCTCGCTGAAAAGGCGTCGGTGTCCCGCGCCATGATCTTCAAGGTGGAGCGGGCCGAGAGCAGCCCGACGGCGACCTTGCTCGGCAAGCTCTCCGGAGCCTTCGGCCTGAGCATGTCGACGCTGATGGCGCGGGCGGAGATGCAGCAGGGGCGGCTGCTCCGCAAGGCCGATCAGCCGCTATGGGTCGATCCGCAGACCGGCTATGTGCGCCGCCATGTCTCGCCGCGCTCGGACCTGCCGCTCGACCTGGTGCGCATCGAATTGCCGGCCGGAAAAGACGTGCCGATGCCCGCCTCGGCCTATGCCTTCATGCGCCAGCTGATCTGGGTGCTGGATGGAGCGCTCGTCTTCGTGGAAGGGCAGACGCGGCACGAGATGAAGGAAGGCGATTGCCTCGAACTCGGCCCTCCCAGCGATTGCGTCTTCAAGAACGAGAGCGACCGGACCTGCGTCTATGCCGTCGCGGTGCTGAGCAATTCCTGAAGCTCCGGCGCTCTTCGGGATCAGGGCTCGAGAGAAGGGCGACGGCGCGTGGCGCGCACTTGGCGCGGGTGTTCGCGATGTTTGCCGATCGAGCGCCGAAGCATTTTGTGATCGGGGATTGCTAACCTAACCTTCTCGGTCGGGCTCGTCGCAGCGGCTGCACGCGCCACGAGGGGTAAGTTTATGACGGGTGACACTAAGGTGCAGACGGACAAATTCAAAGCTGCGGCGCGAGAACTCGGATGCGACGACAGCGAAGAACGCTTTGAAGCCGCTCTCGGCAAGATCGTGAAGCACAAGCCGGTCGAGCCGTTGGCGAAGGCTAAACGCGAGGATCGCGAATCCGTGTCGCCAAAAGGTGGTTTGTCTCCTCAAGAAGAGTGACGACCTGCTTGGCCTCATGCTGCGTGGCGTGCAGCGGCATGTTCGCCCAAATGGCGTGCCAGTCAGATAGCATGCGGCGAACCGCGCTTAGTTCGCGGTAGGCAAGCGCGGCGACTATCAGGATAGCGGCAAGCAGCAGTTCCACAATCAGCATCGTCGCGTTCCTTTAGCTCTGACACTCTATCACTGCCCGCAATGGTGCGGAAAGTATATAATCGCCCATTCAAGTGTATTCGCGATGCTGCCGACGCCGGTGAGATCTTTCAGCTGGACGGCTAGGACAGATCTGGCGTGCCCCAGCGCCGAGAATGGCCAAGGCATAGGCGAATCTCCAGATCGTCGCCCTTTCTATCATCCGTCGCGCCGCTCCCGCTCCTCTCTGATCTGGGCATAATGTTCGGAAATGCTCATGCGCGAGGACAGGTTCTTGCCGCCGCATTTCGAGCAACGATAGCGCAGGCAGATATCGGGGATTGGCAGATCGGGCGGCAGATCGTCGATCGGCACCTCAACGAATCTGACGCAGGGATGGCAGATGATTTCCGCCAGCCGCCGACCTTGAGTGCGCTCGCCCCCGACCGTCGCAGGCGGCAACTCTCGACCGACCTTGTCATAGGAGCGGCGGGGATTGCCTCCCATGGCTTGACTCCCTGCTCTCGTATGTTCTCTGTATGTTCTCATTTCCGAGAGCGCAATGATGAAACCAGCCGGGGCGGGGCCGTCCGCCGTTCCACCATCCCTCGACACGACATTGATGCAGTACCCTTGGGTGGTGATCCGGTTCAGTTGCCATTTCTGTGAGCGCGGTGGCACGACGCGGCTTGCGGCCTGCGCAGCGCAATTCGGCAAGCATGCGAGCCTGCTGCGGCTGCTGACGGTCTTCGTTTCGGGTTGCCCTTATGATCCTGCCAACCCGGCGCGGAAACCGCAGAAATACGGCCACCACTGCGGAGCTTATCTGCCCGACATCGGCCGGACATCGCCCCCTGATCTCCCGCCGGCGCTGACCGGCCTGAGCTTGATCGAGGGCGGCAAGGTGGACATGCTGCCGGCCGAGCCGGGGCAGAGGCCGCGCCGGCGGCGTGTTGGTGGTGAGGACGAGTGATGTCGGTTGTGCCGCTTATCCCGCTACGTCGCGTCGATGATCTGATCACGCGCATAGAAGAACTGACGAAGGACGCCGAGCGTCGCGGGTTCGGCACGCTCGCCTATTTCCTCGAGACGGCCCTTACCGAAGCGCGGATCGAGCAGCGGCGGCTGCTGGATGAGAAGGCGGCCCGCAACGCGGACCCGCGCGACCTCTGGACTCCGGAGACGAGACCCGATGTGTAACCTCTACTCGATGACGAAGAGCGTCGACGCGATGCGCAAGCTCTTCGCGAAATTCGACGCGCCGGAGACCAATCTGCCGCCGCTGCCGGGCATCTTCCCGGACTATGAAGCGCCGATCATCCGCAATCACGGGGATGGTGTCGCGGAACTCGTCATGACGCGCTGGGGCATGCCGAGCTCAAAGCTGGCGCTCTTCGAGGCAGCGAGCCGGCGCGCCGATAAGCTGCGGGCCAAGGGCAAGGTGGTCGACTTTGACGCTCTGCTGCCAATGGAGCCCGACAGCGGCACGACGAACGTCCGCAACACCGCCAGCGCCCATTGGAAACGCTGGCTCGGTGTCGACAATCGCTGCCTCGTGCCCTTCTCCAGCTTCAGCGAGTTCAACCGCGACGCTGGCGGCGATATCTGGTTCGCCTTCGACGAGGATCGGCCGCTCGCCTTTTTCGCCGGCATATGGGCGCCGCAATGGACCAGCGTCCGCAAGGTTAGCAAAGGGCTGGAAACGATCGACCTCTTCGCATTCCTAACCGCAACGCCGAACGCTGAGGTCGGGGCCGTGCACCCGAAGGCGATGCCGGTGATCTTGACGACGCCGGAAGAGTGCGAGGCGTGGATGACCATGCCTTGGAACGACGTGAAGGGGCTGCAGCGTCCCCTGCCGGACGGCGCGCTGCAGATCGTTGCGCGCGGTCTCAAGAAGGACGGCGATGCGGCCTAGCCGCGGCAGTGGACGATCATGTGCACATTGGTGGTCGGCGCGATGTTGTAGCGCGGCGGAAGATTGCCTTGCGTCAGCGGCAAAGCGCTCGTCAGCGGCCGGCTGAAGGCGTGGATCGGGGGACCTCGTCCATCCCGACCACGCAGATGTCCCCGATCAGCGCACTGCGGCCCGCGCCGGGCAGATCAAGAACTTCACCGGGATCGACAGCCCCTACGAGCCGCCGGAAACGCCCGACATCCACCTCGATACGGACAGGGGCGCAATCGAGCGCTCGGCGGACCTGATCATCGATTTCCTGAAGAAGGGTCACTACCTCAAACCGGGCTGATGAGACTTTGCACCGGCCGGCGCATGGCGTGTCGCCCGGGTCTCCGAACGATGCTTGCCGCATGATTGGAACGATACGCTCTCAGGCTGGTTAGCCATGACCAGGGTGAAGCTCTCCAGCTTTCCAGAGGATTCCCGCGATCGCTGGTCAGCATGCAGATGCTCTTGCTTCACGCCTGGTCGGACAGCCTGATTGAGGAGACACTGATGCAGCTACCAAATGGTGCCGTTGTCGCGCTGGTCGATGGGAAGCATTTCGAGCTTCATCGCAACAGCGGCGATGAAGCGAGCCCGGTTCTCTCATCGATGGAATCGCCCGATCTCGACGAGAGCAATAAGAGCGGGAGCTCGGGACGCGACTCCAGTTCTGCCAACCCGACCGGCCACCAGATCGATGAAGACGGCCACGCTGCTGCGGCAACCGAATGGCTCAATCAGCAGGTTCTCGGGCACAAGATTGAGAAACTGATCATTGTCGCCTCGCCCAGGACACTGGGGGAAATGCGGCGGCATTACCACAAACAGCTTCACGTCGCTCTCGTGGCAGACCTGTCGAAGGACCTCGTTGGAAAAAGCGGGCAGGAGCTGTTGGCCGCCCTTCAAGCCGCCTGAACCGGTTCATGGCCTCGGCGCGACCTTTCGGTCGCGTCGACGCGCGGGGAGCATTGCCGTTCAATGGCACCTGGCGGAGGGCGCAGGTCCCTCAGAAGCTGGATTCGAGCATCGAGGCCGCTGTCGACCTATTGACCACCCGCCCTGTTGGCGCGGGCATGTAGAGCGTGCAGAAGCACATTGGCGCCCGCCGCCGCGTCGTCGCTCCGGCAATCCTCGAACTCGCTATGCGATATACCGTCCTTGCAGGGCACAAAGATCATCTGCGTGGGACAATAGGGAGCCATCCGGATGGCGTCATGTCCGGCGCGGGAGCGCAGGCGCATGGTGCTGAAGCCCTGCTGCGTCGCAATCTCCTCGACGAGCACGGCGAGAGCTGGATCGAAGTCGATCGCTTCGCGATCAGGCGACGCTTCAACATCGATGCGGATGCCGGTGCGACGCGCTATCGCGGCAGCGGCCTCGCCGATCTCGCGCCGCATCGAAGCCATGCCAGCGCGCTCAGGATGCGTGCCCGAGTAAGTGAACACCACGCGATGAGGAATGTTGATCCGGTTGTTGGGCCAAAGCCTCAACGACGCCACACCAGCCGATCCGACAGGAGCGTTGCGATGGCCAATCGCCTCGATCGCCGTAATCAATTCGGCGGCCGCAGCTAACGGATTGCGTCGTTGGGCCATTGGGGTCGCCTGTGCATGGCTGTTCTCGCCAATGCATGTGATGTCGGCAAAGCAGTTGAATTCGCTGCCGATGACCACGCCGATCCTGTGCCCGGCCTGCTGCAGCCTGTCGCCCTGTTCGATGTGAAGTTCGAAATAGCTGTCGACCCGACGCTGCATGGGCGCATCGCCAAGCTGGCGAATGCGCGTCAGCGCTTCGGCGACGGAGACGCCAGATGGATCCTTCGACGCATGGGCGGCAGCAAGATCCAGCTGTCCGGTGAAGACCGCAGATCCCATCAAGCCCGGAGCGAAGCGCGCGCCCTCCTCGTTGGTCCAGTTGACGACTTCGATTGGATAGCGGGTCTGTATGCCTGCCCGGTTGAGTGTGCGGATGCATTCGAGACCCGCCAAGACGCCCAGCACGCCGTCGAACTTACCGCCTGGCGACTGGGTATCGATGTGACTGCCCACAAAGACCGGCGGCAAGCCAGGCTGAGTGCCCTCGCGCCGCCCGAAAATGTTCCCGATCGGATCAACCGAAACGTTGAGCCCCGCCTGCTGGAACCAGTAGCGCAACAGGCTCCTGGCCGCCGCGTCCGCCTCGGTCAAGGCAAGGCGATCGCACCCCCCATTGGGCAGAGCACCGATCTGGGCAAGCGTCATGACGTCGGACCAGAGGCGTTCCTCGTCAACGGCAAGGTCGGGCAACGGCGTTCTCCAAATCGAGCGGCTTATGGGCACGAGCGGCTCATGGGCATGCGCGGCTCATGGGCAAGATTGACCTGACGCGCGACGCCGCCAGGGCTGATATGTTCGATTCCGTCGAGATGTTCTTCGACACGGTCTGCAGGCACTCGACCATCGGCCATCTCAGCCCGGTCGAGCTCGAAAGGAAGGTTGGATTAGCTTAACTGACCGTCCACGAAGTCGACAGCGTGCAGACGGTCATCACCGAGACCGTGGAAGGGGGGCCAGATCAACCCGACGATGCGCGAGATCGAAGTCGGGCCACTCAAATCGGGCCAGGCCAATGGACGGAAGCCCCGTGGCGTCAAGGGTCTAAGCGATTTCAAGGGAATGGGCTGGTGCTGCGAGAGAGGATTGAACTCTCTGCATCATGCCCGAAACACCCGATTTTATCGGTGTTTTCGTCGTCCGCGTCGAAGTGCGTGTGTACCACCTTTGAGTCCCACTCTAGCCCTCTTTGAAGGATTGAGAAAGGCCGCTTCAAGGATTGCTATTCGGTCCTTGAAGGATTGATGCGGCATTGGTACTGCCTGAATCGTTCACGATGACCCTGAGTCTTTCGCGCGCCAGCCGCCGGGTAATCCCGGCTCCAATGCTGCGTTACGCCCCAGTGACGATTGCGACCTTGTTCGTCTCGGTAATCATTGTTTGTGCCCCTTCGTGCTGGTGTCGGAGCGCGGGCGGCCGGCTGAGATGCAGGCCACCCGCGGCCGACGTCAGTCTTTCGCTCGGTATCAGAGGCCATATTCAACGCGAAGGAGAGGTCGTGCATGTGATCGCGCGCCATCTCTTCGACCTTTCGGCAGAGCTATCGAGCGTTGGCTGCCGGGATTCTGCTTTCCCATTGCCGCATGGGCGAGGCGACGAATTCCACCACGGATCGCCAGCGCCAGACCCGTGCGAGCTGACGAAGGCGCGAAATCTCGTCGACCCCTATGGTCACATCGACGAAATTCGGTCGCGGACGCGGGATTTCCGCTGAACGGAAGACAAGGTGCAAGCGATCAGAGGATCGGCCATTGCCGGGCCACTGCCAGCGGCTCTGCGTAGGATCTCAACTGCGCCTCGAGCCGCGATCATCCGAAATGAATGGTGTCCGCTTGTCGCTCGTCCGGCCCGAGATAAAAGTGATCGTAGGGACCGATATGCTACGCTGCCTGAGACGCACCGACGGACCGTCAGGCAAGCGCTGCACGTCTAGGCTAAGGCCGGTCACCCCGGCGGGCTCCCAAAGCAAACGAAAAACAGGATCGAGATCGCCCGCACTGTCAGCGCCATCGCGGTCCCGCCGGTACCGCTCCCTCAAGGAGACCCGAACGAGTTCTGGTGTTGGGACGATTTCATCTTTCCAGTCGCCGACAGGGCACAGGATAGCTTCGATTCCGAAGAAGTGCTTACGCAAGTGGCTTAGCCGCTTGTGATGCTTGATCTGCCTCGGCGAGCTCCCGGCCGCGTCCAATTTTGCCTCCAGCTCGTTGGCGATGTCGCGGGCAAACGCGAGGTTAATCCCGCGGACGCCCGGCGTCGCTCCTGCGAACTCGGGATCGAGCGTAACGCTCTCGTGGTTGTAGAATATATAGAGCGGAACCAAAGGATTGGGCGTATCGCGAAGGATTCGGAACTGGTAGTCCTTCCCCGTTGGCGGCCAATGAAGCAGCTCATTATAGGCACGATGCTTCATCTTGACCGGTTGTGACCCATTCATCTCGGCGCTCAAACGCTTGGCCTGGATCCTGACGCAAAGACTGCGATTGCTCTCCGCATGCCAGAAGTGCAGATCGAGATCGCCGCCCGTGTCGAGCTCGACGGGGTATTGAATCACGAGGTTAGGTCCGGCGAATGCTGCGAGCGCTCCCGTGAAAAGGTCGGTCATCGTCTCTTCCCGGAAACGTCCTCTTTTGAGATGGCGTTCCCGATCCAGAAGCACGCCGATCAGACGCGGCAATTTCGGCGCGAGGTCACACATTGTCGCCGACACGATCGCTTCCCCGTTTGACGTCGATGAAATATCGACGGGAAGGATCACGAGTTGCATGGCGGCTTGCTGCCGTCGAGCCGGACAGGCCCAGATCGGGAAGCGGGCCGCGGCGGTGACGGAGACGAGAAGGGCTACGGCATGAAGATGGCATCCACTCAGTTTGACCTGTTCGATGATGCGCCCGGCTATCGGCAGACACCGCGACCTGTGCAGCGAAAGCGGAAGACGGAAGCGACGCCCGCTCCGCCCGGCTGGAATGATGAGGAGGCCGCACAGCGGCTGGAGCAGAGCGACCGCATTAAGATTCTGCGCAAGCTTGTGCCGCGTTCGATCATCCCTCGGGCCGAGAGCGTGTTTCCGAACCTCGCGGTCCTGGTCGACAAGGAGACCGCTGTCCTGAACCACGCAAAAGACGAGATCATCGAAATTGGCGCGGTCGCATTCACCTATGTCCAAGCGCCAAACCACCCAAGCCAGTTGTTGATCGCGAACACAGCGGGCTCGTCGGCCGTGCGCCACTTCCGGACATTGGAGCCTTGCCCGGAAGCGGACCTTACCAGACCGGCCAACGGGCCCGCTCCCGATTTGCCCAATCCCCAAGGTCCGCTTCCGGGAACCGCAATGAGCTCTGCAGCCGGCGGCTGAAACTGGCCGCTGGCCCCGTTCTGAAGATCCGGTCCCCCGCCGGGCGGTGGGTACGGGAGCCGAGTGTACGAATTGGCGCGACGCCGCGCCATCTCGACGGCGGCGAGCGTCTCGGTCAGCGAGCCGATCTGGAGCGCGAAATCCTCGCCGCCTGTCAGGGTCGAGATGACGAACCCGGCGGTGGTCGCTTCTGCGCCGACCATGTGATTTGCTGCGCTGTCGATCGCCATCGTTGGCAGCGTGCCGCGATGGAGGCAGTCTAGCGCTTACAGCCAGACGATGGCGGGTCAATCACGGCCTTGAAAGCTTCGATCGCCGGGCCGAGGCTTTCAGCCAGGCGTCTGGCAGCTTCGATCGCCGGCACAGCGCGATCCGCTTCGAAGTTGTCGTAGTCATGAGTGGCCCGGTGTCTGAACCGCCTGGACTCGTCCACATCTCTCGCGACGCTTCCCGATAGGATTGCCGGGCGTTCGTGGCCTTCCACCTCAAGCGATCGGGTCACGCGCTTTATGAGGTCAGCGTGCGAGTTTGCTCCGCTGGGAAGTTCCTCTCCGAGAATTTCCAGGATGCGTTTCAACGCCCCCTCTAGTGAGGTGTGACCTGACTGCATCGCGTGCTGAAGAGCCATTTCGGATTTGTATCCGTTGAGGCCTTCGGCTTCGAACCCGCCTTCGTCGTAAAGACGGGCGGCGTTGCGGAAATGTTTGCAGGCCGACGCTAAGTCGTCTTCGACCTCGACCCACCTGGCATCCGTCATGGCAGGCACAGCCCACTGGCTCGCGCTCGCTGCACGAACGTCTCCTTCGTCGTCGCGACATCGAGGATGTCCGCTGGGATGGCATGCTCCGCGCAAACGTCCTCGACATAGACAACGGCAGCGGCAGCCTTCTCAGGAGGGAAATCGACCAGGACATCGATGTCACTATCGTAACGCATCTCGCCTGACGTCGACGATCCGAAGACGATGTAGCGGCCGCCCTCCCTAAGGGCATATGCACGCAACTTGTCGATGATCCCCGCCGCCGCATTCTTGCGACGAGAGGTCTCGGCCATCTTTCTGCTCTGTAGCGTTGCCACCATCATCTGCGGAATATAGTTCGGTTTCCTGAATCTCGAAACAGCATCCCTACCCGACGCTTGTCATCTCGCCGGACACTATCCGATGGACCTCGATATCGGTGCCTTGAGGATGAGCCGCTCCATCCAGCCAAGCCTCGAAATCCTTGGGCCGAGCCATCGCCGAAAGCCATGAGGCCCCCGTCGGCTGTGCTGATGCGATGAGGGATGCGCTCGCCTTTCGGCCCCGTCCATTCATAGAACGCGCTGGCCGGGATGATGCAGCGGCGCTTGTCCCATGCCGAGCGGAACATTGGGCTGGTCGCAGCGCCTTCGATCCGGGCATTGAACGTTGAACCAAGCCGGCGCCGTATAGCTCTCGTCGTCCACCGCCGCTCTCCGGCACCACCGCCAGCGCTACTGCCAATCAGTACGTCTGCAGGCTGGGTAAATCGTTCAGACCGAGTAACGCGGCCCTCGGTGGAAGGGTACGCCGCATCAAGCCAAGCTAATTTTCCTGACGGGGCAAAACGGAAACGGTGAAGCCCCTGTGTGAAACCGTCCGTACGCCAGCACTAAGCAGTATATGTATCTGATCGAGCACGCCGAATGGATACATTGCGTGTAACGGGCGCTTCATTTCGATCTCAACGTCGAATCCACTGTTCGATGAACGCATTACCTTGACGAGTGTCATTGAATACCAGGCCGCTCATCGAAAGCGAAAGCGCGACACTAACATTTCGTGCGTCATCATCGACAAATAAGATATCTTCCGGAAAACAACCAAGTCGAGAGATCGCAATATCAAATATCTCGCGTCCTGGCTTCCGGCAATACTCCTCCCCAGAGATGATAATTTGATCGATCAACCGTGTTAACCTGGTCAGTGATCGCATACGGGTTCCCCCGCAACACCACATATTGCTCAGTACAGAAACATTTACGCCACGCTTCCGGCATTCATCCAGCAAAACCAGTAATTCGTCGTTAATAATTTGCGACCTCCAGAACATATCCCAAACAAAATCCATAGTTGAACGATCGACGCCGAAATGCCCGCAAAGGCGATCCCACAATTCGCTGTCAGAAATCGCTCCCACTAGCGCGAGCCTGGAGTGGTCGTTTGCGAATAGGGACTCGACCAGAGCTCCATTTTCGATGTTCAACATTGCGCACAATGTAGATTTCGACTCGCTGTCAAAATCAAGAGACAGAACGCCTCCAAAGTCCAAAAGCAATGTTTTCCGATTGGAGCCCATCATACATTTTTCCAAAATACCAAAATGGACAATAATAAAAAAGAAATTCCCGCCAAGATCAGGCAGCGTGAAAGCCCTATCAAATCACCGAGTGCGCCCCAGACCAACCCACCGACGGTTAGAGATGCGAATAAAGTGAGTAAATAAAGAGATATTACCCGACCTCTCCGGTTATCGTCAAGTTCAGATTGGACGTAAAAATTCAGTAAACTAGATGACGCCGCAAATGAGCCTCCTAGGATGGCCGCTAATCCATACTTCAACGGCCACCAATCGGCTATACCAATTACTGCAATGCCGCATGCATAGACAAAGAACAATATGGAGAAAACGCCCGAGGACCCATTAAGCGTTTTCCTAATTCTAACCGAGAAAATTATACCGAGAACTGCGCCGGAGCCGTAGCAGCTATACATGATGCCATAATCCTTTGCCGCCCCGCCCCACTCCTTCATAACGATTATCGGTACAAGTGATGGAAATATACTTCCTATCAAATTCACAATAGCAACAAGGTAAAGTAGATGAGCAAGTTCGTGAGAGGGGTGAAGCAAAGACCAAACAGAAAATCCAAGATCGTCATCACTAACAACCTTAGGAGAAGAGTGGCCAATAAGAAAATAGGCGCGCGAAAAAAGTAAAGAAGACACCAACATCGTTATGGAGACTAGATAGATCGCGATGGTGGTGCCATACAAATTGATCACAAAACCTGCCATAGCTGGAACCGACATTCGCGCCGCTTGAAAGGCGAGCCTATTCAAACCAATAGCGCTCTGGAGATTCGGCCTCTGCACGAGCTCTGGAATGGTGGCGTGCCAGTGTGGCGCCAAAAACGCTTCCGCTGTTCCAAATGCAAAAACCGCAAGAAACAGAGCGGCTAAGGACCCGGCCTGAAACGTCACCGCAAGCGCCAACACGAGTCCGACTATTGCCTGGGAGATCAGACAGGTCGCTACAACCTTCAATTTTCCAGCTGTGCGATCCGCGAACCGCCCGCTTGGAATCAAGAACACTAAGGAAGGGATATTGGCCGCACAAAAGAGGAGGGCAGGGCCCATGGGGCTTTGAGTCTTTTCCGCAACCAGCCACCCGACCGACACAATTTGCATCCATGTCCCAGTGTGCTGAGCCAAAACGGCGGCCAGCGCCCATCTCCAGGGAGGGTCTAATAGCGATGCCCAAAAACCTGCGGTCGGGTGACTTTCAGGTTTCGAGTTCATGGGTCATTTCCGCGGGGCTGAGGTCCTTAAGTTCCTCGTAGAAAGACCTCATGGGATTCGGATGACGGCTCTCAATGTCGAGATATCCCTTTTCTCGAAACCGCATGGAAAGAAAAGCCTTCGAACTCCAGTCTCGGTAAAGAAAATGTTCGATCTCTTCCTTATAGTCGCCTAAAAACGTATCTTTGTTTAAAAAAATAACTTTATATGTGGTGAAAGCTGCAATTTTCCATAGGTCGGCTTTAGGTATTCCAATAAATAAATGCAAACAATTTACAATTTCGCCTAAATTCTGTCTATATAAGGTGTGCAAAAGCTGAGCTCGCACGATTCCTCTATCACATATTGCGGAATCCGATCCATCGACACCTTCGAATTTTATGCCTCTTGCCTCCAAATCAGGTCCAAATATACGCAGGCCCGAGCAGTCCCGTAGCGCCAAACGCGCTAGCTTTCCATGATGGTCGAAAAGAAACCCCGTATTTTGCTGATGCCCTTCCCAGGCGATACCATACTTCATATACATGGTTAAAAGTGAATAAATCAATATATCGACATATCTCTTAAACAATAAAAGGCACCCAGTCTCGGTTTTTCGATCATATGCAAGCGAAATCTCAGCAAATAATGGAGTGCCTGATCCAGGAGATGCTTGGGTGAGGGCAGCCGTAACTACAAAAGTTGCGGCATTATTCACCATGAACGAACCGGGCGCGCGGAAGATCGCAGAAAGGTTCCTATTCCAGTCCGGGATGTGGGTTACGCCCCGCCCGTTCAAATAGACACCCAATTCCTCCGGAAAGAAGTCAATCAGACGCTGCAATGCAAGATCCTTAGAAAGGACCTCTTGGATGATCCCGCTGAGTCTAGGACCGGTTATAGCGCGAGCGTGAGACAAAGAGCGGATTACGCTCGTTGCTTGGACAGATACAGGTAGCTTTATGTAGGGGCGCGAAGTTGCGACAGGCATCATTGTTCGAAAGGACAGGGTCGGTGCGAAGGATTCGGCCGAGCCTGCTCCGATTATAATGTCGCCCTTGGCAATTAGATCTGCAAATAATACAGATATCACGTTGCCAAGTTGCCAAGGATGAACTGGTATCGCATCATAGTTACGGTGGTCAATCCCTCGCTCGGTTAAATCATTCTTCCATCTATTTATCCAAGCCTCATAATTCTCGGACATGTAGTCGACGCAACGTCCGAAAGATTGCAGCGACTCTACGCTAACATATTCCCTCTTAATCGACAATAAAGTAACGGGCAACTCGCTCGAATACTCCGGCGAATACATAGTTGATTCTTCGACGGTAAAACCAACCTTCGTCTTCGGAAATGGATGTATGGGATGGCCTCTGGATCCCCATTGCTCGAAAAAACGAGCCGCCTTCCAGTAATCTGATTGCCCGATTAGGTCCCATAGATTGGTGGAGTTTTTCAACCGAAGCTCAGTTGAAAGTTCATCCGCCCAATCAGAAAAGCGTTTAATCGAATTCGTAAGATTCGCCAAATTATTTCGTGATTCGTTGATGAGTCTCTCTCTTATGGTTGTGTCGACACCAACGAAAAAACCGTCACAAAGCGCGACGATTAAGTCCACCGGATCATCGATTAAGCGTATAGCCCCGCCGCTAAGAAGTCTTATCTGGCAAATTGTCTTATTTGCATCCCGTAGGTCGAGTGTTGCGGTTAATACGCACGCTAGGCCAGGAAGCGCCAATTCGAAAAACCGAACATTATCGCGGCATAAAGAAAATTCAACCCTAAATAACTCCTCATCCGATATGCAGGTTAATATACGACTCAGCGACTCAAGCTTAGCTCGGCGAATATATTCATTATTATCATGCTCAGAATTCATGATAATTACCTTTCGGCGCCGTAAAACGCATTCTCAAGTGAAGCAATCGGTGGTTTATCTAGCATTCCGATTTACACCCGGAACCCAGAGCACGTCCCCCGAGCCCAATTTATTTTCAAACCTTGCCATTACGAATAGAAGATCGGACAGGCGATTGAGGTATTTAACGGTTATCTCGTTAATCTCCTCCACCTTGGAAAGGGCCACCGTGCGGCGCTCTGCGCGTCGGGCAACAGCCCTGGCAATATGCAGATGCGCTGATGCCGCAGCGCCACCCGGCAGGACAAATGAATTCAATGGCGATAAGTTGTGATTGAGTTCATCGATAGCCCCCTCAAGACTCTCGATCTGCTCCTCCACAACACGGAGCCGGGTTTGGCTCTGATCTGGGGGACAGCAAAGATCGGCTCCCACGTCGAAGAGGTCCTGTTGGACGCGATCAAGTAACTCGTCCACTCGGTGCGAACAAGATAGTCTGGCTACCCCGATGCTAGAGTTGACCTCATCCACGGCTCCATATGCCTCCACGCGAAGGTCATCTTTTGACCGGCGAGATCCATCACCGAGGCCAGTGCTGCCACGATCGCCTGTCCTGGTATAGATTTTATTCAATTTTACCATGGTCCCGTCCCAAAATATCCAGAAAGCAGTCACTGCCCCGCGACGGAACGCCGTTTGTAAGATTCCTCCCAAGCATTTGCCAGCCAGCTTTCGTATCCCTCTCCGACTGGCGCGGGCATTACCAAGCAAATCGGGTCCAAAATTCTATTTGTACCTCCATTCAAGCCGCCATGCATCAGAATTATATTGTGACCAAGTACTAAATCATGTTTCTGTGTGCTCACAACATGCTCATAACGCTTGCGAGCCTGTTCCCAGTTAATTCCAAGTCTGGATTCCCACATTTTATCGAACAAATAAAGAACCGGCGTCGATTCGGTTGACTCCCGCGAATTTGATGTAATCGTAGATAAGTCGGGAAATAAATTAACTTCTCGATCGCTAAATACATAATGAGAATGATGAATATTTACGAGAAGATAAATCAGTTCCTTAGAACCCAAAATAGAACTTAGTTGGACGTATCCGCCGCCATGTTCCCGTAGCACCGACAAAGAATGTAACAAATTGCTTCCTAAATGCGCGGCCAGCTCAGTTATTGAACTGGGCGCGCGCCCTTTTTCTACATGGAATTGATCCGCAAGAATCTCAGTTAAGTCGTAGTAAGGGGTAAGGCTCTCTCTATCTCCGACTTCCTGAACTAAGAAGCCCTGGTATAATTTGTGGTTTCGTGTCGTACTTACCTCCGCCACTTGGCTTGTTCGATCTGAGACCTGCCACGATTCGACGTGGCGTTTGCTCGGTGTGAGGAATGAACAGTTACCGCCGTCATGATGTGGTAGGAGAGTGCGATATTGAGC
Source organism: Bosea sp. 685 (assembly GCF_031884435.1). Classification (NCBI taxonomy): domain Bacteria; kingdom Pseudomonadati; phylum Pseudomonadota; class Alphaproteobacteria; order Hyphomicrobiales; family Alloboseaceae; genus Allobosea; species Allobosea sp. 685. The sequence continues at coordinate 5,080,981 of NZ_CP134779.1, read as the reverse complement.
CCCAGATTGAACTGCCGAGATTTGGGGCTTGTCCACCTCGACTGATAGCTCAGTTAAGGCCCACTTCTCAGCTAACTCACGCGCCGCGATCGTTGCAATCGTCACCGCCGCCTCTTTGGCCTCATCGGATGTTGCTACCCAAGGACCGAGGCGAACATTTACACCGTGCGGTAGCGTATCCATTGCCTTGACGATCCGTCTTGCTAACGATCTCACCTCATCGTTGTCGTGTTGGCAGCGAAGGCCGTCAAACTCACTCTTCTTGAGGGTTACCAAAGATTCTCGTGCAATGTTCATGGTGCTGACCTCTTGAGCTGTAGCTTAAGATCCGTCGTGAGCTCGATCAATCGATCCAGATATCGTCTCGCGAGAACCTCATCTGGCGCTTCGGAGAGAAAAACGATACACAACATACTCACGGTATAGAGCCTGTATATTATCTCGCATGTATGTGAACAAGATTGGTAGTGACCATAACCGCGAAAGAAATCATCGCCAAACTCATTGCTTTCAATCACCCGGAATATCTCGATCAACGGGCTTCCAATGAGTGCGTTCGACCAATCAATCACTCCCTTGACGGAGCTTTTTAGACAAAGGATATTATCAGATCTATAGTCTAGGTGAAGAAGTGAGTCGTTTCTGTATGGAGATTTTTGAGAGTCAAACAATGTTTGGTATGATGGCAGATTAATCGTGAGGCCCGAAAGGCGAGAAATTGCGGTGCACCGCTTGACTATCAGTTTAGCTATCGTGAGTTCGGTACATTCTTCCACACAACATACCGTACGATACGGGAGGTCAAATTTAGCGTTATGCAATCTACGAAGAATTGCGCCGCACTCATGGCCGTTTGGCGCGCTTTTGTCGGTCTCGACATAAGACATGAGTAAAAACAATAAACCGTCGCGCCCAACGTGAAGATAGTACGGCTCCGGAGTTGGGATACCAGCGGAACGAACCGCATCGTAGATTTTCACCTCCTGCTTCAGAAGATCCTCTGAACTCAGGTACTCGTCATTATCATTGGTTATTATACGAGACAGCGGCACTTTTACTACAACGGGGCCGAAATCTGGATGCACGGCTCGGTAAGCGATTGAGTCGAGCCCCTGGCCTACGGCTACAAATTCGGGCCGCCAGCTAGTGTATTTGTCTTCAAGAATCGCCGTGATCGCGCCCAAATGCATGTCAGATCGTCTCACACGAGGCCGGAGCAAGCATCAAGTACTCGTACAAGAATCTCGCGGCTAACTCAGCGGTTCTTCCGGATCTGTCCAACGATGGATTGACTTCGACTATGTCTAGAGCCTTCACGGGATAATGGCGTATCACGTCGGCCGTGGAAATGAATTCACTGGCCGAAATTCCACCTATAGTGACGTTTCCTGTCCCTGGGGCCGTTGAGCAGTCACACACATCAATGTCCACGGAAATATAGACACCACCTGGGCTGGCGCTACAAACCTTATCAAGTGTCTCGCGAAGGCAGGTTTCATAGGATCTAGATTTTACGTCGCGTATTGTGGAAACTGTATATCCACCGTCTATCAAGCTCCGAAACTGCTGAAGGGACGTCATGTCGCCTTGCCCAACGAAGCCCATGTTTTTTGGGCTCATAAAGGGAAGTTCCGCAATGCGTCGCGCGTTCGAGCCGTGATAGTATCTTCCGTGCAGGGAAGATAAATCACCAAAATCGAAGTGATGATCAATTTGAACATAACCGAGATTTGGCTGCCCGCGAGCAAAAAGCGCTTTATTGACTCCCGCAAACGATGGATAAGAGACGGTATGCTCGCCTCCCAGCATCACCATTTGCTGCGCCGCGGCGGCAACGATGGCCGTCTCTTCGATAGAGCAATCAATTTGCCGTGCCGGATCAGTCGGATAAACATGCAGGTCGCCAAAATCGACGATATTTCTAGATATAGGAGATAAACATACTCCGGTTCTCAGGTTGAGTAGCTCCATTCTACCACGGCTATTCATTTGAGCCGAATATCGAGCGCTCGCCGCCCGTATTGCGTTTGGGCCGTGCCGCGCTCCGATATGCGTGGACGCCGTCGAGTCGAACGCGATTGAACAGACACCCACGTCGATGCTGCCGCCATTTGAACTAAACCCGGCTGGAGGCACATTAAAGAGGGTACCTTTTGACAGGCACCATGGAGGCAATGGGTCGCTGGACATGCTATCCACAGTGAGCTTCCCCGCTGAATGAGCTGTCACGCTCTTGAAGTCTTCTGGCAACATTCGTCGAGCACGTTGAAATTAGCTCTGTGAATTGATTCCAGGCGGCTTGCCTAGTTTGCTTATAAGGATTAAAGACAACAATCTTATCTTCTCGCCAATTCTTAAATTCCCAGTCAATAATTCTGTCTTTTAGTTGTGAGAAAATGGGCGTCATGGGGTAGGGAACGAAGTTATAAATATTGTACATTGACGTCATCCCTGCGACGTCATTCAAGAATTCGATGGTTCTGCTATGACTTTCCGGCGTTGATGCAGGAAGCCCACCTAGGACATTTAGCACAACCGACATTCCGCGTTTGGTGAGAAGCTCGATTGTTTGCCGGTATTTTTCCGTGCTGTTTGATTTTTTCATCCCTCTCAGTAGATCTGAATCCGCTGTCTCGAATCCCATTTCTACCATTACGACGCCAAGCTCTGACATCTTATCAATAAGCTTATCAGTTATAATTTGGACGTGACTTTGGACTATATATTTATATCTATTTCCTTTCGATTTGGCTTTAATTAGATTATCGACAGCCTCACTGGATTGGCCGAATGTCTTATCGCCGACGTATATTATTTGCGCCGCTGGAAATGTGTTTTCTATACTGCTAAATTCGGCTTTCAAATCATCAATCTGAACCACGTGTAACTGCTTTGACCAAGCATCTCCACAGAACGTGCAGCCATAGAGGCAGCCGTGACTGGCATTAATTCTTACCATTGGCACCCGCGCTGCATACCCGTTGAGAAATCTGTAGTTTGGTCTATACCCAAGCGGCGTTTGATTTCTGCCGAGGACAACTGGTGTTGTAACTGTCGTCTTTTCGCCGGCTACCAATTCATCATGGATATTACCTCTCGCGAGACCGTGGTAGACGGTCGAGAAATCTCCCGGCCTAGCGAGGCGACTCATATTCCCGCCCACCACTGTGCGCAGTCCGCATTTTTGAAGAGTTGCCGAGACGCCCCGCGCAAGATCAAAGTTTTGAGCGAGCGGGGAGAAGAAGGCGACGTAGTCTGAGGATTTCAGGGTGTCCCGGACCAAGGATGAGCATATTTCAACATCGAACGGGCTCGTGCTTAGGTCAACGAAGGTTGTATCTTCTCTTCCGATTGCACCATCTAGATGCGCCACCCACAAGGGCGCTTCCCATAAATCATTTTCGTTTATCGAGTAGGTTGGGAGTATGCTCTTGAGCATACGTCCATACAATTTATAGTAATTAGTTAAGTCCGGATCAGGATCGCTTTGAGACGGAAATGGTAATTGAATCAGAGCGATTTTCATAATAGTTCCTCATTACAGGGAGGGGCACTATATATCTTTCTATTTGGCGGATAATTCTGCCGTACCGTAGGGATATACCGATTTAAGGCGTCGCTCACCAAATGCTAAGCGCGATCAGATGCAACTGTCAATACGCCCTTCTCGGACTAGGTTGCATCGTCGAGCCTCGCAAAATCTGCGTGATTGGGCGCTCTAGAGGGCCGTGGGAACCTCGAGCATGACAGTGTGGAGAGGATCGGTGAGCATCTAAAAGCTGCGGGGGGCGGAAAAATTGACTTCCTCGGAGACGCGGTGGTTGCGGACGCTCAAGGATGGGAACCGTCCGCTTGGGAAGCGGTTGGCCGAGCAGTTGCTCGACAACGCTGTGTTGAAGGATCGGCTGGGAAAAGACTGATCTCGCCCGCAGCCCGGTTCGCGGCGGTGAAGCGCATGATCGCCGGTCACGGCTGCCGGCCCGCTTCGCGGCCGCAAATATCTCAGCATAAATGCGGATGACGGTATGGCAGTTGTCAGCGCCGACGATGTAGGCCCCCATGCGCAGGACGTGCTTGGGACCGCTCCCGCTCTTGGCCAGGATGGCCAGAATGTTGGCAGGAGCCTGTCAACCTGGATATCGAAGGGCTGGTCTGTGATGGATGCCGTCCGCTCGCGGCGCGATACTACAACGAAGATCGGCCGCATCGGGCCATCGGCCATAAGCGGCTGACCTGATTGCGGAACCTTGGGGGGCGCACCCAGCCCGCCAGTGTGACTAAGGCCGGAAAGCTCTACCTTCCGGCTGTCCAAAAAATAGGACTGGATCATAAGGCTCAAAAACCTCCTGGAAGGAGAGCCACTTATCAGGGGGCAAGCCGCTTCGCGATTTTTGCACGCTAGGGTAGCGCGTTGGCCCACTCGTCAGTAACATACCAATCGGACCGTTTGATTAGCCCAGCCAAAGATTCAAATTGGAGGAGTTCTTATGTCTTTGAATGTGTCTACGCCTGCATCCATGACAGAATATTTGACTGGCGTGAATTATAACGAATATCTGGATTATTTGCACCAGAATCACCCGAAAATTTATAACATGTTAGATATAGATTTTCTAAGATCTGATAGTATGAAAGTTTATGTCGATGGTATTAACAACGAATCTTGGGAATTTGAGGTTGATGGGGTTGGTGGACGCGGAATTGCTTATAATTATGCGCAACGTTCCATTGATAACCGTCGAATTGGCATGGAATATCTAATAAATTTGTTCGATTTTAAGAATACAATGTTTAAAGGCGGCGATTTCTTTGTTCTTGACGTATTAGGTGGAGATGGAACTGTTGCGCGTTTCGCAAAAACGATGGAGATTGATAATTTAAATATCATAACTGCCGATATATCGAAATATATGATAGATAAGTGCTATAGCAATAAGTATAGTTGCGTGCGCCAATCCGCTACCCGGAGTCTTTTTCGAAACGACGTACTTGATGGCGTGCTCATTGCGTACGGCAGTCATCATATTGCCGGAGAAGATCGTGAAATAGCGGTAAGAGAAGCTCACCGTACTCTGAAGCCGGGCGGGATTATAGCTTTTCACGATTTTGAAATTGGAAAGCCATCCGCAAATTGGTTTGAGGCGGTTGTTCATCCATACTCTCGTACAGGTCATCCTCACCCTCATTTCACTCGCGAAGAGTTGAAGGAATTATTCGTACAGGCGGGATTCAGAGATTTTGATGTTTTTGACATGCACGATCCGTTTACACTGAGAGGCCGAACGCCTGACGAGGCAAAAGAAAACGCTATTATGCACCTTTACTACATGTATGATTTAATAAAAATTGGAGAAGATCGGTCAGATATAGTTCGCAACTTGGAGCCTATCGTTGAGGGTTTGTTTGGAGCTATAACGATTGAATTCACTGGCAGTGAATACTGCGCGACAGTTGCGCGCGATGCGCTCGTTGCAGTCGGAAAAAAATCATAATTCCTGCAATGATAAGCGGACACTTCCTTTGAGTGCATTCATTGCACGTCCAGCGGGCGGAGATAAGCCCCCCGTCGAAATGGAGGGGGGCGGTGTAGGTGCGCTTCGTAATGGGCGCGCAAAAATTGAACGTATGAAACCAACACTGGGTGATGCGATGGAAACCGTAATTTTTGTAGAAGCGTCTCAAGCGGGTGCCGGCGAAGCTGCGATGCAAGCGTCTATCGATGCGGGAATGCAGCCGATTCTGATTACAGCTAACCCGTCGAGATATACATTTTTACAAAACGTGTGTGTTATACAGGCCGATACGGATAATTATTCCGCTCTTTTGCGGGAGGTAAAAATATTATCGAATGAACATAAAATATCCGGTATAATTTCTACGTTTGATTATTATGTGCGGCAAGCTGCTGAGCTGGCTGTGGCTTTTAATTTGCCCGGACCGACCGTTTCTTCTGTTATAGTTTGTAAATCAAAGCACTTAATGCGGGAGGCTCTCGCATCGGAAACGGATCTGAATCCAAAATATCGTATAGTTCGCAATTCAGATCATATACATGAATTTATATGTGCGTACGGACTGCCCGTCATTATCAAACCCGCCTCAAATGCCGGAGGAGCGTTTGTGAAATTGTGCCATAGCGAAGAAGAAGCTGTATCTCATTTTCGTTCTATAACGAATGAGAAGGATAAGTTGGAGTGGTCGCATTATGTTTCTAGATTAACCGATGACGTTTTGATAGAAGAATATGTTCCCGGATGCGAGTATGCTGTAACTACGTTTAACGGGAAGGCGCAGATAGTAAGTATACATACGCCATCTGGCGGAATATCATCGCTCGCGCCGGGGCGCGATTTAATTATGGACTGGAGTGATCCGCATACCAAGCGAGTGTTATCGGCTGTCGAACAAACCGTAGAGAAGCTTAATATCTCCTGGGGGCCAGCTCACATTCAGATCAGGCTTGATAGGGAGCACATGCCCAAAATTATTGAAGTAAATCCGAGGTTGCCTGGAGGAATGATCGCGGAAATGGGGCGCGTCGGTTATGGGATAGACTTGGTACAGGCGCACGTTCTCCAATCTTGTGGAAAGGAAGTGCGTTTGGAGCGGTCAACTCACAACGCAGCGTCATTACGGTATCTATCTATTGATAGATCTGGGGTTCCGATTGATATATATGGTCTAGATTTGGCAATTAAAACAAAATATGTTACTGATGTAAAAAGTAGACTTAGGCTCTGGGAGAAATATACCTATCTTGGAGGCGGATCAGATCGATTTGGTCACGTTCTAACGGTGGCGCCCACTGAAATCGCAGCATCCGCGGCGGCGGACGAAGCATACAATAAGGTTCGTTTGATCTGGAGTTCTCGATGAGATCGGAGGCTTTCTTGCTTCTGCGTAGCTGTTGACCTGGACATTGACCTGGTGTTGATTTTACACTCCAGGTCACTAGAGCGTCAGCGAGTTTTGCGCGAGATTGCGAGGGTAAAATGAGACTGGTGAGTTTGGCCGCCGCCATGGTCGGGTATTTCGACTGTCGTTGACGTTGATCCCAGTTTTATCCAGCGCTGGGTTCGTTTCCGGCGGGCTTGGCGCCCTTCGGGCAGACGAAGCGACGGGCGCTGGCGCTGTGCCTGTGACATATCGCGGTGTCAGGGGCTGGCGCGGACCTTGGCCCGTGCACTGCACCCGCTCGTTTAATCTCGCAGAGCGTCGCTGTCGTAAGGCCAAACAGCCCCCCTGCCTGACGCACGCCGTCCACAAACCGCGCCTGCGTGCCGACCGGCCCGCACGAAACAAGTGCGGTCTCCCCAGAAAACTGTGAGCTCTAGCGCTTGGAAAGCGCGGCGGTCTCGAGCTCTGCAGGCTGCTTGGGTTCATGCTCGACCGCCGGGGTATAGCTTGTGAAAGCTACGCATAGCTGAGGACAGTTCATCCTTTACCGAGTCAAAGAACCCTGAGAGGTGTATGGGAACTTACGAGCTCTCTCAGGCGCTTGCTATCGCGTGCGCCGAGCGCATCTACTATAGCGAAATGCTCGATGTTGATCTTCTCGTTCTGCATACGATCCGGGCATTCACTCACCAGTGTCGGAGCAAAACGGCCACGCCACTCAAAAATCAGGCGAACAAGTTCTTTGTTCGCGCAGAGGTTGAAGAGGTGTCTATGAAAGGCAAGTTTGGTCTCAGAGAGCTCTATTGGGGTTCCATGTTCTAAAATTATCGCAAAACGCTGGGCGAGTGCGTATGCAGTATCCACATCATCATCACTTACCCGTTCAATGATGTCGTCTACCGCAGCTGCTTCTAAGATGGTACATACACCTCGGATGTCAGCAGCCCGGCGAACGCTGTCCGAATAGACTTTGTAACCCCGATTAGGCAGATGTTCTACAAGATGCTTCTCCGCAAGCTTATCGAGCGCCCGCCGGACGTCGAAGCGTTTGGCTTGATAACGCTCGACCAAATCAATTTGCTTCAGCCACTGGCCAGGTGCAAGCCTTCCAGCGTAGATATCTTGAGCTACCGCTTCAATCACGGCCTCTAAGCCTAATCTTCGTTGAGGGTGCTCCAGGTTAGCGTGCTCTGAGACAACTTCGTCTGAAGGGAATTCTAGCTGGCGGCCCACCGTTTTCTTCTCCGACCGTACTAGTTTCAAAAGTCTTTGCTCCGACAGTGGAACGCTAATCATCGACCCCAGCCCAATCTCCAGTTGCATCCTAAGGCCCAAATTGGCGATAATATGCGCGCCAATTTTAAGCAAGAGGCTTGCATCATACATAGAGAGGAGGCCTCTGCTGATGTCGCAAGCACCGCAGCCGGGCCGTATGCCTTGGCTCGAGGCGTGCTGCTTGTCGACGCGGAAGGGATACTCCTAGAGGCAATCCTAGGAGTAGCACTATGATGCTGTCTCGCATCGTGGCGATCAGGTCTGTCGAGCGCCATAGTCGGTGGTCTCGGGAGGAGAAGGGGCGGCTTGTCGCAGCATTGTTCGAGCCTGGAGTTTTCTCGTCAGAGCTCGCCGCGCCGCCGGCATTCACGTGAGCCAGCTGTTTCAATGGCGGAAGGATTTCCGTGATCGGATTGATCCCCCTGTTGGGGCTCTGCAGTTAAATGTAAAAATGGTCGCTCCCGGCACCGTACAAACGGGCAAGGTCGAGAGCGTCCTTCAGGCCGTCGCCACGGGCCAGGTGCAGACTTCCGGTTCGGCGGCGACGCCGAAAGCTATCGAGGCGGCGCCGTTCGTCGTCCGGGTCAAGCTCGACGACGACGCCTTCGCGCGGACCCTGCCGGCGGGCAGCGCGGGCGATGCGGCCATCTTCACCGACAGGATCGCCGCGGCGCACGTGATCCGGAAGGTCCTGCTCCGGCAGATCGCCATAACCAACTACGTCAACCCGTTCTGACAGCCGGATGCTCGGCATTTCCTTGGAAACCGAGCGGGCCAGTTTGATTAAAACGCACTTTATCGCTTGCCTGGAACCGGACGTTCTCAACTTCTGCTCTGGGTCGAACTTTCCCGTTGGTCGCGTTCCGGAGAGCGGACATTCGGCGCGAACCACTGCACTGCCATGGCCAAGGTTAGCGGATCGGCTCCAGCACCTGGTGACCGCGCGCGGCGGCGATGATTTTGTCGGGATCGGTGGTCCAGACGAAGGGCTTTGACTGCTGGTTGTGGTCGACCACGAAGCGGTGAATGGCGACCTGTAGATCGACGATGCCCTTGAAAACGCCCCGCTTGAGACGACGCCTGGTGAGGATGGCGAAAAAGCCCTCGACGGCGTTGAGCCAGCTGGCGGAGGTGGGCGTGAAGTGGAACGTCCAGCGGGTATGTTGGCCCAGCCATTCGATCACCTTGTGGCTTGTGGGTGGACGACATCGCCAGTACGCATACCGCAGACTCGCACGCCGCCGCGCCGAATCCCAACCCGGACCCTTTCGTCCCGGCCAATCCATTAGCGACCCTGCAGGAGCAGGCTTTCAACGTTGCACAATCGCCGCGCACCGCTATCAAAGTGAGCCGCCCTACGAAAGGACGGTTCATCATCCATAACTTTCGCGGGCAATGACTCTTTCGTTTGCGTGTCCCCATGGCATCATGCGCGCAATTGGAAAGATTAGGATTCGCGCGTGCCACGTCTACCCAAGAAGCCAGCTAAACCAGCGCCCGCCGCTTCGACTAGCGTCGTGGCTGTCGACCTGTTCTGCGGCGCAGGCGGACTGACCCACGGAATGGCGCGCGCCGGCATCGACGTGCGCCTTGGCGTCGATCTCGATCCGGATTGCGAGTATCCCTACACGGCCAACAACGAAGCGGCCTTCCTGCCCAAGTCGGTATCGGAGGTGACCGGGGGGGAGATCTGCGCGGCATTCGGCAACGCTCGTTTCCGGCTGCTCGCCGGTTGCGCGCCCTGCCAGCCCTTCTCGACCTACAGCCAGGCGCGCAAGCCGTCCGAGGACAGCCGCTGGAACCTGCTGGCCGAGTTCGGCCGCCTTGTCGTCGAGGCCGACGCCAACATCGTGACGATGGAGAACGTCCCCCAGGTCGAGCGCGAGACCGTCTTCCAGGATTTCGTGCGGTCGCTTGAGGACAACGGCTTCACGGTCTCCCATCAAGTGGTGGAATGCGTCCGCTACGGCGTCCCGCAGGCCCGTCGCCGCATGGTGCTGCTGGCGTCCAAGCTTGGGCCCATCGAGCTGCTCGATGCCGAGGAGACGGCGAGCGCGACCGTCCGGGACGTCATCGGTCACCTGCCGCGCATCGAGGCCGGCGAGAGCTGGCCGGGAGATCCGCTTCACAGCGCTGCCGACCTGGCACCGATCAACCTCAAGCGCATCCGCGCATCGAGGCCCGGTGGAACCTGGCGCGACTGGCCGGCCGACCTGGTGGCCAAGTGCCACGACAAGGATACCGGCAAGACCTATCCCGGCGTCTATGGTCGCATGCCTTGGGACGAGCCCGCTCCGACGATCACGACCCAGTATTATGGCTTCGGCAGCGGACGCTTCGGGCACCCGGTCCAGGATCGGGCGATCTCGCTTCGCGAAGGGGCAATCCTCCAGTCCTTCCCGCCGGAATACCGCTTCGTGAAGCCCGGCGAACCGATCGCGCGGAAAACGATCGGGCGGCTGATCGGAAACGCGGTGCCGGTGAAGCTCGGCGAGGCGATCGGACGAAGCGTCCTGCGACACGTGCAGGGTCATCCGGCACAGACATGACCCTGCCGAACATGACGCCGTTCTGGAGGTGGGAGGAGGCGCTGACGCGACACTACCTCCGTTCCGACGGCGGGTTCGGATCCGCGCCGCTCTCTTTCCTCGATGTGTCGGGCGTCGAGCTTGCGCGTGCTGTCGGCAAAGGGCCGAGCGAAGCTGCAGAGGCCCTCGAAGGGTTCCTCAAGATCTTCGAACGGAAAGCGTTGATCGATGCGTTGACCCATGGCCAGTCGCTCCCGCCCCCCATCGGTCTGCGGGTCCCCGGCTTCTTCAGCTACCTGGTCTTGTCCTGCCATGTCGCATCTGTTGCGCCGGAAGTCGCTTCATCCGGGGATTACCGCGACCGCCTGCAGGATATCCTGAAGATGGGTCAAGGCATCCGATCCCTCACGGGCCTCAGACTACTGTGGGAGAAGCTGCCCAGGTGGATCGAGAGCAAGCGCAGCACGGGCCAAGGCTATCGCAATGTCGTCTTGCCCGACTACGGGACGATGAAGCAGATCGGCTATTCCATCCGCATCGCCTTTCCCTCCCGACACGATCTCGGCAAGATGAACCGCCTGTTCGGTCATTTCGGCGACTTGCCGTCTCCCAGCGCAAGCGAGCTAATCTCCATCGTCGTGCCGGAACTCGGTCTCAACTGGTCAGCCGGCTTTCTTCATGCGTTCAATGATTTTCACGCCAGGCGCCAGCTCGGGGAGCGCCTGCTCGCGGACCACCCCTTTTGGGTCGGCGTCCTGGGCTTGCGGCAGGCGGCGCCAGGTCCAGGCGTTGATGCGACGTTCGAGATAGACCTCACGACAGACTCCGACGGCCAGCACGCCTATTCGGTTCGGACAGATATCGGACGCGTGATCCAGAGGCTGACCGGACAGGTCCAGCTTTCCTCCGACCAGGACGTCGTCAGCATCGCTGCGGCTCGCGACGAAATCCTGGATCTTCTCGCGAGCCCGCCTCCGTCCGTCCCGCCTTCGCTGGCGCGCAGCTTCGCTGACGGTGTCTTGCCGTTCTCGGAGATCGAGTGGGGTCTCTGGCGAGCCGAGCGCGTGCCCACCGGAGCGAACGTCCGTCTGCTTGTGCGGGACGATCACCTCCGCAAGCACGATCTCCCGCGCGCCGGGAAGGATGGCTGGTGCCTTCTTGACGGGGTCACGCATGCGCAGGCGCTCGGTGTCATCCATCGGCTGACGGGTCGACGGCCGGATCCCGCGCCAGAACTGGCAAGGGTTCGGGTGGCCGGCGGCATCAGGATGGACAAGGCCTATTTGGGCCGCCCGGGCTTCCTCCCCGTCATCGAGGCGGCCGAGGGTTGCGCCGCCACGCCCACTGCATTCGACGGATCGCACGGCTCGGTGACGGCTTCGATCGACGGTCGTCTCGTTCGGTTGGCCGCCGATGGTCCGATCGAAGGGGTCTGGAGGATCGCCGTAGCCGAAGGCGGGGTGGTTCAGGCCGAGCCGAACCTGGTGTTCGAGCCCCATGCCAGGGAATTCCCCTTCATCGAGCCCGACGAACTGGCCGACGGTTGGCGCCCGGACGAGCCTAGTCTGACGGCGTGCACGCCGTCGGCCGTAGATCTCGTCGACCCGCACTGGGCCGGGGGCGTGACCGATGCCGCTTTCATGGATCTGCTTGAGGCGGTGTTCGCGAAAGGCAGGCGAGGTTGGTCCGAACAGGACATCGTCGGGCTGATCGCTCCCCGCCTGCCGACGCCCTACGCGGTCTGGGACGTGCTTCAATTGCTGGCCGACAGCGGCTGGATGGAACCACGGGTCTCGCGCCATTGGCGAGCCCGACGCTGGTTCCTGCGGCCACCGCGCTTGCTGGCGTATCCGAAGGGCGACGCGCTCCTGCTCGATGGCGCCGTTCCCGAACTCACGCGTCGTCGCTTCGAGCGCACGGCCAAGGAGATGGGGGGGACGGTCGAGTGGCGTAGGTCGGCCGCCGGCTGGGCCATTCCGTCCGGCAACGTCAAAGGCACGCAGCCCGAAGCCTTCGCGGCAGCGATGCAGATGGACCTGCGAAGAGCCCAGGTCGAGGTCCCGCTACAGGGATCGGCGATCCAGTTTCGACCGACCCTCTACAGCGAGAACCATCGCATCGTCGCGTCGTCCTGGAACTGGTCTTCGGGACGCTTCGCGAAAGGCGATCGAGCCGACGCCGGGGCGGTCCGACTCGAAAGGCTGACGACCCTCAAGCCGAACGCAGCCGACGTCTATCGCGTGACGACCGGCAACGACGTCAAACACCTGCTCGATGGGCGATCGGCCGCGATACTGATGGCCCATCGGCTGGCGGGGAAGCCGGCCTTTCGCTTCATCGGCGACCAGGGGCTCGTCGAGCGTCTTTCGCTTGCAGGCGCGCTTCCAGTCCAGATCACCCGTTACCTCATGCTGCGGAACGGCTGTGGCCCCGCATTGGATTTCGCGAACCTTGGCGCCCGCCGCTACGTGACCGGCTGCAGGCCGGAGGATGCAACCATCCTGTCCGGCTGGCTGGGCGCGACGTTCGAGATGCCGAAATGGACTAGCGACAACCGGCAAGACATTTTGCGCTCGTTGGTCCTCGGCCGGGCGAGAGGGACCGCCAGGTCCAGGAACATGGCCATACAACGGGATGAGGTCGAACGATGCTGAGGCACGAGACCGACCTCGAAGGCAATCAGATATTCATCGGGCACAAGACCTTCGGCAATTCGACCGGCGCCTGGCTGCAACCAGCCGCCGTCGCGCGGCCGGAAGGCTGGGTTGAGGTCGATCCGGCGGACTTTCCGGATGAGGGACGCGTCTTCAGCCTCGATCCCAGGATCATCCGGAAGTCGAACGGTTACGTCGCCCTGTTCACGATCGCGGTGAACGCCAAGGCCGGAGCCCGCGACGACTACAGCACCGACCGCGTCGACGAGGCGATCGAGATCGCCCATCTGCTGGAGATCGCATCCGCGGATGAGCGCCGGGACCTGATCATGAGGTCGGGTGTCGACAGGGGCTCGCAGGAGGATTCCTCCCTGATCGTGCCGCTCGATGCGAGCCGCGTCGCGTTTCCGCGAATGCAAAGGTCGGGCCCGACGACCTGGGTGCTATCTCATCTGGAGCACGCCGACCGGGTTCCCGCCTATGCCAGGCCGGCCGGCGATTTCGACTGGGTGGCGATCGAGGGACGCCGGTTCCTATTGCCCGGCCAGGTGCCTCGCGATGTCGTGGGCTACGTGAATTGGGAGACGGACCTCGCGTTCCTGCAGACCCTCGTTAAGCGCATAAACAAGATAGCGCGCCTTCGCCACGGCACCGAAGACTTCGTCGTCAACGATCGCCTGTCGAGCAGGCTCCACAACATGTTGCGCGACGGGGAGATCATCGGCGAGGCCACTGGCGCCAACGACGCGGCGCGCGATCGACTGGGCGAGTTCCTCACCAAGCTCGATCGCGAGACGGGCGCGGCCACGGCGATCGCCGAGGCATTGTTCGCGGACCAGACGATCAAGAATGGGCTGACGAAGCTCTCGGAGGAGGAGGCGGGAGCGATCCGGCTTCGCGAGATCGAGCGCATTCGTCCGGAGATCGTCAGCGAGGTGGAGGCGGGCATCGCGGACCGCCTGCTGGAACTGGAGGCCCTCTCGGCCGAGATCGCCGATGCGAAGTCCGCGCTCGTCGTGAAGTCCGAGGAACTCCAGCGCGTCGAGGGACTCGTCGAGGCCGGTGTCGCAGGCCTGAGTGCTGGGCTCGGCGACATCATGAGGGATATCCGCGAGACCGGTCGGACATTGTCGCAAATCATGGAGGCGACGGGCGCCGTCGCACCACCGCCCACCCCGGGTCCCGCTCCTGTCGGCATCCAAGATGCCCCGTGGTCCAATCCTCGACGGAGCGACGTCGGCGCGATCGCCATCAAGGACCTGCCCGAGATCGCTCGAATGGCGGCCGCATCGAGCGGCCTCGATGAGGAATTCATCCGCCGCTTGGACATCTTCGCGCGCGCCGGCGAGATCCCCGTCGTCGTCGGCAACTCCGCGGAACTGCTGCTGGGCTGCTATGCGAGCGTCGTGGCCGCTGGGGCTCTGGCCAGGATGCCGCTGGACCCTTCCATCCTCGGGCCCGAGGATCTGTGGCGACGTGCGGGCTCGGGCACCGCGACGCCGTTGGCGCTGGCCTGGCAAGCTGCGATCGCGGACGGCTCCAAGGTTCAGTTCGTCTGCCTGGACGACGTCGATCGCGCTTCGCTTTCGGAATGGTTCGCGCGCTTCAAGAGCCTGTATCGGTCCAACCGGCCCGACAACCTCCTCTTGGTCGCGACGCTGTCCCCCGGGACCGTGGAAATGCCGCTCGATGCGACGGAGCGGGGTCTTCATCCGATGATCGTCGCCAACGTGAAGACCGACGCGTTGGCGGCAATTGTGTCGGGTGGGGGGATCGAGGCCGCCGACCTTCGATACCTGGCAGGACCGACGCGCTCGGCCCTTACGCCGACTGACCGCCGGTCGTTGCTGGCGAGGGTCGCAGGAAGCGGTGTCGAAGGCGGCGATGCCGCCAATAGGCTGCTGGCGATCCATTCGTCGGCCCTGGCCTGGCTCGAACCCGGGAAGGCCTGCGACTTCGCCGTGAACGCGCTGCTGCCATCGAAGTCCGATCCCACCGTCGGTCGCAGCGAGGCGGTCGCCGAAATCCACGCCGAGAGGAAGACGTCATGATCGATCCGATCGGCGGGTTCGAACGCCTGCGCAACTTCTTCCTGACCTATCTCGATACGGCCTATCGCATCCGCGACGAGGACCTCGCCGAAACGCGTCGCGTCCTGCTCCGGGATCCCGGCACGCTTGCGGCCGAGCCTTACCTCGAACCCGTCCCGCGATACCTGACTTGCGATTACCGCGTGGAGAAACTGCTGGAGGAGTGGGCGGACAATCCGATCGGCCACCTTCCGCCGGCCTCGCGCGCCGCCTTCGTGGAGATCGTGCTGTCGGGCCTGTTCCCCGGCGAGGACATTGCGGGTGGCCCGATCGCGCGGCGAAGCCCGGTGACCTTCAAGCCCTACGTTCACCAGATGAAGATGCTCGCGCGGGGCACGCGGGCCGGTCAGCCGGGCATCGTCACGTCGGGCACAGGATCGGGCAAAACAGAGTCGTTCATGCTGCCGGTTCTCGCCGCCTTGGCGAACGAGGCGAAGAAGTGGACGGCCCCGGACCCCACTTATCTCAAGGGACGCTGGTGGCATCAGAGCCCCGGAAAGTTCGTTCCCAAGAGGAGCGGAGAGCCCAAGTCCCGTCGCGCTGCCATGCGGGCGTTGATCCTCTATCCGATGAACGCGCTGGTCGAGGACCAGATGACGCGCCTTCGCCGCACGCTCGATTCCCCGGAGGCGCGCCTGGCCATGGACCGCCACCTTGAGGGCAACCGGATCTTCTTCGGACGCTATACCGGCGCGACACCCGTGACAGGGTTCCTCGACCATCCTCGCCGCGCGGACGAGACCCAGCAGAAGAAGCGGCGCGAGCGCAAGATCGCCGAACTCGCGGACAGCCTGAAGGAGTTCGAGGACGGGCACCACTACGCCTGCATCCACGACAAGGAAACCGGAGGGGAGCCCGAGCTCACCCGCTATCTGTTCCCGGCGACCGACGGGGCCGAGATGCTCACCCGCTGGGATATGCAGTCCCACGCGCCCGACATCCTGGTCACCAACTCCTCGATGTTGGGGACCATGCTTGCGCGCGAGGTCGAGGCGCCGATCTTCAAGCAGACCCGCGATTGGCTTGAGACGGACCCCGACGCCTACTTCTACCTGGTGCTCGACGAGCTCCATTTGATCCGGGGCTCGGCCGGCACGGAGACCGCCGGGCTGATCCGGGCCCTCGTCCATCGCCTCGGCCTGCATGAGCCGGATCGCCGGCACAAGCTTCGGATACTCGCATCGAGCGCGTCGCTTCCTGTCGTCGGCGAGCAGGGGGAACGCAGCCTCAAGTATCTCGACAGCTTCTTCGGGCCGTTCGGGACGAGCCGCACGGCCGCCGATGTCGGCTTCCAGGATCGTGGCCGCTGGTCCGAGTGCATCGTTCCCGGCGAACAGGTGCTCCCCTCCAAGCCCGCCGCCGCCAACCTCGACCCGGTGCCTTTCCGAGCCCTCGTCGACGCTCTCGCCGTCGAGGGCGAACTCGTCCGCTCGGTGGACGACACGCCGGAGGTCCGTCACGCGTTGGCGTCATGTCACCGTGCGTTGACGAACGGCGGCCGCGACATCCCGTTCGAGACGCTGTTGAAGGAAGCCATCGAGGCCGCGGCCGGCGCTCTCGTCTGGGCGTGCAGGTCCTCGGGCGAAGGCGACAAGCTGACCGTTCGAGCCCATTCGGTCGCGGCGATCGCGGAACGGCTTTTCGGCGGCGCGGGCGAAGGCGAGCGCAAGGCGACGCGGGGTCTGGCCGTTCTCCGGGGCATCGGCGACATTGCGAAGAAAAAGTTCGGGGTCCAGATCTCCGACACGACCCCCAGCTTCCGCATCCACCAGTTCGTGCGCAGCATCGAGGGACTGTTCGCGACGCCCATCCGTGAGGCCGAGACCGACAGCATCGCGTATGGCGGCGTGACGGTCGATCGTGGGTTGACCTACACGACGACCGGCGATCGCCACCAACGCAAGTTCGAGCTCATCTACTGCGAGGCCTGCGGCGAGGTATTCGTAGGAGGCATGCGCGGCGTACAGGCCAATGGCTCGTCCGATATCGAGCTGCTTCCCTCCACGCCCGACCTGGGTGCGTTGCCGGAAGCGGGTGGCGTCGGGCACTACGAGCAGCTGAGCTACAACGAGTTCGCGATGTTCTGGCCGTCCACCCGCAAGCCGGCTGGCGCGGGCGATTCCGAGGACTGGGTCGAGAGCACGCTGGATACGAACACTGGCGTCCTGAGAAAGGGGCTCCCGGGGTCGGTCGATCCGACCTTGATTCCGGGGAGGCTCTTCCACTGCGCGACGCCGCACCGATCCAAAAAGCGCAATCCTGACAGCGTCGGCACAGCGGGACCAGATTGCTGCCCCGCGTGCAGCGTGAGTTACGCCCTCAGGCACAAGCCGCGCTTCTCCCCGATCAGAAGCTTCCGAACCGGTTTTAACAAGACCTCGCAGTTGCTCGCTACCGAGATGTTCGAGGTGCTGCACGCGAGCGGCTCGCTGGCCAAGGCGGTGGCCTTCTCCGACAGCCGGCAGGACGCGGCCAACGCGGCCATGGAGATCGAGCGCGCCCACTACCAGGACCTGCGCCGGCTGATGATCATGGAGATCGCGAACAGGGTCGCGAACTCGGCCGACAACGCGGAGGAGATCGCCCGGCTTGCGGATGAGATGACCGAGCTGCAAGCCAAGAAGCAATGGGCCTTGATGCCTGCCTTGGCGATCAAGATCGAGGCCATGACCAACGCGTCGGGCAAGGATCGCATCCCGCTTTCGACGATCGTCGAGCAGCCGATCGCGCTGGCGGGAAAATCCCCCAGCCCCATGCTTCAGGAAATGCTGAAGCTCGGCATCCACCCGACCGACGACGTCGGCGTGAAGCGGTTCAAGAAGTTCGATTGGCCCGATCTGTTCGAGCGCGAGGGCGATCGGCTCGTTTGGAAGACGACCGGCGTCGAGAGCCAGGAAATGCAGGAGGTCCGCAACGACGTCATCGCCAAGCAGGATCCTCATGTCGACGAGGTTCTCTTCTCGCGAACCTACTTCGCCCTGGAGGAGACCGGGCTGGGCTATCCCACGCTGTTCACCGATCACGTGCCGTCCGATGCGGACCGGCTCGATGCGTGGCTGCGCACGTTCGGCGACGCCTATCGCGTCTCGTCGAACAAATACCTCGCCGACGACGCGACGCCCTGGATCGACAGCGTCCCAAAGGGCAACCGTGTCTACGCCTTGGCAAAGGCCGTGAGGGAGGCCGACCCGGATCTGGAGGTCCAATCTGTCCTGGCATCGTTGAGGGCGCTCAAGCATCCCGACGGCAAGATCGACGCCCAGTTACTGGGCGTGAGGATGATGAAGGCCGAAGATCCCTACTGGCGTTGCGAGCGCTGCTCACGCGTCCACCTTCACCGCGGCGTCGGCTTCTGCACGCGCTGCCGCAATCCGCTCGATGCGGCCAAGACCGGCGAGGCCCGCGACCTGTGGGCCAAGAACTTCCTCGCCGAGCGTATCTCCCGCGGCCGCAAGGAGAACGTCTCGGGCTTCAGGCTGCGTTGCGAGGAGCTGACCGGCCAGACCGGCAGCCCGGCCGATCGCCTGCGGCGCTTCAAGGGGATCTTCGTCGCCGACCAGTCCAAGGTCGATCGCAAGTTGCAGAAGGCCGCCTCCGAAATCGACCTGCTTTCCGTCACGACCACCATGGAGGTCGGTATCGACATCGGCGCCTTGCAAGCGGTCTACCAGGCCAACATGCCGCCGCAACGGTTCAACTACCAGCAGCGCGTC
The DNA here is from genome assembly GCF_031884435.1 of Bosea sp. 685. NCBI lineage: Bacteria > Pseudomonadati > Pseudomonadota > Alphaproteobacteria > Hyphomicrobiales > Alloboseaceae > Allobosea > Allobosea sp. 685. The sequence goes on along the minus strand of NZ_CP134779.1, from coordinate 5,061,824 downwards.
GGTCGCGCGGGCCGCCGGGGGCAATCCTATTCCCTCGTCGTCACCCTGTGCCGCAGCCGTAGCCACGATCTGCACTACTTCCGATCCCCTCAGGCCATCACAGGCGACCTGCCGCCGCCACCGTTCCTTGCCGTCGATCACCTCGATATCCCGTTACGCCTGGTGCGGAAGGTCTGGTTGGCTGCCGCGTTCGAGCAGCTCAAGGTGCAATTCGGCGCGGATTATCCCGGTGACGATCCCGGCGCCAACGACGTGCACGGCGAGTTCGTGCCGGCGGCGCTGTTCTACGGCGAGGGCTCGCCCTGGCCCGACTTGCTGGCCGCGGCGCTGGAGCGCTCGATCACAACACGCGACGAGTTCGCCGCCGTCATCGGCAAGGGCATCGAGGGCCGGGCCGCCGAGCTCGTCGCCCGGTCGCCCGTCGATGCCACGATGGGCCAAGTTATGGAGCATCAGGCGTCGGGGCGGTATTTCGACGAGGGATTGGCCCAGTTTCTGGCCGAGAAGGGCTTCTTCCCGATGTACGGGATGCCCACGCGCGTCCGGAACCTCTATCTCGGCCTGAGAGCGGACGGCAGCAAGAAGGTCGCCTGGGATGCGGTGGACCGCGATCTCGACGTCGCGATCTTCGAGTTCTCACCCGGCCAGACGCTGACGAGGGACAAGCAGAAGCACAAGGCAATCGGCTTCACGGGCGGCTTGATGCGCCCGACCATCCACGGCGGTTTCGCTCTCCCCGTTACACCGGCGAACGCTTGGTGGGACTCGTCGCACCATGTCTCGGCATGCCCGATGTGCCGCGGCCGCACGCTTCACGACGAGCGCCCACTGGACACGTTCCAGTGCGTGGATTGCGGAGCGGACGTCACGCCCGACGACGCCCGCCCGTATCACGTCCCATCCGGCTTCAGGACGTCGTTCCGAGCCGAGGAAACCAACGACGACCGCGATGTCGTGCCGGTGCGGCGGGTCGTGGCAGCCGAGATCCGGGACGTCCAGGTCGAAGCGGTGCCCGGGACCAACCTCTCCCTCCACGCCGGCTCCGGCGCCTCCATCCTCCGGATGAACGACGGCCCCCAGACCGACGGGGACGCGGAGCCCGAGGGGTATGCCGTCCGCATGGCTCACCAGAAGGCGGTCAACATGCCGCGAGGGATGTGGGTCAAGAATCGGCCCAGGCTCGAAAACCAGTTTGTGACGGAGGAGGCATCCTCCAACCGGTTCGACTGGGAGCCGGTCGACGGCACCGAGATGGAGGGCATTCGGCTTCTGTCCAGAAAGCCGACCGAGGCCCTGTATCTTGGCCTGAGGAGCATCCCGGCCGGGCTCCGGCTGGGAGCTCTGGGCAGGTCACCGTACCAGGCCCCCATTCGCGCCGCTGCCGTCAGCGCCACCCAGCTTCTGCTCCAGCGGGCCTCGCTGGAACTCGACATTGATCCCGACGAGTTCGAGGCCCTGGAGCCGCGCCTGCGAAATGGCCTGCCCATGCTCCAGATCGCCGACAACCTGGTCAACGGCGCCGGTTTCTGCCGGCGACTGGCCGAACGTGAGGCCGACGGCGGCCCGACGATCGCGCGCCTCATGCGCTCAATGCTCGACGACGAAGACGATGCCATCGTCCGCACCTTCCGCGAGACAAGGCATCGGGAGGACTGCGCGCAGGCCTGCTACCGATGCATGCAGCGATACGGCAACCGGCAATATCACGGCCTTCTGGACTGGCGGCTGGGTCTGGGATTCTTTCGTGCCCTTGTCGAACCTGACTATCGATCCGGGCTCGATGGCGTCTGGGATCGGAACATCGAGCTTGCGGACTGGCCCCGGCTGGCGCGGTCCGTCCGCGACGAGCTTTGCCACCTCAACGCGATCAAGCGGACGCCGCTCGATCTGGGCGATCGCGGCATTCCCGGCATCCGCGAACGCACCGATCGCGGCGACCGCTTCTACATGATGGTCCACCCCTTCTGGCGCGTCGGCAACGGCACGCTCGGAACCGAGCCGTTCAAGAGCGCGTTTTCGCAGGCCGGAGGCGCCGACCTCTTCTTCGTCGATGTATTCGACGCCAGCCGGCGCCCGGTATCCGCGTTGGAGACCGCGCGTAACAGGGATGTCGGCTGACGACAGGGGATCTGCGTATGGATCGGGTCGATGCGACGAAGCGATCCGCGATCATGCGCAGCGTCCGGTCCAAGGACACCAAGCCCGAGATGGCGCTGCGGTCGGCGCTGCATGCGCGCGGACTGCGCTTCCGCCTTCATGCGAAGCTTCTCGCCGGCCGGCCCGACATCGTTCTGCCGAGGTGGCGCGCCTGCATCTTCGTCCACGGTTGCTTCTGGCATCGCCATGGCTGCTCGATGACAACGACGCCGAAGTCGAACGAGCCCTTCTGGAACGCGAAGTTCAGGGCTAACGAGGAACGGGATCGACGCGCCATCGAGACGCTCTCCCGCGCCGGGTGGCGCGTGCTTACGGTCTGGCAGTGCGGCATCACCGGCAAGGGCAGCGTCGATGCCTGCGGAGCATTCGTGATGGATTGGCTTCAGAGGTCCGATCCCGTTTCCGAGTTTCCCTCCCGGACCTAACGCATCGAGCCGCGCTGAAGGTCGCGAGCGGGATCGGAAGGGAGCAGGATTCCTAAGCCCGGCCCACGACGTGCCTCTTAGGCACCAGAACGTGCATGCCGGCGGCTGATGGCCAGTAGATCGTGAACCGCTGTTCGGGGGTGCCTTCGCCCCGGCAAACCAGCTCGACAACTTCGTCCCTGACCAGCTTGATGCCGTTGGTCTCGGCCTGCGCGATCAGGAAGCTGGCCAGCTCTGGCGGGGCTTCCGACATCGCGAGGTCGGCGAGGGGATAGACGTCTTCCCTGAAAGGGTATTCGCCATCGGGCAGGGTTGGAGCAGGCTTCATCTCCCGATAGTAGCGCGGCCGATCCAAGTATCAACGCGGGTCATCGCATCGCGGCCGCAGAGTCGTCGGGATATTCGACCTGCGCGAATGTGCGGTAGGCCTCGTCGTGCCTTCGGTTCGCGGCATTGACGAGTTCGTCCGCCCGCGCGAGCCCGTCCCGGTGCGCACCGACGAAGCGGTAAGCTACCAGAAGGCGGAGGCGATGACAGATGAGCGCGTCCAGGATGAGGCGAGCGAGATGGACCGCGTGGGATGCGGCGCGCGCTTCGGGGGACCTGTGATCGCGTTCCAATGGCATCATCGCGCCGATGGGATCGGCGTGCATGATGTGGCTCGCCATTGAGTAGCTATGTGCCATTCCCGCGATGCCTGAGAAAAGGTCATCGTTTGACCGATCCAGAGCGCCGAGCATGCCGGTGAAGCCCCACCGGCCTTCCACGGCGGCGCGGACCGGTCTAGGAAGTCGCGCCTGTATCCGGTCCACTTGGTCGGGTTCAAGAATGCGATCCGTCAGAGGCCGCAGTTGGCTCGCGGACGCAGCCGACAGCTCCGCGAGGAAGGATGAAATTTTGTTGTGATCCCTCAGCAGTCCGATTTCGAACAGGTCCTGGGAATATTCCCGCGAACGTTCGGCAAAGGTGTGCGGTGCCTGAAGGATGTAGCAGAACTTGAGTGACGCCTCCATGGTGGAACGCATGGCTAGTTCGCTGTCCCAGAGTTGGCCATACGCGCAGAGAAGTGTCGCGCTTTCCGCAGAGCGGGCCGCAGCGGTTGCCAAGTCTCTCACCGAAGATGCAGCTGATGGGTCGTCGAAACGGTAGGCACTTAAAGGCGCCATCAACGGCAACATCTCGCGCAGAGCGGCCAATCCCTCCTGCGCCCATTCCCAAGAAGTCTGCTCCAGATTCAGACGATCCATTGCGACTTTCCCAGAGGCTAGCGAGCGCACAGCGTCTCCGCGTCGATCGCGACGGTTGGTGCCGGAGCGTGCATGGGTGTCCCTCGGCGTATTCCAGTTGGTCGCCGCCAGTGCGATCCACGGCATGCGATGTCACCCAAGAGGCAGCCTATTCCCGCTGGAGGTCTCGTATCAGGGCGTCCTGAGTCATAGGTCGTTGTCGAAATTTCGTCGAGACGAGTGTTTCTCCGTGCCAGTCCAAATCCGCGAAACGTTTGTAATTAATTGAGTATCTCCATGGCAGCTTGGCCGTGGGGCCTTCAAGTCGCCCCCGAGTTGGCGAGAGTTGCGTGTGAGTGATCTGTTCGGAATCGATGCGCTGCGCGAACGCACGCCGCGGGCCGTCGCGCAGGCGATCAAGCCGGCCGGATCCGTAGTCGACGTGTTTTGCGGGGCCGGGGCATTGTCCCATGGCTTCAAGCTCGAAGGCTTCGCAATTGGGGCCGGCGTCGACGTGGACGAAAAATGCCGCTTCCCGTACGAGCGAAACAACGCAGCACCATTCCTGGCTGCGGACGTCGCCGAACTCGATGCCGAGAAGCTCGATCGCCTATTCGTGCCCGGAACGCCCCGCGTGATTCTCGGATGCGCACCGTGCCAACCCTTCTCCCGTTACTCACAGGGTCGCGAGGACGAAAGATGGCAGCTCCTTGAGCACTTTACCCGCCTCGTGCTGCGACTGCTTCCCGAGGTCGTTTCGATGGAGAACGTGCCGCGCCTGCTGAAATTCCGGGAGTCCACTGTTTTCAACACCTTTGTCAGGGCCCTCCGGAACGCCGATTACTTCGTCGACTGGACCGTGGCGTACTGCCCCGATTACGGAGTGCCGCAGTCCCGCAGCCGGTTGGTTCTCCTAGCCTCCCGGCTGGGCCCGCCCGGATTGCCGGCGAAAACCCATTCGAAGGATCGCCATCCCACCGTAAGGGCGGCCATCGAAGGCCTTCCGCCGCTTTCCGCCGGTGCCCAGGATTGCGACGATCCACTCCACCGCAGCAGCGCGCTGTCGTCGGTGAACGAGAGCCGGATGCGCGCGTCCAGGCCCGGCGGAAGCTGGCGCGACTGGGCCGATGACCTTGTCACCGATTGCCATAAACAACCGACCGGGCGAGGATATTCCTCCGTCTATGGACGAATGAAATGGGACGAGCCCGCGCCGACGATGACGACGCAATTCTATGGCTTCGGGAATGGCAGGTTCGGGCATCCCGAACAGGATCGCGCGATATCCTTGCGCGAGGGAGCGCTGATTCAAACGTTCCCGGCCGACTATGCATTCGCGCCGGAAGGCGCCTCCATCGAGATCAAGACGGTGGGACGGCTCATCGGTAATGCCGTGCCCGTCGAGCTGGCACGGGCGATCGCCCGGCGGGTTCGTTCTCACCTCGACGAGTTCTCGGCATGAGGGCGGTGAAAAGGCTCAGGTCCGCGAAATGAGCTTGACGACGACCGAAGAGCCGCAGGCCGCCATCGGCGAGTTCGACGAAGAGCTGAGTGCGGCTGAGAACGAGATCGCCAAGTTCAAGGCGGATTCCGCCCTTCTGCGCGAGCTCGGGGAGCGGCTCGTCGGCAAGCCGTACATCGCGCTGGCGGAGCTGATCAAGAACTCCTACGACGCCGACGCGACCCGGTGCGTCATCGAGATCACGGATGACCGGATCGTCGTTTCCGACGACGGCCATGGCATGAGCCGGAACGAGTTCCTCGGCTACTGGATGACCGTCGGCACGCGGCACAAGCAAGGCGCGGAGCGGAGCCGCAAGCTGGGCCGCCGCGTCACGGGCTCGAAGGAGTCGGCCGTCTGGCGGCACAGTTCCTCGCCGAGAAGATGCAGTTGGTCACAACGGCCGACGGCTCTGACGATCGTCTGCACGCCTTCGTCAATTGGGAAAGCGCGATCGAGCAGGGCAGCCTGACCGAAGCGACGGCGGACTACCGGGTCGAGCCGTCCGATCGATTGATCTATCCGAGGGTATCGAAGCACGGGACGATCGTCATCCTTGAAGACCTCAAACAGGTTTGGGACGAAGACGAGATCAAGGAACTCGGGCGCCAGATCTGGATGTTGAATTCACCGTTCTACCTGTTTGGCGTCAATCGGCGCCGTAGGGGCGACGCGAACGATTTCCACGTTCAGTTCAAGACCGACCTGCCCGGCATCGACGAGGCGTTCGAGCAGCAACTCACGCAGGCGTTGGACAACTACCAGGCGGTGATCCGCGGCCGTATCGAGCGAGACGGCGCTTCTGTATCGTCGCACGTCACGGTTGAGTTTGGCGGCGACGAGACGTACTCCGAGATCTTTCCCGTCACCGGCGAGCTCCGAGAGGCCAATTGGGAAATCCGCGTGTTCAATCTGGCGGGGAGACAGGCCGGAGGCGTCTCCGTGCAGGACATGCGTCAGTATTTCGAGAAGTACGGCGGCGTCACGGTCTACGACAAGGGCTTCCGTCTTCCCTATTACGGCGCAGAGAACGACTGGCTGGGTCTTGAGTACGATCACTCGCATCGCAAGAATCGGTCGAAGCTCCTTCCCGATCATCTCCACGTCACGCGAGCTTTAAACGATCTGCCGACCCAAGGGCGGATCTTCGGCGTCGTCAACGTGAACACGTCACGCGAGGGACGCCTCGCGGCCGGCGATCGCAAGAGTTCGGGCGATTACCTGAAGATCCAGGTCTCGCGGGATCGGCTCGTCGCCAACAACGCGTTCGAGACGCTTCAACGGAGCGTCCGCCAATCCTTGGATTACTACGCCGCCTTGAAGCGGCGGCTCACGGCAGAGGCGATCGACGTCGTCCGGCCGTCGGAGCGCCCGGAATCCAAGCTGCGCCGTTTGCGCCGTCTGGTCGATGACGCGATCGCGGCGCACCCTGAAGACGAGACGATCGAGGTCATTGGCTCCGAACTCGACGACGTCGAGGATAGCCTTGAACGGGTTCGGGAAAGCGACGAGGCGTCGCGCGCGTTCCTCGGCCCCCTCGCGTCCGCCGGCATGGCGGCGTTGGCCATTGAGCACGAGACGCGCAAGGACGTCCGTGATGCGCGAGCGAAACTCCATAAGTTGGCTGCGATCGCGAAGGCACACTCCATCCCGGAACTGAAGGAGACGTCGGACGCCCTGGTGGCTTGGTTGAACCGCTTCGAGGCGACGAGGAATCTGTTCCTGCCGCTAATGGAGGCGGACGACCGAGACAGCATCGAGCCGATGGAATGCGAGGCCGTGGCACGCTCCGCGGTCTCCAACCTGAAGCCGCTGTTGGGCAAGGTCGTCGTCGAGTTCGCCATGCAGCGGGGCTTGCAGTTCCCCCCGGCAGCCTTCGCCGAGTGGAATGCGATCTTCCAAAACGTGCTGCTGAACGCGGCCAACGCGACACTAGACGAGGAAGCGCCTCGGATACGGATTTCCTCCGGCATTCGAAATCGACATGGCTTCGTCCGCGTATCCGACAACGGCGTAGGTATCGGCGAGGGCGCCGACGAGATGTTCAAGCCCTTCGTTCGCCGATCATCGATCTCGGACGAGCGCCGCGAACTCGGCATGGGCGGGACCGGCCTCGGTCTGACGATCGTCGAGATGATCGCGTCGAACCGGAATTGCGAAGTCGCCTTCGTGCCGCCGGAGGGGAGGGAGTGGAGCACGACCTTCGAGTTGAGTTGGCGAGCGGAGCAATAGGATGAAGATCAGGGTTTGCGACGACTCCGAGGACCTGTCGGCGATCTGCGTCGAGAAGATCTGCGCCGTCGTTCCCGACGCCGACGTGAAGCGCATGGACAACGCGATCGCGGAGGTGTCGAAGTTGCTCAAGCGGAAGACTGCGGCGGAACTCGATTTGGATCCGCCCGCAGGGCGGACCGAGTTCGATGAAGTCGACGTGCTGGTCATCGACTTCGACCTGTTGCACTTGGACAACGACGGCAGTCGCACGACCGGCGAGGGCGTCGCCAGGTTAGCCCGTGGCTACTCGGACTGCGGGGTCGTCGTGGTCATGAACCAGTTCAAGGTGGCCGATTTCGATTTAGGGATGCGAGGGCATCTTGATAGCCACGCTGATCTCAACATCTCGGCCCACCTCGTCGGTGAAAAAGCACTTTGGGAAGAGCTGAAACCCCAAGAGGGAAGGTTCGATCCGACGACTTGGACACCGGTGCCGACATTGCTGGCGTCGGCGCGAAAGCTCACCGGCGCTTTCGACAACGGAACGCTGGCAGCGCCGATTATGCCGCTTCTCGGTCTTTCGGCCGACGCGCTGGGAGAGATATCCGACACGGCGTTCGGCTTTCTCAGTCAGAACGCGGAAACGGTCGAGGATCTCACGGCTCTGACCGTAAAGGACTTCCTGAAAGAAAAGTTCGACGAAAAGGCCTTGGGCAATCTCGAACGTCACTCTCCGCACTATCTGTTCCGGTTCGCGGCGTTTCGGCTCGTCAAGTGGATGGAGCGCGCGGTGCTGCGTCCGATGAACGTACTCATAGACGCGGCTCATCTGATCGACCGGATGCCATTCCTGATCGCCAACGAGGGGGCGATGGGCGACGCCGCGCACTGGATAGCCGCCGCGGCCGAGCCCCGGCGCCTGCTGCGATGGAACCTTCTCGAAAGGTATCACAACGCTGTCGCGAGCGCAGTCATCGGTCGAGACGTCTTCGACTGGCATCGCATGATCGGCGACGAGGCGTTCGACACCCTTCAGGACGAATTCATCGAGAAGGGAGCCGAGCGCTTCTATCTCGCGGAGGACACATCCAGGTTCGTCGCCGCCGACCGCCTCGTTCGCTTCCGGGCCGATTTCCACAATTTCGGCGATCGCCGCGCGATCGAGAACCTGGAAAATGTCGTGTCGTACGGCCCGAAGCGGCGCCTCCAGTTCGGCTGACGCCAATGCCCATGACCGACGAGCAGAAGCTGCACTTTGAGGCCGTGCATCTGATCCTGACGGGCCTCTTCACCGAGGCGCGCGAGGCCTACCGCAACGAGCTCCGGGCCGACAGGGAGTTGCTCCAGAACCGGGCCGCGGCGGGTTTCGCTGTTGTGGAGGATCACGACCTGATCAAGATCAAGCGGAAGGCGTCGGGCAAGCTGCCGGATAGAAAGTTCCTATACGTCGGTTCGCCCAAGCATACGCGTGATCCGATAACCGGCATCTGGCTCAGGTGGGACTTCGAGCAGACGCCGTACGAGTTCAGGCTATTCCTCGGCCACTGGTCGAAGGTGGAAGAGGACCGAAGTTTCGTTGCGTTCAGGTTCGATGCGCCGGAGGTGGGAGAGGATCACAATTTTTTCCATTGCCAACCATGCCGTAATTTCGGCGATCGCGATCCGGTGCCCAAGGCGGCTCTCGTTTCCGAACATTTTCCGACGGTGCCGCTGCTCGCTTCAGACATCGTCGAGCTGACAATATGCGCGGTGAAAGCCCTCAAGGGCCAGAAGGACGCCAAGTCCTTCCTGAGCGGGCTAATTCGAGATTCTGGATCCGCGAGCAATCGAGCGCTCGGCGACGCGTATGTGCGGCACTTCAACATCAAGCCGACTGTAGTGCTCGCCGCCGAGCCTAGAGGGTAGCTTAGGCTCGCTCTACCGCCGCAGCTTCGATCTCGGCGAATATGTCCGCCCGACGCTGCGCGCCCTCGTCGAGGCGACGCAGGAGACCGCCTCCTTCTACATTCGCGACGGCGACCAGCGCATCTGCCTCTACCGGCTGAATTCGCCGCGCTCGGCCCGCCACCATCTCGACGAGGGCGTACGCCTGCCGCTCATCCGGGCAGTGATGTGGCCCTCACCGGAGGCTTACTGATCTTTTAACGTGGCGACGATGAAGGCCTCGCCAACAAATGGTGTATCGCCCGCGTTGGGCACCGAAAATGCTTAAATGACGGGTTTCCGATGCCGCAACGCAGCGGAAAAAACCTTCACGCTGTCGGTTACGGAACCGCAAGCCTCGCGCCGCGCGTGCCGCTGACAACAACAGCTAAGACGCCGAACAAGGTGAGAACGCCGAGGATGACGCTTGGCAGAACGAGTAGCCACGTCTGGCTGGGGTCGAGTCCATATAGCGCGTATGGAAAAGGAAAAATGCCAGGAAAAAGCAGGGCGATGGTGCCGCCGAATTCGCAGGCGCTCAGAAACCACAGACTGGACAAGGCGATGCGCTGAAAGGCCGTGAGCGCGTAACTCGATTTTTCGCGAGTCACAAACCAGATGGCCCACGTATAGAACGCGTCCACCACGATGAAGAGAACGCCGAAGAGAAATGAGCCCGCTGTGACAAGGAATGCACGTTGTCCAATTTCACTCAAATCAAGACCACCTTTGTCGACAGCCTGATACAGCGCGATTGGGCTGATATAGAAGGCGGCGCTGAATCCGACCACGCCGGCAACCAGGACTAGCGCCTCTTCAGCAATAAATTGCCGCCGGCTCGAAAAGCCCATTGCGTGTCGCGTGGCGATCCGCAAATGCTGTGACGACATCAGAGAAGCTATCAGGATTACGATAACGCCTGCGCTCACCCAACCCGTTATGGTTGACGAGGCGAAGGAGACGAGCGGATCGGAAAGATTGAGCTTGGCCAATCTTTCGTATGCTATCTCGAAATCGGTATAGATGTCGGTGACGACATCGACCAAAAAGCCGCAGATGAAGGCGATTGAGAACGCTTCGCTGGCATTGACGCGGAGCAACCTGGTCGGATTGTGCAAATAGGCCCGCCGTTGGGCGCGGCTCGGATGATGACGCATCAGCGTCGCCAGCCAGCTCGAATCCGTCTCATTCTCAAACATCGCTTCGGGCGGAACTTTTGCATTTGTCAGCTGTTGCGCTGCAACGTCGGCATAATGCTCACGACTTCGAAGTGCACCTGTGTAATATAGGTGGGCGACAAAGATAAATCCAAATAAAGCGATAAGAGCTCCGACAGTATCTTTTGCAATCTCAAATACGTCGACGACGGCAGTGGACCGAATAATGAGTGGGATATTGACGAACGTCAGGATTGTCGCAGCCATCATCGTAATAACGATCGACCAGTAGAGCGACCATGAAAGATATCCGATATCGATGTCCCCGTGACGCAGATGGGATATCTCGTGCGCGATTAAAAATTCCGCTTTCTCCGGCTCGATGCGAGCCACTTGCTTTAAGCCTCCGCCAAATACAACAGCCCGATGGCCTGGAAAACCATAAGCGAGGCCAGTCTGGGACGAACGTTTGCCTATCCGAAAACGCACTGGGCCAACCGCGGCCTCGTCTGCGACGCCTGCGCAAATTCTTGCAAGCTGGCTGTTTGGCTTGATAGGCTGCGACGGTCCCAGCCAGCGGCGAACATGCCAGTTTTGCATGCTGTAAAGAGTGATCCAACCTCCGAAAAAGAGAATGATGTAAGCTAGCGCCTGTTTGTAAAAATAGGACATCCAAAGCAAAAGCCAAATCGGCAGAACCGTGGCTGCAACGATATTGGGTGTCGATGTCCGTGACCCGCACGCAACCCAGAGCGTGACCGTAAGCCCGTAAATGACGAGCGCTACAAACTGTTCCCGTGTGCTTGAGTGAAGCGAGCCGAAATCGACGGTTTTACGCAGCTTCATCGCCCACAGCCCTAGGGTTGGAGTGCGGTCATTAAGCACTCCTTCACACGCAAACGTGTTGCTGCTTTGATGCGCTTTTGCGTCAGGCTACGGTCAACCTCGGCAAGAAGATGGGTGATTTGCTCGGCGCTGAGCGCAACTGGGGGTGGGATTTTCACTGGTTGCTTGGTGATTATGGAGGCGATCCAGCGCTCCAGCTTTGGTTTGAGTTCCTTCTTGAGAACATCCTTCGTGATGTCCTTAGCCGTCTGGGCCGCGGCAACAAGCAGATAAGCGACAACCTTCTTGGCGACGTCGTAGAGCGCATAGGAGACGATTTCCATAATCTCGCTGCCAAAACCGAGCGGGTGATCGCTATCGCCCGCGTCGGCCTCTTCCAGGTGATCGTCGACAATCTCGTCGAAGTGTGGCGCTTCCTTTGGCGCGACCACCATGGTGAGCTGTTTGCCAAGCTCACGCACAAGCGCCTCGTCACTCTGCTCGATCATTTGCTTCCCCCATCAGCGGTGATGACTACATCATGGGGTCTGCGCCAAGTAAATCTCGCCGTTTGCTGTCTGTCGAAGTCGATCAACGCATCACCCCGCGCAAGGTGGCCTACGCCGGACGCGTACGCCGGGGTTGTCGCGGGCAGCGCAGAAGATTTCAGTCTGGTCGAGCCGGCGGCTGGGCGGAAGGTCAGCCTCTGGTCGACGCAATCCGTTCCAGAACCACCGGTTAGGGGGTCGTCTTGCGACCCCGCACCCTGCGAGGAGCGGCAGCGAGGCCGCCTATTCTCTGATCTCCAGGAAGGCATTCGGAATTCTTACGTTGTTCTGCTTGGGGAAATCATCGCCAAGCGCCGATCTGATTCCATCGATGAGTGCAATCACACGCTGTCGACTTTCTTCAAACGACATGTCGCTCGACGCATCTTTCAGATTTTCCGAAAGATTTATGCACCCGACGCTCATGATATAGCCCGCGGCGCAGTGAATAAGTATTCCTGATCGCTTCTGAGTATCATCAACCCTTATCGCAGGCCATGGGCGGCGTTTCAAACCACCTTCCGCGTCGTACCCGATAGTTTTGTACTTATTACTCGCGCCGGCATGCGTGGATAACGGATAAATTCCGACCTCTATGGAGCGGTCTTTGGTGTCGCCCATCTTGGAATTGTCACCGGGACCTCCCCGCTCAACAGCGACTCCCGACAGCCCTTGTATGGGCTTCTTATCAAAGAAAGCCTGGTAATATCCGATTGTCCGAGCAAAGGTTTTGCCTTGCCGAATTTCCTCTCTTTGCCGATCAACACATATTACAAATCCATCGTTAGTCGGAAGATTTAGTTTAATGGGTAGATCTTTTACCTTTCCAGGCAGCGGTCCCGTATACTGAATAACGAGGGTGACAAGGCCATCGTCCTGATCGAACCAATCAACATCTGCCCCGCTATCCAGATAGAACTTCTTCTCCTCCTCGGCTTGTGCAGGCGTAAGGCTATATAGCTCCAAGCTCTCTTGCTCAGGGACTCCGGCTTGCCCGGGGGCACTGCCTTGGACATTCGCCTTGCGCGCGGCAGCCATCACCTCACAGGCGTCGCCATACCGGGCCGCGGCTCGATCTAGATGATCCCGCGTAACGGACAGGTGCCAAGGGTTCGATGAGCTTTGAGCCAATCGCCCCCTGTTGTAGCAGGCCGCGACCAATATCGGATCAAACTTGGTGCCATGGGCCTTTACGTTGGCCGCGATCTGCGCCGCCCCGAGCCAGATGCTGAGCCTGCCTTCATACAGAGGATGAAGGGATGGCGGCGCCGTCGGGCGGGCGGGGTAGATCGGGATTGTAACGTTCTTCCACTCTTTCGGCAGGAGCGGACTCTCCAGCCTTGCCCGCGCTGTTGAACCCAGGGTTTGCATGGGCCCCGCACTGTAGTCGTTGATGGAGGGCTCCCATCGGAAAGTCGAAGGCCCGGTGAAGCCAGAGGCGCGGTAGATGTCCGCCTCCGTCGCAATCGTCATCAATATCAGCTCGGGCGGAAGTTTGTGCGTGGCGCAGGCTTCATGTATTTCGGTGCCGTACAGGTCCAAGATCGTCTGACACGTGATTGGAGTTTTCGGCGTCCGAAGAGGACCTCCTGCCTCATCCAGAAATACGCCCCTGGCATCATGTTTCCAGCTCTGACCGCCATATATGTTGTGCCAATCGGACGTGTCCGGTTCAGGCAACGCGCTCCAGTCCAACATCTTCATCTCCAGTTTTCATGGGATCTGAGCATCTTTTATTATTTTCAGCAGGACCAATCTGGCTTCTTTGTACCTGTCGGCGCGAATTACCGTTAGAAGCTTGTCTTTCAATGAGGGGTCTATCTTTTCGAGCGCGCCCCTCATTTGCTCGCGCCTGTCGACGCGTATCTTGCCCGCGGGCCCGGGCATCAAGTAGCGTGTCAGCTGCAGGCAGATATCATCACCCTTGCACCGCTGTTCCGCTGTCGGATTTTGAGTAAAAGTCTCGCGCCCAGAGGGGCGCGGCCTCACCTCGCCATAGACACCTGTTTGCCTTGCGAGATCGCGAGTTGCGCTGACCGTTTCCAGCGTGAAGAAGGAGCCTTCCCCTTGACGAACCGGCACCGCAGAAACGGCCCCGATCTGGCGCGTGATCTCCGCTTCGATCCTGGGAGGCAGGCACAGGTCGAGATAGCGTTGGATCATGTAATACGCAGCTTCGGGCGAATTGATCAGGTCCCGCTTGTCTGCCGCAGCATCGCGAAACGTCGATTGCAGTTGGACAACGAAATTCTGGGTCACCGCCGGCGGCAATTGGTACAGGTAGGTGCCCGCGAGGAGGTCCGTGGTGTTGACCCCCAGACCAATGGCTTGTGCGAGTACGGCCAGGCTAACAGAAGACGCTCCTGTAACGCCCATGATTGCCGATGCAGTTTGACCGGCAGCGAGAATGCCGGATTTGAACTGCTCACGGTTGCGATTCAGGAAAAACAGTTGATGAAAATAGGAGCGGCACTGATCGTCGACGAAATTGAAACCAGCCTTCGCCACGAAGTACCAGTCTTTTGGCGGCAGCGATATGTATTCCGCGTTTGAACTGACCGCTAGCCCGGCGTCTCTGGCAAATGCCACCAAGATAGTTGATTTGTTTTCGGAAGACCTGGCGACAAGCGAGGCGTCGATAATTGGCGACATGCCTCGCCTCTGATCAAGGTCGGTGCATGCGGCCAAATTGCACAAAGCTATCGCGTAGAGAGCTCCGCGAAAGATCGGATGCATCGCGTATTCCTTACCATGCTCAACTGGAACTCTCACGAAACTGGAAGGCGACCTGCTTCGACGCCTCTGAATTCCCGCCTCAACCTACGGGCGCGCTGGCGGCGGCGGCTCCTCCAGCAGGGCCGTCAAATCCTTATCGTCGTCGGGGATGCTCTCTAGATCGTCGTCCTTTGAGCCTTCTGGCTTCCAGAGAGATCGCAACCATTTCTTGGAGCTGGGGTCGATAGCCAGGGCTTGCTTGACTTCGTCAACGACGGACTGTCGAGCCGCCTCCGCATCGTCCTTTTTCCCCTCTTTGCCGGCCCATTTGTGAAGTTGGCCGTACGCGCAAGCGAGCCAGACATGGAGGTTCAGGCTTTTGTTTGCTGCCGGGTCACCCGCCAGGCTTTTCCCGATTTCCAAAGCACGCTGGGCACCTTCCTTGGTGTCGACGTACAGAGCGGCGAGCATCCCCGTTTCGGAATTGGGCACGGACCTCAGCAAGCGGTCAGCCAGATCGAAATCACCGCGCGCGGCGTAGATTTTCCCGAGCGCCTCTTTGTACTTTACCTCGCCGGGGTCCGAGAGTTTGGCCTGCTGCAGCGCCACCGCGGCTGCGTCGAGGTCACCACTACGAGCTTGAGCCGCGCCCCACGCCGCCAGCTGACGCGCAGACGACAGCTTGAAGATCGGAATTCTGAGCAGCGCGGTATCTGCGGTTGTCACTTCCTCGCTCTTCGACGGCAGGATGCTCTTTCCCGAGACTTCCAGCAGCAGCTGATCCGCGGCCAGCGAGATTTCAACGGCGAAATCATCGGCCCCCTCGAGGCCATCGAGCAGCTTTGTCAGCGCCGTCCGCGTCGCGATGTACCCCAGCCAGAAGCCACCGCAGAATGCGTACATGAAAACGGACAGGGCCAGCAGCTGACCCGAATCTTTCCACGCAAACCCATAGTGATTGAGGGCGCCTGAAGCGCGCCAGATATAGCCCGGAACAAGGTACAATTGGGTCAGGCCAACGCCGATGAGCGTCTTTGTGAGCCAATCGGAAACGTCTTCCAGGTTCGTATTGACGCGGGTTCCCTGCGGGGCTGCGACCGTAGCCGTCCCGCTATTTGCTTGCGGTTGCGGCGATTGCGCACGCGCGAGTGTCCTCGGAATTCCGAATAGCAAGCCGAGGAGCCAGCCACTAATGGAGCACGCTCCGAACAGCAGAAGGCCGAATGAAAAAACCCTGATCCCCGTTGTCCAGCCGCCCGACGCAAGTGCGGCCAAAGCTGCCAGGAAGATGCAGGCTGCCCCCAGCAGGAAGAAGTAAATCGCAAACCAATCAGCCACGGCCGCGAATTCGCGCGTGCGAATTGCCTGTGTGAAAATACCCGCCTTCATTGCCCCGCCCCCACAGGATAGGCTATCGGCCGTACTCTGCAGCAAGTCAGACAGAGAGTCTATTGGCATTACGTTAGATCATTTCGATATTTTTCCTGGACATTATTGAAACCTGACACAATTATGACCCATTACCGCCGTAAATAATCGAAATATTCGTGCCGATGATTTTCGCTTTCGATTGCGCATCCGAAATCAGGCCGCACGCACGAGCGATATCAATCTGGGGTTGTACAAGTTGAACGCCACTCATTCGCCCTTCCAGATGTCCTAATTTTTGGATGGTTGCTGGCCTGGGCGGCGTTGAAATTGACATTTGCTGTTGAAGTAGCTCGCAAGCCTCACACATTACATCACCACCCTCTTCACAAGGCGGCCTTCCGTGATGCGCCTCTTCACTCCTCACCCCACACTACTGCCTTGACTCTTAGTCACCCAAACCAGAGGTTGCGCCAGCAGCCGTCAAATTTCAGTGGGTGTGGTCATGTCGTTTTTCATGCTGGACATGGGAAGCAAGATCTACGGCGATTGCCTGCTCGTCCATCGTGCCGGGAAAATCATTCTGATCGATGGCGGGCATCCAGGTGATGAGAAGCCGAGGGGGGCAAGCGAACCCTCCATTCCGGATCAACTCAAAATAATTTTTGGGAAGAACGCACCGTTCGATATCGATCTGCTTATCGTTACGCATTGCCATCTCGACCATATCGGCTGCCTGCCGCAACTCGTGGCAGATGGAACCATCAGGGTCCGCACGGCTTTACTCGCAGATCCCGATCTGGGTATGCCGCGATCGCATGTCGATAGCTCCGTCGACGCAGTCACCAATGCGCTCGTACGCGGCTTGCGCGAAGAGTCACGAGCCGAGCTTCCGCCGGACGAACTCCGGCAATTTCTAGCGGACGCCGCAACGATTGAGGATCTCTACCGCGAGATGCTGCGTTCGCTTGCAGCGTCCGGTGCCAGAGTGATTAAGTACACAGGTCTAACTGCAGAAATCAAAGCTCTAGAGGCGGAATTTGCGACGTTCAGCCTCCAGGTGCTCGGACCGACGAAAGCCCATCTGGAACTCTGTCGCGACGCGATTCTGGCCTCAGACAAGAGCGCGAGCGACGCGATAACGCAATTGCGCAACACTGATCTGGTCAGTGGGCTCGACTCAACACAGCTTTATCGGCTCCTTGCGGCCGGGCCGACCGGACCGGTGAACTTCTCCGACGATCTGCAAAGCTTCATGGATGCTGGCGGCAATGGCGCCGCGATCAACAATCAGAGCATCGTGCTGAAGATCGTCGACGGAAATTCCATGCTCCTCACCGGCGACATGCAGTTGGAGGCAGCAGGCGTAGGTGGGCTCTCCCAGGAGATGACAGCGCTTCTCAAGGTGATCAAATCGGCTGGCCCCTACAAGTTCGTCAAGGCTCCTCATCACGCCGCTTCCAATGGGATGGGTGAGAAGCTCCTGAAAATTTTGGGTGCTGTCGATACCATCGGGATTAGCACTGGCCGACAGGATCCCGGCCACCCTCACCCCAAAGTTCTCGCGTTGCTCCAGGCGCGGAAGGAGGAGCTTTCCTGGGTACGAACTGACAAGAACGGGCTTGTGCAGGTCGTCATGGACAACGACGAGGTTCGAGTGCGCGTTACCAGTGGCAAGCTCGACGACGCAAGCCTGAACGCCCGTGACGATGGCATCCCCGGAGCGACAGTCGAGCCCCCCGGTCAGCCACCACAATCCCCCGTATTGCCGCCTAGATCATCAACGGCCCCGGAGCCGCCGCGTCCTTTGACGCCGCAAGTGCAATCCTCAATGGCTGAGCCCGGCATCGTGGAAGTCACTGCGAAGATCCCCGCTCATCTCTCCCGCGTGACAATCACTGTCGAAATTGGCTCATTTCAGCCGACTACAACGCCGGTGCCGCCGAGACAGCTCGCTAACGATCATGAGCCTGACTTCGCGTTGCCGGATCGGCTGCCTCGCCTGATGTTCGTGACCAATTCACAGCGGCTCGGCCAAAACATCGGTTCGGCTGCAACCGGAGCGACCATCGCAGCTGCTCGTCAAGCGGGACACAATATCGTCGACTTGGCCGACGGTTCCTCCCCTGGCGCGGACGCTGTCCGCCGCAAGCTTGTCCTAGCTCCCGAAACGGCGGGCGTCGTCATCGTCGGAGGATATGACGTTGTCCCGGCAGAGAGATACGACACACTGCCGCCTGGGCTGAGAGCCCGCGTCTCGCAGCGAGCCCTCAACAGCGAGCCGGATAATTTCATCGTATGGAGCGATCAGATTTACGGGGACAGTGACGGAGACGGATTGGCAAATGTTCCCGTCTCGCGAGTTCCGGATGGAGGGTCAGCTGACTTGGTACGTGTCGCTCTGACCGCGCCTCAGCTGGAGCGAACCGGTGGCCCGTTTGGAATCCGCAACGCTCATCGGCCGTTTGCCGATCGCATTTTCCAAGAACATCTTCGTGCAGATCCGCCTATGTATCGCTCCCAGCCGGTCGCTCACCAGACGCTTAGCCAACGCGAGCTCGATGCGGACATGATTTACGTCATGCTGCACGGATCCGACGGAGATGCGTCACGGTTTTGGGGAGAAGATGAAAACAGCGGCATGCTCGAAGCCATGCATGTCGGACAGATCCCAAATCCATGCGGCGCGACGATCTTCTCTGGCTGCTGCTGGGGCGCCTTGACGGTTCGGGATAGGGCTTCTCGCTTCCGTGATAGAGATACGATGCGGCCGCTGCAGCCGCGGGATTCGCTGGCTCTGAGTTTTCTAGCCGCGGGAGCGCGAGCGTTCGTCGGTTGCACCGGCGCACATTACTCCCCACTTGATGGGGACATGGATTATTTCGGTGCGCCAATGCACGATGCGTTCTGGAAATATCTGAAGCAGGGACAAGCGCCGTCGAAAGCGCTACATTCAGCCAAGGTCGACTACCTTGCGAACATGCCTCACAGGAGAACTGTGGTTGAGGAACAGGCTATCGAGCACAAGATCCTAAGGCAGTTCACCTGTCTGGGCTTGGGCTGGTAAACTGGAAGGTCGGAGGACCAAATGAGCGACGATCCGATAAAGGCATTTAAGGACGCGATGCCGGGTTGGGAAATCGTGCCCGATGGGGCAAAGAAAGGCGAAGCGCCCGCCGCACAGGCCGGGACGCGCGTCGATCGTGTCGCCGGCGAGGATTCGTTCGTACGCGATCGCTACTTCGGCGTGGCTCCGGATGTCTTTATCGGCGCGGACCCGTTTTTCTCGACGGCTTCCGGTGGCGGTCTCATCGCAGACGAAAGCACGCATTCCGAGTTTATACGCGCGACGAAGAAGGGCTCGCAGGACAGCCTCATCGGCGAAAAAACCTTCATCGTCACGAAAAATAAGATTGTCGGATCCCAGGGCTGAAACTTGGTTCAGCACCCGCGCGCTTGAGCTGCCGCTTACTTCGGCCATGGCCTAGCGATTTGGCACCCGGACGGCTGTCTTTTCAATATCGCCGCCACCTCACCTCGTCACCGGCCGAAAGCGCCGGAGTTCCGCTCGTCCTTAACCCGCTTTTTCGTGGTCGGGCCGGCTACGGTCGTCGAGGATGAAACGCGCCCGGATGGTTCCGTAAATGAACGTGTGATCGACGATCAGTTCGCGTCGGTCAGCTGAGCGAAAATTTCGGGATCGGTAGGGACTGTGGTGGCGGAGCATCCTTCGCGATGTAAGAGCGAGCTGCGACGTCCATCATCAACCAGCCCCAGTTGATGAGACGCGCCTGCTCCTCCTCCGAGAAAGGATTGAGACGCGTGCGCATCCCCGAGAGCAATGCGATCATGCCGGGATCGACCTTGATCGCTTGCGCCGCAGGGTACTTGTGCGGAAAGCTGTCGATGCCCGCGTAAACCGGCGTCCGCGCCCTTTCCGCACACTCCGCGAAAAGCAATCTTTTCCGTAGAGCCCTGGCTTGATCCGTAGCGATATCGAGCGCGCGCATAGCCTGCTTGGGCCAAAAACTGCTCGCCTCCTGCTTCGCACTGAATGGTGCGCCGGCGTCGCTGACAATGATAGTGGCAAAGTCATCGACCGTTTCAAGCCCGAGATTGTCGTATGCGCCGCCGTCGGTGAGCGAAAGATGTCGGTTGAAGGCCGCCTTGCCGTGATTGAACGCGCCGTCGAGCTTTGTCCAAGCGGATGGGTCGACCTCAAGGGTGACTGGAGAAAGGACGGGAGGAAATGCGCTCGATGCGGCAACCGCGACAGCCAGTCGAACATTTGGGTTTGGAATCTCGCCAAGTGTATACTCGGCCAACCGCACCTTCTGGAGCCGGACCAAGCGGCCGGTCTGGAGATTGGTCGCGTTGAAAACGAACTGCGGCCTGTCCGGAAGGTCTCGGAGCGAGACGCCCTTGAACAGCGCCTCGTAGGCCTTGATCAGCCTATCGCCGATTGTCACTCCAGGCAGGAGCGCTCCCCAAGCAACCGCGGGGACATCCGTCGAGCGAGAGCAAAAGGCGCGGATTGGCGCGACAACCTCGGCTTCCAGGTTGGTGATGACCCCGTTTGTTACGTTGAGCTGAGGCCAGGCAGCCGCGAGCATTCCGCTTGTGATCGATCCGCCAGACACACTGGATATGCGGGAAATTTGCGTCAGGAGCCCGAGCTCATTGAGACGCGTCAATGCACCTGCATGATACAGTGCGGCTCGATTTCCGCCACCTGACAAAGCAAGCGCAGTACTATTTCGATCGACGGTATGTTTTCCAGTTTCAGCATTCATGGCGCCCCCAGCCACAGCTTCGACCACAATCCCCATGCAGAAGCAGCAGCGACGCACCCATCGCAGCTACTTCGTAGGGTTCATTTTTTACGAGACTTGCACAATCCTTGGTAGAGATCGAGCCCTTTCCAGTACAAATTGGCCACTTACGTTACCTACCGCCCGAGGCTCCATTTTGGACAGCTGAACGCTTCAGACGCAATCCGAACTCCTTACGCCTCGCCGTCACGCGGCAGCCTTCATCTGGACGCGACGCCAGTTCCAGGGGAGCAACTCGCCGAGGCGGCTCTGCGGCGTGTCGGCGATGCGGGCGAGGAGGTCGGCGAGCCAGGCCTGTGGATCGATGTCGTTGAGCTTGGCGGTGCCGATCAGGCTGTAGATGACGGCGGCCCGCTCGGCACCGCGATCCGATCCGGCGAAGAGCCAGGCCTTGCGGCCGAGGGCCAGCCCTCTCAGGCTCCGTTCGGCGGCATTGTTCGTTAGACAGACTCGGCCATCATCGAGGAAGCGGGCGAAGCCATCCCAGCGCCGAAGCATGTAGTCCATGGCCTGAGCGACGGGAGCGTGCCGCGAGAGCTTTGCACGATGCTCGCGCATCCAGGCTTCGAGATCGGCGACGAGCGAAGCGCTGCGCTCCCGGCGAACGGCCAGCCGAAGCTTCGGAAAGTAGAAGTGAAACTGACACTCGATCAGTTTTTTGGCTTCTATAAGCGCTTCGCCATCACTCTCACACGCAGTGGACTGGAATTGAGGGACCGCGAGGTTGAGATCGAAGAATAGAAGCCGGAATCATGCGCGGTCGGCTTCGCAAGCCTGACCAGCTCCGCCGCCCGCGCTCAGCGGATCAGGCGCGCAGATCCCGTAAAATGGCATGGATATCGGCATCGGGATCATCGGGCCGCGATGGCGGGATAGGCTGCGCCTGCGCGTTTCGCTTGATCCATTCATACTTGTCCAGTTTCTCGCGCACGTCGCGGAGGAGGCCGGACATTTCAGGACGCTCCCAGAAGTTCGGCATATCAACGACGAA
Source organism: Bosea sp. 685 (assembly GCF_031884435.1). NCBI lineage: Bacteria > Pseudomonadati > Pseudomonadota > Alphaproteobacteria > Hyphomicrobiales > Alloboseaceae > Allobosea > Allobosea sp. 685. The sequence continues at coordinate 5,039,942 of NZ_CP134779.1, read as the reverse complement.
GTAGCCCTGATCCCGCGATTCCAGCAGCGCTGTATGCCACGGCTCTGCGGATCGGGTCTTGCGGTCGCGTCGCCATGTTGTGACGTTGCGGCTCGCGATAAGTCAGGAGCGGAGCGTCCAGAATCAGGAAGCCTGGAAAGGACAAGACGTAGCCCGAACTACAATGGGAGGCCCGAGCCGAGACGAGCGCAGTCGATCGAAAGGCGTCTCAGATCGGGTCAGATATAGAAATTTGCGAGAGCCTCCCAATCCTCCAGCGACGTTTTGTTCGTGGGGCTCTCATTGGGATCATTCGCGATCGCGCGGTAGTGAATTTCTTGGTCGCTGGGCCAGAGTTTCTTGAGAATTTCCCAATTCTCCGCCTGACGGAACTCAAACTGCCAGCGACGGTGGAGACGCAAGGGCTGGCTCCTTGGATCGAGGCCTTCCAGCTTGCGTCCCGGGCACCATGGAAAATTTGGTCGGGGCACAGCATCGAGAGCTTGCCGAACGAGCTCTTGTTCGCCAGCCTGGTCGATCGTGGACAGGTCAACTGTAGGGAATGGCTTATTCGCGATCGCAAGCGTTGAGGCCGCCAACGACGATATGGAACTGACGTCCCGAACGATGCCAAACAGCTCGACCGGCGGCGTGCCTGGGACCAATTCAAACGCCAGCTCTTCCGCGAACGCCTCTACTCTTTCGATACCTTCGACAACGCTGCCATTTCTGGTGAGCGGAAAGGTGGTTGCCGCTTGCCACAATGAAGGTTGAGTTTCGATCCGCAACCTCCATTGGTGCTTTTTGGTCGGCTCGATGACCCAGGCGGGTTGCGGCACTTCAACCCAAACCGTGTTGCCGCAAATCAGAAATGCGCGTGCGTACCACTCCTGAGCTTGTCGGCTTCGTTGGGCAGGCTTGTCTAAATCAATCCTTTTCGGCGCCCCGTGTTCGAAGAGCGGAGGGCAATAGCCGAACTCCATCGCGCTTTGATCAGAAAAGCGAGGCGAACGAACATAGTAGGGGCGGGGGAAATCTCGTAGCGCCCAATGCCAGTAAGTAGTGCCCAGGCGGTATTTGAACGGTGCATCCCTCACCGCTCGACGCCCGAATTCAGGCGGCGACAATGCCAGACGATTTGGATCGGCTATTTGACGATAAAGCCGCCCTTCGTAACTGCACGTGACGTCGTCATTGATATCGTTGGGCGTCCGAATCAGGGGGATGATTGGCCCATCGACAACTCGAATGTCGACCTCGACATTGCTCCGGTAAACCTCCTGCCAGTCCCGCCTCCCGCCACGTCGCCGGAAGTCGTACTCGTGCGCATAGGGGAGCGTGAGTCGGATGTGTCGATCGGTAGGCATTCGAAGGGGCCGCTAACATGGGGGCTTCAAGTATCACTTTCGTTGTTCCCAGAGTGTAAACGCACGAAAATTGGTAGTCGTTGGAAATGAGAGCTGCGGGCTCGGGAATGGAAAAGTCTACGACATGTTACACGAGATTTTTCTTGCTTCGATCGTCTATCCAAATGCCTCAAAAGATAGAGTGGGTTCGATACGTTGAATCCGACAAGTCCGAACGAGGTTTCGACCCGGCTAGCCAGTGTTGCCCATTGAACACCTTGCCAGGTTCGCCGGGAGAGGTTGATTCCAGAGAATAACTATATAAAACAACGCGTTATAGAAGGTGAGTTTTGTGACGTTTGGGATTGTACATGGACGAGTTCGCGCGCAGTTATCACAACTTGCTTTTTCGGTAGCGCAATTTGTTACATGAAAAGTACTTTACATGCGCCCGTCCATTTGATATGAATTGAAAATGACGGGTGGCCATTCGAGGGGTTTGAAACATGCCGCAGGACATCGCCGAGGCCGGCCCGACGGCAACGGAAGCCGGGAACCAGTTCCATCTGGACGAGGATGGAGGGGTGAGTTTTCCCGTCGTCAGTGACGAGTAGCACGACGCTTTCATGGTCCAGTTGGTGAGCTGGATCGAGGCGGAAGCCGAGTAGAGTCAAAATGGCGCCGCAAGCGGGGGCTTGCGGCGCCTTGGAGAAACGCCAAATGCCGTCAGTGAGCAGATGGCTGGACGATGAAGTTTCCCTTGGGGAGCGAAAGCGCCCGCGGGGAATGGGTCAATTCAGCCAATCTGAGGTAAATGCGGCCGCTGCTGAGGATCGGAATGCGATACTCGATGGCAGTCGCTGCGACCAGAAGGCGGTTTCGGAGCTGTGGCGAAGCTTCCAGGATCGCCGCCGTTCGGGCGTCCGAAAGGTACGCCTCCTGAACCTCCATGAGCCGCGGGGTCGAAACGATGACGTGCTCCATCATTGCAACGATGCCCTCACGACGGCGGCGTAGCTGGCGGGCGAATACAGGGTCGGTCGCAGCCATCTTAAGCTCTCCGGCTGCGTCTTGGGCGAGGATCTGAGGGATCACGGGGAGATACTTCAGCTCCATCGAAGTTAGGCATTCTAGCATTCCGGAGGTCGGCTTCCGGAGGCCTCCGAGGACATCTGCATCCATCAACGAGAACACGGCATCGGAGAAGCGCAGCGGTGCGTTCGCGGCGTCGTCAAAGGACTGAAGCATGGGGAGGGCCTCCCGTATGCGAGTGATACTTGGATATGGAAAGCCTATTTCGTATGAAATATCATATTTGCATGACGGAGATTTAAATAGCCATGATGGGGAATGACTCGTGAAGGAGATCGATAAAGAGCAGGCGCTCTCGTTCCTGAAGGCGCAGCTGGCCGACATGGACCGCCAGCGGGCTGTTCTGAAGCAGCAGCTGGACAGCCTGACGCATCAACGAGACGGATTGGCAGCATATCTGACTGGCCAGACCAGTGAGGACTTTGCCGAGGCGGTCGTGGAAGGCCCTGTATCGGCTCCGCGCAAGATCGCGGTGTCCGAAGCGTCATTCTCGGATAACGAGAAGGTGTATCACGGTCGCCATTTCAATAAGCGCATCGTCGACGAGGCGCTGGCAATCATCGCCCAGCATGGTCGTCCCATGGCAGCGCCCGAAATTCAGGCAAAGCATCCGGCACGGGCCGAGGTGTCGACCGAGGTGCTGTACCGCCTGATGTATAATCGGGCTATTGCCGGCCACTTGTTGTCGGTGAATGGAGCGTTTTGGCCGTCAGACAAGGATTTGCCGGTTGGATGGGATCTTTCGATGGCGAGGAAGTTCCCCAAGAAGGCATGACTTCCTACGGAAGAGGCTGTGACGAGATGCCCAAAGAAAAAGGCCGCTCATCTTACCAGGTGAGCGGCCTTGCTATTTCTCGCGCCAAGCCATCCAGACGTCGCGAAACTTCGGGTTGAAGGAGTGTCGCCTCTCAGGAAATTCCTGTTGGAGAAATTCGGAGATCCGGTTCCAGAGATTGGTTGTCAAAGTAGTGTTGATGCGGCGTACGATTTTTAGATACCACGGCAGGCCCAAGATCTCCCGCAGAGCCGGTCTTGTCGTTGATGTAGTCGCGAGAAATGCCAGAATATCCAGTAACTTACGCGGGTCATTCAGCTCTGATGTAATTATAAGTTTGGCGATTTCCGAGCCGAAAGCTTCTATGATAGATGAAAATTCTCCGTCGTTCAGGAAATAGCTCCGGTTTTCATAGGCGCGGGCGATCTGCTTTTTATCGAGCCTGTCGGTGGGCCTATGGACTATGTGCTCGAAGCGCCGATGCAGGCTGGGCTTACAGCCCGGAGCGTGAGCAGCCCCCATGATGGCATCGGCAGCGATCGAAATCGTGCAGCGGTAGCTCCGCGAACCCAGGATCCTGGTGATCTGAACGCCGGCAATCAGATTGCGAAGCGCTGCGAGCGCCTCTTCGCTGTCCGTATCGTGTCGCCGCAGATCATGACCTAAAGTGTTACACACGCGGTCGAATGCCTCAAGGAGCCTCACTTTGCGTGAGTTGTCGACGATAAATCGCCGGTCGATGTCGGGCATGTCGGTGAGCTCGGCGTCTAGCTGTTCCCACTCCTCCGTCATCTTGCGATGCCGCTGCTGCACGAGTTCCGCAGGAAAGTTCTGCAGGGCCACATTCTCAAGCTCCTTATTCAGTTGAGCCTCGAGTTTTTCCTTTCGTGCACCCAATTCCTTACGTCGCGGTCCGAGCGCAGCTATGTTCCTGGCGAACTCCTCTTCCACCATGCGCTGGAATTCGCTTTCAAGTTGGTCGCAACTCAGGACGTCGCGAATGGCGTCGAGACAAAGCCGCTCGATGTCTTCCGCACCAATGAGGCCCCCCTTGCACTGCGGGATGGATTTTGGATCGTATTCGTTTTGATAACAGCGATAGTATACTTTGCCGATGAACTTATTATCTCGGACGACCATTCTGTTGCCGCAGGCCCGGCACACGCACTTCCCACTCAGAAGGCGTGCGCCCCCCGGACGGCCTCTTTTTGTCAGTCCTTTTACGACGTGGTCCCAAAGATCCTCGTCGACCATACGCAATTCGGGCTTCACCACAGTCATCCACTCATCTGGATGACGAGGTACCTGAACCCTCTTCCCATCGCGCCGAGCGGCGGCAACGCTACGGCGGAATGTATAGACGCCTTTGTAGATCGGGTTTCTCAAGATATAAGCAAGCGACACTCGATGGATCAGAGTTTGGCCCAGCCGTTTATTGGCTCCCCTGGCGATTGCCTGAAGCGTCATACCGGCCGCACGCGCTTCGTACATCCAGCGGATGACGGGCATTTTCGCTGAGTCAATCGAACATTGGCCTGGCCGTAGGTAATCCTTGACGTAGCCGAAGGGCAGTTTCGTTACGATCTTGCCTGCTTCAACGGCCCGTTGCTTACCGGCCTTGCTCCGGGCACGCAGGAGCACTTGATGCTCGCTTGCCATGAAGCCCTTGAACGCGATGTCAATCGTTTCGATGACGTCGCCCTTGCTAACGCTATGAACTCGCACGCCTAGCTTTTCGAGCCGGTCGTGGATATCCGCGATGATGGCCATCGTTCGGCCGAGGCGATCGACTTCCTCAACGATGACGACATTGAACAGGCCCGCTTCGGCATCCTTCAGCAGGCGGCTGAGGCCGTCACGTTCGCGGACTTCGCCGCTGATACCGGCATCGGCATATTTGTAGTCGATGGGGGCCTTGAAACGACGCTCGGCGTATTCGGTCCCACGGTCGATCTGGCGCTCGATCGAATCGTTCTCAATGTCGGTCGAGCGGCGGCAGTAGATGGCGATACCCTTTGCTGGGCGGTTCAGCTGTAACAGTTTGGGTGCCCTGCTGATTGCCTGTTGCAGGAAACTTGCGGGCAGCAGGTCCTTCACTGTGGGTTTGCGCGGCGTTCCGGCTTCCATGGTCGTTAACTCACTGAGTGGTCGGGCGGCTCCTGGCGAGCGACGTCCGACCTAAGGGAAAATTTTGATTGCTTGGTCCGCTCAGGATTTGCGGGATCGGTCTGCTGCGATCGCCCAGTCCATCGAAGCCCGGCTCGAAGGGGTGCGCACACCATTGAAGGGTTGGCGCTCACTTGGCGCTTCCTTTCCGGCGAACCGGAGCGCTGCTTGTCGGTTGGATTGATGTTCGCTAGCCGTTCAGGCGCTACGGGATCGCTCGCCGGCAGGGATCGTCGAGAGCCAATCCAACGCAAACGACGCCGGCCCTCACGGCCAGGTTCCTTGTGCTGGTGTCTGGGGTGGTTCACGGCGGCGTCCTTAAATCTGATGGCGTTAGCCTGACAGAAGTCGTCTTAGATTCATACAGACAAATTATATGAATAGCGAGGCGGTCAATATTTCGACGGCTACCTCTCGGGTTTGATGATGTCGATATGTTGGGCGCCGATTTTCAAAAACGCGTGATTTTTGAAAGGCTTGTCGGCTTCTGATGCCCGCTTTTTTGCCTCTGTTCGCGCCAAAATTCTGAGTAGCAATATTAAGGGAGTTGGGATCGGAGGAGGCATATGATTGTTCATTTGTATCGTCCTTCCGGTCGTTTTGTCGTCTCTGTCGGGCGGGCCGGCTGCGCGTTCGATCAGAGAGTGGGCCGCGAATGTTTTGGAGCGCAGGCGGGAGTTGCCGTGACTCGGCTGTGTGACGAAGGCCCACGGAAGCTGTCGGCGCAATGCGCTGCTCAACGTGAACTAAAAGGGAGCCTGCGTTTCCGCGGCGAGATAGGCCTGAAGGCGCACCAGGACGTTGAGATCGCCGCTGCTGAGCATGCTCAACGGGCTTTCGCCGAACACATCGTTCGGCTTGGCCATCCAGGCGTAGCCACGTTCCGGTTTGCTGAAGAAGGTGCAGAGTTGCACATGGATGCCGAGCAGAAGACTGAGCCGCAGCCTTAGGTCGTCGTCGGGGCAATTGAGTTCGCCGAGCCTCCAGGTGCGATAACGCTCTGCATCTAGCGCAAGGATGCGCGAGCCGAGTTCGTCGTCGACCTGCCAGCGGTTGAAGAGCTTCGATATCGCTCGGTTCAGGGCTGCGATCTGGTCAGGCGTCACGGAAGAGCTTCCTGAGCTCGTCACCGGTCAGCGGGCGGATGCGATCCTGGGCGTTATCGTCGTCTTCCAGGGGGAGATCGTCGAGCATCGAAGCAGTGGTTTTCATGGTGGCCTCGGTCCTGAGGGCGGGCTGAATGCCCAGTCGCATTTGAAGCGGATGAGCGTGGCAGGAAGTGCAGGCTGAACGGGGTGACCTCCGGGGGGCTCGCGGTTCGCGCCGGGAGTTCGACGTCTCCGAGGCCGGCGTAGCGGAGGCTGAGGAAGGTTTGCGGTGAATGGAGGCGTCCGCAATTGCAGGGCATAGCAGGCCCTGCAGGGTGCCTTGGAAAGCTCAGGCCAAGGCCGGAAAGCGGGGTTTCGATGAGTTTATGTTTGTGCGCTGGGTAATAGGTGCCGATGCACGTCACCTGCTACCGTTGAGGGATGGTTGATCGGGCAGGGGGATCTACTGCCAAGTCAGGGGCGAGCCCGAAGGAGACCCCGATTGAAGCCGGACCAGGATCGCGGCTGTCAGCGGTCTGTCGGCGTCGGTGGCGAGGGTTGCGACCAAGTCAGTGCGTCAAACCTCGATGGTGAAGTGGGGATCGAACTGTCGGTTCTCACGTCCGTCACGGAGCGGATACCCGGCCGGGTTCGCGACGATCCGGGTGCTTCCAACCGTATAGTCGTGATGATGATGGTCATGACCATGCACCCAGACGCTGGGCCGATATTCCATGATCAACCCAGCCAGGTTGGATGCGAAGGCTGGCGCGAGCGGATCGCCGCGGAATTCGTGCGGAACGGATTCAGGGTGAGGCGCATGATGGGTGATTACGACCGTCTGCCCGGAGAACGGCTGTGCGAGGGTTTTCTCGATGAAAGCACGGTCATGACGATGAAGAGCTAAGGCGTCGTCCGCGGTGAAATGGCGAACCTTGGCATCCTGGATCTTGATGCGCCTGAAGTCGTTCATGCCGCGCGTCGCTACTCTCCGCGACGCAATTGAGCGACCGTAAAGATCAAAATCCGTCCACAAAGTCGCGCCCACAAAACGGACGCCGTCAATGGTCACCGTGCCTGGATCGAGCAAGTGAATACCCGATAGCGCTGCAAGATCGTGCCCCTCCTCTCTGCTTGCGGTGATTTCGGTCCCGTAGAATTCATGATTACCAGGGACAAGAATGACCGGCTTCCGCTGCAGAGGACCCTCACGTTGGGCCGTCAGCCAACGGACTGAATTGGACACTGGCTTCCAGATATCGCCGGCGAAAATTGCGATGTCGAAATTCAGATCTGCTGGAAGATCGAAGCTGTCGAACTCCAAATGTATGTCGCTTATGAGAAGCAGTCGCATTGTGTGGTCCTTTGATGTGTGCATGTTGGGAGTGGGCGGGCTGGTGGCTGCCGGCATCTCGCGATCCGGTTTCATGAGATCCTGGGCCCGACGAAGCGTTCATCAGCAGCAAGTTCTCTGCGGCGCGGCCGCTGCGAGGGGTGATGATGCCGTCCTCGAGGCGCTCGGGGCTGGCTCGCCGCGCGCCGGTAACCCGTTGGTCGTACCCTGAACTCTGCGAGTCACGGGCCGGCGCGGAGGCTCAATGGAGCGCGCGAACGGTTCTGCAAAAGCTCGCCCGCTTGGCGGATGCGGGGCCTTTTTCGAGGGTGCAAGAAGATCGAGGTTGGTCAGTCATGCTTGTGCTTGTGGGTCTGGCAAAGTCATGAAAGTCTGGCGAGCTTCAGGACCTGATCCTCGGCCAGCACGCGATGTTCGAGCAGGTTGGCGATGATACGTTTGAGGGCGTCGACGTTGCTGACAAGCAGCTGGGCACAGCGCTCATCGATACGGCGCATATCGACTTCGACAAGGCTGCGGAATTCTGGATCGGCCAGCAACGATGGGCTGCTGTCGATCGGCGCCTGCTGCACGAGCGTATCGCCCATCGCGAACGAACCGTGCATCGCTGCTAGGAGCCATGTCGCTAAACGAAGATCCGAATGTGACCCAGAGCTGGCTTCGCCGAGGATCAGGCGCTCGGCGTTGCGCCCGGCAAGAGAGATGGCGACCTGATCCTCAAGGTCGCAGCGGGTCGCGATAGGCCCCGTCATCTCGATCAGAGAAGCGCCGCCATATCCCGAGCCCGGGACCGTCGAGACGTATGACACCCTCTTGTTCAGCAATATTGCGACGAGGGCGTGCCCGGCCTCGTGCACGCTAATCCGATGCAAATCGGCAATATTCCGGTTGTCTGGGGCAATCCTGTCGATTAAGTCGCGCAACTCCAGTCTGCGGCCTTCGCGCCTCGCCTCAGCGCGCGCCGTCTTCACGGCAAGTGCGACACCTGCACCTGTCAGACCCTGTGCCAGTGGGGCCAGACTGCTAATCTCGTCTTCGCTGAACTCGTCATGCAGGTAGAGCCGCAGGATCATAACCAGCTCGGGCTCGGTGGGCAGCTCGACTTTAAAGTGACGATCGATGCGGCCGGGCCGAAGGATGGCCGCATCGATCCGGCCGACGAGGTTCGTCGCCGCCAGGACGATCACGCCATGGCGCTGCTCGTCGAGCAGTTTTAGAAAGTGATTGCAGACGGGCGACCACCAGTCGCGGCCTCTGTCGCTCAGCGTGGCGCGGTCAGGCAAGGAATCAAGTTCGTCGATGAAAAGCACCGAAGGCGCCACGGCACGTGCTTCCGAGAACGCTGCATCCAGCCCTTTGATGACGGTATCGAGATGGCCAGTGGTCGTAGCGAAGATCCTGCCGAGGGATGTGTTCACAAGCGGCACTCGGCAGCTCCTGGCCAGTGCTGCGGCGAAGAAGGTTTTGCCTACGCCCGGGAGGCCATGAAGGATCGCCGCACTGCTCAACTGGGTCCAATCTATTCTGCCGGCACGATACTCTTCGAGATCCCCCGCCAGTTGAAGGCCCCAGTCCCGGGCGGCGCCGTATCCTCCTAGCTCCTCGAGGCCGGGACCGGGCGGGAGTGCCGCTGCCGACGAGTGCGCTGGATCGGACAAAGCGGTGAGCCGTGCGATGGCCCGACCAGAGTTCTCGGCGGGGCGGATAGCGGCCACGACCGCGGCCGCATCGGAAATTGGCACGATATCCGGCGGCAGAGAGGGGGGCCTGCGCAGCCCGAAGACGGTACGCAGCGCGCCTGCCAGGATCGCACGATCAGGCGGCTTGATCACAACGCGATGATCTAGGGACAGTAGTACCGACCGGCTGATAGCGCTGACGCCGATCGCGGCGATGACCACGAGCGATCGGGTGCTAGCTGTTGCACTGATGAGGCCAGCTTCCTGGGTCGATGACTGTTTGCTCGCTTTTGCGGACTGGCACGTCACAAAGTCGGCAGCGCGTATGAGATCGCGAGCGGCCTCGTGGATCAGGTCGAACCAGTCATCGGGCGTCTCGATGAGAATGACGCTGGGGCGCCGCCGGCTTATGTCGCGCAGCAATTCCGGTCCGGCCGCAGACCAGAGCATGCGCCGAGCGATCGCTGGCCCGGGCAGTTGGCGCGACTGCAGATATTTTGCCTTCAGTGAAAGCTGCCGCTGAGGCTTGCCTTCCGGAAGATCGTCATCCGGAAACAGCATGTCTGCCATGGCTAGCTTGCTCATCTGTCGCTCCTTTCTGGTGATCGAGTCTGGGAGGGCGAGGTGCGGTGTTCCTGCCGTGCGATGGTCGCGCAAAGCATTGCGGTCATCGGCTCGATGGGGCCAAGTAGCAGGAGGGCGTCCTTGAAAACGTCTTGGGCGACGCGTTGGGTCTGCACATCGAGACGGGGATTAAGTTCGAAATGCCCGTCGACGACAGCCATGCCGGTCCGGGCGATGGTGAGAGCGAGGCGCTGTGCGACAAAGTTGGCAATATCTTCGCGCATGGGGTCAGGTGCGCAGACGACCACCGCAACCTGGACGTACTGGAGATCATCTCGGGTGCGCCGGTGCTGAACCAGCCGTTCGAGAACGCACCGCGCCTGGCTGACACGGATGCGCAGTGCGTGATTGTCCGGACCGGGTGCGATCAGCATGTAGACGCCGGGCATCGCGAGCTCCGGCCAGGCCGTGACGCTGTGCCACGCGGTTCGGGGAAACGTCAGAGCGACGACCTGTGAGGTATCCAAACGCCGGATCGAGGGGCCCAGTGGATTGCGGCTCTGCAGGGTGATTTTGACCGGACCGACGCAGAATGGGTCGCGGCCTGGGGTGGACGATGCTCGCATTGCGGATTTCCGATTCGGAGAGGAATCGCGATGACGCGAGCGAACGCGTTGGCGTCTATCGCATGCCGGCTAGAAATGAGCCGTGTGCCGAAGCCAAGTTGAACAGGTCGCGCTTAGGGAAGCACGACTCTGAAGGTTGGGATTAGCGTTTGGCGCTAACTGCTCGTTGCGGCCTTCACAGGCAGCTGGATAGCCAAGTGGCTTCGGCGCTGGCTGCTGGTGAGATAGGGGGGCCAGATAGAGTGGTCGCGAGGATAGTAGGTACCGATGCACGTCACCTGCTACCGTCGCGGGATCTACAGCCAGGTCAGGGGAGAGCCCGAAGGAGCTCCCGATTGAAGCCGGACCAGGCTCGCGGTTGTCAGCGGAGTGTCGGCGTCGATGGCGAGGATTCCGCTGGAGACGAGCCGCAGGACGGCATCACAGCTGTCCAGGCTGGAGCGGCACCGCCTTGCGCAATCCATGATCGCGGCTTGGCCTTCTAGCGCAAGGAAGTCGATGATGCGGGACTGATCGGCGTAGGTCAGGTCGGCTTGGGCGCATCGGGCAATTTCACATGCGTTGAGCCAGTATGGATCGCGCCGGAGGTCCTCGATGGTCGTGGTGAAAAGCCAGATGGAACGCCTGGCGAGCGTTTCGTCTGCTTTGCTGCGCAGCCTGCGATAACGACGCGTCGGCCGTGGTGTTGAAGGCTCAACGCATATGACGAACAGCCCGACGGCGTGCCGAATGAAGTAGGCGGCGATATCGCCGAAGAGCTCGGCCTCGTGTGGCGATAGGACCGAGCCGAAGTTGAATTCTGCGTAGCTGTGAATGGTGGAGTCGGCCTCGCAATGAACGAGGAGTTCGAAGCTGCCCTCTTTATCGCAGCAGAACGAACCCGCGGCCTTGCTGCCTCGAAACCTCATTGCAACCTCCCTCGAAATGTCTGCTGCTCGCCGGAGGGCTCTATCCGGTAGAAGCGCGACAGGGTCCGAACCCAGCGCCCTTCTGGATCGGCAGAGAAGATCTGTGAGGTCGTAATCAGCTTGGTGCCGAGTTCGGGGTGACCCTGTGCCAGCCCAGCGAGACATGGGACTGCAAGTTCACAAACCTGGGCACCGACCAGGCTGACTGCGTTGCTGAGTTCACTGGCGGTCGGGCGAGAGCCGTCCATGATGCCAACTAGGTCCTCGGTCAGCTTGCGAAGGAGCTCGATCTTTTTCATCGCGTTTTCGCGTCGCAGCGGATCGTCGAAACTCATGGGAGTACTCCGTCTTCGTGATGGGGCAGGCGGGAGGAGGCGCTTGGGCAAGCGAGGGAGTTGACTGGGGACGCAACAAGGATTGCGCTACGCCAAATCGGTGTAATCCATGACCGAGAGGTTAAATCCTACCGGCGGGCCAAGGATTGAGCTCAACGGCTCATTAACCGTGCTTCTTGCACTGTCGGGGGAGAAGCGGTGATCGTGCCTGCACAAAGACTGGCTGGCCGACTCACATTGCTGCTCACGCAACGGGAAGCAGATGGACGGAGCTGCCTTCAAAGAGGCTTTAGCCAAGCTGGGGCACACGCAGTCCAGCTTTGGACGCGAGCATCGTCTGCCCGTTCGCACTGTCCAAAACTGGGCCAAGGATGGCCCGCCGGATCACATGGCCCTGATTCTGAGCGCCATGCTTCGACAGCAGATCGAACCGCCTGGAGCGCTCGATCTGGGCACCGAAGACGCCGGCACCAATGATGCTGCCCGAGCCTTGGATGTTACGCTTCGGTCGGTGCTTCAGCGCGCGACCAAGGCTGGTTGGCCTCGGGAGGTCGCGGCGGCCGGAGCCATAACCTGGTTCGCACGTCAGCTTGCGCACAAGCGTTAGCTCGAACGTGGCTCCACCATAACTGCAGGAAAGTTGCCAAATCGTTAACAGGAAAACGCTTACACGTTCGGGTGCCATGTAGCCCGATTGATCGTCGTTTAGCCCAGATATTCGGCCCGCCAGACGGAGAAGGTCGCGATTCGCGAGGTAGCGTACCACCGCGGTCGAGCCATGGCTGCGAGCAAGGAAGACTGCGGTGGGACCTCGCAGTTTCGTACGCTGATCAACCAGGTCGATCTCGATCTGCATGATGTCCGAACCCGGATCGAACTCCACGCCGAAGAGGATTACTCCGCCTATCGGCTAGTCACGCGTTCTTGGATGAGCCGGCGCTGTCTTCGGCGAACTCACAAAATCCAGTAGGCGGTTTAGAGACGGATCTAGCTGCCGATCATCGAGGTGCAGACCCCCCGGTACGCCGGTGCCTGCTGGCAAGTCCAATTTGCTTATCCAACCGATAAATTCTGCGCGCAGGTTGAACTGGCGGCTGGCCCAGCCCCGTGCCACTCCTTCGCAAAACCAATAGGGAGATTCCCCCTTTGGTACCTTGAGGCGGACCTTCGCGTAAACGTCAGCCCCCCGAGCTGCCGGGACTGTCAGACCCTTTCGATGTACTTTGACGTCAATGGTCCACTCACCAGCGCGGTAGTCATAGCCTCCATCACCGCCTCCATGGGGGTTGAAATGGGGTTTCCACCGTAAAGACTGGTTCCGGCCTTGCCTGGCTGACAGCAAATTGAAACTGGATTTGAAGCCGATCTCGCCGAGAGATCCAACAAGCGCTCTGGAAAACGGGAGCTTATTCTCTTCGCGCTCTGACAGGTGTTTGGCAAAGTCGATGGCTCGCCTGTACTCCCAATAATCGATTCTCGGCATAGGCGGCCCACGTGCGATAGCGCTTGGACGGCAGGATCCGAAATGCATCTTTCGATCGAGGTAATTCCCATCAGAGAAATGCACGCATCTTGTTAGGGCAAGATTGGCCATGCGTGGCTTGGCCCGCGGATGGCGGCGTACACTAGCCGGAGGAGCAGGGTGGGAATAAATCCATTCTTCACCCCCGAAGCCTACCAACTGATACCGGTTTGCGGAGTTGGAGCGCGGTGGCAGGAACCTGCCGCCCTGCCTGTTCGCGACGGATCCGACCTTCCGTCCTCACGCTTGGCGTCCAAAATTTATATACAAACTTTGGATGGCACTGATGCACAGTGTTCGTCTCGCTGGATGGTCGGGTTCGATAGGGGCTGCGGCCTATGCAGTTGCACGGCGCTCGCGACCGAACTATATTCGGACTGAATTTAGTTCGGGAGGTCCCTTTGCGGTATTCTGCCCAAGTCAAGCCGATCAGCTATCTCAAGGCCAACGCAGCCGACATCCTCCTCAACCTCGCCGAAAGGCGAGAGCCTCTAGTGATCACGCAGAATGGCGAGGCCAGGGCGGTGCTGCAGGATGTTGCCTCCTTCGAGCAGACGCAAGAGACGCTCGCGCTGTTGAAGCTGCTTGCCATCGGCAATCAGGATGTTGATGCAGGCCAGACCAAGCCAGCTCGTGCTGTCGTCGAAAGACTGCGCGGAAAAGCGGCCGATCGTCGATGAAGGAAGGCCGCTTTGAGGTCGAGCTGACGCAAGGCGCGGAGGAAGATCTCGAAGCCATTCACGACTACCTTGCTGGACACCGTTCAATCGCAGCGGCCGAGTCGTTGCTCGATGCATTCATTGAGAAGATCTCCACACTGGAGCGTTACCCGGAACGGGGCAGCTTTCCCAAGGAGCTTGAGGCGTTAGGTATTCGGGAATTCCGGCAGATTCTGCTCGATCCGTATCGCCTGATCTACCGCGTGATCGGCAGCAAAGTCGTCATCTTCGTCATCGCCGACGGCCGCCGCGACATGCATGCTTTGCTTGAACGCCGGCTGCTTGGCCGGTGATCGCGAGCCTACTCCGCTGTTGCGCTGAGAGCGAACGGACGAACCTTGGCGTGCTGTGACTTCGTCCGCCGAAAAGCAACAGACGAGTTGGAGCGGGGCGGTGCGGTATGCCAAGCACGTAAGGATTGCGATTTCGGGGATGCGCAAGTAGCGATCACCGAGGCCCTCTTACTCCGCGCAGCTTTCAACTATCGGGGACGAAGGATGACCAAAACGCATTTCACCCAACTATGGCAGTGGCTGTCCGTCGCATGTGTTCTCTACCTGGCAACGAGCATCATCTCGCTTCAGGGTGGCTCCGAGTTCCTGGGCCGGCTCTTCGGCGACAAGGGCGGCAACGCTGCCGACAACAATCCGGCCATCGGTTATTTCGGGGCAATCGTCGGAGGTGGATTGTTCCTGTTGGCATCGATCGCCCTCCTTTCGCACGCGAGGCGCCATGGCAATCAATGGCACTCGCGTATCCCGATAATCTGGCTCGAAGGGCTCAACACAGCCGCGTGGGAGGCGAAAGTCTTTCAGGCTTGTGTTCTGTTGATCTTCGTCGCCATGCCATTTGCTGGCATCGTCCGCTGCATGGCCGAGGCCGAGTCCGGCGACATCTGCGAGCAGGACACCCAAAACTTCTACAAGGGTTCAGAAACGACCCTCCTGTGGTCACCCATCGCCAAGGAGGGGAAACAGATGCGCCTTCGCAAGACTGGTGCCGGTGAGGCTCCTTGTTCGTCAGGCGTCGAACTGTTTCCGAGATCCGTGACGCCACTGACCTTTTATTGCTTGCCACTCGCAGCGATCGGTATGGCGGCGTTAGCGGTCTTTGGCCTGCTGCCGGTTTCGTGGACGCGCAGTTAAGCTAATCCGACCTTCTTTTCGAACTCGGCCGGGCTGAGATAGCCGATGGTCGAGTGCCTGCGGATCGTGTTGTAGAACCTCTCGACGTAGTCGAACACATCTGCTCTGGCCGCGTCGCGCGTGCGGTAGACTTGGCCCCTGATGCGCTCGGTTTTCAGCGAGGAGAAGAAGCTCTCCATCGCGGCGTTGTCCCAGACGTTGCCCGATCGGCTCATCGAGCAGGTGACGCCGTTCTCGGCCAGCAGCTCCTGGAAGTGCTGGCTTGTGTATTGGCTGCCCTGATCCGAGTGGTGCAGCAGGGCGCCCGGTTTGCCCCGCCGCCAGATCGCCATGACCAGCGCGTCGGTCACGAGCGCCGCCGTCATTTCCGCCTTCATCGACCAGCCGACGACACGCCGTGAGAACAGATCGATCACGGCAGCCACATAAAGCCAGCCTTCCGCCGTCCAGACATAGGTGAAGTCGGCGATCCAGCGCTGGTTCGGCCGGGTCGCGGTAAACTGACGATCGAGGACGTTGGGCGCGATGACCGAGGTCAGTCGTGCTCCCTCGTCCTTCGGAAGGCCACGACGCCGGGGACGCGCCCGCAAGGCCTGTATCCGCATCAGGCGCTCGATCTTGTGCAAGCCACAGCAGACGCCGTCAGCCAGGACATCACGCCAGACACGGCGAGCGCCATAGGTCCGGTCGCTCGCCTTGAAGCTCGCATAGACCTTGGCGCCAACCACCTCGTCGTCCACGGAGCGCTGGCTCGGCGAGCGCGTCAGCCAGGCATGGAACCCGGAGCGGGAGACATCCAGCGCTTCGCAAAGCCATGCCACCGGCCAGATGCTCCGGTGCCTCGCGATGAAAGCGAACCTCATATCGCTTCCCTCGCGAAGTAGGCTGCGGCCTTTTTTAGGATATCGCGCTCCGCCTTGAGCTTGGCCACCTCACGCCGCAGCCGTTCGATCTCGAGCTGCTCGGGCTTCACATGACCCTGTCCAGGAAACGCCTGCCCTGGATCGGCGGCAAACTCCTTCACCCATTTGCGCAGCACGTTCTCATGGACCTCCAGATCCCGAGACGCCTGCGCGACGCTCACCCCGCGTTCCCTGATCAGGCGAACCGCCTCGATCTTGAACTCACGCCCAAATCGTCTTCGCTGCATACGCCACCTCCGGCTTCATGAAACACCTAATCTCGGTGTCCACGAAACCGGCAGCAGGCCACTTCTTCATTTTCTCAACGCGCACGCCTGAACACTCGGTCGAACCCAATGAGACGACTTAGCTGGGCTCGGGTCGAGGGTGGTCATTTGATCAGCGCGGCGGTCAGCTCTGTGTCGACACTCATGCTCAGCTTCGTGGTCACGATCAAGGTGTCGGTAGCAATGTAGGCGCCCGTCAGTTGAATCGCTGGCGGCCCAGCGGTGATCTTGAGACCAGCCACATCGGCTTTGGCGATGGCCGATGTGATCTGAGAGGCCGCTTTATCGATTTCCTTGCTGAGGTCGAACTGAGCGTATCCCTTCAAAGTCGAAAGAATTTCTGTCTCGAAGAGACCCTGGACCGCAGTCCAGAATGCACTGTCGAGGACCGTTGCAAAGCCGATGTTTTCGATCGCAATCGCCTTGCCATTTTGAACAGGCGTGGGCTTTCCGGACAAGTAGACCCATCCGGTCGTGTCGAACCACCGCCCCGGCAGCTTCGCATCGATTTTCAGGCCTACGGCGAGAGAACCATTGCTCGGATAGAGGTCGACATCGTCGATCCGGACTTCAATTACGCCGGCTGCGGTATCCTTCTTGAAGGTCTTTCCTTTCATAGCGGCCGCCAACTCGTTCTTCAGGAAATCATAAGGAGCCACTGCCTGAAGGTTGATATCGAGACCGCCCTGGTTGGCGGCAACTGAGTCGAGCTCGGGGACGGTTCCGCCCGTGTTCGACATTTCGGACGGCGACAGAACGGTCTTTACACCAACGCGCACAACGATCTTGCTCGCGCCGTCTCCAGCAAGCAGTCCAGAGAAGCCGGCCGCCTTCGGTTCAATGTTGAGAAAGAGAGGCGCCTGTCCAGATCTGTCGATCTTGATCGAGAA
This sequence comes from Bosea sp. 685, assembly GCF_031884435.1. NCBI lineage: Bacteria > Pseudomonadati > Pseudomonadota > Alphaproteobacteria > Hyphomicrobiales > Alloboseaceae > Allobosea > Allobosea sp. 685. The sequence goes on along the minus strand of NZ_CP134779.1, from coordinate 5,022,565 downwards.
CGGGTGCCATTGTTCCCCGACCTTTTCACGTACCATGTCGCACGATAGAGCGCCTTGCGCTGCGTGTTGGATATCGTCGCGGTGCTTGTCAAACTCGCTGTTCAGGACATCGGCCAATCCCAAATTTACGGGACCGGCGCAAATCTGCGGATGACCAAGTGGACCGAGGTCGATCCCGACGCAATTTCGGCCGACCACTTCGACGGAAGCACTGTCGACCCATCGCCCAACGGGAGCGACCTTGACAATAGGACACCAGCGATTGTCGAGGCCGACATTGAGGTTCATAGCCGATGAAACCCGCGCGTCGAAGCTTTTGCCGGACAGAGAGAGCGCTCCGGCGAGGTTACCACCCAGTCCAGCCTTGCCGGTGATATGGATATTCTGCGCGACTTGGATATCCGCGCCCGACTTTCCGATCCGAACGGGGCCGTCTTTATTGACGTCGGCATTCCAATGGTAGTCGGCACATTGATTTCTTGATCCTATGCTAGGGCCAGTAATGTCGGGAACGTTCACGCAGACTCTCTCTGTGCCGACACCCCGAAAATCGACATAGGGCTTATTGAAACACTCCTGATGCGAACCAACGTGGCCTGGGTTGAGATATGGCACGTCCATACAGGCCACATGTCCATCGCCTCCTAGAGGAACGCTCTTGGGGATTTTGGCTTCTGCAATCTGGGCTAGCGCGGCATAGGGGAGTGATGCGACGAGCGTGATGACGCTGTCCGATGCGGCAGGTGATGGCGCTGGATCTCCACCGCGAGGAGGTGCTTGAAAGAGCGCCGCCTCGTTGCAACCCGCCAAGGAGACGCAGACCGCGCAGATCAGTAAACAAGGTCGAGTGGCCTTGAGCACGACATACCCCTCACATTTATCGGATAGCTTTCATAGTGTTTGCAATCAGTTGCAGGGACAAGAGGTTAAAACCACGAATTGTGGTCCTCCGTGTCGATTGTCGACGGGATAGAACGAGAGGAGTGGTAGCAATACCGGATACGGCCCCTATCCCGATCCGATCGAAATCCGAACTGAATCGGAGCCGATTTATGCCGTGGTTCACCCTGGCTCATTATACGCGGTTGCCCTCCGTAGCGAAGACCGCAAATCCCGATAACGAGTCCGCTGGCCTTATCTTCCATGGCCCACATCGAAAGGCCGTGGGCCACCTGTGTGGCGATTTGCCTATCGATCAGTTCGTCGACTTCCGCCCGCGACCGCACGCCACCCATATGTTCCATCATGCGCGGTGTGTTCGTGATTTCAGCGAAGCGAGGCTTATCCTCTTCACGCCAGCCGCGCAGGAACAATCGCTGTGTCTCGATCATGAAAGGCGCGAGTCCTCTATTCAGTAATGACCAGCTTCCTGCGTACCACTCCGGCACTCTGAATCGGTACGATCCGGCTGTGCCACTCGATCAGCGACCAACGACTGCAGCGAGAGTTCAACTGAAGTCGACGGTCGGGCACGCAGGGCATCGCGTCCGGCTCAGCCTTTCCGCAATCGATCGGCTAGCCAATCCGGCCGGCTCAGCGCCTTGCTTACGGGGTCGGCGCAACCGGCTCCGCCCAATCGAAACCTTCGTTCCCAAATGCCAGCCTAATTCGCTCACAATCGGCTTCGGGCAGGCCATTCTCGCGGCAGATCCCATACCAGCGCCGCTCGATAATGGCGGAGAGCTTTGCGACGATTTCCTCTGCCTCGTCGGTCTCGATCATGAAGCGGTCGAGCTCGGAAAAGAGATTCTCTTTCGTGGCAGCTCGGTTGCCGTTCCCCATCGACATCGCGAGAAAGCGGCTGGTGGCGATGCTCGATCGCGGCGTCAGGTCATAGGCCGGCGACAGGCTCCAACTTCTGTTTCGAGCCAGTAGGGCGTGGTTGCGGGGGTGATCGTCGTCGTTGCTGATGAGCATGTTGAACGTCACCCGTCGGAACAGGTCGTCCAGATCGCTTCGGAAGTTGCTGCTCAATCGACGAACTGCGTCAGCCAAAATGGGATAAGACCAACGCGAGCGGTCGGATTCGCCCGTTTCCAAAGTGGTCAGGCCGCTGACCATACGGTACCGCAGCCATCCGCAGTCGGCCTTGTCGCGATCAAAGCGCTTTACCATCAGCACATGCCTGCCGCCAATGGTGACAAGCTTCGACTGAGCGGTGCTGATTCCGCATTCGCGTGCCAGTTCGAGCATTGAGTGCTCAACAATCGGGACGTTGTAGGTGTCGTCTTGGCGGCTGAATTTCGCGATCCAAAGTGCCTCGCCGTCCTCGACGACGGCCTTTGGACGTGCCCCGCCCATGGACGTGCCGTGCAATAGGAGGCGTTCCACCTGCTCGGCATTGTGGCGATCGACCACTTCGCGGTCGGCAAGAATGTCGTCAGCTGTCTGCTGCAGCTCTTCGAGATCCAAGGTCCGATTGAATTTCCTTTCGGGAGCGGGCGGGCGAGGCCCCGTTCCAAAGCCCAGAGCACCCGCGCGATCATCGGGAGAGTTCAGCAAGTACCCGACTTCGTCGAGCTCGGCTCCCAACGCGCGCTGGATGACGGTTCGGCCCCAGAAGTCGGGTGAAGAATCCCGAAAGGCCCAGAACATCCCGTTGTCACCGACATGGGTGAATACCTTGTTCTCAAGCGCAGCGATCTCCATCGGATCGATGGGCACGGCGTCCGGATTACCAAGGTACGACTGGCCATAAACAAAACGCCCCACCGGCTCGATGCCGGTTTGCTCGATTTCCAATCGACCGGCTACAACCGCCTCGGTCCGCCCGGGCAGCGTCATGTACACAAAGCAGCCGATCTCCTTCACGGGCCTGTCAGAAGTCATTGTCCATGCCTCCCAAGCCCGGCCGAGCCCGCTGGCGACCGCCCACTGCTTCCAGAGATCGACCGACCATGTCGAGCTCTGGGGAAGCGACATCCGTCAGTGTCGGCAGCAGGCCGTACACCCAGAGTGCACCGACAACGGTGCCGATGGCTGCGTTCGGATTGCCGCGCTCGACTTGCGATAGAGTTTCCCGGTGAATGCCCAGGCGGCTGGCCGCATCTTCAAGGGTCATGTTGCGTCGCAAGCGAGCTTTGCGCAGCCGTTCGCCGAGCGAGAGGGCCGCATGCTTGGCTTCAGGCGTAAGCGAGATGTGAGGCCTGCGGGTCATCGATCACCTGTCGTCTATAGGCGACGTAAGCGAGCTTAGCGCCGATAATCGACAACATACCAATTCCTGGTTTAAAACTCAATCATGTCGCCTATAGGCGACTCAAATTAGTTTTATGTCGAATTCAAGCTACATTTTGAGGCTGGGGACTTATGCCGCGGACTGCCTCGCTCGTGACCTCGAAGGTCAGCGTTGTGATCACATTGAGGTAGCAGCCGGCAAAGCCTGCTCAAAATAGAAAAGGCTCCCGAAAGAGCCTTTGAACCGGACGCTTCTTGATTATTCCACGCTTGGGTAAGAACCGGCTTCTCGGCGAACTGCCGCCTGTGGTCCGTCTCTCCGACGTCTGCAACATGGATCAGGAACCTGCCCCTGTCGAGGATCCACAAGGCGGACAGAGCTTGGATCGGCATTCAAGGACGCCGCATCCTCCAGTAGCTTCTCGACGACAAGGAGGGCGCGATCCAATGCGGTTCTAGAGACGGCCTTGCTGGCCGCAATGGCTTCTCCCGCTTCACTGAGCGAGAATCCGTCTTCACTAGCAACTATAAGGCGTTGATCGAGACATTCCTCAAACAGAATCGCACCGTTGCGACTGTCTCCGACTACACTCCGCAGAGCGACAAAATTCGATCGTGAATATGTCCGCTGAAATCCGCGTAGTGCGCCTTTGAAAATGCTGGCTCGGAAACCTGCAATCGTCAGCCCCTTCGGAATGCTTAAGCCCATTCTCCATCGCTACACGCGGTAGCGCCCTTTGTGAGGAAGGTCAGCGATCAGTATCTGGCTTTGGACTAGAACCATGACTGCGCTCTTGCTCAGACCGAGAGGCGAGTCCGAGCAAACCTGTCCGGACGTTAGGCGGCCTTTCGCTCCGAGGGGAGTTGGATCCGTGGGAGCTTGGCGATCTCGGGACCAAGCACCCGGGGCGGAAAGGCACCATATTTCCGACCTTGAGTTGCTGGCGTATGACCTGCGATGGCATCAATGTACCGCTCCTCAATTCGGCATTCGCGCGCTTCGGTCTCGAAGCGGTGACGCCAACCGTGATTGGGAGCGACGAACGGATCGTCGATTCCCATCTGTCGAACCCATTTCGCCAAATGAGCACCAACTAGCTCGGATGGTGCCGTCTTTCCAGGCGTGGATTGCAGTGCGAAGAGCGGCTCCTTGCCCTTCTTCGCACGTGCGAATTCCAAAAAACCCTGGTCGATCAAATCTTTATGGATCGGCACGTCCCGCTTGCTGCACGTTTTCTGTGTTCCAGCTTCTGGCGTGATGAGAATGCACCAATACCCTTCAAGGAATCGGATATCGCAAGCACGAGCTTGCGTGATCTCATTGACGCGCGCGCCGGTGTAGGCACAGAGCCAGGGCACCCACCGTCGGGCGCGAGCATAGTGCTTTGATAGCTTGGCAGGTGCTTCCGCGAATGTAGCTTCAAGGATTTTGAACGCTTCTTCGTTGCGGAAACCTCGCATGTCGCGGGCCTTGTGCTTCTTCCCGAGCGAGATTTTCACCTCGGCTGCCGGACTTACCGTGATCTTTTCTGAATCCTTCAGCTTGCCGAAGAACGTCTTGACGGCAGACAGATTGTTGCGGGCGAAACTGCGGCGGGAAATACCGCCAGCCGCCAACCCTCGTTCTTTCCAAGCATTGATGTCGGCTGTCGTGACCGCGAGGATGTCGGATTTCTTCGACGATTCCATAAGGCCCTCAAGGATCGGGCGCCAGCGCTTGCAGGTTCCTCGCGCATAATCGGCGGATACCAGTTTCCAGGCATCCTCGAATGACAACCCGGCAGCCTGGGGCTGGTCGTCCTTTGCCGAGGGCAATTCCAACTTCGGGAATCGATCGGCGTTTGGATCGGGCCGCCAGTCGCCGTCGACCTCGCGGAGAGTGTGATAAGCCGCTTGCCGGATTGCGTACCCCACAGCAACGAGGACGCGATCGCGCGAAACCTGGTCGAGAAGGAGCCCGTTTTCGGACAGGTACTCGGACACCAGCTCGCCGATAATTCGCTCCAGCGCTTCCTCTCGTGTTCCCTGCCGCGGGAAGAGTTCTGGCCTTGGAAATTGGTCCATCTCGCCGAGAGCAATCTCGATCTGCATCAACCGGGTGGATGTGTGCAAACCGAGCATAATGTGCCGGTAGGGACCAACCTCAAGTGAGCGGCGATAGAGCTCGCCAGCGATGGCTGCGGCCTGGCGGTCAGTTAGCGACTGAACTCCTTTCCTCAACATCTGCCAACGTTGAAGGAGAGTCTTCTCCGCTTCGTTGTGGAGCAGTTTTGCTTCCTCACGATCTTTCGTGTGGAGCGAACGCTTGATCAGTTTCGAGCCGACATGAGGTAGCAGGTCCTTCGGGACGCGTACGCGGAGATAGAAGACTCCGGTCTTCGGGTGTTTCCAAGGATTGGCCATGCGAAGTACCATGTGTACCACCCGTGTGTACCACTGCGGTGGTTGCCAAACCCTTGCGGGGCAACGAAATTCCGAAATTTCAGGAGTTTGGGGCTGGTGCTGCGAGAGAGGATTGAACTCTCGACCTCTCCATTACCAATGGAGTGCTCTACCACTGAGCTACCGCAGCAGGATCGATGGGCCTTGAAGCGTCTGGCTGAGTCGCGAGAGGCGATTGCCAGAGCGGGCGTCGTTCCGAAGCGGCGTCCTGATGCCACAAGCTCCCGGCCTATGCAACCCGGGAAGCTCAATCAGCCAACAGCAACCGCTCATCAATCCGGAAGAGGCGGCCGTCGCCGAGCAGATGGGCGCTCAGGCCTTGGCGGAAAAGCGGCCGGAACGCGGCGTCGCGCAGGTTCAGGCCGCCGGCATAGGCGCCCATCGCCGGCATGATGCAGCGGCGCGGCGACAAGGCGAAGCAGCGCCGCCGCAAGGCGCGTCCGCGCATCCTGACTTTCGCCGCCGGGTGGAGATGGCCGGCGATCTCGAAACCGACCTCGCTCGCCTCGGGTTCATGGCGCAGGGCGACGCCCGAGATCTCGATGCCGGCTGCCGTCTCGCCGCCCATGGCGGGGCCGATCTCGCGATCATGATTACCGGTGATCCAGAGCCAGTCGCGGCCCTGCTGGAGCTGGCGCAATGTCGCGAGGTTGCCGGGCGCGATGCGGCTTTCGGCGTGGATATCGTGAAAGCTGTCGCCGAGCGCGATCACGCGGGCAGGTGCATGGTGCAGGATTGCGGCCGCGAGCGCAGCCAGCGTCGCGGCCGAATCATAGGGCGGCAGGAAGACGCCGCGCGCCGCATAGGCCGAGCCCTTCTCCAGATGCAGGTCGGCGACGATGAGCGTGCGTTCATCCGGCAGCCAGAGCGCGCCCGACAGATCGGGCACGAGCGCCAAGCGCCCCAGCATGAAGGCCGTGGTCGATCCTTGCGTCTGCAGTGTCCAGGATCGTGCCTGCCAAGATCCTGCCACCAGGGTCACGCCATCGCCTCCTCGATCAGCATCGCTTCGGCCTCCGCCAAGATCTCGTCGGCAGCCTCGCCATAGACCGCCTCGCGCCCGATCTCGAGCATGACGGAGACGCTGAGCGGCGAAACATGATCCAGCGGCTGATGCACGATATGGCCGCTGATTCGTGTCAGCATCTGACCAAGCCGCTGGATGTCGAGCAAGCCCGTGGCGGCGTCGGCGCGTGCGGCCTTGAGCAGCACATGCTCAGGCTCGTGCCGGCGCAGCACATCATAGACCAGGTCGGTCGACATCGTGACCTGGCGGCCGCTCTTTTCCTGTCCGGGAAAGCGCCGCTCGATCAGGCCCGCAATGACGGCGCAGCTGCGGAAGGTGCGCTTCATCAAGGCCGATTCGGCCAGCCATGCCTCCAGATCGTCACCGAGCATGTCCTGCGCGAAGAGCTCTCCGAGGCTGAGTGCCCCGCGCGCGATCGCGGCCGTCATGTCGCCGAGCCCCCAGACCGCGATGCCGTAATCATTGCAGACGAAGCCGAGCGGCCGCATCCGCCCCCGCTCCAGCCGCCGCGTCAGCAGCATGCCGAGCGTCTGATGGGCCAGGCGGCCCTCGAAAGGGTAGGCGACGAGGTAGAACTTGCCGCCGCGCGGAAAGGTCTCGACCAGGAGTTCGCCGGGCTTGGGCAGGCGCGATTTCAAGCGCTGCGCATGCAGCCAGGACGAGACCTCCTCGGGCAGCGAGGCCCATTCCTTCGGGTTCGCCAGCATGGCGCGGACACGGGCGGCCAGAAAGGTCGAGAGCGGGAACTTGCCGCCATTATAGGAGGGGATCTTCGGGTCGGTGCCGGGCGGGGCGCGCGAGCAGATCGCCTCATTGCCGCTGATGCCCTCGAAGCGCAGCACCTCGCCGGCGAAGATGAAGGTGTCGCCAGGCGTCATCGTCTCCGCGAAATACTCCTCGATCTCGCCCAGCATCCGGCCGCCGCTGCTGATCCGGGAGGGCTGACCGGGCTTAGCCGTTCGCGCCCGCCCGAGCCTCACCTTGAGCATGGTCGATTCGACGATGGTGCCGACATTCATGCGGTATTGCTGGATCACGCGGGCATCGCTGGCGCGCCAAAGCCCGGCCTTGTCCTGCCGCAGCTTGGCAAAGCGCTCATAGGAGCGCAGCGCATAGCCCCCGGTCGCGACGAAGTTCACTACCGCGTCGAAATCGGCCCGCATCAGCCCGGCATAGGGCGAGGCGGTGCGGACCTCCTCATAGAGCGCGCCGGCTTCGAAGCCGTCCGAGCAGGCGACGCCGAGGACGTGCTGGGCCAGCACGTCGAGCGCCCCGATGCGCGGTTCGGCGGTGTCCTGGGCGGCCTCCGCCACGGCCTCAATCGCGGCCTTGCACTCCAGCAGCTCGAAGCGGTTGGAGGGCACCAGCAAGGCCTGCGAAGGCTCGTCCATGCGGTGGTTGGAGCGGCCGATGCGCTGCATCAACCGGCTCGCCCCCTTGGGCGCGCCGATATTGACGACGAGATCGACATCGCCCCAGTCGATGCCGAGATCGAGCGTCGCAGTGCAGACCACCGCCTTGAGCTTGCCCGCCGCCATCGCCGCCTCGACCTTGCGGCGCTGCGCGACATCGAGCGAGCCGTGATGCAGCGCGATCGGCAGGTTGTCGTCATTGATGCTCCACAGCGCCTGGAAGGCGAATTCCGCCTGCATGCGCGTGTTGACGAAGACCAGCGTCAGCTTGTGCCGGCTGATCGCCTTGTAGATCTCGCCCATGGCGTGGCCGGTGGTGTGGCCGGCGAGCGGCAGGCGGCTTGCGGTCTGCAGGATGCCGATGCGCGCCTTCGCCCCGCCGGTGACGGTGACGAGGCCTGCCGGGGTCTTTGTCCCGCCGAGGAAACTCTGCAGATCGGCCGGCTCGCGCACCGTGGCGGAGAGGCCCACAGCGCTGACCTGCGGCGCGAGCGTCCGCAGCCGGGCCAGATCGAGCGAGAGCAGGTCGCCGCGTTTCGAGGTCACGAGCGCGTGCAGTTCGTCGAGCACGATGCGGCGCAGGTTTGCGAAGAAGGGTTTCGCGTCGCGATGCGAGACCAGCAGCGCCAATTGCTCCGGCGTCGTCAGCAGGATGTCGGGCGGCCGCTCCATCTGGCGCGTGCGCTTGGCCGCCGAGGTGTCGCCGGTGCGGGTCTCCACCTTGATGGGGAGGCCCATCTCCGCGATCGGCATTTCGAGATTGCGCGCGATATCGACGGCGAGCGCCTTCAGCGGCGAGATGTAGAGCGTATGCAGCCCTTCGCGCTCGCGGCCAGGCTCGGTGAGTTCGACCAGCGAGGGCAGGAAACCGGCGAGCGTCTTGCCGGCGCCGGTCGGGGCGACGAGCAGGGTCGAGCGCCCGGCGCGGGCTTCCTCCAACAGGGCAAGCTGATGTGGCCGCGCGCTCCAGCCGCGGCTGGCGAACCAGGCGGAGAAGGCGGGCGGGAGCGGGGAGAGGGCGGCCATACGCACCAGAGATAAGGCGCTGCGGGGGAGAACGAAAGGGGAATAGCGTAGCAGCGGGCTCCGATCGTGCCCCGCGCCGTTCCGGCAACCTCGGGCCTCCTGGACCCAAAGATTGGCGTTCTTTGCAAGTTCGGCTCTTATCCGCTGCTGACTCGTTGTGACAGCGAGCTTTTAAGCCAGCCACGTTACACTATGCGAAAAAGTGGGAACCGGTTTTTCGCATTGATCCTGCTCTAACTCCTAGATGAGAGACGGATTCAGATTTCAAACGGAGTTACTTTGTGACTCCGTTTGAAATCATCCGGCTCTAGGGACCACCCTTATACCCCAGAACACTCATGTCGGCATGAGCGTGCTCAGACGCGCCCAGAGCAGGTTCTCGGCTTCACTACCCGCTTGCTTATGCATCATCGCTGCGAACCGATCGCGAACGCCGATCGGAAGCGGGAGGGGAGAAATGGGGGCGCTGGCAGCAAGATAGGCTGCTTGGACAGCGATAACGCGCGGCTTATTCGCGAGATCGACATTTGCAAATCCCGCAAGCGGACCGTGAAACTCCGCATAAGGGTGGAAACCCGTGGGAGAAGTGCTGTTAAACTGCCAGCTATGACCGATGGTCTGGGAAAAATTCTCCTTCATCTCAGCGTTGATCCGTTGCCCACCGGTGACAATATTCAGATTGATCGCGAAGGGTTTGAAGTTGACTTCGTGCGAGGTCGATAAGAAGGCAGCGTCGTTGATGCCGAGATATTTGATGCGGGCGCCGCGTGCGGACAACTGACACGCCGCCTTGAGCGCCGATACGCCGCCCGCACTAGAGCCGATGACGATGGTGATGCCTTTGCTCGTCGCCGTCCGGCCTGCAATCGCTTCGTTGACTGCTGTTTCGACGAACTTCTCCTGTTCACGAAACCCCACATAGCAGATGGCCAGTAAAGGCTGATGTGTCGCAAGATAGCTAGGCGTGTTGAAATTCTCTTTTAGGTCGTTCTCACGTTCTTTTTCCCGGCGATTGCCGCCGGGGCCCCCCGTAAACCGAATTATAATATCCTGCTCGCGAGTATCCTGGGTCGGCGACGGCGTTGGGGGATTGATGGGCGCGCCAGAGGCTAAGGAATTTAACTGCCGGATCGTATGCCCCGCCTTATCTACGACGCCGTCGATGAGGTTGAACACTCTTTTGCTTTTCCAGAAGGACTGAAAGTCCCAAATGGCATCCGCCAGGAACTTTGGGCAGCCTCTGTCTGGACCTGCGAGCGGCGGCACCGGCCAAGCTTCTTGCTTTCCGCCTTGTGAAGCCGGAATTCTCGTAAGAAGATTGATGACCTTTTCTTGGTCTCTGGCGTTGTTCGTAACGTTCTGATTGCGCCAGCGCAGGCCAACCGGTCCATCTAGAGCTTCAGCCATGAATAAGCTCTCCCTAAATTTACATCAGTTTCACGCGCCAACAACCGCACGCACTAACGCGATGCGGTTCTTCCTCGCCGCAAAATATCAGCATGGCAGGCGAAACGCAGCCGGCATATGCCGGTGCATTTCCTTCACCTCTTGCCCTAGAATATCTCTCAAAAGCCCTAGAATAAAAGGAATCGAGCCGGAATCGACGCAAGAACAAAGGCAGCTCACGTCGTGATGCTTGTTCTCTGCTTCGTCCATTTTGTAGGGGAAGCCCAAGGCAGAACCAAGTTCAGCCCTTCTGCGCCACCACGATGAGGTCGGGAACCGCGACGCCGCGATCCTGGCGCGTGCTTACCGCTTCGATCACGGCCGGCTTCAACCGTGCCGCAGCCAGCCGCTCGTGCGGCCAGCCTTCCGCATGAGCGAAGCGCCGGTCGGCTCCGACGATGACGCCCTCACCACCATGGCTCTGCACGGTGAAGGCGAGAAAGCCGCCGGGTTTCAGCACGCGCGTGCTCTGCGCGAAGGCGGCAGCGAGTTCGCCGAGATAAACGAAGACATCCGCCGCGACGGCGAGCGCCTTCAGCGGCGAGATGTACAGCGTATGCAAACCCTCGCGCTCATTGCCGCGCTCGGTGAGTTCGACCAGCGAGGGCAGGAAGCCAGCGAGCGTCTTGCCGGCGCCGGTTGGGGTGACGAGCAAGGTCGAGCGCCCGGCGCGGGCCTCCTCCAGCAGGGCAAGCTGATGCGGCCGCGCTCCAGCCGCGGCTGGCGAACCAGGCGGAAGGCGGGTGGGAGCGGGGAGAGGGTGGCCATGCGCTCCAGAGATAAGGCACGGCGGGGGAGAACGAAAAGGGAATGGCGGGCGTCAAGACTGCTCGGTCTTGAACTCGGCTGCGATATCGCGATGGCGTTCGAGGATATTGACGACCTCGACCGTGTCTTCGACATACCGGAAGAGGATGACATAGCCCTTGAAGGCAAAGCTTCGAAGGTCCGACCGAAGTTCGGAGCGAGTCCGTCCAATCGTTCCCGGCAACGCAGCGATCTTCTCGCACTGAATTCGTAAGCTGCTTACGAATGAACGCGCGATTTCGCTGTTGCCGCTGCTCAGGCGAATATATCGCGCTATCGCGAGAAGGTCATCTCGAGCTGCGTCATTATACCGAAGCCGCCGCATCAGCGGCTTGGTGCGGCGATGTCGATCTCGTCCAGTGCCGCTTCTATGGCTGCAGCGACTTCTTCGCCGGTATGCGAGCCGCCACGCGCGATGGATTCCTCGACCATTTCGCGCAGGGCCTGCAAACGCTCCTCGCGCTCTTGCACGAGGCGCAGCCCCTCGGTGACGACGTCGCTGGCCGAGACATAGCGGCCGGTCTCGACCGCAGCTGCGACGAAAGATTGCCAGCGCTCTCCGATTGGGACGTCCATCCGGCTGCCTCCTTCATTCATCCGCATAATAGCGCGAAATCTGGCGATGCTACCAGCCTCGTCCGCGTTCAGCTCTTCTGCGCCACCACGACTAGCCCCGGCACCGCTGCGCCGCGATCCTGCCGCGTGCTTGCGGCTTCGATCAGCAGCGGCTTCAGCCCCGCCTGCGCCAGTCGCTCGCGCAGCCAGCCCTCGGCATGGGCGAAGCGCCGGTCGGCTCCGACGATCACGCCCTCAGCCTTATGGCTCTGCACGGTGAAGGCGAGCAGGCCGCCCGGTTTCAGCACGCGTGCGCTCTGCGCGAAGGCGGCCGCGAGTTCGCCGAGATAAACGAAGACATCCGCCGCGACGACGAGCTCGGTCGAGGCGTCCGGCCGGCTCGCCAGGAAGCCGGTCAGGCCGGCGACCGCGAGCTTGTCGTAGAGCGGCGTGCCATTGTCCTGCTGCTTCGCCCGCGCCCGCTCGATCATGCGCGGCGAGAGATCGCAGCCGGCGAGGAAACCGGTCTCTCCCCGGATCGCCTCGCCCATCAGCCCGGTGCCGCACCCGAGATCATAGACGGTCTCGAAACGGAAAGGTTTGCCCGTCTCCTGACAGATGCGGGCGAGCGCCTGCTGCAGAAGGGCAGGGGCGTTGTAGCGGAGGGTCTCGACCAGATGGCTGTCGAAGCGCTCGGCATAGCCGTCGAACAGCACGCCGGAGAAATTCTCCGATGTCGCCTCCTCGGCGGAGAGCGCGCCGATCCGGGCGAGGTCGAGTCGCGCGCCGAAATGGTCATTGGGGTCGAGCGTCAGGCATTGCCGCCAGGCGGTAGCGGCGTCCTCGTTGCGGCCGAGCGTCTCCTGCGCCAGCCCGTAGAGATGCCAGGCGGCGGTGAAGTGGTAGGCTTGCGCCAGTGTCTGGTCGAGGATCTCGACGCAGGCTGCGGCATCGCCATCTTTGAGCGCAGCCTCCGCCCAGGCATAGCGGCGGTCGAGGTTCAAATCGCCCGAACTGGCGGAATGCGTGGCGGAACCCTTTTCGATCATGCGCGTCGGTCTATCTGAGGAGAATGACACTGGCCAGACAGCGCTCCCAGAACCTGCGCCCTTCGGAGTTGCTGATCCCGACGCCGGCCGGGCTCTATTGCCCGCTGGCCGACATCCATATCGATCCGGTGCGCTCCGTGGCGCGGGCGCTGATCACGCATGGCCATTCCGATCATGCGCGCGCCGGCCATGGCGCGGTGCTGGCGACGCGCGAGACGCTTGCCATCATGGCGCTGCGCTATGGCGAAGGCTTTGCGGGCGAGCGGCAGGAGGCCGTTCTTGGCGCGGTGACGCGGATCGGCGCGGTCGATTTCCGTTTCGTGCCGGCCGGGCATGTGCTGGGCTCGGCCCAGATCGTGGTCGAGGCCAGGGGCCTGCGCATCGTCGTCTCCGGCGACTACAAGCGCGAGCGCGACCCGACCTGCGCCGGTTTCGAGCCGGTGCCATGCGACATCTTCATCACCGAGGCGACGTTCGGCCTGCCGGTGTTCCGGCATCCGCCGGCGCATCTGGAGGTGGCGAAACTGCTGGAATCCGTCCGGCTCTTTCCGGAGCGCACCCATATCGTCGGGGCCTATTCGCTGGGCAAGGCGCAGCGCGTCATGGCGCTGATCCGCGAGGCCGGTTTCGAGCGGCCGCTCTACATCCATGGCGCGATGGAAACGCTGACCGAGTTCTACCTGTCGGAAGGGGCTGCTTTGGGCGAAATCCGCAAGGTCGCCGCGACCGACCGGAAATCCTTGGGTGGCGAGATCGTGATCTGCCCACCAAGCGCGATCCAGGATCTCTGGGCCCGCAAATTTCCCGATCCCGTCACCGCCTTCGCCTCGGGCTGGATGCGGATCAGGGCGCGCGCCCGGCAGAGAGGCGTCGAACTGCCCCTGATCATCTCCGACCATGCCGATTGGGACGCTCTCCAGGCGACCATCCGGGAGGTCCAGGCCGGTGAGATCTGGGTCACGCATGGCGAGGCCGACGCGCTGGTGCATTGGTGCGGCACGGTTGGCCTCAAGGCCAAGCCGCTGCATCTGGTTGGCTATGGCGACGAAGGCGAGGCCGAGCCGGCCGGGGAGACGGATAATGCCGTCGCCAGTTGAGATGAGGTTAGCGGGCCGTCTGCGCCATCACGGCGCGCGAGGGCGCAGCCATGCCGACGAGCGCGGTCGCCATGTCGCGGGCAAGGCAGTCATAGCCGGCATCGCTCATATGGAACCCGTCGGAGGACAGCGCGCTCGTGAAGGCCTGGGCGTCGTTGCGATACCATTCCCGCATGGCGTCGTAGCGGGTGAACACCGGCACGCTCTGGCCGCGCGCCGTGTTGGCGATGACTTCCACGAAATCGCGATAGCGCTCCGGCTCGCGGACGCCGGGGAAGAATTGCGGATCGAGGATGGCAAGGCTCACCCCCGCCTGCTTCACCATGGCGATGCCGTCGCCGACCATGGTCTTGAAGGCGTCGAGATCGCCGCCATTGACGGCGTCGTTGGTGCCGACCTGCCAGATCACGAGGTCGTAATGGCGCGCACTGAGCGCGGTCTTCAGGCGGGTGAGCGTCTGCGGAGCGGTCTCGCCGCCGATGCCGGCATTGACGATCTCGATTTGGAGATTGGGCCAGCTCTTGCCGAGCAGCGCCTTGAGCCGGGCCGGATAGGTCTTGTCCTTGGCGGAGGCGCCGATGCCCTCGGTCGAGGAGGAGCCGATCGCCAGGATCGTCAGCGAAGGGCCCTGCGCGACCCGCGCGGAGAGGGCAGAGAGAGAAGCGACAGGCTGCACGATCGGCGTTTCGCGGCAGGAGAAGGTCCCCGCCTGTGCGGTGGCCCCGGCCAACATCGTCGCTGCGAAGAGATTCAAGGCAAGGAACCGCATCGCGGCGCGCATCGGCATCATCCCCCCAAACATGCCTTCGTCGGTAAGGTCTTCTTCATGAATGGTGGCTGAACGATGCGGTGCAACATCTGGACACAAGCCGGCCGTGGCGGGAGTGCGTCGCGATGAACCGCTTCGCCTGGCTGCTCGACCGCCTGGCCTATGAGCCGCGCCGCAACGCCAAGCTCGCCTTGATCGCCGATTATCTGCGCACGACGCCCGATCCCGATCGCGGCCTGGCGCTGGCGGCGATGACGGGCGGGCTGGTCTTCCGCAACGCCAAGGCGGGCCTGATTCGCGCGCTGATTGCCGAGCGGGCCGATCCTGTCCTGTTTGCGCTGTCCTATGATTATGTCGGCGATCTCTCTGAGACGGTTGCATTGATGTGGCCGGCCAGGCACGGCGCCAATGACGTGCCGCATCTGCCGGACGTGGTTGCCGGCCTGCGCAATGCCGGCAAGACCGATCTTCCCCGCCTCGTCGCCGGCTGGCTCGATGCGCTCGACGAGACCGGGCGCTGGGCCTTGCTCAAGCTCATCACCGGCGCGCTGCGCATCGGCGTCTCGGCGCGCCTGGCCAAGACCGCCGCCGCCAGCCTCGGTGGCGTGGCGCCCGACGAGGTCGAGCAGGTCTGGCATGGGCTGGAGCCGCCCTATACCGCACTCTTCGCCTGGCTGGAGGGCAGGGCGCCGCGGCCGGAAGCCAGCGATCCCGCGTCGTTCCGCCCGGTCATGCTGTCGCACCCGGTCGAGGAGGGCGATTTCGACAAGCTCGACCCGGCTGATTTCAGCGCCGAATGGAAATGGGACGGCATCCGTGTCCAGGCGGTCAGCGGCACAAGGCCAGATGGCTCGCGCCTGACGCGGCTCTATTCTCGCACCGGCGAGGACATTGCCGGCGCTTTTCCCGATCTCGTCGAGGCTCTGACGCGCGATGGCGCGCTCGACGGCGAGTTGCTGGTGATGCGCGATGGCGCGGTCCAGAGCTTCAACACCTTGCAGCAGCGCCTGAACCGCAAGACGGTAACAGTGAAGATGCTGGCGGAATTCCCCGCCCATATCCGCGTCTACGACCTGCTGGTCGATGGCGATGAGGATATTCGCGAGCTGCCGCTGATCGAGCGTCGCGCCCGGCTGGAGGCTTTCCTCGGCAGGCTCGGCAGCGAGCGCTTCGATCTCTCGCGGATCATTCCTTTCGGGAGCTGGGACGATCTCACCGCTGCCCGCGCCGACCCTGCTGCTGCCGGCGCGGGCGCTGATGCGGAAGCCGTCGAAGGCTGCATGATCAAGCGCAGCGATTCGCCCTATCTGCCGGGGCGACCCAAGGGCTATTGGTGGAAATGGAAGCGTGAGGCCAGGCTGGTCGATTGCGTGCTGATGTATGCCCAGCGTGGCCACGGCAAGCGCTCCTCGTTTTATTCCGACTACACCTTCGGCGTTTGGCGCGAGAGCTCGGAGGGGCAGGAGCTGGTGCCGGTCGGCAAGGCCTATTTCGGTTTCACCGATGAGGAGCTGGTCGAAATCGACCGCTATGTGCGCAAGAACACGCTGAACCGCTTCGGCCCTGTGCGGGAGGTCACGCATGACACCGAAAGCGGCCTCGTTTTCGAGGTCGCTTTTGAGGGATTGCAGCGCTCGACCCGGCATAAATCCGGGCTCGCCATGCGTTTTCCCCGCATTAATCGCATCCGCTGGGACAAGCCACCTGGAGAGGCAGACCGGATCGAGGCGCTGGAACGGCTCCTGCCGGCCGAAGGCTGAGCCGAGCCCGGCAGGAACTACGCCGAAAGGCCGCCTCCTGATTGCATTGCAACACAAGCCGATCTGGTTCAGAGCCTTCATGATCGCGCGCCGGCCTTGCGACAGCGGCAGGCCGGTGTGCTTGAGATCGCGGTCGCGCCTGAGGCAGTATGGGCGACCGGCAGACGAACAGGGATATGCGCGATGACGAAGCAGCCTTCGACGCGGATCGTGATCGCGGACGACCATCCCCTGTTCCGGGGCGCGTTGCGGCAGGCCGTCTCGCATGCGCTCGAGGGGGCGGATGTCAGCGAGGTCGGTTCGCTGGAGTCATTGACCGAGGCCTTGTCGCAAGGGGCAGACGCCGATCTCGTCCTGCTCGACCTGACGATGCCGGGCGTGCAGGGCTTTTCCGGCCTGCTTTTCCTGCGCGCTGACCACCCCGAGGTGCCGGTCATCGTGGTCTCGGCCAATGACGAGCCGACCGTGATCCGACGCTGCATCGAGTTCGGAGCGCTCGGTTTCCTGCCGAAGACAGCTGATGTCGAGCAGATGGGCGAGGCGATCCGCGCCGTGCTCGCCGGCAGCGTCTGGACGCCGCCGGGCGTCGACCTGTCCTCGCCGGTCGATATCGAGGTCGCCGACATGGTGCGCCGGCTCTCGACGCTGACGCCGCAGCAGGTGCGCGTGCTGATGATGCTGTCGGAGGGGTTGCTCAACAAGCAGATCGCCTATGAGCTCGGCGTCTCCGAAGCGACCGTGAAGGCGCATGTCTCCGCGATCCTGACCAAGCTCAATGTCGACAGCCGCACGCAGGCCGTGATCGCCGCCTCCAAGATTGCCGGCACGGCCTGGGCGACGACAGGCGCATCCGCGACGATATGATGGTGGGGTGAAAGCGGATCGCATCGCCATTCAGCCCCGGTTCAACCGGGCGGTGGTCTGATCGGTTCGTGTTTGGGGGATTTTCGCGATGGCGAATGGCAATATCGAAGGCTTTCTCGGCGGCTCCGTGCTCAGCGTCCTGGTCCGATTGATCTTCATCTCGCTGCTCGTGGGCGCGGCGATGGCGTTTCTCGGCTTGTCGCCGCGCGGGCTTTATGAGGTCGTGGCGCGCTTCATCCGCTCCCTCGGGGATCTCGGCTTCGGGGCCGTCCGCGAGGTCGGGCAATGGGTCATCGCCGGTGCGCTGATCGTGGTGCCGCTCTGGCTGCTCTCGCGCCTGTTCGCGGCGCGGCGCTAGAGTGTCTCGCCGCGCGCGATCGCGGCGGCATCGCGTCCGACAAGGGCGCTGAGCCTGCCGACGCCCGTCTTGCGGGCCTCGGCCGTGAGGCCTGCCTTGATGGTCGCGGCCAGCGCCGGCCCGTGGAAGACCAGGGCCGAGTAGAACTGCACGAGATCGGCGCCGGCCCGGATCTTGGCGAAGGCGGTCGCGGTCGAATCGATGCCGCCGACGCCGATCAGCGGGAACTGGCGCTCGACGCGCAGGAAGCTCTCGGCGAGCAGCCTGGTCGAGGGCAGGAAGAGTGGCTTGCCCGAGAGCCCTCCGGTCTCGGCCTTCGCCGCATTGCGCAGGGTTGTCGGGCGCGCCACCGTCGTGTTCGAGACGATCATGCCGTCGATGCCGCGCTTGCGCGCCACCGCGACGATGCCGTCGAGCTCGGGCAGGCTCAGATCCGGCGCGATCTTGAGAAGCATGGGCGTACGACGGCCGGCGCTGTTTGCCGCCTCGTCCCGTGCGGCCAGCGCCCGCGCGATCAGGTCGTCGAGCGCCGATTCGGCCTGCAGATCGCGCAGGCCCGGCGTGTTGGGCGAGGAGATGTTGATCGTCAGGAAGTCGGCGACGGGTGCCAGCCGCCGCGCGAGCACGGCATAATCGGCGGAGCGGTCGGCGGAGTCCTTGTTGGCTCCGAGATTGACGCCGACGATGCCGCTACGGCCGCGCCGCGCCTGGAGCCGCGCAGCGACCGCTTCCATGCCCTCGCTGTTGAGGCCGTAGCGGTTGATCACCGCCTCGTCCTCGGTCAATCGGAAGACGCGCGGGCGCGGATTGCCCGGCTGGGGCAGAGGCGTGACGCCACCGACCTCGACGAAGCCGAAGCCCAGGCCCAGCGCGCCGTCCACCGCTTCGGCATGCTTGTCGAAGCCGGCCGCGAGGCCGACCGGGTTGGTGAAGGAGAGGCCGAAGGCCTGCGTCGCCAGGACCGGGTCGTCGGCGGCAGGCTTCAACGCCGGCGCGACGGCGAGCGCCGCGACCGTCATGCGATGGGCCGTCTCGGCGTCGAGCCGGTGGATCAGCGGGCGGGCGAGATTGAACAGGGCGCCGATCACGCGACATCCTCCGGAAAGAGATAGCTGCCGTCGGTCGCCAGCGGAAGCGGCGCGATCCAGCGGACGGATTTGGGATCGAGCGAGGCGTAGAGATGGGGGAACAGCGCCCCGCCGCGCGAGGGCTCATGACGCAAGGCCTCGCCAAGGCGTGAAGCCTCGACCGCGATCAGCAGCAGGTCGCGCTGGCCGAGGAAGTGCTTCGCCGCGGTGTCCCGCGCCTGCGCTCCGGTCGAGAAATGGATGTAGCCGTCGGCCAGATCGATAGGCGCGCCATTGAAACGACCCGAAATCTCGGCTTCGCGCCACAAGGCTTCAGGGCAGATCTTGTAGATGAGCGGCATTGATGGCCCCGGTCGTCATGGCGTGCAGATGCGATAGCCCTTCGCATGGGTGCAGGGCAATCATGGGGTCATGGCTGGCAGCCTTCTAGACAGATTTTCTGGCGTTCATGAAACGGCGGAGCGCCGTCAGCCATTGAGCGAAGCCCTCTTTCTCGAAATGGCTCGTCCAGCGATCGTGGTCGTGCTCAGCGCAGTCGAAGGTGGCCGACCATTCGACGAAAGCCGCGCCGGTTTCGACGACGGGCGTGACCCGGATCGTCGCTGTGTAATTGCGCACGGGAAAGGGGACGGGGTCGCAAAATCCGTATGTATAGGAGCGCTCGACATCGGAATGGGCGAGCAATATCTGGCGTATGATCGTCTCGCCCATGGTGACGCGGCGAATGGCCGAAACCTGATCGGGAGCCTTGTCCTTTTCGATGATTGTCTCGCTCTCCACGCCGGCCCAGGCGTAATGGTCGAACGGTCGAATGACCGCCCAGACGTCATCGGCGGCGTTGTCGAGCACGATGCTGAAATAGGATTTTGCCATGGCTTACCTCGCTGTCGGTTTCGTTTCCCTCCCCCAGTGCTGACTTGTTAGGCGCGGCACATTCGCGGAGACACCCGATTCCCGCAGCTGAGCCTTCTGCCCGCCTTCGGTCGATTCGTTCAAAAAGTCGCACAAGTCAGATTGAAGTCTTATGCGATAGGGGATATTTCCTATTTTGCCCGTAGCCTAACGGCGACATCAGGAACGAGGTCTCCGCGGTGCTGTCCCATGAGCAGATCTGGAGCGCCATCGATGCGCTCGCCCAGCGCTATGGCTTCACGGCCTCGGGGCTGGCCCGCAAGGCCGGCCTCGACGCGACCACCTTCAATCGCTCCAAGCGCCTCGGGCCCGATGGCCGCGAACGCTGGCCCTCGACTGAATCGATCGCCAAGATCCTGGCCGCGACCGGCGCCTCGCTCGATGAATTCATCAGCGTGGTGACGCGGCGGGGGCCGGCACCCTCGCGTACCATTCCCCTGATCGGCTTCGCCCAGGCGGGCTCGGGCGGCTTCTTCGATGATGACGGCCTTCCCGCCGGCGCCGGCTGGGAGGAGGTCGCCTTTCCCGGCGTCACTGACGAGAAGGCCTATGCGCTGGAGATCGCCGGCGATTCGATGCTGCCGCTCTATCGCGACGGCGACACCATCATCGTCTCGCCGACCGCGACGGTGCGGCGTGGCGACCGCGTCGTGGTCAAGACGGTCGAGGGCGAGGTCCTGGCCAAGCAGCTCAGGCGCCAGACCGCCAAAACCGTCGAGCTCGCCTCGCTCAACCCCGAGCATCCCGACCGGGTGCTGGGTCTGAGCGAGATCGCTTTCATGGCGCGGGTGATCTGGGCGAGCCAGTAGCCCTCGTCGTGGCGCTTGCAATGGGAGCGACTGCCGCCGACCTCAATTTCCGTTCTGCCGGCGCGCCGGCAGCGTGACCTTGAACACCGCCCCCGTCTCCGAGGGCTCGAGCTCGATCATGCCGCCATGCAGCCTGACGAGCTCGGCGGCGATGGCGAGGCCAAGTCCGGTCCCGCCTGGCGTGACCGAGCCGCGAAAGGCCTGGAACAGGTTGGCCTTCGCCCGCTGGGGCACGCCGGGGCCGTTATCGGTGACGCGCAAGAGCACTGAGCCGTCGAGCTGCTGCGCCTTGACCATCAGCACGGGCTGGCCTTCGTTCTCGGCCCGCTCCTGCGCCAACGCCTGCACGGAGTTCCGCATCAGGTTGAGCAGGACGCGCGCCATCTGGTCGGGATCGCAGCGCGCGATCAGCTCGGCTGGAACGTCGTTGACGAAACCGAGCTGCTTGTTCTCGGGCAGGCCGAGCATCTCCGCCTGCTCGGCGACGAGCTGGCGCAGCGCGATCTCGCGCAGCAGCGGCGTCGCCTCCGCCGCGCGGCCATAGGCCAACGTCGCCTGGCAGAATTCGATCGCCCGGCCGAGCGTCGCGATCAGGCGCGGCGCGAAGCGCCGGATCTTGGCGTCGCGGGTGTCGACCAGCCGGTCGGACATTAGCTGCGCCGAAGCCAGCATGTTGCGCAGGTCGTGGTTGACCTTGCTGACGGCCAGTCCGAGCTCGGCGAGATGCTTCTTGGTGCGCAATTCGCCGGCCAGCGTCATCTGCATGCGCGCCAGCGCCCGTTCGGCCTCGCCGATCTCGTCGGCGCGCTGCGACGGTTCGATGATCCGGTGCGGATTCTCCGGGTCGGCCTCGAACTCCATGACATTGGCGGCGAGCTGGCGGATCGGCCCGACGATCATCCAGTTCAGCGCGAGATAGACCAGCCCCGCCGTCAGGATGGAGATCAGCAGCGAGATCAGCAGGATGTTGCCGGAAAAGACCAGCATCGCGCGCCGCAGCGGCGCCTCGTCGATGACGATCTCGACGAAGTCGGCCCCGCCCATGGCCTGGCCGATGACGCGGATCGGCATGTCGTGCGGCGGGGCCACCAGAATCTCGACCGCCTCCTTGAGCGCAGTCATCCAGCTCGCGTCCCGCAGATCGACCTTGCGGGCGACCGTGGGCGGAATCGAATCGAGACTGAGCAGGCGGCGTGCCCCACCAACGCGGGCGGCGATGGCGCGCGCGCCGACGCCCATCAGCAGCCGGGCCTCGCTCTCTTCGGGCAGGCGTTCATTGGGGGCGCCTTCCAGCACCAGCACCGCGACCTGGGCCGCGGCGAGCCGGTCGTTCAGCCAGTTGCGCCGGAAGTTCGCGACCGACGGCAAATAGATCAGAATTTCCGCCAGCATCACGAACAGCACGGTCAAAAGCAGCAGCTTGGCCGAGAGGCCGAGCCGCGTCAGGCCGCGCGGCAGGCTGACCGAGAGTTGCGTCGCGTCGAGATCAGGTTGCTGCATTGAATGGGAGCTTAGCCGAAACGGCGGAGAAAGCCGATGAGCCGCCGGATTCCCGGCTTTGCCGCCAGCGGCGCGTAGAACGACATCGCCGCCCGCTTCGAGGCCTCGGAGAAGGTCGGATAGGGCAAGGCGAGCCCCGCCATGTCCTGGACCGTCAGGCCCTTCCGCACGGCCAAGCACCAGGGCGCGATCAGCTCGCCAGCGCCCGCGCCGACGATGGTGGCGCCGAGGACGCGGCCCCGTCGGTCGGCGACGAGCTTCACGAAACCATCGGTCTCGTGCTCGGCCTGGGCGCGGTCGTTCTCGGCATACGGCCAGCGCAGGATGGTGATCGAACTGCTGCGTTTGCGCGCCTCGGCCTCGGACAGGCCGACGCTGGCGAGCTCCGGATGGCAATAGGTCACGCGCAGGATCGCCGTTGCGTTGGTCCTGACCGGGAGGCGGAACAAGGCATTGCGCAAGACGAGTCCAGCCTGGTCATGCGCGGCATGGTCTTGCGCGACATGGGTGGAGTGCAGCCCGCCGGCTGCCCCGCTGGCACAGTCGCCGATCGCGAAGACGCGGCGGTTGCCGGTGCGCAGCCCCTTGTCGACGATCACGCCCCCGGCGTCGCTGGTGATGCCGGCAAGTTCGAGGTCGAGCGCCTCGATATTGGGCGTGCGCCCCGTCGCGACCAGGAGATGCGTACCGTCGAGCTTTTGGTCGGCCTCACCATCGGGGCCTGCCAGCACCAGCCTGACGCCGCCCTTGACCGTCTCTGCGCGCAGCACCCTGGCCTTCTCGTGCAGTGTTATGCCGTCGCGCAGCAGCGCGCGGCGCAAGATCAGCACGGCCTCCGGATCGGCATGGGGCAGAAGGTCCCCGGCTGCGACGAGGCTGACCGTGCTGCCGAGCCGAGCCATGGCCTGCGCGAGTTCGACACCGGTCGACCCGGCGCCGAGAACCAGCAGGCGCTCGGGCCGGCGCGTCAGTGAAAACAGGCTCTCGCTGGTCAGGAACGGGACCGCGTCGAGCCCGGGAAGCAGCGGGGCGGACGGCCGCGAGCCGGTCGCGATCACGAAACGTCGCGCCTTGATCGGCTGGTTGCCGGCCATGACCGTGCTGCGGCTGATGAAGCGCGCCTCGCTTTTGATCACATGGATGCCGAGCGCACCGAGACGCTCCGCCGAATCATTGCGGGCGGTCGCGGCAACGACGCGCTGAACATGGTCGTGGACCCGCGCGTAGTTCACGAGTTCGTCGTTCACTTGCGGCTCACCGGCTGAGATACCGAAGCGCCCGGCCTGCTGGACGGCCCGCGCCCGCGCGCCCGCGGCACCGAGCGCCCTGGCCGATATGCTGCCGGCATTCTGATGGCCGTCGCCCATGCCGCCGGGCTCGACGAGGACGACAGGAACGCCGAATGCAGCCGCGGCCGTGGCGAGCGACACTCCGGCTGCACCCGCCCCGATCACGCAGATATCCGGCGTCAGCGGCGCAGGTTTCGGCGCTGTTGCTGTGGTCTCGCTCACGCCGCTCCTCCCGATCCGCTCAATCATCTCGCGCGCGGACGGTTCCGTCCAAATGCGACGTGATCGATTCTAAAAATTCAGAGCATTGCTGATGCGTCGCGAGACCGCCGGAATCAAGGCCGCGCAACCCGCAAGAGCGTCAGAGCGGAATTCAGGCGATCTTGCGGCCCTTGTCAGGGCAGAACGTCGAGAGTGGCTCGGGCCGGCCGAAGAGATAGCCCTGGGCCCGCTGGGCGCCGAGCAATTGCACGGCGATGCGCTGCTGCTCGGTCTCGATGCCCTCGACCACGACATTCATCGAGAGCCGGCGCGCGAGCTGGCAGACCGCCTCGATGATCGCCTTCGAGGCCTCGTTGGTGTGGACGTTGCGGGTGAAGCTCTGGTCGATCTTCACCTGCGCGAAGGGGTAGGTCGAGAGATAGGCGAGCGAGGAATAGCCGGTGCCGAAATCGTCGAGCGCGAAGCGCACGCCGAGCGCCCTGAGCTCGTCGATGACGGCAAGCGTGCTCTTATTGTCCTCGATCAGCAGCGATTCCGTCACCTCCAGCGTCAGCCGGTGCGAGCCGAGATGGGAGGTGATCAGCGCGTCCTTCACCGTTTCGACGATGCGGCGCGGTTCGCGGAACTGCAGCGGCGAGATGTTGACGGAGACGCCGATCTCGTTGCCCCACTGCGCTGCATCCTTGCAGGCCTGCCGGATCGCCCAGTTCCCCATCGCCGCGATCAGGCCGGATTGCTCGGCGATCGGAATGAACACGCCGGGCGGGATCATGCCGCGCGTCGGGTGGTGCCAGCGCATCAGCGCCTCGCGCGTCACGATCTCATGCGTCTTCAGGTCGATGATCGGCTGGTAATAGAGTTCGAGCGCGCCATCGTCGCAGGCCTTGCGCAGATCGACCTCGATCTCGTGCCGGTCGAGCATCTCCTCCGCCATGGCCGGGTTGAAGAAGGTCAGTGTGTTGCGGCCGGCGGCCTTGGCCTTGTAGAGCGCGGTGTCGGCGTGCCGCAGCAGATCCACCGGCGTCGCGCCATCATGGGGTGCCATGGCAATGCCGACGCTAGCCGTGACGTAGACGGTCTTGGTGTCGAGGTGGAAGACCTTGGACATCGCGTCGATCATGCGCTGGGCGATATTGGTGACGACGGCGTGGCTGGCCGAGGGCAGGATCAGCAGGAATTCGTCGCCGCCGAAGCGGGCGAGCAGGTCGCCGCCGCGAATGGTGCTCTTCAGCCGGTTCGCGGTTTCGCTCAGCACGCGATCGCCGATATCGTGGCCGAGATTGTCGTTGACCTGCTTGAAGCCGTCCAGATCGACATAGAGCAGCGCGAAGGCCTCGCCGGTCCGCTCCAGCCGGCCGAAGGCCTCGGTGATGTGGTTGTTGAACTCGAAGCGGTTTGCGAGCCCGGTCAACTCGTCGAAGCGCGCCATCTGCTCGATGCGCGCCTCGGTCGCCTTCCGCTCGGTCGCGTCCTCGGTCAGCATCAGCACGCCGCCCTCGGCTGCCGGCGCGATGGTGATGACGAGCACGCGACCGCCCCGGGTCTGGAGCTCGCGGGTCATCGTCTGCTGCATGTCCTGCACCGCGACGAGCGCGCCCCTGACGTCGCGCACCTGCTCGGCGTCGATGATCTGGCGTTCGATCAGGAAACGGGCGATCGCGGTCAACGGCGTGCCCGGCAGCGCGAGCGTTTCGGGAATGCCGTAGAGCGCGCGATAGGGCGCGTTGCTGACCGCGAGCTTCAGATCGCGGTCGAACATCGCCAGCCCGTGGATCATGGTGTTGAGGGCGGCATCCAGGGTCAGATTCTGCGAATGCAGCGCCGAGGCCAGGGCTTTCGACTGCTTGGTCGCGTCGCTCAGCGCGAGCAGGTTGCGATGCAGCGAGTTGGTGATCGCGATATTGGCCGCGACATACAGAAAGGCGAAATAGCCGATATACTGATAATAGACATTATGGGCCTGGATCAGGCCGACGGCCATCGGAATGCAGAAGGTCAGGATCTGCACCGCGACGAATTTCGGCCGCCCGGCATTGCGCGAGACATAGCCCGAGGCGAGCGCGATCGTCGAAGCGACCGAGGTGATATGCGCTGCCGCGTCGTCGGTCAGAGCCAGCGCGGCATAGCAGCTATAGCCAAGGACGGCGCTGAAGGCGGTGGCGCCGAAGAAATACTCGCGATCCCAGCGCCGCGTTGCGCGCAGGCTGTCCTCGGAATGGTCCTGCCGACGATAGGAGATCACCGTCATCAATCGCAGCGAGACGATCAGCGCGACCAGAACGGTCAGATTCAGGAACAGGTGCTTGTCGCTCGAGAGCCAGCACAGATAGGGCGTCAGGATGCCGGCGATCCCGCCGGGGACAATCGAGGCCGGCGACGAGAAGAGCGAGCTGACGAGCAGGCGGTAGCCGGGCAGGTCGAAGTCCTTGCCCGGAACGAAGTCCTTGCCCGGATCGCTCAAGCCGCCATCCGCTGATCGCCTGAGGGCTTCCGCCATCGCTCCCGCCCTTTACGGCGACAAGCGGAGATTGCGCATCTCTCGCCACAAGTCGCTCCGTTTAAATGCTTTATGGCGGCAGAAGTAAATGTTTGGTGTGGGCGTTCTCCGAATTCGGAGGGGCCGCATACGGCCTTAATAAGGCCTTAGCGGCCGCTCGAAGCGTTTGCTGCAACCGCAGGTGGGCGCTGATAGACGCGGGCGAGCATGCGGTCCTGGGTCTGCGCGATGCGTTGCAACTTCGAGATCGCGCTGGGGTTCAGCCGCAGCATGCAGTTGGTCCAGATTTCCCCGAGGTGCTCCAGCTCCTCCTTCAGATCGCCGGCGCGGCGGTTGAAGGCAGAGAACAGGGCGGTCTTGGCGGCATGCATGGGCAAGGAATCGGCGGCGTATTTGCGGATCCAGCTCTCGCCCGTTCCCGTCGGGACGACGGCTTCGAGGCCGCCCGCCGCCATGAAATCGCGGGCGCTGAGCTCCTCGCCGGAGAGCAGCATCTGCTCGGCGGCGCGCGGTCCCATGCGGCGCGACAGGATCGCGACCGCCGTGATCGGGAAATGGTTGAACTTGATTTCGGGGTAGACGAACGAGGCCTGCTCCTCGGCGATCATGATGTTGCAGGAGCGCGGCGCGTCGATGCCGCCGCCGATCGCCTTGGCGTGAATGGTCGAGAGCGTGACCACGAGGCCGTTCAGGCCGCTGGCGTTCCAGACCGCGCCCTCGATCGAGAGCCGTGCATATTCGGCCAGCGCCGCGCGATCATTCTTGGCCAGGCAGTCGAGATAGAAGTCCAGATCGCCGCCGAGCGTGAAGAACGGGCCCGTTCCGCGGAAAGCGAGAAAGCGGATCGGAGCGCGGTGATATTGGTCCGGCGCACCCCATAGCGCGAAGATCGCGCGCTGAATCTTGCCCAGGCTGTCAAGCAGCTGAAGCGTGAAAACCGGCTTCAGCTCCGGCCGGATCGTCACCCACAAGGTCAGGATGTCGGGTTCGTAGTCGATCTGCACCTCGGGCAGGAAGCCGGCCTGATGCCGGATGGCGTCGATGACGTCGCAGCTGTCGAGAGTCGTCGCGGAACCAGTCTTCGGAACTGACGAAAGAGACTGGAACATGCCGCTGACCTCCCGGTTGCCGCGCATCGAGAACGCCCGGTCAAGGTAGTTGAAGTTAAGAAACTGTAAACGGGATCCCGTCGAAATGGTTAATTTCGTTAAGCTTTATTCCGTATCGTCAACTCGGACCCGGTGTCGTGACCAAGGCCTTGAACGATGTGGAACAGATCCCGATCGTGTCCTCGCCTTGAGCAAATCATGTGCTGCCGGGCGCGCTCGCTGCGCGAAGGAAAGATTCGGGCGCGAGTTCCCGCTGGGGCGGAACAATCGTTCTCGCAGCTTGCCGATCGCGGCGGATCATGTCCTTTTCAGAGGCCGTGTCGTCCCACGCGAAGCCCGATGCGAGGCGAAGGGATGCCGGGATGAGCCGCTGTGGCACGCAAGACCTGTCGCGAAACGGGACAAGGCCGGCAGTGGGCGCGTCTTGCCGGGCTTACGTCTTGCCGCGCGGTCACCCGCTTGTTCAAAACCACAACCAGAGCTAACGATGCGCCGCGAATTCGCCGTGATCCGAGCGTTGAAACGTTGATGCCGAGTTGATGCCGTGAACCGCCCACCATCCGCAGAAGACGAGAAGAGAGCGCGCCTTGCCGCCGCTCTCCGCGAGAACCTGAAGCGCCGCAAGGCTCAGGCTCGCGCTCGCCGCACGGATGAAGCGAAAACGCAGGAACCGGTATCGCAAGCCCAGGCCGAAACCTCCCGGTCCTGATTCTCAAATTCATGCGCCGCCCGGCGTTTCGCGGCGGCAGGCCAGCAGGTCATCACGATGGACAAGATCCGCATTACCGGCGGCCAGCGCCTCAATGGCACGATCCAGATCTCGGGTGCGAAGAACGCCGCCCTCCCGCTGATGATCGCGAGCCTGTTGACGGACGAGACCTTGACGCTGGTCAATGTGCCGCGCCTCTCCGACGTCACGGCGCTGTCGCGCATCCTGTCCAATCAGGGGGTCGATCGCACAGTCGCGGGCAAGCGTATCGGCCAGTCGGCCGAAAGCGGCCAGACCGTCTCGCTGACGGCTCGCCAGATCACCGATACCTGCGCGCCCTATGAACTGGTCTCGACCATGCGGGCGAGCTTCTGGGTCATCGCTCCGATCCTGGCGCGCATGGGTGAGGCCAAGGTTTCGCTGCCCGGCGGCTGCGCCATCGGCACGCGCCCCGTCGATCTGCTGCTGATGGCGCTGGAGAAACTCGGCGCACAGATCACCATCGAGAATGGCTACGCCCTGGCGCGGGCGCCCAAGGGCCTGAAGGGCGCCGAGATCAACTTCCCGAAGGTTACGGTCGGCGGCACCCATACCGCCCTGATGGCTGCCGTGCTGGCCGATGGCACGACGGTCATCGAGAATGCCGCGCGCGAGCCGGAGGTGACCGACCTTGCCGCCTGCCTCGTCAAGATGGGCGCCAAGATCGAGGGGGCCGGCACCTCGCGTATCGTCGTCACCGGCGTCGCCCGCCTTGGCGGTGCCCACCACGCGGTCCTGCCCGACCGTATCGAGACCGGGACCTATGCCATGGCCGTCGCGATGACGGGTGGCGACGTGCTGCTTGAAGGCGCACGGCCCGACCTGCTGCAATCGGCGCTCGATGTCCTGACCAAGGCGGGTGTCGACATCAGCTCGACCAATGAGGGTATCCGCGTGCGCCGCAACGGCCAGGCGCTGAACGCCGTCGATATCGACACCGATCCCTTCCCTGGTTTCCCGACGGATCTCCAGGCGCAGTTCATGGCGCTGATGACGCGGGCCAAGGGCACTTCGCGCATTCGCGAGACCATCTTCGAGAACCGCTTCATGCATGTGCAGGAACTGGCGCGGCTGGGCGCCAAGATCAGGCTCGACGGCGATGCCGCCTATGTCGAGGGCGTCGCCAAGCTCACCGGCGCACCGGTGATGGCGACGGATCTGCGCGCCTCGGTCTCGCTCGTCATCGGCGGGCTTGCCGCCGAAGGCGACACCACGATCAACCGCGTCTACCATCTCGACCGCGGTTTCGAGGCGCTCGAGGCGAAGCTGACCCGTTGCGGCGCCGAGGTCGAACGCATCAGCAGTTGACGTTGCCGCGCGGCCTCGCCAGAACATCGCGATGCCGATTGACGCCGCAGACCCGCTGAAGCTGATCGCACTCGACGCTGACGATCTGGCGATCCTGTCCGCTCATCTCCAGGATGCTGTCCTGAAGGTGGCGGATATCGCTTATCTTCCGGGCGAAAAGCGTTTCGCGCTCGCGGCGCGCCGGTTCGACTGGGCGGGCGCGCAGGCCAGGCAGCGCCGGCGGCGTCTCGCCGCGCTGCATTTCGAGCGGGTCACCGCGGTCCGCAGCACCGGGATCGACACAGCTGCCCCGGGCACCGTCCTGAACCTGCTGGCAATCACCTTCGACGAGCGCGACGGCCCGACCGGAGACGTCACCTTGCACTTCTCGGACGGCGCCGCGATCCGGCTCGGCGTCGAATGCATCGAAGCTCAGATGAAGGACCTTGGCCCGGTCTGGGAAGCGGTCGCGACGCCCGACCATCCCAACGGCGCCTGACCTCTTCCACGCCATAGCTCTTAAGGTTTTGCGATGCCGATCAGGCTCGACGACAGGGATGCACGCTTCGAGCAGGATTTCCAGAACCTGCTGGGCGCCAAGCGCGAGGTCTCGGAGGAGGTCGACCGCGTCGTCGCCGACATCATCGCCGAGGTCCGCGCCCAGGGCGATGCAGCGCTCATCGCCTATACCAGCCGCTTCGACGGGCTCGACCTGACGCCACAGACCCTGCGCGTCTCCGAGGCGGAGATCGATGCCGCCGTCAAAGCCAGCCCGCCCGAGCAGCTCGTGGCGCTGGAAACGGCACGCGCACGGATCGAGGCCTATCATCTGCGCCAGAAGCCGCAGGATGCCTGGTTCACCGACGAGGCCGGGGTCGCAAGCGGTTGGCGCTGGAGCGCGATCGAGGCGGTCGGCCTCTATGTGCCGGGCGGCACGGCGAGCTACCCGTCCTCGGTGCTGATGAACGCCGTTCCGGCCAAGGTCGCCGGTGTCGACCGGGTGGTGATGGTTGCGCCGACCCCGCGCGGCGAAACCAACCCGCTGGTGCTGGCCGCGGCGCGGCTTGCCGGCGTCGACGAGGTCTATCGCATCGGCGGCGCGCAGGCTGTGGCCGCGCTCGCCTATGGCACGGCGATGATCGCCCCGGTCTCAAAGATCGTCGGGCCTGGCAACGCCTATGTCGCCGCCGCCAAGCGGCGCGTCTTCGGCCAGGTCGGTATCGACATGATCGCCGGTCCCTCCGAGGTGCTGGTCATCGCGGACGGTTCGGCAAATCCCGACTGGATCGCCGCCGACCTGCTGGCCCAGGCCGAGCACGACGTCTCGGCCCAGTCGATCCTGATGACGGACGATGCCGGTTTGGCCGGCGAGGTCGAGAAGGCGGTTATCGCGCAGCTCGCGACGCTGCCGCGCGCCGAGATCGCCGGCAAGAGCTGGGCTGATTACGGCGCGATCCTGCTGGTCGCAGATCTTGAGGCCGCGATCCCGCTGGTCGACCGGCTCGCGCCCGAGCATCTCGAGATCATGACGGCCGAGCCCGAAGGCCTGGCGGCCAGGATCCGCAATGCGGGCGCGATCTTTATCGGTGGTCATACGCCCGAGGCCATCGGCGACTATGTCGGCGGGCCCAACCATGTCCTGCCGACGGCGCGTTCGGCCCGGTTTTCCTCCGGGCTCGGAGTGCTCGATTTCATGAAGCGAACCTCGCTGCTGCAATGCGGGCCTGAGGCGCTGCGCGCGCTCGCGCCGGCCGCCGTCCGGCTTGCCGAAGCGGAGGGCTTGCAGGCGCATGGTCGTTCCGTGACGATCAGATTGAATCTGTGAGCCTGCTCTAGCGCCGTCCGGTTCGATCGGAGACAGCATGTCGGAGTCGAAATGCCTGATCGGCGTCACGCTCGACGAAGCCTCGCTCGGGCGTGGCTCGCCGGATCAGGAGCATGAGCGAGCGGTCGCGATCTACGATCTGATCGAGCGCAATCGCTTCGCGCTTCCCGGCCATGATGGCGGGCCCTATCTGGCGCATCTGGCGCTGGTCGAGCGCCGGCTGGTCTTCGACATCAGGCAGGCCGACGGCGTTCCCGTCGTCGCGCATCATCTCTCGCTGACGCCGCTGCGCCGTATCATCAAGGACTATGCGATGGTGTGCGAGAGCTATTACGCTGCCATCCGCACCGCCACGCCGTCGCAAATCGAATCGATCGATATGGGCCGGCGCGGCCTTCACGACGAGGCGGCGCACATCCTGGTGGACCGCCTCGCGAGCAAGGTCGAGATCGATTTCGATACGGCGCGGCGGCTCTTCACCCTGATCTATGCCCTGCACTGGAAGGGCTGAGGAGGGTGGAGCCGGCCGCCCCGCGCAAGGTTCAAAGCGTGCTGTTCATGTGCGCGCAAAACGCGGTGCGCTCGCCCATGGCCGAGGCGATGGCCAAGCATTTTTTCGGCAAGTCGATCTATGTCCAGTCGGCCGGAGCCAGACGGGGCGAGGTCGACGGCTTCATGCTCACGGTTCTCGACGAGATCGGCATCGACGCGCACAAGCACAAGCCGAAATCGGTCGAGGAGCTGGAAGAGTGGGAGGGGTTGAATTTCGACCTGATCGTCTCGCTCTCGCCGGAAGCCCACCACAAGGCGCTCGACCTGACGCGCACGGTCGCTGCCGATGTCGAATACTGGCCGACGATCGACCCCACCGTCGTGCAGGGCTCACGCGAGCAGGTGCTGGAGGCCTATCGCGAGGTGCGCGACGGCTTGATGCAGCGCATCAAGCACAGGTTGAGGGCTTGACCTGCCGCTTCGGCTTCAGCGCACCAGCAGGGAGCCGCCGCAGCGCACACCGGTGACCCAGCTATCGGCCTGGCCGAGGCCGATGCCGAGCGTCCCGAGCAGCCCGGTGAGCAACTGGTCGATCGGGGTCGCCGCGGCCGCGACGATGCTGCCGACGAGGTTGCCGACGCCGCCGAGGTCCAACCCCAGCCCCAGCAAGTCGACACGAAGGTCCAGGCTGTTGAAGAGATTCGACAGCAGGCTCGCGATGAAATCCTGCGTCGAAGTCGTGCGTTTGTCGCCGCGCAGGATCTCCGGATAGGTGAAGTTCACCGGGGTCTCAGCCAGGTTCGTCATGGTAACATGTGCCCGCAAGGTCACCTTGAGGAGCCCGGCGACGTTCAGGACCACGGCGGCGGGAGGGTTCGGGCTCGCGCTGAAGTTGTTGAAATCCGCCAGCGAGACCTGCCCGATCCAGGCATCGACCACGGCCGGTGTGACGCCGAGCGTGACGCGGGAGGTGGTGACGTCTCCCGGGGTGCACTGGACGCTCGTGAGCTTCGCCGTCGCGGAGGCGAGTTCGAGATAGAGCGGCAGGTTCACCAGTGAGGCTTGTCCGCTGCCGACGAGGTTGATCGTCAGCAGCAGGCGGGTCTGGGCGGTGTGGACGGTTGCGCCAGCGCGTCCGACACTGACGAGGGTCGTGCCCACCGGCCGCTCGCCGATGGCAAGCTTGAGCGTGACAGACGCCAGGCCGGGGATATTGATGGATAGCCCCGTGTCGATCTGGCGCGTGCCATTTGAGATCTGGGCGACCGCCGAGACCAGGTCTAGCGCCGTAAGCGAAGCCACGATCGGCCCCGGCAGCGACAGCGCTGTCTGGCCGGCGGGGCCAAACGAGATGAGCTTGGTCAGGTCGACGCGCTGCGCCGAGCTGGACGTCGTCGTGGCCAGCTGCGAGAGCGCATTGTTCGCCGTTACGCTGCTGGTGCTGTTGTCGCGCGCAGCCTGCTGAGCGGCGTATAGCACGTCGCCGAGTTTCACATTCGCCTTCAGCACGTCGTCATAGGTCACGGCCGACAGGTTGGCGCGCAACGCCAGGTATTTGGCGAATGTGAACAGGTCGATCCGCGCCTGCGCCAGCCCGTTATAGTCCATCACGGAAAGGGAGACGCTGCTGCCCAGGAGCGAACTGAGCAGGCTGTTCAGGAGACCGCCGTCCAGCTGTGCCAGCCTTGAGCCGACCGCGAAGGCCGCCTGCGCATCCTGCACCGCGATGGCGCTGCTGCCGATCGGCACGTCGCCATTCGAGAAGCTCGCCAGCGTCGTGCTGGCTTGAGCCGTGCTTGGCGAACTGGTCGCCGCGAAAACGCGGCCGAGCAACATCTGCGTCACTCCGCGCATCTCGACCTTGACGGCGTTAGCTGTCGTCGCCGTGCTGGGCGTGAAGCGGCTGTTGACCGGTATGGTCGCGTCGGCGTTGTAGATGCCGGTCTGCACGGTCTGGACGGTCGTGGCAGCGTAGCCGTTGCTGCCGGCGGTAGCCTGCGCGGCAGCCTTGGCGCGCGGCAGATCCGCCGCGGCTGCAAGCGCTGCGAGATCGTTGGCTGTCTGCTGCCGCCGCTTCTCATAGAAGAAGCTGCCGACATCGACCGCCATCGCCCCAAAACCGAAAAGGACGAAGATCCCGGCGGCGAAGAGCAGGGCCGCGCCGCCGCGCTCGTTCTTGGCAAAAGCTTTGAAGCTGCGATTCATCACGGCCTCCTGCGAGGGGCGAGAGCAAAGATTTGAGTTCAGTAGCCGCCGCGCTGGATGACGGCTCGACGTACAACCGTGGGTGGTGGTAGCGAAACAAGCGAGGCGAGGCTCTGGAAGAGCGTTCCGGACATGTCGTAGGCGACCGCGACAGAGAAGGTCTGCTGCGGCGCGCCGCTCTGGGCTGTCGTCACGGTCACCTTGGTCGGATCGATGAAAGCGTAGGAGGACGCGTTCGCCGTGACGAAAGCACGCGCGATCTGGTCACGTTCGGTGTCTGTTACGCCGGAAACGGAGGCGCGTGCGGCTTCGGAAGCGACTTGCTGGATGCCGTGATAAATGCCCAGAACATAGCCATAGCCGATTATTCCGAAGATCATCAGAAGGAGCACAGGCGCGATCATCGCGAATTCGACTGCGCTCGTGGCGACTTCGTTCCGACGGAACCGGTTTGCTGAGGTCCACATGGGATGCACCTTCCGGTATTTAAATACTATCTACAGTTGTAATCTTCAACCTCTTAAAAACAGTAAACGGCAGCGCTAAAAATCATCACGGTTAGGCCTCGCCTTCATCTTTAAGTAAAACTTTACGGGAGTGGCCCCAGTTCATCCGGAAACGCACAGAAACCTTGGCGCCCCGGAGAAACCTACATCCCATGACATCGGGAAGCCTGATCGGAGCCTCCGCCAATAGCGGGCGGGTTGCGGCCCTGCGAGATGGCTGCATCGTGGTGCTGACTCTGATGGCTGTCAGCCTCGCTGCCGTGCTCAGCTTGCCTCAGGCCTCGATCGGCCGGGCCGTGCCGCAGGCGATCATCTTCCCACCATGGATGCCGCAGCAGGACGCGATGGCGCGAAGCCTCGCGGCCGGGCATCGCGTCCTGCGCGGTGGCATTTCACCTTTCATCGTGATCGCGGCCGCTGCCGAAGCCGAAGCCGAGACCGTCAGGCCGCGAGGCGCCTTGCTCATGCTGGCGCTTGACGGACTCGCCGGCTGCCTCGATTCCCGCGCGTCTGTGGAACCATTCCTATGATCTGGACCTTGACGGGCATTCGCGCCGCCGTCGCCCGCGTGCTGCTGGGGCTCGCATTCCTGCACGTGCCGATCCTGGCGCTGAGCATCTGGTTCCGCGGCGGAGACATCCTGCTGCCGGCGTCCTGTGCCTTCCTGCTGGCTATGGGCGCCTTGCTGCTCTACCTGCGCTGCGGCGTCGCCATCGTCACGCAGCTCGTCATTGCGCTCGTGCTGATCGGCCAGGTCTCGATGCTGGTCTATAGCTTCGCCGGCCATCCCTGGCAGCCCGATACGCATATGTACTATTTCGCGGTCCTGGCCTTGCTCGCTGGCTTCTGCGACTGGCGTCCCATCGTGATGGGCGCCGCTTTGACAGCGCTCCACCACCTCGCCCTGCAATACATCCTGCCGTCCGCCGTGTTCTATCAGGGTGGCAGCCTCCTGCGCGTGCTGTTGCACGCCGTGATCGTCATCATCGAAACCGCGTTCCTGGCGGCACTTGCCGTGATCCTGGGGCGGATGTTCGCGACCAATGAAAACAGCCTGCAGCGCGCCAACGAGATCGCTGAGCGCGAGCGGATGGCGGGCGAACGCGAAAAGCGCCAGGCTGGCGAGCTCGGGCGGCGCGCGGAGGCGCTGCGCGAGATCGTCCAGAGCTTCCGCTCCCAGATGGAGCGGGCCATGGCGGTACTCGATCGCGCGGCCGAGACCATGCAGGGCGGGTCGCGCGAACTGACCGGCACGTCGGATCAGGCGCGCCAGCAGATGGCGTTGGTCTCTGAGGCTGCGGATGCGACGACGCGCGGCATCGATCAGCTTGCCAATGCGAGCGGTCAGCTCGCGGAATCGATCGGTGAGATCGGCCGAAACGTCTCGCATTCCGCCGACGGTTCCAAGAACGCAGCCGATCTCGCCCGCCGCGCCAGCGATGAGATCGAGGAGCTTGCCCGCAACAGCGAGAATGTCGGCGCTGTCGTCGAGATCATTCGCGGCATCGCGGCGCAGACCAGCATGCTGGCGCTGAATGCCACGATCGAGGCGGCGCGTGCCGGCGAGATGGGGCGTGGCTTCGCGGTTGTCGCCAGCGAGGTGAAGACATTGTCGGCGCAGACCGCTCGCGCCACTGACGAAGTCTCAGGCCAGATCCATGCGATGCAGATCGCCTCGCAGCGCTCGCTCAAGGCCATCCGCGATATCGTTGGCGCAATGGGTGAGGTCGAGAAAGTGGCTGAGGCGATCGCGGTTGCGGTCCATGAGCAGGATCGGGCGACCGCGGAGATCGCGCGCCAGGTCCAGCTTTCGTTCGAGGGCGCCAGGCGCGGTGTCGGTGTCGTCGGCAATTTCGAGCTGATGACGGTGCGCTCGCATGATGCGGCGGAGCAATTGCAGGAGGCGGCCGATGCGCTTGCCGCGCAGGCGCACAGCATCCGCCATGAGGTCGCGGCGTTCTGTACTCTGGTCGCGGCGGCCTGAACGCTACCAGGGGCGGCCCGGCCCCACCACGCCGATATCGAGCCAGGTTCCCAGCAACGCCGCGATGTCGGCGAAACTTTCGCGTCTGCCGATCGAACCCGCAGCCACGTCAGGCCCGAAGGCGAGAATCGGCGTGTGCTCGCGCGTATGGTCAGTGCCGGGCCAGGTCGGATCATTGCCATGATCGGCGGTGATCATGGCGATATCGCCTGGTCTCAGCCTGGCCTCCAGGCGCGGCAGTGCCGCGTCGAAGGCTTCCAGCGCGGCGGCATAGCCGGGTATGTCGCGGCGGTGGCCGTATTCGCTGTCGAAGTCGACGAGGTTGACGAAGCAGAAGCCGCCATCGGGCAGGCGCTCCAGCGCCGCCAGCGCGGCCTCGAACATCGCGGCATTGCCGAAAGGCTTGATCTCTTCGCCGGTCGCGCGATGGGCGAAGATGTCGCCGATCTTGCCGACGGTGATGACCGTGCGCCCCTGTGCCGCCAGCCGGTCGAGCAGGGTCTCGTCAGGCGGCGGAATGGCGAAATCCTTGCGGTTCCCGGTGCGCTTGAAGCCGTCCTCGGCCGTCCCCAGGAAGGGCCTTGCGATCACGCGGCCGATCTTCAGCGGGTCGACGAGAAGCCGCGTCTTGCGGCAGAGTTCGTAAAGCCGCTCCAGCCCGAACAGCTCCTCGTGAGCTGCGATCTGGAGCACGGAGTCGACCGAGGTGTAGCAGATCGGCTTGCCGGTCCTGATGTGCTCCGCGCCGAGCTCGTCGATGATCGCGGTGCCGGACGCATGCTTGTTGCCGAGAATGCCGGGCAGGGCGCCTTGCTCGACCATCGCGGCGACCAGCTCAGGCGGGAAGGAATTCTCCAGCGCGGTGAAATAGCCCCATTGGAACGGCACGGGGCAGCCGGCGATCTCCCAATGGCCGGACGGCGTATCCTTGCCCTGGCTGATCTCGACGCCGTAGCCGTATTGGCCTTCGGGAGCGACGGGTTTGACGATGCCGGCGAGCGGCTGGCCAGTGGAGGCTTCGCAGGCATGGGCGAGGCCGAGGCGCACCAGATTGGGCAGCTTGAGCGGCCCCTTGCGCAGGCCCGCGCGATCGCCCCTGCCATCGCTGCAGGCTTGCGCGATATGCCCCAGCGTGTCGGCGCCCTCGTCGCCGTAGAGATGCGCATCCCGCGCTCCGCCGCAGCCGACGGAATCGAGCACGATCAGGATGGCGCGAGCCATGCTTAGTCCTTCACGGCGGCGACGCCGACAGGTTCGAGGTTAAGCGCTGCTGCGAGCAGGGCCTGGGTATAGGCCTCGCGTGGCCGGGCGAAGATCTCCTCGGCCGGCCCCTCCTCGACAACCCGGCCGTTTTGCATCACCACGACCCGGTGCGAGAGCGCCCGCACCACCTTGAGGTCATGGCTGATGAAGAGATAGCCAAGCTTGCGCCTGGCCTGGAGGTCGCGCAGCAATTCGACGATCTGCGCCTGAACCGACATGTCGAGCGCCGAGGTCGGCTCATCCAGCACGACGAATTTAGGGTCGAGCGCCATGGCACGTGCGATTGCGATGCGCTGGCGCTGGCCGCCGGAGAATTCATGCGGGTAGCGATCCATCGCGCTTGGATCGAGCCCGACATCGTCGAGGGCCCGGGCGACGATCTCACGGCGCTGGGCATAGCTCAGCCCGCTCTGCTGCACGGTCAGGCCCTCGGCGACGATCTCGGCCACCGACATGCGCGGCGAGAGCGAGCCGTAAGGATCCTGGAAGACGACCTGGAGATCCCCACGTTTGGGCCGGACGGCGGCGCTGGCGAGCCCGTCAATACGGTCGCCGAGGAAGACGATCGGCCCCTCCGACGAGATCAAGCGCAGGATGGCGAGGCCGAGCGTCGTCTTGCCGGAGCCGGATTCGCCGACGACGCCGAGCGTCTCGCCCTCGCGCACCTTGATCGCGATGCCGTCGACCGCCTTCACATGGCCGGTGGTGCGGCGCAGGAAACCGGATTTGATCGGGAACCAGATCTTCATCGGTCCGGCTTCGAGCAGTGTGGCGGCACCCTCCGGGACGGGCGCCGGGCGACCCTTCGGCTCGGCTGCGAGCAGCCGCCTGGTGTAGTCGTGCTGGGGATTGCCGAAGATCTCGCCGACTGGCCCCTGTTCGACGATCTGGCCCTTGAGCATGACGCAGACCCGGTCGGCGATGCGCCGGACGATGCCGAGATCATGGGTGATGAACAGCATCGCCATGCCGAGCCGGCCCTGAAGCTCCTTCAACAGCTTGAGGATCTGGGCCTGCACGGTGACGTCGAGTGCCGTCGTGGGCTCGTCGGCGATCAGCAGTTCGGGTTCGTTGGCGAGTGCCATCGCGATCATCACGCGCTGGCGCTGTCCGCCCGAAAGCTGGTGGGGATAGGCCTCCAATCGACTTTCCGCATCGCGGATGCCGACCAGCGCCAGGAGTTCGAGCGTGCGGGCGCGCGCCTTGTCGCCGCGCAGGCCTTTGTGCAGCTCGAGGATTTCGCCGATCTGCCGCTGGATCGTGTGCAGCGGGTTGAGCGAGGTCATCGGCTCCTGGAACACCATGGTGATGTCGTTGCCGCGCACCTTGCGCATCGCATCCTCATCGGCCGCGATCAGATCCTGGCCGTTGAACATCACCTTGCCGGAGGGATGGTACGCCGAGGGGTAGTTCAAGAGCTTCAGGATCGAGAGCGCCGAGACCGATTTGCCCGAGCCCGACTCGCCGACGATGGCGAGCGTCTCGCCCTTGGCGATCTGGAAGGAGATGCGGTCGACGGCAACAGTCTCGCGCCCGCCCTGGCGGAAGGCGACGGAGAGATCCTGGACGGAGAGGAGGGGGAGTTGTTCACGCGAACGTCTTCCTCGGGTCGAACGCATCCCTGACCGCTTCGCCGATGAAGATCAGCAGCGACAGCATCAGCGCGATCACGACGAAGCCGGAGAGGCCGAGCCAGGGCGCCTGCAGGTTCGATTTCCCCTGCGCCAGCAATTCACCGAGCGAAGGCGAGCCGGGCGGCAGGCCAAAGCCAAGGAAGTCGAGCGAGGTCAAGGTGGTGATCGAACCGTTCAGGATGAAGGGCAGGAAGGTCAGGGTCGCGACCATCGCATTGGGCAAGAGGTGCTTGACCATGATGGCGCGGTTGGAGAGGCCGAGCGCGCGCGCCGCGCGGACATATTCGAAATTGCGCGCCCGCAGGAACTCGGCCCGCACCACGCCGACGAGCGCGACCCATGAGAACAGCAGGAGGATGCCGAGCAAAACGAAGAAGCTCGGCGTGATGATCGCCGCCACGATGATCAGCAGATAGAGCGCCGGGATCGAGGTCCAGATTTCGATGATGCGCTGGAAGATCAGGTCGGTCCAGCCGCCGAAATAACCCTGGATGGCACCGGCCGCGATGCCGATCACGGAGGAAATCGAGGACAGGATCAACCCGAACAGGATCGAGATGCGGAAGCCGTAGATCAATCGCGCGATGACGTCGCGGCCCTGGTCGTCGGTGCCGAGCCAGTTCCATTCGAGGTCGCGGCAGCCCGTGCCGCCGCTGCGCTGCGCGATGACGCGGCATTGCTCGTCCTTGAGCAGCCAGGTCGGCGGCGCGGGCGCGGGCACCGGCAGATCGAGGTTATGCGTGCGGTAGCTGTAGCGGATCAGCGGCCAGACAGCGTAGCCGTTGGCCGTGATCTCCTTGGCGATCACCGGGTCGCGATAGTCCGTCGTGGCCAGGAAGCCGCCGAACTTCTCTTCAGGGTAATTCACCGCGACCGGGAACAGCCATTCGCCCTTGTAGCGCACGAGCAAGGGCCGGTCGTTGGCGATGAACTCTGCAAAGAGCGAGAGCGTAAACAGTGCAAGGAAGATCCAGAGCGACCACCAGCCGCGCTTGTTGGCCTTGAAGTTGTTCAGTCGGCGCCGGTTGATCGGCGAGAGCTTGAGCCAGCCCTGGCTTGCCTCCAGCGGGGCCAGCGGCGCATGGCTGCGCAAGGCTGGCGGGGGCGCGTCGATCAGCGTGTCGCTCATCGCCTCAGGCCTCCCGCGTCTCGAAATCGATGCGGGGGTCGACCCAAGTATAGGTCAGGTCGGTGATGAGGTGCACGACAAGGCCGATCAGCGAGAAGATGTAGAGATTGGCGAAGACGACCGGGTAGTCGCGGTTGACGATCGCCTCGAAGGACAAGAGCCCCAAGCCGTCGAGCGAGAAGATCGTCTCGATCAGCAATGAGCCGGCGAAGAGCGCATGCACGAAGGCGCCGGGAAAGCCGGCGATCACGATCAGCATGGCATTGCGGAAGACATGACCGTAGAGCACGCCGCGCTCGGACAGACCCTTCATTCGGGCGGTCAGGACGTATTGCTTCCGGATCTCGTCGAGGAAGGAGTTCTTGGTCAGAAGGGTCGAGGTGGCAAAGGCACCCAGCGCCATCGCGGTGACGGGCAGGGCGATGTGCCAGAGATAGTCGATGGTCTTGCCGAGCAGGCTGAGCTGCGCCCAGTTCTCCGAATGGAGCCCGCGCAGCGGAAAGATCTGCCAGAACGAGCCGCCGGCGAAGAGCACGATCAGCAGGATCGCAAAGA
This sequence comes from Bosea sp. 685, assembly GCF_031884435.1. Lineage (NCBI taxonomy): Bacteria > Pseudomonadati > Pseudomonadota > Alphaproteobacteria > Hyphomicrobiales > Alloboseaceae > Allobosea > Allobosea sp. 685. Next base: position 4,981,722 of record NZ_CP134779.1, on the reverse strand, counting down.
GGAATCCTGGGATGGCATAGCCCACGATCACGACCGCGCTGGTCCAGGTGTCGAAACGCGAACCGTCCTTCACCGCCTTGCGGATGCCGAGCGGGATCGAGATCGCATAGGACAGAAGCGTCATCCACAGGCCGAGCGAGATCGAGACCGGTAGCTTCTCCTTGATCAATTGCAGCACCGGCGCATCGCGGAAATAGCTGCGTCCGAAATCGAAGCGGATGTAGTCGCCCAGCATCTTGAGGAAGCGCTCATGCGCCGGCTTGTCGAAGCCGAACTGCTTTTCGAGCTCCTTGATGAAGGCGGGGTCGAGCCCCTGCGCGCCGCGATAGGCGGAATTCGAATCGCCGCCCAATTGCGCGCCTGCATCGCCGCCCTGGCCGCCGCCGACGCGATCCGACGCGCTCCCGGCCGCCGGATTCTGCAATTGCGCGATCACGCGCTCGACCGGCCCGCCGGGGGCGAACTGCACGATGATGAAGGAGATCAGCAGGATGCCGAACAGCGTCGGCACCATCAAGGCGATACGTCTCGCGATATAGCTCAGCATGCCGGTTCACTCGGTCCTTCTGGCTGGGCCAATAACGCCGAGATGAGTGTCAGCGAAGCGCGTAGCATATTTCAGCCCATAACCGAGCGCCCGGTCGAACTCGACATGCGCGGCCCAGATCAAGGCCACAGCCAGCATCATGGAGGATCCCGAAGCCGTGGCGGCAACCCCCAGCAGGGCCGGGCCGATCAGGGAATGGGCGGCGTTGTAGATTGCGCAACCCAGCCGGGGGCCGCAGAGATAGCCGAGCATGGCGAGATCCGGCGCCAGGATGAGGCCGGCGAATACCCACCATGAAACGCCCGTGCGGGCAAAAAGCCAGACGCTGAGCCCGCCGAGCAGGGCGCCTTCGAGGCGCAGGAGCAGGTTCGGAGCTCCCGTGACATGGCCTTGCATGACCGCCGCCATGCTCAGGCCTTCCCGATGCGCTTGGCTTTTTCGGCGTCGTACCACCAGATGCCGGGTGCGCCGGAGGTGTATTTCGGCTTGGTTTGCGGCCTGTCGAACATGTCCCAATAGGCCAGCCACTCATGGGCGTTCCACCACATCGGAATCCAGTAGCGCCCGGCCCGCAGCAGCCGGTCGAGGCATTTGGCGGCGATGACGACCTCGGCATAGCTGTGGGCCTGCCCGATTGTCTCGATCATCGCGTCGATCGCCGGGCTGGCGATGCCGCCGAGATTACGCGAGCCAGGCGTCTTCGCCGCAGACGACCCGTAGACGATGCGCAGCGTGTCGCTGGGAATCGAACTGCCCGAAAGCGCCATGCTGACGATGTCGAAATCGAACTCCTGGGTACGGCGCTGGTACTGCGCGGCATCAACGATGCGCGAGGTCGCATTGATGCCGAGCCGCTTGAGGTTGGCCTGGAAGGGCTGCGTATGTGGCTGCAGCGCTGCTTGCGAATCGAGGAACTCGATTTCGAAGGGCTGGCCATTGGGCAGCTTCAGGACATTGCCGTCGCGTTTGCAGCCGGCGGCGCGCAGCATCTCGTCGGCTCGGCGCAGCAGGTTGCGGTCGCTGCCCGAGCCGTCCGAAACCGGCGGCAGGAAGGGCTCGTCGAAGACCTCATCGGGCACCTGCCCACGGAACGGCTCGAGCAGCTTGAGCTCCGCGGGCGAGGGCTTGCCGATGGCCTTGCAGTCGGAATTCTCGAAATAGGAGGTCATCCGGCTGAAGGACGAGAACATGATGTTCTTGTTGGTCCAGTCGAAATCGAAGCACAGCCCCAGCGCCTCGCGAATGCGTGGGTCGGAAAACTTGTCGCGGCGCAGATTGAAGATCCAGCCTTGCGAGCCGATCGGCTCGGTCTTGGGCACGGACTCCTTCTTGACCTTTCCTTCGTTGATCGAGGGAAAATCGTAGCCCGTCGCCCAGATGCGCGAGGTGAACTCCTCCTGGAAGGTGATGACACCGCTCTTGAAGGCCTCGAACGCGACCTGCCTGTCGCGGAAATATTCCCAGCGCACCCGGTCGAAATTATTGGTGCCGATATTGACCGGCAGATCCTTGCCCCAGTAGTCCGGCACGCGCTCGAACTCGATGAAGCGCCCCTGCTCGAAGCGGCCGACCTTATAGGCGCCCGAGCCGAGCGGCGGCTCCAGCGTCGAGGCTTCAAAATTGCGCGTCGACCAGTATTTTTCGGAGAACACCGGCAGGCCGGCGGCGATGAGATGCAGGTCACGGCTGCGCTTGGGCGAGAGCTGCACGACGACGATGTCGTCGCCCTCGGCTTTCGACGAGACCAGTTCGTTCAGGGTCAGGCGGAAGGAGGGATGCCCCTTGGCCTTGAGCAGATTCATGCTGAAGGCGACGTCGGAGGCCGTCACCCGCGAGCCGTCATGGAATTTTGCCTCGGGCCGAAGCCGAAACCGGTAGGTCAGCCTGTCCTGCGAGATCGCCACGCTTTTGGCCAGAAGGCCGTAGAGCGAGCCCGGCTCGTCGCCCGAGCCCGCCATCAGGCTGTCGAAGCAGGCGTCCATGCCCGCCGCCCCGTCGCCCTGGAGCACGAAGGTGTTGAGCGTGTTGAAGGTGTCGAAGCTCTGGTTGCCGCCGGCGCGCTTGATCTGCATCGTCAGCGTGCCGCCCTTGGGCGCATTGGGATTCACATAGGCGAAATAGGGAAAATCGGCGGGCAGCGCCAACTCACCGAAGGTCGAGAGGCCGTGGACTTCATCAGCTTGCGCCAGTGCCGGGCCGCCGAACGAGGGCAGGCTCGCGCTTGCCAGAGCAGCGCCGCTTGCCTCCAGCACTCTGCGGCGTGTGATGCGCATCGCCATGCTCTTTTGCCTCCAAATTGGTTCGCCGGCCGATTCGCGTTCCGATTATGTCGAACGCGACCGGCGACGCCAGTCATTCAGGGATTTGCCGTCATCCTGACGGCGGCAGCATGGCGCGGATATGCAAAAGCCGGGCTGAAGGGCCCGGCTTGGCACAATCGTAATAAGCGCCGGATCGACGCCGCGTGAAACTCAGGGCTTCGGCAGCGGCTTCGGCGCGTCGGAGAGCGTATTCAAATAGGCGATGACGTCGGCGCGGGTATCGGGCTTGCTGATGCCGGCGAAGGCCATCGCGGTGCCGGGAACGTAAGCCTTCGGCCCCTTCAGGAAGTGGTCGAGCCCATCGGCTTCCCAAACCTTGTCGTTGCGGCCCTTCATCGCGGCCGAGTAGCCGAAGCCTTCGACCGAACCCTCGTTGCGGCCGTAGACATCGTAGAGATGCGGGCCGACCTTGTTGGCGCCGCCCTTCTCGAAATTATGGCAGGCCTTGCAGGCACCGACCGCCTTTTCGCCCTTGGCCGGATCGGCCTTGGCGAGGCGTACCGCGATCGGCTCGTCGGCTGCGGGCGCTGCTGCGCCGGCAGCCGCTGCGGGTTCCTCGCTCGGCAGGTCGAAACCGGGCACTGCCGGCTTGTGGGGCGTAAAGACGATCCCGGAGATCATGCTGAGCCCCATCACCACGAGCAGAGTGGAGAGAACCGCTCCGGCGATCTTGTTGGTTTCGATATCCATCGTATCCGAACCCTCGGCCCACCGACGCGGGTAGCGCGGGAGGCAAGACAGCGCTTTGGCCGGGGCCTGAAAGCGCCGACACCCGAGCGTTGCTTAACCGCTTTGCGCGCTGCAATGCAACTCGTATAAGCACCCTCCGCTTTGAGACCTTTTGACGCTTCCCGCCGTGCCCCCTACGGCCCAGCCGAGCCTGCCGCGATGTCCGACCCGCTGATTCTGATTCCCGCCCGCATGACCGCGACGCGCCTGCCGGGCAAGCCGCTGGCCGATATCCATGGCGAGGCGATGATCGTTCATGTCTGGCGCCGCGCCATGGAGGCCGGAATCGGCCCGGTCGCCGTCGCGACCGACGAGGCCCGCATCGTCGAAGTGATCGAGAAGGCCGGCGGCCGTGCCGTGCTGACCCGCGACGATCATCCCTCAGGCTCGGACCGGATCAAGGAGGCGGCCGACATCCTCGATCCCCAGGGGCGGCACGATGTCATCGTGAACGTTCAGGGCGACCTGCCCACCATCGATCCGCGCGTGATCGCAGCCTCGGTCGGGCCGCTCTCGGATTCGGCTGTGGATATCGTGACGCTCGCCGCGATCATCACGCGCGAGGACGAGAAGACCGAGCCCAGCGTCGTCAAGGCCATCGGCAGCGAGATCGCGCCCGGGCGCATGCGCGCGCTCTACTTTACCCGCGTCACCGCGCCGGGCGGGGAGGGGCCGCTCTATCATCACATCGGCCTCTACACTTATCGCCGCAAAGCGCTTGATCGCTTCGTCTCGCTGCCGCCGTCGCCGCTTGAGAGGCGCGAGCGGCTGGAGCAGTTGCGCGCCATCGAGGACGGCATGCGCATCGACATCATCGTCGTTGACGACGTGCCGCTCGGCGTCGATACCCCCCACGATCTGGACCGCGCCCGCGCGATCCTGTCAGCCCGCGCCGGAGCCTAGAGTTTCATGCCTGTCATCGTGTCCTATCAGGGCGAACCCGGCGCCTTCTCGTCGCAGGCGGCCCTGCAGGCCTTTCCTGATTGCGAATTGCTGCCTTGCGCGACCTTCGAGGATGCGCTGGCGGCGGTCAGCGACGGCACGGCGCGCTACGGCATGATCCCGATCGATAACTCGATCGCCGGCCGCGTCGCCGACATCCACCATCTGCTGCCGCGTTCGGGGCTGCACATCATCGGCGAGCACTTCCTGCCGATCCGCTTCCATCTGATGGCGCTGAAGGGCGCGACGCTGGCCACGCTGAAAACGGTGCAGAGCCACATTCACGCGCTCGGTCAGTGCCGCAAGATGATCCGCAAGCTCGGCCTCAAGGCCGAGGTCGCAGCCGATACGGCGGGTTCCGCCCGGCAGGTCGCCGAGGCCGGCGACCTGACCCGTGCCGCGATCTCGCCGCGCATCGCCGCGGAGGTGTACGGGCTCGATATCCTGATGGAGGATATCGAGGACGAGAAGCACAACACCACGCGCTTCGTGATCCTGTCGAAATATCCGGAATTCGCCCGCCAGGGCCCGGCGAAGACCGTGACGACCCTGGTCTTCCGCGTCCGCAACATTCCCGCCGCGCTCTACAAGGCGCTCGGCGGTTTCGCGACGAACGGCATCAACATGACCAAGCTCGAAAGCTATATGGTCGATGGGCATTTCTCCGCGACGATGTTCTATCTCGATGTCGAGGGCCATCCGGACGACCCGCATCTGAAGCGGGCGCTGCAGGAGCTGGAGTATTTCTCGAAGGAGATGAAGATCCTGGGCGTCTACCCGGCGCACGCCTTCCGGGAGAGTTTCGTGGAGGCGGGCGAGTAAGTAGGCGAATTGCAGATAGCGAGTGGCGAATAAGGCGCAGGGCGCATTCGCCACTCGCTATTCGCCATTCGTCACCTCTTCGCCCTCCACGGCCCAGGCTCGCAGGATCGTGTTGGCGATCGCCAGATGCTGGGGGCTGGTGAAGCCTTCGGGATGGTTGCCTTCCAGCATCTGCAGGGCCTCGGCCCGCGAGAACCAGCGCCCGGCCTCCAGCTCCATGCCGTCGAGCACGATGTCGTCGTTGAGGGCCTCGACCAGACAGCCGATCATCAGCGAACCGGGAAACGGCCAGGGCTGCGAGGCGATGTAGCGCACCGTGCCGGTGCGCAGGCCCGCCTCCTCCCAGGTCTCGCGGCGCACCGCATCCTCGAAGGTCTCGCCCGGTTCGATGAAACCGGCGATGCAGGAATACATGCCCGGCGCGAAGCGGGCCTGCCGCGCCAGCAGGCATTTGTCGCCGCGCGTGGCGAGCATGATCACGACCGGGTCGGTGCGCGGGAAATGCTGCGCGCCGCAGGCCGTGCATTTCCGCTTCCAACCGACCGAGCCGAGTTCGCTTGGGCCGCCGCATTGGGCGCAGAAGCGGTGGCGCGCATGCCAGTCGAGCAGCGCCTTGCCCTCGCCGAGCGGGCCGAGCTCATGGGCGGGCACGAGCCGCTTCAGCGCGACCGAACGCAGATCGGTCAGCAGCAATTCAGGCCGCTCGCGCAAGGGCTCGGCAAGTGCCTTGTCGATCAACCGCGCAAAGCGCGGCGCGCCGTCTGGGTCGAGCCCGAGAAAGGCCTCTTCCAGCCCGGCGCCGAGCCATTCGGTCTCGCCATGGCTGAACCAGATCGACAGCGCCTCGCCCTCGAGCCGCTTCAGCACCGGCGTCTCGCCCGCGAGCACGGTCAGCCGTGTATCGGAGCGATGGCGCAAGGCGGCGACCGCATCGGGCTTGTCGCGCAGATCGGCCCGGCGGTCGAGATGGCTGGTGGCGAAGCCGGTCTGGGCCGAGCGTTCGCGGCGGTTGGAAGCATCGTTCATGGCTTCCGTCCTAGCTGCTCCTCACGGGGCCGCGCAAGCGCGCTTCACGAAAGCAGGTACGCTTCACGAAAGGTTGTGCGCTTCACGAAAGCAGGCACGCTTCATGAAAGGTTGCGTCCGCGCAGCAGATGGATGATGGCCGAGAAATCCGCGCCGCCTTCGCCCCAGGCATTGTGGATGCCGTAGAGCTGCGCGGCCGCCGCCCCGAGCGGCGTCGAGGCGCCGGCGGCTTGTGCGGCTTCCTGCGAGAGCTTCAGGTCCTTCAGCATCAAGGCCGAGGCGAAGCCGGGCTTGTATTCGTTATTGGCGGGCGAGGTCGGTACCGGGCCAGGCACCGGGCAATAGGTCGTCAACGACCAGCATTGGCCCGAGGAGGTCGAGGCGACATCGAACAGCGCCTGATGCGAGAGCCCGAGCTTCTCGGCCAGCACGAAGGCCTCGGAGACGCCGATCATCGAGATGCCCAGGATCATGTTGTTGCAGATCTTGGCGGCCTGTCCGTTGCCGGCGTCGCCGCAATGCACGATGCGCCGGCCCATGGCCTTGAGGATGGGTCCCCCCAGCGCGAAGGCCTCATCCGCACCGCCGACCATGAAGGTCAGCGTCGCGCCCTTGGCCCCACCGACGCCGCCCGAGACCGGCGCGTCGAGCGAGAGGCAGCCGTGCTCGGCCGCCAGCGCATGGGCCTTGCGGGCGCTCTCGACATCGATGGTCGAGGAATCGATCAGCAGCGCACCCGGCTTCACCGAGGGCAGGATATCGGCCCAGACGGAGAGCACATGCTTGCCGGCCGGCAGCATGGTGACGACGATGTCGGCCTCCGCGACCGCCTCCTTGGCCGAACCGGCGATCCCGACGCCGAGCTCGGCGGCGGCGTCCTTGGAGCTCTGTGCCAGATCGAAGGCGCTGACCGTATGCCCCGCCTTGACGAGATTGCCGGCCATGGGCCCGCCCATATTGCCGAGGCCGATGAAGGCGATGCTGGTCATGGCTTTTCCTCGCTTTGCTGCGTCGTCTGTACTTGCGCCGGCAATGGCGCGCGGATGCTGTTGTCGATTGATGAGCGCTGAATGGCGATGCGTGTCAGACCGGCTTCGCCAGGTCTTGCGATACCCTTCGGTTGGCTGAACCAGGCGTTCTTAAGCCAGCAAGCGCACCAGCCGACCAAGACGCCGACCAAGCCCACGGCGATCGTCGATTTGTCGACGCCCAGAACTTTGGATGCAAATGCTGCCGCTGCCCCGAGGAATGCGACACCGCCTAGTTGAAGGAGCCAATCGCGAAAGAACTGCAAGATTCTAACTCCGATTCAATTCCCCTTCGCGCGCCCGACCAATCCGCGCGCGACGATCATCCGCATCACCTCATTGGTACCTTCGAGGATCTGGTGGACCCTGAGGTCGCGCACGATCTTCTCGATGCCGTAATCGGCGAGATAGCCATAGCCGCCATGGATCTGCAGCGCCTGGTTGGCCACCTCGAAGCCGGTGTCGGTGGCGACCCGCTTGGCCATGGCGCAGAGCTTCGTCGCGTCCGCCGCCTTGGCGTCGAGCGAGGCGGCCGCCCGCCAGAGGAAGCTCCGCGCCGCTTCCAGCTCGGTCGCCATGTCGGCGAGCTTGAACTGCAGCGCCTGGAAATCGGCGATGCGCGAACCGAAGGCTTTTCGCTCCTGTGCATAGGCCAGCGCCTTGTCGAGCGCGCCTTGCGCCCCGCCGATCGAGCAGGCGCCGATATTGAGCCGGCCGCCATCGAGGCCAGCCATCGCGATCTTGAAGCCGATGCCTTCCGGCCCGATCCGATTGGCGACGGGAATGCGGCAATTCTCGAAGATCACGGCCCGCGTCGGCTGCGCGTTCCAGCCCATCTTCTTCTCATTGGCTCCGAAGGAGAGGCCGGGCGTGCCCTTCTCGACGATTACGGTCGAGATGCCGGAGGGGCCGGCTTCGCCGGTGCGCACCATCACGACATAAATGTCGGAGACGCCGGCGCCCGAGATGAACTGCTTCTGCCCGTCGAGGATGTAAGTGTCGCCATCGCGAACCGCCTTGGTCTTCAGCGCGGCGGCGTCCGAGCCGGCGCCCGGCTCGGTCAGGCAGTAGCTCGCCAGATGCTCCATGGTGCACAGCTTCGGCAGGAAGCTCTTGCGCTGTTCGTCGGAGCCGTAGCGGTCGATCATCCAGGCGCACATATTGTGGATCGAGATGAAGGCCGCCACCGTCGGGCAGCCCGTCGAGAGCGCCTCGAAGATCAGCGCGGCATCCAGCCGCGAGAGGCCGGAGCCGCCGACATCCTCATTGATGTAGATGCCGCCCATGCCGAGCGCCGCGGCGGCGCGCATTTCCTCGACCGGGAAATGTTTCTCCTCGTCCCAGCGCATGGCGTTGGGGGCCAGCGTGTCGGCGGCGAAGCCGAGCGCCATCTCCTGGATGGCGATCTGGTCTTCGGTGAGCGAGAACGGCGTCAAGGCTGGCGCTCCTGGCGGCTGGGCGGTGTCCGTGGCGCTTCGCCGAGCTGCAGGCTCCTGCCTTCGGGAAGCGCGCCTTCATATTGCGCCGCGCGCCTCCTATGCGGAGAGCGCGGCGAGGCGAGGGAGATGAAATCCCTGATGTCGGGGTTGTCGCCGGGGCGGCCGACGAAGACCCGCGGGCCGCCCTCGATGACGACGACATCGCCATAGGCGAGCTGGCCGTCACTGAGGAAGGTTTCGATCGTGGCCGGCGGCCGCTTCGCCACGGCGCCGCGCGTTGCGAGCAGGCGGGCGACCTCGAGCATCTCCGTCCGTTCGCGCTGTGCCCGGATTTGCGCGAGCAGCGCGCGCTGGCGCGAAATCGCGACGGCGTCCTGCCAGAGTCTGCGGCAGGCGCTGGTCTGCGGCTCGCTTAGCGGCGCCTGGGCGGTCCTGTCCGGCGCGCAGCGGCTCGCATCGGAGGCGACGACTGCCGGACCATCGAAGTCCGGCTGTGCCATGGCGTCAGGCGCGCAGCACAGGAAGACGAGCATCATCGTCTGAACCCGTGGCAATCGCGTCATCGCCGCCTCCGCGCGCCCGCTCAGCTCATCGTCGGAATGACGAAGCTCGCCCCGTCCTTGATACCGCTGGGCCAGCGCGCCGTCACGGTCTTGGTCTTGGTGTAGAAGCGGATCGAGTCCGGGCCGTGCTGGTTGAGATCGCCGAAGGAGGAGCGCTTCCAGCCGCCGAAGGTGTAATAGGCCAGCGGCACCGGGATCGGCACGTTGATGCCGACCATGCCGACCTGGACCTTGGAGGCGAAGTCGCGCGCCGCGTCGCCGTCGCGGGTGAAGATCGCGGTGCCGTTGCCGTATTCGTGGTCGTTGGTCAGCTTCAGCGCCTCGTCATAGGTCTCGGCGCGCAGCACGGTGAGGACGGGTCCGAAGATCTCCTCCTTGTAGATGCGCATGTCCTTGGTGACGTTGTCGAACAGGCAGCCGCCGACATAGAAGCCGTTCTCATAGCCCTGCATCTTGAAGTCGCGCCCATCGACGACGAGGCTGGCGCCCTCTTCGATGCCGACATCGACATAAGCCTTGATCTTCTCCATCGCCGCCTTGGTGACGACCGGGCCGAAATCGGCGGCGGTGTCGGTCGAGGGGCCGATCTTGAGGCTCTCGACGCGCGGAATGAGGCGCTTCACCAGTTCGTCGGCGGTGGCCTTGCCGACGGGAACCGCAACTGAGATCGCCATGCAGCGCTCGCCGGCCGAGCCGTAGCCGGCGCCGATCAGCGCATCGACCGCCTGGTCCATGTCGGCGTCGGGCATGATGACCATGTGGTTCTTGGCGCCGCCGAAGCACTGCACGCGCTTACCGGCCGCGCAGCCGCGGGCATAGATGTATTCCGCGATCGGGGTCGAGCCGACGAAGCCGACCGCCTTGATGTCGGGATCGTCGAGGATCGCGTCGACCGCAACCTTGTCGCCATTGACGACGTTGAGGATGCCGGGAGGCCCGCCTGCCTCGATGAAGAGCTCGGCCAGCCGCATCGGCACGCCGGGGTCACGCTCGGAGGGCTTCAGGATGAAGGCGTTGCCGCAGGCGATCGCGGGGCCGAGCTTCCAGAGCGGGATCATCGCTGGGAAGTTGAACGGCGTGATGCCGGCGCAGACGCCCAGCGCCTGGCGCAGCGAATAGATGTCGATGCCGGGGCCGGCGCCGTCGGTGAACTCGCCCTTCATCAGGTTGGGCACGCCGAGCGAGAATTCCACCACCTCGACGCCGCGCTGGATGTCGCCCTTGGCGTCGGGAATGGTCTTGCCGTGCTCGCGGGCGAGCAATTCGGCGAGCTCGTCATTGTTCTGCGCGATCAGGTCGAGGAACTTCATCAGCACGCGGGCGCGGCGCTGCGGGTTGACCGCGGCCCATTTCGGCTGGGCGGCGGCGGCGTTCTCGACCGCGGCGCGCATTTCGGCGGCCGAGGCCAGCGCGACCTGGCCGATGACGCTTCCGTCCATGGGCTGATAGATGTCGGCAGTGCGGCCCGAGGTGCCCGCGACATGCTTGCCGCCGATGAAATGCCCAACCTGACGCATCGCGCCCTCCCTACGAATGGTGATGTCCTGAGACAGGCGTCACCCCTACCATTCTCGTTTGCGCACGGCTATAGCGGCGATGGATAGGATGTCGTGCGGAAAAGCGAATATCGGGGAGAGCGCCTTTGGAGCGGTTCGACTGGGATGATCTGCGCTTCTTCCTGGCGGTCGCGCGCTCGGGCCGTTTGACGGCAGCGGCGCGCCGGCTCGGGGCCGACCACGCCACGGTCTCGCGCCGCATCACCTCGCTGGAGGAAGCGCTCAAGGCCAAGCTCTTCGAGCGCCGGCCGCAGGGCTACACGCTCACCGCCCATGGCGAGCGGCTGCTGGCCAAGGCCGAGAGCATGGAGACCGAGGCGCTGGCGATCCAGAGCGATATCGGCGGCGCCGACATGGCGCTCGCCGGCACGGTCCGGATCGGCGCGCCCGACGGCTTCGGCACCACCTTCCTGGCGCCGCGCCTGGCCAAGCTGGCGAGCGCCTATCCCGGCCTCGAGATCCAGCTCATCGCCATGCCGCGCCTGCTTTCGCTGTCGAAGCGCGAGGCCGATGTCGCAATCACACTCGCCCCTCCCAAGGAGGGCAAGGTGGTTGCACGCAAGCTCTCCGACTACCGGCTCGGGCTTTATGCCGCGCGTGAGTATCTCGACGCGATGCCGAAGGTCGAGAAGCCGGAAGACCTCTTCGATCACCGCATCGTCGGCTATATCGATGACCTCATCTTCACGCCCGAGCTCGACTATCTCGACGAGGTCGCCAAGGGCCTGCGCGCCCAGGTCCAGAGTTCGAGCGTGCTGGCGCAGATGAACGCGGTCGTCGCCGGAGCCGGTATCGGCGTGATCCACCATTTCATGGCCGAGGGCGAGCCGCGCCTCGTACCGGTCCTGCCCGAGACCGTCTCGATCACGCGGTCCTTCTGGCTCCTGGTCCATGCCGACCTGAAGGATGTCGCCCGCGTGCGCGCCATCGTCGATTTCGTCGTGCGCGAGGCGAAGGCGTCGCGGGCCCTGTTGATGGGCGAACAACCCGCCGCGGCGGTGTCGCGGCCCGCCCTGGTCGAGGGATAGAGTCGCGTTTTCCCTGGGCCGAGGCGTCAGCTGGCGGCAAGGCAGACCCGGTTCCGGCCTTGCTGCTTTGCCGCGTAGAGCGCCTGGTCCGCGCTGCGCAGGCAATGATCGAAACTATCCGCCGGATCGGCCTCCGCAACGCCGATCGAGGCTGTGACGGAGATCGCCTCGGCCCCGATCTGCAAAGTTGCGTGCGAGATATCCAGCCGGAGGTGATCGCTGAAGCGCATCGCGGCGGTTGGGTTCATTCCGGGAAACAGGATGACGAACTCCTCGCCGCCGAGGCGGGCAAGCAGGTTGCCGGTGCCTTCGACCGCATCCGCCAGGCAGCGGGCGATCAATTCGAGCACCCGGTCGCCGATGTCATGGCCGTGGGTGTCGTTGAGCTGCTTGAAGTGGTCGATATCGAGAACCGCGACCGTGCTTGAAGGGCGCGCCTGCACGGTCTTGATGAGCTTCGGGCCGTTCTCGAAGAAATGCCGGCGGTTGAAGAGCCCGGTGAGATAGTCGCGGGACGCCAGCTCCTGCAGCTGTTTCAATTGCAGGAGTGTGTCCGCATTGTTCGCGATCCGGCATTGCAGCTCTTCAGGCATGAATGGCCGCGAAATGAAGTCGTTGGCTCCGGCTTTCAGGAAACCGGCGGAGACGGCGATGTCGGTCGTGGACGAAACCCCGATCACGCGCAGCTTGTCCGGTCCGACCAGGCGGCGGATTTTGCGCGTCAGCTCATATCCGTTGATATCCGGCATATTATAGTCGGAGACGACGATCTGGATGTCGGGATTGGCCTCCAGCAGTGCCAATGCCTCCGTGCCGGACCCAGCTTCGATGACCGAATATTGCTGCACCGCCAGCGTCCTGGCGAGGTGCTTGCGTGCAGTCGCCTGGTCATCGACGACGAGGATGCGCATCTCGCGGTTGGATAAGGCGCGCTTGACCGCGGTGACCAGCGTGTCCAGCGCGAACTCGTTGTTCTTCAGGACGTAGTCGATGACGTCGCGCTCCATGATCCGGCTGCGCGTCTGCAAGTCGAAGCTCCCCGTGAAGACGATTGTCGGGATGCCGCGTTGGACCGTGAAGTCAATCGCTTCGCCGTCGGGCGCGTCCGGCAGGTTCAGGTCGACCACCGCGATGCCGTAGGCCTCGGGCTCTTCGGTGACGACCTCGTGCAGCTCGTTCAGCGAAGCGCAGGAGACGATGGGTAGGCCGATCTCCTCAGTGAGGAGCTTGCGCAGCGCCTTCGCGAAGGTCTTCGAATCCTCGACGATGAGAATCTTCCTGATATCGGCGATCGGCTCGGATCTGCGACGAGCAGCGGCGCGGTATTTCATCGGCGCAGAATCCTTACGACGCGCACTGGCAACTCGTCACGGTTCGAAGCGACAGGCCAAATCAATCAGAGAGGAAATGACGTATCCCCTCTCTGCCGATGAAACTGATAAAACACGGTAAACGCCGAATTAACCTGCGGTCGTTTGGCGTCGTTTTTGCTCATCGCTGCGGCAGAGGAGCGCCGAGCCGGCCGAGGCGCGATCTAGAGCGTTTTCGAGCGAAGTGGATACCGGTTCGCGTGAAGAAAACGCGTCAAAACAAAGAGCTGGAGCAATCGAACGATCCAATCGGATCGGAAATTGCTCTAAGCGGCGCCGAGTCAGATCCGCCAAGGCAGGACGTTGTCCGGCAGACGCTTGCCGCACAAGTCCAGCCCCAGCATCACCGCGAAAATGATCGTCGAGGCGCTGATCGCCACTGCCGCCGCCTCGCCGGCAAGCCCGGCCTCTTTCAAGCTGAACAGCACGACGCCGAGCGTCTCCGTGCCCGAGGACCAGAGCAGCGCCGAGACCGTCAACTCGTTGAAGGCGACGAGGAAGACCATCAGCGCACTGACGGTCGCCGCGGGGGCCAGGATCGGCGCCACGATGAAACGCAGCATCTGCCAGAGGCTCGCGCCGTCGAGCTTCGCCGCCTCCTCGTGATGCGCCTCGATCTGCGCCATCGCCGCGACGGGCGCCTTCAGCGCCAGCGGCAGGAAGCGCGCCAGATAGGCGAAGAGGATGATGAAAGGTGTGGCGTAGAGGCTTACTCCCAGAAGCGGCAAGGGCTTCAGGAAGAGCAGGATGCAGGCGATGGCGAGCACGACGCCGGGCAGGGCATAGGGCAGCTCGATGACGAGCTCGACGACGCGCCTGAACCTGCCCATGCGCCGCTCCAGTGCATAGGCGAAACCGATCGAGATCAGCGCGAGCAGCAGGGCGGCCGAGCCGGCGAACAGGAAGGAGTTGCGGAAGGCCCGCATCGTCACGTCCTGGCGCAGCAGCACCTCGGTGAATTTGTCCAGCGTCAGGCTCTGCCAGGACAGGGCGACGCCGAGCGCCGGCGTCAGCGCTTCGCAAAGCAGCGCGAGGAAGGGCAGGCCAAGCTTCAAGGCCAGCAGTGTCCAGAGCGCGCCGGCAACCAGCCGCCGCGCGCGCCCAAGCGTCCAGAATGGTTGCAGTGGCCGCTCGATCTCGACCTTGCCGCCGGCGCGCCGTGTCGCCAGCACGCTCGCCAGGATGCCGCCACCGGCGACCAGGGCCACCAGCAGGGAGAGCGCGGCGGCGTCGGACAGTCCGGCCGGTCCGAAGCTCGCCAGCCGCCGATAGATCAGCGTCGGCAGCGTCAGGTAGTTCACCGGCAGTCCCAGCAGCGCCGGAATGCCGAAATTGCCGATGCCGGCGACAAAAGCGATCAGCGCGGCGGCGATGATCTGCGGCCGCAGCACCGGCAGCAGGATGCGCGCGACGATCGTCGCGGGTCCCGCGCCCTCCATCTGCGCCGCCTCGACCAGCGAATGCGGCACGCTGCGCAGGCCGGTCCAGAGCGTGATGGCGACCAGCGGCGCATGATGCAGCGCCATGACGAGGATGATGCCGCCGCGCCCGAGCAGCGGGTTTGGCGTGCCTGGGGCAGGCGACAGGCCAAGCGCCCCCAGGATCGGCGAGTGCGGCGCGAACAGGCTCAGGAATGCAAGAGCTGCGACCTGTGGCGCGATCATCATCGAGAACACGAAGAAGAAAGCGAGGGGGCGCTTATGGCGCAGGTCGGTAACGCTGAGCGCAAGCGCGACAGCGCCGCCGATCAGCAAGGCTGCGAGCGCGGAGAAGCCCGCCGTCTCCAGTGTATGAAGCGTCGCATTGACCGCCGCGCGGCTGCCGATCTGTTCCAATGCAGCGTCGGGAGCAAACTGCCAGCCCGGTGCAAGGGCCGCAATAGTGAGCCGCAGGAAGGGCAGGGCGCCGAGCAGCAGGGCGGTGAGCGTGACGGCAGCCGGCAGTCCAAGCCCCTCCGGCAGACGCTGAGGCAGACGCAAGCCCGGCCAGGTCGGGCGCGGGGCGTCGTGCCGCCAGCCGGGGCGGGCGATCAGCGTCATTGCGTGGGCGGCGCGTTGCGCGTCACAGCGGGGCTCACTCGAAGATCGCGCTGAAGCGCTTGCGCGCCGCGGCCTCGCCGGCAAGCGCCTGGGCGGCGTCGAACGGCATCAATTTGATCGCGTCCCGCGTCGGATAGCCGGCCGGCAGCGCGACATCGGGATGGGCCGCGACATAGCCCTGGCGCAGCGCCAGCGCCTGGCCTTCCCGGGAGATCAGGAAACCGACGAAGGCCTTCGCGGCTTCCGGGTTCTTGGTCGATTTCAGGATCGCGACCGGCTCGCCGACGGCGGAGACGCCTTCGCTGGGAAAGACGAACTCGATCGGCGCGCCCTTGGCCTTCTCGCGGATCGGCATGAAATCGACGATCATGCCGTAGAGCTTCTCGCCGGTGGCGACCTGGCGCAGGATGTCGCCATTGCCGCCGGCCGCGAGCGCGCCATTGTCCCTCAGCTGCTCGTAATAGCGCCAGCCGCCCGGCAGGTTGCCGGCCAGCGTCATGGTGTGGATCAAGGCGGCGCCCGAATTCAACGGGCTCGGCATGGCGAGCAGGTTCTTGACCTCGGGCTTCGTCAGATCAGCCCAGCTCGTCGGCTTCAGCGCAGCCTTGTTGTTGTAGACGATGCCGGTGGTGATCAGCTTGGTCGAGAACCACATCTTCTGCGGGTCGTGGATGCCGGCCGGATAGGCGGAGACATCGGCAGCATCATATGCGAGCAGCCGGCCCTCCTGCTTCAGGCCTTCCATCGTTACCGAATCGGCGATCAGCAGGACGTCCGCCTGCGGGCTGCCGGCCTCGATCTCGGCGCGCAGCTTCGCCATCACGCGCGGCGTGCCGTCGCGCACGAAGCTCACTTCGACTTTAGGATAGAGCGCCTTGAAGGCATCGATCGTCTGCTGCGCGTCGGTGTTGGGCTGGCTGGTGTAGAGGACGAGCTTGCCCTCCGCGGCCAGCGCCGCTGTGGCGGCGAGCGCGCCCGCGGCTGCCAATATGATCAAGATGTTGGCGCGCATTGCCGCCTCCCATGGGCCTCGACCTGTCAGGGTCCGTCAGGGCCGTTAGGCCCCGTATATGACATATCCATGAAAGTGCCAGCGATCCTCCGCCGCATCGCGCCGGTGACCTGAACTGCCCGAATTTCCCGCATTGCACCGGCTTGTTTGTCCGAGCGTTTTTCGACTAGTGTCCTCGACAAGACGTCCTAAATCGTCGGCATTAAACGTTTTAAATGGGAGGTTATCGATGAAATCGGTTCGTTATCTCGTCACCGGTGCGGCCTTCGCGGCGATTGCCGCGGGTTGGTCCGGCGCGGCGTTCGCGCAGGAGACCGTCACGGTCTGGTTCACCAAGGGCTTCTACAAGGGCGAGGATGACGCGCTGCTGGCCGTTGTCGACAAGTTCCAGAAGGCGACCGGCGTCAAGGTCGATCTCTCGCTCTACGCGACCGAGGATTGTGTGACCAAATCTGTCGGCGCCATCGAGGCCGGCACGCCGCCCGATGTCGGCTTCTGCACGACTTATGATTTCCGCACCACCGGCAAATGGGCCTTCGAAGGCAAGCTCGAGGACGTCACCGACGTGATCGAGCCGATGAAGGCCGAATTCCAGCCGCAGGCGCTGGCAACGACCTTCCTGATGAACAGCAAAGTCGGCAAGAAATCCTATTACGCCTTCCCCGTCGAACAGCAGATGATGCACATCACCTACTGGAAGGACATGCTGGAGGAAGCCGGCTTCAAGGAAAGCGATATTCCCAAGGGCTGGAACGGCTATTGGGACTTCTGGTGCGACAAGGTCCAGGGCTCGCTGCGCGCCAAGGGCAAGCGCATCTACGGCGTCGGCCATCCCATGGGCATCGCGGCGTCCGACACCTTCTACAGCTTCCTGACTTTCGCCAATGCGTATGGCGCGCAGGTGGTCGACGAGAACGGCAAGATCGTGCTCGACCAGCCCAAGAACAAGGCGGCGATGATCGAAGCGGTGAAGTCCTATGCGAACATCTTCCAGCGCGGCTGCACGCCACCATCCTCGGTCAATTGGCTGGATCCCGACAACAATGTCGCCTTCCACAACCGCACGACCGTGCTGACGCATAACGCGACGATCTCGATCGCCGCCAAGCATCTCGACGACATGAACAACCCTGCGCTCACCGCCGAGCAGCGCGCCCAGGCCAAGAAGAACTACGAGGACAACATCCGCACCGCGGAATTCCCACTCAAGCCCGATGGCGGCGTCATGCCGAACCTCGCTGCGGTGAAGACGGCGGTGATCTTCGCCGACGCCAAGAACAAGAAGCGCGCCAAGGAATTCATGGCGTTCATGCTCAAGGACGAAAACCTGCGTCCCTTCGTCGAAGGCTCGGTCGGTCGCTGGTTCCCGACGACGATCGAGGGCGCCAAGAGCCCGTTCTGGACTGACGGCAAGGACCCGCATCGCGCGATCGTCCATAAGCAGTACACCGATGGCACCGTGCCGTTCCAGTTCGTCTACAACTACAACTTCACGACCGTGAACGCCGAGAACGTCTGGGCCAAGGCGGTGAATCGCGTGGTTCAGGACAAGATCGCGCCAGACGTCGCAGTGGACGAGATGATCGCCCGCATCAAGCAGATCGCCGGCTGACGCCGCCGATCCCAACGAACAGGCGCCCTGCGGCCGCAAGAGCCGCGGGGCGCCGACCCGTCCCAGTATGACGGCGAGACCGAGGGAATAGGCTATGACAGCGACCACGATGGCCGCACCGGTCGCGGTACCCAGCGATGCGGTCTCAGGACATACCCGCGATCGCGCGCTCTGGGGCACGATCATGCTGGCGCCCTATGTCCTCGTCTTTGCCGTGATGGTGGTCTATCCCGTCGCTTACGGCCTCTGGCTCGGCCTCAACTGGAATTCCTACCGCGCGCTCTTCGCCGACCCGATCTTCATTCGTACCGTCATCAACACGATCCTCTTTCTGTTCATCGCGGTGAACCTGAAATTCCTGATCGCGCTCTGGCTCTCGGGCTTCTTCGTGGCGCAGCGCGCCTGGGTTCGCATCGTCCTGGTGATCTTCATCCTGCCCTGGGCGGTGCCGTCGATTCCGACCATTCTCTCGTTCCGGGTCATGCTCAACCCCGAGAATGGCATGATCAACCAGCAGCTTTTCCACCTGTTCGGGATCGTTGAAGGGCCGGGTTGGCTGACGGATCCGACGCTGGCCTTCGCCAGCTCGATCATGGTCCATATCTGGAAGTCGCTGCCGTTCTGGACGTTGATCCTGATCACCGGGCGCTTCGCCATCGCGCAGGATCTCTATGAGGCCGCCAGCGTCGACGGCGCCAATAAATGGCAGCAGTTCAAATTCATCACCTGGCCTTCGCTGGCGACGCTCTATGTCACCTCGACCATGCTCTCGATGATCTGGACGCTGGGCGACTTCAACAGCGTCTACCTGCTCACCGGCGGCGGCCCCGGTGACTTGAACCACGTGCTCTCGACGCTCGGCATCCGCTACATGCGCAACAATAATCTCGATCTCGGCATCGCCTCGATCATCGTCGCCATGCCGCTGATCCTGCCGATGGTCTATTTCATGGTGAAGCGTCTCTCGAAGGGAGCCGAATGATGAAAAAGGCTCTCGACGAGGGAAAGCTGATCCTGATCGCCATTCCCGTCCTGATCTGGACGCTGCTGCCGATCTACCACCTCTTCGTGCTCTCGATCTCCAGCCAGGAGGCGATGCTGGCGGGCACATTGTGGCCGGCCAAGCCGACGCTGCAGAATTTCCAGATCGTCTTCCAGCAGCAGCACTACTACCTGACGAATTTCTGGCGGCAGATGTTCAACAGCTTCTTCATCGCAATCTCTACCGGGCTGCTCACGCTGTTCATCGCCACCTTCGCCGCCTTCGCGATCTCCCGCCTCAAGGTTAGGGGTGGGCGCACGATCATGAACCTCGCTTTGGCAACCTATCTGATCCCGGCCGCCTTTCTCGCCATCCCGATGTACAAGGCGATGGGCTCCTATGGTCTGCTGAACACGCAAGCCGCCTTGATCCTGGCCATGGTCGCACTGGCCTCGCCCTATGCGATCTGGGTGCTGAAACAGGCCTCCGACAAGCTCCCCAAGGAGCTCGACGAGGCCGCAATCATGGACGGCGCGACCTCGCTGCAGCTCTTCCGGCTGGTCTACCTGCCTTTGATGAAGCCCTCGATGGTCGTCATCGGCATCTATGCGCTGCTGCTCGCCTGGAACGAGTATCTTTACGCCTTCCTGCTGCTCTCCAACGAGAAGGCGGTTCCGCTCGCCGTGGGCCTTGGGCTGTTCCTCTCGGCTGACGACGCGCCCTGGAACCTGCTGATGGCGGCGGGCCTGCTCTATGCCATCCCTCCGGCGGTGATCTATTACGGCTTCCGCAAGAACATGGTCGGCGGATTGACCGCGGGCGCCGTCAAGAGCTGAGCCTTCGCCAACCGCGCAGGCCGGCCCTGTCGCCGGCTTGCTTGACCGCGCGGGAACAGCACCGCAGGTTCGGGTGTTCTTTCGATACGGACCATAGCAGGACCATCATGACCGCTTCCAAGCTCGACCAGCTCCGCGAGATGACGACCGTCGTCGCCGACACCGGCGATATCGAGGCGGTCCGCCGGCTGAAGCCCGTCGATTGCACCACCAACCCGACGCTGATCCTGAAGGCGGTGGAAACCCCGGCCTATGCCCATCTCGTCGACGAGGCGATCGCCTGGGGCAAGAAGGCTGGCGGCGGCGAGAAGGCCGTGCATGCGGTCTGCGACCGGCTCGCCGTCACCTTCGGCGCGGAATTGACCAAGATCGTGCCCGGCCGGGTCTCGACCGAGGTCGATGCCGATCTCTCCTTCGACACGCAGGCGACGATCGACAAGGCGCGCGCCATCATCGCCGCCTATCAGGAGCGCGACATCGAGCGCGACCGCATCCTGATCAAGATCGCCTCGACCTGGGAAGGCATCCAGGCCGCCAAGGTGCTGCAGGCCGAAGGCATCGATTGCAATCTGACGCTGCTCTTCGCCTTGCCTCAGGCGGTCGCCTGCGCGGACGCCAAGGCCTTCCTGATCTCGCCTTTCGTCGGCCGCATCCTCGACTGGCACGTCAAGGCGGGAGGTGGTCCCTACACCGCCGAGACCGACCCCGGCGTCGTCTCGGTGAAGGCCATCTACGCCTATTACAAGGCATTCGGGATCAAGACGGTGGTGATGGGCGCCTCCTTCCGCAACACCGGCGAGATCGAGGCTCTGGCCGGTTGCGACCGGCTGACGATCGGGCCCGGCCTGCTCGACGAATTGGCCGCGGCGACCGGGGATCTGCCGCGCAAGCTGTCGCCGGCCTCCTCGCCGCAAGTGGCTTCTCCCGGCGGAGGCAGGATCGTCCTCGACGAGAAGGCGTTCCGCTTCGCCATGAACGAGGACGCCATGGGCACGGAGAAGCTGGCCGAGGGCATTCGCGGCTTCGTCAAGGATCTGCGCGGGCTCAGGAAGCTCGTGGCGGCAAGACTCGGCTGAGATCGGCTGGGCTGAGAGGCTCGGCTTAGACCTCGCGGGCCAGTCACCACTGGCCGCGTTGGGGCTGCTACAACCGCGATATTGTGCGATATTGACGTCGCCTGCCCGGGGTGAGAGCTTGCAGCTCAGCTCCCGCCGGAGATGAAGCCATGTCGCAAGCCCCGACTCCTGCGCATCATCCGTCCTCGCTGGGCACGCATCTGGTGCCGTTGCGGCGCAACTGGGGCTGGTTGCTGGCGGCCGGCATCGCCCTGGTGATCCTCGGCATACTTGGCCTCGGCGCCGTCGGCCTGCTTAGCGTCGCCAGCACGATCTGGTTCGGCGCCATGATCTTCGCCGGTGGCGTGGTCATGCTGATCGACGCCTTCCGGCATGGCGGCTGGAAGAGTCGGCTGATGCATATCTTGATCGGCCTGCTCTATCTCGCCGTCGGCGTCATGGTCTTCATCAATCCGGTCGTGGCGACGGTGTCGCTGACCTTGTTTGCCGGCGCCGCGCTCGTCGTGGCGGGCGTCCTGCGCATCGTCGTCGCGTTCCAGACGCGGCCGATGCCGGTCTGGGTCTGGGTGCTGGTCTCAGGGCTATTGTCGCTCGCGCTGGGCGCGCTGATCCTGCTGCAATGGCCGGCATCGAGCCTTTGGGTGCTCGGCACCTTCCTCGCCGTGGAGCTGATCTTCCAGGGCTGGGCCTGCATCGCGTTGGCCCGGGCGATCCGCTCGACTTTTGACGGCGTCATCGCCAGGCGGGCCGGCCCCGCAGCGTAACATCACCTTTGCGTGTGCCGTGGTTCGTCACCATGGCGCGGCCATCATAGGCGCGATAGATCGCAGCCATGCTGTACCGCTTATCCCTTGCGATCTTCGCTCTGTTCCTTGCCGGACCTGCCGTGGCTCAGGCGACATGGCGCTTCGACCGCGCTTCGACCGAGATCAGTTTCGTTGCACACCGCTTCGGCGCAGTCGTCGCCACCGGCCGTTTCGAGCGCTATGACGGCACGCTGGCGCTGGACTTTGACCAGCCCGAGAAGAGCCGGATCAGGGTCGCGATCGAAACCGGTTCGATCAAGGCGGGCTCGGCGCTGATGGACGGCTTCATCACCGGCGAGAGCATGCTGGATTCCGCCCATAGCCCGACGGCGAGCTTCAATTCCGTCAGCGTGACCCGAACCGGCGAACGCAGCCTGCAGATCAGCGGCCAGCTCACCATCCGTTCCGTCACCCATCCCATTGTGGTCGATGCCGTGGTGGATGGCGATCTCGACAAGGCGCGGCGCGGCGAAAAGCTGCCTTTCCACGCCAGCGGCTCGTTCATGCGCCCCGCCTTCGGCATCGGCCGGGACGTCAATGTCGTCGATGACCTCGTCGAGATCGCGATAAAGGGGCAGCTTTCGCGATGACGGCTACGGAGGCCCGCCTTCCAATACGATGGCACCCTGCGATCGTCGCCCTGCATTGGCTGACCCTGCTGCTGATCGCGCTCCAGTACGTGCTCGCCAGGCTGATGGGCGACGAGACGCGCGACCTCGTCGGCCGCTTCGAGCTCTATCAATTGCACAAATCCATCGGCCTGACGGTCGCGGTCTTCGTGCTGCTGCGGCTGGCCTTGCGTCTCGTCTTGCCGGCTCCGCCGCCGACGCGCCCCGAGCCGTGGCAGCGCCTTGCGGCCGGTGCGGTTCAGGGCGGGCTTTATCTCTGCCTCGCCGCACTGCCGCTGACCGGAATGCTGATGGTGTCGGCCGCGCCGATCCAGATCCCGACCTTGTATTTCGGCTGGTTCGCGGTGCCTCATCTCATCGGCCCGGACAAGGCGACCTATGAGATGATGCTATCCCTGCATGAGCGGGTCTTCGACCTGCTCATCGTGTTCGGCCTGATCCATCTCGGCGCGGTCCTGTTCCACCGCCTGGTCTGGGGCGATGGCCTGCTGCACCGGATGTGGTTCAGGAGCTGAGGGTTACGCGCCCTTCTGCGCCTGCGCGGCAAAGGCCTCGGCCCGGATCGTCGAGAGTGACTTCGCCGGCGTGATCGCCTCCGGATCGAGTAGGCAGTGGATGATCGCCGGTTTGCCGCTGGCAACCGCGCGCTCGAAGGCCGGGCCGAATTCGGCCGTGGTCTCGACACGCTCGCCATGGCCCCCAAAAGCCTTGGCATAAGCCGCGAAATCCGGGTTCTTCAGCTCGGTCGCCGAGACGCGGCCGGGATAGTCGCGCTCCTGATGCATGCGGATGGTGCCGTACATGCCGTTGTCGATTACCACGACGATGACGGGCAGATCGTATTGAACCGCTGTCGCGAAATCCTGCCCGTTCATCAGGAAGCAGCCATCGCCGGCAAAGGCGACCACCGTTCTGTCAGGAAACAATCGCTTGGCGCCGATCGCGGCAGGCACGCCATAGCCCATCGAGCCGCAGGTCGGTGCGAGCTGCGTCGCGAATTTGGTGAAGCGGTGGAAGCGGTGCACCCAGGTGGCGTAGTTGCCCGCGCCGTTGCACAGGATCGCATCGTCGGGCAGGTAGCGCCGCAGCCAGGTCACGGCTTCGCCGGGATGGAAGGCGCCAGCCACTGGCGCGGGCTGCTCGGTCCAGCCGAGATAGGCTTCATGGGCTTCCGCAGCTGCACCGGCCCAGGGAATTTCCTGCGGCGGATGCACCGTCTCCAGCGCGGCGCAGAAGGCGGTCGGCGAGGCGTTGATCGCGAGGGATGGCCGGTAGACGCGGCCCAGTTCCTCGGCATCGGGATGGACATGTACCAAGGGCCGGCCGGGCTCGGGGATACCGAACAGCGTGTAGGACTGGCTCGGCATCTCCGAGAGTCGTCCGCCGACGAGCAGGACGAGATCGCTCTCCTTGATGCGCTTCAGCAGCTTCGGATTGGGGCCGATGCCGAGATCGCCGGCGAAGTTCGGGTGGTCGGCCGGAAACAGCATCTGCCGGCGGAACGAGACCGCGACCGGCAGGTCGAAACGCTCGGCGAAGCGGGTGAAGCGTTCGATCGCCTGCGGGCTCCAGCGCGAGCCGCCGAGGATCGCGACCGGCGACTTCGCCGCCCAGAGCCGCTTCTGCAGATCGATGGTCTGGAGCAGGGACGGGTGCGTCTCGGTGACCTGATAGGGCTGCGCATCGGCCACGTCGGCGAGGTCGGTCAGCACGTCCTCGGGCAGCGCGATCACCACCGGGCCGGGTCGGCCGGCGGTCGCGACATGGAAGGCGCGGCTGATGATCTCGGGAATGCGCGCGGCATCGTCGATCTCGGTCGCCCATTTCGTCATGGTGCCGAAGACGGCGCGGTAGTCGAGCTCCTGGAAGGCCTCGCGCTCGCGCATGCCGCGTTCGATCTGGCCGACGAAGAGGATCAGCGGCGTCGAATCCTGGTCGGCGATATGGATGCCGGGCGAGGCGTTGGTGGCTCCAGGCCCGCGCGTCACGAAGCAGATGCCGGGCTTGCCCGTCAGCTTGCCGGCGGCCTCGGCCATCATGCAGGCGCCGCCTTCGGCTCGGCAGATGGTGACCTTCAGGCTGGCATCATGCAGTGCGTCGAGCACGGCGAGGTAGCTCTCGCCGGGTACGCAGAAGGCGTCGGTCGCGCCGTGGATCAGCAATTGGTCGACGAGGATCTGCCCGCCTGTGCGATTAGCCATGGTGCGGCCCTCCCCAGGCCGGGTCGTTCAGGATGTCGTCGTGATGTTCGCCGAGCCCTGGGCTCGGCCGTCCCGCCACCTGCCTGACGCCGTCGATCACGATCGGCGAGGCGACGGTGGGGATCGTCCCACCCTTGGCGGCGGCGCTGGGCAGGTCGACCTTGACGCCGCGCGCCATGATCTGCGGGTCGGCGAAGACCTCGTCGACGGAATTGATCGGCCCCGCCGGCACGCCGACTGCCTCGAGCGCCGCCAGCAGGTCGGCCTTGCCGTAGCGCTGGGTCAGGGCGTGGAGTGCAATCGTCAGCGGCGCGCGATTGGCGACGCGGGATTTGTTGTCGGCATAGTCGGGGTGATTGGCGAGCTCGGCTCCGCCCAGCACGTCGCAGAGCTTGCGCCACTGCCCGTCATTGCCGGTGGCGATGATGATGTGGCCATCGGCGACCGGGAAGACGTCATAAGGCACGATGTTGGGGTGCGCGTTGCCGAGCCGCGGCGGCGGATTGCCTGAGACGAGATAGTTCATCGCCTGGTTGCCGAGCACGGCGACCTGGGCATCGAGCAGCGCCATGTCGAGCGTCGCGCCCTCGCCGGTTGCGTCGCGCCGGCGCAGCGCCGAGAGGATGCCGACCGAGGCGTAGAGCCCGGTATAGATGTCGGCGACGGCATAGCCCGCCTTCATCGGCGCGCCCGTCGGTTCGCCGGTCACCGACATCGGCCCGCCCATGCCTTGCACGAGGAAGTCATAGCCGGCGCGGGGCGCATAAGGACCGGTCTGGCCAAAGCCGGTGACCGAGCAATAGATCAGGCGCGGGAAGGCGGCGCGCATTGCGGCGGCGTCGAGCCCGTATTTCTCCAGGCCGCCGACCTTGAAGTTCTCGACCACGACATCGGCATGGGCGGCGAGGCGATACACCAGCGCCTGGCCTTCCGAGCTGCGGAAATCGGCCGTGATCGAGCGCTTGCCGCGATTGGCCGAGTGAAAATAGGCGGCCGAGAGATGCTCGTCACCGACGCCCTCGACGAAGGGCGGGCCCCATTTGCGGGTGTCGTCGCCCTCGGGCGCCTCGACCTTGACGACATCGGCGCCGAGATCGGCGAGAAGCTGGCCGATCCAGGGACCGGCAAGGATGCGCGCGAGTTCGAGGACGCGCAGGCCGGCGAGGGGAGGGGCTGGGTTCATGTTCTCAATCCGCGCCGTCATGGTCGGGCTTGACCCGACCATCTCGTGGGGAGTCCAGTTCTGGGAGAGATGGTCGGGTCAAGCCCGACCATGACGCGGATGGCGTCTCAGAAAAACGCCTGCAGGCCAGTGATCGCCCGGCCGAGGATCAGCGCATGCACATCATGCGTGCCCTCATAGGTGTTCACCGTCTCGAGATTGGCCGCATGGCGCATCACCTGATACTCGATCGAGATGCCGTTGCCGCCATGCATGTCGCGGGCCTGGCGGGCGATGTCGAGCGCCTTGCCGCAATTGTTGCGCTTCACCAGCGAAATCATCTCCGGGGCCATCTTGCCCTCGTCGAGCAGGCGCCCGACACGCAGCGAACCCTGCAGGCCGAGCGTGATCTCGGTCAGCATGTCGGCGAGCTTCTTCTGGTAGAGCTGCGTCTGGGCCAGCGGCTTGTTGAACTGCTTGCGGTCGAGCCCGTACTGGCGGGCGCGCTGGAAACAATCCTCGGCGGCGCCCATCACGCCCCAGGAGATGCCGTAGCGGGCGCGGTTCAGGCAGCCGAACGGGCCTTTGAGGCCCGAGACGTTCGGCAGCAGGTTTTCTTCCGGCACGATGACGCCGTCCATGACGACTTCGCCGGTGATCGAGGCGCGAAGCGAGAGCTTGCCGCCGATCTTGGGGGCGGAGAGACCCTTCATGCCCTTTTCCAGGATGAAGCCGCGGATCTGGTTGTCATGCGCGGCCGATTTCGCCCAGACGACGAAGACGTCGGCGATCGGCGAATTCGAGATCCACATCTTCGAGCCGGTCAGCCTGTAGCCATCAGTGACCTTCTCGGCGCGGGTCTTCATGCCGCCCGGGTCGGAGCCGGCATCGGGCTCGGTCAGGCCGAAGCAGCCGACCCATTCGCCCGAGCCGAGCTTGGGCAGGTACTTCTTGCGCTGGTTCTCGTCGCCATAGGCATAGATCGGGTACATCACCAGCGAGGACTGCACCGACATCATCGAGCGATAGCCGGAATCGACGCGCTCGACCTCGCGGGCGACGAGCCCGTAGGAGACGTAGTTCGCACCGGCGCAGCCATATTCCTCGGGCACCGTCACGCCGAGCAGGCCGAGTTCGCCCATCTCGTTGAAGATCGAGCGGTCGGTGGTCTCGTTGAGATAGGCTTCCGAGACGCGCGGCTGCAGCTTCTCCTGCGCGAAATCGCGGGCGGTGTCGCGGATCAGGCGCTCATCTTCGTTCAGCTGCTCATCGAGCAGGAAGGCGTCGTCCCAGGTGAACTCGGCCAGCTTGTGGCTGGCGGAGTGGCTGCGAGCGGCTTCGGCCATGGTGTGTCTCCCCTTGATCTCTTGTCGTCATGGTCGGGCTTGACCCGACCATCTCTGAAACCAGCCATTTGGTCACGAGATTCTCGGGTCTGCGCTTCGCTTCGCCCGAGAATGACGCCTTATGAATCACGCATCCACATCGAAGCTGACGCCCTGCGCCAGCGGCAATGTCGTGCCGTAATTGAGCGTATTCGTCGCGCGGCGCATATAGGCCTTCCACGCATCGGAGCCGGCCTCGCGGCCGCCGCCCGTTTCCTTCTCGCCGCCGAACGCCCCGCCGATCTCGGCGCCGGACGGGCCGATATTGACGTTGGCGATGCCGCAGTCGGAGCCCTCGGCCGAAACGAAGATCTCAGCCTCGCGCATGTCGAGCGTGAAGATCGAGGAGGACAGGCCGGCGCCGACCGCGTTCTGCACCGCGATCGCCTGGTCGAGCGTCTTGTACTTCATCACATAGAGGATCGGCGCGAAGGTCTCGCGCTCGACCGGGCCGGTCTGCGACGGCATCTCGACCAAAGCAGGGCGGACATAGAAGCCGCCAGCGCCGACTGTGACCTGCTCGCCGCCATGGACCTTGCCGCCGGCGGCTTTGGCCTCGGAGAGCGCGGTCTGCATGCCCTTGAACGCGGCCTCGTCGACCAGCGGGCCGACCAGCACGCCGGCCTCACGCGGATCGCCGATCTTGACCGAGCCATAGACCTTGATCAGCTTCGGGATCAGCGCGTCATAGACGCTCTCATGCACGATCAGGCGGCGCAGCGTGGTGCAGCGCTGGCCGGCCGTGCCCATCGCCGCGAAGGCGATGCCGCGCAGCGCGATGTCGAGATCGGCCGAGGGCGCGACGATCGCGGCATTGTTGCCGCCAAGTTCGAGGATGGCGCGGGCAAAGCGTGCGGCGAGCTTCTGGCCCACCTCCTTGCCCATCCGGGTCGAGCCCGTGGCCGAGACCACCGGCACGCGATGGTCGCTGACCAGCAGGTCGCCGATCTCGCGGCCGCCGATCAGGATCTCGGAGAGACCGATCGGGGCCTCGGGACCGAAGCGCTTCATCGTCTTCTCGACGATCGCCTGCACGGCGATGCCGGTCAGCGGGGTCTTCTCCGAGGGCTTCCAGACGACGCTGTCGCCGCAGACGAAGGCGAGCGCGGCATTCCAGGACCAGACCGCGACCGGGAAGTTGAAGGCCGAGATCACGCCGCAGACGCCGATCGGGTGCCAGGTTTCCATCATGCGGTGGTTCGGGCGCTCGGTCGCGATGGTCAGGCCGTAGAGCTGGCGCGAGAGGCCGACGGCGAAATCGCAGATGTCGATCATCTCCTGGACCTCGCCGAGGCCCTCGGAAACGACCTTGCCGGCTTCGAGCGTCACCAGCAGGCCGAGATCGGTTTTCGCAGCGCGCAGCTCCTCGCCGAGCAGGCGCACGAACTCGCCGCGGCGGGGCGCCGGCACCTTGCGCCAGGCGAGATAGGCGCTCTGGGCCCGGCCGATCGCGGCCTCGGCCTCGGCGGGGCTCGTCTCGCGGAGCGTGGCGACGGCCTCGCCCGTGATCGGCGAATGGGCGGGAAGGCCTGCCTTGGCGAAGGCGGCGTCGGTTACGCCGAGGCGCTTGAGCAGCGAAAGGGCTTCTTGAGGCAGGGCGGAGGTCATGCGGCTCGGGCCTTCATCATGATGTGCGTCGGTGGCGTGTTCTTGTGCCACCATCCCAAACAAGCGGCAAAGCAGCGCAGATCCAAAATCCATCGGAGGCCCAATCCCTTGCACTGGATTCGGCTCTACGATGGATCCCGGATCTCCGCTTCGCTGCGTCCGGGATGACGGCGCGGTGAGAGAGCCTCTCAATTCGGGCGGAAGAATGCCCTCTTCCACCCTGCCTGGGCAATCGATATGTTCTCACGACTTGATGAGAGTTTCTCATGAATTTGGAAGTCTCATGGACTTTGACATCGTCCCGGGCCGGCTTTCGGTGCCTTCGCTCTCGGCGCTTGCCGCCTTCGAGGCGGCGGCGCGGCATGGCAGCTTCACGCGCGCAGCCGAGGAGCTGAACCTGACGCAAGGCGCTGTCAGCCGGCAGGTCGCGCATCTCGAAAAGGTTCTCGGCGTCGGCCTGTTCCAGCGCGTCAGGCAGCGCGTCAGCCTGACGCCGGCGGGCAGCGCCTATGCGGCCGAAATCCGGGACGGCCTGTCGCGGCTGGCTGCGGCCACCGTCTCGGCCATGGCCTTTCGCGGCGCGGCCGGCGTGCTGCATCTGGCGATCCTGCCGACCTTCGGCACGCGCTGGCTGATCCCGCGCCTATCGCGCTTCATCGAGGCGCATCCCGGCATTACGATCAACTTCACCACCAAGCTGGTGCCCTTCGACTTCGCTCGCGAGCAGGTCGATGCCGCCATCCATTTCGGCGATCCCGTCTGGGCCGGCGCCAGGCTGCACCGCTTGATGGGCGAGGAGATCATCCCCGTCGCGGCGCCGTCCCTGGTGGCGCGCCTGGGCCTGGCGGAGCCGGCGGACATGCTGCGCGCGCCCCTGCTGCAGCAGTCGACGCGGCCGCGCGCCTGGGCCAATTGGCTGGAGCAGCAGGGCCTGCCTCCCGAGCGTGCCTTGATGGGGCCGCGCTTCGAGCAATTCGCCATGGTCTCGCAGGCTGCGGTCGCCGGATTGGGGCTCGCCATCGTGCCGCGCTTCCTCGTCGAGGAGGAGTTGCGCCTGGGCGCGCTCGTCATTCCCGTCGATCGGCCGGTGACCGGCTCCGAGGGCTATTATCTGGTCTATCCCGAGGCCAAGGCCGGGTTGCCGGCGGTGGTCGCTTTCCGCGACTGGCTGCTCGGCGAATGCGGCGCGTGAGCGAACCCGCTGCCGGCGCGTCTGCGCTCAGAGGCCGCCAAGGTTTTGCGCGATGGCACTGAGATTGCCTCGCGAGGCCCGTAACGACAGCCCTCGACAAGGCGCCATTGTCGCGTCATTCATGCGCTGAATTCACCAACCTCGGTCGCGACGCATCGCGGCCATGCTCCGCGGGACCGCTATGTCGTCTTCGTCTGAAAGCGCCGATGTCGTGATTTGCGGCGGCGCCGCCATCGGCTCCTCCGTCGCTTATCACCTCGCCGCCGATCCCGGCTTCAAGGGCAAGGTGGTGGTGATCGAGAAGGACCCGACCTATCGTCTGGCCGCCTCGGCGCTCTCGGCGGCCTCGATCCGCCAGCAATATTCCAGCGCGGTCAACATCCGCATCTCGCTCTTCGGCATCGATTTCCTGCGCAATCTCGGCGCCCATCTCGCGGTCGACGGCGAGACGCCCGTCATCGATCTGCATGAGGGCGGCTATCTCTATCTCGGGGGCGACGAGGGCGCCCCGATCCTCGCCGCGAACCAGGCGCTCCAAGCGGCCGAGGGCGCGGATATCGCGCTTTATGCTGCGGATATGCTGCGCAGCAAATTTAGCTGGCTTAATACATCGGACCTTATCTGCGGCACCTATGGCGTCAGCGGCGAAGGCTGGTTCGACGGCTGGGCGCTGCTGCAGGCCTTCCGCAGGAAGGCGCGCTCGCTCGGCGTCGAATACCGCCAGGGCGAGATCTCCGGCTACAGCGTCGAGGGCGGGCGCGTCACCGGCGTCGAGCTCACTGATGGCAGCCGCATCGCCTGCGGCGCGGTGGTGAACGCCTCAGGCACCCATGGCGCGCGGCTGGCCGCCACCGCCGGCGTCGCGATCCCGGTCAAATCGATGAAGCGCTATGTCTTCTCCTTCACCTGCAAGGGCGAGGTCGACAACTGCCCGCTGCTGATCGACACCACCGGCGTCTGGTGCCGGCCCGAGGGCAAGCGCGGCAGCGAGGGCCAGCTCTTCATCGGCAGCTCCTCGCCGACGAGCGAGGCCGACCAGGAGTGGCTCGAGAGCGATCCGGGCGTCGAGGATGTCGACTGGTCCTTCTTCGAGGAGACGGTCTGGCCGGCGCTGGCGCATCGTATCCCCGCCTTCGAGCAGATCAGGCCCGGCCGCGCCTGGGCCGGCCCCTATGACATGAACGGGCTCGATCACAACGCGATCATCGGCCCGGCTGCCGGCGTGCCCAACCTCTATCTCGCCAACGGCTTCTCCGGCCATGGCCTGCAGCAGTCGCCGGCGGTCGGGCGCGGGCTTGCCGAGCATATCCTGCATGGCGGCTATCGCACGCTCGATCTTGCCGATCTCGGCCATGAGCGCATCGTTGCCGGCAAGCCTCTCAAGGAGGCCAACATCATTTGAGGAGGTGGCCGCATGGTCGATCCCGCCTTCGTCCAGGCCATGGCGCGCTACAACGCCTGGCAGAACCGGAGCCTGATCGCGGCCGCCGACGCGCTCGACGATGAAGAGCGCCGGCGCGACCGGGGCGCCTTCTTCAAGTCGATCCAGGGTACGTTCAATCACATCCTCTGGGCCGATGAGGTTTGGCTGCATCGCCTGACCGGCTCGCCGAAGCCGTCCGTGAGCGGCCGCGATTCGGCGATCTATGTCGAGGACTGGGTCGAGTTCCGCTTCAGGCGCCGCGAGCGCGATGTCGCGATCGAATCCTGGGCGGCGAATATCGAAGCGAACTGGCTGCGCGGCACCCTGATCTGGTATTCGGGCGTGGCCGGCCGCGAGATGGGCAAGCCCCGCGGGCTCGTGGTGGCGCATCTCTTCAACCATCAGACGCATCACCGCGGCCAGATTCACGCCATGCTGACCGCGGCCGGAACCAAGCCGGACGATACCGACTTCTTCCTCGTCGACGAGCTGCGCTGAATGCGACTCGCAATCGGTCACACAGATTTGATGTGCCATTGATGGCGTAGAATCCGATTCGGAAAACTCTTTGCGCGAGCGTCCTCGCTTGCGCCGCAGACGGATGGTCACGCATGCCCAGCCAACACATGCCCAATTCAGAGACGATCACCACCGGCGCGGACCTGATCGCGCGAGGCCTCGCGCAGGCTGGCATTCGCCACGCCTTCGGCATTCCCGGCGGCGAGGTCCTGGCGCTGGTCGAGGCCTTCAGCGCAGCCGGCATCGAGCCCGTTCTGGTCAAGCATGAGAACGCGGCCGGCTTCATGGCCGAAGGCGTCTGGCATGCGACGGGCGCGCCGGGCCTGTTCTACGCCACGCTCGGCCCGGGTGTCGCCAACGCGGCCAATGTCGTCGCCAATGCATTGCAGGACCGTGTGCCCTTGATCTTCGTCACCGGCTGCGTCGATGCGGCCGAAGCCGAGAGCTACACCCATCAGGTCTTCGACCATCAGGCGCTGCTGCGCCCGATCGTCAAGGCGAGTTTCCGCGCCACCGCCGAGACCGCCGCCCTCGTCGTCGAGAAGGCGCTTGCCATCGCATTGTCGGGCCGGCCCGGCCCGGTCCATATCGATGTGCCGATCGGCGTGGCGGAAGGTCCCGCCAAGGCGTCTGCGCGCGTGCCCGCTCCGCTGCCCCTGCCGGTCCGGCCTGCCGAGGGGCCGGGCCTGGAGGCGGCTCGTGGGGCTCTGGCGAATGCCGAGCGCCCGCTGATCATTGTCGGCCTCGATGTCGTCAACCAGGGCGCGGCCGATGTGGTCGCCGATTTCGCGCGCGACCGCGACATCCCCGTCATCACCACCTACAAGGCCAAGGGCGTGCTGCCCGAGAGCGATCCGCTCTCGCTTGGCGGAGCGGGGCTCTCGCCCAAGGCGGATAAGGTGCTGCTGCCGCTGGTCAAGGCCGCGGATATGATCGTGCTCGCCGGCTATGATCCAATCGAGATGCGCCTCAACTGGCGCGATCCGTTCTCGCCTGGAACCCAGATCATCGACATCGTTGCCGAGGCGATGCCCCATGGCGTGCATCGCAGCGACCATCTCATCGTCGGCGACATCGCCGCCAGCCTGTCGGGCTTAAGCGTCGCGCCGGCCAAGGCGCATGTCTGGCCAGGCGGCGAGCCCACAGTGGCGCGGGAGGCGCTGCGCGACGCCTTCAAAGCCTCGGCCGCCTGGGGGCCCGATGTCGTCTTCGAGACGGTGCGCGCCGCGACGCCTGCAGACACCGTCATCACCATCGATTCCGGCGCCCATCGCATCCTGCTCTCGCAGATCTGGCAGACCGATATCCCGCACGCGATCCTGCAATCGACTGGGCTTTGCACCATGGGCTGCGCCGTGCCGCTGGCGCTCGGCTACAAGCTCGCCAGCCCCGCGACGCCGGTTGTCGCCTTCGTCGGTGATGCCGGGCTGGAGATGGGGCTGGGCGAGCTCGCGACCGCGCGCGAACTGGGCTTGCCCGTCGTCATCGTCGTTCTGGTCGATGAGAGCCTCGCTTTGATCGAGATGAAGCAGCGCTCCAGTCAACGCCCCAATGCGGCGGTGGATTTCTCCGGTAGCGATTTCCCGGCCGTGGCGCAGGCGCTGGGCGGTGTCGGCCGCTGGGTCGACGATGCCGGCACGCTCGAGCGGGAAGTCGAAGCCGCGCTTAGCCGCGCCGCATTCACCGTGCTGGCCTGCCGCATCGCGCGGCGCGCCTATGACGGCAAGATCTGACGAAGCTACAGCTCCCGCACTCCGATCCAGAGCGCGTGCGATCAGTTCGATCTTCGCTTGAAGTCGCCCACCAACTCGGCAGGATGACGGCTGCCCGCTTGGTCGCGGGCGCTTGCGGAGGCTTTAGCCGTGCTTCGTATCCTGACGGTCGTCTCGCTCGGCCTCGCCTTCACCGCCGCGGCGCTCGCGCAGGAGGCTCCAGCAAAGGGCGAGTTTCGGCAGGCGCCGGCATTGCTTGCGCGCTATGCCGATGTGCCGGTGACATTGCGCTCGCCCTTCTTCGCGGAAGGGCGTGCCCGCAGCTATGATCCGGGGCGGGAGGCTGCCGGTTTCACCACCCAGGCCGAGATGGAGGCCTTCATCGCGGCTCTGGGCAACGCCGCCAATCTCGGCATCGGCTCGCTTGGGCGCTCGCTCGAAGGCCGCAACATCCCTTATCTCCTGTTCACGGCCGAGGGTGCCCGCAGCCTGGAGGAGGCAGCCAGGAATCAGCCCGCCGACCGGCCGGTGGTCTGGCTGATCGGCCAGCATCACGGCAATGAACCCGCCGGCGGCGAGGCCATGCTGGCGCTGGCGAAGGACCTGGCCTCGGGCGGCGAGCTTGCCGCGCTGACGCGGGCGCTGACCATCGTCATCGTGCCGCGCTCCAATCCCGATGGCGCCGCAGCCTTCACGCGCGACACCGCCGCCAAGGCCGACCCGAACCGCGATCACCTGCTCCTGACCCTGCCCGAAACCCGCGTCCTGCAGACAGCGGCTGCGACGCTGCCGCCGGACCTCGTCATCGACGCGCATGAGTTTACGGTCGGTGGCCGTTGGCTCGCCAAGTTCGAGGCGCTGCATGCGGCGGACTTCGTCTATATGCGTGCAACCCATCCGCTGGTGCCGGCGCGCGCCACGACGCTGGCCGACCAGCTCTTCCTGCCCGCGATCGAGGCCGCGGCCGCAAGCGCCGGGCTGACGGCCTATGTCTATCAGACCTCCCCGAACGCCAGGCCGGAGGACAAGACCGTCGCGACCGGCGGCAATGCGGCGGGCATCGCGCGCAATGCCTTCGGGTTGATGGGGGCGGTCTCGATCCTGCTGGAGACGCGCGGCGTCGGCATCGGCACGCAAGGCTTCCAGCGCCGCGTCGCCACTCACTATCTCGCCGCCATCGGCGCCTTGCGGGCAGCGGCCGCCGACCCTGCCCGCTTGCGGCGTGCCGTTGCCGAGGGCCGCCAGGAGGCGGCGCGTTCGCATGCGGACCTCGTCGTCGCGCATCGCGTCCCCGTGGTCCAGGGCTTCGTGCCGCTGATCGACCCCGTCACGGCGGCGCCGCGCCCGACCGCGGTGCCCTTCATCGATGCCCGCCATATCGAGCCAACCGTGGTGCGCCCGCGGCCGGCCGGCTACTGGCTGGCGAATGGCGAAGCGACGGCGCCGGTGCGCGAGGCGCTGGCGCGGCGCGGCATCCGCTCTTGCACCCTGACGGCACCCGCGACGGTGTCGGGGGCGGAAGCCTTCACCGTGACAGCGCGCCGGCAGGTCGACCGCCGCGCCATTAATCCCGAAGGCGGCGTCTCGACGAAGAGCGAGCGCGACGCTGCGCCCGTCACCTTGCCGGCCGGCTCGAGCTATGTCCCGGTCGAGCAGCCTCTGGTCGGCCTCGTCGTCGCCTCGCTCGATCCCGACGCCGCCGGCGGCTTCGTCAGCGCCGGCCTGTTCCCCGGTGAGGTCGGCGCCCGCTTGCCGCTGCTGCGCCTGCCGGCCGGCGCGGGCGCGATCGACTGCCCAGCCAAGCCCGAGTGAGCGGAGTTCGGCCGTGCCACTCGCGATCACGCGCCGGCGCGTCTCACGCTTGCGCGGCAGACCTGCGCTTGCACGGCATAAGAGGGGCGCGTCGCCGGGCGATTGTCGGGGCTAGCTGGATGCGGGCATGGTGCGCGCCATTGCTGGAGCGGTTTCATGCCCGAGATTCACAACCTGCTTGCTTTCGTGCTCCTGGCCTTCGGCATGGTGCTGACGCCCGGCCCGAACATGATCTACCTGATTTCCCGTTCGATCTCGCAGGGACCCGGCGCGGGCCTGATCTCGCTTGGCGGCATCGCGCTCGGCTTTCTGTTTTATGTGTTCTGTGCCGCTTTCGGCATCACTGCCTTCGTCCTGGCGGTGCCGTTCGCCTATGATGCGCTTCGGCTCGCGGGCGTCGCTTACCTTCTCTATCTCGCCTGGCAGTCGCTGAAGCCCGGTGGCCGCTCGCCCTTTCATGTGCGCGAACTCGCGCCCGACGGCCCGCGCAAGCTCTTCGCGATGGGCTTCCTGACCAGCCTGCTCAATCCCAAGATCGCGGTGTTCTATCTGGCGCTGCTGCCGCAATTCATCGATCCCGCCGCCGGCAGCGTGCTGGCGCAGTCGATCATGCTCGGCTTCATCCAGATTGCGGTCAGCCTCAGCGTGAACACGCTGATCACCCTTGCCGCCGGCAGCATCGCGCTGTTCCTGCGGACCCGGCCGTTCTGGTCCTTGGTGCAGCGCTGGCTGATGGGCACTGTGCTTGCCGGTTTTGCCCTGCGCATGGCGATGGAAGCCCGGCGCTGAGGCCTTGGCGTTTGATCGCGCAAACTGCCTCCTCCTCGAACGCCGACATCGCCGCCGCGTCGCGAAGCTCGTTCTATCGTTGCGCGTCGCCGTTGATTAAGTTCGCAACATTGTCCCGCCTGGAACGAATGTGAGTATGCGCGATGAGCGATTTGACGCCTGAGGAAGCGAAGGTCACGGCCTGGCTCGCCAGCCGCAAGGAGGCGATGGTCGCGCTGTTGCGCGAGATGGTCGACACCGATTCAGGCTCCTACGACAAGGCCGGCGTCGACCGGGCAGGGCAGGTGCTGGCGCGCTTCCATGAGGCGAACGGGCTCGTCGTCGAGATCGTGCCGGATGCCCGCTATGGCGACGCCGTCAAGGCGCGCCTGCCCAATCCTTCGGCCAATGACCAGCGCCCGGTGCTGCTGCTCGGCCATCGCGATACCGTCTTCCCGCAAGGCGAGCCGACACGCCGGCCCTTCACCATCAAGGGCGGCCGGGCCTATGGGCCAGGCGTCGCCGATATGAAGGCTGGCCTTGTCATCGAGGCTTTCGTGGCGGCCGCCTTCGCCGAATGCGGCGGGCTCTCCGCGCCGCTCATGATGCTGACGACGAGCGACGAGGAGATCGCCTCGCCATCCTCGCGGCCGATCATCGAGGCCGCCGCCCGCGAGGCGCGCTGCGTCTTCAACGCCGAGCCGAGCCGCCTGCCTGCCGGCACCGAATTCAGCCGCGATCAGAAGCAGTCGATCACCTCGGGTCGCAAAGGCGGCGTCTTCATGCGCGCCGAATTCACCGGCAAGGCCGCCCATTCCGGCGCGAATTACGACAAGGGCATCTCGGCCATCGTCGATCTCGGTCACAAGATCCCCAGGCTTCAGGGCCTCACCGATCTGGAGCGCGGCGTCACCGTCAATGTCGGATTGATCGGCGGCGGCCAGACCGTCAACACCATCGCGCCCCATGCCTGGTGCGAGATCGACCTGCGCTATGTCACGGCTGCCCAGCGCGACGAGTTGGTCGGCGCGATCAAAACCATCGTCGAGACGCCGGTGGTGCCCGGTGCGACCGGAGCCCTGGCCATCAAGGGCGAGTTCGTGCCGCTGGAGCGTTCGTCCGAATCGGCTGTGCTGTTCGAGGCCTATCGCGATGCGGCGGCGGGTTTCGGCATCAGCGTCGCCGCCGAGTTCACCGGCGGCTGCGCCGATTCGGGCTTCACCGCCGCGCAGGGCTGCCCGACCCTGTGCAGCGTCGGTCCGATCGGCGGCCTGGCCCATACGCCCGATGAGTTCCTGGAGGTCGAAAGCATCGTGCCGGCCGCGCAGGTCCTGGCGCTGGCGGTGATGCGGACCGCGGCCAGGATGGAGTGAGCCCGCGCCATTGCCGTTATGGTCGGGCTTGTCCCGACCATCCACGTCTTCGCTGATCATGGGCTGTGTTCAAGACGTGGATGCTCGGGACAAGCCCGAGCATGACGGGGCGCGCTATACAGAAGAGTGCGCTCCTCAGAACGCCTCTTCCCAGTTCCGGCTGAGCCGCATCGCCGAGTTGATCAGCCCGACCATCGAATAGGTCTGCGGGAAATTGCCCCAGAGCTCACCCGTGGCGAGGTCGGCGTCCTCCGAGAGCAGGCCAAAGCTGTTGCGCCGCTTCAGGATGCGGCCGAACAGCTCCTTGGCCTCGTCGACCCGGCCGATGGCGTAGAGCGCATCGACATACCAGAAGGCGCAGATCAGGAAGCCGGTGTGCATGAAGCCGAAATCGTCCTGCGTCGCATAGCGCAGCAGCAGGTCGCCGCGCGTGAGATCACGGCCGATCGCCTCAACGGTCGCGATATAGCGCGGATCGTCGGCCTTGACGAAGCCGAGCTCGGCGAAGAGCAAGAGCGTCGCGTCGAGCTCCGTTCCGTCGAAGGTCGAGACGAAATGGCCCTTCTCCTCGTTCCAGATCCGTTCGCCGATGATGCCCTTCAAGCGCTTGGCCTCGGTTCTCCAATACTCCTTGCGGTCGGCCCGGCCGAGCGTGCCGGCGATGCGGGCGAGCCGGTCGCAGGCTGCCCAGCACATCACGCTGGAGAAGGAGTGCACCACCTGCCTTTCGCGCAGCTCCCAGGGGCCGGCATCGGGCTTGTCGAAATAGGTGATGGCGAGCTCGCCCATGCGCTCGAGCTGAGCGAAGAGCGTGTCCTTGCCGGGCTGGATCAGGCGCTGGTCGAAGAAGGAATGTGTCGCCGCGAGCACGACCGCGCCGTAGCCGTCGTTCTGGATCTGCGTCGCCGCGCCATTGCCGAAGCGCACCGGCTGGTGGCCGCGGTAGCCCGAGAGATTGGGCGCCTCGAACTCGTCCAGCGTGCCGCTGCGCGTGATCGGGTAGAGCGGCGGCAGATGCTCGGCCCCGCTTTCGGTGAAGGTGTCGACGATATTGGTGATGAAGCCGAGATAATCCTCCATCGTCCGCGTCGTGCCCAGGCGGTTGAGCGCATGGACGACGAAATAGGCGTCGCGCAGCCAGCAGAAGCGATAGTCCCAGTTGCGCTGCGTGCCGGGCGCCTCGGGGATCGAGGTGGTGAGCGCGGCGACGATCGCGCCGCTCTCCTCGAAGGAGCAGAGCTTCAGCGTGATCGCGGCACGGATCACCTCTTTTTGCCAATCGAACGGGATCGAAAGCGAGCGCACCCAGTCGCGCCAGTAATCGGTGGTCTTGTCCAGGAATTCGCGCGAGGTCGTCTCGATCTCGGCGCGCAGCGCCTCGTCCGAGCCGATGAAGAAGGAGAACGGCCGGTCGACCGCGAAGGGAATGCTGTCGACGACATAGGAGACCGGCGCGTCGGTGGTCAGGCGGATGGTCTGGTCGGCGCCGACGAAGCGGACATGGTTGGAGCCGCGCGTGATCTCGTCGGGCTCCTCGCCGAGGCCCAGACAGGGCTTCAGCACGACGCGGATGCGCGGCCGGCCCGAGATTCGCCTGACCCGCCGCACCAGCTGCGGTGGCCGGAAGAAGCGCTCAAAGCGCACGAAACGCGGCGCGAAATCGAGGATCTCGATGGCGTTGCCCTGATCGTCAGACAGGACGGAGGACAGGATCGCGGTGTTGTCGAGATAATTTTGCTCGCAGCGCGTCATTCCGACGAGCTCGATCGCGAAGACGCCTTTCTTCGGCATCGCTCCGTCATCATCCGGCTGGTTGTCGATCAGCGCGCAGAACACCGGGTCGCGGTCGAAGCGCGGGAAGCAGCCCCAGACGATGCGGGCGCGCCGGTCGATCAGCGCGGCGATCGAGCAATTGCCGATCACGCCGAGGTCGAGCGAGACGGAGTTCCGTCCCGCGATCGTCGTCGAAACTGTCATCGATAACCTTATGAGAAGCTGGAAGCGGTCAGACGGCCGTGTTCGGCCGCGGTGAGAAGGATCGTGCGCAGGGCGGTCGGCGAGGCAATGCGGTGCGCGGCGCAGGTCTCGCCGTCGCCGATCCGGATCGAGAGCCCGCCCAATGCGTTCACGGCCTTGAAACCGGCCTCGTCGGTGATGTCGTCGCCGATGAAGACGGGCCTGCGCCCGGCATAGGGCGCGGTCTGCATCAGTTCCACGATGGCGCCACCCTTGCTGGCGCCGGCGGGAACCAGCTCGGCTACCGATTTGCCTTCCTGGAGGCGGACCGCCGGCCCCATACGGGCGGCAATCGTGCGGATCAGATCCAGTGCTTCGTCCTTCAGCGTGGGCGCAAGCCGCCAGTGCACGGCGATGGAAATATGCTTGTCCTCAACGATGATGCCGACATGGCTGTTGGCGAAGCGCACCAGATCGCGTGTCGCCTCGCGCATCGCGTCGGGCACCGCGGACTGCGAGCGGATTTCGCCATCGACCCGAATTTGCGCGCCATGCAGCCCTGCGGCATCGAATCGATAGGGCGCGAGAACCTCGTCGAGAA
Source organism: Bosea sp. 685 (assembly GCF_031884435.1). Lineage (NCBI taxonomy): Bacteria > Pseudomonadati > Pseudomonadota > Alphaproteobacteria > Hyphomicrobiales > Alloboseaceae > Allobosea > Allobosea sp. 685. Next base: position 4,941,647 of record NZ_CP134779.1, on the reverse strand, counting down.
AGCTGACGGGCCTGCCGGAGACGAGCGCCAGCGCCCCGCCGAGCAAGGCGCGCAAGGATTCCAGCGCCGGAGCGACCTGTCGGTCGAGCTGCACGGCGTCGGGCACGGGTGCGATTTCGACAAGCGTACCGTCGAAGTCGAGAAACAGAGCGATCTCGGAATCCGCGGGAGCGATGTCGCGGATATCGTGAAGCAATTCAGTTTCGGTCAGTGTCATCATCTTTGTCTGTCTGAGCCATGAGTCGGGCGAAAACACGGCCCTTCAGCTTGAGCGTTCCTTATACCGAAGCGCTGGCATGCCCCGCGGATCGTGACTCGGTTCGTGAACTCGCCACATTTATTGTCCAGCTTCGCGTTGCCGTCACGATCTCGACGTGACGTTGCCACCGCTTCGCCATCGGCGAAGACGGAGGCCCTGGAAACATTACGTGCTCAGCCGCGTTCTGTTCCTGCCGCCGGTGTCGAAATTCTGGCGACCGGTCGCAATTCAAAAGGAGAGCTGTCGCGCCATGCGTCTCGTCATCGTCTCGAATCGCGTCACCATTCCGGATCGTCACGAAAAAGCGGCGGCAGGGGGATTAGCGGTGGCGCTGCGCGAGGCGCTGGAGAAACGGGGCGGGCTCTGGTTCGGCTGGAGCGGCGAGGTCAATGACGCCGCCGGTGGCCAGGCTGTCCGCACGGTCCAGCGCGGCAAGGTGACCTATGCGGTCACGGATCTCAGCGAGAGCGAGCGCCAGTCCTATTATCTCGGTTTCTCGAACCGGGCGCTCTGGCCCAACATGCACTACCGGCTCGGCCTGACGGAGTTCTCACGCACGGATTATGCCGGCTATCTCGCGGTCAACCGCCGCTTCGCCAAGGCGCTCATCCCGCTGCTGAAGCCCGATGATCTGATCTGGATCCACGATTATCACCTGATCCCGCTGGCCGCCGAACTGCGCCGGCGCGGCGTGACCAACCGGATCGGCTACTTCCATCACATTCCCTGGCCTCCGGCGGAGGTTTTCGGCGCGCTGCCCTTCAGCGCCACGCTGATCAGCACGCTGGGCGCCTATGATCTCGTCGGCGTGCAGACGCAGGTCGATGTCCGCAATCTGATCAGCGGCCTGGTCTCGCTCTGCGGCGCGAGGGTAGAAGGCGGCAAGGTCAGGATGGGCCGCCGCGAAACCACAGTGCAGGCCTTCCCGATCGGCATCGATGTCGAGGCCTTCCGCAAGCTCGCCGCGGCCTCAGAGCGGGCGGCGACGCGTCCGATCAAGGCCACCAGGGAATCGCTGGGCGCCCGCAAGCTCGTCATCGGCGTCGATCGGCTCGACTATTCCAAGGGCATCGTCCAGCGTCTGGAGGCGTTCGGACAATTCCTGCGCAGCCATCCCGAGCATCGTGGCCGGGTCGGCATGCTGCAGATCGCGCCGCCCTCGCGTACCGACGTGCCCGAATATGCCGAGCTCGACCGTCAGTCGGACGAAACCGCGGGCCGCCTCAACGCCGCACTCGGCGAGTTCGACTGGACGCCGATCCGCGTGGTCAAGAAGGCCTATTCGCGCAATGCGCTGGCGGGGTTCTACCGGCGTGCCCAGGTCGGGCTGGTGACGCCGATGCGTGACGGCATGAATCTCGTCGCCAAGGAATATATCGCAGCGCAGGATCCCGCCGATCCCGGTGTGCTTGTGCTGTCGCGCTTCGCCGGCGCGGCGCAGCAGATGGGCGAGGCGCTGATCGTCAACCCCTACGACACCCATGAGGTCGCCGAGGCGATCCGCACCGCGCTCGCCATGCCCAAATCCGAGCGCATTCGCCGGTTCGAGCGCCTCTACGAGATCATCGACGCGACCGATATTGGCTGGTGGACGCAGTGCTATCTCGATGCGCTCTCGGGTATCGAGGCACCCGTCCAGGACAACGCTCCGAAATCCGGGCCGAAGCGCAGCGCGTCGAAAAAAGCCGCGCCCAGACTACAGCTCGTGAAGCCGGCTCCCCAGCCCGATGTGAAGAGCCGAGGGAAGGGGGAAGCGGCCCCGCCGGTGCCGAAGCCGAAAGGCGGGGCTTCGGTGAAACCCGCCGTCGCCGCCACGCCGGCGCGCGACGGCGCCGCGCCTGGACCGGCCTAGAGCCGGATGATTTCAGACGGGATCACAGAGTGATCCCGTCTGAAATCTGAATCCGTCTCTCATCCAAGAGTGAGAGCTGGATTAATGCGAAAAACCGGTTCCCACTTTTTCGCATCCTGCTCTTGCCACGGAACTGACGATTTGCCGAAGATAAGGCCCTGCCACGGCGCACGGCCCTTGCCGAACAGGCCCTTGCCTCGCTAGAAGCGGCTGGAACCGAGGTTCGCTTGCGACTCGGCCACGACAGGTGTCAGGTCTGCGATGGACATCGGCCGCAATGGCTGAGGAGGCGGGCGGAGGGCTGGGATTGATGCGAGGCGCTCTCGGAGGACCAGGCGTTCTGCTGCGCCGCCTCCGCGAGGTGATGGCAGCGTCGATCAGCCCGCAGGAGCGGCTGGACCGGCTCGTCGTCCTGATCGCAGGCAATCTCGTCGCCGAGGTTTGCTCGGTCTATGTCCTGCGTGAGGACGGCTCGCTCGAACTCTACGCCACCGAGGGCCTCAACCGCGAGGCGGTCCATCTCACCTTGATGCGCGCCGGCGAGGGCCTCGTTGGCCTGATCGCGCGCGAGGCCGAGCCGCTGGCGCTGTCGGACGCGCAAAACCACCCGGCCTTCTCCTACCGCCCCGAGACGGGCGAGGAGATCTACCGCTCCTTCCTCGGCGTGCCGATCCTGCGCGGCGGCGCGGTCATGGGCGTCCTCGTCATCCAGAACCGCGCGACGCGGCTCTACAGCGAGGAGGAGATCGAATCGCTGCAGACCACCGCCATGATCATGGCGGAGATGATCGCGGCCGGCGGCTTGAAATCGCTGGCGCCGCCCGGCGCCTCGATCGGCCTCGACCGCCCGATCCATGGCATCGGTGTCTCGCTTGCCGATGGCGTCGGTCTTGGCCATGCCGTGCTGCACGAGCCGCGCGTCGCCATCACCAACCTGATCGCCGAGAATCCGGCGAGCGAGGTCAAGCGGCTCGAAGCCGCGATCGCCGAGATGCGCACCTCGATCGATGAATTGCTCGAGCGCGGCGACGTCGCCCATACCGGCGAGCACAGGGAGGTGCTCGAGACCTTCCGCATGTTCGCTCATGACCAGGGCTGGCTCAGGCGCATGCGCGAGGTCGTGATGACCGGCCTGACGGCGGAGGCCGCCGTCGAGCGCGTCCAGTCCGACACGCGCGCGAAGATGCTGCGCCAGACCGACCCTTATCTGCGCGAGCGCTTGCACGATCTCGACGATCTCGCCAACCGCCTGCTGCGCACGCTGATGGGCAAGGCCAACGGCGTCGCCCGCGAGGAGCTGCCCGAGAACGCCATCCTGATCGCACGCTCGATGGGCCCTGCGGCGCTGCTCGACTATGATCGCGCCAATCTGCGCGGCCTGGTGCTGGAGGAGGGCGGCCCCACCAGCCATATCGCCATCGTGGCGCGCGCGCTCGGCATCCCGGCCGTCGGCGAGATCGTCAACGCGACCGCGCTCGTCCAGGCGGGCGACGCCGTCATCGTCGACGGCCAGGCCGGCGAGGTCCAGATCCGGCCGCAGCCCGACGTCGAGAACGCCTATAAGGACAAGGCGCGCTTGCGCGCCCGCAAGCAGGAGCAGTACCGCAAGCTCAAGAGCATGCCCGCCGTCACCAAGGACGGCGTCCCGATCCTGCTCCAGATCAATGCCGGGCTCCTCGTCGACATGCCCAATATCGAGGCGACTGCGGCCTCGGGCATCGGCCTGTTCCGCACCGAACTGCAATTCATGGTCGCCGAGCACATGCCGACGACCAGCGAGCAGCAGGCCCTCTACAATGCCGTGCTGGACCAGGCGCAAGGCAGGCCCGTGACCTTCCGCACGCTCGATATCGGCGGCGACAAGGTGCTGCCCTATATGGAGCGCGTCGAGGAGGAGAACCCGGCCCTGGGCTGGCGCGCCATCCGCATCGGTCTGGACAAGCCGCGGCTTCTGCGCGCGCAGCTGCGCGCGCTGCTGCGCGCCGGCGCTGGCCGCGACATGAAGATCATGCTGCCGATGATCGCGACCGTCGACGAGTTCCAGCGCGCCCGCATGATTGTCCGGCGCGAGCAGGCGATGCTGGCCAAGCAAGGCCATGCGCCGCCGCTCAGCCTCCAGCTCGGTGTCATGGTCGAGGTGCCCTCGCTGCTCTTCGAGCTGGCGGAGATCGCGCGGGAGGCCGATTTCCTCTCGATCGGCACCAATGACCTGATGCAGTTCCTGTTCGCGGCCGACCGAGAGAACAAGCGCGTCGCCGACCGTTTCGATCCGCTGAGCGTGAGCGCCTTGCGGGCGTTGCGCAGCATCGTCGAGGCGGCTTCCGAGGCGAAATGCCCGGTCACGGTCTGCGGCGAGATGGGCGGCAAGCCCCTGGAGACGATGGCACTGATCGGCCTCGGCTACCGCGCCTTCTCGATGTCGGCGGCCTCGATCGGCCCGGTCAAGGCCATGCTGCGCGCGCTCGACGTCGAGAGGCTGCGCGAGCGGCTCGACTGGATGCTGGCCTCGCCGGACGGAGTCGCCAGCCTGCGGCCGCAACTGGCGGCGCTCGCGGCCGAATTCAAGGTTCCGGTCTAGCGACGCGTTCTGCGCCGCCCGAACCCACACGATGTCATCTGTCCGAGTTCCCTAATGTCCCTTCAGCTTCCGCAAGATCGCCTCGATGCCATTGTGGCGCGCCATGCCACTGCCATGGCCGAGATCAACAGCGCGACCGACGCGGTGCGGACCGTTGAGCTCGCCAAGGAGCTTTCCGAGCTCGATCCTGTGGTGGCCGCCATTGCTGCCTGGCGGCAGGCGCTCACGACGCTGGACGAGGCGCAGGCGCTGATCGAGGATCCCGCCATCGATTCCGAGTTCCGGGATCTGGCCTATGAGGAGCGCGACGCGGCGCGCAGCGAGATCGAGACCCGCGCCCGCGAGATCCTGATCGCGCTTTTGCCCAAGGATGCTGCCGACGAGCGTGGCGTCATCCTCGAAATCCGGGCTGGCACGGGCGGCGACGAGGCCTCGCTCTTCGCTGGCGATCTCTTGCGCATGTATCAGCGCTATGCCGCCCAGAAGGGCTGGAGCGTCGACATCATGTCGGAAAGCGAGGGCACGGTCGGGGGCTTCAAGGAGGTCATCGCCGAGATCGCGGGCAAGGGTGTCTATGCGAAGTTGAAATACGAATCCGGCGTGCACCGTGTCCAGCGTGTGCCCGATACCGAGACGAGCGGGCGCATCCACACTTCGGCGGCGACGGTGGCGATGCTGCCGCTCGCGGGCGAAGTCGACATCGTCTTGAAGGACGACGAAATCCGCATCGACACGATGCGGGCCGGCGGCGCCGGCGGCCAGCACGTCAACAAGACGGAATCGGCTGTCCGCCTGACCCATCTGCCCAGCGGCATCGCGGTCGTGGTCCAGGACGAGCGCTCCCAGCACAAGAACAAGGCCCGCGCCTATGAATTGCTGCGGGCGAAGCTCTACGACATCGAGCGCAGCCGCGCCGATGCCGACCGTGCCGCCGATCGGCGCTCCCAGATCGGTTCCGGTGACCGTTCCGAGCGCATCCGTACCTATAATTTCCCGCAAGGGCGGGTCACCGATCATCGCATCAACCTGACGCTCTACAAGCTCGACGAGATGATGCAGGGGCTCGTGCTCGACGAGATCATCGATGCGCTGACGGCCGAGCAGCAGGCGAGGTTGCTCGCCACCGAGAACGGCGCCTGAGCATGGCGATGAAACCTCCGCAGCCCTTGGGCGTTGATCCTGTGTCAAATCAACAAAAGGCGGGAGGCGACCATGATCAGACTCATTTCGGGCATAGCACTGGCGGGCATGATGACGCTGACAGTGGCGGGCACGGTGCAGGCGCAGGAGCGCACGTTCCGTCGCATCACGGCGGGCCCCTCGGCTCCGCTGGGGAAATCCATGACACAGAGCCAGGCGCGTCGGCTCTGCCAGATGGAGATGCGCGGCACGCGCGAGAGCCGTTCCAGCATCCGCCAGAAGATGGCGATCTGCATGCGCAAGCGCATGGAAGGCATGTGAATCGAAGGCCTGTAAACCGGGACGCCTCCGGCGTCAGTGGTAAGGCACTCAGCATGTTCGACGCGCGGCGAAATCTCGCCGCGCGCCTTCGCGAGGCCAGCATTGAGACAGCGGCGATGGATGCGCGCATCCTGGTCGAGGCGGCGATGGGCGAGAACGCGGATCTCGATCCGCTCCAGCCACTCGATGTCGCGATGCTCGGCAGGCTCGATGGTTTCGCGACGCGGCGGCTGATGGGCGAGCCGGTCTGGCGCATTCTCGGCGAGCGCGAGTTCTGGAGCCTGCCCTTTCGCCTGTCGCCGGCGACGCTGGAGCCGCGCCCCGACAGCGAGACGATCGTGGAGGCGGCGCTTGGCGTGCTCGCGGAGCGCCGCGATCAGGCCATCTCGATTCTCGACCTCGGCGCCGGTACGGGCTGCCTGCTGGTCGCCTTGCTGAGCGAATGCAGGGCGGCGCGCGGCGTCGGCGTCGATCTCTCGGAAGAGGCGTGTGGGACGGCTGCGGGCAATGCCGAGCGCAATGGCGTCGGCGCGCGCGCGCTCTTCCGCCAGGGTGACTGGATGGCCGGTTTGAGCGAACGCTTCGACCTCATCGTCTCGAATCCGCCCTATATCCCGGCCGGAGACATCGCCGGGTTGGATGTCGGCGTCAGGGAGCATGACCCGTTGCGCGCGCTCGATGGCGGGGAGGACGGGCTCGTCGCCTACCGGGCGCTCGCCGCCGGCCTGCCCCGGCGGATTGCCTCGGGAGGTGCGGTCGTACTCGAGATCGGCGCGGGTCAGGAGGCGGATGTGGTCGCGATCATGGCAGCCGTTGGGTTGATCCATCGCGGCTCGCGGCGCGATCTCGGCGGGCATCCGCGCGCTCTGATCTTCACGCTTGAATGATATGCACAGGCATTCGTGCGAATTTGCTTGGAGGTGGGCAGGAAAACCGCTATGTAGGTCGCAGCCGAAGCTGGTGTTGTCAGAACCGAGCCTTGGCCAGCCCCCTCAGTGGCAAGGCCTAGCTTCCGGAAGCGTCCGACGATCGACGTAACTGACAGACCAGATTAGACATCCGAAGGCGTCGAGACGCCAATCGGCTCATGGGGCGGAGAGGCCCTTTTGGAAAGAGCGCGTGAAGACCAGGAACGGCGTATCGCCCCTTCAGGTCAACTCCACCCGGTGCAGCGTCGCAACCCGCTGTGCACCGGAGCGCGCATGACGATCCAACGGTTGCTTTGAACACAGAGCGCGAGACAGACGCGAATGAGACCAGGTCAGAACCGGCGTATGCGCGGCCGTAACAACAACAATAATAGCAGCAACAACAACGGCAATCGGAAAACTCCCAATCCGCTGCAGCGCGGCTATGAGTCGAATGGGCCGGACGTCAAGGTTCGCGGCACTGCGCAGCACGTCGCCGAGAAGTACTTGCAGCTGGCGCGCGATGCGCAATCCTCCGGTGATCCGGTGGCGGCCGAGAACTACTTTCAGCATGCGGAGCATTATTACCGCATCCTGCTGGCGGCCCAGGAGCAGATGTCGCAGCAGTTCGGCCACAGCTTCCCGCCCAATCGCGGCTTCGTCGATGATTCCGAGGAAGGCGAGGAGGAGGGGGATGACGATGGTCAGTCCTTCCAGCCAGGTGGTCAGCAGCCCGATTTCCGCAATGGCGGCATGAACGGCAATGGCAACGGCGCCAGCAACGGCTACTCCGCCAATGGCGCACCGCGTCAGGACGGCGATTCGGGGGATGGCCAGCAGAGCAACGGCCAGCGCTTCGATCGGCAGCCCCGCAATCAGCAGGACCGTCCGAACCAGGACCGCTCGAACAATGACCGTCCGAACCAAGACCGCCCGAACAACGATCGGAACGGCAATCGCCGCTTCGACCGGAACGATCGCAATGATCGTGGCGAGCGCAGGTTCGACCGTCCCGAGGGTGGCCAGAACAACCAGGGTGGCTATACGCCCCGTCCCGATGCGCCGCGATCCGATATCCCGGTCGTGTCGTCCGAGCAGCCTGAGGTGGTTGCGGCTCCGGTACAAAGCGAGCGTCGGTTCGAGCGCACGGATCGTCCCGAGCGCACGGATCGTCCTGAGCGCGCCCCGCGCCCCGAGCGCCGTCCCCGTCGCGAGGTCGAAGCCGAGCCGGCTGACGATGTCTCGAGCGCACTGCCGTCCTTCCTGACCACGCCGGTCAGGGTTCCGGTCGCTGTTGTCGAGGAGCCTGTCACTGTAGCGCCCGTGAAGGCGCCTGCGGATGCGGAAGAGGCTCCCGCCACTGAGGCCACCGCCAAGCGCCCGCGCGGCCGTCGCCGCTCGCCGCGCGAGGTCATGGATGCGCTCGGGTCGGACGCAGACAACATCACGGAGTGAGGTTTACCCTCACTGCGCTGTAAGAAATGAGGGGCCCGCGAGGGCCCCTTTTTCGTCGGGTCAGGCGATTCCGAGCGCCGGCTGTGCCGGGGCGGGCGCAAGGTTCAGCGCCTCGCCCTCCGTCAGCATGCCGCCTTCGAGGACCTCGCAATAGACGCCACAATCGGCATGGCCATAAGCGTCCATCAGCGCCTTGGGGATCTGCTGGTCGCGCAAGCCCGTCTGCGGGTCGACATTGGTCGCAGCGCAGCGGACGATCCGCTTGGTCACGCGCAGCCTCGCGCCCGAGCTCGTGGCGAGCTCCTGCCCGACGAGATCGAACTCGGCCCAGGGCGCAAGCCCCTCGACCATGACATTGCCACGGAAGCGCAAGGGATCGAGGGGCGAGCCGACGCGGCTTTCCAGATCGGCGACGCTGGCGAGGTTGATGATCGAGACGAAGCCCTTGGGCGAATCGGTGAAGCGATAGCCCTCCGGCGCGCCGAGCCAGCGCGGCGTGCCGCGCAGCTCGTCCGGCATGAAGGCTTCGAAGAAGGCCGTGATCCGCTCGCGGCCCTTAGTGGTGACCGTGCTGGCGCGCAGCGCTTGCTCGCCCTCATGGTCGATGACGAGATCGCCGCTGGCGTCGTCATAGCGCGTGCGCAGTCGCGCGAGCGCCTCGTTGCGCATCAGCATCAGATACTTGATCTTCGGCTGATGGACCGGCTCCGCCGGGTCGAAGCCGGAGGGGCCGTTCTCGATCGCGAAGAGGCGGTCCCCTGGGAAATACTGGTCCCTGGTCAGCGCGGCGCGGGGCAGGCGTTCGGGCGACAGCCCCTTGACTGGATAGCGATAAAGCGAGGCGATGCGCATGGAGGGCTATGTCCGCAGGATGGCCGGGATGCGTAGGATAGCGGCATCCAGGCCGCGCGATCGATGAAATCCTTGCATCGGTTCGATCATCACCGCTGCAGATGCGCTTTGAGCGCCTCCTCCTCCGCCTCGCCGGTCTCGCTCACGGAGCGCTGGCAGCCCCAGCCCGCAAGCACCGCGTCGGTCTCGTCGGCGATGAAGAAGCGCGCCGCCTCGCGCTCATAGCCGTCGGCGAGCAGCTGCTCGTAATCGGTATGGACATGGCGGACATGGCTGCCCAGTGCGAGCCAGAGCGCGGTTGCGGGCGGCAGGTCCTTCATGTGGCGGCGCTCGGCAAGCGTCAGGACAGCCTCGGCGTCCGATAATGGGATACCGGGCGCGAGCGCCCGCAGCGCCTTGCGAATCGCCTGCTGCCGTTTTGTCCCCGCCATGAGTGAAAGCTGCCCTCGCGATTTGATCGCCGTCAATGCTTTGCGCCTCATCCCCTCTTACGTTGCGTGGATGCCACACCTATCTCTGTCGGGAAGGGCGTCCCTGAGGGAGCCCTATCCCTTGGAAAGGCAGCCGGACAGCGTCGCTACGGGGCGTAACCGGCGGGCGGAGAAAACCGAATGAATATCGAGAAATACACTGACAGGTCCAAGGGCTTTCTGCAGGCGGCGCAGACTATTGCGCAGCGCGAGGGCCACCAGCAATTCACGCCGGAGCATCTGCTCAAGGCGCTACTCGACGACAATGAAGGCATGGCGGCAGGCTTGATCGGGCGCGCCGGCGGCGACGCGAAGCTTGCCTTGCAGCTTACCGACACGGCGCTCGCCAAGCTGCCGAAGGTCTCGGGCGGCGGTGCCTCGGGCCCGCATCTGACGCCGGGCCTGGCCCGTGTTTTCGACACGGCGGAGAAGGCGGCGGAGAAGGCGGGGGACAGCTTCGTCACGGTCGAGCGGTTGTTGCTGGCGCTTGCCATCGAGAAGGATTCTGAGGCCGGCAAGGCGCTCGCCAAGGCTGGCGTCAATCCGCAGGGGCTCAACACGGCGATCGAGGCGATCCGCAAGGGGCGCACGGCTGATTCCGCTTCGGCCGAGCAGAGCTATGACGCGCTGAAGAAATACGCCCGCGACCTCACCGCTGCGGCGCGCGAGGGCAAGCTCGACCCGGTCATCGGCCGCGACGAGGAAATCCGCCGCACCATCCAGGTGCTGTCGCGCCGGACCAAGAACAACCCCGTGCTGATCGGCGAGCCCGGCGTCGGCAAGACCGCCATCGCCGAGGGCCTGGCGCTGCGCATCGTCAATGGCGATGTCCCTGAAAGCCTCAAGGACAAGGAACTGCTCTCGCTCGACATGGGCTCGCTGATCGCCGGTGCGAAATATCGCGGCGAGTTCGAGGAGCGGCTGAAGGCGGTGTTGAACGAGGTCTCGGCCGCTGATGGCGGCGTCATCCTGTTCATCGACGAGATGCACACGCTTGTCGGCGCCGGCAAGGCGGATGGAGCGATGGATGCCTCGAACCTGCTCAAGCCCGCCTTGGCGCGCGGCGATCTGCATTGCATCGGCGCGACCACGCTCGACGAGTATCGCAAATATGTCGAGAAGGACGCGGCCTTGGCGCGGCGTTTCCAGCCGGTCTTCGTCGATGAGCCCAGCGTCGAGGACACGGTCTCGATCCTGCGCGGCCTGAAGGAGAAATACGAGCAGCACCACCGTGTCCGCATCACGGATTCGGCGCTGGTCGCGGCCGTCACGCTGTCGAACCGCTACATCACCGACCGTTTCCTGCCCGACAAGGCGATCGACCTGATGGACGAGGCCTCGGCGCGGCTGCGCATGCAGGTCGATTCCAAGCCGGAAGAGCTGGACACGATCGACCGTGAGATCGTGCGTCTCAGGATCGAGCAGGAGGCGCTTAAGAAGGAGAGCGACGCCGGCTCGAAGGAGCGATTGAAGCGGCTTGAATCCGAGCTTGCCGACCTGGAAACCCGCTCGGCCACGATCACCGCGCGCTGGAAGGCGGAAAAGGACAAGCTCGGCCAGGCTGCCGAGATCAAGACGAAGCTCGACAATGCCCGCAACGAACTCGCGCAGGCCCAGCGCAAGGGCGAGTATCAGCGTGCCGGCGAGCTTGCCTATGGCGAGATCCCGCAGCTCGAGAAGCTGTTGGGCGAAATCGAGGCCATCGGCGACACCTCTGGCATGGTGGAAGAGGCGGTCACGGCCGACCATGTCGCCCAGATCGTCAGCCGCTGGACCGGCGTGCCGGTCGATCGCATGCTCCAGGGCGAGAAGGAAAAGCTGCTGCGCATGGAGGACGTCCTGGCGGCGCGCGTCGTCGGCCAGCGCGAGGCGGTCGAAGCCGTCTCGACGGCGGTTCGGCGTGCTCGCGCCGGCTTGCAGGACCCCAACCGGCCAATCGGCTCCTTCATGTTCCTCGGCCCCACCGGCGTCGGCAAGACCGAGCTGACCAAGGCGTTGGCGGCGTTCCTGTTCGACGACGACACCGCCATGGTGCGCCTCGACATGTCCGAATACATGGAGAAGCACTCGGTCTCCCGATTGATCGGCGCGCCTCCCGGCTATGTCGGCTATGAGGAGGGCGGGGCGCTGACGGAAGCCGTGCGGCGCAGGCCTTATCAGGTCGTGCTGTTCGACGAGGTCGAGAAGGCCCACCCCGATGTCTTCAACGTGCTGCTGCAGGTGCTCGACGACGGGCGCCTGACCGACGGCCAGGGCCGCACGGTCGATTTCCGCAACGTGCTGATCATCATGACCTCGAACCTTGGTTCGGAGTATCTGGTGAACCAGCCCGAAGGTGAAGATAGCGACGCGGTCCGCGACGAAGTCATGGGCGTGGTCAGGCAGGCCTTCCGGCCGGAATTCCTGAACCGCATCGACGACATCATCCTGTTCCATCGCCTGCAGCGGGCGGATATGGGCGCGATCGTCGATATCCAGATGACCCGCCTCGCCAAGCTCCTGACCGACCGCAAGATCGTGCTGGAGCTGTCCGAACAGGCCCGCGAATGGCTGGCCGAGAAGGGCTACGACCCGGCCTATGGCGCGCGTCCGCTGAAGCGCGTGATCCAGAAGTCGGTGCAGGATCCGTTGGCCGAGCTGTTGCTGGCCGGGAAGGTCCATGACGGCGAGACCGTGCCGGTCACGGTCGGTCCGACCAGCCTGATGCTGGGCGACGTCGCAGCCGTGAAAGAGAAGCGGCCGGCCGGCGTGGCGTTGAACTGACGCGCGCTTGCCTTCTCCCCACCAAGATCGGGCTTGCCCGATCTTGGCAAAGTCCATGCCCATGTCGGAAACATCCGACATGGGTGGGAGAAGGTGTCTGCGAAGCAGACGGATGAGGGAAGGGTCGCGTAAGCGGCCCTTTTCTTGTTTGGAATGAGGCGCTTCCCTCATCCGTCACGGCTTCGCCGTGCCACCTTCTCCCCCGAGGGGAGAAGGGACTACCCGCGCTTCAGCAAAAACACTGTCTGTGTGCCAAACAGGTTCCAGAGCTACCAGGGCGCGGTGATGCCGACCTTGCCATCGGCGGCGACCCGAGGATGATCACGATCTACCAATGTCCCTTTCGCCGGTTCCAGGCGTAGAGCAGATCGGCAAAACGGTCATAGGCGAAGCGTGTCAGCGGCAGCGCCAGTCGATTGCCGAACAGCCTGGCGAGCCAGCCTTCGCCGGGGGTGCGGCGCCAGGTCTCGATGGCGACATCGGCACCGACCACCAGCCTGCCGGCGTCGTCGGTTGCATGGAGGCGTCGCCTGATATCGTCGAGCGTCGCGCCGTGGGCCGTCAGCGCTTCCGGCTCAAGGTTGATGTCGCGGAACGCGATCGTGCCGGCCTTGACGGCTTCGATCAGGCGGCGCTGCTGCCGGCTGATCCCGGCGTTACAAACCGGGCAGCGTGTATTGTACCAGACGGTGAAAGCCATCGGTCCTCCGCGGTGTATGCAACCACATCGGAGCTTATCCCCGCTTCAGCAAAAACACCGCCTGTGCGCCGAACAGGTTCCAGAGCCACCAGGGCGCGCTGACGCCGACCTTGCCACCGGCGGCGTCGAGGGCGACGGCGCGCTCTTTTTCCGCGCCGATCGTGTCGCAGAGCGTCACGAAATCGCGGATCGTGCAGAAATGGATGTTGGGTGTGTCCCACCAGGCATAGGGCAGCGAATCCGTCACCGGCATGCGGCCCATGAAGAAGACCTGCGTGCGCATCCGCCAATGCCCGAAATTCGGGAAGGAGACGATGGCGCGCCGGCCGATCCGCAGCATCTGCTCCAGTACGAGGCGCGGATTGCGCGTCGCCTGGATGGTCTGGGACAGGATCACATAGTCGAAGCTGTCGTCGGGATAAGCGGCGAGGTCGGTGTCGGCGTCGCCCTGGATCACGGAGAGCCCGCGCGCGACGCAGCCGGCCACGCCTTCGCGCGAGAGCTCGATGCCGCGCGCATCGACATGGCGGCTATCGGCCAGCAGCGCCAGCAATTCGCCATCGCCGCAGCCGACATCGAGCACGCGCGAGCCCGGCGTCACCATCTCGGCGACGAGCTTCAGGTCGATGCGGTTGGTGTGGAGATCGGTCGTCGTCAAAGTGCCCTCCACCTGTCATTCCGGGGCGGCCCAAAGGGCCGAACCCGGAACCCACGACTGGGCTCAGCGAGATAGGAGGCTGATTCGATCGGCTTCACCCGGTCGTGGGTTCCGGGTTCTTCGCTGCACGAAGCCCCGGAATGACAATGGACGGCGCTTGCCATCAAATCCCCCTTGCCCGCGCCGCCGCGCCGATGAAGCCGCGCGTCGTGGCGAAGAGGTTCGGCTCCTCGAGCAGGAAGGCGTCATGGCCCTTGTCGCTCTCGAGCTCGACGAAGGAGACCGACGCGCCCGCGGCGTTGAGCGCATGCACGATCGCGCGCGAATCCGCCGTCGGGAACAGCCAGTCGGAGGTGAAGGAGGCGACGCAGAAGCGGGTCTTCGTGCCCGCGAAGGCTTTTGCCAGCACGCCGCCATGGTCGTCGGCGAGGTCGAAATAATCCATGGCGCGGGTCATGTAGAGATAGGAATTGGCGTCGAAGCGCTCGACGAAGCTGACGCCCTGATGGCGGAGGTAACTTTCGACCTGAAAATCCGCGTCGAAGGAGAAGGTTGGCGCCTCGCGGTCCTGCAGCTTGCGGCCGAATTTGCGGTGCAGTGCCGGCTCCGAGAGATAGGTGATATGCGCGCCCATGCGGGCGACGGACAGGCCCTTGGCGGGGCGCGTGCCCTCTTCGAGATAGCGCCCGCCGCGCCAGTCGGGGTCGGCCATCACCGCCTGCCGGCCGACCTCGTGGAAGGCGATGTTCTGGGCCGAATGCTTGGCGCCGGTCGCCAGGGGCAGCGCCGAGAACACCCGCTCGGGATAGCTCGCCGCCCATTGCAGAACCTGCATGCCGCCCATCGAGCCGCCGGCGGCGCAGAACAGGCTCTCGATGCCGAGCGCGTCGATCAGATGCCGCTGGGCGCGCACCATGTCGCGAATGGTGACGACGGGAAATTGCAGGCCCCAGGGCTTGCCGGTCGCGGCATTGGTCGAGGCCGGGCCGGTCGTCCCAGTGCAGCCACCGATCACATTGGAGCAGATCACGAAGAAGCGCTCGGTGTCGATCGGCTTGCCCGGCCCGATCATCGCCGTCCACCAGCCACCCTTGCCGGTGATTGGGTTGCGGCTGGCGAGATGCTGGTCGCCGGTCAGCGCGTGGCAGACCAGGATGGCGTTGGACCGGGCTGCGTTCAGCGAACCATAAGTCTGGTAGGCGATCTGCCACTGGTCGAGCGAGACGCCGCAATCCATCAGCAATGGCGTGTCTGGGCCGAAGCGCGCGACCAGGCTCGAAGGCTCGTTGGCCTCCTTCAACGGGTCTGCAAGGCTGGGGGAGAGATCGCTCATCATCGTCCGCTTTGACAGGATGATTTGTCTTGCCGGTCAACTTGTTCGAAAGATCGAACTCTAGCGATGCCGCGATGCAAGCGTTCTGTCAATGCGCCGATGCGCGCGGCGGCTTTGCCAAGGCCCCGCGACGGCGCTAAGAGCCTAAGCAGAACCTAAAGCCCTCATCCTGAGGAGCAGCCTTCAGGCTGCGTCTCGAAGGATGCTCCAGTGCCGGCTGGAAGCATCCTTCGAGACGCCGCTTTAGCGGCTCCTCAGGATGAGGGCTGTCCCTCCGATCGCGCAGCCATCATGACCGAAGCCGCTCCGACCACCCTTGCCGATCTGCGCGCCGAGATCGATCGCATCGACAGCGAGATGCATGCGCTGTTGATGGAGCGCTCCTCGATCATCGAGACGCTGATCGCGATCAAGAACACGCAAGTCTCGGGCTCGGCCTTCCGCCCCGGCCGTGAGGCCGACATGATGAAGCGCCTGGCTCTGCGCCATAAGGGCTTGCTGCCGCTCGACACGATCGAGGGCATCTGGCGCATCATCATCGCGACCTTCACCTATGTGCAGGCGAATTATTCCGTTCATGCCGATGTCTCGGGCGGCGACGCGGCGATGCGCGATTCCGCCCGCTTCCATTTCGGTTTCACAGTGCCCTTCGTCACGCATGAGGATGCGCGCGCCGTCATCAAGGCGGTGGCCGACTCGGCCGGCGATCTTGGTATCTTTCGCATGGACCAGGGCGCCAGCGCCGGCATCTGGTGGCGCGACCTGATCGGCAGCGACGCACCCAAGATCATCGCGCGCCTGCCCTTCATCGAGCGGCCGAACCATCCGGCCGGCACGCCGGTCTATTGCGTCGCCAAGCCCCTGGCCGATGCCGCGGTGCGCGAGATCGTGCTCTATGCGGCGCGTGTCGAGCGCTGGTCGGAAGGTTTGCGTTCGAGCCTCGCCCAGCATCTGGCCGAGGTCTCGGCCTCGGCCGCCGACGGCTCGCATCTCTCGCTCCTGGTCGCCGCCTCCGGCGAGGTCGACCAGAGCGCGATCCGCAAGGCGCTGGAGCCCGCTGGCCTCAGCGATTTTTCCGAGATCGGCAGCCACGCCGCCCGCTTCGCCGTCAAATCCGCCCGTTCGTGAAACCGCTTCTGATGTCCTCCTGAACCGCCACCGTCATCCTGGACGCCGCGCAGCGGCGATCCGGGATCCATCGTAGAGTGCAAAGCCCTCCGATGGATCCCGGGTCGACCTTCGGTCGCCCAGGATGACGGTGCGGTTGTTAGAACCGAGAGAGTAACACCATGACCGTCGCCTCCCGCCCCGTGCCTCGTCCCGGCATCCTCGACATCCAGGCCTATGTGCCGGGCAAGTCCGCAGCCCCTGCCGGCGTGAAGCTGCACAAGCTCTCCTCCAACGAGACCCCGCTGGGCCCAAGCCCCAAGGCGGTCGCGGCCTATGGCTCGCTCAGCGGCAAGCTCGAGCTCTATCCCGACGGCTCCTCGACCAAGCTGCGCGAGGCGATCGCGGGCCGCTACGGGCTCGATGCCAACCGCATCCTCTGCGGCACCGGCTCCGACGAATTGCTCCAGCTCGTCACCAAGGCCTATCTCGGCGATGGCGATGAGGGCGTCTTCACAGAGCACGGCTTTCTGGTCTATCGCATCGCGATCCTGGCCGCCGGCGGCAAGCCCGTTGTCGTCAAGGAGACAAACTTCACCGCCGATGTCGACGCCATCCTGGCGGCGGTGACGCCGCGGACGAAGATCGTTTTCCTCGCCAACCCCAACAACCCGACCGGCACCTATCTGCCCTTCGACGAGGTCAAGCGCCTGCATGCCGGCCTGCCCGGCAATGTGCTGCTGGTGCTCGACGCGGCCTATGCCGAATATGTCCGCCGCAACGACTATGCCTCGGGGCTCGAACTGGTCGCCGAGAGCGAGAACGTCGTGATGACGCGCACCTTCTCCAAGATCTACGGCCTCGCCAATCTCAGGCTCGGCTGGCTCTATGGGCCGGCCCATGTCGTCGATGCGCTCGAGCGCATCCGTGGCCCATTCAACGTCAACGGCGCGGCGATCGAGGCCGGCGCTGCCGCGATCGCAGACGAGGCCCATGTCGCCTCGGCCATCGAGCACAACGACAAATGGCTCGCCTGGACGACAGCCGAGCTGGAGAAGCTCGGGCTCTCGGTCACGCCCTCCGTCGGCAATTTCATCCTGATCCATTTTCCGGCCAAGCCCGGCAAAACGGCCAAGGAGGCCGACGCCTTCCTGACCCAGCGCGGGCTGATCCTGCGCGCGGTCGCGGCTTACGGCCTGCCCGATGCGCTGCGCATGACGATCGGCTCGGAGGAAGCCAACCGCCTCGTCGTGGCGGCGCTCACCGATTTTCTCGCAGGCAAGGCATGACGACCGCGTCCGAGAGTTTCGCGCCGCGTCGCAGCGAGCCGATCTTTGGCCGCCTCGCCATCATCGGCATCGGCCTGATCGGCTCCTCGATCGCGCATGCGGCCAAGGAGCTCAACCTCGCCGGCGCGATCGTGCTCTCCGATCGCAACGAGGCCGTCCGCACCCGGGCGCGCGAGCTTGGCCTCGGCCATGAGATCGCGGAGACGGCACTCGAGGCCGTCCGCGATGCCGACCACATCATCCTCTGCGTGCCGGTCGGCGCCTGCGGTGCTGTCGCGGGCGAGATCGCGCTTGCGCTGAAGCCCGGCGCGATCCTCTCCGATGTCGGCTCGGTCAAGAACGCCGTGGTCGAGGCGGTCATGCCGCATCTGCCCGAGGGCGTGCATTTCGTCCCGGCCCATCCCGTCGCCGGCACCGAGAATTCCGGCCCTGACGCCGGCTTCCCGAGCCTGTTCCTCAACCGCTGGTGCATCCTGACCCCGCCGGAGGGCGCGGATGAGACGGCGATTGCCCGGACCCGCCAGTTCTGGGAGGGCATGGGCGCGCTGGTCGAGATCATGACCGCGCAGCACCACGACCTCGTGCTCGCGATCACCAGCCATCTGCCGCATCTGATCGCCTACAACATCGTCGGCACGGCCGAGGATCTGGCGGCGGTGACGCAGTCGGAGGTGATCAAATTCTCCGCCGGCGGCTTCCGCGATTTCACCCGCATTGCAGCATCCGACCCGACGATGTGGCGCGACGTCTTCCTGCACAACAAGGAGGCGGTGCTGGAGATGCTCGGCCGCTTCAGCGAGGACCTTTCGGTGCTGACCCGGGCCATCCGCTTCGGCGACGGTGAGACGCTGCACAAGCACTTCACCCGCACCCGCGCCATCCGCCGCGGCATCGTCGCGCTCGGCCAGGAAAAGCCCGAGACGGAAAAACTGCGAAAATCCTGAACCGGGCGGCGATCATTGCCCCCTTCGCCTTGCCAAGAATCGGCAGGGCTGGTAGACGCCTCGCGTGTCGCCGCTTTAGCTCAGCTGGTAGAGCACCTCATTCGTAATGAGGGGGTCGGGGGTTCGAATCCCTCAAGCGGCACCATCCAACCTTTTAAGGTTGCTGATTCTCCACGACAATATTGGTCGAAACCGCTTCCTTGATACAAAAGGGCGGGACAGGGCGTCGTGCCAGAACGAGAGCGAAACGTTCACTGAAGCTTGCCCGATCGAAGAAGCTTGCCCGATCGAACGCCGAGGCCCAGACGGGGCGGGCCGCAAAGCGCGGTTGTTATCGAGCTTCCGCTAGAATGCGGCACAGCGGAACGCGCTCGTAAATGTCACGATACGATTTCGCGTGAACGCCGTCAGCCAAGGTGTTGGGCTTGGCGAGGCCGAATTCTCCGGTCACGCGCATATCCTGATACGGATCTTGATAGCTGCAGGCGCCCGTGTTGGTGCAGATGTCGGATAAGATCGTCGAGTACTTTTCAATCGAGCCGATATTGAAGGAACCCGCCAATTCTGTGCCGATCGGAGGAATGGCCGTCATGACGATGAAGGAGGCGTGTTCCTTGAGCGTCTGAACAATGCTCGTCACGCTTGCCTGGAAGGCTTCCGGATCGGGGTGTTTCTTCCGCGCAAGATCGTTCGTCCCGATTGTCAGGACCGCAAGGCTGGCCTTGTGAGGGTAGTGCAGCGTCTTGAGGGCAGTCGCGTAAACGTCGGTGGTGACGCCGCTCAGGCCGGCATTGGCGGTATCGCGACCACAGATCTCGCTGGGCTGGTCGAACATATCAATATGGCTATCCCCTGCGAAGAGGATGAAGCCAGGGTCGGTTTCCCGCATCTGCGCGTCGATGACAGGGGCACGTTGGCGTGAATAAGCCCTCGCATTGAAGTCGTCCTTGGTCGTGTAAGCTCCAATCGACCATCCAACTGCTGCGGCTGTGGCAACGATTCCGCTGATCGCAAAAATTGCGTATCGAGGCCTATGCAGACGGCTTAAGCTCAACAAGATCCGGCCCTTATCGCTATGCAGGCCGGCGTCCTACAGATTTTGGAGCTTTCTGTCCGTCACATTTTCGCCACATCTTATGGTTGTGCGCGGATCCGCGGTCGAGCTCGATGCACGCGTCTCCTGCGGGATGTGTTGTGCATGGAGGAGCGCGGCCTCGCAGTGTGCGACGGCAGCCGATTGGGACTGCGCACCGAGCCCGTCACCCGCCCGCCTTCTCCGGCTTTCCGGGCTTGCTGAAATCGATCTGCTTTTGCAGCCCGAGCATCAGGCTGAAGGAGGTGACCGGCTCAAGGCCGGTTTCCTTGGTCTTGCGCAGCGAGGCGGAGGCGGTTGCGGTCAGGCCGTTGCCAAGTGCGCGCTGATAGTCGATGCCGATGCTCTTCTGGTCCGAGAGCGCGTCGAGGCCGAGATAATTGTCGGTCTTGCGGCGTGCGCTCAATGCGATGGCGTTGGCCTCGTCGATCTTGGCGGTGAGCTTGATCTCATGGGCCGTCACGAGGTCGATGGCCGAGAAGGGCAACGTGGTGTCCTCGACCGTCCGGCTCGAGGCGAATTCGAAGGCCAGGGCGCCATAGGGAATGCGCGCCTTGGCCGTGTAGAGCAGTTCGCTGACGGTCTCGAACTCCTTCTCGGGAAAGATGGCGCGGAACGGCGAGAGCGAGCCTTCGAGCGTCGCTTCGCCGAGCTTGGTCGAGATGAACAGGTTCGGCTGCACGCGGTTATGGTCGCGCCGGAGCCCGAGATAATCGACCCCGTCGAGGAAATGCGTCCGCGATCCGGTGAAGGAGGCCCCGACCTCGCTGTCCCCGATGCGCCAGGCGGCGCCTGAAGTCAGCGAGACCGTGCCGAAATTCTCGTCTTGCGGCAGGAAGTCGCCGAGATTGAAGACATTGCGCTCGTTCAGTGCCGTGAGCCGACCCTCCGCGCTCGCGAACAGGCGCAAGGCGCCGATGGCGTGGTCGATGCGCCCGCGCAGGCCCAGGCTGCTCCTGCGGCGCGACCAGCTCTGTTCGTTCGAGGCCAGCAGCGAGGTTTGGACCACCGTCGCATCGCCGATCGGGACCGCATGCTTCAAGGTCAGCGTGTGGAAGCGCGCCGCGGACAGCACGCGCGGGTCATATTGGGTCTCGGCCAAGGTGAGGTTGACGCCATAGCCGTCCTGCAATGTGCCGTGGAGATAATCCCAGGTTGCAAAGACCGTGGCGGTGGGGCTGCCCTTCTCGCCTTTCAGCGTCAAAGGATTGCTGTCGTAACCGCCGCGCAGGCCGATGACGGCGACCGAAGTCTCGGGCGCCTGTACATCCTTTTCCGCTGCATGGGCGGTTCCCGCCAGGAGAAGCGGCAGGAAATAGAGAGTGAACAGGCTCGGTTTCATCGCTGCTCGCGCCGTCGAGGCGCTGATAATCAGTCGATCGTACTTAAAAATCTCTAAACGACTTAAGGTATTACGTTTGTCTGCTGGAGTTATATCAAAAGAAGAATTGAATAGATTTGGATGTCGCAGAACATATATCCGCCGACAGCTGGGTTAAGATTATCAAGTATGGTTAACATACGTCTAAGATTGCATCTCATGGTTGTTGCAACCTATACGTTTGTCATCGCTTCGAACCCCGAGGCGGACCCAGGGAGAGTACCATGAAATACGCTTATGTTCTCGCTACGGTTGCAGCTTTCGCCGTGTCTCCTGCCATGGCTGGCGGCGGCAAGGGTGGCTCGCTCATCGGCGGTTCGTTGATCGGCGGCATCATCGCCCCGGTGACGGCCAGCATCTCCAAGGTGAACGTGCTCAACAATGTCAGCGTCCTCAGCGGCAACAACATCGCCAACAATGTCGGCAACGGCAACAAGGTGAACGTCATCGCCCCGGTCAAGGCGGTCGTCGGCGGCCTGCTTGGCGGTCTGGGCCTCGGACGTGGCCATGGCTGCGGCTGCAACTGATCCAGCCAATCGATCTTGAACGGCTCCGGCCTCGGCTTCGGCCGGGTCGGGCGGGAGGGGGCCGGTACATACCGGCCCCTCTTTTTTATGGGCGGTGCCGTTCCAGAGCGTTTTCGGGCGAAGTGGATACCGGTTCGCGTGAAGACAACGCGTCAAAACAAAGATCTAGAGCAAGTGAACGATCCAGTCGGATCGGAAATTGCTCGAGCCGCCGCGCCGATCAGGCGCTCTCCACCGCGATCAGCATGTCGCCGGCCGCGACGGTGGCGCCGGCCCGCGTGCCTAATCGCTTGACCCTGCCTGAAGCCGGGCTCTTCAGCTCCATGAACAGCTTCATCGATTCCAGCACGGCGACGATTTGCCCGGCCTCGACGCTGTCGCCCTCCGCCACATGAAGCGAGACGACGGTGCCCGGCATGCTGGCGCGCAGCGTGTCGCCGGTCTCGCCGCTCGCACCGCGCTCAGCCGCTACGGCGACCACGGTAAGCGCGATCCCGACCCGGCCCTCGAAGCCGCCATGGCGGAGGAACAGCCCTTCCACGTCGCAGATGGCGTCCACAGCCGCGTCCACGCCATTGACCGTGACGCGCCAGCGATCCGACCCGGCGTTGCTGACGGCAACGTCATGCAGGCTGCCGGGGCTGGTCACGCGCAGGAAGCCGTCATGCGTTTCCAGGAAGCCGCCTTGCGTTTCGACGGAAAGCCGCGCCGCATGCCCTCCCAGCTGGACTGACAGATGCGCCGTGGCGGGGCGTCCCGCCGGCGCGAGCAGCCTGAAGCCGGCGAGCGTATTCCAGGGACCGCCGCCTTGGGCCGGCCTGTTGGCGGTGAGCCAGATCGCCGCGGCGACGGCGTTGCGCACGGCCTCGTCGACCGGCCGGGGCGTCCAGCCGCCGGGCCAGGTCTCAGTGATGAACAGGGTCGTCGCCTCGCCCGTGACGAAGGCGGGCTGGCGCAAGGCATCCGCGAGGAAGGGCCGGATCGTGCCGGGGCCGAGCACGCTCATGCGGTCGAGGCCGTCAGCGAGCTTGCGAATAGCGGCCAGGCGATCGGGCGCATGCGCGATCAGCTTGGCGAGCAGGGAATCGTAATGCGTCGAGACCTCGCTGCCCGCCGTGACGCCGCTGTCGATACGCAGGCTGTCCGGCTCGCGCCAGAGCCGGATCACGCCCGTATCGGGCCGGAAGCCTTCATCGGCGCGTTCGGCCGTCAAGCGCGCCTCGATCGCATGGCCGGTGCAGGTGATGTCCGCTTGAGCCAAGGGCAGCGTCTCGCCGGCTGCGATCCGGATCTGCCATTCCACCAGGTCGAGCCCGGTGATCGCCTCGGTGACGGGATGCTCGACCTGGAGGCGGGTGTTCATTTCGAGGAAGAACACGGCCTGCGTCGCCGCATCGACCAGGAACTCGACCGTGCCGAGATTGTCGTAGGCGATCGCGCGCGAGAGCCTGAGCGCATGCTCGTGCAGGGCCGCGCGCGTCTCCGGCCGCAGATTGGGCGCAGGCGCTTCCTCCAGGAGCTTCTGGTTGGCGCGCTGCACCGAGCAGTCGCGCTCGAAGAGGTGGACGATGGTTCCATGCCTGTCGCCGGCGATCTGCACCTCGACATGGCGCGGCCGGGTGACGAATTTCTCGATCAGGAGACGGCCGTCGCCGAAGGCGGCTTGCGCCTCGCGCGCGGCCGCGATGATGGCGCCGTCGAGCTCGTCCTCGCGCTCGACCTTGCGGATGCCCTTACCACCGCCGCCGGCCGAGGCCTTGACCATCACCGGCAGGCCGATGCGCAGCGCCTCGCTGCGCAAGACCTCCGGCGACTGGTCGGCGCCGTCATAGCCGGGCACGCCCGGCACCCCGGCCTCGCGCGCGATCTGCTTGGAGCGGATCTTGTCGCCCATCGCGTCGATCGCTGTAGCGGAGGGCCCGATGAAGACGATGCCGTTGGCCTCGCAGGCGGCAATCAGGTCGAGCCGCTCGGACAGGAAGCCATAGCCGGGATGGATCGCCTGCGCGCCGGTGGCGAGCGCCGCCGCGATGATCTTGTCAGCGCGCAGATAGCTTTCGCGGGCAGGTGCGGGGCCGATATCCACGGCCAGGTCCGCGAGGCGCACATGCAGCGCCTCGCGGTCGGCCTGCGAATGCACTGCGACGGTGCGGATGCCGAGTCTGCGGCAGGTCTTGATGATGCGGCAGGCGATCTCGCCGCGATTGGCGATCAGGATGGTGTCGAACATCAGCGCGCCCCTGTCATTCCGGGGCGGCCCGTCAGGGCCGAACCCGGAACCCACGACTGGGCGAGGCTTGGCCGATGGCCATACGACCGGCGCACCCGGTCATGGGTTCCGGGTTCATCGCGGAGTTTATCCTTGGGCCGACCGAAGGTCGGACCCGAGGGCGATGCCCCGGAATGACAGCGGAGGTTCCTGAGCATCACCATCACATCCTGTAGACGGGGCGGGGCGAGGTATCGCGCGGCTCGCCCGCTGCGAGCGAGAGGCACAGGCCGAGCACGTCGCGCGTCTGCGCCGGCTCGATGATGCCGTCGTCCCAGAGCCGGGCGGTGGCGTAATAGGGGTCGCTCTGCTCCTCGAACTGGGCGCGGGTCCTGGCGTCGAGCGCGGCGATGGCGGCCTCATCAGTGGCGCCCTTGAGCGACTGCCGGCGCAGCTCCGTCACGACATTGGCCGCGACCTCCGGGCTCATCGTGGCGATACGGGCATTGGGCCAGGAGAACAGGAAGCGCGGGCGGAAACCGCGTCCGCACATGCCGTAATTGCCCGCGCCATAGGAGCCGCCGATCAGTACGGTGTATTTCGGCACGCGCGCATTCGAGACGGCATAGACCAGCTTGGCCGAATGCTTGGCGATGCCGCCGCGCTCGGCCTCGGTGCCGACCATGAAGCCGGTGATGTTTTGCAGGAAGAGCAGCGGAATCTGGCGCTGGTCGCAGAGCTCGATGAAATGCGCGCCCTTCACTGCGCTTTCGGAAAACAGCACGCCGTTATTGGCGATGATGCCGACGGGATGGCCATGGATGCGGGCGAAGCCCGTCACCAGCGTCGCGCCATAATCGGGCTTGAACGCGTTGAAGGCGCTGTCGTCGATGATGCGGGCAATGACCTCGCGCACGTCGTAAGGGCGTCGCAGGTCGGTCGGGACGAGGTCGACGAGATCCGCCGGGTCGAGCTTCGGCGGGGCGGGCTCATACGGCGGCTCGCCCAGCCTGCCTGCATCACCGAGCGAGCCGACGATCTCGCGCAGCTTGGCCAACCCTTCCATTTCCGTCAGCACGAGATGGTCGGCGACGCCCGAGACCTGCGTGTGCATCTCGGCCCCGCCTAGCGTCTCGCCATCGACGATCTCGTGGATTGCCGCCTTCACGATCGGCGGGCCGCCGAGATGGATGCGGCCGGTGCCCTTGACCATGATGACTTCGTCCGACAGCGCCGGGATATAGGCCCCGCCCGCCGTGGCGCCGCCGAAGACCAGCGAGATCTGCGGGATGCCCGCCGCTGACATCCGGCACTGATTGTAGAAAGAGCCGCCGAAATGATCGCGATCGGGGAAGACGCGATCCTGCTCGGGAAGATAGGCGCCGCCGCAATCGACGAGGTAGAGGCAGGGCAGGCGATGCTCCCCTGCGATCTCCTGCGCCCGCAAATGCTTGCGCACGGTTTCGGCGAAGAAGGAGCCGCCCTTCACCGTCGCGTCATTGGCGATCAGCATGCAGGCGCGGCCCTGCACCATGCCGATGCCGGTGACGATGCCGGCGCCCGGCACCTCGTTGCCATAGAGCCCCCAGGCGGCGAGCGGCGAGAGTTCGAGGAAGGGCGTCTGCGGATCGAGCAGGAGATCGATGCGCTCGCGCACCATGATTTTTCCGCGTTGCTCGTGGCGGGCGCGCATCCTGTCGCCGCCGCCTGCGGCGACCAGTGCATGGCGCTCGCGCAGCGTGGCGAGCATCGCGGCGAGCGGGGGAGGGGGCGTGCCGCTCGCCTTGCTGGTCTCGGTCATGTTTCCCCCTGCCATTGCTGGCGATTGCCTCCCTCAGCCCTCATCCTGAGGAGCAGCCGAAGGCTGCGTCTCGAAGGATGCTCCAGCGCGCATCAGAGCCTCCTGGAACATCCTTCGAGACGCCGCGTGCCGCGGCTCCTCAGGATGAGGGCTGGTGGTGGGAATGGCTTGATCTCGCCATCTCATTCACCTACCGTCCGTTAGGTAGGCGGATTGAAGCGCACAGGTCAAGCGCGGGAGAACAGACCATGACGGCAGCCGAGACGATCAAGGCGGGCAGTGAAGCCCCGCGCCGCTCGCCCTATTTCACCGAGGAGCATGAGGCGCTGCGCGACCAGGTCCGCCGCTTCGTCGAGACCGAGATCAAGCCGCATGGGCTGGCCTGGGAGGAAGCCGGCTTCGTGCCACGAGAGGTGCTGAAGCGCATGGGCGCGCTCGGCTTCTTCGGCATCCGCTATCCCGGCGAATATGGCGGCTCGGAGATGGACACGCTGGCGACCGTGGTGCTGGCCGAGGAGCTTGGCCGCTCGACCTTCTCCGGCGTAGCCATCACGGCGCTGGTCCACACCGACATGGCCTCGGTCCATATCTTCAATGCCGGCAGCCAGGCCCAGCGCGACAGGTTCATGCCCGACATCATCGCCGGCGAGAAGATCGTCGCGGTCGCTGTCACCGAGCCCGATGCCGGCTCCGACGTGAAGGGCATCCGCACCACGGCTCGTCGCGAGGGCGACCATTACGTGCTCAACGGCGCAAAGATGTTCATCACCAACGGCGTCCATGCCGATCTCTACTGCGTCGCCGCCAAGACCGACCTCTCGGCCAAGCCGTCGCAATCGGTTTCGATCTTTTTGGTCGAGAAGGGCACGCCGGGCTTCCGCGTCTCGCGCGCGCTGGACAAGCATGGTTGGCGCTCCTCCGACACCGCCGAGCTGGTCTTCGAGGACTGCCGCATTCCAGCCGAGAACCTGCTCGGCCAGGAGGGACGCGGTTTCTACGCGATCATGAGCAACTTCCAGAACGAGCGCACGGTGATCGGCGCCATGGCGATCGGAGAGGCTCAGGCGGCGCTCGATCTCACCCTCGACTACGTCAAGACCCGCAAGGCCTTCGGTGCGCCGCTCTGGGACAAGCAGGCGATCCGCCAGAAGCTGGCGACGCTGGCCGGCAAGGTCGAGGCCGGCCGCCAGCTCGTCTATCACGCGGCCTGGCTCGACGCGCAGGGGTTTGAGGCGACCAGGGAGGTCTCGATGGTCAAGGCCTATTGCGGCGAATTGGTCAACGAGGTGATGTATGCCTGCCTGCAGTTCCATGGCGGCATGGGCTTCATGCGCGAGAGCACGATCGAGCGCATGACCCGCGACGCCCGCGTCCAGTCGATCGGCGGCGGCGCCACCGAGGTGATGCTGGAAGAGGTCGCGAAGCGGCTGTGAGCACCCTTTGTCTTTCCGGGGCTTCGCGCAAGCGAAGAACCCGGAACCCACGACTGGGCGTAACCCTGCGGCCGTTCGAAATCCACCCGACCGGAGCCGTTCCTCGCGGTTCACCCAGTCGTGGGTTCCGGGTTCGGCCCTGCGGGCCGCCCCGGAATGACAGGAGCGCTGAATGAGCGCCGCGGTCGAACGAGGAGTTAGAGAGCCCGTCGAAGGCGGCTCGCGCCGGCTCATCCTGGACACCGCCGCGCGCCTGCTGCGCTCGGGCGGCTACCACCAGACGACGTTGCGCGAGATCGCCGAGGCCGTCGGCATCCGCAAGGCGAGCCTCTACTACCATTTCGCCTCGAAGGAGGAGATCGTCGAGGCGGTGGTCAATGACGGCGTCCGCTTCGTCCATGAGGCGGTCGTCGCGGCCTTGGCCGAGCATGCCAAGGCCTCGCCGCGCGAGCGGCTCGAGGCTGCGATCGGCGCGCATCTCACCGCGCTCCACGGCCATGGCGACTACACTTCGGCCAGCATCAAGACCTTCACCTTCGGCGCGTCGCCCGCACCCGACAGTGTGCGCCGGGTGCGCCGCGCCTATGAGGAGGTCTGGCGCGACTTTGTCGCCGAGATGCAGGCGGCGGATGTGCTGCCGGCCGAGCGCACGCCCGAGGTGCTGCGGAATTTCTTGCTCGGCGCGCTGAACGGCTCGACCGACTGGTATCGCCCCGGCCGCTACGACGTTGCCGAACTCACCGCCGAATTCACGGAGCTGATTGCGCCGAAAGCGACGCCGTGACGGCGACGCCGCAACGCGCGCGATGCTTCGTGAGGCCATCGGTGCGAGCAGGGGCTCTTCTTGCTCTTACCTAATGTGCACGCATTCCGTGTAGGTAGAGCTTTGCTTTAACCCTGTCTTGACGATCGCCGGCTGACGATGCGGCATGAGTGATTCAGGCCTTCGATTCGGCGGCGAGTTCCGCGACGCCGCGCAGGAAGCGGCATTCCAGGCCGGCCGCTTGCCGGAGACGTTGCGGCAGTGCCGCCTGATCTTCCTGCTCTCGGTGGTGCTGAATACGCTCTTCCTCGTCAGCGACTGGCGCTTCCACGGCACGTCGCAGTTCTTCATCGCGGTTCCGGCGCGGCTGGCCGTGGTCGCGGCCTCGCTGGTTTGCGCTGGCCTGATCCGTCGGGCGGTGAGCTTCCGGCAGGCCGAGAGGGTGACGATCCTGTGGGAGGTGTCCTGTGCGGTCGCCGTCGCCTTGATAGTGAGCTCGCGCAGCGAGCTTGCCCTCTTCGTCGTGCTGTTGCTGCCGTCGATCTTCTACCTGGTCGCGCCGACCTCCTTCCGCACCACCGTCGTGCTTGGGATCGGCTGCAGCATCCTCATGTTGCTTGGCTATCTCGGCCCCGGTCCCTATCCGGCGACGACGCTGGGCCTCGTGCTCCTGCTCGTCATGCTCAATTTCGCGCTGGGCCTCGTGGTGGTCCATGCCAACCGTCTGCGCCGGCTCGAATGGACCGCGACCCAGTCGGAGCGCGCGGCCAAGGAGGCGCTGGGCGAGAGCCGCGCCTTGGTCGAGCGCATGTTCATGGCGGTGCCGATCCCGCTCGTCGTGGCCTCGCTGGAGGATGGTCGCTTCCTGCGCACCAATGATGCGGCGCTGCGCTATCTCGGCGAGCCGGGGGCGACGGATCTCGCGGGCCGCACCATGGCCGAGTATGTCGATCGCGACGATCGACGCGTCTTCATGAGCGAGCTTGAGCATGAGGACAGGGTCAACGCCTTCGACGCGACGATCCGGGACGGCCGCGGCGCGATCCGCGACGCCGTCATCACCGCAGCCTCGCTGCCGATGGGTCAGAATCGCGCCGTCGTCGCCGGCATCGTCGACATCACCGAGCGCAAGGCCGCCGAGGCGCGCACGCGCTGGCAGGCGACGCATGACGCCCTGACCGGCCTGCCCAACCGGCTCCTCTTCCAGGAGCGCCTGCAGCAGGCGCTCGCCAGGCGGTCGGAGGGCGAGACGATCAGCCTGCTGCTGGTCGATCTCGACGACTTCAAATCGGTCAACGACACGCTCGGCCATGATGCCGGCGACGCGCTGCTCGTCGAGGCGGCGAGGCGGTTGGTCCGCGAGGTCGGCCCTGCCGATCTCGTGGCGCGTCTCGGCGGCGACGAGTTCGTTGTGCTCTCCAGGAGCCTGCCGGGGCCTGAGGCGGCCCAGATCAGGGCCAACGGCCTGCTGGATGCCTTGCGCGCGCCCTTTGAACATGGCGGGCGGATGGTCTCGACGCGGGCTAGCCTCGGCTTCGCGCTGGCGCCGTTGCATCATGCGGATGGCGGCGAATTGCTGAAGGATGCCGATCTCGCCCTCTACCGCGCCAAGGCGCTCGGCCGGAACATGGCGGTCATCTATGACGCCTCGATGCGCGAGGCGATGAATGCACGCGTCGCAATCTGCGCCGAATTGACCGAAGCCGTCTCGCAGGGCCGCATCCTGCCCTTCTACCAGCCGCAGGTCGATCTGGTGACGGGCGCTGTCGAGGGCTTCGAGGTGCTGGCGCGCTGGAAGCATCCGGCTCGGGGCATCGTCCCGGCGAGCGCCTTCCGGCTCGGCCTGGACGATCCCGAGACGAGCAAGCTGATTGGCGAGGCGATCCTGAACGCGGCCATCTCCGATCTGCGAGGCTGGTTGGAGGCGGGCGTGGCGGTGCCGCGCATCTGGATCAACCTCGCGCCTAGCACCTTCCGCGATCCGCAATTACCGGCAAAGCTTTTGGCGCAGCTGGCGCAAGCGGGCATCGCACCCGAGCATTTCGGCGTCGAGGTCACCGAGACGGTCTTGCTGACGCGCAATGGCGACGAGGCCGAGCGGGCGCTGCGCAGCCTGCGTGCGAATGGGGTGCGCGTCGCGCTCGATGATTTCGGCACCGGCTACGCCTCTTTGACCCATCTCAAGCGCTTCCCGGTCGATGTCATCAAGATCGACCGCAGCTTCGTCCGGCATATCGGCGAGGACGGCGAGGATGCGGCGATCGTGCGCGCCGTCATCGGGCTGGCGGCCGATCTTGGATTGGACGTGATCGCCGAAGGCGTCGAGGCCGTTTCGCAGGAGGCTTTCCTGCGACGCCATGGCTGCGGCTTCGTGCAGGGCTACCGCTATTCGAAGCCTGTCGCAGCGAGCCGCGTGCCCTGGCTCGTCAATCGGCCGAGCCTGATGCCGGCCGAACCCTCGGCTGATGCAGGGCGGGGCAGCGTCGCTGCGGCCTGACGGCGCGGCGCGGGCTTTGCTAGCATCCGTCCCCTCTGCTCAAATACCCGCCTTCGCTCGTTCCAGGGACCGTCTCACGCATGCGCGCCTTCTATCACCCCGACCAGTCGCTCCATGACCCGCAGCAATATATGCGCTTCGGCCAGATCGTCGCTCCCAAGGACCTGCCCGAGCGCACGGCGCAATTGCTCGGCGCGCTGAAGAAGCACGGCGTCACGCCGGAGCAGCCGGCCGCCAGCGGCACCGACCCGATTCTCGCCGTCCACAGCGAAGGCTTCGTGCGCTTCCTCGAAACGCTCTGGCCACGCTGGCTGGAATTGCCCGAGCGCGGGCCGGAAGCCTGGCCAAATACCTTCCCGTATTGGAGCGGGCGCACCGACGAATCGGTCCGGCCGCCATGCCGGCCGACCGGGATCATGGGCCAGCTCGGCTGGTATCTCGGCGATCTCTCGGTTCCGGTCGGCGAGCATTGCTGGACCTCGACCTTGCGTTCGGCTGAGACGGCGGTCGCCGGCGCCGACGCCATCCTGTCCGGCGAGCGCGCGGTCTATTCGCTGTGCCGCCCCTCGGGCCACCATGCCCGCGCCGACCGCGCCACCGGCTTCTGCTACATCAACAACACCGCTGTCGCGGCGCAGCGCCTGCGCTCGACATTCGGCAAGGTCGCGATCCTCGATGTCGACGCCCATCATGGCGACGGCACGCAGCAGATCTTCTATCGCCGCGACGACGTGCTGACGATCTCGGTCCATGCCGATCCGGTGAACTACTATCCCTTCTTCACCGGCTATGCCGACGAGACCGGCAACGGCCCGGGCGAGGGCTTCAACCTCAACCTGCCGCTGGCCCATGGCGCGGGTGGAGAGGCGATGGTGGCGGCTGTCGACAAGGCCGGCGCGGCGATCAAGGCTTTCGGGGCTGAGGCGCTGGTGATCGCGCTCGGTTACGACGCGCATAAGGACGACCCGATCGGCGTGCTCAAGCTCAACGCAGCGGATTTCGGCACGATCGGCGCGAAGGTGAAGGCGTTCGGCCTGCCGACGCTGGTGGTGCAGGAGGGCGGCTACGCGATCGAGGCGATCGGTGGGTGTCTGGATGCGTTCTTGGGCGGGTTCAAGTAGCACCTGTCATCCCGCACGCGCTGCGGCGCGCAGTGCCGCTGCGCAGATGCGGGATCGTCGTCAGAATAAGGCGCTCTACCCGTCATGCGACCCCGTGTCTGCGCAGCGGCATTTACATGCCGCAGCGCGCACGGGATGACACCCTCAGATCACCGCCTCGATCAGGAACGGCCCCTTCCTGCCGAGCGCGCCCTTGAACAGCTTGGTGAACTCCTCCGCTGTCGTGGCGCGGGCGGCTTCGACGCCCATGCCGCGCGCCATTGAGACCCAGTCCAGCGCCGGCTCGTCGAGGTTCAGCATCAGCTTGGCGTTGCGGCCGAAATCATTGACGCCGACGGCGCGCATCTCGCCATGCAGGATTGCATAGGTCCGGTTGGCGAAGATCACCGTGACGACATCGAGATTTTCGCGCGCCTGCGTCCATAGCCCCTGCACCGTATACATGCCCGAGCCGTCCGCCTGCATGGCGACGACCTTGCGGTCGGGGCAGGCGACAGCTGCGCCCACCGCGAGCGGGATGCCTTCGCCGATCGCCCCGCCGGTGAGCTGGATATAGTCGTGCTGCGGGGCGCTGTGGCAGTCGAAATAGAACATCCGGCCAGACGAGACGGATTCGTCGCAGACGATGCAGTTCTCCGGCAGCAAGGTCGAGACGATGCTGCAGACCTTGTCGGCGTCGAGCGTGCCGGTCGGCAGCGAGGGTTGCTCCCGGCGCGGCGGGGCGATGAAGGCGGGCGCCGTCTTCGTCGCGCCGAGCTCGTCAGCGAGGGCGGCGACCGTGCCGGGCAGATCGTCGCCAGGCCTGGCCAGCGTCACGATCTCGCAGCCCTCATGGACCAGCCGGCCGGGCTTGCCGGGATAGGCGAAGAAGCCGACCGGGATCTGTGCGCCGACCAGCACGAGATAGTCGATGTCCTTGAGCTGATCGAGCGCCTTGTCGACGGGGTAGTGAATCTTGGGCATGGCGACGCGGCCGGCGCCGCGCTGAACGCGCCCGTTCGACATCTGGCTAAAGATCTTCGCTCCCGTCGCGGCGCAGGCACGCGCCGCCATCTCCATCGGCGCCTCGCGCAGCGCGAGCCCGGTCAGCATGATCGCGGCCCGCGCGCCATGCTTGCGCAGCCCGGCGGCGGCCTCGCGAAGAGCGGCGGCGTCGACGCTCTTCAGCGCAGGCAGCTTCACCGGCTTCAGCTCGGCCGGCTCGACGCCGTTCCAGGCGCAATCGGCCGGCAGGATGACGGTGGTGACGCCCGGCAGCGTCAGCGAGGCGACATAGGCTTCCTCGATCGCCGGGCCGACATCCTCGGCCGAGGCGATGCGGCGGACGAAATGCGACATCGGCCTGGCCAGGCTCTCGATGTCGCTGGTCAGCGGCGCGTCATGCTGGAGATGATAGGTCGCGTGGTCGCCGACGACGTTGATCATCGGCGTCCAAGCGCGCCTTGCATTGTGCATGTTGGCGAGTGCGTTCGCCATGCCGGGCCCGCAATGCAGCAGGGTCGCGGCCGGCTTGTCGGCCATGCGGGCATAACCGTCGGCGGCGCCCGTCACCACGCCCTCGAACAGGCCGAGCACGCAGCGCATCTGCGGCTTGCGGTCGAGCGCTGCGACGAAATGCATCTCGGAGGTGCCGGGATTGGCGAAGCAGACATCCACGTCGTTGACGAGGAGCGTGTCGCAGAGGCGGTCGGCGCCGTTCATTCGGATCATCCCGGACAGGGTTGGTGGAGAACGCGCTGAGCGCGAAAGGAGGCTGCAGGGGAAAAGATGTTTGCCGTGCTGTCAAACGCGAGAAATTCATGGCGGGGTCGAGATCGCGTGATGGGTGCCGCGGGCGCGGCTTGAGGGTACGGCTTGACGGATTTGCATATGCATTTAACCTTCCCTGGAACGAAGGTTGCATCTGGGCCGGCTTCAGGTTGCGGTGGCGTCTTGCCGCCCGGATCATCCGACGACAACAGGGGAAGGCTCACATCATGACAGGTTTGAAGCGCATCGCGGCATTGGCCGGCGTCGGTCTTGCGGGCCTCATTGCGGCGGGCGCCGCGCAGGCGCAGACCAAGGTCGCCATCGGCATTTCGGGCTGGACCGGCTTTGCCCCGCTGGTGCTGGCCAAGGAGGCCGGGATCTTCGCCAAGAACGGCCTCGACGTCACGATCAAGAAGATCCCCCAGAAGGACCGCCATCTCGCCATGGCCTCGGGTGACATCCAATGCGCCGCGACCACCGTCGAGACCTGGATCGTCTGGGATGGCGCGGGCGTGAAGAGCAAGCAGATCTTCCAGCTCGACAAGAGCTACGGCGCCGACGGCATGGTGACCCGCAACGCCACGGCCTCGATCAAGGAGCTCAAGGGCAAGACCGTCGCAGCCTCAGCGCCCGGCACCTCGCCCTATTTCGCGTTGGCCTGGATGCTCAAGGAGAATGGCATGTCCGTGAAGGACGTGACGGTGGTCAATATGGAGCCCGGCCCGGCGGCGCAGGCCTTCATCGCCGGCCAGAACGACGCGGCCCTGACCTATGAGCCCTATCTCTCCGCCGTGCGTGACAAGCCCGAGGCCGGCAAGATCATCGCCACCACGCTCGACTACCCGATGGTGATGGACACACTGGGCTGCACGCCTGCTTTCCTTGCCGCCAATGACGATGCGGCCAAGGCGCTGACCAAGAGCTATTTCGAGGCCCTCGACCTGATCAAAGCCGAGAAGGACAAGGCCTATGGCATCATGGGCGCGGATGTGAAGCAGAGCGGCGAGCAGTTCGGCAAGTCGGCCGCCTATCTGCGCTGGTCTGATGCCGCGGGGAACAAGACGTTCTTCTCCGGGGAATGGCAGGCCTTTTCCGCCAAGGCCGCCGATCTCCTGCTCGAGATCGGCCTGATCAAGGCGAAGCCGGATCTCGGCACACTGGTCGAGACGAAATACGTCATCGGCGGCTGAACCGGGTGATCCTGCCCGATATCTTGCGCCCCGGCTTGCGTATCGTGTTCTGCGGCACGCAAGCCGGAGCGGTCTCGGCGCGTCGCGGGGCCTATTATGCCGGGCCGGGCAACAAGTTCTGGAAAACCCTGCATGAGGTCGGGCTGATCACCGAGCAGCTCCGCCCGATGGATTTCCGCGATCTGCCGCGATACGGCATCGGCTTGACCGACGTCGCCAAGGCGACGTCGGGGCCGGACGCCGCCTTGCTGCGATCCCATTTCGATGTCGAGGGCTTCATGAGCAAGATCAGGGCACATGCCCCAGCCATCGTCGCCTTCAACGGCAAGCGGGCGGCGCAAACGGCTCTCGGCCTTCCGGGACCGGCGATCTCCTACGGCCTGCAAGCGGTGAAAATCGCGAAAACGGCAGCCTTCGTCCTGCCTTCGACCTCGGGCGCTGCTGCCGGCTTCTGGTCGATCGAGCCCTGGCGGGAACTGGCGTCGGTCGCTGGCACCATGGGAGCCGCCGCATGAAACCGCTTCAGCCGGTCTCCGGCGGCGCAAGGGTCGGCTACGGCGTCGCCTTCTTCGCACTGTTCGTCCTGGCCTGGTCCGCCGCGACCTTCGGCGGCTATGTGCAGCGGCTGTTCCTGGCCGACCCACTCACCATGCTGCGGGAAGGCTATAGCCTGCTGGTCCAGTACGGCTTCGCCTTCGATATCGGCATGACGATCTGGCGCGTCATCGGCGGCTTCGTGCTGGCGGTCATCGTCGCCTTGCCGCTCGGTATCCTGATGGGCGCCTACAAGCCGGTCGAGGCGTTCCTCGAACCCTTCGTCTCCTTCGCGCGCTATCTGCCGGCCTCGGCCTTCATTCCGCTGCTGATCCTCTGGGCCGGCATCGGCGAGGCGCAGAAGCTGCTCGTCATCTTCATCGGCTCGGTCTTCCAGCTCATCTTGATGATTGCGGTCGCGGTTGGCGGCGTTCGGCGCGATCTCGTCGATGCCGCCTATACGCTGGGCGCCAGCGACAGCTCAGTGGTCAGGCGCGTGCTCCTGCCCAATGCCGCCCCCGAGATCGCCGAGATCTTCCGCCTCGTGCTCGGCTGGGCCTGGACCTATGTCATCGTTGCCGAATTGATCGGCTCGTCATCGGGCATCGGCCACATGATCACCGACAGCCAGGCGCTGCTGAACACCGGCCAGATCATCTTCGGCATCATCGTCATCGGGCTGATCGGCCTGGTCTCGGATTTCCTGTTCAAGGCGGTCAACCAGCGCCTGTTTCCATGGGCGGCTCGATGAGCAAGCTGATCATCGAGAATGTCGGCAAGGTCTTTCCGGCCCAGCGCGGCGGCCAGCCGACGCGGGCTCTGACGCCGACGACGCTCAGCGTCGCCGATAACGACTTCATCACGATTCTGGGTCCGTCGGGCTGCGGAAAATCCACGCTGCTGCGCATCATCGGCGGGTTGGAGACGGCAAGCGAAGGCCGCATCCTGCTCGACGGTGCGCCTGTCTCCGGGCCGGGCGCCGATCGCGGCTTCGTTTTCCAGAGCTACACGCTGTTTCCCTGGCTGACGGTGATCGAGAACATTGCCTTCGGCCTGCGCGAGAAGGGCGTGCCCGAGCGCGAGCGGCTCGATCTTGCCCGCGACTGGGCCGGCCGCGTCGGGCTCTCCGCCTTCGTCGATCATTTCCCGAAACAGCTCTCGGGCGGCATGCAGCAGCGCACCGCGATTGCGCGCGCGCTCGCCAACGATCCCAAGATCCTGCTGCTCGACGAGCCTTTTGGGGCGCTCGACAACCAGACCCGCGCCTTGATGCAGGAGATGCTGCTCGGCATCTGGGAGCGCGAGCAGAAGACCGTGCTCTTCGTCACCCACGATATCGAGGAGGCGATCTTCGTCGGTTCGCGCGTCGTGGTGATGAGCGCCCGGCCCGGCCGGATCAAGGCCGATATCGCGGTCGATCTGCCTCATCCGCGTCCCTACACCATCAAGACGAGCCCGGAATTCGTGGCGCTGAAGGAGCGGCTGGTCGAGGAGATCCGCGTCGAGGCTGTGCTGGCGGCGGAGGTCCACTAGCGTTGAGGTGCTCTTAGAACCTCCCGGCATATCTGGCGCCCGGTTGCCTGTCCGACATGCGGCTGGCGATGGTCGGAATTGCACCAAAAGGGCTATTTTATTGCGCTAGTCGGTTGCCATCTTATTTCCAAAGGGGTGCTGCCATGAGGTGGGGCCGATGCGCACGCTTATCGCAAGGATGTTGTCGCGGCTGGTGAAGGAGCCGCGGATCGATGTTGTGTTCGCCGATGGATCGCTGCAATCCGTCGGGGAGGGGAGTACGCCCGCATTCAGGATGCGTATCGCCGACCGGCCGACCGAGCTCCAGCTCGCGCTGGACCCGGAGTTGGCTCTCGGCGAGGCGGTGATGGAGGGGCGCGTCGTGGTCGAGCGCGGCAGCCTCTACGATTTGCTGGACGTGCTGGTCGCAGGTGTTCACCGCAACCACCCGACGGCCTGGGTCAGGGCGCTGGCGAAGCTGAGGACCAGCGTCCGGCGCTTCCACCAGCACAACACGCTTGGCTGGGCGCGGCGCAATGTCGCCCATCACTATGATCTCAAATCAGCGTTCTTCCGGCTCTTCCTCGATGAGGACATGCAGTATTCCTGCGCCTATTTCCCGACGCCGCAGACCTCGCTCGCCGAGGCCCAGATCGCCAAGAAGCGGCACATCCTGGCCAAGCTCGCGATCAGGCCGGGCCAGCACGTGCTCGATATCGGTTCGGGCTGGGGCGGGCTCGGCCTGACGATCGCGCGCGAGACGGGCGCAGCCGTGACCGGCGTGACGCTCTCGCAGGAGCAGCTCGCTGTCGCCAGGGAGCGGGCGACGACTGCCGGCCTGCCGGTCGATTTCCGCCTGCAGGACTACCGCGACGTCCCGGAACGCTTCGATCGGATCGTCTCGGTCGGCATGTTCGAGCATGTCGGCGTCGGCTATTACCGCACCTTCTTCCGCAAGATCGCGGAGCTGTTGAAGGATGACGGCGTCGCGCTGATCCATACGATCGGCCGCAGTTCGCCGCCCGGCGCGACCAACCCCTTCATCGCCAAATACATCTTCCCGGGCGGCTACATCCCGGCGATGTCGGAGGTGACGGCGGCGGTCGAGCATGAGGGCCTGATCATCTCCGATGTCGAGGTGCTCCGGCTGCATTATGCGGAGACGCTGAAGGCCTGGCGCGAGCGTTTCCTGGCCCGCCGCGCCGAGGCGGTCGCGATGTATGACGAGCGCTTCGCCCGGATGTGGGAGTTCTATCTCGCAGCCTCGGAGGCGAGCTTCCGGCATGACGACCTCGTCGTCTTCCAGTTCCAGCTCACCAAGCGCCTCGATACGCTGCCGATGACGCGCGGTTATATGGAGCAGCCGCAATAGTGGCTGCGGTTATGGCGCGGCGAAGAGCCGTGGCTGCTTGTCATGGTCGGGCTTGTCCCACTGCTGTCCGGTTGGGGTTTAGGCCCCTGAGCGGATCATTCGCGGCTGTCCCCTGGCGGGCAAAGGTGACGCGAAGCGCCGGATGAAGGGCGCGGGAACCCTTCTCCCGGATGGGAGAAGGGCAGGGATGAGGGCCTGCCGCTGATTATTGAGGCGCGACCGCGCCGCAGCGCCAGCTTCGTCCTGAAAGCGCAGGAGACGATGCGGAGCCGCTTGCGCGATCTGGTTGTCTGGCCTGCCCTCACCCCTGCCCCTCTCACTGGCCTCGGGCTTGCCCGAGTCCAGAACTTAAGTGTCGAAGTCGGGTGAACCCGACTTCGATGCGGAGAGGGGTTCCCCGCGCCTGTCTCATCGGTGCCCGCCCGCTGGAAAGCCTGCGATGAACCGAGCTTTTCGATCGGGTGCTCGCGGCGAACCGGACAGTCATGGGCTTGTCCCGACCATCCACCTCTTCGCTGGTCGAGGATCGTGTTCAAGACGTGGATGCTCGCCACAAGGGCGAGCATGACGCAATGGCGTCAGGCCAATGGCAGCAAACTGATCACAAACAGCTCGCCATCGGCTTCGGCTGCGCTGAGTTCGACCTTTGCCGGGCCTTCCAGAAGCGCGCTGTCGCCGGGCGCGAGCGCTTCGGTCCGGCTCGCCTCTGTGACCTTCCAATCGCCGGCATGGGCGACGAGGACGAGCAGGCCCGCACCGGCATCAAGCGCATGCGGTCCCGGCCCCGTCAGCCGCCACATCGCATGAGCCCAGCCGCCACGCCGGCTCATCACGTTGAGATCGTCGATCGGCCCGGCCACGAGCTGCCCCGCGACCGAGCGGTCCGCCGCGAAGGCGAACGGCTCCGTTTGCCGGTCGAGCGTGATCGTCTCACCATCACTGAGGGCGAGGCGGATGCCGTCACCGCGCAGCACCGCAAGGGTCCGGTCGACGCCGGGGAAGCTGGAGAACGGCCCGTCGCCGCCGACATGCGCCATCGAGATGCGCCAGTCGAAGGCATCGAGCGAGGCGCCCTGCGGATGCACGGCGATTTCGGTCGTGGTGCCGCCGCCATTCTTCCACGGCATGGCGCGGCACTCGCTGGCTCGGATCAGGCGCATGGTCAGCGCAAGATGCCTGGCAGCTTCAGCCCCTTCGCCTTGGCGCAGTCGATTGCGATCTCGTAGCCCGCATCGGCATGGCGCATCACGCCGGTCGCCGGGTCGTTCCAGAGCACGCGCTCCAGCCTCTTTGCCGCCTCCGGCGTGCCGTCGGCGACGATGACGACGCCCGAATGCTGCGAATAGCCCATGCCGACGCCGCCGCCATGATGCAGCGAGACCCAGGTCGCGCCGCCCGCCGTGTTGAGCAGCGCATTCAGCAGCGGCCAGTCGGAGACCGCATCCGAGCCGTCCTTCATCGCTTCGGTCTCGCGGTTGGGCGAGGCGACGGAGCCTGAATCGAGATGGTCGCGGCCGATCACGACCGGGGCCTTGAGCTCGCCCTTCGCCACCATCTCGTTGAAGGCGAGGCCGAGCCGATGCCGGTCGCCCAGCCCGACCCAGCAGATGCGGGCGGGCAGGCCCTGGAACTGGATGCGCTCGCGCGCCATGTCGAGCCAGTTGTGCAGGTGGGTGTCGTCCGGCATCAGCTCTTTCACGCGCTGGTCGGTGCGGTAGATGTCCTCGGGGTCGCCCGAGAGCGCGGCCCAGCGGAACGGCCCGATGCCGCGGCAGAACAGCGGCCGGATATAGGCTGGCACGAAGCCGGGGAAATCGAAGGCGTCAGCGACGCCCATATCCTTGGCCATCTGGCGGATATTATTGCCGTAATCGAGCGTCGGCACGCCCATCTTCTGGAAATCCAGCATGGCGCGCACATGCGTCGCCATCGATTCCTTGGCCGCCAGGATCGTTCCGGCGGGGTCGCGCTCCCGACGCTCCTCCCACTGCTCCAGCGTCCAGCCGGCCGGCAGATAGCCGTTGAGCGGGTCATGCGCCGAGGTCTGGTCGGTGACGACATCGGGGCGGATGCCGCGGCGGACCATGTCGGGGAAGACCTCGGCTGCATTGCCGAGCACACCGACCGAGACCGCCTTACCCTGCTGATGGGCGCGCTCGACGATCTCCAGCGCCTCGTCGATGTTATCAGCCTTCTCGTCGAGATAGCGGGTGCGCAGGCGGAAATCGATCGAGGAGGGCTTGCATTCGACGGCGATCATCGAGGCGCCGGCCATGGTGGCGGCGAGCGGCTGCGCCCCGCCCATGCCGCCCAGGCCTCCGGTCAGGATCCATTTGCCCTTGAGCGAGCCGCCATAATGCTGGCGGCCGATCTCGACGAAGGTCTCGTAAGTGCCCTGAACGATGCCTTGCGTGCCGATATAGATCCAGGAACCGGCCGTCATCTGGCCGTACATCATCAGCCCGAGCTTATCGAGCTCGTGGAAATGCTCCCAATTGGCATAGGCCGGGACGAGGTTCGAATTGGCGATCAGCACGCGCGGCGCGTCCGCATGCGTCCTGAAGATGCCGACCGGCTTGCCCGATTGCACCAGCAAGGTCTCATCGGCCTCGAGCGAGCGCAGCGAGGCACAGATCCGGTCGAAATCCTCCCAGGTGCGGGCGGCGCGGCCGATGCCGCCATAGACCACGAGCTCGCCCGGCTTCTCCGCGACATCGGGGTCGAGATTGTTCATCAGCATGCGCAAAGGCGCCTCGGTCAGCCAGCTCTTGGCCGAGAGCTCGCTGCCGCGCGGGCTACGGATGACGCGGCTATTGTCGATACGGGTCATGCTTGAGCCTTTTCGAAGCTGGCGGCCGCATCAAGGGCGGCGGCGATGATGCTGGAGAGGGCGGCTTGGAGTTTGGCGGCCTTGGCCTCGTCGAAGGTCCAGGGCGACGCCTCGTCGGTGAGATAGGCGCTGAGCGCGATCTCCATCTGGATCGCGTGCACTTGCTCGGCCGGCTTGCCGTAATGGCGCGTGATCCAGCCGCCCTTGAAGCGGCCATTGACGATCTGGGTGAAGGGCTGGCCCGCCATCTCGGCGACGGCCGCCGACTCAATGGGCGCCGCGCAGCTCGCGCCCGAATTCGTGCCGAGGTTCAAGGTCGGCAGCGTGCCGGGAAACAGGCGCGGGATCACCGATTTGATCGAGTGGCAGTCCCAGAGCAGGCACCAGCCATGGAGCGCCTTCACGCGTGCGATCTCGGCCGAGAGCGCGTCATGATAGGGCTGGAAATACGCCTGTCGCCGACGCTCGATCTCGGCCGCGTCTGGCGGCGCAATCCAGATCGGCTCGCCGTCGAAACGCGTGGTCGGGACGAGTTCCGTCGTCGCCTGCCCGGGATAGAGCGAGACGCCGGAGGGGTCGCGATTGACGTCGATGACATAGCGCGAGAGCCCCGCCTCGACGAGTGTCGGCTGGAAACGCTCGGTGAAGCCGTAGAGCTGGCGCATGTGCCAGTCCGTGTCGGGCACGTTGCGGCCGCTCGCGTTGAGAGCGGTGCGGACCTCGTCGGGCAAGCCGGTGCCGGGATGGGGCATCGAGAGGATGAAAGGCGAGGGGCCCGGGGTGACGGTGACGATGTCGGTCATGGTTGTCATCCTAGCTGTGTCGTCGGACCCTGGAGCCGGGCGACATCCCAATGGGAAAAGGCGCGGGGAACCCCTCTCCTGTAAGGAGAGGGGCAGGGGTGAGGTGTAGGCCCCTGGACCAGTGGAGTGCAGACCTCACCGCTGCTGACGCGAGCCCACCGCGGCCAACGGCCGACACCTCACCCTGCCCTCTCCTTACAGGAGAGGGTTCCCCGCGCTTGTTATTGCGAGGGCTCACGCCCCGAACTCCGCAAACGCATCCAACCCCGCCGCCTGACCGACCGCGCCTGACAGCACGAGGTCCGTTGCCGCGGCGAGATCCGGGGCGAGATAGCGGTCGGCGGTCAGCGGCGCGATCCGGCCGCGCAGCAGGGCCAGCACCGGCTCCAACCGCGGCCCCGTCTTCATCGGTCGGTGATGCTCGATCGCCTCCGCCGCCGCCATCAATTCGATGCCGATGATGCTGGCAGCGTTCCTGGCCATGTCGAGGAGGCGATAGGCGCCATGCGTCGCCATCGAGACATGGTCCTCCTGGTTCGCGGAGGTTGGGATGGTGTCGACGGAAGCCGGATAGGCCTTCTGCTTGTTCTCGGACGCCAAGGCGGCGGCCGTCACCTGCGCGATCATGAAGCCGGAGTTGAGCCCGGCGTCGCGCGCCAGGAAGGGCGGCAGGCCGCTCATCACCGGGTCGACCAGCAGCGCCATGCGCCGCTCCGAGAGATTGCCGATCTCGCACAGTCCCATGGCGAGGATGTCGGCCGCAAAGGCGACCGGTTCGGCGTGGAAATTGCCGCCGGAGACGATCTCGCCCGGGCCCAGCACCAGCGGGTTGTCGGTGACGGCATTGGCCTCGATGCCGAGCGTCGCGGCGGCGTTGCCGAGGAGGTCGCGTACCGCGCCCATCACCTGCGGCTGGCAGCGCAGCGAATAGGGGTCTTGCACCTTGCTGTCGCCGAAGCGGTGGCTGTCGCGGATCTCGCTGCCCGCGATCAGCGTCAGCAAGGTGGCGGCGACCTTGATCTGGCCGGGCTGGCCACGCAGCGCCTGAATGCGAGGATCGAACGGCGTGTCCGAGCCCTTCAGCGCATCGACCGAGAGCGCACCGGCAACGAGTGCGGCGTCGAAGACGCGCGCGATCTCGGACAGCGCCGTGATCGCGATCGCGGTCGAGACCTGCGTGCCGTTGATCAGCGCGAGCCCTTCCTTGGCGCCGAGCGCGAGCGGAGCCTGCCCGATGCGCGACAGGGCTTCTGCTGCCGGCAGGGCCATGCCCTTCAGCCTGATTTCGCCGACCCCCATCAGGGCGGCAGTCAGATGCGCCAGCGGGGCGAGATCGCCCGACGCACCGACCGAGCCCTTCGCCGGGACGACCGGCAAGGCATCGGCCGCGAGCGCGCCGAGCAGCGCCTCGACCACGACGGGTCGCACGCCCGAGGCGCCGCGCGCCAGGCTCGCCGCCTTCATGGCGAGGATCAGGCGCACCACGCTGTCGGGCAGGGCCGGGCCGGTGCCCACCGCATGCGACAGGATCAGGTTGCGCTGCAGCGTCGCGAGGTCCGCATCGGCGATGCGCACGCTGGCGAGCTTACCGAAGCCGGTATTGACGCCATAGGTCACGGTGCCGGCCGCGACGATGTCGTCGACGATCGCCTGGGCTGCGGCGATGGCGCCCGCGCTTGCCGCATCGAGCGTGAGCGAGGCGCCGGCGAGCACGTCGCGCCAATGCGTCAGGGGGCGTGGCCGGGCGTGAGCAGGAGAGGCGAGGTCATTGTCCGTTCCAGATGCGGGCGTGAAGCGGGTTGAAGCCGATGCGGTAGGCGAGCTCGGCCGGGCGCTCGATCTCCCAGATCGCCAGGTCGCAGCGCTTTCCGGCTTCCAGCGTGCCGATCTCGTCGCCTAAGCCCAGCGCCTGAGCGGCGTTGCGGGTCAGGCCGGCCAGCGCCTCCTCCGGCGTCAGCCGGAACAGCGTGCAGGCCATGTTCAAGACCAGGAGCGGCGAGGTCAGCGGCGAGGAACCGGGATTGGCGTCGGTCGCGAGCGCGATCGGCACGCCATGCTGGCGCAGCAGCGCGATCGGCGGCTTTTGCGTCTCGCGCAGGAAATAGAAGGCGCCCGGCAGGATCACCGCGACCGTGCCTGCCCTGGCCATGGCGATGACGCCGGCCTCGTCGAGATATTCGAGATGGTCGGCCGAGAGCGCGCCATGTTCGGCGGCCAATGCGGCCCCGCCGAGATTAGAGAGTTGCTCGGCATGGATCTTGATCGCGAGGCCCTTGGCCTTGGCCGCAGTGAAGACGCGCGCCGTCTCCTCGGGCGAGAAGGCTATGCCCTCGCAGAAGACATCGACCGCATCCGCCAGCCCCCTGCGGCCACAGTGTCGAGCATCGGCCCAGTGACGAGCTCGGCATAGTCACTGGCGCGGCCCTTATATTCGGGCGGCACCGCATGCGCGCCCAGAAAAGTCGTGCGCACGCCGACCGGCCGCTCGCGCCCGAGCCGGCGCGCGACCGAAAGCTGCTTCAGCTCGGTTGCCGTCTCCAGCCCATAGCCGGATTTGATCTCGACGGTGGTGACGCCTTCCGCGATCAATGCGGCGAGCCGCCTGTCGGCGCTGGCGAAGAGTTCGGCCTCGCTCGCGGCCCGCGTCGCCTTGACGGTGGAGAGGATGCCGCCCCCGGCGCGTGCGATCTCCTCATAGCTCGCGCCCTGCAGGCGCAGCTCGAATTCATGGGCGCGGTCGCCGCCATAAACGAGATGGGTGTGGCAATCGATCAGGCCGG
Organism: Bosea sp. 685; assembly: GCF_031884435.1. Classification (NCBI taxonomy): domain Bacteria; kingdom Pseudomonadati; phylum Pseudomonadota; class Alphaproteobacteria; order Hyphomicrobiales; family Alloboseaceae; genus Allobosea; species Allobosea sp. 685. The sequence continues at coordinate 4,897,423 of NZ_CP134779.1, read as the reverse complement.
GCGTGATCCAGCGACTGCGGCAATCGATCGTCTCCACCGCATCGAATGCAGGCGCGTCGCCTTTCGCTCCGGCGAAGACGATGCGCCCGTCGCGCGCGGCGATGACGCCGTCTTCGATCGCGCCGTAGGGCGTGCCGGAGCCCGCCGCCATCGTGGCGAGCCGGGCATTCGTCCAAACCCGGTCGCAGATCAGAAACTCATCCGGCCGTTGCGCCACCCGCGTTTCCCCTCGACAATCTTCATCCCGGGACTATGCTAGCTAATTGCATATGCAATTGGCAAGCGGGCCGCAAATGACTGCTGGAGCGATCGCGTGAACCAGACCCTGCATCTCGCGCAGGCCCTCCTGCCGGACGGATTTGCCAATGACGTGACGCTGACGATCGCGGATGGCGTCATCACGCGCGTCGAAGCCGGCGTTGCGCCGACCGTGGATGCGGAGCGTTTGCCCGGCCTCGCCTTGCCCGGCATGCCGAACCTGCATAGCCACGCCTTCCAGCGTGGCATGGCCGGCCTGTCGGAGCGACGCGGTGCGAGCGACGATTCCTTCTGGACCTGGCGCGAGGTGATGTATCGCTTCCTCGACAGGCTCGACCCCGACGACGTCCAGGCCGTCGCCGCCCAGGCCTTCGTCGAGATGCTGGAGGGTGGCTTCACGGCGCTCGCCGAATTCCACTATCTGCATCACGACAAGGACGGGCGCGCTTATGCCGATATCGCCGCCATGGCGGGCGCGGTCGCTGCGGCGGCGGAGGAGACGGGGCTCGGGCTGACCTTGCTGCCGGTACTCTATCGTTTCGGCAATTTCGGCGGCGCGCCCTCCGTCCACGGCCAGCGCCGCTTCGTCAATGAGCGCGACGCCTATCTGCGCCTGATCGAGGCGAGCGCGGCGGCGATCCGTCCGCTGCCGGATGCGCGGCTCGGCCTCGCCCCGCATTCGCTGCGCGCGGTCGCGCTCGACGATCTCGATTGGCTGGCGGGTTTGCGGCCGGACGGCCCGATGCACATCCATGTCGCCGAGCAGATGCGCGAGGTCGAGGACAGCCTCAGGATCACCGGCCGCCGCCCGGTCGAGTTGCTGATGGAAAATACGACGCTCGATCAGCGCTGGTGTCTGGTCCATGCGACGCATCTGACCGAGGCCGAGCGCGATGGCATCGCCCGCAGCGGCGCGATCGCCGGCCTTTGCCCCATCACCGAATCCAGCCTGGGCGACGGCATCTTCGACGGCGTGCGCTATCGCGCGGCCGGCGGAGCCTTCGGCGTCGGCAGCGACTCCAACATCCAGATCGACGCTGGCGCCGAGCTGCGCCAGCTCGAATACTCCCAGCGCCTGCGCGATCGCGGCCGCGCTTTGATGGCGGATGCCGGCGCCTCGACCGGGGTCGCGCTCTGGCAGGCTGCTTGTGCGGGCGGCGCGCAGGCCTGCGGCCGCGCCATCGGGCGGCTCGCGCCGGGCTGCCGCGCCGATCTCGTGACGCTTGCCGCGGACCATCCGGCGCTGATCGACAAGGCCGGAGAGATCGCGTTGGACAGCGCGATCTTCGCCGCCAACGCGCTGCCGTTGCACGATGTCTTCGTCGGCGGTCGCAGGGTGGTCGCGGAGGGGCGCCATCTCGGGCGCGAGCCGGTCAAGGCGCGCTTTGCCGCGACCATCCGAAAATTACTTGGCTGAAGATTACTTGGTTGAGAATTGCTTGGCTGCAAACTGCTCGGCTGAAGGCGGCGTGACGACATGACGATGGCGGAAACCAGGCTGGAGGCGGTCAAGCTCGATGGCGCCGGCCCGGTCTACGACCAGATCAGGCGAGCGATCCGCGATCTGATCCTGAATGGCGTCTGGTCGCCGGGCACCTCGGTCCCGCCCGAACACGCGCTGATGGAGCAGCTCGGCGCCTCGCGCATGACTGTGCACCGCGCCCTCGTCCAGCTCGCGCGCGAGGGCCTGATCACGCGGCGGCGGCGGTCTGGAACGATCGTGGCGAGCCCGCCGGCAAGCCACGCCATGCTCGACATCCTCTCGATTCCCGACGAGGTCAGGGGGCTCGGCCAGGCCTATGCCTATGAGATCCTGTCGCGGCGCGATGGCCGTCCTTCGGTCGAGCTCGTCTCGCAATTCGGGCTGAAGCGCGGCGAGCGGGTCGCGCATCTCGTCACGCGGCATTTCAGCGGCGGCCAGCCCCATGTGCTGGAGGAGCGAGTGATCCATCTCGCCACGGTGCCTGCCGCCGCTGATGAGGATTTCAAGGAGACGCCGCCGGGCGACTGGCTCTTGCAGCACAGCCTGTGGTCGCAGGCCGAGCACGCGATCAGCGCTGTCGCCGCCGAGGCTGAGGAAGCCCGCTTGCTCAGTGTGGAGGCTGGAACGGCCTGCCTGCTGGTCGAGCGCCGGACCTGGAACCAGGGCGCCCCGGTCACGGCGGTGCGATTGCTCTATCCCGGCACGCGCCACCGCTTCGTCGGTCGCTTTGGACCTTATGGGCAAGTCTGAATGGCAAGTCTGAATGGGCAGGCCTGAGCAAATGGGCAGGTCTGAGCGAACCGTTGGCGAAGTGAAACAAGAAGGCCCGCCTTCCCAGGCGGGCCTTGTCGCTTAAAAAGCTGAGGTCGATCAGCAGGCGTAGCGGTAGCGACGGCCGTATTCGTCGCGGCCATAGCAGGTGTCCGGCGTCGATGCGTTGCCGATGATAGCGCCGCCTGCGCCGCCGATCGCGGCGCCCGCCAGCGCGCCGCCGGCGCGTCCTGTCGCCAGCCCACCGATGACAGCGCCTGTGCCTGCGCCGATCAGGGCGCCAGCCCCCGTATTCTGCTCGCGCTGCGTGCAGGCCCCGAGGGAGGCGGCCAATGCGGCGAGGATTACGAGCTTCTTCATCAGATTTCTCCTTGGCGTCCGGGCATCGGCCGATGCCTTGCGCCCATAACGAGGGGTGGCGGGGAAAGTTCCCCCACATGAGTGCCCACGCGGTGCGCAGGCGGCATCATTGGCTCCCTCGATTTGAACGGCAGATGAATTTTGGCCGGAACCTTTTCCCGGGAAGCGACGTTCTCCAGTCAGCCTGCGGCGAGACAAGCCGCTCGAACCGGAGGAGCAGCTGATGACAGCTCAAACCATGGCCGTCTCATCGAAGAATCCGCTGATCGCGGGAGCACGCGTCGCCGGTACCGACGTCTACAACGCGACCGGGGACCATCTCGGCGAGATCTATGACGTCATGCTGGACAAGCACACCGGCAAGGTCGCTTACGCCATCATGTCCTTCGGCGGGTTCCTCGGACTTGGCGAGAAATATCACCCGATCCCCTGGAGCGTGCTCGACTATGACACCAATCGCGGTGGCTACGTCGTTCCGCTGACCAAGGACAAGCTTCAGGCGGCGCCCATGTATGACAGCGAGGGCGAGCCTGACTGGGACGACAAAGCCTATGGCAAGCGCGTCCACGATTATTACGGCACGATGCCCTACTGGATGATGTAGGGCCGGCCGGAAGCAGGTCGCGGCGGTTGCTATCCCCCCAGCCGAATCGCCGTGGCGGAGGGATGCGGGTCTTTATGGCCCGCATCCCTCCCATTTCTGGGGGAGCGCGATCAGGGCGTGGCGCGTCCTGAATTCGACACACGCGAAGCTCCATGATCCAGCTACGATTGGATCGAGCGACGATTGCCCTCACGGTGAACCCAGGAGAGCGCCATGCAGATTCGCTACGGCTATCGTATCGAACTCGTCTGCCAGCAGGACTTACCGCTGATCACCCTGCTCGATATCCATCCCTCGCGTCGCCATGACCTGATGCGGCCCGACGAGATGATGGTGACCGCGCTCAGTGATCGGCACCGGCCAGTGCCGGTTGCGCAATATCTCGATCAATTCGGCAATATCTGCCGCCGCATCGTCGCCCCGGCGGGCGGTGTCCTGCTGCATTCCGAAGGCGTCGTGCATGATTCCGGCGAGCCTGATCCGGTCGACCTCGCGGCTCGCGAAGTTGTGCCCTCCAGGCTTCCCGACGAGGCGCTCGTCTATCTGATGGGCAGCCGCTATTGCGAGACCGACAAGCTCGCGGCCCAGGCCTGGAGCCTGTTCGGCCAGGTCGAGCCGGGCTGGCAGCGCGTTCAGGCGGTGGTCGATTTCGTCCACAACCATCTCACCTTCGGCTACCATTTCGCCCGCAACACCCGCACCGCCTCCGAGGCTTTCGAGGAGCGCATCGGCGTCTGCCGCGATTTCGCGCATCTGGCGGTCGCCCTGTGTCGTTGCCTCAACATCCCGGCGCGTTACTGCAATGGCTATCTCGGTGACATCGGCGTGCCGAAGGACCCGGCTCCGATGGATTTCAACGCCTGGTTCGAGGTCTTCCTCAGCGGCCGCTGGTATACGTTCGACGCTCGCCACAACATGCCCCGGATCGGGCGCGTCGTGATCGCGCGCGGCCGAGACGCGACCGATGTCGCGATGGTCAATTCCTTCGGTCCGCATACCCTGCAGCGCTTCGAGGTTGTGACCGAAGAGGTCGAGGAAGCCCAGCCGGCTCACACGCTGCCGGGGGCTGGCCGTCATCATTGGCACCAGCCCGCCTTGTCATGAACCAAGCCTTGTCATGAACTTGGCGGATCCGCCATCCTCGACCGAACCGCAACGGCTCCGGGGGGAACCGTCGATGCACCATACCGTCGTGGTCAACGCCAAGGCGGGCACGGTCCTGGCTGCAGGTCCGGACGCCTTCGCACAGCGTCTCCGCTCGGCCTTCGCCGCCCATGACTGTTCGGCCGCGGTCAAGCTCGTGCATCCGCGCGAGCTCGGCGACGCGCTTGCCCTGGCGATCAGGGACGAGAGCTGCATCCCCGTCGTCGCCGGCGGCGATGGCACGATCAATGGCGTGCTGCCGGTCCTGCTCGAAGCCGGCCGGCCTGTCGGCGTGCTGCCGCTGGGCACCGTCAATGTGCTCGGCCGCGATCTCGGCCTCTACGGCACGCTCGAGCATCAGATCGAGGCGCTCTGCAAGGGCGAGCCGGTCGAGCTCGACATCGGCCAGGTCAACGATAGGCTGTTCCATTCCATCTCTGGCATGGGCTTCTTCAGCCTGATGGCGCGCGAGCGCGAATATGCGCGAAGGCGCTTCCCCTTCAGCCGCCATGTCGCCTTTGCCGTCGCGGCGACGCGCTCGATCCTGTTCACGCGCTCGATCTCGGTCGAGATCCGCACCGCCGACGGCCAGCGCCATGTCGAGGCCGATGCGGTGCTAGTGACCATCAACCGCTTCGACGGGGCCGAATGGCGGCGCGCCAGGCTCGATGGCGGCGTCTTCGAGGTCCATATCCTCAACGCTGGCGGTCTCTATTCGCGCAGCAAGGCCGCGCTCTCTGTCGTGACCGGCGGCTGGCGCCGTTCGCACAACCTGACCTCCTTCACCGCCGATGAGGTCACGCTGACACGGCGCGACAAGAAGCGCGGTCACATCACCTTCGACGGCGAGGTCGAGCGCAAGGCCGACGCCCTGGCCTATCGGCTGCTGCCCAAGGCGATCCGGCTCATCGCCGCGCGCCGGGCCCTTGTCTGAACGTTGGGGGCGACCCTACATCCTGCTCTCAATCTAAGAGTTAGAGCAGGATGCGAAAACGGGTTTCCACTTTTCGCATCCTGCTCAAGCCGTCAACAGCCGGAGCCCGATGTCCTTCCTTCATCCCCGCCTCCTGGTTCCGCTTGCGGCAGGCTTTGCCTTCATCGGCCTGGCACTGCTCATCGTCTCCGGCCACAGCTTCGCCTTCGACAGCCGCCTCGTGCTGCTGCTGCGCGTGCCCGGCGATCCCGCGACCCCGCTCGGCCCGCCCTGGCTGGGCGAGGCGATGCGTGACCTGAGCGGGCTCGGCAGCTTCGTCGGGCTCGGCTTCATGACGATCACGGCGAGCCTGACGCTCTGGCTGTGCGGTTATCGCCGACTGGCGGTGGCGCTCGCCGTCAGTGTGGTCCTGGCGACGCTCGTCAGCACCGGGCTGAAGATCCTGATCGGGCGGGAGCGGCCCGATATCGTCGCGCATACGGCCCTGACCTTCACCGCGAGCTTTCCGAGCGGCCACGCCTTCCTCTCGGCGGTGACGCTGCTCAGCATTGCGGGCTTCGTCGGCCTGGCGGCGCGACGCGACGACATCACGCGGGTCTGCCTCTGCCTTGCCTGGGCGCTGATCATCCTGATCGGCTTCAGCCGGGTCTATCTCGGCGTGCATTGGCCGACCGACGTCCTCGCCGGCTGGTGTCTCGGCGTTGCCTGGTCGAGCGTGGCCGTCGCCTGGCTCGGGCGCGGTATGGCTGTCGATGGTGCGGTAGCCGCTGAGGCGCGACTGGCGCGTTGAGGCAGGACGGCGGAACGCCGCGAAGCGGAACTTTGCGAGGAAAACAGGGTTGTTTGGCCGTCGCGGCTGTTCGCGACGCTCATTTTGGATCCATCATGCTCGCTTCGCGCAATCTTCTGCTCGCCCTCGTCGTGCTTCTCGTCGCCGGCCTCGCCGTCACGGGATACGCGCTCTATCAGGAGAAGAAGCAGCCCGACGGCGTGCAGATTTCCATCGGCAAGGACGGCTTGCAGATCAAGGAGAAGTGAGGCCTTCAGGCTGAAGGCCTCAGCTATTGGCGAGGATCATGTTGCGGACGATCGGGTAGATTTGCCCGTCCCATTTCCGGCCCGAGAAAACACCGTAATGGCCGACGCCGGCCTGCATGTGATGGCGCTTGCGGAAGGGCTTCAGGCCGCCGCAAAGATCATGGGCGGCCGAGGTCTGGCCGAGCGCGCAGATGTCGTCGCGCTCGCCTTCGACGGTCAGGAGCGCGGTCTTGCGGATGGCGCTGCAATCCACCTTTTCGCCGCGATAGGTCAGGGTTCGCGCCGCCAGCCGGGCCTCCTGGAAGATCCATTGCACGGTCTCCAGATAGAACTCGGCCGGCAGGTCGAGCACGGCGAAATACTCGTCGTAGAATTTCTTGATCGTCGCGGCGCTTTCGGTCTCGCCGGTGGCGAGATGGGTAAAGAGGTCGATATGGGCGTTGACGTGGCGCTGCATGTTCATCGCCAGGAATGCGCCCAGCTGGATGAAGCCCGGATAGACCTTCCGTCCCGCGCCGGGATAGCGTGACGGCACGGTCGCGATCAGGTTCTTGCGGAACCACTCGATCGGCTTGTCGTTTGCGAGCTTGTTGACCGCGGTCGGGTTGATGCGGGTGTCGACCGGCCCGGCCATCAGCGTCATGCTGCGTGGCTGGACGGGACTGCCGGCCTGCGCCATCACGGCAGCCGCGGTAAGCACCTGCACGCAAGGTTGGCACACTGCGACGACATGGGTATCGGGCCCCAGCTTTTCGATGAAGCTGATCAGCGTGTCGACATAGTCGTCATAGCCGAAGGCGCCGGCCTCGAGACTGACGTCGCGGGCATTGTGCCAGTCGGTGATATAGACGTCGTGGTCGCGCAGCAGCGTTGCCACCGTGTTGCGCAGCAAGGTGGCGAAATGACCAGACATCGGCGCGACGACCAGGACCTTGGCCTCAACGGCGTTGGTGTCCTTGTGGAAGCGCAGCAGGCTGCCGAAGGGCAGCGACAGCACGACCTCCTCGGTCACCGCCGCATCGTGATTGCCGGTGCGCACGCTGTCGATCTCATAGGGCGGCCGCTCATGCGTCAGCCCGGCCCGCGCGATCATCTCATAGGCGGCGGCCGCGGCGCGGATGTCGACCGGTTGGCCCGTCATCGCCCTGGCGCCAAGCGCGGTCAGGGCGGCCTGGGCCATCATGCGGGCGGGATTGATGAGGTCGGACTGGGCCTGGTAGGCGGCATAGAGCATCAGCGTGCGACCTCGAAACAAGCGGAACCCGGGCTGCGGCTGGCGGAGATGCCGTCCGCGGCCTGTCCCCGCGCCCCTATGTTGCACTGCAAAAGCGATCTTTCGCAAGATTGTTCTAAAGCGATCACACTTTGGAACATCTCTTGCTACGATCATCACCTCTTCTGAAGAGGACGTCAGCCATGACCGCCGCGACCCTGACCATCAGCAGCAAGAACTACTCGTCATGGTCGCTGCGCGGCTGGCTGCTCTGCCAGATGGCCGGGCTCGCAGTCGAGGAGCGTATGCTCTCGGTCGATGATCCCTCCGCCCGCGCTGAACTCCTGCTGCTGTCGCCATCCTTCCTGGTGCCGTGCCTGACGCATGACGAGATCAAGGTCTGGGACACGCTCGCGATCGCCGCCTATCTCGACGAGATCAGCCCGCAGGCTGGCCTGCTGCCCGGGGGAGCCAAGGCGCGCGCCCATTGCCGCGCCATCTGCGGCGAGATGCATTCGGGCTTCGCCAATCTGCGCTCGGCCCTGCCGATGAACCTGAAGGCGCATTATCCCGGCTTCAAGATCTGGGCCGGGGCGCAGGCCGATATCGACCGCGTCACCGAGATCTGGCGCGATTGCCTGGAGACCTATGGCGGCCCCTATCTCTTCGGGGATGCGTTGAGTATGGCGGATGCGATGTACGCCCCCGTCTGCCTGCGCTTCCTGACCTATGACGTGCCGCTCGATTCCGTCAGCGCGGCCTATTGCCAGACGATCGCGCAATGGCCGGCGCTGAAAAGCTGGATCGAGGCGGCGAAATCCGAGCCGGAGGAGCTGGAGGAGCTCGACGCGGAGTTCTGATCCGGCTCGCCCATTCTGATCCGGCTCGCCCATGATGCGCAAAAGGACTGAAGCGATAGCGACTGCTGCATTGGCCTTCGCGGCTCAAAGGCGTTACCACCACCCACGAAATCCATAATCGCCGTGGGAGGCCTGAGATGACCGAGATGTTCAAGAACCTGATCGCCGGCGAATGGGCCAGCGCCGGCAACGCCTCGCGCAACATCAATCCGTCCAACACCAACGATGTTGTCGGCGAGTATGCGCAGGGCTCCGTCGAGCAGATGAACGACGCGGTCGCGGCCGCCAAGGCTGCTTTCCCGGCCTGGAGCCGCTCGGGTCCGCAGGAACGCTACGAGATCCTCAAGAAGGCCTCCGACGAGATCCTCGCCCGCAAGGAAGAGCTCGGCCGCCTGCTCTCGCGCGAAGAGGGCAAGACGCTGGCCGAGGGCATCGGCGAGGCCGGCCGGGCCGGCCAGATCTTCGCCTTCTTCGCCGGCGAGTGCCTTCGTCTCGGCGGCGAAGCCGTCCCATCGGTACGTCCCGGCGTCGGCGTCGAAATCACCCGCGAGCCGGTCGGCGTCATCGGCATGATCACGCCCTGGAATTTCCCGATCGCGATCCCGGCCTGGAAGATCGCGCCGGCGCTGGCCTATGGCAATTGCGTCGTCATCAAGCCGGCCGATCTCGTGCCGGGCTCGGCCTGGGCCTTGGTCGATATCATCCAGCGCGCCGGCCTGCCCAAGGGCGTGCTCAACCTCGTCATGGGGCGCGGCTCGGTCGTCGGCCAGGCGCTGCTGCAGCACAAGGACGTGCATGCGATCTCCTTCACCGGCTCGGTCTCGACCGGCCGCAAGGTCGCCGAGGCCTGCATCGCCTCCTCGCCGATGAAGAAGGTCCAGCTCGAAATGGGTGGCAAGAACCCGCTCGTGGTGCTGGACGATGCCGACCTCAAGATCGCGGTCGAGGCCGCCGTCACCGGCGCCTATTTCTCCACCGGCCAGCGCTGCACGGCCTCCTCGCGCCTGATCGTCCAGGCCGGCATCCATGACCGCTTCGTCGAAGCCTGCATCGAGCGCCTGAAGGGCGTCGTGGTCGACGATGCGCTGAAAAGCGGCACTCATATCGGCCCGGTCGTCGACCAGAGCCAGCTCGACCAGGACCTGAAATACATCCAGATCGCCAAGGACGAAGGCGGCAAGCTCGCCTGGGGCGGCGAAGTTCTCAAGCGCGAAACGCCCGGCTTCTATCTCCAGCCGGCGCTGTTCACCGAGACGACCAACGCCATGCGCATCTCGCGCGAGGAGGTCTTCGGCCCCGTCGCCAACGTCATCCGCGTCAAGGATTACGAGGAGGCGCTTCACCTCGCCAACGACACCGAGTTCGGCCTCTCGGCCGGCATCTGCACCACCTCGCTGAAGTATGCGACGCATTTCAAGCGCAACAGCGAGGCCGGCATGGTGATGGTCAACCTCGCCACGGCCGGCGTCGACTATCACGTGCCCTTCGGCGGCCGGAAGGGTTCGAGCTACGGCCCGCGCGAGCAGGGCGCCTACGCCAAGGAAATGTATACGACGGTCAAGACGGCCTACACGCTGGCCTGAGCCCTCGTACCCCGCATCGTTTTGAAGGGCCGCGCCTTCGGGCGCGGTCTTTTTGCTGTCGGCTTGACCGTGTTGGCTGGGTTGACTTGGCCCGACGCCAAACCTACAGCGCGGCGAGGCTGAGGATCGCCGGTCTGTCCGTCCGTGAAGTCTCGCCCTTCGACCCTGGGCCGTGCTTTCATGACGAGCGTTGCTGACACTCTAAGCGCCAGGACCGCCAGCCGGACCCGGCCGCAGCGGCTCCGCCGCAATGGCCGCGCCGCCTATCTTCGCTTCCGGCGCAATCTGCCGCGCCTGCTGCGCAGCGACGACATCTCGCTCGTGCTCCTGGCTGCACTGATCGGGGTCGGGGCAGGGCTGCTCGTCACGGCGATGGTCGGCGTCTCCAAGGCGCTGCATGCCGCCTTCTTCGCGACGCGCCATGGCGAGGTCAGCGGGGCGGTCTTCGTCGATCCGCTGCGAGCCGTCGGCATGCCGGTTCTGGGTGGTCTGGTGATGGGGGCGATCGGCCTCCTCCTGGCCCGTCGCGGCCGCGGCACGGTGGTCGATCCGGTCGAGGCGAATGCGCTTCATGGCGGGCGCCTGTCGCTGAAGGACAGCCTGATCCTGGTGGTCCAGACCATGGTCTCGAACGGCTTTGGCGCCTCCGTCGGCATGGAGGCGGGCTATACCCAGGGCGGCGCGGCCTTCGCGTCGGGCCTTGGGCGGCTTCTCCGTGTCCGGCGGGCCGATCTGCGCATGCTGGTCGGCTGCGGCACGGCGGGCGCGATCGCTGCCGCCTTCGATGCACCCTTGACCGGCGCCTTCTATGCCTTCGAGCTGATCATCGTGACCTATACGGTCGGCTCATTGGCGCCTGTCGTCGTCGCCTCGATCTGCGCGGTCGGCGTCACGCGGCTGTTCCTCACCCCTGTGACGCTGCAGTTCGGCTTTTCCGGCCCGCTCTCGGGCTCCGACTACGTGCTGGTGATGATCATGGGCATCCTCTGTGCAGGTCTCGGCATCGTGCTGATGCGCGGCGTCGCGCTCGCCGAAAGCCTGTTCCGCCGCAGCCGGATTCCACTGGCGCTGCGGCCTGCGGTCGGCGGCCTGCTCGTCGGGCTGATGGCGCTGGTGACGCCGGCTGTCCTCTCTTCCGGCCATTCGGCGCTGCATGTCGGCTTCGATGCCTATTATCCGGCGGGCTTTCTCGTCCTGGTGATCGTGCTGAAGTCGCTGGCATCGGCGATCTCGATCGGCTCCGGCTTTCGCGGCGGCCTCTTCTTCGCCTCGCTGTTCATCGGCGCGATGTTCGGCAAGCTCGTCGCCGTGATCTGGATCACCGGCTTTGGCCTGCAGACGCCCTCCGTGGTCATCGCCGTCATCGGCATGAGCGCGATGGCCACCGCGGTCGTCGGAGGCCCGCTGACGATGTCGTTCTTGGCGCTGGAGACGACGGGCAGCCTGCCGCTCACGGTCGCGGTGCTCGCGGCCTCCGTCCTGTCCTCGATGACGGTGCGCCGGACCTTCGGCTACTCCTTCGCCACCTGGCGCTTCCATCTGCGCGGCGAGACCATCCGCAGCGCCGCCGATATCGGCTGGATGCGGGAGCTGAGCGTCGGCCGGATGATGCGCCGGGATGTGCGCACCGTGCCCGCGACGCTGACCCTGGAGCAGTTCCGGCGCGATTTCCCGCTTGGCGCCAATCAGCGCGCCGTGCTCGTCGATGAACTGGGTCGCTATGCCGGCATCGTCCTCGTCGCTGACGCATATGGTGCCGACGCTCACGGTGCCGATGTTGCGGTCGAGGCGATTGCGGAGCTCGCCCGCAATCGCAAGGACGTCCTGCTGCCTCATATGAACATCCGCGAGGCCGCCAGCCTGTTCGCGACCTCGCAGACCGAGGAGCTCGTCGTCGTCGATGGCCGCGAATCCCTGCGGGTCCTCGGCCTGCTCACCGAACAATTCGCCCTGCGCCGCTACAACGCCGAGCTCGATCGGCAGAGCCGCGACCTGACCGGCATCTGAGTGGCGCTAAGAGCATTGCGCGAAAAACTGGGTACCGTTTTTTCGCAGGAGCAATGCTCTAGCTTTTAGGCGTCAGAACCCCTCCAGCACGATCTTGCCTTTGGCGCGGTTGGTCTCGATCAGCGCATGAGCCCGCTTGAGATTGCCCGCATTGATCGTTCCGAAGGTCTCGGTCAGCGTAGTGCGGATCCGGCCGGCATCGACGAGCCGGGAGACCTCGTTGAGCAGATCGCCCTGCGCCTGCATGTCGGCTGTCTGGTGCAGCGAGCGGGCGAACATCATCTCCCAATGCAGCGACAGGCTCTTGCCCTTCAGCGGCATGACATCCAGCGCCGGAGCATCGTCGATCACTGCGATCCGGCCCTGCGGCGCGATCAGTTTGATGATCTCCGGCAGATGATCCAGCGTATGGGTGGTGACGAAGACGAGGCCGGGCGCGCCGATCCGCAGCGCTTCGACTTCGGCGGCAAGCGGCTTGCCATGGTCGATGACATGCTGGGCGCCAAGCTCGCGGGCCCAGGCCTGCGTCTCCGGCCGCGAGGCGGTGGCGATCACGGTGAGGTCCGTCAATTGCCGCGCCAGCTGGATCGCGATCGAGCCGACGCCGCCGGCCCCGCCGACGATCAGCACGGCCTTCGCCGCGCCTGGAACCGCATCCGCGATCTTGATCCGGTCGAACAGGGCCTCCCAGGCCGTGATCGCGGTCAGCGGCAGGGCGGCGGCTTCCGCGAAGCTCAGGCTGGCGGGTTTGATGCCGACGATGCGTTCATCGACCAGCTGGAACTCGGCATTGGAGCCCGGACGGTCGATCGCGCCGGCATAGAACACGGCGTCGCCCGGCTTGAATGCCTTCACATCGGGGCCGACTGCCTTGACGACGCCGGCGGCGTCCCAGCCCAGCACGCGCACTTCGCCCTCGGCCGGGCGGGCATTCCTGCGGACCTTGGTGTCGACCGGGTTGACCGACACGGCCTTCACTTCGACCAGAAGGTCGTGCCCGGTCGCGACGGGCGCGAGCAGATCGAGATCAATCAGGCTGGTTTCCGAGCTGATGGGCTGTGGTTCACGATAGCCGATGGCGCGCATGGCTTTTGTCTCCTGCGTTGCAATGCAGGCGAGATGCGCCTTACAAACAGGCTGTGCAAGAACGCACAATTTCCGCATATAGTATCGAAAAGGATACTGTCATGCCGCCTCGTTTCCAGAAACCGTTCCACTCCCCGGCCTGCCCGGTTGAGGCCGCCCTGGGCCTGATCGGCGGCAAGTGGAAGGGGATCGTGCTCTATCACCTGCTCGGAGGCACGCTGCGCTTCAACGCCATCCGCCGCAGCATTTCGGGCGTGACGCAGCGCATGCTGACCGCTCAGCTGCGCGAGCTGGAGGCGGACGGTCTCATCGTCCGCGTCGTCTTCGCCGAGGTGCCCCCGCGTGTCGAATACAGCCTGTCGGCCAAGGGGCGGACGCTGGAACCGGTCATCATGGCGCTCAGGGCATGGGGCGAGGAGCATGTGATGCCGCCGGATGATGCGGAGGCCGCAGCCTGAGGGTCAGTAGGCGGCCTGAGGGTCAGTAGGGAAGACCGACATAGTTCTCCGCCAGCGCCGCCATGGCATGGTCGGAGGAGACGAGATAGTCGAGCTCGGCGCGCTGCATGCGCTGGGCGAAGGCGCCGTTCTCCGGGAAATGGTGCATCAGCGAGGTCAACCACCAGGAGAAGCGCTCGGCCTTCCAGATGCGCGCCAGCGCCTTGGCCGAATAGGCGTCGATGCCGGCGCTGGAACGCTCGATGAAGAACTCGATCAGCGCCTGTGACAGGTAGTGCACGTCGCTGGCGGCGAGGTTCAGCCCTTTGGCCCCGGTCGGCGGCACGATATGGGCGGCGTCGCCGGCCAGGAACAAGCGCCCGAACCGCATCGGCTCCGCCACGAAGGAGCGCAATGGCGCGATTGATTTCTCGATCGAGGGGCCCGTCACCAGCGCCTCCGCCGAGGCCGGGTCGAGCCGGCGGCGCAACTCGTCCCAGAAGCGCTCATCCGACCAGTCCTCGACCCGCTGATCGAGTGCGCATTGCACGTAATAGCGACTGCGTGTGGCCGAGCGCATCGAGCAGAGCGCGAAGCCGCGCTCTCCGCCGGCATAGATCAATTCATGCGAGACCGGCGGCACATCGGCGAGGATGCCGAGCCAGCCGAACGGATAGATGCGCTCGAAGCTCGTGATCGCGCTCTCCGGCACGCTGGCGCGCGAGACGCCGTGATAGCCGTCGCAACCGGCGATGACATCGCAGTCGAGGCGCTTGGGGACGCCGTTCTCGACATAGCTGACGAAGGGCCTGTCGCGGTCGAAATCATGCAGCGCGACGTCTTTAGCCTCGAAGACGGTCCGCCCGTTCTGGGTCGCGCGCTGGTCCATCAGATCGCGCGTCACCTCGGTCTGGCCGTAGACGGTGACATGCCCGCCTCCCGCCGCGCGGTCGAGCGCGATGCGATGGCGCTGGCCGCCGAAGAGCAGGTCGAAGCCGTCATGCTTCAGCCCTTCCGCTTGGAGGCGCGCGCCTGCACCGATCTTGTCGATCAGGCCGACCGTGCCTTGTTCCAGCACCCCGGCGCGGATGCGGGCGAGCACATAGTCGCGGTCCTTGCGCTCGAGGATGACGCTGTCGATGCCGGCCAGATGCAGCAATTGGCCGAGCAGCAGCCCTGCCGGGCCCGAACCGATGATGGCGACCTGTGTGTGCAAGCCAGTGTCTCCCATGGCGCTGCCCGGCGCGAGCGCCCTCTGGAACGGGGCGCATTGCCAATGGCCGGCGGCGCGGCGGGAGATAAGTTGCCATAGCAACTAACTTCTGGAAAGAGCCCTCTCCAAGCCGTGCATGGCGGCGGGACGGATCATCCGATGGGGATGACGTCGACAGCGACGCCGACCTTCTGTGAGCCGGGGCCGATCAGCACGCCGTCGAGCGGCGAGACATCGGCATAGTCGCGGCCGAAGGCGGTGACGATATGGTCGTCGGCGACGATCAGGTCATTGGTCGGGTCGAGCCCGATCCAGCCGGTCTCCGGTCCGCACCAGAGCGTGACCCAGGCATGGCTCGCATCCGAGCCTTCGAGGCGCTTCTGGCCCGGCGGCGGGATCGTGCGGATATAGCCGCTGACATAGGCGGCGGGCAGGCCGAGCCCGCGCAGGCCGGCGATCATGATATGCGCGAAATCCTGGCAGACGCCGTGGCGCTGGCGGAAGGCCTCGGCCAGCGGCGTCGTAACCTCGGTTGCATCAGGGTCGTAGGTGAAGTCGGCACGGATCCGCGCCATCAGCTCGGAAGCCGCCTCCAGCACCGGCCGCAGCGGCGAAAAGCTCTTGCGGGCATAGTCGACGACCTCGCCGACCTGCGGCACCAGCCGGCTCGGATAGAGGTGATGCGTCGGGGATTCGGGCGCCAGGCTCGTCGAGGCCAGGGCCAGCGCGCCGACCTCCTCCCAATGCCGGGTCAGGCCCGGAAAGGGCGGTGCGGGCCGGTTGACCTCGACGCGGGCGCGCATCTCGACCTTCAATTCGCGATGCGCCTTGGAGATCGTCAGCGTCGTCATCTGGTTGCCGAAGAAGCAGATCCCGTCGATGCGCTCGGCCGGGCGGGGCGTCACGACGAGCTCGCTCTTCCGCACTGTCTGCCCGCCATCGTCGCGCGGCAGAAGACGCAGGATGCAACGCGCGAAAGGCACCGGACGGCTATAGCCGTAGGTGGTCAGGTGACGAACGTCGTAGATCACGCGATGCCTGTCAGCCTTGAGCCTTCCGGCCCGCTGTTCTGGAGGAAGTAGCGGTCGGCGATCGCGCTCGACAGCCCCATCAGCAATTGCTCGAACAGCAGGATGCTGGTGCGGTCGAGCCGGCTAGCCTCCGATGTCCGGCATTCTGCCGCGAGCTTCAGCACGAGCCGGCGCGGCGCTTCCAGCATGCCATCTTCCGTCAGCGACGGCAGATGCGCGATCTCGATGTCGAGACGATCGACCTGGAAGGCGACGGAGCGGGGATTATAGGGGTCGAGCATGACCAGATCGAGCACCGGCTGCAGGCTCGCGCCGAGCATGTAGCGCGAGCGGTAGGTGATCTGCGAATCGGTCAGGTCGAGCAGGGCGTCGAGGCCGTCGCTCTGGGCCGTCGTCTCGGCGAAATGGCGGGCGAAGCGGCAGGTCGCGACGCCACGCTCCAGTCGCCGGCCGATGTCGAGGAAGCGCCAGCCCGCGCCGCGCACCATGTTCTCCTGGCTCAGGCCGGAGAAGGCGGCGAGCGTCTTCAAGGCGCGATCCGCAACCTCGTAGACTTCGCCTTCGCTGGGCTGCCGTCCGGGCTCAAGCGTCAATTGACGCTGCAAATCGCCGAACAGCCGCCAGGCGTCGATCGAAAGCCGCTCGCGGATGACGGAGGCGGTGCGCCGCGCCTCGCCGACATTAGCGCGGGCCGAGCCGTATTCGGCTGCGTCGTAGAGCGCGGAGGTCGCCTGCGCCAGAACCGGCGAGCCCTTGGCACTCGTGAGATTGCGGGCGGTCGAGCCCTTCGCTGTCGAGGCTTTGGCCGCAGGCGCCGCGCCCCAGGCGACCAGGAGATTGGCGAGGCGGCGCACCGTGTCGGGCCGGGTGGGATTGGTCGTGTCGGCGTCGATCAGGCGGCCGAGCAAGGCGCGCACGAGCCGCAGCGTCGCCTCCGTCCGCTCGAGATAGCGCCCGAGCCAGAACAGATTGTCGGCGGCGCGGCTCGGCAAGGTCCCGACGACGCGGCGGATCGCGATGCGGTCGCCGCTGGGCAGCAGGCTGACCTGCTCGACGGGCGTATCCGAGGTGACCCAGACATCGCTGGAGCGCACGCCGCTGCGCATGCTGACGGCGCGAGCATCGGGCTCGTCGGAGATGCGGCAGAAGCCGCCGGGCATGACCTTCCAGCCATCGGGCGTGGCGGCGGCGAAGACGCGCAAGGTGACAGGGTGCGGCTGCAAACGGCCGTTCTGGAAGACCGGCATGGTCGAGAGCCGCACCACCTCCTGGCCGACATAATCCATCCCGCGCGCCTCGATCCGCGCCCGCAAGGCGGCGCGCTCGGCCGCCGGCAGTTCTCCCGCCAGGATCGGATCGCTGTCGAGACCGCTCCCGGCGGAGCGGAAGGCCGGCGCGATGCTCATCTCGTCCAGGCGGTCGAGCACGGCGGCACGCTCGCGCGGCTGGCCGCACCACCAGGTCGCGACATTGGGCAGGATCATCTCCTCGCCGAGAAGCTGCTTGCCCAATTTGGGCAGGAAGCCCATCAGTGCACGCGCCTCGACGACGCCGGAACCGAGCCCGTTGGCGACATGGACATGGCCCTGGCGCACCGCCTGCACGAGTCCGGCCACGCCCAGCGCCGAGCGCGCATTCAGTTCAAGCGGGTCGGAGAAATCGCCATCGATGCGCCGCCAGATCACGTCGGCGCGCTTGGGGCCGGCAATGGTGCGGACATGGATGCGTCCGTCGCGCATCATCAGGTCGCCGCCCTCGACGAGCAGGAAGCCGAGATAGCGCGCGAGATAGGCCTGCTCGAAATAGCTCTCGTTCAGCGGCCCGGGCGTCAGCAGGCAGATGCGCGGCTCGACGCGCCTGGACTTGGCGACGAGCCCGGCACGGAAGCCCTGGAAGAAAGTGGCGAGCCGCTCGATGTTCATCGTCCGGAACAGGTCGGGAAAGGCGCGCGCCAGCGCCAGCCGGTTCTCCAGCGCGTAGCCGGCGCCTGACGGCGCCTGGGCGCGGTCGCCCAGCACCCACCAGCGCCCATCCGGCCCGCGGCCGAGATCGGCGGCGTAGAGCTGCAGGGAGCCGCCATCCGGCGCGCCGTGGAGCGGGCGCAGATAGTCCGGGCTCCCCGTGACGACCGCCGCCGGCAGCAGGCCCTTCGCGACCATCTCGCCGGGACCGTAGATGTCGTCGAGCAATGAGGCCAGCAATTGCGCGCGTTGCGCGACGCCGGCCGCGATGGTCTGCCATTCCGCCCCGGTCATCACCAGTGGCACATGGCTCAATGGCCAGGCGCGCTCGCCAGCCTGCGGATCGCGCTCGTCGATATCGCCATGAACGCGGTAGGAGACGCCGGTGTCGTGGACATGGCGGTCGGCGAGGCCAAAGCGCTGGTTGAGCTCGTCTTGCGAGAGCGCGCTCCATTCCGTCAGGAACGGCTCCCAATGTGGGCGGATGCTGCCATCCTGCGCCATGAACTCGTCATAGGCACCCGCCAGCGGGCGATAACCGGCCAGCAGAGCGTTGCGCCGCTCCGCTTTCACGCGCGTCGACGGTGATCGGCCCTGCAACGCCATCGCTTGCGTCTATGCTCCTCTAGAGCCGGATGATTTTAGGTCGAATCGACCTAAAATCTGAATCCGTCTCTACAACAATAAGTGGGAGCATGATGTCGTCCGAAAACCGGTTCCCACTTTTCGGCATCATGCTTTAGGGCGTCGCAAATCCAAAGTGAGCGGAAATTCGACGCTGCGCTCTTCCGGCGGAATCGCCAGCGCGCCAGGACTATGCCCGATCGCTTCGAAACGCGCGAGCCGGCGCGCCTCGGCTTCGTAGGAATTCACGGGAGGAGTTTCATAATTGCGCCCTCCGGGATGGGCGACATGGTAGACGCAACCTCCGAGCGAGCGCCCGACCCAGGTATCGACGATGTCGAAGGTCAGCGGCGCATGCACCGGAATCGTCGGGTGCAGGCCCGAGCTCGGCTGCCAGGCCTTGAAGCGCACGGCGGCGATCGCCTCACTGGTGCCGCCGCTTGGCGTCATCGGCATGCGGCGGCCATTGCAGGTGATGAGATGGCGGCCGGGCACGAGCCCCTTGGCCTTGACCTGCAGGCGCTCCACCGAGCTGTCGACATAGCGCACCGTGCCGCCGATCGCGCCCTCCTCGCCCATGACATGCCAGGGCTCGAGCGCCTGGCGCAGTTCGAGCTCGACCCCGCCATGCTCGACCTTGCCGTAGAACGGGAAGCGGAACTCGGCCTGCGCCTCGAACCAGACCGGGTCGAAGGCGTAGCCGGCGCGACCGAGATCGGCGAGCACGTCCTTGAAATCCTGCCAGACCAGCTCCGGCAGCATGAAGCGGTCATGCAGCGTCGTGCCCCAGCGCACCAGGCTGCCGCTCTGCGGCTCGCGCCAGAACCAGGCGACCAACGCCCGGATCAGCAGCTGCTGCGCCAGGCTCATGCGCGCATCGGGCGGCATCTCGAAGGAGCGGAACTCGATCAGCCCGAGACGGCCGGTCGGCCCGTCCGGCGAATAGAGCTTGTCGATGCAGATCTCGGTGCGGTGCGTGTTGCCGGAGACGTCGACCAGGAGGTTGCGGAACAGCCGGTCGACCAGCCAGAGCGGAATGCTCGGCGCGCCCGGTCCCGGCACTTGTGCGAGCGCGATCTCCAGCTCGTAGAGCTGGTCGAAGCGCGCCTCGTCGATGCGCGGGGCCTGGCTCGTCGGGCCGATGAAGAGGCCTGAGAACAGGAAGGACAGGGAGGGGTGCCTGTTCCAGTACAGGATGATGCTCTTGAGCAGGTCCGGCCGGCGCAGGAACGGGCTATCGGGCGGCGTCACGCCGCCGAGCACGACATGATTGCCGCCGCCGGTGCCGGTATGGCGGCCATCGACCATGAATTTTTCGGCGCAGAGCCGCGACTGTCGTGCCTCCTCATAGACGCCGCGCGTGATGTCCACCGCCTCGCGCCAGCTCTTGGCCGGGTGGATGTTGACCTCGATCACGCCGGGATCGGGCGTGACCTTGATGACGTTGAGGCGCGGGTCGTTGGGCGGCGAATAACCCTCGATATGGACGGGCAGGTTCAGCTCCTGCGCCACCGCCTCGACGCTGGCGATCAGCTCCAGATAATCCTCCAGCTTCTCGACCGGCGGCAGGAAGACGCACAGGATGTTGTCGCGGACCTCGAGGCTCAGCGCCGTGCGGACATGCTCGCCGCCGATCTCCTGCTCGGTGCGGTCCTGGGCATTTCCATCACCCGCAGTGTCGACCGAGCGCGTCATCTGTCGCGGAGGCGGGGGGGCGTATGCCGGAGGAGCAGCTTGCGAGCCGTTCACGCTTGCAGTGGCTGACGCAGCATTGATCGCGCCGGCCGGCGGCAGCGGCCCGCGCGGCTCCATCGGGTCTTGCGGATGGAGATGCGGATATTCGTCCTTCGGCACGACCGGCAGCGAGCCGAGCGGCAGGCGGTAGCCCACGGGCGAATCGCCCGGCACCAGGAAGAGCTTGCCGCGCCGGAGCTTCCACTTCTCCGAGCGCCAGCGTCGGTCGCCGGCTTGGCTCTGCCAGCGCTGCACCGGAATGACATAGCCGCGCGGTTTGCCCAGCCCGAGCTGGAAGACCTGCGCCATGCGCGCGCGCTCCTCCGGGTCGGCAAGGCGCGGGTCGAGCGGGTCGACATTGTCGGGAAGCTGCGCCTCCTTCAGGAGCCAGTGGCCGGTGTCCTCATAGGCCGGCAGCACATAATCGGCGCCCAGCCCCAGCTTCTCCGAGAGGCCGGCCGCCAGCGCCTCGGCGTCGCGGATCGAGGCGGCGGCCTCCAATTCGCGGTCGCCGCCGGTCGGTGCGCCAGGCTCGCGTGCAATCAGCGCGGCGTCGCGCCAGATCGGCTCGCCATCGGTGCGCCAATAGAGCGCAAACGCCCAGCGCGGCAGGCTCTCGCCCGGATACCATTTGCCCTGGCCGTAATGCAGCATGCCGCCCGGCGCGAAGCGCTCGCGCAGGCGCCGGATCATCACATCGGCGCGCTGGCGCTTGGTCGGACCGACGGCGGCGATGTTCCATTCCTCGCCGCTCTGGTCGTCGATCGAGACGAAGGTCGGCTCGCCGCCCATGGTCAGGCGGACGTCCCCCGCCTGCAGATCGGCCTCGACCTTCTCGCCCAGCGCATCGAGTTCGCCCCAGGACGCGTCCGAGAAGGGCAAGGTGATGCGCGGCACCTCATGCACGCGCGCCACGCTCATCGAAAAGTCGAATGTCGTCTCGGCGAAGCTTGCGACACCTGAGACCGGCGCGGCCGAGCGGAAATGCGGCGTCGCCGCCAGCGGCAGGTGCCCTTCGCCGGTGAGCAGGCCCGAGGTCGGGTCGAGCCCGATCCAGCCGGCGCCGGGGATATAGATCTCCGCCCAGGCGTGGAGGTCGGTAAAATCCTTGTCGGTGCCGCGCGGGCCTTCCAGCGGGTCGATATCCGCCTTCATCTGGATCAGGTAGCCGGAGACGAAGCGCGCCGCGAAGCCGAGATGGCGCATGATCTGGACGAGCAGCCAGCTCGTATCGCGGCAGGAGCCGGATTTGATGTCGAGCGTGTGCTCGGGCTCCTGGACGCCGGGCTCCATGCGGATGCCATAGGCGATGCCCTGCGCCAGCCGGGCGTTGAGATCGACGATGAAGTTGACTGTGTTGGTCGGCTCGCGCGGGATCGTCGCGAGATAGGCCGCCAGCAGCGGGCCTGCCGGCTCGGTGACGAGATAGGGCGCGAGCTCCGCGCGCAACTCCTCGGGATAGGCGAAGGGGAAGATCTCGGCGTCGGTTTCGACGAAGAAGTCGAACGGATTGATGATCGAGAGCTCGGTGACGAGGTCGACCTCGATGCGGAATTCCTTCACCGGCTCGGGAAAGACGAAGCGGGCCAGCCAGTTGCCGCTGGGGTCCTGCTGCCAGTTCACGAAATGCTCGGCCGGCGTGACCTTCAGCGAATAGCTGTTGATCGCGGCCCGGCAATGCGGCGCCGGCCTCAGGCGGATGATCTGCGGCCCCAGCGTGACCGGCCGGTCATAGCTGTAATGGGTGACGTGGTTCAGCGCGGCGATGATGGCCAAGGCTTGGCACCTGCTTGTGGTCGTCCGGCGGGGCGCCGGGCCATGACACGTTAGCGATGCCGGCAAAACCCGCAAAGGCGCAACTTGCGCAAGGGCACGCCGGCAATCGCGGCGACTGCGCAAGAATTAGGCAGTTCTCCACAGCGCTTGCCTCGGGGCCCTTCGCGGAGCCGCTGGACATCGCCCGGCAACTGGTTCCACATTGGACTGAACGGCCACTGAAAGGCCGGCGAAATCAAACGATGGGGATTTCCATGCGTCATGTTGCGAGATTGCTGACGGTATCGGCCTTTACGGCGTTGATGGCGACCACCGCCATGGCACAGACGCCGAAGGACACGGTCGTGATGGCCAAGCAGATCGACGATATCATCTCGCTCGATCCCGCCGAAGTGTTCGAATTCTCCGGCGGCGAAGTCGTCGGCAACGTCTACGACAAGTTGGTGCGGTTCGATCTGGCCGATCCCTCCAAGCTTTATGGCGACCTTGCCGAGGGCTGGACCATCAGCCCCGACAGCAAGACCTACACCTTCAAGCTCAAGCCCAACGTCAAGTTCCACTCGGGCAACCCGCTGACGGCCGCCGACGTGGTCTATTCGTTCCAGCGCGCCGTGGTGCTGAACAAGTCGCCGGGCTTCATCCTGACCCAGTTCGGCCTGACCAAGGACAACGTCACCGAGATGGTGAAGGCGGTCGACGACAAGACCGTCACCATCACCGTCGACAAGCCCTATGCGCCGAGCTTCTTCCTGAACTGCCTGACCGCCAACGTCGCGGTGATCGTCGATTCCAAGCTGGTCAAGGCGAACGAGAAGGCCGGCGATTTCGGCTATGAATGGCTCAAGCAGAACTCGGCCGGCTCGGGCGCCTACAAGCTGCGCGCCTGGCGCGCCAACGAGCAATACACGCTCGAGGCTAACCCCGACTGGTTCATGGGCGCGCCGAAGGTGAAGCGCGTCGTCGTGCGCCATGTCGCCGAGCCCGCCTCGCAGAGGTTGCTGCTGGAGAAGGGCGACGTCGACTACGCCCGCAACCTGTCGAAGGACCAGCTTGATTCGATCAAGAGCAACGCCGACATCGTCCAGCAGGTCGGCGACAAGGGTTACATCCTCTATCTCGGCCTCAACCAGAAGAACGCCAATCTCGCCAAGCCCGAGGTGCGCGAGGCGCTGAAATACCTGGTCGACTACGACTCGATCGAGCGCAACATCGTGGCCGGCACCTACAAGCCGCACCAGGCCTTCCTGCCCAAGGGCTTCCTCGGCGCCATCGACGACCGGCCTTACAAGTTCGACCCGGCCAAGGCCAAGGAGCTGCTCGCCAAGGCCGGCCTGCCGAACGGCTTCTCCGTCACCATGGACACCCGCTCGGTCAACCCGATCACCGACATCGCCCAGGCGGTCCAGGCGAACTGGGCCCAGGCCGGCATCAAGCTCGAACTGATCCCCGGCGACGGCAAGCAGACGCTGACCAAATATCGCGCACGCACGCACGACATCTATATCGGCCAGTGGGGTCCCGACTATCAGGACCCGCACACCAATGCCGAGACCTTCGCCATCAACGAGAACAATGCCGAGGACGCCCGCTCCAAGACGCTCGCCTGGCGCAACGCCTGGGACATCCCGGAGATGAGCAAGAAGACCGGCGCGCTCGTCTTCGAGACCGACAGCGACAAGCGCAAAGCCGGCTATGAGGGCATTGAGCGCGAGCACCAGAAGGTCTCGCCCTTCGTCATCATGTTCCAGCAGGTCGAGGTCGCCGCTCACCGCAAGAATGTCGACGGGCTGATCCTGGGGCCGGGCTCGGCCAGCAACCTCTACTCGACCCTCAGCAAGAACTGAGATCGGAACCACCAATCGAACCGCCGCGGCTCTCGAGGCCGCGGCGGGGTTCTTGCTTGGGCTTGGTCTTCCAAGGGGTGGGATCGTCCCGCGGGCTTTCCCGTTTTCCACGGCTCTAGGACGCGCCTTCGTCGCTGCAGTTTGGTAACATTGGTCGGGTGAATGGCAGCTTCAGACATAAGTTGGGGCGGACGGAGCGCAGTCTGGGGGCGCATCGCCGGGCGCGAGCTCAGCACGGTGGCGATCACCTTTTTCGGCCTGCTGCTGGTCACTTTCCTGATCGCCCGCGTGATCCCGATCGACCCGGTGCTGGCGGTCGTCGGAGACAACGCAAAAGCCGACGTCTATGACGCCGCCCGCGCCGCGCTCGGCCTCGACAAACCGCTCTGGCAGCAATTCGCCACCTATGTCGGCAAGGTCTTCACCGGCGATCTCGGCAAGTCGGTGCTGACCTCGAATCTCGTCACCGACGACATCAAGCGCGTCTTCCCGGCCACACTGGAGCTCGCCACGCTGGGCACGCTCATCGGCGTCGCGCTCGGTGTGCCCCTCGGCGTGCTGGCAGCGGTCTATCAGGGCCGCTGGCCCGACCAGCTCGCGCGCCTGATCGGCCTGTTCGGCTATTCCGTCCCGGTGTTCTGGTTCGGCCTGATGGGTCTGCTCCTGTTCTACGCCAAGCTCGGCTGGGTCGGTGGACCCGGCCGCATCAGCGTCGCCTATCAGGACTTCGTCGATCCGATCACCGGCGTCCTCGTCATCGACGCCGCCCTGCAGGGGGAATGGGACGCGTTCCGCGACGCCTGGTCCCACCTCATCCTGCCCGCGGCCGTGCTCGGCCTGCTCAGCGTCGCCTATATCAGCCGCATGGCGCGCAGCTTCATGATCACCGAGCTGCAGCAGCAATATGTCATCGCCGCCCGGGTGAAGGGCATGTCGGAGTTCCGGGTGATCTGGCGCCACGCGCTGCGCAACGCCTTCGTGCCGCTGATCACCGTGATCGCGCTCTCCTATGCGCAGCTGCTCGAAGGCTCGGTGCTGACCGAGACGATCTTCGCCTGGCCGGGACTCGGCCGCTACATCACCAACTCCCTGCTGAACGCCGACATGAACGCCGTGCTCGGCGGCACGCTGGTGGTCGGTGCGGTCTTCATCGGCGTCAACCTGCTGTCCGACATCCTCGGCCGGCTGGTCGACCCCAGGACGCGGTGAGGGCGCGCCATGACCACCTGGACCGACTACCTCACCACCGATTCCCCGAGCTCCCGCCGCCAGGCCAGGCTCGGCCAGCTCTATCGGCAATGGCTCGCCTTCAAGCGCAATCCGCTCGCGGTCGCCGGTCTGGTCATCGTCGTGGCCCTGTTGCTGATCGCCGCCTTCGCGCCGCTGATCGCGCCGCATAACCCGCTCGCGCAAAATCTCGACAAGCGCCTGCTGCCGCCCTCGGCCGTCAATTTTTTCGGCACGGATTCGCTCGGCCGCGACATCTTCAGCCGCATCGTCTACGGCGCGCGCGTCACGCTGGTGATCGTGCTGCTGGTCGTCATCACGGTCGGGCCGGTCGGCCTCTTGATCGGCGCGACCTCGGGCTATCTCGGCGGCTGGGTCGACCGCCTGCTGATGCGCATCACCGACGTCTTCCTGGCCTTCCCGCGCCTCGTGTTGGCGCTCGCCTTCGTCGCCGCGCTCGGGCCGGGGCTGGAGAATGCCGTTATCGCCATCGCGATCACCGCCTGGCCGCCCTATGCCCGCGTCGCCCGCGCCGAGACGCTGATCATCCGCCAGCAGGACTATATCGCGGCCGTGCGCCTGCAGGGCGCCTCGCAATGGCGCATCGTCTGGAAGCATGTCGTGCCGCTCTGCCTGCCCTCGCTGATCGTGCGCACCACGCTCGACATGGCCGGCATCATCCTGACCGCGGCGGGCCTTGGCTTCCTGGGATTGGGCGCGCAGCCGCCGATTCCGGAATGGGGCGCCATGATCTCGGCCGGCCGCGAGCAGATCTTCGACCAATGGTGGGTCGCGACCTTCCCGGGTCTTGCCATCTGCGTCGTCGCGCTCGGCTTCAACCTGCTCGGCGACGGCCTGCGCGACGTCATGGACCAGAGGTGAGATGATGCGCGCCTTGACCACGCCCACCGAACAGCCGCTGCTCGAACTCGACAATCTCCGGGTCAATTTTCACACGCCGACCGGGATCGTGCGCGCCGTGCGCGGGCTCTCCTTCACGCTCGGCCGCGAGCGGCTCGGCATCGTCGGCGAATCCGGCTCCGGCAAGTCGATGACCGGGCGCGCCATCCTCGACCTCATCCCCTATCCCGGCGAGGTCCTGGCCGACCGCTTGGTCTATCGCGGCCAGGATCTGCTCACCATGGACAAGCGCAGGCGGCGCAAGCTGCGCGGCCGCCATATCTCGATGGTGATGCAGGATCCGAAATTCTCGCTCAATCCGGTTCAGACCGTCGGCGAGCAGATCGCCGAGGCTTATCGTGTCCACCACAAGGCGAGTACGCGCGAGGCCAGGGAACGCAGCCTCGCCATGCTGGAGGCCGTGCAGATCCGCGAGCCGGGGCGTGTCTACGAGCTCTATCCGCATGAGGTCTCGGGCGGCATGGGCCAGCGCGTGATGATCGCGATGATGCTGATCGCCGAGCCCGACATCCTGATCGCCGACGAGCCGACCTCGGCGCTCGACGTGACCGTCCAGCTCCAGATCCTCAAGATCCTCGACGATCTCGTCACCGAGCGCGGCATGGGGCTGATCTTCATCAGCCATGATCTGCATCTGGTGCAGTCCTTCTGCGACCGTGTCATCGTGATGTATGGCGGCAAGGCGATGGAGACGCTACCGGCTGCCGAACTCGCCGACGAAGCCGCAAGGTCGCAACGCCATCCCTATACGCTGGGCCTGCTCGGCTGCCTGCCGGACCTCGACCATCCCAAGGCGAAGCTCGCAACCCTCACCCGCGACCCGGCATGGCTGGCATGACCACACAACCCGCCATCGCCCAACCCGCCATCGCCCTCGACAAGCTCAACGTCTCCTTCGGCGAGGCCCATGTCGTGAAGGACCTCAGCTTCACGGTCCAGCCCGGTGAGAGTTACGGCATCGTCGGTGAATCCGGCTCCGGCAAATCGACCGTGCTGCGCGTGCTCGCCGGCCTGAACCGTGATTGGAGCGGCGGGATCGCCATCCTCGGCAAGGCGCAGCCGAAGGTCCGCGACAAGGCCTTCCACCGCCAGGTCCAGATGGTCTTCCAGGATCCTTTCGGCTCGCTGCACCCCAAGAAGACGGTCGACGATGCGCTGGCCGAGCCGCTGACCATCCACGGCATCCGCGACGCCGAGGCCAGGATCGGCCGCGCCATGACTGACGTCGGCCTGCCGCCTTCCTTCCGCTTCCGCTATCCGCACCAGCTTTCCGGCGGGCAGCGCCAGCGTGTCGCGATCGCGCGCGCGCTCGTGCTGGAGCCGACGATCCTGCTGCTCGACGAGCCGACCTCGGCGCTCGACGTCTCGATCCAGGCCGAGGTTTTGAACCTGCTCCAGGCGCTGCGGCAGGAGCGCAAGCTCACCTATATCCTGGTCAGCCACGACCTCGCCGTCGTCGCCCATATGTGCGAGCGGCTGCTCGTCATGCAGTTCGGTCGGGGCGTCGAGGAGATGACGGCCGGGACGCTCGCCGCGCGCGCGCCCCAGACCGCCTATGCCCAACAGCTCCTCACCGCCAGCGAAGGCTTCAAGCGCCAGGCCGCGACCATCCCCGCCTGAAGGCTCCAGCGGTCCGGGCGGGGCGGCTGCGCGTTGATCGCGTTTGGCAAAGCGACGGTGACGCCTCATTCTTGTCGCAGGCCGCATGCTCTAAGCTTTGGCGGAGCCTGATGACAGGCCAAGCCTGATGACAGGCCGAGCCGGATGACAGGAAGACGGAGTCGACCCCCATGGATGCCATCGCCGATCGCGCGCTGCGGCCCGAGGCTGCGCCCGAACGCACACCCGTTCCTCCCTTCGATCTGGTTATTTTCGGCGCCAGTGGTGACCTCGCCTTGCGCAAGCTCTTTCCCGCGCTGGCGCAGCGCAATCGGGAGGGCGTGCTGCCGGAAGAGAGCCGCATCCTTGCCATCGTCCGCAAGCCGGAGGATATCGAGGGCCTGCCCAAGCAGGTCGCCAATCGCCTCAATGAGGAAGGCCTCGCGGCCGAGCAGATCGCGGCCTTCCTGCGCCGTCTGACGGTGGTCCAGGCCGATGCGCTCAAGCCCGAGACTTTCGGCGCGCTGAAGACGGCGCTCGGCGATTCGGAGCGGGTGCGCTCCTTCTACCTCTCGACGCCGCCAGAGCTCTTCATCCCGATCTGCCAGAACCTCGCCAAGGCCGATATCCTCACCCCGACCTCACGCGTCATCCTGGAGAAGCCGCTGGGGCACGATCTCGCCTCGGCCCGTGAGATCAACGACGCTGTGGCCGCGATCCTGCCGGAAAGCCGGACCTACCGGATCGACCATTACCTCGGCAAGGAGACGGTGCAGAACCTCCTGGTGCTGCGCTTCGCCAACACGCTGTTCGAGCGCTCCTGGTCGAGCCGCGACATCGACAATGTCCAGATCACGGTGGCGGAGACCGTGGGCCTCGAAAGCCGCGCCGGCTATTACGACAAGGCCGGGCATATGCGCGACATGGTCCAGAACCATCTCATGCAGCTGCTCACCCTCTTCGCCATCGAGCCGCCCAACATGCTGGAGGCTGGCGCGGTCCGCGACGAGAAGATCAAGGTGCTGAAGGCGCTGCGTCCGATCGTCGGGCCCGACGTCCAGCGCTATACCGTGCGCGGCCAGTACGGGCCGGGCCAGATGGATGGCCAGCGCGTGCGCGGCTATACCGACGAACTCGGCTTTGCCAGCAACACCGAGACCTTCGTGGCGATCCGCTGCGAGATCGACAATTGGCGCTGGGCCGGCGTGCCGATCTATCTGCGCACGGGCAAGCGCATGGCACAGCGCTATTCCGAAATCGCCGTCACCTTCAAGCCCGTGCCGCATTCGATCTTCGGCGGCGGCAGCTGCGACCGGCTCGATGCCAACCGGCTCATCATCAGGCTCCAGCCCAATGACGGCGTCCAGCTCCAGCTGATGATGAAGGTGCCGGGCTCGGGCCGCCTCAAGGTCGTGCCGCGCCAGCTCGACTTGCGCTATTCCACTGCCTTCGACGAGCGCACGCCCGATGCCTATGAGCGCTTGCTGACCGATGTCATCCGCGGCGATCAGACCCTGTTCATGCATCGCGACGAGGTCGAGCAGGCCTGGGCCTGGGTCGATCCGATCATTGCCGGCTGGCAGGACTACAGCCTGCATCCGCATCGCTATCCCGCCGGCTCCTGGGGCCCCTCGCAGGCGATCGGCCTGATCGAGCGCGAAGGCCGCTCCTGGGCCGATCCGGACCTGATCTGATGATCACTTCGGGGCCATTGATCTGGCATCGTTTCGAGACGCTGATCGACGCCTCCGAGGCGCTGGCCGAGGCAGTCGCGGTGAGGCTGCGCGCCGTCATTGCCACACGCGGTTCCGCGCTCCTCGCTGTGCCGGGCGGCACCACGCCGGCGCGCTTCCTGGCGGCGCTCGGCGCGCATGATCTCGCCTGGGACAAGGTCACGCTGCTGCCGACCGATGAGCGCTTCGTCTCAGCCGACGATCCAGCCTCGAACGAGCGCATGATCCGTGCAGCCTTCGCGCCGCTGGGCCAGGCCTTCGCGCAGCTGGGCGGAGGCAGGGCGCGCTTCCTCTCCTTTCATCGCGCCGCTGGCGATCTCGACGCCGCGGCGGGCGCGGTATCAGCGGAGCTTGCAGGCCTGCCGGCGCTCGACATCCTGGTCAGCGGTATGGGCGCGGACGGCCATGTCGCCTCGCTCTTTCCAGGCGAGCCGGCGGCCGCGATGACCGGGCGCGGTCTCCATGCGGTCGCGGCCCATCCCGCCGGTCTGCCGGCGCGCATCTCGCTCTCGCCGGCAAGGCTCACTGGCGCCGCCTGGGCGTCGCTCCTCGTCTCCGGCAAGGAGAAGGCAGAGGTCCTGACCACGGCGCAGGCTCTGCCCGGCGCTTATCCGGTCGGATTGCTGCTTGGCCGGCCGCAGGGGCTCGACGTCTACTGGGCGAAGGCCTAGAGCCGGAGCTTCACGGAGTGTCACCTATGTCGAATGAACCTGAAATCGCGCGGCTTGCCGCCTGCGGCGTCGTGCCGGTCGTGGTGATCGAGGACGTGCATCTCGCCGTGCCCTTGGCGCGCGCGCTGCTGGCGGGCGGCATCGATGTGATCGAGGTCACCTTGCGCCGTCCGGCTGCGCTGGCGGCGCTGGAGACGATCGCGCGTGAGGTGCCCGAAATCCTGAGCGTCGCCGGCACGGTGGTGACGCCGGCCCAGGTCACCGACGTCAAGGAGGCCGGCGCCCAGGCCGTGGTCAGCCCCGGCTTCAGCGAGGCGGTGGACGACGCCATGCGCGCCGCCGGCCTGCCCTGGCTGCCCGGCGTCGCCACGGCCTCCGACTGCATGCGCGCGGTTGCAGCTGGACGCTTGACCTGCAAGTTCTTCCCGGCCGAGCAGGCCGGCGGTACCTCGGCGCTCAAGGCGCTGTCGGGGCCGTTCCCGCAGATGAAATTCTGCCCGACCGGCGGCGTCGGCCTCAACAACCTCGCCGATTATCTGGCGCTGAAGCAGGTCATCTGCGTCGGAGGCTCCTGGCTCGTGCCGGCGGACGCGATCGCCAACCGCGACTGGGCGAGGGTGACGCGACTGGCGAAAGAGGCGCGCGAGCGCGTCAAGGCGCTGCGGGGGTAAAGCGTGTCATCCCGTGCGCGCTGCGGCACGTAGTGCTGCTGCGCAGACACGGGACCGCGTGACGAGAAGGCGCCTATCTGCGAGCGTTCCGGAAAGAGGCGTCCCCTTGCTGAGGACGGTCCCGCATCTGCGCAGCAGCACTGCGTGCCGCGGCGCGTGCGGGATGACACCTCACGCCAACCGCTCCACCACCATCTCCGCGATCGCCAGCGAACTCGTCAGCCCCGGGCTCTCGATGCCGAGCAGGTTGACCAGATTGTCGACGCCATGGACCTGCGGCCCGTCGATGCGGAAATCCGGCATCGGTTCGCTCGCCGAATGCAGCTTGGGCCGGATGCCGGCATAGTCGGCGACGAGCGCGCCGTCCGCCAGGCCCGGCCAATAGGTCCGGATCGCGGCATAGAATTTTTCGGCGCGTGCAGGGTCGACCACCAGATCCTGATCATCCGCGACCCATTCGACGTCGGGCCCGAACTTGACCCGTCCGGCCATGTCGATCGTGGCGTGGATGCCGAGGCCCGCCGCCTCCGGCACCGGATAGACCAGATGCGAGAAGGGCTGCTTTCCCAAAAGCGAGAAATAATTGCCCTTGGCGAAGTGCTGGACCGGCACGTGGCTTGCCGGGAAGCCTTCGAGCTTGCCAAGCAGGCGCGGCGCGCCGTGCCCGGCCGAGTTGACGATCGTGCGGGCCGTATAGGTCGCGGGATCGTCACCGCCGAAATCGACGCTGAAGCCTTCCGCCTCGCGTCGCCAACCCAGGATCGGCGTGTTGAGCGCCAGCGAGCCGCCGGCCGCCTCGCATTCGCCGAGCAGGGATAGCATCAGGGCATGGCTGTCGACGACGCCGGTCTCGGGCGAGAGCAGGGCGATCTCGCAGGCGACCTCCGGTTCCAGCGCCCTGGCCTCGCCCGCATCGACCCAGCGCACGGTCTCGACGCCCGAGGCCTTGGCCCGCGCCAGGATCGTCTCGAGCGCCGGGCGCTGCGCGGCCGAGGTCGCGACGATCAGCTTGCCGCAGGCCTTATGCGGTAGGCCCCGCTCCGCGAGATAGGCGTAGAGGCGCTTGCGGCCCTCGACGCAGACGCGCGCTTTCAGCGAGCCCGGCGGATAATAGATCCCGGCATGGATAACCTCGCTGTTGCGCGCCGAGGTCTGGGTGCCGATGCCCTCAGCCGCCTCGGCGATCACGACCTCGCGGCCGGCGAGCGCAAGCGCCCGCGCGGTGGCGAGGCCGACGACGCCGGCCCCGATCACCAGGCAATCGATGTCGCTCATCGCAAGCTCAGGCGGCCCGTTGCGGCATGGAGATTTCGATCAGGCTCGCCCAATAGGTGACGCCGACCGGGATCGCCGTGTCGTTGAACTCATAGGCGGGGTGATGCAGGCCGGCGGATTCGCCGTTGCCGATATTGATGAAGGCGCCAGGACGCTCCTCCAGCATGTAGGAGAAATCCTCAGAGCCCATCGTCGGCGGCACTTCGGTGTCGATCGCATCCTTGCCGAAGACGTTCTTGGTCACGCTGGTGACGAAATCGGTCTGGCCGGCATGATTGACGGTGACGGGATAGCCGAGATGGTATTCGAGGTCGTATTTCATGCCGAAGGCCTTCATCAGGCCATCGGTGATCTCGGTGACACGCTTTTGCGCCAGCTCGCGCATCTCGCGCGTCAATGTCCGGATCGACCCCTTGATCTCGACCGTCTGCGGAATGACGTTGAAGGCCTCGCCGGCATTCACCGCCGTCACCGAGACGACGACGGAGTCGAGCGGGTCGGCGTTGCGCGAGGAGATCGTCTGCAGCGCGGTCACCAATTGGCAGGCGGCGACGATCGGGTCGTTGACGCGGTGCGGGGCTGCAGCGTGTCCGCCCTTGCCCTCGATCTTGATGTGGATGCGGTCGGCGGCGGCCATGGTCGGCCCCTTGCGGATCTCGAACTGTCCGATCGCCAGCCCCGGCTTGTTGTGCATGCCATAGACTTCCTGGATGCCGAAGCGGTCCATCATGCCGTCGTCGATCATCGCCTTGGCACCGGCGCCGCCCTCTTCGGCCGGCTGGAAGATCAGCACGGCAGTGCCGTCGAAATCGCGGGTGGCGGCGAGGTATTTCGCGGCGCCGAGCAGCATGGCGGTGTGCCCGTCATGGCCGCAGGCATGCATCTTGCCCGGCACGGTCGAGCGATGCTCGAGATTGGTCTCTTCATGGATCGGCAGCGCGTCCATGTCGGCGCGCATGGCGATGACCTTGCCTGAGTTCTGGCCCTTGCCCTTGATCACGCCGACGACGCCTGTCTGGCCGATACCGGTCACGACTTCGTCGGCGCCCCAGGCCTTGAGCTTCTCGGCGACGATGCCGGCGGTGCGGTGGACGTCGTATTGCAGCTCGGGATGCCGGTGGAAATCGCGACGGATCGCACTGATCTCAGGGGTGAGCGCGGCGATGAGTTCGGATTTCGGCATCATATCCTCGAAAGGGTTGCGGGGCGCTTCGCAGGAAACGGGTGGCCCAGGCACGCAAGCTAGCGCGGCTCGCCTGCCCCGTCCAAGCCGTTTGCGGCATGAGGGGGCGGAGGTGGCGGCATGGTGAATGCGGGGAGCGGGCTGCAGCGTCTGGCGTTCTCCCGCTGCCCGGATCCCGACGTCGAAATTCCGTCGGTCATGGCGCGTCGTAGCTATTGAAACGCGGCATGTGGCACAACCGATAGCTACAGAAACGATCTGTTAAGATGAGCTCTGGCGGCTCAGCCATGATTTGGCCTTATCGGTAGAATAGGTCCGCAATCACATGCTCTGCCAGACCAGAATTTGGTGGCTTGAGCCTTCCCATCATCCCCGATCGTACCTGGTAGATTATGCGTCGTTTGATCTTGGCTGTGTCTCTCACAGCTTGCGTACCTGTGGCCGCCTGGGCCAATCTTCCCATCGAGAAAATTTCCTTCCAGCCGCAGGTCAAGGGGCTCGGTTGCCTCAAGCCCGAAACGCTGGCGATGATCAGCGAACTCGTGGCCAAGATCGGCCCGATTCAGATCACCTCGACCTGTGGCGGCCGTCATGCCCGCCACTCCCAGCATTACGGCGGCAAGGCCGTGGATTTCAGGCCGCTCGCCACCTCGCCGCGGGCCGCGGTCGCGGCCGCCAAGGCGCTGGAGTGCACCGGCGGTGTCGGCTCCTATCCGGGCGGACTCGTGCATGTCGATGTCGGCGATCGCGAGGCCTCCTGGTACGGCCACAAGCGCGCAAGGCGCCAATACGCGCAGTTGGCGCAGCGGCGGCGCTGACGTTTTCTCCTTCTCCCCTCGCGGGAGAAGGTGGCTCGGCGAAGCCGAGACGGATGAGGGGGGCGCCGTGAGCTCTCCGTTTAGCCGAAGAATACGACGCCAACCGGAAAGGGCACGGCGCCCCCTCATCCGGCGCTACACGCCACCTTCTCCCGCGAGGGGAGAAGGGAAGAACCCGCCCCTCATCCCGGTTCCGGGCCGATATAGCGGGCGCGGGGGCGGATCAGGCGTCCGGTCTGGAACTGTTCGAGCGCATGGGCGATCCAGCCGGTGCAGCGTGCCGTCGCGAAGATCTGGAACGGCGCGTCCTCGGGAAGCGCCAGCACGGACGCCAGGGCGGTGAGCGCGAAATCGATGTTCGGCAGCGCGCCGGTGATCGCCTCGATCGCGAGGCGAACCTCCTCATAATGGGTCGGCAGGACGAAGGCCGCCATCAGCGCCCGCGCTCGCGGATCGCCCTCCGGATAGATCGGATGCCCGAAGCCCGGGATCGGCACGCCGAGCGTCAGGCGCGCGCGGATCGCGGGCTCGATGCCGTCGCGCCGGCATTCCCCGAGCAAAGCGCGCACACGCGGCGCCATGCCGCCATGCAAGGGGCCAGACAGCGCCGACAGCCCAGCCAAAGCGCAGGCGGCGAGCGAGGCATGGGTCGAGGCGGTGACGCGGACCGCGAAGGTCGAGGCGTTCAATTCATGGTCGGCGAGCAGGACGAGGCTGCGGCGGATGAGATCGGCACCGGTTGCGTCGCAGGCCCAGGCTGTCGCGAGGCGTTCATGGATCGGGCCATTGCCCGAAACGCCGGCGACGGCGTCGACGAGCGCATCGAGCACGGCTGCCGCCTCGAAATAGAGCGATTTCAAGGTTCGGCCGCCAATGACCGGATCGGTGGCGGCACGGGCCGCGATCGCGGCGAACATGCGCTGATTGCCGCTGCCGGGTGCGATCGCGTTGCATTGCGTCGGGAAGCGCGCATCGCCGCAGGCCCAGAGCAGACGCGCGACATCCTCGAGCCGCGCCGTCTGCGCCAGGGTCTCGGCGTCCTGCCCGCGATACCAGAGGCGGCCATGGGCGATCGTCGTGATGCTCGAGGCCAGGACGGGCTCGCCCCAGGCGATCGTATCCTCCGCGATCGCCGCATTGCGCCGGCCGCGCGCCTTGCGATGCTCCAGGCGCGAGACATCCGCCGCCCGATAGAGGCTGCGTCGCGGCTCCTCAGGGTCTTCCTTCGCTTCGATGCGGCCGCGGCTGACATAGGCGTAGAGCGTCTGCGGCTTGAGCCGCAAACGGGTCATCACCTCCTGCGCCGTCAGCCAGTCATTCATCCCGATATGTTGCATCTCGATACATTGCATCTCGATATGTTGATTATATTGTTCAAGATTGATTATGCTGCATCGCAGCGCGATCCTCAAGGCCTTGTTGATGGAGGATCCGATGTCGGATGGACTTGATGATGTTGTCGCTGCGGAGACGATCCTGTCAGATGTCGATGGGGCTGCCGGCCGCCTGATCATTCGCGGTCATCTCCTCGACGATCTCGCCGGCCGCACCAGCTTTGCCGAGGCAGCCGAGCTTCTGCTGGACGGCTTCTTCGACGATTTGCCGCGCGGCGCGGCTCTTGCTGCGGCGCTCGGCCAGAGCAGGCTCGATGTCTTTCGCGAGGTCGCGGGTCTCGATGCTGAACTGGTGCGGCGAACCCCTGTCGAGGCGATGCGCGCGCTGACGGCGCGGCTGGCGGATGGCGACGATGTCGCGACCGCGCTGCGATTGATGGCGGCGCCGGCGGTCTTCACGCCCGCCGTCATCCGCATGCAGCGCCATCTGGCGCCGGTCGCGCCCGATCCGGCGCTGCCCCATGCCGCCGATATCCTGCGGATGATGCGCGGGGAGGCCGTCGACCCGGCGCAGGCCGCCGCGCTCGATACCTATCTCGTGACGGTCTGCGATCATGGCCTCAACGCCTCGACCTTCGCGGCGCGCGTCGTCGCTTCGACGAGGGCCGGTTTGACCTCCGCGGTCCTGGCGGGAGTGAGTGCGTTGAAGGGGCCGCTGCATGGCGGGGCGCCGGGGCCGGTCATCGAGATGCTCGACGAGATCGGCGAGGCCAGCAACGCCCGGGCCTGGTTGGAGGCGGCGCTGCAGCGCGGCGACCGGTTGATGGGCTTCGGCCATCGCATCTACCGCGTGCGCGATCCCCGTGCCGATGCGCTGAAGCGCGCGATCCGCCGGCTCGACCCGAATTCCGGCCGCCTCGCCTATGCCGAGGCGGTCGAGGCCGCGGCTCTCGCGATCCTGCGCGAACGCAAGCCCGCCCGCTCGCTGCAGACCAATGTCGAGTTCTACACAGCGCTCCTGCTGGAAGCCTTGGCCTTCCCGCCGGAGAGCTTCACCTGCGTCTTCGCAATGGGCCGCGTCATCGGCTGGATCGCCCATGCGCAGGAGCAGCTCGCAGGAGGACGGCTCATCCGCCCGAAATCGACCTATATCGGCCCCGAGCCGAGGCAGGCCGCTTGAGGGTGGGGGGCGCTTCTTCCCTTCTCCCCTCGCGGGAGAAGGTGGCTCGGCGAAGCCGAGACGGATGAGGGGGCGCTGTGAGCTTTCCATCTAGCCGAACACGACGCCAACCTGACAGGGCACGGCGCCCCCTCATCCGGCGCTGCGCGCCACCTTCTCCCGCGAGGGGAGAAGGGAGGGCGCCTTCTCGTCATGCGTGGCACGGCCGGCCACGAGCGCGACCCCGCTCACTCCGCCTGCAGGCTCGCCCATAATTCGTCTGCAGCCTCGTTGCGGCAGTCGGGGCTGCGGAAGAGCCTGATCTCGATGGGGATGTCGAAACGCCCCAGTCCGGCCCGGACCAGGCGGGCGCGGGCGAGGTCCTCTTCCGCCAGGGTGAGCGGAAGCCAGGCGATGCCATGCCCGTCCCGCGCCATGGTCAGCAAGGCCGCGGCCAGATGCGAGGTGAAGACGGTCGTCATCCCGGCAGCGTCCCGCGCCAGCGCCGTGTCCTGCGCGAGCGCCGCGTCCTGCGCCAGCGCCATCTGGGCCGAGAGGATGCGGCCGAGCCCGGAGGCCTGGCTATAGGCGAGGAGCCGCGCCGGCCGCTCGATCGTTCCCGGCAACGGCCAGAGGGGCTGGCCGTCTGCATCCGGCGCGCAGAGCGGCACCAGCACGTCGTCCCCCACCCGGATGCTTGGGAAGCGCTCGGCTTCGAAACGCGTCGGCACCTGCGCATGATGGTGGCAGAGCAGGAAATGCACCTCGCCGCCCAGCATGATCTGCTCGCAAGCCTCCAGGCTGTCCGAGATCAGGTTGAGTGTGCCGAGCGCCTCGAACCGCATGTGGCGGCGGATCCAGCCCGGGAAGAAGGTGAAGGAAAGCGCATGCGTCGCCGCGATCGAGAGCGCTCCCTTCTCGCTCTC
Organism: Bosea sp. 685; assembly: GCF_031884435.1. Lineage (NCBI taxonomy): Bacteria > Pseudomonadati > Pseudomonadota > Alphaproteobacteria > Hyphomicrobiales > Alloboseaceae > Allobosea > Allobosea sp. 685. The sequence continues at coordinate 4,859,946 of NZ_CP134779.1, read as the reverse complement.
CCCCACGGCCCTGGTCTCGCGCTGCAACTGCTGCAGGTTGCGGAGCAGGTCCTGGGCGAGGGGCTGGAAATGGGCGCCGGCCGGGGTCAGCGTCGCGCCCTGGGCGCTGCGCAGGAACAGCGGCACGCCGATCCAGTCCTCAAGCGCGCGGATGCGCCGGCTGAACGCCGGCTGCGTGACATTTCGAACCTCGGCCGCACGCGAAAAGCTCTTCTGCTCGGCCAGCGCCAGGACATCCTTCAGCCAATCCAGATCCATGATGCCGCTCGTGCATGGGGTGAACCGATCTTGGCATTGGCCGACCGGCAGGGGCCAGACATACAGGACGGGGTATCGCCAGCCAGCCCCGCAGGGAGACCGCCATGCGCATCGTCGATGTCCGCGAGATCACCAAGCCGATCGCCTCGCCCATCCGCAACGCCTATATCGACTTCTCCAAGATGACGGCGAGCCTCGTGGCGGTGGTGACCGATGTGGTCCGCGACGGGCGGCGCGTGGTCGGCTACGGCTTCAACTCGAACGGCCGCTACGGCCAGGGCGGCCTCATTCGCGAGCGCTTTCGCGGCCGCATCCTCGAAGCGGCCCCCGAGAGCCTGATCAATCAGAGCGGCGACAATCTCGACCCCCACAAGATCTGGGCGACGATGATGACGAATGAGAAGCCGGGCGGCCATGGCGAGCGTTCGGTGGCGGTCGGCACGCTCGACATGGCCGTCTGGGATGCCGTCGCCAAGATCGCGGGCAAGCCGCTGTTTCGCCTCCTGGCGGATGGGAAGGGCCGCGAGGCCGATCCCCGGGTCTTCGTCTATGCGGCGGGCGGCTACTATTATCCCGGCAAGGATGACAGTGCCCTGCGAGCCGAGATGCGCGGCTATCTCGACCGCGGCTACACCGTCGTGAAGATGAAGGTCGGCGGCGCCAGCATCCATGAGGATCAGCGCCGCATCGAGGCGGTTCTGGCCGAGATCGGCTCGCAGGCCCAGCTTGCCGTCGATGCGAATGGGCGCTTCGACCTGGAGACCGGCATCGCCTATGCCAAGATGCTGCGCCACTATCCGCTGTTCTGGTACGAGGAGGTCGGCGATCCCCTCGACTACGCCCTGCAGGCGGCGCTTTCGGAGTTCTATCCCGGCCCGATGGCGACGGGCGAGAACCTGTTCTCGCATCAGGATGCGCGCAATCTCCTGCGCTATGGCGGGATGCGGCCCGACCGGGACTGGCTGCAATTCGACTGCGCTTTGTCCTATGGTCTGGTCGAATATCTGCGGACGCTCGATGTGCTCGCGCAGTTCGGCTGGTCGCCATCGCGCTGCATCCCGCATGGCGGCCACCAGATGTCGCTCAACATAGCGGCCGGCCTCGGGCTCGGCGGCAATGAGAGCTATCCCGACCTGTTCCAGCCCTATGGCGGGTTTCCCGACAGCGTTCGCGTCGAGAACGGCCATATCGTGATGCCCGAGCTTCCGGGCATCGGTTTTGAGGGCAAGTCCGACCTGATCAAGGTCATGCGCGAATTGGCTGAGTGACGCGGCGGGGCTGGCTCGCGGAGCTGGGGCTGCTAAGGACTCACTGGAACCACACCGTCATTCCGGAGCAGGCCGTAGGCCTGAGCCCGGAACCCAGAACCGATGCGCCCGACATTTGAGGCTCGCCATGCGAGCGCCTCATGGAGAACCCGCATCGGCTCTGGGTTCCAGGCTCGATCCTTCGGATCGCCCCGGAATGACGGCGGTGTCTCCACAATCAATCCTTGCTGACGAGCGCCGGACCCGGGAGCGGAGCCGCGACCTTCGGCATCGACCAGGAGGTCGTCCAGGTTTCCGTCAGGGTGCGGGATCGCGATTTCAGGAAGATGCGCAGTTCGGCGGTTTCGCCGGCGGGCAATGACGCGTCGACGATGGCGCGGAAGCCTTTCGCCGCCGGGTTTGCATCGACGATCGTCGCGGCGATCGTTCCGGCTGTGGTCGATGCGACGATTTCGACGCGCTTGGGGTCGGACAGATAATATTCGAGATCGCCGTCGGTGAAGTCGACGATGAAACGCTTCTTGCCGACGTCCTTGGCTTCGCCATCCTCGGTGTTCGAGCCGTCGAAGCTGTTACGGACCTGCCCGTAAGGGTGCAGGGCCTTCGTCGTCGAGAGAGCCGAGATGCGATAGCTGAACTGGCTGGCTTTCCTGGGTTCGAGCGGGGTGCTCGGCGTCCAGCAGGCGACGATGTTGTCGAAGGCTTCGCCGGTCGTCGGAATCTCGATAAGATCGACGCGCCCCTCGCCCCAGTCTCCTGAGGGCTCGACCCAATATCCCGGCCGCGCGTGATACTGCGCTTCGAGATCCTGGTAATGGCCGAATTCACGGTCGCGCTGCATCAGGCCGAAGCCGCGCGGATTGCGATCGCCAAAGCTCGAAATCCGCAGCGATTTCGGGTTCCGGATCGGCCGCCAGAGCCATTCTCCACCACCGGTCTTGAGCATCAGCCCGTCTGAATCATGGATCTCGGGCCGGAAATCGGTGCGCTGGCCGAGGTCGCCTTCCCCGGCGAGGAACATCGAGGTGAGGGGGGCGATGCCGATGCGGGGGAGTTTTACGCGCGGGATGATCGTCGCCGTCACGGCAACGCTGGTCTGCTGTCCCGGCGTGACGACAAACCGATACGCACCCGCGACGGATGGCGAATCCAGGAGGGCGTAGATCACGAGATCGGTGCTATCGCGCGTCGGCTCCTCCAGCCAGAGCGCCCTGAAGAACGGAAACTCCTCCGGCTGCTCGCCACCGACATCCAGCGCCAGCCCACGCGCGGACAAGCCATAGCGATGGCCGCGCCCGATCAGGCGAAAATAGCTCGCGCCGAGAAAGGCGATCAGCTCGTCCTGCACGTTCAGGGCGTTCAGCGTCGTCGTCACGGCAAAACCAGCGAAGCCCAGCGCAGGCGAAAGCTGCTTGGGAACGGGAACCTTGCCGTACTCGAACAGGCCCGTCGTGAAGGCGAGCGGGATGGCGCTGCCATCCCTGATGACGTGCAATTGCACCGGCTTGTCGTGAAGGAATCCGAGATGGAAGGGATGGAGCCGGTAGTCGGAGCCGCCATCCCGCCAGAACGCCTTTTCCCTGCGGAAGCGGATTTCCCGGTAGCTGTCATAAGTCAGCTTCGACAGCTCCGGCGGGATCGTCAGCCCCTCGGCATCGAAGGCTCGCTCTCCCAGCGCCCGCGCCTGTTCGACGACGTCGTCATAGCTGAAGGGCCGGCCGCCCGGCGATGCCGGCGGTGCCGCTGAGCTCGGCTTGGCTGTGGCGAACAGAGCTGTCGATGCGAGCATGGCCAGGGCTGTACGGCGCGAAAGAAGCCGCCCGGCATGGTGAGCGGACGCCATGGCGGGCATGCTGTCTTCAGCCACTGATGCGCCTCTCGATTGGATCATGCCGGTGCGGTGCGATTGGGTCATCGCGTGCAGGGGGACGGAGCGATTGCGCGCATCCAGCGCATCGCGACCATCATCGCCGCCGGCGCTCCAGCAAATCTCTCTTGAGTTTTCATTGTCGATCCGCTCGGCGATGCCTTGTGCATCGTGAACCGGTCAGCGTGGGTAATGTTCCTCTGGTCCGCGCCGCGGTCGAGCCGGGTGTCGGAGTCCCCAATTGCTAGGGGGCTTCGATCCTTAGCGGAACTCCCGAATGATCTCGATCTTGCCGACGAGGGCGTCGTTGAAAGCGTTCATATCCGCTGCCGGTATCCAATATTCGAGGTGCGCGCTTCCACCAGCCTCCTGCACTGGATACTGATTTAGAAAGCTTGTTTTCACTTCGAAACGTGTCACGAAGCCAGACCCGCTTGCAGGAACATTCCAATCGCGAGCGATCTTGATCGCATAATCTTCACTAAGCACGGGATAGAAAATCGGTTGCTCAGGCAAGCGGGATGGAAACGCTTCCATGTTCGCCTGCCGGATTAAATCCAGTTCTTTAGGGCCAACAGGTCGCCAAAGTGTCGTTGTGAGCTCGTTCATAACAGATGAATACCCAACACAATGGCAATTTTCCACCCATCTCGGACATTGTCGGCGAATCGTTAGAACGTCTATGTAACGCGATGCTCGTTTCACCAAGAGCGAGCGGAGGCCAAAGATCTTATGAAGCGAGCCCTTATCCCTGCTGCATTGATTGTAATTGCGATCATCGTGTCGGGCTGCGACATGTGCGGCAATTCGGTGTTCGGGTCCAACCGCAACAACGCCTGTTCAACATTGGAGCCCGAGGACATGATGCTGCCGCAAGACTCTAAGCGCCCAAACGGCTAAATCCCATGGAGGGGCGTCCACTCCCCACGCCATAGCTGCCATCGCAAGCGGTCCAGCTAACGGCCAGATCGCCCTAAAACCAACGCCTGATCTCACACCCCGAACTGCGTCCGCCAGGCGGCGATGTCCTCCAGCGCGACATTCGAGCCGCAGAGCACGAGGCCGACGCGCTCGCCCGGCTTGAACTTGTCCTTGCTCGCGATCGCGGCGGCAACGACGCAGGCGGCCGCCGGCTCGAGCAGGACGCGCCCGTTCTGCAGCACCCAGACGATCTCGCGCACCGCCTCGACATCGGGCACGACGACGATATCCTCCAGGAACTGCCGTGCGGCCGCCATCGTCCGTTCGGTCGCGAAGGGGGCGTTCAGCGTGCGGGCGATCGAGGTCGGGCGCAGCGGCACCGGCTTTCCGGCGGCCAGCGCCTGCGTCATCGTCGTGGCGCCTTCGGTCTCGACGCCATGGATGCGCACGGCCGGGTCGAGCCCTTTCAGCGCCGCGCCGACGCCGGCCGAGAAACCGCCGCCGCCGATCGAGATGAAGACATGGTCGAGCCGCCCGCCGGCGTCGCTGGCGAGTTCGAGCCCGAGCGAGCCATGGCCGGCGATGATGGCGGGATCGTCGAAGGAATGGATGTTGGTCATGCCCTGCGCGGCATAGTCCGCAGCCTTGGCGAAGGCCTCGATCGCGTCCTCGCAGAGCTCGACCTCGCCGCCTGCGCTTTTGGTCAGCGCGATGTTCAGCGGTGCAACGTCCTTCGGCATCAGCACGAGCGCGCGCGTGCCCATCGCGCTGGCGACCATCGAGACGGCGATGGCGTGGTTGCCGCCCGAGACGGTGACGACGCCGCGTGCGAGCTCCGCCTCGCTCAGGCCCATCAGCTTGTTGAAGCAGCCGCGCACCTTGAACGAGCCGCCAAGCTGCAGCGCCTCGACCTTGACCACGGTCTCGACCCCGAGCCGGGCCGACAAGCCCGCGCTGTGATAGGTCGGGGTGCGCCTGATCTTGCCGGCGATCCGGGTCGCTGCGGCCTGGATGTCTGCGAGGGTGACGTCGAAATTCATGGGCATCCGCCTTATTGCTGGGCTGCTGCCGTTATAGGCGATCGGCGGCTGCGGGCGAGGGGGCATTTGTGGGGTCGCCCACGCATTCGCGATCAAGCCGACGCGCCCCAAGCCGTGCAAAGATCAACCGGATGGCTCCGATTCGGCCGGGATAATCATGGCCCCCGGAGCTGAACGGGAATCCGGGGAAAACCATGTCTCGGCGCGCTTTCATCATCGGTGGAACCGGGCAGATCGGCCGCGCGGTTGCCGATGAACTGCTCACGCATGGCTGGGAGGTGATCCTGTCCCATCGCGGCCAACGCCTCCCTCCCGGGGAGATGGCGGCGCGGGGAGCAAAGCTCGCCCTGCTCGATCGCGATGAGCCGGGAGCGCTGGCGCGTGCGCTCGCTGCGGGCGCGGACGCCGTCATCGACACGATCGCCTATAGCGACGCGCATGCCGAGCAATTGCTCGAGATCGAGGGGCGCACAGGCGCATTCGTCGTCATCTCGTCCTGCAGCGTCTATCGCGACGCGGCCGGCCGGACGCTCGACGAGGCCCGCACAAGTGGCTTTCCGGATCTGCCCTTGGCCATGAGGGAAGACCAGCCGACGGTCGATCCCGGTCCAAGAACCTATTCGACCCGCAAGGTCGCGCTGGAGCGCCGCCTGCTCGACCATGCCAGGCAGCCGGTGACGATCCTGCGGCCATGCGCCATCCACGGCACGCATTCCGTACACCCGCGCGAATGGTGGTTCGTCAAGCGCATGCTCGACGGGCGAGGCGTGATCCCGCTCGCCTATCGCGGCGAGAGCCGGTTCCACACTTCGGCTGTCGTCAACATCGCCGCCTTGGTCCGCAAGGCGCTGGAGGTTCAAGGAACGAGCATCCTCAACGCGGCGGACCCCTCGCCCCTGAGCGTCGCGGAGATCGCGGCGACGATCGCGGGCCATCTCGATTATCGAGGGACATTGCTGCCCGTGGACGACGACAGCTATCCGCCGCTGATCGGGGCGACGCCATGGTCAGTTCCCGCGCCGTTCACGCTCGACACCAGTGCCGCCCTCGCCTTGGGCTACAGGCCCGTCGCGACCTATCGGGAGGCAAGCAAGGCTGCCTGCGACTGGCTGGTGAAAACCGCGCCCTCCAATTGGCGGGAGGCATTTCCGGTTCTCGCCGGCTATCCGCGCGATCTCTTCGATTATCCTGGCGAGGACGCGTATTTCGAGCGGGTCTTGCAGGGCAGGCCCTGATCCCTGCGCCGGGCTCGGCCCCGCCCGCCACGGTGCGCGATTGACCCGGCGCTCCAGCGGCGTAGCCTGCCGGCACGAAACCTGCCTCTCGCCCGACCTTTGGAGACTGTGACCCGTGACCCTGACGCCCAAGGAGATGCTCGCCAAATTGGTTTCGTTCAACACGGAATCGCAGCGCAGCAATCTCGAGCTGATCCATTTCTGTCGCGACTATCTCGCCTCGCTCGGCGTCGAGAGCACGCTGGTGCCCAGCGAGGACGGCGAGAAGGCCAATCTCTACGCGACGGTCGGGCCGAAGGTTGAGGGCGGCGTCGTGCTCTCGGGCCATACCGATGTCGTGCCGGTCGAGGGCCAGGACTGGACCTCCGATCCCTGGACCCTGACTGAGCGCGACGGCAAGCTCTACGGCCGCGGCTCCTGCGACATGAAGGGGTTCGACGCCATCGCGCTCGCCCTCGTGCCGGAGATGCTGAAGGCGCCGCTGAAACGCCCGGTCCATATCGCCTTGTCCTATGACGAGGAGGTCGGCTGCCTGGGTGCGCGCATCCTGGTCAAGGCGATGGCAGCGGCCGGCATCAAGCCCGCGGCGGTGATCGTCGGCGAGCCCTCGATGATGCAGGTCGTCACCGGCCACAAGGGCGGCACCCGGATGCGCACCACGGTGAAGGGCCACGCCGTCCACTCCAGCCGCGTCGATGTCGGCGTGCCCGCCGTGATGATCGCGGGCAAGCTGATCGAGTGGCACAACCAGACCATGGCGGAGAACAAGGCGCGGGCGAGCAATGAAAACCCCTTCGAACCGCCCTACAGCACCTTGCATGTCGGCGTCGTCCAGGGCGGCACGGCGGTCAACATCACCGCCGAGCATTGCGTGTTCAGCCATGAGGTCCGGGTCGTTCCCGGCGATGAGGGCGTCGATTTCGTCGGGCGCTACAAGGCCAGGGTCGCCGAGATCGAAGCCGAGATGAAGGCGATCGCGCCCGAGACGGGCATCACCGTCGAGATCACCTCCGCCACGCCGCCGCTCGGCCCGGAGAAGGACGGCGCGGCCGAGGCGCTGTCGCGCCGCCTGACCGGCGATAATGGCAGCCATGTCGTGGCCTATGGCACCGAGGGCGGCCTGTTCCAGGGCGAGGGCTGGTCGACCGTGGTCTGCGGCCCCGGCGACATCGCCCAGGCGCATCAGCCCGACGAGTTCATCACGATAGCCCAGCTTGAGGCCGGCACGGCCTTCGTGCGCGGCCTGATCGCCGATCTCTCGCGCTGATTGAAGTCGCGCTGGTAAAAGGCACGGCGATTGCATCGCTGGTGACGCAAGGATGGTGGCCGGGGCGCTCGGATAAAAGTTCAATATGGAACGAAAAGGCGGCGTCAGGCTGGACGCCGCCGCTAGAGCCTCTCTAAGCTGTCGTCTTCTTCGATTGTCCGCCAACGCATGTGGACGGTCGAAAAACCGCTCCCGGGAGGGGTGGGCGTCTTGGAGCTCCGGTTCCATTCGGAGTTCTCAACCAAAAGGGGAGCAACCGATCATGTCGTTCAAGACGCATTGCCTTGCCGCTGTCGCCGCCTTGGCGCTGATCTGCGGCTCGGCGCAAGCCCAAACCTTGCGCTACGCCAACCAGGGCGAGCTCAAATCGCTCGATCCCTACACCGTCAACGAGACGACGACGCATGCCCATCTCGGCCACCCCTATGAGGGGCTGATCCGGCGTGGCAAGAACCTCGAGATCCTGCCCGGCCTCGCCGAGAAATGGGAGGTCTCTGCCGATGGCTTGACCTGGCGCTTCTTCCTGCGCAAGGGCGTGAAGTTCCATGGCGGCGAGGATTTCACCGCCGACGACGTGGTGTTCTCGGCCGATCGTTCGCGCGCGCCGGGCTCCAACGTCCAGACCCGCGTCCCCACCGGCGCCAAGGTCGTCAAGATCGACGACTACACCGTGGACTTCCAATTGCCTTCGCCCAATCCGATCCTGCATTACCAGTGGGACACTTGGTACATCATGTCGAAGAAATGGGCCGAGGCGAACAACTCGACCCAACCGACGCCGGCCAACGCCACCACCCCGACCTTCGCCTCGCTCAACGCCAATGGCACCGGCGCCTTCAAGGTCGAGAGCCATCAGCCGGGCGTCAAGACCGTCTACAAGGTCAACGAGAACTGGTGGAACAAGAACCCGGAGCACAATCTCAAGGAGATCATCTTCACGCCGATCGCCTCGGACGCCACGCGCGTCGCGGCGCTGCTGTCGGGCGAGGTCGACGTGATCGAGCCGGTGCCGATCCAGGATATCCAGCGCGTCAACGCCTCCGCCAACGCCCAGGTGCTGACAGGGCCGGAACTGCGCACGATCTTCCTCGGCATGGATCAAGTCCGTGACGAACTGCTGGAGTCCAGCGTCAAGGGCAAGAACCCCTTCAAGGACATCCGGGTCCGCCAGGCCTTCTATCAGGCGATCGACATCGAGACGATCAAGAGCCGCGTCATGCGCGGTCTCTCGACGCCATCGCCCTTGATGATCGCGCCGGAACTCTTCCCCAGCACCGGCTTCACCCGCGCCAAATTCGACAGCGCCGCCGCCAAGAAGCTGCTGGTCGATGCCGGCTATCCCGACGGTTTCGAGCTCGGCATGGACTGCCCCAATGATCGCTACGTCAATGACGGCGCGATCTGCCAGGCTGTCGTCGGCATGCTCGCCCGCATCGGCGTCAAGGTGAACCTCAACGCCCAGCCCAAGGGCCAGTATTTTGGCAAGGTGCTGAAGCCCGGCGGCTACAAGACCTCGTTCTATCTGCTCGGCTGGACGCCCGGCACCAGCGACGCCCACAACGTGCTCTTCGACATCATGGGCTGCCGCGACAACCCCGCCTCCTCGCGTGGCGAATCCAATGTCGGCGGCTACTGCAACAAGAAGCTGGACGCGCTGACCGACCAGATCCTCGTCGAGGCGGACAAGGCCAAGCGCGACGCGATGATCCGTGAGGCCTTCCAGCTCTCGATCGACGATTTCGGCTACATCCCGCTGCACCAGCAGGCGCTGGCCTGGGGCGTGTCGAAGAAGGTCAAGCTGCCGCAGCGCGCCGACAATGCGGTGAACTTCCAATACGCCATCAAGGAGTGAACGGGAGCGCTGTGTTCGAGCTGCGTGTCTCGCCCGTTCGGTTGCCCCACGCGATCGTCATCCCGGACAAGCCGCGCAGCGGCGCTGATCCGGGATCCATCCTAGAGCTCAGACGCCCTTCGATGGATCCCGGATCTCTGCTTCGCTCCGTCCGGGATGACGCGGAGGTTCGGTTGCGAACCATCAAACCTTAGACGTTCAAGGCGTTCATGCTCGCTTTCATCCTGCGCCGGCTCTTCCAGTCGCTCATCGTCATGCTGAGCGTGGCGCTGATTGCCTTTGCGATGTTCCGCTTCGTCGGCGACCCGGTGAACCAGATCGTCTCGATCGACACGCCGCAGGCCCAGGTCGCCGAGATCAGGCGCTCGCTTGGGCTCGACGACCCCTTCCTCGTCCAGTTCGGCCGCTACATCTACAATGCGGCGCGGCTCGAATTCGGCGTGTCCTATCAGTTCCGCCTGCCGGTGATCTCGCTTCTGGGCGAACGCGCCCCGGCGACGCTGGAGCTTGCCTTCTGCTCCGCGCTGTTCTCGCTCGCGGTCGGCATTCCGATGGGCGTCTATACGGCGTTGAGGCGCGAAAGCCCGCTCGCCAAGCTCTTCCAGGCGATCTCGCTTGTCGGCATCAGCCTGCCGACCTTCCTGATCGGCATCCTGCTGATCTATCTGTTCTCGGTCACGCTGGGCTGGCTGCCTTCCTTCGGGCGCGGCGAGGTCGTCAAGATCGGCTCCTGGTGGACGACCGGGCTCTTGACCGGCTCGGGACTGAAGGCGCTGATCCTGCCCTCGATCACGCTCGGCCTGTTCCAGATGACGCTGATCATGCGGCTCGTCCGGGCCGAGATGCTCGAGGTGCTGCGCGCCGACTACATCAAATTCGCCCGGGCGCGGGGCTTGAAGACCCGCGCCATCCATTTCGGCCATGCCCTGAAGAACACGCTGGTGCCGGTCATCACCATTGCCGGCCTGCAGCTCGGCTCGATCATTGCTTTCGCCATCATCACCGAGACCGTGTTCCAGTGGCCGGGCATGGGCCAGCTCTTCCTACGCTCGGTGCAGAACGTCGATATCCCGATCATGGCGGCCTATCTGATGCTGATCTCCTTTCTGTTCGTCAGCATCAACCTCGCGGTCGACCTGCTCTACGCGCTGGTCGATCCGCGCCTGCGCGCCACGGTCGGCGCGCATTGAGGGGAGAGGGGAGCATGTTTGCGGTGACGATAGAGCTTTCTCCTTCGCGGCCGGATTTGTGCCGCAGCTGTGACGCGAAGGCCCGGAGGAAGGGCGCGGGGAACCCTTCTCCCATGTGGGAGAAGGGCAGGGATGAGGGCCCGCCCTCACCGAAGAAGGTCGCAGCGGCTCGGTTGCGCCTTCACAATCGGCGGCACACCCTCACCCCTGCCCCTCTCCCATCCGGGAGAGGGGTTCCCCGCGCCGGTCTGGAAGACGGTGTTCAAGACGTGGATGCTCGCCACAGGGGCGAGCATGACGGTGTGGGCGTTCGCAGGGCGATGCCATGAGCGCGGCCTCGCCCGAAAATGCCCCCTCACGCTGGCGCCGTTTCCGCGACAGCGACATCCTGGCGAGCTTCCTGAAATCGAAGGTGACGATGGTCGCGGGTCTCGTCGTGCTGCTGCTTTTCCTCGGCGCGGCCTTCTCGCCCTGGCTCGCGCCGACCAATCCGTTCGACCCTGCGACCGTCTTCCTGGCGGATTCGATGATCCCGCCCGCCTGGCAGGATGGCGGCGAGGCGCGCTTCATTCTCGGCACCGACGACCAGGGCCGCGATCTCTATTCCGCGATCCTCTACGGCATGCGCGTCTCGCTGGTCGTCGGCGGGCTCGGCTGCCTCCTGGCGGCCTCGATCGGCATCTCGCTGGGGCTGCTCGCGGGCTATCTCGGCGGCCGCACCGACGCGCTCATCATGCGCATCGCCGATGTCCAGCTCACCTTCCCGGCGATCCTGATCGCGCTTCTGATCGACGGCGTCGTGCGCGGCGTCTTCCCGAAGGCCTCGCGCGAGGACACCGCGATCTATGTGCTGGTGATCTCGATCGGGTTGAGTTTCTGGGTGCAATACGCCCGCACCATTCGCGGCTCGACACTGATCGAGCGCAACAAGGACTATGTCATGGCGGCCCGTCTCGTGGGGTTGCCGGCGCCCTTGATCATGCTGCGCCATGTCCTGCCCAACGTCATCGGGCCGGTGCTGGTCATCCTGACGATCAACCTCGCGCTCGCCGTGATCACCGAGGCGACCTTGTCCTTCCTCGGCGTCGGCTTGCCGGCGACGCAGCCCTCGCTCGGCACGCTGATCTCGATCGGCAACAAATATCTGTTCTCGGGGGATTGGTGGATCGTGACCTTTCCCAGCGTGACGCTGGCGGCGCTGGTGCTGGCGGTCAACCTGCTCGGCGACTGGCTGCGCGACGCCCTCAATCCAAGGCTGAGGTGATCATGGCCCCATGCAGCCGCTCGCGTCCGGAGGCCAGATGACCGTCCCCGTGCTGTCTGTCCGTGACCTTACGGTCGAATTCGTCACCCGGCGCGGCACGCTGCGTGCGCTCGACGCCATCTCCTTCGACATCGCGCGCGGCGAGGTGCTTGGCGTCGTCGGCGAATCCGGCGCCGGCAAATCGGTCACCGGCTCGGCCATCATCGGCCTGATCGACCCTCCCGGCCGAATCGCCGGCGGCGAGGTCGTGCTATCGGGCGAGCGCATCGACAATCTGCCGCCCGACGCTATGCGCAAGGTCCGGGGCAAGCGCATCGGCATGATCTTCCAGGATCCGCTGACGAGCCTGAACCCGCTCTACCGCATCAGCACGCAATTGGTCGAGACGATCCGCACACATACCGATCTCAACGCGGCGGATGCGCGCAAACGCGCCATCGCCTTGCTCGACGAGGTCGGCATTCCCGCGCCCGAGCGCCGCATCGACGGCTATCCGCATGAGTTCTCCGGCGGCATGCGCCAGCGCGTGGTGATCGCGCTGGCGCTGTGCGCTGAACCCGAATTCATCATCGCCGACGAGCCGACGACGGCGCTCGACGTCTCCGTGCAGGCGCAGATCATCGCGCTGATCAAGCGGCTCTGTCAGGAGCGCGGCACCTCGGTGATGCTCGTCACCCACGATATGGGCGTCATCGCCGAGACCGCCGACCGGGTCGCGGTGATGTATGCCGGGCGCATCGTCGAGATCGGCCCGGTGCGCGACGTCGTCAAGCAGCCGCTGCACCCCTATGCCAAGGGGCTGATGGGCGCGATACCCTCGCTCGAGGGCGATGCCGAGCGCCTGGTGCAGATCCCGGGTGCGATGCCGCGTCTCCAAGCGATCCCGCCGGGCTGCGCCTTCAATCCGCGCTGCGAGAAGGCGTTCGCGCGCTGCCATGTCGAGCGGCCGGAGCTGGTCCAGCTCGGCGATCGCCAGGTCGCCTGCCATCTCTACGACCAGCCGCAATCCTCGCGGGACGAGGCGGGGATCGCAGCATGAGCCAAGGTCCCGCTGAGCGCCCCTTCGTCCAGGTTCGCGACCTGCGCCGTATCTTCGACGTCTCGAAGCCTTGGCTCAACCGCGTGCTGGAGCGCGCGCCGCGCCAATATCTCAAGGCCGTCGACGGCGTCTCCTTCGACATTCGCCGGGGCGAGACCTTTGCCTTGGTCGGCGAGTCCGGCTCGGGCAAGTCGACCGTCGCGCGCATGGTCGTCGGCCTGCTGCCGCCCTCGGACGGCACGGTCTCGATCGCCGGCATCTCGATGAACGACGTCAATGTGGCGCAGGAGCGCCAGCGCCTGCGCCGGCGCATCCAGATGATCTTCCAGGACCCCTATGCCAGCCTCAATCCGCGCTGGCGCGTCGGGCGGATCATCGCCGAGCCGATCCGTGCCTTCGGCATCGTCCATGGCGAGGCGGATATCACCGGCCGCGTCGGCGAGTTGCTGACGCTGGTCGGCCTGCATCCTGACGATGCCGGGAAATTCCCGCATGAATTCTCCGGCGGCCAGCGCCAGCGCATCGCGATTGCCCGCGCGCTTGCCTCCAATGCCGAATTCATCGTCTGCGACGAGCCGACATCGGCACTCGACGTCTCCGTCCAGGCCCAAATCCTCAACCTGATGCGCGATCTGCAGCAGAGATTCGGGCTGACCTATCTGTTCATCTCGCACAACCTCGCGGTCGTCAGGCACATGGCGACGCGCATCGGCGTGATGTATCTCGGCCGCCTCGTCGAGGTCTCGGAGGGCAAGCAGCTCTTCTCGCATCCGCGCCATCCCTATACGCGCATGCTGCTCGACGCGGTGCCCGACCTTGCCATGGTCGGCAAGGCGCGTGAGGGCGTGAAGGGTGAGATCCCGAATCCGATCAGCCCGCCCTCGGGCTGCACCTTCCACCCGCGCTGCCCCCTGGTCTTCGAGCGCTGCCGCATCGAGAGCCCGCCGGTGATCGACGGGGTGGCCTGCCACGCGGTCAATCAGGGAAGCATTGCTGCGGCTTGAACCTGGATCTTCCGCTGCGCTCGCAATGACGACTGAAGCCGGCTCAGTTCTCGGGGGAGGGCGCCAGGGGCCTGTCGTTCTTGCGCCGGTTCTGCACGTCGGCCGGCAAGGGCGCGACCGGCCGCTCGGTGCGGTATTGTCCGCGCGCGATCGCCGCGAACAGCAAGACCACTGCCGCCAGCGTCATTAGCCACCAGGGCTGCAGCGTGGCAAAGCCGAGCGCGGTCAGTGCGAAGGCGGTCGTATAGGCCGCGACCCCGCCTGCCGCCAGCGCGACGGGCATGTGGCGGGCGGCACGGATGGCGAAATACAGGCATGTGGCCGCTGCCGCAGCTCCGACGATACCGAGCTCGTACCAGGTCTCGAAGAGCAGCGTCGTCGGCGTCGTCATCGGCAGGGCGCCGGTTATGCGGCCGCGCAGAACCGTGTCGAGCCCGTGGCCGGTGATCAACTGGACCGGCTCGCGGCCGACGACATCGGCCCAGACACCGAGCGCCTGCACGAAGTCGCTGGTGCTCTCGGGAAAGCGCGAGACGATCGGGATCAGCAGGAAGGGCAGGATCGGCGCGAGCAGCATGACGCCGCCGATCAGCGCGGCGATGATCGGGACGGCCTTCTCGCGATTGGCGCTGACGGCGCCGAAGGCGACCGCGCCGCAGATCATCGCAACCGCCTCGCCATCCTCAAAGCGCGTCAGCGCGAGCAGGCCGACGACGAGGGCAAGCCCGAGCGCGCTCAAGCCCCGTGCGCGCGACAAAAGCCAGGCCAGCGCCGGCCAGGCCATGATCAGCACGACGCTGATGCCGCGCTCGACGCTGCCGATCTCCGCATCGGAGCGCCGCAGCGCCGCCACGACGATGAGCGCGAGCGCGAAGATGGCAGCCAGACCCGTGCCGAGTGCCGCGAGATTGAGATTGGAGGCGCGCATGCGCTCGGGCAGCGCGGAGGTGCCGCAGAAGCCGAGCGCGACCGCGAGCACGAGATTGCCGGCCTTCTCCGTCGCCGAGGAGGTATAGGGGCTCCAGATCAGCGAGAGCACCGACCAGGCGACGAGGCCGACCAGAATCATGCCGGGCCGGCTCAGCAGGGCGCGCTTGAGCGTGCCGGTGAACCAGCCTGGCTCCTCGATCAGCGAGGAGATCACGAGCAGGACGACGCCGATCGGCACGAGCACGACTGCGGCGCGGCGCGACACCAGCGAGGCGAGCGGCAGCACGAGCGCCAGCGTCGCGAAGCCGATCCGGCGCAGCAGCACGGCGGCATCTGCGGCGGGGTCGCGCGGTCCTTGAGCATTTCGGCGGATCATGACGATAAACCAGCAGCCAGCCTCATCCGGAAAAAGCGCCGGACATCAACCTGTCCGTACCCTAGCCGGCAGCCAGGCATGCGGCTGTAGGTGCGGCGCAACACTATGCCGGCATCTCGGCCGGCATCTCGGCGCGAATCGCGAAAGCCGGCTCCGCTGGCCTGATCGCTCCTGCGACGAAAGCACGCTGGCCTTGGACCGGCCTTTCGTGGGATGAATCGGCATGACCTTGCTTGCGGCCATTCCCTATTCCCAGGGCTTCCCGATCGACGGCTTCATGGCCGGCCTCGCGCGGCGCCTGAAGGATCGCGGCGTCAGGCTCGGCGGCGTCGTGCAGCTCAACATTGATGACTGCGAGAGCGGCTGCGCGGCGATGATGCTGGAGGATCTGGCGAGCGGCCGGCATTTTCCGATCAGCGAGGATCGCGGCGCGGGCTCGGCCGGTTGCAGGCTCGATGCGACCGGGCTCGCGGCTGCCGGCGGCGCGATGGCGTCGGCGCTGGCTGGCGGGGCTGAGCTGGTGATCGTCAACAAATTCGGCCGGCAGGAAATGCTCGGCCAGGGCTTGCGGCAGGAGATCGCCGCCGCCTTGCTTGCCGGCCTGCCGCTGCTCATCGCCGTCCGCCGCGATTTCCTGCCGGCCTGGCGCGATTTCGCCGGCGAGGATTGGGTCGAGCTCGCGCCCGAGGAGGCGGCCGTCGAGGCCTGGGCCGCCGCGCAAGCGCGCATCGCCGCCTGACGAACCCGCCGGAGCAAGCGCCGTGGCGCAGGATATGAGCTTTCTCGACGATTATCTGGTGCGCCCGGACCCGGCCGCGCCGCGCCTGGGCGCGACCGTCTCCGGCATCGACCAGACGGGGGCTGTGGTTGAAACCCGCGTCGTTACCGAGCGGGCGCTGACGCTCTATCTGAACGCCCAGGAGATCGTCACCATGATGACGATCGGCGATCATCCCGACTATCTCGCGCTCGGCTATCTCCTGAACCAGAACATGCTGAAGCGCGGCGATGTCGTCGAGGCGGTCGATTATGACGAGGAGCTCGAAGTCGTGGTGGTCCGCACGCCGGAGCGCACCAATTTCGAGGCGAAGCTGAAGAAGAAGACGCTGACCTCCGGCTGCGCCCAGGGCACCGCTTTCGGCGACCTGATGGAAGCGATCGACGAGATCAAGCTGCCGAAGGCGGAATTGCGCACGAGCTGGCTCTACGCGCTGACCGCTAAGATCAACACCACGCCCTCGCTCTATCTCGAGGCCGGCGCGATCCATGGCTGCGTGCTCTGCGAGGGCGACAAGCCCTTGGTCTATATGGAAGATGTTGGCCGCCATAACGCCGTCGACAAGGTCGCCGGCTGGATGTTCCGCCACGATGTCGATCCCGGCAGGATGATCTTCTACACCACGGGCCGGCTGACCTCGGAGATGGTGATCAAGACCGTGCGCATGGGCATCCCCGTGCTGGTCTCGCGCTCTGGCTTCACCGAATGGGGCGTCGAGCTCGCGCGCAAGGCGGGGCTGACCCTGATCGGCCGGGCGCGCGGCAAGCGCTTCGTCGCGCTGGCCGGCGAGGGCAACATCGTCTTCGATCAGGATCCCGAGAGCGTCGAGGAGGAGGGCGGCAAGAGCCGGCGCAAGGGGGCGGGGAGCGAAGAATGAGCGACGTGCCTCCGGGAGCGGGCGTTTCGCGGCCCGACCATATTCTCGATCCAAATGAAATTTTGATTTGGTGGGACAGTCCCAATCCGCGGTATTTCGCTCAGCATCCCGATGCCAGCGGTATTGCCATCTCTTTGTTCGCAGTCGTTTTTATGATCGTGTGGGTGGTTCTCGCCTTGAATCAAGGCGGATATCTTTGGCTGGTCGGGCTGGTAGGCCTAGGCTTTAGCCTCTGGGCTTTCAGCCAGCCGTTTCGCTTATATTTCGAGGCGCCGTCGGTCCGCTACCTCGTAACAGACAAGCGCGCGGTAATCGCGACGAAATCGGCAACAAAGAGCATTGCAATCCGGAATATCGGATCGATCGACTTGCGCAGCGAGCCGGGCGGGCTGGGAGACGTTCTGTTCTTTGACAGGCAGATAAATTGGGGAGATAGCAGCAAGACGGTGCGCGATGGCTTTGTCGGCATCGCCAATGCTGACGCGGTCGCGCGCGAGATGCGGCGTTTGCAAGGCCTGACATGAGCCAATCCACTCTCGGCCTCCTTCTTGCCGGCGGCCTTGCGCGCCGCATGGGTGGCGGCGACAAGCCGCTGCGGACGATCGCGGGCAGGACCATCCTCGCTCATGTCGTCGAGCGGCTCGGCCCGCAATCTGAGAGCCTGCTGATCAACGCCAATGGCGATCCCGCGCGCTTTTCCGATTATGGCCTGCCTGTCGTCGCCGACAGCGTGCCGGATTTCGCCGGCCCGCTTGCCGGCATCCTCGCCGGGCTCGACTGGATGGCACAGCACCGGCCTGGATCGAGCTGGATGGTCAGTGTTGCCGCCGACACGCCCTTCATCCCGCGCGATCTCGTCGCCCGTCTGCACCTAGCCCGCGCGGAGCTGAATGTTCCGCTCGCCTGTGCGGCATCGGGCGGCTGGACGCATCCCGTCATCGGGCTCTGGCCACTGGCACTGCGCGAGGAGCTGCGCCATGCGCTGACCGTCGAGGACGAGCGCAAGATCGACCGCTGGACGGCGCGCCATGGCTGCGCCAGCGCGGAGTGGCCGGTCGATCCCGTCGATCCGTTCTTCAACGCCAACCGGCCGGAGGATCTGACCGAGGCCGAGCGGCTTTTCGCGAGCCTTTCGCCAAATGGCGGTTGAGGCTTCATCGCTCACGCTCCTCGCAATGACGGCTGCCGTCGGCTTGATACGTGTGCCGTGCCTCGCTATCTCTTGTGATAAGAGCGGCTTATCGCTGCCGAGCCCTGGGGAAGATCGTGAAATCATTCGTCGCCGCCGTCATCTTCGCAGTGGTCGCCGCCTTCGGGGCGAGCCTCGTGCTGAACGACTTCTTCCAGAAGCCGGTGGAAACAGCCTATTCGACCGGCAGCGTCAGGCTCTAGAGTATTCCCGCGTTTCTCCGAATCGCGGGAATACTCTAGCTCCTTGTTTTAACGCGTTTTCTTCACGCGAACCGGTGTCCACTTCGCTCGAAAACGCTCTAACCCTCCAGCAGCGCTTTCAAAGCCGCCAGGTCGCGCGCCACCATGCCGGCGTCGCGCGCCATTTCGTCGTCGGACATGTCGCGCTGGAACAGCGTGAACACGACCTCGCTGCCCTCGCCATTGGCCATGACGCGCATCGGATTATGCATGGCCTTGCCATTGTCGGGAATGACGGCGTGATCGAGCACGCCATAGCGGTTGGGCTCGCTGAACAGGATCCGCATCCGGCCCATCGGCGTTTCGGCGACCCAGGTCATGCCCTCGACATGGTTGAAACTATGCCCGAGCCCCTCGGCCCATTTCGGAAAGTTCAGCGGTTCGGCCAGGAAGGCATAGACCTCGTCCGCCGGACGATCGATGCCGATCCCAATATGGCGTGCATGGCTCACGGACATGGGCCGCTCCTTCGGTTCATAGAGAACAAAAGAAGAACATGCGAATGGTCATGTCAAGAGGCGCGACGAATCCGGACCGTGCACTTACTCGATGATGATGCGGGGCGCCGTCCTGACCGTGCCGCTAAGCCCCGCCTGCACTTGCCGCGCGATGGCGAGATAGGCCTTGGCATGGGCGCTGTCGGGGTCGCTGGCGACGATCGGGCGGCCACCATCGGAGGTCTCGCGGATCGACATGGCCAGCGGCACCTCGCCGAGGAAGGGCACGCCGAGGCGTTCCGCTTCGTGCCGCGCCCCGCCATGGGCGAAGATGTCGGAGCGGTGGCCGCATTCCGGGCAGATGAAATAGCTCATATTCTCGACCACGCCGAGGATCGGCACTTCGACCTTGCGGAACATTGCGACGCCGCGGCGCGCATCGAGCAGCGCCAGATCCTGCGGAGTCGAGACGATGACGGCGCCCGCCAGCGGCGTCTGCTGCGCCATGGTGAGCTGGGCGTCGCCGGTGCCCGGCGGCATGTCGACCACGAGCACGTCGAGCTCGCCCCAGGCAACCTCGCGCAGCATCTGGGTGATGGCCGAGATCACCATCGGCCCGCGCCAGATCATTGGCGTCTCCTCGTCGATCAGGAAGCCGATCGACATGATCTTGAGACCATAGGCCTCCATCGGCGCGAGCGTCCGGCCCGAAATCAGCTTCGGCTTGCCGGTGATGCCGAAGATTTTCGGTACGGAGGGGCCGTAGATGTCGGCGTCGAGCACGCCGACTTTGAGGCCCAGCACGCTGAGCGCCACGGCGAGATTGGCGGTGGTGGTGGATTTGCCGACGCCGCCCTTGCCGCTGGCGACCGCGATGATCTGCTTCACGCCGGGAACGCCGGCGGCCTTGGGAGGCGGGCCGCCCGGGCCGGGTGCGGGGCGATGCGCTTGGCTGCGCGCCTGGGCCGCGGCCGAGGAGGGCGCCTTGTCGGCGGTGAGGCCGACCAGCACCTGCGTCACGCCCGGCAGGCCGGAGACGGCGCTTTCCGCCTGTTTGCGCACCGGCTCCATCGCATCGGCCTCGGTCGCGTCGATGCCGATGGCGAAGATCACCTTGCCGCCGTCGATCAGGATGTTGTTGACGCGGCCGGACGCCGCGAGTGATTGCCCGCTCGCCGGCAGCTTCACCAGTTCGAGCGCGCGCAGGATGTCGGCTTGGGTCAGGGCCAATTCGGCAACTCCAATCGGGGGCGGCGTCAGGCCGCCGCCTTGCGAATATGAAAGACGAGGAGGTCACCCTCGCTCGCGCTGCGTTCGATCGCGTCGCCGGTCTCGCGCATCAGATTGGGAATGTCGATCGCCGCCATCGGGTCGGTGCATTCGACCACGAAGAGCGCGCCGGCTTCAGCGCCCTTCAGCGCCTTGCGCACCCTGAGCGCGGGCAGGGGGCACTTCAGGCCGCGCAGATTGAGCGGGATCGGGGTCATGGGCCGCATCGGTTCGAGTCTGGTGTGCTTCATATGATGGCTTTCCGCGCCGGGGCAACCGCGCGCTTGATCCTTCTCCCCTCGGGGGAGAAGGTGTCTGCGCAGCAGACGGATGAGGGAAGGATGGCGCAGCGTCTGGACTTCCCTCATCCGTCAGCGCTTCGCGCTGCCACCTTCTCCCCCGAGGGGAGAAGGATTCGCGCGCTCCTCCTCACTTCATTCCTGGCAATGCTTGCCGCGCCCGCCCCCGCCCAGGAGCTGCGTGGCCATGGCGGGCCGGTGCGCGCGATCGCGATCTCGACTGACGGGCAGTTCGCGCTGACGGGCTCCTTCGACCAGTCGGCGATCCTCTGGCGATTGAGCACGGGCAGCGCCGAAAAGGTGCTGCGCTTCCACCAGGGTGCGGTCAATGCGGCTGCGACCGTGAATGGCCTCGGCTTCGCCACGGGCGGGGAGGATGGCCGCATCGCGCTCTGGCAAGGCGAGGCGAACGCGCCGACATGGGTGATCGAAGGGCATAAGGGGCCGGTCTCGGCGCTCGCGGTCTCGCCCGATGGCGGGAGCATCGCCTCCGCCTCCTGGGACGAGACGCTGCGCGTGGTCTCGCTCGCCGATGGTTCCGTACGCGTGCTGGAGGGGCATAAGGGGCCGGTGAACGGCGTCGCCTTCGCGCCAGGCGGAGCCATCGTCAGCTCCGGCTACGATGCGACCTTGCGGATCTGGCCGGCGGGCGGCGGGCCGGCCAGGATCGTCACGCTGCCGGCGCCGCTCAACGGCGTCGTGGTCGCGCCCGATGGCGAGATCGCGGTCGCCGCCGCCGATGGCAGGCTCAGGCTGTTCGGCCCCGAGGGAGAGGCGCGCGCCGAGATCGAGATCGGTCAGACGCCGTTGATCGCGCTGGCGCTCTCAGCCGATGGCACGACGATCGCGGCGGGCGGCCTGCGCGGGCAGGTCGTGCTGATCGACCGCAAGACGCGCAGGGTCCGGGCGACGCTGCTCGGGCCAGGCTTGCCCGTTTGGTCGCTGGCCTTCCTGCCTGGTGGCAAGGAATTGCTCTCGGGTGGCGCGGACCGGCTGGTCCGGCGCTGGAACGCGGTCACCGGCGAACATATCGGCACAGTCGTTCCGCGCGCCGGCGAGGACGTGCTGGCGGCCTTCCAGGGCGAGCGCGGCGCGCAGGTCTTTCGCGCCTGCGCCGCCTGCCACAGCCTCACCCCGGCGGATGGCAACCGGGCGGGGCCGACGCTGCATGGCCTCTTCGGACGCAAGATCGCGACCGCGCCCGGCTACGCCTATTCCGACGCCTTCAAGACGCTGGAGATCGTCTGGAGCAAGGAGACGGTGGCGAAACTCTTCGAGCTCGGGCCGAATGCCTACACGCCGGGAACCAAGATGCCGGAGCAGACGATCGGATCGGCCGAGGACCGGCAGGCTCTGGTGGATTGGCTGGAGAAGGTGACGCGGTGAGCCGTTTGTCATTCCGGGGCATCGCGTAGCGATGAACCCGGAACCCACGACAGGGCGAGCGGCACACAACAGCGGAGGCAGGGCATACCCGGTCGTGGGTTCCGGGTTCGCGGCGTCGCCGCGCCCCGGAATGACAGACCGTTCCTACTGCAACGGATCCTCGCCCCGCTCGGCGCGTTCGCGCAGATAATCATCCGTGGTGCGCACGGGCGGGCGCTGCGGCGAGAGATGTGGGTCGAAGCTCTCATTGACCACGACCTCGACGCGGCAATCCTCGCACATCCTGATCACCGAGATGCGCTTGGCGGCGTCGCCCGAGAACATCCAGTGCTTGTTCTCCAGCTTGGCCGCGATCTTCTCGATCGTGCTCCTGACGCCGAAGGGTTTGGCGCAGTTGATGCAGTGGAAGGGCTCTTCCTGCTTCAGCACGCGCTTGCCGCCGGCCCAGGCGTCGAAATCGATGCGCGGCTCCAGAGTGATCACCTTTTCCGGGCAGGTCGCGGCGCAGAGGCCGCATTGCACGCAAAGGTCTTCCTGGAAGGCGAGCGTCGGGCGATCGGGATTGTCCGAGAGCGCTTGCACCGGGCAGGCGGAGACGCAAGCCAGGCAGAGCGTGCAGCCCTCGCTGTCGACATGGATCGTCCCAAAAGGGGCGAGCGGCGGCATCGCCACAGCCGCGACGGGCGTCGGAGCGGCGGCATGCAGTTCCCCGACCGTCTGGCGCAGCAGCGGCCGGCCATCGCCCATCGGGCGGAAGCGGGCCGGCGTCGCGCTGATGGCGCCGGGTGCGATCCGCGCCAGCGCCTGCGCCAATTGCTCGGGGTCGTCGGTCTCGATCAGCCCGGCGCGGCTCTCGCCATAGCCGAGCGCGCCTGCGAGCGCGTTGGCGTAATCGAGATTGCGGGTCAGGCCGGAGAGGTCGTGCTTCGGTTTGGCGCGGCCGAGCACGCGGATGGCGGACGCTCCGAAAGCCAGCGCCGCCGCATGGGTCTCAAGCCCGATCTGTGTGATCTCGTTGACGCGCAGCGGCAGCACGCGCGCCGGCAGGCCATCACCAAAGCGGGCGAGCGCGTCGATCAGCGCCTCGCCATGCTCGCCATCATGCAGCAGCAGCACGGCCTCGCGGCCGCCGGCCTCAGTATAGGTGGTCAGCAAGGTGCGCAGGCGGCGCAGCAGCGCGTCGGTCGGCGGCAGGGCGTAGGTCACGGCGCCGGTTGGGCAGACGGCGGCGCAGGCGCCGCAGCCGGCGCAGATCTCGGCCGAGATCGCGACATGGTCGCCCGCTGGCGTGATCGCACCGGTCGGGCAGAGCTCGAGGCAGCGCGTGCAGCCGGTCTTGGACGAGCGCGAATGGGCGCAAAGATCCTGGTTCAGCCGGACGTAAGCCGGCTTGTCGAACTCGCCGACGAGGTGGCTGGCCTGTCCGATCAGGCGCTCGATCGCTGCCTTGTCGCGTGGGTCGGCGCGCAGATAGCCGGCGCGCAAATCGCCGGCCGGGAAGAGCGGCGCACCGCCGGAGACGTCAATGACGATGTCGCATTGCGAGTTCGCGCCATTGCGCGCTTCGCCGAAGACGAGCTTGCTTCGCGAGGACGGGGAGGGCGCGGCGTAATCATTGACCGTCAGATCGAAGGCGCCAAGCCAGCCGGTCGCGGCGACGATCGTGCCCTTCAGCACCGGGATGTCGGAGAGGCGCGGCGGCGTGATCTCGCCGGGCCGCGAGAGCAGGATGGTGACGTCGAGATGCTCTGCCAGGCTCTGCCCGACCGAGAGCGCGACCTCGTCATGGCCATAGATCAGCGCCACGCCCTTGCTTTCCAAGGTGGTGAAGCTCGCCGGCGGCATCGGCTCGGCTGCGGCCGCCAGCAGAGCTGCCATCTTGGGGCCGGCCGACTTCGCCTCGCGCGCCCAGCCGCCGGTCTCACGGATATTGGCGAAGACGAGATCGCCGGAGTAGTCGAGATCCGCGGCGATTTCTTCAAAAAGCGGGGCCTCCTGCGTGCAGCCGACGGTAATGGCGTCGCGCTCGCCGAGCAGCTTGGTGAAGATCTCCGTCTGCGTGCGGCAGAGATGCCGCGCCGTCCTGATCTCGCTGCCCTTGCAGCCACGCGCCAGCGCCTCGCCATCGAGCGGCATCGTGTCTTCGCAGGAGCAGACCATCAGCGTGCGTGCGGTGCCGGTCATTACGTTCACTTCCTTGGCGTTCACGTCCTTGGCCGATCTGCCGGGAGCGTCTTTTCGTCTCTCTTGCGACAATCGAGGCTTATATGGAATTGGAAAGGTTCAAAAGAAACCGGCGATGAGCAATTCGTCGCGCCACCGGGGAGCAAGAGGTCGATGCCGGTGAATATCCCGCGCCCTGACGATCTCAGGCGGGAGCCTGTCCTGCCGCCGGGTTTCTCGCTCGTGACCCTGCGCGAAGCCGGCGACGCCTTCGCCCATGCCCAGGCGATCGCCGCCGAGGCAGGGGCTGCGACGCTGGTCTGGGTGCGCCGCTTCGATATCGTCGAATTCGCCGTGGTGCTGGAGCCCGACGCCGTGCTCGGCGAGGCACGGCTCGCCCACTACCTCGCGATGAATGCGCTTGCCGACGCGCTTGCCGTGCATTGCCCGCCGGAGCGGCCGGTCCTGTTCCGCTGGCCTGATGCGCTGATCTACGACCATGGCCTGATCGGCGGCGGCCGGCTCGCCTGGCCGCGAGGCTGCGGCGAGGGCGATGTACCCGATTGGCTCGTCTTCGGCGCGATGCTGCGCGCCACCACCATGGCGCCCTTCGCGCTGGGGCAGACCGGCGTCGGCATGACGGAGGAAGGTTTCGAGGAGGTCGATGCGGTCGATCTGATCGAATCCTTCGCGCGTCATCTCATGCTCGGTGTCACGCATTGGCAAAGCGATGGGCCCAAGGCCGTGGCCCGCCGCTGGCTCGACCGGCTCGATAAGGTCGTCGGCACCCGCCACGGCATCGAGGCGAATGGCGATCTCATCGCGACCTCGCAGAGCGGCGCCGAGCGCCGGAGCCTGGTCGAGGCGCTGGACCGGGCCGACTGGCTCGACCGTGACAGCGGCGGGCCCAAGCTGTGAGTGCACTCAAACTGCCACGCGCCATCAGGCTCGACCCGTCGGATACATTCGTCTTCCGCCGCGCCGCCGAGCCCGGCGAGTGGCTGGTGACCGGCTCCTTCCTGTTCGACCCCGCCGAGATCGCGGCGCTCGACGCCAAGGGGCGCACCGCTTTCCGCTCCGGCTTCCTCGGCGTTGCGAGCTTCGGCTGGAGCACGCTGGCCGTCGTGACCGAGGCGACGGAGGAGGAGCGCGAGGCCGCGACCGCGCAGCTTGCCGGCCATCTCGTCGCAAAACTCGGTGCGCCCGATCTTGCCACGGCGCGCATGGCTGCGGCCGAGGAGATCGCCTTTGCCGCCTCGCTCTGCGACCATCCGGCGCAAACGCTGATCGCCTTGCACCGGACACTGGAGGATGGCGAAATCCGCGAGCGTTTCCGCACGCTCACCCCGCGCGCCGAGCAGGACGGCACGGGTTTGCGCGCCTTCGCGTTCCGGGCCTTCGAATTTATGGAGGTCGAGGACGAGGACGGGCCGCGGGATGAGGTCGATCTGCTGGCGCTGGGCAAGAAGCCGGTATTGGGCAAGAAGCCGGTATCGCGAAAGAAGACGGACGCATCATGATGCATTTCTGGGCGACTTCCGGTCATGTCCTGCTGGACCGCACTGCCGGTGGCGGGCTCGTCGTCACCGATGATTTCCTCAAGGCCTATCTGGCGCGGCCCGAAGTGCTGCCGCCCGACGAGGCCTGCGCGGCCGAGCGCGCGCTGCACGCCAAGCTGATGGCGGCGCCCCAGGCCGAGGTGGCGGCGGCCGAGATCGCTGCGATCGCAGATGAGGATGCTCGCGAGAACTGGCGCTTCCTGGTCGGCTGGCGCGACCGGTTGCTTGCCGCGCCGACGCTGGAGGCGGCCTATGCGCGGATCATCCGCGAGGGCGTCGCGGGCGTGCCGCCTTTGTTCCTCGACCAGCTCGTCCATGTCATCCTGCGCGGCGCGCTCGATGAGGTCGACGACCCCTATGTGGTGCGGGCCGCCGAGTGCCTGTTCCGGCCGCAGCGCGTTACCCACCACGAGAACACGATCCTTCTGGCCGATGCCGAGATCATCGAGGGCCATGAGGCCGATCGTCATGCCTCGCCTTTGCTCGCCATGCTGGGCGGCCCGGCCGTGACCTCGCTCGACATCCTCAAAGCCGCCAATGCCGACCGCTATTGGCAGCGCTCGGACGGTTTCGACATGGTGCTCGATCTCGGCGGTTCGCCATCGGGGCGGGCGGCGCTGGCGGCGGCGCTGCGCCATTGGGTGTGCGCCCTGCACGGCTTCGATGTCGCAATCGAGCCGATCGAGAACCTCAGGGATGCCGATTGGCGCTGGTTCGTCGGGCTCGATGCGCAGGCCACGGCGATCGGCAACGCGCTCTGGCAGGGCAGGAGCGTCAGTGAGGAGGAGCTGTCGCGCGTGCTGGCGCTCTACAGGATGACGCTGCCGCCCGATGTGCCGGTGTTGGCGGCGGCGCAGGCCAGGCCCATCTATCTCATCATGGCGATGTCGGCCGACAAGGTCCTGCGCCTGAAGCCGCAGAATCTCGTGGCAGGCCTGCCCCTGCAAGCAAACGCGATGACGAATTGAGGAGCGCGACATGACGCAAGCGCACATCGAGGTCGGGATCGTGGTCGAGCGGCGCGCGATCGATTCGCCCTGGGTCGACCATGCCTGGAGCCCGCTTGCCGTGCTGCCCGAGCCGCCGGCGCTTGCGCCCTGGACCGAGCTTGCCAGCGAGCCTGGCCGGCGCAGCGTCTATCTCGGCCCGGCGACGCTGACGCTGCATTCGGTCGACACGGCGCATTTCCGCGAGAACTTCCAGGCCGGCCGCGCCAAGCTCTGGGTCGCGATCCGGCCGACCGGGATCGAGCCCGAGCTGGATTTCGTCGGCGTCACCGCCGACCCCTTCGAGGGCGAGGTCTATGCCGAGAATGTCGGGGACATCGTCGAGGCCCTGCCGATGCCGGCCCTGATCGCCGAACAGGTGCTCGCCTTCTTCGAGGCGCATCATGTCGAGCGCGAATTCATCAAGCGCAAGCGCAGCGAGCATGATCCGCGCAAGGGCGGCGGCCCGCGTCCGGAGCCGGGCCTGCGCCGGGATGAGGGCGAGAGATGAGCCCGCGCGCAGGCGATCCCGACGACGAAGGCTTCCTGACGCGCTGGTCGCGGCGCAAGCGCGCCGTGGCGGAGCAAGGCGAGACTCTCCCGCCATCGCCTGTGAGCGAAGCGCTGCCGGCGGAGGAAGCCTTACCGGCGAAGGAAGCCTTGCCGAGGGAAATTGAGCCGCAGGCCGCCGCATCCGAGCCGGACATGGTCGAGCCGCCCTCGCTCGATCTGATCGACAAGGATTTCGACGTCGCCCATTGGCTCAAGCAGAACGTGCCCGAAAGCTGGAAGCTCGCGGCGATGCGGCGGGCCTGGGAGAGCGATCCGACGATCCGCGATTTCGAGAATCCGGCCCGCGACTATGCGCTCGACTGGAACACGCCGGGCGGCGCGCCGGGCTACGGCCCGTTGACGGAATCGGACGATGTCGAGGCGATGGTGCGCGGCATCTTCGGCGATGCCCCGGAGCCCGATCCGGCTCTTTTTGGACTGGATGAGGGCGCGGGAGACTGCATGTCGCATAAACTTTCGTCGCATGACGGAAGTCGTAATCATGACGCCGCGCTGCAAGATGAGCGGCCTGCGCCGGCTGCGGTCGGGCATGTCAGGGTGAGCGAGGCAGGCACGAACCCGGCGGAAGAGGCCGAAACAGGCCGGGTCGCGCCGGATCGGGTCTACGCTGCGGCGCAAAATAATCCCGAGCCGGAGCAGCGGAAGACTCCCCATCGCAAGCGTGGCGGGGGAGCCATTCCAATCTAAGTCCAGATTAGAATTCTTGTATTCTAGGGTGATAAGCCTTCATTATCACCACGCTTAAAGATTCAGCGGCGAAGTAACGCCGCGAGATGATGAGGAACGCTGCAAGCGATGCGTGATTCGGCACTCGAAAGAGCGATCGGTGCCGCCGGCGGGGTGCGCGCATTGGCGCGCAGCCTGGGCGTGTCGCAGCCTGCGATTTCGAGCTGGAAGCGTGTTCCCGCCGACCGCGTGCTCTCCGTCGAAGCCAATACCGGCGTGCCACGCTCCGACCTGCGACCTGATCTCTATCCCATCGAGACCGCGCCGCACCAGCCCGCTTCGATGAACGGTGGTTCGTCGGCCGCGATCGATGAGATCGACGAGGCGCGCGCCCAGGAATACCAGTTGATCGGAGCCTTGCTCTGGCGGGCACCGACGGCCGAGACGCTGGCCGTTCTGCAAGGCCTGCGGGGCGATGCCTCGCCGCTCGGCATGGCCCATTTCGCCTTGGCCGAGGCCGCCGCCGAGCTCACGCCGGAAGCGGCGCGCGACGAATTCTTCGAGCTCTTCATCGGCGTCGGCCGTGGCGAGATCCTGCCCTACGCCTCCTATTACCTGACGGGTTTCCTGCATGAGCGCCCGCTGGCGCTGGTGCGCGAGGATATGGGCAAGCTCGGCATCGCCCGGGCCGAGCGCGCCGGCGAGCCGGAAGACCATATCGCCATCCTGATGGACATCATGGCGAATCTGATCCGCGGCGCCTTCGCGGGCGAGGGCGTCGATGCGGGCGCCTTTTATGCGCGCCATATCGAGCCCTGGGGCGAGCGCCTCTTCGCCGATCTGGCGGTTGCGAAGGCTTCGAAATTCTACCGGGCCGTCGGCCGCGTCGGCAGCCTGTTCCTGTCCATCGAGACGGAAGCCGCAAGGCTGCCGTCATGACGTCCGCCAGCCTGCCCGGCGCGGAGGAGACCACGATGTCGCAAAAGCCCAAAGAGCAAAAGCCCAAAGAGACTGTGACGCCGGCCTTCGACCGCCGCAGCTTCTTCAAGGCGCTCAGTGCCGGCGCGGCGGTGGCCGTGACGCCCGCCATGGTGACGCCGGCGGCAGCCGTCGATCCAGGCAAGGAAGAGACCAGGGCGCGCTACCAAGAGTCGGAGCACGTCAAGAACTACTATCGCGTCAACCGCTACTGAGGGCGCAACGCCATGCTCATCAAGCGCAAATCTGCCGATGTTCAGCGCGGCAAGCTCCGGGCCGCCATGGCCGGCCTGTCCTCGGGCGTGATGGACCGGCGCACCTTCCTGCGGCGTTCGGGCCTCGTCGCCGGCGGCGTCGCGGCCGCAGGCGCGCTCCAGATCGGCTCCGTCCGCAAGGCGGATGCGGCGGAGGGGCTGGGTCCGGCGAGCGGCACCAAGATCGTCAAGAACATCTGCACCCATTGCTCCGTCGGCTGCACCGTCAAGGCCGAGGTCGCCAACGGCGTCTGGGTGGGTCAGGAGCCGGCCTGGGAAAGCCCGATCAACCGGGGCAGCCATTGCGCCAAGGGCGCCTCGGTGCGCGAGCTGACCCATGGCGACCGCCGCATCAAGTATCCGATGAAGCTGGTCGACGGGCAGTGGCAGCGCATCAGCTGGGATGTCGCGATCAGCGAGATCGGCGACAAGATGATGCAGATCCGGGCCAAGTCCGGTGCCGATTCCGTCTATCTGCTCGGCTCGGCCAAGTTCTCCAATGAGGGCGCCTATCTGTTCCGGAAGTTCGCCGCCTTCTGGGGCACCAACAATGTCGACCACCAGGCGCGCATCTGCCACTCCACCACGGTCGCAGGTGTCGCGAACACCTGGGGCTACGGCGCGATGACGAACTCCTACAACGACATCCGCAACTCCAAGACGATCATGTTCATGGGCTCGAATGCGGCCGAGGCCCATCCGGTCTCGATGCAGCACATCCTGAGCGGCAAGGAGATCAACCGGGCCAATGTCATCGTCTTCGATCCGCGCCTGACCCGCACGGCGGCCCACGCGACCGATTATATCCGCATCCGCTCCGGCACCGACATCGCGGTGGTCTGGGGCATGATGTGGCACATCTTCAAAAATGGCTGGGAGGATAAGGACTTCCTCGCCGCCCGCGTCTACGGCATGGACGATGTCCGCAAGGAGGTCGAGAAATACGACCCCAAGACCGTCGAGGACATCACCGGCGTTCCCGAGGCGCAATTGAAGCGGGCCGCCGAGACCTTCGCCAAGGTCAAGCCGGCGACCTTCATCTGGTGCATGGGTGTGACCCAGCACTCGGTTGGCACGGCCAACGTCCGGGCGATCTGCAACCTCCTGCTCGCCACGGGCAATGTCGGCGGCATCGGCAACGGCGCCAACATCTTCCGCGGCCATTGCAACGTGCAGGGCGCGACCGATTTCGGCCTCGATATCTCGAATCTGCCTTGCTATTACGGGCTGGTCGAAGGCGCCTGGCGCCATTGGGCCCGCGTCTGGGGCGTCGATTACGACTATTTCGTCACGCGCTTCGACGAGGTGCCCGCCAAGGGCGGCCGCCCGGCCCGCACGGCCAAGGCCAATATGGAGACCTCGGGCCACACCTCGACGCGCTGGTTCGACGCCGCCAACATGCCCGCCGAGCAGGTCGATCAGAAAGATAACCTCAAGGCCATGATCGTCATGGGCCATGGCGGCAACACCATCCCGCGCATGCCCGACGCCGTGAAGGGGCTGGAAACGCTCGAATTGCTGGTCGTGGCCGACCCGCACCCGACCAATTTCGTCTCGCTCGGTCAGCGCAAGAACGGCACCTATCTGCTGCCGATCGGTACGCAGTTCGAATGCGCGGGCTCGCGCACCTGCTCCAACCGCTCGGTGCAATGGGGCGAGAAGGTCGTCGATCCGATCTTCGAATCGGCCAATGACTACTGGGTCATCTACAAGCTGGCGCAGAAGCTCGGCTTCGCCGAGCCGATGTTCAAGACCCTCGAGCTGGTGCAGGGCAAATACGGCCTGGAGCCCTCGGCGGAATCGATCCTGCGCGAGATCAACAAGGGCGGCTGGTCCACCGGCTATACCGGGCAGTCGCCCGAGCGCCTCAAGCTGCACATGCAGCACCAGGACAAGTTCGATCTGGTCTCGCTGCGCGGCGCCAAGGGCTCGCCTGTTGAAAACGACTTCTACGGCTTGCCCTGGCCGTGCTGGGGCACGCCGGACTTGAAGCATCCCGGCACGCATATCCTCTACAACACGGCGCTCGAGGCCAATAATGGCGGTGGCACCTTCCGCCCGCGCTTTGGCCTGACGCGTGAGGAGACCAGGCCTGACGGCAGCAAGGTCAATGTCACGCTGCTGGCCGAGAACGGCTCCTACTCGCTGAATTCGGAGATCAAGGACGGCTATCCCGAATTCACCATGGGCATGTTGAAAAAGCTCGGCTGGGATCAGGATCTGACGCCGGCCGAGATCGCGACCATTACCTGGATCGGCGGCAACGCGATCGACACGGTGAACTGGGCTAACGACCTGTCGGGCGGCATCCAGCGCGTCGCGCTCAGCCATGGCTGTGTGCCCTATGGCAACGGCAAGGCCCGCGCCAATGCCTGGAACCTGCCCGATCCGGTCCCGACCCATCGCGAGCCGATCTACTCGCCGCGTGTCGACCTCGTGGCGAAATGGCCGGCGCGTCCCGACGAGCGGACTTTGCGCATCCCCAACCTCCACACCACCATGCAGAAGGCGGCGGTGGAGCGCGGCGTCGCGAAATCCTTCCCGATCGTCCTGACCTCGGGCCGGCTCGTCGAATATGAGGGCGGCGGCGAGGAAACGCGCTCGAACAAATGGCTCGCCGAATTGCAGCAGGACATGTTCGTCGAGATCAACCCGCAGGACGCGACCGAGCGCGGCATCAAGGACGGCGCCTTCGTCTGGGTCTCGGGGCCGGAGAACAACTCCAAGGCCAAGGTCAAGGCGCTGGTGACGGAGCGCGTTGGCAAGGGCGTCGCCTTCATGCCCTTCCATTTCGGTGGCTTCTACCAGGGCGTCGACCAGCGTGGGAACTACCCCAAGGGGCTGGATCCGATCGTGCTCGGCGAGTCCGTCAACACCCTCACGACCTATGGCTACGACCCGGTGACCGCCATGCATGAAGGCAAGGTCACGCTCTGCCAGATCGCCGCAGCGTGAAGAGGAACTGAATCATGGCCCGGATGAAATTCCTCTGCGACGCCGACCGCTGCATCGAATGCAATGCCTGCGTCACCGCCTGCAAGAACGAGAACGAGGTGCCCTGGGGCATCAACCGGCGCCGCGTCGTCACCATCAATGACGGCAAGCCGGGCGAGCGCTCGATCTCGATGGCCTGCATGCATTGTACGGACGCGCCTTGCATGGCGGTCTGCCCGGTCGACTGCTTCTACAACACCGCCGACGGCGTCGTGCTGCACAACAAGGACCTCTGCATCGGCTGCGGCTATTGCTTCTACGCCTGTCCGTTCGGGGCGCCGCAATATCCCAAGGTCGGCAATTTCGGTTCGCGCGGCAAGATGGACAAATGCACCTATTGCTCGGGCGGCCCGGAGGTCGATCTCTCCCCGGCCGAGTTCCAGAAATATGGTTCGAACCGCCTGGCCGAGGGCAAGCTGCCGCTCTGCGCCGAGATGTGCTCGACCAAATCGCTGCTCGCCGGCGACGGCGAGATCATTGCCCAGATCTACAAGGAGCGGGTGGTCAAGCGCGGCTATGGCTCCGGCGCCTGGGGTTGGCAGACCGCCTACAAGGAAACGATCGCCATCTAGCTCGGGGGGAGGGGCGCGTCTCGGCCGCAAGGTCGGGCGCGTTCCCCCGAGCAGGATGTCCGGTTCATCTCGCGAGAGGAATTTCGCAATGCGTCTCGGCGCTCACCTTCGTCTCCTGGTCACCGGCCTGCTGTTGACCTTCGCTGTCGCGCTGGCGGTTCCGGCTTTTGCGCAGCAGGTCAACCCGACTGCTGACTCGGTCAAGGAACAGCAGTTCCTCGACGCGCTGAAGGCCAATCCTTCGGCTGAGCTCAAGGGCCGTATCACCATTCCCGATGGCAAGGCCGCGACGCTGGAGCGGCCCGCCGGGCGCGAATGGCGCGCCTTTCATCAGGGCGCCATGGTCAAGATCGGCGCCGTCGCGGTGCTCGGCACGCTGCTTCTGCTGGCGGTGTTCTACCTCGTGCGGGGCCGCATCCGGGTCGAGTCCGGCCTGTCGGGCCGCACGCTGACGCGCTTCAACGGTTTTGAGCGCTTCATGCACTGGCTGACGGCCGCATGCTTCATCGTGCTGGCGCTGTCGGGGCTCAACGTCACCTTCGGCAAGCTCGTGCTGCTGCCATTGGTCGGGCCGCAGACCTTCACCAATATCTCGGTCGTGGCGAAATGGGCGCATAACTACCTCGCCTGGCCGTTCATGCTCGGCATCGCGCTGATGTTCGTCGTCTGGATCAAGGACAACATCCCCGGCATGGTCGATGTCCGTTGGTTCGCCGCCGGCGGCGGCATCGTCGGCAAGGGCCACCCGCCGGCCAAGCGCTTCAATGGCGGCCAGAAGATCGTGTTCTGGACAGTGGTGGTCGGCGGCACGGCCCTCTCGCTCTCTGGCCTCAACCTGCTGTTCCCGTTCTTCTCCGGCGGCGTGCTGACCATGCAGTTCTGGAACGTGGTGCATGGCATCGTCGCCGTGCTGATGGTCGCGGCGATCCTGGCGCATATCTATATCGGCACGATCGGCATGGAGGGCGCCTTCGACGCGATGGGCTCCGGCGAGGTCGATCTCAACTGGGCCAAGGAGCACCATTCGCTCTGGGTCGCCGAGGAGATGCAGAAAGGCCATGTGCCGGACGGCCCGACGCTGCAGCCGGCGGAGTGAGCTCGTTCTCGCCAAGCCTGTTCTCGCCAAGCCTGTCCTGACCAAGACGGATTGCTTGACCGCGAGAGGCAATCTGAAAGATGACAGCCGGGCGCTTTCGCGCCCGGTTTTTGTTTGGAGACCGGTTTTTGTTTGGAGACATGGCCCTCGATGCGCGTGATCGGTCTGGCGGGATGGAGCGGGGCGGGCAAGACGACGCTGCTGACGCGATTGATCCCGGAGCTCGGCCGTCGCGGCGTCGGCGTCTCGACGCTCAAGCACGCCCATCATGCCTTCG
Organism: Bosea sp. 685; assembly: GCF_031884435.1. NCBI lineage: Bacteria > Pseudomonadati > Pseudomonadota > Alphaproteobacteria > Hyphomicrobiales > Alloboseaceae > Allobosea > Allobosea sp. 685. The sequence goes on along the minus strand of NZ_CP134779.1, from coordinate 4,825,840 downwards.
ATCTCGACACGCCCGGCAAGGATTCCTACGCGCATCGCCAGGCCGGCGCGCGCGAGGTCCTGATCTCTTCGGAGCGGCGCTGGGCGCTGATGCGGGAGTTGCGCGGCGAGCCGGAGGCGAAACTCGGCGAATTGCTCGAGCGGCTGTCACCGGTCGATCTCGTCATCATCGAGGGCTTCAAGCGCGACCCGCACGCCAAGATCGAAATCCACCGCCTGGCCAATGGCAAGCCGGCCTTGCATCCCGATGATCCGAGCATCGTGGCCGTCGTGAGCGACAGCGCCTTTCCCGAGGCGGGGCGCCCGGTCGTCGCTCTCGACGACATTGCGGCGGTTGCCGATATCGCATTGGCGGCGGCCGAGCCGCTTGCTGCCGTGCTGGCGCGGCGGCACAGGCAGCAGCGACACGGGCAAGGGCGACACGGGGAAGAGTGAGGACGTCATGGCCCAGCTCAGCAAGGATGAGGAAGCCTTCGGCGCGTTGATGAGCGTCGAGCAGGCGGCGGAGCGCGCCGGCTCCCTGGTCGCGCCATTGGCGGGACTGCAGAATGTCGCGCTCACTGAGGCCGATGGCCGGGTGCTGGCGCGGGATGTCGTGGCGAGGCTCGACCTGCCGCCCTTCGCCAATTCGGCGGTCGATGGCTATGCCGTGCGCTTCGCCGATCTGGCCTCCGCTGGCGAGAGCCGCTTGCGCTTGTCGGGCCGCGTCGCGGCGGGGGCGGATGCGTCCCGCACCGCGACGGCGGGCGTCGCGGTGCGGGTTTTCACCGGCGCGCCGATGCCGCCAGATGCCGATACGGTCTTCATGCAGGAGGATGTCGGGCTCGACGACGGCTTCGTCAGGCTGCCCGCCGGGCTGAAGATCGGCGCCAATGCCCGCCCGGCGGGGGAGGATATCGCGCGCGGCGAGACCGCCCTGAAGGCTGGCCAGCGCCTGCGGCCGCAGGATCTCGCGCTCTTGGCGGCGCTCGGGCTGATCGAAGTGAGCGTTCATCGCCGGCCGCGCGTCGCGATCTTCTCGACCGGCGACGAATTGACCGAGCCGGGCGAAGCGCTTGCGCCCGCGGCGATCTACGACGCCAATCGCAGCTTGCTGCGCGCCATGGTCGCGCGCGCCGGCGCCGAGGTCGTCGATCTCGGCATTCTGCGCGACGAGCCTGTCAGCCTGGCGCGGCGCCTCTCCGAGGCGACGGCGTCCTGCGATCTGATCCTGACCTCGGGCGGCGTCTCGACCGGCGAGGAGGACCACGTCAAGGCGGCGGTCGAGCGCGCCGGCTCGCTGGCGTTCTGGCGCATCGGCATCAAGCCCGGCCGTCCCGTCGCGATGGGGCTCGTCGGGGCCACGCCCTTCATCGGCTTGCCCGGCAATCCGGTCGCGGTCTTCGTCACCTTCGCCTTCGTCGCGCGGCCGCTGCTCGCGCGGCTTGCGGGCGCCGCTTATGTCGCGCCGACGCCGCTGCCGGTGCGGCTCGGCTTTCCCTACGTCAAGAAGGCGGGCCGGCGCGAATATGTCCGGGTCTCGCTGACGCCGGCCGCCGACGGCGTCATGGTCGCGCGCAAGCACCCGCAGGACGGGGCCGGCGTCCTGACCTCATTGACCCGCACAGACGGGCTGGTCGAGCTCACGGAGGGCCTGACACGGATCGAGGAGGGGACGATCGCGCCCTTCTTCGCCTATGGCCTGCTGATCGGCTGAAGGTCAGAGCGTTTTCGAGCGAAGCGGACACCGGTTCGCGTGAAGAAAACGCGTTAAACCAAAAGGCTGGAGCAATTGAACGATCCGCTGGGATCGGAAACTGCTCCAGAGCTCAATCCTTGCGGAAGACGACGCTGGACAGCCACCCGAAGAACAGCGCAAGCGCGACGGTCGCGAGGCCGTAGAGCAGGGAATGCTCATAGGCGCCCGTGGCCAGGCGCTGTTCGATGCCGGATTTGACCACCTCGAAATTGGTCGATTGCCGGGCCAGCGGCACGCCGCCGGCATAGAGCACGATGTCGATCTCGTAGGAGCCGGTCGGCGCCGTGGCCGGCACCGGGATCGGCGCGCTGAACAGCGTGTTGGAAAGGAAGGTGACGCCGCGCGCCTCCTGGGAATAGAGCCCCTTCTCCTCGAGGATGCGGATCATGCCGTCCTTGAAGCGCGCTGTCGTCCGGCCGAAATCGAGCCCGGGATCGGGCAGGCGCTGGGCGTTTTCAAGGCCTATCCGCTCGCGCCGCGCGGTCTCCTCGCTCATGATCTCGTTGAGCGGCCGATTGCTCGCCACCGTCAGGAAGATCGAGTTGTCGGGAAAGCGCCGCTGGGTGCGGTTGATCCAGATCGGCCCGAGCCGCTCCTTTTCACGCACCAGGAGCATGCGCCGCGGGCCGCGCACGGTGACGATGATGTCGTAGGGATCGCCGCGCGCGGCGGTGCGCCCGTCGCGCTCGACCAGCCCGAAGACTGTGAGCTGGTCGCCGGTATAGTTGGAGTTGATCTGGATCTGATGGCTCGACATCGCCGCGATCAATGTCTCGGCGCGCGCCGAGGCGGCCGTGAGCGCGGACAGTGTCGCCAGCAGCAGGATGGCGAGGGAGCGTCTCATCGTATGCCCTCCGTCACGATCACGGAGAAGGGCTCGGTCGGCGCGATGAACAATTCGATGGCGAAGCGCAGGCCGACGGAGAGGATCAGCAGCGCCAGCAACATGCGGAAGGATTCGACATTGAGGTTGCGCGCCGCGCGCCCGCCGAACTGCGCGCCGACGACGCCGCCCAGCAGCAGGAGAACCGCCAGGATCAGGTCGACCGACTGGTTGGTCAGCGCGTGCAGGATGGTCGCGCCGGTCATCGTCACCAGGATCTGGAACAGCGAGGTGCCGACGACGACAGCGGTCGGGATGCGGAAGAAATAGATCAGCGCCGGCACCAGGATGAAGCCGCCGCCGACGCCCAGCACCGCGCCGATGAAGCCGATCACGATCGCCAGCAGCGCGATCGGGATCACGCTGGCGTAGAGCTGGGAGCGGTAGAAGCGCATCCGCAGCGGCAGGCCCATCCACCAGGGATGCGTCCCGGCCCGCCGCCGCAACCGCGCCGGCTTGCCCGACCGCACGCGCCACATCGCCCGCAGGGCGTCGTAGAGCATCAGGCCGCCGATGATCGTGAACAGGGTCACATAGGACAGGGTGATGACGAGCTCGAGCTGGCCGAGCCTGCGCATCAGGTTGAAGAACAGCACGCCGAGCACGGTGCCCAATATGCCGCCGGCGACGAGGACGCCGCCGAGCTTGAAGTCGAGCGCGCGCCTTCGCCAATAGGTCAGGACGCCGGTGGTCGAGGAGCCGGCGACCTGCGCGGCGACGGTCGCGACCGCGACCGCGGGCGGAATGTCGAGGAAGATCAAGAGCGGCGTCAGCAGGAAGCCGCCGCCGACGCCGAACAGGCCGGAGATGAAGCCGACCGCGCCGCTGAGGCCCAGCACCATCAGGATGCTGATCGGGAGTTCGGCGATCGGAAGGTAGATCTGCACCCTTGGTCCTCGCGTCCCGGCGCGCTTTTGCTGAAGCCCGGCGCCGGATCGTCCCAGATTGCACCAATCGGGTTAGACAAATCCTTATCGTTGCGAAAAAGGGAGTTTTGTCCCGGCCGGTGACTGGAGGCCTCATCCTGTCATGGCGCGCCAACGCGTCGAAACCGTGACGTTGCAAGCGAAAACAGGCGCTTTCGCGCCTGTCATGTCGTCAGTTCAGCTGTGCGCCGGCTTGGCGGGCTTTTTGGTGGTCGCGCTCGGCGCCTCGTCCCAGCCCTTGCTGGGTGGGGGCACGTCGTTGGCGGTGGCTTCGAGCGCCTTCGGCTTCCAGCTCTCGGCGGCGGCCTTGGCGGTGGCGAGATCGCCGGGGCTCAGGCGCTGGGCGACCTCGTCGCGCTTGCGGCTGGCGTCTTCGTCGCCCTGGGCGGCGGCGATGGAGAACCAGAGATAGGATTGGCCGAGATCGGTCGGCGCACCGAGGCCGCGCCCGAGCAGGATGGCGAGATTGTACTGGCTGTCGCGCACGCCCAGTTCCGCAGCCTTGCGGAACCACTCCGTCGCGGTGGCGTAGTCGGGCTTGCCGGCGGCGCCTTCGGCATGCAGCACGGCGAGGTTGTGCATGGCCTTGGCGTTGCCGCGCTCGGCGGCGCGCGTGTACCAGACCCGCGCCAGGGAGGCGTCGCGCGTGGTGCCGATGCCCTTCTCGAACATATTGCCGAGGCGGAACTGGGCTGGGGCGAGCCCGGCCACTGCGGCGCGCTCGAACAGGCGCAGCGCCAGCTTGGGGTCGCGGGCGGAGCCCGGACCGTCGACCGCGCGACTGGCGACCTCGTAGACCGCGCGTGCATCGCCCGCGAGCGCTGCCTTGCGCAGGCCCACGCTGCCGAGCCCGGTCGGAAGGTCGTCGATGCCCGTGACCGTCAGGACGGGGGTCTGGACGGGAGGCGCCAAAGCGGCCGGAAGCGGTTCCGTGGCCGGAGCTGCGCTTTCCGGGATGGTGATGGCGGCCTGGGCGGGGCTCACGAAGGAGGGCGCCGCGCTGATCGTCGGAGCGGTCACGGGGGGAGGGCGGAGGTCTGGTCCTTGGCGGGCGCCGGCGTCGGCGTCACCGGGGCGGGAATCGGAGCAGCCGGCACTGCTGGGATGTCGACTGCCTCGGCGCTGACCGGCTTGCCCGTGCCGCCGCCTTGCAGCGCGCCGGTCACGACATGGGCGGTGCCCATGGCGAGTACGAGCGCGGCGAGGCCGAGCAGAAGCGGCTTGCGGCGCTTCTCCATAATCTCCTTCAGGCGGCCGCTGCCCTTGGCGGGCTCGCTCGTCGCGGTCGGCGTCGTGGTGGCTTCGGTCGCGGCCTTGGCGGAGCGCCTTGCTGCGGCGATCAGGCTCTGGCGGACCGATTGCGCGTCCTGCGGCGTGGTGGTGGTGCTGACGCGCGGGCGGCCCGAGCCGGGCTCCAGCGGCAGATCAAGCGAGGCCGCGACCGGTGAGGATGCCTCGGGCTGGCCCGCGCGCGGGCGCTCAGTGGCGATGCGGTCTGCGGCGATGCGGTCTTCTTGGGCGATGCTGAGGCTTGCGGCCGGCTCCGGCGCACGGGCGGCCGACTGCGCTTGTTCGGCATGGCGGGGCGGCATCACCGGGCGTGGGGCCGGGCCTTGCCGCTCGGCGGCAAGTTCGGCCTCGATGCTGGCGAGCCGCGAGATCACGGTTTCAAGCGTCTGGTGGACGGCGCCGATCGCGTCCTGCGTCTCGCGGCCGGAGGAGACATGGGTGTCGCGCAGGCCCGAGAGGAGGTTGCTGATTTCGGCGATGCCGCTGGCCGGCCCGCTTTTGCTCCCCATATCGGCCATGGCGGCGCGCGCCGCGTGCTCGGCCGCGGCGGTGGTGTCCTGCCGCAGCGTCTGCAGATGGACGACGAGATCCTGCAATGTCCGCTCGATGCCGGTCTCGGCGGAGCGCGTCGCGGCGGCGCTGTCGAGCCGCTGGGCGAGGCCGGAGATCTGCTGCTCCAGCGCGTCGAAGGCGTCGGTTTCCGCGCCGGGGCGACCAGCCTCGTCGATCTTCTCGGCAAGGCCGCGCAGCATGTCCTCGATCGGGCGCAGATCAACGCGGGCGATTTGCGGGCCTTTGCCCTCGCTGATGATCTGGGACAGGTTGCTCGCCGCAGCCAGGCTCTCGATGCGGCCGGCCAGGGCCTCGATCTGCCGCGTCACGGCGACCGGGCCCTGCTCGGCCAGGGTCTCGATGCTCTCCTGCAGGGCGTCGATGCGACTCTCGAGCTGGTCGGGCTGTCGGCCGGCCATATCCTCCAGCCGGATAACCAGCGCCTCGATGCGATCGGACAGGACATGCGAGACACCGCGTCCCGAGGCGTCCATTTCGTTGAGCCGCGCCGCGAGCTGTTCTGCCTGGGCGTTGATCACCTCGGGCCGCATCGCCGGCAAGGTCTCGATCTTGTCGGCCAGATTCTCGATCTGCCGCGACAGCGAGGTCAGTTGCGCGGGATCGGCCTGGCGGTCATGGGCGCGGTCGGACAGGATGGCGTCGCGCACATCCTCGATCGCCTGCGAGAGGCTGCGGATATCGCGCCCGTCCGGCTGCGCTTCGCGCAATTGCGCCAGTTCCGTGGATAGCGACGAGATCTGCCGCGAAAGCGTGTCCATGCGGGGGTCGGCGGCCGGTGCCTGCACCATGTCGCGCAATTCGGCGATATCGCGCAGGACCGGGGCGATGACGCTGCGGTCGCCGCCGCGCGCGACGAGCGCATCGACCTTGGCGGCGAGATGGGCGATTTCGAGCTCGAAGCGCTGATAGCCCTCGGCCGAACGCTCCTGCGACAGGCGCGAGACGTCCGACTCGATCCGCGCCAGCGGCTTGATGATCGGGTCCAGGCGGTCGCGCCTGTCGAGCTTGTCGAGCCGCGCGCCGAGATCGGCCAGCATCGCCTCGATCGGGTTGCCCTGGATCGGGGTTGAAGCAGGGGTCGGATGCTGGGCCGGCGTGGCCCGCATGCGCCGAGGCGGCGCCTCTGCCTCCGCCTCCGGCGAGGCGGGCACGATCCGGTTGCTCAGCTCGCGCAGATCCTGGCGCAGGGCCGCGATCCGGCTCTCCGGAGCCGCGCGCCGCGACGGCTGGGCCTGCCCGTCGACGTCGAGCACGCGCTGGCGGGTGCGAATGTCGTTCACGGCCTCGGCCAGGCCGTCGCGGCTGAAGGCGAGGCGCGGGGCAGGCATTGGCTTGGGCTGGGCTTGGGCCTGCTGTGCGTCGCTGGCCTTGCGCTCCATCTCGACGAGGCGCTCGCCCATGGTCTTGATCGCATCGGCGATGACGCTGGTCGCGCGCTCCTGGCGCTCGGCGGCGGCGCGCTCGCTGGAGGTGATGCGGCTTTCGGTCTTCTCGATCCAGCGGGTGATCGAGTCGAGCGCACCGGCCGTCTTGGCGCTGGATTCGCGGGTCAGGCGCTCGACGGCGGCCGCCTGATTGATCACGGCGTCGATCTCGCCGCGCGAGAGCTCATTGGCGCCACCCTGCTGGGCGGCACTGGCGGCCGCGTGTGGCGAGGTGTCCATCTGTCCCTGTGACAGCCTGGCGAGACGCTCCGAAAGCGCTGCGATGTCGAGCTGCTCGGGGGCGGCCTGCTCAGGCTCCGTCTCGGCGGCTTCTTCGCGAATCTTGTTGTCGAGCCATTCGCCAAGCGTCATGCCGGCGCGGCGAGCTGCGGCTTTCGCGGCGTCGCGGGTGCGCGGATCAACGCCCTTGACGCTCCAGGGCAAGCTAGTGGCCATGTTGTCGCTCGCCTACGGGGCTCGTCCTCATCGGAAAGGTGCGGGCCCCTGACACCGCTGCTTTCCTTGCGAATGTGGCGATCCGTGAAGATTACGTTGCTGCTGACGGGACGCCGATCCGCAGAGCAGACTTTTGGCGACCGTGGTAAACAGTCAGTTAAGATTGTGGGGGCGGGAGTTAATTTTTTACGAACGGGCGCGGAGGGCGGTCCCGAGCAGGGCGCGTATAACGGTAACTTACCTCACGGAAGTGTCACATTACCTGACGCAAGGGGAAGCAGCCGGCTATGCGTTGTCGAACGGATGATCGCCGCCTGCATGGTCGGCGTTCCCGAGACCCAACCCGCAAGGAATGCACCCTTATGTCGCGCCCAAGCTTTGCTTTGGCGGCTGCCTCGACTCATGAAGGCCGCTCGCCCAACCCTGCCGCCACCGAGACCGAAGCCGCCGGTGGCTTCACCATCAGCGATCTCGCCCGTGATTTCGATGTGACCTTGCGCACGCTGCGCTTCTATGAGTCGCGTGGCCTGCTCGCTCCGGCCCGCTCCGGTATGACCCGGATCTATTCGAGCCGCGACCGCGCTCGCCTGGCCCTGATCCTGAAGGGCAAGCAGCTCGGTTTCACGCTGGTCGAGATCCGCGCGATGCTCGCCAATGAAGAGAAGAAGGGCGAGGCCACTGAGGGTTCGGCGTCCGTTGGTGGCCTGCAGCTCAGCCATGAGCAGGTCGCGGAGCAGCTCGACCTGCTGCGCAGCCAACGCAAGGAGATCGAGGAAGCGATCGCCGAGCTGGAAGCGACGCAGGCTCGCTTCCGCAAGGCCTGAGCGCCTTCGATCAGGATACGAGGCGCCTTTGAAGGGCCGCATGCGAGAAGTGGGGGCCGATTTTTCGCAGCAGCCAGCTTTCAAGAAATTCCGTCTCTCCACGAAAAGCCCCGGGCAGCCGCCCGGGGCTTTTTGCTGCCTTGCGGCTGTTGCGCACCGCGCCGAAGGGTGGTCCGATTGCGCATGAGGCAATTGCCTCTTTTCCAGACTCGCCTTGCCAAGCTTGCCTCGATAGTTTATATATGAACTATTCTGATGTGGCTCCCGCGGTGATCTGGTGGGCCGCAGTCGCGACGAGAGGGAGGATGAACATGCCGGTCTACAAGGCACCCGTCGAAGACACGCTTTTCCTGCTGAACGACGTCTTCAATATCGAGCGCTACAACAACCTGCCGGGCTTTGCCGACGCGACGCCCGATGTGGTCGAGGCGGTGCTGGCGGAGGGCGCGAAGGTCTGCGAGGAGATACTCCAGCCTTTGAATCACTCCGGCGATCAGGAAGGCTGCACGCGCAACGCTGACGGCTCCGTGACGACGCCCAAGGGCTTCAAGGCGGCCTATGAGGCCTATGCCGGATCCGGCTGGATCGGCCTTGCCATGGATCCCGAATATGGCGGCCAGGGCCTGCCCTACACGCTGGGTGCCGTCATGAACGAGTTCGCCTCCTCGGCGAACATGGCTTTCGCGATGTATCCCGGCCTGACCATGGGCGCGATCGCCGCGCTCTACGTCCATGGTTCCGACGAGCAGAAGCGCACCTATCTGCCGAAGATGATCGAGGGCGAGTGGTCTGGCACCATGAACCTGACCGAGCCGCATTGCGGCACCGATCTCGGCCTGATCAAGACCAAGGCCGTACCCAATGGCGACGGCTCCTACGCCATCACCGGCACCAAGATCTTCATCTCGGCCGGCGAGCAGGACATCACCGAGAACATCATCCATCTCGTGCTGGCCCGCATCGAGGGCGCCCCGGCCGGCGTGAAGGGCATCTCGCTCTTCGTCGTGCCGCGTAACGCAATCGGCGAGGATGGCTCCGTCGGCGCGAACAACCACGTCTCCTGCGGCTCGATCGAGCACAAAATGGGCATTCACGGCAATTCGACCTGCGTCATGAACTATGACGGGGCGAAGGGCTGGCTCATTGGCGCCGAGAACAAGGGCCTCAACGCCATGTTCGTGATGATGAATGAGGCGCGCCTCGGCGTCGCGATCCAGGGGCTGGCGCAATCCGAGGTCGCCTATCAGAACGCCGTCGTCTACGCCCGGGACCGCATCCAGGGACGCGCGCTGACCGGCGCGAAAAGCCCCGACAAGGCGGCTGATCCGATCATCGTGCATCCCGATGTGCGCCGCACCTTGATGTCGATCAAGGCCTTCAACGAGGCGGCCCGCGCTTTCGTGATCTGGAATGCGATCAAGTCCGATATCTCCCATCGCTCCAGTGACGCCGCCGAGCGCCAGGCGGCCGATGACCAGCTTGGCCTGATGACGCCCGTGCTCAAGGGCGTGCTGACCGATACCGGCTTCGACAATGCGGTGAAGGCGCAGCAGATGTTCGGCGGTCATGGCTACATCGCCGAGACCGGCGTCGAGCAATTCGTCCGCGATGCCCGCATCGCCATGATCTATGAAGGCGCCAATGGCGTGCAGGCGATGGATCTCGTCGGCCGCAAGCTCGGCCGCGATGGCGGCCGCGCCATCATGGCCTTCTTCAACGAGGTTGCGGGCTTCCTGAAGGACAATGCCGAGGATGAAGGGCTGAAGCCTCTGCTCGGGCCGCTCCAGCTCTCGCTGGGCCATCTCCAGCAGGCGACGATGTGGTTCATGAACAACGCGCTCGCCAAGCCCGACAATGCCGGCGCCGGCGCGACCGACTACATGCACCTGCTCGGCCTCGTCTCGCTCGGCTATATGTGGGCGAAGATGGCCAAGGTCGCGCAGGACAAGCTCAAGGCGGGAGCCAATGGCGCGACCGAGCGCATGAACACCAAGCTGGTGACGGCGCGCTTCTTCATGGAACGCAGCCTGCCGGAAACGGCGGCGCATCTGGCCCGGATCACCTCGGGAGCCGACAGCACCATGGCGCTGAGCGCCGAGCAGTTCTGATAGACCGGCAGTAGGCAGTCGGCAGTCGTAACCTCTGCCAACCCGACTGCCGACTGCCCATTGCCGACTGCCCAACAACAAAATGCCGGGAGGCCCTTGATGGCTGATGCATTCATCTACGACCACGTCCGCACGCCGCGCGGCAAGGGCAAGGCCGACGGCTCCCTGCACGAGGTCACTGCGATCGAGCTCGGCACGCAGACGCTGCGCGCGATCAAGCAGCGCAACAACCTCGACACCAAGCTGGTCGAGGATGTCGTCTTCGGCTGCGTCGATCCCGTCGGCGAGGCCGGCGCCGACATCGCTCGCACCATCGCGCTCAAGGCAGGCTACGGCAAGGAAGTGCCGGGCGTGCAGATCAACCGCTTCTGCGCCTCCGGGCTGGACGCGGTGAACCTCGCCGCCGCGCAGGTGATGTCGGGCCAGAAGGAGATGGCGATCGGCGGCGGCGTCGAGAGCATGTCGCGCGTCGGCATGGGCGCCTCGGGCTTTGGCATCGCGGTCGATCCCAGCGTCGCGATCGACACCTATTTCATGCCGCAGGGCGTCTCGGCCGATCTGATCGCGACGAAATATGGCTTCTCGCGCGATGATGTCGATGCCTTTGCGGTGCGCTCGCACAAGCGCGCCGCCGCCGCCTGGGAGGCCGGGCGTTTCAAGAATTCGGTGATCCCGGTCAAGGACGTCAACGGCCTGATCCTGCTCGATCGTGACGAGACCATCCGCCCCAACACCGACATGCAGACGCTGGCCGGCTTGAAAGCCTCCTTCGTCCAGATGGGCGAGATGGGCGGGTTCGATGCGGTCGCGACCGCGGCTCATCCCGATGTCGAATTCGTCAACCACGTCCACCATGCCGGCAACTCCTCGGGCATCGTCGACGGCGCGGCCGCTGTGCTGGTCGGCTCGAAGAAGGGCGGCAAGGCGGCGGGCCTGAAGCCCCGCGCCCGCATCAAGGCCTTCGCCACCATCGGCTCCGATCTCGCCTTGATGCTGACCGGCCCGGTCGATGTCACCGAGCTCGTGCTGCGCAAGGCCGGCATGACGGTGAAGGACATCGACCTGTTCGAGCTGAACGAGGCCTTTTCCTCGGTGGTGCTGCGCTATCAGCAGGCCTTCGACATCGATGACGCCGTCCTCAACGTCAATGGCGGCGCGATCGCGATGGGCCACCCGTTGGGGGCGACCGGCGCGATGATCCTCGGCACCGTGCTCGACGAGCTGGAGCGCACCAACAAGAACACCGCGCTGGTGACCTTGTGCGTGGCGGCCGGCATGGGCGTCGCAACCATCATCGAACGCGTCTGATCGGCGAAGGGGAGAGAAACGATGAACCTCACCAATTTCCGCTTCGAAACCGATTCCGACGGCATCGCCACCGCGACCTGGGACATGCCCGGCCGCTCGATGAACGTCATCACGCCCGAATTGATGGGCGAGCTCGACCAGATCATCGACAAGGTCGCAGGCGACCAGGCGATCAAGGGCTGTGTCATCACCTCCGGCAAGGAGAGCTTCTCCGGCGGCGCCGACCTCACCATGCTGCAGGGCCTGCGCGATCTCTTCGTCAAGCTGGCGAAGGAGAAGGGCGAGCAGGTCGCGATGCAGAGCTTCTTCGACGAGAGCCGCAAGCTCTCGCTGCTCTATCGCAAGCTCGAGACCTGCGGGAAACCCTTCGCGGCGGCGATCCATGGAATCTGCCTGGGCGGCGCCTTCGAGCTGTCGCTCGCCTGCCAGTATCGCGTCGTCTCGGACGACGCCTCGACCCGCGTCGGCCTACCCGAGATCAAGGTCGGGCTCTTCCCCGGCGCCGGCGGCACGCAACGCGTCTCGCGCCTGATGCAGACCGGCGACGCGCTGCAGATGATGTTCAAGGGCGAGCAGATCAAAGCCTTGCCCGCGCGCAATACCGGCCTCGTCCATGCGGTTGTGCCGCGCGACCAACTCGTCGCCAACGCCAAGGAGTGGCTCAAGGCCAATCCACAGGCCAAGGCGCCCTGGGACGATCCGAAATTCAAGCTGCCCTCCAACAAGGTCTATTCGCCGGCCGGCATGCAGATCTGGCCGCCGGCCAATGCGATCTATCGCCGCGAGACCAACGATAATTACCCGGCCGCCCGCGCCATCCTCTCGGCGGTCTATGAGGGGCTGCAGCTCCCGATCGATCTCGCGCTGAAGGTCGAGAGCCGCTATTTCGCGAAAATCCTGCGGACGAAGGAGGCGGCTTCGATGATCCGCTCGCTCTTCGTCTCGATGCAGGAGCTCAACAAGGGCGCGCGCCGCCCCGCCGACGTGCCGCCGAGCAGGCTCAAAAAGGTCGGCGTCGTCGGCGCCGGTTTCATGGGCGCCGGCATCGCCTATGTCACGGCGCAGGCCGGGCTCGAGGTCGTGCTGGTCGACCGCGACCAGGAGACGGCCGACAAGGGCAAGGCCTATTCGCACAAGCTGGTCTCCGACCAGATCATGAAGGGCCGCGCCAAGACGGCCGATCGCGACGCGCTGCTCGGGCGCATCACCGCCACCGCCGATTATGCCGCGTTGAAGGGCTGCGACCTGGTCGTCGAGGCCGTGTTCGAGGATCCCAAGGTCAAGGCGGAGGTCATCGCCAAGGTCGAGGCCGCGATCGGCCCCAAGGCGATCTTCGGCTCCAACACCTCGACCCTGCCGATCACGGGGCTGGCCGAACACAGCGGGCGGCCGAAGAATTTCATCGGCATCCACTTCTTCTCTCCGGTCGAGAAGATGCTGCTGGTCGAGATCATCATGGCCAAGAAGACCGGCAAGAAGGCGCTTGCCATGGCGCTCGACTTCGTCCGCGCCATCAAGAAGACGCCGATCGTGGTCAACGACACGCGCGGCTTCTACGCCAATCGCTGCGTCGGCAACTACATCCGCGAGGGCCATCTGATGCTGATGGAAGGCGTGCCGCCGGCGATGATCGAGCAGGCGGGCAAGCAGGCCGGGATGCCGGTCGGCCCGCTCTCTCTGAATGACGAGGTCGCGGTCGATCTCGCCTACAAGGTGTTGAAGGCGACCAAGGCGCAGCTTGGCGAGGGCGCGGTCGATCCGGCGCAGGAGAAGCTGCTGACCGAGATGGTCGAGACGCATGGCCGTCTCGGCCGCAAGAACAAGAAGGGCTTCTACGATTATCCCGAAGCCGGGCCGAAGCGGCTCTGGCCGGGGCTGGCGGATCTGGTTGCGACGCATCTCGACCCCGAGAGCGTCGATATGCAGGAGCTCAAGCACCGCCTTCTGGTGACGCAGGCTCTGGAGGCGGCGCGCACCTACGAAGAGGGCGTCGTCACTGATCCGCGCGAGGCCGATGTCGGCTCGATCATCGGCTTCGGCTTCGCGCCCTATTCGGGCGGGACGCTGAGCTATATCGACAATATGGGCGCAGCTGCCTTCGTGAAGCTCTGCGAAGCCCTGGCGAAGAAGCATGGCGAGCGCTTCAAGCCGAACAAGCAGCTCAAGCGCATGGCGAAGATGGGCGAGAGCTATTACGGCACGGCGCAGAAGGCGGCGTAGCGCTTCGCTTTCCCGGTTGTCCAAAATCTGGTACAGGTCGCGGCATGAAAGTCGTGACCTACTCCCACCTGCGCGCCAACCTCGCCAAGATCATGGATCAGGCGGCCGATGACCATGACCCGGTCATCGTCACCCGGGCCAACGGCAAGGCGGCAGTGCTGCTGTCGCTGGAGGATTTCGGCTCCTATGAGGAGACGCGTTATCTTCACGCCAGCCCGGCCAATGCGAAGGCGCTCGAAGAGTCGATCGCCGAGCTCGATCGGGGCGAGAGCATCACCTTCAAATCGGCCGACGACCTGAAGGCCTTCGTCGAAAAGGCCGGCGGCGGGCGGCAAGACGCGGCCGAATGAACGTCGTCATATCGCGTCGTGCCATGACTGAGCTCGTGTCACTGGCGTCCGACGAGCCGAAATCGGCGCTGAAGGCGCTCCAATTGATTGATGAGTGCGTTCGAACGCCCTTTACCGGGCGCGGCAAGCCCGAGCCCTTGAAGCACGGCAAGTCCGGCTGGTGGTCGCGCCGCATCACGGACGAGCACCGGCTGGTCTATCGCGTGATCGAGGACCGGCTGGAAATCGTCCAGTGCCGCTATCACTACTGATCCAACCTGTCCCCTCTGCCGAAGCAAGCGAGGACAGGTTGAAACGCTCAGGCTGCCACTGCCCGGATCCCCCGGCGCAGCTTGTCGACCAGCTCCCCGACCTGGCTTTCGGTGATGATCAGCGGCGGCGAGAAGGCGATCGTGTCGGCAGCCGTGCGGACCATCAGCCCTTCCTCGCGGAAGAGACGGTCCATCGCCTCGAAGGCGCGCTTGCCGACGCCGTCGGCCCGCGGCGCGAGATCGATGGCGCCGACCATGCCGACTGTGCGGATGTCGACGACGTTGGGTTCACCCCTAAGGCTCATGATGGCGTCGGCCCAGGCCGGCTCCATCTCGCGGGCGCGCTCGAACAAACCCTCCTCGCGATAGAGGTCGAGCGTCGCCAGGCAGGCGGCGGCGGCCAGCGGATGGCCGGAATAGGTGTAGCCGTGGAACAGCTCGATGGCGTTGTCGGGGCCGTTCATGAAGGCGTCGTAGATGTGCTTGCGCACGATCACGCCGCCCATCGGGACGGTCCCCGAGGTCACGCCCTTGGCGAAGGTGATCATGTCGGGGATGACGCCGTAACGCTCGGCGGCGAAGGCATAACCCAGGCGGCCGAAGCCGGTGATGACCTCGTCGAAGATCAGCAGGATGCCATGCTTGTCGCAGAGTTCGCGCAAGCGCTTGAGATAGCCCTTCGGGGCCGGCAGCCCGCCGGTCGAGCCGGCCATCGGCTCGACGATCACGGCGGCGATGGTCGAGCCGTCATGCAGCGCGACGATGCGATCGAGATCATCGGCGAAATGGGCGCCGTAATCCGGCTCGCCCTTGCTGAAGGCCTGCTTCTCGCGATCATAGGTATGCGGCAAATGGTCCGTGCCGGCGAGCAGGCTGCCGAAGAATTTGCGGTTGTTGACCATGCCGCCGACCGAAATGCCGCCGAAGCCGACGCCGTGATAGCCACGCTCACGGCCGATCAGCCGGGTCTTCGAGCCCTTTCCGGTGACGTTCCAATAGGCGAGCGCGATCTTCAGCGCGGTGTCCGCGGCTTCCGAACCGGAGCCGGCGAAGAAGACATGGTCGAGATCTCCCGGCGCCAGGGAAGCGATGCGGGCGGCGGCGGCAAAGACCTTGGGGTGACCGAACTGAAAGGAAGGTGCGAAATCGAGCTCCTCGGCCTGGGCCTGGATAGCCTGGATGATCGGCTTGCGGGCGTGGCCGGCATTGCAGCACCACAGCCCTGCCGTTCCGTCCATCACCGGCTTTCCTTCCGGCGTGTAATAAAACATCCCCTCGGCACGCGCGACCATGCGCGGATTTTGCTTGAACGAGCGGTTGGCCGTGAAGGGCATCCAGAAGGCTTCGAGATTGTTCGGCGTGCCTAGCGGCTGCGTGGCGGATGTCATCAAGGCGTCCTTGTTGGGTTAAGCGTCTCTCAACCTAACAGTACGATCCGGGGTGTAAATCGCCGTCGCATCGGGGCATCCCTGCGCGCCACGAGAGTCGGCCCGTCATTCTTTGCCGGATGACGTAACGTCGGGTCTGAGCTAATCTGAACAAGGGGAGCGACAAACTGGGCCAGACCCCGATGGTCTCAAGCGGTCAAGCCGGCGTCAGGCTGGACGAGCAGAGAACCGCAGTGATTCGCGCGGGGCTCGATCGCGTCCTGGCTTCGGACCTGTTCCGGGGGGCGCCGCAGCTCTCCGCCTTCCTGACCTTCATCGTCGATCGCGCGCTCGACGGGCGCAGTGCCGAGCTGAAGGGGTACACCGTGGCGGTGGAGGCTTTCGGCCGCCCGCCCGATTTCGATCCGCAATCGGACCCGATCGTGCGCGTCGAGGCGGGCCGCCTGCGCAAGGCGCTTGGGCAATATTATCTCGGCGAGGGCGCCGACGACCCGGTGCGCATCGCAATTCCGGTCGGCGCCTATGTGCCGGCATTCGAAGTCGATGAGCGCGCCGGGGTCGAAGCCGAGCCAGCTGCTGCGGCTGCGGGCGATGCCGTGGCGCGGGAGGAAGCGCCCCGGCGTCCCGATGCCGCCGTCTCTCGCCGCTGGCTGCTGGGCGCGGGCCTGGCGCTCCTGCTCGGATTGGCGTCGCTGGCCTCCTGGTATCGTATCAGGGACGATGAGCCCCCGGCGCCCGGTGCGCGGGCTTTGCAGCCGAGCGTTTTGCAGCCGAGCGTTCCGGTCGAGCGGGCGGTGAAGCCGACGATGTCCTCCGCCGCGGTGCACCTGCCCGTCCTTTCCCTGATGATCGGCGAGTTGCCGCCCGATCCGGCGGCGGGCGATATCGCTCGCCAGTTCGTGACGCTCCTGGCAGACGCGATCGCCGGCTTCGACGATCTCGTCACAGTGAAGGCCCCGCTCGACCCGCGTGCGACGACGGCCGATGCCGATTATGTCTTCGAGCTGAGCGCGGCGCGTTTCGGCGATGTGACCGAGAGTGCCGCAAGACTGCGCGCGGCCAAGGATGGGCGCATCGTCTGGACCGCCTCCACCAATCGCAGGTTCAGGTTCAACGTAGAGGATCCGGAACTGCCCGAAATCGCCCGGCGCATGGCGATCCGTCTGGCCGAGCCGTTCGGCGTCATCCATGCCGATTTCCGGCAGGCCGCGACTTCACCCGCCATGCGCTGCATCTTCCAGGCGCTCGATTTCCGCCGGACCATGAAGGCCGAGGATCACCTGGCGGCGCGCACCTGCCTTGAGGGCGTGCTCGAGAAGGATCCGAACTTCCACGCGGCCTGGTCGCAGCTCGCCTTGCTGACCCTCGACGAATACACCGCCGGCCTGAATTTGCAGCCCGGCCCGCCGCTCGACCGGGCGCTGAGCGCGGCGCTGAACGCGGTTCGCCTGGCGCCGTCCAGCGCCCGCGCCCAGCAGGCGATGATGGACGTGCTCTTCGCGCGCGGTCAGCCCGACGAGGCGCTGGCTGCCGGACGCGAGGCGATGGCGCGCAACCCATACGATCCCGACATCATGGCCGATCTCGGGGCGCGCTTCGTCCAGCTCAACCGCTCGGCCGAAGGCTTGCCCCTGCTGGAGCGGGCGGTCTCGCTCAGTAGCGGTCGGCCGCCCTGGTATGATTTCTTCGCCTTCCTGGGGGCACGTCTGACCGGCGCCAACAAGATGGCCGATACCTATGCCGCCCGGCTCCTGGCGAATGAAGGGCCGCTGAGCCTGCTTGGACGCGCGCTGCATTATGCCGGAGCCGGAGACCAGGCTGGATTCGTAGCCGCGGTGTCCGGCCTCGCCGAGGCGTCCCCGTTGTTTCGGGTCGATCCGCGTCTCTTTCTCGAGCGCAGGGGTTTCAGCCCCCCGGTCGTCGAGCGGATTATGAGCGATCTGGGACCGACGACCTTGGACCTGATCAAGCGACCCTGATCTGTCTTCGCGGCGCGATCCACTGTTTTTCCTGCATTTTCTGCCGCAAAGCCCCCACCCGGTGCTCGCAAGCGGTCCGACCTATGGTTAAGGTTGCGGAACACCCGTGATTCGCCGATTCGTCCCGATCAACCCAACGCGCGAATGCTGCCTTGGCCCCTGTCCGCTTGAATGCATTGCACCCTCTCGCCGCTGCCGTCACAGGTGTTTCGGCCGGTGCGATCACGACGTTGCTACTGCCGGGCGGATTGGGCGCAGCTGCGGGATTGCTGATCTGCGGCGGCGGGTTGATCGGCACGGCCCGGCTCTATGAGCGCCGCCTGCTGGCGCAGCGCGAGCAGATCTTCGCCGGCCTCGGCGAGGTCAAGGTCAGGCTCGCGACAAATGCGATCAGGCTGGACAACCTGTCGCAGCGCGTCGAGCAGATGCCGATGCGCGAGGCCGATGCGGCGCCGGCGCGCGCCGCGATCAATGAATTGACGGCCGAGGTCGGTCTGCTCGGCGATCTCATCCATCAGGTCGCGACCACGCTCGCCGACCACGATGCCCAATTGACCGTGGCGCAAGCGCGGCAGGCGCCGCCGCCCGCCAAGCCGGCGCCGGTTCCGGTGATCGATCCGGAGGCCGCGCGTCAGGCGCGGCTCGACGCGATCGCGGCCGAGCGCGAGGAGGCCGAGCGCGCCGCCGAACGCCGCGCCGCCGACAAGCGCGCCGCCGTGATCAGCACGGCCCTGTCCGAGGGCAAGGTCGAGGTGCATCTGCAGCCGATCGTGCAATTACCGCAGCGGCGCACACGCGGCTATGAGGCGTTGGTGCGCCTGCGGGTCGACGAGAACACGCTGCTCCTGCCCGAGGATTTCCTGTCGATCGTCGAGCAGCGCGGCTTCGGTCCGACGCTCGATGCGCTGGTGCTGACGCGTGCTTTGGCGATCGCGCGCCATCTCGGCACGAAGGAGGGCGGGCTCTTCGTCTCCTGCAATTTCAGCGAGGCGACCTGGAGTTCGTCCAAGGCACTGGCGACGCTGTCGCGCATTCTCGATCGATATCGCGAGCACAATGGCCATCTCGTGGTGGAGATGCCGCAGCGCGTCTTCCGCGCGCTGGACCCGGCGAGTCTGGGATTGCTCGGCGCGATGTCGGCCAATGGCGTGCGTTTCGCGCTCGATCAGGTCGCCGATCTGCGGCTCGATCCCATCGCGCTGTTTGATCGCGGCATTCGCTTCGTCAAGGCGCCCGCGACGCTGTTCCAGGCCGAGATGGCTGGTGAGGGTTCGCTCGACATCGCGGCGGGTGATTTGGCCTCGATGATGGCGCGGGCCTCGATCGCGCTGGTCGCGGACGAGATCGCCGACAACCCGACCGTCGCGGACATGATCGAGCTCGGCATCACCTATGCGCAGGGCCTGATCTTCTCGCCGCCGCGCCCGGTGAAGCCAGAGGTCTTCGCCGAGCCGGAGGCGGCACCGCCCGCTGCCGCAAGCGAAGCCGCACTGCCGCGCCCGACCGCCGAGGTGCTTGGCTATCCGCCGCCTGCAAGCCCGGCGCAGGACGAAGCCAAACCCGAGCGTCAGTCGTTCCGTTCCGTGCTGCGCCGCGCCAGCGCCTGATCGCCGGCATGGGCCCTGGCCCTGCGAACCTCATCGGTGCAAGTCTCATCGGTGCAAGTCTCATGGGTGCAAGTTTCATCGGCGCATGAGCGCTCAACGCCGAGAAGTGGTTGTCATTTTCCGGCATCATGCTTTTCCTTCGGGCGGTAGAATCTGCCCGATGCCATCCGGAGTGACCACGACTTGCCACCACCGAAGAGCGAAGCCACCACGGCCCTGACCGGCTTTTCCGAGATCGCCGACCAGTTCGATCTCTGCCTCTGCGATGTCTGGGGCGTGGTTCATAACGGCGTCGTGGCGCATCGCGGCGCCGTCGAGGCGCTGGTTGCTGCAAGGCAGCGCGGCGTCTTCGTCGTCCTCGTCACCAATGCGCCGCGCCCGCGCGCCGAGATCGAGCGCCAGCTCGCCGGGTTCAACGTGCCCAAGGACGCCTGGGACGCGATCGTGACCTCCGGCGATGTCTGCCGTGCCTTGATCCAGGAGCGCGCCGGCGAGCCTGTCTTCATGCTCGGCCCCGACCGCGACCTGCCGCTGGTCGCGGGGCTTGATGCTCCGCGCGTCGGGCCGGCGGAGGCGAATTACGTGCTCTGCACCGGCCTGTTCGACGACGAGACCGAGACGGCCGGGAGCTATGCCGGCATGCTGGCCGACTTCGCCCGGCGCGACCTCACCCTGATCTGTGCCAATCCCGATCTGGTGGTCGACCGGGGAGGGCGCATCGTGCCTTGCGCGGGCTCGATCGCGCTCGCCTATGAAGAGGCCGGCGGCAAGGTCATCTATGCCGGCAAGCCGCACCAGCCGATCTACGAGATGGCGGTCGCGATCATGGAGCGGGAGCGTGGCGCAGCCGTCGAGCGATCACGCATCTGCGGCATCGGCGATGCGATCCGTACCGACATCGCCGGAGCCAACGGCTTTGGCGCGACGAGCGTCATGGTGCTGGCCGGGATCCATGCGCAGGACCTGCTCGAAGCGTCCTGGGAGCACAGGCATGATTGGTTCGCCGAGCAGAGCCACCGGCCGGACTACGCATTGCCGCATCTGGTGTGGTGAGAGGGCGGAGCCAGAAGGCGGCCTCTATGCAGCCCTCATCCTGAGGAGCGCCGCAGGCTTAGTCCCGAAGGGGTGTTCCCGTTGTTTCCGGAACCTCCTGGAGCATCCTTCGAGACGCCACTTCGTGGCTCCTCAGGATGAGGGCTCAGGGGTGGAGCGCGCTCAGGCGGCGCAGACCGATTCGATCTTGGTCTTCAGCGTCTGAGCGTTGAACGGCTTGACGATGTAGTTGTTCACGCCGGCCTTCTTGGCGGCGATGACGTTTTCGGTCTTGGATTCGGCGGTCACGATGATGAACGGCGTCTGCGACAGCGCATCTTCCTCGCGCACGCGGCGCAGCAATTCGAACCCGGTCATCGGCTCCATGTTCCAGTCCGAGATCACCAGCCCGTATTTCTTGTCGCGCATCTTGGCGATCGCCGCGGAGCCGTCGGACGCATCGTCGACATTCTCAAAGCCGAGCTGCTTCAGGAGATTGCGGATGATTCGGACCATGGTCTGATAATCATCGACCACCAGGATCGGCATGGAGGGGTCGAGAGCCATTATGGTGCTCCAAGCATCAAATTCGCAGGGCGGGGCGATACCCAGGCCGCGTGCCGTCTCTAGCGGGCGGCCATGGATCGACTGTCTTAGGCCTGCGGCGTTTCAAAGCGGTTAATCCAATGCCGAAGTGACCCAACGGCATTTGCCGTTCCGCCGGCTGCAATGGCCGGCGATCACCAAAGTTCAATGGTCGAAACCGGGCGGCTGTGACAGGCTTTCGCAGATGCGAGATAGAACGGGCCGCGCCGAGCTGCTGGCCTGGAGCACCGGGACCGCCAGGACGATGACCAGCTCTCTTTATCAGGTTCATGCCTTCGAGGATCTGTCGATCGGGCAGAATGAGAGCCTGATGCGTACCGTGATGGAGCGCGACATCTCGCTTTTCGCGGATCTCTCGGGCGATGCGAACCCGATCCATCTCTGCGACCGCTATGCCGCCAGCACCAAGTTCGGCCAGCGCATCGCCCATGGCATGCTGACCGCAAGCCTCGTCTCGGCGCTGCTCGGCACACGCCTGCCGGGGCCGGGCGCGGTCTATCTCTCGCAGACCCTGACCTTCCTTGCGCCGGTCAAGATCGGCGATGTCGTCACGGCCCGCGTCGAGGTGGTGGAGCTGGTGGCCGAGCGCAGGCGGGCTCGGCTGTTCTGCGAATGCCTGGTCGACGGCAAGGCCGTGCTGGAGGGCGAGGCCTGGGTCGCGCTGCCGCCTGCGCGGAAGCTCTGAGCATGCTTTAGCGTCATGGTCGGGCTTGACCCGGCCATCTCAAGCAGGAAAGCCCCTTCTTGAACGAGGTTCTCGGGTCTTCGCTTTGCTTCGCCCGAGAATGACGGTCTCGCTCTTGGCCTTGACGCCTCTGCGGCCTTGAGGCCAAACACTGCTCCGCCCGGGCTCCTCGGGCGCCCGGACGCTTGCGATCGATGACCTTTCCCGCCGATGCGCCGCCTGCCGACGCGCAGCCTCCTGACCTGCAGCCTCCTGACCTGCAGCCTTTCGACGCGCATCCTTTCGACGCGCATGCCGCTTTCGTTCTCGACATCGAGAAACCGGTTCCCGACGCCTTGCGCGGCGCGGTCCTGGCGCTCGGCAATTTTGATGGGGTCCATCGCGGCCATGCCGAGCTTGCCCGCGTCGCGGTTGCGATGGCGGCCGAGCGTGGGGCGAAGGCCGCCGCACTGACCTTCGAGCCGCATCCGCGCAGCGTCTTCCGCCCCGACCAGCCGGTGTTCCGGCTGACGCCGCCGGCCGTGAAGCTGGAGCTGCTCGGCCAGGCCGGCCTGCCATTGACCTTCGTCCTGCCTTTCGACCGCGGCGTCGCGACGATCAGCGCCGAGGCCTTTGTCGATGATCTGCTGCTCGGCAAGCTGGGGGCGACCGGGCTCGTCTGCGGCTATGACTTCCATTTCGGCCAGGGCCGCGCCGGCTCGCCCGAGATGCTGCAGGCGCGCGCAGGCGTGCAGGGCGTGCCCGTCGCGGTCGTGCCGCCCTATGCCTGGGCTGGCGAGCCGGTCTCCTCGACATTGATCCGTATCGCGCTCGAGGCCGGTGATGTCGCCCGCGCGGCGGATTTCCTGGGGCGGCCCTGGTTCGTGCGCGGCGTCGTTGCCCATGGCGACAAGCGCGGCCGCGATCTCGGCTACCCGACCGCCAACATGCACCTCGCCCGCGATTGCAAGCTGCGTTACGGTATCTATGCGGTCAGGATGAAGATCGACGGTGTCTGGCATGACGGCGTCGCCAGCTTCGGCCGCCGCCCGACCTTCGACGACGGTGCGCCGCGATTGGAGACCTTCGTCTTCGATTTCTCCGGCGATATCTATGGCAAGCAGGTCGATGTCGCGCTCGTCTCCTGGCTGCGCGGCGAGGCGAAGTTCGATACGCTCGAAGCGCTGATCGTGCAGATGGACGCCGATAGCGTGGCGGCGCGCGACATCTTGGCGAAAACGCCGCCCTTCCTTCCGTAGACCGCGTTTGCTAGAAGCCGCAGATGCTTGCTGATCGCGCCACGCTCATAGACCTCCGGCGAATTACGGGCCCGGCTGCCGCCCTGCGCTGACGCGCGGGCGCTTGCGCAAGCCGGGGTGACCATCGCTTCCCAGTTTCACGATGGACCAGCGCCGCGCCAGCCTCGAATGGCCCGCTTGTCCGCATTGCCCGAGCCGGACCCGACATGACCGACAAAGCCGCCGACAAGACCGAAACCGTCGACTACTCCCAGACGCTGTTCCTGCCCCAGACCGAGTTCCCGATGCGCGCGGGGTTGCCGCAGCGCGAGCCGGAACTGCTCGCCCGCTGGGCCAGGATCGACCTCTATAAGAAGCTGCGCGCCACCGCGAAGGGGCGCGACCGCTTCGTGCTGCATGACGGCCCGCCCTACGCCAATGGCAACATCCATATCGGCCATGTGCTCAACAAGGTGCTGAAGGATCTCGTCGCACGCTCGCAGCAGATGCTCGGCTTCGATTCGAACTATGTGCCGGGCTGGGACTGCCACGGCCTGCCGATCGAATGGAAGATCGAGGAGCAGTATCGCGCCAAGGGCCTGAACAAGGACGATGTGCCGGTCGTCGAATTCCGCAAGGAATGCCGCGCCTTCGCCGAGAAATGGGTCGATATCCAGCGCGAGGAGTTCAAGCGCCTGGGCGTCGAGGGCGATTGGGCCGACCCTTATCTCACCATGGCCTATCCCGCCGAGGCACAGATCTCCCGCGAGATCATGAAGTTCGCCGAGACCGGCCAGCTCTATCGCGGCTCCAAGCCGGTGATGTGGTCGGTGGTCGAGAAGACCGCGCTGGCGGAGGCCGAGGTCGAGTATGAGGAGCATGTCAGCGACACGGTGTTCGTGGCGTTCCCGGTCGTCGCGCCTGCCGGCGGTCTCGCTGATGCCTCGATCCTGATCTGGACGACCACGCCCTGGACGATCCCCGGCAACCGCGCGATCTCCTTCCACAACAAGATCGCCTATGGGCTTTACCGCATCACTGCGTCGCCCGAAGGCAATTGGGCCAAGGTCGGTGCGAGCTATGTGCTCGCCAAGAACCTCGCCGAAGGCGTCTTCAAGGCGGCGAAGGTGGAGGCTTTCGAGCTGGTTTCGGATGTATCTGCCCATGAGCTGGCCGGCCTGACCTGCGCTCACCCGCTGCGCGGCCAGGGCTATGATTTCGACGTACCGCTGCTCGACGGCGACCATGTCACCGACGATGCCGGTACGGGCTTCGTCCACACCGCACCCGGCCATGGTCGCGAGGACTTCGACGTCTGGATGGCCAATGGCCGAATGCTGGCCGAGCGCGGCATCGACACCCACATCCCCTACACCGTCGATGCCGATGGCCGCTTCACCAAGGATGCGCCCGGTTTTGAGGGCAAGCAGGTCATCACCGACAAGGGCGAGAAGGGCGACGCCAACGAAGCCGTGATCAAGGCCCTTGCCGCGAGCGGCCATCTCGTCGCGCGCGGTCGGTTGAAGCACCAGTATCCGCATAGCTGGCGCTCGAAGAAGCCGGTCATCTTCCGCAACACGCCGCAATGGTTCATCGCCATGGACAAGGCGGTCGAGAGCCTGGGCAATCGCACTTTGCGCGAGGTTGCGCTCGGCGCGATCAAGGACACGCAATGGGTGCCCGCCGCCGGTGAGAACCGCATCAACGGCATGATCGCCAACCGCCCCGACTGGGTAGTCTCGCGCCAGCGCGCCTGGGGCGTTCCGATCACCGTCTTCGTCGAGAAGGAGACGGGCGCAATCCTGGTCGACGCCAAGGTCAACGCCGCGATCGCCGATGCCTTCGAGCTGGAAGGCGCCGACGCCTGGTTTACCGATCTGGACGGCGCGCGCTTCCTGAAGCCCTTCGGCTATGACCCGGCGGCTTACGAGCGCGTCACCGACGTGCTCGACGTCTGGTTCGATTCAGGCTCGACCCACGCCTTCACGCTGGAGAAGCGCTCCGATCTGCGCGCCCGCCGGCGCGGCGATGGCGGCAATGACCGGGTGATGTATCTCGAAGGCTCCGACCAGCATCGCGGCTGGTTCCATTCAAGCCTGCTCGAAAGCTGCGGCACGCGCGGCCGGGCGCCCTTCGACGTCGTCCTGACCCACGGCTTCTGCCTCGACGAGAAGGGCGAGAAGATGTCGAAGTCGAAGGGCAACGTCACCGCCCCGCAGGACATCATCAAGGATTCGGGCGCCGACATCCTGCGCCTCTGGGTCGCGGCGGCCGATTATTCCGACGATCTGCGCATCGGCAAGGAGATCCTCAAGACCTTCGTCGAGACCTATCGCAAGCTGCGCAACACCACGCGCTGGATGCTCGGCACGCTTGCCCATTTCAGCGAGGATATCCGGGTCAACGAGCCGCAGACCATGCCGGAGCTGGAGCGGTTGATGCTGCATCGGCTCGCCGAGCTCGGGCCGCAGGTCGAGGAGGCCTATCGCACCTACGACTATAAGAAGGTGGTGAACCTGCTCTCGCAGTTCATGAACACCGAGCTTTCGGCCTTCTATTTCGACATCCGCAAGGACGCACTCTATTGCGACCCCTTGTCGAGCCATGTCCGCAAGAGCGCATTGACGGTGGTCGATCATCTCTTCCGTTGCCTGGCCACCTGGCTCGCGCCGATCCTGGTCTTCACCGCGGAAGAGGCCTGGCTGGAGCGCTATCCCGAGCAGAAGGCGATGGACGGCTCGGTGCATCTCGAACTCTTCGCGCAAGCGCCTGAAGGCTGGCTCGATCCCGAGCTTGCCGAGCGCTGGAGCAAGATCCGCCGCGTCCGCCGCGTCGTTACTGGCGCGCTGGAGCTGGAGCGGGCGGGCAAGCGCATCGGCTCTTCGCTGGAGGCCGCGCCCAAGGTCTATATCGACGATCCCGATCTGAGGGCCGCGCTTTCGGGCGTCGATCTCGCCGAGATCAGCATCACCTCGGGCATCGCGATCAGCGCGGGCGAGGGGCCGCAGGACGCCTTCCGCCTGGCCGATGTGCCGGGCGTCGCGGTCGTCTCCGTGCGGGCGCCGGGCGTCAAATGCGTCCGCTCCTGGAAGTATTTCGACCCCGCGCTGGCCGATCCGGCCTATCCGGAGGTGACGCCGCGCGACGCCAAGGCTTTGCGCGAGCTTGGGCAGCGCGCGCGATGATGCCCGCGCGCCGCCTCGGCGTCTTCATCGTCGCTCTGGTCTTTGGGCTTGATCAGGCGCTCAAGCTCTGGCTGCTCTTCGGGGTTCGGCTGGCCGAGAACGGTCCCTTCGAGGTCGCGCCCTTCATGGAGATCGTGCTCGCCTGGAATCGCGGCATTTCCTATGGCCTGTTCCAGCAGGATGGCGACCTCGGCCGCTGGCTCCTGGTGGTGATCTCGTTCGTTGCCGCGATCTGGCTCGGGCGCTGGATGTGGCGCGAGACGCGGCGATTGACCGTTATCAGCCTGGCGCTGATCGTCGGCGGAGCGCTGGGCAATGGCCTCGATCGCGCGGCCTATGGCGCTGTCGTCGATTTCGTGCACCTGCATCACGGCAGCTTCAGCTGGTACATCTTCAACATCGCCGATGCGGCGATCGTTGTCGGCGTGGCCGCTCTGCTATATGAGTCCTTCCGTTCCAGCCCGGATAAGCCGGCATGATGCGCGCTTCGCCATCGTTTTGCCGCGCGCCTGAGGTTGAAGTGGGGATGAAAAAATCCCGAGGGAGGTTTGAGATGGCTCATCGCATCCGCGTGACGCATTGGCTCCTGGCCGGTGGGCTGCTGCTTGCGGCCTCGCCCGCCTTCGCGCAGGAGGGCATGCTCTTCAAGAATCTGATGGAGGGCGTCATCGGCGGCAAGGCCAATAGCGACATCGAATACCGGCAGCGGCCGCCGCTCGTGGTGCCTCCCGGTTCGACCCTGCCGCGGCCGCAGGAGCCGGCGAGCGCGCGCAATGCCGCCTGGCCGAATGATCCCGAAATCGTCAAGCGTCGCGCCGAGGATGCACGCGCGCTGGTGCCCGCCACCGAACGCGAGAAGTACAAGGACAATCAGCGCCCGCTGCTAAGCCAGGAAGAGCTGCAAAAGGGCCGTGTCGCAGGCCGCGACAGCCGGCCGTTCCAGCCGCAGCAGTCGAAGACCTATGAGGAAAACATCGGCCCGATCCGGACCGGTCGCGACATCGCCGCGGGCAAGAACGCCGAGGATTTGGCGAGCCTGACCTATGGTGGCGAGCCGGACCGGAAATATCTCTACGAGCCGCCGGTCGGCTATCGTCGCCCGGCCGGAACGGCGCCTGTCGGACCTGGCAGGAATGCCCCGCGCGAGGACACGCAGGCCGTGGGACAGAAGGAATTCGTTCAGGGTACGCCCATGCCGACCCTGCCGGCGATCAACTGAGACGGGCGTCGCGTCTGGTTCTCCGAGGGATGGCGGCCTATATGGGTTGAGAGCCTCTAACAAAACCTGGAGGGGTCTCGATGGGTTTTGGAGGAGGTGGATGCTAGGAGAAGCGCGCAGCCGATACCCTTTGGTATCGGCAAGTCGTTTCGACGCAGCAGGCGCCCCTCCAAAGCCCACTTTCGGCGCCGGGAATTCGATCGTCCGCGGCGTCGCGTCGCTTGCCTATGCCATTGGCATCGGCTTCGTGCCGCTTCTGGCGGAACGAACGAATTGCCGGCGTCGAGGCCCCTCCAGGTTTTGTTAGAGGCTCTTCATGCCCCGCCGCCAACCCACCACGGTCCCGCGATGACGATCCATATCCCACCGACCCGCATGAGCGTGCCTGTCGAGTCGTTTCGGCTCGGCAACGGCCTGGAGGTCGTCGTGGTACCCGACCATCGCGCCCCGGTCGTCACCCATATGGTCTGGTACCGCAACGGTTCGGCCGATGATCCGGCGGGCAAGTCCGGCATCGCCCATTTCCTCGAACATCTGATGTTCAAAGGCACGGCCCGCTGGCCGGCAGGCGAATTCTCCAAGATCGTCGCCGGCTTCGGCGGGCAGGAGAACGCCTTCACCTCCTACGACTACACCGCCTATTTCCAGCGCGTGCCGAAGCAGCACCTGCGCGCCATGATGGATTACGAGGCCGACCGGATGACCGGGCTCGCCTTCGACGAGAGCGTTGTCGGACCAGAGCGCGACGTTGTGCTCGAGGAGCGCCGCATGCGCGTCGATTCCGACCCGGCGGCTCAGCTCAGCGAGGAGTTCTCCGCGGCGATGTTCGTGCATCATCCCTATGGCACGCCGATCATCGGCTGGGAGCACGAGATCGAGGAGCTGAACCGCGACGACGCCTTCGCCTACTACCAGCGCTTCTACACGCCCGAGAATGCGATCCTGGTCGTTGCCGGCGATGTCGAGGCGAAGGAAGTGCGCGAGCTCGCCGAGGCAACCTATGGCCAGATTGCTGCGCGCGGCGAGACCCCTTCCCGCAAGCGTCCAGCCGAGCCCGATCCGCGCGCGGCGCGGCGCGTCACGCTGAGCGATCCGCGCGTGCACCAGCCTTCGTTGCGCCGGGGCTGGCTGACACCGACCTATCTCAGCGGCGATCGGACCGAGGTCTTCGCTCTGGAGATCGCTGCGGAAATCCTTGGCGGTGGCACCACGTCGCGGCTCTATCGCAGCCTCTGCGTCGAGCAGGAGCTCGCCGCCGGCGCCAGCGCCTATTTCATGGGCTCGATGGTTGATCGCTCGGCTTTCCAGGTCTCGACCAGCCCGCGCCCGGGCGTGGAGATGGCCGTGCTCGAAGCCGGCCTCGATGCCGCACTCGCGACCTTCCTGGCGGAGGGGCCCAGCGAGATCGAACTGACGCGCGCCCGCACCCGGCTCGTTGCCGAGACCATCTTCGCCCGCGACAGCCAGTCTTCGCTCGCCCGCATCTTCGGGGCCTCGCTTGCCGTCGGTGAGACCGTCGAGGATGTGTTGACCTGGCCCGAGCGCATCGAGGCGGTTCCGCGCGAGGCGGTCGTCGAGGCCGCGCGCCGTTATCTCCGGCCCGACCGCTCGGTCACCGGCCTTTTGCTGCCGGTCGCCTGACCGTCTGCCCTCCTTTCAACCGGGCGGGGCGTCATGTCCCGCTTTCAGGAAGCGACATGAACGCGCCCATCCCCGTTGCCCATTCCGCGATCGCTGGCCCCTCCGTCGCTGTGCAGAAGGTCCGCTCCACTGCCGGCGTCGAGGCCTGGCTGGTCGAAGAGCATAGCCTGCCCCTGATCGCGATCGACTTCGCCTTCGACGGCGGCGCGACCCGCGACCCCGAGAACGGGGCCGGCAGCGCTTATATGATCTCCGGCCTGCTCGATGAGGGCGCCGGCGATCTCGATGCCGAGGCCTTCCAGGGCAAGATGGCCGACCACGCCATCAGCCTCGGCTTCGATGCGCGCCGAGACGATTTCCACGGCCAGCTCCAGACCCTGTCGCGCCATCGCGATACTGCTTTCGAATTGCTGGCGCTGGCGCTCAACGCGCCGCGCTTCGATGTCGACGCGGTCACGCGGGTGAAGTCGCAGATCGTTGCCGGACTGCAGCGCCAGGCGCAGAACCCCGAGACGCTCTGCCGCAATGCGCTTTATGCGGCGGCCTATCCCGGCCACCCCTATGGCCGGCCCGAGAAGGGCGATATCGACAGCGTCTCGAAACTGCAGGCGGCAGGGCTCAAGACGCTCACCCGCGATCTGCTCAGCCGCGGTGGCCTCAAGATCGTCGTGGTCGGTGACATCACCGCCGACGAGCTGGCGCAGCGTCTCGACCAGATCTTCGGCGCCTTGCCGGAAGGCAGGCCGCGTGCTCTGCCGGGCACGCCGCTGCCGATCCAGGGGCTGGGCCAGACCCATGTCATCGATCTCGACGTGCCCCAGACCGTGCTGCGCTTCGTCGGGCCGGGATTGATGCGCAACGATCCCGATTTCATCGCGGGCAGCGTGCTGAATCATATCCTCGGTGGCTCGGCCTTCACCTCCCGCCTCTTCCTCGAGGTGCGCGAGAAGCGCGGCCTCGCCTATGGCGTTTCCTCCAGCCTGCTGCCCCTGCGCGAGAGCGCCATGCTCGTCGGCGGCACCGCGACGCGCAACGACCGCGCGGCGGAATCGCTTGTCGTCATCCGCGAGGAGATGGCCAAGCTCGCAAATGAGGGGCCAAGCGAGCATGAAGTCGAGGAGGCCAAGCGCTACATCATCGGCTCCTATCCGCTGCGCTTCGACACCTCTCCCAAGATCGCCGCCGAACTGCTCAGCCTCGCGGTCAACGGCTTCGAGCCGGAGTTCCTGAGCGAGCGCAACCGGCTCTTCGCCGAGGTCACGCTCGCCGATATCTGCCGCGTGGCCAAGCGTCTGTTCGGCGATCCGCGCTTGCTGGTGCAGGCCGTCGGTCGGCCGGTCGGCCTCGTCTGAACCCTCTCGTCCTTTCCCTCAGGCACAGCGACGGACCTCATCACCATGCTGCAGCAAAGCTTCGATCTCGCGCTTGAATCCGGTGTCGGCAAGGGCGGCATTCCCGACGCCGCTTTCGAGCAGGCGCTGGCTGATCTTGCGCCCGCATTAGCGCGGCTGCAGGGCCAGGCGCGGGATCATTCGCTGCCGCTGCTCGGCCTGCCCGCCGACACGGCCGATCTGCCGCCGGTCCATGCCGCGGCCAAGCGCCTCAAGGAGGGCGCGACCGATATCCTCGTGCTCGGCACCGGCGGCTCCAGCCTCGGCGGCCAGACGCTGGCGCAGCTCGCCGATTACGGCATCTCCGGCCTGTCGCGCTTCGCGCCCGAGCCGCGCGTCCATTTCATCGACAATCTCGACCCCGAGACCTATTCGGAGCTGCTCGCCAAGCTGCCGTTCAAGACGACGAAATTCGTCGCCATCTCGAAATCGGGCGGCACCGGCGAGACCCTGCTGCAGAGCATCACGGTGATCAGCGCCCTGCGTGCCGCCGGCTTCAGCGATGCGCAGATCGGCGAGCGTTTCCAGGGCCTGTCCGAGCCTGCGATTCCCGGCAAGCTGCATCCGCTGCGCGCGCTGCTCGAGCCCTTCGGCGTACCCTTCCTCGAGCACCATACCGGCGTCGGTGGACGCTATTCGGTGCTGACCAATTGCGGCCTGTTGCCGGCGGCCGCGCTGGGTCTCGACATCGAGGCTCTGCGGGCCGGCGCCGCCAAGGCGGTGGCACCGGTCCTGGCGGGCAAGAGCGTGCGCGAGACGCCGGCCGCGGTCGGTGCGGCGCTGCATCTCGCCGCGATGCGCTCAGGCAAGAACATCGCCGTTCTGATGCCCTATGCCGACAAATTCGCACTGCTGACGCGCTGGTGGATGCAGCTCTGGGCCGAGAGCCTGGGCAAGGATGGGCAGGGCACGCAGCCTGTCGGCGCGCTCGGCCCGGTCGATCAGCATTCGCAGCAGCAGCTCTATCTCGCCGGCCCGAAGGACAAGTTCTTCACGGTGCTGACGGTCGGCGCCAAGGGCAAGGGTCCCAGGATCGATGCCGAGCTTGCCGGCAAGATCGGCCAGGACGATTTCGCCGGCAAGACGATCGGCGATCTCGTGGCCGCTCAGGGCGTCGCGATGATCGACACCTTCGCCAAGAACGGCTGCTCGGTGCGCCGCTTCCATGTCGATGAGATCGACGAGACCATCCATGGCGAGGTGCTGATGCACTTCATGCTCGAGACGGTCCTGACCGGCTATGCCATGGGTGTGGATCCGTTCGACCAGCCGGCGGTCGAGGAAGCGAAACTCCTCGCCAAGCGCTATCTTGCCGAAGGGCGCAGCTGACGATTCGGACTGTGCCTGGTCTTCTCCTGCTGGGCTATTCATGACAGTTCGCCGCCTCGATCCCGTTCTCGTCGACCGCATCGCCGCCGGCGAGGTGATCGAGCGGCCGGCGGCTGCCGTGAAGGAGTTGGTCGAGAACGCGATCGATGCCGGCGCGCGCGCGATTTCGGTCACGATCGCAGCCGGTGGGCGCGAATTGATCCGCGTCGTCGATGACGGCTCCGGCATGTCGCCCGAGGATCTGGCGCTGGCGATCGAGCGCCACGCCACCTCGAAACTGCCCGATGGCGACCTTTTCGCGATCAAGTCGCTGGGTTTTCGCGGTGAGGCCTTGCCCTCGATCGGTTCGGTCGCGCGGCTCTCGATCGCGACCCGCCGGCATGATTCCGCTCATGGCCATGGGCTTGTCGTCGAGGCTGGCGAGAAGGGTGTGGTGCGGCCGGTCGTGGCAGTGGCAGGGACGCGCATCGAGGTGAGCGATCTCTTCGCCTTCACTCCGGCGCGGCTCAAATTCCTGAAGAGCGACCGTGCCGAGGCGCAGGCCGTCTCGGAGATGCTGCGGCGGCTCGCCATCACCCATCCGACGATCCGCTTCGCGCTCGATGGCGATCACGTCACCGGATTCGACTGGCCGGCGGAGGCGCATGGTGAGGATGGCATGCTGCGTCGGCTGGCGCGCGGGCTCGGGCGCGATTTCCCGGAAAATGCGCTGCCTTTGGATGTGGCGCGCGAGGGCTTCCGCGTCACGGGCTTTGCCGGCCTGCCGACCTTCCATCGCGGCACCTCGGCGGGGGTGCATTTGGCGGTGAACGGCCGGCCGGTGCGCGACAAGCTGCTGCTCTCGGCCGTGCGCGGCGCCTATGCCGATGTCGTGCCCTCCGACCGACATCCGGTGCTGTTCCTCGATGTCGCCTGCGAGCCGCGCCTCGTCGACGTCAACGTCCACCCGGCCAAGAGCGAGGTGCGCTTCCGCGATCCCGCTCTGGTGCGCGGCCTTGTCGTCTCCGGGCTGAAGGCGGCTCTGGCCGAGGCTGGCCATCGCGCAACAACCACCGGCGGGGCCCGGACGCTGGAGGCCTTTCGCGCTGTGTTCGCGGGCAATGGGGGGGCTTCCATCCCG
The DNA here is from genome assembly GCF_031884435.1 of Bosea sp. 685. Lineage (NCBI taxonomy): Bacteria > Pseudomonadati > Pseudomonadota > Alphaproteobacteria > Hyphomicrobiales > Alloboseaceae > Allobosea > Allobosea sp. 685. Next base: position 4,793,091 of record NZ_CP134779.1, on the reverse strand, counting down.
CGCCCGCATTTTCCCGAGACGCCGGCCTGGCCCCGGCCTGCAGCCGGCTTCGGCGAGGCGTCCCAGGCGGGCTTCGAGAGCTTCGCTGCGCCCTCTGCCGATGCACGCGCCCACGCTGTCGAGCCCGCTCCCGATGCACTCGATCGGCCACTCGGCGCGGCCCGCGCGCAATTGCACGAGACCTATATCGTCGCCCAGACACGAGAGGGTGTCGTCATCGTCGACCAGCATGCCGCCCATGAGCGGCTGGTCTATGAGCGGTTGAAGGCCGAGCGCGCCAAGTCGGGCATCGCCCGGCAGGCGCTTTTGCTGCCGGAGGTCGTCGAACTCGACCCCGTCGATGCCGATCGCCTGAATGCGGCCTGCGACGAACTCGCGACGCTGGGGCTCGGCATCGAGGCCTTCGGGCCCGGCGCGGTGCTGGTTCGTGAGGCACCAAGCCAGCTCGCCGGCGGCAATCTCCAGAAGCTCGTGCGCGATGTCGCCGATGCGCTGGCCGAGCATGGTACGGCGGGCTCGCTCGAACGCCGGCTCGACCATGTGCTGGCGACGATGGCCTGCCACAATTCGGTGCGCGCCGGCCGCCGCATGCGCCCCGAGGAGATGGACGCACTGCTGCGCGAGATGGAGGTCACGCCCAATTCAGGCCAGTGCAACCATGGCCGGCCGACCTATGTCGAGTTGAAGCTCAGCGATATCGAGAAGCTGTTCGGGCGGCGGTGAAAATCAGGCCGCGTTCTCATGAGAACGGTACGACGCCTCCGGCGTCATGCAGCACTCTGTCTCATAGCCATGGCTGCGGTATGTGTTCTTGTGCAAGGGCACGCTGAACGGCTGGCCGCTCGATCACGCGGCGTAAATACGCGCCCAAATGTGGTCGGCTGGCGGCGGGCCGGGGCATGCCGCGAGACCAGCGCGCGAGGGTGAACACATAGGCGTCGACAGCGGAGTATGTATCACTCAAAAACCACGGGCCGCCATGACGCGCCAGTTCGTCTTCCAGGCGGTCGAACTGGCTATTCACTCGTTGCTCGGCGGCTTGTTTGATTTCGGCTTGTGCCTCGACGGAGACGGCGACCTTGTTGGGGTGCAGGTAGAGCGACAAATTCGCGTGCGGCGCGGTCGCAAGCCACATAAGCCATTTGTAAAACTGCGGCCTGAGGACGCTGCCTTGTGCAGGTATAAGCGTTGCTCCTTCCTTCAACTCGAGCAAGTGAAGGGTGATGGCCGTACTCTCGTAGAGAACGAGGTCATCGCTCTCCAGCACAGGCACGAGCCCATCTGGGTGCAAGGCGCGATAGGATGGGTTGTTGCTCGGGCCCTTGTGCAAATTGACGAATGAAAGTTCGTATTCCGCGCCGATTTCCTCAAGGACAATATGGGCGGCGAGGCTGATAAAGCCGGGGTAATAATGAAGTCGCAGCATCCAGACCTCGCAATCCCAGACGGTCTCAACCTGGCTTTTCCTGAGGGCTGAGCTGGACGCGGTCAAGTTGCGCCCACAGGATGAAGCGCTCCAGCTTCTGGTACAAGATCGCCCCTGCGGGCTGACATCCTATCCCAGCCGCAGCAGGACCACCTGCGTCTCGCCATAGTCGCGGCGCTCGACCATGGCGAAGCCCTCCGGCACGGCGATTTCCACGCCCGCGGCCTCTTCCAGCACGATGAGCGCGTCCGGCGTCAGCCAGCCGCCTAGCTGGGCCGAGACGAGCGCCTTTTCGCCCAAGCCCTTGCGATAGGGCGGATCGCAGAACACCAGCCCGAAGGGCGGCATCGGGCTCGCCGGGCCGAGCTTGGTGGCGTCGCGGCGGAAGACGCGGCTATGGCCGGCGAGGCCGAGATTCATCTGGTTCTCGCGGATCAAGCCGCGCGCCTCGGTGCCGTCATCGACCAGCAACGCGAATTCAGCGCCGCGCGAGAGCGCTTCGAACGCCATCGCGCCCGTGCCGGCGAAGAGATCGAGCACGCGCGCGCCCTCGACCACATCGTCATAGGCGTGGGCGAGCACGTTGAAGAGCGATTCTCGCAAACGGTCGGAGGTCGGGCGAATGGTCCCGATCCCCGGTTTAGGGCCGGCGAGCGGCCTCCCGCCGAAGCGTCCGCCGACGATCCTCATCGCTTCAGCCCCCAGTCACGCTTGCCTCAGTCACGTTTTCCTCAGTCGCGCTTGCCGCGCCCGGCACCGCCTGGGCGCGGACCCTTGCCGCCGCCGCCCGGGCGACCGCCGCCGCCGGGCTTGCCGCCGAAGGGGCGGCCCCCGGAGGGTTTGGCTCCGGAGGGTTTCCCCCCGAACGACTTGCCGCCGCTGCGCTCGCCGCCTGCGCTGCGGCCGGCCGGCCGCTCGCTTGAGCGCGCGGCATAGCTCTTGGGCGCGCCGCCCGGCTTGTCACCGAAGCTGCGGCCGCGTGGCTTGTCATCGCCGCTGCGCTCGGTGAAGCGGCGCGCGGGACGCTCGCTGCCGTCCCGGGGCGCGCGTTCGGGACGCTCGCTGCGTGGCGCCGCATCCTGGCGCGGCGCGGCATCCTGCCAGGGGCGCTCGGCCGCGCGGTCGCGGCCGCCGGCCTCCTCGCGCGGGCGGCGGGCCGGGCGTTCGCTGCTGCTTGTGCGCTCCTGCGTGCGTGGCGGACGCCCCCCGGCCGCGCCGCGCTCGCTGCGTGGCAGGCGGTCGGGCCGGCGCTTGGGGTTGACGCCCTCGCGGGCCGGGCGCTCCTCGCGGGCAGGGCGCACCGCGCTGGCAGGGCGCACCTCGCGGGGCGTGGCGCTGACGCGCTCCACCAGCACGCGGCGGCCATTGGGATCCTCGATCGCCTTGTCGCGGCGGCGGACCACCTCGCCGGTGGCCTCGCGCGTCTGGCGCTCGATCTTGGGATCGGCGCCACGGCGCGGCGGTGCCTTGCGCTCGCGCTGCGGCTCCGCCTCGGCATCGCGCCAGACGGTGCGTTTCCACGGCTTCTCGCTGCGGTCATCCTTGGAAGGTGTACGCACGGCGTCGCTCTGCCAGCGCTCCCGCTCGGGCTTGCCGTCGCGGTCGCCTGTCTCACGCCGGCGCGGCCGGTCGTCGCCACTGGGCGCGCGGGGAGGGGCCGCCGGCATCTCGTCGCGGCGCGGCGCCTCCAGATCGACGCCAGCCCTCGCGATCAGATCTTCGCCGAGCTGGTCCTTAAGCACGCGCGAGCGGATCTCGTCGACCTCGCCCTCGGGCAGGTCGCCGAGCTGGAACGGGCCGAACGAGACCCGGATCAATCGGTTCACGTCGAGGCCGAGATGCTCGAGCACCGTCTTGACCTCGCGGTTCTTGCCTTCGCGCAGATCGACCACGAGCCAGGTGTTCGAGCCCTGCTGGCGCTCGAAGCGGGCGACGATCGGGCCATAACTCACGCCCTCGATCGTCACGCCGTCGCGCAGCGTGTCGAGCTTGTCCTGGGTGATCGAGCCGAAGGCGCGCACGCGGTAGCGCCTGAGCCAGCCCGTCTCGGGCAGCTCCAGCATGCGCGCGAGACCGCCGTCATTGGTGAGCAGCAGCAAGCCTTCGGTGTTGATGTCGAGCCGGCCGATCGAGAGCACGCGCGGGAGCTCTTCCGGCAGCGAGTCGAATACGGTCGGCCGACCCTCCGGATCATGGTTCGTCGTCACCAGCCCGCGCGGCTTGTGATAAAGCCACATCCGCGTGCGCTCACGCGCCGGCAAGGGCTCGCCATCGACCAGAACGACGTCATTGGGGCCGATATCGAGCGCCGGGCTTTCCAGCACCTTGCCGTTCACGCTGACGCGGCCTTCCGCGATCATCGCCTCGCTGTCGCGACGCGAGGCGACACCGGCCCGCGCCATCACCTTGGCGATGCGCTCAGGTTCTTGCGCGGCAAGCGAAGCGAGAAGCTTGGGCTCGGCTGCTGCGTCTTCACGGCGCGGCCGTTCAGAACGCTTATCGTCACGCTGGCCGAAGCTTTTGGCGCCAAAGCTCTTGCCACGCGGCGCGGCGCCATCACGAGGCGGGCGGCTGGAGCTGCGCTCGCCCTCAGGCCTGGCGCGGAACGGCCTCTCGCCACCCTCGCGGGGCGGCCGGCTCGCACTGCGTTCGCCCTCGGGCCTGGCGCGGAAGGGCCGCTCAGTCCCGCTGCTGGCACCGCGGCTCGGGCGATCGTCGTTGCTGCGCTCGCGATAAGGCGCGCGCTCGCCCTCGGGCCTGGCCCGGAACGGGCGCTCGCCACCGGCGCGCGGCGGGCGCGGAGCACCATCGCGCTGGCCGGCCGGCTTGTCGAAACGACGCTGGGGGCGTTCGCCACCCTCGGACGTGGCCCGGGCCGGGCGCTCACCACCCTCGGAGCGGCTGCGGAATGGCTTGCGCTCGCCACTTGGTGCACCGGAGCGCGCCGGCCCGCGACCCGCGCCATCGCGTCCGAAACCGCCGCCGCGCGAGCCGCCATCTTTACCGCCGCCTTGGCCGCCACCGCGGCCGCCTGCGCCGCCGCCCTTGCGCGGGCCACGGCTTTTCTGGTTGTTGTCGTCGCTCATGATCGCTCCGAAGCATGGTCCGCAGAAGTGGAATGCACTTTCGCGAATGGCCGATGCTCAAATATTTGATGTCGCGCGCGTCCCCGACCGGCACAATCGAGCCGGACGGAACGCTGACTGATAGCCGGCGCTTGTAGCAGAGCGCCTTGCCGCTCGCGAGCGGTAAAGCAGGGTTTTTGATGGTGCAGGCGAAGGCAAATGGCGTGGACGGCATGGCGCTCGCTTTGGCTGAGGCGCGGGCGGCCGCCGCACGTGGCGAGGTTCCGGTCGGGGCGGTGGTCCTGCGCGAGGGTGTCGTGCTGGCGAGCGCGGGAAACCGCACGCTGGAGCTGAAGGATCCGACCGCCCATGCCGAGATGCTGGCGCTGCGCCTGGCTTGCGAGGAAATCGGCAGCGAGCGATTGATCGGCTGCGATCTCTACGTCACGCTCGAACCCTGCCCGATGTGCGCCGCCGCGATCTCCTTTTCCCGCATCCGCCGGCTCTATTTCGGCGCAGGCGACCCCAAGGGCGGTGCGGTCGAGAACGGGGTCAGGCTCTATGCCAGCCCGACCTGCCACCACGCTCCCGAGGTTTATGGCGGCTTGAGCGAAAGCGAGGCTGCGGGGCTGCTGCGGGAATTTTTCAAGGCAAAGCGGTAGGGCGCCCTCGGCCGAGACGGTCGCCTTGATGCGATCTTTATCTTTCCGCTCCGCAACCGAATGGAACCACGACGTGGGAGCAGGGCAATCTCCATATTCGGGCCGGCTGGCGTAGAGCTTGACGCGCCATGACGCCTCTGGCCGATGAGGAGCCCAATCCGATGATCGCGCGTATCGATCCGATCGCCCGCAGCCTTGTCGGCAGGTTCGTTTTCAAGGTTTCCGTTTCCGCCGTGCTGGCGCTGTTCGGCAAATCAGGGTTTCTCCTGGCTTTGTCGGGATTGCTGGCGCTCTACGGAATGATCACGGCCGTGACAGCGGTGATGCAAGGGCAGCGCTTCACGATGCATGCGCTCAATCAATGGGATGAGGTGCTCTGGTTGAGCATCGCCGCAATGGGCTGTTCGCTGTTGCAGCAGTCCCCGTTGCTGCAGCAAGCGACGCCGTGACAGATTCGGCTTTCGGTCGTTTCGCAGCTTTCGACGTTTCGAACGTTATTCGACACGATCGAAATAGACGCCCGCAAGACGCGGATCTGGGCGGAGTTGCTCCATCAACGATGTCTTGATGGAGCAGCTGGGGCGCCCGATTTTGGCGGGAAGCCTCTTCCGCGTCTTCAATAAGGCATGCTCAGCCAGGCACGGAAGCCGACGATACCGGCCAGAAGCGCCAGCAAAATGAATGTATGCAGCAGGTCACGACTTGCGCCGCCGTCGCGCCGCGGTTGCGGCATGGTCCGACGAGCAGGTTCGCTGCGGCGCTGCAGTGCTTCATAGGTGACCATCGCAACCTCCTGTGGGAGCCCGGATGATCGATCGCCGATGCGTAAGATTGCCATTGGGAAGACAAAACCGGGCATAAATGGCGCATAAGGCGTTTTGGACCTGATGCGCCGGGCCTCATCCTTCCCTGCGTGTTGTGCGCTCCAAGCGCGGCGCCTATGCAGCGCCGAACGTGCAACGCTAGAGCGCTTTCGAGCGGAGTGGACACCGGTTCGCGTGCAGAAAACGCGTTAAAACAAAGAGCTAGAGCAATTGAACGATCCCATTGGATCGGAACTTGCTCTAGAATGGGTTCATGCAGATTCCTCTACCGCAGGCAGCCGCATGAGCGCGCGCCTCATCCGCAGGCTTGAGCCGGCCGAGATCGAGCAGCTCATCGACTGGGCCGCCACTGAAGGCTGGAATCCAGGCCTCGACGACGCCGTCGCGTTTCAGGCGAGCGACCCCGAGGGCTTCATCGGCGCCTTCGTCGATGGCGAGATGGTCGCCGCCATCGCAGCCGTCGCCTATGGCGCGAGCTATGGCTTCATCGGGCTCTATATCAGTCGCGAGGACAGGCGTGGCCTGGGCCATGGCAAAGCCGTCTGGGATGCGGGCATGGCGCGGCTCGCGGGGCGCACGATCGGGCTCGACGGGGTCGATGAGCAATTCGAGAATTACCGCCGGAAAGGTTTTGCGCCGGCCCACCGCACCATCCGTTTCGGTGGCGTCTTCGCCGGCGAACCGGTCGATCGTCGGGAGCTGAGCATCGTCACTCCCGAGCACTTGCCTCAAGTCCTTTTGCCTCAAGTCATGGCTTTCGATCGCAGGAGCTTTCCGGAATCACGGGAGGCCTTTCTCGCGCGCTGGCTCGTGACGCCACATCTTGCTTGCGTCGCGACCTCGCAGGGCGCGGTCACGGGGTATGGCGTGATCCGCAAATGCCGTGTGGGCTGGAAGATCGGCGGGCTGTCGGCGCTGGATGACGCGACCGCTGCTGCGCTGGTTTCGCATCTTGCATCCTCCGTCGCAGGCGAGGTCTTCATCGATGTGCCCGCTGCGCGCCGGCAATTCATCGATCAGTTGACGGATGCAGGCCTTCGGCCGGGCTTCGAGACGACGCGGATGTATCGAGGCGAGCCGATCCCGCTCGCGCCCGAATTGTTCGGCGTGACCACGCTGGAGCTTGGCTAGCACGGCCTCTCAGGTCATTGCGAGGAGCGTGAGCGACGAAGCAATCCAGAGCCGTAGCGCTCGACGGCCCCTGGATTGCTTCGGCTCACGCTCGCAATGACAGCTTGATCCGAATGGAAGCGCCCTGGCCAGCCCCCGGATTCGGGAGCTCTGGGAGCGCAGGCTGCGCTCAGCCAAGCGCTCTGATCACCAGATAGCCGCCCAGCGCCAGCAGTCCCGCGAAGAAGCAGATCTTGAAGGTCGCGGCGGAAATCCGGGCGCGGATCACCGTGCCGGCTGCTTGCCCGGCGAGCGCCGGAGCCAGCGCCAGCAGCGAGTGCCAGGCGACGCCCATATTCAGCGCGCCGGCTCCGACCAGCCCGAAGGACAGGGCCAGCGTCGAGACGATGAAGGAGATGCCGAGCGCCTGGATCAGCTCATCCTTGTCGAGGCCGAGCGCCTGCAGATAGGGCACGGCCGGTAGCACGAAGACGCCGGTGGCAGCGGTGGCGACGCCGGTCGCGATACCGATGATGGGGCCGAGCCAGCGCTCAGTGTGGGCGGGTACGCGCAGCTTGGCGGCCTTCAGGCCGACCAGCGCATAGAGCACCAGCGCGATGCCGAGCCAGAGCGTGGCCGAGCCTTCCTTCTGCTGCTGAAGAAGCCCCGCGCCGGCCCAGGTGCCGATACAGATGCCAGCCAGCATCGGCCAGAGCCTCAGACAGATTGCCTTGAGGCCAGGGCCGGTCGCGATCTGCCAGCCATTGGTGACGAGATTGGGCGCCACCAGCAGGGCCGCGGCCTGGGCTGGCGCCATCACCACGCCGAGAATGCCGACCGCGATGGTCGGCAGGCCAAGCCCGATGACGCCCTTGACGAAGCCGGCAAGCAGGAAGGTCGCGGCGATGAAGAGGATGAGGTGCAGGTTTTCCATGGCCGGTTTTCTGGCATTGTTGCCGCATCCTGTCGCGGTCCGACACTACGGTCGCGGCCGTAGCATTCCGGCTTGGTCTCGCCCGAGCCGAGGAGCAAGATGCCTGCATGAGCACGCATGGTCCTTATCTCGCCGAGATCGCCCATCTGATGGGAGACCCCGCCCGCGCCAATATGCTGCACGCGCTGATGGATGGGCGGGCGCTTACCGCCAAGGAACTGGCCTATCTCGCCGGCGTCGCGCCGCAGACGGCGAGCGGCCATCTCGCCAAGCTGATGCAGGGCGGTCTGCTCGACGTCGCGGCGCAAGGGCGCCATCGCTATTACCGGCTGGCGAGCGCCGAGGTCGCGACCGCGCTGGAAGGGCTCATGGTGCTGGCCGGCACGCAGCCCAGCAACCGCCGCTTGCCTTCGCGCGTCGGCGAGGAGTTGAGCCGGGGCCGCACCTGCTACGATCATTTCGCCGGCCGGTTGGGCATCGGCATCCATGACGCGCTCGTTGCGGGCGGGCATCTCATCGTCGCCGATGGCGGCTATGGCCTCAGCGCTTCGGGCGAGGCGGTTTTTGCCGCGCTCGCCGTTGATCCCGCGCTGCCGAAGAGCCGCCGCGCCGCGCTGCGCCCCTGCCTCGACTGGAGCGAGCGCAAGCCGCATCTCGCCGGCAGCCTTGCCGCCGCTCTGGCCTGCCGCTGCTTCGAGACGGGCTGGGTGCGCCGCAAGAAGGACAGCCGCGCCGTGGTCCTGACCGAGGAGGGCAGGGCAGCCCTGAGCGCCGCGCTGCCGGGCTTCCGCTGCGACGAACCAGAGGCTGTCAGCCCCGCCGTTCGAGCGCCTGAGACAGTCTTCGCTTGACCTCGTCCTTGATCGGCTCGGAGGCCTCCAGGATCGCCTGCGCCTTGAAGAAATCGAGCCCGCCAATGCCGTCGACGCCGGCGCGGATCAGGATATCGGGCGGCTGGCGCTCGATCATGCGCTGCACGATCGTCCGCGTCAGGATCTGGCTGACGCCGAGCATCGCTTCCAGCGGCTCAGGGATGCGCGTCTCGCTGATGGTTGCGGGCGCACTGGTGTCGACGGCCATGACGATGCGGCCCGGCGCCAGCAGGCGGTCATAGGGCAGGGGATTGATCGCGCCGCCGTCGATCAGCACATGGCCGTCGATGATGACCGGCCGGATCAAGCCCGGGATCGCAAGCGAAGCCGCGACCGCCGGCGTCAATGGCCCCTCGCGCAGCAGGACCTCGGCATGAAGGTGGTAGTCGGTGGCGAGCGCCGCGAACGGGATCTGCAATTGATCGAAGCGGTCGGGCACGGCTTCCGGCCAGAACAGGTCGAGCATGCGCTCGCCGTCGATCAGCACGGGGTTGCCCAGCCCGCGCATCAAATCGGTGAACTTGCCGATGCGGGCGTCGAGCAGCCGCGCGATCACCCGGGCGCGGTCGCGGAAGGTCAGCGCGACATGCTCACGCAGCTCCTTGCCCGAGAGGCCCGCCGCATAGGCCGCCCCCACGATCGCGCCCATCGAACAGCCGGCGATCAGAGCAGGTTTGACGCCGAGCTCATCGAGGGCCTCCAGCACGGGAATATGGCTCAAGCCCCGCGCCCCGCCCGCGCCCAGCACCAGGACGAGCTCCGGCTCGAGCTCGGGCTCGCCGGAAGCAGGCCGGGACGGCGCGAGTGAGGGCGAGCGCGACATGCCGGCGCCTCAGGCGCGCCCCGCCTCGGCCTTCACCGCCGCCGCGAGATCGCCAAGGCTGGTGAAGCGAAAATCGTAATGCGGCATCGCGCCTGGGTTCATCGTGGCGCCGAAACCTTCATCGGCATGGCGTCGATAGATCCAGCAGGAGGCGAGGCCGATCGCATTCGCCGGCTTGTGGTCGTGGAACATGCTCTCGGCGGTGTGGAGGATGTCAGCCTTGGCGATGCCGCGATCGGCGAGCGAGGTCAGCATGTAGTCGAAATTGCCGGAAGCCGGCTTGTAGCTGCCGATATCCTCGGCCGTGTAGATCGCATCGAACGCGACGCCGAGCTTGGCATTGCTGAAGGCGAAGGATTCGTTGTCGACATTGGACAGGATGACGAGCTGATAGTGCTGTTTCAGTTCGCGCAAAGCCTCGACCGTATCGGGAAAGGCCGGCCAGTCGCGGACGGAACGGCCGTAAGCCAGGCACTCCTCCCAGCTCACCGTCACGTTCCATTCTTCCGCCAGGCGTTTGTAGACCACGGCGAGAAGCTCCCGGTAGAGCTTGCCCGGCGTCTGCAATTGCTGGCGCGATTCGTGCCGGGCATGCGCCTCGAGCACGTCATTGCGGCTCAGCGGCCGCGCGACCTTGCTGACGAGCGGTTGCAACGCCGCGACCATCCCGCTCTCCCAGTCGATCAGCGTGCCGTAGCAATCGAAGGTCAGGGCTTTGAAAGCGGTCAGTTTCATCGGAAGCTCCTGATCGGAATGCGGCGGAGGTTAGGGCATCGGCCCGAAAAGTGGGAACCGGTTTTCGGGACAGGCCGATGCAAGATCGCTAGGGCATCGGCTACGAAAAGTGGGAACCGGTTTTCGGGACAAGCCGATGCTGTACGGCAGCCATGCCGGGGCGGGAACCCTGAACCGCCGTCGCCCCGCTATTCCTCTGAGGCCAGTCAGGCGGCGGGCTTGGACAAAAACGGAAGCAGGGCCGCGAGCGTGGCTGAAGGGTTCTCCTCGGGCAGGAAATGGCCGCTATCGACCGCCAGCCCCTCCGCCTGCGGGGCGAAGGTCGTGCGCCAGATCTCGAGCGGGCTTGCCCCCTTGGCCGGGATGCCGGCCTCGCCCCAGAGCGCCAGCACGGGGCAGAGAATCTTTTTGCCCGCGGCGAAATCGGCTTGGTCCTGGGCGAAATCGGTCGTCGCGCCGGCGCGGTAATCCTCGCAGGCCGCATGGATGCGGGCGGGATCGTTGAAGGATTCGCCATAGGAGGTGAGGGCGAGCCTGTCGAAGAGCTTGAGGTCCTTGGCGCGGGTCCAGCTTGCGATCGTGTGGTCGAGCCAGCCGAGCGGATCGGCCTTGATCAGGTTCTCTGGAACCGGCTCGGGTTGGGCGAGGAAGGTCCAGTGATAGACCTGCATGGCGCGCGCCGCAGTCATGCCCTCCCACATCGAGAGCGTCGGCAGGATGTCGAGCAGGGCCAGACGCTCGACCCGGCCGGGATGGTCGAGCGCCAGCCGGTAACTGACACGCGCGCCGCGATCATGCCCGACGACGGCGAAGCGGACATGCCCGAGCGCCTGCATCACCGCGACGATGTCCTCGCCCATGCCGCGCTTGCTGTAGGTCTCTCTGCCGCCATCGCCATGCGGCGCCGCCGACCAGCCATAGCCGCGCAGGTCCGGGCAGATGACGGTATGCGTCTTGGCGAGTTTCGGCGCGAGCTTGTGCCATTCGGCATGGGTCTGCGGAAAGCCATGGATCAGCACCACGGGCGGCCCGTCGCCGCCGACGCGGGCGAAGATCCTGCCGATAGGCCCGTCGATCCAATGCGCCTTGAAGCCGGGAAAGAGGGAGTCGAGATTGCTCATGGCCTAACTCCTGGCGCCATCGCGGAGGCGATGTCTGTCTTGGCGAAGTCCTCGCCCTTATAGAGCAGGGGTGCGTGCCAGGATTTGGCAAGAGCGTAGGAGAAGCGGTCGCCCATGTTGAGCTTGGCGGGGTGACGTCCCCGACCGAAGCGGAGGAAGGCTTCGGCGGCGAGGATGGACTGTTCTTCGTCCACGGCGCTGCTTTGAATACCGAAACGCCTCAGAAAGGTCCGATGGCGATCGAGGTCGAAATCGGCCAAGCGCTGACTCGCAACCATGAAGGTTTCGACGAAGCTGACGGTGGAACAGAGCGCCTCGCCGGCCCGGTCGAGACTGTCGACGATGGCTGCGCGCTCGTGTTCTCCCTGCAAGATCGCGATCATTGCGGAACTGTCGATCACGATCCGCGGCAGGTTCACCTGGGTACGCCGATCTCGTCGTAACCGATCAGCTCTTCATCACTCAGATGCGTGTCGACCTTGGTCAAGGCGTCGATCTCAGCCAGAAAGGCGTCGATTTTTGTCCTGTCGAGACGGCCGGTACGCGCAGGTCGCGGCAATCGAGCCAAGCGTTCCTTGGTTGCGGTCTTGACCGCTTGCGTAATGGTCTCGCCCGTCTGCGCCGCCATTTCGCGGATCAGTTGGTCGGTTTCGGGATCCTTGATCAATACGATCATGACGACCTTCCGCGTATATATCGAAGGATCTCCAATATATACGCTTCACGCGCGCTTGTTAGCCTTCGCGCTCGCGCTTCACCGCCTGCCAGCCGATGTCGCGGCGGCAGAAGCCGCCCGGCCAGTCGATGGCGTCGACCGCCGCATAGGCGCGTCCTTGCGCTTCGCTGACGGTCTTGCCGAGGCCGACGACATTCAGCACCCGCCCGCCATCGGCGACGAGATCGCTCGCCGTCTGCTTCGTCCCGGCATGGAAGATGAGCACATCGTCCAGCGCCGCGGCCTTCTCGACGCCCTTGATCACGCTGCCCTTCTCGGGCCTGGCCGGATAGCCCTTCGCCGCCAGCACGACGGTCAACGCCGCCTCATCCGACCAGCGCAGGTCGAACGAGTCGAGCACGCCGTCGCAGGAGGCGAGCAGGGCCGGCACGACGTCGCTCTTGAGACGCGGCATCAGCACCTCGCATTCGGGGTCGCCGAAACGGACATTATATTCGATCAGCTTCGGCCCCTGCGCCGTGATCATCAGGCCGGCATAGAGAATGCCCTTGAACGGGATGCCGCGTGCGATCATGCCGGCAAGCGTCGGCCGGATAATCTCGGCCATCACCTGCTCCTCCAGCGCCGGCGTCATCACCGGGGCGGGCGAATAGGCGCCCATGCCGCCGGTATTGGGGCCGGTGTCACCGTCGCCGACGCGCTTGTGGTCCTGGGCGGACGCCATTGCGATGGCATGCGCGCCGTCGCAGAGCGCGAAGAAGCTCGCCTCCTCGCCGATCATCCACTCCTCGATCACGACCTCGGCGCCGGCCGCGCCGAGCCCGCCCGAGAACATCATCTCGATGGCCTCGTTCGCCTCGGCCAGCGTTTCCGCCATCACCACGCCCTTGCCGGCGGCGAGCCCGTCGGCCTTGATCACGATCGGCGCGCCCTGGCTCGCAACATAGGCCTTGGCCTCGGCTGCATTGGTGAAGCGGCCAAAGCCGGCGGTCGGGATGCCGAATTCGGCGCAGAGCTCCTTGGTGAAGGCCTTAGAGCCTTCGAGCTGGGCAGCAGCCTTGGACGGGCCGAAGGTCTTGATGCCGGCGGCGATGAGATCATCGGCGATGCCGTCGACCAGCGGGCCTTCCGGGCCGATAACGGCGAGATCGACGCCATGCAACTTGCAGAAGGTCGCGACGGCCGAATGGTCGGCGATGTCGAGCACGACATTCTCGCCGCATTGCGCGGTGCCGGGGTTGCCCGGCGCGATATAGAGCCGGTCGCAGAGCGGCGAACCCGATATCGCCCAGGCCAGCGCATGCTCGCGTCCGCCCGAGCCGATCAAAAGGATGTTCATCGTGGTCTCCTTGCGTGTGGACGTCCGTCCACCCGCACTGGTTCCGGATCTGAGATCTGAACGCGGCAATAGCCGCCGGGCGCGCAGACGGCAACGCTTCTGCTCGGCCATCCACGCCGCTATGGTCGCGCCATGGATAGCGAATCGCCTGACGTAAAACCCTCCAACACACCGGAATGGTCGGTTTCCGACCTGTCGGGCGCGCTCAAGCGCACGCTGGAGGACGCCTTCGGCTTTGTGCGCGTGCGCGGCGAGATCTCGGGCTATCGCGGCCCGGTGGGCTCCGGCCATGTCTATTTCTCGTTGAAGGACCAGAACGCCAAGATCGACGCGGTGATCTGGAAGGGCGTCTTTGGCCGGCTGAAGACGCGGCCCCAGGAGGGGCTGGAGGTCATCGCCACCGGCAAGATCACCACTTTCGCCGGCAAGTCGAGCTACCAGATCATCATCGATTCGCTTGAGCCCGCCGGTGTCGGCGCGCTGATGGCGCTGCTGGAGGAGCGCCGCAAGAAGCTCGCGGCGGAAGGCCTGTTCGATGAGGCGCGCAAGCAGCTCATTCCCTATCTGCCTGGTGTCATCGGCGTCGTCACCTCGCCGACAGGCGCCGTCATCCGCGATATTCTGCACCGGCTGGAAGACCGGTTTCCGCGCCATGTCCTGGTCTGGCCGGTGCGCGTGCAGGGTGAATCCAGCGCCAACGAGGTGGCCGCCGCCATCGCCGGTTTCAATGCGCTGCCCCGGGGCGGACGCATTCCGCGTCCCGATGTCATCATTGTCGCGCGCGGCGGCGGCTCGCTCGAAGACCTGATGGGCTTCAACGAGGAGGCGGTGGTGCGCGCGGCCGCCGCCTCGCAGATACCGCTCGTCTCGGCCGTCGGCCACGAGACCGACTGGACCTTGATCGACCATGCTGCCGATCTGCGCGCGCCGACGCCCACAGGCGCGGCCGAGAAGGTCGTGCCGGTCCGCGCCGAACTGATGAGCCTGGTCGCAGACCTGTCGCGCCGGCAGGCCGGCGCGATGCGCCGCCTGTCCGACCGTCGCCGCAGCGATCTGCGCGCGCTCGCCCGCGCCTTGCCCGCGCCGGAGGCGGTGCTCTCGGGGCCGCGCCAGCGGCTCGATCTCGCGGCGACGCGGCTAGCGCCTGCGCTGGCGCGCAATGCCCGGGCCCACGAAACGCGCCTGGCTGGTTTGGCGCAACGGCTTAACCGGCATTCGCCGTCTGCGCGCCTGGCCGGTTATGCGGCCAGGCTCGATGGCTTGTCGAACCGCTTGCGCGCCGGCCGCGATGCCTTGCTGCGCGCGGAGAGATTGCGGGTTTCGCGGGCGGCGGAGCGCGTCGGCGATCTCGCCCAGCGCTCTCGCCGCGCCTTTGCCCAGGGCCTCGCGCGCCGCCGCGACGGGCTCGGCTCGCTCTGGGCGCTGATGCGTTCGCTGGGGCCGGAATCCGTCCTGGCGCGCGGCTATGCGCTGGTGCGCGATGAGGCCGGAGCGCTGGTGCGCGGTGTCGCGCAGGCGCATGCCGGCCAGGGCTTGAGCGTTCAGGTCAGCGACGGCCGCTTCGCCGTCACGGTCTCGGGAGGAGGGGACGCAGCGCCGCCTCGGCCTGCGCGCCCGCCACGCAAGGAGGCGCCGAAGGCGGGGCAGGGCGATCTGTTTTAGCTCGCGATCTGTTTTATCGCGATTGTGCGTGGGTGCAGGGCTTTCGGGGGGTCAGAGCCCCTTCAGGAAAGCCTTCACGCGCTTGAGCGCATCCTCGCGCGCAGCAGGGTTGGTGCCGACCATGGCCTTGCCCGTCCCCGTCGCCGAATAGGCGATGTCGGAGCGCTCCTTCACCTCGAGGCGCGGATGATCGAAATCGTGCACGGCGCCCGCATAGACCACGAGGTCGACCTTTTCGCCGCGAGCCTGCGCGGCTTTCGCCAGGAAGTCGCAAGGGGCGGGCGGTGTCCAGTCGTCGGCTTCGCCCGCCAGGATCAGCACCGGCAGCCTTGCGGCGAAGCTGGCCGATTCCGATTGCAGGCGGCAGCTCGGATAGAAGGCGACGGCGCGGGTGAAATCCGGCTTGCCGTCGGCCGGCCGCCGATCCTTGCGGATCGCCGCCAGGACGGCCGATCCGCCACCCGACCAGCCCATCAGTGCGATCATGTCTGGCCGGACATCCTCGCGCGTCTGCAGCCAGCGGCGCGCGGCGGCTGCATCCGCGACGCGCTCCCGGCTCGCGCGCACGGTCACGTCCTTGACGCCGCATTGCGAGCCGAGCCGGCGTGAGCCGTAGCTGTCGGGCATCAGGACCATCAGCCCGGCCTGCGCGAGCTGCTCGCCCCAATCGGAATGCCGCAGCGACAATGTGCCGTTGTCGCGCCATAAACCGTTGCAACCATGCAGCGCCACGACGGCTGGAAACGGTCCCGGCCCCACGGGCTTGTAGAGCACGGCGTCGATCTGTCCGTCATCATTGGGAATGCGCACATGCTCGTAACCGCCTGCCGAAGCGGCCGAAGGCAGAAGCAGTGCAACTCCGGTCAGGGCTGCCAGGGCATTGCGCAAAAAACTGGGGACTGGTTTGTCGCTTGAGTAATGCTCTGAACGTATAGAATCGATCACGTCCTGCGCCTTCGGACGGAAGCGTCGGAAGGCGACGTGATCGAGGAAACGCATCAAGCTGGACATCATCGACGGGCACGCTATCACAGAGCCAGGATTATTTCGATAATCCGTTTTCCGATCAACGGTTTCGATGCATTCGAGATGAATATCAGCGAACGTCCCCCGATGCCTGGACCAGAGGCCGCCATCGACTACGGCCATGGCGAGTTCCGCGTCGTGCGGCCCGGCGCCTTCGTGCGCTGCGCGGTCACGGGGGCACCGATCCGTCTCGACGATCTGCGTTACTGGTCGGTCGAATGGCAGGAAGCCTATGTCTCGCCTGAGGCCGTGCAGTTAAGGCTGCGCCGCGCCGGCCGCGGCTGAGGCCAACACGCTCCTGACCAGGCCCACAAGGCGCGCCGGATCCTCGAAGACGAGCGCGACCGGCACGACGATGAGCCGCTCCCGCTCGGCCTCGGGCCAAAGCGGGCCGAGCTTGGTCATATCCTTCTCGGTCGTCGCGATCAGGCAGCCCAGCCTCCGCGCCTCAGCGATCAGGCTGGAGACATCCTCCGCACTATAGGGATGATGATCGCCGAAGGCGCGTTGCGACAGGATCTTGGCCTTGGCCGCCAGCAGCGTGGCGGCGAATTTCTCCGGCCGGCCGATGCCCGAGACGGCGATGAACGGATGTCCCTCCAATCGCGAGGCCATCTCCCGCGACGGTTCGAGCCGGGCCCGCAACAGCTCAAGGCCCGCCATTTGCGCCGCGAGCGCCACGGCGTCTCCGGCCGCTCCGTCGCCGATCATGAGGATGGCGTCGGTCGCCGCGAACTGGCTGGCGAGCGGCGCCCGCAACGGCCCGGCGGGAACGCACAGGCCGTTGCCGACCCCGCTCGCGCCATCGACCACGGCGATCCTCAGATGCTTGGCGAGCGAGGGATTCTGCAGCCCGTCATCCATGACGATGACGCTGGCGCCGAGCCGCTTGGCGAGGCCCGCGCCGGCGGCTCGCTCGCGCGCCACGATCGTGCGTGCTTGAGCAGCCAGAAGCAGCGCCTCGTCGCCGACATCGCGGGGGCCGTGGCGCGGCTCGACCTCGATCGGCCCGGCAAGCGCGCCGCCATAGCCGCGCGTCAGCATGAAGGGCGTCTCGCCCAGGCTCCGCAGCAGCGCCGCCAATGCGATTGAGGTCGGGGTCTTGCCGGCGCCACCAGCGACGAAATTGCCGACGCAGATCACGGGGGTGCCGGCACTTACGCCGCGCCTGTGCATGCGCAGCCGCGTGATCGCGCCATAGAGCCAGCCGAACGGTTGGAGCAGACGCGCCGGCGCTCCGGGGCGTGGCCGCCACCAGAATTCCGGCGAGCGCATCAGGAGGCCGTCTCGCGCTGGCCGATCACGACGCGCATCAGCAAAGGCTCGATCGTCTGCATCGTGCGGTTGAGCGCTCCGCCGAGCTGGTGACTGGTCTGGGCCGCCGCACGCGCCGCTTGCCGGGCCGCGGCCGGGTCGCTCAGCCAGCGATGCACCGCCCCGGCCAGCGCCTGCGTGTCGGCGACCTCGCGAGCGCCGCCGCCGCGGTCGAAGGCGGCGAAGACGTCGGCGGCGTTATGGACATGCGGGCCGTGCAGCAGGGCGCAGCCGAGCTTGGCCGGCTCGATCGGATTATGGCCGCCGACAGGCGTCAGCGAACCGCCGATGAAGGCCACTTGCGAGAGTCGGTAGAACAGGCCGAGCTCGTTGACTGTGTCGGCGATGTAGAGTTCGACATCGCGCTCCGGCATGCCGCCTTGCGAGCGCTGCACTGTGGCGATGCCATTGGCCTGCGCCAGCGCATCGATCTCGGCGCCCCGCTGCGGGTGGCGCGGCGCGATGATGGTGAGCAGCTTCGGCAGATGCGCCTTGAGGCCGAGATGGGCCGCGATCACCTGCTCATCCTCGCCAGGATGGGTGCTGGCCGCGATCCAGACGGGCCGCCCGGTGGTCAACCCGTCGAGGATCGCCAGCGTGTCGGCATCGGCGGGCGGGGCGGGCACGTCGAATTTCAGGTTGCCGGCGATGCTGACCCGGGGTGCGCCGAGCTGCGCCAGGCGTTCGCCGTCCCCTTGCGACTGGGCGAGGCAGGATTCGAAGCAGGAGAGCAGATAGCGCGAGGTCTGCGGCAGCTTGTACCAGCGCTTGAAGGAGCGTTCCGACATGCGCGCATTGACCAGGACCAGCGGGATCGCGCGCTTGCGCGCCTCGATCATCAGATTGGGCCAGATCTCGGACTCGCAGATCAGGCCGAGCTCCGGCCGCCAATAGTCGAGGAAGCGGCGCATATAGCGCGGCACGTCGAGCGGCAGATATTGATGGATGACACCGGCGGGCAGCCGTGCGGCGAGCAGTTTCGCCGAAGTCACCGTGCCCGAGGTCACCAGCACCGCGAGCCCGCGCCGCTTCAGCTTCTCGACCAATGGCAGCAGCGTCACCGTTTCGCCGACGCTGGCGCCATGCAGCCAGACCAGAGTCTTGTCCGGGCGCCGGACGCCGGGATAGCCGCGCCGCTCGGCAAAGCGGGTCGGGTCTTCCTTGCCGCGCCGCCGCCGCCAGAGCAGCAGCCCGGCCGCCGCCGGCTCGAGCAGCGCGCTCATCACGCGGTAGCTCTGCAGGATGGAACCCTTGCCGATCATGCTGCTTTGCCCGCGGTCGCTCGTGCGGCCGGCTGCACTTGCCTCAGGCCTTCGCCGGGGTCGCGCGCGCCAATCAGCGCATAGGCGCGGGCATGGACGGCATCGAGCCCGGCTTCCAATGCGAGGCGCGCGGCCTCGCAGGTCGCCTCATCCGCCTCCCGCTCGACGCGGATCGCCTCGCCGACGACGATCGCGCCGCGCCCGAAGGGCAGGCCGATCGAGGCACGGTCCCAGCTCTTGAAATCGATGCGCCGGCTGGTGACGACGGCGATCGGGTGGATCGGCCGGCCCGATGCGCGCGCCAAGGCGATGATGCCGGGGCCGGCGATGCGGGCGCGCTTGGGAATGTCGGCGGTCAGCACCATGGTCTCGCCGGCAGCCAGCCGCCGCATCATGGCGAGGAAGGCGCTGGCGCCGCCCTTCTCCCGGATCTTCTTGCCCAGAGCGCCCGAACCGCGGATTGCGCCGATACCGAGCTGGCGCAACGCGACGGCATTGAAGCCGCCATCGCCATGACGCGAGACCAGGGAGCAGGCCGGCATCCAGTCCGGCCGGGAGAACGGGATCATGATGTGCTGGCCGTGCCACATCGCAATGATCAGCGGCAGTTCGGGGCGCACCTTCTCATAGATGTCGGCCGGCTCGACGACGAACCGGTTCGTGCGGCGCACGAGCTTGAGATAGCCGGCCAGGAGCCGGCCGAGCGTCTCCTGCGCCGCGCGTGTCTTGAGAAGGGAAAAGCCCATTGCTGATGATTGAACCGATAAGGGAAGATTGAGGCCGCGATCTGACCGTGGACGCTAGAGCCGGATGCGAAAAAGCGGGAACCGGTTTTTCGCATCCGGCTCTCACTCTTAGATGAGAGAAGGATCCAGATTTCAGCTGGGATCACTTCGTGATTCCAGCTGAAATCATCCGGCTCTAGCGCGCCTGTCGCAGCCTGACGGTTCAGGACTTAGCGGATTCAGGACTTCGCAGATTCAGGGCTTGGCGGGCTCGGGATCGAGCAGGCGGTGCAGATGAACGATGAAATAACGGGTCTGTGCCTGATCCACGGTCGCCTGCGCCTTCGCCTTCCAGGCGGCATGGGCGCTGGCGTAGTTCGGGAACACGCCGACGATGTCGACCTTGGCGAGATCCTTGAAGGTGATGCCTTCGAGCGAGCTCAGCTCGCCACCGAAGACGAGATGGAGAAGCTGTTTCTGTTCCGGTTCCATATCGATCCCTCCAGCCATGTTCGTCCGATTGCGGCACCAGATAAGCCATTCACCTCGATGGCGCGAGTGCCGAACGCCCCGCGTTCTGCAATTCCCGGTCCGCAGAGGCTGTTACGATCCATGAGGCCGATTTGACGCTGGCGATTTTGCGCGACTGCCAGGAGTTCGAGGACGCAAACCTTCCGGTTTGCTACGATGAACGACGCCGCAGTCGAGCAAAAGCGCCGCGCCCTACGGGTGAGGTCAAAACGGCCCCATGGTTCATAACAGCCTCTAGACTGCTTGAAAGTCAGATGCGCTGCGGCTGTCCGTCGCGCAGGCGCTGCAGGGCGCGCAGCAGCGGCTCCGCCAGGCTGCCGCTGCTGGCGACGAGCATGCCGTGAACCGGCGTCTCGCGGTTGTAGATCGCGGGCTGACCCTCACTGCCTGTCATGCGGCCGCCGGCCTCGCTCAGGATCAGCTCGGCTGCGGCGAGATCCCAATCGCGCGCGTCGGGCGAGATCAGTCCGGCATCGATCGTGGCGTCGGCGATCCGCGCCAGTCTGAGCGCGAGCGAAGGAATCTTGTCGGCCGGCTCGAAGGCCTCCAGCCGCGCCAGAGCGTCGAGCATCGGCTTGGGGCCGGCGATGCGCGCCTCCTTCAGGCTCGCGACTTGCGAAGCCGAGATCGCCGCGCCGTTCAGGAAGGCGCCCGCGCCGCGTATGGCGGTATAGGTTGCCTGGCAGGCCGGTGCATGCACCACGCCCAGGATCGGCACGCCCTCGTCGAGCAGGGCGACGCAGACCGCCCAATCCGGCGAACCACTCATGAAGGCGCGCGTGCCGTCGATCGGATCGACGACCCAGACGAAGCGACGCGACAGCCGCAGGGCATCGTCGACAGTTTCCTCGGAGAGCCATGCCGCGTCGGGCAGCAGGACCGAGAGCTGGATCCGCAGGAAGGTGTCGACGCCGATGTCGGCTTCGGTGACGGGTGAGCCGCCGCTCTTCGACCAGGTCCGCGCCACCGTCTTCTCGCCGGGGCGAAATAGCGCGAGCGCAATCTTGCCCGCTTCGATGCAGCTTTCGCGAACCGCCGGCAGGAGATCTGAGGCGATGGGCATCGGGGGCCTGTTCATGATGCTTTCCATATCGAATGCGGAGCCAGCGGGCACAAGCCGAAAATACGCTCGCGCACCGAAAGATTCCGTCAATCATCATGCATGAAACAGGCCATTCAGGGGCATCCAGGCCGAAAAACACGCTCCTTTAACCCAACCGCTTAAGCGCTCGGAGAGAGCTTGGACGCAATCTCGACCTGCAAGCACGAGAGCCCCGGACTGCATAGAGGGCTCCGTAGCGGCAGGGACATAGAGAGGCGTTATACCGATGGCCAGCGTCACGCCGGCTGCCGGAGAGACCGGCTTTGCGTCAGGTCTCTCCGGCCGCCCGACACACACGACCACCGTTCCGAAAAACCCGATGCCGGCGCAGCCAGACGCGCCGCGGATCGAACGGATTGCCTCCGTCAGGATCTTGCGCGGCGGCGCCGGATGGCGCGGCATCGCGATGCGCATGGCGAATACCGGGCGCGAGGATGAGCGCTTCGAACTGGCGCTGACGGCCGGTGACGGCCGCTCGATCACGGTCGCCGTCCTGGATCAGGACGATGTCGTCGCGATCTGGCGCGATTGCGGCCGCGCCAGCGGCCTGCCCCTGCTGATCGAGACCAGCGACGGGGTGATCTCGGAGCCCTATCCGCAACTCGGCCGGCTCGCGCTCGGCTCGGTGCGGATCAGGCGGCGTCATTCCTTCCTCAACGGTCGCCGGCCGCGCTTCCTGGTGCGGCGCAAGACCGGCCGTCTCAGCGAGCGCCCGGTCGTCGTTGCCGGCGAGCGCCTGACGGATTGAAGGCCGGCCGGGCGTTTGGCGCGTCTACAGCGAAAGCTGAAGCACGCTTTCACCGTTCGGCCGGATTTCGCCGGTCAGGTCGAAGCCGATCGCGCGATAGAAGTTCAGCGGGCTTGCAGGTCCAAGGACGACGCTCGTCGTCACCAGTTGGATACCGTCCTCGCGACGCTGCTGCAGCCACAGATTGAGCGCCGCTTTGCCGTAGCCTTTGCTCTGATGGTCCCGGTCGATCATGAAGCGCCATAAGATCATGACGCGATCGGGATCGCGGGAATCCGGGCGCCACATGATGAAGCCGACGGGTGCCTCGTCCGCATAGGCCGCTTTGAACGCCGCGGTCGGTTGGAAATACGCCTGGGCGATCGAGACCGCATTGGCCGCGACATACCCGCTCTGGCTGTCGGCAACCTTCAATGCGCAGATCGCGCGGACGGATGCGGCTGTGACCTCTCGCAGGGACAGGCCGGTGTCGGTCACAAAAGTCCGAACCGAATCAGCGCATCGAGCGTGAAGCCGGCGGACAGCAGCAGTCCGGCGTGCCAGTTCGAGCGGAACAGGCGCAGCGCCAGCATCGGCGTCACGCCGCTGATCTGCGAAACCTGCCAGCCAAGATGAGCCGCGAAGCCCGCGACGCCGAGCCAGGCGAAGACGCCGCCGCCGACCATCCAGGTCGCGACAGCGATCAGCAGCACGGCGAACCCGAAGCAGGCTCCGATCGCCTCCCGGCCATATCGCCCGAAATAGCGTGCGCTCGACTTGATGCCGGCGATGATGTCGTCCTCGATGTCCTGCAGCGCGTAGATCGTGTCGTAGCCGATGGTCCAGAGGATCGCCGCCGCATAGACCAGATAGGCTGGCGGATCGAGCCGCCCGAAGACCGCGCTCCAGCCGAGAAGCGCGCCCCAGGAGAAGGCCAGGCCGAGCACGAATTGCGGCATCTGGGTGATGCGCTTCATGAAAGGGTAGATCGCGACGATCGCCAGCGAGGCGATGCCGGTCAGAATCGTGAAGCGGTTGAACTGGAGCAGCACGAGCAGGCCGACAAGCGAGAGCCCGACCATGAACAGCGCCGCCGCCTTCACCGAGATCTGGCCGGAGGGGAGCGGCCTGCCGCGTGTCCGTGCCACCTGCGCGTCGAGCTTGCGGTCGACGATGTCGTTGAAGGTCGAACCGGCGGCGCGCATCACCACGGCGCCGATCAGGAACAGCAGGCAGTGCCAGGGATTGGGGAAGGCCTGCCCGTCGGCTATCGCCGCGAGGCCCGCCGACCACCAGCAGGGCAGAAGCAGAAGCTGCCAGCCGATCGGCCGCTCGATCCGCGCGAGCTTGAGATAGGGCCTGAAACGTCGCGGCGCGCGCGTATCGACCCAATGGCCCGTCAAGGCGTCGGGAAGCGGAACATCAGTCGTCGAAACCGTATCCGTCGTCGAAACCATATCTGCCGTCGAAACAATGGGCCGTGCCGGGTCGGGACCGAGGGTTACGAGGTGGTCAGAGCGCGCCCTGGGGAATCCGCAGCGATCCGCCGGTGATCGAATCGGCGCCGCCGAACGGGCTGCCGCCGCCCTGCTGTTGCTGGGCTTGGTGCTGGGCGCGCTTCTGCATCGCCGCCTGCTGCTTGACCGCGTTGCAGGCATTGTTGCGGATGCCGGCGGCCCTGTCGTTGTCGGCCTTCAGGCCATCGACGAAGTTGGCCGGAATCTGGCACCAGTCCTGGTTCGCACTGGCGAATTTCAGCGCCGCATTGCCATTCCCGACCAGGCGGCCGAGCGTGCTGCAGGCCTGCGCCGGGGTGAGCTTCTGCTTGGATTTCGAGGACGAGTTCAGCGAGGCCACGATCGACTGACGCTCCGCCAGCAGCTTCTGGATCTGCTCGCAGCCGGAAGCCTGCGCGGCGGCAGGCGCGGCATCAAGCAACGATACCGCCGCCAGACCGAGCGTCGCGATCACTCCCGAAGCGATCTTGCTCGAAGTCATCATGCGCCGCATATGTCTTGCTCCGAATTGTTCATGCTGGGAGCGTTTCCGCTCCGGAATGTTCATAACAGCCTCACCGTGTTAGCGCCAAGCGCCCATGCGAGTCCACTTGCCGTTACGCCTGGATTGTGGCGGTTTTCGCGCTGGTTCGGCAGCGCGGCGGCGGGTGACAGGAGATGACCGCGCCGATGTCCACCCCCGATTTCGCCCGCTACCGGCTTTATGTCGCCGAGGATCTCGCCATTGGCACGCGCCTGCCGCTGGCGCGCGAACAGGCGAATTACCTGCTCAACGTGCTGCGTCTGAAGAGCGACGACAGCGTCATCGTGTTCAACGGCCGCGACGGCGAATGGCTCGCGGCGCTGACGGCGGAAGGGCGCAAGCAGGCAAGCCTCGGCCTGGTCCGGCAGACGCGCCCGCAGCCGGAAGCCCCCGATCTGCATTACCTGTTCGCCCCGCTGAAGCATGCGCGGCTCGACTATATCGCGCAGAAGGCCGTCGAGATGGGGGCGGGCCTGCTGCAGCCGGTTCTGACCCGCAGGACGCAGGTGTCGCGGCTCAATCTCGATCGGCTGCGCGCCAATGCGGTCGAGGCGGCCGAGCAATGCGGCATCCTGTCATTGCCCGAGATTCGGGGCGAATGCGGGTTGGAGGCTGCTCTCGAGGCGCTCGAGCCCGAAAGACTCCTGATCTTCTGCGACGAGGCGATGGCCCAGGAGAGCCCGCTCAAGGCGCTGGCTGGCGCTGCGCCTGGCCCGCTTGCCGTGCTGATCGGCCCTGAAGGCGGCTTCGACGAGGCCGAGCGCGCGCGCATCCTGGCGCGACCGAAAACGCTCAGAATCTCGCTTGGGCCGCGCATCCTACGCGCCGATACGGCCGCTGTGGCGGCTCTGGCGCTGGTTCAGGCGGTTTTGGGCGACTGGCCGCGCGGCTAGAGCATTGTTTTAACGCGTTTTCTTCACGCGAACCGGTAACCGCTTCGCTCAAAAACGCGCTGGCGCTGCAGGCGATCGGGAACGCCAGGGCGTGTCGGGCGTTTTCGCGATTGTGCGAAGGGAGCCGTATTCCCGACTCATTGGCAGCCAGGCTGTGGCGCGATTCCTGCCGAGGGGCGCGCGATTCTTGCTGCGAGCGCGATGGCGCAAGCCCACCCCTCCGCACGGCCTGTAGCCTTTTGCCCGACGAGGATGACGCCATGAACGAAGCCAACCGCTTCGGCATCGAAGAAGAATATTTCCTGTCCGATGCCGGTAGCCGCGGGATTGCCCGCAAGGTGTCTCCGAAGTTCTTCGCCGCGGTCCAGCACGCCTTTCCCGATGAGGTGCAGCGCGAAATGCTGCAATCGCAGATCGAGGTCGCGACGCCGATCTGCGAATCGATGGCGCAGGCGCGGCATTCGCTCTCGACCTTGCGGAAGGGGCTGGCGGGGCTCGCGCTCGAACATGAGATGCTGCTGCTGGCCTGCGGCACGCATCCCAGCGCCGTCTGGTCGCGCCAGCGCGCGACCGAGGCCACGCGTTACGACCAGATCATGCGCGACCTGCAGATGCTCGGCAGCCGCAACCAGCTCTGTGGCCTCCATGTCCATGTCGAGATCGAAGATGAGGACGAGCGCATCCGGCTGATGGTGCGCATCCTGCCGTTCCTGCCGCTGCTCCTGGCGCTGTCGACCTCGTCGCCCTTCTGGCAGGGGCAGCGCACCGGCTTGATGGGTTACAGGCTCTCGGCCTATGCCGAATTGCCGCGCACCGGCCTGCCCGAGCTCTTCACCGATGCGGCCGACTACCGAAGCTATGTCGAGACCCTGGTCGCAGCCGGTGCGATCAAGGATGCGAGCTATATCTGGTGGGCGATCCGGCCCTCCGACAAGCACCCGACGCTTGAATTGCGCATCGCCGACAGCTGCACGAGGCTCGATGATACGCTCGCCATCGCCGCGCTCTATCGCTGCCTGATCCGCCATCTGCAGCACCATCGCGGACTGAATGCAGAGCTCACGCCGGCGGCGCGCGCCATTGCCGCGGAGAATATCTGGCGGGCGCAGCGCTACGGCATCCATGGCGGGCTGATCTGTGCCCAGAGTAGGACCATGCGTCCGGTACCGGGCCTGATCGACGAGCTGCTCGGCGATCTGGCGGATGATGCCGCCGCGCTCGACTGCAGGGCCGAGCTCGCGCATTGCCGCACGTTGGCGGCGAACGGCACCAGCGCCGATGTCCAGCTCGCGGTCTTCGAAGAGGCTCGGGGGAGGGCGGGCGGACAGGCGGCAGGGCTTGCCGCGGTCGTCGATTGGCTGGCCTCCGAGACCCGTCTCGATGGCGTTGCCCTCTCGCCGGGCTGGCAGCCGGCGATGCGCGGAGCTGCCTAGCCGTCGAGCATTCCCATCTAGCGATCGCCCACCAACGGTGGCGCGTGCCATGCCGCCTTGCGTTGGCGCGGGGATCACTCTTGCATCAATGCGCGACGGGGGTCGTTGTCGAGCGCTTGAGGCTCGCCTATGTCTGGCGCTCCCGAGCCTGATCCGCCCACGCCGAAACGCGCGGGCGGCTGCATGGCTGCATGCCTTACTCTGCCGGAGCGCCCATGGCTCGCGATGTGTCCGATTCGACCCCGATCGGTTCCAAGGACGAATTGATCTCCTGGATCGCTGCCGGCGAGAAGCCGGCCTCCGCGTTCAGGATCGGGACGGAGCATGAGAAGTTCCCGTTCTATGCGCATGACCTCTCGCCCGTGCCCTATGAGGGGCGCGACGGCCGGGGCGGTATCCGCCATCTGCTGGAAGGCATGCAGGAGAGGCTCGGCTGGGAGCCGATCGTCGATGACGGCCATATCATCGGCCTTGCCGGTCCCGAAGGCGGCGGCGCGATTTCGTTGGAACCCGGCGGCCAGTTCGAGCTCTCGGGCGCGCCGGTCGAGACGCTGCACGATACCGCCGATGAGCTTGCCTGCCATCTCGCCGACGTCAAGGCGGTCGCCGCGCCCCATGGCATCGGCTTCGTCGCGCTCGGCCACTCGCCGCTCTGGACGCGCGCCCAGACGCCGGTGATGCCCAAGGGCCGCTACAAGATCATGGCGAACTACATGCCCAAGGTCGGCACGCGCGGCCTCGACATGATGTTCCGCACCTGCACCGTGCAGGTGAACCTCGATTTCGCGACCGAGGCCGATATGGTCAGGAAGCTCAGGGTCTCGCTCGCCCTGCAGCCGCTGGCCACCGCGTTGTTCGCAGCCTCGCCCTTCACCGAGGGCAAGCTCAACGGCCGCCAGTCGGAGCGTTCGGAAATCTGGCTCGATACCGACAAGGCGCGCTCCGGCATGCTTGCCTTCGCCTTCGACGAGGGCATGTCCTATGAGGGCTATGTCGACTGGGCTCTCGATGTTCCCATGTATTTCGTCAAGCGCGGCGCGGTCTATCATGACGTCGCCGGTGCCTCCTTCCGCGACCTGCTTGCCGGCAAGCTTGCGCAACTGCCGGGCGAGCGCGCCACGATCTCCGACTGGGCGAACCATCTCTCGACGTTGTTCCCCGAGGTCAGGCTCAAGCGCTTCCTTGAGATGCGCGGCGCCGATGCCGGGCCGCCCGAGATGCTGAATGCCCTGCCGGCCTTCTGGGTCGGCCTGCTCTACGACCAGGTTGCGCTGGATGCGGCCTGGGATCTGGTCAAGGGCTGGAGCGCGGAGGAGCGCCAGGCGCTGCGCGATGCGGTGCCGAAAGCCGGCCTCGAAGCGCGCATCGGCGGCCGCTCGCTGCACGATCTGGCGCGGGATGTATTGGCGCTGGCGCGCGGCGGTCTCGCCCGGCGGGCGCGGCTGGATGGAGCGGGGCGGGACGAAACGGGTTTCCTCGCGCCGCTCGACGCCATCCTGAATCAGGACCGGACTCTCGCGCAGAGCCTTGCCCTGCGTTTCCAGCGGGAATGGGCCGGCGAGATTGCGCCGCTGTTTACCGAGTTGAAACTATAACGGGTCGAACCGCCCTGGTTTTGGCGGTTTTTGGCGCGACCCGTTAAGGAATTGGCCGGTTTCACCGGCTAGATTGGGGCGATGGAACGGATGCGCGCCAGCTTCGCTAGACTTGTCCGTGACGAGGCGGGCGCGACGGCGATCGAATACGGCCTGCTCGCGGCGCTGATCTGCGTCGCCGCCATCGCTGGATTCACCAATTTTACCGACGCCTTCAACAGGATCATGCAATTGGTCTCGAACGTCCTGGCGGCTGCGCCGGCCTGAGCCGCTGCATGGAGGCATGAGCCGGATGATTTCAGACGGAGTCACAAAGTGACCCCGTCTGAAATCTGAATCCGTCTCTCATCCAAGAGTTAGAGCAGGATCGATTGCGAAAAACCGGTTCCCACTTTTTCGCATCCTGCTCTAGCCGTTCCCAACCGCTCATTCCGCCGCTGTCTTGAAGCTCTGCAGATTGTCGAGGCTCTGGATGATGTGCTCGGCTAGCGCATTGGACAAAACCGAGGGGTCAAAGCGTGTGCGCAGCAGGCCGATCTTGCAGGATGGCAGCGTCGCATAGCCATCCGTCGGGCCCAGGATGCGCATGCCGGGCCTGACCGCGCTTTCCGGCAGGACCGAGACGGCGAGCCCTGCGATCACCGCCGCGCCCACCGCCGTCGAATTCCAGCTCGCATAAAGCACGCGGAAGCGCCGGCCCTTGGTTTCCAGCGCCTCGACGGCGGCTTGGCGCCAGTTGCAGGTCGGGCGGCCGAGCGCCAGTGGCAGCGGATCCTCCTCATGCACGCCATGGCGCGCAGAGGTTACCCAGAGCAGCGGCTCGATGCGGATGATCTCGCCCTGGCCGCGACTCTCGACATGGGTGATGATGGCGAGGTCGATGTCGCCGGTAGCGATCCGCTCGGCCAGCATCGGCGTCGGCTCGCAGACGACGGTGACCTCGGCGCGTGGGTTGGAGCGGGCGAAGCGGGCGAGAATCTCGGGCAAATAGCGGTCGGCATAGTCGTCGGGCACGCCGAGCCGGATGCGGCCCTTGAGGTCGGCATCGGTGAAGCTCGCGACGCATTCGAGGTTCAGCCGCACGATCCTGCGGGCATAGTCGAGCAGGCGCTCACCATCCTCGGTCAGCTTGGCATGGCGGCCGTCGCGCCCGAAGAGCGGCCGGCCGACGCGCTCCTCGAGCCGCTTCATCTGCATGGAGACGGCCGATTGCGTCTTGAATACGATCTCGGCGGCGCGGGTGAAGGAGCCTGTATCGGCGATGGCGACGAAGGTCTTGAGCTGGTCGGCGTCGAGAACATGCGCCATGGCGGCCCCCAAACTGGATCATCAATATCCGTGCTGTGAAGCATCATAAGCATTCGTTTGGCTTATGACCAGCGGAAAGCTATCCTTTGGTCAGTCTCGAGGTCTTGCCAGCGGTGCGTCCGGGTGGGGCCTGGGGATCCCCGTCGTTTTGGACCCTTAGGAGGTCGTTATGCTGATCATGACCATTGCCACGAAGCCGTTCGCGTCCGTTTTGGGTGTCGTCACGCGCATCGGTGCGCGAGGGTTTGCCGGTGTAACGTCGCTCACGAAAGCGATCCTCCATCGCCGCGAGGTTTTGCGCCTGACGGAGCTGGATGAGCGCGGCCTCAAGGATATCGGCCTCGTCCGCTCCGATGTCGAAGGCGCGCTCGCCACGTCCTGGCTCGACGATCCCTCGACCATTCTCGCCGCCCGTTCCGGCGCGCGCTCGGGCGTCGCCTCGGCGCGGCGCGCGGAAGGCGTTCGGCAGGCTCAGGCGAAGGCTCCCGCCATGAAGGCCGGACCGGTCGCCAAGCAAGCGGTTGCGTGCAGCGCCTGACCCCTTGGGGCTGCGCGTTCCTGTGGGCGGAGGCTTCGTGCTTCCGCCCTTTTCATGTCCGCGTCGCAAGAGCAATGCTCTGAACTTTTAGAAGCGATCACGTTTTTCGCATTCAGACGATCCCGTCCGAATGCGACGTGATCTTGCGCCGCTTCATCCCGGCCTCGCCCTTGCGCGCTATCGCTGCCGTTGCGGCAGGGCGCGTCGTCGATGCTCGCCCGGTTTCACGGATTTATTGCTGATTTGAGCGCTTTTGCGCGGCTGCGAGGCCAAACCTAACTCAAAATTCATCAAAATCGGCAAGACCTCCCGCCCGCGCCGGCGACGCCGGCAAGGGTTTTGCGGTCGTCGCCTCCGAGGTCCGCACCCTGGCGCAGCGCTCGGGGGCCGCGGCCAAGGACATCACCGCCCTGATCACCGAATCGGGGGCTGAGGTCGCGCAGGGCGTCGGCCTCGTCCGCTCCGCCGGCGAGGTGCTGGAGCGCATCGTCGAGGCCTCGCGCAAGGTCTCCTCCACCGTCTCCGACATCTCGGCCGCTTCTGCCGAACAGGCCAACGGCATCGACGAGATGAGCCAGACCGTGGCGCATATGGATGAGATGACCCAGCAGAATGCGGCGCTCGCCGAGGAGAGCGCGGCTTCGGCCACGGCCTTGTCGGACCAGATTCAGCGCCTCAACGCGCTGGTCGCGAGCTTCCGCACCAATGCCGATACGCAAGGATTGCGCGAACTCGCCGCGGTCATGGCGCGCGAGGACGCGAACTGGCAGTCGCGCCGCACCGCCTGACGCAGATCAGCTGTTTGATCGTGGTGTGAAAGCGCCATCGTTATGGCCGCCGGGCCGATCGATCCATGCGCCCCGCAGGGCCAGGATCGATCGAGCCCGATGAATTAGCGGCTTTCAATCCGCGACAAACTCACAGGCCAGCAAGGTCTTGCCGGGCAGGGCGTCGCTTTCGCGCGCCACGATGGAGACCTTGCCCGGGCCGGCAAGGCCAGCCGGGGGCTGCAGCGTCTTCGCAAGCGGCCGCGCATAGCCCTTGCTGGATGCGCCGAGCAGATCCGGTTTCTCGCGCTTCAATTTGTATTTCGCGGCGAGCTCATCGGCGCGCAGGCCCTTGATCAGGACGCCGACTGCACCATTGGCGAAAAACACCTCGTCGCTTTCAAACCCGTCGCGGCCGATCTGCGGGATCTTGTAGATCGCCGCTCCCATGGACGACGTATCGGGCTTGGCAAGCTTTTCGGCAGCCTCATAGATCTTGGTCGACGAGGTCAGGGAATAAGGCGGCTTGCACAGGGCCGCGTCATAGAACGTCGCATTGGCGGCAAACGCCAGGGTGCTGCCGGCCTGCAGCACAGCGATCGCTGCACAGGCTGTGAAAAGACCGTGACGGAGAGATTTAGGCGCAGGCATTGGTCAATTCCATTGGAGCGGGCCGGCTGGCCCGCGGTTGATCTTCGGGACAAAACGAATTGCGGCGTCGGTCGACCTGAGAGCATCCATGCGCTCCCTTGGGAGGCCTTGTGATCGGGCGCCAAGCATCTGATCAGGCGCCAAGCATCGCGACCTGAATCGCGCGCTCCATAACGGATCGCCGGGACCAGCCGTCAAAGCAAGGGCAATTCCCGGCATCCAACAGGCGTCGGGCGGCGAGGCGGCTTTCGAGCAGGATGCGAAAAAGTGGAAACCGGTATTCGCATCCGTCTCTAGACCGAGCGGCGCTTGTTGCCTTGACGCCCACCCTCCTTTTCAGGGTCAGCGCCGGCCCGGGCCGCCGAACATGCCGTCGAAGATCGATTTCAGCGCGTCCTGATGGCTGTCCTGCACCTGCCGGCCATGTTCGAACATCTGGTTCAGCGCATCGAGCCCGATCGAGCCCGGTCCGGTCGCCGAGGAAGGCGGCGGGGCGTCGTCTGGCTGCTCTTGCGGCTGGGCCTGAGTGCTGCGGCTCGTCGGGGCCGGCGCGGGCTGGGCGTCGGGCTGCTGCGCGCCGCCCAGCATGCCGGTCAGGATCTGGCCGAGCAGCCCGCCATCCAGCGGGTTGAGCGGGTTGCCGCTGGCCTGGCCGCCCGGCATCTGCCCGCCGCCGAAGGGGCCGCCCTGAGGTTGGCCCGTCGATGCTTGGTTATTGCCGAACAGCCCGCCGAGGATGGTGTCGAGCGGGTTGGCGGGGGCCTGCTGGGGCGGCGGCGATGTCGGCTGCTGGCTGGGCATCTGCCCGCGCATCATCTCGGTGAACTGCCCGAGGATGCCGCCGAGGCCCTGATTATTCGCCGATTTGAACAGCCCGCCCATCACCATGGAGGCGATCACCGGCAGCATCTGCTTGAGGATGGCCTGGCCGACGCCGCTCGTTGCGGCTGCCTGCGCCGCGACGGCGTTGCTGACATCCTTGGAGCCGAAGAGCTGGCTCAGCACATCGTTGCCCATCGTCTGCGCGTGGCTGGGAATGGCGCCGCCGCCGGTCTCGAACATTTGCCCGAAAGGCGTCGCGGTCATCATCTGCGCGAGGTTCCCGAAGGCCTGGGGATTCTGCGTCTGCCGCTGCAGCCCCATCGAGAAGGCGGGCAGCAAGGCCTCGATCGCCGACTGCGTCTGCTGCTGGCTGAGCCCGTATTGCCGGGCGATGTTCTGCATGGCCTGCCCGTTCTGGGCCTGCTGCATCATCTCGAACAGGTTCATCATGGCGCGCCTCCGGTTCAGGCATCGCGCCGGAAAGCGGGAGCGATGCGATGATCTATCTGCGGTCTGCCGCCGCCTGGAGCGGAACGATAGCAGCGCCAGTTCGCGAGGCAAGCGAGCCTGCGCGTGACGCGCCCTCGCGCTCCAGCCGGGCGATGCCACGATAGGCGAAGACGAGCGCGACGACGCCGAAGACGACGGCGCCGAACACGCTGCCGACCAGTGCGCCCTTCGGCCCCGCATAATGGGCTCCCACGAAGGCGAGCGGTATCGTGCCGAGCGTGGCCCGGCCCCAGCTGAACAGCGTGGAGAGCAGCGGCATGCCGAGATTGTTGAAGGCGGCGTTGGCGACGAAGAGCAGGCCGACGAAGATCCACATCGGCCCCGCGATCAGGCAGAAGAACGCCACCAGCTCCGCCGTCAGCCCCGTCGCGCCGAAGACCGTGACGATGTGCCCGCGCAGCAGCACGAGCAGGAGCCAGGCAACGACGACGCAGGCGACCGCGAAGAGCGCCGAATCGGTCAGGCCGCGCCGCATCCGGTCGAAGCGGCCGGCGCCCCAGTTCTGGCCGAGGATCGGCCCGACCGCGCCCGACAGCGCAAACAGCGCGCCGAAGGCAACGGGCACGAGCCGGTCGATGATCGCCAGCGCCGCGATCGCGCCATCCCCAAAACGCGCCATCAGGCTAGCGAAGACGGCGTTGGCGATCGGCGTCGACAGATTGGTCAGGATCGCCGGCCCCGCGATCGCCATGGTCTTGCCCGTATCCTCCGCAAGCGCGGCGTAGCTGGGTCTGGCGACGATGTCATGAACCTTGACCGCGCCATGGAAGCCGACCGCCGCGATGATGATGCGTGCCAGAACGATGGCGCAGGCCGCGCCATTGGGGCCGAGACCGAGACCGAAGATGAAGAGCGGGTCGAGCACTGCGGTCGCCAGCCCACCGCCGAGCGTGACGAACATGGCACGCCTGGCATCGCCGACGGCCCGCAGCACGCCGGAAAAGCCCATGCCGAGCGCCATCAGCATATTCGACGGCAACACGATCCAGAGAAAGGAATAGGCCACCGCATAGGATTCGCCATGGGCGCCGAGCGCGCGCAGCAGCCAGGGCAGCCCGGGCAGGACAATGATGCTCAGCGCCAACGCCGAGAGTGTCATCAGCGCAAGCGTCGAACCGGCGAGGCGTCTTGCGCCGTCCCGGTCTCCCGCGCCGAGCGCGCGCGCCGTCAAGGCCGTGACGGCGATCATCAGCCCGATATTGATCGAGATCATCAGGAACAGGACGATGGTGGCATAGCCGACGCCTGCCGTCGCCTCCGGCCGGCCGAGCCAGGAGACGTAGAGCAGCGACAGGAGATCGACGACGAAGACCGCCATCAGCCCGGCCGAGCTTGTCGCCGTCATCACCGCGACATGGCGCATGATCGAGCCGCTGACGAAGACCGCCTGCGGCCCGACTGGGGGCGCGCTCACCGCTCGGGCTCGCCGACGCCGCCGACAGCGACCTCAGCCCCGCCATCCTCGATGACCTCCTGGGTCTCGGGCGTGAGAGCCTTGGATTTGCCCTTGGGCTGGACCAGCGGCTCGGGCGTGACGCGCGGCACCTTGTTGAGCGCAGCCGCGATGCCTTCCGTGAACTGGATCTCCATGCGCTGGGCGTCGCGGTCGCGGACATGGTCGATCACCAGGCTCGCCTCGTCATAGTTCAGCCCGAGCCCCTCCAGGGTGACGCGGCCGAAGCCGAGCGCGGATTCGAAGGTTTCGCGCATCTGGTAGTCGACATTGGCCTTCATCAGGTCGATGGCGTGGATGCGGTCATAGGCGCGCGCATGCAGGCGCACATTCGGGAACTCGGCCTTGGCCATCTCGACGATGCGCAGGGCCGCGTCCTTGTTGTCGATGCAGATGCACAGGATACGGGCCTTGCCGGTCCCGGCCGCGCGCAGCACGTCGAGCCGCGTGCCGTCGCCATAATAGATCTTGAAGCCGAATTTGGCGGCGGAGCGGATGCGCTCGACATCGGAATCGATGATCGTGACGTCGACATGCTGCAGCAGCAGTGCCTGCGTCACGATCTGGCCGAAGCGTCCAAAACCGATGACGACGACGGAAGGCGCGTCCACGCCCTCGAAATCCTCATCCATCGTCTCGGGCGTGGCACGCGAGAGCAGGATGCCGTCGATGAGCTTGGCGACGACCGGGCCGATCAGCATCGAGATCGCCGCCAGCGCCGTCGCGATCGCGCCCTGACGCTCGTCGAGCAATCCGAGCGAGACGCCGAGCGGCAGCAGCACGAAGGCGAATTCGCCGGCGGGCGAGAGCAGCGCGCCAGCCCGCACGGCCTCCGTCATCGAGGAACAGGACGCGCGCAGGATCGAGGCCGCGACCGCGATCTTGAACAGCACCAGGAGCGGCGCGGCCAAGGCCAGCAGCAGCCAGTTGTCGAGCACGAGCTTCAAGTCGAGCGACATGCCGACCGCCATGAAGAACAGGCCGAGCAGCACGCCGCGGAACGGCTCGATATCGGCTTCCAGCTCATGGCGGAAATGCGAATCGGCCAGCAGCACGCCAGCCAGGAACGCGCCCATCGCCATCGAGAGCCCGACATGCTCCATCAGCAGCGCCGCGCCGAGCACGATGAAGAGGGCGGCTGCCGTCATCACCTCCTTGGCGCCGGTCTTGGCCAGGATGCGGAAGAACGGGTTCAGAACATAGCGCCCCGCCAGCACGATCACCGCGATGGCGAGGAAGGCGATGCCCAGACCTGCCAGAGCCTGGCCCGCGCCGCCGGGCTTGGCTTCGGTCGTCGTCGCCAGCAGCGGCAGGATCGCCAAAGCGGGTGCGATCGAGATGTCCTGGAACAGCAGAATCGAGAAGGTGCGCCGGCCATAGGGCTCGTTGCCGTCGCCGCGCTCCTCCAGCAATTGCAGCGCGATCGAGGTCGCAGACAACGCCAGCGCCAGCCCGACCGCGACCGCTCCGCCGACGGACAGACCGAACCACCAGGCCGCCGCGCCGATGACGCCCGCGCTCAGCGCCATCTGGGCGAGGCCCGCGCCGAGAATGTCCTTGCGCATCGAATAGAGCCGCGACGGCTGCAATTCGAGCCCGACCAGGAAGAGCAGCAGCACGACGCCGATCTCGGCTGTGCCGCGGATCGCGTCGGGATCCTTGATCACGGCCAGCACCGAGGGGCCGATGATGATGCCGGCCGCGAGGTAACCCAGCACAGCCGAAAGCCCGACCCGCCGGAACAGCGGCACCGCGATCACGGCGCCGGCGCAGAAGGTCAGAATCGGTGGCAGGTAGCTGGTATGGGAGACATCGGCCATGGAGCGCTCATCGGTTGGGGCGGCGGCTCCAAGGCCGACGCCCCCAATCTAGGTGGTCGATGGCGATCCTGCGAGGGCCGTGAGCGCTCGGCCATGGTTTATCCCAATGCAGAGCATGCGCTCGATGTCGGTCAGGCGGCGGCCGGCGCGTTCTGGCGGAATGGCGCCATCTGCGCCTCCAGCGCGCGGGCGAAGGCCGGGCGAGCGAGGCAGCGCGCGCGATAGGCTTCGAGCGTGGGGAAACGCGCGAGGATGTCGTCGGGTACATCGCGCAGCACCGTCGCCATGATGAGGTCGCCGGCCGTGAAGCACCCCTCGAGATAGTCCTTGCTTGCGAGCCAATTGCTCAGCGCCTGCAGACGCATGACCACCATCTCGACGATCTGTGGCCGGCGCTCGATCGTCCAGGCCTCGCCCTTGTGGAAGATGTCGGTGCTGGCGAGCCCGGAGACATGCGGCTCGATCGAGTTCAGGGCCGCCAGGATCCATGTCGCCACGCGGGCGCGGCCGGCTTCGTCCTCGGGCGCCAACGCCGTCGATTTCCGCGACAAATAGAGCACGATCGCGCCCGATTCGAACATCTCGACGCCGCCGTCGCGATAGGCAGGCACCTGGCCGAAGGGCTGCCAGGCGCGATAGTCCTCGGAGGTCTGGTCGTCGCGGCCGATCAGCGTCGCCTCATAGGGGATGCCGGCTTCTTCGAGAGCCCAGCGCACGCGCAGGTCGCGGACATGACCCTGCGCGAAGGGCGGAACCCAGCGGAAGGCGGAGACATGAGGCGTGGAGACCTGGGTCGTGGAGACATGGGTCGTCATGGCGTTCTCTCCTGGTTGTGCGAACTTGCGGTCATGCCCGGCCAACTGGCCAGGAGGGTGAGACCGTGTCGCGTTTGTGCAGGGTCTGGAGCGTCGAGCGTCGCTTCCAGAGCCTCATGCATGGCAAGCCAGACCGGCAGCGCGGCTGCGAGCCGCTCATGGCCGGCCGGCGTCAGGGCCGCGCGGCGAGCCCGGCGGTCCCTGGTATCGGCGTGGATCGTCGCAAGCCCATCGCGCATCAGCGGCTTCAGGGCTGCGGTCAAGGTCGTGCGGTCGGCGCCGAGCACGCTGGCGATCTGGTTGATCGAGGCCGCAGTCGGGCGGTTGAGCGCCATCAGCAGCGAGAATTGCTCGTTGGTCAGGCCGTATGGGCGCAACGCCTCGTCGAAGCGCCGCGCCAGAACGCGTGCCGCGCGCTGCGCGTGCAGGCACAGGCAACGGTCGCGGACCATCAGGGTCGTCTCAAACGGGATCTTGGCAGCAGGCATGCGACGAAGATAAGTTGATATCAACTTATCTGTCAACAAGCCGCACCCGCTGCGATGGCTGCCCGGCTATGCAGCCGCCGATGCGCGGTTTCCTTGACATCGCCCCTTTCACCCCGAAAGAAGACGCTCATTCTCTGGAACGATATCCGCGCGTGAAACCGCCGCTCGACATTCTGCTCTGTGCTCCCCGCGGCTTCTGCGCCGGGGTTGTGCGCGCCATCGACGCGGTCGAGAAGGCGCTGATCCTGCATGGCGCGCCGGTCTATGTCCGCCATGAGATCGTGCACAACAAATACGTCGTCGAATCGCTGAAGCGGAAGGGGGCGGTCTTCGTCTCCGAATTGTCGCAGGTGCCCGATGCGACGCGGCCGGTGATCTTCTCCGCCCATGGCGTGGCGAAATCGGTTCCCACCGAGGCCGGCGAGCGCAATCTCTTCGCCATCGACGCGACCTGTCCGCTGGTCACCAAGGTGCACCGCGAGGCGGAGGTGCATCACAAGCGCGGCCGCCACATCCTGCTCGTCGGCCATGCCGGCCATCCCGAGGTGATCGGCACCATGGGGCAATTGCCTGCTGGCGCGATCACCTTGATCGAGACGCTCGACGATGTCGCCGCGCTCGAGCCGCCGGCCGAGCAGCCGCTCGCCTATGTCACGCAGACGACGCTCTCGGTGGACGACACCCGCGAGATCGTCGCTGCCTTGCAGACGCGCTTTCCCGCTCTGATCGCGCCGCATAAGGAAGACATCTGCTACGCCACGACCAACCGTCAGGAGGCGGTCAAGCGCGTCGCGCCGCAGGTCGAGGCGCTGATCGTCGTCGGCTCGCCCAATTCCTCGAATTCGCAGCGCCTGCGCGAGGTCGCCGAGCGCGCCGGCTGCCCGGCGGCGCGGCTCGTCCTGCGCACCGACGAGATCGACTGGTCGGTCTTCGGCAACATCCGCAGCCTCGGCATCACGGCTGGCGCGAGTGCGCCGGAGGTGCTGGTCGAGGAGATCATCGACGCTTTCGCGCAGCGTTACGAGGTGCGCGTCGAGACGGTCTCGACGGCCGATGAGAACGTGTTCTTCCCGCTGCCGCGCGAATTGCGCGGTGAAGCGGCGCCGACCGCGGCCGAGTGAGCGCAAGCAAGAGAGCGAGCCCTTGGCCGTCTATACCGAAGTCCCTGATGATGAATTGGCCGCCTTCGTGGCGCGCTACGGCATTGGCGACCTGCTGGCCGTCAAGGGCATCGCCGAGGGCGTCTCCAACTCGAATTTCCTGCTGCACACGACGCAGGCCTTCTTCATCCTGACGCTCTATGAGGAGCGGGTGGATGCAAGCGATCTGCCCTTCTTCATCGGCCTGATGGAGCATTTGGCCGGGCGCGGCCTGATCTGCCCGCTCCCTGTCAAAGACAAGGATGGGCAGGCGGTGGGCCAACTTGCGGGCCGCCCGGCCGCGATCGTCACCTTCCTCGACGGCATTTCGGTGCGCCGCCCCAATGCGACGCATTGCGCCGAGGTCGGGCGCGGGCTTGCCTTGCTGCACCAGGCCGGCGCGGATTTCGGCATGGAGCGAGTGAACTCGCTGGCGGTGCCGGGCTGGCGGCCTCTCGCGGAGCAGGCTGGCGCGGCGGCCGAGACGGTCTCGCCGGGGCTCGGGCGGCGCGTAATGGCCGAGATCGAAGCGCATGAGCGCTCCTGGCCGCAGGATCTGCCGCGCGGCGTCATCCATGCCGATCTCTTCCCCAACAATGTCTTCTTCATCAAGGACAGGCTCTCGGGGCTGATCGACTTCTATTTCGCCTGCACCGACGCCTTCGCCTACGACCTCGCCATCTGCCTGAACTCCTGGTGCTTTGAGGCGGACGCCTCCTTCAACCTGACCAAGGGCCAGGCGCTGCTGGCCGGCTATGAGAGCGTCCGCCCGTTGACGGCGGCCGAGGTCGCGGCGCTGCCGCAGCTCTGCCGCGGCTCGGCGCTGCGCTTCCTGGTGACGCGGCTGGTCGACTGGCTGAACGTGCCGCCCGGCGCCCTGGTGAAGCCGCTCGACCCGCTCGAATACGACCGCAAGCTCGCCTTCCACCAGCGCGTGTCTGATGCACGGGATTATGGATTGAGACGATGAGCGACGTTGTCGAAATCTGGACTGATGGCGCTTGCTCGGGCAATCCCGGTCCCGGCGGCTGGGGGGCGATCCTCTCCTTCAAGGGCACGCAGAAAGATCTCTGCGGCGGCGAGGCCATGACCACCAACAACCGCATGGAGCTGATGGGCGCGATCTCTGCCCTGGAGACGCTGACGCGGCCCTGCACCGTGGCGCTGCACACCGACAGCCAGTATCTGCGCCAGGGCATCACCGCCTGGATCCATGGCTGGAAGAAGAACGGCTGGAAGACCGCCGACAGGAAGCCGGTCAAGAACGAGGAGCTCTGGAAGCGCCTCGACGCTGCGCTCGGCCGCCACAAGATCGAGTGGAAATGGGTCAAGGGCCATGCCGGCAACGAGATGAACGAGCGCGCCGATGCGCTCGCACGGTCCGGCATGGCGCCGTTCAAGCCGGGGCGGTGAGATGAGCTGGCGCGCCCGCGCCGCCTATGGCTTCGCCACGGCCGGGCATTTGCTCTCGGATAGCGGCCAGACCGTCTCCTCCGGAGCGATCGTCCTGACGATCTCGAAATAATCCCAGGGGCCCTTCGAATCCGCCGGTTTCTTGACGCGGGCGAGGTACATTTCACGCAAGATCCGGCCGTCAGCGCGGATCGTCGCGCCCTTGGTGAAGGCGTCGTTGATCGGCATGGCTTTCATCGCGGCCGCGACCTTGTCCGGATCGTCGGTGCCCGCCTCCCTGATCGCCTTGAGGTAGTGCAGCACCGAGCCGTAGACCCCGGCATGGAGCATTGAGGGCATCATGCCCGTGCGCTCCATGAACTGCTTCGACCAGGCGCGCGAGGCTTCGTCCCGATCCCAGTAGGAGGCCGTGGTCAGATAGGTGCCCTGGGTCGCCTTCAGCCCGAGGCTGTGGACGTCCTGCAGGAAGAAGATCAAGGCCGCCAGGCTCTGCCCCTGTTCCGTCAGCCCGAATTCGCCGGCCTGCTTGATCGCGTTGATGGTGTCGTTGCCGGCATTGGCGATGCCGATCACCTTCGCGCCCGAGCTCTGCGCCCGCAGCAGGAAGGACGAGAAATCGGCGTTGTTCAAGGGATGGCGCACGGAGCCTATGACCTTGCCGCCATTGGCCTCCACCACATCGGTCGCGTCCTTCTGCAACTGGTGGCCGAAGGCGTAGTCGGCGGCCAGCATGAACCAGGAGCTGCCGCCGGCCTTCACCACTGCCGCGGCCGTGCCGTGCGACACCGCATAGGTGTCGTAGGTCCAGTGGAAGCCGTAAGGCGAGCATTGCTCGTTGGTCAGCGCCGTCGTGCCGGCGCCGGAATACATCACGATCTTCTTCTTTTCGCGGGCGAGCGACTGGATGGCCAGCGCCACGGCCGAATTGGGCACGTCGACGATCGCATCGACCTTGTCGATATCGAACCACTGGCGCGCGATCGTCGTGCCGAGATCGGCCTTGTGCTGATGGTCGGCGGCGACGATCTGGATCGGCTTGCCGAGCACCGTGCCACCGAATTCCTTCACGGCAAGCTCGGCCGCCACGACCGAACCCTTGCCGGTGATGTCGGCGGTGACGCCGGCCATGTCGGTGAGCACGCCGATCTTGACGACATCGTCGCTGACCTGCGCCTGTGCGGTGCCCAGGCCGGTCAGCGCCAGCAGCGCCCCGGCCAGCAGAGTGGTCTTCATGGTGTTTCTCCCCTCTTTACGGCCGCTTGCCGCGGCGTCTCGATTGAATGCGGTTTTCAGAGGCTGCGGCTGCGCAGCCAACCGATCAGTCGGTCGGCGACGACGTCGCTGTTGTCCTCGATCATCGGCATATGGCCGTTGCCGGTGATGCCCTCATCCGGCAGCCAGACGAATTCGGCGCCGAGATAGCGGGCCGTCGCCTCGTCCATGGCGCGCGGATGGCGCGGGTCGTGCTCGCCCGTCACGATCAGGATCGGGGTCCCTGCGAGCGCGGCCGGGTCGGTGATCCGCAGGCCGCGTCCACCGATGTTGAAGCGCTCGTTGAAGAGCCGGGCGCTCTCGGGAACGATCGAGAGCCGATATTGCGCGAAGGCCTGGTGCGGGAAGCGCGGCGCATTGGCCCAGAAGCTGCGCATGAACGCATCATCGACCGTGACGGGGCGATCCTCCGGCAGCATCACCGGGCAGCCGAGGCTGACATCGTGGCTCAGCCGGGCGATGGCGGCAGGATCGTCCGGCAGAACCGGCAGGATATTGGCCGGAGCTCCCGGCGCGACGCCGATGATGGCGGCAACCGCATGCGGCGCGCGCTCGGCGATCCACCAGCCCATCGGCCCGCTGGCGGAGTGGACGAGCAGGATGGCCGGGCCGACCCTGTCGAGGAGCGCGAGCAGAGCCTCGGCGATGTCGCGGGTCGGCAGCCGCGCGAGGTCCTCGCAGGCCGGCGAGCGCCCATGGCCGGGCCAGTCGACGATGAAGGCAGCATGGCCGGCCGTCGCGAAACGAGCGGCCCAACCCTCACGGCCGTCGGGCGTTGCGAGATAGCATTGCCCGGTATGGCATCCGCCATGGACCATGACGACCGGCAGGCGAGGCTGCGCCGTCATGGCCGGGATATGGTCGACATAGATCGGATGCGCCGGCGTGCCGCTGAAGAAGGCGCGACCGTATGAGGCCGTCGATGCTACGGCGCGGAAGCCGGCAGGAGCCGTGACGTTCATGCGATCCTCCCCGGGAGATCGCTACGAGGCGATGTCCTCTCATTGCCGGGGATGGTAGGACTGCGGCGCCATGACAGCAACAAAAAAGTCTCATATGAGACCGATATCGGAATCTGATGACGTGGGTGACGGCGAGGATGGGTTGCGGGCCATCCTCAACGGCACGGATATCCCGACCGCCTACAAGATCGGCTACGTCCTGAACTTCTACCGCGAGCCGTCATTCCGCCGGATCGAGGCGGAGTTCGGTTTGACGCGGCCGGAGATCGTCATCCTGCTCGCCCTGCATTTCCGCGACGGGATCACGGCGGCCGAGTTCTGCGAGTTCTCCGGCCATCTCAAGGCGGGCGTCAGCCGGGCCGTCATCGCGCTGGAGAAGAAGGAGCTGATCCGCCGGCAGGCCGACAGCGCCGACAGTCGCCGCCAGCGCCTGTTCATCACCGATGCGGGCCGTGCGCTTTATCAGCGTTACGCGCCCGCCTTGCGCGCCCGCGAGGCGGCCATGCTCGCCTGCCTGTCGCCGTCGGAGCGCGAGCAGTTCGACCGTCTGCTCGACAAACTCGCGGCGCATGTGCCGCATTGGGGCTCGCTCTCGGAACTGTAGTGGGGGAAGCGCGCTTGGCCGCCACATGATCGAGTGGACATGAGTCAAGGGCTATGCCGGGCCGAGATGAATGAGCGCACCGACGCGCTCGCCCGTGCCGGCATGGCGCCGTTCCAGCCGGGTCGGTAGGGCGCACGGGCATGGCGCCGCCCCTTCCCAGCTCGGACCAGGTTGTGAGAGGATCGTCGGCCTGAACGGTTCATGTCCACGGAGTCTCGCGATGCCCAAAGCCTATTGGCTCA
The DNA here is from genome assembly GCF_031884435.1 of Bosea sp. 685. Classification (NCBI taxonomy): domain Bacteria; kingdom Pseudomonadati; phylum Pseudomonadota; class Alphaproteobacteria; order Hyphomicrobiales; family Alloboseaceae; genus Allobosea; species Allobosea sp. 685. Next base: position 4,750,390 of record NZ_CP134779.1, on the reverse strand, counting down.
GTTCCTATCGCTCGGTCAGCAATCCCGACGCGCTCGCGGCCTATGCCAAGCTGGCTGGCCCGGCCATTGCCGCCGGCGGTGGCAGATTCCTGGCGCGCGGCTTGCCGGCACAGGTCTACGAGGCTGGGCTCCAGCAGCGCACCGTGCTCATCGAGTTCGACAGCGTCGCGCAAGCGCAGGCGACCCATGACAGCCCGGCCTATCAGGAAGCCCTGGCCGCGCTCGCCGGCGGAGCGGAGCGCGATCTCCGCATCGTCGAGGGCGTGTAGAGCACGCTGATTTTCCGCGGAAACAGTCCGTCATTCCGGACAAGCGGCGAAGCCGCGCCGCTTCGGAATCCATCGTAGAGCGCGGGGGCCCTCCGATGGATCCCGGGGCAAGCCCGAAATGACGGCGATGGCTGAGCCTCAGCGCCAGCCAAGCGCCGGCGCGACGTGCTTCAGGATCATCTCGATGACATGGGCGTTGTAGGCGACGCCGAGCTGGTTGGGCACTGTCAGCAGCAGCGTATCGGCCTCAGTGATCGCTTCGTCCTGCGCCAGCTCCTGGATCAGTTTGTCCGGCTCGGCCGCATAGCTGCGCCCGAAGATCGCGCGGGTGTTGTCGTCGATGAAGCCAACCTGGTCGTCGCCCTGGTTGCCGCCGCCGAAATAGGCGCGGTCGCGATCGTCCACCAGCGCGAAGATGCTGCGGCTGACCGAGACGCGCGGCTCGCGCGCATGTCCGGCCTCCTTCCAGGCCTCGCGATAGGCGCGGATCTGCTTCGCCTGCTGGATATGGAAGGGCTCGCCGCTCTCGTCGTTCTTGAGCGTCGAACTTTGCAGGTTCATGCCGAGCTTGGCGGCCCAGATTGCGGTGGCGTTGGAGCCGGCGCCCCACCAGATGCGCTCGCGCAGCCCCTCGGAATAGGGTTCGAGCCGCAGCAGCCCGGGCGGGTTGGGAAACATCGGCCGGGGGCTGGGCTTGGCGAAACCCTGTCCACGCAGCAGGTCGAAGAAGACCTCGGCGTGCTTGCGGCCCATATCGGCGTCGCTCTGGCCCTCTGCCGGCTCATAGCCGAAATAGCGCCAGCCATCGATTACCTGCTCCGGCGAGCCGCGGCTGATGCCGAGCTGCAGGCGCCCGCCGGCGATGAGATCGGCGGAGCCGGCATCCTCCGCCATATAGAGCGGGTTCTCGTAGCGCATGTCGATGACGCCGGTGCCGATCTCGATGCGGCTCGTCCTGGCGCCGACGGCCGCAAGCAGCGGGAAGGGCGAGGCGAGTTGGCGCGCGAAATGGTGCACGCGGAAATAGGCGCCGTCCGCGCCCAGCTCCTCGGCCGCGATTGCGAGATCGATCGACTGCAGCAGCGTGTCGCCCGCCGAGCGCGTCTGGGATTGCGGCGAGGGCGTCCAATGCCCGAACGAGAGGAAACCGATTGTCTTCATGGCTCAACGCCTGTGGCTGCCCGCGAACGCGACTGCGTTCCACGGAAAAAGGATGGCCGAGCGGCTTGCGTGGCGCCCGTATGGCGAATCTGTCCCTCATATAGGGAGCGGTTGCAGCGCTGAGATTGCATGGGCGCATATGCGGCAATGCGCCGGTGCAGTCTCGAGCGCTCCTCATTCCGCCGGGGCGAGGGCTGGGCGGCGGACTCTGAGCACGATCAGGAGGACTGACGCCAGCGACGAGCACAGGATCGCCAGCGCGAGGACCATGTCGACGCCGAAATGGCTGAGCGTCCCGGCCATCACCGGCGGGGCCGAGGCCGAGAGCAGATTGAGCGGCAGCGCGATGCGCGAGGCGGCCCGCGCGTAGTCGGCCTTGTCGTAGAATGCGAGCGGGATGGTCGCGCGCGCGACGGCGAGTGCGCCGCTGCCGAGCCCGTAGATCAGGATGAAGCCGGCGATGCCCGGCGTCGTGCCGCCCGCGACGATCAGCAGGATCATTGCGATGGGAAGCAGGCTGCCAGCGACGATGCCGGTCGAGACGCCGTCCCAGCGCCCGCCGCCGAGGAGGTCGATGCCTCGTGCCGCGACCTGGATCACGCCGAGGAATGAGCCGAACGCGACAGCCTGCGGCATCGACAGTCCGCGTGCCCTGAGAAGTTCGATCAGCACGGCCGAGAGCCCGAGGGTGACGAAAGCGTTGAGGGTGATGGACGTGGTGACGAGATAGAAGGTGCTGCGCGTCACCGGCGCCTTGCCGCCCTGTACCGCATGCGCCCCGGCCGGAGCACGATGAAGGGCGCGGACGCCGAGCCCGAAGCTGTAGATCGGCACGCAGATGAGGAGCATCGCTGCGGCGAAGACGAGACAAGCGCCCCGCCAGCCGATCGTCTGCATGAGAAAGGCCGTCAGTGGCCAGAAGACGCTGCTGGACAAGCCCGTCACCAGCATCAGCGCGCCGATGGCGCTTTTCGCCTGCTGGCCGAGGGTTTCATTGAGAAAGATATAGGCCGCGGTTGAAAGCGTGGCCGCGCCCGCGCTGCCCAAAACGACCCAGGCCGCGAAATAGGAAAAGAGATCTTGCGACAGGGCAAGCAGGACGAGGCCTGGCGCCGCCAGTGTGGAGCCGGCGATCATGACCTTGCGAGCACCATGGCGCGTGAAGACGGGGACCAGCATCGGCGCCCATAGCCCCATCGCGACATAAAGCACCGAAGGCCCTGCGAAGATGACGGTCAGGCCGAGGCTGAGATCGCCTGCCATGGCCGAGCCGGCGACGGCTGGCAGGCTGAGCGTCCCCCATCCGACGACCTGCGCGACGGCGAGGCAGGCCAGAAGGCGCAGATAGCTCGTATCGAGGCGTAAAAAACGCATTGGCAGGCAGTTCAGCAAAGACCGCTTCGGCTAGAGCAGGATGCGAAAAAGTGGGAACCGGTTCTTTCGCATTGATCCTGCTCCGACTCTCGGCACCGCGTATGTCGGTTCCATGACGCCCACTGTCAGCCGGCGTCAGCAGTGCCGGTTTGTCCTCTGCATCCGCTGCCGAGCGCCTCAGCTCAGCGCCTGCCGATAGACGATGAAGCCGGATTTATCCGCGACCTTGTCGTAGAGCTCCTGAGCCTGCAGGTTCGTCTCATGGGTCTGCCAATAGACCCGGAAGGCGCCCTTGACTTGGGCCATCTCGCGCACGGCCTCGATCAGCTTGCGCCCGACGCCGCTGCCGCGCGCCTCGGCCACGGTGTAGAGGTCCTGCAGGTAGCAGATGTCCTTCGCGCTCCAGGTCGTGCGGTGCAGCACCCAGTGGACGATGCCGAGAGCTTGGCCGTCACGTTCGGCGACGAAACCGCCCATCGGCTCCGTGCCGCCGGTGAGGCGGGCGAAGGTCAAGTCGTACAGCTCTGGCGGTAGGGCGCTCTTGTAGAAGGTCAGGTAGCCTTGCCAGAGCGGGTTCCAGGCGGCGCGGTCGCTCGCGACGAGCGGACGGATGGTGATGTCTGACATGGCTGTGCCCCCAAGATAGGCGCCGAAGCTAGCGCGCCCCTCGGGAGCTGTCTCATGACAAGGCGAGATCGCATCGATCACCGCGGCATGGGCCTGAAGCCGCTCGCGCATCTCGTGCCGGCGGGAGAGCCGATCCGCGACAGCCTCTTCCCTTCTCCCCTGGTGGGAGAAGGTGGCGCGCAGCGCCGGATGAGGGGGCGCCGTGCCCTGTCCGGTTGGCGTCGCGTTCGGGTAGGCGGAGAACTCACAGCGCCCCCTCATCCGTCTCGGCTTCGCCGATCCACCTTCCCCCGCCAGGGGGGAAGGGGAGCGCGTTCACCGAAAAGGCGCAGGGACCGCAATCCCTCCACCAGGCCATGGTTGGGAATGCCGCCAATGATGTTGCCGAGGCAGTTACGTATCAGGCACTCCATTTTTGCAAAATAGTAAGCATTGGGGGCCGAAATCGCGCTGTGAAGCTCATCTTGCCACCAGCCATCGCGAGCCCCGCGGCCTTGCTCGAGCAGGCGCGCCTTGACGCGCTTGCGTCATATGACGTGCTGGACAGTCCGCCTGAGGAGGCTTTCGACAGGCTGACACGCCTGGCGAGGCGCGTCTTCAATGTCCCGATGTCCACCGTCACTTTCATTGACGGCCACCGGCAATGGTTCAAGTCGCAACAGGGCATGACGACCTGCGAGACCGATCGAGAGCCGGCATTCTGCAATATGGCGATCCAACTGCCGGACGCGTTGATCGTACCGGACGCGACGATCGACGAGCGGTTTTCGAACAATCCGTTCGTGCGGGGCGAACCCTATATCCGGTTTTATGCAGGCGTTCAGCTACGCTCGCCGGACGGTCATGCGATCGGGACGCTTTGCACGATGGACACCCGCCCGCGCAGCTTCAGCGCCGATAACAGCGCGATATTGGCGGAGATGGGCGGCATCGCCACCGACCTGCTCGAGCTGCGCCGGCAGGTTTCTCTGGCGAAGCCGGGCCATCGTCCGCGATCGGGTGACGCTCACCGCGTCATGAAGGCGGGGCGCCTGGTGTTCAACAGAGGCAAGACCTCTCTCAGATGCACCGTTCGATCGCTGTCGCCGGCCGGCGCGGCGGTTGATGTCATGTCGACGGCCGGCATCCCGGATCGGGTTGCCCTGCTGATCGATGCCGACGCGACCTCAAGGCTTTGCGACATTGCTGCGAAAGCCGAACAGCGTCTCGAGTTGTCGTTCGAGAGCTGACGACGGGAGCGGACGCGTCTGCTGCAGACCCAAGAATCTCATGACGGGAAGACGCTGGTTTCAGAGCTGCTCAGGTCAAGCCCGAGCATGACGGCAGGGCGCGCCCAAAAACCTCGGCCGGCTTGCGCCGCGACGGTTTCGGGTCTGGCTTTGTGCGAATCCTGAATGGCACGCGCGGGGAACCCTCTCCACTCCAAGTCGGATGTTTCCGACTTGGATCACGATGGATGCCAATCTCGGGCGAGCCCGAGATTGGTGGGAGAGGGCAGGGTGAGGGGTCGGCCGTTTGACGCTTTGGCTTGTGACCTCACCGCTGCCTCGTTGTGAGGTTGGCGTCTAACTGGTCTGGGGGCCTACACCTCACCCCTGCCCCTCTCCTTACAGGAGAGGGGTTCCCCGCGCCCCTCGCTGGAGTTCCGACGCCTTTTTCTTTCCCCACGGCAGACCCGAACCCGGTGCATGAAAAAGCCCGCGGCGCTGGGCGTCGCGGGCTCGTATCTGCGCGGCCGAGTGCGGCTCAGAGCTGCGTCAACAGGTTCTCGGCGCCGGAGATGTCGGCCTTGCCGGGGCCTTCCTCGATGTTGAGCGAGGTCACGACGCCGTCCTCGACGATCATCGAATAGCGCTGCGAGCGGGTGCCGAGGCCGAAGCCCGAGCCGTCGAGCGAGAGGCCGATTTCCTTGGCGAAGTCGCCATTGCCGTCGGAGAGGAACTCGATCACGCCGGCGCCGCCGGTCGCCTTCGACCAGGCGTCCATGACGAAGACGTCGTTGACGCCTGTGACCATGATCGCATCGACGCCCTTGGCCTTGATGTCGGCGGCGTTGTTGAGATAGCCCGGCAGATGGTTCTTGTGGCAGGTCGGCGTGAAGGCGCCGGGAACGGCGAAGAGCACGATCTTCTTGCCCTTGAACAGGTCGTCGGTCGTCTTGGCGGCCGGGCCGTCCGCGGTCATCACCCGGAACGTCGCCTGGGGAAGCTTGTCACCTACCTTGATGGTCATCGCGCCTGTTCTCCGTGAAGCCTGCGGCCAGCGCCGCGAGGCTCACGAATTAGGGCTTGGCGGCGGGGATGTCGAGTTCCAGCCGCGTCTCGACCGCATTCGGCGAGCCGCGCAATGTGACGATGAACGGTGTCGGCCCAGACGCGCCCTTGGGCCTGTCCTTGAGCCTGACCTTGGCGAGGATGGTTCCGTCGGCCTGCGGCATCAGCACGGTCTTGCCGAAGGACCACATGCCGGGCCCCTCGACGAAGACATCCTCGACCTTGCCGTCGGGCGGGGTGCGCAGCACGAATTTGAGACCCGGTACGGGCGAGGTTTCGTCCAGCCGCGCCTCGGCGATCGACAGCATGTCCTTGTGCTCGCCGAGCTTGGCGCGCACCGGGACGCGTGCCTCGAACTGCTCCAGCCGCGGCGAGGTCACGGATGTGACGCCGGGCTCCAGCCAGAGCCGGGCCTCGCCCTTGGTGGGAATGCAGATCTTGTCGCAGACGGCATAGTCGAGCTTGAGCACCAGCATGACGGGCTTGGCCGGGTCGACCGGCTGCACCGATACCGGGATGACGACCTCGCTGATATAGCCGAGCGAATAGCCCGCGCCATCAGGGAAGCGTTCGGGGGCCGGCCAGCGCACATCGAGGCCGCCGACATTGTCCGAGCCGCTCCAGTCGAATACCGGCGGCACGCCGAAATCGCCGGGGCTGCGCCAATAGGTCTTGTAGCCCGGCGCCAGCGCGATCTCGATGCCGACGCGTTGTTTGCCCGAAGCTGCGGTCGCGCCCGCGATCAGGCGCAGCGACGCATTGTCGCCCTTCGACCATGACGACATCACCGCCTCCTGCGCGAGGGCAGGGGCGCTCAGCGCCGAGGCGACGATCGCGAGCAAGGTCAAAACGAGTTTCACGATGCTGACTTATGTGTTTCGGCGCGAAATAGCGAATACAGTCCACTGACTTTCGGCAACGATTGCGTGAAGTGCATGCGTCCAGTGGATGAAGCATGATTGGGGCGCAATCGCGATCTCCGATTTTCGTGTGCGCCCCCCGGTTCCCAGCGCGGGGGAAAGTGATCTAGCATAGACGCCATGAAGATCGGCTCAAATCAGCGCGTCAGCGGTCGCAGCTATCTCGACGGGCAATGCTTGATCGCGATGCCCGGCATGACCGACGCGCGTTTCAGTCGCAGCGTCATCTATGTCTGCGCCCATTCCGAGGATGGGGCGATGGGGATCATCGTCAACAAGCCGGCCGCCGACACCAAGTTCCCCGACCTCCTGGTCCAGCTCGATGTCATCCCCTCCGAGGAGCTGATCCGCCTGCCGAGCCAGGCCGAGCGTATGCAGGTGCTGCGCGGCGGGCCGGTCGAGACCAAACGCGGCTTCGTGCTTCACACCGCTGATTTCTTCCTGGAATCGGCGACGCTGCCGATCGATGACGGTATCTGCCTGACGGCGACACTCGACATCCTGCGCGCCATCGCCATCGGCAGCGGGCCGGAGAACGCAATCCTGGCGCTGGGCTATGCCGGCTGGGCTGCGGGCCAGCTCGAGAGCGAGATCCAGTCGAATGGCTGGCTGCATTGCGCGGCTGATCCGGAGCTGCTCTTCGACGATGGCATCGAGACGAAATATCACCGCGCTCTGGGCAAGATCGGCATCGACCCGGCCTTCCTGTCGAGCCAGGCCGGGCACGCCTGAGCGCCTGCTCGCGAATCAACCTTCTCTCTAAGGATCATGCCGGAGGCACGAGCGACCGGCCTGTGAGGTTGGGGCAAAGCACAGACCGGCCGACGCACCACATGTCCGCGAGCGGACCCGTGATTCCAGACGTGAGCGTTACGATTGTTCGACGGCGCCGCGCGTTTCACGACGGGCTGCCGATTTTGCGCCTGCGCGCTCGCTCACGACGCTCCACAGCATCAGAAGCATGGCCATTCGCGACACTCTGAATGAGCTGAACACGGGCGTTCCTTTGATAGGGTTTCGAGAGGCACGCGATCGACGCGCCGTCTAGATTGCGCCGGGCAAGGGCTTCGCCGGAGTTTGTCCTTGGCCTACCCAGGGATGGCTGGCTTGTGCCGCTGCGGTCATGTGTTCTCGTCTCCACTCATCATCCGCAGGTTAGCATCAGCGAATCCAACCTACAAGCCGACTGGTCGGTTTTGTAGAGGAGATGCGTTCAATTGGAATCGGGAGCTGGTCATCCCGGACAAGCCCCGTCAGCGGCGCCGAGCAGGGGTCCATTCCTGAACCCACCGATTGGCGTTCGGGAATGGATCCCGAGTCTGCGCGGAGCTGGCCCTTGGGCCGGCCGAAGGCCGGACCCGAGGGTTACGCCCGGGATGACCCGGCCGTTTTCAGCTTCGATGCGAAGTGCTGCAGAAAGAGCGAAGCCTTTGCTCGGCACGCGCTTGCGGGGCGGTGCGCCCGAGTGGGTTCAGGCTCGGAGCCGCTACGTCATCCCGGCGAATGCGGGGACCATTGCCGGGGATCCAGCAGGCGCGCGAACAATCTCTGACGGTCCTGTTCGCTCAGGGGGGAAAGCCCCAATATGGTCGTCAGGGCCAACCCCCAGCCGGTCAACCAGCGCAGAAGGGCGAGATCGGGATCATTCGCCTCGGCTTTGATCGCCTCGAGCTTCTGGGCGCTGAGCTCCCTGACCATCGACAGCAGGTCGGGTTCTTCGGCGACGGCCCCGAGTATGGCGAAGAAGACGGAATGAGGCTGCGCGATTGCTTCGCGTGAGACCGCGATCTCGGTCGAAAGCGCCGGCTCCGGCCCTGAGGGCCCGATATCTCTCAGGTGATCCTGGGAGAACCGCTCGAAATGCTCGATCTGGTGCTGGAGAAGCGCCTTGAGGACATCCCGCTTCGTGCGGAATTGATGCATCAGGCCGCCCTTGCTGATGCCGCTCTCGCGGGCGATGGCGTCGAGGGTCAGCCGGCCCGGTCCGTCGCGGGCAATGATGACGAGTGCCGCTTGGATGATGGCATTGCGGGATCGTTCGGACCGGGACGGGTTATCCATCTTTACTCTCAACGGGGCAGGCGGCGCTGCTGGCCAGGAACACGCCCTGCCATAAGCGTCATAGTCGAGGATGATCCGATAAAACAGGCTCTCTGGTCGGTTTCTTGGCGACCGGAAAGGTTATGCGGCTTCGGACGAGCTCGCGGCCGCCGCCCCGACCAGGCGCCTCGCCTCGGCCGCGCTCATCGGCTGGCCGAAGATATAGCCTTGCGCGTATTGGCAGCCGAGCTGGTAGAGCTCGATCGCGTCGGACTCGCTCTCCGCGCCCTCCGCGACCACGTCCATGTGCAGGTCTGCGGCGAGCTGGACGATCGAGCGCAGGATCACCGGCGGCTTGCCGTTGCCCATCTGGCGCACGAAGCTCTGGTCGACCTTGATCGTGTCGAAGGGGAAGCGCTGCAGATAGGACAGCGAGGAGTAGCCCGTGCCGAAATCGTCCAGCGACAGCCCGGCGCCGAGATCGCGGATGCGGCTGAGCATTTGGGCGGCGTATTCCGGGTTCTCCATCACCAGGCTCTCGGTGATTTCGAGCTTGAGGGTGCCGGGCAGCACGCGCCGGCGGCCGAGCACGGTCTTGACGTCGTGCAGCAGGTCGTGGCGCAGCAATTGCCGGCTGGAGACATTGACGCTGGCGAAGATCGGCGGGTCGACTTCGAGCGCCGCCTGCCAGGCTTCCAGCTCGCGCGCCGTGCGGTCCATGACATAGACGCCGAGATCGACGATCAGCCCGGTTTCCTCGGCGATGGCGAGAAAGTCCTGCGGCATCAACCGCCCCTCGCGCGGATGGTCCCAGCGCACCAGCGCCTCAAAACCGGCGATGGTGCGGTCTTCCAGCCTGACGATCGGCTGGTACATCACCTGGATCTCGCCGCGCTCGATGGCGCGGCGCAGATCGCTTTCGAGCGCCAGCCGGTCGTTACGGTCGGTCCGCATCGCCGGCACGAAGACCTCGATCTTGTTGCCGCCCTGGCGCTTGGCATGGGCCATGGCGAGTTCGGCGTTCTTCAGCGCATCGTCCTTGCGCGCGGCCGGCGCGGGGTCGAACAAAGCGAGCCCGATCGAGGGCGTCAGGAAGATCTCCCGCTCCGCGAAGGTCACCGGCGTCGAGACGGCGCGGCGCACCAGTTCGGCCAGCGCCAGGATGCGCTCGGGGTCGCGCTCCGAGACCAGGATCATCGCAAAGGTGTCGCCGCCGATGCGGGCGAGCGTGTCCTGCGCCCTGAGCAGCCGCCCGAGCCGGCGTGCCAGCGTCAGCAGGATCGAATCGCCGGCGGAGAAGCCGACGGATTCGTTGACCTGCTTGAACCGGTCGATGTCGATCACGATCACGGTCGGGCGGATGTTTTCATCGGCGCGGCAGAAGCCGAAGATCGCGCCCAGCCGGTCCTGGAAGAGCTTGCGGTTGGGCAGGCCGGTGAGGTTGTCGTGGACCGCGTCGTGCAGCAGCCGCTCCTGCGCGGTGCGCTGTTCGGTGACGTCGGACAGCGTGCCGATGACGCGGATGACCTCGCCGTCGGAGCCGATGACCGGCCGCGCCTTGAGGTTGAACCAGTGATAGGCGCCATTGGCCGAGCGCAGGCGGGAATCGAGGTTGAGCTTGCCGCGACGCTGCTCCAGCACCGCGTCGAGCGTGACGCGATAACGATCGCGGTCGGCGACATGCATGTGTTCGAGCCAGCGCGCGGCCGAGCCTTCGAGCGAGCCGCGCGGCAGTCCCAGCAGCGACTCGATCTGCGGGGAGACGAAGATCTTGTCGGCGGTGACGTCCCAGTCGAAGACGAGGTCGCCGGCGCCCGAGAGCGCGAGCGCCCGCCGTTCGGTATCCGAGACCAGGCCTTGCGAGACCGCGCCGCCGGCGAATGCATGCTGGATCACAGTGAAGCCGATCAGCAGCACGATCAGCACCAGGCCGCCCAACAAGGCAGGCGCGACCAAATCGCGTTGAAATTGCCCGGTCACGGTGAAGCCGGCGGCGGTGACCCAGACTGCGAGCAGGAACCAGGTCGGGATCAGCATCACGGCGCGCTCATAGCCATGCGTCGCCAGGTGCAGGATCAGCACGAAGCCGACCGCCGCGACCGCCGCAATCGAGATCCGCGCGATGCCCGACGCCATCGGCGCGTCGAATACGGCAAGCCCGAACAGCCCGGCGAGGCCGAGGATCCAGACGATGGTGACGTGGCTGTAGCGCACATGCCAGCGCGCGAGATTGAGATAGGCGAAGAGGAAGACGAGCAGCGTCGCCGCCAGCACCACCTCCGCGCCGGCGCGATAGATGCGTTCGATCGCGGGAGTCAGCGGGAAGATGCGCTGGAAGAAGCCGAAATCGAGCCCGGCATAAGCGAGCACGGCCCAGGCCAGCGCAGCGGCAGCCGGAAAGATCACCGCGCCCTTGACCACGAAGATGATGGTCAGGAACAGCGCCAGCAGGCCGGCGATGCCGATGATGATACCCTTGTAGAGCGTCAGCCCGTTGGTCTTCTGGCGATAGGCCTCCTGCTCGTAGAGATAGAGTTGCGGCAGGTTCGGCGATTTCAGCTCGGCGACGAAGGTCACCGTCGTGCCGGGGTCGAGTGTGATCAGGAAGACGTCGGCATCCGGGCTCGCCTCGCGGTCGGGGGAGAGGCCCTGGCTCGCGGTCACAGCCTCGATGCGCCGGTCGCCGAGATCGGGCCAGATCACGCCTGAGCCGATCAGCCTGTGGAAGGGCGCGACCAAAAGCCGGTCGATCTGCTCGTCGGAATCATTGGTCAGCGCGAAGACGATCCAGTCCGGCCGCGCACCGGATTCGCGCGCCCTGACCGCGATGCGGCGCACGATGCCGTCGGGCCCCGGCGCGGTCGAGATCTGGATGACGTCGCCGTCCGACTTGTTGCGCTCCACCACATTGGTCAGGTCGATCACCGCGGTGTCGACGGGGACGCGCACGGCTTCCACGGCAAGCGCCGGGCTCGCCGTTTCGACGGCGAACCAGAGCGCGAGGCCGGCAAGCGCGAGGCCAATCCGGAGAAGTCGATCAGGAATGGACAAACGCGGCTCGGAGCTGGGGCGGGAAGAGATCATTCGAATTCTAGAGCCTTGCGCGAAAAAGTGGGTACCGGTTTTTCGCATGAGCAACGCTCTAAACTTTTAGAATCGATCACGTCTCATTCGGACGGAATCGTCCGAATGAGACGTGATCTAGTAACCAGTCGTATCGGCGGCTCATGGCGAGGGCAAGGCGAGGGATCGGCCAGCCCACCGTCACTTGTCCATCGGCAGGCGGTCGCTGGACAGGGCAGCATAGAGCAGATGATCGGCCCAGGAGCCGTTGATGCGCAGATAGGCCCGCGCCATGCCCTCGCTTTGAAAGCCGACCCGTTCCAGCAAGCGCTTCGACGGTTCGTTGTTGGGCAGGCAGGCAGCCTCGACGCGGTGCAATGCGAGATCCTGGAAGGCGAAGCGCAAGGCGCCGCGCACGGCCTCGGTCATGTAGCCCTTGCCGGCATGGCGCTCGCCCATCCAGTAGCCGAGCGTGCAGGCCTGGGCGACGCCGCGCCTGACGAGGCCGAGCGTCAGCCCGCCGAGCAGGATTTCCGAGCGCGTGTCGAAGATGAAGAGCGAATAGGCCTCGTCGGTCGCGATCTCGCGGGCGGCGCGCTTGACCCGCAGGCGGAAGGAGGTGCGCGTCAGGTCGTCCTCATTCCAGACCGGCTCCCATGGCGTCAGGAATTCGCGGCTTTCCATGCGCAGCACGGCCCAGGCGGCGTAGTCGGTCGCAACCGGCGCGCGCAGCGCGAGGTTTTGCGTGCGGATCAGCGGGCGCGTCGGGGGATCCGTCGAGAAGCGGAAGAGCGCCATCGCGGTTCAGTCCGGGACGCGGGCTGCGTGGAGCAGGCGCTTGGCCGGCGGCAGGCCCTGCAGCGGGCCGACCGCTGCGATCGTCGGTTGGTGGCCGAGCAGCGAGCGCCCGGCGGCGCGAACGTCTTCCAGGGTCACCGCATCGAGACGCGCGGCAAGCTCTTCGCGCGGAATGGCGCGGCCGAAGAGCAGGACCTGGCGCGCCATCTGTTCCAGCTTGCCGCCGGGGCTTTCAAGCGAGGCCAGAAGCCCAACCTTCATCTGTGCCCGGGCGCGCGCAACTTCGACCTCGCTGACATCCTCGGCTGCCTGGCGCAGGCAGGCGAGCGCGACATCGATCAATTCGCCGACATCCTCGGGCGCGGTGCCGGCGCTGATGCCGAACACGCCGCAATCCGAGAAGGGCCAGTGGAAGGCGTCGACCGCATAGGCGAGGCCGCGCTGCTCGCGGACCTGCTGGAACAGCCGCGACGACAGCCCGCCGCCGAGCACCGAGGAGAAGATCTGCAGCGGGTAATGCGCCCCGTTGCTGAAGGGCTGGCCGGGAAAGCCGAGAACGAGATGGACTTGCTCTTCGTCGCTCTTGATCCGCGCCTCACCGCCGCGATAGTGGCCCGCGTCGCGAGGGGGAGCGGTGGCGGGGCCCGGGGGCAGGGCGCAGAGGTGCTTTTCCGCCAGGGCGACGAGTTCGGCATGGTCGACGGCGCCCGAGGCCGCCAGCACCATGTTGCCGGCATGGTAGTGCCGCGCCAGATAGGCGCGGATCGCATCGGGCGCGAAACCCTTGACCGTCTTGGCCGTGCCTAGGATCGGCCGGCCGAGCGGCTGGTCGGGAAAGGCCGCCTGCAGGAAGCGATCATAGACGAGGTCGTCGGGCGTATCCTGGACGGCGCTGATCTCCTGCAGGATCACGCCCTTCTCGCGCTTGAGCTCTTCGGCGGTGAGCGCCGGCGCGGTCAGGATATCGGAGAGGATGTCGACGGCGAGCGGCAGGTCGGAGCCGAGCACGCGGGCGGTGTAGCAGGTGTATTCGACTGATGTCGCGGCGTTGAGATCGCCGCCGACGCTCTCGATCTCCTCGGCGATCTCGAGCGCATTGCGCCGCGCCGTGCCCTTGAAGGCCATGTGCTCGAGCAGATGGGCGAGGCCGTGCTCATGGGGCAGCTCGTCGCGCGAGCCGGCGCCGATCCAGATGCCGAGCGAGACGGTCGCGGCATGGTCCATATGCTGCGAGACGATGCGCAGGCCAGACGGCAGCGTCGTCAGCCCGACATCGGGGTCATGCACGCCATGGCCGTTGCTGGTCGGCGTCGCGATGTCGGCTGTCTCGGCCGGTCCAGTCGCACTCATGCCGCCGCTCCCCTGATCGCCCGCGCATTCTGCCGGACGAAATCCTCGATGCGGGCGAGATCGTTCGGCAGCAAGGTGAAGCGCTCCTGGCGCTCCATCAGATCGGCGAGATGGGCCGGCAAAGCAGGCGAGGCGCCGCTCGCCGCCTTCACCGCCACGGGGAACTTCGCGGGATGGGCCGTACCGAGCACGATCATCGGCGTGGCCGGATCGGCTTCGAGGCCGCGCCGCGCCGCACTGAGGCCCACTGCCGTATGCGGATCGAGCAGATAGCCCGCCTCGCGCCAGGTCCGGTCGATCTCGGCGGCGGTCTGCGCCTCGTCGACCGCGGTGGCGTCGAACTCATTGCGGATTTTCGCCAAGGGACCGGCTGCGATCTCGAAACGGCCGGATTGCTGCAGCGATTGCATCAGCCTGCGGACAGTGGCGCCGTCGCGGTCATGCGCCTCGAACAGCAGACGCTCGAAATTCGACGAGATCTGGATGTCCATCGAGGGCGAGGTCGTCGCGGCGACGCCGCGCATCTCGTAGACGCCGCTCGCCAGCGTCCGCGCCAGGATGTCGTTGCTGTTGGTGCCGATCAGCAATCGTTGGATCGGCAGCCCCATGTGCTTGGCGACGAAGCCGGCGAGCACATCGCCGAAATTGCCGGTCGGTACGGCGAAGGAGACCTTGCGCGCCGGGCCGCCAAGCGCCACCGCCGAGGTGAAGTAGTACACGCTCTGCGCCGCGACCCGGGCCCAATTGATCGAGTTGACGCCCGACAGGCCGATCTCGTCGCGGAAGGCGTGGTGGTTGAACATCGCCTTCAGCAGATTCTGGCAATCGTCGAAGGTGCCATCGACCGCGATGGCGTGGACATTGGGCGCATCGACCGTCGTCATCTGCCGGCGCTGCACATCCGAAACCCGCCCCTGCGGGTAGAGGATGAAGACGTCGACGCGGGCAAGGCCCTTGAAGGCGTCGATTGCCGCCCCGCCGGTGTCGCCCGAGGTCGCGCCGACGATGGTGGCGCGCTCGCCGCGCAAGGCCAGGACATGGTCCATCAATCGCCCGAGCAATTGCATCGCCACGTCCTTGAAGGCGAGCGTCGGGCCGTGGAAGAGTTCGAGCACGAAGAGATTGTCACCGAGCTGCGTCAGTGGGCAGACGGCCGGATGCCGGAAGCCGGCATAGGCCGCCTCGATCATCTCGCCCAGCGCCTTGGTCTCGATGTCGCCATCGGTCAGCGCACCGAGCACGCGTTCGGCGACCTGTGTATAGGATTTGCCGGCAAAGCCCGCGATCTCGCTCTGCGGCAGGACAGGCCAGGATTTCGGTACGTAAAGCCCGCCATCGCGGGCAAGCCCGGCGAGAAGCGCATCGGAAAAGGAGAGCGCGGGCGCTTCCCCGCGAGTGGACACATGCAGCACGGCGTTTGGTCTCGGTGATCCCAGTTGAAGCTATAGGCTGCTCTGCCGATTTCGGCAAAACCGGCAGCGCATCACGGCACTGCGTCGCCGGCCTTGTGCGCCTGCGGGATCTCGCGCGCCTGCGGGATTTTGCGCGCCTGCAGGACGAAGGCCGCAAACACCCCCAGCAGAGTCAGCGCCAGACCGAACCAGGTCAACGCATATTGCAGGTGGTTGTCGGGAATCCGGTCGATCAGCTCTTTGGGGTCGACCCCGGCGGGCGGGGTCAGGCCGTCGCCCTGGCGCTCGGCCTCGAGATAGAAGGACGGGCCGCCGCTCAAGCCCAGCGAGGCCGCGATGGCGGCGGGATCGCGCGTATAGAACTCGCGTTGGGCGGGCAGGTCGTTGGGCGTGAAGGCGTTACGCACTTCGGCCGCGCGCAGGAAGCCGGCGACGGTTGCCGGGCCCGCTGCGGGCTTGATCTCGCCGAGCCTGTTCTCCGGTACGAAGCCGCGATTGATCAGGATCGTGCCGCCATCGGCCAGCCGGAAGCCCTGGAAGATCCAGCGGCCGAAGCCGGAGAGCTGGCGTGTGCCCGGCCCGCCCGAGGCGATTGTGGTGCGCACGCTGGCGAAGGGACCGTCGATGAAGGCTCCGCTTGCTGCGACGCGTGTCAGGTCGAGCTTTGCGGGATCGAGCGTGGCCCATGTCGCGGTGGCGGGCATGGCGGCCGGCGCGCCGGCGGCCTGTGCTTCCAGCCGCGCGATGAAGTCGTGCTTCTCGGTCATGCGCTCGAGCTGCCAGGCTCCAAGCGCGCAAAGCACCAGCGTGCCGATGACCGTCAGGATCGCCGGAGCGAGCAAGCTGGGGCGGCGCTGGGCGGGGAGGGTCTCGCCGCTCATTTCTCGAGCCTGCCCTCTTCCGCCTTGTTGACATATTGCAGGGCGACCGCGAGCCCCTTCATCGGGCGCAGCAGGGCCAGGCAGACGATCACGGTGAGCGGCAGCCAGATCATCATATGCACCCAGATCGGCGGCTCATAGGCGATCTCGACATAGAGCGCCGCGCCCAGCACGGCGAAGCCCGCGATCAGCATGATGAAGACGGCCGGCCCGTCGGCCGAATCGGCGAAGGAGAAGTCGAGCCCGCAGGCGGCGCAGCGCGGGCGCACCTTGAGAAAGCCGTCGAACAATTTGCCTTCGCCGCAACGCGGGCAGCGGCCGGTCAGCCCCGTGGTATAGGGCGAGGGCAAACTATGGTGTTCGTCGGCCATGGCGGCCTCCATCATGTGGCTTCAAAGCACAAAGGCGGCCTTGCGGCCGCCTTTGCCATATCAGTGCC
The DNA here is from genome assembly GCF_031884435.1 of Bosea sp. 685. Lineage (NCBI taxonomy): Bacteria > Pseudomonadati > Pseudomonadota > Alphaproteobacteria > Hyphomicrobiales > Alloboseaceae > Allobosea > Allobosea sp. 685. The sequence continues at coordinate 4,733,783 of NZ_CP134779.1, read as the reverse complement.
TGCGGCCGTTCGTCAGTGCGCCGCAGCCGCGACGTGAGCCCCCGCGCCCCAGACATAGATCGAGGCGAACAGGAACAGCCAGACCACGTCGACGAAATGCCAGTACCAGGCGGCGAATTCGAAGCCGAGATGCTGGTCGGGTTTGAAATGGCCGAGATAGACCCGGTACAGGCAGATCGCCAGGAAGATCGTCCCGATGATGACATGGAAGCCGTGGAAGCCGGTCGCCATGAAGAAGGTCGAGCCATAGACGTTGCCGCTGAAGGCGAAGGCCGCGTGCGAATACTCATAGCCCTGGCAGAGCGTGAACAGCATGCCGAGGATCACGGTGAGCCAAAGGCCCTGCTTCAGCCCCTTGCGGTCACCCTCGATCAAAGCGTGATGCGCCCAGGTCACGGTGGTGCCCGAGGTCAGCAGGATCAGCGTGTTGAGCAGCGGCAGGTGCCAGGGGTCGAAGGTCTCGATACCCTTGGGCGGCCAGACGCCGCCGGTGAACTCCTGGCGTGTGAAGTTGATCGCCTCGTAGCTGAACAGGCTGGCGTCAAAATAGGCCCAGAACCAAGCCACGAAGAACATCACCTCGGAGGCGATGAACATGATCATGCCGTAGCGGTGATGCATCTGCACCACCTTGGTGTGGTGGCCTTCCGTCTCGGCCTCGCGGACCACGTCCATCCACCAGGCGAGCATGGTGTAGAGCACGCCGAGCAGGCCGATGCCGAAGACCATCGGGCCGAGCTTCATGCCGCCCAGCAGCAGGGCCTTCATCCACATCACGGCGCCGATCGCCATCACCGTCGCGCTGGTGGCGCCGACGAGCGGCCACGGGCTCGGATCGACGAGATGGTAGTCGTGGTTCTTGGTATGGGCCCCGGCCATGTATCAGTCTCCGCGTCCGACTTTATCTGCGCAGCGCTTCGGCTTCGCTCGTATTAGGTTCGACTAGTTACAGGTTTGACTTGTTACAGGTTTGACTTGGCCGCGTCACCCTTGCCCTCGGCGACGGGCTGGCCCGCCTTCGACTGGAAATAGGTGTAGGACAAGGTCATCGAATTGACGCCGTCGAGGTCGCGATTTCCGGCGATCTCCGGGTCGATGTAGAAAACCACCGGCGCCTCCAGGCTCTCGCCCGGCTGCAGCGTGTGCTCGGTGAAGCAGAAGCACTGGATCTTGACGAAATAGGCCGCGCCCTTCTCGGGCGCGATGTTGAAGGTCGCGATCCCGGTCGAGGTGCGGCTGGAGCGGTTGGTGATCTTGTAGAACACCGTCTGCGTCTGGCCGACGCGCAAGCTGATCTCGGGGCTCTCGGGCGTGAAGGCCCAGCCCAGGCCGGGCGCGACATTGGCATCAAAACGCACAGCCATGGTCCGGTCGAGGATCACGCCCGCGCCGGCCGTGCCGACCATCGGCGTGCCGCCGAAGCCGGTTGCCTTGCAGAACATGTCGTAGAGCGGCACCGAGGCAAAGGCCAAGCCCGTCATGCCCATGGCGACGCCGGCGCAGATCAGCGCGGTGCGCCGCAGATTCGCGGTTTGTCCCTGAGGCGCAGGGGCGGGCGCCATTACAGCGGCCTGTTCATGATCGCGGGGCCGGTCTTCACCAGCGTCACCACGAAGAAGAACACGACGAGGCCAGCGAGCACGAGCGCCAGCGCCACCGAGCGACGCTTGCGGCGCGCCAGATCCTCTGGCGTGAAAGCTGGCGCTATCGGGCGCTTGGGAGCCTCGCTCATCCGATCACCTTGGGCAGGGCCCACATCAGGCCGAGGCTGTTCTCGGCGAGCAACACGGCAAACAGCAGGAAGAGATAGAGGATCGAGAAGCCAAACAGCGCATAGCAGGCCTTGCTGGCGGCCTCGCCCTGCGTCGTGCGCAGCACGCGCACCGCAAGGCCGATCATGGCCAGGCCCGTCGTGACGGAGACAACGAGATAGATCAGCCCGCCGAAGCCCATCAGCGCGGGCAGCACGGCGACGGGCGCCATCACCAGCGAATAGGCCATGATCTGGCGGCGCGTCGCGGCGGCGCCGGCGACATTGGGCAGCATCGGGATGCCGGCGCGGGCGTAGTCCTCGGACTTCACCAAAGCGAGCGCCCAGAAATGCGGCGGTGTCCATAGGAAGATGATCGCGAACAGCACCAGCGAGTGCATGCCGAAATCGCCAGTCACCACCGCCTCGCCGATCATCGGAGGGAAGGCGCCGGCCGCGCCGCCGATGACGATGTTCTGCGGCGTCCAGCGCTTCAGCCACATCGAATAGATCACGGCGTAGAAGAAGATCGTGAAGGCGAGCATGCCTGCCGCCAGCAGGTTGGCGACGAGGCCGAGCACGAGCACGGAGCCGACCGACAGGGTCAGGCCGAAGGCCAGCGCCTCCGAGGGCAGGACGCGGCCGGCCGGAATCGGGCGCTTGGCGGTGCGCGCCATCAGCACGTCGATATCGGCGTCGTACCACATGTTGAGGCAGCCCGAGGCACCGGCGCCCACCGCGATCGCCAGCAGGGCGGCGAGGCCGATCACCGGATGCACGGAGCCCGGCGCCGTCGCCATGCCGCCGAGCGCGGTGACCACGACGAGAAGCATCACGCGCGGCTTCAGCAGCTCGAAGAAGTCGCGCGCCTCTCCCGTGGAGGTCAGCGCGCCGCCTTCGGTGCGAGGATCGATCCTGTCGAACGCAGCGGACATCGGATTCAGGTCAATTCACTTGTTGCGGCGCCTCTTGGGGGCGCGATGGGCTCTCAGTGGAAGCAGCCTTGGCGAAAGAAGCTTTGGCCGCCCGTCTCCGGAACGCCTCGACAGGCGCTCGGGAGAGGGGCGACGGCGGGCCCGGGATGAGCCCGCCGTCTGTTGGATCAGTGGTCCGAGCCGGTGATGCGCGGCAGGGTCTCGAACTGGTGGAAGGGCGGCGGCGAGGGCAGCGTCCATTCCAGGGTGGTGGCGCCTTCGCCCCAGGGATTGTCCCCGGCGAGAACCTTCTTCGAGAAGGCGGTGTAGACGCCGAAGAAGAAGATCAGCAGGCCGGCGGCGAAGATGTAGGAGCCGATCGACGAGATGAAGTGCCAGTGCGTGAAGGCGTCGGGATAGTCGGCATAGTGACGCGGCATGCCGGCCAGGCCGAGGAAGTGCTGCGGGAAGAACAATACGTTGGCGCCGATGAAGGCGACGTAGAAGTGCAGCCTGCCGATCCAGTCCGGGATGACATAGCCGCTCATCTTCGGGAACCAGTAGTAGAAGCCCGCGAAGATGCCGAACACGGCGCCCAGCGACAGCACGTAGTGGAAATGCGCCACGACGTAATAGGTCGCGTGCAGCGAGCGGTCGACGCCGGCATTGGCCAGCACGACGCCGGTGACGCCGCCGACGGTGAACAGGAAGATGAAGCCGTTCGCCCACAGCATCGGCGCGGTGAAGCGGATCGAGCCGCCCCACATCGTCGCGATCCAGGAGAAGATCTTCACGCCCGTCGGCACCGCGATGACCATCGTCGCGAAGACGAAATAGCGCTGCGTGTTGAGCGAGAGGCCGGCGGTGTACATGTGGTGCGCCCACACGATGAAGCCGACGACGCCGATCGCGACCATGGCGTAGGCCATACCGAGATAGCCGAAGATCGGCTTTTTCGAGAAGGTCGAGATGATGTGGCTGACGATGCCGAAGGCCGGCAGGATCATGATGTAGACTTCGGGGTGGCCGAAGAACCAGAACAGGTGCTGGTAGAGGATCGGGTCGCCGCCGCCGGCCGGGTCATAGAAAGTCGTGCCGAAATTGCGGTCGGTCAGCAGCATGGTGATGGCGCCGGCGAGCACCGGCAGCGCCAGCAGCAGCAGGAAGGCGGTGACCAGCACCGACCAGGCGAAGAGCGGCATCTTGTGCAGCGTCATGCCCGGAGCGCGCATGTTCAGGATGGTGGTGATGAAGTTGATCGCGCCCAGGATCGAGGCCGCGCCGGCGAGGTGGAGCGCCAGGATGCCGAAATCGACCGAGGGGCCGGGATGGCCGGCCGAGGAGAAGGGCGGATAGATCGTCCAGCCGGTGCCGACGCCATGGGCGCCGGGAGCGCCCTCCACGAACATCGAGATGATCAGCAGCACGAAGCCGGCGACCGTCAGCCAGAACGAGATGTTGTTCATGCGCGGGAAGGCCATGTCCGGCGCGCCGATCATCAAGGGCACGAACCAGTTGCCGAAGCCGCCGATGACGGCGGGCATGACCATGAAGAAGATCATGATCAGGCCGTGGCCGGTGACGAAGACGTTGTAGCTCTGGCCGTTGGCGAAGATCTGGAGGCCCGGCTGCTGCAACTCGATGCGCATCATGATCGACAGGAAGCCGCCGACGAGGCCCGCCATGATCGAGAAGCACAGATAGAGCGTGCCGATGTCCTTGTGGTTGGTGGACAAGAGCCAGCGGCGCCACCCGGTCGGGTGGTGCTCGTGGCCGGCATCGTCATGTCCGTGGCCATGGGCGTCGTGAGCCGCAGTTGCCATGGGGTGGTCTCCTTATGCGAATCGGGTTCGCTACAGTCGGTCGATCAAGTTGCGCTGCGGCGGCGGCCGGGCGGCAAACGGTTCGTAAAACAGGGCTTATTGGCCGGCGGCGGCGACCTTGTTGGTCGCGTCGTCGGCATTGGCGAACTTCTTCTTCGAATCGGCGAGCCAGGCGGCGTATTTCTCAGCGCTGACGACCCGGAAGGCGATCGGCATGTAGGAATGGTTCTGCCCGCAGATGAACGAGCACTGGCCGTAATAGATGCCCTCGCGGTCGGCCTTGAACCAGGTCTCGTTCAGGCGGCCGGGGATGGCGTCGATTTTGATGCCGAAGGACGGCACCGTGAATTTGTGGATCACGTCGGCGCCGGTGACCTGGATGCGCACGATCTTGCCGACCGGGACCACGGCCTCGTTGTCGACGGCGAGCAGGCGCGGGGCCTCGGCGGCGGCGATCTTGTTGCTGCTGATCGCCTCGGCGCGCTGCTTCTCGTCCAGCATCAGCGAGTCGAAGCCGAAGGCGCCGCCATCCTGCGGGTACTCATAGGACCAGTACCACTGCTTGCCGGTGACCTTCACGGTGAGGTCGGCCTGCGGAATCTCGAGCTGCAGCTTGAGCAGGCGGAAGGAGGGGATCGCGATGACAACCAGGATCAGGACCGGAATCACCGTCCAGGCGACTTCGAGCAACGCATGATGCGTCGTCTTCGAGGGAACCGGGTTCGCCTTCTCGTTGAAGCGCCAGGCGACATAGACCAGGAGCCCCAGCACGAAGACCGAGATGATGAAGATGATGACGTTCAGCCAGTTGTGAAACCAGTGAATATACTCCGAGACCTCGGTCGCCGGGCCCTGCAGGTTCATCTGCCAGTCACTGGGCATGCCGGTGCCGGCCAGAGCGGCGTCGGGAAGGAGCGCCGTCGCGCCGGCCGCAAGGGCCAGGGCGGTCACGGTTGCAAGGGTCCTGCTTGCAAGGGTCCTGCTCAGAAATCGCATCGGTCCGACCTAGCTCCTCATCATGCCCGCTTCGGACCGCCCTGATCGAAAGGCGTCCGTGCGACAAGGTTACGACCCAGCGGCCCACCCTGCACTTCGGCATTGCGATAAATCAAAGATCACGCTTGCGCCAGTGGGGCAATGCGGGCCTTCCACGCATGCCGTGCGGCATAATCGCGCGAGGTCGTATGTCGCGGCGGGCCCGGCTTTGGGCTCTCGCCTTGACAGGACAGGGCCTGCATGGTCCCAACACGGGCATGATTTGGCGAGGGCGGCGCGCGCCGGGGCGCTGACCGGCTTTTCGCCTGAATTCGGCTGCTTTATTCGTCACGCCCGGCGGCGTGCGCCGGTTTGGAGGTTAGGCAGGGATGGGCAAGATGATCGGACGCGTCCTCGCGACCGCGCTGGCCGCCTGCAGCGTCAGCGGCGCTGCGCTGGCGCAGGGCGCGGTCAAGTCGACGCATGGCGACTGGCAAATGCGCTGCGAGGTGCCTCCCGGCGCCAAGACCGAGCAATGCGCGCTCGTGCAGAATGTCGCGGCCGAGGACCGGCCGAACCTGACGCTGCTCGTCATCGTGCTCAAGACGGCGGATCAGAAGAGCCGGCTGCTGCGCGTGGTCGCGCCGCTCGGCGTGCTCTTGCCCTCGGGGCTGGGCTTGAAGATCGACGACAAGGATATCGGCCGGGCCGGCTTCGTGCGCTGCCTGACCACCGGCTGTGTCGCCGAGGTGGTGATGGACGATGCGCTGCTCGGCCAGCTCAAGACCGGCAAAAGCGCCACATTCATCGTGTTCCAGACACCGGAGGAGGGCGTGGGCATTCCCGTCTCGCTTTCCGGATTCGGCCCCGGCGTGGAGACCTTGCCGTGATTGACGCGACATTCAGCCGGCCGCATTGGCTGATTCTTCCTGTCCTGTGTGTCGGCCTCGCCGGCTGCGGTTCGTCCGGCTCCTCCTCGGGAGAGCCGAGCGCGCTGCAGAAGTTCGGCAATGTCGTGATGTTCCAGTCCACGACCGTGCCGCCGGCTCCGCCGAAGACGCAGGGCGAGGTCCAGAAGGAGCGCCAGGACGAGGAGGAGTCGCTGGTCTGCCCGGAGGTGATCATCGCCGATGGCGGCGCCGCGATGCGCGCCCAGACCGGCCCTGACAGCGGCAGCCTGCGCCATCAAATTTCGATTCTGAATGTTGCGCGCGAATGCACGGCGACCCCGGGCGGCGGCTACAATCTCAAGGTCGGCGTCGAGGGCCGGGTGCTGCTCGGCCCGGCTGGTGCGCCGGGCAGTTATTTTGCGACTCTGGTGACCACGGTCACGCGCGGCACGACCTCGGTGGCGCGCCGCTCGGCCCGTGTCGGCGGGACGATCGCCAGCGGCCAGGGCGGCGTCGATTTCTCCTATGTCGAGCAGGGCATCGTGGTCCCGCCCGGCCGCGGCGATGTCGAGATCACCGTCGACCTCTCGCCCGCCGGCGCCGCGCCGGCCGCCCACAGGCGGCGCAGGTAAAGCGTTTCCGAGCGAAGCGGGTACCGGTTCGCGTGAGGAAAGCACTCTAGCGCTGCGTGGAAAATCGCGGCGCCTGCCGCGAAACAAGGCAGCGGCCCGATTGACTCAAGGGCTGCCTCCAGTATGTCTGCCTTCAGCCGCATATCCCCGCGGGAGAGACCGGGTCCGGACTTGTTCGGATTCGGCGCCGAAGGCGCAACCGCCCCGGAAACGCTCAGGCAAAAGGACCGCTAGGGGAGTTGGCGCTCTGGAAAGTGGCGGAAGCGATTCCGCCCACCGACGGGTGTAACCTGTCCGGCTGACGACGCCGGTATGGGGAAATCTCTCAGGTTCCGAGACAGAGGGGGCGCGCTCCGGACAGTTCCGTCCGGGGCTTGCGCTTGACTCTGGAAGGGGCCCTCCATGGCTGCCGAAGCCGATACCGCGATTGCTCATGCGTCGCCCGAGACCCCATCGCTCAAGACTGCGCTCCATTCCCGCCATGTCGCGCTCGGCGCTCGCATGGTGCCTTTCGCCGGCTACGACATGCCGGTGCAGTACCCCAGCGGCATCCTGACCGAGCATAACTGGACGCGCGAGAAGGCCGGGCTCTTCGACGTCTCGCATATGGGCCAGGCCTTCCTGGTCGGTCCCGACCACGAGACCACGGCGCGCGCGCTGGAAGCCCTGATTCCCGCCGACATCCTCAATCTCGCCCCAGGCAAGCAGCGCTATTCGCAACTCCTGAACGAGGAGGGCGGCATCCTCGACGATCTGATGGTGACGCGCTCGCTCGACCCCGATGAGGACGGCGCGCTCTATCTCGTCGTCAACGCCGCCTGCAAGACCGAGGACTACGCCCATATCGAAGCGCGGCTGCCGGCCAATGTGAAGCTGATCCGGGCCGAGCATCGCGGCCTGATCGCGATCCAGGGACCGGCCGCCGCCGAGGCGCTGGCCGTGCTCGCGCCCGAGGCCGCCGAGATGGGCTTCATGACCTCGCGCAGCATGAAGGTTGCCGGCATCAAGGCCAATCTCAGCCGCTCCGGCTATACCGGCGAGGATGGCTACGAGATCTCGGCTGCCGCGAGCAAGATCGGCGAAATCTGGGACACGCTGCTGCTCGACGCCCGTGTCAAGCCGATCGGGCTCGGCGCGCGTGATTCGCTGAGGCTGGAGGCGGGCCTGTGCCTCTACGGCCATGACATCGACACCACGACCTCGCCGGTCGAGGGCGCGCTGAACTGGTCGATCCAGAAACGCCGGCGCGAGGAGGGCGGCTTTCCCGGTGCTGCCCGCATCCAGCGCGAATTCACCGAGGGGCCCGCACGCATCCGCGTCGGCCTGCTGCCGGAAGGCCGCGCTCCGGCTCGCGAGGGTGCCGAGATCGCCACGCCCGAGGGCGAGATCGTCGGCAAGGTTACCTCCGGCGGCTTTGGCCCGACCCTGAACGCACCCTGCGCCATGGGCTATGTCGCCAAGGCGCATTCCGCTCCTGGCACGCGGCTTGATCTGATCGTGCGCGGCAAGCCGCTGCCGGCAGTCGTCGCCGCGATGCCCTTCGTGCCCAACCGCTACAAGCGCTGATCCCCATTCCTTTTCCAGGAGACAAGACCATGGCCGAGACCCGCTATACCAAGGACCACGAATATATCCGCATCGAGGGCGACACCGGCACGGTCGGCATCAGCGACTACGCCCAGGCGCAGCTTGGCGACGTCGTCTTCGTCGAGCTGCCCGCCATCGGCAAGGCCGTGACCAAGGGCGGCGAAGCGGCCGTGGTCGAGAGCGTCAAGGCGGCGTCCGAGGTCTATGCGCCGGTCTCCGGCGAGGTTGTGGCCGTCAACAGCGAGCTCGAGGCATCGCCCGGCACGGTCAATGAGGACCCGGCCGGCAAAGGCTGGTTCGTCAAGCTCAAGCTCAGCAACGCCGCCGAGCTCGAGGGTTTGATGAGCGAGGCCGAGTACCAGGATTACGTCAAGACGCTGTGAACGGGGTCATCCCGCACGCGCTGCGGCACGAAAGTGCTGCTGCGCAGATGCGGGAGCGCTCTCCGGATAAGGCGCCTTCTCGTCATACGATCCCGTGTCTGCGCAGCAGCACTTTCGTGCCGCAGCGCGCACGGGATGACACCCAACTCACCACGGAAGCACCCCATGCGCTACCTCCCCCTCACCGACACCGACCGGCTCGACATGCTGGCCCGCATCGGCGTTCCCGATGTCGATGCGCTGTTCAGCGACGTACCGGCCGGCAAGCTCCTGACCGCGCCGCTCGATCTACCCCGCGCCAAGGGCGAGCTCGAGGTCGAGCGCATCATGGGGCGCATCGCGGCCAAGAGCATCGCGGCCTCCTCCGTGGCCTTCTTCGTCGGGGCCGGGGCCTATAAGCATCATGTCCCGGCGACGGTGGACCACCTGATCCAGCGCTCGGAATTCCTGACCAGCTACACGCCCTACCAGCCCGAGATCGCGCAGGGCACGCTGCAATATCTCTTCGAGTTCCAGACCCAGGTCGCGGCGCTCACCGGCATGGAGGTCGCCAACGCCTCGATGTATGACGGCTCGACCGGCACTGGCGAGGCCGTGCTGATGGCTCACCGCGTCACCAAGCGCCGCAAGGCCCTGCTGTCGGGCGGCCTGCACCCGCATTACGCCGAGGTGGTGAAGACGCTCTCCGAGATGGCGAGCGACGAGGTCGTGGCGTTGAAGCCCGATGTCGCGGCCACTGAGGACATCCTCGCCCAGATCGACGACGAGACCTCCTGCGTCGTCGTGCAATCGCCCGACGTCTTCGGCAATCTCCGCGACCTCGCCCCGATCGCCGCGAAGGCGCAGGCCCATGGCGCCTTGCTGATCGCGGTCGTCACCGAAGTGGTTTCGCTCGGCGCGATCACCTCGCCTGGCGAGATGGGCGCCGACATCGTCGTCGGCGAAGGCCAGTCGATCGGCAATGCGTTGAATTTCGGCGGCCCCTATGTCGGGCTCTTCGCCGCCAAGTCGAAATATGTCCGCCAGATGCCAGGCAGGCTCTGCGGCGAGACGGTGGACGCTGACGGCCAGCGCGGCTTCGTGCTGACGCTCTCGACCCGCGAGCAGCATATCCGCAGGGACAAGGCGACCTCGAACATCTGCACCAATTCCGGCCTCTGCGTGCTCGCCTTCACCATCCACATGACGCTGCTCGGCCAAGCCGGGCTGTCGCGGCTGGCCGAGGTCAATCACGCCAACGCGGTCAAGCTCGCCGATCAGCTCGCCGGGGTGAAGGGCGTCACGGTGCTCAATGAGAGCTTCTTCAACGAGTTCACCGTGAAGCTCCCCAAGCCCGCCGCCGAGGTGGTCGAGGCGTTGGCCGAAAAGGGTGTGCTCGCCGGCGTGCCGGTCTCGCGGCTGTTGCCCGGCGCTGGGCTCGATGACCTGCTGATCGTGGCGAATACCGAAGTGAATACGGATGACGATCGTGACGCCTTCGTCGCGCGGCTGCGCGAGGTTCTCTGACGTTTAGAGGTTAACCGAAGGAGCGGCTCTCAATGTCCCTGCACGCCATCATTGCCCGTCGTCAGCGAGCGCTCATCGCCGCGTGGGTGCGCAGCCCGCTTGTGCAGGTGCAGGTCGAAGCGCCCGGAGCCCTGCCGGGGCTGGTCTTCATCTCGGATGCCGGTGAAGCTGGCATCGCCGGTGGGGTCGGCCGGCGCGACGAACGCAATGTCGCCATGGTGGCCAGGCCCGGCGATCCCGATACGCAGGCGAGTTGCTGGGTCGCGGCGCGCTATTCCGGTTATCGCTCCGCCTATCTGGCGTTCATTCGCGAGGCCTATGGCGTCAGGGCGACATCCGCCGAGCTTGCCGGTTTCGATGTCGACCATCTGCTCAACCGCGCCAGGAGCCCGCAGGATTCGAGCTTCATCCGCGTTGAGGCGATTCCGGCGGCCGCCAATCAGGATTGGGGCCGGCTGTTCGAGAAGGCTGCCTCGGATCCGCGCTTCTATGCCAACCAGCAGCGCGAGCGCCGCACCATGAGCTGGGTGATCTGCGCCAAGCTTGCCGGCCAGGCGCCGCCGAATGGTCCTAGCGATCAGGCCGGGATCAATCGCCTCATACAGTATTTCGTTTCGATCGGGCTCGACGCGGCGGAAGCGCGCGACGGCCTCAATTCGATGCTCTCCTTCGCCTACAAGTTTCGCTGATCGGACATAAACACCATGCTCAATCGTCAGGGACGTCCCACCCAGGCCGGCGAGGCTGCCAGCGAGCAGCACGCCACCTTCACCGGCAACAAGGCTCTGCAGCAGATCGAGCCGCTGATCTTCGAGATCGGTCATCACGAGACGACGGGCGTCGATATCGATGCGCCTACGCCGTTCAAGTCGCGCCTGGGCAAGCATGCGCGCAAGGACGGTATCGGCCTTCCCGGTCTCTCCGAGCCCGAGGCGATGCGCCATTACGTCCGCCTCAGCCAGAAGAATTACGGCATCGACACCGGGCTCTTCCCGCTCGGCTCCTGCACGATGAAGCATAATGCCCGCCTGAACGAGAAGATGGCGCGGCTGCCGGGCTTCTCCGACGTGCACCCGCTTCAGCCGGTCTCGACCGTGCCCGGCGCGCTCGACGTGATGCTGCAGCTCTCGCATTACCTGATGACGCTGACCGGCATGCCGGCGGTGGCACTGAGCCCCAAGGCCGGCGCGCATGGCGAGGCCTGCGGCATGATGGCGATCAAGGCCGCCATCGCCGCCAAGGGCGAGGGCGCGACCCGCAATGTCGTGCTCGTGCCGGAATCGGCGCACGGCACCAATCCGGCGACCGCCGCCCTGATCGGCTTCTCCGTGAAGTCGGTGCCGGCCCGTCCGGACGGCACCGTCGCGGTCGAGGACGTCAAGGCGTTGCTCGGGCCCGAGATCGCCGCGATCATGCTGACCAACCCCAACACCTGCGGCATCTTCGAGCCGCAGATTGTCGAGATCGCCGCCGCGATGCATGAGGCCGGCGCCTATTTCTACTGCGATGGCGCCAACTTCAACGCCATCGTCGGCAAGGCCAAGCCGGGCGATCTCGGCGTCGACGCCATGCACATCAACCTGCACAAGACCTTCTCGACGCCCCATGGCGGCGGCGGGCCGGGTGCGGGGCCGGTCGTGTTGTCGGCGCGGCTCGCGCCTTACGCGCCGGTGCCTTTTATCCATATCGAAAACGGCGCGCCGCGCCTGATCGAGAACAAGGACGATGCGCCGGCGGGCAACGCGCCGTTTGGCCGCATGACCGCCTTCCATGGCCAGATGGGCATGTATGTCCGCGCGCTCGCCTATATGCTCAGCCACGGTTCGGACGGCATGAAGCAGGCCTCCGAGGATGCGGTGCTGAACGCCAACTACATCCGCGCCGGCCTGTCGGACCTGATGTCGCTGCCCTTCCCGGACCACCCCTCGATGCATGAGGTGCTGTTCGACGACGAATGGCTCAAGGGCACAGGCGTCTCGACGCTCGATTTCGCCAAGGCGATGATCGACGAGGGCTATCACCCGATGACGGTGTACTTCCCGCTCGTCGTGCATGGCGCGATGCTGATCGAGCCGACCGAGTCGGAATCGAAGGCCTCGCTCGACCTCTTCATCGCGACGCTGCGTGACCTCGCCATGGCGGCACAGGGCAACGACAAGGCGCGCTTCACGGCAGCGCCTCACCACGCCCCGATCCGCCGGCTCGACGAAACCCGCGCCGCGCGCCAGCCGGTGCTGAAATGGGTCAAGCCGCGGCCGATCGCGGAAGCAGCCGAGTAGGGGCGGACGTTATCGGACCTGCCAGGGATCGAAAAGATCGAGGTCCAGTCTCGCAAAATCACGCGTGTTTCGTGTGACGAGGACCAATCCGCGAGCGTGGGCTGTGGCTGCGAGCAGGCCGTCCATGGTTTGGACATTGGCTCCTCGGCGCTGTGACAACGCCATTAGGTCGCCCCAAGCCTTTGCGATCATTGGATCGATGCCAAGAATGCGATCGCCAAAGCGGTCGGGAAGGTCGTGTTCCAGCCAAGCTTCGAAGACCTGGCGCTTCCTTCCGTGATCGAGAGAGGCGACCCCGTAGCGAATTTCGGCGAGGGTGACGACACTGATGTACAGTTGGTCTTCGCGCTCGTCGACGAAGCGGGATACGCTGGGCCAGGGACTAGGTTTTACCAGTTCCGAGACCACATTCGTGTCCAGCAGGTAGGTCACAGCTCTACCTTGCGCGGAGGATGGTCAAGCCGAACGAGATCGAGATCGGCACCGCGCAGAGGCGAGTTCTGAAAGAACTCGGTCAACGTGCCCTTTCGTCCGGTCTTCCTTTCCCACTCGTCGATGGACACGAGGACGGCCGTGGGCTTGCCATTCCGCGTCACGGTTTGCGGCCCTTCGGAGCGCGCTTTCTCGATCAGTTCGGAGAACCGTGCCTTCGCGCTGGCGACGGTCCAGTCGACCTTATGTGGTGTGCTCATGCCAAACCTCCTTATTTTATGGTCATGATGGTCAAGATAGTCATCCTTCGTATTTTGTCCATGGCCCGCGCGCGCCTGACACATTCCGATACGTAATTCTCTCCCCTGCCTTAAGGCTTCCTTGACCATATGCGAGGGAAGCTCCTTGGGTGCGTCTTCGGCGCATTGTGGGACACTTCCATGGCCGTGCGTTTCGTCAAGATTTCCGTGGCCGCCGCCTTCGCCCTTTTCCTGGGGGCGGCAGGTGCGCGTGCCGAGCAGCCGAGCTACGGCCCCAACACCTATGACCGCACGCTCGAGGCGCTGATCGCGCATGAGGACATCGCCAATCGCGGCGGCTGGCCCAAGGTGCCGGGCTCGGTTTCGAGCCTGAAGCCCGACGCGCAGGGGCCCGATGTCACGGTCCTGAAGCAGCGATTGATGCTGAGCGGGGATCTGGCCCCCGAGGCGTTGCCGGGCGATGTCTATGACGCCGCCGTCGTCGTCGCCGTGAAGCGCTTCCAGCTTCGCCATGGCCTGTCGGACCTCGGCACGGTCGGCCGGCTGACGCTGAAGGCGATGAACGTGCCGATCGAGGTGCGGCTGAACCAGCTTACCGCTACGCTGGAGAGGCTGAAGAGCAACGGTTTCGCCTTCGCCGAGCGCTATGTCGTGGTCAACATCCCCGGCGCCAGCGTCGAAGCGGTGGAGAACGGCGTCGTTCAGCGCCGGCATCTCGCCGTGGTCGGGCGGCCGGACCGGCCCTCGCCGGTGCTGCAGGCCAATATCACCTCGGTGAACCTGAACCCCTACTGGACGGTGCCAACCTCGATCGTGAAGGCCGACATCATCCCCCATATGCGGCAGGATCCGGGCTTCATCGCCAAGTCGAACATGAAGCTGCTGGGCGCCGAGAACAAGGAAATCGACCCCGCGAGCGTGAATTGGGCAAGCCTGAAGTCGCCCTATTTCACCGTGCGGCAGGAGCCGGGCCCGACGAACTCGCTCGGTCAGCTCAAGATCGATATGCCAAATTCCGAGGCGGTCTACATGCACGACACGCCGAAGAAGACGCTGTTTCGCAACGATGTCCGCTTCAACTCGTCGGGCTGCGCCCGCATCGAGGGCGTGCGCGATCTCGCCGCCTGGCTGCTCGAAGGCACGGAATGGACGCAACCGGCGATCGAGGCCGAGATCGCCAAGAACGAGCGTAAGAACATTCCCCTGAAGAAGTCGGTGCCGGTCGCCTGGGTCTATCTCACCGGCTGGCAGTCGGGCGATGGGCTCGTCCAGTTCCGTGAGGACATCTACGGCCTCGACACGCCGCAGGGCATCGCCACCTCGACGATAGTGGCGCGCAAGCCCAAGCCTAAGACGCCGCCCCAGGCTCCTACCCAGAGGCTCGAGGCCAAGCCTACCGCGACGGCGCCGGCCAAGCCTGTAGCGGTGAAGCCTGCCCCGGCGAAGACGGCGACCGCGGTCAACTGAGGCGCTTCGACAGGCCGTCTTGGTTCGGAAACACGCCGTCATCCCGGGCGTAGCGAAGCGGAGACCCGGGATCCATTCCTGAACCTCGACAAGCTGCGCTCCGGAATGGATCCCGGATCGGCGCCGCTGACGCGGCTTGTCCGGGATGACAGGCTCACGATTGCACTTGAGCGCAGCCGACTCTAAGGCGCAGCCAGGATCGCCATCACGGCGGTGATCGCCTGCTGGCGCGCCTCTGGATTCGTGCCGATCGTGACCTTGCCGTCCGGGCGCTGCGAGAAGGCGGCGTTGCGCTCGCGCAGCGGCAGGTCGGGATGGTCGAAATCGTGATAGGCGCCGGAAAAGCCAGTGAACTGCGCGCCGCCGCGCTGCGCCAGTTCCTGGCAGGGGGCGGCCGGCGTCCAGTCGTCGGCGAGCCCCTGCAGGATCGTGGTCGGCACCTTGGCGCTCCAGCCGCGCTTCAGGAAGCGGCAGTCCGGATAGAAGGCGATCACCTTGCGAAACCCGTTGGCGCCGGCCGAAGCCGCGTCGCCGGCGACGCGCAGCACCGTCGAGCCGCCGTTTGACCAGCCTATCAGGCTGTTGCGCCCGGTCGCGATGAAGGGCTGTTGCGCCAGCCAGTCGCTCGCGCCGAAGGCGTCCTTGGCGCGCCCAGTCGGGGTCAGGGCGCGGTCGCGGTCATTGCAGAGCGAGGATATTCCGCGCGGGCGAAAGCTGTCGGGCAGCAGCACGGCGTACCCGGCGGCGTTGAGGCGCTCGCTCCAGTCGATCTCGCGCGCATTCATCTTGCCAGAGCGCGTCCAGAGGCCGCCGCAGCCATGCATGGCGACCACGGCAGGGAAGGGTCCCGCGCCCGCCGGCTTGGCGAGCCAGCCCGTCAGCAGGGTGCCGTCGCGCGAGGCGAAGCTGACCTGCTCCATTGCGAACGCCGAGCCGGTGAGGCCGAGAGTGCCGGCGAGAAGAATGGTCCGAAGCAGCAGCGTCATGGAACGGGAGCCTCCTGAAGGCGGCGCGCCAAGAAAAACGCCGCGATCCCAGGGGATCGCGGCGTCGATTTTATGACCGATTGAGACGAACTCAGTTCAGCTTGGCCTTGACCTCTTGCAGGCCGGTCGTGAAGGCGGCTTCACCGGCCTTGCCAGCCATCTGCCCGCGCAGGATGGCCTCGGCTGCGCGGGTCGCTGCCTCGGCGGCGGCAGCACGAACCTCGGCCTCCGCCTGGATCTCGGCCTGAGCAATCTTGTCTTCCGCCGATTTAGTGCGGCGGGTGACGAACTCGTTCAGCTTGGCCTCGGCCTCGGAAGCGAGACGCTTGGCCTCGTCATTGGCCGCGGCGATGATGCTGGCGGCCTCCGCTTCGGCGGCCTTGCGCTTGGCTTCGAATTCGGCAAGCAGCTTTTCGGCTTCCTGCCGCAAGCGGCGAGCCTCGGCCAGTTCGCGGGCGACCATCTCGCCGCGCGAATCGAGCGCGGCCGTGATTTTCTTGTGCACGCCGAATTTGGCGAGCAGGCCCAGGAAGATGACGAGGGCGACGCCGACCCAGAAGGTATCCATCTGATCTCTCCTCAGCCCTGCGCCAGGGCCTGATCGACCGCGTCGGACGCCTCAGCTGTGCTGGGAGCCTGACCCGTCAACTTGGTCACGATCGCGACCGCGACTTCGCTGCCGAGGCCGCGGACATTGGACATCGCCTTCGACTTGGTGCTGGCGATGGCGGCTTCCGCCTTGTCGAGTTTGGCGGTGAGTTCGGCCTCGACCGAGCGGCGACGCTCGTCCGACGCCTTGGCGCCGGCGTCGCGGGAAGCCTGCGCGATCGACTGCGCATTCTTGCGGGCTTCCGTGAGGGCCTTCTCATAGGCCTGGGAGGTTTCCTCGGCCTTCGCCTGCATCTCTGCCGCCTGGTCGAGATCGCGCGAGATCGTGCCCGCCCGCTCTTCCAGAATGGCGCCGACGCGCGGCAGGGCGACCCTCGACATCAGCCAGTAGAGGGCTCCAAACGTGATCGCCAGCCAGAAGAGCTGTCCGGCGAAGGTCTTGGCGTCGAAGGGCGGGAAGGAGGCCTTGGCGCCGTGCTCTGCCGCGGCCTGGGCCGCACCGGCCGCGAGCAGGGCAGCGGAAGCCACCAGTCCTCGTCCGAAGACAGTTGCAGAACGAAGCGGCATGGCAATGCCTTTCAGCCGGAAGAGCAGTGATGCCGGCACTCCGGCGCCGCGAGACGCGCCGGAGTTCGACAAGGCGACGTAAGATGCGTGCGTCAGAGCACGAACATCAGGACGAGCGCGACGACGAAGCAGAAGATGCCCAGACCTTCCGCGAGCGCCGCGCCGATGAAGGCACGACCGAACTGGCCGTCGGCGGCCGAAGGGTTGCGCAGCGCGCCCGAGAGGAAGTTGCCGAAAATGCTGCCGACGCCGATGGCGGCGAGGCCCATTCCGAGGCAGGCGAGGCCAGCGCCGATATACTTGGCTGCAACAGGATCCATAGTCTTTCTCCGGTGTGAAAAGCTTGAGCGGGTGGGTGAACTCTCGCGATCTCGGCTCTGGGCTCAGTGACCCGGATGCAGAGCATCGTTGAGATAGACGCAGGTCAGGATCGCGAAGACATAGGCCTGCAGGAAAGCGACGAGGAACTCGAGCGCGGTGAGCGCGACGGCGAGCAGCAGCGGCAGCGGCGCGATGACATAGCCGAGCACGCCGGCGCCGGTGGTCAGCGCGACGACGAAGCCGCCGAAGACCTTGAGCGCGATATGGCCGGCCAGCATGTTGCCGAACAGACGCAAGGAGAGCGAGATCGGCCGCGAGACGAAGGAAACCGCCTCGATCAGCACCATGAAGGGCAGGAGCCAGCCGGGAACGCCCGACGGCACGAACAGGCCGAAGAAATGGCTGCCATGCTTGACGATGCCGTAGACCAGCACGACGCCGATGACGAGGAAGGCGAAGGCGGCGGTGACGATGATATGGCTGGTGACGGTGAAGGAACTCGGGACCATGCCGAGCAGGTTCGCCGTCAGCACGAACATGAAGAGCGAGAAGACGAAGGGGAAGAAGCGCATGCCGTCCTTGCCCATCACGCCTGTGACGGTCGAGGCGACGAATTCATAGGCGATCTCGGCGAGCGACTGCAGGCGGCCGGGCACTGTGGCGCGCTGGCTCGAGCCATAGATCATGACCAGCGAGACCACGCCGACGATCAGGACCATCAGCAGCGAGGAATTGGTGAACGACAGGTCGAGCCCGAAGGGGCGCAGGCCCACGATCGGATGGATCTCGAATTGGTGGATCGGATCGATTCCGCCGCCAGCCGCCATGTCTCAAGCCCCTCGTCGCGCAGCCCGCATGGCTGCCTCTTCGGTTATTTCTTCGCCGCGTCGTCCTGAGACCCTGAGGTCGGACGCACGCCGAGCCGATAAGCGGAACGAAAACCGGCGATGGTGCCGATCACCAGGAAGGCGATCAGCAGGAACGGAGACGTTCCGAGCCACCGGTCTCCGAGGAACCCGAGAAGGGCGCCCGCGATGATGCCGCCTGCAAGATCGGTTGCTGCGCGAAAGCCGGAAGACATCGCGCCCGCAAGCGCCTTGTCCTTCCCAGCCGGACTTGCGCCCGGCTTTTCACTCTCCTCCGCCCGCCCGATGGCGGACTTCAAAGAGTCCAGTCTTGCGCGCAACTCCGTATCTGAGGCGCTTTTGTCAGGTTCCGACATGGCGATGATCCCTCCCTGATCGCGAAATGGCCACGATCCGGTGAAAAACCACTCTATCCCTGTCCAGACCCGCGCATCGAGCCGTCGTCAGCACGGCCTCCTTTATTGCCCGGTCCCCGCCCTGTCAAGGCAGGGCAAAGTGGCTTAAGGCATTGGAATATTTATAAATTCAGGCGAGATGCGACATTCTTGCCGCATTGCCGCGTCGATTGTGGCAATTTTTCAACCGGCCTCGCGGATGCGTTCGGCGGTCGCGAGGTCGACGGAGACCATCTGGCTGACGCCGCGCTCGGCCATGGTAACGCCGAAGAGCCGGTCCATCCGGGCCATGGTGATCGGGTTGTGGGTGATCAGGATGAAGCGCGTCTGCGTATCGCGCGCCATCTCGTCGAGCAGGTCGCAATAGCGCTCGACATTGGCGTCGTCGAGCGGCGCATCGACCTCGTCGAGCACGCAGATCGGCGAGGGGTTGGTCAGGAACACGGCGAAGATCAGCGCGGTTGCGGTCAGGGCCTGCTCGCCGCCCGAGAGCAGCGTCATCACTTGCGGCTTCTTGCCGGGCGGGCGGGCGAAGATTTCCAGCCCCGCCTCCAGCGGGTCCTCGGAATCGACCAGCTTCAGCTCGGCCGTGCCGCCGCCGAACAGCACGCTGAACAGGCGCTGGAACTGCTCGTTGACGATCTCGAAGGCGGCGAGCAGGCGCTCGCGCCCCTCGCGGTTCAAGGCGCCGATCGCCTGGCGCAGGCGCCGGATCGCCTCGCTCAGATCGTCGCGCTCGCCCGTCATGCCCTCGCGCTTGGCCTTGATCTCGGAGAGCTCGTCTTCGGCGCGCAGATTGACGGCGCCGAGCCGCTCGCGCTCGCCCTTGAGGCCGGCAAGACGGCTTTCGACCGCGCCTTGCGCGGGCAGGTCCTCGCCGGGCTTCAGCCCCGTCAGCCCCTGCAGTTCGGAGAGCGTAGTCTCCAGCCCGTCCTCGATCTGGCGCGCCACGTCGGAGACGCGCTGGCGCGCGGCCTCGAGCCTGGCCTCGGCGGAAGCGCGCAATTCGCGCGCGCCGGCCAGGCCTTCGAGCGCGGCCCGCGCCTGTCGATCGGCCTCGGCCAGGGCGGTTTCCGCCTTGGCGAGGCTGTCGGCCGCCTCGCGCCGGCCGACCTCGGCGGTTTCGATCTCGGCGACGATTCGGCGACGTTCGACCAGGAAGGTGTCGGGCGCCTCCAGCAGCGCCTTCTGCTCGGCAGAGACCGTCTCGATACGGCGCCTGGTCTCCTCGGCAGTCTGGCTGGAGGTGGCGGCGCGCTGCTGCCAGGCCGCGACATCCTGCGCGATGGCGGCGCGCCGCTTGGTGCGCAACTCCGCCTCGCGCGCCAGGGTCTGGACCCGCGCCCGCGCATCGGAAGCCGCGACGCGCCGTTCGCCCAACTCGACGCGCGCCTTCAGCAGCACGGTTTCGAGATCGGTCAATGGCGAGAGCGCCGCGAACGCCTCTTCATGGCCGGCCGCCTGCGCCGTCGCTTCAGTGATGGTCTGGCCGAGGCGTTCGATCGCCTCGCTCAGCGCCGAGCGTCTTGCGGCTGTCTCGCTGGCCTTGCGTTCGGCTGCTGCGAGCTGTTCACGTGCCTGGTCGAGGCCCCGCCGCGCCATGCGCACGGCCTCGAGCGCCACGGTCTCGACCTGGGCGGCGGCTTTGGCTTCGTTCGTCGCCGCATCGAGGCCGTCGCGCGCGGTTTCCGCCGCCTCGCGCGCGGCCTGAGCTTCGCGTTCGAGATCGCCGAGGCGGTTCTTCTCGGCGAGACGGCGCGCGGCCGGGGAGGGCGCTTCGGCGGCGCTGGTGAAACCGTCCCAGCGCCAGATATCGCCTTCGCGCGAGACCAGCCGCTGGCCGGGCTTGAGCTGATCGCGCAGATGCGCGCCGTCAGCGCGCGCCACGATGCCGATCTGCGCGAGCCGGCGTTTCAGCGCGGCGGGGCCGCGCACCTGTCGGCCCAGCGCCTCGACGCCGGCAGGCAAAGCCGGGTCGTCCCCGCCCGGGCCGGTGTCGCGCCAATGCGTCGGCGCGGAGGCCTCAGTGGCGGCATCGAGATCGTCCCCCAGCGCCGCGCCGAGCGCGGTCTCGTAACCCTTGGCGACGCTGATCGCCTCGATGATCGCCGGCCAGAGATCGCCGGTCGCCGGCGCGAGCAGCTTCTGCAGGGTCTTGATCTCGGTTTCCAGCCGCTGCGCCTTGCGGTCGGCCTCGGCCAGCGGAGCGCGCAATTGCGTCTCGCGCTCGCGGGCCGCGCCAAGCGCGCCGCGTGCGGCATTGGCCCGGGCGTCGGCCTCGCCCATCGCAGCCTCGCCGGTCGTGACCGCCTCCCGCAGCGCCGCCAGCGGCGTCGAGGCGGTCGCGGCGTCGAGCGCGGCCTGGTCGCGCAAGAGCCGGTCGCGCTCGCCAGAGGCCCTGGTGACGCGCTCGCGCGCCTCGCGCAAGGCGCGTTCGAGCGCGCCGCGCCGTGCGCCGAGGTCGGAGAGGCGCGCCTGTGCGGCGGCATGCTCCGCCTCGGCGGCGGCAAGTGCGGCTTCCGTCTCGGAGAGGCTGGCCGTTGCCGCCTCGGCGCTGGCTGCGGCGCCAGCGCCCTCGCGCGCCAACTCGTCATCCTCCTCCGCCAACCGCGTCAGGCTCCCGCTGGCATCGTGCGCGACGCTCTCCTGCCGGGCGAGATCGCCCTGAAGCTCGGTCAAACGCCGGCCGAGCTCCTCGCCGCGCTGCCTGGCGCGGCGATTGGCGGCCTCAATCTCGTCGAGGCCGCGCTTGAGCCGCACCAAAGTCGCTGCCGCCGCAGCCTCTCCTTCGCGCAGAGCCGGCAGGGCATGCGCCGCGACGGCCTGCATCCGCGCCGCTTCCGCCTGGATGCCGGTCTGCTCGGCGACGCCGCGCACGGCGGCCTCCAGCGCGCGCTCGCCCTGGGCTTCCTGCAGGCGCGCCTCGTGATGGGCGATCAGCGCCAGCACGGCTTCCGCCCGGCGGATATCGGCGGCCAGACTGCGATAGCGCCCCGCCTGCCGCGCCTGCCGCTGCAGCGCCTCGATCTGCCCGTCAATCTCGCCAAGCACGTCTTCGAGCCGCGTCAGATTCTCTTCCGCCCCGCGCAGGCGCAGTTCGGCTTCGTGGCGGCGGCTATGCAGGCCGGCGATGCCGGCCGCGTCCTCGAGGATGCGCCGGCGCGATTGCGGCTTGGCCGAGATGATCTCGCTGATCTGCCCCTGCCGCACGAGGGCGGGCGAGCGCGCGCCGGTCGCGGCGTCGGCGAACAGGAGTTGCACGTCCTTCGCGCGCACCTCCTTGCCGTTGACGCGATAGGTCGAGCCTTCCTCGCGCTCGATCCGGCGGGTGACTTCGAGGACATCGGTCTCGTTGAAGGCGGCGGGCGCCTTGCGGTCGGTGTTGTCGAGGGTGAGCGCGACTTCGGCCATGTTGCGGCCGGGGCGCTCATTCGAGCCGCCGAAGATGACATCGTCCATCCCCGAGCCGCGCATGTTCTTGAACGAGCTTTCGCCCATCACCCAGCGCAGGGCTTCGACGAGATTGGACTTGCCGCAGCCATTGGGGCCGACGATGCCGGTGAGCCCGGGCTCGATCAGGAACTCCGTCGGCTCGACGAAGGTCTTGAAGCCGGTGAGCTTGAGGCGCGTCAGCTGCATGAGCGCGCCCTTGTTCCTTCTCCCCTCGGGGGAGAAGGTGGCCCGGCGTAGCCGGGTCGGATGAGGGAAGGATAGGGCAGTGCGAGACTTCCCTCATCCGTCTGCTGCGCAGACACCTTCTCCCCCGAGCGGAGAAGGAAAGGCGCAGCCCAAGCGTCCTCAGCCGGCCAGCAGCGGCTCGAGGATCTTGTCGAATTCGGCGATCGAGAGCGCACCTGAACGCTTCTGCCCGTTGATGAAGAAGGTCGGCGTCGCATCGACGCCAGCCTTGGCCCCACGATCCTTCACTTGCGTGACGGCGTCATAGATATCTTGCCTTTTCAAGCAGGCTTCAAATGATTCCTGTGTGAAACCGGCCTGCTTGACCATGCTCGACAGCGCATCGACCGGCTTGTCGGTGAAGGCCCAGGCCTTTTGCTGGCTGAACAGCATGTCGGTCATCGGGTAGTATTTGTCGTTGCCGTTGCAGCGGGCGAGCATGAAGCCCGCCGTCGCCAGCGGATCGAGCGGGAATTCGCGGAGCGTGAAGCGGATTTTGCCGGTGTCGATGTACTTCGCCTTCAGCGCCGGCCAGGTGTCCTGGTGGAAGGCGGCGCAGTGGCTGCAGGTCATCGAAGCATATTCGATCACCGTCACCTTGGCGTCGGCAGGGCCGAGCCAGACATCGCCGAGCGGGCTGGCCGTGGTCAGGTCGGTCTGCGCCTGGGCGCTGCGCGCGCCCAGCATCGCGGCGGCTGCGAGGCCGGCGCTGCCGGTCAGAAGCTGTCGCCTGTTCGTCATAATGCAGTGTCCTTGAGAGCGAAATCGGTTGCCGGACCATAGAGGCCATCACAATTGTGGCAAGATCGGTTCGGCGCGATCGTGCCGGCGCTCACGAAGCTGTGTCGGGCCGGCCATGGCGGGCCCCTGAGCCGACGGAGCGGCCGAGCCGCTCCAGCGCCGCCCGCAATTCCGGATCGGCGATGCCGGAGACCTGCTGCGCCACGCGCGCGACCGTCGCCGGGTCTGGCGGTGGCGGCGGCTTTTTGGTTGCGGGCGCCTCGACCGGACCCTGCTTCAGCACGAGCTTGCCGACGGCGCGCCAGCCGAGATGGGTGTTGACCCGTTCCAGCACGAGCGGCGCGAGCTGCTGCATCTCCAGCGCGAAGGCGCCCTCGACCCGCACCACCATCGTCGCGGGATCGGAGCTCTCGCCCGGCGCGGGCCGGCGGCGCGGCCAGTCAATCTTGAGTGGCCGCGAGCGTGCCGCCAGCCGCTCGCCGACGATCTCGGGCCAGAGCGAGACGATGGCGCGGCCGGCAAAGCCCTGCGCGGCGAGCGCAGGCGCAAGGCAGTCATCGATCAGGTCGGCGAGGGGTTTGGCAGCCATGCGCCATTGTGAGCGTGCGGCGTGGCGGCAGCAAGGGGCGGGCTACCCTGTGACGTTCTGGCTTCTGAACCACCCCGTCATCCTGGGCGCCCAAAGGGCGTCCCGGGATCCATCGGAGGGCTGTGGAGCTTTCCGATTGATGCCTGACCGGTGCTGCGGAGCCCGTCCTCGGTTCGCCCGAAAGGCGCGGGGAACCCTTCTCCCGGATGGATTTCTCTGCGAAAGGGCCCTGGCGTTGAGGTTTGATTGCTGATTCACTTCGCTCGGGTGCGGCGGGGTGATCGGCATGTCGGATCAGATGTCTTTGGCTGAGGCGTTTTTGGACCCACGCCTGGGTGCGAACGCGAAGCTTGCGAAGATCGATGGGCTGATCGCGTGGGATCGGCTGGCGCCCTTGGCCGGCAAGCTGCGCCAGGCTGAGACGGGCAGGCCGCCTTACGCGCCGCTTGCGATGCTCAAGGCGCTCTATCTGCAGGCGCTTTACGATTTGTCGGATCCCGGCCTGGAGGAGGCGCTGCTGGACCGGCTGTCGTTTCGACGTTTCTGCGGGTTTGCGCTCGATGGCGGCACGCCCGACGAGACGACCTTGTGCCGCTTTCGGCTGGCGGCAGCGCAGGCGGGCGTGCTCGAGGCCTGCTTTGCCGAGATCGGCGCGCAGCTCTCGGCCAAGGGTCTGATCCTGAAGAAGGGCACATTGCTCGACGCCACAATCGTTCAGGCGACGCATGCTGCCCCGTCACGCGAAGCCGGGCTGGGCAAGGGCCACCCCCGTGAACCCGGCGCCGACTGGGGCAAGAAGAACGGCAAGGCCCATTTCGGCTACAAGCTGCATGTCGGCGTCGACGAGGGCTCGGGCCTGATCCGCACGGCGCTCGTGACCTCGGCGCGGATACAGGACGTCGAGATGGCCCCAGGGCTCGTCAGCGGCGACGAGGCCGCCGTCTATGCCGATCGCGGCTATGAGAGCAAGGCCCAGCGCGCCGCCCTGAAGGCCTTGGGCATCAAGGACCGGATCATGCATCGCCGGCACAAGCACATCGCTGTCCTGCCGCGCTGGCTGCAGCGCCGCAACGCCCTGATCGCGCGCCGCCGCGCTCCCGTCGAAGCTGTCTTCAGCGCCATGAAGCGCCTCTATGGCAAAGCCCGGACGCGATGCCACTCGTTCGTCGCCAACACCGCAGACCTGATTGCCTTCGCAACCGTCTACAATCTCCGGCGCGCCACCATCATCGCAGGCGGCTGAACCAGGTCGACTGCGAGCTCTCCAAGCCAACCGCTGAAGACCGCCCGTCACAGGCGAACAATCCGCCGTCAAAATATCAGTCCTCAGCCGCGTTTCGCAGAGGAATCCGGATGGGAGAAGGGCAGGGATGAGGGCCTGCGGCTGATTATTGGAGAGCGACTGCGCCGCTTGCACCTTCTATTGAGAGGGCACACCCTCATCCGGCCCTCCGGGCCACCTTCTCCCATGCGGGAGAAGGGAAGAGGCGTCGCGGCGTCGGTGCCCAAAACAGCATAAACGTTGGCCGTTACGCGTCCGCTTGTCGCAGCGCGCGCGTCATGCGGGTGGAATCCCCCCAAGTCGACAGCCAGATCAGAGTTTCGGTGGCTGCCGCAATGGTGGATTGCAGCACTGTCTGCAGCGCGCGTTTTTGTTCACCGCTGAGTTGCGCTTCAGCATGATTAAGATGCGCCAGTTCCTCCTCACGGATGCTGCTGATGATGGCGCGGAGGCCGACGTCCCGGCTTTGCAGGAAGTGCAATTGGTCATCGAGATGTCGGTGCACAGTCTCTTCAACGGCTGCGGTGCAAATCCAAATCGCCTGTCGCCCCATCAATGCCGTCAGCAGGCCGAGCAGAGATCCACCGAGACTCCATAGCTGCATGATCCGGCACGGACGCGAGCCGCGCGCTGGCATTGCGGCGTAAAATTTGGCGCAGTGGTCGATCTCGTCAGCCAACATCTGTTCCAAAGCCGGCACCATGTCAGGCCAGAGCCGGCGGGCCACCGCGAGCTGCGCCGAATAGATGCGGATCGCACCGTATTCCCCGGCATGGTTCACGCGCACGATCCGCTTGATCGTCAGCGCGTCGCGTGGCGCAAGCTTCTCCGGCGAGATGGTCCGATGATCGCGGAGGTTCATGGAGGTTCGCATCTTGCGGTCGGGAAGCGGCACGCTAAACCGGGGTTATGACCCTCGCAACGCAGATGCCCCTGGCAACACGACAGCCCGCCGCCAAGGCGGGCGACCTCCTCGCCTGGTATGACCGCCATCGCCGCAGCCTACCTTGGCGGGCGCTGCCGGGCGAAAGGGCCGACCCCTATCGCGTCTGGGCCTCCGAGATCATGCTGCAGCAGACCACGATCACGGCGGTGAAACCTTATTTCGAGCGCTTCATGGCGCGGTTTCCGACGGTCGAGGCGCTCGCGATCGCGCCCTCGGAGGAGGTCATGCAGGCCTGGGCCGGGCTCGGCTATTACTCGCGTGCCCGCAATCTGCATGCCTGTGCCAAAGCCGTGACGGAGAGCCATGGCGGCCGCTTTCCCGACACCGAAGCGGGCTTGCTCGCCCTGCCGGGCATCGGCGCCTATACGGCCGGCGCTGTCGCCGCGATCGCCTTCGACAGGCCGGCTGCGGCCGTCGACGGCAATGTCGAGCGCGTCATGACCCGGCTCTTTGCCATCGAGGAGGCATTGCCTGGCGCCAAGCCCCTGATTCGCGAACAGGTGCTGGCATTGTTGCCGATGGCGCGGCCGGGCGATTTCGCGCAGGCGCTGATGGATCTCGGCGCGACGATCTGCACGCCGCGCAATCCGGCTTGCGGCATCTGCCCCTGGCGCGAACCCTGCCGGGCGCGAACTGCCGGAACCCAGGAGAGCTACCCGCGCAAGGCGGCGAAGAAGGTAGGCGTCACCCGTTATGGCGCAGCCTTCGTGCTACTGCGCGAGGATTGCGCGCTCCTGGTTCGTACGCGCCCGAACAAAGGCCTGCTCGGCGGCATGGCCGAAGTGCCGACCAGCGATTGGCGCGCCGATTACGAACTGGATGGCGCAGCGCAGGACGCGCCGTTCGCGACGCGCTGGCGCAAGCTGAACCCGCCGGTGCGCCATGTTTTCACGCATTTCCCGCTGGAATTGACGGTGCTGGTGGCGAAGGCGCCGCTTGCCGCGCAAGCCCCGCTGGGCATGCGCTTCACACCGCACGACAAGCTGCGCGAGGAGCCGTTCCCGAGCCTAATGCTGAAAGTGGTCGAGGCCGGGCTGGCGGCACTCAAGCCGCGACCATCTGCGTCGTGATCTCGCCGCGCAAAGTGTCAAATAGCATCAGGCCGCAATCTTCTGGCGCAATAGCAAACATTCTCCGAATCGTTTTAATCCTTAGTCCGAACTGAACAGTTCGGTGTTTGGGGGACGATGATTTTGCGATGTCTTGCTCTTGTTGTTGTGGGAATTTCATTGGCTGGCTGCGTGACGCCCGAACAGCGTGCGGCTCAGTTTGCTAAGCCTCCTCTGCCAAGCCACGCGACCCACGCCGTCCGCAAGGCCGTTGCGGCTATGGCCATCCGAGTAAATAAATATCCTCTCTGGTTGATTGTCTCGGCGATAAAGGATGCGAAATACAGCGCTTATCTCGTCGAAAAGCCCGCATTTTCGACAGTTCCAGTAACGGAGTATTGCATTGCGGCTTCTGTAACGCCCAAGCTTTTCGGCAAGGAAGTTGATGCTCCCTGGCGTGAAACATTCGGGCGTCAAACATTCCATGCCAGCGTTATGATCGGGGACGATGGAAAGGGAGGCTTCAGCGCCAGAGCCATTAGCGCATCGGGATGCTCGAAGGAGGCTACCGAGCCATTCCCCGAGTTGCTGGAAGTCGCACGGGCCGCCATGGAGGCGGAAAAGCTGCGTCCTCCTCCGCCCCCTCCGCCGGAAAAATAGCGTCGGGTCGGAGGATGGACGATTGACGAGGCCCCATACCGCCGCTGCGAATGGAATCGTCTCTCAAATCGAAGGCTATCGCTTCGCATTCCAAAGCCGGGGAACGTCGGGCGTCACGGTTCTGCGCATGGCCGCAATGGAACGCAGGTGCCTCCAAGCGGGCTTCGCCTGTTTGTGACTTCGCGACTTATGGCATTTCCGCGCGTTTCCGAATCGCGGAAATGCTCAAGCCTCATATTTTATCGCATTTTCTTTACGCGAACCGGCGTCCACTTCGCTCGAAAATGCTCAAGCCGCCGCCATCTGCGCCCTGATCTCGCCGCGCAGGACGTCGAGCAGCATCAGCCCGGCCGGGCGCTCGACATGCCAGAAGGTCCAGCCATTGCAGCTCGGCAGTCCCTGGGCCAGCGCTCCGACCTTGTGGATCGAGCCGACTGCCGGGCCTAGTATCAGCGTGCCGTCGGCGCGGATCGTTGCCTTGTGGCGGCGCTTTTCGTCCGTGACGCTCTCGCCGGCCTTCACCAGCCCGGCCTCGACCAGGCTGAGGAAGGGCACGCGCGGCTCGCTGCGCTTGGAGGGCGCGGTCGAATAGGCTTCCGGCGGCAGCGGCTCGATGGCGGCGATGCGCTTGCGGGCGGCGGCGGCGTAGACCGGATCACGCTCCAGCCCGATGAAGCGCCGGCCGAGCGCCTTGGCGACGGCGCCGGTTGTGCCGGTGCCGAAGAAGGGATCGAGGATCACATCGCCGGGATTGCTGGCCGAGAGCATGACGCGGGCGAGCAGGGCCTCGGGCTTCTGCGTCGGGTGGACTTTCGCCCCCGCCTCGTCCTTCAGGCGCTCCTCACCGGTGCAGAGCGGCAGATACCAGTCCGAGCGCATCTGCAGGTCGTCATTGCCGCCTTTGAGCGCCTCGTAGTGGAAGGTGTATTTCGATGATGCTCCGCGCGCCGCCCAGATCAGCGTCTCATGCGCATTGGTGAAGCGCCGGCCGCGGAAATTCGGCATCGGATTGGCCTTGCGCCAGACGATGTCGTTCAGCATCCAGAAGCCGAGATCCTGGAGGATCGAGCCGACGCGGAAAATATTGTGATAGGAGCCGATCACCCAGAGCGCGCCGTCAGGCTTCAGCACGCGGCGGCAGGCCGTAAGCCAGGCGCGGGTGAAGGCGTCGTAATCGGCGAAGGACGAGAATTTGTCCCAATCGTCGTCGACGGCGTCGACGAGGCTGTCGTCGGGCCGGCGCAGATCACCGCCGAGCTGGAGATTATAGGGCGGGTCGGCGAAGACGAGGTCGACGCTCGCCGGGGGCAGGCGCTCGAGCGCGGCGACGCAGTCGCCGACGAGCACCTGATCGAGCGGTAGTTCCAGAGGAAGGCCGGCCGCTTTGAGCCGTGGAGCCTTGATCGGTGACTGCAGCGCGGGCCGTCCGGTACGCGGAACTTGAATCCGGACGGCGGCGCTGGTGGTCCCGGTACGCAAAATACCCATGACGCCCCAAGACCGTTACGCAACTTGAACAGTCGCGATATTGCTCGGACAGGGTAAAAGCCGGGTTTCCGCGATGAAAAAAATACGTCTCGTTTTGGGGCTGCAGCTTTTGCCTAGCCCTTTGGTGAGCCTAGCGAATTTCCTAAGCGCGAGTTAACGCTAGGCGTCATGCTCGGGCTTGACTCGATCATCTCCTGAAAGAGGCTCTCGGGTATCCGCGGAGTTTATCCTTGGGCCGATCGAAGATCAGACCCGAGGGCTCCTCCCGAGAATGACGGTTTCTCAGCGCTGCCAGACGCCCTTCACCGGCGCGAAGCTGTAGCGGTGCTCGGGGCAGGGGCCGTGCTCCTGGATCGCGGCGCGATGGACCGCCGTGCCGTAGCCGACATGCCCGGCGAAGCCATAGGCCGGGTAAAGCTGCGCCAGCCGCGCCATCATCGCATCGCGCGTCACCTTGGCGATGATCGAGGCCGCCGCGATCGAGGCGACGAGCGCGTCGCCCTTGACGATCGCCTCGCAGGGGCAGGGCAGGGAGGGCGGATCGTTGCCGTCGACCAGTACCTTGAGTGGCGCGAGCGGCAGGGCGGCGACGGCGCGCTTCATCGCCAGCAGCGTCGCCTGCCGGATGTTGATGGCGTCGATCTCGGCCGCGGTCACGCTGGCGATGCCGATCGCCAGCGCCGTCTCAGCGATCTTCTCAAACAGCGCCTCGCGGCGCGCGGCGCTGAGCGCCTTCGAATCGGCGAGCCCGGCAGGAACCTTCCCAGGGTCGAGGATCACTGCCGCCGCGACAACCGGTCCAGCCAGCGGCCCGCGCCCGACCTCGTCGATCCCGGCCAATGGCCAGGATCCGGTTGCGATGGCTTGCGTCTCACGGCTGAAATCGGCGCTCATGCCGGGCTTATGCAACATGCGGTGCCGGCCGGCCATGCTCTCGACATCGCTGTCCACGTCATCCCGGCCGGCGCGCTCCTCGTCATGGTCGGGCTTGTCCAGACCATCTACGTCTTCCTTCGGCGAGGGCCGTGTTCAAGACGTGGATGCTCGCCACAAGGGCGAGCATGACGATGCGGCCTTACCGGGTCTTCAAAACAAACTCAGCTGCGCCTTTTCCTTCTCGGGCTTCAGGAACAGGTCATTGCGCAATCGTAGCCGCGTCGCGTTGAAGCCGAGTCGCTCGGCCGCCATCTCGAAGCGCCGCCCGATCATCCAGGCATAAGGCCCCGAGCCGACCTGGCGCTGGCCCCAGGCCGAGTCGTAATCCTTGCCGCCGCGCGTCGAGCGGATCAGCGAGACGACATGGCGCAATTTGTCGGGGTGGTGCGTCAGCAGCCAGTCCTGCACCAGATCCTTCACCTCCAGCGGCAGCCGCAGCAGCACATAGCCCGCCTCGCGCGCGCCGGCGGCCTTGGCAGCGTCGAGGATGCGCTCGATCTCATGCTCGTTGATCGCGGGAATGATCGGCGCGACCAGCACCGTGACCGGGATGCCGGCCTCCGACAAAGCCCTGATCGTCTCCAGGCGTTTGGCCGGCGAGGCGGCGCGTGGCTCCATGGTGCGGGCGATCTTGGGATCGAGCGTGGTCAAAGAGATCGCGACCTTGGCGAGGCCTTTCGCCGCCATCGGCGCCAATATGTCGATGTCGCGCTGGACCAGCGCCGATTTCGTCACGATCCCGACCGGGTGGTTGAACTTCGCCAGCACCTCGAGGATCGAGCGCATGATCCGCATCTTCTTCTCGATCGGCTGATAGGCGTCGGTATTGGTGCCGATCGCGATGGTGCGCGGCTGGTAGGAAGGCGCGCAGAGCTCCTTCTCCAGCAGGATTGCCGCATCGGGCTTGGCCGTCAGCTTGCTCTCGAAGTCGAGCCCCGGCGACAGGCCGAGATAAGCGTGGCTCGGCCGCGCGAAGCAATAGACGCAGCCATGCTCGCAGCCGCGATAGGGATTGATCGAGCGGTCGAACGAAATATCAGGGGAGTCATTCCGGGTTATGATCGTGCGCGGCTTCTCGATCGAGACCTCGGTCTTGAAGGCCGGCAATTCGCCGAGCGTGCCCCAGCCGTCATCCTCAAGGACGCGCTGCTCGGCCTCGAAGCGCCCGCCTGGATTGATCGTGGCGCCGCGCCCGCGCCGGCGCTCCGGGTCGATCCGATGCCCGGCATAGGCCATCGGGTCGAGCGGCGCGACGCGCGCGGAAATCGAGGCCGGCTCGCTGTCATGCCGCTTGAGCGGCTGGGCCGGAATCGGCCGCGAAGAGGGCCTGGCAGAGGGCATGGCTTGGCGCATGACGCTGAACCGTCCTGAAAACCGCCGGGAATCGGCGCGCTTCTGTGTTTCCAATGTGAACATATAGGGAACAGATTGCAAGTGACAGGATTGCGACATGTTGCGCTGCGTCATATGGATTTGCGCATGCTCACAGCCGTGATCCGGGCCGATGGCCCCCCAAGCCTGCTCGCCGCGACCTTCGCGGTTCTCATTCCCGCTGTCGCCGATGGCTTCCTTGGCCATGCGGTCGTGGTCGATGCGGGGGGCGATCGTGATGTCGAGCGATTGGCCGACGCCACGGGCGCGAGCTATCTGCGGACGGGCGCCGCGGAGGGCTGGCATCTTGGCGCGGCGCAGGCGCGCGGTGACTGGCTGGTCCTGCTCGATGCCGGCGATGTGCCGCAGTCTCATTGGGCCCAAGTCGTCGACCGGCATCTCATGCTCGCGCCCGACAGCCCGGCCTTGATTCCCTTGCGCGGCGTCGCCGGTTCGCTGCGCGAGCGCGCGGCGATCTCCTTCGGAGCGAGGCGGTTGCGGGCCGGCCTCGTCGTGCCCAAGGGGCTCGTCCTCGCGGGCAGGCTGGGAGGCGCGCCGCGCCGACTGCCGGTGCGCCGCGAACGGGCGAGCGGCTAACCGGCGCGGCTGCTTCCGGCAAGACGCAGCCATCCCAAAGTTCTCAAACTGTCTTTGAACTTGTCATCGCCTCAATGCGTGCGCGCGTTCGTTCGTCTGTGCCAGATTGCTCCCGGCGACAGGGGGGCAGCGCCTGCGAATGCAGCTGGAGCATGCTCGCGAAACAGAAAGACAGCGTATTCTATCGCAATACGCTATTTTTGCGCAGTCTGGACCCATTGCAGCCAAAACCCGCGTCGTGCATCCTCGCTGAAGGCGGAGTAGAGGACACCATGCGCTACTGGTTGCCGGTGATTATAACTGGCTCGCTGACCATCGCGGCCGCTGCCCATGCGGGCGATTCACGCTGTGCTGCAAGCATAGACCGCGTCCAGCCAAAAACTGGCGTGATTGGAAGCCAGGCTATCGCAGAAGCTGTTGCATTGGCCTACCTCACGCCGATCTACGGAGAGGCGGCAATCCGCAGTGAGATGCCCTTTCGGGCAAGCTTGTCGGACGGTATTTGGACAGTGAACGGAACATTGCCACCAGGGCGGGTGGGCGGGACTGCCGAGATACGCCTGTGTCAGCGAAATGGGACGGTGTTGAGCATCATTCATTATAAGTGAGGGCTAAGCAGATTCCGGAAAAGTGCCCCACGGTTTTCCGACGAGAATCTGCGACAAATCAAAGAGCTAAGCAGAACATTCCTTGGCGTGCCAAGGAATGTTCTGCTTAGCGGCGGCTTTACCGTTGCCGACACAACGCCCACCCATGGCTCCCTGGGCCGCAAGCCACCGGAGCTCTTTGCGCCAGGCCTTGCCGCGCCGCCGACCATAACCATTCCAAACGGACCCGTTAGCGGGGGCCGATCATTGGCGGGGAAAGAGATGCCGTGGTAGCCTGTCGACGGCTATTGAAACACGGCATGTGGAGCGAAGCCCTTGCAGACCCCCGTCGATCGGGCCCAGCAGTCCGGTGATCCGGGGCCTGAAGCATTGTCGCGCATCTTTAAGCCGAACCGTACCCCGCAACGCCTGTACTGGTTTGTCTGCATCGTGGCGCTTGCCGCGCTGTTCCTGGTCTTTCGCAACGTGCCATCGAACGCATGGGACGAATGTGCGAAGGTCGATGGTGTGGCTTCGATCAGCGCTTGTACGCGTTTCATCTCAATCGGTGAGCCGGCGTCTCGCCCTCTGGCCTATGCCAACCGCAGCACCGTCTACGCCCAACAGGGCAAACTCGATTTGGCGATGGCTGACGTGAACGAAGCGATCCGACTTGATCCGACTTCGGCTGCGGCCTTCACGATGCGGGGCAATCTCTATATGCGCGCCAAAAACTCCGATCTTGCTTTCGCTGATTACGATCAGGCTATCCGTCTGAAACCGCAGGATCCGACCCCTTACGTCAACGCGCTGCCGTTCATGAACAGAGGGGTAATCCACGGCATTCGCCATGAATATGATACCGCGATGACGGATCTCGACGAGGCGATCCATATCGATCCGAAGATGGGAGAAGCTTTCAGCAATCGAGGTTGGATCCTGAGTCGGCAGGGACGATTCGAACAAGCCATCGCCGACCTTGACCGAGCGATCGACCTCTCCCCAAGCTTTGCTAAAGCCTACAATAATCGCGGCTGGGCCTTGGGGAAGCTAGGACAATACGACCGCGCCATTGCCGATCTCGACACCGCCATTCGCCTGGATGCTCACGACCCTCAGGCGTGGTCGAACAGAGGTATTGTCCACGCAGCCCGGGGAAACCTGGCGCATGCCGCGTCCGACCTCGACGAAGCAGTTCGCTTGGACCCCGAGAAGGAAGAGTCTCTGGTCGTACGCGCCCAGGTCTCGTTCGAGCTTGGCCGCTTGGATAGAGCCCTGGCCGATTGCAACACGGCGATCCGGCTCTATCCGACGTCCAGCCGAGGCTATGCCCAGCGAGCGGCTGTCCGCACGGCAACGGGACAACCGGACATGGCGCTGGCCGATGCATCCGAAGCGCTTCGGTTGGATCCGACATCGACCGATGCCCATATCGAACGGGCGAGTGCCTTTGCGGCGCTGGGACAGTTTGATCGGGCGGTGGCGGATGACGATGAGGCGATCCGGCTCTCTCCCAAATCCGCGACCGCTGTTCTCAATCGCGGCGTCGCCTATGAGCGCATGGGCCGGGCTGACAAGGCTTTGGCGGATTATGAGCAGGCGGTCCGATTGGCGCCGCGACTTGCGGTCGCCCATTACGATTTGGGGAACATCCGTCGCAGCCTCAAGCAATTCGATCAGGCCATCGCGGCTTATTCGGAGGCCATCGGCATCAATGCCTCCTATGCCCAGGCTTACACCGATCGCGGTGTCGCTCATTCCTTGCAAAACCAAAACGATGAAGCGATCTCGGATTACAATGAATCGCTGCATTTACGGCCGCAGCATGCTCCAACATACTTCAACCGAGGCAGTGCCTACAGGAAGCAAGGCCAGCCCGATAAAGCCATCGCCGATTATTCAAAGGCTCTCGAACTCGATCCCAGTTTTGAGCTCGCCAAGACGAAGCTGCGGGAACTCGGTGTTCGTACAACTTTGTAGCGTTGAAGCTATCGTCATCGGTCGATGAAGAGACGATTGCCGAAGTGCCTGTTCGTATCGACAGCACGGGCAAATCTCTAAATCAGGCCGATTTCATCATGACATTGTTATCGGCCTGCCCTCGTCGCGCTCGAACTCCCAGATAACCTTGGCGCCCTCGATGTGGTGCTCGACGCCGATCAGCGCGCCCGGCTCGATGCCGCAAGCGCAATCGAACTCGGCTTCCCCACAGCTTCCTGGTGCGGCCGATGACGCAGGCGATCATCAGCGGCGGCGTCGAGCTCGTGGGCAGGTGGGCGCGCGTCGTATCGCGTGCCGGTCGGCGGGGAGCAAGCGGGCTGATGAGCGTGTGTTGCGGGGGCGAGCAGCAGGTCGGCCCTGCCTCCGTTCCGTCATTAACTTCACTCAGTGCATTTGGCTTCGAGCTTCATCCGGTCAAAGGTGTCTGCCACGCAATCTGCGAGCTTCATCTCGTTTCCATCTCGCAACCAGATGCCTGTGGCAAATCGAAGCGCGCAAGACGACAATATAGAAACAAGTAATAGCCGATCATAAGATTCTTTACTGGGCCATAAAATCGAAAGTCCTTTCATGATTGCCTTTTCGAGATTGATTTCATTGGCGCGATTCTTGCTTTGAAGCATCGCATTGTTCTTCATGATTTTCGCGATCGCGAGCGTTCTCTCCGCATCGAAGCGCGTCAGGTTTGAAAGGATCGCCTTGCGCACGACCTCCAGGGCGGGTTCGTCAGGGGAGCCTTGGGAAATGGATTCGGCAATCATCTCATAATATTCGCGCAGGTGCGAAAACAAGATCTCGTCCTTGCTGTCGAAATAATTGAACAGATGCCTCCTGGAAATGCCGGAAGAATGAGCGATTTCGGCGAGTGTCGTGGCGTCGTACCCGTTTTCAAGAAACAGGCGAATGCTGACATTGGTTATGTGCTCGTATTTTTCGCGGCGATTGCGCTCGCGAAGGCCTTCTGATTTGGGAGCTGCTTGTCGCATATCTGCCTCAACTTGATATTCTCGACCATATCGACATGGTCGGCGCAGCGCAAAAACTCGGGACGACCGAGGCCTCCGGCCTATGGGCGCGAACGGTATCGACACAAAGGCGCCTCAATTAAACTGCACTCTGTGCATTAATAGCCCGAAAGGATCACTCCAAGGGCTGTTCGGATCCAACGTCGCGGCCGGCGACGCAAGCCATCTCGGTTGGGAAAAGCGTGAACATGCGGAGAAATCCTCTGATTTCCTTCATAGGAATAACTGGCGCGCTGCTCGGAGGCTGCGCAACCGGTTCGTTGGAGCAGGCCGGGTCACTTCAATCATATGACAGTTTGGAGCAGTCGGATGGCTTGTTGACGCGCTCGAAGCTGCGCGTCGACAAAACCAGCGTGACGAAGGCCCGCACAATCAAGATCGTCCCCACCGCTTTCTCGGCCTCCTCGACGCAGCCGAGCCTGACGCCCGCGCAACGGAGCCTGGTCGCCAATGCGATCGATCGTGCCATGTGCGGCGGTCTGAGCGAGCGTTTCGTCGTGGTCACCCCGTCCGAGCCCGCCGATCTCACGGTTCGCGCCCTCGTGACGCAGGTCGCGCCGACGGATGTCGTTTCCGCCGGGGTCTCGCGGGGCGCTTCGGTTGCGAAGTCGATTCTCCTGCCTGGAGTGCCTGTTCCGCTCCCGCGCATTCCTGTGGGAATGGGAAGCATTTCGCTCGAGGCCGAGGCTCGCGACGCCAACGGCAAGCAGCAGGCGGCGATGGTCTGGGGGCGCGGCGCAAATGCCTTCCTGACCTCGGCCCGGATGAGCGAGGAGGGCGATGCCTATACGCTGGCAAGCGATTTCGGATCCGATTTCAGCAAGATGCTCGTCACCGGCGAGACGCCGTTCGGCAAGGCGCCGACATTTCCGTCCTTCGAACAGATCGGCGCGCAGTTTGGCGGTGACGCAAAATACGCGGCTTGCCGGGCATTCGGCCCGTCACCGGGACTCGTTGGCCTGGTTGGCGGCAGTGTCGGTGTTCCACCAAGCTGGACGGATAAAGGCGCCGCCATTCCTGCTGAACGATAGAGCCGCCTCTCACGAGCATCGTTCTGCGACGCCGCAGAACCTGGTTACGAAATTGCCGCTCTAATCGGGGGGCGGATCGATCGGATGAATGGTGGCTTCACAGCAGGTGCAACTGCTCGATCGCGGGAGGGGGGCTGCCGCGCTCCAATGCGAGCAGCCATTTTTTCGTTTCTATCCCTCCGCCAAATCCCGTGAGCGCCCCGTTTGAACCGATAACCCGGTGACAGGGAATGACGATCGGCAAGGGGTTGGCCCCATTGGCTGCCCCCACGGCCCGGCTTGCTGTGGGCCGCCCGATACGCCTGGCCAGTTCGCCATAGCTGATCGTTTCGCCCGGAGGAATGTCAGTGAGAGCACGCCAGACATCCATCTGGAATGGCGTGCCACGCGGATCGAGCGGCAGATCGAACCGGCTCAACCTTCCCTCGAAATAAGCTTTCAGCTGCGCGCGCGCATCTATGAAAATCGAGGCGTCACGTCGCCACTCCGCTTGCGGTTGTATCGCTCCCTTGCCATGCGGAAAGCCGAGATATGCCAGCCGCTCACCATCGCCGGCGAGGAGCAGAAAACCTATCGGGCTTTCAGTGAAGGTGTAGACGGTTCCAGGCATCGGAATACCTCACGAAGTGGCGCGGGTGCGGACCAGCCGCCACATCCGCCCGTCAATCGAGAGAAGCCCCAGGGCGATCAGCGCCATCCCGGCAAAGTGGCTTGTGGCCAGGCGTTCGCCCAGAATCAGTGATCCGAGCAGGATCGCACTGACAGGGATCAGGAGGGTCACGAGCGAACTGTTGATGGCGCCACCGCCGGCCAGGATGCGGAAGAAAATGACATAGGCCAGCGCGGTCGAAAGCAGGGAGAGACCGGCAAGCGCGGCAAATGTCGTGGCGCTTGGGAAGGGAAGCAGCCAGGGAGCGTCGAAGATCAGAACGATTGGCACCATCATGATTGTCGTAGCTATGGTCTGGCCGAACGCCCCGACCGTCGGGGCGATCCCCATGCGTCTGAAGCGACGACCGAAGACCCCTGCGAATCCATAGGAAAGAGCAGCCCCCAAACAGGCCAGCAGCGCCGGCAGCGGCTGTCCTTGCCCCGAGACCGCGTCGCCGCCCATCAAGACCGCGACGCCGCCGACACCCAGGACGACGCCAGCAATCTTGTTCGGGGTCATCTTTTCATCGGCTGTCAGGAAATGCGCGACCAATATGGAAAAAACGGGGGTCGTTGCATTGAGAATGGAGGCAAGGCCGCTGGCTATTTGCGTCTGGCCCCAGAAAAGGAGGCTGAAAGGAATCAGGTTGTTGAGCAACCCCATGCCAAAGAAAGCGGCCCATACTCCCGGAACAGTCGGCATATCTTGACGTGTGACGCGCAGATAGAGAGCGAGTGCCACCGCTGCCAGCCCAACACGAGCCAGAACGACAGTAAATGGTGGCAGCTCGTGCAGCGCGACTTTAGAGAAAAAGAACGATCCGCCCCAAAGAACGGACAGAAGAAGGAGGAGCCCCCATTCGAAAAGGCTCATCGTCGGCTGTTTCCGCATGTCTCGATTTTCCAACTGATACGCTGATTCAGGAAAATCATCGGAAACCGCCCATGCTGCTCGCCGGATTCGGACTCTGTCCTCTAGCCGCGCCGGGAGATCGTGTAGATTGGCCTCATGGTTCTGGATGACGCCCTTTACGAGCAGGCATGGCTGGCGCGCGACCCGGCGTTCGATGGCCGCTTTTTCATCGGCGTTCGCAGCACGGGTGTTTACTGTCGTTGCGTGTGCCCTGTGCGTTTGCCCTATCGCCGCAATATCGAGTTCCTGCCGAGCGCGGCTGCCGCCGAGGCGGCTGGCTTTCGACCCTGCCTGCGGTGCCGGCCGGAGTCGGCTCCGTTCTGCCCTGCTTGGAAAGGCAGCCTTGCCACCGTCGAGAAAGCCGCTCGGATGATAACCGAAGAAGGCGCATTGGACGGTGACGGCGCAACGGTCGAGGCTTTGGCGGTTCGGGTTGGTGTCGGCTCTCGCCACCTGTCGCGATTGTTCGATAAATATCTCGGAGCGAGTCCCTCGCAAGTCGCGCAGACGGCGAGGGTGCAGCGTGCCAAGCGTTTGTTGAACGAGACCGATCTTCCAATGACGGAAATCGCCCTGCAAGCAGGCTTCAGGAGCCTGCGCCGTTTCAATGCCGTGTTTCTCGAGGTCTACAGACGGCCGCCGACTGCTATCCGCCGAGCATTGTCGCCGCGGAATTCCTAGCTTCTAGAACAAATTGGCGACCGCTGAAGACGCGGAGGAGACCCTCGCAAAAGACGGAGTTCCGACCCACTGTTTTTGACAGTCGAGCGGCCTCTCTCCGGCAGCCTCTGGCCTGGCGAGCGCCGCTGCTAAAGCTGGTTCGTCCTGAACGTATCGCAGCTCTGCATCGAGCCCGAGCGCAGGCCGGTGGTGAACCAGCGCGTGCGCTGCGCCGAGGAGCCATGGGTGAAGGAATCGGGCACGACGACGCCCTGCGAGGCCTTCTGCAGCTTGTCGTCGCCGATCGCGGCGGCGGTCTTCATCGCCTCGTCGACGTCGCTCTGGTCGATCCGGCCCATCGCCTGGATGTTGTTGGCCCAGACGCCGGCGAAGCAGTCCGCCTGCAATTCGATGCGCACCGAGATCGCGTTGGCGTCACGTTCCGAGGAGCGCTCGCGCAACTGGTTCGCCTTGGGCAGGATGCCGATCAGGTTCTGGATGTGGTGGCCGACCTCATGGCCGATGACATAGGCATAGGCGAAATCGCCGCCGCCGCCGAGCTTGCGCTGCATCTCCTGGAAGAAGGAGAGGTCGAGATAGACCTTCTTGTCCGGCGGGCAATAGAACGGTCCCATTGCCGCCTGGGCGGTGCCGCAGCCGGAGCGGTCGACGCCGGAGTAGAGCACGAGGCGCGGCGCCTGGTAGCGCGTATTCGCCTGCTGCGGCAGTACCTTGGTCCAGACGTCCTCGTTCTGCGCCAGCACGGCCGAGACGAAGCGGCCCATCTCGTCCGAGGGCGGCCCAGAGGACTGCCGCGTTTCCTGGGTCGGGGCGCTGCGCCCACCGATGCCCCCGATCATCTCCGCTCCGCCGATCAACAGGCGCGGATCGATGCCGAGCGCCCAGCCGACCAGGCCGAGCACGACCATGGTGCCGATGCCGACGCCGCCGCGCCCGCCGGGCAGGCCGGCATAGGTGCCGCCGCCGCGTCTGTCCTCGACATTCTCGGACTGGCGATAATCTTCCCATTGCATGGCAGGCACTCCGCTCTCACCGCCGCCAATCTCTGCGAGCGGGGCCAGAAACTCAAGTCGTCTTGCGGCGAAGGGTTCCGCCTCGGCTTGGAGATGTCAATCAATTGCATTACACTGCCCGCCAGAATGGAGAAGTGATCATGGCAGCAAGCGATCTCGTTCAAGCCCGCATCGATCCGCGCGTGAAGGAACGGGCGGCGGCCGTTCTGCAGGAGGCGGGGCTGACCGTCTCGGACGCGGTGCGAATCCTGCTGACCAGAACCGCCAATGAGGGTGCGCTGCCCCTGGAGCTGATCGACCCGGCCCGACACGAGGCGTGGTTCCGTGCGAAGGTGCTCGAGGCACTCGCCGATACCAGCCCTGCGACGGATCATGCCGAGGTCAAGGCTCGCTTCGCCGAGAGGCGCCGGGTGGCCCTGGCGCGGACATTGGACGCTAAGGCGTGAAGCTCGAATGGAGCGGGCTCGCGGTTGCCGATCGCGAGCGCATCTTCGACTATGTCGCAACCGACAATCCGCGTGCCGCCGTCATGCTCGACGAGCGCATCGAGCAGCATGTGGAGGTGCTGCTGGCCTTTCCGGAGAGCGGCCGTCCCGGCCGTGTCGAGGGAACGCGCGAACTTATCGTCGGCGGCACGCCCTATATCGCAGCCTACCACATCGGCAGCGGAGTGATCCGAATCCTGCGCATCCTGCATATGTCGCAGCTCTGGCCGGACGGATTGTCCTGAGCAAGTGCCATGGCGGCGCGCGACCATCGTCCGCCGGTCAATGATAGCCGCCGTCGAGCTTCACCTTGCCGCGGAAGGTCCAGTACACGAAGGCCGTGTAGAACAGGATCATCGGCAGCAGGAAGCTCACCCCGATCAGCACGAAGACATGCGAGGCCGGCGCTGCCGCCACGTCCCAGATCGTCAGGCCGGGCGGCACGAGATAGGGGTAGTTCGAGATCGCGAGGCCGAGGAAGCAGAGCACGAAGATCGCGATGGTGAAGGCAAACGGCGTGAATTCGTGGCTCCCGTGCAGCCGCTTCCAGACCATCCAGCCGCAATAGGCGGTGAGCAGCGGGAAGGGCCAGAGCAGGGCGAAGTTGGCCGGCGTGAACCAGCGCTCGGCGATGCGCGGATGGGCTGAGGGCGTCCACAGCGAGACCAGGATCGCGAAAGCCATCAGGCCGAGCAGCAGCATCTTCGCCTGGGCCCGGGCCCGCTCGGCAACCGCGCCTTCGGTCTTGTAGACCAGCCAGGTCGCGCCGAGCAGCGCGTAGCCGACGACGACGCCCGCTCCGCACATCACGGAGAACGGTGTCAGCCAGTCGAAGGGCTTGCCCGCGAACTGCCCGTTCGCGACCGTGATGCCCTGGATCAAGCCGCCCAGGATCAGTCCCTGCGCGAAGGCGGCGATGGTCGAGCCGAGCCAGAAGGCGAGGTCCCAGATGCGATGTTTCGGCTTCGCCACCCAGCGGAATTCGAAGGCAACGCCGCGGAAGATCAGCGCCAGCAGCATCAGGGTCACCGGAATATAGAAGGCCGGCATGATGATGGCGTAGGCCATGGGGAAAGCGACCCATAGCCCGCCGCCGCCCAGCACCAGCCAGGTCTCGTTGCCGTCCCAGAAGGGCGCGACCGAGTTCATCATCTGGTCGCGCTCGCCCTCATCCTTCGTTGTCGGGAACAGGATGGCGATGCCGAGGTCGAAACCGTCGAGCACGACATAGAGCATCACGGCGGTGCCGATCAGGCCGGCCCAGATCACGGGGAGATACCATTCCATTATCGGTCTCTCCTCAGCTCTGGGGCAGGATTTTGTCGTCGCCGGGACGGCCGTCGCCGAACAGGTCGGAGGCCTGTCCCTGCGCCGCCTTGAGTGTGCGCTTGGACGGTTGCTCGGGCGCGTCCTTGTCGCCGATCTCGTCGGGCCCCTTGTCGATCAAGCGGTTGATCAGCAGGAGGCCGGCCGTGAACACGACGCAGTAGACGCAGACGAAGAGCGCCAGCGAGATCGCGACCTCCAGCGTCGTGATCGGCGAGACCGCATCCTTGGAGCGGATCACCCCCGTCGCCAGCCAGGGCTGGCGGCCGACCTCGGTGACGAACCAGCCCGACAGGATCGCGATGAAGCCCGCCGGCCAGCTATATTGCGCGACCCAAAGCCAGCGCCGCTCCTCGAACACCGTGCCCCTGCGCCAGAGCCAGGCGCCGAGCCAGCCGAAGCCGATCATCAGGACGCCGATGCCGACCATCAGCCGGAAGGCGAAGAAGGGGATCTTCACCGGGGGGCGGTCCTGGACCGCGAAATCGTTCAGGCTCGGGAACAGCGCGTCCATGCTGCCATGGGTCAGGAGGCTCGCCAGGCCGGGAATGGAGATCTCGAAGCGGTTGAGGCCGGCCTGCTCGTCGGGCCAGGCGAAGAGCACGAGCGGGGCGGGTTTCGACGAATCCCAATGCGCTTCGATCGCGGCGAGCTTGGCCGGCTGGTATTTGGCGGTCTGCTTGCCGTGGAAATCGCCGATCAGCGCC
Source organism: Bosea sp. 685 (assembly GCF_031884435.1). NCBI lineage: Bacteria > Pseudomonadati > Pseudomonadota > Alphaproteobacteria > Hyphomicrobiales > Alloboseaceae > Allobosea > Allobosea sp. 685. Next base: position 4,691,384 of record NZ_CP134779.1, on the reverse strand, counting down.
TGCACCGGCGCGGTGATCGCGATCATCAGGATCGCCATGCGCACCATCGTCTTGGCCGATTCGGTGCGGTGGCCGGCGATCAGATGGCGCGCGCCCGTCGCCAGCACGACGAAGGCGGTGGTGAGATAGGCCGCCGTCATCATGTGCATGAAGCGCAAGGGGAAGGTCGGGTTGAAAACGATCTGGACCCAGTCGACTGGATAGGCGATGCCGTCGCGGATCTCGTGGCCCGCCGGATACTGCATCCAGCTATTGGCGGAGAGGATCCAGAAGCCCGACAGTGCCGTGCCGCCGGCGACGATCAGGGCCGAGAGGAAATGCAGCCAGGGCGGCACGCGCTTCCAGCCGAACAGCATCACGCCCAGGAACGACGCCTCCAGGAAGAAGGCGGTCAGCACCTCATAGCCGATCAAGGGGCCGATGACGTTGCCGACGACGAGCGAGAACCGGCTCCAATTGGTGCCGAACTGGTAGGACAGCACGATGCCGGAGACCACGCCCATGGCGAAGGAGACAGCGAAGATCTTGGTCCAGAACCGCGCCAGCAGGTGGAATTTTTGATCGCCGGTCTTGAGCCAGAGGCCGAGCAGCGTCGCGATATAGGCCGAAAGCCCGATCGTGAACGCGGGAAAGACGATGTGGAACGAGATCGTGAAGGCGAACTGGATGCGCGAGAGCAGAAACGCGTCGATGGTCATCGCTAGTCTCCGTCCGACCCTGCCGCTGATGCGGCGCAGGCAATGGTCGGCCGAAGCTGGGCCACCGCCTGTTATCTAGCCGTCTTCCGCGCGGAAACCTTCCGACGCAGTGTCGCAGCATGTTGCCGGGCGATCATCACCAGCTAGCGCAGGCCGATGTCCAGCCTCGGAATCTACCCAGTCGTATCCAGCGCGGCTTTCAGCGCCCGCAGGTCGCGCCAGGCCAATCGCTTCTGCAAGGGTTGGCGCAGCAGATAGGCCGGGTGCAGCGTCGCCATGGCGCGGATGCGCCGCGTGCCGGTGTCGTATTCCAGCCATTTGCCGCGTGATGCCAGGATGCCGGTGAGGCCGAGCAGCCCCTGCGCCGAGGGCGCGCCGATGCAGACCAGGATATCGGGGTTGGCGAGCTGGATCTGGCGCTGGATGAAGGGCAGGCAGATCGCGACTTCCTGCGGAGTCGGTGTGCGGTTGCCCGGCGGCCGCCAGGGCAGGAGATTGGCGATATAGACATGCTCCTTCCGGTCGAGGCCGATCGCGGCCAGCATCCGGTCGAGCAATTGCCCGGAGCGCCCGACGAAGGGCAGGCCGATGCGGTCCTCGTCGGCGCCCGGCGCCTCGCCGACCAGCATCAATCGGGCGGCCGGATTGCCGTCGGAAAAGACCAGGTTCTTGGCGGTCGCCTTCAGCGCGCAGCCCTCGAATTGCGCGAGCGCCTCCTTTAAGGCGTCGAGCGTCGTGGCCTGCTGCGCCATCGTCCTGGCAGTGAGGGCGGCATCGTCGGGGGCCGTAGCAGTCGCGGGCATGGCCGGCCGGGCTGCCGCTGCGGTTGCGCGCACGAGCTGTGGCGGGGCGGGGCGCACTGCTGCTGGCTGCGGCGCTTCCATAAAATGGTCGTGCGGCGTCTCGTCGAGCGCCTCGGTGACGCCCATCTCGGCGTACCAGGCGAGAAGCTCAACAGGATCTGGCGCGGCGGTGGATATCATCCTTGAGGTTCTAGAGCATTGCGCCAAAAAGTGGGTACCGGTTTTTCGCAAGAGCAATGCTCTCACTCTTTGGCTCCAGTACGCACATCCTTGGTCTTCGCGCGCCGCCGCAGTTGCAAATTGGAACGCGCGCTTCGATAGAGGGTTTCCAAACTGAAGCCATGTCTGTCTTGCGCCGCGCGCGGCTTGAACGGGCAGGCGATATAGTTCACATATAAACTAATTGGCTTCAAGCCAGTCGAAGGCCTCCGGAGGGCAGGATGGATCTCAAGGAAGCGCAGAGCGAACCGCGCGAGAGCATGGACTACGACGTCGTCATCGTCGGCGCTGGTCCAGCCGGCCTTGCCGCCGCCATCCGCCTGAAGCAGCTCGACGAGACGATCTCCGTCGTGGTGGTCGAGAAGGGGGCCGAAGTCGGCGCGCACATCCTGTCGGGCGCGGTGATCGATCCTGTCGGCCTCGACGCACTCCTGCCGGACTGGCGCCAGGACGATGCCCGCCCGCTGACGACGGAGGTCAGCGAGGACATCTTCTATTTCCTGACCGAGCCTAACGGCATCCGCCTGCCCAATTTCGGCATGCCGAAGCTGATGAACAACCACGGCAATTTCGTCGGTTCGCTCGGCCTCGTGGCGAAATATCTCGCAGGCCGTGCCGAGGCGCTCGGTGTCGAGATCTATCCGGGCTTCGCCGCCGCCGAATTGCTGTTCAACGAGGATGGTTCGGTCGCTGGCGTCGCCACCGGCGATATGGGCATCGCGAGGGATGGCACGGTCTCGGAGCGCTATACGCGCGGCATGGAACTGCGTGGCCGCTACACCCTGCTGGGCGAGGGCGCGCGCGGTTCGCTCTCCAAGATCGCCATCCGCAAGTTCGGGCTCGACGCCGGCCGCGAGCCGCAGAAATACGGCATCGGCCTGAAGGAGGTCTGGCAGGTCAAGCCGGAGAAGTTTCACAAAGGCAGGGTGCAGCACTCCTTCGGCTGGCCGCTCGACAACGGCACCGGCGGCGGCTCCTTCCTCTATCATTTCGACGACAACCTGGTCACGGTCGGCTTCGTCGTGCATCTCAACTACACCAACCCGACGCTCTCGCCCTTCGACGAGTTCCAGCGTTTCAAGACCCATCCGCTGATTCGCGATCTCTTCGACGGTGCCAAGCGCCTGTCCTACGGTTCGCGCGCCATCACCGAGGGCGGCTACCAGTCGGTGCCGAAGCTCACCTTCCCGGGCGGGGCGCTGGTCGGCTGTGCGGCGGGCTTCGTCAACGTGCCGCGCATCAAGGGCAGCCATAACGCCATCCTCTCGGGCATGCAGGCGGCGCAGCATCTCGCCCCCGCTTTGGCGGCCGGCCGTTCGCATGACGAGGTGGTCGAGATCGAGGCGGGCTGGCGCGACAGCGCCATCGGGCGCGACCTCAAGCCGGTGCGCAACGTCAAGCCGCTCTGGTCGAAATACGGCACGCTGCTGGGCATCGGGCTGGGCGGCATCGACATGTGGCTGAACCAACTCTTCGGCTGGTCGCCCTTCGGCACGCTGAAGCACGGCAAGCCGGATTACGCGACGCTGAAGCCTCTCGCCGAGGTCAAGCCGATCGTCTACCCCAGGCCCGACGGCAAGATTTCCTTCGACAAGCTGTCATCGGTCTTCCTGTCCTCGACCAATCATGAGGAAGACCAGCCGGCGCATCTGAAGCTGACCGACCCCTCGATCCCGATCGACAAGAACCTGCCTGTTTATGGCGAGCCGGCGCGGCTTTACTGCCCGGCCGGCGTCTATGAGGTGGTCTACAAGGATGCCGAGGCGAAGACCGAGCCGCGCTTCGTGATCAACGCGCAGAACTGCGTTCACTGCAAGACTTGCGACATCAAGGATCCGGCCCAGAACATCACCTGGACGGTGCCCGAGGGCGGCGGCGGCCCGGGCTACTCGAATATGTGAGCCAATAGCATCAGACCGAATATCGTATTCGGTCTGATGCTATGGAATTTTGATTTTGCATCGGCTTAGCCCGAAAACCGGTTTCCACTTTTCGGGCCGATGCTCCGGGTCGGCGTAAGTCGCTGGTATAGATAACGAAAAGGCGCGCCGCTCGCACGGCGCGCCTTTTTTTCTTCAGGGCGTGCTGTCAATTATCCTGGGAGCCACGACGTCATCCTGGACAAGCCGCGTAGCGGTGCAGATCCGGGATCCATCGTAGAGCGCTTAAGCCCTCCGATGGACCCCGGGACGACCTTCGGTCGCCCAGGATGACGGCGCGGTTTTGACTCGGGAACTACACGCCCTCAGGCGGCGTAGCCGACTCAGCCCTTGCGGACGACGCTCGGGGCCGGCTTGGTGGGCGTGGGCTGCGCGCAGCCGGCGGCAAAACCGGCCAGCAGGGCGACGGCGGCAATGCTCAAAACGATCTTCTTCATTTGAATGATCCCAGGTGAATCGTCGCGGTACATGCGAACGCTGCAGTCCTAGCCTTAAATTCTTGAGGCGTGGGCACTGAAAACTGCCGGAACGTTGCGGCGCAGCATGCTTCTGTCGGATTGTTGCATCGCTGCTACGGATTCAGCCTAGCAGCGCAGCGATGGCTTGCCCGGCCGCCCGGAAACCGCCATCTTGAACGCTTAAGCGAAGTGGTCCCGGTCGCGCTGATGTATGGCCCCGCGTGACATACAGGCTGCGGACCGAGGGAGAATGACAATCGTGACGTTTCGATTGAGGGGCCGCGGCCCGAGCACGGCGGTCGCCCTGGTGTTTTTTCTCGCATTGCAGGCCGGCGCCTCGGCTCAAGGGGCGGCTGCGACGCGCACGACGGAACAGCTGGAGCCCGCCGACAGCCTGGAAGGCAATTACCTGGCCGCGATCGTCGCGGGCGCCGGGCGCGATCTCGGCGCGGCCTCGGTCTATCTGCGCGAGGCGATCAAGGGCGATCCGCTGAACAATGATCTGCTGGAGCGCGGCTTCGTCGCCTTCCTGGCCGATGGCGCGATGAGCGACGCCTTCCGCGCTGCCGACAAGCTGATCCAGCGTGATCCCAGCAACGGCCTCGCCCAGCTCGCGGTCGGCATCCGCGCGATCAAGCAGAAGAGCTACCAGACCGCGCGCGGTCATCTCCAGCGCGGCGGCCGCGGCCGCGCCGCCGACATCACCGCGACCCTGCTCTCGGCCTGGGCCTATGCCGGCTCCGGCCAGACCAACAAGGCGCTCGAGACGCTCGACCGGCTCAAGGGCGAGGCCTCCTACAATCTCTTCCGCGATTACCATGCCGGCCTGATCCTCGACATCGCCGGGCGCAAGGTCGACGCCGAGAAGCGCCTGAAGAGCGCCTATGACGCGGAAAAGACGACGCTGCGCCTGGTCGATCTCTGGGCCCGGCTGCAGGCGCGCAACGGCAATTATGACGGCGCTGCCGCGACCTATGGCGAATTCGACCGGCTCCTGCCCAACCATCCCATCGTCCGGGACGGGCTTGCGCGGGTTGCTGCGCGCGAGCCGCTCGCCCGCCAGGTCGGCACGGCCCAGCAGGGCGCCGCCGAGGTGCTCTACGGTCTGGCCAGCGCCGGCAATCGCCAGGGCGACGAGGCGGCCGCGCTGCTCTATCTGCGTCTCGCGATCTATCTCGACCCCAGCCATGATCTCGCGATCCTGACGCTCGGGGACATCCTCGAACGCTCGAAGCAGCCCGAGGATGCGGTCGCGGTCTATGACAAGATGCCGGCGACCTCGCCGTTGCGGCCCAATGCCGAGATCCAGGCGGGCCTGGCCTTGGAGACCCTCGGTAAATCCGAGGAATCGATCAAGCATCTGCAGGCGCTGATTACCGAGCGGCCCGACGATGTCGATGCGCTCTCGGCGCTCGGCAATGTCTACCGCACCCGCAAGCTTTTCAGCGAAGCCGCCGAGACCTACGACAAGGCCATCGCCAAGCTCGCGGTTCCCGGGCGGGCGAATTGGGATCTGTTCTATTTCCGCGGCATCGCGCGCGAGCGCATCAAGCGCTGGCCCGAGGCTGAGGAGGATCTGCGCAAGGCGCTGGAGCTGATGCCGGAGCCGCTCGGTCGCGAGCGCGCGCTGGTGCTGAACTATCTCGGCTATTCGCTGGTCGACCAGCATCTCAAGCTCGACGAGGCGCTCAACATGCTGCGCCGCGCCGTCGAACTCAGGCCGCGCGATGGCTACATCACCGATTCGCTCGGCTGGGCCTATTATCGGCTGGGACGCTATGACGACGCAGCGCGCGAGCTCGAGCGCGCCATGGAATTGCGCCCCTCCGATCCGGTGATCAACGACCATCTCGGCGATGTCTATTGGCGCACCGGCCGCAAGCTGGAGGCGACCTTCCAGTGGAATGCGGCCCGCGACCTCGGCCCGGAGCCTGAGGATCTGGTCAAGATCAAGCAGAAGATCGAGCGCGGCCTGGATGAACCACCCTCCGCCAACGCCGCCGAGCCGAAGAAGGACGGCGGCTGAGATCCGCCTCTACCCAGCCAGTATTTCCGCTCCGTCATTCCGGGGCTTCGCCCTCGGGTCCGACCTTGGTCGGCCCAAGGATAAACTCCGCGAAGAGCCCGGAACCCAGAACCGCCGTCGGGGGTAGTTAACGCGCTCGGCCCTTTACGAAGACCCGTATCGGTTCCGGGCTCAGGCCTGCGGCCTGCCCCGGAATGACGGTGTGCTTCCTTCTGCAACGACCGGCTCTTTTGCATGCCAGCCCCGCTGACCACCCGTGCCCGCGCCAAGGTCAATCTGAGCCTGAAGGTGCTCGGCCGGCGCGCTGACGGCTATCACGAGCTCGAAAGCCTGGTCGCCTTCGCCGGCGTTGGCGATGAACTGGCCCTCGAACCCGGGCCGGAGCTCGGCCTCAGCATTGGCGGTCCGCTTGGCGGCGGGCTCGAAACCGATGAGCGCAACCTCGTCCTGCGCGCCGCCCATGCTCTTGCCGATGACGCCGGCCCGTTGCGCTGGGGCCGCTTCCACCTCGTCAAGCGCCTGCCCGTGGCATCGGGCATCGGCGGCGGTTCGGCCGATGCGGCGGGCGCGCTGCGCCTGCTGGCGCGCTTGAACGGAATCTCGCGTGGCGAGCCGGCTTTGCTGCGCGCAGCGGCCAGGGTCGGAGCCGATGTGCCTGTTTGCCTCGATTCGCGGGCGCGGGTGATGGCCGGCATCGGCGAACGCCTGGGCGAGCCCTTGCGCCTGCCGCCGCTCTTCGCCGTGCTGGTCAATCCGGGCGTGCCGGTCGAGACGGCGCCGGTGTTTCGCGAGCTTGGGCTTCAACGGGGGCAGGACTTGTCGCCTGCCGGTGCCATGCCGCATCTCGCGATGTCTTCCATCGATGAGTTGGTCGCCATGCTCGCCGAAAGCGGCAACGACCTCGAAGCGCCGGCGCGCCGCGTGGCCCCGGTTCTCGACGAGGTGCTCGCCTTGCTGGCGGCCTTGCCCGGCTGCCGGCTTGCCCGCATGTCCGGCTCGGGGGCGACCTGCTTTGCCCTGTTCGACGATTGCCGGGCGAGCGCTGCAGCCGCCAAGGCATTGCAGACGAGCCGGTCGGGGTGGTGGGTCAAGCCGACAGTGTTGCGTTAATTGCGGCGTGGCGTCAGCCGCCGGGCGACAATCCGGCGCGGCTCACGGTCCCCAGCGCGACCTGCGGGCGCTGCCGATAGGCCAGCCATGTCGCGAGCAAGCTGCAGGCTGCTGCAAACATCAGCCAGAGCCCGGCGACTGCCCGGTTCCCCGTCACCTCGATCAGATAGGTGCTCACCGCAGGCGTGAAGCCGCCGAACAATGCCGTCGCCAGGCTGTAGGCGACGGAGAAGCCGGTGGTGCGCAATTGCACCGGGATGATCTCGGTCAGCGCGACCACCATGGCGCCGTTATAGCTGCCGTAAATGAACGACAGCCAGAGTTCGACGATCAGCAGCCTGGAGAAGGAAGGCTCGGAGACGAGCCAGGACAGGGCCGGATAGGCGCTGACGAACATCAGCAGCGTGAAGATGATCAGCAGCGGCTTGCGACCGACCCGGTCCGACACCGCCCCCATCACCGGCAGCCAGAACAGGTTGGACAAGCCGACGCAGACCGTCACCAGCAGGCTGTCGAGGCCGGTCAGCTTGAGAACCTCGCGCCCGAAGGTCGGCGTGTAGGCGGTGATGAAATAGAACGACACCGTCGTCATCGTCACGAGCAGCATGCCGATGATCACGACCTGCCAGTTCTGACTGAGCGAGCGCAGGATTTCCCGGGGCGAGGGGTGATTCTTGCTCTGCTTGCGCTCGGTGAACTCCTCGGTCTCCTGCATCGAACGGCGCAGCAGGAAGATCAGCGGCACGATCAGGCAACCGACCAGGAACGGGATGCGCCAGCCCCAGGCCGTCATCTCGTCCGCCGGCAGGATGGTGCTGAGCCAGACGCCGAGCAGCGCCACGAAGATCACCGCGATCTGCTGGCTGCCGGACTGCCAACTGACATAGAAGCCCTTGTTTCCAGGCGTCGCGATCTCCGACAGGTAGACGGAGACGCCACCGAGCTCGACGCCCGCCGAAAACCCCTGGACCAGTCGACCGATCACGACGATGACCGGCGCCAGGAGGCCGATCGTCGCATAGGTCGGCACCAGCGCGATGGTGAGCGTGCCGAAGGCCATCAGTCCGAGTGTCAGGAGGAGCCCGGCGCGGCGGCCATGGTGGTCGATATAGGTACCGAGCACGATGGCGCCGAGCGGCCGCATCAGAAAACCGGCACCGAAGGTCATCAGCGCCGCCATCAATTGGGCGAACTCACTGCCCGACGGGAAGAAGGCCTTGCCGATCGCCGAGGCGTAATAGCCGAAGACGAAGAAATCGTACATTTCGAGGAAATTGCCACTCGATACGCGAATGACAGCCCCGATCTTCGACTGGCGATCCGATGATGCCGTCATGGCGCGCTCCACGCTTTCATGCGTCGTGGCCGGCAGCCTAGGCCCGTCCAGGCGGCTGTGGAAGCTCTTTCAGCGAGAGCATCGGCCCGAAAAGTGGGAACCGGTTTTCGGGAGAAGCCGATGCAAGATCACTGGAGCATCGGCCCGAAAAGTGGGAACCGGTTTTCGGGAGAAGCCGATGCAAGATCACTGGAGCATCGGCCCGAAAAGTGGGAGCCGATTTTCGGGCCAAGCCGATGCGGAATCAACGCGATCGATTCTAAAAGTTTAGAGCATTGCTCATGCGAAAAACCGGCACCCCGTTTTTCGCGCAATGCTCTAGGAAACGCCGCGTGGCAAAGGCGTTTCAGTGCGCCCGCGAAACGCAGAAATCGACGGTCTCCTTCAGCGCCTGCTTCATCGGGGAGGCGGGGAACAGGCCGAGCGCATCCTTGGCCATCTTGGCGTAATGCTCGGCGCGCTCGATCGTGTCGTCGAGTGCGCGGTGGCGGCGCATGATGCTTTGGGCCTCTTCGAGATCGCCCTCGTTGACCTCGCCGTTCTGCAGGGTGCGGCGCCAGAAGGCGCGCTCGGCGTCGGTGCCGCGCCGGAAGGAGAGCACCACCGGCAAGGTGATCTTGCCCTCGCGGAAATCGTCGCCGGTGTTCTTGCCGAGCTTGGAGGCGACGCCGCCATAGTCGAGCGCGTCGTCGATGAGCTGGAAGGCGATGCCGAGATTGAGGCCGTAGCTGCGGCAGGCGGCGGCACTGGCCTTGGCCGATTCGGCGATGACGGGGCCGACCTCGCAGGCGGCCGCGAAGAGCTCCGCCGTCTTGCCGCGAATGACGGCGAGATATTCGTCCTCGGTCGTCTCGGTGTTCTTGGCGACGGAAAGCTGCAGAACCTCGCCCTCGGCGATCACGGCGGCGGCTGTGGAGAGGATGTCGAGGGCGCGCAGCGAGCCGACCTCGACCATCATCTTGAAGGCCTGGCCGAGCAGGAAATCGCCGACGAGCACGCTCGCCTCATTGCCCCAGAGCATGCGCGCGGCAAGCTTGCCCCGGCGCATGTCGCTCTGGTCGACGACATCGTCGTGCAGCAATGTCGCCGTGTGCATGAACTCTACCGAGGCCGCGAGCTTGACATGGCCTTCGCCGCGATAACCGCACAGCGCCGCCGTCGCCAGCGTCAGCATCGGGCGCAGGCGCTTGCCGCCCGACGAGATCAGGTGGTTGGCGACCTCGGGAATCATGGTGACATTGGAGCCTGTGCGCGACAGGATCATCGCATTGACGCGCTCCATGTCGGCGCGGGTCAGATCGACCAGGGCCTCGATCCGGGCCTTGCCCGTATCTTGGCCAATCCCTTGGCCCGCTTCCTTGTCCTCGAACGCAACGACGACGCCCATCTCATCCACTCCGGCCGACTTGCGCAGATTGCGGCGCGCTGATGCCTTGCCACAACCGTCGCATGGGTGACCAGCCCCCGCAATTCGGCAATGACGCCGCACCTGGACGCCGCACTTGCGCAAGCGGGGGCTTGCGCGCGAGCCACGGCTTCGGCTCCATGCGCCCATGCATGAACTGGTCCGCACCAACGATATCGTCCTACTCGGAGCCATCGAGGCGCTGCTGGCTTCGGCCAATCTCGATTGCCTGATCGCCGATCAGCATATCAGCGCGCTCGAAGGCATGATCGGTGCCTTCCCGCGCCGGCTCCTGGTGCGCGAGGCCGACAAGATGCGGGCGCGGGCGCTGCTGGTCGATGCCGGCTTCGGAGCGGAATTGCGTGATGGCTGAGTCGCAATCGGCCCCGGGGCTCGGCGAAATCGGCGAGGACCGCCTGCTCGACGGGCGCCTGATTCTGCGCCAGCCGAAAAAGGGTCATCGCGCCGGCAGCGACGCGATCCTGCTCGCGGCAGCCTTGCCTGAACTGGGCGAGGGGCCTCTGCTCGACATGGGCGCGGGCGTCGGCACGGTCGGTCTCGCCTCCGCCCTGGCGCAGCCGCGCCTGCGCGTGGTGCTGGCCGAGCGCGATCCGGAGCTTGCGGCCCTGGCGCGCGACAACATCGCCCGCAACGGCCTGGATGCGCGCGTCACGGCGCTGGCTGTGGATATCGCCGCCCCAGTCGCCGCCGTGATCGAGGCTGGCCTGATCCCGGCGAGCTTCGCTTGTGTCGCGATGAACCCGCCCTTCTATGCGGCGCGGGAGAACAAGGCCTCGCCGGTCCCGAACCGGCGCGCCGCCCATGTCGTCGAGGGCGGGTTGGGGGACTGGCTGAAGGCAGCGCGCCGTCTGCTCCGGCCTGGCGGGCGGATCGCGATCATCCACCGCGCCGAGGCGCTGGCCGAGATCCTGGCCGGGCTCGCGACGGGCTTCGGCGGGCTGGAAATCCGGCCGGTCCATGCGCTGGCCGACCGGCCGGCCGTGCGCGTCCTCGTCACTGCCGTGCTGAACAGCAAAAAGCCGGCAGCGTTGCTGCCGGCTTTCATTCTCAATCGCCCCGAGGGCGGCTTCACCGAAGCGAGCGAAGCCCTGCATCGCGGATATGCGATGCTAGGCAGCCGTGATCAGTAAAAATAGCGCGGGCCGTAATAGACCGGCGGCGGTGGCGGATAGAGCGGCGGGCCGTAGAAGCGCGGGCCGTAATAGCGCCGGGGTCCGTAATAACGCGGCGGTCCGTAGTAGCGGCGCGGTCCATAGTAGCGGCGCGGGCCGTAATAATACTGCGCCTGCTGGATCTGGGCCCCGTCGATCTCGGCGCTCTGCGCCAAGGCGGGCTGGATGGCTCCCGCTGCGATGGGGGCCGCCATGGCCGGGGCGGCAGCAAGGGACAGCCCGCTGAGCGTGGCCGCCGTCGCGATACCGAATGCGAGTTTGCGAAACATGATCCGATCCTCTTCAACTTGGCGCCTGCAGCCCTCGCCGCATGGTCGGTCGCCGTCTTCGAATGAAAGGGTACTGCGTTGGAGCTGAACGGCACTAAACCGCGTCGTTCAGCCTGTTTTCATCCTGCGGCCAGAGAAAGGCCACATTTCGGCGGCTCAGCGGCAGACGCGCACGGGGCGGATGACCCAGCCATAGCCGGTCCAGACGCGCCTGTTGGCGAAGAAGCAGCGCGGGCGGTAGGCCGGGCGGCCATAGAAGCGGCGCGGTCCATAATAGCGACGCGGGCCGTAATACTGCGCCTGCTGGATGAGATCGCCTTGCGACGGCAGGGTTTGCGACGGAATGGTTTGCGCCGTGCCTGCCGAGACAGGAGCGGCCATCGCCGGTGCGACCGTGAAGGCTGCGACGATGATGCCAAGCGCGCCGAACAGCGCAGCGACGATACGGGATGACGGCATGGGCTTCTCCTACCAGACAGCCCGCCGGTTCGGCATCAAGCGCTCGCCCCGAACGCCGCGAACCCTACGGGCGAAAAAATCCTAGCTCCTCCTGCATGAACGAAAGCTGTCTGTCGAGGTTCCGGCGCCTATGCGTGCGGCGCAACGGATTTGGCCGCAGAATGGTCCAAGTTCCGGCGATTCTGGCCTGCGAATCGGCCTTTCGCCAATGAGTTAGGCCGTGGCCTGCTCGAAAACCGCATTCCACTTTCCCGGATCATGGTCTATGCACGCGCCGATCCAGGATCTTTCGGAAGGCCCAAGCCTTGGCTGTTTCTGCCACTCTGCCCGATGCGATGAACCCGACCCGCTCCTTCCAGGGGCTGCTGCTGACCCTGCAGCGTTTCTGGGCCGAGCGCGGCTGCGTCATCCTCCAGCCCTATGACATGGAGGTCGGCGCCGGCACCTCCCATCCCGGCACGATGCTGCGCTCGCTTGGCCCCAGGCCCTGGCGCGCGGCTTACGTCCAGCCCTCGCGCCGGCCCAAGGATGGCCGCTATGGCGAGAACCCGAACCGCCTGCAGCACTACTACCAGTTCCAGGTCATCCTGAAGCCGAACCCGCCGAACCTGCAGGAGCTCTATCTGCAGTCGCTCGAAGCGATCGGCATCGACATGAAGCTGCACGACATCCGCTTCGTCGAGGATGATTGGGAGAACCCGACGCTCGGCGCCTGGGGGCTGGGCTGGGAATGCTGGTGCGACGGCATGGAGGTGAGCCAGTTCACCTATTTCCAGCAGGTCGCCGGCATCGAATGCGCGCCCGTCTCCGGCGAGCTCACCTATGGCCTCGAACGCCTCGCCTGCTATCTGCAGAATGTCGAGAGCATCATGGAGCTCAATTTCAACGGGCTCGAAGGCGCCGAGAAGGTCACCTATCGCGAGGTCTTCCTCCAGGCCGAGCAGGAATATTCGCGCTATAATTTCGAGCATGCCGACACGGCCGCGCTGTTTCGGCGCTTCGCCGAGGCCGAGGCCGAATGCCGGGCTCTGCTCGAAAAGGGCGAGAGCGGCGAGCGCCATCTCATGGTCCAGCCGGCCTATGACCAGTGCCTCAAGGCCGGCCACGCCTTCAATCTGCTCGATGCGCGCGGCGTGATCTCGGTCACCGAGCGCCAGAGCTACATCCTGCGTGTCCGCGAACTGGCGAAAGCCTGCGGCGCCGCCTGGCTGAAGACCGCCGGCGGGGGAGCCAACTAATGCCTGATCTCCTGCTCGAACTCTTCTCCGAAGAGATCCCCGCCCGCATGCAGCGCAAGGCGGCCGACGATCTGAAGAAGCTCGTCACCGATGCGCTGGTCGAGCGCGGCCTTGTCTATGAGGGCGCGAAAGCCTTCGCCACGCCGCGCCGGCTCGCGCTCCATGTTGCTGGCCTGCCGGTGCGCGGCCGCGATGTCCGCGAGGAGCGCAAGGGTCCGCGCGTCGGCGCGCCCGAGGCCGCGATCCAGGGCTTCCTCAAGGCGGCAGGGCTTTCCTCGCTTGATCAGGCGACGATCATCAGCGATCCCAAGAAGGGTGACTCTTACGTCGCCATCATCGAGAAGCCAGGCCAGGAGACGGTTGCGGCCATCGCCGAGATCGTGCCCGCCGTGATCCGCGGCTTCCCCTGGCCGAAATCGATGCGCTGGGGCGCTGCCTCGGCTGCGGGCGCGAGCCTGCGCTGGGTGCGCCCGCTGCACTCGATTCTGTGCACCTTCGGGGCCGAGACCGAGGAGCCGGAGGTGGTTCCATTCGAGGTCGACGGCATCGCGTCCTCCAACACCACTTACGGCCACCGCTTCCATGCGCCGGGCGTGATTTCCGTCAAGCGTTTCGACGATTACGTTTCGTCGCTGGACAAGGCGAAGGTCGTGCTCGATGCCGACCGGCGCAAGGAGATCATCCTCAACGACGCCCGCACGCTCGCCTTCGCGCAGGGCCTCGAACTGATCGAGGACGAGGGTCTGCTGGAGGAGGTCGCAGGGTTGGTCGAATGGCCCGTCGTGCTGATGGGTTCTTTCGAGGAGCGCTTCCTGGAAATCCCCGGCGAGGCGATCCGCGCGACGATCCGCGCCAATCAGAAATGCTTCGTGCTGCGCGATGCGGCCACCGGCGCGCTCGCCAACCGCTTCCTGCTGACCGCGAATCTCGCCGCCAGCGATGGCGGCAAGGTCATCACCGCCGGCAATGAGCGCGTCGTGCGCGCCCGCCTCTCCGACGCCGCCTATTTCTTCGCGACGGACAAGGGCGATCTGCCCGATCTCGACACGCTGAAGGAGAGCGCCGAGAAACTTGGGCTCGACCTGGCCAAGCCGCTCGACCAGCGCATGGCCAAGCTCGACAAGCTCGGCGTCGTCTTCCACGCAAAGCTCGGCACGCAAGGCGAGCGCGTCCAGCGCATCGCGGCTTTGGCGCGCGAGCTTGCGCCGATCGTCGGGGCCGATCCCGCTCTCGCCGAGCGCGCGGCCAAGCTCGCCAAGGCGGATTTGCCGACCGAAATGGTCGGCGAATTCCCGGAATTGCAGGGCTTGATGGGCCGCAAATATGCGGAACTCCAGGGCGAGCACCCCAGCGTCTGCGCCGCCATCGAGGAGCATTACAAGCCGCTCGGCCCCTCCGACCGCGTCCCGACCGATCCGGTTTCGGTGGCGGTTGCGCTCGCCGACAAGCTCGACACGCTGGGCGGTTTCTGGGCCATCGACGAGAAGCCGACCGGAAGCAAGGACCCCTATGCGCTGCGCAGAGCGGCGCTGGGGGTGATCAGGCTTGTGGTTGAAAATGGGGTGAGGTTGGGGCTGCAAGCCACCTTATGGGATGCTTATGTCCGGGTCGCGCAGCGATCATTGGGCGAGGATGCTGATCTGCTAGATGAACTTCTAGGGTTTCCGCTTACTGAACCAAGCGATGGGTCTCTTTCGAGCAACGTTGCCCAGCAAATCGTTCGCAATGCTCATGCTGTGCTGCCCGACCTCCTCTCCTTCTTCCACGACCGCCTGAAGGTCATGCTGCGCGACCAAGGCGCTCGGCATGATCTGGTCGACGCCGTGCTGGGCGAGGGCGCGTCCGCCAATGACGACCTCCTGCTCATCACCCATCGCGTCGCGGCGCTCGCCCGCTTCCTCGAAACGCAGGACGGCAAGAGCCTGCTCGCCGGCTACAAGCGCGCCGCCAACATCCTCAAGGCCGAGGAGAAGAAGGACGGCGAGGGCGCCTTCGCTGGGGCGGCCGACCTGCAGTTGATCGCAGGCGCAGGCCTGATCGAGGAGAAGGCACTGGCCGTCGCCTTGGCGAACGCCACTCCCGCGGCCGCAGCTGCCGTGGCGAAGGAAGACTATGAGGGCGCGATGGCGGCGCTGGCCGAATTGCGCCCGGCGGTCGACGCCTTCTTCGACCAGGTCACGGTCAACGATCCCGACCCGGCGCTGCGCATCAACCGCCTGAAGCTGCTCAACCAGCTCCGCGAAGCGACCCGCGCCGTCGCGGATTTCGGGCGTATTGCGGGATAGGGCGCGCCTCCCTTCTCCCCCACCAATGTCGGCTGTTGCCGACATTAGCACCTTAGATTGCCCATCTCGGGCAAGCCCGAGATGGCTGGGAGAAGGTGTCTGCGCAGCAGACGGATGAGGGAAGGGTCGCGCAAGCGGCCCTTTTCTTGTCTTGGGTTGAGGCTCTGCCCTCATCCGTCAGCGCTTCGCGCTGCCACCTTCTCCCCCGGAGGGGAGAAGGGTTCCCCGTGCCCGGTCGAAACACTGCTGCGCCCAGGCGCTCCGCCACGCGCTCGGGAACCTATTCCCACACTGCGACGTTCTGTCATCGGGGCTGACGTGGCGCGAATGCGTCGTGGCACGGGCCCTGGGGGGCCAGTTTCCGGCCGCGACAAGGGACTTCACATATGTCCATCCTGATTTCTCTGCTCATCACGGTGCTCGTCATCGGCCTCGTGCTCTATCTCGTGCGCATGCTGCCGCTCGATGCGCAGATCAAGAACGTCGTCCAGATCATCGTCATCGTCATCGGCATTATCTCGCTGCTGCGCTACCTTGCCATTTTCTGATCGCAGCGCGTCATGCTCGGGCGAAGACCCGAGCATCTCTCGTCGGAGATTCCCGGGCCTCTGCGGAACCTGTCCTTGGGCCGGCCAAAGGCCGGACCTGAGGGCTCCGGCCGGGAATGACGGCCCCGATTGACGCCGCGCTTGCGTTGAGCCACATTTTCATAGGTCCAGAGGGCCCCGGACGCATCGCGTCCCGGGGCCCTTTCCTATTTGCAGGGCGATACCCGCGATGAACTCGCAGAACCGCACGACCCATATCCGCCTGACCTCGCATCCCGAGCCCGGCAACGCCGCGACGCGCTTTCCCATCCAATGGGGCGCTTCAAGCCCGGCCGAGCGCGGCCCGGTCATCGCCTCGACCACGACGCCGGGAGACCGCAACGTCATCGGCGCCCATGGCGGCTCCTATTCGGTCTATCGCGCGCTCGCCATCTCGGCGCGCGCGATGAACCCCTCGCAGCGCCCGGACCTGACCAACACCTACCCGACAGCCGAGATCCCGCCGCAGCCGCAATGGTTCGCGCCTGGCCGGATCGTCTCGATGGACCCGTTCGGCCACCGCGTCGCGCAGGATTTCGGCCAGTGGATCGGCGAGGGCATCGATATCCGTCCGACCATCGCCATCACCAAGGCGAGGCTCAATTTGCCCGAAATCCTCGCCGCGATGGCAGGACACAGGCTCAGCCCCGACGAGCACATCCTGCACAAAACCGGCGATATCAGCGTCACCAAGATCGCCATCGACCCGGTCTGGCATCTGCCGGGCATCGCCGAACGCTTCGGCACCAGCGAGCAGGACTTGCGCCGCACGCTCTTCGAGCAGACCGGCGGCATGTATCCCGAACTGGTGACACGGCCTGATCTGCGCGTCTTCCTGCCGCCGATCGGTTCGATCACCTGCTACATCATCGGCGAGGTCTCCGCGATCACCGATCCCAAGCGCAGCGTCGCCTGCCGCGTCCATGACGAGTGCAACGGCTCGGATGTCTTCGGCTCGGACATCTGCACCTGTCGGCCCTATCTCGTGCACGGCATCGAGGAGGCGGTGAAGGAGGCGCAAGGCGGCGGCGTCGGCCTGATCGTCTATAACCGCAAGGAGGGCAGGGCGCTGGGCGAGGTCACGAAATTCCTCGTCTACAACGCCCGCAAGCGCCAGGAGGGCGGCGATTCCGCCGCGACCTATTTCGAGCGCACCGAATGCGTCGCCGGCGTCCAGGACGCCCGCTTCCAGCAATTGATGCCCGATGTGCTGCACTGGCTCGGCGTCACCAGGATCGACCGGCTGATGTCGATGTCGAACATGAAATACGACGCCATGGTGGAGAGCGGCATCGAGATCGGCGAGCGCGTCGCGATCCCGCCCGAGCTCGTCCCACCCGACGCCTCGGTCGAGATCGAGGCCAAGAAGGCGGCGGGCTATTACTCGCCCGACGGCGCGCCCGGCGACAACGCCCTGAAGGCGACGGTTGGTCGCGATCTCGACAAGTTCTGAGCCGCTCCATGTCTAATCAGAACTCCATGTCTAATCAGAACACGATGTCTGACCAGAATACGGACGCCGTCCGCGCCTTGCTTAAGCCTGCTGCCGTCCGCGCCCGCGCGCAGGAGATGCTGGAGCTCGGCCTGGCCGGCAGGCTCCTGCATTTCAGCGTCGATGCGGCGCGGCTCGACGCCTGCGCCGACTATGTCCTCGACACGATCAAGGCGAACTACCCGACGCTCGACATCCCATTCCACGCCCGCTGGCGGCATTTCAACGTGGCCGGGGTCGATCGCTGGAGCGTGCTCGACCAGGCCGCGCAGTTTCGCGATGCCAGGGTGCGCGGCCGTGCGGCCTACGATCTCGCCGTGGTCAGCGTGCTGCTGGATGCGGGCGCGGGGCCGGATTGGCGCTATCGCGACGCGGTCTCGGGGCAGTCGATCGGCCGCTCCGAGGGGCTGGCGCTGGCCTCGCTCGACATGTTCGCGGCCGGCCTGTTCTCCAGCGATGCGGCTGAGCTGCTGCGTGTCGACGCGACCGCGCTGAAGCGGCTCGATGGCGCGGCGTTGGAGCAGGGCTTCCAGGCCGGTCCCGGCAATCCGCTGCTCGCGGTCGAGGGCCGCGCGGCTTTGATGAACCGCCTCGGCGAGGAGCTGGAGCGTCAGGGCCTGAAGCGCCCCGGCGATCTGTTCGACCGGCTCGTCAGCACGGCCGAGACCGGTACATTGCGCGCCGGGCATATCCTGGCGGAGGTTCTCTCCATGTTCGGCGGCATCTGGCCGTCGCGCCTCATGGTCGCCGGCATCGCGCTGGGCGATACCTGGCGGCATCCGCTGATCGCGCAGGCCGAGCCGACGGCCGGGCTGGTGCCCTTCCACAAGCTCTCGCAATGGCTGTCCTATTCGCTGATCGAGCCCTTGCAATGGGCCGGGATCGCGGTGATCGACGTCGATGATCTCACCGGCCTGCCCGAATATCGCAATGGCGGGCTGTTCCTCGATTGCGGCGTGATCGCGCTGAAGGACGCGGGCGATGCGACGCGTGCCCATGAGGTCGGCTCGGCGCTGGTCGTCGAATGGCGCGCGCTGACGGTCGCGCTGCTCGACAAGATCGGAGTGCTGATCCGCATGCGCCTGGGGCGCACGGCAGAGGAGCTGCCGCTGGCGAAGGTGCTGGAGGGCGGCACCTGGGCCGCCGGTCGGCGCATCGCCCGCGAGAAGCGCGGGGATGGCGGGCCACCCTTGACGATCATCAGCGACGGCACCGTATTTTGACGGCGGACGGATTGATACGGAACCACGCCGTCATCCCGGGCGAAGCGAAGCGCAGACCCGGGATCCATTCCTGAGCGGTTCCGGAATGGATCCCGGATCGGCGCCGCTTCGCGGCTTGTCCGGGATGACGGCGTGTTTGGTTGAGGCGAAAGCCTCCACAATATGAAAAAGAAGGGGCCTCATCGCATGACCAAAAGCCAGGACGGCGTCACCGTCGTCGACCATCCGCTGGTGCGGCACAAGCTGACGCTGATGCGTGAGAAGGACCGCTCGACCAAGAGCTTCCGCCAGCTCCTCAACGAGATCGGCATGCTGCTCTGCTACGAGGTCACGCGCGATCTGCCGATGGAGATGACCGAGATCGAGACGCCGCTGACGAAGTCGATGCAGCCGATCATCGCCGGCAAGAAGATGGTCTTCGCGCCGATCCTGCGCGCCGGCGTCGGCTTCCTCGACGGCATGCTGGAGCTGGTGCCCGCCGCCCGCGTCGCCCATATCGGGCTCTATCGCGATCCCAACACGCTCCAGGCGGTCGAGTATTATTTCAAGGCCCCCTCCGACATCGCCGAGCGCATGGTCGTGGTGATGGACCCGATGCTGGCGACGGCCAATTCGGCGGTCGCGGCGATCGACCGGCTGAAGGAGCGCGGCGCCAAGGATCTGCGCTTCGTCTGCCTGCTGGCGGCGCCCGAAGGCATCGAACGGTTTCGCGGCGCCCATCCCGATGTCCGCATCTGGACGGCGGCGATCGACGAGAAGCTGAACGAGCACGGCTATATCGTGCCGGGCCTGGGCGATGCCGGCGACCGGATGTTCGGCACGCGCTAAAACAAAATTGCTCTGAGACATGAAAACGGCCCGCCCCGTCTCCGGGGCGGGCCGACGATCCGGATAGACCATCAGGCCGGCAATGGCGCGACCGTCCAGCGGATCGCACTAGGTTATTCGATGATCTGCACGACGCGGCGGGTGCGCGGGTCGACCAGGACAGGGTGCTGGTTCACGACCGTGTAGCGGTAGCCGGTCTCGGCATATTCGCGCGGCACATATTCACGCGGAACCTCGCGATAGACCACGCCATCGTTCGGGAGGACCGTGCCGATCGTGACCGGTTCCTCATAGGCATAGGACGGGACGCGCTGCTCGACGACATATTGCCGGAAGCGAGGCGTCTGGTCGCCGATGATCGCGCCGACCACGGCACCGCCGACGCCGCCGACAACCGCGCCGACCGGGCCGCCGACGATGGCTCCGCCGACCGCGCCCGTGGCACCGCCGCTGACTGCGCCGCCCTGGGCGCCCTGCGGATTCTGCTGCGCGAAAGCGACCGCGGGAGTGACGGCGATCGCGGCGATAAGAACAAGCTTCTTGAACATGGTTTTTCTCCTTCCAAGAGAACGTTCGGGAAGGAAACGGGCTGACGCTGGCGCGAGTTCCGAAAATCTGGGTAACAAGATATGAATATCCGCAACCGGAATCACGAAAGCGTCATGATATCAACGCGTTGCGGCGCTCACGAGATTGCGCAGCCGGTCCGCGAACACAAACGAAAAACGGCGGATCCGGGGATCCGCCGTTTCGTATCCGATAATTTTCAGGTGGTTACTTCGGCGCGGCTGACAAGGCTGGGCTGAGCTTGTCGGCGTCGCGCTTGATCAGGGCGGCGAAACCGGCCGGGGTGCGTTCCTCGGCGGTCGGCATCACGGTGCCCAGTTCGAGCAGGCGCTTCTTGGTGCCTTCGTCGTTCAGTGCCTTGTCGAGGGCGGCGACCAGACGATCGACGACGTCCTTGGGCAAGCCCTTGGGACCGGCGATGCCGTTCCAGGCCTCGATCTGGTACTCCGGCAGCCCGGCTTCCGCGGTGGTGGGAACGTCGGGCAGGGCCGGCGAGCGCTGCTTCGAGGCGATCGCATAGGCCTTGATGTTGCCGGCCTTCACCTGCTCGGCGACGCTGACGATCTGGTCGCACATGAAGTCGACCTGGCCGGAGACGAGATCGTTCAACGCCGGCCCGGTGCCGCGATAGGCGACGGCGTTGATCTTCGGCACGCCGAGCTGGGCCTTCAGGAGGGTGCAGGTCGTCCAGGAGACGGAGCCGAGGCCGGCATGGGCCTCGTTCACCTTCTCGGAGTTCGCCTTCACATAGGTCACGAACTCCTTCAGGTCCTTCGGCTCGAAAGTCTTGCGGGCGACGATCAGGATCGGCGTGCCGCCAGCGAGACCGATGGTCTGCATGCCGTTGATCGGGTCGTATTTCAGGCCGGGATAGGTCGCAGGCGCTGCCGAGAACGTGCCCAGATGCCCCATCGCGATGGTGTAGCCGTCGGGCGCAGCCGTGATCGCGCGGGCGATGCCGGTGGTGCCGCCGGCGCCGGCGACGTTCTCGATCACCAGCTGCTGGCCGAGCGTCTTCGACATATGGTCGGCGACGATGCGCGCGATGATGTCGGTCGGCCCGCCGGCGGCGAAGGGCACGATCATGGTGACCGGGCGCGTCGGATAGGTTTGCGCCTGGGCGCTGCCGGCGAGTGCGATGGTGATCGCGGCCGCCATACCAACTGTCAGTTTCTTCATGGATGATCCTCCCTTGGGATATTTTGATGGAAGCTGGATTGAAAGCGGCGTTCCAGCAACCCCGTCATTCGGTGAAGACCTCGTCGCGCTTCTTCGAGATCGAAGGCAGCAGCGCGATCGCCAGGACCACCACGGCGACGACCAGGAGGCCCGCCGAGATCGGCCGCTCGATGAAGGTCATGAACGAGCCGCGCGAGATGATCAGCGCCTGGCGCATCTTCTCCTCGAGCAGCTTGCCCAGCACGAAGCCGAGCAGCATCGGCGCGGGCTCGAAGCCGAGCTTGATCAAGAGGTAGCCGAACAGGCCGAACATGGCGGTAAAGGCGACGTCCACCGGCTGATTGTTCACCGAGTAGATGCCGATGCAGCAGAAGATCAGGATCGCCGGGAACATCAGGCGATAGGGAACCTGCAGCAGCTTCACCCAGACGCCGACCAGCGGCAGGTTGATGATGACCAGCATCAGGTTGCCGATCCACATCGAGGCGATCATGCCCCAGAACAGGTCGGGGTTCTTGGTCATGACCTGCGGGCCGGGAATGATGCCGTGGATCGTCATCGCGCCGACCATCAGCGCCATCACGGCGTTGGGCGGGATGCCGAGCGTCAGCAGCGGGATGAAGGCGGTTTGCGCGCCGGCGTTATTGGCCGATTCTGGACCGGCGACGCCCTCGATCGCGCCACGCCCGAAGCGCGAGGGATCCTTGGCGATCTTCTTCTCGATCGTGTAGCTC
Source organism: Bosea sp. 685 (assembly GCF_031884435.1). Lineage (NCBI taxonomy): Bacteria > Pseudomonadati > Pseudomonadota > Alphaproteobacteria > Hyphomicrobiales > Alloboseaceae > Allobosea > Allobosea sp. 685. The sequence goes on along the minus strand of NZ_CP134779.1, from coordinate 4,669,335 downwards.
GCGAACGGGCCGAGCACCGCGCCATTGCCGGGCAGGATGCCGAGGATGCCGCCGATGAAGGTGCCGCGCAGCACCGGGTTGATCGACTGCTTGATCTCGCCCCAATCCGGTAGCAGCCGGCCGATCTTGGCCTTGACCACGTCGCGCGCCTCGGGGTTCTCGAGATTGCGCAGCACCTCGGCGAAGCCGAAGACGCCCATGGCGAGCACGGCGAAGTCGATGCCATCAGACAAGGGCGGGAAGCCGAAGGTCAGGCGTTCCTGCCCGGTTTCTAGGTCGGTGCCGACCGTCGAGAGCAGGAGGCCCAGCATGATCATGCAGAAGGCCTTGAGGATCGAGCCGCGCGCCAGCACGACGGCAAAGCACAGCCCCATCACCATCAGCGAGAAATACTCCGCCGGACCGAAGAGCAGAGCGAGCTTGGTCAAGGGCGCGCCGAGTGCGGCGATGAAGAGGGTCGCGACGCAGCCGGCGAAGAAGGAGCCGAGCGCGGCGACGCCGAGCGCGACGCCGGCGCGGCCCTGCTTGGCCATCTGGTGGCCGTCCAGCGTGGTGACGACGGAGGTCGCCTCGCCGGGGATGTTGACCAGGATCGCGGTGGTCGAGCCGCCATATTGCGCGCCGTAATAGATGCCGGCCAGCATGATCAGCGCGCCGACGGGGTCGACGCCGAAGGTGATCGGCAGCAGGATCGCGATGGTGGCGATCGGCCCGACGCCGGGCAGCACGCCGATCAGCGTGCCGATGAAGCAGCCGGCGAAGCACAGGGCCAGATTCTGCAGGGAGAGCGCGACGCCGAAGCCGAGCGTGAGATTGGCGATCATGTCCATCGTGTCAGATCCCCAGCAGCCAGGGCGCCAGCGGAATCGGCAGGCTGAGCGCGTATTTGAAGAGCAGGGCGCAGGCGGTCGTCATCGCGATGGCGAAGATGATCAGCTCCTTCCATTTCATGTCGTCGGCGGCGAGGCCGGAGACGAGGATGACCAGCGGCCCTGCGACGAGCAGCCCGAGCTGCGGGACATGGATCGGCCCGATATCGAAGCCGCGGATGGCGAGCCCGAACAGGCAGGCTCCGCCGAGCACGAGGAAAACGCCACGCCAGGCCCAGCCCGTCAGCTTCTCACCGTTGAAGCGCAGCGAGGTGAGCGAGAGCATGAGGCCCAGCGCGGCGCAGATCACCGCAAAGGATTTCGGCAGCATGCCCGGCCCGATCTGGCGAAGGCTGCCGAGGGGCAGCTCGCTGGACAGGAGGAAGGCGAAGGTTCCAAGCACGATCATGAACAGGCCGGCCGCCATGTCCTGCTGGGAGCGAATGCGTAGGCCTTGCGCCCGTTCGATAGGGTTCAAACTCATCAGGCTCCTCCGGTGGGCGGCCCGCCGGCGCGGGCGGTGCGTTTCATCTTGGGTGGCGATATGACGAACGGAAAAACATGCCGTTCGTCGATCAGGGTGACGCTCTCGCGAAGGATCGCGAGAAAGTCGTCGCGTGGGCTGAGCTTCTGCTGCGGCCGCCAGGCGACGCCGACGAGTGCGCCAGGTGGCGGCGGGTCGAGCAGTGCACCGCGCAGGCGGCGCATCGTGACGCCGGGAAAGCTCAGGCGCGAGACCCAGTCGGGCGCCAGCGCCATGCCGAGTCCCGCGGCCACGGCCGACATCATCGCCGGCTTTTCGGTGGCCTCGATCGAGACGTTGGGCACGGCCCCGACACTCTCGAAATAGGCCATCACCAGATCATAGGCGAAGGGCCGGCTGCGCTTGGAGGGAACGATGAAGGGCTCGCCGACGAGGTCGAGCATCGTCAGGTGCTCGCGTGCCGCCAGCGGGTGCTGCTCGTTCAGGACGACGAGCGGCCGCTCGACGCGCAGGATCTCGAAGGCGCAGTCGGTGGGCTTGCGTGGTGGGCGGGTCAGCGCGAGATCGAGCTTGCCGGCCTCCAGCATCTGGATCAGCCCGGCCGTCATCGCTTCGACGAACTTGATCTCGACACCGGGATGCTGCTCGCGGAAATAGGCCAGCGCCTCGGGCACGAAGCTCGACGAGGCGGCGTCGATCGCGCCGACGCGCAGGACCTTGCCCGAGGCGAGCGAGGCTCCGCGCACGGCGCGCGAGGCATGTTCCATCTTGACGAGGATGCCCTTGGCCTCCTCCAGCATGATCAGCCCGGCGCGCGTCATCGCGACCTGGCGCGTGGTGCGTGTGAACAAGGCTACGCCGAGACCATCTTCCAATGCGCTGATCTGGCGGGAAAGAGCGGGTGGCGCGAGTCCAAGCCGTTCGGCTGCGCGACCGAAATGCAACTCCTCTGCCACCGCGATGAAACATCGCAGTTGCCTGACATCCATGGCGCTCGTCTGCTCCCCCTCTGGCGTATCGTTTTTCGATATCTTCCAGCCGCTATTCTGATGCGTCTAGCGGCTCTGGTCGCGAAAGCGACTCTAGAGGAATTCATAATCTTTCAGCAATAATCCCTTGGCTGCGATCAGCGCGCTGCGCCCAATTGCGGTTTGCGCCGGAAAAGCCGGCCGTCGATCAAGGCGAGTCCGGCGAAGATCGCAGCCATGCCGGCGAGATGTCGGGGCAGCAGCGTCTCCCCGAGCAGGCCGACGCCGAGCATGATGGCGCTGACAGGCACCAGGAAGGTGACGAGCATGGCGTTGTTTCCGCCCGCCCGCCGCATGATCTGGAAGAAGATCACATAGGCGAGCGCAGTCGAGATCAAGGCAAGCCCGACCAGCGCGGCCGCGACTGTCCAGGACGGCGTGGGCAGGCTCCAGGGCGGGGTGAAGATCAGGACGAGCGGGAGCGACATCACGGTCGTGGCGCTGAGCTGACCCGCCGCCGTCACCAGCGGCGGCGTGTCGCGAAAGCGCCGGCCATAGAGCCCGGCGAAGCCATAGGACAAGGCGGCGCCCAGGCAGGCGAGCTGCGGCAGGAGCGCGCCGCCCAGGCCGCTGAGTGCATCGGGGCCCATCAGGATGCCGACGCCGACGAGCCCGGCCAGCACGCCAGCGAGCTTGAGCGGGGTCGCTTTCTCATTGCTGCCGAACAGATGCGCGACGATGACGCCGAATACCGGCGTGGTGGCGTTCAGGATCGCGGAGACGCCGCTCTGGAGCTGGGTCTGGCCCCAGAAGATCAGGCAGAACGGAATGAGATTGTTGAGCAACCCCATGACGAAGAAGGCGAGCCACATCCGGCGGCCGACCGCCATGTCGAGCCCGCGCGCACGCAAGACGAGATAGAGCACGGCCGCCGCCAGGCTGACACGGGACAGGACGACGGCAAGAGGCGGCCACTCCGCGACGGCGATCTTGCCGAAGAAGAAGGAGCCGCCCCAGAGCAGTGAGAGCACCAGCAGCAGGAGCCATTCGCGCGCACCCATCACGGGGCCGGAGGAGGTGGGAGCGGTGGTCATCTGGGCAGTCCTGTCCGCGGGAGCGCGCGGGCGCTCCCTATCGCGTCCTGGCTAGGCGCGCTTGCGGCTTAGCACCACCCGTTTTCCGGTCATGCGGCTTCGGCGTCGCGCGCCTGCCACATCGCGGTGAAGGCCGGGCGGGCCTGGCAGGCTTCAAGCCAGGCCTTGACGTGCGGTGCGGCCTCGAAGAGCTGTGTCGCCGGCTTGGCGTAGCGGATGACCTCGGCGAGGTTGATGTCGGCGACGGTGAAGCGCCCGCCCATGACGAAGCCGCCGCCCTGCGCCAGCGTCTGATCGAGCACGGCAAACGGGGCTGCGAGCGCGGCCAGCGCCGCGGCGGCGATCTCGGGCTTGCGCTTTTCCGGCGGGAAGGCGGCAAGATGCTGCTGCAGGGTCAGCGCATGGGTCTCGCATTCGGTCGCGGCCCAGAGCGCCCACATCACGGCAAGTCCCTCCTCCTGAGCGTCACGCGGAGCCAGCGGCCCGCCATGCTTGCGCGCCAGATAGAGATTGATCGCGAGCGATTCATGCAGCTTGAAGCCGTCATCGTCGATGCTCGGGACATGGCCGTTGGGATTGACCTTGAGGAAGTCGGCGCGGCGCGTGTGCAGCGGCGCGTCCGGCGCCTGCGGATCGGGCACGCGATAGGCCTGGATCACCGGCACATGGGTGAAGGCGAGGCCAAGCTCGTTGGCCAGCCAGATGTTGCGCGAGGCGCGCGAGCGGTAGCAGCCATAGATCGTCAAGGTCATGCGCGGAGACTTTCGGCGGAGAGGCCAGGGGCGGGGCTTGCGGGCGCACCATAGGGCGCGCCGCGCGGGCCGCCAATCGCCGCCGCGCGACGAGGGGCCTTGTCGTCAGAGCAGGATGCGAAAAAGTGGGAACCGGCTTTTCGCATCCTTTTCTCAACTTTTGGAGGCTGATTGGAAACCTCGCGAGCCCTCATCCTGAGGAGCGCTGCGCAGGAGCGCGTCTCGAAGGATGCTCCAGGAGGCTCCCGAACCATCTGGAGCATCCTTCGAGACGCCGCGTTCCGCGGCTCCTCAGGATGAGGGCTGGAGGTTCCAACCCGGCGCTCGATCAGAGCCCAATCGAGGTCGCCCAATCCTTATGCAGATTTTATTTGACGCGCGGCGTGGCAGGGTGCACTGCCACCGCGCCGCCGGACCTTCGGGGAAGGCCGCAATCAGGAACCCCAATCGCAATGCCAACCGACAGTCCCAGCCGACAGTCGATGCCGTCTGCCGCCGCCTCGCGCGCCTGACCGGGTAACCGGCTCGCTTGCGACCGGCCGATGACGGCCGATCGCAAGGAACAGAGCCATGAACGATATCGTCGCGCAGGACAGCGTCGCCGCAGCACCCGATCTGCTCGCCAAGACGTTGGCCTGCACATTGGCGCAGGAACACATCGCCGACATCGTCGAGACGTTGAACGATCAGGATACGGCGACTACCGCCGAGGTCCTCGTCTCCCTGCCGTTCGAGCGCGCCGTCGAGGTCCTGGACCAGCCCGAACTGTTCGGCGCGTCTGCCGCGCTGACGCTCCTCACCGATGAGCGCGCGGCGGCCTTCCTCTCCGCCATGTCGGCCGACCGTGTCGCTGACATCGTCCGCGTGCTCGACGCGCCCGTGCGCGAGCGGCTCACCGCGCGGCTCGACCAGGAGACGCGCTCGGCCCTGACGCGGCTGCTCTCCTATCCCGAGCACAGTGCGGGTTCGATCATGACGACCGAGTTCGTCAGCGTGCCGGCGAACTGGACCGTGGCGCAGACGCTCGACCATATCCGCCATGTCGAGCGCTCGCGCGAGACGGTCTACGCGACCTATGTGCTAGATCCGGTGACGGGCGCGCTTGTCTGCGCGGTACCGCTGCGCCGGCTGATCAGCAGCGATTCCGACGCCGTGGTCACCTCCGTCGTGCCGGCGCACAAGCCGATCAGCGTCACGCCGGCGACGGATCGCGAGGACGTTGCCCGGCTGATCTCGAAATACAATCTGCTCGCCGTGCCCGTCGTCGACCAGGCCAATCGCGTCATCGGCATCGTCACCGTCGACGACGTCATCGACGCGATGATCGAGGAGACGACGGAGGACGTGCAGAAGCTCGGCGGCATGGAGGCGCTGGACGAGCCCTATAACGAGATCGGTTTCGCACGGATGATCCGCAAGCGCGCCGGCTGGCTCTCGATCCTGCTGCTCGGCGAGATGCTGACGGCCTCAGCCATGCAGTATTTCCAGGATGAGCTGGAAAAGGCGATCGTGCTGACGCTGTTCATCCCGCTGATCATGAGCTCGGGCGGCAATTCCGGTTCGCAGGCGACCTCGCTGATCATCCGGGCGCTCGCTTTGCGCGAGATCAGCCTGAAGGATTGGTGGCGGGTCGCGCTGCGCGAATTGCCGACCGGGTTGACGCTGGGCGCCATCCTTGGCGCCATCGGCGTCGCGCGCATCGTGCTCTGGCAGAAGCTCGGTATCTATAACTACGGCGAGCACTGGGCCCTGATCGCGGCAACGGTGGGCGGCGCGCTGATCGGCATCGTCACCTTCGGCTCGCTGATGGGCTCGATGCTGCCCTTCGTCCTGAAGCGACTGGGCTTCGATCCGGCCAGCGCCTCGGCGCCTTTCGTGGCGACGCTGGTCGATGTCACCGGCCTGGTGATCTATTTCGGCGTTGCCGCCGTGATCCTGAGCGGGACGTTGCTCTGACGCGTCGATGGGAGGCGCCGGAACGAAGCGTCGCGATCAGGTCGGGTGCCCGCCCGGCGCTGCCGCCACGGTCGCGTCGACATGGTGGCGGAGCTCGTCGATCTGCTTCTTGTGCTCCTTGAACTCGGCCAGCGCCGTGCCCTGAAGGGCGCGGCTGCTGGGCAGCTTCACCTTCATGGGATCGACGAAGTGCCCGTTCGTGGTGACCTCGTAATGGACATGTGGGCCGGTCGAGAGGCCCGTCGTCCCGACATAACCGATGATCTCGCCCATATGGACGGAGGCGCCCGGCTTGATCCGGCCGGCGATGCTGGCCATGTGGTTATAGGCGCTGGCATAGCCATTGGCGTGCTCGAGCTCGACCCGGTTGCCGTAGCCGGAGTGAACCCCGGCGGCCGTCACCGTGCCGTCACCTGCAGCCATGATCGGCGTGCCGCGCGGGGCGGCCCAGTCGACGCCGTTATGCAGCCGGGAATAATGCAGGATCGGATGGTAGCGCATGCCAAAGGGGGAGCTGATCCGCCCCTCCTGCACCGGCTTTCGCATCAAGAGCTTCTTGAGCGAGACGCCGTCATCGTCGAGATAGTCGAGCTCGCCTGTTTCCGATGAGACATAGCGATAGATCTGCTGCGTTTCGCCGCCGGTGGACAGCGCCGCGTAGAGCAGTTCGCGATGGTTTGCCGGTGTGGGCTGGTCGTCGGTGAAGACCAGCTCCAGCCGGTCTCCGCTGCCGGCATGCTGCTTGAGATCGAGCCCGGCCGCGAAGGCACGGATGAAATCGTCGATCACCTCGCGCGGCACATCGCTCTTCAAGGCGCTGGCATAGGCGCTCTGGTAGAGCGTGGCGTTGTTGCCGTCGTCCTCCTCGTCATCGGCTTCCGCCTTGCCCTCGGTGCCGTCATGCCCGCGCGCGGGCAGGGCCACAGTGACGAAGCGGCCCTGATCGTCCAGGGCCACGACCTGCTGCGGGCCGCTCTCGTCGAACAGGGTGACGCGCTGGATCGTGCGGTCGCCGGCCTCGGGGCCGATCGTGACGCGCAGATGCTGGCCATCGGGCAGATCACCCCTGGCCCGTTTGCCGAGCGCGGCGAGGATCGCGGCGACGCGCTCGCTGGAGGCCCCGTTCGAGGCAAGCGCCGCGGCGAGCGTCTGCCCGCGCTCGAGCGCGATATCGACATCGCCGAAGCGTTCGCGGTTGTCGGCGCCCGCCGAAACATCCGTGACATTCTCGGGGATGATCCGGACATCGAGTGAGCTGAAACGGCCGGCATCTTCCGCATCGGCCTCGGTGCTGGCCGATTCGCCGACCATGCGCAGCGTCCGCGACAGGATGCGCTGATTTGAATAATCGGGCGGCAATTGCGGCGAGCCGGCCGAGAGCCGGGCCATCTCGGCGATCTGTTCGTCGATCGCGGCGTCGGACAGGCCAGGCGCATCCGGGTCGATGGTGAGCGCCGCGAGATCCCGGCGCGTGACGGAGACATCCGCGTCGGCGGGGTCGGTCGCGTCCTGAGGCGGTGCCTCACGCGTCGAGCCGGCGAGCAGCCGGGCGGGATCGAAATCCGGGATGTCGAGATTGGCGACGGGGAGCGGCGACAGGGCGACGGAGACATGCGCGAAGGCATGCATCTTGGTGATCTCGCGCCCGGCTGCGATTTCCGTCAATGGCGCGCGGAAATGCTGCGTCGTGCTGATCGCGAAGCTGTGCTGGACCAGGCTGTCGCCCTTGCGGGCGGTCTTGCCGGCCGGGGTTTCGTCATTATGCGCAGGCGCGGCCTTTTCCGGCCGCTGCGCCGTGATGTGGTCGCCCTCGGAGACATAAAGCGACGAGCCCATCAGGGCGGCGCCGAGCAGGCCGATCAAGGCGCAGGCGCAGAGCCAGCGCCAATTGACGGAGCGGTGCTCGGAAACCGGCAACCCTGCCGGGGCGGCGAATGGATCGGCAAGAGGCTCGGCGCTGTCGTCGTAGAGGAAGTTCAACTCGGCTCCGCCCATCCAGCAAGACAGCCGGGCCTTGGGGGCAAGCGCCAGCGCGTCCCGTCTATGCGCCGGCCGAGACGGCAAAACTATGGCCGCGCGAGAGCCTTACCCAGTGAGAGCCTTGCCCAGCGAGAACCTTACCCGGCCAGAACCCGCTGCGGCGGGAAGGTGATCTCGACCAGCGTGCCTTCCTTCTTGACGCTGGTGATGCTCATCGCGGCGCGGTTGGCCTCGACCAGCGCCTTGGTCAGCGGCAGGCCCAGACCGGTGCCGCCCTTGCGGCGCGTCGTCGGCACCTGGCGGAAGGGTTCGAGCGCCAGCGCGAGCTCGTTGTCGTCCATGCCGATGCCGGTATCGCGCACCCGCAGGATCGCCTCGCCCTGGTCGCCGAGCGCCGTCGAGACGATGACCTGGCCGCCGGCATCGGTGAACTTCACCGCGTTGGAGAGCAGGTTGATCACGATCTGGCGAATCGAGCGCTGGTCGGCGACGACCGGCGGCAGCTTCGGCGCGAGGCCCGAGCGCAGCACCACACGGCCGCGCTGCGCCTCGGGCTGCAGCAAGGCGACCGTCGAGAGCGCGATCTCGTTCAGATTGACGCTGACGAAGTCGAGGTCGAGCTTGCCGGCCTCGATCTTGGCGAGGTCGAGCAGGTCGTTGACCAGGCTGATGACGTAACCGCCCGACTGATGGATGTCGCGCAGATATTCCTTGTAGCGCTCGTTGCCGATCGGCCCGAAACGCTCCTCCGCCATCACCTCGGCGAAGCCGATGATGGCGTTGAGCGGCGTGCGGATCTCGTGGCTGATCTTGGCGAGCACGTCGGATTTCTGGGCGCTCGCCTTCTCGGCCGCCTTGCGCGCCTCGACCAGCTCGCCCTCGGTCTTCTTCCAGGCGGTGATGTCGCGCAGCACGGCGCAGAAGCGGCGCTCGGAGCCTTCCGTGATCTGGCCCATGGTCATGAACAGCGGGATCTTGCCGCCCTGGCGCACCCGGCCGACGACCTCGCGCCCGTCATTCATCACCGAGGCGACGCCGCCGCCCTTCAGCCCTTCGAGATAGTCGAGCGCCGGAGCATGGCTCTCGGCCGCGAAGAGCAGCGTGAACAATTCACCGGTGACCTCGCGTTGGTCGTAGCCGAACAGCGCCTCGGCGGTCTTGTTGAGCGACAGCACGCGGCCGCGCTCATCGACCGTAACGACGCCGTCTGTCGCGGTGTCGAGCATCGCGACGAGTTCGCTGATGCGGGATTCGCGAGCGTCGACATCGAGCCGCAGGGCGTTGACGCGGGCGGCACTCTCCTCGTCTTCGGCCGCGAACTCCGCTGCGAGCTCGGCTTCCTCGGCCTCCTCCGGCGTCAGCACCTTGACCTCGCCGCCGGCATCGGCGTTGCGGAAGGCCATCAGCGTTGCCGCTTCGCCCAGCCAGGACACGCTGGAGAGCACGGCGTTGACGCTGATGAGATGGTTGAGCCGGTCGATCAGGATCATCGCGCCGCCATCGGTGCGCGAGGCCTCCTTGATCAGGCGGCTGACATTGCCGCCGGCCTTGAGATCGGCGAGATCGGCATAGTCGAGCAGGTCGAGCAGCGTGCGGTTGGCGTAGAGCGCTTCGTCGCCGCGATTGACCAGAACCGCGATCGGCAATTTGTCGAGCACATCGGCATGGGAGTTGGGCTGCCGCTGGCGCGCGGTCTCGGAGCCGGGCTCCACTGCCGCCTCAGTCGGCGCATGCGTCGGGGCAAGCAGATCGGTTGGTGCCAATTCGGCCAGGTGGCGGCTGAGGGCGGCGTCCTGGTCGCGCGGCTCGGCGGTGGGCGCGAGCGGCTGTTCGCCGCTCTCCTTCAGCCGCAACGGCGCGACAGGGGGCAGGCGTGGGCTGGTCTCGTCGTCGCCGGCGATGCGCGCGCCCAGCGCCTTGGCGATCTCGCGGAAGGCGTTGCGCTCGGCCGAGCTGAGATTGGGCTTCGAGGGCTCCAGCACCGGCCGGACGTTGGCGAGGTGACCGTTGCGCAATGGCACGATATTGCCGCCGAGGGCGGGACCCTCTGATACGGCCGGGGAGGCGTCTTCCGGAGCCTTGGCGTCTTCCGGAATCTTGGCAGCTTCCGAAGTCTTGGCAGCTTCCGGAGTCTTGGTGCCGTCCTTGGCTACGGGAACTGGCTCGGGCGCCTCCGCCGCGGCCTCGTTGTCTTCGCCTTCAAGCGCCGCCTCGTCCGCCTCCAGAGCGGAGCCGAACTCGGCCTCAGTCGGCTCGGCGGCGGGGGCTTCGATCTCTTCCACAGCCTCGGCCTCGGCGACGGGCGGGGCAGGGGCCTCGACCGTCACGGGCTCCATGGCCGCCGGGGGTTCCGCCGCGACGACCGGACTTTGCTTGGCTTCAATGTGCTTGGCTTCGATTGGCTCGGCTTCAACCGGAGCGTTCGCAGCCTCGGACGCGTCCGGTTCGATCTCGTCTGCGGGCGTGTCCGCGATCGCCGCATCGGGAAACGGCTCGCGTTCCGTCAGGCGCGCGAGGCCGAAGCCGCGGAAACCAGCGAACTGGCGTGCCGCGTCCAGGAACGGCGCGCCCGACAATTCGACGCGCGCGCCTTCACGCGCCACTTCGGTGCGCCACAGCACGCGGTGGCCGCTCCAGGTCGTGCCGCTGGCGAGACGCTGGGCGAGGCCGCCATCCCGGTCGATCAGGTCATGGCCGATGATCTGCGCCCAGTTCCGCCCCGGCAGCGCTGTCGCAGCCTGCGGCCCGGCGAGCTCGGCGAAATCGGGAGAGATGCTGGTCAGGCGCCCGGCGGCATCGCTGTTCCAGAGAAAGCGCAGCAGGGCGCGGCGCGGCGCGGCCGGCACGGGAGCCGCGGCAACGGGAGCCGGGGCAGAGGAGACGGTCGCCACGGCCGATTCGGCGGTGGGCATGTCTTGTGCCTGGTGTGTGCTTGTCTGGTGCGCACTCTCGGCCGCAGGCACTGTTACGCCGAGCCGGCGCATTTCATTGGCCGGGATGGCGATCGCCAGAACCTCACCCCCATCGGCTCCCGTCAGCAGCCGGCAGCCGCAGGTGATCATGGTCGCGGAGAAGCCCGAGGTCAGCCGCAGCCGCTCGAGCCTGATGCCGTCGCGCGGCGCAAGGCCTCCAGCCAGCAAAGCGAGCCTTTGCCGCGTCGGCGCCGGCAGGTTCGCGGAGAGGGCGTCTGCGCCCAGCAGAGCCCGCGCACCGGCATTGGCGAAGCCCGGCCGGCCGGCCTCGGCATCCCATAGCAGCACGGCCCCGCCATTCGCGAAGGACACAAGCCCGGCGTCCTGCGCCGCCGCAGCGCCTAGTCGCGCCCAGTCCTGTCCGGCTTCGCTCATGCTTGCCTGCTCGTTTCAGTCCACGCCTTTATGGCTAACAAAGCTTTAATAGCGCCCAAATGATAGCAAAGCCATGGAACTGAGACGGGCTCTCCCGCGTCTCGTACAAACAGCGTTAACGTGAACGGGTGGGCAGGGTCGCGCGCCGTTGTCATTGCGGCGCAACAATGATATTGCACTGCACAATGACCGCGCCTGCTCATGAGTCATTGCAACAGGAGGATGCCCCCGATGAACGGCAAGACACCTTACGAAGTGCCGACTGAAATGCGTGAGTTCGCCGAGAAGAGCGTCGATCAGGCCCGCAAGGCTTTCGACGGTTTCATCGGCGCGGCTCAGAAGGCTGTGGATACCGCTCATGGCTCGGCCGAGTCGGCCCGCGCCAACGCGCAGGACGTGACCCGCAAGGCGATGGGCTATGCCGAGACCAATGTCGCGGCCGCCTTCGACCTCGCCCAGAAGCTGGTGAAGTCCAAGGACCTGACCGAGGTCATGCAGCACCAGTCCGAGTTCCTGAAGTCGCAGATGGCCGCGCTCCAGAGCCAGCTCAAGGAGATGGGCTCGGCGGCGCAGGATGTCGCGAACAAGGTCGCCGAAACGGCCGCCAAGGCGACGAAGGCCAAGTGAAGGCCAACTGCGACGGGCGCCCTGAGGGCGCCCGGAAGCGGACGAGATGAAGATCGAGCGGCCGGGCGATGAGCCCGGCATGCGTCGTTTTAGCGTTTGCGCGCGTTGTTTTCTCTTTTGATGGAGGATCGCGATGGTCAAATCCACCCCGACCAAGCCTACCCAGACAAAGACGACTGCCAAACCGCCGATCAGCCTGGCGCCGGTGAAGGCGTTGCCCCCCATTTCCGCGACGCCGGCCCCCGTCATGGCCAAACCTGTCGAGGCCAAACCTGTCGAGGCCAAGCCTATCGAGGCCAAGCCTATCGAAGCAAAGCCTATCGAAGCAAAGCCGGTCGCGACCGCGCCTGTCGAGGTCAAGCCTGTCGCAGCCGTCGCTCCGGCGACGCCGCCCGCTGCGCCAAAGGTCGAGGCGCCCAAGGAAGCGCTCAAGCCTGTCGCGAGCGCACCCGCCATCGTACTGAAGCCGGAAGCTCCCAAGGTGGAGGCTCCCAAGGTGGAGGCTCCCAAGGTGGAGGCTCCCAAGGTTGCCGCTTCCAAGCCGGAGGCTTCGAAGATCGAGGCTTCCAAGCTCGCTGACAGCAAGGTCGAAACGCCCAAGGCCGAGACGCCGAAGGTTGCGGCTCCCGAGGTTGCGGCTCCCAAGATTGCTGCTCCCAAGCCGAGCGCTCCGTTGGCGAAGTCCGCCGAGCCCGCCGCCAAGGCTGCGCCCAGCCCGGCTCCCGCGATTAAATCGGTTGCCCCGGCGAAGCTCGCCGCGAAGGTGGTGAAGCCGGCGGCGACCCGCATCCCGCCGGCCAAGACGCGCATCGAGAAGACGCCCGCGATCAAGGCGGCGGCCAAGAGCGCCGTGAAGAGCACGGCCAAGGTCGTGAGCCCGGTTGCGCCCGTCGCTCCTCCCAAGGCCGTGGCTCCCGCGATCCTTGCTCCCAAGGTTGCAGCGGCGAAGATCCTCGAGGCGGTGAAGCCGACTGTTGCCAAATCGGCCGAGATCGTGACGTTCACGGGCAAGACCGTGATCGCTCCCGTGACAGCGCTGGTTCCCAAGCTGATCCCGAAGCCGCCGGAATTCGCCACCGTCACCACCGCTACCGTGGTGACGCAGACGCTGGCTCTGGCGCGTACCTTCGGGGCGTTGCAGGCCCGCATGCTGGATTATGCCTGCGCGGAGTTGAAGGCGACGCTGGGTGAGGCCGAGACGCTGGCGCGCACCGACAGCGCGGCCGATGCCGTTGTGCTTCAGACCAAGGCCATCCGCCGCGGCTATGAGGCCTATTCGGCCCATCTCAACGACCTCGCGCAGATCGCGAGCACGCCCCTGCGCAGGGGTGAGGGCAAGGGCTGAGGGGAGCGCGAAGCGCCGCTCCAAAATCCGTTGGGCGCGGCGTGAATTCGACGGTTGCAATCGGCTGGCGACCGCACTAGGTTCCGCGCCGCCGCCGATCGTGACTTTGTGACCGATCGCCAAGCGCCGGGTGCGGGCAGCCATAGCTCAGTTGGTTAGAGCGCTAGATTGTGGATCTAGAGGTCCCCCGTTCAAGCCGGGGTGGCTGTACCACCCGCACCATTGTCGAAGTCCGGCTTCACGCCGCACTTCGGACGCCACCTGGGACGCGCCGCCCGGCAGGCTCTTGAACCGGTCCGTTTCTCTCGCCATATCCTGATGGATGGGAGGGTTCGCCTCCCACCGGCGGGGTGCTGCGACCAGCGGGCTCCGCATGATCCGAGAGGGCGCCTTTCGAGGGCCGTATGATGCGTACGCCAAGTCTGTCGCATCCGTTCCTGCTGGGGTTCGATGATATCGAACGCGCGCTCGACCGGGTGACGAAGGGGGGCAGCGAAGGCTACCCGCCCTATAACATCGAGCGCATGCCACGCTGCGAAGACGAGCCGGACCGGCTCCGAATCACATTGGCGGTAGCGGGTTTCGCCCGCGAGCAGCTCGAGATCACGCTGGAAGAGAACCAGCTCACCATCCGGGGTCGCCAGAGCGACGACAAAAACCGGCAGTTCCTTCATCGCGGCATCGCGGCGCGCCAGTTTCAGCGCAGCTTCCTGCTGGCGGATGGAATGCAGGTGATGGGAGCCGATCTCTCCAACGGACTTCTCGCGATCGACTTGGTGAGGCCGGAACCTGAGCGTCTCATCCGGCGTATCGATATCGTGAGCCGGGATTGACCGGCAAGGTGACCGGCAAGACGGGTGCAGCGCGGTTTTTGCATCTGTTCATAATCTGAGGCGTATTCTGAAAGCCGCTACTCGCACTGCTCTGAAGGAGGGCGCGATGAACGAAGATAGAACGATGATCCAGACCACTCCTCTGACCCAGGCCGAATTCGCGGCGCTTGGTACGGGCGAGGTCGCCTATCTGAAGCCGATGACCTCGGACGAACTCCTGCGCATCTTCCCGCAGGCGCCCGAGATCCAGCCCGGCCTGCAGCTCTTCGCGCTGCTCTCGGCCGATGGCGCGCCGATCCTGGTGACCGATTCGCGTGATGCCGCGACCGCCAACGCCTGGGAACACGATCTCAGGATGGTCAGCGTCCATTGATGCTGCTTCAGGCCGGGGCCGTGACCCCGGCGACTGCTGACGTCAGCCGGGCGATGTCGCCCGGCGTCGAGAGACGGTGATCGCCATCCTTGATCAGCGTCAGCAGGACGGGATCGCCGGCGAGATGCTCGACGAGCTTGACCGCTTGCCGCCACGGCACGTCGGGATCGGCCATTCCTTGCAGGATATGCACAGGGCAGCCGGTCCTGATCTCGCTTCCAAACATCAGATGCCTGCGGCCGTCCTCGATGAGCGCGCGCGTGATCGGCGTCGGATCGGGCGAATATTCGGACGGCCTCAGCCAGACGCCGTCGCGCAGGATGGTCTCGCGGATCGCGTCGGGCATCTGCGCCCACATCAGATCCTCGGAGAAATCGACGGCCGGCGCGATCAGCACCAGCCCGGCCGGCGCGAGCGCCGTGCCCAGCAGCTTGCGGGCTGCGAGCAGGGCGATCCAGCCGCCCATCGACGAGCCGACCAGGATCGGCGGCGCGCCGCAGCGGGCCGCGATCATCGCAAGCGCGTCCTCGAGCCAATGCGACAAGGTCCAGCGCGCGAAATCGCCGCCGGTTTCGCCATGGCCGGCATAATCGAAGCGCAGGAAGGCGTGTCCCGTCAGCCTCGCCCATTCCGCCAGCGCCTCGGCCTTGGTCGCGCGCATGTCGGAGCGGAAGCCGCCGAGCCAGAGCACGGGGGCACCATCGCCGGGCTGCGCGAGATAGGCGAGCCGGCGTTGTTCAGTGCCTTCACCGACGTCCAGCCATTGCGGCGCGTCTCGCTCCACGTCAAATCTCCTGTGACGAATCTGCCTTGCGAGGCGAATATAGGCTGCGCTCGCGCGGCGCACGTGGTCGTATCGCCGTTTGTAGAAAGAGTTCTCTGAAACTGTGAGCATGTCCTTCCAGCCCGGCGCGCATCTGTCGCTGCCCTCGACCGAGACGCACCCGCTCAGCGGCCGCACCATCTTGCAGATCATTCCCGATCTCGAGGCGGGCGGGGCCGAGCGGACGGCCGTCGATATCGCCAAGGGGCTGACCGATGTCGGCGCGCGCGCGCTCGTCGCGACCGAGGGCGGCCGCCTCGTCGCCGAATTGCAGGCCAAGGGCGGCGTCTGGCTGCCCTTTCCCGCCGCCACGAAAAATCCCTTCGCCATGGCGTTGAATGTCCGCCGCCTGGTGCTGCTCTGCCGGCACGAGGGCGTCGAACTCATCCATGCCCGTTCGCGTGCGCCGGCCTGGGTCGCGCTCGCGGCGGCTCGTGCACTGAAACTGCCTTTCGTCACGACCTATCACGGCTCCTATGCCAGCCGCTCCGTGGTGAAGACGCTCTATAATTCGGTGATGGCGCGCGGCGACGTGGTGATCGCGAATTCGGGCTATACGGCCGATCTGATCCTGGCCAAGCATGCTTTCGCGCGCGACCGCATAAGGGTCGTCCATCGCGGCACCAATTTCTCGGCCTTCGCGCCGGCCGCCGTCGGGACGGAGCGTATCCAGGCCCTGCGCGCGGCCTGGAAGGTCGAGCCGCATCAGCGCATCGTGCTGCTGCCCGGCCGACTGACCGGCTGGAAGGGGCATCGCGTCCTGATCGAGGCCGCCCGCATCCTGCGCGATGGCGGCGATGCCGAGACCGCCTTCATCCTGGCCGGCGACCCGCAGGGCCGCGACGGCTATGTCAAGGAACTCGACCAGCTCATCGCCAAGGCGGGGCTGGAAGGCCGCGTCAAGCGCGTCGGCCATTGCACCGACATGCCGGCGGCGCTGCTCTCGGCCGCCGTGGTCACCGTGCCCTCGACCGAGCCCGAGGCCTTCGGGCGCGTCGCGGTCGAGGCGCAGGCGATGGGCGCGCCCGTCGTGGTGGCCGATCTCGGCGCCGTGCCGGAGACCGTATTGGCTCCGCCGCAGGTCACGCCGGCGGAACGCACCGGCTGGCGCGTGCCGCCGGGCGATGCAGCCGCGCTCGCCGCCAGCCTCAGTGAGGCGCTGGCCCTGCGCCCCTCCGCGCGCGATGCCCTGGCACGGCGCGCGCGCCAGCATGTCGAGCGGCATTTCTCGCTGGAGACGATGGTGGCGGAGACGCTCGACGTCTATTGCGCGCTGTTGGGCCGGTAAATGCATAGCAGGGGGTGGAATGCAGTGGGCGTATGCCTATTGCTGCGTCATTCCCCGCCTCCCACATTGACATCGCGCATCTTTGTGCAATGTGTCTGCTCAGCGGCGCTGCTCGCGCCTGAAACAGGAGAATACCCCCATTCGTCGTCCTTTCCGCGCTGCCCCGACCCCGACCAAAGACGGCCCGCGTTCGAACCGTGACATTCGCGGTGTCCGCGATGTCCAGCTCATCGACGATACCGGCGCCAATCGTGGCGTGGTGTCGTTCTTCGAGGCCTTGAAGATTGCCGAGGATGCCGGTCTCGACCTGGTCGAGATCGCCCCCAATTCCGAGCCTCCGGTCTGCAAGATCCTCGACTATGGCCGCTTCCGCTTTCTCGAGCAGAAGAAGGCGGCCGAGGCGCGCAAGAAGCAGCGCACCATCGAGATCAAGGAGATCAAGCTCCGGCCGGGCATCGACAAGCACGATTACGACGTCAAGATGAAGGCCATGCACGGCTTCTTCGAGGAGGGCGACAAGGTCAAGGTGACCCTGCGCTTCCGCGGCCGTGAGATGGCGCACCAGGATCTCGGCGTGAAGGTGCTCGAGCGCGTCAAGGTCGATCTCGTCGACGTCGCCAAGGTCGAGAGCGACTGGCAGCTCGAAGGCCGCCAGATGGTCATGGTGCTCGCGCCCAAATAACGGGCGGTGTCCGTTATGCGATTTGGCTCAGGCCCGGCCCCAGCGCCGGGCCTTGTCATATCCGGCGCCGCGATGTTTCGATCCGGTTCGCTTCAGATGATCGAGAGACCTTGCGCCATGTCCCTGCCCATGTCCTCCCCGCCCAGCATCACGAACCAGCGCCGCGATCTTGCCGCCGCGCTCCGCCTTGCCGCGAAGTTCGAGCTGAACGAGGGCATCTGCAATCATTTCTCGGTCGCCCTGCCGAACAGCCCCGACGGCAAGCCGCGCTACCTGATCAACCCCTATGGCGTGCACTGGTCGGAGATGAAGCCCTCCGACCTCCTGCTGATCGACGACAAGGGCGAGGTGCTGGAAGGGGAGGGCGAGGTCGAGGCCACCGCCCGCAACATCCACGTCGCCGCCCATAAGGCCAATCTGCGCCATGTCGCGGTACTGCATGTCCACATGCCCTACGCTACCGCTTTGACGATGGTCGAGGGCGGCAGGCTGGAGATGGCGCATCAGACCGCCTGCCGCTTCCACGGCCGCACGCATTATGTCGACCATTTCGGCGGGCTCGCGCTCGATGCAAGCGAGGGCGAGGCCATCATCGCCGCCAGCAAGGCTTACGAGCATGTCGACATCACCTTCCTCGCCCATCACGGCGTGACCATCGGCGGCCCCTCGATCGCGGTCGCCTTCGACGATCTCTACTTCCTGGAGCGCGCCTGCCGGCAGCAGGTTCTGGCGATGTCGACCGGCCGGCCGCTGAAGCTCATCCCGCAGCAGCAGATCGAGGCGACGGCGCGCGATTGGCGCGACGTGCTGGTGTTTCAGTCGGAGAAGCATTTCGAGGCGCTGCGGCGCATCGAAGGGGCCTGACAGGCTATTCAGCCGAGCAGGCGCTTCAGCTTCCTCACGGCGCTCTCCGGCGTCGTCAGCACCGGCCTGCCGGTTGCGGCCATGACCGCGGGCGCTGATCGCGCCAGGCTGAACTGGGCGAGCGCGATCACGTCGCAGCCGGCGAGATCGCGCGCTGCCTCTGCGGCGATACGGTCATGCTCGGCGCCGTCACCACGGTCGAGGGCGGCGAGCGCCCCTTCCGCCAGCTTCGGCATGATCGTCAATGCAGGAGGGAACTCCGGCGGCATCGAGGCCAGCGTCGGCGCGAAGCTGGCGAGGAGGCCGATGCGCGCCCCGGCCTTTTCGGCCTCCTCGATCATCGCCTCGTTCGGCTTCAGCACCGGCAGCGGCGCAAGTTCGCGCTGCACCGCCTCGATGCAGGGCCCGAAGGCCGAGCAGGTAAACAGGATGCCGTCGGCGCCGGTCGCCTTCGCATAGCGCGCAAGTTCCAGGAAGCGCCGCGTCATCGCCTCCGTGATCTTGCCGTCGCGGGCGAGATCGGATGAGAGGCTGTCGTCGAGCAGGTTCATCAGCCTGACTTGGGGCCAGAGTTCGGCGAACGCCGCCTCGATCGGAGGCGGCGAATGCCGGAGTGCATGGATCAGGGCGATCCGCATGGGGGGTCCTTCCTCCGCCGTTAGATGTGGAGCCGGATGATGTCAGATGGGATCACCAAGTGATCCCATCTGACATCTGAACCCGTCTCTCATCCAAGAGTTGAGAGCATCCTGCTCTAGCGGATCGGATACGGATATTGCAGGCCGCCCTTGGAGGCGAGCGCGTTGAGGCCGCGCTTGAGCTGCAGGCGCGAGCCCGTGCCGACATTGCGCTCGAAGCTCTCGCCGTAATTGCCGACATGCTTGACGATCCGGTAGGCCCAATCGGTGGTCAGGCCGAGCCCCTCGCCGAACTTGCCTTCGACACCGAGCAGGCGCTTGATCTCGGGGTTCGTCGATTTCAGCATCTCATCGACATTGGCCTTGGTCACGCCGAACTCCTCGGCGTTGAGCATGGCGTAATGCGCCCAGCGCACGAGCACGAACCAGCTCTCGTCGCCGCGCTTCACGGCGGGGCCGAGTGGCTCCCGCGAGATCAGCTCCGTCAGGATCTCGAAGTCGTCCGGTTTGGCGAATTTCAGACGCTCCGCCGCCAGCCCCGAGCTGTCGGTGGTGAAGGCGTCGCAGCGCCCGGCTTCGAACGCCTTGACGCCCTCTTCATTGGTGGAGAAGCCCACGACCTCGTATTTCAGATTGTGGGTGCGAAAGAAGTCGGCGAGGTTCAGCTCCGTCGTGGTGCCTTGCGTCACGCAGATCGAGGCGCCGTTCAGCGCTTTCGCCTCGGTGATGCCGAGCGACTTCCTCACCATGAAGCCCTGGCCGTCGAAATAGTTGATCGCCGGCCACGCCATGCCTGCCGCAACATCCCGTGTCATCGTGTAGGTCGCGTTGCGCGAGAGCATGTCGACATCGCCGCTTTGCACGACGGTAAAGCGCATCTGCGTCGTCGTCGGAACGAACTTGAGCTTGTTGGGGTCGTTGAAGATCGCGGCCGCTACGGCGCGGCAGAGGTCGATATCGAGACCGGCCCAGCGGCCGTCGCTACCTTGCAGGCCAAAGCCCGCCAGGGCGGTGTGGTTGCCGCAGATCAGTTCGCCGCGCGCCTTGACGCGCTCCAGCGTCGAGGTCTGGGCGAAAGCGGTGGTCACCGTGGCGGCCAAAGCGAGGCCGAATCCGGTCGCGAGCAGGCGTTTGAAGATTGTCATCGTAGTTCCCCTGTTTTTTGAGTGCTTGGTTCTGATCAGGCGTCTTTGGTGCCCGCTGCGGCGGCTTGGCTCTGCCGCTCTTCGTGGTCTCCGGCGAGACCGGCCCAGAGCCGGTGCAGCGCGGGTTTACGGTTGCTGCTGTCGCGATAGGCAACGAGCGAGAGCGGCATCGCCCAGGCCTCTCCGCCGGCCGGGACCAGCTTCGGCCCCGCGGCCGCCGCGGCGCATTCCGGCAGCCAGGCGATGCCGTAGCCGGCGACAGCCATGTCGCGCAGGACATCGGCCATGTCGCTCTCGACCAGGCGATGCCCGGCCAGCGGCTCCGGAGCGGCTTCGATGATGAGATCCACCATGCGGCCGAGATAGGCGCCGGCAGAATACATCAGCAGTGGCAGCGGCGCCTGGGCCTTGCCGGGCAGCGGCCAGCGCTCGGCGTGTTCGGCGGCGACATAGGGGCGCAGATGTTCGACCCCGATCACCAGCCGGTCGTAGCGCTCGGCGTCGAGATGGATCGGCTGCTGCGCATGGTGGAAGCAGACCAGGAGGTCGACCGCGCCGGAGACCAGCGCCGTCACGGTGTCGTGGACATTGCCGGGCGCGACCTTGCAGCTCAGCGCACGCCCCTGCGACCAGCTCGCCCACCAGCCGGGCAGGCGGCCCGTCGCCAGCGCATGCGGCAATGCGATCACGACCTGGTCGCGTTTCGCCGTAGGTTGGCCTGACAGGCCGGTCTTGGCATCGAGCAACTGATGCAGCGTCTCGGCCGCGGTCTCCCTGAAGCGTTCGCCTTCGGGCGTCAGCCGCGTCGGAAACACGCTGCGGTCGATCAAGGTGACGCCGAGCCAGGTTTCGAGCGCCTGAATCCGGCGGCTGAAGGCGGCTTGCGAGGCGTTCCGCTCTTCGGCGGCGCGGGTGAAGTTGCCACGCTCGGCGACGGTGAGGAAATCCTGGAGCCAGCGTATATCCATCTCAGCGCGCCTCGCCGAGCGAGGCGTTGACGCAGGCCCGCGCCAGGGCTTCGGTCGGGTCGATGCCGAGCGGCAGGAACGCACTATCCGCAAGAGCCAGGGGTAGTTCGGTGCAGGCCAGCAGCAATCGCTCCGCTCCGGCGTCGAGAAGGCGTTGGCTCGCCTCCTCTGCATGTCGAAGAGCGAGCGGGCGCTGGCCGGCTTTCGTCGCGACGATGGCACTGTCGACCAGGGCCTGCGCCGGCTCGTCGGGCAGAATGAGACGGGGGCGCTTAGTGCCGAAGCGCGACTGGTAGAGCCCGGCTGCGATAGTGCCGCGCGTCGCCATCAGGGCGACCGCGCCAATGGGCGGCTCGATCTCCGCGATCATCGCCATGACCGCGTCGGCGATGTGCAGCAACGGCACGCGGCTGCCGCGCGCCAGGCGTTCATGCCAGTAATGCGCGGTGTTGCAGGGGATGGCGATGAACTCCGCCCCGGCGCGCTCCAGCTGCATGATTCCCGCCGCCATCGGCAGGAAGGGCGCATCGCTGCCCGCGGCGATCGCAGCCGAGCGATCGGGAATCTGCGGCACGCCATGGACGAGCAGCGGTACATGGTCCTGATCGTGCTGCGCCGGCGTCAGCATCACCACCTTCGCCATGAAATCGATCGTCGCGGCCGGCCCCATGCCGCCGAGAACGCCGATGAGCCGCCGATGTGGAATATGCTGCATGGCGCATCTGTGCCGGCTCGCATGGCGCATGGCCAATGCAAATTTTGCATCGATAATTCGGTCAATGTCCGGCGCCATCGTGCAAGGCACCGGCGATCGCGGCATCGACCGCTTCTCCGAGCCGTTCGACGATCATGTCCATCACCGCCGCGTCAGCGATGAAGGGCGGAGCCAGCAACACATGGTCGCCGGCTGTTCCGTCGGCGGTTCCTCCCATCGGATAGACCATCAGGCCGCGCGCCATCGCTGCCTGCTTGATCCTGGCGTTGAGCTTGAGGCCGGCCTCGAAAGGCGTCTTCGAGGCGCGGTCGGCAACGAGTTCGATGCCCCAGAAATGGCCGCGCCCACGCACATCGCCGACATGATGGTGGTTGCCGAAGCGCTCCTTCAGGCGGCGCTCGAGATGGGCGCCCTGGAGGCGGACATTGGCGAGCAGGTCGTCGCGCTCGATCACCTTCTGCACCGCGAGCGCGGTCGCGCAGGCGAGCGGGTGGCCGTTATAGGTCTGGCTGTGCGGAAAGGCGCCGGAGCCCTGCCGGATCGCCTCGACGATCCTGCCCGAGGCCAGCATCGCGCCGATCGGCGCATAGCCGGCGCCCAGCCCCTTGGCGATCGCCATCAGATCGGGCGCGATCCCTTCCTGCTCGCAGGCATGCAGCGTGCCGGTGCGGCCCATGCCGCACATCACCTCGTCGAGGATCAGGAGTACGCCATGGCGGTCGCAGATCTCGCGGATGCGCTTGAAATAGCCGGGCGCGGGCGTGGCGGCCCCGAGCGTCGCGCCAACGACCGTCTCGGCGACGAAGGCTGCGACCGTGCCAGGCCCGAGCTCCAGGATCTTGGCCTCCAGCTCGTCGGCGACGCGCAGCCCATATTGCTCCGGCGTCTCCTCAGTGCGCCGGTCGCGATAGGCATAGCAGGGCGCGATATGGTGGCCGCTGAGCAGCATCTCCTTGAACGGTGCGCGATCCTTCATGCGGCCGCCGACCGAGAGCGCCCCCACCGTGATGCCGTGATAGCTCTGCCGGCGCGAGATGAAGTTGGTCCGCCGGCTTTCGCCCTTTTCGATGAAATAATGCCGCGCCAGCTTCAGGCAGGCCTCGATCGCCTCGGAGCCGCTGCTGCAGATGAAGACGTTGCTCAGCCCCTTCGGCGCGCGGGCGATGAGATGCTCCGCCAGCTCCTCGGCCGGCTCCGAGGTGAAGAAGCTGGTATGGGCATAGGCCAGCTTGTCGATCTGGGCATGCATCGCAGCTTGGATGTCGGGATGGCCATGGCCGAGGCAGGAGACCGCCGCGCCGCCGCTGGCGTCGATATAGCTCTTGCCCTCGGCGTCGAAGAGCATGACGCCCTTGCCGCCGACAGCGACGGGATAGGCGCCGTTGACGCTGCGATGAAGCAGATGGCTCATGATGGTCTCCGTTTGGCGCGGCGAGGGGTCTCAAAGGTCGAGAAGGCGTCGAGCTGGGTCTCGGAGGCGGCGATGGCGTCGAGCGCCGGCTTGCCGCGCCGCGCCGTCATCAGCGCCGCCAGGCATTCCACCGCAGCAAAAGCCGGCGTCATGCTGTGGAAGAAGGAGGGCGTTTCGGTGCGCACCAGCACGGTCTCGTCGGCGAGCGCGGCGAGCGGCGAATGCGCGCTGTCGGTCAGCGCTAGGATCGAGGCGCCCTTGTCGCGCGCATAGGCGGCGGCCTGGAGCGTCAGGCGCGTATAGGGCGAGACCGAGATGACGAAGAGCACGTCGCCCGGGCCGATCCGGCGCAAGGCATCGATGCCGCGCCCGCCGGCTGTGTCGGCGAGGACCGACTCCGCGCCGATCAGCGTGCGGATATAGTCGAGCATATAGACGGCCGGAAAGGCGGAGCGCAGCCCGAAGCAGAAGACGCCGCGCGCATTCGCCAGCAATGCGGCCGCGCGTTCGAGGCTGGCGACGGATTCGGGCTCCCGCAAGGCCCGGACATGCTCGGCCAAGGCCGCGAACATGTCCTGCGCGATGGCGCTGTCGCCCTCGTCGCCATGGCGTTCGAGCAATTCGGTTGCGCGGTTGGCGAAGCCGTCGGGGCGCTGGCGCAGCGACGCCGCATAAGCCGTTCGCAGGGCGTCGTAACCGGGAAGGCCAAGGCGCTGCGCCAGCCTTGTGAAGGTCGCGGGAGCCAAGCCCGCGCGCCGCGCCTGCTCGCGCGTCGTCAGCAAGGCGACATCGGCGGGGTGATCGAGCACCCAGCGCGCGACCGCCTGCAGCTGCGTCGGCAGCTCATCGAATTGCGCATCCAGGGCGGTGACGACGCCGATCTGATCCATGGCGGGATCATAACGGGACTCGTAGCGGAATGAAACAGATGATCCCTAAATTATCATATGAAACAAATGATGCATTTCGATGCAGGCCGCGCCGCGTTTTTGGTCTGAGGCGAGAGCGGCCCGGCGGGGGCTGCAAAAAGCGCAGCGCGAGGCGGTTTTCTGACGTCGCCACGCGCTTCGCGCCCAGCCGGTCATGGGCCGTGTGAATGATCGTTGCATTTGCCGCAAATTTGAGCGCTGCGGGCAGGGTGACCTTGGTGCGAATCGGCCGCTCAGATGATTTGGTTCGATTTGGAACGGTTGCGTTGAGTTCAGCCCTTTCTCGGCCGCCGGGCCTCGACCAGGCGGCTATTGGCGCGAATGGAAGAGCCCGATCTTGCAGACGCTTCACAAGGGAATCGCGATCGATCCTTCGCTGGCGGGCATCATCCGCCACATGCATGCGATCGACGACTATCGGCAGGCTTTCGATCGCTTGCAGGCGTCGTGGGATACGCTGACCCTGCTCGGCCAGCTCTCGGGCAACGCGACCGAGATGTCGGGCACGCGTTCCGCCTTCGAGGAATTGACGGGGAGCCTGCTCAACCATCTCGCCATAGAGACGCGCGACAAGGTCGTCAGCGATCTCAGGACCAAGGCGCAGAACGCCATCGATGTGCTGGTGCGCAATCTCTTCGAGCGCACGGCCGATATCGGCTTCCTCGCGGCCGACACCGACATCCGCGAGATGCTGGAGGAAACGGAGCCGACACCCGCTGCCCGCGAGGCGATCGAGGCGCGCTTCCGCGACTATGTCGCGAAGTATTCGGTCTATTCGGACATCGTCCTGGTCGATCGCGAGGGCGCGGTCCGGGCCAGGCTCCAGGCCCATCCGGCTGAGACGGCGCGGCACGCCATCATCCAGGAGGCGTTGAGTTCAAGCGGCGCCTATGTCGAGCATTACGGCGTGGTCGATTTCGTCTCGGAGGCGCAGTCGCTGGTCTATGCCTGGCGCGTCGAGGATCGCGCCAGGCGCCCGCTCGGCGTGCTCGTGCTGGTCTTTCGCCTCGCCGACGAGATGGCGGGGATCTTCCGCAAGCTGCTGCCGGAGGATGACTGGACGATCCTGGGCTGCGCCACGCCGCAGGGCGAGGTCATCGCCGGCTCCTGCGCCATTCAAGTGCCGGTGGGACTCGTCCTGTCGCCGTCGGCGCTGCAGGGGCGCGAGCCCGTGCTCAAGCTCGGCGGCCGGCAATATCTCGCTGTTGCCTGCCGCAGCTCCGGTTATCAGGGCTATATGGGGCCGGGCTGGATCGGGCTCGGGCTGCTGCCGCTGGAGGCTGCTTTCGCTCAGCGCGAAGGCGCGCTCAGTGCGCGGATCGAGGATGGCCTGCTTGCGGCGGTGACCGGCCATTCCGGGCTGTTCTCTGAAGACCTGCTCACGGTCTCGCGCCAGGCGGCGATGATCCAGCGCAACCTCAACCGCTCGGTCTGGAACGGCTCGATCCGCCAGGCCGGGTCGACGGCGGCCAATGCTGCCTTCTCGAAAATCCTGCTTTGGGAAATCTCCAATGCCGGCCGCAGGACGCAGGCCGTCTTCGACGCCTCGATCGGCGATCTCCACCGTACCGTGGTCGCGGCGATCATGGAGAAATGCCGCTCGCGCGCCGCCTTCGCCATCGATGTCATGGACCGCAATCTCTATGAGCGCGCCAATGATTGCCGCTGGTGGGCGCTGAACGCGACCTTCGCGCGGGTGTTGTCGGAGCCGACGCCGGCGGGCGCGCGGCATTGCGGCGAGATCCTGGCGACGATCAATTCGCTCTATACGGTCTACAGCAACCTGATCCTGTTCGACGCCAAGGGCGTCGTCGTCGCGGTTTCGCAGCCGGACGAGGCGCATCTGGTCGGCGAGAGGCTCGATGCGGAATGGGTGCAGCGGACGCTGGCGCTGCGCTCGGACCAGCATTATGCGGTGTCGGGCTTCGAGCCTTCGTCGCTTTATGCGGAGGCATCGACCCTGATCTATACGGCCGCCGTCCAGGCCCCGGCTGGCGGCAAGATGGCTGGCGGCAAGGCGGTCGGCGGCATCGCGATCGTCTTCGATTCGACGCCGCAATTCGGCGCGATCCTGCAGGATTCGCTGCCGGCCGATGAAGCCGGTGCGGCGTTACCCGGCGCTTTCACGCTGCTCGTCGCGGGCGATGGCCGCATCATCTCCTCGACCGAGCCGCGCTTCGCTGTGGGCGCACCGAGCCCGATCGTCATCGACCCGCAAGGGTTGGCCAATGACGGCGATCTCGCCGGCATCCGCACCTTCGAGGGCAGGCATGTCGCGGTCGGCGCGGCACTATCGAAGGGCTATCGCGAATACAAGACCAGCGATGGGCACCATGCCGATGTGGTGGCGCTCTGCGTCGTACCGCTCGGCGATATCGCCACTGATGCCGGGGCGCGGCCGTCGAGCGCGGCGGCCAACGCGATCGCGGCGCGCAGGCTGCCTGACGGCGTCGAGGCCTTCGAGGCCGCGACCTTCCATATCGGCCGGCACTGGCTCGGCGTGAAGGCGCGCGATGTCGTCGAGGCCGTCGATCTCGCCGGCCTGAAGCCCTCGGCCAAGCAGGCGCAAGACGGTCTGCTCGCCGGCTACAAGCTGCATCAGGGCGACCCCGTGCCGGTGCTGCGCCTGGCGCGGCTGCTCGGCATTCCCGATGGCTCCGCCGAGGATCAGCAGATCGTCATCGTGCGCGCGGCCGGCCGGACGCTCGGCCTCGTGGTCGATTCGCTCGGCCCGATACCGGAAATCCCAGTCTCGGAACTGCAGCCCTTGCGGGACCTGACCGCGAAGCTGGAAATCCCCGCGCTTGGCGTTGTCGCCGCGCGCGATGCGCAAGGCGCGCCGGCGGGCATGCTGATGCTGCTCGACGTCGACAGGCTCGGCGCGCGGCTCGACGGCGAGCCGGCCGCGCCGCTGTTGCACGCGGCCGAATAGTGGTTCAGGCGGCGAGACCGAGGAGCGTGCGCGCCTCGCCGGCTGTTGCCGGGCGACGGTTATATTCCGGGCAGAGATCGACCACGCGTTTCACCAGCGCGGCATTGGACGGTGCGAGCCTGTCGCGGTCGAGCCTGACATTGTCCTCCAGCCCGGTGCGGCAATGGCCGCCGAGTTCGAGCGACCAGCGGTTGAGGGTGATCTGGTCGCGGCCGATGCCGGCGCCCGTCCAGGTCGCATCGGGCGCGAGCCGCTTCAGCGTCGCGATGTAGAACTCGAAGGCGGCGCGGTCGACCGGCATGGCGTTCTTCACGCCCATGACGAACTGCACATGCAGCGGCCCCTTGATCGCGCCTGCAACCCCCATCTCGACCGCCTTGAAGATCATCGAGAGGTCGAAGGCCTCGATCTCGGGCTTGACGCCATGCTCAAGCATCTCGCTCGCCAGCCAGTCGACCAGCTCGGGGCTGTTCTCATAGACCCGAGTCGGGAAATTGCAGGAGCCGGTCGAGAGCGAGGCCATGTCGGGCTTCAGCGAGAGCATGCCGCCGCGCTCGCGCCCTGCGCCGGAGCGCCCGCCGGTCGAGAACTGCACGATCATGCCGGGGCAATGCTGGCGCAAACCCTCCAGCAAACGGCCGAAGCGCTCGGGGTCGGAGGTCGGCGTACCCTCGTCGCTGCGGACATGGCAATGCGCCAGGGTCGCGCCGGCCTCGAAAGCGGCCTGCGTGGATTCGATCTGTTCGGAAATCGAGATCGGCACGGCCGGGTTGTCGCGCTTGGTCGGCAGCGAGCCGGTGATGGCGACGGTGATGATGCAAGGCGTCATGGCTTCTCCGGGCCTGAACGGTCGATGGTCTTAAGACTTACCCGAACACGGCCAGCCGCAGGCCAAGCGCAATCAAGACGACGCCCATGATCACGTCCAGCACCGGTTTTGCGCGGACATAGGCACGGCTCACCGCGGGCACGGTGAAGAACAGCGTCACCGCGATCCACCAGACCGCCGAGACCACGACGACGACCGCCACGGCCGACCAGAACAGCCAGCCCGGCGCGCCGGCCGGAATCATCACGCCGAACAGGCTGGCGTAATAGGCGACGACCTTGGGATTGGTGATGTTGGTGATGAAGCCGGCGCGGATCGCTTCCAGCCCCGAGACCGGCTCGGAGGCGGCGTGAGGGGTGGCCGGGCCCTTGTGGCGGATCATCCCGATCAACAGCTTCGCGCCGAGATAGATCAGATAGGCCGCGCCGACGAGCTGGAGGCCGCGATAGGCCAGCGGGAAGCTCGCCAGCAAGGTGCCCAGACCGGCCGCGGCGGCGAGCGCCCAGGTCAGCGTCGCCAGCACGACACCCAAGGTCAGCAGCAGCCCGGCGCGGCGATCCCCTTTCACCGCATAGCTCATGACGACCGCGAAGGTCGGGCCGGGGCTGGCGATCGCAAGCGCATGGATCGCCGCGATGCTCGCCAGAATGGTGACCTGATTCATCGACGCTTCCCCCTCGATAACGGGGTGCCGTTCGCGTTCTTCGCCGCGAGACGGCACCCGGTCTCATCGATGGATGTAGTGTCGTGCGAGTCAAGCGCCGCGGCTCGGTCTCGCCGGTGGGGGCATGGGGCTCAGCCGTCGACCAAAGCGAGGGCGGCCTCGGTATAGCGACTGCCGACGACCCGCTCCGGCGATGTCGCCTCGGCGATGGCTGCAAGCTCGGCGGCGCTGAGGCTGATGTCGGCGGCTGCCGCATTCTGCTCCAGGTTTGCGATCTTCCGCGCGCCGGGGATCGGCACGATGAAGTCGCCCTGGTGCAGCACCCAGGCCAGCGCCAGCTGCGCCGTCGTCACGCCCTTGCGGGCCGCGATCGCCGCCAGCTCGTCGACGATGGCCGCGTTGGCCGCCATCGCCTCGGCCTGGAAGCGCGGCAAAGTGTGGCGCCAGTCATCTGCGCCCAATTGGTCGGGCTTACTGATCGCGCCCGTCAGCAGGCCGCGACCGAGCGGGCTGTAGGGCACGAAGCCGATGCCGAGCTCCCGGCAGGCCTTGAATACCTGCGCCTCCGGCTCGCGGCTCCACAGCGAATACTCGCTCTGCACGGCGGCGATCGGGTGTACCGCATGCGCCCTCCGGATCGTCGCCGCGCTCGCCTCCGACAGGCCGAGCGCGCGGACCTTGCCCTCGCGGACAAGTTCCGCCATCGCGCCGACCGTCTCCTCGATCGGCACCGCAGGGTCGACGCGGTGCTGGTAGTAGAGGTCGATGACATCGATGCCGAGCCGCTTCAGCGAGGCTTCGGCGACCGCTTTGACATGTTCCGGCCGGCTGTCGACGCCGGTCATGCGCGCCGGCCCATCGCCATCCCGGCTGATCCTGAAGCCGAACTTCGTGGCGATCATGACCTTGTCGCGGACGGGCTTCAGCGCCTTGCCGAGCAGGATTTCGTTGTCGTAGGGGCCATAGACCTCGGCTGTGTCGAACAGGGTCACGCCAAGATCGACGGCGCGGCGCAAAGTGGCGATGGCGGCGCTCTCTTCCTGGCCGCCATAGGCGAAGCTCATGCCCATGCAGCCCAGGCCGACAGGGTAGACACTCAGTTCAGTTCCAAGCTTGCGGGTTTTCATCACGGGCTCCTCTGCTGTGATGAGGGTTAGATAGCGCCGCTGGCGCCGTTCGATAATCGGCTTGAGTTCGCACGGCTTGATCGATTAAATAGAGCAATGAGCCGCAGTCATCTTTCGCAATTGGCCGTTCTGGCGGCGGTTGCCCGCAATGGCGGCTTTCGCGACGCGGCGAAGGAGCTCGGCATCGCCCCCTCCGCCGTCAGCCATGCGGTATCGGCGCTGGAGGCCGGCCTGGGCGTTCGCTTGCTGGCGCGCAGCACGCGTAGCGTCGCGCCGACGGAGGCCGGTGCGCAATTGCTCGAACGCCTGCGCCCGGCGCTCTCCGAGATCGATCTGGCGCTGGAGGCGGTGGTTGCATCCCGAGACGAGCCCGCCGGCAATCTCCGGCTGACCGTGCCGCGCACGGCGGCCCATACCGTGCTGGAGCCGAAGCTTGGCGCCTTCGCCGCCGCCTTTCCCGCGATCGTGCTGGAGATCGTGATCGAGGACCGGTTTTCCGACGTCGTCGAGGGCGGTTTCGACGCGGGCATCAGGCTCGGCGAAAGCCTGCAGCGCGATATGATCGCCGTTCGCATCGGGCCTTCTATGCGGGGGGCGGCGGTCGCTGCGCCGTCCTATTTCGAAGGCAGGCCCCGGCCGGAGCGGCCGCAGGACCTGTCCGCTCATCGCTGCATCCGCTTCCGCTTCTCCAGCGGCGTGATCTATCGCTGGGAGTTCGAGAAGGAGGGCGTCGCCATCGAGCCGCCGGTCGAGGGGCCTTTGATCCTGGGTGAGGATCGCCTGATCGCGCAGGCCGCCATCGATGGCGCCGGCATCGCCTTCCTGTTCGAGGAGTATGTCCGCGATGCGCTTGCCGATGGCCGGCTGGTGCGTGTGCTGGAGGATTGGTGCCCGCCTTTCGACGGCTTCCACATCTACTATCCCAGCCGCCGCCAGATGCGGCCGGCGCTCAGGGCTTTCATCGACTTCTTTCGGGTCTAGAGCCGCTGAGAGAGACCTCTGTTCGAGATTCTCTCAGCCCTCATCCTTCGAGACGCCGCTTCGCGGCTCCTCGGGATGAAGGCTCGAATGATCAAGCGGCCACTGAAGCGCAGAAGGGGCGGGGCGATGCCGGATCTCCCCACCCCCTTGTCATGCTGCTGTCAGCGGATCGGCGGTGCGAATTGCAGCCCGCCTTGGGTCCACAGCTTGTTGGCGCCGCGCGGCAGCGGGTTGTTGGTGTTGGCTCCGAAGTTCCGTTCGAAGCTCTCGCCGTAATTGCCGACGGCCTTGATGATCCGCACGACCCAGTCGTTGCTGAGGCCGAGCGACTCGCCGAACTTGCCCTCGGCGCCGAGCAGGCGGCGGATCTCGGGGTTCGTCGAGGTCTTCACCATCTCGTCGACATTGGCCTTGGTGACGCCGAATTCCTCCGCGTTGATCAGTGCGAACACGGTCCAGCGCACGAGATCGAACCAGGCCGCGTCGCTCTTGCGGACCCAGGGGCCGAGCGGCTCCTTGGAGATGACCTGCTGCAGCAGGATATGCTCCTCGGGGGCCTTGAGCTTGCTGCGCGTGCCGGCGAGCGAGGAGAGGTCGGTGGTGTAGGCGTCGCAGCGGCCGGCCTCATAGGCCTGCACGGTGTCTTCGAGCGTCGCGAAGGCGACGGTCTCGAACTTGATGCCGTTGGTCCGGCTGTAATCGGCGAGGTTGAGCTCTGTCGTCGTGCCCTGTGCGACGCAGATCGAGGCGCCGTCGAGCTCCTTGACGCTGTTCACATTGAGCTTCTTGCGGACGATGAAGCCTTGGCCGTCGTAATAGTTGACCGCGGTGAAGCTGACGCCCTGGCCGATATCGCGACCGAGGGTCCAGGTCGTCGTGC
The DNA here is from genome assembly GCF_031884435.1 of Bosea sp. 685. Lineage (NCBI taxonomy): Bacteria > Pseudomonadati > Pseudomonadota > Alphaproteobacteria > Hyphomicrobiales > Alloboseaceae > Allobosea > Allobosea sp. 685. The sequence continues at coordinate 4,637,831 of NZ_CP134779.1, read as the reverse complement.
GCGCCAGCACGTCGATCTCGCCGCTCTGCAACGCCACCAGCCGGTTCTTGCTCGACAGAGAAAGATACGAGGCCTTGTCGGGATCGTTGAAGATCGCAGCCGAGAGAGCGCGGCAGATATCGGTATCGAAGCCCTGCCAGATCCCTTTCGAATCCTGCAGGGAGAAACCGGGCACACCCTCGCTGGTGCCGCAGATGATCTGGCCGCGCTGCTTGATCTTGTCGAGCGTCGACTGAGCGAGGGCAGGGGCGCTGGCCACCGCGCTCAGGACGATGCCGGCCAGGAATCCGGCCATTGAAATTCGCATGATGTTTCCTCTCTGGTAGAGTGGGCTTCTTAGCGAGCCGTATGAGACGTTGTCGTGACGTGTTGACGCGCCTTTCACGGATATCGTCAAGCGGCTTGTCGCGGAGCCCACGACCCGCCCTTGCCACGCCCGCCCTTTTCTGTCATACGCGCGGCCTTCGATCGCCCGGCTGATAAGGGCTGCCGTGGCGGTCGATCTTTGCTTCCCCAAGAGCACTTCTTGAACGAGCAAAACTGAAAGCGGCGCAATTCGCGCGTCCGCGACCAATGAGGAGCTGAAATGCCCAAGATCAAGACGAAGTCGAGCGCCAAGAAGCGCTTCAAGATCACCGGAACCGGCAAGGTGCTCTACGCCCAGGCCGGAAAGCGTCACGGGATGATCAAGCGGACCAACAAGCAGCTCCGCAATCACCGGGGTACGAACGTTCTTTTCGAGGGCGACGCCGCCAACGTGAAGAAATACTTCCTCCCCAACGGCTGACGCCCCCTAACCTTCCGGAGATCATCACATGGCTCGCGTGAAACGGGGCGTAACGTCCCATGCCAAGCACAAGAAGACACTCAAGGCCGCCAAGGGCTTCTATGGCCGCCGCAAGAATACGATCCGCGCCGCCAAGGCGGCCGTCGATCGCTCGATGCAGTACGCCTATCGCGACCGCAAGAACCGGAAGCGCTCGTTCCGCGCGCTCTGGATCCAGCGTCTGAACGCTGCGGTGCGTGAGCACGGCCTGGTCTACTCGATGTTCATCAACGGCCTGACCAAGGCCGGCATCGAGCTTGACCGCAAGACCCTCTCGGCCATGGCGATCGACGATGCGGCCTCGTTCACGGCCGTCGTCGAGCAGGTCAAGGCCGCTCTGGCCGCCGAGCCCAACGCCGGCGAGCGCAAGGCCGCTTGAGCGGTTTTGCCTGACTGATTTGGAAAAGGCCGGCAGCGATGCCGGCCTTTTCTTTGTCTCGGTATGCGCGCTCGCTCCATCGGTGATGTGCGCTGCGGACTTCAATGTTCGCGACGAACCCTTGCGCTGCCAGTAAGCCTTGCGCTGCCAAGACCCCTTGCGCTGCATTGGGGCTGACGGCACAGCTTGCGCCTGAGCGAAGGCCACCGACCGCATGATGGGGAAATGCCAGTGCAGCGCGACCACGCCTCCGAAATCGCCGCGATCACCAGCCACCCGACATTCAAGGCGGCGGTCGAAAAGCTCGACGCCGAGCACGACCGCACCGTGGCCGACATCATCACGCTGACCGAGATTCCGTCCCCACCCTTCAAGGAGGAGAGGCGCGCCGCCGCTTATCTCGAGATGCTGCGCGCACATGGTCTCGAGGATGTGGAGCAGGACGAGATCGGCAATGTCATGGGCGTCAGGCGCGGCACCGGCAATGGTGGCTTGATCGTGGTCGCCGCGCATCTCGACACGGTCTTCCCGGAAGGAACCGACGTCACCGTGCGCCGCGAGGGCACGAAACTCTATGCACCGGGCGTTGGCGACGACACCCGCAGCCTTGCCGTGCTTTTGGCCTTCATCCGCGCGATGGACGCTGCCGGCATCAGGACCCGCAACGATATTCTGTTCGTCGGCGATGTCGGCGAGGAAGGGCTCGGTGACCTGCGTGGCGTGCGCCATCTCTTCGCCAAGGGTCGGTATCGCGACCAGATTGAAGCCTTCATAACCGTCGACAGTCCGCAGGTGGACAACATCGTGGTCGGCGGCGTCGGTTCGAAACGCTATTCCGTCCGGTTCAAAGGGCCGGGCGGACACAGCTTCAAGGCGTTCGGGATCGTGAACCCGATTTATGCCATGGCGCAGGCGATCGTCGAACTCGGCCGCATCGAGGTGCCGGAAACACCTTGCACCACATTCTGTGCCTCCATCGTCGGCGGCGGTACCTCGGTGAACGCGATCCCCGAGGAGGCGTGGGTCGACATCGACCTTCGATCGGAATCGGCCGAGCAGCTTGCCAGGCTGGATGCACGCTGGCGCGAGATCGTGGCCGCAGCAGTCGAGCAGGAGAACGCGATCCGTTCGACCAGCGAGGGCCCCATCACCGTCGAGATCAGGACGCTGGGCGATCGTCCTGCCGGCAATACGGCCATGGACGCCGATATCGTCCAATTCGCGACTGCGGCCATGAAGGCGCAGGGCTTTGTGCCCACGCACGAGGCGTCCTCGACCGACGCGAATATTCCGATGAGCCTCGGTATCCCCGCGATCAAGATCGGTTCGGGCGGCACCGGCGGCAGGGCGCATTCTCTCGCCGAGTGGATCGATGTCGAGAAGACCGCCAGCGTATCCGGCATGACGGCCAGCCTTACCGCCATCCTTGCCGTGGCTGGCTTCGTCGGCGCATAAACGGTCTTATCGGCCGGTGGTGCTCATTGCTTCCGACCGATGCTGGCCGATTTCCGCTCTGGGCCAAAAGCGGAGGCTGCGAGAATGTGCCTCCGAGATACCCTGATGGCAGACAAATCCCAAGCCGTCAGGGTGATCTGACGCGATGTGCAACCACTTTTCTGATTGCGGTTGCTGGCACAAGCCTTTCTGCCAGCCGTGTTGGGAAGCCGTATAGCGGAAGTTGAGATGACCGAGTTGGGTCGTTTGCGGTCATGCCCTGCCTCCCTCCAAAAGCTGGGGGTTACTCGGCAGGGGCGGCATCAATTTATTCATTCCCGCCACAAATATCCGATCGCAAAGAATGCTGCTGGCAAGCCGACAAGCGCGCCTACTGCAAAACCGCTGATGAACGAAAACTCGTCAATGTGGTGGAAGAGGAAACTGGCGGTAAACGCGCCGCCGACGCTGCAAGTAAGCCAAACTGCGAAGAAAAGCGGTATAGTGACTAGAGCCTTGATCACGAATTCCCCAATGGTAGCGCCACTGCACTCCGCCAAGAGCGCGCATTGTAGCGGAGCTTGTCAGCGGTGAAAGCTGCCATCTAGGCCCCCAAAGCCGGAACGACTGATATGGGGGGCGGCATTGAACTCGAGTTTATCAGCTCGGGAATCGCTGCTCACATGCTCTGACGAAATTAGCGATCAGCCGCGGTTCTCTAGCGGCTAACTCGATCAGGTCATCAATATGCTTCTGCATATAATTTTCAGCGTCTTGCTTGCTTCGGCCCCGTCTAGCGAACTCCGCTTGAGCTACTAGTTCAAGTTTTTTGGCTCTCTCGCTGAATTTTGTCGCCTCGCTAACGTTCGCAGCGTCAGAGTTGGCGCGACCGATGATCCCGAAAACTGCACCGCATTGAAAGGGATAATCATCGGGCCGAAGCCCATCGGTTTGCACATCTGCCCGGCAAGCAGTCGCCGTCGCGACTATGCAGACTACGATACGAACCAGTCTCATAGGTCCTCCACAGGGATCGACGCTATAATGCAGTTGGGCACGCAAGTCCCCAACGGGTCGGAACTGGCCCCCAAACTGACCGACTACCGAATGACGGCGGTGCATCGCGACGAATCGCGCGCCTTACGTCTGCACGCTGTCCTTTGCAGCCGGTTCCCAGGCGTCGCCGGCACCAGTGACGATGCGGGCATAGGCCTCGTCGGGCGTGTCGGCATAGGTAAACAGCGAGAGATCCTCGGGGCGGATGAAGCCGGCCTCGCGTAGCGTGTCGAGGTTGAGCAGGCTTTTCCAGAAGGCGCTGTCATAGAGCACGATCGGCACCGGCGGCATCTTGCCGGTCTGGACCAGCGTCATCACCTCGAACAATTCGTCGAGCGTGCCGAAGCCGCCAGGGAAGGCGACGAGCGCGGCTGCCCGCATGGCGAAATGCATCTTGCGCATCGCGAAATAATGGAAGCGGAAGGTCAGGTCCGGCGTCGACCAGGCATTCGGCTCCTGCTCATGCGGCAAGGTGATGTTGAGGCCGATCGAGAGCGCCCCGGCCTCCGTCGCGCCGCGATTGGCCGCCTCCATGATGCCCGGCCCGCCGCCGGTGGCGATGACATGCCGGTGCTCATTGCCGGCCTGCGCCAGCGCGCCGCCACGTTCCGAGGCGATCCGCGCGAAAGCCCGCGCCGCCTCGTACCAGGGATTGCCCTCCCGCACCCGCGCCGAGCCGAAGACGACGATGGTCGAGGCGATGCCGCGCGCCCGCAGGTTGTCCTCGGCCTTCTGGTATTCGAGCATGAAACGCGCCCCGCGCGTGGAATCACCGAGGATGAAGTCGGGGTCGAGCGCAGCGAGGCGGAAGCTGGGTGAGGTCTTCTGGGCGGTGTTGTCGGCCATGGCATCGGTCCTGTTGGGTATGCCCTGCATAGCCACGCAGACGCGGCCTGTCGCCTCAGGCGAGATATTTCCGCAGGATCGCGGCCAGCCGCTCGGCGCCCGAATTATGCGGCAGCAACGTCACGAAGCGCCCGTCCGGCCCCATCAGATAGGTCAGCGAGCCATGATCGACCGCATATTCGCCCGCGCCATGGTGAGGCTGTGTCAGCTTGCGGCGATGCACCTTGTAGGCTTTGGCCGTTGCCGCGATCTCCGCTTCGCTGCCGGTGAGCCCGATCAGGCGCGGGTGGAAGGCGGCGACATAGGTCGCCATGACCGGCGGCGTATCGTTGCCGGGGTCGACCGTGATGAAGAGCGGCACGAGCTTGTCCGCGAGCGGGCCGACCGCATCGAGTGCCTGCGCGATGACCGGCAGATCAACCGGACAGGTATCGGTACAGCGTGTGAAGCCAAAATAGATCAGCATGAAGCGGCCACGAAAATCGCCGTCGCTGACGCGCCTGCCCGTGTGATCGGTGAGGGTGAAAGCTCCGCCGAACTGCGCCGTGAGCCGATCATGCTGGAGGCTGCCCTGTTGGCTGGCCTGATCCTGCGCGACAGCCCGTCCTGTGGCGAAAGCGGCGAGGCCGGCCAGCACGCCCCTGCGCGCGATCATGTCGGTCATCGCGGGAGGCCTCAGGGCTTTGGCTTGGGCGCCAGGCCCTTGATGCCGAGCGGGCCGTCCTCGGCGATGATCCGGTTCGCTTCCGGATCGGCACGCCACCACTCTTCGGCCTTGCCGTGCTGCGTCTCCCAGTCCGCCTTGAAGCGCTCGGCCGGGATGAAGGATCCAGCCGCATCGGTCCTGATGCCCTGCACGAAGAACAGGGTTATGGCCGGGTTCTCGATCAGGAGCCCGTCGGCCTCGATCTCCTTGCCGCAGAAGCCGATCAGATCGGGGATTGATCCGGCGAAATCGATGTTCGACTTGGCCACGAGCCGGAACGTGCCATCCGCCAGCAGCAGGCCGAGCTGCCGCTTGCCGCCGCCGCAATCGGGCGCGCAGCGACCCTTGAGCGGGCACAGCGCGTCGACGACGCGTCCCTTCAGGACGACGGCCTTCTCATGCGGGATATTCCAGGCTTCGGCGGCCAGGGAGGAGCCGGCGCTGGTCACTGTAAAAATCATCAGCGCGAGGCGTATCGTGGAGAGAGCCTTCATCGCTCAGTTCCCGAACGGCTGGATGCCGTATTCCTCATGCGTCATGGTGATGACGCCCTTGTCATCGGCGATGCGGTCGACCAGCAGGTATTTCACGCCGTCGCGCTCGAGCAGTTCGCCGTCGACGGCAACCTCATGCGTCGCCATCCGCGCGATGCGGGGGTTGGCGGCGTTGTCCTCGTCGTCGCCGATCTTCAGGATCAGATAGAGTTCGCCCTTGGCGTCGCGGATGCTGACCGGGATGCCGCCAAGCGCGCACCAGACCGCGCATTGGTGATGAGCCGTGCCCTTGGCGAACATCAGCCCGCTGATCGTGCACCAGGTGTCGCTGATCTCGCCGGTGACGGTGACGCGCCTGCCGTCCTGCGCCGCCGCCGGCACCGCCAGGCCAACGAGCGAACTCACGACCAAGGCCGCCCGCCATTGAGACATGATTGTCATGCGGCTGCCCTCATCGAGGTGAAACGGTCCGGATTTGCCGCCGTAGCGATGCTTTGCCAGCATGATTGCCTCTAGCCTCGCCGCTGGCGACACCCTAGAAGATGCCTCGCAAATGGACCAGAGCAGGCATGAACGAGATCGATAACTTAGGCGTGAGCCTCCTTGCCGACATCGCCGGCGCGCAGGACGAGACCGCCCTGGAGCAGGTCAGGATCGCGGCGCTGGGCAAGGCCGGCTCGATCTCGGCGCTGCTCAAGACGCTGGGCGCGATGACGCCCGAGGAGCGCAAGGACAAGGGGCCGCTGATCAACGGCCTGCGCGACAAGGTGCAAGGCGCGCTCTCCGCCCGCAAGGAGGCGCTGGGCGAGGCTGCGCTCGACGCCAGGCTCGCCTCCGAGACTGTTGACATCACCTTGCCGGTCCGCGAGGGGCCCGAGGCGCGCGGCCGCATCCACCCGATCAGCCAGGTCATCGACGAGATCACCGCGATCTTCGGCGATATGGGCTTCTCGGTTGCGGAAGGTCCGGATGTCGAGACCGACGACCTCAACTTCACCAGGCTGAACTTCCCCGTCGGCCATCCCGCCCGCGAGATGCACGACACCTTCTTCTTCGCGCCCGACGCCAATGGCGAGCGCAAGCTGCTGCGCACTCATACCTCGCCGGTCCAGGTCCGCACCATGATGGCGCAGGAGCCGCCGATCCGGGTGATCTGCCCCGGTCGCACCTACCGGATGGATTCCGACCAGACCCACACCCCGATGTTCCATCAGGTCGAGGGGCTCGTCATCGACAAAAAGGCCCATATGGGCCACATGAAATGGGTGCTTGAGGAGTTCTGCAAGGCGTTCTTCGAGATCGACAACGTCAAGATGCGCTTCCGCCCCTCCTTCTTCCCCTTCACCGAGCCCTCAGTCGAGGTCGATATCCAATGCTCGCGCAAGGGCGGCGAGATCCGCTTCGGCGAGGGCGAGGACTGGCTCGAGATTCTCGGCTGCGGCATGGTCCACCCCAACGTCCTGAAGAATTGCGGGCTCGATCCGGATGTCTACCAGGGCTTCGCCTGGGGCATGGGCATCGATCGTATCGCCATGCTGAAATACGGCATGCCGGATCTGCGCCCCTTCTTCGAGGCGGACCTGCGCTGGCTCGCCCATTACGGCTTCCGGCCGCTCGACCTGCCGACCTTGACGGGTGGGCTGTCGTCGTGAGCGCGCAGCGGCATCAGGGGAGGTTGCGGTGAGCCTGGCGGCATCAGCTGGCCTGTTCGCGGCGCTCGCCGTCGCGATCAACCTGCTTTGCCAGGCGATCGCCTTCGTGCGTCTGCGCCGCAAGGATGCCGGCTGCGCCTTGCTCGACGCGCAGCCCCCGGTGACGGTCGTGCGCCCGGTGCGCGGCATCGAGGCCTTCAGCAGGGAGACGGCGACGTCTGGCCTCCTGCTCGACTATCCCCGCTATCAGACGATCTTCTGCGTCGCCGATGCCGATGATCCGATCGTGCCGCTGATCGAGGAATTGATCGGGCGCTTCGGCGCGGAGCGCGTCAGCCTGATCACCGGCGATGTCGCCGTCAGCGCCAATCCCAAGCTCAACAACTGCGTCAAGGGCTGGGAAGCGGCGACGACCGAATGGGTCATCCTGGCCGATTCCAATGTGCTGATGCCGAGGGACTATATCCAGCGCATGCTGGCCTCATGGCGCCCCGACACCGGGCTCGTCTGCTCGACGCCGGCGGGCTCGCGTCCGCAGGGCTTCTGGGCCGAGCTCGAATGCGCCTTCCTCAACACCTTCCAGGCGCGCTGGCAATATGCCGGCGAGGCGCTCGGCTTCGGCTTTGCGCAGGGCAAGTCGATGCTCTGGAACAAGCCCTTCCTCGACGCCAATGGCGGCATCGCCGTGCTGGGCGAGGAAATTGCCGAGGATGCGGCCGCCACCAAGCTGGTGCGCCGGGCCGGCAAGCATGTCCATCTCGTCGGCCAGCCCTTCGAGCAGCCCTTGGGCCAGCGCTCCTTGTATGACGTCGTGCAGCGGCAGTTCCGCTGGGCGCGTCTGCGCCGGGTGACGTTCCTGCCCTTCTTCGCGCCCGAGATCCTGTCCGGCCCGCTGCTGCCGGCGCTGTGCGCGGCTTTCGCGGCACTGGCCTACGGATATCCCGCATGGCTTGGCCCCGCTCTCGTGCTGCTGCCCTGGTATGTGGCGGAGATGGCGCTGGCCTATGGCGTCGGCTGGTATCTCTCCTGGCGCATGCCGCTGGCGCTGCTGCTGCGGGATCTGATCTTTCCCGGCGTCTGGGCCTATGCCTTCGTCGCCGGAGAAGTGAGCTGGCGCGGCAATTCCATGAAGATCCGGACGGATGGGGAAGACCAGCTCAACGCTGCGTCGCCCACGATGTCCCATGCCAATCTGAGAAGTGACGGACACTCATGAAGTTCACTCTGTCCTGGTTGAAGGACCATCTCGACACCACGGATTCGCTCGACACCGTCACCGAGACGCTGACCCGCGTCGGGCTCGAGGTCGAGGCGGTCGAGGACAAGGCGAAGGCTCTCCAGGCCTTCACCATCGCCTATGTGATCGAGGCCAAGCAGCACCCGAATGCCGACCGGCTGCGCGTCTGCATGGTCGACACCGGCGGGGCTGAGCCTGTGCAGGTCGTCTGCGGCGCGCCGAATGCCCGCACCGGCATGAAGAGCGTGTTCTCACCGCCCGGGACCTACATCCCCGGCAAGGACATCACGCTTGGCAAGGGCGTCATTCGCGGCGTCGAGTCGAACGGCATGCTCTGCTCGGCCGCCGAGTTGCAGCTCTCCGAGGATCATGACGGCATCCTCGACTTGCCGCAGGATGCGCCGGTCGGCCAGCCCTATGCCGCCTATGCCGGGTTCGACGATGCCGTGATCGAGATCGCGGTGACGCCCAACCGCGCCGATGCGCTCGGCGTCGCCGGCGTCGCGCGCGACCTCGCCGCCGCCGGGCTCGGTGGCCTCAAGACGCCGCAGATCCTGCCCGTGCGCGGGGCCTTTCCCTGCCCGGTCAAGGTGACGCTCGATTTCGCCGAGGCGGATAAGGGCCTCTGCCCGGTCTTCGCCTTGCGGCTGGTGCGCGGCGTCAAGAACGGGCCTTCGCCGGACTGGCTGCAGGCGAGGCTGCGCGCCATCGGCCTCAGGCCGATCAACGCACTGGTCGACATCACCAATTTCATGACCTTCGACCGCAACCGGCCGCTCCACGTCTTCGACGCCGCCAAGGTCAAGGGCGATCTCACGGTGCGCCGGGCCAGGGACGGCGAGACGATCCTGGCGCTCGACGGCAAGAGCTACACGCTGACCGGCGAGCAGGTCGTCATCGCCGATGAGCACGGCGTCGAGTCGCTTGCCGGCATCATGGGCGGCGAGGCCTCCGGCTGCGGCGAGACCACCACCGATGTGCTGGTCGAGAGCGCGCTCTGGGACCCGCTCAACATCGCCCGCTCCGGCCGCGCGCTCGGCATCAACTCCGATGCGCGCTATCGCTTCGAGCGCGGCGTCGATCCCGATTTCACCCGTCCGGGCCTCGATCTCGCCACCGCGATGATCCTCGATCTCTGCGGCGGCGAAGCCTCCGAGATGGTCTTCGAGGGCGATCTGCCCGAGAGCGCCCATGCCATCGATTTCCCCTGGTCCGAGGTCAAGCGCCTGACCGGGCTCGATCTGCCGCAGATCGAGATGAAGGTCGCGCTGACCTCGCTCGGCTTCCACGTCTCGGGCGCCGGCGAGCGCGTCAAGGTCGCCGCTCCGTCCTGGCGTGGCGATGTCGCTGGAAAGGCCGATCTCGTCGAGGAGATCGTGCGCATCGCGGGCCTCGACCGCGTTGTCTCGACGCCATTGCCGCGCATCAAGGGCGAGGTGGTGAAGCCCGTTCTCACCGTGCTGCAGAAGCGCACCCGCGCCGCCAAGCGCCTGCTCGCCAGCCGCGGTCTCGTCGAGGCGGTGACCTGGTCCTTCATCTCGCATGACGCCGCGACTTTGTTCGGCGGCGGCGCGCGCCAGCTTGTGCTCGCCAATCCGATCGCGGCCGATCTCTCCGATATGCGCCCCTCGCTGCTGCCGGGGTTGATCCGGGCTGGCCAGCTCAACGCCGATCGCGGCCTTGGCGACGTCGCGCTGTTCGAGGTCGGGCAGGTCTTCAAGGATGACACGCCTGAGGGGCAGTTCATCGCCGCAGCCGGGCTGCGCCGGGGCACGGCGAGGCTCGAAGGCGTCGGCCGCCATTGGGACGGCGCCGCCAAGCCCGTCGATGTCTTCGACGCCAAGGCCGATCTCATGGGCCTGCTGACAGGGCTCGGTGTCCCGGTTGGCGGCCTGCAGATCGTCACTGGTGGTCCTGCCTGGGCGCATCCCGGCCGTTCGGCCACGCTCCAGTTCGGCCCCAAGGGCGTCATCGGCGCCTTCGGCGAGGTGCATCCCAAGGTGCTGAAGGCGCTCGACGTCAAGGGGCCGCTCGTCGCCTTCGAGATCCATCTCGATGCGCTGCCGCTGCCGAAATACAAGCCGACCAAGGTCAAGCCGAAGCTGGCGCTCTCGGGCTTCCAGCCGGTGACGCGCGATTTCGCCTTCATCGTCGAAAAGACGATCGCGGCCGGCGAGATGATGAAGACCGCGCAGAACGCCGACCGGGCCTTGATCGCCGATGTCGTGGTTTTCGACCTCTATGAAGGGCAAGGCGTGGAGGCCGGCAAGAAGTCGGTTGCGCTGGCTGTAACCCTGCAGCCGGTCGACAAGACGTTGACCGAGGCCGAGATCGAGGCGGTCGGCGCCAAGATCGTCGCCGAGATGGCCAAGCGCTATGGGGCGGCGCTGCGGGGGTAGGGCGCAGAGCCGTCAATCCAGCTTATGGGGGGAGAAGCGGCCTTTTCTCTTCCCGCCGCAGGCGGGGGTAGGAGCGTTCAGGCAACTATGCCGGTGGCGCCCGACGGCAATGGTAACCAGACTTCCTCGCCGGAGCGCTCTGCCGACCAGCTGTATCGGCCATCCTTGCGATAGGCGAAGGTGTAGCTGGACCGGTGCTGCAGCCACCATTGTTCGTCGAGGTCTTCGTCCTCGTAGGGCCACGTCTCCAGCACGGCGCCGAGGTCGAAGGCAAAGCGGGATGTCCCCTTGAGGGGATCGACGCTGATAGACAACAGGCGTTGCCCGTCGAGTTCGCGTGCAGCGGAGCCGATCCGCTTGCTTGTCGATTCCGAATGCGCGGCTTCGCGACCGCGCACGATGCACCGCCAGTTGCAGCAATAAATCCACAACCACCACTCGCCGATTGGCTTGACGGTACGGCGGCGGCGCCACGCGACGATCTTTGCGCTCGCGGCCTCCTTCGTCTCGATTGGCTCGCGAATATACAGAGATGGATTGCCGAACTCGAAGGTGAGCATGCTGCCTTGGCCCTTTTGCACGCTCCACGCCGGCAATCCCAGCACCGGCGCGAACACGCTCTGAACCGGATCATTCTCGTCGATGAGGGACACCTGACCGTTCATGAGGGCTGCTGGATTCTCACATTGTCGATCATGCGGTTATTGATCGTGATTGTGTAATAATCCATCGACGTAATCGCACGGGATTCAGGGTAATCGCTCCCGATTGTTTCACCTTAACAGCGCCGAATGACCGTCACCGAAATTCCCGTCCAGGACAGCCTCTTCCCCGGCTTCCGCCTGCTCGATGTCGCGACATCGGGCGCGCGCATCCGTGTCCGGACGGGCGGGGAGGGGCCGCCGCTCCTGCTGCTCCATGGCTATCCGCAGACGCATGCGCTCTGGCACAAGCTCGCCGCGCGCTTGCGCGACCGCTTCACTTTGGTCTGCGCCGATCTGCGCGGCTATGGCGACAGCGACAAGCCGGCGAGCGATGCCGAGCATTTCTCCTATTCCAAGCGCGCCATGGCGCTCGACATGGCGCAGGTCATGACGGCGCTCGGGCATCAGCGCTTCTTCGTCGGCGCGCATGATCGCGGCGCGCGCGTCGCCCATCGCCTGGCGCTCGACCATGCCGAGCGCGTCACCAAGCTCGCGACGCTGGACATCGCGCCGACCCGCGAGATGTATGTCAACACCAGCGACGCCTTCGCGCGGGCCTATTGGCACTGGTTCTTCCTGATCCAGCCTGCGCCATTCCCGGAGCGGATGATCGGGGCCGATCCCGAGGCCTATTGGCGCAAGAAATGCGGCTCCGGCTCGGCCGGGCTGACGCCCTTCGTGCCCGAGGCTTTGGCGCATTACCTGCGCTGCTTCAGCGATCCGCAGACCATTCATGCGAGTTGCGAGGATTATCGCGCCGCCGCCACCATCGACATCCGCCATGACGATGAGGATGGCGATCGCAAGCTGACCCAACCCTTGCTCGCGCTATGGGGCGACAACGGCATCATCGGCAAATGTTTCGAGCCGCTTGCGCTGTGGCGGCAGCGCGCCGAGAACGTCCAAGGCCGTGCCTTGCCAGGCGGGCATTATCTGGCGGAGGAGATTCCCGATCTCGTCGCCGCCGAATTCACGGCCTTCTTTGGAGAAAACCCATGAGCTTGTTTGGACAAAAACTATGAGTGGGACCAATCGCGTCTATCGTATCGCCGTCATCGCCGGGGACGGCATCGGCAAGGAAGTCATGCCCGAGGGCCTGCGCGTGCTCGAGGCGGCTTCCAAGAAATACGGCTTCGAATTGCGCTTCGACGAGTTCGACTTCTCGTCCTGCGATTATTACGAGAAGCACGGCAAGATGCTTCCCGACGACTGGAAGGACAAGATCGGCGGCCATGACGCGATCTATTTCGGCGCGGTCGGCATGCCGGCGCAGGTCCCCGACCACATCTCGCTCTGGGGCTCGCTGCTGCTCTTCCGGCGCGAATTCGACCAGTATGTGAACCTGCGCCCGGTGCGTCTGATGCCGGGCGTTCCCGGTCCGCTCGTCGGCCGCAAGCCCGGCGATATCGACTTCTTCGTCGTGCGCGAAAACACCGAGGGCGAATACTCCTCGGTCGGCGGCAAGATGTTCGCCGGCACCGAGCGCGAGATCGTCATGCAGGAGACGGTGATGAGCCGTGTCGGCGTCGACCGCGTGCTGAAATACGCCTTCGAACTGGCGATGCGCCGTCCGCGCAAGAAGCTGACCTCGGCGACCAAGTCGAACGGCATCTCGATCACCATGCCGTATTGGGACGAGCGGGTGAAGGAGATGGCCAAGAACTATCCCGGCGTCGCCGTCGACCAGTACCATATCGACATCCTGACCGCGCATTTCGTGCTGAATCCCGACCGCTTCGACGTGGTCGTGGCTTCGAACCTGTTCGGCGACATCCTCTCGGATCTGGGTCCGGCCTGCACCGGCACGATCGGCATCGCGCCGTCGGGCAACATCAATCCGACCGGCGATCATCCCTCGCTGTTCGAGCCGGTCCATGGCTCGGCGCCCGACATCGCGGGTAAGGGCATCGCCAACCCGATCGGCCAGATCTGGTCGGGCGCGATGATGCTGGATCATCTCGGCGAGACCGAAGCCGCCAAGGGCATCGAGGCTGCGATCGAGCGCGCGCTTGGCGACGCCCGCACCCGCACCCGCGATCTCGGCGGCACGCTGGGGACGGAAGCCGCGGGCAAGGCTGTTGAGCAGGCGCTCGGCTAAAAGCCGGGCAGGCCGGATACGGAGGCGCGATAAGCGCCGCTGGATTGACTGAAGCGTTTTCGAGCGAAGTGAACTGCGGTTCGCCTGAAGAAAACGCGTTGAAACAAGGAACTGGAGCGGCTGAGCGATCCCAATCGGGTCGCTCGACTGCCCAGTTCTCGAATTGCCGTTTCTGGAAGGGCTTGTCTTGATGGATTTCTCCTCGATTTCCTTCGTCGATCCTCTGATCTGGGGAAAACTGGCGGAGATCATCGCGCTCAACATCGTCCTCTCCGGCGACAATGCCGTGGTGATAGCGCTCGCCTGCCGGGCGCTGGCGCCCGCGCAAAGAGCCAAGGGCATCGCGCTCGGCGCAGGCGTCGCTGTGGTCTTGCGCGTCGTCTTCACCGTGCTGATCGCCTCGCTGCTGAACGCGCCTTTCCTGCATATCGTCGGCGCGCTGCTGCTGGTCTGGATCGCGGTCAAGCTGATCATCGAGGATGGCGAGAGCGACGAGGATTCGATCACGGCGAGCAGCAAGCTTTGGAAGGCGGTCCAGACGGTCGCGATCGCCGACATCGTCATGAGCCTCGACAATGTGCTGGCGATCGCCGCGGTCGCCAAGGATTCGATCCCGCTCCTGGTTGCCGGGCTGGTGATCTCGATACCGCTGATCGTGCTCGGGGCATCCTTGATCACGAGCTTGCTGACGCGCTTTCCGATCCTGGTCTGGGCCGGGGCGGGGCTGCTCGGCTGGGTCGCCGGCGAAATGTTCGACAGCGATCCCTGGCTCATCACCCGGTTCGGCGCCGATGCGCTGCACCGCCTCGAATATCCGGCCGCTGCCCTGGGTGCGCTTCTCGTGCTCGCCCTTGGCTATTGGCTGAAACCACGCCGGCCAGATCCGGCCCTCTGACACAGGGACTGACCGACCTATGGATTTTTCATCATCCCAATTCTGGGTGTCGTTGCTCCAGATCATCTGGATCGACCTGCTCCTGTCCGGCGACAACGCAGTCGTCATCGCGCTCGCCTGCCGCTCGCTGCCCGAGAAGCAGCGCAAGGTCGGCATCTGGCTCGGCGCCTCGGCCGCCATCGGCCTGCGCATCATCTTCGCGCTCGTGGTGACCTACCTGCTGCTGGTGCCGTATCTGAAGATCGTCGGCGGCGTGCTGCTGTTCTGGATCGCTGTGAAGCTCGCCATGGGCGAGGACGAGTCCCATGCCGAGATCGACGGCGGCACCTCGCTCTGGCAGGCCGTGCGCACCATCGCGATCGCCGATGCGGTGATGAGCCTCGACAATGTCATCGCCATCGCGGCGGCCTCGCGCGGACACCCCGAGCTCTTCATCTTCGGCCTGCTGCTCTCGATCCCGCTGATCATCATGGGCGCGCAGTTCCTCACCGCCATCATCACCAAATATCCAATCCTGATCTGGCTCGGCGCGGCCCTGCTCGGCTGGATCGCAGCTGAGATGATCCTGGGTGATATCGCCGTGCTGCAGTGGCTGCAGGCGAACATGCCGAGCTGGGTCAAGGTGGTGCCGACGGATGTCAGCGCCATCGGCATCGGACCGGCTGCGATGCCGCACTATGTCACCTCGGTCATCGGCGCCGCGCTCGTCTGCGCCGTCGCCTATGCCCTGAAGAAGAAGCCGGCCAACCAGCCGGGCTGAGATCTCATTCAACCGAGAACCACGATCGCGGCGGCCAGGCTCTCCTGGCCGCCGTTTTTCATGATGCGGCTCGTGCCCAGACACCGGGCCGATCGTTCCGGATCGCTGACGTTGAAGGTTTCCCGCGAAGCAAACGTGACTGCGAAACTCTCCGGCGCGCGGGCAAAGCCGGTGCCGAGCGCCTTCACATAGGCCTCCTTGGCCGCCCAGATCTGCGCGAAGGCCAGTGGCCGCTCCGGCTCGGGCAGGGCGAGCAGCGCCTTCCACTCCTGCGGATGCAAGGCCGCGAGCGGCGGCGTGGCCAAGGGCTCGACCCGCTCGACATCGACCCCGACGGGATGCTGCGCCAACGCCAGCGCGACGACGCCCGCCCGCGTCGCGAGCGAGAGATGCAGCCCCGCCCCGGCAGGCTGAGCCAGCAAGGGCCGGCCTCGTTCGTCATGCCCGATCGCGATGGCCTCGATCGGCAGGCCGAGCTGGGCGGCGATGATTCGCCGCGCCGTCTCGCGCCGCAAGGCCGAGCGCTCGGCGAGGTTGGCCGGGCTCGCGCCGGTCGCGATCAGCCAGGTCGCGGGCAGGGCAGGGGAAGCGATGGGAAAGGTCAGCCAGTGCATGGCGCGAGGCTAGCACGGGATTGGCTCTTGTCCCGCCCTGCGCAGGCCTCATGCGCGGCCGGTGCTGCCATCCGTTGACGGCGTCGGGCGTTAGAGGCTGTTAGGGACTCTGGGGATGATTTGACGCTGGCGATTTTGCGCGAATGCCAGGAGTTCGAGGACGCAAACCTTCCGGTTTGCTACGAAGAACGACGCCGCAGTCGCGCAAAATCGCCGCGCCCTGCGGGTGAGGTGAAAACGACGGAGCTGCAGCGTCGCATCGCTTGCCGATACCGATGGTATCGCCTGCGCAATGCTCCTCCCATCTCCGTCGTTTTGACCTCATCAAATCGTCCCCAGAGTCCCTAACAGCCTCTAAGGGTTCTTGAAGAGCCATGACCGCTTCACCCGAACCGACCTCGGAGCCTGCCCGCCCCTTGCTCACCATGCAAGGCATCCGCCTTGGCGTCCGCAAGGTCTCCGTGCTGCTGCCGGGCATCGTCGTTTTCGCGGTCGCCTTCGGCGCGGCGGCTGCGGCCAAGGGGCTGAGCCTGCTGGAGACGGTCATGATGAGCGCGCTGGTCTATGCCGGCGTGGCGCAGCTCGTGGCGATGGAGCTGTGGCGGCCGGAATGGAGCTGGGGGGCGATTGCGGGGCTTGCCGTCGTCACCGCGACGGTGAATGCGCGCATGGTGCTGCAGGGCGCCTCGCTGCAGCCCTGGTTCGCGCCTTATCCCAAGGCGCTCAACGCCGCGCATCTCTTTCTCTTCACCGATGCGAGTTGGCTGATCGGCGCGCGCTACCATGGCGAGGGCGGGCGTGATCTGGGCGTGGTCATCGGCGCTGGCATCGTGCTCTGGGTCGTCTGGGTTGCGACGACGATCCCGGGATATCTGCTCGGCGCGCTGGTGGCCGATCCGCGCCAATACGGCATCGATCTCGTCATGCCGATCTTCTTTGCCGCGATGATCGTGCCGCTCTGGCGCGGCAAGCGGGCGGCCGTGCCCTGGGTCGTCGCGGGGCTCGTCGCATTGGTCACGGCGAAGCTGATCGACGGCTATGCCTTCATCATCGTTGGCTCGCTTGCCGGCGCACTCACAGGGGCGTTCAGCGATGACCCTGCCTGATCCCGGCCCATGGGGCGCGGCTTTCGTCATCCTCGCCATGATGCTGGCGACCTATCTCTGCCGCATCTCCGGCGTGATCATGATGGGCTTCATTCCGCTGACGCCGCGCGTCCGGCGTGGGCTTGCGGCGCTGCCGGGCTCGATCGTGGTCGCGACCGTGCTGCCGCTGATCGAGCGACTGGGTTTCACTGCGGCACTCGCACTCATCGCGGCGATCGGCAGCATGGTGCTGCGGCGCAGCGAGTTGCTGGCCTTGGCGGTCGGCATGGCGACGGTCTCAGTGGCGCGCGCGCTCGGCTTCTGATCGATCACCGCTTCCGATCGCTTCCATCACATCCCGTCATCGCTTCGCGGCCCGCGCCATGTTGACGCCGACGATCTCTGGGCAGACGGTGTCTGTCAGCAAAACTGACCAAATTGGAGCGCCGCTATGGCATGGTATTCTCAGACGTGGAGCTGGTTCGACGGCGCCTGGCACGAAGGCAACCCCGGCCTAGTGGGTCCGCGCAGCCATGCGCTCTGGCAGGCCTCTTCGGTCTTCGACGGCGGCCGCTATTTCGACGGCGTCGCGCCCGATCTCGCCGCCCATGCCGCCCGCGTCAACCGCTCGGCCGTGGCGCTCGGCCTCAAGGCCACGGTGACGCAGGACTTCATCATCGAGAAGACGCATGAGGGCGTGAAGAAGTTCGCCCCCGGCACGGCGCTCTACGTCAAGCCGATGTATTGGGGTGAGGCCGACGGGCCCTCGACCATTATGCCCGACCCGGATTCGACGCAGTTCTGCCTCTGCCTGTTCGAGGCGCCGATGCCGCAGCCGACCAACGGTTTCTCGGTGACGCAAGGCGCGTTCCGCCGGCCGACCATGGAGACGATGCCGACCGACGCCAAGGCCGGCTGCCTCTATCCCAACAACGCCCGCATCCTGCGCGCCGCCAAGGCCGCCGGCTTCGACAATGCGCTGGTGCTCGACATGCTCGGCAACGTCGCCGAGACCGCGACCTCGAACATCTTCCTGGCCAAGGACGGCGTCGTCAGGACGCCGGCTCCCAACGGCACCTTCCTGAACGGCATCACCCGCCAGCGCGTCATCGGCCTGCTCAGGCAGGACGGCATCCCCGTCGAGGAGATGAGCCTGCGCTACAGCGATTTCGAGCAGGCCGACGAGATCTTCATCTCGGGCAACTATTCCAAATGCATGCCGGTCACCCGCATCGACAACATCACGCTGCAGCCCGGCCCGATGTTCCGCCGCGCTCGCGAGCTCTACATGGACTTCGCCCACACCAAGGCGGCGTGAGATCGTCTCACGGCCGGTCGTTTATCCTCGGAACTGCTGTGTCATCCCGGGCGACCGAAGGTCGTCCCGGGATCCATCGTAGGACTCCGGAACACTACGATGGATCCCGGAGCTGCGCCGCTGGCGCGGCTTGTCCGGGATGACCGTGGTTCCGGATCAAATGGACGAAAGCTAACGCAGCAGCCTGGCGAGCCTGCTGAGCTTGAGCCCCGATGCTGCGATCGCGAGATAGATCGCCGCCGCCACGGCTCCGACGCAGGCGAGCGCCGCGAGCCTGGGCTGCAGCGGAAACCAAGCCGTTGCAGCGAGCAGGGATGGCGCAGAATAGCGCGCCGCCAGCCCCGCCAGAACCGCCGCCAGCACGACGATGGCGGCAAAGCCCGACAGCCCCCGCGCCGGCCGTGTCCAGCCCTTGCGCAGGCCCAGGACGAACAGCGCGCCGACATTGATCCAGGCGCCCGCCGCGGTCGCCAGCGCCAGGCCCGGCGCGCCCCAGTCGCGCCAGAGCAGCAGTTTCAGCGCGACATTCCCAGCGATGGCCGCCAGCGAGACCAGCATCGGGGTCGTCGTGTCGCCGCGCGCCTGGAAGCTCGAAACCTGGGTGCGGATCATCACGATGGCCGGCAGCCCGATCGCATAGGCGAAGAGCACGGCCGCCGCCGCCTGGCTCGCGGCAGCATCGAAACGCCCGCGCTCGAACAAAGCAGAGACGATCAGGTCGGGAACGGCGAGGAATGCGGCCGCGAAAGGCGCGGCCGCGATCAGCGTCAGCGCGACGGCCCGGTTCTGCGCCCTGTCGGAGCCGGCGACGTCGCCGGCCGCGAGCAGGCGACTCATCGTCGGCAGCAGGACCGTGCCGACGCCGATGGCGATGACCCCGATCGGCAACTGGTAGAGGCCGCCTGCGTAGTAGAGCGCCGAATAGGCGCCGGCCGGCAGCAGCGAGGCGATGATCGTGTCGGCGAAAAGCGCGATCTGGACACCGGCCGAGCCGATGACGGCCGGCCCGAACGCCTTCAGAAACGCCTTGACGTCGAGATCGACGCGCGGTCGCACCACGACTGCGGCGACATTCGCCCGGCGCGCTGCGAGCGCCAGTACGAGCCATTGCAGGAAGCCGGAGATCACCACGCCCCAGGCGGCGGCGTAAGCCGCATTGGGGAACAGGAACGCGATAGCGAGCGCCGCGACCAGGCAGAGATTGAGCAGGATCGGCGCTGCCGCCGCCGCCGCGAATTTGTCGATGGCGTTGAGGTTGGCCGAGAGCAGCGTCACCAGCGTGATGAAAAGCAGATAGGGGAAGGTGATCCGCGTCAGCGAAACCGCGAGTTCGAAGCGCTGCGGATCATGGGCGAAGCCGGGCGCGAGCAGGCGCACGATTTCGGGCATGAAGGGCAGGGCGAGCCCGAGCAGGACGATCTGGACGATCAGGTTCAGGGTGAAGACCCTGTCGGCGAAGAGCGCAGCGGCAGCCTGGCCGGCCTGCTGCCTGACCCGGGCATAGGCGGGGATATAGGCCTGGTTGAAGGCGCCTTCGCCGAAGATTGCGCGGAAATGGTTGGGCAGGCGCAGCGCGACCGAAAACGCATCCATCAGCGGGCCGGCGCCGAGCACAGCCGCCAGCACGATATCGCGCACGAAGCCCGAAAGGCGCGAGAGCAGCGTGAAGCCGCCGACGGAGAGGATTTTTCTGAACATCAGGCTGTGACGATCCGGCGGGCAACCATCGCGCGGTCGTCCCGGGCGTAGCGAAGCGGAGACCCGGGATCCATTCCTGAACCTTTCCGATTGGCGTTCCGGAATGGATCCCGGATCGGCGCGGCTGAAGCCGCTTGTCCGGGATGACGGCGCGCTCCCCGAAACGATGCTGCCTTCTTTCCAGATCGCCCGCCGCGCGTCTAGCGGATCAATGGCGGCAGGGCGTCGCCGCGCGGATGGTCGACGGTGCGGGCGTCGAAACCGACACGCTCACCGATCAGATAGAGTGGCCGGCGCTTCACCTCGGCGAAGATGCGCCCGACATATTCGCCGATCATGCCCAGCGAGATCAGCTGGATGCCGGAAAAGAACATGATCGAGACGATCAGCGACGGGAAGCCGGGCAGGTCGGTGCCGAAGAAG
This sequence comes from Bosea sp. 685, assembly GCF_031884435.1. NCBI lineage: Bacteria > Pseudomonadati > Pseudomonadota > Alphaproteobacteria > Hyphomicrobiales > Alloboseaceae > Allobosea > Allobosea sp. 685. Next base: position 4,617,207 of record NZ_CP134779.1, on the reverse strand, counting down.
ACCGTGCGCAGCAGGAAGAAGGCGGCCGAGAGCGTGGAGATGACGGCGATCACGACGCCGGCCCAGGTCGCGATCTTCAAGGGCACGGTCGAGAAGGACGACAAGCCGTCGAAGGCGAAGCTGAACAGCTTGCCGAAACGGAACTTGGTCTCGCCATGCTGGCGCTCGGCGACCTCGAACGTCACGCCGATCGAGGGAAAGCCGACCCAGGCATAGAGCCCCTTGGAGAAGCGCGCCCGTTCCGGCAGGGCCCGCAGCGCGTCGACCACCTTGCGGTCGAGCAGGCGGAAATCGCCGGCGCCCTCCGGCAGTTCGGTTTCGCCGAAGCTCGCGAACAGCTTGTAGAACGCCCTGGCGAGATTGCGCTTGAGGGCGCTCTCGCCGGCTCGGCTGGCACGCTGGCCGTAGATGTTCAGGAAGCCGGCGCGCCATTTCTCCAGGAAGACCAGGATCGTCTCCGGCGGATGCTGCAGATCGGCGTCCATGATCACGACTGCGTCGCCCGAGGCATGGTCGAGCCCGGCCGCGATGGCGATCTCCTTGCCGAAGTTGCGGCTGAACGAGACGGCGCTGATCCGGGGATCGCTGGCGCTCAGCAGCTTCAGCACGGACAGCGTGCCGTCGCGGCTGCCATCGTCGACGCAGACCAATTCCCAGGACGAGACCGCACCCGCCAGCACCGTCTTGAGCCGCTCGACCAGGATCGGCAGATTGTCTGCCTCGTCATGGACGGGCACGACGATGGACAATTCCGGCCGGCCGGCCCGGGCGCGCGGGGCTTCCGAAGGGGGGATGGGCGACGTCTCGGACACGAACATAACCTCTCACGCGCAGATCTGGACAAGCGCTTGCTCGACCAGGACTTGCTCGACTCGGACTTGCTCGGCAAGGGCTTGCTCGACGAGGCTTTGCGGCTCGCCGTCCGACGAGGGGTGACGCTTTCCGCACAGAACCGTAAAGCTGGCGCGCTCACAAGGGCGGTGAGAGCGAGCCCTGCCGGCCTCCGACTCGATTAATCCGGGCCGGCTCGCCGCGCGGCCCTTATCCGATCGCAGATGAACCAGGGATGACAGACGAGATGACGACCGGCTTCGTTCTCTGCGCCGACGACTTCGCCCTGACGGAGGGGGTCAGCCGCTCGATCCTGTCCTTGCTCGAGGCCGGCAAGCTTTCCGCGGCGGGCGCGATGACCAACCGCCCGCATTGGAAGTCCTTCGCCGGCGCGTTTGCGGCGCAAGCGGGCAGGGCGGATCTCGGCCTGCATCTGAACCTGACCTGCGCCGCCCCGCTCGGCGCTATGCCGCGCCTGGCCGCCAACGGCGTCCTGCCGAAGCTGGGCGATTTGGCGCGGGCCGGGCTCCTGTCTGGCGCGGCGCGCGGGGAGATTGCCGCCGAGATCGCGCGCCAGCTCGATGCCTTCGAGGACGCGATGGGGCGCGCGCCGGATTTCCTCGACGGGCACCAGCATGCCCATGTCCTGCCCGGGGTGCGCGGCGCGGTGCTGGCGGCGCTGCAGGGGCGCTACCGGGAGGGCGCGGTCTATCTGCGCGATCCCGCCGACACGGCCGCCGCGATCCGCCGGCGCGGCGTCGCGACCAGCAAGGCGCTGGTCATCGCCGGCCTGGCGCGGGGCTTGAGGCGATCGGCCCTGAAGCGCGGCATTCCGGTCAATCGCGGCTTTTCCGGCGTCTCGCCCTTCGATCCGGCTCGCGACTTCCGGGTCGATCTCGCGCGCTTCCTGGTCGCGCCGGGGCCAGCTCATCTCGTCATGTGCCATCCGGGCTTCGTCGACGAGGAATTGGTGGGGCTCGATCCAGTCGTCGCGACGCGGCCAATGGAGCATGCCGCGCTGATGAGCTTCGTGCCGCCCCCGGGGCTGGCCATGGTCCGTTTCTCGGAACTGGGCCTTACCCCGCGCTCGCCGGCTGCCATTGATCCTGCTCTCGCGCTTTGATGAGAGCCGGCTCGGCCGGCGAACAGCGTTAAACCTCTCCTTCACGCAAGCTATTCTTTACCTCGTTCCTTCATGCTGCGTGTTTGGGGATCGCAGTCGGTTGCGCGCCTAGCACGCGACAGCGGGGAGACATCTGCGCAATGAAGTGGTTCAAGCGGGCCGGCATGGCGGCAACCCCTGCCCAAGCGCTCGCGACCAGGGAAGGCGTCACCCAGTCGCTGGGCAGCCAGATCGCCGGTGCGGCGGTGGCTCTCGTCGCGATCGCCATCGTTTTCGTCGTGGTCGCCGTCGCGCGCTATAACGACACCAAGACGCGCGGCGACCTCGAACAGAAGATGACGGCGCTGACCACCATGGTCGTCAATGCGTCGCCGGCGCTGATCCTGGCGCGCGACACCACTACGCTGGGCTACATCCTGGAATCCCTGCGGCGCGATCCCGATTTCGATTCCGGCATCGTGGCCGATGATCTTGCGATCCTGGCGGGCGCTGGCCGCACCGAGGAGGCGCGCCTCTCCCTGACACCGCGCGCGCTGGCCGCCGCGCTCGGCCGTGCGCCCTGGGACGTCATGGCGGGCGTGACCTCGACCGAGATCGAGGACCAGACCTATGTCACGAAGCTGCATGTGGTGAAGGTCGGCGGAATCCAGAAGCAGATCGGCTATATCGCGGTCCGCTTCGACAAGACGCGCCTGGTGGCCAGATCCAACTGGGAGCAGGTCGCAACGATCGGCTTCGGCATCGCCATACTGCTGGTCCTGGGGCCGCTGCTCTGGATCTCGCTCTCGCGCACCATGAAGCCGCTGAAAAGCATGACGCGGGCGATCGTCAGCATCTCCGACGGCAAGCTCGATACGCCCATCGACGCACTCGGCCGGCGTGACGAGATCGGCGCCATCGCTCATGCGCTCGGCATCCTCAAGGTCCGGCTCGGCGAGCGCGCGGTCCTGCAGGAGAAGCAGCATGTCTCGGAAACAGAGCGACGCCAGCACCAGCAGCGCGTCGATGAGGCGATCGCGCTGTTCCGCGCCGAGGTCGGCGTCGCGCTGGAAGCCTTCAAGAGCAATGCCGACCGGATGAGCGAGGCCTCCGACGGCCTTGCCCGCGTGGCGGCGGAATCCTCAGGGCGCGCGGCGCGTGCCGCGCAGAACTCGCAAGGGGCGTCCGTCAATGTGGAGAACGCCGCCCAGGCCGCCGAAGAGATGGGCGCGGCCATTCGTGAGGTCGAGTTCCAGGTCCGGCGTGTCCGCGCCGAGATCGTCGAGGCAGCCTCCGTCTCGCGCGATACGGCAAGTTCGGTGCGTGCGCTCGACGAGACGGCACGCGCCATCGGCGAGGTGGTGAACCTGATCCGCGACATCGCGGCCCAGACCAATCTCCTGGCGCTGAACGCGACCATCGAGGCGGCCCGTGCCGGCGAGGCCGGGCGCGGCTTTGCGGTCGTCGCCGCCGAGGTCAAGAGCCTGGCTTCGCAGACGGCTGATGCCACCGACCGCATCGTCGCGCAGGTCGGTGCCATCCAAGGCGCGACCGGCGAGGTCGTCGGTGCGATCCAGAACATCGCCGAGCGCATGGGCGCGATCGAGAGCTTCGCCAATTCGGTCGCGACCTCGATCGAGCAACAGGCCATCGCGACGGGCGAGATCGCCAGCGGCGTCGCCATGGCGAGCTCCTCGGCCCTGTCGGTGTCGAGTGATCTGAGCGTGCTCGCGGACAGCGTCGAGGAGACCGGCCAGTCGGCGGAGCAGGTCAGGGGCGCGGCGGGAGAGGTCGCGGCCCAGGCTCTGCGCCTGCGCGCCACGGTCGACCAGTTCCTGCACAGCGTCGCCGCCTGAGCAGGGTTTACCCTTGCCTACAAAAACGGGGCCCGCGAGGGCCCCGTTTGCGTGATGTCTCAGGCTTCGAAGGCTTCAGGCCTTGGCGCCGTCATAGAGCTCGGCGACGTAGTCCCAGTTCACCAGGCTCTCGAGAAAAGCCTTGAGATAGTCGGGACGGCGGTTGCGGTAGTCGATGTAGTAGGAGTGCTCCCAGACGTCGACGCCCAGGATCGGGGTCGCGCCATGGACCAGCGGGCTCTCGCCGTTCGGGGTCTTGGAGATGGCGAGCTTGCCGCCCTTCACTTCCAGCCAGGCCCAGCCCGAGCCGAACTGGCCGACGCCGGCGGCGACGAAGTCTTCCTTGAACTTCTCGACCGAGCCGAAGGAATCGACGATCGCCTTCTCCAGCGCGCCCGGCAGCTTGCCGCCGCCATTGGGCTTCATCCACTTCCAGAAGTGCAGGTGGTTGTAGTGCTGGCCGGCATTGTTGAACACGGCCGGGTTCTTGCCAAACGAGGCCTTGACGATCTCCTCGAGCGACTTGCCCTCGAATTCGGTGCCCTTGATCGCGTTGTTGCCGTTGGTGACATAGGCGAGATGATGCTTGTCGTGGTGGAATTCCAGCGTTTCCTTCGACATGAAGGGCTGGAGCGCGTCATGGGCGTAGGGCAGATCGGGAAGGGTAAAGGACATTGTTGCCTCTCCTTGGGCTGTCAAATCGCTTGAACTGAGAATGGCTTTCCGGTGAACGGTTTGAGCCGGGACGCCTTGGTGGAGCGGCCCGCCATTCCATACGTTAGTTAAGCCTCCGCCTCGCCATGGGCAACCGCTTCAGCCGGGGACTGGGCCATGTCTTGAGAACGGGCGCGCCTCATTGACGCCCGATTCATCGTCCTATCCGGGCGCGTTATCGAAACTCTCTCTTATTCAATGTGTTAGAAGATGGCTGGAATGCCTGTGCCATCGTCGGCCATTTTGGCCGTCTTGTCAGGAACGCTGCATTGATCACGATCTTCATCTTGCTGGGCCTTGCTTTCCTCGGTGGCGGCGCTGCGGCCATCGTCGACGGCTGGCCCTATCTGGTGCTCGAGCGCGGTTTCACGGAGGTGATCATCGGTGCGATCGCCGCGACGGCCGGGCTGCTCATGCTCATGCTGTCCTATGTGCTGGTCGAGATCCGCCGCGTCAGGACGAACCTGTCCAACGCCGTGCTGGCGGCCTCACTCGCTTCGATGGCCGGCGGCGAGTCGGTTCGCGCTGAAAGCGCTGCACATCGGGGGCTGGGGGCTGCGGGGGCGGTTGCGGGGCTTGGCCTGGCGGCAGGAGCCGGCGCGGCCGTTCTCGCCAGCAGCGCGGCGCACGCGGCGCAGTCGGGCGTCTCGCCTGAAGCGGAGCCGGTCGCCGAGTATGAGCCTGATTTCTTCGGCGAGCTGCTGGCGCATGAGGCAGCGTCGTCGTCGGCGGCGGCAGAGGCTGCAAGCTTGGCTCCATTTGACGCGCCGAAAGCGGCCGAGCCGTCGGAAGCGGAACCCGTGGCGGCTGAGGAGGAAGCAAAGGAGCCTGCTCCCGAGGCGGCGGATGCGGACAAGGCCGAAACGACCGCTGAAGCTGCAGCCGAGCCATTGCAGGCCAAGGCCTCGATCGAGACCGAGGCCGAGCCGCACGGTTCCGCGCAGAGCGATCTCGAAAGCTCTTTCGAGGAGTTGCTGCATTGGCCGGAGCCAGAGCCGCGATCCCACGAATCCGCCGCTTCGAGCATGACCGGGCTCGATGACGAGTTCGGCGCCTTGCGTGACAGCCTGTCCAAGCGCCTGCAGCTCGGCGAGCCTGACGCGGGCTCCGCACCGGCCGAGACGCAGACCCCGCTATCGGCAGTTCGCGATCCCGAAGCGATCGAATCCGCCGCGGCTTGGATGGCACCACCCTCGCGAAAGCACGATTCCTGGTTCCCCGATGATGGCGATGCGCAGGGCCATGATGATGCGCATGATTTAGCCCCGACTCCGGCCGAGGCGCCGCAGATCGAGGCCGAGCTGCCGCCATGGCCGCCTGTGACGCATGGTGTCGACGTGCCGGCGCAAGAGCATGAGCACGGGGCCGAGCCGGCCGCGGCGAGCGAGGCGCCCGAAGACGAGGCCGGCGAAGATAATGCCGCATCAGTCAGGCCCAGCCAGGAAGCTCCCGGCCAGGACGCTCCCGGCGAGGAAGCTCCCGAGGAGGAGGCTTCCGCCGCCGCGCCGCCGGCGGCCTCGGAGGAGGGCATCGTCGGCGCCTATCAGGTCGGCGACGCGCATTTCACCATCTTCGCCGATGGCTCGATCAAGGCGCGCACGCCCGATGGCGACTACAACTTCGCCTCGATGGACGAGCTGAAGATCTATCTCGCCAGCGAGAAGAGCCGCCTCGGCGTCTGATCAGGCCTCTGGATCTCCCGCCTCTTGCCCACCCGCCTTGGGCCAAGCTTCTCCGACGGCCTGGATCGCGAAGGCATAGGAGAGGGCGGTTTCCTTCAGGGAATCGAAGCGCCCGGCCGAGCCGCCATGGCCGGCCTCCATATTGGTGTGCAGCATCACCGGGCCACCGCCCGTCATGGTCGCGCGCAGCCGCGCCACCCATTTCGCCGGCTCCCAATAGGTCACGCGCGGATCGGTGAGGCCGCCCATCGCCAGGATCGGCGGATAGACCTGGGCCTTGACGTTGTCATAGGGCGAGTAGCTGCGGATTGTTTCGAAGGCTGCGACATCACGGATCGGATCGCCCCATTCCGGCCATTCCGGCGGGGTCAGCGGCAAGGTGTCGTCGAGGATCGTGTTGAGCACGTCGACGAAAGGCACCTCGGCGAGGATGCCGGCGAAGAGGCTCGGAGCCATGTTGGCGACGGCGCCCATCAGCATTCCGCCGGCGCTGCCGCCCTGCGCCACGATGCGCCCGTGCGCCGTGAAGCCCGCCTCGGTGAGCGCCTCGGCTGCGGCGATGAAATCGGTGAAGGTGTTGGTCTTCTTGTCGCGCTTGCCGTCGAGATACCAGCGCCAGCCCTTGTCGGTGCCGCCGCGGACATGGGCGATGGCGTAGACGAAGCCGCGATCGACCAGGCTCAGGGGCCGCGTCCGGAACGAGGCCGACATCGCCGAGCCATAGGAGCCATAGCCGTAGAGCAGGCAGGGCGCCGAGCCGTCGAGCCTCATATCCGCCCGATGCAGCAGTGAGATCGGCACCTTGGCGCCGTCTTTGGCCGTCGCGAAGATGCGGCGCACGCGATAGGCCGCCGGGTCATGGCCGGACGGCACCTCCTGGCGTTTCAGCAGGCTGCGCTCTCCGGTCGCCATGTCGTAATCATAGGTCTCGGCCGGCCGCGCCATCGAGGCGTAGATGAAGCGCAGGCTGTCGGTCTCGAATTCATACCCGGCGTCGAGGCCCAGGCCATAGGCCTCCTCATCGAAGGCGATCTGGCTCTCGCTGCCGCTGGCGAGATCGCGGATCACGATGCGCGGCAGGCCCTCCTCGCGCTCGAGCCGGATCAATCGGCCCGCGAGGCAGAGATGGCTGAGGATCAGCGTTCCCTGCCGGTGCGGCACGAGATCGCGCCACTGCTCGGGCCCAGGCGAGGCGAGGGGGCGGTGACGATCTTGAAGTCCTCGGCGCCGTCAGTATTGGTCAGGATCAGGAACGCGTCGCCGTGATGCTCGACGCTGTACTGGCGGCCGAGCTGGCGCGGGGCGATCGTCACCGGCCGTGAATCGGGCAAAGCGAGATCGACGACCCGGATCTCCGAGGTCTCGTGATCGCCGATCGAGATCAGCAGGAAGCGGCCCGACTGGGTTTCGTCGATGTCGACGAACATGCCGGCATCGCTTTCGTCATGCAGGAGTTCATCGCTCGCAGGATCCGTTCCAAGACGGTGCCGGAAGACCTTGGACGGCCTGTGGTCGGCATCGAGCCGGACATAGGCGAAGGCGCGTGAATCGCGCGCCCAGACCATCTCTCCGGTTGTATCGTCAATACGGTCTTCCAGGTCCTGGCCCGTAGTGAGATCGCGGACCCGGATGCTGTGCAGCTCCGAGCCGGCTTCGTCGGCGCTCCAGGCGAGGAGGCTGTGGTCGGGGCTGTGGCTGGCGTCGCCGAGATCGAAGAAATCCTTGCCATCGGAGAGGGCATCGGCGTCGAGCATGATCTGCTCGCGGCGGTTTCCGCCGTTGCCTTTGCCCAAGTCTTCCTTTCCAGCGTCATCCTTGCCCGTTCTAGGCTTGCGGCAGATCAGCGGGTGTTCGCCGCCCTTGCGGTAGCGCGAATAATACAGGAACGGGCCGTCAGGCTGCGGCACGCTGGCGTCGTCTTCCTTGATCCGCCCGCGCATTTCCTTGACGAGCGCGCGCTGCAGCGGGCGCGTCGGGGCCATCTGCGTCTTGCAATAGCTGTTTTCGGCTTCGAGATAGTCTCGAATGTCCTTCGGCAGCGCGTCGGGATCACGCAGCACATCTTTCCAATTGGAGGCGCGCAGCCAGCCATAGTCGTCGCGAAGTTCCACGCCGTGGACGGTCTTCGTCTGCGTACGGATCTCGGCTCGCGGAGGCATGATTCCCCGTCGCGACGAAGACGTTAAAATGTTTTCTGAATATTTCGCTGCGCTCATTGAAGGCACCATGATCCCCTGTCGCCGATGACTGGTAGAGATGGTTGTCATATCTGACAAGACAACCATGACGAGCGCTAATGCACGTGCCTGCACAGTGCCGAGCGGCACTGCATTTAGGCCTTCTGCGATATTGCTTGCCTGCGATCGTATTCGCGCTGCCTCATTCACTTGCGGTGTCGTTGAGTATCGACTACATGACTATCTGATCGTTCCGCTTGTGATGATTCCATGGCTGCAGGTTCTTGACCAACCACCGGCCATTGTCAGCGTAGGCATCAGCGCCTTGACCGGCGTGGGCGATCAGGCAAGGCCTTGGTCCAAGAACATATAAGGAGTGATGCTACCATGACTGATAATGACGGTTCGGATTTCATCGAACTGACGGCTGATATCGTATCGGCCTATGTCTCGAACAATTCTGTTCCTGTGTCCGAATTGCCTGCTCTGATCAGTGATGTGCATGCTGCGCTGAGCCGCGTTGTTGGCGGTGCCGCTCCGGTCTTGCCGGCCGAGGCGCCCAAGCCCGCGATTCCGGTCAAGAAGTCGATCACGGCCGATTATCTGATCTGCCTTGAGGACGGAAAGAAGTTCAAGTCGCTGAAGCGGCATCTGCGGACGCAATACAATATGTCCCCGGAGCAGTACCGCGAGAAGTGGGGCTTGCCGCCCGATTATCCGATGGTCGCCCCCAACTACGCTGAAGCGCGCTCGCAGCTCGCCAAGAAGATGGGCCTCGGCCAGCAGCGCCGCAAGCGCCGCTGAGACGCAAGCGCTGCTGAGACGACACACGGCAGCGGGCCGGTTGCCCGCAGGCGCATGGCGCTCGCCCAGGAATTCAGAAGGCCGCCGGCTTGCCGGCGGCCTTTTGCATGCCGGCATTGGCGAGGCGAGCGCGGTGAAGATGGGAGTTATATTGCAGCGCCTTGTTCCACGACGCGTTTCAAGATCGGCAATGTCGAGCGCCAATAGAACTCGACATGCCTGAAACCCGATTCAGGCCCGATGGACCAGTCCTTGCCATGACGAAGCGGCGACGGCGGCACGTCCTGCTCGACCTCGAGCAGAACCTGGTCGCCTTCCGGCACGATCTTGAACGTGACCGTGGAGTAGGATGACCGAACATCCGGAAGGCCGGAGATGCGTGACCAATAGGCGTATTGCAGCAGGTCGTATGGCTCGACGCGGGTGACGCGCCCTTTGTCCCTGTAGCGCTTTTCCCCGATCCTCGCCGTTATCGCGATCGGGCTGCCGATTTGCCAGTCGGTCTCGAAGTCGGCGTTGCGCCATGTCTCCCCGGCCCAGGAAGCTACCAGGGCAGCCCAGACCTTCCCAGGGGCTGCGGCGATGCGGATCGATTGATGAACCGTGTGACGATTTCTTTGGGGGGCGTCTTCGGCCATGACTTGCGGATTCTTCGTGGGCGTGAGCTCATAGAGGCCGGCATATGTCGAGAAAATAGCCGGATCGACCCTGGCGATCGATACAAGGCCTCATCGGCGTTCAGCCTGAACGGATACATTCAGGGCGTCCGTCGCTCGCGCCACCAGTCGGCGAACTGATAGCTCCAATAGGTTGCCTGGACAGCGGCCGTACCGAAAGGGCCGCCGTTCCAGACGAGGCCGAAGGGCTCGAACAGGGTGTGGCGGTCGCTTGTGTCCAGAATGCCCTCTGCGACGACGCGCCCGCCGATTGCCGTCGTATTGAGGCCGTGCCCGCCGAAGCCCATGCAATGCCAGACACCGGGCCCGAGCCGGCCGATCTGCGGCATCAGATGCCGCGCATAGGACATCAGGCCCGACCAGGCCATCTCGATCTTCAGCTCCGCAAGCTGCGGATAGGTCGCGATCATCGTCCGGCGTAGCAGCGCTGCGAGATCGCGCGGCTCGCTGGTCCGGGTGGTGATGCGCCCGCCCCAGAGCAGGCGCTGCCCGTCCTCGACCAAGCGGTAGTAATCCCCCGCGCGGCGGTCGTCGCTGACGGCGGCGCGCGTGCCGATGATCTGCGCCAGCGCATCGGGCGCGGCTTCGGTCGTCAGCACATAGGTTGCGATCGGCAAATGGCTGGCGCGCAGCTTCGGCACCAGCCCGTCGGTGTAGCCGCCGCAGGCAATCACGACATTCTTCGCTGTGACCGATCCACCCGCGGTGGCGACACGCTTCTGCGCACCCGACAGATCGGCCGAGACGACGCGGGCATCCTCGATGACCAGCCCGCCCAGCGCCTCGATAGCGTCGGCGAGTGCGCGGGCGTAGTTCAGCGGATGGATGTGAAAGGAATTGGGATCGAACAGCGCCTGATGATAGCTCGGCGAGCGCAGCACCTCGCGAACCTGTTCCCGGGGCCAGAATTCCACGTCGTAGCCGAAGTCGCGCGCCAGCCGCTCTGCAGTCCGCTGCAGTCTGTCGCCACTGTCGTAGCGTACGGCGGCGATCTTGCCCGGAAGGGGGCGACGCTGTCCGTTACGCGAAGGTCACGGATCGTGTCGGCGACGATGCGCATGCCCTCGATCGAAAGCCTGTGCAGGGCGCGGGCCTTGTCCTCGCCGATGGCACCGGCGATCGAGGCGTAGCCGCGCGAATAGCCCGTGCCGACGAAGCCGCCATTGCGCCCCGACGCGCCCCAGCCGACGGCTTGCGCCTCCAGCACCGCGACCGAACGCCCTGCGCGGGCGAGCTCGTACGCGCAGGTCAGCCCGGCCAGCCCACCGCCGACGATACAGGTCTCGACCTCGACAGCTCCGCGCAGGGGAGGCCGGTCGTGCCTCGTTGCAAGGGTACGGGCATAGAAGGTGTCGGGATAGCTCGGCATGAGGGTGCCGGTGCTCCTGTCGCGGGAGGGGACCGCTCAGGCGGCCGGGCTGCGGTCGTTGTCGGTTTCGAGGCGGCACTCAAGGACCCGGCTGTAGGGGTCCATGTCATGACTGACCACGACATTGACCGCCGCCGCGAAGGCATAGCATTCCATCGGATGCTCATATCGACGAAACGCCATCCTCGCGATAGTCGCGTGCCCACCGGAAGTCCTCGCCGGCGAAGGGCGCGTCGCGCTCGCTCGCTCCTACCCAGCCAAAACCTCTTCTGCCGACCTGTAGGGCTTCTGAAGGCTCGCCGCGACCGGAGCATTCGTGATGTCCCCGCGATGGACATTGAGGCCGGCCGCCAGGTGAGGATCGCTGCGAATGGCATCGAGGCCTTTCGAGGCCAGGGCGAGCCCGAATGGGAGAGTGGCGTTGTTCAGGGCGTAGCTCGAGGTGAGCGGAACGGCCCCCGGCATGTTGGCGACGCAATAGTGGATCACGCCGTCGACCTCATAGGTCGGATCGGCATGGGTGGTCGCGTGCGATGTCTCGAAGCAACCGCCTTGGTCGATCGCGACGTCGACGAGCACCGCGCCGCGCTTCATGCCCGACAATTGTGCTCGCGACACGAGCCTCGGCGCCGCGGCACCCGGGATGAGCACGGCCCCGATGACAACGTCGGCGGCGAATATCTCCGTCTCGATCGCGTCGAGCGTCGAGAAGCGCGTGCGCACCCGACCGCCGAACAATTCGTCGAGTTGCCGCAAGCGCGGAAGCGACCGATCCAGGATCACCACGTCCGCACCGAGGCCTGCCGCCATACGCGCAGCATGCGTTCCCACGACGCCGCCTCCGATCACGATGACGCGCGCCGGGGGCACGCCGGGCACGCCGCCAATCAACATGCCACGTCCTCCGGCATGGCGCTTGAGAGAAACCGCAGCAGCCTCGATCGCGAGCCGCCCGGCAACTTCGCTCATCGGCGCAAGAAGAGGCAGGCCGCCGAAGCGGTCCGTGACGGTCTCATAGGCTATGGCGGTAACGCCGGATTCTGCCAGACCGGCGGCCTGCGCTGGATCGGGAGCGAGATGCAGGTAGGTGAACAGGATCTGGCCTTCTCGCAACTGCGCCCATTCGCCCGGCTGCGGCTCCTTGACCTTCACGATCATGTCGGCCTCGGCAAACACCTCGGCCGCGCTCGCCACGATGCGCGCGCCGGCGGCCTCGTAGGCAGCGTCTGACGCCGAAATGCCAGCCCCCGCTCCCGTCTCGATGATCACCGCGTGGCCGGCGGATATGTATTCTCGCACGGCTTCGGGCGTCAGCCCGACGCGGTATTCATGAACCTTGATTTCTTTCGGAACGCCGACACGCATAGCACCCCTCCCATTGGTTTATGGGTTCAGCATATCGCGCTTCGTCACGGCATTTCCTGCGTTATGCGTCGATTTTTCAGTAGGCAGCGCGTGATAACGGCGTAGCATGAGCGAAAGCTGTTGCTTTCCTGCGCAGAGCTGCACTTCAGGTCCAGAATCTCATGCCCCTCGATCATCTCTCCCGCGCGTTGCTGAAGGAGCTCGTCCGAGATGGTCGGACGAGTCATGTCAAGCTTGCTGAGACGATCGGGTTGTCGGCGACGGCTGTTGCGCGGAGGCAGCGCACGCTCGAAGACGAGGGAGTCATTGTCGGCTATCACGCCCGCCTCAGTCAAAAGGCTCTCGGACTCGGGGTCACGGTCATCGTCCGGCTCGCTTTGGACAGTCAAAGCGAAGAGGCGCTCGCCGCTTTCGAGAAGGCGGTGGCACGCTGCCCGTCCGTGCTCCGGTGTTTTCTAATGTCGGGTGCCGACGACTATCTGCTGACAGTCGTTGCGAGCGATGTCGAAGATTTCGAGAATGTGCATAAATCCCAGCTCTCTCGACTGCCGCATGTCGCGCGAATTCAATCGAGCTTTGCCCTGCGGCAAATCATCGACCGGCCCGTTCTGCCGTGAGGCTGCAGGTTCAGCCTTCTGAAGCTCAGCCTTCTGAAGCTCAGCCTTCTGCAGATCAGCCTTCTGCAGATCAGCCTTGTGAAGGTCAGCCCTGGGCGGTGGCGCGCGCGTCGGCCTTGATGCGCTCCATCATGGCGCGGACGCCATTCGAGCGCTGCGGCGTGAGATGGGCGGCAAGGCCCAGGCGTTCGTAGATGGCGAAGGCGTCGGTCGCGAGGATCTCCCGCGCGGTCCGGCCCGAATGGATGGCGAGCGCCAGCGCCACCAGTCCGCGCACGATATGCGCGTCACTGTCGCCGCTGAAATGCAGCACGCTGTCGGGGCCGGCCGATCCCTCGCGCCGCATTGCGAGCCAGACCTGGCTGGCGCAGCCGCGGACCTTGTTGGCGTCGTTATGGTCCGCCTCGGGCAAGGGCGTCAGGCCTTTGCCGAGTTCGATCAGATAGCGATAGCGGTCATCCCAATCATCGAGCAGTTCGAAATTGGCGATGATCTCGTCGAGGTTGCTGCTCATGTCCACGCTGCGCAATGAGGATGCCGGCTCCCGTCGTCCAGGACCATGGCAGACAGCGTCTTCGGCGCGTCTCCCTGCCTCGTCAAGCGTCGGCGTGCCGCGGGAGCTCTATGTCCGCCGATCTTAACGCGAGAGGCCTTATCTACCGCGAGCTGGCCTTGCGGTCCTGCTCGGAGGCTCCGGGGCGGGCGGTGGCTCCCGGCAGCGCGAGCGACAGGACGCGCTGGCGCGTGTCCGGATCGAGCCCGGCGAGGATCTGCGCGGCCTCGCGGGCGGCCGTGAGGCTTTGCATGGCGCCGTGGCTGTCGATCCGGGCTGCGGATTTCGCGACGCCGCGCGCCGCATCGACGGCGCTGCTCGCCATCGACTTCCCGTCATGGACAGGCGAGTTCAGCGCGATCACGCCGATCACCGCCAGGCTGCGCAGAATATAGGCCATGCTGCGTCCCCGTTCCCGCATCTCTCCCGAACCCGCCGACACCATAGCCTGCGAACCCGAAAGATCGCGTCATCCCGAAGCCGCGCATTTGAAGCAAATGCGCGATGCGATCTTCAGTTTCCGTTCACCCTGCCAGTAACATCGTCACCGCGCGGCGCAGCTTTCTGATTTTGCGCAAGGCGCTGAAATCAATCGAATTATTCGCTAATCGGCGGCGCCGGGCCAGTCTCGCTGCGCAGTGGCCTTAAGCCCCGCTTAAACCGGCAATGGCGAGGATCGCTGCAACAGGGCGAACCAGCCCTCAGAAGGTCAGGCGTTTGCGGTTTCTCATGACGATGTCTGCGATCAGGACACAGGTGGCGGCGTTGGTGCACGCATCGGTGCTGCCGAATTCGCTCGAGCGCATGCGGCATGAGCGCTTCATTCTGACGCGCCTCATGGTCGGTGCCGTCGCGCTCGGCCTGGCGCCGGCCTATCTCGCCTGGCGCGGAACCCTGGGCACGCTCGAAGCTCTCATCATGATCGCCGCCGCCTTGCCGCTCATCGCGGTGGTCACGCTCTCGCGCAGCGGCCGGCTCGACATAGCCCATTGCATCTCGGCCAGCGCGCTGGCGTTGTTCATCGCCGCGCTTGCCGGGATGACAGGCGGTGCGGGGTCGCCCTTGCTGCTCTGGCTGGCGGCCGTGCCGACCGAGGCGATGTTCTTCGGCTCGCGGCCTTATGTGGCGCGCGCCAGCGTCATCGCCGCCATCGCGCTCGGCAGCGTCGTGATCTTGCAGCAGCTCGGCGCCTTCGCGACGCCGGCGCCCTGGACCTCGGGCATGATGCCGACCTTCGTCATGATCGCGATCCTGTACGCGATGGTGGTCGCTGTCGGCTTCCTGCGCCGGCGTGACGACGAATTGCGCGAGCATCGCGCTTCCGATGCGCGCGCCCAGCTGCTGCTCGACAATGTCGGCGATCTCGTCACCTGGCACGATGCCGGCGGCTCCGTCCTGTTCGCCAATGCCGCGGCCAAGGCGCTCGCCGGAGCCGATCCGCAGGATCTGCGCGGGCGCGGCCTGTTCGAGCGGGTGCACATCGCCGACCGGCCGCTCTTCCTCAAGGCGCTGAGCGACGCGGCTCATGGTGGTGGCGCGGCCACCGCCTGCTTCCGGACGCTCTTCGTGCCGCGCAGCGGCGATGCCGACGCCCGGGCGCCGGTCTCGCTCTGGCTGGAGATGCGCGCACACCGGATCGAGGACGCCGGCGCCAGGGACGGCGTGGCCGTGGTCTGCGTGATGCGCGACATCACGGCCCGCCAGGCGCTGGAAGAGGAGCGCGCCCGTGGTCACGCCGAGGCCTTGAAGGCCAGCGACGTCAAGGGCCAGTTCCTCGCGACCGTCAGCCATGAACTGCGCACGCCGCTGAACGCCATCATCGGTTTCTCCGAGATGCTGAGCAATGATGCGCAGGAGTGGCTCGACGCCGAGAAGCGCCAGGAATACGCCAAGATCATCCACGGCTCGGGGCATCACCTGCTCGATGTCGTCAACACCTTGCTCGATATCTCCAAAATCGAGAGCGGCGCGATGACGATCGAGCAGGAGCCGATCGACATCGCCGCCGTGGCCCAGGATTGCTGTGCGCTGATGGCGCTGCGCGCCGAGGCGAGCCAGGTCTCGCTGGAGCGGGTGCTTGGGCCTGACCTGCCGCCGGTTCTGGGCGATCGCCGCGCCTTGAAGCAGGTCATGATCAACCTGCTCTCCAATGCGGTGAAGTTCACGCCCGTCAATGGCCGCGTCGTGCTCGCGGTCGTTCGCGACGGCGATATGATCGACCTTTCGGTTGCCGATACCGGGATCGGCATCGCCGCCGCCGACCTGCCCAAGCTGGGCGACCCCTTTTTCCAGGCGGGCGGCAGCTATGATCGCAATTACGAGGGCACGGGGCTCGGCCTCTCCGTCGTGCGCGGCCTTGTCGGCCTCCATGGCGGCAAGCTGACGATCGAGAGCGCGCCGGGCATCGGCACGCGCGTCGCCGTCAGGCTGCCGGTCGGCGGCGTCGCGGCAAGCTCCCTGCCGGTCAAGATCACCACCTTCGCCCGCGCCCCGCGCCGCGGCCTCGAATCCAAAGAACCCGTCCGTCTGACCGCCTGATCAAGAGCCAAGCATGTCCGCCACGATTGCCGCCCGCGCCCGCTCCGGTTCCACTCTGACCGCGCCGATAAAACGCGCCGCGCCGCCGCGCCGCAAGGCTCCCTGGCTGTCGCGGATCTGGCGGGCCGTAGGCCGCCGCCCGGGCCGCGCCTTCGTGCTGCTGGTTTTCACCGCGGTCGCAGCCGCGATCCTGGCCAATGCGATGCTGATGCAGAAGGTGCGCCACCCCGCTCCGATCCTGTCGGCTCCGCTGCAGGGACCCTATGCGCGCTCGGTCGAGCGCCGCACGGAGACGCCCGCAGCGGCTGTGACGCCCGCCGCCCAGCCCGCGTCGGCCCAGGTCTCGACGCAGGGCTTCGTCCCGCCGGCCCGTCCGAGCGATCTGACGCAGCTCATCCGCGAGACCACGCAGCCCAGGCCGCCTGCCGCCGTTACCAACGTGCCGCGCACGGCCCCGGCCGCTGCTGCCCCTGCGCCCGCGCCGGTGACCCGCAGCGCCGCGGTGCGCGATCCGATCGCCGATCTGATCAATGGCGGGGATATTCGCCCGCCGGCCGATATTCGCGGCGCCAAACCCTCGCAGCGCTGAGCCTTCGCGATTGCCGCGCGGCTGGACAGGGTCGCAAAGGCGCTCTAGCCGGGACGGACATCCATTCGGGGATTTCGGTCATGGCGCGCCTCACGAGCGATTTCTGGGTCTCGGCCTATCTGCGCCAGGCGGCGCATGACGGGCTGATCGCGGTGTTGCGCCGGCGCGGCGCGAGCGAGGCCGGCGCGATTTTCGTCAAGCTCGATCGCCTCGACGGTACGGCGGCGCTCTACGGCCCCGCGCCGCAATCGCTAGCTGATGACGAGGGTAACCGGCGCTTCCAGCTCATCCTCGATTCGGATCCGGCCTCGATCGAGGAGCGCGTCGCCCGCGAGCGGCGCTTCGATTCCGATCTCTGGCTGGTCGAGATCGAGAACCGGCAGGGTGACCCCAGGCTCGATCTCGTCGAGGCCTGATCGATTCCAAAAGTTCTGAGCATTGCTCTCCACGAAAAACCGGTACCCACTTTTTCGCGCAATGCTCTTTGAGCGTTTTCGAGCGAAGTGGACACCGGTTCGCGTGAAGAAAACGCGTTTAAGCAAGGGGCTAGAGCAATTGAACGATCCGACGAGATCGGAAGTTGCTCTAGCCTGCCGCTCAGCCGTTCTCGCGCCGCAGGCCGAGCTTGCGCATGACATCGGAGATGAGCGTCTGGCTCTCCGGCTTGGCGGCGCCACTGCGATTTGGCGAGTTGCTCGGATCCATCGCTGGCTGGTGCCGGCCCTTGCGGATGACGACCGGCGTACGCACGCCCGCAACCTGCATGACGATCCTGAGCGCCACGGCTGGCCTCACCAGGCGCATCAGGGCGACGAGGGCGAAGATCCGGTCGACAGAATGGGCCGCTTCGTCGCCGAGCCTGATCATGAAGCGCGTCGCGTCCTCCACGCTCGCCCCGGCCGCCGTCAACGCCAGCGCCGCGAGATCGCGCGATGTGTCGGCGGCCATCGCTTCCGCCAGGGCCTGCCCACCGCCGACATAGCTCGCGATCGCGCCGAATGCGCCGGTGGAGTCGTTGCTGGCCGTGGCGAGCCAGCCGGCGAAGAGGTCCGGCGCGAGCTGCGCCCGCCGCTCCGCCGGGGCGAAGGAATCCAGCGCCGTCAGCGATTCGATGATCGCGGTTTTCCGTTGAGAGCCGGCCTGCAGATAAAGCGGCGCCAGATCCGCGCTGGCGATATCGGGCCGCGCCAGCAGGAGCTGGGCGTAGGAGGGCTCGGTGCGCGAGCGCTCGAGCAACAGGTCGAGGACCATGCGGGGCAGGGGCGAGGCCGCATTGTTGATCAGCGCCAGATCGACCGGGCGCATGTCGCGATCCGCCAGGATCAGGGCCGCCGTCGCGGTCAGATCCGCGCGCTCCGCGACGGCGAGCGCGATCTCGTCATCGCCCTGTTCCGCCAGGGCCTCGATTTCCGTGACCGGGAGCGGCATGCCATGGCGCAGGAGCGCAACGATGACCGCGCCGCCGCGCGACTTCAGGGCCTGCAGAACGGATGCAGGCGCGTAACGCCAACCGGCCAGCTTGCGCGCCAGGATCACGGCCGTGGCGTCGTCTATGGCGGGAATCAGAGCCTCCCCCATCTCGCGGAAGGCGTCGAGATCCTCCTGCGGCGGATTGGGCGAGGACATCAGCAGATCGGCCTTCACCCGCAGCGAAACCTGGCTGAGATCGAGCCCGCCATCGCGCGCAAGGCGAGCGAGCTGGGCAAGTTCGGAGGAGATACGCGAGGGCATGAAGGGAACTCTGTGCGGAATTTCGATGGTCTCGCCATCCTAAGCCACGAGGCATTAAGGGGGTGTTAACCATGTCGAGGCCTGATGCGGACAGGAGGGCCTAAGCGTCGATGCGGGTTCTGCCCCGTATGGCTCGAAGCCCTGCTGACAACCGCGATCCGGAGCGGGTGCTAAGGCGGGGAATCGGTTTTCCGCAAGAGAGCCCGCTTTCGTTTCCAAAAGCTCAAGGCGCCAGACAAGGAGGCGCGTCACAATGGCCGATGTCATTTCGTTCGCGTCTCGTCCCAAGCTTGCGTCTCGTGCCAAGGCGGCGGCGACCTCGCAGGAGAACTCTCCGGCTCGCGGGCCGGCGATGATCCTGTTCTTCACCGGCGTGCGTTACGAGCGCCAGGCCGAGGCCGCCGCACTGGACCGGCGCGTAGCCCGCAAGCGCCGTGCCGCTCCGCGGGACGGCCGTGCGAAAAGCGCCGGGCAGCCGGTGTGAGGACCGCTTGCCGAAGCCTGGCCTTGCTGCTCGCCCTGGCGGGAAGCGCCTGCACGGGCGATCTGGGACGTCCACGTCCGAATCTCTGGAGCGATACGATCGCGCCGCAGGCCGGTTTCTGGTCGGCGACCTTTCGTGGCGAGGCGGCCTCCTATTTCAGGATGACCGATGACGAGGAGCAATTGCGCGACAGGGCCTGGCGGCTGGTCATGCCGGCGCATGAGCGCAATTTTTTCGAGCGCCAGGTCTCCGATCTCGCTCATGCGCGCATCCTGCCGGTCGCGGCGCAGTCGAACGCGGCATCCGACTATTTTCGTGGCCTGACCGGCGGCTCCTACGCCTCGCAGGCCTCGCGCTACAACAGGCTCGCCGGGGATGCCAATGCCGACCGCCTGCTGGTGACGCCGTTTCGCGGCAATGCGGCGCGCGTCGTGGCGGCTGATCGCGTGCGCATGCGCGCCGTCGAAGGCTCGCCCCTGGTGCCGCCCGAGAAGGCCGACCCCGCCATGGCCCGCGTCGTCGAGAATGAGGGGCTGATCCTCTGGGTCTGCGAGCGCGTGGCCTTCCGGATCGAAAGCTACCGCTACGCGCTGGCGAACCTCGTGGTCGAGATGCCGTCGCGCGAGGCGATCAAGGCCGAGCGCAGCATCATGGCGCTGGAAGCGGAAGCCGGGCCGGCGTGCAAGCTGCCGCTCATCGGCGTCTTCGGCAGAGGCGGAGGCGGGGGCACGGGCGCGCAAGAGCCTGCCGAAGGGACGCCAAGGCCGCCGGTCGTCTACAAGGGCTGATCATTCGGCAAGCCCGCAGGCGACAGCTGCCGCCAGCGCCTCGGCGTCTTCACGGTCGGATGGATGTTTCGCCAGCACACGGGCGACGATCAGACCCTGCATCGTGTCGGAGACGATGCGCAATTCACGCACGGCCTCGCCCTCCTCGTCGCGCGCCGCTCTCTCGTCGCGCTGTTCCTCCGTCATCACCAGGAACTCGACCACGCCGCGGATCGCGGCGCGGTCGGTGATGGCGTAGAGCACGCCGCCGCCGCGCCGATGCAGCGTCAGTCCGAGCGGCAATGTGCCGGTGCGCGCGACGACGCGCATTGGGCCGGCGGAGAGATCGTAGCTGCAGATCGCGGTCACGGCCGCAGGATCGGCCTCGCGCGGCACCGGCAGTCCGCTGTCGGCTCCGCGCGGCGAGACAAGCTCGGCATGGCCGCTAGTGCCCAGCGAGAGATAGGCGCTGGTGGCGTCGCGGTTGGAGAGGAGCGGGATCAGCAGAACGGTGACGATGTGGACGATGCCGGCGAGCACCAGCCCCGCAATCGTTCCATAGGCGAGGCGCCGGGCTGCACTGAGGATCCGCATGGGCCGACGCCGCCGCAGTGTTGCGTCGGCCTGGCCCGGGGGCATCGGCGCCGTCTCGCGTTCCGGAGACTGGTCGAGCGTCGTCATCAGCAGCCGAGCCGGACGATGCCGGGCAGGACATCGGGCCGCAATTCACCGGCCTGGCTCGAAATCGGCGTGTCGTAGAGCCGCAGCCGGAGCTGGAAACGCCCGCTACCCGGTAGCGGCAGCCAGTTTCCGGTTTGCGGCTCGGCCGCCGCCGCGATGCGCAGCGTGCCGCTCTCCTCGCGGACGACTTCCGCATCGGTGAAGCCGCTGCGGTCGAGCGGCAGGCGGAACGGCCGCCCATCCATGTCGGTGACGCTCAATGACCAGCCACGCGTCGTCGGCGTCGCGCCCGAGACCAGATAACGGCAACGCCCGTCGAGCGCCTGGCCGCGATCGTCGCGGCTCGCGATCAGTTCTAGGCCTTCGCCCGCGCCCAGCGGCACATGGATGCCGCGCGCCAGATAGGCGCGCATATAGGGGTCGACATCGCGCCCGCCGCCGCGCGGCCAGGTGTCCCACGGGCCGATCCGGACCATGCCGAGCAGCGGCCTGCCGGCGACGGCGAAATGGGCCGAGCCGAGCCCCAGCCCGGCACCGAGTGCGACGACGTAAGCGAGATCCAGCGCGCGCATGGCCTTGCTTTCCGAACCGGCTGACGACAGGCCGGCGGCCGGAGTTGAACCAGCCCGGCCCGCCGCGTCAACCTGGGCCCAGCGACCGGCAACCTATGTTAGCGCAGGCGCGTCTCGCGTCCCGGCGAAGAGACCTCGCGGATGCCAACCTGAATGGATGTTCCGCGCGCGCGGGCAGGTTCGATCGTCTTGAACATGGCGCCGACCGCCGAGAGCACCTCGAAGGATTGCCGCGGCATATGGCCGGCGCCGGGGCCCGAAACCAGGGCAACGCGCGACGTCTCCGGGCTGCCCGCCCTAGCGATCGTCATGGCCTTGGGGTCTGTCGGGGGTGTGACGCCCGGGATCGGCTTCAGTTCGAGCCCCTGATGGGCGAACTGCATGATCTCCTTCCAGGCCATCGCCGGCAGGGAACCGCCGGTCATGTTCGCGGTCTCGGAGCTGTCGTCATTGCCGAACCAGACCGCGCCGACGAGATTGCCGGAGAAGCCGACATACCAGGCGTCCTTGTAGCCGTTCGTGGTGCCGGTCTTGCCGGCGGTCACGACGCCGTCCAGCGCTGCGCGCCGGCCGGTGCCTTCTGTCGGCACCTTGGAGAGCATGAAGTTCATGTCCTGCGCCACCTGGGTGCTCAGGACCTGCTCCGGCGCCGGCTCGTCGCGGTCGTGCCGGTAGATCTCCTCGCCCTGCGAGTTGCGGATCTCGATCGCGACATAGGGTTTTGCGCGCTTGCCGCCATTGGCGAAGACCGAATAGCCGGCTGCCATGTCGATCACCGTGACCTCGGCCGCGCCGATCGGCAGGGACACGGTGTCGGTCAGCGGCGTGGTCAGGCCCATGGCCCGGCCGGTCTCGATGATCTTCATCCGGCCGATGCGGGCAGCGCGGGCCTCATGCGTCTCGCCGGTCGCCTTGCCCATCGCAATCGACATCTGCACCGGGATCGTATTGATCGATTTCGCCAGCGCCACGGTCAGCGGGATCGAGCCGGCATAGGAGCGCCCGTAATTGTTCGGGCACCAGTTGCCGATGCAGATCGGGCGGTCGGTGACGATGGTGTTGGGCCGGTAAAGACCTGCCGACAGCGCTGCCGCATAGACGAAGGGCTTGAAGGACGATCCCGGCTGCCGCAGGCTCGACGTCGCGCGGTTGAACTGGCTGATGCCGTAGTCGCGCCCGCCGACCATGGCCCGCACCGCCCCGTCCGGATCCATGACGGTGGTCGCGGCCTGCTTGACCCGGTAGGCGGGGCCGTTCTGGCGCAGGACCTGCTCGATCGCCTTCTCCGCCTGCCCCTGGATCGCGGGATCATGCGGCGTCTTCACGGTCAGCACCCGATCCGAGCCGAGCTTGCCCTCGTCGGCCAGGTGTTTGATCTCGTCGAAGGCCCAGTCGAGATAATAGTCCGGGTTGGAATCCCGCTTGCGGTCGACCGGCGTGGCCGGATTGCGTTTGGCGCTGTCGATCTGGCCCGCCGTCAGGAAGCCGGCATCGACCATCGCGTTCAGCACGTCGCCGGCGCGCGCGCGGGCGGCGGGCAGGTTGACATGGGGGGCGTATTTCGTCGGCGCCTTGAACAGCCCGGCCAGCATCGCAGCTTCCGCAAGCGACACGTCCCTGACCGATTTGCCGAAGTAATACTCAGCCGCCGCGGCCACGCCGAAGGTGCCGCCACCCATATAGGCGCGGTCGAGATAGAGCTTCAGGATCTCGTTCTTGCTCAATCGGGCTTCCAGCCAGAGCGCCAGGAAGGCTTCCTTGATCTTGCGGTCGAGCGAGCGCTCATTGCTGAGGAAGAGGTTCTTGGCGAGCTGCTGTGTCAGCGAGGAGCCGCCCTGGACGACGCCGGAGGCGCGCGCATTGACCGTCATGGCCCGCAGCGTGCCGAAGATGTCGATGCCGAAATGGTCGTAGAAGCGGCGGTCCTCGGTTGCCAGGACGGCCTTGACCAGATGGTCGGGCATCTCCTCGAGCTTCAGCGAATCGTCATGGCGCGCGCCGCGATGGCCGAGCTCCGAGCCGTAGCGGTCGAGGAAGGTCACGGCGAAGACCTGGTTCTTCAGCGCCTCCTCGCGCCCCTCCCGGAAGGAGGGGATCGCCAGGGACAGCATCAGCAGGCTGCCGACGATGCCGAGATTCAGGCCCTCGCTGGCGAATTCGGCAGCGATGCGCTTGCCGCCGGTGGCGGTGAAGCGGTCGGCGAAGCTGCGGATGCGCTCATAGATCTCGCCGGCGCGGCGGCCCGAGCCCCAGAGACCGGCATCGACCCATGAATCGACGCCAAGCGCGAGGCGCTTCAGACGTGTCCCCCAGCCTGCCTTCCTGAACTCCATCGCCGCTCTGGAACTCCACGAGAGAGCTGCCGTCACTGTCCTGCCGCGCCGCGCCCGCCTTGGTAACACGATCTTGGCAACGCAATACGCGACTTGAGACACATATGCGCCGTTTTGCCTCCAGGTAAGGGAGGAAAGCGCAGGATCGACCGTTGTCCGCAGATTTCGGGCCTGCCGGGCTCCGTCCCGTTTCCGAACAACACCGCAAGGATTATTGGTGGGAGCCTCGCTTGGATGCGCGCTTGCGTCAGCTTCCCTCGCGAGGCGGAGCGGCGCATAAGCGCAGGCATGACCGAGAAGTCTCCCCCGACCGAGCCTTTCTGGCGCACGACCTCGCTCGAGGAGATGAGCAAGGAGCAATGGGAATCGCTCTGCGACGGTTGCGGCCGCTGCTGCCTGATCAAGCTCGAGGATGAGGATAGCGGCGAGATCCTCGCGACCAATGTCGGCTGCCGCCTGTTCGATGCCGGCTCCTGCCGCTGCAAGGACTACCCCAACCGCTCCAGCATCGTACCCGATTGCATCACACTGACGCCGGCCGCGGTGCGCACGCTGCGCTGGCTGCCGCCGACCTGCGCCTACCGGCTGGTCGCGACGGGGCGCGATCTGCCCTGGTGGCATCCGCTGGTCTCGGGCGATCCGCACACCGTGGTCGAGGCGGGCGTGTCGGTGAAAGGGCGCGTCTCCGGCAGCGAGGACGAGGTCTCCGAGGATGACATGCCGGAGCGGATCGTCGCCTGGCCGCTGCGCTGGCCGCGCGCGGCAAAGCGCAACCCAGGCTGAGCCGATGGCTTCCATCCTGGCGTCCGCTCATTGATTGTTCAGCTGCTTTTCGGCATGACCACGCCGTCTCCGCCGCGCTGTCGTTGTATGGCGCCCGCGGCGCTTCGCTGGAAACTTTTGGATCGCCGTCGCGTTGCCGCGGTGGCTGGATGAAGAGGCATTGGTGATGGCAGGCGGTAAATGGGTCTACACCTTCGGCGACGGCAAGGCCGAAGGCGAAGCGGGTATGAAGAACCTGCTCGGCGGCAAGGGCGCCAATCTCGCCGAGATGAGCAATCTCGGCCTGCCGGTGCCTCCGGGCTTCACCATCACCACCGAGGTCTGCACCTGGTATTACGATAACGGCAAGCAATTCCCCTCCGAGCTCGACGGGCAGGCCAAGGCGGCGCTGGCCGAGATGGCGCGCTTGACCGGCAAGGTCTTTGGCGATCCCGCCAACCCGCTGCTGGTTTCGGTGCGCTCGGGCGCGCGCGCCTCGATGCCGGGCATGATGGACACGGTGCTGAACCTCGGCCTGAACGACGTCACCGTCGAGGCGGTCGCCAAGGCCTCCGGCGATGCCCGCTTCGCCTGGGACAGCTATCGCCGCTTCATCACGATGTATTCCAACGTCGTGCTCGACGTGGATCACGGCGATTTCGAGGAGGCGCTCGAGGATTACAAGGAGCGCAAGGGCCTGCATCTCGACACCGATTTGAGCGCCGAGGACTGGAAGGTGCTGGTCGGCAAGTACAAGGACATCGTCAAGAAGGCGCTCGGCTCGGAGTTTCCGCAGGATCCGGAGGCCCAGCTCTGGGGCGCGGTCGGCGCGGTCTTCTCCTCCTGGATGAATGCGCGCGCGATCAAATATCGCGAACTCAACAACATCCCGGCCGCCTGGGGCACGGCGGTCAACGTCCAGTCGATGGTCTTCGGCAATATGGGCGACACCTCGGCGACCGGCGTCGCCTTCACCCGCAACCCCTCGACCGGCGAGAACGCGCTCTATGGCGAGTTCCTGATCAATGCCCAGGGCGAGGATGTCGTCGCCGGCATCCGCACGCCGCAGGACATCACGGAGGTCGCCCGCAAGGAGGCCGGCTCCGACAAGCCTTCGATGGAGAAGGCGATGCCCGAGGCCTATGCCGAGCTCGTCCGCATCTACGGCATCCTGGAGCGGCATTACCGCGACATGCAGGACATGGAGTTCACCATCCAGGAGGGCAAGCTCTGGATGCTGCAGACCCGTTCCGGCAAGCGCACGGCCAAGGCCGCATTGCGGATCGCGGTTGAACTCGCCAAGGAAGGGCTGATCACGGAAGAGGAGGCTGTCGGCCGCATCGAGCCCGGCGCGCTCGACCAGTTGCTGCACCCGATGATCGATCCCAAGGCCGAGCGCCGCATCCTGACCACCGGCCTGCCGGCCTCGCCGGGCGCGGCCGCCGGCGAGATCGTCTTCAACTCCGACGATGCCGAGGCGGCGAAGAAGGCCGGCCGCAAGGTCATCCTGGTGCGCGTCGAGACGAGCCCTGAGGATATTCACGGCATGCACGCGGCCGAGGGCATCCTGACCACGCGTGGCGGCATGACCTCGCATGCGGCGGTCGTGGCGCGCGGCATGGGCAAGCCCTGCGTCTCCGGCGCCGGCCAGATCCGCGTCGACTACGCCAAAGGCACGCTGACGGTCGGTCCGACGACGCTGAAGGCCGGCGATTTCATCACCATCGACGGTGCCGCCGGCCAGGTCATGCTCGGCGAGATCAAGATGCAGAAGCCCGAGCTCTCCGGCGAGTTCGGCACGCTGATGGGCTGGGCCGACAAGGTCCGCCGCCTGAAAGTCCGCGCCAATGCCGAGACGCCCGACGATGCCCGCACGGCGCGCGATTTCGGCGCCGAGGGTATCGGGCTTTGCCGCACCGAGCACATGTTCTTCGACGAGGACCGCATCCAGCCGATGCGCGAGATGATCCTGGCCCATGACGATGCCGGGCGGCGGACGGCTTTGGCAAAGCTCCTGCCGATGCAGCGGCAGGATTTCGTCTCGCTGTTCACCATCATGCACGGCCTGCCGGTGACGATCCGCCTGCTCGATCCGCCGCTGCACGAATTCCTGCCCCATGGCGAGGCCGAGATCGCCGCCGTTGCCAAGGCGCTCGGCATCACGCCTGAGGCGCTGAAGCACCGCGCCGCCGAGCTGCACGAATTCAACCCGATGCTCGGCTTCCGTGGCGTGCGTCTGGCGATTGCCTATCCCGAGATCGCCGAGATGCAGGCGCGCGCCATCTTCGAGGCGGCGGTGATCGCCGCCAAGGAGACAGGCAAGCCGGTGATCCCGGAGGTGATGGTGCCGCTCGTCATGGGCGTGGCCGAGTTTGACTTGGTCAAAGCGCGCATCGACGTCATGGCGAAGGCGGTGATCGCCGAGAGCGGCGTCGCCCTGACCTATCAGGTCGGCACCATGATCGAATTGCCGCGCGCTGCGCTGCGCGCCGAGGAGATCGCCAAAAGCGCCGAGTTCTTCTCCTTCGGCACCAACGACCTGACCCAGACCACGCTCGGCATCAGCCGCGACGATGCGGGCTCCTTCCTTGGCTCCTACACGGCCAAGGGCATCCTCGCCAACGACCCCTTCGTCACCATCGACCAGGAGGGCGTCGGCGAATTGGTGAAGCTCGCGACCGAGCGCGGCCGCAAGGCGCGGCCGGACATCAAGCTCGGCATCTGCGGCGAGCATGGCGGCGATCCCGCCTCGATCGGCTTCTGCGAGAGCGTCGGCCTCGACTACGTCTCCTGCTCGCCCTTCCGCGTACCGATCGCGCGGCTTGCCGCCGCACAGGCGGCGCTTGGCGCGGTCAGGGCCAAGGAAGGCTGAGAAGAACGCAAGGGGCCGGGTTCGGCCGGCCCCGGCTCTCTGCGTTTTACGGCGTGATCAGGATCGCGCCCTTCACGCTGCGCGCCTCCGCTGCCTCATGGACCCGGGCAATCTCGTCCAGGCTGAAGCGCGCGCCGATATCGACCCGCACATGGCCCTTGGCGATGGCGTCGAAGAGATCGGCGGCATTGGCGCGGAAGCTCGCGGCATCGGCATTGTGGGGAAAGATCGAGGGCCTAGTCAGGAACAGGCAGCCCTTCTTGTTGAGCAGTTCCGGGTCGATCGCGGGCGCCTTGCCCGAGGCCGCGCCATAGCTGACGACGAGGCCGAAGGGCGCGGCGCAGTCGAGCGACTGCAGCAAGGTGTCCTTGCCGACGGCGTCATAGACCACCCTGGCCTTGCGCCCGCCGCTGGCTTCGAGAAAGGCCGTGGGCCAGGCAGGATCGGTCAGGTCGATGACGGCGCTGCATCCGGCGGCCAGCGCCGCCTCGCGCTTCTCCGGCGAGCCGGTCGTGCCGATTACGGTCGCGCCGAGCGCGCTCGCCCAGCGCGTCAGGATCTGGCCGACGCCGCCGGCCGCGGAATGCACCAGCAGCAGATCGCCTGGCTGGACCGCATGGGTCTTGCGCAGCAGGTACTGGGCGGTCAGCCCCTTGAACAGCAGGGTCGCCGCCGCCTCATTGCTGACCGTGTCGGGCAGCGCGACCAGCTTGTCGGCCGGCACGTTGCGCCGGTCGCTATAGGCGCCGACGCCGGCGTTGATATAGGCGACCCGGTCGCCCGGCTTGAGGCCTGCCACGTCCGGACCGAGCGCTTCGACCACGCCGGCGGCCTCGAAGCCGAGGCCCGTCGGCAGCGGCAAGGGGTAGATGCCCGTGCGCTGGTAGATGTCGATGAAGTTGAAGCCGATCGCCGTCTGGCGCAGGCGAACCTCGCCCTGGGCTGGCGGTGGCAGCGTCTGTGTCTCGATGGTAAGGACGTCCGGCGGCCCGAATTCGCTGATGATGGCGGCGCGTCTTGTGGTCATGGGGTGTTGCCTCCAATGATGCCGGTGCAATGACGCATGAATTTAGGTATGATACAAGTCGTACCTTGACGAGAAAGGTGAACATTTTGCCAGACGAAACCGGCCATCCGGCGATTGGCGAAATCGAGCTGGGCGCGATTTTTGCGGCGCTGGCGGATCCGTTGCGCCGCCAGGTCGTGCTTACGCTCGCAGCCACGCCCGACGAAATCCGCCATTGCGGCAGCTTCGACCTGCCGGTCACCAAGGCGACCCGGACCCATCATTTCCGCGTTCTGAGGGAATCGGGGCTGATCCGCCAGGTCGATCTCGGCAACCGTCGCACCAACCAATTGCGTCTCGCGGAATTGCAGACGCGTTTCCCTGCGCTGGCCGATCTTCTGCTGGCAGAGGCTGCGAACATCAATTCGGCGCCGGCATGACAAGCATGGCGGGCCGCACTCTCACCACCATCGGCTTCGATGCCGACGATACGCTCTGGCAGAACGAGCAGTTCTTCAAACTGACCGAGGCGCGCTTCGTCGCACTGCTCGGCGAGCATGGCGAGGCGGCCGAGATCTCCGGGCGGCTGCTGGAGGCGGAGCGCCGCAACCTCGCCTTCTACGGCTTCGGCATCAAGGGCTTCGTGCTCTCGATGATCGAGACCGCGATCGAAGTCACGAAAAGCCAGGTGCCGGCGGCGGTCATCGGCGAGATTCTCACTGCTGGCCGCGAGATGGCGGCCCATCCGGTCGAGACCCTGCCGCATGCGCGCGAGACGCTCGAGGTGCTCGCCGGTGACTACAAGCTCGTGCTGATCACCAAGGGGGATCTCTTCGACCAGGAGCGCAAGCTCGCGCAATCGGGCCTCGGCGACTTCTTCGACGCAATCGAGATCGTCAGCGACAAGACGGTCGCGACCTATCAGCGGATCTTCGCGCGCCATGGCGATGGCGCCGAGCGGGCGATGATGGTCGGCAATTCCCTGAAGTCGGACATCTGGCCGGCGCTGCAGGCCGGGGCCTGGGCGGTGCATGTCCCCCATGAACTGACCTGGGCGCTGGAGCACGCGCAGGAGCCGCAAGGGCAGGCCCGCTACGGCAAGCTCGCTGATCTCGGCGGTTTGGCCGCCCTCATTGCCGCGCTGGCGGAGGCAGACCTGCGCTGATGCCAGGACTTGCGCTGATGCCAGTACTTGCAAAGACGCCAAGCGCGCGCAAATGCCGGGTGCTTGCAAATGCAAGCTTCTTGATAACGCAATTTTGCAACCTATGCGGGAAATTTCGTCTCATCTGCGGCGGAACCGGGTTGAGCGATGCTCTCTGCGACACAGGCTTCATCATCGGCGCGGGCAGCGCCGGGCGTGGCGCTGCTGGATGTCGCGCGCGGTCTCGCCATGGTGATCGTGCTCTATGGCCATGCGCTCGAGATCTTCTTCCTGAGGCGGCCGGACGGCGTGTTCCTTCACGAGGCCTTCGTTCAGTACAAGGTGCTGGCCTCCTTCGTGATGCCGTTGTTCTTTCTGGTTTCGGGCGCGGCGGCAGCGAAACTGCCCGCCAAGGGCTGGCGCAATGTCGTCAAGACCTCGCTCTACCTCATCCTGCTGGCTTATCTCGTCCATATGCTGGGGCTGATCGGCCTGGCCGCGGACGCGCTGTTGGGCGGGGAGGGGAATCTGCTCGAAATCGGCCGTTCCGGCTTTGAGGCCATGCTGAAAGGCCGGAATTTCTCGACGATCGTGGTCTGGTTCCTCGTCTCGCTCGCGCTGGTGCGGCTCATCGCCTATGCCGTGTTCAGCCGCTTTCCCCGGGCGATCTACGCGGTCATCGCGCTGGCGGCCCTGGCGAGCCTCCTCGTCCCCGTCCTGCCCAATGCCTTCCTGATGAAGAGCTGGTTCACCGGTCTCGTCTTCTTCGCGCTCGGCATGGCGCTGGCCGGGCAGTTGAAGCGGCCGGCCTGGCTGGCAGTGCTGCCCTTGGCGCCCTTGCTCGCCTGGCTCGCTCTGGCCAATCGCGGCTGCGTGTTCGATCCCGTGCGCCTCTGCCCGCCGCCGAATCTGCCGGCCGAGGCCGTGGTCTGGATGCACAACGGGGAAACCGGCTTCCTGCCGCTGTTCTATGCGGCGGGGCTGCTTGGCTGTGCCCTTGCCCTGGCGCTGGTGCAGCTGCTGGTTCGCTTTACCCCTAGGGGAGGCGGCGTGACGCCGCTCTTCGGTGTGACGTCTCTCCTGGCCGGCATCGGCCGGCGCTCGCTCGATCTCCTGGTGATCAACGGCTTCGTCCTGGTCTTCCTGCAGCCGGAATTGAAGGCCATATCGTTGCCGGAGATCGAGCCCTGGTTCTTCCCCGTGCTGCTGTTTGTGGTGGTGGCGCTGCATCTCGCCTTGCTCAGGCTGCTGAAGAGGCCGCTCTCGGCATTGCAGAGGCTCGCTTCGCGCGGGGCGGATCTGGCGGTCGCGGGTTTGGCGGTGATGCTCGCCAGATCGGGGAGGGCCGGTGGTCGCTCCGTGCTCCCGTCTTCCACCCGGAGCTGAGCGCTGGACCCGGCTTGCAAATTATGCTAGCCCAACCCACGTAAGACGAGATGCGGCCGGGTTCTGGCCAATCCTCCGCGCGGGCTTCCCCGGTCGGCGGGCACGATTCAGATCCACCACACATCGACTACAAGACCGGAGCGAGGCGTCCGCGCGTCGAGCTTTGGGCCTCATCGAATACGCGGATCTGAAACGTAAGGACTACCTTCCATGGATAAGGGCACCGTCAAGTGGTTCAACACCACCAAGGGCTACGGCTTCATCACCCCTGAGAACGGCGGACAGGACATCTTCGTCCACATCTCCGCTGTCGAGCGGGCTGGCCTGCGCGAGCTGGTCGAAGGTCAGGTCGTGTCCTACGAGCTGATCGCCGATCGCAAGACCGGCAAGTCCTCGGCCGGCAACCTCGCCGTCGCCTGAGACTGACGACCATAGACCGGGCAGGCGCGTATCGCGCCCGCCCGGCTTTCCAAAGACACCCTAAAAAGACCTCTTCCGGCGCTGTGGCTTAGCGGTTCGCCGGCAGGAAAGATCCAATATTCAAGGCCGGACGCAATCCGGCGGCACAGCCGATACCCACATGTGCCCCTTGCGTCACGGCGTCCGGAAAGACCTATTTTGACTCAATTCACCGACCTCGGCCTGGCCGAGCAGCTTCTCAAGGCGCTCGCCTCCGAAGGTTACACCACGCCCACGCCGATCCAGGCGCAGGCGATTCCCCGCATTCTCGAGGGCCGCGACCTTCTCGGCGCCGCCCAGACCGGCACAGGCAAGACGGCAGCCTTCGCGCTGCCGCTGATCCACCGCCTGCTCAACCAGCCGCGTCGCATGGAGACGCGCTCGGTGCGCGCGCTGATCCTGTCGCCGACCCGTGAGCTCGCAGCCCAGATCGAAACCTCGATCCGCGCCTATGCCCAGTTCACCACGATCAAGTCGACCGTCGTCTTCGGCGGCGTGCCCGTCGGCAAGCAGATCCGCGCGCTCGGCCAGCATGTCGATATCCTCGTCGCGACGCCCGGCCGCCTGCTCGATCTCGTCGATCAGCGCGCTGTCTCGCTGCGCGAGATCGAATATCTCGTCCTCGACGAGGCCGACCAGATGCTCGATCTCGGCTTCGTCCATGCGCTGCGCCGGATCGCCACCCTGATCCCCAAGAAGCGCCAGACGCTGCTGTTCTCGGCGACCATGCCCAAGCCGATCCGCGAGATCGCCTCGGCTTATCTGACCGATCCCGTCGAGGTCTCGGTCGCGCCTGTCGCGACCACCGCCGAGAAGATCGACCAGCGCGTCATCTTCATCAACCCCGGCGAGAAGCCGGCGCTGCTGGCCAAGACCCTGAGCGTTCCCGAAATGGAGCGCGCCATCGTCTTCACCCGCACCAAGCACGGCGCCGACAAGGTCGTCCGCCAGCTCGAGATCTCGGGCATCAAATCGGCCGCGATCCATGGCAACAAGAGCCAGGGCCAGCGCGAGCGGGCGCTCGGCTCCTTCCGTGACGGCGATCTGCGCATCCTGGTCGCCACCGACATCGCCGCCCGCGGCATTGACGTCGATGGCATCAGCCATGTCGTTCAGTTCGACCTGCCTAACGTCGCCGAGACCTATGTCCACCGCATCGGCCGCACCGCGCGCGCCGGCGCGTCGGGCGTCGCCATCGCCTTCTGCACGCCCGAAGAGCGCGGCGATCTCGCCGCGATCGAGAAGCTGACCCGCGTCGCCATCACGCCGATGGGCGATGTGCCGTACTGGGATGGCCGCACGCCCAAGAAGCCGCCGCAGAACCAGGGCCGCGGCGGACGCGGCCAGCAGGGCGGCGGCGGTCGCGACCAGGGCCGGCCTCAGGGTGACCGTCAGGGCCGTCCCCAGCCTGCCCAGGCTGCCAAGCCGGCCGGCGGCGGTCAGCGTTCGGATGCGGCGCGTCATGACGCTCCCCGCAACGACCGCCCGCAGCGCAGCGAACAGCCTGCGCCGCGAAAAGACGGTGGTTCCGCCAAGGAAGGGCTTGGCGGCGTCGCGTTCTTGCAGCAAAGAACAGATCAACGACGCACCAACGGCGCCCGGCGGCGCGCGAACTGACGCGCAGCAGGCCAGAGCAGGGTGGGGCGGCCTGACGGGCCGCCCGTGACCCCGCGCCTACGGGCACACGAAGGACGACAGAATGGCTAAAGAAGAACTGCTCGAATTCGACGGAACGGTGGTCGAAGTGCTGCCCGACGGAAATTATCGGGTGAAGCTCGACAACGACCACGTGATCCTGGCCTATGCGGCCGGCAAGATGAAGAAGAACCGCATCCGCACCATCGCGGGCGACCGCGTTGTGGTCGAGATGTCGCCTTACGATCTCGATCGCGGCCGCATCAACTTCCGCCAGAAGACGGCCGGCCCCGGTCCGGGCGGTCCGCCGCGCAATCAGAACTTCCGTCGGCGCTGACGGGACACGATGCGCTTCACGCGGGTCGAATTCGTCTTCATCGCTCTCGGCGCGGCGCTCGGCGCCATCGTCGCATTCGCTGCCAAGGCGGGCTGGGTCGGGGCGTCCTCGGCTCTCCCGCCTTTCGTCTTGGTGCTGCTGGGCCTAGGGCTCGCCGAACTCGGCGCAGGTCTTGCGACCAGAAGCTCGCCGGGAAGCCTGATCGGCATGCCCGCGCGCATGCTGGCCTTCGTGGTCGGTGTCGGCGTGTTGGCCCTGCTCAATGGCGGACTGGGCTGAGCGGGCGCCGTTAATCCGGCATCGCGAGAGCCGAAGAGCCCGGAACCCAAGACCACTGAAACCATCCAGAAGGCGCTGCAACCGCGGCGCCTTCTGGCGTTTAAGAACTCCGTTTATGCTCGGAAACACTACGTCATCCTGGGCGACCGAAGGTCGTCCCGGGATCCATCGTAGGGCAGATTCTTGAATCAAGGAATCGGCTCTACGATGGATCCCGGAGCTGCGCCGCTGACGCGGCTTGTCCAGGATGACGCAGTGTTTCCGAGCCAAGACAGTCTGCTCTAGCTCCAGCAGGTCACCACGCAGCAGCGCAGCGCTCCCGCTCAGGGCATCCGCACAAAAAAAGACCCCGGCGCGAGCCGGGGCTTTGAAGTGGTCTTTTCCGTGATGAAGAGGTCTACCTAGAACCTAAAAAACTCAGTAGCCGGCGCGCTCCCAGCGCTGTGAGCCGGGGCTCACCATAACGCTGCGCTGGCGGGTCGCGTATTGCGCGGGCCGCGTCTCATGGAGGACCTGCGTCGGCCGCACCATCACCTTGCGCTGACGCTGGGTGTAGACGGCGGGGATGGTCTCGTAATCGATGGTGGCGGGCGCGACCTCGACGGTGCGCTGCTGGTAGCCGTACTGCGCGGGAACCTCGACCCAGCAGCCCGTGGTGTTGCCATAGGCGTCGCGGGTCACTTCCCAGCGCTTGCTGGCGGGCGAGATCATTACCTTCTCGGAGACGCTCCAATACTGCGCCGGGCGATGATGCGGGATCTGGCGGGGCGGATCGATCATCACTGTTTCGGTGACGTAATCATATTGCGCCGGGACGACGCGCGACTGGGTCTGCTCCGGGCGGATGAGATAGCTCTCGCTGACCGTGTCGTAGACCGGCGGCGTCTGCACGAGGTTGTAGCAGGCCGAACCGCGGCAGGAGGGCGCCGGGCGGCAGGAGTAGCCGGCGCAATCGGCCGCCTGGGCGGCGTGGGCGCCGAGCAGCAGAACCGCGCTGAATGCCGAAGTGACGAAAACCTGACGCATCTATCCGAACTCACCAGCCCTGCGGCATCACCGTGCCGTTTGTGGGATCAGAAAGCCCGCCCGGCGTGATGAACGCAAGGTAAACGCGCAAACAAGGTAAAATTAACCAAGCCGGGCAGGCCGCGGGCGTTCATGGGTGTTGAAATGGCGTGAAGCGGATCGCTCGAATGTGAGGGAATGCGGGCTTGCTTGTGGATAGCGCGGGCGCCTGAACCGCGCCGCTCGGGGAGTGGAAGTGCGTCATGGTTGGGCTTGGCCGATGAGTGGAGTTCCTATTGCGGGCGAAGGTGATGCAAAGCGCTGGATGAAGGGCGCGGGGAACCCTTCTCCCGGATGGGAGAAGGGCAGGATGAGGGCCCGCCGCTCGTTATCGAGGCGCACCGGAGCCGCAGCGCCTTCTACTGAAAGGGCACACCCTCACCCCTGCCCCTCTCCCATCCGGGAGAGGGGTTCCCCGCGCTTGTCCTCTCCGTCACCGCCCGCTGGAAAGCCTGCGATGAACGGAGCTTTTCAATCGGGCGCTTGCGGCAAATCGGACAGTCGTGGAGCAAGCCCGAGAATGACGCCCTCCGATGGATTCCGGGTCGGCGCTGCGCTTGCCCGGAATGACGGCGGACGAAGGCGAGCCGCGACTTGCGGAGGAGCGGGTGCCGCCGCATCCTCAGGTTGAGCGACCTAGCCGAGATGCGCGAGCTGTTATCCTGGGCGACGATCCAGACGGTCGGGCCCAGCTATCAGGCAGGCGGCGCGGGGCACACGAAAGGAGTACGAGTAGTGGTGATTTCCTCAAAACGATGAAGGCCGACCAACATGGCGGACGACCTGTCGCTGGTAAGCATTCTGCAACTCGCGGGTTTTGGCGGTGTCGTTGCAGCCGTCGCCAACCAAACCATCAAGTGGGGCGTCGACTCCTTCACTGAAAATCGGAAAAGAAAATTTGATGCGACTTACGTTGCGATCCGAGTTTCCGTCATTTTGGAGGCCTACGTCTCGGCGTGCGATACTCATATCCGCAACCGCGACGTGGCCCACGACATCCAAGGCATTTCTGCCGCAGGGGATTTGCCAAAGCTCGCTGAATTCCCATCCAATATCGACTGGCGATCCTGCGACAGCGCGTTGGCCACTGAAGTGCTCGGCTTTCCAACCCGGATCGAAGCCGCCCAGAGCGAGGCCGTTAGGGCCGATTGGGCGAGCAATGACTATTGGGTGACGCACCTTGAAGCCGTGAATTTGGGCGTTGCGGCCTGGGATCTCGCAGTCCGCTTTAGAACGCGTTACCGCTTGGCTCCAAACGAGATGCTTACGGAGGTAGCTGACGCGCTAAAGAAGCAGAAATCCAAGAATGACATGCGTCTGGTTGCCTTACGCGAGAAGTGGCTTGCGGATGCGGAAAAAGGCCGCGAGGCCGTACGATCCGGTGTTGTGAAGCCAGTCAACGGGTAGGAAGCGACATGTGCGGGCGGTTTTCGCAGCACTACACCTGGGAACAAATCCAGGCCTTCAGCCAACCACTGACGCTGGCCACCGGCCAGGGCAATCTCCAGCCGCACTACAATATCGCGCCGACGACCAACATCCACATGATCGTCCCAGCCGAGGGTGGCCGCGAGCTGCGTAGTGCTCGCTGGGGTTTAATTCCCTTTTGGTTCAAAGGGGCCAGCCCCAAGGAGTTCAAATTCGCCACGTTCAATGCGCGTGTCGAGGATTTTGACCAGAAGAGCAGCTTCAAAAGCGCATATAAGAGCCGGCGCTGCGTCATCCCCGCCTCGGGCTTCTTCGAATGGACAGGCCCCAAAACCGATCGCACGCCGCACTACTTCTCCGCCGCCGATGGCGACCTGCTGGCCATTGCGGGTTTATGGGAGAGATGGAAGAGCCCCGCGGGCGAGGATGTCACCAGCTGCACGATGGTTGTGCGCGACGCCGACGAGTGGACCGCGCGCTATCACGACCGCATGCCGTCATTCCTTCAGCCCGACGACTTCGACACCTGGCTTTCCGGCTCCGCAGGCAAGGAGCTGCTGCGCAAGACGCCGCCGAAGCTTCAGGAGTGGGTCGTCGGCAAGAAGGTGAATAAAACGGGGGCGGGAGACAATGATCCGACTACCATCGCGCCGGACTTACCGCGCCCCGACACCCCACTCTGAAGGGTACGAACCTCCCCGATGCAGCCCGTACTAATACTGGCGGATGACGAACGGGGTGCAGAAGCCCCCGTGGATAGGACCGACAAATGACGCCAGTGCTCTTTCCGATGATGTTTGAGAATACCTCGCTGATTGCGGTGCGTGTAGAGGCCCGCTGCGAGACGGGGCGAGTGATCGAGACGGGCACCGCATTCTGGTTCCGAGCTGCCGCTGACGCCCCCCTATATCTCGTGACCAACTGGCATATCGTCACGGGCCGATCGCGACTGGCACCCTCCATGAGTCTCTCTGCCGGTGTACCCACCAAGCTGGTTGCGAGAATGCACATTCAGTTGGGGCCGGACACAATCAACTCGAAGCAGATCATGCAGTTCGAGTTTCCGCTTAATGACCCCGATGGCGAAAGTCCTAGCTGGCTTGAGCATCCCAAATGGCGGCATCGAGCCGATGTCGTAGCGCTCAGAGTGGAATGGTCACCTGGAGACGCTAGACCGGCTTTTGCGTGCGTCGGTGATAAGGGTGTATTCGACCTCACACCCGGCTTTGTTCCCCGAGTGACCAACGACGTTTTCCTGCTTGGCTATCCTTGGGGGCTGACCGGCGGAACAGCCGCGCTCCCAATATATAAGAGGGGCTCAATCGCTACGGAACCCGGACTCCCACAGTTCGATCTCCCGCGCTTTTTGATTGATTGCCGAACTGCGCGCGGAATGTCGGGCGCGCCTGTGATTGCTTCGGCCTTCGCGCAAGGGCCCATTGGGCCCGACGGGGAAGGTGGTCAAGGGACCGCACAGGTTTTTGCGGGGATCTATTCTGGTCGACTACCAAAGGAGGAGATCGGCGGCGAAACACTGGACTCAGCCAGCCTGAGGGCCGAGGCCGAAGTCGCCATCTCCGAGATAGGAATAGTTTGGCGCCGCGACGTGCTCCACGACATCGTGTCCGCAGGAGTGCCCGGATCAAAGGTGAGCGAACTGCTCAATCTCTAATCTGTTGCCATTTGATCCTTCGTTCATTGCCATTTGAAACTTTGCGCTACACTTGGAGCGGACCGTTATTCCGGACGAGCAGCTGTAGCGCGAAGTTTCAAATGGCAATGGACGAAGGATCAAATGGCAACAGATTGATTCTTAGCGCGACGGTCTACTGACCGGGCTGAACCCGCTGCAAGTGCGCAAGAACGTCTGTCTCGGGTATGCGGCCCGTGCGAACACCATCGACGATGCTCAACACCAACTGCGTCTCGACGTTTCGACCTAAGTGAGCCGTTTGGCGGGCTTGGATAATTGCCATGTTCGCATTGAGAAGGATCGCATGTTGCTCTCCAACGTCCGCCCGGAAGGCGGTGATGGACTCCACCGTGTGGGTGTATCTTAGAGAACGCTCATGCCATCCCGCCTCGTTAAACGAGGGCAGAAGGTAGTGCCCCTCCATCACCACCGTGCCGTTCACAGTCTGCTTAAATCGAGAGCAGTGACCGTGCGCGATCTCGTTTCGAGTCGGCGCCAGCTTGTCGAGGGCTTTCATTGCCTTCAGAATTTTCTCGGCGCTCGCCGTTTCCAGGCGTCGCTCGTACCGTACGAGCGCATTTCGCAGCATGGCGCCTCGACCAGCCCGATTCGACTTGATGTAGGCGTCAATAGCCACCGGCTCGTCATTCTGCACGAGCAGTTTGAAGAGACCCATTAGTGTGTCCTCGGACCCCTCCCACCAGGAGAGGGCGATGCCCACCGCAAGATAAATCTCCTCTGCCGAATCTGCGCCTCGGTGAAGCTTTGGTGCCTCGGCATTGTTCACAGAAAGTCCTCCGACGAGTTCGAACGAGCGGTACGCGGCTTTAATGCAGCCTGAAGTTTTGCTTCAACGTCTCTAAAGCACGGTCTCGTTCAAAGGCGCGATCGTCGCCGGGTCGTCATCGCCCTGGCCCGTCTTGTTGACCCGCTTGTCGACAACCCACTCCTGGAGCGTCGGCGGCGTCTTTCGCAGCAGTTCCTTCCCGGCGGAGCCGGAGAGCCAGGCGTCGAAATCGCCGGGCTGTAGGAATGACGGCATGCGGTCGTGATAACGCGCGGTCCATTCGTCGGCGTCACGCACCACCATGGTGCAACTGGTGACCTCCTCGCCCTCGGGGCTTTTCCAGCTCTCCCATAGACCCGCGATGCCTAGCAGGCCGCTATCTGCGGCCGAGAAGTAGTGAGGTGTGCGATCGGTCTTGGGGCCGGTCCACTCGAAGAAGCCCGAGGCTGGCACGATGCAGCGCTTGCGCTTGAAGGCGTCGCGAAACATCGGGCTCGTATCGACCGTCTCGACGCGGGCATTGAAGGTCGAGGGCACCTCTTTGATGCCCTTCTTCCACCAGGACGGAATCAGCCACCAGCGGGCGCTGCGCAACTCCCGGCCGCCCTCGGTCGGCACGATCATGTGCACGTGGGTCGTCGGGGCGATGTTATAGCGCGGCGGCAGGTTGCCCTGCGCTGGAGGCAAAGCATTCGCCAGCGGCTGGCTGAAGGCGTGGACTTGCTCCCAGGTGTAGTGCTGCGAAAACCGCCCGCACATGATCCCGCTCCCTACTGTTGGTCTCGTACCTAGCCGTCCGCGACCTGACCGAGCGCCTGGGCGAGATCGCGCGCCTCTTGCGGTGTGAGTTCGACGACGAGACTGTCGAAAATCCGCAGATCAACGGCATCACCTATCCGCTTGACGGTCAGATCGACACGCCAAAGACCGGGGTCGCCGGGTTGTTCGATCTCGATGCGCGTGCCGCCGCTGATGCGGGTGACGCTGTGTTTCCTTCTCGGGTTTCCGTTCACACGCATCATTGCCCTCCGCTAATGTCGTTCGAAATGACAGTCAGCCCACGCTTGGCACAGTCCCGTCGTTGGGTAGCTCGGCAAATTGTTGGACTACACCGAGCACATAACTATGGAGATCTCTCAGCGCGGCGATCACGGGCTGACTATCGAATGGCCCCATGGGTGGGAACATGAAGCCGATCGAAACCGGCAAATTATCTCCGGTGGCGTCTGAGCCGGGGATCTCGCGACTGATCAAGTATGTCCCACTCATGAGCGAACTGGGCCTGGTGTCTCGCGATAGAGGTAGCGCGATAGCTCCGGTGGGGGCCTTTAAGTGAGCCAACACGGGAGCGAGCATACGATGCTTGTGCACGATATCCAGTTCATGCAGCCAAGCGAGGCGCTCATTCCCGCCGGGATATGGCGCGAGCTGCTTCAAGAGCTGCACCGCCGCTGGTCCGGCCTTGTGAAATTTTGACTTCTTGATTTGCTCGCCGAGCGTGTCCTGGCTTTTTGAAAACGGAAAGGCCAGCTGTTCGTACTTGCCATCTGGCTTCCGGATTTGACCGCCGGCCCTTCGAAAGAGCGAATTGGCGAGCAAATCTAACGACACCCTGATGTTGTGAACTGCGTCTCCGCTGATCACATGGAAATCTTCGACCGGCGCCTCTCTGAGGATCGTTTCAACTTTCATGTAGCGAGTGTCGTTCATGTCTCGCCACGCCGTTCGGACGACGGGATCGCGGGCCGTGTAGTCTCTAAAGGCACGGTCTAGGTCATCAATATGATGACGAGCGCGATCGAGCCTCTGGTATGAGCCTGAAAAGTCGAGGTCCACGGCACAGCCATCCTAACGTGTGATCACCACCTCCCGTACCCGCTTCGTGTTCGCGGCTCCGCCCGCCTGATAGCTCAGCTCGACCGTGTCGATCGTCGCCCAGGCGAACAGCTCGCGCACCTCGGGCACGTCGTTCAAACTGAGGATGAAGCGGCCTTGAAGCCGTTGTAAAGCGCCGCTCAACAGCTCGAACTCGGATCGGGTGAACATCCCCTTCCCGTAGTAGTGCTCCGTGCCCCAATAGGGCGGGTCCAGATAGAATAGCGTGCCCGGCCGGTCCCAGCGCTCGATGAAGGCCTGCCAACCCAGGCACTCGATCCACACGCCCGAAAGCCGCTCATGCACGGCCTCTAGCAGTGGAACTAGGCGCGTCACGTCGAATCGGCCAGGGCCGCCCGTGTCGATGCCGAATGACCGGCTGGCGACCTTCCCGCCGAAGCTCAGCCGCTGCAGATAGAGGAAGCGCGCGGCCCTATGCAGGTCTGTGAGTGTGTCCGGATCCTGCTGGACCAGGAGCTGGAATTGCGCCCGGCTCGTGAGCTGCCATTTCAGCATGTCCAGGAAGGCCTGGTAGTGATGCTGGAGAATGCGGAAGAAGGTCGCGATATCGCGCGAGGCGTCGTTGATCACCTCGACCTTGGGCCGGGTCTCCCGCCGCAGGAAGACGCCCCCCATGCCGACGAAAGCCTCTGCATAGATCTGGTGGTCGATTGCGCCGATCCGCTCGACGAGCGTGCGGGCGAGCTGCTTCTTGCCGCCGACATAGCCGGCGACGGGGGAGATCGGTTGAACAGATTCCATCTTGTGCGGATGTCCAGAATCGTCGTCCCGTCTGGCGCGGCCTCGGCCGCCGTGACGGGCGATGTGATCTTGACCTCGTCGGGCGGCGCTCCCTGCAAGTTGAGCCGCCGGAGCCCTTGGGCTCCCCTGTCACGTCACCATCGGCCGCAGATCAGGCGGCCGCGAAGGCCTCATCGATCTCGACTGTCGTCGTGATCTCGCCCGCTTCGATATCGGCCTTGACGCCCGCGAAGGTCGCGAAGCCCGTATTGACATGGATCTGCACGGCATCGCTGATTGCGATGATGGCCGTGGCGCCGAGCGGATATGTCGCTCCGTCGGCTCCATGCCAGGTCGTCGACCAGCTGGGATCGACCATCGCCGCGACTCGCGCGCCCATGATCATGATCTTGCTACGATCGTCAGTCGCGACGGGGACATCAGCGACGGTGATGCCGCCCACCTCCTTGCGCCAGCGCAGGTCAGCGGCATAGGCAGTCAGATCGGCTTTACTGGGTGGCGGTGCCGGCGCGGGCGCGCTGAACGAATTGCCGTCGTAGAGCCAGCCCTGCAGGACATCATCGCCGCAGGAAACCAAAGCCTCGACGAAGTCCGGATGAAACCGATCCTCTATGGCAACCCCGGCGTCGTCGGCAATCACCTCGATAACGACACCATCCTGGATGTGAGCATATCGGGTCATGTCGTTATCCTGCGTATTCGTGGATGATGAGAATGCCGGGGGTGCCGGGGCCTCCTAGGGTGGCGCCGGCATTGATACCGACACCGCCGCCACCGCCAGCGCCGTTGCCACCAGCATTGCCGCCGTTACTGCCGTAGGTGCCATTTGCCCCGGTGCCGCCGCCGCCGCTGCCGAAAGGCGATGAGCCGCCGTTGCCGCTGATGGCCGAGGTCGACGACAGATTGAGACCCGGTGATGCCCCACC
The DNA here is from genome assembly GCF_031884435.1 of Bosea sp. 685. NCBI lineage: Bacteria > Pseudomonadati > Pseudomonadota > Alphaproteobacteria > Hyphomicrobiales > Alloboseaceae > Allobosea > Allobosea sp. 685. Next base: position 4,575,349 of record NZ_CP134779.1, on the reverse strand, counting down.
GCCGCTTGAGCCATAATCCGCCCCGACAGGCGACCCGCTCACACTGACTGCGCCTGAAACTGCTATGCTCGCTGTGAGCGCACCTGCGTTGCCGCCAACGCCGCCAGGTAAGGTGAGGAGCGCGCCGAACGACGTAGCGCCGCCGTTCCCCCCGACGGACCCCAGCGAGCCCACGCCCGCTGCACCGATGGTTACCGCAGTTGCGACTACGCCGGCGGTGACAACTTTGGTGCCTACCGCACCGCTCGATCCACCACCGCCGGCTGACACGCCGGCGCCGCCCGTGTTCTGACTGCCTCCACCGGCTGCGCCCGCGCCCGCGCCCTGTACCGATATCCATTTCGTTCCAGCAGTCGGCGTGTAGGTGAAAGACCCGGCAACCTTGAAAATCTGAATGTTGAGCAACGAACCCTTGGCCGGTACCCCGAGGAGGTTCGAGGGGGACAGCCCAAGGATCTGAACGTTTGTCCCATCGTAAATGGCGAGGGCAATACTGCCGATAAGCAGGTCGCCGGGGGCCGCGGCAGCACCCGATCGGGTGACGAACGGCTTCGTCCCGGCCAGGCCCGTGACGCCGAGGACCGCAGCTGCGGTATTCGTTGCCGTGATCAAGATCCGCAACGGCACGTTGATCAGCTCGGCCCAAGACGCTCGTGCTGGCGTGAGCGTGATCGTCAAGGCATTAGCTGTGCCGCCCGCCGTGCAGGGCAAGCCACCGAAGATCTGAATGGTCCGAAGCAGCTGCTTCAGGTCTGCAGAACTCGCCACCAGCCCGGCGGCCTCGACCGCCTGGACGATCTCTTCCTGGACGGCATTATGCCAAACAGCCGTCAGTTCGGTTCCAGGGACGCCGGCGACAGTATCCTTGCCCCTGAACCCGCGCCGACCTCCACCCAGGTCGATCGTATTGGCGCCGAGAATGCGGTCCATGGGTTCGCCTCAAATGTAGTTGAAGGCGACTTCGGTATGGGCGGGTTTCGCCCTCCGGATATCGCATTCGACGTCGGACAAGATGATGTCGAGCAGCAGATCGCCACATTGGGCGTCGTCGACCTTGGCGATGGTTTCTCCCAGCAAGGCCAGATTGACGGTCCAAACGAACTGCTCGGGGCTTTCAATAAGTTCGTCGCCGGCGACGGCCGCGTCGGCCATTGAGACCCGGTTCTCAAAGATCGTGATGGTGACGCCGCGCTTGGCGGCGAGCGCGATGAAATAGGCGCGCGAAGCGCCGCCACGCGCGGTCCAGCGCTGATGCGCTAGCTGCCTGCGCTGCTCCAGGGACATGGTCGAAGGATCGCGACCGCAAGGATCAGGACCGAGCACGCGCTCGAAGTCGGGTAGTAGCAGTGTCGCGGTGCGAGGATCGATCTCCTCCAGCATCGCCTCGGCCGTCGCCTCGATGTCGGCGAGGCCCTTGGCGAGCGGGCGGAACAATGCCTCGAACAAGCTTTCGTCGGCGTTGTCGGCGACATGCGGCCAGACCCAGCCGCGCGGCGCCAGCGCGACGATGCCGTCCTGGACCTGGTCGGGCGTGCGGCTCATGCCGGCACCCAGGTGATTGCGCCGGGCTCTGCCAGCTCGCGCGGAGCACAGACGATGTCACCGGCCGGCACGGGCAGCTCATGCGAATACTCGCCATTGGCGGCCGAGATCGCCTCCGACAGACGCGAATGCGGCATCGTGCCGCCGATCTCGGATTCGCGGGCGAAATGGTCAGCGAGCGCAGCGGTTACGGCGGCGCGGTTGGCCGCCGTGTCCGGCGTCAGCTTGACGCTGAAGGCCTGGACCAGCGGGATATAGGCCAGGACGTAAAGCTCGGCCGTGACCGGGCGCAGCGTCTCCAGATGGGCGTAAATGGCATCAATCTCAGCCCCCGAAGGGACGCGCGGCTCAGGCGGTGCGTTCTCATCGTCATTGGGCTCGACCATCGCGACGACGACGCCGACGCTGCCGGCTCCGACCCAGTTCGGCACGGTCTTGACCTTCATCGCCGCGAAGCTGTCCTGGACCCATTTCGGGTAGTCGAAATCGGCGCCGCCATGGCCGGGCTCGCGGATGACCTGGAGCAGGCGGGCGAGCAGCGAGCCGGGCGTCTCTTCGGCGGCTCCACCGGCGAGGCCGCCATCGTCGAGCGTGGCGCTCTGCGGATCGAGCCCGACCAGTACCGTCACCACGGGCAGCACGGCGCCAGCGGCTGTGTTAGCTGCGGCACCTCCCTCGGTGGCCTGGAGCGAGAGCGTGCCCACGCCGGTACCGTCCAAGACGACTGCGGTCAGCGTTTCCACCAACACGCCGCCGGGCGTACGCAGCTGCAAGCCGATCGGGACGACGGTGCCGGCAAGGCCGGTTACCTGGGCATAGCCAACCGCCTTGGTCGCTGGCCGCTGGAACACCCCCCAGATCGAGGAGTGGCGGATCAATGCCTCCAGCTCGGCGGTGTCGGGCATGTATTGATCACCCCACCAGCGCAGATGCAGATGGGTCTCGTAGAGGCCGAGTGCGTCGGTGCGGACATGGGCGGCGACGAGGCCCTTCTCGGAGCGCACCGCGCGAGCGATGGCGAGGGTGCTCGCCTCCGGCCGCACCGCCCGCAGTGCCGCCTCCATCTCGGCTTCCTGGGCGCGGGCGATCTCGTCGGGCGTCGGCAGCGGAAAGGGCATCAGCCGACCCTCCGCTTCAGTTCGACGACGGTGCCGTCGACCAAGCAACGCAGCTTCAGCGTGTTGCGGGCGATCCACTCTGCCGAGATCTCGGCTGCCTTACCGGTTTCGTCCTGGACCCAGGCGAGTGCCTCGGCCGCCCAGATCTCGACGAAGCGGCGGGTGGTTTCGGTTTGCTTGGCTCTATTGAGCAGCCAGATACGCGAGCCGATCTTGCGGCCGAGCGCATCGAGCGCGTCGCCGATCCAGCCACGGCGGGCGACGAAGCTGGTCGAGGCGTTGAGCGCGTCGACGCCATCGGGCAATTCATCATCGGGCTCGGCTCGGCGATCGGTGCCGAGCGATATCAGCATCGGCGTTGCTGGCGTCTCGTCGAGCACGATATCGCCATCCTCGCCGAGCTGGAGATCGGCGCGGCGCGTTTCCGGATCGAAGATTAGGGCGGCGTCGAGGAAGGCGGGCATGGGCGCGACAATGTCGCGCGCGCGCGGCCCGGGGCACGCCCCCCGGGAGGGGCGTTAATCTAGCCGACGACAGGGGCCGTTAACGTTTGGCTGCGGTGAATCGACAGCATGGCAAAGACACACTCGACGACGAAAAGCGTGTTCAGGCTGTTTTGGAAGCTGGAGTAAGACGTGAGCCCGTGGAGGCTCGCCGACCGGTTAGGCACGGCATCAGGCTGAACTACCTCGAGGTCCTCGATCGTCCATATCTCCTTCCAGACGTGCCTCAGAAAGGTCGTCATAATGCGAGCGCGCCCGTTGCGCATGCCGCCGAACGCAGAAAGAGGCATGGCTCGGAATAGCGCTCTGAGTGATGGGATAGGCTGCCCCCCGGTAGGCATGCCAAACTGACGACGTGCCACGCGCTCGATTTCGGGAAGCAAAGTACGCACGGTCGCCCGATAAAGACCCGCTCCATGTGTCGCCAGTGCCTCGCGGAACACTGCACGGGTCTCCTCATCGAGAAGAAAGCCGTCGACTGAAGCTTCGAAAACGGCAAGCACCGCCGGCCAATTGTCCCGGTAGTGCTGCTCAAGGAAGTCGCGAACCGTCGATTCGTCACCCTCGGGGAGGTCAGGCGTTGTACTGTGAGGCAGGAACCCCGCCGCGATAACGCGCTGTGCCGGTGTCGGGTGTTCGAGGACAGACTGCAGGTTGCGAAAAATGTTGGCCGTAAGGCCTTCCCATTCCTTCGCCGACGGCAAATTCCAAGCGCTGAGCGATGGCGGCGCCACCTGGTCAAGCAACTTGCGATGATGGATCGTGTAGTCAGGGAAATTGAGTTTGAAGTGGTGTTCCAGAGCAGCGTGAGATTGCTTCGTCCGTTCGAGAAGCTCGGCCAAAGCCGACAGTTCTTTCGGTTCGCGCATCATAATCGCGGCTTAGACGGCCGGCTCCGGATCTGCACCCACAACGGGAGCGACTGAACAATAGATTCCGTCAGCCTTGACTACCAGCCAGTGGTTGCCAAGGCGGAGCTTCACGAAGTCCGGCCGCACCACGACACGCGGCGCAGCTATCCCCGTCCCGATCGCGCCGACGATGCGATCCTCGGTCACCTCGCAGGTGACGGTCTTGACCTTGGACTTCACTCGCTTCGTCGAGGTCGCCTCGATCGAGCCGTCGTCCTTGATGTGGACGCGGTCGCCCTTGGCGTTGTGCTGGGCGCTCTCGCCCTTTTTGAGATTGCCGAGGCGCGCGCCAGGCGCGGCGATCGGCAGCCCGGCCAGGTCGCCCTGGTCGCCGCCCACCGCCAGCACGATCATCGAACCACCGTCCGGTGACCGCGAGGCGAATCCGAAGGTCTGGATGATCTCGACATCCGTACGATCGACATGGCGATGCGTGGTGACCGAGGCGGTCTGGCTGCCGCCGGCATCATTGGTCGACCTGACGACGCTGCGGGCCACGATGCCGCGATAGGCGTGGGCGGTTTCGGGATCACTCATCAGAGAGGCCTCGCGGTGCCGTCGAGCTTGCCCGCGCTCGTGCTGGCCGAGGCCTTCGTCTTGCCGCTGCTTTTCTTGGCGCGGCGATCGGCCTCTGGGAGCAAATCATAGGCTTCAGGCCCGGTGATGCGCAGTCGGGTTTCCTCGCCGCGCTGGCTGTAGGAGACCCGCACGCCGGCCAGCAGCATGTCGCGATCGAGCCGGGCAAAGCGGTCGTTGACCATCGCAAGCGTGTTCGGCTTCCAGAGCTGGTTGGCGGTCCCCGCGCGGAAACCGCGATAGACGTAATCCTCCTTGTCGCCCTTGCCTCGGCGGGTGCGCATCTCCCATTCCGCCTGGCGCTGGGCGTCGAAGGCGTTGGCCTTGGTCCGGGCCATCGAGATGTGCGGCCTCCAGCGCGTCACCTCCTTGTCTTGGGCGTGACCCATGACGAGCGCCCCGGCGCCTTCGGCGACGTCCTCGGGCGCGTCGGTCGCCGGCGCCGGCTGAGTGGGGGCTGCATCGAGAGGGTCGGCTGTGGCGTCGAGCGCCGCCGTCTTGGCGCGTTTGCCGCCGTTCTTCTCGGACTGGCCTTTGACGAAATAGTCGCTGAAGCGCTCGCGGGCCGAAAAGGAGCCGCGTGAGCGCGTGACGTTGCCGGGGAAGGCGATATCGTCGGCGGCGCGCTCCTGGCCGGATCTGGTGATGACGAGCGTACCGACGCGGTCGGTGGTGACCAGGACGCCGCGCTGCTTGGCATATTTGGCGATGGCCGAGAGCACCGTCTCGCCGGCCTCGACGACGCATTTGTCGAATTTTGGTCCGACATCGACATCGGCACGAACCTTGATGCCGAAGGGCTTGCAGAGCTTCTCGGCGAACTCGGTCAGGCTGATGTCGCGGTATTCGTGCTTGCCGCGCGGGTCGGGTGGGCAGTCGACCAGGTCGCCGGTGATATCGCGGCCGATGATGGTGACGGTGCCGGGCATGTTGCCGGCCTCGGGCAGCACGTCGTCGACCCAGCCGATCAGCCAGGTCTCGCCGTCGATCGAGATCTCGCATTTCGCGCCCCAGTCGAGCGGGCCTTCCCCGGCGACCGGAGTGGCATACTCCCAGGTCTCGATCGAGCGCGTCTCGTCTCGAAAGCTCAGCTCGAAGGACGCGGACAACTCGGAGAGATCATGGGTGAGATCCACGCGCACCCACTGGTCGAGCTTGCGGCCGTCGATATCGAGCACGACGCGGCGCGTCGGATCCACTGCCGGCAGCAACAGCATCAGCGTAGCACCTCGATCGGGCCGACCCCGAGCGTCGCTGGGTGCCGCAGCCGGTTGCGGGTGACGATGTCATTGGCGAAGGCAATCACGGCGGCCGGATCGTCGCCGGCGAGATGCTGTGCGAGCAGCAGCGCCGAGGCCTGACCAGGCGGCGTCACGCGCTCGACCGAAGGCAGCCGGCCGATCGTCTCCGACAGGTCGATGGCGAGCCTGGCCCGCGTCGCGCCCAGCGCTCGCCACAGGGCGGCGGCCGGGGAGACGGCCTCGCCCGCAAGCCCTGCGACGCTCGTCGCCGCGCGGCGCAAGCCCTCGTCGAGCTGGCCGCCCCAGCCTTGCGCTTCCTGCCGACTGACGAAGGGGATGGTGCTGACCAGGAGCACGGCCTCGATCAGCATGGCGACCTCGGCTGCAGCGATCACGGAGCGCGGCGGCCGGCCGCTGGCCTGGGCGGTCATGTCGAGGGGCGCCAGGCCGGGCACGGCCTCTACCTCGCTCGGCCGCAGCCTCCGACCAAGGTCCGCGGCTATCGTAAGCATCAGAGCGGCGCCGTCGCGCGGCTGTGGCGTCGCGATCGCCTGGGCGGCGTCGCCGGGACCGATGCCGGAGGCGGGCTGGGGTTTGAAAGGTGCTGCAAAGGCGTTTGAAAGCACGGGAGCGATCGCCGCGATTTGGGCTGCGGACGTCGCCCTATCGGCCGTCGCAGTCGCCACTGTGAAAGCACCGCGCGCGCCGACGATCGCCGGCAGCAGCGCCGCCGAGCGGCGCGTGCGCCCGGCATATTCCTCTGCGAGGTCGATGATGGTGGCGCTCGCCGCGACGCCCTGGCTGAACAGCGCATAGGCCAGCGGCGTCGCCGAGAGCGCGGCCGTTGCCAGGCCGGTCGCGGCCGAACCGAGGCTGACCAGCGCCGAGAGCAGGCCCGACAGGCTGGTGCCGATCGCGGCGAGGCCATTGGGTCCGACCGGGTCGAACTCGGCATCGATGCGCGCGACGCGCAGCTCCTGGACGTCAAACTCGATCGTCGCCGGCCGGAACAGCACGCAGCGGATCGGCCCGCGCCAGGGATGCAGCAGCGTGGCCGGGCCCGGCGCGCGGAAGGCGGCCCGCAGTGCCTCGGCCTGGGCGATATAGTCGTCGCCTATGACCAGCCCGGAGACGCGGATTGGCCCGTCGAGCGGACCGGTATCGTCATGCGTCTTCAGGTCGAGGCCGGGGTAGAGCACCTGGTGGATGCGCCGGCCGACCGAGTCGCTGGCGTTGATCATCCAGAACTGCCGGCCGCGCCAGGCGGCCGGCATCAGCCCCGGAAGCAGGCCGTCGATGTCGTCGAACAGCGCCATCAAGCGCGCCCGAGCATGGTGCCGCGATTGGGCGTGATCGGCACGGCCGGATTCTCGGACTGGATATTGGTAACGCGCGTGCCCTCGGCTGCCTGGACCGTGATGACGCCGCCGACCTGGACGTTGCTGTTGGCGGCCGGCCCGCCGGCGGTGCGGGTGAAGCCATTCGAACCGCCGATGCCGCCACCTGGCGCAGAGGTCGGGTTGAAACCGCCGGTAGGGTTGCCCATCGGGTCGACATTGGTTCCGCCGGGCGCGCCGGGCATGGCGCCGCCGATCGACAACATGCTCTTGAGCTGGTCGAGCTTGCCCTTGAACCAAGAGATCAGCTCGTCGAACTTCGCCTTCATGCCGTCCCAGAGGCCCTGGATGGCGTTGGCGCCGGCCTGCTGCAGCAGACCGGGCAGCTCGCCGAACGTCGCGACGAGATAGGCGGGGAACTCCCTGAACGAAGCGACGACCTCGTCCATCTTGGACTTCACAGCGTCCCAAGCAGCGGAGAAGCCATCTTGGACCCGCTGGAAGACGGCGAGCAGCTCCGTTCCCAGGATCTTGTCGATCTCGACCACGCCGAGGCGGAAAGTGGAGACGATGATCTGCCAGGCCGTGGCGAAATACTGCTTCACGCCGTCCCACACAGCACGAGCGCCATCTGCCGCGCGGGCAAAGTCGCTCGAAAACAGTCCTTCCCAAAATTCGACGAAGCCCTTGCCGATCTGCTTGATGCTGTCGAACAGGATCGAGAAGAACGGCCCGAGCGTTTCCCAATTTCGATAGATGACGGCGGCCGTCCCGGCGATCGCGGCCGCAGCCAGCACGAAGGGCGACACCAGCGCGCCGATCAATCCTGCCAAGGCTGACATCACCGGAGTCAGGACAGCAAGCGCGGATCCCAGCAGGAGCAGCGCGCCGACCCAGGACAGGGTCGCGTCGATCAGGCCGGGCCACTTCGCATCGATCGCCATCACGGCTTGCAGCAACGCGGTCAACGCCCGGTTCGCCATCGGCAAATTCGAGGCAAAGGCCAGGCCGATCCGCCGCATCGCCTGCGTACCCAGCTCGCTGAACATCAGGATGTTCTGGCTGAGACCGCGCATCCGGCTCTCGAAGTCCTGACCGATTACGTCGACGCCGGCCTCCTTCACCTGGCGCTTGAAGTCCTTGAGTTTGTCCAGGTTCAGCAGGGTCGGGATCAGGAAGTCGAGCACCTGCATGTCGGAATAGAGCTTGCCGACCTTGGTGCCGGAGATCAGCTGCGCGACCTGCTTGCGGATCGTCGCCTCCTTGTCCTTGTCGCTCATGTTGGAGGCGCCGGCCTTCTTCATGATCTTGTCGATCTCGGCCGTCGGCACCTTCAGCTTGTCGGACATCTTCTGGATCACCGCCTCGACCGGATTGATTCCCTTGGCTGCGGCATCGGTCATCACACCGGTGACATCGACCTTCAGCTCCTTCTCGAACTTCTTGATCGCCTCGGGCGCGTTGATCTTGGTCAGGAAGTTCTTGAGGTTGTTGGCCGCCTCGGACGGGTTGGCGGTGCCGAGCATCGCGATCTGCAGGCTGGCGCCGAGCGACTCGACGGCCTCCATGCCGGTGATTCCGAACTTCGCCATCTGGTTGGTCAGGCCGGGGAACTCCGAAGCCATGTTCTTGAACTCGAAGCGGCCGAGCTTGCCGGCGGTGATCAGCTTGCCCATCGCCTCCTCCATCTGCTCGGGCGCGACCTTCAGCGTGTCCGACAGGGCGAAGGCGGTCTTGGCCGTGTCCTCGATCGTGGCGTTGGCTGCGGTAGCGACGCGGCCGATTGTCGGCATCAGCTTGTCGATCAGCCCGGAATCCATGCCCGAGGCGACGAGCAGCTGGGCACCCTTGGCCAGATCCCCGGAACGCTGGCCGACCTCCAGCGCAAGCTTCTCGTAACGCTTGCCGCTCTCGGCGATCATCTCCTCGACCGCACCGCCGGTCTTGCCGGCGGTGATCGCAATATCGCGCAGCTGGGCGTCCCAGGCCGCCGCCTGCTGGATCGGCTGCATGAAGGAGAGCGCGGCGAGCGCGCCGCCGATTACGCCGATGCGCCGGCCGAGATCCCCGATCGAGTTCGCCATGCCAGCGATGCCGCGCGTGATGCCGCGCAAGGGGGCGGTCAGCCGGTCGATCAGCTGGACGAGAACGCTGACCTTCATATCGCGATTGGCCATGCCGCCCTCCAGACGTCAGCTATCCTGTTTGGCCCGCTCTTCGATCGCCGCACCAACATTGTGCTGCCAGCGCAGCTCGGAGAGCGTCAGAGCCTCGGCTTTGTCGAAGCCACCGCCGTAGTATCGGGCAACGACCCCGACTATCAGCGGCCAGTCGGGCGGCCACTCATTCCTGCAGAAACGAGATCACGGCCGCCGCAGCCGTGACGTCACGTCCTTTCATCTTGTCGAAGAGGACGTTCATGCGTGGCGAGGGGATGCGCGTCGCACGCGCCAGCGCCACCACCGTCTGCATATCCGGCGAAGCCTGGGCGATCAGGCGCATGTCGAGGCCGGTCATCTCGTGGAAGGTCAGCTCCTTGATGGTCTCCTGCCGGGTTCCCGCCGCGTTCTTGATCGTCAGCGTCACCGTGCCGAGCAGGGGCAACGTGATCGAGCCGTCCTCGTTGCGGTGCGCCCGAGCCGGCAGCTTCGCCTTCTTGGAGGTTTCGTCTTCGGTCTCGTCGACAACGTCTCCGATCGTCGCATTGGTCGAGGCGGCGCCGTCGGCGGAGCTGCTGGTCTCGTCGACGATCACATCATCGTCGGTCAGGTCTACGGTCAGGGTCTTCACGCCGAGATCTCCTCATAGTCGCCGGCGGCCCATTTCAGACCGATCTTGCCGCCCTCGCCGCCAGTGAGCTCGCGCAGATCAGTGAGGAAGGCGTCGGGGAAGACGTAGGTCTGCCCGGTATCGCAGACGACCTGAAGTTCGCCCTCCTCGTTGGTGTACAGGTCGCTGACACGCTGGTTGCGCTCCAGAGGCGTCGTGGCCTCGATCTCCGACTGCATGTATTCGCCGGCGCGGCCGACCTTGCGGCCATAGACCACCGCCTTGTTGCCGATGCCGCCGAGCTTGAACTTGGCGCCCTTCTCGACCGGGACGTTCCGGCCCTTCCAGACGATGTCGACGATGCCGAGAACCTGCGTCATCGCGGCTTCCTTTCAAGGGCGCTTGAAGCGCCGGTTCGATTGTTACGGCCCAGGCGCGGAATGCGCCTCAGACCTGGAATTCCAGCGCCGACATCAGGTTCATCAGATTGCCGATGATGATGATGGGCTGCTGGCTGTTCATGCGGTTGCGGTTGCTCTCGTCGCGCTCGAAGACGCTCTGATCGACCGTCTCGCTGGCACGCTCAATCCAGGCCTGGCGCTCGTAGATCTTGCAGCGGGTCGCCCAGGAGCCACGCATCCGGCGCGGCGTCACCACCGCGTCGTTGTTGTTGGCGGCGATGCTGTCGTCATCGGCGAGCTTGTGGCGCGGATAGAGCTGGGTGACGTAGGCCGACCAGTCGTAGCGGATCCGCGTCATGGTCTTGGGGATCATGATGTCGAGCCAGGCATCGTCGGCGACGCCGAGATTGGTGACCTTGTAGGTCGTGATCACGCGCTCGAGCACGACGGAACCGTCGACCAGGCGGGTGAAGGTCGAGATGCCCTGGCGCAGGAGCAGGTCGCGCTCGCTTTCGATGAAGCAGTCGACATCGTCGGGCGCGGTCAGGCCGGGCAGGACGAGCGAGCGCAGCTGGCGCGCTGGGTCGTTGGTGAGCTGGAAGGTCGCGACGCCGCCAAGGCTTGCGGCCCACTCACAGGGCGCCTCATAGGCGCGCTTGGCGCCGATCAGCGTCATGAAGGGCGAATTCGTCACCGCGCCCTTGGTGCCGAGCTGGCCATAGGTGCCGCGCAGGCCGATGTAAGCGTGGGCGTCCTTCTTGCCCATCGCCACATAGCGTTGGACCAGGTCGGTCGCGAGCGCGGTCATGTTCGTCGCATCGTCCCAGGCCATGCCGATGTCGGTGAACCAGTCATTGGCGATGGCGTCGAGCAGCGTCTGGACGTTGGGATTGCCGGTGCCGGCGACCCCGTCGGCGACCGCGATGGCGAGCGTGCCGGGCAGGACGTCCTCGTTGGTCTTGCGGGTTCGCACGTCGATATGATTACCGGTCTCGCCGGCATGCTTGGCAGTTAGGGTGACGACGCCGACAGCCGAGGTGGCGATCACGGGCATGTCGGCATCGGCATTGACCGCCGCGACGGCAGCCGTGGCGTGCTGGGTCACCGACATCGAGGCGGTTGCGGCATAGCGCACGCGCCGGCCCTGGATGTAGAGCGGGATCGTGCCGGCGCCCGAGCCGGTGAACGTCAGGGTCTTGGTCGCTTTGACGCCGGCGACATCATCGGCAAGCGCGATGGCGAAGACGCGGTTGGTTTTGTTCGCCTTCTTGAACGCACGGACCATCTGCTGGCCAACCGAGCCGGCCCCGAACAGTGCCGTGCCCTCTTCCGGTCGGGTGATCTCGTATTTCACGCCAGCGGCGGCGGAGCCGGTGGCCAGCTTCTGGACGAGCAGGATCTTGCTCGCCGGGAACGGGATCAGGCCGCGCTTGGCGTAGCTCGGGCGGTTCTCGACATAGGTGCCGGGGACGCGCCAGTCATAGGGGATCTCGCTGAAATTGATCATCGGGCGCGCTCCTCAGTTTTCGCCGTCGCCGGCGGTCTTGCCAGCCCTGGACTTCCGGGCGGGCTCAGCACCGGCCTCGGGCTCGGCGGGCGGAACGGGTGGCGCGACTGCTTCAGGCTCGGCAGGCGCCTCGACTACCGCTGGCTGCGCCGGCGGCTCAGCCTCGACCAGGTCGCCATCGTCGACGCGGCGGCGGGTGAAGCGGGTGTTCTCGGCGTAGTCGCCCGCCTCGGGCCACAGCTCGCCATCGGTCTCACGGCGGACGGTGCGGCCTTCGCCGGCCTTGTAGAATTTCCGCGTCTCGGCGCTCATGGCGTCCTCACGTCGTAGGGCTCGTCCCGAGGCTGTAGCTCGGGATCGGGCCAGGGCTCGAAGCTGCTCAGGGTGGACAGGAAGTCGTCGGCGTTCTCGAAGTCGCCGAGGATGTCGCCGAAGGTCGCGAGCATCGTCAGGTCGATCGTGGCGATCGCGGCGTTGAGATCGGGGAAGCCCTCGGCATAGGCCTGGGCGATGGCGCCGACGAAGATGGTGCCGAGATCCGCAACGGTGAATCCGTTCAGGAGCAGGGCCGCGCCGCTCATCGAGGGAAACAGGCCAGGGCCTTTGGCGTCGCCGAGATAGCGGTACTGCCGGCCGTTCGGGTTCTTGACCACGATGGTCAGGCGCATGCCGAGATTGCCGCTGAAGCGGCGGCCGACGCCCTTGTCGGGCGGGTTCATCTGCCTGAAGCTCAACGCCAGCAGCGGCGTGCGCGTGACCAGAGAGCGGAACTCTGCGTCGGAAAGCGGGTCCGGCACGATGTGGAAATCCCAGCGGTTGGCCTTGAAGGCCAGGCGCAGGCGGTCCTCGATCGCCGTCGAGATCCGGGTGAAGGGATCGAGTTCGGGCATCAGAGACCGCGCTCCCCGAACACGCCGAACATGCGCTCGCGATCCTGGGTCCGCGCCGTCGAGCTGGCCACGATCGGGATGACGTCCTCAAGCGTGACGGTGCCCTCGGCGATCTTGACCAGCCAGGCGATCGTGTCTTTGCGGTCTTCCTTGACCTGGGTGGCCGGCTCGCGATCGCCGCCGGTCATCAGCTCGTAGCGGGCCAGCACGCAGGCGGCGCGGGTGATCACCTGCGGCACCTGGCCCAGCGGCACGCTGTGGCGCTTGCGGAGATAGCTGTCGATGATCGCATCGGCGTCCGAGATCGCCTGCTGGACCGGCGCTTCGCTCACCGTCTCAGGCAGCAGGCCGTCGACGGAGGAGAGCCGGAGCATCTCCGTCTCGCCGAAGCGGCCGATCATGTCCTGGACGGTGGCGTAGGGCATTGGGTTCTCGAAATGGTGTGCGGGCGGCGAACTGGGTTCCTACGGTCGAACCGTCCCCATCGGGTGCTGGAGGCCTCGCGAGCCGTGCCAGACCGCCCTCTGGGAATTCGTCAGGCGGTCTTGGCCGGCGTCTCCTTGACCGCCTTGCCCTCGCCGAGGACGCCGGCGGCGATCAGCGCCTCCGCATCGTCTTCCTCAAGCTCGATCGCCTTGTTCTTCTCGGCCGGCCCGTAATGGTCGCCGTCGTGAAGAATGTTGGAGAGCACCGGGTAGCTCTTCTTCGCCATGGTCCTGGTCCTTTGAAAGGAGGTTTGAAGGTCCTCTTCAAAGCCCCCGCGCCAGGCGCGGGAGCTTTCGCAAGAACACCCTCGCGGGAGCCGTCAGGCGACGGCGTTCTGGATGAAGTACGCAACGCTGGGAGCCGACACGATCTCGCGGACACGCTCGCCGACACGGATGGCGGCGCCACCCTGCAGGCCGATGTTCGAGTCCGGGATCCGGCCCGCTAGGCGGTTGCCGTACTGCGCGGTGTAGCCGAACGTCATGCCGGCATCAGGCCCGGCGACGCTGTTCTGGTAGATCAGCGAGATGTGCTTGCCCCAGACCCGGCTCATCGCCGCCGTCTGGCCCTTCCTCGCCGTATTGACGAAGGACGAGCCGACGATGATCTCCTGCAGCTCGAACAGCTCGGCGACCTGCTCGCGGGTGGCGTTCCCCTTGTTGAGGTTGCCGCCCTTCACCGCGTTGACGATGTGCGGATGCGAGCGGACCTTGGTCCAGGCGAGCTGGCCGATGACCATCTTGTTCGGGCGCATGACGAAGGTGGAATCGAGCGCACCGTTGATGACGTTGATCGGGTCAGAGTTGACGATGTCCGAGAACTGCGACGTGCCCGACAGCGTGACGCGCTGCGATGCCGCGTAGGTGTTGAGGTCGAAGACCTTGGCGGCCACACGGATCTCGCGATCGAGCAGCACCAGATCGGTCAGCACCTCGGTGGCGCGCGCCTCCGGATCGTAGACGGAGAAGCCTGCCTCCCGCTGCTGGCGGGCGGCATCGACATCCGAGTTCGGGACCAGGTCATCGAGACCGTAGTCGAGGACCGAGGAATCCTCCTCGGTGGCGCCGACCTCGATCTGGTTGGGGCGGCCCTTGCGGCCGACCAGCGTGTTGGGAACGGTGAAGCTGTCCTCGACCGGGAACTTCAGCCATTTGAACTTCTCACCGCCGACCGGCCGGCGCGGCAGCACCCTGTCGGCGATGAGGCTGACATCGGGATTGGAGAACTTGATTGCGATGGCCGACAGGGCGGCATCGACGATGAACGGACGGGAAGTGGCCATGGACGGCTCCGGTTGCGGTTAAGGCTGCAGGGCGATCAGGCGCCCTGCATCAGGCCCGGCTGGACGAGGGCGGGGATGATGTCGCCGGCAACCCCCGATGCCATGGCAAAGGCGCCGATGCGGGCATTAGCGCCAGCGGCCGGAGCCGCCGCGATGGCCGCGCCATTCGCATCGGAGGTCAGCGGACCGCCGCGAACGACCGTGCCGCCGAGCAGGAGTTCGGTCATGCCGCTGAGGACGACATCGACACGATCACCCGAGGCGCCGTCGACCTTCTCGAAGACGCCGACGATGGCGTCCGTGGCCGCAGCCGCTTCGATCATTGCCGTGTCGGACGAACCGAACACCGCGAAGCGGCGCCCCCGGATCGCCGCGCCGGCGACGTAGGTTTTGATGAGGGTGGGCGAATTCATCAGCGTCTCCCGGTGACGTGCAGGATCGCGTCGGTCGACGAGATCCGGTTGCCATTCCTGGCCTGCTCGGCCTGGTGAAGGTCTGCTGCAGCGACGACTTCGGCCGTCGTGGCATTTGCCGACAGCGCCCCCTCGGCCGGCGGACGCTTGACGCCGCCGCCATGGATGGACGGCAGGGCGTCGACCTCCTTTTCGACGCCAGCCGGATCCTTCTGGTGGCGGCCGATGTAGTGGTCGCGCATCGGAAGGAGCGGCTTGCCTGCGGTGATGGCGGCGTCGATGAAGGCGACGGCCTTCTCCTTCGCGCCCTCGGTCTGCAGCGTGGTCAGCTGCGACTGCAGCGAGATTACTGTCTGGCGCAGCTGGGTCGCGTCGGCATCGCCGCGCGCCTGGAGATGGGTTTGCAGCTCTGTCGGGGTGAGCTTGGCGAGGTCGAGACCCGCTGCCTTGAAATGCGCCGAGATGGCCGTGAGCTTGCCGGCATCGGCCGCATGGGCCGTGACCTGGGTGAGCAGGTCGGCAGAAGCAGCATCAGCCGCGAGACCGACAGCCTCGGCAAGCTTGCCCTGGGCGGCAGCAATCGCGGCATGCGAGGTGACGGCGGTCAGCACGGCGTCTTCGGCGGCATCGGCCGTCAGGCCGAGCGCGGTGCGCAGCTTGCTGAGGAAATCCATGTCGGGCGTCCTTGAATGAAGGGTGGTCAGGGTCAGGTTGGGATCGTTGGTCAGAGCAGCGCGGAGCAGCTTGACGACGCGGCCGCCCTCCTTCTCGGCGACCAGGACGGGCGAGATGCCGCGATAGGCCTTGTCCTCGATCAGGGCGCGACCCGAGGCAGTCCATTCGACACGCCCCCAGATTCCGTCGGCGCGGGGCTGCATCTCAACGATCCAGCCCCGCGCCGGCGCCGGCCGACCTTCCGGTGCGGCCTTGTCGGTTGAATGGTTCTCGTCGACCGTCAGCTTGCCGGCGGCCATGGAGGTGGCGATCACTTCATCGGCGGCCTCCAGCGTGAAAGGGCCACGACCGTCCACCCCGGAAAAAGTCCCGGCCGGCATCAGGTGAATCCACTCGGGAACACCGCCGGCCGGGAGCTGAAAGTGAAGGGAGGAACGTGTCGTCATCCCCGCCAATCTGGCGGGTCAGCGAGGCGTCGGGCACGCCCCTGCCAGGGGGCGTGAGCCAATGCGACGGATCTGGCTGGAAAGAACGCGGGCTAGCGCCGACGCGTCACCGATGATGACCCGGAAGTGACCGCGCGGGCAAGAGCGCCTTCGACAACATCCAGGATCATAACCTGGTCCGAGCTGCTGATCCCGAGATAAGGGCGCGGCGGCAAAGTGACCGAGCGGGCGTGGACCACGCGGTTGCCCATTTTGAAGACCAGGCGCCCGCCGCCCTTCGGCAGAATGGTGCCGCCGAAGTGCTGGATCGCGCCATAGATCTTGTTGGTGCCGACCTGCACCTCCGAACTGCCGGCGCGATAGGTGATCGAGCCCTGCAGGCCGCCGCGCATGCCGCGCTCGCGCAGGATGCCGGGGCCGCGTTTGCCGGCCGCGTAGACCGGGTTCAGCGGCTTCCAGGCGGCGCCGTCGGGATCATGACCGGCGTCGAAGCGATCCTGCGTCGAGGTGACGAGGCCCGTCCCGATCGCGCGCATCACCGGCCTGGTGTCCGCCATCACCGCGCCGAGCCGGGCAAAGCCGGCCTGGGCCTCGGAGATGTCCATGCGGGTGTTCAGGACGACGCCGGTCATTGGAACTTCAATCCGTCAGGCCGGGCACGGCGGAGGGCTTCGCGTCGCGCCAGACCATGCCTGGATTGTAGTCGAAGCCGGGATCGACCCCCTGGCTGCCATGCAGCACCTCGCCGGTGCGCTTGTTGACGATCGTGGTCGGAATGCGCGGCGGCGCGACATCGAGACTGCCCCGGCCCTGGATGCGCAGGGTGCGGTCCGAGATCGGCCGCACCCTGCAGCCGCAGCCCCAGCCATTGGGCGGATAGGCCCATTCCCAGAACGGATCGGTTGCCAGGAGCACCATGCCGTTCCAGGCGAGATGCTGCTTGCGCGGATGCTTGGCGCCGGAATGGACGTATTGCCAGTACGGGAAAGCGGCGAGCGTCTCGGGCTCGGTCTGCTGGGCGTAGCGGCCGGCCGAATAGGCCATCGACAGATTGGTCTCGTAGATGACACGGGAGCGCCAACCCGGCCGGCCGGTATGCTGCCAGCCATGCTTCTCGACGATGCGATCGAAGCCCTTGCGGAACTCGTCGAGCGTCGTGCCCTCCTGGAGCGCACGCTCGACCTCGCGGCGGAAATCGTCGACGAGCGCGTCCGTGGTCGCACCGGCGACGGTGAAGCCCTTGGCGTTCGCCCTCTGCCAGAGATCGGTCCAGGTCTCAGATGTTGCGTTGACCTTCTGGCGCAGGTAGTCGATCGCCTCGTCGAACGGCAGATCAAAGGCCTGGGTCGTGGAGCTGTAGTCGGTCACGGCGCCGCTCCGATCCCGAGCCTCACGGAAGGCCGTACAGGCCCGCGAGCGCCGAGTGCGGCTGTGCCCCGGAAAATTCCGAGACGGCCGCCCAGGCGTTTCAAAACCATTTGAACGAGCGCGTTAAGCGTGAAGCCCAGGTTGCTAGCTGCGCTGGCCGCCACGGGGTCCGCCGATTTCCTCGAGGAGGGCCGCCCGGCCGGTGAGATGGGCGAGCGCCAGGCCGCGCCCCATGACCTCGGCCAGGGCCTTCGGATCCAGGCTCATCTGCGAGAGCCGATGGGCAAGATCATTCAGGTCGCTGGCGGCATCGAAGGCCGCGCGGATCTCGTCGGTCATCCCTGCCATGGCCCCGGCGGCATCGAGCGCAACCTGTTCCGTCAGGGCGTCGACCAACTCGGGTTCGGGAGAGCTGGCATGGCGCGAGACCAGATGGCGCGTCAGGTCGAGCGGCGCCGGCTTGGCGGGCGGCGTCGGCGTTGGCACCCGCCCGCCGATAACCTCGGCATCGCCGGCATTTCCGCCCTTGGCCTTCGCGGGATCGGAAAAGCCGAGCCGGTCGCGGACCTCGCTGACCTCGACCGTGAGCCCGAGCGGCCCGAGTTTCTCAATCGCGTTGACGACATCATTGAGCGGAACCTCATCAGGCCGCCCAATGTGGAAGTTCGGATAGGCCGCCTGCGGCCCGAAATTAAAGGCGATGATCTGGCGGATCAGCTGACGTTTGATCGTCGTCGAGAGCATGCGCGCGTCGGAGCGCTCGATATCCTCCTGGACGAGACGATGCTCCTTGGCGACGGCATGGCCGCCGCTGACGGCATCGGTCGTCGTGGTCTGCCCCAGCACGAGCTTGGAGACCTGGCGATCGAGCCAGTCGCAGCGATTCTGGTAGAGTTCCCCGCCGGAGCCCTTAGCCGTGTCCTTCAGTCCGACGAACTCGATCTCCATGCCCTTCGGCAGGATCGCGGCGCAATCGCCGGCGATATTGGCGACGGCGTGCCATAGGATCGCCTTGTCGGCATCGGTCGCCATCTGGTCGTACCGCCCGACACGCACGGGCATGCCGTAGTTCTGGGCGTAGATCGCCCAGTCCTTCGCCGTGAAGGCCTTCATCATCCATGACCAGGACGCGACACGCGCCAGCCCCGATCGGATGGTCAAGCCGCTCTTGGCCTTGTGGCGGTGAACCAGGAACTTGTGCGGCGAGAGCGGTTGACCGGTCGCGCCCTCGCGCAGGAGCGGCGTCTCGCCGTCGATCCGATCGAAAGTAAACCAGCGCTGCGGCCGATAGAGGATCGCGGCCGGCACGATCATGCTGGGAGTGCTCGACCATTCGATTTCCATCACCGAGAAGCCCTTGCCGATCGCGTCGAGCACGTCGAACAGGCAGTCGTCGAGAACGCCCTCTTTCAGCCAGGCGCGTATGAACTCGGCATGCGCGACATGATCGGCCGCGTCGCTTGCCGCCTCGACAGTAGCGGGCAATTGCGTGACGGAACGCCGCCGGGTGCCGAGGACGGAAAGGTAATGCGGATCGCGCTCCTCGATATCCTCGGCAAGCTCAAGCCAGGCCTGCGGCTCGCCGCCGGCGGCGGCGCGGTGGATCGCCGCAAGCCGCCAGGGAGTGAGCCCGTCGACATGCTGGGTCGAGGTCGCCTGCCGATATCCGTAGAGCTGCGGCGCCGCCTCCGGCTCGCCAAAGAGGAGATCCATATCGACGCGCTCGCCATCGGGGCCGAGGGTTTTCGACAGGCGCGGCATCAGAGGCGTCCTCTCAGAGAGGGGGTCATTGAACCGATCGAGTGATCGGCGAACGGACTGCCGCCGGCGCCGGTCACGCCGAGGCCCGGCGCCCCACCGGTGACCGCCTGATAGGCGAAGCTCACCACCGGCATCAGCGAGGCGAAATGCGCCAGCACCGCCGCGATGGCCGCGTCGCCGTGGCGGGTCTTCTTTTTGCCATCGGCGGCGCCTTCACCCTTCTCCGCATTGCGAACGCGTGGCAGCCGGGCGATGCCGTCGATCATCCTGACGATGCGCAGATCGTTGCCGACATCGACGTCCTTCGGGACGTCCATGCCGAGCGCCTCCAGCGTCTGCTTCAGCAGCGGCATATTCGCGCGATACCAATCGACGGTGAACTTGATCTGCGCGATCCGCTCCATGCCGTAGCGCTGGGCAGTGCGCTCGGCGAGCGCGGCGCCGTTGCCGCCGGCATCGAGCGCGCCGGCGCCGAAGCGCGGCAAATGGTCGATCACCCACCACAGGATGAACTCCTGCTCGTCGAAGGGGATGTTGCGCAGCTCTATGACGAACGGCGTGTGCCGATGCATGCCCTGGGCGAGCTGCACTGGCCAGATCACGCTGAGGTCCGAGATGCGCCCGAAATCCTCGCCGAGGAAGCTGGGCTTGTCCGGCAGGATGCGGTGCAGCTGCGGGACGACATGCTGATCGAGCCAGGCCTGCGCGGCCTCGCGGCGCAGCCGGGCGGGCCAGGCGGCGAAGGCGCTCGGCATCTCCCAGCGCAAGACCTTTGTCTCGGCCTTCATATTGGCTTCAATGACGGCTGGCAGCAGCCAGACGCCCGAGCCCTCGGAGGGGATGCAGAACAGCTCCTCGTCGGCGCCCTGGCCGTAATGGGCGATGATCTTGGAACGCCACTCCGCCTCGCCCTCGGCCGTCCAGTCCTCGCCCTTGCGTTGGCAGATGCGCTGATAGAGCCCTTCGCGCAGCGCCTCGTCGAAATCGATCCGGACGATGCCGTAGTCGAAGACGCCGGCGCGGATGTCCTTGACGTACTGGTTGAAGGTGTTGGCCTCGCCGTCATGGGTCGAGATCACCACGACCATCCCGCCCCAGATGAGGAGCGCCATGGCTGCTTTCAGCAGCTCGGCGAGATCGTCATGGAAGGCGGCCTCGTCGATGATGACATAGCCCTGCTTGCCGCGCAGCGATCGCGGGCGCGACGGCAGCGCGACGATCTCGAAGCCGGAGGAGAAGCGGATGCGGAAGGCCTTGACCTGGCGGGTCTCGCCTGTTGCCGGGTCGAGATCCTCGAACAGGTACTCGCCGCTTTCGACCGCGGCCTTGGCGAAGAGCTTGGCCCACATGGCGCAGACGTCGATGAACTCGCGCGCCATTTCGAGGTTGTAGCCGATGTAGAAGGTGTCCATCCCGCCGGCGGAATGATCGGCGGCCGAGACCAGGACAGCATCCGAGGCGAAGGCCCAGGTCAGGCCGGTGCGGCGGCTTTTCTCGATGAAGGTGACCTCGTGCGACAGGCGGGCGCGGATCGAGCGCTTCTGGTAGCCGAGCAGGATCTCGGAGCGCGGCAGCTCGCGCAGGGCCTCGGGCAGGCCGTAGAGCGATTCCTCGCGGAGCGCCTTCCACTCCTCCGCCGTGATGGCGCGGCCGACCTTGAAATCCTCCTGCGGCAGGGCGCTCACGAGCGCTTCTCCGCCAGGTTGAGGAACTCGTCACGCAGCTCGGCGACGCGCTCCTTCGACAGGCCGGCCTTCTTGGCGACGGCGGCGAGCGCGCCGGCGGTCTTCTGCTTGTAGTCCTCGTCCAGTTTGGAGCGGCGGGCGCTCGACATCGCCTGTCCCTTGATCGTGTCATGGAAGGCGCGGGCTAGCTCCATGGCCCCCTTCGTCGACTGCGCATCGGCCTGGGCCAGCTCGAAGACGAGCATCTTGATAAACTCGCCGAGCACGATCGAATTCTCGTCAACCTTCTCCGGCGTGAACTGGTCGGCGATGCCGGTGAAGATGTGGCGCGCCTCGGCGAGCCGGATCTGCGCGGCGCGCAGCTTCAGCGCCTTGCGATTGAAGGCCGACGACGAGATCGGCTCGACGCCCTTGGTGCCCAGGCGATCGTTCAGCTCGAACAGGATGTCGGCCTGGGTGCGCTGGCGCTGGTTCAGCTCGCCGATCGCCCAGACGATATCGTCCTGGGCGAGATCGGGTACGAGGTCGATCGAGGAGAGCCGGCCGCTCGGGCGCGCCATGGTCAGGCCTCCCGGCTCGGACGCTTCACGCCCTCTATGACGATGCGGCGGTGAACATGGTCGCTGCCCTTGGCGGTCAGCGTCGCGACGCGGACAGTGCCGGCGACGATGACGCCGATCGCGCCCATCTCCTTCAGGAAGTTCAGCTCGTCATGAACCCAGTCGCGCGACTTGGTGATGCCGTAGGATTCGAGCACCTGGCGCAGCAGCTCGGAGTTGAGCCGCCCATCCGATTGCTCCTCCAGGCCGCGCAGGATGATCAGCCGGCCTTCCTCGCGGATGAGACGGTCCATGCTCATCGGGATTTCGCCTGTTCGAGGAGGAATTCCTGCAGCCGGTCGGAGA
The DNA here is from genome assembly GCF_031884435.1 of Bosea sp. 685. Classification (NCBI taxonomy): domain Bacteria; kingdom Pseudomonadati; phylum Pseudomonadota; class Alphaproteobacteria; order Hyphomicrobiales; family Alloboseaceae; genus Allobosea; species Allobosea sp. 685. The sequence continues at coordinate 4,553,533 of NZ_CP134779.1, read as the reverse complement.
TCGCCGCGACCGGCTTGAGCTGCTCGCCCATCGCCTTCAGTTCGCCTTTCACGCTCTCCAAGGCGAGCTGGATGGTGTGGACCGACCCCCGGTCCGGCAGGTGCCGGAACTCGCTTTCGAGCGCGGCTACCCGGTCCTCGACCTTGTCGATCTTCTCGACGGCACGGACGAACTTGCCGTCGAGAGACGAGATCGCCCGCTCATGGTCGGTGCGCGTGACGAACTTCGAGCCGATCGCGACGATCGCGGCCTGGCTGATCAGCACGAGCACGGTGCCGTATTGCTGCAGAAAGTTCATCACGTCGTTCAAGGCATCGCTCCGTCGATCGCCGAGACGGCGGCGGCCCGCCGGATCTCGCAGCTGCGCAGCGACGTGCGGTCACGTCCCCACAGATTGGTGGTCTCCTCCGCCGAGATGTCGCGATCGGGAATCGCGACAGGGTCGGCGCAGACCTTCCGCGCCGAGGCGGGCACGGCGGGCCTGACGAATTCCGTCTTCACGGTCGGTTCAACGGGCGCCGTTGAGCAGGCGGACGCGATCGCGCCCAACCCCGCAACGATCGCCACCAGCCAGGGCCGCATTCGCCTTCTCCAGTTCGGTCAACTCGGTTTGAAGCTTTGCCGTCTGCTCGCCGGCGACAGCCTCGGCTTGGGCAACGCGCAGAGCCTGCTCGGCTCGCGCGGCCTGGACCGCGACGTTCGAGGCGGCGATCTCGGCGCGCCAATGGGCGTCACGCTCGGCCCTGGCGGTCGCCGCCGCTTCGCTGACCATGGCGCCGATCGCGTGCATCACGCCCCAGGCGCCAAGGGTCGCGAGTGCGAGCAGCGCGGCCCCCGCCAGGGCGGCGATCGCCGTCTTGCCCAGCCCGGTCTTTGCCAGCAGCGTCGTCAGCATCAACCTGCCTCCGCCTTGGCCGCACGCGGCGCGCGGGGCGGCCTGGCGCCCGCGCTGAGCTGGCTGCGAAGATCGAAATGGCCCACGCCCTGATAGACGCCGATCACCGAGGCGATCAGTACGACCATGAGCGGCACCACGACCTGCGCCATCGCGACGCTGTGCCAGATCGACCAGCCGATCGCGAGCCAGGCCGGCACCAGGGTGCCGATCACTGTGATGCGGCTAAAGCTTCGCTTCGGCTTGATCAGATCGGTCATCGCAAGACGGCCCATCCCAGCCAGGCAAATAGCGACACAACCGTTGCGGCGGACAGCGTGAGCAACTGTCCGAAGGCATGGCCAATCCCGGAATATCCAGACGCGCTGCCTTCACCAACGTGCATCCAGACATGCCAGAGGAACGCGATACCGGTCACGATGAGCGGGAGAACCCACCAATCAAGCGTGACCGCAATCACCCAGGTCGGCGCTACGCCCGATGCCGCGCGAGCCGGAGACAGCCAGGCCGAAAGCGCCGCGACAGCGACGAAGATCGCAAGCCAGGCCCAATAGACCCAGGCCCCTGCTCCGTGCCGGGGCCGATCGATATGACCGGGGATGTGCCCGGCCGCCTGCCGGCGCTTCGCCTCGCCCATGACGATCAGGCCTCCCGGACCGCCGCGACCTTGGTAGGAGCGCCGCCGAGGATGACCGGTCGGTCATAGGGTGCGGCCGGTGAAGGCTGGCCCTTTGGCCAGTAGAAGCCGACGAACTCGCCCTTACGGAACGCGCTGAAATTGACCTGGTCGTTCTGATTGCCGCCGAGCAGCTGGATCGAGGTGGCATCCTCGCCGACATAAAACCCGACATGGCCGGAGGCTGCGCCACGATTGGAGGATTTGACCGCGATGCAGCCGAGCATCGGCGCGACGAGCTTGGTGAAGCCGGGATGCTTTACATAGGAGCGCGCCATGGCGCTGGCCGAGCCGGGCACCCCGGCCTTCTCCAGCATGGCGTTGACGAAGATGGCGCACCACGGCACCGCGCCATCATCACCACCGAGCGGGGTCTTGCCGAGCTTGCGATAGTCGAGGATGCGCGCGTTGGACTTCGGCCCGGAGACCTCGGAGACGCCAAGTTCCGCGATTGCCCGCGCGAGCCAGACAGGCGGCGTAAGCGAGGCGAGAAAAGCGAAGCGGGCGGGGAGCATGCGGGCCTCCGGCTGGGATAAGCTTCCGGATCGTCCGATCCCGGAATTCCCGCCGAAGATGCGCGCTGGGATCGCGACGCGGCACGCCCCTCAGAGGGGGCGTTAGGCCGATCTGGCGAAGAGGTCGAGCTGTTGGATGGCGGGCCGGCCGTGGCGCTTCAGGATCGCCGCCACGTTCTTCTCTGTGCACCCGGCCTTCAGGGCCGCCTTCGGGCCGGAGAGCCCTATGGCGATGTAGCACAGCACCCGCCAGGAGCGGGCAAGCGGGACGCGCATGTCGCCGCGCCCATATTTCGCATGCAGACGGGTGGCTGCGTCAAGCCCCAGCATCTCGACGATTGCGTCGCCCTTCTCTGGGCTCGCGACATAGAGCCTTGTGCCGCCGCGCTGCTCGAACAGCCGGAGCGCGGCCTCGGCGCCGATCGCCTCGACGAGCCCGGCGATATCGTCAGTCGGCGGCGGCAGATGCGTCATCGCCGCCTCCGGCGCACGCGCATGTCCTGGTCGAGCACTGTGACCAGGATGCCGTCCTCAATGACGTATTTCAGGCCGTCCGCAACGATGACGCAGTTCGTCGATCCGAGCAGCTCGGCCGCAGCCGCAGCGCGCTCCAGCGACGCGGCGATCGAGGCCCGCAGGGTGTTGAACTGCATGGCGCCGGAGCGCTCCAGGAACCGCACCAGGGCGTGGTCTGAAACCTTGATCATCCCCGCACCCGCTTCTGCCAGGCCTTGAGCTGCTCGATCGCCTCGCGCGCCTGGGCGGGCTTCAGGAACTCCGGCGCCGAGACGGTGAAGCGGGTCTTTGTCCAGGTCCGCAGGGCCTTGGGATCGAGCGGGCCGGAATGCAGCGCGCCCCATAAGGCGTAGATCATGCGGATTTCGGCGCGCTCGGCCGGTGGACGCGTCGACTCTTTCGGCTGCCAGCCAAGCCGCTTGAATTCGGCGATGACGGCGGCGGCAGCTTTGTCGCTCAAATCCTTGGCGCTCTCGACCCGAGCGACGCGCTTAAGCAGCGCCCGATACTCGGCGTCCTGGAGCGCGAGTTCCTTCTTGGCGATATGGATCTTGGCGAGCATGGCGGGATGGCTCATCGCGTGGCCCTCGCGATCGCCGCGACCAGTTCGACTCGCTTGCGCGTCAGCTGCTTCAAGCGGTCTTCAATGATGGTTGAGCGGCGCGGCAGGATGCTGGCGATGACGCCCTCCAGGCGGGCGCGCTCCGCGTCGATCTCGGCCAGCTCGCCTCGCGCCAGCAGCGCCGAGATGGCGGCAGCGTCGGACGGCCCAGGACGACGTGTGGCGAAGGCGGCCATGGTCACGCGAGCCCGCCAATGCGACAACAAGGAAGACGAAACAGATCCGTTGAGGCTGACAGGAAGTCATGAGCTCGATTCCGGCGCCCCTCGAACCAGAAGAACTGCTCAATATTTTCCTCTCTCGCCACGAGTACTCGCGCGAACAGCTGACGAAAGTGGGTGTTTTGACGATGGCATGGGCCGTCTTCGAGCATGAGCTGGAGCTCACGTTGTGGGAGATGGGTGCACCAGTTGTTTCGGGGGCCATACCAGCGACGGATCGCCTTACGCCGACCCAACGGATCGATGAATTCACCAAACTGGCACAGCCTCTTCTCGACCCGAATTGGCTGCCGTCCATTGAGGCTTTTGCGGAGATCGCTAAAAAAGTGGCCGAATACCGCAATGCAATCGCCCACGGCTATCCGGCAGGTGTCAGCTTTGGGGCTCTGTCTAGGGCCAATTTTTCTTGGGTCGGGGAGCTTCGGCGCAAACCGCCAAAGACTGGAAAGGTTGATGACCAGACTTTGGATGTAATGCTCGGTGCGCTGAATGTTCTGATTCAGGCGCTCTATCGCGGAAGGGGCTGCGATGGCGTTCTCGGTGTAATGGCCATTACCGCATATGCGTTCCAGTCCGAAGCACTTCACGCCATCCGTGCCTTGAACGTTTCTGGTACGCCCTGAACTCATCGCACCGGCCCTCCAGCCTTGGCTGTGGCCTCGCATATCGCGAGCTCCATGCAGATCTCGGCCAGCGCTGGCCCGTGCTGCAGGACGGCCTGGCGGGCCTCGGCCGGCAGTTGCAGGAAGGCGCGTAGCTCGTCTTCGTTCTGCGAGAACAGCGCCAGCGTGCGGGCGGCGGCACCGAGGCGCACGATGTCGAATTCTTCGACAGACTTCGAGCGCTCGCCGCGCACTGTGCCGCCGCAAGCCAGGGAGCGCTGACGCGTCTCGGCGAAGCGCACCGCCTCGGCCTGCTGGGAGAGGGAGACCTTGGGCGCGGTCATGAGCCGCTCCCGATCTGCTTCGGCGCGGCCGTGCCGGCGACGCCATGGTGCAGGCCGACATCGGCGCCGGCGCGCCAGCCCGCACCGCCAGCAGCGGAATAGCGCTCCTTCCGCTCCTTCATCGTGATCGAGACGGTGGTGCCGGCTCGTTTTGCCAGTGCCTGCTTGGCGGCTGCGCGGGCATCGTCATCGCGCACCGACCGGAACAGCTCTAGGAGCCGGACTGTCAGCCGTAGCACCATGCCCTCGACAAAATCGGCGGCAGCCTGGCGCCGTGTCGAGAGCTTGCGGCGGCGCTGGTAGAACGGCGTCTCCTTGAACTCGCGCAGGGCACGCTCGACCGCGCGGAAGCACACGTCGCGCAGATAAGCTGCGATGTCCGGACCCGGCTCGCGCCCGACGAAGAGCACGTCGCCGTCATTGGTGCGGATCAGCCAGGCGCAGTTGGTGACGAGGGCGATCGCCCCAGAGACCTTGTCGCGCCAGGTGGTGCGGTTGGTCGTCCTGGTCGAGCTATCCGGCGCTGTCGCCTCGGTCATCTCGATGTCGGCCTGGTCGAAGGCATGCTCCGCCATGAGGCGAGCCGCCACAGCGGCTGCAGCCATGGCCTCGGCCTCGGTGCAACCAGCCGCAGCCGTCTTCGCCTGCAGGGCGGCGATCTTGGCCCGGAGGCGCTCGCGCGGGGTCATGACCGCGTCTCCCGCGCCGCGATCAACTCGGCGAAGTACCGCCCCGTCGCGGTGAGCCTGGCGCGCTTCTGACGGCGCACTGTGGTGATGGCGGCCAGGCCGTTGTCGGCCAGGCGCGTATAGATCGAGGGCCGGTCGCGCGTGATGTCGAGCTGGGTCTGGCCCAGCAGCGCATGGAGCTTGACTAGGGCGCGCTCCTCGGGGCGCGTGAAGGCGCGCAGCTGGGCCATCACGCGTCCCCCTCGATCAGGTCGCAGTCGCCGGCCGGCACCGCGAAGACGAGCCCGTCGTCGGTGCGGATGCGCAGGTGCGAGGCCGAGGACGGGCCGACGACGCGAGCCTTGAAGGACACCTCGCCCTGCTCGTGGTCGAAGGTGGCGACCCGGATCAGCGCGTTCTTCGGGAAATCTTCTGGCGCCAGGACGAGCCGGTCGAAATCGGTGTTGAGGATGTTGTGAAGGTTCATTGAAGCGCCCTCAGTTGAACGCCGCGCCAGCCGGATCGAACGATCCGTCCGGGCGCCGCTGATGATGACGGGCATTGAGCTTGAGGATGTTCTCGATGCCGGCCCGAGCGGCTCGTTCGACGTCGACCTGAAAGCCCTGGGCTTCTCCGGTCCTGAGCAGAGAGACGGCCGCCGTGAGCAGCGCCTGCACCGCAATGTCGAGAGCGACGACAGACGAATAGCGCTGCTGCAGTCCTTCGATCGCCTCCACCGCCCGCACCGCTGTCGCCAGCGACAGGGCGTTCAGCTCGGCCGCGATCTGCTCGTTCTGCGCTTTGTCCATGTCGCCCTCACGCCGCTGCGATGTTGATGGCGACGGCACGCCACTCGTCGTTCGGCCGCGAGCGCATGTAGAAGCGGACATATTCCTTCGTGCCGGTGATCCGGATGGCGTCGCGGATTGCCTTCATGGCACTGACCCAACGCTCGTCGAGGATCTCCATGCGCAACAGCGAGAACAGCTCGGCCTTGTTGATCTGGCCGGCCTGATCGACGTTGAAGACGCGGTTCACCAGCGCGCGGATCTCGGGCCGGCTTTCCGCGCCCCACTCCTTCAAACACTCGTCGATCAGCGCCTTCGCCTGCTGCAGCTGCGGCCCGAACTCGATCAGGTTCGCGATCTGCACCTGGACCTTCTTCAGCCCGTCGAAGGTCTGGAAGGTGACGTTGCCCTTCTCGCCGCCGGCTTTGGCGCCGTAGTCTTGCTGGTAGAGCGCATGGACACCGTTCAGATCGGCGAAGGTGTGCTCCCTGAAGCGCCTGATCTGGGCAGACAGATCCTCGGCGAATGCCATGATCTTGCGGACCGTCTCGTCTTCGAGTTGATCGGCCGCGCGGATGTTCTCGATCGGGATGAGCGAGCCCTTGGCGTCGCGCATGTAGCTCCCGCCGCCGACCTCGATCGTGCCAGCGGTAACAATGGGCTTGGTGAACTCGATCTCGGCGCCGATCGGCAGAACCTGGAGGCCGGCGGCGCGGACCTTCTCGATCGCCTCTTGCAACATCGGATCGGTCGAATCGACGAGAAGCGCAGTCTCAAGCTGCATGGTCGGTCTCCTGTTCGGGGGATGTGGTGGGGGCGTCCGCGAGAACGGCCTCGCAGAGCGCGATGATCTCGTGTGCCGAGACGCGGACGGCCTCGCGCGTGGGATGGCTCAACACGCGCTGGGCGGTGGCCACGGGATCGACGGTTTGGGCAAGGCGCAGCAGGCCGTGCTTCTCGATCGCGAGCAGGGTGCCGAGCATCAGATCGGTGGTTTGCCGGAACTCGATGTCTTGCGCCCGGAGCTCTTCGGCGCGGGCGATCCCCAAGATGATCGTGCTGTGGTCGCGATCACCCAACGCCCGGCCAAGCGCGGCTCTGCTGATGTCGATCATCTTTTCCGCGAGCCAGTAGACCGCGAAGCGAGCCCGCGCGGCGTCCTTCACACGGGTCTCGGCCATGATGTCGCGCCGGTCGATGCCGGTCACGGCGCTGACGGCGGCGACGATGATGTCGAGAGTGACGTGGCGCTCGCTCATGCCGCGTCCCCACCATCGCTGAAGGCGGCGCGCTGGCGCGACGCCATTGGGAAGGTGACGACGTTGCTATCGCCAATCTGCGAGGAGAGCGCAGCGAGGCGGGGACGCGAGACATGCTCCGGCTCGCCGCGATCCAGCCCGCGCTGGATCTCGAATTGCTGGGCTTTCAAGGCCTCTTGAAGCGAGGGTGAAAGCGCGGCGCTGGCGACGATGTCGAGGTCGCGCGCAATCGCCTCCATCTCGGCGGCGTTCTGGGCGCGCGCCTCAAGGCGGTCGGCCTTCTCGGCCAGGAGGGAGAGCGAGGCAGTCAGCTCGCGGCAGGCGTCGATCGTCGGCCGCTGATGCGAGCCGACATAGCGCCGAAAGAGATCGCGCAGCTCGCGGAGATCGGCGGAGAGGGGCTTGGGCTCCATCGGCTCAGCCCTCGCTGCCGGTGCGCCAGAAGCCACGGCCAATGGCCATGTGCGCCTGGTGCTGGCGGCGCTCCTGCCGCTCGAAGGAGGCGAAGCCCAGGATGCCGGCGAGGCCGAGCATGATACCGAACGCCAGGAAGAAGGCGTAGACCTCGGGCTGACGCACCAGGTGGTACATGACGCCCGCGAAGAAGGGGCCGAACACGGCCATGGTGAGGGCCAGCAGCTTGCAAGCTGACGAGAACATCAGGCGGAGTCCTTCTGTTGGCGGGACGGGCAGGTTTTGCAGGCGTGGAAGAGCCGGGCGCGGGTCGAGCTGGTGGCTGAAAAGGGCTTGCCCTGTTCGGAGAGGCAGCGGTCCTTGCCGATCTCGTCGAGGACCGGGCACATGACGACCTCGCCCATCAGGGCGCCCCGGATCGTGGCGAAGACCTTGTTGAGGTCGCCGCGATAAGTGCCGGCCAGCGTCTGGCTGATGACGGCGTCGGAGTAATTGAGCCGTGCGGCGATGGCGGAGGCCGTTGCCGCACGGCAGGCCTCGGCCAGCGCCAGCACCTCCTTTGGCATCGCCTCGCCCCAGGCGGCCTGCGCCTTGGCGACAGGATCGACCTTCGAGCCCCTGCCGGAGATAGGGCCGCGGTTCATGCCGCCCTCCCGGTGGTTTCCGAGGCGTTAGGGTTAACGACCCGCCCCAAATTGCGGTCGAAGACGACGGTGCCGTGCTTCGTCGTGGCGGGGCACAGCGGGCCGGTATTGAACCCCGGCATGAGTTTCCAGTGAGCCTGGACGCCGCGCTGCTTCCGGCGGCCTATCTCGACGAGATAGCCGGCCTTGGAGAGCGCGAAGACATAGGTGCGCGCGGTCGGCTCGGATATGTCGACAGTGTCCGTCGCGGCGGCGATGGCGAGATCGCGCACCGTGAAGGTCCGCAGCGCCCGCATCGCGGTCCAAAGCTGCTGGCAGCGCCGGCCACGTTCGCCGGTGAAATCCGGACGGCGCTGGACCGGCGCTTCGGCCCGCAGGTTACAGACCTTGTAGATGCCGGCGGTGCGGTTCTTCTCGGTCGGGCGTTCGCCGACCAGTTCGATATGGCCCTGCTCGGCGCAGAAGAGCACGTAGGACTTGATCGTGCTGCGAGCGCGGACCGAGGAAGCCTTGTGGATCTCGGTGATGGTGAAGCCGCCCTGGCGGGTGAAGGCCACCATCTGCTTCCAATAGTGCTGCGGCCCTTGCGGCAGCGGGTTGGGAACGGCGCGCTTCATGACGCCCTCCGTGAGACGCCGAGGACTGAGCGCTTCGGCGGCTCGCCCGTGTCGATCGGGCCGTCGTAGCTCTTCAGCTCCGCGCTCTTCAGGCCCCGGACCCGCGCCCATTCGATGACGTTGTCGATGTTGCTGCAGATACGGCGGGCGCGGCCCTGGGATTTGTTCCGGAGATGGTCCAGCAGATCATCGGCGATCGTCAGCCAGCCCGGCACATAGAGCTGCGCCAGCAGCATCGCGTCTTCGAGATCGCAGGGCTGGGCAAGCTGCCAAGCCAAGACGCGGTTATGGGTGCGCTCCGAGCGGGCGAGCTTGCCGGGAAGCTCTTCCTCGCCGATCAGGATGATCGGAACCTGCGAGGCCTCATGGATCTCGCGGACGATCTCGATGAAGCCCTTGTCGACCAGGCGGTCCGCCTCGTCGATCAGCAGCGGCGGGTGGCCAGGGCGCGACAGGCGCTCGATCGCGGCCTCCGTGAGGGTGGCGACCGTGCCTTTGGGCTCGTTGACACCCAGCTCGCGCAGGATGGCCTTGATCAGGGTGAGTTTGGTCCAGCTCTCGCCGACCTCGACGCGCAGGGCGTCCTTCTTGTTCTGCAGGTAGATCGCGGCCCAGCTCTTGCCGTAGCCCGATGGTCCGCTGAAGCAGCCGAGCCCCGGCAGATGCGGCGAACGCTCGATCAGGCGCGTCGCCAGGGTCAGCATCGACGCCACGTTCTTGAGCGGCGCCAGCGTCCCCTTGGGCTTGTAGTCCGTGACGTTCGACATATTCGATCCCTCGATCAGATCAACTGAGCCCCGGTTCGCCGGAGCTTCTTTTGGGCAGGCGCTAACGCGACGCCGCCTCTCCAAATTCGGTGTGGAAGTCCCGTTCCGAGCGGTATTCACCGCTCGTCTGGTAGGAGCCGAGCCAGAGCGCCTGTTCGGTCGCGACAGGCTCTCCGGCAGCGATGGCGGCCTCAATCGCCATGGCCTTGCGGAAGCGCTGGCGCGGTGTCTCCGACTGGCGCAGTGCCGTGACCTTGCCGTCCGAACGGGCGGCGATGGCCGGCGCTTCCAGCAACTCGCGGTGGACCTTGGCGGCGGCGTCAGAGAGCGGCGCTGCAATCGGTGCATCACCCCGGCGCATGGCCGCGATCTCCAGTCCGGCATCCAGCGCGGGCGTGGTGTGGATCTCGGAGCGCTGTGGGAAAGCGACGAGGTTGCTGGACTTCTCGGCGGCCAGCGCCAGCCGGTGTTCCAGCACGGTGCTCTTCGTCACCCGCTTCTTCGCCATGGCCTTCACATCGACCATGCTCTCGTCGATGAGCCGCTTCTGCGCGGCCTTCGTCTCTGCGATCAGCTCGGCAGGATCGATATTGGCCAGTCGGGCATTGCGGCCCCTGGCCCGGAAGGTTTCGCCTGTTTCGTCGAAGAGCCAGACGGTTCCGGCGTCGGCCGGGTCCATCCGCACGAAGACGGTCTCTCCAGGCAGGATGCCTGGCGCCAGGTAGTGGAAGCCGGCGACGCGCACGCCCTCCTTGCCGTAGCGGCGCAGGCCGTGGGCATCGGGCGCCTGCATCAGCAGCGTGGCGAGCGCGTCTGCATCGACGGTGCGGATCGTGCGTGTCGAGGACGCCGCGCGAGCGAAGGGCGTCATCCTGCCGATGCCGCCATGTTCGTGATGGGCGTAAATGTCGGCGGCCCAGTGATCGCAGATCGCCTGCAGCTCCTCGCCCGTCATCGAGACGGAGAAGGCAGCGGCCTCGTCCTGGCCGAGACGCTGGGCGAAGGCCTTGCGTCCCTCGATCTTCTTGCGATGCGCGACGCTGTGCCCGACGAAGCCGGGCAGCATGCGCGAGCAATCGGTCTGGAAGGTGCGGATGTTGCGCTCGACGACGCCCTTCTGCCATGGCGCGAAGGCATCCGACCGGATTGCCTCGATCTGGAGCTTCGCGAACAGGCGCACCGTGGCGCGGGCGACGAAGTCCGAGCCGTTGTCGGTTTTCACCGCGTCAGGCACGCCCCAGGCAAGGATCGCCTTGCGCATCAGGAGCTGAACCGCTTCCGAACGGGGCGTCTTCGAGACGAAGAGCGAGATGCGGCGCGACCAGATGTCTATGCAGACATAGATCGAATGCCGACCATCGACACAGAGCGCATCGACTGGCGAGGCGTCGATCTGCCAGAGCGCATTGAGATGCGGCGCCATATGGGCATAGGAGCCCGAGACCCGCATCTTCGAGCGGAACCCGTCCGGGTCCATCATCTGCAGCAGGCCGGCGCTGAATTCCTGCTTCCAGGCCTGAAATTTCATCTCAAAGGCGCGCAGGCCGGGCAAAGATAGCCCGATCGCGGCAAGGCGCGCGCCGAACTCCTGCTGAAGCGTCTCGTGGAGCTGTCGCGCTGTATAAAGATCATTGAAGGAGTGCACCGCGATGGCGAAATGCTTGATCTCGCCGTCGAAAGCGGCGTCGAGCACGCCCTGGCCGCGCCGGGCTGCCCCCTTGTCGATCGCCAGGCGCTCGGTCTCGCCGTCCTTGGCGGCGGCGAACCAGCGCAGCACAGTACGGGGCGCTAGCCGGGGCAACAGCGCCCGCGCCCAGGTCGGTACGTCGATGCGGTCGAGGTTGTAGAGGTCGACGAAATGGCCGATGGCCAGCGTCTGCTTCATGTCGGCTGAGCGCAGGAAGGCCTTGAGCGCGCCGAGAACGGCAAGGCGCGCATCGAGCTGCAGCGTGGCGGCGCGCGCGGTGCCAGGCGGCGGCTCCGGTGCCGCCTGGAGCGCCTCTCCGGCCGGTGGCTGAGGTGCATCAGCGCCGAGATAGGCCATGCGCGCCGCTACCGGCAGCAAGTTGATGTGATACTCCAGCCCGCCGCCGCGACCGGCGCGCGGCCGGCACCAGGCCGAGAAGCGCGCCCAATCCTCGCGCTCGGCCATGGCGACGACGTTCTGGCGTGTCGCCGGCATGCCGGGCAATGCGAGTTCGGCGATTTCGGAGGAGGTCAGCCAGAGCTTCACGCGTTGGAGCCCTTCTTGACCTTGGCGGGCTTGGGAGCTGGCGTGAGCGCCGCGATGCGCCCCCCGACCATGCCGTAGAGCGCCTGCAGCTCGGAGAGCGACATGCGGAACACGATCGGCTCCATCTTCATCAGCGGCGTCTCGACTGCACGAACAACGCCGCCGGCTGGAACCATGCCGGCGCTGACGCGAGCCTTGGCGAAATTGGCTGCTCGGCCCTCCGCAATCTCGCGTGCGACCTTGACCTGGTCGGACGGTTCGAGCGCGGCGAGTGCCTGCAGCTGCGACTGGTTGCGGGCGATATCCTTGCCCCGGATCAGCGCGACCGCGTCGGGAGAAAGGGAATTAGCAAGCTGACACGCGAGGCGGATCGTGCGGGGAGCGAGGCCAGTCTGTTTGGCTGCGTCTTTGGCGAAGGATAGAAAAGTGGCCAAGTTTGCCACTTTTCCTTTTTCGGTCTTCGGCTTCTTCGCCTTGCCGTGCCCGGCCTCGGGGTTGAGCGCCTCGTAGACGCGTTTGCGTTCTGCCAGGAAGTAAGCCCGATCGAGTGGGTTCAGCTCCTCGCGGGCAAGGTTCTCATCAATCTCGATCAGGCGCGCCTCGTCGTCGGTGCATTCCACCAGAACGGCCGCAATCTGCTCCCAACCGAGAATGGCTGCGCCGGCGCAGCGGCGACCACCTGCTATCAGCTTGAGGCCATTGCCGGTGGGGTGCACCCGCACCACGATGGGAGCGATCTGGCCGGTCTCGCTCATGGACGCGGCGGTCAGCTGCGCATTCTCAGATGTGACCGGACGCAGCCGATCACTAGTGTCGATTACGGCCAGGTCAGCCAAGAACATCGGCGAGCCGGCCGTCACAGCGGCGAGAAGATCCATCAGGCAGCCCTCGGATTGCTGATCAGGCCGCTGCGCTCGCCGTTGGCGTCGTAGAATTCCGGCCAGATGGCCTGACGTGGCATGCTCAGCGCCTCAGAAATGAGGTCGTGAACCTTGGGGTAAGGGCGCTCCAGGCCGCCATAAACGGTGAACCGGCTCATCTGCGCCTTGGAGGCCAGTTCGGCCGCAGTGGTTCCACGCTCGCGGAGCGCGAAAAGGATCTGCTGTTTGGTCCAATTGCTCGCCATAGGTGTCCCGTCTCGCCACGCCGAATTTGCCGTGTTAACCACACTTGTGGGTGACGCTTGTGGGCAGAACATCAGATGTGGTTGATCATGTCAACTCAGATCTGATGTATCGCGAGTTTTGGAGTTAATTCTGAGCGAGGAAGCAGCAGATCTGGCGCGACGACTCGACGACACCATCGAGCGGGCAGGCGGGCGACCAACAATCGCAAAGCGTACCGGCATCCCGGTCACGTCGCTCGATCGCTATTGCCGTCAGCAGTCAGAACCGCCGGCCACTCGAATTGGATTGATTGCCCAGGCATGCGGTGTGACTACCGATTACCTCATTCTTGGGGCTGCAAATCGGCCACTTGTGATGGAGCAGTCTATTGCCCACCCAGATCTGGATGATGATGTCGTCATGATTCCGCTGCTGGATGTGGTCGCCAGCGCTGGAAGTGGAATTGAGAATGGCCGCCCGTACGAAATCAGGAGGCTGCCGTTTCCGCGTCCCTTGCTTCAGCGGTACCGGCTCAGGGAGCAGTACGCCCGCTTTCTGGAGCTGCGCGGCGATAGCATGCTCCCAACTTTCCGGGATGGATCTATCGGACTGATTGACGTGAGCTATACCCGCGCCAGTGATGAAGGCGTCTATATTCTGATCGTCGGTAACGATGTCCGCGCCAAGCGCGTGCGTCTGGGCTGGAATGGGGCGATTCAGCTGATTTCGGACAATCCGGTCTATCCGGATGAGCAACTCGCCCCGCCCGATGCGGAGGCGCTGAGGGTTGCAGGAAAACTCGTTTGGGCAGGGGGTGAGATATGAAAAAGGCAGGTGGAATTATTGCACTGGTCGCCGGCATCTTTGCTGTAATCGCGGCATTTGCGACGCTCTTGATCGGCGGCCTCGGTTCAGCCGTCGAAGCAAAGGACGCGAAGACGGTCATCATGCTCGGCTGGGGCGGGGTCGGCTTTTCGTTCCTGACCATAGTGCTCGGAGCGGTGTGCATGGGCGCGTCTTCGCGGATCCCTGGCGTCCTGCTGATCATATGCGCCTTGGCCGGGGCGGTGCTTGGAGGAACGTTTGTCGCCATCTTCATGGCGCTCGCGTTCATCGGCGGTATCCTGGCTCTGTTCGGCAAGCGGCCGGCCGCAATTCCGCAAGCGGCTTGAAAAGGCGGCGGCCTGGGGCCGCCGCCTGCTGTCTACGCCACTTTCTCCCACTCGTCGGCCTCATAGGGCTCCATGAGGTCGATCTCGGCTGGCACCTTGCCGTGGCGGGCTAGGATGACGGCGTCGGCCCAATCGCCCGTGGTCGGATCGCCCGTGCGTGAGAAGGCGACGACGCCAGCCCTGATGTCCCTGTAGCGCTCGAACAGCCGCAACGCGTGGTCATGCCCCGTCGCCGGCTTGGGCTCCTCGGCAATCAGGCCTTTTGCATTCGCAACATAGGTTTGGACCACGAAGTAGGTCACCTGACCGGCTTCAGGCTGCTTTCTGGCGCGCTTACTCATGCCGACACTCTCCTGTTGCCCCGGTCTCTGGCGCCAGGGCTGACTATAGGAAAGCTTGAAAACTAGAACAGAACAAGAACATTGTGAGCCTTATGCCATGGCATGAGGATACTGGGGATATGCGTCAGCTGCTGACACGTGGCGTCGAGCCGAGGGCCTATGGGCCGGTTCGGGCTGTGCGCGTCAGGTGCGCGTCATGACCACATTCCGAACTGTCGATGAGGCGATCGTCGCCGGCCTATCGAGCCTGCAGGTACGTTGCGAGCCTTGCCGGGTGATGAAGCAGATCCCTTGGCGTCTGCTGCCTGGTCTGCTGGGAAGCGATCGCATCGCCGAGCTGCACCTGCGGCTGAGATGCGAGCGCTGCGGCACGCGACCGTCGTCCGAGAATGTCAGCGTCGCGGTGCCACTGAAGACACCATCTGGCGCTTATCCTAGGCGATGATCCAATGTAGCGCGAACAATCAGATGTCAGCAGGTCTTGTTTTGCGATCGGCCGATCATTCGTCGCCGCGATGGTTCATCGCGAGCCCATGTAGCCGACGAGCGATGCCGTCATTGCTCCCTGCTGCGTCGATCATCGTGGCAAAGACCGCATGGATAATGTCCTTCTTCGACGCATCAGGATGAGCCTTGCGGACTGCCTTCAGGAGGTCTTCAGGATCGCTGTAGTGATGGGCCAGCCTCAAGACCGTGCCCTCCAAGGATTCTGTCGACATTGGACCGGCTCGCGTCTGATGCGTTATGCGGATTATATCACCGGAGCGAGCAGCCTCGAAGGCCGAGAATCCTAGGATATCCGAGGCGATGATCGAGCCGTTGAAGTGGAATTGAAGGGTCATTTGTCGTGACAGTTGGCCGCGCGGCCGATCGATGGGTATTTTGGCCGAACGCATTGAAATTGCGTCGCTTTTCCTAACTGTCATGCAAACGCGCGTCACTCAGGAAAATCGTGACAGTTCCGGCGAGCGCTGTGACGGGATTTCAAGCACTTAGCGCGTATGCATTATTATGCATCTCATGCATTCGGCCTTTTGGCCTGCAGATCGAGCGAAAGATCAAATGGCAATGGATTGGCGCGCCGTGCCTTTTGGCCTCCTGCTACGCCCTTGAGATCACGCCACTTTCCGGCTGATCCCGCTTAATCCCGGTTAATCCCGCCTAAGCCCTGCCATTGCCATGTGATGCTTCGTTTCACAGCAGCCCTCAAGTCTGCCCAGGCCGCAGCTGATAAAAAACGTGCTGGCCGATCGTGTCCATCTTCTTCAGCTTCTTCGCCCAATAGGGCCGCACATAGTTGGCGTGATAATGCGTGGAGCCGCCGACCTCTGGCAGATAGGTCGTGCCTTCATAGACCTCGCGGGCGATGCGGACCGCGTCGTGCCAGGGCGCGGGCTCGGTGATGCGCAGCGATTTGCCCTCGCAGGCGAAGGTGAATTGGCAGGCGAGGTAGCGGCTGGCGTTCTGGTAGACCACGCCGCAGACATTGTCGGGGTAGAGCCCGCTCTTGACCCGGTTGAGCACGACCTGCGCCACGGCGGCGCGGCCCTCATTCGATTCCGAGCGCGCCTCGAAATAGACCGCCTCCGCCAGGCAGCGCTGCTGGCGCGCCGTCTCGCCCGGAGCGATCAGGCCGGCATAGCTTATCTGCGGGCCGGGATCGCCCTTGCCGATGGTGCTGGTCGCGTTCGGTGCCTTGGCGACGAGATTGGGTCGCGTCAGCGCCGCAGGCGGCGCGGGTGAGACCGGCGTGGCGAGCGTCGCGACATTGTAATGCACGGATGGCGTCGAGGAACTGCTGGCGGCGCGCCCGGACACGGATGGCGTCGAGCCGTCGATGCTTTCCAGATGCAATTCGGCCTGGCGCGGCGAGGTGATCAGGCGGTGCTGCGAGCTCGGTGAGGCGTCCGCCATCGCCGGGTCGGTCAGCCCTTCCTCATTCGCCGACGGCTCGAAACCGATCTGCGGCCCGTCGACGGCTTCCGCCGCGCGCTGGGCGTCGAGCGAGAAGCCGCCCGAGATCAGGCGGGGCTGGGTGTCGCCGAAGACGACGCGTTCAAGCTCGCCCGCCGGCAGCACTGAGAGGCCTGGCCGCAGGCCGGGCAGCGGATCGCCCTTGGCGGTGCGGTCGACCTCCGGGAAGCCCGAGACCGAATGTTTCATGTCGTCGCGGGGCTGGCGCGGATCGATCGCGACGAGCCGTTCGGGGTCGTCGAAGGAGAGATGCGCCTGCCGGATCGCCGAGGACAGGGCAACGCCGGGCAGCCGGAAGGCGCTGCCCGCGACCAGCATCGAGGGGCCTTCCTCAAGCGCCGAATCGAAAGCGGGCGCGGCGCGCTGGATCGCTGAATAGGGCAGCGAGTCGGGGCCGTAATTCTGGCCGGCCGAGGCGGTGAAGGAGACCAGAACGCCAGCCGAAAGCGCCCATGGCGCCACCGTGGCCAAGGCCCATTTCACCCCGAGCGAACCGATCCGCCTCGTACGCCTGCGCAAACGCACCTGACCTGCTACTCCACATGACCCGGACAACAGCGCGCATTCGCGCCACGCCGTTATCACCCCGGTAGGGTTGAGCAGCGGTTAATGAGACCCGCAATGGTTCGGCTTTTGCTGGTTCGCCCATGATCTTGCCGGCTCGCTTATGTAGGCCTGTGATGCGCAACGCCACGAAAAGGCGTTGTTGCGCCGCGCGGATCGGGGCTAGCGTGCAGCCACACATCATCGATCCCCGCCCGGAGACCGACTATGAGCGCTGAGCCTGCCACGAGCGAAAAGTCCACGCGCAGCTACGCTCCGGAGGTCATCGTCGCCGCCGGCTGCCTGATCGCCATGATCACCTTCGGCCCGCGCGCCAGCGCAGGGCTGTTCCAGATCCCGATGACGCTGGAATTCGGCTGGGGCCGCGACACCTTCAGTATCGCAATCGCGATCCAGAACCTGCTCTGGGGCCTGGGCGCGCCCTTCGCGGGCGCGGTCGCAGACCGTTTCGGCACGGTGCGCGTGCTCTGCTTCGGCGCCGTGCTCTATGCGGCGGGCCTTGTCGTGATGGCCTATGCCGCCACGCCGCTGACCCTGCATCTGGGCGCCGGCGTGCTGATCGGTTTTGGCCTCTCGGCCTGTTCCTTCAACCTCGTGCTCGCCGCCTTCGGCAAGCTCCTGCCCGAATCCTGGCGGCCGATGGCCTTTGGCGCCGGCACGGCGGCGGGCTCCTTCGGCCAGTTCCTGTTCCCGCCGATCGGCAACATCCTGATCGAGCAGATCGGCTGGCATCAGGCGCTCGTCGTCTTCGCCGGCTCGGTTTTGCTGGTGATGCCCTTCGCCTTCATGCTGGCGACGCGCAAGGACGGCGTGATCCAGCCCAGCGCGACCGCGAACCTGCCGGGACAGTCGATCAAGCAGGCGCTGACGGAGGCCTTCAAGCACCGCTCCTATGTCCTGCTCGTGCTCGGCTTCTTCACCTGCGGTTTCCAGCTCGCCTTCATCACCGCCCATATGCCGGCCTATCTCAAGGATGTCGGCATGGCGGCCTGGGTCGGCGGCTGGACGCTGGCCGTGATCGGGCTCGCCAATGCGGTCGGCTCGCTCTGCTCGGGCTGGCTTTCGACGCGTATGCCCAAGCGCCATCTGCTGGCCTGGATCTATCTCGGCCGTTCGGTCGCGATCGCCGCCTTCATCCTGCTGCCGCCGAGTCCCGCGACAGCGCTGGCTTTTGGCGCCGTCATCGGCCTGTTCTGGCTCTCCACCATCCCGCCGACCTCCTCGCTGGTGATGCTGATGTTCGGCACGAAATACATGGCGATGCTCTATGGCTTCGCCTTCTTCTCGCATCAGGTCGGCGGCTTCCTCGGCGTGCTGCTCGGCGGGGTGCTCTACGAGGCGACCGGCTCCTACCAGATCGTCTGGTGGCTCTCGATCGCACTCGGCATCGCCTCGGCCCTGATCAACCTGCCGATCATCGAAAAGGCCGTCGAGCGGCCGCTGGCGCAGCCGGCGTGACGCCGCAGAGTTCGCTCGGAACCTCAGCCGTCATTCCGGGGCGCCGCGCAGCGGCGAGCCCGGAACCCAGAACCGCAGGTGGTTACGACATAAGCGCGGCCGATGACGGTGCTCGATTCCCTGTTGCATCGGTTCTGGGTTCCGGGTTCGGCCCTGCGGGCCGCCCCGGAAAGACGCGGCGGCGATCGTAATGACACGGCCTTCCAACGCAGTCTGACGAAAGGCGCACGTCGTGCGGGCTTGCCCCATGCGGCGCGGCGCGTATCTCCTGCACAAAACCTTCAGGAGGAGACGCCGCATGACCACGTTCAAGGCCCTTGTCGCGACCAAGGGCGAGACTGGCCCCAACCTCGCCTTCAGCGATTTCGCCGAGAGCGATCTGATGGAGGGCGATGTCACCGTCCGCGTCACGCATTCGACGGTGAACTACAAGGACGGCCTCGCCATCACTGGCAAGGCCCCGGTGGTGCGGCGCTGGCCGATGATCCCCGGCATCGACTTTTCCGGCCGGGTCGAGACCTCCGACCACCCCGATTTCAAGCCGGGCGACCTCGTCATCCTGAATGGCTGGGGCACGGGTGAGACGCATCTGGGCGCCTACGCCCAGAAGAGCCGCGTCAAGGGCGATTGGCTGGTGCCGCTCCCGGCCGGCATGAACCCGGGTGAGGCGATGGCGATCGGCACCGCCGGCTACACCGCGATGCTCTGTGTGCTGGCGCTGGAGAAGCATGGCCTCAAGCCGGCTGACGGTCCGGTCGTGGTGACGGGTGCCGCCGGTGGCGTCGGCTCGGTCGCGATCGCGCTGCTTGCCAAGGCCGGCTGGCATGTCATCGCCTCGACTGGCAGGCCCGAGGAGGCGGACTATCTGAAGAGCCTGGGCGCGGCCGAGATCATCGACCGCAACGAATTATCGGTCGCAGGCCGCCCGCTCGGCAAGGAGCGCTGGATCGCCGGTGTCGACGCGGTCGGCTCGCACACGCTCGCTAATCTGCTGTCGATGACCAGATATGGCGGCGCCATCGCCGCCTGCGGACTGGCGCAGGGCATGGACCTGCCGACATCCGTCATGCCCTTCATCCTGCGCGGCGTCGCTTTGTTCGGCGTCGATTCGGTGATGTGCCCGAAACCGCGCCGGCTCGAGGCTTGGGCAAGGCTCGCGACCGATCTCGATCGCGACGCGCTGGCGAAGATCACCACCACAATCCCGCTGGAGAGCGTGATCGAGACCGGCAAGGCGATCATCGAGGGCAAGGTGCGCGGGCGGGTCGTCGTCGAGGTGGGGTGATACCGACGGCCTTTGACGCTGATTTATGGCTGAGGCTCCGCCGTCATTCCGGGGCGGTCCGCAGGGCCGAGCCCGGAACCCAGAGCCGATGCCGCTGCTTGAGAAGGCACTGGAAGCCTGTTCGCTTCACGAGGATGCGCATCGGTTCTGGGTTCCGGGCTCACGCCTTCGGCGTGCCCCGGAATGACGGCAGAGAGTAACGCCGTCGCTCAGCGCTGAAGGCGGTCAGTCTGATCGCTTCTGGGTGTCGATAGCATTGCCCAAGCGAGAAACCGGCACCCGATTTTTCCTGGCAAGGCTCTGGTTCAGGCCAGGGTGGCAGCCACTCGCCGCGCGATCTGTTCCCGGTCGCTCAGCCACTTCGCCGCGTCCTGCGTCACAGCAGCGACCAACTCGGGCGGAGCGCTTGCCGGCGAGCCGCCGGGGAAGGGTGGCTGCGGGTCGTATTCCATCTGGAGCTGGACCTTGCGGGCGCGCTCCTCCCCGAAGACATCGGCCATCAGGCTGAGCGCGAAATCGATGCCTGAGGTCACGCCCGCGCCGGTGACGCGGTTGCGGTCGCGAACGACGCGCTCCGCCACCGGCTCGACGCCGAACAAACCGAGCTGCGGCAGCGAGAGCCAATGGCATGTGGCGCGGTAGCCCTTGAGCAGGCCAGCCGCCCCCAGGACCAGCGAGCCGGTGCAGACGGAAGTGACATAGCGCGCCGACGAAGCCTGCCGGCGCAGGAAGGCGAGCGTCTCCTCATCCTCCATCAGCGCGGCCTGGCCGGGGCCGCCGGGCACGAACAGGATGTCGGCTTGCGGGCAGGCCGCGAAGGTCGTGCTCGGCAGCATCGTCAGGCCGCCGCCGTCCCTGACCGGCTCCGCCGTCTTCCAGACCAGATGCAGTTCGAGCTCGCGGAAGCGGGCGAAGACTTCGAAGGGGCCGGTCAGGTCGAGCTGGGTCAGGCGGGGATAAAGCAGCATCACGACATGCATGGGGGCGTCTCCGGAACGGGGTGAGAGAGCCCAGGCGCGCGGCAGCGAGGCTCGCGCTCCCCGGTGGTGATCCACCTTGCAGCGCCAGTTGCGCGAGCTTGGAGATGGTGCCCTGGATTCGGCCCGACGGCCAGTACGATTATCGCCGTGGCTTCGGCGATCAAACCAGCTTGAACTCGACCCGCTTGCCGAGAACGGCGGCGGCCTTGCGCAAGGTCTCGATCGTGACGTTGCCGTCCTTGGGGTTGAGCAGCTTGTCGACCTGCGTCCGGCTCGTGTGCATCAATTCGGCCATCCGCGTCTTCGATAGGTTCTGAGCCCTCATCGCTTCGGTAAGCTGCCAGGAGATGGCCTCCTTCTCCGCGATCGCCTTGAACGCGTCATAGACGCCCTCTTCCTTGAGAAATTCGTCCAGGGACGATCCTTCGAACCATGGCTTCGTCATGGGCCAATCTCCCTTGCTCTCGTCCTTGCCAATTCAAGATCAGCCGATCGGCAGGCTCGAACGGAACTCCCAGAGCCCCGCTCCAAGCGAACGGCACAACGGCATGCCGATGGGCCAGCCGGTTTGCACACGCATCAAATCGAGACCGATCGCCCGGCGGTCATCCGTGTCGAGGTCCCGAAGCCAATCGCGAACGGGCTCGTTTCCCATTTGCGTGCGGTAGAAGACAACCGGAACAGGAGGCAATTCCGCAGCGCCGACCATCCATCACCACATCATTGGTATGTACGTGATAAAGTGCCATCTTTCAAGGCTGGCTTGAAGCGGTCTTCCGTCGGACGGCATTACCCCATCCCCTCGATCAGCCCGCGCTTCTTCGCCAGTTCGTTGCCGCAGAAATCCATGAAGGCGCGCACCCTTGGCGCGTGCCGGATATCGGGATGGGTCAGGATCCACAGGCCGGTCGAAAATTCCGGGTCGGGCGGCATCAAGCGGATCAGGCCCGGCCGCTGATCGGCGATGAAGCAGGGCAGGGGGCCGATGCCGAAGCCCTGCTCGACCGCTTCGGTCATGCCCAGCACGGCCGAGCTCTTCAAGGCGATCCGCTCGGGCGCGACGCGCTCGCGGACATAGCGGGCGGCCTTCACATAGCCGAGCTGGTCGCCAAGCGCGACCCAATCGCGCTGGAAGAGCGCTTTCGGATCGGCCTGCTCGGCCGGCGTCAGCCCGTCTCCGGCGCGGCCATAGATCGCCCAGTTCAGGGTCGCGAGCCGGCGCCCGACCAGGGTCTCGCCCGGCGAGTCATTGGCGCGGATCGCGACATCGGCGTCGCGCTTCGACAGGTTCAGCGTCTGGTTGCCGATGACGATGTCGAGGCGGATCAAGGGATGCGCCAGGCGGAAGGCGGCGAAGATCGGCAGCAGGACATTGAGATAGAGCGTGTCGGTCGTGGTCACGCGCACTTCGCCCGACGGCGCGACATCGCGCCCCGCCAGGCGCAGGCCGAAGGCGGTGACGTCCTCGTCCATGCGGTTGGCAAGCGCCGACATTTCGGTGCCGGCGACGGTCGCGACATAGCCGGTCTTGCGGCGTTCGAACAAAGGCAGGCCGAGCTGCTCTTCGATCTGGCCGAGGCGGCGGAAGACCGTGGAATGATTGACGCCGAGCGCGTTGGCCGCGCCCGTCAGCCCGTCATGGTCGGTGATCGCCTTGATCAGGCGGAAATCGTCCCAGGCGAGATTGGAATTCATTGTGTTCCTGCCCCATCGGAACAGGAACCCAAGCCGATATCTTGCAGCATTGCAAGATGATGCTTGCTCGAAAACGCCGTCGCGTCAGCGCGGCGCGGCGGCTCTCCGCAGTCGGTCGTTGATCGCCTCGCCCAGCCCATGCAACGGGATCGCCGCGATGGCGATGGTCGCTGGCGCGGCCATGTCGAGCTGGCGCAGATAGCCGAAGAGGTTCGCTGCGGCCTCCATGAGATCGCCCGCCGGGCTGAGATTGAGCTGGAGCGTCGCCGGCGACAGCGTGGCTGGCTCGGGCCCGAAGCCGAGCCAGGCCTCGCCATCGCGCGGCCCTTCCGCGTCGAGCCTGACGCCGGCGGCGGGAGCATAATGCGAGGCCAGCAGACCCGGCGAGATCGGTGCGGCTCCGGATTCGCCGGCAAGCACGAGCGAGCGCCCGATCACGCCCTCGATCGCGGCGCTCGGCACGCCGCCGGGGCGCAGCAGGCGCGGCGCACCATCGAGGCAGGCGACGATGGTCGATTCGACGCCGACCTTGGTCGGGCCGCCGTCGAGCACCGCATCGATGCGCCCATCGAGATCGGCCAGCACATGCGCGGCGCTGGTGGCGCTGACCCGGCCGGAGCGGTTGGCAGAGGGGGCAGCGATCGGCCGCCCCGCCGCTTGCAGGATCGCCCGCGCGACCGGGTGCGACGGCACGCGCAGCGCCAGCGTCGCAAGCCCCGCCCGCGCCAGCTCGCTGACGCTGCAGCCGCTCGAGACCGGCACCACCAGCGTCAGCGGGCCCGGCCAGAAGGCGCGCGCCAGCGCCAAGGCATTGGCGTCGAACAGGCCCTGCCGCTGGGCGGCAGCGAGATCGGGCAGATGCGCGATCAGCGGGTTGAAGCTCGGCCGTTCCTTGGCGGCGTAGATGCCGGCGACCGCTGCGCCCGAGGTCGCGTCCGCCGCCAGCCCGTAGACCGTCTCCGTCGGCAGCGCCACGAGCTTGCCGGCGCACAGCAATGCGGCGGCAGAGGCGATGCCGGCCTCGCTGTCGTCCAGCCGCTGCGTGACGCGTTGATCGGGCACGATTGACCTCAGATGGTTTAGATATAAACTATATTCGCAGCAGGCTGCAGACGCGAACGCATGACGAAGGTCGCGCGTGGCGTCGGGGATAGTTCCTCGCTAACATCGCGGCAACGTCAAAAGCAGATCCGCATCCGCCGATCAGGCAGGATATGCGGGCTTCCAGGGAGAATTTCATGAGCTACCGCGCCCCGGTCGAGGACATCATCGCCACCTTGCGCCATGTCGCCGGCCTCGACGGGCTGATCGCGGAGGGGCTCGCGCCGGAGCTCGACGGCGGCCTCACCGATGCCGTGCTGGAAGAGGCGGCGAAATTCGCCGGAGACGTGATCGCCCCGCTCAACCGCATCGGCGACAGCCATGGCTCGACCCTGAAGGACGGCGTCGTCACCACGCCGCCGGGCTGGAAGGAAGCCTACAAGGCCTGGGCGGAAGCCGGCTGGAACGCACTTCCGGGTCCGGAGACCTATGGCGGCCAGGCCCTGCCGACGCTGCTGCAATCGGCCTGCACCGAGATGTGGAACTCGGCCTCGCTCGCCTTCGCGCTCGGGCCGCTGCTGACGATCGGCGCGATCGAGGCCGTTCACGCCCATGGCTCCGACCATCTCAAGCAGACCTATCTGGCAAAACTCGTCTCGGGCGAGTGGATGGGCACGATGAACCTGACCGAGCCGCAGGCGGGCTCCGATCTGAATGCGCTGCGCTCCAAGGCCGAGCGCGCCGGCGACGGCACCTACCGCATCACCGGCCAGAAGATCTTCATCACCTATGGCGAGCATGGGATGACGGAGAACATCATCCATCTCGTCCTCGCGCGCCTGCCCGATGCCCCTCCCGGCACGCGTGGCATCTCGCTCTTCCTGGTGCCGAAATATCTCGTCAATGCCGATGGAACGCTCGGCGCCCATAACGACCTGCGCTGCTCCGGCATCGAGCACAAGCTCGGCATCCACGCCTCGCCGACCTGCTCCATGGCCTATGGCGACAAGGATGGCGCGGTCGGCTGGCTGATCGGCGAGGAGAATCGCGGCCTCGCCTGCATGTTCACGATGATGAACAATGCCCGCCTCAATGTCGCGCTGCAGGGCGTCGCCATTGCCGAGCGCGCCTATCAGCAGGCGCTCGCCTTCGCCGGGGAGCGCCGCCAGGGTGCGGCGCTCGACGCACCCAAGGGCTCCGGCATGAGTCCGATCATCGTGCATCCCGATGTCCGCCGCATGCTCATGGACATGCGCTCCAAGACGCAAGCCGCCCGCGCCATCTCCTATATGGTCGCCGCAGCGCTCGACCGCAGCCATCGCGAGACCGACGAGGCCAGGCGCAAGGCTGCCAGCGAGCGCGCCGCGATCCTCACCCCCGTCGCCAAGGCCTATGCCACCGATATCGGCATCGATGTCGCCTCGACCGGCGTGCAGATCCATGGCGGCATGGGCTTCATCGAGGAGACCGGCGCCGCCCAGCATCTGCGCGATGCCCGCATCTGCACGATCTATGAGGGCACCAACGGCATCCAGGCGATCGACCTCGTGCTGCGCAAGCTGCCGCTCTCCGGCGGCAAGGCGGTCAAGGCGCTGATCGGCGAGATGCGCGGTGTGGTCGGCGAGGTCGAGGGCGCCAACACGCCGGGCTTTGGCCACAGCGCAGCCCGGCTGAAGGCCGCTGTCGATTCCCTGGAGCGCGCCACCGACTGGATGCTGGCGACGATGGGCGCCAAGCCGGGCGAGGTGCTCGCCGGTGCGACGCCCTATCTCAAGCTCTTCGCCTTGGCGCAGGGCGGCACCGGCCTCGCCAGGAAGGCGCTCGCCATGCGCTCCGAGGAGAACGGCGCGGCGGCTGTCGCCACGGCCCGCTTCTTCGCCGAGCATGTCGTCACCGAAGCCCCGGCGCTGGAATTGGCGGTGACGGAAGGCGCCGGCGCGGTAGAGGACGCCGACGCAGTCTTCGCGGCGTGAGTTTGAACCTGTCCCGCTGTCATTCCGGGGCGCCGCCCTCGGGTCCGATCTTCGATCGGCCCAAGGATAAACTCCGCGGCGAGCCCGGAACCCAGAAGCGCAGGCCGCGCAAGAGAGGCGCGGGGAACCCTCTCCCGAGCAGGACGGATTTTGGGGCGCTCTTCTGTGGAGCGCCCCGGACTGACGATGGCGTCCGCTCAGCCGGAACTCACTGGCTTGCGCACCCGCATATGCAGGAACAGCGGCGCGACGCGCGTATCCGCGAGATAGGGTTCCGCTTTGGCGGTCGCCTCGTCCACGGTCGGCTCGTGCATATGCTCGACGGCGAAGCCTGCCGCGATGATGAGATTGACCCATTCGCTCAACGTGCGGTGGAAGCGCGGCACCTTGAACGGCTCGACCTTGGCCTTCTCATGCTCGGGCGCGGCCCCGAAGCGCCAGGTCTCGATCTCGCCGTCGGTGGCGCGAAAATACTCGCGAACCTCGATCCCCAGCACGGTCTTGTGCTCGTCGCGCAGAACCTTGCGGGAGGGCATGGCGAAGCACGGATGCAGGATCGAGAATTGCAGGAAGCCGCCGGGCTTGAGCACGCGGGCGGCCTCGGCCAGGACACGGTCCTGACGCGGCATGTCCATCAGCGACATGAAGGCCGTCGTGAAATCGAAGCTGGCATCTGCGAAGGGCAGTTCCATGCCGTCGGCGAGGCGGTAGGTGATGCCGAGCGGCCTTGCAGCCTCGGCCTCCTGCGCATGGCGGATGAAGCTGGGCGCGATATCGATGCCGGTCATCGCGGCGCCGGCTTCAGCGAGCTTGCGGGTATTGAAGCCTTCGCCGCAGCCGATATCGAGGCCCGCAAGTCCGATGACGGAGGGCAGGTTGGCCATAAAGGCCGGCGTGTTCAGGGCGTCGCGGTACAAATCGTAGCCGGCGCGCGCATGGCGCGTCCAGGTTTCGGCATTGGCCTCCCAGCAGGCGGCAACCTCGCTTGCATCCATGGCTCGCCTCGCTCGTTTTCGGGGGAGGGCTGCTCTAGTGCATCAAGCTGGACCCCGCCAGCGCAAAAGCGGGTTGTCTCGCAATGAATCAGGATAGCGCGACTCAACCGCTCGCAGGCCGCATCTGCCTCGTCGCAGGCGCCTCGCGCGGGCTTGGGCGCGGTATCGCCAGGGCGCTGGGCGAAGCCGGCGCGACCGTCATCGTCACCGGGCGTTCGAGCGAGGCCGGCCCGCGCACCGACCAGCGCCAGGAGACCTTCGAGGATGCGGCGCGTGAGGTCGAGGCCGCCGGCGGCAGGGGCCATCCCTATCGCTGCGACCACACGCAGGAGCGCGAGGTCGATACGCTGGTCTCCTGGGCCTTGCGCCGCTTCGGTCGGCTCGACTGCGTGGTCGATGCCGTCTGGGGCGGCAATGAGGGCTATGATGGCGAGCGCTATCCCGATGGCTCGCAATTCGGCGCGCCGTTCTGGCGCCGGCCGGTGGCAAGGCTCGGCCAGAATTTCGAGAGCGGCGTCTATGCGCAATTGCTGCTGGCGCGGGCGGTCGCGCCCGCCATGGTGCAGATGCGCAAAGGCATGATCGTCACGGTCAGCTTCGACACGGCCGGCGGCTATCTCGGCGATGTTTTCTACGATCTCGCCAAGACGGCGATGAACCGCCTGACTTTGGCGATGGGCCACGAGCTCAAGCCTTTTGGCGTCACGGCGCTGGGCCTGTCTCCCGGCCATGTCCTGACCGAGCGCGTCACCGATGCCGGCATGGCGGAGGAGACGACCGAGAGCCCGCTCTATGCCGGCCGCGCGGTCGCGGCGCTGGCAGTCGATCCCGATGTCGCCCGCCATGCCGGCCAGGTGCTGCATGTCGCCGATCTCGCCCGCGCCTATGGCTTCACCGATCGGGACGGCACGCAGCCGGACCGCTTCACCATTCCAGCCTGAGGGAGGTCAGTCATGTCGCTCAAGAACAAGACGCTGTTCATCACCGGCGGCTCGCGCGGCATCGGGCTCGCCATCGCGCTCAAGGCCGCGCGCGACGGTGCCAATGTCACCATCGCCGCCAAGACGGCCGAGCCGCATCCCAAGCTCGCGGGCACGATCTATACCGCCGCCGCCGAGATCGAGGCGGCCGGCGGGCAATGCCTGCCGCTGATGGTTGATGTCCGCGATGAGGCGAGCGTGGCCGATGCCATCGCCAGGACGGCGGAGCGCTTCGGCGGCATCGATATCGTCGTGAACAATGCCAGCGCGATCTCGCTGACGAACACTCAGATGACCGACATGAAGCGCTTCGATCTGATGCAGCAGATCAACACGCGCGGCACCTTTATGGTCTCGAAATACGCGATTCCCCATCTGGAGAAGGCGGAGAACCCGCATATCCTGATGCTCTCGCCGCCGCTCGACCTGGCGATGCGCTGGTTTGCGCCGCATCTGGCCTATTCGATCGCCAAATACGGCATGAGCCTGTGCGTGCTCGGCCTCGCCGGCGAGCTCGCGCCGAAGGGCATCGCCGTCAACGCGCTCTGGCCGCGCACGACGATCGCGACCGCGGCGGTGCAGAACCTGCTCGGCGGCGACAAGATGGTGCAGGCGAGCCGCACGCCGGAAATCCTCGCCGACGCCGCCCATCTGATCTTCGGCAAGCCGGCGCGCGAATTCTCGGGCCAGTTCCTGATCGATGACAGCTTCCTGGCAGCTGAGGGCGTCACCGACTTCATGCCCTATCGCGTCGACCCTTCCGTGCCCTTGATGCCGGACTTCTTCGTGCCGGCCGCGAGCCGGCCGCCCGAGGGCGTCAAGGGCGGGATGTGAGGCGGGATCTGAGGGGACGCGCGCAGCTGTCATCGGTTTGACATCATGGAGCGCTTGGGGTTCTTGCGGCGCAGCAAAGGGCTTGCTCGCCGCAGCTGAAAGTCGCCTGCCATGCTCCTGATTCACAATATCTGCGCCGACCATGGCGACCGCCTGGTCCACCGTACATTGACGGCGGACGAGCCGATCCCGAAGGGCGCGGTCTGGATCGATCTGCTCAAGCCGACATCGCTCGAGGACAAGAAGATCGAGGCCCATCTCGGCATCTCGATCCCGACCCGGGAGGAGATGCACGACCTCGAGCCCTCCGAGATCATCTATACCGAGAACGGCGCGCATTACATGACGGCGCGGGTCATCTGCCAGTCGGAGACCGATGTCCCCAAGCTCGCCGACGTCACCTTCATCCTGACCGAGGCGGCGCTGGTCACGGTGCGCTATGACGAGCCGGGCGCCTTCGGCATCTTCCTCAACCGCGCGACCAAGCCCGATGGCTGCGGCATGGAGCCCGCTGCCGTGCTGGAAGGGCTGATCGAGGCGATCGTCGACCGCGCCGCCGAGGTCCTGCGCGGCGTCGGCGACAGGATCGACGCCCGCTCGCGGCAGATTTTTGACGGCAAGAGCTCAGACGTCGAGCAGGGCGGCGCCTATCAGGCCGTGATCCGCAAGATCGGGCAATACGAGCACCTCATCTCCAATGTGCGCGAGAGCATGGTCTCGGTGGAGCGCGTGCTGCTCTTCCTCTCGGCCAATTTCAAGCGTTCTAAGAAATCGGCC
Organism: Bosea sp. 685; assembly: GCF_031884435.1. Classification (NCBI taxonomy): domain Bacteria; kingdom Pseudomonadati; phylum Pseudomonadota; class Alphaproteobacteria; order Hyphomicrobiales; family Alloboseaceae; genus Allobosea; species Allobosea sp. 685. Next base: position 4,524,577 of record NZ_CP134779.1, on the reverse strand, counting down.
AGCGCGATCACGCCGGAATGGCGCTCAGCGATCCGCGACGTCCAGGCGATCGAGGAACACGCGACCTTCATCTCCAGCAAGCTGCAATTCATGCTCGATGCGACGCTCGGCCTCGTCGGGCTGGAGCAGAACAAGATCATCAAGCTGTTCTCGGTCGTCGCGGTGGTGCTGATGCCGCCGACCCTGATCGCCTCGATCTACGGCATGAACTTCAAGGCGATGCCGGAGCTCGAATGGGCCCATGGCTACCCGATGGCGCTGGCGATGATGGTCGTCTTCGCCATCCTGCCCTATCTGTTCTTCCGCTGGAAGAAGTGGCTGTAGCCGGCACCGCTGATACGCGAACGCGGTCTTTTCAGGGGCCGTTTATGCTCGTAACCACCGCGTCATCCTGGGCATAGCGAAGCGGAGGCCCGGGATCCATCGTAGGGAACTGCGCTCTACGATGGATCCCGGATCTGCGCGGCTTCGCCGCTTGTCCAGGATGACGCGGTGGTTCCGAGCCAGGACAGCCACGCAAGCAGCGTCCTCTCAAAGATTCGTGTTGACGCCGGCCAGGCGTGAGCTTGTGCCCACGCGCTTGCATGGCAAGCGTTGCCGCAGCTTCGCGCGCTGTGGCGGAAGCCAAGAACGATTCGGACGACTCCATGAGAATGCTTCTGGCCGCGGCCGCTCTGTTGAGCCTGCTCGCGACGAACGCCTATGCCCGCAATTTCGCGGTCCCGGACAAGGATCCGGCTGTGACGATCACGGTGCCCGATAGCTGGGAGACCGAGGCGATCACCTATGGCTATTCCGCCCAGTCTCCGGACAAGGACATCTTCTTCTCCGTCGAGTTCGCCAGCGCCCGGGATGTCGGCAAGATGATCGACAACAACGCGGCCTGGATGAAGGAAAACAACATCAAGGATGTGCCGCCCCAGAAGGTGGAAACGCCCTTCAACGGCATTCCGGCGACGATCTTCCAGTTCGAGACGAGCGACGACAACGGCCCGACCACCGTCGAGCTCATCCTGCTGCCGGCCGGCAAGAACCGCGTGATCATGCTGACGCTCTGGGGCTCGGACGCGGAACGCACCAAGCATGGCGCGGCGATCGACACGATCATGAGCAGCGTCAAGGCGATCCAGTAATCAGGTGCTGGCGGGCAGGTTGCTGGTTGGAGAGCGTGTCGAGTTCAGCCGTCATCCTGGGCGGCCGTAGGCCGTCCCGGGAACCGAGCCGGAACGCGGTGTTTGCCACCGGGGATCCAACGGCTTCCCGCCCGCACCAATCATGACACCAATCAAACACACAGGGATCCATCGGAGGGCGTCATTCTCGGGCGGAGCGAAGCGCAGACCCGAGAATCTCGATCCTGAAGAGGCATCGGTAAAGGCAGTTGCCTTATCACGAGATGGTCGGGTCAAGCCCGACCATGACGCGTCTGGGCTCCCGGCGCTTCGCTTGGAGTGACAGCGGGGTTTGGAGCGAAAACGCCCGCCGCTATCCGAGCACGCGCGCCATCACATCCTTCAGGCCTGCATCGCCCCGCTCCAGCCAACCCGGTGTCGGCAGGCCCTTCGAGCGCAGGAAATCGGGGTTGAACAGCTTCGACTGATAGCGCGTGCCGTAATCGCAGAGGATGGTCACGATGGTGTGGCCAGGCCCCATCTGCTTGCCCAGCCGGATCGCGCCGGCGACATTGATGCCCGAGGAGCCGCCCAGGCAAAGGCCCTCATGCTCGAGCAGGTCGAAGACGACGGGTACCGCTTCGCTGTCGGGGATCTGGAAGGAGACGTCGATGGGTGCGCCCTCCAGGTTTTTGGTGATCCGGCCCTGGCCGATGCCCTCGGTGATCGAGGATCCCTCAGATTTGAGCTCGCCGGTGGTGTAGAAGGAATGCAGCGCAGCCCCGAGCGGATCGGCGAGGCCGATCGTGATCTTCGGGTTGAAGCCCTTCAGCGCGATGCCGACGCCGGCCAGCGTGCCGCCTGAGCCGACGGCGCAGATGAAGCCGTCGACCTTGCCCTCCGTCTGCGCCCAGATCTCCGGGCCGGTCGTCTCGATATGGCCCTGGCGGTTGGCGGTATTGTCGAACTGGTTCGCCCAGATCGCGCCATTGGGCTCGGTCTTCGCCAACTCCTCGGCGAGGCGGCCCGAGACCTTCACATAATTGTTGGGATTGACGTAGCCGACGGCGGGAACCTCGACCAGCGTCGCGCCGGCCAGCCGCAGCATGTCCTTCTTTTCCTGGCTCTGCGTCTCCGGGATCACGATCACCGAGCGGTAGCCGAGCGCATTGCCGACAAGCGCGATGCCGATGCCGGTATTGCCCGCCGTGCCCTCGACGATGACGCCGCCCGGCCGCAATGTGCCGCGCCGTTCCGCGTCGCGGATGATGGCGAGCGCGGCGCGGTCCTTGACCGACTGGCCGGGGTTCATGAACTCGGCCTTGCCGAGGATGGTGCAGCCGGTTTCGGCCGAGGCGCGCTTCAGTTTGATCAGCGGCGTATTGCCGATGGCCTCGATGACGCCGTCGCGGATGCTCATGTCGCGATTTCCCTGTTTGCCTCCGACCTGATAGGCGAAAGCGATGCTCAGGTCACCACGGGCCGGCTCGCTCGGACAAGGTTGAAAGAATGCTCGCCGGAAGGAAGCCGCAGGAGAAGGAAAGCGCCGCAGGAGGGCTGGCGATGAACGAAACGCTTCTCATCGACCATCTCGGCCAGAAGGGCGACGGCGTGGCGAGGACCGCTGCCGGGCCGGTTTTCGTGCCCTATGCACTGCCGGACGAGACCGTGCGCGTCGTCCGCGACGGTGATCGCGGCCAGCTCGTCGAGATCATCGCTCCCGCCGCATCCCGCATCGCCGCGATCTGCCCGCTCTTCACCCACTGCGGCGGCTGCGCGGCGCAGCATATGGATGAGGGCCTCTACAAGGCCTGGAAGCGCCAGCAGGTCGTCACCACGCTTGAGCGCGCCGGTGTCACGGCGCCGGTCGCCGATCTGGTCGATGCCCATGGCGCGGGCCGCCGCCGCGTCACCTTCCACGCCAGGCGCGAAGGGCTCGGTATGATGGTCGGTTTCATGGCGGCGCGCAGCCATGATCTCGTCGCGGTCGAAGCCTGCCCGGTCCTGGCGCTCGGCCTGGCGCGGGCTCCGGCTGTCGCGCAATTGCTGGCGAACCGGCTCGGCGGCTCCAACAAGCCGCTCGATTTGCAGATCACCGCCTCGGATACCGGGCTCGATGTCGATATTCGCGGCCATGGCCCGGCCGGCGACAAGCTCCGGCTTTCGTTGACCGAGGCCGCCGAGCGCCTCGATCTGGCCAGGCTGTCGATGCATGGCGAGATCATCGTCGAACGTCGTTCCCCGCTCCAGACAATGGGCAAGGCGATGGTGGCGCCCGCTCCCGGCGGCTTCCTGCAGGCGACCGCCTTGGGCGAGGAGACGATCGCGGAGCTGGTCGTCTCAAGCCTGCCCAAGGCCAAGCGCGTCGCCGATCTCTTCGCCGGTTGCGGCCCTTTCAGCTTCCGCCTCGCAGGGAAGGCGCAGGTCCATGCCGTCGAGAGCGAGAAGGCGGCGATCCTGGCCCTGACGCGCGCGGCCGGCGCGACGCAAGGGCTCAAGCGGATCACCTCGGAAATCCGCGACCTGTTCCGGCGGCCCTTGCTGGAGCATGAACTCAACGCCTTCGACGCGGTGGTGCTCGATCCGCCGCGCGCCGGCGCCGAGGCGCAGGCACGCAGGCTTGCCGCCTCGAAGGTTGCGAGCGTCGTCTATGTCTCCTGCGATGTCGGCAGCTTTGCCCGCGACGCCGCGATCCTGATCGCGGGGGGATATGCGCTGGAGGGCGTCACGCCCATCGATCAGTTCCGCTATTCAGCCCATATCGAACTCGTCGGCCTGTTCAGGCGCGCCGGCAAGCGTTGAAGCCTGGAGACCTCATGAGCAGCGAAATCCTGGACCAGATGTCGGCGATCGTCGGCGCGAAGAACGTCATCACCGACGCCGACGCGATGGTGCCTTATCTCAAGGAATGGCGTGATCTGTTCCGCGGCAAGGCGCAGGCCATCGTCCGGCCCGGCTCGACCGAAGAGGTCGTGGCGCTGGTCAAGCTTGCGGCTGCTACGGGCACGACGCTCGTGCCCCAGGGCGGCAATACCGGTCTCGTCGGCGGCCAGATCCCGGTGGCCGAGGGCCGCGAGATCATCCTCTCGCTGCAGCGCATGGACAGGATTCGCGCCGTCGACCCCGACAGCGACACCATGACCGTCGAGGCTGGGCTGACGCTGCAGAAGGCGCAGGAAGCGGCCGAGGCGGCGGGCCGGCTCTTCCCGCTCTCGCTGGCGTCGGAAGGCAGTTGCACCATCGGCGGCAATCTCTCGACCAATGCCGGCGGCACGGCGGTGCTGGCCTATGGCAATGCCCGCGAGCTCTGCATGGGGCTCGAGGTCGTGCTCGCCGATGGCCGGGTCTGGAACGGCCTGCGCCAGCTCCGCAAGGACAACACCGGCTACGACCTGAAGAACCTCTTCATCGGGGCGGAAGGCACGCTCGGCATCATCACGGCCGCCGTCTTGAAGCTCTTTCCGCTGCCCGCCGCACGCGCCACGGCCTTCCTCGCTGTGCCCTCGCCCGACGAGGCGCTGGCGCTGCTCAACGCCGCCAAGGCCGGGGCCGGCGGCACGCTGACGACCTTCGAGATCCTCTCCCGCACTGGGCTCGATTTCGTGCTGCGCCATGCTTCCGGCGCGCGCGACCCGCTCTCGGAGCCTTCGCCCTGGTATGTGCTGATGGAGGTCTGCGCCCAGTCCGCCACGGGGCTCGACGAGGCGGTCGAGGCCTTCCTCGGCGATGCGCTGGAAAAGGGTCTCGTCACGGACGCCGCGCTCGCCGGCTCGCTCAACCAGCGCAATGATTTCTGGAAGCTGCGCGAGATGCTCTCCGAGGTGCAGACCTATGAGGGCGGCTCGATCAAGCACGACGTCTCGGTGCCGCTGCACGCGGTGCCGGCCTTCATCGCCCGCGCCTCGGAGGCTGTCACGGCGATGGTGCCCGGCTGCCGCCCGGTGCCCTTCGGCCATCTGGGCGACGGCAACATCCACTTCAACGTCAGCCAGCCGGTGGGCGCCGACAAGCAGGCCTTCATCGACCGCTGGAGCGAGGTCAACCAGGCCGTCCACGCCATCGTCAGCGAGATGCACGGCTCGATCTCGGCCGAACACGGCATCGGCCGCCTCAAGCGCGACCTGCTGCCGGGCGTCAAGGACCCGGTCGAACTCGCCTTGATGAAGACGCTGAAGGCAACGCTGGACCCGCAGGGGATCCTGAACCCGGGGGCTGTGGTTTAGGGGGAAGGGTTTTCCGCGCTCTTCGCCGCTGCCGCGACGCCTCTTCCCTTCTCCCGGATGGGAGAAGGTGGCGCGGAGCGCCGGATGAGGGTGTGCCGCCCAACTAGAAAGCGCAACGGCTCCGTCGAACCCCCATAATCAGCGGCAGGCCCTCATCCTTGCCCTTCTCCCATCCGGGAGAAGGGTTCCCCGCGCACTTCTCGTCATGTCCGGAGGGATGTGCCAGCCACCGCCCTTATTGCAAATCGGCAAACGCGTCCTGCAGGCGCTCGACGGCTTCAGCGACGACGGCGCGCGGGGTTGCGAGGTTGAAGCGCAGGTAATTGTCGCCACCGAGGCCGAAGCTCGCGCCGTGATTGGCGGCGATTTTTGCCTGCTTCTCGACGCGGGCGATGAATTCGGCCGGGGCCATGCCGGTCCCGGTAAAATCGACCCAGCCGAGATAGGTCGCTTCCAGCGCCATCGAGCTCAGGCCGGGAATGCCGCTGACGCCCTCGTCGAAGAGGCGCCGGTTGCCGTCGAGATAGGCAACCAGCGCATCGACCCAGGCCGCGCCTTCGGGGCTGTAGGCGGCCGTTGCCATGGCCATGCCGAAGGAGTTCGGGGAGATGCCGAGCGCATTCATCCGCGCCTGGAAGGGGCCGCGTAGCGCCTCATCGGGAATGATGACGTTGCCGATATGGCTGCCGGCGATGTTGAAGGTCTTGGTCGTCGCCGTCATCATCACCAGCCGGTCCGAGATATCGGGCGCGGCGAGCGGCATGACTGTGTGGCGCTGCCCCGGCATGACCAGATCGTGGTGGATCTCGTCCGAGACGAGGATGAGGTCGTGGCGCTTGCAGAAATCGGCGATGGCGCGCAATTCCTCCGATGTCCAGACGCGCCCGCCCGGATTATGCGGCGAGCACAGGATCAGCATGCGCTCGGCTCCGGTCATGCGCGCATCCCAGCCGGGAATGTCGAGGACATAGCGACCATCCGCGAGCGCAAGCGGGCATTCGACCACGCGCCGGCCGGCAGCAGTGATGATGCGGGCGAAGGCGTGGTAGACCGGCGTCATCAGCACGACGCCGTCGCCGGGCTTGCTATAGGCCTCGACGCAGAGCGCGGTGCCGTTGACCAAACCATGCGTGGTGAAGATCGCCTGCGGCTCGACCTCCCAGCCATGGCGGTTTTTCATCCACCAGCGGATGGCGTCGCGATAGCTCCGGTCATCGCCGAAATAGCCGTAGACGCCGTGGCCGGCCATCGCCTCGACCGCCGCCTGCACGCAGGCCGGCGGCTGGAAATCCATATCGGCCACCCACATGGCGATGCCGTCGGAGGCCGCCACGCCGAAATTCGCCTCCATCATGTCCCATTTCGCCGAATGCGTGCCGCGGCGGTCTATCGGCAAGTCGAAATTCAGTGTGGTCATGATGGATTCCGGAGAAGAATTTATGCGGATTGGCCGTATTGGCGATTATAAAATTCTATTCAAGCGATGGTGTGTAGACAGTTTATCTAGATGACGTGTGCGGAGTCACCTGCCCGGCGGCTGAAGCGGGCGGGGCGGGGGCATGTCGGAGACGCAGGGCGTCGCGCGGGGAGGGGCGGCGGGAACCGCAACGCTTTCTTCCCTTCTCCCGCATCAAAGTCGGCTGTTGCCGACTTTGACACTTTGGGCTGCCCATCTCGGGCAAGCCCGAGATGGGCCGGAGAAGGTGGCGCGGAGCGCCGGATGAGGGTGTGCCCTCTCAAGTAGAAGGCGCAGCGGCTCCGTTGCGCGCCCATAATCAGCGCCACACCCTCATCCCTGCCCTTCTCCCATCCGGGAGAAGGGTTCCCCGCGTCCTTTCCGCCATGGTCGGGCTTGTCTCGACCATCCACGTCTTCATCCGGGTTCAGCAGGCGCAAGCCCTGAACGGGCCTCTCCATTCACACCGCAAGACGTGGATGGGCGCGACAAGGGCGACCATGACGGGGAGGGAAATAGCAGGCGGAGTTGGCGCTGATGAAGTCGCTCAAGGTGACATTCGACCTGCAGGGGATGTTGAATCCGGGGCGGTAATTTAAGTGGGAGGGACGGACAGACGGCTTGCTGCCCATCAGGGGCGTCTAGAGTGACGCTGGACAGCAATAGGTGCCATATCGCAAGGTATTTTAAATAAAGAAAAATTAACCTTTGGGTGAGGGGAAGGTTTTTCTACGCGACTGCGCGTGCAGACGCCTTTCCGAGTTTCTGGCACAGCACTATGAAGTCTCGGTAGTTGGACGCTACCTCTGGCATGCGGAACTCAACCTTGCTGCCGTCTGGGTGATAGGTGTTTTGGTCATTGGTCCCGCTCCAGAATGTCCCGAGCTGACATGCGTCGATGAAAACATGCGGGCTGATGCCAGGCGCGGGGCTCTCGGACACAATTCTGCCTATGCTGGAGCCGACCATTTGAGACCAACCGGTTGGCCCTGATTGCATTCCGGCTAACATTGCAGATGAGTCGAACTTAAAAAATTCAGCGACTCCGCTTTCGTAACGCTCAATGTTTGAGCCGCTTCCTATGTGACAAACACTTAGGCCCTTGCCCATGTGCACGGGGATGAAGTCCGGCCAATTAAACTTGGTAACGTATACTCTTTGAAATCCCGAGGCTCCCATATTTTCATTAGGCGAAACGCCTACCATTATAATTTGCGAGCCGCTGCTTTGCTCCATACTTGGGGAATCATCGAACAATCGGGCAGCTATCGGCGACCAATTTTCGGCCACCCAATCAGGTTGCCAAGCTGCATTGTTGGGAAGGTCGGGAACATTCAGAAAATCCTGAAGGCTGCCGATAAGACGCAGCCCGATATCCACAGAACCCGCGAATCCAGCCAGAATATAAGGGGCGACGCGGTAAGATTTGCGGAGCAGATCAGCTTCAGTTCCATCTCCGAACGAGATGCGAACGTCCGAAATCATTAGGCCGTGGCCCAGGATAGATGATGCGCCGATTACCCATGTCATTGATCGACTTTAGCTCGAATCGTCTGCTCTGTCGCACAGTCAGGGTTCTTGAAGACCACTTTGATCGCTGCACCAACTAAAAATTCGTCTCCGCTTGTTCTGGGCGCAATGGATGCAGTGCAATGGCTTGAGCAGACACCGTTGGTCCAAACTGCGAAGAGCAGAGTTTCCGCCAAAGCATATTTGCCCTGGAGATGGCGCGGCCTTCTCGATTCATGCCCTATCCGGTCCAGTGCATCTCTCTCTCACGCCGCCGCCGCGACCCGCTCTACCTTGATATCCTTCTCATGCGCCCGCGCCTTGGCGAGGTCGTGCGCGGCCTGCATCCGCAGCATCGTGTCGGCGCGCAGGCCGAAGGCCTTCTCGAAGCGGATCGCCATTTCTGCCGACAGGCCGGCATTACCGTTCAGCAGGTTGCTCATGGCCTGACGGGTCACGCCCAGCTTCTCGGCCGCGACGGTGACGCTGAGGCCATGCGGCGCGACGATCTCGGTCCTGAGCCATTCGCCGGGATGGACGGCGAAGCTCGGGTGAAGCTTGATGGCCATCAGTGATAATCCTCCAGGTCCATGTCCTCGATCGCGACAGCTTCGTTGATCCGAAGGGTCATTCGCCAGTTCTTCGTCACGGTGAGCGACCAGACGCCGTCCCGATCGCCCGTCAGAATATGGGCTCCGTAGTTCGGCGGGACTTTCAGCTCTTCTACGGTCTCGATCGCGGTCAGATAGGCCAGCATGTTCCGGAGCCGCCCGACGAGGTTGCCGGGTAGCCCCTTGGCGTTGCCTGTCTCCGCGAAATTCCGGAGCGCCTTATGTCTGATGCTCTCGATATCCACACGGATCAGGTAGTCCGCGGCGCGTCATGTGTCAAGTGTCACTTGACGCTGGTTCCGCTCCCTCACACCGCCACGACATACCCATCCCGCCGCGGATCAGCCGCCCCGGTCATCACCCCCGTCGCGGGATCGCGCGCGACCGCCTGCATGCCGCCGCAGCGCATCGTCCAGCCGACATCGAAGGCCTCGATCGCGTGGCCACGGCGCTGCAGTTCGGCGATCGTCTCCGGCGCGATGCGGTTTTCGGCCTGGATGAAGCGGCCGTCCCAGAGCCTGGCGCGCGGCGCCTCGATCGCCTCCTGCAAGGGCAGGGCGAAGTCGAGATATTGCACCATCGCCTGCGCTTGCGTCTGCATGATGCCGTAGCTGCCAGGCGTGCCGAGCGCGAGCACTGGCTTGCCGTCCCTCGTCGAGATGCTCGGCGACATGCACATCGGCAGTTCCGAGCCGGCTCGGGAGCGGTTGGGGCTGCCGGTCTGGACGTCGGCCCAGTAGAGGAAGTTGTTGAGGCAAAGCCCCGTGCCCGGCACCACGATGCCGCTGCCGAAGGGCGCGCCCAGGCTGTTGGTGATGCAGATCAGGTTGCCCTCGCTGTCGCCGACCGAAAACGAGGTGGTGTGGGCCGGGTCCTCACCGTCCTGCGGCGTCCATTGCTCGGTCGGGCCGGTCACCGGTTGGCCGTTGCGCACCCGCGCCCGCAAGCGTTCGACGAAGGTATCCGAGAGGATCTCGGTGAGTTTTTCGGGCGAGGGGTTGTTGTGGGCGATGCGGATGCCGGCCGCGAGCCGGATGGCGCGGTAGACCAGATCGAGATGCTCCGGCCCATCCTTGGGCAGGCTGCCGAGATCGAAGCCCTCGAGAATTCGCAGGGATAGCAGGAACTGGAAGGCCTCGCAGGTCGGCGGCGGCACATGGATGTCCAGGCCGCGATAGGAGGCGCTCAGCGGCTCGCGCCAGCGTGGGGCGACCGCGGCGAGATCGGCCATCGTCATCGTGCCGCCGAGCGCGGCGAGATGCGCGACGATGCGCTCGCCGAGCGCGCCGCGATAGAGATGCTCGGGGCCGTTCGCCGCGATCTCGGAGAGGGTGCGCGCGAGGTCGGGCTGGCGCAGCAGCGTGCCGAGCTTCACCGGGCCGCCATCGGGCAGATAGGCCTGGGCGAAGGCCGGATAGAGCTCGGGCCAGGCCTGGAGCAACGGTGCCTGCTCGTTGAACTCGTCAACGCCGAACTCGGCGAGCGGGAAGCCGCCTTGCGCGAGCGCGATGGCCGGAGCCAGGATGTCGCTCAGCGGCTTGCGGCCGTATTGCGCGGCGATCTCGCACCAGCCGGCGAGGTTGCCCGGCATGGCGACCGAGAGCGCGCCGCGTTCCAGGTCGGAGCGCTTGCTGAAGCGCTCGGCCGGGAAGCTCGCCTGGATCGGCGGCACGAAATCGAGCACCCGGATGCGGCTCTCGGCCGCGACCCACATCGTCGCCGAGCCCATGCCGAACAGGCTCGACATGAAGGGCTCGACCACGTTGAGCGCCGCTGCCGTCGCGGCGATGGCATCAAAGGCGTTGCCGCCCTGGGCGAGCAGGCGCGCGCCGGCCTGCGCTGCCAGGGGATGGGCGGCGGCGACCATGCCGTGGCGGGAGCTCATCGTCGGGCGGCGGCCATGCATACGCGTCATCCTCTTCGTCACTGCCGGCTATCGGCTCTAAGTGCTCGGAAACTCCAGCCCTCATCCTGAGGAGCCGCGTCAGCGGCGTCTCGAAGGATGCTCCAGATGGTTCCGGAGCCTTCTGGAGCATCCTTCGAGACGCCATTCCCAACGGAATGGCTCCTCAGGATGAGGGCTCAGAAGATTTCCAAACAGCTCTCGGCGATCAGATCACAATTCGCGTCCTAGAACAGGCTGCCTTGCCCCTCGTTTTCGGGGTTGCGGGTCGCCTTGCGCGCATGGCGCGCAGGCGCTGGGGCGGGCGCGACGGTCGAGGCGTCGAACGGCTCCTGGACCTGCGGGCCGTCATTGACGACCTTGTTCACGGCGGTGCCGATGCGCACCATCTCCAGCAGGTCCTCCGGCGGAGGCTTGAGCAGCGTCGCGGCTTCGTCAGGCGTGGCGGCGGGGTCGAGCCAGGCGTCGTAGTCGCGGGGGTCGAGGATCACCGGGCAGCGGTCATGGATCGCCGACATCAGGCCATTGGCCGGGCCGTTGACCAGGGCGACGGTGTCGATCTCCGAGCCGTCGGGCGAATGCCAGGTCTCCCAAAGCGCCGCAAACGCGAACAGGGCGCGATCGGGCCGGCGGAACAGAAAGGCGTGGTTCTCCGATTGGCGGCCCTGGCCGGTGCGGTGCCATTCATAGAAGCCATCGGCCGGCATCAGGCAGCGCCGGCGGATGAAGGCCGCGCGGAAGGAGGGTTTTTCGCGCGCGCTTTCGCCCCGGACATTGATCACCAGCGGGAAGCTCTTCAGATCCTTGACCCAGCCGGGGATGAAGCCCCAGCGCATCAGGATGAACTGGCGCACGCCCCCGTCCAGCCGCACCACGGGCACGGGCTGCGTCGGCGCGATGTTGTAGCGCGGCGGGAAGTTCGGCCGCTCGCCATAGGCGAACAGCTTCTGCATCGCCTCGGGGGGCAGGGTGATGGCGTAGCGGCCGCACATGGGCTGACAGATGTGGCGAGTGCGGCAGGCGCGATCAACACTTTATTTGTCTTTGAACACGCATAGTCCCCGCATTCTCGGGGCTCTGGATGACCGTCTCTGCGATGCGAGCGCCGGCTGCTGCCGAGGATGACGGGCCGGACATAGCGGCCCAGCCCCATCTGTCGACCGACTATCTCAACCGCTACGGCGAAGCGCTGATGCTGATCGAGATGGCGCCGATGGATCTCGGTATCCTCGACGATCTCAAGGATTGGCGCGTCGTCGGTTATCGCGGGCATTTCGAGGCGTCGCAATTGCGCTGCGCTGCTTCGGCGCTCTCGGCATATGAGGCGCTCGATCCCGCGCGCCGCCACGCCTTCGAAGAGCTCTGCCGCACCATGAACCGGCTGATCGCGACGGTGACCGCGCTGCTGGGAGATCTGCGGGACGAACGGGAAGCGCCGGTCGTCGTCGAGGTCGCCAGCGAAGCGCTGCGCAGCCTGATCGGCCGCGCGACCCGGTTCATCAACGCCAACGGGCAGGTCGATCTCGGCGGCATCGATACGCGCAGCCTCCAGAGCGAGATCGACGCGCTGTTTTCGCGCTGACCCGTCCCTGCTGCTAGACCTCTGGATTGCTTCGGCACGCTCGCAATGGCGGTTCAAGCCATATCGACGGTGTGCCGGAGCCTGCTGTCTTTGCTCGGAAGCACGCCGTCATCCTGGGCGAAGCGAAGCTTCGGCCCGGGATCCATCGTAGGGAACTGCGCTCTACGATGGATCCCGGAGCTGCGCCGCTGCGCGGCTTGTCCAGGATGACGGCGTGTTTCCGAGCATAAGCAGCATACCCTATCACGCGCATTCCTCATGCGGACCGGTATCCACTTCGCTCGAAAACGCTCTAGCCGCGCTTGCCGCCGATCAGGAATTCGCGGTTGCCGTCGCCGCCTTCGATAGGGGAGGGCGTGAGCCCCACGATCGCGAAGCCGAGCGCTTCCAGCGCGGCGGTGATCTCGGCGCAGACGCGCTCATGCACGGCCTCGTCGCGCACGACGCCCTTCTTCAGCGCCGCCCGGCCGGCCTCGAATTGCGGCTTGATCAGTGCTGCGATCCCGGCCTCGGGAGCCAGCAGCGCCGCGACCGCGGGCAGGACGAGCTTGAGTGAGATGAAGCTGACATCGATGACCGCCAGCGCAGGCGGCCCCAGTAGGTCCGAGGGCGCGAGCTTGCGCACATCCTGCCCCTCCAGGCTGCGCACGCGGGGATGGCCGCGCAGCGAGGCGTGGAACTGCTCGCGGCCGACATCGACGGCGGTGACATGGGCGGCGCCGCGCTTCAGCAGGACGTCGGTGAAGCCGCCGGTCGAGGCGCCGACATCGAGGCAGATGCGGCCTTTGGGATCGAAGCCGAAGGCGTCGAGCGCCGCTGCGAGCTTGAGGCCGCCGCGCGAGACGTAAGGGTGGGGCGCTTCCGCCGTGACCTGCGCATTCGAAGCCAGCATCACTGATGCCTTGCGGACGACCGCGCCATCCGCCGTGACGAGCCCAGCCGCGATGGCGGCCTGGGCCCGCGCCCGGCTCTCGAAGATGCCGCGCTCGACGAGCAGCTGGTCGGCCCGGGTCTTCATGACGGCGCGCGAAACGCGCTCAGGCACGCTTGATCGCGCTCGGGACGCCGAGCGCGCCTTCTACGGTGCGCACGATGCCCGCCGCGTCGAGCCCGGCCTGGGCGTACATCGCCTCGGGCTTGTCCTGGTCCTGGAAAATGTCGGGCAGGGTCAGGGTCCGGACCTTGAGCCCGCCATCGAGCATGCCGTTGCGCGCCAAGAGATGCAGCACATGGCTGCCGAAGCCGCCGATCGAGCCTTCCTCGACCGTGACCAGGATCTCGTGCTCGCGGGCGAGCCGCAGGATCAGCGCCTCGTCGAGCGGCTTTGCGAAGCGCGCATCGACGACGCTGGTCGAAAGCCCGCGCTGGCCGAGCTGCTCGGCCGCCATCAGGCATTCCGCCAGCCTTGTGCCGAGCGAGAGCAGCGCGACGCGTGTACCCTCGCGCACCACGCGGCCGCGGCCGATCTCCAAGGGTACGCCGATCTGCGGGATCTCGACGCCGACGCCCTCGCCGCGCGGATAGCGCAGGGCGATCGGGCCTTCGTCGAAGGCGGCCGCTGTCGCGACCATATGAGTCAGTTCGGCCTCATCCGCGGCAGCCATCACCACCATGTCGGGCAGGCAGGCGAGATAGGCGATGTCGAAAGCGCCCGCATGGGTCGCGCCATCCGCGCCGACGAGGCCAGCACGGTCGAGCGCGAAGCGAACCGGCAGCTTCTGGATCGCGACGTCATGCACGACCTGGTCATAGGCGCGCTGCAGGAAGGTCGAGTAGATCGCGCAGAACGGCTTGTAGCCTTCCGTGGCGAGCCCGGCTGCGAAGGTCACCGCATGCTGCTCGGCGATGCCGACATCGAAGGTCCGGCCCGGGAATTCCTTGGCGAAGGCGTCGAGCCCGGTGCCCGAAGGCATGGCGGCGGTCACGGCGACGATCTTGTCGTCCTCGCGCGCGGCCTTGATCAGCGCGTTGCCGAAGACGGCGGTGTAGCTCGGCGCATTGGCCGGGGCCTTGGCCTGCTGGCCCGTGACCGGATCGAACTTGACCACGCCGTGATATTTGTCGGCGCTGGCTTCGGCGGGGGCATAACCCTTGCCCTTCTGCGTCACGACATGGACGAGGATCGGGCCGTTGCCGGCGTCGCGCACATTGCGCAGCACGGGCAGGAGATGGTCGAGATTATGCCCGTCGATCGGCCCGACATAGTAGAAGCCGAGTTCCTCGAACAGCGTGCCGCCGGTCCAGAACCCGCGCGCATATTCTTCCGTGCGCTTGGCCTTGTCGTGGAAGAAGCGCGGCAGCTTCTCGGCCAGATGCTTGGCGACCTCGCGCAGCGAGCGATAGGTCCGGCCCGAGACGAGCCTGGCGAGATAGGCCGACATCGCGCCCACTGGCGGGGCAATCGACATGTCGTTGTCGTTCAGGATGACGACGAGGCGCGAGCCGAGCGCGCCGGCATTGTTCATCGCCTCATAGGCCATGCCGGCCGACATCGCGCCGTCGCCGATCACGGCGATGACATTGTTGGGCTTGCCCGCGAGATCGCGCGCCACCGCCATGCCGAGCCCGGCCGAGATCGAGGTCGAGGAATGCGCCGCGCCGAAAGGATCGTATTCGCTCTCGGAGCGCTTGGTGAAGCCCGACAGGCCGCCGGGCTGGCGCAGCGTCCGGATGCGCTCGCGCCGGCCGGTCAGGATCTTGTGCGGATAGGCCTGGTGGCCGACATCCCAGATCAGCCGGTCATCGGGCGTATTGAAGACGTGATGCAGCGCGACCGTGAGCTCGACCACGCCGAGCCCCGCGCCGAGATGGCCACCGGTGACGGAGACCGCGTCGATCGTCTCCAGCCGCAATTCATCGGCGAGCTGGCGCAATTCGCTCTCGGGGAGCTTGCGCAGATCCTGAGGCGTCTGAACGCGGTCGAGCAGCGGGGTGAAGGGGCGCTTGGTCACGGGTTCCGGTCTATCGCATCGGTGCGGGGCGGCACAAGGGCGTCGGGGCGCGGCAGATATGCACTTGCGGAGGCCAGTGTCCTTGTCTTGCCGGAATGCCGCTGGCCTGCAAATTGCGATCAGCGGGTTCGAGCTTCGGGTTCGAGCTTCCCCTGCGATAGCCGCCACTCAAGGAGACGATATGCCGGAAAGCCGTTTTGGTTGGTCATCGATCGCAGCCCTTGCCCGTTTGAAACCGGCCTTGCGCGGCGCGCTCGCCGGCATCGGCTGCGCTCTGCTCGTTCCGCAAGCGGCCACGGCCCAGACTTTGCGCATCGCGATGACCGCCTCGGACATCCCGACCACCACCGGCATGCCCAATAACGGCTTCGAGGGCATGCGTTTCCTCGGCTACCCGGTCTTCGAGAGCCTGGTGCTCTGGGACCTGACCACGACCGACCGGCTGGCGCCGCTGCGTCCGGGCCTGGCCGAGCGTTGGGAGCAGGCGCCCGACGACCCCAAGACCTGGATCTTCCATCTGCGCCGCGGCGTGACCTTCCATGACGGCACCGCCTTCGATGCCGATGCGGTGATCTGGAACCTGGAGCGCTATTTCAACAAGGACGCCCCGCAATTCGAGCCGCCGGCGGCCGGCATCGTGCGGGCGCGCGCGCCGATCACGACCGGCTATCGCAAGCTCGACGCCATGACGGTGGCGATCACTACCGCAAGCCCGGCCTCCTATTATCCTTATATGGCGGCGCTGATCCTGCTGTCCTCACCGGCCTCCTTCGAAAAGGCGGGGCGCGACTGGGCCAAGGTCGGGCTGGTCGGGTCGGCCGGAACCGGGCCTTTCCGGATCGGCAGCGTCGCGCCGCGTGAGCGGGTCGAGCTGATCCGCAATGATGGCTATTGGGATGCAGCCAAGAAAGCCAAGATCGAGAAGGTCGTGCTGCAGCCGATCCCGGAGGCGAATGCGCGGCTCGCCGCCTTGCGCACCGGCCAGGTCGACTGGATCGAGGTTCCGCCCGCCGACGGCATCCCCTCGCTGAAGCAGGCCGGCTTTGCGATCGTCACCGGCTCCTACCCGCATGTCTGGCCGTGGTTCTACAGCATCGGCGCGACCAACAGCCCGTTCAAGGACGTCAAGGTCCGCCAGGCGCTGAACTACTGCATCGACCGCGCCGGCATCGTCGAACTGCTCAACGGCACGGCCGAGCCCGCGGTTGGCTGGCTCAAGGCGAATGATCCGGGTTTCGGCAAGCCGGTGAACCGCTACGGCTTCGACCCCGCCAAGGGCAAGGCCCTGCTGGCGGAGGCCGGCTACTCCGCGCAGAAGCCGCTCTCCTTCAAGGTGATGATCTCGACCTCGGGCTCCGGCCAGATGTCGCCGCTGCCGATGAACGAGTTCCTGCAGGCCAATCTCAAGGAGGCCTGCGGCGTCAATGTCGAGTTCGTCGTCTCGGAATGGCAGGTGCTGCTGAACAATATGCGCGCCTTGCCGGACGCGCCGGCCCTGAACGGTTCGCTGAGCCTGAACATCAGCTCGCCCTCCTCGGATGTCAGCGTGATGGCGCGCTATTTCGCGGCCGCCGGCGCGCCGCCCAACGGCTTCAACTTCGCGCAGTGGAAGGACGACGCTTTTGAGGCGGCCTTCGCGAAACTGGCCGCCACGACAGATCCGAAGGTGGTGGCCGAGCAGACCGCCATCGCCCATGAGCGGCTCGTCGATAATCCGCCCTGGCTCTATATCGTCCACGATCTCAACCCGCGTGCGATGTCGGGCAAGGTCAAGGGCTTCGTCTCCCCGCAATCCTGGTTCGTCGACCTGACCCTCGTGAGCATGCAGTGATCCCATGAACGACGTCTCGCGCCACCTCACCGATCTCGCCTTCCTGCCGGCCCATGTGCTGGCCCGCGAGATCGCCGCCAAAAGACTGTCGCCAGTCGATGTCGTCGATGCGTTCCTGAAGCGCATCGACAGATTCGAGCCGAAACTCAAATCCTTCGTCGCCGTCTACGGCATGGACGCCAGGCTGGCGGCCGAGGCCGCCGACAAGGCGATCCGCTCCGGCCATGCTGTGGGCCCGCTCCATGGCGTGCCGGTGGCGCTGAAGGATCTGATCGAGCTGGAAGGCCGCATCACCACCGGCGGCTCGGCGAACTGGCGTACGCGCCGCTCGACCGTGACCGCGACGATCGCCAGGCGCATGATCGCGCAGGGTATGATCGTGCTCGGCAAGACCCATACCGTCGAGTTCGCCTTCGGCGGCTGGGGCACCAACCAGCATATGGGCACGCCCTGGAACCCCTGGGACCCCGAGCATGCGCGCACGCCCGGCGGCTCCAGCAACGGCTCGGGCGTGGCGGTGGCAGCGCGCCTCGCGCCCTGGGCGATCGGCACCGATACCGGCGGCTCGGTCAGGCTGCCGGCCTCCTTCTGCGGCCTGACCGGTCTCAAGCTCACCATCGGCCGGGCCTCGACCCATGGCATCCTGCCGCTCTCGACCTCGCTCGACACGCCGGGCCCGATGACGCGCGACGTCGAGGATGCGGCCCTGCTCTATAATGTGCTGCAGGGGCCGGACCCACTCGATCCCAATACGCGCGGCATCGCGGCCGTCGATCCGATGCCGACCCTGAAGCGTGGCGTGCGGGGCCTGCGGCTCGGGCGCATGCCCGATGCCGAGCGCGAGGGTTGTTCGGCCGAGGTGCTGGCGGCCTATGACCGCTCGCTCGAGACGCTGGCCGGGCTCGGCGCCGAGGTCGTCGACGTCGTCCTGCCCTTCACCTTCAGCGATTTCACCAGGGCGCAGGCGATCCTGGAGGCGGAGGCCTATTTCAACGATGGTGCAATGGCCGAGGACGCGGCTGTGACGATGGACGACGCCGTCAGGGCGCGCGTGCTGGTCGGCGGGCGGGTATCGGCCCAGGACTATCTCGCGACCAAGCGCCGGCAGGTCGAATGCAAGGCGCTGATGGCGGCGGCGATGGCGGGCGTCGACGCGCTGCTGACGCCGAGCACGGCGATGGCGGCGATCAGGCTCGACGAGGTCGACCAGGACCTGATGCCCTCGCGCTTCACCCGCTTCGGCAATTTCATGGAGATGTGCGCGCTCTCGCTGCCCAACGGCTTCACCGCCAGCGGCCTGCCGCTCTCCTTGCAGATCTGCTGCCCGGGCTATGAGGAAGCGATGGCGCTGCGCATCGGCTACGCGCTGCAGCGGGCGACGGACTATCACAAGCGCGTGCCGGCGATGGTGGCGTAGGAGGCGTCGACCTCTCCGTCATTCCGGGGCAGGCCGCAGGCCTGAGCCCGGAACCCATGAACACCACCTCATTCGTCATGGTCGGGCTTGTCCCGACCATCCACGCCTTCATCGATCGTGGCCTGTGTTCAAGACGTGGATGCTCGCCACAAGGGCGAGGATGACGAACTGGAGCAGCCTTGTGGTTCTGGGTTCCGGGCTCGCCCCTGCGGGGCGCCCCGGAATGACGGCGCGGTTCCAGGAAAAGGCGACCCTTCCTGAAGACAGGAAACGGGTGGGTTCGGCCCCGGCGATGGGCGAGCTTGCGATCTCCCGCAAGCAGGAATTACCCCCATGTCGTCGCCCGTCCCGATCGCGCTTCTCCTCGCCGGCGTCTCCTCGCAATTCGCCGACAAGCTGGCGCTCGACACGATTTCGCTGGCCGCGACGCAAGGCGGGGCGAGCCCGCGCCTGGTCGGCCTGCTGGTGGCGGCGCAATCGGCGGCCTGGTTGCTGGTCTCGCTGCCGGCCGGCGTCTTCGCCGATCGGATCGCGCCGCGCAGCCTTGTCATGCTCGGCGGCGGGCTGATGCTGGCGGGCTCGCTGTTGGGGGCAGGGCTGCTGGCGCTGGGTGTAGTCGGATGGCCCTTGGGCCTCTCGACCTTCATCGCGGCTTCGGGGCCGGTGGTGATCGCGCTGTCGATCTTCGTGCTGCTGCCGCGCATGGTCGCGGTGTCGACATTGCCGCGCGCCAATGGCCGGCTCGAACTCGGCCGCGCCTGCTTCAGTTTGGCTGCCCCGCTGATCGCCGGCTGGGCGGTGGCGCATGGCGTGGGTGCGCTCGGCCTTGTCATATGCGCGCTGGCAGGCCTCGTCGTGCTCACCGCCGCCACACGCTTGCCGGGAGACCGCCCGCCCGCCCAGCCGCGCCTGCCATTGCATCGCGCCATTGCCGAGGGCGGCGCTTTTGTGGCGCGCCATCCCTACCTCAGGCCGATCGCGCTCTGCGCCATCGGCTGGAACATGGCCTTCTTCGCCTTCCTCGCGATCGTCACGCCTTATGCAGCCCGCGTCCTGCTGCTGGCGCCCGAGACCATCGGCCTTGCCTCCTCGGTCTATGGCGCCGGTCTGATCGTGGGCGCGCTCAGCGGCCCCGTTCTGATCGCAAGGCTGCCGACCGGCCTCCTGCTCGTCTTCGGTCCGGCTTCGTCATTGCTCGGAGCGGGGGTGCTCGCGCTTGCTCCGGCTTCGCTCGGCTGGCCGGCGCTGGCGCTCGCTTTCTTCCTGTTCGGCTTCGGGCCGATCCTCTGGTTCATCACCCAGACCAGCTTGCGCCAGGCGGTGACGCCGCAGGCCCTGCTCGGCCGCGTCAGCGCGACGCTGACCACGGCGATGTACGGCATGCGGCCCGTCGGGGCGCTGGCGGGAGGTTTGGCCGGCGAGGCACTCGGCCTGCAGACGGCGATGCTGCTGCCGGTCGGGCTTTTCGCGCTTTCGACGCTGGCGATCCTGGCGTCGCGGATGCCTGGGCTGAAGGCTATGCCGGAGGACGAAATCGCCCCCATCGCAAACAAGGCCTGGCTTGCGGCCCGCTCATGAGCGGGCGGGGCGCGCTGCCAGCAGCACGCCCGCGACGATGATCGCGATCGAAACGCCTTCCGCCACCGCTGGTATCTCGCCCAGGAATAGGATGGCGAGGAGCGACGCGGCGACCGGCACCAGCGCGATCATCGCGGCCGCTGCCGCGGAGCCCAGCAAGGCCACGCCGCGATTGAAGCTGATTAGCGCGACGCTGCTCATCAGCACGCCCTGGTAGAAGCCCTGGACTACGATCTCGGCGGTCGGGGCCTGTCCGAGGCGGCTGATGCCGAGGATGAGATAGGCCGGCACGAAGATCACCGCCGACCAGAAGCAGATCAGCGCGGCCGATTGGATCGCGCTCAGGCCGCTGCGGCGCAGGAGCAGCGTGTAGCTCGCCCACATCGCTGCCGCGAGTGCGAGCAGGCCGAGCCCGAGCAGGCTCGGCGCGGCCTGCCCGCCATTCGCGGTCAGGACGAGGCCGCCAAGCCCAGCGGCGATGGCGGCATAGCCGGCGAGCCGGATCGTGCCGGGGCGCTCGCGCAGCAGCACCCAGCCCAGCAACCCGGCGAAGACCGGCATCAGCGCCGGCGTCACCGAGGCGGCGCGGGCGGCCGAGGTCATCTGCACACCGAGCGCGACCAGAATCGCGAAGGGCGCGCCCCAGAGCAGCGCGAACACGAAACCGTTGCGCCAGGCCCGGGGCGGCAAGCCGCGCAGCAGCACCGGGGCGAGCAGGATCCCGCCGATGCCGTAGCGCAGCGCGGTCAGGTCCCAGACACTGAGGGTGCGGGTGACGCTGAAGCGCGTGACGACGAACCAGCCGGAAAAGATCGAGACGCTGAGCCCGGCCCAGAGAAAGCCGCGCAGCCTCGATGAGCCCGGGTCGGGCGTGAGCAATTCGGGTTGCGATGACATGGCGGCTTTCGAGGGGGTGGGGTGGCTGCAGCCTGAGCTTCTCTCAACCCTCGGGCAGCGGAATGAACTCGGTCTCGTCTCCGGGCACGGTGTCGAAGCGGCCGGCCTTCCACTCCGCCTTGGCCTGGTCGATGCGCTCCTTCGAGGAGGAGACGAAGTTCCACCAGATATGGCGCGGCCCGTCCATGGGCTCGCCGCCGACGATCATCAGGCGGGTCTGGTCGACGGCGAGGATCGAGATGCGGTCGCCGGGCTTGAAGATCAGCAATTGGCCGGCGCCGAACTCGTCGCCGGCGATGTCGACCTTGCCGGTCACGATATAGATCGCGCGCTCGTCATAATCGGGGTCGAGCGGCAGGATCGCGCCGGGCGAGAGCACGGCCTCGGCATAGAGCGCCTCCCAGGGGAATTTCACCGGCGAGGTCTGGCCATAGGCCGAGCCCATGATCAGGCTGATGCGTTTTCCGCCCTCGACAATGCGCGGCAATTCGGGCGCGGCGTGATGGATGAACTCCGGGGCGGTCTCCTCATGTGTCTTGGGCAGCGCAAGCCAGGCCTGGATACCGTAGAGGCGCGGGCCGCTGGCGCGCGCCTCGAGGCCGGTGCGCTCGGAATGGACAATGCCGCGCCCGGCCGTCATCAGATTGACGGCGCCGGGCTTGATGGCGAGCGCGGTGCCGAGCGAGTCGCGATGCATGATCTCGCCGTCGAAGAGATAGGTCACCGTGGAGAGCCCGATATGCGGGTGCGGGCGCACGTCGAGCCCCTCGCCGAGATGGAATTCGGCCGGACCCATCTGGTCGAAGAAGATGAAAGGGCCGACCATCTTGCGCCCGATCGAGGGCAGAGCCCGCCTGACCGAGAAGCCGCCGAGATCGCGGGCGCGCGGCACGATGACCTGCTCGATCGCCTGGCAGGAGCGGGCATCGCCCAGGACGGGATCTTCGTCGGGTAGCTGGGACATGAGCATGGCTCCTTGCTTCGCCTGAATCTGACGGGATTGATCGGCTCCGGCAAGAGCGCTGGAAGCTGGGCAGCCCGGCATGCTCAGGCGGCCTCGCCCCGTTGCGCGGCAGCGGCAAGCCGCCCGAGCCGCGCGACATAGTGTTCGCCCGCTGCCTGCAGCGCCTCGTCATCGGCCTTGTGGGCATCGTAGATCAGGAAAGGCTCGGCCCATGCGAGGCCACAGCGATGCGCCGTCGCCCGCAGCGGCTTCAGCAGATCGCGCAGCGGGAAGAGGTTCGCGCCATCAGGCGCATACGCGTCGGGCACGTTGCCGGCGGTGGCCGCGACGAGCAGCGGCTTGCCGGCGAGCTTTGCGCCCTCCGCCTCATAGGCGATGTAGAACATCCGCGTCAGCACCGCGTCCTGCCAGGCCTTGAGTAGCGGTGGCGTCGCGTACCATTGCACTGGGAACTGGAAGACGATGCGATCGGCGGCGATGAGCCGGCGGACTTCCGCGTCGGTGTCGATGCGGCCATCGGGATAGAGCGCCTGCATGTCGACGATCTCGACATCGGACAGGGCGCCGGCCGCCTCGCACAGCGCCTTGTTGGCGCGCGAGCGCGCGAAATGCGGGTGGAACAGCAGGATCAGGGTCTTGGGCATGGCAACCTCCTTTGCGGTGACGGGAGAATGCTGCGCGCCAGAAAATCATTCCAATGGATGATTTATATATCATATCATCCATCACATGAATTTACGTGCCGTCGATCTCAACCTGCTCGTCATCCTCGATGCGCTGCTCGATGAGGCTCATGTCTCGCGGGCTGCGGAGCGTCTCGGCCTGTCGCAACCGGCGGCATCGAGCGCGCTCGAGCGCTGCCGCCAGCTCTTCGGCGACAGGCTGCTGGAGCGCGGCACTGGCGGCATGGTGCTGACGCCGAAGGCCCAGGCGCTGGCGCAGCCGGTCAAGCATGTGCTGGCCGGCATGGCGGCGCTGTTACAGCAGCAGGAGCCCGACCTGTCGACGATCCGGCAGACGGTGCGCATCGTCATGGCCGATCTTCCCGCCGTCGCGATCGCTCCCCCGCTACAGGCGCATCTGGTTAAGACGGCGCCTGGCATCACGCTCGCCATCATGCCCTGGCATAGCGCGAGCGCTGCGCTCGAAGGACTGGCGCGGGGCACGATCGATCTCGCGGTCTCGGTCTTTCCCACGGTCGAGGCCGATTTCACGCGCCAGGAGCTGCTGCGCGAGACCTATCTCGTTGCGATGCGCAAGGGGCACCCGGCGGCTGCCGATTTCGCTCCCGATCGCTGGCTGGCTTATCCGCATGTGCTGGTCTCGGGGCGCGGCGAGACCCATGGCGCGCTGGACGAAGCCCTGGCGCGGCTCGGGCGCACGCGCCATGTCGGCATGGTCGTGCCGAGCTTCCTGATGGTGCCGTCGCTGCTCGCGGGCTCGGACATGATCGCGCTGCTGCCGAGCCGCTGCCTGCCGCTCTCCGGCCGGGAGAGCCTCATCGCATTGCCGCCGCCGATCGCGGTCGAGGGCTTCCCGCTGCACATCGCCTGGCACAGGCGCCGCGCCCGCGATCCTGCGGTCCAGCATGTCGCGCGATTGGTGGAGGAACTGGTCGTCGGCCTGCCGACAGGGGCCGGTGCTGGTTAGATCGAGGCTGTCCTGCCCTACTACAGGGCGGCGGACTTCGCCGCATCAGACCTCAGGCTCATCAGCAACTCCTGGCCGCCCTGGTGGCGGATCTCGCCGGTTTCGCAGGTCTTGCAGGTGGCTCCGAGATAAGTCCCGTCGATGACGGTCTCGGCGAAATAGCCGGATTTGTAATTGTGTCGCGCATCGGTCTCGACGACGTACCAGTCGCGTTCGCCGATGCGCCGGATGGCGAGGTCCTGGCGGATCTCGGCGTCCTTGCTGGTGCTCTTGAGCACGCTCTTCAGGCGGGCATAGCGGGTGAGCGGGGATTCGTAGAGGTCGGCGAGGCGGGCCGCGTCGTTTGCGCCCGCCACCGCTTTGGCGCGCAGCACGAAGGTGCAGGTTTCCTGCGTATGCTTGCAGGCGCGCGTTTCGCAGACGAGATGCACGCGCCTGCGGCCGGTCGCGTCGAAGGGGGCGTCGCCGGCCTCGTCCAGGCGCCAGTCCTCGGGGAGGGTGAGCTGGAGCCCGTCATCCATGCGCAGCACGCGCTCCTGCGCGCCGGCCGGCAGCGCGGAGAGGGTGAGGCCTGCGGCAATGACGGATGCGGCGAGAACCTTCATGACGTGTCCCTCCTGTCGCATTACGCCCGCTGAACATGGCGGGAGCACAACGCCTCGAAGCGTTCGGCCTGCGCCGGATCCAGGGCGCGCCGCGGCACGATCAGCGTCGAGCCCCGGCTGATCCGCACCAGCCAATGCTCCGGACGGCGCGCGAGGCCGATCACGCCCGGCCATTTGACAAAGGTCGTGGCGGCGCCTTTGAACGTGAGGATGCCGCTGTCGTCCACCATGAAGCGGTTCGGCGTTTTGCGCGTGCTCTTATACAGCATGGCGCCCGAGTGACCGGCGAACCAGCGCATCAGCGGCCTGTCGAACGCCAGCCGCAGCGCCGCCAGCACACCGAAGGCCAGCGCGGGTTTCCAGAAGAAGCTGGGGAACAGGGCCCAGAAGATCGGCAGGGACAGCGAGACCGGCAGCCGCTCCGTATCCAGTGCCCACGCCGCGATGGTGAGAATCGGCACTGCCAGGCTCGCCAGCAGCCAGTTGCGGATGATGCCCCATTGGCGCGAGCGGCGCAGCGCGGGCAGATCCTGGTACCAGGCGACATGGGCGGCCCAGTCCTTCGGCTCCATGACGACCTCGAAGCTGAGGGCATTCTCGGGCGGAGCCGGCGGCTCCGGCAGCAGCTGGGTTACGCCGATCCGCTGTTCCAGCCACCTGCGCAGGGTGTCGATCTGGCCGGCGGAAATGGCCCGCTTCGGCAGCGCGACCGTTTCCTCCTGCGACGGCAGCACGAAGAAGAGGTGATCGCGCCCCTCATCCAGCCTGGAGATCTGGCTCCACGGCGTGACGCTCTCGCGCTGCGGTTCCCGCGTCGTCAGCCCGTCGGCTTCGATGACGTAGTGCAGCAGGATCGGCGTCTCGAAGCCGGCGGCCCGCAGGGCCTTTGCATGAGCCGCCGCATCCGCCAGGGATGGATCAGCCACCACAGCACGACCCCCGCCGAGATGACGAGCAGCAGGTAGAAGGGAATGTCACCGATGAAGATCGCCATGAAATCGCCGAGCTGCGCGAAGCTCAACGGACTGCGAGCGGGGCGCCAGCCGGCGAAGGCGCCGAGGATGGCGAAGAACCACAGGCTCGGCAGGCCGATGGTCAGCAGGCGCCGGCGGTTGGGCCGGATCAGCGGGGCGTTGGCGAGCAGGGAGGCTTCGGTGACGTCCGCGAATGTCAGCTGCGTCTCGAAGGCGAGAGGCAGCGTCAGCACCGGCGCGGGCCTTACCGCGATCTTTGGAACCCCGGTCATCCCCCGAAGCTGCCCGCGCTCAGTTTCCGACGTCGAGCGGCGCGGTCCCGGTCGGCTTGCCGTCGGCGCCCAGCGTGATCTTCTCGATGCGCGCCTCGGCTTGCTTCAGCAGCGCGTCGCAGCGCGCCTTCAGGGCCTCGCCGCGCGTGTAGATGTCGATCGATTCCTCAAGCGGCACGTCGCCGCGCTCGAGCTTGGCGACGATCGCTTCGAGTTCCTTGAGCGCCGCCTCGAAGGGCAGGGCAGCGATGTCTGGGTTCTGCTTGGCTTCGGTCACTGGCCTGATTCCTCTTTGCGGCAAGCTTATCAGCCGGACAGCCGCCTGCCGCAACCCGCTTGAATACCCGCAGCCCTCATCCTGAGGAGCCGCGCAGCGGCGTCTCGAAGGATGCTTCAGATGGTTCGTGAGCCTCCTGGAGCATCCTTCGAGACGCCATTTCCTGGGGAATGGCTCCTCAGAGGCTGGCCGATAATGTGGTCAATTGTTTCAGCGGGTTGGAGTTTCGTACCGAAATGCGCCGTCATCCCGGGCGACCGCAGGGAGACCCGGGATCCATGCCTGAACCTCTCGCGATAGGCGTTCCGGCGTGGATCCCGGGTCTGCGCTTCGCTCCGCCCGGGATGACGGCGCGGTTGTCGTTGAGGGCTATGCCTTTGAAAATAAAGACGTCGCTATCGGCCAGTCTCTCAGGATGAGAGCTCCGGGATGTTCTTGGAGCAGCGTCACACCGGCAGCGCCGAACTCTTCTTGATGGTGCGCAGCGTCAGCGTCGATTGCACGCGGGTGACGCCCGGCAATTGCGTGATGATGTCGGTGTGGATGCGCTCGAAATCGGCGCTGTCGCGGTAGATCACGCGCATCAGATAATCATGCGCGCCGGCGAGCAGATGGCATTCCAGGATCTCGGGCAGGTTCTGCACCGCCTGCTCGAAACCTTCGAGCGAGGCACGGCCCTGCTGGTCGAGCGTGACGAAGACGAAGGCGGTTCCGGGAAAGCCGGCGATCTTGTCGTCGAGCAGCATCGCATAGCCGCGGATCAGCCCGCTCTCCTCGAGCTGGCGAACCCGGCGCAGGCAGGCCGAGGGCGACAGATGCACCTTTTCCGCAAGGTCGGAATTGGTGATCCGCCCGTCCATCTGCAGGATGCGCAGGATGGAGCGGTCGCGGGAATCGAGTTCGATCGTCATGGCGCTGGCAAAACCCCTCTTGCCGGATGCATTGTCGCAAAATCCGGCGGGCGCAAGCAATATTCTGCGTCGGAACGTAAAAATCGCGCCGTGTTCGACGACAGCTTAGCTGCGGTCCGCACGATGCTGCCGGTCCCGAGGGCCGGATTTCGCCTGCCTTTCAGGCCAGGGCGAGCTGAAACGGCGTGCCTTCAAAGGCATCCTCGCCCCGGCCGATCCGCTCGATTGCGGCGCTCATCCGGCCGTCGCGCCTAAGCATCCCGTCGGCGATGGCGACGAGCCGTGCATTGGGCGTCGCCGAGGGCGAGGCGGCGCGCAAGGCGGTGGCGATCTCCTCCTCATTGCGCCCCGGCCCGAGCGCGCAGGCGGCGATGAAGGCGGCGGCCGTCGAGCGGCTGATTCCGGCCCAGCAATGGATCACCAGCGGCGCCGCGCGGTCCCATTCGCTGACGAAGCCCAGGAAGCGCTCGGCATGTGCCTCGGCCGGCACGATGTGCCCGTCCATGGGGGCGACGATGTCGGACATGCCGAGGAAGAGATGGCGCTCCGGCGCGATGCCGGCGGGCCGCTCGACCACTGTGTTGATGTTGATCAGCGTCACCACATGGCTGGCGCGCACGGTCGCCACGGTCTCATGGAGCCGCGACAGTGAGGAGACGTGCAAGGTCGGCATGCCGAGGGTCCTGTCGGTCGCAAGAGCCGGATGATTTCAGATGAGATCACTAAGTGATCCGATCTGAGATCTGAATCCGTCTCTCATCCAAGAGTTAGAGCAGGATCAATTGCGAAAAACCCGTTCCCACTTTTTCGCATCCTGCTCTAGGGGCGGGGGCGAGCGCCCGCGAATTCGCAAGCATCCTATCGACACGGAGCATGAGCCGATGTCGAGGGTGTAGCCAAGCGGGATCTGGTCACATATGCGCAAATGTTTACAAGTGAACTATCGTCAATCGGGACGCCGTCATGAATCTCTGGTTCCGCCTGCTCTGGCTTCTCGCGACCACGGCGTTCCGCCCGAAGCTCAAGCCGTTGGAGGCGCCCTCGCTGCTGGCCTTCCGGGTCTGGCCGCTTGATCTCGACACCAGCCTGCACATGAATAATGGCCGGTACTGGACCCTGATGGATCTCGGCCGCACCGACCTGATGCTGCGCACCGGCTTGTGGCGCGCGGTGCTGCGCCATCGCTGGGTGCCGGTGGTGAATGCGGGCACCATCCGGTTCCGCCGGGAATTGCGATTGTTCAAGCCCTTCCGGCTTGAGACGGCGATCCTGTGCTGGAGCGATAGCTGGCTGGTGATGCAGCATCGCGTGCTGAGCCGGGCGCGTGACGGCAGCGAGATCGTTGCAGCCGTCGCGCTCGTCCGCGCCGCGCTCTACGACCGCACCAGCAAGAGCTATGTGCCCGTCGCGACGCTGATGGCGGAGATCGGCGTCGGGGCGACGAGCCCGGAGCCGAGTCCAGAGGTCGCAGCCTTCCTGGCCTCGGAAGAGGCGATGCGGCAGGCGGGCTCCTCGGGGCGCTGAGCGTATGATCGCTTCCCAGAGCCCTGCCTGAAATGAACCCGACGATGTCTCTGGCACTGCTGTGTCCATCTACGCGCCGTCATCCTGGGCGAAGCGAAGCTTCGGCCCGGGATCCATCGTAGAGTTCCGGAGCCCTCCGATGGATCCCGGATCTGCGCGGCTGCGCCGCTTGTCCAGGATGACGGCGTGGGTACGGCAAGCACTCAGAAATCTTCGATAGCGCTTGGTCCATGCCAGCACGGCCTCTCAGGATGAGGGCCGGGTTTCCAGCTACTCCGCCGCCAGCCGCGTCGCTCGCCACTGCGCCAGGAGCGCGCGCAGGGCGGCGGGCTTCAGCGGCTTGTTCAGCAGGTGGACATCGAGCGCGGCGGCCGCCTCGCGCACCTGCGGTGTGCGGTCGGCCGTCAGCAGGATCGCGGGCATGGCGGCGCTGCTGCGCTGGCGCAGCGTGCTGATCGCGGTCAGCCCGTTGCCATGATCGAGATGGTAGTCGGCGATCAGCACGTCGGGGTCGCCATGCGCGCGTAGCGACAGCTGGGCCTCCTCGACGCTGGCCGCGATCGTGACCGTGCAGCCCCAGCCGCCGAGCAACTGCTTCATGCCGTCGAGGATCGCCGGTTCATTGTCGAGCACCAGCAGCTTCAGCCCGGCGAGCTGGCCTGCCGGCGCATGGCGCGGCGCGGCGCTGGTCGACATCGCCGGCAGCGGCGAGGCGCGCGGCACCAGAACCGAGAAGCGCGTGCCGCGTCCCGGCGTCGAGACCAGCGTCAGCCTGTGGTCGAGCGTGCGCGCGATGCGCTGGACGATGGAGAGGCCAAGCCCCAGGCCGCGCGCTACCTTCGCCCCCTGGTCGAGCCGCTGGAACTCGCGGAACACCGTCTTCTGCTTGCTTTGCGGGATGCCGAGGCCGGTATCGAGCACCTCGACCGAAACCTGCGCGCCGCGCCGCCGGCAGCCGACCACGATCTTGCCGTTGGGTGTGTATTTGATCGCGTTCGAGACTAGGTTCTGCAGCAGGCGGCGCAGCAAGCGCCGGTCCGAGCGTAGCGCCAGCGCCGTCGGCATGAAGACGAGCTTCAAGCCCTTCTCCTGCGCGCTCGGCTCGAATTCGCGCTGGAGCTGGCGCATCAATTCGTCGACGCGGAAGGCCGTGAGCTCGGGTTTCAAGGCACCGCCGTCGAGCCGCGAGATCTCGAGCAGCGCGGTCAGGATTTCCTCGACCGCGTCGAGCGAAGCATCGATGTTCTCGGCGAGGTCGGGACTGCCGGCGGCGCGGTCGCGCTCGACCAGCGAGGTGGCGTAGAGTCTCGCCGCATTCAGCGGCTGCAGGATGTCGTGGCTCGCGGCGGCGAGAAAGCGGGTCTTCGAGGCGTTGGCTTCGTCGGCCTCGGCCTTGGCGCGCTGCAATTCGGTATTGACCCGCAGGATCTCCTCGGTGCGCTCGGCGACGCGGCGCTCCAGGGTCTCGTTGGTGCGCTCGAGCTCCTCATGCGCCTGCACTTCCTGGGTGATGTCGGTATAGGTCGTGACCAGGCCGCCATCGGGCAGCGGGTTGGAGCGGATTTCGATGACCTTCTTGGACGGGTAGAGCTTGAGCCGCACCGGCTCGCGATCCCTGACGAAGCTCTCCAGCCGCGCCGCCATCAACTCGTCCTGCTGGCCGTCGCCATAGGCGCCGCGCGCCGCATTGTAGCGCACGACCTCGTCGAGCCCGGTGCCGAAGCGCACCAGCGAGGGCGGCAGGTCGTAGAGCTGGATGAAGGCCTGGTTCCAGGCGAGCAGGCGCAGGTTCCGGTCGAGCACGGTGATGCCCTGGCCGGCATGGTCGAGCCCGTGCTGGAGGATGTCGCGGTTGTATTGCAGCGCGGCCGAAGCGTCGTCGAGCAGCTTGAAGGCGGCTTCCGTCGAGAGGTTGCGCCGCCGCAGCAGGAGCGACAGCACGAGGCGCGAGGAGGCAGCGCCGATCGCCGAGGAGAGCAGATGCTCGCCGAAGCGCAGCATATGGATATCGGCTTCGCGATTGGCGTTGGGGGCCTCGCCGCGTCCGCTCGCAAACCCCTCGAAGGCGCGCTGCGTCCGCTCCTGGCCGAGATAGCGGCCGATGGTCGATTGCAACTCGGCCTCCGTGACGCTGGAGCGCCAGAGTGAGAAGGATTGCGCCATCGTCGCCTTGTCGGACTCGACGAAGGCGTTGGCCTGCAGCCGCTCCATCGCATTGGCGGGTCGCAGCAGCGAGAAGCCGACATAGGCGAGGATGTTGAGGCCCAGGCTCCAGACCACGCCATGCGGCAAAGCCGGCAGATCGAGCCCCAGCAGCGCTTCCGGCCGCAGCGCCGCGATGCCGTATGGCCCTTCAGTGACCAGCGCCTCCCAGAGGCTGCCGGGATGAGCGAGGCTCGGCAGCAGGAGCGTATAGGTCCAGGCCAGGATGCCGATGGTCAGGCCCGCCGCGGCGCCGAGCGCCGTGCCGCGCCGCCAGACCAGCCCGCCGAAGAAGGCCGGCGCAATCTGCGCCGTCGCCGCGAAGGAGAGCAGTCCGATCGAGACCAGGGCGGCCTCGCCGGCGACGCGGTAATAGGCATAGCCGAGCAGGATCACGAGCAGGATCGCGGCGCGGCGAATGATCACCACCTGCGAGCCGAGATCGCCGCCCGTCGTGCCGTTGCTGTTGCTGCTGCCGCCGCGCTGCGCGGTCAGCATCGCCATCGACCTGGCAGGGTCGCTCAGGCCGCCGCGCCCGCGCAGCAGCAGCGGCATGACGAGGTGGTTCGAGATCATGATGGCGAGCGCGACCGAGGCGACGATCACCATCGCGGTCGCGGCCGAGAGCCCGCCGACGAAGACGATCAGCGCGAGCAGGCTGGCCTCGCTCTGCAGCGGCAGCAGCAGCACGGTCATGTCGCGGTCGATATCGGCGCCCGGCATCAGCACTTCGCCGGCCATCGCCAAGGGCAGCACGAAGAGATTGATCAGGATGAGGTAGAGCGGAAACATCCAGGCCGCGCGGCGGACGTCGCGGGCGTCGCGGTTCTCGACGATCGTCATGTGGAACTGCCGCGCCAGCAGCAGCGCGGCGCAGGAGGAGAGCAGGGTCAGGGTCAGAAAGGTCGGCCAGCTCGAGGTCCGCTCCCAGAGCGGCGGCGCGCCGTTGGGCAGCCGCGCCGCCTTGGCGAGGAGATCGCCGGCACCGTCGAACAGACCGTAGACGATGAAGACGCCGAGCACGAGGAAGGCGACGAGCTTGATCAGCGACTCCACCGCGATCGCGATGACGAGGCCGTCCTGGTGCTCGGTGGCATCGATATGGCGCGTGCCGAAGGCGCAGGCGAAGCCCGCCAGCACCATCGCCACCAGGAAGGCGAGGTCGTTCAGGACCGGAACGTCAGGCGTCAGGGCATGGCCGCCGGTCGCGATCAGGAAGACCGACAGGGAATTCGCCACCGCCTTGAGCTGGAGCGCGATATAGGGCAGCGCGCCGATGACCGCGACGATGCAGACCAGGGCCGCCACACGCTCGCTCTTGCCGTAGCGCGCGCCGACGAAATCGGCGATCGAGGTGATGTTCTGCGATTTGGCGATCTCGACGATGCGCGCGACGAAGCGGTGGCCGAAGCCGATCACCAGGATCGGCCCGACATAGATGCCCAGGAAGTCGAAGCCGGCCCGGTTGGCGAAGCCGACGGAGCCGTAGAAGGTCCAGGAGGTGCAATAGACGCCGAGCGCCAGCGCATAGATCGTCGCGCGCGCCCGGCCGGTGATCAGCCTGTGCCCGGAGGTGTCGGCGATATGGGCGACCGCAAACAGGCCGCACAGATAGGCCAGCGCCACCAGGATCACGGACCAAGCGGGGATCATTGCGCCTCCAGCGCCGCAATTCGGCGTTGCGCAACCTAACCTCGCAGCGTGCCCCTCGCCATAGCGCTTTCGGCGCGGCTGTCGGGCCGGACTGGCCAGGGGCTGATGATGTTGGCCCCCCGCGCGAACCGCATGAACACGGTGGTGTTCGTCATGGTCGGGCTTGTCCCGACCAGCCACGTCTTCGTCGGGCGAAGGCGGTGTTCAAGAGGTGGATGCTCGCCACAAGGGCGGGAGTTCACCAAGACCGACACGCGATCCCGGCGATAATTCAGGTCCGTTCTTCAGGCGGGCGGCGTTGCCTGCTTTCGACCCATAGCGGACTAGCTCAAGAAAGGCATGGCTTCGCGAGGGCGATGCTCGGGCGGTCAAAAGCGATAACTTCAACAATGGTGTTAAGGCCGCCAATCAAGAAATGGCGAAGTCGATGCGCTTGAGATACCTGACCCATTATACCTAGATTTATTTCATTTAGGTATGGACTGCGATCAATCTCGTAGGCAAAAGCCGGCTGAACGCCCTCGTCGTGTCGTATACGCCAATAATAATATATCTCGCCCTCGTCTTGAGATCTAAAACTCGTGATATTTTCGAAAATGACCCATAGACTTGAATCACGACGAACCGAATATTCGATTATCAGCCTCCATCCCGTCGCGCCTCCGTATGATATGTTTATGATGTCGCCAATGTCCGATGGCGTATCGCCCCATGGGACTAGAGCATTCAATTCCACGATTGGCGAAAAACCCGACACTCGGTGTTCGCTGTCGTCATCCATGCGTACCCCACATGAGAAAGTCTTTTGGGGCGCGGGAGATAGCATGCTGGAAGCGCAATGTCTGTTTCCGACCCGTTGCGGACGTCCGAGCAGTCTTCTAGGAGTAGTACTCGCTACCGCTGGTTCGGCGGTAGATCGGTGGCGAGATGTCAGAGAACCTAAAGGCGCTTTTGGACTGCTTATCTGAGATCAACGCTGGGGCCAGTCTAACAAACCCCGAGATTCTAAAGCGCTTTGATGCGTTGATGGCCCCGGTCAACGAACTGCGTAAGCAATTCGAGCGCGAGCGTGCCCATCAGCGCTTCGTCTCGCAAGCTCCTTGCCCGCTTTGCAGCGGTACCGTCACCTATGAGTATCGTGCGCCGCTCGTGGGAAGCATGAAATGCGATACGCCGGGATGCATCAAAATACATCTATAGCGCTCGGCCGATTGAGCCGGCCGCTCTCGACCCGTTGCGGACATCACCAATTGGCTATCGAAGCGACAAAAAGCGATCCGGGTATCGTCTGAGATTTACGCGAGGCGAGACGTGCAGACGCCAACCTTTGAGGAGCTGAGATCACTTGTCGCGGAGCACGCATCTCCGTGCGACGTTTGCACCCTGCATGGTGAGACCCGGGTGGTTCACGATCTGGGGATAATGGGAGATGATTTCCCGGAGCTTCTGCTAGAGATCAATCGCCGTTATGGGACCGATTTTTCCGATCTGCGTTGGACAGATTACGCCCCCAGTGAGGGTGAGCTTCTAACCCTTTTGCCGATGAAGCGGCGAATTCTCGCCCGATGTCGACCAATAACACTAGCGCAGTTGCATGCAGCAATTACCGCTGGACGCTGGGCCGAGGACAAAGATTGGCCCGAGCGGCGTTTCCCTGACCCTAGGCTGGTATATCTTGCAATGCTGTTAGGCATCATTGCTATCGGCGCCTTGCTACTCGCAGTGCGTTCACAGAGCCGATGACGACAGATTGTCTGGTCCGGTCCCGACCCTAAGCCGACGTCTTTGCGCAGCTGCACTTGTCGTAAGCCTCTTCCCAAAGGAGATGAAGCTTAAGTTCATCGGCCGATTGCTTGACGTATTTGAGAGATTGGCACAGCGACGGTTCAGCGAATTCCGCAGCAGCCTCAAGGATCATTCGCGATAATGCCCCCCTGCCGCAACCAGTCATGCAGTCGTGGAAGCGCTGTCAGGTCGTGACGTCGGGCCAGCCCCACCATTGCCTCTTCTTGAACGCTCTCGTTTTCGTCTTCCAAGCACCGATGGAGAGCAATAGTGACCTCCGCTACATCGACATCAGCGTGCGCGAGTAGGAAGGTTGCCCAATCGCGGTTGGACAGATCGCTGTCGCTTGTGTGATCCAGCAGTCTGCACAGGTTTGCGTCGGCAAACTCGCTTCCCGTGAGCGGGATCTCGCCATTGGCGGCCATGACGAGAAAGTCTGACGCGGGCTGGTAAAACTCCTTCATGAGTTCGGATCGTAGGCTAAGGCGCTTAATGAGCGCTTTCGACCCGTTGCAGAAGCCAGTGGTGGACGTCAATTTGGACGAATGCAGAATGTGCCTCACTTCAATCTTCGTGACGTAACCCTCGTTAATGAGAGTCACTCAGAGGAAATCCCGGGTGATGTGTTGGTCTTCCGCACACCCGATGACGCCTGCCGACACCTTGAAGATTGGTGGGTCCGAGACGGAGAGGGAACGGCTCTGACCGCAAACGGGGACCGATTATCACTCCTAACCACTGACCCTGTCTCCATTCGCTCACGAAGCCCCCATCCTGAGGGGGAGCGCCTTGTGCTCCTGTGGGTTTCGGCCTGTGCTGCCAGTGTTCGGGATGCTCGCGAGGATGCGGGGCCAACATCTGGGTCATTATGCGATCTTATCGCATACATTGGCTTCGAGCGCTGAGGTCCGCTTTCGACCCATAGCCGACATGCTCTGCTGCGGCCATCTGCCTTTTAGATGAATGCAGGGTAGCTTGGTCCGCTTTCGACCCACAGCTGCCCCCCAGAACGGCAGCTTTCCGGCTTTGTGTCGGTTGCGGTGGAGGCCTCGCCACAAGGGCGGCCATGACGAGTCGGAACGGCCTCGTGATCATGGAGCGGCCTCTAGGTATCTGTGCAGGCTGCAACTTTACGGCGAGCGGGGTCTTCTAACGCCCGCGCGACTCCGTTAGCGTTTCAGCTTCGGCACGGAGCTAACGCGCGCCGCGAGCAAGACAGCCACAAGAAGGGGGCAGACCATGCTTGAGGAATTCAAGAAATTCGCACTGAAGGGCAATGTCGTCGATCTCGCCATCGGCGTGATCATCGGCGCGGCTTTCGGCAAGATCGTCGATTCGCTGGTCAGCGACGTGATCATGCCTTTCATCGGGGCGCTTGGCGGCGTCGATTTCTCGAACTACTTCATCGGCCTCAACAAGGCCGTGACCTCTCCCATCCTCGTCGAGGCCAAGAAGCAGGGCGCGGTCTTCGCCTATGGTTCGTTCGTGACCGTGGCGATCAATTTCCTGATCATCGCCTTCGTGCTGTTCCTGGTCGTGCGGGGCATCAACAGGCTGCAGCGCACGAAGGCCACCGAGCCGGCGCCGCCCGCTCCCCCGGCCGAGGATATCGTCCTGCTCGCCGAAATCCGCGACCTCTTGAAGAAGAAGTCGGCCTGACAATGCTTCGATCGGTCGCGGCGATTCATCACCGCGACCGATCGACCTGATCTCGCGATTTCATGCTTGCCCGCGCCGCTATCGGCTAAAGGAAAGCGGGTCACTTTCGCGAGGTTCAGCTTATGACCACCACGACGTTGCCGGGCGCCAGCCTGATCGCCGATCTGAGGCCCGAAGCCCGCAACGCGCCCGAGAGCGGCATCGTCGAGGTGGTCAATCACGGCCGCCTCAAGCAGGGCTTGATCCCGCTCTGGGTCGGCGAGGGCGACCTTCCGACGCCCGATTTCATCGCGCGCGCCGCCAACAAGTCGCTGGCCGATGGCGAGACATTCTACACCTGGCAGCGTGGCATCCCCGAATTGCGCGAGGCGCTCGCCCGCTACCACACCGCGCTTTACGGCCAGCCCTTCTCCTCCGACCGCTTCTTCGTCACCGGCTCGGGCATGCAGTCGGTCCAGATCGCGGTCCGCATGATCGCCGGCCCCGGCGACGAACTGGTGATCCCGACCCCGGCCTGGCCGAACTTCGCCGCCGCGATCGGCATCGCCGGCGCCAAGGCCGTCTGCGTGCCGATGGATCTGGAGCATGGCCGCTTCAATCTCGATCTCGACAAGCTCGCCGCCGCGATCACGCCCAGGACCCGCGCTCTGGTGATCAACTCGCCGGCCAACCCCACCGGCTGGACCGCGACGAAGGCGGAGATGGGCGCGCTGCTTGCGCTCGCCCGCAAGCACGGCATCTGGATCATCGCCGACGAGATCTATGCCCGCTTCGTCTATGACGGCTCCCCGCGCGCCGCCTCGTTCCATGACGTGATGGAGCCCGACGACCGCGTCCTCTTCGTCCAGACCTTCTCGAAGAACTGGGCCATGACCGGCTGGCGCGTCGGCTGGATCGAGGCGCCCGCTGCGCTCGGCCAGGTCATCGAGAACCTGATCCAGTATTCGACCTCGGGCTCGCCGGTTTTCGTCCAGCGCGCGGCAATCGCCGCGCTCGAGGAGGGCGAACCCTTCGTCGCGCAGCAGATCGCGCGTGCCGCCGAAGGCCGCAAGATCATCTCCGAGGGCTTGCTGGCGACCAACCGGGTCTCGCTCGCGGCGCCCGATGGCGCCTTCTATCAGTTCTTCAGCGTCGATGGCCGCAGCGACTCGCGGGCGCTGGCGATCGAATTGGTCGACAAGGCCAATGTCGGCCTCGCGCCGGGAACCGCTTTCGGCCCGGGCGGCGAGACCGGCTTGCGGCTCTGCTTCGCGCGCAAGGCGTCCGACCTCGTCGAGGTCGTGGCGCGGCTCCAGACGGCGCTCGCCGCGCGCTAGTGCCGGATGATGTCAGACGGGGTCATGTCGTGATCCCGTCGGAAATCTGAATCCGTCTCTCATCCCAGGAGTGAGAGCAGGATGTGAAAAACCGGTTCCCACTTTTTCGCATCCTGCTCTTGCGCCGGCGCGCTTTCGCTGCAGGGTATCGTTGCGTTGCCGGCGCAGCGGCGAAATTGACCTCGCCGCGCCCCGCGTTCATGAGTGCGCCGGAGCCGCCCGCTTTTGGCGCGGTCGTGGATGCGATGGCGCTTTTCGGTTATCCCTCGACGCGACCGGCTGTTCTGGGTCGTGAGGCCGTGACCATCGGTATCGCCTGGCTTGGCGGTGCCGCCTTCGCCCTGCTGGGCGCGCCTGCGGCCTGGCTGTCAGGTTCGATGCTGCTGAGCGCGACGGTTGCCTTCCTGCGCCCGCTCCCTGTTCTGCGCCGGTCGTGGTTCGATTCGACGGTGCTCCTGTCCGGCACGATCATCGGCTCGGCGGCGACGCCCGAGGCGCTCGCCGCCGCTGCCCGCTACCCGGCCTCGCTCGTCGTGCTTCTGCTCGGCATGGCGGCGATCATGATCCTGACCGGGGCGTATCTGCGCTTTGTCGCGCGCTGGTCCTGGATCGATGCCCTGCTCGCCTCGGCGCCGGGCGCGCTCGCGACGGTGCTGGCCGTGGCGCAGGCGAAGGGCGCTAATATTGGCCGGATCTCGGTCGTTCAGCTCTTTCGCCTGCTTGTCCTGGTGGCGCTGCTCCCGGGCGCGATGCAGCTGAGCGGGGCCCATTCGGCGGCGCCGGCACCGCCCGCCGATATCGTCGGGGCCGACACGATGCTGTTCGTGCTGCTCTGCGGCCTGGCGGTCGGGCTCGTCTTCGAGCGGCTGCGCATGGCGGCGCCGATGATGTTCGGCGCGACCTTCGCCAGCGCCGTCCTGCACGGTACGGGGCTCGTCCACGGCACATTGCCACCCGAGATCCAGACGGCCGTGCTGGTGTTGCTGGGCTCCACGATGGGAGGGCGTATCGCGCATATCCCCCGGCCGGAGCTTCTGGGATTGTTCCCGCTTGCTGTCGGCGGCTTCTTCGTCTCGATCGCCGTTGCCTTCGCCTTCGCCTGGCCGGCGGCCCAGCTGGCTGGCGTGCCCTATGCCAGCGCGATGACCGCTTTCGCGCCGGGCGGGCTCGAGGCGATGGCGATGCTCGCCTTCGCCATGGGGCTCGACACGCTCTATGTCGGCTCCCACCATCTCACGCGCTTCCTGCTGATCGGCTTGGCGATGCCGTTCATCGTGGCGAAGATGAAGGAGGAGCCGCCGAAGGGGTGAGGCGGCAGATCTGTCCCATCAGTTCGGGCGCTCCTGTCATTCCGGGGCGGCCAAAGGCCGAACCCGGAACCCACGACCGGGCGGAGCGGGATCAAACCGATCACAAGCTCTCACCCGGTCGTGGGTTCCGGGTTCTTCGCTTTCGCGAAGCCCCGGAATGACAAAAGGGATCAATCCACCCCGATCGTGGTCAGGTCCTGGAACCAGTGCTGGGCCAGCACGAACTTCTTGATCTTCGGGGACAGCACATGCGGGTTGGTGTCGTGCACCACCCAGACCAGCACGGCGTCGTCGACGATCTGGGCATGGGCCTTGGCCAGCAATTCATCCTGCTTGGCGACGTCGAAGGTCTTGCTGGCCTCGTCCAGCAAGGCGTCGACCGCCGGGCTCGACCACGTTCCCCAGTTCACGCCGACCGGCGCAACCTGGTTGGAGTGGAAGAAGCGGATGATCGCGTAGAGCGGGTCGGAGGTGACATAGGCGATGTTGTTCGAGGTCACATCGGCGTTCATCTCGTCCTTCGCGCCCTTGCGCCAGCGCGTATAGAGCACCTCGAGCTCGACGACCTTGAAGTCGAGCTCGATGCCGACATCCCTGAGGTTCTGCTGGATGAACTCGTTCATCGGCAGCGACTGCATCTGCCCGGTGCCGCCCTGGGCGATGACGAAGGTCGCCTTCAGCGGCTTATCCTTGGAATAGCCGGCCTCGGCCAGCAGCTTCCTGGCGGCATCGGGATCGTATTTGATCTGGAAATTCGGCTTGCCGAACCAGGGGCTCGCCGGATCGACCTGGCCGACCGCCGGCTTGGCGAGGCCGTTGAGCAATTCGACGATGCCGTTGCGGTCGATGGCGAGGTTCATCGCCTTGCGCAGGCGCAGATCCGTCCAGGGCGAGCCTGGCGCCACGCTGAGATGGTAGTTCCAGACATGGGGCGTGACGTTCTCGACGATCCTCATGCCGGCCTGCTTGAGGCGCGGCACGGTGTCGGGCGCCGGCGTCTCGATCAGGTCGACCTGGCCGGTGATCAGCGCATTGGTGCGCGCCAGCACCTCCGGGATCGGCAGAAGGATCAGGCGGTCGACCTTGGCGAGGCGGTTCTTGTTCCAGTAATCCGGGTTCCGGACGAGCTCGGCGCGCTCGCGCGGCACGAATTTATCGAGCTTGAACGGGCCGGTGCCCGAGGGCGTCAGCGCGAACTTGTCCCAGTCCTTGCCGAGCTTCTCATATTGCGCCGGGCTCGAAACCAGGAACCAGAGCATCTGATAGGGGAAGAACGAGTCGACCGCCTTGGTGGTGATCTCGACGGTCTTCGCATCGACCGCCCGGTAGCTCGCGATCGACGGCAGGCGCGGCTTGACCTGGGCGGCCTGGCGGCGGTCGTAATGCGGGGCTTTCTCGTCCAGGACCTTGTCGAGGTTCCAGACCACGGCGTTGGCATCGAAGGCGCTGCCATCATGGAATTTCACGCCCTCGCGCAGGGTGAAGAGCCATTTCTTCTGGTCGTTGGCGTCGACCTTCCACTCGGTCGCGAGCCCGGGCACGAGCTTGCCCGGCCTGTCGGCGATGTCCATCTCCCAGGCGACGAGCGGGTCGTAGAGCGTGTAGCCGGTAAATTTATAAGCTCCGGCGCCGCGATCGGGCTGGCCCGAGGTCAGCGGGATGTCGGCGAGCGAGATGCCGTAGCGGACGACCGATTCCGCCTGCGCCGCGCTGGCCATGGAAAGGGCGAGGGCGGCTGTGATTGCCAAGCGTTTGAACATGCATGCACCTCTATGCGGGAAGCTGCATGCACTTCAGCAAAGCCTATGCCACGAGCCGCGAGGCGACCCGTGGCTCGGTCGCTCGCTCAGCGCGCGCCGTTGGTGTGCGTCATCACCGCATAGAGCGAGGTCGTGCCGCAGATGAACAGGCGGTTGAGCTTGGGGCCGCCCCAGGCGACGTTGGCGACGGTCTCGGGGATCGCGACCTTGCCGATCAGCGTGCCGTCAGGGTGGTAGATGTGCACGCCATCGGCCGCGCTGGTCCAGATCCGGCCGGTCGCATCGAGCCGGAAACCGTCGAACAGGCCGGCCGTGCAGGTTGCGAAGATCTCGGAGCGCCCGAGCGTCGCGCCATCCGCGCCGAGCCGGCAGGCGCGGATATGGCGCGGGCCGTTGGCGGGATCATGGCTCGCGCCGGTATCGGCGATGTAGAGGATGCTTTCGTCGAGGGAGAAGGCGAGGCCGTTGGGCTTGACGAAATCATCGGTGACGATGGTCACGGCGCCTGAGTGCGGGTCGATGCGGTAGACATTGCAACGCCCGATCTCGCTGTCGGATGCGTTGCCCTCGTAATCGGTGAGGATGCCGTAATCGGGGTCGGTGAACCAGATCGAGCCGTCCGACTTGACCACGACGTCATTGGGCGAGTTCAGCCGCTTGCCGTCGAAATGGCTCGCCAGCACGGTGACGGAGCCGTCATGCTCGGTGCGCGTCACCTGCCGCCCGCCATGCTCGCAGGTCACGAGCCGGCCCTCGCGATCGACCGTGTTGCCGTTGGAGTTCCGGGCCGGCTGGCGGAAGACGCCGACCTGGCCGGTCAGCGCGTCGTAGCGCAGCATCCGGTCATTGGGGATGTCGGACCAGACCAGCATGTGGTGGGCGGGGAACCAGGCCGGCCCTTCCGACCAGCGCGCGCCGGTCCAGAGCCGCTCGACGCGGGCGGAGCCGGGGACGATGCGGTGAAAACGCGGGTCGAGCACCGTGACGCCGGTGCCTTCGAGAACGCCGAACATGATGTCCTATCCCTAGGCTGTTTTGTTGCCGGGCTATCGGGAGCACAGATCGGCGGCGTCGCCAACCGCGCAACTCACAACCCCAGCCCCTCGTCCCAGTATGGCGTCGCGCCATAGAGCTCGCCGAGATAGTCGACGAAGGCGCGCACCTTCTGCTCCATATGCCGGCGGCTGGGATAAACCGCGTAGACCGCGACGCGCTTGCCGACGGAATACTCCGGCAGGACGCGCTGCAAGGCGCCCGATTTCAGCTCCGGCCCGACATCCCAGGTCGAGCGCAGCGCGATGCCGAGGCCGGCCAGCAGCGCCTCGCGCACCACCTCGCTCGAATTGGTCCGCAAGGGCCCGTTGACGCGCACGCTGACCGGCCCGCCCGGCCCGTCCAAGCGCCAATGGTCGGCGTTGTGTGCGATCAGCGTATGGCGCGCCAGATCCTCGATGGAGCCGGGCGTGCCGGCCGTGGCGAGATAGCCCGGCGTGGCGCAAAGCACGCGGTGATTCGGCGCGAGCCGCTTGGCGACAAGGCTCGAATCCTGCAGGTCGGCGATGCGCACCGCCAGATCGAAGCCTTCACCGACGATGTCGACGAAGGCGTCGCCCAGGATCAGATCGACCGTCACCTGCGGATGCGCGTCGAGGAAGGGCTTGAGATGCGGCGCGATATGCAGCCGCCCAAACGAGGTCGGCGCCGAGACGCGCAATGTGCCGCGCGCCTGGCCCGCGCCGCTGGCGACCCAGGCCTCGGCATCCTCGATCGAGGACAGCACCGAGACCACGCGCTCATAGAAGCCCTGGCCGGCCTCGGTCAGCGAGAGCTGCCGCGTCGTGCGCTGCAGCAGCCGCACGCCGAGCCGCTCCTCCAGGCGCCGGATGCGCTTGGAGATGACGGCCGGCGAGAGGTTGAG
Organism: Bosea sp. 685; assembly: GCF_031884435.1. Classification (NCBI taxonomy): domain Bacteria; kingdom Pseudomonadati; phylum Pseudomonadota; class Alphaproteobacteria; order Hyphomicrobiales; family Alloboseaceae; genus Allobosea; species Allobosea sp. 685. The sequence continues at coordinate 4,482,727 of NZ_CP134779.1, read as the reverse complement.
CTGGCGGCCCGCCGCCGACATGCTCTTGGCCGTGACGACATGGGCGAAGACGTCGAGATCGCCGAACCGGTCCATAGCGCCCTCATCTTTTCCGAATTGGAAATAATCATGGACGTTGGTTGCACTGCAAGCCAGTTGGAATTGGTCTAGGGTCTTATCGCTCCGTCCCGTGAGCCCTCATCCTGAGGAGCCGCGAAGCGGCGTCTCGAAGGATGCTCCAGCGCGTTCTGGACCATCCTTCGAGACGCGAGCTTTGCTCGCTCCTCAGGATGAGGGCTGGTGTGGCGGGCGACGCAGGAGTTCACGATGTCCGCCATCGCCTTTCCCGTGCCCGACGAGAGCATCCTCGCTCGCCGCGACGAGATCATCGCCGGCCTCAGCCGTCTGGTCGCGCCCGAAGCGCTGATCACCTCGGCCGATGAACGCCGCCCCTACGAGACCGATGCGCTGACCGCCTATCGCCGCCTGCCGCTGGCTGTCGTATTGCCCTCGACCACGCAGGAGGTCGCGGCGGTGCTGAAATTCTGCGGCGCCCAGGGCGTGCCGGTCGTGCCGCGCGGGGCGGGGACCTCGCTCGCGGGCGGTGCGATCCCGCAGGAGGACGCGGTCGTCATCGGCGTCTCCAAGATGAACCGCATCCTCGAGATCGACTACGCCAACCGTGTCGCCAAGGTGCAGGCCGGCGTCACCAATCTCGCGGTAACCGGCGAGGTCATGGCGGAAGGCTTTTTCTACGCGCCCGACCCGTCCTCGCAGCTCGCCTGCTCGATAGGCGGCAATATCGGCATGAACTCGGGCGGCGCGCATTGCCTGAAATACGGCGTCACCACCAATAATGTGCTCGGCGTCACGCTGGTGATGCTCGACGGCAGCGTCGTTGACATCGGCGGCGCCCATCTCGATTCCGGCGGCCTCGACATCCTCGGCCTGATCGTCGGCTCGGAAGGCCAGCTCGGCATCGTCACGGAAGCGACCGTGCGCATCCTGCGCTCGGCCGAGGGTGCGCGGCCGGTGCTGTTTGGCTTCCCCACCAGCGAGCAGGCGGGCGAGGCGGTCGCTGCCATCATCGGTGCCGGCATCATTCCCGTCGCGATGGAGTTCATGGACAAGCCAGCGATCGAGATCTGCGAGGCCTTCGCCCATGCCGGCTACCCGATGGATGTCGAGGCGCTCCTGATCATCGAGGTCGAGGGCTCGGATGCCGAGATGGACGCCCAGCTCGCGCGCATCGTCACTATTGCCCGCGAGCATGGCGTCAAGACGGTCAAGGAGAGCAAGTCGGCGATGGAGACGGCGGCGATCTGGAAGGGGCGCAAATCCGCTTTTGGGGCGACCGGTCGCATCGCCGATTATATCTGCATGGACGGCACGATCCCGACCGGACAATTGCCGCATGTGTTGCGGCGCATGGACGAGATCGTGAAGGGCTATGGCCTGCGCGTCGCCAATGTCTTCCATGCCGGCGACGGCAATCTCCACCCGCTGATCCTCTACAACTGCAACGACCCGATCGAGGCGCAGAAGGCCGAGGATGCCGGCATGGACATCCTCAAGCTCTGCGTCGAGGTCGGCGGCTGCCTGACCGGCGAGCACGGCGTCGGCATCGAGAAGCGCGACCTGATGACGGTGCAGTTCAATCCCGAGGATCTGCAGCAGCAGATGCGGGTGAGGGCGGTGTTCGATGGGCAGTGGCTGCTTAATCCCGCGAAGGTGTTTCCGCTCGAGGGCAGGGTGGCAGCGTAAAACTGTCATTCCGGGGCTCGCGAAGCGAGAACCCGGAACCCACGACTGGGTGAGCGCGATGACCTATTTCGTCTATCTCATGGCCAGCAAGCGGAGCGGTACACTTTATCTGGGCGTCACCAACGATGTTGCGAGGCGTGCCTATGAACACAAGTCGAAGCAGAATGCAGGGTTCACGAGTCGCTATGGTGTTGATCGGCTGGTTTGGTACGAGCAGTTCGAGGACATCCGGGATGCCATTGACCGGGAAAAGATCCTGAAGAAGTGGCGCAGGGCTTGGAAGATCACACTGATCGAGGACATGAATCCCGAATGGAAAGACCTCTATGAAGGGCTCGTTTGACATGTGTCACCCCGTCGTGGGTTCCGGGTTCTTCGCTGCGCGAAGCCCCGGAAAGACAGGGGGTGGCGCTTGATCATCCACACCCCCACCACCGAGGCGCAGGCCTGCGCCGTCGTCAAATCCGTGGTCGCCAGCGGCATACCGCTCGCCATTCGCGGTGGCGGCACACGCAGCGGTCTCGGGCGGCCGTCGCAGGCGGCGAGCACGCTCTCCAGCGCCGGCCTCACCGGCATCACGCTCTATGAGCCTGCCGAAATGGTGATCGGCGCGCGCGCCGGCACGCCGCTTTCGCTTGTGCAGGAGACGCTGGCCGAACGCGGCCAGATGCTGCCCTTCGAGCCGATGGACCATCGCGCGCTGCTGGGCACGCAGGGCGAGCCGACGATCGGCGCGGTCGCGGCGGGCAATATTTCCGGCCCGCGCCGCATCAATGCCGGCGCGGCGCGCGATTCGCTCATCGGCATCAGGCTGATCAATGGCCGGGGCGAGGCGATCAAATCCGGCGGGCGGGTGATGAAGAACGTTACCGGGCTTGATCTCGTGAAGCTCGTCGCCGGCAGTTTTGGCACGCTGGGCTTCCTCACCGAGGTGATCTTCCGCGTGCTGCCGAAGCCGGAGCGCGTGGTCACGCTGGTCTGGCGCGGTTTGGCGGACGAGGCGGCGGTTGGGCTGCTCTCGACTGCGCTCGGCTCGCCCTTCGAGCCTTTCGCTGCGGCGCATCTGCCGGCTGGCATCGGCACGGGCGAGGCTCGGACGCTGCTGCGGCTGGAGAATTTTTCCGCCTCGATCGACTATCGCGCCGCCGAGCTCGCCGCGCTGCTGGCCGCCCATGGCGCGCCGGAGCTGCTGGAGGGGGCGGTCTCGGAGGCGCTGTGGCGGGATGTGCGCGACGCAGGCTTCTTCGCTGATACCCAGGAGGCGGTCTGGCGCTTGTCACTGGCGCCGACGAACGGACCCAGGGCGACGGCCGCCATCGCGAATGCGCTGCCACAGGCGCGCTGGTTCTATGATTGGGGCGGGGGACTGGTCTGGCTCGCTGTGCCCGATGCGGATGATGCAGGCGCAGCCGCGATCCGGGCCGCGATCAGGCCGCTCGGCGGTCACGCCACGCTGGTGCGCGCGCCGGACGCGATCCGCGCCAGCGTGCTGGTGTTCGAGCCAATGCCCGAACCGCTGCTGCGGGTCACGGCCGGGATCAAAACGAGTTTCGACCCGGCCGGGATTTTCGAGCCGGGCCGGATGTATGCGGGGATTTAGCCTCCGCTCTTGCCGTCATGGTCGGGCTTGTCCCGACCATCCACGTCTTCCTCCCATCCGCGTCGCAAGACGTGGATGCTCGGCACAGGGCCGAGCATGACGGGAGGGCATTGGATGCCGTGTCATGCAGACCAACTTCTCCCCCGCCCATCTCGCTTCCGATCCGCGCCTGCCGGCGTCGGAGAAGATCTTGCGCACCTGCGTGCATTGCGGCTTCTGCACCGCGACCTGCCCGACCTATCTCTTGCTCGGCGACGAGCTCGATAGCCCGCGCGGGCGCATCTACCTGATCAAGGACATGCTGGAGAACGGCAAGCCCGCCACCGAAGAGGTGGTCAAGCATGTCGACCGCTGCCTCTCCTGCCTCTCCTGCATGACGACCTGCCCCTCGGGGGTGAACTACATGCACCTCGTCGACCATGCCCGCGCCCATATCGAGGAGACCTATGAGCGCGGCTTCGCCGACAAGGCGCTGCGCCGCCTGCTCTCAGTGATCCTGCCGCATCCCGGCCGCTTCCGGGTCGCCATGCTGGGCGCGATGCTGGCAAAGCCCTTCGCGGGTGTGCTCGGCAGCCTGCCGGGCGTCGGCGCGCGCCTGAAGGCGATGCTGGCGCTGGCGCCCGCCCGCCTGCCGTCGCGCTCGGCGATGGAGGGGCCGCAAAGCTTCCCCGTCACCGGCGTGCGCCGCAAGCGCGTCGCGCTCCTGTCGGGCTGCGCCCAGCCGGTGCTCGATCCCGCGATCAACGAAGCGACGATCCGCCTGCTGACGCGCCATGGCGTCGAGGTCGTGCTGCCCAAGGGCGAGGGCTGCTGCGGCGCGCTCGTCCACCATATGGGCCGCGAGCATGATGCGCTTGCCTTCGCTCGCCGCAACATCGACGCCTGGATGGCGGAAGTCACCGGCGAGGGGCTGGATGCGATCCTGATCACGGCCTCGGGCTGCGGCACCACGATCAAGGATTACGGCTTCATGTTCCGCAACGACCCGGCCTACGCCAAGACGGCCGCCACGGTCTCAGGCCTTGCTAAGGACGTGACCGAGTTCCTCGAGACGATCGAGCTGCGCCATGCGCGCGATCTCGCGATTCCGATCGCCTACCACTCCGCCTGCTCGATGCAGCATGGCCAGCAGCTCAAGGACGGCCCCAAGCGCCTGCTCTCAGCCGCCGGCTTCAAGGTCAAGGAGGTGCCGGAAGGGCATATCTGCTGCGGCTCGGCCGGCGTCTACAACATCCTCCAGCCGCAGATCGCGGGACAGCTGCGCGAGCGCAAGATCGGCAATATCGAGAAGACCAGGCCAATGCTGGTCGCGACCGGCAATATCGGCTGCATGACCCAGCTCGCCAAGGGCTTTGCCGACAAGGGCGCGACGACGCCGGTCGTCCACACCGCCGAACTGCTCGACTGGGCGACGGGCGGCCCCTTGCCCGACAAGCTGGCGGCGGCGGGGATCGCCGATGTGCCGGTCAGGGAGCAGGTGAGGCTGATCGCGGCGGAGTAGCGGGGGCGTTCCTTCGTAGGGGCGGCTGGCTGAAACCAGCCGACGCGGGAGCCGCGACACACTCTTCCCTTCTCCCCTGGCGGGAGAAGGTGGCGCGGAGCGCCGGATGAGGGGGCGCCGTGCCCTGTCCGGTTGGCGTCGTGTTCGGTTAACCGGAAAGTTCACAGCGCCCCTCATCCGTCTCGGCTTCGCCGAGCCACCTTCCCCCGCCAAGGGGGAAGGGAGGGCGCGCCCTAATTCCCGAAAACCGCCTGGCGCAGCGTCTGCTGCGCTTCGGTCATGCCACGCTGTTTGGCGTTCATCGCTTCGAGCGCGGCCTGCACTTTCGTCCGCAAAGCTGGGTTGGAAATTTCCATCTGCGAGCCGTTGAGCTTGATCGCGGCCCGATTGCTCCCGATCAGATCGGCCAGCGCGATGATTGCTGCGAAGGCGTCGTCGGCTGTCGGGAAGACCCGGCGGAACGCTGTGGCTGGCGCGGTGACGGCCTTGTCGTAGACAGCGGCATAGACACCAGCGAGATCCTCGGGCTGCTTCAGCGCCGCCTTCTCGCTTGCCGCCGCCGCGAGCGCCTGATCGAGCGCCTCGCGCATGCCGACGAAGCCGCTGCGCACGGTGATGAGGTCGGCCTTGCGCGCGACGACATCCTCGATCGAGCGTGGCATGCTCTTGGCCAGCGTCTCCTGCATGGGTTTGGCGACGGAGGCGTTCATGCGCTCATGGAAACGCGTGATGACGGCATAGTGCTCGGCATAGGCACCGAAGGATTTCTGCTTCTCGGCGTCGGGTTGCGGCAAGCGTAGGCCGGTCTTGGAGAGCACGTCATCCCTCAGGAAGGCGATGAAGGCCTTGCGCTGGTCGGCCTCGCTGGGGCTGCAGGCGCTCAGCAGGACGGCGGCGAAGAGGCAGGCGAAGACGCCCAGGAGCCGGCGGGTGATCATGTCTTCCCCCATGCTGCGTCGCGCGATGCTGCGACGCTGTCATTGCCAAACCAGCGCGATGACGGCCGCTGCGCTTGCCCCTGGCGCACCAGCGGGCTAACCCGACGCGGAAGAACCCAGCGGCGCCGGCCGCTGCCGCGCATGACCGAGAAGTAGATCCCATGTCGAAGCCCGACAAGCTCAAAGCCCGCCAGCCGCGCGGTTTCGTCGATCGCGGCCCCACTGACGTCGCGGCGACCGAGCGCATGCTCGGGGTCATTCGCGAAAGCTTTTCGCGTTACGGCTTCGATCCCGTCGAGACGCCCTTCGTCGAGTTCTCCGACGCGCTCGGCAAATTCCTGCCCGACCAGGACCGGCCCAATGAGGGCGTCTTCTCCTTCCAGGACGATGACGAGCAGTGGCTCTCGCTGCGCTACGACCTGACCGCGCCGCTCGCCCGCTATGTCGCGGAGAATTACGACGCGCTGCCGAAACCCTATCGCAGCTATCGCGCCGGCTATGTCTTCCGCAATGAGAAGCCGGGCCCGGGCCGCTTCCGCCAATTCATGCAGTTCGACGCCGATATCGTCGGCGCGGGGAGCGTCGCGGCCGATGCCGAGATCTGCATGCTCGCCGCCGATACGATGGAAGCGCTGGGGATCAAGCGCGGCGACTATGTCGTCAAGGTCAACAACCGCAAGGTGCTCGATGGCGTGATGGAGGCGATCGGGCTCGGCGGCGAGGAGCATGCCGGCCGTCGGCTGACCGTGCTGCGCGCGATCGACAAGCTCGACAAGTTCGGCCCGGAGGGCGTGAAGCTCCTGCTTGGTGACGGGCGCAAGGACGAGAGCGGGGATTTCACCAAGGGCGCGGGGCTCGGGGAGGAGCACATTGCTTACGTTCTTGGCATTGTGAAGAGCCCGATCTCGGAGAACGAGTTGGGGTGGGCCGTGGGGCTCCCGCCTGAAGATGTCGAAGGTGTGCAGCCTTCGAGGAATCCTCTTGTGAATGAAGGTCTAGCCGAATTGGATGCAATTCGGGGATTGTGTCGCGCTGCCGGCTATGGCGACGACCGCATCCGCATCGACCCCTCCGTCGTCCGCGGCCTCGAATATTACACCGGCCCGGTCTACGAGGTCGAACTGACCTTTCCGGTCACCAATGACGATGGCCAGGTCGTGCGCTTCGGTTCGGTCGCCGGCGGCGGGCGCTATGACGGGCTTGTCGGGCGCTTCCGGCCCGAGCCGGTGCCGGCGACGGGTTTCTCGATCGGCGTGTCCAGGCTCTATTCGGCGCTGAAGACGGTGAAGTCGCCGATCGTCGACGCCAAGGCGGAGCTCCCGCTCGTCGTCGTCACCGCGATGGACAACAAGTCGCCCGAGCATATGCCGGGCTACCAGGCTTTCGTCTCGCAGCTGCGCCAGGCCAAAGACGAGGCCGGCAAGCCTTTGCTGCGGGCCGATCTCTATCTCGGCTCGTCGGGCTTCAACGCCCAGATGAAATATGCCGACAAGCGCGGCGCGGTCTGCGCCGTCATTCAGGGCTCGTCCGAGCGGGATGCCGGCACGGTGATCATCAAGGACCTGATCCTGGGAGCCGAACTCGCCGCCGCCGGGCGCGAGGTCAAGGATTCCGCCGAGCACAAGGAGCGGCAGGCGCAGGCGCAGATCACACGCCCGGCCGAGCAACTCGTTGAAGGCGTCAAGGAGGTTCTGGCGCGTTACAAGTGAAACACGGGGAACCCTTCTCCCGCATCGAAGTCGGGTCTGCCCGACTTCGACACTCTGGGTGCTGATCTCGGGCAAGCCCGAGATCAGTGAGAAGGGCAGGGATGAGGGCCCGCCGCCGATCGTCAAGGCACGACGTAGCCGTTGCGCTTTACATTGCAACGGCACACCCTCATCCGGCCCTCCGGGCCACCTTCTCCCATCCGGGAGAAGGGAAGCGGCGTCAGCGCTTCCCGCGTCCTCACAACTCCCGTTCACCCAATTCCCTAAAAACCGTCGAAAATACCGCACGTCGCTGCTAGGACAGCGGCCGCAACAGGATCAACCGCCGTGCCCGCCATCCGTGCCAGCATCGAGACCGTGATCGCGCTTTTCGCGCGTGAGGGCTATGGCCGCGCCGAGCCGGCGATCCTGCAGCCTGCCGATGTCTTCCTCGACCTCTCCGGCGAGGATATCCGCCGCCGCATCTTCATGACGCAGGACGCCGAGGGGCGCGACTGGTGCCTGCGGCCCGAATACACCATTCCCGTCGCGCTCGATCACATCGCCGCGCGCTCGACCGAGCCTGCGGCCTATGCCTATGCGGGCCCGGTCTTCCGCATGCGCTCGGGCGAACCCGGCGAGTTCTCGCAGGCCGGGCTTGAATCCTTCGGCCGCACCGATTTCGCCGCTGCCGATGCCGAGATCATGGCGCTGACGATCGAGGCCGCCGCCGCGCTCGGGCTCGCCCAGCCGAAGATCGTGATGGGCGATGTCGCCTTGCTCAACGCTTTGCTCGACGGGCTCGCTGTGCCCCAGGGCGCCCGCCGCCGCTTCATGCGCGCGGCCGTGCAGGGCAAGGGCGCAGATGCCACCGCTGCGCTCGACGCCCCGCAGCCTGAGGGCGATGCCGCTCATGCCGGCCTGCTCAAGGCGCTGGAGGGCCAGGATCCCAAGGCGGCAAAAGCCTTCGTCGAGGACGTCTTGTCGATCGCCGGCATCTCGACGGTGGGCGGCCGCACGGCCGGTGACATCGCCGAACGCTTCCTGGCGCGGGCGGCCGAGCGTGAGAACCCGGTCAATGCCGACGTCAAGGCGCTGCTCGGCCAGGTGCTCGCCATCTCCGGCGATCCCGACACGGCCTCCGCTTCCCTGCGCGCGCTGGCCGAGCGCGCCTCGCTCGATCTCGGCCGTGAGCTCGACGCCTTCGACGAGCGCACGGGCTTCCTTGCCGTGCGCGGGGTCGATGTGACGCAGATCGCCTTCGCCGCCGGTTTCGCCCGCAATCTCGACTACTATACCGGCTTCATTTTTGAGCTGCACGACGCCGCCCGCGCGGACGGCAAGCCGGTCGCCGGCGGCGGGCGCTACGACCATGTGCTGGGACGGCTCGGAGCGCCCGGTTCCATTCCGGCCGTGGGCGCCTCGCTCTGGCTCGACCGGCTGGCGGGAGACAAGTCATGAGCGATCCGGCCCTCGTCCTCGCGGTTCCCTCCAAGGGCCGGCTGCAGGAGAACGCCACCGCCTTTTTCGGCCGCGCCGGGTTGAAATTCGTGCAGTCGCGCGGCGCGCGCGATTATCGCGGCACCATCGCCGGGCTGGAGGGCGCCGAGGTCGCTTTCCTCTCGGCCTCCGAGATCGTCGCCCAGCTAGCCTCGGGCGCGGCCCATCTCGGCGTCACCGGCGAGGATCTGGTGCGCGAGCAGGTTCCCGATGCGGATGCCGCCGTCGAGATGCTGACCCCGCTCGGCTTCGGCCACGCCAATGTCGTCGTCGCGGTGCCCCAGGCCTGGATCGATGTGCGCACCATGGCCGATCTCGACGACGTCGCCTCGACCATGCGCGTCCGCCAGGGCCGCAAGCTGCGCGTCGCCACGAAATATGTGAACCTGACCCGCCGCTTTTTCGCCCAGCACGGCCTTGCCGATTACCGCATCGTCGAGAGCCTGGGTGCGACCGAGGGAGCGCCGGCCGCCGGCACGGCCGAGATCGTGGTCGACATCACCACGACCGGCGGCACTTTGGCGGCCAACGCCCTGAAGGTGCTCGATGATGGCGTGATGCTGGCGTCGGAAGCCAATCTCGTCGCCTCCGTGCGGGCGCCCTGGGGCGCAAGGGCGCGCGCTGCCGCGACCGCCATCCTGTCGCGAATCGCCGCCGAGGAAGAGGCGCGGACCGTGCGCGAGATCCGCGCCCGCGATATCGGGGCTACGCCGGAGGCAATCGAGGCGATCACCACCCAGTTCGGCGCGAGGCTGCCTTTCGGCCTGGCCGCACAGGGCGGCGTGCAGGTGCTGCATTGCCCGGAGAAATCGGTCTTCGCGCTGGTCGAGCATCTCGCGCGGTCGGGCGCGGACGAAATCACGGTGAGTGCGCCCGATTACGTTTTCCGCAAGGCCAATCCGCTGATCGAGCGGCTGCTGGCGCGTATCTGAGCGCCGCGCCAGAAACCGGGCGGCGGCGGAGATTGCTGATGTCGGTGGGCTCAGAGACTGTTCGGAAACACCCTGAGCCCTCATCCTGAGGAGGCATTCCGGCAGGAATGGCGTCTCGAAGGATGTTCCAGGAGGCTCCCGAACCATCTGGAGCATCCTTCGAGACGCCGCTTCGCGGCTCCTCAGGATGAGGCCTCGAATTATCAAACAGTCTCTCAGGCCCCATAAATCCCGCAATTCGGGTCCATGGCTCACCTTCCTGATTGATCCCGGAACAATACGCCGTTACGCGCTTTCAACAGGGAGAGCTCGCGCGCTATCGTCGCGGGCATGACTGCGGGTGATAGAATGACGAACCGACGCCTTGGCTATGCCGCCCTTCTCGCCGCGCTCGTGCCGATGGCTTCGCTTATGGCGGGGCCTGCCGAGGCCCAGCGTCGCAGCCGGGGCGCGCCCCAGGAGCAACAGCAGCAGATTCCGCCGGCCGAGCAGGAGAAGACCTATCCGGTCGGCGCCTCCTGGGCCGCGAGCTCGCTGAACGGCAAGCCGATCTCCGACCGCCGCGCCACCTTCCTGATCGACGCCAATCTGCGCGGCACGGGCTTTGGCGGCTGCAACACCTTCTCGGCCACCGCTTATCCGCTGCGCCAGCAGGGCCTCGCGGTCGGGCCGATCGCCTTGACCAAGCGGACCTGCGACAAGGGCCTGCTCGATTTCGAGCGCGCCTATCTCACCGCGCTGCGCGCGGCCCGCAAGTGGGACCTCGTCGACGGCAAGCTGGTCGTCCAGGGTGCGGCCGGCGAAGTGCGCTTCGACCGCGGTCTCTGAGCGCGGGCTGCTACGATCTGCAGCGTTGTTCCGGGGCAGGCGCAGGCCTGAGCCCGGAACTCATGGACGCCCCGCTATCCGTCATGGTCGGGCTTGTCCCGGCCATCCACGTCTTCGCTGGTCGAGGCCTATGTTCAAGACGTGGATGCTCGCCACAAGGGCGAGCATGACGAACTGGAGACGCCTCGTGGTCATGGGGCCGGGTCCATGGCTGCGCCATGTCCCGGAATGACGGCGTGTTTCCGGGCACAAACAGCCTGCCCTAACCGACCAGCTCCCGGTTTTCCGCCTTGGGGCTGAAGGTGCCGTCCTCGTTCGGCTGCATGATCACGATCGCATCGTGCATCGCCCGCAGCGTCGAGCGGTGGCCGATCGAGACGATCCTGGTCTGCGGCAGCGCCTGCTCGAGCGCGGCATAGATCTCGCCCTCCAGCTTCTCGTCGAGCGAGGCCGTCGCCTCATCCAGGAAGAGCCAGTCGGGCTTCGCCAGCAGGGCGCGCGCCACGGCGAGGCGCTGCTGCTCGCCGCCGGAAAGACGTTGGCCCCAGAGATCGACCTCGTCGAGCCGCTCGGAGAGATGGTCGAGCTTGGTCAGATGCATTGCCGCCTTGATCTCGGCCTCGCCATAGGTATTCACCGGCGCGGGATAGGCCAGCGCCGCGCGCAGGCTGCCCTGGGGCAGATAGGGCCGCTGCGGCAGCAGCATGATCTCGGCCCCGGTCGGGATGCCGACCTTGCCCTGGCCGAAGGGCCAGATCCCGGCAATGGCGCGAAACAGCGTCGATTTGCCCGAGCCCGACGGGCCGATGACCAGTGTCCGCCGGCCTGCGCCGAGGTCGAGGTCGTGCACGCGCACGATCGGCTGGCCGTTGGGCAGGCTGAGCGTGGCCTCGTCGAGATGCACCGCCTCGCCCTTGGCGGATACGTTATGGATGCCCTTATCGCTGGCGCTGGCCGCCTGCGCGATCGCGGCCTCGAAGGTGGTGAGGCGGTTGATCGAGGCGACATAGGAGGCGATCGACTGATACCGGTCGATGAAGAAGGACATCGCGGTCTGGACCCGGTCGAAGGCTGAGGCGACCTGCGTCATGATGCCGAGCGTGATCTTGCCCGAGAAATAATGCGGTGCGAGCAGGATATAGGGCACGACGACGTTGGCCTGGCCGAAGGAGAGCGTGAAGGTGGTCAGCCGAACGCGCGCCCAGACGAGCCTGTAGAAATTGGTGACGATATCGCCGAAGCGTTCGCTCAGATGCTTCTGCTCGGCATCCTCACCGCGCATGAGCGCGATCTGCTCGGAATATTCGCGCAGCCGCGCCAGCGAGAAGCGGAAGGTCGCCTCGCGCTTCTCCTGTTCGAATTCGAGCCCGATCAGCGGCTTTCCGATCCGATGGGCGATCCAGGTCGCGGCGATGGAATAGATCAGCGCCATCCAGAAGATGAAGCCGGGGATGGTGATGTCCGTGCCGGGCAGGACGCTCGCGACCGGGATCGACCACAGGATGATCGAGAAGGAGACGAGCGTGGAGACCTGCGTGAGCAGGGGCAGCGCGAAATTATAGGTGTTGTTGACGAAGGCGCGCGTGTCTTCGGCGATGCGCTGGTCGGGGTTGTCGGCGCTCCCGGCGAGCGAGACCCTGTAGTGATTGGAATTGCCGAGCCAGGCGCTGCTGAATTTTTCCGCCATCCAGCGCCGCCAGCGGATCAGCAGCGTATAGTTGGCGACCATTTCGATCAGGTTGGAGACGACCGATATCGCCGCCCAGACACTGAAGACGAAGATGAGCTGGTACCAGAAGCTCGCCGCGTCCTTCTCCTGGATCGCGTTGTAGAAATCGCGGTTGAAGAAGGACAGCCTGAGCGAGATCGCGACCTGCAACTGATTGAGGACGACCAGGAAAACCAGCAGGAACGTGCCGAGGCGCCCGCTGCCGATCTGAAAGGGCTTCAAGGGCCATAGATGTCCCGTGGTTCGCTCCGGAGCCTCGAAATAGGGCGAGGCCAGCCTGGCGATGCGCGCGATGCCGGGGACGAAGGAGATCGCATAGACCACCAGGCCGAAGACCGCGATCGTGATCGTCAGGCTGGCGGGCGGCACGAGCGCCTGCCAGGCCTCGGGCCAGGCGCCGGATTGGGCGACCAGGAAGGCGGCGCCGGTGAGCACATACTCGACGCCGAAGATGATCGAGAAGATCCTGAGGAAGGTCGCGATCGCGACGGCCCGCCATGTCGCCGCGGCAAGCAGCAGGCCGATGACGCCCATCCCGATGGCTCCGGCGCTGCCGCTCTGCTGGCCCACGACGAGGGCGATCACGGCAAGCACGGCGACGGCGATGCTCAAAGGGCGCATGGGCAAGGATCCTGCGGAAATGGCGGGGATGACGAGATGCCATCGCGATTCTGACCATGTCGCAGAGGATGCGGCCGTTCAATGGCGGCGCGTCGAGATGAGCAAATTGTCATCGACCGGACATGAAAAAGGCCCGGCTTGCGCCGGGCCTTTCCCATTAACAGTTGGATGGAGGCTTGGATCAGAAATCCATGCCGCCACTGGAACCGGGCATGCCCGGTTCCAGAACCCTTGGAAGATGGGCGTTTGGATTTCCTCAGAAATCCATGCCGCCCATGCCGCCGCCGCCCATCGGGGGCATCGGGGAGTCCTTCTTCGGCAGCTCGGCGATCATCGCCTCGGTGGTGATCAGCAGGCCTGCGATCGAAGCCGCGTCCTGGATCGCCGTGCGCACGACCTTGGTCGGGTCGATGATGCCGGCCTTGACCAGATCGCCGTAGACGCCGGTCTGGGCGTTGTAGCCGAAGGCGTATTCCTTGGACTCGAGCAGCTTGCCGACCACGACCGCGCCGTCATCGCCAGCGTTGTCGACGATCTGCTTGGCCGGGGCCATGATCGCCTTGCGGACGATCTCGACGCCGGTCTTCTGGTCGTCGTTCTGGGTCTTGATCGCCTTGACGGTCGACAGAGCGCGCAGGAGAGCGACGCCACCACCCGGAAGAACGCCTTCTTCCACGGCCGCGCGGGTCGCGTTCAGGGCGTCGTCGACGCGGTCCTTCTTCTCCTTGACTTCGACTTCGGTCGCGCCGCCGACGCGGATCACCGCGACGCCGCCAGCGAGCTTGGCCAGACGCTCCTGGAGCTTCTCACGGTCGTAGTCCGAGGTGGTCTCCTCGATCTGCGCCTTGATCTGCGCGACGCGGCCCTCGATGTCCTTCTTCTTGCCGGCGCCGTCGATGATCGTGGTGTTCTCCTTCTCGATGCGCACCTTCTTGGCGCGTCCGAGCATGGCGAGCGTCACGGTCTCGAGCTTGATGCCGAGGTCTTCCGAGATCATCTGACCGGCGGTCAGGATCGAGAGGTCCTCAAGCATCGCCTTGCGGCGATCGCCGAAGCCCGGAGCCTTGACGGCCGCGACCTTCAGGCCGCCACGGAGCTTGTTGACGACGAGCGTGGCCAGAGCCTCGCCCTCGACGTCCTCGGCGATGATCAGCAGCGGCTTGCCGGTCTGAACGACGGCCTCGAGGATCGGCAGCATCGCCTGGAGCGAGGACAGCTTCTTCTCGAAGATGAGGATGTAGGGATCCTCGAGCTCAGCGACCATCTTCTCGGCATTGGTGATGAAGTAGGGCGAGAGATAGCCACGGTCGAACTGCATGCCCTCGACGACGTCGAGCTCGGTCTCGGCGGTCTTGGCTTCCTCGACGGTGATGACACCCTCGTTGCCGACCTTCTGCATGGCGGTGGCGATCATCTTGCCGACCGACTCGTCGCCGTTCGCCGAGATGGTGCCGACCTGCGCGACTTCCGCGTTGGTCGTGACCTTCTTGGAGTTCTTCTTGAGGTCGGCGACGATGGCCTCGACGGCCAGGTCGATGCCGCGCTTCAGATCCATCGGGTTCATGCCGGCGGCAACCGACTTCAGGCCTTCGCGCATGATGGCGGCGGCCAGAACGGTGGCGGTCGTGGTGCCGTCGCCGGCGGCGTCGTTCTGCTTCGAGGCCACTTCGCGCACCATCTGGGCGCCCATGTTCTCGAACTTGTCGGCGAGCTCGATCTCCTTGGCGACGGTGACACCGTCCTTGGTGATGCGCGGGGCGCCGAACGACTTGTCGATCACGACGTTACGGCCCTTGGGACCGAGCGTGACCTTGACGGCGTTGTTGAGGATTTCGACGCCGCGCAGCATCCGGTCGCGGGCATCGGTAGAGAACTTGACGTCTTTAGCAGCCATGAGAGCTACTCCTTTTGAAATGTCGGGAAAGGCGGTCTCGAGGCGATCAGCCGATCACGCCCATGACGTCGGATTCCTTCATGATCAGGAGATCCTGGCCATCGATCTTGACCTCGGTGCCCGACCACTTGCCGAACAGGACGCGATCGCCCTTCTTGACGTCCAGCGGGGTCAGCTTGCCGGCTTCGTCGCGGCCACCGGGGCCGACGGCGATGACTTCGCCCTCTTGGGGCTTTTCCTTGGCGGTATCGGGGATGATGATGCCACCCTTGGTCTTCTCTTCGCCATCAAGGCGACGGACCACAACGCGGTCATGCAGCGGACGGAACTTCATGGTTCTGTCTTCCTCTTGGATCTAATTTCGATGCGGGCGCTCGATGGCGAACCCGCGATGGGCATCTGTTAGCAGTCTCAATCGTCGAGTGCTAACCGATGGCGGGGAGATAGGCGCGTCCCCCCGGAGAGTCAAGAAATCATCCGGCGATAAAGTGAATCCGGAGATGGCGCCGGGGGCTTGCTGCCAAAGCCGAATGAACACGCTAGCATGGCGAAATGACGACAGCTGTGCCCGATCCCCGGCTCGACGATATCGCCCGCTCCTGCGTGGCGCTGCATGTGCGCATGACGGCGCGGGCGGTGACGCGAGCCTATGACGAGGCGATGCGCCCGAGCGGGTTGAAGATCACGCAGTTCGTGCTGCTCTCGGCGCTCAGCACCGGGGCCTGGCGCTCCGTCACCGAATTGGCCGAGCGCTTCGCCCTGGAGCGCACCTCGCTGACCCGCAATCTGCAATTGCTGGCGGCCGAGGCGCTGATCGTTCCCGTCGCGTGCAAGGGCCGCGCCTCGGTCTATGCCGTCACCGAAAAGGGCAGGGCGGCGATCGAGGCCGCCATTCCCTATTGGCATCAGGCTCAGGAGCGGATCGAGGGCGGTCTCGGCAAGGAGCGCTGGAGCGAAACCCGCGAGGGGCTGAAGGCGTTGCGCCGCGTGGCACGCCTGGCGGACTGAGGCGAGGCTTGACCGGCAGCCTTCTCGGCACTTAACGTGTACCTGCACGATAAGAGCCTTGCGCGAAAAATGGGTACCGGTTTTTTGCAGAAGCAATGCTCTCAACCTCTAAGTGAGAGACAGTGATGGCGCGCGAGGTCGGTGTCGTTTCCCGTGAGGTCCTGCTGGCCGAGGATGGCCTCAGCTTCCTGCGCGGCATGGTCGAGGGTCGCCATCCCGGCCCGCCCTTCGCGGATGCGATGGATCTCGATCTCGTCGAGGTCGAGGAGGGGCGCGTCGTCTTCGTCGGCAAGCCCTCAATGCGCTTCTTCAATCCGCTCGGCACGATCCATGGCGGCTGGACGGCGACGATCCTCGATTCCGCCATGGCCTGCGCCGCGCACACCACGCTGAAGGCGGGCGAGGGCTATACGACGCTGGAGATGAAGCTCAACTATGTCCGACCGGTCATGCCCGATAGCGGCACGGTGCGCTGCGAGGGCAAGCTGATCCATCGCGGCGGCACAGTCGCGACGACCGAAGGCCGCCTCGTCGACGAGCGCGGCAAGCTGCTCGCGCACGGCACCGAGACCTGCCTGATCTTTCCGGCGAAAACGCTCTAGCAAGCTCGCCTAGCTGCCGCATCGTGGCTGGGCCGGAAAAGGCATGCCTTCTGCGTCGAAGCGGCGGGGTGAGCATCGGCGATCAGTTTCATCGCGAACCGACGCAACTATCCGGCTCCAGGGCGGTTGGGGGAAGGCAACCTGGAGCTGCCATGTCCACCCCCGTCGTCTCCACCCCCGTCGTCCTTGTCGTCGAAGATGACACCCTGATCCGCATGGATGCTGTCGCGATGATCGAAGACGGGGGCTACGAGGTCATCGAGGCGATTGGCGCCGATGAGGCCGTCATCCTATTGGAAACCCGCTCGGACATCCGGGTTGTCTTCACCGATATCGAGATGCCCGGATCCATGGACGGCCTGAAGCTGGTCCACGCAATTCGGCAACGCTGGCCACCTATCGTCCTGATCGTCGCATCAGGACGCCCGCAGCCTGCGCCTGCCGATATGCCTCAAGACACCGTGTTCCTGCAAAAACCCTATCGGGCGGCGCAGATATTGGAGGTTCTGGCGGGCATCAAGTAGAAACACGGCTTATTTTGCGAGTTTGGTCGTTCCCATCTTGAGCGTCACGATGACCCCCTCAGTCGACCAGTCATAGCTTATGGAACCGCCGAGCTGGCTCGATATGCTTCGAATGACGAGCTTGCTGCCGTACCCGCCGGCTCCATTGGGAGGCTCGACGGAAGGCCCGCCCCGTTCCGTCCAGATGATCGTGGTTTCGTCGTCGTCGGAAGTGCCTGAAACGTCGAGCGTACCCGTATCGGCTGAAAGCGCGCCGTATTTAAGCGAGTTTGTCGCCAGCTCATGGATGATCAGGGACAAGGTCGTGGCGGCTCCCTCGCTGACCCCCATGCGAGGAACGGCGACACGAATGCGCCCGCTGAAGGCCCCCATGTCCTCGTAAGGCGAAAGCAGGATCGAGAGCAGGTCGCCCAGAAGCGCTGCCGCTCCCTGATGCCCAGGCAGGGGGCGAACCAGGTCATGAGCCCGGCCGAGCGCCGCCAGACGTCCTGTCAGGTCGGACGCCATCTCCGCCGCCGTCGTCGTCGATCTCGACGTGATATGAGTCAGTCCCATGGCGATCGCCAAGAGGTTCTTGACCCGGTGGCTCATCTCGCCTGCGAGCAGTTCATGACCCTCTTCAGCTTGCTTGCGGCCCGTAACATCAAGGAAGACGCCGTACATCACTCCGTTGTGAAGCCCGGAATCATCGCCGAGACCGCGGGCCGATATCCAGCGGATTTCGTCGCCGACCAATATGCGAAAATCGATCTCATAAGGCCCGACAATGCCTCGGGTCGCGGTAAAGGCCGCCCGGACCCTATCCCTGTCGGCAGGATGGATGTGAGCCGACAGATCCTCGAATTTGACCTCGTCGCTCTGCGGCACGCCCCACATCGTAAAGGCCTGCTCGTCCATCGCGAACCCGTCATCGTCGACGTTCCACGACCACAGAGCAACACCGGCGGCGCGAACCGCCCGGCGCAGGCTGCCGGCGTCCCATTCGAGAGAGGTGTCTTTTGGCACGGGCGAACTCATTGAAAGATGACGGCTACGCTGATCTTTGGAGCCGGATGATGTCAGATGGGATCACAAAGTGATCCCATCTGACATCTGAATCCGTCTCTCATCAAAAAATTTGAGTAGGATCAATGCGAAAAGCCGGTTCCCACTTTTTTCGCATCCTGCGAGAGCCGGATGATTTCAGCTGGAATCGCTTGGTGATCCCAGCTGAAATCTGAATCCGCCTCTGATCTAAAAGTGAGAGCAGGATAAGTCCGCCCAGACCTATGCTCGCCGGTCGCTCGGCCAATGCCTCGATCCGGCTGCCAGCATGCCCTCTGCTGGGCCTCCTGCTGGAATGACGTGAGCCGGTTCATTTCGTGCTCACTCAAGCACATTGACGGTCGAAAAAGCGTCGAAGACCAGAATAAATGTATCGTTTCCAGTGATTACAGCTCATTCGAACGTATTATTGCGGGGTGTGACAATCGGTCATTGACATTATTTGCGACGGCGGTTAATTTGAATTTTGTCGATATTTGCTTGGACGGTCCTTGTTATTTTCGCGCTTTGGCGCGGCTCTGATGAAATCCCCCTTTCGAAATCGTTCTGAACTCGCCGAGCACTCGTTCGGCGAACGACAGGTCTTGCCAAAAGGAGGGTTTCTCATGACCACCGGCACAGTGAAATGGTTCAATTCCACCAAGGGTTTCGGCTTCATTCAGCCTGACGACGGCAGTCAGGATGTGTTTGTCCATATCTCCGCCGTCGAGCGCGCTGGAATGCGCGACTTGCAGGAGGGCCAGAAGCTCGGCTTCGAGGTCGCCCGCGACAACAGGTCTGGCAAGATGGCTGCCGAGCAGCTCCAGGCAGCGTGATCTGACTGCCTCTTTGACGATGACCACGGATGTACTGGCATCGTCGACAGTCGTGATTCAAGAAAAGGCCAAGCTTTTGCTTGGCCTTTTTTGTGCGCCGGCGAAAGCGACCGCCGCGCAGGAGATGGGCACGGCAAGCTGCTCGCGCATGGCACCGAGACCTGCCTGATCTTTCCAGCGAAACCGAAGGCCTGATTATACTCGAGCCACGCCGTCATCCTGGGCGTAGCCCTCGGGTCCGATCTTCGATCGGCCCAAGGATAAACTCCGCGGAGGCCGGGGACCCCAGGCGCGTCATGGTCGGGCTTGACCGGACCATCTCGTGATGGAGAGGCTGCCTTTGCCGACGCCCCTTCCGGCCCGAGAATGACGCTCTAAGATGGCTCCCTACGCTGCGGAGCCTGTCTTCGGGCCGGCCGAAGGCCGGACCCGGGGGGCGGCTTGTCCAGGATGACGCGGTGTTTACGTGCCAAGACAGCATATTGAGGCGGCGCGGTCCCGGCTCGTGCGATAGGCGCTGGGGCTTTTGCCCATTGCCAGACGGAAATGGCGGTTGAAGGTCGAGAGATCGCCGAAGCCGCAATCGAAGGCGATCTGCGCGACGCCATGCTCCGAGCCACGCAGCAGGAGCGCGGAGCGATGCAGGCGTGTCCTGAGCAGGAACTGATGCGGCGTCATGCCGATCAGCGCCTTGAATGTCCGCAGGAAATGATAGCGGCTCATCGCGGCTTCCCGGGCGAGCTCGGTCAGGCTCAGGGTCTCGTCGGAGCGCGCCTCGATGCATCGCAGGGCCTGGGTGATGCGGCTGGCGTCACGCGCCGTCGGCGCGGTTGTTGGCGGCAGTGCATCCGCGAGCGTCGCCGCCACTGCGCCAGCCAGTCGGACCGCAAGTTCCTCATAGGCAGCGGTGCTGCCGCCGCTAGAGCAATCTCCGATCGAACTGGATCGTTCTATTGCTCCTGCCCTTAGTTTCGACGCGTTTTCTTCACGCGACCCGGTATCCACTCCGCTCGAAAACGCTCTCGTCGCCATCTCGGCCATCAAGCCCGCGAGCGCCGGCGAGGGCGGCAGATGGGCGCGGGCGAAAGCGAGCCGCCGCACGCCGGGGACGCCGGCTAGGATGTCTTCCAGATAGGCCGGGTCGAACTGGAAGGCGAGGCAGCGGTCGCCGGCCGCATGGTCGTGGCCGCATTCGAAGCAGGCGCCCTGATTGCCGAGCAGGAGTGCGCCCGGTGCGAGCAGCGCGGCGCCCTGGGTGGAGCGGTAGCTGAAGCTGCCGCTCGTCACGGCCGCGATGCAGCAATGCGCGTGCTGTTCTTCGAAGGCGCGGTCGCCCGGCCCCGCCGTGCAGGTGATGTCCCGCACGCGCCAGCCGGGGCCTGAGGCCAGAAGATGCGAGGTCGCAGTCATCGCCGCAATTTAGCAATTTTCCCCAAGCGCCGGGAGGGGCGGGGCTCTACGTCGAGGGATATGCCCAGCGGGAGCCCGGAGATGGCAGCAGCCCCAGCGCCTTTCCTCGACAGGTTCGCACTGAGGCTGCAACGCCGCGCAATCCCCTGATCCACTCTGACCCAATCCCCTGATCCACTCTGACCAAGGAGACGACCATGTTCGATCATGTTTCCATCGGCGTTGGCGAGATCGCCCGCTCGAAGCAGTTCTACGATGCCACGCTCGGTGCGCTCGGCTATCGCTGCCTCAGCGAGGACGAGGCCTCGTTGGGCTATGGCCGGGACGCCGTCGCCTTCTGGCTCGGCGCGGTCGCGACGCCGGTGCCGCCCGATCCCGGCTCGAACCTGCATTTCTGCTTCGTTGCGCCGACGCGGCAGAGCGTGGATGCGTTCCATGCCGCGGCGATCGCGCAGGGCGGAGTCGATAACGGCCGGCCCGGCCTGCGGGAATCCTATGGTCCCAATTACTATGCGGCTTTCGTGGTCGACCCGGACGGCTATCGCATCGAGGCTTATTGCGGCGCCGCCTGAGATCGAGGCCGCCGGGGTCAGCACCGGCTGACCGCGATCGCGCCCGCGACGATCATGATCAATGAGCGTTCGAGACACGAGCGATATGGTTTCGACGGATTCAGATGGGATCACTTTGTGAGCCCATCTGAATCGATCCGATTCTAGAGCACTTCGAAGACATCGTATTCGACGCCATCCGGACACCGTCCGCCCTTCGCGACCGCGACAATACCGTTGAGCCACGCGTGCGCAGGCGCGGAGGTCTCGAAATACGGTGTGATGCGCAGATAATACTCGGAAGCGTCGACGGTTTCGCCGCGCCCCAGGCGCTCATCGACATCCTGTGATGCACGCCTGACACCACGATAGGTCATGAGGATGAGACCCCCGTCATCGGCGACCAGCAGGAGCCTGACGTCTTGCTGAAATGTGCCATCGGGCCGAGCAAGCAGGAGATCGGAGCCGATCATCGGCGATACCGCGCCGTTCAGGCGCTCTCCATGGAAGTGTCCGCCCGAGACGGGAAAGATGCGCCGGCCGCCGGCTGGCGTCCGGCCTAGCTCCAGTGGCGGGTGAAGGGTGATCAGCAGTGTAAACAGGTGTCGAGATTGCAGGGACATGACGAGGCTCCTATTCTTGCCCCGACCCTGAACCAGGGCGTCCTGCCTCCAAAACGAGCTTTGCTTGTCGTCCTCACAAGAAAAGCTGACCAATGGAGATGCTAGAGGCTGGTAGGGACTCTGGTCATGAGGAGAAGCTGATCATGCGGCCTTCCCTTGAATCTCTGCGAGTCTTGGAAGCCTGCGTCTCCGCCCGGAGCTTCGCGCGTGCGGCCGAACGCCTGTATCTGACGCCGGCGGCGGTCAGCCTACGCATGCGTACGCTGGAGTCCGAACTCGGCCAGCCGCTTTTCACGCGTGCCGGACGGCGGGTGGTCCCGACGGCCGCCGCCTCTGTGCTGGCAAGCCATGTCCGCAAGGCGCTGGATGGAATTGCCGGCGCGCTCGATGAATTTCAGGCGGCGACGCCGCCTCTCAGGCTCACGGCGCCGCCGACATTCGCATCACGTTGGCTTGCCCCGCGTCTGGCGCGTTATCCAGCGCCGGGAGCGCCCGTGATCGAGGTCGACGTGTCCGCGGATATCCGCGACC
Organism: Bosea sp. 685; assembly: GCF_031884435.1. NCBI lineage: Bacteria > Pseudomonadati > Pseudomonadota > Alphaproteobacteria > Hyphomicrobiales > Alloboseaceae > Allobosea > Allobosea sp. 685. The sequence continues at coordinate 4,460,645 of NZ_CP134779.1, read as the reverse complement.
CCGGCGCGTTCGACGTCGCCATAAGAACTGGCCGCGGCGGATGGGCGGGGCTTGAAGAATATCGGCTCGCGCCGGTTGAAGTGACGCCGATGCTGGCGCCGTCCCTGCTCCGGGCGCGGAGGCTCGATGCGCCGGAGGCGCTGGCTGACTTCGACCTCTTGCCGCATCCCGACTGGGATCAATGGTTCAAGGGTGCGCAATGCGCGACCCCGCAGGGTCTGCGCTTTGCGGCGGTCGATTACCCGACGCATGAGCTGGACGCCGGCGCGGCGCTGGCGGGCGTGGGTGTGGCGCTGTTGTCGCCCGCGTTGTTCCGGCCGCTTTTGACCGAGGGCGTGTTGATCGCGCCGTTTCAATACGTGCTGAGCGGGCCGGCCTGGCATTTTGCCCTGATGCGCAGCGACGACCCCCGCCTGGCGCCCCGGCAGTTTTGCGCCTGGCTTTGCGAGCAGGCCCGGGAGGCGGCATGATCGCGACCAGAGGCATCGATCCGGTTGAGGTGCGGATCGCTGATATGGACATCGCGCGTCCGCGGCCCTTTCGGCGGCGAAGCGCGCTCCGCGCCTACCTCCGGCTCACCGCCACCGCGCCCGCGACGATCAGCAGCGCGCCGGCGAAGGTCGTGAACAGCGGCACCTCTGCGAACATCAGGTAGCCGAGCAGGCTCGCCCAGATCAGTGCGGTGTATTCGAGCGGCGCGAGACGTGACGCCTCGGCGCGGGCATAGGCTGAAACCAGCATCAAATGCCCGCCGACGCCCAGTGCGCCGGCCAGGGCATAGGTCGCGAGATCGGCCCAGCTCATCGGTACGAAGGCGAGCGCGGCGGGGATGGCGAGGCACAGGGCCGGTCCACCATTCTGGAACAGCACGATGATCGCCGGATGCTCCTTCTGCGCGATGCGCCGGAGCAGGACCAGATTGAAGGCGTAGGCCACAGCCGAGAACAGCGCGGCCGCAACGCCGAGCTCGGCGTTGCTGACATGGCCCTGCAGGCGCGGCCAGACCATGATGAGCATCCCGGCGAGGCCGAAGCCGAGCGCCTGGAAGATCCGCCCGCTGAGCTTTTCCTTGAGCAGGAGCGCGCCCAGCAGCGCGACGAAGACGGGGGCCAGGAAGGCGAGCGTCAGGGCCTCCGCCAGCGGCAGCACCGAGACCGAATAGAAGAAGCTGCCGGCGGTGAGCACGACGACCGGAACGCGGATCGTATTGCCGATCACGCTTGCCCGTGTCGGGCGCGGCGGGCGGGCGATGGCGACGAAGATGAGTGCGAACAGGCTGCCCATGGCGAAGCGCATGAACAGCGCCACGATGAACGGGTGCTCGCGCATCTGCCCCTTGACCACAGCATCCATGGCGGTGAGCAGCGCGATGCCGAGAACGCCGCGGAGCGCCGTCGGGAGCGTCATGTCGAGGGGCCTACCAAGTGCTTGCGGAAATGATACTCCCAGGTCTCTGAGACATCGGCGAGGTAACGCGCTGCCGGCCAGCGCACGAAACCAAGCTTCTCGTAGAAGCGGTGGCCGCGCGCGAAGCGCGTATCGGACCACAACATCATCTCGCCATAACCGCCGGCCTGCGCAAAGCGCAGCGCTTCAGCGAACAGCGCCTGCGCCAGGCCGGAGCCGCGAAAGGCCGGGTCGGCATAGACCTTGGTGATCTCGACCGCGTTCTGCTCCGGCACGGGCGTGACGCCGAGCGAGCCGGCGATGCCGCCGCCGGGTGCATCGGCGATCCAGAGCCGGCCGCCCTTCCCGGCGAAATGGCTGGCGGGCGCGCGCAGTTCGGGAAATTCAGACCATTCGAAGAAGCAGTTCGGATATTCCGCGAAGCTCGCGGCGATGAGGGTGGCCAACGGCTCGGAATCGGAATCGCGGGCGTCGCGGATGGGCGGGAGTGGGGCGGTCATGCGGTTCGCTTACGGCTTATGCGGCTGCACGACCAGAGCATTGCGCGAAAAGTGGACACCGGTTTTTCGCATAGGCAATGCTCTGAACTCCTGGAATCGATCATCTCCCATTCGGGCGGGAACGTCCGAATGGGAGATGATCGAGTGTGCGGTTCCGCAGGTGAGCATTCCCTCAACGCAATAGCGCGAGCGCCGCATCGACCGAAAGCTTCGCAGCGGCGACCGCCAGCAGGCCGTAGCACCAGATGAACAGCGTCTTCTGGTCGAGCTTGCGATGCACGACATGCCCGAGCCAGATGCCGATCGGCACGGCCGGCGCGAGCGCGAGCGCGCCCCACAAGGCCTCGGTATGCTTCAGCCCGAGCGCGAAATAGGGCGGCAGCTTCAGCCAGTTGCCGAGCGTGAAGAGCGCGATGGTCGTGCCCACCAGCGTGCTCTTGGGCAGGCCGCGCCCGAGCAGATACATCGCGACCGGCGGTCCCCCCGCATGCGCGACGAAGGTGGTGAAGCCCGAAGCCGTGCCCGCCAGCAAAGCGAGCTTGCCCGAGACCGGGCGCGAGCCCGGGGCCGCGAGCCGCCCCTTCAGGAACCATTGCGCGGTGAAGGCGAGCGTCGTCAGCCCGATCAGAAGCGTGACGATGCGCGGATCGATCCGGACGAAGACGAGATAGCCGATGCCGATCCCGACGACGAGGCCGGGCAGGAGCCAGACGAGATCAGGCTTCGACCAGGTCGAGGCGCCGAAGCTGCGCAGCGCCATCATGTCCATCAGCGAGACCAGCATGGCGACCATGATCGCGGCGTCGAGCGGTTCAGTGACGATCGCCAGCAATGGAATTCCGAGAATAGCGAGCCCGCCGCCAAAGGCGCTCTTGCCGATGGCGATGACCAGCGTCGTCGCCCAGCCGACGAGGTAGAACAGCGGTTCGCTCGGCATCAGACGGACTCGAGGCCTCGCTGCGCTGCTTCCCCTTGGAAAACCGCATCCGGCCCGCTAGGCCAGTGGGACGGCACGATTCCGGCGCTTGCCTGAGTCGAGGGATCCTTGCCGCATTGGCGCCGAGACCGAGACGACATGACCGTCCTGCTGCCCTTCGTCATCAATGCCGGGCTGAACTTCGTCCTCGGTCTGCTCATCGCCTTCTTCCTCGGCCCGGCCGAGTTCGGCCGTTACGCCATAGGCGCGGCCATCATCGTGCTGGTCAATACGGCGCTGCTCGACTGGCTGAGGATATCGGCCCTGCGTTTCTATTCGCTGACGACTCGCGAGACCCAGCCCGAAATCCGCGCGACGCTCGACCTCCTGGTCGCGGGCATCTGCATCTCGCTTTGCGGCCTGCTCGTCGTCGCGGTCGCGGTTGGCATCGACTTCAAATTGCCCGCGATGCTGCTGGCAGCCGCTGTGCTGGCCGGGATCGGCGCCGGGCTGTTCGACTATCACGGGGCGATCGCCCGCGCCCGCTTCCTCGACGCCGCCTATGCCCGGCTGATCATCGTCAAGAACGTCATGGCGCTGATCCTGATGGTCGGCGGGGCCTGGTGGACGCGGGATCCGACCGTGGTGTTGCTCGGCGGCCTGCTCAGCGCCGCGGTCGCACTCCTGGCGGTACGCCGCGCGCTCGCCGATGCACCGCTCTCGCTGGCCGCCGCGCGCAAGGACGTTGCCTGGGGCTTCTTCGTCTATGCGCTGCCGCTTGTCGCCGGCAATGCGATCTATTCCTTGATCCCGCTGCTCAACCGTTCGCTGCTCGCCGATGCGCAGGGCTATGCCGAGGCCGGCTATTTCTCGCTGGCCTCCGATATGGGTTTGCGCCTGTTCGGCACGCTGGGGGCGACACTCGAGATCGTGCTGCTGCGCGAGATCATCCGCCTCGACGAGACGCGCGGCCGGATCGCCGCGCAAAAGCGCATCGCCAAAAACGTCCTGCTCGTGCTGATGGTCGCCTTGCCGGTCGCGGCCGGGCTGTGGATGGTGCTGCCGGCCTTCGACCGCTTGATCGTGCCGCCGAGCTTCCAGGGCCGTTTCGCCAACTACATGGCGATCCTGATCCCGGGCTTCGCCGCGATCACGATCTTCCAGGCCGCCTTCTACCCGGTCTTCCTGATCGGCAAGCGCACCGGCATCGCGACGCTTGCCGCGCTGCTCGGGCTTGGCGTCAATCTCGCGCTCGGGCTCGGCCTGGCGGCGACGCTCGGGCCGGCCGCCTATGCCTTTGGCCAGACGGCGGCCTTCCTGGTCGTGCTCGCGGTGATGGCGACGGCGGCCTTGCGCGTGCTGCCGGTTTTGCCGCCGCTGCGCGATTGCGTCCTGGTCGTGCTGGCGACGGCCGTGATGGCGGCGGTGATCTGGCCGTTGCGACGGCAATTCTCCGCCCCGGTCGAATTGGCCTTGCAGGTCACTGTGGGCGTCGCGGTCTATGGCACACTCATCCTCGCCTGCGACGTCGCGCGCTGCCGCACGACGGCGCGGCTCTGGTGGGCGACCCGGCGAATCCCGCGCAGCTGAGACAGGCCCCTGCGGATGCCTGAGGCGGGAGTCGCAACGCTTCGTTCACCTTGTCCCTTGCCGGATCGCTAAGGTTAATTCGTTGATTTGGCGGGATTAACCGCCTGCCGCGCGCTGTAGAGTCAACGATTCACCATTCCTTCTCCTGCCGCTCGGCAGGCTCTTGGGCAGGTTGATGTCGAGAGAGTTGCATCATGCGTCCAGTCCTTTTCCTGCCGCTCGCCGCCCTTGTGCTGAGCGGGCCGGCCCTCGCCCAGAACTATGCCCAGCCGCTGCCGGGCGATCCGATGGCGACCGCCTCCTCGGGGCGGGGCAATTACGGCGGCGGTTTCATCGAGATGCTGATGACCGGCCGCGACCCGACGCCGATGGGCCGGGGCGGGGCGGTCTATAATCGCCCGGGCGCCTACGCCACCTATGGGCGCAGCGCCCAGGCCGCGGCCTATCCGGCCGATCCCTTCGAGCCCGCGGCCCAGCCGCGTGCGCCCGGCCGCCGCATGGCCGCGCTCGGCGAGCCTGTCGAGATGGAGCGCCCGATCGAGCGCGTCATCGATCCGCGCTTCCGCAAGCAGGAGGTCGCCTATGACGGCCCGCAGAAGCCCGGCACGATCATCATCGACACGCCGCAGCGCTTTCTCTTTCTGGTCCAGCCCGGCGGGCGCGCCTTGCGCTACGGCATCGGCGTCGGCCGCCCCGGTTTCTCCTGGGCGGGCATGAAGACGGTCAGCCGCAAGGCGGAATGGCCGAGCTGGACGCCGCCGGCGGAGATGCTGAAGCGCCGCCCCGACCTGCCGCGTTTCATGCAAGGGGGGCCTGAGAACCCGCTGGGCGCGCGCGCCATGTATCTCGGCTCCACGCTTTACCGCATCCACGGCACCAATGAGCCATATACGATCGGCCAGGCGGTCTCCTCGGGCTGCATCCGCATGACCAATGACGATGTCACGGATCTCTATGAACGCGTCCGTGTCGGCGCGAAGGTCCTGGTGATCTGAGGCGCGCTGCCTTCGAGGGTAGAAAAAGCGAAAGCCCGCCCGGCGCGAACCGGGCGGGCTTCGTGTTTGTCGACGCTGCGCTTCAGCAGCGCGCGCGATCAGGTCCAGCTATCGTCGTCGTCTCCGGCGAAGCTGGAGCCGTCGTCATAGCCCTCATCGGCAGGCGCGTCGGTGCTGGCGTTCTGGTAGTTCGCCGGGTCGGACGAGCCGTCATTGTAGTTCGCGTTGTCGCCGGCATTCTGCGTGCTGGCGGCGTCGTTCTTGGTGGCGTCGGGCGTCGGCGGGTTGAACTTGGCGCTGTCCGAGATCGAGCTCAGATCGGCCGCCTTGGCCGCTCCCGCGCCGCCGCCGTGACCGCCGAAGGCGTTGGTCAGGACATTGCCGAGCACCATGCCGCCGGCGACGCCGGCTGCGGTCGTGAGCGCGCTGGCCATGAAGCCGCCGCCGGCTGGAGCCTGGGGCGCAGCCGCCTGACCGGGCCAGGGGCCGGGCTGGGGCGCTTGCATGCCGGGTTGCATCGGAGCCGCCTGCATCGCGCCGGGCTGCGGGCTGTTCCAGGCCGGGGAGGGTTGCCCCGCCGAGCGCTGCGGAAAGGCAGGCACGGAGCCCGCACGCTGCGGCTCGGGAGCGCGTGGCGCGCCGCCGAAGATGCCAGACAGGAAGCCGCCGGATTGGGGGGCGGGCTCGGCCGGCCGGCTCTGCAGATCGCGGATTTGCGCCTGCAGATCCTCGACCTGCGCCTGCAGGTTGGTCAGCGCTTGTTCCTGCACATAGACGGCCTGCGCCATGGCGTAGGGCGCATAGGGCTGCTCGCGCAGGCGGTCTGAGATGAAGCGCTCAGCCTCGGGGTCGCGGGGCTGGTTGGCCGCCTGTTTCAGGCGGTCGAAAATCCCGGCGATCACGTCGCGTTCTTGCGGCGTCATCGTCATCTCCTCTCGTTCTGGGCGGCGCGGTCGCGCCGCCGCATCAAGAGGTGGTGGGTGCGTGTGACGGTATCAAGGCGGGGGCCAGGAACCGTCAGCTAAAGCGTTTTCGAGCGACGTGGATACCGGTTCGCCCGAAAAAGTGCGGCAAGGCGAAGTCCGAGGGCCATGTCCGATCCTGCCGGATCGGACATGGCCCTGGCCTCACATCGTGTCGGAGGTGAACTCGTCGAAGTTCTCGCCCGGGGCCGGCGTCAGCAAGGTGCCGCGGTTCAGCACGACGACGGTGGTTCCGGTCGGCACCCGGCTGTGCAGGTCGATGATGTCCTGATTGAACATCCGGATGCAGCCGCTGGAGACCGACTGGCCGATCGACCAGGGCTCCGAAGTGCCGTGGATGCGGTACATCGTGTCGCGGTCGCCCTGGTAGAGATAGAGTGCGCGCGCGCCGAGCGGGTTGTCGAGGCCGGCCTGCATGCCGCCGGCCCAGGGGCCGTTCTTCGCCGGATCGCGCGCGATCATCGCAGGCGTCGGGGTCCAGCGCGGCCAGGTTCCCTTGCGGCCGACGGTGGCGCGCCCGCGCCAGGACATGCCCTGCTTGCCGACGCCGATGCCGTAGCGGATGGCACGGCCGTTCTCGCGGACGAGATAGAGGAAGCGGTTGTCGGTATCGACGACGATGGTGCCGGGCCTCTCGCGTGTCGGATACGACACTTCCTGGCGCAGGAACTTCGGATCGACCTCCGAAACATCGGTCGCCGGCAGCGGGTAGGTCTCATCGGGCTGGTCGCCATACATGGCGAGGTATTCGGCGCTGACGCCGGGCGCGTGCGCCGCCTCGAAGGGCTCCTGCCGCGTGCTCACGCAGGCCGCGAGCAGAAGGGGCATTAGCAGCGCCGCGAGGCGCTTGAGGGGGAGGCTGGCGAAGGCGGAGGGCACGAAGGACATTGGATGGGGGCTCGATGCGTGAATCTGGCGGGCGGCGATGAAAACGAAGGAGCGACGCTCAAGTTCCACGCCTTACCCCGATGCCTCTTTCAAGGTGTGCGAGATGGCCGTGGGGTGAACAGTGCGTGGCGAAATTGTGGCGGACACAAGCTGTGACGAATCGGCAACAATCACAATCCCTATACGGGAGTCGATAAGTGACCTGCTATCATTGCGGGAATTCGATGCCTGAGATCGTGCCTGCAGGATACTTCATCGGCTTCGAATAGGCCGAAAAGCGCGAATTTTAAGCGTTTGTTTAGCGATTTCGCTGTGAATCCAATGATGTCGCAACGTCACGGCGACGATCGATGCTCCGGCTTCCGCCATAGAGGCGGCGGGTCGCGCATGGCTCGGATCTCCTGGACGCATTGCGGCAGCGACCATGCCGATGCCTAACCATCTCAAAAAACCGGCTGGGTCAGATGCGCCAGAGATGCGCCCCGATTCGCCGGGCCAACAGGCCGGGGAGGCCGGGTCCTTGAAGTCTATTCGCATCAAGATCGTCGCGATGCTGGCAATCGTCGCAGCCGGCGCCGTCGTCTCCGCCGGGCTCAGCCTCTACGCATTGTCGCGGGCCAATGACCTCAACCAGCGCTCGAGCGTGCAGGGCGACATTGCGCTGCTGACGGAACGGCTCAACGGCATCGTTACCGGCGTGGTGATGGACGCGCGCGGCATCTACATGTCGAAAACCGCGGCGGAAGCCGAGCCTTACGCCAAGGGCATCGAGAGCCGCTTCGGGCAGTTGCGCAAGCTGACCGCCGATCTGAGGCGGCTCGCTCCCGCAGATGAGCGTGTGGCGCAGATCGAAAAAGCGATCAGTGAGTTCATCGCCTTCCGCTCGGAGACCGTCCGCCTTGGCCGCGACGTCTCGACGACGGCGGCGAATGCCCAGGGCAATAACGAGCTCAACCGCGCCAACCGCAAGGCGTTGAACGATATCCTCGTCGCCTTCGGCACGCAGAATGAGACAGCCGGCAATGCGCTAGGACAGGAGGCCGATGCTTTTACGAAGCAGGTGCAATGGATCCTGCCGACCGTGCTGCTGGCGGCGCTGCTGGCGTCACTGGCTGCGGCATTGCTGTTCGCGCAACGCTCGATCACGCGGCCGCTGATTGATCTGGGCGGTGTCATGCAGCGCCTGACCGCCGGCGACACCAAGGTCGACGTGCCCCATGTTGTGCGCCAGGACGAGATCGGCGCGATGGCGCGCGCGGTTTCGGTGCTGCGCGAGAGTACCGAGCAGGTTGCCGTGCTTCAGGAGCAGGAACGCTCGGCATCGGCCGCTCGCTTGGCGCGGGCGCAGTCGATGGAAGCGGTGGTGACGGATGTCGGCGATGTGGTCGCGGCTGCGGCGTCGGGCGATTTCTCGGCGCGGCTGCAGATCGAGCATGCCGACGAGCAGATGCAGAAGCTCGTCGCCGGCATCAACGAGATCAATGCGGTGGTTGATTCAGCCACATCCGAATTCGCGGCCGCCCTGCACGCGGTTGCGGGCGGGGACCTGACCGCCCGGATCGAGACCGCCTATCGCGGCAAGTTCGCCGAGCTCAAGGGCGCGATCAACGAGACGGTCGACCGCCTGTCCTCGACGGTGCGCACGATCCAGACGACTTCTGCGGATGTCGGCTTGGCGGCGCGTGAGATCACCATGGGCGCCGATGATCTGTCCAAGCGCACGGAAGAGCAGGCCTCGTCGCTGGAGGAAACCGCAGCCACGACCGAGGAGCTCGCAGCTTCGGTGAAGGCCTCGGCCCAGGCCTCGAAGCAGGCCGCCGCGATTGCGACCGAGGCGATGCAGGCGGCGCAGTCGGGCGGTGCGATCGCGACCGAGGCCGTGGCTGCAATGGCGCGCATCGAGAGCGCCTCGCAGAAGATCTCCGACATCATCCGGGTGATCGACGACATCGCCTTCCAGACCAACCTCCTGGCGCTGAACGCGGCGGTGGAAGCGGCGCGCGCCGGTGATGCCGGCAAGGGCTTTGCCGTGGTGGCCTCGGAAGTGCGCACGCTGGCGCAGCGCTCGGGCGCTGCCGCCAAGGACATTTCCGGCCTGATCTCCTCGTCGAACGCCGAGGTCGGCGAGGGCGTCAAGCTGGTGCGCCAGGCCGGCGACGCCCTGACCCAGATCCTGGCGGCCTCGCAGAAGGTTGCCGCCACCATCGCCGAGATCTCGGCGGCTTCGGGCGAACAGGCCAACGGCATCGACGAGATGAGCCAGGCTGTCGCCCATCTCGACGAGATGACGCAGGCCAATGCGGCGCTCGCCGAACAGAGCGCAGCCTCGGCCGGTTCGCTCTCGGGCCGCATCGTCCAGCTCAACGACCTCGTCGCAGCCTTCAGGACCGGCCCAGAGGGCGCAGCTGCCTCATCGGCCAGCTACGCCCAGGCTCCGGTGAGGGCCGCCCCGGCCGGTCATGGCTCCGAGCCCGCGCGCCTGCGCAAGCTCGCTGAGGCCGCCTTCGGACAGGCTCCAGCCAGATCCGCCCCAGTGAAGAAGGCCGTCAACAGCCGCGCCAGCGACGCTGGCTGGGAGGAGTTCTGAGAGACCTCTCCGATTGGAAACCTCCCGAGCGCTTATCCTCAGGGGCCGTTCGCTTTCCATCCCCGCGCCGTCATTCCGGACAAGCCGCGTAAGCGGCGCTGATCCGGAATCCATCGAAGGGCGACGCACTCTACGATGGATTCCGGGTCTCCGCTTCGCTGCGCCCGGAATGACGGTGTGTAGATGATCAAGACAGAGTCATTGAAATCATCGGCTTCATCGCGGGCGAGCCTCTCAGAATGACGGCTCAGGACATGTCCAGACAGTCATTGAGGGGCGGGGCGCCTCCTCGTTCACTCCGCGTGGCTCGCTGCGATCATGACGCTGGCGATATCGGCGTAGAGCTGCGTCCAGGCCTGCTCGACGCGCGGCGTGAACGCGTCGCCCAGTGAGGTCCGGAGCGTCCAGATCAAGGCCGCCCCGACACTGTCGTAATGGCTGTCCTTGACGCCATAGCCCTTGTGCTCGCGGCCGAGCTTGCGCAGCAGGATGGCGAGGCCCTCCCTGTCATTGAGCGTGGCGAGGGCGACCGTCAGCGTCTCCATAAGCTTGACGCTTTGCGCCTTGATGTCGCCCTTGAACAAGGGCCTGACCTCGGGCGCGATCTCGAAGAGCCGGTTGTAGAAGATCGTTCCGGTCTCGGCCTTGCGGCGGTGGAGATGGGCGAAGCTGTCCCGGATGCGTTGAACGTCGTCGTCCTTGTACATGACCTGCCTCCCCCAAGGCTGAACGTGCGACGGGGGAATGATAGAGCAGGATGCGAAAAAGTGGGAACCGGTTTTTCGCATTGATCCTGCTCTCACTCTTAGACTGAGAGACGGATCGCGCCGATGCAATCAGAGCGCGGTGACGAGGCCGAGCCTGTCGCGGGCTCGCCAGCGGCCGAGCATCAAGACCGCGACGATGGCGAGTGCGATCGCAAGCCCGATCCAGATGCCGATGCCGGCGAGCGGCGTGAAGAAGCCGAGCGCGATCGAAAGCGGCAGCCCGATCGCCCAATAGCCGAGCCCGGCGAAGAGCATCGGCACCCGTGTGTCGCCGAGCCCCCTGAGGAGGCAGGAGCCGACGACCTGCGCCCCGTCGGCGATCTGGAAGATCGCGGCATAGAGCAGGAAGGACGCGGCCAGCACCGCGACCTCGGCCGCGCCGGGCTTCTCGACATCGAGGAAGGGAACGACGAGCCATTGTGGCGCAAACAGCATGACGAGCGCGGTCAGGGCCATGAAGCCGATGCCCAGCACGAGCGCCGTCGCGCCGGCCCGCGCGACCCCGTCCTGGTCGCCGGCGCCAAAAGCCCGGCCGACCCTGACCGTGGCGGCCTGGCCGATACCCATCGGCACCATGAAGGTCAGCGAGGCGATCTGGATCGCGATCGCATGGGCCGCAAGCGAGGCCGGGCCGATCAGCCCCATCAGGAAGGCTGCTCCGTTGAAGATCACCACCTCGAAGGCGAGCGTCGTGCCGATCGGCAGGCCCATCCGCCAGAAGGCCCGGAAACGCGGCCAGTCCGCGACCCAGAAGCGGCCGAACAGGCGGTAGCGGCGGAAGCGGCGGTCGAAGCTGACGACCAGGCTCAGGCCCAACATCATCAGGGCCGAGGACAAGGCCGTCGCCAGCCCCGAACCCGGCAGGCCGAGCGCCGGGAAGCCGAGCCGGCCGAACATCAGGCACCAATTGGCCAGCGCGTTGAAACCGACAGCGAGCAGGACGACGACGAAGGCGGCGAAGGGGCGTTGCAGCGAGGCGACGAAGCCGCGCAGCACGAGAAACAGAAAGAACGGCAGCAGGCCCCATTGCAGCGTCCGCACATAGGAGGCGGCGGCCTTCGCCAGCGCCGCGTCCTGGCCCATCGCGCGCAGGATCGTCTCGGCCTGCCAGAGGAACAGCCACATCGGGCCGACCAGCACCAAGGCGGCCCAGAAGCCCTGCCGCACGGTGCGGCGCAATTCGCGCACGGCGTGGCGATTGCGGCCGAGTTCGATCGAGATCATTGGCGACACGGCCGCCATGACGCCGATGCCGAAGATCAGCACGGCCATGTAGAGATTGGAGCCGAGCGCGCCCGCGGCCAATGCGTCGGGGCCGAGATGGCCCATCATCATCACATCCGTCGCCGTCATCGCCGTCTGCGCGACATTGGTCAGCACCAGCGGCCAGCTCAACGCGAGCATGGCCCGGGTCTCGTTGAGCCAAGGGGCGGTCTGGCGGAACGGGAGGGCGAGGTCTGACATGGGGCGTCGCTTCTAGGGCATCGGCCCGAAAAGTGGGAACCGGTTTTCGGGACAAGCCGATGCAAGTACCTGCCTTGGACTGCGGGGGACAGCCGCCTGCACGCCGGGCCGCCCCGCGTGATGCGCCCTCCGCACGGGCTCTGCCCGGAAACGCCGCTGGCGGGGCGCGCGGGCTGCGGCCATCATCGACCCGATTCTTCCCGGCAGGAGACAGGCCAGGCATGCCAGATACAGTCAGCACTGCGGCGACCAGCGACATCGTGGCGCTGGATGCGGTCGCGCTTTCGCAGGCGATCCATGCGCGAAAACTCTCCTGCGTGGAGGTGATGGCGGCTTTCCTCGACCAGATCGAGCGGCTGAACCCGCGCGTCAACGCAATCGTGGCGCAGCGCGAGCGCGGCGATCTGCTGAAGGAGGCGGCCGTGCTCGATGCCGAGCTTGCGGCCGGCCATTCGCGCGGCTGGATGCATGGCTTTCCGCAGGCGATCAAGGATCTCTCTGCCGCCAAGGGGTTCGCGACCACGCAGGGCTCGCCGCTGTTCAAGGACATCATCGCGCAGACCGATGCGATCTTCGTCGAGCGGATGAAGGCCGCCGGCTCCATCATCATCGGCAAGACCAACACGCCCGAATTCGGGCTCGGCTCGCAGACCTTCAATCCGGTCTTCGGGGCGACGCGCAACGCCTATGACCAGAGCAAGACCTCGGGCGGCTCCAGCGGCGGGGCCGCGGTGGCGCTGGCGTTGCGCATGCTGCCGGTGGCCGATGGCAGCGACCATGCCGGTTCGCTGCGCAACCCCGCCGCCTTCAACAATGTGCTGGGCCTGCGCCCCTCCTATGGCCGGGTGCTGTCGGGCACGGATGAGGTCTTCATCCCGCAATTGGGCGTCGCCGGGCCGATGGCGCGTAAAGTCCGCGATCTCGCGGCGCTGCTCGCGGTTCAATCCGGCTATGATCCGCGCGTGCCGATGTCCTTGCGGGAGGATCCGGCGATCTTTCTCGGGCCGCTGGAGCGCGACGTCACAGGCTTGCGGATCGGCTGGCTCGGCGATCTCGGCGGCCATCTGCCGATGGAGGAGGGTGTTCTGTCCCTGTGCCGGCAGGCCCTGGCGGCGTTCGAGGACATGGGCGCGGTTGTCGAGGATGTTGCGCTCGGCTTCGATCCGGAATCGATCTGGCAGGCCTGGCTGACGCTGCGCGCCTGGCAGGCGGGCTCGGGCCTTGCCCCCGTCTATGCCGATCCGGCCCAGCGCGACCTGCTCAAGCCCGAGGCGCGCTGGGAGGTCGAGCAGGGGCTCAAGGTCTCCGCCTTCGAGGTGATGCAGGCCTCGGGTCTCCGCTCGCGCTGGTACCAGCATCTCCAGGGGCTCTTTGGACGCTACGACATCCTGGTCCTGCCCAGCGCCCAGGTCTTTCCCTTCGCGGTCGAGACGCCATGGCCCAGGGAGATCGCCGGCCGCGCTATGGATACCTATCACCGCTGGATGCAGGTGGTGATCCCGGTGACGATGTCGGGTTGTCCGGCGCTCAGCGTGCCTGCCGGCTTCAATGCGGCGGGCCTGCCGATGGGCATGCAGCTCTGGGGGCCGAACCAGTCCGAATTGCTGCTGCTCCAGGTCGCGCAGGCCTATGAGGACGCGACCGGCTGGGTCGACAGACGCCGGCCCGGCTTGCTCGGCGGTTGAGCGGCTTGCATCTTGCCTAGGCTGAGCGCAGCGGCGATGGCCTTCACGGAGACTTGAGACGAATGAGCAGTAATCTGCGGATCGATGGCGCGCGGCTGGTGTCGCGCCTGACGGCGCTTTCGATGATCGGCGCGACGCCAGAGGGCGGCTGCCGGCGCCTGGCCTTGACCGATGAGGATAAGCAGGGCCGCGATTGGCTGGTCGGGCAGATGCAGGCGCTCGGGCTCGCGGTGAAGATCGACGCGATCGGCAATATCGTCGGCGTCCTGAAGGGGCAGCAGGAGGGGCCGGCCGTCATCATGGGCTCGCATATCGACACGGTCGGCACCGGCGGGCGTTTCGACGGCGCGCTCGGCGTCATCGCCGGCGTCGAGGTGCTGGCGGCGCTACGCGACGCTGGCCTGACGCCCAAGCGCGACATGGCGGTGATCGCCTTCACCAATGAAGAGGGCGCACGCTTCCACCCCGACATGCTCGGCTCCTATGTCTGGGCCGGCGGCATGAGCGTTGCGGCCGCCCATGCGGAAGTCGATTCCGAAGGCGTAGGTCTCGGCGCCGAGCTCAAGCGCATCGGCTATGAGGGACAGGAAAAGCCGGGCTTCCTCAAGGCGCATGCCTATCTCGAATTGCATATCGAGCAGGGGCCGGTCCTCGAGAGCGAAGGCGGCGGGCTTGGCGCGGTCACCGGCATCCAGGGAATCTGCTGGCTCGAACTGACGCTGAAGGGTCGGCCGAGCCATGCCGGCACGACGCCGATGGCCTATCGCAAGGATCCAGGCCTGGCGGCGGCGCGGATCAACATCTTCGCCAATGAGTTGACCAAGACGATCCCCGGGCAGCTCGCCAATTCCGGCGTCATCCGCGTCCAGCCCGGCAACGTCAATGTCGTGCCCGAAACCGTGGTGATGTCGCTCGATCTGCGCAACCCGCTCGACGCGCCGCTGGCTGAAGCCGAGGCGGCGGTCCGCGCCTTCTGCACTGAGCTGTCGGAGCGCGACGACATTCAGATCTCGATCCGCGATCTCGCCCGTTTTCCGGCGACGCCCTTCACCGAGGAATTGATCGCCAGCGTCGAGCAGAGCGCGGCCGAATTCGGCCTGCCGATCCGGCGGATGATCTCGGGCGCGGGGCATGACGCGCAGATGATGTCGCGCCTGTGCCCGACGGCCATGGTGTTCATTCCCTCGATCGGCGGTCTCTCGCACAACCCGGCCGAATTCAGCACCGATGACGACATGGTCGCCGGCGCCAATGTGTTGCTCAGCGCCGCCTGGCGCGCGGCGAATGCGTAGCACCATGACAGCAATCTCTCAGCCTCTCCGTCATCCCGGGCAAGCCGCCCTCGGGTCCGATCTTTGATCGGCCCAAGGACAGGCTCCGCGGCACCGAACCGGGATCCATCGGAGGGCTCCGGAGCTCTACGATGGATCCCGGGTCTTGCGCCCGGGATGACGAGGAGGTTCCAATGCTCATGACTTGAAGGACAGGCCACCTCATGACCGACATCGCCTCTTTGTCCGCCGCCGAACTCCAGCCCCTCTATGCCAGCGGCGAGCTCTCTCCCGTTGAGGTGACGAAAGACGCGCTCGCGCGCATCGAGCGCTTCGAGCCCGAGGTCAACGCCTTCACCGTGCGCGACGACAAGGTCACGCTCGCCATGGCGCAGGCGGCCGAGGCGCGTTACCTCAAGAAAGAGCCGCTCGGCCCGCTCGACGGCGTGCCCGTCACCATCAAGGACAATATCGGCGTTGCCGGCTGGTCGATGCGGCGCGGCTCGGCCGTGGGCTCGGACGCGCCCTGGCCCGAGGATGCGCCCGCCACCGCCCGGCTGCGCGAGGCGGGTACGGTCTTCCTCGGCAAGACGACGATGCCGGAATATGGCTGGAAGGGCGTCGGCGATTCCCCGCAATCGGGCATCACGCGTAATCCCTGGGGCACCGGGACGGGCCCGGGCGGCTCGTCGTCCGGTGCTGCCGTCTGCGCCGCACTCAATCTCGGCTGCATCCATATCGGAACGGATGGCGCAGGCTCGGTCCGCATTCCTGCCGCCTTCACCGGTGTGGTCGGGCTGAAACCCACCTATGGCCGTGTGCCGGCCTTCCCGGTCTCGACCATGGGCTTCCTCGCCCATCTCGGCCCGCTGACGCGCACCGTGACCGACACGGCGCTCGCCATGAACGTGATCGCCCGGCCCGATGCCCGCGACATGACGGCGGTGCTCGACGAGCCCCTGGACTATGTCGCCGGCCTGCCTGGCGGCGTGAGGGGCCTGCGCCTCGCCTGGTCGCCGAAGCTTGGCGGCGATGTCGCGGTCGATCCCGAGATCGCGGCGCTCACGAAAGCGGCAGCGATGGCGTTCAAGGAGCTTGGCGCGACGGTCGAGGAGGTCGATCCGGGCTTTGCCGACCCGATCGAGACCTTGATGACGTTGTGGGGGGCGGGAGCAGCACTCGCCTTGCGCAATGCCGGCCCCGACGACCGCAAGCGGATGGATCCCGGCCTCGTCGCGGTGGCGGAAGCTGGCGAAAAGGTGTCGGGCACGGCCTATGTCGATGCGCTGCTCACCCAGCGCAATGCGCTTGCGCACCGCATGGCGCAATTTCATGCACGCTTCGATCTGCTGCTGACGCCGACGCTGCCCTTGCCGGCCTTCGAGGTCGGGCGGGACACCCCCGCCCATGGCGGCTATGGCGAGGACTGGACGCGCTGGACCCCGTTCACCTACCCCTTCAACATCACGCAGGCGCCGGCGATTTCGCTGCCTTGCGGGCTGACGAAAGCCGGCTTGCCGGCGGGCCTGCAGATCGTTGGCGCTTTCGGGCGTGATGCACTGGTTTTGCGCGCCGCGGCGGCCTTCGAATTTGCAAGGCCTTTTGCGCGGGTCGATGCGCCGATCAAATCGGTTTAATCCCCTAATTCGCAATTTTCTGCCCGCAGCGCTGCGGGGCGGGCAGAGATTGCCGAATTCCGTGCGCTTCCGGCGGTTCAGTCCCGTTTGGCACGAAGTCTGCAAGCTGCCCGCCGGCCAAGAAGGGCCGGTCAAGCGTGTTGTCAGCGCAGAAGTTTTCTGCCCAAACTCGCGCCAAGGTCGCCCGCGCAGAGGTTGCCGTTACAGGGGAGAGTGAGTGCATGGATCGCAGGACATTTTTGAAGACCGCCGTGGGGACGGGCGCCCTGGCGGCCTCGGGCGGATTGGCCATGCCGGCTCTGTCGCAAAGCGCGGCGGCCAAGACCCTGCGCTTCGTGCCGCAGGCCAACCTCGCCAATTTCGATCCCATCTGGGGCACGCAATATGTCGTGCGCAACGCGGCCGCCCTGGTCTGGGACACGGTCTATGGCATCGATTCGAAGTTTCAGCCGCAGCGCCAGATGGTCGAGTCGGAGACGGTCTCCGCCGACGGGCTGGTCTGGACCTTCAAGCTGCGCCCGGGTCTCAAATTCCATGACGGCGCGCCGGTCACCTCCAAGGACGTCGTCCAGAGCCTGAAGCGCTGGCAGGCCCGCGACCCGATGGGCCTGATGATCAAGGCGATCGAGGTCGAGCTCGCCCCGATCGACGACATGAGCTGGAAGTGGACGCTCAACAAGCCTTACCCGAAGATGCTGCTGGCGCTGGGCAAGAACAACGCGCCTTGCACCTTCATCATGCCCGAGCGCATCGCCAAGACCGATCCGTTCACGCAGATCACCGAATATATCGGTTCGGGCCCGATGAAGTTCATGCGCAGCGAATGGGTGCCCGGCGCCAAGGCGGTGTTCGAGAAGTTTGCCGATTACGTGCCGCGCTCGGAGCCGGCTGACTGGCTCGCCGGCGGCAAGAAGATCCTGGTCGACCGGATCGAATGGGTCATCATCCCCGATCCGGCGACGGCCTCGGCCGCGCTGCAGAACGGCGAGGTCGACTGGTGGGAGACCCCGCTGTCGGACCTCGTGCCGGTGCTCAAGGCCAACAAGAACGTCAAGGTCGATATCGGCGATCCGCTCGGCAATATCGGCGCCTTCCGCATGAACCATCTCTTCCCGCCCTTCAACAATGTGAAGGTGCGCCGCGCGGTGCTGACCGCGCTGAACCAGGAAGACTACATGCGCTCGATCGTCGGCGACGACGACAAGCTCTGGAAGAACTTGCCGAGCTATTTCACCCCCGGCACGCCGCTCTACACCGAAGAGGGTGGCGACATCCTGAAGCAGCGCAATGTCGACGCGGCCAAGAAGCTGCTGGCGGAATCCGGCTATAATGGCGAGCCCGTGGTCTGCGTCGTTGCGCAGGACATGGCCGCCACCAAGTCGATGGGCGACGTCACCGCCGAGCTGCTCAAGAGCATCGGCATGAAGGTCGATTTCGTCGCCACCGATTGGGGCACCGTCGGCGCACGCCGCGCCCAGAAGACGCCTCCCGGCCAGGGCGGCTGGAGCATGTTCCACACCTGGCATGCCGGCGCCGACTGCATCAATCCCGCCGCCTACACCGCCATCCGCGCCAATGGCGACAAGGCCTGGTTCGGCTGGCCCAATATCCCGGCTGTCGAGACCGAGGTGACCAACTGGTTCGACGCCAAGGACATGGCCGAGGAGAAGACTGCGATCGCCAAGCTCAACAAGGCTGCGATGGAGGAGGTCGTCTACGCCCCGACCGGCTTCTATCTCGGCTACCAGGCCTGGCGGTCGAATCTCTCCGGCGTCACCAGCGGCCCGCTGCCATTCTTCTGGGGCGTGTCGAAGGCCTGACGGCAGGGGCAGCTCTCGCGGCTGCCCCGTCCATCCCGGACGAGCGGCAAAGCCGCGCCGAGCTGGGATTTATCGCAGGGTGCCGGCGCTCCCCAGGAGCCCGGCACTCCCCTGGACATAAGCCGCCGGAATGGCGGCTCGCGTTGCAACAGTTCTGATCGACCATAACCAAGGCTAAGCGCCAGAATGCTCGCTTTCATCGTCAGACGGATCATCACGACCATACCGGTGATGGCCTTCGTCGCCCTGTTCGTCTTCTCGCTGCTTTACATCGCGCCGGGCGATCCCGCCGCGGTGATCGCCGGCGACCAGGCCTCGCCGGCCGATGTCGAGAGGATCCGGGCCAGTCTGGGTCTCGACCGGCCCTATCTCATCCGCTTCGGGGAATGGTTCTACCATGTGCTCCAGGGCGATCTCGGCACCTCGATCTTCACCTCGCTGCCGGTGACGCAGCTCATCGCCCAGCGCATCGAGCCGACGGTCTCATTGATGCTGCTGACGCTGATCTTCGCGGTCGTCGTCGCCGTGCCGATGGGTGTGGTTGCGGCCTGGAAGGCAGGCTCCTGGATCGACCGCTGCGTCGTCGGCTTTGCCGTGTTCGGCTTCTCGGTTCCGGTCTTCGTCGTCGGCTACATGCTCGCCTATGTCTTCGCCCTGAAGCTCGATTGGGTGCCGGTGCAGGGCTATACGCCGATCTCGCAAGGCATCTGGCCCTGGTTCAAGAACCTGATCCTGCCCTCGATCACGCTTGGCTTCGTCTATATCGCGCTGATCGCGCGCATCACCCGGGCGACCATGCTCGAAGTGCTGCAGCAGGACTATGTCCGCACCGCCAGCGCCAAGGGCGTCGAACAGCGCAACGTGCTCTTCGTGCATGCTCTGAAGAATGCGGCGGTTCCGGTGATCACCATCATCGGCATCGGCGTGGCGCTCCTGATCGGCGGCGCCGTCGTCACCGAGAGCGTCTTCGCCATTCCAGGCCTGGGGCGGCTGACGCTGGATGCGATCCTGCGGCGCGACTACCCCGTGATCCAGGGCGTCGTGCTGATCTTCAGCTTCGTCTACGTCCTGGTGAACCTGCTCGTGGACCTCATCTATACTCTGGTCGATCCGAGGATACGGTATTGACAGCTCAATCCAGCACCATCGCCGCGCCGCTCGCGGCTCCCGCCGTCAGCGAGATTTCGCCGCCCGAGTCTGTCTTGTCGCCCGAGTCTGCCTTGTCGCCCAAGAAGCGTTCCTATCTGCGCAAGCACCCTGCCGTCACGGTCGGCGGCGTCTTGCTGCTGCTGATGATCCTGGTCGCGATCTTCGCGCCCCTGCTGTGGACCGTCGATCCCACCGCGATCGCGACCTCGCGGCGCACGCGCGTGCCCTCCGAGCTCTACTGGTTCGGCACCGACATGCTCGGGCGCGACATCTATTCGCGCGTCACCTATGGCGCGCGGGTCTCGCTGCTGGTCGGCTTCAGCGTGGCCTTCCTGGCCTCCGTCATTGGGCTGGCCGTCGGTCTCTTCGCCGGCTTCGTGCGCTGGGCCGACGGCATCGTCATGCGCATCATCGACGGCATGATGTCGATCCCGCCGATCCTGCTCGCCATCGCGCTGATGGCGCTGACGCGCGGCTCGGTCCAGAACGTCATCATCGCCATCACCATCGCCGAGATCCCGCGCGTCGCCCGCCTGGTGCGCAGCGTCGTGCTGTCCTTGCGCGAGCAGCCCTATGTCGAGGCGGCGATCTCGCAAGGCGCTCGCGTGCCGCGCATCATCTTCCGCCACATCCTGCCCAATACGGTCGCGCCGATGATGGTGCAGGCGACCTATATCTGCGCCAGCGCCATGATCGTCGAGGCGATCCTGTCCTTCATCGGCGCGGGCGTACCGCCCTCCACCCCGTCCTGGGGCAACATCATGGCCGAGGGCAGGGCGCTCTGGCAGGTCAGGCCGCATATCATCTTCTTCCCGGCGCTGTTCCTCTCGATCACCGTTCTCGCGGTCAACCTGCTCGGCGACGGCTTGCGCGACTCGCTCGATCCGCGCCTGGCCAAGAGCCTCTGAGACCATGCCTGACATGTCGGCCGGGGCCGGCGCCATATGGCGCACGGCGGGGCTAGAGCATCGGCCCGAAAAGTGGGAACCGGTTTTCGGGGCAAGCCGATGCGTCGTCATTGCTCCTACGGGACTGAGTCTTGCGGGACTGAGCAAGGCGGCGGCGACACCGCCGCCTCTGAGGCGACACATGCCGCAACGCATCGCGGCACGGTCTGCCGTTGGCCCGGGGAGAGCTTGACGTGAGCCGTATCCTGACCGTCGCCGCGGCCCAGCTCGGGCCGATCCAGCGTGACGAGAGCCGCGCCTCGGCGGTTGCCCGCCTGATCGAGCTGATGCGCCAGGCCAAGGGCCATGGCGCCGATCTCGTGGTTTATCCCGAGGCCGCGCTGACCGCGTTCTTTCCGCATTGGTGGATCGAGGACGAGGACGAGATCGACAGCTATTTCGAGAGCGCGATGCCCGGCAACGAGACCGCACCGCTCTTCGCCGAAGCCCAGCGCCTCGGCATCGGCTTCCATCTGGGCTATTGCGAGCTTGCCTTCGAGGAGGGCCGCAAGCGCCGCTTCAACACCGCGATCCTGGTCGACAAGACCGGCGCGATCGTCGGCAAGTACCGCAAGATCCATCTGCCCGGCCATCCCGAGCATCGTCCCGACGCGCCGTTCCAAAATCTGGAGAAGCGCTATTTCGAGACCGGCAATCTCGGCTGGCCGGTCTGGCGCGCGATGGATGCCAATCTCGGCATGATGATCTGCAATGACCGGCGCTGGCCCGAGAGCTACCGGTCGATGGGCTTGCAGGATGTCGAGCTGATCGTGCTCGGCTACAACACGCCCAAGCACAACCCGCCGGCGCCCGACCATGACCGGCTCGGCAACTTCCACAACCAGCTCGTAATGCAGGCCGGCGCCTATCAGAACGCGAGCTGGGTCGTCGGCGTCGCCAAGGCGGGGCTGGAGGCTGGCGTCGACCAGATCGGCGGCTCCTGCATCATCGCGCCGACCGGCGAGGTCGTGGCGCAGGCCGTGACCGAGGGCGACGAGCTCGTTATCGCCCGCTGCGACATGGATCTCGGCAAGAGCTACAAGAACTCCACCTTCAATTTCGCCAAGCACCGCGAACCGCAGGCCTATGGGCTCATCGTCGAGCGCAAGGGTGCTGTGGGACCAGTGTGATGGCTGCGCGATTTCCAACGTGTCATCCTGGGCGGCCGAAAGGTCGTCCCGAGATGCGTTATAGGGCTCAGCGCCCTATGATGGATCCCGGCGCTCCGCTTCGCGCCGGCCTGGATGACGGCGCTCTATCTCCTTTATGTCGAACGTGAAGGCCTGCAACTGAAATGACCCATGATCTCATCCTCAAGGGCGGTCGTGTCATCGACCCTTCGCAGAAGCATGACGGCGTGCTCGACGTCGCCTTCACCGACGGCAAGGTCTCCGGCTTCGGCAAGGATCTGAAGGGCGCCAAGGAAATCCGCGACGTTTCCGGCTACATCGTCACGCCGGGCCTGATCGACCTGCACACCCATGTCTATTGGGGCGGCACCTCGCTCGGCATCGACGCCGACGAGTTCTGCCGGGCGTCCGGCGTCACCACCTCGGTCGACACCGGCTCGGCTGGCCCCGGCAACTGGCCGGGCTTCCGCAAGCATGTCATCGAGAGGAGCCAGGCCCGCATCCTGGCTTATCTCCATGTCTCGCATGCCGGCATCTACGGCTTCGACCACCGCGTCATGGTCGGCGAGAGCGGCGATCTGCGCCTGATGAACCCGATCGACGCCGTCGCGGTCGCCGACGCCAACCGCGACCTCATCGTCGGCATCAAGGTCCGCGTCGGCCTGCACGCCTCGGGCGATCAGGGCACGGTGCCGCTCAACATCGCGCTGCAGGTCGCCAACGAGGTCGGCATGCCGCTGATGTGCCATATCGACCATCCGCCTCCGTCCTATGAGGAGGTGGTGAACATGCTGCGGCCGGGCGATGTGCTCACCCACGCCTTCCGCCCCTTCCCGAATGCGCCCTGCACGGCGCAGGGCACGGTCAAGCCCGAGGTGCTGGCCGCCCGCAAGCGCGGCGTCATCTTCGATATCGGCCACGGCAAGGGTTCGTTCTCGTTCAAGACGACGCGCGCCATGCTGGCCAATGGTTTCGAGCCGGATGTGATCTCGTCCGACGTGCACAAGCTCTGCATCGATGGCCCGGCCTATGACCAGGTCACCACCATGTCGAAGTTCCTCCTCATGGGCATGAGCCTGAACAACGTCATCGCCGCCTCGACCGTGAATGCCGCGATGGCACTGAAGCGGCCCGAATACGGTTCGCTCAAGGTCGGCTCGCTCGGCGACGCGACGATCCTGACCGTCAAGGACGGCAAGTTCGACTATGCCGACGTCACCGGCGAGCACATGACCGGTGACAAGAAAATCTTTTCCGAGGGCGTGGTGCTGAAGGGCGCCTGGTGGCACCCCAAGCGCACGAACAAGTTCAAGAAGGTCGCGGCCTCCTGAGCGCGGGTTCCCGCCGCGGCCCATCCAGAGCGTTTTCGAGCGAATTCGATCGGAAATGGCTCCAGAGCGTTGCCTCTTTCGCATTCGGACGGTTCCGTCCGAATGCGACCTGATCTATGGGTGTTGGGTCTCCCTGAGCCGACGGAGGATTCTGATGCTGAGGAATCGAAGTGGCCTTGTTGCCGTGACCCTGTTTCTGTTGTCGTCCCCGGCCGGGGCGGACGACCTTGATGTTCTGCAAGGGAAATTTGCGTTCAACTGGCATGCAAATCCTGGCCGCCAAAAATGCGTCAAGGTGGCGGGGCCGTTGCTGACCAGTTTCAAATCGACCGGGTATCGGTGTGATCTGACCGCGCAATCGAATACCTCCTCCGGTGCAAGCGCCCGCACATGCACCGAGGTGAAAGGTCAAAATCCAAAAGAATATCTGGTTTTCGACACGCTGCGAGCCTGCGAGCGCGAGCGGAAGACACAAGAGTCGAATGGCGAAGGTTGATTTTCTCTCTGCGAGGAGAAGGCGCCCTTCGGCCGGACTGCATGCGTTTTCAGCGCGAGGGCCGTTCTTGCACCGGTTTGAGTCCGTCTTCGGTGTCGGGTGACCCAGCCGTCCCCACCACGCTGGCGGGTGATGACGTCCGCCGACCTGGCGTCCGTCCTGGCGGTCGCAGCGCGGGTTCATCCCGGCTATCCCGAGGACGAAGCGGTCTTCACCGAGCGCCTCGCGCTGTCCGCGCAAGGCTGCCTCTGCCTGGAGGAGACCGGCCGCGTCGGCGGCTATGTTGTGAGCCATCCCTGGCTGCTCGGCCAGGTTCCGGCGCTCAACAGCCTGCTCGGCGCGCTGCCCGATCCGGCCGACACCTATTACATCCATGATCTTGCTCTGTTGCCGCAGCTGCGCGGCAGCGGCGCGGCCAACGACATCGTTGCGCAGCTGGCACAGCATGCGCGCGGAGCAGGCTTTGCCAGCATGGCGCTGGCCGCCGTCAACGGCTCGGCCGGCTTCTGGCGGCGTCACGGCTTTCGCGAGACGCATGACGCATCGCTTGATCGCAAGCTCGCGAGCTACGACGATGCGGCCCGCTACATGGTCCGCGATCTTGCGACCGACGAGGGGAAATCAGAATGAGTGCCGAAGACAAGCTGAAGGAGTTGGGACTGACGCTGCCCGACGTGCCGACGCCGGTCGCCACCTATGTCAGCTTCAAGCAGGTCGGCGACCTCGTCTACCTCTCCGGCCAGGGCCCGAAGCGGGCGGACGGCACCTATCCCACCGGCAAGGTCGGCCGGGACGTCACGATTGAGGAAGCCTATGAGCACGCCAAGCAGACCGGCCTCGGTCTGCTCGCGGCGATGAAGAAGGCGACCGGGTCGCTCGACAAGGTCGAGGTCATCAAGCTGCTCGGCATGGTCAACGCGGTGCCCGATTTCGCCGACCAGCCCAAGGTCATCAATGGCTGCTCGGACCTGTTCGTCGCCGTACTCGGCGAGCGCGGCCGGCATGCCCGCTCGGCCGTGGGCATGGGCTCGCTGCCCAACAACATGACGGTCGAGATCGAAGTGATCATCAAGGTGCTGCCATGACCGCGCTGGCTGAGGAAATCGCCCGCGTCTACGGTACGCCGGCCGTCGTCATCGATCTCGACAAGGTCGAGGCCAATATCGCCCGGCTCCAGGCCGTCTGCGATGCGAAGGGTGTCGCCAACCGCCCCCATATCAAGACGCATAAATCGCCCGAGCTCGCCCGCCTCCAGGTCGAGGCCGGCGCGCGCGGCATCACCTGCCAGAAGCTCGGCGAGGCCGAGATCATGGCCGATGGCGGCATCGACGACATCATGATCAGCTACAACATCCTCGGCGAGGAGAAGCTCGGCCGCCTGGGCGCGTTGCAGCGGCGCGTGCGCATGATCGTCGCGGCCGATAATCCGGTCACCATTGCCGGCCTGCCGAACGCCGCCGAGATCGCCGGCCGCAATCTCGAGGTCGTCGTCGAATGCGACACCGGCCGCAAGCGCGCCGGCGTCGAGACGCCAGGCGAGGCCGTGGAGCTCGCAAAGCTGATCGCTGGCTCCAAGGGCCTGACCTTTGCGGGCTTCCTGATGTACCCGCCCGAGGATGGCTGGGAGCGCACACAGATCTTCCTCGACACCGCCAATGCCGGCCTGCGCGAGGCGGGGCTGGAGGCAGGCATCGTCTCGACCGGCGGCTCGCCCAACATCCCCAATATCGGCAAGCTCAAGGGCGCGACCGAGCACCGCTCCGGCACCTCGATCTTCAACGACCGCATGCAGGTCGCGGCCGGGGTCGCGACGCTGGAGGATTGCGCGCTTTCAGTCTACGCCACGGTGGTCAGCCGGGCCGGGCCTGAGCGCGGCATCCTCGATTCCGGCTCGAAGACGCTGACCAGCGACACAGGCGGTCTCGACGGTCATGGCTATATCCTGGAATATCCGGCGGCCAGAATCGCGAAATTCGCCGAGGAGCACGGCTTCCTCGACCTCGCGGCTTCGAATGAACGGCCCAATGTCGGCGAGGTCGTGCGCATCATCCCCAACCATGTCTGCGTGGTGGTGAACATGGTCGACCGGTTGATCACCGTGCGCGGCGACAAGCTCATCGGCGAAATGCCCGTGGCGGCGCGCGGCAAGCTCACTTGATCGCGGCAGCTGTGCATCTGGTCCTGTTGAACCTCAGTTCTGCAGGACCTTCGCGCCTTTGATCACGACATCGCCGCTGCCCTTGACGTCGATCTTGCCGCTGCCTTTGATGTCGATGTCCCGACCCTGGACCCTGATCGAGCCGTCCTTCTTCATGTCGATCTCGGCGTCGCCGGCCTTCAGCGCCACTCGCTCGCCGGCGGCGATGGAGAACGTCTTTCCGACGCTGACATCGACATCCTTCATCAGCGACGCGCTCAGTGTGTAGCCCGCCAGCGAGATGGTGTGAGAGCCTGCGATGGTGATCGCCGCGGCTGCCCTGACATCGAGGGCAGCCGAGGTCTTGAGCGAAAGAGCGGAGCCGGCGCTAATCGCGGTCGCGCCGCCGGAGGTGACCTGCACGGCGCCTCCCGCCGTGATGCTGAGTGAGCCGTCTGTCCGAATCTTCAGGCCGGACGGGCTGACGTCGATGACCTGCCGCAGTGCCTGCAGCTGTGCTTCGAGGCTCGCGATCCTGCGGGCGAGCATGTCGCTTTCGCCAGGTGCCATTGCTCTGTTCCTTCCCCATGCGATGCCCGGTGCGGGGGGTGGATGCGCCGGCCGAGACCGCCGACTCAATCGCGCCAGAGTGGCGGCCGCTTGTCAATTGTCCGGATGCCGCGCGTTCCAGGACGCCGCCTAGAGCCGGATGATTTCAGACGGAGTCACAATGTGACTCCGTCTGAAATCTGAATCCGTCTCTCACCAAGGAGTTAGAGCAGGATCAATGCGAAAAACCGGTTCCCACTTTTTCGCATCCTGCTCTAGGCGGTGCAGAGCCGGTCAGATCTGTCCGATACCGCTGAGCCCGACCAGAGCGCCGAAGGCGAGCACCAGCAGCGGATGCAGGCGCGTCGTCAATGCGGCGATGGCGCAGATGGCGACGATCGCGGCCAGGACCCATTCATGGGCCGAGGCCTGGGTGATCACCGCCGCGCTCGCGGTGACGAGACCCACGGTCATCGGTACCAGCCCGGCCTGCACGATGCGGCGCCAGGGCCGGTCCTTGAAGCGCTCCCAAAGCTGCATGGCGATGCCCGTCAGCAGGGATGAGGGGCCGAACTTCGCCAGCGTGGTGACGAGGACGCCGGGCCAGCTCGCGACATGCCAGCCGACCAGCGGCACGATCATCATGTTGGGCCCGGGCGCCGCCTGGGCGAGGGCGAACATTGCCCCGAATTGCTGCGCCGTCATCCAGTGATGGATCTCGACAACCTGCCTCTGCATCTCCGGAAGGATGGTGTTGCCGCCGCCGAAGGCGAGCAGCGAAAGCTGCGTGAAGATCAGCGCCAGCGCGATCAGGACCGAGCTCATCGGGGGGCTCCCCCTTATCGAGCGCCCGGCTGGCGAGCACGCTGATCGGCGCCAGCACCAGCATCGTCGCAAGCAGCGGCAAGCGCAGGATCGCGATAGCGAGGAAGCAGAGCAGGGCGATCGCGATGCCGAGGGGCTTCCGGCGCAAGGGCAGGGCAATCTTCACGGCCATGGCGACGAGCAGGCCCGCCGCCGCCGCCGCCAGCCCCGCGAAGAGATGGCGGATATGCGGATCGTCCTGGTAGTGGTCGTAGAGGATGCCGAGCCCGATCACGATTGCCGTGGGCGCCGCGATCAGGCCCAGCAGCGCGGCGAGCGCCCCAGTCGGGCCGCGAAATTTCAGGCCGATCGCTACCGACATGTTGATGATGTTCCCGCCCGGCAGGAACTGGCAGAGACCGAGCAGCTCGGTGAACTCCTTGCCGCTCATCCAGCGGCGCTGCTCGACGACCATGGTCCGGGCCATCGGCAGGACCCCGCCGAAACCGATCAGGCCGAGGAAGAGAAAGCCGGTGAAGAGCTGGGCGACGGTCGGTTCCGTGCGGGCGATTTCGGGATCTGCAAGGCTGGCTGGCGTGCTCATCATCTGTTCCAGGCCGTCCATCGGAGAAGAACGGGAGGGCCTGAGCATCCATATGCTTTCAAGAACCGTGCGTCTAATATATGAAATATGTAAGATCCATACCTACAAGATATGCCTATGATCGAGCTGCGCCATTTCCGCTATTTCGTGGCGGTCGCCGAGGAAGGCCATGTGACGCGGGCCGCCGCGCGTCTGGGGATCCAGCAGCCGCCGCTCAGCCAGCAGATCCGCGCGCTGGAGCGGGAAGTCGGTGCGCAATTGTTCCGGCGCCTGCCGCGCGGCGTCGAGCTCACCGATGCCGGCCGCACGCTGCTGGAGAAGGCCAGGCTCGTCCTCTCCGATGTCGAGCTGGCGCTCGACGCCGCGCGGCGTACGGCGCGGGGCGAGCAGGGTCAGCTCGTCATCGGCTTCACCAGTTCGGCTGCGTTTCATCCGCTGGTGGCGTCGGTGGTTCGTTTGCTGCGCCAGACCGTGCCGGGCGTCACCTTGGCGCTCCGCGAGGGCAATACCAGCGAACTGATCGGGGAGCTGCGTTCCGAGCGGCTCGATGCGGCCTTCGTCCGCTCGCCGGTCGAGCGCCCGGTCGGGCTTGTGGTCGAGCCGCTGCTGGCCGAGGAGATGCTGGTCGCGCTGCCCGACCAGCATGCGATTGCGGAACGCTTGGCCAAGGGCTTGGCGAAGCGTTCGGGCCAAGGGATGCTGGAGGGGCGCATCGCTCTGGCCGAACTGGCGGAGGAGACCTTCATCCTCTACCGCCGCCCCTCCGGCCCGGGCCTCTATGACAGCATCATCGCCGCCTGCCGCGCCGCCGGGTTCAGCCCGCGGATCGGCCAGGAAGCCCCGCAAATGGTGTCGACGCTGAGCCTCGTGGCGGCCGGCCTGGGGGTCTCGATCATCCCCGCCTCGATGGCGCGCCTCGAGACGAACGGCATCGCCTATGCCCGCCTCGATGACGTGCCCGGGCTGACCGCGCCGCTGCATCTGGCCTATCGCGAGGAAAAGCCATCCGGCGCGCTGGAACGCTTCATCGACTGCGTCAGGCGTAGCGGCGATGCGTCATAGCGTTTCGCATTGAAGTTGAAACGGCTTGGTCATCCCGGGCGTAGCCCTCGGGTCGTCATGGTCGGGCTTGACCCGACCATCTCGAAAACCAGAGCGCTCTGGTCATGAGATTCTCGGGGCAAGCCCGAGAATGACGCCCTCGGATGGTTCCCGGATCGGCGCCGCGACGCGGCTTGTCCGGGATGACAGGCCCCGAGATTCTATCTGATCGCAACCTGATCCAGAGCGGCCTCACCCTTCCGGATGCCGCGCATTCCAGGCCGCCGCATAATCGGTGCAGAGCCGGTCGATCTCGACGCGGTCGGTGACGCCGGCAGGGCGGGCACGCGAGGGCGAGGCCTGCTGGAAGGGCACATAGCGCTGATGCGCGATGCGCCAGAGCCGGCGCAACTCGGCGAGCGGATCGACATGGTCGTCGACGCGGATGTCGAAGCTCGGCATCGGCTCGCCGGCCCAGATGCGGATGGCGCAGGATTGCCGCCCGCGCTTGTCGCCGCCGGCCTTCTCGCCGGCCTCGAGCGCGACCAGCAGGCGCTCGTCGAAATCGAGCGCCGAGGCCGCGATATAGGCCTTCAGCGTCTCCTCGATCACTTGCGGCCCGGCCAGCATGTTGCCGGCGACGGAGATCTGCGGCCCATGCACCGCCCCGCACCAATCGATGCAGGCTGAGCCGGTATGGGCGGCGATCTTGCCTTCGCGATCGATCAGATGGAGCTGGCGATGCGCGCGGCCGTCATCGGCGGCCGTCAGCGTCGCGATGATCTCGACGGCGGAGCGGCCTTCCTGCAGCAGCCTGAGGCCGTCGACCCCGTAGAGCGGGTTGACGAAAGCCTGGGTCGCGATCGCCCCGATGCGCCCGCCGCCATAGGGCACGCGCGAACCCACGGCGAAGGCGCAGGTCGAGACGGCGACGCCATAGGAGCCGGTGGCGGCGTCACGGGCGACGATGGACCATGTCATGCGTGCAGCCCCTTCAGCGTCCGGCAGCGTAGGCTTGCATCAGACGCGGGGTGGCCGCCGCGCGCAAGAGGCCGTTGCGGCTCTTCTCGGCGGCGGTCAGGCGCCCGACCGTCCAGGCCGGGGCGCGCTCCAAGGCGTGGCCGCGCCGGACGAGATCGGCGAGCGCCGCCTCGCCGATGCTCTCCTCGACCATCAGATGCCCCGGCCGCGCCTCACGCGGATAGAAGGAGGAGGGGAAGTGCTGGGTGTGGAACAGTGGCAGGTCGATCGCCTCCTGCAGGTTGAGGCCGTGATGCACCCGGCGCAGGAACATGCCGAGCTGCCACTGCTCCTGCTGGTCGCCGCCCGGCGTGCCGAAGACGAGGCGCGGTTCGCCATTCTCGAAGGCGAGCGTCGGCGTCAGCGTCGTGCGCGGCCGCTTGAACGGGGCGAGCGAGGCCGGCAGCCCTTCCTCGAGCCAGAAGGCCTGCGCCCGCGAATTCAGCGGGAAGCCGAGCGAAGGGATCACCGGCGAGGATTGCAGCCAACCGCCCGAAGGCGTCGCCGCGATCATGTTGCCCCATTTGTCGATGACGTCGATATGGACGGTGTCGCCGCGCCGCCCGGCCGCGACCATCGAGGCCATGGTCGGCTCGCCGACGCTGGCGCCGCCCTTGCCCGACTGGCCGGCAATGCGGACGCCGGCGAGCATGCGCCCGACCTGCTCCTCATATCCGGGGACCAGGCCTGGCCGCAATTCATGTGAGGCCTGCTCGCCGATCAGCTTGCGCCGGCCGCTCGCATAATCCTCGGAGAGCAGCGTCGCGAGCGGCACCTTCACGAAATCCGGGTCGCCGTAATAGGCCTCGCGATCGGCGAAGCCGAGCTTCATCGCCTCCGTGACATGGTGGATGAATTCCGGGCTCGTCGGCCCCATCCCGGCGATGTCGATGCCTTCCAGGATCTTCAGCGTCTGCAGGAAGACCGGACCCTGGCCCCAGGGGCCGATCTTGAAGACCTCCCAGCCATGATAGGTCACGCTCGCCGGCGTCTCGTAGTTCGGCTGCCAGCGCGCCATGTCGTCTGCGGTGAGCAGGCCCTTATGACGGCGGCCAGACGAATCCATCGCCTCCGTCGTGCGGCAGAATCTGTCCATCGCCTCGGCGACGAAGCCCTTGTACCAGGCGTCGAAGGCTGCCTGGATCTGCTCCTGCCGGTCGGAGCCGGCGGCCTCGGCCTCGGAGAGGAGGCGCTTATAGGTGTCGGCGGCGGCCTGGTTGCGGAAGAGCTCCTTGGCCTTGGGCACATGGCCGCCGGGCAGATAGACCGCGCCCGATGTCGGCCATTCCCCGGTGAAGAGCTCGGTCAGTTCCGCGATCGAGTGCGAGACGCGCGGCAGCATCGGGTGGCCGTTCTCGAAATAGCCGATCGCGGGTTCCAGCACCTCGCGCAGCGTCAGGCGGCCATGGTCGCGCAGCAGCGTCATCCAGCCGCCGAAGGCGCCGGGCACCACGGTCGAGAGCAGGCCCGAGCCCGGGATGAGGTCGAGCCCGAGCGCCTTGAAGGCCTCGATCGTCGCGGCCTCGGGAGCAGGCCCCTGTGCGCAGAGAACCTCGACCTTCTTCTTTTCCGCTGAGTAGAACACGGCCGGCATGTCGCCGGCGGGGCCGACGAGATGCGGCTCCACCACCTGCAGCACGAACGCGGCCGCCGCGCAGGCGTCGAAGGCGTTGCCGCCCTTTTCCAGCATCGCCATGCCCGAGGCGGTGGCAAGCCAGTGCGTCGAGGTGACGACACCGAAGGTGCCGAGGATTTCGGGGCGGGTGGTGAACATGGTCAGTCGTCCTCAGGGCAATGAAGGCCAGAAACAAAACGCGCCGTCATTCCGGACAAGCCGCGATAGCGGCGCAGATCCGGAATCCATCGGAGGCCACCGAACTCTACGATGGATTCCGGATCTCCGCTTCGCTGCGTCCGGAATGACGGGAGGAGGATCGAACACAAATCACCCCTCCTTCGGATCGAGCGCGTCGCGCAGGCCGTCGCCGAGCAGGTTGAAGCCGAGCACGGCCAGGAAGATGGCGACGCCGGGCGCGACCGACATCCACGGCGCCTGCTCCATGAAGTTCTTGGCGACGTTCAGCATCTGGCCCCAGGAGGGCGAGGGCGGCTGCTGGCCGAGGCCGAGGAAGGAGAGCGAGGCTTCCAGGATGATCGCCTGCGCCATGAACAATGTCGACTGCACCACGACGGGCGACATCGTGTTGGGCAGCACATGCACGAACATGATGCGCAGGTCGCGCGCGCCCACGGCCCGCGCCCCCTCGACGAAATCCTCCGCCTTCACGCTCATCACCTGGCCGCGCACCAGCCGGATGAAGATCGGCACGGCGGAGAGGCCGATCGCGATCATCGCATTCGTCAGCGAGGGGCCAAGGATCGCGGCAAAGGCGATCGCCAGGATCAGGAAGGGGCAGGCGAGCATCGCTTCGGTCACGCGCGAGATCGCGATGTCGATCCAGCCGCCATACCAGCCCGAGAGCAGGCCGAAGGGGATGCCAATCGCCAGCGCGATCAGGACGGAGACGATGCCGGCGAGCAGCGAGGTCTGCGCCCCGTAGAACAGGCGCGAGACCTGGTCGCGGCCGAGTTCGTCCGTGCCGAACCAGTGGAGCTCGGAGGGCGGCTTGCGGATGGCGAGGAAGTTCGACTTCAGCGGGTCGGCGAGCGGGAGCAGCGGTGCGAGAACGGCCATCAGCACGAAGACGAGCACGATCGTGCCGCCGATCAGCGCCGAGCGGTTGCGCAGGAGCTTGCTGAGCGCGCTGCGGCGTGGGCGCGGGGCGGGCTCGATGGCGCTCGCTTGCGTAGCCGTTTCGAGGATCACATCCGCCATCAGCCGCTCCTCAGGCGCGGGTTGACGAGGACATAGAGCACATCGGCCAGGAGGTTCATCAGGATGAAGCCGATCGCGGTGCAGAGCACGACACCCTGGACCACGCCATAGTCGCGGTTGAACACGGCGTCGATGATCAGCTTGCCGAAGCCTGGAATGGTGAAGACCTGCTCGGTCAAAACCGCGCCGGCCAGCAATTCGCCGAAAAGCAGCGTCGAGAGGGTGATGATCGGCACCAGAGCATTGCGCAGCGCATGCCGGTTCACCACCGTGTCCTCGTCGAGGCCCTTGGCGCGGGCGGTGCGGACATAGTCGGAGCGCAGCACCTCCAGCATCGCCGAGCGGGTATGGCGCATGATGAAGGCGGCCAGCCCGCCGCCGAGCACGAAGGCCGGCATGATCAGGCGCTCGATCGAGGCTTTCGGATCGACGAAGATCGATTCGAAGCCCGAGGCCGGCAGCCATTTGAGTTCGACCGAGACCACCAGGATCAGCATGATCCCGAGCCAGAAATGCGGGATCGACAGGCCAAACAGCGCGACCGCGCTCGCCGTATAATCGGCCAGCGTGTCCTTGCGCCGCGCCGCGATGATGCCCGCCGGCAGGCCGATGCCGATCGCGACGATCATCGAGGCGACGGCGAGCTGCACGGTGACGCCGAGCTTTTGCCAGATCAGCCCGAGCACCGGCTCGCCGGTGCGCAGCGAGCGGCCGAAATCGCCCTGCACGACCTGGCCGAGCCAGGCGAAGAACTGCACCACGACCGGATCGTCCAGCCGATAGAGATGGCGCAGGCGCGCGATCACCTCCGGGTCGCGCTCCTCGCCGGCTATGACGAGGAACGGATCGCCGGGCAGCGCCCGCTGCAGCGCGAACACGAAGAGCGAGACCAGGAACAGCGTCGGCAGCGCGATCAGGACGCGACGGCCGATCAGCGCGAGCATGGTGCGCCACCCGATTGGACTGGTCGATGAGCCGCCGCGTCATTGCGAGGAGCGAAAGCGACGAGGCAATCCAGCGGGACGTAGCGCTCTGCAGCCCCTGGATTGCTTCGCGGAGCCTGCACTCGGGCTTGCCGAAGGCAAGACCCGGGTGCTCGCCAAGACCCGGGTGTTCGCCAAGACCCGGGTGCTCGCAATGACGACATGGTCAGGCCCGGTCGCAGAAAGCGTCTTGCCGGTCTCACTGCCGCTTCAGCCCCGACAGCCGGATCATCCCGTCGGGATTGATCACGAAACCCTGGAGGTTCGCGCGCATCGCGAAGAAGACCGTCTGGTTATAGAGATAGATGATCGGCAATTCGTCCTCGAGGATCTTCTGGGCGGCGTCGTAGCGCTTCTTGCGCTCGGCGACGTCATAGACGGTGCGGGCCTCGTCGAGCAGCCGGTCGACCTCGGCGTTGGAATACTTCCCGTCGTTCTGGTTGCCCTTCGTGGTCACGAACTGGTGGATGTTGCCGTCCGGGTCGATGCGGCCCGACCAGCCGATTCGGCTCATCTGGAACTTGCCCTGCTGCTGGTCGCGCAATTGGCTGGCGAATTCGGTCGAGCGGATCTGCACGTCGATGCCGGCCTCCTGCGCCATCGCCTGGACGACCTGGCCGAGCTGGGCGTCGACCGGGTTGTTGGTGACGAAGAGCTCGACCGAGACCTTCGACAGCCCGGCCTCCTTGAGCAGCGCCTTGGCCTTGGCGACGTCTCGGGCCGGCACCGGGAATTCGGCGCTGACATAGGGGTTGCCCGGGTTGAAGGGCTGGACCATCGGCTCATAGAGCCCCTCGAACACGACCTGGCTCAGCACCTTGCGGTCGATCGACAGCGAGAGCGCCTGGCGCACGCGCTTGTCCATGCCCATGGGTTGCTTGGCGGCCTCGCCGTTGCCAGTGTTGATGGTGATGCCCTGGTAGCCGAGATTGGCGGTGCTCGCGACCTTGAGCGCCTTGTCGGCTTGCGCCGATTTCACATCGGTCGGCGCGAGCCGCTCCAGGATATCCAGTTCGCCGGCGCGCAGATTCGCCAGCCGCACCGTGGTGTCGGGGATCGAGCGATAGATAATGCGGTCGAAGTGGTAATTCGCCGCTTCCCAATGCTCCTTGAACTTCTCCAGCACGATGCGGTCGTTCTGGACGCGCTCGACGAATTTATAGGGGCCGGAGCAGACCGGCTTGTTGGCGACGTCGCCGCTCAGGCTCTTGGGCGCCAGCATCATGCCGGCGCGGTCGGTGAGCTGCGCCAGGAGCGTCGCGTCAGGGCGCTTCAGCTTCATCACGATGGTCGAGGCGTCGGGCGTCTCGATGCTGTCGACCGAGGCGAGCTCGGATTTGCGCAGCGAGTCGGGCAGGGTCCGGGCGCGTTCGAGATTGGCCTTGGCGGCCTCCGCGTTGAAGACGTCGCCGTCATGGAATTTCGCGTCGGTCCTGAGCTTCATCGTCAGCGTCAGCCCGTCCGCCGAGAAGCTCCATTCGGTTGCGAGCCTCGGCACCAGCTTCAGCTCGGGCGTGATGTCGAGCAGCTTGTCGCAGAGCCCCTTGAAGACGATGCGGCCGACGAAGGTGCGGGCCTTGTGCGGGTCGAGCATATCGGGGTCTTCCTGCAGTCCGACGCGCAGGGTCGAAGGCGTCTGGGCCGCGGCAGGGAGCGCCGCCAGCGCCAGCAGGCCGGCCGAGGCCAGGGTGGTCAGGAGCTTCATGCGGTGGTCCCCTCTCGTCTCGTTCGGTCTATGTCTTGTTCGGTCTCATGGCGCCGCTCTTCCGTTCCATCGCGAGCCGGGTTCTGATGACCCGTTGCCTCGCGCCTGTGGTGAACGGCAGGGGCGCCTGATTTCGTTCCACTCGGTACTAGGCTGGCGCAATTTCGTCGCGGCGTCGATGGCTATCCTGTCGCCCGCGCCGCAATCCCGCATGCTGTTGCCGCGCGACCTTGCATGCAAGTTGATGGCCAAGGAGCCCGCCATGCGAAGGACGCGCCATGCGTCCGCATCTGTCACTTGCGCCGCGATCTCTGGTAACAACGCGGCAAGGATGGCGCGAAGCGCACCATGGTTAGACTAACCAAGTTGTGATCAGGGAATGGAACGAAGCCGATGCTGCTGGGTGTGATCGCCGACGACATGACGGGCGCGACCGATGTCGCGCTGATGCTGAACCGCGCCGGCATGCGCACCGTCCAGGTCATCGGCGCACCAAGCACCAGGGCATCTGGCGCCGGCGCATCGCTTCCCGATGCCGATGCGGTCGTCGTGGCGCTGAAATCGCGCACCAACCCGGTCGCCGAGGCGGTGGCGGATTCGCTTGCCGCCTGTGAGGCGCTGCTGGCGGCCGGCGCGAAGCAGATCCTGTTCAAATACTGCTCGACCTTCGATTCGACAGCCGAGGGCAATATCGGCCCGGTCGCGGATGCGCTGATGCGGCGGCTCGGCGCGGAGATGGCGATCATCTGCCCGGCTTTCCCCGCCAATGGCCGCTCGATCTACCAGGGCTATCTCTTCGTCGGCGCGGTGCCGCTGCATGAAAGCTCGATGAAGGACCATCCGCTGACGCCGATGCGCGATTCGAACCTGATGCGGTTGATGGGCGCGCAGACCAAGGCTCCGGTCGGCCATGTCGGCTATGCCACGGTGCTGGCGGGGGCGGAGGCCGTGACGGCGCGTTTCGCCGCGCTGGCGGGAGAGGGCGCGCGCTATGTCGTCACGGATGCGCTGACCAATGACGACCTGATGGTGCTGGGCAAGGCCGTCGCCGGTCATGTCCTGCTGACCGGCGGCTCCGGCATCGCGATGGGCCTGCCGCAGAATTTCCGCGAGGCCGGGCTGCTGCGGCAGCGCGCCGCGCCTGTGAGCCTGAGCGCGCCGAAGGGCCGCGCCGGCATCATCTCCGGCAGCTGCTCGACGGCGACGCGCGGGCAGATCAAGGCGGCGGTCGCGGCCGGCTACCCTGCCTTGAAGGTCGACCCGCTGGCGCTGACGGCCGGCACCCAGACGGCGGCGCTGCTTGCCGCCTGGGCGCTGGCGCAACCGCAGGACAAGCCCTTCCTGCTCTATTCCAGCGATGATCCGGCCGAGGTCGCGGCCATCCAGGACAAGCTCGGCCGCGACAAGGCGGGCGAGACGGTGGAGCACGCCTTCGCCGAGACCGCGCGGCTCCTCGCTGATGGCGGCGTCTCCAAGCTGCTCGTCGCCGGCGGCGAGACCTCCGGAGCCGTTGTCCAGGGGCTCGACATCAGGACGCTGGAGATCGGTCCCGAGATCGATCCGGGCGTGCCCTGGACGCGCGTCGTCGCGGGTCCCGATCTCGTGATCGCGCTGAAATCCGGCAATTTCGGCACGCCTGACTTCTTCCTCAAGGCCTGGGCCTTGCTGGCCTGAGGGTTTGGGTCCGGTTTCGGCCAGGCGGCGTTGCCGGGGCGGTTCCGGTCCCGTGAAACTCGTATACGATGCTTGGCGTTCAACTGGAGGTCCGCATGGACATGGCGTTTCTCGGGGAGCTTCTGACCAGCGTAGCGGATCGCGGCCGGGCGCTGATCGGCTTCGAACGCTTTGCCGGGCGCAACCGGCCGATCGACCGGCTCTGCGAGGATCTGCTGTCGGGGCGCGGCGAAGCCTCGGGCATGGCGCTGGCGCAGGCGGTCCTGAACGCCTGGGAAGGGCTCGACCGGGAGGGCCGCCAGGCCTTCTTCATGATGCTCCAGGAGCGTTTCGGGCCGGATCAGGAGCGATTGGGCAAGGCGATCGAGGCCTATCGCAAGGAGCCCGGCACGGCTGCGATCGCAGCCTTGCATTTCGCCTCCGAACCGCGCCGGCAGGAATTGCTGCGCCGGCTCAATCTCGCCCCCGACGGCACGCATGTGCTGGTGCGGATGCGTGAGGCATTGTTCGAGGCGATGGAGGTCGAGCCTGAGCTCAAGGCCGTCGATAGCGATTTCCGCCACCTCTTCGGCTCCTGGTTCAACCGCGGCTTCCTGGTCCTGCGCCGGATCGACTGGCGCACCCCCGCCAATGTCCTGGAAAAGATCATCCGCTACGAGGCGGTGCACGAGATCCAAGGCTGGGACGATCTGCGCCGCAGACTGGAACCGGGCGACCGGCGCTGCTTCGCCTTCTTCCATCCGCAGCTTGTCGACGAGCCTTTGATCTTCGTCGAGGTCGCCCTGACCGGCGCGATTCCGCACAGCATCGGCGAATTGCTGAGCGGCGAGCGCGAGCTGCTGCCGGCCCAGGCCGCGACGACGGCCGTGTTCTATTCGATCTCGAACTGCCAGGAGGGGTTGCGCGGCATCTCCTTCGGCAATTTCCTGATCAAGCAGGTGGCCGAGGACCTGAAGCGCGAATTGCCGGGGCTCGACACCTTCGTCACGCTCTCGCCGGTGCCGGGTTTAGCGCGCTGGCTCGACGGCATCATCGCCGATCCCGGAGACTTCCACCTGAGCAATGAGGAGCGCTCGGAGCTCGCGCGCCCGGCCAGCGAGACGGGCCTGCTCGACGATCCGGCCAAGGCTCGGCGTGACAAGCTGCTCGGCCAGATGGCCGCGCAATATCTGCTGCGCGCCCGCACGGCCTCGGGACGCGTCATCGATCCCGTGGCGCGCTTCCATCTCGGCAATGGCGCCAGGCTTGAGCGCATCAATGTCGGCGGCAACCTTTCGGCGCGGGGCCTGCGCGAAGCCCATGGCGTGATGGTCAATTATCGCTATGACCTCGGCGATATCGAGACCAACCACGAAGCCTTCGCCACCCGCAACACGGTCGTCGCCTCCTCGGGCGTGCGCAAGCTGCTGCGGCCGGCCGCAACCTGAATTCCGACTGACCGGAAACGCCTGAAAG
The DNA here is from genome assembly GCF_031884435.1 of Bosea sp. 685. Lineage (NCBI taxonomy): Bacteria > Pseudomonadati > Pseudomonadota > Alphaproteobacteria > Hyphomicrobiales > Alloboseaceae > Allobosea > Allobosea sp. 685. The sequence continues at coordinate 4,422,274 of NZ_CP134779.1, read as the reverse complement.
GACCCGAAATCATGGGCAACCACCTGTTCGACCTCGTCAGGTCGCGTATCCCTGCGCAGGCTGCGCCTTTCGCGACGCTCGATGACGGCCGCAGCTACAGCTATGCCGACATGGTCGCAGTCTCCGCCCGCTTCGCCAATGCGCTGGTCGCACTCGGTGTGAAGCCCGGCGACCGCGTCGCGGTGCAGGTCGAGAAGAGCATCGAGGCCTTGATGCTCTATCTCGGCACAGTGCGTGCGGGCGCGATCTTCCTGCCGCTCAACACCGCCTATACCCCCGCCGAAATCGAGTATTTCCTCGGCGATGCCGAGCCCGCGGTCTTCGTCTGCGATCCCGCCAAGGCTGCGGCGCTGAAGCCTTATGCCGACAAGGCCGGTGCGAAGCTGGAGACGCTCGGCGTCTGGCGCTCAGCCGATGTCTCCGCCGGCACGCTCTCCGACAAGGCGCTGGCGGCTGCGACCGAGTTCGCCGATGTCGCGCGCGGTCCCGATGATCTCGCCGCGATCCTCTACACCTCGGGCACGACCGGGCGCTCAAAGGGCGCGATGCTGAGCCATGACAATCTGGCCTCGAACGCGCTGGCGCTGGTCGACTACTGGCGCTTCACCAAGGACGACGTGCTGCTGCATGCGCTGCCGATCTTCCACACGCATGGGCTTTTTGTGGCCACCAATGTCGTGCTGTTCTCGGGCAGCGCGATGATCCTGCTGCCGAAATTCGATCCGGACCAGGTCTTCAAATACCTGCCCCAGGCGAACTGCATGATGGGCGTGCCGACCTTCTATGTCCGGCTGCTCCAGGATGACCGGCTGAACAAGGCTTCGACCGCCCATATGCGCCTCTTCGTCTCCGGCTCGGCCCCCTTGCTCGCCGAGACCCACCGCGAATGGCGCGAGCGCACCGGCCACGCCATCCTCGAGCGCTACGGCATGACCGAGACCAATATGAACACCTCCAACCCCTATGAGGGCGAGCGGGTGGCGGGCACGGTCGGCTTCCCGCTGCCGGGCGTCTCCGCCCGCGTCACCGACCCCGAGACGGCCAAGGTTCTGGGCGCCGACGAGATCGGCATGATCGAGGTCAAGGGCCCCAATGTCTTCAAGGGCTATTGGCGCAACCCGGAGAAGACGGCGGCCGAGTTCCGCGCGGACGGCTTCTTCATCACCGGTGATCTCGGCAAGATCGACCCGGCCGGCTATGTCCACATCGTCGGGCGCGGCAAGGATCTGATCATCACCGGCGGCTACAATGTCTATCCCAAGGAAGTCGAGACCGAGATCGACGAGATGCCAGGCGTGGTCGAAAGCGCCGTCATTGGCTGCCCGCATCCTGATTTCGGCGAGGGCGTCACCGCCGTCGTGGTGGTCAAGCCCGGCGCGACGATCACCGCCGCCTCGATCGCCAAGACGCTGCAGCAGCGCCTGGCCAAGTTCAAAATGCCCAAGCAGGTCTTCATCGTCGACGATCTGCCGCGCAACACCATGGGCAAGGTCCAGAAGAACCTGCTGCGCGAGACCTACAAGGACATCTACGCCAGGCAGATGAAGGCGGGGGAGTAGCCCCCGCTCGTTCGCCCGGCATTCGCCCGGCATCGGAACCGCTCGGAACCACGCCGTCATCCTGGACAAGCCGCGCAGCGGCGCAGCTCCGGGATCCATCGGAGGGCTCCGGAGCTCTATGATGGATCCCGGGACTTCGCTGCGCGAAGCCCAGGATGACGACGTGGTTCCGAGGATAGACTCTGAGCTCTAAGCCTTAAGCCGCGACGTTGGCCCGCAGTTCGATCGTCTCGCCATCCCGCGGGATCAGCAGACGCTCGCTGCCGATGCCGCGCCCCTCGGCGGCCTGCCGCAGGGCGGCGCGGCTGACCGTGGCGTGGTCGAGCGCTTCCATATGGGTCGCGATCACGGTCGCGCGCGGCGCCGCCTCGCAGAGGTCGAGCGTCTGCCCGGCATCCATCACGATCAATGTGCCGTCCCAGAGCGCGCCGCAGGAATGCGTCACGATGATATCGGGGTCGGTCGCCTTCACGGCATCGAGCAAGGGCGGGTAGAGCACGCTGTCGCCGCACCAGTAGAAGGCGGGCTCGCCCGGCGCCTCCAGGCCGAAGCCCATCACGGGACCCATCGTCTCGACGACCGCGCCGGTGCCGTGCTGGGCGGGATGCGATTTGAGGATGATCGGGCCGAGCCGGAGATAGCAGTCCAGCGGCGTGATCGCGCGGAAGCCGGCCTTGGCGATGGCCTCCTCGTCGCCGGCGCGGCAGATCAGCGGCAGGTCCTTGGGTAGGCGCTCCTTGGCGACCTCGTCGAAATGGTCGGCATGCAGATGCGAGACGATGACGAGGTCGACCCCGGCGAGGATATCCTCGATCGGCAGCGGCAGCTCGACCATGGGATTGTTCGAGCGGCCGGCAATGGAGCGCCGGCTGTGGCGCGCTCCGAGATCGGGGTCGACGAGGATCGTCCTGCCGGCATAGCTGAGCTTGAGCGCGGCGTTGCGGAGAAGCTGAAGCTGCATGGTCTCTCCTGGTTCCGGTAGCGATGACGGCATTGTCCCGTCATCGCCTGCCGGCAACCAGTTCGAATTTGTGCGGCTATGGCCACAGATCCGTGAAGTGAGGGCTGCCGAGCCTCAACCCGCCTCGTGCAGTTTCGCCAGCGGAAACCGTGCGACGTCGGCCAGAAGCTCGGCAAAACCCTTCGCCTGGAACGCCGCCGTCGCCTTGCCTTTCTCAGCCGTAGCGAGGCTGGCATCGCCCGCCGCGCCCGAGCCGTGAACGTCCTGCGCCATCCAGGCGAAGGCGTGCAGCCCGGTCGGCCGCAGCCAGGTGTAGCCGTCCAGCGCCATCGCGATCGTCAGCGGCTCGAAGCGCTTGGCCTTGCTCATATCGACGAGGTCAGGCCGGAAATGCAGCATCAGCGAGGTCTCGATATCGCCGGCATGGATGCCGTGATTGGCGTCGAGATCGGCAAAAAGGCCCTGCGGCAGGCCGAAGGCGCGCCAGGCCGTGGTCACGGTGAGCATGCCGAGGCGCACGCGCAATTCGCGCGCGACCACCTTCATCGGGTCGACATTGCCGCCATGCGAGGTGACGATCACGAGCTTGCGCAAGCCAGCGCGCCTGACGCTCTCGCCGATCTCGATCCAGGCGCTGGTCGCGGTCTCCCAGGACAAGGTCAATGTGCCCGGCGAATGCAGGTGCTCGTTCGATTTGCAGATCGCCATGGTCGGCAGCACCAGCACGTCGAGCCCGGCCGGAACGAGCGGCATCGCCTCAGCTAGCATCGCGTTCATGATCGTGGTGTCGACCGAAACCGGCAGATGCGGGCCATGCTGCTCGATCGCCGCCAGCGGCAGCACCGCGACGGTGTCGTCGGCGGACAGCCCCTCGAATTCAGTGGTCTTCAGCTCGCCCCAGAAGCGCGCGGTCATGCTCTCGTCCTTGCAGCCAGTGTCAGGCCACAACCCTAGGACATCGGCCCGAAAAGTGGGAACCGGTTTTCGGGGCAAGCCGATGCAAGATCAAAGTCCGGGACGATCCGTTCAATGCATGGGATCGCATGCGGGCTTAAAGCCGGTTGATGTCGGCATTCTCCAGGATCGGCTTGGGCGCTCCGTCCTTTGCCACCTTGAGCATCGCCTTGCCGATCTGCTCGGTGGTGGTGATGGAATTCGGCAGCCAGCGCTGCAGCAGGGGCAGCAACGGCGCGGTCAGGTCGTAGATCACGCGATACAGACGGGTCTTCGAGCGGATGCCGTGCAGCGGCTGGATCGCGCCCGGGCGGAACATGTAGGAGGCTCTGAAAGGCAGGCGCATGATGGCGTTTTCGGTTGCGCCCTTCACCCGCGCCCACATCCAGCGGCCTTTTTCGCTGCTGTCGGTGCTGGCGCCCGAGACATAGACGAACACCATCGCCGGATTGAGCCGCACCAGCGTCCCGGCGGCAGCGAGCGTGATGTCATAGGTGATGCGGCGGTAGTCGGCCTCGCTCATCCCCACTGATGCGATGCCGAGGCAGAAGAAGCAGGCGTCGAAGCCCGTAAGCTGCGGCTCGATCGCGGTGTAGTCCGTCAGATCGGCGTGAACGATCTCGCGCAGCCTGGCATGGCTTTGCCCGGTCGCGCTGCGGCCGATGGTGACGACCTCGCTCACATCGGGATCGAGCAGGCATTCGCGCAGCACGCCTTGCCCGACCATGCCGGTCGCGCCGAAAATCAGGACTTTCATGGATCGTATCCTTAGCTTCAGCGATGGAATTCGGTCTCAGACGGTCGTCGCGGCACGGGCAGGCTCGGCGAAACTCACGCCGGTGAGCCGCTCGGCGGCGTCCCAGAGCCGTGTCGCCACAGCGGGATCATTCGCTTGCCCGACCATCTTCGAATGCGACGGTGCGCCTTTCATTTCGTGGAAGCCGTTGGGACCATAATAGCCGCCCTTCTCCGCGTCGGAAGCGGTCGCCGCATAGAGCGTCGGCAGGGCGCCGGCGGCAGCAGATTGGCTGAACAGGGGAGCGAACAGGCGCGTCAGCCGCCAGAGCAGCGCCGGCCCGCTTTGGGCCGGACCGTTCGCGATCAGGTCTGTCGTCGCCCAGCCGGGATGGCTCGCAAGGCTGGTCAGGCCCCAGCCCTGCGCGTCGCTGCGGCGCTGCAGCTCCAGCGCGAAGATCAGCATGGCGAGCTTGGACTGGCTGTAGGCCTTCCAGGCATTATAGGGCCGCTCGCCCTGGAGATCGTCGAAATCGATCGTGCCGCGGCGATGCGCCAGGCTGCTCAACTGGATCACGCGCGGCGCGGCGCTTTTGCGCAGCAGCGGCAGCAGATGCGCCGTCAGCGCGAAATGCCCGAGGAAATTGGTGCCGATCTGCATCTCGAAACCATCGGCCGTAGTCGCCCGCCTCGGCAACGCCATCACCGCGGCATTGTTGATCAGGATGTCGAGCCGGTCATGCCTGCTGGCGAAGCTCGCCGCGAAAGCCTGGACCGAGGACAGCTCGGCGAGATCGAGCAGGCTGAAGGAGATCGCCGCGCCGGGAACGGCGGCCTTGATCCGCGCCACCGCCTCGCTGCCCTTGCCAGCGTTGCGCCCGGCGAGGACGATCTCCGCCCCGGCGCGGGCGAGTTCGAGCGCGTCTTCATAGCCGAGGCCGCCGGTGCCGGTGATGATGGCGAGCTTGCCGGCTTGCGAAGGGATATCGGCAGTGGTCCAGTTGTCTTTCATGGCTCTTTCCAGGGGTGGGATGGCGGGAGCGCTGGCGAATGCTAACTTGGATGCCAATATTTGCATCAAGTGCAAAATTGCAAGAGATGAAATTAAAGAGTTTTCCGATGCCTGATCAATCGCTCAGTGCGCCCCGGCGCAACACGCCCAAGCCAGGACTGCGCGAGCGCAAGAAGCTCCAGACCCGCGAAAGGCTGACGAATGCGGCCATGGCGCTGTTCCTGGAGAAGGGCTTCGAGGCGACGACGCTGGACGATATCGCCGCCGCGGCCGAGATGTCGCGCCGCAGCTTCTTCCACTATTTCGCCTCCAAGGAGGAGGTCGTCTTCGCCTGGAAGGATGCCTTCGGCGACGGGCTTGTGGCTGCGCTGGCGCAGCGGCCTCAAGCCGAGCCGCTGCTGCTGGCGGCGGAGCGGGCGCTGATCGCCAGCATCAGCGGCTATGAGCGCGAGGAGGCGATCGCCCTCTCCCGGCTGGTGAAGGAGACGCCGGCGCTGCGCGCCTATGATCAGGTCAAATACGAGAAGCTGGAACGTGTGCTGGCGGCGGCCCTGGCCGAACGCGCCGCTCCAGGCGGTGATCCGTTGCCGGCGCGGCTCGTCGCCATGGTGACGATCGGGGCGATGCGGGTCGCGAGCGATCTCTGGCTCGATCATGCCGGCGCCGAGCCGCCGGCGGATTATGCCAGGCGCATCTTCGCGGATTTGCGCAAGGTGATCTGCGGCTGAGCCGCGCCGTCACTGCCGCGCTGTCACTCGGCCGCTTCCGAGGCCTTCGCTTCCGAGCTCTTGGCCTCCCAGTCCAGCAGCTTGCCCGGGTTCATCAGCCCATAGGGGTCGGCGAGGCGCTTGAACTCCGGCTGTGGCGCGTCGGTGCGCTTCCAGCCGGCATTGTTCAAAACCCATGTATGCGGGTTCGAGGCCTGGATGCCGGCCTCCTCGGCCTGGCGCATGATCTCGTACAGGCGCTCTGCCGTGCTGAAGCGCACCAGTGGCAGGCTGGAATGATAGACCTTGCCCTGCCGGCGCTGGAACTCGATGTGGAAGATCACGTCGTCGCGGAACTGCTCTTCCGCCCAGTCCAACAGTTCAAGATTGCGGCCGGGCGGAAAGCGAAGCTGCAGATAGGTGATCGTCGGATCGAGCTTGAGCGCGTGCAGCGTGGTGTGGTTCCATGTGTATTCGTAGAGCGGGCCGGGCGCGCCTTTGTCCCGATGCTCGCCGAAGGCGGCAGCTCTTGCAGCCTGCGCCCCGCGCGCAAAGGTCACGGTCCCGCCCATCTCCACTATCAGCCGGTCGAGCTCGTCGCTCTGTGGCTCCGACACCATCAGGACGGCGAAGGCCTTGTTCTCGCCGAGATAGGGCCCGAGGCGCTTGAGATAGGGCGCGATTGCCGGGGCGTGGATGCTGACCAGCTTCTTGGCGATGCCGTCGCATTCGGTGAAGGCCTGGCCGAAGGCGGCGGCGGTCTTCAGGCTGTCGAAGGTCGCGATCCGCTCGGCCCAGGCATGGGCCGGCGCGAGCGGCACCTCGACCTCGGTGATGATGCCGTTGACGCCATAGGCGTGCATCACCTTGAGGATCTCCTTGCCCCGCAACTCGATCAGGCGCGGCTCGGGCTCGACCGTCATGACCTCGAGCGCGATCACCGCGCCGAGATTGTCGATCTGGCCCCATGTGCAGGAGCCGGCGCCGGCAGCGCCGCCCGCGACGAAGCCGCCCAGCGTCGCCTGCGCCCGGGTCGAGGGATGCATGCGCAGCTCCTGGCCGAGGGGAGCGAGCGCCTTGTCGATGTCGAGCAGGTTCGCGCCCGCCTCGAAGCGGCCGGCGCCGAGCGTGGTCGAGACGACGCGGTTGAGCCGGGTCAGGTTCATCACCACGCCGCCCTCCAGCGGCACGGCCTGGCCGTAATTGCCGGTGCCGCCGCCGCGCACCGTCAATGGCACGCGATGGCGCGCGCAGGCCGAGGCGATGCGGGCGACCTCAGCCTTGTCGCTGGGCAGGATGATCAGCTCGGCCTGCTTGCCCTCGAGATCGGGCTTCAGCACCGGCGAGAACCAGAAGAAGTCACGGCTATGCATGCGCAAGCTCGGCGCATCCTGATAGATTGTCAGATCGGCGAGTTCAGCGCGAAGCGCGGCGAGGGCAGGACGGATCATGGCGGTGCTGGTCATGGCAGATCCGGCGCGCTGAGATAGTGGGTGAGAGTGAGGTAGCGCCTCATGCCTAGGGTTTCCGCCAGCCGGATGGAAGCCGTGTTCTCCTCGGCGACCTGATAGCGCGCAACATGGCCGCGACGCTGCAATTCCGCCAGCGCCGTGTGGACGACGCGAGAGGCCAGGCCTTTGCCGCGCTCTTGCGGCTGCGTGTAGACGCCTCCAACCTCCCAGACCGGGCCGTCGATCTGGAAGGCGAAGCAGGCCGATAGCGACCTGGGACCGTTCCTGATCACACTGACGAAGGCGCGCCCGCTCTCGATGAGAGGGCCCAGCCACGCCGCGCTGTGGCCTTGCGCCGCCAACAGCTCGAACGGCGCCGCAGCGGTGGTCGTCTCGATGTCTGCGCCCGTATCGAGCGCGGGCATGATTGTCGCGGTATAGGACAGGAAGGCGGTGCGCCGTTCCAGGGGAAATTCCTCCGCGACGACAAGGCGATCGGCCTCGTTCGCCAGCTTGAAGACCAGGGTCTCCCGCCGCGGCACGAAAGCCAGCAGGTCCCGCGTGAGTTCGGGGCGGTTACTGGCAATGAGGGCCGACGCGCTGGCTGCCGGATAGGTCTCGCGATCGAAATCGCTGAAGCGGTGGTCGAGCAGCAGCAATGTCGCCGCATCATCGCCCCGGACGATCTGATGCACGGTCGCGCCCTCCGGAGAGGCGAGCAGAAACTTCAGGAGGACGACGTTGTCGAGGGGCGCCCGCCGGAGCACCGCGAGCACCGTATCCGAGATGGCCTGTTCGCAGCGCATTGCGCCAGCCTAGGGCATCGGCCCGAAAAGTGGGAACCGGTTTTCGGGGCAAGCCGATGCAGGATATTGACGGCCTTGAGCGCTGAGCGCTGGCGTTATTCTCCGCCGTCATTCCGGGACATGGCCCTCGGGTCCGATCTTCGATCGGCCCAAGGGTAAACTCCGCCATGGGCCCGGAACCCAGAACCGATGCGCGTCCTCGTGAAGCGGATCGGCTGCCTGTGCCTTCCCAAGCAGCGGCATCGGTTCTGGGTTCCGGGCTCAGGTCTGCGGCCTGCCCCGGAATGACGGCGTGCAGCGCGGTGTTTCTGCTTGCGGCCTGGGCAATTGCACGTTCTCTGTGCGCAAGAGCGTCATGCCGCATTTCCAGCCAGCGGTGCTGCATGGCATGTATGTTGCTGGCCCGCGATCACGGCGCAATTGCGCAAAAGCCTTGTCCAGGAGGTCTCCAGCATGATGATGAAGTATCGCATCAACCGGCGCGCGGCGCTGGGCCTCATCGGCGGCTCGGCCGCCTCCGTCCTAGTGCCGGTGCCCGGCAGCAAGGTCAGCGCCCAGACCCTCGACAAGGTCTCCTACCAGACCAATTGGCGCGCCCAGGCCGAGCATGGCGGCTTCTATCTCGCCGTCACCAACGGCATCTACAAGAAATACGGCATCGACGCCGACATCCGCCCCGGCGGACCGCAGCAGAACCCTTCGCAGCTCCTGCTCGGCGGCCGTGTCGACATGATCATGTCGAACTCCTTCGAGGCGATCCGCTACGCCCAGGAGAACATCCCCTTCCTCTGCATCGCCTCGATCTTCCAGAAGGACCCGCAGGTCCTGATCTCGCATCCCGGCCAGGGCAATGACTCGCTGGCTGCGCTGAAGGGCAAGCCGATCCTGGTCGGCGCTGCCGGGCGCACCAGCTACTGGCCCTTCCTGAAGGCGAAGTTCGGCTACACCGACGAGCAGATCAGGCCCTACACCTTCAACATGGCGCCCTTCCTGGCCGACAAGACCATCTCGCAGCAGGGCTTCCTGTCGTCCGAGCCCTTCGCCATCCAGAAGGGCGGGGTGAATCCGGTGGTGCATCTCATCGCCGATGCCGGCTTCGAGAATTACAACACCACGATCAACATCTCGCAGAAGATGGCCGCAGAGAAGAAGGACCTGGTCCAGCGCTTCGTCACCGCCTCGCTGGAGGGCTGGGCCGAGTACATGAAGGCCGGGCCGAGCGCGGCCGCGGCCAACGCCCAGATCCTGAAGGACAATCCCGACATGGATCAGGAGAAGATCGACTACGCCGTCAAGGTCATGAACGAGAAGGGCATCGTGCTCTCCGGCGACGCGCTGACGCTGGGCATCGGCGCCATGACCGATGCGCGTTGGGCGAGCTTCTACAAGACGATGACGGAGGCTGGCGTCTTCCCGGCCGGCGTCGATATCAAGAAGGCCTATAGCCTGGAGTTCGTGAACAAGGGCGTGGGCAAGGCGTGAGGCGTTCGGCGGCCGCCTCCTCGCCGTCATCCCGGACAAGCCGCGAAGCGGCGCAGATCCGGGATCCATCGTAGAGTGCGGCGCCCTTCGATGGATCCCGGGGCAAGCCCGGGATGACGTCGCACTCGTTGTGACTGTCACAGACAACGGATCATCAGGCTTTGGACACAGCCTATCTGAGCACACCCCATGCCGTCCGCAGCAGCGAGGCCAAGCCGCTCGTCTGCGTGCGCCATGTCTCCAAACAATTCGCCAACGGCACGCTCGCCGTACGCGACGTCAACCTGCATCTGGGTGCCGGCGAGTTCATCAGCCTGCTCGGCCCCTCCGGCTGCGGGAAATCAACCCTGCTGCGCATGATCGCCGGGCTGGGCGCCCCTTCGGCCGGCACGATCGAATGGCCCACGACCAGCCATGACGCCTCGGGCGAGCCTGAGCGCGATCTCGGTTTCGTCTTCCAGGACCCGACCTTGATGCCCTGGGCGACCGCGCTCGGCAACGTCATGATGCCCTTGACGCTGAAGGGCGTCCGCAAGCGCGAGGCGCAAGAGCGTGCCGCCGAGATGCTGGCGCTGGTCGGGCTCAAGGGCTTTGAGAAATCCTATCCGCGCGAGCTCTCCGGCGGCATGAGGATGCGCGTCTCGATCGCGCGCGGGCTCGTGCTGCGGCCAAAGATCCTGCTGATGGACGAGCCTTTCGCGGCGCTCGACGAGATCACCCGCCACCGCCTCAATGACGATCTGCTCGAGCTCTGGTGGAAAGAAAAATTCACCGCCGTCTTCGTCACCCATTCGGTCTTCGAGTCGGTCTATCTTTCCAAGCGCATCGTGGTGATGGCGGCGCGGCCCGGCCGGGTGATGGCCGATCTCGATGTCGATGCGCCCTATCCGCGCGACGATCTCTTCCGCACCTCGCCGGAATACGCCCATCTCTGCCGCGTCGTCTCCGGCAAGCTCAAGGAGGCGATCGGCTCATGAGCGCGCCATCCTTCGAGACAGCCCTGCCACCTCCCGCCCATGACGGCACTGACGCTGAAGCCCGCCCCGTCTTCGCGACGGAGCCCCGCATCCTCGGTCTGCCGGCCAGCGCCTGGCCGCGCCTCCTGGCGCCGATCGTCATCGGTGTCCTGGCGCTCGGCCTGTGGGAGTTCCTGGTCCGTTACAAGGAGATCCCGCCCTATGTCCTGCCCGGGCCGCTCTTGATCGGCCAGACGCTGGTCGCCGATTGGGGCACGCTTTCGGGCTCGCTCTGGATCACGCTGCGCATCACCTTCATGGCGCTGGCGGCGGCCGTCATTGTCGGCGTTGCGCTGGCTGTGCTGTTCACCCAGTCGAAATGGCTGGAGATGTCGCTTCTGCCCTATGCGGTGATCCTGCAGGTGACGCCGATCGTGGCGATCGCGCCGCTGATCATCATCTGGGCCGGAGACATCAACCTCTCGCTCCTGATCTGCGCCTGGATCGTCGCCTTCTTCCCGATCCTGTCGAACACCATCCTCGGGCTGAATTCGGCCGACCACAACCTGATCAACCTGTTCCAGCTCTATGGCGCGACGCGCTGGCAGACATTGCGCCATCTCAGATTGCCGGCCGCGCTGCCCTATTTCCTCGCCGGCTTGAAGATCTCGGGCGGGCTCGCACTGATCGGGGCGGTCGTCGCCGAATTCGTCGCCGGCACGGGCGGCAGCTCGTCGGGCCTCGCCTACCGCATTCTGGAGGCGGGCTATCAGCTCAAGATCCCGCGCGTTTTTGCCGCCCTGATCATGATCTCGCTGTCGGGGATAGCGATCTTCCTCGCAACGAGCTGGATCTCGCATCTCCTGCTGCGGCGCTGGCATGAAAGCGCGCTGAAACGGGAGAATTGAAGCACGTCATGCTCGGGCTTGGCCCGAGCATCTCGGAAACCAGCCATCTCGTCATGAGATTCTCGGGCCAAGCCCGAGAATGACGGGCAATGAGAATGACGTGTAACGCGGAGAGACGATCATGAGCGCTGCTCCGGACCGCAGGCCGAAGGCCCCGCAGCCCTCGCGCTATGACATCGCCGGGCTGAAGGCCGATCTCGACGGCGTGCCCTTGATCGACGAGCCGCAGGTGGTGCGCAAGCGCTCGCGCGACTTCTTCTGGTATTCGCCGATCCTGAACCAGGAACTGGCCGACAAATCCGCCGACATCATCGCCTGCCCGCGCGATGAGGACGAGGTGGTGCGGGTCGCCGCGGCTTGCGTGAAGCGGCGCATCCCGCTGACGGTCCGTGCCGCCGGCACTGGCAATTACGGCCAGGCGGTGCCGCTCGAAGGCGGCGTTCTGCTCGACATCACCGCGCTGAGCGGCATCGCCTGGCAAAAGCCCGGCGTGGTCAGGGTCGCTGCCGGCTCGCGCCTGCTCGACATCGACATGGCGACGCGCGAGGCGGGTTTCGAATTGCGCATGCACCCCTCGACCAAGCGCTCGGCCACGATCGGCGGGTTCGTTGCCGGCGGCTCGGGCGGCGTCGGCTCGGTCACCTATGGCGGCCTGCGCGAGCCCGGCAACATCCTGGCCGCGCGTATCGTCACGATGGAGGCGCAGCCGCGCATCCTCGAACTGCGCGATGACGCGGCCCAGAAGGTCAACCGCGCCTATGGCACGACCGGCATCATCACGGCGCTCGAAATGCCGCTGGCTCCGGCCTGGCCCTGGATCGACGTCATCGTCGCCTTCGACGACTATATGGAGGCCTTCCAGGCCGGTTACGAAGTCGCGCTCGCCGACGGCGTGGTCAAGAAGCTGGTGACGCCGATCTCATGGCCGATCCCGGCGACGTTCGGAGCGCTGAAGCAGCATTGTCCTGAAGGCAAGAGCCTCCTGATCTGCATGATCGCCGAGGCCTCGCTCGGGCCGTTCAAGGCGATCATCGGCCAGCGCGGCGCGGTGACCTATGAGGCGCCCTCGGAGGAGGGGCCGGGCACGGTCCCGCTCTACGAATACACCTGGAACCACACCACGCTGCAATGGCTGAAGGGCGACCGCTCGATCACCTATCTGCAATGCATGTTCCCGCATGACCGGCTGCTCGAGAGCGCGGCTGAGATGATCACGCGCTTTCCCGACGAGGTTCTGGCGCATCACGAATTCATCCGCTTCGGCGGGCGCATGACCGCGAGCGCCTTGCCGATCCTGCGCTATTCGACGCCCGAGCGCCTGAACGAGATCATCGCCCTGCATGAGGCGGCGGGCGTGATGATCGCCAATCCGCATGTGGTCTCGCTCGAGGCCGGCAGCCGGCACAAGCGCGCCGATGCGGACCAGCTCGGCTTCAAGCGCGAGGTCGATCCGCTCGGCCTGCTCAACCCCGGCAAGATGGCGAGCTATGTCGCCGCGGGAGCGGTTTAGAGCCCGTTTGGAAACTCCAGCCCTCATCCTGAGGAGCCGCGTAAGCGGCGTCTCGAAGGGTGCTCCAGCTTGCACGGGTGCCTCCTGGAGCATCCTTCGAGACGCGCTCCTGCGGAGCGCTCCTCAGGATGAGGGCTCAGAAGATTTCCAAACGCGTGAACTACGCGAAGTAGGCGAGCTTCTTGTCGGCGCGCAGCGCGTCGATCTCGCGCAGATCGGCTTCCGAGGTGGCCGGGGGGGCGACGGGAGCTGGAGGCGGCGCCTCGCTGGGGACGTCGATATATTCGAAGTCGACATCGTCGTGGATGAGCGAGCTCGCCTGGTGCTTGAGCTCGGTCGTCGGCCGCGCGGAGACCTTGCGCGGCGCGGTCACGGCTGAGGTCGGAGCCTCGTCGATCTCGATGATCTCGACGTCGTCATAAGCGCCGAGCGGCGCTGCGTCCCGCAGGCTGAGCCCGCGCGCCGGTTGGAACTGCCCTGCGTCGCCCTCATCCTGCGCGCTCTCGCAGAACGCCCGCAGGCTGCTGTCGAGCATCGCGATCGTATCGGCGATCTTGCCGATCTGCTGGGCCGTGCCGTCGATGCTGGTGGTCGCTGCGTTGATCTCGGTGGCGCGCCGGTCGAGCATGTCGCAGAGGGCCTCGTCCGCGCCGGCCTCGCGCAGGCCCCAGGCCGCCTCCTGGATGCTCTCGACCGCGGCAGCGATGGTGCCGGAGGCGCCCTCGATGCGCGCTGCCAGGCCCGATGACGGCTCCTGGTTGCGTCCGCTGATCCGTTCGAGGTCGAGCCTGAGATCGGTGATCAGCGCGGCGGCCTCGCGCAGGCTGGGCTCGGGCGGCGAGGGCTGGGCACTGACACCGACGACGCGCTCGATCCGGCCGATGGCGGTGAGCAGCTGGGCAGTATCGGCTTGACGGTTGCGTTTGGCGAATTCGGCCATGAACCAGCGCCCGCGCGCCGTCTCCATGACGGCGGCCGCGATGGCCTCGTAGTCGGTTTCGCTCAGCGGCGTTAGCGAACGCGCCTCAACCATGACCAACCTGCTCGTGAAGGACTGGCCGAATCGCCATTCGTCAGTCGAAATGCACCATCTCCAACCGTGCCTCCGTATTGCTTAAGGAAGTGCTGCCGGCGCCATGCGATCGGGCTTGAAAATGGCGCTGCTTCCGCAGGGTGGGATCGGGCCCCGACTGTCGCTGATGCATGCGCTGAATTTCCTCGGCGTCGGCATCTACATGCCGTTCTTTCCGATCTGGCTTGCCTCCAGAGGGCTCGGCGATGTCGCCATCAGCGTCGTTCTCACGATTCCGATCCTGATGCGCGTCGTCGCTACGTCATGGGTCACGGGGCTCGCCGACAGCCGCCTTTCGCCGGCCCTGCTGCTGGCTGCGCTCAATGGGCTGGCGGCGCTGCTCTATCTCGCCTTGCTGCCGGCGTATGGCATCTGGCTGATCGGCCTGACCATGGCGCTCAACGCCGCCGCCATCTCCGGCGTCGTGCCCTTGGCCGATGTGCTGACGACGGCGCAGATCAAGGCGGGTGCCGCGATCGACTATGGCCGCGTCAGGCTGTGGGGGTCGGTCAGCTTTTTCGCGGCGAACCTGCTCGGCGGCTACCTGATAGCCCGGCTTGGCGCCGGCATCATTCCGCTCGCCTTGGCGGCGAGCACGGGCCTGGCGGCGCTTGCGGCGCTCGCCGCCCCCGCGCCGCCGGCGCACGTCAGGCCGGCGCAACAGGCGAACCCCGTTCCGGTTGGTTTCAGCCCGGCCTTCCGGCTGGCGCTGGTCGCCATCGCCTGCGTGAACGCGACACATGCCGCGCTCTATGCCTTCGGCTCGCTGCACTGGCGCAGCTTGGGTTTCAGCGACACCGCCATTGGCGGGCTCTGGGCCGTGAGCGTCGTGGCGGAGGTGGCGTTGTTCTTGTTCGCCGGCGGCATCGTCGCGCGGGGCACGGCTGGCTTCGCCTGGATCGCGGCGGGTGCTGTCGCCGCCATCATCCGATTCGGCGCCATGGCACTCGATCCCGGGCTCGGCGTCACGCTGCTGCTGCAATTGCTGCATGGCCTGACCTTCGGTTGCGCTCATCTCGGCGCGCTGGCGGTCCTCTCCGCATTGGCGCCCGAGGGGCGGCGCGCCGCCGCCCAGGGCGGGCTCGTGGCGTTGAGCGCACTGGCCAGCGCCGCGATGACGATTCTGTCGGGCTATCTCTACCAGCGCCATGGTTCGCTGGCGTTTCTCGCCATGGTTCCGCTGGCGCTCGTCGGTCTCCTCCTGCTCCTGCTTGCAAAGCGCAATCTGCCCGGCGATACAGGCAGCAGGGGCACAACAAGATCGACCGGACGGGCGCTGCGGGCGGGTCGCGAGACCGCTCCGGCGAAGGGTTTGACTTAAAGACATGGCGAGCCTCGACACCGCCGAACCGCAAGCCGTCTTCCGCGACGATGCCGGCACGCTTGCCGTCGCGCTGGCGGGCTCGTGGAGCGCTGACCGCGCGCCGCGGGTCGAAGCGCTGATCGCGGAGATCGGCGGACGCATCACTAAGGGCGCGTCGTCCCGGCTCGATCTCTCGGCCGTGACGCGGCTCGACACGATGGGCGCCTATGTCCTCAACCGGCTGAAACTGCAGCAGGAGGCCAAGGGCGCGGCCGTCGACATCGTCAGCGACCGGCCCGAACATGGGATCCTGCTCGCCGAGGTGACGGTCAGGGATCACGCGGTGCCGGCGCATCCCGGCCATTTCGGCGTCGTCAGCGTGCTGGTCGACATCGGCGCGGCGGTCGTCAGCTTCGGACGCGACATGGTCGGCGGTGCGATGTTCCTCGGCGAGGTCGTGGTCGGCTCGATCGGCGTCGTGCTCGGCCCGCGCAAGTTCCGGGGCCCCTCGCTGGTCAACCAGATCGAGCTGATCGCCTTCAACGGCGCGCCGATCATCATGCTGATCTCGTTCCTGGTCGGTTGCATCGTCGCTCAGCAGGGCATTTTCCAGCTCCAGCAATTCGGCGCGACCGTCTTCGTGGTGAACCTGACCGGCATCCTGATCCTGCGCGAACTCTCTGTGCTGCTGACCTCGATCATGATCGCCGGCCGTTCGGGCTCGGCTTTCACCGCCGAGATCGGCTCGATGAAGATGCGCGAGGAGATCGATGCGCTACGCGTGATGGGGCTCGATCCGATCGAAGTCCTCGTCGTGCCGCGCATCCTGGCGCTGATCATCTCGCTGCCGATCCTGACCTTTCTCTCGTCGATGTCGGGTTTGACCGGCGCGGCGCTCGTCACATGGCTCTATGGCGGCATCGGCATCGATACCTTCCTGGCCCGGTTGCAATCGGTCATCACCTGGAAGCATTTCGCGGTCGGCCTCATCAAGGCCCCTTTCATGGCTTTCGTCATCGGCCTGATCGCCTCGATCGAGGGCCTGGCGGTCCAGGGCTCGGCCGAGTCGCTCGGCCGGCAGGTCACGGCCTCGGTGGTGAAGGCGATCTTCATGGTCATCGTCGTCGACGGTCTCTTCGCCATGTTTTTTGCATCAATCGCGTTTTGAGGATCGTAACCCGGCCATGAAATCGCCCATGAGCGAGCAATCGGCCGAGCCAGGCGAGCGGATGCGCGCGAGGGACGCGACGCCTGACGGCGGGACGGAGGTCGACGCCCCGGAGGCCATCCGCGTGCGTGATCTCAAGGTCGCCTTCGGCGACAAGGTGATCATGGACGGTCTCGACCTCGACGTGATGCGCGGCGAGATCCTGGGTTTCGTCGGCGGGTCGGGCCAGGGCAAATCGGTCCTGACGCGCACCATACTGGGCCTGGTGCGCAAGTCCCGCGGCACGATCGAGGTGCTGGGGGACGATGTCGATAAGCTCGACCTGGTGCAGCGCCGCGCGCTGGAGCGCCGCTTCGGCGTGATGTTCCAGCATGGCGCCCTGTTCTCGGCCTTGAGCGTCAAGCAGAACATCCAGGTGCCGATGCGCGAATATCTCAAGCTGTCGCCGGCCCTGCTCGACGAGCTGGCGATGGTGAAGCTCGATCTCGTCGGCCTGAAGCCCGACGCCGCCGACAAGGCGCCCTCCGAGCTCTCCGGCGGCATGATCAAGCGCGCCGCGCTGGCGCGGGCGCTGGCACTCGATCCGGAGATCGTCTTTTTGGACGAGCCGACATCGGGGCTCGATCCGATTGGCGCCGCCGAGTTCGACGAGCTGATCGTGACGCTGAAGCAGACTTTGGGGCTGACCGTCTTCATGGTAACCCACGATCTCGACAGCCTCTATTCCGCTTGCGACCGAATCGCGGCGCTCGCGGACAAACGGGTCGTCGCGGTCGGCACGCTTGCGACCATGCTTGCGTCGGATCACCCTTGGGTGAAGGCCTATTTTGGTGGTGAGCGGGCGAGGGCGCGTCTGCCGGCGGGTATGCGGGGATGAAGCGCTAGACAATGGAATCGCGGGCAAATTACGCGCTGGTCGGGCTGTTCACGCTGGCGGTTCTCGCCGCGGCGTTCGGCTTCATCTACTGGTTCAACAGCGGCGGCGCCGGCCGGCGGCAGGATGTGCGCGTCATTTTCAGCGGCACGGTGACCGGACTCGGGCGCGGCTCCAGCGTGCTCTTCAACGGCCTGCGGGTCGGCGAGGTGACGCGAATCGAATTGCTGCCGGATGATCCGCGCCGCATCTATGCGGTGATCCAGGTCGACAACACGACGCCGCTGCGCGTCGACACCCGCGCACGCATCGAGGCGCAGGGCCTTGCCGGCGTCGTCGCGGTTCAGTTGCTCGGCGGCGAGCCGAACTCCCCCATCCTGCAGGCGCAGCCCGGCCAGCAATTGCCGACCATCATCGCCGAGCGCTCGGAGTTCCAGGACATCCTCGAGACCGTCCGCACCATCGCCAAGCGCGCCGACGAGGTGCTCGGCAGCGTCGAGGGGCTGGTCAAGGACAATGCCGGCTCGATCAGCAACACCGTCCGGAATGTCGAGCGTTTCTCGGCCGCGCTCGGCGACAATTCCGATGGCGTCGACAAGCTGATGAAGAGCTTTGGCCAGATCGCCGAGACGATCTCGCCGCTGGCCCTGAAGCTCGGCACGCTGAGCGAGGAACTCACCCAGATCGTGCGCTCGGTCGACCAGAAGAAGGTCACCAGCATCGTCGACAATGTCGACAAGTTCACCGCGGCGCTCGGCGGTTCCAGCGGCGATGTCGGCAAGGCGGTCAAGGACGTCGCCTCGATCACCGAAAAGCTGAACAAGGCGGCAGATCAGGTCGAGGGCGTGCTCAAGAGTGCGCAGTCCTTCCTGAACACGGCCGCCGGGCCCGACGGCAAGAGCGCCTTCACCGATGTCGGCGAAGCGGCTCGGTCGATCCGTGTCCTGGCCGATAATCTCGACAAGCGCACCGCCGAGATCACCGCCGGCATAAGCCGCTTCACCGGTCCGGGCCTGCGCGACATCGAGTCCCTCGCCAGTGACGGCAAGCGCACGCTGACCGATATCAACCGGACGCTGCGCAATATCGAGCGCAATCCGCAGCAATTCATCTTCGGCAGCAAGCCGTCGCTTCCTCAATATGGTGGGTCACGCTAGCCTCATGATGATGTCGAACCCGCTTGCGCGCCTAGCTCTTCCGACGACGCTGCTCGCCGCCTTGCTGATGCTGGCCGGCTGCGGCGGTGGGTCCGCGCCGACGACCTATGATCTCTCGGCGCCCCGCGATGTCGGCCGGGTCGGCGGCTCGCGCGCCGCGCTTGTCGTCGCCGAGCCGACGACGGTCCAGACCCTCGATTCCGACCGGGTGATCGTCAAGGACTCCTCCGGCGCGCTGTCCTTCGCCGGCGGCGCGCAATGGGCCGATCGCGTGCCGAAGCTGGTGCAGACGCGTCTGGTCCAGACCTTCGAGAATGGCGGCCGGCTCGCCTCCGTCGCGCGGCCAGGCGAGCGCATCGTGCCCGACACGCAGCTCAACACCGATATCCGCAGCTTCAACATCGACACCGCGAGCGGAGCGGCGGTCGTCGAGATCACCGCCAAGCTCGTGGGGGACCGCTCCGGCAAGGTCCAGCGCGCGCGCCTGTTCACGGCCCGCGTGCCGGCCACTGCGGGCGATGGCGGCGCAGCCGCGCAGGCGCTCGACAGGGCGCTGTCGCAGGTGCTGATCGAGATCGTGCGCTGGGCGCGGTGAAGGGCTCGGCCGGCCGCCAGCCGTGATGATTGCGCTTTCGCACGAACGCGACGTGTTTGAGCGCCAAGCGACGACCTGCAAGCGACAACCTGATCGGGCTTGCCGGCGCTGAAGGCCCGCGGGGCCGCTTTCCGCTCATTGCCGATATTCCTCACTCGGCAATCGAGCGAATGACCCGTGCCGGATTGCCTGCGACAAGGGTGTTTGGCGGGACATCCTTGGTAACGACCGAGCCTGCCGCCACAACCGAATTCTCCCCCACGGTTACGCCGCCGATAATCGTTGCGCCGGCGGCGATCCAGACATTTCTCCCGATGGCGATGGGCTTTGCGACGACGAAGGAACGCCGCCGGGAGGGCTCGATCGGGTGCCCGGACGTGATGATGCTGACGCCCGGCCCGATCATGACATCGTCGGCGATGTCGAGTCCGCCAAGGTCATAGAAGGTGCAATTCTGATTGATGAAAACGTTGCGCCCGACGCGGGTGCCAGTTCCACCGGTCGCATAGAACGGCGGCACCAAGACAAAGCTGTCGTCCACGGTCTTGCCGATGAGCTCGCTGAACAGCGCTCGGATCTGGTCTGCATCGTTGAATGTCAAACGATTGAGAGCCGCGGTGATGGCCATCGCTCGTTTGACTTCCGCGGACATGGCCGCTGATTCCGCCGTTCTCCTGGGAATGGTCCTGGTACGATCGTCATTCGCCATTCGTCATTTTCCTCCGGGGCGGTTGAGCGAGCGTTCGAAGCGCGCCGGATGCGCTGATCCCCGCGCGTCAGGGCGTCACCTGCGCGTCGCGTTGGGATCGCGCCCCGGATCACCGGCGTGCGCTGCGGTCAGAAGCAACCACATCAAATGGCCCATCTGCCGCTCATTGACCTTGGCCGTATCGGTCTGGTGGACGACGACGAGGTCGTTCACGGGGTCGATGATGATGAACTGTCCATAGTTCCCATCGGCCCAGAAGCCACCGGGAGACAGATTCATGATCGCGACGCGCCGGTTTGGGAAACCGGTCCACCACATATAGCCGTAGCCGGACTGAAGATAAGTTTCCGACGAGGCGGTCGTGCTCTCCGTGACCCATGATGGCGAGACCAGGGCTTTGTCGCGCCAGCGCCCGGAACGCAGATAGAGCAGGCCGAACCGCGCCAGATCCCGCGCGCTCATATGGAACGGGTAGGCGGGATGCAGCGAAACCTCGCCTCTGACGTAGTGACCGTCGCGCGGCCGGTAATCCTGCATGCCGACGGGATTGCCGATGCGCTGCTGGAACATCTCGAAGATCGACGCGCCGACAGCGCGTTCGTAGATCGTCCCAAGAACATTGAAGTCCCAGTTGTTATAGTACCAGAACGTGCCTGGAGGATGGCTTCCTCGAACGGGGCGGCGCGCGACCTGGCTCGGCATCTCGACGAGGGCGGGCCGGTAGACGCCCGACCGGGACTGCAGCAACTGTCGAACCGTCGCCTGTTTCTCGGCCTCGGTGAGGGCGGGCGGAACATCATCGATGCCAAGCGAGCCCAGCGTGGCGTCGAGCTCGATCTTGCCCTCCGCCACGGCAATGCCGATCAGGGCGCTCAGAAGGCTCTTGCGCACCGAGTACAATTGCAGCCGGCGGCCGATATCGCCCCAGCTATCGACGATGCGGCCATGCTGCACGACGATGAAGCTCGCCGTGCCGATGGACTGTGAGTAGGCCCGGGCCTGGGCCAGGATGTCTGTGTCCCACCCCGCCTGCTCGGGCGGTGTCCGATCCCACTCGCCCCCGGGCCAGTCATCGACATGGGGCAACGGCGCGGCGCGAAGCGGAGAGCCTCGTAGTGTCAGACAGGCGAGGGGCAGTGCCAGAAGGCTGCGGCGATTGACTGACACGAGACCGTTCTCCAGCAAGTTCGTCCAATAGGCCGCGAACGCGACGCCGCGCTCAGACGAAAAAGGCCGCCCCCTGGGGCGGCCTTTGGTTTTCGTCCGTCCGCTTGCGCTTACTCGAAGCGCCCGCTGGCATGGGCCAGCATCGTGTAGACCTTGCCGGTCTCGGAGGTCAGGTAGGTCTTGGCCACCATCGAGTCGCGGTCGTCCTTGGCCGCCTCGCCGAGCAGGCGCTCGAACTCGTCGATATAGCGGTCGACCGTTTCCTTGAACTCCGTGTCGCGGCGGTATTTGCGCCGGATCTCGTCGAAGGTCTGCTGGCCCTGCAGCGTGTAGAGCCGGCGCGTGAAGACGTTGCGCTCGCCGCGCTTGTAGCGGTCCCACAACTCGACGGCCGCTTCATGGTCGATCATCCGGGCGATGTCGACGGAGAGCGAATCGAGCTTCTCGATCGAATGCGCGGTCGGCTTGCTGGCCTCGCTGGGCTGCTCCTCGCGCGAAGCGCGGTTGAGCAGGTCGGAGAGCCAGCCCGCCTTCGCTGGCGGCTGCACCTCTGGCTGCGGCGCGGGGCTGCGTCGCGGCGCCTCCTCGGCCGGGGCGGGCCGGGGCGCCGGTGTCGGCTTGGGAGCCTCGACCCGCACTTCGGTTCGGGCGGGCTGCTGGGGCGCCGCGTCGAAGGAGGGCCGCAATTGCGGCGGCTCGCTGATTGTGGGCAGGCGCGCCTGCGTCACGGTCGTATAGGCCGGCGCCGTCACCGTCTGCACGGGGGCGGTGCGACGGGCTGGAGCCTCGGTGGGGAGGGTGACGTCGTTGCGGCGGCCCGATTTGGTGACGATCTCGGTCAGCTCGTTCAGCGCCTTGATCTGCTCGGAGACGACGCGGCGCATGGCGGCGGTCGATTCCTGCGTCTCGCGCGGCAGGTCCAGCACGCCGCGCGAGAGCTCGGCGCGCGTCGCTTCCAGTTCGCGCTTGATGTCGGCTGTGACGGAGCGCATGTCCTGGGCCGCGCCCTGGAAGCGTTCGGTCACCTTGGCGAGCTCGCCGCCGACCTCGTTGGTGACCTGCTCATAGGCCGAGCGCAGCGCATGGGCGGTCCGTTCGCGCTCCTTGCCGGTCGTGGCGCGGATCAGCTCGAATTGCTGCGTCAGCGCCGTGGTCGTGGCTTCGGCCGAGTCGCTCAGCACGCCGCCGATCTGGCGCGCACGCGCTTCAGCCGAGCTCAGCGAATCGTCGATCAGGGCGGCAAAGGAGCGCGTGATCGATTCCACGTCGTCGGTGCGGGTGGCAATCAGCCCGTGCAGCTCCTCCAGCGTGTCCTTGCGGTCGGAGAGGGCCTTGCCGACGCGGGCCTCGACCTGCTCCAGCCGCGTCGCGACGGCATGAAGCGCGGCTGCGCTCGCCTGCGTCGCCTCGGTCAGCGAAGCGCCCTTGTCGTCGAGCTGGCCGACGAGCGCAGTGGTTTGCCGAAGCGTGCCCTCGGAGAAGGTCTTCAGCTCCGAGACCTGGGCCGCGACCTGCTCGGAAGCGCGCCCGGTTTCCTCCATCACGGTGGCGACGACGCTCTGCAATTCGCCGACGCGAGCCGAGAGGCTGCCCTCGACGGCGCCGAGGTTCTTGTTCGCCCCGGTCACGATCTGCTGCATCAGCTTGTTGGCCTCGCCGAGGCGTCCCAGCATGCCGCCGAGTTCGTCGCGCAGTTGCTCGTTGGTGCTGACGAGCGTGTCGACTGACAGGCGCGTGCCCGATTCCAGCGTCTCGCGCAGGCCATTGGACGAGGCGTCGAGCGCGCTCGTGATCTCGGCGCCGCGATCGCGCAGCCCCTCGATGATCGAGGTGCCGCGGCTCTCGATGGCGCGCACCACGGTCTGGCCGACACTGGCGACTTCGCCGGCGATGGCCTCGCCGCGCTGGCTCAGCGCGCCGAGCATGCCGCCGCCGGTCTCGTCGAACATGACGCGCAATTCGTCGGCGCGGGTGCCGAGCGCGACCGTGATCGCGTCCGACTTGCTCTGCAGCGTGTCGGCGAATTCGCGGCTGCGGACGTCGAGCGTGCCCGAGACCGTGTCGAGCCGGTTGACGACCCGCTCCTCGAAGCGCGCGACGCTTTGGTCGAGCGTATCGGCGATCTGCAGGGCGCGGCCGCCCAGCGTCGCATTGATCGCGTCGGCCTTGTCGCTGAGCGTGCGTGTCAGCGACTCGCTCTTGGAGGTCACGACCTCGCCGATCTCGTCGGCTTTGGCCGCAAGCGCGCGGGTGACCTCGCGGCCGCCTTCGGCGAGCACGCGTGCGATATCGACGGTGCGCTCGACCAGGGCCTCGTTGAGCGCGGTCGCCCGCGAGCCGAGATTGCCGTCGATCCGCGCGATCAGCCCGTCGAGCGACTGCCCGATCTCGGCGCTCTTGGCGCTGGAGCGTTCCTCGAAGACCCGGATCTGGAGTTCCATCGCCTGGGCGGCCTCGGTCGTCCGCGCCGCCAGGAGCTCGGAGGCCTCGTTGGAACGTGCCCCGACCTTGTCGGCGAGCGCCTGGCCTTCATGGGTGAGCAGGCGCTCGACCTGGGCGAGGCGCGTCGTCACGGTGTCGGTGAAGCCGCGGGCATTGTCGGCAAGCCTCGAGGCAAGCGCGCCGCCCTGGTTGAGCACGATGTCCTCGAAGGCTGCGAGCCGTGCGCCGAGACCGTCCGTGATCTCGCGGCCCTGCGCGTCGAAGAGCTGGATCAGCGCGTCATGCTTGCCGGCGAGCGCCTCGTTGAGCGCCTGCGAGCGGCTCTCGACCGAACGCAGCATCGATTCGGCGTTGGCGGCGAGCGCCTCGTTGACGCGGCCGCCCTGCTGCGTGAGCGCCAGCACGATCTCGCGGCCGGTGCCGGCGAGCAGGGTCCGGGCGTCCTCGGCATGGATGGTGAAGGTGTCGCGCAGGCCTTGCGTGGCCTCGGTGACGCGCTCGGCGACATGGCGACCATCGACATTGATGGTCTCGGTCAGGGCGCGGGTGGCGTCCGTCATGCGCCGGGCCAGATCCTCGCTCTGCTCGCCGAGCAGGCCGTGGACCTCGCGGCCGGTCGAGACGAGATCGCGGACCATCGCCTCGCGCTGCTCGCCCAGGAGCGCGCCGACCTGGTCGCCGGTCTCGCCCAGCCGGGTGAGGAAGCCGCTCTGCTGCTCGTCGAGCGCGGCGCGGGCGCCGTCGGTCGCCAGCTTGACCCGTTCAGTCAACGCCGTCGCCTGCTCGTCGAGCTGGCGGTTCACGGAATCGCCGGTCTCGCCGAGCCTGGTGATCAGGGCGCTGCTGCGCTCAGTCAGCACGCCATGCACGGAGCGCCCGACATCGGTGATGCGCATCACCAGGGCCTGGCTCTCATTGCCGAGCAGATCCTTGATTTCGAGCCCGGCCTGCGAAACCTTGACGGTCATCGCGCCGGCCTGCTCGTCGAGCAGCGCGCTGACGCGCGAGCCGGTCTCCGACAGGCCCGAGATCAGGGCGGCGCTCTGCGTGCCGATCAGGCCGTGAAGCTGCTCGCCCGCCTGGCCGAGACGCTCGACCAGCGCATCGCCATGCTTGCCGACGAGGACGTCGATCTCCTGCGTGGCCTGTCCGAGCCGCGAGACGAGGGATTGGGTGCGCGCCTCGAGCAGGCTGTCGACATCCTGTCCCGCCCCGGACACGCGCGACACCAGCGCCTCGCTGCGGCTGTCGAGCAGCCTGACGGTCTCGCCGCCAGCGTTGGAGACGCGCGTGACGAGGGCGTCGCTCTGCTCGTTCATCAGCGCGACGACATCCTTGCCCGCGCCCGACACAAGCGAGACCAGGGCTTCGCTTTGAGCCGCGAGCAGCCCCCGCACCTCCTGGCCCGCACCGGTGACGCGCGAGACCAGGGTTTCGCTATGGCCATCGAGCAGCTTGACGGCCTCATTGCCGGCGCCCGAAACGCGCGAGACCAGCTTGTCCGCCTGGTCGTCGAGCAGCGCGTGGACGGTCTCGCCGGTTTCCGCCAGGCGCGTCACCAGGCTGCCGCCCTGTTCGGTGAAGAGCCCGTGGACCGAGGCGCCGACCTCGGTGATGCGCGAGGTCAGATCCTGGCCGTGGCGGCTGACGGTATCGCCGATCGACTTTCCGGCCTCGTCGACGCGCAGGATGATGGCGTCGCTGCGCTCGCGCAGCACGTCGTCGACCGTCCGCGCCGTCTCGTTCAGGCGTGTCACCAGGGTCTCGCCCTGGGTACCGATCAGGCTGTTCACGCTCTCGCCGATCTCGAGCAGGCGCGAGGCGATATGTTCGTTCTGGCGGCTGAGCAGGCCGTGGACGCCGCGTCCGACCTCGGCAAGACGCGTCGTGACGCTTTCGCCTTCCTCGGAGAGCGAGGCGCGCAGGGTTTCGCCGGTTTCCGCGAGCTTGGCGCCGAGCGCCTCGCTATGCCCCTCGATCAGCGCGATCATGCCGCGGCTGGAGGTTTCGAAGCGCTCGGCGACATCGGCGCCGCGGGTCGAGATTTCTTTGGCGAGGCCTTCGCCGGTGAGGCGCAGCGTCTCGTTGACGGTCTCGGCGCGCTGGGCCAGCGAATCGGCGACCTGCGTGCCGGTCTCGCTGATGGCGCGGGTCACGTCCTTGGCGCCCGTGGTCAGGCCCTCGGTGAGGATGGCGCCGGTGCGTTCCAGCGAGGTCGCGATCTCCTGGGCGCGGCCGTCGAGCAGCGTCGACAGGTTGTCGCTGGCTCCCGCCAGCCGCTCGCTGACTTCGCCGGAGGTGATCTGCAGGCGCTCGACAAGGTCGTTGCCGCGGCCGCTGATCTCGTCGACCATGCGTTCGCCGGCGCGTCCCAGCGCCAGCGTGATCTGGTCGCCCTTTTCGCCGAGCGAGCCGGTGACTCTGTCGCCGGCCTGGGTGACGGCCTCGGCGATGACGCGGCTGGCGTTGTCGAGGTCCTTGGACAGGCTCTCATGGGCGCCGCTGATGGCGAATTTCACACGCTCGGCATTGCCGACGACCGCTTCGCGCTGCGTCACGAGTTCGTCGATCAGCGAGCGCAGCCGGATCTCGTTATCGGCATAGGCGCGCTCCAGCGTGGCGATCTCGCCGCGCACGATCGTCTCCAGCTCGCCGGCGCGCGCCACCGCGCGCTCGATGCCGTCACCCATCGCGGCGACTTCGCGGCGGATGGTCTGGCTGAGCGAGAGGATGGAATCGGCGCCGACGATCTCGGGTTCGGCGAGCCGCAGGGCGACTTCGGTCATGGCGCGCGAGACGAGGCGCATCTCCTGGGTGCGCCGGTAGAGCGCTGCCAGGACGAAAAAGAAGATCACGGGCGCGCCGGCAAAGAGCGCCAGCAGCGTCCACTCGCCGATACCGAAGGCGGTGAGACGCTCGGAGAGGCCGTTGGAGAGGGTGCCGTAGCGGCTGACCAGCAGGAAGAAGGCGCCGCCGAGCCAGCCGAGCGAGGCGAGCGCAGCAAACCAGTAGGGACGCAAGGAGGGGCGGGCGGAGAAGGCCTGGACCAGCGAGCTCGAATCGCGCCGGTCGTCATTGGCGACGCGGCTCGTATCGGGCGCGATCAGCGGGCGCTGCGTCGATTGCGGCGGGGGCGCAGCCTGCTGCGGCTGGACGGGCGCAGCCGTTTCGACGCGGGGAAGCTCGATCTTCAAATCGGTGTCGGCGGTCATGGGCAGCTTGGGCTCGGCTGCCGTGCCGGTCTCGGCGTCGTCCTTCGGCTGGTCCAGCCGCAGCGCCTCTTCGATCGCCGACATCGCGGCTTCGGTCGGGTCTTGGAGCTTTTTTTGCCGGGTCATGCTTGCCGCCTCGCTACGCCACTGCCGATGGGCGCCCGCTCGTGCCTTCGCCGCGATCGCGAGCCGCCTCTGGCTCTCTCGCTACGGAAGGACACTGCGCCCATCATTTACCAGTTGTGAAGGGTAGTGGACGCACCTGGTGATGGGAACCCATTTGAGTGGCTGATTCACAAACGTCGTTAACGCCTCGTTCACCATGATGGCGCTTGTTTGCAGCTAGAACCGCCGCATCCGCGGCTCTCCGAACGTCATCGCCTCGAGCCTGAAATGCCCCAGACCGCCATCGACCTCGCTCATCTCGCCCGCCAGACCGGCGGCGACCATGCGTTGGAGCGCGAGCTTCTCGCCCTCTTCGCGCAGCAATGCGTCCGCCATCTGCGCACCATCCATGCCGGCGCCGACGCCCAGACCCGGATGGACGCAGCCCATACCCTGAAGGGCGCGGCCCGCGCCATCGGAGCCTGGCAGGTCGCCGATGCGGCCGACGCGATCGAGCAGCATCTGGCCGAACCGGATTCGCGCCGGACGGAAACCGCGATGGACGCCCTGGCCCTGGCCGCCGCCGAGGCGCGCGCCGCGATCTCACGGCTCGACTGCGCGGCCTGAGCGGCATCAACTCCTGAGTAACGCCAGAGCCGTTTCCGATCCGATTGGGTCGTTCAACCGCTCTGGTTTTTACTCTAACGCGTTTTCTTCACGCGAACCGGTGCCCACTTCGCTCGAAAACGCTCCGGCCCCTTTCCGCTCCTGTTGGAAAAGTCCTTTCCTCGACTATTGGAAATGCTCTAAGCGGAGCGCGTCATTCGCCCGCTGGAGTTCATGATGCCCAAGATCACCTTCATCGACGCTCAAGGGGAAAGCCGGACCGTCGAGGGCGAGACCGGTTCCACCGTGATGGAAGTCGCCGTGCGCAACGGCATTCCCGGCATCGAGGCCGAATGCGGCGGCGCCTGCGCCTGCGCCACCTGCCATGTCTATGTCGATGACGCCTGGGCCACCAAGACCGGCCATCCGGAGTCGATGGAGGAGGACATGCTCGATTTCGCCTTCGACGTGCGCCCGACCTCGCGGCTGTCCTGCCAGATCAGGGTCAAGGACGATCTCGACGGCTTGATCGTGCGGACGCCGGCCCGGCAGGGCTGACTCTTTCGCTCATTCCGCGGCGACGGGAACGGCCTGCGTCATCGTGGTTTCGTTGCCAGGCGCTGGATGGCGCGGCACGAGGAAGGCGAGCGAGAGCGACACGGTCGCGACGCCTGCGCCGATGATGAAGACGATTGCCGGGTCGTAGATCCAGATCAGCCCGAAGGTCACCGGCAGGAAGACCGCTGCGATGTGGTTGATGGTGAAGGCGACCGCCGAAGTCGGCGCGATGTCGGCGGGATCGGCGATCTTCTGGAAATAGGTGCGCTGGGCCAGCATCAGCGTGGTGAAGATGCCGTCGATGACGAAGAGCGAGCCGGCGACGATATAACCCAGTTCGGCGAAATGCCCGCGGCTCGCCAGCGCATAGCCGACGAAGACCGCGACCAGCGAGACGTTCTCCATCTGGATCGTGGCGCGCTCGCCAACCCGCCCGACGAGCTTGCCGAGCATCGGCCCCATGAAGGTGTTGATGCCATAGGTCGCCAGCAGCAGCGTCGCCGTGGCCGAGACGTCGTAGCCGAAGCGCTCGACCAACAGGAAGCCACCGAACGCCATGAAGATCTGCCGGCGCGCGCCCGACATGAAGGTCAGCGCATAGTAGAGCCAGTAGCGCTTGCGCAGCACGAAGCCCTTGTTCTGCGGAATCGTGCCCTGAAAGCGCGGAAACAGCAGCCAGACCACCAACGCCAACGTCGCCGTGGCGAGGCCCGCGACCATGAAGACGACGACATAGCCCGGCTGGAAAACCCGCCAGACCACGGCGATCGACCCGAAGGCGAGGAGCTGTGCCATCGCGGACGCGCCGGCGACCTTGCCGAGCAGCCGCGGCGCTTCTGCTTTCGGCAGGAGCTGGAGCTGCAGCGATTGCTGCGAGGTCTCGTAATAGTGGAAGCCGAGCGACATCACGGTCGTGGTCAGCAGCAGCCCGCCCAGCGTCGGATAGAAGCCTGTGATGGCGATGCCGATGCCGAGCGTCACCAGGCTGAGATAGGCCAGCATCTGCTCGCGCATGATCCAGAACAGGATGATGGCGGTGAAGGCGAGGAAGCCCGGAATCTCGCGCACCGACTGCAGGATGCCGATATCCTGGCCGGTGAAGCCGGCGGCTTCCTTGGAGAAATTATTGATCAGGGCGTTCCAGCTGGCAAAACCGAGCCAGTTCACGAAGGCCAACACCATCAGGAAGACGGTCGGGGATTGCAGGAGCGTCCTGAAGCCGCGCGGGGCGGAAGGGGCGTCGATCATCGGACGGCCTGGCAAGAGGAACAGCCTAGTAGAGGAACAGCCTCTAGCGTGCCGCGGTACTCTTAAGGCCGGGCGCGGGAGCGTCAATTCCGTTCCGTCATGGCGCCCATGCACATGCGTGGTTCGCAGCGGATCGTGGTATGATGCGGTCGCGAAAGCAGGACGTCACGACGCCAACAACCAGGAGAATGCGAT
The DNA here is from genome assembly GCF_031884435.1 of Bosea sp. 685. NCBI lineage: Bacteria > Pseudomonadati > Pseudomonadota > Alphaproteobacteria > Hyphomicrobiales > Alloboseaceae > Allobosea > Allobosea sp. 685. The sequence continues at coordinate 4,392,822 of NZ_CP134779.1, read as the reverse complement.
GTACAAATCGATTCTGGTTCCTGTCGATCTCGCCGAGGCCGATCTGGCCGATCCCGCGATCGCCGCGGCTGTTGCCTTCGCCGAAACGTCCGGCGGCACGATCAGGCTGGTCTATGTCCGCTCGCTCGTACCGATCACCTATATGGAGTTCGTGCCGGCCGATTTCGATTCGGAGCAGCAGAGCGACGCCGAGGCGAAGCTCGCCACCATTGCCGCCGCCGTGCCGCTGCCGCCCGAGTTGGTCTCGGCCAAGGTGCTGGTCGGCTCCGTCCATGGCGAGGTTCTGGCCGAGGCCGACGCCAGCGGCGCCGACCTGATCGTCATCGGCTCGCATGAGCCCGGCATCTTGGCCTATGTCATCGGCTCCAACGCCTCGACCATCGTCCGGCGGGCGAAATGCTCTGTCCTGGTCGTGCGGTAGGCGGTTCAGCCCGCCCGTCCTCCGGGCACCAGCTCGTCGGGCACCTCGCCGCTTGTCAGGTCGCGCGGCCGGTTCAGCCTGATCATCGGCCCGACCTGCCAGTACGAGGCCGCCGCCAGCAGCACGCCGAGCCAGCCGGCCGCATACGCGCCCTGCTGGAAGGCGCGCGCGGTGAAATAGGCCAGCATCAGCAGGGACAGCCCGCCGACGAAGGCAAGCGCCAGCCAGAGCGCGAAGGGCTTGCCGGCGACGAAACGGGCCTTGGGGTTGGCGCGCTGGACCTCGCCTGCGAGCGCCGTGACGAAGGCGTGGTAGCCGGCGTCGTCGCGCTCGACATCGGTCAGCGAGCGCCAGGACAGGTTGCCGAAGGTGATGTTCTTGCCGTCGCTGAGGCGCAGCTGCGTCTTGTAGCCCTTCGAGCTGATATTGCCGGGCGCGTAGAAGAAGCGGACCTGCTCGATTGCCGCCAGCCTGACGCGATCGACCTTGCGGGTGGTGTCGATCTCCAGCGCGTCGCCGTCGAGCCTGTAGGCGATCTCGAAACCGATCGGCTTCGGGCGCTGGCGCCAGACCGGGGGAGGGGTGTCGTCGTCATGGTGAGGCTGCATGGCCGCGAGCCTTAGCGGCTTAGCCAGCGCTTGTCTCGACCACCATATCAGGAGACCCTCTGCCGAAGGGGCGCGAGGAACCGCTGGTGGCGGCTCGGGACGGTCACGATTGGAGGCTGCATGGTTGATGGCGGTCCACTCAACGCTGAGACGGAATCGCTTCTTGTGTCGTTACGAGAGCTTGAAGAGCGATTGTTGATGTCTCAGGCTCGCGCTTCGCGGGCGGATGTCATGGCCTTGCTTGCCGACGACTTCGTGGAGTTCGGTCGTTCAGGCCGAATCTACGACAAGTACCAAACGATGGAGGCGCTCGCCGGCGAAACGGATCAAGACGCTTCGGTTGAGCGAACGGCCCGCGATTTCCGCGTTTGCTTGCTCGCCGAGGGCGTAGCGTTACTGACATATCGGTCGATGCGCCGAAGCACAGTCGATGAAATCGAGGTGCATTCGCTTCGAAGCTCGATCTGGAAGTTGATCGACGATAGCTGGCAGATGGTTTTTCATCAGGGAACGCCGACACGTGCTTTTCCATGATGATGGGGGAGGCTAGCGCGCCAGCACCTTCATCGCCCCGTCCAGCCCGTCCAGCGTCAGCGGGAACATGCGGCCGGCCATCAGCCCGCCGATCTGGCGGATCGACTGGGTGTAGCTCCAGAGATGCTGCTGCACCGGGTTGAGCCAGACAGATTTTTGGAAACGTCCCGTCAATCGCTCCAGCCAGACCTGGCCCGCCTCCTCGTTCCAATGCTCGACCGAGCCGCCCGGCATCGCGATCTCATAGGGGCTCATCGAGGCGTCGCCGACGAAGACGACGCGGTAATCGGCCGGATAGGTCCGCAGGATGTCCCAGGTCGGGATGACCTGGTCGTGCCGGCGGCGATTCTCGCGCCAGACCCGCTCATAGGGGCAGTTGTGGAAGTAGAAATGCTCGAAATGCTTGAATTCGGCGCGGGCCGCCGAGAACAGCTCCTCGGCCAGCTCGACATGCCAGTCCATCGAGCCGCCGACATCGAGGAAGAGCAATACCTTCACGGCGTTGCGCCGCTCGGGCCGCAATTTCACGTCGAGATAGCCGTGCCGCGCGGTCTCTGAGATCGTCGAATCGAGGTCGAGCTCTTCGGCTGCGCCGGTGCGGGCGAATTTGCGCAGGCGGCGCAGCGCGATGCGCAGGTTGCGCACGCCAAGCTCGCGGGTGTCGTCGAAATCCTTGAATTCGCGCTTGTCCCAGACCTTCACCGCGCGGAAATTGCGGTTCTTGTCCTGGCCGATACGGACGCCTTCGGGATTGTAGCCATAAGCGCCATAGGGCGAGGTGCCGGCGGTGCCGATCCATTTCGAGCCGCCCTGATGGCGGCCCTTCTGCTCCGCGTGCCGCAGCTTCAGCGTCTCCCAGAGCTTCTCCCAGCCGAGCGCCTCGAGCTGCGCCTTCTCTTCATCGGTGAGGTATTTCTCGGCGAGCTTGCGCAGCCACTCCTCGGGGATGCCGGCCTGCTCGATGGCCTGCTGAAGCGTCTCCATGCCCTTGAAGACCTGGGCGAAGACCTGGTCGAAGCGGTCGAGATGGCGCTCGTCCTTCACCAGGCAACAGCGGGCGAGATAGTAGAACTCCTCGACGCGGTGCTCGGCGAGGTCGGCCTCGACGCCTTCCAGCAGCGCCAGATATTCCCGCAGCGTGACGGGAACCTTGTTGGCGCGCAGCTCTGTGAACAGGCGGAGGAACATCAGGCTAATGTGCGGGGCCGGAGCCTGCGGTCAAGCCGCGCTTGCGCACATCCTGGTGTGATCGCCATAGCCTGGCGACGGGCATCGTTCCCTCCGCCGCCATCTCGGGTCCGGGCGGCGGCGCCGCTGGTCCGGGATGGCGGGGAGGGAAACGATAGATTACGCGACGGCGTCAGCGAGATCCTTGGTCACCTTGAACTTGACGACCGTCTTGGCCGGAACCTTGATCATCGCGCCGGTCGAGGGGTTGCGGGCCTCGCGGGCCTCGCGCTTGGCGGCCGAGAGCTTGCCGACGCCGCCCAGCGTGACGTCGTCACCGGACTTCAGGGTCTTGGCGACGACCGCGCCCAGTGAGGCCAGGATGGCCGAGACGTCGGTCTTGGTCTTGCCGGTCTCTTCGGCAATGGCGGCGATCAGTTCATTCTTGGTCATGAATTCCTCCTTGAGAAGGGGGTTGTACAGCGTCGCGCAAGGCCGAGCGTTCGTACGGGGTTGCTCCCACGGATCGTTGCTCCCGCAATCTGCGGCGCGCGAAGGCGCCAGTTGGCACAGCTAAAATCGAAAGACGACAGCTGTGGCGGTAGATACGCACAGAAATCCGCTTCGTTCCGTTCCCCGTGCGGCTAATGTCGTACGATTCCGGCGCCGCTGCGGCGCGATTGACAAATCAGGGCCGGTTATTTCAAGCTTAAAATAATTAGAAGGGCAGGGGCGGGCAGGCATGAAGGTCATCATCGTCGGGGGCGGGATCGGCGGTTTGACGCTGGCGCTCATGCTGCATGCGCGGGGCTTCACGCCGACCGTCTACGAGCAGTCCGGGGAGATCCGCGAGGTCGGTGTCGGCATCAACACATTGCCGCACGCCATCCGCGAGCTCGCCGAGCTCGGACTGCTGCCGGCGCTTGACGCGGTGGCCATCCGCACGCGCGAACTCGTCTATATGAACCGCTTCGGCCAGACCGTTTGGCGCGAATTGCGCGGCCTGCATGCCGGCGCACCGGTGCCGCAATTCTCGATCCATCGCGGCCGCCTGCAGGGCGTGATCCGCGATGCGGTGGTGGCGCGGCTGGGTGCGGACGCGCTGCGCACCGGCCGCCGCCTGCAGGGTTTTTCGCAGGATGAGGGCGGCGTCACCGCCCATTTCGCCGATTCCCGGCGCGGCGAGGGCGGCGAGACCGCCCGCGCCGATCTCCTGATCGCCGCCGACGGCATCCACTCGGCCGTGCGCGGTCATTATTGCCCCGATCAAGGGCCGCCGCGCTGGAACGGCGTGCAGATGTGGCGCGGCGCCTGCGACTGGCCGCTCTTTCTCGATGGCGAGAGCATGATCATTGCCGGCGGCATGGCGGGGAAGCTGGTGCTCTACCCGATTGCATCAGGCGCGACGCCGCAGACGCGCCTGACCAACTGGGTCGTCAACATCCGAACCGGCGACCCGGCCAAGCCGCCGCCGAAGGAGGCCTGGTCGAAGCCCGGCCGGCTCGAAGACGTGCTGCCCTTCGCCCGGCGCTTCAGCGTGCCCGGCGTCGATATCATGGCGCTGATCCAGGCCTCGCCCGGCTTCTGGGATTATCCGATGTGCGATCGCGATCCGCTGCCGCGCTGGACCCATGGCCGCGTCACGCTGCTCGGCGACGCCGCCCATCCGATGTATCCGGTTGGCTCGAACGGGGCTTCGCAGGCGATCCTCGATGCGCGCTGCCTCGCCGACCTGCTGGTTCGCGCCGAGCATCCGCGCCATGCGCTCGCGGCTTATGAGGCGGTCCGCCTGCCCGCAACCGCCGAGATTGTGGCGATGAACCGCGCTGGCGGCCCCGAGCGCGTCATCGATGCCGTCGAGGCGCTGGCGCCCAATGGCTTCGACGATGTCGAGCGCGTGCTGAGCTACGCCAAGCGCGAGGCGATCGTGAAATCCTATGCCGGGAAGGCGGGGTTTTCCGCCGAACAGCTGCTGAAGCGCGCCTGATCAGCCGAGCTGACGGCGCTTTCGCATGGCGTCGAGCGAAATCGGCGCAACCGGCTGGCATTCCCCCGGCGTCAGGAAGGCGACGCCGACATCGTCTCCGCGACGCCAGCATTGCCGGACGCGGACGCTCTCGTCCCGGTTGGCGATGTCGATCTCGAATGTTTTCGGCAGCGCGATCCAGTCGCTCATGCGGACCAGCGCGCCGGTGTCCGACCAGTTGCGCAGGGTGCAGTCGAGCACCGACTGACGGCCGTTGAAGACGACGCTCGCGCCCCCATGGACCCGGCTGCGCGGCGTTTGACGACGTTCAATCCTCATGGCGCGGTTCCCTTCCCGGACGAAGCCAGACTTCGCCGGCTATCGGTTGCCACCATAATGACGCGGCGTAAGACGCGACGCATGTCATTCTGCGGCTTAAGATTAACCGCGGAAATGGCCGCTCCGGAGCGTTGCCGATGCGCGAGCCTGTTTGCTCACGTTGCATTCGGACGGCTCTGTCCGAATACGAAAAACATGATCGCTTCTAAAAGTTCAGAGCATGGCCTCGACGGAAAAGCCGATACCCACTTTTCGCGCAATGCTTGAACAGCTGCTCAAACGCGCCTGATCCGGTTCAGCCGGCTTCGGTGAGCTGGCGGATGCGGCTCTTGAGGCGGGCATTGTCCTGCTCGCAGTTCTTCAGTCGGCGCGCCATGTCGAGCGGCACCACGCTTTGGCTTTCCGGCTGCGCCTCGAAGGCGACGCCGATGCGCCCGCCATCACGCCAGCGCACCCGGGCGTTGTAGGAGCGCTGGCGCTGGGCGATGTCGAGATCGAAGGCGCCGGGCAGCGCCACGGCGTCGGAGAGCAGGAGCAGCGCGCCCTCGTCTGAGAGGTTGCGGACGAGGCAATCCAGCGTCGAGCGCCGCTGGTTGAAGCAGACCGTGCCGCCCAGCAGAGTACGCAGGCGCGGGTTCTTCCGGCGTTCCGTGGTCGTCATCGCAGGCTTTGATCCAATGGCGTCGTCGTTGCGTATTGCAACCTGAGCGCGATTATGGCGGAAGCCGTAGCGGGGCACAGCCTTAAGCTTTGCTTAACCTTAACGGAGCGCCTTTCGGCGTCTCCGGATAGCGGTGGAGCTTCGATCTCGGGTTCTGGCGATGCCCGGTCATCATGACGTAGCTCCCGGCGGGGCGAAGTCATGTTTTGTCAGATTGGCGGTATCGAGGATGACGCAGAGTTGGTTCCGATCCTTGCCGGACTTCGCGGTAAGGTAACCCCCGTGACGACAATTCATTATTGTCGAAAGGCTTTTCAGGCCGTGTTACGTCACCTGTTGCGGCAGTTCGAGTTGGAGATGGACAATGAAGATTTGGCTGGTGATTGGTGCGCTTCTTGGCGGCGCCGCTACAGCGCAGGCGCAGAGCCCCGGAGATTGGGTGCTCGCACGCTTCAAGAACGGCAACTACTGGTTTCCCGGCGTGCTCCAAAGCGTTTCAGGCGACCGTCTCACGATTCAGTATGACGACGGTGACCGCGAAACGCTCCCGCTCGCCAGCGTGCGCCCTTACAACTGGACGATTGGCAGTCGCGTCGAGTGCAATTTCAAGGGCGGCGGCAAGTGGTTCCCGGGCAAGATCACCTCGCTGGGTGGGAGCGCGCTCGCGATCGATTATGATGATGGCGACAAGGAGCGCACCAAGACGGGGCTTTGCCGCTCAAGCTGACGATTTTCTAGAGCGTTTTTCACACGGCTTGAATCGTCATTGCCAGGCGGCGCAGTCGGCGAAGCAATCCAGGGGCCTCACGCACTCCCCCTGGATTGCTTCGGCTCACGCTCGCAAAGACGGCTTGACGTCGGTGGAAAGCCCCCTGGCCTCGGCCTCGCGGGCTTCACGCGCCTTCGGGCGGCGGCGGCAGGAAGTCGATCTCGTATTTCGCCGCCAAGGCCACGACCTCGGCCGGGTTCTGCTGCGGCATCGAATGGATCGCCCAGAACAGGTCGTAGAGCCGCCCGGTCGGCGCGACCCAGAACAGGCATTTCACCGTCGCCTGGCTCTTGTTGAACAGCCCGTGCGGGACGTTGCGCGGCAGCCGGATCAGGTCGCCGGCGGTGGCGAAGCTCTCCTGCCCGTCGAGCACGAGGTCGAGCCGGCCTTCGAGCAGATAGATGAACTCGTCCTGGGTCGGGTGGATATGGGGCGGCACGAAGGTGCCGGGCGGGAAGGTGGCATGCCAGGAGAACGAATCCTCGCTCAGCGTCTTGGGCACATAGGTCTGGCCCAGGATGTTCCACGAGATGGCATCGATGCCCTCATTGGCCTTGGTCACGCCGGCGGTCAGCGGTTTCATCGGCTTCTCCTTTGCCTTCTAAAAATGCAGGAAGCGGTCCTTGACCGCGCTGTCGCTGCGCAGCTCGTCGCTCGAGCCGCGCCAGACGATGCGGCCTTTTTCCAGCACGACATGCCGGTCGGCGAATTTCGCCAGCGCGTCGACATTCTTGTCGATCACCAGGATGGATTCGCCCTCGGCCTTCAGCGCCGTCAGGCAGGACCAGATCTCCTGCCGGATGATCGGGGCCAGGCCCTCCGTCGCCTCGTCCAAGATGATCAGCTTGGGATTGGTCATCAGCGCCCGGCCGATCGCCAGCATCTGCTGCTCGCCGCCCGAAAGCTGGTTGCCGCGATTGGCGCGGCGCTCCCTCAGGCGCGGGAAGAAATCATAGATCCGGCCGATGTCCCAGCGCGGCTTGCCGAAGCGGCTGGCGGCGGTGGCGATCAGGTTCTCCTCGACCGAGAGCGTCGGGAAGATCTGCCGGCCCTCCGGCACCAGCCCGATGCCGGCCTGCGCGATCCTGAACGGGGCGGCGCCGGTGAGGTCGCGGCCCGCAACGCTGATCCGCCCAGCCTTTGGCGGGATCAGGCCCATGATCGCGCGGATCGTCGTGGTCTTGCCCATGCCGTTGCGGCCGAGCAGCGTCACCACCTCGCCTTCGCCGATGCTGAGGTCGATCCCGAACAGGATCTGCGCCTCGCCATAGCCGGCATCGAGGTTCTCGACGGTCAGCATGGCAGGGCGGCCCCTTCTGTCATTCCGGGGCGGCCCGCAGGGCCGAACCCGGAACCCACGACTGGGTTCGACGATCCGATGGCGTCATGACCAGCAAACCCGGTCGTGGGTTCCGGGTTCTTCGCTATGCGAAGCCCCGGAATGACAGCGGAGGGCCTGCGTGTCGCCATCACCCCTCCTCGCCGAGATAGGCTTCGCGCACGGCGGGGTCGGCCCGCACCATTGCCGGATCGCCCGAGGCGATGACGCGGCCATAGACCAGCACGCTGACCGTGTCGGCGAGCGCGAACACGGCCTCCATGTCATGCTCGACCAGGAGCATGGCGTAGCGCCCCTTGAGGCTCTTGAGCAGGGCGATCAGGCGCTCGCCTTCCTCGCGGCCGACGCCGGCGAGCGGCTCGTCGAGCAGGATCGCGGCAGGCTCCAGCGTCAGCGCCATCGCGATCTCGAGCGCACGCTTCTCGCCATGGGAGAGGCGGCCCGCCAGCACATGGGCGCGCTCAGCGAGCCCGACGGCTTCGATCGCCGCCCAGGCGGGCCGGTTCAGGCTCTCGTCACGCGCGGCGTTGCGGAAGAGCGCGAGCGGATGGCTGGCGCGCGCCTGTACGCTGAGCGCGACATTCTCCAGCACCGAGAGCGAGGCGATGGTCGAGGTGATCTGGAAGGTCCGGGCGAGGCCGGCGCGCGCCCGCTTCTCGGGCGTGAAGCCGGTGATCTCGGCGCCGCGAAAGCGGATGCTGCCGGCATCGGGCCGCAGCATGCCGGAAATCTGGTGGACGAGCGTGGTCTTGCCGGCACCGTTGGGGCCGATCAGAGCGTGCAATTCGCCGGGTGCGAGCAAGAGATCGACCCCGTCGGTGACCTTCAGCGCGCCGAAGGCCTTCCTGACGCCGCTGAGCGCAAGCACCGGCTCAGTCATCGCGCCTGCCCCCGAGCTTGCCGATGATGCCGACCAGGCCGCCGCGCGTGAACAGCACGAAGAGCACGATCAGCGGTCCGAAGATCACCCGCCAATGCTCGGTCCAGCCCGACAGCACGTCCTCGGCGAAGAGATAGGCCAGCGCCCCGATGATCGCGCCATGCAGGCTTCCGACGCCGCCGAGCACCACCATGAAGATGAGCTCGCCCGAGCGCTGCCAGGAGATGAAGGCGGGGCTGACGAAATCGGTCTGGTTGGCGAGCAGGAAGCCGGAGAGGCCCGCGATCATGCCCGAGATGACATAGGCGATCAGGCGGATGCGGCCGACATCGTAGCCGGTCACCGTGACCCGCGTCGCGTTCTCGCGTGCGGCGCGCAAAGCCCGGCCGAAACGCGAGGCGACGATGGTGCTGATCAGCAGATAGCAGCCGGCAAGCGTCGCCAGCGTGACGTAGTAGAACGATGTCCGGTTGGCGAAGGGCTTGAAGCCGGCGAGCGTGCTGCGTTCATAGAGCGTCAGCCCGTCATCGCCGCCATAGGCCGAGAGCGCCTGCGCCAGGAAATAGGCCATCTGGCCGAAGGCCAGCGTGATCATGATGAAGGCGACGCCGCGCGTCCGCAGCGAGACGGCGCCGGTGATCGCCGCAAAAAGCGCACAGGCCGCGAGGATGACCGGCAGGATCAGCAGCGCCTCGCTGCGCCCCTCGGTGATCATGATCCCGGTGGCATAGGCGCCGATGCCGATGAAGGCGGCATGGCCGAAGGAGACGAGCCCGCCGACGCCGAGGATGAGATCGAGCGAGAGCGCGGCGATGGCGAAGATCAGCGCGCGCGTCACCAGCGTCAGCCAATGCGCGGGCAAGCCGAGCGAGACCGCAAGCGGCATGGCGGCCAGCGCCAGGAACAGCACGATGGCGACGACTGGCCGCCGGCGCGGTGGCGCGGCCGGCCGGGCGGCCTCGGCAAGGGCGGGCCGGATACTGGCAAACTCGGCGCTCATGAGCGGCCCTTGGCCGGCAGCAGGCCCTCGGGCCGCACGAACAGCACGATCGCCATGACGAGATAGATCAGCATCGAGGAGAGTGCAGCCCCCGTCGCTCGGGCCGAAGGCGCGCTCATGAACAGGCGCAGGAGATCGTTCATGAAGGAGCGGCCAAGCGTGTCGACGAGGCCGACGATCAAGGCGCCCACGAACGCCCCGCGGATCGAGCCGATGCCGCCGACCACGATGACGACGAAGGCGAGGATGAGCACCGTGTCGCCCATGCCGGGTTCGACGGAGAGGATGGGCGCCGCCATCGCGCCGGCAAAGCCCGCAAGCATGGTCCCGAAGGCGAAGACGATCATGAACAATTTGCGGATGTCGACGCCGAGCGCCGAGACCATCGAGGCATTGGAGGCGCCGGCCCGCAGCAGCATGCCGGTGCGCGTCTTCTCGACGATGAACCAGAGCAGTCCGCCGACCGCGAGCCCCGAGCCGATCAAGGCGACGCGATAGACGGGATAGAGGATGCCATCCATCAGCCGGATCGAGCCGGTCAGGAATTCCGGCACCGGCACCGAGAGCGGGGCCGCACCCCAGATGATCTTGACGCCCTGGTTGAGCAGCAGGATCAGCCCGAAGGTGGCGAGCACCTGGTCGAGATGGTCGCGCTCGTAGAGATGGCGGAAGACCAGGAATTCGAGCGCGAGCCCGATCAGCAGGGCGGCCGCCAGCGCCAGCGCCAGCCCGAGCACGAAGCTGCCGGTCAGCCCGACGAAGGTCACGGCGAGATAGGCGCCGAGCATGTACTGCACGCCATGCGCCAGGTTGATGAAGTCCATCACCCCGAAGACGAGCGTCAGCCCCGCCGCGACCAGGAACAGCAGGATGCCGAACTGGAGCCCGTTGAGGATCTGGACGATGAGGAGGCTGGTGGTCATGGGTCTCCGCGATCGCCTGTTCGTAAAGGCGCGGGGAACCCTCTCCCGGAGGGAGAGGGCAGGGTGAGGGGTAGGCCGTTTGACCAGTCAGGCTGGCGCTGACCGCGCACCTTGGTTCAGGCTGACGATTTCGGGCCAGCACCTCACCCCTGCCGCTCTCCTTGCAGGAGAGGGGTTCCCCGCGGTTCGCTTGGCTTACTTAAGCGCGCAATCCTTGGCATGCGGGTCGGCGTAGTCCGTGAACACCTTCTGGGCGATCTCGGTCTGGAACTTGCCGTCCGGGCGCTTGGCGACCTTGACCAGGTAGAAGTCCTGGATCGGGTAGCCATTGGTGTTGAACTTGAACTTGCCGCGCAGCGAGGTGAAATCGGCCTTCTTGATCGCGGCGCGCAGCTTGTCCTTGTCGGCGGTGCCGCCGGTCGCCTTGACGGCGGAGTCGATCAGCAGCGCGGCGTCATAGGCCTGCTGGGCATAGGAGCCGGGCACGATCTTGTAGGCCGCCTCATAGGCGCTGACGAAGGCCTTGGTCTGCGGGTTGTCCATGTTGGGCGCCCAGGTCATGCCGCCGAAGAGGCCGACCGCCGCGTCCTGCTGCGCCGGCAGCGTCGATTCATCGACGGTGAAGGCCGAGAGGAACGGGATCTTGCCCTGCAGGCCGGCCTGCGACCACTGCTTGACGAAGTTGACGCCGAGCCCGCCGGGCAGGAAGGCGAAGACGACATCGGGCTTGGTCGAGGCGATCTTGGCGAGGTCGGAGGCGAAGTCCATCGAGGTCAGGGGTGCATAGACCTCATCGACGATCTCGCCCTTGAAGTAGTTCTTGAAGCCGGCGAGCGAGTCCTTCCCGGCCTGGTAGTTCGGCGCGATGATATAGGCGCGCTTGTAGCCTTGGTCCTGCGCGTATTTGCCCAGCACCTCATGGACCTGGTCGTTCTGGTAGGAGGTCACGAAGAAGTTCTGGTTGCAGGCCTTGCCGGCCATGGTCGAGGGGCCGGCATTGGGGCTGATCAGGAAGGCGCCGGAATCGAGCACCGGCTTGGCGATGGCGCCGAGAATGTTCGAGAACACCGGGCCGACGACGAAATCGACCTTGCCGCTGTCGACGAAGGCCTTGACCTTGCCGACCGCGACATCGGGCTTGAGCTCGTCGTCGATCACGGTGATCTGCACAGGTATGCCGCCGAGCTTGCCGCCCTTCTGGTCGACCGCGAGCTGGAAGCCGTCGCGGACCTGCTGGCCGAGCGCGGCCGCGGGGCCGGTCAGCACGCTGACCACGCCGATCTTGATCGGCTCCTGCGCCTGGGCGCTGGCCGCGCCCAGCGCGAGCAGGCCGACGCTGAGCGAAAGCGCGAATTTGAGTGTCATGTCCGATGTCCTCCCGGGACGAACGAGAAAGCGACGGCGCGGCAGGGGACCCTCACCCTCTCCACCACGCGCCGCAGGCATATTGCACGCGACGAAGGCATATTGTTTCAAGCTTAAAATATCTGCAAGGGGTTCAAGGCGAAGAATTTTCGCGGGCTGTCATCCCGTGCGCGCTGCGGCGCGAAGTGCCGCTGCGCAGACACGGGACCGTCGCCAGAAAGAGGCGCTTTCCCGGGAAAGAGGCGCTTTCCGTCATGCGGTCCCGCGTCTGCGCCGCAGCACTGCGTGCTGCGACGCGTGCGGGATGACACGCTCCCTCACGCCTGCACGCCGTCGACATACCAATCCATCTTGGAGAGCACCTCGTCGGAGGCCTTCTCGCCGGCCTTGACCCGGACCTCGCCCTTGAGATCCTTCAACTCGCCGGTGAAGGGGTGGAGCGTGCCAGCCACAATGCCCTTCTGGACCTCGTCGGCTGCCGCACGCGCTGCCGGCGTCACCGCGTCGTTATAGGGCGCGAGCTTGACGAAGCCGTCCTTGATGCCGCCCCAGACGTCGCCGGATTTCCAGCTGCCGTCCATGACCTCCTTGACGCGTTTGATGTAGTAGCCCGACCAGTCGTCGACGATCGCCGAGAGATGCGCCTTGGGGGCGAAGGCCTTCATGTCCGAGGCCTGGCCGAAGGCGAAGACGCCGCGCTGCTCGGCCGCCTGCAGGGCGGCTGCCGAGTCGGTGTGCTGGGTGATCATGTCGGCGCCCTGGTCGATCAGAGCCTTGGCGGCGTCGGCCTCCTTGGCTGGGTCGTACCAGGTCGAGGCCCAGATCACCTTGGTCTTGAAGTTCGGGTTCACCTTGCGGGCGGCGAGCGTGAAGGCGTTGATGCCCATCACCACTTCCGGGATCGGGAAGGAGGCGATGTAGCCGGCCTGGCCGGTCTTCGACATATGCCCGGCGATGGTGCCGATCACGGCCCGGCCTTCATAGAAGCGGGCATTGTAGGTCGCGACGTTCTCGGCGCGCTGATAGCCGGTCGCATGCTCGAAATGGATTTTTGGGAACTGCTTGGCCACCTGGATCGTCGGGTTCATGAAGCCGAAGGAGGTGGTAAAGATGATCCGGTTGCCGGCCTGGGCGAGCTGGCGGATGGCGCGCGCGGCGTCGGGCCCCTCGGCGACGTTCTCGATGAAACTGGTCTTGATCTTGTCGCCGAACTCCTTCTCCAGCGCCTTGCGGCCCTGGTCATGCGTCCAGGTCCAGCCATGGTCGCCGACCGGGCCGACATAGATGAAGCCGACGCCGAGCGGGGCCTGCGCCGAAGCCTGCCCGCCGATCAGCGGCAGGGTCGCGGCAGCGGCGCCCGCGCCGAAATTGAATCTGCGGCGCGTGATGATCGAGGTCATGATGTGGTCTCCCCGTTTATGGTTTGCGGCGTCACGACGCCGAGAATGGCTTGCCGAGGCAGGCCGGCGCATCGAGCCGGCCGGTCTTTCGTCCTAGCGACATCATGGTCAGAACGGCAATTGTCGCAAGGTAGGGGGCCGTCGCCAGAAGCTCCGGCGCGAGCCAGGTGATGCCGGCCGCCTTGGCCTGCAATTCGAGCGTCATCACCGCTCCGAACAGATAGGCCCCCAGCAGCAATCGCCCGGGCCGCCAGGCGGCGAAGACGACGAGCGCGAGTGCGATCCAGCCGCGCCCGGCGGTCAGGCGGTCGGCCCACATCGGCGTCAATGCCAGCGAGAAATAGGCGCCGCCCAGGCCGGCCAGCGCCCCGCCGAAGGCGATCGCGCCATAGCGGATGGCGATGACGGGGTAGCCGATGGCATGGGCCGAGGCGTCGTTCTCGCCGACGGCGCGCAGGATCAGGCCGGGCCGCGTCTTGCGCAGGAACAAGCTCACTGCCAGCACCAGTGCGAGCGAGAGATAGACGACAATGTCGTGGCCGAAGACGGCGCGCAGGATGGGATGGCCCGCGAGCGCCTCGGGAAAGACCGGCCCCAGCCGCGTGATGGTGCGCCCGACGAAGCCCGCCCCGATCAGCGAGGAGGCGCCGATGCCGAAGATCGTCAGCGCCAGCCCCGTCGCGACCTGGTTGGCGGTGAGGGAGAGCGTCAACACGGCGAAGATCATCGCGGTGGCGACGCCGGCAGCGAGCGCCGCAACGAGGCCCAGCGTCGTGCTGCCGCTGCTGTAGGCGACGGCGAAGCCCGCCACCGCGCCGGTGAGCATCATGCCCTCGACGCCGAGATTGAGCACGCCCGACTTCTCGACGACGAGCTCGCCCAGCGCCGCCAGCAGGATCGGCGTCGAGGCGGCGACGAGGGTCATCAGGATCGAGACGAGGATGGCGGAGGTCATGGCGCGCGCCCTGTCATTCCGGGGCGCGCCGAAGGCGCGAACCCGGAACCCACGACCGGGTGCGCCCTTGGCTCCAGCGTCATTCCCGCCCTTGTGGCGAGAATCCATGTCTTGAGCACGACGCTCGCCGAAGGAAAACGTGGATGGTCGGCACAAGGCCGACCATGACGGGTTTTCCGTCTCACCCAGTCGTGGGTTCCGGGTTCTTCGCTGCGCGAAGCCCCGGAATGACAGAGGTTGGTGGGAGCACGCGTCGTCATACCGCCCGCGCCTTCCAGCCGATCCGGTAGCGCACCAGCACGTCGGTCGCGAGCAGCATGAACAGCAGCAGCGCCTGGAACATGCCGGTCGCAGCTTGCGGCAGCTTAACGGTTGTCTGCGCGATCTCGCCGCCGACATAGGTCGCCGCCAGCACGATGCCGCCAAAGACGATGCCGAGCGGATTCAGCCGGCCCAGAAACGCGACGATGATCGCGGTGAAGCCATAGCCGGTCGGGAATTGCGGCGTGAGCTGGCCGAAGGGGCCGGCCGCCTCGAACAGGCCGGCAAGGCCCGCAAGCCCGCCCCCGGTCAACAATGTCGCCCAGGTCACTGCGTCGGCGCTGAAGCCGCCATGGCGCGCAGCCGCCGGCGCGAGGCCGACGACCTTCACCGCATAGCCTGCCGTCGTCTTCTCCATGACCAGCCAGGCGATGACGGCGATGAGGAGCGCGAGCGGGATGCCGAGATGAACGAGAGAACCTTCCGCCAGAACGGGCAGCGTCTGGTCGGGCGCGAACATCCGCGTCTGCGGGAAGTTGAAGCCGTCCGGATCCTTCCAGGGGCCGCGCACGAGGTAATACAGGCCCTGCACCGCGACATAGGTCAGCATCAGGCTGGTGAGGATCTCGCTGACCTGGAGTTTGACGCGCAGGAAGGCGGGGATTGCCGCCCAGGCCATGCCGCCAAGGATGCCGGCGAGCGCCATGGCGGGCAGGATCCACCATCCCGTCATGTCGTAGGTCGCCAGCGCCACGCCGGTGCCGGCGATCGCGCCCATGATGTATTGCCCCTCCGCCCCGATATTCCAGACATTGGCGCGGAAGCCGATGGCAAGCCCGAGCGCGATCATGACGAGCGGCGCCGCCTTGACGCCGAGATCGGGCCAGCGCTGCGGCTCCAGGAACGGTGTCAGGAAGATGTCGCGCACGGCGTGGAAGCCGTCATAGCCCATCGCGGTGAAGACGATCATGCCGATCAGCATGGTGAGCAGGACCGCGATCAGCGGGCTCAGCCAGAGCATGAGCGAGCTCGGCTCGCGGCGGCGGCGCCATTCAAGCATGGGTCGCTCCCGTGCTTTCGCCGGCGCCATGCACGCCGCCCATCATCAGGCCGATCTCGTCGATGCCGAGGCTCGCAATCGCGCGCGGGGCGGAAAGCCTGCCTTCATTGAGGACGCAGAGCCGGTCGGCGAGTTCTAGCAGTTCGTCGAGGTCCTGCGAGATCACCACCACGGCCGAGCCCTTGGCGGCGAGATCGACCAGCTCCTGCCGGATCGCGGCGGCAGCGCCGGCATCGACGCCCCAGGTCGGCTGCGAGACCACGAGCACGGCCGGCTGCTGGCCGATCTCGCGGCCCATGATGAATTTCTGCAGGTTTCCGCCCGAGAGCGAACGCGCCAGCGCGCCGGGGCCGGTGGTGCGCACGTCGAAGCGCTGGATCACGCTCTGGGCGAAGCGCAGCACATCGCCGCGCGCGATGAAACCGAGCGGGGCGAGCGGCAGGCGGTGGCGCGCGGTCAGGATGCTGTTGTCGGCGAGCGAGAAATCCGGCACGGCGGCATGGCCGTTACGTTCCTCGGGCACGCAGGCGAGGCCGGCCGCCCGGCGCGCACCCGCGCCCTCTAGTCCGATCGGCCTGCCATCGAGCCGAATAGCGTCCGAGGCGGTAGCCAGTCGCTCACCCGAGAGCGCGGTCAGCAGCTCCGACTGGCCGTTCCCGGCGACGCCGGCGATGCCGAGGATCTCACCGGCGCGCGCCTCGAAGGAGACCGCTTCGAGGTCGGTGCCGAAGGGCGGCTCGCCCGCCAGCGACAGGCCCTGGACGCTGAGCCGCACTTCGCCAGTGCCGGCGCCGGGCTTGTGCTCGATCTGGCGCAGTTCCGCGCCGATCATCAGCTCGGCCATGCGCTTGGTGCTTTCGAGCTTCGGGTCGCAGGTCGCCACGACCTGGCCGCCACGCAGGATCGTCGCCGCCTCGCAGAGCGCTTTGATCTCATGCAGCTTGTGCGAGATGTAGAGGATCGCGCAGCCCTCGGAGGCGATCTGGCGCAAGGTCTCGAACAGGCGCTCGACTTCTTGCGGCGTCAGAACCGAGGTCGGCTCGTCCATGATCAGCAGTTTCGGCTTCTGCAGCAGGCAGCGCACGATCTCGATGCGCTGGCGCTCGCCGACGGAGAGCGTATGCACCGCGCGCTCGGGGTCGAGCGGCAGCGAGTAGCTGTCGAGGATCGCGGCGACGCGGGCTTTCAGCACCTCGCGATCGACCGCCTCGTCCAAGCCGAGCGCGATGTTCTCGATCACCGTCATCGCGTCGAACAGCGAGAAATGCTGGAACACCATGCCGATGCCGAGCCGGCGCGCCGCTTTGGGGGAGGAGATCGAGACGGTCTCGCCATTCCAGGCGATGGTGCCCTCATCGGCGTGCTGGACGCCGTAGATGATCTTGACCAGGGTCGATTTGCCGGCCCCGTTCTCGCCAAGCAGTGCGTGGATCTCGCCGGGACGGACGCTGAGGCTGATATCCTCATTCGCCTTCACGCCGGGAAAGCTCTTGGAGATATGGGCGAGCGCCAGCCGCGGCGGCACCTCCTGCTCACGCGGCTGGTTCATGTCTGGCCCGTCTCCTCTTCGCCGGCTGCCGATGGTCAAGCAAGCAACGCACCAGCTCGGCTGCCGTCAAGGCCGCGATCACCTCCGGGCGCTTGTCGTCCACATCGCAGCCGCCGATCGGGCAGGTCAGGCGGGAGAGCGCTTCGTTTCTCCCGCCGGCCCGCAGAAAGCTGGACTCGAAACGCGCCCGCTTCGTCGCCGAGCCGATCATGCCGACGTAAGACCCGTCACTCCGTGCCAGCGCCGCTTCCGTCAGGCGATAATCCAGCGCGTGGCTATGGGTCAGGATCACGAAAGCGCTGCCTGGCCTCGCCGTCTCGATCGCCGCGACAGGATCGGCCATTCTGATGCAGGTGATCGCAGAGGGCAGGCCGTCCATGACGCCGTCGCGGTCGTCGATCAACGAGGTGGCGAAGGGCAGGGGAGCGAGCGCCAGGGCAAGTGCCCGGCCGGTATGGCCGGCGCCGAACAGGAGGATGGCGGGCCGCAGAACCGCGTCGGCCTTCTCGCTGGCAGTGAGCCTGGCGAGATCGGCCGCCGTCGCGCGCTTCAGCGCGACCCGCACCCGCCCGCCGCAGCATTGGCCCATTTGCGGGCCGAGCGGGATGTCGAGCGCGCGCTGCGCTGCGCCCTCGGTCAGCATCTCGCGAGCGATGTCGATGCAGTGGAATTCGAGCTGCCCGCCGCCGATGGTGCCGGCGGTCGCAGCCGCGCTGACCGCCATGGTGGCGCCGGCCTCGCGCGGGGTTGAGCCCTCGGCCTTCGCCAGCGTCACGAGGATGGCTCCGTCACGGAGATACGTCGCGAGGAAGGATGGGAGGTTCATGGGAAACCTCGGCAAGGCATGTGCTTAGAGCGCGGGGAACCCCTCTCCTGTAAGGAGAGGGGCAGGGGTGAGGTGTAGGCCCCTGGACCAGCAATCTGCCGACTTCGGCGAGACGCTGCGGTGAGGTTACAGCCAAAGCGTCCAACGGCCGACCCCTCACCCTGCCCTCTCCCTACGCGAGAGGGTGCCCCGCGCTTCTCTCGGCAAAGCGGCGCGCTTTGGCTCATGACAAGCCTCCCGCCTCCGCCTTGACCCGCTCGACCGCGTCCAGCACCCGCTCCGGCGTCGCCGGCGCGTCGAGCCTGGGGCAGACCCTGTGCCCGCCGACGCTCGCCACCGCGTCGGACAATGCGTGCAGAACCGAGATCGCCAGCATCAGCGGTGGCTCGCCCACCGCCTTGGAGCGATGGATCGTCGGCTCGCGATTGGGCGCGTTTTCCAGCAAGTCGACATTGAAGATGCGCGGCCGGTCCGACGCCACGGGGATCTTGTAGGTCGAGGGCGCATGCGTCCTGAGCCGGCCCTTATCGTCCCAGACCAATTCCTCCGTGGTGAGCCAGCCCATGCCCTGGATGAAGCCGCCCTCGATCTGGCCCTTGTCGATCGCGGGGTTCAGCGACGTCCCGCAATCATGCAGGATGTCGACCCGCTCGACCTTGTATTCGCCGGTCAGCGTGTCGATCGCGACCTCGGCAGCGGCTGCGCCATAGGCGAAGTAATAGAACGGATGGCCGCGCCCGGCCTTGCGGTCCCAATGGATTTTTGGCGTCGCGTAGAAGCCGGTGGCGGAGAGCTGGACGCGGGCCATATAGGCGGCCTGGATGAGCTCCACGAAAGCGATCTCGCGCGCGCCGATCCGCACGCGGCCGGGCAGGAAGGCAATGGCGTCGGGCTCCTCCTGCCAGTGCCTGGCCGCGAAGGCGGTCAGCCGCGCCTTGATCGTCTCGCAGGCGTCGAGCGCCGCCATGCCGTTGAGGTCCGAGCCGGAGGAGGCGGCGGTGGCGGAGGTGTTGGGGACCTTGGCCGTAGTCGTGGCGGTGATCTTGATCTGGTCCAGCCCGATGCCGAAGGCATGGCCCACGACCTGGGCGACCTTCACATGGAGGCCCTGGCCCATTTCGGTGCCGCCATGGTTCAGCATCACCGTGCCGTCGGTATAGACATGCACCAGCGCGCCGGCCTGATTGTACCAGGTCGCGGTGAAGGAGATGCCGAACTTGACCGGCGTCAGCGCTATGCCGCGCTTGATGATCGGGTTTGCCGCATTGAAGGCGCGGATCGCGTCTTGGCGGGCCTTGTAGTCGCAGCGGCGTTCGAGCTCCGCGATGACTTCGCCGCCGATCATGTCCTCGACGGTCTGGTGATAGGGCGTGACGTTGCGGCCAAGCCCTTCACTGGAGGAACTGCCGCTATAGAGATTGCGTCGGCGCACCTCCAGCGGGTCGAGCCCGGTCGCGAAGGCGACCTCCTCGATGAAACGCTCGGCCCCGACCATGCCTTGCGGCCCGCCAAAGCCGCGGAAGGCGGTGTTCGAGACGGTGTTGGTGCGCAAGGGCTCGGAGCGGGCGCGCACCGCCGGGTAGAAATAGCAATTATCCATGTGGAACAGCGCCCGGTCGGTCACCGGGCCCGACAGATCCGCGTTCCAGCCGCAGCGCGCGGCATAGACCGTATCGACCGCCAGGATATGGCCGTCATCATCGAAGCCGATCTCGTAATCGCAGACGAAATCATGGCGCTTGCCGGTGATCACCATATCGTCGTCGCGGTCGGGCCTGAGCTTCACCGGCCGCCCGAGCTTGCGGGCGGCGAGCGCGGCGACGCAGGCGAAGAGATTGGCCTGCGTCTCCTTGCCGCCAAAGCCGCCGCCCATGCGCCGGATCTCGACGGTGACCGCGTGCGAGCCGACGCCGAGCACCTGCGCGACCATGTGCTGGACTTCGCTGGGATGCTGCGTCGAGGAGGCGACGAACATGTCCTCGTCCTCGCCGGGAATGGCGAGCGCGATCTGGCTTTCCAGGTAGAAATGGTCCTGCCCGCCGATCGTCATCGAGCCTTTCAGGCGGCGCGGGCTCGCGGCAAGCGCACCTGCGACATCGCCGCGTTCGAGCTTGAGCGGGTCGGTGACGAGCTTCCCGCCGGCGGCGCGAGCGGTGGCGACGACGAGGAGCGGCGCGATCTCCTGATACTCCGCCCGGGCGAGGAGGGCCGCGCGCCGTGCCTGATCGCGCGTCCCAGCGACAACCGCGAAAAGCGGCTGGCCATGATGCAGGATCATCTCCGTCGCAAAGACCGGCTCGTCATGGCGATGCGTCGAGGAGATGTCGTTCTGGCCCGGAATATCCTGAGCCGTCAGCACGCAGAGCACACCGGGCGCGGCGCTGACGAGCTCCAGATCGAGCGCGACCAGGCGGCCATGGGCGATCTCGCTCAGGCCGAGACAGGCATGGACGAGGCCGGCTGGTTCCGGGATGTCGTCGATATAAACAGCCTCGCCGGCGACATGCTTGCTGGCGGAATCATGCGGCCGTGCCGCGCCGACAGGTCCGGTTGTGCTCTCGGGATCGAGCCGCTTGCGGGCGTCAGCCATGGTTGGCCTCCGCCAATAGCCCGGCGACGCGCGTAGCCGTCCCGGTTTGCGTCGTCTCGATCATGAAACGCCGCAGCAGATTGCCCGCGACCTTGAGGCGGTATCGCGCCGAAGCGCGCATGTCGGTGAGCGGCTGGAAATCGCTCGCCAAAGCGGCGATGGCAGCGGTGACAGCCATCTCGTCCCATGAGCGCCCCGTCAGCGCAGCCTCGGCGGCCTTCGCGCGCTTGGGAATGCCGGCCATGCCGCCATAGGCGAGTCGCGCCTGGCTGATCCGGCCGGTGGCGTCGCGCTGCAGGAAGAACGCGCCGCAGACGGCCGAGATGTCCTCGTCGAAGCGTTTCGAGATCTTGGAGACATGGAAGAGCGCGTCTGTCGGCAGCTTCGGCACCAGAACCGCCTCGACGAACTCGCCCGGCAGCCGATCCTGCTTGCGGTAATCGAGGAAGAAGTCTTCGAGCGCGATCTCGCGCCGCTCCGCGCCCCGGCACAGCACCAGCCGCGCGCCGAGCGCGATCAGCGCCGGCGGCAGATCGCCGATCGGCGAGCCATTGGCGATGTTGCCGCCGATCGTGCCGGCATTGCGGACCTGCTCGCCGCCGAAGCGCCGCATCAATTCGTCGAGCTGCGGCGACAAGGCCGCCAGCGCCTTGCGGAGATCGGCATGATTGACCATCGCGCCGATGCGCAGATGGTCTCCCTCATCCGCGATCTCGCGCAGCGCCTCGATCCGGCCGAGCGAGATCACGGGGGAGAGCCGCTGCATGCCCTTGGTCACCCAGAGCCCGACATCGGTCGCGCCGGCGACCAGCGTCGCATCGGGGTCGGCGAGCATGAGTTCGGCGAGGGCGTCGATGCTTGCCGGCGCGTAGAAGCGGCTATCCCCGTTGCCAAGCGCCAGCGTCGCCTGGTCCTGGAGCGCACCGAGCCGGCTTGCGATCTGCGGCCGGTCCATCGCGAAACGGTCCTGCGAGCGCTGGCCGAGCCCATACATGCGCTGCGCCGCGGCGATGATCGGTTCATAGCCGGTGCAGCGGCACAGATTCCCTGCCAGCGCATCCTCGATGCGGGTCACGGCGGGCGCATCCTCGTTCAGCCAGAGCGCGAACAGCGACATCACGAAGCCCGGCGTGCAGAAGCCGCATTGCGAACCATGGCAGTCGACCAGTGCCTGCTGGACCGGGTGGAGCGCGCCGTCGGCGCCCTTCAGATGCTCCACGGTGAGCAATTGGCAGCCGTCCAGCGTCGGCAGGAAGCGGATGCAGGCGTTGATCGCCTCATAGCGCAGCGCGCCCCGGTCGAGCCGGCCGATGACGACGGTGCAGGCGCCGCAATCGCCCTCGGCGCAGCCCTCCTTGCTGCCGGTCAGGCGCCGGTCGAGGCGCAGCCAGTCGAGCACCGTCAGCGTCGGATCGCAGGATGCGATCTCGACCAGCCTGTCGCCGAGGAGGAAGCGCTGCGTCTCACGCATCTTGGGAGTTCTCCCCGCTGCCAACAACCGCCGCCGTCATCCTGGACAAGCGGCACAGCCGCGCAGATCCGGGATCCATCATAGGGAGACCACACTGCCCTATGATGGATCCCGGCACTCCGCTTCGCTCCGGCCAGGATGACGGCGGAGGGTGTTGCCGACGACAGAGCGGAACGAACGGCTGAACCCAAATCATGCCCTCAGATTAGGCATGATCGATGCTTGGCCGAAAGCTTTGATTTGGTGCAGATATGACCTGAATTTGAGCCGGAGCCTTAGGTGTTTGGTCTCGGGTTTTGATGGTGCATTATTTTCTTCTGAATCGAAGGATGCACTATGGGTCAGGTTCTCCACAGCAGCGCCACCACGACAGAGGCGATCCGTCGAGCAATACAAAATAGTCAAGAGAGCCTGATAGCGCTGGCTGAGCGCTACGGGATCAACCAGAAGACCGTCGCGAAGTGGAAGAAGCGGACCTCGGTGGCCGATGTGCCGACGGGGCCAACGAACCCGTCCTCGACGGTGCTCACGATCGAGGAGGAGGCGGTGATCGTCGCCTTCCGGCGGCACACCCTGCTGCCGCTCGACGATTGCCTTTACGCTCTGCGGCCGACGATTCCGAACCTGACCCGCTCGTCATTGCATCGTTGCCTGCAACGTCACGGCATGTCCCGCCTGCCGGATGTCGAAGGCGACAAGCCGGCCAAGACAAAATTCAAGAGCTACCCGATCGGCTACTTCCACATCGACATCGCCGAGGTGCAGACCGCCGAGGGAAAGCTCTATCTCTTCGTGGCCATCGATAGGACCAGCAAGTTCGCCTTTGTCGAATTGCACGAGCGGGCCACCAAGATGATCGCAGCCGAATTCCTGCGCCATCTCATCGCGGCGATTTCCTACAAGATCCACACGATCCTCACCGACAACGGCATTCAGTTCAAAAACCGCGAGCAGGACCGCACCGCCATGGAGCACATCTTCGGGCGGACCTGCCGGGAGAACGACATCGAGCATCGTTCGACCAAGGTGAAGCATCCCTGGACCAACGGCCAGGTCGAAAGGATGAACCGCACCATCAAGGAAGCCACCGTCAGACGCTTCCACTACGACAGCCACGATCAGCTCCGACGCCACCTCGCCGACTTCATCACGGCCTACAATTTCGGCCGCCGCCTCAAGACCCTCAAAGGCCTCTCGCCCGTCGAGTTCATCTGCAAACAATGGACAAGCGAGCCACAAAGATTCAGGCTCAATCCTCTCCATCAAATGCCGGGACTAAACACCTAGGGCGTGTCGTCAGTTATGGTTTGGAGTTGGATGAGGTCAAAAATGCCCGGGTGGGAGGAGCATTGCGCAGCCCAATACATTTGTATTGGCAAGCGATGCGACGCTGCAGCCGGTCATTTTTCACCTCACCGCGAAGCGGCGGGGCGCTTTTGGTCGATTGCTGCGTCGAATATCGTAGCAAGCCGAAAGGCTTGCGGCCTCATTCTCCTTCCACTCGACCAAAATCGCTCCCGTCCAACCCGAAACCATAACTGACGACACGCCCTATGCCTGTGACCGAAATGAAAGCCACCCGGGCGCTGCGCGGCCGCCTGCTCTGGTTCGTCGACGATCCCGAGACTGCGGGAGACGCCGCCCATCGCTATGTCGAGGACGGGCTGCTGGTCATCTCCGGCGGTATGATCGCGGCCGTGGGCGAGGCCGCCGCGCTGTTGCCGGGGCTGCCGGCCGGGGCGGAGATCATCGACCATCGCCCGCATCTGATCATGCCGGGTTTCATCGACGCGCATCTGCACATGCCGCAGACGCAGGTGATTGCCTCCTATGGCGCGCAATTGATGGAGTGGCTCAATAAGTACACCTTCGTCGAGGAGCAGAAATGCGGGCAGCAGGGCCACCCCGAAAAGCTCGCTTGCTTCTTCCTCGATGAATTGCTGGCGAACGGCACGACGACGGCGGTGGTCTATTGCTCGGTCCACCCGCAATCGGTCGAAGCGCTGTTCCTGGAATCCGAGCGCCGCAACACCCGCATGGTTGCGGGCAAGGTGATGATGGACCGCAATGCGCCGGACGCCCTGACCGATACCGCCGGGAGCAGCTATGCCGATTCCAAGGCGCTGATCGCGCGCTGGCACGGCAAGGGCCGGCAGCTTTACGCCATCACGCCGCGCTTCGCGATCACCTCGACGCCCGAGCAATTGGCGGCGGCGGGGCGCCTGGCGGCCGAGCATCCCGACTGCCATGTCCAGACCCATATCAACGAGAACCAGGCTGAGATCGCCTTCACCCGTGAATTGTTCCCGGATGCGCCCGATTATGCCGGCGTCTACGAGCAATACGGCCTGCTCGGCCCCAGGAGCCTGATGGGCCATTGCATCCACATGACCAAGCGCGAATGGCGCGCCTTTGCGGAAGCCCGGGCGGTGGCGGTGTTCTGCCCGACCTCGAACCTCTTCCTGGGCTCGGGGCTGTTCGACTGGGCGCGCGCCAAGCGCGAGGGCGTGCCCGTCGCGGTCGCGACCGATATCGGCGGCGGCACCTCCTATTCGATGCTGCGCACCATGTCGGAGGCCTACAAGATACTGCAATTGCAGGGGCAGTCGCTCCAGGCCTTCGCGGCGCTGCATGCGATCACGCGCGGCAATGCGGTCGCGCTCAAGCTCGACCATCTCATCGGCTCGCTCGAACCGGGCCATGAAGCGGATGTCGTGGTGCTCGACCCCGCTGCGACGCGGGCGATGGCGCATCGGCTGGAGACGGCGCGCGATCTGGCCGAGGAGCTCTTCGTGCTGGTCACGCTCGGCGACGAGCGCAATGTCGCCGCGACCTATGTGATGGGGGAGCGGGTGGCGCCGACGTGACTCTCTCTCCAATCCAAGTCGGATGTTTCCGACTTGGATCACGATCCACACCAAATCCCAGGTAATCCCGCGACCAGGCGAGGAAGAGCGCTTCTTCCCTTCTCCCACCCATCTCGGGCTTGCCCGAGATGGGCGACCCAAAGTGTCAAAGTCGGCAACAGCCGACTTTGATGCGGGAGAAGGTGGCGCGTAGCGCCGGATGAGGGGGCGCCGTGCCCTTTCCGGTTAGCGTCGCAAGGCAAAACGGCAATCGTCGAGCGCCCCCTCATCCGTCTCGGCTTCGCCGAGCCACCTTCTCCCGCGAGGGGAGAAGGGAGAGGGGTTCCCCGCGGTGCTTTCACCCCAGAACGCCGCCCTTCCTGGCGAAATCGACATAGATCTCGCGCAGGCGCAGCGTCGTCGGGCCCGGCGCGCCGTTATGGATGGTGTGGCCGTCGAGCGTGGTCACCGGCATGACGAAGGCCGTCGCGGAGGTGATGAAGGCCTCCTCGGCGTCGAGCGCCTCCTCGAGGGTGAAGGTCCGCTCCTCGAAGGTGAAGTCGGTCTCGGCGAGAAAGGCGAGCACGGCCTTGCGCGTGATGCCGGGCAGCACCTTGTTGGAGAGCGGGCGCGAGATCAGCGTCTTGCCCTTGACGATCCAGGCGGTCGCCGAGGCGCCCTCGGTGACGACGCCGTCCTCCACCAGCCAGGCGTCATTGGCGCCCTGTTCGGCGGCATGTTGCTTGGCCAGCACCTGGCCGAGCAGGCCGACGCTCTTGATGTCGCGCCGCTCCCAGCGCAGATCCGGGAAGGTCACCACCTTGATGCCGGTCTTCACGGTCGGCGCATTCACATAGTTGCGGGCCTGGGTGAACAGCACCAGCGTCGGCTTGGTGTCCTTGGGGAAGGGGAAGTCGCGGTCGGCGGCGCCGCGCGTGACCTGCAGATAGACGCCGCCCTCGTCGAGGGCGTTGCGCTTGATCATTTCCTCATGGATCGCGACCAGCTCAGTGCGCGACCAGGGCAGGGGCAGGTTGATCTCGCCGCAGGAGCGTTCGAGCCTTGCCAGATGCGCCTCGCAATCGACGAGCTTGCCGCCGAGCACGGCCGAGACCTCGTAGATGCCGTCGGCGAAGATGAAGCCGCGATCGAAGACCGAGATCTTCGCCTCTTCCTCGGGGAGGTATTCGCCATTGACGTAGACGATGCGGCTCATGGGGCAGGACTCTTGGATCCGAGGGCTTGGGGGATAGCGCTCTTTCCTAGCCGAGCCTTTCGGGCGAGGCGAGCCTCAAAGCCGGCTTGCGGATCAGCGCGGCGCGCAACACTGTGCCCGCGCCGCGAGAGTAGGATGCGTTGAAGCTGAAGCGGCCGAGCTGAAGTGAAGGAAGTCCGCATGAACCGTCCCCTCGTCATCGTCCTCGACGACAGCCAGCACGTCGCCGGGCAATGCGCCGACTGGTCCGGGCTGGAGGCCAGGGCCGAAGTTCGTTTCCTGAGCGAGGCTTTCGCCAGCGAGGCGGCGGTTGCAGCTGCGCTGGTCGACGCCGAGATCATTATCCCGACGCGCGAGCGCACGGTCTTCGGCGCCTCGCTGATCGGCCGCTTGCCGAAGCTCAGGCTCCTGGCGCTGACGGGGGGCGCGCCCAGACGCTCGATCTCGCCGCCTGCACGGCGGCCGGCGTGATCGTCAGCAATACCGGCGGAAAACATGTCGGCGCGGCAACCGCCGAACTCGCTTTCGCGCTGATCCTCGCCAATGCCCGCAGCTTGCCGCAGGCCGATGCGCTGATGCGGGCCGGCGGCTGGCATGAGGGCCTGCCGCTGGGAGATGTCGTCGCCGGCAAGCGGCTCGGCATCGTCGGTCTCGGCAAGCTCGGCCAGCGCGTGGCGCGCTATGCCAAGGCCTTCGACATGGAGGTCGTCGCCTGGAGCCAGAACCTGACCACCGAGGCTGCCGCTGCCGCAGGCGTAGCCTATGTCGGGAAGGATGAACTGTTCGCGACCTCGGACGTGGTCTCGCTGCATCTCGTCCTGTCCGAGCGCACGCGCGGCATCGTGGGCGAGGCCGAGCTTGCCGCGATGAAGCGCGGCGCTTGCCTGGTGAACACGGCGCGCGGGCCGCTCATTGATGAGGGCGCCCTGCTGGAGCATCTGCGCAAGGGCGCGATCCGTGCCGCGCTCGACGTCTACGATCAGGAGCCGCTGCCGCGCGAGCACCCGCTGCGGAGCTTGCCCAATGTCGTGCTGACGCCGCATCAGGGCTATTCCGCTGCGCCGGTCCTGGCCGAGTACTATGGCGAGAGCATCGAGAACGCGCTCGCCTTCCTCGACGGCAAGCCCAGCCGGGTGATGAACCCGGAGGTGGTCGGGCGTTCCTGAGCGTTTTCGATGGAACCGCACCGTCATTCCGGGACATGGCGCAGCCATGGGCCCTGAACGTGTGAACACTCCGGGCCGTCATGCTCGGGCTTGACCCGAGCATCTCTTCGTCGAGATTCTCGGGTATTCGCTCCGCTGCGCCCGAGAATGACGGTGCGGGAACTAGCCCTTGATCGAAGCCGCGATCAGCCGGCGCGTGTAATCAGCCTGCGGCGCCTCGAAGATCGCCTCCGTCGGCCCGCTTTCGACGACGCGGCCGTCCTTCATCACCATGATCCAGTCCGCCATGGCGCGGACCACCGCGAGGTCATGGCTGATGAAGAGATAGGAGAGGGCGTGCCGGGCCTGCATCTCCTTGAGCAGCGCGACGATGCTCTTCTGCACGGTGCGGTCGAGCGCCGAAGTCGGCTCGTCCAGCACGACGAGCTTGGGATGCAGGATCATGGCGCGGGCGATCGCGATGCGCTGGCGCTGGCCGCCCGAGAATTCATGCGGGTAGCGGTTGCGCAAGGCGGGCTCGAGCGAGACCTCGGCCAGGGCCTGCGCGGCGCGCAGGTCGCGCTCGGCCCGGGTGAGATGAGGCGCATGCACGAGCAGCCCCTCGCTGACGATCTCGCCGACCGTCAGGCGCGGCGAGAGCGAACCGAACGGGTCCTGGAAGACGACTTGAAGGCTGCTGCGCAAGGGCCGCATCGCGGCGCGGTCGAGCGGCTCGAGGGCGCGATCCTCGAAGCGAACCGTGCCAGAGGAGGGCACGAGCTTCAGCACCGCCTTGCCGAGCGTCGACTTGCCGGAGCCGGATTCACCGACGATGCCGATGGTCTGGCCGCGCCGCAGCGTCAGGTCGATGCCGTCCACGGCGTGGAGCAGGGCGGTCTCGCGGCGCAGGAGTCCTCGTAACAGATCGTAGCCGCGCGACAGATCATAGCTGACGCGCAGGTCCCGCGCCGCGAGCAGGATGGGCGCACCGTCCGGCGGCGGCGGTTTGCGGCCTTCCGGCTCGGCTGCGAGCAGCATCTGCGTATAGGGATGCGTGGGCGCGTTGATGATCTGCCGCTTCGTCCCGCTCTCGACGACCTCGCCTGCCTTCATCACATAGACGCGCTCGGCATGCTGGCGCACGAGCCCGAGGTCATGGGTGATCAGGATCACGGCCATGCCGAGCCGCTGGCGCAGCTCGGCGATCAGCGCCAGGATCTCCGCCTCGATGGTGACGTCCAGCGCCGTCGTCGGCTCGTCGGCGATCAGGATGTCGGGGTCGTTGGCGAGCGCCATCGCGATCATCACGCGCTGGCGCTGGCCGCCGGAGAGTTCGTGCGGGTAGGATGAGAGCCTGGCCTCGGGCCGCGGCATCCTGACCAGTTCGAGCAGTTCGAGCGCCCTGGTCCGTGCCGCCTTGCGCGACAGGCCTTGATGCTTGCGCAGGGGCGCGGCGATCTGTGCGCCGATCCGGAACAGCGGATCGAGCGAGGTCATCGGCTCCTGGAAGATCATTGCGAGCTTGCGGCCGCGATAGGCGTTGAGCGCGGCGGGCTTGAGGCCGAGCAGTTCCGCGCCGCGATAGCGGATCGAGCCCGTCGCCTCGCCATTCCCGGCGAGCAGGCCCATGGCGGCCATGACGCTCTGGCTCTTGCCCGAGCCGGACTCGCCGACGATCGCGACGAATTCCCCAGTGCCGACATCGAGGTCGATGCCGCGCACGGCCTCGACCATGCCGTCATTGGTGCGGAAGCGGATGCGCAGGTCGCGGATCGAGAGGATGGGATCGCTCGTCGCCATCCTAGCGATCCCTGGGGTCGAGCGCGTCGCGCAGGCCGTCGCCGAGGAAGTTGAGCGCAAACAGCGTCGCCACCAGGAAGGTCGCCGGGAAGACCAGCATCCACCAGGCGCCCTGGATGGCGCGCGCGCCGTCCGAGATCAGCACGCCCCAGCTCGTCATCGGCTCCTGCACGCCGAGCCCGAGGAAGGACAGGAAGCTCTCCAGCAGGATGACCTTGGGCACCAGCAGCGTGACATAGACGATCACGGGGCCGAGCGTGTTGGGGATGATGTGGCGCCAGATGATGCCACCCGTGGTGACGCCCAGCGCCTCGGCCGCCAGCACATATTCCTGCCGCTTGAGCGAGAGCGTCTGGCCCCGGACGATCCGGGCCATGTCGAGCCATTCGATCGCCCCCACCGCCAGGAACATCAGGATGAAGTTCCGGCCGAAGAACACCACCAGCAGGATGACGAAGAAGATGAAGGGCAGGGCGTAGAGCACATCGACCACGCGCATCATCAGCATGTCGATGCGCCCGCCGAGATAGCCGGCGGTTGCGCCGTAGAGCACGCCGATGATCAGCGCGACGCCGGTCGCGAGCAGGCCGATGGCGAGCGAGACGCGCCCCGCGATCAGGGTGCGGGTCAGGAGATCGCGGCCATTCGCATCCGTGCCGAACAGGAAACGCTGCCGCTTGAGCGGGACCTCGACGGCAAGCCTGCGGCCATCCTCTTCATTCGCCGTGATCCGGGGCGTGCCGAACTGGTCGGAGCGGTCGAAATAGACCAGCAGGCGCTGGTCGATCGGCCGCGGCGAGGTCAGCGTCATCAGCAAGCTCTCGCCCGCGACCACGACATCGCCCGGTGTCGCGCGGATGCGGGCGGCGATGCGCTGGACGGCGGCGGGGATCGCCTCGGCTTTCGGATAGCTCTCCAGGCTGGCGGGCACGCGGACATAGTCGGGATAGACCCGGTCGTAAGGGTGGCCGGTGAGCCAGGGGCCGGCGACGCAGGAGAGCGCCATCAGCCCCAGCACGATCAGGCTCAGCCTTGCCGCGCGGTTGCGCATCAGGCGGTTGCGCGCATCCTGCCAGAGCGAGCGGCCGATCGTGGGCAGGGGAGTGAGAGGTACGGGGCTTGGAGGCAAGGAACTGGGGGGCAAATCACTCATCGCGCCATGCTCAATCCAGCCTGACGCGGGGGTCGAGCAGGGCGTAGAGCAGATCGACCGCGAGGTTGAAGACGAGCACGAAGACGGCAATGACGACGACCGTGCCCATCACCAGCGTGTAGTCGCGGTTGAGCGCACCCTCGACGAAATAGCGGCCGATGCCGGGAATGCCGAAGATCGTCTCGACCACGACCGAGCCGGTGAGAAGCGCCGCCGCCGCCGGGCCGAGATAGGAGACGACCGGCAGGGCCGAGGCCCTAAGCGCATGCAACGCGACCGTCGAACCGTCGAGCCCCTGGGCGCGCAAGGTGCGGATATGGTTGGCGCGCAGGGTCTCGATCATGGCTGCCCGCGTCATGCGCGCGATCACCGCGATCTGCGGCAGCGCGAGCGTGACGACCGGCAGGATGACGTTGCGCAAGGCCCCGCCATTCCAGCCGCCGACCGGCAGCCAGGCCAGCGTCAGCCCGAAGACGATCTGCAACACCGGTGCAACGACGAAATTGGGGATGGTGATGCCGGCCGCGGCGA
Source organism: Bosea sp. 685 (assembly GCF_031884435.1). Classification (NCBI taxonomy): domain Bacteria; kingdom Pseudomonadati; phylum Pseudomonadota; class Alphaproteobacteria; order Hyphomicrobiales; family Alloboseaceae; genus Allobosea; species Allobosea sp. 685. Next base: position 4,362,047 of record NZ_CP134779.1, on the reverse strand, counting down.
AGCCCATCACCGCATGGTCGGCATTGCCGTTCTGGCGGAAGGCGGCAAGCGCTCCCAGCGGCCCGCCGATCAGCAGGGCGAGCGCCAGGGCCGAGGCGCCGAGCCGCATCGAGACCGGCAGGCCCTGTGCGAACAATTCGCCGATCGAGAAATCGCGGAAATAGAAGGATGGGCCGAAATCGCCGCGCAGCAGCGCGCCGAGATAGGTCAGGTATTGCTGAAGGAGCGGCTGGTCGAGCTGGTAGATGCGCCGCAGGTTCTCCATCACCTTGGCTTCCAGCGGCCGCTCGAGATCGAACGGCCCGCCGGGCGCGACGCGCATCAGGAAGAACGACAGCGTCACCACGACGAAGAGCGTCGGGATCGCGGTCGCGAGGCGGCGCAGGATGAAGGGGAGCATTCAGGTCCTTCATGAAACCCTCGGCGTCATCCCGGGCGACCACAGGTCGACCCGGGATCCATCGAAGGGCAGTGAACTCTACGATGGATCCCGGATTGGAAAGGCAGACTGTGTAAGATGGTTTGGCCGGCCGGGGACGGCCATCCCCAGCCGGCGCGGTCGAGATGCCGAGATCCCGGTCAGCCCTCAAGAGGTTGAACAGAGCAAGAGCAGTCGGCCGCACCCAAGCCAGTCCGAACAGTTGCACGGGGCTTTTGACCTCGCTTCCAAGCCTGGGATGCTTATGACCATGACACAGAACAGCCCCGTCGGCATCGACGTTTCCAAAGGCTGGCTCGACCTTGCCATCGCCAGCAAGGTCGTGCGGATCGACAATACCGCGCCGGCCATCCTGGCGCAGATCAAGCGTCTGCTGCAGGCCGGCTTCACCACCGTCGGCATGGAACCGACCGGCGGATATGAACGGCTTGCCGTCAGCCTGTTTCGCGAGGCGGGCTTCACCGTGCTGATGGTCGATAGTTGGCGCTGCCGTCAATTCGCCAAGGCACGCGGCAACCGCGCCAAGACCGATCCGCTCGATGCCCGCCTGATCGCCGATTTCCTCGTCGCCCACGAGGCCAGGCCCTTCCCAAAGCCCAGCCTCTCGCAGCAGGAGCTGACGCTCTGGTCGCGTGAGATCGCCCGGGCGCAAGCCTACCTCCTGCGCCTGCAGAACCGCCTCGATCACATCGAGGTCGAGGCCCTGCGCCGCGTGATCGAGACCGAGATGGACGCCATCCGCAGTACCGTGAAGCAAGCCCAGGCCGCCATCGAAGTGTTGATCGCAGCCGATGAGGAGTTCAGCGCCAAGGCCGAGCTCCTCGACAGCATGACCGGTATCGGACCCAACACCATCCGGGTCCTCCTCGCCGAGATGCCTGAACTCGGCCATATCGACGCCAGGAAGGCTGCGGCGCTGGCCGGCGTCGCTCCCTATCCGTACGACAGCGGCAAATCCCGCGGCATCAGCCACATCGAAGCCGGACGCGACGCCCTGCGGCGCAGCCTCTACCTCGCCGCCTTCGCAGCCAAGCTCCACAATCCCTGGGCCAAGGCCATCTATGACGGCCTGCGCAAAGCCGGCAAAGCCGCCAAAGTCGCCCTCATCGCACTCGCCAGACGTATCCTCGTCGTTCTCAACGCCATGGCGCGCAATCAAAAACCCTGGCAATTCAACAACAAAGCAAGCTGAACATGACAGTTGCTCTCCGCTTCGCTGCGTCCGGGATGACGGCGTGGTTCCGGTGACAACGGCCGTTCTAGGGCTTCAGGCTCAAGAACCGCGTCGGGATCGCCCCACGCAGGTTCTGCTCGAAGCCGACCAGCTTGGGCGAGACCAGGTTCTTGGTCGAGTAATACAGGATCGGGATCCAGGGCACGTCGGCGGCCAGGATCGCGTCAGCCTCGCGCAGGATCGCGGCGCGCTTGACGAGGTCGACCTCGTCGGCGGCGGTCTTCATCAGCTTGTCGAAGGTCGGGTTGTCGTATTTGCCCGAATTGAAGCCGGTATTGTCGCTCTGGAACAGGAACAGGAAGTTCTGCGGGTCGGAATAATCGCCGATCCAGCCATAGCGGGCGACGTCGAAATCGCCGCCGTCGCGCAGGAAGGCGAAATGCGTCTTGCCGTCGGTGTTGATGAAGGAGGTCTCGACGCCGATCGCCTTCCACTGCTCGGCGATGGCGATCATGGTGCGGCGGTTGTTGTCGGTGGTGTTGTAGCGCAGCTGGACCTTGAGCGGCACTCCGGGGCCGAAGCCTGCGGCGGCGAGCAGCTTCTTCGCCTCGTCCTCGCGGTCAAGCGGCGAGGCGTTCTTGAAGTCGGCCTCGGCGCGCTCGCCGTAATTGCCGATATTGGGCGGGATCACGCCATAGGCCGGCAGCATCGTGCCGCTCCAGATCTCGTCGGCGATGAATTCGCGGTCGATCACCAATGACAGCGCCCGGCGCACGCGGACATCGTCGAAGGGCTTCTTGGCGCTGTTGATGATCAGGAAATAGGTGCCCAGATACGGCCCGACCTTGACCTGGTCGCCGAGCTTCTCGCGCAATTGCTTGATCTGGTCGGCCGGGATGTCGGTGGTCAGGTGCAGTTCGCCGGCCTGGAAGCGGCGCGCCGCGGCGGCCAGATCCGAGGAGGGGTAATAGATCACCGTGTCGATCTTGACGTTGGCGGCGTCGTGGAAGGCCTGGTTCTTGTCGAGCCGGATATGGGAGTTGGGCACGAATTCCTTCAGCACATAGGCGCCGTTCGAGACCCAGTTCTCCGGCTTGACGAAGTCCTTGCCGAACTTCGCGACCGAGGCCGGATGGACCGGCAGCCCGCTCTGATGCGTCAACAGTTCCAGGAGATAGGGCGTCGGCCGCTCCAGCTTGAGCTCGAGCGTGTGCTCGTCGATTGCCTTCACGCCGAGATCCTCGAGCTTGGTGTCGGCAGCGGCCTTGTTGATCTTTTCGGCATTGAGGATGGGATAGAGGATATTGGCGTATTTCGCCCCGGTTTCGGGGTTCACCATCCGCCGCAGCGAGAACACGAAGTCAGACGCGGTGACCGGGTCGCCATTCGACCATTTCGCATTGCTGCGCAGCTTGAAGAGATAGGTCTTGCCGTCCGGCGACATCGTCCAGCTCTCGGCGACGCCGGGCACGACTTCGCCCTTCATGCTGTGGATGACCAGCCCCTCGGAGAGGTCCCGCAGCAGATGCGCTTCGGTGACCGTCGAGGTCTTGTGGGCGTCGAGCGTCTCGGGGTCGCCGTCATTGCCGCGATGGAAGACCACCTGCGCCGCGGCCGTCGCCGCGCCGGCGATGGCCAAGCCTGCGGCAAGGGCTGCGGCAAGCAGGAAGGGCGCGGCGCGGCGCGTGACGTCGAACATGGAAGCCTCCCCTGGCGGTGGCCGACTCTGCGGCGCACAGGCATCGTGGGGGAAGTAGAGCCCGGCTGTCAGCGCCTGCCAAGGCGTAAAAACAGGTCTTGGAGACCGACGGTTTGAATTGGAACAACTGCCGTGATGCTCGCCCTCGTGGCGAGCATCCACGTCTTGAACACAGACCTCGCCGCCGGAAGGCGTGGATGGTCGCGACAAGCCCGACCATGACGGGTGAGCCGGTGTTAATGGGTTCCGGGCTCGATCCTTCGGATCGCCCCGGAATGACGGCGCGGCTCCCGGAAAGCAGGCCTCAGCCAGCCACTGCGGCCGCCGCCCGTTCCTGCGCCTCGACCACCGCCAGCGCCGTCATGTTGACGACGCCGCGCGCCGTCACCGAGCCGGTGAGGATATGGGCGGGCTTGGCCGCGCCGATCAGGATCGGCCCGACGGGCAGCGCGTCCGCCAGCACCTTGGCGAATTGATAGGCGATGTTGGCGGCGTCGAGATTGGGGAAGATCAGGACGTTGGCGACGCCCTTCAGGCGCGACGACGGCAGCACGCGCTCGCGCACCATGGCGACGAGCGCGGTGTCGGCCTCCATCTCGCCATCGCATTCCAGCTCCGGCGCACGCTCGCGGATCAGGCCGAGCGCCTTGCGCATCTTGAGCGAGGAGGGCGTGTCGGCGGCGCCGAAATCCGAATGCGAGAGCAAGGCGATCTTGGGCTCGATGCCAAAGCGCGCGACATGGCTCGCCGCGAGCACCGTCATGTCGGCGATCTCTTCGGCGGTCGGATCGGCCTTCACATGCGTGTCGGCCAGGAAGAAGGCGCCCTTGTTGGTGATGATCAAGGTCATCGCCGAGATGTCGCAGACGCCGGGTTGCAGGCCGATGATGTCCTTGATGTGCCGCAGCCGCGAGAGATAGCGCCCCTCCAGCCCGGCGATCATGGCGTCGGCCTCGCCGCGCGCCACGGCCAGCGCCGCGATCACCGTGTTGTTGGTGCGCACCAGCGAGCGGGCGGCATCGGGCGTGATGCCGCGCCGGCCGGCGATGTCGAGATAGGTCTGGACGTAGTCGCGATAGCGCGGATCGTCCTCCGGATTGATCAGTTCGAAATCCCGGCCGGGCTTGATCGACAGGCCGAAGCGCTCGATGCGCGTCTCGATCACGCTCGGGCGGCCGATCAGGATCGGGATCGCGAGCCCTTCCTCGAGCGCAACCTGGGCGGCGCGCAGCACGCGCTCATCCTCGCCCTCGGCATAGATCACGCGCTTGGGGTCGGCCTTCGCCAGAGCGAAGAGCGGCTTCATGATGAAGCCGGAGCGGAAGACGAAGCGCGACAGATCCTCGCGATAGGCCTCGACATCCTCGAGCGGCTTGCGCGCGACGCCGGTCGCCATCGCGGCCTCGGCGACGGCCGGCGCGATGCGCAGGATCAGGCGCGGATCGAAGGGGTTGGGGATCAGCGAGGTCGCGCCAAAGGTCGAGGCCTCGCCGCCATAGGCGCGCGCCGCGATGTCCGAGGTCGCCTCGCGGGCGAGCGCGGCGATAGCGCGCACGGCTGCGAGCTTCATCGCCTCGTTGATCGTCGTCGCCTGCACGTCGAGCGCGCCGCGGAAGATATAGGGGAAGCACAGGACGTTGTTGACCTGGTTCGGATAGTCCGAGCGCCCGGTGCAGATCATCGCGTCCGGGCGCACGGCAAGAGCGTCTTCCGGCGTGATCTCGGGGTTGGGGTTGGCGAGCGCCAGGATCAGGGGCTTGGCGGCCATCTGCTTGGCCATCTCGGGCTTGAGCACGCCCGCGGCGGAGAGGCCGAGGAAGATGTCGGCGCCGCCGATGACCTCGGCCAGCGTGCGGGCGTCGGTCTCCTGCGCATAGATCTCCTTCCAGCGATCCATCAGCGTGTTGCGGCCCTTATGGACCACGCCTTCGAGGTCGGTGACCCAGATATTCCGGCGCTGGGCCCCGAGCGAGACCAGCAGGTTGAGGCAGGCGAGCGCGGCGGCGCCCGCGCCGGAGACGACGATCTTGACCTCGCCGATATGCTTGCCGGCGAGATCGAGCCCGTTCAGGACCGCCGCGCTGACGATGATCGCCGTGCCGTGCTGGTCGTCATGGAAGACCGGGATCTGCATCCGGGCCTTGAGCTGCTCCTCGATCTCGAAGCATTCCGGACCCTTGATGTCCTCGAGATTGATGCCGCCGAAGGTCGGCTCCAGCGCCGCGACGACCTCGACGAATTTCTCGATGTTCTTCTGCTCGACCTCGATGTCGAAGCAGTCGATACCGGCGAATTTCTTGAACAGGACCGCCTTGCCCTCCATCACCGGCTTGGAGGCGAGCGGCCCGATATCGCCGAGGCCGAGCACGGCGGTGCCGTTGGTGATGACGGCGACGAGGTTCTGGCGCGAGGTCAGTTCGGCGGCCTGGCTGGGATCGTCGACGATCGCCTCGCAGGCGGCAGCCACGCCGGGCGAATAGGCCAGCGCCAGATCGCGCTGGTTGCCGAGCGGCTTGGTCGCCTGGATTTCGATCTTACCGGGGCGTGGGCTGCGATGGTAGACGAGCGCGCCCGAGCGCATATCCGCCGACAAGGTACTCTTGGCCATCCCCACGCTTCCTTCATATCGCCGTCAACCCGAGCAAAGGGGGTCGCGCGGAAAAGCGGCGGCGTCAAGCGCGGGCAGGAGATGAAGGGCTTGCGCCGAGGCAAATTCTTCGGGCCCGGTTTCGAGCCCAGCTGCGAGTTCACCTGCCGAATGCAGCGTAGAAGCCCGCCGCCAGCCCAGCATGAATGGCTGATTAACAAGATCGGCATTGCGAAAAAATAATCATCCCGAAGCGCCATGGCAGCGCTGACCTATCGTTCCCACATGCCCGCCGCTCGGTCATTGGCCGGCTATTATTGGTGGCTATTCCTGGGAGGGGATGATGGACGCAATGCGATCAGCGTTCGACGAAGTCGTCACGCTGCGTCAGGCCAAGCAACTGATCCAGTGCATGGCGCATGAGCAGAGCTTTCTGCTGCTCTCGGCCCCGGGATTGGGCAAATCCGAGCTGGTCTATGAGGCGGCGCGCGAGGCCGGGCTGCCCTGCCGCTCGCTGCTCGGCACGCAGATCGCTCCCGAGGATGTGAGCGGTATTCCGCGCATCGTCGGCGAGCGCTCGGTCTTCTGCCCGCCGCGCGTCCTGCTGCCGGAGAAGCCCGAACCGTTCTGCCTGTTCCTCGATGAATTGCCGGCCTGCTCGCCCGACGTCCAGAAGGCGTTCTATTCGCTCCTGCTCGAGCGCCGGCTCGGCGAGCATGCCCTGCCGAAGGGCACCTGGGTGGTCGCGGCGGGCAACCGCCTGCAGGACCGCGCCCTGGTGCGGGCGATGAGCTCGGCCCTGGTCAACCGCGTCACCATCCTGCAATTGCGGGTCGATGTCGCGGAATGGCTCGCCTGGGCACAGCGCGCCGGCGTCCGAGCCGAGATCCGCAGCTTCATCGCGACGATCCCCGATGCGCTGATGCGCCCAGTGCCGGCCGAGCCGATGCCGTTCTCGACGCCGCGCGCCTGGGCGCTGCTGTCGCGTGCGCTCGACATGGCTGAGAAGGCCGGGCTGCTCAGCAACGAGACGCGCAGGGCGCTCGCCTTCGGGCGGCTCTCGCCGGAGGATGCGGTGGTGTTTTGCGCGCTGGCTGAGGATTCGATCGGCGCCGTGCGGCCGCTGGAGGAGTATCTGCGCAAGCCGGAGCTCCTGCCCAAGGGCGATTCCGCGCGCTGGTTTATCCTCGACTGCATCCGCCAGTTCGTCCGCGACGGCCGGGCAGATGGCATCAGGCCGCAGTTCATCAACCGCTTCCTGCGCGCTCTCTCCAGCGAGCATCAACTCCTCGTGCTCAACGACATGGTCGAGACATGGGGCGCGCTCGGGGCCGACCGCGCCATGTACGACCTCCTGCGCAAGGTCGCGGCGACGTGAACGACACTCCGGAGAGGTCTCTCGACGAACGCGCCACCCGCGACGAACGCGCCACCCGCGCGCGGATCGCGAAGGGCTTGCGGCTGGTCACAGCCCCGTTCCCGCATCTCTCGGGCCTCGCGGCGGCGGTGCGCGTCGAGATCGATGCGCGCGTGCCGACGATGGGCGTCTTCGCCTCCGGCCGGATGCTGGTGAACCCGTCTTTCACCGCGCGGCTGTCGGCGGACGATCTCGTCTTCGTGCTCGCCCATGAACTCCTGCATCTGGCGCTGCGCACCCATGACCGGGCGCGCGGCAGCGCCGCGCTCGAATTCAACTACGCCCATGACTACATCATCAACGACATGCTGCGGCATGCGTTGGGCACGACGACGATCCCGGCCGGCGGGCTCGACATGCCCGGCGCGCGCGAGAAATCGGCCGAGGAGATCGTCCTCGACATGCGCCGCAGCAGCCATTTCATGTCCTCCCGCACGCAGGTCTGGGAGGGAAAGGTCGCGACCGTCGAGCAGGTGCTCGGGGCGGCGCGGCAGGCGCCCGACGGCACGATGGGCGATGCGCTCGACGCCAGGCGCGAGCGCGAGCTCTTCCCCGAGGATACGACCGACCAGGCCGAGCGCAGCCGGGGGATCCGCGATCTCGCAGGGCGCGGCATGGTGCTGGCCAAGGCGATGGGCGCGATGCGCGGGCGCGGCGACGGGCCGGGCGGCACGCAGCAGCATGTCCAGGCGCAGCGCGGCCTCTACCGCACGCCCTGGCATGTCGCGCTCCAGACCTGGCTCGAAGGCGCGGCGCCGGGCGAGCGGACTTTTACCCGCGCCTCGCGGCGCGGCAACGACAGCACCGATGTCGTGATGCCGGGCCGCAAGCGCTATTCCTGGATGCTCAACGTCATCCTCGACACCAGCGCTTCGATGGGGGACGAGATCCCGCTCGTGCTCGGCGCCATCGCCGATTTCTGCGATATGGCCGGCGTCGACGAGATCCGCGTCGTCCAGTGCGACACGGTCGTGACCTCCGACGAGATCCTCTCGCCAGGCGGGCTCGCGACTTACGAGATCAGCGGCTATGGCGGCAGCGACCTGACGCCGGCGCTCGCCGCTTTGGCTGAGGATGGGCGCGTGTCCGCCGCAGTCGTCATCACCGATGGCGACATCTCCTACCCGACCGAGCCCGTTCCCTATGCGGTGCTCTGGGTGCTGCCGAAACCCTCCTCGACCTTCCAGCCGCCCTATGGGCGGGTCATCACCCTGCAGCCGGGAGACATGCCATGACAGGAGATACGCCATGAAAGTCGTCCAGGATCTGATCGCCTATTTCGACCGGCGCGGAAAGCTGTCGCGCCGGCAGCTCAAGAAGCTGCTCGACCAGAACTCCGTCGCCTCCGAGGCGCCGCCGAACATGCACGGCCTCTGCGAAGAGGTCGGCGCGGTCTATTATTTCCGCATTACGGGCGTGGTCGAGGGCCAGCTCTGGGGCACGGACATCTATAGCGGCGATTCGGCGCTTGGAGCGGCAGCCGTGCATATGGGGCTGCTGAAGCCCGGCAAGACCGGCGTCTTCCGGGTCACGGTGGTGACGCCGCCGGAAAAATTCCCCGGCACCGAACGTAACGGCGTGACCAGCACCGAATATGGCAGCTACCAATACGCGTGGCAGCTTTCGGCGATTTGACGCCGTGCTCGCACGAAAATGCCAGCGCTGACATGAACCCGAACACGGTCTTTTCAGGCAAAGTGACATATGTCATTATGGACATATGTCGGCGACGCTTTTGATCGATGATAAGATCGTATTGCCAGATGGTTGCATCGAGCAGATCAGGGTTTGGCTGTTGCCGCAGGCCAATTCCGAACGTCCGCACCGGCTGAAGTACTCGCTATTCTACGGCCGGCCGGGAGAGCGCATCATCGGCTACGATAATGAATGGGGCAAAGGCGACCATCGCCATTATCGTGGTGTCGAGGAAGCCTATGTCTTCACGACGCTCGAGGCTTTGCTGATCGACTTCCAGGCGGATGTCGCGGCGGAAAGGAAGCGCCATGAGTGAATTCAAGATCCGCGTCGAGAGCACTGACGATTTCTTCGTGCGTGCGAGGCGCGCGGCAAAACGCATCGATTCCGGCGACTATGGCGTGCAGGAGTTCGGGCTTAGTTTTGTAACGCCGCAGCTCTTGTTCGAATTGCTGAACGCCAATCGCTGGCAATTGCTCTCAGTGCTGCGGGGGCATGGTCCCTGGTCGATCCGGGCGCTCGCCGGTGCGTTAGGCCGCGACTACAAGGCGGTTCACACCGACGCAACGAAGCTTATCGAAGCGGGTCTCATCGAACGCGACGAGAAGGGGTTGATCAGCGTGCCTTGGACGAAAATCACCGCTGAACTCGGCGAGGAGGCCGCCTGATACGCCGCCTCAGAACGCCTTGAACGTAATGATCGTGTGCGTGTCGGAGATTTCGGGGATCGACTGCACCTTCTGGGCGATGAAATGGCCGATATCGACATCGGCCGCGACATGGAACTTCGCCAGGATGTCGTAATTGCCGGCGGTCGAGTAGATCTCCGAGGCGATCTCGCGGTCGGCGAGTTCACTGGCGACCGCATAGGTCTTGCCGAGCTTGCATTTGATCTCGACGAAGAAGGTCTGCATCGCGCGCTCCGAAAGGTGACAGATTCTCTGGATAGAACGTCTTCTCTGGATAGAACCGCGTGCGCTCCGAAATCAAGCGCCGGCGAGTTCGGCGATCCTGCGGCTCATGGCGCTTGTCGGGTCAGTGAGGTCGGCGAGCACCGTGAAATGGTTGGCCCCGGTGATTTCCCCGTAGCGGGTCTGCACGCCCTCGATGCCCCAGACATCGACGATGCGGCGGCTCTGCTTGAGATATTCCTCGCTCTCAGCCCCGCCGACGACGGCATCCATCAGGAGTCGCGACGGCGCCGGCCAGAAGAGCGGGCTTTCGCGCTCGGCGGCTTCCATGGTGAGGTTCAGGGCGCCGTTGATGCTGGTCTCGGTCAGCGGTTTCAGATTGTAGAGGCCGGAGATGCCATAAGCCGCCGGCACGAGCTTTTCCGGCAGGTCGGAGCCGACATTCTTCCAATCGGTCGCGAGCAGGCAGGCTGAGAGATGCCCGCCGGCGGAATGGCCGGCCGCGACGACCGGCAGGTTGAAACGCCGCCACAGCGCGGCGGCCGCCTGCTGCATCTCCCAGACGATGTGGCCAAGCTCGACCTGCGGGCAGAGATCGTAGCCCGTGACGGCGACGGGCACGCCGAGCTGGTTCAGCCCACGCGCCATATGCGAGAAGAAGCTCGGATCGAGCGCCTGCCAGTAGCCGCCATGGATGAACATCACGATGGCGTTGCCGCGGACGGCCTGGGGCTTGAACAGATCGTAATACTGGCGCGCGCTTTCGCCATAGGACACGCCGAGTTCGCAGACGGCGCCCTCGCGATAGGCCGCCGCGTCGCTGGCCCAGCCGGCGATGATGCCGGGATGCTCGGGCACGCGGGCGCGGTTGTTGTATTCGGTCTCATAGTCCGGCGAGGTTGCGGTCTCTGACATCAGCGGCTCGAAGGCTTCCCGGTTCCTGATTGCAGCCCGGATCGGCGCGGGCGAGCGCCGCTTTCATCGCAGGCCGTGCCAATCTGCGCCATCGCTTTTGACAGGTCGAGCGCCAAACGCCACAAGGCCACGCGCCGGCCGCATGACCTGGTCGGCATGACCTTGTCGCATAGTGGCCTGTCGGATATCGGAGCCTGCCATGGAAAATCCCGTTCTCGCCGAGGTCACCCGCGGAAACACCATCGAGTCGCGCCATCGCGGCGCGCTGATCGTGGTCGATGCCGATGGCGGCGTGGTCTTCTCGGCCGGCGATGTCGAGCGGCCGGTGTTCCCGCGCTCGGCCGTCAAAGCGATCCAGGCGCTGCCCCTGTTCGAGAGCGGCGCGGCCGATCGCTACGGCCTGAGCGAGCCGGAGATCGCGCTCGCCGTCGCCTCCCATTCCGGCGAGCCGCTCCATGCCGAGACCTCGCTCGCCATGCTTGGGAAGGCCGGGCGTGATGCCGGCTGCCTGGAATGCGGCGCGCATTGGCCGATGAACGAGGCTGCCGCCCGCGCCATCGCCAAGGCCGGGGCCGAGCCGAGCGCGCTGAACAACAACTGCTCGGGCAAGCATGCCGGCTTCGTTTGCCTGGCCTGCGGCCTGGACGAGGATCCTGCCGGCTATGTCGGGGCGGGCCATGCCGTGCAGCAGGCTGTGCGCGGGGCGCTGGAGGGCGTCACCGGCGCGGCGCATAGCAGTGATCGGATGGGCACGGATGGCTGCTCGATCCCCTCCTACGCCGTGCCATTGAAGGCGCTGGCACTCGGCTTCGCCCGTCTCGGAACCGGGCATGGCCTTGGCCCGGAGCGCGCCAAGGCGGCGGCCCGTATCCGCAAGGCGGTGGCGGCCCATCCCTTTATGGTGGCGGGAACCGGACGTTTCGATACCCGCGCGATGGAGCAGTTGCGCGAGCGCGCCTTCATCAAGACGGGGGCGGAAGGCGTCTATTGCGGCGCGCTGCCGGAGCTTGGCTACGGCATCGCGCTGAAATGCGACGATGGTGCGGGACGTGCGGCCGAGGTCGTCATGGCGGCACTGATCGCGCGCTTCCTGCCCTTGAACGAGGCGCAGGCGATAGCCTTCGCGCCGCTGCGCGAAGGCGTGCTGAAGAACTGGAACGGCATCGAGGTCGGGCGGGTGAGGGCGGCCGGCCTCTGAGCGACGCGGCGGATTGCCATCCCGCCTGATCGGGACGATCCTCGCCGCCTGATCACGGTGTATTGCCCATGCGAAAAAACGGTCCCCACTTTTTCGCGCAGGGCTCCTCTGGGCTCGGCCGCGATATCGTCGCCGGGCTGACGCTGGCGGCGATCACCATTCCCGAGCAGATGGCGACCGCGCGTCTCGGCGGCTTCGAGCCGCAGATCGGCTTCTTCGCTTTTGTGGCGGCGACGCTGGGCTTCGCCCTCTTCGGCGCCAGCCGCGTCCTCACCGTTGGGGCCGATTCGACGATCACGCCGATTTTCGCCGGGGGGCTCGCCGTGCTCGCCGCCAGCGGCGGCAATCTGAGCGTCACCGCGCCGACGCTGGCTGTCCTGGTCGGCGTGCTGCTTCTGCTCAGCGGCGTGCTGAGGCTCGGCTGGATCGCGGATCTGCTGTCGACGCCCGTCATCACGGGCTTTTTGGCCGGCGTGTCTGTCCATATTCTGGTGTCGCAACTGCCTGGCCTGTTCGGCCTTCCCGGCGGCAGCCACAAGCTCGTCTCGCAGGTCCGGGAGATCTACGCGCAAAGAGGCGCGATCAACCCCTTGTCGACGGCGATCGGCCTTTCCGTGCTGGCGATCATGCTGGTCTGCGAGCGCATCGCGGCGCGATTGCCGGGCGCGCTGATCGCGCTCGGGCTGGCGACGATGGCAGTGATGCTGTTTGGGTTGGAGGCGCGCGGCGTCGCGGTCCTGGGCGTCCTGCCCGAGGGTTTGCCGCCGCGCTTCAGCCCGGATCTTGGCTGGGAGGATTTCCGGCAGCTCCTGCCGCTGGCGCTGATCATCAGCCTGGTCGTCATGATGCAGACGGCGACCGTCAGCCGCTCCTTCCGCGATCCCGACGGGGCGGAGGCCAATGTCGGCCGCGATTTCCTCGGCCTGGGAGCGGCCAATCTGCTCGCCGGGCTGGCGGGCGCCTTTCCCGTCAATGCGAGCCCACCGCGAACCGCCGTCGTGGTCGAGAGCGGCGGCGGCAGCCAGCTTGGCGCGCTGACGGCCGCGGCCCTGGTGCTCGCTTTGGCGCTGGCGGGCGGCGCGCTGCTCGCCCATGTGCCGGAGGCGGCGCTGGCCGGCGTCCTGCTCTTCGTCGCCCAGCGGATCTTTCGGCTTGGCACGATCCTGACCATCGCGCGGCAGGCGCCGGCCGAATTCGCCCTGATCCTGTTCACTGCGCTCGCGATCATCCTTTTGCCGATCGAGACCGGGGTCGCCATCGGCGTCGGCCTGTCATTGCTCCACGGCGTCTGGATGACGACGCGCAGCCGGCCGATCGCGTTCAGCAAAATCGCGGGAACGACGATCTGGTGGCCGCCGGGCGAGGGCGGCGAGACTGAGCCGGTGCCCGATGTGCTCGTCGTCGCTTTCCAGGCGCCGCTGCTCTTCGCCAATGCGCAGAGCTTCCAGCACGGCATGCTGGACCTGCTCGAGCGCCAGCGCCCGGCGCTCCTCGTCCTCGAGGCAGGCAGCATCGCCGCGATCGACTACACCGCCGCCCAGTCTCTCCTGGCCGTGGCCGACGTCTGCCGCGACCGGGGCATCGCCTTCGCGATCGCCCGCGTCGAATCGGTGCGCGCCCGCCAGGCCCTGCAGCAATTCGGCGTCGTCGCCGCGATCGGCCAGGACCATCTCTTCCACAGCGTCGACGAGGCCGTCGGCGCATTGCGACCCGGCGCTCGAGGGGGCGTGGCTGGCGCTTGATGATTTCGGCTGGAACTGCGGCGTCATTCCGGAGCGGGCCGAAGGCCTGAGCCCGGAACCTCCCCGTCATGGTCGGCCTTGTGCCGACCATCCACGTCTTCGCTGGTCGAGGCTTGTGTTCGAGACGTGGATGCTCGCCACAAGGGCGAGCATGACGAGCTGGAGCGGCGCCGTGTCGATGGCAGCCGCCTCGCTTCAGCCGACCGCGTTGTTCTCCACCTTGACGCCGGTGGCCCTCGCATCGGCCGTCTTCGTCAGATCGCCCGTTACGGCCCGGCCATATTCGGTTCCCACCACCGCGCCATTTCTCGCCTCGGCGATGGTGTTGTTGGCGATCAGCGCGTTGCGCTCCTTCGGCACCAGCGAGACCGAGATGCCGATGCCGGTCTTGCGCACCATGTTGCCGGTCGCGACGAGGTTGCGCATGCCCCAGGACCAGCCGAGCGAGATGCCGATATCGCTGGCGTTCTCGATGACGTTGCCGGTCACCGCCGCTTCCGCCTCGACATGAATGCCGGCGCCGCCGATGAGCTCCTTGCCCTTCGGCGCAAAACCCTTTTGGGCGTTGCGGATGATGTTGTTGGCGACGACGGACAGCCTGCCGCCATGGTCGAGATTGGTGATGTTGGCGCCTTGGGCGCAATCCTCGACAAGATTGCCGGTGATGAGCGCGCCCTCGAAGGCGAATTCGCAGTAGAGGCCGACCTCGCCGCAGCGGCGGCCCTGGTTGCCGATGATCTGCACGCTGGAGCCGGAATTGTTGCGGATAAAGGTCAGTGCGCAATCGCGCAGGCTGTTGCCCTCGATGATGACGCCGCCGGCCTTGAACAGGCTGATGCCGTTGCCGTTGGGGCCGTCGCCGCCGGCATCCGAGCGGATGCGGTTGAGGCGGTTGCCGCGAATGATCGACTGGTCGTCCCCGGGCTGGCTGCGCCAGAGCTGGATGCCGTTATTGCCGCAATCCTCGATTTGGTTCTGCTCAATCGAAAGCCCGCGCGAATCCAGCGAGAACAGGGCGGCATCGCGCATGCTGCGGAAGCGATTTCCCAGGATGCGGCCGCCCGTGCGGTTCAGGCTCAGGCCGATCGAGCCGGCATTGGTGAATTCGCAATCCTGCAGGCTGAGATCCAGCACCTCATCCGCGCTCAGCAGGCCGGATCGCTGGGCGAGGCGGACATCCAGCCCGTCGAGCCCGATGCCGACGAGCGCGGCGCGCTTGATCCCGCGCGCCAGCAGGATGGGGCCGGTTTGCGCGGCCATGAACTGCGTCGCGCCAGTGACGCCCATGAGCCTGGCGCCCTCGGGCAGGGTCACATTGGCGATGCGGTATCGGCCCGGCGCGACGATCAGGGGCGCATCGCGCTTGGCCGCCTCGATCAGGGCGTTCTGCAGCACGCGCGACTGGTCGTCCGGCGAGCCTGCGCGCAGGCCAAACTGCGCGGCCTCCAGGCCGAACTGCCCGAGAGGAGAGGGGCTCGCCGCGCGCTTGGGCGCTTGCGCCAATACGCCGGGCGCATAGGCCATGCCTGTGCCAAAAAGCGCCGCAGCCAGCAGGGAACGCCGGGATAAAGCCATCGAAGCCTCCGTGAGCGCCGGGTGCTTCAAGCGGCGTGCCGTGGCGGCTGTCTCGCTTTGGGATGATGTCTGGGCCTGAGAGCATGATGATTTTCACCGGAACCACGCGTCATTCCGGGGCTTCGCGCAGCGAAGAGCCCGGAACCCAGAACCGTTGTCGCTGCCGAATGAAGCGGCCCCGTCGAGCACTTTTTCTTTTCCACCTGCGGTTCCGGGCTCAGGCCTGCGGCCTGCCCCGGAATGACAGCGGTGGTTCCAACTCAAGTCATCATGTTCTCAGGCTCTCACAGCCCCAGCGCCTGCGCGATCTCCTCGGCTGCGAGCGTCGGCGCGAGCCGGCCTGCTGCCACCGCCGCCTCCAGCTCGGGCGTGCGCGCTTTCAAGCCTGGGTCGTGGCGCAGTTTTGCCCGCAACCTGTCCTGCACCATCGCCCACATCCACTTCACATCCTGGCGGCGGCGCTTCTCGGCGATCAGCCCTTTCGCCTCGTGTCGGGCGCGATGGGCCTCGACCTTGCTCCAGAGCGCGTTGAGCCCCTCGCCGGTCAGGCCGGAGATGGTGATGACGGGGGGCGACCAGAGCGGGGAGGCGGGGGCGAGGATATGCAGCGCCGCCTGGTATTGCGCCGCCGCCGCGTGCGCCACGGTGGCGCCCGCGCCATCGGCCTTGTTGACCGCGATCATGTCGGCGAGCTCGATGATGCCCTTCTTGATGCCCTGCAATTCGTCGCCGGCATTGGGCAGCATCAGCACCAGGAAGAAATCGGTGAGATCGGCGACCGCCGTCTCCGACTGCCCGACGCCGACGGTCTCGACCAGGATGACGTCGAAGCCGGCCGCCTCGCAGAGCAGCATGGTCTCGCGCGTCTTGGCCGCGACGCCACCTAACGTGCCCGAGGAGGGCGAGGGGCGGATATAGGCTCGCGGGTCGATCGCGAGCCGCGCCATCCGGGTCTTGTCGCCGAGGATCGAGCCGCCGCTGCGGGTCGAGGACGGATCGACCGCCAGCACCGCGACCTTGTGGCCTTTGGCGGTGAGATAGCTGCCGAGCGCATCGATCATGGTCGATTTGCCGACGCCCGGCACGCCGGTGATGCCGACGCGGATCGCTCCACCCGCTTTGGGCAGGAGCGCCTGGATCAGCGCCTGCGCCTGCCGCCGGTGATCGGCCCGGCGCGATTCCACCAAGGTGATGCCGCGCGCCAGCGCCGCCCGCTCGCCGGCGAGGATCGCGTCGCCAAGCGCCAAGACGGACGCGGAGGAAACGGACGCGGAGGAAACGGAAGCGGAGGAGGAAGCGTCGCTCATGGGCTGAGCTAACAAGGCTTGGGCATGCGCGACAAGGCATCGCTCCCGTCGTCACTGTGTCATGGATACATCTTGATCATGCGCGGCTTGGGTGAGAGCTATGCGGGATGAGGCGTGTGCTGTTGCAGTTTCGTTTGACCCTGGTGCTCCTGCTGGCTTCGTTGGCGCTCTCCGCCTGTGGCGGGCAGCCGCGAACCCTGTTGCTGACCGCCTCGGAGAAACAGGGCGACATCGTCGGCAAGGTGCGCATCTTCGTCGCGACCACGCGGGCATCCTCCGACCTGCCGGAATATTTCAATGGCGAGCGCGGGCTGGCGCTCGCCTTCGCCAAGCTCGACATCACCGTTCCGCGCACGCACAAGGCCGGCGAGCTCGAACTGCCCGATGCCGGCGCTGCAGCTGATCCCGCGAAGCATTTCGCTGTCGTTGAGGTCGACCGCCTCGACCTGCCGCCGGTCGTCGCCGAGGTCAGGCGCGAGATCATGCGCCGCCCGGCCTCCGAGCGCGACGTGCTGGTCTTTGTCCATGGCTACAACACGAATTTCGCCGATGCGGCCTATCGCTTCGCGCAGATCGTCCATGATTCCGGCTTCAAGGGCGTGCCGGTGCTGTTCACCTGGCCCTCGCGCGGACAGCTCCTGCAATACCCCTATGATCGCGAGAGCGCCTTCTACTCGCGCGATTTCCTCGAAACGAACCTGCGCGCCATTTCGCGTGAGATCGGTACGACGCGCATCGACATCCTGGCCCATTCGATGGGGACGTTTCTGACCCTTGAGGCGGTGCGCCAGGCCGCCATTCGCGGCGACGGCAGTTTCGGCGGCAAGCTGCGCGACATCATCCTCGCCGCGCCCGATGTCGATCTCGACGTGTTCAAGACGCAGATGCGTCAGATCAAGCGGCCTGTCACGGTCTTCGTCTCGGCCGATGACCGGGCACTCGCCTTCTCCAGGCGCTTCGCCGGCGACAAGACGCGCCTGGGCGCGATCTCGTCCAAGGACACCGAGATCGTGGCGGAGCTGGAAAAGCTTGGCGCGCGCATCATCGATATCTCGGACATCTCGACAAGCGACAGCCTGAACCACGCGAAATTCGCGGCCTCGCCCAAGGTCGTGCAACTGATCGGCCGCCGCCTCGAGGCCGATAAAGGCATCGCGACGGCGGGACCGGGCCTGGGCGACAAGCTCGGGGACGTCGCCAGCGGCGTCGTCGGCACGGTTGGATCGACGGTCAATCTCGTGGTCACGGCGCCGGCTGCGATCGTCGGCCGCTGAGAGACCGCTCGAAATCTCAATCGGCCTCCAATTCTAATCGGCCTCCAATTCTAATCGGCCTCGAAGACGCCGCAATCTGGCCGCGTTAGCGTGGCGTTAAGGCCATGCTGGCCAACTCGGCCACCTCCGAACCTTTTGGATAGTCTTCACCCATGCCAGATTCGCGGCACGCATCCCTTTGCCGACGCTCCGTGCTGCTGGCGCTGCTGTCCACGACCCTGGCAGCCTGCGCGCAGACAGAGGCCGCCGTCTCGCCCTTCTCCGAGCCGACGCGCGCGGACGCGTCCGCCCTGGGCAAGGAGCCGACGCTCTTGGTGGTGACCACGCGCAAGCCGACCGGCGGCGGCCAGCCCTTCTTCGGTCCGGAGCGCGGGACCCTGACCTTCGCCGAGGCGCAGCTCTCCCCTCCCGGGCGTGGCATCGCCGGCAGGGTCTCCTCCGTCGTCAATGGCGATTGGGCCGTTCTCGGCCTCGATCGGCGGACCTCGACGGGAGCGGCCCGCAGCTTCGCCGAGGCCGTCAACGGCCGCGACGTACTGCTTTACGTGCATGGCTACAACGAAACCTTCGAATCCGCCGCACGCAGCGCGGCGCAGCTTTCGCACGCGCTCGAATTCCAGGGCCGCACGGCCCTGTTCTCATGGCCGTCCGGCGGTGCGCTGCTCGACTATGGCTATGACCGCGAGAGCGCGCTCTGGTCGCGCGACGGTTTCGTCCAGGCGTTGCGGGCCCTGGTCAACAACCCGACCGTCGGGCGCATCCATATCGTCGCGCATTCGATGGGCACCTTCCTGACGCTGGAGGCGCTGCGCGAATTGCGCACGGAGACCGATGTCTCCTCGCGCATCGGCGCGATCGTCTTCGCCTCGCCCGATGTCGATATCGACGCCTTCGAGCAGACGGTCTCGAAGCTCGGCCCGCTGGCGCAGCGCATGACGCTGATCATCGACCCGGGCGACCGAGCACTCGCCGTCTCCGCCCGCATCGCCGGCGGTGTCGCCCGCGCCGGCGCGGCCGAGCGCTCGCGGCTGGAGGCGCTGGGCGTGCGCGTCGCCGATACCTCGGGACGGGGCTGGAGCATGCTGCGCCACGACCTCTTCCTCTCCGACAACGAGGTCACGCTGGTGGTGCGCCGGGCGATGGAGCGCGTGGGCGCCTGACGGGCTTGCCCGTCATCGTCTCGCGGCGCAGGATCGCGCTAGGGCGCGCGATGATTCAAGGCACTGACGATGATCAAGCTCTCGACGATGGCGGCGATGCTGGCCGCCTGTCTTTCTACGTCTCTTGCCACACCCTTTGCCACGCCCCTGGCGGCCCATGACCTGACGCCGTTCCAGGAAGTCGGCCGCGGCCATGTGCTTTACGAAGACGTGTCGCCCGCAGGCTCGGAAACGATCAATATCGAGACCTATGTCCCGCAGGCCTGCGCCGGCAAGCCGTGCCCGCTCGTCATCGCGGTGCATGGCCTGGGGCGCAATGCCGCCAATACGCGCGACTACTGGATCGAGGCGGCCGATCGCCATGGCCTGCTGATCGCGGCGCCGCATTTCGACAAGGACCGTTTCCCGACCCGCCTGTTCCAGCAGGGCGGCGTCCAGGGCGAGCCCGACCGCGCGAAATGGCTCTATGCGGTGATCGAGCGCTTCTTCGACGCAGGCCTGAAGAGCGGTCGCGTCTCGGGCTCGACCTATGTGCTCTTCGGCCATTCCGCCGGGGCGCAGTTCGTCCACCGCATGGTGATGCTGATGCCGCAGGCGCGCTTCTCGACCGCCATCTCGGCCAATGCCGGCTATTACACGCTGCCCGTCGGCAAGGACGCGGCTGGCGGTTTCAGCTTTCCCTATTCGCTCGACGGCACGCCAGCGACAGAGGCCAATCTCAAGGCCGCCTTCGCCAAGCCGCTGCTGATCATGCTGGGCGACCAGGATACCGACCCCAACCATCCCCAGCTGAACACGAGCAAGGGGGCGGAGGCGCAAGGCCCCAACCGCTTCGAACGCGGCCAGAACTTCGTCGCGGTCGCCGCGACTGAGGCGAAGCGGCTCGGCGTCGAGAGCCGCTGGCGCGAGATCACCGTGCCTGGCGTCGCCCATGAGCAGAAGAAGATGGCGAGCGCGGCGGCGCAGGCGCTGTTTGGCGGGAATTAGGCTTCAATACCATCCGCGCCGTCATTGCGAGCGCAGCGAAGCAATCCGGGGGCCGCCGAGCTCTGCCGCCCTGGATTGCTTCGTCGCTTTGCTCCTCGCAATGACGGTGTGGCTCGGGCTTGGATCACTCCGCTAAAGCGGCGGTAGGCCGTTGCGTTTCTTGATGATGGCCAGCGCGAAATTGGATTCGACCGACTGGATGCATTTCAGGCGCGTTACCTTCTGCTTCAGGAAGCGCTCATAGCCCTCGATTCCGTCGGTCAGGACGCGCAGGTGATAGTCCTGGCTGCCGGTCATCAGATAGCATTCGGTGACCTCGCTCCAGCTTTCGACCGCCTTTTCGAACTCGGTGATGTTCTCCTGCGTCTGCTGGGAGAGGCGCACCGAGACGAAGACGCTGAAGGGCAGGCCATAAGCCTTGGGATCGACGATCGCGGCATAGCCCTTGATGACGCCGGTCTCCTCCAGCCGCTTCAACCGGCGCAGGCAGGGCGTCGGCGAAAGCCCGACCTTCTCGGACAGCTCCTGATTGGTGATGCGGCCGTCCTCCTGCAGCACGGCGAGGATACGGCGATCGATGGAATCGAGCATGGTCTGCTCCCGTTCGGCTCGTCATTGGCAGAAAGCTGCATCGAGAGCCTTTACGGCAATGATGATCGGTCATGCAATGCCGCCGCGAAAGGCGTAACCTGACGCTCACGAGCCATGGGCGAACCGTGCCGCCGCGGAGGACATAATCGATGAGCGAAGACAGCTATCACAAGGACCGGATCGCCAACCGCAAGCTCCATCCCGAAACGCTGATGATGGGCTTCGGCTATTCGCCGGCGATGTCGGAAGGCTCGCTCAAGCCGCCGATCTTCCTGACCTCGACCTTCGTTTTCGAGAACGCCCAGCAGGGCAAGGATTTCTTCGACTTCACCTCCGGCCGGCGCAAGCCCAAGCCCGGCGAAAAGCCCGGCCTGGTCTATTCGCGCTTCAACCACCCCAATATGGAAATCCTCGAGGACCGCCTGGCGATCTGGGACGAGGCCGAGAAATGCGCCGTCTTCGCCAGCGGCATGGCTGCGATCGCGACGACCTGCTTCGCCTTCCTGCGCCCCGGCGATACCGTCATCCATTCGCGTCCGCTCTATGGCGGCACCGAGACGCTGCTGAAGAACCAGATGGGCGCCTTCGGCGTCACGCCCTTCGGCTTCACCGATGGGCTCGACATTGCGCAGATGCGCGAAACCGCCAAGGCGGCCGCTGCCAAGGGCCGGGTCGGCATGATCCTGGTCGAGACGCCGGCGAACCCAACCAACGGGCTGGTCGATCTCGCCGCCTGCGCCATGATTGCCGATGAGCTGGAGAAGTCCCAGGGTCATCGCCCGCCGGTCGTGGTCGACAACACCATGCTCGGCCCGAAATACCAGAAGCCATTGAAGCAGGGCGCCGATCTCTCGCTGCTCTCGCTGACCAAATATGTCGGCGGCCACAGCGATCTCGTCGGCGGCTCGATCAGCGGCTCGGACGCGCTGGTGCGGCAGGTCAAGAGCTGGCGCGGTTCGCTCGGCACGCAGCTCGACCCGAACTCCTGCTGGATGCTGATGCGCTCGCTGGAGACGCTCGACATCCGCATGAGCCGCGCCAATGAGAACGCCAAGCTGGTGGCGGAGTATCTCTCCAGCCATCCGAAGGTGGCCAAGGTGCATTATCTTGGCGATCTCCGGGAGGGCGACCCGCGCAAGGCGGTGTTCGACCGGCAATGCACGGCCGCCGGCTCGACCTTCGCCTTCGATGTGAAGGGCGGCGAGAAAGAGGCCTTCGCGCTGCTCGACAACCTGCAGATCATGAAGCTCGCGGTCTCGCTCGGTGGCACCGAGACGCTGGTCTCGCACCCCGCCGCGATGACGCATTCGGGCGTGGCGAAGGAATTGCGCGAGGAGATCGGCCTGACCGATGCGCTGATCCGCATCTCGGTCGGCATCGAGAACATCGAGGATCTGATCTCGGATCTGGCGCAGGCGCTGGAGGCGGTCTGAGGCACGCTGGCGCGCGGCGGCTTCAGAACCCGCTGCAGCTGGTTTCCTGAATCGCGCAGATCTGGTTGAGCCAGGCCCGGAAGCGGCCCTGTGGCAGCCCGCTCTGCGCGGCTGCCGCGATATCGAGCCGTTGCCCCAGGGCGTCGCCGGCGGGCAGGGGGCCGAACTCGACCAGGGCCCATTTGCCCTGGCAGCCGATCAACCGTCCCACCGCCCGCAAGCCGTCATTGTCGAGCGTCAGCCCGGCCTCGGTACTCAGCACGATGGCGGCCTTTTCGTTCGGTTGAGCCCGGCCGGCCGGGCTTTGCGTCTTGACGGTGAGCTTCTGGCCGCTGACCCAGCCCCGCCCGCCATACATCGCCCGCTCGGCCGCGCCGGTCAGCTGCGCGTTGTCGCGGGCGTTGCGGATGCGGAACCAGCCTTTGGCGCTGGCCGTGATCTCGACCTCGACCATGACGGAGAGTCCATCGATCTCCTTGCTAAGCGTCACCGGCGGCAGACGCCCGACGATGCCGAAGCCCGTCCCCGGCCCCGAGCGGACATTGAGGCCGGCAGGGTCGGTCTCGGTGACGAAGGCGCCGATCGCGCAGGCGGCCTCTCCCGGCGGGGCCTCGATCGGGCGCTCCTGGGCGCCGGCCGCCGCAGCCGACCAGGCCGAGGCGATGATGGCTGCGGCGAGCATCGGAAAGCTCTTTCGGATCGGCGGCATGGGCATGGTTTCAGTGGGCATGGCGTCAGCGCGCGGCGTTGACGAGCACGTAGAACAGCGAAGCCGGCCTTCCGACCGTCGCGAGGAACGCCTTGTAGCGGTTCGTCGGGATGGTCTGGCAGCCGGCGGACCAGGTGTCGGGCTCGAGCACGCTGTCCTTGCCGCCCTGGTGGATAAACATCGAGGTGCCGGCCTTCTTGGCGTCGATCCGCTTGGGGTCGGCCGAGGTAAAGCGCCCGTCGCCATCGGTGTCGCGCTCGACGACCTGGGTGGTCTTGGTCTGGAAGGCGCGGGCGCCGACATGGCCCCCTGGTTTCTCGTAATAGTGATAGGTGCCCTCGATCAGCCGGCCGAGATCCTTGATCTTGTCGTTGTTGCCGTCTTCGCCGTCGATCTTGTTGAAATGCACGCCGCCATAGCGCCGGTCCTGCCGGCCACCGCCCTGCTTGCCGGCGGCGCGTTGCGAATACTGGGCGCCGGGCTCGGTGCAGATCGGGAAAATCGTCGATGTCCCTGTCGATCCGATCCTGCGCAGGACGACGAGCCTGTCGTCATAGGAGCCCTCGCCATGATGCGCGAGCGTGCTCGTTTCATTGCGCAGGGACAAAAGCGAGACCATGCCGCCCATGAAGTACATGCACGCCATCGGGCTGGCGAAACGCCGGAACACGGCGGCGTAGGCGTCGAATTCCTGCTTCGGTGTCTGAAAATAGAGCTTGTCGCCATCGGGCCTGCACAGCCGCACGGCCTCGATCCGCTCGTATATCGCCCTGTTTTCGGGCTTCCGCAGCGCGGCCTTGGCCGCCTTGCTCAAGCGGATATCGGCGGCTCGCCAGACATAGTCCCGAAGCGTCCAAGGTACGGTCTCGACCAGCGCCAGCCAGGCCTCGGCGTCGATCGTTGCGTGGCTGGACAAAGCCCTGTTCAATTGCCGGCCGAAAGCCGCGAAATCGAGCGGCTGTCCTTCCAGCCAGGGCGGCGGGCGATGCTCGTTGACCGCGGCCTGGTCCGCGACGACGGGCTGGTTCGAGACGACCGCCAGATGCGCCCGCGCATCGGCGCGCGGCTTGATGATCCAGGAGGGCTGATCGCGTCCGCCGATCGTCAGATCAGGCCACGGCATGCAATCGCTCCGTCATGGCAGGCCCTTGGCACCGGGCAGCTTCGGTTGGCAGCGGGTCGGAGCTAACCATGCGTCATAGGGCTGCGCAAGCGTGTCGGCGCCCGGAGAGCGTCATTCTCGGGCTTGCCCCGAGAATCTCATGACCAGAGAATCTCCTGACCAGAGGGCTCTGGTTTACGAGATGGTCGGGTCAAGCCCGAACATGACGCGGTGTTTCCGAGCATGACCGGCCTGCTCTAAAAACCCACCCGCCCCCAGCCCGGCAGCTTGAGGGCGGGGTGGCGCAGGTCGAGGCCGGCGACGAGGCCGAGCAGGTTGAGCTCCACGCCTTCGACCCAGCCCAGCGTCACGCCGGCAAGGCCATAAAGCGAGGCCTGCACGCCGGTGCGGCTGGGGGTCAGCCCGGCGAAGAGCCCCTCATCGCGCCAATCCTTGCCGATAGCCGTCGGCGGCAGGGCTTGGGCGAGTTCGGGAACCTCGGCCAGCACATGCTGGACGAAGCTGTTCGAGTTCGGGCCGGGCCAGGCGAGATAGCTGCCAGGCTCGGGATAGGCGTAGTCGGCGACAGCGGCGCGGATGCGCGGGATCATGCGTTCGGCTTGCTCACCCCGGATTTCGGCGACGGGTTCAGGCGCGTTGCCGAACCAGCGGCCATCGGCCTCGCGCAGATTGATGCGCACCGGCGTGCCCCAGCCGACGACGTCGAAGCGGGTGTAAGTGCTGGCGCCCTTCTCCTTCACCACGATCCAGGAGTGATGCGCGAAGATGCCGCGCCAGCGCCCGACGCGGGCGGCAAAGACATGGACCACCGCCTCCGGTTCGCTTGCGGCCGTCGGCAGGAGCCTCGCACTCGACCAGTCGGCCCCGCGCCAGTCGCTGGCATTGGCCTGTAGAGACCACCAGGCGGCGTGGGTCGCAACCGGCAGCAGGAACAGGATCGCGAAAAACGTGAGGAAGCGGCGCAGGTGATGCATGCGGCAGGATATGTGGCCGCCATGTTGCATCGCAAGGTCGTGGGCGCGGCGACTGCGCGTCGTGCCGCGATCACAATGACTTGAGGCGGGCGAGCAAGCTGCTAGCTTGCGCGGCGATTGCGACAAGGGGGAGTCGGGTTTCGATGACGGCGTGCGGTTGGGCGAAGGGAGTTCTCGCGGGCGCGGCAATGGGGCTTGCGCTGCTGGCCGGGCAGGCTGCGCTGGCTCAGAGCAAGGAGCTGCGGATCTATAACTGGTCCGATTATGTCGACCCCGAGGTGCTCGACGCCTTCAAGAAGGAAACCGGGATCACCGTCGTCTACGACACCTTCGACCAGATGGAGACGGTCGAGACCAAGCTGCTCGCCGGCAAGACCGGCTATGACCTGATCGTGGTCACGGCCTCCTTCCTGCCGCGCCATATCCCGCTCGGGCTCTATGTGCCGATCGACGCCAACAAGGTTCCGAATCTGAAAAACGCCTGGCCGGAGATTCAAGGACGGCTCGCCAAATATGATCCCGGCAACACATATGCCGTCGACTATATGTGGGGCACCACCGGCATCGGCTACAACGTCGCCAAGATCAAGGAGCGGCTCGGGTCTGACGCCGTGATCGACAGCTGGAAGATCATCTTCGAGCCCGAGCAGCTCAAGAAGCTCTCCAATTGCGGCGTGCATGTGCTCGACGCGGTCGAGGAGATGTTTCCGGCCGCTCTGCGCTATCTCGGGTTGAATCCGGATTCCAAGGCCGAGGCCGATCTCAACAAGGCGGGTGAATTGCTGCGCAAGATCCGGCCGCATATCCAGAAGTTCCACTCCTCGGAATACATCAACGCCCTCGCCAACGGCGATATCTGCCTCGCCGTCGGCTATTCCGGCGATGTGCTCCAGGCCAAGAAGCGGGCCGAGGAGGCCAAGAACAAGGTCGAGATCGCCTATGCCATCCCGAAGGAGGGCGCGCTGATGTGGTTCGATTCCTTCGTCATCCCCAGGGATGCCGGCAATCCCGAGGCGGCGCTGGCCTTTATCGATTTCGTCAATCGCCCGGCCATGGCGGCGAAGAACTCGGACTTCATCCAATACGCCAACGGCAACCTCGCCTCGCAGCCTTTGCTCTCGGCCTCGGTGCGCGGCAATCCCGGCATCTACCCGTCGGAGGCCGTGATGGCGCGGCTCTACACGATCACGCCCTACGACCAGAAGTCGCAAAGGCTGGTCAACCGGCTCTGGACCCGCGTCAAGACGGGCAAATGAGCGATCGGCAAATGAGCGCGGCCAAGTGAGGACGGCGATGGGGCAGGGGGCGGTCGCCATGCGCAAGGCCTCGCCGGGCAGCGTGCGCCGCGCCTTCCAGCCCTGGAACGACCCGCAGGCGCGCCCGCTGGTGGAGTTCCGCAATGTCACCAAGCGCTTCGGCGCGGTGACGGCGGTCGATGGCTTGTCGCTTGCGCTCTATCCGCGCGAATTCTTCGCGCTGCTCGGCCCCTCCGGCTGCGGCAAGACCACGCTGATGCGGATGCTGGCGGGGTTCGAGCGGCCCGATTCCGGCGAGATCCTGCTCGACGGCATCGACATCACCGCCGTGCCGCCGCATCTGCGCCCGGTCAACATGATGTTCCAGTCCTATGCGCTGTTTCCGCATCTCAGCGTCTCCGACAATATCGGCTACGGGCTGAAGCGCGAGGGCTTAGCCAAGGCCGAGATCGCCCGCCGCGTCGCGCAGATGCTGGCGCTGGTGAAGTTGGAGGGGCTCGGCGCGCGCCGGCCCGACCAGCTCTCCGGCGGGCAGCGCCAGCGCGTGGCGCTTGCCCGTTCGCTCGCCAAGCGGCCAAAGCTCCTGCTGCTCGACGAGCCGATGGCGGCGCTCGACCGCAAATTGCGCGAGGCGACGCAGTTCGAACTGATGGATCTGCAGAGCACGCTCGGCACGGCCTTCATGGTCGTCACCCACGATCAGGACGAGGCCATGACGATGGCCGACCGCATGGCGGTGATGGACCATGGCCGGCTGGTCCAGATCGGCCCGCCGGATGTGATCTACGAGGCCCCGGTCAATCGCTACGTCGCCGAGTTCGTCGGCGACATCAATGTCCTGGAGGGGCGCGTCTCGCTCGTCGACGGTGATCTCGTCAGGGTCGAGACGGCTGTCGCCGGCCCGCTCGAATTGGATGAGGACGCAGCCAGCTTTGTGCCGGGCGACGCGCTGCTCATAGGCTTGCGGCCGGAGAAGATCGCGCTCAGCCATGACGAACCGGCGCAAGGCCTCAACAAGGTCAAGGGCGAGATCTGGGACATCGGCTATCTCGGCGACGTCACCATGATCCAGGTCATGGTCGGCGGGGAAGGCGGCACGCTTTTGAAGGTCGCATTGGCCAACCGCACACGGCGGATCGAGCGACCCTTCGCCTGGGACGATGCGGTCTGGCTGTCCTGGGATGTCGAGGCCGGGCTGGCCTTGCCGCGATGAGCGAAGCTGCGTCCGGCAAAGGCATTCGTCGCCTCGTCGTCGCGGTGCCCTATCTCTGGCTGCTCGCCTTTTTCCTCGTGCCCTTCGCGATTGTGCTGCGCATGGCGTTCTCGCATGCCGATACGGCGCTGCCGCCCTATGCGCCGCATTTCGCAGGTCTCGATTTCGCAAATTTTGCCGCGATCGGAGAGTTCCTGGCGGCGCTCGATCTCGACAATTTCCGCCTTCTCGCCGATGACGCGCTCTACTGGCAGAGCTATCTCTATTCCTTGCGCATCGCCGGTTTGACGACCTTGCTTGCGCTGGCGATCGGCTATCCGCTTGCCTATGCGATGGCGTCCGCTCCCAAAAACTGGCGAGGCGCGCTGCTCGTGCTCGTCATCCTGCCGTTCTGGACCTCCTTCCTGATCCGCGTCTACGCCTGGATCGGCATTCTACGGCCCGATGGCTTGCTGGATGCGGCGTTGATCGGCCTTGGCCTCACGCAGGAACCGCTCAGGCTCATGAACACCGAGGCCGCCGTGCTGATCGGCATGGTCTATTCCTATCTGCCCTTCATGGTGCTGCCGCTGTTTGCTGCGCTCGAGAAGCTCGATCGCTCGCTGCTCGAGGCCGCCGCCGATCTCGGCGCCAGGCCGTGGACGGCCTTCCTGACCGTGACGCTGCCGCTCTCCATCCCCGGCGTGCTCGCCGGCTGCGCGCTCGTCTTCATTCCGGCGGTTGGCGAGTTCGTCATTCCCGATCTGCTCGGGGGGCCCGACACCATCATGATCGGCAAGGCTTTGTGGACGGAGTTCTTCTCCAATCGTGACTGGCCGCTCGCCTCGGCTGTGGCGGTCGTGCTCCTCATCCTGCTGGTCCTGCCGCTGGCGCTGCTCCAGCGCGCGCGCATGGCGCGGGGAGGGGCTGTATGAAACGGCTCGGGCCCGGCCTGATCCTGGCGCTCGTCGCCGGTTTCGCCTTCCTCTATCTGCCGATCCTGGCGCTCATCGCCTATTCCTTCAATGCCTCGCGTCTCGTCACCGTCTGGGGCGGGTTCTCGACGCATTGGTATGGCGCGCTCATGCATAATGAGCCGCTGCTCGACGCCGCCTGGCTGAGCCTGCGACTGGCCTGCGTCTCGGCGACGCTGGCGACCGCGCTCGGCACGCTCGCGGCCCTGGCGCTGGCGCGCCATGGCCGGTTCAGCGGCCGGACCCTGTTCTCCGGCATGGTGCTGGCGCCGCTCGTCATGCCGGAGGTCATCACCGGGCTGTCATTGCTCCTGCTCTTCGTCGCAGCCGATATCGAGCGCGGCTTCTGGACCGTGACGATCGCCCACGCGACCTTCAGCCTGGGTTTTGCCTGCATCGTCATCCAGGCGCGGCTCGTCGGCTTCGACCGCTCGCTCGAGGAGGCGGCGCAGGATCTGGGCGCGACGCCGCTGATAACCTTCTGGACCGTGACCTTGCCATTGATCTGGCCGGCGGTCGCGGCGGCCTGGATGCTCGCCTTCACGCTCTCGCTTGACGACCTCGTGATCGCGAACTTCACCACCGGGCCGGGCGCGACGACCTTGCCGATGCGGCTCTATTCGGCCGTGCGGCTCGGCGTTTCCCCCGAGATCAACGCCGCCTGCACCTTGATGATCGGCGCGGTCGCCATTGCCGTGATCGCGGCCTCGCTCCTGCTGAAGCGCGAGCGGATGGCCGGCGGATAAATAGCAGGTGAATGGCGGCCTCAAGGCTCGTTCACCCGCGACATGCGAATGTCTGGGTCAGGCGAGGGAGTGTCCTTCGCCGTCAGACAGGACAGGGACCATGTTCCGTACATTCGCCGGCCTCTCCACCCTCGCCATCGGCGCTGCGGCGCTGGCTGTTGCGAGCTTCGCGCCGATCACATCCGCGAGCGCCTTCGATGGGCGTTATGAGCGTGGCTATGAACGTGCGGAGTATGGTTGGCGCCCGGCGCCGCCCGTCTTCCACGGCTATTGGGGCCGGCGCCATTGGCGGCATCAATATGAAGGTCAAGGCTTCCGCGCCCCGCCGCCGGCCTATGGTTACGGCTGGCGCTGATCCCGGATGAGCGGCCGCACGGGCCCGGAACAAATGCTCCGGGCCCGTGGTTTTATGGGAAACACGAGAGGACCACGATCATGATCCGCAAGACCCTTATCGTCGCCGCGACGACGCTGGTTCTCGGCGCAGGCTTCGTCGGCCTGGGCGGCGTGGCCGCGCCGAGTTCAGCTCAGGCCCAGTGGCGCGACTATGATCGCCCCTCCTATGGCCAGCGCCGCCATTATCGCGAACGCGCCTACCGCCCGCAGCGGCCAGCCTATGGGCGCGGTTACAACGTGCCTGCCGGCCCCAATGGGCTCGGCCGCGCCGGGTTCTGCCGAACGGGCGTCAATTCTACACACCGCCGGGCCAGGAGCTCCCCGGCGGGCAGACTTACGAGACCACGCCCAGGCGATAAGGCTCATTCCCAGGAGATAAGGCTTGGGCGGTTCAACTGAGTCGCCGCCGCTCCCAGAACTCCGTATCGGCCGCCAACGCTATTCGGCGGCCGTTTTCTGTGCGTAGCCCAGCCGCTGATTGAGATTTTCGAGCAGCTTCTCGGCCGCGTCGGCGATCACTGTCCCCGGTGGGAAGATCGCGCTCGCGCCGGCCTCAACGAGCGCCTCGAAATCCTGCGACGGGATCACGCCGCCGACGACGATCATGATGTCGGGCCGGCCGGCCTTGGCGAGCGCACTTTTCAGCTCCGGCACCAATGTCAGATGCCCTGCCGCGAGCGAGGAGACGCCGACGATATGGACGTCGTTCTCGACCGCCTGGCGCGCCGCCTCGTCGGGGGTGGCAAAGAGCGGCCCGATATCGACGTCGAAGCCGAGATCGGCGAAGGCCGAGGCGATGACCTTCTGGCCGCGGTCATGCCCGTCCTGCCCCATCTTGGCGACGAGGATGCGCGGGCGGCGGCCATCGGCCTCTTCAAAAGCCTCGGTCATCATCTGCACGCGTGTCACGGCTGGGTTCATGGTGCCGACCTCCCGCTTGTAGACGCCCGAGATCGATTTGATCTCGGCGCGGTGGCGCCCGAAAACCTGCTCCATCGCCATCGAGATCTCGCCGACGGTGGCTTTCGCGCGCGCAGCCTTCACCGCGAGGTCGAGCAGGTTGGCGTCGCCTCGCGCTCCGTTGGTCAGTGCGGTCAGGGCCGCCTGCACATCGGCCTCATTGCGCTCGGCCTTGAGCCGGCGGAGCTTGTCGAGCTGCTGCTTGCGCACCGAGGCATTGTCGACCTTGAGCACGTCGATCATGGCCTCGTTCTCAGGCTTGAACATGTTGACGCCGATGATCGCCTGCTGGCCGCCATCGATGCGGGCCTGCGTCTTGGCGGCGGCCTCCTCGATGCGCAGCTTCGGGATACCGGCCTCGATCGCCTTGGCCATGCCGCCGAGCGCCTCGACCTCCTGGATATGCGCCCAGGCTTTCGCCGCAAGCTCGGCGGTGAGGCGCTCGACATAATAGGACCCGCCCCAAGGGTCGATGATGCGGCTCGTGCCGCTCTCCTGCTGCAGCAGGATCTGGGTGTTGCGGGCGATGCGGGCGGAGAAGTCGGTCGGCAGGGCCAGCGCCTCGTCGAGTGCATTGGTGTGCAGCGACTGGGTGTGGCCCTGGGTGGCCGCCATCGCTTCGATCATGGTGCGCGGCACATTGTTGAAGACGTCCTGCGCCGTCAGCGACCAGCCCGAGGTCTGGCAATGGGTGCGCAGCGGCAGGGATTTTTCGCTCTGCGCGCCGAAATCCTTGACCAGCTTGGCCCAGATCAGGCGGCCGGCGCGCAGCTTCGCCACCTCCATGAAGAAGTTCATGCCGATGGCCCAGAAGAAGGACAGCCGCGGCGCGAAGACATCGACGCCAAGGCCGGCGCGCTGGCCGGCGCGGATATATTCGACGCCGTCGGCGAGCGTGTAGGCGAGCTCCAGATCCTGCGTCGCTCCCGCCTCCTGCATGTGATAGCCGGAGATCGAGATCGAATTGAACTTCGGCATGTTCTGCGAGGTATAGGAGAAGATGTCGCCGATGATCCGCATCGAAGGGGTCGGCGGATAGATATAGGTGTTGCGGACCATGAACTCCTTGAGGATGTCGTTCTGGATGGTCCCTGAGAGCTTGGCCGCCGGCACGCCCTGTTCCTCGGCCGCGACGATATAGAGCGCCAGCACCGGCAGGACCGCGCCGTTCATCGTCATCGACACGCTCATCTGGTCGAGCGGGATTCCGGAGAACAGCGTGCGCATGTCGTAGATCGAGTCGATCGCGACACCGGCCATGCCGACATCGCCGCCGACGCGGGGGTGGTCTGAATCATAGCCGCGATGGGTGGCGAGATCGAAGGCGACCGAGAGGCCCTTCTGGCCGGCAGCGAGATTGCGCCGGTAGAAGGCGTTGGAATCCTCGGCCGTGGAGAAGCCGGCATATTGCCGGATCGTCCAGGGCTGGTTGACATACATCGTCGGGTAAGGCCCGCGCAGATAAGGCGCGATGCCCGGAAGCGTCTCGACGAAGGGCAGGCCGTCACGGTCCTCAGGCCCGTAGAGCGGCTTCACCGGAATGCCCTCCGGCGTCAACCAGTCGGCGCCGGTCGAAGGCGTCGGGGCCGGCGAGGTCGGACCATCGGCAAAGGTCAGCGTCGTGAAATCCGGGATCGCGGTCATGGCTGTCTCCCGTCGGATTGATCCCACCAATGGTGGAAATGATGCACCGGTCCGTGGCCATGGCCAACCTGAACCTGATCGGCGGCGGCGATGGCCGCCGAAATATAGCGCTTCGCCTGGCCGACGGCCTCGGGCAAAGCGAGCCCCTTGGCCAGGCCCGCCGCGATCGCCGATGACAATGTGCAGCCCGTGCCATGGGTGTTGCGCGTCGCCAGGCGCGGTGCGTTGAAGCGCTGGCGGGTGCCGCCGGAGAGCAGCAAGAGGTCGCTGCTGACGTCACCGGTGCCATGCCCGCCCTTGATCATGACGTTCGCGGCTCCAAGCGCCGCGAGTTTGCCGGCCTGCTCGTCGATTGCCGCATCGGTCTCTACAATGCTCGTGCGCAGCAGCGCGGCGGCTTCGGGTAGGTTCGGCGTGATCAGCGTCGCCAGCGGGAAGAGGTGGCGGCGGATCGCGTCGACGGCGTCGTCCTGCAGCAATTTCGCGCCCGACGCCGCGACCATCACCGGATCGAGCACGATGTTGCGGGCCTTGTGGCGGATCAGCCCGGCAGCGACGGTCTCGATCAATTCCGCCGTCGCCAGCATGCCGATCTTGACCGCGGCGACATCGAGATCCTCGAACACCGCATCGATCTGCTGGGCGACAAAATCAGCCGGCACGGCGTGGATCGCGCGGACGCCTGTCGTGTTCTGCGCCGTCAGCGCGACGATAACGCTGGCGCCATAGACCTGATGCGCCGCGAAGGTCTTCAGATCGGCCTGGATGCCGGCGCCGCCGCTGGAATCGGAGCCGGCGATGGTCAGGGCGATGGGGGGCGGTGTGCTCACTCTGCGGCTTCCAATGTGATCCTGAGTTTGGTGCCCGTGGCCCGGGCATAGCGCTCCAGCGTCCGGGTCGAGGGCTTGCCGCGGCCGCTTTCGAGCCGCGCGATCACGGATTGCGTCGTGCCCATGCGCTGGGCGAGCTCTTCCTGCGTCAACCCGGCGCGAGTGCGCGCCTGGATCAGCGAGGTGAGAAGGGCGAACTCCTCTTCGAGCGCGTCATATTCCGACTGCACTGCGGGATTCGCCAACAGGCGCGCTTTGAGATCATGCAAGGCTGTCATCGGACGTCTTTCATTCTCTGCCTGGCCAATTCGAGTTCCCGCAGCGGCGTGGCTTGGGTCTTCTTGATAAAGGCGCGCAGCACGACGACCCGCCGTCCTGTCGCTGTCACGTAGAGCGCACGTCCGATCACATCGCGTCCCTGGAGCCTCAATTCCCAGATTTTGCCATCCAGATGCTTGATCCAATGTGCAGGCAATGAGGCCAGGCCGCCGGTTTGGATCAATTCACCTGCCCGGATGAAACGAGCCTGAACCTCCGCCGGCAGAGCAGCGACTTCGTCATCGACCGCTGCGTTCAGCGTTTCGAACGTCCATTGCGAAGCGGCCACCATAGCAAATTTGCGCTAAACGGACAATGCCGAGATGGCAAGCGCGCTTTCGAGCAGGGCCACGACGTCGCAGCCAGCATAGATGAATGCGCTGACGCCTGCGACCCGCAAGGTGGCCTCGCTCTCGCCCGGCCGGCCGGCGAGCCAGATCGTCGCGCCGGCTTGCTTGAGCGCCGTGGCGGCAGCGGTCGCCTCCGCCGCATAGCGCTCATCCGAGCCGCAGAGGCAGGCGAGGCGCGCGCCCGACGCCTGATAAGCCGCAATGAGGGCCGCAAGATCGGTTGCGCCCTCCTTGCTGAAACCGTCTTTGGTCAAGCCGTCTTGGCTCGGCGCCGCCAGCCCTCCGGTCTCGAACAGGTTGCGGGCGAAGCCTGCGCGCGCGGTGAAATTGGCGATCGGCCCCAGCGTCGCCAGGAAGACGCAGGGGCGCTCAGCGAAGGCATCAGCCTTGTCGCGCAGGGCCTCGAACGCCTCGGCCAGGCGGTGCGAGGGCAGGGGCTCGGCTCGCAGCGCCTCCTCTGGGGCGCTCAATGCCTGTTCGCGTGTCGCACCTTGCGCCAGTTGAGCGATAAGGTCGCCCTGGTCCTGGGCGCTCGCCTTGGTCGCGGAGGGGCGGGCTGCGCGGCGCGCGGCGGGCGCGACATCGAGCACGCTGACGGGGGCCTCTTTCAGATTGGCGAATTCGCTCGTCCCGGTGATCGGCTCGCGGCGGGTGGCGATCGCCTTGGCACGCGCCTCCCTCTGGCGGGCGAGGCCGGCCTGGACATGGCCGTTCGTCAGCGCCGAGACGATGCCCGGCAGCCCGTCTTTGGCCTCACGCTCCAGATCCTGGAACTTGCTCCAGCCCTGCTCGCAGAGCGCTTGCGTCAGGCTCTCGAAACTGCCGGCCCCGGCGGCGGGGTCGGCGACGCGCCAGAGATTGGCCTCTTCGAGCAGGACGAGCTGGGTGTTGCGCGCGATACGGCGGGCAAAAGCGTCGGGCAGGCCGAGCGCGGCCGTGAAGGGCAGGACGATGAGGCTATCGGTGCCGCCGATCCCGGCCGAGAAGGTCGCGATCGTGCCGCGCAGCATGTTAACCCAGGGGTCGCGTTTCGTCAGCGAGCGCCAGGCAGTCTCGGCATGCAGGACCATCGGCTTCGGCGTGAGCCCGCAGGCCGTCTGCACGCGCTCCCAGAGCAGCCGGGCGGCGCGGAATTTTGCGATGGTGATGAACTCGTCGGTGTCAGCGACGAGGACGAAGGAGATCGCGTCGCGCGCCTCGTCCAGCGCCATGCCTTGTGCCTCGAGCGCGCGCAGATAGGCGACCGCCGTGGCGAGCGCCGCGCCGAGCTCCTGCGCCTCGCTCGCGCCAGCCTCGTGATATGGGCGGGCGTCGGCGGTGAGGAACGGCCCGTTGAAGCCGCGCTGTTTCAGCGCCCGGATCGTCTCCGCCAGCCGGCGGCCGATCTCTGGCCAGGAGGCGGCGAAGACGCCTTCGCTGGCCAGAAGCCCGATCGGGTCGAGCCCGAAATCGACCGCGCCGCTATCGGGCGCGATGCCGCGCTTCTCGAACAGGGCCGCCAGCAGCAGCGCATTGACGCGGCCTTGCGGGGCCGGGTCGAGTCGCAGCCGGATCAGCTCCAGCATGACGCCGTCAAGCGCTGCATCAAGCGCTGCGACATCGCCCGCGACGAGCCCGTGGCCGCGCGCCGCGCGTGCCCCGGTGAAGGACAGCACGAGCGAATCCGCGCCGCCTTCGAGATCGGCCAAAGCGAGCTCCTGCGCTCGCGCCGGTTCGGGATGGTCGACACGGGCCGCGACATGCCAGCGGCCGGCCTCGGTCCGGAGCGGTCTCTGCGTCGGACTGGCAGCGGCGTAGAGCGGCTCGATGCGGATGCCGTCGGCGCTGCGGCCGACCAGCCGCTTCTCGAAATCCGCTCCCTTCAGGACCTTGTCGACCGCACCCCGCCACTGCTCCAGGGAGGGCGACGGAAAGGCGTTCATGAAAGGCAGATCTGACAGTGAAGGCAGATCCGACAATAGGGGAAGGTCTGGCGATGCGGCCGCGTTCATCTGCGCTTGTGCTCCCTCTGCCCTACCATTGTGCAATCGCGAAGCGCTGATTGCCATGGGTGCAGGCGCACCGCCATGCCTACTTCGTCGCAGACGGCGTGCGCGAATGCGAGGGGGTGGGGGGAGGGAAGGCAGGGAGAGCTCTGGGACCTGATGGCGTTGTCGGCTCTTGAGCCGTTGCCGGCATCTGGAATGTCTGGTTCCGGGCAGTTTGATCAAGGGTCGCTGGTGTCATGACCTCCTCGAGTCATTCGAAACATAACCGCTTCCAGGCACCGCGGTTTGCCTGAAAGCGGAGTATTCGCTCCGCATCGGTACGATGGCGGCCAGCAGCGGTCCAATGGCTGCCGCTCAACTCAGAAGCTGACCCTCAACTGGGCTGTGCCGCCGATGCGGCGGGTCTTTGCCGCGAGTTCGGAGTCGATGCGCATGCCGAGGCTGACGCTGGGGCTGAGCTTGATGTCGGCCCCTGCCGAGAGCAGGGCGGCGTTGCGGTCGGGCCTCGCGCCGGTGACGCTGAAGCTCGCGCCGGCAAGCCCGTTGATCGAGGCGGTGAGGTCTGCGTCGCGCTGGTAGTAGCGCGCCCAGGCGGCGCGGACGAAGCCGGTGACCGGGGTCGCGCCGAGCATCAGCGTGGCGTCGAGCTGCAGGCCGAGCTCGCTGCGGCTGGTGATGTCGGAGCGCCGCGCCAGCGTCAGCATGCCTGCTGTCGCGCCGGCCCTGTCGCGCTCGACCGCGGCGGGGCTCCTGGCCTGCACCGCCTGGAAGGCTGCGAGCGGCGAAAGCGTGAAGCCACCCCAGTTCGCCACCGGCATGCTCGCCTCGACCCGCCCGCTCCACGCCTGCGTGACATAGGAGGCGGCGACGCCGCTGCGGGCGAGGGCGGGAATGGCGCGGTTGGTATCGGTGTCGAGCCTTGCATAGCCGAGCGCCGCGGCGAGATTGACCGGGCCGAGGACAGTGCGGCCATAGAGACCGGCCTGGAAGACATCAGCCTTCGCCTTGCCGAGCCCGCCCGAAAGCGAGGCGTGCGACTGGCCGCCCGCGACCGCCGCGCCCACCACCGTGGTGTTGCCGAGCCTGATATCGGCGCCAAAAGCGAGATGGCCGTCGGAGAGGTTGCGGTTCGCCGAGCCCACGGCCCTGTCGCCGTCGCTGCGCCCGGTCGAGCCGAAGCTCGCGCCCCAAAGCGAGAAGCGCGCCGGGTCGAGGCTCGCCCGTACCACTCCGTCTTGCCGCGATGGCAGGTCTGCGGTGAAGCCGGCCGCGCCTCCGGGACCGTTCGCGAGCCGCCCGGTGGCGGAGCCGTCGAGCATGGTGCGCAGGAACTGCCCCGCCGCGCTGTTGGCCATTGCGGGCGCGGCAGTGTGGATCTCGCCGGAGAGCTGGTTCACGGCGGCGGGGATGGCGGCCGCCGGCAGGTTGTAGATCGCAAACAGCAGGGACGGATCGGCGCCGTTGGCTACGGCAGCATCGATGCCCCGCGCCACCGCAAAGGCATTGGTTGAGCGGCCCGGGCCTGGTTTGTCCGAGGCTGGCAGGTCCGAGCCAGGACGCGAGGGCGGCGTCGGGGTGGGATCGACGATGATCGGCGCCAACGGCTTTGGCGACAGGGTCAGCTGCACCTCAGTCGCGGTATAGGCGACGCTCGTGGTGACGCCGTCGCCGAAGCTGCCTGTCGTGTCGACAGGGCTGAAGCTGCCGGTCCGCCCGCCTGCCGCCGCGAGCAGCGTGTAGGGCGCGGAGAACAGATAGGCGCCGCCCAGCGGCGCCAGCCGCAGCGTGCCGGCAAGCGAAGCCGTGCCGGTGACATTGATCCGGTCGGACACCGCGCCCTGGATCTCGGCAACATAGGTCGAGCCCGCCCCCAGCACGAGATTGCCGTTCACCGTCAGCGTACCCGGCGAATTTCCCGGCGACACCGTGCCGTTCACGGTCAGCGAGGGCAGCTGGCCCGAGCCGCCGATCGAGGCGCCCGCTGCCACGGTGACGCCGGACGATGCGAGGATGGAGCCGTTGACGATGAGCGTGCCGCCATTGATCGCGGTCGCGCCGGTATAGCTGCTGACGCCCGACAGGGTCTGCGTGCCGGCGGCGAGCGTCAGACCGCCACTGCCTGCGATCGTACCGGAAAATAGGGTGGATACAGCGTTGGCGAGCGTCAGCCGCCCGGCGCCGAGCGCGACATTGCCCGCACCAGTGAGCGAGGCGATGGCCTGATCGAAGCCGTTGGCGTCGAGGGCGGCGCCTGCCGCGATCGTGACCGCGCTCGCGGTGCTGAATCGATTGGCCGCATTCGCCCGCAGCGTGCCGGCATTGACCATCGTTGCGCCGAGATAGCTCGCCGCGCCCGCCAGCGTGGTGACGCCGGTGCCGTTCTGCTGCAGCATCCCGGTGCCCGATATGTCGCCGGACAGCGTCAGCGCGTCCGTGCGGTTGATCGCAAGGACGCTGTCATTGGTGATATCGCCCGCGATCGAGCCGGTGGTGCCGCCATTGCCGATCTGCAAGGTGCCGGCGCTGATCGTGGTGCTGCCGGTATAGCTGTTGGTGCCGGTCAGGATGAGCGTGCCGGTGCCGTTCTGCTGCAGCACGCCGGTGCCGGAGATATCGCCGGACAGCGTCAGCGCGCCGGACCGGTTGACGGCAAGGATCGCGTTATTGGTGACGTCGCCGACAATCGAACCGATGGTGCCGCCATCGCCGATCTGCAAGGTGCCGGCGTTGATCGTGGTGCCGCCGGTATAGAGGTTGGTGCCGGTCAGGATGAGCGTGCCAGTGCCGTTCTGATGCAGTGCGCCGGTGCCGGACACGACCTTGGCGAAGGTCACGATGTCCGAGCGGTTGATCGCAAGGATCGCGTTGTCGGTGATATCGCCGATAATCGAGCCGGTGGTGCCGCCATCGCCGATCTGCAAGGTGCCGGCATTGATCGTGGTGCCGCCGTCATAGCTATTGGCGCCGGTGAGGATGAGCGTGCCGGCGCCCTGCTTGGTCAGGCCGATGCCGGCGCCGGCGATGGTCGAGCCGATCGTCGCCGTGACGGCTGCATCGGTCGTGATGAAACTCTTGGTTGGATCGCTGAAGGGATCGCCGGTCAGGTTCAAGGTTCCGCCGACCAGCGAATAGCCGTCGACCGTGAATTGCAGGCCCTGGATGCTCTGCGTGCCAGCGACGGTGACTGTTCCCGCCACGCCCGCAAAAACGCCGACGCCGCCACGCCACTGGTCGTTAATCTGCGCGCCCGGTTGCGAGGTCATGTTGGTGTTGGCGGCGCTCCAGGAGCCGGTGCCGCCATTGACTGCGCCATTGCCGGTCGCATCAGTGCCATCCCAGAATTGAACGATCTGACCGGCCCCGGCCAGCAGCACGTTCAGCTGGTTCGGAATCGTCGCGTAGATCGTATTGGTCAACGCGCCGGAATTGACGGTGCCGTACGAGCCGGAGATCGTTCCCGCCACGTCGTAAAGGCGGTACCAGCCTGCCGTCGCCGTGACGAGGTTGAGCGTGCCGCCCATCGTCAGATTGCCGCCGACTTTCACGAAATCATTGCTCGCGCCGCCAACGATACCAGGCTGCCCAAGCTCGAAAGTGCTGATCGCGCCACTGTTCTGAACCAGATCGCCGCTGATGGTCAGCGTCCCCGGGCTGAAGCCCGCCGACAGGATGCCGCCTGCATTGACGGCGACATTGCCGCCGACCGTGCCGCTTCCGCCCAGCGTGCCGCCATTGTTGACGTTGACGACGGCCGCGCCGTTGCCGAGCGTTCCACCCGCGCCCATCAGCAGCCTGCCGGAATTGATAGTGACCGTGCCTGTGAACGCCGAGCTGTTCCCGGTCAGGGTCTGCGTGCCTGCCGTCAGCGCCAACCCGCCGCTTCCATTGATGGCGCCGCCAAACGTGCCTGACGCGTTCGACAGCGTCAGCGTCCTGGTGCCGAGCGTCACGGTGCCGCCGGTGCCGGCCAGCGATTTGATGGCGGCGCCACCGCCTGTCGAAGCGGAGATATCGAGGACCGCGCCCGCTGCCGTGCTCACGCCGCTCGAGGCCGCGATGCTGCCGGCGCCGCTCAGCGCCAGCGTGCCGCCATTGATCGTGGTTGCGCCCGAATAGCCCTGGCTCCCGGTCAGGGTCTCGGTGCCTGCCGTCAGCGTCAGCCCGCCGCTTCCATTGAGGGCGCCGCCAAATGTGCCCGAGGCGTTCGACAGCGTCAGCGTCCTGGTGCCGAGCGCCACGGTGCCGCCGGTGCCGGCCAGCGACTTGATGGCGGCGCCACCGCCTGCCGAAGCGGCGATATCAAGGACCGCGCCCGCGGCCGTGCTCACGCCGCTCGATGTCGCGATGCTGCCGGCGCCGCTCAGCGCCAGCGTGCCGCCATTGATCGTGGTCGCGCCGGAATAGCCGTTGCTCCCGGTCAGGGTCTCGGTCCCGGCCGCGAGCGCCAGCCCGCCGCTGCCATTGATGGCGCCGCCAAATGTGCCTGACGCGCTCGACAGCGTCAGCGTCCTGGTGCCGAGCGCGACAGTGCCGCCGGTGCCGGCCAGCGACCTGATCGTCGCGCCACCGCCTGTCGACGCGGACAGATCAAGCACCGTGCCCGCGGCCGTGCTCACGCCGCTCGAGGCCGCGATGCTGCCGGCGCCGCTCAGCGCCAGCGTGCCGCCATTGATCGTGGTCGCGCCCGAATAGCCCTGGCTCCCGGTCAGGGTCTCGGTCCCGGCCGTCAGCGTCAGCCCGCCACCTCCGGCAATCGCGCCGGCAAATGTGCCTGAGGCGTTCGACAACGTCAGCGTCTTGGTGCCGAGCGTC
The DNA here is from genome assembly GCF_031884435.1 of Bosea sp. 685. Lineage (NCBI taxonomy): Bacteria > Pseudomonadati > Pseudomonadota > Alphaproteobacteria > Hyphomicrobiales > Alloboseaceae > Allobosea > Allobosea sp. 685. The sequence continues at coordinate 4,321,671 of NZ_CP134779.1, read as the reverse complement.
ACGCTGCCGCCGGTGCCGGCCAGCGACTTGATCGTCGCTCCGCCGCCTGTCGAAGCGGAAATATCAAGGACCGCCCCCGCTGCCATGCTCACGCCGCTCGATGCCGCGATGCTGCCGGCGCCGCTCAGCGCCAGCGTGCCGCCGTCGATCGTGGTCGCACCGGTATAGGTGTTCGTGCCGGAGAGAATCTGGGTGCCGGCCGCAAGCGTCACCCCGCCCGTATCCATAATCGCGCCGCCGAACGTTCCCGAGGCGTTTGAAAGGGTCAGCGTGTGCGATCCGAGCGTCACGGTGCCTCCAGCGCCGGCCAGCGCCTGGAGGGTCACACCGGAGTTCGTCCAAGTGAAGTCGAGCCCTGCATTGGCCGCAAGGTTCACGCCGCTGGAGGCGGCGATGCTGCCATTGCCGGCGATAGCCAGAACGCCGCCATTGATGGTCGTCGCACCGGTATAGCCATTGGTCCCGAACAGAGCTTCGCTGCCGGCCGTCAGCGTCAGCCCGCCGGTTCCATTGATGGCGCCAGCGAATGTGCCGGAGGGGTCAAAGAAGCCGGCAGTGGCGTTCGACAGCGTCAGCGTCTTGGTGCCGAGCGTCACGGTGCCGCCAGTGCCGCCCAGCGACTGGATGGTCGCGCCGCCGCCCGTCGCAGCGGAGATATCAAGCACCGCGCCAGCTGCGGTGATCACGCCGCTCGAAGCCGCGATGCTGCCGGCACCGCTCAGCGCCAGCGTGCCACCGTTGAGGGTGGTCGCGCCGGTATAGCCATTGCTCCCGGTCAGGGTTTGGGTGCCTGCCGTCAGCGTCAACCCGCCAGCCCCGTTGATCGCGCCGCCGAACGTGCCGGCTGCGTTCGACAGGGCGAGCGTGCCGGAGCCGAGCACCACGGTTCCAGTACCCGCCAGCGATTTGATGGTCGTGCCGAGGGCCTCCGAAAGTTCGTGAGCATTGGAAAGGTCGAACACCGCACCCGCTGCTATGACGACGCCGCTCGAGGCCGCGACGCTGCCGAATGCGTCGGGAAAACAGAAAAAGCCATTACAAGCGCCCACCACGCCAAGCGCCAGCGTGCCCTCATTGATCGAGGTGAGGCCGCTATAGGTATTCACACCGCCCAGCACCAACCGGCCGGATCCGCTCTTGCTGAGCGCGCCGGAGCCGTTGCCATCAGCAATGATTCGGGCGAGCGTGAGAGTGTTCGCCTGCGTGTCGACAGTGCCGTTGGTCGTGTTGATCGCGACGGCATTGGTCATATAGAGACCAGCAGCGGCAGCCTGGAACGTCCCACCATCGAGCGTGATGAGTTCGCTGCTGACCGACAAGACATTCGTTATGGCCAGCGTACCGCCCGAAATCGTCGTGCCACCGCTGTAGTTGTTTATCCCTGACAGCGTCAGGGTTCCGGTCCCATTCTGAATGACCGCCCCATCACCCGTGATCTTTGAGGCTACATTGGTGTTGAAGGATTGATTGAACGTCACGCTGCCGCTGACGCTGATGGCGCCGGTCAGAACCCAACCCGGCTGGAGGGTCAGCGTGTTGGCGCCGCCTGTGAATTCAATCGCAGAGCTGGTGTTGCCGAGTTGATTCACGCCACCCGCGATGGTTCCGCTATTGACGATAGTCAGGTTGGCGCCGGTAACGCCGGCGCCGCCGAAGGGGACGCCGGCGAAGCTGTTCGCGCCGTTGGGGCCACCGGCACCACCTGTGATGGTTCCGCTGTTCGTCAGTGTCGAACCCGAAGCCGCGAACTTGAGGCCGGCCCCGCCATCGCCACCTTGGCCGCCATTGCCGGAAGTCTCCCCGCCGGTCGCCGCTCCAGGAGCGCCGCCTGCCCCGCCGGCACCGCCGGTGATGGTGGAGAGGTTGCTGATGGATGCAGCCCCCGTCACCAGAAGTCCGATACCGCCGGCACCGCCGCCGCCGCCGCCGCCAGTGGTTTGAGCTGAGCCAGGCATCGCGCTTACGCCGCCGGCGCCGCCCGCTCCGCCGGATCCGGCGGACACGGGAGCGAGGATCGTGGCCGGTCCCGCGATCGTCGAGCCGATGGCGCCGCCACCGCCGCCACCGCCGCCGCCGCCTTCTCCGAATTGCGTACCGTTCCCTCCCGCTCCGCCAGCCCCGCCGGCCGTGCCGGCCACGCCACCGGTGCCACCTATGTCACCGGGAGCATCGCCAATACCGCCTTGGCCGCCGGTGCCACCAACCGTATTCCCGAGACCGCCGCCTCCGCCGCCGCCTCCGCCCGATATGTTACCCGCAGCTACGCAAGAGCCGCAGATTCCGTTTGCCCCCGCTTGGCCAGCAGCCCCACCGTTGCCGCCAAAGACCCCGCTAGAGCCACCGTCGCCACCTTCGGCGGCGGCCGGAACGGGGTAAACCGTCAGTCCGGCGACCTGGACGAGTGACATGAGACCGACGAGCGCGGTGGCGCGAAGCAGGCCGCGGCGGCGTTCCCTGGAATTCACGCCTCGACGATCGCTGCGCGAAAGAATGTGGCTCGATGAGACCAGAATACAGACCAAGACAAATTCCCCGCAGCCCAGATATCGCGTTTGAAGGTCCCGGCCTTTGCAGTGCCGGTCGTGCGTGGACCCGTTAAGCGGGGCTACAGTTTCAGGCGGGCCGCGGCGCTCTTCATGGCGAGATCTTCGGCAGGGCGAGATGACCCCTGCGCGGAACTAGGCAGAGCTGGCGGCGTCCGTCCTGAAACCCGAACGAAAAACATCCGAAATTTACCCGAAACGCGACGGGTGAGGCTTGTCCTCGACGCATTCGAGAGCGCTCTAACGGCCAATCTGGACCCAGCCCATCCGGTGCAGCGGGGCCAGCACCGCCGTCTCGAAACGGGCGCGATAGGCGGCCTCATCCGACATGCCAAACGCCCGCAGCGGACGCGCCAGGAGCGCCAGATCCCGCTGCCGCAGATTGGTATCAAGCGCCTGCGCCTCGGCCAGGCGACCGGCGCCTTGCAGTGCAACCAGGCGATAAAAAAGCCGTTCCTCAGTTGGGAAACTGAGCGCGGTCGACGTCAGGAAATCATCGGCTGCCTGGTCCGGCTGCCCCGTCATCAGCTTCGCCAAGCCGAGATAGACCCGCCAGCCTGCCGAGAACTGGTGAAGGGGGCTTTCCTGCAATGCGGCCCGCAGCGGCGGCTGGGCGGCTTCGGCGTCGCCCAGCATCAGATGCATGATACCGGCATTGGCACGGTCTATGACCCGGACGGGATCCGCGCCGGCGCGCTCGTAGAAAACGATCGCCTCGGCGAAGCGGCGCTGCTGCCGCAGGACGGCCGCCTGGGCAGCCAGCGAAAGGGACGCCTTAGGCATTGCCGCCATCGCCAGGGCAGCCAGGCGCTCCGCCTCGCGTAAGTCCAGCTCCGGGTCCCGACTGGCACCGGTGGTGCGCAGATTCGTATGGACGAAGGCCGCCTCGGCGGCCGCTTCCGCCAGGCGCGGTTCGACCGCGAGCGCGCGCAGGAACAGCGGCAGGCTCGCGCGCAGGCGTTCCTCATACGTCCCGCCGCCCTGCTGGGCGCCGCGCCCTTCCCCCAGCAGTCGCCGTGCCTCGTCCCAGGAGGAGGGCTTCGCAGATGCCACGACGGACGGCGCTACTGGCTCAGGCAGGCGGTTTGCGCTGATCCAGGCGGCGGCCGAAAACACGAGACCCAAGCCACCCACGACAAAGCCGCCCACGACAAGGGCGGCCCAGGCCAGGCGGCTGCGCGGTCGACTGCCAGCCTGCATCGGTGCTTCCGAGCCGGGCGGCGTTGCAGCATTGGCGCCGGCGCCCGGGGTGAATAGCGCTGACGGATCGGCGGCTGGCGCAACCGGGCACAACCGCGTCGCCATCACATAGCCCCGCCGTGCGTGGGTCTGCAGCAAGTCCGCCTGGACGGTTCCCAGCGCGCGCCGGATTTCCGAAACGCATTGCGTCAAGCTGTCGTCCGAGACGGCAACATCGCCCCAGACGGCGGTGAGCAAGGCGTCACGCGATACGATCTGGCCGGCATGGGCGAGCAGATGCGCGAGCACCGCCGTGGTCTTGGGGCGCAGCACCACCTCCCGCGCCTCAGCCGTCAGAACCCCGCGCGTGAGGTCGAGGACGAAGCCATCGAAGGCGAGGAGGGTGCGCGGCGATTCCAGTTGGTCAGTCATCCCCACCAAAACAAATTCCCCGCTGCCCAAGGCTGCCGGGCAGGGGTCTTGCGGTCACCATGTGCGAACCTGACAACACCCGCTTGCGATCGGTTCAACCTGCCACGTTATCGAGGTGGCGGATGCCTATTCTGACGGTTCTTGCGTCTTGGTCGCCAAATCTGTCCATGCATCGCAAAATCTGTCTATGCTGCGGATGCGAACGGCTGACGCGGCCGGGACGGGGGCATATCGATGGTCGTGCCTGTAATCGAGCCTGCGCTGCCGGCGATGTTCGATATTGTCCGGGCAAAGGATCCAGGGGATCTGGATGGCCGGTTGCGCGTCACTGAACGCGTCGCCAAATCGGACCGCATCTACACTTACCAGCTCCAGGATCGCGCGCTGTGGAGCGCGAAGTTCGACAAGCCGATTTTTAGGCTCGCGACCCGTGCCGCCGGCTCGATCCTGGCAAGCTATGCCGATAGCAGCTTCGCAACGGATGTCTCCGTCGACGGCGACGAAGGCGACCTGTTTTGCTTCACGACGATGCTCAGTGGCCACATCACATTGGTCAAAAAGGGTAATTCCACGACGGCCATGGACGGTCGCGGCCTCGTCTGGAGGCCCGGCCCCGGTGGCCGGCTCCTGATCAGCGACGACAACGCGCGCACGAACGTCTTCTTCAAGGTCACCGATGTCGAGGATGCGCTGGAGCAGATGCTCGATGAGCGCCTGCGGCAGCCGCTCGAATTCGGGCCCGATCTCGATTGGGGCAGCGGGCTGGCCGTCAGCCTGAAGCGCCAGCTCGATTTTGTCATGGACGAGTTTCAGCGACCCGACGGCGTCGCCAGCAGCCCCGTCGCATTGGCGTCTTTGACCGATCTGCTGATCTCGCTGGTGCTCCGCGGCGCGCCACATAACTATGTCGATCAGCTGGACAGGGGCGCTTCCGCCGTGGTCCCGGCCTATATTCGGCGCGCGGAGGATTTCATGCGCGCACATGGCGCGGAGCCGATCCGCATGCCCCACGTCGCCGCCGCGGCTGGATGCAGCGTGCGAACCTTGGGCCATGTGTTCAAGCATTTCCGCGGCACGACGCCCCTTGGCGTGCTGCACTCCATCCGGCTCGAGCTGGCGCGTGACGATTTGACTCATGACAATCTGACTCTTGGCGCATCCGGCGCCTCGGTGACCACGGTCGCGCGCCGCTACGGTTTCACCAATTCGGCTCGCTTCGCCACCGCCTTTCGCCGCCGTTTCGGCGAGACGCCATCCGAGGCCGCGCGACGCTCATCGCGCTCCTCCCGTTGAGCGCATCTGCGACGTTCCATATCGAGATAGGAAGAGGTTTCCGAGCCGCTGTCCCGGCGCGACGCTGCTGTGCCCTGGCAGAGCTTTTGCCATCGACATCGCAAGAGCATGACATGGCAAAAGGATGACATCACCCGAGCGGAGATTTTTGCCTTTCCAGGGCCGCTTTGCTACTCCTGTTCTGCTACTCCTGTGACGAGCTGGTTGCGAAGGAGCTGGACGATGCTGGATCGTTATGCCTTGCGGGCCTTTGCAGTCTGTTCGATCCTCCTGCTGACGCCCGCGCTCGCCCAGGCGCAAACATCGCGCACGCCGATCCGGCCTGATGCCGTGGTTTTTTTCACGGATCTCAGGGATGGCGCCGTCATTCCGCCGAAGCTCACCATCAAGTTCGGCGCTTCCAATTTGGAAGTTGTTCCGGCGGCGGTCGCAAAAGCCAATTCCGGCCATCATCATCTTCTGATCGACAGCCCGGTGCCGCCGTTAGGCGAGCCGATTCCAAGCGATCCCAGCCATCTGCACTTCGGGCGCGGCCAGACGGAAGCCGAGCTTGTCCTCTCTCCGGGCCCGCATACGCTGCAACTGCTGCTCGGCGACCAAGACCATGTGCCGCATAATCCTCCGATCATGTCCGCGGTGATCCACGTGACGGTTGCCGACAAGGCCACCGCGCCCGGGCGCACGGCGTCGCTGCCGGATTCGGAGGTCTATTTTATCGGCCTTTCCAACGGCTCGGTCGTCCCGCAAAACCTGACGGTCCGGTTTGGACTGCGCACTATGGGTGTGGCCCCGGCAGGCGTCGTCAAGGCTGGCACCGGCCATCACCATCTCATCATCGACCGGCCGGCTCCCGCTCTGGGGGAGCCCATCGCCAGCGATCCGAACCATATCCATTTCGGCCGCGGTGAGACTGAGAAGAAGATCACGCTTGCGCCGGGCCGGCACACGCTGCAGCTCGTGCTGGGCGATCACGACCATATCCCGCATGATCCGCCGGTCATGTCACAGCGGATCGAAGTGAGGGTGGTGAGGCCGCACAGGCAGCGGCGCTGGTAGATAGGTGCGGGCAAGACAGGTGCGGGCAAGACAGGCGCGGGAGAGACAGGAGTGGATGTCGAAAAACTTGGGCGCGGCGCGGGTAACTCTGATCCGATGATTGTAAGGTCTTTAAAATCTTGCCCCGCACCCGGTATTTCGCAGACGATGGCAGTCCATGGCAGCTGAATCAAATGTGATCCTGGGCTCCGGCTTTCCGTATTTGATGCCTGCATCCAGGCTAATGGCTGTCGCATTTGGCCTGATATTCTGGCTGTTGCCGTATCCGGCTCCCGCCGGGCCATTGGCGCCGCGCCTTTCCGACACGATTGTTCTGGCGCAAGCCCCCCGGCCCCGCCCGCAGCCGACGCAGGCAGCCTCGAAACCCGCTACTGGAATTCGATCAAGGACAAAACCGACCTCGGCGATTTCCGGATTTATCTCGATGCCTGGCCAACCGGGCTCTATGCGGCAGAGGCGCGCGCCCGGATCGAGCGTTTGAGTGGCAAGGCGCCGCCCCCTGCTACGCCGACACCCGCCGCGCCGGTCGCGCCTGCCAATGCGCCATTGCAGGATTGCGCGGAGTGCCCGCCGATGATCGCAATTGCAGCAGGCGCTTTCGCCATGGGGTCGACAGAACTGTTTCGCTTCGAGGCGCCGGTCCACACCGTCACCATCAGGAAGCCGTTTTATATTGGCCGCACCGAAGTGACCTATGATGAATGGGATGCCTGCGTCACAGCCAAAGGCTGTGCCTTCTCGCCGGATGATCGGGGCGCCGGCCGGGGAAGGCGCCCGGTCGGCAACCTGAGCTGGGAGGACACGCAGGAATATGTCACCTGGCTGTCGAAAAGGACCGGCCAGACCTATCGGCTGCCGACCGAGGCCGAATGGGAATATGCCGCGCGCGCAGGCCGGCCCACCACTTATTCCTGGGGCAAGATGATGGAAAAGGCCCGCGCCAACTGTTCGGGCTGCGATGGGCCGCGCTCGACGGGGGCGGTTGCCGTCGCAACCTATCCGCCCAATGATTTCGGCCTCTATGACATGTCGGGAAACCTGGCGGAATGGGTGGAGGACTGCTGGAACGACAGCTACAGATCCGCGCCCGCCAATGGCTCGGCCTGGGCGAAGCCGGGCTGCAAGGAACGCGTATTGCGCGGCGGCTCCTTCAGCAGCGAGCCGCAATATGTTCGTTCGGCCTCGCGCTTCAAATATGATTTCGATGTGCGCTTCCAGACCAACGGCTTTCGCGTTGCGCGGGAGCGCTAGAGCAGGATGCGAAAAAGTGGGAACCGGTTTTTCGCATTGATCCGGCTCTAGGCGGCCTGTCGCCCGCAAGGCCAGCGGCAATACCGACGGCATGTCCCGGCCATGCCGCCGATCATCTCTTTCAAGCGTTGATCACGATGGCGTCTCGAAGCTGCGCAGGATGAGCGCGGCTTCGGGCGGGGGCAGCGCCACGATCTCCTGATACAGCGCCACCGCGATGTTGCAGTAGTCCGCGTGCTGCGCTGGCGGAACGGATGACAGCTGGAAGATGCCCAACGTCTCCGCGGTGAAGCGTTTGGCGAGTGCCGCTTGCACCCGGGACATCAGCGCTTCCAGGATCTGCGGGTCGATCGGCGGACGCGGTGCGGCGGTGGTGATCGCTCGCTCGCCGAGCGCCAGCTCACGCTGGATCAAAGCCTGCGGCACGACGTCCGAGATGTTCGCCGGACTGCCGACGCCCGCAGCATAGCGATAGCAGAGGCTCGGGTTTTTCTGCCCCAGCACCACATATTGGTCCAGAGTCACCCTGGCGAACTCGATGAGCACGGCATCGTCCGCTCTGGCCTTGTTGGCCTGGAGAATCGGTATCAGCTGCCCACGGAACGCGGCTATGAGTTCGGTTTCCGACATGCCGTTCATATAGCCATCGTAATAGGTCCCGGCGATCCGCTGGAAATCCTGGGGAAGACGGGCCTGCATGGCGGCGTATGCCGGAACATATTTCGCCAGACCCTCGGCGAGCTTCTCCGCTGTTGCGCCCGCCGGATAGCCGGACGCCGCAAACTCGGAGCCGTCTGCAACGTCCGTGATGGCTTGGGCAAAGCTCAATTCCGGCACGGTCGGATACCACATCTCGGCGCTGGGCACCGCGAGTGCGCGATCGACGAAGCTCTGGGCAAAACCCGCAGCCTTAAACTGCGCCTTCCATGCGCTCGTGGCGACCTCCAGGTCGGCGGGCGTCATGCCCGGGAAAGCCGGCCCGTGGAAGCCGAGCTTGCCGCTCCTGTGGAGCCATCGCTCTCGGCCGGCGGCGAAAGCCAAGGTGCAAGCGGATTCGCAATGCGTCGGCACGTAGGTGAGCAGGCTTCTCCGGCTTATCGCCTTGTTCAGCTTCTCGGCCTCGCCGATGCGGCCGCCCGTGCTCGTGAGATGCACCACCCTGATCCGTGGAGAGGCGCTGACGACCCGCTCGAAATCGGCGGTCAAGCCGAACTTGAAGCCGCCGGAAACCTCTATCTCGGTTCCGTTCCTCATCACGCGAAGTGAGTAGGCCGGCATCCGCGGATCGCCACGGAAAGCCATATCGTAGGTCTCGGCCAGTTGCAGCAAGCCGCCCTGCGTGAACTCCGCAACGGTGCGTATCACGCCGAGCACCAGCATGATCTTCGCCGCGGTCGCCCAGCGCGTGCCGAGATTGGCAGCGGTCCTGCGTGCGGCGTGACGGGTGGCGGACCGCCAGGTGCCGACGACCTGCCAGAGCAAAACGACGAGAACGATCGACCAACTGGTGACCAGAACCCAGAATATCGGCCCTGGATCGAACCCCTTATCCGTTGAGAAGAGCAGCCTGACGCCGATGATCGCGCCAAGCCCGAGCACGTTGCCGACGACGGCGACGCCCCAATAGGACCATGCCAGCGAGTTTTCGCCCCGCCAGTGCCGGAGGATGAAGTTCGTGGATCGGCGCGCGGGGGCGGCGGGCTTTGCAATCACGGGAGCGATGGGGGCGGCGCTGATCGGACCGGGCCCAGGGACGGTCATAGGCTCGCCGGCGAGCGGCGAAAACAGGGGCTCCTGGCGTTCCCGCCCGCGAGATGTTCCGTCGCGCTTGATCGCCCGTCTCAAACCCCATTTCGATACGAGAGCGACGAGGAACCCGAGGAGGGCCGCCGATCCCATAAAGCCAACGCAATATCCGGCGTCCTCGGCCGCGTTGCCGGAGAGGCCGAGACGATGGCCATCCCGCCACTGGAACAGGAACTCTATGAGCAATAGCACGGCGGCGAGAACCGCCGCGCTCGCGACGAATCTGGGTGCGATACGTCCAAGCGCTTCCGCCGGGCTGCGTCCGAAGGGCTTCCGCAGTTCGTAACAGGCCAGAAGCCCGGCGAGATATGAGAAGAAGGCGAATAAAGCCGATGTCGCGACATAAGCTCTGACGAGGCTCGCCAGCTCCGACGGTGACGACGGCGGCGTGAGAAGCAGCGCCCCCGCAGAGATTACCAGGCCGATGATACCGACATTGCGGCCCCATCTCAGTGGCAGGTGCTGCAACCAGCTCCGGGCATGCGACAACGGAGGGGGATTCCGGTGGTCAGGGGGTATCATCACTCCGCCATTGCAAGCGTTGGTTGTGCAAACACCATAGCCCGAGCATGGTGAGCTATCGCAAGCTGCAAGTGATCTTCCGCGCAAAAATCTTCAGCGCTGGCGGAGGTGGGAGATGGCTCGACAGCTGGGAGGGCGGCTTGCCCTGGCGATCTCCCGCGCGACACTCAGCCATGAGTTCCAGCCTGGACAAAGCGCCACTTTGAAGCGCCGCCCCGATGAGGCTATAGGCTCGACGGGCCTGCCGCCCGACACTGCGTCCGAAAGGTGGCTTGTGCCCGCCCGCATCGTCGAGCGTTCTGCCCGACAGACCCTCTGGTATGGATCGTTGCCCATGCAGGCCCTGGAGCGCGTGCTGCATCACGCCATGCGGCACTTGCCGATCAGGTTCGTCTCGAATCTCGGCGCCCGCCTGGCCTGGCTCAAGATCCGCTTCATCGACCCGGATGTCGCTCGCAAGGCCCGCGCCAATATCCGGCAGCATTTCCCGGCCATGCCGGCGGCGGACGTCGAGACGCTGGTCTGGCGCTTCGTCGACAATGTCGGGCGATTGATGGCCGAGTTCTCCATCGTCCATCGCCTGACCTCCGCCAGGCGGATGGAGCTCGTCGGCATCGAGGCCCCCCGCGCCAATCTCGGCAGGATCCCGACCATCGCGCTCTGCTTGCATCTCGGCAATTGGGAGGTGATGGCTGCGGCGATGCAGAAGATCGGTGTTTCGATCGCCTCGATCTCCGAGGTTCCGGAGAATGCGGCCCATCGCGACATCGCCGATGCGACGCGCAGCGGCTTCGACGTCAAGGTGCTCTCCCCCGACCGGATAGGCGCGCTGCAGGCGCTGTCCATCCTGAAAGGCAACGGCGTCCTCGCCATCTTCCCGGATGAAAAGCGCGGCAGCACGATGATGGCGCCGCTGTTCGGGCGCCCGCCTCACATCAAGGGCAATCTGGCCCTGGCGGCCAAGCTCGCCCGGCGTACCGGCGCGCAGCTCGTCGTGGTCTATTGCGAGCGGATGGAGAACGTCCGCTTCCGGTTGCATTTCGAGGAGCCGTTCTTCATGGATCCCGAAGGCGATGACGCGCTTGCCGATGTCGCCTTCATCAACGGCCGGATCGAGCCGATCATCCTGCGCCACCTCGCGCAATGGTATTATCTCGACGATTCGATCGGGCCGATCGCTTAGCCGACCCGCCGCGCGACGCGCTGCCCATCCTGAGGAGCCTGGCCTGAGAGCGATATCAACAGCTCCTGATCGCTTGCCATCACCCGCATCGTCATCCCGGACAAGCGGCGCAGCCGCGCAGCTCCGGGATCCATCGTAGGGCTCCGCAGCTCTACGATGGATCCCGGGCCGAAGCTTCGCTTTGCCCAGGATGACGGCGCATAAAAGGTCAAAACAGAGCCGTCGAAATCATTGGCTTCATTGCGGAGAAGCATCACAGGATGAGGGCTGGTGTGTCCCAGGCCTGCTCACATACGCCGCGCCGGTTGCGCGCATGAACCGATAAACGGTTTACGGCCCCGGCGGACTCAAGCAATTGTGCGATCAAGCTGTTTCGGATGGGGAAAGCACCAAGACCATGACAAGTGAGGCGCCGCGGGTCACGATCGATGTCCTCATCGAGATGCTCCAGCAGGTCATCGCGGAAAACGCATCGCGCGGTCGCGGAAAGCTTGCGGCCATTGCCTGGGGGCCCGAGACCCTGCTCGAGGATACCGGTTTCAACTCCTATGATTTCGTCGAGATCATCTTCAAGATCGAAGACCATTTCAACATCGAGATCGACTACAACGCCAATAACAACATCAACGATGTGAGGACGATCGGCGAGCTTTGCGACGAAGTCGGCAAGCTCTTGGCCAAAAAGCAGGCGGCATGAAAGCAGGCGGCGGCATGAAAGCAGGCGGGATGACGCGGATCGTCGTCTCTGGCCTCGGCGTCGTCTCCCCCATCGGTTGCGACACTGACAGCTTCTGGCAGGCTCTGCTGGCAGGGCGCGGGAGCATCGGTGAAGCCTCCGCCTTGCCGGGCAAGGGCATTCGCGTGGCGGAAGTCCCGGGCGAAGACTTCATGGCGGGGCTGGACCTCCCACGCTCGGCCTGCGACCGCAACGCCCTGTTTGCTGTCGCGGCGGCGCGCCAGGCGCTTGTTGCCGCGGGTCTCGGAACCGGCCTGCCGCGCCCCGAGCGCGTCGGCGTCATCCTCGGCAACTCCGCCGGCGGGCAATGCAGCGTCGACGATCAGTATTCGAGGCTCTACCACCTGAACAAGCGTCCCCATCCGATGACGGTGCCCAAGGTCATGGTCAGCTCGTCGGCGAGCTGGGTTTCGATCAACTCGGGCGCGACCGGCCCCTGCTTCGTGACCTCGAGCGCCTGCGCCTCCGCCAGCCACGCCATCGGCATCGCCATGCAGTTCCTGCGCGCCGGCCTCGCCGACATCGTCATCGCCGGGGGCACGGAAGCTCCGCTCTCGGCTGGAACCCTGATCGCCTGGGACGCCATGAAGATCATGTCGCGCAGCCACTGCCGGCCTTTTGCTGCGGGGCGCGACGGGCTGGTGCTGTCCGAGGGCGCCGGCATCATCGTGCTGGAGACCGAGGCGCATGCGCGCAGCCGCGGCCTCAAGCCGGCGGTCGAGGCGGCAGGCTTCGGCTTCAGCGCCGATGCGGGCGACATCGTCGCGCCCAATGCCGACGGCATGGTGAGCGCCATGAGCCTGGCCCTGACCGATGCCGGGCTGAGCGCGGGCGATCTCGCTTATGTCAACGCCCATGGCACCGGCACCCGCGCCAATGACCGAACCGAGACGCAAGCCCTGAAGCGCCTGTTCGGCGAGCGGCCGCTGCCGCCGGTCTCCTCGACCAAGGGCGTGACCGGCCATGCGCTGGGCGCGGCTGGCGCTTTTGAAGCGATCGCGACGATCATGGCGATCGAGAACTCAATGGCCCCGCCGACCGCCAATTTCGACGCTCCAGACTCCGAATGCGACTTCGACTGCGTGCCCAATCAGGGCCGGGCGATGCCGATTCCGGTCGCGATGTCGAACTCCTTCGCCTTCGGCGGGATCAATGCGGCGCTGATCTTCAGGGCGATTGGGTCTTAATACTGGCGGCGCTTGAGACCGGGTTATGGCCGAGCCGCAGCCGTCATTCCGGAGCGATCCGAAGGATCGAGCCCGGAACCCAAAACCGTTGCCGCTGCATGAGAAGGCGCGGGTCGCCGGCTCACTTAACGAGGACACGCATCGGTTCTGGGTTCCGGGCCCATGGCTGCGCCATGTCCCGGAATGACGGGAGAGAATAACGCCATCGCTCAGCGCTGAAGGCGGTCGGTATTAGGTCGGGTGCGATCAGATCGCATCGCAGGGCGTGTCATCCCGGACAAGCCGCGTCAGCGGCGCCGATCCGGGATCCATGCCGGAGCACTGATCGGCAAGGCTCAGGCATGGATCCCGTGTCTCCCTCAGGTCGCCCGGGATAGCCCGAGCGTCTCGATCTCAATGCGAAACGCTCTGGGCGATATCGATAGACCGCCAACGGATATCTGAGAGAGGCCGGAGACCTGGCGGGAGAGTTGGCTCACGAGCCCATAGCTCACCTTGCGATGCCCCATTGGAGTCCGCATAACCGACGCCGCTTTAGGAATAAGAGGCATCTATGAAGCTCACCGAGATGCGAGTGTATGCCGCGTGGTGTGGGGTGATACTTCTTGGCTCGATAGTGTGGGCTTCTTCTCAGGAGCGGGGCAAACTAGACGAAGCATATCGGGCAGCATGGCGGGATAGCTTCGGAACTGATGTAACTGACGATATTGCGAAGGCACTGCATCGCAATGGCGAGGATGTTATCGCATTTGCCCAGTCCAGCGGCTTCACTTGCGACCGCAGTTCCTACGTTCAGGACCGCGCTATCTGGCTTTGTTCGCGATACGCTTGGGGCTTTTTCGACCCGCCGTTCCTAAAGCGCGAGCGGTGGGTTTTTGAGGTCGAATGCAAGGAAATTCGACCTCTCTGCGCCGTTGGAAAGCATCGTGGACAGGCATCGAACGCACCGTTGTTCAGCTCGTATTGAAGCTGACTGTTCCCACCCATTTCGGACCTTGGAGCTTGCCGCCTCAACGTCTCCTCACACGAGACTAAACAGGTCGCCGAAGCCGAGAATGTTGTTGATTGCGGCCATCGCTAGCGCCGAGAAAAGTAACGCCAAAGCCCAGATTGCACGGCGTCGTCCTCCCCGATCCTGTCTCTCGTTGACGGTGGCTAGAGCTGATAGCCAGGAGGCTGCCAGCCAGAACGGTAAGGAGAGCAGGAGAAGGAGCCAGAACCCGAATTCGTGGGCTCCTTTTGGCGGTTTGCTCAAGGCTTCGGAGGCACTAAGCGGCAGGATGTATCCGATGATCGCTAGCATTACGAGTGGAATGCCGACAGTCGCTCCAATTGTTGTCGCCCACAGAGCGGCGTTCCGAAGCTGGATCACGCAAACCTCGCTGGTCCTTTGAGTGTCGTCCCTTCATATCGGAAGCGAGTGTCGGGCAGAAGGCGCTGCCGTTCGCCGACGTGCCGTCGAACTTCCACTGTCCGCCCATCTGAGACATTCGCCACGTCGGGCGCCTTGACACCCACCACCCAACAAAAAAGCCGCCCATTCCGGGCGGCTTCGCTTGATGGTCTCCGGGGCGTTGCTCAGACGAACTGGCCGAGCCCCGGAATGGCGCCGACGATCGCGCCCATGGTGTCCTCGCCGGCCTTTTCGCGGCCGACCGCGAACATCTCCTTCGAGACCGACTGGATCTGGCCCATCGAGAGGCCGGCGCCCATCAACTGGCCGCCGAGCGCCATGACGCCGCCACCACCGCCCATCAGGCCGCCGACCATGCCCATCAGCCCGCCCTTGGCGCCGCCCTCACTGTCGGCAAGCTCCTGCGCGCCGGGCAGGGAGGTCATCAATTGGCCGATCTCGGCCGGCGGGCCTTCCTTCTGCAGGAAGGCGAGAATGATGCCGATCGCCTTGCGGGCGAGGCTCTCATCGAGGCCGGAGGCCGCGATGATGCGGGAGATCAGTTCGTCCATGGGTCTTGTCCCTGTCCTTGATGGTGCGGCATTCTTGATGGCACGACGCGGTTGCGCGATAGTTCACATATTAACGATCTAATCAAGCGGGTAGCGGGCTTCCGCCGACTGGCGCGTTTCGCTACACCCTTGCCCTGACTTTTCGATAACACAACAGGCGGACGGCATGGCGAAAGCAGATCTCGTGGTGGACGATGGCGCGATCCTGATCGGCAAGAGCTGGAAGGCCGAAAACCTGCTGCTCAAGCTCGCCAACCGCCACGGGCTGGTGACGGGCGCGACCGGCACGGGCAAGACCGTGACGCTGCAGGTGATGGCGGAAGGCTTTGCCCGCAACGGCGTGCCGGTCTTCGCCGCCGACATCAAGGGCGACCTTTCAGGGATCGCGGCGCCCGGCAGCTCCCAGCCGGCCTTCGTCAAGCGCGCCGCGGAAATCGGCGTGAAGTATGAGCCCGACCAGTTCACCACCGTGTTCTGGGACGTCTTCGGCGAGCAGGGCCACCCCGTCCGCGCCACCATTTCCGAGATGGGCCCGCTCTTGCTCGCCCGCCTGCTCGACCTCAACGACACCCAGGAGGGCGTGCTCAATATCGCCTTCCGCATCGCCGACGAGCAGAAGCTGCTATTGCTGGATCTCAAGGATCTGCGCGCGATCCTCTCCTTCATCGCCGAGAACGCCTCGGATCTGACGACGAAATACGGCAATGTCACCGCCCAGTCGGTCGGCACGATCCAGCGCCAATTGCTGGTGCTCGAGAACCAGAAGGGCGATCTGTTCTTCGGCGAGCCGGCGCTCGACATCAACGACCTGATGAAGACCGACCGCGACGGCCGCGGCATCGTCAACATCATGGCGGCCGACAAGCTGATGGCCAATCCCAGGCTCTACGCCACCTTCCTGCTCTGGCTGCTCTCGGAATTGTTCGAGCAGCTTCCCGAGGTCGGCGATCTCGACAAGCCAAAACTCGTCTTCTTCTTCGACGAGGCGCATCTGCTGTTCAACGGCGCGCCAAAGGCCTTGCTGACGGCGGTCGAGCAGGTGGTCAGGCTGATCCGCTCGAAGGGCGTCGGCGTCTATTTCGTCACGCAGAACCCGCTCGATATCCCCGATACGGTGCTGGCCCAGCTCGGCAACCGCGTCCAGCACGCCTTGCGCGCCTTCACCCCGCGCGACCAGAAGGCGGTGCGGGCTGCTGCCGAAACCTTCCGCCAGAACCCGAAATTCAAGACCGAGGAGGCGATCACGCAGCTTGCCGTCGGCGAGGCCTTGACCTCAACACTGGAAGGCAAGGGCACGCCGACCATGGTCGAGCGCACGCTGATCGCACCGCCCATGGCGCAGGTTGGGCCCTGCAGCGTGCAGGAGCGCCAGCAGGCGATGAACGCCTCGGGCTTCAAGGGCAAATACGACACCATGATCGACGCCGACTCGGCTTACGAGGAGCTGATGCGGCGCAAGAACCTGCAGCCCGACGGCTCGCCGGTCGAAGCCTCGACCACGGGCGGCGGCGGCATCATGGACACGATCGGCGGCTGGTTCGGTGGCGGCTCGAACGCGCCGCGCCCCAAGACCGGCCCCGGCAGCCGCGGCGGCGCCCTGCCGCAGAGCATGACCGAGAAGATCATCACCTCGGCGGCCCGCTCGGCCGCGACCTCGATCGGCCGCCAGGTCGGCACCGCGATTTTGCGCGGGGTGCTTGGCAGCATGATGGGCGGGAAGCGCTGAGGGTATGCACGTCATGCTCGGGCTTGACCCGAGCATCTCTTGCCAGAGATTCTCGGGTCTGCGCTTCGCTCGAGAATGACGCGCTCCCTCTTCCCTTCTCCCCTGGCGGGAGAAGGTGGCGCGTAGCGCCGGATGAGGGGGCGCCGTGCCCTTTCCGGTTGGCGTCGTGTTTGGTTCGTGGGAAAGCTCACGGCGCCCCCTCATCCGTCTCGGCTTCGCCGATCCACCTTCTCCCGCGAGGGGAGAAGGGAAAGCGCGCGACCAAGCAACCGCGCCATGCGGCAAGGCGGGCTGACGCCGCCCTCAAGCCTTGTCATGATGGCGCAACCTGAATCGGCTCTCGGATGACGAGTGCCCCTGACCCGTTGAGCGCCATGACCAAGCTTCCCGCGATCCTCTCTCGTCTCGATGCCGATCTCGACGCTTCGCTCGCGCGGCTGTCGTCCTGGCTCGAAATCCCTTCGATCTCGACGGATTCGGCCTATTGGCCCGATAGCCGTCGCGCCGCGGAATGGCTGCGGGCAGATCTCGAATCGCTCGGCTTCAAGGCCTCGCTTGGCGAGACGCCCGGCCAGCCCGTCGTGCTGGCGCACCGGCCCAAGCCCGGCGCACCGCATGTGCTGTTCTACGGCCATTACGATGTGCAGCCGGTCGATCCGCTGAATCTCTGGGACACCGAGCCGTTCAAGCCGGTGATCAAGGAGATCGCCCCCGGCCGCAAGGTCATCGTCGCGCGCGGCGCCTGCGACGATAAGGGCCAGGTCATGACTTTCGTCGAGGCGATGCGCGCCACCATCGCCGAGACGGGCGATCTGCCTGTAGGCGTCACCATCCTGGTCGAAGGCGAGGAGGAATCCGGTTCGGTCAACCTGCCGGCCTTCGTCCGTGAGAATGCCGACAAGCTCAAGGCCGATATCGCGCTGGTCTGCGACACCGGCATGTGGGACCGCGACACGCCGGCGATCACGGCGTCGCTGCGCGGCATGGTCTATCAGGAGGTCACGATCACCTGCGCCGATCGCGACCTGCATTCGGGCCTGTTCGGCGGCGCGGCCGCCAATCCGGTGCATGTGCTCTCGCGCATCATAGCGAGCCTCCATGACGAGACCGGCCGCATCACGGTTCCCGGCTTCTATGAAGGCGTCGAGGAGCCGTCGAATTCGCAGAAGGCCGATTGGGCTGATCTCGGGCTGACGGAGGAGGAATTCCTCGGCCAGGTCGGCCTGAAGCATTCGATCGGCGAGAAGGGCCGCATGCTGATCGAGCAGATCCAGTCGCGCCCGACCTGCGATGTCAACGGCATCTGGGGCGGCTACACGGGTGAGGGCACCAAGACGGTGATCGCCGCCAAGGCCTCGGCCAAGGTCTCCTTCCGCCTCGTCGGCAAGCAGGACCCCGACAAGATCGCCGCCGCCTTCCAGGCTTATGTGCGCGCGCAATTGCCCGATGACATCTCGGCCGAGTTCATCGTCTACAGCGCCTCGCCTGCCATCGCGGTGCCCGCCGATTCACCGGCGCTGACCAAGGCGCGCGCGGCCCTGACAGAGGAATGGGGCCGCAAGGCGGTGACGATCGGCTCGGGCGGCTCGGTGCCGGTGGTCGGCGATTTCAAGCGCCTGCTCGGCATGGACACGCTGCTCGTCGGCTTCGGCCTCGATGACGACCGGGTGCATTCGCCCAACGAGAAATACGACCTCTCCTCCTTCCACAAAGGCCAGCGCTCCTGGGCGCGCATCTTGCAGGCATTGGGTTCATGAAATCGGTTTGCGTCTTCTGCGGGTCCAATCCCGGCAATGAGCCCGTCTATGCGGCGGGCGCCCGCGCCATGGGCGCCGAGATCGCCCGGCGCGGCCTCGTTCTGGTCTATGGCGGCGGCGCGGTGGGGTTGATGGGCATTGTCGCCAATGCCGCGCTCGAAGCCGGCGGCGAGGTCCATGGCGTCATCCCGCGCGCGCTGCGCGAAAAGGAGGTCGGCCATCACGACCTGACGCGGCTCGAAGTCGTCGAGACCATGCATATCCGCAAGGCGCGGATGGCCGAACTCTCGGACGGCTTCATCGCTATGCCCGGCGGCATCGGCACCTTCGAGGAGCTGTTCGAGATCTGGACCTGGGGCCAGCTCGGCATCCACTCCAAGCCGCTCGCCTTCCTCAATGTCGCGGGCTTCTACGATCCGCTGGCGGCCTTCCTCGACAACACCGTCGAGGCGGGTTTCCTGAAGCAGACCCACCGCGCCATGGCGATCACGGATACCGAGCCTGCGACCCTGCTCGACCGGATGGAGCAATATGTGCCGGCCGCGACGATCAAATGGGTGGAGAAGGAGCAGGCTTGAGCGGCCTGCTCGTCGCATCGAATGATGCACGCAAGCCTCCCTGTTCAAAAAGCGGAGAGCCGGTCGATGGCGATCAGAAACCTGTGGCCCATCGGCCGGATCTGCGGGCTGCTGCTCGCCGGCATGGCGCTCGGTGCCGGGCCGGTGCTGGCGGAGCCCGCGCCCGGTATTCGCTACGCCCAGGCCGCGCCGGGCACTGCTCCGCGCCCGAATGTTCCGGGCGCGGAGCAGCAGCAGGAGGACCAGCTCTTCCAGATCCTGCGCGAATTGAGCGGCGGCTGCAACGAAGCGGCCTGGACGCTCTGGCGCAGCAATTCCTATGATGACTGGCGCAATCGCAGGGCCCGCGTGCTCTCGATGCACTATTCCGTGCGCTCCTATGAGAGCCTGCCGCCGCTCCCGGCCTCGCTGCCTGAGGCCCTGAAGCTGAAGGCCGAGCCCACCATCAAGAGCGCAAACGAGACGCTGAGCGCCAGCGGAGACGTCTTCAAGGACCTCGCGACCTATATCAACGCCAAGGATTACGAGGACGACAAGTTTAGGAAGGGCGACGAGCTCAATGCGAAGCTCTTGGCCGCCGGCAAGCGCTGCCATCAGCTCGAGGCCGAACTTGCGGAGGTCTATCGCGACGTCGCCGCCCTCGTGATCGAGCGCCGCAAGGCGGGCGCAGCCCGTCCCGAGATCGTCGCGGTGATGATCGCCGACTGGCAGAAGGCGAGCGCATTGTCGCGCGAGCTCGGGCGTTTTGAGGCCGCCGATCGCGCCACGCTCGAGGGGCTCGTCCGCGATCTCTCGGCCTTGTCGGATGAGCGCAAGGCGAATTTCGAGCCGCTGAAGCAAGCGCCGCAAGCAATCGTCAAACGCTTCTATGAAACGACCCTGCAGGACGACATCGCCGCCAAGATGCGCCGCCTGCTGCGCGAGGCCAAGACGCCC
Organism: Bosea sp. 685; assembly: GCF_031884435.1. NCBI lineage: Bacteria > Pseudomonadati > Pseudomonadota > Alphaproteobacteria > Hyphomicrobiales > Alloboseaceae > Allobosea > Allobosea sp. 685. The sequence goes on along the minus strand of NZ_CP134779.1, from coordinate 4,301,521 downwards.
AAGGCCTTCAAGGAGCTGGCGCAGGACCGGCCGCGCTCGGAGTTCTGGGCCGTTCGCCGCGAGATCGACTACTTCATGCCCGACGCGATCCTGAGCTATCTGCGCAATCCGGGGTAGGCCGCAAGGCAAGCAGTTCAGGGGGCGTGGCCAATGGTGATGGCCTTTTGGGCCCTCGCACAATCACCGCTCAGGTGGCTGGCGTTCCAGGCGGCGGCGGGCCGGTCAGTTCCTTATACGGAAACTGCTTTGTCTCAATGATGTTGCCAGCGGGTCCCCAGGTGAACCTGAGGCCGTTCCAGCTGCCGAAATGCATGCCGGCGGGCTGTGTTCCCGTCCAATAAAATTGCAGATGGATGGAGGCGACGACTTCGGCGCCGGTGCGCTGCGCGAGTTGGTAGCAGAATTCGTTGCCGTCATAACTGAAGTGGCCATTGGCCTCGGAACACGCCCCTATGCGCGCCACCAGGCAGCTATGGAATTCGATGCGCTTGACCTTGCCACGCAGTTGTTCGAGCTGCGCCAGATCGGTCCGGCAGATCCCACCTTTCCCGGGGCCGATATAGAGGTTGCCCTTTGCGGGATCGACAATCCGCGCCGGCAATGTCGGATGTTGAAACGCGCCCCTGCAGCATTGCACGAAGCCGGGCAGGCCGTGCGACATGATTTTCAGCGTAAGATTGCCGCCGGCCTCATCGCCCCGCTTGATGACATTGTCGATCATCCATTGCAGCGGCGTGTCGCCGTTGACCTCAAGCACATCGCCAAGCGGCCTCCAGCCGAACAGACGCACGTCATGGACGACGAATACCTTTGGCGGGGATGGCGGAGGTGGAACTGGAGGCTGGGGCGTCGGGCCAATCGATGCAAGCTCTTGGTCGAGCGTGGCGATTGTCTTCTTGCCGACGATATCGTCGATCCGGCCGGCATAATTCAGGATGCCGCGCGCTGTCTTGAAACGCCGCACGCTGGCAGCCGTCGATGGTCCGTAACGCATCTTGGACAATTCGTCTGCGGAGATGTCCCCAGCGCCGAGCCGGATCAGCGCCTGTTGAATCTTGCCGACGAAATCGCCGATGGCGCCTGGCGTTACATGGCTGGGATCGGAGACCGCGCAGGCCTCCAACCGCGGATCGCCGGAGAATTCTTTTGATCTGAGTGGCATCGGCGTCCCATCGCGTCATGGACGAAGTGACAGTCGGACGCGGCCCCAATCCGGAAGCTCGACGGGTTACGATCGAAAACAGTAACTCGCCGAAATGCCGAAAGGGAATGCGCGTTGTAAGGGCTTCGAGGCGCCGACTTTAAGCTGCTCCAGTCACTAGAAATCTACCGGGTGGGTGATAAGTCAATTCCGCTAAGCCCTCATAACGGGCTAAATTCTGCATCGCAGCGAAACGACGGCGCTTCCGGTTCAGCCCGGAGGTGAAATCGCCCGCAGGACGTCCCTGAAAACGCTGTATTGCAGCTGGAAGGCTCGCGGGCTGTAGTCCTGGTAGTATCCCGCGGTTACCACGACAACGAGATCGAGCTCCGGGACGATGCGGATGGATTGACCGCCCCGGCCAAGCGCGCCGACCCGGTGGACCTCGCGTCCCCTGTGCAGGGAGCGGCCGAGCCACCACAGATAGCCGTAAGACTGGTTGTCCGTGGCCTTGATCTGCAGCGCCGTCGAGGTCTCGATCCAGCTTTTGGAAACGATCTGGCGGTCGTTCCAGCGGCCGCCCGCAAGAACGAGCTGGCCGATCTTCGCCATGTCGCGTGGCCGCAGGCGAAGGCCCCCTCCAGCGTCGGTATCGCCCTTGACCCGAAGCCACTCCACGCCGGTGATGCCCAAAGGCTCGAACAACGCCACGCGCGCGAATTCGTCGAGCGGGCGTCCGGTCGCCTTGCGGATGATGGCCGAGAGCAGCGTCAGCGCGCCGGTGTTGTAGAAGAAGCCCTGTCCTGCCGGGGCGGTCACTGCGAGACCGAGGACGTACCGACACGGGTCTGATGCCCTGTGCATGCGCGCCTCGTCATTGTTCTCGTCTCCGGTGGCCGGCGTCGCCTCCACCCACGCCAGACCCATCGACATGGTGAGCACGTGCGAGAGCAGGATCCGGTCCTTTTCAAGGGTGCGCAAATCCGACAGCTCGGGGAAAAAACTGAAGATCGGCTCATCGATGCTGCGTATCAGCCCGCGATCGATCGCGATCCCAACCGCGAGCGATGCAACGCTTTTCGAGACCGATTTCACGTCATGCAGCGTATCGGCGTCAAAAGGGACGTTCTCCACCCGGCGGCCGAACATGCCGCCGGAAATCTCGTCAAGACCCCCGAAATAGCGCTCGAACACCAGCTTACCGCTATGGGCGACCAGCACGGCGTGGATTCTGGCGTCGCGCGAGGCGGCGAGCCGATCCGTCATCCCGCGCAGCGCGGCGCGGTCGACGAGCTTGTCGTCATCGATGGCGGCGACGGGCCAGCCATCGTCGCGCACGACCGGAACACCGCTGCTGTCGGGCAGGTCCGGGGACATCGGCAAGACGGTGAGCGGCGCCAGCGCAGCGCCGCCGAGCAGTGCAACAAACCGGCGCCGTCTCATGCGAGGCTCGCATTCAGATCTTTCGCGACCGCCCGAGCATAGCAGACGGTCCTGGCGAGGGCGATTGCCGAGGTGACGCGGCGAGCTTCGAGCCGCTGAAGCAGGCGCCGCCAGCCATCGTGAAACGCTTCTATGAAACGACGCTGCAGGACGATATCGCCGCCAAGATGCGCCGCCTGCTGCGCGAGGCTAAGACGCCCTAGGCCTTCAAGGAGGTGGCGCAAGACCGGCCACGCTCGGAGTTCTGGACCGTTCGCCGCGAGATCGACTGCTTCATGCCCGACGCGATCCTGAGCTATCTCCGCAATCCGGGTTAGGTGCTCCGGCTCAAGATCAGTCGTCGAGAGCCCATCGAGGCGATACTGCCGGTAGATATGATCGAGGACGATCTATTTCGTATGTTTGCGGAGGAGGTTTTTTCCAAGTGCCATCCGCCAACTCTGACAGATCATACATGAAGGCTTCGAGCCAGAGTATGACCTGCATGGCCTCATCGAGGGTGATGTGCTTGGGTTCTGCTTGGCTCGGTCGTTCCGCTATCGGTTTAGGGTCAAGCATCGCGCCAGTGTGGCAAAAATATATCCGGTTGCCTTTTGAACTGAGGACCTTGTGAGCAAAATTCGTGCGCAGTGGATTGATGCGAGTGCTCAAAAAGTTCAAACGACCCGTGAGATTTGGCCCGATCCTGCCCTTTTTCTCTTTCTGCTGAGCCGTTTCAATCATCACTCGTCTCAGCATTTCCCACTTCTGGTTGAATTGAGTACGATAGGTCATGAAGCCATACGGCTCAAAATTATCGGTCATCTTCAGGATATGCATGGTATTCCGGTCTATCTGAAGCTCGACTTCGCCGAACCACCTCATGAACATACCGACCACCTGGTACATGTCTGGCGCGACCCGCACCTCTTTCAGCCGCCGCTGAGTGAGTTCCTCTGGGGTTAGGTTCCAGCAGTCAACCGGTTGATAGGGCATATCAAAGACCAGTCAGGACGCGATGAGGTGTTGAAGCTCATGAACTGTGAGCGAACGCCGCGCTGCCGCGCCTCTCAGCCGGCGGAACGGGATCAGCGCGAGAACCACCAGCTATAGCTGGCGGGCGGCTGGGGAGCCTCCTCCTGCCGGCCACCAGTGCCGAGCGCGAGCAGGCGCGCACTGGATTCCGTGATCCAGGCGCGATGCTCGTTGATCGGTGTGATCGCGGTGAAGCCGCCGCAGATGCGCCTGGCCCGCGAGTTGAGCGGACCGCTCGACCAGCTGACGATGCCGACGAGATCGCGCGAGGCGGGCGAACCGCGCAGCACGGGGCCACCGGAATCGCCGCGGCAGGCGCCGGCGCCCGGACTTTCGCCCTTGGTCTGCGTATCGACCGCGACCTTCACGGTGTTGGCCGTGGTGTAATTGCCGGCATTGACCAGGGGCGTCTCGCGCAGGCGCCGCGCCGTGTTCTTGTTGTCCTCGATCGCAAGCCCGTAGCCCGCCATGGTGACGGCCTCGCCCTGCCAGAGGCCGCTGCCGAGCGAAAGCGGCTCGATATCGGGCGGCAGCGGCGCTGCCAGCCGCAGCACCGCGAGATCGGTGCCGGGCTGCGTGCGCGGCGTCGTGCCCGGCACGAAGCTCGGATGCGGCAGCACGGCGATCACGGCGTGACGGCGCATGCGAAAGCGTGGATCGAGGCTGATGACGCGGACCGAGCCGCCGCCCATCAGGCAGTGCGCGGCGGTCAGCACCAGCTCGGGTGCGATCGCCGCGCCGGAGCAGAGTTCGCCGCGGCTGGTTTCGATCCGCAAGGTCGAGGCCCGCATGCCGCCGGCATCCCGCGAGGTCGTGCCACCCACCACGGCGAGCGCAGGGGAGGCGGCGGCCACGAGTGCTGTGGCAAGTGCAATTGCGCGCAATGTCATGATGGCGACCAAGCTAGGAACTGGCTTCAATGTATGGGTTGCGGCTCGCCAGTCAAATCGGCCCCAGAGGCCCTAACAGCCTCTGGCCCTCCCGTCAGCGGCGTGTCGTCCAGCTGGCGCTCTCGCCCCAGTTCGACAATGTCTTGTCGATCCAGCCGCGTTGCGGCGCGACGAGAACGCCCTGGCTCAGCAGCCCGCAACTCTTGCCCGAGGGACCGGTCGACCAGCTGGCGACGGCGATGACGCCGCCATCGGCTGACGTCACCGGTCCGCCTGAATCGCCCTGGCAGGCGCCGGCGCCCGCCTTCTTGCCGAGGCCATTGGCGTCGGCCGCCCAGATCAGGACGCGGCCGGGACCATAGGGCTCGACAGTGACGAGCGCCGCCGAGCGATAGGTTCCGGTCGTGCGGGCCTCGCCCTCGCGGGTGACGCCATAGCCGGCGAGCGACACGGGGGAGCCGGCGCGTGGCAGATCGCCATCGACCAGCGTCGCCGGGACGAACCGGGCCGGCAGCGCGACCTGGACGCGCAGCAGCACGAGATCGATCGAGCGCCGGCGATTGGCGACGGCTCCGCCATTGAATTCGGGGTGGATGGCGACGCTGGCCGGGGCGATCAGCACCGGCTCGTCGCTGCCGCCTTCCTTCCAGTGAAGGCGCAGATCCGTGCCACCATCGGCGCAATGCGCCGCGGTCAGGATGGTGCGCGACGACAGGACGATGCCCGAGCAGACGCCGCCGCGCGCATTCAGGACCATCAGGGTCGATGCAGCGGCCGGGCCGCCATCGCGCCCACCGACCACCGCGCCCGCCATTTGCGGCGCCGCCATCGAACCCAGCGTCAGCCCCAGGGCTGCAATCAATCGTCCGAGGCCCATGGTGCGCTCCTTACTTATCGGGAGGGCTGGATAGCGCGGCGGCCGGCCAATTTGAACCCGCAATCGGAGAGCCATGACGCCTCTCGCCCTGACACTGCTGCCGCTCGAACCGGTTTCCCTGCGGCTCGACCAACCCGTTTGGAAACTCCAGCCCTCAGCCTGAGGAGCGGCGCAGTGGCGTCTCGAAGGATGCTCCGCCTCCACCGGAGCCTCGTGGAGCATGCTGTTTATTCTCGGAACCACGCTGTCGTCCCGGACAAGCGGCGAAGCCGCGCCGATCCGGGACGACGGCGCGGGTGATGGAAAGCGAACGGAAGCTCCTGCTATCGCTCGGTTCATTCCAAGCAACCTCTCAGCATGAGGCTTCGGGGATATCTCAAGCAGTCCCTGACCTTTCAACCCGATGAGGAGATGCCGATTGCGGCGCTGTCACCGAGCCCTTCGAGCTCGCGGGCCTCGCATATCGCCGCAACCCGGCGGCCGAGGAGAGGTCCGAGCGCACCGCAGGCTGATGTCGCGCTCGTGATCGACCGGATCGGCGCCGTGATCGGGCGCGGCCATGAATGACGTGGACGGGTGGCGATTACGTGACGTACTCTGCGTCGATGCACGCCATGGTATTCATGGTGTGTTCAGTCGGCCGGGATTACCGCATGTCGATGATGCCCGTTGAACCCATCTTTGCTCTCGCCTTGCTCGCGGCCCCGCTGCCGATCGTGCGGGTCGACGACCCGACGCCGATCTCATGCCTCTCGGCCGAGGAGATGCGCGATGCCATCGCCGATGGACGGGTGATCCAGCCTGCGCAGGCGTCGCGCCATGCTCGCAATGCGGCGCCCGGCGAGGTCTTGCGCATCCGGCTGTGCCGCCAGGGCGATGAATATGTCTATGTGATCACGACGCTGAAGCGCGACGGCCGCGTCGCCCGCGTGACGCTCGAGGGGCAATCTGGCAAGGTCGCGACCATACGCTGAGCGCGAGCCCTCGCGATTCGAGCCCGGCCGGGCCAGATATCATCGCTCATCAGGCAGATCAGCTCATCAGGCAGATCGGCTAACTAGGAGTACGCGACCGTGAGACTGCTCGTCGTCGAGGACGACAAGGACCTCAACCGCCAGATCGTCACCGCGCTGGAGAATGCCGGCTATGCGGTCGACAAGGCTTTCGACGGTGAGGAAGGGCTCTATCTCGGCGAGACCGAGCCCTATGACGCCGTCATTCTCGATCTCGGCCTGCCGAAGGTCGATGGCGTCGCCGTGCTGCAGGGCTGGCGCCGCGCCGGCAAGGTCATGCCGGTGCTGATCCTGACGGCACGCGACCGCTGGAGCGACAAGGTCGCGGGCTTCGACGCCGGCGCCGACGATTATGTGGTCAAGCCCTTCCATGTCGAGGAGCTCTTGGCGCGCGTCCGCGCCCTGCTGCGCCGCGCCGCCGGACATGCGACCGCCGAATTGATCTGCGGGCCGGTGCGGCTCGACACGCGCGCCAGCCGCGTCGTCGTCGATGGCAACCCGGTCAAGCTGACCTCGCATGAATACCGCCTGCTCGCCTATCTGATGCATCATCAGGGCCGCGTCGTCTCGCGCACGGAGCTGGTCGAGCATCTCTACGACCAGGATTTCGACCGGGATTCGAACACGATCGAGGTCTTCGTCGGCCGCCTGCGCAAGAAGCTCGGCGTCGAGGTCATCGAGACCGTGCGGGGCCTCGGCTACATCGCCGCCGCGCCCGAGAAGGTCTGATCCCGCGCGATGCCGTTGAAGTCGCATCGCTATTCGCTTGGCGCGCGGCTCTTCCTTACGGCGGCGATCTGCTGCGCGCTGGTGCTGATGCTGGCGGGCATTGGTCTCACGACCTTCTACCGCCGCTCCGCCGAGCGCGGCTTCGACGAGCGCCTCAGCGTCTACATCAAGGAACTCGTGGCCGATCTTGCCGCGCCGCCCGAAGCGGAGCGACAGGCGATCGGCGATCTCGGCGAGCCGCGCTTCGACCTGCCATTGTCGGGCTGGTACTGGCAGATCATCCGGCTCGACGGGGAGAAGCCGACAATTCGCAGCTCGCGCTCGCTCGTCGGCGGCCAGTTGCCGAAATTGCTCGACCAGCAATTGACGCCCAATGCGCGGGGCCTGCGCGAAACCTATGTTTCGGGGCCCGACGACCGCGCCTTGCGCGTCCTCGAACGGGAGATCGATGTCGGCGAGGATGGCCGCTTCACCGTGGCGGTCGGGGCTCCCGCCGACGAGATCGACGGCGATATCCGCGATTTCCGCTTCGCCCTGACGCTGACCTTCGTCCTGCTCGGGTTGGCGCTCGTCGCCTCGACGCTCATCCAGGTGCGCTTCGGCCTGCGGCCGCTGGTGCGGCTGGGAACCGCCGTCGGGGCCGTGCGGACCGGCGAGGCGCCGCGCATCGCCGGGCAATACCCACCCGATCTCGCTCCCTTGGCGGGAGAACTGAACCAGCTCATCGACGCCAATCGCGAAATCTTGGAGCGGGCGCGCACCCAGGTCGGCAATCTCGCCCATGCGCTGAAGACCCCGCTCAGCGTCATGCTGAACGAGGCGGAAGCCGGGGGGAGGGCGCGCTGCCCGACATGGTGAAGACGCAGGCCGCGATCATGCGCGACCAGGTTCAGTATTATCTCGACCGCGCCCGGGCAGCTGCGCTCTCGGGCGCGCTCGGCGGGGTGACCGAGACCGCGCCCTCGCTCGATGCGTTGATCCGCACCTTCTCGAAGATCTCGCAGGGGCGCGGCATCACGGGCTCGCATAGCGTGCCGGCCGGAATCCGGTTTCGCGGCGAGAAGCAGGATTTCGAGGAGATGCTGGGCAATCTGCTCGACAATGCCTTCAAATGGGCGGATGCGACCGTCGAGGTCAGCCTCGCGCCGTCATCCGATGCCGGCATCGAGCGGATCGCGCTCCTGATCGACGATGATGGGCCGGGCTTGCCGAACGAGGCGATGGCGGATGTGCTGAAGCGCGGCCGGCGGCTCGACGAGACGATTCCAGGCTCGGGGCTGGGCCTGTCGATCGTCGCCGATCTGGCCAAGCTCTATGGCGGCGGCCTCTCGCTGCAGAAATCGCCGCTGGGCGGCTTGCGGGCGCGCCTCGTCCTGCCTTCGGTTTAAGAAGACTTGCCGTCCGAGGCGAGGCGCCTGCGTGACCCTTTGTCGCCACCTTCGCGCGTGAAGCGCGGCCCGCGATTGTCTAAGAGTTCCTGATGCTGATCTGGATCATCTTCGCGGTCATGACGGGGGCGGCGGTTTTCGCGCTGCTCTGGCCGCTCGGCCGTGGCCAGGGCGCGGCTTTCGCCGACGGCTCGGATGCCGCGAGCCTCTATCGCGCCCAACTCGGTGAGATCGACCGCGATCTCGGCCGCGCGCTGATCGGCCTGGCCGAGGCTGAAGCCGCCCGTGTCGAGGCTGCGCGGCGTCTCCTGCGCGCGGCCGACGAGGAGGGTGATCCGGCCGGCGAGACGGAATCGTCGCTGCGCCGCCGCCGCGCCAGTTCGGCGCTGGCCTTGTCCTGCGTGCCGCTGCTCGCATTGCTGGTCTACGGTGCCTATGGCTCGCCGACGCGCCCCGACCAGCCTTTGTCGGCGCGGTTGCAGAGCGATCCGTCGCAGCAGGATTTCGCGGTGTCGCTGGCCCGCATCGAGGCGCATCTGGCGGCCAATCCGGCGGATGGGCGCGGATGGGCGGTGCTCGCGCCGGTCTATCTGCGGCAGGGCCGCCCCGATGACGCGGCGCGCGCCTTTGCCGCCGCGATCCGCAATGGCGAGGATGGGGCGGAGATGCGCGCCGGTCTCGGCGAGGCCCAGATCCTCGACGCTGGCGGCGTGGTGACGGCCGAAGCGCGCGAAACCCTGGCCGAGGCGCTCAAGCGCGAGCCCGGCAATCCCCGCGCGCGCTACTTTCTCGCCATCGCCAGGGAACAGGACGGCGACAGCCGGGGCGCGGTTGCCGCGTTCGAAAGCCTGCTCAAGGATGCGCCGCCCGGCGCGGTCTGGGTCCCGGCCGTGCGCCAGAGGCTGCAAGCGCTCGATAGCCAACTGCTCGACGGAGCCGCGGCGCGGGCCGCGATCGCCGGGCTGCCGGCGGCGGATCAGCAGGCCGCGATCCGCGGCATGGTCGAGGGGCTGGCCGAGCGCCTGAAGGCGGGCGGCGGCACATTGGCCGAATGGGAAAGATTGGTCCGCTCGCAAAGCGTGCTCGGCGAGAAGGCCGCCGCACGCGAGGCTGTCGCGATGGCGCGCTCGCGCCTGTCGCAGGACAGCGCCGCACTCGTGCAGCTCGACCAGCTCGCGGGCGAACTCGGGCTGAAGGAGCCGGCGCCATGACCACTGCCGAGCCCACTGCCGAGCCCGCTGCCGCGCCGTTACGTCCGGTCGCCGCCAAGCGCCGCTGGACCCGTAAGCAGCGCCGCTTGGCCCTGATCGCCGCTGCCGGCGTCGTGCTCTGCCTCGCCGCCGGTTTGGTGCTCGTCGCCATGCGCGACACCATCGTCTTCTTCTACGGACCGACCGAGATCGTCGAGAAGGGGCTCGCGCCCGGCACGCGCATGCGGCTCGGCGGGCTGGTCGAGACAGGTTCGGTCGTGCGTGGCCCGGGCCAGCGCGTCGTCTTCGCGGTCACCGACAGCAAGACCACGCTCAACGTGACCTATCAGGGGCTCTTGCCCGATCTCTTCCGCGAAGGGCAGGGCGTCGTCACCGAGGGCGTCTTCGAGGGCGCGGGCCGCTTCCGCGCTGACTCGGTCCTGGCCAAGCATGACGAGACCTATATGCCGCGCGAGGTTGCCGACACGCTGAAGAAGCAGGGCCATTGGCAGCCGGGCATGACCAAGCCCGGCCTGACCGGCCCGAACCCATCCCCCGTCACGCCATCCCCTGTCACCAAATGAGGCGCGCATGATCGTCGAGATCGGCCATTTCGCGCTTGCCTTGGCGCTTGGCGTCGCCGTCGTCCAGGCCCTGGTGCCGCTTTGGGGCGTGGCGCGTCATGACCGGGCGCTGGCCTCGGTCGGCACCGCCGCGGCGATCACCTGCTTCCTGCTGGTCGCGTTGTCTTTCGCGGCCCTGGTCGCGTCCTATGTCCGGTCCGACTTCTCGGTCGAGAACGTCGCTTCGAACTCGCATTCGGCCCAGCCGCTGATCTACAAACTGACCTCGGCCTGGGGCAATCACGAAGGCTCGATGCTGCTCTGGGTCTTGATCCTGACGCTGTTCGGGGCGCTGGTGGCGCTGTCGCGCCGCTCGCTGCCGGCGCGGCTGCGGGCCGGCACGCTCGCCGCGCAAGGCACGATCACGGTCGCCTTCCTCGCCTTCACGCTTTTGACCTCAAACCCCTTCCGGCGGCTCGACCCAGTGCCGGGTGAAGGCCAGGATCTCAACCCGATCCTCCAGGATCTCGGTCTCGCGATCCATCCGCCGCTGCTCTATGTCGGCTATGTCGGCTTCTCCATCACCTATGCCTTCGCGGTCGCGGCCCTGATCGACGGGCGCATCGACGCGGTCTGGGCGCGCGCGGTCCGGCCCTGGACGCTGCTCGCCTGGGTGTTCCTGACGCTGGGCATCGCGATGGGCTCCTATTGGGCCTATTACGAGCTTGGCTGGGGCGGCTGGTGGTTCTGGGATCCGGTCGAGAACGCCTCGCTGATGCCCTGGCTCGCCGGCACGGCGCTGATCCATTCCACCGTGGTGATGGAGAAGCGCGACGCGCTCAAGGTCTGGACGATCCTGCTCGCGATCCTGACCTTCTCGCTCTCGCTGCTGGGTACCTTCATCGTCCGCTCCGGCGTGCTGACCTCGGTGCATTCCTTCGCCAGCGACCCGGCGCGCGGGCTCTTCATCCTCGCGATCCTGATCTTTTTCGTCGGCGGCTCGCTGGCGCTCTTCGCCTGGCGCGCGCCCTTGCTCAGGCAGGGCGGCCTGTTCGCGCCGGTCTCCCGCGAGGGGGCGCTCGTCGTCAACAATGTCTTTATCGCGACCTCCTGCGCCACTGTCTTCATCGGCACGCTCTATCCGCTGGTGCTGGAGATGCTGACCGGGGACAAGATCTCGGTCGGTCCGCCCTTCTTCAACGCGACCTTCGTGCCGCTGCTGGTGCCGCTGCTGCTGGTCCTGCCGCTCGGCCAGTCGCTTGCCTGGAAGCGCGGCAATCTGCTCGGCGCGGCGCAGCGTACGGCTGCCGCCTTCGGGCTCGGCATCCTCGTGGCAGTGGGCGTGCTCGCCTATATGCGCGGCGGGCCGGTCCTGGCGCCGCTCGGCATCGGGCTCGGCGTCTTCCTGGTCACGGGCGCGATCTTCGACCTCGGCGAGCGCATCGTCGCGCGCGCCAGTGGCCTGCGGGCCGTTCTGTCGCGGGCGAAGGGCCTGCCGCGCTCCGCCTGGGGCACGGCCTTCGCCCATGCGGGCGTCGGTCTGAGCGTGATCGGCATCGCCGCCGCCGCCTGGAGCACGGAGGCGATCGGCATCCTGAAGCCGGGAGAAAGCCTGACCAGCGGCCGCTACACCGTGGTGCTGGAAAGCATCACCCCGCGCCCCGGCCCCAATTTCCGCGAGGATGTGGTGCGTTTCCGCATCCTCTCGGGCGATAGGCCGCTCAAGCCGGTCGAGGCAATGAAGCGCGTCTATACGGCCCGCGCCATGCCGACGACCGAGGCCGGCATCCGCACCGACGGCCTGAGCCAGGCCTACGTCAATGTGGGCGAGATGGAGAGCGATGGTGGCATCGCCGTCCGGCTCTACGACAAGCCATTGATCCTGCTGATCTGGATCGGCGCGATCGTGATGGCCTTCGGCGGCGCGTTGTCGCTGACCGACAGGCGCTTCCGGCTGGCGGCGCCGCAGCGCGCCAAGGTAACCCGCGCCAAGCCCGTCCCCGCTACGCCTCAACCGGCGGAGTGAGGCCGATGCTGCGCGCCCTTGTCATCGTTGCGCTCTGCCTGGGCTGGGCCGCTCCCGGCCGCGCCGTCCAGCCTGACGAGGTTTTGCCGAACGCTGCGCTCGAACACCGCGCCCGGGCGATTTCCGGCGGCTTGCGCTGCCTCGTCTGCCAGAACCAGTCGATCGACGATTCCGATGCGCCCTTGGCGCGCGACCTGCGCATCCTGGTGCGCGAGCGGCTGGTCGCGGGCGACAGCGACGCCGCAGTGCAGGACTTCGTCGTTGCGCGCTATGGCGATTTCGTGCTGCTGCGCCCGCCCTTCACGATCCGCACCGTGGCGCTCTGGGCCGGGCCGTTCCTGATCCTGCTCTTTGGCCTCGCCTTCATCTGGCGCAGCGGACGGCGCATGAAGCCGCTGGGCGCGGCGGCAGCGCCATTGTCGCCGGACGAGCAGGCGCGCATCGCGGCGCTGATGAAGCGGGACGGCGAGTAGGCCGGCTCAGAGGCTGATGCCGCAACTGCTTCGAAGCTCGAGCGCGTAGACGGGGACCGAGCGGCCCTCCACGATATAGTACACGCGACCGTCGCGACGCTGGCTTGTCGATGCATAGGTGGAAAAGACCCGCGCAAAGCACGCAGCCCGGGATCCGCCATGGCCGTACTCGGAGGCAACCTGCAGTCCGGTGGCATAGGCAGAGCTCGCCGGTCTGGCGGGCCGCATAGCCGTCGCGCGCATGGCACGGCGCGACGAGACGTCGGCGAGCCGGTCGATCCCGCACCGGCTGCGTTGCTCGGCGTTATAGGCGGGTGTCGAGGCCGCATGCCAGTTCCGCCGCCCATCGGCCCTCTCCACGACGACAGCGTGTTTCGCGAAGACCTGCGCGTAGCAGCCGGCATTGGCGTAGCCTCGGCCTTGGGCTATTCGCAGCCCGGATTGATAGGCGGTGACGGTCTGTGCCAGCGCCGCATCGCTGCCGAGCAGCAGCATGGCGGCGACCGCATGTCTGAGAACGCTCATTACCAATCCCCCCGCGAAGGCCGGTTCGCGGACGGAGTGTTTCCGCAGCGTAAATGCCCGTCAAGCGTGCGGGTGCGCGCGACGGCCCCAACCTTACGAAATCGTCATCTTCGCGCCAAATCCGGGTAAGGCTGCGCCCGTCATGGTCGTCGGCACAGACAGGGAAGGCCCTGCCGATTTGACCGAGGGTTTCGCCATGACGACCACCACCTCAAAATCCATTCTGAAGCGCGGCGTCCTGATTGCCGGCGCCGCCACGCTCGGCATCGGCCTTGCCGCCGGTATCGCCGATGGCGCGCTGAAGCTCGATCACAGGGCTTTCGCCCAGCCGATTCAGCTTTCGGGCGTCCAGACGCAGCTGCCCTCCTTCGCCGACATCGTCGAGAAGGTGAAGCCCGCCGTCGTCTCCGTCCGCGTCAAGACCCAGACCGTCGCCGCCGCCGATGAGGACGGCCAGGGCAGCCTGGACGACCTGCCGCCCGGACTGCGGCGCTTCTTCCGCCAGGACGGCCAAGGCGGCCAGGATGGCCCGCGTCAGGGCCGGCCGCAGCCGCGCCAAGGCATGGCCCAGGGCTCCGGCTTCTTCGTCAGCCAGGACGGCTATGTCGTGACCAACAACCACGTCGTCGAGAACGCGGTCGAGGTCCAGCTCGTCACCGATGACGGCAAGACGCTCGATGCCAAGGTCGTCGGCACCGATCCGCGCACCGATCTCGCGCTGCTGAAGGTCAAGGATGGCGGCAATTTCCAATACGTCCAGCTCGCCTCGGCAAAGCCGCGCATCGGCGACTGGGTGCTCGCGGTCGGCAACCCCTTCGGGCTCGGCGGCACCGTGACCGCGGGCATCGTCTCGGCCCAGGGACGCGATATCGGCTCGGGCCCCTATGACGACTTCCTGCAGATCGACGCGCCGGTGAACAAGGGCAATTCCGGTGGCCCGACCTTCAACCAGCAGGGTCAGGTCGTCGGCGTCAACACTGCGATCTTCTCGCCCTCGGGCGGCAGCGTCGGCATCGCCTTCGCCATTCCCTCCGCGACCGTCGAGCAGGTCGTCGATGCGTTGAAGAAGGACGGCTCGGTCGCGCGTGGCTTCATCGGCGTGCAGATCCAGCCGGTGACGAGCGAAGTCGCCGACGCGATCGGCCTCAAGGAGGCGCATGGCGCCCTGGTCGCGAGCGCCGAGCAGAACGGCCCGGCCGCCAAGGCCGGCGTCAAGCGCGGAGACACCATCATCGCTGTCAATGGCGAGCAGGTGAAGGATGCGCGCGACCTCTCGCGCCGGATCGCCAAATTCGCGCCGGGCACCAAGACCAGTCTCACGGTCTGGCGTGACGGCAAGGAGCGTCAGCTCAGCTTCGAGGTTGGCCGCCAGCCGGCGGCCTAAAAAGGGGCGGGCTCGAGTCTCACGGTTCCTGTCGCCCCCGCCGGGAGACCAGCCTTCACCGCGGCAGGCCGGATGCGTATCGTCCGGCCTGCCGTTTTTACGTTTTGTAGGATAGGCTTATCCCATGCGACTCCTGATCGTTGAAGATGACGCCGAGGCAGCGGCCTATCTGACCAAGGCCTTCCGCGAGGCCGGCCATGTCGCCGACCATGCCGCCGACGGGCTCGAAGGCTACGCCATGGCGGAGGGCGGCGGCTATGACGTGCTGGTGGTCGACCGCATGCTGCCGCGTCTCGACGGGCTGTCATTGATCCGCTCGCTGCGCGAGCAGAACGACGTGACGCCGGCGCTGATCCTCTCGGCGCTGGCGCAGGTCGATGACCGCGTGAAGGGCCTGCGCGCCGGCGGCGACGATTACCTGCCCAAGCCCTATGCCTTTTCCGAACTGCTCGCGCGGGTCGAGGTGCTGTCGCGCCGCCGCGCCGCGCCGGCTTCCGAGCCCACGACCTATCGCGTCGGCGATCTCGCGCTCGACCGGCTCGCCCATCGCGTCGCGCGCGGCGAGGAGGAAATTCCGCTGCAGCCGCGCGAATTCCGCCTGCTCGAATATCTGATGAAGCATGCCGGGCAGGTGGTGACGCGCACCATGCTGCTGGAGAATGTCTGGGACTATCATTTCGACCCCCAGACCAATGTCATCGACGTGCATGTCAGCCGCCTGCGCGCCAAGGTCGACAAGGGCTTCGAGCACCCGATGATCCACACCATTCGCGGCGCGGGATACATGGTCCGTGACACGGCGCGCTGATCCGGCCGGGCAGGACGCGGCTGCGCAGAGCGTTCCGCGCAAGACGACCACGCATCCCATGACCACGCATCTTTTGCCAAACCTGTTCCGCACCACCGCCTTCAAGCTGACGGCGGTCTATCTCGTCATCTTCGCGCTCTTCGCCGGCTTCGTGCTGGGCTATGTCGCCTGGAACGCCAAGCGCCTGCTCGACGACCAGATCCGCTCGACCATCGACGCCGAGATCCAGGGACTCGCCGAGCAGCAGCGCCAGGGCGGCATCAGGCGGCTCGTCAACATCATCGAGCGGCGCTCGCGCGGGCCCGGCGCTTCGCTCTATCTCGTCACCACGCCGGTGGGCGATCGTCTCGCCGGCAATGTCGAGGCCGTGCCGCCCGGTGCGCTCGATCGTCCGGGCGAAAGCGAGATCGAATATGCGCGCTCCGCCGACGCGGTCGATACGCCGAGCCGTGCGATCGTGCGCGTCTTCGTGCTGCCGGCGGGTTTCAGGCTGCTGGTCGGGCGCGATGTCGAGGAGCGCGAGCGTCTCGGCGTCGTGATCAGGCGCGCGGCTGGCTGGTCGCTGCTGTTGGTCTTCGTGCTCGGCTGCTTTGCGAGCTGGTTCGTGGCGCGCCGTGTGCTGAAGCGCGTCGACGGCATGACCGACACGGCCCAGTCGATCATGGCCGGTGACCTGAAGGGCCGATTGTCGATCTCGGGCACGGGCGACGAGCTCGACCGTCTGGCGCTGAACCTCAACGCCATGCTCGACCGCATCGGTGAATTGATGGCCGGCATGCAGCAGGTCTCAGACAACATCGCCCATGACCTGAAAACGCCCTTGACCCGGCTGCGCAACCGCGCCGAGGAGGCGCTGCGCACGGCGAAATCCCCCGACGAATTGCGCGCCGCGCTCGATGGCTCGATCGACGAGGCCGACAACCTGATCCGCGTCTTCAACGCGCTCTTGATGATCGCGCGGCTCGAGACCGGCCGCATCCAAGACAGCATGGATGTGCTCGACCTCTCCGAGATCGTCTCCGGCATGGTGGAGCTCTACGAGCCGCTGGCCGAGGAGGCGGGGGTGTCGCTGGTCACCGAGGTTGCGCCGGAGCTGCATGTCTCGGGCAATCGCGAATTGCTCGGCCAGGCGCTCGCCAATCTGATCGACAACGCGCTGAAATACGGCCAGCCGGTCGAGGCGGGCGCGGGCGCGGGGGCGGCGACGGTCGTCGTCTCGGCAGCTCCTGTCGGCTCCGAGATCGAGCTCGTCGTCGCCGATCACGGGCCGGGCGTCCCGGAGGCCGATCGCGGCCGCGTGCTGGAGCGCTTCGTCAGGCTCGACCAGAGCCGCAGCAAGCCGGGCTTCGGGCTCGGCCTGTCGCTGGCGGCTGGCGTCGTCAGGCTGCATGGCGGCCAGCTCAGGCTGGAGGACAACGCGCCTGGCCTGCGCGTGGTGATCTCCCTGCCCCAAGCGCAGCCGAAGCCTGTGGACATGCGCGAGGGCGGCGTGCTCCCGGCCTCGACAGCGCAGCCGAACCCTGCTGGCTTGCAATCCGCGTAATCTAGCGGGACTGAGACGATGGACGGGCGGCTTTGCGATCGACTGAAGGCCGCGCCCGTGCTGCCGGCCAAAGCCCGCCGCGAGGCGTTGCTGACGCGCGAGCTGATCGAGCGCCTGCGCGACGATGCCGCCACTGAGGCCCTGACGCAGCATTTCGCCAACAATCCGGCATCAGTCGATCTCGTCGCCGGCATCCTGGCGCATTCGCCCTTCCTGACGCAAATCATGCGGCTTGATCCCGCAGGTCTCGTCTCGGCGCTGACGACAGCGCCGGAAGCGCGCCGCGATGCCTTGCTCGCCGAGATCGCAGCCATCGCCGCGTCGGGCGTCGAGACGGCTGAACTCATGCGGGCGCTACGCCGTTTCCGGCAGGCGATGGCGCTCTTGATCGCGCTCGCCGATATCGGCGGCGTCTGGGATGTCGAGACGGTCACCGCGGCGCTGACGGCGATGGCCGATGCTGCCGTGCATCTCGCGACCGAGCATGTTTTGCGGCAGGCGGCCGATCTCGGCCGCATCCGCTTGAGCGATCCGGCTGATCCCGGCGCGGGCTGCGGCCTCGTCGTGCTCGCGCTCGGCAAGCATGGCGCGGGCGAGCTGAACTACTCCTCCGACATCGACATCGTCGTCTTCTTCGACCCCGAGGCGGCCGAGGCTGCAGGCGTCACCGAGCCGTCGAGCTTCTTCGTCAAGCTGACGCAAACCATCGCCCGCATCATCCAGGAGCGCACGCCCGACGGCTATGTCTTCCGCGTCGATCTGCGCCTGCGGCCGGACCCGGCCTCGACCCATGTCGCGGTCGCGCTGCCATCAGCCTATTCCTATTACGAGACCGTCGGCCAGAACTGGGAACGCGCCGCTATGATCAAGGCGCGGCCGGTCGCAGGCGACCTCGCGTTGGGCAAGCGCTTCCTCGCCGATCTCGCCCCCTTCATCTGGCGCAAATATTTCGACTTCGCCGCGATCGCCGACATCCATGCGATGAAGCGCCAGATCCAGACGGTGAAGGGCCATGAGACGATCGCCGTCGAGGGCCATAATGTGAAGCTCGGGCGCGGCGGCATCCGCGAGATCGAGTTCTTCGTGCAGACGCAGCAGCTCGTCTTCGGCGGCCGGCGCCCGGCGCTGCGCGGCCCGCGCACGCTGGAGATGCTCGGCGAACTGACGCATGAAGGCTGGATCACGCCCAAGGCGCGCGACGAGCTGGCCGAATCCTATCGCTATCTGCGCGTGATCGAACATCGCCTGCAGATGCGCCATGACGAGCAGACGCAGACCCTGCCCAAGGCAAAGGGCGATCTGGAGGCCTTCGCGCGCTTCTGCGGCTATCCCTCGACTGCGGCCTTCGGCAAGGCGCTGACGGCGCATGCCAGGCGCGTCGAGGGGCATTACGCGCTGCTCTTCGAGGAGGGGCCGAGCCTGGCCAGCGAAGCGGGCACGCTGAGCTTCACCGGTACCGAGCTCGACCCGGACACCTTGGCGACCTTGCGCAAGCTCGGCTTCCGCGACCCCGGCACCGCCGCCGAGACGGTGCGCGGCTGGCATTTCGGCCGCCGCGCCGCCGTGACCAGCGCCCGTGCCCGCGAGGTCCTGACCGAGCTCACGCCGGCGCTCCTGGTGGCGCTCGGCCGCACCGTCGACCCCGACGGCGCGCTCGCCCATCTCGACAACGCCTTCGTGCGCATGCCGGCTGCGGTCGAATTGCTGACGCTGCTGCGCTCGCATGCCTCGCTGCTGACGATCTTCGCCGACATCCTCGGCAGCGCGCCCAGGCTCGCCAAGGTCGCGGCGCTCTATCCCCATGTCCTCGACGGCATCATCGACCCGGCCTTCACCTCGGCCAATCTCGACACCGATGCCTTGACCGGTCGCATCAGGGCCGTCGTCGGCAATCCGCCGCCCAGCGTCGAGGATGGGCTCGACCGCTTGCGCGATGCGGCGCGGCAGGAGAATTTCCTGGTGGGTGCGCGCCTGATTTCGGGCGTCTACCGGGCCCAGCAGGCGGGCCAGGCCTATTGCGCCGTGGCCGAAGGCTGCCTGCGCGTCGCTTTCGACGATACCCGGGCCGCCTTCGCCGCCGATCACGGCGTCATTGCGGGCGCGGAGACTGTGGTGCTGGGGCTGGGCCGGCTCGGCGCGGGCGAACTCACACCATCCTCCGATCTCGACCTGATCCTGCTCTATGACCGGCCGGAGGACGCAGGCCCCAGCGACGGCGCCAAAAGCCTCGACCCCGTCACCTGGCATGTCCGCTTCACCCAGCGGCTGGTGGCGGCGCTGACGGTGCCGACGCGGCGCGGCGGGCTCTACCAGGTCGATATGCGGCTGCGGCCGACGGGCAATAAGAGCCCGGTTGCGACCCAGTTCTCCGGTTTCGAGGCCTATCACACGGGCGAGGCCGAGATCTGGGAGGAGATGGCGCTGACGCGCGCCCGCGTCGTCGCCGGCGATGCCGGGCTGGCGCGCCGGGCGCAGGCTGCGATCGGGCAGATCCTGCGGCGCGAGCGCAAGCCGGCGAAGGTCGCAACTGCGGTGCTGGAGATGCGCGCCCTGATCGCCAAGGAGAAGGGCGAGAGCGACCCCAGGGATCTGAAGCTCGTGGCTGGGGGCCTGACCGATCTGGATTTCCTGGCGCAGTTCCTGGTGCTGGCCCATGCCGCGCGCCACCCTGGCCTGGTCGCGCCCGATACCGCCGCCGTTTTTGCCGCGACGCGGGAGGTTGGGTTGCTATCGGCGGCCGATGCGGCGTTCCTGATCGAGGCGCACAGGCTGATCGGCGATGTTCAGCTCTGGCAGCGCTTCACCGTCGAGGATGCGTTCGATCCCGCTGCCGTGCCGCCGCGCGTGCTCAAGCGGATCGCGACGGCTGTAGGCCGGCCGGACGCCAAGGTGCTGCGGGCGGAGCTGGACGAGATGCGCGCCGGCGTCCGCGCCCTGTTCCAGAAGCTGCTTGGCGCAGCCCGCGCCGGGTGAGTGTTCAGGCAGCCTGGGCGGTGATGCGCCCGGCGCCGCCATCCACCGGCAGGTGCACCATCACGATGGTGCCGGCGCCGATCGATGAGCGCAGGCGCAGCGAGCCGCCATGCAGTTCGGCCAGTGAACGGGCGATGGCGAGGCCGAGCCCCGAGCCCTGATAGCTGCGGGTGAGGTCGCCCTCGACCTGCTCGAAGGGCCGCCCGATACGGTCGATCTTCTCCTTGGGGATGCCGATGCCGGTGTCCTCGATATAGATGTTGAGCGCACCCGGCACCTGGCGCAGCCGCACCGCGACCTGCCCACCTTCGGGCGTGAACTTGACCGCGTTGTCGATGAGATTGCCGAGGATCTGGTAGAGCGCGTGCGGATCGGCCTCCAGGCGCAGGTCGCGCGGCCCCTCGATGCGCAGCGCGAGGTGCTTGCGGTCGATTTCGGCGCGCGCCTTGAGGACGGCTTCGTCGATGACCAGGCCCACCGCGACGTCGGATTTTTCGAGCCGCATCCGGCCGGCCTCGATGCGGGCCATGTCGAGGACGTCGTTGATGACGCCGAGCAGATAGCCGCCGCTGGAGCGGATATCGCGGACATAGTCGAGATAGCGGTCGCAGCCGAGGCTGCCGAACAGGCCGTTCTCCATGATCTCGGAGAAGCCGATGATGGCGTTGAGCGGCGTGCGCAGTTCATGGCTCATATTGGCCAGGAATTCCGACTTGGCCCGGTTGGCGCTCTCGGCCGCGGCCTTCTGCTCCAGATAGCGCTCGGCCATGTCGGCGAGCTGCTGCGCCTGCGCTTCCAGCTTCTGGCGCGAGGCCTTGAGGTCGGTGACATGCATCAGGAGCTGGTGCTCCGACTGGGTCAGGCGCTCCTCCTGCTGCTTCAGCTTGGTGATGTCGGTGCCGACCGAGACCGAGCCGCCATCCTTGGTGCGGCGGCCGTTGATCTGCAGCCAGCGGCCGTCAGACAGGCGCGCCTCATAGGACGAGGCGCCGACCGTGCCGCGCATCGTGCGCACCGGCTCGCGGTCGATATTGGGCTGGGCGCTCAGCGCCATCAATTGATCATGGCCGATGCCGACCTGGAGCAATTCCGCGGGGAGCTGGTGGAGCTGCTGATACTTTGCGTTGCACAGGACGAGGCGGTTATCGCCATCCCAGAGCACGAAGGCTTCGGAGATCGCCTCGACGGCGTCGCGGAGGCGGGCGTCGGCGGTCGCCGTGCGCTCGGCCATGTTGCGCTGCTCGGAGATGTCGACGGCGATGCCGACGAGATGCTGCGAATGGGTCCGGCGGTCGATCACGAGCTCGGCGCGGGCCTTGAGCCAGACCCATTCGCCGGTGGCGCCGCGGACGCGAAACTCCTGGTCGAGATGCTCGGCCTCGCCACGGCTGATCGCATCGGCGAGCGCGTAGAGATCGACATCGTCGGGATGGATGAAGGCGCTGACCTCGCCGAAGGACATGTAGTCGCCGGAGCGGTCATAGCCGAGCATGGCGTACATCGAATCTGACCAGTAGATCCGGCCACGCGCCAGATCCCAGTCCCACAGGCCGCAATGGCCGCGGTTCAGGGCTGAGTCGATGCGCTGGCGCACGCGGTCGCAATCCTCGTCGGCGGCCGAGGCCCGCCGCGATTGCAAGATGAAGGCGAGGGTGATGGCGGTGAGCACGAGCGCGGCCGAGCCGATCAGCGCCAGGAGCGCGCTGCGGCGCTGCTGCCAGGTCGAAAGCGCCCGGGAGACGGGCTGCATCACCGCGACCTGGCCGAGCGGGGCAGGAAGATTGCGGACGGTCGCGAACACCTCGGTCGCGCCCGGCAAGGTGATGCGCATCACGCCGGCGCGGTCGCCGAACACGGTCAGGGGCTGGGTCTGGCCGAGGAAGTCGACCAGCGTGCGCTGGGTCTGGCCGATGACGGGCTCGCTGGCGATGACCTGCCCATCGGCTGCGCTGACATGGACGATGCGGCCATGGGGGGCGAGGTGCTTGGAGGCCAGCGTTGCAAGAAGAGAGGAGGGGGAGGCGCCGGTCTGGACGGCGACCTCAAGTTCTCGCACGATCAGCGCCGAGACGAGATCGATGTCGCCAGCAGCATCGAGCAGGGCGTCATCTCGCATGGCCGAGGTTTGAACCAGGGCCCCGGCGCCCAGGATGAGCATGAACACGGCGACGAGCGCCGGCAAGACTTTACGAAAGATCGGTTCGAGGCTCTCGAAGCGTCGATAGAGCGGATGCGTCAGCGATCTGGCGACCCCCAGAATCGTGTCTGCGCGCATAGATGCGCAGCTCGCGTTGGCACGCGTCATGCCCGTCCCCCTTCGGATAATCCGTACCGTCAGCAAGATCGGGAGACGTGCCGCATCCCCTCGAATCACTTTGAGTTGAATCCGCGCGAGCCGGTTTGTCTAGCCTTGAGTTGAATCGGAGCGTCAGAATTCGCCTTAAGGTTGTATCGATCGAATCAATGAATCCTGTACGGGTAATGAAACGTTAACGTTTCGGACAGGCGCGCCCTCGGTACCCGTCTGGGCGGCCCCTCGGTGCCGGTTTGGACATGTGAGCCCTCATCCTGAGGAGCCGAGTAGCGGCGTCTCGAAGGATGCTCCAGATGGTTCCGGAACCTCCTGGAGCATCCTTCGAGACGCGGGCTGCGCCCGCTCCTCAGGATGAGGGCTCGCGGAGTTTCGAAACGGCCCCGACGCCGCTCAGAACAGGATGCGAGAAACCGGTTCCCGCTTTTTCGCATCCTGTTCTCGGCTTTTGGTTTGACGCGTTTTCTTCACGCGAACCGGCGTCCACTTCGCTCGAAAACGCTTTAGGCGAGCGCGCGCTCGGCGATATCGGCGACGTCTCGCGACAATCCAGGCATCCGCGCGACCATCGCCAGGGACGCCTGAGCGAGATCCTTGCGGATGGGTTCGAGCATCCTCCAGCTCTTGAACGAGCCGAGCAGGCGCGAGGCGACCTGGGGGTTGGTCCGGTCGAGCGCGATGACCATGTCGGCGACGAATGCGTAGCCCGCGCCGTCGGCCCGGTTGAACTGGGTCAGGTTCGCCGCGAAACCGCCGATCAGGGCGCGCACGCGGTTGGGATTGCTAAGCGAGAAGGCCTTGTGCTGCATCAACCGCTTGACGCGGTCGAGCGTGCCCGGTTCGGCGATCAGAGCCTGCGCCATCAGCCATTTGTCGAGCACCAGCGGCTCGTCGGCATAGAGTGTGGCGAAGCGCTCGATCAGCTCTTCGCGTGCCTCGCCTGTTGTTAGGGTGATTGCTGAAAGCGCGGCCAGGCGGTCTGTTAGATTATTGGCCATGTCGAACTGATCCTCGGCAAGAGCTGGCCCGGACTGAATGTCGGCGACCGCGAGCAGCATCAGTGCTTCGTTGCGTAAGGCCCTCCGACCGGCTGACGCGGCATCGGGTGAATACCGAGCGGAGGCGTCGAATTTGGTCAGGAGCTTGAGAAGCTGCGGCGTCAGCGCAAAGCCTAGCTCCGTCGCCAGGGTACGGTGCGCAGCGTGAATCGCGTCCGGATCGACATCCTGTCCGATCTCGCGGGCGACATCGCCGCCGGAAGGCAGGCGCAGCACCTGAGCCGCGAAGGCGGGGTCGGCCACCGCCTGCCCAGACAGGAACGCCTCGAGCGCGGCCGCGATTGGTGCTGACCGCGTCTGCACTTCCACGAGACCGATCTGCTTTCGGCCGCCGGCGACCAGCGCCCGCGTCGCCACGCTCTGCAGCGCCTGCCAGCGGTTGAAGGAATCGCTGTCGGCCGAGAACAGGCGAAGCAGGTCCGCATCGGAGAGATCGAGCTCGAGCCGCACCGGCGCCGAGAAGCCGCGCAGCAGCGAGGGGATCGGCGCTTCCACGACATCGCTGAAGACCACCGAAAGCGAGGGCTGGTCGAGCACGATCAGCCCGTCCCCGGCATAGGCGCTCGATCCGGTCGTCAGGGGCAGGTCGCCGCCCTTGCCGACGAGCCCGAGCGCGACCGGCAGCACCACCGGCTGCTTCGTCGTCTGGCCCGGCGTCGGCGGCGTCGTCTGGGCGAGGTCGAGCGTGTAGCTCTTCGCCCGCGCGTCATAGCGGCCCGAGGCGACGATGGTGGGCGTGCCGGCCTGCTCGTACCAGCGCGCGAAATGGGAAAGGTCCTTGCCCGAGGTCTCGGCGAAGCAGGCCAGGAACTCCTCGATCGTCGCCGCCGTGCCATCGCAGCGCTCAAAATAGAGGTCCATGCCGCGCTTGAAGGCGTCCGCACCGATCAGGACCTTGAGCATGCGGATCACCTCCGCGCCCTTCTCATAGACCGTCGGCGTGTAGAAGTTGTTGATTTCCTTGTAGGCGCGGGGCCTGACTGGGTGGGCAAGCGGGCCTGCATCCTCGGAGAACTGCGTTGCGCGCAGCGTGCGCACATCACTGATGCGCTTCACCGGGCGCGAGCGCTCGTCGGCGGAGAACTCCTGATCGCGGAAGACGGTGAGGCCCTCCTTCAGGCAGAGCTGGAACCAGTCGCGGCAGGTGATGCGGTTGCCGGTCCAGTTGTGGAAATACTCATGCGCGATGATCGCCTCGATCGAGGCATAGTCGCCATCGGTTGCGGTTTGCGGGTCGGCCAGCACATATTTGTCGTTGAAGATGTTGAGGCCCTTGTTCTCCATCGCGCCCATGTTGAAATCCGAGACGGCGACGACGTTGAACACGTCGAGATCGTAATTGCGGCCGAAGACGCGCTCGTCCCAGCGCATGCAGCGCACCAGCGAATCCAGCGCCCAGCCGGCGCGCCCGGCCTTACCGGGCTCGACATAGACCGCAAGCTCGACCTGCTGGCCATCCGCGGTGACGTAGCCTTCGCGAACATGGTCGAGGGCGCCGCCAACCAGGGCGAAGAGATAGGCGGGCTTGGGGTGGGGGTCGTGCCAGACGGCGAAATGCCGGTCGCTGCCGGGCACTTCGCCCGTCGCGACGCGGTTGCCGTTGGAGAGCAGCACCGGCGCCTCGGTCTTCGCCGCTTCCAGCCTGACCGTATAGACAGACATCACATCGGGCCGGTCGAGGAAATAGGTGATGCGGCGGAAGCCGTCCGCCTCGCATTGCGTGCAATAGACCTTGGACGAGCGGTAGAGGCCCATCAGCTTGGTGTTGGCTGAGGGGTCGAGCACCGTTTCGATCGTCAGGGTGAAGCCGCGCCGGGGCGGCGCATGAACGGTCAGCGATTGCGGGCCCGCAGTGAAGGCGCTCGCATCGAGCGGCGCGCCGTCCAGCTTGATTGCGCTCAACACCAACTCGTCGCCATCGAGGATCAAGGGCGCACCCGGCTGGCCCGCCGGGTTGGGCCGCAGGCCGAGCAAGGCGCGCACGCGGGTCTGCTGCGGAGCGAGGCTGATGTCGAGGTCGACCGTGTCGATCAGCCAGTCGGATGGGCGGTAGTCCTCGAGGCGGATCAAGGGGGTGTCTTCGGCGCGCATGGACTGACCTGACAGAAGCGACTCTCGAGCCTTGTGTGTAGCCCGAGCCTCCTCCGCTCGAAAGTCCGCGCGCGCCGCAGGCCTGGAGCATCGGCCATGAGTAATGATGTCCCTCGTCATGCCACGCTGTTCGGAAGCGACAGCGTTTGGCGGCTGCAACCTCTCACCGCGACGTGGACCTGGAATGCATCAGCTGTGAACGGCGATCACAACCCGGGCAGCGGATCGGGCGCGGTGGCCATGCGCGCCGGCTCCGCATGGCTGACCAGCCGGCAGACCTGCGGGCGGGCGATCCGGACCGCGCGCTCGATCGCATCGACGGCGGCATGGACGGCGGCGACATCGAGCGCGGGGTCGACGCGGCAATGGTAGTTCACCACCAGCCCATTCTCGGTCTGGCGCACGCGGACGCTGTGAATGTCGTGGATCGGCCCGGCGAGCTTGGAGGCTTCGCCCGCCAGGGCCTTGCCGATGTCCTCGACCGTTTCCCAGGCGGCGTTGTGGCCGGCCGGCGCGCCGGTCTCCATCGGTTCGATATGGGTCTCGACCTCGGTCTCGCCGCCGAATTCTTCCCGGATCGCCACCTCCAGCCGGGTCGCGATGTCATGGGCTTCGCCCAGCGGCAATTTGGCGTCGACCTCCATGTCGAGGCTCACCGAGAGCCGCCCGCCGATGGTGTGGACAGTGACGTGATGCACCGGGATTTTGAGCTTGAGCGCGATCAGCAGCACCTTTTCCAGCGCCGTCTCGTCATCGACCTGGATCGGGTTGGCGGCGATGGTGATCTCGGCGCCGGGCTCTTCCTTCTCCACGGCGTCGAGCAGCGCCTGCTTGATCGCCACGACCCGGTCGAGCGGCAAGGTGCGCGAAACACGGATGCCGATCTCGCCATAGGTACGCCCGCCGGCCGGGCGGACCCTGATCCAGTCGATCGCCACGATGCCGGGCACGGCAGCCGCGATCTTGTTCAAGCGCTCGCTGACGCCCTCCGGCGCCGCATCCATCAAGGTGTTGATGGTTCGCCTGGCAAGCCTGAAGGCGGAAAAGGCGGTGAAGGCCGCGATCGCGAAGGCGGCGATCGTGTCGGCGCGCGGCGCGCCGGCCCAGACGCCGATGAGCCCGGCGAGCACCAGCGCGGAGCCGACGAAATCGGTCGAGAAATGCGTCGCCTCGCCGGCCAGCGCCTCGCTGCCGGTCTCCTTGGCGACGCGGGCGAGCGAGCGCCAGCGCAGCGCATCGACCGTCATCGAGAGCAGCATCACGCCGATGACCACGGGCGTGACCGCGACATATTCGGCGATGCCGAGCCAGAGTCGCGAGCCCGCCTCCCAGAGGATCGCGCCGGCGAGCGTGAACAGGATCGCGGTTTCGACCAGTGCGGCCAGCGCCTCGAGCTTGCCATGGCCGTAATGGTGCTCCTCATCCGCCGGCTTGTCGGCGGCATGGACGGCGAACCAGGTGAACAGGGTCGAGCCGATATCGACGATGCCCTGGAGGGCGTCGGTCAGCAGGGCCAGCGAGCCCGAGATCATTGCCGCCACGACCTTGGCGGCCGTGAGCAGGATGGTCGCCATCACGGACAGCATCGCCGCGCGGCGCTTGATCGCGCTGATCTGCAGGGCGGTCGGCGCCGGCCGCTCGTCTGCGTCGTCCGTTCTCGTCATGGCAAATCCCGTATCGGGCCGTTATCTAGGGTCAGAGCAGGATTTGGGGTCAAAGCAGGACTTGGTCCGAAAACCAGTTCCCACTCTTCGGCGTCATGCTCTAGGAAGGCGCAGGGTTTGGCCCGATCCGGGATCGAGATCAACCCGCCCATCCTTGAAAACCCGCCATGATCGAAACAAGAGGCAGTCCACGATGCGCTATCTCCACACCATGGTCCGCGTCACCGATCTCGACGCCGCGCTCGATTTCTACGTGACCAAGTTTGGGCTCGTCGAGACCCGCCGCATCGAGAGCGAAAAAGGTCGCTTCACGCTGGTCTTCCTGGCCGCGCCCGACGAGGTCGAGACCGTCAGGGAGCAGGGCAGCCGTGGCCGCCCGACGCTGGAACTGACTTATAACTGGGACCCGGAGGTCTATACCGGCGGCCGCAATTTCGGTCACCTCGCTTATGAGGTCGACGATATCTACGCCACCTGCGACAAGCTGATGAAGGCCGGCGTCACGATCAACCGCCCGCCGCGCGACGGCAACATGGCCTTCATCCGCTCGCCCGACAACATCTCGATCGAGATCCTGCAGAAGGGCGATCCGAAGGCGCCGGCCGAGCCCTGGACGAGCATGCCGAATACCGGGGTCTGGTAGGCCAAACGGCGGCATGACCGGCGTCTTCTCCCTCGGCATCGCCACGCTCGATTATGTCTACAGCGTCGAGACCATGCCGACGCGCGGCGAAAAATATCGCTCGCGCGATCTCGCCGTGGTCGGCGGCGGCTGCGCCGGCAACGCCTCGGTCGCGATCGCGCGGCTCGGCGGCCGTTCATGGCTGGCGACGCGGCTCGCCGACGACCTGACCGGGGACCAGATCGTCGCCGAGCTCAGAGGCGAGGGCGTCGATACCGGCTTCTCCCTGCGCGCGCCCGGCCTGCGCTCGCCGGTCTCCGCCATCCTGGTCGATGCCGAAGGCGAGCGCATGGTGATCTCCTATTCCGATCCCGCCATGCCGGTGACGACGGATTGGCTGCCCGGGAGCCTGCCGGACGGGGCGGGCGCGGTGCTGGCCGATACGCGCTGGGGCGAGGGTGCGCTTGCCGCCCTGGCCCTGGCGCGCAAGGCCGGCCTCCCCGGCGTGCTCGACGCCGACCGCAAGCCGCCCCATCCCGATCTCGTCGCGACCGCGAGCCATGTCGCCTTCAGCGCGCAGGCGCTGCGGGAGTTGTCTGAGGAGGAGGATCCGCGCCTCGGCCTCGCCAAGATCTCTCGCGATGCCGAGACCTGGTTTGCCAAGACCTGGCTTGCAGTGACGCTCGGCAAGGACGGCGTGCTCTTCGTCGAGAATGGCGAGATCGCGCATATCCCCGCCTTTCCCGTCGCGGCGGTCGATACGCTGGGCGCAGGCGATGTCTGGCATGGCGCCTTCGCCCTGGCGCTGGCGGAGGGGCAGGACGAGCGCGCGGCGATCCGTTTCGCCTCGGCGACCGCCGCGATCAAATGCACGCGTTTCGGCGGCCGCGCCGGCGCGCCGCGGCGCGAGGAGGTCGAGCGCTTTCTGGCGCAGGCGGGCTGACGAAGAGCCTCGGTTTTCAGTTAGCGTTCGCCGGCACGGAGCCCTTGATTGTCAATTGTCCTGAAAGCGTTGGCTGCCTTTGCATGGCTCTGGCTTGGGCTGGCCGCGGCCTCGGCGACGGAGGTCTCCCGCCGAGAAATGAATGTGCCCACCCCGACCGGGCCCGTAGCGATGGAAGCCTTTGAACACCAAGGGCAGGGGCCGCACTCCGCTATCGTCGTCCTGAGCGGCAGCAAAGGCTTCGGCTCGCCCGCTTATGGCGAGATGGCGCAGGCGTTCAACGCGGCCGGCCTCGACGTTTTTCTCCTGCATGTCCTGTCGCGGGAGGATGTGCGGGTAATTGCCGGAACTAATGGCGCTGCGGCGCGGAAGCGATATTACGCGCAGCGTCTTCCGGATTGGATCGGCTCCGCGCGCGCCGCTGCCGCCTTTCTGAAAACCCAGCCTCGCCATGCCGGGACGATCGGCCTGCTCGGCATATCGCTGGGCGCTAATGTGGCGGCCGCAAGCGCCGCCGACAATGTCGATGTCGCAGCCCTGGTCCTGGTCGATGGCGGGTTTCCCGAGGGTTACTCCAGGCAGGTTCGTGCGCTTCCGCCCTTGCAGCTGATCTGGGGGAGCGCCGACCGGGTTTTCCCGCTGTCCTTGGGGCGCGATCTGGAGCGGATGGCGCGGGGGCTGGGGGGAAAGGCAAGCCTCGATGTCTATGAAGGCGCCGGGCATGATTTCTTTCTCCGCCCGGGAACGAGCCAGGCCAGGGCCGCGCATCAGAGCGCGGCGGATTTCCTGCAGCGACGGCTGGCGCAACGCCCCTGACTGTCGGCGGTTCATGACGAGATATTGCCTGAAATTTAGGCAGACCCGCTCGCGCAAGCCCTTGCCCGGACAAGAGCCGCACGGAAGATTGGCGGCGTTCGCTCGTTGCAAGGTTTCCCATGTTCGCGCCGCCCGTGCCAGTAGCCGGTGATCCGCTCCTGCCAGCCTATGTGCGGGCCGATGGTGGCGTGCGATTGCGCTTCGGCCGGGTAGGCGAGCGGACGCATCGTCTCGAGCTGGCGGAATCGGGCGGCTACCGCGCCCGTTTTCCCACGACCTTCGATGCAAGCTGCGAGGCCGTGCTGATCAATACCGGCGGCGGCATGGCCGGCGGCGACGCGATGCGGGTCGCAGCCGTGCTGGAAGCCGGCAGCGACGCGGTCATCACCAGCCAGGCCGCCGAGAAGATCTATCGCAGCCAAGGCACTGAGACCCGCATCGAGACGGCTCTCACGCTCAAGGCGGGCGCGAGCCTGGCCTGGCTGCCGCAGGAAAGCATCCTGTTCTCGGGCGCCAGGCTCGCGCGCAACCTGACGATCGATCTCGCGGCGGATGCCAGGCTGGTCGCCTGCGAGTCCGTCTTCTTTGGCCGCAGCGCCATGGGCGAGGCGATGCTGCGTGGCTCGTTGCGCGATCGCTGGCGCATCCGGCGCGAGGGCAAGCTGGTCTTCGCGGATGATCTGCGGCTCGAAGGGGCTGTGGCGGCGAGCCTGGCGCGCCCTGCGATAGCCGCCGGTGCGCGCGCCTCCGCCACGCTGGTCGCAGTGGGGCCCGAGCATCTCCTGGGGCTCGATGACGTGCGCGGGCTGCTCGCGGACGCCCTTCCCGATGTCGAGGCGGGCGCCGGCATCGTCTCCGATTTGCTGGTGGTCCGTCTGCTCTCCCCGGATGCGCAGGCGCTCCGTCGCGTCCTCGTCACGCTGCTCGGGCATTTGACCGGCCGTGCGCTGCCGCGCACCTGGTCAATTTGAGGAGAGCATCATGCTGGCGATCCACGGTCTGAAATGCATCTATGACACCGGCGCGCGCGGGTGGGCGGTCGAGCTTGCCCTGAGCGGCGAGGGCGAGGAGGCAGTGCGCCGCTTCGACGTCGACGGCCCCGATGATGCGGAGATGCTGATCGAAGCCTTTGACGAATCGACCTCCAGCAGCTTCGACCCCGCCACCGGCGAGATCGTCTTCGCCTATGAATATGCCGAGCTTGACGGCGATGAGGACGAGGACGACGAGTCCGAGGAAGACGGCGACGAAGACGAAGAAGACGACGAGGAGGTCGCCGAAGATGAGACCTCCGAGCATGAAGACGAAAAGGTGAAGGCATGAATCTGACGCCGCGCGAAAAGGACAAGCTGCTCGTCGCCATGGCTGCCATGGTGGCGCGGCGAAGGCTCGAGCGCGGCGTCAAGCTGAACTATCCCGAAGCCGTCGCGCTCATCACCGACTACGTCGTCGAAGGTGCGCGCGACGGCAGATCGGTCGCCGATCTGATGGAGGCCGGCGCCCATGTCATCACGGCCGACCAGGTCATGGACGGCATCGCTGAGCTGATCCACGACGTCCAGGTCGAGGCGACCTTTCCCGACGGTACCAAGCTCGTCACCGTGCATGAGCCGATCCGCGGCTCGGCCGGCAGGCTCAAGCCCGGCGAGGTCACGACGCTGCCGGGCGACCTGATCATGAATGAGGGTCGCGAGAGCCTGACGCTGACTGTCGCCAATTCAGGCGACAGGCCGATCCAGATCGGCTCGCATTATCACTTCTACGAGGCCAACCCGGCGCTGCGCTTCGAGCGCGACAAGGCGCGCGGTTTCCGGCTCGACATCCCGGCCGGCACGGCGGTGCGCTTCGAGCCCGGCCAGACCCGCGAGGTGAGATTGGTTGCGCTCGCCGGCAAGCGCGAGGTCTATGGTTTCCGCCAGGATGTGATGGGCAAGCTTTGAACGGACCAGTTGGTAATGAATGATGCGCTGAACGAGGCCGAGCTGCCGCCTGCCGAGGCGGTGGCGCAGCTCAGCAAGAAAAAGGGCGTCTGCGCGCTCACCGGCGTCGAGATGGCGCGCAAGAACCTCGTCGTCCTCGACAGCCTGCGGCCGACGCTGGCCGAGCATATCAGGCGCGATTTTCCCGAGCTCGAAGACCACAGCCTGATCAGCATCAAGGAGCTGGCGCGCTATCGCACGCGCTATGTCGAGGAGATCCTGCGCGAGGAGCACGGCGAATATTCCGATCTCGACCGCGAGGTCGCCGAGAGCATCGCGCGGCAGGAGACGATCGCCGAGAACATCGAGGATGATTTCGAAGAGCATCGCACGCTGGGCGAGCGCCTCTCCGACGGTCTCGCCAAGTTCGGTGGCTCCTGGTCCTTCCTGATCAGCTTCGGCCTGGTCCTGGTCGTCTGGATGGCGATCAATGCGATCATCGGCGAGGGCAAGGCCTTCGATCCCTATCCCTTCATCCTGCTCAATCTCGTGCTGTCCTGCATTGCCGCGATCCAGGCGCCGATCATCATGATGAGCCAGAAGCGGCAGGAGGAGAAAGACCGCTTACGTTCCTCCAACGACTACCAGGTCAACCTCAAGGCCGAACTCGAAATCCGCCATCTCCACGAGAAGATGGACCACCTGATCACGCGGCAATGGCAGCGCCTGGCCGAGATCCAGCAGGTCCAGCTCGAATTGCTGCAGGATCAGCAGGCGATAAAGCCGAAACGGCCGAAGGTGGTGGTCAGGAAGGCGAAGAAGAAACCGAAGCCGAAAGTGGAGGGCTCGTCAGCGCCTCCGGCCACGCCCGAACCGGCCTGAGTCTTGCTGGCAGGTTTTTGAGAAAACAGGGATCCGAGAAACCCCATGCCCTTTCCCTTCCCACGCAACGCCTATGCCGCAATGTTCGGCCCCACCACCGGCGATACGGTGCTCCTGGGCGATACCGAGCTCGTCATCAAGGTCGAGAGCGATTTCACCACCTATGGCGAGGAGGTGAAGTTCGGTGGCGGCAAGGTCATCCGCGACGGCATGGGCCAGAGCCAGGTCCGCAATGCCGACGGTGCGGTCGATACCGTCATCACCAACGCGCTGATCCTCGACCATTGGGGCATCGTCAAGGCCGATATCGGCATCAGGGCAGGGCGCATCTGCGCCATCGGCAAGGCCGGCAATCCCGACATCCAGAGCGGCTTCGGCAATTTCAACCCGTCCGAGACCATCATCGTCGGCCCCGGAACCGAGGTGATCGCGGGCGAAGGCAAGATCATCACGGCCGGCGGCTTCGACAGCCATATCCACTATATCTGCCCGCAGCAGATCGAGGATGCGCTGATGAGCGGCCTCACCACCATGCTCGGCGGCGGCACCGGCCCGGCCCACGGCACCCTGGCGACGACCTGCACGCCTGGCCCCTGGCATCTCGGCCAGATGATCAAGGCGGCTGACGCCTTCCCGATGAACCTCGCCTTCGCCGGCAAGGGCAATGCGGCGCTGCCCGGCGCGCTGATCGAGATGGTCGAGGCCGGGGCGTGTGCGCTCAAGCTCCATGAGGATTGGGGCACGACGCCGGCCGCGATCGACAACTGCCTCTCGGTTGCCGACGATTACGACGTCCAGGTGATGATTCACACCGACACGCTGAACGAGTCGGGCTTCGTCGAGGACACGATCAAGGCCTTCAAGGGCCGCACCATCCATGCCTTCCATACGGAAGGGGCGGGCGGGGGCCATGCGCCCGACATCATGAAGGTGGCGGGGCTGCCCAATGTGCTGCCCTCCTCGACCAATCCGACGCGGCCCTTCACGGTCAATACGCTGGACGAGCATCTCGACATGCTCATGGTCTGCCACCACCTCTCGCCCTCGATCCCGGAGGATCTCGCCTTCGCCGAGAGCCGCATCCGCAAGGAGACGATCGCGGCCGAGGACATCCTGCATGATCTCGGTGCGCTCTCGATGATGTCGTCCGACAGCCAGGCCATGGGCCGCGTCGGCGAGGTCATCACCCGGACCTGGCAGACCGCCCATAAGATGAAGCAGCAGCGCGGCCCGCTGCCGGAGGATGCCGGCACGGGGGCGGATAATTTCCGCGCCAAGCGCTATGTCGCGAAATACACCATCAACCCGGCGATCTCGCATGGCATCTCGCGCCATATCGGCTCCATCGCCGTGGGCAAGCTCGCCGATCTCGTGATCTGGTCGCCGGCCTTCTTCGGCGCCAAGCCGGACCTGATCATCAAGGGCGGCATGATCGCGGCAGCCCCGATGGGCGACCCCAACGCCTCGATCCCGACGCCGCAGCCGGTGCATTACCGCCCGATGTTCGGCGCCTTCGGCAAGGCCGTGACCTCGACCTCGCTGGTCTTCGTCTCGCAGGCTGCGATCGCCAACGGCTTGAAGCAGCGCTTGGGCACCGACAAGGAGATGGTCGCGGTCGAAAACACGCGCGGCGGCATCTCAAAGAAGAGCATGATCCACAACGACGCCACGCCCGACATCCAGATCGACCCCGAGACCTATGCCGTGGTGGCCGACGGCGAATTGCTGGTCTGCGAGCCCGCCAAGGAACTGCCGCTGGCGCAGCGCTATTTCCTGTTCTGAGGGCCGCGAGTTTTCTGCCGAACCTCGCCGTCATTCCGGGCGTAGCGAAGGGAAGACCCGGAATCCATCGTAGAGGGCAGAGCTTTACGATGGATTCCGGATCGGCGCGGCTTGCGCCGCTTGTCCGGAATGACGGCGAGGATGGCCACTAGGTGCAACCTCGATCTTAGCAGCACGAACGTCGATCTGTGCTACTAAGCCTCAAGAAAGCACAATGATATCAAAGCAGTTTGCGGTCACGCTGCCTTCCGCAGGGTCGGCTTGAGCGCAGCCGCGGTCTCCTGCGCACTCGCCAGCGCGGCCTTGCGGTGCTCGGGGCTGAAGTTGATGCCCTCGGCGCGGACGAACTCGACATCGCTGATGCCGATGAAGCCGAACACGGCGCGCAGATAGGGCTCCTGGAAATCGAACGCTGCAGCCGGCGCGCCGGCTGAATAGATATTGCCGCGCGTGACGGCGACGATGACGCGCTTGCCGCCTGCCAGGCCCTGCGGCCCGTTCTCCGAATAGCTGAAGGTCTTGCCGCGGACGGCGATGCGATCGATCCAGGCCTTGAGCTGGGTCGAGATGGTGAAGTTGTACATCGGCGCGCCGATCACGACGGTATCGGCCGCGAGGAACTCGTCCATGATCGCCGTGCTGGTGGCGATCTCCTGCTGGAGCGCCTCGCTGCCCGGCGCGCCGGCGGCTGCGGCGAGATAGGCGCCGGACAGATGCGGGA
This sequence comes from Bosea sp. 685, assembly GCF_031884435.1. Lineage (NCBI taxonomy): Bacteria > Pseudomonadati > Pseudomonadota > Alphaproteobacteria > Hyphomicrobiales > Alloboseaceae > Allobosea > Allobosea sp. 685. The sequence continues at coordinate 4,266,732 of NZ_CP134779.1, read as the reverse complement.
CGGGATCGGCGGCAAGGTCGCGATAGGTCACGTCGAGGCTCGGATCGGCCTGGCGCAGGCGGGCGACGATGGCTGCCGAAACCTCGCGGCTGGCCGAATTCTCGCCGAGGATGCTGGAATCGAGATGAAGCAGTTTCATGGGAAGCCTCTCTGGTATATGTTTGATACTGAGGCTATGTACGAGCCTGCCTAAATCGCGACAAGGAGGCACATTTTTGGAACAAGGGCACACGGATGTGACCGATAGCTGCCGCGTCGTGGCGCCGATCTTGAACCGCATCGGCGACAAATGGAGCGTCCAGATCGTTCGCCTGCTCGGTGATGGGCCGCGGCGTTTCAACGAGATCAAGCGCATGGTCGACGGCATTTCGCAGCGCATGCTGACCCTGAGCTTGCGCGGGCTCGAGCGCGACGGGCTGGTCAACCGCACTGTCTTCCCGACGATCCCGCCGCGCGTCGATTATGAACTGACCGATCTCGGCCGCTCGCTCTGGCTGCCGGTCCAGGCGCTCGGCCTATGGGCCTATGAGCACCATGGCGAGATCAGCCGGGCGCAGAAGGCCTTCGACAAGCGCGCCGGTCTCAGTGAGGAGCAGCCGCGCAAGATCGCAGCAGTGGGCATGGCCGGGCGCTAAGAGATCGCTTGGAGGGGCTCCCATGCATATGCCGTTCATCCTCGGAACCACGCCGTCATCCTGGACAAGCGGCGAAGCCGCGCAGCTCCGGGATTCATCGGAGAGCTCCACAGCCCTACGATGGATCCCGGGCCTCCGCTTCGCTACGCCCAGGATGACGGCGCGATTCCGAGCCTAACCAGCGTGCTCCCGGAGCCTCCTTCGAGACGCCGCTGCGCGACGCCTCAGGATGAGAGCCCAACTCTCCAACGGTCTCCGACGCTCTTTTTTGTTAATCTTCGGTCAACCATGCAGCTTGTGCGGTTGCATCCGGATACAACGTCGAGATGTAATCCAGGAATCAGGCAACCCTCGATCGATCCGGAGTTTCAGGCCGTATGTCCGATCCGATTATCGTCATCGCGCGAGCGCAGGTGCTGGCCGAGGCGCGCGCCAAATTCACGGCCGCTGCGCGCGACTGCATCATCGCCACCCGCCGCGAGCAGGGCTGCCTTTCCTACGACATGCATGAAAGCCTCACCGAACCCGGCCGTTTCATGACCGTCGAGCATTGGGAGACGCGTGCCGATGTCGATCGCCACATGAGCGAGCCGCATCTCATCGCCTTCCTCAATGTCGCAGGGGCTTGCGTCAGCGCCCCTCCGGTGATCGAAGTGGTCGAACCGCGGTCCATCGACCGCCTCTGATCCACTATCGTCACGGGTTTAAACATCATGCTGCGCGCCACCTCCGTCGTTCGCAAGGCTGCAGTCAAAGCGGACAGAATCGTCGAGACGCTGACGCTCGACCATGAGGATCGCAATCGCCGCCGCCTTGCGCTCAAGGGCGATGGCGGGCTCGACATCCTGCTCGACTTGGACAAGCCGACCGCGCTTGGCGACGGTGACGCGGTCAGGCTCGAAGACGGCCGGTTGGTCGTGATCAAGGCGGCCGCCCAAAGCCTGCTCGAGATCCGCGCCGAGAACCCGCTGCGCCTGATGCGGCTGGCCTGGCATATCGGTAACCGCCATACCCCGGCCGAGATCAGCGGCGACGCGATCTATATCGAGAACGACCATGTCCTGGCGGAGATGATCCGGGGCCAGGGCTGCGCCATGAACGCGGTGACGCGTCCCTTCCAGCCCGAGCGCGGCGCCTATGACCACGGCCATGATCATCACGATCACGGGCATGACCATGGCCACGCCCATGCGGCGGATGCTTGCGGCTGCGGGCACGACCATCATGCCGGCCATGATCATGCCCATCACGACCATGCCCACCATGATCACGGGCACGATCATGCGGGCCACGACCACAAGGCCCATGACCACAAGGCCCATGACCACAAGGCCCACGACCACAAGGATCATGACCACAAGGATCATGATCACGGGCACGACCACAAGGCCCACGCTCATGACGATGGCTGCGGTTGTGGGCACGACCACGACCACAAGCACGATCATGGCCACAAGCATGGCGCCGAACATGGTCACAAGGGCCATAGCCACGACCACTGAGCGCTGCTCATGTCGTCGGCCCATCTCCCGCTCATGGTCTGGCTGTCGCCGTCCTTCCCGGTCGGCGCCTTCGCCTATTCGCACGGGCTGGAATGGGCTTTCGAGGCGGGCGATCTTCACGACGCCGCGACGCTGCGGGACTGGCTCGAAGCGCTCGTCGTCCACGGCTCGCTGCGCAACGACCTGATCCTGTTCGCCAACGCCTGTCGCATGGTGGGCGCCGGCGATGATGCGGGTCTCATCGAGACCGCGGAACTGGCCCTGGCGCTGGCCAATTCGGCCGAGCGCCGGCTGGAAACGGTGACGCAGGGCAACGCCTTCATCGCAGCGGTGCGCGCCGCCTGGCCTTGCGACGCGATCGAGCATCTGCGGAGCATCTGGCAGGGCGACATCGCCTATCCCATCGCTGTCGGCGTGGCGGCCGCCGGTCACGGCCTGCCGCTGCGGCCGTCGCTGGAGGCCTATGGGCTTGGCTTCGTCGCCAACCTCGTCTCGGCCTCGGTGCGCCTGGGCATCGTCGGCCAGACCGATGGGCAGCGCATCACGGCCGGGTTGGTGCCGGCCTTGCATGAGGCGGCTGCAGCTGCCGAGACGGCGACGCTCGATGATCTCGGCGGCTGCGCCCTGCGCTCCGATCTCGCATCTTTGCGACATGAGACCCAGTATTCGCGGCTGTTCCGCTCATGATCATGGCGGTTGCGACGGTTTTAGCGCTCGTTCTGGCCGCGATCGCAGGCTTGCATGTCTATTGGGGGCTGGGCGGCCGCTGGCCGGCCTCGACCCAGCAGGGCCTCGTCAGCACCGTCGTCGGCGATGCGAGGCTGAAGCGCATGCCGCCGCCGCTCCTGTGCATTGCTGTCGCCGCCGCGATTGCGGTCACCGCGCTCTGGCCGTTGCTGCTCGCCGGGTCTTTCGCGGGCGTGGCGCCCCGCCGGCTGATCCTGGGCGCTGGCGTCGCGATCATGGCCGTGTTCTTGCTAAGAGGGGTCGCGGGCTATGTCCCGGCCTGGCAGCGAAAGCATGTGCTCGAACCTTTCGCTACGCTCGACAGGTGTTGCTACGCGCCTCTATGCCTCGCGATCGCCGCGGGCTACGCGGTTCTGCTCTTCGAAGGATTGTGATCGGTGACACGCTCCCCCACGGCCCGCTGCGCGTCGGCATCGGCGGCCCTGTCGGCTCCGGCAAGACCGCGCTAATGGAGGTGCTCTGCAAGCGCATGCGCGACACCTACGATCTCTGCGCCATTACCAACGACATCTACACCAAGGAGGATGCGCGCCTGCTGACGGTGGCGGGCGCGTTGCCGCAGGAGCGCATCATGGGCGTCGAGACCGGCGGCTGCCCCCATACCGCGATCCGCGAGGACTGCTCGATCAACCTCGCCGCGGTCGAGGAGATGCGCGGCAAATTCCCCAATCTCGACATCATCCTGATCGAGTCCGGCGGCGACAATCTCGCCGCGACGTTCTCGCCCGAGCTCGCCGACCTGACGATCTACGTCATCGATGTCGCGGCCGGCGAGAAGATCCCGCGCAAGGGCGGGCCGGGCATCACCCGCTCGGACCTGCTCGTCATCAACAAGACCGATCTCGCCCCCCATGTCGGCGCGGATCTTGGGGTCATGGACCGGGATTCGCGGCTGATGCGCGGCAAGCGCCCCTTCGTCTTCACCAATACGAAGCTGGGGGAGGGCGTCGATGTGGTGGTGGATTTCATCGAGACGGCGGGCGGGCTCCGGGCTGCGCCTGCGGCGTGAGCCATCGCGGCCGCTGGCCTGACTCTTGCTGGCTTTCCAGCCTATCGACACCGGCGTAACACCTGTGGGTGGCGAAGACTTGCGGGTGAAATGCCGGCGCCCCCTTGCGGACCATGAGACCAGATCTGAAAATCCTGATCGTCGATGCCAATCCGGTGCGCGCGGCCATCATCGATGAGGGCCTGCGCGAGGCCGGCTTCACCGATCTCGTTCGCATCGGCGCGACCAACGGGCTCGTCGCGGCGATCGAATTGCATGACCCCGACGTGGTCGTCATCGACCTCGAGGATCCCAGCCGCGATGCGCTTGCCGACATGTTCCTGGTCAGCCGCCATGTCCGGCGGCCGATCACCATGTTCGTCGATCAGTCGGATTCGGCCTCGATCGAGGCGGCGGTCGAGGCCGGCGTCTCCGCCTATATCGTCGACGGGTTGAAGAAGGAGCGCATGCAGCCGATCCTGCAGACCTGCATCAGCCGCTTCAACGCCTTCCGCAAATTGCGCGAGGAACTCGACGAGGCCCGCTCGCAGCTCGAGGACCGCAAGACGATCGACCGCGCCAAGGCCATCGTCATGCGCATGAAGGGCCTGCCCGAGGAAGAGGCCTACGCGCTCCTGCGGCGCACGGCGATGAACGAAAAGCGCAAGCTCGTCGACATCGCGCGCTCCATCATCACAGCCGCCGAGGTGCTGAAATGACCCTGCACTTGCGCGTCGGTTTCATGCCGCTGGTCGATTGCGCCCTCGTCATCCTGGCGAAGGACGAGGGTTTTGCCGAGGCCGAGGGCCTCAACCTCGAACTGGTGCGCGAGGTCTCCTGGTCGAACCTGCGCGACAAGCTCAATGTCAGGCTGTTCGACGCCGCCCATATGCTGGGACCGGCCGCCATCGCCGCGACCTTGGGCGTCGGCGGCGTCAAGGCGCCGATGGCGGTGCCGCTGGCGCTCAACCTCGACGGCGCGGCGATCACCCTCTCGGTGCGCCGCTATGAGGAGCTGGCGCGGCTCGCAGAGGGCGACATGGCCGACACCACGGTCTCCGCCCGGGCGCTCGCCGCCATGGTCGAGCGCCGCAAGGCCTCGGGCCTGCCGCCATTGACGCTTGCCGCTGTCTTCGGCTTCTCCAGCCACACCTATCTGCTCTGCGAGTGGCTGGCCAAGGCCGGGCTCGTCCTCGGCAAGGACATTCGCTTCGAGGTCGTGCCGCCGCCGCAGACGGTGGAGGCGCTGACCAGCGGGCGGGTCGACGGTTTCTGCGCGGGTGCGCCCTGGAACACGGCCGCTGTCGCTGCCGGCGTCGGCGCCATGGTCCATTGCAGCGTCGATCTGCGCCGCAACTGCCCCGACAAGGTGCTGGCCTGGCGCGCCGACGATGCGGACCGCCGTGCGGCTGCGGTCTCGAAGCTCAATGCCGCGATCCTGCGGGCGAGCGATTGGGCCTGCCAGCCCGCCAATTTCGGCCGCATCGCCATGCATCTGTCGAAGCCCGATCGGCTCGCGCTACCCGCCGATATCCTGGAGCCGGTGCTGCATTGGGAGTTGCTGCAGGGAGCGGGGCGGCCGCCCCGCAAGGTCGAGCGCTTCATCCGCTTCGACCGCGAGGCGCTGCGGCCCGATCCCGGGCATGCCGACTGGATTCTCGCAGGCATGGAACAGGCCGGCCAGATCATCCGCAGCCCGGAGATGACGGAGCAGGCCAGGGCCGTCTTCCGGCCTGCTCTCTTTGCAGGCAACGGCCATCGCCCTTGAGGGGTTGCGCATTTTTTGTGCGGGTGCGGTTGAATTGTGCGGCGCAATAAGGCGCGCCGCGACCAGGGCCGGCGGGGGGACAATACCTCTAAGCTATTGAAATTCTAAGAATTGTCCTGGCCTGAGCCGGTTGGCACGATCCTTGTTGGCGTTGGAGTGACGCGGCCAAGGCTGCCCGCGCCCAATTTCAAATCGAAACGCACAGCAACGCCGCTGTCGAACGTGCCTCAACCGGGTGCTTTCGCGCGGCGTTTTTCGTTTTGGCGGCGCAGACGAGTTCGACCCAGACCCCAGCTTTAAGTCCAGCAGAGAGGCGATCGATGACAGAGACAGTCGAGACCAGGGTGAAGCCGGCGAAAGCCACCGCCAGCCGCCGCCAGCTCCTAAAACTCTCCGGCGCGGCCGCCTTGCTTGCCGCTGCCAGGGCTGCGCTGCCGTCGGGCGCCTTCGCTCAATCGGCCGGACCCGAGGTCAAGGGCACGCGCCTCGGCTACATCGCCTTGACCGATGCTGCACCCCTGGTCCTCGCCAAGGAGAAGGGCCTCTTCGCCAAATACGGCCTGCCCGACATGGACATCGCCAAACAGGCCTCCTGGGGCGCGACGCGCGACAACATGGCGCTCGGCTTCAAGAACAACGGCATCGATGGCGGCCATATCCTGCGCCCGAAGACGCATCTCTACAGCACCGGCAAGGTGATGCAGAACGGCCAGCCTTTGCCGATGTACACGCTGCTGAACCTCAACCAGGACGGGCAGGCGATCTCGGTCTCGAATGAATACAAGGACCTCAACGTCCAGAAGGATTCCTCGCCGCTGAAGCTAGCCTTCGAGCGCAAGAAGGCCGCCGGCAAGGAACTCACGGCCGCGATGACCTTCCCGGGCGGGACGCATGATCTCTGGATCCGCTACTGGCTCGCCGCCGGCGGCATCGATCCCGACAGCGACATCAAGGTCATCACCGTGCCGCCGCCGCAGATGGTGGCGAACATGAAGGTCGGCACGATGGACTGCTTCTGCGTCGGCGAGCCCTGGAACGAGCAGCTCGTCAACCAGAACATCGGCTACACTGCACTCACCACCGGCGAGCTCTGGTTCAAGCATCCCGAGAAGATCCTCGGCATGCGCGCCGATTTCGTCGACGCCAATCCCAAGGCGACGCAGGCCATCCTGATGGCGGTGATGGAAGCCCAGATCTGGGCCGACAAGATGGAGAACCGCCAGGAACTGGCCGAGATCGTCGGTCGCCGGCAATGGTTCAACGTCCCCGTCACCGACATCAACAAGCGCCTGCAGGGTGACATCAACTACGGCAATGGCCGCGAGGTGAAGGGTACCAACCTCTACATGAAGTTCTGGGGCGAAGGTGGCGAGGTCTCCCACCCCTTCAAGAGCCACGACAGCTGGTTCGTCACCGAGAACATCCGCTGGGGCAAGTTCGAGCCGACGATCGACATCAAGGCCCTGGTCGACAAGACCAATCGCGCCGATCTCTGGCGCGAGGCCGCCAAGACGCTCGGCGTGGCGGGGGCTCCCACAGTGGATTCGCGCGGCGTCGAGACCTTCTTCGACGGCGTGAAGTTCGATCCCGCTGCGCCGCTGGACTATCTCAAGGCACTCAAGATCAAGCGGGTGGCCTGATCGCATGGCCGAGCCGCTGATCATCGTGGGGAAGGGCATGGCCGCGACGCGGCTGGTTGACGAGCTCAGCCAGCGCGCGCTCGGGCGCTATTCCATCGCGGTGATCGGCGCGGAAGGCCGGCTCGCCTATAACCGGGTGCTGCTCTCGCCCTTGCTGGCGGGCGAGATCGCCGAGCCCGATATCGAGCTGAAGCCCGCCGCCTGGTGGCGCGCGCGCGGCGTCTCGATGATCTATGGCCGCAGCGTTGCGGGCATCGACCGCGCTGCCAGGACGGTCACGCTGGAGGACGGGCTGGTCTTGCCTTACGGCAAGCTCGTCCTCGCCACCGGCTCCAAGCCTCTGAAGCCGCCTTTCCCGGGCGGCGATCTGCCGGGCGTCGCGACCTTCCGCGACACCGCCGATGTCGGGATGATGCGGGCCTATGCGCAGCGCGGGGCGCGCATCGTCGTCATCGGCGGCGGCCTGCTCGGGCTCGAGGCGGCCTATGGTCTCTCAAAAGCCGGCGGTCAGAGGGCCGGCCAAGTCACGCCCGGCCAAGTCACGCTGCTGCATCTGGTCGACCGGTTGATGGAGCGCCAGCTCGATGCCGAGGGCGCGGGCCTGCTCGCAGCCGCGATCACGGCGCGCGGCATCGATGTCCGGCTGAGCAGCGCGACCAAGGGTTTCGTCGGCACGGACAAGGTCGAGGGCGTCGAGCTTCAGGACGGCACGATCATCCCTGCCGATCTCGTCGTCATCGCCATCGGCGTGCGGCCCAACGCCGATCTCGCCAGGGCGGCGGGGCTCGCCGTCAATCGCGGCATCGTCGTCGACGATGCGATGGCGAGCGAGGATGCCAATATCTTCGCGATCGGCGAATGCGCCGAGCATCGCGGCCAGGTCTATGGCCTCGTCGAGCCGGCCTATGAGCAGGCGCGCGTGCTGGCGATGCGGCTTGCGGGCCAAAAATCCGCGGGGCAAGAATCTGCGGGCACGGAGGCGGCTTACGCCGGCTCGCTGCTGGCGACCAATCTCAAGGTCAGCGGCGTCGGTGTCTTCTCGGCCGGCGAGTTCGAGGCGGGCGAGGGCACTGAGGTCCTCGTGCTGCGCGATCCCGCCGCCGGCATCTACCGCAAATTCGTGCTGCGCGATGGCAGGCTCGCGGGCTGCGTCCTCGTCGGCGATACGCAAGGCGCCCTGTTCTATCTCGGCCTGATCCGCTCCGGGCAGGACATCTCCGCGATCCGCGCCGATCTGCCCTTCGGCGAGCCTTACTGCATCAGGGAGGCCGCCTGACATGCGCATCGATGACGCCTCGCTAGGCCCTGGTATTCCCGATCCGGCGATCCGCACCACCTGCCCCTATTGCGGGGTCGGCTGCGGCGTGCTGGCGACGCGCGATGGCAAGGGCGGAGCGGCGATCGCGGGCGATCCCGCCCACCCCGCCAATCTCGGGCGGCTCTGCTCGAAGGGCTCGGCGCTCGGTGAGACGCTCGACCTGGGCAGCCGTGTGATGCACCCGCTGAAGCGCAATGCGGCGGGTGGCTATGACCGCGTCACCTGGGAGCTCGCGCTCGATGCGGTCGCAGGTGGTTTGAGATCGATCATTCGACAGCATGGCCCTGAGGCCGTCGCCTTCTATCTCTCCGGCCAGCTCCTCACCGAGGATTACTACGTCGCCAACAAGCTGATGAAGGGTTTCATCGGCTCGCCCCATGTCGACACCAATTCGCGGCTGTGCATGTCCTCCACGGTCGCCGGCCACAAGCGCGTCTTCGGCTCCGACACGGTGCCGGGCAATTACGAGGACCTCGACAGCGCCGATCTGATCGTGCTGGTCGGCTCAAACACCGCCTGGTGCCATCCGGTGCTGTTCCGTCGCATCCAGCAGAACCGCAGCGAGCGCGGCGCCAAGGTCGTCGTCATCGATCCGCGCGTGACGGCTACCGCCGAGGATTGCGACCTGGTTCTGCAGCTCAAGCCGGGCTCCGACAGCGTCCTGTTCGCAGGACTGCTCGTCCATCTCGCCGAGCACAGCCTGACCGACGCGACCTATCTCGCGCGCCACGCCAGCGGTTTCGAGGCCGTGCTGGAGAATGCGCGCGGCATCGCGCCCGACATCGCCGCCGTCTCCGCGCGCACCGGCCTGAGCCCGGCCGATATTGCCGCCTTCTATGCGCTCTGGGCCGGCACGCCTGCCGTGGTCACGGCCTGGAGCCAAGGCGTCAACCAGTCGGCGCAAGGCACCGACAAGGTCGCCTCCATCCTGCATTGCCATCTCGCGACCGGCCGCATCGGCCGGCCCGGCGGCGGGCCGTTTTCCCTGACCGGCCAGCCCAACGCCATGGGCGGGCGCGAGGTCGGCGGGCTCGCCAATATGCTCGCCGCCCATATGGGCTATTCGGCCGTCGAGATCGACCGCGTCCGCCGCTTCTGGAAGGCGCCCAACATGGCGCAGCATGAAGGCTTGAAGGCCGTCGCCATGCTCGATGCTGTGGCAGACAAGCGCATCAAGGCGCTCTGGGTGATGGCGACCAACCCGGCCGTCTCCCTGCCGCGCGCCGACCATGTCATGGCGGCGCTGCGGGGGCTCGATCTCTTCATCGTCTCCGAGAATGTGCTCTCCAACGACACGCTCGCCGCCAAGCCGCATTTCATCCTGCCGGCAGCCGCCTGGGGCGAAAAGGACGGCACGGTCACCAATTCCGAGCGCCGCATCTCGCGCCAGCGCGCCTTCCTGCCCTTGCCCGCCGAGGCCAGGCCGGATTGGTGGATCATCTGCGAGATCGCCAGGCGGCTGGGCTTCGCCGCCGGCTTCGGCTTCGCCGATGCCTCCGAAATCTATGCCGAGCACGCAGCGTTGTCCGCCTTCGAGAATGACGGCACCCGCGATTTCGACATCGGCGCCCATGCCGGATTGACCAGGCGCGGCTATGACGCGCTCAGGCCCGTGCAATGGCCCGTGCCCGCCGGTCGATCGCAGGGCACAGCGCGGCTCTTCGCCAATGGCGGCTTCTTCACGCCCGATGGCTGCGCCCAGATGAAGCCGCTCGCCATGCCTGCGCTGGCGGCTGAGCCGAGCGAGGCGTTTCCGCTGCTGCTCAACACCGGCCGCGTCCGCGATCACTGGCATACCATGACGCGCACCGGCCTGAGCGCGCGCCTCTCAGCCCATGTCAGCGAGCCCAGTGTCCATGTGAATCCGGCCGATGCCGCCCGTTTCGGCCTGGAGGAGGGCGGTTTCGCCCGCATCGCCAACGCCCATGGCGCGGTCGTGCTCAAGGTCCTGCGCGACGAGGGCGTGCCGGCCGGCTCGCTCTTCGCGCCGATCCACTGGTCGGCCGAGACGGCGTCGGATGCGCGTATCGGCGCGGCCGTGCAGCCCTTCTGCGATCCCTATTCCGGCCAGCCGGAGATGAAGGCGACGCCCTCTTCCGTTGCGCCCGTGAGCTATGCATCGCAGGGCTTCGTGCTGTCGCGTGAGGCCTTCGCCCTGCCGGCGGGAAGCTGGTGGGCGAGCGTTGCGGTCGAAGGCGGGCAGGGCCGTCTGTTTGCGACCGACGCCTCGGTCGATGATCTGATGGCGGCGGTGCGCTCAGCCTTCGGTGAGGATGGTCTCACCGAGATGATCGACCGTCAGGGCGGCGCCTATCGTTGCGCCGTGACGCTTGAAGGCAGGCTGATCGCTGCGCTCTTCGTCGGCCCCTCCGGGCGCGCACCGCTCTGGGACACGGTCAAGCTCGCCTTCGCCGATGCCGGCCTCGCGCCGGAAAACCGGCTCGCCCTGCTCGCCGGCCGCCGGCTCGATGGCGCGGCCGATCCCGGCCCCACGGTCTGCGCCTGTTTCGGCGTCGGCCTCAATGCGATCCGCGCGGCCTTCGCCGGCGGTGGCGCGATGACGCCAGAGGATATCGGCCGGCAGCTCAAGGCCGGCACGAATTGCGGCTCCTGCCTGCCGGAAATCCGGCGCATCGGCGCGCAAGCGCGCGAGACGGTGGCGGCATGACGGACGCGACGGACCAATTCAATCAGAGGAGTATCGGGATGGGTCAGACTGTCTTGAAGAATGCGACAGCGGGCGCGAAGGTCGTCGCATTATCGGCCGTGCAGGCCGAGGTGGTGACCTTGCCGGCGGTTGCGGGCAAGCCGTTGCGCGAGCGGCTCGGCGCCTGGCTCAAGGCGGTTCTCGTCAACATCCTGCCGCCGCTGATCACGGTCACGCTGATCCTGCTGGTCTGGCAGCTCACCGCGCATGGCCCGCAATCCTCGCTGCCGCCGCCGACCAAGATCTGGTCGGAAGCCAAGGACCTGATCACCGAACCGTTCTTCTGGAACGGCTCGCAGGATATCGGTCTGGGCTGGCGCATCCTGGTCTCGCTCCAGCGCGTCGCCATCGGCTTCAGCCTTGCGGCGGTCGTCGGCGTGCTGCTGGGGGCGCTCGTCGGCCAGTCGGTCTGGGCGATGCGCGGGCTCGATCCGGTCTTCCAGGTGTTGCGCACCGTGCCGCCGCTCGCCTGGCTGCCGCTTTCGCTGGCGGCCTTCCGCGACAGCCAGCCCTCGGCGATCTTCGTGATCTTCATCACCGCGATCTGGCCGGTGATCATCAACACGGCGGTCGGCATCCGCAACATCCCGCAGGATTACCGCAATGTCGCGCAGGTGCTGCGGCTGAACCAGATCGAGTTCTTCTTCAAGATCATGGTGCCCTCCGCCGCGCCCTACATATTCACCGGGCTTCGCATCGGCGTCGGCCTGTCCTGGCTCGCCATCGTCGCGGCCGAGATGCTGACCGGCGGCGTCGGCATCGGCTTCTTCATCTGGGATGCGTGGAACTCCTCGCGCCTGTCCGACATCATCGTGGCGCTCATCTACATCGGCGTCGTCGGCTTCGTGCTCGACCGCCTCGTCGCCTTCATCGGCACCATCGTCACCCGTGGCACCCTGACCAATTGAGGAGGATGCGATGAGCTATCTCAAGATCGACCATGTCGACAAACGCTTCCAGCGCGGCGCCGCCACGACCGAGGTGCTCAAGGACATCAACCTCGTCATCGACAAGGGTGAGTATGTCTCGGTGATCGGCCATTCCGGCTGCGGCAAGTCGACCCTGCTCAACATCATCGCGGGTTTGACCCCGGTCAGCGCCGGCGCGGTGCTGCTGGAGGGCAAGGAGGTCAATTCGCCGGGGCCCGAGCGCGCCGTCGTCTTCCAGAACCATTCGCTGCTGCCCTGGCTCACCGTCTACGACAATGTCGCACTCGCCGTGAACAAGGTCTTCGGCCGCCAGAAGAGCAAGGCCGAGCGGCATGACTGGATCATGCATAATCTCGACCTCGTCCAGATGGCCCACGCCAGGGACAAGCGCCCGGCCGAGATCTCGGGCGGCATGAAGCAGCGCGTCGGCATCGCGCGCGGGCTGGCGATGGAGCCCAAGATCTTGCTGCTCGACGAGCCCTTCGGCGCGCTCGACGCGCTGACGCGCGCCCATCTGCAGGATTCGATCATGCAGATCCATGCCGCGCTCGGAAACACCATGATCATGATCACCCATGACGTCGACGAGGCCGTGCTGCTCTCGGACCGGATCGTGATGATGACCAACGGCCCCTCCGCCCGCATCGGCGAGGTGCTCGACGTGCGGCTCGAGCGTCCGCGCAAGCGGCTCGATCTGGTCGCCGACCGCACTTACATCGCCGCCCGCGAGGCGGTGCTGAAATTCCTCTACGAGCGCCACCGCTTCGTCGAGGCGGCGTGAGCAGGGACTGTCATCCCGCACGCGCTGCGGCACGCAGTGCTGCTGCGCAGATGCGGGACCGCAAGACGCGTATGGCGCCAGCAACGGCGCTTCATTCTGAGGACGGTCCCGGATCGCCGCTTCGCGTCGTCCGGGATGACCGAGAACCAACATGAGCGACGATTTCAGCCCGGACCAGAAGCGCTATCTCGAAGGCTTCATGAGCGGCATGCAGTCCGCCCGCGCGGCGCGTGGGCTCGGCCCGCTTGGCGGGGCTGCTGGTGCTGGTGCCGCCGCGCCGAGCGGTCCCGACAAGGAGCATCAGGAGGCGCAAGGCCGCGCAGTCGCCGGCGGCGGCAAACTCGTTGATCAGGAGAAGTGGAAGGCGGCCGAACACCCCTTCGACGCCTATGCCCGCTTCAAGGCGCAGGCCGAGGCCGGCCTCTACCCCAAACCGGACGATAATTTCCGCTGGCGCTATCACGGGCTGTTCTATGTGGCCCCGGCGCAGAACAGCTATATGTGCCGGCTGCGCATCCCCAACGGCATCCTCAAGGCCTGGCAATTCGAAGGCGTCACCGATCTCGCGGAAAAGCTCTGCGGCCCCTATGCCCATGTCACCACCCGCGCCAATCTGCAGGTCCGCGAGATCAGCGCCGAGAACGCACCGCTGCTGCTCGAAGGGCTCGCCGATCTCGGCCTCACCGCCAAGGGCTCGGGCGCCGACAACATCCGCAACGTCACGGGCTCCGCCACCGCAGGCATCGACCCGCTCGAACTGCTCGATACGCGTCCCCATGCCCGCGCCTGGCACCACCACATCCTGAACGACCGCTCGCTCTATGGCCTGCCGCGCAAGTTCAACGTCGCCTTTGACGGCGCGGGTTCGATCGCGACGCTGGAGGACACCAACGATATCGGCTTCCAGGCGATCGAGCTGGGCGAGGGCGCCAGTTTCGAAGGCCAGCCGATTGAGCCTGGCATCTGGTATCGCCTGGCGCTGGGCGGCATCACCGGTCATCACGACCTCGCCCGCGACACCGGCGTCATCGTCGCGCCGTCTGACGCGGTTGCAGTCGCCGACGCGATCGTGCGCGTCTTCATCGCCAATGGAAACCGTACCGACCGTAACAAGTCGCGCTTGAAATACGTGCTCGATGCCTGGGGCTTCGACACATTCCTCGCCGCGGTCGAAGACAAGCTCGGGCGCAAGCTGGTCCGAGTCGATGCGAGCCTGGTGAAGCCGCGCCCGGCTTACGACCGCCTCGCCCATATCGGCGTGCACAAGCAGGTCCAGGTCGGCTTGAACTGGATCGGTGTGGCGCTGCCGGTCGGCAAGCTCACCGTGGCGCAGATGCGCGTGATTGCTTCGATTGCCAACACTTGCGGCGATGGCGATATCCGCCTGACCGTCTGGCAGAACCTGCTGATCTCCGGCGTGTCGGACGCGAAGGTCGAGGATGTCGTCGCCAATCTCCAGGCGATAGGCCTCTCCGCCGAAACCTCGATCCTGCGCGCGGGGCTGATCGCCTGCACGGGCGCGACGGGCTGTAAATTCGCCGCCGCCCACACCAAGGAGGATGCGCTCGCCATTGCCGCCCATTGCGAGCCGCGCATCACGCTGGAGACGCCGGTCAACATCCATCTGACCGGCTGCCACCACTCCTGCGCCCAGCATTATATCGGCGATATCGGCCTGATCGGCGCAAAAGTGCCGGTCAATGAGGAGGGCGACACCGAGCCTGGCTATGATCTGCTCGTCGGCGGCGGCTATGGCGTCGATGGCGGCATGGCGCGGCCTTTTCGCGAGAAGGTCAAGGCGCAGGACGCTCCGGCGCTGGTCGAGGCGGTCCTGCGCACCTGGCAGATTCATCGCGCCGCGCCCGATGAAAGCTTCGTCGCCTTCGCCCGCCGCCACGAGATCGAGGCGTTGCAGGCGCTGGTCGCGCAAACCGGAGACGCGGCATGAGCCCGGCGCTGCACAACCGTCATGGTCGGCCTTGTGCCGACCATCCACGTCTTCCGTCGTCGCGCTCTATGATCAAGACGTGGATGCCCGCCACAAGGGCGAGCATGACGGGGAGGGGCACCTTATGACGCTCCAGTCCCCGTCCCCCATCGTCCAGGTCCTGCCCGAGACAGCGCCGTTCTCCGAGGAGCAGCGTTCCTGGTTGAACGGCTTTTTTGCCGGCCTGCTTTCGCTCGACAATGCCGGCGTCACCGCGCTCTCGCCCGCCGAGAATGCCGCCGTGATGGGCGAGGACGATGACGGCGCGCCCTGGCACGATCCGGCAATGGAGATGGCGGAGCGCATGAAGCTCGCGCAGGGCAAGCCTATGCCGCGCAAGCTCTTCGCCGCCATGGCGCAGCAGGATTGCGGCCAGTGCGGCTATGTCTGCGAGACCTACTCGGCGGCGATCGCCTCCGGGCAGGAGCCGCGCCTGAACCTCTGCGCGCCCGGCGGCAAGGATACGCTGCGCATGCTGAAGGCGCTGGTGGAGGAGGGCGGCGCCGCGCCGCCTGCGCCGATGGCGGAAGCCGCGCCAGTCGCGCCCGCCGGCCCGGTCGGCCGCTCCCGCGAAAACCCGGCCATGGCGACCTTCCTCTCGCGCCGCAAGCTCAATGGCGAGGGCTCGGAGAAGGAGACCTGGCATGTCGAATTCGATCTCTCGGCATGCGGGCTCGACTACATCGTCGGCGACGCTTTCGGCATCGTCGCCCAAAACGATCCGCGCCTGGCCGATGCGGTCATCGCGCTGCTCGGCGCGCGGCCGGACGCGCCCGTCAACGGCAAGACGCTGCGTGAGGCGCTCGTCAGCGATTGCGCGCTCGGCCCGGCGCCCGATGCGCTGTTCCAATTGATCTCCTATGTCACGGGCGGCGAAACTCGCGCCAAGGCCAAGCGCCTGGCGGCGGGCGAGGATCCCGATGGCGATCTCGACCGGCTCGACGTGCTCGGCACCTTGCACAAATTCGGCCAGGCGAAGCTCTCGGCCGAGGCCTTCGTCGAGGCGCTCGACCCGTTGCAGCCGCGGCTCTATTCGATCTCGTCCTCGCATCTCGCCACGCCCGGCCGCATCACGCTGACGGTCGATACGGTGCGCTACAAGATCGGCACGCGCCCGCGCTGGGGCGTGGCCTCGACCTATCTCGCCGAGCGCGTCCAGCCCGGCGATGAGGTGCCGGTCTATGTCCAGCGGGCGCATGGCTTCTGCCTGCCGGAGAACCCCGCGACGCCGGTCATCATGTGCGGGCCGGGCACCGGCATCGCTCCGTTCCGCGCCTTCCTGCATGACCGCAGGGCGACGAAGGCGCCGGGCAGGAACTGGCTCTTCTTCGGCCATCAGCGCCGGGCTTCGGATTTCTTCTACGAGGACGAATTGAACGCGATGAAGCAGGAAGGCGTCCTCACCGGCTTGACGCTCGCCTGGTCGCGCGACGGAGCTGAGAAGATCTACGTTCAGGACCGCATGCGCGAGCGCGGCGCCGAGCTCTTCGCCTGGCTGGAGCAGGGCGCGCATTTCTATGTCTGCGGCGACGCCAAGCGCATGGCCAAGGATGTCGAGCGCGCCATGGTCGATGTCGTCGCCGAGCATGGCGGCCGCTCGGCAGACGAGGCTGTGGCCTATGTCGCCGCGCTGAAGAAGGTCGGGCGTTATCAGGCCGACGTTTACTGAGGGCGAGAGCGCGATGATGTCAGATGGCATCACGAAGTGACCCCATCTGATATCTGAATCCGTCTCTCGTCTAAGAGTGAGAGCAGGATCAATGCGAAAAACCGGTTTCCATTCTTTCGCATCCGGCTCCAAGCGCGGCTATTAAGCAGGTTGCGAGCACAAATTGTAATAATATTACGTTTGGAGCGTTATTCGAGTTTGCCGGGCGAGTAATCACCCAAGCAGCGTCTGGCGAAAATCTCAATTTTCGTTACGGAAGCCGGGGCATGCTCCTGGCGACCGAGATGGAACAGATAGGCTCTGTCTATGTTACGATAACGGGCGGCGACTCAATCGTGGGTGCCTCTATCTTTGACCGCCAATTTTAGCATTGTTCTAAAGTGGTGTTGTCGTGATTGATTCGAGACAGAGTATTTGCGGCAGATGCCGCGAAGCGCGTCGACACTGGATCGGGGGGTCCAATGCTGGCATTCTTCAACGAAGATGAGAGTTTCGGTGAAACCCTGCGTTTCATCGAGGAGCGGATACCGCTTGGCATTTTCTCGATGGCGCTGCCGTCGCGCAAGGTGCGCTGGTCGGCTGGCATGTTCCGGCTGCTGGGCCTCGACCCGGAAACGCACCAGCCGTCCGAAGAGATGTTCCATGCGCTGATTCACCCGGCCGATCTCGGCCCGCGGGCCGAGATCGAACTGATCTTGCGCAACGCCATGCCGCTCCACCGCGATATTCGCATCCTGAACCCGAAAGGGCGGCTGCGCTGGGTGAGGGTCAATGCCGAGTTCCTGCTGGACGATCGCGGCAGGCCACATCGCTTGATCGGCTCCTTTCTCGACGTATCCGCCGAATACGAGGCGCGGCAGTTGAGCAAGGCGAGCCAGCGGCGTTTCGATGCGATGGCGACCGCCTGCACTCCGGTCTGGTGGAGCGCCGGGCCGGATGGGCGCATCGAATGGCTCGAAGGCTGGGAGGAGCTGACGGGGCAGGGCCCCGAACACAGCCGTGATTGGGGCTGGGTCGCGATGCTCCATCCCGACGATGCCGAGCGTGTCGTCACCGAGCGCAAGAAGGCGCTTGAAGCCGGTGGCGTGTGCGAAATCGAGATGCGCGTTCGCCTGCGCGGCGGCGGCTATCGCTGGGTGCGCGCGCGCAGCATTCCGGTCCGAGACGACACGGGTGAGATCACCGAATGGGTCGGCGGCTGCATCGACATCCACGACAGCAAGGAATGGCCCGCGCCGAGCTGCGCGACGGGGGGACTCAGCGGCGCCCAGATCCGCGGCGGGCGCGGCATCGTCAACTGGTCGGTGAAGCAGCTCTCGGTAGCGACGGGCGTACCCGTCTCGACCATCCGCAGGATCGAGGAGTTCGACGGCTTCGTCGGCTCGCATGCGAGCGCAGTCGAGAAAATCCATCACGCGCTCGTGAAGGCGGGGGCAGATTTTGTCACGCCGCCGAATGGCAAGCCGGCCGTGCGCCCAGCCTGAGGCCGGCGTAGTGACCGGTGCGATCGTACGAGGCCACATATGAGCAAATTTCGCGCTTTGCGTGTATTGTTAGCCGGGTTCTGGCGCAAGAATTGTTCAAACTGACTCCAAATGGAGCGAACGGGCTGCAAAAATGGTAAATAGCTCGTCAACATCCCGAGCCTAACTTGTCGTCGTCGGCTGCTGACGCCTCAACAATGCAGCCACTCGGGGGACTGACATGGCGACGAAATCCTTGGAGAAACACCCTGGCGCAACCGAAGCGCGGTCGCATGGTGATAAGAGCGGCGCTTCCGCCTGGCTGTCGGCGAATGCGGTGACGGCGCGCAACGAACTGCACGGGCTGGCGATGCTGTCGCAGGCGCAATGTGAGACGGCGGACTATGTCGCCGAACTGGCGCAATCCCTGGCGAGCCTGACCCGCAAAAGCGGTCTGCGCTCGCTCGCGGATGTCCTGAACATTGTTGCTCATGAGGCCGAAGTGATGGCCAGGACGGGCTTTGCGATCCTCGATGAGGCGTGCGAGGAGCCGCAGCGTTCGGAGGCGGTTTAGGCAGGGCTCGCGGGCCGGTCGGGCGTTGCGCTCGATGGGCATCGCGGAGGCCAGAACCGGAAAAGCGAGCCAGGTGTCCGGTGGACTGCCCTGGCTCCGGCCCCGCCATTGGCTCGGTCCTATCAACGGGAACCGCCAGGTGCAGGCTGGAGCGCGGCCGTTCAAATCCCGGCTGGTCCTGCGGGCGGATCTGAGCCCGCTCGGCCGCTCCCGGCACTGGCGCGGCCACCGCCGGCTGATCCGCCAGCGGGAACGTCGCTAAGGGGCTTTCTGTTCAGCCTGTCCGGTCATTGCGAGGAGCAAAGCGACGAAGCAATCCAGGAGGGCTCGCTCTACGCCCCCTGGATTGCTTCGCGGAGCCTGTACTCGGGCTTGCCGAAGGCAAGACCCGGGTGCCCGCAATGACGGGGGGCTCCGGCTCCAAAAAACCTCAATACCGCTTGGTCGAAAGCACGTCGAAGGTCTTGCCGATCGTCGCCAGGGCCCTGTCGTAATCGGCCAGCGACAGGCAGGCGATCAGCGCGTCGATGATGGCGAGCTGGGCGATGCGGCTGGTCATCGCCTCCGTGCGGAACTGGGTTTCGCGCGCCATGGTGTGCAGCACGATATCGGCATAAGCGAGCAGCGGCGACTTGCCGAAATTGGTGATGCAGATCGTCGTCGCGCCGGCCTCCTTGGCGAGCTTGGTTGCCGTCACGGTCTCATGCGTGCTGCCGGAATGGGAGATGGTGATCGTGGCCACATCCGGCCCGGTCAGCGAGGCGCTGATCGCCTGGACATGGGAATCGACCACCACCTTGGCCTCGACGCCGATGCGCAGCAGGCGGTAATTCGCATCCTCCGCGATCGGGGCGGCGCTGCCGATGCCGTAGAGTTCGACGCGGCGCGCTTTCAGGATCGCGGCGACGGCCCGTTCCATCGCGCCGGTGTCGAGCACCTTCATGGTGTCGTGCAGGGCCTGGAGATCGCTGCGGAAGATCTTTTCGATCACCGTGCCGGTGTCGTCGCTGCGGGCGAGATCCTCATGGATGAACTGGACCGGCTGCACCAGGTCGCGCGCCAGCGCGATCTTGACCTGTTGGAAGCCGCGCGCGCCGAGCTGCTGGCACAGCGAGATGACGCTGCCTTCGCTGGCGCCGGTGCGCTCGGCCACTTCCGTGACCGACATGTGCACGACCTCGCCGGCATGACTGATGAAGAAATCGGCGATGCGGGCGGCGGTCGGCGGCAGGTTGGCGCGCAGCGCCTGCAGGCGATCGAGCGCGCCCTCCAGACCGGAGGATGACGGGCTCTTGCGGATCTCCGTGGGCTTGCGAATCTCTGCAGATTTGGAGGCGGGCTTGGCGGCTGTCATGCGGTCAGGGCCAATGCACTGGTGCTTCCGTGATGCGTCACAACGCTTCCCAGGAGCGGGAACACCCCGTCGCGGATCTCGAAATAGCGCAGGCCGAAGCGCCGTGCACCTTCGCCGTCGGTCGCCGGATTGTCGCCGACCATCATGACGGCACGCTTGGGCAATGTGAGCAGGGCAAGCCCGGCCTCGAACAAGGCAGGCTCGGGCTTGCCGATGACGCGGTGCTGCACCGGGCCGGTGCAGGCGATGAGAGCTGCCAGCAGTGCTCCCGTCTCCGGCACGATCGCACCATTGGGGCCGGGATGGACGAGGTCGGGATTGGCGGCGACGAGCTCGGCGCCGTCGCGCACCGCATTGGCCGCGATCATCAGGCGTTCATAGGAAAACTGCCGGTCGCGCCCGAGGAAGACGATGTCGGGTCGCGTCTGCACCGGCACGAGCCCCTGGTCGCGCGCATGGGCCATCAGGCTCTTGCTCGCCATCATAAAGATGCGGGCGCGCGGCAGGCGGCGTGCGATCTCGTCGAGCGCTGTCGTTCCCGCAAGCACGATCCGGCGCTGATTAACCGCCAGGCCAAGCCGCTTCAGGCCGCGCGACAGCTCCAGCGGCGTATGCTCGGCGTCGTTGGAGACGATGACGAAACGGCCCTCCAGCGCCTCGAGAAAGGCGCTCGCGCCCGGCAGGGCCTGCTGGCCGCGCACCAGGGTTCCGTCGAGATCGACGAGACAACCGCGAACATCCTGAAGCGAGCCCATCGCGCGAATCTCAAAATCTGCAAGCCAGAGGCCTGAAGCCATGAACTGAGATTAACTCAGTGTCAAACTGGATATTTACTGAGCTAAGTTCATCGTCCTGTCATGAAGCGCTGCCACCACATCGGCATCGCAGCAAAGCCCAAGGAGCAAGCCGGGCAGCGAATGCGATGTCCCGTAGCAACCCAGGCAGGGGGAAGACATGCTCGAATTCCTCACCGGTCGCGTGCTGCGGATGGCGATCACGCTCTGGGCGATCGTCTCTGTCGTCTTCCTCGCCACTCGCCTGACCGGCAACCCGATCGACTTCCTGATGCCGGAAGGGCTCGATGCTGCATCGAGGCGCGAGATGATCGCCTATTGGGGGCTCGATCGCTCGGTCGTCGAGCAATACTGGCTGTTCTGGCGCTCGCTGCTGTCAGGCGATTTCGGCCTCGGCTTGATGGAGCGCCGGCCGGTGGCGACGATCTTCACCGAGCGGCTCTGGCAGAGCGCCTCGCTCCTGGTCGCGACGCTGGCGCTGACGATCGGCGTCGGCGTGCCCGCCGGCATCCTGGCGGCGGTCTGGCGCGGCCGATCGGGCGGAAGCGGCGTGCTCTTCGCCGCCTTCCTCGGTTACGCCATCCCGAATTTCGTGCTCGCCATCCTGCTGCTGCTGGTCTTCTCCTACACGCTGCACTGGCTGCCCAGCGCCGGCTCCGGCACGCTGCTGCATTACGTCATGCCGACGATCGCGCTGTCGGCCTATTTCGTCGCGGCGCTGGTGCGCTACACCCGCAACGCCATGCTCGATGTCCTCTCCGAGGACTATATGCGCACCGCCCGCGCCAAGGGCCTGTCAGAGCGCGCGATCATCCTCGAGCACGGCCTGCGCAATGCGCTGATCCCGGTCATCACCGTGCTCGGCCTGCAGATCACCACGCTGGTCTCGGGCGCGGTGGTGGTCGAGACCGTCTTCGCCTGGAACGGGGTCGGAGATCTCCTGGTCGGCGCGACGATCAAGCGCGACTACCCGGTGCTGCAATTCGGCGTCCTCGTCGTCGCGAGCGCGGTGATCCTCGTCAATCTCCTGGTCGATCTCACCTATGCGCTGGTCGATCCGCGCGTGCGCCTGGCTGGAGCCTGAGCGGTCATGACCGATATCCTCGATGCCAAGATTCTGGACGCCAATATCGCTTTTCCGCCGCAGCCCAAGCCACGCGCGCAGCCCAAGTCGCGCCGGCGCCTCGCTTGGCCGAAGGGCGTCAGCGTCAGCGTCCTCGTCGCAGGCGCGGCGCTGCTCGCGCTCGTCCTCGTCCTGCTCGCGGTCTTCGCACCGGCGCTCGCGCCCTTCGAGCCTGACCAGCAGAAGCTGCTCGCCCGCTTACGCCCGCCGATCGGCTTCGAGCGCGCCAATCCGGCGCATTGGTTCGGCACCGACCAGCTCGGCCGCGACCTGCTCTCGCGCTGCCTCCATGGCCTCAGGCTGACACTGGCGCTGGCCCTGTTCGGCACGCTGATCGGCCTCATGCTCGGGGTCTCGCTCGGGCTCGTCGCCGGCCTGTTCGGTGGCTGGGCCGATGCGCTGATCATGGGCTTCGTCGACATCATGCTGTCGCTGCCCTTCACGCTCGTCGCGCTCCTCGTCATCGCGCTGGCTGGAACCGATGTGGCGGTGCTGATCTGCGTGCTCGGCATCGCCTATTGGGCGCATTTCGCCAGGCTGGTGCGGGCCCAGGTGCTCGGCCTCAGGGAGTTGCCCTTCGTCGAGGCGGCGCGGGCGGCGGGCGCGACGCGCTGGCACATCGCCACCGTGCACATGATCCCCAACATCGTCTCGCCCATCGTGGTGATGGCGAGCCTGAACTTCTCCAACCTGATCCTGCTGGAATCGGCGCTCTCCTTCCTGGGGCTGGGCGTCCAGCCGCCGACCGCGACGCTCGGCTCCATGGTCGGGCAGGGGCGCGACTACATGGCCTCCGCGTCCTGGATCGTGGCGGTGCCGGCGCTGCTGATCGTGCTCGTCAGCCTCGCTGCCATGCTGCTCGGCGATTTCCTGCGCGACCATCTCGACGTGCGCCTGCGCGAACGCTGACGGCCGCCTGCTTTTCACGCCTGCTTGCCACGCCTGTTCCTCTCCCGCTCGTCTCGAAAGGGCTGAAACCATGCTCAAGACCTTGATCAAGACCGCGCTCGCTACGGCGCTCGCCACCACGGCGCTCACCGGGCTTGCCGCCACGCAGGAGCTTAAGGTCGGCGTGCAGAACATGGCGCCCTGGCTCGATCCCGGCCGCGATTTCTCCAATGTCGGCTCGCAGTTTTACTTCAACGCCTTCGATCCGCTGATCGGCAAGGACGCCACCCGCGCCGAGAGCGTCTGGCAGCCCGGCATCGCTACGAGCTGGAAGCAGGTTTCGCCGACTGAGATCGAACTGAAGATCCGCCAGGGCGTGACCTTCCACAATGGCGACCCGATGACGGTGGAGGACGTGGTCTTCTCCTTCGACCGCATCATCAATTCGACCTTCCCGCCCTATACCGTGCGCAAGCGCGACACGCTGCCCAACATGGCCAAGGTCGAGGCTGTTGACGCCGAGACGGTGCGGATCACCGCAACCAAGCCCGAGCCGCTGTTCGAGACCCTGCTCAATGTGCAGCAGGGCATGATCGTGCCGAAGAAATACGTCATGGCACTGACGGGCGATCCCAATGTCGCCGAGCCCAGCGACTTCGAGGCCTTCGCCCTCAAGCCCGTCGGCACCGGCCCCTACAAGATCACCGAATTCGTGCCCAACCAGAAGCTGGTCTATGAGCGTTTCGACGGCTTCTGGGGCGAGAAGGCGCCGTTCCAGAAGGTCACGGTCCAGCGCATTCCGGAGCTCTCGGGCCGCCTGACCGCGCTGAAGAACGCCGAGGTCGACCTGATCACCAATATCCCGCCCGATCAGCTCGATCCGATCGCGTCCGATGCCAAGCTCAAGGTCGAGGGCATGCAGACGCCGCTCTTCCACGTCGTCATCTTCAACACCCAGAACCCGAAGATGGCCAATCCGAAGCTGCGCCAGGCGCTGTCCTATGCCATCGACCGCAAGACGCTGAACGAGGCGCTCTGGTTCGGCAAGGCGAAGGTGCCGACCTCCCATACATTCGCGCAGTTCGGGCCGCTCTATATGCCGGAGCTCGACACCTTTGAATATGATCCCGCCAAGGCCAAGGCCCTGCTGAAGGAGGCGGGCTATGACGGTTTCCCGATCCGCTTCGACACCCAGGCCGCCTATTACACCAACGGCTTGCTCGCCGCGCAGGCGATCCAGGAGATGTGGGGCGCTGTCGGCGTCAAGACCCAGCTCAACGTCACCGAGCAATGGACCGGCTCCGAGCCCTCGATGATGGCGCGCAACTGGTCGAACCCGATGTATTTCCCCGATCCCGCCGGCTCCTTCGGCATCATGTGGGCGCCGACCGGCAACTCCGCCTCGGAAGGCCGCTTCAAGGCCGATGAGGCCTATAGCGCGCTGTGGGAGAAGTTCCGCTACTCGACCGATCTCGCCGAGCGCAAGCAGGCCTATGCCGGGCTGATGCAGATGATCAAGAACGACCCGCCGGTGCTGCCGCTCTACCAGCCCTACGAGTCCTACGGCATGAAGCGCTCGCTCGCCTGGCGTCCGCTGCCCGGACACATCCCCTATGTGCTCGATTTCCGCGCCGGCCGCGTGACGCTGGCCGCCCGCTGAGCCGCCCCGGGAGGGGCCGGCTTGCGCCGGCTCCTCCTCTTCTCAACCCATCACAATCGTGAGCCGTGTCATGGCCAAAGCCCTTCGCCTCGCCTTCGTCGCCGATATCCATCACGGCGAGAACAGCTTCACCAAGATGGGCGCCCACGCCCTGCCGTTGATGGCGGAGTTCCGCCGCTTCGTCGCGGAGGCCAGGCCCGACGCGGTGATCGATCTCGGCGACCGCATCTCGGACCGCGACCATGCGACCGACCTGCGACTGGAGCAGGAGGTCGCCGAGGCGTTCTCGGCCATCGCCGTGCCGCGCTTCCACCTCTGCGGCAATCATGACCGTGACCATCTCAGCGTCGCCGAGAACGAGGCGATCCTGGGCCAGCCGCTCGGCCATCGCATCATCGATCTCGGCGACTGGCGCCTCGTGCTCTGGGCCGCGGATTCGAAGATCCACCGCCCCGGCGGCTTCGTGCTGCAGGAGGCCGATCTGCTCTGGCTCGCGGCGACCGTGAACGCCGCCGACCGCCCGCTCGCGATCATGAGCCATGTCCCGATCTCCGGTCATGGCCAGACCGGGAACTACTATTTCGAGCGCAATCCCGAATTCTCGACCTATCCCGGTGCGGAGCGAGCGCGCGCCGTGCTGCGGCAGGCGAATGTCCCGGTCGTCTGCCTCTCCGGCCATGTCCATTGGAACACGCTGACGACGGTCGACGGCATCCCGCATCTGACGCTGCAATCGCTGACCGAGAGCTTCACCACCTTGCCGGAGCCGGCCGGCTCCTGGGGCCTGCTCGAGCTCGATGACGCGATCACCTGGACCGTCCATGGCAAGGACCCGTTCTCGGCGCGGATCGAGGCGGCGGAAACCTTGCGTCGCTGGATGACGCCGCTGCAGCCCTTCCACGAACATCCCGAACTGCGCTTGCGCCGGCTGGCGCTCGCGGCGGAGTAGCTGGGCTATCGGCGAGGGGGCCTCGATCATCCATTGCGCCGGGTTGGGTACCTGCCTGGTCGCCTCTTGACGCACGCGTTGAGCGAGGCGCGCTACACCCGATCCGCCCAGGGGCAGCCAGCGAGCCGGACCCCAAGGTGCCGCTCGCTCGCTTCCGGCGTCTTGACTATTCGGCGTCGGATCGGGGCGACCACATGCCTTGGCCGCCGACGACGCGGGTCTACGAGAGTGGCATCGAGGCGGCCGCAGCGATGCTCTGGGCAAACCTGCCCGACATTCCCTCATAGGCCGTGTTGGTCATCGAGATGACGCTTCGCTTCCTGGCGAAGTCGATACCCCACCAATTGCCATAGGTTCCGCCCCAGGAAACCGACCCATTGTTCCATTGGCTGCCGGTAGTCGCGGGGTCGATCAGGACGGCGCCCATCCAGGAAAACCCCCATCCCGGCCCCATCGCCTGAGCCTCCGCGCCAACTCTCGGCATCCTCGCCGCCTCACGCAGATCGTCGCGCAGGAAAGCGCCCGTGCGATAGGCCTCGAGCAGCGTCAGCACGTCGCGGGCGCGTCCGGCCATCCCGGCGCCGCCCGAGGGCCAGGCGGTCGCGTCCCGAATGCGCTCCGGATCGAAGCGGACGCCGGGTCCCTCGCTGTAAGGCTGTGGCACCTCGACGCCGACGGTCATCCGCACCGGCGCCGGTTTGCCATCGTGATAGGGGACGGCAAGATCCTCCTGCGGCCAATGAAACGCTGCGCTCAGCTGTAGCGGCTCGGAAACCAGGGCGCTGATCGCGCCGTCGAGGCTCATGCCGGTGACGGCCTCGATCACGCCGCCTAGCACGTCGGTCGCGACGGAGTAGCGCCAGCCTTCGCCGGGAACGCGGTTCAGCGGCACGCTCGCGATGCGGGCGAGATTGGCTTCGAGCGAGCCACGGCTCTCGTCGAGGCCGTCCGACACTCCGGCACGGGCATAGGGTCCATCCGCAGGTTGCTGGGACCGGTAGTCTAGCCCGGCCGTATGCGCCATCAGATGGCCGATCCGGATGTCGGCAATCGAGCCGTCGGCGAGACGAGGCGTAAACCCTGGAAGGCGGGTCATCACCCTGTCGTCGGCTGACAAACGTCCGGCTTCGATCAGCTTCAGGATGGCCATCGTCGTGAAGGCCTTCGTCACAGAAGCGAAACGGAAGGGCGTTTCGACCTGCATCCGCCTGCCGGTCTCACGGTCAGCATAGCCGGCTGCCCGCTCGTAGATGACCTCGCCATGCTCGGCGACGAGCACGACGCTACCAGCGATGCGGCCATCGGCAACGGCGCCCTCGATCGCAGCATTGATCGCGTTCGATAGGCCCAAGTTTTTTGAATCGTCGGTCATTGGGAGCTCCTGTTCGGATGGATGCTTCCCTAGATGCGTTACCTTGATCGTGAAGTTGAGTTGGGCCATGCTTCAAGGGCCTTGAAGTAGGGTTTAACGATGGGGCCTGACCTTTTTTCGCTGCTGCCTGCGTTCCGGTTGGTCGCGACCACCGGCGGCTTCACCGCTGCCTCTGGTCGGTTGGGCATGACTCCGTCTGCGGTATCGCAGAAGATTCGACAGATCGAAGCCCTTGTCGGAGCCCGGCTTTTCGAGCGCACCAGCCGCAGCGTCCGGCTGACCGAGGCGGGCCGCCTCCTGCTACAAGATACGGATCGGGCTTTTGGCGACATCGCCGACGCGCTCGACCGGGTTCGGACTGTTGGGAAACGGCCGGCAGGCAACTTGCGGATCAACCTGTCGCGGCTGGCGGCTCAGATCTGCATCTTGCCGCGACTGACTGCCTTCGTTGGGCACTATCCGGACATTTCGGTCGAGCTGGCAACGGATGATCGCTTGACCGATATCGTCGCCGGCGGTTTCGACGCGGGCATCCGTTTTGCCGATACCCTGGAGATGGATATGGTCGCCCGCGCCATCGGTCCGCCTGTCCGTCGCCGCGTCCTGGCCTCACGCTCATATCTGGAGGCTGCGGGCACTCCCCAGCATCCCAATGATCTCGGACATCACCAGCTTATCCGCTACAGGTTCCCGGGGAGCCAGCGACTGGAGCCGTTGACCTTCAATGTCGAGGGGCAGGTATTTCGCCTCGATCCGCCACCGCGGCTGGTGTTGGACGACAATCAGCATTTCGACTTTGCCGTTCGCGCGGGCCTCGGTATCGCTCAGCTCTTCGGAACGGCGGAAAGCTCCGCCATCGAGACGGCCGAACCGGTCGAGATTCTGACGCAGTTCGAGCCGCATCCCCTCCAGTTCCGGCTGTATTATCCCACGCGGAATCAGCCATCGAAACTGCGGGCATTTATCGAGTGGTTTTGCGGTTAGTTCCGGTATCCACGGGCTGGTGGGGAAGTACAACGCCGTCGGAAACCCTCTCGCCGACCGGTTCAACAGAGAACGTTCAACGCTTTAGAATACAGCCAGGATGACGTGGGCCTGAATTTTGGCGGCAACCTCGCCGCTGCCATGTCTGCCTGCGATTGCGGATGTGGCGCAGTCGGTTGCGGCGTCGAGTTTCCTCACGCCTCTCGCCTCGATTTCGTTGCGAAGGGGCGTTCCCTGGCAATAGGCAATAGCGGGGAGGCGCGGCGAGGGCGCACGGCTCTGCTCGGCTCTCGTCTCGATCGCCACATCGGAGAAACCTGCCTCCTCCAGTTCGCCGCGGATCAGGGCTGTGTCGTGGTAGCCATGCGGCGTGCGCGCCAGAAAGCGCGGCGGATCCTTTGGAAAAAGCCTTGCGAGAGCATGCGTCACATCATCGGCAAAGACGTTCTCTTCGATGCGGTCCCAGACGTTGAACAGGAAATGTCCTCCGGGCTTCAGGACGCGCCTGGCTTGTCGGTAGGCAGATATGCGGTCGGGAAAGAACATCGCGCCGAACTGACAACAGACGAGGTCGAAGGCCGCATTTTCAAAGGGCAGCGCCAAAGCATCCGCCTGGCGCCACGTGATGCGCCCATCGGGAGCTTGCCGCGAGGCGGCGTAGTCGAGCATCGGCTGGTTCAGGTCGGTGACAATATAGCTCGCACGGGGGGACAATTTTGGCGCCAATGCGCGGGTGACAACCCCGGTTCCGGCGGCGATTTCCAGGACGGCGCTTGGCGACAAGGACGCTGCTCGTCGTGCAAGGTCTGCGGCGAACGGCTCGAAAATCAGCGGCACCATATAGCGGTCGTAGTTTTCCGGAAGCGAGCCGGCGAAGACCTTGTCCGTTTCCAGCATGGCTATCCCCCGCCATCCGTTTGAAGCCTCGCAAGATCAGCCTATGCGAAACCGGCCTATGATCATCTGCGTCGGGTGGTTTTCGACCGGAAGGCGCCCAACAGCATGCGGGCTTATGTCGGCTTTAGCTCTGCGGCAGCGGACCTAAGCTCGGGCTGCCGAAATCCATCATAACAGCCGCGGACGTTCGCCAATAGCGTCCGGCTGAGTGATTCAAACTCCCAAACGGGTATCTCTCATCATACGCCACCGGGCAGAATCAGAGCCGGAAGAGCCGACGGCAAGGCGTATTTCGTTGGTGCTCCGAGCCCGTTGTGTCATAGGCAGTCCTGAAACGGAGACACAATGGCCGAGATAACGATCACGCTGCCCGACATCGCGACATGGACAAAAGCCGTCCTCGTCGAGGCAGGAATTCCAGCTGGTGCAAAATTTACGTCGGTTCGCTTCCTGAAAGGCGGCACGAAGATCGGCCAGTCGACAGGCATGTCGGATACCTTGATTGCTCGCCTGATGTGCATCAAGCGCGGCGGCGGCGTCACCGACGCCAAGATGAACAAGGTTCTGAGCGGCTACTCGTCGTGCACCTTGGTGGCGATGATCGACTGATCGTCGCTTTGCGGTGCGCCTCGTTGCATGAGGGCGAACCATTTGCCCCGCAATTGACAGTGGCCCAGGCCATCTCAATGCCGTAAGGCAGTCATGTCGCTCGCTGCTGGCCTGCTCTGGCCAGACTTGCGACATCCTAGGTTGAGCTACCGCTAGCTCCCGATGGAAGGCGGCTCCGCAGTGATGCGGGGCCGTTTTCGTTGCGGCCCGCAGCATGGAGCGCGGCGTGCGCTCATACCAACCGCCTTCTGCGCTGATCGAAGGCGTTATCCTCCGCCGTCATTCCGGGGCAGGCCGCAGGCCTGAGCCCGGAACCCAGAACCGATGCGCGTCCTCGTGAAGCGAGCCGGCTGCCCGTGCCTTCTCTACTCACGGCATCGGTTCTGGGTTCCGGGCTCGATCCTTCGGATCGCCCCGGAATGACGGGGGAGCCTCAGCCATAAGTCAGCGTCAAGGGCGTCAGTATCGTGCGGCCTGAAGCGCGAGATTGCAGCGTTAAGTCAGCGGCAGAAGGTCGATGGCGGCAGCATCGATCATGATCGAGACTGCAACGGCCGCATCATGACGGCATCCGGACGGAGATGAACCATCTCGGAGAGACGGCGTGGCCGAGACATCATCCCATGATGACGTCTCACAATGGAATTGTGATCACTCGGGTCCAGCACCACAATGGCGGCACGCCCTGGCCGCCCGCCTTTGCATCCGGCCGGCTCCGACTGCAAAAAAGGACTGAGCGATGACGCAGATTGGCAAATGGCTCGTCGCAGCCGCCCTGGCACTCACTGCTGCAGCAACACCCGCGCTTGCGGGGGCTGACCGCTTCGTGGTGGACCTCGCAGCCGAGCCTTCGACGCTCGATCCGCAGGTTCAGTGGAATCCCGACAGCTACTATGTCTACCGCAACATCTTCGACAATCTCGTCACGCGCGACGATGCGGGGCAGATCGTTCCTGAGATCGCGGCCGGCTGGCGCAACCTGTCCGACACGGAAATCCTGTTCACGCTGCGTGGCGATGTGACCTTCCATGACGGTTCCAAACTCACCGCCGAGGATGTCGCCTTCAGCATCAAGCGCATCACCGACAAGACCTTTGCCAGTCCCCAGCGCGGGCAATTCGACAAGATCATCGCGGCGGTTCCGCTCTCCGCGACTGAGGTCAAGCTCGTCACCGACGGTCCCTATCCCGCACTGCTCGCCCAGCTCGTGAAGCTCTCGATCGTGCCCAGGAAGGTCGTCGAGCAGGTCGGCAATGACGCCTTCAATCTGAGGCCGGTCGGCAGCGGTCCCTATCGTTTTGAGAGCTGGCAACGCGGCGTCGCCGTCACGGTGAAGCGCAATGACGGCTATTGGGGCACGAAGGGTCCGTTTCCGACCGTGCTTTTCCGGGCGGTGCCGGATGGTGCGACACGCGTCGCCAATCTCCAGGCCGGCAGCTCCGACCTTGCCGTGGGGCTCGACAGCGACCAGCTTGCCCAATTTTCTGAGTCGCAGCGGGCCAAGCCGCTGACGGCGCTGACCGAGCGCCTCGCCTATCTGCGCCTCAACCCGAACCGGCCGCCCTTCGACAATCCAAAGGTTCGCGAAGCCGTGGCGCGGGCCGTCGACAAGCAGGGCATCATCGACGGCATTCTCAGCGGGCAGGAGAAGCCGATCGCCCAGATGCTGACGCCGGCGCATTTCGGCTGGGCCGAGGGCATCACCGGCCCCGCTTACGATCCGGCGCGCGCCAAGGCGCTTGTCGCCGAGGCCGGGGCCGCCGCCAGGGTCTCGATTCCGCTCACCACCGCGCCGTTCTTCGATCAGCGCGTCGTCCAGGCGATCCAGCAGCAATTGCGGGATGTCGGGCTCGACGTGACGATCGAGATGGTGGACACGCCGAGCTTCCTGCAGCGCACCCAGCGCGGCCCGGTCGACTCGCCTGTATTGGCGATCAGCCGTTCCTCCTGCGCCTGCCAGGATGCCGACGGCGCGCTCTATCAGCTGTTCCATTCCGGCAATGGCTGGACGATCACCGAGAACAGCCAAGTCGACGGGTTGCTCGACCGCGCCCGCGCCACGCTCGATCCGGCGGCACGGCTCGCGGATTACCGGACGATTCACGAGACGGTTGCTGCAACGCTGCCGGTCGTACCGCTCTACCAGACCGTCGCGGGCTATGGCGCCGCCAAGCCGCTGCAGTTCACCCCGACGCCGAACGAAAGCCTGTTCCTCAACCGCATGCGCTGGGCGGACTGAGCGAGGTTTCAAGCGCGCGGAGGGGCTTCTCCCCTATGAAGCGGTGCCGTCGGCACAAGCCGGCGCGCCGGACAGTTGAAGGGAGCAGGAGCTCAATCGCCTTGCAAGGCCTTGCGCTGGCCGGGCCGCTGCATAGCTTTCAACAGGCGTATCCAGCCTCCGTTGCTGCGCCCCGCTTGCGCATGGCACCGCGCCCTTTCAGGATGGCATGATGAATTTCGGCCCGGCCTTGCAATCGATCGTGGGAGTTCGCTCCTCGATCCCGGAAGACGCCTTCACGGCTGCCACCTTGGGCACCCGGAGGGAGGGCAGTGGCGTGGTCATTCGGGACAACGGGCTGGTGCTTACCATAGGCTACCTGATTACCGAGGCTGAGGATGTCTGGCTGACGACCCAGACCGGTCGCGTGGTTCCCGCGCATGCGCTTGCCTATGACCAGGAAACCGGCTTCGGCCTGGTGCAGGCGCTTGATCGGCTCGACCTGCCCGCCATGGAGTTCGGCGCCGCAACCCAGGTCGAAATCGGCGACCCCGTCGTCCTTGCTGACGGAATCGGCCAAGTGGTGCAGGCCAGCATCGTGGCCAAGCAGGAATTCGCCGGCTACTGGGAGTATCTGCTGGATGAGGCGATCTTTACCGCCCCGGCGCATCCTGCATGGGGAGGCGCCGCGCTGATCGGAGCGGACGGCAGGCTTCTGGGCATCGGCTCGCTGCACCTGCAAATGGGCCGGGGTGAGGAGATCTCTGAGGTCAATATGATCGTGCCGATCGATCTGCTTCCGCCGATCCTGAACGATCTGCTTGCCCGGGGCGGCGCCGACAAGCCGCCGCGCCCCTGGCTCGGTGCCTTCTCGGCCGAGCGTAACGGCGATGTCGTGGTGATGAGCGTGGCTGAGGGAGGCCCGGCGGCCCAGGCCGGCATGCGCCCTGGCGACATCATCTCGGACGTGCGCGATGGCGAGATCGATGGTCTGGCCGATTTCTACCGGAAGCTATGGGCGAGCGGGCCGGCAGGATCGGAGGTTCCCATCAGGGTTGTCCGTAATGGCCGCGAAACCTGGCTTCGCGTGAAATCCGCCGACCGTGGCAGCTTTCTGAGAAAGCCGCATCTTCAGTGACCCGCAGGAGGGCTCCTCCTCACCCTGTCCTCTCCCTCCAATCTCGCGCTTGAAAGCCGATGAGACAGTTATCACCATTTCGACGGGGCGCGGGGAACCCCTCTCCCGGATGGGAGAGGGGCAGGGGTGAGGGTGTGCCCTCTCAGTAGAAGGCGCTGCGGCTCAGCCTCGCCCCAGCAATCAGCGGCAGGCCCTCATCCCTGCCCTTCTCCCATCCGGGAGAAGGGTTCCCCGCGCTTTTTGCCGCAAGGCGCGACACTCCTCTCAGTGTCAAAAGCCGTTGGCATTCAGACTGCTCATCTCGGACGCGGAGATCCGCATTGTCCCGGCAAAGGCCTCGCCATGTCCAAGCACGGCGAGTTTGCCATGCTGCGCGAGATCGCTGCGATTATGGGCGTCGGGGATATGGCTGACCGGCTCGATGCAGACGAAATCGCGATCCGGCCCGACATAAAGATGCAGGTTTGAAAACGCCTCCTCGCCGCTGACCTTGATCGAGAGGCCCACGCTGGGCCGTTCCAGCGCGACCAACCGCGGCTCCCAACCGGAGTAGTGGGCATCGAAGCCCGCAACATCCGCGAGCGCGAAGCCCCCACCGAGGTCAGGCACGGTTTGCGCCGGCACGAACCGTAAGGGCAGGTATCGGTCGTCCGATTCCGAGCGTTGAGCGGCAGAGAAGCGGAGCCTCGCGCCAGCTTCCAGCGGGAAATAGGGGTGCAGGCCGAGCCCAAAAGGCATCGCCGCGCCGCGATTGGTCACGGCAAGCCGCACCGCCACCCCTCGGGCGTCGATGATGATGTCCTGCACCAGATCATAGGCGAAAACATCACCGCGGTAGCGATGCAACAGGCTGATCGTGCCTTCTCCCTGGAAGATGATTTCAAAGGCTGCGAAGCGCGAGAACCCGTGGATCGCACATCTGTCCTGAGGCCGGTTGATCGGCAGTGCGTAGTCGCGGCCGGCATGGCTGAAGCTGCCGCCATCGATGCGATTGGCGAAGGGCGCCATCGGAAAGCAGCCGACGGGCGACGGTTCGCCCGGGATAAGCGCCGTGTCGTCGCAGCCGCGCAGAATATCGACCAGCCGGCCGTCGGGATGCCGCCAGCTCAGAGCCGTGAGGTTGGCGCCGTAATCCGGATTGACGGCGAGTTCATAGCCATGGGCCGAAAGCGTGATCCGCGACATGTCGCCCCTCAGCCGCGCCGGCTATAGCCGATGCCGCAATGAGAACCGCCCTGGAAGCTGCGGGTGACCGTGTCGCCTTCCTCCGGCGCGACCTGATCGGCAAAATCCTCGGCATTGTCCTGCGCCACGAAACCGATCCGGTGCGCGTCGTCGCCCGTCCACCAGCGGCGCGTATTGGCCGAAATTCCCCATATGACGCCATAGCCGATGTCCGGCGCGGCAAGCGCGGCAAGCACGAGGCGGATGAGATCGGGATAGGACAGCCAGGTCGCGAGGTTCCGCGTTTCCTGCGGCTTGGGCAGGCAGGAGCCGATGCGCAGATGGACGCTCTCGATGCCATGCTTGTCATGGTAGAGCCGGCCCAGCGCCTCGGCATAGACCTTGGAGACGCCATAATGCCCATCCGGCCGGCAAGGATCGGCAATCGTCAGCGGTTGCTGCGTGCGCGGATAGAAGCCGATCGCATGGTTTGAACTGGCGAAGATCACGCGCGCCCGGCGCTCGCGCGCCAGTTCGAAGATATTCAGCGTGCCCGAGATGTTGACCCTCAGGATCGCCTCGGGGTCCGCTTCGGTGTTGATGCCGCCGAAATGCACGATGTCGGTCACGTCGTGCGGGCAAGCGGCAGCAAGAGCTGCCTTGTCGGTGAGGTCGGCGGCCGCAAAGCGCGCTCCGCCAGGCGTCGGATCGGGAAAGGGCAGGAGGTCGCTGAGACGTAAGCGATGACCGGCGGCACTGAGGCCCGGTGCGAGCACGCGTCCCAAGGTGCCGGACGCTCCCGTCAGCAGCACATGGCTGGCCTCAGCCGAGCGATGCGTCGATGCCAAGCCCATCGTCAAAGCCCTTTCATGCGCGCAATCGGCACGCCGGCGACAGGAGCCACCGCGACGAACAGGTCGCCATCGCCCGGGCCGGGCAGGGGGGCGATGCTGAGCATGTCGCGCCGCTCGTCCCAAAGCGGACATTCGCCGACGCGACAACCAAGCGCAGAGAGCGTGCGGAAGGCGATCACAGATCGGCCCGCCTTGTCTTCTCGATGATTGCATCGGGATGTTCGAGCACGTAGGGGCTGAGTTCGAGGCCGAGCCCCGCGCCCGCGAAGGGGTAGACATGCCCGTCCTCGATGCGCGGCATCACCGTGACGAGGTCACGGTACCAGGAGCTGTAATAGGCCCTGACCGATTCCTGGAAGATCGCATTGGGGAGGTTCATCGCGAGATGGATCGAGGCGGCGAAGACGACCGGGCCGGTGCAGTCATGGGGCGCGACCGGGCGCTGGAAGGCTTCGGCCATCGTGCCGATCTTCTTGGCCTCGCTCAAGCCGCCACACCATGACACATCGAGCATGACGTAGTCGGCTGCTCCCTTGCGCAGCAATTCGAGAAACTGCGATCGGGTTGCGACGGTTTCGCTGGCGCAGACCGGCAGGCCGGAACGCTGCGCATAGATGGCGAGCGCGTCCGGGTCCTGCATCTTGATGGGATCCTCGGCCCAGAACGGCCGGAATTCCTGCAGGCCGCGAGCGATCGCCAGCGCCGATGGCAGGTCCCACATCGAATGCAGCTCGACCATCACCTCCATCCTGTCGCCGACGGCGTCGCGGATCTGGCGGAAGGGCAGGAGCGCCTTGTCGAGATCGGCCCGGTGGATGAAGTTGCCGCCGCTTTCGACCGCGTAAGGGTCGAAGGGCCAGATCTTCATCGCCGTGATGCCTTCCTCCAGCAGGCTTTGCGCCAATGCGCCGGCATCGCGATGGAACGCGATCTGGTCCTCATAGGGGCCTTCCGCCCCCTGGTCGCCGGCACCGATGTAACGGCGCGCACCGCTCTTGTTGTAGGTGTACCCGGCGCAGGTGTTGTAGGTGCGGATGCGCTGTCGCGAGAGACCGCCGAGCAACTGGTGGATCGGCTGGTTCGTCGCCTTGCCGAAGAGATCCCAGAGCGCGATGTCGACGGCGGAGGCCGCGCGCATCTCGACGCCCGAGGAGCGGAACCCGACATAGGTCTCGATCAGCAGCTTCGAGATCGCGTCGATTTCCAGCGGATCGCGGCCGATGAGGAGCGGCGCGACGTCGCTATGCAGATAGCGCGCAACCGCATCCGCGCCGCGGAAGGTCTCGCCGAGGCCGATCAGCCCCTCATCGGTATGGATCTGCAGCCAGAGGATATTCTTGAGGTAGGGCAGCTGAATGGTTTCGAGCGCAGTGATTTTCATGGGCCGGTATCCGTGAGAATGCGGGTGATGTCGGCCCGGAGGCAGACCTTGCGACGGTGTCGGGGCGCGTGCCTCTCAAGGCGCCGTTCAGGACGACGCGCAGTGACGGGCATGATGGCACGTGCGGGATGCGATGGCGGAGAGGCGCCCGCCGCGACGGCGGACGCTCCATGGCGAAGCTAGAGATTGCCGTCATGCAAGAGTCGGCCGTTATTTGGAGCCGATTTCTTCATCCCAGCGCCGGAAAGCCTGGACGAGCTGTACGGGCTCGAGTGGCAGTTCCTTGGGATTGTCGGCGATCAGCTTGTCGTATTCCGGCCGGCCATATTCGGCGAGCGTGTCCTGGCTTGCCTTGGGCGCCATCGAGAGCGGCACGTCCTTCACCGCCGGGCCGGGATAGAAATAGCCTTCGTCATAGGCATAGGCCTGCTGATCTTTCTTCAGCATGTGGGAGATCAGGTCGACCAGGATCGGAATGCGCTCCGCCGGGAGACCCTTCGGGATGCTGAGATAATGCGCGTCCACTACCCAGCGGAACCCCTTCAGCGTCTGGATCTTGGCGTCCTTCGGCACGATGCCGAGCGCACGCGGATTGATGTCCCATCCCGTCGTGGTGACCATCATGTCGCGCGTGCCGTCGCCGAACTCCTTCATCACGGCTCCGGTCCCGGTCGGGTAGTACTCGATCTGCTTGTGCAACTCCTTCAGATAGGCCCAGGTCTTGTCCCAGCCTTTGACTGGATCCTTCGGGTCGGTGTCTCCAAGCAGATAGGGCAGCCCCATCAGGAAGGTCCGCCCGGGCCCGGAATTGGCGGGGCGCGCATAGATGAACTTCTTGGGGTTCTGCTTGGCCCAGTCGAGCAGTTCCTCGGCCGTGGTCGGCGGCGTCTTGACGCGCGCCGGCGCATATTCCAGCAGCGGACCGGACGGATAATAGCTGATGACGACGCCGCGCCCCTTGGCCAGGGCCTGCATGCGCCAGGCGGGGTCGAGATAGATCGATTGGAGATCGGGCAGGTTCTTCGCCTGCTCGCCGATGAGATCGTAGTAGATGTCGTCGGCGAGGCCGGCGGAGAGCGCATCGGGGCCGATGATCACAAGATCGATGTCGACGCGGTTTGCGCCCTGCTGGGCCTTGATCTTGCTCGGAAGCTCGGGCGCCGGAGCCTTGGTGAAGGCGATGCGCGAGACGAGATCCGGATTGGCCTTGCGGTAATTGTCGAAGGCCGGCTGCGTGAGGGCAAGGTTGCCGGCAGCGTCGACCACGTTCAGCAGCAGCGGGGATTTCGGCTTTGCCACCTGGGCAGCAGCGGGATGCACAGCGAGCCCGCCGAGCCCGGCCATGCCAAGCGCGCCGCCGATCAGATGCCGTCTGGAAATATCATGCGTCATGTTTCCACCCTTTCTGGAACATTGGAAAACTGGTCCGCGGGCGTTGGCTCGTCCGTCGGGGGCCCATGTTGGGCTTCTCGTTTTTATGGCTATGCAGTCTGCCTTTCCCTCAGTGGCGAATGGCATTTGCGCCCGTGCCGGCTGCGCGCGTCGCGACGGCTGACGCCATCACCCGGCACCGATGAGGCCGAGGTTCCGGCAAGCGTCCTTCCGACGCGGCCCAGGCTCATTGTCTGTCTCCCGGCCGGGCACGCCCGAAAACCGTCTCGATATGGCGTTGCCCGGATCGGACGATGTGATCGCGCATGATCCGTTCGGCGGAATCGGGGTCTCCCATTGCGATCGCGTCGAGAATGGCGCGGTGCTCGGCGAAAGCGCGGCCGCGCTCATCGGCGTCCTGGAGCAGGCCGACGCGCGTCGTATGATCGTAGATCTGCTGCCGGCTCTGGAGGCGCCGCAGATACTCGCAGCCCGAGGCCTCATGGATCTGGCCGTGGAAGAGCTCGTTGAGCTCGATCAGCCTTTCGACATCGCCC
Organism: Bosea sp. 685; assembly: GCF_031884435.1. Taxonomy (NCBI): domain Bacteria; kingdom Pseudomonadati; phylum Pseudomonadota; class Alphaproteobacteria; order Hyphomicrobiales; family Alloboseaceae; genus Allobosea; species Allobosea sp. 685. Next base: position 4,228,711 of record NZ_CP134779.1, on the reverse strand, counting down.
CTTCGCGTCGCGGTCTCCATATCGGCGACCTGAGCCCGCAAGAGGTCGATATCGGCAGGCGAGGCGCGTCTGGCCGCCATGCGCGCGATCATGCTTTCAAGCGCGGCGCGGGCGAGCGACATCTCCTCGGCCTGCTGTGGGCCATAGGTCACGAAAACGCCGCGCCTCGGCTCCGTCCGCACCAGGCCCTCAGTCTCGAGCTGCCGCAAGGCCTCCTTCAGCGGCGTGGTGCTGACGCCGAGATCGCGTGCAAGATCGCGCTCGTTCAAGCGCTCCTCGTCGACGAGCCGGCCGGCAATGATCGCCTTGCGCAGATTCTCGTGAACATGGTCGCGCAGATTGACGAGGAAGATCGGCTGGACCGGGGTGACGCGCTCGCCGTGATCCATGCTGGCCTCCGCGATCATCCCGCCGGGTGGTTTCTAATATGAGATATCTGATATTTCAACAGCGGCCCAAGACAAGCCGCGCTGGAGCAGGTCATGAGGCCCGCACCATTGGACACAGCCTGTGACGACACGTTATGCCATCAACGACGGTCTATCTGTGGTTGAGGGTATGTTTTGGAAGCTCTGGCTCTGCTCGGCCTCGTAATCCTTATCCTTGGCTTCCTCATCGCCGTCCCTTGGGCGGCCTTCTCTGCAATCGGGCGAGCCAATGACGCGCTTGCACGTGTTGCAAGGCAGCAGGCTGAACTCGACGAATTGCGATCTGCGATAGCCGCGCTTCGCAGATCTCTTGCGGAACCTGGCCAGCCAGAAGCCGACAGCGGACTCGCAGCCACGCAGTGGTCCGCTCGCGATACGGCTTCGCCCGCGGATGCTGTCGTTCGGGCTGAGGCCATCCTGCAACCGACGCCGGATAGTCCGCCTGAACCCGTAATCGCTCCCCCGCCGCCGCTCGATGCGTTCGAGGCGCCGTCGCCCTCCGTGGAAGAGATCGAGCCGCTTGCCGAAGCGGCCCGCGATGCTGAGCTCGAGCCGGAGTACGCTCCGCAGACCTTCGAAGCACAGGCCGTACCCTCATCACCACCGCCAGTGGCTGCAATCACTGAGGCGCCGTTGCCTGCGCCAGTCGCTCCACGCCGCGATTTCGAAGAGGCGATCGGCTCGCGTTGGGCGGTTTGGGTGGGTGGTATCGCACTCGCCTTTGGCGGGCTCTTCCTCGTTCGATACTCAATCGAGGCCGGTGTCTTCGGCCCAGGCGTGCGCCTGTTGATGGGCGCGGGTTTTTCGCTTCTCGCCGCCGCCGCCAGTGAATATCTGAGGCGGACCGACCAGATCCACGATCTCGGCCCTGTCTCGGCTGCATTCGAACGTCTGGGCAGCGCCAACATCCCCGGCGTTCTCGCCGGCGTCAGCGTGCTCAGCGGGTTCGGCGTCGTCTTTGCGGCGCATGCGATCTATGGCTTCATCGGGCCTGGTTTCGCCTTCGCGTTGATGGGGCTGATCGGCCTGGCCGCGCTTGCCGCATCTCTCGTCCACGGCCCGGTCCTTGGGCTATTTGGCCTCGTCGGCTCCTATGCGACGCCCATGCTGGTCGCCAGCACCGCGCCGAGCTACGCGTCGCTATCCATCTTCATCGCTTTCGTCACGACGACCGCCTTCCTTCTGCATGCGCGGCGGCCGAGCCGGGTGGTCACGCTGGGCGCCGTTGCGGGACACGGCATCTGGACCCTGCTGATCGCACTGGCGGGTCACAATCCGCCATGGGCCTCCTTCTTGCTGATCGTCGGCGCAGTGCTTGCTCTTGTCTTGCTCAAGGAATGGCCCGCGCTCAGGGGCCGATCAGCCCAGGGCGTTTGGACCGTTTTGGGCTTCGACGCGATCAGCCTCATCGCGATCGCCGTCCCGCTGGTTCTGTCCGGGGTCATATGGACAGCCGATGGTGGTCCCGCACCGCTGCACGCTGCCATTCTGATATCGGTGCTGGTGGCCGTGCTCTCGTCTGCGCGGCACCGTGACCTTGCGCCGCTGGCGCCTCTGGCTGCGGCTGCCGCGGCGGGAATGGTCTTGCTCTGGCCGAGCCGGGAGGCCGCCTTCGGCATCTCGCCGCACCTCGTCCTCGATCTCATCAGGCTGAGTTTCACCGGCAATGCCGGTCCGGGAATTGGCTGGACCGCTGCCCTGCTGGCTGTGATCGTCGCAGGACTTCCCTTCTATGCCCTGCTGACGCGCAAGGGCTCCGGTGCAGGCGGATTCATCATCCGCGGCTGCCTTGCCTTCGCCTCCGCGCTTGGACCGATCTGTTTGTTGCTGGCAGCGGCTCTGCGCAGCAACGGCTTTGAGCGCTCGACCGGCTTCGCGGCGCTCGCGCTCTTGCTGTCGCTGGCGCTGTTTGGCGCTTCGGAAGTGCTGCTGCCCGTCGAACGACGCAACACGCGGTCGCGGACCAACCCGCTCGCCTTCATCGGCTCGGCCGCCTATGCCGCCGGCGGCTCGATAGCGCTCGGCATGACTGTTGCCTTTGCGCTGCGCGAGACCTGGCTTGTGGTCGGGCTGGCCATCGCCGCAGCAGGCGTTGCCATCATCGCCAGCCTGCGCCCGATCCCCTTGTTGCGCAGCATGTCGGCCGCTTTGGCGACGGCCGCATTCGCGCGCCTGGTCTGGCAACCGATCGTCACCGATATGGGCTCCTGGCCCATCGTCAACTGGGTCATCCCCGCCTATGCCGGTCCGGCGCTGTGCTTCGCTATTGGCGCTCTGGCGCTGCGCGCAAAGCAGGACCGGCCCCGCAGCGTGCACGAGGCTTTGGCCGTTGCCTTTGGGGCAGCGTTCGTCTTGCTCGAAATCCGGCAGTTCTTCGCCGGGCCGGACCTCGTGCCGAACATCACGCTGATCGCAGACCATTATTTGGGGGAGCCACGAAACAGGCTCTTCGAGGAAGCTGTGATGCATGTCGTGGCGATCGGCCTCATCGGGGCAGGATTGCAACGCCTTGCTCGCCGCCTGGCCGGGCGCATCTTCGGCCCGGCTGCAGACATCGCTGCCGCCGCCCTGATCGTGCTGAGCCTCGCTGGGCTTTGCGGCCTGCTCAATCCGCTCTTCGATGGCACGCAGGTGCTCGGGCCGCCCGTCTTCAACCGGCTCATGCTCTACGTGCTGGCCGGCCTGTCTCTGGGCGTACTGGGTTTCGTGCTCGATCGAGATGAAGCACGCTCGCGCATCGGCGAAAGTCTCACCGCCTGTGCGGCCGTCTTGATTTCTCTCGGGGCCATCCTCATCGTCCGGCACGCCTTTGCGGGCCCGCAAATGGCGCCGCGATCCGTTGAGACCGTCGGCTTCGTCGAGGCGGTCATCGTCACGCTCATGCTGCTCGCCCTGACTGCCGCGGCGCGGATCTGGCACACAGCCGCAAGCAGCCGCGTGACCGAATATGCGATGCGCGCGCTGGCCGTCCTGGCGATCGGATGGGCGACGCTCGCGCTCGGCATCCTGCGCAATCCGATGATCGATCAAAGCGGCGTCTCCGGCCCGATCATCTTCAATCGGATCCTATGGGGATATGGCGCAGCAACCCTTGCCTTCGCCGGCCTTGCCTTCTGGACGCGCTCCGCCCGTCCAGCAATCAGTCAAGCCTTCGCCAAGACCGCAATCGGCGGGGCGGTGCTGTGCGCCTTCCTGCTTCTGAGACATGGCTTCCACGGGCCACTGCTCGTCTCCGAGGTGCCGGTAACGCTGGCCGAAGCTGGTTGGTACGCCTCGCTCGGCTTCATCGCGACCATTGCCGTCATGATCGCCGGTTCGGTCAGGGTGTTCGGTCGCCCCATCGTCGTCCGCGCGGAAAGCGCGGCTCTTGGCTCCAGCATCGCCTTCGGACTTCTCTCGGGACTGCTCGCCAATCCGCTGCTGACAGAGGCGCCATTGGCCGGGCCGATCATCCTCGACAACGCCTTGGTCGGCTATCTCATGCCATCGCTTCTCGCCTTCACCGCGGCGCGCTGGACACGCGAATACGTCGCGGCTCCGCTGGCCAGGCGCATCTTTGGCGCGGCAGCGATCATAGGCGGCCTGATCTACCTGTTGATCGAGGTGCGGCGCTGGTTCGTCGGCCCCGACCTGCTGGTCGATGGCGGCAGCGCAACCGAACTCTACGCTTACTCGGCGGCGCTCCTGCTCTATGGCGTCGCCCTATTGGCGCTCGGCTTCCGGCTGCAATCGAAAGACCTCAGGCTGGCCTCCCTTGCCGTCGTCACTGTCGCGATCTGCAAAGCCTTCCTCGTCGATATGTCGGGTTTGGAAGGCCTCTTGAGGGCGTTGTCCTTCATCGGCCTGGGCGCCTGCCTCGTCGGGATCGGGCTCGCTTATCAGCGCCTGCTGCGGCGCGAATTTGCGCAGCAGGAGAAGGTCACAGGCGACGCCTCCGTCTCACCATAGCCTTGGAGGTTGGCCCGAAATGAAGCCAAAGATTTCAATGGCTTACAATCGCTTTCCGTTCTCCGCGCCGTCATCCTGGACAAGCCGCGTCAGCGGCGCAGATCCGGGATCCATCGTAGAGCGCGGCTCTCTACGATGGATCCCGGGTCGAAGCTTCGCTTCGCCCAGGATGACGGCGCATAGATGATCGAGACAGAGCCATTGAAATAGCTCGGTTCATTTCGGGCCAGGCTTTTGAGAGCTTCGGAGAAGACGAAGCGCGGCATGTCGAAAGGAGCCCGTGCGCGCCGTTCAGAATTGATTGCGCCTCTAGGCAGACGCATGCCCGGCCGGGTCTTCATGCCTTCGCTCGATCGTGGACGGCGGCCATTTCAGCAGCGCGGCGCGGCCGGCCTCCGTGAGCGCGTAGACCCCGCGATCGGCACGTTCGAACCAGCCATAGACATTGCGATGCAGGATCTTCTGGGCGTCCGGGCAGGATGGCTTGAGATCGCGCGGCCGCTGCGGCGTCGCCGTCATCGCCGCGGCGCAGGCAAGCGCCTGTTGCCGATAGGCGGTCATGATCGGCATTTTCGTGCCGCCGCCCGCGACCGGATCGCCCTGGCGCCGTTTGTGCTCCTCCACGAGCTTCGAGCGGCGCCGGGGATCCTTGCGCGGCGTCGGCGCCGCCGGGGAGACCAGGACATCGACACGACCGGAGGAGGCGACACCGAGCAGCCCAAAGCCGAGGCGCCGGCACAGGTTACGGTACCGGGCATCGCTCTCGCGCCCCTTGCCCCTGGCCGACAGGCGGGCGGCGAGCCAGATCTCGTCGCCGACGCTCATCCGGTCGACGCCTTGCAGGACAAGCTCGAGGTTGAAGCTCAGCTTCAGCTCGCCGATCACGACGACAGCCGGGTCACCCTCCTTGAGCCCGACAAGGTCACATCGCCCGATCTCGCCCTTCACGGCATAGCCGAGATTCTCGAGAAAGCGCTTGACCGGCAAATAGAGGGTCGTCTCCAACGCGAAATCTCCGGATGCAACCAAACGCCACTCCCGGAATCGGCTGTCGGGAGATGGGCGGCTGCCGCGACTATGCGGCCGCAGTCGTTTCGGAATGACAAATGGCCCTAAGAGCCCGTTTGGAAACTCCGCGAGCCCTCATCCTGAGGAGCCATTTCCTCGGAAATGGCGTCTCGAAGGATGTTCCAGGAGGTTCCGGAACCATCTGGAGCATCCTTCGAGACGCCGCTTCGCGGCTCCTCAGGATGAGGGCTGGAATGTCCAAACGGGCTCCAAGACCGCCTCGACGCTTGGATCCGTGCAATTGCAAGCACCGGGATTGTCCTAGAGGCTGTACCGATCGAACGCGACCGAACCCCAATCAGGCGCGGGCTGCGTGCCCTGTTTCAAGGACGACCATCGTCGATGTCTCGGCGACGATCGGGATCGACTGCAGTGTGTTGGTCACAAACTCTCGCAGCGCTTCGATGTCCTTGACCCGGACGCTCAGCAGATAATCGACGCTGCCCGTCACCAGGAGCCACTGGGTGATCTCCGGTCGCCCCGAGATCGCCTGCTGGAACTGTTGATGGCCCTCCGGCCCGAATTTGCCGAGCCGAACGGAGACGACGACGCTGATGTTGAGGCCGAGCGCGCCTGGGTTGATCCGGGCTCCATAACCTTCGATCACGCCAGCCTCTTCGAGAGCTTTGATCCGACGACTGCAGGGGCTCGCGGACAGCCCGACCCTTTCAGCAACCTCCAGTGTCGACATGCGCCCATTCGCCTGCAGCGCGGCGACAATCCGCCGATCGATCGCATCCAATTTCATCATCAGCGATCATTCCTCAAATGAGATCCTCGATTGAGTGAAATACACCACGGATCCGGCAAACGACGCCAATTTTTGCACGGACTCGCTGATTTGAACGTGGCATCATTTTTCAACAAGACGCCCGTATTCGCCGGGCGGCCCGCTCGAGGTCGAAGCATGAGCCAGGTCCTATGCCACGCGCCGTCCCGCACCGCGCAGCGCCCTCCCTTCGCTGCATGGCTTCGGACGACCAATGATGTGACGCAACGGTTTCTGGCCGCCGGTGCCAATCCGGAACTGATCAATCTGGCTGGCGGCCTTCCCGCTCCGCAGACCTATCCGGTTCCCGAAATCGCAGCCATCGCGAAACAGGTGATCGAGACGCATCCGGTCGAAACGCTTGGCTACGGGCCGATCGAGGGACTGCCTTCGCTTCGCCGCGCCTTGGCTCAACGCCTCAGCTCGCGCGCGCTGCGCCTCACCCCCGAGAACATCCTCGTCACCACCAGTGGCATGCAGGGGCTCGACCTCGTCGGGAAGGTCCTGCTCGAGGAAGGCGGGATCGTCGCTGGCCAGTTCCCGACCTATCTGGGAGCGCTCGATGCCTGGCGCCCGCGCCGGCCGGCTTTCCGCAACCTCGTTCTCGAGAGCCCGGAATTCGATCCGGTTGCCGCGATGGCGGGTGCCCAGTTCACCTATACGGTGCCCAACTTCTCCAATCCCTCGGGCCGGCTCGTGGACATGGCGCTGCGGGAACGGCTTGTCGATGCCGCTCAGAGCACGGGCGTCTGGCTGGTCGAGGATGATCCCTATGGCGGCCTCCACTATGACCGCAGCCCACTGCCGCGCCTGATAGACCTGTCCGCCGAGAGGCATGGCGGGCCAAACGGACTTGGCGGGCCAAACGGATATGGCGGACCCGTGATCTATACGGGCACGCTGTCCAAGGCGGTCGCGCCAGGCCTGCGCATCGGCTGGGTCGTAGCGGCCCCCGAGATGATCCGCGCTTTGACGACCGCCAAGCAGGGCAGTGACATGTGCACCAGCGGGGTCACACAACACATCGCCCTGGCGGCGCTGGAAAACGGCCTCATCGAGCGCGTGCAGCCCGTCATCGTCGAACTCTATCGCAAACGCCGGGATGCACTTTGCCTGGCGATGAAGGCCCACCTCTCAGCATGGTTCGATTGGGAGGTTCCCGTTGGCGGCATGTTCGTCTGGGCGGTCGCCCGTGACCCTTCGCTCGACACCGAACGTCTCTTCCAGCTCGCCCTGGAGGCGGGAGTCTGCATCGCTCCGAGCAGCGTCTTCGACGCCTCAGGCCGCAATCGCAGCGCCATGCGCCTCAATTTCACGCTCAACCCACCCGAACGCCTCGACGAGGGCGTGAGACGCCTCGCCGAGGCGACCCGCCACCTGTGTGAGGACAAGGCCTGAGCCATGCCCGTCTCCGTGCAAGCACCGCAGATCCCGCAGATCGCACAGTCCGATCTCGATCGCTGGCGGGCCGTTCCCGCGGCGATCATCGCCGATCTCGACAGGCATGACGCGTTGCTCGATCCGCGGATTCGGCCGATCTGTGCCGTCGGTCGCCAGCCAAGATTGTTCGGCCGCGCGGTGACTGCGCTTTGCGAGCCACCCGATTTCGGCGCGGTCCTCTACGCCGTCGATGCCGTCGGGCCGGGCGATGTGCTCGTGATCGCCGCGTCGGGCCACGCCGAAACGGCGATGATCGGGGAAATCCTCGGGGGCCAGCTGCGCCGCAAGGGCGCTTGCGGGATCGTCTGCGACGGTGCGGTGCGCGATGTCGCGACTTTGGCGGGCTGGAGCGATTTCTCGGTGTTCGCCCGTTCGATCACGCCGCGCGGACCCTCATCGGCCGAACGTGGCGTGGTCAATCGCCCCGTCGTGGTCGGGGGCCAGCTCGTCTCGCCGGGCGACCTGCTGATCGGAGACGATGACGGCCTCGTCGTGCTGTCGCCTGCCGCGATCAGGCGTTTGATCGGCGACGCCGAGGCGAAACTGGCCAAGGAGGCCGCCTGGGAAGAAGCGCTGGCGGGCGGAACATCGGTGCAGAGTCTCTTTGGCCTTCCCGAAGCAGCTGCCCCCACGAATATTCAGTCGTAACGCAAGGGGAAAGAGGACCATGTTCGTCGTCAACGATATGCCGCCACAGATCGACAAGGAGCTGGTCGATCTCCTGGAGAAAGCCGAGACGGCGACGATCGGCCATGTGCTGTATCCAGGGTTCGTCGATCGCGCCATCGCAGCCCTGCTGCCGCGCCGACGTGTGGCCGGTACGGCCGTGACGCTGCGACTGCCCCATGCGGATTCGACCCTGCTGCACTATGCAGCCAAGCTCGTGCGCCCCGGCGACGTCGTGCTGGTCGATCGCTGCGGCGACACGAAATACGCCTGCTGGGGTGGCGGCATGACGCTCGCCATGAAGCTCGCCGGCGTCAAGGCCGGCATCATCGACGGCCCGGCGACCGACCTTTCGGAGATCCAGGAGTTCGATCTGCCGATGTGGAGCCGAGGCCTGTCCTCGATCACGACGCGTCTGCTCGGGATCGAAGGCGCCATGAACGTGCCGATCAGCATCGGTGGCCAGGTGGTCAACCCGGGGGACGCGGTTCTGGCCGACGAGCAGGGCGTGCTCGTTTTCGCACCAGCCGTCGCGCGACAGGCCGCCGAGCGTGCCCTGGCGATGCAGGCCGCCGAGGCAGGCATGCATGTGCGGCTGCGCGCCGGCGAGAAGCTGCCGGACATCACGGGCGCGACCGCGATGGTCGAGGCGAAGCTCATCAGAAATCCGGTCTGAGCATGACAAAAGGGGGTTGTGACATGTCGAGAATTGCAAGTGCTGGAATTGCAAGTACTGCCGTCGCGGCGACCATTGCCGCGACCCTCATCGCCGCTCCGGCGGCCGCCCAAACCACCATCACCTTCGCCGGCTATACCGGGCTCTATCAGGACCTCTACACGAAGGCCGTGATCGAGCCCTTCATGACAGCAAACCCCGACATCAAGGTGGTCTACTTCGCGCCCGGCAATTCCGCCGCGATCCTGGGCACCTTGCGGGCGCAGAAGAGCGCGCCGCAGATCGATGTGGCGATGATGGACATCTCGATCGCAAAGGCAGGCTCCGACGAAAACCTGTTCGACCCGATCGATGAAAAGGTCACGGCGCATGTCAAGGACCTCTATCCGCAGGCACTGATGCCGGGCGTCAACCTCGCAGGCATGACGTTCGACAGCCTCGTCCTGGTCTATGACAAGACGATCCTGAAGGAGCCGCCGAAGTCCTGGCGCGCGCTCTGGGCCCCAGCCGTAGACCGCAAGGTCGCACTCCACGGTGCTCCCGACATCCTGGGCATCGCGCTGACCGTCGTGATGGAGAAGATCGCCGGCGGAACGGACTGGAATCACAATCTCGACAAGGGCGTGAAGGAGATGGAAACGCTCGCGCCGCATGTGATGACCTGGGATCCCAAGCCCGATCTCTGGGGAATGGTCATGTCGCAGCAAGCGGCGATCGGGGCCGGCTACAACGCCCGCTCGCAGGTCTTTGCCGATCAGCCCGGCAGCGTGCTCGCCGCCTCGATCCCTGACGAGGGAACCTTGTTCCAGATCAATGCGGTCACGCTGGTGAAGAACGCGCCCCAGCCGGCCGCGGCCAGAAAACTCGTCGACTACATGCTGAGCCCCGTCGCGCAGAAAGCCTTCGCCGAAGCGATGTTCTACGGGCCCACCAACAAGAAGGCAGAGCTCTCGCCAGAGGCCGCCAAGCGGATCCGGCCAGCCGATATGAGCAAGGTGATCGATGTCGACTGGCTGGAGCTTGCCAAGATCCGTGACAAGCTCACGCAGGATTGGCGCCGGCGCGTCATCCCGCTCAGCAAGTGACGGGGCGAGGCGCGACACGATGATTGCGGGCGACCGTACCCTTGCATCCAAGGCAGACGCCTATCTGTCGCTCCAGCATCTGCACAAGCAGTATGCCGGCTTCACGGCCGTCCATGATCTGAACCTGGACGTGCCGCGCGGTGAGTTGGTCGCGCTGCTGGGGCCGTCCGGCTGCGGCAAGACGACCACGTTGCGGATGATCGCCGGCCTCGTGCCGGCGACCGCAGGGCGCGTGATGGTCGGCGGCAGGGATATCTCGGACGAGCCACCCTATAATCGGGACATGGGCGTGGTCTTCCAGAGCTACGCACTCTTTCCGCATATGACGGTCGAGAGGAACATCGCCTTCGGCCTCCAGATGCGCCGTGTCGCCAAAGCCGAGATCGCGCGCCGCGTCGCGGAGGCCATCGACATGGTCCGCCTGCGGGGCATGGAGCAAAGGCGGCCGCGCGAACTCTCCGGCGGCCAGCAGCAGCGCGTCGCGCTGGCGCGCGCGCTCGTGATCCAGCCCAAGACGCTGCTCTTCGACGAACCGCTCTCCAATCTCGACGCGAAGCTGCGCGACCAGATGCGTGCCGAGATCCGGGAGATCCAGCAAAGGCTCGGCATCACCGCCGTCTTCGTCACCCACGATCAGGCGGAGGCGCTCGCCATGTGCGACAAGGTCGCCGTTATGAACGCCGGCAAGGTGGAGCAGATCGGCGCTCCCACCGACCTCTACGAGCGCCCGGCCAACCCTTTCGTCGCCTCCTTTGTCGGCCGCATCAACCGGCTTCCCTGCCTGGCGCGGGGCGATCACGCGATCGTCGGGAGCCACGTGATCCGCCTGCCGGTGACACAGAGCGGCGAGATCGAGGTGATGGTGCGGCCGCATCGGATCGCGTTTGGAGAGCCGGCCGGCGGAGATGGCTTCAACCGGGTATCGGGGCAGGTCAGGCGCGTCGTCTATATCGGCGACGTCGTCCAGTACGATGTCGATGTCGATGGTGCCACCTGGCTGATCGAACATCACACCATCGCTGCCGGCGCACCGCATCTGCCGGGCGCTGCGGTCGATCTTTCATGGCGCGTCGAGGATACCCTCGCCTTCGCCAGGTCTGCGTGAGGGCGGGCGATGGCCGGCGGCAAGAACGACATGAACCGCAATGGCGCCGGCCTCGCAGCAGCGCTCATCACGCCGATCCTGCTCGTCAACGCCATCGTGTTCATCGTTCCGATCGTCAACCTCCTGCGGATCTCGTTCAACGAGGCGCTGCCCGGCGGCGGCATCGGGCCGGCCTTCACCTGGGAGAACTGGGTCCAGCTCGTGGCGGACACCTATTACCTGGAAATCCTTCTGCGATCGATCGGCGTGAGCGTGCTGATCACGGTGCTGACGCTACTCCTGTCCTATCCGATCGCGCTCTATTTGCACCGGGCGAGCGGAGCCTGGCGAACCTTCCTCTTCGTCCTCGTCATCGCGCCGTTGCTGACCTCCGCAGTGGTCAGGACCTATGGCTGGATCGCGATGCTCGCGGATGGTGGATTGATCAATAATGCGCTGGGGTTCTTCGGAGCGCCGGTTCCGTTCAGGCTGCTGTTCAATCTGACGGGCGTCGTCATCGGGCTGACCGAAATCCTGATGCCCTACATGATCCTTGCGCTGCTGGCGGGCTTCGGCCGCCTCGATCCACGATGCGAAGAGGCTGCCCTGACACTCGGCGCCAGGCCCTGGCAGAGTTTCTGGCGCATCGTCGTGCCTTTGACCGCGCCGGGCATCGCGCTCGGCTGCTTCTTCTGTTTCGTCCTCTGCGTCTCGTCCTTCATCACGCCGCGCGTGCTGGGTGGAGGTCGGGTCTTCCTTCTGGCGACGGAGATTTACGACCAGGCCATCGTGACGTTGAACTGGCCGGCGGCTGCGACGCTGTCGATCCTGGTCCTCCTGCTGTTCGGCACCGCACTGACCCTCTATACGCGCGCCCTGCGCTCGCTGGACTGACGATGACGGAAACCCGCACAGGCCTGCCGCTGAAGATCGCTGTCGCGATCCTTTTCGTTTTCCTGCTCGCTCCGGTCCTGGTGATCGTTCCGCTGTCCTTCAGCGGCGAGACGACCTTGCGCTTTCCACCTTCGAGCTGGAGCCTGAGGTGGTATGCGGCGATCTTCGCCAACGGGCGGATGCTGGAAGGCTTCCGCAACAGCCTGATCCTTGCGACGCTGGTGACTGCGGCGACGCTGCTGATCGCCTTGCCGGCCTCCTATGTCATCGTCAGGCTCAAGCCGCGCGGCGTGGAATTCATCTACAATCTGTTCACGGCGCCGCTTCTGCTGCCGACCATCGTGCTCGGCCTGGCGATCTTGATCACCTTCGCCTCTGTCGGCCTGCTTGGGACCTTCACGGGCATCGCGCTCGGACATCTCGTCCTGACCCTGCCTTATGCGTTGCGCATTCTCGTGACGGCGCTGGGCGGCTTGCCGATCGTGGTCGAGGAGGCCGCGGCGACCTTGGGAGCGAGGCCGCTGAGCGTCTTCTGCCGGGTCACCCTGCCACTGATCGCGCCTGGCCTGCTCTCGGCCGGCGCGCTGAGCTTTCTCGTTTCGTTCGACGAGATCGTGATCACGCTGTTCCTGGCCGGGCCGCGGGTTTCGACGCTGCCCGTGGAGATGTTCAGGCATCTCGAGTCGCGCTCCGACCCGCTGATCGCTGCGATCGCGGTCCTGATGATCGTGATGACGCTCGCCGTGGTGACCGTGGTCCATCGGAGCATCGGGCTCTCGAAGGGGTTTTTGAGGTAGCGGAACGATGCCGATCTATTCAGGACCGATTATCGATCCGCATATGCATCTCTGGGATGTGTCGATGGGGCGGCACCCCTGGCTCAAGCCGTCCGGGGGCGCAACCGCGGTAAGTGGCCTCGAAAGCATCCGGCGCAATTTCCTGACGGAAGACTATCGCCAGGCAAGCATGGCCCATGACGTCGTGGCGAGCGTCCATGTCGAAGCCTTGTGGGACCCGGCCGATCCGGGCGGGGAACTTGCCTGGCTCGATACGCTCGACAAACGTTCCGGAGTCGCAGCCCGCTATGTTGGATCGGCGCCGTTCGGGACCAAGGATGCGCTGCCGATCATCGAGCGCGAAAGCGCAAACCCGCGTCTGAACGGTTTCAGGGCGATCATCAGCCACCACCCGACCAATCCAGCGAAGTCCTGGGCCAAGAGCGGAGATGTCGTGCTCGATCCCGCCTGGCGCCGCGATGTCGCGTTGCTCGCCAAGCGCGGGCTGACGCTCGATCTGATGATGTATCCCTATCAGGCCGAGGGTGTCGCTGCTCTCGCCCGCGCCTGTCCCGATCTGCAGATTGTCGTGAATCACAGCGGCAGCCCGATCGATCGCGACGAAGACGGTCTTGCCCGCTGGCGCGAGGCCGTCCGCCGCCTGGCGGACGCGCCCAATATCGCGATCAAGGTCAACATGGTCGGCTATGATCCCAACCCGACCTATGAGGCGGTCAAGGACATGGCGCTCCACTGTATTGCCTGCTTCGGGCCGGGCCGAACATTATTCGCCAGCGACTGGCCAGTCTCGACGCGTTATATTGCCTATGGCGGTATATTCGACCACTTCAAGCGCATGACTGCGGGCTTCTCGCCCGACGAACAGACCGCCTTGTTCCACGGCAATGCGGCCCGTCTCTACCGCGTTCAGCCAGCGCCACGAGCATTTGCTCAGGCCTTGCGCGCTTCCAGCGCCTCGAAGACATAGGCCGCGAGGTAGCCGTAGATCGCGTGGCCGATGAGGCTCATGACCGAGAGGCGCGGCACGTCGTTGAGCAGAAAATGCTGGCCGGCGAGCGGCGCAAAGAAGCCGAGCGCGATGAAATAGGTGATCACGCCCCAGATCCAGCCATCGGCCGGCATGCCGAAGCTCTTCACCCAGCGGGTCAGCCCGTAATAGCCCAGCGGGTAGAACAGGAAGCCGGTGGTGAAATGCAGCAGCTTGGCTGTCGGCGTCGAGATGGTGAGGCCGAATTGATGCGCGAAGAGCGACTTGACCAGCTCCGGCGGCTCCAGCGGATATTCGGCGAACCAGGCGGTCGGCACGGCCGAGAACAGCTCCCAGAAGCCGAGCGCGGCAAAGCCGCCGAGAGCGAGGTTGAGCACGCTGCGCGTCGAAGGCAAGGCAAAGCCCCGGGTCATGGTGACGGTGGTCATGGCATGGGTTCCTGTCGCGAAGAGGTCCAAGGGGTCCAAAGGGTCAATGGGCGATGGCAAGCGGCGTCGCGGCGATAGCGAGCGCCGCGGTCCGGCTCGATGGCCGCTGTCGCAGCTGCGCCAGCCTGCGGGCGGCGTAGAGGTTCGAACCGCCGCGCCGGGCGAGGCGTTCACTGAGGACGTGGTTGGCCCGATCATGATTGCCGGAGCGGATCAGGCTTTCGATATGGGCCTGCTCGAACAGGTCGCGCTGGGCGTGGCTGCCGCCGATGGCAACAAGCCCGCTGCGGGCGCTGCCGAGCAGGCGGGAGGCCTCGGCATAGTCGCCCTCATGGAAGGCGATCAGGCCGAACGCCGCGAGCGCGCCGTTGCGGGCGGCTTCGCGCCGTTCGCCGCTCGGATGCGTCTGGCAATCCTCGACCAGCCCGCGCGCGATGGTTTCGGCCGCGTCATGTTGGCCGGCGCCGAGCAGCGCGAGCGCGTAATGCAGGTCGGCGAAGACGAGGCGGCCGTCATGAACGCGGCCTTCGGCCTTGGCAGCGAGTTCCTCCCAGCGCGAGCCGACATCGACGCCGGCATAGTCGAGCCTGGCCAGCAGCGAGGCGCCGTTGGCGATGTCGCGGTAATCATCGGTCTGCTCGCCGCGGATCTCCTCGTCATAGAGGCGCAGCACTTCAGCGGTCTCGCCGCGCTCGAGCCGGAACAGAGCGAGGTGCCAGACGATATGGAAGCGCAGATTATTGGCATGGGCCCAGTTGCGACCATCGCCGAGCCAGGCGACGCCCTCATTGGCGCGGCCAGTCATCTCCAGCACATGCGCCACGGCATGGCGGCCCCAGGCGTCGCGCGGGCTCAGGGCGACTGCGCGGCGCCCAGTGCGCTCGGCCTCGGCATAGAAGCCCTGCTCCTCCAAGGCGAACGCGTAGCAGCCATTGACATAGCCGGCGAGCGGATGGCTCTCGGCGAAGCCCGGCACGACGCGGCGCAGGCTCGCAAGCATCTCAGCCTGGTCGCCGAGCATGAAGCGCAGGCCGTGCGAGAGCTTCAGCGCCAGCACGTCGAAGGGATGGCTGTCGAGGATGGCCTCCAGGCGTTGCGCCGCCTGGCGCGGCGCGTCTGCGAGCCAGAGCGCCAGCGCCTCGCTGATCATGTGCTCGCGCCGCGTCGCCGGGCGCTGTGCCATGGCGGCCTGGGCCTTCGCCAGGCAGTCGCGTGCAGCGCCGAGCAGTTCGGGCCGCGCCAGCGAGAGCAGCATCAGGCCCTTGGCCGCATGAGCGAGCGCGAAACCGGAATCGGCGTCGAGGGTGCGGGCGAGATGCTCGGGCGTCGCTGCGGCATGCGCCAGCAGCGCCTCCAGCGTGTCGTTCCAGGCCAGCCGGGCCGCGTCGTTGGCGACGGTGACGCGGTCGCCCGATAGATCGTGATACATGAGGCTGCTCCATTGCAGCGCCCGGCAAGGGCGCTCATCGGGGAGTTCGCAGGGCGCCGTTCAAACGGAGATCAACTCGCTTCACGGACGCGTGTTGGCAGGGCCGCGGCCGGCCCGTCCTGCCGCACTGGCTCTGACTTGGGCTCTGACTTGGGCTCGGGCTTGGGCGCCGGCCCGGCCCAGGGCTGGCTCTTGAACCAGCCGACGATGACGGCAACCGCGAGGATCAGCGCAAAGCCTGCCAGGTTGAGCAGCGCGACGCTGGCCTCGCCGCGCCCCAGCATGTCGGCGGCCGTGCCGGCGAGGCGCGCCAGCACGACGCTGGCGAGGAAGGTCGCGAGCGACTGCCGGCCGATCAGGATCAGGAGATGGCCGGCTCCGCTGTCGAGCCGCTGGCGCCAGGGTTCGATCAGGCTCAGCACGAGATAGGCCAAAGCGAGGAAATGCAACACGCGCAGGATATGCAGGTTGCTCTTCTCGGCTTCGGGGATGATCAGGTCGCGCAAGGCCTGCGCGGCCGGCCAATGCTCCAGGATGCCCCAGAAGGAGAGCGGCACACAGAGCAGGATGAAGCCGGCGGCGGCCAGCATCAATCTGGTGTCGCCGAGCCGCGGCACCGGCAGCCATTTCATCGTGATGAAGAAGCCGATGAAGAAGACGAATTGCCAGGCGAAGGGGTTGAGGAACCAGCCGGCGCCATTCCAGGGATTGCCGGGCAGGTTGAGGCCCTCTGTCCAGACCAGCGCGTAGAGCAAACCGGCCAGCAGGAAGGGCAGGGCGGCATGGAGGCGCCTGAGCACCATCATGACCGGCACCAGCGCCAGGATGACGAGGTACATCGGCAGAATGTCGAGATAATCGGGCTGCCAGGTCAGGGTGGCCAGGCCGAAGAGCGCGGTCTCCGCGTCGCTCAGCAGCGGCGGGAATTGCCTGGCGAGCTCGGCCAAGCCGAAGGCGCGGTCGAGCAGGCCTGCGAGCGCGATCAGCGCCAGCACGAGGCCAAGCTGCGCCCAATAGACCTGCCAGATCCGGTAGGCGATGCGCGCGGTGCCCAGCCAGAGGCCGCGCCGGACGAAGACGCTGCCGAAGGCGAGCGCGCTGGCGATGCCGGAGCAGAAGACGAAGAGCTCTGCGCCGGAGGAAAAGCCGAAGCGCGCCGGGATGAAGGCGTTCCAGCTGTTCTCCGGCAGATGCGCCACGAAGATGATCAGCATGGTCAGGCCGCGGAAGAAGTCGAGCCGCTCGTCGCGCGGCCGCTTCGCCGCTGGCGGGGAGGGGCCGGCGGCGGGCCCGGTCGCGGTGTCGTTGGCGCTGTTTGCGAGGCTCGTCAAAGAAGTGTGGCGCATGCAGGGTCTCCGGCGGGCCGCGTCAGTGGCTGCGTGGGAGAGATCGCAGCGGCCGGCGCCACGGTTACATCTTCACGGAAAAGTGAGCCTGGCGCCGGTGCGCCCCAGTGGCACCTCGGGCGGCATGATCAGCCTCCAGGCGCGCTCGACCCAACCGGCGGAGGCGATGTGGCCGCCAGTATGCAGACAGAGTTCGAGCCGGGCCGGGCCGGCGCAGCCACTCGCCAGGCGGCAGCTCAGTTCAGGGGGATCGGCCGGCGCTTGCGTCTCGGCGACCAAGGAGGCGGTGCAGCCGCCAGGCGCCAGGATCGCCAAGCTCTTGAAGACATCGCCCTGCTTGTAGCCGGACCGCAAGCTGCGCCCGGCCAGCGGCACGGTGGTGTCGCTCACGCCATGGACATGGATCAGGTTCGGGCGCGGACCGGCGCAGCCGCTCGGCAGCGGCTCCCAGAAGGCGCCGGCGATCGGCGCGAACCCGGCAAAGCGCGTCGGCATCCGGCAGGCCAGATACCAGACCATCGAGCCGCCTTGCGAGAAGCCGCTTGCCAGGATCCGGCCAGGGTCGACCGGGAAGCGCCGTGCGACATCGTCGAGAACGTGGCCGACATAGGCGAACTCGTCGCGGTTATGGCCGGGCGAACCGGGATAGGACCAGGTGCGGGCCATGCCGTCCGCCGCGATCAGGGCGACGCCGAGGTTTTGCGCCACGCCGACGAGCCCCTGATCGGCGATCGTCTCGTCAGCCGAGCCCTGATAGCCGTGGAAATACAGGATCGCGCCGCTGCGCTGCCCGGCCGGCACTTGTGGCAGGATGATGCGGTAAGAACCGCCATCGACCAGGCAGCCGCCCTCGGTCGGGCAGGAATCGGCAGGCTTGCGATTGGCAGGCTTGCGGTCGGTCGGATTCTGGGCCGGCGCGGGGCCGGTCAGGACAAGGCTGGTGGCAAGAGCCGCTATCCAGCGCGCAAGACGCTGTCCCGCAGCCAAATCCCTCGCGCTCATCTCCGAGGCTCCTGTGCATGCGCGCCCACACAGCGCCTCCCGCAGGCGCGAGCCTATAGTGTCGGCCAGCGGGGTTCATCGCCAGGTCACGGGCTTGTGAGCCCAGTGACGGCATGCGACGGAATAAGCCGGATTTTGCCTCGCCATCCCCGGAAAAGCGCATAGCCTTGTCGCTCCTGGAACTCGAAAAGCAGCTGCGCCCCGTCTTCCTGGCTGCCCTGGCCGGCGATGCCGCGGCCTATCGGCTCTTCCTCGATACGATCAGCCTGCGTCTGCGCGGCTATCTCAGACAGATGCTGGCGCGCGCCGGTCGCAGCGAGGCGAGCGAGGCCGAGGACGTGCTGCAGGAGACCTTGCTGGCCCTGCATCTCTCCCGCCACACCTATGATCCTGCGAGCCCGGTGACGGCCTGGGCCCATGCGATCGCGCGCTACAAGCTCGTCGACCATCTGCGCCGCAGCGGGCGTCACGCCGCAAACCTGCCGATCGACGAGGAGGCCTTTCAACTGGCCGCGCCCGACAGCGCCGCCCCGGATGCCAGGCTCGATCTGGAGCGCGCGATGCAGGCTCTGCCGGAGCGCACACGCGCTCTGATCGACCGGGTCAAGATTCAAGGGACGAGCGTGGCCGAGGCAGCGAACGCCGCGGGAATGACCGAGACGGCGGCCAAGGTCGCGATCCATCGCGGCTTGCAGGCCATGGCGAAATTCCTGTCGAAGCGCGGGACACACACGG
Source organism: Bosea sp. 685 (assembly GCF_031884435.1). Classification (NCBI taxonomy): domain Bacteria; kingdom Pseudomonadati; phylum Pseudomonadota; class Alphaproteobacteria; order Hyphomicrobiales; family Alloboseaceae; genus Allobosea; species Allobosea sp. 685. The sequence continues at coordinate 4,209,928 of NZ_CP134779.1, read as the reverse complement.
CATGAGCCCGATACAAGATCGATGCACCGTAACCTTTCGCCGGTTTGCCGCGAATTCCCTCCCGAACCGAACTTATTCGTAAGATCAGACATGCAAACCAACGACCTGATCTCCCTCATGGCCGCGAGCCACCAGCCGGTCGACACCGGCTGGCTCAGACGCGCGACCGGTATCGCCGCGCTCGCGGCGCTTGCGGTCACGGTCGGGCTCGTCCTCGTCACGCTTGGCACACGGCCCGATCTCGCCCGCGCCTGGATGACGCTTCCGGTCATCGCCAAGGCCATGTTCGGAGCCGGCGTCGCGACCATCGCGCTCGTGCTGTTCCAGCGGAGCCTGCGTCCCGGGCTGAAGGCAGCGCGGCTCCTGCCGATGCTCGCGATTCCGCTGCTGCTGGTGACGGGCTGGGCCCTGCTGAGCCTGAACCAGGCGCCGGTCGAGCAGTGGAGCGCGCTGGTCTTCGGCCGTTATTGGCGCGCCTGCCTTATCGCCGTGCCGCTCTATGCGCTGTGTCCTCTCGTCGTCCTGCTGCTGCTGGCGCGCCGGGGCGCTCCGACGAATGGGCGTCTCACCGGCGCTTGCGCCGGCCTGGCCTCGGCCGGTCTCGCTGCGGTGGCCTACAGCCTGCATTGCCCTGACGACACGGCGCCATTCCTGGCGACCTGGTACACGCTCGCCATCGCGATCATGGCTTGCCTCGGCGCACTCACCTTCCCGCGCCTGATCCGCTGGTGAGGCGGCACAGCCGCCGGCTTTGACCGATGGTTGCGAGTTTGGCAGATGGCGCGGGGTGGGGAGCCGCTATTCGATCCGGGCGCCTGAATTTGCCACATTGTGCCTTTACAGATTGTGGCTCGGCGACGATTCGTTCGGCCGGCTCCCGATGCGCTGATCAAGCGCCGAGCCCGGAACCCGCATTCATCGAAGTTTGACCGCTGCCCGAATGCAGCGTGCCGCTGCGCTTCTGCGCCCGCCGATTTCCCTAGGACGTAACTGCTGCGCGGCTTAGCCGCGTCGCGAATGGATGACTATGCACCACACCACTGAAACCAAGCCTGCAACCGGGCATCAGCGCCCCGACATGACGAACGCGGCCAACCTGACGAACGCGGCCAAGACCGCACCCCGAAAATCCGATCCGAACTGGAAGCCCGAGCCCTGCGGCCTTACCCGCGCGGAACTGCGCAAGATCGTCGCTGACATCATGGGGTGAAGATCCCGTGATGAGGATCTCATGCGACTGCACCATACCCAATCACCGGCTTCACCGACGGCTCGCACCTACAGCGTCTTGAGATATTCGATGAGGTCCAGACGCTCCGGCTCGCTCAGCGCTCGGCCAATCACGCCATTGGGCAAGTGCTGACCATCTCCTTCAAAAGAGTGTCCAGAGTTGCTGTTGCCGATATGGGCGGTATCGAAGGTGAACTCACCTTTTTTGCATTCGGCTTGACCTGCCAGGGGAGGAAACCCGACATGGCCAGGGTCGAAGTCCTGCGCGCCCAGGCAAAACCGCGTTGGGCGGGCGGAAGCCGGTAAAAGCATCCACCAGAGCGAGGGAACGGAACCGTTGTGGAGATATGGCGCTGTGGCCCAGACGCCGTCCAGAGGGCGCGCCCTGTATACGGGACCATTCTTATTTGGACAGTTGGGCCGGGTTCCGATGATGTCGCCTTTGAAAGGTGCCGAGCTTTGGTTGTCTTCAAACCAGCGAGCGACGACCCGATCGACCACCGCCATCAAGGCTGGCGCAAACAGCTCTTTGCCATCGACCTTCCCTGGAACATCGGTGCAGCCCCAGTTCTCACCCAATTCCTTGGCCGGATCCATTTTTAGGACATCAGGGATCTCGACCTTGCGCGTCTGCAGCACATTGCTTTGCTCACGGTCGGTTCCCATTGCGGCGGCCGGTTTTTGAACGACACTGAGGACGGTATCGGCCGGGCTCTCCTTGTGTTTCCAGGCCTGCGAAGTCCACAGCGACGCTTCGGGGTAAGTCCGATCGAAGGTTGGATCCCGCGCCGGTCCGAGATGACACTCGACGCAAAACTGCTTGTAGAGGGCACGCCCTCGCCCCACGCGTTCGTCATTGATGCGCCATTTGGGGTCGTCGGCGAAATACTGGCTCGGCCAGTGCGGGGCAGCCAGCCCCTTGAAGCCCTTTGTATCGCCGCTGAACGGATGGTCGCCTTTCAGCAATTCTTCGAACCAATAGAGGTTCTGAAGGATGACCGAAGAGCGGAAAAAGGTCGCCGGGTCGGTAGCGGACACCATATTGACCTTGGCGGACACGCCCAGCGCTTCACCGGCGTTGCGAACGAGTGGCTGCAGGATCGATGCATCATATTGCGCCCAGGAGAACCAGGGCGTGCCCCAGATCGGCGGAAAGCTGACGGGAGCGTGGAGCGCAGCGAGATTGGTATCGGGGACCTTGCTTTGAGCGTGTGCGTCAGAGGATTTGTCTGAAATCCGCAAATTTTCGAAGAATACTTGGTTGCCGATACGATTTAAGGCGTCGAGCCGACCGATACCCTCGATCGTATCTCGTTCGGGGTCGCCGTTCTTGTCTTTGCGCGCCTTGATGATTTCTCTATTCCCTAAACGGAGATTCAAGCCCTCCATCACCTCTGTCATATCCGTTTTCAGCTTGGCGAGCGCCTCTGGCGCGGGATCCTGCCCCAACAGCCGGGTTGCAAAGCGCTGAAACCGAAACGGAACCCACCAGGCGTAGTAGATGGAAAGTCCGATGGCCTGTTCGAGTTTCCCCAGATCGATCATGGCGGGACCGCCGTCGAACCGCAGGCTTGTGCCCTTATACGTCAGATGTCCGGTATGGCAGGCCGCACATGTGAAACCCAATTGATCCGGCATTGGCGATCCGCGGGTCGGATCTTGTCGTCCTGGCATGCGCGCAAAACCGACCGGTAAGCCGTCCAGATTGTCGGCGCCGGTCCGGGGCACAGCAGTGGCCACGGTCATTGTTGCCTCGGTGGAGGGAAAATACCCGTAGCGCTGTAAGGTTTCGAGCCCCGTGTCCAAGCTGCGTGGGCTGGGTATGAAACCGAACCGCTCCAGATAACCCGGCTCGGTCAGAAGGCCGGGCGTCCCGAGATAGGAAAATTCGGGCTGTTCCAGCGCGACAAACCACGCGTAAGGAACAGGAATGGTCGCCGTGCCTTGAGACGCATGATGGAACCAGTGGCGATCGGCCTGCGACCAGTTCTGGTCAAGCCACTGCGCCTGTTTGATCGGCGCACGAACGGGCAGTGTCGGGCGCAATGCCAGATCAATGGGGGTGCCCGGGAATGCCTGCTTGAGGGCATCGGGAAACTGCATGGCCGCGATGAGCGCCAGACCGATGAGGGCAGCCAGACCCAGAAAACCGCGCCGAACAACCTTCACCCATGATGCGCGCTTCGACATGTTGCTACCCCGATGTTGAGAACCGCGTCAGTTTGGTGGAGCAGCGTCGGAGCCCGGTTCCGCGCTGGACGATATCGCAGCTACTTTGCCGCCAGCGAATCGTTGATGAATTTGACGACCTCAGCCGTTTCTTCCGCCGTGCGTCGCGAAACCGTCGCCTGAACCGGTCCCTCGATCGGTGGGGACCAGCCAAAATTGCGAACATTCCACGGCCCGTTCGGCAAAGCCTTCGTGTCGACGCCGGCGATCGCTTTCGTCTGGAGCAACTCGATGCTGCGACGCGTATCGGTGTGACAGCTGACGCAGTCCGTGTTGAAGAAATGGCTCTTCCTGGGATCTGCGATCGTATCGAGGATCGTTTTGATTTCGGCCGGGCCCGGCGTTTGCCCGGCGAACAGATCTGCTGTCGAGACGCCCTTGCGCTTCGCGGGCTCTGGAACAGGCTGGATCAGGGCAGCATGCTGACAGGTGATGGGGTTCAGGTTGTTCGGTGACGGCTTGGGAACGACCTTGTTGCCGGAGGCGTTCGGGTCCAGCATTTGCGCAAACTGCGTTCCATCGAGCGCTGGGCCGTGAACCGGGATGAATCCACCATTCGGCAGAAGCGGCGAGACACCGGCCGGGATCGGGGCCATCGATAGGAAAATCCATGGCTCTGCCTTGTCGGCAGGAAGTCCCATGATTGCCATGGCCCTTAAGCGCGCACCGCTGAGATGGCGTTCGAGAAACGCCTTCATGGCAATGCGAACGCCGTCGCGCGTGGTTGCATCGGTCAATCCGGGATGCGCCCCTAAGGCCGCGGTTGTGGTCGTCACCCGGTGTCGCCCAAATCGCCCTGCGGCCAGTTTGGTTTTAAGGTCGGTGAGCTCCACGACAATCTGCTTGAATGCGGCGGTGTCCGGCTTCGGCCGTGTGAAACAGCCGGGCTGAGCCGGCGCGTCCTCGCCGTCAGTGAACGTGTAGATCAGGTGGACCGCGATATCCTGGATTTCGGGCTCGCCGGCGGCATTCTTGATGACCGGCTGCACAATCAGCCGAATCTGAGGAGATTGGCCGAATTGTTCGATGATGTTTTTGGAAAGCCCGGGAGCGCCGGCATCAATGCGAATGCCTGCAATGTGCCAGGCATCGATCGTGAGCGCGTCCTTGGGCAAGCCAATCCGCGCTGACCCGTCGACCTGGCCGGCCGGGCTAGCGGCGATCGCGAGGAGCTGCTTGAAGGCGCTGTCTGGCCACACCGGCTCTTGTTGGGTTGGGTTTTTGGGGTCTTTCGACACGAGGTCCTTGATCGCCAGGACGCGATTCAAATCCGCTCGCTTGAGAGGAGCCGGAAACAGCCAGGACACGTCCGCGCTCGAGAGCAGGGTTGGCGAGGCTGCAGGTTTGGCCTGCGCCGGCCCTCCCAACCAATCAAACGGTAAATCTTGGATATGGCTGGAGAGCCTGCCGCCAATATTTGTCACGCCAAGTGCGCCCAATGCAACAAAAGCCGCGCGCCAACCGGATGTCTTGCGAGCATTTGCCATTTCATGCTTCACTTTTCAAGAGTAAGGATTTTTTCGATAAAATACAAGTAAACCAATGCATTGAGCCTCGAACGCGCGATCCATAACGGGCGGCAAGCGGGAGCGAATTCTCCAAATCGAGCCCTTAAACTCCAATGATCGCCACCAATTTGCTCCGTGACCGTCAAAAACATCTATTGCCCGAATTCCCAAGCTCGTCTAGGTGTATTCCTCTAGGTAATAGAATCTAGGAGTGGCCTTAAGTGAAGGCGAATTTCTGAGAGAATGCGCCATTATACGTCATTGACGTTACGGTATCATTCTGCAGATAAGGCGTATAAAAGCCACAACAAAGGATTGAGGGCTGCTTTGCTTAAGAAGATTATCTTTGCAATAATAGGATGCTCGCTTCTGTTGGCATTGAGCGGTGCGTTGACGTACGCTGTTACGGTTGGGAGTATTAAGGTCGGGCTGATTTCAAAAGGTGATCCCGGAAAATCAGAAGCATGCGAGCGCTATGGGTTGCCATTTTACGAAAAATACAACCAAGAGCTGGCGTCGAACGATTATCTTCCGTTCGCAATCGCAAGCTTGAACGTCTACAAATATAAATTCAATTCTGAGTTTACGCTCTCATATTACGCTTCCCAATTTCAGCTGATAGCTGACGCCGATCACATTAACCCAGACATGGATATACATTTCAGGGACGGAGCGGAGCCGCTAGCAATTGCCGCGTTTCGTGGCACAAGGTTCACGAATTTCTGGGATTGGTATGCCAATTTTTCTTGGTTCACGGGCTTTCTGCCGATCGACAATGCCTATGACTCGGCCCGGCGGGACTTCGCGAAGGCGCGGGACCGGGTTCAGCAGTTAGCGCCGGGTAAGACGATAAGATGGATCGCAACCGGTCATTCACTAGGTGGGGGGCTTGCCCAGCACATTGCTTTTGGCTTCCCATGTGTCTCAGCAGTGGTGTTGGATACATCGTTTGTGACGAACAAGCACGTCTATGATGCTCCTCACGATGCAGCCGTGATTGTTCACCTTCATGATAAGCGGGACGAGCTCACCAAGCTGCACCATTGGATATTCAAGGAGCAGGACACCCCTACTTACCGCTGGTACCCGCTCAAATTGGTTCCGAAGGGAACGATGGGTCATGACAGCCTGCGTTTCGTTGTTGGAATGTCGGGGATGGCTACCAATTGCCAGGTAAGAAGCGACTGCCAAATCCCCAAAACAGACCTCAGGGCAGCAAATATTTACTGTCCAACCTACGGCAGAAAGGATGAAGTGTGTCAGCCTATCCTTAAAAAGCTGGGTTTATTAAATAAATGAGAGGATGCTGATGATGCCGTTCGCGATTTAAGTCTTGTAGATAGACAATGATGATCGAACTGATCGTCTGCTAAATTGGAGGGTATTGATTCCCGGGCCGTGTGATGGCGTCAGAGTGGCAGCATTTTCGCCAGGAACGTAATCAACAACAGCATTTGGAAAGAAAGACAATATGGGGAAGAATATTATTATCTTTTCTGACGGGACGGGCCAGTCTGGAGGGCTCTTCCCTGACGAGGCACGCAGCAATGTCTACAAATTATTCAGGGCAACCAGATGCGGTCCCGAAAGCGATATCGATCCAGCCCGACAATTCGCATTCTATGACCCCGGCCTGGGCTCCGCCAGCGATGGCGGCGGATACCGATTTTCATGGATGCGCAAGATCTACAACATCATGAGCGGGGCGACCGGCCTGGGGATCACCCGCAACATCATCGATTGCTACGCAGCGATTCTGCGGGTTTGGGAGCCCGGCGATCGCATCTATCTCTTCGGTTTCAGCCGTGGGGCTTATACGGCAAGGTGCGTTGCCGGCGTTCTGGGCCTTTGCGGCGTGCCAACCCGCATGAAGGACGAATCACCACTGCGCCGGGATCCCGTCACGGCTCGAGCCATCGCAGCGGAAGCGGTGAAAAGCGTTTACCAGCACGGCAGCTCCATCAAAGACGACCCGAAGAAAGCGGAGCGGTTGGCCAAGGCGGCTGCCTTTCGGGAAACCTATGGTTCAAATGAGGACGATCGATCCAACGCGCCACCCTATTTTATCGGTGTGTGGGATACGGTTGCGACATTGGGAGTGGGCTGGATTCCGCTGATAGTGATATCGCTGATCGCGTATTTCTTATCGACTGCAGCGGTTTATATGCTGAGCCGTTTGTTCGCATCGCAATTGCCGAACGCCATAGAGAAAATGTCCTGGTGGGGGAGCCTTCTCACGGTCGTCGCGATCTCCGGAATTGCTTATTTGATTATGAGCTTCCGCTACAGGCAATGGATGAGCCTGGCGAAGTATCGGATGGCTTTTTACGATACTACGCTCAACCCCCGCGTGGACTACGCACGCCATGCCCTTGCGATCGATGAGAACCGCCGGGACTTCCAGCGAGTGGCTTGGGCGGAAGATGGTTCGGCCGACTTTTTTGCCGGCCGTGAAGGCCCAGAACGCTTCAAACAGATCTGGTTCTGCGGCGTGCATTCCGACGTCGGAGGCAGCTACATAGAGCCGGAATCGCGGCTGTCGGACATTTCGCTGAAATGGATGACCGACGAGGCAAAGGAATTGCCTTGCCCGATTTTCGTCGACGAGAGGTATCTTAGAACATTCCCGCTGCCGACGGGAATGCAACATGACGAACGGCAAAACACCTTGGCGGGCTGGTCACGCTGGTTCGTTTGGACCCTGTCGCTCTTTCTCGCGCCGGATCGCATTGGCTGGCCGGAGGGTTTCCGCAATATCCCTCATAATGCGCCCTTGCACCCCTCCGTCCTGGAACGGTTCCAGGCGCTCGGCGTGATTTCATATGGCGATTTCAAGCCCTATCGCCCGCCTTCGCTGTGTGAGCATCAAGATGTTCGGCAATACTACCAGGCATGATCGTCCCGGCAGAGGGGGCTAACCGGCGGCGCTCCGGATGGGGAAGCGTCGCTTGCGGATCATGGCCGAGGGCCATTGCCTGCATATAGGACTGCATTTGCGGTCCAGGCGACGATGGAACCACCGGGCCATTCCTGATCTGTCGGCGGGTTTCGAGGCTACAGGATCTGGCTTTGCGCTGCATGGTCTCGACTGAGACGAATGAGACGCTCGCGATTGGGAGACGCCATGTTGTGCTTGCCGGGCTATACTTGCCGAGTTGCATTGTGCTGACCCGGCTGCTGCTGGAGCAATTCAAGCGGGGCAGGCTTGGGGTGTCGAGGGGCCTTGCCAGGATCGACCCGGCGCCTGGCCCCCCGGTGGCGCGCGAAACGCCGCGTATGCACCGGTTCGCAAGAGAGAATGCAGGGCTATCAACTCTATAGGTTTTCCGAGGCGCCGATGACGAGCTGGATAAGCTATGAGGTGTCTTCAATGTCTCGTTTGGTTTTGTGTGCAGACTTTATGCGAGCCCGCTCAAATTGGCAGTTCCAGGTCGTGAACCCATAAATTGAGAGAGCGCGCGGATGCGTAGGTTTGATTGCCTGCCGGCTCTGGTGCGCCCGATCATCGCGAGCGTATGCGGGCATTTTTCGAAAGACCGACACAAGATGGGCGCGGGGCTCGTGATCGAAATTATGGCGCGGAATCGTTTCGAGCGGTTTGTGATTGTTTGTTATCGAATTTCATGAGATAATGATATATAAATCAATTTTCATGGATAGATATCGAAATTCATGCAAAAGGGGCAGTGGAAGCCATTTTCAGGCGCCGTGACGGTTTTTCACGGCAGACGCTTGCCGGAAGAGGCCACGCCTGTCGGCTACGCGGCCCTGATCGAAGCCTATGATCTGGCGGCTCCGGTCCCGCTCACCCTGGCGGCGATCGGCCCTCGCCATAAGGTCTACCAAGCCGATGGCTGGCGCATCTATACGCCCCGCCACGCGCCAGATGCCGATCTCGTGGGGCACCTGACCTTCGCCCTGCGTTATGAAGGGCTGGACTTGGTCGTGCTGAAGGCCCTGTTTCGTGCCGCCGGCCCCGATGCGATCATCAGTATGGTGCGGGCCGCTCCGACGGGTGCCTATGCCCGGCGGGTGTGGTTTCTCTTTGAATGGCTGTTGGAGGAGCGGCTCGATCTGCCGGATGCTGGGCAGGGGGCTTACGCCCTGATCGTCGATCCGAAGCTGCAATGGGCGATCGAGGGCACGACCTCTACGCGTCATCGTGTGAAGAACAACCTGCCGGGCACGTCCGGCTTCTGCCCGATGATCTTCCGGACACCGGCGCTGGAGGCGTTCCTCGTCCGCGATCTGGCCGGGGAGGCCCGCCGCCTTGCTGCGGGAGTGCCGGCGGATCTGCTCGCGCGGACGGCGGCCTTCCTGCTGCTCAAGGATTCACGATCGAGCTTCCAGATCGAAGGGGAAGACCCGCCGCAGGACCGAATCCAGCGCTGGGGCCAAGTCATCGGGGAGGCGGGTCGCCGAGCGATCGACCGCGACGAGCTGGAGCGGCTGCAGCGTATCGTCATCGGCGATGCGCGCTTCGTCCATATGGGGCTGCGTCAGGATGGCGGCTTCGTCGGCGAGCATGAGCGCGAAACGGGCGCGCCCATTCCTGACCATATCAGCGCACGGCATCAGGATTTGCCTGAGCTGGTCGCAGGACTGACCGCTTTCGACAGAGGCGCGGCCCGGGCGCTCGATCCCGTGCTTGCCGCTGCCATTCTGGCCTTCGGCTTCATCTATATCCACCCCCTCGAGGATGGGAACGGCCGCCTGCACCGCTATCTCATCCATCACGTGCTGGCTGAGCGCGGTTTCAACCCGCCAGGCCTAGTCTTTCCTGTCTCGGCGGTGATCCTCGACAGGATCGACGACTACCGCCGAACCCTGGAGAGCTATTCGCGCCGCCTGCTTCCGCATGTGCGCTGGCGACCGACCGATCATGGCAATGTCGAGGTGCTGAACGACACGATCGATTTCTACCGCTATTTCGACGCGACCCCGCATGCCGAGTTCCTGTTTGCCTGCGTCGCCCGCACGGTCGATGTCGATCTGCCAGCGGAGACCGCTTTCCTTCGGGCTTACGACACGTTCAAGGGCCGTGTCGCGGGGATGATCGACATGCCGGACAGGTTGCTGGACCTGCTGTTCCGATTCCTGAGGCAGAATGAGGGGCGGCTATCGCAGCGGGCACGTGAGCGGGAATTTGCCGCCCTGACCGATGAGGAGACCGCGGAGATACAAGCGATCTTCGCAGACCTTCGCCTGAGCCTTGATGTCGGGTCTGAACAGCTGAGAGAATAGTACGAGAACGGGTCGCTGGGCGGCGGGGATGCATCTGGTGCGATAGCGTCAGTTTTATCGCAGCCTTGCCTCAACGACAGTAAACGCTGCGGCTTGGCTGAACGTCCGCCGACAAGGCGCTTCGATCTCGCGGGCTGGCGCGGACCGCCTCTTGTCGAGATGGAGCCAAGCGGCGGAGCAGACCCCCGATCAGCGAAACCGGTCGAAAATCGCCCGATTTCGCGTATAAGGGCTCGCAAAGCATGACTTGCGCCGCTCTCGCCTGGATATAATGCAGCACTATCAATCACATAGGTTCTCCGTCGCTCCCATGATGGACTGGACTGATCGGCATTGCCGCATCATCCATCGCCTGATGTCGCGCCGCGCCCGGCTCTATACCGAGATGGTGACGGCGCAGGCCGTGATCCGGGGCGATCGCCAGCGCCTGATCGGCTTCGACGATTTCGAGCATCCGGTCGCGCTCCAGCTCGGCGGCAATGATCCCGTTCTGCTGGCTGAAGCGGCGCGGATCGGCGCCGATTTCGGCTATGACGAGATCAATCTGAATTGCGGCTGCCCCTCTGACCGCGTCCAGGGCGGCGCCTTCGGGGCCTGCCTGATGCGCGAGCCGGCGCTCGTGGGCGATTGCGTCGCGGCGATGAAGGCTGCCGCTGCCATCCCTGTGACGGTGAAATGCCGTATCGGCGTCGATGATCAGGATCCGGAAGAGGCGCTGGATGCGCTGACTGCGGCGGTGCGTGCGGCCGGCGTCGACGCCTTGACCGTCCATGCCCGCAAAGCCTGGCTCCAGGGGCTCTCGCCGAAGGAGAACCGCGAGGTGCCGCCGCTCGACTATGAGCGCGCCTACAGGCTGAAGGACGCCAATCCCGACCTCGTCGTCACCATCAATGGCGGCATTCGCGCGCCTGACGAATGGAGCGGCCATCTCGCCCGTCTCGACGGCGTCATGATCGGCCGCGAGGCCTATCAGAATCCCGAGATCCTGCTCCAGGTCGATCCGCTGCTCTTCGGCGAGGCTGCGCCGGTCGCGGACGCCTTCGCCATGCTGGAGGCGCTGGAGCCACATATCGCGGCGCATCTCGAGCGGGGCGGGCGGCTTCACGCCTTCACGCGCCATCTCGTCGGGCTGTTCCCGGGCCAGCGCGGCGCGCGCCTGTTCCGTCGCCATCTCGCCGAGCATTGCGTTTCTGCGGAGGCGGGGCTTGCCGATCTGCGCGCGGCGGCGGCGCATGTTTCGCGTTATGAAGACGCAGCCGTCGCAGCCGCTTAGGAATTGTTCATGCCGGATGTCTCGCCCCTACAGGAGGACATGGCCCGGCGGATTGCCGACAGCTTTGCCAAGCAGGCCTTCATGAACACGCTCGGCGCCCGGCTGCTGCATGTCGGCGCTGGCGAGATCGAGATCGACTTGCCGGTCTCGAGGCATCTGACCCAGCAGCACGGCTTCGTCCATGCCGGCGCGGTCGCGAGCATCGCCGATTCCGCCGCGGGCTATGCGGCGCTGACGACGATGCCGGCGGGGGTAGGCGTGCTGACGGCCGAGTTCAAGATCAACCTGCTTGCCCCCGCCGCCGGCGAGCGCCTGCTTGCCAAGGGCAAGGTGATCAAGGCCGGGCGCACCTTGACGCTCGCCATGGCCGAGGTTTTCGCGATCTCGGGCGGCACCACCAAGCTCTGCGCCATGCTGACCGCGACCTGCATGACGATCGCCGGGCGCGAGGGCGTGTCCGATTAGAGCGGTTTCCGATCCAGTTGGATCGTTCAACCGCTCAAGATCCTTGTTTTAACGCGTTCTCTTCACGCGAACCGGTGTCCACTTCGCTCGAAAACGCTCTGGTGGGGGCAAAATCGCCCTAGAGCCGGATGATTTCAGATGAAAACACACAGTCATCCCATCTGAAATCCGAATCCGTCTCTCATCAAAAGTTAGAGCAGGATCAATGCGAAAACCGGTTCCCACTTTTCCGCATCCTGCTCCAGGGCTGGGCAATCCCCGAAGCCATCCGGCCCGTTAGACGAGGGGTTTGGTCCGATAATGCGTCCGACATTCCAAACGTGTCGTGCATTTTGCCCTTCGGGTTCGATGTTCATCGCTTGCGCGAATTGAGACATCGAATTCGGAGTCGATGCCACCGAGACCAGATCAGGGCTGACAACGAATGGCAGCAGGGGCTTCGATAGCGGGCTCAGCAACCTACTCGGCTGCGCGCAGGAGGCGGCTGCTCTGCAACAGGCCGCGTCGCTCGAGCAGACCGTGCACGGTGGCCGCGATGTGACCATCGATGCGTTTGAGGTCTCGTGTGATGTCGAGTTGCAGTGCGCTGACGGCAAGCGCCTCTGCGCGGCCGGTGCGCATCTGGGCCAGGTGCCGCTCGACCGCGTCGCGCTCCAGATCGCGGAACATCTCCTTTTCGTGCATGAGCCTTTTTGCCATCGCTTCGTCCTGCGAGATGAAGACGTTCACCGCGAGGCGCAGGTGGTCGCGAAGTCGGCCATGCATGCCGCTGATCCGTTCGAGATCGTCGGCGGGCAGTCGGCGCTGATCACGGATTCGCTTGCCCGCCATTTGCATCAGGTTCTTTTCGATGATGTCGCCGACATGTTCGAGATTGATCGCCAGCGACAGCAGTGCATTCAGGCGATCCTCCTCGGCCTCGCTGAGCGCATCATGGCGGATCGCGCCGACATAGAGCTGGATCTGGTTGTAGAGGCTGTCGAGGACATCGTCCGTGCGGCTGATCTGGAGGATCTTGCCGGTGTCGTTGCTGGCGAACGCATCCTGTGAAGCGGCAAGCATCTCCTCGACGACATCCGCCATCCGGAGCACTTCGCGCGTCGCATTGGACAGGGCGATTGCGGGTGTCCTGAGTGCGGAACGATCGAGATAGCGCGACCGCGCCGGATCGCTGTCGGGCGAGGCGTCGGGAAAGCCGCGCATCAGGAGCCCGGCGATGGCGGGAAGCGGAGCCAGGAAGACCAATGCCATGATCAGGTTGAAGATGAGATGGGCGAAGGCCGCGACCTGCAGCGGCGATATCGCGAGCCGCTCGAGCTGCGGAACGAGGAGAGGCAGCATCGCCAGGCCGAGCAAGCAGCCGATCAGGCGATTGGCAACATTGCCGACGGGCACGCGGCGCGATGACGGGTTGCCCTTGAGAGACTGGATCAGCGGGTTCATCGCGGTGCCGAGATTGCAGCCCAGCACCATCGCAAGCACGGTCTCCAGGCCGATGACGCCAGCCCCGGCGAGGCTCATGACGACCAGGATGGCCGCGACCGACGAATGCGCCGCCCAGCTCAGCAGAGCGGCCAGCAAGAGGGCCACGAGCGGATCCTGCGAAAGTGCGCCCAGCACGACCTTGAGCGTCTGAGAATGTTCGACCGGCTGCATGGTCGCCTGCATCAGGCGCAGCGCCAGCAACATCAGGCCGAGACCAAAGACCGCGCGGCAGCATTCTCGCGGTGTGACGCCGCTGAACCGACGCAGGCCGACATAGCCACCAAGAAGCAGGAGCGGGATCGCCGTGCTCGTGTCGAACGCAACGAACTGGACGATCAATGTCGTGCCGACATTCGCGCCGAGCATCATGGCCAGAGCTGGCACCAGCGCAATCAGACCGACCTCCGCGAACGAAGCGATCATCATCGCGGTCGCGGTGCTCGATTGCAGGCCGGCGGTCACGATGACACCTGCGGCGAAGGCCCGCCAGCGGCTGTTCAGGCCGTCCGCCAGGAGAGAGCGCAAGCGGCTGCCGAGCGCGGCTGAGACCCCGGCCGTCACAAACTGAACGCTCCAGAGCAGCAGCGCGACTTCACCGGCAAGAGCGAGCAGAATCTGGGTCGGCGTCTGTCCGGGCATGGTGCTGCCTTCCTCGCGGAACTAGCGCTGCCGCCACCGTTGGAGGCGGCCGAAGACCAGCCGGTCCAGGCCGACATGGGCGAGCTTCACCGCGATGGCCGTGGCCATGATCACGGTCGCCATGCCGGCGGCGGACGCGATCGCGCCGGCTTCGTCCATATGCACGATCGCGATTGAGGCGAGCTTGGTGTCCGCGCCATAGAGGAAGATCACGGCCGACACCGTGGTGAGCGCGTTGACGAAGACATAGACGCCGATATCGAGGATGGCCGGCAGGCAGATGGGAGCCGTGACGCGCCGAAATGTCGACCAGAACGGCACCTTGAGTGACGCCGAGACCGCCTCGAACTCGCTGTCGATCTGCTTGAGGCTGGTCAGGGCCGTGATGTGGCCGACCGTGTAGAAATGCGCGATCGTGTTGACGACCAGGATCGCCAGCGTGCCGTAGAGAAAGCCGAGCGGGTTCCAGCCGGCATTGAAGAAGAAGACATAGCCGAGCCCGAGCACGAGGCCGGGGACCGCCATCGGCAGCATCGCCAGGAACTGCGCGAAGGCGCGCATCCGGGGAAACAGCTTCAGCTTCTCGATAAGATAGGCGCCGGTGAAAATAAGGGCTGTGCCGATCACCGCGGTGAGTGATGCCAGGACCAGGGAATTCCGATAGGTCTCCCAGCCGGACGGCTCAACCGCGGCGAAGTCATAGTTCTTGACCGTCAGCGACAGGTTGTAGGGCCAGTAGCTGACGAAGGATCCCCAAACCGCGATCAGATAGGGGCCGACGACGGCCAGCGTGGTCGCGATGACGAAAACCAGCAAAGCCGTATCGCGGCGCGGTTCGGGTTTCGGCGTATAAGGCACTGCCCGGGCCGAGAGCATGGCGCTCTGGCGCCGCTGCACCATCCGGTCGACAAAAAAGGCCAGGACAGCGGGCACGAGCAGGATGATGCCGACGACAGCGCCCATCGGAAAATTCTGCTGGCCGACGACCTGGCGATAGGCGTCCGTGGCCAGAACGCTGAACTGTCCGCCGATGACTTTTGGAATGCCGAAATCCGTGACGACGAGCGTGAAGACGACGAAGGTGGCGCTGATCAGGCCATAGCGTGCACCGGGCAGCGTGATGGTGCGGAACATGCGCCAGCGCGTCGTATCCATCGCCTCGGCGGCCTCGCGCAGGCGACCGTCGGAGAGGGCGAGCGCTGTGACCAGGATCAGCACGGCATGGGGAAAGCTATACAACGCTTCGGCCGCGACGATGCCGACGGGGCCATAGAGCGAAGCGCCCATCATCCAGGATTTGAGCAGGCCCTGGTTTCCGAAAATATAGATCAGCGCCAGGCCCGACAGCAAAGATGGTGCGAAGACGGGCACCATCGCTGCCGCGTAGAACAGCCCCTTGCCGGGAATGCAGCTGCGGCGCAGCGCATAGGCATAGAAGAACGCGACCGGGATGACGATCGCCGTGGTGGCGCCCGCCACGAGCAAGCTGTTGCCGAGCGAGGAGATCAGCGTCGGCGTGGTCGCATAGGTTACGAAATTCGCCAGCCCGACAAAGCGTCCATTCACATCCTCGAGGCTTTTGGAGAGCAGGGCCCAGAGCGGCAGCGCGATGATCAGGACGAGAACGGCGCATAGGGCCAGGATCAGCGCGGCCGCGACATGCCGCTCGCTTGCATGAAGGGAACCGGTCTTCGCTGCCGGGGCGGCCATGGCGACAGGCTGCACGGCGACGGTCATCGCCGCGCTCCGGCAAAGACGTGCAGCGACTCCGGCGGGAAGGAGACCGACCGCACCTGGCCGGGTTCGATACCGAGATCGCGCATGGCGTTGGTCGAGAAATCTGCGGCGATGCGCGTCTTCTGCGAGCCCGTCGGCTGCAGATGGGCACGGCAGAAAGACCCCAGGAACGCCAGATCGCCGATCGTCGCCTCAAAGCAATTGGGCGTATCCGCCGAGATCGATCGGGTCCGCACTTCCTCCGGCCGCATGGCGAGCCGAACCGGCGTCCCCTCCGCGAATGGCGTGGCATTGGCGACGAGCAGATCGAGTTCGTCGACGCGTACGCGTCCCGGGCCGGTGACGATGGCGTCGAGGAAGGTCATGTGGCCGACGAAATCGGCGACGAACGGTGTCGCCGGGCGGCGATAGATCTCCTCGGGCGATCCGACTTGCTCGACGGCGCCGTCATTCATCACGACGATGCGATCGGCCATGGCGAGCGCCTCCTCCTGATCATGCGTGACCATGATCGTGGTGACGCCGAGGCGCTGTTGCAGCGAGCGCATCTCGTCGCGCAGACGCAGCCTGACCTTGGCGTCGAGCGCGGATAGTGGTTCGTCAAGGAGCAGCAGCTCCGGCGAGGTCGCCAGCGCCCGTGCGAGCGCGACGCGCTGCTGCTGTCCGCCCGACAGCTGGACCGGATATTTCTTGCTCTGTTCCGGCATGCCAACGAGCGTCAGCAGTTCTTCCACCCGCCTGGTGACATCGCGAGACGGCCTGCGTTGGTTGACCAGGCCGTAGCCGACATTGTCGGCGACCGTGAGGTTCGGAAACAGCGCGTAGGATTGGAAGACGATGCCGAAATCACGCTCGGAGGGGGCCGCGCGGGAGACGTCGCGTCCGCCCATGTGGATCGATCCGCTGTCCTGGAGATCGAGCCCAGCGATCGCCCGCAGAAGCGTGGTCTTGCCGCAGCCCGAAGGGCCGAGGAAGCAGACGAACTCGCCCTTGCGGATGTCGAGATCGATGCCGCGCAGCGCCTTGAAGCTGCCGAAGCTCTTCGTGACGCCGCGAATTGACAGAAAAGGAGCCGGATTATGCAGGTTCATGGCGTCGAGCCTTGTGATTGGCGGCGCGCGTCGCGATGCGCTCTGAACCGGAGCGGCCGAAGTCGGGCCACTCCGCAGCTTGCATGAATCGTGAGCGTGCATGAATCGTTCCGCCCGACTTCGTCTTGGAAGCCGGGCAGTGCCGGCCCTAGTTTTTCGGTGCCGCCTTGGACTCGTAGCGCTTGGACCATTCGGCGAGCACGCGCTCGCGATTATCGGCCATCCAGGACAGGTCGTTCTTGATCATCCCTGCTTCGGCATTCGCGGGATAGTTCGGCGGCGTGTTGTCGGCACCCGGCACCGCGACGATGGCATAGGTCTTGGCATAGATGGTGTTGGCTTCAGGGCTGGCGGTCCAATCAGCGACCTTCTTGGCGAGGGCAAGGTTCTTGCTGCCCTTGACGATCGCACTGGCTTCCATCTCCCAGCCGACGCCTTCCTTGGGGATCACCACCTCGATCGGCGCGCCCTTGGTCTTCTCGGCGGCGCCGCGCATGTCGAGAGCCAGCCCGACCGTACGCTCGCCGCGCGCCGCCTGGACGCAAGGCGCCGATCCGGAATGGAGATAGGCGCCGATGTTCTCGTGCAGGCCGTCCATGAACTTCCAGCCTTCAGTCTCGCCCATGCTCTGGAGCCAGCCCGCCACCATCAGATAGCCGGTGCCCGACGAGGCGGGATGAGGCATCACGATCTTGCCCTTGAGCGCCGGATTGAGCAGGTCCTTCCAGGAGGTCGGTGTCGGGATGCCCTTGGCCTCGACCGTGTTGAAGCAGACGACGCCGAGATAGGCGTCCATGCCGGTCCAGGTGTAGGGTTCGTTGGGATCGCGGAAGACAGGCTTCAGCTTGTCGGCGCCGGCGGGCTTGTAGGTTTCAAGCAGGCCGGCCTTTTCGAAGACGAGCAGGCTCGAAGCCGCCAGGCCCATCACCATGTCGGCACGCGGGTTGTCTTTCTCGGCCAGGAAGCGCGCGGTGATGACGCCGGTGGAGTCACGGACCCAGACGACATCCGCCTCGGGAACGGCCTTCTCGATCGAGGACTTGAACGGCGCGAGCTGGTCGTTTTCCAGCGCGGTGTAGATCGTCACCTTGGTCTTCTGGGCCTGGGCAACCCCAGGCATAGCGAAGGCAAAGGCGCCGATGAGGGCGGATGCAAGCCAGCTCTTCATGTTCTCATCCCCTGTTTATGTGGTTGGGCACTCGTTCGACGCGTCATCCCCATGATTGTCTAAAGCCGGCGGGTCGAGCCGCCGGCCCTTGGAAATAGTCAGATCGTCACGCGCTCCATGGGGTCGACCAGGTCTTGACGTTGGTGAAGCTCTTCATGGCTTCGACGACGCCCTCCTTGTATCCGAGGCCGGAATCCTTGATGCCGCCGAAGGGCGACATCTCGATGCGGTAGCCCGGGACTTCCCAGAGGTTGACGGTGCCGACCTCGAGCTCGGCGATGAGGCGCTGGATGTAGTCGAAGCGGTTGGTGCAGATGCCCGAGGACAGGCCGTAGGCGGTCGAGTTCGAGATGCGGATGACCTCCGCGATATCGTTCGGGACACGAATGATCGGGATCACCGGCCCGAAGGTCTCCTCATGGACCAGCTCGCAATCGTAAGGAATGTGATCGACCACCGTCGGGTGGAACAGCGCGCCCTGGCGCGCCGCCCCGTGCAGAACCTGCGCACCGCGCGAGACGGCATCCGCCACGCGGGCCTCGAACAGTTTTGCCGAGCGCTCGTTGATGACGGTGCCGACATCGGTCTCGGGGTCCATCGGGTCGCCGCACTTCAACCTCTTCGCCTTCTCGACGACGAGTTTTGAGAATTCCTCGGCGACGCTCTCGACGACGAGGATGCGCTTGACCGCGGTGCAGCGCTGGCCGGAGTTCTTGGTCGCGCCGGTGACGGCGAGTTCGGCCGCCTTGTCGAGATCGGCATCCTCCATCACGATCAGCGGATCATTGCCGCCGAGTTCGAGCACGATGCGCTTGTAGCCCGCTGTCGCGGCGATGTGCTTGCCGACGCGCACCGAGCCGGTGAAGGTCACCAGATCCGCATCGGGATCGGTGATCATGGCGTCGCCCATGGTCGAGGGATTGCCGGTGACGACCGAGAGCATCTCGGGCGGCAGCCCGGCCTCATAGAGCACATCGGCCAGCGCCAGCGCCGTCAGCGGCGTCAACTCGGTCGGCTTCAGCACGAGGCGGTTATTGGTCGCGATAGCCGGCGCCAGCTTGTGGCTGACCATGTTGAGCGGGTGGTTGAACGGCGTGATCGCCGAGATCACCCCGAGCAGCGGCTGGCGCGTCGTGAAGATTTTTCGCGCCTTGCCGTTGGGCGAGATGTCGCAGGAGAACATCTCGCCATCGTCCTTGATGGTGAGCTGGGCCGCAAACGACCAGACGTCATAGGCCCGGCTCGCCTCATAGAGCGAATCCTTCCAGCACAGCCCGGCTTCCGCCGTGATCAGCCGGGCGAAGTCTTCCTTGCGGTCGCGCAGCAGCTCGGCCGTCGTCTGAAGGATGCGCTGGCGCTCGAAACGGGTCAGCTTCGGCTTGAACGCCTTTGCCTTGGCGAACGCCTCGCGGACATGCTCGGGCCTGGCCGCCGGGATCAGCCCGACGACGCTGTCGTCATAGGGGTTGCGAACCTCGACCATGTCGTCGGTCGAGACCAGCTTGCCGGCGATCCGCATCGCCTCCCGGCGCAGCGGTGGCTTGATGTTGACGGTCATGATCAGCCCACCAGGTTGAGGGCGACGTCGAAGACGTCGAAATTGCGCAAGGTCCGACCGGCGGGAACCGAGATCGCGCGGTTGGCGATCATCGGCACGGTCTGCTCGGTCAATCCGCCATGCGAGCGCAGCGGCTCGGTCAGGCCCGACAGGTCATGCTTGTCGGGCGAGGTGCCGAGCACCTTGTGCCGGGTCGAGACGACGACGACGTCGCCGATGCGGTCGGCCGGCAGCTCGAAGCGCTCGCAGGCCTGGGGCGAGGTCAGCGCGACCTCGATTCCGTCGAGCCCGGCGATCCGGTCGGCCACGTCCTGCTGGCTCGCGCCGTCGGGCAGATAGATCGTGGCGAAGGAGCCGAGCGCGCCGTGATGCACGACGTAAGGGTCGGTGATCGGCAGGATCACGCGCATCGCGCCTGCTCCATACCACTCGTCCATCAGGCCCTGCAGATAGATCACGTCGGGCCCGCCCGAGGCGAGGTGCTTGTCGTTCATGCCGTGGTCGGCGGTGATCACGAGCGTGCAGCCGGCGGCGTCGAGCTGGCCGACATAAGCGTCGAACATCTCATAGAAGGCGTTTGCGACGTCGGAGCCCGGCGCCGCCTTGTGCTGCACATAGTCGGTGGTCGAGAGATACATCACGTCCGGCTTGAACGTGGCGAGCAGCTTCACGCCGGCCGCGAAGACGAACTCCGAGAGATCGGCCGAATAGACCGAGGGCAGCGGCAGGCCGACGAAGTCCAGGACGTTCTGGATGCCGTTCTCGGCCATGTTGGCCTTGTCGGCTTTCTCCGACGAAAACGCGATCGCGGTCCCGGTCGTGAAGTCCAGACCCTTGCCCAGCAGCGTCCGGAGCTTGTCCTTGGCCGTCACCATCGCGACCTTGAGGCCGGCCTTCTGGAACTCGGCCAGGATCGTCGGCGCGCGCAGGAAGCGCGCATCGTTCATCATCACCTCTTCCCCAGCCTCGCGGTCGTAGAAGAAGTTGCCGGCGATGCCGTGCACGGCCGGCGGTCGGCCGGTGATGATCGAGAGGTTGTTGGGGTTGGTGAAGCTCGGAATGACCGAGAGCGCCGTGGTGTTCGCCCCCGTCTTCATCAGCCGGTCGAGATTGGGGGCAAGCCCGGCCGCGATCGCTTCTTCGATGTACCCTGGCTCCGAGCCATCCACGCAGATGACGACGACAGGCTTCTCAGGACGCTTGTACGACCGCCCGTTGGCGACGACGTCAGCGCCGATCTTCGCATGCATGTTCATCACTGCCCCCTTCACGCTGCCGACTTCAGGCCGACGCCCATCTCGGAGAGCACGTCCGAGACCGTGGCGACGAAGGCCTTCATGTCCTGCGCGCCCAGCGCTCCGATGCAGCCGATGCGGAAGCTGTCGGCGACGGTCAGCTTGCCGGGATAGATGACGTAGCCGGCATCCTTCAGCGTGTCGTAGAAGCGCTGGAAGACGAAGTTCTTGTCTTCGGGCATGTGGAAGGTGACGATGATCGGCGCCTGGCGGGCGGCCGGCAGCAGCGTACGGAAGCCGAGCTCCCGCATGCCCTCGATCAGGATGCGCGCATTGTCAGCGTAGCGCTCGCCGCGCCCGGCGACGCCGCCCTCCGCCCAGAATTCCTGCAGCGCGGCGTGGAACGCGACGATGACATGGATCGGCGGGGTGAAGCGGTACTGGCCCGTGCGCTCGAAGGCAGCATGCTGATCGTGGAGATCGAGCACGAGCGTCGTGGCGTTATCCTTGGTCTCGGCCAGGGCGCTCTTGCGGGCGATGACGAAACCGAGACCCGGCACGCCTTGGATGCACTTGTTCGAGGAGGCCGCGACTGCGTCGAAATAGACCTCCCGGCTGTCGAGCGGCAGAGCCCCGAAGGCGCTCATCGAGTCGATCAGCAGGCGTCGACCGTGGCGCTTCACCAGCGCCGCAATGGCTTCGACCGGATTGCGGATGCCGCTGGTGGTTTCGCAATGGACCGTGAAGATATGGCTGATCGCAGCATCGTCGATCAGCAACCGATCGATCTCTGCGAGATCGGGCGGCATATCCTCGGCCGTCTCGTGGACAACGACACCGCGCCCGGCGATCTCGAGAATGCGCTTGGCGCGTTGGCCATAGGCGCCATTGATCAGGACGAGGACCTTGCCGTCGCGCGGCACGAAGCTTGTGAGCATCGCCTCGACGGCGAAGGTGCCTGAACCTTGCATCGGGACGGTAACGAAGCTGCCTTCGCCATGGATGACCTTCGGCAGCTCGTCCATCACGGCCTTGTTGATGCCGACGAAGGTCGCATCCCGCGAACCCCAATCATGCAGCATGGCCTCTTTGACGGCCTTGCTGGTCGTCAACGGGCCAGGAGTCAGGAGAAGCGGGTCACCGGTCTCGGATGTGGCGGGGCGGCGGGCTCGGGCCATGTCGGTCTCGCTTTTCGCGTTGCAGCGGATGGCGAGAGGTTAGGCAGCCAATTGACATAGCTCCAATACATCGTTTCCATGTCATCTATAGAAAGGATCTATAGGATGGCGATCAGCTATTCGGGCTTGGCCGCATTCCACGCTGTCGCGGAGGCGGAGAGCTTCACCGGCGCCGCCAAGGCGCGCAATGTCAGCCAGCCCACGCTGTCGGCACAGGTGCGTACGCTCGAGGACGCGTATGGCGTGCGGCTGTTCGACCGGGTCGGACGGCAGATCAAACTGACCCCACTCGGCCAGAGCCTCTTTGTCATCACGGCACGGCTGTTTGCGGCCGAGGACGAGGCGCAATCCCTGCTCGCCGGCACGCGGACCCTGCAGCGGGGCCATCTGCGTATCGCGGCCGACAGCGCGACGCATGTCATGGCCGCGCTGGCGCGAATGCGTGAGAAATACCCCGGCCTGACCTTCTCCCTGACGATCGGAAACTCGTCGGAAGTCGTCGATCAGATCATGGACTTCTCGGCCGACGTGGCGATCACCGCTCGGCAGAGCTCGGATCCACGCCTTCACACGCTGAAGCTGCGCTCGGATCGACTGGTCGCCTTCGTCTCGAGCCGGCATCCGTTGGCAGGGCATGACAGCATTCCGATCGAAGCCTTCGCCGGCCAGGACATCGTGCTGAGGGAACGCGGCTCGATCACGCGCGAGACGTTCGAGGCCCGCCTCTCGGAGGCCGGGATCACGCCGGCCAACCTGCTCGAGGTGCAATCGCGCGAGGCGGTTCGCGAGGCCGTTGCCGCCGGCTTCGGCATCGGTGTGACCTTCGATGCCGAGTTCAGGCCCGATCCGCTTCTGAAGCGGCTCATCGTCAGCGGGGTCGATCTGGCGGTCGGCGAATATGCCGTTTGCCGCGCCGAGCGACGACGAATTCCGTTGGTGCGCGGCTTCTTCGAGACCGTCCAGGAGTTCGTCACCGCCGAAGCGGAACGAGCACGCTGAACTCAGGCGATCCGCATCAGCGCGAGTGCGGCGACGATGAAGCCGCAGGCGACAAGTCGTGAGGCCTGCAGCGGTTCCTTGAGCCAGAGATACGCGATCAAGGCGGCAAACAGCACGGAACTCTCGCGCACGGCCGCGACGAGCGGGATCGGCGCCACCGTCATCGCCCAGATTGCAATCCAGTAGGCGCCGAGAGCCAAGGCGCCGCCGGCCGTTCCCTGCAGCCAGAACGGTCGCATCGCCGCCAGACCCGCCTTTCCACGTCGCAGGACGACATAGACGAGCAGCGGCACGGCATCGATGACGAACAGCGCAGCCGAATAGGCATGGGGGTCGCCCGCGGCACGCGCGCCGAGCCCGTCGACCAGGGTGTAGCCGCTGATCATGACCGCGGCGAGAGCGGCAAAGCCGAGCGCAACGGGGTCGAAAGCGCTGCCGCGCCTGCGCCCCAGGATCGATATCAGCATGATGCCGATCCCGAGCAGGCCAATGGCTGCCAGCTGCAACGGCGCAAGACGCTCGCCGAAGAAGGCCACGCCGATCGCTGTCGTCAGGAGCGGCGCCCCACCCCGCGCCAGTGGATAAATCTGGCTCATCTCGGCGCGGCGATAGGCTTCGGCCAAGCCGATATAGTAGCCGAGATGGAAGATCAGCGAGGCCACGAGCCACGGCCATGCCTCAACTCTCGGCAAGCCTGTCACCAGGAGCGCGGGGAAGGCCAGCACCCCCGCCGTCAGCGAGATCAGCGTCATCGCGAGGATCGGCTCGAGCTTGAGCTTGACGAAGGCGTTCCAGCCCGCATGCATCGCCGCCGCCAGGAGGACGGTCAGGAAAATTCCAAGGCTCATAGGCGCGCCAAGGCTCATCGGCGCGCCGTTCCGGTCGACAACGCCTGCGCCCAGTCGTCCCGGCCGTTCTGGAGGGCCTTGGCCGAGGCGGCGCCCCAGTCATAGGCGATGGCGTGATGCTCGACCGTGATCGCGGCGTCGATCGTCACCACGGCGAAGCGGGCATGGGGGCTTCCGCTTTCGGAAACATGAGCGGGGAGTGTGTCGTCACGATAGGCCTGACAGCCGACGCTCCCTGGATTGACGACGAGCGTCCCTGTTGCGAGGCGCAGCAATCGCGGCAGATGGCTGTGACCGCAAAGCAGCAGCGGGTCTGGTATGCCAGCCAGCCTTGGATCGATGGTGGCCCGGGCCTCCGGCAGAAGGCGGCCGCCAAAGACGCCTTCCATCAGATAGGCTTCATCATCCCCCGGGGCCGCATGGAAGCAGCGCGCCGCCCCGGCGAACAGTTCCTGTGGCAGCGTGGACAGCCATTCTCGGTGGGCGGGCTCAAGTCGCTCCCAGGCAAAGCGGTCGGAGGCGCCAAGCCGTTCCGGCGAGATCGCTCCCAGCGCGCGATCATGATTGCCCCGCACGTGCAGCATCGTCGTTGCCCGCAGGAGCGCGACGGTTTCCATCGGCCAGAGCGGCCCCGAGGCGCAGTCGCCGAGATTGACGATCCCGTCGACGGAATGGTCGCGAAGGCGGTCCAGTACCGCTTCCAGAGCCGGCAGGTTGCCATGTATGTCCGCGATGACGCCGAGGCGCATGGCTCGCTCCGTGAGTTTTCGCCGTGTCCGGGGGACATCGACGTTCGCGCCGGGCGCTTTACAGCATCCTAAACGCTTTGCCAGCGAAATATGTCCGCGCGCCTTGCGCGTCACGGGGGTGGCTTCCGCAATCACCCGCCCGTCAGCCTGGGGTGCCCGGTCGAAGCCTTTGCGTTCAAAGACCTGACGTCGGCGCCCTTTCAGCAGGGCCGTGCAAATGAGCCGGAATGACCGGCGATATCCCCCTCATCCGAGCCGTCGGCCAGCCGCCGGGACCGGGTCGATCCGCCGTGGAGACATTCGGGTATCGGGCGCGCATCCGCGCTTTCAGCAATCCGCTCGGCCGCCGAGACCGTGTTGACCAGCAGCATGGTCACAGTCATCGGGCCGACACCGCCCGGAACTGGCGTGATGTAGGACGCCTTGGCTCTGACGGCGTCGAAATCGACATCGCCCTGCAGCTTGCCCTGCGTGTCGCGGTTGATGCCGACATCGATCACGACCGCTCCCGTGCGGACCATCGGCGCGCTGATCAATCCGGCCACGCCGGCCGCTACGACCAGTATGTCAGCCAGAATGGTATATTGAGCGAGATCCCGCGTTTTGGCATGGCATACCGAGACGGTGGCCTCGCGCGCCATCATCATCAAGGCCATCGGCTTGCCCACGATGTTGCTGGCTCCGACGATCGTGACGTTGCGGCCCTCGACCGGGATCGCAGCGTGATCGAGCATGCGCATGACGCCATAGGGCGTGCAGGGCGAGAAGATCGTTCTGCCGACGACCAGGCCACCGACATTGTAGAGGTGGAAGCCGTCGACATCCTTATGAACCGAGATCACCCGCAAGACGGCCTGGATATCATGGTGGGGCGGCAGCGGTAGCTGGACGAGGATGCCGTGGATATCGGCGCATTGGTTCAAGCGCTCGATCTCGCCGACAAGTTGCTGCGCCGAAATTCCCGCATCGAACGCGACGAGCGTGGACCGGATTCCGACCTCGGCGCAGGCGCGGATCTTGTTCGCCACATAGATGCGCGAGGCGGGATTGTCGCCGACGAGGATCACCGCCAGATGCGGGACGATTCCGGCGTTGGCGGCGAGCTTGGCGACCCGCAACGCGGTTTCAGCGCGGATGTCGCGCGCGATCTCGCGGCCATCGAGGATCCTGGCGCTCATTTGAACCTCCGGCTCTAGCGGAAGATGACCGTGCGCCGGCCGGCCAGCATCACCCGCCGTTCGATGTGCAGGCGCAGGGCGCGCGCCAGAACCACGGCTTCGATGTCGCGCCCCACGCTGACGAGATCGTCGGGAGCGAGCGAATGATCGGCCCGCGCAACGTCCTGGTCGATGATCGGGCCTTCGTCGAGATCGGGGGTCACGTAATGTGCCGTTGCTCCGATCAGCTTCACGCCGCGGTCATAGGCCTGATGGTAGGGCTTGGCCCCCTTGAAGCTTGGCAGGAAGGAGTGGTGGATGTTGATCGCCCGCCCGCCGAGCGCGCGGCAAAGATCGTTGGAGAGCACCTGCATATAGCGGGCGAGCACGACCAGCGACGCTTCGGTCTGCGCGACGATCTCCAGCAGCCTTGCCTCCTGCTCCACTTTGGTCGCCGCGGTGACGGGCAGGTAATGGAACGGGATGCCGTAATTCTTCGCCAGCGGCTCGAAATCACGGTGGTTCGAGATGATCGCCGGAATCGTTATGTTGAGATTCCCGGTCGCCTGGCGGAACAGCAGATCGTTCAGGCAATGGCCGAAGCGTGAGACCATCAGGACGACACGCTCTGGGCGCATGGCGTCAATGGTGTCCCAGCTCATGCGGAAGGTCCCGGCGACGCCGTCGAATTCGCGCCGGAAGGCGGCATCGTCGAGGCGGTCGCCCGCAGCAAAGGCGACGCGCATGAAGAACTGGTCGTCGCGCGGGTCGCTGAACTGCGCACTCTCCAGGATGTTGCAGCCGTGCCGGTAAAGCACCCCGCTGACGGCGTGCACGATGCCGGGCCGGTCCTCACAGGAAAGGGTAAGGATGCGGGCAGGCTTCTGCACGACGATGTCCCGGGGCAGGGCGGGTGCGAGTGGTGTGAGATCGGTCATGCCATCGTTCCGCGCGCCCGCACGAGATCCAGTGGCGCCGCCAGGCTGACGCTGACCGGAACCGCCGTCCCCGCAAGATCGATCGTCCAGTTGCGCGCGTCGAGCCAGGCCTGGCTGATCGGCTCATGGCTTTCGGCCCAGCCGAGCGCAACGATTCCATCGACGGTCGCGCCGAACGCTGCCGAGGTGATCTCGCCGACCGGCTTGCCATCAGCCAGGATCGCCTCGCCGCCCCAGGCCATCTGACCGTCCGGGCGTGGGCCGACAAGCGCTATCAGCCGCTTCGTGCGTGGGGCCGGGCGGGCCGCGGCGAGCGCGCTGCGGCCGATGAAGTCGCCTTTGTCCAGCTTCACGGCGAAGCCCAGACCGGCCTCGTAGGGGTTGATGTCCGGCGTCAACTCGCGTCCCCAAGCGCGGAAGCCCTTCTCAATGCGCAGCGAGTCGACCGCATAGTATCCTGCGTCGACAAGGCCGAGATCGGCACCGGCCTCGTGCAGCGCATCGTAGATGGCGAGCGCGAATTCGGCTGGCACGTAAAGTTCGAAGCCATCTCCCAGATAAGAGCGGCGGCAAGCCCAGGTCGTGGCGTAGCCGATCGTGATCTGCCGGATCGCGTTGGCCGGGAAATCGGCGGGAGCGAAGGAGGCCGGCGACACGCGGCCGAGGATCTCCACCACCTTCGGGCCGGCCAGCGAGAGCACGGCATAGGCCGAAGTGACATCCGTCAGCGTCACGCCCTCCGGGAGCTGGCGCCTGATCCAGTGCGCGTCGCGTGTCGCCTGGGCCGTGCCGGTCAGCAGGAGATAGCTGTCGGGTGCGATGCGGGCGGCGGTGAGATCGCTCTCGAAGGTGCCGCGCGCGTTCAGCAGCGCGGTATAGACCGAGGCGCCGACAGGCACCGCGACGTCGTTGGCGGCCAGGCGCTGCAGGGCTTCCTCGGCCTTGGGGCCCTGGAGCAGGAACTTGGCGAAGCTGCTCATGTCGACGATGCCGGCCGCCTCGCGGCAGGCCCGATGCTCGGCCGCGACCGTCTCGAACCAGTTCTGGGTGCCAAACGCGTAGCCGATCGTGCGCTCGCCCTCGGTCCGCGCAAAATAGTTCGGCCGCTCCCAGCCCATCTTGGAGCCGAACACGGCGCCTTTCGCGGCAAGCCGCTCATAGAGCGGCGAGCGGCGGAACGGCCGGGCGCTGTCGAGCTCCCGGTTTGGCCAGGGCATCGCATAATGCAGACCCAGCGTCTCCTTGACGCGGTCCTTCAGCCAGGCCGGATTATTGTTGAAATTGGCGAAGCGGCGAATGTCGACGGGCCAGAGATCGCTCGTCGCTTCTCCCTCGACGATCCATTCGGCCAGCGCCTTTCCGGCGCCGCCGGCCGAGGCGATGCCCATCGAGTTGAAGCCGGCGCCGACATAGATGCCGGCGACCTCCGGAGCCTCGCCAAGCAGGAAGTTGTTGTCGGGCGTGAAGCTCTCGGGACCGTTCAGAAAGGTCTTGATCTCGGCCGTCTCGAGCGCCGGCACACGCTGCAGCGCGTTCTCCATCAGGATCCCAAACTGGTCCCAATCATCGGGCAGGAGCTGGAACTCGAACGGATAAGGGATGCCGTCCATGCCCCAGGGCTTCGCATCGGGTTCGAAGCCGCCCATGACGAGGCCGCCGACCTCCTCCTTGTAGTAGGTGTAGCCGTCGGGATCGCGCATCACCGGCAGGTCCGGCGTCACGCCCTCGATCTTGCCGGTGACGATATACATATGCTCGGCCGAGTGCAGTGGCACCGAGACGCCGCACATCTGCCCGACCGTGCGCGACCATTGCCCGGCGCAGATGGCGAGAACCTCGCATTCGACACGGCCTTGATCGGTCTGCACCGCCTTGATCCGCCCCTGATGCGTCTCGATGGCGGTGACGCGGACGCGCTCGCGAATGATCGCGCCGCCATTCCTGGCGCCCCGCGCCAGCGCCTGAGTGATGTCGGACGGATTCGCCTTGCCGTCACCGGGGAGCCAGACGCCGCCGACGAGATCGTCGGTGCGCATCACCGGCCATTTGTCGCCGGCCTCCTTCGGGCTCAACTCTTCGATGTCGACCCCCTGGGCGCGTGCCGCCGAGATCGTCCGGCGCAATTGCGTCATGCGCTCGGACGTTCGGGCGACGGAGACGGAGCCGCAGCGTTTCCAGCCTGTGGCGAGTTCGGTCTCTTTCTCCAGGGAGGCGTAAAGCTCCGTCGAATACCGGATCAGGCGCGTCATGCTCGACTGACTGCGCAATTGCCCGACCAGGCCTGCCGCATGCCAGGTGGTGCCCGAGGAGAGCCGCCCCTGCTCCAGGAGAAGCACGTCGCGCCAGCCGAGCTTGGTCAGGTGATAAGCGACCGAGCAGCCGACGATGCCGCCGCCGATGATGACGACACGAGATTGCGTGGGAATGGACATGAGCGCCTCCGTGATGGAGGCACTCTAAAGCACCGAATAAAAAAAACAACAGAAAACCACAAAAACGGTCAAATTATCCCGTGACGATGCGGACGCCGTTTTCTGCCAGTTTCGCGGTGATCTGATCTGGTGGAAGCTGGTCGACCAACAACCCGGCGCAACCCTCGTCGCCTGAGATCCTGCTGGGCAGAACGAGCCCGAATTTGCTGCTGTCGGCCATCAGGTAGCCGAGCTCGGCGGCATGCAGAAGGGCGCTTCGGGTCGCGGCCCCGGCGCGCGTATAGTCGGTGAGCCGCCCTTCCGCATCGACGCCGCCTACGCTGACGAACGAGAGATCGGCCGAGAGGCGTGTGATCGCCCGCAGGGCTTCGGGGCCTGAGGTCGCGTCCTCGTTACGGTCGAACTCGCCACCGATCAGAAAGACCCGAGCGCCCGGCAACCGGCTGACCAGTCGCGCATTCTCGAGCGAAGTCGTGTGTACGACCAGCCGCTTGCAGTCTGACCGCGCCAGGGCGCGCGCCACAGCTGCGGTCGTGGTGCCCGAATCGAGCAGGATCGTCATGCCATCGCCAAGCATCGAGGCCGCCACACTGGCAATCCGCTCCTTGCCCTCGCGGTTCACGCCCCGGCGGCTGGCGAAGGATGCCTCCGAACTCTCGTTTCGAATGGCCCCACCATGAACGATCGATAGCAATCCGTCCGACGACAAAACCTTGAGGTCGCGCCGGATGGTCTCGCGCGAGACTTCGAGCGATAGGGCAAGCTCCTCGACGGTAACGGATTCCAGCCTATCGAGATTTTCCAGAATGGTGCGCTGCCGCCTCGCCGCGATGTCACGTGTCATGAAAACGAGACCAAAAATCCGAGCCGATGGGTGAAATCAAATTGGACTATGTCTTTGATTGGCGCTTGGCAATCGAACCACATGGCCCGCGGGTAACAATGATCGAGCCGGGGAAGTTCTTGCGGCTTGCCGGAGTCCCTAACAGCCTCTAGGCGGCCCGCACTCGGAGAGATCGAAGAGGTGGGACCAGGTTCGTGTCGGGCCGGCGATCCCGCTCCTGCTCAGCGCTTCTGCCTGCTCAGCGCTTCTGATTGTAGACGTCGAGGCAGACCGCACCCAGCAGGACGAGGCCCTTGATCACCTGCTGATAGTCGATGCCGATGCCCAGGATCGACATGCCGTTGTTCATCACGCCCATGATGAGCGCGCCGATCACCGCCCCCGAGACACGCCCGACCCCGCCATAGGCCGAGGCGCCGCCGATGAAGCAGGCGGCGATCACGTCAAGCTCGAAGCCCAGCCCCGCCTTCGGGGTCGCCGTGTTGAGCCGCGCCGCGAAGACGAGGCCGGCGAGCGCTGCGAGAACGCCCATATTCACGAAGGTCAGGAAGGTCAGCCATTCCGTGCGCACGCCCGAAAGCTTGGCGGCGCGCGCATTGCCGCCGACTGCATAGATCTGCCGGCCGATGCTGGTGCGCGTCGTCACGAAGGCATAGAGCGCGATCAGTACCCCCATCACCACGAGCACGTTCGGCAGGCCGCGATAGGAGGCGATGAGATAGGTCGCGTAGAGGATGATCGCGGCGAAGGCGAGGTTCTTGGCGATGAAGAAGCCCTGCGGCTCGACCGGGATGCCATGGCTCTGCTGGCGCATGCGGCTCTTGAGATTGAGCACCACGAGCAGGATCGCGAGCGCAGCGCCGATCGCCAGCGAGGTCGGGTAGAGTGCGCCGGCTTCCGGCATCAGCTCGGGGATGAAGCCCGAGGACAGCTTCTGGAAGGTCGCCGGGAACGGCCCCAGCGACTGGCCCTGCAGGATCGCCAGCGCCAGCCCCTTGAAGACGAGCATGCCGGCAAGCGTCACGATGAAGGAGGGGATCTTGAAATAGGCGACCCAATAGCCTTGCGCCGCGCCGATCAGCGCGCCCAGTGCCAGGCAGATCAAGGCGGCTGGCACGAAATGCATCTCGTAGCGCACCATCAGCACGGCAGCGACCGCGCCGACCGCGCCCGCCACCGAGCCGACCGAGAGGTCGATATGGCCGGTGACGATGACCAGCAGCATCCCCAGCGCCATGATGACGATGAAGCTGTTCTGAAGCACCAGATTGGTCAGGTTCAGCGGGCGCAGCAGCGTGCCCCCGGTCATGACCTGGAAGAACAGCATGATCGCCACCAGCGACATCAGCATGCCGTAGTCGCGCAGGCCCGTCTTAAGGTGGTTGCCCGCCGGACGCGCCGGTGCTTCGCTTGAGGCTTTGCCGCTCAAGGTTTCGCCGCTCATGCTCTGGCCTCCCCGTTGCGCATGATGGCGCGCATGATCTTTTCCTGGCTTGCATCCTGCGCGGAGAATTCGCCGACGAAGGCGCCCTCGTTCATCACACAGATACGGTCGCAGATGCCCAGCAGTTCCGGCATTTCCGACGAGATCACGATGACGCCGCGCCCCGAATCCGCCAGCTCGTTGATGATGCAGTAGATTTCGTATTTGGCGCCGATGTCGATGCCGCGCGTCGGCTCGTCCAGGATCAGGACTTTTGGCTCGGTGAAGAGCCATTTCGACAGCACGACCTTCTGCTGGTTGCCGCCCGAAAGCTGGCCGACCTCCTGGTAGACGCTGGCACTGCGGATGCCCATGCGCGAGCGATAGCCCGCCGCCACCTTGAGCTCGGCCATGTCATCGATGACGCCGCCGGGAGCGACCGCCGGCAGGTTGGCCAGCGTCATGTTCTTGCGGATGTCCTCGGCCAGGATCAGCCCAAGCTCCTTGCGGTCTTCGGTGACATAGGCGAGCCCGGCATTGACGGCGCGCCGCACGCTGGACAGATCGACCTCGCGACCCTCCAGCCTGGCGCGGCCGCTGATATGGCGCCCATAGGAGCGGCCAAAGACGCTCATCGCGAATTCGGTCCGGCCTGCGCCCATCAATCCGGCGATGCCGACGATCTCGCCGCGCCGGACCTGGAAATCCACGCCCTTGATCACGCGCCGCCCGGCATCCTGCGGATGGAACACCGTCCAGTCCTCGACCTCGAAGATCACCTCGCCGATCTTCTCTTGGCCTATCTTCTCTTGGCCAATCTTGGGCTCGCGCTTGGGATAGCGATGCTCGAGATCGCGATCGACCATGCTGCGGATGATGCGGTCTTCGTCGACCGGGCCGGCGCGGCAGTCGAGCGTGTCGACCGTGCGCCCGTCGCGCAGCACGGTGATATGGTCGGCGACGCGCGCGACCTCGTTGAGCTTGTGCGAGATCAGGATCGAGGAGATGCCCTGCGCCCGCAATTCGACCAAGAGATCGAGCAGCGCTTCGCTGTCGCGCTCGTTGAGGCTCGCGGTCGGCTCGTCCAGGATCAGGAGCCGGACATCCTTGGACAGCGCCTTGGCGATCTCGACGAGCTGCTGCTTGCCGACGCCGAGATCGATGACACGGGTGTCGGGCGCCTCGTTCAGGCCGACCTTGGCCAGCAGCGCCAGGGCGCCGCGATAGACCGCGCCCTGGTCGATCACCCCGAATCTTGTGGGCGGGTTGGCCAGATAGATGTTCTCGGCGATGGACAGAAGCGGGATCAGCGCCAGCTCCTGATGGATGATGATGATGCCGAGCGCCTCGGATTCGGTGATGTCCCGGAAGCGCCGCTCCTCGCCATCGAAGACGATGGCTCCGTCATAGGAGCCGTGCGGGTAGACGCCGCTCAGCACCTTCATCAGGGTCGATTTGCCGGCGCCGTTCTCGCCGACGACGGCGTGGATTTCAGCCGTCTCGACCGAAAACGAAACCTCGCTCAGGGCCTTGACGCCAGCGAACGCCTTGCTGATGCCGCGCATGGCCAGGATCGGATTCATGTATTCTGCTCCGCGACCGGAGGGATCGACGGCCCCGCCCAAAGCAGGGCCGCGCGCGAGGGGGGCGCGTTACTTGATCTGCCCGGCCTTGTAGTAGCCCGAGGCGACCAGGATCGCTTCCCAGTTCGACTTGTCGACCGCGACCGGGGTGAGCAGATAGGACGGCACGGTCTTGCGGCCATTGGTGTAGGTCTTGGTGTCGTTGACCGGCACCTCCTTGCCGCTGAGCATGGCATCGACCATGTCGGCGGTGACCTTGGCGAGCTCGCGTGTGTCCTTGAAGATGGTCGAATACTGCTCGCCGGCGAGGATCGACTTGACCGAGGGAACCTCCGCGTCCTGGCCCGAGACCAGCGGCATCTTCATCGAGGCGGAGCCGTAGCCGACGCCCTTCAGCGAGGACAGGATGCCGATCGAGATGCCGTCATAGGGCGAGAGCACGGCGTCGATGCGCTTGTTGTTGTAGAAGGCGCTGAGCAGGTTATCCATGCGCGCCTGGGCCGTTGCACCGTCCCAGCGCAGGGTCGAGACCTTGTCCATGCCCATCTGGCCGCTCGCCACCACGAGCTGCTTGGAGTCGATGAAGGGCTTCAGCACCGACATCGCGCCGTCATAGAAGAAATACGCGTTGTTATCGTCCGGCGAGCCGCCGAAGAGCTCGATGTTGAACGGCCCCTTCGCCTCGGGCAGGCCAAGACCCTTCACCAGCGTCTGCGCCTGCAGGACCCCGACCTTGAAGTTGTCGAAGGTCGCATAATAATCGACATTCGGTGAGTTCCGGATCAGGCGGTCATAGGCGATCACCTTGGTACCGGCGGCGGCCGCCT
The DNA here is from genome assembly GCF_031884435.1 of Bosea sp. 685. Lineage (NCBI taxonomy): Bacteria > Pseudomonadati > Pseudomonadota > Alphaproteobacteria > Hyphomicrobiales > Alloboseaceae > Allobosea > Allobosea sp. 685. The sequence goes on along the minus strand of NZ_CP134779.1, from coordinate 4,176,088 downwards.
GCTGCAGGATGTCGGACAGGGTGGTGCCGTCGATGGCGGCGATCACCAGGACCTTCGCGCCCTTGGTGACCATGTTCTCGATCTGCGAGAGCTGGTTGGGGATCTCGTCCTCGGCATATTGCAGATCGGTATTGTAGCCGCGTTCCTTCAGCACCTTCACGATGTTGTCGCCGTCGGCGATCCAGCGGGCGGAGGATTTCGTCGGCATGGCGATGCCGACGGTGGGCTTGGATTGCGCCAGCGCAGGCCCGGCAAAGGCAAGCGCGCCCAGCGCGAGAGCCGACAGAAGCTTGGTGATACCGGATGTCATCATTTTCTCCCTTGGTAGAATATTTGCTTGGTTGAATATTTCGCTGAACATTCATTGCCGCCTGCAAGCGGTCTTGGTTGATGCGAGACTGTCAGTGCGCTCCCAGCTTGACCCGCGGCTCCGCCTTTCCGACCGCGCCGGGGGTGAATACAAACGTCGCGCCGCCCAGCGGGTCGGCAGCGCGGGCTGCTTCATCCTGTCCCTCCCAGGCGCTGGTGACCAGCAGGCGGTCAAAGGCCCGGCCGACGAAGACCGGGCAGCTTGGCTGGCGCGCCGGCGCGGCCAGGCTACGGACGCTCTCGCCCTGATCGGTGAGGACATCGATGCGCGCGCCACCCCAGCGGGCAATCCAGATCAGCCCCTCGCGATCGATCACGGCACCGTCGAGCCCTTTGCCGTCATCGGACAGGGCAAGCGAGGAGGGCGCCTCGCGCGGCAGCCCCGTCACGGGGTCCAGCGGCACGCGGTAAAACTCGTTTTGCGCCGTGTCGGCGAAAAAACCTTGCCGGCCGTCGGCGGAGAAGCAGATTGCGTTGGGGATCGTCAGCCCGGAAAAAAGCAGCACGACCTCGCCGCCCGACAGCGCATAGATCGAGGCGGCGCCGGCCTTTGCGCTCTTGCTCATCATGCTGAACCAGAACGCGCCGCCGGGATGCGCACGCGCATCATTGGAGCGTGTCGCGCGGTTATCCGCCTCGACGGCACGAAACGGCGCCATTGCGCCGTCGCGGCGCGAACGCAGATGCAGCCCGCTCTCGGTCGAGACGATCTGGCGCTCATCGTCGACCATGGCCAGCGCCGAGGCCATCAGCGGCAGATCCTGGCAGGTCACGCTGCCGGTTCCCAGATCAGCCGCGAACAGCTTGCGCTCCAGAATGTCGAACCAGAACGCCTCATTGGTCGCGGCGTCATAGGCAGGGCCTTCGCCAAGATGGCAGCGTGTTTCGCCGAGCAGCACGGGAGCGGGCAGGGCGGCCGGCGTCACGCTCACCATGTGAAGGCTTCCACGCCGCGACGCTGCCCGAGCAGGAAGGCGTCGGCCACAAGTTGCAGAGGCGCCAGGTCGACGTCGCTCTCGCGTCTGCCGACGAGATCAATGAGACGGCGGTAGAGCGCCGGGTACTCCGCCTCCGCCTCGTCGACGAGCGCGCGGCCGTCATGGTCGAGCTTGGCGCCGCCGGCTGAAAGCATCAGCGTTCCGCCTTCCGTCTCTATGCGCATGTCCCAGCTTTGCGGTCCTGTCTGCAGGAAATCGAATTCCGCCCGGATCGGCAAGCCGGCCGCGTCGGCGAGATCGAGTTCGGCTGCGATCGGCGCTGCGCGATTGGCGGGGAAGGCGAGCCCGGCGCCCCGGAGAAAGACCGGGCGCGGCAGGATGCGGGTCAGGATCGACAGCGCGTTGATCCCGGGGTCGAACACGCCGAGCCCGCCGGCCTCGAAAATCCAGTCCTGACCGGGATGCCAGACCCGGACATCTTCGCGCCAGTCGATCTTGACCGATAAGGGCCGGTTCGCGGCGAGAAAGGCGCGTGCCGGTTCGACGGCCGGGGCAAAGCGGGAATGCCAGGTGGCAAACAGCGTCAGGCCGTTGTCGCGCGCGCTGGCGATCAGCGGAGCAAGTTCGCCGACGGTCGCGCCCGGCGGCTTCTCCAGCATGACATGCTTGCCGGCCGCCAAAGCGAGCGCGGCCTGGGCGCGTCGCACCTGCGGCGGCGTGCAGAGCGCTACCGCATCGACCGCGACATCAGAGGCAAACAGCGCCTCGAGGGTCTCAAAACAGGGCACGCCGTCCAGCCGCGCATTGCGGCTGACGACCGCCGCGATCGCGATCTCGGGCAGGCCCGCCACCGCGGGCAGGCCCGCCACCGCGGGCAGATGCTGGTCGCGGGCGATCTTGCCCAATCCGACGATGGCGAGGCGCAGCATGCTCATTTGCTCCAGCGCAGAACCGCGGCGTCGAGGCTTTTGGCGATCTCGATCAGCCCGGCCTGCGTCTTTGGATGAGGCAGTTCGAGCGGATGGCGCAAGGCGGCCGAGCCGATGATCCCGCCCTCCTTCATCAGGATCTTCGCCGCCGACAGGCCGGTCTGGCGGTTCTCGTAATTGATCAGCGGCAGCCAGCGCGCATAGGCGGCTATGGCCTCATTGCGGCGCCCGGCGAAATAGGGATCGACGATCTGGCGGATGCCGTCGGGATAGCCGCCGCCGGTCATCGCGCCGGTCGCGCCCGCATCGAGATCGGCCATCAGCGTGATCGCCTCCTCGCCGTCCCAGGGGCCCTCGATCGTCTCGCCGCCGAGTTCGAGCAGCGTGCGCAGCTTGGCCGCGGCCTGGGCGACCTCGATCTTGAAATAGGAGACGTTCTCGATCTCGCCGGCGAGTTTGGCCAGGAAGGCGGGCGAGAGCGGCGTGCCGGCCACCGGCGCGTCCTGGATCATGATCGGGATCGAGATCGCATCCGAGACGCGACGGAAGAAGGCTTCGATCGCCGCCTCGCCGACCCGGAAGGTCGCGCCGTGATAGGGCGGCATGATCATCACCATGGCCGCGCCCTTGTCCTGCGCGCGGCGCGAACGCTCGGCGCAGACCGCGCTGCTGAAATGCGTGGTCGTGACGATGACCGGCACCCGGCCCGCGACATGGTCGAGCGCCAGATCCATCACCGTGTCGCGCTCGGCATCGGTCAGCACGAACTGCTCGGAGAAGTTCGCCAGAATGCACAGCCCGTCCGAGCCGGCATCGATCATGAAGTCCAGGCAGCGGCGCTGGCCTTCAAGATCGAGCCTGCCGTCATCGTGGAAGATGGTCGGCACGACGGGGAAGACGCCGCGATAGGGTCTGGTCGCTGCAGGCATGGCCGGGCTCAGTCCTTGTCTGTGAGAAGGCGGGAAGGGGCGATGGGACGATGTTGCCCGGAAAGCTGTTCTGAGGGTTCGGTGCGCGCCGCGCCGTGGCGGCGCAATCCGTTGAAGATGACGCCGACCATGGCGTCGGCCGCACCCTCGATGTCGCGGGCCGCGATAGCGTCGACGATCTTCCGATGCGCCAGGATGACGATGTCCCGCTCGGGGTCCTCGACCGGCGCGCTCAGCAGGAAGGACGCCCGCAGCGCAACGTCGATAACGCCGCCGACCGAGCGCATGAACGGATTGCCGGACGCATTGGCGACCGCGACATGGAGCGCGAGATCGGCATTGGCGAAGGCCACGGAATCGGACGGCTCGCGCTGCATCGCAGCCAGGCCGGCGCGCATCGCGGCAAGATCGGCCTCGGTTCTGCGCTCTGCGGCGAGCGCCGCCGCACGAGGCTCGACCGCCAGCCGGATTTCGGCGAGATCGTCCAGGAAGCGGCGGTCTATGCCGGCCTGAAGGTGCCAGGCGAGCAGGTCGCCGTCGAACATGTTCCAGGCGGCGCGCTCGCGCACCACCGTGCCGACCCGCGCCTTGGTGGTGAGCAGGCCCTTGGCGACGAGCGTCTTGACGCTTTCGCGCAATACGGGGCGCGAGACGCCGAAGCGCAGCATCAGCTCGGCATCGCCGGCGAGCTTGGAGCCTTCCTTGGCACGGCCGGCGATGATGTCGATCGCGATCATCCGCGCCACCTCGGCGTGGTTGGAATGCTCCCGCCGTTCGGGAACCGCGACGATTCCGGGTTTCATGGCATGGTCCCTTTTGCCGCAGTGCCCCGCACGGAGCGGCGGGCCAGCGCCAGCGTCGCCTGCTGGAAAGCGATGAAGGCAAACAGCAGGACGCCGGTGACGATCTTGGTCCACCAGCTCGACAAGGTGCCGTCGAAATTGATGTAGGTCTGAATCAGGCCCTGCATGAGAACGCCGAGGAACGTTCCCATCATGAAGCCGTAGCCGCCTGTCAGCAGCGTGCCGCCGATCACCACGGCAGCGATGGTGTCGAGCTCGACACCCACCGCCGAGAGCGAATAGCCCGACGAGGTGTAGAGCGAGAACACGATGCCCGACAGCCCCGCCAGGAAGCTCGACAGGGCATAGATCGCGATCGTGTGCCGGCCCACCGAGATCCCCATCAGCCCGGTCGAGACCCGGCTGCCGCCCAGCGCATAGACGTTCGTGCCGAAGCGCGTGAGATGGAGCAGGATGCCGCCGGCCAGGAAGACCGCGAGCATGATCAGCCCGACGACGCTCAGCCGGCCGCCGCCGGGCAGGCGCAGCGCGAAGTCGGAAATCGCGCTGTAGAGCGGTGCGGTGACCGGGATCGACTCGGTCGAGAGCAGGAAGCTCGCACCGCGCGCCAGGAACATGCCCGCCAGCGTCACGATGAAGGGCGGCATCTCGAAGCCCTGGATGAGTGCACCCATCGTGGCGCCAAACAGCGTCGCGACCAGCAGCACGAGCATGAAGGCGAGCAAGGGGGGAATGTTCCATGTCCCGATCGCCAGGGCGAGGAAGACCGTCGTGAACCCCACGACCGAACCGACCGACAGGTCGATGCCGCCCGAGATGATCACGAAGGTCATGCCGACCGCCAGGATGCCGAGGAAGGCGTTGTCGGTCAAAAGGTCCGCGATCACGCGCGTCGACAGGAAGGCGGGAAACTGGAGCGCGCAGATGGCATAGCCGAGCGCGAAGACGGCGGCGGTGACGATGACCGGGAGATAGCGCGTCATGCCGATCTCCGGGCCAGCAGGACGCCGAGGCCCGACAGGCGCGGCGATTGCGCCAGCAGCACCACCAGGACGACGACCGCCTTCACCACGAGGTTGAATTCGGGCCTGAAGCCGGCCAGCAGGATGCCGGTGTTCATCGCCTGGATGATCAGCGCACCCAGCACCGCCAATGCGAGGCTGAAGCGGCCGCCCAGGAGCGAGCTGCCGGCGATCACGACCGCCAGGATGGCGTCGAGCTCGAGCCAGAGCCCGGCATTGTTGGCGTCGGCGCCCAGGATATCGGCGGCGGCGACGATCCCGGCCAGGGACGCGCAGAAACCGCTCCAGACATAGACCGCAATGGTGGTCATGCGCGTCTCGATGCCGGCGAGCGCGCTGGCGCGGGCATTGGCGCCGGTCGCCTCGATCAGCAGCCCGAGCGCGCTGCCGCGCACGACAAGCGCCGCCACCGCCAGCACCGAGGCGGTCAGCACCACCGGGACCGGCAGCCCCAGGATCGAACCGCCGCCGAACCAGGCGAGGCCGGGCGAGGTGAAGGTGACGATCCTGCCCTCGGTGATCAATTGCGCGATGCCGCGGCCGGCGACCATCAGGATCAGCGTCGCGACGATGGGCTGGATGCGCAGCACGGCGACGAGGATGCCGTTCCAGAGCCCACACAGCAGCCCCGCAGCCAGCGCCGCCAGCAGGACGACGGGCAGCGGCTGCGTGTCGGCCAGCGTCGCCGCGAGCGCGCCTGAAATCGCCATCACCGCGCCGACCGAGAGATCGATCCCCCTGGTCGCCACGACCAGCACCATGCCGAGCGACAGGAGCGCCACGGGCGCCCCGCGGTTGAACACGTCGATCAGGCTGCCGAACAGGCGGCCATCCTGCAGCCTGAGGTCGAAGAACTGCGGCGAAACGGCGAAATTGATCAGCAGCACGACGATGAAAGCTGCGATTTGCGGCAGGCCCTTGCGGGGCAGGGTGAAGCGCATCGGATCGGCTTCCTCTACGCCGCGAGCGGGGGCGCATCGGCCGCGATCGCCTGCAGGATCGCGGTGACGTTGACGGCCTCGCCCTCCAGGGTGGCGATCTGCCTGCGGTCGCGCATCACGACGACCCGGTCGGCATAGCTCACGATCTCCTCCAGCTCGGACGAGATCACGACGAGGGCGAGGCCCTCAGTGCAGAGCTGCCGGATCAGGCGGATGATCTCGGCATGGGCGCCGACATCGATGCCGCGCGTCGGTTCGTCGAGAATGAGAAGGCGCGGCTGCGTCGCCAGCCAGCGCGCCAGCAGGGCCTTTTGCTGGTTGCCGCCCGAAAGCAGCCCGATCGGGCGCTCAGGGTCGGGCGGGCGGATGTCGAGCATGGAGATGAAGCGCCGCGCGATCTCGTCCTGCTCCCGCCGCGAGAGCGGGCGCAGCGCGCCGCGTCGCGCCTGGACGGCGAGCACGATGTTCTCGCGCACCGTGAGTTCGGCGACGATGCCTTCGGTCTTGCGCTCCTCCGGGCAATAGCCGAAGCCCTGTGCGATCGCGTCGCGCGGCGAGGCCAGGCGCACGCTGCGGCCGTCGATGGTGAGGCGCCCGCTATCGGCGGCCTCCGCCCCAAACATCAGGCGTGCCGTCTCCGTGCGCCCCGAGCCGAGCAGGCCGGCGAGCCCGACGACCTCGCCGCTCGCCAGAGCGAGGTCGAAAGGCGCGACATAGCCGGCCTTGCCGAAGCCCTCGAACCGGATCGCGCCGCCGGCTGCGGGCGCGGTTTCGGCCGCGTCCTGGGCCGGATGTTCCGAGGTGGCCTCGCTGAGCTCGCGGCCCAGCATCATCCTGATCAGCTCCATGCGCGGCAGCGCTGCCGTCTCGCGCTCGCCGACGAGCTTGCCGTTCCGCAGCACCGTGATACGGTCGCTGATCGCATAGACCTGGTCGAGGAAATGGGTGACGAAGAGGATGCCGAGGCCCCGGCCGGCGAGACCGCGCATGACGCGGAACAGGATCTCGACCTCATGGGTGTCGAGGCTGGCTGTCGGCTCGTCCAAGATCAGGATCCGTGCCGACATGTCGACGGCGCGCGCGATTGCCACCAGATGCTGCACGGCGACCGAATAATCGCCCAATGGCGCGGCGACATCGATATCGAGGTCGAAATCACGCAGCAGGGCCGCCGCGCGGCGGCGCATCTCGCCTTCCCGCACGAGACCAAAGCGCATCGGCTGGCGTCCGAGGAACAGGTTTTGCGCGACCGAGAGGTTGGGCAGCAAGCTGACCTCCTGGTAGACGGTCGCGATGCCGGCTTGCAGCGCCTCCTGCGCCGAACGGGGGGCGATTTCGGTGCCGTCCAGCGCCACGGTTCCCGCGTCGCGCGCGATCACGCCGGTGACCGCCTTGATGAAGGTCGATTTGCCCGCGCCGTTCTCGCCGAGCAGCGCATGGATTTCGCCACGCCGGAGCGTGACGTCGATCCCGGCGAGCGCGGGAAACCCTGCGAAACTCTTCGAGAGCCCGCGTACGGCCAGGAGCGGCACGGCATCGATCGGCGGCGCGGCGTCGGTCGGGGACAAGGACGTGGTCGGGGGCAAAGACATGGGCACGATCTCCACGCGGGCCGCGCCTGTAGCGCGGCCGTGGGAACAAGCTCGGGAGCGCGCGCGGGCCCTCAGAGCCTGTTTTTGAAACGCGCTCCGGTGTGTCGGCTGGCGCGGCTTTCGAGAACCGGAGCGCAGCGGACTTCGTGTCCGTGAGCACCGGAAGCGCAGAAAGCCGCGTCAGACGGCCGCCGGAGTAGAGTTTCGGGACAGGCTCTCAGTAGCCGAGGCCTTTCTTGGAATCGTAGACCTTCTGCGGATTGTCGGCGGCGGTGTAGAGCTTGGATTCGGTCTGGATCCACTTGGGTGGCACTGTGCCCTTGCTCTTGTAGGCGGTCAGCGCGTCGAAGGCGGGGCCTGCCATGTCTGGCGTCAATTCGACCGTGGCATTGGCCTCGCCGGCCGCGATCGCCTTGAAGATGTCGGGCACCGCGTCGATCGAGACGGTCAGCACGTCCTTGCCGGGCTTCAGGCCGGCTTCCTTCATGGCCTGGATCGCGCCCACCATCATGTCGTCGTTATGCGCATAGACGGCGCAGATCGACTTGTCGCCACCCTCGGCCTTGATGAAGCTCTCCATCACTTCCTTGCCCTTGGCGCGGGTGAAGTCGCCGGTCTGGCTGCGCACGACCTTGATGTTGGAGGCTGATGCGATCGCCGTATCGAAGCCCTTCTTGCGGTTGGTCGCGACGCTGGCGCCGACCGTGCCCTGCAGCTCGACGACGTTGCAGGGCTTGGAGCCGACCGTCTTGGCGAGCCACTTGCCGGCGACCTCGCCCTCATGGACGCTGTCGGAGGTCACGGCGGTCAGATAAAGCTCCTTGCCCGCCGGATCGATGTCGCGATCAAGCAGGATGACGGGGATTTTGGCTTCCTTGGCTTCCTTCAGCACGGAATCCCAGCCGCTCGAGACGACGGGCGCGAGGAAGATCGCGTCGACGCCCTGCGCGACGAAGGAGCGGATCGCCTTGATCTGGTTCTCCTGCTTCTGCTGCGCATCGGCGATCTTGAGCGTGATATTGCGCTTCTTGGCCTCGCTCTTGGAGACCGAGGTCTCGGCTGCGCGCCAGCCCGATTCCGAGCCGATCTGTGAAAAGCCGACGGTGAGTTCCGCCGCGCTGGCGGCATTGAGACCGCCGGCCAGCATGGTCGCGGCAAGCAGCGTGGTCATGGATGAAAGACGGCGCATGAGCTTCTCCCGGAACGTTATCAATCGAGGCGCCTCTACGTGCGCGTCCCTGTTCTACCGGGGTCTCCTGAAGCTGTAAATAGTCATACTATCTTACTAATGGGCAGGTGCATGCGGGGGCCGCTTCAGGCGGTGAAGCGATAGAGCGTGCGATGTCGGTAGATCATGCCCGGCGTCAGCCTGGCCGATGGGAAATCCGGGCGATTGGGTGCGTCGGGCCAGATCTGCGGTTCCAGGCAAAAGGCGTCGGCCTGGCGGTGAAGCCTGCCATGCTTTCCCGCCACGCTGCCGTCGAGAAAATTGCCGGAATAGAGCTGGAGGCCGGGCTGGTTGGTGTGGAGCTCCATGATCCGCCCGGAGTGGGGCGCCTCGACGCGAGCGGCCAAACGCAAATCATCCGCCGGCAAGTCGTCCGTCGGCAAGGCATCTGTCGGCAAGCCATCCGCAGGAGCCAGGCAGTAATTATGGTCGTAGCCGCGGCCACGCCGCAATTGTTCGTCGGGGTGCCGGATGCGGGCGCCGATCGGATGGGGCTGGCGGAAATCGAACGGCGTGCCAGTGACGTCTCGCGGCGGCTCCTGCAACGGGATCGCGGTCTCGTCCACAGCAAGGAAATGATCGGCGGCGATCTGCAGCCGGTGCTGGAGGATGTCGCCTGCCGTGGTGCCGTCGAGATTGAAGAAGCTGTGATTGGTCAGGTTGACCACCGTCGCCCGGTCGCTCGTTGCGGTGATCTCGAGCAGGAGTTCGTATGGAGTTGGCAGGCTATAACTCAACCGGGTCTCGACCGTGCCGGGATAACCTTCCTCGCCATCGCGGCTGCGGCAGGTAAGCGTCAGCGACGGAACGGGGCCATCCTCTGCCGAGACGATCCGCCACGCCTTGCGGCTGAAGCCGTTGATGCCGCCATGCAACGCATTGGGGCCATTGTTGCAGGCAAGCGAAACCTGCGCCCCGTCGATGACGAAGCGGCCGCCGGCAATGCGGTTGGCGTAGCGCCCGACCGTCATGCCGAAATAGCAGCCCGGCCGGGTATAGGGCTCGAGCGCGTCAAAGCCGAGGACGATGTCGTCGATCGCCCCAGCGCTGTCGGCCACCAGCAGCGCCTGGAGAGCGGCGCCATAGCTGATGATGCGCGCCGTCAGCCCGCCGTCGCGCCTGAGCGTGACGCGCTCTATGGCGGTGCCATCAGGCAGATGCCCAAAGATCTCGCGTTCGACCGGCATGCGTCTCTCTGGTTCGGCGCTCACTGTGACAGATGCCGCGCCGCGAGCGGCGCGGTGTCAAGAAGCACCCTCAAATGCCTGTTCGGCGTAGCAGGGCGCCGCCGATTGATCGACCGCGAAGCCATTGATGTGCTTCTCGTTTCCGAGCCATCAGCTGCTCACAGGTCCCGCGTCCGGTCGGGCAGTTTATCGACGGCTTTGTCCGCCCCTTCGTCACGGTGAAGGACGCCCTCGCGCAGCACCTTGGTCGCCGCATCGACCTTCTGTGCGGGATTGGTTTTCAGGCCGTCTGTTGCCGGCGTGGCCTCCAACCCGACGTCGTCAGGTTTCCTGCTGTTGTTGCGCGCACTCGCCGCGAAAGTGGCCAGGGCTTCGGGTTGCTTTGCCATCGTATCCTCCTCTTTTGCCGAGGAAACTGATGACACTGGAGACGTGTTCCATTGCTGACGCAGGAGTTTGCTGACGTACGCGTTTGCCAACACATGATGCTCGGGATGGTCCCCCGGTATCAAGCTCGTGCGGATCACACCTTTGTACCGCCCCCCAAACGCCACGATGGATGAGAGGAGTGTGGGACCGAAGGGCGCTTACATTGGAACGCAATCTCTCCGCCGGAGCACGCCATCGCTGTATTGCCGTCGACGACCTGCCCAACGGCATCGAGGCGGTTTTGCGCGACGCAAAAAGCATGGCTCCGGTCGATTTCCAACGCGGCATAATAACCTTGCATTTCAGGAGTTCGTATCCATAAATGCAAGGATGATCGCGCGCAGAATTTTTCCTGAGTTGGTCGAATTGATCGATAGCTATCCGGCGGTGGCTCTTCTGGGACCACGCCAGGTCGGAAAGACCACGTTGGCTCACGCGATCGCGGATCAGTGGCCGTCGATTTACCTCGACCTCGAATCCGACGCCGATCGAGCGAAACTGTCGGAGCCAGAGCTATATTTCGCGCAACACGATGAGAAGCTCGTCATTCTCGACGAGGTTCATCGCTTACCTGACCTGTTTCAGAATCTGCGCGGCATCATCGATCGTGGCCGGCGAGCTGGACGTAGGACGGGCCGGTTTCTCCTGTTGGGTTCAGCCTCGATCGAACTGATGAAGCAATCGGGAGAGAGCCTCGCGGGTCGCATCGCTTATTTGGAGCTGGGACCCTTGAGCGGTCTTGAGGTTCAGGCTGACCAGATCAATCGGCTCTGGGTGCGTGGTGGATTTCCAGACAGCTATCTCGCGTCAAACGACAGAACCAGCGCAAGGTGGCGCCAGGATTTCATTCGGACCTATCTTGAGCGCGACATTCCCCAGTTGGGGCCGCGGATACCAGCGGAAACGCTCAGGCGGTTCTGGACAATGCTGGCGCATCATCAGTCGGGGCTCCTTAACGCAGCCGAGTTTGCCAGATCTCTTGGTGTCGACGGTAAAACCGTCGCAGGTTACCTGGATCTCATGGTCGACCTGCTGCTCGTCAGACGGCTCGAACCATGGCACGCCAATTCTGGCAAACGCCTTGTGAAATCTCCACGAGCCTATGTGCGAGACAGTGGACTTTGCCACACGCTGCTTGGCCTTGCGACGCTTGAAGATGTTCTTGGCCACCCGGTGGCGGGGCCCAGCTGGGAAGGCTTTGTGATCGAAACTTTGATCACGGCCGCACCCTCTGGGACCCAGGCGAATTTCTATCGGACGTCAGCAGGTGCTGAAATTGACCTCTTGCTGACACTGCCAGGCGGGCGCCCCTGGGCGATCGAGATTAAGAGGAGCCTGGCGCCGAAAGTAGAAAGAGGCTTTCATCACGCTTGTGAGGATATAGATCCCGAGCGGCGCATCGTCGTCTATCCCGGCGTCGAGCGATATCCGCTCAAGGATGGGATCGAGGCAATGCCCCTTGCCTTGGCTGGGCGGGAAATCATGCAACTGTAATGCTAAACCCACCCGCCATCCACGACATAATGCTGCGCGGTGCAGGCTGACGCTTCATCCGATGCGAGGAATACGGTGAACTTCGCCAATTCGTCCGGCGTCAGCCGGCGCTTGAGACATTGCCGCCGCATCAGCTCAGCCTCGCTTTCCGGTGTCAGCCATTTCTCGATCTGTCGCTCGGTCATGATCCAGCCAGGCGCGATGGCGTTCACGCGGATGTTGTAGGCGCCGTAATCCCGCGCCAGCGAGCGGGTGAGGCCGATCACGCCGGATTTGCTGGCGGTGTAGGCGGCCATGCCGCCTTGACCCGCCATCCAGGAGGTCGATCCGAAGTTGATGATGGCGCCGCCATTGTTGGCCTTCATGTCCGGCAGCACTGCCTGCGCCGCGAAGAACTGGTGCTTCAGATTGACCGCGATCCGGTCGTCCCAATACTCCGGCGTAACCTCCTCGGTCGCATGTCGCTCATCATGGGCGGCATTGTTCACGAGGATGTCTATCGGCCCATGCAGCGCGCGCGCCTGTTCGATGCCGGCCCTCAGTGCCGGGATGTCGGTCAGGTCGACAGATTGGAAATGCGCCGCCAATCCAGCCGCGCGCAGCTCCTGCGCCAGCGCCTCGCCGCTGTCGCGCATGATGTCGAACAGCACCACGGTCGATCCCTGCTCGGCAAATCGGCGCGAAATCGCCGCGCCGATGCCCGAGGCGCCGCCTGTGACCAGAACCACCTTGCCGGCAAGATCGCGATAGACGGCAGCCATCATCAACTCCGATAGGCATTGGCGCTGACCGCTCGGCCCGGTTCCGCCGTGAACGGCCAGTCAGTTGCAGAACCGACGAAAGCATTCGGCGAGCGGTCATGCAACGCATTTTCTGAGTTGCGTACCTCATAATTTGAGTTAGGCTGGCGTCAACCCGCGAACAGACGGGACTGGGAGGATGCGATGCGATTTCTCACGAGGCTGGCGCTCGCCGCCGCAGGATTGACGTTGGCCGCCGGCGCAGCGGCCGCGCAGACCACCGTCCGCTGGCTCCACCTCGAGCAGAACCCCGCCCAGGTGAAGATCTGGGAGGAGGTCGCCCGGCGCTTCGAGGCCAAGAACACCGGCGTCAAGGTCGAGATGCAGTTCCTCGAGAACGAGGCCTACAAGGCCAAGCTTCCGACCATCCTGCAGTCCAAGGACCGGCCGCACATTCTCTACTCCTGGGCCGGCGGCGTGCTGAAAGCCCAGGTCGAGGCCGGGGTTCTGGAGGATGTCACGAACAGCGTCGGCGCCTACAAGGACAATCTGTCGGCGAGCGCGGTCGCGGCCTTCGCGGTCGATGGCAAGCTCTATGGCCTGCCTTACACGGTCTCGCAGGTCGGCTTCATGTACAACAAGGATCTCTTCGCCAAGGCTGGCGTCGACGGCGGCGCGATCAAGACTTGGGACGATTTCCTGGCTGCGGTGAAGACGCTCAAGGCTGCCGGTGTCACGCCGATCGCCGTTGGCGGGCAGGACAAGTGGCCGCTGCATTTCTACTGGACGCATCTGGCGGTCCGGCTCGGCGGCAAGCCGGCATTCGAGGCTGCGCTCAAGGGCCAGGATGGCGGCTTTGAAGGCGAGACCTTCCAGAAAGCCGGCGAGTTGATGAAGCAGCTCGTCGATCTCGAACCGTTCCAGAACGGCTTCCTCGGTTTCAAGAACCAGCAGGCGCTCGGCTTCTTCGGTGATGGCAAGGCCGCGATGAATCTCGCGATCTCGAGTCACTCAGCGACGCAGCGCGCGCTGGCTGCCGACAAGAAGGGCATCTCCGAGGAGAAGCTGGGTTGGTTTGACTTCCCGATGCCCGCCGGCGGCAAGGGCCGGTCGTCCGATACGCTCGGCGGCGTCAATGGCTGGATCATCACCAAGGGCGCGCCGAAGGAGGCGGTGGAGTTCGTCAAGTTCTTCATCTCCGACGAGGTCCAGCGCGAGCTCGCCAAGCAGAACTTCATCATCCCGACCTTCAAGGGGGCGGAAGCAGCCTTGAGCGCCGCCTTCATGCAGAACGTGGCCAGGAACATCGCCGCTTCCCAATACCACCAGAACTTCTACGACCAGGATCTGGGCCCCTCGGTCGGCCGGGTGGTGAACGACGCGACGGCTGAGATCGCCGGCGGCTCGATGACGCCGAAACAGGCCGCCAAGGCGATCCAGGACGCCTTCAAGCAAGGTAATTGAGCAAGCAAGGCAATTGAGACCGGCCCGGGCGCGTCAACCTGCGAGTGACATCGATGTCTCAGTACAGCGGAGCAGCCGTCATCAGCGGCAAGCCTGCAGCGTCCGGTGCTCGCCGGAGAGCGGCGACCGACGGGCGCCTCGCTTCGCTCCTGCTGTTCCTGCCGCCGGCGCTGTTGCTGTTCACACTGTTCGTGGTGCTGCCGATCGGCGAGGCGGCCTGGTATTCCGGCTTCAACTGGAACGGGTTTGGCAGCCCGACGCGCTGGATCGGCTTCGACAATTACCGCTTCGTCTTCGATACGCGCGGCTTCGGCACGGCGTTTCGCAACAACCTGTTGATCATCGCGGTGTCGCTGGTGATCCAGCTGCCTCTGGCACTGACGCTGGCTCTCATTCTCGCCGACAAGTTTCGCGGCTCGGTGGCGCTGCGAATGCTGTTCTTCCTGCCCTATGTGCTGGCCGAGGTCGCGACCGGCCTGATCTTCAGCTTCATCTACGACGGCAATTATGGGCTTCTGGCATCCATCTACAGGACGTTTGGGGCTGAGGCGCCGCACCTGCTCGCCAGCACGCAGACCTCGATGCTGGCCATCCTGGTGGTCGTCATCTGGAAGTATTTCGGCTTCCACATGATGCTGTTCATCGCCGCACTGCAGGGCATGGACCGCAATCTGGTCGAGGCGGCGCGGATCGACGGCGCCTCGCGCTGGCAGGTGCTGCGCCATGTGGTGATCCCCCTGCTTTACCCGACGATCCGCCTCTCGGTGTTCTTTGCCGTCGTCGGCTCACTGCAGCTCTTCGACCTCGTCATGCCGCTGACCCGGGGCGGGCCGGCCGACTCCTCCAACACGATGGTCACTTTCCTTTACAACCACGGCGTCTCGCGCATGCGCGTCGGCTATGGCAGCGCCATCGGCGTGATCCTGTTCGTGATCTGCGTGACCTTCGCCATCACCTACAAACGCTGGTTCATGCGCGATGAGTGACACGTCCATCGTTGGCCGCCGGCCGCTCGATCTCGTCCTGGTCTACAAGGTGCTGTTCCTCGCGCTGGTGGCGGCATTCGTCGCCGTGCCGCTGCTGGCGACCTTGCTCGGCGGCTTCAAGACGCTCGGTGAGCTGCGCACCAATCCGTTCGGCCTGCCGGAGACCTGGGAGTGGCAGAACTACACCGGCATCCTGCTGTCCAAACGCTACTGGCAGTTGCTGGGAAACTCGTTCGTAATCGGGAGCTTCACCGTCGTCCTGACGCTGATCGTGGCGTCGATGGCGGCCTTCGCCTTCGCTCACATCCATTTTTTCGGCAGCTCCATGCTGCTGAGCTATCTCACCATGGGATTGTTGTTCCCGGCCGCCACCGCCATCCTGCCGCTCTTCATCAAGGTTCGCGATCTCGGCCTGCTGGACAATTATTTCGGCGTCATTCTGCCTCAGGTCGCCTTCAGCCTGGCCATGAGCATCCTGCTCCTGCGGCGCTTCTTCAAGGATCTGCCCCACGAACTGCTGGAGGCCGCGCTCGTCGATGGTTGCAGCTACTTCGGCTTCTTCCGTCATGTGACGCTGCCTCTGTCGCGGCCGATTCTCGCGACCGTCGGCACCATCACCTTCGTCCACAGCTGGAACAGCTACCTGCTGCCTCTGGTGATGCTGAATTCCGAACAGCTTTATCCCTGGCCGCTCGGCATCATGATCTATCAGGGCGAATTCTCGTCGGAATGGCACCTGATCCTGGCGTTTATCACGCTGACCCTGCTGCCGACGATCCTGCTCTTCATCTTTGCTCAGAAACACATCGTCGCGGGCCTCACCGCCGGTGCGGTCAAGGGCTGAGCGCGTCTCGAATAACCGGCCTCGGACATCACCTGTGGAGACAAGAATGCGCAAAGTCGGAATCGGCGTCATTGGCTGCGGCAACATCAGCACGAAATATCTCGAGGCGATCAGGCAGTTTCCGATGGTGGAGCTCAAGGCCGTCGCAGATATGCGCAGCGCCGCGGCGGAGAAGCGCGGCGCCGAGTTCGGCGTGCCCGGGCTGCGCGTGGGCGAACTCCTCAAGCGCGACGACGTCGAGATCGTCGTCAATCTGACCGTGCCGCTCGCCCATACCGATGTCAGCCTCGCGGTGCTCAATGCCGGCAAGCATGTCCACTCCGAGAAGCCGCTTGGCATCAACACGGTCGAGGCCCGCAAGGTCATGGACCTCGCCGCCCAGAAAGATCTGCGCGTCGGCTGCGCGCCGGACACCTTCCTCGGCGGTGGCCACCAGACCGCGCGGAAGCTGATCGACGACGGCGCGATCGGCACGCCGGTCGCCGGCAGCGCCTTTTTCGGCTGCCCCGGCCATGAGAGCTGGCATCCGGCGCCGGGTTTCTACTATCTGCGCGGCGGCGGCCCGATGCTCGACATGGGGCCCTACTACATCACGGATCTGGTGCAGTTGCTGGGGCCGGTGGCCGGCGTGATGGGCTCGACGGCGCGGCCGCGCTCCGAGAGGCGCGTCACCAGCCAGCCGATGAACGGGGCGCTGATCCCGGTCGAGGTCGCAACCCATGTCGCCGGGACGCTGGAGTTCGAGAGCGGTGCCGTGGTCTCGATCACGATGAGCTTCGACGTGCCTCAGCACACCCATTCGCCGATCGAGATCCATGGCGACAAGGCAAGCCTGCTGGTGCCCGATCCGAATAAATTCGGCGGCGAGGTCAAGATCGCCAAGCCGCGGGGCAGTTGGGAATCGGTTGCCCTTTCGCATGGTCATGCCGATGGCGAGTTCCGCTCGATCGGCGTTGCCGACATGGCCGCCGCGATCATTGCAGGCCGCCCGCATCGCGCCAGCGGCGCACTCGCCTTCCACGTCCTCGAGGTGATGGAGGCATTCCAGAAATCGGCCGATGAGGGGCGCCGGATCAAAATCGAGAGCCGTGTCGAGAGACCAGCTCCTCTGCCCGCCGGGCGTACGACCGGCCAGATCGACTGAAGCGAAGGATGACTGGAATGCGTAAGGCAATGATCGTATGGGGCGGCTGGGCGGGTCACGATCCCGATCTCTGCGCTTCGATGATGAGGGGCTGGCTGAAGGCTGAAGGCTTCGAGGTGCGCGTCGAGACCTCGACGGAGGCCTTCCTCGATCCCGCGATCCGCGATCTCTCCCTGATCGTGCCGATCTACACGATGTCGAAGATCGAGAAGCCCGAGGCGCGGGCGCTGTGCGATGCCGTTCGCGGCGGCGTCGGGCTCGCCGGCCATCACGGCGGCATGTGCGACGCGTTCCGCGATTCTGTGGACTACCAGTTCATGTGCGGCGGCCAGTGGGTTGCCCATCCCGGCAACATCATCGACTACAAGGTCGATATTGCGAGGCCCGATGACCCGATCATGGCTGGCATCTCCGGTTTTGAGCACCGTTCGGAGCAGTACTACATGCATGTCGACCCCGCCAACGAGGTCCTGGCGACGACGCGGTTCAGCGGCGAGCATGCCTCCTGGATCGACGGCGTCGAGATGCCGGTCGTGTGGAAGAAACGCTATGGGGAGGGCCGGGTATTCTACTGCGCGCTGGGGCACCGCGCCTATGAGCTGGATCTACCGGAGATCCGCACCATGCTGACGCGCGGGATGCTCTGGGCGGCGCGATAATGGGGGCTGAAGAGACAGGGGTCATCGGCCGGGCGACGCTGGAGCGGGCGACGCTGGAGGATGTCGCGCGCGCCGCGGGCGTGTCGCTCGCGACTGCTGACCGCGTCGTCAACCGCCGCGACGGCGTGCGCGACAAGACGATCGCGCGGGTCGAGGCGGCCGTCTCCAGGCTCGGCTACCGGGCCGATCCTGCAGCCGCCCGTCTCGCCCGCAATCAGAACTTCCGCTTCCTCTTCGTGCTGCCCAGCGGAGCCAACAGCTTCATGACCATGCTGGGCGAGCAGGTCGCGCGCACCGCCGAGTGGCTCGCCGCCCAGCGCGCCTTCATCGATGTGGAGCATGTCGACGTGTTTGATGCCGATGCGCTGGCGCGCGTCCTCGAGGGCGTCTTGCCGGGCTATCACGGCGTTGCGACGATCGCGCTCGATCATCCGCGCGTGCGCGCCGCGATCGACGATCTCACCGACCGCGGCGTTCCCGTCGTCACCCTAGTCTCCGATGTGCCCAGCGCGCGGCGCCTGCATTATGTCGGCATCGACAATCCTGCTGCGGGGCGCACCGCGGCGACGCTGATGGGCCGCTTCCTGCGCGGCCGCCAGGGCGTCGTCGCTGTGGTCGCCGGCTCGCTTTCGCTACGCGACCATGCCGAGCGCCTCTATGGCTTCAATCAGGTCATGGCGCGCGAATTTCCTGATCTGATCATGCTTCCGGCGGTCCAGGGGCGCGACGACAACGAGCAAACGCTGGCAGCGACAGAGGCCCTGTTACGGCAGCATGCTGATCTCGTCGGTCTCTATAATGCCGGCGCCGGCAACCGTGGCATCGCGGCAGCGCTGCAGCAGGCCGGTCGTGCCCAGGACATCGTCTGGATCGCTCATGAATTGACGCCGCATACGCGGCGCTTCCTGCTGCACGGCGACATCGACGCGATCATCAGCCAGGATCCAGGCCACGAAGCGCGCTCGGCGGCGCGCGTACTGCTGGCATATTGCTCAGGCGATCGGCTGGTGGCGGATCAGGAGCGCATCGGGATCGACATCTTCCTGCGGGACAATCTGCCTTGATTTCGGCGTCCAGAACCTTGGCGTCCATGCCAGGATTGGCTCGGCCCGGCGATCTCTCCTCATCTTTCTGATCCCGGCATCTCAGCGCAGCCTGCTCAACGCGGAGCGCCATGTGGAGGTGTGCGAAATGCTGGAGAAATGAGCGCAAAGACACATCCCGCTGGATATGTCCGATGACGGCCTTGCGGATTATCCCGGTTTTGCCGGCGATGACCCACCAAGCCGATCGATCCGAATGATATCCGCGCCCAGATCGGCGAGGAGCATGGCGGCAAACGGCCCCGGGCCGATGCCGGCGAACTCAACGACTCTGATCACAGTCAAAGGGCCGTCAGCGGTCATGCTGCGGTGCCAAGGTTCGCGGCCGCAACCTCCCGTTGCCGCAACACGCCCCGCTGAACCTTACCGCTCGGTGTTTTGGGGAGGCTCTGCACGAAGACGATTTCGCGCGGATAGGCGTGGGCCGAGAGACGCTTCCTGACGTGTTGCTGCAGTTCAGAAATCAGCGCGTCAGAGGCATTTTCGCCGGCCTTGAGAACGATGAAGGCTTTCACCACCTCGGTGCGCTCGGGGTCTGGCTTCCCGATGACCGCTGTCTCGGCAATGGCGGGATGCTCCATCAGGGCGCTTTCCACGTCGAAAGGTCCGATCCGGTAGCCCGCGGAGGTGATGATGTCGTCCTCGCGGCCGACAAAGGTGATGTTGCCGTCCGCATTCAATACGACCGTGTCGCCCGTCAGATAGTAGTCGCCGACAAAGGCTTTGGTTTCGACGCCGTGATAGCCCTTGAACCACATCAGGGGCGACTTCACGCGGTCTATCGCAAGCACGCCTGGCTCGCCCGCCGGACGTTCTTGGTGGTCCTCGCCAAGAACCACCAAATGATAGCCTGGGCTTGCCCTGCCGGCCGCGCCGAGTACCACCGGGTGCTCGAGGTGGTGATGATTGCACAGGACCATGCCCACTTCGGTCTGGCCGAAGTGGTCGTAGATTGGCGCGCCGAGTTCATCCTTGAACCAACGCGCCACCTCAGGATTGAGTGGTTCGCCAGCGCTGCTGACGACACGTAGCATTCCCTTGATTGAAGCGGCCGCAGCAGGCCCTTCAGCCATGATCATCCGATAAGCGGTCGGGGCTCCGATTAAGTTGGAGATCCGGCGCCGCTCGATGAGTTTGCAGAAGTTGTCGACCGTGAAGCGCCCGTCGAAGAACGTGGTCGTATGGCCCAGGGCGAGCGGACCGACGATGCCGTTGTAGAGACCATATGCCCACCCGGGATCGGCCATATTCCAGAAGTTGTCTTCTGGCCGAAGGCCGACCGCATCCCGCAGATATGCCGCAAATGCGATGATCGCTTTGTTCGGAACCATCAATGGCTTGGCGAGCCCGGTCGTTCCGGACGTGAACATCATCAAGAACGGATCTTCGCCGTCGCGGGCCACAGCTTCGAACTGCTCTGAGGCGGTCCTGATCTCCGACCAGAAATCGATGTCATTGGGTGCGGTGGCGTCCGTCGAAATGACGGTGCCTTCAAAGACACCGTCTAGCTTGCTTCTATCGGCGGGGGTGGTGACAACGACGCGGGTCTTCGCCGTCGTGACACGATGTTCGATCGCCTTGGGTCCGAATGCCGTGAATAAGGGCTGGTAGATGCCGCCGACGCGCCAGGTGGCGAGGATTGTGACGATCAGCTCCGGGATACGAGGCAGAAGGCCGCCTACACAATCGCCGGGTTGAACCCCCTGCTGCTTGAGCACGTTCGCCAGTTGCTGCGAATGTTGGGAAAGCTTGCCGAAGGTCCATTCCTCGGACTTGCCGGTGTCGCTCTCCCAGACGAGAGCGACCTTGTGCGCGTCGTGCCGATCGCAGCATTCAAACGCTGCATTCATGGAATCCAGCCTGCCACCGAGCACCTCAGCGGCCGCGCGCTCATAGTTGAAGCTGCTTTCCGCTTCCCTCAGCGAAACCATTATTTCCTCCCAGTACTTGGAGGCCACGCCGCGTCGAAATTGGCGGTCGGCCTGCATTTATGAGGTTGAAGAGACTTTTTAGGCGGAGGGCCGACTAGGCTTCGGCGCTCTCCATGATGCCGTGAGACAGAGCCACTTCGCCGTCCGACCGCAGCACGGCAAAATGCTCAATGCCGGGGCCGGCGACCCGCGAAGACAAGCCAAGGTCTTGATCCGGCAGGACGATCGAGGAAAAGCGTCCAGCAAGACGCGTCAGTCGTCGTTTGCGTCCGTTCCGGCCCAGCAGTGCCAAGCCCGCAAGGGTCCAGGTGCATGTTCCGTGCAGAATGATATCCGGAAGCCCGGCTCCCAATGCAAACTGCCGCTCCGTATGGATCGGATTCCAGATGTCACTGCAGGCCGTGTAAACCTGCGGCAGGGCGCGAGAAACCGGTATCGCGACATGCCATAAAGGTTCGCTGATGCCGGCATCGTCCCTCAGCGGAGGCAGGTCACGGGAGATGACTTCATTATCCGTCCGTGCGCCTCGGAAGATTGACCCATAAAAGCTCTTGGTGACGATTTCGCCCGTTGCTTCGTTCGCTGTCGTCATCTCCGAGACAACGAGGCAACCGGGACGAACCTGCCGTATCTCCGCGATCCTGAGTGTCGTCTTATAGACGCTATCCGGTCGGATCGGAGCCAAAAACCGGGTGTCCTGGAATGCGTGGAGCTTGATCTGGAGCAGGCGCTCGCGGGCGATCCCTAGCGCTTCGAGATAGCCATCCGCCAAAATGCACGGCCACTCGAACGCGCAGTGGAAGCCGGGAGCGGCGACAATTCCGCCAGCTCGGGCATCATCCAGATAAATATCGTCGCCCGCGCCTACCCCTCCCGCAAAGCAGAGGAGGTCTCTTGTCGAAACGGTGGTTGAACGCTCCACCACGACGCGTCCAGCGGCGCTGCCGTCGAGCAAATCACCGGCCGCGACGGCAGAAGCACGAGGCTTCTCGGCTAGTGCCATCACCCTCGTTGCGGTTGCCATCACTTCTTCACCAGCGGGCACTCGGACTTATCGAGCTGCCGAAAGGCCTTATCGCCGGGAATTTTCGCGACGATATCGTAATAGTCCCAAGGAGCCTTGGATTCCGATGGCTTCTTGACGCGCGCGAGGTAGACGTCGTGGACGAGAAGGCCGTCCTCCCTGATCATCCCGCCTTGGGCAAATCCGTCGTTGATGGGCTTGCCTTTCATCTCGGCGACGACCTTGGCGCCGTCCTGCGTGCCGACCTTTTCCGCAGCCTTGAGATAGGCGAGGGTCGCAGAGTAGTCGGCCTGCTGGTAGAAGGTTGGCATCCGGCCGACGACCTTGTTGAAGCGCTGCGAGAAGGCGCGCGTCTCGTCGTTGAGATTCCAGTAGCTAGGGGTCGTGAGCAGAAGGCCCTGTGATTTCTCCAGGCCGAGCGAGTGCACGTCGGTGAGGAACATCACCATCGCCGCGACGCTTTGCTTGCCCTGCGTCATGCCGAACTCGCCGGCTTGGGATACCGAGTTGATCGTGTCGCTGCCGGCATTGGCCAGCGCGATCACATCGGCGCCAGAGGCCTGTGCCTGAAGCAGGAAGGATGACATATCGGCCGAATTCAATGGGTGTCGAACCGAGCCAACGACTTGACCGCCATGGGCCTCAATATAGGGCCGGGCCTGGGCCAAGAACGAGTGGCCGAAGGCGTAGTCGGCGACAATGAAGAAGAATTTCTTCTTGCCCTGAGCGAGCAGCGCATCGACGGTCCCCACGACGAGCGCGTGATTATCGATGCCATAATGCACGCTGTTGGGGGTGCAGGCCTCATTCGAGAGGCGATCCGTAACCGCTCCGGTGATCAGTGCGGTCTTGTTGGCGTTCTTCGCGATCGCCACGACCGCCAGAGCCACCGCTGAACCAGCTGCATTCACGACGACGTCTACGCCGTCAGCGTCGAACCATTTGCGGACGAGGCTGCTTGCAATGTCGCCCTTATTCTGGTGATCGGCCGACACAACCTCGATCGATCTTCCATTCAGCTTTCCGCCGAAATCTTGAACAGCAAGTTTGACGGCTTCGACTGATCCAGTCCCGGTCATGTCGGAATACATCCCGGACATATCGGCAACCACGCCGATCTTTAGCGGTGCTTGCTGCCCGTGTGCTGCGGCCGTGAATGCGAAGACGCTGAAAGCGGTCAAGAATTGCTTTTTCACTCAAACCTCCCGTTTGCATTTTTTCTTTCGCCTAACACGCGGGAAGGGAGCTCGTCAACAAAAATGAAAGACGTTTCATGTTTCATGTTTTGAGTTTTCGGCCGCGTCCGGAGCCGACGCACATGGGCTGTCACTGCGTTGCGCGCGTGGTACCGATCACGCCGGAACGTGCGCCATCGCACCGATTGGGCTATGTAGGGCAGGCAGTGCGGCACGGCCGCCAATCCGAGGAGCATGGAATTTGGCGACGTCTCGCCCGCAAGCCGCCGTCAAGCTGACCCGGAAGGAGAAGGTCGAGCAGACTCGGCAGCGATTGCATCAGAGCACTGCCGAAATTATCGGAGAAAGCGGATTTGCTTCCGCTACGCTCATCAGGATAACGGACCGTGCCGGTATCGCCCTCGGCACCTTTTACAACTACTTCCAAAATCGCGAGGAGCTTTTTGCGGACCTCGTTGTCGAATATGGCGTGCTTCTAAGGGCTTATGTCAGCTCGCACATTCCTTCTGACGCGACGTTTTTCGAGCGCGAGGAGTCGGCTTTTCGAGCCTGGTTCAGATTTCTGTACCAGAACCCGTTCTTCGTGCGCGTTCTTAGCGAAGCGGAACTCTTTGTGCCGGAAGCGTTCGAGGAGTACTTCAAAACGATCGACGATGGTTATCGCCGCGTTCTCCGAAATGCCTCGCAACGAGGCGAAATCCGAACCCTCGATGACGACGGAATTGAAGCAATGGGGCTGACCCTGATGGCGTCCCGCATTTACTATGGCCTGCGTCTCAAGCATCGGCTGGACGACGAGGGCAACATGGATGAGAAAATCGTTGCCGCATATATGACCTTCGCCCGAGGCGGTTTGGCGCCGAACCCTTCGGCTCGCGGCTAGAGGGGCGGCAGCGAGGCCGATAGAGCGCAACGTCGCCGCATGCGAAATGTCGCACGGCGATTCTCGTGAATCGCCCGTACGTTTTCAAAAGATCGTATCCTAAAGCGTGTTGGAGGTGCCGCGGGGGGCGGGGGAAACCACGGCAAGTGCCAAACTTTCTGCATATCGGTGCCAAGTTGCGCATCCCGGCGCCAATCTTTGTGCGCCGTGAGAACAAGAGCGATCTTCTCGCAACTTTTGCATCCCGCAGTTCCTTCGCATGTCTCGCACTTGGAGCAAGTGCCGGTCCGTCGCGTCGCGAGATGGCAATCTGCGTGTTCCCTGGTCAAACGCGAGGGGCGAACTCCGGCTGACGGGCGCGGTTTGCGGCAGTTTTGCTCAACTGCGGCAAACTTTGGGTTTCCCTACACCTGCATGCGGGCGGCGTGCAGTGGCGTAAGGCTTGACGGCACCATGTCGCGCGCCTAAACTTAACTCAATGGTTAAGTTTCAAGGGACGCAGCTCGACCGCACCTTTTCCGCTCTGTCCGATCCGACGCGGCGGGCGTTGCTGGCGCGTCTCGAAGGGGAGGACGGGCTCTCGATCAGCGACTTGGCGCGGCCCTTTCCGGTCTCGCTGCCGGCGATCATGAAGCATCTCGACGTGCTCTCCGATGCCGGGCTGGTCACGCGCTCGAAGCAGGGCCGCACGGTATCGTGCCGCCTCAACGCGGAACCGATGGAGGAGGCGATGGGCTGGCTCGCGCGCTACCAAAGGTTCTGGACCCAGCGCCTCGACGCGCTGGAGGCGATGCTGAACGCGCAGCGCCAGGATCGGGATGTGAAAGACAAGATCTGAAAGACGACGCCCGAACGAGGCGGCGCCTGAAACAAGAAACGTGCCGGGAGGCGATGCGATGGACGCTCGAGCCAAAACCACTCCGACCAAAACCACGCCGAGCCTGACGATGAAGCGGCGCTTGAACGCCAGCCCCGCCGAGGTCTATCGGGCCTGGACCGATCCCAAGCTGCTGACGCGCTGGTTCGGGCCGGAAAACGTCGAGACGCTGGAGGCCGAGCTCGATGTCCGGGTCGGCGGCGTCTACCGCATCGTGATGCTGGAAAACACCGGCGCGCGGCATCAGGTCTCGGGCGCCTATCACGAGGTCGTCGCGAATGAGCGGCTGGTCTTCAGCTGGTCCTGGGTGACGACGCCCGAGCGCGTCTCGCGCGTCACCGTCACGCTGAAGCCCGATGGCGACATCACCATCCTGACGCTGCTGCACGAGCAGCTCTTCGACGAGCAGGTGGTCAAGAGCCACACCCATGGCTGGACCGGCTCGATGGTCAAGCTGGAGGCGCTGTTCGCCTGATCGCGCATGCGATCGGGGACGGCTTTGGAGGCGAGAGCGCCTTCGAGCGAAGTGGATACCGGTTCGCGTGAAAACGCTCCAACCGGCCTCGAACCCCTGGGAGTGAAGCCATGACCTATGTGCAAGGATTCGTCGTCGCCGTTCCGGCTGCGAACAAGGAGGCCTATCGCAAGCATGCCGCTGATGCCGCCCCGATCTTCAGGGAGTTCGGCGCGACCCGCCTCGTCGAGGCCTGGGGCGACGACATCCCCGACGGCAAGCTGACCGACTTCAAGAGCGCTGTGCAGGCTGCGCCCGACGAGGTCGTCGTCTTCTCCTGGCTCGAATTTCCCGACAAGGCCGTCGCCGACGCGGCGAATGAGAAGATGATGAGCGACCCGCGCATGAAGGAGATGGGCACCTCCATGCCCTTCGACGGCAAGCGCATGATCTATGGCGGCTTCGCTTCGCTTGCCCAGCAGGGCGCCAGCGGTGGAATGGCCTATGTCGACGGCATGGTCGCTGCGGTTCCGAGCGGCAACAAGGACGCCTATCGCGACTTCTGCAAACATCATGGCGCGGTTTTGTGCGAGCACGGCGCCGCCCGCGTCGTCGACAGCTGGGGCGAGGATGTTCCCGACGGCAAGCTCACCGATTTCAAGCGGGCGGTGCAGGCGACAGCCGACGAGACGGTGGTCTATTCCTGGATCGAATGGCCCTCAAAAGAGGTCCGCAATGCCGGCTGGCAGAAGGTCATGGCCGATCCGCGGATGCGGCGCGAGATGCCCTTCGACGGGAGGCGCCTGATCCATGGTGGCTTCGCACCGATCGTCGACGCGTAAGGCCGACGGGTTTGCCGTCTGCTTGGCCGCCGGAATGACGAAGGAGCCCCGGAGCAGAACGCTCCGGGGCTCCTCCATGAGTGACATCAGGCTGGTTCAGCCCGGCCCGGCGCCCTGCGTCGCGAGATAGACCGCGTAGATCGACTGGCTTGCGGCCATGAACAGCCGGTTTCGCTTGGGGCCGCCGAAGCAGATATTGCCGCAGACCTCCGGCAGCCTGATCCGGCCGATCAGCTTGCCGGCCGGATTGAACACCGTGACGCCGTTATAGCCGACATTGCGCCCGGCATTGGACGAGGCCCAGAGATTGCCCTCGACATCGCAGCGCAAGCCGTCCGGCCCGCAATTGATGCCGTCGATCATGCAATCGGCGAAGAGCTTCTGGTTCGAGAGCTTGTTGTCGGCACCGACATCGAAGACATGGATGTCGCCCTTGCCGCCCGGCCCGGTGTCGCCTGGCCCTTTTCCAGTCGAGCAGATGTAGAGTTTCTTGTAGTCAGGCGAAAAGGCGAGCCCGTTCGGGTCCGGCACCTGTTGCTCGGTGGCGACGATGTCGAGGCGCCCGCTCGGATCGAGCCGGTAGGTGTTGGTCGGCAATTCGCGCTTCGCCAGCCCGATGCCGGGCAATTGGCCAAGCCGCGGATTGATCTTGCCATTGGCGTTGCTCGGGCCGCCGGCCGCGTCTGGTGCGCCCTCATAGAGCTGGCCGCCATAGGGCGGATCGGTGAACCAGTAGCTGCCGTCGGGATGGGCTGCGATATCGTTGGGCGAGTTCAGCTTCTTGCCCTGGAAACTGTCGGCCAGAACGGTCGCCGAACCGTCGAGCTCATAGCGCACGACGCGGCGGTTGAGATGCTCGCAGGAGAGCTGCCGGCCCTGGAAGTCGAAGCTGTTGCCGTTGCTGTTGCCCGAGGGCGCGCGGAAGACGCTGACATGGCCGTCATCCTCGATCCAGCGCATCTGGCGGTTGCGCGGGATGTCGCTCCAGACCAGGTATTGCCCTTGTGCGTTCCAAGCCGGCCCCTCGACCCAGAGCCCGCCGGTCCAGAGCCGTTGGATCGAGGCGTTGGGCTGGGCCAGGCCATTGAAGGACGGGTCGACCGCGATGACGTCGGGATCCCAGAAATAGGTGGTCGGCGCGCCGCGCGGGCTGAAATCGCGCGGCGGGTTGGTGATGGTGGTCGGTGGTGCGGCGGGGCTGGCCGCGGTCTGCGCCAGAACGGGGCCGGCTGCCGCGGCGAGTACGCCGGCACTGGCTGCCCTGATCAGGGCTCGCCGCGAAAGCGCGCCTTGCGGAGATGTCGCTTCATAGGGGTCTGTCATCGTACCTCCCTCAATTTTTATTGATTGAAACGATTTAGTCCAGATGCTGCGTGCCATCCCTGTGTGGTCTCTGGTCCTTTCCGATGATGGGTTGCAGCGGCGTCACCTGGGACGCGGCCTCAGGATCGGCCGCTCCGTTGCGCTCGGTCGAGCCCTCATGGCAAGGGGGCTGCCTTGCCCCAGCCGCATGGGAATAGCCCTGTCCCGGTCCGGCTCTTGCTTGTCCGGGTATGGCCGCTCTGCCGCAGCCAGCCTTGCCGTCGCAGGCGAAATCGCCCACAGGATGCGCCTGAAAATCACCGGGCTCATCCCATGTTTGCTGGAATACCGATCGGCGATCTCGTCTTCCTCGCCGTCTCGCTCGTCGTCGCAGGCGCCTTCACGGGCGTGCTCGCCGGCCTTTTCGGCGTCGGCGGCGGCGCGGTCATCGTGCCGGTGCTCTACGAGGTCTTCCGCGTCATCGGCGTGCCCGAAGAGGTGCGCATGCCGCTTTGCGTCGGCACGTCGCTTGCCATCATCATCCCGACCTCGATCCGCTCCTTCAACGCCCATCGCGCCAAGGGGCTGGTCGATCTCGACATCCTCAAGGTCTGGGCCGTTCCGGTCGTGCTCGGCGTCATCCTCGGCAGCTATGTCGCCCGCTTCGCGCCGCCTGATCTGTTCAAGATCGTCTTCGTCGTCGTCGCGGTCGCCAGCGCCATGCGCCTGCTCTTCGCTTCGGATCGCTGGAAGCTCGGCTCCGAGATGCCGGGCAGGCCTGTGATGACGATCTATGGCGGCGTCATCGGCGTGCTCTCGGCCCTGATGGGCATTGGCGGCGGCCAATTATCGAGCCTGTTCATGACCTTCTATGGCCGCCCGATCCACCAGGCCGTCGCGACCTCCTCGGGGCTGGGCGTCCTGATCTCGATCCCCGGCGCACTCGGCTTCATCTATGCCGGCTGGCCGAAGATGGACGTGCTGCCGCCGCTCTCGCTCGGCTATGTCTCCTTCATCGGCTTCCTGCTCTTCATCCCGACCTCGATCTGGACAGCCCCGATCGGCGCGCGCCTGGCGCATAGGCTCTCGAAGCGCAAGCTGGAGGTGGCCTTCGGGCTGTTCCTGCTGGTCATCGCCAGCCGCTTCCTCTGGTCGCTGCTTGTCTGAAGGAGGGCGGATGATGGCTGCTCAGACCCGGAAAATCCGCATTCGTCCTCTCACGGAGGCCGACCATCCGGCGCTGGTGGCGCTGATGGTCGAGATGCAGGGGCATTACCGCGTGCCGTGCCCGGAGCCGGCGCAGATCCTGGCCGGCATCGCGGCGCCGCCGGCCGGCGTCGAGCTGCTGATCGCTGGGGATGGCGCGGCGCTGCTCGGCTTCGCCGCGGCTGCGGCGATCTATCCCGGACCCGGCCTGACCTCGGGCTTCTTCCTGAAGGAGCTTTACGTGGCGCGTGAGGCGCGTGGAGCCGGCATCGGCCGCGCCTTGATGCGCGCGCTTGCCGACCTCGCATTGGCGCGCGGCCATAAGCGTCTCGACTGGACGGCAGACGCCGCCAATCCCGAATTGCTGCGCTTCTATGAGAGCCTGGGCGCGGTCGCGCAGCGGGAGAAGATCTTCTACCGGCTGACGGGTGAGGCACTCGTCGCGACAGCCCGAGCCGAGTGATTTCAGCTGGAACCACACCGTCATTCCGGGGCAGGCCGAAGGCCTGAGCCCGGAACCCAGAACCGATGCGTGTCGTCGTGAAGCGAGCCTGCTCCCCGTGCCTTCTCAGGCCGCTGCATCGGTTCTGGGTTCCGGGCTCGATCCTGCGGACCGCCCCGGAATGACGGCGGTGTGTCCCGAGCAATTCATCCCGCTCTGGTAGCGCCGCTGCACAGGACTGAGCGGTCAGCCCCGCTGCGCCCGCATGCGCTCCGGCAGCAGCGCCATTACCGCCATCCGCTGCGCCTCGCTCATGCCGGCCCATTGCGCGATTTCTCGGAGCGTCCGGCCGCAGCCCTGGCAGAGCTTGCTGGCAGGGTCGATCACGCAGACCTTGATGCAGGGACTGGATGCCGCCGTCACGGCTTGGCCGCGCCCAGCATGAGCGCGAAGCCGAGATAGATCGCGATTTCGGAGAGCTGCTGCATCGCGCCGACGATGTCGCCGGTCTGCCCGCCGATCAGGCGGCGGCAGAGCCGCTTGAGTATCGCCCCGGTGCCGAAGCTCAGGAACCAGCCGAGCACCAAGCCGAAGGGTGGCAGGGCGAATGAGGTGTCGAGAATGATCGCAAAGGCAGCCGACAGGCAAAATGCGATCAAGGCCGTGCGCCCCGTCGGCCGACCGACCGCCACCGATGCGCCCTCCGTACGCGCCGGTTTCTCGGTCGCGAGCAGATAGATGCCCTCAGCCCGCGACCAGGGCGCGGCGATAAGGACGGCGCCGGCCGCAGCCCAAGGGCCCGCCGCCGCCAGGATCGCGGCGAGCGCGGTGACCCGCAGCAGCAGCGACAATCCCAGCGCCATCGCCCCAAAAGTGCCGACGCGGCTGTCCTTCATGATCTCCAGGCGCCGCTCCGGGCTATGTCCGCCGAACAGCCCGTCGGCTGCGTCGGCGAGACCGTCTTCATGGAAGGCGCCGGTGGTGAGCACGAGCGCAGTGACGGCGAGTGCGGCTGACAGCGTCGGGTTGATGCCGGCAAGGCCCGCGCCCAGCAGGATCAGCGCGGCGGGCAGCGCGATGAGGAGGGCGGCCAAGGGCAGGGCGCGCGGCACCAGCCGGAAATCCGGCATGGCGTGGACCTCGCCCTCGCGCGCCAGGCGCGGAAACGGCAGCCGCGAATAGAAGCGCACGCAGATCGCGGTCGCCGCCAGCCAGCCCGGCCAAGTCGGCTCGTCTTGAAATGACGGCTCGTCTGGGGGCGCATTTGCGCTCTCGGCCCGCGTCTCGCTCATGCTGTCTGGTCGTCCTCGATTGTCTTCACGCCTGCGAGCCTATAGCAGCAGCGGCGAGCCGGCCGCCATGGCGAAGCGCCCGGTGCCCATCTCCGCATCGCCCGACGAGACGCCCATGCCCGCTTCCGGCTTGCCCTTCGACGATATCCGCGAGCTCATCGCCGCCATGCCCGGCCCCGACATGGTCGCGGCCAATGCGGTGCGCGCCCGCGACAAGGAATTGACCAAGCCGGCCGGCAGCCTCGGCCGCATGGAGGAGATCGCCGAATGGCTCGCCGCCTGGCAGGCCAAGCCGATTCCGCGCGTCGACCGGCCGCTGGTCTGCGTCTTCGCCGGCAATCACGGCGTCGTGGCGCAAGGCGTCTCCGCCTTTCCGCAGGCGGTCACGCGCCAGATGCTGGAGAATTTCGCTGCCGGCGGCGCGGCGATCAACCAGATCTGCGCGGCCTTCGATATCGGCTTCAAGGTCTTCGACCTGGCGCTCGACCTGCCGACCGGCGATTTCACGCAAGGCGACGCGCTCGACGAGCGCGCCTGCGTCGCCACCATGGCTTTCGGCATGGAGGCGCTGGCGGGCGGGGCTGATCTGCTTTGCCTCGGCGAGATGGGCATCGGCAACACCACCTCGGCCGCCGCGATCTACGCCGCGCTCTATGGTGGCGATGCGGCGATGTGGTGCGGCCGCGGCACCGGCGTCGATGATGCGGGGCTGAAGCGCAAGGTCGCTGCCGTCGAGGCGGGGCTTGCCCTGCACGCGGCCCATCTCGGCGACCCGCTCGAGGTCCTGCGCCGCTTCGGCGGGCGCGAGATCGCGGCGATCTGCGGCGCCATCATCGCCGCGCGCTCGCAGCGCATCCCGGTCATTCTCGACGGCTATGTCGTCACCGCCGCCGCCGCGATCCTGCACGCGCTGGAGCCGTCATCGATCGACCATTGCCTCGCCGGCCATCTCTCGGCCGAGGGCGCGCATGCGCAGGTCCTGGCCCGGCTCGGCAAGCAGCCGCTGCTGGCGCTCGACATGCGGCTGGGCGAGGGCACGGGGGCGGCACTTGCCGCCTCGCTGGTCAAGGCCGCCGCCGCGATCCATTCCGGCATGGCGACCTTCGCTCAGGCTGGTGTGGCGGGGAAGGGGGCCTGACGGCATAAGGCGGGGGCGCCGGCCCTTGTCCGCAGCCGAAAACAATCTCATCATCGCGCAACTGCGGCAATCACGGAGAGACAGCGATGATCGACGTGAGATGCTTGGTGACAAGAAAGATCATTGATAAGCGTCTTTAGGACAACGTGGCCGAGTTGCTGAGATTCTTGCCAGGTCGAGAATTTTCACGTCTTCAGGAGATTGTCGAGCGATGATGAAATGGCTTGTGACGCCGACCACAATGGCTGTCATCACCATGGCGACAATCGCCCATGCGGTGGCCCAAACTCCGGCAGTCGTTACGCGCGTGCAGGAGGAAATCCGGCAGGAGTGCAGCAAGCCTGTAATCTTCAAGCCCGGTTTCCTGCGAACAGCGGAGTTCAACGGAGACGGAAAACCGGACTACGTCCTGGATTTCGGCGCGGTTGATTGCCCCGGTACCCTCTCGTCCGAGTGCGGGTCCGGTGGGTGCACGGTGATGATCTTCCTCTCGGAAGGAACGGGTTATCGGCGAGTATTCGCCGACACCGTCCGTGATTTGTCGCAGGCGGGGGGCGCAGTGTGCTCGAGCTGGCACTCCATGGCAGTGCGTGCGGACGAGTGGGCGCCGAAACCTGCCGGCGACGTCTGTCCTGGAACGGCAGCGCTTTCGTGCGAAGCGGCCGCTGACGGGGACGTTCGTCTCCGATGGGACGTTTCGGTGTTTTACCTGCTCTCAATGAGCGCCAGGAAGACGGCGGAGCCTGAGGCGTCGTCAGGCTTCGCCCTGGCTGCTCTCGTCGCTGCTTTGCGTCAGCGCCTGCCGCAGGAAGTCGCATAGCGCCCGCATGGCGGGGCTGGCGCGGCCGGGCGCCATGTGCAGCGCGATCTCGGAGGCCGGCAGGGCCGGCAAGCCGTCGCTCGCGTCGAGCAGTCGCAAGCCCGGTCGCGCCGTGCCGGCCTTGACGATGGTCACGGCGGCGCCCGATGCCGCCATGGCCTCGACTGCGCCGATGCTGGAACTGCTGAACAGGATGCGCCAGCTCAGTCCTGCCGCGTTCAAGGCGGCGAGCCCCCATTCCCGGTACATGTTGGGCGCGCTGAGCAGGGCAAGCTTGAGGGGTTGTTCCAATGACAGACCATGCCGATCCGAGCAGGCCCAGAGCGTGCGTTCGCTGCGCAGCACCTCGCCGCGCCCGTCGCCCTGCTTTTGGGTGGTGAGTACGAGGTCGAACTCTTCGCCGAGCCTGGTCAGCAGATCGCGGGTGAAGCCGGTCGTGACCTCGAGCTCGACATCGGGATGGGAGCGCACGAAGCGGGCGAGCGTCTCCGGCAGCACGATCGTGGCGTAGTCGTCCATCACCGCCAGCCGCACCGGTCCGCTCACGCTCTGCGCATCGGCGACGTCGAGCGCCTCGTCATGCAAGGCCACGATGCGGCGCGCATAGCCCAGGAAATCCTCGCCGGCGCGCGTCAGCGCCACCTCATGGGGCGAGCGCTGCAGCAAGGTGTGGCCGACCAGCTCCTCCAGCCGGCGCACCTGCGAGCTGATCGTCGACTGGCTGCGGAACAGCGCTGCCGCGGCGCGCGTAAAACTGCCCTTCTCGGCGATGGTCACCAGGCAGCGCATCAGGTCGATGTCGATGTTGCGGATCATGCGGTGTCTTCCCGACGCGCCTGCCGTCGAAATCGCCGGCCTTGCCCCGTTATGCCAACTCCGGCGGGCCGTCTCCAGCTAGAGCAATTTGCTTAAACGCGTTTTCTTCACGCGAACCGGTATCCACTTCGCTCGAAAACGCTCTCGCTGCGATAGCGACTTGCGATCGGCAGCGTCGATCCTGGAAATCGAAGAATTCAATTTTGCTGCAGATGCAGCAGCCATTAGCGTGCCGGCGATTGTTTTGACGTCCAGTCTCCCGGGCGGAGAGGGTGAATCATGCCGAAGCTGAGATCCGACACCACCACCAAGGGCCGCAACATGGCCGGCGCGCGCGGCCTGTGGCGCGCCACGGGCATGAAGGACAGCGATTTCGGCAAGCCGATCATCGCCGTGGTCAACTCCTTCACCCAGTTCGTGCCGGGCCATGTCCATCTCAAGGATCTCGGCCAGCTCGTTGCCCGCGAGATCGAAAAGGCCGGCGGCGTCGCCAAGGAGTTCAACACCATCGCGGTCGATGACGGCATCGCCATGGGCCATGACGGCATGCTCTACAGCCTGCCCTCGCGCGAGATCATCGCCGACAGCGTCGAGTACATGGTCAACGCCCATTGCGCCGACGCGATGGTCTGCATCTCGAATTGCGACAAGATCACGCCCGGCATGCTGATGGCGGCGATGCGGCTCAACATCCCCGCCGTCTTCGTCTCCGGCGGGCCGATGGAAGCGGGCAAGTATATCGCCGAGGGCGTGCTCAAGAAGGTCGACCTCGTCGATGCGATGGTCGCCGCCGCCGACAGCAAATATTCCGATGCCGAAGTCGATGTGATCGAGCGCTCCGCCTGCCCGACCTGCGGCTCCTGCTCGGGCATGTTCACCGCCAATTCGATGAACTGCCTCACCGAGGCGCTGGGGCTGGCGCTGCCGGGCAATGGCTCGGTGCTGGCGACCCATGCCGACCGCAAGCGTCTCTTCGTCGAGGCCGGACACCTGATCGTCGACATCGCCAAGCGCTGGTACGAGCAGGACGATGCGAGCGTGCTGCCGCGCAATGTCGCGAGCTTCAAGGCCTTCGAGAACGCGATGACGCTCGACATCGCCATGGGCGGCTCGACCAATACGGTGCTGCATCTGCTCGCCGCCGCCCATGAGGCCGAGATCGCTTTCACCATGGCCGATATCGACCGGTTGTCGCGGCGCGTGCCGGTGCTGTGCAAGGTCG
The DNA here is from genome assembly GCF_031884435.1 of Bosea sp. 685. Lineage (NCBI taxonomy): Bacteria > Pseudomonadati > Pseudomonadota > Alphaproteobacteria > Hyphomicrobiales > Alloboseaceae > Allobosea > Allobosea sp. 685. The sequence continues at coordinate 4,141,842 of NZ_CP134779.1, read as the reverse complement.
CGCCTTCGGTCGCCAACGTCCATATGGAGGATGTCCACCGCGCCGGCGGCATCATGGCGATCCTCGGCGAGCTCGAGCGCGCCGGGCTGATCGACACCTTGCTGCCAACCGTCCATGCGGCGACCATGGCGGAAGCGCTGTCGCGCTGGGACATCACGCGGACACAGAGCGAGGCGGTGAAGAGCTTCTACAGCGCAGCGCCTGGCGGCGTGCCGACCCAGGTCGCCTTCAGCCAGGAGCGCCGCTTCGAGGAGCTCGATCTCGATCGTGCCGGCGGCGTCATCCGCGACAAGGACCATGCCCATTCCAGGGATGGTGGCCTCGCCGTGCTCTCCGGGAACATCGCGCTCGACGGTTGCATCGTGAAGACGGCCGGTGTCGACGCCTCGATCCTGAGCTTCTCCGGGCCGGCGGTGATCTTCGAGAGCCAGGACGCTGCCGTCGAGGGCATCCTCAACCGCAAGGTTAGGGAAGGTGACGTCGTCGTCATTCGCTATGAGGGGCCGCGCGGCGGGCCGGGCATGCAGGAAATGCTCTATCCGACGAGCTATCTGAAATCGAAGGGGCTCGGCAAGGCCTGCGCGCTGGTCACCGATGGGCGTTTCTCGGGCGGCTCGTCGGGCCTCTCGATCGGCCATGTCTCGCCTGAAGCGGCGGAAGGGGGCGCGATCGGTCTGGTCGAGAATGGCGACATCATCGCCATCGATATCCCCAATCGCGGCATCAGCCTGCAGGTCTCGCAGGAGGAGCTGGCGCGCCGGCGTGCCGCGATGGAGGCTAAGGGCAAGGACGCCTGGAAGCCCGCCGCGCCGCGCAAGCGCAAGATCACCACCGCGCTCAAGGCCTATGCCGCGATGACGACGAGCGCCGCCAAGGGCGCAGTCCGGGTCGTGGATTGAACGCAGTGCGGAATGGCGAGGGACAGCACTCTCGCCATTCGCCTCTTCAGAGGCTGGCCCGGATGAAGCCAAAGATTTCAATGGCTCTGCCCTGACCACCTCCGCTGCGTCATTCCGGGCGCAGCGAAGCGGAGACCCGGAATCCATCGTAGAGCTCCGGTGGCTTCCGATGGATTCCGGATCGGCGCCGCTGGCGCGGCTTGTCCGGAATGACGGCGTGGGGATGTCGAGCGATCGGAAGCCCCGATATCGCTCGGTTTATTTCAGGGCAGCCGCTTCAGGCCGCCCGCGTCGTCGGTTCCGGCAGGGCCGCCAGCGTATCCATCACCCGCTCGGCCGGGAGTGTGATCGTCACCTCGGTTCCGGCGCGCGGCTTCGATTTCAGGTGGAAGCCGCCGCCATGCAGGTCGACCAGCCCCTTCACGATCGGCAGGCCGAGGCCTGAGCCCTGCTCGGCCGTCTTGATCGCCAGCGAGCCGCGCCCGAAGGTCTGCAGCACGATCGGGATTTCATCCTCCGGGATGCCCGGTCCCGTATCGGTGATCGAGACATATTGCCCGCCATTGGCGGTCCAGCCGACCTTGATCGAGATCTCGCCGCCCTGCGGGGTGAACTTGATCGCGTTGGAGAGGATGTTCAGGACCACCTGCCGGATCGCCCGCTCATCGGCCCAGACCTTGGGCAGATGGGGCTCGATCGCCTCGCGGATCGTCTGGCCCTTGGCCTTGGCGCGCAGGTTCAGCATGTGGCTGCAATCATCGGCGATGGCGGCGAGCGAGAGCGCCTCCTCGTTCAGCTCGTATTTGCCGGCCTCGATGCGCGAGAGATCGAGGATCTCGTTGATCAGTTCGAGCAGATGCTGGCCCGAGCCGTGGATGTCGGCGGAATACTCCTTGTAGGCGGCGTTGGCGTGCCCGCCGAAAACCTCGTTCTTCATCACCTCCGAGAAGCCCAGGATCGCGTTGAGCGGCGTGCGCAACTCGTGGCTCATCGTCGCGAGGAAGCGCGATTTGGCGAGGTTGGCTTCCTCCGCCTTGCGCCTGGCCTCGTCGGAATTGGCGGTCGCGGTTTCCAGCTCCGCGATCAGCGCGTCCTTTTCGGCACGGAATTCGATGGTCGAGACCGAGCTGGCATAGAGCCTGTTGGCCAGGAAGATGAAGAAGAACTGGGCGGAAGCCGCCATCAGCGCCATCGTCACGCTGTCGATATCGTTGCGGCCCCAGAAGAACAGGCCGATGCCGACGGTGATCGGGAGCAATCCGGCATAGACCGCGATCGGGATCGAGGCCGACAGCATCACGGTCAACGCGCTGACGATCAGCAGGGTCGTGGTGACGAAGACCTTGGCGCCCGGCGCGCTGCTCTGCGCGAACAGCAACAGGATCAGGGACCAGGTGAAGCCATGGACCCCTTCCGCCAGGGCGAAGAGACGGCGCCACAGCCTGATCCGGACATCGCCGGTCTCCTGCGCGAGGAAACGCCGGCACAGGATCACGATCACCAGGGAGCTGAGGATGACGGCGCCGACCCAGGGCGCGACCCTGGAGACCGGTGTCCACAGGCAGGCCGCCGCGGCGATGCAAAGCGCGAGCACCAGCGTGCCGGCCGTGCCGTTCATGCGGTATTGCGCGAACAGCCGCAGCAATTCGTAGTCGAAGGCGCGCTCGAGCCCGGTCGAGGAGGTCAGCCGCTCGCGCACCGACTTGACCTCGCGCGTGACGAGCTTGCGGCGCGCCAATGCGGTCGGGTCGGGTCCTCGCCCGCGTTGCACCTGTTCAGCCGTGACTTCCGCCATGATCGAAGCTAAAAATTCCTCACCCGGCAGCGCAGGATGCGGGGCCGGCTCGCCATCATGGTCGGTAAATCGTTAAGCTCTTCCTGATGGCGCGCTTCGGATTCGGTCGTTTCAGGTCAGGCCCCTTCGGCTGGCGGCGCGTCAGCCGGCTGGTCGACTTCGTGGTCGCCTTTGGAATCCTTGGTTTATTGGCGATAGCGGGCGCAGTTCTGCAATATCGGCTCGGCCCTGCGCGCATGCTGACCGGCGCGGCGCAGGCGATCGACGGCGATTCGCTGCGGCTGAACGGCGAGGAATTGCGCCTGGAAGGGCTGGATGCGCCCGAATATCGCCAGAGCTGCACGACCAAGGCCGGCAGGCCGGTCGATTGCGGACGCAGCGCACGCCGCGCCTTGGCCGATTTGTTGGAGCGTGGCCTCGTCACCTGCGAGATCAGCAAGCTCGATCGCTATGGCCGCGGCCTCGCCCATTGCCGCGTCGGCGAGATCGACATCAATGCCGAGCTGGTGCGGCAGGGCCAGGCTGTCGCCTATGGCGGCTATCGCAACGAGGAAGAGCAGGCGAGGGCGGCCGGGCGCGGTCTCTGGGCGCTCGACTTCGAGCGGCCCGAGACCTGGCGGCGGGAGCATCCGCAGTAGAGCATTTTTGAGCGAAGTGGACACCAGTTCGCGTGAAGAAAATGCGAAAAAACAAGGCTGTAGCAACGCTCTGCTACAGCCTTATGAGATTTCGTTGAACTTTGCTGTGTTTCAGCCGAGCGCCCTAATAGCAGTCTCAATCGGTATGAACATCGTCCTGCTCTCCGCAGGGAACCCAACAAAGTCGAAACGCTTGTAGAAGGCCGCGGCACTATCATCGATAGCGTGCACGAGGACGCCTCGCACGCCGATGATTTTGGACGTTTGGATTGCCCGAAGAAGAGCGTCCTTCAGAAGGCCAGCACCAATACCCTGTCGCTCGTGAGATTTGCACACCGCCAAGCGACCAAGCACGATCATCGGCACGGGATCTGGGCTATTTCTCCGCAGCTTTCCAGGGGCTGCATCCAATCTGACAGAGGCACTCGAAATGCAGTAGTAACCCACGACGAGATTGCGCTCGGCGCAGACATATGTGCGGCTGGTTTGCCCTTCGCTTTTCACAGCGCGAGCCTTCAACCAATCGTCGAGGGCATTGTGGCCGCAGGCGAACCGGCTCAGATCGTGATGAGAGGTGATGGGGCTCGGGGGCGAAAGACCGCCCCCGAGCTTCGTCGATATGTCCGTTACGTCTCCCATGGAGATTTCTCTGCGAACAGTCTCTTCAGTCGTGAGCTAGGCGGCGGCGGATTGTCGAGGACATCCATAAACGCTTCGAACTGCGCCTCATTCAGAGAGAACAGCTTCTGATCGATCAGGACATCGATCGCGTGCTGCTTCGCACTCTCCAGCATGAACTCCGTACGCGTTTTCCCGACGACATTTGCAGCGGTATCGATGAGATCTCGTGTCTGCCGGGGTACTCTCAGATTTATCGTTGTCGTCTTCGTCTCCGATGCCGGTCGCTTCACGACAACTGCGGCGGGTGGCATTGTCAGGTTCCATTCTCTCCGGGTTGATCGCGCTTGGCTGCGCGGGTTGATCGATCTGCCAATCGGTCAACACATCGTTGATAAGCCATATTTGTATCTACATCGTCAACACAGATAACGTCGCATGCGCATTGCAGTGCCAACACGCAGCAATCTGGGCACGGACGAAATGCTGACCACGATCGGTCATGATCGTGGATTTGGCGTTGTGACAATCTGCTGAGCATCAGCGATGCAGCGGAACTCCGCTCCACGGGACTTCAACTCCAATCATTCGGGCATAAGGCACCGATCAGTGATTGAGCACAGTTACCCTAGGGGGGTGATTCCAGCCTGAACTGCACCGTCATTGCGAGGAGCAAAGCGACGAAGCAATCCAGGGGTGGCAGAGCTCTATGTCCCCTGGACTGCTTCGGCTCACGCTTGCAATGACGGCCTGGATGGTCTTGAGCGAGTCGCGCATCGTCTTTCCCTTCTCGCGATCGACCTCTCCCAAGCCCACCTCGGATCCAAAGACTGCACAGGACTCAATAGGCCCGGCGACGATCGCCGTGCACCGACGCCGAGGCGACATAGAGAGAGTCGGACTTCCCCCTATAAGCAGGGTACACTCTTCTTTCTGGTCGACAGCCTGCGGCGCGGAATCTCCGCATTGGTTCATGTCGCCTATTTTTTGGATTATTTTTGCCATATGAGACGGCATCTCAGCTGCGAAGCGCTATTGACGCTCCCCGCGGAATAGTGTGCACTCTATAAATCGAAGACTTCAAAAGCGCCTGTGTCTCCCCCCAGCGGAAGGACTCGCATGCTCGCGTCAGGACAGTCGGGACCGGTGCATGAAGCCGCCGAAAGCGCGGCCCGCGCTACGCTGCCTGAGCCTTACGACGTCACCGAGCAGATCGGCTACCTGCTGCGGCGCGCCTATCACCGACATCTCGCGATCTTCCAGGAGCATATCGGCGACGCGCAGATGACCGCGGTCCAGTTTGCGACCTTGTGCGCCCTCGAGCGCCAGGGCCAGGCCTCCCAGAAGGATCTCATCGCCGCCACCGCGATCGACCAGGGCACGATCCGCGGCATTCTCGAGCGCCTGCATGCGCGCGGCTGCATCACCCTCGATAAGGACCGCCAGGACGCCCGCAAGGTCCTGGTCGCGATCACGCCGGCGGGGCGGGCTTTACTCGATGAGATGATCCCCCGTGCGCGCGACATCACGCAACGCACCCTGGCGGAGCTCAATCCCGCCGAGCAGGCGGCGGCGATCTTCGTTCTCCGGAAAATGTTCTGATACGCAACCCGTTCGCATCCAACCCGTTCGCATCATCGTGAGGCAAGACGCATGTATGACCGCTTCTCCGCACTTCGCATGATCGACCTCTGGCTGGCGGAGGACATCGGCTTCTTCGACCTGACTGCCCAGCTGATGATCGATCCGAAGGCCCGCGCCACCTTTCACATGAATGCGCGCGAGCCGATCACGGTCGCCGGCATCGAGGTCGCCGCCGCCGTCTTCACGCGCTACGAGCCGTCCTGCCAGGTGGAGCTGAAGGTCGAGGACGGACAAGCCGTCGACAAGGGCGCGGTGCTGATGATCGTCAGCGGGCCGGCCCAGGCCCTGCTCACCGCCGAGCGCGTGGCGCTCAACATCGTCCAGCGCCTGTCGGGCATCGCCACCGAGACCGCGAAATATGCCGCCGCCATCGCCCACACCAAGGCGCGACTGCTCGATACCCGCAAGACGACGCCGGGCCTGCGGATGCTGGAGAAGCATGCCTCCGCCTGCGGCGGCGCGCTCAATCACCGGCTCGGCCTCGATAATGGCGTGATGCTCAAGGACAACCACATCGCGGTCTGCGGCAGCATCACCGAGGCGGTTCGCCGGGCGAAGCTGAAGGTTCCGGCACTGACCAAGATCGAGGTCGAATGCGACCGGATGGAGCAGGTCCGCGAGGCGTTGGCGGCAGGCGCCGATGTGATCATGCTCGACAATATGGCGATCCCGGCGATGCGCGAAGCCGTTCTCTTCGTCGCTGGCCGGGCGGCGCTGGAGGCCTCGGGCGGGATCAGGCTCGATACGATCGCAGCGATCGCCGAGACCGGCGTCGACTACGTCTCGACGAGCCGGCCGCTGCAATCGGCGCCGGCGGTCGATATCGGTCTCGACGAGCCGCGCTGACGAGGCCGGCGGACGAAACCCGATGAAACCCGGCATTCTCTTCGTCATTGTTGGTGCGAGCGGTGTCGGAAAGGACACGCTGATCGCCGGCGCGATGACCACCCTTGCAGCGTCGGGCCGCTATGTCGCCTGCCGGCGGGCCATCACGCGCGCGGAAGGGCCGGGTGAGGATCACGAGCCCGTCTCTGCCGAAGAGTTCGAACGCCGTGTCGCAGCCGGCGGCTTCCTGCACCGCTGGCAGGCGCATGGGCTGAGCTATGGGCTGCCGATCCAGCTGCGCGCCGAGCTGGAGGCCGGGCGCCATGTCGTCGCCAATGGCTCGCGGGGGGCCTTGGCGGGGCTCAAGGACATCGTGCCGCGCCTCGTCGTCGTCGAGATCACGGCGCCACGCGCCAGGCTGCGGGAGCGCATCCTTGCGCGTGGCCGCGAGAGCGCAGCCGAGATCGACCGACGCCTCGACCGCAGCCCCGATCCACTGCCGGAGGGGATCGAGGTCCTGACGGTCGCCAATGATACGAGCGTCGAGGCCGGGATCGAGCAACTTGTCGCAGTGATCGAGACCGCCGCCGCGCGCATGGCACTGCGGCGCATGCCGATCCATGCGGGGCGCGCCAACATGGCGTTCTTGCCGCAAGACAGCAGCGCGGTGCCGGCCGCGACCTATGCGGGCAGCGGGCGCATCGAGCTCATGGCGGCCGGGCGTAGCGTGCGGGCCGCGGTCAGCATGGTCGAGCCGGCGACGCTTCTCGGCGATGACGAGATCGGCCTCTCGGCCGAGGCCTTTGATACGCTGTCGCTGCCCGAGGGCCATAGGGTGTCGATCAGGCGCACGCCGACACCCGGCAGCCGCGCGCTGCTCTGCCGCAAGATCGATGGCGGGCGCCTCTGCGCCGATGAATACGAGACGCTGTTTCGCGACATCGTCGAGGATCGCTACCCCGAGAGCGAGGTTTCGGCCTTCCTGGTCAAGACGATCCAGAACCTCGACGATACCGAGGTCGTCGCCGTCGCCCAGGCGCGCTGCCGCTTCATGGCCAGGATCGCCTGGGACGCGCCGATCGTCGTCGACAAGCATTCGCTCGGCGGTATTCCCGGCAGCCGCATCACTCTGATCGTGGTCCCGATCGTCGCCGCCCACGGGCTGCTGATGCCAAAAACCTCGTCGCGCGCCATCACCTCGGCATCGGGCACGGCCGATGCGATGGAAGCCGCCTGCCGGGTCGACCTGAATGCTGCCGATGTCGCCCGCGTCGTGCGTCAGACCGGCGCCTGCATCGCCTGGAACGGCCGGCTCAACCATTCCGCGCTCGATGACGTGGTCAATGCGATCACGCGGCCGCTCGGCCTCGACAGCAACCGCTGGTCGGTCGCCTCGATCATGTCGAAGAAATGGACCGCGGGATCGACCCATGTCGTGGTCGATTGTCCCTACGGCCCCAACGCCAAGCTGAAGACCCTGACTGACGCCCGGGAACTCTGCCGCGTCTTCGAGCTGGTCGGCGCCGGGCTCGGCCTCACGGTGCGCGCGCTGGCCACCGACGGCAGCAGCGCAATCGGCCGCGGCATCGGGCCCGCTTTGGAGCTGCGCGATGTCGGCCTGGTGCTGGATTGCGACCCGGCGGCTCCCAGCGATCTGCGCGAGAAGGCCCTGACCTTCGCCGCGGAGATCCTGTCCTTCGATCCCGCAATCGGCGATACCACGCGCGGACGGGCGCGGGCCGAGGCGCTGCTGGCGTCGGGCGCGGCGCGCGACCGCTTCGAGCGCATCGTGGCGGCGCAGGGACGCACAGACCGGATCGAGCCCGGCCCCCTGACCCATGTCGTGCGGGCTGCGCAGGCGGGCCGCGTCACCGCCATCGACGGCTGGCAACTGGCCGGCGTCGCGCGCAGCGCCGGCGCGCCGGCGGTCAAGGCGGCAGGCATCGATCTTGCGACATCGGTCGGACAGCGCGTCGCGGCCGGCGGGGCGCTCTACACCATTCACGCGACGGGAGCGGCCGATCTGGACGCGGCCGTCGAATTGTCGTCGAGACGATCGGGCATCACGCTGAGCGAGGTTTTCGAGACAGTCTGAGCACGGCCGAATCTAGGCTATCCACGCGTTTTCGCTATCCACGAATCTTGGCTATCCAACTGCGGCTGCGTCCTCCCCTTTCGGAGCACGGGCGGCGATTTTCGGGAGAAATCGTATGGCTTTCAGGACACGCAGGAGCGCTCGATCCCTGGTGGGGGCGCTCGCCTTCGCCGCGACGTCGATCCTGTCCGGCGCGGCCGGCGCGGTCGAAATCTCGATCACGCAATGGGGCGCCAGCCTCTATGGCGCTCCCGTGGCTGTTGCAATCGAGCAGGGCGATTTCAAGAAGGCCGGCATCGATGTGACCGGCGTGGTCGGCTCGGGCGGCGGCGGCACGAGCGTTCGCAACATCCTGGCGAGCGATGTGCCCTATGGCGAGGTCGCCACGGCCGCAGCGCTGGCGGCCGCCAGGCAGGGGCTGCCGGTCGTGCTGATCCATTCCGGCACCCGCACGGTCGCCGAGGCCAGCCTGGTGACGATGCCGAATTCGGAGATCAAGAGCCTCGAGGACCTCATCGGCAAGAAGGTCGCGATCACCTCGCCGAAATCGACCTCCGAAATGGTCTTCCTGATGGAGCTGGCGGCGAAAGGCATCGACGCCTCGAAGATCCAGCGCATCGCGTCCGGCGGCTATACGCAGGGGCTGACCATGCTGGAGCAGGGAGCCGTCTCGGCTGCCGTCCTGATCGAGCCGCTCTCGATCCTGCGCAAGGACCGCTACCGCACGGTGATCGCGGCGAAAGGCCTGCTGCCGGCGATGACGACCTCGGTCGGCATCACCACCCGCGACTTCGCCAAGGCCAACCCTGAGCAGCTGAAGGCCCTGATCGCCGGCCGCCGCATGGGCGTGCAGGCGATCTACCGCGCGCCGGAAGCCGCCTCCGACATGGTCGCCAAGCAGTTCAACATGGACCCGGTCCTAGCCAAGGTCGCGATGCTGAACATGATCGAGCCGCAGATGTGGAGCGAGGGCGCCTTCAGCATGGCCGAGCTGAACCGGATCGGCGAGGGCCTCAAGCTCGTCGGCGAGATATCGGCCCTGCCGGATTGGGGGGCGCTGATCGACCGCTCCTTCCTGCCGGCCGACCTCAAGGCCGACCAATGACGGTCCTGGCCATGGCGTCACGCGACGCGCCGAAAGCCGCGGAGCCGCCGGCCGCGAGCCTCAGGGGCGTGACGCGCCATTACCGCTTCCCCGGCGGGGCTAAGACGCTGCATGCGCTGGGGCCGATCGATCTCGACCTCCGGCAGGGCGAGTTCTTCTCGGTCGTCGGCCCGTCGGGCTGCGGAAAATCGACGCTGCTCGACGTGCTGGCGGGGCTGAACCCGCCCAGCGAAGGCACGGCGAGCTTCGAGGGCAAGCCGATCGCCGGCGTGCCCGATGGCATCGGCGTCGTCTTCCAGGAGGACGCCTCGTTTCCCTGGCTGACGGTCGAGGCCAATGTCGCCTTCGGCCTGAAGCGGGCCGGTATCGACCAGGCCGAGATCGACCGCCGCGTCGATTACGCCGTCGGCTTCATGGGCCTGCGCGATTTCCGGCAATCCTATCCGGCGCAGCTCTCGGGCGGGATGCGGCAGCGCGTCTGCATCGCCCGCACGCTCGTGCTGCAGCCGCGGCTGATCCTGCTCGACGAGCCCTTCGGCGCGCTCGACCAGCAGACCCGGCTGATCATGGGCGACGAATTGTTGCGGCTCTGGCGCGAGACCAGGGCTACCGTGCTTCTGATCACGCATTCGCTGGACGAGGCCGCGATGCTGGCCGACCGCGTCGGGGTGATGTCGGCGCGGCCGGGCCTGTTCATCGACATCATCGAGACCGGCTGGCCCAGCGACCGCGACAGCCGGATCGTCGCCGATCCGCGCTTCGGCGAGATGACCGGCCGGATCTGGGAGAAGCTGCGCACTGAGACGATGAAGCACATGCAGACGCAAGGCGCCGGACCGCGATGAGATATCGTGCGCTCGTCACCCTGGCCGTCGTGCTGGCCTGCGTGCTGGCGCTGGAACTGGCCTGCGCCTTGGGCTGGGTCGCCAGGACCGTGATCATCCCGCCCAGCGAGATGGTCGGCAGCCTCCGCGACATCCTGTGGTCGGGCGAGTTCAACCGCGCGATCGCCCTGACCCTGACCAATGTGATGATCTCGGTCGTGATCTCGATTGCGGCGGGGTTCGTGCTGGGCGTCGCGATCCATGCCAGCGATTTTCTGCGGCGCGCGGTCGAGCCCTATCTCGCCAGCTACTACGCCGTCCCGACCTTCATCTTCTACCCGGTCTTCATCGTGCTGTTCGGCGTCAACAGTGCCGCCATCATCGCCATCGCCGTGCTGCTCTCGATCGTGGCGATGATCACCGCCACGATGAACGGCCTCGACCGGATTCCGACCGTGCTGCTGCGCACCGCCCGGATCATGCGCCTGTCGCCGGTCAAGACCGCGCTCATGATCCAGCTGCCGGCGGCGGCGCCGTATTTCTTCACCGGGGCGCGGCTGAGCGTGGCCTACTCCTTCATCGGCGTCATCGCCTCGGAGTTCATCCTGTCGGGCGACGGGCTCGGCTACGCCATCGCCTATGCCTACAACAATTTCGAGAACCGGCAGATGTACGGGCTGATGCTGCTGATCGTGATCGCGGTCACGCTCGTCAACATGACGCTCGACAGGCTCGACCGCCGCCTGCAATCGCGCCTGCGCCGCTGAGGTCCAAGATGGCGAGCAAACCCCTGGCGAGCAAAGCCCTGTCGAGCCAAACCCTGCCAGGCGGAGCCTTGCGAAACATCGTGCCGCCGATCGTGCTGGCCCTGGTCCTGATCCTGTGCTGGCAGGGCCTGCACCTTGCCACCGCATCGGGCGCGATCAGTTCGCCCGCCGCGACCCTGGCGCGGCTCGTCGTGCTGATGGGGAGCGGCCGCTTCTGGCTCGACGTCGTCGAGACCGGCACGGCCTTCGCCTGGGCGCTCGTCCTGTCGATCGTGCTCGGCATCGGGCTCGGCGTCGTGCTCGCTTTGCTGCGGCCGGTGGGCGAGGTGATGGAGCCGATCCTGGTGACCTTCTACTCGCTGCCGAAGGTGACGCTGTATCCGCTGGTCCTGCTGATCTTCGGGCTTGGAATGCCGGCGAAGGTCGCCTTCGGCATCATGCATGGGCTCGTGCCGATCACGCTCCTGACGCGCAACGCCATCACCCAATTGAAGCCGGTCTATCTGCGCACGGCCAAGGTGATGCGGCTCAGCGCGTTCGAGGCGGTGCGCTCCGTCGTGCTGCCCGCGATCATTCCCGAGCTCGTCGCCGGCATCCGGATCGGTTTCTCGCTGAGCCTGCTCGGCGTCTTGATCGGCGAGATGTTCGCGTCAAAACGAGGCCTGGGCTTCACCGCCGTCAACGCGATGGGCCTGGGCGATCTCGACACGATCATGGCGATCGGCGTGTTTCTGGCGCTCTTCGCGGTGCTGGCGAATGGCGGGCTGCTGTCGCTGGAGCGCGCGATCCGCCACCGCTCGGCCGGCCGGTAGAGCGGGATGCGGAAAAGCGGGAACCGGTTTTTCGCAAAAGCATTGCGCTAGTTGCGCTTGGGAACCGCACCGTCATCCTGGGCGCCCGAAGGGCCTCCCGGGATCCATCGGAGGGCGGATTCTTGAATCAAGGAGTCGGCTCTACGATGGATCCCGGAGCTGCGCCGCTGACGCGGCTTGTCCAGGATGACGGTGTGGTTCCGTGCCTGGACGGCCTGATCTGAGAGCCGTTTGGAAACTCCGCGAGCCCTCATCCTGAGGAGCCATTCCCCCTACAACATCAGGCAGAATATCGTATTCGGCCTGATGTTGTAGGGCTTTGATCCTGCATCGGCTTGTCCCGAAAACCGGTTCCCACTTTTCGGGCCGATGCAGCTTAGGAATGGCGTCTCGAAGGATGCTCCAAGAGGCTCCCGAACCATCTGGAGCATCCTTCGAGACGCCGCGTGCCGCGGCTCCTCAGGATGAGGGCTGTTTTCAAATCATCGCCAAACATCGATCATGAAATGGCGTCATCCTGTTGACCGCCAAGGCCTCGCCATGGTCGGGTCGGCCCGCGAAAGGGAGGGGTCTTCGATGAAGCTCTATGATGGCGGGCGGGCGCCCAATCCACGGCGGGTGCGGATTTTCTTCGCCGAGAAGGGCGTGACTCTGCCCGAGCTCGTGCCGGTGGATATCGCGAAAAAGGAGCACAGGAGCGAAAGCTTCACGCGCATCAACCCGCTGCAGCGGCTGCCGGTGCTCGTGCTCGACGACGGCACCGCGCTGGCCGAGACCATTGCGATCTGCCGCTATGTCGAGAGCCTCCATCCGCAGCCGCCGCTGTTCGGGGTCGATCCGAAGCAGCAGGCGCTGGCCGAGATGTGGAATCGCCGCGTCGAGCTTGGCCTGTTCAGCAGCGTCTCCGCCGTCTTCCGCCACAGCCACCCCTCGATGGCGGAGCTGGAGGATCAGGTTCCCGAATGGGCCGAGGCCAATCGCGAGCAGATCGAGGATCATCTCTGGATTCTCGAGCTCCAGCTCGCCGGCAACCGCTTCGTCTGCGGGGAGACGCTGACGGTTGCGGATATCACGGCCGGCATCGCGATCGACTTCATGAAGCCCTCGCGTATTTCGCTGCCCGAGGATTTCGTCCATATCCGCCGCTGGCACACTGAGCTCTCAGCGCGCCCGAGTTGGAAGGCCTGAATGCGCGCGATCGTCGTCTTAGTGCTGGCAACATTGGCGCCGACAACATTGGCGCTGGCATCACTGGCGCTGGTATCACCCGCCTCCGCCGCCGAGCGACTGACCGGCGAGGCGATCAAGCGCGCTTTTGAGGGCAACACGGTCAGTGGCCGCTATACCAATGGCGGCTTCTTCACCGAATATCATGACACGGATGGGCGCGCGCTTGGCCATAATGGCTGGCAACCCAACAAGGACGCCTGCTGGATCACCAAGGAGGATCAGGTCTGCTATTACTATGGCCCGCCGACCGACCGCACGGTGCATTGCTTCACCGTCGAGGCCACCGAGAAGCTCTATGTGCTGCGCAACGTCTCCAACGGCCAGATCAACGCGTTTGCGACGGTCGAGCTCGGCAATCCGCGCAAGCACAGCGACAATGGCGCGCCCTGGTATTGCGACGGGCTGATCTCGCGGGCGCCGGCCCTGCCGATGTCGCGGCGCCGGTTCGCGTCCCGATGATGCGGCGGCTCGCTTGCGCTGCTCTGATCCTGGTCTTGTCGGTTCCTGTCAGTGCCGTCGGCCGTGCGGCTGAGCGCTTGAGCGGCGACGCCATCCGCAAGGCGTTCGAGGGGAATACGGTGAGCGGCCGCTATTCCAGCAACAACCTGCCCTTCAGCGAATTCCACCACCCCGATGGCCGCGCCAGCGGCCACAACCGCAATGTCGCCAATACGGACGCCTGCTGGATCACCACGGCGGACGCGGTCTGCTACTACTATGGACCCACCGAAACGCGCCGGACCTATTGCTTCACGGTGGAATTGAGCGGCCGGCTCTATGTGCTGCGCAGCCGGCCGAGCGGGCGCATCAACGGCATCGCCACCATCGAGCCCGGCGATCCGCATGGCTTTGGTACTGGGGCCGCGCAATGGACCTGCGACGGGCTGATCTCGCGCGCGCCCGGCCGCTCCCGGCTGGCGCGGCGGTGAGCCAGGCGGAGCCGCTCGAGGCGGTGCTGCGGGATTTGCGCGCCTGCCGGATCTGCCGCGACGCCCCGCTTTATCCGCCGCCCCTCCCGCATGAGCCGCGCCCGGTGATCCAGGCGAGCGTGACAGCCAGGCTCTGCATTGCCGGGCAAGCGCCGGGCACGCGCGTCCATGCCAGCGGCAGGCCCTTCACCGATCCCTCCGGCGTCCGTTTGCGCCACTGGCTCGGGCTCGACGAGGCCGCCTTCTACGATGAGGCGAGCGTCGCGATCGTGCCGATGGGGCATTGCTTCCCCGGTCTCGACGCCAAGGGCGGCGACCGGCCGCCGCGCCGCGAATGCGCGCCGCATTGGCGCAGCCTAGTCCTCGCGGCGCTGCCGGAGATCGAACTGGTGCTGGCGATCGGCCGCTATGCCCAGGCCTGGCATCTGGGGCCGAGCCAGGGTGCCTCGCTGTCCCAGACGATGGCGAGCTGGCGCGAAATCCTGGCGCGGCCGGTCATGCCGCGCGTGCTGCCCTTGCCGCACCCCTCCTGGCGCAACAATGCCTGGCTGACGCGCAATCCCTGGTTCGAGGCGGAGCTGGTGCCGGTCCTGCGCGCCGAGATCGCACGGCTCGTTTCGAAGAGTTAAACTGACGGCCTTCAGCGCTGAGCGACGGCGGAGCCACGGCCATGAGCCGGCCTCAAACGCCGTTGGTATGAGAGCAGGATGCGCCGGTGTCCTTGCCAGCTCAGCGATAGCCGTAAGCGTAGCCGTCGAGCCCGCGGTCGATACGGCCCCTGGCCTGGATGACGGTGCTGACCGGGCCGAGTGTCGTCTGGTCGCGAGTTTCGAGACGCACGCCGGCTGTTGCCGCCGAGCCGCTCCGGCCGCCCGTGCGGACGCCGTATTCGACGGCGACCGAGCCGCCGAGACGCACGCAGGCCGTGCTGCCTTCCATGCGCACGAAGCCCGGGCCGTATTCGGGGCAGGGCCGGGCGGTCTTATTGGGTTTCCAGGGCGTCGCCTTGGAGGTCGTCGTGCTTTGCCCGGGAATCGGCTCGCCGATGACTTGCGCCATGGCGGGAGCGGGCGCGACCGCGAGCGTCGCTAATGCCAGCAGCGCGAATGCAGGGAATCGGATGAGCACGGTCGGGACCTTCGGATGCGCCATGCGGCGATGGTAACGACAGAATTCCGGCAAAGCCATGGCCGCGGGCCTTGGATTAAGAGACAGATCGATCATTCCAGCCCTCATCCTTCGAGGCGCCATTCCTGCCGGAATGGCTCCTCGGAGCCTGACCGGACATGAATCGAGCGATATCAAGAACCTCCGTTCGCTTGCTATCACCCGCGCCGTCATTCCGGACAAGCCGCGTCGCGGCGCAGATCCGGAATCCATCGGAGGCCACCGAACTCTACGATGGATTCCGGATCTCCGCTTCGCTGCGTCCGGAATGACGGCGCAGGGGTAGTCAACGCTGAGCCATCGAAATCCTAGATTTCATTTCCGGCCAGGCCTTCAGGATGAGGGCTGAGTGAATCTCAAACGGGCTCCAAGGAAAAACCCCGGCCTTGCGGCCGGGGTTCGTCAGGCTTCGAGTTGGGCCAGAGAACTGGCCGGTCGCTCTTTTCAGAGCTGATTGGCCGCGCGCGCGCGGATCAGGAAATTGTCATAGGAATATTCGGCGATCTGGAACCAGAGATACTGGTCGCCGCGGAAGGCGGACATCGCCTCGTAGATCTTCTTGAAATCGGCGTTCTTGGCAGAGGTCTCGGCATAGACCTCCTTCGAGGCCTTGAGGCAGGCTTCCATGATCTCCTGGGAGAAGGGCCGCAACTGCGCGCCCGCACCCACGAGGCGCTTCAGCGCGGCCGGATTGCGGGCGTCGTATTTGGCTTGCATGTCGACATTGGCGAGCGCCGCGGCCGTGGTCAGGACCGATTTGTAGAGTTTCGGCAAGGCGTCCCATTTCGCCGTGTTGATGAAGAAATGCAGCGCCGCGCCGCCCTCCCACCAGCCCGGATAATAGTAATAGGGCGCGACCTTGTTGAAGCCGAGCTTCTCGTCATCGGCCGGCCCGACCCATTCGGCCGCGTCGATCGTGCCCTTTTCCAGGGCCGGATAGATGTCGCCGCCGGCGATCTGCTGCGGCACCACGCCGAGCTTGCTCATCACCTGCCCGGCGAAGCCGCCGATGCGCATCTTGACGCCCTGCATGTCGGCGACGGTCTTGATCTCCTTGCGGAACCAGCCGCCCATCTGGCAGCCGGTATTGCCGCCGGGCAGGGCGTAGATATTGGCCTTCTTGTAGAACTCGTTGAGCAGCTCCATGCCGCCGCCATGGTAGAACCAGGCATTCTGCTGGCGGGCGTTGAGGCCGAAGGGCACGGCCGTGCCGAAGGCGTAGGTCGGATCCTTGCCGACATAGTAATAGGACGCGGTGTGGCACATCTCGACGGTGCCGTTGGTGACAGCGTCTGCGGCCTGCAGCCCGGGCACGATCTCGCCGGCGGCGAAGACCTGGATCTGGAACTTGCCGTCGGTCGCCTCCGAGACGGCCTTGGCCAGGATTTCCGAAGCGCCATAGATCGTGTCGAGCGATTTCGGGAAGGATGAGGTGACGCGCCACTTCACCTCGGGCAGCGCTTGCGCGATGGCCGGGCTCGCGATCACACCGGCACCCATGCCGACGGCCGCGCCGGCTCCTGCCGTCTTCAGAAATTGACGACGCTTCATCTGGACCTGTCCTCCCTCAAAGACGGTGCGCGCGCCGGGTTTGCCCAGTCTTCGCATTCCCACAAACAAAGCAGGTCTTTTCACCAGTGCAAGCGAAAACAGCATGGCGATCATGCAAAAATAGCATATCTATTTCGAAATCCACCACCTTTGCGCGCAAGAGCAGGCATTCCCGGTGGGGCAGGGGCATTCCGGGGCCTCTACGCAATCCTTGGACATGAAAAAAGCCCGGGACATGAAAAAAGCCCGGCAACCTGCCGGGCTTTGAGGACGAAGCGTCGTTGAAGGGAAAGGCCGCGCCGGAGTGCGGCCGTCGTCGCAGTGGAAAGGCCGCGCTGAAGCGGACGTCGTCGCAGTGGAAGGGCCGCGCTGAAGCGCGGCCCCTGCCTCAGCGGGAGCGCGTACGCACCTGAAAGACATCGAAGGTGAGTTCCGCGACCTGCCACCAGAGATAATGGTCTCCGCGGAAAGCGGCCATGGATTCGATCGCTTTCTTGAAGTCGGGGTTCTTGGCCGAGATCTCGGCATAGAGCTCGTTCGAGGCCTTGAGACAGGCCTCCAGGATCTCCTGGGAGAACGGGCGCAATTGCGTGCCGGCACCGACGAGGCGCTTCAGCGCCGGCGGGTTCACGACGTCGTACTTCGCCGCCATCCAGTTGTTGGCATAGGTGCAGGCGGCGGTCAGCGCGGCCTGGTAGGCCTTGGGCAGCGAATTCCACTTCTCCACGTTGACGAAGGCGTGGACCGTCGGCCCACCCTCCCAGAAGCCCGGATAATAGTAGTACGGCGCGACCTTGGCGAAGCCGAGCTTCTCGTCGTCATAGGGGCCGACCCATTCGGCGCCGTCGATGGTGCCCTTTTCCAGTGCGGGGTAGATGTCGCCGCCGCCGATCTGCTGCGGCACGACACCAAGCTTCTGTAGCACCTGCCCGGCGATGCCACCGATGCGCATCTTGATGCCCTGCAAGTCGGCGACGGTCTTGATCTCCTTGCGGAACCAGCCGCCCATCTGCGCGCCGGTATTGCCGCAGGGCAGGCCGTAGATGTTGAACTTCTTGTAGAACTCGTTGAACAGCTCGTTGCCGCCGCCCTGGTAGAGCCAGGCGTTCTGGCCCCGCGCATTGAGGCCGAAGGGCACCGAGGCCGCGATCGCGAAGGTCGGATCCTTGCCGACATAATAATACGACACCGTGTGGCACATCTCGACGGTGTTGTTGGTCACGGCGTCGGCGGCCTGCAGCGCGGGCACGATTTCGCCGGCGGCGAAGACCTGGATCTGGAATTTGCCGTCGGTCAGGTCGGAGACCATCTTGGCCATGACCTCGGCGGCGCCATAGATCGTGTCGAGCGATTTCGGGAAGCTCGACGCCAGGCGCCATTTCACTTCTGGGTTCGACTGTGCGACGGCCGGCATGGCGACCGCTGCGGCGGCTGCGCCGACAGTGGCGGTCTGGATGAATTGACGACGCTTCATTTGGAACATCTCCTCCGGGATTTCAGCAAAATGATACGCAGACGGGTTTGCTCCCATCCTGCGGTGTTTCAGGACAATGATGGCTGGCGGCAGCAATCATCAAGGCCGGGCGCATTGTTCTTTGGTGCAACGCGCTCTTGTGTTCGGCCCTATACTTGCACGTTTTTCTCGCACATCTCCCCAAACATCTGGTGACCGTCGGGCAATCCTGCGGGCTCGACAATTGCGCCTGGAACATGGCACGGCTGCGCCAGGAGCGCATGAAACTTTTCACGCATGCGGTCAACCTCCGCCCGATCTGATGCGGACGAAATGCGAAAGAGGCGCGATATGGACCAGGATAAACTCAGCCTGCTGAGGGCGCGCTATGCCGGCGCGAGCGGGGCCGATATCCACGATCCGCGCTTCGCCAAGGTCGCCGCCGACCAGTTCAAGGGCGACAAGCGCAAATGGCCGTTCTCCGACGTCGCGACCTTCATCAGCGCGCCCTATAGGCCGGATGCGCTGAGCCTGCCCGATCTCGGCGGCCTCGATGTCGCGATCATCGGCCTGCCGATGGATCTCGGCGTCACCAACCGCGCCGGCACGCGGCTCGGCCCCCGCGCCGTGCGCGCCGTCGAGCGCATGGGGCCGATGGACCATGTCCTGGGCACGGCCCCGTTCGGCCTGCTGAAAGTGGCCGATATCGGCGACGTGCCGTTCCGCTCGCGCTATTCGTTGGAAAGCTGCCATGAGGACATCGAGGCGACCTTCAAGACCATCGTGAAGGCTGGCGTCTCGCCGCTCGCCGTCGGCGGCGATCATTCCATCACCTATCCGATCATGCGGGCGGTCGGCGAGAAGCGCCCGGTCGGCATGGTCCATATCGACGCCCATTGCGATACTTCGGGACCCTATGAGGGCTCGAAGTTCCACCATGGCGGCCCGTTCCGGCAGGCGGTGCTCGACGGCGTGCTCGATCCCAGCCGCGTGATCCAGATCGGCATCCGCGGCGGGGCCGAATATCTCTGGGAGTTCTCCTATGAGAGCGGCATGACCGTGATCCACGCTAATGAGGTCGACGAACTCGGGCTCGACGCCGTCATCGCCAAGGCGCTTGCCGTCATCGGCGACGGGCCGACTTACGTCTCCTTCGATGTCGATTCGCTCGATCCGGCCTTTGCGCCCGGCACCGGCACGCCCGAGGTCGGCGGGCTCACCCCACGCGAGGCGCTCGCCATCCTGCGCGGGCTGAAGGGCGCCGACATCGTCGCCGCCGACGTGGTCGAGGTCGCGCCGCAATATGATGCGACCTCCAACACCGCCCAATGCGCGGCGCAGGTGCTCTTCACCGAATTGTGCCTGATCGCGGAAGCCCGCGCCGCGGGCAAGGGCAGGCCGTGAAGCGCAAGACACTGACACTCGACGCGATCGACCGCCGGATCATCGCGATCCTGCGCGGGGAGGGGCGCATCACCAACCAGGCCCTCTCCGAGCGGGTCGGGCTCTCCGCCCGGCCCTGCCTCGAGCGCGTGCGAAAGCTGGAGACGTCGGGCCTGATCCGGGGTTATGGCGCCCGGCTCGCGCCGGAGCTTGCCGGCCACGCCATCGTCGCCTTCGCCCAGATCTCCTTGCGCGACCATTCGGTCGGTCGGCGCGAGCGTGTCGAGAAGGTGCTGAAGAGCAGTCCCGACGTGGTCGAGGTCCAGGTCGTCAGCGGCGAGGCCGACTATCTCGCCCGGATCGTCGCGGCCTCGCTGGCCGATTATGAGGAATTGACCGGCGCCTGGCTCGCCGACGCGCAGCTCGGCGTGGCGAGAATCGCCACCACCTTTGCGCTCAAGGCGCTGAAGGAGTTCGAGGGCTATCCGCTGGGCGAGGAGTAGCGCGCCTGCGAGCGCAGGGCGCGGGGAACCCCTCTCCTGCATCGAAGTCGGGTCTACCCGACTTCGACACTCTGAGTACTGAACTCGGGCAGGCCCGAGTTCAGTGAGAGGGGCAGGGGTGAGGTGTCGGCCCCTGGACCAGTTGTGTGGAAACCTCACAGCGAGGCAGCGGTGAGGTCACGGCCAAAGCGTCAAGTGGCCGACCCCTCACCCTGCCCTCTCCCACCAATCTCGGGCTTGCCCGAGATTGGCATCCATCGTGATCCAAGTCGGAAACATCCGACTTGGATTGGAGAGGGTTCTCCGTCGAGGTTCCGCGCCTGACCATGCAACGCAGCCTCAGCCATAAATCGGTCTCAAAACCCGTTGCTCTAACGCCGCGCCGATCTGCCTTCGCGACGCAGCGAGATGAGATGACGAGATGACAGCGAAATTATCCCTCCCGATCAAGCTCCTGCTGCTCGCCTCGCTGCTGGCCGCCCCCGGCTGGAAGGCGTGGGCGGAGGTGCCGGCATCGGGGCCGGCCCAATTGAACGCGGCTTTTTCCGCCATGGACGCGCTGACGCGCCAGAGACGGGCGAGCGGAACCCTGCCGCGATGGAGCGATCCCGCAGACGCCAAGGTGCTGGCAGCGCTGTGGAACGCCCCGGCCATCCTCGGCCGGCCGCCCTATGCATCCAACGACATTCCCCTGCTGCTCGACATCCTGGGGAAGGAAACCCAGATTATGAAGACCTATGCGCTGTTCTCCGCAGACCCGGCCCTGCAGCCGGATACCGCACGCAACGCGATGCTGTTCCAGGATGAGATCACCCGCTCGCATGTCTTCCTGATCAAGGTCATTGCCGCCGCAATGCCGGCCGTGGCCGATTTCATCACGCGATTGAAGCCCGACGAGATGAATGATGCGCGCCGCCAGGGGTTGCGCACGATGCGCCTGGGTCTCCTGGAAATCGTCAGCTCGGCAACGCTTGCGCTCCGCAGCCCTGGCTTGACCCCGGAGAATCAGCTCGTGCTCGCAAATGGCCTTGCCGAAAACGCCGTGGCGCTGGCCAAGGGCACGACGCGCGGCGACCGCCTCGCACTCGTCGCGACAGTCCAGTCCGCGCTGACGGCACTCAGCCCCGCCGCGCAGGCGCCGCTGAAGGATGTCGTCGCGGCGCTGTCGGTCAAGTCATGCGAGGGGCTTTGCGGGCTGGAATGAGGGTCGCAGCAGGGCGGCGCCTTCGTCGCATGCGGCCCTGCGGCGAGCCCGCCGATCAGGCCCTCATCTGCGTGGCGGCGAGATGCCGCCGCAGCATCTCGCGCAGTTCTGCAACCGCAGGGTCGCGAATGGTAAGATCATCGTCGGCGCGCAGCATCGCCGCCATGCGGATCAGATGCAGGATCAGCGCCGCCAGAGGCGCAAGCCGTTCGCGCGGCACCGGCGGCTCGATCCTTTGCAGCAGGCCGGCTATGCCGCCGCGCAGCCGCGCCCGCGCCTGCTTCTTGACCGCCGGATCGAGGCTGCGACGCTCGCCCAGCACGAGGAAGGCCGGATTGGCCTCGAGATAGATCAGCAGGCGCTGGAACAAGTCGTCGATGATCCCGTCGCCGGCCGCGCCTTGCTCGCTGGCCGCGCCTTGCGCCTCAGTTGCGAGACTGTCGAAGACGGCGGCAAGGCTGTCGAGATGGCGGGCGTGTAGCGCTGCCGCCAGATGCTCCTTGGTCGGGAAAAACTGATAGAGCGAGCCGATCGAGGCCTTGGCGCGCCGCGCGATCTCGGTCGTGGTCGCGGCCTCGTATCCGGTCTCCGCGAACACAGCGGATGCGGCGTCGAGCAGGGCCTGGACGCGCTGCACGCCGCGGCCGCGGCTGGGTTCCTTGCTGGCCTTGGCGGTCTTGCTCGCGCCTGCGCTTGACTTTTGTGAGTCCATTCTCATAAATCACAAATGTGAGGATTGTCTCATATTGACGAGGGCCGCCCGGCCCGAATCTGCCCGAGCGCGACGCCCCGGCTTCCGGAGATCACCATGACCTTTCATCTCGACCCTGGCAAAACCGCCCTTGTTCTCATCGATGTCCAGAACGGCACGCTCGCCATGCCGCTGGCGCCCTATGACCGCGCCACGCTCGTCACGGCGACGCAGCGGCTCGGACAAGCCTTCCTGGCAGCCTCGGCACCGATCGTGACCGTGACGATCGCGTTCTCCGGGGATGGCGGCGACCGGCTCGCGCAGGCCGTCGACATGCCCATGCAATTGCCGGCAGGCGGGCCTCCTCCCGGCTGGTCGGAACTGGCGCCCGAGATCGCCGCGCTGCCGGCCACGGTCCGCATCGTCAAGCGCCAATGGAGCGCCTTCTTCGGCACCGAGCTCGACCTGCAACTGCGGCGGCGCGGCATCACCAGCATCGTGATCGGCGGCATCGCCACCAATTTCGGGGTCGAATCGACGGCCCGGGATGGCTGGCAGCATGGCTACGCCGTCATCGTCGCGCAGGATGCATCGACGTCGCTGGGCGCGGAGATGCATGAATTTGCCCTGACGAAGACGCTGCCGCGCGTTTCGCGCATCCGCAGCAGCGCCGACATCATCGCCGCGCTCGGGCGAGAGGCCTGAGAGTGTTTGGAAACTCCGCGGAGACCCGGAATCCGAAGCGCGTCATGGTCGGGCTTGACCCGACCATCTCGTAAACCAGAGCGCTCTGGTCATGAGATTCTCGGGGCAAGCCCGAGAATGACGCTTTAGGACGGATTCCGGATCAGCGCCGCACTGCCAGCCAGATCACATGCCGCGCGCCGCTGCGGCCCTTGTTGGCTCGCACCATCTTCTCCTCGACCGAAAAACCCGCCTGCCGCAGCCTCTGTGTGAAGCGGCGGTCCGGCCCTTGCGACCAGACGGCGAGCACGCCGCCGGGGCGCAAGGCGCGGCGCGCGACATCCAGGCCCGCTTCGCTGTAGAGCCCGTCATTGGCCGGCACGGTCAGCCCTTCCGGGCCATTGTCGACATCGAGCAGGATGGCGTCGTAGCGCGCAGGTGCGGCGGCGATGACGGCGCCGACATCGGCAACCGTCACGCTGACGCGGGGATCGTCGAGGCAGCCCGCGAAGACCTCCGCCATCGGCCCCTTCGCCCAGGCGACGACCTCGGGCACCAGCTCGGCCTGTTCGACCCTGGCCCCGGGGCCGAGAACCTGAAGCGCCGCGCGCAGCGTGAAGCCCATGCCGAGCCCGCCGATCAGGATCTGGGGCTGCAGCGCATCCCGCAGTCCCGCGCAGGCGAGCGTGGCGAGCGCTTCCTCGGAGCCGCTGAGCCGGCTGTTCATCAACTCGTTCGTGCCGAGCATGATCGAGAATTCGCTGCCGCGCCGCTTCAGCCTAAGCTCGCCCTGGCCGGGCAGTTTCGCGCTGTCGATCAGGGTCCAGGGGATCACGGGCACAGGTCTCGCGGCAGGGCAGAGGGCGGGGCAGGCACGGCTATAGCCTTGTCGCGGAGTGGCCGCGAGCCCGGCCACCCGGTCCTGTCGCCTGAACGACAGATTCGGCTGCGTTCCTCCCGCGCCCCGGACAAGTTCGGCTGCTGCGCCGGGCCTATCCTCGGGCCTTGCGAGCAGGGCTTGCAAGCAGATCTTGCCAGGGAGAGCCGCCATGAACGCCATTGACCGGGAACAGGCCGTCTGCGCGCAGAATTATGCGCCGCTGCCGATCATGCTCTCCCATGGCGGGGGCGTCTGGCTGACCGATACTGCTGGCGTGCGCCGCCTCGACATGATGAGCGGCTATTCCGCAGTCAGCCTCGGCCATGGCCATCCGCGCATCCTCAAGGTGCTCTCCGAGCAGGCGCGCAAGCTCGCGGTCACCAGCCGCGCCTTCCATACCGAGCCGCTCGGCCCGTTCCTGGCCAAGCTCTGCGAGGTCTCCGGGCAGGAGATGGCGCTGCCGATGAACACCGGCGCCGAGGCGGTCGAGACCGCGATCAAGGCGGCGCGGCGCTGGGGCCATCGCGTTAAGCGCATCCCGGACGGCGCAGCCGAGATCATCGTCGCGGCCGGAAATTTCCACGGCCGCACCACGACCATCGTCGGCTTCTCCTCGGAGGAGAGCTATTGCGACGGTTTTGGCCCGTTCACCCCGGGCTTCGTCACTGTGCCCTTCGGCGATGTTGCGGCGATGGCGGCTGCGATCACGCCCAACACCGCTGCGATCCTGATCGAGCCGATCCAGGGCGAGGCCGGCATCGTCGTGCCGCCGCCCGGCTATCTGCGGGCGCTGCGCGCGCTCTGCGACCGTCACAATGTCCTGCTCATTCTCGACGAGGTCCAGTCGGGGCTTGGCCGCACCGGGCGCTGGTTCGCGCATCAGCATGAGGGCATCCGCGCGGACGGGTTGATCGTCGGCAAGGCTCTGGGCGGCGGGGTCTATCCCGTCTCGGCCTTCCTCTCCTCGCGGGCGGTGATGAGCCTGTTCGAGCCCGGCTCGCATGGCTCGACTTTTGGGGGCAATGCGCTCGCCGCCGCGATCGGGCTGGAGGCACTTAGCGTGATCGAGGAGGAGCGCCTGGTCGAGCGCTCGGCGGCGCAGGGCGCCTATATGAAGGCGCGGCTGGAGGCGATGAGCCTGGGTCTCGCCCGCTCCGTGCGCGGCCTCGGCCTCTGGGTCGGCGTCGAGATCAACCCAAAGATCGCGTCCGCCAAGGCGCTGGTCAAAACCCTGGCCGCGGCCGGAGTGCTGACCAAGGAGACGCATGAAACCGTCATCCGCTTCGCCCCGCCGCTGACCATCAACCGCGCCGAGCTCGACTGGGGGCTCGCCCGCTGCGAGGCGGTGTTCAAGGACGCGGCCTCGGGAGCCAGGGCTGCGGCCTGAGCGCTGGTCTGGAAACTCTAGCCCTCGTCTTGAGGGGCTGGCCTGACATGAATCGGGCGATATCAAGGGCGTCCGATCGTTTGCCATCACCCGCGCCGTCATTCCGGACAAGCCGCTTTGGCGGCGCAGATCCGGAATCCATCGGAGGCCACCGAACTCTACGATGGATTCCGGATCTCCGCTTCGCTGCGTCCGGAATGACGGCGCGGGTGATGATCAAGGCTGAGCCATTGACATCATTGGCTTCGTGCCAAGCCTGCCTCTCGGGATGAGAGCTCTAAACTCCAAATGCGATGCCCCATCATGCAATGCCGGCATGGCTTGTCCCGCCATTGCCTGTTGATCCGGCGCAGGCAGCATGGGTAACACTCATGCTGCGCTGCAGCGTAATTGCTGCGCTGCCGGTATTAGGAAGGGACGACATTCATGACGGCTGCGACCGAGACGCGCCATGCCGAGATCGCCGTGGCGGTCGGCCAGCCGTCGACGCATCTGGCGCTCGTCCTGTTTGCGCTCGCCATGGGCGGGTTCGCCATCGGCACGACCGAATTCGCCGCGATGAGCCTGCTGCCCTTCTTCTCCAAGGGGCTGGGCATCGACGAGCCCTCGGCCGGGCATGTGATCAGCGCCTATGCGCTGGGCGTCGTCGTCGGCGCGCCGATCATCGCGGTGCTGGCGGCGCGGATCACGCGCCGCACCCTGCTGATCGGCCTGATGAGCGTCTTCGCCGTCGCCAATCTGCTGAGCGCGCTGGCACCGAGCTATGGCTGGATGCTCGCCTTCCGCTTTCTCAGCGGCCTGCCGCATGGCGCCTATTTCGGCGTGGCGTCGCTGGTCGCCGCCTCGCTCTCCCCGCCCAACCGGCGCGCCCAGGCCGTGGCGCGCGTGATGCTGGGCTTAACCATCGCCACCATCCTCGGCGTGCCCATCGCCAACTGGATGGGCCAGGCTCTCGGCTGGCGCTGGGGTTTTGGCATCGTGGCGCTGCTGGCGGTCGCAACCGCGCTCCTGGTCTATGCCTTCGTGCCGCGCGACCGCTTGCAACCGGGCGCCAGCCCCTTGCGCGAGCTCGGCGCGCTGAAGCGCCGGCAGGTCTGGCTGACGCTCGGCATCGGCGCCATCGGTTTCGGCGGCATGTTCGCGGTCTACACCTATGTCGCCTCGACCCTGCTGGAGGTGACGCAGGTTTCGCCGGCGCTGCTGCCGATGGTGCTCGCCATCTTCGGGCTCGGCCTGACGGCAGGCACGCTCATTGGCGGCTGGGCCGCGGACAAGGCGACCATGCCGGCCGCCGGCGCGATGCTGCTGTGGAGCGCCGCCTCGCTCGCGCTCTTTCCGATCGCCGCCGGCAACATCTGGGCGATCTCGCTGGTGGTCTTCCTGATCGGCTGCGGCGGCGGGCTCGGCATCGTGCTGCAGACCCGGTTGATGGACGTGGCCGAGGATGCGCAGACGCTTGCCGCCGCGCTCAACCACAGCGCCTTCAACACCGCCAACGCGCTCGGTCCCTGGCTCGGCGGCATGGCGATCGCGGCCGGCTATGGCTGGACCTCGACGGGCTGGGTCGGCGTCGCGCTGGCGCTGGGCGGGCTCGCCGTCTGGCTGATTGCGCTCCTCGACGACCGTCTCAGTGCGGCCGCGCGTCGCTCGCGCGCCCATCGCATCGGCTGAAGCGACAGGCCGTTTTCGTCTGATGGCTTATTTTCATAATAAAAACAATGGGTTGACGTGCGGAATAATTGGGCGCGTCGGCCCATAAAAGGCGCGCCTGCCCACTTGCGGCAAGGATGCAAGATCGCCCAATCTATGAGCACGCGCTGGACCAGGGAACTCGAAACGCCCGGCCGGCCGAACCTGTGGGAGGTCTTATGAAAGCATTCGTTCGTTTCATCGCCGCGGCCGCATTGACGGTCGTCGGCGCAACCGGCGCTCTGGCGCAAGCCAAGGAGTGGAAGGAGATCCGGATCGGCACCGAAGGCGCCTATCCCCCCTTCAACAACCTCAACGCCAAGAAGGAGCTGGAAGGCTTCGAGATCGACTATGGCAATCTTCTCTGCGAGAAGATGAAGGTGAAATGCAGCTGGGTCGTGCAGGATTGGGACGGCATCATCCCGGCGCTGCTCGCCAGCAAATACGACATCATCATTGCCGGCATGAACGCTACCGACGAGCGCAAGAAGCGCGTCGATTTCACCTCGGTCTACACCAAGACCCCGATCTGGATCATCGGACCGAAGACCACGACCTCGACCGATGTCTCGCCGGCTGCGCTCAAGGGCAAGGCGATCGGTGTCCAGGGCTCGACCGTCCACGCCAACTTCGTCGAGAAGATCTACAAGGATTCGACCGCGCGCCCCTATCCGACGCAGGAGGAGGCCAACCTCGACCTGCTCAGCGGACGGCTCGACTACATCATCGCCGACTCGCTCTCGCTCGAGGATTTCCTCAACGGCAAGGGCAAGGATTGCTGCAAGCAGATCGGCGTGATCGAGCGTGATCCCGCGATCCATGGCGCCGGCGTCGCCGGGGCCGTGCGCAAGGAGGACATCGCGCTGAAGGAGATGTTCAACAAGGCCATCGCCGAATCGCTCGCCGACGGCTCGCACAAGAAGATCGCCGACAAGTACTTCAAGATCCCGATCATTTGATCGGGCCAGCCTGATCGACCGGCGCGGCTTCTCCGCGCCGGCTCACACCTTCAGCCCCGAGCACCGGCTGCTTCATGTTCGATAAGTTTGCTTTGCTCGGCTTCGGCCCTGGCGGCTGGGGTCTTGCCCTGCTCCAGGGCGCCGGCATCACCATCTCGATCGCGCTCGCGACCCTGCCTTTCGGCCTGGCGCTCGGCCTGATCGTCGCGCTCGGCAAGCGCTCGCAGAAAATCGTCCCGCGCTGGCTGGCGACGGTCTACGCCACGGTTTTCCGCGGCGTGCCCGAATTGCTGACGCTCTACATCATCTATTTTGGCATCCAGGTGGTGCTGCAGGAGCTCTGGCAGCGGCTCGGCCTGCCCGGCAATTTCTCGATGCCGCCCTTCGTCGCGGGCATGGTCGCGCTCGGCGTCGTGCTCTCGGCCTTCTCCAGCGAGGTCTGGGTCGGCGCGTTGAACTCGATCCAGAAGGGCCAGCGCGAGGCCGCCGCCGCGCTCGGGCTGTCCCGGAGCCAGGCCTTTCGCCTGGTCGTGTTTCCGCAGCTCATCCGGGTGGCGCTGCCCGGGCTCGGCAACAACTGGATGGTGCTGCTGAAGGAGACCTCGCTGGTCTCGGTCATCACCTTGCCCGACATCATGTTCATTACCACGCGCGCCAATGTCACGACCAAGGAGCCGTTCCTGTTCTTCGGCGCGGCGATGCTGATCTATCTCGCCTTTTCGCTGGCCTCGGCCTGGGGCGTGGCGAAGCTGGAGGCCCGCAGCAATCGCGGCATCGCCGCCTTCGGGGGCGCGACGCGATGAATTGGTGCGAATATCCCGGCTGGTTCCTCGGCAGCGAGGTCTTCCAGAACTATGGCTGCCGCATGGCCGGCGGCCTCTGGATCACCACCGAGCTCGTCGTCATCTCCGTCGCGATCGGCTTCATGCTGGCCGCCGGACTCGCCATTACCAGGCTGTACGGGCCGCGCTGGGCGCAAATCGCGATCAACGGCTACACCACCTTTTTCCGCGGCACGCCGCTGCTCTGCCAGCTCTTCCTGATCTATTACGGCCTCGGCCAGTTCCGCCTGTTCTGGCAGGATGTCGGGCTGTGGTGGTTCTTCCGCGAACCGTTCTATTGCGCGCTCTTCACCTTCACCATCAACACCGCCGCCTATCAGGCCGAGATCCTGCGCGGCGCCATCCAGTCGATTCCGCGCGGCCAGTTCGAGGGCGCGCTGTCGCTCGGCCTGCATCGCTGGGCGACCTTGCGCCATGTCATCATGCCCCAGGCGATGATCCTGGGGCTGCGCCCGCTCGGCAATGAGCTGATCGTGATGATCAAGTCGAGCGCGGTCGCCTCGCTGGTGACGCTCTACGACCTGATGGGCGCGACCAAGCTCGCCTTCGCGCGCTCCTTCGACCTGACGATCTATCTCTATGCGGCGCTGATCTATCTCGTGCTGGTCGAGGTGATCCGGCGCGTCTGGGACAGGTTCGAAATCAGGCTGACCCGGCATATGGCGCTGCGCTGATGCTACGCAGCGATACCGCGCGGCGCGGTCGTCAGCCCGGAAGCGTCAGGACCAGCGGCCCGTTCGTGGTCGCCACGACCGTATGCTCGTACTGGACCGTCGGTGCGCGCGGCTCGCCATAGAGGGTCCAGGGGTCGTCGCCGCTCTGCGCCCAGTTCGCGCCCAGCGACAGGAACGGCTCGACCGTGAACACCAGGCCACTATGCATCATGCGGCGTTCCGAGCGCTCCGGCCAGGTCGCGATCTCGGTCGGCTCCTCGTGCAGAGAGCGGCCGACGCCATGGCTCGCCAGGTTGCGGACCAGCGTGTAGCCGTTCTTCTGCGCAAAGCGGCCGACAGCCTGCCCGATGCCCGCAAGCGGCTTGCCGGCGCCGACCTGCCCGAGCCCGGCCCAGAGCGCGCGGCGGCCGTCGCGGCACAGCCGCTCAGTGCGGCGCGAGACCGGCGGCACAGCGAAGGAAGCTCCAGTATCGGAGAAAAAGCCGTTCTTCTCGGCGGAGACGTCGATATTGACGAGATCACCCGCAGCGATCCGGCGCGGGCCGGGAATGCCGTGGGCGATTTCCTCGTTCACGCTGATGCAGGTCGCGCCGGGAAAGCTGTAGGCGAGCTCCGGAGCTGGGCGAGCGCCGGCGTTTTCCAGCGCCGCGCGGCCGATCTGGTCGAGCTCTGCCGTCGTCATGCCGGGTTCGAGCGCCTTGCCCATCGCCGCCAGCGTGTTGGCGACGATGCGGCTGATCTCGCGCAATTCCTTCAGCTCGTCATCATTGGATATCGTCATGGCCGCATGCCCTATCCGGTCCGGCGGCAGGCGACAACAACCGCAGCCTCATTTTGCGCATGCGGGGCGGCACAGCCGCGCTGCTTTTCAGTTGGCCCGTCGCGCGCTAAGCCCGTTCCGGCATTTCAAGAAACGCAGCGGAGCGAAACATGACCAAAGTCGCCTTCCTCGGTCTCGGCGTGATGGGCTATCCCATGGCCGGCCATCTCAAGGCCAAGGGCCACGAGGTCACGGTCTACAACCGTAACCCGGCGAAGGCGAAGGCCTGGGTCGCCCAGCATGGCGGCGCAAGCGCGCCGACCCCGACTGAGGCGGCCAAGGGCCAGGAGATCGTCTTCTCCTGCGTCGGCAATGATGATGATCTGCGCTCGGTGACATTGGGCGAGGGCGGCGCTTTCTCCGGCATGGCGAAGGGCGCGATCTTCGTCGATCACACCACGGCCTCGGCCGGCGTCGCCCGCGAGCTCGACGAGGCTGCGACCGCGGCCGGCTTCGGCTTCATCGATGCGCCGGTCTCGGGCGGCCAGGCCGGGGCCGAGAACGGCGTGCTGACGGTGATGTGCGGCGGCGAGCCGGAGGCTTATGCCCGCGCCGAGCCGGTGATCGCGAGCTTTGCGCGCATGTGCAAGCTGATGGGCCCAGCCGGCTCCGGCCAGCTCACCAAGATGGTCAACCAGATCTGCATCGCCGGCCTCGTCCAGGGCCTGTCGGAGGGCGTCCATTTCGCCAAGCGCGCCGGGCTCGATGTCGAGGCGATGCTGGAGGTGATCTCCAAGGGCGCGGCCGGCTCCTGGCAGATGGAGAACCGCGGCAAGACCATGAATGCCGGCAAGTTCGATTTCGGCTTCGCCGTCGACTGGATGCGCAAGGATCTCGGCATCGTGCTGGAGGAGGCCCGCCGCAACGGTGCGCAGCTCCCCGTCACCGCGCTGGTCGACCAGTTCTACGCCGAAGTCCAGAAGATGGGCGGAAGGCGCTGGGACACGTCGAGCCTGATCGCGCGGCTCGAAGACTGAGCGCAGGCTCGCTGCCCCCGCCATTGCGAGGAGCAAAGCGACGAAGCAATCCAGCGGCGGCAGAGCTCGACGTCCCCCTGGATTGCTTCGCTGCGCTCGCAATGACGACCAAGAAAAAGGCCCCGGATCGCTCCGGGGCCTTTTGCGTCTTGGGGCTGTTCGCCTCAGTTCAGGTTGAGCTTCGGCGGGGCGTTGAGGTCGAGCCCCGGGAGGCCGCCGGAGCCGCCGAGGCCCGGGATCTGGATCGAGTCGAACTGCTTGTCGATCGACTTCTGGTCGAGCTGCACGGCCGAGGCCTTGTAGTGCATCACCATGCTCGGGAAGATCACGACAAGCGCGACCATGATGCACTGGATCACCACGAAGGGCACGGCCCCCCAATAGATCTGCGCGGTCGTGACGGGCTCCATCATCTTGGAGGTCACCTTGTCGCGGTAGGGGTTCTTCGGTGCCACCGAGCGCAGGAAGAACAGCGCGAAGCCGAAGGGCGGGTGCATGAACGAGGTCTGCATGTTCACGCCAAGGATGACGCCGAACCAGATCAGGTCGATGCCGAGCTTGTCCGCCGCCGGTCCCAGCAGCGGCACGATGATGAAGGCGAGCTCGAAGAAGTCGAGGAAGAAGGCGAGGAAGAACACCAACACGTTGGTGAAGATCAGGAAGCCGGTCTGGCCGCCAGGCAGCGAGACGAGCAGATGCTCGACCCAGACATGGCCGTTGACGCCGTAGAAGGTTAGCGAGAACACGCGCGCGCCGACCAGGATGAACAGCACGAAGGCCGAGAGCTTGGCGGTCGACTCGGTCGCCTGCTTGAGCAGGTCGAAGGTCAGGCGCTTCTTGCCGAAGGCGAGCAGGATCGCGCCGGCCGCGCCCATCGCGCCGCCTTCGGTCGGGGTCGCGAGGCCGATGAAGATCGTGCCGAGCACCAGGAAGATCAGCGCCAGCGGCGGCACCATCACGAACACGACCTGCTCGGTCATGCGCGAGAGCAGGCCCAGGCCGAGCCATTTATTGGCGAGCGCGATCACGAAGGACACGCCCACCGCGATCGACATGGTCAGCACCACGAAGTCGGCGCCGGCGCCGACATTGGTGAAGTACTTCATATAGGCGATGCCGACGCCGAAGGAGAGGATCGTCACCACCAGCAGCGAGCGCCGCCGCGTCTGGCCGTCGGAATCGCGCAGGGTCTGCGCCTCCGGCGGCAGGCCGGGCGCACGGTCGGGATAGACGATCGTCACCAGGAAGACATAGCCGGCATAGAGCCCTGCCAGCACGAGGCCGGGAATGAAGGCGCCCTCATACATGTCGCCGACCGAGCGGCCGAGCTGGTCGGCGAGCACGATCAGCACGAGCGAGGGCGGGATGATCTGCGCGAGCGTGCCCGAGGCCGCGATGACGCCCGAGGCGAGGCGGCGGTCATAGCCGTAGCGCAGCATGATCGGCAGCGAGATCAGGCCCATCGAGATGACGGAGGCCGCGACCACGCCTGTGGTGGCAGCCAAGAGCGCGCCGACGAAGATGACCGCATAGGCGAGGCCGCCGCGGATCGGTCCGAACAGCTGGCCGATCGTGTCGAGCAGGTCCTCGGCCATGCCGGAGCGCTCCAGCACCAGCCCCATGAAGGTGAAGAACGGGATCGCCAGCAGCACGTCATTGTTCATCGTGCCGTAGATGCGTTCCGGCAGCGCCTGCAGGAAGTTCTCCTGGAACAGCCCGAGCTCGATGCCGACGATGGCGAAGAACAGGCCATTGGCCGCAAGCGCGAAGGCGACGGGATAGCCGAGCAGCAGGAACAGCACGAGCGCCGCGAACATCACCGGCGCCATGTTGACGCGCATGAAATCGCCGAAGCCGGCCGCCTGGGCGTCACCGGTATGAAGGCTGAAGAAGGCGGTGACGGTGAGCGCGACCAGGAGGCCGGCGCTGCGCGCAAGGCGGGATGCGGTCATGGAAGGGGTCCGGACGTCTCTGGAGGTGTCTGCGCGGCCAGCGTTGTTTACGAAGCCAAGGCTCTTCACGAAGCCAGGGCTCTTCACGAAGCCAAACCTTGGGCCTTGGCCTGGTCGAGCAGGCGCTGGGCTTCGGCCTCGGCCGCGGCGGCATGGCCGCGCAAGGTCTCGTCGTCTTCGAGATGTCCGCGCATGATCGCGATCTGCTTGATGATCTCGGAGACGCCCTGGAAGGCGAGCATCAGGAAGCCGATGAACAGCAGACCCTTGGCCGGCCATTGCGGCAGCCCGCCGGCCGAGAGCGATTGCTCGCCGATCACATAGGAGCGCGTGAAGAAGGGCCAGGAATGGTAGATCATCAGCACGCAGAACGGCATCAGGAAGAGCGCGTGGCCGATCAGGTCGATCCAGCGCTGCACGCTCTTGGGCAGCTGGCTGTTCACGATGTCGATGCGGATATGCTCCTTCACCTGCAGCGTCCAGGAGGCGCAGAGCAGGAACACGGCGCCAAACAGCATCCATTGCAGTTCGAGCCAGGCATTGGACGAGACGTTGAAGAGCTTGCGGATGATCGCGTTGACCGTCGCGACGATGACGGCGAGCAGGATCAGCCAAGCCATCTTCTTGCCGATCTGGCCGTTGATCGTGTCGATCACGCGGCTGACCTTGAGTAGTCCTTCCACGTCCATCCTCCCGATGCGGGCTGCGTCCCGATTGTGTCCCGCTTATGGCGGGTATGCAGCGCTGTTATATCAAGGAGTAGGGCAGTACAAGATTGTGCGGCGCAATCGGCAGGGGATGCCCACCCAAGGAGATTTGTATCAATCTCGCGCGATCCTATTGAAACGCAACGCAAATAACCCCGCCGCCATCATCAGCCACATCATCACGACGAGCGCCTGCGGCCAAAGTGTAACGAGCCAGCTGATGAGAATGGTTGCCAGCGCGCTGGAACCGAGCTGGATCGCGCCCATCAGCCCCGCCGCCGAGCCCGCGAGCTCAGGCCTGGCCGAGAGTGCCTCGGCCGTCGCACCGGGGATCGTCAGCCCGTTGCCGGCTGCGTTGAAGGCCAGCGGCAGGAACAAGGCGAGCGGCGTCCAGACCGGGCTCAGCGAGAGCGCCAGCGCCACGCTCATCGCCGCACAAGAGATGATCAGCCCGTTTCGGATCAACCGTCTCGTGCCGAGCTTCACGGCCAGGCGCGACATCGCGAAATTGCCGACCATGTAGCCGAAGGCGTTGAGGATGAAATAGGCGCCATAGGCGTCTGGCCCATGCCCCATCGTCTCGACCACGATGAAGGGGGCGGCCGCCACGAAGCCGAAGAAGGCCCCCGAGGTCATCGACAGCGCGATCACATTGGTGACGAAGCCGCGGTCGCCGATCAGCAGCGGGAAGGCGCGGAAGACCCCAAACAGCGCGCTGCGCTGGCCGAGATTGGGCGCGGTCTCCGGCAGCTTTGCGATGGTCAGCAGCAGCACGCCGGCTCCGAACGCCGTCATGAACCAGAAGATCATGCGCCAGCCGAACCAGGTCTCGATATGGCCGCCGAGATAGGGTGCGAGCATCGGCGCCACCACCATCACCATGGTGACGGTGGCGATCTGGCTCGCCGCCTCGTCGCGGCCGGCGCTGTCGCGGATGATGGCGCGCGACAGGGCGAAGGCCGAGCCCGAACCGGCGCCTTCGAGCACGCGCGCCAGCAGCAGCATGCCCGTCGAGTGCGAGAGCGCGCCGAGCACGGAGCCGAGCAGGAACAGCGCGATGCCGGCATTGACGCAGGGCCGCCGGCCGAACCTGTCGGAGAGCGGGCCGATGACGAGCTGCATCAGCGCGACCGCGACGAGGAACAGCGTCAGCGTGAGCTGGATTGTGGCGTAGCTCGCGGTGAAATGCCGGGCGAGGGTCGGCGTCGAGGGCGCGAGCAGGTTGAGCGCGATCGGCTGCAGCGTCGAGATCGCCACCAGCACGGTCAGTGTCGGTTTGGCGCGCATGGCGGCGGCGTTCATTCGGCTCTGGCGATCTTGAGATTGGAATCGGGGCGCACCCGCTGCCGGTGCATCGTGTAGAGCCCGCTGCCGACGATGAGCGCGATGCCGGCGAAGGCGAGGGGGTCGGGAACATCTCCCCAGCCGAGATAGCCGATGATGACAGCGAAGATCACCACCGAATAGCGGAAGCCCGAGATCACGCCGACATCAGCGTCGCGGAAGGCGCTGATGATGAAGAAGCTGCCGGTCGAGACCAGCACGGCGGCGACCGCGACATAGGCCGTCTCGCGCCGCCAGACCGGCTCCCAATCCTCGACGATGCCGTAGCCCAGGGCGATGACCCCGATGATCATCGTCGTGGTGAAGGAGACCACGGTCGAGGGGATATCCTTGTCGATCCTACGGGTCAGGAGGTCGCGGAAGCCGACGAGCAGGGCGCTGAGCAAGGCGACGATCGCAGCCGGGCTGAAGCCTTCCGCCGTCGGCCTGACGACGATCAGCACGCCCACGAAGCCGACCGTGACGGCCGCCGTGCGCCGCCAGCCGACCTTCTCGATGCCCATCAGCACGGCGAGCACGACGATGATCAGGGGCGAGGCCATGCCGATGGCGGTGATGTTGGCGAGCGGCAGCCGGCCGAGCGCCCAGACGAAGGACAGGGCGACGCTGGCCTCGATCACGCCGCGCAGCACGACCACGGGGCGCAGCGCCAGCATCAGCTTGTCGCCCTCGCGGAAGGCAAGCACCAAGGCGAGCCCCGCCAGCATTGCGAAGACGGTGCGCAATGCGATCGCCTGGCCGGCCGGATAGGCCTCGCGCGCCAGTTTCATCAGCGCGTCATTGCAGACGAAGAGCGACATCGCCGTCAGCATGGCGATGATGCCGCGGCGGTTTGTGGCTGCACTGGCCAAGGCTGGCTTCCGTTGCGCGGGTATCGCTCAGGCCGCGAGGCGGTCGAGCGAGAACGGCGTGAGGTCGAAGGCCGATTGGCCGGAGGTGGATAGATCGGCGAGGATCTCGCCGATCGCGCTGGCGAATTTGAAGCCGTGGCCGGAGCAGCAGGAGGCGAAGACGGCCTGAGGCACGCCGGGCACCGCGTCGATGATGAAATCCTCGTCGGGCGAGACGGTGTAGATGCAGCCCTTGAGGGTCAGCGGGTCGCCGGCGGCGTCGGGGATGTAGCGTCTCAGGCATTCGCGGATCAGCGCGACCTGGCGCGGGCTCGGCGTGCGGTCGTCGTCGCGCGGATCCATCGGCTCCCGGCCGAAATGCGGGCCGCCGAGCTTGAAGCCCGGATGCTCATAGAGCGGGAAGCCGTAGAACGCGCCTTCCTCGACGCTGAGGATGAACACCGGAAAGGCGCCCTCGCGAAACAGCTCCGGCCGGCGCGTCGTGAACCAGCCGATCGCCTGGCGCACGGTCGAGACCTTGCTGGCGAGCGCCGGCACGGCGTCTGCGATCCAGCCGCCCGAG
Source organism: Bosea sp. 685 (assembly GCF_031884435.1). Taxonomy (NCBI): domain Bacteria; kingdom Pseudomonadati; phylum Pseudomonadota; class Alphaproteobacteria; order Hyphomicrobiales; family Alloboseaceae; genus Allobosea; species Allobosea sp. 685. The sequence continues at coordinate 4,105,381 of NZ_CP134779.1, read as the reverse complement.
GTGATCACCAATCGCCCGGCCGAGTAAGTGCCGCGCTCGGTGCGCACCATGACACCGCCTTGCGCGGTCGGGGTCCAGTCGAGCATCGGCTCGCCGGTACGGATCTCGGCGCCGCGCGATTGCGCCAGGCCGACATGGGCGTAGATCGCCTTTTCCGAGGCGACGAAGCCACCATCGGGCTGCCACAGGCCGACATGGCCCTCCGGCAGCTGGAAGGCGGGGAAACGCCGGGCGATCTCCCGGCCGTCGAGCCGCTCATGGACGAGCCCGTGGTCGAGGCAGGATTGCAGCGAGGATTCGACAGGACCTGCACCCTCTGGCGCGAGATCGATCGAGCCGGTGACGTGCAGGAGCTTCATCCCGGCCTCGTCTCCGGTGGTGCGCCACAACTCATGGGCGCGCCGCACGATCGGCACGTAATGCGAGCCTTCGAAATAGGCGAGGCGGATGATGCGGCTGAGCCCGTGCGAGGAGCCCATGGCATGGCCGAGGTCGAAGCGCTCGAGGCCGAGCACCTTGAGGCCGCGCTTGGCGAGGTGCCAGCAGGCGGCCGAGCCCATGGCCCCGACACCGGCGACGATGACATCGTAGCTATGGCTCGTCATGGCGGAAGGCTCGCGGGCGGCAGGCAAGGACTCGGGGCGCGGCAGGAAGGCGGGCGCAGAGCTTTACCGTCCGCTTTCCCCAGGGTCCATGCCCAGAAGGTCTAGAGCTGGATGCAAAAACGTGGGGACCGGCTTTTCGCACCGATCCTGCTCTAGGATCTGATCTGAATTGAACCGAGCGATATCAGGGGCTTCCGATCGCTTTCCATCACCCGCGCCATCATCCTGGACAAGCCGCGTCAGCGGCGCAGCTCCGGGATCCATCGTAGAGCGCGGCTCCCTACGATGGATCCCGGGACGACCTTCGGTCGCCCAGGATGACGGCGCATAGGTGATCGAGACAAAGCCCTTGAAATCATCCGGCTCTCGGCCGGTCTGCGGCCTGCGCCGGTGAAGCTTTGTTAATGATGTCGGCTGATAAAAGATCGCTTTCTCCTCACTTCAGGATTGGTTGATGCTCGGCAAGGTTCGGCGCTGGATAGGCAGTCGAAACCACGTGGCGGCCGGGCAGGGGCCCGCCATGGGCGAAGCGCTGTCGGTGCCTGCGAGCGACGCCTCGCTTGAGGGTACCTATGACGACGGCGCGCTGCACGAGGCCGTCAGCACGCTGGAGCAGGATGTCGTGGCGGCGATGCGCCGCCTGACCGGCGGTCTTGGCGAGGCCGAGCAGTTCTCCGCCCATGCCGAAGGGCGCTCGCGCGAGATCCATGACAGCATCGCGGCCGTGCGCGCCGCGACCTTCACCGCCAGCATCAATTCGGCCGCGCTGGCGACCGCGACGCAGCATGTCTCGGACGCGGCCGAGCATGTCGGCGCGACCATGATCAGCGCCCGCGACCGGCTCGACGCCGCCGCCACTCGCGCCGGTGAGGCGACGGAGATGATGACCGGGCTCGCGGTTGCCACGGTCGAGATCCGCAGCATCGTCGATTCGATCGCCGAGATCGCCAGGCAGACCAATCTGCTCGCGCTCAACGCGACGATCGAGGCTGCGCGCGCGGGCGAGGCCGGGCGAGGCTTCGGCGTCGTGGCGCAGGAGGTCAAGACACTCTCGGTCGAGGTGCGCGAGGCGGTCGACCATATCCGCCGTCGCGTCGACAATCTCACCCAGGCGGCGCAGGGCTCGGCCGCGATCGTCAACGACGCGCTCACCATGGTGCGCGACGTCAACCCGGTGATCGCCTCCATCGGCGGCGCCGCACAGGAGCAGGCTGCGGCTGCCGCCGAACTCTCCCGGAGCGCCGGTGAGACGGCGCGCTTCGTCGAGACCGTGCTGCACCGTGTCGACGAGATCGACCGCGTCGCGCTCTCGGCCGCCGACGACAGCGCCCGGGCGCGCAGCTCCCTGTCAGATGGCGTGCGCCAGGCCGACAACATGCTGCGGCGCTTCATCCCGACCTTGCGGCACGCCGCCTTCGCCGACCGCCGCCAATATGACCGCTTTCCCGCCGAGCACCGCGCCGAGGTCAGCCTCGGCGCGCAACGCATCGTCAGCCAGACCATCGATCTCGGCTTCGGCGGGGCGCTGCTTGCAAGCGTCGCCCAGGCGCCGCGGCTCGGCGTCAGGGGAACGATCAGGATCGATGAGCTGCCGCCGCTCGCCTGCCGCCTGATGGCGACGAGCGAGCTCGGCCTGCATATCGCCTTCGAGCCGGGCGCGGTCGAGGCGAATGCGCCGTTGCGGGCGCTGCTGGGCGAGATCGAGCGCTCATACCGGCCCTTGATCGTGGCGGCACAGAGCTTTGCCGACAGCATCGCGCAGGTCATGCTGCAGGCGCTGCGGGCACGCCGGCTGAGCGAGGACGACCTCTTCGACATCGACTACCGGCTGCTGCCGCAGACCGATCCGCCGCAATACGCCAACCTCGCCTTGCCGACGCTCGAGGCGACCCTGCCGCCGCTGCTGGCGCAGACCCTGGCGAGTGACCCCCGCCTGGTCTTCGCCCTGCCGATCGACCGCAACGGCTATATCCCGGTCCATAACGCAGCCTTCGCGCAGCCGCAGCGTCCGGGCGACCCGGACTGGAACATCGCGCATAGCCGCAACCGGCGCATCTTCGACGACCGGGCCGGCATCATGGCGGCGCGCTCGGTGCGCCCCTTCCTGGTCCAGTCCTATCGGCGCGACATGGGCGGCGGCGTCACCGACCTGATGCGCGAGGTCGATGCGCCGCTGCGGATCAATGGCCGCCACTGGGGCGGCGTGCGCATGGCGTATCGGATGTGAACACCCGGCTCTAAAGCCGGTCCCAGGCGAAGGGGATGTTGAGCGCCCGCAAAGCCTGCTGCCAGAGCGAGCTCGCCTGTTCGAGCCGGGCGGCATCGTAGACGCCCTGGACCTGATGCACCTGCAGGCGCCATGAGGCGCCATCAGCGTCGGTCCAGGTCTTGCCGACGAGCCGGCGCAGGCGCTCGGGATCGCGCGCGCCGGGGCTGTTCCCGAAGACGGTGAATTGCGGCGAGTTCTGCAGCATGTCGGAGACCAGCAGCAGCGCCCGGTCTCCGCTCGGCACGCGGTTCTCGCGGCGCGCCAGCACGTCGCCGATCGCCTCGACGATCGGCGAGAGGTTGCCCTTGGCCGGCTGGGCGAGCACCGTCAGCGCCTCGTCAAGCGGGCGGCCGAATTTCTCGACCCATCTGACATAGTCGCGGCGCGGATTGCCGATCAGTTCGCTGACCGTGCGGCCGGGATTGCATAGCGCCAGCAGCGGCGGGAAATTCGGCTCGAACACGTCCTTGAAGACATAGATCGACATCAGCCGGTCGGCCGGCAGCGCCTCGCCCACCTGCTTGACCAGCTTCTTCAAGCGCGCCGCCTGAACGTCGCTCCAGGGGTCGGTCTTGTCGACGAGGATCAGCGTATGCCCGACCGGCCCGCTCTTCCTGCAGAGCGTCTCGGCATCGCGCGGCGGTCCGCTGAGCAGCTTTGGGGCGGCGAAGAAGCCGGCGAGCGAGAGGCCGGCCAGGATGGTGGCGGTGATCGCCCAATGTTCGCTTTTCATGCCTCGTCGCAATCTGCCCCAGCACCCGTCTGGATATGTGAGCCCTCATCCTGAGGAGCCGCGAAGCGGCGTCTCGAAGGATGCTCCAGGAGGCTCCGGAACCATCTGGAGCGTCCTTCGAGACGCCATTCCCTGCGGAATGGCTCCTCAGGATGAGGGCTGTGGGACATCTCCAAGGCTCCGGCTTCAGCGCGGCGTCGCGGAAAATTCCGCATGGATCGTCTTGCGGTTGGCCTCGTCCCGTTCATAGGCCTCGCGCCCGGCCTCGACCGCGCGTGTCTTCAGGCGTTCGATCTCGCCGGCGAGATCGACCCCGCGCACCAGCGCCAGCTGGTCCTTGAGCTTGGCCTCGATCAGCGCCGGCATATTGGCGAACTGGCGCTCGACATCCTCGATCAGCGCCCGCAGCCTGGAATGGTCGACGAGTTCGGCTGGCTGGTCGATCTCGGGCAGGTTGATGCCTTGCGAGAAATAGGCCGGCGGCAGATCGGTGCGCACCCTGAGATTGGCCTCGCGATACTGCATCACGGCGGCGTCCTTGGCGGCGCGCAGCTGCGCGACGCGGGTGAGATAATGGTCGCGGATCTGGTCGGCGCTGGCCTTGGCGAGCTGCAGCCGGCTGATCTCGCTCTGGCAATCCTCGCGGAACCCCTCGACCTGGCCGCGGATCTGTTCGAGCTCGGGCGCAAGCTCGGTGTCGACCCGGCGGCGCTCCCGCTCCACCGCCTCCCAGCGCTGCCGCCAGCGCTTATAGGCGAAGGCCTGGCCGGGATAGCTGCCGAAGGCCGAATAGCCTTTTGCTGCGGAGAAGAAGGCGATCAGGCAGCCGATCAGCACGAGCGCGATCGATTTGAGCTCGTAGACGCCGAGCGGGTTCGCCAGCATATGCGGCACCACCTGCTGCGAGGCGGCGTCGGGATTGGCGATCAGCAATTCGCGGTAATGCCCGACGGCGAGGTTGAACAGCACGATCAGCGCGATCATCCCGGCATAGGCCGGCAGCGCCCAGAACAGATGCGAGGCCTTGACGTGCTGGCAATAGCGCGCCGGCCACAGGCCCATGACGAAGCCGAGCGAGATGTTCAGCGCCGAGATGATCACGGCGGTCGCCGCCCCGCCGATCAGGCCGAAATCGCTGGCATCGGCGAAGAAATTGCCGTTGAGCAGGCTCTCGATCGCCAGCGGCACCACCAGGAAGGCGAGCGTGAACTGCCACTTCTCCAGCTTAGGGTCGCTGCTGCGCTGATTGACGTAGTTGAAGTACTCGTATTCGCGCTTGGCCTTCAGCGCCTCAAAAACCGTCTGCTCGAGCTCGCCGCCATGCTTGTTCAGCAGCGCCCGCATGCCGGATTCGATGCGCCTGATGCGGGTCTCGTAGCGCTCCGCCGTCAGCGCCTCGCGCTTGCCGATGATTTCGGCATAGAGCGCGCCAAGCTTTGCCGTCGCCTCCTGCCGGATGCCGTTGAAAAGCTCGGTGACGCGGGCGAGCAGGCCAAGCTCGGTCTGTGAGGGCAGGGCGGAATGAGCCGGCGGGTTGTTGGCGAGCGCGTCGCCGGCGCCGCGCAGGCCGGCCTGCACCGTCTCGGCCAGGTGATAGCCGGTAATCGGCGGCACGTTTGGGCCGCTGCCGCGATCATCGCTCATGAGAGGCTCGCGCCAGATAGCTGCGGACATCGACGATGTCGGCGTGGAAATCGCGGAAGCGCGGAAAGGCTGGGCGGCGATAGGCCCTGTCGAACCAGAGCGCGACCAGAATCAGGAGCGGCGTGGCGATGAAGAGCGCGCTGTGACCAGGCAGCGAGGCAGAGCCCGCAGCTACCGCCGCCAGCGCCAGGGCCGCGACGCCGGCGGCAATGAGCGCAAGCATCGTCAACAGCGTGCCGATGCGGTGGCGGCCGGTGTCGTAGGACAGGCGCAGCAAGCCTTGCAGCGCAGTCAGCGCGCTGGCGGCGCATAATTCCAGCACGATGAGGAAGGCGAAGACTGCGGCGATGCCGGGGCCGATCGCCGTGGTCGCTGCTGGCCGCAAGGTCGTAAACACTGTCCGTGCCGAGACACCGGCGAAGGCCAGGCAGAGAAGGAGGACGCCGGTCAGCAGCAAGGCGGGAAAACGGACATCGCGCCACAGCCTTATCGCCGCCAGAACCAGCCTCACGAAGAAGGTGTCCTGCACCAGGCGGAACGCGGCGCGCGGGAGCGCCTTGATCCGGGAATGGACACGACTCAGCATGAAACGCCTGCAACCGGAACGGGCCAAAACGTTAGCCCAACCGGCTATCGGGTCAAGTTGTAACGAATTGGCGAGTTGTAAGAGCCCTCTCTGTTTGGACATTCCAGCCCTCATCCTGCGAGCCTGGCCGACAATGTGAGCAAGGATTTCGGTCGGTTGGAATTTCGTCTCGAAACGCGCCGTCATCCCGGGCGACTGCAAGGAGACCCGGGATCCAGGCCGGAACCTCGCCGATCAGCGCTCCGGCATGGATCCCTGTGTGTTTGATTGGTGTCATGATTGGTGCGGGCGGGAAGCCGTTGGATCCCGGGTGGCAAACACCGCGTTCCGGCTCGGTTCCCGCCCGCGTTCGAAGACCCCATCCTGAACAGTTGACCGAGGCCGCTTGCACCGGACCTCGCAGCACAGGGACAGGCACCATGACCATACACCCCTGCTTCATCGGTTGCGATATCGCCAAGAGCCATCTCGACCTGTTCGAGGAGACGAGCGGGACGAGCCTTCGGATCGCCAATACGAGCGAGGCGATCGCGACCTGGCTGTCGTCGCTCGACTGCCAGGCCAGCTTCGTCGCCTTCGAGGCAACCGGCCCCTATGACCACACGCTGCGCCAGACCCTGGAGCAGGCCGGCTGCCGCTTCGCCCGGATCAATCCGGCGCGCGCCCGCGACTTCGCCCGCGCCACCGGCCGCCTGGCCAAGACCGATGCGATCGACGCCGAGATGCTGGCTGCGATGGCGCGCATGCTGGCGCTCATGCCCGACGCAGCCTCCGATCCCGCTCGCAACGCCTTGGCACAGCTGCACAAACGCCGCGATCAGCTCGTCGAGATGCGCGCCGCCGAGCGCGTCCGCGACAGCGAGGGGCAAGATCCCACCGGCAGCCTCGCCCGCCATCTCGCCTGGCTCGATGCGGAGATCGCTACGCTCGAGCACCTCGTCAGCGAGGCCTTGCGGGCAGATGAGACCTTGGCCAGGACGCAAGCTCTGCTGCGCTCGGCGCCCGGCATCGGGCCCGTCACAGCCGTCACTCTCATCGCCCTGATGCCCGAACTCGGCCACGTCTCGCCAAAGGCCATCGCCGCGCTCGCCGGTCTCGCGCCCTTCAACAATGACAGCGGGCGCAGGCGCGGACAGCGCATGATCAGGGGCGGAAGGCGACGCGTCCGCAAAGCCCTCTACATGGCCGCGCTGGCTGCCATCCGGACATCTGCGCGCTTCAAGACCTTCTACGACGCCGTCCGCGCAAGAAGCGCAGCCGCAAAAGTCGCCATCATCGCCGTCGCAAGAAAGCTCCTCGTAACCCTCAACGCCATGCTCAAAACTGACACCGCCTTCCAACCATGACACTCCAAACAACACAGTTGCCGGATCGGCGCCGCTGACGCGGCTTGTCCGGGATGACGGCGCGTTTTTTCAAGCTTTTGAAAACAGCGGCGTCGTTATCGGCCAAACTCTCAGGATGAGGGCGGAAGTTTCCAAACGGGCTCTGACGAATTGAACTCTGTCTCGGTTTACAGCTCGTCGGGGCTCCAAACCGTCACGCGCCGGACTGCGGCCTCGGCTTGCTCTCATCGAGCAGCCAGCTGCGAAACAGCGCAACCTCAGGCCGCGTCCGCGCCAGCTTCGGCGTCAGCAGGTAGAAAGCTCGCTCCGAGACCAGGCGGATATCGGTCCCGAAGGGCGCGATCAGCCGGTGCTGCGCGAGATCGTCCGCAACCAGGGCAAAGGGAGCAAGCGCGATGCCCTGGCCATCGAGCGCCGCCCCCAGGGCCAGCGCGGTCTGGCTGAAGCGCTTGCCGACTGTCAGGGGCGCCTGGGCGTTCGCCAGCTCCAGCCAGAGCGGCCAGGCGTCATGAGCGTCGTGCAGGAGCGTTGTCCCCAGGAGATCGACTGGGGTCGCCAGCGTCGCGGCGAGCGCCGGGCTGCAGACGGGAAACAGATCGTCGGCGAGCAGCCGCTGCGCCTCGAAGGCGCGGTCGAAGGGCGGCGCCGAGAGCCGCACGGCGAGATCGGGCAGGCCGGGCCCGCCCAGCCGCTCCGTCGCTTCCGAGGCCAGCACGCGCACCTCGACATCGGGAGCGAGCGCCGAAAAGCTGCCGAGCCGCGGGATCAGCCATCTCGCCGCGAAGGAGGGCGTTACCGTCACCGTGACGCCGCGCCGCTCATGCGCTTGCGTCGGTTCGATCGCGGCCATCGCGCCCGCGATCAGGGCGAAGGCGCGGCGGATCTGCGGATGGAAGGAGCGCCCCGTCGGCGTCAGCGCCAGGCCTCTGGGCTCGCGCTCGAACAGCGCCACGCCGAGGCTGGCCTCCAGGGCCCGAACCTGCTGCGCGACGGCGCCATGCGTCACGTTCAGCTCTTCGGCGGCGAGCCTGAAGTTGAGATGGCGCGCGGCGGCGTCGAAAGCGCGCAGGGTTGCGAGGGGTGGCATTCGCGACATCGCGAGGGTGTAGCAGCGCTACAGGCTCCCTGCACGGGAAATCGATGGTTCGGTGCGGCGCCGAACCCTATGAACAGGGGGGCATCAACCAGGAAAAGAGCGCGCTATGACGAAGAAGGTGGCGATCATCACGGCCGGCGGCAGCGGCATGGGCGCAAGCGCCGCGCGTCGTCTCGCCAAGGACGGCTTTGCGGTGGCGATCCTGTCCTCATCGGGCAAGGGCGAGGCGCTGGCCAAGGAACTCGGCGGTATCGGCATCACCGGCTCGAACCAGTCCAATGACGACGTCAAGCGCCTGGTCGATACGGTGTTCGAGCGCTGGGGCAGGGTCGACGTCCTGGTCAACAGCGCCGGGCACGGGCCGCGCGCTCCCATCCTGGAGATCCCCGACGAAGACTGGCAGCGCGGCATGGAGGTCTATTTCCTCAGCGCGGTCAGGCCGGCGCGATTGGTGACGCCGATCATGCAGGCGCAGCGCTCCGGCTCGATCATCAACATCTCGACGGCCTGGGCTTTCGAGCCCGCTGCGATGTTCCCGACCTCGGCGGTGTTCAGGGCCGGGCTTGCCTCCTTCACCAAGATCTTAGCGGACACATACGCGCCCGACAATATCCGCATGAACAATGTGCTGCCCGGCTGGATCGACAGCCTGCCGGCGACGGATGAGCGCCGCCAGAGCGTTCCCCTGCAACGTTATGGCCGGGCCGACGAGATTGCAGGCACGATCGCCTTCCTAGCCTCGGACGATGCCGGCTACATCACCGGGCAGAACATCCGCGTCGATGGCGGCATAACCCGGTCGGTCTGACGGCCCGGCGAGGCGGGCTAGGTCAGAGCTGGTTTCAATGGCTCTGTCCTGGTCACCTACGCGCCGTCATTCCGGGCGTAGCGAAGCGGAGGCCCGGAATCCATCGTAGAGCCAAGCCGGTCAATGGATTGGCCCTTCGATGGATTCCGGATCGGCGCCGCTTACGCGGCTTGTCCGGAATGACGGCGCGGGGGATGTAAAGCGACCGGAAGTTTCTGATACCGCTCGGTTCATTTCGAACCAGGCTCTCAGGGTAAGGGCTCACATGTCCAAGCCGGCGGCTCTCAGCCGCCGGTGACGCTCATATGGCGGCCGACGGCGGGTTTGGCGCGGCGCCGATCGATGATGAAGTCATGGCCCTTGGGCTTGCGCGAGATCGCCTCTTCCATGGCGCGGTGGAGGCCTGCATCGTCGGGCGAGGCGCGCAACGGTGCGCGCAGATCGGCGGCGTCTTCCTGGCCGAGGCACATATAGAGCGTGCCGGTGCAGGTCAGGCGGACGCGGTTGCAGCTCTCGCAGAAATTATGCGTCATCGGCGTGATGAAGCCGACAAGCCCGCCGGTCTCCTTGACGCGGACATAGCGCGCCGGCCCGCCCGTCTTGTAGGGATCCTCGACCAGATTGTACGTATCCATCAACCGCGCCCTGACGACCGAGAGCGGCAGGAACTGGTCGATGCGGCCGGGCTCGATTTCGCCGAGCGGCATCACCTCGATCAGGGTCAGGTCCATGCCGAGCCCATGGGCCCAGGTCATCAAACCCTCGATCTCGTCCTCATTGACGCCCTTGAGCGCGACCGCGTTGATCTTGACCCTGAGGCCCGCCTTGCGCGCCGCCTCGATGCCGCCTAGCACCTTGTCGAGATCGCCCCAGCGCGTGATCTTGCGGAACTTGTCGGGGTCGAGCGTGTCGAGCGAGACATTGATCCGGCGCACGCCGTAATCGGCCAGCTCCTGCGCATAGCGGTCGAGCAGGGAGCCGTTGGTGGTCAGCGTCAGCTCTTCCAGCGCGCCGGTGGTGAGGTGGCGCGAGAGCGAGCGGAACAGGCTCATCACATCGCGCCGCACCAGGGGCTCGCCGCCGGTGAGCCTGAGCTTGCGCGTGCCGCGCGCGACGAAGGCGGTGGCGACGCGGTCGATCTCCTCCAGCGTCAGCAGGTCGCGCTTGGGCAGGAAGGTCATGTCCTCGGACATGCAGTAGACGCAGCGGAAATCGCAGCGATCCGTCACCGAGATGCGCAAATAGGAGATGTCGCGGCCGAACGGATCGACCAGCGGCGCGCGCGCGAGCGGCTCGATCGCATCGGGCTTGGCGATCATATCGGGCTTGAGGTCGTCGAGGAGCACTGCTTCATCCCTGAAGACGGCTAAATTCTGAAAACGACCTTGCTGCACGCGGGCAGGTGCATGGCGGTGGCCGCATCGCTATATCCGATGAGACATTGGCATTGCGGCCGCCAAGGTCAAGCGCGGCCATCGTCGCAGTCGCCCTGGAGCAAACACAACCATGTCAGCATGGCCGACCGAGATCCGCCTCGCCAAGGATCGCCGCACCCTCCATGTCGCCTTCGAGGATGGCGCAGCCTTCGCGCTGCCGGCCGAATTGCTGCGGGTGGAAAGCCCCTCGGCCGAGGTCCAGGGACACGGGCCCACGCAGAAGAAGACCGTACCGGGCAAGGCCGAGGTCGAGATCATCCGCGTCGAGCCCGTCGGCCATTACGCCGTGAAGCTCGCCTTCGACGACATGCACGACACCGGCATCTACGCCTGGGACTATCTGCGCGAGCTCGGCGAGCATGGTGAGGCCAAGATGCAGGCCTATCTCGACGCCCTGGCGGAGCAGGGGCTGTCGCGGGAGCGGGTGAAGCGAGGGTAGCGCGGCCGGGAGCCGCTCAGAGGCTGTTGGAAATCTTCTGAGCCCTCATCCTGAGGAGCCATTCCCTTTGGAATGGCGTCTCGAAGGATGCTCCATGAGGCTCCCGAACCATCTGGAGCATCCTTCGAGACGCCGCTTCGCGGCTCCTCAGGATGAGGGCTGGAGTTTCCAAACCAGCTCTGAGCTATATCTCAAGGTAACGCGCGTGGAGGAAGCATAGCGATGAAGTCGTTCGTGGCGGCCCTGTTCGCGGTTCTGCTCGCCTGTTCCGCGGCTCCGGCATGGGCCTGCACCGGCTCGGAAGACTGCGCGAACGGGTTGGTCTTCATTCCCTACGGATCGACATCGCCGGGGCCATCCTCGGTGATGGCCGTGTTCCTCCATGGCGACGTTTCGGGCGGGGGGAGCGCGGACTACATGCTGAGCTCGGCGCAGCGTTTCGTCGCGGATGTTCCAGGTGCGAGCGCCGTCGTCCTGATCAGGCCTGGATATTTCGACCGGCATTCGCGGGTGAGCGAAGGTTCCGATTGCGGGCGGCGCGATTGCTATACCCAGGACGTCGTCGGGACGGTCACCGAGGCGATCGCGCAAGTGAAAGAGCGGTTCGGGGCAAGGACGGTGATCGGGCTCGGCCATTCCGGCGGCGCCGCGATTTTGGCCAATGTGATTGCGCTTCGGCCCGGCCTCATCGGCGGCGCCGTTCTGGTGTCATGCCCCTGCGACATCCGCCGCTGGCGGCCGCAATGGCAGCGCAGCCTGTCGCCCATCGATCTCATCGGGAGCGTGCGGCCTGCGACGAGGCTGGTCGCGATCACCGGGCGCGACGACGAGACGGCCAGCCCGCAACTGGCCGAACGCTATGTCGAGGCGCTGAAGGCTGCAGGCAAGAACGCCATCTTCATCCCCACCCAGGGGACCCATGATTACCGCTCGGTGCGCGATGCTGCATTGCTTGCGCTCAGGGACCTCGCGACAGCCGTCAAGTGACGGACAAGCCGATTGTCCCCGCTGCGGACAGGGCAATCGCATATGGCCCCTCAGCCCTCATCCTGAGGAGCGCTTCCGCAGGAAGCGCGTCTCGAAGGATGCTCCAGAAGGCGTTTCCGGAGCAAACTGGAACATCCTTCGAGACGCCGCGTGCCGCGGCTCCTCAGGATGAGGGCTCAAGAATCCAAATGCGATAGGCCGGCCCTTCAGTCGCAGCGACGGACCGCCTACCTGCCGAGGCCGGACTCCTTGATCTGGCCGATGAGGCCTCCCGTCACCAGATCGATGCCGCTTCGATACTGGCTCGGCATCCAGCGCTCCTTCGCCAGGCCGGCGGTGAGATCCATCTCTGTGGCAATGCGGCGTGTCAGAGGGGCTTTTGCATAGGCATCGATCACGCTTTTCAAGGTGCGCGGGGTTGGATTGTTCATATCCGCTCCCTCATCCGAGCGCTTCACCTGCATCAGTTCCGCGACGGCGTCCGGCACCAGGCAATCGAGCGTGACGGTGGCGTGGAAGCGGCCATCGGCCGGCTCGCTGCTGACCCTGCTGCCAACCGCCGTGCAGCGGACACGCCTTGAGCTTTCGACGATGAGCCTGGCCATCAAGCGCTTTAGCTCGCGTCCCGAGGGATCGCTCTTCAGCGTCAAACTCGCCATCCGCTTGATCTGCCATGCGATCGGATCGTTGAACATCGTCATGTCGATGTAATCGCGGCCCTCGGATTCCGGCCGCAGTTCCTTGTTCAGGCGCGCGGCGCTGGCGCGATCGTAATTGAGGCGGGCGCGATAATAGAGTTCCGCGGTCTGTTCGAGTGTCGGCTCGGAGGCCTTGGCGGGGAGGGCGCTCTGATATCCGGTGAGTGCCGCGATGAGCAGAAAGACTGAAGGAAGGCTGGCTTTTCTCATAATCGATGCGTCGATTCTCGTCGGATGATGTCCGAAACCTCGCAGAACGGCAGCTTTGCGACAACTCTTTGGAACCGCAATCGACGACTAGCCCCCGTCAGCCCGGTGCCGGCCTGCGGGCGTGTGGCCGCCGCCACAAAACCATGCCCTAAAACCGTGAACTGCGCCGGCGTTCCGCTTGACGGCGGTTCCGTGCAAAACAACAATCAAATGAAATAATTCACCTAGGGAGTGCAGGCATGGTCAACCAGAATTCCGCGCGAGGGTTTTTCCTCGCGGCGGTAGCGCTTTTTTTCATGGCGACTGCGCTGCGCTATCCGCTTGGTGATCTGGCCCATGCCGGCCCCGGGCTCTTCCCGCTCCTGCTGAGCGTCCCGCTGCTCGCCATTGCCTTGCTGATCATTGTGCAGGCGCGCCTGACCGCTCCGGTGCCGCTCAGCTTCAACCTCAAGAACATCGCCTTGATCATGCTCGGGCTGGTGGCCTTCGTCGTGGGAGCCCAGCTCGTCAACGCCGCCCTGGGGATCGTCCTGATGGTCTTCATCGCCGGCTTTGCGGCGGTGACCTATTCCTGGACGCGCAATCTCAAGATCGCGCTCGGCCTCATCGTCGTGGCCTATGTCTTCGAGCGCTTCCTCGGCCTCAATCTGAGGCTCTTCTGATGGAAATCCTGAATAATCTCGCATTCGGCTTCGAGCATGCGCTGACGCCGGCGAACCTGCTCTACTGCGCCATCGGCTGCGTGGTCGGCACGCTGGTTGGCCTGCTGCCTGGGCTCGGGCCATTGGCGACGATCAGCCTGCTCTTGCCATTGACCTATTCGCTGCCGACCGGTGGCGCGCTGATCATGCTCGCGGGCATCTATTACGGCGCCCAATATGGCGACAGCGTCAGCGCCATCACCATGAAGATCCCCCATGCCAGCAGCATCGTGGCCTGCATCGACGGCTACCAGATGACGCTGAAGGGCAAGACCGGCCTTGCCCTCTTCACCGCCGGCGTCTCGAGCTTCATCGGCGGCACGGTCGCGATCGTCGTGCTGGCGAGCCTTGCGCCGACGCTTGGCCAGGTCGCCCTGCTGTTCGGCCCCACCGATTATTGCGCGCTGATGCTGGTCGGCTTCGTCTGCGTCAGCTTCATCACCACCGGCAGCCTGCTGAACGGGCTGGCGATGTGCCTGCTCGGTGTCCTGCTCGGACAGGTCGGTACCGATCTGGAGACCGGCATGGAGCGCTTCACCTTCGGGCTGCCCTCGCTCACCGACGGTGTCAGCCTCGTCAGCCTGGCGCTGGGCTGCTTCGGCATCGCCGAGATCACCAAGAACCTCGATGCGCGCGAGGAACGGACGCCCTTCAACGGCAAGATCCACCTGATGCCGACCTGGCCGGAGTTCAAGCGCATCATTCCCAGTGCGCTGCGCGGCAGCGTCGTCGGCTCCATCCTCGGCATCCTACCGGGTGGCGGCCCGGTGATCGCGCAATTCGCCGCCTATGCCCTCGACAAGAAGGTCAGCAAGTACAAGCACGAGATCGGGGACGGCGCGATCGAGGGCGTCGCGGGACAAGCGGCGGCCGACGAGGCGGCGGCGCGCACCAGCTTCATTCCCCTGATGAGCATCGGCATCCCCGAGAACGCCGTCATGGCGCTGATGATGGCGGCTTTCATCATCAAGGGGATTCAGCCGGGCCCGAACATGATCGCCAAGCATCCCGACCTGTTCTGGGGCCTTGTCGCCAGCATGTGGGTCGGAAACTGCTTCCTGCTGATCTTGAACGTGCCGTTGGTGCGGTTCTGGCTCTCGGTCTTCAAGATACCCTACAACGTGCTGTTCCCGTCGATCCTGTTCTTCTGTTGCATCGGCACGTTCAGCGTCAACAACAGCCTCAACGACATCTTCACCACGGCGGCGTTCGGCCTGATCGGCTACACCATGATGCGCCTGTCGCTCGATCCGGCGCCGATGATGCTGGGGTTCATCCTGGGGCCGATGCTGGAAGAGTATTTCCGCCGCGCGATGATCATCAGCCGGGGCAGCTTCACGACCTTCTTCACACATCCGATCAGCGCGACGCTGCTTAGCCTGATCGGGCTGTTCTTCGCTTACCAGCTGTTCGTTGCGTTCCGGGCCAGGCGAGCGGTGGTGGTCGAGGCGCCCGCTGCATCGGGGTGAGCGCTGGCGGTTCAAAGTCCGCTGTATGAGTGGCGTTACCCGTCATTGCGAGGAGCGTCAGCGACGAAGCAATCCAGGGGCCGTCGAGCGAGACCTCCTGGATTGCTTCGCTGTGCTCGCAATGACGGTTCGAGCTGCGTGGAAAACGTTCCAGAAGAGCGCAACAGCGCTCCCGCCTTCCGTCAGGACAAACGAAAAGGCCGGCGTCACCGCCGGCCTTTGCTTTGGAAACGGGCTTCTTTTGAAACCCGCTATGTCTCTCGCCGCTCAGCGGGCGACGACGACCCGGGTGCCGACCTTGGCGCGCTCATAGAGGTCGATGACGTCCTCGTTCAGCATGCGGATGCAGCCCGAGGAGACCGCCTGGCCGATCGTCTCCGGCTCGTTCGAGCCGTGGATGCGGTAAAGCGTCGAGCCGAGATACATGGCGCGCGCGCCGAGCGGGTTTTCCGGGCCGCCGGCCATGAAGCGCGGCAGGTCGGGGCGGCGCTTCAGCATCTGCGAGGGCGGCGTCCAGCTCGGCCATTCCGCCTTGCGGGTGATGCTCTGCGCGCCGGCCCAGTCGAAGCCGGGGCGGCCGACGCCGACGCCGTAGCGCATCGCCTTGCCGTCGGGCATCACGTAATAAAGCCGGCGCTCGGTGGTGTTGATCACGATGGTGCCGGGGCGCTGCTTGCCGTCATAGGAGACAAGCTCGCGCGGGATCGCGGTCGCCTGCGCCTTGGCCGGATCGACGCTCTGCATCAGCGGCTGGCGCGTCAGCGGATCGATCTCATAGGCATGGGCGGACGTCGCCACGGCAAGCAGGCCAAGCCCGGCAAGCGTGGCCATGTGGAAGAAACGGTTCATCGGGACCTCGGCGGATGGCGGGGGGCGCTGGCGCGAAGTTGACCTAAAAGCGTCAACATCTTCTCAATTTTCTGTCAGAGTCATGGCATCGGCGCAATTGCGCCATCATCACAACGGTGCGAGGTCAAGGGCTTTGCTAGCCCTCGTTGCGCGTGAGCAACATAACCGCAGGCCGCCTCAGCTCTTCAGCACCACGCAGGCGCCCCGGTTCTCCTGAATACGCCGGCACAGGGCGCTGGCCTGCGCCCGCGTCGCTGCGGGCAATCTGACCCGGTAGAAGGCGCGCGTGCCGCGGCTGCGCAGCCTTGTGCCGATCACCATCGGGGAGAGATCGGCAATGATGGCGCGATGCCGGGCGCTCGCCCGCTGAAAGGCCGAAAGCGCGCGCGCCTTCGAGAAATTGGCCGCGAGCTGCACGCCCCAGGGCGCGAAGGGCGCCTCCGCAATGGCAAGCGCGCCGCGCCCGGCGCGGATCAGCGCGACCGTGGTCAGGCATGGCGCCTGGCCGTCCGGGCTTGCCGGCCGGGCGGGGCGGGCTTCGCCCTCGGCCGCCGCCCGCGCATCCTCGGCCCAGGCCTCGGCGGCCGCGCCAGTGATCGAGAGGACATAGTTTTCGGTCTCGACGGGCAGGAAGCCGCGGCCGGCGATCCAGCTCGAGATGCGCGTCGGGCCGCCATTATAGGCCGCCGCCGCCAACCCCCAATTGCCGAAGCGCTGGCGCAGTTCGCTGAGGAAATGCGCCGCCTTGGGCACGGCCTGCTCGGGGTCGAACGGGTCGGCGAGCCCGCGCTCGCGCGCCGTGCCGGGCATGAACTGCGCCACGCCCTGCGCGCCGGCCGAGCTGGTGACGCCCGGGCGGAAGCTCGATTCCTGGAAGATCAACCGCGTCAGGAATCCGGCGGGTACGGCCTGCGCTGTTGCGGCGTCGTCGATCAGGCGGCAGAGCGCAGCATCGATGCCCGAGGAGGGCGGCTCCTGCGCCAAGGGCTCTTGGCCCAAAGCGAGCGAGCCATCCAGCAGCAGGGCAAGCATCAGGCCGGGGAGGAGCCATGGCCGCCTTGTCATATCGCGCCTCTTGCCGCGCCCCATCCCCATTCCTGCGGTGCTTCAGGCGGAACGCTTGGCCGCGACCGCGGTGATCTCGATCGCATAGCCCGGCGAGGCCAGTTCCGCCTGCACCGTCGCCCGTGCCGGGGCATTGCCGGGCGCGACCCAAGCGTCCCAGACCGCATTCATCTCGCCGATCGCCTTGATATTGGTCAGGAAGATCTGGACGCTGAGGATGCGCTCCTTGCCGGTGCCGGCAGCCTCCAGCGTCTCCTCCAGCAAAGCGAGAACCTCCTGCGTCTGCTCCGTGAGCGAGGCGCCTTGCGTTTTCTCCGCGCAATGCCCGGCCAGGAAGACGATGCCGTTGAAGGCGGCGGAATCGCACCAGCGCGGCGTCAATCCGGTCCGTTCGATGGTCATGTCGTCGTGTCCTTATCCTAGCCGTTGCAGGCGCCTGCTTACCCTCAATGTCGCGCAGCGGACAGGCCCCGATGTCGCGGCGTCCACAAAGGCTGGAGCAGCATCTTGCCGGGCGGCACCGTCGCACCCTACTCAAGCGGGATGACAAGAGCCGCCTTGCACTGGTTCCGCGACGATCTGAGGCTCGCCGACAATCCGGGGCTTGCCGCCGCGACCGCCCATGGCCCGACGCTGTGCCTCTATATCCTCGACGAGGGCGGCGAGCGCCGCCGCCTCGGTGGCGCCTCGCGATGGTGGCTGGCGCAGTCGCTGCGCGCGCTCCAGGCCTCGCTGCGCGAGAGGGGGGCGAACTCGTGCTGATGCGCGCCGATCCCGCCGATCTCCTGCCGAAGCTGGTGGCAGAGGCTGGAATCGATTTCGTGACCTGGAGCCGACGCTATGAGGCGGCCTCGATCGCGCTCGATCGCGATCTGAAGCAGACGCTGGTCGGTGCGGGCGTCACCGTTCGCAGCTTCAACAGCCATCTCCTCAACGAGCCCTGGCAGGTGTCGAGCAAGCTCGGTGAGCCGATGAAGGTGTTCACGCCTTATTGGCGCGCGGCGCGCGCCAAGGGTGAGCCGGCTGCGCCAGAGCCTGCGCCGCAGCGCATTTTGCCGCTGCCGCTGCCGAGCACTCTCGCCAGGGCGGCGGTCGACCTCGCCGATCTCGCGCTCGAGCCGACCAAGCCGGACTGGGCCGGAGGCCTGCGCGCCGCATGGACGCCGGGCGAGGCGGGCGCGGCCGAGCGGTTCGGGGATTTTCTCTCCGGCTCGCTCCGGGGCTATGGCGAAGGGCGCAACAGGCCCGATTTCGTCTCGACATCGCGGCTTTCGCCGCATCTGCGCTTCGGCGAGATCGGCCCCCGCCAGATCTGGCATGCCTGCCAGACGGCATTGGCGAGCGGCATGGCGGCGGGGAGTGCGTCCGATCTGGACAAGTTCCTCTCGGAGATCGGCTGGCGCGAGTTCTCCTATCACCTGTTGTTCTACAATCCCGAGCTTGCGACGAAGAACTACAATGCCCGCTTCGATGCCTTTCCCTGGGGCGAGGAGACCGAGGCGCTGAAGCGCTGGCAGCGCGGCCAGACCGGCTATCCGCTGGTCGATGCCGGCATGCGGGAGCTCTGGGCGACCGGCTGGATGCACAACCGGGTGCGCATGGTCACCGCATCCTTCCTGATCAAGCATTTGCTGATCGACTGGCGGCAGGGCGAAGACTGGTTCTGGGATACGCTTGTCGATGCCGATCCGGCGAGCAACGCCGCAAGCTGGCAATGGGTTGCGGGCTCGGGCGCGGATGCCGCGCCTTATTACCGCATCTTCAACCCGGTGACGCAGGGCGAAAAATTCGACCCCAGGGGCGACTATGTGCGCCGCTGGGTGCCCGAGCTCGCACAACTCGACGACGACGCCATTCACACGCCTTGGCAGGCCAGTGCCTCGACCCTGCTAGATGCCGGTGTCAGGCTTGGCGAAACCTATCCGCGACCGGTCATCGACCTGGCCTTTGGGCGCCAGCGCGCGCTCGACGCGCTGGCGACGATCCGCGGCGCTGCGGATTGATCCGTAGGCGCCGCGCGAAAGCTACTGGATGATGCCGCGCTTCGAACCGAAGCCGTCGATATAGCAGCCGCAGCCGGCGCCGACAGGGGCGGGACGCGTCTCGCAGCTGCCGCGCGAGGTCACGCACATCTCGCCGAAGCGACGCGGGCGATAGCCGCGATCATCCTCATAGCGCGGCCGCCGGCGCTCATATTCCCAGTCGCGCGGCGGCGGCGGGCGGTCGTAATCGTAGCGCGGCGGGGGCGGGCGGCCATAGGGGTCGTAATACTGCGCCTGGGCGGCGGTTCCCGACAGGGCGGCCAGCCCCGCCAAGGCGACCAACGCAAAAATCCTCGACATGGCGAACTCCCTTCCCGATTGCCGTGACCGGCCATGAGGCCGAACAAAGGCGCAATCTGCGCGCGAAGATATGAACACAGCCTGACGGGCGGGGCAGTCCTTCACGCGGCCGCCGCGTTCAGCCGCATGTCATGGGCAAAATCGGCGGCGTCTGCGGTGCTGCAATCCTCGCGCTCCGCGATGTGGTTCTGATAGGCCTTGCGGATGCGGGACTGGCTTTTGGGGCGTGCGAGGTCGCCGGCAACCCAATCGGTCACGCCCATGACCAGCCAGGGCATGGTCTGGCTGCGCTTGCTGGCGATGATGTCGATGACGGTGAAGTCGACACCGTCCTGCGTCTCGATCTCGATCAGGTCGATGCCGCCGATGCAGACATCGCCATGATCGAAATCGCAATCCTCGAACGGGAATGTCGCGGCGCTGGCGCTCATCCGGGTCCCTCCTGCGATGGAGGAATGATGCGAAATGTATCGAATTAAGTCAATACGTATCGTATCGCCACCGATGCGATTTATTTTGAGGGGGGCAGCCGATTTACGACTCGACTTCAGGTTGCCGGGCTGGCTTAAATGAGAACATTGAGGGAACAGAAAAGGGTCGGCCATGAGCAGTGTTTGCCGGGGGATGTCGCGAGATAAGCCCGGCCTGGCCGATTTTGCCGCGCTCTATATCCGCTGCGACGATTGCGGCAATGAGAAGCGCATGACGCCCCAGATGCTGGCCCGCCTCGTCGATAGCGGCATCCATTGCGCGGATGAGCTTAGGCCGAAATTGACCTGCTCGGTTTGCCGGGCGGGCGGCGGGCGCGGCAAGAACGTCGCGCTTATCCCGGCCTTCCGGTGGGGGTAGGGCGCTTTCGAGCGATGTGGGCAGCGGTTCGCGTGAAGACAATGCGTCAGAACAGGGATCCGCACCTGTTGAGCGATCCAATTGGATCGGAAAGGGCTCTGGCCCAAACAAAAGAGCCCGCCTGTGAGGGCGGGCTTTGAGGGGTAGCAATGACGGGGCTAGCGGCGGAAAAGCTTTTCGCTAAGCCCGCTTTGACGGATCATCGCCTTGAGGGTTCCGGTCGGGATATCGTCGTTAATCCGATGCGGCGTGACATCGACCAGATAGACGCGTCCATTGACCTCGCTACGCCAGCGCTGGTGGCTGCCGCCATCATGCCGATGCAAAACGAATCCGTGTGCGGCAAGAATTTCGACAAAAAGCCGGTAGGTGCAGATCAGGCGTGGCAAGCGAGATCGAAGCTGCTCTGCGTCTTCTCGTCTCGATCAGGTCGTCCAGCCTTGAGCGTATGAAGGGCCAAACTCAAGGACAGCTTGGCGCGGACGAGCCAAGGCGAGCGCCGGTTCAGCAGTCTCGCGCGGTTTTCCGGGCTTTCCTGCATGGCATCATCCACGTAGGAAATGACAGCGTCGCGCAGGGACTTTTCGACCTCATCTTGGGAGGCCCCATGGACAGCGATATCGAGATCCAGGCAAAGCCCTTCCCACTCGGTACCACGTCCACGAATGATGCAACGAAAGCTATCCTGTTTCATTGAGAGCCCTCCTTGCTAACTCACACTCACCAACTCGACCTTAAGAGCCGAGTTCGGTATGGCTCCTATATGGCTACTTAGTCAACGCGTCAAAAGGTTACAAATTCATTATGCAACTTCGGCGGGCGGCCCCATCACAGGCTCAGCCCCATAGTTCCTCGACGCAGCGCATGAGGTTGTGCTCCCTTACTCGCCCCTGAGTTCCCGCTCCGGGATGACGCGCAGGATCTGCTTGATCGCGTTGGCGTCGAATTCGAGCCGGCCGGCGGGGTTGAACTGCTCGACCGTGACCCTGCCGGAATTCATCGAGACCAGGCGCTTGATGAAGGATTTGCCGGGGCGGCCGTCCTCGGCCGGTTTCAATTCGATCACGACATAGTCGCGGATCGCGGGCTTGCGCTTCTCGACATAGACGCGCTCACCATCCTCGTATTTTGGCGCCATGCTGTCATTGGAGACGCGCAGCGCGAAGACGTCCTTGCGGTCCAGGATGCCGATCGGCCGCTTGACCATGTCGATGACCTGGCCGTTCATCTCGAAGGCGTCGTCATCGCTGGCAAAGCCGCCGACCGTGATGCCGAGCTCCTGGATGTCGCTGGGTCCATGGGTTTTCGGCAAGGCTGCCTGGCCCTCGAAGACCGCATTGGGCTCGGCCAGATAGCCGCGCGGCGACGCGGGCCTTGGGGCGACGCTGTGGCCGTCAGCGCCGCTGGGCGCCTCGCCATCGCCGAACAGGATCCAGCCCGCCTTGACGCGGAAGGCGCTGGCATATTTCTCCGCCACGGGCTGCTTGATGCCGCGCCCGCCATTCTCATGGGCCCGGTAGGTGACCTCGTTCCAGCCGAAGGCCTGGGCGGCCTCGGTTGGGGTGGGGAAGCCTCTCAGCTCCCGGGCGTTGCGCAGGCGATCGGCGGGTGTGTCCATTGTTCCTGTATCGCACGCTTCACGATACGTTTCATCTTGACTCGATACGATACAATATGTATCGCTTAGAGTCATGACAACCCCATTCACCAATCCGCCGCCCGGACGGCGCGTGTCGCGCGGCGCCTCAGTGCCCCGATGCAAAGCGATGGCCCTATGAAGGCCATCGCATCCGAGGCTTTTCCCCCGCGCCGCTCCTCCCGGCGCTTTGTCTGCCGGCGCGCAACTGGCGGGGCGGCCCGTGACGGCCGCCCCGCGCTTTCCCGACATGTCCAGGCGGGCTCCCTCGAGCACGAGATCGCGCTGGGTGGGATCGCATTGCCGGGAGTGCCTGGTGCGGCTTGGGCAATGAGGGCCGGGCAATGACAGCCAGCATCATCTCCTTCAAGGACGCCTCGACCCGGCTCTACCGCCAGGCCCAGTTGAAGCGCGAGCAAGAGCTGATCGAGGCGGCCGAAGCCGAGCTCGACAAGGCACCTGTCCTGTCCGAGCAGTTGATCATCCGCTCGCTCGCCCATCTCCGCGAGCGGGACGCAGGTCGGGATCGGGACGCGCCATGAAGCCGTCAGTCCCTCCCGCTATTGCGGGGCAGGGCGGAGTTTATCCTTGGGCCGACCAAAGGTCGGACCCGAGGGCCATGCTCCGCAATGACGGCCGCCGCACAAGCGAGGCCTGCCGATGAGCCGCTGGTATCGCGCCTATGCCGGCACGGTGAAGGACGACAAGCTGGCCGAGGTCGCGCTCATCGCGGCCTGCTCGCGCTCTGTCGCCATCGCGGTCTGGCACGCGCTGCTTGAAAGCGCCGCCGAGACCGATGATGGCGGGCGCTTCGAGACGACGCCGCGCCGCGTCGCTGCCGCCCTGTGTGAGCCGGCCGGCACGATCGCGGCGACCTTCGCCGCGATGGCCGAGATCGGCATGATCACGGGCGATGCGGTGAGCGCCTGGAAAACCCGCCAATATGAGAGCGACAAGAGCACGGAGCGCTCGCGCAGGCACCGCGAAGTCAAACGCAACGGCGAGGCTGCGTTGCCGGGACGTTGCGCAACGCCCCCAGAGTCAGAGTCAGAGGCAGAGTCAGATTCAGATGACGATTCCGCTGGCGCGGCATCGTCTGCGCCGCGCGCGCCTGATCTGGATCTGAATGAGGCGGAACGGCGCTGTGCTGAGGCCGCGGGCTCGGAGAGGCTCGGATCCTTCGCGCCGATCGCCGAATTTCTGCATCGCCAGGCCGATCTCGAACGCGACATCCTGCCGGTCATCCGGGCCAGGCCTGCGTCGGGCGGCAGGGTCAGCTCGTGGAAGTTCTATGGCCCGATCATCACCGAGGCGCTGCTGAAACGCAGCCCAACGCCAGCGAGTCAGGGGCCGCCAAAAACCTTCGTCGTCAAGGGCACGGCGGAATGGCGCGAGCGCGTGGCGGCCGGCCACAAGCCGGGGATGACGACGCAGGACCCCAGGACCAAGGCCGAGGGCTGGTATTTCCCGGCCCCTCAAAACCAGGGCCAGGCAGCAAAAGACATGGCAGCAAAGGACAAGGCAGCATGAGCAGGCCCGGAAAGAAGCGCGCGATGGTCTTGCGCGAGCCCAATGGACGCCCGCAGCGCCCGAGTGCCGCCGAGCGGCAGGCGGCGCGCCTCAAGCGCGAGCAGGGCGAGCGGGCGACCGTGCTGGCCCAGCCGCATCGCCGGGGCAATCAGGACCAGCTCTGCGCCTCGCCGCTCGGCCGGCATGTGCTCGATTGCCGCCTGCGCCGCGAGCTCTACGACGCGGGCGAGGAATATACCGAGACGACGCGGCGCTGGCGGGCGGCCAAGGGCGTGCCGGTCGGCCTCATCGTGGTCGGGGTGGGCTCGGGGCGGGAGTTGTCGGATGAGGTCGTCCTGCGCCTCCAGTCGCGTCTCAACGCCATGCGCAAGGCCGTCATCGACGGGGCAGGGGAGGCGACGCTCCAGGCGCTCGACCGCGTCGCCCTCGACCATGAGACCATTCCCGGCGCGGTCGGCTTCCGCGTCACGGCGGCGTTGCTCATCCTTGCCGAATATCTCGGGCTGGTCCCCCGCAATGCCCATCCGTATCGGTGAGGCGAGGGATCATGCCAACGTTGGGATCACGCCAGCAATCGCGTCGGCACGCCGAGCGCCGGGCCGGCCTCGGTGAGCCGCCGGTCGAGCGTGTGCACGGTGGCGCCATTCTCCGATGCGATGGCGAGATGCAGCGCGTCACCGGCGCGAAGCCCCAGCTCATGCTGATCGGCAAACTTCGCCGCCGCCCGGAACTGCCCGCTTGTCACGGCGAGGACGGTGAAGCTCTCGATGGTGAGCTTGTTGAACATGGCGAGCGCGGCCGCGCGCTGCTCCAGGCTGATCTGTCGCGTCCGCAATTTGATCGCCATGGCCGAGGACATCTCGGTGATGGTCCAGTCGCTGACCAGAAGCTGGGCTGGATCCTGCTCCGCCAGCCAGGTTTGTACCCGCGGCGTCATCGCTTCGTTGGAGAGCGCCGCCACGATCAGCGATGTGTCCAGGTAAAGCATCAGTAGCGGTCGCCATCCCGCATCGACCGCACCAGATCGGCGGCGCTCTCGGACTGCGCCGGCATGGTCACTGTGAGCGCCGCGAGCAGGGCGGCATCGATCGGCTTGCGCGGCCTGGCCACGGCGGTGAGCCGGGCAACCGGCTTGCCGCGCCGGGTGATCTCGATCGAAGCGCCCGCCTCGACGCGGTCGACCAGCTCGCTCAGATGGGCCTTGGCATCGGCCAGATTGACCGCGTTCATGTCAGGCTCCTGCATCTCACGCGTTCATGACTATCTAGATGGTCATATAGCGCGTCGCGCGTAAGAGTTCCAGCGCGGCTACCATGCCAAGTCGTGCGAAAGGCTAAACGAGGAAGCCGGTTGACTCCGATGTCTTTCAGGTCAACACTTAAGCAAATGCTACAGTATCAAACCAAGCCGCTCGACCTCGCCTTCCAGGCCCTGTCCGATCCCGGACGCCGCGCCATGGTCGAGCGGCTGTGTCTTGGTCCGGCCTCCGTCAGCGAGCTCGCCAGGCCCCTGCCGATGACCCTGTCGGCCGTGGTCCAGCACCTGAAGGTTCTGGAGGAAGCGGGGCTGGTGAAGAGCGAGAAGATCGGCCGCGTCCGCACCTGCAGCCTGGAGCTCAGGGCCATGACCCAGGTCGAAGGCTGGATCGCCGAGCGCAAGCGCTTCTGGGAACAGCAATACGATCAACTGGAGGCCTATCTGGCCCAAACCGCTCCAGAGGAGGACAAATGACCGTCACCAACGCCACATTTACCATCGAGCGCGTCCTGAATGCCTCGCCCGCACGGGTCTTTGCGGCCTATGGCAGCCTCGAGGCCAAGAGCGCCTGGTTCAAGGCGCCCTCGGACATCGAAACCCTGAATCGCGACTTCGACTTCCGCGTCGGCGGCAAGGAACGCTTTCACGCCCGTTGGCCCAGCGGCATGACCACCGATTTCCAGGCGACCTATCACGACATCGTCGAGAATGAGCGGATCATCCTCGTCTACGACATGTTCCACAACGGCGATAAGCTGTCGGTGTCGCTGCTGACGCTCGAACTCAGGGGCGAGGGTGGTAGGACCCGGCTGATCCACACCGAACAGGGCTCCTATCTGACCGGCGGCGTCGAGGCGGTGCAGGGGCGCGAGCACGGCACGACCTGGCATATCGACAATCTGGTCGCGGTCATCGAGGGGCGCGAACCGAGGGCCTTCTCATGACCATCGAACTCTTCGCCCATCCGTTCTCGTCCTATTGCCAGAAGGCGCTCATCGCCTTCTACGAAAACGAGATCCCGTTCACCTACCGGATGCTGGAGGACGCTGGCGTGGGCGAGGAGCTCGCATCGCTGTGGCCGATGAAGCGCTTCCCGATCCTGCGCGACGACGGCCGCGTCGTGCTGGAGGCCTCCATCGTCATAGAATACCTTGAGCTGCATTATCCAGGGCCGGTGAAGCTGATCCCCGAGGATCCCGACCTCGCCCTCGAGGCGCGCATGCTCGACCGCTTCTTCGACAATTACGTCATGACGCCCCAGGGCAAGTTCGTCCATGACGCGCTACGCCCGCCCGAAAGCCGCGATCCCTACGGTGTCGAGGAGGCGCGCAAGATGCTGGACACCAGCTATGCTTGGCTCGACCAGCGCATGCAGGGGCGCAGCTGGGCGGTGGGCGAGAGCTTCACCCTAGCCGACTGCGCCGCCGCGCCTTCGCTGTTCTATGCCGACTGGACCTATCGGATCCCTGCGCATTACGGCCATCTCCTGGCCTATCGCGCGCGCCTGCTGCAACGGCCGTCCTTCGCCCGCGCGGTCGAGGAGGCGCGGCGCTTCCGCCACTACTTCCCGCTCGGCGCCCCGGATCGGGATTAGAGCGTTTTCGAGCGAAGTGGACACCGGTTCTCCCGCGACAAACGCGAAGCGTTTGCGCGGAGAAAACGCGTCAAAACAAGGACCTAGGCGCCGTCGCAGAGCGCGTCCGCCCCCACTCACTTCCCCGCCTTGTGCACATCCGTCGCCAGCGTCAGCTCGTCGATCCTGGGGTCGTAGCGCAGCGTGGCGCGCGTCGCCCAGATGTTCTTGAAATGATAGAGCGGGATGATCGCGACGTCGCTGGAGACGAGCTTGACCGCGTCCAGCACCAGCTTGTCGCGCTTGGCCTCGTCGACTTCGCTGATCGCCGCGGTGGTGAGCGCGTCGAGCGCGGGGTTTGAATACTGCGCCCAGTTATAGAGGCCCCAGCCGGTCTGCTGGCTGCGGGTCGCGAGCAGGTCGCGCAGCAGGCCGGTGCCCTCCATCGAGTTATTGCTCCAGCTGCCGAGATAGGCGGAGAACTGGCTCTTGGCGCCGCGCGTGGAGTAGACGCTGAAGGGCATCGCGTCGATCGCGACCTCGACGCCGATGCGGCTCCACATCTGCGCCAGCGCCTGGGCGACCTCGACGCTGTAGGGCGTGCGGTCATTGGCGGTCGAGAGCGTCAGCCTGAAGCCGTCGGGGAAGCCGGCTTCGGTGAGGAGCGCCTTGGCCTTCTGCACGTCATAGGCCGGGACCGGCGTCTTGGCGTCGTAGCCGGGGATGCCGGCGGGCAGCCACTGGCCGGTCGGGGTCGCCGTGCCCAGCACCACGCGCTCGGTGATGCCGGCGCGGTTGATCGCCAATGAGAGCGCCTCGCGCACCTTCTGCTTGGTCAATGGCGAGGGCTCGATCTTCACCCCCTTCTTGTCCAGCACCGCGGGCGCGTCGGGCGCCGGCTGGATCATAGGCACGACATAGTTGACGCGCATGCCGGCGATCTCGGCGACCTTGACCTTGTCGGAGGATTGCAGGCGCGGCAGGTCGCTGGCCGAGGGCTGGTCGATGACGTCGATATCGCCCGCCAAAAGCGCCGCGGTGCGCACCGCGACATTGGGGATCAGCCGCAGCGTCACGCTCGTCCAGGCGGGCTTCTTGCCCCACCACGCGTCATTGGCAACGAGCTCGATGCGCTCGCCCGGCTGATAGGCCGAGAACTTGAACGGGCCGGTGCCGATCGCGGCCTTGCCGCTGTTGTAATCGGCCGTGGTCGCGTCCTGCCCGGCATGGCGCGAGACGATGGCAAGCCGCGTCAGGTCGCTCGGCAGATTGGGGATCGGCGTCGCCGTGGTCAGGCGGATCAGCAGCGGGCCCGCCACCTCGACACTGGTGATCGGCCGGATGATGCCGGCAAAGCCGCCGAGATTATTGGGCACGTCGAGCGCCCGCTTCAGCGTGAAGGCGACATCGTCGGCGGTGAACGGCTTGCCGTCATGCCAGGTGACGCCCTCGCGCAGGGTGAACTCCCAGACCGTCGGCGAGACCGCGCGCCAGGCCGTCGCCAGCCCCGGCGCGAGCTTGCCATCGGCCAGGCGGTCGACCAGCCGGTCGAAGATGTGGAAGGCGACGAGGTTGTTGGGGGTGGTCGAGTAGAAATGCGGATCGAGCGAATTGACGGAGCCGCCAAGCCCGATGGTCAGCTTCTCCGCCTGGGCCGGAACGGCGGCGAGCGAAGCGACGCCCATCGCAACGGCCAGAGCGCCGGCCCGCAGCGGCATCCACCGCGTCAGAGAAGAAGCCATGGCCATCCCCTTTATTATTGTATGTCAATAACTGATATTTGAAGACAATTTTTGGGGGCTGTCAAGGCGGGGCGGGGGAGGGGCTCTCCCGCGCGGGCGAAATGAAGCGAGGTGCCGAATGAAGGGCTCGGGGAACCCTTCTCCCGTGTGGGAGAAGGGCAGGGATGAGGGCCCGCCGCTGACTATTGAGGCGCAGCGGAGCCGCAGCGCCTTCTATTGAAAGGGCACACCCTCACCCCTACTCCTCTCACTGAACCCGGGTATACCCGGGTTCAGTGAGAGGAGTGTCGAAGTCGGGTAGACCCGACTTCGATGCGGGAGAGGGGTTCCCGCGCCTGTCTCACCGAACTCGGGCTTGCCGGAGTTCAGCACCCAAAGTGTCGAAGTCGGGTGGGCTCGGCTTCGATGCGGGAGCAGGGTTCCCCGCACCTTTTTGCCGGTCCATCATCACAGCCATGACGACCGAGCAACGCCGCTTCGCCAGACGCCTGCGCGCGCAGGCAACCGAGCCCGAGGACATCGTCTGGGGCCTGCTGCGCAACCGACGTCTCGACGGCCTCAAGTTCCGCCGGCAGGTGCCGCTGCTCGGCTACACCGTGGATTTCCTCTGCGTGGAGCGCAGGCTGATCGTCGAGATCGATGGCCGGCAGCATGATTGGGAACGCGACTACGATGTGGCCCGCACGCAGGAGATTGAGCACCACGGGTTCACCCTCCTGCGTTTCAGCAATGCGCAGGTTCGCGATGAGCGCGACGCAGTCGTGGCAGCGATCCGTAAGGCTGCGGGCTGACCGGGTTCTCCTCCCCGATGAGGGCCCGCGCCCAAACCAAAAAGGCGCCGCGGTGCAGTCGCGCGCCAACAATCAGCGGCACACCCTCACCCCTGCCCCTCTCCCATCCGGGAGAGGGGTTCCCCGCGCCTGTCTCATTCGTCACCGCCCACTGGAAAGCCTTCAATGAACGTAGCTTTTCGAGCGGGCGCTCTCGGCGAACCGGGCCACGGTGGGCTTGTGGCCTGAGAATCTCCTGACCAGAGCGCTCTGGTCATGAGATTCTCGAGGCAAGCCCACCGCTGTCCGGTTGGGGTTTTGGCCCCTGAGGGGATCATGCCCAGCTCTCCCTCGCGGCGAGATGAAGCGAAGTGCCGGATGAAGGGCGCGGGGAACCCTTCTCCCGCATCAAAGTCGGCTGTTGCCGACTTTGATACTTTGGGTGCTGAACTCGGGCAGGCCCGAGTTCAGTGAGAAGGGCAGGGATGAGGGCCCGCCGCTGATT
This sequence comes from Bosea sp. 685, assembly GCF_031884435.1. Taxonomy (NCBI): domain Bacteria; kingdom Pseudomonadati; phylum Pseudomonadota; class Alphaproteobacteria; order Hyphomicrobiales; family Alloboseaceae; genus Allobosea; species Allobosea sp. 685. The sequence goes on along the minus strand of NZ_CP134779.1, from coordinate 4,076,236 downwards.
ATTGAGGCGCAACGGAGCCGCAGCGCCTTCTACTGCAAGGGCACACCCTCACCCCTGCCCCTCTCCCATCCGGGAGAGGGGTTCCCCGCGCTTGTCTCATTCGCTCCCGCCTACTGGAAAGCCTTCAATAATCGGAGCTTTTCGATCGGCGCTCGCGGCGAACCGGACAGTCGTGGGCCGCGTGTCAGGGATGATGCGGTGGTTCCTGGGCTGAACGGCAGGCAAGCGCCCGAAAGCCCTCAGGAGATCAGCGTCTCGGTCGCGCGGGCTGCGGCTGCCGCCACCAGCGGGGCGAGCTGCGCGATGGCCGCCTGGCGCTCGAAGCGCGTGGTCAGGGTCGAGAGATTGATCGCGCCGACGGCGCGGCCGGCCCGGTCATGCACGGCGGCCGAGACCGAGATCGAGCCCTGCTCCATGTTCTTCTCGGTCACGGCGAAGCCGGCGGCCTTCACCGCCTCGAGCAGCCGCATCATCTCGGCTGCGGTCTTGGCCTGGGTGCGCGACGGCACCGAGTCATGCGAGGCGTTCCAGACCTTCTCGATATGGGCGGGGGCGGAATGCCCAAGCAGCACCTGGCCCGAGGAGGAGGACAGCGCCGGGAAGCGGGTGCCGACCGGCAGGTTGATCGAGGAGATATGCGTGCTGGCGATGGTGGCGATGATGACGATGTCGGCGCGGTCGACCTCGACCCAGGAGATCGTCTCGCGCGTGCGCTCCGCCAGCTCGCGCATGGCAGGATAGGCGGCGTCGAGCGCCAGGTTCGAGGAGACCGCGCTCTGGGCGAAGCGGAAGACCTTTTTGGCGAGCGTATAGCGCTTGGTCTGCTCGTCCCGGTCGAGATAGCCGAGCCGTTCGAGCGTGTAGATGAAGCGCTGCGAGGCACTGCGGCCAAGCCCGGTGCGGATGGCGATGTCGGAGAGGCTCAAGGTCGCCGTGGTCTTGTCGAAGGTCTCCAGCACCTTCATCGCCTTGCCGACCGAGGCGACGAAGAGGCGCTCATCGATCTCGCCTGCGGCCGGGCCGGCATCGCCGCGCGGCAAGGCCGTGCTTGGGTTCGTCGTTGCGTCCGGCATGCGCCTTCAGGCTTTCCTGTCGATGAGGGGCAGGGTTAGCATCTTTGTGCGCCTGCTAAAACCCGGCGATTTAGCCCCGGAATGCGCCCCCAAAGCGCTGCTTGAGCAGGTTTTTCTGGATCTTCCCGAGCGTGTTGCGCGGCATCTCGGCAACCAGCTCGATGCGCTTGGGCACCTTGTATCCGGCCAGCGAGCGCTTGAGCGTGACGATCGCGGCGCTCGTATCGAAACCCTCCGTCCCGCTCGCGAGCTGCACTACCGCCAGCACCGCCTCGCCGAAATCGGCATGGGGCACGCCGATGACGGCGCTCTCGATGACGCCGTCGAGCGCATTGACGGCGGCCTCGACCTCGCGGGGATAGACATTGAGCCCGCCCGAGATGATCAGATCGGCACCGCGCCCGAGCACGCTGACATAGCCCTGCTCATCGAGCCGGCCGAAATCGCCGGTTCGAAACCAGCCGTTGCGGAAAGCCTGCGCCGTCTTGTCCGGATCCTGCCAATAGCCGAGGAACGGGTAGGGCTGGCGCAGTTCGATCATGCCGACGCTTCCCGCCGGCACGAGCTCGCTTTGCTCGTCGACGATGCGGATCGCCGAGCCGGGCAGGGGCAGGCCGGAGGTGTCGGGCCGGCGGCTGGAGTCGGGCCGGTTCGAGGTCGCGATCAGAACTTCCGTTAGGCCGTAGCGGTCGAGCAGGCGATGGCCGCTGCGCTCGGTGAAGGCCGCGAAGGCGTCGGGCCGCATCGGCGCCGAGCCGGTCACGAACAGGCGCATCCCGGCGCAGAGCGCCCGGTCGAAGCGCGCATCGGCCATCAGCCTGGCGTAATAGGTCGGCACGCCCGCAAAGATCGTCGCGCGCGGCAGCGCGGCCAGCACGCTCTCGGCCTCGAATTTCGGCAGCAGGATCATCGCGGCCCCGCCCGCCAGCGCCGGCGTCGTCGTGCCGAACAGGCCATAGGCCATCGGATTGGCGTGAAGCAGCGTGTCGGCCTGCGTGATGCCCCAGCAGGCGGCGAGCGAACGCGCATTCCAGATCACCGAGCCCGCCGAGAGCAGCGCGCCTTTCGGCCGCCCGGTCGTGCCGGAGGTATAGACCATGGCATTGGGATCGGAGGGCGCGACGCTCGCGAGCGCGTGCTCGGCCGGCAAGGTTTCGCTGCGGTCAATCAGCGTGCCGGTCCCGCCGGCGTCGAGGGTGAGGGCCTTGCAGCCGGCGGCGCGGACGACGTTCTCCCGCATCGGGTCGCAGACCACGAGCTTGGGCCTGGCATCGCCGAGGATATGGCTGATCTCGGCATCGGTCAGCCCGATATGCACGGGCACATAGACTGCGCCGAGCCGGCAGGCCGCGAGATAGAGCAGCACCGCCTCGGGCGATTTCTCGAGGATGCCGGCGACGAAATCACCCTTGCCCACCCCCTCGCGCGCCAGTAGGCCGGCATAGCGGGCGGTGATGCTGGCCACCTCGCCAAAGCGGATGACGCGCCCGTCGGCGTTTTCCATGAAGATGCGCCCGGTGTCGCGCACTGGGGCGACCAGGGCGGAATACACATTGGCGTCGTCGGGCACGGTGATGGCGGGCACGGTGATGGCGGGCATGGTGGTGGCAGACATGGCGTCGTCTTCCTGTTCCGCAGGGCTCGGAGCCCGTCTAGAAATTCCGTCCCGCATCCCGTGAAGCTGACCTGAGATGAAACGAGCGATATCAAGAGCTTCTCGCGAGCGAGATGAAGCGAAGTACCGGATGAAGGGCGCGGGGAACCCTTCTCCCGTGTGGGAGAAGGGCAGGGATGAGGGCCCGCCGCTGATTGTTGGGGCGCAACGGAGCCGCAGCGCCTTCTATTGAAAGGGCACACCCTCACCCCTACCCCTCTCCCATCCGGGAGAGGGGTTCCCGCGCCTGTCTCATTCGACCTTGCCCACTGGAAAGCCGTCAATGAACAGGACTTTTCGATCGGGTGCTCACGGCGAACCGGACAGTCGTGGGCTCGTGCCCCGAGAATCTTCCGACCAGAGTGCGCTGGTTTACGAGATGGTCGGGTCAAGCCCGACCATGACGCGCCTCGGATTTCAGATCTGCGCGGCATGTCCAAGCGCCCCCTCAGCTGCCCGTAAAAACCGGCTTGCGCTTCTGCGCGAAGGCGAGCGAGCCTTCGCGGTAGTCGGCGCTGCGGTCGGCCAGGTCGGACAGCGCCGCGATCTCGGCTGCGACCTCGGGAAGCCTTCCCTGCAGCATCGCATCGCAGGCGAGCTTGGCGGCCCGGATCGAGATCGGCGCATTGGCGATGATCGGTTCGGCCAGGCGTAGCGCCGCCTCGACGACATCGCCCGCGACCACCTCCGAGACCAGGCCGCAGGCGAGGGCCGCGGGCGCATCGATGAGCTCGCCGGTATAGAGCATGCGCCTGGCCATGCCGACGCCGGCCGTGGCGGCGAGAAGCTGGGTGGAGTCGGCCGGGTAGACCAGCCCGAGCTTGGCCGGCGGCACGCCGAAGCGGGCGGTCGCGTCGGCGAGCCGGAAATCGGCCCGCAGCGCCAGCGTGCAGCCGCCGCCGACGCAAGGCCCGCTGACCGCCGCGATCACCGGCACCGATGAGGCGGAGACGGCGGCATAGCAGGCCATGATCGCATCCCAATAGGCCTGCCGCGCCGGGGGATCATCGCGAACCGCGGCAAAGGCGCCGATCTCGTCGCCGGCGCAGAATGCGCCGCCACGCCCGGTCAGGATAATGGCGCGGATCGCGGGGTCCGACCGCAGCGCAATGAAGCTGTCGCCGAGCGCCTGCCAGGCCGCGGCGTTCAGGGCGTTGCGTTTGGCGGGGCGATTGATCGTGACGATGGCAATGCCCCCGCGACGCTCGCGCTCGATATCGGCCATGGCGCTTGCTCCGTAGATATTGCTATATAATAATCATTATTATGAGTGGCTCGGCAGCCTGTCAACCGCGGCCGGGACGGCCGGCCGCTTGACAGGGGCGCGAGTGAATATCAATATTCAATTACAGTTATTGTATATCGATAATGACCGCGCGGGCCGCCTCATGCAGATCCAAGACATGCAGATCAACGACATGCAGACAGACGAGATCACCATCAGCCAGCTCTGGGACCGGCGCGCCGCCGGCGACCCGGACCATGTCTATTGCCGCTTCGGGGATGAGAGCTGGACGATCGGCCGGCTCGACGCGGCCATCAACCGCCTCGCCAATGCGCTGCTCGCGACCGGGCTGAAACAGGGCGACCGCGTCGCGGTGATGCTGCCGAGCCATCCCGAGCACATCATCGTCATCTTCGCGCTGGCCAAGGCCGGGCTGCTGCGCATTCCCGTCAACACCCATCTCAAGGGTGCGGCGCTCGATTTCGTCTTCGACCGTTTCGAGCCGCATGCGCTGATCGCCGATGCGGCCTATGCCGAGCCGCTCGTGCCGGTCCTGGGGCGGTTGCCGGAGCTTGCGGTGTTCTGGCGCGGCGGCGAGGGCGCGCAAAGCCTCGCCAGCCTGCAAGAGCGTGGCAGCCCCTTGCCGCCGCCGGTGACGGTCGCGGCCGACGACATCATCGCGATTACCCCGAGTTCCGGCACCACCGGCGAGCCGAAAGGCGTGCTCAAGACCGACCGCAGCCTGCGCGCCGGGCCGATGGGCACGCTCGCCTTGACCGGCGCGGGAGCCGGCGACGTCTTCCTGCTCTGGGAGCCGCTGCATCACGGCGCCGGCGTCGCGGTGCTGATCGCGGCGCTGATGCAGCCGATCACGCTCGCCATGGTCGAGAAGTTCAGCGCCTCGCAATTCTGGGAGCAGGTGCGCCGCTTCGACGTCACCCATATCCATTATCTCGGCGGCGTGCTGCCGCTGCTCCTGAAGCAGCCGGCAAGCCCACGCGACCGCGAGCACAAGGTCCGGATGGCCTGGGGCGGCGGCTGCCCGCTCGATGTCTGGCGCGCTTTCGAGGAGCGCTTCGGCGTCTCGCTCTATGAGGGCTACGGCCTCTCGGAGATGACGACCTTCGTCACGATCAATCCCGAAGGCCGGCTCGGCTCCTGCGGCAGGCCCTTGCCCTTCTACGAGGTGCGCCTGCTCGACGAGGCGGGCGCCGAGGTCGCGGTCGGCGAGCCCGGCGAGATCGTGGTGTTGCCGCGCGAGCCCGGCCTCGCCTTCAAGGGCTATTTCCGCATGGAGGAGGCCGGCGAGGCGCTGGTCAGGGATGGCTGGTTCTCGACCGGCGACCTTGCTCGCCGCGACGAGGACGGCTTCCTGTATTATTGCGGGCGCAAGAAGGACAGCGTCAGGCGGCGCGGCGTCAACATCTCGGCCTGGGAGGTCGAACGCGTCGTCCTGACCCATGACGAGATCGAGGAATGCGCGCTGATCGGCGTGCCCAGCGAGATGGGCGACGACGACCTCAAGCTCTTCATCCGGCCCGCGCCCGGTCGCGCGCTCGATCCGGCCGGCCTCGTCGCCTGGTGCGAGCAGCGGCTGCCCTATTTCCAGATTCCGCGCTATATCGAAGGCATCGACGAATTCCCGAAGACGCCGACGCAGCGCATCCGGAAAAGCGAGCTGAGCCGCAGCGTCGCCGCGTGCTTCGACCGCGAAGGCGCCGGCTCGAAGCTCGGCAGGTAGCGGGGGAACGATGGCCGGATGGTTCCTTCAGCGCCTGCTCCAGGCCGGGTTCGTCATGCTGGCGATGACGGTGATCGTCTTCATCGGCATCAGCGTCATCGGCGACCCCGTCGCGGTGCTGATCTCGCCCGATGCCGATCAGGCCGAGCGGCTGCGCGCGATCACCGCCTTCGGGCTCGATCGCCCGCTCTGGGCGCAGTATCTGTCCTTCCTGAACGGGGCGCTGCATGGCGATCTCGGCCGCAGCTTCGTCTATAACGAGCCCGCCCTGAAGATCATCCTGCAGCGTATGCCGGCGACGCTTGAACTCGCCGTCTGCGCCATGCTGCTGGCGACCTTCATCGGTATTCCGCTGGGTCTCTATGCCGGGCTCAAGCCGAATGCGCCGCTGGCGCGGGTGATCATGACCGGCTCGATCCTCGGCTTTTCCCTGCCGGGCTTCTGGGTCGGCCTGCTGCTGATCATGGTCTTTGCGGTGCAGCTCGGCTGGCTGCCCTCGGGCGGGCGCGGCGAGACCCGGGTGTTCCTCGGCATCGGCTGGTCCTTCCTGACGCTCGACGGTCTGCAGCATCTCGTGCTGCCGGCGCTCAACTTGGCGCTGTTCAAGATCTCGCTGGTGATGCGGCTGGTGCGGGCCGAGACCCGCGAGGTCGTGCCCCAGGACTTCATCCGCACGGCCCGCGCCAAGGGCCTGCCCGAGGGCCGGGTCATCTTCCGGCACCTGCTGAAGAACATCATGATCCCGGTCGTCACGATCATTGGGCTCGAATTCGGTTCGGTGATCGCCTTTTCCGTGGTCACGGAGACGATCTTCGCCTGGCCCGGCATGGGCAAGCTGATCATCGACAGCATCCATGTGTTGGATCGGCCGATGATCGTCGCCTATCTCATGATCATCGTGTTGATGTTCGTGATCATCAACCTCCTCGTCGACTGCCTCTACACAGCGCTCGATCCGCGCGTGAGGATCGGCCGATGACCGCGCCGGCCTCAAGCGCAGAGATTGCGAGCCCGCCGCGCGCGACGCCGCTGCGCCGCTTCCTGCGCGCCTTCGCTTCGTCGCGTCTCGCCATGGCCGGCCTCGTCGCCTTCGCGGCGATCGTGCTCGCCGCACTTCTGGCGCCCTGGATCTCGCCGCAGAACCCTTACGACCTGATGCAGCTCGACATCCTGGACGGGCGCCTGCCGCCGGGCGCGATCTCGGGCACCGGCATGACCTTTTGGCTGGGCAGCGACGACCAGGGCCGCGACATGCTCTCGGCCATTCTCTACGGCCTGCGGATCTCGCTCTTCGTCGGCATCGCATCGGCCCTGCTGGCGGCGGCGGTCGGCACGACGCTTGGCCTGTTTGCCGCCTATGCCGGCGGTCGCATCGAGACCGCGCTGATGCGGCTCGTCGATCTGCAGCTCTCCTTTCCGACGATCCTGATCGCGCTGATGATCCTCGCCTTCCTCGGTAAGGGCATCGCCAATGTCGTGCTCGCGCTCGTCATCGTGGAATGGGCGGTCTATGCCCGCACCGCCCGCGCCAGCGCGCTGATCGAAAGCCGCAAGGAGTATATCGAGGCGGCTCGCGCCATGGGCGCGCGGCCGATGCGCATCCTGTGGCGCCACCTGCTGCCGAACTGCCTGCCGCCGCTGATGGTGATCGCCACCGTGCAGATCGCGCGCGCCATCGCGCTGGAGGCGACGCTCTCCTTCCTCGGCCTCGGCGTGCCCGTGACCGAGCCGAGCCTGGGCATGCTGATCGCCAATGGCTACCAGTACATGCTGTCGGGCAAGTTCTGGATCAGCTTCTATCCCGGCCTCGCCTTGCTCGCGACCGTGGTCGCGATCAACCTGATCGGCGACCATCTGCGCGACGTGCTCAACCCGCGCCGGCAAGTCGATTGACGGGGCAAGTCGACTGAAGCGGCAGGTCGACTGAAAGGGCAGGGCGGCTCACCGGCCTCTATGTTGGGGGCGCTGCCGGCGTCAGACCGTGACGGCGCATGATCTCCGCCATCCTGGCCCGGTCCGGCGGGCCACCGGCTGCGGCGTCGACGGCCGCAAACACCTCGCGAAAATACTCTGGACCGATCGCGGCCGGCGTGATCACGCAGAGCATCTTCGCGTCCTGGCTGCCGTTGTTGTCGAAGCGATGAACGGCGCCGCGCGGAATGCACAAGGCTTGTCCCGGCCCGACATCGATCTGTTTGCCGTCGACGGTCCAGGTCACCACGCCGTCCAGGCCGTAGATCGTCTCTTCGTAATGGTCATGGCTGTGCGCGGGAGCGGGCAGGCGCTGCGCGGCCGGGACCATCAGCTCAAAGGCCGCAATGCTGCCGTTCGAGTGATCTCCGGCCAACAGGAAGCGAACCGCGAGCCCCGTGCTGGTGATGGTCTCGTCGGCAGGATTGACGTGAGGGTCTATGACTGACTGAGGCATTGTCCGACCTCTCCAGGTAAATTACATTTACCAGACAACGGTAAACTCCGTTTACCAGAAGTCAATGCCTTATTCCGAAAGTGTGCCGATGAAGACCGAGGACATGCTGATCGGCGCGCTGCTGCGCGTTCCGGCGCAGGCGATCCAGCGCCGGCTCATCAAGGAGCTCAACGCTGCCGGTTTCGACGAGCTGCGCCTGCCGCATATGGCGGTCCTGCAGTTTCCCGGGCCGGACAAGGTTCGCCCGGTTACGCTCGCCGAGCGCGCCGGCATGAGCAAGCAGGCCATCAACCAGCTGCTGGGGAGCCTCGAGGGGTTCGGCTATATCACCCGGTCCGACGTTCAAGGAGAGGGCGGCGCGCGTCTGGTCTATTTTACCGAACGCGGGCACGCCGTGTTCGCCAAGATGGTCGACATCTTGCGCGACATCGAGCGCGAGTGGAGCGCCGAACTGGGGCCGGAGCGTTTCGCCCAGCTCAAGGCGCTGCTGTTTCTCGTCTGGGATAGTCCGCTGGCTCGCTAGCGTGTCTCCGAGCGAAGGGAGCCCAGGATCGGCGCCGCTGGCGCGGCTTGTCCTGACACGCCCTGTGACAACGACAAGCTGGTGAGACCAGCTATGCCGGTTTTCGATCGCTGCGGATCGTCTCGGCCGGGACGTCCTGCTCCGGTATGCGGCCCGACCAGTTGCCTTACGCCGGCAGGACGACGACCTTCGTCTTCACCGGCGTGCGGTCATAGAGATGGATCATGTCCTGGCTGAGCAGGCCGACACAGCCGCTGGTGATGCCCGAGCCGATCGTTTCCGGGTCGCTCGAGGCATAGATCGTGTAGAGCGTGTAGGCGCCGTTCTGGTAGAGATGGAGCGTGCGGGCGCCGAGCGGGTTGTCGAGCCCGCCGGGCATGCCGCGGGCATATTGCGCGGCCTCGGGCTGGCGCTTGATCATCTCCTTGGGCGGGGTCCAGGTCGCCCATTCGGACTTGCGCCCGACATAAGCCGCACCGTTCCAGCGGAAGCCGTCGCGGCCGACATTGGCGCCGTAGCGGGTGGCCGCGCCGTCCTCCTCGATGCGGTAGACATAGTAATTGCCGGGATCGACGATGATCGTGCCGGGCGCTTCCTTGGTCTCGTAGCGCACGGTGCGGCGGAAATATTTCGGATCGACCTTGCTGACATCGACCGCCGGAATCGGGAATTTCTCCTCCGGCACCGGCCCGTAGACCTTCTGCGCCTCGGCGAGGCTCATGCCGTCGGTCGTGGCGCAGCCGGCGAGGCCGAGCGCGCTGAGACCGGCAGCGGAGCCCGCCAGAAAGGCGCGGCGATCGAGAAGCCCCGCCTGAGGCTTAAGCCGAGCGCTCGCGTCCAGCTTGCCGGCATCCTCGCCGGCGGCGGCATTCCCACCATTCATGATCATGATCTTGGTCGTCCCATATCCTGTTGCCCGACGAGAGCATCGTCGCGCATAGCCCACTAAGCGTCTTGCCGAGCGGAGAGTGTCTTGCCGGGCGGAGATTGCCGTCACGGCGCGCGGCTGGCAAGCCTAGTGAACCGCTCCGAAGTTAATCCTCGATGAACCGCGATCAGGGCCCGACGAGTTGCCCGCCATCGACCACGATGGTCTGGGCGGTGACCCAGCTGGCTCTCGCGGAAGCGAGGAAGAGCACGACCTCGGCGACCTCCTCGGGCTTGCCCATCCGGCCGAAGGGGATGTTGGCCAGGGTCGATTGGTAAAGGTCGGGGTTGGAGGTCTTGCGGTCTTCCCAGGTGCCGCCTGGAAATTCGATCGAACCGGGCGCGACGCAGTTCACCCGGATGCCCTGCCGCGACAGCATCTTCGCCTGGCTCGCCGTGTAGTGCATCACGGCCGCCTTGACGGCGCCGTAAGGCGCCGAGCGCGACGAGGCCCGCAGCGCCGAGATCGACGAGACGTTCACGATCGACGAGCCCGGCTTCATATGGGGGATCGCCGCATGGCTGCCGCGGACCACCGCCATCATGTCGACATTGAGCGAGGCGGCCCAGCCCGCCTCGTCATCGGAATGGCCAAAGCCCGAGGCGTTGTTGACGAGGACGTCGAGCCCGCCCAGCGCCTGCACCGCCTCAGGCAGATAGGCCTCGATCGCATTCGCATCGGCGAGGTCGACGCTCGCCGCATGTGCGGTGACACCGAGCGCCTCAAGCTCCCGGCGCGTCGCTTCGAGCGGTCCTGCGCCCCGCGCGCAGATCGAAACGGCTGCGCCTGATGCCGCGAACCCAAGCGCAATGGAGCGTCCGATGCCACGGCTGCCGCCCATCACGATCACGCGCTTGCCCGTGAATTCCTTACCGGTGAATTCCTTGGTCATGCGGGCCTGCCCTTCTTGATTGCGTGTCGGCGCCTTTATAGCGGCGCTGAGGGGCTTGGTTTCAACCCCGACAGCATGCAGTGCCGACATGTGCAGGCGGCGTTGGCGTGCCCCGGCCCGGCCGGTCTCGCCGGCGCGGCATCATTGCAGGTCGCGGCGCCGGATCTCAGAGACCGTTTGAGAACTCGCTCAGCCCCCGCCCTGAGGAGCTGCGAAGCAGCGTCGCGAAGGATGAGGGCTCGGAGGTTTCCAGACATTCTCCTGGGGCATGCGGTTCATCCTCGGAACCACGCCGTCATCCCGGACAAGCAGCGTAGCGGCGCCGATCCGGGATCAATCGTAGAGCGTCATTCTCGGGCTTGCGCCCCGAGAATCTCATGACCAGCTAGCTGAAATCAGAGATGGTCAGGTCAAGCCCACGACTGTCCAGTTCGCCGCGAGCGCCGGATCGAAAAGCTCCGTCCATCGCAGGCTTTTTAGCAGGCGGGGGCGAATGAGACAGGCGCGGGGAACCCTTCTCCCGTGTGGGAGAAGGGCAGGGATGAGGGCCCGCCGCTGATTATTGAGGCGCAACGGAGCCGCAGCGCCTTCTACTGAAAAGGGCACACCCTCACCCCTGCCCCTCTCACTGAACCCGGGTATACCCGGGTTCAGCACTTGGAGTGTCGAAGTCGGGTAGACCCGACTTCGATGCGGGAGAGGGGTTCCCCGCGCCCTTCATTCGGTACTTCGCTTCATCTCGCGCGCCGTGCGTCATCCGCTCGGCGGTCGGCGTGTTTCTCTGCCAAGGCAGCATGCTCCAACTCCTTGTTTTTACGCGATTTCATGACGCGAACCGGTCTCTATCCCGCGCAAAAATGCTCTCGGAACGGGAGACATTTATAGCCTCTTAACCCTGCCGGACTAGGCCTGTGGGCGGTCAGTAAATCTCCAAAACCTGCGGTATCCGATGCCTGAATTCGACGTTGACAGCCTGGCGCAGGATGCCGTTTCCGACCGATTTCCGGCGCCCCGCAGCGATCGGCCCCTCGGTTCCGAGGCGCGCGACAAGACCGGGATCAAGACCTTGCCGGCTGTTCCGGTGCCCAACAGGCTCAGGCGCGCAAACCCGGTCCTGAATCCGGCGCCAGCGCAGGGGGGCAACTGCACGGGGCCCAAGCGCAAGGGGCCCAAGCGAACAGGGCCTTGCCCGGCCCTGCGGCGATCGCGGCATCCGTCGGCGGCGACAATCCGGCCGGGATTTCGCGATCGCAGCCGAGCCAGTCGAAGCGCAGCGAAGTGCGCTATTGGCGCACGCCGGACCGCCTGCTGAAGCAACCGGCCGAGCCGGAGATGCTGCCCTCAGCGGTGCCGGGCACCGATTACGCGCTCCATGATGGCGAGGCCGAAGCGGCTGCGGCCCCAGTGCGGGATGATGCCGCTCCAGTGCAGGATGATGCAGCCCCTGCCGATAATGTCGCGGCCTCGACGCCCTTCGCCTTGATCTCCGACCACGCCTTCTGGGAGCTTTTGCCGGAAAGCCGTCCGCAGGACGTCGAGGCCGAGCGGCTTGCCGACAAGACCGAGCCCGCTATTGCAGGCATGGCGCCCTTCGGGCTCGCCGAGGCGGACCCTATCGCGCCCCGCAAGGGCGTGGCTGTTCGCGTAAGCCTGCCGGCAACCGATCCTGGCGAGCGCTGGACGAGCGCGAGCCAGAGCTACACTGTCAGCCTCAAGCTGTCGCCGCGGTCATGGTCCGATGCCGGTCAGGGTAGGGCGCCTGCGACCCCTTCACCTGTCACGTCACTTGTCGTCCCACTTGCCGTCCCGCCTGCCGTGGACGTCTCACCCGCCGCCGCCGTCCCCGCGGCGAGCCGCGGGATAGTCGTCACACGCAAGACCCGCGAAACCGGGGCGGAGCAGGCAAACAAGCCTTCTCGCATCGAGCCTTCCATCATCAAGCCCTCCCGCGTCGAACCGTCTCGCGTCGAGCCTTCGCGCGCTGAGCCAACCCGCAGCGTGCCCACCCGCCTTGTTGCGCAGAGGGTTTCGCCGGCCGTGCAGTCGGCCGCCTTCGAGCTGCCGCCGATCACGATTCTCGCCGAGCCGCCGCGGACCTTCGAGGCCACCGTTCCCACCGAAATCCTGCAGCAGAACGCTGGCTTTCTCGAGGGCGTGCTCGAGGATTTCAACGTCCGTGGCGAAATCGTCCAGGCCTGTCCCGGCCCGGTGGTGACGCTTTACGAGCTTGAACCTGCGCCTGGCACGAAGTCGTCGCGGGTGATTGCGCTGGCCGACGACATCGCCCGCTCGATGAGCGCGATCGCGGCCCGCGTCGCCGTGGTCCAGGGCAAGAACGCCATCGGCATCGAGCTGCCCAACGCCAAGCGCGAGACCGTCTTCCTGCGCGAACTTTTGGCGAGCCAGGATTTCGAGAGCTCCAAGCACAAGCTCGCGCTGGGCTTAGGGAAAACCATCGGCGGCGAGCCGGTGATCGTCGATCTCGCCCGCATGCCGCATCTGCTCGTCGCCGGCACCACCGGCTCGGGCAAGTCGGTGGCGATCAACACCATGATCCTGTCGCTGCTCTACCGGCTGAAGCCGGAGGAGTGCCGCCTGATCATGGTCGATCCAAAAATGCTCGAACTCTCCGTCTATGACGGCATTCCCCATCTGCTCACCCCTGTCGTCACCGACCCGAAGAAGGCGGTCGTGGCGCTGAAATGGGCGGTGCGCGAGATGGAGGAGCGCTACAAGAAGATGTCGAAGGTCTCGGTGCGCAACATCGACGGCTTCAACGCCCGCGTCGGCGAGGCGAAGGCGGCCGGCGAGGTCATCACCCGCACCGTGCAGACCGGCTTCGACAAGCATTCCGGCGAGGCGATCTATGAGGAGGAGGTCATGGACCTCGAGCCTCTGCCCTATATCGTCGTCATCGTCGACGAGATGGCCGATCTGATGATGGTCGCGGGCAAGGAGATCGAGGGCACGATCCAGCGGCTGGCCCAGATGGCGCGCGCGGCCGGCATCCATGTCGTGCTGGCGACGCAGCGTCCTTCGGTCGACGTCATCACCGGCACGATCAAGGCGAACTTCCCGACCCGGATCTCCTTCCAGGTCACCTCCAAGATCGACTCGCGCACGATCCTTGGCGAGCAGGGCGCCGAGCAGCTGCTCGGCCAGGGCGACATGCTCTACATGGCCGGCGGAGGGCGCATCACCCGCGTCCACGGCCCCTTCGTCAGCGATGCCGAGGTCGAGAAGGTCGTCGCCCACCTGAAGACGCAAGGCCGGCCGCAATATCTCGAGGCCGTCACCTCCGAGGAGGAGGAGGGCGCAGGCGAGGGCGAGGACGGCGCGGTCTTCGACAAGAGCGCGATGGGTCAGGCCGAGAGTGACGACCCTTACGACCAGGCGGTGGCGGTGGTGCTGCGCGACAAGAAGGCCTCGACCTCCTATATCCAGCGCCGTCTCCAGATCGGCTACAACCGCGCCGCCTCGATCATGGAGCGGATGGAGAACGAAGGCATCGTCGGCCCCGCCAACCATGCCGGCAAGCGCGAAATCCTGGTCGAAACCGGGCGCGCCAGAGAAGACGAGGATTGAACCGTAAGCGTGGCCTGACGGGCGTGGTCCTTGGTTAGGCAGAGGTATGTCATCTCCAAATGATAGCCGAACTCGAAGAGCTTAAGAGCTTGCTCCTGAATGACTGGGACCCGATTGGCGTGGTGGATGTTGCCGAGGCTGCAGATGAGTATGATTCATACGCCTGCCACCTTCACAGCATGCTGACTGCTGGCACGACCTCCCAGGCAGTCGCCGAATATCTGAATTGGGTGGTGACGGCCCAAATGGATCTAACCGGTAATCTCGCCCGCAACCGCGAGATAGCGGAGCGGGCCGTAGCCCTTTACGTTCGCACTGACTGAGTTGCCCGCAGCGAGCGCAGTTTCCGATCGGCGTCATCCCGGACCCGAGGGCCGCTTGCCTAGTATGACGGCGCGTTTCCGAGGACGAACAGCATGTGCCAGGAGATTGTCTAGCCCCCCTGATCCCTCATCCTTCGAGACGCCGCTTCGCGGCGACCGCGTTCCGCATTACGGTGACAGTTTACTAATTGCCCCGCACTGCTACCGTGCGCGCATGACCCGTCTCGCCCGCCTCGTGGTTCCCAGCCTTGCCCATCATGTCACGCAGCGCGGGAACCGGCGCGAGCGCGTGTTCTTCGGGGACGACGACTACGAAGCCTATGTCGGGCTCCTGAAGGCCTATGCGCCCAAATCCGGTACGCGGCTGATCGCCTGGTGCCTGATGCCGAACCACGTCCATCTCCTGGCTGTTCCCGAGACGCCCGATGGCCTGCGCGCTCTGCTCGGCGAGACGCATCGCCGCTACACGGCGCGGATCAATGCCCGCAACCGCTGGACCGGGCACCTCTGGCAGGGGCGCTTCGGTTCGGTCGTCATGGACGAGGGCCACCTTGCCCATGCTGTGCGCTATGTCAGCCTCAATCCGGTGCGGGCCCGCCTCGTCGCCCGGGCTGAAGAATGGCCGTGGTCGAGCGTCCGCGCCCATCTGAGCGGGCATGCCGATGGCCTGACCGATCTCGGGCCGGTGCTGGAGCGCTTTCCCGATTTCGCCAGCCTGCTGGAGACAGAAGAGGACGCGGCTGCGGCCAATGCCCTTCGCCTGGCGGAGACGACCGGCCGTCCACTGGGCGCGCCGTCGTGGATCGCTACGCTTGAAACGGCAGCCGGCCGCGCGCTTGCGCCGCAAAAGCGCGGGCCCAAGCCAAAATTAAGTAAACTGTCGCCGTAATTTCAGGATGAGGGCTGAGAGGACCGCCAGTTGGGTATCGCTGGGTGAGGTCTGGGGATGGTTGGCCCCGTTCAATGGAAACGGAGCACTTCCCCCGTCACTGAGCGGAGCCCCGAGCCCGCCACTGGCGGATGGGGCTGGGCGCAGCGGCGCCCAGAGGCGACCTGCTCAGTACTGCAATGCTTGCTGTAACGGGGACTTGCGATTGCAGCGAAGGGCAGTGATTTCCGACGAAGAGGCTTGCCGGCATGGCGCCACGGAGGAGCTGTCGGGCGGGCTGCTGCAGGCGTGCTCGCGGCGCGGCGGAGCCAAGGTATGTCCTGGGTCTTCGGTTAGGGGCTGGATCGAGTTTAAGTCGAGGGCATTCCGAAGGAAAATCTCAAGCCTCTCTGGTTAGCGGGATGCAGCTAATGGTCGCAAATGGCACCTGAACCCGATTATGTCTCCGAGCGTGCGAACTCGACAGAATTATATGATAATTGCGCAATTTCTGGCGCCTGATTCCAGAGATAGGCCATTAATGCTCGATTTAATCGAATTCTCTCGGGTATCTGTTGCTGCTTGGCAACGTGTCTGAAGTTTGCTGAGCGGCCTGATGCCGCTCGCTTGCAACCTTTGGTCGTGTGGTGCGAAGCTGGGCTTGCTAGTTCGCCAATCGATTTCCATGGGCGAATCCCGCTCACTAAGCTCCTGGGCAGAAAATGAAGGAGAAACGGCAAAATCACTATTGCCCAACCGGTGTGACAGTTCAGGCATGGTCCGGCAGGGCACGCGTGCTGACAGCACATTCACAGCGGCTGCGGATGTCGATGAAATGCCGTAATTGCCGATTCTGTGTTTGGCGTCAGCCTCGATCGAAAAGTAAGATATTGTAGGGGCTGTTCTTGAGTCTGTTTCGTGAAATTTCGGGAAATGGAGACGATGAGACAAATTCTTGTAACTATAGTGGATATTTTGTATTTTGTTGGTGCTGCGGTAATTTTAACTCGATTTAATCCAGATTTTAATATGATTATCTCATATATTATAGTATTTTTACTTGGGGTTATCATTCATTTTTATGCTATGCGCGTATTTTCTGTCGAGTGGAGAAAAAAATGAGCGTTCCGTTAGATATTGTAGCTCTCTATAATACGATTGGCGAAACCGCTGAGAATATAAGAAATTCTTCGCCAGAAAATTTATCGTCTGCATTGAACGCGATTGCTAGCGCTATGAACGTCGGTGTTTCTAGTGTTTCGACGTTAATGAATCTTCTAGGTTCTACTCAACTAACAACCTCTACTGTCCAGGCGGCACTGGGGCAGATCTCTAGAGTTGCGCTGACGGAAGATTTTGCGACTAGCTTGGTTGGTCTATACAATATTTATATTAGCAAGGGGACGGATTCCACAGAATTTTCTAACGCGGCATTTAAATTATTCTTCCAGGTTTATATAGCTGCTTTACTTATTCCGACAGGATTCGGTGCGGCTGGATTGGCTTTTTCGCTCGCTGGAATAATATGGGATTTTGATAAGGGTTCGGGTCCTGTATTCGATTTATATAAATACCTAGAATCATCGCTTAAAAGAGTAATTGATCCACTTGTTTTCGATCTAGATGGGGATGGTATTTCACTTATTTCGATAGATAATGCCAATAATTCTATCCCATTAATTCATTTCGACTACGACAACGATGGCTTTGCGGAGCTAACCGGCTGGGTCAGCCCGAACGACGGAATGCTCGCTCTCGACCTCAACAACAACGGCACGATCGACAACGGCGCAGAACTCTTCGGCACGCCGAGCCGCGACGGTTACGAGGTGCTGGAGACCTATGACACCTATCGCGACGGCGTCATCGACGCGAAGGACGCGATCTTTGCAGACCTCAAGATCTGGCGCGACCTCGACAGTGACGGTATCACCGATGCTGGCGAGCTGCAGACCCTCGCCGAGGCGGGTATCACCTCGATTTCGCTGACGCGGACCGATGTCCAGGGCACGAACGCCGGCCACGACCGCGGTTTCGCGGGCTCCTTCACCCGTGCTGACGGGACAACCGGCTCCGCCGAGACGATCTATTTCCAGACCGATCCATTACGGTGACAGTGCACTTTATTCGGCTTTGCTTTTCGGCCCTCTTTTCGCAGCTTTAAGGTCCCTTCCGGTCGACGTCGCTATGTGCTCCAGAAACGCCTCGCTGCCGATGGGCCGTCCGATGCTTTCAGCCCTGCGCAGTCGTTCAAACGCTGCCCCGTCCTCATCAGCCAAATCGAACAAGCCTTCCTGCGATGGCAGCCTGTCGCGGATTGGCGTAAGATCGGTCACCCCGTCCGGTTCGCTGGTCAGATGCGCCCGTGCGCTGGACCAGCGCCAGTCTTGCGCGTGCGCAACCAGCCCGGCGCGCACCGGGTTAAGACCGACATAGCGCACCGCCGACAGCAAATGGTGCTCGTCCATCGCCACAGCGCCAAATCGCCCCTGCCAGAAATGCCCGGTCTTCTTCTGTCGCGCATGGATCACCCCGGCATAGATGCGATGCACCTTTGACAGTGCTCGGCGCAGGCCGTCTGCATCGGCTGGCGTCAGGATAAGATGAACGTGGTTAGGCATCAGACACCAGCCCCAGACGGCGACATCGGCGGCACGGCAGTGCTGGACGAGCAAGTTCCGGTAAAGCTCATAATCGCCGTCGCCGAAAAACACCTGGGCGCGACCATTGCCGCGCTGAGTGACATGATGCGGAAGTCCAGGGACGACAACACGAGCGATACGAGCCATCGGCGCAGTCTGGCCAAGAGCGTCGGCGGCGTCAAATAAGTGCACTGTCACCGTAACTCCACTGTCACCGTAACTCTGCCGTAACTCTGCGATGGGCATGACTTCGGCGCTGCTTAAAGGAGCCTGCGTATGCGCCTGAGCACGGTTCCCGACAGTGCGCGCATGGTCTGTGTGGCTCTCGCCACCACCGCGCGAACTGGAATGCCGGTAAGCGGACGCTCCAGACGTCAGCTAGAGGCAAGGTCCGGAAGCGCTCCCTTCCAGCGAGCGACGTGTGCTTCGCTGCAAGGTCGGCAGCTGCTGAGGCGCTCGCTTCGATCACGTCGAGGTGGAGCATCCCCAAGGACGCATGCAACCCCGCCGGGGCGGTTTGGTCAAAGCGGGAGAATAGCTTTCGGAACGCCGGCGTGCCGAGGGCATACAACCCACAGTACCAGACCGGCCAACGGGCACACAGGACCGTAGATTCGCTCGATTCCCAAAATATCAACAAAATATGGCGTTTTATCTGGGCATACTAATTCAAGCCTTCAAATTTTAGACATATCAACGGCAGTCTGCTGCCAAGCGGCTACGTTGAGAACGCTGTACCGAGAATCGCTGAAATAGCTGTTGCAACCATAAGGCGGTAGTGCCACCTTCGAACAAGCGCACGGAACCAAACATCGGAGGGGAGAGGAAACGCCTATGAAACGCCCATCCGCCAGCATCCCAAGAGAGAGCGAGATGTCAAAATACCGGACCGCGCTGTTCAGTCGCCCAAGGGCATAACCAGGAGCCTGAGCACACGACAACACAATGGGCTGTTTCCAAGTTGGTGGCTTCCTCTTTGCGGCATAAAGCCGAATTATTGGACAGCAATGAGGCTGATATGCTCAATTCATACGTTGTCAAAATTTGTAGGGCATCGCTTTTCGCGGTTTTGAGCTCGGTTTGCTTTGGCAAGGCACTTGCGTGTCAAGTGCCAGCGCCTCATAGCCCGTTTATTGTTAAGATAGAACCGCAACTCGATAATTTCGATGTTGTGCTCGAAGTTGTTGTCGACAGAATCGATGATCTGATTTCTCTTGATAGCGGACTTCCTGACAGAGATTTTGCGCAAGTCAATTTTCGGATAATGCGCGCTGTCAAGGGCCAAATACTGATCGATCGTATCGAATCAATTATTTTCCGGACAATGTGCGCGCCGCTTCCCGAAATCGGCGAAGTGGGTTTTGTCGCCGGAAAACTGACAAATAGTCACGGGAAAATCTTGCTAAATATCGCGACGGTTCGCTAGAACACTATTTTCGAACTATTTCGCGACATATTTACAGGTAGCCACCAACATAGGAGATATCTTATGTCATTCCAAACGTTCATAGACAAGGTGTCGTTTATACCTGGCCAAGGATTGCCCTCGGCGTCTGGCGTTGCGTTCTCCTCACAACAGGAAACTACCATACGAAATTACCTATCTGAGATTTACAATTCTTCGCCGGCCGCTGCGGCGATGCTTGATACTGCGGCAAGTACAAAATCGTTGCAAATTTACCAGACGAACGATAACGAGGCCGGCTATGCGTCCAAGGTCGCAGGCTCTCCCCCTCAATACTATATTGGGATTAATTTTACTGCCATTAATAAGCTGAAATTCATCTCGGAAACAGGTGTTTGGGTTCAACAGGATCCCAGGCTCACGCTCGCACACGAGCTGCTTCATTTTTCCACGGAAGCTCCCGACCCTCACAGCGCCGCCGGCCGCGATGTCCCCATGTCGGATGCCGAAGTGAGCGCCGCAGCAGATTTACGAGGCGATGCTACGCGCTTTCAGAGCGCGACCGCAACGTATCTAAACTTACCTAATTTGAGGCAAGCCTCTTATCTGGGGGCAATGTATAATACCGATACGCGATATACTTCTTTTAGTGAAGGATTTAGCTATTCTGAAGGAAATCTGATAGATAACGCAATTGTCGGAGACGGAACAATTGCGTCTGTAACGACTATTACTAATATTTTCGACCGAAGAGGGCACGCCACATATGTTAAAGATTTGATATTTGGATTGACGGGCGATGATACGATACATGGAGGAGACGGAAACGATTACCTTTATGGCGGCAGCGGGAACGATACAATCAACGGAGACGGTAATGATGACTTGATTTATGGCGGGGATGGTAACGACATTATTCATGGTGGAGATGGAAACGACAGAATTCTTGGCACCGAATTGGGACAATCAGATTCTTCTGGGCCACAGTATTCCGATACATTGTATGGCGATGATGGAGATGACATCATCTGGGGCGGCGGCGGTGCTGATTTTCTCTATGGGGGCGCCGATAACGACGAATTGAGCGGCGGTGATGGCGACGATACTCTCGATGGGGGGGACGGAAATGACCTGCTTTACGGTGGTGTTGGGAACGACATTCTCCGCGGAGGAGGCGATGCTGACATCCTAACAGGAGAGGGCGGGAATGATCTTCTTGTGGGCGGCAACGGAATCGACACACTGCTCGGAGGCGACGGTAAAGATATACTAATGCCAGGAAGCGACGATGCCGTCCTCGATGGCGGGACGGGAGATGACTGGTTTTGGTTCGATCGGGGCGTTGAGCGGCCCTTCGATCTAGTTACAGACTACACGATCAGCAATGGTGAAGCCGGCGATAGAATATTCTGGAATGGGTATGCTCTGATGGGGGGAGAATTCACAATTATTGAGGAGTATACACAGCCGCTTCCAGGGGGAGGGACATCGACAACTTCGATTGGCTCGTATCTCGGTGAACACGGAATTATATACAATTACAATCCGCTATTCTCAAATCTACAAATTATCCTGCCGACGAACGAAGTGATTTTGCTGCAAAACTTTACAAATGGAATGTTTGGATTGAATTTCGCTACTGCTCCCCCCTCCGAAGAGTGGGGTTCGGTGCCCCGAAGCAACGTTGTCAATAATGGAGAAATATACGATTTTCATAACCTCACGGGCCGGAGCGCTGCACTCTCTGCGCCCGGGTCCATTCCAATTCCGGTGGCTCCATTACCAGATATTTCGCCGTTAATTATTCAGATTACACCTAATAATTTTGAATATAATGTAATTAATACACAAAAAAATGGATTTTCTGAAGCTATTTCTGATCTAACTCATGATAATGATCTCGATAGTACATTCGAAAGACAACATTCGAACGAGTCATTTATTTTTCTATCGTATATCAATCGAGCGGACGCAATGGGCCGTTCGAGCGATTGGCAACATGAACAACAAATCGAGGGCGACGATGCCATCGTGAATCTTGCATCAGTATTACGAGAACCAAGTCAGTACAACATAGTTTCGTCTGATGGTTATGAAACTCTAATCCCGAGCCGTATTAATGATGCTCTATTGGGCAATCTAACCGACGATTTCCGTTTCGTGTAAGGGTCGGATCGATTCAGTTCGTGTTGGCGCAGCCCTATCTGCGCCAGCGGACTTTCGAGGCCGCCTGTTACGCCGAGGAACCGTTGTGAAGCGTGCCGCTGCTACGCCTGCCCAGAGTGCTTCCGTCGTCTCGTCGGCGCTCGCCTCCTGCCGCGGCGCTTTCGCTGCAGTTGCCGTCTTCTCCGGCATCATCAACCTGTTGATGCTGTCGGGCTCGTTCTACATGCTGCAGGTCTATGACCGGGTGTTGAGCTCGCGCAGCGTGCCGACCTTGATCGGGATCTCGCTCCTGCTGTTGGCGGCCTATTGCCTGCAGGGTTTTCTCGATGCGGTGCGCGTGCGCATGCTAGCGCGGATCGGGGCGCGCTTCGATGAAGAGGTCTCGCCTGCTGCTTTTGCCGCGGCGCAAAAGCTGCCGCTTTTGGGCCTGCGCGCCGACCAGGCGATGCAGCCGATCCGCGATCTCGACCAGATCCGTGCCTTCCTGTCGTCGCTTGGCCCGACCGCCCTGTTCGACATGCCGTGGATGCCGCTGTTCTTCGCCGGCTGCTTCCTGCTGCATCCCTGGCTCGGCTGGCTTGCGGTCGCCGGCGGGGTTGTCATCCTGGTCCTGACCTTCCTGACCGAGATGGGCAGCCGCGACGCTGCCAAGGCGCAGATGGCGAGTGGCGCGGCGCGCCAGGCCGTGGCCGAGGCGAGCCGCCGCAATGCCGAGGCGCTGACCGCGATGGGCATGGCCCCGGCCTTCCAGGCGAAGTGGCGCGCAGCCAATCTCCGCCATGTCCGCGACTGGCTTACTGGGGCGGATGCGACCAGCGGGATCGGCGCCTTCGCAAAAGTCTTCCGCATGGTGCTGCAATCGGCCGTACTGGGCTTAGGCGCCTATCTCGTCATGCGCGGCGAGCTCTCCGGCGGCGTCATGATCGCGGCCTCGATCATGACCTCGCGAGCGCTCGCCCCCATCGAGATCGCGGTCGCGCATTGGAAGGGGTTTGTCTCCGCCAGGCAGGGGCTGAAGCGGCTGAAGCAGGTGCTGGATTCGCCAGCCTTCCTGCCGCGCGAGCGCACCGCCTTGCCGGCGCCCGCCCGCGACCTCTCGGCCGACAACCTGATCGTGGCTGCGCCCGGGCGCCAGCTTGCGATCCTGCAGGGCGTCTCGCTCCGGCTCGAGGCCGGGCAGGGGCTCGGCATCATCGGCCCGAGCGCGTCCGGCAAATCGACGCTCGTGCGTGCATTGGTCGGGGTCTGGCGCCCGCTCAAGGGCGAGGTCAGGCTCGATGGCGCAGCCCTCGAGCAATGGGAGCCGGCCGCGCTTGGCTGCCATATCGGCTATCTCCCGCAGGATATCGAATTGTTCGAGGGCACGGTGGCTGAGAATATCGGCCGCTTTTCCCAGGAGGCCTCCGACGAGGCGATCATCGCAGCGGCAAAGGCTGCCGGCGCGCATGATCTCATCGTCAAGCTGGAGCAGGGCTACGATACCCGCATCGGCGAGGGCGGCGCCTCGCTCTCGGGCGGCCAGCGCCAGCGTGTCGGCCTGGCGCGGGCGCTCTATGGCGAGCCCTTCCTGGTCGTGCTCGACGAGCCCAACTCCAATCTCGACCATGATGGCGACGAGGCCCTGACCATGGCCGTCAAGGGCGTGCGCGAGCGCGGCGGCATCGTCATCGTCGTGACCCATCGCCAGACCGCGATCGCCGGCGTCGACCACATCGCGATGATGGCCGATGGCCGCATCCAGAGTTTTGGACCGAAGGAGGAGATCCTGCAGAAGGTGCTGAAACAGGGAGGCTTGCCGAGCGTGCAGCGCCAGACGGTGGCGTCATGAGCCGGGCGACGCAGCCCGCCGAGGCGCCGCCCGAGTTCAAGAGCTCGCTGAGAAGCCTCGCCTTGCTGGGCGGCGCGGGCGTCGCCCTGTTTGCCGGCACGGTCGGGGTCTGGGCGGTCGCGACGACCTTGTCTGGCGCTGTCGTGGCGTCCGGCCAGTTCGTGGTCGATGGCAACGTCAAGAAGGTCCAGCACGCGACCGGCGGCGTCGTCGGCGAGCTTCGGGTCCGCGAGGGTGACCGGGTCGAGCAGGACCAGGTGGTGATCCGGCTCGACGACACCGTCACCCGCGCCAATCTCCAGGTCGTGACCAAGCAGCTCGACGAGTTCGCCGCGCGCCGCGCCCGTCTCCAGGCCGAGCGCGATCGCAAGGAGGCGGTAACGGTCGCTCCCGAACTCGCCCAGCGCATGAGCGAGCCGGAGATCGAAGAACTCGTCCTGGCCGAGCAAAGCCTGTTCGAGGCGCGCCGCATAGCGCGCGACGGCCAGAAGGCGCAGCTCGCCAAGCGGATGGGCCAGCTCTCAGACGAGATCAGCGGGCTGCGCTCGCAGCAATCCGGGCGTGATCGCCAGGCCGTGCTGATCGAGGAGGAATTGCACGGTGTCCGCGGGCTCTATGCCAAGAACCTGGTCTCGCTCAGCCGCAAAACCCAGCTCGAACGCGAAGCCGCCAGCCTCGAAGGCCAGAAGGGCCAGCTCATCGCCTCCGTCGCGCAGGCTGAGGGCAAGATCGCCGAGACGCAGCTCCAGATCATCGGGATCGACGACACGCTGCGCGAGGAGGTGATGAAGGAATTGCGCGAGATTCAAGGAAAGAGCGCCGAACTGGTCGAGCGCCGGATCGCCGCCGAAGACCAGCTCAAGCGCGTCGACATCCGCGCCACCAGCGCGGGCTTCGTGCACCAGCTCGCGGTCCATACCGTCGGCGGCGTCATCACCCCGGCGGAGCCTGCCATGCTGATCGTGCCGGCCGAGGACGCGCTTCAGGTCGAGGCGCGCATCAACCCGCCCGACATCGACCAGATCGCGCTCGGCCAGCACGCCCAGGTCAAGCTCCACGCCTTCAACCAGCGCACCACGCCCGAGCTTGCCGGCACGGTTAGCCGCATCTCGGCCGACACCAGCCGCGACCAGCAGACCGGGGCGACCTTCTACACCATCCGCGTCGCGGTCTCGCCCCAAGAGCTCGCCCGCATCGCACCCAACCACATCAGCGCCGGCATGCAGGCCGACATCTTCGTCAGGACCGAGGACCGCACCCCGCTGGAGTTCATCGTCAAGCCGCTCAAGGACCAGATCGCGAAGGCTTTCAGGGAGAGGTGAGCGGCGGCCTTATGCGAGCGTTTTCGAGCGAAGTGGACACCGGTTCGCGAAGACAACGCGTTAGAACAAGGAGCAAGCTTAGAGCTTGCCGTTTTGGCAGGGGAAACACGCCGTCATCCCGGGCGCAGCGAAGCGGAGGCCCGGGATCCATCGTAGGGAACCGCGCTCTACGATGGATCCCGGAGCTGCGCGGCTTTGCCGCTTGTCCAGGATGACGGCGCGTTTCCGAGGATGACCGGCATGCTCCAGGAGGCTCCGGAGATATCTGGAGCATCCTTCGAGACGCCGCTTCGCGGCGACCGCGTTCAGGCGGCCAGGGTGCCATTCACCGTGGTGATGCAGGATCCGCCGACCTGGACCTTGCCGTCCGCGTCCACGGACAGGGAAATCTTGCCGTCACGTCCGACGCAGCGACCCTGTGCGGCCTCATAGCGCGCACCGGCGGCAGGCAGCAGCCCGCGAGCATGGCGGAACACCGCGATGCTGCCATTGCCGCTGCCGCACACCGGGTCCTCGTAGACGCCGCAGGAGGGGGCGAATGTCCGCACCTCGATCTCCGGCCCGCCCGCGTCGCGTTGCGCGAAAAGGGTGATGCCGGTGGCGCCGATGCGTCGCTCGAAAGCCGCGGATCGCGCAAAATCAGGCTTCAGCGCCAATAAGGCCTCGACACTCGAAAGCTCTGCGATAACCCAGAGGGGGCCGACATTGACGAGCGCGGGAGGCGCCTCGCGCTTGACGGCCGCGCCGATGATGGCCTCGATTTCGTCGACATCCTCGCGCGATAGGGTCGTAACCGTAGCGGCCGGGAGCGACAGCGTCAGGACCTGGTCGGCGCCCCGGCCGACGACGGCGATCTCCACCAGGCCGACGCCGCACTCCTGCACGAGCTTGCCATTTCTCGGGCTCGCCATGCCAGCCTCGAGAATCGCATGCGCGCTGCCCAGCGTCGGATGCCCGGCGAAGGGCAGCTCGGACCCCGGCGTGAAGATGCGCAGCCGATAATCCGCATCAGGCGTCGTCGGCGGCAGCACGAAGGTCGTCTCGGACAGATTGGTCCAACGCGCTATCGCCTGCATCGCCTCCGTGTCCAATCCGTCGCTGTCGAGAATGACGGCGACGGGATTGCCCAGCAAGGGCCGCGTGGTGAAAGCGTCGACGACCTTGTAATTGCGCATTGACGTGTTCCCGCTCGACAGGCTGATCGATCAGCCGGCTGCATTGTCGCGGGCACGGTAGCCAGGCCGCCGCGCTGAGCCCAACGACAAGATTTGACCGCGGTTGTGATCGAAATTAACAACCATCATGGTCCAACTTCCCTCGATCCAGTCATTGCGCGCTTTTGAGGCCGCCTTCCGGTGGCAAAGCTATTCGCGCGCCGGCGACGAGCTCGGCCTGACGCATGGAGCCATCAGCCACCGCATCCGCGACCTCGAAGCCCGCACCGGACATGTGCTGTTCCAGCGCGTGGGCAACGAGATGCTGCCGACCGATGAGGCCCGCCGCCTCGTGCTGCGCGTGCGGGAGGCGCTCGCGATCTTGAACGAGGCCTTCGCCTCGCCCGTCAGTGACCGTGCGCGCCGGACGATCAAGCTGAGCGTGCTGCCCTCCTTTGCTTCGCGCTGGCTCGTGCCGCGCCTCAACCTGTTTCGCGATGCGCATCCCGAGATCGCCATCGAACTCGATTCCCGGCTCGATCATGCCGAGCTCGGCCCATCCGGCGTCGATGCGGCGATCCGCTACGGACCTGGGGGCTGGCCAGGGCTGCGCGCCGAGCCGCTGGCGCGCGAGACGCTGTTGGCGGTTTGCGCGCCGCGTTACCGGGAGCGGCTGCAACTCGTGGGCGCGCCGGACATCCTCCGCTGCGTGCTGTTGCGCCACAGCTGGCAGCCATGGGCGCCGTGGCTGCGCGCCGCCGGGCTGTCTCTGAAACAGCACGACGATGGACCCAGCTATGCCGATGCCGGCTTGCTGATCGACGCGGCGATCGCAGGCGAAGGCGTGGCCCTGGCGCGAGGGATTCTGGTGAAGCCGGAGATCGCGGCCGGCCGGCTCGTCGCCTTGGGGGATGTCAGGATCCGGGATGAGCATGCCTATCATCTGGTTCGCCCGCTCGGAACGAGCAGGCTCGACCCTGCCATCGATGTCTTCCGCGATTGGATGGTGCCGCTTCTGCGGGCCGATGCCCTGTCGGTGGAGCGCTGAGGCATCGGGCCTCGCTTGCTGCTTAGGGTGCTTTCGAGCGAAGTGGAGACCGGTTCGCGTGAAGAGAACGCGTTAGCACCAAGCGCTGGAGCTTGCTGTCTTGGCAGGGAAACACCGCGTCGTCCCGGACAAGCGGCCCCCGGGTCCGGCCTTCGGCTGGCCCAAGGACAGGCTCCGCCGCGCCGATCCGAGATCCCATTCCTGAGCCTAACCAGGCAGCGCTCCGGCATGGATCCCGGGTTGGAAAGGCAGACTGTGTAAGATGGTTTGGCCGGCCGGGGACGGCCATCCCCAGCCGGCGCGGTCGAGATGCCGAGATCCCGGTCAGCCCTCAAGAGGTTGAACAGAGCAAGAGCAGTCGGCCGCACCCAAGCCAGTCCGAACAGTTGCACGGGGCTTTTGACCTCGCTTCCAAGCCTGGGATGCTTATGACCATGACACAGAACAGCCCCGTCGGCATCGACGTTTCCAAAGGCTGGCTCGACCTTGCCATCGCCAGCAAGGTCGTGCGGATCGACAATACCGCGCCGGCCATCCTGGCGCAGATCAAGCGTCTGCTGCAGGCCGGCTTCACCACCGTCGGCATGGAACCGACCGGCGGATATGAACGGCTTGCCGTCAGCCTGTTTCGCGAGGCGGGCTTCACCGTGCTGATGGTCGATAGTTGGCGCTGCCGTCAATTCGCCAAGGCACGCGGCAACCGCGCCAAGACCGATCCGCTCGATGCCCGCCTGATCGCCGATTTCCTCGTCGCCCACGAGGCCAGGCCCTTCCCAAAGCCCAGCCTCTCGCAGCAGGAGCTGACGCTCTGGTCGCGTGAGATCGCCCGGGCGCAAGCCTGCCTCCTGCGCCTGCAGAACCGCCTCGATCACATCGAGGTCGAGGCCCTGCGCCGCGTGATCGAGACCGAGATGGACGCCATCCGCAGTACCGTGAAGCAAGCCCAGGCCGCCATCGAAGTGTTGATCGCAGCCGATGAGGAGTTCAGCGCCAAGGCCGAGCTCCTCGACAGCATGACCGGTATCGGACCCAACACCATCCGGGTCCTCCTCGCCGAGATGCCTGAACTCGGCCATATCGACGCCAGGAAGGCTGCGGCGCTGGCCGGCGTCGCGCCCTATCCGCACGACAGCGGCAAATCCCGCGGCATCAGCCACATCGAAGCCGGACGCGACGCCCTGCGGCGCAGCCTCTACCTCGCCGCCTTCGCAGCCAAGCTCCACAATCCCTGGGCCAAGGCCATCTATGACGGCCTGCGCAAAGCCGGCAAAGCCGCCAAAGTCGCCCTCATCGCACTCGCCAGACGTATCCTCGTCGTTCTCAACGCCATGGCGCGCAATCAAAAACCCTGGCAATTCAACAACAAAGCAAGCTGAACATGACAGTTGCTCTGCGCTTCGCTTCGCCCGGGATGGCGGCGCGTGGGTGATCAAGGGACGACATGATTCCCCTGCCGGGGCTCGGTTCGCCACGGAAATTGTGCCCCAACGTCAATTGCGCGTCTCGATACGTCATGCCAGTCTTTGCGCTCATCGAAGGGGGGATTGGATGAGCAACGTTTTCGTCAGCGAACAGCCGGCGAGTGGCGCGCCATTTCGTGTCGGCGCCGTCCTCGACAAGACTTTCACGGTTTTCAATCGCCAGTTCGGCAAGTTCCTTCTGCTGGCGCTCATTCCGATGGCGCCCTTGCTGCTGCTGGGCTTGCTCATGGGGGCCGGAAGCGGTGC
The DNA here is from genome assembly GCF_031884435.1 of Bosea sp. 685. NCBI lineage: Bacteria > Pseudomonadati > Pseudomonadota > Alphaproteobacteria > Hyphomicrobiales > Alloboseaceae > Allobosea > Allobosea sp. 685. Next base: position 4,047,704 of record NZ_CP134779.1, on the reverse strand, counting down.
GGGAGTAGGCATTGCGGTCGTCGCCGGCGTCATCGGGATCGTGACCGTCGTGCTGCAGGTCATGGCGCAGGCGACGAGCCTCTACGGCGCCTTTCAGGAGATGCGCGGTCAACCCTTCACGATCGGCCAGTCCCTTCAGATCGGGCTGGCGCAGGTCCTTCCCGTGATCGGCGTCGCGTTGCTGAGCGGTCTCGCGGTCGGTCTTGGCACGATGCTTTTCATCATACCGGGCCTCATCGTCATGTGCATGCTCGCCGTTTCCATTCCGGCTTGCGTGATCGAGAAAACAGGCGTCATGGCAAGCCTGCACCGAAGCGTAGCTCTGACCAAGGGCTATCGCTGGCAGGTTTTCGGGCTGCTGATGCTCATCTTCGCGATCGCCTTCATCGGAAGTTCCGTGCTCACGCGGATGGCCGGCTACGCCTTTGTGGGCGAGCTTCTGAACTTCGCCTGGCAGGTCGTCGCCACCGCCTTCGGCGCGGTTCTCGCCGCGGTGATCTATCATGACCTGCGCGCAGCCAAGGAAGGCATCGACCTCGACAAGCTGGCGAATATCTTCGACTGACGCCGCAGCGTGATCGGTGACCGGGATGATCGCCCCGGGAGGCCTGCGCGCGGGCTTCCGGAGCAGCCCGGACACGGCATGACGCTGGCCCGGCGCGGAGCCCCTTGGCCATATCCCTGGTCAAGAGCCCGCCAGGGAACGCCAGCCGCCTTCACTGCGGAAGCTGGTAGACATGCCCGGGCGCGACCTCGCGATAGCTGCGCTTGGGCGGCACATAGTCGGCGGGGCGGACCGGGCTCCTGATTTTGTCATTGGCGATGCGGCGCAGCTGGCGGCGCCGACTCCTCATTCCGGCCAGTAAGGCCGGCTGTATCGCTGCAACGCCGATGGTTGTGTTTGCTGGCGAGGGGGCGGGTTGACGGAAATGACGGGATTTCAGCGAATCTATTGAAACCGCGCCAAAACGGCAGTCTTCACTTTCCCGCTCCACGTTAATATAGCGAAGACGCTGAAATACGAAGCATTTGCGCGAGGCCGATGTCCTTGAAAAAGTACATTGCCCTTGCGGCCCCCAGCCTCCTATTCTCGCATAGGTAGTGAATCGAGGGCGGCCGCCGGAATGATGTTGTCATGGGTTTGGGCCGCTTGGCCTGATGGAGCCGCTGCCTCTTTCTTCGCTGCCTCAGACGCTTGGAATGATACGCCCGTGATCGCATGCCGGGCGGCGGCGCCATGAAATGGGGCTGCCGCTCGATCGGGCTGGCGCTTGTCCATCGATCCCTGCCTGTGGCGTGGCTGGGCGACCGGCCGTGAAGTTCTTTTTCTCGGATGCGGACAAACGCCGCTGGATCATTGGGGCCTGGCTGGCGGTGGTCGCCGGCGTTCTATGGGTTGCCGTCAAGATCGTGATGGGGCCGCTCTACGAGCCGCTTGGGCTCTGGCGCTGGTTCGAGAGCAACGCCGTCTACTACAGGATCACGACCGATCTCGAGACCGAGGGGCAACCGTTCCAACTCGATGTCATCGTGCGCTGTGGCGGGGTCGGCTCGGTGAGCTATATCGGCGGCGGCGGCGCGGTCTACTATCAACAATTGCCCTATCTCTACGGCAAGCCGACACCGGCTGGCCATGCCGTGCTGATGCGGGTGCCTAATTTCTGCGGCCTGATCGTCAGCGGCTATCCGTCGGCCTATGCCTACCGGGAGAAGCTGAAGCAGAAGGTGGATATCCTGCCGCTGATGCTGTGGATGCCCGATAAGAACGATATCGAGCGGATGACGGCTTATACCTCGCTGGCCGGCTATGAGAGCGAGGGCTCGCAGCTGCGCTATCGCGGCACGCGCTATGCCGAGGTGACGCGCCCGGAGTGGAAGAGTTGGATGGAGAGCTCTGGCAAGCCCTTCATCACCAGGGCCAATGATCCGTTCTTCAAATGGCGGCCGGTTGAAGGCCGCGATGGGCGGGGGTTGAGATGCTACGCCGTTCGCCTGAACACGATTCCCGAGGAACTGCGGGACGAGGTGGCGCGCGCGCCCCGCCGATGGCCCGCTCGCATGGACCGACGATGCGTTGTTCTACCGCCTTTACCCGAAGGTTCTGCGGGCAAACGGAAGCAACAACTCCGAAATAAATCGGCATAAACAATTTTCCGGCGGAACGAGCTTTTCCATCGATTGGTTGCCCTATGTAACCAGAAACGTTCTCCAGGCCCCGCCCTTTTCCACGAAATATGAGGCGGAAGCTTTGATTGATCTCGACAGTCCGCTGCGTGGACGAGCCGAGTGTTCAAGAGTTTTTCTTGGTCTGCCCACCGCCATCAATTTTACAATGCAGGGAAGAGCTGGATTCGTTCCCGTTAAGTGGGCGATTTTTATCGATGACAAGTTGATGCTGGATTTCTCGCAGACTGGAAATATCGAAGCCATCGAAGGCTCTTCCGAGGACATGTATCCATGACAAACAACCTTTCCATCGCCGAATACATGTATCTCGCCGATTCCGCGCTGCTGGCCTCCCCCGGATTCCGTGCCTGTCTGCGTCGTATCCGAAACCGGGATGTCGATGCGCTCATACGCATCATCACTGCGCCCGGGATGACATCCTGGTCGTCATGCTCGCCCTTGTGGCGAGCATCCACGTCTTGAACACGAGCATCGACCAGCGAAGACGTGGATGGTCGGGACAAGCCCGACCATGACGGATGATGCCAACGGCCTTTGAGGCCGGCTTATCGCTGGGGCCCCGCCGTCATTCCAAGCGAAGTGCAGACCCGGGATGATAGCGTGGTTCCGAGGGTGAACAGAGTTCAGTGAGAAGGGCAGGGTGAGGGTGTGCCGCTGCTCGTTGAGGTGCACCCCCTCCCGAGAGAACGCGGGGAACCCTTCTCCTGTAAGGAGAAGGGCAGGGATGAGGTGTCGGCCCCTGGACCAGTAAGGCGTAAAGCCAACCGCGCGCGGCGGCGAGGGCTCGTCCCCCCGGATAAAGGCCTGCATCTCACGCTGCCCTCTCACTGAACCCGGGTATACCTGGGTTCAGCACCCAGGGTGACGAAGTCGGGTAGACCCGACTTCGATGCAGGAGAGGGCTCCCTGTCGAGGTTCGGATGCTCTTCAAAATCGTTGCGGTAGCGGCGAAGAGGGCCTCGGGCTTCCAGCCGCCCTCACTGCGGCAGCTGGTAGAAATGTCCGGGCGCGACCTCGCGATAGCTGCGCTGGGGCGGCACGTAGTTGGCGGGGCGGACCGGGCTCCTGATCTCGTCGTTGCCGATGCGGCGCAGCTGGCGCCGGGTCGGGTCGGCGATCGGCACCGCGGCGATCAGCCGTTTCGTATAGGCGTGCTGCGGGTTCTCGAACACGCAGGCGCGCGGGCCGATCTCGACGATCTCGCCGAGATACATCACCGCGACGCGATGGCTGACGCGTTCGACCACCGCCATGTCGTGCGAGATGAAGAGATAGGCCAGCCCATAGCGCTCCTGAAGATCCAGCATCAGGTTGATCACCTGCGCCTTGACGGAGACGTCGAGCGCCGAGACGGCTTCATCCGCGACGATCAGCTTCGGTTCGAGCGCCAGCGCGCGCGCAATACAGACGCGCTGGCGCTGGCCGCCGGAGAATTCATGCGGGAAGCGGTCGGCCATCCCAGAGGAGAGCCCGACGCGTTCGAGCAGATCGGCGACGCGGGCGTCCACGTCCCGCGCGGTGCCGAGCCCATGCGCGATGATCGGCTCGGCGATGGCGGCCCCGATGCGGATGCGCGGATTGAGGCTCTCGAACGGATCCTGGAAGATCATCTGCGCATGGCGGCGGATTTCGGCGAGCTCTGTCCTGCCGGCGCCGCGCACGTCGCGACCGTCGATCCGGATCGCACCACCGCTCGCCTGCGCCAGCCTGATGATCGAGCGACCCGTCGTCGACTTGCCGCAGCCGGATTCACCGACCAGCGACAAGGTCTCGCCCTGGCGCAGGTCGAAGGAGACGTTCTCGACCGCATGCACCCGTCCGCTGACACGCCCGAAGAAGCCCGCCTTCAGATCAAAGCGCGTGACGAGGTTGCCGACCTCCAGCACCGGCCGGGTCTCGGACTTCACCGTATCCGCTGTTGCCGGGACAGGCGCGATTGCGCCCGTCTGCAGGTCGACCACGGGAAAGCGCAGCGGCCGCGGCAGGCCGGTCATCGAGCCGAGCTGCGGCACCGCCGAGAGCAGCGCGCGTGTATAGGGGTGGCTGGCGCTGGAGAAGATGGCTTGCGTCGTGCCAGTCTCGACTGCCTCGCCGCGATACATCACCACCGTCCGGTCGGAGATTTCGGCGACCACGCCCATGTCATGGGTGATGAAGAGGACCGACATGCCCTCTTCCTCCTGCAGCGCCTTGATCAGCTCCAGGATCTGCGCCTGGATCGTGACGTCGAGCGCCGTCGTCGGCTCGTCGGCGATGAGCAGTTTGGGCTCGCAGGCGAGCGCGATGGCGATGACGACGCGCTGGCGCATGCCGCCGGAGAAGCTCAGCGGATATTCCGACAAGCGCGACTTCGCCGAGGGGATCCGCACCTTGTCGAGCAGGCGCACGGCCTCGGCTTCGGCCGCGCCATGCGACAGGCCGCGATGCTGCTGCAGCACCTCGGTGATCTGGCGCCCGATCCTGAGCACCGGGTTGAGCGAGGTCATCGGCTCCTGGAAGATCATGCCGATGCGGTTGCCGCGCAACGCTTGCATCGCCTTGGGCGGCAGCTCGAGCAGGTTTTGGCCCTCGAACATGATTGTGCCGGAGGTGCGGGAATTGGCCGGGGAGAGCAGGCGCATGATCGAGAGCGCCGTCACGCTCTTGCCGGAGCCGGACTCGCCGACGACGGCCACGGTTTCGCGCGGGCCGATCTCGAAGCTGACCTTGTTGACGACGTTCAGCCAGTCCTGGCCGACGCGGAAGGAGGTGGTGAGATTGTCGACGCGAAGCACGGGGTCCGTCATGCCTCAGCCCTCCCGGCGCGGATTGAGGATGTCGCGCAAGCCGTCGCCGATCAGGTTGACGCCGACGATGAGCAGCAGCAGGGCAAGCCCGGGGAAGACGCTGATCCAGTAATCGCCGGAGAGGAGATATTCAAAGCCATTGGCGATCAAGAGGCCAAGCGAGGGCTCCGTCACGGGCAGGCCGATGCCGAGGAAGGAGAGCGTCGCCTCCAGCATGATCGCATAGGCGATGCGCATGGTCGCGACGACGATGAGCGGCGGCAGGCAGTTGGGCAGGATATGGCGGAACAGGATGCTGCGGTCGGGCAGCGCCATGGCGCGCGCGGCGTCGACATAGGCGCGCCGGCGCTCGACCAGGGCCGAGCCGCGCACGGTGCGCGCATAATAGGCCCATTGCGTCACGACCAGAGCGAGGATGATCTTGTCGATGCCCTGGCCGAGAATGGCGAGGAAGATCAGCGCGATCAGGATCGCGGGGAAGCTCAACTGGATGTCGACGATGCGCATCAGCACGGCGTCCGTGCGCCCGCCGAGATAGGCGCTGACGAGGCCGATCGCGGCGCCGATGACGAGCGCGATCGCAGCGCTCGACAGGCCGACCAGGATGCTGGTGCGCAGGCCGAACAAGATCGCGCTGAACAGGTCCCGGCCCTGATCATCCGTGCCGATGAGGTAGAGCATGCCGCTCATGCTGCGGGAGCCCGGCCGCAGGCGGTTGTCCATGATGTCGAGCTGGGACAGGTCATAGGGGTTCTGCGGCGCGATCAATGGCGCCAGGATCGCAGCAAGCACCAGGAGCGCCACGAGGATGACGCCGGTGAGCGCCAGCCTGTCGCGCAGCAGGGCAGCGAGCATTTCGCGCAAAGGCGAGCGGCCGGCATGCGCGCCGCCAGCGCCCGGCCCGTGAACCGAGGTCCGTACCTGGGGATCGAGGCTCATTGCGAGTTTCCCCCGAGGCGCACGCGCGGATCGACGACGGAATAGAGGATATCGACCAGGAGATTGATCAGGCTGAACATCACGACGGTGATCATCAGATAGGCCAGGATCACCGGGCGATCGAGCACGCCGATGGCGTCGATGATCAGCTTGCCCATGCCGGGCCAGGCGAAGATCGTCTCGGTGACGACGGCAAAGGCGATCAGCGAGCCGAGTTCGAGGCCGATGACGGTGATCAGCGGGATCAGCGTGTTCTTCAGCACATGAGTGAAGACGATGCGCGATTCCGTTAGCCCCTTAGCGCGGGCGAAGCGGACGAAATCGAGCTGCATGCATTCCATCACGCCGGCGCGGGTCAGGCGGATGACCAGCGAGATCTTGAACAGCGCCAGGTTGAAGGCCGGCAGCAGCAGATGCGACAGCCCGTCCCAGTTCAGGAAGCTGACCGGCATGCCGAGCAGCGAGGTGGTCTCGCCGCGCCCGGACGCCGGGAGCCAGCCGAGCTTGACGCTGAACAGCAGGATCATGACGAGGCCGATCCAGAAGGTCGGCAGGCTGAAGCCGAGGATCGAGAAGGTCATCACCGATTTCGCGATCCACCCCTTCGGCTTGAGGCCGGCATAGATCCCCAGCGGCAGCCCGATCACCAGCGCCATGACGAGCGCGACGAAGGCGAGCTCCAGCGTCGCCGGCATGCGCTTCAGGATCAGCGTCAGGGCCGGCTGGTTGAAGACGAAGGAGTTGCCGAGGTCGCCCGAGAGCGCCCGCAGCAGGAACAGCCCGTATTGCTCCCAGACCGGCCGGTCCAAGCCGAAGGCGCGGATGACCTCGAGCCGCTCGGCCGGCGTTGCGGTGGCGCTGAGCAGCACGTCGACGGGATTGCCGACCATGTAGAGGCCGACGAAGACCAGGACCGACATCACGAACAGTGTCAGCACGGTCTGAAGCGACCGGCTCATGAGATATCGCGCCATCTCAGCCCCCCGCCTCGCGCGCAACTTCGTCGGCCCGCCCGTAGCGGCTCAGGCGCTGCGACAGCAGCGCGATGAAGCCCGCCTCATCGACGCTCTCGATGATCGTCGCACGCGCGGCGCGCTCGGTTTTGCCGTGATAATCGGCATAGCTGTAGCCGGCGGTCTGGCCCGTGACCTGGACGCCGATGGCGGCCGGGCTGCCCTCAAACAGCTCCGGCTGCAGCAGCCAGGCGATGGTCATGGCGTCATGGATTGGGCCGCCGGGGCGGCCAAAGCGCGCGATGTCGCTGCGGTCATAGGTGGTGAGCAGATCAGCCAATGCCCGCCCGACCGCGCCGCCGGTGTTGCGAAAGCCCGCGATGTGCTCGGCCGTGAACAAGGCCTGGAAGGTCACGTCGAGCGGCATTGCCACGACCTCGATACCAGCGCCATGGACGATCTCGGCCGCATGCGGATCGGCATAGACATTGAACTCCGCCCAGGGCGTGCGGTGGCCGAGCGCCGTGAAGGCGCCGCCCATGGCGACGATCCGCGCGATGCCGTTGGCCACATCGGGGTGCTGGACCAGAGCGAGCGCGATATTGGTCAAGGGGCCGATCGCGCAGATGGTGATCGGCTCAGTGATCGCGGCGCGCGCGCTGCGGATGATGAAATCGACCGCATGCTCGCTGGCCGGGCGCAGACCGGTCGGGGGCAGGAGCGCGTCGCTGAAGGCGCCGATCGCGGCATATTTGCCGTAGACCTGTTGGCGCACAAGCGGCCCCGGCGCTCCCGCGTAAACCGGCACCTCGGGGTGCCCCGCCAGGGCCAGGATCTTGCAGGCATTGGCGAGCGTCGCCTGCAGCGGCACGTTCCCGCCGACCACCGAGATGCCGAGCACCTCGAGCTCGGGCGAGGCCAGCGCCATCAGGATCGCGGCCGCGTCGTCGACGCCGGGGTCGGTGTCGATGATGATGCGCTGGCGATTCACGCCGTGGCCTTCGCAGCGTAGCGCGACAGCCGTTCCAGGAAGAGCGCGATGACCGCTGGCGCATCGACCTTGACGACGATCTCGGCATTGGGCGCGAGGCCTGATTTGCCATGCCAGTCGGCGATGGTCTGGCCCATGCAGAGCTCGCTCTCATGCTCGACGAAGACCCGCGCCCGCTGCGTCTGGAAGAGTTCGGGCGCCAGCAGATAGGCGATCACCAGCGGGTCGTGCAGCGGGCCGCCGCGCGAGCCGTAGCGCTTGACGTCGTTGCGGTCCCAGAACGCCATCAATTGCGAGAGCGGCTCGGCGATCCGGCCGCTGACGGCGGCGAACTGAGTGACATGGTCTGGGGTCAGGATGACCTGATGCGTCGCATCGAGCGCCAAGGCGACGATCGGAATGCCGCTGGAAAACACGATATGGGCCGCATGCGGATCGGCCAGCACGTTGAATTCCGAGGTCATGCTGCGGTTGCCGGCTTCGCGATAGGCGCCGCCCATCATCACCAGCGTCTCGATGCCCGCGGTAATGGCAGGCTTCATCCGCAGCGCGACCGCGAGATTGGTCAAGGGCCCCAGGCTGCAGATGGTGATCTTGTGGCCACTCGCTGCGGCGGCCTCGCAACTTGCGATGATGAATTCGACCGCCGACGTCGCCTCCGCCGTCTTCACCGGATCGGGCAGGACGGTGTTGCCGAGACCGGTCTTGCCGTGGAACTGGCCATGGATCGGCTCGCGCAGCAGCGGCCGGAAGCAGCCGGCATGGACCGGCACGTCTGTGCGGCCGCCGAGCTCGCAGATCTGCAGCGCATTGCGCAGCGTACTCGCCAGCGGCTGGTTTCCGCAGACCGGCGTGATCCCGAGGATGTCGAGCTCGGGCGAGACGAAGGCGGTCAGCAGCGCGATGCTGTCGTCGATCCCGGGATCCGTATCGATGATGATCGGAAGCGTCGTCATGAGGTCCATCGGGGCTGGCCGCAGCCGCTCGCAGGGGCAGGGGCGGATGAGAGCGGGAGGGCAGGGGACGGGGGAGGTGGCTGGGGCCGGCTATTTCGGCTTCACGTCGGAGGCGAGGGTGTAGCCGTCCGAGCGGCCCTCATAGCTGAGGGATTTCTTCAGCGCCCAGGTGTTGGCGAGGAAGAACACCGGGATGACGCCGAGATCCGTCATCGCGGTCTGCGTCGCCGCGCGCAGCAGCTGTTCGCGCCTGGCGTCGTCGAGCGTTGCGCGGGCCTCGCTCAGCGCCTTGTCGAATTGCGGGTTGGAGTAGCGGCCGCGATTGCCCTGGCCCGCCTTCTCGCCATAGCTCTCCAGGATCGGCCCGAGCACGCCCGAGGCCTCGCCGGTCTCGACCGCCGCGCCGCCCATGATAAAGCTGAATTCGAGGGCCGAGGCGCGCGTGAAATAGACGCTGCCGGGCATGGTCGTGACCTCGGTCTTGATGCCGATGCGGCTGAACATCTGGCCGATCGCCTGCGCGATCTTGGAATCGTTGGGATAGCGATCATTCGAAGCGTGGAAGGTCAGCGCAAAGCCGCCGGGATAGCCAGCCCTCGCGAGAAGCTCCTTGGCCTTCGCCGGGTCATAGGCGTCGAGCTTGATCGCCGGGTCGTAGCCGAAATAGCCGTCCGGCACGAGCTGGCCGGCGGGCGCGCCCTGGCCGTCCATGATGCGCTCGACCAGCGCCTGCCGGTTGATCGACAAAGACAGGGCGCGGCGCACATCCGGGTTCTTCAACGGGTTCTTGCCGTCGGGCCCCCTCGCGAAGGGCGAGACATCGCGTGCCTGGTCCATGTGGAGATACATGATGCGATTGCCGGCGATGTTGACGACACCAAGCGCATTCGCCTTCTCGATATTGCGCATATCGGCGGTGGGAATGCTTTCGATCATGTCGACATCGCCCGACAGGATCGCGGCGACGCGGGCTGAGCTGTTCTTGAAGACGCGGAAGGTGACCTTGTCCCAGGCCGGTCTCCCGCCCCAATAGCCGTCCCAGCGCTCCAGCACGACCCTGTCATCGGGCGTCCAGGAGGCGAATTTGAACGGGCCCGTGCCGATGACGCCCCGGCCGGTGTTGAGCTCCTGCGTCGGCACCTTCTCCATCGCGGCCGGCAGGATCGCGATGCGGCTGAGATTGTTGAGCAGGAGCGGCGTCGGCCCCCTGGTCTTGATGCGGACCGTCAGCGGGTCGACCGCCGTGACCTCGGCGATGTCGCGGACATAAGCAGCAAAGGAGCTCGGGCTGTTCTGCGAGGCGAGCGGCACGCGGTTGATGCTGGCGACGACATCGGCGGCGCTGAAGGCGCTGCCATCATGGAATTTGACGTTCGGGCGCAGCCTGAACTCCCAGGTCGTGTCGTCCACGACTTTCCAGGATTCCGCCAATGCCGGCTGGATCCGCTGCTTTTGATCCTGGTTGACCAGCCCGTCGAAGATATTGCGCGCCATCGCGCTGTTGGGACCGACGACGTAGAATTGCGGGTCCATCGAGGTCGTCGAGGCGGCCAGCCCAATCGTCAGGCTTTCGCTCCACGCTGAGGCTGGAGCGCCCAGGGCGGAGGCTGCCAGAACGGCAGCGAGCACAGTCATCCTCATGGCGGGCGCGTCCTTGTCGTTTCCCGTGGTCTCGCGGCAGTCGTTCGTCTGCTGCCGCGTTGTCCCCGCTCCCTACAGGATCGCGCTCTTGCTTGAAAATCGCATTACGGCCTATCAGCATAAGCTAATGTTATATGGGCCGACGCATCCCACGGACCGAGGCGCGCTATGAATCGACAGCTGCGCCTCCATCCCCGGCAGGTCGAAGCCTTTCGCGGCATCATGCTGACCGGCAGCATCACGCTGGCGGCGCAGATGATGAATGTGACCCAGCCGGCGGTCAGCCGGTTGATCCGGGATTTCGAAATCGCCGTCGATCTCAGGCTGTTCGACCGGGATGGCCGCAGGCTCGTCGCGCGCGCCGAAGCCATCCGGCTCTATCGCGAGGTCGAGCGCTTCTATCTCGGCCTCGACCATATCGGCGCCATCGCCGACGACATCCGCGGCTCCCGGGGGCTGCGCCTGCGCATCGCCGCGATGCCGGCTTTGGCCGCCTCCTGCCTGCCGGAGATCCTGTCGCGGCTGATGGGCGCGCAGCCGGACGTCTCGGTGGTCTTCGACGTGGAGAGCACCGACCATATCTGCGATATGATCACCAACCATCATTATGATCTCGGCTTCGTCTTCGGCTCCCCGCGCCATGCCGGCCTGCCGGCGCAGCCGCTCGCCACCACCCATGCCGTCGTCGCGATGCGCCGTGATCACCCGCTCGCCGCGCTGTCCGGCATCACGCCGCGCGACCTCGTCGCCTATCGCCTGCTGCTGCCGGGCCGCAAGACCCCGGTGCGTCAGAGCTTCGACACCATCCTGGCCCAGGCCGGCCTGTCTCCCGCCACCCTGATGGAGACCTCGATGGCCAATTGCTGCGGCTTTGCCGCGCGCGGCGACGGCATCGCGATCTCCGATCCGGTGACCGTCGCGGAGCGGGGCGAGCTGGTGAGCCGCCCCCTCACGCCGGAAATCGAAATCTCCTACGTCGCCATCCGCCCGCCGCAGGCCCGCGCCTGCTGCTGGCCGACGAGATCATTGACAAGGCGAAAGCCTGGCTTGGGATGAGGTTGTCGGGGCCATTGTCAGGTTGAGGCAGGGCGGGGGCGACGACCCTTGCGACCAGACTAGAGCCCGGGCGGCGCGGGACGGCAGCGCCGGGGCCGATGCAGGAGGCGCTGCGCCGGCATGGCCGGTGGGGCTAGAAGGACGACGCAAGCGCCATCATCGCCGGCCCATTTCAGGTCTCGTTGGCATAGATTGCGGCAATGGGCCGGGAACGGCGGCGTCTGGCACTTTGCTGCCTCGGGCAACGTCGGGTTTCCGGTGGGCTGACAGGCCGGCCGATGAGCATTTCTCACCCGCGCCCTTCTCTCCCCTGGAAGTGGCTTGTGCCGCTGCGGGCCTTTCTGCCTAGGAAGACTTGGTCCGAGCAGGACGCCCAGCTTTTCGGATCAAATCTGCTATGTGCCTGGTGAGCCCAACCTGCCCCCTAGGATCAGTCCATTCCCGGTGGCAGCTGCTGCAAGAAGTCCCTCAGTGCAACAAGACCGAGTTCAATTTTGAATGGCTCCCATTGAGCGGCCTCACCGAGACAAAGAACGTCTTCGGCACTGACGGTCGCGCCGAGATGCAGCTGAACGACAAGCCGGCTCAGCTCCAGCTTGTTGCGAGGTCGTCGATAAAGCGGGTGGCCATTGTTTTCGCTTCGCTCGCAAAGTCCGAGATGAGCTGGGGGTTTCTGGCATCGCGCCCGAAGCAGACCAGAAAATCCAGGGGCATGATCGGTTCGAACGGGCGCACGACCACTTGCTTTTCCACCCCTGCGATGAAGAGGGGATGGACGAGCGAGACGCCGAGCCCGGCCGCGACGAATTGGCAAAGCGTGGCATTTGAATCCGCCGTCAGGACGATATTGGATCTGACATTGTACTTCTCGAGCATCGTCGAGACTTTTTGCCCCGTATAGGTTTCGACGTTGAAGGCGACGAACGGCACACCGTTCAGGTCGTCGGGGCGGACGACCTTGCGTTCGGCGAGCGGATGCCCGACCGGCATGATGCATAGCAATGGGTGCTCGAACAGCGGTTCGGTGACGATGAAGGGGTTCTCGACGCGGGCGGTGACGATCCCGATGTCGAGAACACGCGTCAGGACATATTCGGGGATCCATTGCGAGCTGGGCGATTTGATCCAGCAATAGACATTCGGGTTGCGCTTGAGGAAATTCATCGTGGTGCGCTGGATATAGGCGCCGCTGAGTGCGGGGATCACGCCCACGACCAGGCGCCCCTGATCTTCGCGCTTGATCAATCCAATCGCACTTTCGACCTGGCGGACCCCGACGAAAATCCGGGCGACCTCCTCATGCAGCCGCAAGCCCTGCGCGGTGGGCACCAGCCGGCCCTTGTAGCGATCGAAGAGCTTGAGGCCGTTGTCCTTCTCCAATTGCATCAGGAGCTTACTCGCGGCCGGCTGCGAGATGTAAAGCGCCTCGGCCGCGCGGCTGACCGTGCCATGCTCGATCAGCGCCTTGAAGATTTCGATCTGTCTGAGGTTGAGTGCACGAGGCATGCTATAACTCTGGGAATAGAGTGCGGTATAATTTCTATTGGACATAATAGTATCCCGCTTCCTACCGTCGTCAACACGGAGGGAACATCATGCGTGGCTCAAGGCCGACGAGGCATTTCGAGGTAGCAAGGCGGGCTCTGGCAGGCAGGCCTGCGGCGGATTCTCGCGCCGACTCATGGCTCTTGGCCAACTGCCGTTAAGGGCCTCGCCCCGAAACACCCCGAAGGCACTTTCATGTTCAGGAAGTTGGATCAGGACACAGGCGGTTCGCTGACGGTATATGTCGATGGGCACCCCGTCGCCGCGGTCGCGGATGAACGCGTTGCAGCCGTGCTCCTCCGGCAGGCGCCGCTCTGGTCGCGGACGACGCCGGTTTCGGGAGCGCGGCGTGCCTCCTACTGCATGATGGGCGTGTGCTTCGACTGCCTCGCGCCGGTTCGCGAGGGCATGCGGATCGAGCGCCAGCAAGGCCGGCCGGATGTGACGCCATGAACCGGCATTTCGATCTGCTCAATGTTGGAGCCGGCCCGGTTGGAATGTCGGCGGCCATCGTGGCCAAGCGGCATGGTCCGGATGTGCTCGTCGTCGAAGAACAGCCATCGCCCCGCGGGCAGATCTGGCGGAATATCGAGACAGTCGCCGGGACTCCGCGGGCCGGCCTTCTCGGCAATGCCTATGCCGAAGGCGCGGCTGTGGTCGGCCGGTTTCGCGCCAGCGATATCGACTACAAGCCCGTCACATTGGGTGAGCTCGCCGCGCTCGACATGATGGATTCCCTGTCATGAGCGGCAAGGCTTTCGACACGCTCGTGATTGGTGGGGGCCTTCACGGCTTGTCAGCCGCGTTGCATCTCGCCCGCGCCGGGCGTCGCGTCACCATCCTCGAAAGGTCGTGGGTCGGGCGCCACGCCTCGGGTGCGACGGCAGCCGGCGTCCGCACGCTCAACCGCGATCCCGCCGAGATCCCGATCGCTCTTGAAGCCATGGAGATGTGGCATGGTATCGTCGCGATCGTCGGAGATGGCTGCGGCTTCCATGCTCATGGCCAGCTCAACATTGCCGAGCACGTGCACCACTTGCCCAAGCTCGAAAGCCGTCTCGCCTGGATGCAGGAGGCCGGATACGCGCATGAGGAACTGATCGACCGCACCGAGCTGCTGAAGCTCGTGCCGGCGATCTCGCCGCACTGCGTGGGGGCCTTGATCGCCCGGCGCGACGGCGCGGCGGATCCGCACCGGACCCTGCAGGCGTTCCGGCGCAGCGCGGAGGCTGCAGGCGTGACGATCCTTGAGGGCATCGGCGTCGATGCGATCGAACAGGCCGGGAGCGATTGGCGCGTGCAGACCGCGGCCGGGGATTTCGTCGCGCCGACCGTGATCAATGCCGCCGGCGCCTGGGCGGGCAAGATCGCCGCGATGCTGGGCGACGACATCCCGCTGGGACTCAAGGCCTCGATGATGATCGTCACGGAGCGCATCGCGCCACTGCTCAAGCCCGTCGTCAGCGTGGTCGACCGGCCGCTCTCGTTCAAGCAATCCGACCAGGGAACGCTTGTTATCGGCGGAGGCCTGCAGGGCCACGCCGATATCGAAGCCCAGAAGAGCTTCGTAGACTTCCAGGAACTGGCCAAGGGCGCGCGTGCCGCGACCGATCTGTTCCCCTCGATCAGCGCGCTACGCATCGTCAGGACATGGACCGGCATGGAGGCCGCGACGAAGGATCACCTGCCCGTCATCTGCCCCTCGCCGAACGCGAAGGGTGCGTTTCACGCCTTCGGCTTCTCGGGGCACGGATTCCAGCTTGTTCCAGTCGTGGGCGCGATCATGGCCGATCTCGTCATCCAAGGCAGCACGCAACGATCAATCGAAGGCTTCGGCGCCACGCGGCTGATGTCGCAGCGCGCGGCGGCGTGATGCCGGCGAACCATAGGGAGTGAAGGCGACATGTATCGGATAGGCGTGGACGTAGGCGGGACATTCACCGACTTCGTGATGGTCAACACTGAGGGCGGCCCGACCGCCTTCCACAAGGTGCCGTCGACGCCGGACGATCCGTCGCGGGCGATCTCGTCGGGCATCGTCGAGATGCTCGAACTCAACGCGGTCTCGCCCGAGGATGTCGGCTATGTCGGCCATGGCACGACCGTCGCCACCAACATGGTGATCGAGCGGCGCGGTGTCCCGACCGGCCTCCTGACCACCAAGGGCTTTCGCGACGTCCTGGCGATCGGGCGCCAGACCCGGCCCTCGCTGTTCGACTGGTCGGTGCGCAAGCCCGGGGAACTGGTCGAGCGGCATCGCAGGGTCGAGGTCGACGAGCGCCTCGACAAATCGGGGACTGTGCTGGCGATCCCGGATCTCGACGCGGTCGAGAAGTTGGTCGTCCAGCTGCGCGACAGCGGTGTCAAGGCTGTGGCGATCGGCTTCCTGCACTCCTATCGGAACCCCGAGCATGAGCGGGCGGTGCGCGATCTGATCCGGCGGGTCGCACCCGAGCTCTATGTCAGCGTCTCCTCCGAGGTCGTCGCCGAGTTCCGCGAATACGAACGCTTTTCGACGACCGTGCTCAACGCCTATGTCGGGCCTCATACCCAGAAGTATCTGCGCCGCCTGCGCGAGAAGATCGCAGCCTGCGGGATTCGCGTCGAGCCGCTGACCTTCCATTCTAATGGCGGCCTGCTGCCGGTGCAGACCGTCGAGGAACTGCCGGTGCTGACCTGTCTCTCGGGGCCGGCGGCCGGGGTAATAGGGTCGGCCCGGATCGGGGCGGAGATTGGTGAGACCGAGATCATCACCTTCGATGTCGGCGGCACCAGTACCGACGTGTCGCTGATCACCGGCGGCCGGGCCCAGTTCACCTCGAGCCGGCTGGTGGCGGGGCATCCCGTGCGGATGCCGATGGTCGACATCCACGTCATCGGCGCCGGCGGCGGCAGCATCGCGCGGCTCGACGATGCCGGCGCGCTCAAGGTCGGCCCGACCAGTGCCGGCGCGATGCCCGGGCCGATCTCCTATCTGCGTGGCGGCACCGAGGTCACGCTGACCGACGCCAATATCGTGCTCGGCCGGCTGAACCCCGTGGCCCTGCTCGAAGGGCGGATGAAGGTCGATCGCGGCCTGGCTTATGCGGCGATCCGCAGCCAGATCGCCGATCCACTCGGCATCTCGGTCGAGGACGCCGCGCATGGCGTGATCAGCATCGCCACGGCCAATATGAGCCGGGCGATCCGCTCGGTCTCGATCGAGCACGGGCACGATCTCGCCGCCTTCACGCTCTTCGCCTTCGGCGGTGCCGGCCCCCTGCATGCCGCCGACGTCGCGGAGGAATGCGGTCTCAACAAGATTGTCGTCCCGCAGGAACCTGGCACGCTCTGCGCGCGCGGTGTCCTGCTGTCAGATCTCAGCCGCGACTACGTCCGCACGGCGCTCATCCATGTGAATGGCGAGAGCTGGGCGGAGCTCGTCGCGCTCGGCGCCGAACTATCCACGGCCGGCCATGCCTGGCTCGAAACGGAAGCGATTCCCGATGCCGCCAAGGAACTGCTTTTCACTCTGGACGCGCGCTATCGCGGCCAGAGCCACTACATCCCGGTGCCTCTCGACGCGTTGGGCGACGGCATGCTCGCCGCATTCGCAAGCAAGTTCCATCGCGCTCATGCCGACCAGTTCGGATACAGCCTGGAGGGGCGCGACATCGAGGTCGTCAACGTCCGGCTCAAGGCAGTCTGCCACGTCAGGAAGGGTGAGACCGTCGTGCCCGCGCAGGGCATCTCGCTCGGCGCGGCCCGGCTCGACACGCGCCAAGTCTATCTCGGCCCAGAGCGCGGCTGGATCCACACCCCGATCTACCGGCGCGCACTCCTGCCGGCCGGCGTGCTGTTCGAAGGGCCGGCGATCGTCGAGGAGATGAGCGGCACGACCGTCATTCTCCCGCGCCAGACGGCCGAGCTCGACGGCTTCGGCAATATCCATATCACGCTGCAGCGTTGAGGGCCTGACCATGACGATGTCCAACAGAGCTGCCGGGTCGATCGCCGGTTTCGATGCGATCGCGATGGAGGTCTTCGCCAACCGCCTACTCTCGATCACCGAGACCATGGCGATCAACATGATGCGCTCGTCCTTTTCGGCGCAGATCAAGGAACGCCGCGACTTCTCCGTCGGGCTGTTCGACGGCAAGGGCCGGCTGGTGGCGCAGGGAACGCATATCCCCATCCATCTCGGCTCGCTGATGGGCGTTGTTGAGGGACTTCTGGCGCGCTATCCACGCGCCGAGATCCGCCCCGGTGACGCCTTCATCTCCAACGACCCCTATGCCGCCGGCGGCACCCATCTGCCCGACATCTCGGTCGCGACGCCGGTGTTCCAGGGCGAGGACCTGATCGCTTTCGCCGTCAACATCGGCCACCACACCGATGTCGGCGGCGCAGTGCCGGGCTCGACCTCGCCGACAGCGCGTTCGATCTTCGAGGAGGGCCTGCGCATCCCGGTGATGCGGGTCTGCCGCGAAGGCGCGGTCGACGAGGACCTGCTCAATCTGATCGCCTTGAATTCGCGCCTGCCGGAGGAGCGCCTGCTCGACCTTCGAGTCCAGATTGCCACCAATGCGCGGGGTTCGGATGCTGCCCTGGAACTGGTGCGCCGCATGGGCGTCGAGGGCTTCAAGGCGCGCATCCAGGACCTTCTCGACTACACCAAGCGGCGGCTCGACCTGCGCATCGCTGGGCTGGCAGAAGGCGCTTCCAGCCAGTTTACGGCCTGGCTCGACGATGACGGCCTGCCCGACGGCGAGATGGTGCCGCTTTGCGCCGCGGTCAGCGTCGAGGGAGGCAAGCTCGTGATCGATTTCACCGGCAGTGGGCCGGAGGCGCGCGGGGCGATCAACGTCGCCGAGAACGCACTCAGAGCCACGGCCTATTACTGCGTCAAGGCTCTGCTCGATCCGGAGCTCATGGCGAATTCCGGCATGATGGAGTCGATCGTGCTACGGGCGCCGGAAGGCACCATCGTCAATCCGCGCTCCCCCGCCCCGGTGGGCTCGCGCACCATCGCCTGCCAGCGCCTCGCCGGCGCGATCTTCGGCGCCTTCCAGCCGCTGGTGGATCCGGGCACGCGGATCGCTTCGGCCTACGACGTGCTGCCTTCGTTCGGCTTTTCCGGCCACCGCCCCGAGAATGGCAGCTTCTATATCTGCGGCGAGACGGTCGGCGGCGGCGGCGGGGCGCGCTGCGACGGCGACGGCATGGACGGGATCCATGTTCACGTCACCAACTCGCTCAACCTGCCGACAGAAGCGATGGAGAACGAATTCCCGCTCCATGTGGAGGAATACACGCTGGTCCGGGATTCCGCGGGCTGCGGCCGCTGGCGCGGCGGCATGGGCATCGCGCGCACCGTGCGGGCGCTGCATGACAGGACCAACCTCGAAGCGCGCTCGGACCGGCACAAAGCCGGTGCGCCCGGCGCGGAGGGCGGCGGGCCCGGTGGTGTGGGCCGCGTCACCCGCAACCCCGGAACCGGGCGCGAGCAAGCACTGCCCTCGAAGATCGCCCAACTGCTGATCGATGCCGGCGAGACCGTCCGCATCGCAACGCCCGGCGGTGGCGGATTCGGGCATCCGGCCGAGCGGCCGGTCGCGCTCATCGCAACCGACCTGCTCAACGAGATCATGACCGAAGAGCACGCCCGTGCCGGATATGGCGACGTGCTAGTCGATCAGGCGCTGACGCTTCTCCGCGAGGGGCGCAGAAAGTCGGCCGCCTAGCCGATGCTGCCATGAGCTCCGCCGCTGTCTGAAGGTTCGGCGGGCAGCGCAGGCATCCATCGTCAAGCTCAACGCGAGGCACGAGCGCTTCGGCGCTCGCAGCCAACAGCTCCGGCTTGTCGGCAAGACCCATAACTTCAGGAATACCAGCTTAGGAATTTCGACTTGGACTTATAGGTTGAAGATGGAGACTTTGGTTCAGGGCGCGATGGAGGAGCCCCGCCGCGGTTCCGCTGATCCAGTCGGCCCGCGGCCTCGGAAAGGGAGCTTCGTAGGCCGGCCAAAGAGCTCATCGATGTCTGCCGAAGCCGAACATGGCTCATCTGCAATGGAATGGTGGTCCCGCGGCGCGGTGGGCATGCAATTCCAACGAAAAACAAAAAGGAGAGGGATATGGCGAACAATCGCAACACGTCGGAAGGTCGGTACTTCTCGAAGGGCCGCCGTCAGTTCCTGCAAGGCAGCGCCGCAATCGGCGCCGGCCTGCTCGTTCCCGCGGCATTGTCGAAGGCCGCGACGGCAGCGGCTCCCGGTACGATCACCTATGCCTTGTCGGCCTATCCGCCGAACCTGCGCCCCTTCGACTGGTCGGGCCAGGCCGCGGTGACGGTCAAGGCCCTGCTGTTCCGGGGGCTTCTCTGCTTCGACGAGAAGGGCGTCGTACAGCCTGAGCTCGCCGAGTCCTGGGAGCAGCCCGATCCCCGAACCTATCGCTTCAAGCTCCGCCCGAACGCGACCTTCCAGAATGGCGAGCCGGTGATGGCGGAAGACGTCAAGGCCTCGTTCGACGCCATCCGTGGCGAGAAGTCCACGGCCTATGTCCGCCAGGCCTTCCAAGCGGTGGAGACGATCGCGGTCGAGGACCCGAAGACCGTCCGGATCGTGCTGAAGCAGCCGACGCCCTCCTTCATTCTGGCGCTGGCCGGCCAAATGGCTCCGATCGTCTTCGCCAGGAAGATGGACAATCCCGATGCGATGATCGGTGCGGGCCCCTACAGGCTGGAGAGTTCGGAAAAGGGTGTTTCGCTGACCTTCAAGGCCAGGACCGATTTCTACCGGCCCGGCCAGCCCGCGACGGAGACCGTCCGCTTCGTCGCCTATTCCGACGACAGCCTGCGCATCGCGGCCCTCAACGCCGGCGATGTCGACATCATCGAATATGTTCCGTGGCAAAGTATGAAGGGTCTCTCGCAGACCAAGGGTCTGACGCTCCAGAACTCGCTCGGCTCCTTCATGTATGTGGCCTTCAACCTGAAGGAAGGGCCGTTCGTCGATCCTAAGGTGCGGAGGGCAGTGGCTCACGCCGTCAAGCGCGAGGACATCGTCAAGGCGGCCTTCTTCGGAGCCGGCAAGGTCCTGGACGGTGTGCCGCTGCCGGCTGGGTCTCCCTATGCCGTCGCCGAGCTCGAGCATCTCTGGCCCTACGATCCCGATCGCGCCAGGAGCCTGCTGAAGGAGGCCGGCGCCCAGAACGTGCAGGCGACGCTGCTGGCGACCAGCACCTACGGTTTCCACAAGGACATCGCCGAGATCATGCAACAGCATCTGGCCGCCATCGGCGTGCAGGTGAAGCTCAGCCTGCCGGAATGGGGTGTCCGGGTCAGCCAGGGCAATGAAGGGCGCTATCATTTCGCCATCAACGGCGGCGGACCGGATCTCGGCGATCCCGACGACCTGACCGCCTTCTTCGGCTCGGGCTCCGATTCCTATCGCCGCTCCTTCGGCCTGTCGGACCCGAAGCTCGACGACCTGCTGAACAAGGGCCGCCACGAAAGCGATACTGGCGCGCGCGTGAAGATCTATGCCGATCTGCAGCGGGCGGTCGCCGACAGCGTTCCCGTCACCTTCCTCAATTTCCGCGCGCAAGGCTGGGGCGTGCGCGACCGGATCAAGGGCTTCAAGGTCCTGTCGGACCAGATGAACAATCAGGTCGGTATGGCCTTCGACACCGCTTCCGCCAGCTGAGCGGGCAGAGAGGTCACAGAGCCGTATCATGCTCGCTTACATTGTGAAAAGGTGCGCGGTGGCCGCCGTGATGATCTTCATGGTCGCCACCGCCGTGTTCATGATCCTGCATGTCGTGCCGGGTGATCCGGTCGAGGTCATGCTCTCGGCCGACAGCGGCAAGCCCGATCCCGCCGTCGCAGCCGAGCTGCGCTTGCGCCTCGGCCTCGACCGCCCGCTCGCGGAGCAATATGCGAGCTATCTCGCGCGCCTGGCGCGCGGCGATCTCGGCAGGAGCTTCCTCGACAACGAGCCGGTCCTGCGCAACATCGCGCAGCGCCTGCCGCGCACGCTCGAACTGATCGCGGCGGCGACAGCCTTGTCCCTGCTCGTGGGAATTCCGCTCGGCGTCCTCGCCGCGCGGAACCGGGGGCGCGGGATCGATCGGGTGCTGGGCACAGCGACAAGCCTCGCCCTGTCCGTTCCGACCTTCGTGCTCGGCACCCTGTTCATCCTGGTCTTCGCACTGTTGCTGCGCATCGCGCCGGCCGGCGGATATGTGCCGTTCAGCCAGTCCCCGACAACGCATCTCACGCTGCTGCTAATGCCGGCGACGGCCGTGGCCGTGGGATTGTCCGCGATCATCATCCGCATGACGCGCTCTACCGTGCTCGACGTGCTCCAGCAGGACTGGGTGCGCACGGCGCGCGCGAAAGGCCTGCGCGAGCCGCGCGTCCTGCGCCGGCACGTCGTGCGCAATGCGTTGGGGCCAGTCCTGACCGTCACCGGCCTGCAGATGGGCTCGATGCTCGGCGGCACCGTGCTCGTCGAGTTCATCTTCAACTGGCCGGGCATGAGCGGCTTCCTCGTCAGGGCCGTCGAGCATCGGGACTATCCGGAGGTCCAGGGGGTGGTGCTCGTCACCGCGACGCTGTTCATCCTGCTCAACCTCGTTGTCGACGTGCTCCATTCGGTTCTCGATCCGCAGGTGCGCGCGTCATGAACGGCCTGCTCACCCTGTGGCGGAATCCCAAGGCGCGCCATCTCGCGCCGTCGCTGATCGCGCTGTCCATGTTGATCCTGATCACCATCCTGGCGCCGGTGATCGCTCCCTACGATCCACTGACACTGGATATCGGCGGGCGGCTGGCACAGCCCTCGGCCGAGCATTGGCTGGGGCAGGACGAGTTCGGCCGCGACGTGCTGAGCCGGCTGCTCTACGGCGCGCAGGTGTCGCTCAGCGTTGCCCTCGCGACCGGCATGGTAGCGGCCTTGGTCGGCATCAGTGCCGGCATGGTCGGCGGCTATTTCGGCGGCATCGCCGAGGTGCTGACCGTTCGCACGGCGGAGTTCATGCTGTCCTTCCCGCCGATCCTGCTGGCCCTGCTCGTCATCGCCCTGACCGGCCCGGGCACGGCGACGCTGATCGTCACGCTCTCTGTCTTCTACGCGCCGGAATTTGCCCGGATCGCCTATGGCGAGGTCCGCGCGGTCAAGCAGAAGGAATATGTCGAAGCGATGCGCGCCCTGGGGGCGGGCCCTTCCCGTATCCTGCGGCGGACGATCCTGCCCAACATCGCGGCGCCACTGTTCGTGCAGTTTTCGCTGGTCGTCGCCTCCGCGATCGTCGTCGAATCCGGCTTGAGCTTCCTCGGGCTCGGCATCGTGCCGCCGACGCCGTCCTGGGGCCTGATGATCCGCGGCGCGCGCGCCTATCTGGAGATCAATCCGTTCGGCCTCGTCTGGCCCTGCGCTGCGCTGGTGACGACGATCTTCATCGTCAACTCGCTCTGCGACGCGGTGCGCGACGTGCTCGATCCCCGCACAACCAAGCTGCGAGGCTTGCCCGAGGACGAGGCGCTCGATGGCAACACCCAGGATCGGACCGGCGTGAATTTGGTCGATGGCTTCCAGCTTTCGGTGACCGGGCTTCGCACCGAGTTCGCGACGTCGAACGGCGCCGTGGCCGCGGTGAAGGACATCTCGTTCAACCTGCAGCGCGGCGAGACCCTGGCGGTGGTAGGCGAGTCCGGTTCCGGCAAATCGGTCACGAGCCTGTCGATTATGGGGCTGCTGCCGAAAGGTGTCGCGCGTGTGACCGACGGGCGGATCGAATTCGCCTCGAAATCGGGCAAGATATACGATCTGGCATGTCTTTCCGAGGAGACGGCACGCTCCCTGCGCGGCAACGACATCGCCATGATCTTCCAGGAGCCGATGACCAGCCTCAATCCGGTCTACCGGATAGGCGACCAGATCGCCGAGGCGATCCAGGCGCATCGGGATTGCTCGCGGGCCGAGGCGCGCAAGCTCGCGCTGGAGATGCTCCGGAAAGTCCGCATTTCCGATCCGGAGCGCCGCCTTGATCAATATCCCTTCGAGCTCTCAGGCGGCATGCGCCAGCGCGTGATGATCGCGCTCGCCCTGTCCTGCAAGCCGAAGCTTCTTATCGCCGACGAACCGACCACGGCGCTCGACGTCACGATCCAGGCGCAGATTCTCGAGCTCATCAAGGAGCTTCAGAAGGAAGAGGGCATGTCGATTCTCTTCGTCACCCACGACATGGGCGTGGTCGCCGAGATCGCCGACCGGACCGTGGTCATGTATAATGGCGAGGCGGTCGAAACCGGTACCACCGCCGAGATCTTCCAGCAGCCGCAGCATCCCTACACCAAGGCGCTTCTCGCAGCGGTGCCGAAGCTCGGCTCCATGAATGGTCGCGAGCGGCCCATGCGCTTCCCCATCGTGGATCGCAGCACCGGCGCGTCGGACATTCCGACCGAGGTGCCGGACACCGTCAGGGATCGCGAGCGACCGGTCCTCGAGGTCAGCGGTCTGACGACGCGCTTCGTGATCCGCTCCGCCCTTCGCGGCCGGATCACGGGGCGGGTACACGCGGTCGAGAACGTCTCCTTCAGCCTGCGCGCGGGCGAGACGTTGGCGTTGGTCGGGGAATCCGGCTGCGGCAAGTCGACCACCGGGCGCTCCCTGCTGCGGCTGATCGAGCCGGAAGCCGGCTCGATCCTGCTCGACGGCGTGGACATGCTAAAGCTGGGCGCGGACAAACTGCGCGAGCAGCGCCGACGCATCCAGATGATCTTCCAGGATCCGTTCGGCAGCCTCAATCCGCGCGAGACGGTCGGCACGGCAATCGCCGAGCCGCTCGTCATCCACGGTCTCGCCACGCCGGCCAAAGCCCGAGACAAGGTCGCGGATCTCCTGGAGCGGGTCGGGCTGCAGGCCGACATGGCCCGCCGCTACCCTCACGAATTCTCGGGAGGCCAGCGCCAGCGCATATGCATCGCCCGTGCGCTGGCGCTCGAACCGCGCCTGATCGTCGCCGACGAGGCCGTCTCAGCACTGGACGTGTCGGTGAAGGCGCAGGTCGTCAATCTGATGCTCGATCTGCAGGCCCAGATGGGGCTGAGCTACGTGTTCATCTCCCATGACATGGCGGTGGTGGAGCGCGTAAGCCACCGGGTCGCGGTGATGTATCTCGGCGAGATCGTCGAGATCGGCCCGCGCGAGGCGATCTTCGGCAATCCTCAGCATCCGTATACGAAACGGCTGCTCGCTGCGGTGCCGATCGCGGACCCGGCCCGCCGCCGTCAACCGCGGCTCGTGTCCAACGCCGAGATCAGAAGTCCGATCAGACCGGCCAATTTCGAGCCTCCGATCCGCCAGTACCGGGTAGTCTCGTCCGGGCACTCGGTCATGGTCTGGGGCGATGAGTGGGGTTGCGACACATGAACTATTCGGTTGCCGCTCCTCACTAAAGGGCACTCTCTGGCCTAAACCTCCGCTTCCGGGCAGGTAGCCAACGTCTTCTCATGGCGCGATTCACCCCGACGTCCGACTGGCGTCTATGGCGCATTCATGCGCAACGATGGCGGTTGGCCCTGTCCGAGCACGGATGGGGCGCGACGGCTCCAAGACTTCGCGGCTCTACCGTAGCGATTGACCGCAGCGCCGGGGGGCGATGCGGGCAGGCGCTGCGCCGGCATGGCCGGTGGGTCTGAAAGGACGACGCAAGCGCCATCATCGCCGGCTCATTTCAGGTCTCGTTGGCATAGATTGCGGCAATGGGCCGGGAGCGTCGGCTCTTGGCCCGTTGCCGACGCCACCAATGTCCGGAGTCGGGCAGTCCAGTTTGTCGGTTCGAAGGGCCGTCCTGCTTGTGCGTCGGCCGGCTCTACGGCTCCTGCCCCAGCGTCGGTTAAGTGAGTTACGTAAAATACATTGCACCTGGGCGCAGTGAACGCGCTTAGTGGAAAGCCGTAGATGCAGCCCGCATCTCGCGTCGTGGAGCGCATCAAGTTGAAATTTCGTCGCACTGCCGTAATTGCGCTCGCTTTGTCACTCCTTGGCTCCCCCGTGCTCGCAAAGAATTTTGCCGTCCCCGACAAGGATCCGGCCATCATTGTTTCGATCCCGAACGATTGGGCTACCAAAGAAGTTAAGTACGGATACGAGGGCTGGTCGCCCAACAAGGATGTCTATATTTCTGTTGAATTCGCGGCGATCAAGAATGTTAAGGCGATGATGGAAGCCAACCAGAAGTGGATGAAAGATACCGGTATTAAAGTAAATCAGCCAATCGAAGCTGAAACGAACCTGAACGGCATCACGGCGACGATTTACAAATTCGAGACGACCTACAAGGATGAGCCGACCACTGTAGATTTCATCATGTTGCCCGGTGGTAAGGACCGCGTTGTCCTGCTTACGCTCTGGGGCAACGATGAGGAACGCACGAAGCACGGCAAGGCGATCGATTCGATCCTCTCCAGCGTAAAAGCGATTAACTGACCTGGCAGCGAAAGCTTGAGTTGCAGCTGCCGGAGCCATCATCAGGCTCGCCGACTGCAATCCAACCCGGCTATTCTACGTCACTCGGCGGCCCCGAGCGTTGGGGCGCCGAGTGACCGAACGCATAGCCGAACTGACGGGCGCCTCCGAGCTCGCTCCGTCAGCCAACTCCATTTCGGGCGTCTTGGGCCGGATACCGAGCCATCTTGCATAAGCGACTCGTATTCCAGCGCTTGGGTCACTAGCTTGGCTGATGTGAGGTTGCGTAGCGATGAGGTGGTGTCATGCCCAACGCCGACGCCGTGATGATCTCGTCTTATGAACAGCGGAAGGCTGCTGTGCTGCGAGCTGCACAGCTCATCTCATCATCGCGGGATTCTGACGGTGAGCGGGAATTCGAGATGCTGACCGAGGCTATCGCGGAGTTCGATATCCGTCAGGAAGCGCTCGGCTTCATCGAGCTCCCGCCGGCTTTCATGCAGTTCCTGTCCAGTGGGCATCAGGCTCGGGTTTCGAGCAGCCGTCGCTGAGACGAAAGGGGCTGTAGGCAGCGTGCTTGGACAATGGCTCCGCGCGTTTCAGCTGCGTCCGCTGTCCGGGCGCTTTCGAATGTCCGCTCCCGGCGCTGTCCTCCCGAAAGACCTAGCGCAATCCTGATGCCGCACGTGGTCGAACGCATCCCTGCTGCGTCGGCGCGTCTAGAAACAGCCGAGCTTGCGCGCCTCGCATGGGTCGGCTTCGACTGGACGAACATCCCGCGGCTTACATATCGAGAAGCCCGGCCAGGCTTTTCGCGGCTTGCTCGATATCGGCTTGGAGGGATCGTTTGGCCGCCACGGCATCTTTGCCGAGCAATGCCGCATGGATCGCCTTGTGGTCGCGGTTGGCGCTCGTCCAGTTGTCGGTCTCCTTGAGCAGGTTGATGTAAGGTCCGATCTGCAGCCAGAGCGACTCGATGATGGCCATCAAGGCCGGCGAGGAGGCGGCCTTGTAGATGGTGAAGTGGAAATCGCGATTGGCCGGCACGTAGCGGGCGCGGTCCTTCTCAGCCTTCGCGGCCTCCATGATCGCAATCAGGTCTTCCAGATGGCGCAGTTGCGCAGGCGTGATCGCCGCAGCGGCCCACTCGGTGGCCATGCCCTCGATCTCGCAGCGGACGCGCCTGAGGTCGTCGAGCCGTTCGGCGCTGAGCGGCGGGATGCCGACAGAGCGGCCGGCCACCACAGTCAGAGCCTTCTCGGCGACGAGCCGGTGCAACGCCTCCCGCACCGGCATGGCGCTGACGCCAAAGGCTTCGGACAGGCTGCTCACCGTCACCGTGCGGCCCGGCTCGATGTCACCGTTCAGGATCATCTCCCGGACTCGGCCGTAGACGTGCTCCTGGATCGTCGCGCGGGAGATCGGAGAGTAGGGCAGCTCCTGAGGGCGCATGAGGCTCATCGTCTTGAAATCCAAGGTGTTCGACTCCCGCGATCTATCACGGTCATCGGCGCAGCGCGAAATCATCGTTGCGTTGATATCTGATTTATGATCTTTGATCAAAAATGAACAAGGCATCCATCAAGGTGCCGGCGATCAGGCACTACGGCGTCGGGGAGGACGCGCATCATGTCCAAGAAGAAGCACCTCATCGCGGCTGCGGCCGCCGTATTGGCGATCTCGGCTGCGGGCGTTTCAGCCGCGCAGGCCCAGGCCAAGCACAAGATCTTCCTGTCGATGAGCTACATCGGCAACGACTGGCAGGGCGAGGCCGCCAACATGATCAAGGCCATGGCCGCGTCCAAGACGATGGCCGACAAGGTCGACCTGCAGGTGCAGGTCGCCGGCCCCAACGCCCAGCGCCAGATCCAGCAGATCAACGCCATGGTCCAGGCCGGCGCCAAGGCGATCATCGTCTTCCCGATCTCGCCGACGGCGCTCAACGCCGCGGTGAAGAACGCCTGCGAGAAGGGGGTGACTGTCATCGCCTATGACGGCGAGATCACCGAGCCCTGCGCCTACAACGTCGCGATCGATCAGGAAGAGGCCGGGCGCGTCACCGCCGAATGGCTGGTGAAGAAGCTGAACGGCAAGGGCAACATCGTCTCGATCACCGGCGTGCCCGGCACCTCGGTCGACACGTTGCGCACCAAGGCGGCGAAAGAGGTCTTCGCGAAGCATCCCGATATCAAGATCGTCAACGAAGCGGTCGGCATGTGGAGCCAGGCGGTCGCGCGCACGGAGCTGTCGAAGATTCTCGCCACGCGCAAATGGGACCAGATCGACGGGCTGTGGATGCAGGTCGGCTGCTACACCGCCAATACGATGCAGCTCGAGGCCGGCATCACTGAGGACAAGCTGAAGCCCTGCGCCGGCGAGGGCTCGAATGGCGGGCGCGTGCAGATGCTACCGACTGGCACCGAGGTCGAGGGCGCGAACGGCACCTACAAGCCGATGGCCGCGCCGCGCATCTCCTATGCCTCGCCGCCTTATTCGGGCGCGCTCGCGCTCAAGCTTGCGGTCGCCAAGCTGGAAGGCAAGGACGTGGCGAAGAAGACCGTTCTGCCGCTGCCGGTCGTCACCAACGAGACGATCAAGCTCTGCCAGGAAGGGACCTGGGACGAGATGCGGGCCGGCTGCAACGCCTTCAAGCCCTCGATCGTGACCAATCCCGGCTGGTTCGCCTCGATCTTCTCGGGCGAGACGCCCGAGATCGGCCTGAACGCCGCGCTCGTCGGCCAGCCCGAAAACTGATCGCAGTGCCGGGCGGCGCCTCACCGCCCGGCTTTCCGTTCCCGCCAACGCAGGAAGGACGGCAGCCCGTGCTTCAGCGCGAGATTTCCCATGACCAGGTGCGGGTGGCCATCGCTGCCCGCGACATTCGCAAGGTCTATGGCGCGACCATCGCCGTCAACGATGTCGGCTTTGACATCATGGCCGGCGACACGCATGCGCTGCTCGGCGAGAACGGGGCCGGCAAGTCGACGCTGGTCAAGCTGCTCTCCGGCCTGATCCGGCCGACGACGGGCGGCTTCGACATCTTCGGCGAAAGCGCCGATCTGCATTCGCCCGCAGCGGCGCACCGTCACGGAATCCGCACCGCCTTCCAGGAACTCAGCCTCGTCCGGGACCTCAGCGTCCTCGACAACATGCTGCTGCCGACCCCGCCGCGCGGCCCGCTCGGCCTGATACGGAAGCGGGAAGCCCGCCGGGCGGTCGAGGCGCATCTCGACGCTCTGGGTCTGGGCATGATCGACCCACGCTCTGAAATCCGCGACCTCGATCTGAACGAGCGCCAAAAGATCGAGATCGCCCGGGCGCTGTTCCGCGAACCCCACATCCTGCTGCTCGACGAGCCGACCTCGACGCTGTCGGGCAGCGACATCGACTGGCTCGGCGCCATCATCGCCAAGGGCAAGACCAAAGGCATCACCACCGTCTTTATCTCCCATCGCATGCGCGAGGTCCGCGCCTTCTGCGACCGGGTAACCGTCCTGCGCGGCGGCAAGCATGTCGCGACGCGACCGCTCTCGCAGGTCGGGGACGAGGAGCTCATCGGTCTGATCGCCGGCGGCAGCAGTGGCCATTCCTTCCCGTCCCGCCCGCCGCGCAGCCGCCTCTCCGATGAGGCCGTACTGGCCGCGAGCGAGCTTTCCGTCGGCAGCCGGCTCGATCGGCTTTCGTTCGGACTGCGCCGCGGCGAGATCCTCGGCGTCGCGGGCCTCCAGGGCATGGGCCAGCTCGAATTGTTCGCGGCGCTTTTCGGCACGGCCGAGAGCCGCGGCGAAATCCGCATCGACGGCCGGCGGGTCAGCTTGACCTCGCCGCGCGACGCGCTCGACGCCCGGATCGGCATCGGCCTCGTGCCGGAGGACCGCAAGACGGAGGCACTGTTCCTCAAGCTCGACGGGCGCCGCAACGTCTCGCTGCCGGTGATCGAGCGCTACAGCCGCTTCGGCCTCGTCGATCGCAAGCGCGAGGAGGCGGCGGTCGCCCGCGTCATGGCGCGGCTCAATGTGCAGATGCGGGCGCTGTGGACGCCGGTGAAGGCTTTCTCGGGCGGCAACCAGCAGAAGATCGCCGTGGCGAAGTGGCTCTTCGCCGAAAGCCGCATCCTGTTGCTGTTCGACCCGACGCGCGGCATCGATGTCGGCACCAAGAACGAGATCTACGCGCTGATGCGGGAATTCGCGGCCGCAGGCGGCTCGATCCTGTTCCATTCGACCGAGACCGCTGAGCTCGAGCATCTCTGCGACCGTGTGATCGTGCTCTATCGCGGGCGGCCAGCCGCCCGCCTCGAAGGCGAGGCGATCACGGAAGACGCGATCCTGCGCGCGATGCTGGGCGGAGACGCAGCCGAGCCTGCCGAGGCGCAGGCTTCTACGCGGGAGAGCGTCTCGTGAGCGCGATCGCTTCCACGGTGCCGCGGAGCGGCGCGTCCTCCCTGGTCCGCGGCTGGCCCGACCGCCTGCGCGGGCCGCTGATCGCGGTCGGCGTCTTCCTGCTCTGCCTGGGGCTCGTGCGCTGGCTCAGCGGCGGCACGCTGGGCTATTACGAACTCGGCACGCTTGCCGCTGGCGGCGCGACGCTCGCCATCGCCGCGAGCGGCCAGACGATCGTGGTGCTCACCGGCGGCTTCGATCTTTCGGCGGCCGCCGTCATCTCGCTCGTCAACGTCACGCTCGCCGGGCAGATGCAGGACAGCCCCGGCTCGATGCTGCTGTGGACGCTCGCCGGCATCGGCGTCGGCGCGGCGACTGGCGCCTTCAACGGCCTGTTCATCGCAGGCTTAAGGCTCCAGCCCATCGTGGTGACGCTCGCCACCATGTTCATCCTTCAAGGCGTCACCCTCCTGGTGATGGACAAGCCCGGCGGGCAGATTCCCGGTAGCTTCGCGCAGGCCCTGACCGGCGACGCCATCCCCGGCCTGCTGCCCATGCCGGTGCTGCTGCTCGCGGTTCTCGTCGGGCTGTGGCTGGCGCTGCGGAACACGCTGTTCGGCAAGGCCTTGCCGGCCTTGGGCTCCGACCGCGAGGCCGCGCGCGCCGCCGGCCTCAGCGTCCGGCTGCACGAGTTCTTCGCCTACGTTCTGGCGGGCGGGCTCTACGGTGTGGCAGGCGTCTTCATCACGGCCCAGACCGGCTCCGGCGACCCGCTCGTCGGCAATCCGATGCTGCTGCAGATGTTCGCGGCGGTCGTGCTCGGCGGGACCATACTTGGCGGCGGGCGTGGCGGCATCGTCGGCACGATCTTCGGCGCCTATGTGCTGATGCTCGTCGTCAACATCCTGCTCGTGCTCAATGTGCCGGCCTTCTATTCGTCGGTCGTCGAGGGCACGATCCTGGTGCTGGCCGTGCTCGCCTCCTCGCTGGCGCGCGACTCGGTGCTGGCCCGCACGATCCGGCAGGCGCTGACGCGCGCCGCAGCGCGCCGCGCCCGGCTGCTGCCCCGCCAGATTGATCTGCCGGCCACGCGCGTCGCCTTGCCGATGAGCGATCCGGCCATCGAGCGTCCCGCTTTCTGGCGCCGCCATGCCGAGGCGCTGCGCAACGGTCTACCCGCCTATCTCTGCTTCTTCGCCGTGCTTGCGGTGACGCAGTTCGTGCTCGGCAACGCGATGCTGTCCTGGCCGTACTACGATTCCCTGATCGTGCTCGGCTGCTTCCTCGCCATTCTCGCGCTCGGACAGGGCGCCGTGATCCTGACCGGCGGGCTCGACCTCTCACTGCCCTGGACCATCGGTCTGTCCGGCATCCTCTGCGCCGGGTTGCTCTCCGGCTCCGACGCGGCACTCGTCTACGCCGTGCCGGCGGTGCTCGCGCTCGGGGCCCTGATCGGCCTCCTCAACGGCCTCGGCATCGTCGCGCTCGGCCTGTCGCCGATCGTGGTGACGCTGGCGATGAACGGCATCCTGCAAGGAGCGGCGCTGATCTATTCGGGCGGGACGCCGAGCGGCTTCGCCTCGCCCGCGCTGCGCTGGTTCATGACCGCGAAGGTCTTCGGCGTGACGCCCGTCGTGCCCTTCGTCGTGCTCTTCGCTGCGGGCGCAGCGATCCTGCTCGGCCGCACCGTCTTCGGACGGCGCGTCTATGCCATCGGCAACGGCGAGCGCCCGGCAGAGCTTTCCGGCGTTCCGGTCAAGACGACGCTGGTCAAGGTCTACATGCTCTCGGGCGCCTGCGCGGCCCTGGTCGGCATCATGCTCGCGGGCTTCTCGGGTCAGGCGAGCCTGGGCATGGGCGACGACTATCTGCTGCCTTCGATCGCGGTCGTCGTGGTCGGCGGCGCGCTCATCACCGGCGGGCGCGGCTCCTATCTCGGCATGCTCGGCGGCGTGCTGCTGCTGACCGCGCTTCAGACCCTGCTCGCCGGAACCACCCTGCCTTATGCCACGCGCGCCATCCTCTACGGCGTCGTGGTGCTCGGCGCCGTCGTGGCGCTGCGCGAACGCGCGCATTGAGGAGACGCAAGACGATGCCTGCACTCGCGCTCAAACCCGGCCTGCGCGTCGTCGTCACAGCCGGCGCCTCCGGCATCGGCCGTGCCATCGCCGATCTCTTGATCGCCAACGGCGCACATGTCCATATCTGCGATATCGACGAGAGGCATCTCGCCGATTTCCGCGCCGCCCATCCCGGCCACGGCGCGACAACCTGCAATGTCGCTGCTGATGACGACGTCGCGCGGCTGTTCGACGAGGCTCAGGCCACGCTCGGCGGGCTCGACGCGCTGATCAACAATGCCGGCATCGCCGGGCCGACAGGCGGCGTCGACGAGATCGACCCGGCCGCATGGCGCCGCACCATCGACATCTGCCTCACCGGCCAGTTCCTGTGCACGCGGCTCGCCGTACCGATGCTGAAGGCCGCCGGCGGTGGCGCCATCGTCAACATGTCGTCTTCGGCCGGGCGCTTCGGTTACGCCTTCCGCACCCCCTATTCCGCGGCGAAATGGGGCATCATCGGCCTGACGCAGTCGCTCGCCAAGGAGCTGGGCCCGGCCAACATCCGCGTCAACGCGATCCTGCCCGGCATCATCAAGGGTCCGCGCATGGACGGCGTCATTCAAGCGCGCGCCAACCAGGTCGGCGTACCCTTCGAGGAGATGCGCGAGCAGTATCTCCAGCGCATCTCTCTGCGCCGCATGACCGATGCCGAGGATGTCGCGGCGATGGCGCTGTTCCTGCTGACACCCGCCGGCAACAATCTCTCCGGCCAATCCTTCCCCGTCGACGGCAATCTGGAGTCGCTATGAGAACGACCATCGTCGGCTCCGGCCTGATCGGGCGTTCCTGGGCGATCAGTTTCGCCCGCGCCGGGCACGAGGTGCGGCTGTGGGATCGTGACCCGGAGGCAGCGCGTGCCGCGCGCGAATTCGCGGCCTCCGTCCTGCCCGAGCTGGCCGCAAACGGTTTGCTCGATGGCCAGCAGCCCGGCGAGGTGCTCGCGCGCTTCCAGCCCGTCGCCGAACTGGAGAAGGCCCTCGCCGGAGCCGACTATGTGCAGGAGAGCACGCCGGAGATCGTCGAGGGCAAGCGTGCCGTCTTCGCCGAACTCGATCAGCTGACGCCGGCGGAGGCCGTGATCGCGAGCTCGACTTCGGCCATCCTGCCCTCGCGTTTCATGGAGCATGTCGCGGGCCGCGCGCGCTGCCTCGTCTGCCACCCGATCAATCCGCCCTACCTCGTGCCGGCCGTCGAGGTCTGCCCCTCGCCCTGGACGTCTCCCGAAACCGTGGAAAAAGCGGCGGCCTTCATGCGCGGCTGCGGCCAGCAGCCTCTGGTGATGAAGCGCGAGATCGACGGCTTCATCATGAATCGTATGCAGGGCGCGCTGCTCGACGAAGCGTTCCGGCTCGTCGCGGACGGCATCGCCGATGTCCCGGATGTCGATATCGGCATCCGGGAGGGCCTCGCGCTGCGCTGGTCGTTCATCGGCCCCTTCGAGACGATCGACCTCAATGCGCCCGGCGGCGTGCGCGACTACGCGCAGCGCTACCAGCATATCTATAGCGGCATCGCCACCGAACTCGCCGGCCGCCGCGCCGACTGGAACGGTCCGCTCATGGACGAGGTCGAGGGCCAGCGCGCCGCTCGCCTCTCCCGCGATGACATCGCCCAGCGCCAGATCTGGCGGGATCGGCGTCTGATGGCGCTAGCCGCCCATAAGCGTGCTGCCGCGCGCGACATCGGAGAATAGGATTCCAACCATGGCGAAGCCCCGCAAGGTCATCATTTCCTGCGCCGTCACCGGCGCGATCCACACGCCCTCGATGTCGCCCTATCTGCCGGTGACGCCGGAGGAGATCGCGGACGCGGCGATCGGCGCGGCCGAGGCCGGCGCAGCGATCGTCCATCTCCATGCCCGCGATCCGCAGACTGGCGCGCCGGATCAGACGCCCGAAGCCTTCGCCCGCTTCTTGCCGATCATCCGCCAGCGCAGCGATTGCGTCGTCAACATCACCACCGGCGGCGCCCCGACCATGACGATCGAGGAGCGTGTCAAACCGGCCGCGACCTTCAAGCCAGAGCTGGCCTCGCTCAATCTCGGCTCGATGAATTTCGGGCTGTTTGGCATGCTCGACCGCTTCAAGGACCTGAAGCATGACTGGGAGCGGACCTATCTCGCCAACAAGGAAATCATCTTCCGCAACACCTTCGGCCAGATCGAGCACATCCTGACCACCTGCGCCGGCAGCGGCACGCGCTTCGAATTCGAGTGCTACGACACCGCCCATCTCTACAATCTCAAATACTTCCTCGATCGTGGGCTGGTGCAGGCACCGCTCTTCATTCAGACGGTGTTCGGCCTGCAGGGCGGCATCGGCAACCACCCCGACGACATCGCCCATATGAAGCGCACGGCCGACCGGCTGTTTGGCGACCAGTACCGCTGGTCGGTGCTCGGCGCTGGCCGCAATCAGATGAATGTCGCCGCGATCGCAGCTGCCCAGGGCGGGCATGTCCGCGTCGGGCTGGAGGACAGCCTCTGGCTCGGGCCGGGGCGCCTCGCCGAGACGAATGCAGACCAGGTGCGCCGCGTCCGGCTGATCCTGGAAGGACTGGGGCTGGAGATCGCGACGCCGGACGAAGCGCGCGAGATGCTGGACCTCAAGGGCGGCGACAAGGTCGCGTTCTGAAAGCATCGAGCCGAAAGACAGGGACAGGGAGACGGACATGCGCATCGAAGTGCTGGTCGACGTCAAGACGACGCTCGGCGAAGGCCCGCTCTGGGACGCCGAGCAGGAGCGACTTTACTGGATCGATTCCTTCGACGGCCGGGTTTTTCGCTCGACCGTCGACGGGCGCGAGGTCCGCGCCTGGGACGTGCCGCAGAAGATTGGCTCGATGGCGCTGCGCAAGGACGGGCACGGCGCCATCGTCTCGCTGCAGCGCGGCTTCCATGCGCTGGACTTCAAATCAGGCGAAGTCACGCTGATCCATGATCCCGAGCCCGACCAATCCGCCAACCGCCTGAACGATGGCAAGGTCGACAAACGCGGGCGCTTCGTCGCCGGCTCGATGGACACGCAAGAGGAGGGCGCCAATGGCGCGCTCTACAGCCTCTCGACCGATTTCAAGGTGACGAAGCTCGACACGGGCATCGTCTGCTCGAACGGCCCCTGCTGGAGCCCGGACGGCAAGACCTTCTATTTCCAAGACACATGGTCGGGCGAGATCTGGGCCTATGACTACGATCTCGACACGGGCGCGGCGACCAACCGGCGGGTCTTCGCCAAGGTCGACACCTCGAAGGGCGGCGCCGCCGACGGCTCGACGGTGGATGCCGAAGGCTTCCTCTGGAACGCGCTGGTCTATGACGGGCGGCTGGTGCGCTATGCACCGGACGGCAGCGTCGACCGCATCATCGACATGCCGGTGAAGAAGGTGACGAGCGTGATGTTCGGCGGCCCGAACCTCGACATCCTGTTCGTGACCTCGATGGCCAAGCCGCCGCTGCCGCGCTTCCCCGGCGACGGCGTGCTGCGTGGCAGCCTGTTCGCAATCTACGATCTCGGCATTCGAGGCCTGCCGGAGATGCGGTTCGGGGCATGAAGAAGGCTGCCAATCGGCCTGTTGCTTTTCGAAGAACGAGGACCGTCCGCCTGGTCGCATGAAACCATTGCCGGCGATCGCTCGCCTCCGGCACGGCCATTATCCGCTTTCGGGCCTTCACTCGATGTCTGCAAATGGCGCTCGGCTGCCGCTGCTCGCGAGCAAGCTCGCGTTCTCTCGCCAGCTGCCAGCGACGACCGAGGGTCTGGCGTATCTCGATGACACGCCTTCCAGCGGGCTGCCTTTGACCTTCGGTGTCTGAGGCTTGGCGATGACGGGGCCGGTCCGCGCGTCGTCTTGGCGCGGCTTGCGAGCGGCTACCGGGTCGCTGCGTGATGCGTTGGGCGCTCAGTCCAGGCGATAGCTGCCTCGGCCATGGTCCTGAGATGGTCAGCGCTCGAAAAGCCGGAGATCCGCTTGCGCGGCTTCAGATCGTGATCGCCATCCTCCAGCCATAGGACGTCGATGAGCGGCGAAAGCCGATAGGTCGATACCTCCTCCCGGGTGCCGAACTCATCGCGCGTTCCCTGCACGATGAGAGTCGGCGTCTTCAGATCGGCCAGGTGCCCGGTTCGCAACTGCTCCGGCTTGCCAGGCGGATGGAAGGGATAGCCGAGGCAAAGAAGGCCGCGGATCCGGCCTGTCTGGAACAGCGCATCAGCCACCATGCTCGCGACGCGGCCACCCATCGACTTGCCGCCGATGACGAGCGCCCCCTTGGCGCCGAGCGCGTCGACAGCGGCGATATATTGCGGATTCAGCTTTTCAGCGCGTGGGGGTGGCCTGCGACCATCTCCGGCCCGCCGTGCCGCCATATAATCGAACTCGAAGCGGGCAACGCGAAAGCCCGCTCCGGCCAGCGCCTTTGCGGTCGCCGTCATTGATGGCGAGTCCATCGGAGCGCCGGCCCCATGCGCCAGGAGGATCGTCACAGCGGCCTGGTCGGGACCGTCGAAAAGAAACATCGCGCTGTCCTGCCTCGACGAGCTAGCTGTGAGCTGTCAATAGGTTGTCCATCCGGTCCCGAGCGAGGAAGCTGAGGTTGCGAAGCTTCAGAGCCCTCGGGGAGGAACCGGATGAACATCCACAAGAATGCCCGTCTGACACCGCTGGGTCGAGAGCGGATTGTGCGGATGGCGGCCGATGGGCACAGGCCTTCCGAGATCGCGGTCTGCGTCGGCGTCAGCCTGAAGACCGTCGATAAATGGATCGCCCGCTTCGCCGCCGAGGGTGTGGCAGGTCTGGCCGACCGCTCGTCGCGGCCGCACCGGCTGCATCGCCCGACGCCGAGCGAACGGATCGAGCAGATCCTCGCGCTGCGGCGCCAGAAGCTGAGCGGCAAGGCCATCGCCAAGCAAGCTGGCGTCTCGCCGGCGACGGTGAGCCGGATCCTGCGGCGGGCGCGATTGAGCCGGATGCGCGACCTCGAGCCGGCCGAACCGGTGCGCCGCTACGAGCGCGCCCATCCCGGCGAGTTGATCCACATCGACATCAAGAAGCTCGGCCGCATCGACGGTGTCGGCCACCGCATCACCGGGGACCGGACCCGCCAGAGCAACCGGCGCGGACGCGGCGAAGGCCTCGGCTGGGAGTTCGCCCATGTCTGCATCGACGATGCCTCGCGACTCGCCTTCGTCGAGATGAAGCCCGACGAGAAGGCCATAAGCGCGGTCGCTTTCCTCAGGGCGGCGGTGGCCTATTACGAGCGCCTCGGCGTCACCGTCACCCGCGTCATGACCGATAACGGCTCATGCTATAAAGCCTTCGCTTTCCGCGACGCATGTCGCGATCTCGGGCTCAAGCACATCCGGACAAAACCCTACACACCCAAGACCAACGGCAAGGCCGAGCGCTTCATCCAGACAGCTCTGCGCGAATGGGCCTACGCCAGGCCCTATGATCACTCAGACCGCCGAACAGAGGAGCTGCCGCGCTGGCTCCACCATTACAACTGGCATCGACCCCATGGCGGTATCCAGGCCAATACCCCAATCAGCAGACTCGCTCTCGATCAGGACAACCTGTTGAGGCTCCACAGCTAGAGCGTTTTCGAGCGAAGTGGATACCGGTTCGCGTGAAGAAAACGCGTTAAAACAAGGAGCTAGAGCATTTCCGCGATTCGAAGAAATGCGGAAATGCTCTAGACGGCCCAGTTCCGGGCGCCGTCAGAGCGCCAGCCTAGCGCAGCAGGCCTTCCGCGTCGAAGGCTGCCCAACCGACCAATGGCCGCCGCCGCCCGCCGGCGACTGTGGTCAGCCGCTAGAGCAGGATGCGAAAAAGTGGGAACCGGTTTTTCGCAATCGATCCTGCTCTAACTCATTGATGAGAGACGGATTCATATTTCAGACGGGATCACGAAGTGACCCCGTCTGAAATCATCAGGCTCTGGCGCAGGCAGTCTTGCTGCCTTGCTCTCAATCGAGACTGAGCCTGATGCGCTGCTGGCCATTCTCATCGAAATTCTCGGGCGCCAACCACGCTTCGTAGCCGGCCTTGAGACGTGGCCAGTCGATGTCGATCATCGCGAACCACGCGGTGTCACGGTTCTTGCCCTTCTGCACCATATGCTGCCGGAAGACACCCTCGGACGTGAAGCCGAAGCGCTGGGCCGCGCGCTTCGAAGGCTCGTTGTGATTGTTGCACTTCCATTCGAAGCGCCGATATCCCAGCGTCTCAAAGGCATAGCGCGCGAAAAGAT
The DNA here is from genome assembly GCF_031884435.1 of Bosea sp. 685. Lineage (NCBI taxonomy): Bacteria > Pseudomonadati > Pseudomonadota > Alphaproteobacteria > Hyphomicrobiales > Alloboseaceae > Allobosea > Allobosea sp. 685. Next base: position 4,009,443 of record NZ_CP134779.1, on the reverse strand, counting down.
AGAGCGCCTCCGTCGCGACGCGGCTGCGGGCGATCGCCGGCCCCCACAAGATATTGCCGATCTCGATGACGCCGTTCGCGGCATCGATCCGCATCAACGCCTGCCGCCCCTCTGCCCGTCCCGTCTTTTTGTCGATGACCGCGAAGAACAGCGGATCGGTCGAGGTCGAGGCCTTTTCGAGCCAAGCGCCGAAGGAGGCCATGTCCGCGGGGGTCTCCTCGAACAGGTAGCGGAAACGGTCGTCGGCACCCGGCTCGCGGGCGGAAGCGAGCAGGTCGTCGCCATGTGTGGCGGGGTTGAGTGGTTCGAGGCGCGCATAGCGCCCTTCCAGCACAATCCGCTCGGGGCGGGGAACGCCCTTCCAATCCGACAGATCCATGGTGACGTCCTAATTTCGCGAGTGGGTTTGCAAATGCGGCGAAAGCGCATCGCGCTACCATTGGCCGGGGGCATGGTATGGTGTAAACTGCCACTTCTCTCATTCTTGTCAGACCACTTTGGGATTGGACGGTGTCGGCAAACGCCCTGGCCTGGCGGGCCCTGGACAAAGCGGCGGGCGACCTCGAGGGGCAGCTCTATCGCGGGATCCGGGAACGCATCCTCGACAGCACCATGCGGGCGGGGCAAGGCCTGCCGTCCTCGCGCACTCTGGCCCGCTCGCTTGGCGTCGCCCGCTCGACCGTGGTTCAAGCCTATGAGCGCCTGAAGGCGGACGGCTATCTCGTGGCGCAGACGGGCTCGGCAACGCGTGTCGCGGAGGTCGGGACGGCACCACTCCCGCTCGCGCGACAGCCGGCGCCGAGCCTGTCCGAGCAAGCCAACGAGCCTGCGCTGTCCAGGCTTTTCGAGCCCGGCGTTCCCGACCTCGCCGATTTCCCGCATGCGAGCTGGGCGCGCTATCTCGGGGCCCGCGCGCGCTCGCTGAGAATCCACGACCTCGGATATGGCGATGCGAACGGCGTCCGGGACCTGCAGAAGGCTATCCTCGAGCACGTCGCCCACACGCGGGGCGTCGTTGCGCGGCCTGAGCAGGTCATGATCGTGCCCTCGACCCGCGCCGCCATTGACCTGCTGGCCTGCGTTCTGCTGCGGCCCGGAGAGGCGAATGGCAGCGTGGCCTGGATGGAGGAGCCGGGTTATCCCACGGCACAGGCGCTGCTGCGCAGTGCCGGGGCAGAGATGGTGCCGGTCCCTTGCGACAATGCCGGGATCGACGTCGCCAGGGCACTCGGGCCGCCGCCACGGCTGATCTACGTGACGCCTTCGCATCAATATCCGACGGGCGTGACGATGAGCCTGCAGAGACGCCTCGCCCTGCTGGAGGTCGCGCAGGCAAGCAGCGCTATCGTGATCGAGGACGATTACGATAGCGAGTTCCAGTATGGCTCGCGACCGATCGCAGCGCTGCAGGGTATCGATCGCAACGGCATCGTGGTCTATCTCGGCACCTTCTCGAAGATTTTGGCTCCTGGAGTGCGGGTTGCCTACGCGATCATCCCGCCGCGGTTGCTGGGGGAGGTTTCAGCCGCCTTGCAGCTTCGCGGCGCCGTCGTGCCGATCCATGTCCAGGCGGCGCTGGCGGATTTCATTCGCGACGGCCGCCTGCGTAGCTATATTCGCAAGATGAAAGCCCTTTACGCCGTTCGCATGGCAGCGAGCGTCGCGGCCCTTCAGCACCATTGCAGTGATGCTTTGCATATCAGCGAGGGATCCGGCGGGCTCCAGTTGGCGGCGTGGTTCCGCGACCCGGAGGTCGATGATCAGGCTATTGCACAGATTTTGAAGGCAAATGGGTTCGCGATGCAGCCGATGTCGCGTTTCCATCTGGGGCCGGCGCGGCCGGGGCTGGTTTTCGGCATATCGCGCGTCGCGCCGGCAACCGTGCAGGCCGACGTAGCCCGGCTGGCCGAGATCATGAAATCTCGCTGCACGTAAAGTGCAGCGCTGTCGTGGCGGCGAGGAGCAATCGCTCTCGTAAACGGCAGCTGTGTGCAGGGTGCACATGTCCGGTTACGGGCAGTGCCCCAATGTCAGCAACTGGCGCAGTTCACCGGTGCGTTCGGCTGGCGTTTATGGGCGCCTTCATCCGCAAGGATGGGCGGTTGGCTTGCGCAGACAATCCCACCGATCTGCCACTCCCGCTCTGCCTTCCGATAAAAATCGAAGGCCCCCGGGACTAAAACCCAAGAGACTAAAGCGACCGTGGCGAAGTGAATGGCGGCAGCCCGCCGTCCCGCGGGCATGACCGGTCCAAAGGCTCCGGTTCCGCTTGCAGATACGTGTCCACTGCAGGCGTCGTCGGCGACCTGCCGTGTGTCACTCGCGCGATATGGACAGCCCCGCGAGAAGCGGAGCGTGCGCGGCGAGCCTGCGGGATATGAACTCGGTGAAGAGCCGGACGCGCTCCGTCTTGCGTGTCTCGCCCTGCGTGAGAAGCCAGAGCGTCCCATGCATGGGCAGGTCGGTGCCCGGCACCCTCACCAGCAGCGGATCGGCATCTCCGACGAAGCAGGGCAGTTTCGTCATCCCGATCCCTTGCCGCACTGCGACGATCTGCGTCTCGGCGTCGGGGGTCCTGAACGGAACTCCTGTGGTGTGAACCTCTCCCTCGCGCGCCCAGAGCGGGAGGCCATGATTGTCTATGACGATCCACCGGATGGGATCAGGCGCGCCCGCACGCCACGCGGCCAGTCGATCGCGGGAGATGTAGACGCCGCTGAACAGCTCCGGTCCCTTCAGGCCGTGAAGATTGAGCGGCAGGGTCTTGCGGTCGGTGACAATGCGGATCGCGACGTCGGCCTCTCGGCTGGTCAGATTCGCCACCTCGCCGGTCGACACGATCTCCATCTCGATGTCGGGATGGAGACGCGCGAAATCGGCGAGATCCGGCATGAGCAGATGTGTCGCGAGGAACGGTGGCAGCGTCACCCGCAAAAGCCCGCGTGCGCTCTGGTCGCGACCGAAGATGCGCGTCTCCAGCTGGTGCGACGACGCTTCCATCTGGTTCGCGAGTTCGAGGACCTCCTCGCCCGCTGCCGTCAGGCGGTAGCCCGAAGGCAGCCTTTCGAACAGATGCGCCCCGAGGCGCTCCTCGAGCTGGGCGATGCGCCGCAGCACGGTCGAGTGGTTCACGCCGAGGCGCTTGGCGGCAGCCCGCACCGAGCCTCCGCGCGCGACGGCGAGAAAATAGCGAACGTCATCCCAGTCGATCATGGTGCAATTTGGCACCGCGCGGTGCCCTCCAGATCCATAACGCATCGTGCAGCAGTTCGAGCAGTTACCGTAACATAGGTCGATGAGCGCAGCCCAGTTCGCAACGGCGCAACCTTGTCGTCTCGCCCGCCGCTGAACCCTTGCCGGATCGTTTTCGCACCACCGATATGCGCGCCTCCTGACTCAACGCCTGACCTGGGCGGACCCATGTTGAGGGTCGAGGGAGCGCCTCCCCCAAGACCAAGGCGAAACCCTGGAAGGATCCATGACATGACCAGATTGAATGGAAAGACCGCCGTCATTACAGGCGGCGCCACCGGCATCGGCCTGGCTGCAGCAAAGCGTTTCATCGAGGAGGGCGCCTTCGTCTTCATCTATGGCCGCCGGCAGGACGCGCTCGATGCGGCGGTGGCCGAGCTTGGACCCAATGCCCGCGCGGTGAAGGGCTCGGTCGCCGATGAGGCCGACCTCGACCGGCTCTACGCGGCGGTGAAGGCCGAGCGCGGAAGCCTCGACATCGTCTTCGCCAATGCCGGTGCGGGAAGCCCGCTTGCGCTCGGCCAGATCACCGCCGAGCACATTGACGAAGCCTTCGACACCAATGTGAAGGGTACGATCTTCACGGTCCAGAAGGCGTTGCCGCTGATGGGCCCGGGCGGTTCGATCATCCTGACCGGATCGAGCGCCGGCACCACGGGCGCCCCGGGATTCACGGCCTACAGCGCCAGCAAGGCCGCCGTGCGCAACCTCGCGCGGAGCTGGGCGGAGGAGCTGAAGGGCACCGGCATCCGGGTCAACGTGCTGTCACCCGGCGCGACGGCGACCGAACTCGCGAAGGCGGCGTTGGGCGAGGAGGGCCAGAAGGCCTACGGCGCGATGACTCCGCTCCAGCGCATGGCCGATCCGGCCGAAATCGGGGCGGCGGCAGCCTTTCTGGCCTCGTCGGACAGCAGCTTCATGACCGCCAGCGAGGTCGCCGTCGACGGCGGCCTGGCACAACTCTGACCCCCGCCTGGGGCCATGCCTGGCCCACGCACAACGAAGGATAAACACCATGAAAAAACTTGAAGGCAAGGTCGCAGTCATCACCGGCGGCAGCAGCGGGATCGGGTTGGCCACGGCCAAACGTTTCGTCGAAGAAGGCGCTCACGTCGTGATTACCGGGCGACGCGAGAAAGAGCTGAAAGAGGCCGCTGCCCTCATCAAGGACAACGTTACGACGGTCGTCGGCGACGTGGCGCGCCTGGACGATCTGGACCGGCTCTACGCCGTCGTGAAAAAGAAACATGGTCACATCGACATTCTCTTCGCGAATGCGGGCGCAGGGACAATTGCTCCGCTCGCGGCGGCGACCGAGGCTCATTTCGACCAGACCTTCGACGTGAACGTGAAGGGGCTGTTCTTTACCGTGCAGAAAGCCCTTCCCCTCTTCCGGGACGGCGGTTCGATTATCCTGACCTCTTCGGTCTCGAACGTGATGGGGCTACCCGGGTTCAGCGCTTACGCTGCGAGCAAGGCGGCTGTGCGCAACTTCGCGCGCGCTTGGACGCTGGAGCTGAAAGACCGCAAAATCCGGGTGAATTCGATGAGCCCAGGACCGATCGAGACCCCCGCTTTGGCGACAACGACGGGCCTTACAGCTGAGCAAGCCGAGCAGGCGGCCGCCCAATTTGCCTCGCAGGTCCCCATGGGTCGAAGGGGCCAGCCGGAGGAAATCGCGGCGACCGTCACCTTCCTCGCCTCCGATGAAAGTTCCTACATCACTGGCGTGGATCTCGCGGTCGATGGAGGGCTGGCGCAAGTCTGACCCCCGGGCTGCTCGTCCAGGCGCGTGGCAATCGCTGGGGTCATCTGAACTTTAAGGAGCTTGTGAAGTTCGACTGATGAACACGACGCGCCCACAGGGCCACCATGCTCGGATCGGATCGAGCCCGATCCGATCCATGCGAAATGGAGAGATTCCCGTGAGCATTGAGAAGAACATCCAGACGGTGAAGGACTTCTTCGCCGCGATCGGCCGCGGCGACAGGGCGGCCCTGCTGGCGCTGGTCACTGAGGACATCGAGTGGATCATTCCAGGCAAGGACTGGCCGCTGGCCGGAACGCGCCACGGACACGCCGGGCTGGCGGATCTGCTCGAGACGGCAGCCAAGTCGATGGAGACGTCGACCGAACCCCGGGAGTTCGTGGCGCAAGGAGATCGGGTCCTCGTCGTCGGCTTCGCGCGGGGAAAGATCAAAGCCACGAACAAGACGTTCGAGGACGACTGGATCTTCGCCATCACGGTCCGGGACGGCAGGCTGACCAAGATCCGGGAATACGTCGACACGCAGGCACTGGCCCGAGCCGCGCAGATGGACGCATCCGAGCCTGCTTAGCCTGGCCCCCTGCAGCCATCGGCATGGGATAGGCGGTGGATCCGCCACGGATTGCCCCCCTCGCACGCCGCCTGCTCGTTAAATGCCCAACAAGGAGATTCCGATGTACGACCAATCCAAGCTATCCGAGTTGACCCGCTTCGCCGGCATCGATGCGGGCTCCACCGTGATCGACGTGTATCCAGGTGACGGCGACTGGACCCGCCTCTTCTCCGACATCGTCGGACCGGAGGGGCGAGTCTACAGCTTCGTGCCGGCGGAAGTCGCCCACTTCAAGAACGATCCGCTCGGCCACATGCAGGCGCTTGCGAAAGAGCCGGGCCGAGAGAATGTCGAAGCCGTCTCGGCGGACCTCATAGCGATGCCAGAGGTCACGCAGCCAGCGGATGTCCTGTGGCTGCACCTGTTCTACCACGATCTCCACACCGCGCTGATGCAGGCCAAGGGTGCGACGGCGGCCGATTTCAATCGTGCCGTCTACGAGCGGCTGAAGCCCGGTGGGCGCTACGTCATCGTCGATCACGCGGCTGCTGCAGGCGTGGGCACGAGCGACGCCCAGTCGCTGCATCGGATCGACCCTGCCTCCGTCCGCAAGGAAGTGGAGGCGGCCGGCTTCGTGCTGGACGCGGAAAGCACCCTGCTCGCGAACAAGGACGATCCGCACGCGATCAAGGTGTTCGACCCCTCGATCAAGAGCCAGACCGATCGCTTCGCCTATCGGTTCGTGAAGCCCTGACAGGTCCCGGCGCCCACCCCCAAGCGATTGTCAGGAGGCTGGCTTACCAGGCAGCGGCGGCGCCAATCCCTGCGCCTTCCGCGGCGCTGGTCCAAGTCATCAAGCGGCGCGCTGCTCCACGCGCGGATGCTGGCCGCTGGCGGGATGCTGGATGTCCGCTGCCGGGATCACGCTGAAAGAGCGCTTTTCCGTGCTTGGAAGATTGGCATGGAGTTCGACCCGGTCGCGGCCGCCTCGCTTTGCCAGGTAGAGCGCCTGGTCAGCCCAATCGCGCAGCTTCTGTGCACTGCAATCGCCTCTCCACAGGGCAACGCCTGCGCTCACGCTCGGTGTGATCGTCTCCTTGCCCGATGCGAAGCCCAGGGCATTGACCGCCCGCCGGATCTGCTCGGCCATGGCGAAGGCGGTTGCCTCGGTCTGGTCGCGCAGAAACAGCGCAAACTCTTCGCCACCCAGACGGCCGATCATGCATCCGCGCCCAGCCACGGCAGCGATGGCCTGCGCGACGCCCACAAGAACCACATCGCCCGCCTCATGACCGTAACGGTCATTGACGCCTTTGAAATGATCGATGTCGATCATGATAAAAGCGTCCCCGGTCCTGAGCTGGTTTGGAATAGATGCCAGAAAATGCTGCCTGTTCGGTATCCCCGTGAGCGCATCTGTATTTGCCAGGTGTTTGAGCTGAGCTTCCGCGCGCTCCTGGACGAGAACAATAACGAATAATGCAATGGAGAAATGGCAGATGATCAGCATGAAAAAGGCATAACGGGCCTCGATCGGTCCATATTGCGGAGCGATTATCTTGATCACGACCAATGTCGAGAAAACCATTGCGGCCGCGAGCGAGGCTAGAAGTCCCAATCTCGCGGGCAGGCGTTCAGGGAAGAAATCCCTCAGGACGACAAAGCAGGAGAATCCGAGGAACGCGGCGGTATTGGCGTTGAATATCGCGGCACGCGCTTGATTATCGGCATGCCAATGCATGCCTCCGACGATCGCCGACAAGCTGAGGGCGATGGCCAGCAGGAGCCAGCCCGAAGGCTTCCTCTGCCGGCTGCTCAGCCGGAGCAGCCCCATCGCCATCAAGGAATAGCCGGTGACGCCGATGGAAAAGCTGCCGAAAGTCCAGACCTCATAGGGCAGCGTGCCCTGCTCCCCGGCGCCGGCAAGGGTCGAGGCAACGCCGAGAAGGCCATAGCCGATCGCCAGAAAATCGAGGCCCGGCTCCTTCGAGCGCCACCTGACGTAAAAAAAGCAGATCGCGCCGACGATGAACGAGGATTTGTGAAGCAGAAGAACTGTAGCAAGATCCATCGTCTGACCGAAAGCGAAGCGAGAGCGTGACCCGCCTACGCCTAAAGACCTGTTTTTTGAATGAATCTCTGTTCGCAATCTGTGGCGGGCGGCTGACCCGAGGCGCTCGGCGCGACCGGCCCGAGCTTGAACCCGGGCGGCGCGAGCGGGGCCTGGATGCCCTTCGAACCTTCGAATCTTGGCCGTCGCGCCCACTTCGCCCGAAAGCCTCTTGGCAGCGCTCGAATTTGGCAGCGTTCGAATTCAGCGCATCAGGAAGATGCCGATCGCCAGCGTCGCCAGTGTCAGCGGCGCTCCGACCTTGAAATAGGTCCAGAAATCGATCGCGATCCCGTCCTTGGCGGCGCGCTCGGCGACGATCAGGTTGGCGACCGAACCCAGCAGCGTGAAGTTGCCCGCGAGCGTCGAGGCCATTGCCACGACGAGCCAGGCGCGCCGGGGATCTTGCAGATGCTCGACGAAGGGCTTCAGCACCAGCACGGCCGGGACATTGCTGACGAGGTTCGAGAGGACCGCTGTGACCGCCGTCAGCGCGGCCACGTTGCCGAGGTCGAGACGGGCGGCCTGCGCCAGCAGGTCAGGCGTCAGCACCGCGTGTTCGAGCCCCCGCACCACGATGAACAGCCCGGCGAACATCAGCAGCAGCGGCCCGTCGATCTCGGCATAGACCTTGCGGGGCTCGATCCTGCGGGTGAGCAGCAGCAGCGCCGCTGCGCAGATCGCCACCTTGGCGACGGGCTGACCGAGGAAGAACAGGGCGATCATCGCCACCGAAACCAGCGCTGCCTTCGTCGCAAGCCAGCCGTGATAGTGAGCCGGAACGGTGACGCTCCGCAGCGCCTGCCGCGTCATGTATTCGCGCGGATTGAGCAGGAGCACGAGCAGGATCGTCACCAGCAGGCCCAGCGCCGCGATCGGCAGCAGCGCGCCGGTGAAGGCGCCGTAGGAGATGCCCGAGAGATTGCCGATGATCATGTTCTGGGGGTTGCCGGTGATCGTCGCCGTCGAGCCGACATTCGAGGCGAGCGCCACCGCGATGAGATAGGGCACCGGGTTGCGCTCGAGCGCGCGGGTCAGCGTGATGACGATCGGTGCCATCACCAGGCAGATCGCGTCGTTGACGAGGAAGGCGGAGAGCACGCCGGTCGTTATCACCACGACCGACAGCAGCAGCACCGGATGCCGCGCCCGGCCTGCGGCCCAGCCGGTTACCATGCGGAAGAAGCCCGAGAGCCGCAGATTGGCGACCACGATCATCATGCCGAGCAGCAGCGTGATGGTGTCGAGATCGATCGCCCGATAGGCGTCCTCCAATGAGAGCACACCGCAGCCGACCATGAGCGTGGCGCCGATCAGGGCCGCGCCGGCCCGGTCGACGCGCAGGCCAGGCATCCGGCCGATCGCAATGGCGACATAGGTCGCAAGGAAGATCGCGATCGCGAGGATCTGCGTCGCGTTGAGGCCCCAGCCGGTCATGCCGATCAGGCCATTTTCTCGTTCGCGGGCGCGCGCGCCGCGGCGGCGCCGTGGTCGGTCGGCGGCTCATATCCGCGGGTCTCCGGCATGGCCAGGAGATAGAGGACGAGGCCGCAGGCCGCGATTGCGGCGAGCGTGACGAAGGCTGTGGAATAGCCGGCGGTGACGATGATCACGCCTGCCAGCGAAGCGGAGATCGAGGCCCCCACGCCCTGGACCGTCGCGACGGCGCCCTGCGAGACGTTGAAGCGGCCGGTGCCTCGCGTCAGGTCCGCCACCACGATGGGAAACAGCGCGCCGAAGATTCCGGCGCCGACGCCGTCGAGCGCCTGCACGGCCACCAGCCAGAACGGGTTGTCCGAGACGACATAGAGTGCGCCGCGCAGCGCCAGCACGCCGAAGGCGACGAGGAAGATCGGCTTTCGGCCCCAGGCATCGACCTTGGCGCCGACCATGATCGCCATCGGCACCATGACGCATTGCGCCGCCACGATGCAGGCCGCGATCAGCGAGGTCGCCTGTTCCTTGCCGGCGACGCGGGTGAGCAACTGGCCGACGGAGGTGAGCATCGCGGCGTTGGAGAGGTGGAAGATGGCGCAAAGCAGCGCAAACAGCATCAGATGGCGGTTGTGCAGCAGCGCCTTGAGCCCGGACGGCTTCTCCTCGTCGACAGCCTCGTCGAGGCCGCGCGCGAGATCGTCGTCGATCTCCTTTTCCGGGACCATCAACATGGCGCCGATGCTGAAGACCGCGAGCACGGCCATGAGCCAGAACACCACGATCGGCCCGAAGAAATAGGCGGTCGCGCCGGCGATCGCGGCCGAGCCCGCGTTGCCGAGATGGTTGAAGGCCTCGTTGCGGCCGATGCGCCTGGAGAACATCTTCGGCCCCACGAGGCCGAGCGTGATCGCGGCCAGTGCCGGCGGGAAGATCGCGCCCGCGATCGCGGCGATCGATTGCGTCCCGGCGACCAGGTAGAAATTGCTGATGAAGGGAAGCGTCAGGCACGACAGCGTCACCGCGATCGCGGAGGCGATGACGATCGCCGGCTTATGACGGCCCCTGTCGATCAACGCTCCGGCCGGGGTCTGTGCGATCAGGCCGACAATGCCGGCGATACTCATGACGAGGCCGACCGTCGCCTCGTTCCAGCCCTGCTCCGGGCCGCGCACCGCGATCAGATAGATGGCGAGATAAGGCCCCAACCCGTCGCGCACATCGGCGAGGAAGAAGTTCAGGGCGTCCAGGCCGAGAAGCGCCCGCCGGGACGGCGCGCGCTCGCCCGGTTTAGCTGAGGCGCCTGATTGGCTTTGCGTGGGCATGGCAGCGTCTCGCGGCAAGGAGGTGGACAGGTGGAGAAGACGTCCGGCATGCGCCGGACAGGGTCATGGCGTGGATCTGGTGCGAAGGCCTGGTTCGGCGGGCGCGCCGCAGCGCGCTGACGATCGAGCCGGGAAGGGGATCGCGTCGGGAATTCCGCAAGGGGAGCCCCGACGTGACCACGGCTTCAAACCCGCGGAGCGTGCGGCGGTTCCCGCCGGCTCCGCGAAATTCTGCCCTTGCGTCAATCGACGCCGAGGAGCGGCTTCGCATGCCGCACCTCGCCGGCGAAAGTGACGTGCATTTCGAAGCGCCTGCCATCCTTGGCCGCATCGATCTCGAAATGCTTCGGCTTGCGGCGCGGCGCGCCATCCGGCTCGAACCCGGCCTGGCGCACCGCATCGACCGCCCTGGCAGGATCGGCCTGCGCCTCGGGGCCATCATGCTTGCCGGGCTTGGGTTCGGGCTTCGGCTTGGGCGCGATCTCGATCGTGGTTTCGCCGCGCGTCAGCTGGCGAACCTTGATCTCGGAAGGCTTGCGTTCGCCTGCGATCGCGATGCTGTCGCCGCAGGCGAGGCTGATCAGACCCTGACCTTCGGGAGTGAGGTCGGCCAATAGCAGGCCTTGGTCGGTTTCGAGGGTGAAGCGGTGAGCGAAAAGATCACGCACCGTGCCACGCAGATGAATATCCTGATGGGGCATTGGAAAATCCTGTCTGGGATGCCGGCCGCGTCGGGAGACGGCGGCCGGCGCGTTCTGGAAGCTCAGCCGCGCGGTCCGGGAGGCGGCGGCGGAGCGCGATCATCGGGACGCGGCGGCTTCGGGCGGCGCGCGTCCAGCTGCGCCAGGCGATCGGGCGTGGCGCCGAGCGCGGTTGTCTCGATCACGGTGCCGAGCGCGTTCTTCGTGCTTTCGCCGCGAACCGAGATCGTCTGGTCGGGCTTGAGAAGGTCGGCGAAGCGCTCGGCCTCATGCGGCGGCAACCGCAATTGGGCGCCGTTGTCGAGAACCGCGCCGTTGACCTCGCCGCGCTTGCCGTGCAGCACGGCGACGATCTTGCTCGTGATGACCTCGGAGGCGGCCGAACGGTCCTCCGGGCCGCCCTGGTCGAGCACCATGGCACCGGTCGCATCGTTGGTGACCGAGACGGCGTCGACCAGCGGCAGGGCCCGCGCCTTGAGGCCGCGGACGGTGACCGCATCGCCCGGTCGCAGCGCGAACGCCGTCTGGGTGGAGAGATGCGGCGGCAGCTTGACCTCGGTTCCATCAGTGAGCAGCAGGCCGTCGATCTCGCCGCGTGGGCTCAGCGTGTACTGCTTCACGATGCCCTTGGTCTGTGGAAGCTGGGAGGCGTCATAGGCCAGGCCGCCACGGGCCTGTGCGAAGACGGTGGCGGCCCCGAGTGCCGTGCCGCCCAGCAACAAGAGTGCGGCGGCTGTCGAGCGAACTCTGTTCGTCATGATTTCACCTGCTGTCGTGCCGGCTGCCCGGCGGGATGACAATTCATCCGCAACCGGTGTGCCAACGGGCAAGTATTTATATTTCAAAGGCTTAGTCGATCAGTCGCGCTCTCGGCCGTCCGTATTCCTGACAGCCGCCGTCAGGGATCCGGACGCCTCGCCGGCGTCGAGGCCGTAGCGCTCGATCTTGGTGTAGAGAAGCTGCCGGTTGATGCCGAGGCGCCGGGCGGCTTCGGTGCGGTTGCCGGCGCAGGCCAGGAGCGCGCGGCGGATCATCTCGGTCTCGAGCCTGGCCACGGCGGTGGGCAGGTCGCCATCGAGCCATCCGGCAGGCGAGGGGGCCGGCCCCGCCTCGATGCCGGCATCGCCCATATCCGCGACATCGAGCGTATCGCCCCGCGCCAGCACGACGGCGCGGTCGATGGCGTTCTTGAGCTCCCGGATGTTTCCCGGCCAGGGGCGGGAGAGCAGATACGCCGCCAGCGCGCCCGTCATCCGTTTCGGGCGCTCGCCTGGACGCGCTGCCAGGCGCAGGAAATGCTCGGCCAGTGGCACGATATCGGCGAGCCGTTCGCGCAAGGGAGCGAGCGGGATCGCCAGCACGTTCAGCCGGTAATAGAGATCCTCGCGGAAGAGGCCCTGCGCGACGCGCTCGGGCAGCTTGCGATGCGTGGCCGCGACGATGCGGACATCGACCTGGCCCGGGCGCCCTCCGACCGGCGTGACGATCTTGTCCTGCAGCACCCGCAGGATCTTGGCCTGCATGGCAGGCGGCATGTCGCCGATCTCGTCGAGGAAGAGCGTGCCGCCATCCGCATCGCGGAACGCGCCGTTCCGGTCGGCTGCCGCACCGGTAAAGGCACCCTTCACATGCCCGAAGAGCTCGGATTCGAGCAGGTCGGAGGGGATGGCGGCGCAGTTGACGGCGATGAACGGCCTGGGTTTGCGTCTGCCGTGTTCGTGCAGCGCGCGCGCGACGAGTTCCTTGCCGGTGCCGGTCTCGCCGACGACGAGGACGGTCGTGTCGCTGTCGGCGGCCAGTCCGATGGCCTTCTGCACCATCCGCATCGGCTCGCTCAACCCGACCAGGGTGAAGCGGGAGGCAGCCTGCCCGTCCTCCGCAGCAGCCGGAGCCGCCTGCTCCATCGCCCGCAAGGCGAGCATCCGCATCAGGGTGTCGGCGAGCTCGGCGCGGCCGATCGGCTTGGTGAGATGGTCGAAGGCGCCGAGCCGGATCGCCTCGATGGTGTTGTCCGCCGTCGCATAGGCGGTCAGGATCGTGACCGGGGGCGGCACGGGGAGGGCGCGGATCGCCTTGAGAACCGCAAGGCCGTCCATCTCGCCACCCAGGCGCAGATCGAGCAGGACCGCGTCGATCGGCTCGGCGCGCAGGCGGTCGAGGCCGCTTCGCCCGGATGCGGCGGTTGCGGCCTCGTAACCGAGATCGCGCACCGTCTCTTCCAGGCTCTCCCGCAGGCCGGCCTCGTCGTCGACGATCAGGATGGTCGATGGTGCCATGGCAGCTCGATCTCGAAATGGGCTCCCCGATCCGAGGGCAGCAGGCGCACGGTCGCGCGATTCACGCCGGCGATCTCCCGCGCAATGGCCAAGCCAAGGCCGGTACCCTCCGGGTGGCCGGTTACGAAGGGCTCGAACAGGCGGTCGCGAATCTCGGCCGGCACGCCGGGCCCGTCGTCGCGCACCGCGATCACGAGATTCTCGCCCCGCCTTGCCGCGGTCAGCTCGACGCTGCCGCCGGCCGGCGTATGCCGCAAGGCGTTGCCGATGAGATTCTCGACGATGCGTCCAATCTCCCCGGCATCGAAGCGCGGCGGCGGTGCGGTTGCGGCATCCGGGTCGAGCCAGTCGATCAGCTTAACCTCGACCGCGGCCGCCCGGTCGCCGAAGGCGGCGACGATCCCGGCGAGGAAGCGGGCGAGATCGACCGTCTCGGCCCTGGGTTCGCGCGGCTGGCTCATCGTCAGCAGGTCGCGCAGCAGGCGGTCGAGCCTGGCGATCTGGTCGAGGATGAAGCCGAGCGCGGCGCTGCGGCGCTGCTCGTCGCCCGCGGCGAGAGCGTTCTCCGCCTTGAGCCTCATGGCCGCCACGGGGTTCCTGACCTCGTGGGCGACGCCCGCGACGAGGCGGCCGACCGCCGCCAGTCGCTCGGCGCTGGTGGCCCTTCGCCGGGCGTCGGACAGCCTCTCTCCGCTGGCATTGAGCGCCTGCACGAGGCGGTCGAGCTCGGGCAGGCCCGTCGGCGCGAGGCGCGGCAGATCGGCATCGTGGCCGGCCGCGAGATCAGCCTCCAGCCGCGCGATCCGCCGCGACCACGCGACCAGGAGCCAGCCCAGCCAGAGCGCGGAGCCGAGCACCGTCAATGCGAGAACCGCAAACCCGGTCATGAGCCGGTCATAGGCCGGCCCGACGCTGGCCGCGATCCGCGTCATGGTCCAGCCGGTCAGCGTGGCGTCAGTGGGCCCGCCGAGTGGGCAGGCGTGCAGGAGGAGAATCTGCGACTGCCCCCGCCGCTCCACCGTCGTCGGCTTGCCGGCGGCGGCGGCCGCGGCATTGACCTCGCCGATCGTCGCAAGCTCCGCCGCCGGCAGGTCCGTCTTCGGGCCCGTTCCCTCATAGGTCGGGAAGGCATAGGCGAGCGCCCCCTCGGATTCGCGCCAGATGCCGCCCTCGATCTGCGGAGAGCGGGCGAGCGCGAGCTGGACGAGATTCGTCAACTGCCGGCGCAGCTCCTCGTCGGTCCGGCCCGCGCCCGGTCCGCCCCAGCCGGAGGCAAAGAAGGCATAGCGGTCGGCGATGTCGCGGCAGGCCGAGACCAGCCTGTCCTGCGCCCGCCCGGCTTGAACGCTTGCCGTCTCCCGATAGAACGAAACGAAGAGGAAGCCGGTCGCGGCCGCCGACAGGACGATCAGAATCCAGAGCCCGATCAGCAGGGCGCGCAGAGACATCAGCATGTCATCGGTCTGCGGCAAATGCCGGGGTGCGCATGGTCGAGCCTCGACATATTCGGACGGCCGCCGGCCGAAGCAAGCGGCGTTCGTCAAGACAAGCTGCGGCACAGCGGCGAAAGCCGCAAGACCGGTGCGCGACGCTGAACGCAGAAGGTGGATATGCGGCCATGCTTTCGCATCTGCCGCCTGACAATCTCGAATTCAACCCGGTCAAGGACGCGTTCGCCAAGCTGAAGTCAATGCTGCGAGCAGCCAAGGCATGTCCGCGCTTCTCCGAAACGCGGACATGCTCCAGCTCCTTGTTCTATCGCATTTTCAGGCGAACCGGTGCCCGCTTCGCCCGAAAATGCGCCTAGGCGGTGCCGATCAGCGTCCCGCTCTGCTTGTCGAAGAGGCGCAAAGCTGCCATCCGGGCTCCGAATGCGACCGTCTCGCCGGGCCTGAAGGAGGCCGTCGCTGGCGCGCGCGCCACCACGCTGCCCTGCGGCAGGTCCAGCAGCACGAAGGTTTCCGGGCCATGCGGCTCGCAGACACGCACCTTGCCTTCGATGCGGATGGGGAAGGGGGCCTCGCCCCCCGACAGCAGCTGCAGCTCGTGGGGCCTGATGCCGAGGATCACGGCCTGGCCGGGCGAGAGCGGCGGCAGCCCGGTGACGCGAGAGAGATCGACCGCAGGGCCGTTGGCCCCAGGCGCGAGCCCGCCATCCGTCGCGACGGCGTCGATCATGTTCATCTCGGGCGTGCCGATGAAGCGCGCGGTGAAGATGTCGGCTGGCCGGTTGTAGAGCTCCATCGGCGAACCGACCTGCAGGATGGCGCCATCGCGCATGACGACGATACGGTCGGCCAGCGACATGGCCTCGACCTGGTCATGCGTGACGAAGACGATCGTGCTGCCCAGGCGCTGGTGCAACTGCTTGATTTCCAGGCGCATCTGCCCGCGCAATTGGGCGTCGAGATTGGACAAAGGCTCGTCGAACAGGAAGGCCACGGGATCGCGCACCATGGCGCGGCCGATGGCGACGCGCTGCCTCTGCCCGCCCGATAGCGCGGCCGGCCGCCGGTCGAGATAAGGTTCGAGGCTGAGCGTGCGGGCGGTCTCATGGATGCGGGCCTGCTTCTGCGCCTTGGAGAGCTTCGACGTGTAGAGCCCGAAGCCGATATTCTGCGCCACCGTCAGATGCGGGTAGATCGCATAGTTCTGGAACACCATCGCGATGTTGCGGTGCTTCGGCTCGCGGTCATTGACCACCTCGCCGCCAATCCGCAGCGTGCCGCCCGAAATCGGCTCCAGCCCCGCGATCATCCGCAGCGTCGTCGATTTGCCGCAGCCGGAGGGGCCGACGAGAACGACGAATTCGCCGTCCTCGATGGTGAGGTCGATGCCGCGGACGGTGGTGACGGTGCCGTAGCGCTTGACGATCTGTTGCAGCTCGATGCGTGCCATCATGCACCGTCCGCGATTTCGAGGATGCGGCGGTCGAGCTCGGTTGCGGCTTGCGCCTCACGCGCGGCGATTTGTTGGGCTTTTGTCTCGAAACCCACTAACGCCGCGCGATAACCGTCGAGCGCGCGCTCGAGCGCGGCAGGCGCGGGACCGCCGAAACGGTCCCGCACTGCGACGAAATGCTCGGGCGAGACCATCCGTGCGAATTCGCTCGCGTCAGCGGCCGGCGAGCGGCCGACATGATGCTCGAAGGCCGTCTTGAAGGCGCTAAAGCCGTCTGTCGGAAGGTCGCCCGCCATCGCCACGACGGCGCGCGCGACATCGGCGGCGATCTCATGGCCGAGCCGGAAGGACAGCCCGTCGCTGCGCACCAGCCAATCCGCCAGCTCCGTGATCGTGGCACAGGACCGGCTGAGATTGACGGCGACCCGGTCGGGGTCGATCCGCCCCGCCTCGATCGTCGCGGTCATCAGGTCAAGCACGCGCAGCCCGGCGTCTATAGCCTGGTAGCCCATCTCATGGGTTTCGGCCTCGCTGTCGGTCATGTCCGTGAAGGGCGTGTTGTGCATCACGTCGACGACGGCGCGCGCCCGGCCGCAGGTCTGGCTCGCGAGATGGCGCAGATGCTCGAACGGCACCGGATTGCGCTTCTGCGGCATGATCGAGGAGATCTGCACGAAGGCGTTGGGCAGATAGAGCTGGCCGACCTCGAAGCTCGACCAGAACTGGAAATCCTGGATCGGCCGGCCCAGATGCAGGAACAGCAGCCCGATGGCGCTATAGGTCGAGGTCAGATAGTCGGTGGCTGCGATGCAGGAATAGGCATTCTGCAGCGGCGCGGCGAAGCCGAGCAGCCAGGCCACGCGATGCCGGTCGATCGGGAAGCCCGACGTCGTGATCGCGGCCGCGCCCATCGGGCTCAGATCGACGATCGCGCGCGCCGCCTCGATCCGCTCGATATCGCGGATCATGACCTCGATGATCGCGCCGAGATAATGTCCATAGGTCGTCGGCTGGGCCGGCTGTCCATGGGTATAGGCCACGATCAGGACATCGCGGTCGCGCGTCGCCACCGCGATCAGCCCCGCCAGCAGGCGGCGGCATGCGGCGAGCAGGCCGTCGATGCGCGGCTTCAGGCCAAGCTTGAGAAAACAGTGGTCGATGTCGTTGCGCGAGCGGGCGGTGTGCAGCCGGCCGCCGATATCGGCCCCGGCGCGCTGCTTGAGCTCGCGCTCCATGTAGAAGAAATAGTCCTCGACATCGCCGCCATAGGCGAGGGCGGCTGGATCGATCTCCCGCTCCATCGCTTGCAGCGCGCGCGCGATCGCCGCGCCCTGGCCGGCATCGAGGATGCCGGTTTCGACCAGCATGACCAGATGCGCGCGATCGATGCGGCGCAGCGCCTGCGCGTGGAAATGGCGGGCGCCGTCGAAGAGCGGCTTCAGCACCGTCTCGCGATAGACCGGATCGGGAAAGCGCGAATGGTCGTTGATCTGCAGTGAACCCATGGATCAGCCCTTGACTCCGGCGAGCATGACGCCGCGCACGATGTAGCGTTGGAAGAACAGGAAGATCGCCAGGGTCGGCAGGGTGGCGAGCGCCGCGCCCGTCATGATCAGCTCCCACTGGATCGACTGCTCGACCGCGAAGCTGGAGAGGCCGACCGGCAGCGTGTAGAGCGAGGGATCGGTCGTCACGATCAGCGGCCAGAAGAAGGCCGTCCAGTTGCCGAGGAAGGTGAAGATCGCCAGCGCCGACAGCGCCGGCGTGACCAGCGGCAGCGCCACCTTCCACCAGATTGCGAACTCGTTGAGCCCGTCGACCCGCGCCGCCTCCAGGAAATCATTCGGCACGGTCTCGAAGAACTGCCGCATCAGGAAGACGCCGAAGGCTGTGACCAGGCCCGGGAACATGATGCCCAGATAGCTGTCGATCCAGCCGAGCTTGCTGGCCATCAGATACCACGGGATGACGAGCATCTCGGTGGGGATCATCAGCGTCGACAGGATCGCCAGGAAGACGAGGCGCCGGCCCGGAAATGTGAATTTGGCGAGCGTGTAGGCGACGAGGCTGTCGAAGAACAGGCAGGACAGGGTGACGACCGTGGCGATGAGCGTCGAGTTCGCGAACCAGCGGATGAAGCGCCCGTCGGACAGCACCTTGACGTAGTTGGCAAGCGTCGGCTGGTCCGGGATCAGGCGCAGATCATAGACATGGCCGGCCGTTTTCAGCGAGGTCGAGAACATGAAGAGCAGCGGCGTGATCATGACCACGCCGCCGAGGAACAGGATCGTCCAGGCGACGATGCGGCCGGGACGCAAGGAGCCATAGGCCGGCACGGGCTCGGTCTGCGCGCTCATCTCAGCGGCTCCTCAGAGGCTGGCCTGACATGAAGCAAGCGATCTCAGGGATCTCTGACAGCTCGCCATCAACCGCGCCGTCATTCCGGACACAGCGAAGCGGAGATCCGGAATCCATCGTAGAGCTCCGGAGCCCTCCGATGGATTCCGGAGCTGCGCCGCTTGCGCGGCTTGTCCGGAATGACGGTGCGGGTGATGGCAAGCGAACGGAAGCCGTTGATATCGCTCGTTTCATCTCAGCGGCTCCTCAGGATCCAGAGCTGCGCCATCGAGATCGAGAACAGGATCACGAACAGCACCACGGTCTGCGCCGCGGCATAGCCCATCTGGTAGGAGGAAAAGGCGGTCTGATAGATCATCAGCACCAGCGGCTTGGTCGAATTCAGCGGCCCGCCGGGATCGTTGCTGGTCATGTTGTAGACCTGGTCGAAGATCCGCAGGAAGCCGATCGACGAGAACACGACCAGGAACACCGTCGTCGGCTTCAGCAGCGGAATGGTGATGCGCCGCAGGATTGCGCCTTCGCCCAGCCCGTCGATGCGCGCGGCCTCGTAATAGCTCGTCGGGATGGCGCGCAGGCCCGCCATGAAGATGATGATCTGGAAGCCGAGATGCGCCCAGATCGCGGTCAGCATGATCGCCGGCAAGGCCTGCTCGATCGAGCGCAGGAAGGGCTGGGCCGGGAGGCCGAGCGAGCCCAGGATGCTGTTGATCACGCCGATCGGCGGGGGCTGGTAGAACCAGCGCCAGACCCAGGCCATCGCCGCGGCGGTCGTCAGATAGGGCAGGAAATACAGCGCCCGGATCAGCCCGTGCAGGACGGTGACGCGGTCGAGATAATAGGCGATGGCGAAGGACAGGATGATCGCGATCGGCGTGCCGAAGACGAGATAGGCGAAGGTGTTGCGGAACACCTGCCAGAAAACCGGGTCGGCGAAGAGCTTGCGGTAATTGTCGAGCCCGATGAAGCGGGCTTCGTTGAGCAGGTCCCAATCGGTCAGCGAGAGATAGAACCCCTGGAGCGTCGGGTAGAAGCGAACGGCCGAGAAGAACAGGACGGGCAGGGCCAGGAACGTCCAGGCCCAGACGATCTGCTTCGTCGCGATCGACAACCTTGCCCAGGGGTGGCCGAAGCCGGTGCTCCGGGGCGATGGCAGCGCGGTCATGCGCGGTCCTCCTGTTGGCTCGCGGATCGATCGGCCCTTACTTGCCCTTGAACTTGTCGAGGATGGCCTGCTCGCGCGTGGCGGCCGCTGAGAGCGCCTCCCTGATCGGCGTATTCTTCAGGAGCACGGCGTTGATCATGTCGATCGAGACCTGGCGCTGGGCCGCCTCGTCGAGCATCGGCGGCGTCGCGGCATAGTCCAGGCCGCGGATGAACGGGCCGTAGATCGGGTCCTTGATGTTGGCCTCCGTCAGCGCCACCGCGCGGCGGGCGGGCAATTCGCCGACCTTTTCGAGCCAGATCGTCATCGCCTTTTCCGATGAGATGAAAGCCAGGAACTTCTCGGCGGCAGTGAGTTTTTCGCCGGTCGCCGAAGCGCCGATGGCGTTGGCGAAATAGCTGCCGAAATTCGCTCTTTTGCCGTCCTGCGTCGGCAGCTCGGCGACGCCCCATTTGAAGCCCTGGATGGTCTTGTAGGAGGCGATGCGGAAAGTGCCGTCGACCACCATGCCGGCGAGCCCGCCGCGGAAGGCGGCCTGGCCTTCATCCATGAAGCCTTCCTGCCCGACGCGATGGAGCTTCTGCAGCCCGGTGTAGAATTCGAGCGATCTGGCGCCGGCCTCGCTGTTGTAGGCGACCTTGCTGCCGTCAGTGCTGTAGGATTCGCCGCCATATTGGCGCACGAGAATCTCGCGCCACCAATTGTGGTCCTGCCGCGCGATGTCGAGCGCCATGCCGACTTGCTGGAAATTGCCAGCGGCATCGCGCCTGGTGATCGCCTTGGCGGCCGCCACCAATTCGTCCAGCGTCTGCGGCGGCTTGTCGGGATCGAGCCCCGCCTTCTGGAACAGGTCCTTATTGTAGAACAACGCCATGCTGCGCACCGCTGTCGGCAGGCCGTAATACTGCCCGCCGCGCTTCATCGCCGAGACGATCGGGAAGAAGTCGCGCTCGATCTCGGCATCCTTGAAGCTGGCCTTCGGCAAGGGCTGCACCAGCTTGCCGGCGATGAAGGTGTCCAGCCAGCCATAGAAGAGCTGCATCACGTCGGGTCCGCGGCCCGCCGCCTTCGCCGCGATCAGGCGCGTCTGATAGTCGGCATAGGGAAAGGTGACCTGCTTGACGGTGATCCCCGGATTCTCAGTCTCGAATTGCTTGATCACCTCGCTCATCGCCTGCACGCGGGTGTCGAAGACATATTGCCAGTACTGGATCTCGACCGCTCGAGCGCCGCCGGCGCCCGAGGACAGGATGCCGAGCGCAATCGTCGCGGCCAGCAGCGGCCGGCGCAGCGCCAAGCGGGCGATCGTCGCAAACCTCATCAGAATTCCTCCCAGAGCTTCACTGTTGACCAGTGTATTGTGCAAGCGCTTGCATGCTAGAATGCCGATAGCATTTGTCAATCGAGGCCGTAACGGTCTAGATTCGTCGCGAAATGCAGGGGACCGGCCTCTTGATCCCCGGTCTCGCAATGACGGAAAGCAAGCGCTTGCATCAGGATACCGCGGATCTGAAGAGCCTGGCGTTTGCGCTCGGCCTCTCGCAATCGACCATCAGCCGCGCTTTGCGCGCGCATCCCGGCATCCCCGAGGCGACGCGCCGCCGCGTGATCGCGGCGGCGGAGGCCGCGGGCTATCGTCCCAATGCGCGTGCGCGCAGCCTCGCGACGGGCCGGACGGAGACCATCGGCCTGGTCTTCCCGCTGCAGCGCCTCCAGCTCCCGGAAACGAACTTCGTCGATGTCCTGGCGGGAATCTCGACGGCCGTCACCGCGCGCAACTACAATCTGCTGCTGTCGCCATTCGAGGATGACGAGGCCAGCGTCCTGCGCAAGCTCGCCTCGTCCAAATCTGTCGATGGCGTGATCATCACCCGCCCCCTGGTCAGGGATCCGCGCATCGCCCTGCTCAATGCCTTGCGCCTGCCTTTCGTGGTGCATGGCCGCACGCAGGCGCAGGAGCCCTTCTCCTTCGTCGACACCGACAACGACAACGCCTTCGAGCGGTTGACGGACCTGCTCCTCGATTATGGCCATCGCCGCATCGTCGTGATCAACGGCCTCGCCCAGTTTCGCTATGTCGCCGCGAGAGCCGCCGCCTTCGAGCGGGCTTTCGCGGCGCGCGGGCTTGCGCCGCCGCCCGGCGCCATCGAGTTCGTCTCGATGACCGAGGCGACCGGCTACGAGACCGCGATGCGGCGGCTGGACGATCCCGCGCCGCCCACGGCCTTTCTGTGCGGCTCGGTCTTTCAGGCACGCGGCGTCTATCGCGCGCTCGCCGAGCACGGGCTGGTGGTCGGGCGCGATATCTCCGTCGCCTGCCACGACGATGGCGTCAGGGGCTGCAGCGCCATGGATCTCTCGCCGCCGCTCACCGCCACGATGACGTCGATCCGGGGGGCCGGCGAAGAGGTCGCGCTGATCCTGATCGACCTGATCGAGGGCAAGGCGGCCGCTCCCGTGCAGAAAATCCTGCCCTTCGAGCTCGTCCTGCGCAATTCGGTCGGGCTTGCGAAGCCGGGCGCGTAACAGCTGGCCAAGCCTGCGCCGGCACGCTCTTGTCTCCGCACAAATTTTAGCATCATGCTCGCGCCTCGGCTCGTAACCGGCAGGCAAGCGTCCTGCTCACGACGCCTTGCTGGGGGCCGGGTCGCGGATGGTTTCGGTAGAACTCAAAGCCGTCTCGAAGAGCTGGGGCGGGACTGCTGCCGTCGATGACGTCAGCTTCACCGTCGCGGGCGGCAAGCTCGTGGCACTGCTCGGCCCGTCCGGCTGCGGCAAGTCGACCACGCTCAGGCTGATCGCGGGGCTGGAGGACAGCAGCACCGGGTCGATCGCCATTGGCGGGCGCGACGTCACCCGCGCGGCGCCCTCGCAGCGTGGCATCGCCATGGTGTTCCAGAATTATGCGCTGTTTCCGCATCTGTCCGTGGCGGAGAACATTCTGTTCGGGCTGAGGGTGCGCAAGGTCTCGCGCGCGGATCGCGACGAGCGGCTCGCCCGCGCCGCCTCGATCCTGGGGCTCAGCACCCTGCTCGAGCGCAAGCCCTCGCAGCTCTCCGGCGGCCAGCAGCAGCGCGTCGCGCTCGGCCGGGCGATCGTCGCGCAAGCCCCGGTCTGCCTGATGGACGAGCCGCTCTCCAATCTCGACGCACAATTGCGCGTCGAGATGCGGCGCGAGATCCGCGAGCTGCAGCAGCGCCTCGGCATCACCATGGTCTATGTCACGCATGATCAGGTCGAGGCGATGACGATGGCCGACCAGGTCGTGCTGATGCGCAACGGGCGGATCGAACAGGATGCTCCACCCGACCAGCTCTACGAGAACCCGGCGACGATCTTCGTCGCGCGCTTCGTCGGCACGCCGCCGATGAACGTCATCCCGCTCGCCTCGGTCCTGGCGGGCGGCGGCGGCGCCGATCTCTCAGCCCCGGCCCATGCCGAGCCGGGCCAGCTTGCGGTCGGCATCCGGCCCGAGATGACCGAACTCAGCGATGCCGGCATCGCCGCCGATGTCGTGGCGGTCGAATATCTCGGCGCCGACACGCTGGTCGAGACCCGGATCGACGGCCAGCCTTTCATCGTGCGCCGCCCCGGCAAGGTCCGCGCCGCGGCAGGCGAGCGGGTGCACATCAAGCTGTCACAGGCGGCGGTGCACTGGTTCGATCTGAAGACCGAGCAAAGGCTCGTCCTCGACTGACGACTGAACAACCGAGGCGTTCAAGACGCCGTACAAAGGGGAGTACAAGAGATGGGCAAGCGAGATATGGACAGGCGTGAATTCATCGGCGGCAGCGCGGCCCTGGCCGGCTCGCTTGCGGTGGCGCAACCGGCGCTCGCCCAATCGGCCGAGCTGTCCTTCTTCTATCCGGTCGCTGTGGGCGGGCCGATCACCAAGCTGATCGACAGCTATGCTGCCGGATTCGAGAAGGACAACCCGACCATCAAGGTCAAGCCGATCTATGCCGGCACCTATCAGGAGACCATCGTCAAAGCGCTGACCGCGCATAAGAGCGGCACGCCGCCGGTGCTCTCGGTGCTGCTCTCGACCGACATGTTCACCCTGATCGACGAGGAAGCGATCGTTCCCTTCGACCCCTTCATCAAGACTGAGGACGACAAGAAGTGGCTGTCGGGCTTCTTCCCCGGCTTCATGGAGAACAGCCAGACGGGCGGGAAGACCTGGGGCATTCCGTTCCAGCGTTCCACGGTGGTGCTCTACTGGAACAAGGAGCTGTTCAAGGAGGCCGGGCTCGATCCCGAGAAGCCGCCGACCAATTGGGCGCAGCAGCTTGAGTTCGCGCAGAAGCTGACCAAGCGCGATGCTGCCGGCAACACCAGCCAATGGGGCATCCAGATCCCGTCTTCCGGCTTCCCCTATTGGCTCTTCCAGGGGCTGACCACGCAGGCCGGCGCCATTCTCGCCAATGCGGCCGGCGACAAGACCGACTATGCCAATCCCGGCGTCGTCGAGGCGCTGCAGTACTGGGTCGACCTGGCGCAGAAGTACAAGGTTCACCCGCCCGGCATCGTCGAATGGGGCACCACGCCGCGCGACTTCTTCGAGAAGAAGGTCGCGATGATGTGGACCACCACCGGCAATCTGACCAATGTCAGGGCCAACGCCAAATTCCCCTTCGGCGTCGGCGTGCTGCCCGCCGGCAAGAAGCCGGGCAGCCCGACCGGCGGCGGCAATTTCTACCTCTCCAAGAAGGCGAGCCCGGCCGAGCAGGAGGCCGCGTTCAAATTCGTGCGCTGGATCACCACGCCAGAGCGGGCCGCGCAATGGAGCGCCGATACCGGCTATGTCGCGGTGACGCCGGCGGCCTACGAGACCGAGGCAATGAAGAAATACGTCGCCGATTTCCCGCAAGCCCTCGTCGCCCGCGACCAATTGCCGACCGCTGTCGCCGAGCTCTCGACCCATGAGAACCAGCGCGTCGCCAAGGCGCTGAATGACGGCCTGCAGGCGGCCATCACTGGCACGAAGCAGCCGGCGCAGGCGATGGCAGACGCCCAGGCGGAAGCCGAGCGCATCCTGAAGGCCTATCGCTGAGCCGATGAGCAACCGCGCGACCGCAACGATCCATGGCTGGCTGCTGCTGCTGCCGGCCATGGCTTGCCTGGCCCTGTTCACGCATTGGCCCGCGATCGCGAGCTTCGTCGACAGCTTCATGTCGACCCCGCGGGCGCGCCGCCCGGCGCGTTTCGTCGGGCTCGACAATTACCAGCAGATGCTGGCCGACCCGATCTTCTGGAAGGCGATGGCGAATAATCTCTGGTTCGCTACGGGCACGATCCCGGCCTCGATCGCGCTCGCTTTGCTGATGGCGGTCTGGGTCAACGACAAGATCGCCGGCCGCACTTTGGTCCGGATGGCCTATTTCACCCCGACCATCCTGCCGATGATCGCGGTCGCCAATATCTGGCTGTTCTTCTTCACCCCGCAATACGGGCTGCTCGAGCAGATCGTCGCGGCCTTTGGCGGGCGCAGCACCAACTGGCTGGGGTCGCAGGACACCGCGCTCTACGCCGTCACCATCGTTGCGATCTGGAAGGAGGCCGGCTTCTTCATGATCTTCTACCTCGCGGCGCTGCAGGCGATCCCGCCTAGCCTCGGAGAGGCCGCGGCGATCGAGGGCGCCTCGCGCTGGACCTTCTTCCGGCGTGTCCAGTTCCCGCTCTTGATGCCGACGACGCTGTTCGTGCTGATCAACGCGGTGATCAACGCCTTCCGCATGATCGACCATATCTTCGTGATGACGCGCGGCGGCCCTGACAATGCGACGACGCTGCTGCTGTTCTACATCTACCAGGTCGGCTTCGGCTTCTGGGATACGAGCTATGCCGCGGCGCTGACCTGCGTGCTCCTGCTGCTGCTCGCGCTGGTCGCCTTCGTCCAGTATGGCTGGCTCGAACGCAGGACGCATTATCAATGAGCGGCGCGCCTCGACCGCAGCCGGTGGCCACCAGCCGTCCCGACCCCTACGCGCCCAAGGGCCTGGCGCTGACGCTCGAATCGACCGGCGCGATCCTGCTCGCTCTGATCTGGGTGCTGCCCCTGGCCTATGCCGTCTGGGCCGCGATTCATCCAGCCGAATACACGACCCGTTTCGTGCTGACCGCGCCGCTGACGCTGGACAACTTCGCCCGCGCCTGGGCAGCCGCGCCCTTCGCCCGCTATTTCCTCAACACCTTCATCCTCGTCACCATGATCCTGGCCTTCCAGCTCGTGCTGGGGACGCTGGCGGCCTATGCGCTGGCGCGGCAGGATTTCTGGGGCAGGGACATCGCGTTTGCGCTGATCCTGGCACAGCTGATGATCATGCCGGACGCGCTGATCGTCGAGAATTACCGCACGCTTGCCAGGGTCAATCTGATCGACACGATCCCGGCCATCGCCTTGCCCTATATCGCCTCGGCCTTCGGCATTTTCCTGCTGCGGCAGACCTTCAAGACCGTGCCCAAGGAGCTCGACGACGCTGCCCGCGTCGAGGGCGCGAGCCCGCTTCAGGTGCTGATGAAGGTCTATGTGCCGCTCGCCAAGCCGACCTATATCGCCTACGGGCTGGTCTCGGTGAGCTATCACTGGAACAACTTCCTCTGGCCGCTGCTGGTCACCAATTCGGTGGAGTCGCGGCCGCTGACGGTCGGCCTCCAGGTCTTCTCGTCGAGCGATCAGGGCATCGACTGGGCGGTGATCTGCGCGGCGACGCTGATGACCTCGGCGCCGTTGCTGGTCGGCTTCCTGCTGTTCCAGCGCCAGTTCGTGCAGAGCTTCATGCGCGCGGGAATCAAGTGACGGGAATCAAGTGAGATGCGGCTGATCACCTGGAACATTCAGTGGGCCCGCGGCATGGACAACCGCGTCGATCCGGCGCGCGTCGTCGCGCATGCCCGGCAGATGGCGGATTTCGACGTGCTCTGCCTGCAGGAGGTCGCGGATAATTTCCCCGAGCTCGACGGCAATGACGAGACCGACCAGTTCGCCCGCTTCGCCGAATTGTTGCCGGGCTTCACTGCGATCGAGGGCATCGGCGTCGATGTCGATGACGGCAGGGGCGGGCGCAGTCGCTTCGGCAACCTCCTGCTGACGCGCTATCCAGTGGCCCAGGCGCTGCGCCATCTCCTGCCCTGGGAGGCGGCCGAGACCCGCAACATGCCGCGCATGCTGATCGAGGCGGTGGCGCTGACCCCGCTCGGCCCGGTCCGGCTGATGACGACGCATCTCGAATACTCGTCGTCGCGCTTACGCGCCGCGCAGGTCGACGGCATCCGCGAGGCCCATCGCATGGCGCTCGCCCGCCACGCCAGGCCGCGCGAGGCCGGGCCGCACACCTACCGGATGACGCCGAGCGCGGCGAGCGCCGTGCTGACTGGCGATTTCAACATGCGCCCGGACGATTCCGTGCTGGCGCGATTGCTGGCGCCATTCGAGGGTGGCGAGCCGCCATTCGTCGACCTCTGGCCGTCGGTGATGGGCGAGGCGCCGCATCCGCCGACCGCGAACCTGTTCGACCAGATCTATGGCGAGCCCAGCTGCCTCGACTATGTGCTGGCGACGCCCGATCTCGCGGCGCGTGCGCGCACCGTCATCTGCGATGTCGAGACCAAGGTCTCCGACCATCAGCCGATCCTCGTCGAGTTCGACTGATCGCCGCTTAACCGACTGGACCACGATGATCTTCACACGCCAGGACCATGAGACGCTCGCGGGGATCCTCGCCGAGGCCGGCCGCCGCGAGGTCATGCCGCGCTTCCGCAACCTGGCCGAGGGCGAGATCCGCGAGAAGCGCTCCGCGACCGATCTCGTCACCGAGGCCGACGAGGCGGCGGAGCGCTTCATCAGCGCCGAGCTCGCCCGGGCCTTTCCAGGCGCCGTGCTGATCGGCGAGGAGGCGGTCGCGGCCGATCCGGCGCTGGTCGAGCGTCTCGGCGATGCCGAGCTCGCCGTCGTCATCGACCCGATCGACGGCACCCTCAACTACGCCTCCGACCTGCCGCTCTTCGCCGTCATGGCCGCGGTGCTGGTCAAAGGCGAGGTCGTCGCCGCGGTGATCCACGATCCCATCGTCGAGGACAGTGCGATGGCGCTGCGCGGCGAGGGCGCCTGGCTCGGCTCCGCCGCCGGCAAGAGCCGCGACCTGCGGGTGGCGCCGGCCGCGGCTCCCCGCGAGATGACCGGCATGATGAGCTGGCAGTATTTTCCGGAGCCGCTGCGCAGCAAGCTGCCCGGCCACATGCCGGCCTTCGGCAATGTCTCGTCGCTGCGCTGCTGCGGCCATGAATACCGGCTCGCTGCCGCGGGCAATGGCCATTTCCTGCTCTATGGCCGGCTCAGCCCCTGGGATCACGCGCCGGGGTCGCTGATCTATGCCGAGGCCGGCGGCCATGTCCGCATGCTGGACGGGCAGCCCTATCGGCCGGCCCAACCGACGCTCGGCCTGCTCTGCGCGCCCGATGCCGAGAGCTGGCAGGAGATCCGCACGATCCTGCTGAGCTGATCGGGGCTATCTAGAGCAGTGTCCGATCCAGTTGGATCGTTCAATGGCTCTAGCCCCTTGTTTTAACGCGTTTTCTTCACGCGAACCGGTGTCCACTTCGCTCGAAAATGCTCTAAGCTTAAGCCCGAGCGGCGCGGGACTTCTCTGCCTGCCGTTGGAACACCGCTCTCAATCCACAAGCCTATTCGTTAAGCACTAGCTGGCACCGTTCCTGTCCAGAGGACAAGGAGCCGAGGCGTGCCTGCATTCAGCTACTCTGTTTTCGGCGTTCGCCGGGACGTATCGACCAGCATTGCGATTTCTGCCTTTGTCGGACTCGTTTGTCTTGCGCTGATTGGGCACGAAGCGTGGAGGCTGTCGATTCTGCGGCAAGAAGCCTTCAATGATGGCCGCAAGGATGTAGAAAATATTACTCGATCGGTAGCGCGCCAAGCCGAGACGACCATTCAATTAGTCGATAGTATACTTTCAACGGCGGCCGACGAATATATCGAATTCAGAGGCGATAATTCGCACTCTTTAGAGGTAAGCAATTTCCTTCGTATTTTTTCCAAAAAAATGCCCCAAACTCAGGGGTTTGCGATTTTTGACGACAAAGGCAAAAGTGTAATATTAACAAGTAAGGATTTAAATATAGACATATCAGATCGCGATTATTTCAAATCTCACAGAGATAAATCTGATGTATCATTGAATATTGGCGCTCCGATTCAAAGTTTATTGGATTCAGAATGGATAATACCCGTCTCTCGGCGCCTAGAAAGCTATGACGGAAATTTCATTGGCGTTGCCGTTGCGGCAATTCGGGTCGATTTTCTACAAAAATTCTTTGACGGATTTAATATTGGAAGCGACGGGGCGATACTTCTGGCTTCGAGCGATGCAACGCTCCTTGCTCGGCGCCCGTTCTCGGTCGCGAATATGGGGCGTGACCTCAGCCAGGGCGGCATATTCAAGGATCTTCTTCCGAAAGGCCCGATTGGTACCGGCGAGATTACGTCGTCAACTGATGGTGTATCCCGAATCAATAGCTACGAGAAGCTGTCAACTTATCCTCTTGTGATCGCCGTTGCTGCGTCGACGTCCGAGATCATGCGCCCTTGGTGGGAAAACACCCGCGCTGGTCTCATACGCACCGCTGCCCTTTGTTGCGTTACGGGCTTGTTGGGCACATTGCTGGCCCATAAAGCGCGAGACGCTGATCGACAGCGCCGCCTCCTTTTCGCAACTCTCGCAAACATGGATGATGGTCTGATCGTCGTCGGCTCCGACAAGCACATCGAAATCTGCAACGACCGGGCAGTTGAGCTGCTCGGATTGCCAGCCGAATTCATCAGGTCTCGGCCGACTGCTCAGGCGGTCCTCGATTTTCAAGCGGCCCGCGGTGAGTTTGCCGCAAACAGTTCTGATGTTGACGCCGCACTCATGCCGGTCTTGAAGGACGGCATCAAATCAAAATACGAGCGATCGCGCCCCAACGGAACTGTTCTCGAGATCAGAACCAAGGCCTTTGGGGTCACTGGCGCGATCCGCACCTATCGGGATATCACCTTACAAAAGAAGCTGGAGCATGAACTGAGGGAAAACGAGGCCCTCTTCCGCCTTCTGGCTGAAAACACAAGCGATGTGATCGTCTTGGTTCGTAATCAGGATGACAAAAGGATCTATGCATCGCCATCGGTCCGGCAACTGCTCGGATATTCCCCGGACGAATTCGTCACCATGCGGCGGGAGGACTTCGTTCATGCGGATGATGCGGACGGTTTGTTGAAGCTGAGGCGCAGCCTGGGTCCCTCCAATCCAACTGTGACGAGCGTTCACCGGCTGCGACACCGGGATGGACGATGGATTTGGGTCGAAACCGCTTATACACTCCTCAAGGCAGATGAGAGCGAATGTCCGAACATCATCGCCGTCATACGCGACGTTACG
Source organism: Bosea sp. 685 (assembly GCF_031884435.1). Classification (NCBI taxonomy): domain Bacteria; kingdom Pseudomonadati; phylum Pseudomonadota; class Alphaproteobacteria; order Hyphomicrobiales; family Alloboseaceae; genus Allobosea; species Allobosea sp. 685. The sequence continues at coordinate 3,979,167 of NZ_CP134779.1, read as the reverse complement.
GAACGCCATCAGCAGCAGCAGGAGCTGAGAGAGGCGAGAGACGGAGCGGAGGCCGCAGCACGCGCCAAGTCAACATTCTTGGCGTCCATGAGCCATGAGCTGCGCACACCGCTCAACAGCATCCTTGGATTTGCGCGCTTACTCTCCCAAAGCGCTGCGCTGCGCGAAACTCCCGAAGCTCGCCAAGCGCAGATCATCGTAAATGCCAGTGAGATGCTGCTTTCGATCGTGAATGACGTTCTCGATGTTTCCAGCATTGAGGCCAACGGCATTGAGCTCGATCCGCGAGGCTTCGCGCCTGCGGAAATGGTCAGGGCGACCGCCGAGCTTCTGATGCGGCAGGCCGATGACAAGGGCATCGAGCTTGTCGTGGATTGTGATCCCGATCTGCCAGGCCGGGTTGTGGGCGATGACAATCGGCTGAAACAGATCTTGACCAACCTGATTGCCAACGCCGTGAAATTCACGGCGCGAGGGCGTGTCGTCATCAGTGTGTTTTCGACGTCAGAGGGCGATGCCGTTTCAACGCTTCACTTTGGCGTTACCGACACCGGAATCGGTATTCCGGCCGATAAGATGGATCGCCTGTTCAAGAGATTCAGCCAGGTCGACAGCTCCACTTCACGAGACTATGGCGGCACCGGGCTGGGCCTCGCCATCAGTCAAAGTCTGGTCGAGCTGATGGGGGGCTCGATTTCGGTGGAGAGCCAGCCAGGCATTGGTTCGACTTTTTCGTTTGCAATTGACCTTCCCATCGACCGATCGACTCAACCGGTTGAAGCGACGTCGCCGGCGACCGCTCTCGATGCGTTCCAGCGAAGCCTGCATATTCTGCTGGCAGAGGACATCGCGATGAACCAGGAACTGGCGGTGCATCTCCTGCATTCCATGGGGCACACGGTTGACGTGGTGGACAACGGTGCATCGGCGGTCGATGCCGTCTCGCACACGGTTTACGACGTCGTACTCATGGATATCAGGATGCCGGTGATGGACGGTATCGAAGCGACGAAGCGCATCAGAGGATTGCCGGCAGAGCAATCGCATGTCCCGATCATTGCATTGACGGCCAATGTGCTCCCTGAGATGGAGCCGGTATTTGAAGAATGCGGGATCAACGCCTGGATTTGCAAACCAATCGATCTCGACGAGCTCAGATCGTCTCTGACATCGGCGACCAGAACGGTCATGCCGCATGCGACACCCGGTCGAGGAGACGACAAAATCGAAAGACCTCTTTTCGATAGTGCGGTCTTTGAGAAGCTCGCTGGCATGATATCCCGGACCACGGCTTTGCGCTTCATGACGATGCTCAAGCTCGAGCTCGAACAGCCCTTTAAGATGGATCCGACCCAAAGCTTGTCGCTCGCATCGCGAGTGCACCGTTTGGCGTCCACGACTGGAATGCTTGGCTTCAGGGCGCTCTCTGAGACGTGCCGATTTGCTGAACCGATCGTGAAGAACGAACAAGATCCCGAACAGTGCCTGGCCGAATTGAACGTTCTGCGGCTAGCGGCCTTGTCGACCATCGCCCAACTCGGAGCTATCGACCCGCCCGATGAAATCGAGGTCGGTTCTACGACCCGCATTCATGTCCGCTCTGAGTAAATTCTGGAGGTATCTTACAGTCGCTGCTGGACAGATCACCCTGTGAATGAGGTTTGAACGTGGCTCAAGATTTAGGTCATCTGAAGGTCGCCCTGCTCGATGACGATCCGATCTTTCGCGAGTTGGCTGCGGCTATGCTGCAGGCAGGCGGCGATTTCAGCGTGGAAAAATCCCAAACATCGGACGGCTTGATCGATGCGATCGAGCGTACACAGCCCGACTGCATCATGTTGGATTATGATCTTGGCGATGACAACGGCCTGAATGTTTTGCAGAGACTTATCGACTATTTCCCGAATCTTCCTCCAGTCATAATGGTGACCGGCGATGGTAAAGAACGCACGGTGATCAAAGCGCTGCGCCTGGGCGTAAGCGACTACCTTACAAAGCGGGATCTCGATGGGCCTGAACTAGCCTCGACAGTCAAAAAATGCGTGAGAAAATCTCGTCAAGAACGGGCTTCTGAGCTTGAGCATAATCGCCTTGCAAAATTTGCTGGCGTAGATCCAACCACCAAGCTTGCTAACGATGTCGCCATAAACGCTCGCTTGCGTCAGCTTTCGGCTCTGACTGCTCAGGCCAGAGCAAATTATGCAATCGTATCTGCTGAAATTGAATTTTACGATGAAATTATTGGAAAAATAGGGTTGAGCAAATCGGATAAGATCGTTTCAGTGTTTTCTGATGCATTGAAGTTAAGGGTTAGATCTGAAGATATTGTTGGATATTACGGTTCTGGAAAATTTATAATAATAACAAATGTAGCAAATAGCATATCGATGCTTGATAATATTTGCGCAAAGATTTCTGAATATCTTAGTTTTACAGTAAATTTTGATGATCTTACATTAAGTTTTTCCGGTAAAATTGGCGCTTGTTTGTGTGACGACAAGGCGGCGATTGGCGTCTTGCTCCCCGCAGATCTGATTGCGCCCGCGAATGCTGCACTTGCTGCCATCAGGGGAACGACCGATAAATTCCGTGTTGCCGAACGGCCGTCGGGTCAAACGACATCGTCCGGCGCTGGCGCTTCACCTGATCGGGGCACAGCTACGACGGCAAATGTGTCGCGCACGACGGATCGGCGGCGTGAGCCAAGACAGCGCGTTTACAAGAAGGGCTCGATCGTCATCGAGCATCTCAATGCGACGATTGATTGCGTCGTTCGGGACATGTCGACTGGCGGCGCGCGACTTAGGGTAGCGATGCCGTTCTCGCTTCCAGAGACATTTCGACTGATTATTGCCGGAGCCCATGGTGCACGTAAAGTTGCACTGAGATGGCAGAATGGAACTGATTTTGGGGTCGAATATCTCTGAGTGCGGACAGCTCGGCTCGGCTGCCAGGCCCCATTCACGAACCCTTCAGATCTCCACGCCCGCGAGCATTCTGGTTAATGCCGCCGCCGGCATCGGCCGGGCGAGCGGGAAGGATTGCCCGGCCCAGAGCGGGCTGAAGTCGTCGCGGCCCGCAGTTTCCGCGGCGCTGCGCAGCGGTCCCAGCATTGTGCCGGCGGTCGGGAAGGGCGGCGCGAGGTCGCTGAGCGGTCCAAGCTCCGCCATGGCGCGGTTGACGATGCCGCGCGCCGGCCGGCCGGTAAACAGATTGGTGAGCGCGGTCGGCCGTTCGCACATGCCGAGTGCCTTGCGGTAGACCGGCGAGATCTTCGCCTCCGGCGTGAACAGATAGGCCGTGCCGACCTGCACGGCGGCAGCGCCCAGTGCGAAGGCGGCGAGGACGCCGCGCCGGTCGGATATGCCGCCGGCCGCGATCACCGGGACGGAGACGGCATCGACGACCTGCGGCACCAGCGCGAAGGTGCCGATCTGCTCCGACATCTCATCGGTCAGGAAGCTGCCGCGATGGCCGCCAGCCTCGGCGCCCATGGCGATGATCGCATCGACGCCGCGCTCGGCGAGCCAGCGCGCCTCAGTGACCGTGGTCGCGGAGGACAAGATCTTCGCTCCTGTGCGCTTGACGCGCTCGAGCAGATCGACTGGGGGCAGCCCGAAATGGAAGCTGACGACCTCCGGCCTGTAATCCTCGACCACGCCTGCTGCCACCGCGTCGAAGGGCGTGCGCCCCGTGGCGGGCTTTGGCATGTCGGGGTCGAGCCCGGCCTCGCCATAATAGCCGCTGAGGCGCTTGAGCCAGGCGGCCTGGCGCTGCGGATCATCGGCCGGGTTGCTGTGGCTGAAGAAATTGAGATTGATCGGACGGCGCGTGCCGGCCCGCACCCGGTCGAGCGCCGCCCGCAGCCCGCTTTCGTCATATTGGGCGCTCGGCAGGGAGCCGAGCCCACCGGCCTCGCTGACCGCAATCGCCATCGCCGGCGTCGAGGAACCCGCCATCGGCGCCTGGATGATCGGAAGCGCGATGCCGAGAAGCTCGAGCAGTCGCGTCTGGCTTGACGTGGTCATGGCGGTTCCCTTCAACGCTGTGTCGCAGACATGGTGGGGTCAGGGCGTCGGCGAGACCAGAGCATTCCTTGCGTTTCTCCGAAGCGCGGAAATGCTCCAGCTCCTTGGCTTCATCGCATTGTCTTGACGCGAACCGGTGTCCGCTTCGCTTGAAAATAGGGTCCTGGAACCTGCCGTTTATGCTCGGAACCACGCCGTCATCCCGGACAAGCCGCGTAGCGGCGCCGATCCGGGATCCATGCCTGAACCTAACCAGGCAGCGCTCCGGCATGGATCCCGGGTTGGAAAGGCAGACTGTGTAAGATGGTTTGGCCGGCCGGGGACGGCCATCCCCAGCCGGCGCGGTCGAGATGCCGAGATCCCGGTCAGCCCTCAAGAGGTTGAACAGAGCAAGAGCAGTCGGCCGCACCCAAGCCAGTCCGAACAGTTGCACGGGGCTTTTGACCTCGCTTCCAAGCCTGGGATGCTTATGACCATGACACAGAACAGCCCCGTCGGCATCGACGTTTCCAAAGGCTGGCTCGACCTTGCCATCGCCAGCAAGGTCGTGCGGATCGACAATACCGCGCCGGCCATCCTGGCGCAGATCAAGCGTCTGCTGCAGGCCGGCTTCACCACCGTCGGCATGGAACCGACCGGCGGATATGAACGGCTTGCCGTCAGCCTGTTTCGCGAGGCGGGCTTCACCGTGCTGATGGTCGATAGTTGGCGCTGCCGTCAATTCGCCAAGGCACGCGGCAACCGCGCCAAGACCGATCCGCTCGATGCCCGCCTGATCGCCGATTTCCTCGTCGCCCACGAGGCCAGGCCCTTCCCAAAGCCCAGCCTCTCGCAGCAGGAGCTGACGCTCTGGTCGCGTGAGATCGCCCGGGCGCAAGCCTACCTCCTGCGCCTGCAGAACCGCCTCGATCACATCGAGGTCGAGGCCCTGCGCCGCGTGATCGAGACCGAGATGGACGCCATCCGCAGTACCGTGAAGCAAGCCCAGGCCGCCATCGAAGTGTTGATCGCAGCCGATGAGGAGTTCAGCGCCAAGGCCGAGCTCCTCGACAGCATGACCGGTATCGGACCCAACACCATCCGGGTCCTCCTCGCCGAGATGCCTGAACTCGGCCATATCGACGCCAGGAAGGCTGCGGCGCTGGCCGGCGTCGCTCCCTATCCGTACGACAGCGGCAAATCCCGCGGCATCAGCCACATCGAAGCCGGACGCGACGCCCTGCGGCGCAGCCTCTACCTCGCCGCCTTCGCAGCCAAGCTCCACAATCCCTGGGCCAAGGCCATCTATGACGGCCTGCGCAAAGCCGGCAAAGCCGCCAAAGTCGCCCTCATCGCACTCGCCAGACGTATCCTCGTCGTTCTCAACGCCATGGCGCGCAATCAAAAACCCTGGCAATTCAACAACAAAGCAAGCTGAACATGACAGTTGCTCTGCGCTTCGCTTCGCCCGGGATGACGGCGTGGTTCGCTGCCAAGACTGCAAGCTCCAGCGCTGTGGTTTAACGCATCGTCCTCACGCGAGCCCGCGTCCGCCTCGCCCGAGGATGCCTTTAGCCCGCCGCGCGCCGCTTGCGATATTCGGGCACGGGCAAGCCGCCCCAGCCCCAGTTTTCGAGCTCCACCTCCTCGATCACGACGAAGGTCGCATCGAGCGGCTTGTGCAGCACATCGAGCAGGAGCTGGCTGACGCCGGCGATGAGCTGGGCCTTCTCCTCGGGCGTAACCGAGCTGCGGCCGGGGCCCGAGCCCTCCCGCGTGACCTGGATGGTGACGATCGGCATGGTGTCCCTCCTTCTCTCAGTGCCCGGCGCTCTGGCCGCCATCGACATGCAGGATCTCGCCGGTGACGAAGCCTGCGCTCTCCAGGAACAGCACGGCCTCGACGATGTCGCGGATCTCGCCCATCCGCTTCACCGGGTGGAGAGCGGCGAGGAATTCATGCGTCTGCGGCGGATGCATCGGCGTCTTGATCACGCCCGGCGAGACGGCGTTCACGCGGATGCCCCGCCCCGCATATTCGATGGCGAGCGCCTTCGTCGCCGAATTGATGCCGCCCTTGGTCAGATTGGCAAGAACGGTCGGGACCCCGGCGATCGCATGGTCGGTCAGGCTCGTGGTGATGCTGACGATATGGCCGGAGCCCTGCTTCAGCATCTGGCCTGCGGCCCGCTGCGTGATGTGGAAGAAGCCGGCGAGGTTGGTCGCGATCTTGGCCTCGAAATCGGCGGCGGTGTAGTCGGTGAAGGGCTTGGCGATGAAGACGCCGGCATTGTTCACCAGCGTGTCGATCCGTCCAAAGCGGGCGAGCGCCTCGCGGATCACCGCCTCGGCCGTCGCCGGATCGGCGATGTCGCCGGGAACGGCGAGAATGTCGGGGTCGCTGCCCTGCTTGATCGAGCGCGACGTCGCCACGACGCGATAATTGCGGTCGCGAAATCCCTTCACCAGCGCAGCCCCGATGCCCTGTGAAGCACCGGTGACGATAGCCACTTTCCGTTCGTTGCTCATGATGATCCTCATCTCGTCGACAGCGAGCGAAATCGCCGCTGCCCGGCCCGTCTGGCCTGGTGAGGATCATTTTGGCGATTTCGCGGAGCGACTGAATGCCCGTCGTTAGGCAGGCATTCTTCCGTCAAACGGAAGAATGCTTCTCGCCATGCATCGCGATCGACTCGGCCGAGAGCCGGGCGAAGTCGGCGCGCAGCCGTGGCACCGCGAAATCGAGGAAGGCACGGACCTTGGGAACCGAGGAGCGGCCCTGCGGCAGCACCAGATTGACCGGGCGGGCCGGCGGCTCGGCGTCTCGCAGGAGGAGCATCAGCGAGCCGTCCTGCACGCGCTCGGCGACATGATAGGAGAGCAGGCGCGTGACGCCGAGCCCGCCGACAGCCGCGCCCAGCGCCGCCCTGACGCTGTTGACGCTCAGCCTTGGCTTGAACGGGACGGAGCGGGGGATGGAGCCGCCCTTCACGGGGGGAAAGACCCAGGCCTCGCGCCCGAAATCGGTGCAGGCAATGATGCTGTGCCTGGTCAGGTCGGCGGGCTCGTCGATGCGCGGATGCTGGCTCAGATAGCGCGGCGAGGCGACGATCACCGGCTTGACGTCACCGCCGATGCGGATCGCGGTCATCGCGGAGTCCGGCAGCTCCAGGATGCGCAGCGCGATGTCGATGCCTTCCTCGATCAGGTTCGCGCTGCGCACGAGCAAGACGAGATTGACCGAGACGGCGGGGAAGGCCTCGATATAGGCGTCGATGATCGGGCGCAGGATCTCCTCGCCGCTGATCGGTGGCGCCGTGATGGTCAAGGTGCCGTGGGGCGCGACGCGCTCATCGGCCCCCACGGCCTCGGCCTCCTGCAATTCGGCGAGGACGCGCCGGCATGCCGCGGCATAGCGCTCGCCGATCTCGCTGAGCCTGATCGCCCGCGTGGTTCGGTGCAGCAGCGTGGCGCCGACCTGCTGCTCGAGGAAGGCGACCGCCCGGCTGACCGCCGCCGGGGAGCGGCCGAGCTGGCGGCCCGCCCCGGCGAGGCTTCCTTCATCGAGGGCGGCGATGAACACCCTCATCGCATCGATGCGATCCATACGGTCCTGGCGCCCCGGCAAGGCGCTCAAACTCGGTCATTCCCCGACCGGGTTCAAGCGCGATCGACCGCGATGATCGCGTCAGCGAAGGCTGCGGGCGCCTCCTGCGGCGGGTTGTGCCCAATCCCGCCGGAGAGGCTCCTGTGCTGATACCAGCCCGAGAACTTCCTGGCATAGGCTGCCGGGTCGGGATGCGGTGCGCCATTGGCGTCGCCTTCCAGCGTGATGGTCGGCACGGCGATCGTGGGAGCCTGGGCGAGGCGCTGCTCCAGATCGTCATAGCGGGCCTCGCCCTCCGCCAGGCTAAGCCGCCAGCGGTAGTTGTGGATGGTGATCGCGACGTGATCGGGATTGTCGAGAGAGGCCGCGCTGCGTGCGAAGGTGGCGTCGTCGAAGGCCCAGCGCGGCGATGCGGTCTGCCAGATCAGTTGCGCGAAAGCATGCGTGTTCTGCTGATAGCCGAGCCGGCCGCGCTCGGTGGCGAAATAATACTGGTACCACCAGTCCTGCTCGGCCTTGGGCGGCAGCGGCATCCGGTTGGCGCTCTGGCTGCCGATCAGATAACCGCTGACCGAGACCATGGCCTTGACGCGCTGCGGCCAGAGCGCGGCGACGATGTTGACGGTCCGCGCGCCCCAATCATAGCCGCCGAGCACGGCCTTCTCGATCTTGAGCGCGTCCATCAGCGCGATCACGTCGACGGCGAGCGCCGCTTGCTGTCCGTTGCGCGGCGTCGCATCCGAGAGGAACCGGGTCGTGCCGTAGCCACGCAGATGCGGCACGATCACGCGGTAGCCCCTGGCCGTCAGCACGGGCACGACATCGATGTAGCTGTGGATGTCGTAGGGCCAGCCATGCAGCAGGATGACGACGCGGCCGTCGCTCGGGCCGGCATCGACATAGCCGATATTGAGGACGCCGGCCTCGATCTGCTTGAGGGCGGGGAAGCCGGAGGCGCCGCGTAGTGCTGCCGCCGGCTGGGCCATGGCCGGGCTGATCGGGCCAAGCTGCGTGGCGGCCAGCGCAGCGGCCACGCTTGCCAGCAGGCGGCGGCGGTTCCGGTCGACGGGTTCGGGGGAGCGCTGCATTGTCATTCTCCTGGGATTGTCTTGCTGGGGTTGTCTGGTTGTCTTGAAGAGAGCGCGGGTTGGCGCCCTCAGCCGAAGGTGAAGGCGTAGGCGCGCACGCCCGGGTCGAGGAACTCGATCTCGACGGTCCGCTCCGCGACCGGGCCGGCCTGGCGCAGGAGCTGGTAGAGCCGCCCGTCGCGGACGGTGCCAAAACCCTGCTCGTCGCTATCCGAGCCATGGCTTGCTCCTGGCGCGGCGCCGTCGATCCTGACGCGAAACCGGACCGGGCGGTCGGGCGCGCCCGGAACCAGCACGAGATGCAGGTCGCGGGCATGGACGCGGTAGCGCAGTCCGCCTCCAGCCTGGTTCAGTGCGGCGAATTCGGGGCCGACCGTCCAGTTGCCCGACAGGCTCCAGGCATTGGCCGGCAGCGTGGCGGGGTGCCGGTATTCGCGCGGTTCGTCCGGGGTAAGCGAGCCCGCCGAGGCGAAGCGCTCGGCCTTGTCATGACCGAGATAGGTTTCGGGCGAACGCAGATTGCTCCAATCCGCTTGCTTCTGGGCGCCCTGGCCTTCGACCGGCTGGCTGGAGCCGGCGCTGTCGATCGCATTCGCCTCAGTCAGCAGGCGCCGGATAACCTGCTCGGACTGGTCGTAGCGGCCTTCGCCGGTCACCTGATGGCGGACCCGGCCGTCGCTGCCGACGATATGGACGCCCGGCCAGCCGCTATTGCCGAAAGCCCGCCAGATGCGAAAATCATTGTCGAGCACGACCGGATAACCCAGGCCGAGCGATAGGCTGGCCTGGGCCACATTGTTGCGATCCCGCTCGAAGGCGAATTCCGGCGCGTGGACGCCGATGACGACGAGACCTTGATCCTTGTACCTGTCCGCCCAGGCCTTCAGATGCGGAAGCGCGCGCAGGCAGTTGATGCAGGAATAGGTCCAGAAACTGACGACGACGACTTTGCCGCGCAGCGCCTCAGTGCGCAGCGGCGGCGAATTGATCCAGCCCTGCCTGTCGAGCAGCGCAGCGAGTGGACCGGGTAGCGTATCGGGGACGGCGGCGCCGGCGGATTGCCCGAAGCCGCCAACGACCTTTGCGATGCTTGTCATCAGCGTGTTTTCCAGCTTGGCGGTCTGCTCGGCGGAGAGGCGCTGCAGCAGGCTGGTGTCGAGGCCGAGCGCCAGCAGCGCCACGCTGCCGATGACAGCGGCCCCAGCGAGCCGGCGCGCCCGCTCGACCCAGGGCAGTGAAGGCCGCAAGCGGGCGAGGAGTTGCCGCCCGGCGAGCATGGTGGCGGCGAGCGAGGTGGCAGCGCCGAGGCCATAGGCGAGCAGGAGCGCGCTGGTCTGCGGACCGGGCCCGCTCAACGCCGCGCCGGAGAGGATCAGCCCCAGCACCGGGCCGGCGCAGGGCGTCCAGAGCAGTCCGGTGGCCACGCCGAGGACGACCGAGGAGAGCGTGCCGGCCTGTCCGCCCTCGGCCCGTCCTCTCTGTGTCCATGCCGCCAGCCACGATCCAGCTCCCACCAGCGGCGAGGAGAGGCGGGCGGCGAGCGCTGGAAAGATCAGGCCAAGACCGAAGCCGGCGAGCAGGACCAAGGCGACGGCGCGCCCGAAGCGGTTCGCCTGGACAGCCCAGCCCCCGGCGACCGCTGCCAGGCTCGCCACCGCGGCGAAGGCAAAAGCCAGCCCCAGCAGCATCGGCAAGCCATGTCGACGGAAGGACTGGCGATGGAAGGACCGGTTCGCCTGCACCAGGATGAACGGCACGACCGGCAGGATACAGGGCGAGAGGATCGTCAGCACGCCTGCGAGATAGGCTGGGATGAAAAGGGACATCGGTGCCCTCCTTCTCAGAGTTTGATTGGAAACTCCCTGAGCCCTCATCCTGAGGAGCCATTCCCCTTGGAATGGCGTCTCGAAGGATGCTCCAGGAGGCTCTGGAGATATCTGGAGCATCCTTCGAGACGCCGCTGACGCGGCTCCTCAGGATGAGGGCTCGAATGTCCAAACGGGTTCTCGGTGCAAGGCTTGCGTCGGCGTGGCGTTGGAAGCCAGGGCCGGGCGGCCGCACGCTTGCTGCGAAGTCTTGCCGCGAACCCTTGTCGCGATGGGCGTGCGGTCGCCGGAGCCGTGCAGCTGGTCAGAGGATGGTGGTCACCACCTCGATATTGCCGCGCGTGGCCTTGGAATAAGGGCAGGTCTGGTGCGCGGCTTCGACCAGCGACTGGGCGATCTCGGGCGCGATGCCGGGAAGGCTGACGTTAAGCCGGGCGCGCAGGAAATAGGCCCCGTCGGTATTGGCGAGATCGATCTCGGCATCGACGGCTGTGTCGGCGGGAAGCCGGATCTTGCGTGCGCCGGCGGCAAGGCCGAGCGCGCCGATGAAGCAGGCGGACCAGCCGGCGGCGAAGAGCTGCTCGGGATTGGTGCCGGCGCCCGAGGAGCCGGGCGAGGAGAGGGCGATGTCGAGGCGGCCGTCGGAGCTGCGAGCGGCGCCTTCACGCCCGCCGGTGGTGTGGGTCTTGCCGGTATAGAGGATCTTGGTGGCCATGACGGTCTCCTTTCCGTTGATATCGTATCCGCTTTAATCGGATGCGATGTAATTGGTCGGCGTACCTCGGATTGTCAACCCTCTTCCGATTTAATCGCATGCGATCTATATTGGCCTTGTCCGGCCCATGCCGGAGCGGAGACGTCCATGACCAAATCGAAGGCCACTGGCCCTGCAACGCCGAAGCTCGCCGATTTCATGTGCTTTGCGGTCTATTCGGCCAATCTCGCCTATGGCCGGGCCTATAAGCCGATCCTCGAGGCGCTCGGCCTCACCTATACCCAGTGGATCGCGATCGTGGCCCTGTGGGAGGAGGACAACCAGACGGTCAAGAGCCTGGGCGAGAAGCTGTTCCTCGAGTCGAACACGCTGACGCCGATGCTCAAGAAGCTCGAGGAGCTGGGCTATCTGCGCCGCCGGCGCGACCCCAGCGATGAGCGCCAGGTCATCGTCAGCCTGACCGAGGAGGGCCGCCGCCTGCGCGAGAAGGGGGCGCAGCGGACATTGGTCAAGGCGACCGGCATGGCTGCCGATGAGTTCGCCGGGACACAGAAGGCGGTCGTCAAGCTTCGCGACAATCTAATCAAGCACGCGCAGACGTGACGGCTTGCCTCGGGCAACCGCACACTTCACCGCGCCAGCAAGTGGGCGCTGGAGGGGCAGTCCAAGGCCATGCGGGCCAACGGGTTTGGCCGTGCGCGTTCACGCCCACCGTGGACGATTTCCCTTCGGGTCGCGCTCGCTGAGCGGCGGTCTCCAGCGGGGGCGAAAGCTTTCAGCCGCCCTTCGCATATTTCCAGAACCGGCCCTTGCCTTCGGCGATCCAGGCAAGAGCCTCGTCGATCCGCTTGTCGCGCGTGGCTTCGGTTTTCGCGTCGGCGATCCAGACGATGTACTCTTTCCGGAACGACGCCGACTTGCTCTCGAATATCGTCTTGACCGATGGGGAAGCCGCAAGGCGGTCGACGAAAGCAGGCGGCGCGACGACGGTCTTGGCGGGCGCGGATGACGTGCGCGGCGCGACCTTCGCGCCTTGCTCGTTGAGCACCATGGCCTCCTGAATCCAAGCGATAAGCTCGGCGTCGACAGGGAGATCGGCGAGAGCCGTCAACTTGCCCATGAAGCGTTTGGACGCCGGCAAATCGACGCTCGCCTTGAGCCGCGGGTCGCTCATCAGCGAGCCTTTCCAGAAGGAAAAGGCGCAATGCGACTTGTAGGCGGCAAAAATGCACATCATCTCGCCTCGGTAGTCGAAATGGGGGATTCCCCATTTCAAGGTCTCGACAACCTCCGGGCAGGTCGAGCGGACAACGCCGCGTAGATAGGCCAGGATCGGCTTGGCGAATGCTTCGATGCCTTCGGCGTACGCGTCGACCTTGAGTTCTGGACTAGGCATCCTGACTTCGCCTCTTGATCGTATGATCTATGGGTGGTTTCGAGGATCGAGCGCGCCGGGCCAGAGACCAGGTTTGCATTGGCGCTTTCGTCCAAATCGATGGAGCTGGGCCGCCTCGGCGCGTGGCCGCTATTGCATGGCGGAGGGGGCCATCCACAGAACCTCCCAAACATTCCCGTCTGGGTCCTCGATGTGGCGGTTGAACATGAAACCGAGGTCCTGGGCAGGATTTGGATCGGCGCGGCCGCCCGCCGCCACGCCTTTTTCGATCGTGGCGTCCACCTCGTCCCTGCTGTCAGCGGTGAGCGCGATGAGCATCTGGCTCTCGCGCTTGGGGTCGCCGATCGGCCGCGCGGTGAACTGTCGGTAGTGGTCGTGGGTCAGCAGCATGACCCCGATCGAGTCCGAGAACATCACGGAGCTGGCTTTGTCGTTCGAGAACTGCGGATTCAACGTGCCCCCGATCGCAAGATAGAAGCGTGTCGCCGCCGGCAGGTCGCGCACTGGCAGATTGACGAAAATCATCCTAACCATTTGTCGGGTCCGCTCCTTAGGTGCAGTACTAGTCGGTCTAGTACTGTGTCTTGCCTATCATGCGCGGAACGGAACCGTCTAGTACCGAACTGGGGATGGCATGAAGGTTGATGGCGAAACCCGCTCGGCGCGCAAGGAGCGTGAGATCATCCATGCGGCCACCGTGGCGTTCGTGGGCCAGGGCTATGATGGAACGAGCATGGAGGAGATCGCCACCAAGGCCGGCGTCTCCAAACAGACGGTCTACAAGCATTTCGCCGACAAGGAGACGCTCTTTGGCGAGGTCATTCGCGCGTCGGCCGCTCAGGCTACCGAAGGCTTCGATGCGGTCGCCGCGTTGCTGACCGAGGCGGAATTCATGACGGGGGGACTGCAGAAGGTCGCCCGACGCTTCATGTCGATGCTGATGGACGAAGAGCGGTTGAAGCTGCGACGCCTCATCATTGCCAACGCCGATCGAATGCCTCAGCTCGGCCGCGACTGGTTTGAAACAGGGTTCGAGCGCATGCTTGCCTCGATGGCGACCTGCTTCCAGCAGCTGACAAGCCGGCAGCTTCTTCGGACACCCGACCCCTATTTGGCCGCGAGCCATTTCTTTGGAATGTTGCTCTGGATTCCCATGAACGAGGCGATGTTCACGGGTAACAGGAATCCGCGCTCCCAAGCCGAGCTTGAACGCCACGCAGACGCGACAGTCGAAACATTCCTCATTGCCTATGGCGAGCCGGCGAAGCCTTCGGCACAATCAGCCTGCCCCTAAGCTGACTCTCCCCGTGTCGGAGAAGAGTCAGCACGGGTCGAAGGGGCACGCTCTAGCAGAGGTCCGACCTGGGTCGATTCCGGTCGTAACGCCGCTGCGTAGCAGAGGTCTGCTTTCGGGCGGAGACCCAATTTCTGCTGATGGCGCCGCGCCGGCATCGGAGCGGCCATGGCCCGGCCAATCGTCGGCCGGGCCATGGATTTCCACGCGCCCCCCCGCGTCAGAACATGTGGAAAGGCGGCTTGGCGTCGTCCGGCAGGAGCGGCTTATAGGGGGCGCGGACAAGACGCTCCGCGAAGTCGGCCTTGGCCTTTTCCAGCAAGCCCGGTTCGACGAGCACATCCGCGGCGACGCCAGCCATGATCTTGGCGACGTGAACCATACCCTTATGCGCCAGCGGCGATTGGCCATGGGCGGTCAATTGCCAGGAATGCCCGGGCGTGCCGATCGTATAGGTCGCGCCGCGCGCCTGGACCGTGGGAACGGCCCAGGAGACATCGCCGACATCGGTCGAGCCCATCATCCGCGGCCCCGGCACCTCCCTGGGCGCGATCGCGTTGCACAGCGGGAAATCCGTCACCGGCAGCCCCGAGCGGCGAAAGGCGCTTTCGATATGTGCGGGCGTCACGGTTGTCTGCATGCGCCTGGCGAAAGCGACGTCGTCCGCATCGAAAGGCGGTGGGCCGAGCCGGTCGAAATTGCGCTGCATCGCATCTTCCAGGGGCGTGTTCGCCAAGAGGCTGCTCATCGCGCTGACGACTTCGCTGGTGACGGTCGTTTCCGTCATCAGCGCCGCGCCTTCGGCGATTTTGCGGACGCGGGCGATAAGCTCATGGACCTGGGAGACCATCGTCGCGCGCACGACATAGCGCAGCCTCGCCTTGGCCTGCACGACATTGGGCGCGATGCCGCCGGCATCGAGATAGGCATAGTGAATGCGGGCGTCAGAGGGCATATGCTCGCGCATATAGTTGACGCCGACATTCATCAGCTCGGCGGCGTCGAGCGCCGAACGGCCGAGATGCGGCGCGGCGGCGGCATGCGAGGCGCGGCCGGAGAACTCGAAATCGAGCGTCGTGTTGGCCAGGGATATGGCTGCCGTCACCGCCGCGAAATCGGCCGGATGCCAGGAAATGGCGATGTCGACGTCCTTGAAGGCGCCGTCCTTGACCATGAAGGCTTTGCCTGCCCCGCCTTCCTCGGCCGGGCAGCCATAATAGCGGACGCGGCCCTTGAGCCCACGCTCCGCCAGGAAATCCTTGACCGCCGCGGCCGCCAGCATGGCGCCGGCGCCGAGCAGGTTGTGGCCGCAGCCATGGCCGGCCGGCTGGTTTTGAAGCGGCTGATGCTCGGACACGCCAGGCGCCTGCGAAAGCTCCGGCAGCGCGTCGTATTCGCCAAGGATGGCGATCACCGGCCCGTCTTCTCCCGCTTCGCCCATGACGGCGGTCGGCAAGCCGGCAATGCCCGTCTCGACGCGAAATCCCTCGCGCCGGAGCTGCTCGGCATGGGCTGCAGCCGATTTGACCTCGCGGTAGTTGAGCTCGGGCATTTCAAAGACGCGGTCGCTCAGCTCGATATAGTCCGCCTGCTTTGAATCGACGATCGTCCAAATCCTATCGGTATTCTGCACAGCCTTCTCCCGGGATTGCGTTCGCGCCCATAGCTCGTTGATCTTGCATCGGCTTCTTCCGAAAACCGCATGACAGTTTTCGGGTCGATGCGCTAAGGGCCGCCACCACCGCAATGGCTCAGCGCCGGCAGCCCCAGCCGCGAGAGGCTACTACAAGGCGGGCGGCAGAACGGCCGAATTTTGCTCCGAAGAATCGGCGATTATTGCAGGCTGGAGGTTTGCCTGCGCCCTGCGGAATTCGCGATGTCAGTGCATTTTCGAGCCGCGATGCGGAGAAACGCGGATCTACTCCTGTCTTTATCCGCTCGCGCTTTCGGCGCTTCGCTTCAGCGCCAGAAGCGGAACTTGGCCAACAGCCGGAAAGCGGACCCGTTTCCGGCGTGAGCTATCTCTCCGTGAGCGCTTCATGGGCGCGCCGGGCAACCGGGGACAGGATGTAGTCGAGAACGCGACGGCGGCCGGTCTTGATTTCCGCCGTGATCGCCATGCCTGGTTCGAGACGCGTTTTCACGCCGTCGATGGTGAGGGAAGGATCGTCCATCTCGATCCGCGCAACGTAGACAAGACCTCCCGACCGGCGGAGTTCGTTCGGGGCGCCGCCAAGCGGCGATGTTCCAAAGCGCGCCTTCTGGTCGATTTCGGGATCGGGGGCGGCGTCACGCGCGACGGCGGCGACCCGGCCATGAACAAGGCCGTAGCGGGTGAAGGGGAAGGCCTCGACCTTGATCTCTGCCTCCTGCCCGGCCCGCACGAAACCGGCATCCTTGTTCTCGATGACGGCTTCGATGACGACGCCGCCGCTGGTCGGCACGACATGCAGCAATTGCTGGCTGGCTTGCACCACGCCACCCTCCGTGTGGACTGAGAGATCCTGCACGATGCCATCGACAGGGGCGGTCACGGTGGTCAGCCCCGTGCGCCGCTCGGCCTTGGCCAATTGCGCCAACGCTTCGGCCCGGTCATGGCGGGCTTTTTGAAGATCCGACCGCCAGTCACGCTCTGTTTCGGCCGCGATCTTTTCACGATTGGCCAAAAGGGCCTGGATCCCCGCATCGGTCGAATGCAGTTTGTCGACCGCGACCAGGCGGTCATTTTCGAGCTCGATTTGCTGCTGTGCGGCATTCAGATATTCGATGCGATTGCCGACCTGGCGCTCGAGGCTCTCTCTGCGGATCGAGGCTCGCGCGCTAACCAGGGGCAAGGTGGCGTCAATCTTGGCAATTCCGGCGACCAGCCCCGTGCGTTCGGAGCGCTTCTCGGCAATCTGGTGATCGGCTTCGACAAGTCTTGCCACACGCCCCGCGCGGTCGGCGGCAAGGCGGCCGCGCGCCTCGGCTATCACATCGTCCGAAGCGTCCATTCCGTTAAACGGATCAGCAGTCTCTTGGTTTGAGGGGAGGAGAGATTCGAGCAAGGCGGTCAAGCGAACCTGGTCAAGCATCGCCGTGGTCAGCAGATTCCGGGATCGATCCCGATCGGCGATATCCATTGTCGGGTCCAGCAGGATGAGCTTCTGCCCGATCGAGACGGTATCGCCGTCATCGACCAGGATTTTCCGCACGATGCCTTCCTCGAAAGCCTGCACCTGTTTGGTCCGGCCGGCGGGAACGACCTTGCCCGGCACCATCGCGATGATGTCGACATGGCTGAACCAGGCCCAGATCGCGACGATCGTGAGGAACAGGCATATCGTCATCGCGGTCAGTCGCGCCGTCGGCGAGGCCGGCGTTTCGACGATTTCCAGCGCGGCAGGCAGGAAGGCGCGCTCGGAGGCGTTGAGCTCGGACGGCCTGGGGCGAAGCCGCGTGGCTGTGTCGCTCATGACCGCCGCGCTCATGATCCGACGGCCTCAACGACGTTCACATCATTGACCCGCAGATCATCGCTCCGCAGATCATCAACCTGGCCGTCAAGCTGGAGCCGCCAGAGCCGGGCATAGCGTCCGCCTTGCCGCAGCAATTGGTCATGCCTCCCATCCTCGACGACCCTGCCTTGTTCCATGACGATGATCCGGTGGGCGTTGCGGATGGTCGAGAGGCGATGCGCCACGATCAACACGGTTCGGCCTGCGCAGATCGTCGCCATGTTGCGCTGGATCGCTGCCTCGCTTTCATAATCGAGCGCCGAGGTCGCTTCATCGAGGATCAGGATGCGCGGGTTCGTGGCGAGCGCGCGGGCGATGGCGATCCTCTGCCTCTGACCGCCCGACAGCGACGCACCCCGCTCACCCACGACCGTGTCGTAGCCATCAGGCAATTGCAGGATGAACTCATGCGCGCCAGCCGTTCGCGCCGCCGCGATCACGCGGTCCATCGTCATGGCGGGGTCGGCGATGGCGATATTCTCGCGCACCGACCGGTTGAACAGGACATTGTCCTGAAGCACCACACCAAGCTGGCGACGCAGCCAGGTCGGGTCGGCCAGCGTCAGGTCCGTTCCATCGACGATCACGCGTCCTGTCTCTGGGACGAACAGGCGCTGAATCAGTTTGACGAAGCTGCTCTTGCCCGAGCCCGAGGTGCCGACGAGCCCGATGACCTCTCCGGCGGAAATCGCGAGGCTGACGTCGCTGATCACAGCCGCCGCATTGGGACGGTAGCGGAATGTCACATGGTCGAAGCGGATATCGCCCCGGATGGGAGGCAGGCTCGCTTTCCCTGAAGCCGCGGGCTCGGGCGCGGTGTTGAGGATATCCCCGAGCCGCTGGATCGAGACGCGCGCCTGCTGGAAATCCTGCCAGAGCTGCGCCAGCCGCAACACCGGCTGGGCAACCTGCCCGGCCAGCATATTGAAGGCGACAAGTTCGCCGACGGTCAGATCGCCCGCGATCACTGCGCGCGCCCCGAAAAACAGGATGAGCACGGTCGTAATCTTGTTGACGCCCTGGACGCTCTGCTGCGCCCAGGTGCCGATGCCGGTGACCTTGAAGGACGCAGTGACATAGGCCGTGATCTGCTCCTCCCAGCGCCGCTGGAGGACAGGTTCGAGGGCCATCGCCTTGACGGTCTCGACGCCGGAGACGCTTTCGACCAGGAAGGCCTGGTTCTCCGCTCCACGCGTGAATTTGTCTTCGATCCCGCGGCGGAGCATCGGCGTGGCGATGATCGAGATCAGCACATAGAGCGGAAGCGACGCGACG
The DNA here is from genome assembly GCF_031884435.1 of Bosea sp. 685. Classification (NCBI taxonomy): domain Bacteria; kingdom Pseudomonadati; phylum Pseudomonadota; class Alphaproteobacteria; order Hyphomicrobiales; family Alloboseaceae; genus Allobosea; species Allobosea sp. 685. Next base: position 3,960,462 of record NZ_CP134779.1, on the reverse strand, counting down.
ACGATCACGGTCAAGGACGGCGAATAGATCAGCAGTACGCCGAGGAACACGCAGGAAAAGAACAGGTCGAGCACCAGCGTCAAGGCGGAGGATGTCAGGAATTGCCGGATGGTTTCGAGCTCCCGCACCCGCGCCACGGTGTCGCCGACCCGGCGCGCGCCGAAATAGGCCATGGGAAGCGCCATGAGATGGCGAAACAGCCGCGCACCGAGCTCGACATCGATCCGGTTCGCCGTATGCGCGAACAGCCAGCTCCTGATGCCGCCAAGCACGACATCGAACAGCGAAAGCAGGCCGAGGCCGAGCGCCAGCACTTCCAGCGTGGAGAGACCGCGATGGACCAGGACCTTGTCGACGACGACCTGAAAGAAGAGCGGCGTCAGAAGCCCGAAGATCTGCAGGAAGAACGACGCGATCAGCACTTCCGTCAGGGGTCGCCGGTATTTCGAGATCGCGCCGACAAACCAGCCGACGCCAAATCGCGCCGCCAGATTCGTGCCCCCGGCCCGCCGGGTGATCAGGATGACGCGCCCGCTCCAGGCGGCCTCGAAACTCGCGCGGTCGAGAACATCGGGCTTTGGCCGGAGCGGATCCTGCACCAGGACCATATCCTCCGTGGCGCGGCCGATGATGACCCAACTCCCGTCACGCCGCAGCACGAGCGCGGGCATCGGCGTCACCGAGAGCCGCGCGAACTGAGTGTCGACTGCCTTGGCCTTGACCTCGAAACGCCGGGCGACCCGCAACAGATCGGTCTCGTCGAGTGCGGTCGTCGTGCCCTGCTGGTGCCTGATCGCCGCCGCATCCGCCGGCAGGCCCAGGCTTCGCAGGATGAAGACGAGCGCAAGGATGCCGGTATCGGGCGGCGGCGAGGCGGTCCCGCCAACATCGGCATTTTCATTGGCGCTGGCGGCTTCAGGCCGGGCCGAAGTCGTTTTGCTTGTGGCTTTTTTCCGCTTGGACGGCGCGACGGGCTTGAAGAAGCCCCGCTTAAACATGGTTGGCCCCCGCAAGCAGCGCTTGCTGCGGTGGCGGCGTGTAGCTGATCAAGCTGCCGCCATGTCCGTCCGGGGCAGCCGAGAAGGCGGAGACATATTGGCCGAACAGGATAAGCGCAGCATGGTCGGCCCCGCTCGTGATCGACAAGGTGCCGAACGTCTTCGAAGCATCCTCCTGGAAGGCGAGGGTGGTTTTCGCCGGGTCGAAGGCAAAGACATCGAGCGTGGAGCCGCCGCCGAAAGGCCCCGATGGCGTGTTTTGACCCGACAGATCAATTCTGCCGGCCGTCACGCCGTCAGGCGCCCAGTTCTCCTCAGCGACCAGGGCATTGTTCTTCGTCCAAAGCTTGGATTCCAGCTGCCCGCCGGCTGCATGGAAGGCAAGGGTCGCGTCAAAATCCTGCCCGCCGATCCCGCTGGTCCGCAGCGCGAAGGATCCGTCCTCGGCCCATGTCCAGGCTTGCCGCTCGCCATCCGGGGTGATCGCGAATTTCGGCCGCCCGCTGGCGTCGAAGACGGTATCGCCGCCTATGGCCGAGACGGCAGGGCCTTTGTCGTCGGCGAAGAGGGAGTTCCCGCCAGCCACGCGCCAGGTCTCGGCATAGGCGCCGTTGAGCGTTTGCGCCGGGACCGGGCCGGTAAGCGCCGTGCCGTCGGCAAGGACAAGGTCATTGGCGACATTGCCATCGTCATTGCCGAGGAGGCCGGAGACCTTGCCGGCGCGGTCCGGGCTCAAAAAGACCTCGACGTCGATTGAGGTTCCACGGATATGGGCGGTGATGCCGTCGCCTTTCGCATTGGTGACGGTATAGGCGTCGCCCAGGCGCGAGACGGAGCCGCCACCGACCGCATAGCTGCCGCCATTGGCGAGAAAGACGGGCATGCCGTCGATCAGCAGGCTGGTATTGGCTCCGGCATAGAGTCCGACCGTGGATGCGCCGAACCTGAAGGCGACGGCCGTGTTGACGGCGATGTCCGTGGCGGTGGCCTGCTGGCGCACCTGGATCTCGAAATCCTGCCCGCGCACCAGGGTGAACTCGCCCACGGCCTGAAAATCATAGGCGAAACCGTCGAAGGTCAGGAGATGCGGGTCCCCGATCGTGTGGCCGGTCGAGGGGGCGACGGTCAATGAGACGGTGGCGGGAGCGCTCGTCAGGACGCCGTCGCTGACCTGGTAGGTGAAGGCGTCGGGGCCGGCATAGCCGGCAAGGGGCGTGTAGGTGAAGGAGCCGTCGGCATTGAGCACCACGGAGCCAAATTGCGGTTGGGAGGCGATGATCGCGCTCAGCGTGCTGCCGGCGTCGGCATCCGTGTCGTTGGCGAGCAGGCCGGCCGCGGCGCCGATGCTCAGCGCCAGGCCTTGGATCGCCGTGTAGCTGTCGGCCCCGGCGGCGGGAGCGGTATCGACGACAAGCTGGACCGGCGTCGTGTTCGACGCCGGCATCCCGGCCGCGGCCAGCGCATATTCGGCGTTACCCGTCAGGGCTACGTCGAAGACAGTGTTGTCGAATTCAAGCGTGCCCTCGATGAGGCCGGCATCGCGGGCCGTCTGCCTGGCCGCGGCGACCACATCGGGCGCGAGATCGCTGAGCTTGATGATGGCGTGGGGAAAACTGCGATCAGTGAAGCTCTCGGTCGATTGACCCGCCGCATAGGCGAACAGCGAATTCGCATCGGTGACGCGCCAGGACTCCGCATAAGCCCCGTAGAGGGCTTCGGGCGTGACGGACCCCGACAGGACTGTCCCATCGGCAAGCGCAATGTCGTTGCCGGTGCTGCCATCGTCATTGCCGAGGAGGCCCGCGACCTTGCCCGCCATGTCCGGGGACAGGAAGGGCAGGAGACTCAGGAAGGTCGATCCGAGCCCCGCCGAGAACCCATTCCCGGCCCCGTTCACGACGGTGTAGATATTGGCCGCCCGCGAGACGACGCCGTGGCCGACCGTCAGCGCCTGGCCGTCGGCGAGGTCGAGCGCCACGCCGTCGATGCGCAGCGGCTGTGCGGCTCCGGCGTCCAGCTCAACCACGCTGCCGTCGATCCTCGCCGCGACGGCCGTGATGGACGAGGCGTTCGGGCCAACCGCCTGCTGGCGGACCTGAACCTCGAAGTCGGCGGCCTTCACAAGGGTGAACTCGCCGACAGCCTGGAAATCATAGGCGAGCCCGTCGAAGGTGACGAGGTGCGGATCGGAGTAGGAACGCGCTTGGATGTAAAAGCCGGTGGAGCCACCGATCCGCGGGAACCCCCACAGGGAGCCGCCGCCTGTTGGTGCGATATAGAGCTGTACGGTGGCGATGCCGCCCTGGTTCGTTCCGTCGCTGATGGTGTAGGTGAAGCTGTCCTTGCCGAAATAGTAGGAATTCGGGTCGGCGGGATCGCGCCCATCGGTGTAGCTGAACGAGCCGTCGGCGTGGAAATCCAGCGTTCCGTGCGCCGGCCCGGAGACGAGCGTCGCCGTCAATGCGGAGCCGCTCGGGCTGATATCGTTCGCGAGCACGCCGCGGGCGGCATCGATGACAAGGGGCTGGTAGGCATAGGGCGCCCAGGCATCGTTGACCGCCGATGGCGGGTAGCGGATCGTCTTCAGGAAGACGTCGATCGCGTCATTGGTGTCGCCCGCGACGAAGTTGGTCGCCTCGGAGCTGAACAGGATCTTCGAGCCGTCGGGTGAAAAGCTTATCGCCGATGGGGAGCGCTCGTTATTGTCGTAGGTCTGGGCGCCGTCCGCGGTCGTCGAGACACGCGTGATCGCGCCGGTGTTCAGGTTCTTGATGAAGACGTCCTGAACATTGTTGGTGTCGCCGGGCACGAGATTGGTGGCCGTTGAGCGGAAGGCGATCTTCTGGCTGTCCGGCGAGAAGACCGGAAAGAACGTGCCTCGGACTGCCCCGCTACCGTTGTTTGCATCAACCGCCGATGTCCCGTCGGCAGTCGAGGAGGCGACGGTGATGATCCCCGTGGTCAGGTCCATGACGAAGACCTGTGGAAATATGACCGGATTGCCGAAAATCGGGTCGGGACTCGTCGTGAGCCCATTCACGAGATTTCCCGCCTGGCTGACGAAGGCGATCTTGCTGCCGTCAGGGGACATGACGGTGGCAAAGACCGGCTGATCAGCGCCATATCGCGACCCGTCGACATAAGTCAGGGTTTCCAGATCATAGACCGGGTCGTGATCGCCATGGGTGACTTGCGTGATGTCCCCCGTATTCAGATCCTTGATGTAGGCGTTGGCAGCGCTGTTATAACGGCTGCCGGTCAGGTTCAGGCCGGACGAAAAGACGACCTTGCTGCCGTCGGCGGAGAAGCTGAGCGACAGGCCCGAGAGGTCCGCCTGTCCGCCTCCCGTGGCCTGCGCGCCATCCTTCGTCGTCGAGATGCGGTTGATGGAATTCGTCGGCCGATCATAGATGAAGACGTCGGTCTGGCCGTTCGTGTCGCCGGGCATGATCGTGGCGGAGTTCGAATAGAAGGCGAACTTGCTGCCATCCGGCGAGAAGGTGACGCCGCCGATGGCCCCGCCGAACTGCAGCGTCGTCACCACCCCCGTTTGTATATCCTCGATCTGGTATCCGCTCGAGGATTGGAAGCCGATCGTCCGGTTGTCCGGTGCGAACGCGATGGCGCTCCCGAAATCGGATGCGCTTTCCTGCCAGACCGGTGTCGTGACCTGCGTCGTCAAATCCTTGATGTAAAGGTGACTGCCGCCCTGGCCGGTTTCGGGGTAGTCGGTACGGGACCAGAACGCGACCTTCGTTCCGTCATGCGAGAGCGCCGGGTTTCTGCCGCCCCAGGCGATCTGGTTGCCGCTTGAATCGGTCGAGACGCGGACGGCGTCGCCCGCATTCGCGGTGACCCCGAGCGTCACGGTGGCGACATTGCCCAGCGCGATGCCGTCGCTGTCGCGATAGGTGAAGCTGTCGCTGCCCAGGTACCCCGCCGCCGGGGTGTAGGTGAAGGAGCCGTCGGGGTTGAGGGTGAGGGTGCCGTGCTGCGGGCCGGAAACGAGGCTGGTCGTGAGGGGGTCCCCGTCGGCATCGCTGTCATTGGCGAGCAGCCCCGAGGTGGCCGCGACCGTGAGCGGCAGGTTCTGCCGGGTGGTGTAGTGGTCGCCCGCAGCCGCCGGGGCGGCGTCGACCGTCAGCGTGACCGTTGCGAGCCCGCTCTGCGCCTGACCGTCGGAGGCCTTGTAGGTGAAGCTGTCCTGACCGTGGAAGCCGGCCTGGGCGGTGTAGGTGAAGGCGCCCGTGGGATCGAGGGTGAGCGTGCCATGCTGCGGGCCCGAGACCAGGACCGACGAAAGGCCATCGCCATTGGCGTCGCGGTCGTTGGCGAGCACGCCCGGGCCCGCGACGGCAAGCAGCGTGCCCGCCACGGCGTTGTAGGAATCGTCGCCCGCGACCGGCGCCAGGTTGACGGGCGGTGCCGCGGCGAGGTCCTTGACGAAGATGTCGCCTTCTGCAGGCGTGACACCCGGTACGAGGTCGTTGGCGCCCGAGAGGAACACGATCCGGCTGCCGTCCGGCGACCACGCCGCCTGTAGACCGCCACGGGCCTGTGAGCCGTCCGCAGCGGTCGAGAGCCGCGTGACTTCCCCTGTGATGAGGTCCTTCTCGAAGACGTCATAGACGCCGTTGGTGTCGCCCGGCACCAGGGAGTTGGAAATGGACGAGAACAGGATCTTGGTGCCGTCGGGCGAGAAGACGGGCAGTTCGTTTCCTCCGCCATGCGTGCTCTGGGTCCCGTCCGCCGCCACGCTCACGATCGTGACCGCCCCGGTGACGAGATCCTTGACGAAAAGATCAGCGCTATTGTTCGTGTCGTTCGCCACGAGGTTGTCGGAGTTCGACCAGAAGGCAACCTTGGTTCCATCCGCCGAGAAGACCATATTGCCGGCGCCTTGGTCGGCGACGGCGCCCGGCGTCCCGTCCGGGTTGTTCGCCGCCCGGGAGACGAGCGTGATGGCGCCGGTCGCGATATCCTGCAGGTAGAGTTGGAAACGTCCGCCGTTATCGTCCGGTGTCAGCGCATAGGACGACAGGATCGCAAACTTGGTTCCGTCCGGCGACATGAAATAGGAGCCTGAATAGAAGACTCCGCTATGGCTCGAGAGCCGCGTGACCGCGCCGGTGCCCAGGTCCTTGGAATAGAGATCTAGATCGTGTTCGCTGTCGTCCGGCGTCAGCGCGATCGACGTGACGAACGTGACCTTGGTCCCGTCCGGCGAGAAGACCGGCATTGAATCCACCGGAACCGCCGGGATCCCGGCGGAATCGCTCGAGACCATCGTCACGGCGCCAGTGACGAGGTCCTTCATGAAGATTTCGACGTAGACGTCGGCATCGTTCGGGACGAGGTTTCCGGCCTTCGACATGAAAGCGATCTTGGTGCCGTCTGGCGAGAAGACGGGATTGTAGCTGTCGGCTCCGAGGTCGGTCTGGGCCCCGGCCGAATTGGTCGAGACGCGGGTGATTTCACCCGTCGCCAGGTTCTTGATGAAGATATCCGTGGCGCCGTTCGTGTCGCCCGGCACGAGATTATCGGCGGCCGAGACGAAGGCCACGCTCTTGCCATCGGGCGAGAACACGGGATGCGTGCTCTGCCGGTCGCCTGCGACCCCGGCGGCGCTTGTGGAAACGATACGCACTTCACCGGTCGCGTCGTTGGGTCCAGCCATCACATCCCTCGTTTCCATCAAACATGTCTTGGCAACGAAGCGATCCCGTCAGGCACCGCCTTGCTCAACAAAGGTTCAGCGTTTGCAGGATCGATGCAGGGGCCGATTTATTCCCGCCTGCCGATCGTTTGTTGTGCCGCGCGCTGCGATGCGGAGCGTGTCGGTGTCTCTGCCCGTCGATCCCCGCGCAGGGGATCGTCTGGCTTCGCGATGGGCGTCATGATCCGGGCCTCACCCTTGCGCCGGTGCGGGCACGATAATTCTCGGGCGCGGGAATGACGGCACGGCCGTTTCAGGAATGCCGAGATTGTTCGCCAGCAGGTGCCGCGGCGCCTTGGTCACCCAATCGGTCAGGGTGTTCTCGCGATAGGATCCGCTGTCGAGAACGCCGACCATCTCGGCATCCTCGGAGCCGATATTCTTGATCGAGTGGCCGCAATTGCGCGGGATATAGGCGCATTCGCCTGGAGACAATTCGGCGGTGGCGATACGCTTGTCGGTTCCAAAGAGCGTGACCCGGGTGCGCCCCTTCAGCACGTAGTGCCACTCATTGGCGTCAGGATGCCAATGCGGCTCGTGCATCGCTCCGGCCTTGAGCCTCAGCACCATCCCCGTCAGCGTCGTCGAGAGCGGGAATTCCTTTTCAGAGGCGATGTAGAGCTCGCCGCCGGCGGTCGCCACTTTGGGCTTGTGCGCCATCAAGGCATAGCGGTGGCTGCGCTCGCGCGCGAGCGGCCGGGCCATGCGCGCATGCGGCCCATCGAGAGCCAGCACCCCGCCCTGCATGATGTAGGTCTCGGCCCTGGGCGTCGTCGCGAACAGGTTCGCCGACACGCCCAGGGCCTGTGAGAGCGAGGCCGCATCGTAACGGCTCATCCAGTCGCTGATCCCGAAGGTGCCGTGCTCGGAATACAGGCCGTCATCGAAAGCGAGGATGGCGTGGCAGGGCTTTGCGCCGAGCGTCTGGATGGCGTGGCTGTGACCTTGCGGGAAATACCACAGATCGCCCGGCGCGAGATTGACGACCTCGCTCACGCCCTCCGGATCCAGGACGGTGACCTGGCAATGTCCGTCGACGATATAGGCCCACTCGGCGGAATCATGCCAATGCATCTCGCGGGCGCCGCCCGCATTGAGGAAGAGATGCGCGCCTGCGATATCGGTTGCGATGGGCAGCCCGCGCGTCGTGATCTCGCGCGCCCATCCGCCGGACGTCGCTTTGATCGGCGCCTTGTCGAGGGAGGCGGTGAAGACCACGGGATCGCCGGGTTTGCGCGGAATCGTGGGCAGGAAGTCCGAGGCCGGCGCGACATCGTAGCCAGCCGCATGCCCATCGCTGGGCGCGGCCATGGCGCGGCTGGCTGCGACAGCCGTGGCCCCGAATGCGAAGGCTCTGATGAAAAGACGCCGGCTTGCATTGAGCATGGATGCCTCTCGTCGATGTTCAGATTTAATCTATGAAATAACCGCAGAAGATGCCCGCATTGTACAGTTTGCGTCGGTGTTGAAGTCGATATGCGCCTTAATTAGACTCTTCTTTTGCCAGGCAGATGATGTATTTTGGGTTTTGTCTCCAGCTATGGCTGAGATAGCGATTGCCCTCGCTCATTCAGCTGGGCTGATCTGTTGCGAATTCTGTTTCATGCGCCAGTTTGGCAGCCAGACCTGCAGCTTTCGACGCAGTGCTGCCGAGCCTGGTTCAAATCCGAGTTGCGTCTGGCAGAAATCGAGCAGAGCTTCTTCCAGCCTGGTCCGCGTGTTCCAGCCCCGTTTCCTGGAATCGAAATCGCCACGCTCGTCGAGAAGCCGGTAGACCTCCGGCTCGATCAGCGTCCAGTCATGCTGGGATTTTCGGCCTGGCTTGGCCCCAGAAATATCGCTCACCTTTCTCCTCCGGCGTTCAGTCATGCGGTTCAGATAGTCAGGCCTGATCATCTCACATTGCGGCCTTGGCTGTGTCCATTAAGCATCCAAACTAATGCCAAGACAAGCCGTGCTCGTCACATTTCCAGGGCTGGAGAGAATGGAAGGAGTGGGCTCGGTCTGATCGGGCCAAAGACGCCTTGGCGGATGTTCGCCACTGAGGCCCTTACGGTCTGCGCTCACAGGGATGCGAACGGACCAAACGGGCTGTGATCGGATTCATCCGACGTGCCGGCCATAGCCTGGCGGAGCGCGGCGGGGCTGGCGCCGGCCTGGAGCATTTTCGAGCGAAGCGGATACCGGTTCGCGTGAAGACAATGCGATCAAACAAAGCGGTAGAGTATTTCCGCGCTTCGGAGAAACGCGGAAATACTCTGGTCAGCCATGGGCGAGCAGGACAGCCTCGACGGCCGCCCGGTCCGGAAAAGCATCGAAGACACCCCAGGTGCCGGCGAGAATGGCGCCGCAAGCGCTCGCAAAGGCCATGGCTTTTTCCGGTGACTGGCCCTCAGCCAGGCTTACCGCGAGCCCTGCCGCGAAGGCATCGCCGGCTCCCAACGTATCGACCGCGGCAACCGGGAAGCTCGGCTGGTGGAGAGGAGGGTGCTTGCTACGGCAAAAAGCGGCGCCTCCCTGGCCGAGCGTCACGACGACGATCGCGGGCCCCATGGCCATGACGGCTTCGGCGAAGGCCTGGATCCCGGCAAGCCCATGAGCATCGAACGTTTGCCCGTTCTCTCCCGTCAAGTCCGAAGCCATGGCCGTGGCCTCATGCGCATTGAGGACCAGGATCGTCGTCAACGCGAGAAGCCGGTGATCCAGCCTGCGAAACGGCGAAGGATTGAGAAGGGTCGCCTTGCCGGCTTCGCGCGCGATTTCGAAAGCCGCGATGATCGGCTCGTCGCTGATCTCGAACTGAGCCAGAGTGATATCCGCCTTTGCGATAGCGCTTCGCTTGTCGCGTATATCGGCCGCGCCGAGGCGCGCATTCGCGCCGGGAAAGACGGCCAGGCAATTCTCTCCGCGCGCATCGATGAAACCGATACCCGCGCCTGTCGCGCCTGGAAGCCGGCGGAGCATCGCCCCGGAGAGCCGGGCGCGTTCCAGCGCAGGGGCTGCGAGCCCAGACAGCATATCGTCGCCCACCGGCAGGATGCCCTCCACTGTGGCACCCAATCGTCGACAGGCGACAGCGAGGTTGAACCCCTTGCCGCCAGGTTCCAGAGCAAAGGCCTGCGCCGTCAGGGATTCGCCGGGTTGGGGAAGTGTCTCGACCTTGGCGGCGCTTGCTGCGACGAAGCTGCCGACGACAAAGAGGTGAGCATCGTTTCGCATGAGCCGCCCGTAGATTGATTTGACGATGATAATCGGGATAAGTCTCGATGCGAGGTCAATTTTTAATCAACTTCACAGCGGATAAGTAGAGAATTGAGCGACGCCGAAATGTCCAAGCCAGAGCCCAAGAGCTTTATCGATGTTCTCAAGCTCCGCGAAGACACGGCCATGCCGCTCTATCGTCAGCTCGAAGAACAGCTCGCGTCCATGATCGAGCAGGGCCAGCTTGCCCCTGGGGCAACAATGCCGGCAGAGCGGCATCTGGCGGCTGAGCTAGGCCTTAGCCGGACGACAATACAGCATTGTTACGATGCGCTGCGGAAGCGGCGGCTGCTCGCGGCACATGGCCGTCTCGGCTACATCGTCCAGAAGCCGGAAACCGTGCTTGAACCGGGCATGAATCGCCTGAAGGGCTTCACTCAGGAGATGGAGGAGCTCGGTCGCACGCCCTCGTCGAAGATATTGGAGCGGCAGGCCCTCAGCGACCGATTGATCGCGTCCATCTTCGGCCTGCCGTCGACGGCGCGGTTTCTGAAGCTCATCCGCGTGCGCCTGGGAGATGGCATCCCGCTGTCGCGCGAGGTCGCATGGTACAGCCTGGATGCTTGCCCTGGTCTCGAGCATGCCGATCTGTCCGGTTCAGTTTATGCCTATCTTGCCGAAGATGGCGTCCCGCCGGATCATTGCGAGCAGACGATTGAAGCAACCTCGCCCGATATGGAGGAATGCTCGATATTCGGCTTCACCGAGCCGCTGCCGTCACTCTTGATCAAGCGCCGGACCTATGACCAGACTGGCCGGATGCTGGAATATGTCGAAGGCCTGTTCCGCGGCGACAGCTATGCGTATCGGCTGAAGATGAAGATCTAGAGCATTTTCGAGCGAAGCAGACACCGGTTCCCCCGCGACAAACGCGAAGCGTTTGCGCGGAGAAAACGCGTTAAAACAAAGATCTGGAGCGATTGAACGATCCAACTGGATCGGACATTGCCCTGGGGATCGTTCCAGCCTTGCTCTCTCAGGCCCGTGCCTGCCGATGTCCCGCATGAATTCCGGCTGGTGTTGGATGTGATGAAAGGCTTGGTGTGATGAAAGGCTTGGTGTGATGAAAGGCCTGGAATGACGACGACTGCCCCGGCGCTTTCACCTCGCCCACGTGACGAAATCCGCGATGGCCTGCGCGATATTTTTCCGGCCGCGGTCGCTGCCATCCCGATTGGCCTGTTGTTCGGCGCGCTGTGCGTGGGAAAGGGGCTTTCACCCATCGAGGTCGCGCTGATGTCGGCCACGGTCTGTGCCGGTGCCGCGCAATTTGCCGCGATCGAGATCTGGGGGCAGCCGGTTCCCGTCGTGGCGATCGTGCTGTCCACCCTCCTGGTCAATCTGCGCAACCTGCTGATGAGTGCGTCGCTCGCGCCGAAAACCGCCGCTTTCACAAGCTTGCAGCGATTGCTCGGGTTCTACGTCCTGTCCGACGAGAACTGGGCCTTGAGCGAACGGCGCGTCCGGGCGAAGCCGCTGAGCTCGGCTTATTTTCTGACGATGGGTGGGGTCCTCTACACAAATTGGGTCTTCTGGACCACGCTTGGCGCGTTTGCAGGTGCGTTCCTGGGAGATCCTCGGCGCCTCGGTGCCGATTTCGCCTTCACGGCGCTTTTCATCGGCCTCATCGCCGGCTTCTGGAAGGGGCGGAGCACCGCAAGCGCGGTGGCCTCCAGCGCCATCGCCTCGGCGATCGCTTTCGTGACCATCGGCGCGCCATGGCACGTCCTGATCGGGACGGTGGCTGGCATCGCGGCGGTTTATGTCGCAGCTCCGGAGGAGGCACCATGACCCTCTCCGTGCCGACCATTCTTGCCATCATCGGCATGGCCATCGTGACATATGCCACGCGGATCGGCGGGCTGTTCTTTGCAGACAAGCTTCAATTCAAGGGCAAGGCCAAGGCGGCGTTCGATGAGATTCCCGCCGCGGTGCTCGTCTCCGTCATCGCCCCGGCGGTTCTCACGACCGGGCCGGCCGAAACGATCGCCGCATTGATCACGATACTCTGCGCACGGCGATTGCCTTTGATCGCCGTCGTCATCGTCGGGGTGGTCGCGGTGGTCGTGCTACGGCTCCTGATGAGCTAGGGCCGGATGATGTCTGATGGCGTCACAAAGTGATCCCATCTGAAATCCGAATCCGTCTCTCATCAAGGAGTTAGAGCAGGATCAATGCGAAAAACCGGTTCCCACTTTTTCGCATCCTGCTCTAGGCGGCATCGGTTGCGGGAATTTGGTAGCCGGAGCGCGCGGATGGCCGATGATCTGCCATCGCGGCGTTGCCGAGGATCAGTTGGATCGTTTTGAGCACGGCGACGAGTTGGCTTTGCTGGCGTACGCCGGTCTTTTGAAAAATCTCCTCGAGATAGGAGCGCGCTGTCTTGAAGCGGATGTCCTGTCGCTGTGCAGCTTCCTTAAGCGAGAAGCCTTCCGCCAGGGAGCAAGCCAACTGCGCTTCCTTCGGCGTCAGTCCGAATACGCTTTGCACCTGTTCGACGAAGCCAAAGGGCAAACTCAGCGAAAGCTTCTGGGCAAAGACCACGGCATAGCTGCCCTCTCCGGCCGCATGCCGCTCGGCCTGCGGCAAGGGGCAAATCGAGATCGCAAGCGCATCGCCATCGCTGGCATGGGACCGGGAATGGATGAACGCATCGCGGCCCGCCTGAGCTCTTCCTCTCTCCTGCAGTTGGCAGGCGGCTGAAACGGCGTGTTGGAGCTTGTCGACATCGAGACCGTTGCGCGCAGTCAGGATACCCCTGCGAACCTTGATCCCGGACCAGGAATGCCTGGTGAGTTCCGTGGCGGCAGGGTTGGAGGCGATGACCCGCTTCTGCGCGTCGACAACGAGCACGCCGAAAGGTAACCGCCCTATGATCGATGCGGCCATGCGTGCTTGGCTGACGCTTTGGGACAGCTCGGTCGCGCGCTGCAGATGCGAGGCGATACGCATGAACCACGCCATGTCTTCGACACTGAAGCGCGGCTGCTCCCGGCCTCGCCTGACCCCGACGCAAAAACTTTGGCTTTCGGGCGAAGCTGACGTTTCGGCGATGTCGTCATTCTGCAGAAACCCCGCCGGCCGCGTGATCCGGAAACGGCAGAGAAGAAGCCTGCCGCCTCTTGAGAATGACGGGCCGCCCATCTGGCTCGACAAGGCTCGGTCGATCGCGGCAACCTCCGCTTCACAATCTCCCGTTTCGATCAAAATCTCGCGCAGCTCGTCCTCGGGCAGATGTCTCGCGGTGGCGATATAAGGCCGGAGCGCCATCTCCTCGCCGAGAATATCGAAAGATGCTTCAGAGCCGCCGAAGGCGACGCGTATGCCGTCTATCGCAGCCGGCCACTGCCCGGGGTCGCGAGCCGCTTCGTATAGGCTTCCGACAAGCGATGAAAACAGCTCAGACCTGAACGCCAAAATCGCTCCTCCGATCCGTCAGAAAGCCTTTTGGACTCTAAAAACCAAGCCCAACTAATATCCAAAAGAAATCCAATGCAAGCCCGAGATTTGGGCATTGGCTGACGGCTGCGAGGTCACCAGGCGCAGCGACGCGCCGATGTTCGCCATGGGGCAGGAGTCGTCGAAGCGCGGGGAGGGAATGGTTCGATCGCTAGCGCCGCCCAAGTCTCGCGCCCAGCTCTCGCGCCCAAGTCTCGCGCCCAAGTCTCGCGCTCAAGGCCGGACATCGAGACATCAAGACGATGGCTTCGGCTCGATCTTTCCCGGGGCATCAACGCCGGGAGGCGAGCATTTTGATGCGGAATGAAGGCCGGCGAAAAATCGACCTGATCTTCAATCGCCCTTGGCGCCCGCGGGTCGCTTGGCTGCGCGCCGGCCGAGAAAGACCGGAGCCGAAAGTGCCAAACCAGGACCCCGACGTCAGCCGATCAGCGGCGCCGCGACATGCGAGATGCCGACAAAGATCAGGTAGGCGCCCAAGCCCGCATCCAGCGGACGTTGCAACAGGCGAAATGCCTTCTGGACCGGAGCAAAACAAAACATCAGGCTGACAAAACCAAACCAGCTGAGCGCAATGACGAAGACCGACATCGCCATGAGCGCCGGCCTTGTCTGAAGGTCGGTCAAACCGAGCTCAAGCATTGATGTTGCGAAGAAAACCGCTGTCAAAGGATTGGCTACGGCCGTCACGAACGCTGTCAAGAAATTCCTCGACGTGTGGCTTGATTTCGAGGGCGGACTTGCCTTCGAGGGTAGATTTGCCTCCGAGGACAGATTTTCCTTTGGGGATAGCGGGGTGGCGGATCCGCGCATTGAACGTCGTAGCGCCCTGATGCCGATCATGACCAGCGTCAGGGCGAAAGCCGCGTGAGCCAGGCCCTGCCAGGCATCGTTACGCCCGACCGATAGAAGGCCGGCAAATGCCAGCCCCGCGAGCAAGCTCGCTCCCGTTGCAAGGCCGGCTGCCGTCGACAGGGCTCCACGCAAGGAGCCGTGCACGCTCGACTGGACGACCATCGCGAAGTTGGGCCCCGGGACGGCCATGATGATCAGATAGGCGGACGCGAAGCTGCCAAGCTCCCGAAAGAAGCCGAGATTCTGCACGATTCAAGCCCATGCTCGCCGCAGCGGTTTTCCGCTAGCTCCAGCGCGGCGGCACGATGCGTCCGCGTTGGTTCTGCAGAAACGGGCATATGCCGGTAGGGCACGCGTCGCGATCCGACTTCTGCTCAAAGCCCGTTTGGACATTCGAGCCCTCATCGTGAGGAGCCTGGCCTCAAATGAAGCCAATGATTTCAATTGCTCTGTCTTGATCGCCTACGCGCCGTCGTCCTGGGCGAAGCGAAGCTTCGTCCCGGGATCCATCGTAGAGTTCCGGAGTCCTCCGATGGATCCCGGAGCCGCGCCGCTGCGCGGCTTGTCCAGGATGACGGCGCGGGTGATAATGAGCGATTGGAAGCCCTTGATATCGCTCGGTTCATTTCAGGCCAGGCTCCTCGGGATGAGGGCTCGGGAAATTCCCAAACAGATGGCTCTCAGAACACCCCGACGAAGCCGAGAAAGAAATTACACTGCGCGGTTGCCTTGAAATAATTGGATCGCGCCTGGCCGGTATAATTGATTTCGATTTCGCCTTCCGCCCGGCCCTGAAGCATGACCAGCGGCGTTGTGCCGCCCGGGCTTCCGAATATCCGCAGGTTGTACTGCGCGCTTCCCGACTGGCTGGCCTTGTTGGGATCGAGCGGCGAGTATTTTGGAATGCCGATATCGATGTCAAACCCGGCCCCGGGTTCCTTGATCGTCTTCACTGGATTGGGAACCAGCGAAATCACCGTCGCCTTGAATTTGCTGTCGACCGGCAATTGCTGGATCAGCTGGATGATGTTCTTCGTCGATTGCACGACGGGATCCGTCGGATCTTTCACGGGCACCGCGGTAAAGGTGAGATTGAGCAGGCTCGGCTGATTGACCGGTGTGAAGCCCATCGCCCCCACACCCCCAAGCACGAATTGTGGACCGAAAAGCACGGGCGGCTGAAGCACGAATTGCGGCGTCTGGGGCGTTACGCTTGGCAGCGTCAAGGGCGGTATCAGCTGCGGCGGCTTGATGCCGAGCGGCGTTCCGGCACCCGCACCGATCCTGGGGAGCGTCAGATCCGGCACGACGAGCACCTGGGCCGTCACGACATCGGCTTCGAAGAGCGCGGCGCGGGTCCTGACGCCGACGATCCCATCGATGCGCAAGCCGTGCAATGTCTGGAACTTGACGACGCGCTTGTGGGTTTCCGTGCCGAAAACGCCATCGACGACGAGGGCGGTTTCCCGCCGCAAATGATAGTTCAACCGGTCCTGAACGACGCGGACATCCTGTCCCGTCACTCCCCTGCCGAGGTCGCGAGCCATCTGTTCGTCTCCATCGAATGTCCTGCATGCGCCGACCGTGACCGGAGGCATGCCGTGCCTTCGAATGCGCGCTTTGGGCGCGGTCGTCCGTGTCGCCGGCCGGCGATCGTCACGTGGCCTGGCCTTGACCCCGCGCCTGGGCGTCCTGTTCCAGAGCCGGAGGCCCAGCTCCTTGTAAAGACCGTAGATGCCGCCCTCCGCCGTCAAAGGGCTTTTGGCTTTGTATTGGTATCAGTTTGGACTATCCAAGTCGAGTTGATTAGCTGATTGTCCCCTCATTGCGTGGTCCAGCCCCTGGCTGGCGCACAGCCCGGCGACGCTGGACCTGCTGGCGGCGCAAGGGTTCACCTACGTCGTTCACCTAAGTCGCCGATTTCAGGCTGGACGATCAGCCGGTCTGGCTCAACACCGAGAGCAGCAGGCTGTGATGGCGATGCCCCGGTGACATCGCATCCTGGGTCGGCGACCTCGCCATGAAGCGATCGCCGTCCGAACCGGCTGTCAGGCCCGGCACAGATGCAATGCGGTATGATCGCGATGCTTGAAGCTTGTGCTGCGCTTTGCAGATGAGGGGCGAGCCAGAGCGGTTTCCGATCCAATTGGATCGTTCAACAGCTCCAGCTCTTTATTTTAACGCGTTTTCTCCGCGCAAACGCTTCGCGTTTGTCGCGGGGGAACCGGTGTCCACTTCGCCCGAAAGCGCTCTAAGCGCGGCGCCTATACGACCGCCGAGCAAGCATAGAAGGGTTTTGGCGGCTCCTCCGGCAGATAGCCTTGGTAGAACCGCTTCACATAGGGGAAGACGGCGCGGCCGAGTTCGCGCCGTGCCTCCTCCTCCGGGGTGCGTGGCTTGCCCAAGCTGTCGGCGATCTCGGCCAGGACGGCGGCCCGGTCGATGTGCTGGAAGCGGCCATCGGCATAGACGAGGTTGCCCTGGATATAGACCGCATCGACGGCATTGGACTTCGCCCGCTGCACCAGCGCGTCCAGCATCGGAATGTCGGGATCCTGATAGGGGTAGGTCGTCGTCTTCCAGTTGATCAAGGCGGCATCGAAGGCGCGGCCGGGGTCAAGCCGCCCGATCGTGGCGCCGAAGGCCGTTGTCAGCGCGCCGCCTTCCGTCGCCATCCGCACGATCTGGGCACAGCTGGGCACATCCTCGTCGTCCATGCCCGGCACGCGGTGGACGCGCAGGGCCAGCCGCAACTCCTGCAGCATGTCGCGATCCTCATTGATGCCGGCCTCGTCGAGCCCCATGCCGATGGTGATGCCCTTCTTTTCCCAGCTGTTCAGCGGCGCCAGCCCCGAGCGCAACCGGAAATTGGAGGAGCAGTTGTGGCAGATGCAGGTGCCGGTGTCGGCGACGATGTCGATATCCTCGGCGTTGAGCCAGACGCCATGGCCCAGTGTCATATGCGGGCCGAGTACGCCGAGATCGTAGAGATGGCGCAAGGCGGTCTTGCCGCTCCGGCGGCGGGCATATTCCTTCTGGTAGACGGTTTCGAGCAGATGCATGTGCATCGGCACGCCGCTGGCCTTGGCCTTCTCGTGCAACGCGAGCAGGCCGTCATCGCTGCACCAGTGCAGATTGGCGGGGGCAAGCTGGATGCGCGTCAGCCGCTGGCCTTCGTTCTCGCTCGTGAGCTGGTCGAAGAGACGCAGGAAGTCGGGGAAGGGTACCGCCTGCGCCTTCAGATGGGCCAAAAGCCTGTCGTTCCAGGGGGAGGGGAGCTTGGCGCAGAACGCTTCGTCCGCCTCGTAGACGAGGCGGTTCTGCTCGCGCACGGCGTAGCAATAGGAGGCGCGCATGCCCAGCGAGCGGTAGGCATTCAGCACCTTGGTCGCCGCGCCGTGGATCGCGTCGTATCCGCCCGGCATCCAGCCCTGGATGTGCTGGACCGTGGTGACGCCCGAGGCGATCATCTCGAAGGCCGAATAGAGGGTGTCCAGCGTCAGGTCGAGGCGCCGGGCGGGGATGCGGCTGGCGAACCACAGCTCCAGCGCATGGTCGGGCGAGCCGAGCTGCAGCGGGGTCATGCCGACATGGTGGTGGCTGTTGACGAAGCCGGGCATCATGACGTGATCGGGATAGCGTCGCAGCTCCGCCGTGGGGGCGAGTTGCTGCATCTCGGCCAGCGCACCGACAGCCACGATGACGCCATCGCGCGACAGCACGGCACCCTCCGTGACGATGATCGGCGTGTCGCGGTCCTTGATGCCGGTCACCACATGGCTGGCTTGAACGATGAGTTCCATGGTCGTCTCCTCAGGCAGGTCTTGTGTTGGTGGGCAGGTCTTGTGTTGGTGGACTGGTTCCGATCGCCGTGGGCATCGCCGCGTCAAAGGCGCGGCCAACCGGGATGGACATGATGATCGGGGCGGGTGAGGCGCTGTCGCCCGCAGCCATGACCTTGCCGTCGCGCGCGACGGCAAGGGTCTCGCCGTCATGCCGGATGTCGCGGCCCATGAGGCTCTCGACGCCGTAGCGTGCGGCCGAGAGCGCGAAGAGGCCCGCGCCCGCCGCATGGGCGCGGAGTTCGCTCCGGAAAAAGCCCGGCGGGTCCTGCGGAGCGGGGCCAGCGACCATGACGGCGACGAGATCGGCCCCGGCCGCGGCAGCCTGCGCCCAGTGTCCGGGAAAGCGGCGGTCGTAGCAGATCAGTACGGCGAGCCGGAGCGGGCCGAGGCGCGTCACGGCGATGGCGTCGGTGCCGGCCCGGAAATGGTCGGACTCACCGAAGCCGTCGCCGGGCTGCCTCGGCGGCAGGCACCGCTTGGTGGCGGCGCGCTCGATTGTGCCGTCCGGCCGGGCGAGCAGGGCCGCATTGACCGGCAAGCCGCGCCCATCGGTTTCAGCGAGGCCGAACAGGACCGCAAGCCGGTTGGCTCGCGCCAGCTCCGCCATGAACCGGCCGGTGGGGCCGTCCCGGCTTTCGGCGAGCCCCGACCAGCGCTGCGGGGCATCTGTCGCGACATAGGGCAGGAACGACAGTTCCGGCAGCACCACGAGCCGCGCGCCCGCGGCCGCTGCGGCGGTGATGCCGGCTTCGGCCTCGCGACGCAGCGCGCGATCATCGGTTCCGCCCGGCCCGAGTGGAACGGCGGCGACCAGGATGGTCTCCGGCATGGCTCAGACCGCTTCCTGTTCGGCGAAGGCGCGGTCGACCTCGTCGGCGAGCAGGTCGGTGAACAGGTCGCGATAGGCGTGATAGCCCGGATCTCGGCTCTGCCGCGGTCGCGGCAGGTCGATCGGCACGATGGTCTTGACCCGGCCCGGCCGCGCGGTGAAGACGACGACCCGATCGGCCAGGGAGATCGCCTCGTCGATCGAATGCGTGACGAGCAGGATCGAGGCGCCGCTGTCGCGCCAGATCTGCAGCAGGAAATCCTGCATGCGGGCGCGCGTCTGCACGTCGAGAGCGGCGAAGGGCTCGTCCATCATCAGCACCTTCGGGCGCATCGCCAGCGCCCTCGCACAGGCCGCCCGCTGGCGCATGCCGCCCGACAATTCGTCGGGCTTCTTGTCCAGCATGTCGCCGAGCCCGACGCGCCTGAGCGTCTCGATCGCGATCTCGCGCCGCCTTGCAGGCAGGACATGCTGGATCGACAGGCCGAAGGCGACGTTGTCGGCGATCGTCAGCCATGGAAACAGCGAGGCTTCCTGGAAGATCAGGCCCCGTTCGGCCGAGGGTTCGACGACCTCTTCCCCATCGCAGAAGATCTGCCCCTCGCTCGCCTCTTCGAGCCCCGCGATCATGTAGAGCAGGGTGGACTTCCCGCAGCCCGAGGGGCCCAGAAGCACGACGAACTCGCCCGGCGCGACCTCGAAACTGAGATCGTCGAGCGCCAGCACGGGCGCACGGCCCTCGGGCGTCCAGCGCTTCGAGACGCCCTTGATCGATACGGCAGCGCGGGTCATCGGGAGCCTCCCTGGCCGGGCGCGACCCACCACAGCATGCGTCTCTGGACTTCGCGCAAGGCCAGGTCGGACAGGAAGCCGAGAAGGCCGATGATCCCCATGGTGAAGAAGACGAGCTTGGCGTTGAAGGTCGAGCGCGCCATCGAGGTGATCTGGCCGAGCCCGGTGCCGACGCCGACGGTCTCGGCGATGAGCACCACCATCCAGGCGCCGAACAGGTTGAGCCGCAGCGTCATGAACAGGCTCGGCAGGATCGCGGGCAGGACGACCTTCCAGAAGGTCTGGCGTCGCGTCGCGCCCATGATGCGCGCGACATGGATGTAGTTCTTCGGCACGCTCTCGATCTGCGCGCCCGTCGACAGCACGATGGCGAAGAACAGCGTGATGAAGACAAGGAAGATCGCCGGCTTGTCGCCGATGCCGAAGACGAAGATCGCAACCGGCAGCCAGGCGACGGGCGAGATCGGCGCCAGCAGCAGGATCGTCGGCAGCAGGAGCTTGCGCAGGGTGGCGATGTAGTGGATCACCGCCCCCAGCGCGACGCCGGCGACGAAGCCGAGCAGCAGGCCGACGACGACGCGCATCGTCGTCCAGGCCATGGTGATGAGCAGCGGCAGGACGCCCCCGCCTGTCGAGACGCTGCCGATCCGGTTGGAGCGGTCGAAATATTGCAGCGTTCCGGGGATGTCCTGCAAAAACAGATGCGGCGGCGGCAGCAGCAGCGGGTTGATCATTCCCGCCGCCCAGAAGCCCTCCCAGATGCCCGCGAACAGGCCGAGCGACAGGGTGGCCCAGCCCAGTTTCGCCAGGCCGCGCCGCAGCCAGGGCGGGAATGTCGAGGCGAATATGCGGTTCCGGCTGGCGGAAGCGGCGAGGCGGTCTGCCTCCAGGCGCATCGTCATGGCGTCGTTCCTGATCGTGAGAACAGGCCGGCCGGCAGGTCAAACCCGGCCGGCGCGGCAGCGGCTCAGGCGGATTTGAGCTTCAGCCCGTCGTAGAGCGTCTTGTTCTCGGCGATCACGGCTTCGAGCAGGCTCCAGTCGAAGGCGCCTTGATCGGGCGACTTCTTGACGTAGCCGAGTTCCTTCATCGACTGCCCGCGCTCGATGATGAACTTCGTCTGGTTGCGCTGGTCGACGACGATCGGCTGCTTGCTGGAGGCGTCGATCGCAGCCTCCATGCTGGTCTTGTAGTATTTGCCGACGGTGTCCTTGAGCGCCGCCGTCTTGTCGGTCTCGGCCTGCGACTGCGCGACGAAGAGCGCCTTGATCACGGCCTTCACCGCGGCCGGGTTTTTCTCGATCAGCGGCGTGCGCACGGCGAGCACGCAGTCGGAATAGCCCTTGCCGTAGACGTCGGTGCCGTCGGAGAGCACGCTCGCGCCCTTGCGGCCGATGACGCATTGCGACGCATAGGGCTCGATATGGCAGATCGCGTCGATCGCGCCGACGAGGAAGGCCTGGGCGAGCTCGGGCGAGGTGTCGAGGTACTTGATCTCGACATCCTTGAAGCTGAGGCCCGCCTTCTTGAGATAGTCATAGGGCAGCACCTCCAGCGTGTCGGCCTGGAAGGTGCCGAAGGTCTTGCCCTTCAGATCGGCGGCGGTCTTCAGCCCCTCCTTGCCGACGATGATGCAGCCCTCGACGCCGCCACCGGCGACGATCTTCACCGGCGCGCCGGCATCGTAGAGCGTCATGAAGTTCGAATAGGGGATCATCGAAATGTCGACGAGGCCGGCGCCGAACATCGTCGTGATTTCGGTATTGGAGGGCGTGACGACGAATTCCAGATCGACGCCGTCGGCCTTGGTCAGGTTGCGTTCCTTGGCGAGGAACATGCCCATATTGCAGAAGCCGGAGCCATGGGTCGCCTTGAGGGTGACATTTGCGGCAGCCGCTGCCGTCGGCGTGAGCAGGCCCGCCAGATGGGCAGGCAAGGCGAGCGTGGCGACAGCCGAGGCGCCCGAGCGCAGGAGGGTCCTGCGCGAGAAATTCCGATAGAACAACCCGTCACGATCGCACATGTCTTTCCTCCAGCCTCCAACAAAGAAGACCGCAGGGAAACCGCACCCGAAGAGCTCACCGCAGAGCGCCCAGCGTTGCTAGCCAGCCATAACCCATGGCCGGAGCACCGTTGCACGGTATCCCGACGATGGGCACGCCAACCCGGAAAGAGCAAAACGGCTCTGCGCTGCTTTAAGCACAAGCAATTCCCGTGCCGAAGATGGCGTGTCGCGAACCATGCCCGATTGCATCCAAGGGCGCTTCGGAATCAGGCCAGAGCCAAGATTCTCGGCCTATTCAAGCGAAACGCCGCCCGGTGGGGCCGGGCGGCGGCTACCGGGCCGTCATCGATCAAGCGGCAAAACGCGATCGAGCGGGAAGATCGGTCGGCGGGCGCGGCGATAGGGCAGTTTCGTCAGGTCCGGCGTGCAGAGCACGCCGCTGTCGCAGACGATCACGTTGTCGCAGACGATCCCCTGGCCGGCGATCGGCTCGAAGGCGGCCCGGACATGCTGCATCGACTTCAGCGCCACCACGCGCCTGAAATGCGCTTTACACGCGGTGCCTGAGTGCATCCAACAGCGCGACGAACGCCGGAGAGGATTGCCGGCGGCTCGGATAATAGAGGTGGTACCCATCCCATGGCGGGGAGAATTCCTGGAGGACGCGGATCAGACGACCGTCGGCGACATAGGGAAGGATGATCTCCTCGGGGATATAGGCCAGGCCGAAGCCGTCCAGCGTCGCCTCCAGGGACTCGAAGATGTTGTTGAAGGCGAGCTGGCCATCGACGCGTATCCTGATCTCGCGCCCATCTTCCTCGAATTCCCAGGCGTAAAGGCCGCCCGAACTCGGCAGGCGAAAATTGATGCAGGCGTGACCGACCAGATCCTTGGGATGGGCAGGCTTCGTCCGGCCAGCGAAGTATGCCGGCGATCCAACCACCGCCAGGCAGAAATCCGGACCGATCCGAGCCGAGATCATGTCCTTGGCGAGGTGCTCACCCATCCGGACGCCGGCATCATAGCGCTCGGTCACGATGTCGGTGAGGCCATTGTCGAGGATCAGCTCGACCTTGATGTCCGGGTAGCGCGGCAGGAACGTCCTGATCTTGGGCCAGAGCACGAATTTGATCGCATAGTCGGCTGCAACGATCCGGATCGTACCGGCGGGCTTGTCCCTGAGGTCGCCGAGGGACTCGACCTGGGCCTCGATCTCGTCGAAATGCGGTCCGATCCCGTCAAGCAGGCGTTCGCCGGCGTCAGTCAGGGACACGGCCCGGGTCGTGCGCGTCAGGAGGCGAACACCGAGGCGCGCCTCCAACTGCCGGACTGTATGGCTCATGGCCGACTGCGACAGTCCGAACTTGGCTGCGGCCTTGGTAAAGCTGCGCTCCCGCGCGACCGCGAGGAACGCGACCAGTTCATTCACATTGTCACGCGGCACTCACGAAGCCCTTCATACCGGGAGCCAGATTGACGAGCGTGACAGCGATTGGCAACTCGTGGCCGCGGGCTACTTGGCGCGCTCGACCCGGATCGACACCGTGCCCGGGCGATCGAATATGGAGGCGCCACCCTTCACTTGGCCCAGGATGACGATCCCAGGCTGGGGAACCTGTCCATCGCGGTAGTAGACCACGAAATGGTCAGGCCCCCACAGGCCGAGCGTCCCGTTCTTGAACGCGCGCTGTCGTGGGGCGGCCGGGAGAGGCGATGGCAAGTTTCCGGTCTTCTCCTGGCGAAGATGATCGCTCATGTCGATGGTTAGCGGCAGCATCGGAATGAGCGCCTTCGTCGCGGCGTTCTCAGTGAGTTCTGCGGTGATCGAACCCCATTCCGATGAGATTGTGATGCGTTCCTGGGCCATGGCGGTTCCGATCATTCCGAATGTGACGACGCCTGCGATCTGCATGGCTTTGAGCGACATTTTCGATGGCTCCCCATGGGTAACGACAGCACGGAGTGTCCGGGCTGTCGATCCAAGCGTTTCTGATTGGCGTCGATGAACGAGCGTCAGACCGACAGATTCCGATCGAAGAAGGTCTTCAGCTTGTCCCAAGGGATGAGGTTGACCCGGTCATAGAGGTCGACATGGCCCGCATTCGCCACGATGAAGAGTTCCTTGGGCTCGCTCGCCCTGGCATAGGCGTGCTCGCTGAAGATGCGCGAATGCGCCTTGTCGCCGGTAATGAACAGGACGGGACGGGGCGAAATCCAGCCCAGCCGCTCATACGACCAGAACTGCATCATCTGCGCGTCACTGGTGGTCGAGAACGCGGTTGTCGAGCGCGCATGCTGACCGCGAGGGGTGCGGTAGTAGTCGAAGAACTCGCGATCGATCTCGGTCGAGGCCGCCGTGATCACTTGTGGCGTACCGATCACCATCGTCCGCTCCGCGCCATCGACCTCGGCCCAGCGCTGCGCGGCGATCGTCTCCAAGGACTTCTTGATCGAGGCCTCGTCGGCTGCGGCCGAAAGTCCCTGACGCTTCGCCTGGCCGATGTCGTACATGCTGACGGTTGCCACCGCCTTGATGCGCGGGTCGATCTCCGCTGCCGCGAGCCCAAAGCCGCCGCTACCGCAGACGCCGATCAGGCCGATGCGCTCGCGATCCACGAATGACAGCTTGCCGAGGTAGTCGACGCCGGCGCTGAAGTCCTCGACCAGCGCCTCCGAGGACGCGATCTCATGCGGTTGGCCGCCGCTTTCACCGACATAGGAGGGATCGTGGGCGATGGCGACGAACCCTCGCTCCGCCATCGTCTGGGCATAGAGGCCCGACGCCTGCTCCTTCACCGCGCCGAAAGGCGTGCCGACAACGAGCGCCGGATACCGCCGGGAGCGTTCGAGCCCCTTTGGGACGTAGAGGTCGGCGACGAGGGTGATCCCGAGCCGATTGGTATAGGACACCTTGCGATGCTCGACCCGGTCGCTCTTCGGGAAGGTCTTGTCCCAGGCCAGCGTTTGCTGGGCCATGGCCGGCGTGGCCATGTTGGACGCCAGGCCCAGCGCGGCGAGTCCCGTCAGTTTCAACACATCACGCCGCTGGGTCAGTGCCGTTCCGGTTTCCTTCGTCGCATCGCTGTTCATGTCGTTCGCTCCTGTTGCTGGCGGCAACCTAAGCGATGCGACGGGAATGAATTAGCCGGGTTAATTCGCTTGTCATCAGAAAATAAGCTCATCAATCGAACGGCCGTCGGGTCGGTCGATTGAGAAGCTTTGTTCATGACTGCAAGCCGTTCTGCACGGCTATTCGCTGAAATTGCCAGGCCTTAGGTTGAACCTCACCCGATACACGCCATTCGCGCCGAGGAAGCTCGCGCGTCTGAGCTGGGCTCCGCAGGCGGAGCCATACCCAAACCCTGAGTGATGTTGGCGCGCCTACGGCCGCTCGACGAACGACGACCGCGAGGCACCCCGATGCAAGTTCACGTTCCCGCCGACACTGTCGATCTGCGTGAGGCCTCCGCGCCATGGAGCGCCGTCTGCGCGATGTCGCTATGTGCCTTTGTCCTGGTGGCGTCCGAGTTCATGCCGGTGAGCCTGCTGACGCCTCTGGCAAGCGAGTTGGGGCTGAGCGAGGGCCAGGCCGGACAGGCCATCTCCATGTCCGGTATTTTCGCGGTGGCGACGAGCCTCAGCATTTCATGGGTGACCCGGCGGCTCGACCGAAAGCACGTTCTGTTGTCCCTGACAGCATTGATGATCGTGTCCGGCGCTCTGGTTGCATTTGCGCCGAGCTATGCCCTGCTGATGCTCGGCCGGGCCTTGCTGGGCATCGCCATCGGCGGCTGCTGGTCGATGTCGACGGCGGTTCTGATCCGCATCGTGCCCAAGGCCTGCGTGCCCAAGGCCATCGCCATCCTTCAGGGCGGCAGTGCGTTCGCCTCAACCGTCGCGGCTCCCCTTGGCGCCTTCATCGGCTCGCTCATCGGTTGGCGCGGTGCTTTCTTCAGCGTGGTTCCGCTGGCGGCGGCGGCGCTGATTTGGCAGGCAATGACCCTCCCGGCATTGCCGAGCGAGCGCAAGCCCGGCACCGGCAACGTCCTCATGCTCTTGGCTCGACCAAGGGTCGCGGTCGGCATGACCGCGGTGGCGCTCCTGTTCATGGGGCAGTTCACCCTCTTCACCTATCTGCGACCGTTCCTCGAAACCGTGACACGCGTCGACGTCTCGACCCTCTCGCTCATCCTGCTCGGGATCGGGGTCGCAGGTCTTGTCGGGACCATGGCTATTGGGGAGGTCATCGAGCGCCACCTGTTCGCGACGGTCATTGCCATCCCGCTGCTGATGGCCGTTATCGCATTGGGCCTCGTCGCCTTCGGGGACTGGGTGGTCGGCACGGCGGTGCTTCTGGGGGCCTGGGGTCTCCTCGCGACGCCGGCACCCGTCGGGTGGTTCACCTGGTTGTCGCTGAGCTTGCCGGAGGATGCGGAGGCAGGGGGTGGCCTCATGGTCGCCGTGATTCAACTCGCCATCACGCTTGGGGCCACCGTCGGCGGCCTGCTCTACGACGCGGCGGGCTACGAGGCGACATTCGGCCTCAGTGCCGGCATTCTTGCTTTGGCTGCGGCGTTGGCCGTCCTTACAGGACGGACGGCTCCGGTCAGTTCGAGCCCGGAAACGCGCGCCGGGCCGCCTCCATTGCAGTAGGCCCAAGTGGCGCGGAGCTGACAGCAATTCCGGTTGTGCGACGAAATCTCGGCGACGCAAAGCGGGGAGGGGCCGGCAAGCGCAGTTCCGGCCTTCGCAATGGCCGGAGCGTGCGGCTGCTATAGTGCCGTCATTTGTCGAGCGGCAACATCGCGATCGAGCGGGAAGATCGGCCGGCGGGCGCGGCGATAGGGCAGTTTTGTCAGGTCCGGCGTGCACAGCGCGCCGCTGTCGCAGACGATCACCTTGCCGGCGATCGGCTCGAAGGCGGCCCGGAAATGCTGCATCGACTTCAGCGCCACCACGCGCTTGGCGGCGGGATCGATGCCGAAGGCACGGAACTGCTGCAGGTCGTTCATCTGCGCCCGGATCGTGGTGACCAGGATCTCGATATCGCCGACGCGCAGCACGGCGCAGGGCCCCCAGCTCGCATGGAGGCCGCCGAGCATCGGGCCGTCGCCGACATAGTCGCCGTCGCTCAGGCTGACGAGCGTGCCGGTGAGGGCAAGCGGCCCGCCGCCGATCGCGGGATCGATCTTGCCGCCGAGCCGGACCGAGACCGTCGCGCCCGGCTGCGTCCGGTGCAGCTCAGCCGCGACTTCGGGATCGACGATTGGGCCGAAGCAAGCGTCCTTCAGATCGGCCTCGATCATGGCTTTCAGCAGCCCGGTCGCATCGCCATAGCCGCCGCCGCCGGGATTGTCGGCGTAATCGGCGATGATCAGCGGGCCCGATGTCGCGACATAGGCGGCCGCCTCCGCGACGGCGTCCGCCACCGTGAGGAAGGGCGTCACCATCTCGAAGCGGCGCTGCCACATGTCGTCGACCAGCGCCTCGGCGAAGCCGCGATGGCGCTCGTGGTCGCCCTCGCAGGTGACGAGCACGGTCGGACCGACCTCGGCGATATCGGCGTTGCCGAAGCCGCCATTGACGCTGACGGCAAAGACGCCCGGCTCCTGTTCATAGGCCTTCGCCTTGGCGATGCGCGCGACCATCGGGCCGATATCGGTGCGCCCGCCATTGACCTCTTCCAGCATCGGCCGCTCGGCGCGCAGCGTCACCGGCCTGATCTCGCCCGCCATGGCGCGCTGCAGGATGCCCGCCGCCAGCCGCCCGGTCTCGCGGACATCGACATGCGGATAGGTCTTGTAGGAGACGACGATCTCGGCGAGCTCCGTCATCGCCCGGGTGACATTGGCGTGGGGGTCGAGCGTGACGCCGATCGGCACTTTCGGGCCGAGCACGGCGCGCAGCCGCCTGAGCAATTCACCTTCGCCATCCTCGCAGAACTCCGTCACCATCGCGCCGTGCAGGCCGAGCAGCACACCGTCGATCGCCCCGGCATGGGCCTTGGCCGCCTCGACGATGACATCGGCGATGCGGTCGAAGGCGTCGCGCGTCACCGGGCCCGAGGGCTGGGCGGCGGCGCTGATCGCATGGACCACCCGCCAGCCGGCCGGGCGGCCGATATCGAGGAAGCCGGCGATCGGCGTATTGGCCTCACCGCGCTCGGTGATGGCGGCGTGGCCGAGCCTGATGCCGCGATCCGTGAAGGCGGCGTAATCGGCCGGGCAGCGGCTGAAAGTATTGCTCTCATGCGAGAACTCGGCGGTCAGCACGGTGAAGCTCATGGCGTTCCCTACGGTCCCTGATGTTTGTCTTGGATGTGTTGGATGCGGTTCTGTTTGGATGGTGTGGCGCGTCAGCCGTCGCGCAGCGAGGCGCGGATATCGAGCGCCTCGATCAGCGCGTCCCCGAACAGGTTGATGGCGATCACGGTCGTGGCGATGACGAGGCCGGGAAAGATGATGATCCAGGGCGCGATGAAGATCTGCGCCGTGCCGGAGCTCATCATCGCGCCCCAGCTTGGCACCGGCGGCTGCGCGCCGAGCCCGAAGAAGCCCAGCGTCGCCTCGAGCACGATGGCGTCGCCCGTCGCCAGCATGCCGGCGACGATGACAGGGGTCATCGCATTGGGCAGGAGATGGCGGAAGAGCACGCGGCCGGGATGGGCGCCGGCCGCCACCGCCGCATCGACGAAGAGCTCGCCCTTGAGCGACATCACCTGTGCGCGCGTCAATCGGGTGAACTGGGCGAGATAGGCGATCGCGATGGCGATCGCGGTGGAGTGCAGCCCCGGCCCCAGGATCGCGATCAGGATCAGCGCCAGCAGGATTTCAGGAAAGGACCAGGTCAGATCGACGATGACGGTCACGGCCCGGTCGAACAGGCCGCCGAAATAGCCGGCGGCGGCGCCAAGCGTCGCTCCTGCGACCACCGACAGCGCGATCGACAGCACGCTGACGCTGAGCGAGGTGCGCGCGCCCTGGATGATGCGCGAGAGCAGGTCGCGCCCGAATTCGTCGGTGCCGAGCCAATGCGCAGGCGAAGGCGGCGAGTTGGCGATCGAGAGCTGCTGGGCGGCATAGTCGTAAGGCGCGATCCAGGGCGCGAAGACCGCGCAGATGACGAGGCCGATCAGGAACAGCGCGCAGATGGCGCCGCGCGGCGAGCGGGCGAGGCGGGCTGGCAGCGAGGGACGGCTCATCGTGGACGGCTCATCTTGCACCGGTTCATCTTGGAGCCCGTTTGGAACCTCCAGCCCTCATCCTGAGGAGCCGCGCAGCGGCGTCTCGAAGGATGCTCCCGATGGCTTCGGAGACTCCTGGAGCATCCTTCGAGACGCCATTCCCAAGAGAATGGCTCCTTAGGATGAGGGCTCGGGAAACGTCCAAATGGGCTCGCAGTCCGGCTCATCTTGCACCCATGGCTTCGCGCAGGCGCGGATCGAGCGCCGCCTGGGCGAGATCGCCAAGCAGCGTGCCGAGCATCACCGCGATGGCGAGCATCAACAGGCAGCCCTGCACCAGCGGATAGTCGCGCTGGCCGAGCGCGGTGATCAGCAGCGAGCCGAGGCCCGGCCGGGCGAAGACATATTCCACGGTGACGGCGCCGCCGAGGATCCAGCCGATGCGCAGGCCCAGGATCGTCATCACCGGCAGCATCGCCTGCTGGAGCACATGGCGCAGCTGGATGCGCCAGAAGGGCAGGCCCTTGGCGTGGAGCACGCGCACGAAATCGCGGTTGGCGATCTCGATCATTGCGGCGCGGGTGACGCGGGCGATCAGGGCCGTGCCGCCGATGCCGATGGTCAGCGCCGGCAGGACCAGCGCGTCCCAGCTGCGCGCACCGGAGACCGGGAACCATTCGAACTGCACGGCAAACATCAGGATCATCAGCAGCGCCAGCCAGAAGCTCGGCAGCGTCGAGCCGAGCAGGATGAAGCCCATCACCGCCCGGTCGAACAGGCTGTCGCGGAAGGAGGCGGCGAGCACGCCGGTGACGATCCCCACCGTGGTGGAGAAGATCAGCGCCGCGCCGCCGAGCGCCAGGCTGTGCGGCATGTTCTCCGCGATCAGCCGCGCGACCGGCTGGCGCATCACGATGGCGTCGCCGAGATCGCCCGTGACGACCTTGGCGAGCCAGCGCCCGTATTGCACGAGCAACGGCTGGTCGAGGCCGTAGCGGGCGATCATCTGCGCTCGCTGCTCGGGCGAGGAGCCGACCTGGAT
This sequence comes from Bosea sp. 685, assembly GCF_031884435.1. Lineage (NCBI taxonomy): Bacteria > Pseudomonadati > Pseudomonadota > Alphaproteobacteria > Hyphomicrobiales > Alloboseaceae > Allobosea > Allobosea sp. 685. The sequence continues at coordinate 3,930,477 of NZ_CP134779.1, read as the reverse complement.
CAGATGCTCCAGCGGATCGCCCGGCACGAGATGGATGATCATGAAGATCACCAGCGAGACGGCGAGGAACACCGGCACCAGCATGGCGAGCCGCCGGATCGCGAATTGCAGCAAGGCTCTCTCCCCTGTGCGGTCGTGTCGAGCTCAGTTCGTTTGGGCCGGGCTCAATTCGCCGGGGCGATATCGAGCATGGTCGGCCCGTAGAGCCCGGTACCGCGGATCACCTGGGGCAAGGTGATGCGCTTGCCATAGGCCAGGCTCTGCGCCGGCTGGTAGATCGGCGCGAAGGCGTACTGCGACAGCACATACTCATGATAGCGGGTGAAGTTCGCGACGCGCTCGTCCCAGGTCTTGGACTTGTTCATGGCGATGTCGTTCAGCCGCTCGGCTTCAGGGTCGTTGAACATCGAGACATTGGGGTAGCCCGCGCGCTTGGCCGCGAAGAACCAGTCGACGATGTCGGCATTGGTCCATTGATAGGCGCGGATCGCGAGCTGGTGCTCGGTCTTCTTGCGGTACTGCGCGTTGATCGAGCCGGCATCGATGATGCTGATATCGGCCTGCATACCGACAGCCTTGAGCTGGGCCTGGACGATCTCGACGAGGCGCTTGAACTCGGTGCCGTTCTGGGTCCAGAGCTTGACCTCGAGGCGCTTGCCGTCCTTGACGCGGATGCCGTCGGGCCCCGCCTTCCAGCCGGCTGCGTCGAACAGCTTCTTCGAGCGCTCCGGATCATAGGAAATCTTGTATTTCGGCTCGACCTGCGACTCCTTCAGCGAGGAGATCAGGAAGGTGTCGGCTGCCGCGCCATTGCCGCCATAGAGGCTGGTCAGGATCTCCTTCTGGTTGACGGCGAACGCGGTCGCCTCGCGCAGCCTGACATCGGTGAACGGCTCGACGCTGGTGTTGATCGGCATATAGACCAGCTCATTGCCGGGAATGGTGACGAGCTTCACCGCCTTGTCGGCCTGGATGCGCGGCAGGAAGTCGGTCGGCACATTGACCAGCATGTCGGCGCCGCCGGTCTTCAGTTCGAGATAGGCGGTCGATTCCTCGGCGATCTCGCGGAAGGTCAGCTTCTTGAACTTGGCCGGCCCCTGATTGGTCGAGAGGTCGGAGGCCCAGGCATAGTCGTCATTGCGCACCAGCACGGTCTGCTGGCCGACGCTGAACTGCTGCATCTTGTAGGGGCCGGTGCCGATGGCCTCGGTCACGCCGAATTTGTCGCCGAGCGCCGTGTAGGCCTTGGGCTCTGGAATGCACATGAAGGATGTGGCGAGGTTGAACAGCAGGTTCGGGTCTGGGTGCTTCATGTGGAAGCGCACGGTCAGGTCGTCGACGACCTCGACACGCTCGATCGCCTCCACGGTGAAGGCGTTCTCGGTGCCCTTGAACTGCGGCACCCACCATTCGATCGTTTTGGCGTTGAACGGCTCGCCATTGTGGAACTTGACGCCAGGCTTGAGCTTGAAGGTCCATTGCATGCCATCGGGGCTGGCGTCCCAGGAGGAGGCGAGCTGGCCATGGAAGCTCTGGTCGGCATCCTGCACGACCAGACGGTCAAAAATCAGCGTCGTCGCCGTATTGAGCTTGGTCGCCTTGGTCGGGTTATAGGTCGGCGCGCCGACGAGGCGCGCGGTCATCACGAAGGTCGCCTCCTGCGCCTGCGCGCTGGTTGCGGCCAATCCTGTGAAGCCCAAGCCCGCGAGGCTCAAGGCCAGCAGGCTGCGTGTCATCATCGTCTTCATTCCGGTTCCCCTTTTTGTTGTCAGATGCTGCGCAGGCATTGAAGGCATGGAAGGTTTGGAAAGTGCCGCCCATTAGTCGAGCGGGCCTGTGGTGTCGCCGACATGGCCGGTGAAGCGGCCATAGAGCTCCGCCATCCGGTTCAGCCGCTGCTCGACCTGCGGGCCGAGCTCGACGAAGACGGCGTTGATCATGAGGTTGCTCAGGCTCGCCATCTGGGCGGTCGAGTCCCAGAACAGGTTGAACTCGGTCGAGACGACCAGCATCTCGTCGACCAGCCCGCGCCCCCAGTCGCAGAAGGAATCGGTGACGAGCGTGGTGGCGATGCCGGCAGCCTTGGCTTCCTGTGCCAGCACTTTTGCCATGCGCGAATAGCGCCGCGCCTCGAAGATCACCAGGCAGCGCCCGGGCCCGTCCGGGAGCAGCAGCTCGGAGAAATTGCCGGCAGCGAGATCGACGAGATGCACGCCGTCGCGCAGGTACTGGAGCTGGTTGGCGAGATATTGCGCCAAGCCCCGCTCAGTCTGGAAGCCGGTGATGTAGACTGTGGGCGCGCTGGCGAGGCGGCGCGCCACGCGCTTCCACTCCTCGCTCTGGGCAAGCTCGTAGAGCCGGACGAGGCCGGCGATCTCGAGCTCGAGGCTGCGCGCCAGCTGGTCGTCCCCGGAGCGGCTGCGCTCTTGGAAATCGCGCAGTCGGTCGCTGATCAGCCAGGGGCTGTCGCCGATCTCATCGGCCAGGCTCGCCTTGAGATCCTTCAGGCTCCTGTAGCCGAGCGTCCGGCAGAAGCGCCCGACCGTCGGCTCGCTCAGCGAAACCTTTTCGGCCAGGCTTGCCGCCGTCTCGAAAGGCAGGCTCGACATCCGCGCCAGCATGTAGCTCGCCAGCGCCTTGTCGGCGCGGGAGCCGCCGGTGAGGCAGGCCTGCAATCTCTGGCGGAGTGTCTGCGACATCGGAATTCCCGGGCGATGTCGCAATCAAGAAATTTTTCTATCACACTGTCAAAGGATTTTTATTTTCTTGCAAATCATGGCGCTTTGAGGCTCGTCTGTGGCGATGCCATAGGCAGCAATACCCGCAGCGGCTATGCCCAAGCCGCTGCTGATTGTCAGGGCGAATGGAGACGGGTCTGACCGGCGCGATGACGACTGCAACAGGACAGGCCCGGACAGATCAGGCCGAAACCGGACAGGCCGAGCCACGCCAAGCCGGCTCGCGACAGGTGCAGGCACGGCAAGCCGACGTGATCGTGCTCGGGGCCGGCATCATCGGCGTCAGCGCGGCCCTGCATCTGCAGGAGCGCGGCCGCAGCGTCCTGCTGGTCGATCGCGGCGAACCGGGAGGGCAAACCAGCCATGGCAATGCCGGGCTGATCGAGCGCTCCTCCGTCGTGCCCTACGCCTTCCCGCGCGACCTCGCGACGCTTGCCGCCTTCGCCTCGAACCGCTCCATCGCCGTGCGCTACCGGCCGGCGGCGCTCTTGCGGATGGCGCCGTGGCTGGCGCGCTACTGGTGGAATTCGGCGCCCGACCGGCTCGAGCGGCAGGGCCGCGCCATCCTGCCGCTGATCGAACGCTGCATCGACGAGCACCGGCGCTGGACGGCGGCCGCCGGCACGCAGGCGCTGATGCGCGGCGAGGGCTGGATCGAGCTTTACCGCAACCCGCGCGCGCTCGAGCAGGCGATTTCCGCGGCAGTGGGCTTGCATGGCTACGGGCTCACCTATGACGTGCTGGACCCCGAGACCCTGCGCGCCCTGGAGCCCGCTCTGCTGCCCGGCACCGTTGCCGGCGCCTTGCACTGGCGCGACCCGGTCACAGTCAGTGATCCCGGCGCGGTGACACGCGCCTATGCCGGGCTGTTTGTCGCGCGCGGCGGCACGCTTGTGAAGGCGGATGCGCTGGAGTTGAGTCAGGAGGGTACGCAATGGCGCCTACCGACCGAGGCCGGGGACTGGCGGGCGGCGGAGGTCGTGGTCGCGCTCGGGCCCTGGTCGGGCGATCTCTATGAGCGCCTCGGCTATCGCTTCCCGCTCGCTTTCAAGCGTGGCTACCACATGCATTACGCGGCCGTGAACGAGGCTGTGCCGCAGCACCCGCTCTGCGATGCACAGGCGGGTTTCGTGCTGAGCGCGATGCAGCGCGGCATTCGCCTGACCACCGGCATCGAGCTTGCCGGCCGCGACGAGCCTTCGGATAGCTGGCAGCTCGACCAGGCGGAGACGGTCGCGCGCCGGATCATGCCGCTCGGCCCGCGCCTGGATGCGCAGCCCTGGCGCGGCGCACGGCCCTGCCTGCCCGACATGCTGCCGGTCATCGGCCCGGCTTCCCGCCATCGCGGCCTCTGGTTCGCCTTCGGCCACGCCCATCACGGCTTCACCCTGGGCCCGGCCACCGGGCGGCTCCTGGCCGAAACGATGACCGGCATGCCGGCCTTCTGCGACCTCAAGCCCTTCGCGGCTGATCGCTTCTAGGGGGACGGTTCGGGCGCGGACCGGGACGCCGTCCTGACGTGGACATGGCTGCGTAACGGAGACGGGCGTGTCGGAGGCATGATGCATGCCGGCTGCCTCGAGCGCCCCGGGGAAGGGCAGGTCGCCCGGCTCTCATCAGCGCGGCTTGCGGCCCCTCATGGTCGGTCGCTCCGGCACGCTTTGGCCGTGCTCCTGCCACCAGGCCGTCAACGCCGCGATCGTCGGGCCGAGCCCCCGCGCCTTGGGGGTGATCTCATATTCGACCTTGGGCGGGACTTGCGCAAACACCGTTCGCGAGACCAGGCCGTCGGCTTCGAGCTCGCGCAGCTGCGCCGTCAGCATGTGCTGCGTGATGCCAGGGATCGCCTTGCGCAGCTCCCCGAAGCGGTAGGTGCGCTGGTGGAGAAGCCACATGATCTCCAGCTTCCACTTGCCCGAGAGCAGCGCGAAGGCCCGGCGCATCTCGTCCTGCATGGTGAAGTCGCCATTGGCCATGGTCAGGTTTTCCATACTGAGTGACAGTAATTCATCCTACTTGCAGGGATCAATATCGTCCGCCATTTTGCCTGCATCGACAAGCTGCTCGTCGATTTGAGCTGCCATACAGCAACAATTCGATTGGAGAATGCTGCCTTCGCGGCAGATGAAAACTCATGTCCGCACAATACATCTATTGGGCAAGCACCGCATTGCTGTTGCTCTTATATATCTCATCTGCATTCCTTTACCTGATCAGGGGCGCCTGGGTCCGCGAGGCCCTGGCCGGGCTTGGATACCCCGCTTATCTCGTCCAGCTCATGGTCGTCGTGAAGATCCTGGGGCCGATCGCGATCCTCTGGCGTCCGGAGCCGTTTCTGAGCGATCTCGCCTATGCCGGCATGCTCTATCACCTGCTGCTCTCGGGCCTGGCCCATCTTGGCGTGCGCAAGCCACGGGCGGCCGTGCCGGCGGTCGTGGGCCTCATGCTCCTGGCTGCATCCTTCTACACCCAGAACGCCGCCCGCGAGACCCCGTCGCCCTATGCGCCGATGCGGTTCGAGCGTTCGGCGGCGCATGGCCACGCAACCGAGGAGGCGTCGCCATGGCTCGGCTGAATGGAGCGGTCGCCATCATCACCGGCGCGATCATCGACAGCCCGCGCCGAGCGCCATACCGGCCACTGAGGGAGAGCCAATGAGCTTTCTTCCGATCACCTCGAGCTTCACCGCGATCTTCGCCCTCGCTTTGGTCGCCCTGTCCGTTCCGGTCACGCTGCGGCGCGTGAAGGTCGGCGACCTCATTGGCGACAGCCCGGATGCGGTGCTTCGGCTGCGCATCCGGGCGCAGGGCAATTTCATCGAATATGTGCCGCTGGGCGTGATCGGGCTTGGCCTGGTCGAGGCTCATGCGGCGGCGACATGGCTGGTCCTGTCGATCGGCGGCGTCCTGGCCGGCGGTCGATTGCTCCATGCCGTGGGCATGTGGCGCGAATCTGCACCGCTCAGAGGCTTCGGCATGCTGCTGACCTATGCCGCCCTGGTTGTGGCGGCTGGGGTTTTGCTCATGCTTTCCCGAGCCTGATCGCCTCGGGCAGGGTAGGTGCCGCCGCCGTGTTGATCCTGCCTGATCCTTCCCACGCCCCGTGCGGTTTTGACGGAAGGACGGGAACCGCGACCGGCAATGGTCGCCGAGCGGGCTCCGGCCACGAGCCGTTGAGCGGCCGAACCGATCCGGCGTCTCAGCTCACCGATGGCAGCCTGTCGAGCAGCTTGTCCAAGGTGATCGGATAATTGCGCACGCGCACGCCGGTGGCATTGTAGACCGCATTCGCGATCGCCGCGCCAACCCCGCAGATGCCGAGTTCGCCCACGCCCTTGGCTTTCATCGGCGAGGACATCGGGTCGGTCTCATCGAGGAAGATGACATCCTGATGGGGGATGTCGGCATGGACGGGAACCTCATAACCCGCCAGGTCGTGATTGACGAAGAAGCCGCGGCGCTTGTCGATGACGAGATCCTCCATCAAGGCCGCGCCCGCGCCCATCGTCATCGCGCCGATGACCTGGCTGCGGGCGGATTTCGGATTGAGGATGCGGCCTGCCGCGCAGACGGCGAGCATGCGCCGGAGCCGGACCTCGCCGGTGGCGCTGTCCACGCCGACCTCGACGAAATGGCCGCCGAAGGTCGATTGCTGATGCGTCTTGTCGAGGTCGCCGAACTCGATCGTATCCTCGACGGTGATGTCGGCTTCGCGCGCGGCCAGCGCCAGCGGGACCGTGCGATCGCCCGACCTCACGGCGCCATCCTCGAACACCGCATCGGCCAGGTTGAGCCCGAGTTTTTTCAGCACGGCCTCGCGCAGCTTGACGCAGGCCGCGTAGACGCCCGCGGTTGCCGAATTTGCGCCCCACTGGCCGCCGGAACCGGCCGAGACAGGGAAGCTCGAGTCGCCGAGCTCGACCTTCACCTTGTCGATGGTCAGGCCCATCATTTCCGCGGCCGTCTGGGCGATGATGGTGTAGCTGCCGGTGCCGATGTCGGTCATGTCGGATTGGACCGTGACGATGCCGTCGCGATCGAGCCTGACCCGCGCACCCGACTTCATGGCGAGGTTGTTGCGCAAGGCTGAGGCGACTCCGATGCCGACGAGCCACTTGCCGTCCCGGATGGTAGCCGGCGTCGCCGAGCGCTTGTCCCAGCCGAAGCGCTCGGCGCCCAGGCGCAGGCATTCGACCAGGCGGCGCTGCGAGAACGGCCGTTGCGGCTTCTCCGGATCGACCTGGGTGTCGTTGCGAATGCGGAACTCGATCGGGTCCAGGCCGAGTGTCTCCGCCATCTCGTCCATGGCGATCTCCAGCGCCATCAGGCCCGGCGCCTCGCCCGGCGCGCGCATCGCGTTGCCCTCGGGCAGATCGAGCACCGCAAGCTTCAGCGAGGTCATCCGGTTGGCGCCGGCATAGAGCAGGCGCGTCTGCTGCGTCGCGAGCTCCGGTCCACCATCCTTCAGGTCCCCGGACCAGCTCTCATGCCCGATCGCGGTGATCTTGCCGTCGGGCGTTGCGCCGATGCGAATGCGCTGGATCGTCGCGGGGCGGTGAGTGGTGTTGTTGAACATCATCGGCCGTGTCAGGGCGACCTTGACCGGCCGCCCGGCCGCGCGCGCGCCCAGCGCCGCCAGCAGCGCGTCGGCACGGATGAAGAGCTTGCCGCCGAAGCCGCCGCCGATGAAAGGCGAGATCAGCCGGACATTCTCCCTGGGAATGCCCAGCGTCCTGGCCATGTCGCCCACACTCCAGGCGATCATCTGGTTTGAGGTCCACAGCGTCAGCTTGTCGCCCTCCCAGCGGGCGATGGAGGCATGCGGCTCCATCATCGCGTGGGCCTGATCGGGCGTCGAATAGCTTTGGTCGAGCTTCACCGGCGCGGCGGCGAAGGCGCCCGCGAAGTCGCCGATGGCGGTCTGGGTCGGTGCCTCTCCATCGGCCGGGGCGTCGGGCGCGCTGTCCCTGACGGCGGCGAGATCGAAGCTGCCCTTCGCGTCCGCGTAACGCACTTTCACCAGCTGCGCGGCAGCGCGGGCCTGCTCGAAGGTCTCGGCGACGACGAGAGCCACCGCCTGATGGTAGTGCTGGATCTCCGGGCCGCCCAGCAGCCTGGCGGTGTTGTACTTGCCCTTGGCGAGCTTGCCGGCGCTCTGGGCCGTGACGATGGTCAACACGCCGGGCGCCTGCTGCGCGGCGGCAAGGTCCATTCCGGTGATCCGGCCCTTGGCGATGGCCGCGCCGACGACATGGCCATAGGCCTGGTTCGGCGCGACATCGTGCTGCTCATAGGCGTAGCGGGCCGTGCCGGTCGCCTTGCGCGGCCCGTCGATCCGGTCCAGCGGCTGCCCGACGACCTTGAGCCTGTCGATCGGGTTGGTGGTGGCTTGTGTGTCGAATTTCATGGCGTCAGGCCCTCGCTTCGACAAGCACGGCGGCGAGCGTGCGCTCGACCAGCGGGAGCTTGAAGGCATTGTCATGGGTGGTTCTGGCATTCGCCAGCAGGCGCTCCGTCACGGCCCTGGCGCCTTGTGGCAGTTGGGCCTCTGCCGCCTCGATCCGCCACGGCTTGTGGGCGACGCCGCCCAGGGCAACGCGCCCGGTGCCGTCGCGCTGCACGATCGCGCCGACCGCAATCAGCGCGAATGCATAGGACGCGCGGTCGCGCACCTTGCGATAGACATGCTTGCCGCCGACGGGCCTGGGCAGGGTCACCGCCGTGATCAGTTCGCCCGCGGCGAGGGTGCTTTCAAGGTGGGGCGTCTCGCCCGGCGCCCGGTAGAATTCGGCGATCGGCAGGCTGCGCGTCCCGCCATCGGGTCTCACCGTCTCGACCTGCGCGTCCAGCGCTCGCATCGCCACCGCCATGTCGCTGGGATGCGTGGCGATGCAGGCATCGCTTGCGCCCACCACCGCAAGCGACCGGCTGAACCCGCCCAGCGCCGAGCAGCCTGTGCCGGGTTGCCGTTTGTTGCATGGCTGGTTGGTGTCGTAGAAATAGGGGCAGCGGGTGCGCTGCAGCAGGTTGCCGGCCGTCGTCGCCTTGTTGCGGAGCTGGCCCGAAGCGCCGGCCAGAAGCGCGCGCGACAGCAAGCCGTAATCGCGCCGGATGCGCGCATCGGCCGCGAGATCGGTGTTGCGCACAAGCGCGCCGATCCTCAGTCCGCCATCCTGCGTCGGCTCGATGGTGTCGAGTGCGAGGCCGTTGACGTCGATCAGGTGGCGCGGGCTCTCGATCTCCAGCTTCATCAGGTCGAGCAGGTTGGTTCCGCCGGCGATGAAGCGCGCATCCGGGTTTCGGGCGGCGGCTGACGCAGCCTGCGCCGGCGTGGCGGCGCGCTCATAGGTGAAGGATTTCATGCCTTCCTCCCGGACATTTCGGTGATGGCGTCGACGATGTTGGAATAGGCGCCGCAGCGGCAGATGTTGCCGCTCATGCGCTCCCGGATCTCGGCTTGCGATCCTTCGGGCAGGGCAGTCAGATCGGCGCTGACATGGCTGGGGATGCCGGCCTTGATCTCGTCGAGAACGCCGACCGCCGAGCAGATCTGGCCTGGCGTGCAGTAGCCGCACTGAAAGCCGTCATGCCTGACGAAGGCGGCTTGCATCGGATGCATGTCGTCGGGCGTGCCGAGGCCCTCGATCGTGGTGATGCGCTCGCCCTGGTGCATGACGGCGAGCGTCAGGCAGGAATTGATGCGCCGGCCCTCGACGAGGACGGTGCAGGCGCCGCACTGGCCGTGATCGCAGCCCTTCTTCGTGCCGGTCAGGTGGAGATTTTCGCGCAGCGCGTCGAGCAGCGTCGTCCGCGCATCGAGGTTGAGTTCGCGTCGCGCGCCGTTGACCTCGAATGAAACGGGCAGAATGACGGGGCCCGGGCCGGCAGCGCCAGTCTCCGCCGAGGTTTGTGCGGCGAGCCGCGAGGCGGATGATGTCGTTGCAACCGCGGCTGCGGTGGCGACCAACACATCGCGGCGCGTCGCCGCCAGATCGGTGGGTAGATTCATGCTCACTCCGGAGTTGCCGACGCTCACAGCGACCTCGCGCTGACCCGCGACCGCCATGGAGAACTCGCCCCATGGCGGACACACCGTCGCGATGCCGCGCTTCGCGGATGCCTATCCTCCCAACTGCTCAGAGCTTGGAAGCGTTCCAGAAGGAGGGCCGATTGGCTTTATGAGACAGGCTCATCAATCCGGCGTCGTGCCGAGATCAGCGCCTTGCGGCTCGTGGAAGTTCCCGCAGTCCCGTGCTGGATGCGGGAATATCCAGCCTGCTTCTAGGCGTGGCGGCGGACGGCGTAGCATCGGGGGCAGGCCGCGCGATTTTCACGCCGGCCGGGCTTCCTCAACGACGTCGGCGCTCGCCGGACTTGCCATAACCAGATTTGCCGCAACCAGTCTTGCCATGAGCGGCGCGGCTCTGCACCATCCGGCATGGCCGCTCGCACAACCCTTGCGGCGTTCCGGAAGGACGCTGCCTATTTTGGCCTCCTGGCTGTCCAGACGGCGGCGGCGACGGCGCTGTTTTGGGTGATGTTTCCGTTGTTTCGCCAGATGATCATGCGGATCGGCGAGCCGCTGCAAGTGAGCCGCCTCGTCGAGTTGGAGATCGTGCTGGCGACGTTGATCCTGCATTGCGCCTATTGGGCGCGCTATCGCTGGGTCGCGGTGGCGGCGCCGGTTCACAGCCCCTTCCTCGGTCATCTCGTCCAGTTTGCCGGGCGCTCCAGTTTCTTCTTTGGCGGCGCGCTGTTCTCGGTGCTGTTTTTCCGGCACCTGCCCGAGCTCGCCGGGCTGCCCTCGCTCGACCAGGCTCTGGCCAGAGGCCTTATCGTGCTCTGGGTGCTGTTTGCCCTGTTCTGCTATTCGCTTGAGCTCGACCGGCTTGGCAAGGCCATCGAGGAGCCGCCGAAGCCGGAGCCGCCCAAGCAGAGTTGAAAAAGAAGCAGGCTTGAAAAGGCGCGGACCCTGAGCCGACGTGACAGGCCGGCGCGCTGTCTGCAAGATTCCGTGGCCTTTGGCCGAAGTTCAGCGTTTCCGGGCCAGGTAGAGCGGCACGGAGAGGACGAGCTGGACGGAGGTGCTGGTCTTGCCGGTCGTGCTCCGCGACAGCGCTCCAGCCAGCCCCAGGCCGAACATCTTGTTGTCGGCGGCATCGTATTTCTCGAATTCCAGCGTCGCGAAGACCTGCCGAACCGGCGTGGCGCGAATGACCGTGCCGAGATTGCCGCCGCCAAAGGTCGCGTAGCCGGCCTTTCCCGTCAGCTTCCAGCCGGCCTCCCACTGATGATAGACCCCGACATAGCCGCCATAGAGCGGCTGAAGCTGGCCCGGCCCGGAATTGACGGTGACATAGGTGAGCGCGAGGCCGGCGATGAGGCCGCGATGTCCCGCCTCGTCGAGGGAAAAATCCGCGTCGAGCCCCCTGACCAGGTCGTCGTCAGAGCCGATCCGAGTGGAATCCTGACGGGCCGCGAGACAGAGCCGGAGACCGAAAGCTCGGGGACAAACCGGGTCTGGTCGAGGAAAGTATAGTCGAAGCCGGTGCTGAAGCTGCCTAGCGCCAGTTGCGACCATGGCGTGGAAGCCGTCTTGGAGCTGGCGAAATCGAAGCCCGCATAGACGCTCAGGTCGTCGGTGATGTCGATGGTTAGCGGGGCGTCGATGGAGAGCGACTTGCCGGAGCTGCTCGTGATCGAGAAGAACCCGCGCCGGCCGATGACGAAGCTGTTTCCCGGCGATCTCGCCAGCGTCGCGGAGGCGTCGATGTAGATCTCCGGCCCTGTCGCTGGCGGCTCGGTATCAGAGGCGGACGCCTCCGGGCGAGGCCGCTCTTCGGCAAGGCTGGCCGGGGCGGGAAGGGCGCAGGCGAGCGCCATCAGGATCCGGTGGGGCGCGCGGCTGAACAGTGCCGGCCGCCGCGCGCCACCGGGGCGCATGAGCTCAACATTCCCTAGAGATGGCAGCGCCATGCCGCAACTCCGATGCCGCACATGCGAAAAGGATTCCGCACATAAAACTTGACCTTGCAGACATGGCTAAGCTTGTCGGCGCGGTTCGTATCGACTAACCTTGATCGCATAGGAGGGATCGGTCAATTCAGGTCAGCGATATATAATTTTCGTGTGTAAAGTCCTGTGGTCATAAATTATTTGATGCGAGTTCAGTATTTTAAGGTAGATATCGCTGCGCGTTGTCGAATTTCATTCTATAAGACGGCGGATGATGTCGGCGCTATGAGCTTATTTGCCGAAAGTGACTTCAGTTGTTTTTCTGACCTTGTGGCCAGAGGCCGTGCGTCAATGTCTGCTCAGAAACGATTCATCGGGCAACCCTTCACGTCAGCTTTGAGATTTCTGGCGCTCGCGCCTTTATTTTGCCTGTTTTTATGTTTGCACGCGCTCTCGCTTCCAGCGCTCGCCCAAACCGCGGCTCCGCCTGCCGGGATCAGCCAGGAACAGTTCGACGCACTTGTCGAAGCTATCGGCCGATCGGTCGTCGCGAAGCTGAAGGCACCCGCGCCTGCAGTGGCGGGAGGAGGGGGCTCGGACCCCGCCGCGGCCGCGACGCCGGACCCGCTCGAAGCCCGGGTGGCGCAATTCGTCGACAGAGGCGCCGCCGCTTTGGCGGCTTTCCCTGAGCTCGGCCGCCGGCTGGCGGAATTTCCCAGGCTGATCGTCCAGGCCGGCGATGGCCGCGGATTGTCGGCGTTTCTCCTGCTGCTGTTCATCTCCGCCGCGCTGGCGCTCGCCATCGAACGGCTCGTGGCGGCCCTGTTCGGCGGCCTGCGAACGCGCCTGGGCGCGAGAGTTGCCGCGACACCCGGCCCCGCCGCGCTGCTGCCGATCGGCGCGATCCTGACGCTCGATCTTGTCGGCGTCGCCGCCGTCTGGCTCGTCAGCTACGGCGCGATCGGCATCTGGTTTTCTCGCGGCGTGGGCCAGGACAAGCTCGCGGCCGCGGTCCTCGCGGGAATCTTCGCCTGGCGGCTCTACATGCTGGCTTTCCGCTTCGTGCTGCGGCCGAGCCTCGCCGGCGCCCGCCTCGCCGCAATGGACGATGGCGAGGCCGCTGCCCTGTATCGCCGCATCACGCTGATCGTCCTCCTGATCATGACCTTGCGAATCGTGATCCGCCTGCTGATCGCGACCGCGACCCCGGCGGAAGCGATCGCTGCCGGCCAGATCCTGGTGACGAGCCTCGTGCTGAGCTTCGTCTTCTGGATGGCCGCGCGCTCGCGCATCGCCGTCGGCCGCTGGCTGACCGGGTTGGCCTCGGCCCGAAACAGCCTGGCCGGCTGGCTGGGCGCTCACTGGCTCACCGTCGCGGCGCCGCTTTTCCTGGCGCTCGGTCTCACCCAGATCTATGGCGCCGTGGTTGCGCGCTACACCGTGCCCAATGCCGTGCTCCTGACGCTCAATGCGCTGATCGCGCTGATCGTGTTTCAAACGCTGGCGCGCTACCTGACCCGCGCGCGTGCGTCGGCCGTGGCCGAACGCGTCGAGGGTGAGCCCGCCGCGGATGCGGCGGCGATACCCGCTCCGCGCCGCCTTACCGATGTCGTCGTTCGCTGCATCCGGACGGCCATCCTGCTCGCCATCATGGTCTTCGTCGCGCAAAGCTGGATCGTGGATGTCTTCGCGCTCGTCGACGAGCAGGGCTGGCGGACGCTCACCCGCTCGTCCCTCGCGACGGCGGTGACGCTGTTCCTCGCCTTCGTGGCCTGGGAGCTGGTCGATTTCTTCACCCGCGCGACACCGGCCGCGGCCCACGACGTCGCGGCGGCGGGAGACGGCGGCGGCGGTTCCGGCTCCCGCCTTGCGACCATGCTGCCGCTGTTACGGGTCGTGCTCGCGATCACGATCGGCGTGCTGGCCTTGCTCATCGTGCTCTCGGAGATGGGGGTCAATATCGCCCCGCTTCTGGCCGGGGCGTCGGTGTTCGGGCTGGCCTTGTCCTTCGGCAGCCAGGCGCTCGTCCGCGATATCGTCTCAGGGATATTCTACCTGAGCGACGATGCCTTCCGCATCGGCGAGTACATCGATTGCGGCAAGGCGAAGGGATCCGTCGAGGGTTTCACGCTGCGCTCGATCCGGCTGCGCCATCAGAATGGCCAGGTCCACACCATTCCCTTCGGCCAGCTCGGCCAGATCACGAATTTCAGCCGGGACTGGGCGACCGTCAAATTCAACCTTCGCTTCAAGCGCGACACCGATCTCGAGAAGCTGCGCAAGACGGTCAAGAAGATCGGCGACCAGATGCAGGCCGACCCCGAATTCGCCAATGATTTCATCGCTCCGCTGCGCATGCAGGGCGTTGCCGACATCTTGGACAATGCGATTCTGGTTCGCTTCAAATTCACCGTCAAGCCGATCCAGCCGAGCTATGTCCAGCGGGTCGCGGTGAAGACCATGGTCACGACCTTCCCGACTGTCGGGATCGAGTTCGCGGACTCGATGGTCGCGGTCCAGACGATGGGCGCAGGCGGCGATCAGGCCGCGGCTGCGGCCGCGAACTCGGCCCAGAACCGATCGCGGGCCGAACTGGCCCTGTCCACGGAAGCGGGACAGTGACGATGCATATGGCGCTGCCGATCAAAATCATAACAGGCCGCTGAAGGCCGCTTTGGACGAACTGTCACGGGAGGAGAAGAACATGATCAAAACCGCACTATCCCTAGCAATCGCCGGCTTCCTCTGGAGCGCCCCGGCTGGCGCCCAGCAGCGAAATCTCGGTCCGGCGACCGGCTCCGTCAGCATCCGTCAGCTCCAGGTCGCCTTCATCGGTTCGGGTGCGATCGGCGGCGGTGTTCTCAAATTCGGCGGGCGCTCTTACGACATCACCGTGGCGGGCCTGGGCGTCGGCGGCATCGGCGCATCGCGTCTGCTTGCCCGCGGGCCGGTTTATGGCTTGAAGCGCGTCGATGATTTCGTCGGCCCCTATGTCCAGCTGCGCGAAGGCTGGGCGATCGGCGATGCCGGGCGCGGCCGGCTCTGGCTGCGCAATGCCAAGGGCGTGACCCTGCGCCTCAATACCCAGCGGCGCGGTCTCCAAATTTCGCTTGGCGCCGACGGCGTCGTGATCGGCTTCAAGCAATAGATCCATCATGTGCCGAGGACGCGCGCCGCGCGCGGCGCCCGTTCTCGGTGTCGCCAAAGCGTTTTCGAGCGAAGTGGATACCGGTTCGCGTGAAGAAAATGCGCTAAAATTGGGGGAGTTTCGACATGACGAACATGACGACGGATGCGTCGGCACCGGCTTCGGCCGGTTGGCGCTTCAAGCTGGGCATCTGTATTTTCGTCGGAGCCTTCGCGCTTTGGCTGCTGGTGCCGATCGCCGCCTCGATGGGCGTTGCGGGGCCACGCATCGCAGCGATGACGGGTGCGATCTTCATCGCCAACAAGGTTCTGCTCCTGACTTGCATCGCGGTGATGGGCAAGGCCGGCTTCCAGCAGCTTAAGGGGCTGATCTTTGGCTATGCCAAGGGTTTGGCGCCGAGCGGCCCGATTGGCCCGGCACGCCATGTCATCGGATTGGTGATGTTCTGCCTGCCGCTCGTCACGGCGATGCTCGAACCCTATGTCGACCAGTTCTTTCCGGGACTGAGGCCGAATATCTGGCAACTCCAGGCGCTCGGTGACCTCATGCTGATCGCCAGCTTCTTCGTTCTGGGTGGCGATTTCTGGAACAAGATTCGCGCCTTGTTCGTGCGCACGACCACGGTCGTCGACAGCGGTGCAGGCAGCTAGAGCGCTTAAGCAGCTTGAGCGCCTGCGGGGGAAGTGACTGCCGCGCAACGTGAAGAAATCGCGTTAAAACAATGACCTATAGCCATGTTCGATCAAACTGGATCGGGCATGGCCCTAACGGCCGAAAGGAAGCCCGATGAGCACCGAGGCGCAAGGCGTCGCGATGGCGGAGGAGCCGTCGCCCGCGACAGGCGAGGCTAAAGGCAACCCCTTGCGCAAGGCGGCGCTGATGGTGGTGGCGGTCGTTGCGGTGCTGTTTGCGCTGTCGATCGCGATGGAACGCCTGACGCCGTCCTCCGCACAGGCGGTGGTTCAGGCCTATGTGGTGCGGATGGCGCCCGATGTCTCCGGCCGCGTCGTCGAGGTCGGCGTCGTCGACAATGCCCGCGTCGCGGCGGGCCAGTTCCTGTTTCGGATCGATGCGCGGCCTTTCGAGATCGCGGTGACCGAAGCGCAGGCGCAGGTCGAGCGCATCGGCCAGACGCTGGGCGCATCGACGGCCGCGGTGGAGGCGGCCCAGGCGCGGCTGGTCAAGGCGGGGGCCGATTTCGAGAATGTGCAGTCCCAGACGCAGCGCACGCTTGAACTGGTGCAGCGCGGCATCACCGCCAAGGCCAAGGGCGACGAGGCGCGCGCGGCTCTGGAGGGCGCACGGGCGGCGGTCGACGGCGCGCAGGCCGATCTGGCGAAGGCGCGCCAGGAGCTTGGGCCGGCAGGCGCCGACAACCCGCAATTGCGGGGCGCCTTGGCGCAGCTTGAGCGGGCACGGCTGAATCTGCTGCACACCTCGGTCGTGGCGCCGGCATCGGGCGTGGTCACCAATCTCCAGCTCGCCACCGGCCAGTTCATCGCAGCGGGGCAGGCCGCTCTGACCTTCATCGATGCCAGCTCGATCTGGATTTCGGCGAATTTCAAGGAAAACAGCCTGGAGCACATGTCGCAGGCCGACAGCGCCGAGATCGTGATCGACGCGCTGCCCGGCAGCATCTTCAAGGCCAAGGTCGAGAGCATCGGCTGGGGCGTCTCGCAAAACAGCGTGGATCCCAGCACGGGCCTGCCCACCATCCGCAACAGCAGCGGCTGGATTCGCGATCCACAACGCTTCCCGGTGCGATTGATCTTCGACGGCGACCCGCCTGGCCGGGTGCGCTTCGGCTCCCAGGTCAATGTGGTCGTGTATACCGGCCAGAATCCCGTCGCCAATGCGCTCGGCGCCGCCTGGATCCGGATCATCTCGGTCCTGACCTATGCCAGCTGAGGCATCCCCGCGAAGCCTGGAGATCGCCCGTCAGCGGCGGATGGGGCTGCGGGTCGCGCTGGCGGTCTCGGTCGGGCTGAGCTTCGGCATCGGAGGCGGGGCGCTCATTCCCTTTCTGGGTCCGCTTTTCGCCGCACAGTTCCTGCTCGGCGGCGCCAGGCCGCTGCCGCTGGCCAAGGCGATCGGAACCGTCGGGTTGATCCTGCTGGCCGGGCAATTCTTCATCGTCATGGCCGGCCTGTTCGGCGGCCGGCCGGTGCAATTGCTCAGCCTGCTCGGGCTGTTCTTCTTCCTGTGCTTTTTTGTTCAGGCGCAGGGCAAGGGCGGCCCGGCCATCTTCCTGTCCCTGGTCATCGCGGTCATGGTGCCGCTGCTCGACCTGCTCCATGGCGACCTCGACCAGAGCATGATCATGGTCCTGTTCCAGGGCGCCGTCGGCGGCGTCGTGCTGTCCTGGCTGGCCCACGCCGCTGTGCCGGAGCCCGCCGGGGCCGCGGGCGAACTGCCTCCGCAAGTCGTCGCGCTGGGCAATCCGACCGCCCGCGCCTTGGCCAACACCGCCATCCTGCTGGGTTCGGTGACCCTGTGCCTGACCAACAGCGCCTTCTCCTCGGCGATCGTCATCCCGATCACCGTCGCCTCCCTGCTGCTGCAGCTTGATCTCGCCGGCGGCGCGCGCGGGCGCTGGGTCTCGTCGCGGTCAATCTGCTCGGCGGGGTGCTCGCTTCGCTGGCCTTCACCTTCCTCGAAATCCGCCCGTCGCTGCTCCTGCTGTTTCTCACCACGCTGCTGGTCGGCCTCGTCCTGGGTGGCCGGGCCGCGATGGCGTCGCCACTGGGCAAGGTCTATGGCGGGGCGCTCACGACATTCCTGATCCTGCTGGGAACCGGCCTGTCGCCCTTGCCGACATCGACGCCGGAATCGTTCTCGACACGGGTCTTCTATGTGCTGCTCGCCATCGCCTACGCGCTGTGCGCGACCGCGCTGCTATGGTCCCGCGAGCCGGTTCAGCGACGCGTCAGCAGCCAGGGGTAGCGGCGCAGATATCTGTCGCAGACCTGTTGTTCCAGGCCCTTGGCGTAGGCCGCGGAGAACTCCTTGGCGAAGTCCGCACTGCCCATCGTTATTGCCCGTGACGAGATGCCCCCAGCCTTGCTGTCGCGATAGGCTTGCGCCTGCGATCCCGTCTCGACGAGCGCGAGGCCGCGGCAGCGCGCCGCCGCCTCGCTGGCCGCGCCGATCTGGTAGAGAGCCCGGGGCGAACCCGCCTGCGGCGGCGCTTGCGCGGATACCGGCAAGGCAGCGACCAAGGCCAGCATCAGCAGTGCCGTGGCGAATTGTCCTTGCAACGGCGCCTCCTATAATCGTGAATCGAATGCGATAGAATTCGTTATAATCACAAATGGTTACATAGAATTATTGAATCAGTTTCGAAGAATTCCAGGACGCTTCGAAGAGATCCAGGACGCTTCAAAAAACCAAGACGCTTCGACTGTTTCAGCCATGGGCATGCAAGCATGCCGCCGCGACAGCCGGGACGCAAATCTCGGCTTTCCCAGGGCTGACCAGCTGCCGCTCATGAGCCTGTCTCGACGCCGCGAACCTCTGCACCGGGGCAGTCAGGTTCAAGCCTCGGCGCGTGAATCTGCCGGGAGTTCGAGGCCGCGCGGGAGCTGCTACGCCGCTACGCAGTCTGACCCTTCGCCCAGCCTCTGATTTTTAGAACCCAGCTTCCAGAAATTGACATCGACAGCGCATCGAGCCTCGGGGCAGTTGAGTTCCCCTGCGCGATGCGCGTCGAATCGCCTGGCGCGTACCGTCGACAGGAGTATTTATCTTGTGAAGATCGAATGTATTATAATAATTATAAAGTAATAGTTGCCAATTCAGCACATTAAAACTGAATTAAACTCTGAATATACAGAATATATTGACGTAAATTACTCCCAGGAACGATAAGCGACGAGATTGTTGCCGCTTTGCCGGCGTGCCCGGCGCGCCTTGTTCCCGAGAGACTGCCATGACGCTTGCCGATGTTCCGCCCGCAGATGTCGCCGCCCCGCGCTGTGGCGGAGGCCGCTACCGCCGCCTGACGCGCGGGCTGGCGTCGCTGCTTCTGGGGAGCGTGGGCCTCGGTGTCGCTACAGCCGCAGCCTGGGCCCAGGAGCGAAGCGGGGGCGCGCTGCAGCTTGACGAGATCGTCGTGGACGGCCCGGCGAAACCGGGTGCGGTTCCACCGGCTTTCACTGGGGGGCAGGTGGCGCAGGGTGGGCGGCTTGGCCTGCTCGGCAATGCCGAGACCCTCAAATCGCCCTTCAACATGACGAGCTATACGGCCGGGCTGATCGCAAATCTGCAGGCCTCGACCGTCGCCGATGCGCTGATCCTCGACCCATCGCTGCGCAGTTCGCATCCGTCCGGCGGCATTGTCGAGTCCTTCAACATCCGCGGCTTCCCGGTCGGGGAGGGCAATAGCGGCGAGGTCGCCTTCGACGGTGTTTTCGGCGTGGCGCCGAACTACAAGGTCTTCACCGATTATGCCGAGCGCATCGAGCTGCTCAAGGGCCCGGCCGCGGCGCTGACGGGTATCGCGCCCAATGGCGGCGTCGGCGGTGTCATCAACATCGTGCCCAAGCGCGCCGAGGCCGATCTGACGCGTGTGGGAACGGAGTTTTCCTCGAAAGCGCATGGCGGCGCCACCTTCGATCTGGCCCGCCGATACGGCTCCGGCCGCGAATTCGGCGTGCGCGTCAATGGCAGCCTGCGCGGCGGCGACACGGCGATCGACGGGCAGCGCAACACCACGGGCATCGGCTCGCTGGCACTGGACTATCAGGGCGAGCGCTTCAGGAGCTGGGTCTATGTGCTGGCCCAGCGCGACAGCTGGGACGCGCCGTCGCGCCCCTACAGGATGAGCGCCGGCATTCCGGTTCCCAAGGCGCCTAATGGCGCCCGCAATATGATCCAGCCCTGGGAGTTCTCCCAGGTCGACGACACTTCGGCGCTGATCAAGAACGAATATGATCTCACCGACACTGTGACTGTCTTCGCCAATGCCGGCGGCTCACGGACGCGAGTCAACCGCTTCTTCGCCAATTCGCCTTTGCCCACGATTCTCAATCTGAATGGCGACACCACCCAGGCGCCGCAATATTTCGACATGACGGTCGAGCGGCGGACCTATGACGCCGGCTTCCGTGCCCGGTTCGACACCGGCTTCATCAAGCATGCGCTGACCTTCCAGGCATCCTACTACCATGAGGACACCGATCGGGCCCTGACCGCTGGGCGCGCCTTCTCCTCGAACATCTACGCACCGGCGCTGACGGCGCCGCAATTCGCGACGCGCGCGCCCCGCATCCGGCTCTCGGACAGCGACCTGACGAGCCTTGCGCTGGCCGACACGCTGTCCGTGCTGGACGAGCGCGTCGCGCTGACGTTGGGCGTGCGGCGCCAATCCGTCGAATCGACCAATTATGCGACGACAACCGGAGCCGTCACCTCCTCCTATGACGAGAGCGCCACGACCCCGCTGGTCGGCCTCGTCCTGCGGCCTCACCAGAACCTGTCGCTCTATGCCAATTATGTCGAAGGGCTGAGCCGTGGCGACATTGCCCCCAACACCGCCAGCAACGCCGGGGAGACCTTTGCGCCCTACCGGACGAAGCAATACGAGGCCGGCGCGAAGCTGCAATATGGCAGCTTCGGCGCGACGCTCGCCGGCTTCCAGATCACCAAGCCGAGCGGGGAGCTCGCCGGCAACCAGTTCGTCGTCGGTGGCGAGCAGCGGGTTCGTGGCCTCGAGCTCAACATTTATGGTGAAGTCGCGTCCGGGCTGCGGCTTCTGGGCGGGCTCGCTTTGCTCGACGGCAAGCTGACCAAGACCGCGGTCGTGGCCAATCGTGGCAACGATCCGATCGGCGTGCCCTCCACCCAATTCAATCTCGGTGCCGAATGGGACCTGCCCTGGCTCAAGGGTCTGACGCTGACGGGCACGCTGGTCTACACCGGCAAGCAGTATATCGACGCCGCCAACACCCAATCCCTGCCGGACTGGGCGCGGCTTGATATCGGAGCACGCTACGCTACCGAGATCGCAGGCCGCAAGACGACCTTCCGGGCCACTGTCCAGAACGTCACGGCGGAAAAATACTGGTCGAGCGTCGCCTCCTTCGGGACCTTCTATCTCGGCGCGCCGCGAACCTATCGCCTGTCCATGTCGGTCGACCTATGAGGATGCCGGGTCTCGCTTTTAGCCGGCAGATGCGCCTGCCAGGCCGCATCAGCTGGGTCGCGCTCAGAGAGTGCTTGCTCTTGGCGCGCTTCCTCCTGGCGCGGGCCATCCTGCTGTCGCTGGCTTTCATGCTTTGCACTGGGGCTGCCCGCGCGGAGCAGGTCACGGTGACGGATGTGCTGGGCCGCAATGTCAGGGTGACGGTTCCAGTCGAGCGGGTCCTGCTTGGCGAGGGGCGGCAGATCCACATCGTCGCCGCGCTTGATCGCGAGGCTCCATTCCGCCGCGTGGTCGGCTGGGGGGACGATCTCGAGAAGGCCGACCCCGACACCTACCGGGCCTATCTCGCCCGCTATCCTGGGATCGCCGCATTGCCCAAATTCGGCGCCGCGAGCCAGGGCGGCTTCGATATCGAAAAGGCCGTCTCGCTGAAGCCCGACGTGGTCTTCCTGAATCTGGAGGCGCAGCGCGCCAGCGAGGAGACGCAGCTCATCGAAAAGCTCGCTGCCGTCGGCGTGCCGGTCGTCTACATCGATTTTCGTCATGCGCCGTTCCGGAACACCGAACCGTCGATCCGGCTGATGGGGCAGCTCTTTGGCCGCTCCGAGATCGCCGAGGCCTTGATCGCCTTTCGCGCGAGCGAGATCGCGCGGGTGACCGAGCGGCTGGCGAAGGCGCAGGACCTCAGGCGGCCGCTGGTGATGCTCGACCGGATACCCGGCTATTCCGACGATTGCTGCATGACCTTCGGCCCTGAGAACTTCGGCAAGATGGTCGAGATCGCCGGCGGCACCAATCTCGGAAGCGAATTGCTGTCTGGCACATTCGGGACGATCAATCCGGAAACGATCATCGCCCGCAATCCCGAAGTGGTCATCGCGACCGGCGGCAACTGGGGCGCGCTTGCCCCTGGCGGTGGCTGGGTCGGCCTGGGGCCGGGAGCTGATCTCGACGAGGCCAGGCGCAAGCTCGCCGCGCTCGCTAGGCGCCCCGCCTTCGCCCAGACGGCGGCCGTCGCGAATGGTCGCGTCCATGCCATCTGGCATCAGTTCTACAACAGCCCCTACCAGTTCGTGGCGCTTCAGCGGATCGCAGGCTGGCTCCATCCCGCGCTCTTCGCCGATCTCGATCCGGAGGAGACACTGCGCCAACTCCACGAGCGCTTCCTGCCGCTGCCCTATCGTCCCGGCTACTGGGTCGGGCTCGACGGGAGGCGAAACGGCGATAAGCCTGCACCGTGAGGCGCCAAGGCCTGGAAACGCAGAGACTTGGAAACGCGCCGGATCCGCGCAGCCGGCCCTGTCAGCCGGGCTTGCGGGCGGAAACCAGAAAACGGTCCTGGCTGGCGCGTTCCAGCCGCTGGTGCAGCGGCATGAAGCGGCCTTGCGCGCGATGGATCGCCCGCAGGTCGCGGTCGATCGCGATGTCGACGAAGCTCGCCTCGCCGAGCAGCCGCGCGACCTCTTCGGGCCGGCAACCCCTGGCGAAATAGACCCGCGAGACGATGTCGGCGTGGACAGCGGCGTGCGCCGCCGGTGGCGGCAGCTTCGCGAAGCGCTTTGCGAGCCTTGCGAGCAGGCGCAGCGCCCGGCCATTGCCCGGGCGTGGATTGGTCATGTCGACATCGACGATCGCGACCTTGCCGCCGGGCTTGAGGACGCGGAACCACTCGCGGAAGGAGGCGGGCGGATCGGGCAGCGTCCAGACCAGATGGCGGGTCGCCACCACGTCATAGCTTCCGTCTGCCTCGAGCGTGTCCTCGGCGTCGCCGGCATAGAGGCGGATCGGCTTGCCCGCGGTCTTGACGCGGGCCCGGGCGAGCATCGCCTCGGAGAGGTCGAGCCCCGTCACGCTATAGCCGAGCTCCGCCAGCAGCAGCGAAATCACGCCTGTGCCGCTGGCGAGATCGAGCGCCCTGCCGCCTTTCGTCTCGCCGTCCTGGGCGCTGCCGAGATGGCGCGCGAACAGTGCAAGCCAGGCCCGCCGCTCATCGGCCGAGAAGATCTCGTGGCCGGGCTGGCTGTCGAAGCTCTCCGAGCGCATCGACCAATAGTCGCGGATCTCGTCTTTCAGGCTGAGATTATGATGCAAGGCCGTCATGGCTGGAGCGCCCGTCCCGTCGATGACGGTTTGCAGAGCACGAAAGCAGCGGGCCGGGCAAGCGTGGATGCGGCCGGAACATGCAGAAATTCTACTGTCCGGATCACGGTCATATCTTTGTTTAGACCAATTAAAAAAGATAAACCTTGACCCTATACAGGCCCAGACATAGGAGCCCGAGACTTTCCCGAAGGGCTTTTCTGATGTTGTCTCCGAGCAGGATCCTTGGTGTATTCGGCCTTGCCGCGTCGCTGCTGGTCGCGGTTTCGCCGGCGCGGGCCGAAAAGGTCGCGGTCACCGACGTGCTCGGCCGCAAGGTCGAGGTCGAGACGCCGGTCCAGCGTGTGATCCTGGGCGAGGGGCGGCAGATGTATTTCGTCGCCGCGCTGGATCGGGACGAGCCGTTCAAGCGCGTCGTCGGCTGGCGCGACGACCTGCCGAAGGCCGATCCCGACAGCTACAGGGCCTATCTCGCGCGCTATCCCGGGATCGCGAAACTCCCGACCTTCGGCGGCATGAAGGAGGGCGCCTTCGACATCGAACAGGCGATCGCCCTCAAGCCCGACGTGCTCTTCCTCAATGTCGAGGCGAAGATCGCCAGCGATGAGGCGAGCCTGGTCGAGAAGCTCGCCGCGGTCGGCATCCCGGTGGTTTATGTCGATTTCCGCGAGAAGCCGTTCCAGAACACCGAGCCCTCGATGCGGCTGATCGGCAAGCTCTTCGGCAAGGAGGCGATCGCCGAGGACTTCGTCTCCTTCCGCTCAGCCGAGATCGCCCGCGTCACCGAGCGGCTGGCCAAGGTGCAGAACCTGAAGAAGCCCGTCGTGATGATCGAGCGCGCCGGCGGTTATTCCGATGATTGCTGCATGTCCTTCGGCAACGAGAATTTCGGCAAGATGGTCGAGATCGCCGGCGGCCGGAATCTCGCCGCCGACCTGATCCCCGGCACCTTCGGCACCGTCAATCCGGAAGCGGTCGTCGCGGCCAATCCCGAGGTGGTGATCGTCACCGGCGGCAATTGGAGCGCCTATGTGCCCAACGGCGCCTGGGTCGGGCTCGGGCCGGGCAGCGATCTTGTGGAGGCGCGCCGCCGGCTCGCCGCGCTCGCCAAACGCCCGGCCTTCGCGCAGACGCAAGCCGTGAAACAGGGTCGCGTCCACGCGATCTGGCACCAGTTCTACAACAGCCCCTATCAGTTCGTGGCGATCCAGGAGATCGCGACATGGCTGCATCCGGAGCTGTTCAAGGATATCGATGCGGCTGCGACGCTGAAGACGCTGCATGAGCGCTTCCTGCCGCTGCCTTATGAGCCCGGCTACTGGGTCACGGTCGAGAGCAGGCTGGGGCAATGACCGTAACCGCTGCCCGGGACGCGGTGCAGGCGCGCTTCGCCTATCGCGCCCTGACATTCCGCCGGCGCCTGATCCTGCTTGGGCTGTTCGGGCTGTTGCTGGCGAGCTTCGTCGTCGACCTGATGTTGGGCCCGGCCCGCTACAGCGCGAGCCAGGTGCTCCAGGCGCTGTTCGACCCCACGGGCGTGCCAGCTGCGCTGCGGGTGGTGATCTGGGACATCCGGCTGCCGGTTGCGCTGATGGCGGTCGTCACCGGCGCTTCGCTCGCGGTCGCGGGCGCGCAGATGCAGACCATCCTGAACAACCCGCTCGCCAGCCCGTTCACGCTCGGCATCTCGGCGGCGGCGAGCTTTGGCGCGGCGCTCGCGCTCGTCTTCGGCGTCGGCCTGCTGCCGATCGCGGCTGACTATATCGTCTCGATCAACGCCTTCATCGTGGCGATGGCGGCGGCGCTGCTGATCCACGTTCTCAGCCAGTCACGTGGCGTCACCACCGAGACCGTGATCCTGCTCGGCATCGCGCTGGTCTTCACCTTCAACGCGCTGCTCGCGCTGCTGCAATTCTTCGCCTCCGAGCAGGCGCTCGGCGCAGTGGTGTTCTGGATGATGGGCTCGCTGACAAAGGCGAGCTGGAACAAGCTCGCCATCACCACCGGCGTGTTCGCCCTGAGCCTGCCCTTCTTCTTCCACCGCGCCTGGGCCCTGACGACGCTCAGGCTCGGTGACGACAAGGCGGCGAGCTTCGGCATCAACGTCAAGCGGCTGCGGCTCGAGATCATGCTGCTTGTCAGCCTGCTCGCTGCCGTCCCGGTCTCCTTCGTCGGCACGATCGGCTTCATCGGCCTCGTCGGCCCCCATATCGCGCGCATGGTGATCGGCGAGGACCAGCGCTTCTTCGTGCCGGCCTCGGCGCTGGCGGGGGCTGCGATCCTCTCGGCCTCCTCGGTCGTCTCGAAATCGCTGATCCCGGGCCTGATCTTTCCGATCAGCATCGTGACCGCATTGATCGGCGTGCCGTTCTTCTTCAGCCTGATCATGACGAGCAGGAAGCGGTCATGGTGACGCTCAAGCTCGACGGCGTCGGCGTGTCCTATGGCCGCCGCAGCGTCCTGGAAGGCATCACGACGCCCGTGCTCGCAGGCGGCGAAGTCGTCGCTGTGGTCGGGCCCAACGCGGCCGGCAAGTCGAGCCTGTTCCGGCGCATCGCCGGGTTGATCTCCGGCGCCGGCGAGGTCGCGATCGAGGGCAAGAGCCCGGTGGCGGGACGCAGCCGGCCGAACGCTTGCTACCTGCCCCAGGACACGGCGGTGAATGCCGTGCTCACCGTCTACGAGTCGATCCTGCTCGCCTTCAAGCAGGGTGGCTCCTGGTCGGTCAGCGACGATGAGCTCAAGCGCATCGACACGGTGCTGCGCGAACTCGAGATCGAGGATCTGGCCTTTCGCGGGCTGGGCGAGCTCTCCGGCGGCCAGCGCCAGCTCGTCTCGATTGCCCAGACGCTGGCGCGCGAGCCCGATATCCTGCTGCTCGACGAGCCGACCAGCGCGCTCGATCTCCACCGCCAGTTCGAGGTTCTCTCCCTGGTCCAGCGGCTGGCCCGCGAGCGCGGCATGCTGGTGCTGATCTCGATCCACGACCTCAATCAGGCGCTGCGCTTCGCCGACCGCATCATGGTGCTGGCCCGTTCGCGGCTGGTGGCGCTGGGCGCGCCGCGGGAGATCGTGACACCGGCGCTGCTTGCCGATGTCTATGGCGTGCGCGCCCGCGTCGAGATGCTGGAAGGCGAACAGCCTTATGTCGTCGTCGAAGGGGCCGTAGGGCGCGCGGCCTGAGCCTGGCCGCGCTGCCGTGGTTCGACAAACGCAGACAGGCCGGCGAGCAGGGCCAGGATCCCCCCGGGTCACCCGTCAGCCGGAGAGCGCGCTCGTTGGTGCATCCCGCACGAGCTCAGTGTCCGTAAAACCTGCGCTGGGGGCCTCGGTCGCGGAGATCGTCATTGGCGCCGGCTCGGCTGTGCATCGTCAGCAGACTGCGCCGCGACGCTAGCGGCCGCCGCCTGCAGAAACTGCTTCGACAGGCGCTCGTCGTTGACAGAGCGCGCGAGCAGAACGGCGCCGACCATCGTCGAGAGAATGGCCATGGCCTTGCCATCGGGCACATCACCATCGGCCTTGCCGACCCAGCCGCTCAGCATCTCAAGATGGTCTGCGATCCCCGCTTCGAACGCCGCCTTCACGTTCGGGCCTTGCCTGGCGGCATCCGAACCCAGCGCGACGATGGGACAACCATCGGTTTTCTCGGCGCAGTGACCCATGCTGAGATAGAAATCGACCACTGCCGCCAGCGGCGCCTCAGGATGGGACTGGGCGGCTGCCGACCAACGGCCCGTGGCGCTCTCCAGCGCGCGCCTGGATGCTTGCGCCGCCAGGTCGTCCTTGGATTCGAACTGCTTGTAGAAGGCGCCCTGCGTCAGCCCCGCGCCAGCCATCAGATCTTTCAGCCCAATGCCGTCGAACCCGTGTTCCCGGAAGAGACGGCTGGCCACGTCGATGACCGTTGCCCGGTTTTCCTCGGCCTGCTGGCGCGTGACACGCATCGGGACCCTCCATAATTAGATTGCGTTCGACATCTATATTCAGTATAGCGGTCGAATGCAATCTAATTGGTTCGGGACGATGAGCAAGAAAAAGAAGTCGGTGATCGCCGCCGGGGGCGTCGTGCTCGCCGTGGCGGCAGTGGCGGCATTCGTCACCTTATCGGCGAGGCCGCAGAACGCGTCGGCGATCAGCGATCCCAGGCAGAATGCTCCGATCGTCAGGCTGGTGACGCCAACGCCGGTCGTGGACGCCGAACGCCGTTTCACGGGTGCTGTCGCGGCCCGGGTGCAGAGCAATCTGGGCTTCCGCGTTCCCGGCAAGATCGTCGAACGCCTGGTGAATGTCGGCCATGCCGTCGCGGCCGGTCAGCCGTTGCTGCGGATCGACGAGACGGATTTGCAGCTCGCCCTCGCGGCCAAACGCAACGCGGTTGCTGCGGCTCGCGCTGTCCTGGTTCAGGCCCGTGCCGACGAGAAGCGTTATGCCGTTCTGGTCAAGGACGGTTTCGCGGCCAGCCCACAGCGCTATGAACAGGCAAAGGCTGCCCTCGACACCGCCGCCGCCCAGCTTGCGGCCGCCGAGGCCGACGAGAAAGTGGCTGAGAACGGATCGAGCTATTCGGTCCTGGTTGCCGACGCCGACGGAATCGTCGTCGAGACCCTTGGCGAGCCGGGCCAGGTCGTAACCGCCGGGCAGACCGTCATCCGGCTGGCCCAGGCCGGCCCGCGCGAGGCGGTCGTTGCGCTCCCCGAGACGATCAGGCCGGCCATTGGTTCTCCGGCCGTGGCCAATCTCTATGGCGCGGAGGCGCGCCGCTACTCGGCCACCCTCCGGCAGCTCTCGGATTCGGCGGATCCTCAGACCCGCACCTATGAAGCGCGCTATGTGCTCGACGGCGAGGCCGCCTCAGCGCCGCTCGGCGCAACCGTGACGATCCGGTTGGCCCATCAGGCAAGCCAGCCCGAGATGGAAGTGCCGCTCGGTGCGGTGCTGGACGATGGCCAGAAGACGGGTGTCTGGCTGCTGGACGCTGCCTCCTCGACCGTGAAATTCCGCCCGATCACCTTGGTCCGGGTGACCAGCGAGACTGCGATCATATCCGGGCTGAGCGCGACCGAGCCGGTGGTGTCTCTCGGGGCTCACCTGCTGCAGGACGGTGCGCGCGTCAGGACCGTGTCCCAAAACGGGGGCACCAAATGAGCCTCAATCTTTCAGCGATCGCGGTTCGCGAACGGGCTGTCACCCTGTTTTCGATCATCCTGCTGGTTGCCGCCGGCATCTACGCCTTCTTCATGCTCGGCCGGGCGGAGGATCCGAGCTTCACCATCAAGACGCTGACCGTCACGACCGTATGGCCGGGTGCGACCGCGCGCGAGATGCAGGACCTGGTCGCCGAGCCGCTGGAGAAACGGATCCAGGAGCTGACCTGGTACGACCGCGTCGAGACGACGACCCGGCCGGGTTACGCCTATATGACCGTCACGCTGAAGGACAGCACGCCGCCTGCCGCGGTCGAGGGCGAGTTCTATCAGGCCCGCAAGAAGCTTGGCGACGAGGCCCGCAACCTGCCGCCTGGCGTTCTCGGCCCCTTCGTCAATGACGAATACTCGGATGTGAGTTTCGCCCTCTATGCCTTGAAGGCGAGGGGGATGCCGATGCGCGAATTGGCGCGGCAGGCGGAGACCATCCGTCAGGATCTGCTGCATGTTCCGGGCGTCAAGAAGATCAACATCCTCGGCGAGCGGCCCGAGCAGATCTTCGTCGAGTTCTCCTATTCGAAGCTCGCGACGCTGGGCGTATCGGCGCAGGACATCATCACGGCCCTGCAGCGGCAGAACACCGTCACGCCCGCAGGCTCGATCGATACGAGCGGTCCGCAGATGTTCATTCGTGTCGACGGTGCCTATCAAGGCCTGAAGGCGATCGCCGACACGCCCATCGTCGCCGCGGGACGGACGCTGAAGCTCTCCGATATCGCCGATATACGCCGCGGCTACCAGGATCCCCCGACCTATCTGATCCGCCGTCAGGGCGAGGCCACGATCCTGGTTGCCGCCGTCATGCAGGCGGGCTGGGACGGGCTGGCCCTTGGCAAGGCGCTGGAAGAAAAGACGGCGGCAATCGCGCAGACGCTGCCGCTCGGCATGACGCTCGACAAGGTGACCGACCAGGCCGTCAACATCACCTCGGCGGTCGACGAGTTCATGATGAAGTTCGCGATGGCGCTGGGCGTCGTGCTGCTGGTGAGCCTGCTCAGCCTCGGCTGGCGCGTCGGCATCGTCGTGGCCGCGGCCGTGCCGCTGACGCTTGCCGTGGTGTTCCTGATCATGCTGGAGACCGGCCGGTTCTTCGACCGCATCACGCTCGGCGCCCTCATCCTGGCGCTCGGCCTCCTGGTCGATGACGCCATCATCGCCATTGAGGTCATGGTGGTGAAGATGGAAGAGGGCATGGACCGCATCAAGGCGGCTGCCTATGCCTGGAGCCATACGGCGGCCCCCATGCTGTCGGGCACGCTGGTGACGATCGCCGGCTTCCTGCCCGTCGGTTTCGCGCGTTCGACTGCCGGCGAATATGCCGGCAACATCTTCTGGGTCGTGGGCTTCGCCCTGATCGTCTCCTGGATCGTGGCGGTGGTCTTCACGCCCTATCTCGGCGTGAAAATGCTGCCCGACATCAAGCCGATTCCCGGCGGCGTGCACGCGATCTACGACACACCGAATTATCGGCGGCTGAGGGGGCTCATCACCTTTGCCGTGCGCCACAAATTCATGACATGCGCGATCGTCGTCGTGGCGTTCGCGCTGTCGGGCATCGGCATGGCCGGCGTCAAACAGCAGTTCTTCCCGACATCGGACCGCCCGGAAGTGCTGGTCGAGGTGCGCTTGCCGGAAGGGACCAGCGTTGAGACGACGACGGCAGCGGTCCAGAAGCTGGAAAGCTGGCTGGGCGGCCAGCCCGAGGCGACCATCGTCACCAGCTATGTCGGCCAGGGCGCGCCGCGCTTCTTCTTCGCGATGGCGCCCGAACTGCCTGATCCCGCCTTCGCCAAGATCGTTGTCCTGACAGCTGATGCCGGGGCGCGTGAAGTCCTGAAGCGCAGGCTGCGCGAGGCCGTATCCCATGGCCTTGTCCCTGAAGCCTTCGTGCGCGTCACCCAGCTCGTCTTCGGCCCCTATACGCCGTTCCCGGTCGAGTTCCGCGTGATGGGCCCCGATCCGGCGCAGCTCTATGCGATTTCCGCACAGGCGCTGGAGGTGATGCGGGGCGTGGCCGACGTCCGTCAGGCCAACCGCGACTGGGGCAATCGCACGCCCGTGCTGCGCTTCGTGCCCGACCAGGACCGGCTTAACCTCATCGGCCTGTCGCCCGCGGCGGTTGGCCAGCAGCTGCAATTCCTGCTGACCGGCGTCACCGTCACGCAGGTTCGCGAGGATATCCGCAACGTGCCGGTGGTGGCGCGCAGCGCCGGCAGTGAGCGGCTCGACCCGGCGCGTCTCGCGGACTTCTCGCTGATGAGCCGCGACGGTCGCCAGATCCCGCTCGACCAGATCGGCCACTCCGAAATGCGTCTGGAGGAGCCGATCCTGAAACGGCGCGACCGCACGCCCGTCATCACGATTCGCGCAGATATCAATGAGGCCACCCAGCCTCCGGAGGTCTCCAAGCAGATCATCACGGCCCTCCAGCCGCTGATCGCTTCACTCCCGGCGGGCTATCGCATCGAGACCGGAGGATCGATGGAGGAGGCGACCAAAGCCAATACCGCCTTGGGGAAGGTCTTCCCGGTGATGATCGCCGCCACGCTGATCGTCATCATGCTCCAGGTGCGCTCGTTCTCGATGATGGCGATGGTGCTGCTCACGGCGCCGTTGGGCGTGATCGGCGTCGTCCCGACATTGCTCCTCTTCAACCAGCCCTTCGGATTCAACGCCATCCTCGGTCTCATCGGGCTCGCCGGCATCCTGATGCGCAACACCTTGATCCTGACCGAGCAGATCGAGGAAAACCGCGCCGCCGGCCTCGACGACTATCACGCCGTCATCGAAGCGACGGTGCAGCGGACACGGCCGGTGATCCTGACGGCGCTTGCGGCCGTGCTCGCCTTCATACCGCTCACGCACTCCGTCTTCTGGGGATCGATGGCCTACACGCTGATCGGCGGCACCGCCGTCGGCACCGTTCTGATCCTGCTGTTCCTTCCCGCGCTCTATACCGCCTGGTTCCGCATCAAGCCGACGACCGATCACGAAAGCCGGGGTTCGTCGGTCAGGCCGGAATCGCACGCGGCATTGGAGGCAGGGGCTGAAGGCGCTGCGGAACCTGCCCGATGAAGGCCTGGTCTGCCACGACGTCGATTGGAGCTGAGTGGAGCTCGGGCGTGTTGGTGCAGGCGCAGCGTGCGGCTCGCGTCCTGACGCGGCGCTTCGACAGCGCCTTGCAGCCCGTCGGGATCAGCAGCGGGCAGGTCTCGCTGTTGATGTCGATCGATCAGGCAAAATCACCGAGCCTCGGCACCATCGCCGCTCTGTTGGCGATGGACAGAACGACACTGACGGCAAACATCAAGCCGCTGGAGCGCCGCAAGCTGGTCAGGACGACCATCGACGAGAGGGACGGGCGAGTCCGCATTTTAGCGTTGACGCCAGAAGGCCGCGCGCTGCTTGCCGAAGCCTTGCCGATATGGCTTCGACTGCATTCCGCGATCGAAGCCCGCTTGGCAGAGCCCATGCGTTTGAAGGCAGATTTGAGCTTGTTGTCTGAATGATCGTGCGATCCGACGCGTCGGCATTTCATTGGTCGCCGCGATACGGCGACGCCGATAATCCGGGACTAGGTCAGATCGACAAGTCGCCCGTTCCCATCTGGCGCTGAAGCTTGATCGCGCGGCGTGCCGGATCTATTGATCGAGTGTCGGGGCGTCGCAGGCTCCCGGCGCCTCAAGACGGTTCCCCGTCCAAGTCCTGCTCGCGGTTGGCGTGTTCGCGCGCCGCCGGAGCACGATTGAATGGGAGCCGTTTTTTCATGTCCGAATCCAGAACCCACCTTGGCCGCGTCGCCCTTCTGTGGCGCGGTGATGAAGCGGAACGCCGCAGCGCCACGCTGGCGACCAGCCGGTTCAAGGCCGTATTCGCGGCGCTCGCGGATGTCGGCGTCAAGGCAAAACCCGTCGTCTACGAGGACGAGGTTGTGGACGCCGTTCGCGCAGAGCTCGCCAGGTTCGATGGCGTGCTCGTCTGGGTCAATCCGATCCATGAAGGGCGAAACCGCTCGAACCTCGACGCACTGCTGCGCGAGGTCGCGGCGCGTGGCGTCTGGGTGAGCGCTCATCCCGATGTCATCCTCAAGATGGGCGTCAAGGAGGTTCTCCATCGAACCCGGATGATGAGCTGGGGCGGCGACACGGCGCTTTATCGAACAGCCGAGGCGATGCGCGCCGAATTTCCGGCGCGGCTTGCCGCTGGACCGCGCGTGATCAAGCGCAATCGCGGCAATGGCGGCCAGGGCGTCTGGAAGGTCGAGATGCTGGCGAGTGTTGAGATGCCGGCAAGTCCCGCCAATCGGCCGATGGTGCGCGTGCTGGACGCCACCAAGGATGTGCCGGAGGAGCTGGCGCTGGATGCGTTTCTGGAAC
The DNA here is from genome assembly GCF_031884435.1 of Bosea sp. 685. NCBI lineage: Bacteria > Pseudomonadati > Pseudomonadota > Alphaproteobacteria > Hyphomicrobiales > Alloboseaceae > Allobosea > Allobosea sp. 685. Next base: position 3,897,812 of record NZ_CP134779.1, on the reverse strand, counting down.
GCTGCGTCGCGTATTTCGAAGACGGCTGTGTGATCGATCAGGTTTTCCAGGCGCGGCTGAGCGAAGGCGTGGTGCGTTGTTATATGGCGGGCGATCGCTGCGCGGGCTTCGGGCATCAGAAGGTCAAGGCTTTGGTGGAGGCGCCGGCGGCGCGTGCGCAGGCCGGGCCGCGGCTCTACACATCCAAGGCCGAGCCGCGCTTTCAGCGTCTGCGCCGGTTGATGGAAGACGAGTGGACGCCACAGCTCGCCACTGTGCTGGGCATCCAGCAGTGCGACCTGCCGATGATCTGGGACGCAGACTTCATGCTCGGGCCGCCCGGGGAGGACGGCACCGATGCTTACGTGCTTGGCGAGATCAATGTCAGCTCGGTGTTCCCGATCCCCGACGAGGCGCCGGCTGAGATCGCAAGCCGCGTCGCCGATCGGCTACGATCGAAGCTCTGACAGGGAAAGGCCGGCGGTTGTGACCGCCGGCCACATGGCAGCAATTGGGCCGCCAGACGCGACGGAGCCTCAACCGCGCCGCGCCGCCTCGATCGCGGCGACATCGATTTTCCCCATGGTCATCATGGCCTCAAAAGCGCGCTTGGCCTCATCGCCGCCAGCCGCCATGGCGTCAGTCAGGACGCGCGGCGTGATTTGCCAGGAAAGCCCCCATTTGTCCTTGCACCAGCCGCAGGCGCTCTCCTGACCGCCATTGCCGACGATGGCATTCCAGTAGCGGTCGGTCTCCTCCTGATCGTCGGTGGCGATCTGGAACGAGAAGGCTTCGTCATGCTTGAACGCGGGACCGCCATTGAGGCCCAGACACGCGACGCCGGCAACCGTGAATTCGACCGTCAGCACGTCGCCCGCCTTGCCGGAAGGGTAGTCGCTGGGGGCACGGTGGACGGCGCTTACAGCACTATCGGGAAAGGTCTGCGCGTAGAAGCGGGCAGCAGCCTCGGCGTCCTTGTCGAACCAGAGACAAATCGTGTTCTTTGCCATGACGCGTCCTTTCGTTTTGAAGGTAAATTCCGGCCCTGTATCCCCATCAGCCGTCTTCTTGAGTCAGGTCGCCAGGCGCATCTCTCCACCCAGGCGCCCGTCTTGTCCGGGCAACTCCGTTACGCCGTGGCGAGTTGCAGCGGCGATTTTGCCGGGAACGGCCTGAAGGTCGCCAGCACCAGCGTTGCCGCCAGACCCAGGCCCCAGGACGCGACGTAGAGCGGCGCATAGCTCCCGAAATTGTCGTAGATCAAGCCGCCGAGCACAGGCCCCGTCGACATGCCGAGGCTGCCGGCCATCGCGGTTCCCCCGATGATCGTGCCCATCATCCTCTGCGGGAAATTCTCGCGGATGATCACGGCGTAGAGCGGCATCGTGCCGGCGTAGATGAAGCCGACCAGGACGGCCACCGCATAGAAGCTGCCGAGCTGGCCTGCGAAGGCATAGGCGAGCACGCCGAAGGCCTGGGCCAGCAGCCCGGCGACAAGGACGCGCTGCGCGCCGAGCCGATCGCCTGCAAGGCCGAAGCCGATGCGACCGAACATGCCGGCCAGGCCTTCGACGCTATAGATCGAGACGGCCGCGACCATCGGGATGCCGCAGGTCACGGCATAGGCCACCGTATGGAAGATCGGCCCGGAATGCGTGGCGCAACAGAAGAAATTCGCCAGCATCAGGGTGATGAATTGCGGCGTGCGCACCGCCTGGCCGACTGTCATGCCAGGCTCCGCCGCGTCGTTGGAGGCCTGGGCTGGCTCATCGTCCTGCACTGGCGGCCGGCGCACCAGCAGCGCAGCCGGGATCATCAGCGCAGCCGCGATGCCGGCGATGATCAGCATGGCGCCGCGCCAGTTGTGGATCGTGACCAGCCAGGCTGCGAGCGGGGCCATGGTCATCGGGGCCATGCCCATGCCCGCGGAAACCAGCGAGACCGCCAGGCCGCGCTGCGTATCGAACCAGCCGGTGACGCAGGCCATCATCGGTGCGAAGACCGCCGCCGTCGCCGCCCCGACCAGCAGGCCAAACAGCAGCTGGAATTCGATGAGCGACTCCGCCCGGCTGGCGAGGGCAAGGCTCGCTGCGAGCACGATCGATCCGGTCAGCACCACGGGGCGCGGCCCGAACCTGTCGGAGAGGCCGCCCCAGACCATGCTGGCGGCTGCCATGGCGAGAAAGCCGATCGTCATGGCGGTGGAAATGCCGGTCACCGACCAGCCCGTGTCCTGCGCCATCGGCCGCAGGAAGACGGGCAGCGAGAACATGGCCCCGACCGCGACGCAGCCGAGCAAGCCGCCGGCGGCAACGATCACCCATCGATAAGGACGGTCCATGCTGATCTCCTGGCTAGAGCGATAACGGATCGCCCCTGGCGGCAAGCGTCGGCCCTGGCCGAGCCGCGCCTGCCGCATGCGTCAGCCCTGCGGCTTCCAATCGGCGGACGGAATGGTGTTGACCATCCATGGGATGCCGAACTTGTCGATCAGCGAGCCGAAGCCCGGTGACCAGAAGGTCTCGCCGAAAGGCATGACCGCCTTGCCGCCCGCCGAGAGCTGCTCGAACCAGCGCTGGCCTTGGGCCCTGTCCGTGCTGTGCAGGGTGACGTCGAAGCCGTTCTTCGGCTTTTCGATGTTGGGCGCCCAGGCGGCATCCATATCGGCCCCCATCAGCGCCTGATCGCCGACCTCCAGCCAGCAATGCATCAGCCAGCTCTTATACCTCTCGTCGGTGATCGGCATGCCGGGAGGTGCGTCGCCATAAGGAAATGCGGCGGTGATCTTGCCGCCGAGAACCGTCGCGTAGAATTCGAAGGCCTCGCGGCATTGTCCCTGAAAGCTCAAGCTGGTCACGATCTTCATGGTCTTCTCCCTGTTTGATCCAGCCCCTGTTCGATCCGAGGCCTGGTCCGATCGAGCCCGGTTCAATCCGAGCGTTGCTGCGGATCGGCACGGGCATCGATCGATGCTCACTTTATTTAGTTGATATCAACCTATATGGTATCCCGATGTCAACCCGCCTGATGCAGCCCGAAACCGAACCCTCCTTCGCAACGACGCTCCTGGTGCGCGATGCCTGCCTGTGCCTTCACGCACAACGGGCGGCCCGTGCGCTGGCGCGGCGCTTCGATCTGGCGCTGAAGCCTGTCAGCATCAGCAGCGGCCAATTCTCGCTCCTGATGTCGCTGAACCGTCCCAAGCCGCCGAGCCTCGGCACTGTCGCCAGCTTGCTGGCGATGGACCGGACGACGCTGACCGCAAACCTCAAGCCGCTGGAGCGCCGCGAGCTCGTCGCGACCAGCCATGATGGAGCGGACCGGCGGATCCGCCTGCTGTCTCTGACGCCGGCCGGCAGAGCCGTGCTGACCGAGGCCGTGCCGATCTGGAAGGAGCACCACGCGGCGATCGAAGCCGAATTGTCAGATCCGGCCCATCTGCGTTCGGATCTGGTTCTGCTATCGCGGTGAACGAATCTCAGCTTGCCGGAGTTGAGCCGGTGGCAGTTCATGTCACTGAGCGCCCGGATGGGCCGGCAGCCACCGAAATCTGCGGCCTCATGCGGCGCCAGCACTGCTATAGACAGCGCGAATGCCGGCGATGTCCCGGCGGAGCAGGAGCAGATCATGGCCGAGCGATTTGAACGGCATCGCCAACCCTGGACCCAAGAGGAACTCCAGAAGCTGAAATTGCTCGCAGGGAAGGGCATGGCGCTGAAGGCGATTTCGAAGGCGATGACCCGCAGCGAGGAATCCATCAAGGACCGCGCCAAACTCGACGGCATCGGGATCGCCAAGCTTCGCTAGAGCGTTTTCGAGCGAAGTGGATATCGGTTCGCGCCAGGAAAGCGCGTTAGAACAAAGAGCTAGAGCAATTGAACGATCCAACTGGATCGGAAATTGCTCTAGATTCAGCGATCGAAGATTCGGCAATTGAGCGGAGTGGGATAAGCGCATGGGCAGCGGGCGGGTCGCGGTTATCGGCACGGGGGGCACGATCGGTGCGGTCGGACGGGATGTCTTCGACCTCCATGATTACGATGCCAACGGCGTCATCCTCGATGCCGGGCAATTGCTGGAAGCCTTGCCCCGCCGGGACGATGACCCCGTCTGTTATGCGGTTCCGTTCAGCGCCGTGCCGAGCACGCGCATCGGCTTCGCGGAATGGCGCGAGCTTGCCCAGCTCTGCGCCAGGCTTGTCGCGGACGATCCGGAGCTGTCGGGGATCGTGATCACGCATGGCACCTCGACCCTGGAAGAGACGGCGTATGTCCTCAATCTCACTGTCAAAGTGAGGATCCCGGTCGTCCTCGTCGGGTCCATGCGCCCGTCGAACGGCCTGTCGAGCGATGGCGCGCTGAACCTGCGAAATGGCATCCGCGTCGCGGCCTGCCCGGACGCTATCGGTCTCGGCGTCCTCGTCGTCCTGAACGAGGAGATCCATTCGGCCAGGGACGTGACGAAATGCGCGACCTCCCGCGTGCAAGCCTTCCAGTCCCCCGTCCATGGACTTCTGGGGCAGGTGGATTCGGACCGGATCGTATTTTACCGCCGCCCCTTGCGCGCACACGCGCCCGATGCGGAATTTGACGTCGAGCATATCGAGGCCTTGCCGCGCGTCGACATCCTCTATGCCTATGTCGGCGGGGACGATGTACTGGCCCGTGCCGCGATCGCGGCCGGAGCCAGAGGCATCGTCTCGGCGGGTTTCGCGCCCGGAGCAACCACTCAGGCGGAGAAGGCCGCGCTAGGCGAGGCTGCCGCGAACGGCATCATCATCGTCCAATCGACGCGATCAGGCAGCGGGCGTGTCCCCGGGACCAGCACGCTTGCAAAAAGCGGCTTCCTCAGTGCCGATGACCTGACCCCGCAGAAGGCGCGAATCCTGCTGGCGCTCGCGCTGACGCGATCGAATGACGTCAACGAGATCGAGGGGATGTTCCAGCGTTACTGACGGCGTTCAGCGCTGAGCGACGGCGTTGTTCGCTGCCGTCATTCCGGGACGTGGCGCAGCCAATGACGCGAGAGACTATGGGCCCGGAACCCATGAAGCATGACGTGCCGAGCGAGCCTCCCTTTGCCAGAGCTTTCTCGCGCCTGAGATTTTCGGGTCTTCGCGGAGCCTGTCTTTTGGCCGGCCAAAGGCCGGACCCGAGAGCTCCGCCCGAGAATGACGCGCGCTTCCCTTCTCCCCTGGCGGGAGAAGGTGGCGCGCAGCGCCGGATGAGGGGGCGCCGTGCCCTATCCGGTTAGCGTCGTGTTCGGCCAGGTGGAAAGCTCACAGCGCCCCCTCATCCGTCTCGGCTGCGCCGAGCCACCTTCTCCCGCCAGGGGAGAAGGGAAAGCGCGCGCCCGCGCCGTCATGCTCGGGCTTGACCCGAGCATCTCCTCGTCGGGATTCTTGGGGTCAAGCCCGGGATGACGGCGTGGTTCAAAGCCCAAGCACCCTCATTCTCGCTTTACGCGTCGCTTACGATTTTGAGCGCATAAGTTGAAACGTGCGGGATGGCTCTCTCAATCGGAGATGGCTTCTCCGGTTCGTCCGAGTGCAGAAGCACCGGCTCCACGATGAGGTAGGCTACGATGTCCGGTCGCCGCGCTCTCGCATCGCCCCTGTTTCGCGGCCCGATTCTGACGATCGGGTCCTAGAGGCTGTTATGAACCAGCTCGAGCCGCAAGCGTTCGCCGCAGCGCGCCCTTTGCACAAGGGCGCAGTCAGGCCGATGAGGACTGCAGACATAGCTGCGGTCGCTCAGTTGTTTCTGAAGATCTTCAGAGGAGCCGATAAGCCGCCGGACGAGGACCTTCTGGACTATCTTCGAACGATGTTGCTGACGTCTCCTTCCTACAGTGAGGCGACGGGCACACAGGTCTACGAGCAGCAGGACGGTCAAATCCGGAGCGCGCTCCTGGCCGTGCCGATGCGTTTCGTCGCCTGCGGGAACATCGTGCCCGGGAGGCTTCTCGGCGTCTTCATGACTGACGGCAGCAAAGACGCCGCCGGAGCCGCGCAACTCATCCTCGCCTTGCGGCCCAGGCACAACGATTTCGCCTTTTGCGACAGCGCCTCGCCGACGAGCAGCAGCCATCTCCTCGCCATCCGGGGCAAGCCGATTCCCTTGCAGAACCTTGAATGGGCGCGCAGCTTCCGTCCTTTCAGGTCCCTGGCGCTGCGCTTCGGCGAGCGCGTTCTGCGCGGCAAAGTGCTTGGCAGTAAGGTTTTTGGCAGCAAGCTTGTTCTTGGCCTATCCGCTTTCGCGCGCCCTTTCGACAGCCTGCTGCGTCGCCTGCTGCCGAGACGGGAGGCTGAGCAAGCCGGCGCTGCGCGCGTCGTTGAGATGCCTGTTCCAAGCTTCCTCTTGCAGGCGCCGCTGCTCGTCGCCCACTACGCGGTGCGGCCCCTCTGGACAGAGGAGGAGCTCTCCTGGGTGGTTTCACTGGCTGCGCAGAACACCCGGCTCGGAGCGTTCACGATCCGCGCCGTCCTCGACCGCACCGACGCGATCATCGGCTGCTTCGTTTATTACGCGGCGCCGGGTCGAACCGCGCATGTCCTCAATGTCCTGTCGCTGCCCGGTCAGGAGCCCACCGTCCTGGACGCGATGTTTCGCCATCTCGACGACACCGGCCATGTCGAAGCGCGCGGCCGGGCGCAGTCCGCCTTGATGATCGGGCTCTCCCTGCAGCGCTGGCTCATCTTCCGGCATCGGGCCTTCACCTTTGCGCTGACGAAGATTCCCGAGATCAACGAGGCCGTCGCGCGCGGCGAGATCTATATCGGCGGCCTCGCCGGCGAGGACTGGAGCCGGCTTCTCACCGATTTCGATTAGAGCATTGCGCGAAAAAGTGGATGCCGGTTTTTCGCGTGAGCAATGCTCTAGACTTTAGGAATCGATCACGTTTTTCGCATTCGGACGATTCCGTCCGAATGCGACGTGATCTAGGGCGGACGCGATGACGGTATCGGTTATTCTTAAGACACTGAACGAGGAGGCGAGAATTGGCGCCGCCGTTGAGAGCGTATTGGCGGCGCTCGAAGGGATCGGCGGCGAGATCACCGTGGCCGATGGCGGCTCGCGCGATCGCACGCTCGCTATTGCCGAAAACTATCCCGTCCGTGTCGTCCAGCTCGAACCGACCATCTCCCCGAGCTGCGGAATCGGTCCCCAACTCGGCTTCCAGCACAGCCGCGAGCCGTTCATCTGCCTGATGGACGGCGACATGCTGCTCGATCCCGGCTTCCTGCCCGAGGCTCTTGCCTACCTCTCGGCCAATCCCCGTGCCGCCGGCGTGACGGGCCATGTCGAGGAGATGAACCAGACCAGCCTCGAATATGTGCGGCGCGAGCGCAGGGCGTCGCCGGAGAATCGGATTGGGCCGATCGACCGCATGAATGGCGGCGGCCTTTATCGCAGGGAGGCGGTCGAGCAGGCCGGCTATCTCTCGGATCGCAATCTGCACGGCTATGAGGAATTCGACCTGGGCATGAGATTGCGGGCGCGGGGCTGGACCCTGCATCGTCTCGACCGCCGTTTCGTCCGTCATTTCGGACATGCGCTCAACGCCTACACGCTGCTCGTGCGGCGCTGGAAGTCAGGCTATCTGCGCGGGATCGGAGAGTTGCTGCGCGGGGCGCTCGGCAAGCCGCACTGGCGGCAACTGGTCCAGGACCTGCCCGAGCTGAAGCTCTGGGTCATCGTCTATCTCTGGCTGGCCGCCATGATCGCGCTGCCGCTCGTGCTGCCGAGCCTGACCTTAGGACTTGCGATCGACGCTGTCCTGACAGCCGGTATCGTCGGCGTGATGAGCCTCCGGCAGCGGAGCCTGTCATTGGGCCTCTATGCTGTCGTCGCCTGGCTGTTCCACGCCGCCGCATTGCCGCTCGGTTTCTTCCAGGCGCGCAAAGCCCCGGAAGCCTGGATCGAGAGCCGGATCGTCAAGGATATTTAGCAGGCTTCTGCAGCAGCATGCGCCAGCACGCTGTTTATGCTCGGAACCGCGCCGTCATCCTGGGCGTAGCGAAGCGGAGGCCCGGGATCCATCGGAGGGCTGCGGAGCCCTCCGATGGATCCCGGAGCTGCGCGGCTTCGCCGCTTGTCCAGGATGACGCGGCGTTTGCGAGAATGAGCACCTAGCTCTAGGGACTTGCCCGGCCGAGCTCCTGCGCTTGCAAGCGGCTGCGCCGCACGAGCCGGAGCAGCACGAGCCAGGCGGCCACAACGATGGCGCCGTCGATCACGTAAAGCGCAATGAAGGTGCCGATCGGTGCGGCGAGCCAGGTCGCCACCGCGAGGAGGGCGCTGCCCAGCAGGTTGGCTCCGTTCAGGATCCAGGCCCGCGCGCCCTGCCGCCCCGACGCGCCGAGCAGGTCGATCGCGGCCGCCCAGGCGCCGATGAGGACGATGGTGCCGGAAAGGCAGCGCACGAAGAACGAAAGATCGTGATAGTCGCGGCCAAACAGCGCCGGAAGCTTGGGCGCCAGCATGAACAGGATGAGGAATGTCGTCACGCTGAGCGCAAGCGCCGCGATCAGAGCCCGTTTTGCCATGGGCCAGGCGAGATGCAGGCCATCGCGGCTCTCCCTGGCAAGGCGCGGGTAGAGCAGCCGGTTCAGGGCATCGATCGAGAGATAGCTGCTGTCTATGATCCGCCTGGCCACGCCGTAGCTTCCCACCGTCTCGATCGGGGTGAAGAGGCCGATCACGAGCAGGTCGACATTCGAGCGCACGGCGCGCATCACGAATTGCGAGCTGAACAGGATGCCGGCTCGCAGCTCCTCGCGCAGGATCGTGAATCGAGGCCGGCCAAGGGGGCGCAGCCATGCGGCTCCGACCAGGGCGAAGAGAAGATTCCCGCCGCACTGCCAGAGCGCCCATTCCGACAGGCTCGAGACCTGGAACAGCATGCAGGCCAGAGCCGCGGTGGCCATGCGCGCAACAGCGAAGCCGACGACCGCGCGATTGGCCGCATCAACCTTGCCGAGGCCGAGGAATACGGTCTCGACGAGAAGGATCACCCTTACGACAACGACATTGCCCAGGAACAGCAGCGCCAGGGTCGGCGTGTCCAGAGAGGGGCCCGAACTCATATGGGCCCAGGAACTGATGCGGGCCCAAGACGACATCGCCGCAACGCCGCCGATGACGAGCACGGCTCCGCTCAGGCCGATCAGAACAAGGTTGTGACCGAGCAGGCTCCTATAGCTTGCGGGCTCGCGCGAGACCCTGCGAAGCAGGCAGTCGGAGGCGCCGAGGCCGCAAATCTGAACCGCAACGGCGGTTACGGCCGAAATCTGCACGAAGAGCCCGAACTCGATCGGCCCCAGCGAGCGCGCCAGGATGGCGAAGGTCACAAGCTGTGACAGGGCGGCCGATGCCAAGGATCCGCTCGACAGCAAATAGCTGACGAGGACTGGACGGGCGAGCCGGATGCGCCGGCCGGCATCTTTCAGGCCTTTTGCCAAGAAGAACCCCTGTTGACGCTGAAAGCATGGGTTGAGTTTTACAATCAAGAGTCGAGTAGAACGCCTTGCGCGCAGATACTTGTTCGAATGGTCGCGTTCGAGAAACGGGCTGTTTCTATAACGATGTATTATGGCAGTACTTAGTTTAGAATTCGTGATTCGATCTTATACGCTGCATTGCGCCTGCTCGTTAAGGTTAATTTTTAGTTACCATAGATATCATAGGTTGCATAACTTTGCCTACCGGAGGTTACATCAACCCATGGGTGAGATCACAAAAAATCTGCGGATCCGGGGGGGCATAGGGCCGCGATCGCGGCCGCATGCCTTGTTCTGCCCCTTGGTGCGAGAGGCGAGGCGAGTTCGCGGGGCAAGACGCGTGTCGTCGGCGGCTCCCATCGCCTCTAGAGCGTTTCCGAGCGAAGCGGATACCGGGTCGCACGAAGAAAGCACGTTAAAACAAAGACTTAGAGCAATTGAACGATCCAATCGGATCGAAAATTGCCCTGGCGAGGCCGGCCTATCTTTCCAGGCCTCGCGACCCGGTCCGCGCGGCGCGAACCGGGCTCCAAAAACTCCAAAAACTCCAAGAACTCCAAGAACTCCAAGATTTCCAAGAACTCCAGTGTCTCCAAGCCAAGCGTACCCTCTCACTGACGCGGGTCGATATGTATTTCTCAGCTGACGATGGCAAGATGCGGCGCGAGGGTGGGGCTCCTTATCGACGGACTGTCGAATTGGTGCCGGCGCCCATCCGCGTGATCAGCGCTGCCCAGATTCTGGGCTGGCTGCTGCGCGGCTGGCTTTGGCTGGTGATTGCAGCGCTGCTCGGCGCCATCGCGGCCGTCGGCGGCGCACAGCTCCTGACACCCCGCTTTACGGCGACGACGGAGCTGACGATCGCGCCATCCAATCTGCTGATCGCTCCCAACGATCTCTACGCAACGAATATTCAAAGCGACGCCCAGATTCTGGATGTCGAGAGCAAGATGAGGATGATTGTCTCGGGAAACGTCTTGCGCCGGGTCATCGATCAACTCGGGCTGAGGAACGATCCTGAATTCGCGAGCAAGCCATCACTGCTCCGCTTCTGGGAAGTGTTCGATTCAGCTTCGCCATCCACCGAGGCGTCCGACCTCGCCGGCACCCTGGCCAGGCGCATGACCATTGTCCGGCAGGAGCGTTCCTATGTCGTGTCCCTGTCGGTCTGGGCGAGTGAAGCGGCCATGTCGGCGCGGCTCGCCAACGCCATTGCCGAAGCCTTCCGCGAAGAGGTCGTGCGGGCCGATGCCGAGCGCGTCGGGCGAGCGGCGCAAGGGCTGACCGCTCGGGTTGGCGAAATCAAGGCCGCGGCGGCGGAGGCGGAAGATCGGGTCGAAGCCTTCCGCCTCGCCCATGGCCTGCAGCAGGGCGCCTCCAAGCAACCGCTCGGTGCGGAAGCCCTGGAGCGGATGAGCGCCAAGCTGGTCGATGCCAAGGCGCGGCTGGCCGAGGCGGAGGCGCGCAACAACGAGGTCTCACGCGCGCTCTCGGAGCATGGCGCGCAGGCAGGCGCCGTCCAGTCGCAGGCGCTGAGCGGATTATTCGCTGAAGAGGCCAGCTTGCGTCGGCAGATTGCGGCGCTGTCCAAGACCCTGGGGCCGCGCCATCCCTCGCTCGGAAACCTGCTGGCCGAAGCCGATGCCATGAGCAAGGCGATCAGGTCGGAGATCGAGCGGCTTCGGCGCGCCGCCCGCAGCGAGGTCGATCAAGCCAGGGCGGCGCTCACTGCGCTGAACGGGGAGACGCGCACCTTGCGCGGAAGCGTCTCCGTCGACGACCAGGCCCAGGTGAAACTGCGGGAACTCGAGCGCGAGGCAAGCGCCAAGACCGCGCTCTACCAGACCTTTCTGACGCGGGCAGGCGAGGCCGCCCAGCGACAGCAGATCGACGCGACGGATGTCCGCGTGATCACGCTTGCGACCGCTCCGTTGCGGCCGCGCTGGCCGCCCCGCCCCATCATCGCGGCCGCCGCGGGCATGGCGCTGGGCCTCCTGCTCGCTGCGGGCCTGCTCCTGGGCCTCGGCTATCTCCGCGAATTTCGGTCCGGCGGGAGCGCAGCGACATGACCCAGACCAATCACATGACCCAGTCCAGTCATAAGCACGCGCGGTCGAGCGAGGGTTTCGCAGGGGCGCTGCTCTTCACGGCGACGCTGCTGTTCTACCTGGTCACGCTGACACCGTTCATCGACCTGTCGGCCGCCGATGCAGGCGCCGCCGCCACCGGCAAGTCGAACATGATCAATCAGCTCGTCTATCTCGGGCTGACGGCGTCCCTGTGGTGGACCGTCCTGAATTCGCCCGCTCGCCAGCTGGTCGGGCGCCCGCGCACCATCCTGGTCGCGCTGCTCGTCTGGTTCGCGATCGTTTCGGCGCTCTCGCTGCATCCCGACCTGGCGCTCAAGCGCGTCTTCCTGGCAACGCTCACGATCGCGAATGGCAGCGTCCTGCTGCTGCTGCCGCGCTCCGAGCGCCAGTTCGCCAGCATGCTCACGTTCTGCTGTCTCGGCACGCTGGGGCTTGCCTATCTCGGCGTCGCCCTGCTGCCCCATTTTGCGATCCATCAGGCCAGCGAGGTCCGCGAGGCGATGAATGCCGGCCTCTGGCGGGGCCATTTCGCGCATAAGAATGTCGCGGCCGCGGCCATGGTGCTCATCAGCTTCGTCGGACTCTATCTGTTCAGCACCGGCCGCAGGCTCGTCGGCACTGCGATGACGCTGCTGGCGGTGGTTTTCCTGGCTCAAACAGGCGGAAAATCCGCCATCGCGGCACTGCCCGGCATTCTCGTCTTCGCCTGGATCTTCGAGCGCTGGCGCGCCGTTCGGGCCCCTATGGTGATTCTGGCGATCGCGGCCTTCAACATCGTCACGATCGGCTGCGCGGTCTCGCCCACTATGCGTGACCTGGTCGCGCATCTCGGCGTCGACCCGACCTTCACCAACCGTATCGACATCTGGAAGATCGGCGCCACGGCCGTCATGGACAACCCGCTGACCGGCTACGGCTTCCAGATGTTCTGGCAGACCGACGACATGGTCCATAAGGGCGGCTCGGCCGCAAGCTGGGCATACGCTGCCTTCAATGGTCACAATGCCTATCTCGACGCGGCGGTCACCACGGGCATTCCCGGTCTCGTCCTGACCCTGATCTGGGTCGTCTGGGTGCCGCTGCGCGATGTCGCCCTGGCGGAGGCCTCGGCAAACGATCCCGCATTGACGCGCCTCTTCGTGCGGATCTGGCTCTATGGGATCTTGATGGCTTGCGTCGAGAGCCTGTTTTTCCAGTCAGGCAGCCTCTGGTTCATGCTGGTCGTTGCGATCTTCGGCCTCCACCTCCAGGCTCGCGCGCACGAAATCCGGGGGGCGGCCCATCATTCGCGCGGCATGGAGGCGGTCCATGCGTAGCGCTGTCACGGTTTCCGCCCCGCTGGAACGCGCCCCCTTCTGCCCGGACTGCTCGACCGGTTCGCCGGCCGCCTGGAGAACAGGCTGATCCGGGCCGCGCCATGGCAGGTCATGCAGGTTCCGACACAAGAGCCGATCGTGTCCTTCACCTTCGACGACGTGCCCGATTCCGCGCTGCGGGTGGGCGCGACGATCCTCGAAGCCGAGGGCGCGCGCGGCACGTTCTATATTTCCGGAGGCCTGGAGGGGCGGATCGAGGCCGACCGCACCCTGATCGACCTGGCGGGCTGCAAGGAGCTCGCGGCGCGCGGTCACGAGATCGGCTGCCATACCTATGCGCATCGGGATCTGCGACATGTCGACCGCGCCTCCCTGCTGGAAGACCTCGATCGCAATGCGCGCTACCTCGACGCGGCCGATCCGCGGCAGGGACGGCGCAATTTCGCCTATCCCTACAACAGCGGCTCCTTCGGGAAACGCGATGCGCTGGCCAGCGCCTTCCGCACCTGCCGCGCCGGAGGCGAGGGGATCAATCGCGGCCCGACGGACCCGACCTTCCTGCGGGCGGTCGAAATCCGGCAGCCGCAGCAATCCGTGCTGGGGCTGGCCCGCTGGATCGACGCGCTGGCCGCCGATCCGGGCTGGCTGATCTTCTTCACGCATGACATCTCGCCGACGCCGACCCCTTATGGCTGCACGGCCACTGGCTTCCGGTTTCTGCTCGGATATGCGCTCGCTCGCGGCTGCCGGGTGCTGCCCGTCGACGCGGCGCTCGACCATATGGGCTTCCGGGAGCAGGCGAGATGACGCGCTCCCGGCGGCTCCTGGCCATCAACAATTATTTCTATCGACGCGGCGGCGCGGAGAGCGTTTTCCTCGACCATATCGAGCTGTTCACGGCGGCCGGCTGGGACGTGGTGCCCTTCGCGATGCAGCATCCCGCCAACCTGCCGAGCGCCTGGTCCGACTATTTCGTCTCCGAGATCGAATATGGCGGGTCCGGCGGACCGGTCACGAAAGCGATGCAGGCCGCCAAGGTCATCTTTTCGCTGGAGGCTCGCCGGAAGATCCGCGACCTGATCAGGCGCGCACCGCCAACCGTGGCGCACGCCCACAACGTCTACCATCACATATCGCCGTCGATTTTTGGCGCCCTCAAGGCCGAGGGGGTGCCGCTGGTGATGACGGCTCACGATCTGAAGATCGCCTGCCCGGCCTACAAGATGCTGAGCGGGGGGCGCGTCTGCGAGCGCTGCCATGGCGGCAAAATTCACAATGTCCTGCTCCACCGCTGCGTCAAGGATTCCGCCGTGGTCAGCGGGCTCGTCTTGATGGAGACCCTGGTTCACCGCAGCCTCGGCCTCTACAGCGACACGATCGACCGTCTCATTGCCCCGAGCCGCTTCTACCGCGACAAGCTGGTCGCGTGGGGATGGGACGCAAGCCGGATCGCCTATATTCCGAATTGCATCGATGCGAGCCAGTTCACGCCCCCGTCCGACGAAGGCGACTACTTCGTCTATGCGGGGCGGCTCGCCCCGGAGAAGGGGCTTGCGACGCTCGTGCACGCCGCCGCGCTGTCGCGTCAGCGACTGGTCCTGGCCGGCGGTGGTCCCGAGGAGCCGGCCTTGCGCCGCCTCGTGCAGGATCTTGGCGCCGATGTCGCCTTCGCCGGACATCTGGACAAGCCGGAGCTGAAGCGGCTGATCGGCGAAGCGCGCGCGCTGGTTCTCCCCTCCGAATGGTACGAGAACGCGCCCGTCAGCATCCTCGAGGCTTACGCGCTTGGGCGCCCGGTCATCGGCACGCGGATCGGCGGCATTCCCGAACTGGTCGCCCATAACCAGACCGGCTTCCTGGTGGAGCCGGGCAACCCCTCGATGCTGGCCGACGCGCTCGTCAGCGTTGCGAGCCTGTCCCCCAGCGCGCGCGCCGGGCTGGGGACCGCTGGCCGCGACTGGGTGCGCCGGGAGTTCTCGCCCGACCAATATCGCGAACGCACCATGGACCTGTACGAGGGGCTCGGCTGATGTACACCTTGATCCCGCCCATCGGCGCAGACCCGCCCGAAAGAAAAGTCATCTTCGTCGGCCTGCGCGGCGTCCCCGAAATTCAAGGAGGCGTTGAAACCCACGTCGCCGCGATATCGGCGCGGCTCGCGGAGCGCGGCTGGCAGGTCGAAGTGCTCGGTCGCGCGCCCTATCTCGCGTCGCAACAGCCCTATATCTGGAAAGGCGTCACCGTGACGCCGGTCTGGGCGCCCCGCTCGAAGCGCTTCGAGGCGCTGGCGCATACCGCATTGGGCCTCATCGTCGCGGCGCGGCGACACCCCGATCTCGTGCATATCCATGCGATCGGGCCGGCCTTGCTGACCCCGCTCGCGCGCCTGCTCGGCCTTCACGTCGTCGTGACGCATCATGGCTTCGATTACGACCGCCAGAAATGGGGCCGCGTCGCCAAATCCATTCTGCGGGCCGGCGAGGCGATGGGAATGCTGTTTTCCCATGCCAATATCGGCGTGTCCAAAGCGATCGTCGACAGCGTTCGCCGCAAATTCAGCGTCGGCGCGATTTTCATCCCCAACGGCGTCGAAAATCCCCTGCCGAAACCGGGCACCTCTTACCTCGACCGTATTCAGGTCACGCCGCAGCGCTATATCCTGAGCGTCGGCAGGATCGTCGAAGAGAAACGCCATCTTGACCTGATCAATGCCTTCGCGCGGCTGAACGACCCCAGCCTCAAGCTCGTCATCGCCGGCGCGGCCGACCATGCGGGGAGCTATCAGCGCGAGGTCGAGGCTGCGGCCGCGGGGACGCCCAATGTGGTGATGACGGGCTTCCAGCGTGGACAAGCCCTGTTCCAGCTTTATCGGCACGCGGCTCTGTTTGTTCTCCCCTCAAGCCATGAAGGCATGCCGATGGTGCTGCTCGAGGCGCTCAGCTACGGGGTGCCCTGCCTGGCGAGCGATATCGATGCGAATCTCGCGCTCGATCTCGGGACAGAAAACTATTTCCCGCTGGGCGCGGTCGATGCGCTTGCGGACGCGATGCGGGCGAAACTCGCCGCGCGCGACACCGCGCAAGGCGCGGAGCGCGCCGCCAGGACCATCGATTCCTTCGGATGGGGAACGATCGTCGACCGCACCATGGACGTCTACGAGAATACGCTTCTCGACTGGAAACCAGGCAGCGTGCGTCGCGATGGCGCCGGCTCCGCAAAGCAAGCTGAACTTGGAGGCCGATGATGAAACTTATCCTGCGAAACCTCGAAATGGCGATCCTGGGCCTCGGCTTTCTCGGCCTGGCCTGGGGCAAGAACAAGCTGCACGGCTACGCCACGCCCAACGGCACGGCGAAATCGGATGTCGCCGGGCAGATCGACTATCTCATCGACATTTTCGGCTCGTTCCGCCGCTTCATGCCGCCGCAATTCGACCTGCGCGACCGGGATGTGCTGGAGCTGAGCCCCGGCGGGTCGCGCGGGAACGGCGTGCTCTTTCTCGCGCTCGGAGCGCGATCCTATCATGCCATCGATATATTCCCCCTCGCCGAGAGCGAGAATGTCGCCTTCTATGAAAAGCTGCTCGAGCGCTTCCCCGAAGGTGGCAAGGCCGACCGGGAGCGCGCCTTGGCCATCGCTAGCACGCCGGGCGCGCGCGAGTTCGGCTATGCCGTCGGGCGGGATTTCGACATCCCGCGCCTGGCCGAGGGGCGCCGCTTCGACCTGATCGTCAGCTGCGCCGCATTCGAGCACTATGATAGTCCAGCGACCGCCATTGCCGGCTTGACGCAGGTGGCGAGGCCCGGCTGCGAAACGGTTCACATCATCGATCTGCAGACGCATTCCCGCTGGATCCGCGAGCAGGATCCAAACAACATCTATCGCTATCCCGAGGCGATCTACCGGCTCTTCCGCTTTCCCGGGCAGCCGAACCGACAACGTCCCTCCGATTATGTCGGGAGCTTCAAGGCCGAGGGCTGGAGCGATGTCAGCTTCGTGCCGTCGCGAACGGTCGATCCCGCTCTGCGCGACGCATCCCTGCGGGGCCTGTCCGCCCGCTTCGCGGGCCAAGCCGACATGACCGTCCTCGATGGCGCCTTGCGGGCAGGTTATCCAGAACGAGGTGGCGACCGGAAGAAGCGCCTCGTGACGACCCGCCGCGCCGTTCTCGGTGGCCTTGCCGGCATCGCGACGCTCGCCTCCTTCGGGAGAAAGCAGGCCGCAAACGGACAGGGCACCGACATCCCGCTGTTTCGCCGCGGCATCGGCGTCTCGCATGCCTTGGGATGGGCCGACGTCGAAGCCGACGGCTCCTATGGGGCTGCGCCTTTCTCGGCGCCGCGCTTTAGCTTCGATCAGGCGCAGCGGCTGGCGATCCGCGCCGCGGGTTTCGATTTCGTGCGCCTGGCGGTCGATGCCGGTCCGTACCTTGCCTTCGTTGGCGCGGCTCGCGACCAGCTCGACGAGCGTCTCATCGGCATTGTCGGCGATTTGCTCGATGCCGATCTGGGCGTGATCGTCGACCTGCATCCCAGCGCGATGAACCCGGCTTACCGGCCCGCCGCGTTGACCGCAGGCGTCGATACACCGAATTTCCAGGCCGTGCTCGCCCTGCAGCAGCGTCTGGCCGCCCGTCTGTGGCAGCTCGTGCAGGGCAGGGCGGGAGCCCCAAAGCTCGCCTTCGAGCTGATGAACGAGCCGGAGGTGCCGCAGGAGACCTGGCAACCGATGCTCGAGGCCTCTTACAGGGCCGCTCGCAGCGGCTCGGCGCAGCTGCCGCTCGTGCTCGGCGGCGGCTCGATGAATTCCCCGTGGGCGCTGCCTGCGATCGATATGCGCCCGTTCGCGGGCGATGCGCGCCTGATCTACACCTACCACGACTACTCGCCCTGGCAGTTCACCCATCAAGGTGTGCGCGGCAGTCCAGCTTATGCGCTGGACGAGATCGCCTATCCGGCGCCGCCATCGGCCGACGCGATGATCGCGGCGACCCGGCGACGCATGACCGCGCTTGGTCTCGAGGGCGCCGAGTTGGCACTGGCGCGGGAGGCGAAGCGGACGCTCCCAGGCTATGCCGGCTTCGATCGATCGGCGCTCGAACGAAATTTTCAGGTGGTGAGCGCCTGGCGCATCGCGCAGAACCTGCCCGCCCATGCCGTCCTGATGGGCGAGTTCGGCGTCCACAAGACACCCTATCAGGCTACCCCCGAGGGAGCCGCCGCACGCGAGACCTGGCTGCGCGACATGCGCGAGCTTGCCGAGGCGCAGGGCTTCGCCTGGGCGTGCTGGACCTATGTGGCGACGGGCGGGTTTGCGCTCGCCGAAGACGAGATCGGTCCGGGCTTCGACGCGGCGACCCGCCGCGCGCTGGGCCTCCCCCCGCTATGAGCCCCGGCATGCCCCGACAGCGCTACGCCAATCTCGACGCGTTGCGGGCCATCGCGGCGCTTGGCGTCATGGTCGAGCACATGTTCGGCGATCTCATCAGGCAAGTCCCGTCCGCCTCGGGCCCGGTGAGCACGCTCGCCGGGTGGGTCGTCCAGAATCTGAGCCTGGGCCGGTTCGGTGTGGCGCTGTTCTTCCTGATCAGCGGTTTCGTCGTGCCGTTCAGCATCGACGGCGAGCGGCCGCTCCGCCATTTTGCCGTCTCGCGGCTGTTTCGGCTCTATCCCGCGCTGTGGTTGGCGCTGCTGGTGCTCGTGACGATCGGCTGGTTCTCCGGGGAGACGCCACGGGCGGCGACCGTGCTGGCCAACATGACCATGGCGCCGTCGCTCTTCGGCCAGACCTGGCTCTCCCCGATCTATTGGACCTTGTTCATCGAGCTGCTGTTCTATGCACTCGCCGCGCTGTTGTTCTGGGCCGGGAGGTTGAGAGATATCGCTGTTCTGCTCATCTTGAGCCTGGCCCTGGTTGCCGCGACGGTCCTGCCCGTCCAGCTGCGCATGCACGGTCTCGTCAATCTGCCGATCCAGTATCTCGGCATGCATCTGTCGTTCCTGTTCCTGGGCCTGCTCCTGCGGCTATGGCTCGCCGAAAGAATGCCGGGAGCGCGCCTCTCAGTGCTGGTTCTCGGTCTCGTGCAGCTCGCTGCGCTGCTCTCGGTCTCGCAATTTTCCCTGGCGCGCGGCGACAATTTCATCATGGAGGGGCTCACGCCTGTCCTGAGCGCCTATATGCTCGCCTTCGCGGTCTTCCTCGCCGCGGTCGGGCTGGGTCGGCCGCGTTCGGCCCTGCTCGCGCGGATCGGGCTGATCAGCTATTCGATGTATCTGTTCCACGGGCCGGTCAATGCGCTCGTCTATCGCGTCCTGCCCTTGACCGGTGAGTTCGGCGACATCGCCACGATGCTGCTCTGCACCGGCGCGACCTTGATGGTATCCTGGCTGGTCTACCGAACGGTCGAACGCCCGATGATCACGCTCGGGCGCAAGATATCGTCGAAGCACAACGCGTCCCTCGTCCCGTCTTCGCGGCTTGCATGAGCGGTTCGCAGGCTGTGCCTATCAGCGCCCAAGAACTATCAGCGCCCAAACCTATCAGCGCCCAAGCTTCTGGAGACGGTCCGGCGCCACGCCGACCGTGGTCGGCGGCAGCATGTCGACGCCGCGCTGGCGGGCCACGGCGCGCAGCTCGCGCGGGGCCATGCCGAAGCGCTCCTTGAAGACGCGGCTGAAATGCGCCTCGCTGCGGAAGCCGTAGGAGAAGGCGATGGCGCTGAGCGTCTCGCTGGTGCGGTCGTCGCCGTTGATGACCTCGTAGCAGCGCTGGAGCCGGCGCTCGCTGATATAGGCCTGCACGCCGCCATGCTCGCCGAAGGCGCGGTAGAGTGCGCCGCGCGTGGCGTTGAGCGTGCGCGTGAGTGACGTGACGGTCAGGCCGAAATCGCCCAGCGAACGTTCGATATGCATCTGAGCCCGGCTGAACAGGTCGAGATCGGCGGGCGTGAGTTCCTCGCGCGGGCCATGGTCGCCCTGCGAGGCCGCGATCGCCAGCTCGACGATGGCGCTGGCAGAGGCGATGCCCTGGCCCAATGTCAGGCCCGGCAGGGCCGCGTAAACATCCCGCATCAATTGCGACAGGAGGCGCGTGGCCGGCAACTTCGCATCCGGCACGAGGCCATGGATCGCGCGCTGGCGCAGGGCCTCGGGCATGGCGCTGCGCGGCACCGTCAGCGCCAGCGTGCGATAGGGCGCGGTTTCGAAGTCGAAGGGCAGGCCGAAATCGATGAAGCTGACATCGCCGGGCCTGGTGTGGAAGGCGCGGCTGCCGCAGGTGCCTTCATAGCTGCCTTCGAGATGCAGCGAGATGTTGACGTGGTCGACGCCGGTGCGCGCCGCATCCTTGGCGGTGCGGACGAGGTGGTTCGCATGCGAGCTGGTCGACAAGCTGAGGATGAAGCGGTCGAGCATGTAGAGGCTGGTCGAGGCGTGGAACGCCGGGGCATCGCTCGGTGTGACGAGCTCGGCGCTGCAGGCGAAGGTGAGATGGTGCTGCCAGGCCTTGAACGAGGCGCCGTCCGCCGTCGGCGGCAGCACGATGGCGATCTGCGGGCCGCCGAGGGCCTGCTCGGCCGCGGACTCGCTGTCGCCTGAGTCGCTCGGTTGCCGATTCTCGTCCGTCATCAACCGTCTCCCCCGCGCCCGTTGCAAATCCGCAACGCCTCATTCCCGGAACGGAATATCAAAAGATAGCGGACGCAGCGTCAAGTAGGTCCGGCCGCCCTGAGTTACATTGCTGAACGTATCGCGCAGGGGATCGCTGCGATGGCGATGGCTGGGGGATTGATGGGCTACGATTTGTGCCGCGCTCTGCGCAGGACGACAGCTTTCGTCGTGCCGTCACTTCCAATGTCGCTTTCGCTTGCTGGTGCCCGAGGCGGCACCGGCGGTGTTCATGGCTGTGTGGCGGTGGGCTCCGGCTATCGCCGCGACAGGGACCCCCGGCTCTGCCGGCCAAACTACGGCCGGCGCTACGAGGTGCATAACAATGGCTCCTGACGCTGACCTGACGTCCGTAGGCCTTTTTGGGCAATGTGACAGGGTTGGGCCTGCCTCTGCCAATAATTCGATGCTCTGGGGGCTGGCATAAAATGACACTTTTGATAGGCCCTGACCTCGCCGCCATGACGTTTTCGCGGTGGCGCGGTGCGCTGTTGGGCACAACGCTGATGACCGGTGTCGCCATCGCCGTTGCTGCGATGATGCCCGGCACCGCGCGTGGGGCGGACTGGCTAGGCGCCACCGGGGACTTCAACCTCGGTTCGAACTGGGTTGGCGGAGGGGTGCCGACAACGGCGACCTTCACGAACAGCCCCACGGCGGTGCAAAATGTCACCGTTACGTCCAGCGGCGGTACACTCACGCTGCTCGAGTACAACAACAACGCGCTCGGTTACACGCTGTCGACGGCCCCCGGCAACGTTCTGTATATCGGCAGCATCACCAATAATTCGGCCTTCGAGCAGACGCTGTTTGCAGGAGCGGGGGGCGGGTTCGTCATCTCTGGCACGGTTGCCGGCGCGACGGCACTTGTTGCTGGACCAGGCAGCGGCTCGATCCAGTTTAGCGCCGGGGCCTCGGCTGCGGGCTCGCGATTTATCGGCCAGAGTGGGTTCCTGAATCTGACCATGGGCGCCGGTGACTCGCTGTCGATCGGTTCGATCGAGGGCGCCGGGATAATACGAGCCGTCGGGGTGGCACAAACTCTGTCGGTGGGCGGCCTAGGTTCGAGCACGACCTATGCCGGCACGATCCAGGAATTCGTTGCCCTCACCAAGGTCGGTAACGGCGCGCTTACTCTGTCGGGCACCAATCTCTATAATGGCGGGACGACGATCAATGCCGGCTCAATCATCGCAGGCAGCGATTCGGCCTTCAGCACCGGTTTAGTCACGCTGAATGGCGGCACGCTGGCGACCACGGGTGCGCGCGCCATCGGCAACAACGTCACGCTGACCGGCTCCAGCGCGATCAATGTGCTGGACACGACCGCGATCTTCAGCGGCACGATCGCTACGGGCGGCAATGCGCTCAGCCTCGAAGGCGCAGGAAACGGCACGATCAGCGGCGTCATCTCGGGCTCGGGCACTGTCGCCAAGAGCGGCAGCGGCACGTTCACCCTCTCGGGCACCAACACCTATTCCGGCGGAACGAGCATCTCTGGCAGCGGGGTCGTCAATCTCGCCAATATGGCGGCGTTGGGCTCCGGACAGGTCTCGATGGGCGGCGGCCGCCTCAACGCGACATTGACCGGCACGCTCGCGAACAACTTCCTGGTCATAAGCGCGAGTCAGGCCTGGCTTTCCGCCTCGACGGGCCAAACCTTGACCATGACCGGCGCGTTCGTCGGGGGCGGCGCCTCTTTCCGCACCGGGCATGCCACGGACAACGGCACGGTCATCCTCAGCCCGTCATCCGTGACCATGTCGGATATCTTCTTCTTCGTCGATGGCGGCATCGTGAGACTGGGGAGCAACGGCGCGCTCATCACCGACGCAGCGACCAGCACCGAAATCGCCGCCGGCGGAACGCTGGACATCAACGGCCCAGCGACAGTGCATGGCCTGGCAGGTGGCGGCACCGTCACCAATGACAGCGGCGCGGCGGCGACGCTGACGGCCGACAATAGCGCCTTCGCCTCGACCTTCTCCGGAGTGATCCGCGACGGCACCGGGCAGACATCGCTGACCAAGGTCGGCGGGGACGTGCTGACACTGTCGGGACTGAACACCTATACCGGCACGACCTTGGTCGATGCCGGCACCTTGCGCGCGGGGGCGGCAGGCAGCTTCGCACCGAACTCGGCCTTCACCGTCGCGACCGGTGCGACGCTCGACCTCAACGGCTTCAACCAGGCAATTGGCTCGCTTGCGGGCGCAGGCGCAGTGACGCTGGGGGCGGCAACCCTGAGCGCGGGCGCGGACGGCGGCAGCACGACCTTCTCTGGTGTGCTCTCCGGCGCCGGCTCGCTGGTCAAGGCGGGCACTGGAACCCTGACGCTGACGGGCACCAATGCTTACACCGGCACGACGACGATCAGCGCCGGCACGCTGCAAATCGGGAGCGGTGCCACCTCCGGGACCCTGGGCACCGGTGCGGTCATCAACAATGGCGTCCTGACGTTCGCCCGCTCGGATGCGCATGTCGTCAGCAACCCGATTTCCGGAACCGGCTCTCTGGTCCAGTCCAGCAGCGGAATGACGATCTTGACAGGAGCCAACACTTACACGGGGACAACGACGATCAGCAGTGGTGTGCTGAATGTCGGGGGCGGCGGCCCTTCCGGGACGCTGGGCACGGGTGCCGTCGTCAACAACGGTCTCCTGCACATCCAGCGCTCCGATGATGTTGTCATCGGCAATGACATTTCAGGAACGGGTCGGCTGTCCCGGGACGGGGCAGGAACGACGATCCTGACAGGAAGCAACAGCTATACCGGCACGACGGAGATTTTCGGCGGCCCGCTGCAGATCGGGAACGGCGGCACCTCCGGGACGCTCGGCACGGGTGCCGTCGTCAACACGAGCACCCTGGCCTTCAAGCGCTCGGATGTGCTGACGGTGAATAATGACATCTCCGGCACGGGAGCACTGATCCAGTCGGGCACCGGGACGACGGTTCTGACCGGTACGATCACCTATACCGGAGCCACCAGCGTCGATGCCGGCAAGCTGGTGGTGAACAGCTCGATCGCATCGTCCTCGGGTCTCACCGTGGCAGCCGGTGCAACGCTGGGCGGCTCCGGCCAACTGCCCTCGACCACGGTCAACGGCACGCTCGCACCGGGCAATTCGCCGGGCACGCTGACGGTCAACGGCAACCTCGTGCTGGGGGCGGGCTCGCTTTATCTCGCCGAGGTTCAGGGCGCGGTATCGGACAGGGTCAATGTCACGGGGACGGCCGCGCTCGCGGGTACTTTGCGGCTGGTGCCGCTCGGCGGGGCCTATCTCTTCTCCGCGCCCTATACGCTGCTCTCGGCGGCGGGCGGGCTTAGCGGCACGAGCTTTGGAACCCTCGACACGGCCGGCTCCTTCGGCGACGGCGTCAGCACGAGCATCGCCTATAGCGGAACCGACGTCACGCTGACCCTGGCGCCGAAGCCGCTGGCGCCGATCGTCGCCGACCCCACGCCGCCGCCGGTTGTCTCGCCCAATCCGACGCCCGCCCCCGCGCCCCGCCTCGGGCTGGGCCGCCCGGCCAATGCGCTTGCGGTGGCGACGGGCATCGACGCGGCGGTGGCCAATGGGGCTGATCCATCGGCGCTGTTTGCGATCTACAACCTGCCGGCCGCCACGATCCCCGCAGCCGTGAACCAGCTCTCGGGCGAGGTCCATGCCGCCGCGCCCGCCATGGCCAACAGCGCGGCGGGCCAGTTCCTCGCCACCATGCTCGACGGCTCCGGCGCTGGGCGGCTCTCGGGCCAGCCTGGAGGGCCGGGCGGCGCCGCCGGCTTCACCGCCGACCGGCCCTCCAGACAGGACGGGCCGGGCCGGGCGAGCTTCGACCCCGCGCGCTTTTCGGTCTGGGGCGCGAGCTTCGGCTCGACCGGCCGCAGCGATGGCGACCGGGCAGTGGGCTCCGCGCGCCGCAATCTCTCCGACGGTCATGCCGCGGTCGGTGCCGACATCCGGCTCGGCTCCAACACGGTGGCGGGCGTCGCGGTCGCCGGCGGCCAGTCGCGCGCCTCGCTCTCGGGCGGGCTCGGCAAGGCACAGGCCGATGTCTTTCAGGCCGGGCTGTACGGGCGCACCACGCTTGCAGCCGTCAATCTGGCCGCAGCGCTCGGCTATGCCCGGCTCGACACGGACACCACACGCGCCATTCCCGCGCTCGCCCGCAGCGGCGTCACCGCCTCCTACGCAACGCAGGCCTGGAGCGGGCGGATCGAGGCGAGCCTGCCGGTGGCGAACTGGGCAGTCGCGAACCGGGCTGGCCTCACGCTCTCGCCGCTCGCCGCCTTCCAGGCGGTGCGCGCGACGAGCCCGGCCGCGATCGAGAGCGACGGATCGGGTGCGGCCCCCGGCACGCTGACGCTTGCCCGCCGCTCCGACATCACCAGCCGCAGCGAACTCGGCTTGCAGATCGACGCGAAGCTGATGGTGGCCGCGACACCGGTCACGGGCTTCGTCCGCGCCGCCTGGGCCCACTACTACCAGCGCGACGCCGACTTCGCCGCCTCGCTCAACGGCCTGCCCGGCGCGAGCTTCACCGCCGCCGGCGCCCGGCCCGACCGTAACGCCGCCCTGCTTGCCGCCGGCGCGGATATCAGGCTGAGCCAAAGCGTCAGCCTCGGCCTGCGCGTCGATTCCGAACTCTCGGCAAACACGCGCCGCGTCGGCGGCACAGCGCAGTTGAGGGTCAGCTTCTAGAGCGGGATTGATCCAATCGGACCGTTCGATTGCTCCTGCTCCTTGTTTTGACGCGTTGTCTTCAGGCGGACCGGTGGCCGCTTCGCTGCCGGGTTGATGCTCCCGGGATGCGCGCGCAATGGCTTGCGCCGCGCGGCGCTTGCACGAAATCTGCACAATAATCCTGAAATCCTGATCCTGGCCCCGACCGGCGCTGCAAGCGGCGGGCGCATGACTGCGGCATGGCCGAGATCATCGCTCCCCGCGCTTTCACATCATCCTTGCCCCGGCGGCTGGCCCGGGATGGCTGGTGGCTCGTGGCAAGCGCGCCCTCTGCCGACGCCACCATGTCCGTTTTTCCCGCTCTGCCGCGCCGCTCCCGCGCGCCGCAAACCGCCCTCAGCGAGGCCCAAGACTCATGCCAGTCCCATCCATCCCGATCTCAAACTCCACCCCGGTCCCGGCAGAGATGACGGCGCGCCCGCCCACAGCCCGGCCAAGGCGCTGGCTGCAGGCCCGGCTCGGGCTCGCAGCCAGTCTCGTGCTCCTGGCCGATCTCCTGTTCTACGGCCATGCGCTGGGCATCTCGCTCGCCTATTTTCTTGCAGTGCTAGCCGCGGCCTCGCTCTGGGCGAACCCGGTCAGGGCCCGCGGTCGCAGCCGCGCGCTGGCGCTGCTGTTGCTGGGCGCTGGGCTGCTAGCCATCGTCGAGGCGGTCGATCTGCTCTCCGCATCGCTGGCGATCCTCTCGACAATGATCTTTGCCGTGATGATCAGCCAGCAACGGCAGGCCCGCTGGCAGGAGCAGATGCGGGAGGCGAGGCGGATCCTGCTTGCCGGCGCCTTCAGGCTGCTCGGCGATATCGGACGCGTCAGCCGCCTCTCAGCGCGGCGCGGGAAAGCCCCGGGCGGGCTCGGCTGGGTGACGAGCTGGATCATCCCGCTCGCCTTCCTCAGCGTCTTCGCGACGCTGTTTGCCTCCGCCAATCCGCTCCTGGAAAGCTGGCTGAGGCGGATCGACCTGCGCCTGCTCTTCAACCTGCTCTCGCCATGGCGGGCCCTGTTCTGGCTCCTGATCCTGTGCCTGGTCTGGCCGATGCTGCATGTCCGGGCGGCCCGCAAGCGCAAGGCGCAGCAAATGGCGGCGCAAGAGCAGACGACGCAAGAGCTGGCGGCGCCAGCCGCCAAGGCGTCGACGCTCGATCCCTACGGGCTGTTCGGCGACGCGGCGATCCTGCGGTCGCTGGTCCTGTTCAACGCGCTGTTTGCGGTGCAGACCTGCCTCGACATCGCCTATCTCTGGGGTGGCGTGGCGCTGCCCAACGGCATGAGCTACGCGACTTATGCCCATCGCGGCGCCTATCCGCTTGTCGTCACCGCGCTGCTGGCGGCGGTTTTCGTGATGATCGCGATGCGCCCGGCCGGCCCCTCCGAGCGCAAAGCTGCGATCCGGCCGCTGGTGCTCGCCTGGGTCGGCCAGAACATCATGCTGATGGTCTCGTCGCTGCTGCGGCTGGACCTCTATGTCGCCGTCTATTCGCTGACCTGGCTGCGTCTTGTCGCCTTCATCTGGATGCTGCTCGTCGCCATCGGCCTGGTGCTGATCGTCATCCAGATCAGCGGCCGCAAATCGACGAACTGGCTCGTCTCGGCCAATGCCGCCACGCTGGCGCTGACCCTCTACGGCTTCTGCTTCGTCAACACGCCAGCCGTGATCGCGAACTATAATTTCCGCCATTCCCAGGAATTGCGCGGCACCGGCCCGCGTCTCGATTTCCACTATCTGACCTCACTCGGCCCCCAGGCCATCCCCGCGATCGACCGCTACGCGCCGCGCATCGCAGCCGTCGGGCGCACCGTTGCGGGCTCGTCCTGGAGCTGGAACGTGAACAGGCTCCCGACAGCTCGCGACCGCATGGCGGACGGGCAGCGCCTGGAACAGGCGGATTGGCGAGCCTGGGGCTTTCGCGCGTGGCGCCTGTCGCGCTACTTGGCTAACACTCCCGATGCCCCATTCGGGGTCAACCGCAGCCCGGCCACGCCCGGCCAGTGACAGGCACGCGACAATGGCGCCCCGCATACTTGTGGTCGATGACGACAGCCATATCCGCGAGGTCATCTGTTTCGCGCTCGAGAAGGCCGGCATGGCGACGGTGATCGCGCGCGATGGAGCCCAAGCGCTGGAGAGCTTCAGACGGCAGCCTGCCGACCTCGTCATTCTCGACATCGGCATGCCCGAAATGGACGGGCTCGAGGTCTGCCGGCAATTGCGCAGATCCTCGGACGCGCCGATCCTGTTTTTGTCGGCGCGGGACGAGGAGATCGACCGGGTCCTGGGTCTCGAAATCGGCGGCGACGACTATGTCACCAAGCCGTTCAGCCCGCGCGAGCTGGTGGCGCGCGTCAGCGTGATCCTGAAGCGCACGCGCCCCGGCAGGGCCGTCGTTGCGGCGCCGGTCGAGCCGCTGTCGCGCGGCGCGCTGCAGCTTGACCCGGAAGCCCATCTGGCGAGCTTCGCGGGCAAGGCCCTGGCGCTGACCGGCATCGAGTTTGCGATCCTGAAGGCCTTTGCCGCGCGTCCCCGCCAGGTCTTCAGCCGCGAGCAGATCCTGGAAAGCGCCTATGCCGGGGCCGTCCATGTCGCCGACCGGACGATCGACAGCCATATCCGCAACATCCGCGCCAAGCTCGCCGCCCTGGGCTGCGACAGCGCGATCGACACCGTGCACGGGGTCGGCTTCCGGCTCGGGCCCTGCGAGGCGGGGCCGTGAAAACGCCGGCCTCTCCTGCGGTCCGGGTCGCCTCGAAATGGCGGCCCAATCTCAGCCTGATCGTCTTCCTGATGCTGACGGCGGTGCTGGCGCTGCCATTCATCGGCCTGTTCTTCTTCCGGATCTACGAGAACCAGCTGGTTCATCAGACCGAGGCCGAGCTGATCGCGCAAAGCGTGGTCCTCGCCGCCGTGATCCGGCAGGATTTCGAGAGTAACCTGCCTGCCGACACCGTGCTGGGCGCGCAGGTTCCAGCCGAGCCGGCATCGGCTCGCGAGGAGCCCTTCAGGCCGATCCTGCCCAGGCTCGACCTGACGCGCGACGGCATGCTGGGCCGCAGGCCTGAGGCTGAGCCCGCAGCCCGGCCCGCCAGCGCGGCCTTCAGGGCGGCGGGTGAGCGTTTGTCGCCGCTGCTTACGGAAACCCAGAGCGTCACGCTGGCGGGCTTCCGCCTGCTCGATCCGCAAGGGGTGGTGATCGCCGGTCGCGACGAGACCGGCCTGTCGCTGGCCCATGTCGAGGAGGTCGCGACAGCACTAAGCGGGCGCTTCACCACGACGCTGCGCCAGCGTGTCTCGAAGAATGCGCCGCCGCCGCTCTATTCGCTCAGCCGCGGCACCAGCATCCGCATCTTCGCGGCGACGCCGATCATCCTGCGCGGCCGCGTCGCCGGCGTGCTCTACGCCTCGCGCACGCCCAGCAACGTCTTCCGCCATCTCTACGAGGAGCGCGGCAAGGTGGTGCTTGCGGGGCTATCCGTCGCCGCGCTGACCCTGCTGATCGGCCTTGCCTTTCACCGCACCATCACCCGCCCGGTGCATGAACTGATCGCCCGAACGGTCGCGATCGGCCATGGCGACCGCGCCGCCATGCGCCCCTTGCGCCATCACGGCACCGCCGAGTTCGCAAAACTGTCGCAGAGCTTCCTCGACATGGCCGGTAATCTGAACAACCGCTCCGACTTCATCGCGACCTTCGCGGCGCATGTCTCGCATGAGCTGAAATCGCCCCTGACCTCGATCGAGGGCGCGGCCGAATTGCTGCGCGACGACATCGCCGGCGAGGGGCGGGCGATGAGCGATGCGGAACGCCGCCGCTTCCTCGGCAACATCATCACCGACACGCATCGCCTGACCGCGATCACCAACCGCCTGCGCGAGCTTGCTCGCGCCGAAAGCACCCCGACCGGGGGTGCGACCAGCCTCTCGCCCGCCATCGCCGCTCTCCAGAGGGATGTCCCGGAGCTCGCCATCCGGGCCGAGGGCGATCTCGATGGCTTGATCCGCATCTCCGCCGAGAATTTGCGCATCATCCTGTTCCATCTCGCCGACAATGCGCTGCGCCATGGCGCGACCGGGCTCGCCATCGTCGCCGCAGTCGAGGCGGACCGGCTCCACCTCACCATCTCCGACAATGGTAGCGGCGTCTCCCCGAACAACCGGGCGCGGATCTTCGACAGCTTCTTCACCACCCGCCGCGACAGCGGCGGAACCGGCATGGGGCTTGCCATCGTCCGCGCGATGCTCAACGCGCACAGCGGGTCGATCGAACTTCTCGACCCCGCGGCAGGTGCGGCCTTCAGCCTGGCCTTCCAACGCGCCGCCGAAGGCGAGATGCATGGCTGAAATGAGCTCTCCAGAAACGAACCCGCGCTCGCGCTGGGTCGCGCTCGCGCTTTGCCTCGCGATCATCATCTCGGGCCTGCTGCTGCGGCGTTTCGGCCCCGGTCTCGGCCTGCCCTTCATCGTCGTGAAATATGGCGGCTCGCTGCTCTGGGGCGCGATGGTCTATGCGCTGCTGGCCATTCTGGCCCTGCGGCGGCCGGCTGTGCAGCTGGCGGCGCTTGCCGCCGCGATCGCGCTCAGTGTCGAGCTGTTTCGCCTCTACCACACGCCCTGGCTCGACGCCTTCAGGCTGACGACGCCGGGCGCGCTCTTGCTCGGGCGGGTCTTCTCGCCATGGAATCTCGTGACCTATGGCGCGGGGATAGGGCTGGGCTGGGGGGCTGACCGTCTGCTGCGAGGAGCGGGCGCGTCAGTTCCAGGGAATGCGAGCCGTTGACGGCCGAGTTCGGCCCGTTGCTGACTTCGGGAAGCCCTGCTAGCGCGGAAGATCGACATCTAGGATTTAAGTAGCTCGGATATCGCCCGAATGATCCTGTCAGGCCGCACGCTACTGCCTTCGGGCAAGCCCTTCCCGAAGCCATCATGCCAGATGGCGAAGATGCCAAGCCTCTGCGGAGCGGCCACTTCCCACTCCAGATTGTCGCCCACCATCCAAGTTTCGTGAGGCTCCACGCCTAAAGCGTTCATCGCATGGAGATAAGCGCGCTCATCGGGTTTGCCGAATTCGTGCTCACCTTCGATCTGAATATGATTGAACAGTGGAGCGATCGAAAACCGCTCGATCTTGGCGCGTTGACCTTCGGCTCCGCCATTGGTGACAAGCGCCAGCAGCACGCCGCGTGCCTTCAATATCTCGATCGTTTCGCGCGCGCCTGGAAAGAAATCAGTCAATTGGTCACGATAGGCCGTGAACCTAGCTGCAAAGCGCTCTGCCAGTTCCTCGGTCATGTGCTCCAAACCGGTGGCGATAAACGCGTTGGCGATCACCTGCCGGCGAGCTTGGGATATTCCGAAGCGGGCTATCTTGTGACGCGCTGAATCCGACCAGAATTCTGCGAGCGCGGCATCCAGCCGTTCGGCTACGTCATCGGGCTGCAATGGTGCCAACTCAGGCTCGAACGCGCGAGCAATATGGCGCAGCACCTCCAGCCTCTGGCCGCAGGCCAAGATCGTGTCGTCGAGATCGAATAGGATTGCACGCGGTAGCGTGATCGCATCGGGATTTTGGTCGGCTGATGTAGAATTCGCGGGGGCCATGGACCCAATCCTAGCCTGATCGAAGTCCAAATGTCAGGTCCGCTTCCGACCCGTTCCAGGCTCTGACAACGTCTGCTGTCAGGCATTCCGATGTACCCGCCGGCCAACGGGCGAGAGTGGCTCACCCTGCTCGCTCGAAAGTGACCGTGTGCTGCAGGGGATCGGCGGATGTCAGCTTGACCCGGATCCGATCGCCCGGCTTGCCGCCTTGCCCGTGAACCCGCGCGACCACGGGCAACTCGCAGAGCTGGATGCGCAGGCCGTGCTCGTCCGCATCGGTCACCACTGCCTCGAATGTGGTTCCTTCGCTGCCCTGAAGCATCAGGGCTTCGGCAAGGTCGATCACGTTTCGGTCGATTTGCCCGTCGCGCGCATCGGCCCTCGCCATCACCGCGGGCAATTGCTCGAATGCGGCCGATACCGCCGGTGGTACCGGCTGGCCGTTCGCGACAGCGAGCGCGGCGCGCACCACATAGCTATCTGCGAGGCGGCGCAGCGGTGCCGAGGCGTGCGCATAGGTCGCCGCCATCGGCGCATGCCAGGGCACGATGCCGTCGCGATAAGGAACATAGCTTGCACCGCCGCTGGCCCTCCGCACCGCCAGCATGAAGGCGGCGTGGCTGCTGTCGGTGGGATTCAGCGTCTTCTCGAACTGGACGAGAGGCTGCATGTCCGGCCATGACAATCCCAGGGCACGCGCGGTCTGGCGCAGGCGCTGGACGGCCTTTTGATCCGGTTCCGGCATGACCCGGAACAGGCCGGTCCGAGCCGCCAGCAGCGCAGCCGCGATTGCAACATTGCTGGCCAGAGACAGGGCGGCGTTCTGCTCCTCGGCGCGCAGGCGCGGGCGGAAGAGCAATTGGTAGCGGCCGTCGCCGAGAGCGTCGACCTCCTGTTCCGGCGGGTCCACGCGCGCTGCGCCGCGCCGGCTCTCGGCAGCCTCGATACGGCGGGCGAACTCATCGAAATCAACAGGCAGATCGGCCGCCTTGACCCCGTCATAGGCGAGCTTGGCGCTGCTGCGGATGACGGCCCGTTCGGCACCGTCGAGATGGGCATTACCATCGGCGTCGATCCGGGTGGTGAAGATCACGGCCGGCCGCAGGACAGCGGGCAGGAGGCTCGCTGCGCCCTCGGCGAGAACCGGCGGATACAGCCCAGCCTTGCCGTCCGGCAGATAGAGCGTCGCGCCGCGCTGCCAGGATTCCCGGTCGACCACGTCGCCATCGTCGACGAACCAGGCGACATCGGCGATGGCGTAATGCAGCAGCAGATCGCTGCCGCTGCGCTCGATCGTGAAGGCCTGGTCGAGATCGGTTGAGGTCGCGGGGTCGAGCGTGACGAAAGGCCGGTCCGTGCGATCGACATGCGCGGTCGGCGCGCGATGGGCAGCCGTTTCCGCAGCCGCAAGGACCGCGGGCGGAAACTGCGCGGGCACGCCGAATTGCCGGCGTATCGCCGCCATTCCGCCGATCAGCGCATTGGTGGAATCAATGAGGGTCTTCATCCTGCTCCGCGAGACCTCTGTCCGTTGTTGAGCTGCTGCGAAGCAGCCAGCGCGAAGGTTCGCAGACTGTTATAGCTGCAACAATTTAGGCTTCACATGCAACGATCGTGACCGGTGATGTCGAGCGATGCACCTCTGACTGGATCGGGTCGGGAGCCGAAGTCAGGACAGCCCCTTGGCAACCTCCGTTTTCGGGCAATCGTCCAGTGTCCGTCCATGGCGCTTCGCCGGCATAGGCAAGTCATCGATCGAGCGGGACGATCGGACGGCGGACGCGGCGTCGAGGCCAAGGTTGGCCTCTTGTGGACTACACGAAAGCCGGCTCTCAGACAGGCGCGCCTGCAAGCCAGCAGGAGTTGCGCCCGCTGGGAGGCTTACCGCTTCCGGGAAACCTGCGGGCGCTGTGGCACGATAAAGCCTCCGGATTGATGGGCCCACAGATCGGCGTAGAGCCCGCCAAGATCAAGCAAGTCCGCATGGGAGCCTTGCTCGATAATGCGCCCGCCATCCAGCACCACAAGCCGGTCCATGAGTTGCAGCGTGGAGAGGCGATGCGCGATGGCGATGACGGTCTTGCCCTGCATGAGATCCGAGAGCGCATCCTGGATCGCGGCTTCGACCTGCGAGTCGAGGGATGACGTCGCCTCGTCGAGCAGGAGAATCGGGGCGTCCTTCAGGATCACCCGCGCGATGGCGATGCGCTGGCGCTGTCCGCCGGAGAGTTTGACGCCGCGCTCGCCGACGAAGGCTTCGAAACCATGGCGCCCCTTGCCGTCCACCAGCTTGTCGATGAAGCCGTCGGCTTGCGCCTTCCGGGCGGCGTCACGCATCATCTGCTCATCGGCGTCGTGGCGGGCATAGCGGATGTTCTCGCCGACGGAGCGATGCAAGAGCGACGAATCCTGTGCCACCACCGCGATCCGCGCGCGCAGCGACTCCTCGGTGACACCGGCGATGTCCTGGCCGTCGATCAGGATTCGGCCCGATTGCGGTTCGTAGAAGCGCAGCAGCAGATTGACGAGCGTGGACTTGCCCGCGCCCGAGCGCCCGACCAGACCGACCTTTTCACCGGCGCCGACGGTCAAGGAGAGCCCGTCCACCACGCGCTGCGGCTTCAGGTAGTGAAAATGCAGATCCTCGAACCGGATCTCGCCATGGGGGGCATCGAGCGGGCGCGCGTCAGGCCGGTCGAGCTGGCTCAGCGGCTGCGCGATCGTTTTCATGCCTTCCTGCACGACACCGATATTCTCGAAAATGCCTGCGATTTCAAACGCCACCCAATTTGACATGGCGATGATCTGGGTTGTCAGAAGAACGGCGGTCGTCAGCGTGCCCGCATCGACGCGTCCCTGCGAGAACAGCCAGACGCCGATACCGCCCGTCGTCGCCAGCAGGATCGCGTTGAGGCAGACCAGGCAGAACGCATAGACGGTATTGAGTCGCTGCTGGCGGGCGAAAGCGGCCTGGAAGCGCTGGAAGCCGTCGCGCATATAGGCGTCATCATCGCTCCGGCGCCCGAACAGCTTGACGGTCATCATATTGGTGAAGGTGTCGACGATCTTGCCGGAGATGGCCGAGCGCGTCTCCGAGGTCTCGCGCGACCGGACCTGCACCTTCGGCAGCGTGTAGGCGAGGAGTGCGCCGTAGAGCAGAAACCAGACCATCATCGGCGCGGCGAGCCGAATGTCCTGCGTGCCGAGAAGGCCGATCGCGGTCGCACCGAAAATGAGGATCTGCCAGACCGCGCGCACGAAGGAGACGATCGTATCCCGCAGCGGCCGGCCCGTCTGCATGACCCGGTTGGCCAACCGCCCGGCGAAGTCGTCATGAAAGAAGGCGAGCGGCTGGCGGACGACGTGCCAGTAATTCTGCCAGTTAATCAGCGTCGTGAAAGAGACGGCGATCGAGTGGTTCACGAGCAGGCGAAACAGGATCGTGCCCAGCGGCCGCACCAGGAGCACGATCGCCGCCATGATCAAAAGCAGATGGCCAGCCGCGTCGAAAACGCGCTCGCGCGGTACCGACGACAAGGCAGAGACGAGGCGCCCGATCAGATAAGGTACCACGGCGTCAACGACGGCAAGCGCAAAGCCGAGCATGAACAGCGCCGCGAACAGGCCCTTCGCCTGGCGGACGAAATGCCAATAGAATGTTCGTAGTCCGCTGGGAGGCTCGCCCGGAGGCGATGCTGTCGAATCAACAAGTGAATCGAAGAAGCTGAACATCGTTCCTTATGATTGCTATGGCGCCGCCATGGCAACCTCGAATGGTCGCCGTCAGATGCGGGTTCTCAGAGCCCGTTTGGAAACTCCAGCCCTCATCCTGAGGAGCCGCGAAGCGGCGTCTCGAAGGATGCTCCAGCTTGCAAAGGGAGCCTTCTGGAGCACCCTTCGAGACGCCATTCCTGCCGGAATGGCTCCTCAGGATGAGGGCTCAGGAAATTCCCAAACGGGTTCTCAATTGATCAAGCGCGTTTGCACGTAAGCTCGCCGGCATCCTTACCTTGCCGCCGAACTCCCGCTTGCCACTCCTTACAGACGCCCGGAAGGCCCGGTTCCGGGAAGGCTGATCCGCGTTCCCGGTACGCGCCGAGATCCCGACGACAGGGTTGGCGACAGGACGGGGGGACAGCCGGAGAATTTCAGGGCGCAAGGCTGTCCAGGGAGCAAGGCTGTCCAGGGAGCAAGGCCTGCGATCCTGATCTGCTTCGCCGGGGATGATCGGGAGTGGCCGGTCGCCGCACGGAACGGTTTGAATGTGCTTCGGCATTTCTGCGTCATAAAAAACAGGCAAAGGCCGATCAAGGCAGGAAGCCGCTAAGCCAGGCTGGAGACGCGTGGGGAGAGGCTGACCTCGCGGGCGCGGTCGAGATGGCGGCGCAGCAGGACGGCCGCGATCTCGCGCTCGCCGGCCTCCAGCCGGGCGATGATCTCGAGATGCTCGCGGCAGGAGACCGCGACGCGCTGCGGCCCGTAGCGCCAGGAATAATTCGCGTAACGCCGCAACCGGCTCTGCTGCTGCAAGGCCAGCAGGAGAAAGCGGTTGCCGCAGGCGGCGATGAGCCCTTCGTGGAATTCGCAATTCATCTCGAAAAGCGCGACGCTCGCGGTTTCGCTCCAGGGCTGCGCCAGCATCGCCTCATGGCGCCGGCGCATCTCTGCGAGCCAGGCGGGATCGGGCGCAAAGCTGGCTTCGAG
Organism: Bosea sp. 685; assembly: GCF_031884435.1. Classification (NCBI taxonomy): domain Bacteria; kingdom Pseudomonadati; phylum Pseudomonadota; class Alphaproteobacteria; order Hyphomicrobiales; family Alloboseaceae; genus Allobosea; species Allobosea sp. 685. The sequence goes on along the minus strand of NZ_CP134779.1, from coordinate 3,862,219 downwards.
CAGTGCCGCCGGCTCGATGATGCGGCGGAAGGCATAGCTTTCGACGATCGCCGCATCGTCGTTCAATGGCGAGAAATGCCAACCATGGCCCGGCCGGCGCTCGACCAGCCCGACCCCGGCCAGCTTGTTCAGAACACGCAGCAGCAGCGGCCGGCCGATATCGTAGCGTCGCATCATATCGGCTTCGGAGGCCAGCGACGGCAGCGCGCCGGCGACACGATCCCTGGCGATCGCGACGCAATAGGCGTCGAGATCGGCGGAAGCCGCGGCGTATTCGCTCTCGGCGATTTCGCTGGCAGGCCGCGCCAGGGCATAGCCACCATTGGGCAAGGCGGCAATGACGCCGCGCTCGGCGAGATGGCGCAGCGCAGCGCGCACCGGTGTGCGCGAGACCTGGAGGCGCCGCGCGAAGGCGGCCTCCGGCAAGCGCTGGCCCGGTACAAGCGCGTCTTGCCGGATCATCTCGAGGATGCGCGGCAGCAGGTCACGCTGCAGCTTGCTCGGAGGCTCGGAGGTCGCGGCGGGTGGCGCGATTTTTTTATGTCTCATGGTTTGACAAAATACATATTTCTCGCCTCCATAGGAAGCTCTGCAGCCGGAGCCTGTGATGCCGCCAGATCAGCCCCCAGCGGTATCGCCCGCAGACCGGATCGACGCGGACGCCCTATGGCGGATCGAGGCTCACGAGCTCGCGCGATTGATCGCTCTCGGCCTGGTGTCGAGCCGCGAGGCGGTCGTCTCCTGTCTTGCCCGCATGGATGCGGTCAACGGCAGGCTCAACGCCGTCATCCGGCGCTTCGATGCCGAGGCGCTCGCTGACGCCGACGCCGCCGATGCGATGCGGGCGCGCGGCGAGACACTCGCGCCGCTCCACGGCATTCCCGTCACGGTCAAATGCAATATCGACCAGAAGGGCCACCCGACCGATGGCGGCGTCGAGGCTTATCGCGATCTCGTCGCCGAGAGCGACAACCCGGTCGTCGCCAATCTGCGCAATGCGGGCGCCGTGATCATCGGGCGCACCAACACGCCCTGCTATTCGATGCGCTGGCACACCGAGAACGCGCTGCATGGCGCGACGCTCAACCCATGGCATGCCGGCATCACGCCCGGCGGATCGAGCGGCGGCGCGGCCGCGGCGGTGGCGGCGGGCATCGGGCCGATCGCCCATGGCAACGACATCGCCGGATCGGTGCGCTATCCCGCCTATTGCTGCGGGCTCGTCGGCCTGCGGCCAAGCTTCGGCCGGGTGCCGTCGAGCAACGCGACCGCCAAAGGAGCGGCCGCGATCTCCTCGCAGCTCATGGCGGTTCAGGGCCCGCTGACGCGCAGCGTGCGCGATTGCGAGATCGCCTTCGAGGCGATGGCGCAGCCGAGCCCGCTCGATCCGCGCTGCGTCGTGCCGGCACCGTTTGCGCCCCTGCGCGGACCCTTACGCGTCGCCTTGGTGGCCAGGCCAAAAGGCGCCGTGGTCGATCCAAGCGTGACCGATGCGGTGCTCAGCGCCGGCCGCGCGCTCGAAGCCGCCGGCATCATCGTCGAGGAGATCGAGCCGCCGGATCTGGCCGGCATCGGTGAGCTCTGGGGCAAGCTCGCCACGGCCGATGTGATGGCGAACCTGCAGCCGCTGATCGAACAGAACGGCGATGCGGGCATCCGCCGCGCGCTGGCGCTCTGGGACGAAGCCTTTCCGCGCTACAGCGCGGCCGACACGCTGGCGGCGCTCGGTGAGCGCTCGCTCGCTTTGCGCAACTGGCAGCTCTTCTTCGAAGATTATCCGGTCGTGGTGATGCCGTGCTCCTATGCGCCGCCCCTCCCGGTCGGCTTCGACCTCAGGGATGTTGCGGAAACCACCCGCGTGCTGGCGGCGCAGAGCCCGCTGATGGCGATTTCGGTGCTCGGCCTGCCCGGGCTTGCGGTGCCGACTGCTCCGCAAGGCGGGATCCCCGCAGGCGTCCAGATCGTCGCCGGGCGCTTCCGCGAGGATCTCTGCTTCCGCGTCGGTGCCATCATCGAGGCGCATCTGCCCCGGGCAACGCCGCGCGATCCAAACCCGACAGGAACATTCTGATGGCCTTCGTCCGGCGCCACGGCGTCAAGCTCTCGGCCTATGATTTCGGCCGTACCACGATCCATGCCTGCCAGGCCGATCCGCGCTTCAGCTGGTGCGCCTATGTGCCGGAGGATTACGACGAGGCCGGCACGGAGCGCTACCAGCTCCTGGTCTCGGTCCACGGCACGATGCGCGACATGGTCGCCTATCGCGACGATTTCATCCCCTTCGCCGAACGCAGCCGCTGCATCGTGCTGGCGCCGCTGTTTCCTGCCGGCATCACGAGCCCTGGCGAGCTCTCCTCCTACAAGCTGATGACACCGTCCTCAGTGCGCTACGACGCGGTCCTGCTCGCCATGGTCGAGGAGGTGCAGGCGCGCTACCGGATCGCCGGCGATCGTTTCGCGCTGTTCGGCTTTTCCGGCGGCGGCCATTTCGCCCACCGCTTCCTCTATCTGCATCCCAAGCGCCTCTCGGCGGTGTCGATCGGCGCGCCCGGCATCGTGACGCTGCTCGATTTCGAGCATGATTTCTGGGTCGGCGTGCGCGATTTCGAGGCCGTGATGGGCCGTCCGATCGATCTCGAGGCGATGCGCCAGGTCGCGGTCCAGATGGTCATCGGCGGCGACGATACCGAGACCTGGGAGATCACCCTGGCCAAAGGCTCAGCCCTATGGCGCCCCGACGGCGAGATCGCCGGCCTGAACCGGCCCGAGCGCATGCGCGCCCTCAAAGCGAGCTTCGAGAACCACGGCGTCGCGGTGCGCCACGACATCGTGCAGGGCGTTGCCCATCGCCATACCGGGCTGCTCCCGGCGGTGACCGATTTCCTGGCCCAGGCGATGCCGCAGCCATGATGCGTAATTTTCACTCGAACGTTTGAAAGAGACCGGCCATGCGACGCAGCTTTTGCCAAGTCCTTTTCGTCGCATTGGCCCTTGTCGGCGCATTGGCCACGGGAGCGGCCTTCGCCCAGTCGGCCCCGACGACCAGCCGGCTCGTCGTCGCGCTCAACGCCGATATCCGCAGCCTGGAGCCGGGGGTCAACCGCGACACCAACACCGACACGGTGATCCACCAGCTCTTCGAGGGGCTCGTCGCCTACAAGACCGACCTCGATGTCGGGCCGGCGCTGGCCGAAAGCTGGACGCTCTCTGACGAGGGCCGGACCTACTCTTTCAAACTGCGCCCGGCGACCTTCCACAATGGCAAGCCGGTGACCTCGGCCGAGCTGAAATGGTCCTGGGATCGGCTCAACCAGTCCTCCGCCTGGACCTGCAAGCCAGTCTTCAACGGCCAGTCGGGTGCCAAGGTGGTGGCGGTCGAGACACCCGACCCGCAGACCGTCGTGTTCAAGCTCGATCGCGCGAGCGCGATCTTCCTGAAGCAGCTCGCCAACATCCAATGCCATGTGCTGGCGATGCATCCCGACAGCCTCGATGCCGAGGGCAAATGGTCCAAGCCGATCGGCTCCGGCCCGCTCAAGCTGCGGGAATGGCGGCGCGCCGAATATGTCCTGCTCGACAAATTCGCGGAGTATCGCGGCAGCACCGCACCCGCCAACGGCTTTTCCGGCGCCCGCGACATGCTGGTCGAGCAGGTCCTGTTCCAGGTGATCCCCGATCCGAGCGCGCGAGAAGCGGCGCTGCTGACCGGCGCCGTCGATATCCTGCACGACATCGAGCCCGACCAGATCGAGACGATGAAGCAGCGCGGCATGCGCGTCCTCAGTACGCCGGGGCTCGGCTGGTCGGCGCTTTTGCTGCAGACCGACGATCCGCTTCTGTCGAACGTCAAAATCCGGCAGGCGATCGCGCATGCGATCGACCTGAAGCAGATCGCCGAAGCCCAGACGCTCGGCATGGCCCCGGCCAACGCCTCGGCGGTGAGCAGCTCGACCGCCTTCTACAATGCAGGCTTCGCGGCCTGGCCGGCCTATGACCCGGCGCGCGCCCGGGCCCTCCTGAAAGAGGCCGGCTACAAGGGCGAGCCGCTGCGCCTCCAGACCAACAAGCAGTATCAGGCCATGTATCAGAATTCGGTGATGATCGAGCAGATGCTGGCGGGCGCTGGCTTTGCCGTGAAGCTCGAGGTCATCGACTGGGCGACACAGCTGTCGAACTATCTCAACGGCCGTTTCCAGATGCAGTCCTTCGGCTATTCCGGTCGCTTCGATCCCGCTCTGATGTATGCCGCCTTCGTCGGCGACAAGACCCGGTTCAAGACCGCGCAATATGGCGATCCCGACGCGGTCGCCCTGCTCGGGCAGCTCGATACGACCGACGACCCGGCTGTGCGCGGCAAGCTCTTCGCCGCGCTCCACGCCAAGGTCCAGGCCGATGTGCCGATCGTCGGGCTCTACTTCTCGCCGATCATCGAGGCGGTGCATCCGCGCGTCGAGGGCTATGTCTCCTGGCCGGCCAACCGCCCGATCACCTGGGGTGTCCGCAAGCGCTGAAGACCGGAAGTTTGAGCAGGATCAATGCGAAAGCCGGTTCCCACTTTGTCGCATCCTGCTCCAGCTGTTTGGTCCCGGAGAAACGTGACGCTATTGCGAGCCGAAAGGCGCAGGGCGCACGCCACGCTTTCGTCAGGTCTGGCGGGAGGCTCCCCGGCTCAGCAGCCAGATCAGATAGGGGCCGCCGATCAGCGAGGCGAAGAGCCCGACCGGCACCTGGTAGGGAAACGCGACGATACGCGACAGCCAGTCGGCGGCGATCATGATGGCCAGGCCGCAGAGCGCGGCCGCGGCGAGCTGATGGCGCCCGCGTGCGAAACCGAGCAGCCGCGCCAGATGCGGCGCGACGAGCCCGATCAGGCTGAGCGGCCCGACGAGCAGCGAGGCGACCGCCGTCAGCAGGGCCGCGACCACCGCAAGCAGCACAGGGGCGCCGCGACGCGCCAGGCCGAGCCCGGCGCTTGCCGCCGGGCCGAGCGGCAGGATGTCGAGCCAGCGCGACACCAGGAAGAGCGGCGCAATCAGGACGATGCTGGCTGCGACACCGGTCCAGGCCTCGAGCGCCCCAGTGCGGTTGGTCGAGCCCGACAGCCAGAGCAGCAGCGTGTAGGAGCGCAGATCGCCCTGCGCCAGCGCGGTCGAGATGATGGCCATGCTCAGCGCGCCCATGGCGATGCCGGCGAGCAGCAGCCGCGTCGAGCCGAAGCCGGCGCGGGCTGCGAGCGCAACCATCACCGCGATGACGCACAATGAGCCGCCCGCCGCGCCGAGCATCATGACAAGTGGTGTCATCGCCGGGGAGAGGTAGAGCGCGACTGTGAGGCCGACGCCGCCGCCGGCGCTGACCCCAAGGACCTCGGGCCCCGCCAGCGGATTGCCGGTCAGGCGCTGCATCAGCACGCCAGCGGCGCCGAGCATGGCGCCGGCCGTGCCCGCTGCGACGATGCGGGGCCCGCGAAACGGTAGGAGATCCAGGAAGAGCGTGCCGCTTGCCAGGCTCCAGCCTTGCGGCCCGCGCCCGATCACGAGCGCGATCAGCAGGAAGGCCGCAGCCAGCCCCGCCAGAATGATGGCGCCACGCCAGGGCCGGTCGAGGGCGCGCATCGGGGAGGGCGGCAGCCCGGTGCGTGCCGAGGCCAGCATGGGCAGGCGCGGCAGCAGCCAGAGGAGCAGGGGGCCGCCCAGCAGAGCGGTCGCGGCGCCGGTCGGCGCGAAATCGGCGAAGCCGCTGCCGAGAAGCTGGACCAGGCCATCGGTCAAGGCGAGCAGCACCGCACCGATCGGCGGGGCGGCGAGCAGGATCTGCCGCGCCGAGCGTGCACCGCTCAGGCGCGCGAGCGCCGGCGCCGCAAGCCCGACGAAGCCGATGACGCCAAGCTCGGCCGTCACGCTGGCGGCAAGCCACACGGCAACGGCGAGGACGAGAAACCGGGCGCTGTGCAGGGCAAGGCCAAGGCTGCGGGCGCCGCTGTCGTCGAGGCCGAGCAAGGCGAGCGGCCGCAGCAGCAGCGCCGCCGCCAGGCCGCCGAGCAGGATGCGCGGCGCCAGCGTCAGGGCCACATCCCAGCTCTGCTGGTTGAGCGAGCCCGCTCCCCAGATGAACAGCGAGAGGACATATTCGCCCTTGGCCAGGATGAGCGTGGCGCTAAGCGCTGCCGTGACGAGCGAGATCACCATGCCGGAGAGGACGACGGTGACCGGATCGAGCCCGCGCCGCCAGCTCAGCCCCAGGATGATCGCAATGGCGGCAAGCCCGCCCGCGAAGGCGACCGCCTCGCGCGAGATCGCCAGCAGCGAAGGTGCGAAGACGGTGGCGAGCGTCAGCGCCAGCTGTGCGCCCGACGCGATGCCGAGCGTCGAGGGATCGGCGATAGGGTTGCGCAGCACACGCTGCAGCAGCGCGCCGGACAGGCCGAGCGCCGCCCCGGCGAGCAAGGCCGTGACGAAGCGCGGCAAGGTGCTGTGCCAGAGCAGGATGGCGTCCAAGATCTGCGCCGTGGCGGGATCGCCGGGCACAAGCGGGCGCGTCGCGATGACGGCAGCGAACAGCCCGAGGCTCACTAAGGCGAGGCCACTCCAGGCGAGCACTCCGCGCAAGGGCGTCGAGACGGCCAGGCTCATCGTCGCGCCGCCGCGTTCAGGGCTTGCGCGAGCTGTCGCGCGAAGCGGCGCGCCGCCGGCAGCGCGCCATAGGGATTGATCGAGGGCAAGATCAAGAGCCGGCCGGCGCGGATATTTGGCAGCGCGTTCCAGAAGGCGCTGCGCGCGAGCACCGGCATGGCTTCGGGCGGGACCGGCGGGATCAGCGCGATCCAGGCCTCGGGCACACGCGCCAGCGCTTCCAGCCCGACCGGCGCCATGGCCGAATAGCTTGTCGCCTGCGTCCAGGCATTGGCGATGCCGAGGCGGGCCAGCGCCTCGCCGAACATGCTGTCGGCGCCGAAGACGCGGAAATGGCGGGCATCGCCGAGATTGATCGGGATGACGGGCCGCCCATCCCCTGCCAGGTGAGTTCTTGGCAAGCCAGCGCGCAGCGCCGCGAATTCGGCCTGCGTCTCCGCAAGATAGAGCTCGGCCCGCTCAGTGATCCCGAGGCGCGCGCCGATGCGGCGTGTCATCGCCTCGCAGGCGGCGAAGGGCTCGCCGCCGCGCGTATAGATCGAGAAGGTCTCGACGGGCGCAATCGTGCGAAGCTGGGGTTCTGAAGCCGCATAAAAGCTCGAACTGTAGATCAGCTCGGGCTCGACCAGCCGCAGCATCTCGAAATTGACCGTGCCGCGCAGGCCAAGATCGGCTGTCGCGGCTGGGACGATCGGCTCGACCGCGATCTCGGCGAACTGCCTGAGTTCTGTGGCCGCGACCGGCGCGACACCGAGCGCCAGCAGCGTCTCCAGCACCGACCAATCGACCGTTGCGATGCGGCGGGGCAGGGCGGCGCGCGCTGTGCCGGGTAAGGCGAGCGTCAGGGCAAGGCCACCGGCAAGCGCCTGGCGGCGGGACGGCTGCGACCTCGTCACAGCACGTAGCCGATCGGCTCGTTGCGGCTGGGGTGCGCCATCACACCCATCGGCACGCCATAGATCGCGCCGAGCACGTCGGGCTGCATGATCCCGGCGACCGGGCCATGGGCGACAAGGCGGCCGTCGCGCAGCGCCAGGATGTCGTCGCAGCTGCGCGCGGCGAGGTTGATGTCGTGCAGCACCACGATGACGGTGGCTGCGCGCTCGCGGCTGATCTCGCGCACGAGCTTGAGCATCTGCGCCTCATGCGCGATGTCGAGCGCCGAGGTCGGCTCGTCCAGGAGGATGCAGTCGCCGGCCTGCGCGAACATCAGCGCGAGCCAGGCCCGCTGCCGTTCGCCGCCCGAGAGCGTGTCGACCATGCGCTGGGCCATGCCGAGGAGGTCGGTGCGGGCGAGAGCCTGCTCGACATGTTGGGCATCCTCCGTCGTGAACCGGCCGAGCGTGCCATGCCAGGGAAAGCGACCGAGCGCGACGAGCTCGCGCACGCTCATGCCGTCAGTGGCCGGGGTGAATTGCGGCATATAGGCGACGCGGCGCGCGAAGGCGCGGTCGCGCCATTGCCCGAGCGGAACATCGGCAAAGCGTGCACTGCCGGCGCTTGGCGCGAGCTGGCGCGCCAGGAGCTTGACCAGCGTGCTCTTGCCCGAGCCGTTGGGCCCGATCAGGCCGTGGATCCGGCCGGGCTCGAGCGCGAGCGAAAGCGGCTTCAGGATATCGCGGCCGGGTACCGCGAAGGCGATGTCGGCGAGGTCGAAGCGTGGCGCGGTCACGTCTGCTCTTGCTGTGCTGCAGGTCTTGCTGTGCTGCGGAAACGGGACGCGACCGTCGCGCCCCGCTCCGGCCGATCCTTATTCCTACCCGCTATAATGGCCTACCACTTGTAATTGGCGGAGACGGTGACCGTGCGGGCATCGCCATAGGCGCAGCTGGAATAGCCCTGGCAGCTCTTCACATACACCTTGTCGAAGAGATTGGTGACGTTCAACGCCAGCCCCCAATTGCCGATCTTGTAGCGCAGCGCGGCATCGACCAGCGTCGCGCCCGGCACCTTCAAGGTGTTCTCGTTGTCGGCCCAGGAACTGCCGACATAGCGCACGCCGGCGCCCAGGCTCACGCCCTTCAGCATGCCCTCGTTGAAGCTGTAGTCGACCCAGCCGGAGGCCGTGATCTCAGGCACGATCTGCGGCGTCTTGCCGACATAGGCCGGGCGGGTGTCCTTGGTGGTTTCGAGATCGAAGGCGGTGAAGGCGGCAATGAGCTTGAGGTTCTCGGTCAGGTTTGCCTTGGCCTCGAGCTCGACGCCGGTCGAGGTCACCTCGCCGAGCTGCTGCTGGGCGAAGGCGTTGTAGGAGGTCGGCGCCGGGGTCAGCACGTTCTGCTTGACGAGATGGAACACGGAAGCCGTGATCAGCGCATCCATGAAGGCCGGCTTGTACTTCACGCCCGCCTCGAGCTGATAGCCCTTCTCGGGCTGGAAGGGGACGAACACGCCCGGTACGTTGGTTCCGTTGGCGTCGAACACGGGGTTGAAGAAGGTCGCGGCGCTGACATAGGGCGTCAGCCCGTTGGCGAATTCATAGGCCAGGCCGGCGCGGCCGCTCCAGGCGGCTTCCGTCTTCTCGAAGCTCGGGGAGAAGGCGAGCGAGGCGGGGCTGACGGATTTTTTGTCGACATAGTCGTAGCGGCTGTTCAGCGTCAGCAGCCAGCCGCCGCCGAAGCGGATCTGGTCTTGCAGGTAGAAGCCGAGCTGGTGCTGCTTCAGGTTCTGGTCGAGATAGGTGAAGGTCGACCCTTGCGGCGCCCCATTGACCGGGTTGGTGACGCTGATCGTCGTCGCTCCGCCCGAGGCCTGGACGTGGTCGATGTTGAAGTATTTGTAGTCGACCCCGAGCATCAGCGCATGGTCGAGGAAGCCCGTCGCGAATTTGCGCTCCAGCCGGTTGTCGATGGTGAAGGTCTCGACGCGCGTGCGTTCCTGGAAGCCGATGCGATAGAGCTGATAGTCGGGTCCGACCGGCAGGTAGCGGTTTCCGAAGGGCGAATCGGCGGCGGAATAGCCGTAGCCATAGGGGCCGATCTGCGAGCCCGTCATATGGCCGTAGCGCGCGTTCTGGCTGAAGGTCCAGCCATTGTCGAACTGATGCTGGAACTCGTAGCCGACAAGCGCCTGGGTGCGATCCTGATTGTCGATCGAGGGTTCGCCCAGGAAGGCCTTGCGCGCGATCTTGCCGAAGGGGGCATCGACCACCGTGCCGACATAGGGCAGGAAGCCGCCGCCGGCGCGAACCTGGTCGAGCGCCTCATACATCGCATAGGCGGTGAAACGGGTCGCGCCTGACGGCTGATAGGTGATCTGCGGCAGGATGACCCCGCGGAAATCCTTGGAGACGTCGGTATATTGGTCGCCGCCGGCGAGCCGGCCGGTCAGGCGCGTGCTCCAGATGCCTTGCTTATCGGTCAGCCCCATATCGATCGCGACATAGGCATTGCCGAAATTATTGATGCCGACCTCAGTGAAGCCGAAATTCTTGAAGTTCGGGCGCTTGCCGACCAGGCTGACGATGCCGCCGGGATTGGCGCCGCCATAGAGCACCGAGGCCGGACCTTTAAGCACCTCGACACGCTCGAGCAGGAACGGGTCGATCTGGAAGCCGCCGAAGCCATAGGCGTAGAGCGGCATGCCATCGAGGAAGACGCCGGTCTGCGTTGCCTGGAAACCGCGGATGAAGAACCAGTCCGTATCCGGATCCGGCCCGAAGGGCTGAGCCGTGACGCCCGAAGTGTAGCGTAGCGCCTCGTCGACCTTCAGGGCCTTGCGATCGTCGATTTCCTCGCGGCCGACCACCGAGACGCTCTGCGGGATAGCGGCGATCGGCGTATCGCTTTTCGAACCCGTGGCCGAGCGCGTGGCGACATAGCCATTGACCGGCGCGACCGGGGTCTCGCCGCGTCCCTCGACGACGACCGTGTCAAGCTGGACCGTGGCGTCGGGCTGCTGCGCCAGCGCCGCCCCGGGAAGATGAAACCCAGCCAGAGACACTGTCGACGCAAGGATAAGGCGAGTAATGATCTGTCTGCCGCAGCGCATATTCGGTTCCGAGCTGATATTCGCCCGCCATCTCGGAATTATTCAAATTTAGAATCATTCAAAGGCGAGGCAATCCTGATAGAGTTGCGAATATCAGCGATATTGGTATTTTGATTGATCGTTCATGCTTTGCGTTGAACGTTCTTGCTCATGGAAATATCATGCTAGAGCATTGCGCGAAAAAATGGGTACCGGTTTTTCGCGTGAGCAATGCTCTCAATTTTTGGAAGCGATCGAGCGCCTGCCAACAATGCGCGTTGACGCGAAGCTGAGGCCTCATGACCTTCCAGCCCTCGATGACCTCGACCCATGAGGGCGTGACGGTTCTGGAACCGTTGCGCTGGCGCCGCTGGAACGGCGTGGTGGTGGATCTCTGGTATGCCGCCTGCGGACCCCAGGCGCGCGGCCACTATGTCTCGGCGCATCCGCGCCTGTTCATCGTGCTGGAGGCGGAAGGCGGGTCGTTCGAGACCCGGTTGAAGCCGCATGGCGACGATCTGCGCGGGTTTGGCGGCAGAGGCTCGATCAATTTCGTACCCGCCCATTTGCCGCTCTGGGGACGGGTGGAGGCGCCGATGCGCCTGCGCCATCTCGATCTGCATTTCGATCCCGAGGCTCTTTGCGAGCAGATTTGCGAGAGGCTTTCGTCGCGCCAGATGGCCAAGCCGCGGCTGATGTTCGACGATCCGCATCTCTTCGCGCTTGCCGGGCTGATCGCGCGCGAGGTGGCCGAACCCGATGCGCGACACGACCTCTATGGCGACAGCCTGATCCTCGCTTTGCTGATCGATCTGTTCGGCGTCGAGCGGCGCGAGCCGAGCCGCGGCAGCACCTTGTCCAGCTGGCAATTGCGGCGCGTGACCGACTACATCAGCGAGCATTGCAATGGTTCGATCAGGCTGCAGGATCTGGCAAAGCTGGTCGGGCTGTCGCAATCCTATTTCAGCCATGCCTTCAAGGCCTCGACCGGCGTGCCGCCGCACCAATGGCAAATTCAGGCGCGCATCCGAAAAGGGCAGGAGATGCTGCTCGCCGGACAACGGTCCCTGACCGAGATTGCGATCGAGGCGGGTTTCTCCGACCAGGCGCATTTCACGCGCGCCTTCCGTCGCGTGACCGGCGAGACGCCGGCCGTCTGGCGCCGGACCATGCGCGGTTCCGCCGCCGCTGGTCGAAGCTAAGGCCGCTTGAATCCAAGGCTGCGGCCGACGGTGAAGCTTGCGCAGCGCTTTCCCCTGATATGCAGCTGCATTCAAGCGCCCCTAGCTGGCTTCTTTCGCGCGCCAAGCGTGCTTTATCCGAACCAAGCGTGCTTTACCCGATCTGAGGCCGCCGCTACGAATTGCGCGGGCGCCCCATTTGGTCAGGTCATCATTTCATGCAGGTCATCGTTTCATGATTGCGCATGTGCTCAGAATTCTGATGGCCTTTGCCTTGAGCGCTCTGTTCTCATCGGCTCAAGCGGCAAACAGGCCGCTATGGCTGCGCGAGCCCGCGATTTCGCCCGACGGAACCCGGCTGGCTTTTCGGTATCAAGGCCAGATCTGGACCGTGTTGATTTCGGGAGGTGACGCGCAGCCGCTGACGCCGGCCGGCTCTCATGCCGCCACGCCGATCTGGTCGCCTGACGGCAACAGCATCGCTTTTGCCGCCGATCGTTTCGGCGCGATGAACATCTTTGCGGTGCCGGCAGGGGGCGGAGAGGCGAAGCGGCTGACCTGGTATTCCGTTGATGAAAAGCCGTCGAGCTTCACTCCGGATGGCAAGGCGGTGCTGTTTTCGGCGCGACGCCTTGGCGATGCCACTGAGACATTCGCCATTCCAAACCGCTTCGAGCAGGGCAGCCAGCTTTATCAGGTTCCCATCTCCGGCGGGCGCGACACGATCGTTCTGCCGAACGCGGCTTTCGATGCGCGCTGGGACGCAGACGGCAAACGCCTGCTTTATACCGCGCCGAGCATCGAGCAGTCCTTCCGCAAGGGACAGACATCGAGCGCGGCCCGCCAGGTCTGGCTCTATGAGGCCGGCAGCGGCCGGCATGAGCGTTTGACCGACGACACGCATGAGAGCCGCGATGCCGTGTGGTCGCCCGATGGCACCGTCTACTATCTTGGCGAGGCATCGGGCTCGCTGAACATCTGGCGCCTGTCTTTGACAGAGCGGAAGCCCGAGCAGGTCACGCATCTCACCGGCGATCCCGTCCGGTCGCTATCGATGTCGCGCTCCGGCATATTGGCCTTCTCGCGGGGCGGCGAACTTTATCTGCTCCGGCCTGGTGCGAAAGACCCCGAACGGATCGCGGTCAATGTCGCGCAATCGGCCCTGAGTGGCGAAAGCCCAAGCCAGACATCCAGCTTCAACGACATCGTTCCGTCGCCGACCGGCAAGGAGATCGCGCTGGTGACGCGTGGCGATATCTTCGTCGCCTCGCTCAACGGCCGCTATGTCAAGCGGATTACCAGGACGCCGGGAGAAGAGCGCAATCCGAGCTTTTCGCCGGATGGCCGCAAACTCGTCTACGCGGCGGAACGCGACGGGCGCTGGAGCCTCTATGAGGCCGGTATCGTCGACCCCGAGGAGAAGAGCTTCTTCGAAGCGACGCGCATTGAAGAGAGGCTGCTCCAGGCCGGCAAGGAGGACGCGATGACGCCGGTCTTCGCGCCCGACGGCAAGCATGTCGCCTATATCGCCAACCGCGACTCCGTGCGGGTTCTGGATGTCGCGACCAAGGCCGATATCGAGATCCTGCCCAAGGGGATGAATTATTTCTACGGCGACTGGTCGTGGTGGTTGTCCTGGTCGCCGGATTCGAAATGGCTCGCTTTCCCGATCCAGCCAAGTCAGCAGATCGACAATGTCGCCGTCGCGCCGGCCGATGGCCATGCACCCGCGATGCGGGTTGCTCCGTCGGGAGAAGACCAGTCCCCGGCCGAATGGAGCCAGGACGGCAGCTTCCTGCTCTGGGCTTCCGACGCGGAAGGCCTGCGTTACATCAATGGCCGTACCTGGAGCGCCGATATCGAAGGCGTCTATGTTTCGCGCAAGGCTCGCGATGCCTTCGAGCAGAAACTGCGCGTGCCCGTGATCGGCGATGCGCCCTCCGGATCGGAGGAAGAGGAACGCCGCCCCGGCACGCCGGACGAGAAAGAGGCGATGGCCCCGCCAAAGGACGGCGCCAGGCCACGAGCCTCCAAGCCGCGCGAGGCGTTCACATTTGAGCCAGCCGGCGTTGAGGACAGGACGATCAGGCTGACCCAACAGCCAGCGAGCCTGGTCTATTTCGGCCTCCTGGCCGATGGCGTCAGCGTTTTGTCCGTCGAACGCTATCCCACCCCGCAAGGCGATGGCTTTACCGTCACCGGCGTCGTGCGCGATCTCCGCCGGGAGCGGCGCAGGACGCTGTTCTCCGGCTTGAGCTATGTCCGCTCCAGTCCCGTTCGGATGAGCCGGGATCAGAAGAAGCTCTATTTCCTCTCCCCGGACGGCGTCACCGAGGTCGATACGGGCAAAGGCAGCTCGCGTGTCATCAAGATCACCGCGGACACGACGCGCGACGCCGCGGAAACCCGGCAGGCGGCGTTCAACCAGTTCTGGATGCTGACGAAGAAGAAATTCTACGACCCCAATTTCAACGGCGTCGACTGGGAGGCGGTTCAGCTCAAATACAGCAAGCTCCTGCCGTCCATCGTCGACACGCGGGATCTGGCCGAGCTCCTGTCCGAGATGGCCGGCGAATTGAACGCGTCTCACACGGGCGGCAGGCTGCGCAGCAGCGTTCCACCGGCCGAACAGACGGCGTCGCTCGGCCTCTATTATGACGAGCGCTATTCCGGCCCGGGAATGAAGGTTGCGGAGATCCTGGCGAACGGCCCCTTCGACAGCGCCGATTCTGCTCTCGCGCCGGGCGACGTCATTCTGGAAATCGATGGCGAGCCGGTGCCGAATGAAGGCGGCATCCGCCGCGCTCTACGGGGGCGCGCCAAGCAGGTGCTGGCGATCACCGCGGAACATCCCGGCGGGCAGCGCTTCACCGAAAAGCATGTCCCCGTCAGCCTCGGCAAGGAGCAGGAGCTCGCGGCGGCCCGCTGGCTCAAGCGCAAGCGCGACTATGTCATCGCCAAATCCTGCGGGCATCTGGGCTATGTCTATGTCGCCGATATGGACGAGAAATCCTATCGCTGGGTGTTCTCGGAGATTTTCGGGCGCTTCCAGCAGGCCGACGCCCTTATCGTCGACGTGCGCTATAATGGCGGCGGCAATCTCCATAATCAGTTGCTGACCCTGCTCTCGGGCAAGAACTACATGACCTATGTTCCACCGCGTGGCGGCCCGACGCAGCAGGAGCCGCGCGACCGCTGGTCCAAACCCTCTGCCGTCATCATGAATGCGGTGAGCTATTCCGATGCGTCGGTCTTCCCGCAAGCCTATCGTGACCTGAAGCTCGGGCCGCTCGTCGGCGATTCCGTCGCCGGGACCGGCACATTCGTCTGGTGGGCCGAATCCAACATCATCCCGGGGCTCGTCTACGGCCTCCCGCAGCTTCCGATCCGCAAGCTCAACGGCAAGTTCATCGAGAACGAGGATATCACGCCCGATATCCCGGTTCTGTCGAACCCGACGGCCTGGTCCAAAGGCCAGGACCCCCAGCTCGACGCAGCGATGCGCGCCATGCTGCCGGCTGGTTCGACTAGCTGTCGAAGCCCTTAGAGGCTGTACCGCATCGACCACCTATGTGCGGTTGTCGTGCATGACGCTCGCCGGATATTTCACACTGGCAAGATATTTCGCCGGCGGCTTGCCGAGTGCCTTCTTGAACATGGTGATGAAGGCCGCGACGGATTCATAGCCCAGCTCGGCCGAAACCTGCTGGACTGTCGCGCCATTGGACAATTCCCTGATGGCGACGATCAGGTGCAGCTGTTGTCGCCAGCGCCCGAAGCTCAACCCGGTTTCCTTGATCACCAGGCGGCTGAGGCTGCTCTCGCTGAGCGCGACGCGGCTGGCCCATGCGCCAAGCCTGGTCCGGTCGGCCGGGTTTGCAGCCAGGGCATCGGCGATCCGCCGCAGGCGCGGCTCCGATGAGATCGGCAGATAGAGCTGCTGGACAGGCATGCGCGGCAATTCGGCGAGCAGCAGCTTGGCCAGAAGCGCGTCGGCGTCATCCGTACCCGGACGTTCGGACAGCGCGACGATCAGTTCGCGTAGCAATGGCGAGATGGAAACGGTGCAGCATCGCACTGGGAGATCGGCAGCGTCAGGTTCGATGTACACGAAGAAAAGCTTCGCATTGGCGGTCGCGATATTGCTGTGCTCCATGCCTCCTGGAATCCAGACTGCGCAATGCGTCGGCACCATCCATAAGCCGCTGGGAACGCGACAGCTTACGCCCCCGGTCAGCGCGAAAACGAGCTGGCCCTTGCGGTGCTGGTGGGCGGCGACCTCAGCTCCGTTTTCGAGGACGTCGACGCGCACCGAAATCGCCGGAGCGGCGGCTGCGTCCACATCGAAATCCGGCCAGGGATAGTGAAGCGGCTGCCGCATGGATTGACCGATTTTAATAATCAATTGGCAGAATATCTAAATTCCTGCATGGCAAAAAGCGCTAAACCTCCCTGACGCGCTGAACTTCTGGAAGCGATCACGCCGCATTCGGAGGCTTCCGTCCAAATGCGGCGTGATCGAGCCGGGCATTGAGGAGGAGTTGACGGATGGCGAACGTCGTTATCGTGGCGGGCGGCTGGCATGGCGGCTGCGAGCTCACGCCTTTCGCGCGCAGGCTGCGTGCGCTTGGACATGAGGTCTTCACGCCGACACTCACCGGATTGGGCGAACGGGTGCACCTCGCAGCAGTGCGCCCCAACCTCGACACGCATATTCTCGACGTGGCCAATCTGCTCGAATTCGAGGATCTCTCCGATGTCGTTTTGTGCGCGCATAGCTATGGCGGGATGGTGATAACAGGGGTGGCGGATCGCATGCCCGAGCGCATAGCCGCGCTCGTCTATATCGACGCGCTCGTGCCCGAGGATGGCCAGTCCTGGTGGGACCTGGTCAACGACCATTTCCGGGCGACCGCGATTGAGGGGGCCGGCGAGGACGGTCTCAGTGTTCGACCGCCCGCGCATATGGATCCGCGTTGCCGGCCGCATCCCATGGCGTCGTTTCTCCAGAAGATCCGATTGGCCGGGCGCTGGAAAGCGGTTCGCGAGAAGCTCTTTGTCTACGCCACCGGCTGGGCCGACAGCCCGTTTCCTCCAACGGTCGAGCGCCTCAGAAAGCTCCCGGACTGGCGGATCGAGGAGATGCCGACCAGGCACAACATCATCGCCGCGGCGCCTGACCAGTTCCTGGCGATCCTGACCAGGCTCGAGGCCTTGCAGTAGTCGGCAGCTGCTCTCAGCCGCGCCAGGCCCCCCGATGAACCGGGGGGTCCTCAGAGCCTGGTCGATAACGTCAGCAAGGATTTCAGTCGGTTGGAATTTTCTCTTGAAACGCGCCGTCATCCCGGGCGACTGCAAGGAGACCCGGGATCCATGCCGGAGCGTTGCCTGGTTAGGCTCCGGCATGGATCCCTGTGTGTTTGATTGGTGTCATGATTGGTGCGGGCGGGAAGCCGTTGGATCCCGGGTGGCAAACACCGCGTTCCGGCTCGGTTCCCGCCCGCGTTCGAAGACCCCATCCTGAACAGTTGACCGAGGCCGCTTGCACCGGACCTCGCAGCACAGGGACAGGCACCATGACCATACACCCCTGCTTCATCGGTTGCGATATCGCCAAGAGCCATCTCGACCTGTTCGAGGAGACGAGCGGGACGAGCCTTCGGATCGCCAATACGAGCGAGGCGATCGCGACCTGGCTGTCGTCGCTCGACTGCCAGGCCAGCTTCGTCGCCTTCGAGGCAACCGGCCCCTATGACCACACGCTGCGCCAGACCCTGGAGCAGGCCGGCTGCCGCTTCGCCCGGATCAATCCGGCGCGCGCCCGCGACTTCGCCCGCGCCACCGGCCGCCTGGCCAAGACCGATGCGATCGACGCCGAGATGCTGGCTGCGATGGCGCGCATGCTGGCGCTCATGCCCGACGCAGCCTCCGATCCCGCTCGCAACGCCTTGGCACAGCTGCACAAACGCCGCGATCAGCTCGTCGAGATGCGCGCCGCCGAGCGCGTCCGCGACAGCGAGGGGCAAGATCCCACCGGCAGCCTCGCCCGCCATCTCGCCTGGCTCGATGCGGAGATCGCCACGCTCGAGCACCTCGTCAGCGAGGCCTTGCGGGCAGATGAGACCTTGGCCAGGACGCAAGCTCTGCTGCGCTCGGCGCCCGGCATCGGGCCCGTCACAGCCGTCACTCTCATCGCCCTGATGCCCGAACTCGGCCACGTCTCGCCAAAGGCCATCGCCGCGCTCGCCGGTCTCGCGCCCTTCAACAATGACAGCGGGCGCAGGCGCGGACAGCGCATGATCAGGGGCGGAAGGCGACGCGTCCGCAAAGCCCTCTACATGGCCGCGCTGGCTGCCATCCGGACATCTGCGCGCTTCAAGACCTTCTACGACGCCGTCCGCGCAAGAAGCGCAGCCGCAAAAGTCGCCATCATCGCCGTCGCAAGAAAGCTCCTCGTAACCCTCAACGCCATGCTCAAAACTGACACCGCCTTCCAACCATGACACTCCAAACAACACAGTTGCCGGAGCTGCGCGGCGGAGCCGCTTGTCCAGGATGACGGCGCGTTTTTCCGTGATGTTCAAGCTTTTGAAAACAACGGCATCGTTATCGGCCAGCCTCTGTTGAACGCGGAGGGTTAGGCTGGGCTGCTCGATCTCGACGATCTCGGGCGCATGGTGCCATGGTGATGACCGGGCTTTGCCGTCCAGGCGAGCCGTCGTGAGCCTCTTGAGGCGGAAAAGCATGCGTCGGGTTTTGACATTCGTGTTCAAATCTCTGGTCGCTATCGTGCTTCTGGGGATTTTGGGGCTGAGCGGCTGGCTTGGCTTCAGCCCGCCCGAGGGGCTGCTGGGCGCCTCGGCCTATGCGGCAAAAATGGTTTGCTCGAACGTGTTCATCGCCAGGCGCGACGCGGATGCGGTCATTGCGACCGATGTGGCGTTCGCGCTGCCGCGTGTCTTCAATCGCCTGAGCATCAAGCTCGATACCAGTAAGCAGCGCGTCGAGGTGGCCTATCTCGGCCTGTTCGCCAGACGCTACGCCCAATATCAGGAGGGGCGCGGTTGCACATTGCTCGCAAGGGACGAAGTCCCCGATCGCGCCGGCTTACCGCCTTTTCCGCCAGCGACGCCTGAGGCGCTCTGGCCGGCCGGCGAGGGCACGCAACTCTCCGACGACAAGCGCCTGCTGGCGGCGCTGAACGATCCGGTTCTCCAGGGGCCGGGCATGCGCGCGATCGTTGTCGTTCATGACGGGCGCATCGTCGCCGAGACCTATGGCGAAGGCTTCAACGCCGCGACGCCCTTGCTCGGCTGGTCGATGACGAAGACCGTCAACGCCGCCCTGGCCGGCCTGGCGATCAAGGACGGCAAGCTTTCGCTGGATCGGAAAAACCTGTTCGCGCAATGGGCCGGCGATGCGCGCTCAGGCATCTCGGTGGCCGATCTGATGGCCATGACCAGCGGATTGGAATGGGATGAAAGTCACGGCAATTCTCCCGACCCTGGACGATTGGAGAATCTGGCAAGGGATGCTGCGGCTTTCGCGAGGGACCGCGCGCTCGTCGCCCCGCCCGGAACGAAGTTCAACTATTCCGGCGGTTCCTCCGTCCTGCTGGCGCGGCTCTGGCAGGACGCGGCTGGAGCGGACGCACGCGCTTATCCGCGGGAGCGATTGTTCAAGCCTCTGGGCATGACCAGCGCCGTTCTCGAAGCCGACCCGTCCGGCACATTTCTGGGCGAAGGCTTTCTCTACGCCAATGCGCATGATTGGGCGCGCTTTGGCGAATTCCTGCGCCTGGGCGGGGAATGGAACGGCGAGCAGCTTCTGCTGCCGGGCTTCGTCGATTACATGCGCTCGCCCGTGCCGGTGTCTGACGAGGGACATGGCCCGGTCTATGGTCGCGGACAGCTTTGGCTGGCCCGGGGCCAGGGCTTCAATCTCCCTGCCGACACCTTCATGATGCAAGGACATCTGCGCCAGGTGATCACGATCATCCCCTCGCGGAAACTGGTGATCCTGCGAATGGGACAAACGCGGGAGGATATCGGCTACAGCGTGGCGAAACTGCTCTCCGCCATCGTCGCCGCGCACCGATGAGGCTGCCGCCTGAATGACGCAGCGATGTCTCTGATGCGACGACTCGCGGGTTCGGCGCTGTTCGGCAAAGCCTGGGACGCTAAACCAACGAGCACGATCCAATCGGATCGGACATTGCTCTAGCCAGCGACGTGACGACTGTCCCAGCTGCGAACGGCTTGGTTCAACGCCTCAAGCTCCGCCCCCTCGTTCTGCGAGCGCTGAGACCTGTTCAGTGCCTCGATGCGCCTGAGCGCCAGCGCATAATCTTCCGGCGTCTCGATCTGGATTTTCGTGGGAGCGTCCGATGCCCGCTCGGCAGGATCATGTTGCACGCGCGTTTTCATTGCGGCCTCCAAAAATACCAAACAGACAAGGCGGCGGCTTCGTTCCATACTGACCTCGTGCAGGCCGGCTTTTTCGCCGCCTTGCAGTCTGCCTGGCTGGGGGAGCCACGAATGAAGCCGTTATCCGGGGCGTATACGGTCGCGATACCGTGGTACGAGGAGGAGGATTTCGCGCGGCTCTGGTCGCTAGCTCATGATCGCGACGAGATTTCGCCCGACTATGCCACATGGCATCGCAATGCCCGCCGCGTTCTGGCCGAGGCGCTCGCCGCCGGGAAAGCGATCGAAGTCGTCACGATCAAGCCTGACGCCTATCTGGAGTGGCTTGGCTCGGCTCCCAACACCGCCGCGGCCCGGCTCCGCTATGTCGAGCAGATCGTGGCAGGTCTGGTCACGTCGATACGATCGGATGCGTAGGGGCGCGCGACGCAGCAGCGCCATCCGATCCAGGCCGGGGCAGGGGAACCCGACCCCATGACAAGCGGTTCTCCCTGGAGGAGGACCACCCCATGACGAACAATCCACATCGCGCCACGGATGCGCCGGCGCCCTACAGCACGCCGCAGCGCACCGGACAATCCGGTGAGGATGCCGAACGGCGAGCCGGGCCGAACCCGCGCTCGGTCAACCCCACGGGACCGCACGCGCCCTATGATCCAGCCGACCCTGACGGCACTGCGGCCGAAAAGCATTGGACTGAACCTGAAGCCGAACCGGTGAAAAAGCAGCCTGCCAAGCCGGCGCTGGGCGAGAATTTTGCGGTCGTCGACAGCCGCGCGAGCAAAGCGTAGCGGCTGCCTCTCCGGCTCCACAGGCGGATCGCGAAGGGGCGCGCTGGCCTCCCGCCAGCTTCGGCTGGGTTCCGCAAACGCCGGCGGCCAGGCTCGAACCTCTCAGAACTTCACCGCCAGCACGCCCTTGAAGGCATGGTCTTGCGTGTCCTGCGCGAGCTGGCCGGTATAGGCTAGGCCGAGCGTGGCGCTCTTGCCGATGGCGAGGTCGAGTCCGGCCTCGACCAGCGCCGCATCCCGGGCGATCGGGATACCGGCGATGCTAAACGCGCCCGAACCGGCGAAGGCGAGCGTCGTGGTCGGGTCGACATCGCCGAAGGTATGGCGCCAGGCGAGCCCGCCGCGCAGGCTCAGTTCCATGCCCTGCAAGGCGAAATTGGTCGAGGCGCGCAGGCCAAGCGTGGAATAGCCGAGGTTGGTGTCGTCGCCGCGGGCGGTCAAGGCCGCCGACCCGCCGGTCTCGCTGAAGCCGCTGCTATGCAGCTTGAGATAAGCCAGGCCCGCGAAGGGCTCGAACGCCAGCTTGCCAAGATCGACCCGATAGCCGAGCTCGCCGAAGATTTGAGCCGTGCCGGCGTCGTAATCGGCGCGCAGATTACTGCCGAAGGCGGAGGAGACGACGGTGCGGCTGGTCTCGATCTCGTGCCAGCTATAGCTCGCGCCGGTTCTCAGGCTGAGCGCGCCCCAGCGCCCGCCGGCGTAGAGGCCGAGATGGTAGTTGTCGCTCTCGCCCGAGGAGAACCGGCTGTTCACGTCGAACGTGCTGCGGCTGTAGCCGGCGACCGCGCCGAAGCGCAGCGTGTCGAACACCGCCGTGTCGGCGCCGAGCAGGAAGCCGCCGGTCGAGCGCGTCAGCCTGGCGGCGTTGCCGTCGCTGCCGCTGCGGCCCCAGGAACCATAGCCTTGGCCCCAGACCGCGAAGCGGTCGGCATTCAGCGTCGGCATCGGCCCCTTCACGCTCGGGGCGAGATCGGCGGTGAAGCCGTAATTCAGCGTCGCCATCGGCGCCGCGCCGACGCCTCCGAAGGCCGCGCGCAGCCGGTCGTTGACGGCGGCGCGCAGGAGCCAGCTTTCGTCGATCAGGGCCGTCTTGGCGGAGGCGTGGATCTCGCCGGAGATCTGGTCGAGCGCCGTGCGGGCTGAATCAAGCGTCGGCTGGTTGATCATGCCGGTCTGGATGGAATTGCCGGAAGCCAGGCTGTCGACGCCCCGGCCGGTCTCGGCCTGGTTGGCCGTCGCGCCGGCGGAGGCGACGGTGCGGGTCTGGATCACCGTCAAATAGGCGTTGTTGGTGTCGTAGCTATCGCGCAGGCTCAGGAACGGCGTCATGGCGAAGTCGCCCGAGCCATAGCGTCCGGTCAGGCCGCCGGTCGAGGTCAGGATGGTGTAGCGCTGGCCCGCCAGCAGGGTGGCTCCGGTGTAATTGGCGACGGTGAACGCCGCACCGCTCGCCAGCGTCGCCGTGCCGTTCACCCGGATCAGGTCGGAGGTTACGGTCGCGGGGTCGATCTCGACCTGATAGGCCGAGCCCGCCGCCTGCAGATAGGCCCCGTTGACGGTCAGCGTGCCAATCGAGTTGCCGGGCGCGATGGTGCCGCCGGCCGCGATCGTGGTCGCGCCGACCGTGCCGCTGCCCTGCAGCCGGCCGCCGAGCACCGTCACCGTGCCGCCGAGCACCCCATTCACCGACAATGTGCCGGTCTCGACCAGGGTGGTGCCGGCGAAGGCGGCATTATCGGCGGTGAGGATCGTCGTGCCGCTGCCGATCTGGCGGAGCGTGCCGTTGCCCAGGACGAGATTGTCGAAGGCGAAGGCATCGGAGCGATTGAAGGCGAGCGTGCCGGCGCTGCCGGTCGTGATGCTGCCGATGACGCTGCCGCTGGTGCCGCCATTGCCGATTTGCAGCGTGCCCTGGCTGATCGTCCAGTTCGTGGTCGCCGTGCCCGTGCCGGTCAGGCTCCAGGTGCCGGTGCCGGTCTTTATGAAGCTGTCGAAGTTCCGGTATTGCGCCGCGGCGCCGATGGCGGAGACGTCGAAGCTCGCGGTCCCGGTCCCGCCGAGGCGGAGGATGTCGTTCGTGCCGGTGGCGTTTGCGACGACATTGCCTTCGATCACCGAGCCGGCCTGAAGCTCCAGGTCGATCAGCCCCGTCGAGCCCGCAGCGAGCCGGATCGCATCGGCCTGCCCGACGCCGGCGCGGATCGTGCCGCTGTTGGTGAGAAGGAGGTTTGCGCTCGCCGCAGTCGTGACGATTGCGACCGCTCCAGCCCCACCTTGGACCGTGCCGCTGTTTGTCAGCGTAAAACTCGCATTGCTTTGCACGGCCGCGGCCCCGCTTCCGCCTTCGATGGTCCCCGTGTTGACGATGGAGGAGGTGTTGGCGCGAACGTTGAGCCCAACGCCGCCTATGGTGGCTCCGGCGCCGCCGCGGATCGTTCCCTGGTTGACCAGTGTGTTGACCGTGCCTGTCCCGCCGAGATCGACGCCGGTCCCTCCGGCGCCGCCCGTGCTGTTTCCACCCTGAATGGTCCCGAGATTGATCACCGACGTGTTGAGCCGTGCCTGGATGCCGGAGCCGGCGTTTGCCGCTTGTGCGTCGCCGCCTTTGAAATTGCCTTGCAGCGTGAAGCTATCGCTCAGGCCGGCAACTCCGACGATGCTGATCGGGTTACCAATGGTCGCGCCGGTGCTGCCGATGACAGAAAGCGTAAAGCTCCCGGTGTCGATCGTGATCGGCTTGGTCGGCGCCGGCAGGCTGGTGGTGGCGGTGGTGAAGCTGGCTGTCAGCACGATCGTCGAGGTCGGGTCGCCATCGGCATTCGCCTGGGCGATGCGGCCGCGCAGCTCGGCGTCGGTGCTCGCCGTGTAGGTCGCGGCCATGGCCGGGAGCCCGCAGGCCAAAGCGAGAGCGGCGCAGGAGGCGCCCGCGAGAAACTTTGCTTTTCCCAGATATTTCACGCCCGCAGCCTCGCTCACGCCCGCCTCCACCGTGATTGTTCTGGGCGAAATGCAACACCCCAGGTTGCAAGAGTCCCGGGATTCGACCTTTCGCTCAAGGTCGCATCGGCAACACAACGAACAGAGCGTTTACAAAGCAGCAAATATATCACAGCGCTGCGACAGGCGACCGGGGCTGGCTCGTCAGCCGACCTGCCGGCAGCTTACGAGGCGAAGGCCATGCGCGCGGCGGGCTGGCGAGCCGGCGCCCTCGCGAGACCGGAGGCCTGCCGGCCGCCCATGGCCTCTGCGAAGCTTTCGATCGGCTGGGGTTTGCCGAACAGATAGCCTTGCAGCTCCTCGCAGTTTTCGCCGACCAGGAAGCGCATCTGGCCGGCGGTCTCGACCCCCTCCGCCACGACGCCGATGCCCAGGCTGCGTCCCAATCCCAGGACGGCGCGGACGATCACCGCCGCCTGCGGGCTGGTTTCGACCTGCCCGACGAAAGACCGGTCGATCTTGATCTTGTCGAAGGGGAAGGCCTGCAAGGTCGCAAGCGACGCGTAGCCCGTTCCGAAATCATCCATCGCGATGCTGATGCCCAGCGCCTTCAGCCGCCGCAGGATCGAGAGCGCGCGGCTCATATCGGCGAAGATCGCCGTCTCCGTGATTTCGATCTCCAGGCGGCTCGGCGACAGGCCGGTCTCGGCCAGGATTGCGAAGATGCGCTCGGGAAGGTCGCTCTGCTGGAACTCGCGAGGCGACAGGTTGACCGCGACCTTGAGAGGCCGGATCCAGCGCGCCGCCTCGCTGCAGGCGGTCCGCAAGACCCATTCCCCGAGCGCGGAGATGAGACCGGTCTCCTCGGCCAGCGGGATGAACTCGCCTGGCGGTATGAGGCCGCGCACCGGATGTCGCCAACGCGCGAGCGCCTCGAAACCCAGGAGCTCGCAGGTGCTGGCCTTCACCTGCGGCTGATAGTGGAGTTCCAGCCCGCCCTCCGCGAGCCCGGTCCTGAGATCGCGCTCGAGTTCGCGTCGCCGCGTGATCGCCTCGTCCATCGCCGCGTCGAAAATGCGATAGCAATTACGACCCTCGGCCTTCGCCTGGTACAGCGCGAGATCGGCCCGGCTGAACAGAAGCGTTTCGGCCAGACCGTGCTGCGGCGCCCGCGCGATCCCGATGCTGAGGCCGACCTCGATGGCCTGTCCGCCGAAGGAGAACGGCTTGCCCACGACGGAAATCAGCTCCTCGGCCAGGCGGCGCAGAAACGCATCGCTCGGGTCACTCCTGACCAGAACAGCAAACTCGTCGCCACCCATGCGCGCCACGGTGTCGGCTGGATGCATGCGCTCGGCGAGCCTACCGGCGACACGCTTCAACAGTTCATCGCCGGCCATGTGACCGACCGTGTCATTGACGCTCTTGAAGCGGTCGAGGTCCAGGCACATCACCGCACAAGTGCCGCCGTCATGGGCGACCTCCTGCAAGGCGAGGCGCAACAGCTCGTAGAAGCAGGTCCGATTGGTCAGGCCGGTCAGCCCGTCATGCCGCGCCATATGGGCAATCTGCTGTTCGGCGAGCTTGCGCGCTTCGATGTCGATATGCGTCCCGACGATGCGCTGGGGCAGGCCCTGGGCGTCGCGCTCCACGACCTTTCCGCGCGCGAGCACCCAGCCCCAGCTGCCGTCCTTGCGGCGCAGCCGATACTCGCACTCATAGACCGGTGAGCGGCCGTCGAAATGCGCCTGCAGGAGCTCCAGGGCCTTGGGCTCGTCTTGTGGATGGAGCAGGCCTTGCCAGGTCCTGACAAGACCCTCGAGTTCTCCAGGCGCATAGCCCAGCATCGTCAGCCAGCGGTCGGAGTACCAGGCCTGGCCGGTCGCGATATTCCAGTCCCACAGGCCGTCGCTTCCCGCATCCAGGGCTCGCGCCAGGCGTTCCTCGCTCACGCGCAATGCCGCGCCATGCGCTGCGAGGGCATGGTTGGCTCGCCTGAGGCGGTCGGCGAACAGGGTGAGTGCGGAGAACGCCAGGGTCGTCAGCATCACCGCCGCGATGCCCGCCGCCAGCGCCCCGCGCGCCAGCCCACCCTCGGGAGCGGCGATCGAGGGGTCTGGTATCGCTTGCATTGCGGCCATCGACACGAAGTGCAAGGAGCCGATGGCCCCAGTCAGAAGCGTCGTGGCAACGGCACGGGGGTAGCGGGTCGGGCGGCGGGTGAACACGAACAGCGCGGCGCAGGTCAGCACGGCAGCGCCGGCGAGCGCCGCCGCGACGAGCGCCTCGTCCCAGATGAAGCGGCCGGGAATGCGAACGCCCGCCATTCCGGTGAAATGCATTGCGGCGATGCCAGCGGTCAGCACGATGCTGCTGGTGACAATCGCGACGGGGCCGGCAGTGCCCCGGATCAGGCTCGCGGCGCAAAAAGCGGTCGCCATGGCGACGCCCAGCGAGGCCAGCGTCAGGCGCAGATCATAGCCGATGGCGAGCGGCGGCTCGTAGCCGAGCATGGCGATGAAATGCGTGCTCCAGATGCCTGCGCCGGCCGCAGCGCCCGTGGCGGCGAGCCAGATGGCGGTGGCCCAGCCCGTGCTTTCGCGGGCCTGTTTGAGCAGGCCGAACGCCGCATGGCATGACACCCAGCACACCAGCGCCGACAAGGGCAGCACCCAGGCGGCATGCTCATCCGTCAAGCACATCAGTGTTCGGTACATGGCGCCTGCGCAATTGTGACGATCAGGCCGGTGATATAGGACAGAAAGAGAACGACATCGTGCCAAGGAACGCTAAAATTGCAGGCGAAAGTCGCTGACGTTATTCAGGCTGTGACGTGGTTTAAGCGCTGACGTCATGCAGGTGCGCCTCGATCAGATTCCGCGCCAGTCGTCGCCAACCCCTGTGATGGCGCAAGTCTCATCGCGGCGACCGGTCGCATCCGGCCCGGTCCGTGCCGGGGCGGGCAATGGACGCCGGCAGGGGCCATGATCGACGGCTATTCCGGGTGCCGGGCGTTCCAGGCCTCGGCATATTCGGCGCACATCCGATAGACGGCGTCCCGATCCGTGACACCTGCCGGCTTCGCGCGGGAGGGCAGGGCCGTTTGAAACGGCGCATAGCCTTGATGCGCCAGCCGCCAGAGCCGCCGAAGCTCCTTCAGCGGCTCGGCATGGTCGTCGTCCCGCGACGAACTCGCCACTATTGTCAGGCGCGCGGTTTCGCCGGGTTGGAGCTGCGATCCTCGAGGCTGAAGTTCGGGACCGCCGCGAAGGCGTTTTTCAGATGCTCGCCCATCATCTGGGCCGCCTTCTCGCGGGCGCCGGCACTGACCGCGTCGAGAATGGCCAGGTGCTCGCGGCACCAGTCCTTGACCCGGCGGCGATTGACATAGCCGCCGAATTCGAGAAGCCGCCGCATGCGGTTCTGCTGCTGGATGGCCTGGAGGAAGAACGGGTTGCCGCCGAATTCCGCCAGCATCTCGTGGAACTGGGCATCCGTCTCGAACAGCTGGGCCCGGTCCACCGTTTCGATCGCGGGATGGGCCACGAGATAGAGGTGCTGCAGGCGGCTGCGCTCGATCATGGCCGCATCCGCCCGGAAGTCCTGCAGCAGCAGGATGGCGGGCTCGATAATGCTGCGGAAGGCATAGCTGCCGTGCATGCCGATCTTGGTGTCCAATGTCGGCACGAAGCTCCAGCCGCGCCCGGTATTGCGATGGATGAGGCCGTCGTCGAGCAGGCGCAGCAGCGTCCGCTGGAGCGCGGCGCGGTCGACCTCATAACGTCGCGCGATGTCGCTTTGAATGAAGGTCACCGGCAGTCGCCCGACCAGGCGATCCTGCACGATGAGCGCATACAGATCCTGATCGGATGTCGAGGGCACCTCCAGCTCGAGCCGGTAGAGCTCTTCAGGACGCGCCAGGAGGAAATAGCCGTGGTTGCGGCGCGCTTCGAGGATGCCGCGCTCGGCGAGAAGCTGCAGCGCCGAGCGGATCGGCGTCCGCGAAACCTGAAGCAGGTCGCCGAGCGCTTGCTCGCGCAGATGGTGTCCGGGTTCAAAGCGCGCCTCGCGGACGACATCGAGAATTTGATTGGCGAGCTTGTGCCGCCGCTGGCTCGAACCGCGGGCCATCCTGTCCCCATCTGATCGCATCGATCGAACGCTTTCAAACAATCGATACAATGGGGTGGCGGTTTTGGGCAAGCGCAGTGGCGCCGCCGCTGAGCAGACGGCCGCAAAAATACGAGCCTCGCCTTCACATCGCCCGGGCCGCAAGCGGATTTCGGCGCGGATTTGGCCAGTGCGTGCCCGGTATTTGATCAAGGGCCGCGCGGGGGCTGCGTTGACTCCTTTCCGGTTCCGGCTTGTATTGTTGCTGACCAATAGAGCAATCTGTTCGCGACGAGGGGAATGGCATGCTTCGAAAACTCGCTTCAGCATTCATAGTGCCATTGGGGTTGGCGCACGCCGCCATGGCCGCCGAGCTGCCCAAGAGCGGCGTCGTCGAGGCCGGCGCGCTGACCTATGGCGTCGCGGCGACATTTGCGCCCTTCGAGTTCCAGAAGGATGGCAAGCTCACCGGCTTCGATATCGATTTCGTCGAGGCGATCAGCCAGAAGCTGAAGGCCAAGCCGGCGCCGATGAACATGGAGTTCAAGGGCCTCATTCCCGCGCTGCAGGGCGGGCGGCTCGATATCATCAATTCGGCGATGTACATGAACCCGGCGCGGGCCGAGCAGGTCGATTTCGTGCCTTACATGAAGATCGGCAACATGGTGGTGGTCCAGGCCGGCAATGCCGCCAAGATCACCGGCCGCAACGAGACGCTCTGCGGCAAGACCATCGCCGTCACGCTCGGCGGCATCCAGGAGAGTCAGGCTCGCGCCGATGACAAGAACTGCAAGGACAAGGGCCTCAAGAGCGTCGATGTGAAGACCTTTCCGACCGCGCAGGATTCCTGGCTGAACCTGCGTCAGGGGCGAGCGGACGCGGTCTACGACTCGACGCCGGGCGCGGCGAAGGTGCTCGACGAGCTGCCCGGGATCTTCGAGACGGTCGGGGCGGAGTTCGAGTCGAACACCTCGATCGGCATCGCCACCCGCAAGGGCGATGAAGCGATGCAGGCCTCGCTCAAGGCGGCCATCGCGGAGGTCGTCGCGGACGGAACCTATAAGGGCCTGCTGGCGAAGTGGAAGCTGCCGGCCTCGGTCTCCATCTTCAACTGAGTGCCGGAAGACTGGCGGCCTCGCCTGACGAGGCCGCCAATGATGTCGCCGCGTAGCCGAGATCTCAGAACCATGCGAGACCTCAGAGCCGTTTTGGAACGTCCAGCCCTCATCCTGAGGAGCCGCGAAGCGGCGTCTCGAAGGATGATCCAGACGGTTCCCGAACCTCCTGGAGTATCCTTCGATACGCCATTTCCGAGGAAATGGCTCCTCAGGATGAGGGCTCGCGGAGGTTCCAAGCGGTCGCTCAGAACCAAGCACGGCCGAGTGTCCTGATGTCCTTTCAGCTCGTCCTCGATTACGTGCTGTCGCCGATCTTCTTTCACGGCGCGATGATGACGCTGCTCATCACCGTGACGTCCCTGTTTTTCGGCATCCTGGCAGGGCTGGTCGTCGCCCTGCTTCAAGAGGCGCGGCTGACGCTTCTGCGCGTCATCGCGCTGTTCTATCTCTGGCTGTTCCGCGGCACGCCCGTGCTGTTCCAGATCATCTTCATCTACAATGTCCTGCCCGGCTTCGGCATTCGCCTGTCGGCCTTCATGTCGGCGGTGATCGCGCTTTCGCTGAACGAGGGCGCCTATATGGCGGAGATCCTGCGGTCCGGCATCAAATCGGTGACCAGGGGCCAGCGCACGGCCGGCCTTGCGCTCGGCATGACGCGCGCCGGCGTCATGCGTCACGTCGTGCTGCCGCAAGCGCTGCGCATCATCCTTCCGCCGGTCGGCAACCAGATGATCGGAATGCTGAAGACGAGCGCGCTCGTCTCCGTCGTGGCGGTGGAGGAGCTGCTTTTGATCGCGAACCAGACCGCGAGCGCCAATTTCCGCTATTTCGAGGCCCTGTCGGCCGCCGGCATCTACTATCTCGTGCTCACGACCATCTTCATGGCGGGCCAGGCCTGGCTCGAGCAGGCGCTGGACCCCAAGCGGGCCCGTGCACGAAGGCAGGCCAAGCCGCTCGGCGAGCGCCTGACTGCGGCGGCTGACATCCGATGAGGCAAGCATTCCTGAGGCAAGTATTCCTGAAGCAAGCATTCCAGACGCACGTATTCTGTCAGGGTCGCGGGAGGCCATCATGACCGCGCAACGCCCGCTGCTTGAACTGATCGGTATCGAGAAGAGCTTCGGCCAGCTCCAGGCGCTGAAGACCTGCTCCCTGGAGGTTCAGGAGAAGGAGACCGTCGTGCTGATCGGGCCGTCGGGCTCCGGCAAATCGACCCTGCTGCGCTGCGTGAACCTGCTGGAGCCGCCCGACCGCGGCAACATCTTCTTCAAGGGCCAGGATATCGGGAGGGATCTGAGAGCGGCACCGCTGATCCGGCAGGAGATCGGCATGGTGTTCCAGAATTTCGAGCTGTTCCAGCATCTGAGCGCCGTCGAGAACATCATGCTCGCACCGATGAAGGTTCTCGGCCTGTCGCGCCACGATGCCCATGACATTGCGCTCGGGCTGCTCAGGAAGGTCCGCATCCCCGACAAGACCGACAGCTACCCCGACGAATTGTCCGGCGGGCAACAGCAGCGCGTCGCCATCGCACGGGCGCTCGCGATGAAGCCGGCCGTGATGCTTTACGACGAGCCCACCTCGGCGCTGGACCCGGAAATGATCCGCGAGGTGCTCGACGTCATGGCGGAGCTGTCGGCCGAGGGCATGACCAGCATCGTCGTCACCCATGAGATGGGCTTCGCCAAGCGCGCCGCCGACCGCATCGTCTTCATGGAAGCCGGGCAGATCGTCGCGATCGCCAAGAGCGCGGATTTCTTCGGCGGGACCGTGAATGCGCGGGCGCGGCAATTCCTCGACCAGATCCTGCACTAACCTCCGACCTGCCGGTTTCGAGACACGCCATGACAACCTCCCCCGACGCGTCCCGCATGAAGCGCGAGCTCGCCGAACTCATCGCCATCCGCACGGAAAACCCGCCCGGGCGCGAGCTGGAGGCGGCCGGTTATGTCGCGGCGCGGCTACGCGAGATCGGCCTCGACGTGACGCTCGACGAATACATGCCCGGCCGCGTCAATGTGGAGGCGCGCCTTCTCAACGGGCCGGGGCCGGTCTTCGCCTTCAACACGCATATGGACGTCGTGCCCGCCGGCGAAGGCTGGACGAGCGATCCCTTCGTCCTGCGCGAGGCGGAGGGGCGCCTCTACGGGCGCGGCGCCTGCGACTGCAAGGGTCCGCTCGCGGCCATGCTGGAGGCCGTGCGCATGCTGGCCGCGACGCGTCAGAGCTGGTCGGGCACGCTGCTCGCCATCTTCGTCGCCGATGAGGAGATCGCCAGCGAGGGTGCGAAGCACTATGCCGCCAAGCGGCCGAAGATCGATGTCGCCGTGGTCGGCGAGCCGACCTCCAACACGATCTACAGCGCCCATAAGGGCAGCCTGCGCCCGCTCGTACGCGTCCACGGCGTTCCGGCCCATTCGGGCACGCCGCATCTGGGCGAGAACGCCGTCCTGCGCGCCGGGCAGCTTCTCGCCATGGTCGCCGAGGAGCATGAGGCGAATGTCCGACGCCGCACCCACCCGCTCGTCGGCGAGGCGAGCCTCACCGTGACGCGCATCCATGGCGGCCATGCCGACAATGTCTTGCCCGGCGCCTGCGACCTGCTGCTCGACCGGCGGCTGGTGCCGGGCGAGGACGAGGATGGGGTCAAGGCGGAGATCGCGATGCTGCTGAAACAGGCCCATGCGCGTTTCGGCCTGCGCGCCGATATCCTGGAGTGGAAAGCCACCACGGGCGGTGCCACCGAGACCGCCCCCGAGCGGCCGATCGTGCAACGCAGCCTCGCGGCGGCGCGCCGCCACGGCATCGCCGAGCCGGGACCGTTCGGCTTCCAGGGCGGTTGCGACCTCGTGCATTTCCGGGCGACGGGGGCCGAGGGCGTCGTGATCGGTCCAGGCTCGCTCTCCGTCGCGCACAAGGCCGACGAGTTCGTGCCGGTCGACGAGTTCGTGACCGCGAGCCTGATCTATCGCGACGTCGCCGTCGCGATGCTGTCGGGTTGAGGGGGAAAGCCGATGCGCCTGTCCCTGCACCGGGCGATGCTGAGCTATGGCGGCGGCCTGCTGCTGCACACGGCCTCGTCGGGGCCGGTCGCGGGCCTCGACACGCTCTATCTCGCTTTGCAGGACGCAGACGGCATCACGGCCACAGGCGAGGTCCGGATCAACATCGCCTATCTCAACGGGCTCGCCGCGGAGGATGTCGCCGCTGAGGCGCTCGCGCTGCTGCCGCACCTCGACCTGACGCCCGCCCCCGAGACGCTGCTGGCGGCGCCGCCGCCGCTGCTGTCGCGCGCCGCTGCGCCGCTGCGCATGCTGGTCGATCTCGCCCTGCACGATCTCGCCGCCAAACGCGCCGGCCAGCCGCTGGCGGCGTTCCTGGGCAAGTCAGAACCGGGCAAGCCCGAGGCCGGGCCGGTCAGCTATGCGACCAACCAGACCCTGTTCATATCGGATGATGCGACCTTCCTGCGCCAGGCGCAGGCCTATGTCGGGCGCGGCTTCAGGGATCTGAAGGTGCGCATCGGCGCGGCCGATTTCACTGAGGATCTCGCCCGCATCCGCAGCCTGCGTGAGCGCTTCGGCGTCGGCGTCAAGATCGCGGTCGATGCGAATGCGGCCTGGAGCCTGGCGGATGCGCCGGCGCGGCTTGAAGCGCTGGCGCCGTTCGATCTCGCCTATGTCGAGCAACCGGTCGCGCCGGTTGGCTTCGATGTGCTGGCGCGGCTCGCCGAGGCCAGTCCGATCCCGATCATGCTCGACGAAAGCGTCAGGGGAGAGGATGACGCGATGCGCCTGGCCGCTGGCGGCCACAGGCTGATGGCGCATCTGAAGCTGGTGAAGCTCGGCGGCCTCGCGCCTGCTTTGCGCGCCGCCCGGGCGCTGGCCGTGGCCGGCGTTCCCTGCATGATCGGGCAGATGAACGAGGGCGGCCTCGCCACCGCCGCCGCGCTGCATCTGTGCGTCGCCACGCAGCCGCGTTTCGCCGAGCTCTACGGCGCCGACGGCCTGAGCAACGATCCGGCGCCCGGCCTCGTCTATGCGGATGGCCTGGTGTCCACTCCGGCGCTGCCTGGCCTCGGCCTTTCCTTCGCGCGCGAGCGCACAGAGACACTCTGGGAGAATTGAGCGATGGATATCGGCAGCGTCGTACAGGGTTCGGAATCGGCCTTTCCGAAGAGCGAATATGACGGCCGCGTCGCCAGGGCGCGCCAGCGCCTCGCCGCGGCCGAGCTCGATGTGATGGTCGTCACCGGGCCCGAGAACATCTTCTATCTCACCGGGCAGCAGACGCCGGGCTACTACACTTTCCAGGCGCTGGTGCTGCCGGTCGAGGGCGATCCCGTCTTCGTCATCCGGCAGCTCGAATATTTCAACTTCATCGCCAACACCTTCATCGCGGACGCCGCCATCTACCAGGATGGCGAGGATCCGGTCGGCTTCCTGACCAAGGTGATCCGCGACAAGGGCCTCGCCGGCAAGCGCGTCGCCATCGACAAGCGCGGCTGGTTCCTGCCGATCGCCGTCTATGAAGCGCTCCAGGCCGAGCTCGGCACTATTGGCGATGCGGCTGGTGTCGTCGAGGCGCTGCGCGCCATCAAGTCGCCGCTGGAGCTGGAGAAGCTCGACTATGCCGCAGCTTATGTCGATGCCGGGATGAAGGCGGGCCTGGCCGCCGTGAAGGTCGGCGCGACCGAGAACGATCTCGTGGCGGCGATGATGGGCGCGGCGATCGCGGCCGGCTCGGAATATATGGGCATGGAGCCGCTGGTCTCGTCGGGCCCGCGCTCGGGCGTGCCACATGGCACCTGGAAGCGCCGCCGCATCGAGGCGGGCGACCCGGCCTTCCTCGAAATGGCCGCCTGCCATGACCGCTACCACGCCGCGCTGATGCGCTCGGCCTGGCTCGGTGCGCCGCCCGCGGTGGCGAGCGACATGATGAAGGCCTGCCAGGACGCCCTTGCCGCCGCCTTGGACGAAATCCGGCCTGGCGTCGCCTGCGAGGTGCCCCATCTCGCCTGCCAGGCCGTGATCGACAAGGCCGGCTACACCGACGCCTTCCGCAAGCGCCTCGGCTACAGCGTCGGCATCTCCTTTGCGCCTGATTGGGGCGAAGGCGCGATCCTCAACCTGAACAAGGGCGTCAAGACCGAGCTCCAGCCCGGCATGGCGTTCCACCTGCCGCCGGCGCTGCGCATCTATGGCCGCTTTACCGTCGGCGTCAGCGAGACGATCGTGGTGACGCAAACCGGCCACCGCGTGCTCGGCACCATCGACAGGGCGCTGCTGCAAGTGGCTTGAACCAAGAAGAGGCTTGAACCAAGAAGTGGCTTGATCCGTATCGACCGCCCGCTTTGCACCATGGGGACGCCGTGACCCTGCATCTCGTGATCGACCACACGGCTCGTCCGGCCCGGTTCGGAGCAGCGGCAGCGGTCGCGGCGCTCCGGCGCGGCGCGGGCTTCATGCATCTGCCCGCGATGTTTAATCTCGCGGCGCATCCCGACGCCGAGCAATATGTCCATGCCGCCGGCGGCCTCGGGCCGAGCGGGCTCTATTTCGCCGAGCGCATCCTGGGGCGCCCGATCGCGGCGGCGGCGAGCGTTCCGGAAATCCTGTCCGAAGCGCGCCAGGCCGATGTCGTGGTGCCGATCCATCCCAGCTTCGGGCAGGACGGCCGCTTGCTGCGCGAAGGCGCGCTGCAGGCCGGCATTCCGATCGATGAGGAGATCGCAGCGCCGGAGGAGGCGGAAGCAGCACCTGTCCAGGCCTGGCCCACCCAGCCCTCCCGTTCAATCTGTCTCGTCGGGCGCGAGCACGACCATCGCAACGTCTACCCGGCTGCGCTCGCCTCGCTGCAGGACGCCATTGCGGCCCTCGATCTCGCGATCGCCATCCGTTTCATCGATCCGCGGGACAGCGATGCAGCGCTATACGAGGATGCCGCGGGCATTCTCCTGCCGGGCGGTTCGGACATGGGCAATGTCCCCGGCCAGATCCGTGCGGCGCGATTTGCCCTGGCTCGCGGCGTTCCGGTGCTCGGCCTATGCCTGGGCATGCAGACCATGACGACCGCTTTCGCGCAGAGTGTTTTGGGGGATGGCATGGTCAATCTCGCCGAGGCCGATCCCGAGGCGCGAACCAAGAGCTTCGTCGCCATGGCGGGGGACATCACGGCCGATGGGCCTGCGACCCTGCCCGAACATCGCACCGGCGATGCAAATGTCGATCTCGTAGCGGGCACGCGTCTCGCCGCCTTGATGGGAACGCAGACGATGCGCGTGCGCTGCAACCATCGTTTCCATCTGGCCCCGTCGCTGCGTCGCGATCTGCAGGAGGCGGGTCTCGTCGTCAGCGCGACCAGCTTCGCCGGCCGCGTCGTCGATGCCGTCGAATGGCCCGGGCATCCCTTCTTCCTGGGCCTCCAGGGTCACCCCGAACTGGCCCCCACGACGAGCGCGCCGCATCCCGTCTTTCTGGCCTTCCTTCTCGCAACGCGCGACAATTTGTGACGATTCTGGTGTCGCCCGCGCGCCCCTCAAGGGCTCGAATTCGTGTGCTGATGCATGACAACCTCGCGGTGGCCGCACCATCTCCCTAGAGTATTTCCGCGTTTCTCCGAAATGCGGAAATACTCTACCTCCTTGTTTTATCGCATTTTCTTCACGCGAACCGGTGTCCGCTTCGCTCGAAAATGCTCTAGGCCGGAATCTTGCCGTGCAGCTTGATCTCCTTCAGCACCAGATTGGTGCGCACATGGGCGATGCCCGGCAGGCGAAAGAGAAACTGCTCAAGAAAGACGTTGTAGTCGTCCTTGTCGCGGCAGACGACGCGCAAGTGATAGTCCGCCTCGCCCGTGGTCGAGAAACATTCCACCACTTCGGGCTGTTGGGCGATGCGTGCGATGAAATTGGACACGTGGTCGGCTTCGTGGCGCAGCAGCGTCACATGCACGATCGCGCTGAAGCCAAACCCCGCCCTCTCGGCGTCGACGATCGCCATGTAGCCAGCGATCACGCCGGCCTCTTCCAGCATCCGTACCCTGCGCCAGCAAGCGGACGCGGACATGCCGGCCTGATCAGCCAGATCCTGATTGGAGACGCGCGCATCGGACTGCAGAATCTGCAGCAGCCTGCTGTCCTGGGGGCCAAGCTCGATCTTTGCCATTCTGGAAATTTCCACCGGCGTCACGATAATTTCCGGTAGGATAGACCGAATTACAGGCAAAACCTACACAGTAAGACAGGACTTTCCGGAGAGAGCTGGTTGAATCGACCGCAACGATAATATGCGGGAGGTTTCGCTCATGGCTTACGATGTCCCGGTTGGCGACTACGCGCTTGGCGACCGTTATGCGAAGGGCTCCGGCCGCGTCTTCATGACCGGAACGCAGGCGCTGGTGCGCATCGCGCTCGACCAGGCACGGCGCGACAAGGCCTGCGGCCTCGACACGGCAGGCTTCATTTCCGGCTATCGCGGTTCGCCGCTCGGCGGTGTCGATCTGGAGTTGTGGCGCGCCGAGGACCTGATCGCGCAACACAAGATCGCGTTTCTGCCGGCGGTGAACGAGGACCTTGCCGCGACCGCCGTGCTCGGCTCGCAGCAGGTCGAGACCAACCCCGACAAGCAGGTCGAGGGCGTCTTTGCGATGTGGTACGGCAAGGGGCCGGGCGTCGACCGCGCCGGCGATGCGCTGAAGCACGGCAACGCCTATGGCTCCTCGCCGCATGGCGGCGTTCTCGTCGTGGCAGGCGACGACCATGGCTGCGTGTCGTCCTCCATGCCGCATCAGTCCGACGTCGCCTTCATGGCCTGGTTCATGCCGACGCTGAATCCGGCCTCGATCGGCGAGTACCTGGCTTTCGGCGAATATGGCTACGCGCTCTCGCGCTATTCCGGCATGTGGGTCGGTTTCAAGGCGATCTCGGAAACCGTCGAAAGCGGCCAATCGGTCGAGATTTCGCCGCCGCGCGATTTCAACGAGCCCGCCTACACGCCGCCCGCAACCGGCCTGCATTATCGCTGGCCCGATTTGCCCGGTCCGCAGATCGAGGAGCGGATGGAGGCCAAGAAGATGGCCGTGTTCGCCTTCGCCGAGGCCAATCCGATCGACCGCCGCATCTATGACATCCCCGACGCCAGTTTCGGCATCGTCACCACCGGCAAAGGCCATCTCGACCTGATGGAGGCGCTGCGCCTGCTGGGCGTCGATGAGGCGGTCTGCCGAAAACTTGGAATCGACATCTACAAGGTCGGGATGGTCTGGCCGCTGGCGCGCCGCGATGCGCTCGATTTCGTGCGCGGCAAGACTGAAATCCTCGTCGTCGAGGAAAAGCGCGGCATCATCGAAAGCCAGCTCAAGGAGTATTTCTACGACTATCCCGGCCATAAGCCCCACGCCATGGTCGGCAAGCGCGACGAGGACGGCAACCGGTTGATCTCCTGGATCGGCGAATTGTCGCCGATCATGCTGGCGCCGATCGTCGCGCGGCGCCTGGATGCGCTGTTTCCCGATCTGCGCCTGTCCGAGCGGGCGGCGAGCCTGGTGCCCGAAGCCGACCGCCTCATCCAGGTGCCGGGCGCGACGCGCACGCCCTATTTCTGCTCGGGCTGCCCGCACAACAGCTCGACCAAGGTGCCGGAAGGCTCCAAGGCGCTGGCAGGCATCGGCTGCCATTTCATGGCGAGCTGGATGGACCGAGAGACGACCTCGCTGATCCAGATGGGGGGCGAGGGTGTGAACTGGGCGGCCTCGTCGCTGTTCACCGGCAAGGGGCACATCTTCCAGAACCTCGGCGAGGGGACCTATTACCATTCCGGGTCGATGGCGATCCGCCAGGCGATCGCGGCCAAAGCCAACATCACCTACAAGATCCTCTACAATGATGCGGTGGCGATGACCGGGGGCCAGCCGGTCGACGGGCCGATCAGCGTGCAGGCGATCGCGCAGGAGGTCCGCGCCGAAGGTGTCGAGCGTCTCGCGCTGGTGTCGGACCAGCCCGAGAAATTCTCAAGCCGCGACCTGCCCGCCGGCATCACCATTCACCACCGCCGCGAGCTCGACGCCGTGCAGCGCGAACTTCGCGACGTGAAGGGCGTCTCGGTGCTGATCTATGAGCAGGCCTGCGCCACCGAAAAGCGTCGCCGCCGCAAGCGTGGCACGATGGAGGACCCAAAGCGCTTCGCCTACATCAACGATCTCGTCTGCGAAGGCTGCGGCGATTGTTCGGTCGAGTCGAACTGCCTGAGCGTCGAGCCGAAGGAGACGCCGTTCGGGCGCAAGCGCAAGATCAACCTCTCGAACTGCAACAAGGATTTCTCCTGCCTGAACGGCTTCTGCCCGAGCTTCGTCACGGTCGAAGGCGCCACGCGGCGCAAGAAGGCCGTGACCGAAGACGATTTCGTGGCTCGTGCCGCCGTCCTCCCGGCGCCGGCACCAATGTCGCTCTACAAGCCGTTCGATCTTCTGGTCACCGGCGTTGGCGGCACCGGCGTCGTCACGATCGGCGCGCTGATCGCGATGGCGGCCCATCTCGAGGGCAAGGGCAGCTCGGTGCTCGATTTCACCGGCTTCGCGCAGAAGTTCGGCCCGGTCCTGTCCTTCATCCGCCTGGCCGATACGCCATCAGCCATCAACCAGGTCCGGATCGGCAACGGCGCGGCTGACGCCTTGATCGGCTGCGACATCGTCGTGTCCTCCTCGCCGAAGGCGTCGGCGACCTATCGGCGCGGCATGCGAGCGGTCGTCAATCTCGCCGAGATGCCGACCGGCGACATCGTCCGCTTCCGCGATGCCGATCTCGCCTCGCGCCGTCGGCTGCGTGAAATCGAGACCGTGGCGGGAGCCGGAAACGTCAGCGCTTTCGATGCCAACGCCATGGCGGAAAAGCTTTTCGGCGACGCCGTCTTCGCCAATGTCATCATGCTCGGGCATGCCTGGCAGCAAGGGCTGGTGCCGGTTTCGCATGCCGCGCTCGACCGCGCCATCGCACTCAACGGGGTCTCGGTCGAGAAGAACCGGCAGGCCTTCGCGGCGGGGCGCCTGGCCTTCGCCGATCCGGACTTCAATGGCAGGGAGGAAGCGGTCGGCCCCGAGACGCTCGACGAGGTGATCGCGCGCCGCGCCGAATTTCTCATCGGCTATCAGGACGAGGCCTGGTCGCGACGCTACCGCGACGCCGTCGAGCGTGTCCGGGTTGCGGAGGCGCCCTTCAATTCCACCATACTGACCGAGGCGGTGGCGCGCTCGCTCTTCAAGCTGATGTCGTACAAGGACGAATACGAGGTCGCGCGGCTGCACATGCAGAGCGGGTTTCTCGACGAGCTGAAGCGCGAGTTCGAAGGCGACTTCTCCGTGAACTACCACCTCGCGCCGCCTCTGCTCGCGAGCGGCAGGGATGCCCGGGGCAGGCCGCTCAAGCGCCAGTTCGGCCAATGGATCCAGACGCCGCTGCGGGTGCTGGCTCGCTTCAAGCGGCTGCGGGGCACCGCCTTCGACCTGTTCGGCTATACCACTGAGCGCAGGATGGAGCGGGGCCTGATCGGCTGGTACGAAGGGATCGTCGCGCAGCTGCTGGAGCGCCTGCCGCAGCAGGGGCCGG
Organism: Bosea sp. 685; assembly: GCF_031884435.1. Classification (NCBI taxonomy): domain Bacteria; kingdom Pseudomonadati; phylum Pseudomonadota; class Alphaproteobacteria; order Hyphomicrobiales; family Alloboseaceae; genus Allobosea; species Allobosea sp. 685. The sequence goes on along the minus strand of NZ_CP134779.1, from coordinate 3,822,455 downwards.
CGGGGGCAGCCGAGATCGCCAGGGCGCCGATGGATATCCGCGGCTATGGCCCGATCAAGGACAAGGCCGTTGAACAGGTGAGGGCGCGTGTGAGCGAGTTGCTCGCCCGGCCGCTGCCGCCGGCTGCGAATGGTGGGGTGCGCCGGGTTGTCGGGGGATCTTTGCTTACCTAGGGGAATACGGCCCTATGCGGGCGAGGTAATTAACCTGCGTTCACAAGGCTTTCGGCCGGCACGCTGTCGCAAATCCGGCACAGCGCGAGGCGCACTGTTCGCAAGGATCGGTACCCCGAGGGGCAGGCCGTGAACCCATAACCGGGGTGACCGCGATCGGCGGACGGCAGACATGGCGTCGCTTCGCCGCCGGCTGCTGAATCACGGCGCGCCAGCCGCCATGCCTTCACCTGTCGCCATGCCTGCACCTGTGGACATGCCTTCCCCAGTCGACCTGCCTTCATCGGCCATGTCCTGTCCCGCTGACGACACGAGCCAGGCCGCCATGCTCTCGGCCGTCCGGTCGTGGGGATCCCGCCACCGGGCGACCTGCCTGTTGGAGCAGGCATGTGCCTCGCCCAGCCCGGGCAGGCGCACCAGGCGTTGCTGACGCAAGGCATCGGCGACGAGCAGCGAACGCGCCAGAGCGACGCCGTTGCCATCCAGCGCTGCCTGGAGGGAGCTGCCGATATCACGGAAGCGCAACGTTTCATGACCGGGACCTTTCCGCAGCCAGGTCGCCCAGGACCATTCCCGCTCCGTCTCCTCGCCTCGGCGTCCTTTCGCCAGCAGTGGCAGCGCCCGCCAATCCTGACTCGGGCCGACGCTCCCCAGCAGCCTCGGTGCGACGACCGGGAAGACGCTCTCGGACGGGAAAGGCAGCTCGCGGGCGTCTTCCGTCGTGTCGACCTGCATCGTGTCAGCCTGCATTTTGCCAGCCTGCGGCAGCCACAGCAGGGCAAGGTCGACCTCGGTGCGCGCGGCCTCGGCCGCCGTGTCCCAGGTGCAAACCTCGATGGACAGGTCTGGAAAGGCATTGCAGAGAGAGGGCAGGCGGGGCGACAGCCACCAAGCCAGCAGCGACGGGCTGAGGCCGAGCCGGAAGACCCGCGGCCCCCGCTGGTCGGCGATCCGGCGTCGCATGCCCGCGATCGTGCCCAGCAGCGGAGCGAGCTCGCGGGCGAGCCGCAGGCCTGCCTCGGTCGCGCGCAGGCCGGGATTGAGCCGTTCAAGCAGGGGGACGCCGAAGAAGCGCTCCAACGCCCGTATCCGGTGACTGACGGCGCTCTGCGTCAGGCCGAGTTCATCGGCGGCGAGCGTCATGCTGCCGAGCCTTAGCACAGCCTCGAAAGTGAGCAGGCCCGCGAAGGGCGGCATCTGGGCTGAGATGGAACGCATACCGCATGAAACAGCTTCATGCCGTGCGGAGCAATGCTCATTTGCCGTGGGCTGGCCGGACACGCCATGCCGGAGCCATGCAGCACCTTCTGGAAGACGATGTCTGGAATGCCCGTAGCCGGCTGACCGCGGCCACGCTCGGCCTTGGCGCCTTCCTGGCGAATTTCGACGTGACCTCGGTCGTGGTCGTCATGCCGGCAATCGGGACGGATCTCGGCGTCCCTGTGGGTGGTTTGGCCTGGATCGTCGATGCCTACAGCATCGCCTTTACCGCGACCTTGCTCGTGGCCGGCGCCCTGGCTGACCGCTTCGGCCGGCGGCGGACGCTCATCATCGGGAATGCCTGGTTCCTCCTGGCGTCCCTGGCCTGTGGCCTTGCGTGGAATAGTCCGCTCTTCCTCCTGGCTCGCGCGGCCCAGGGCGGCGGCGCGGCCTTTCTCGTGACCGGGGCTTTCGCCTTGATCGCCTCCGCGTTTCCGGCACCGGGAGCGCGGGCCCGCGCCTTCGGCATCGTCGGCGTCGTTTCCGGGGTCGCCATGGCGCTGGGGCCGAGCCTGGGCGGCATGATCAGCTCCGGGCTGGGATGGCGCTGGATCTTCCTGGTCAATCTGCCGTTCTGCGTCCTGATCGCGCTTGTGGTGCCGCGTATCGTGGCCGAGATGCGCGACGACACGGGCAAGCCGCTGGACTGGCTCGGGGTCGTCATCCTGACCCTGGCGCTGGGGCTGGTGATCGCTGCCATTCTGGAGGCCCGCCATTCGCTGATCCGCATGGCGATCGGGCTCGCGGCGGGGGCCGGGCTTGCCGCGTTGTTCGCGGTCCGGCAACGGCGGCAGCCGCGGCCGATGCTCGATCCGGCCGTTTTCGCGAGCCGCCCGATGGCCGGCGTCGCCGCCTTGCTGCTGGCCGTCTCGGCGGGATATTGGGCCGTCCTCGTCTACCTGCCCCTTTTCCTGGGCGCGGCCTTTGGCTGGACGGCCAGGTCGGCGGGGCTCGGGCTCATGGCCGCGACCCTCCCCATGCTCGTCATCCCGCCCTTTGGCGGTTACCTCGCATCCCGGCTGGGCTGGCGGCGGCTGTTCGCGGCGGCGCTGACGCTGCTCGCGCTCGGCGGATGCGCCCTGGCCGCAGCGGCGCTCACGCAAGCAACGGTGCTGGCGCTCGCATGGGCCTTCGCCGGGATGATGCTGATCGGCACGGGGGCCGCCCTGTCGCATCCGCAATTGTCCGGGGCCGTGCTGGCGCTTGCGCCGCCGGAGGCCAGCGGCATGGCATCGGCCGTCACCGTCATCGCGAGACAGGCCGGTTTCGCGATGGGCGTCGCCGCGCTTGGCGCGCTTGCGCCGTTCGACCTTGCCGCTGCCGGCTTCGTCTGGCCCTTCGGCTTTGCCGCTGTCGCGTCGATGTGCGGCGTGCTGGCCTGCCTTCTGCTACCGGCTTCATTGAACGGAAGGCACAGGGCCGGAGCCTGATCTGGCACGGCGTCGTGAACCGGCAAATGAGAGCAATTTCGAGCGAAGCGTGCACCGGTTCGCGTGAAGAAAACATGCTAAAACAAGACATTATAACAAATATCTGAATCAGTTTCCGATCCCGTTGAATCAGAAACTGAGCTGAAGCCTGCGCCCGGGCGCAAGCTTCAGGCGCGTTGTTCCTTGCCGCCTTGGCTGTCGCGTCGCGTCGCGTCGATCTCGAGCATGACGACCTCGCAGCGCGTGTCCAGCGCGGCCGGGCAGCGTTCGACGCCGCGCGGCACGACGATGAACTCGCCTTCTTCGATGACCTCGTCGCGGTCGCGGAATTTCATCAAAAGCCGGCCCTTATGGACGAAGAAGACCTCGTCCTCCCCGCTGTTGAAATGCCAGCCGGCCTCGCCCTCGAATTTCGCCAGCCTGATCCGCGGATTGTTGACGCCTGTGGCGAGGCGCGGGGGCCAGCTGTCGGACAATCCTCCGTCGGAAAATAATCGGTCGGACGATCGCCCGAAAGCGTGTGTCAGGTTGTCCTTGTGAAACGGCGAGATGTGCCGGTTGAGCTTCGCGACATCGCGGATGATCGTCGCCAGCTGGCGCGGCACATCTGTGCCGTCGGCGGGGTATTTGCCGTCCAACGCAGCCGTGCCGATGGTGAAGCCGGCCGCCCCGGCCTGCTTCAGCGCGGCGATCTGGCCGGGCGTGTCGATCGATCCCGCGACATAGACGGGCTTGGACACCGCGCCACAGACGGCCGCGATCAGCGCCGGCACGTTCTCATGCGAGCGATAGGCCAGCAGATCGAGCCCGTGCACGCCCTCGCGCGCGGCAAGCGCCCGCGCGCTGGCGACGATCTCGTCGATCGTCCCCTCGAGAACGCTGGGGTGTCCTGAAATCCTGCCGGGGAACGGGCAGTACTGGATCGTCGTGCCGGCAAGGAGCGGCAGCACCTCGTCGACCCTGGTGCCGCCGAGCAGAATGTCGATGCCGATCGCGACAGCGGCTTTCGCCGAGGCGATCTCGCTGTCGCGATCGAGCGAAACCACCTCGAGATAGGAGGTCGCGCCGCCCGCCTTGATCGCGGTCTTCAGGTCTTTCAGCCGGTCGAGCGGCAAGCCGATATCCTTGAAGCCGATATGCCGGACGCCGAGCGCCAGCGCCGTCCGCAACTGCTCCATTGCGTCACTGACCGTGCGGTCGTTGCGCGTGAGCATGAAAATGAAGCGAAGGCCCATCAGGACACCTGTTTCGTTCGCCCGGTCGTCGGGCAGCCACGCATCATGCGCTTGCGAGCCTGCCTTCGCGACGAGGCCGGCTCTGTCCACGCGTTTGGCGCCCCCTTTCAGTTTGGCATGCTCTGTGCGTTTCGCAACCGCTGGGCGCTTGGCGGGGCTGCATCCTGCGCTCTTTCGGCAGGTCCAACACCCGCCCTATCAATAAGGCTGAGCTTTCCTCCCCGTTCTCCCATCTCTCCCGTTCTCTCATGGCCGGTACCTGATGAACTCTCGCGTTTCTCCTGCTGACGTTTCCCCTGGTGGCGCTCCCGCGGCTTCGGTCGAGATCGGCCAGCGCGTGCCGCGCCGGGAGGACGCGATCCTGGTGCAGGGGCAGGGGCGCTATACCGATGATCTCAGCGTCGAACGGCAGCTCTTCGCCGCCTTCGTGCGCAGCCCGCATGCGCATGGCGATCTCAGGGCGGTGGATACGGCAGACGCGCGCGCGATGAAGGGCGTCGTCGCGGTCTATACGGCAGCCGACCTCGACGGCCACGGCTACAACGTCATCCTGACGGTGGTCGATATACCCGCCCGCGATGGTACCGCCATGCGAAAGCCCGGGCGCGCGGCGCTGGCGGACGGCAAGGTCCGCTTCGTCGGCGACCCCGTTGCGGTCGTCGTCGCGCGCAGCGCCGAGGAGGCCCGCGACGCTGCCGAAGCGGTCAGGCTCGACATCGACATCCTGCCCGCCGTCACGGATGCCGAGGCGGCTCTAAGCCCTGGGGCTCCGCAGCTCTATGACGATGTCGCCGGCAATCTGATCGTCGATTTCCACTCCGGCGATGCCGGCAAGGTCGCGGCTGCCTTCGCTGAAGCCGCGCATGTCGCCCGGTTGCGGATCGTCAACAACCGCATCGTCGTCAACCCGATCGAGCCGCGCGCGGCGATTGCGAGTTTTGACGGCAAGGCGAAGCGCTACACGCTGCACGCGCCGAGCCAGGGCGCCTTCGGCATGCGCAACAATCTGGCCGCGGCCATGGGCGTGAAGCCTGCGCAGATGCGCCTGGTCACCGGCCATGTCGGCGGCTCCTTCGGCATGAAGGCCGCCGTGTTTCCCGAATATGTCGTGCTGCTCCATGCGGCGCGCGTGCTGAAGCGGCCGGTCCGCTGGACCGACCAACGCTCGGAGAGCTTCGTCTCGGATCACCATGGCCGCGACATGGTCTTCGAGGCCGAACTGGCGCTCGATGCGCGCGGGCGCTTCCTCGCCACGCGCTTCACCGGCGTGGCGAATATGGGCGCCTATGTCACCCCCGCCGGGCCGCTGATGGCGACGCTGAATATCGGCAAGAACTCGGTCGGCATGTATAGGACGCCGCTCGTCGAGGTTAAGACGCGTTGCGCGGTGACCAACACGGCGCCGATCGGTGCCTATCGCGGCGCCGGCCGCCCGGAAGGCAACTACCTGATGGAGCGGCTGATCGACAAGGCCGCCCGCGGCATGGGGATCGACAGGGCGAACTTGCGTCGGCGCAATCTGGTCCAGCCCAGGAGCCTGCCCTGGGCGACGCCGGTGGGCACGGTCTATGACAGCGGCGATTTCCCGGCGCTGTTCGAGCGGGCGCTCGAAGCCGCCGATTGGAAGGGCTATGCCGGGCGATTGAAGACGAGCCGCAAGGCCGGTTTGCTGCGCGGGCGAGGCATCGGCTGCTATCTTGAGGTCACGGCGCCACCCAGCAATGAAATGGGCGGAATCCATTTCGAGCCGGACGGCAGCGTGACCATCGTCACCGGCACGCTGGATTACGGCCAGGGCCATTGGACGCCTTTCGCCCAATTGCTCACCAGCCAGCTGGGCGTGCCCTTCGACAAGATCAAGCTCGTGCAGGGCGACAGCGACCGGCTGATCGCGGGCGGCGGCACGGGCGGCTCGAAATCGCTGATGGCGAGCGGCTCGGCGATCATCGAGGCGAGCGACCTCGTCATCGAAAAGGGCAAGCTCGTCGCCGGCCATGTCCTGGAGGCCGACAGCGCCGATATCGCGTTTGCGGCGGGCCAGTTCAGCGTCGTCGGCACCGACCGCGCGATCGGCATCATGGAGCTGGCGGCGCGGCTGCAGGCCGGCACTGCGCTCGCGCCTGGACTGCCGCAGTCGCTCGACGTCGATCATGTCTTCAAATCGGCGCCCTCGGCCTATCCCAATGGCTGCCATGTCGCCGAGGTCGAGATCGATCCTGAGACCGGCCATGTCGCGATCGCGCGCTATGTCATGGTCAATGATTTCGGCACGGTGGTGAACCCGATGATCGTCGAGGGCCAGCTCCATGGCGGCGTCGTCCAGGGCATCGGCCAGGCCCTGTTCGAGCGCACCGTCTATGACGAGAGCGGCCAGCTCATGAGCGGCTCCTATATGGACTATGCCTTGCCCCGCGCGGCGGATGTGCCGTTCTTCTCCTTCGTCAGCCAGGGCGTGCCGACGCAGCATAACCGGGTCGGCGCCAAGGGCTGCGGCGAGGCGGGTTGCGCGGGCTCGCTGCCCTCGGTGATGAACGCGGTGGTCGATGCGCTGGCGCCCCACGGCGTCACGCATCTCGACATGCCGGCGACGCCCCAGGCGATCTGGCGGGTGATTCAAGCCGGACGGGCGGGAGCAGGCCCGGACGGCGTTCAGCGCTGAGCGACGGCGTTATTCCCGTCATTCCGGGGCAGGCCGTAGCCAATGATGCGAGAGAATATGGGCCCGGAACCCAGAACCGATGCGTGTCGTCATGAAGCGCGCCGGTTTGAGCAGTTTCCGATCCCATTGGATCGTTCAACAGCTCGAGCCCTTTGTTTTGACGCGTTTTCTCCACGCGAACCGGTGTCCACTTCGTTCGAAAACGCTCTACCCGCGCCTTCCCAAGCAGCGTCATCGGTTCTGGGTTCCGGGCTCGATCCTTCCGCCCCGGAATGATGGAGCAGCCTCAGCCATAAGTCTGCGTCAAAGGCCGTCAGTATAAGGGCTGCCGCGGTTATCGCGTCGGATCGGAGTCTGCTACCAGAGGCGTTTGACTGCGAAGCCGTCGAAGAGGGCTTCGTTCGAAATCAGCACCATGTCCTCGGATTGAGTCTGGGCAATGAGCAGGCGGTCGAACGGATCCTTATGCGCAATGTTCATCTCACCGGCGAGCCGGGCATGGCGGACGGTGATCGCCAGTTCGGCAAAGCCCTGATCGGCGATGATCGCCTCGAAGTCTTGCGCCAGCAGCGCCGCGTCGGGGAGCTTGCCGATACGGAATTTGGTGGCGATCTCCATGGCCGAGGCGGCGCTGACGGCGATGCTGTTGGCCTCGTCCGCGATCGCCTCGCGGGCAGGGCGGCTCAGCGCTTCATCACCCGCAAGCCACCAGATCAGGGCATGGGTATCGAGCAGCAGCCTCAACTGAGATTCCAGCCCCCGAGTTCAGTCTCGGGCAGGGGCTCGTCAAAGCGCGCATCAATGGCGATCTTTCCCTTGAGCGCGCCAAAGCGCCGCTTGCCGCGTGGCGCGACCGGCACCAGGCGCACCACCGGCACGCTGCCACGGGCAATGACCACATCCGCGCCCTCAAGCGCGTCCGCGATCAATTTGGACAGGTTGGTCTTGGCATCGTGAACCGAGAACTGGGCCATCGGCATCTCCTTAGCTAAGAGCATAGCTAAGCGGTCGGCGCCGAGCAAGAGCCATGCCCCTCAACTGCGGCGATGGCAGTTGCGGGGTGGCAGCTTGGCCGATATCGGCAGCTTGCGCGTCGACTATGTGGTGGCGCTCCGGGCCGCGGATGGTCATCCGCTTCCAGCCTATCCGCGACATTCTCGCCCTTCAATGCCGCGCCGCCTCCGCCCCCTTCATCTTCACCTCAAACCCCACCAACTGGCGCAATAGCGGCACTTGCCGGAAATCCTCATCGAACCCCCGGCCGGAAGGCCGCTTCTGTTTCCGGCTTTCCAAAACCCCCAACCATGTCAGGGGTCGCAGGACGCGGGACACCATGGCGAACTCCGGCAGGTCGGGCCTCGGCACCTCGTCGAGCGTGTCCATGATCGCGCATCCTTCCATCAGGTCGCCAGCGTTGGACCAGCTATGCGCCGTCACGGACAGGCTCCAGAGGATCACGCCCATATGGTGCTGGGGCCAGAAGTCGATCGGGTTGTTGTCGAAGTCCTGAAGGTTCACCTTCCAGAACACCGCTTCAAACAGTTCGGCCAGCAGGGCAGGGGCGGCCTCAGGGGCCAGCATTGCCTTACCCGCCTTGCTCGCCTTCAGGACGCCTAGACGCTTCCGCAGGAGCCCCGCAGCCTGCAGCACGATCCTTGTGAAGAGGACCCCGTAGGCGTCGTGCTCGTTGATGACCTTGTTGACCGCGAGCGTGGTGGCCTTGTCGTATCCCGGCCATTCCGTCCTGTCGAAGACATGCCAGACATCGACACGCTTGAGGGCTCCGGCAGGCGTGAGCACGAGCCCGCCTTTCTCCACGGCAAGCGCCAGCAGGAGGCGTGCCGCGATGACCATGGGGGCCTGAAGAGCGGCATCGACGGGGACGTTATAGGGCGTCAGGCGGATAGCCTGCGGGACCCTGCCGGGCGGCTCCAGGAGCGCCTTGAGAGAGTCGGGCTGAAGATGCGTCCAAGCGGGAGGGATTGAGGTCACGTTGGGGAGCCTAAGAGATCGGCGGCTTTTTCGACAGCCCCATGCAGGTGCTTCAGGTCCAGCCCGGCAAACTCCACCTTCGCCACAGACTCCGCCAGAAACGCAAGCCCCCCAGCCCGCTCCTGTCGTCGTGTCCCATGGCTGGCCCACCTGCCGAGATTGTCCTTGTCACGCGCGCTGAGGGGAGCGCGCTTCAGCCTCAACGGTCGATGAGCGATAGAAAGCCCTCCTATCGCTTATGCGCTGGAATTGGCAGCAACTGGCGGTCAGCGCTCCGGCAGCTTACGAGCCGAGATCAAGGGGTGTGTCCGCGAGCCCTTCGCCATTGAGCAGGATGAGGACCGGGCGACCGTCACCAGCCGTGTGACCGGAAATTTCCGCGGTGGCCCTGTCGATCTGCGCTACAGCTTCGTCCTCGAAACCGACAAGATCGCCAGTCTGGAGATCGGGCTATGAGCTTCGATCCCGGTTTGAAGGGGCGCCGTGCCCTGGTGACGGCACCTTCCAAGGGACCTGTGATCGTCGCCGCATCCTGATTCAGTCGTCCCCGAATGGCTTTCAAAACGCCGAGCGGATGAAGCGTTGATACACGGCGCTGCCACGCAGGAGCTGCCCGCCGAGACCGGCGAGGAAATCGACATCGCCGGGTTTCAGGCTGAGCTTGTAATGAAGTTGCATGATCCGCGCCTTCGCGTTGGCCTCCTGCACATCAGCCAGCGACAGCCGCACCACCTTGACCTCGAGCTTGTCGCATCCCGTCTGTGGTGAGCGCGTGTTGCAGCGCCAATGCGTGAGCCGATCGCGCCAATGTGCCGCCTCCCGTTCGAGCACGTCGAAACTCATCCGGCTTGCGCTGTCGATCATGGCGTCTGTGGCAGCGACGACGGTATCGGTCGCGATGGGGCCCGAGGCGGTGTTCGACATGTCGCCACCGACCCGCGTCGAGGCATCGACGACGATGATGATCGCACGCCGCAATTGCTGCGCCGTGGCAGGCTGGAGCGGCTCGGGCGCCGGTTGTTTCATCAGCCCGGCGAGATTGCTCGTCGCGAGGTTGTCGACAAGGCCGCCGTCGAGCAGTTTGAGATAGTTCAGGTCGCTGGCGCTGGCATAGCGCTCCTGCGAATCCGAGATATGCCTCTCGAACAGCGAGGCCTCGACAGCCGGCCGCGCCGGGTTTGTCCTTTGTCCGGCGACGGGGCAGGCGTCGTTGAAATTCCGCATGACGACGGGCGCGAATGCGACCGGCACAGCCGATGAGGCGGCGACCGCATGTGCCAGGGAGAAGCTGTCATAGTCGCTGCAGATCGCGAGGAAACTCCTGCGATCGAAGGAAAAGGGCGCCCGGTTATAGAGGTCCGTCGCGTGCAGCACGAGCCGTGACCGCCCGCGTCGATCGACATCGCGCAGGGTCGCGCCGTGGTAGAGATGGTCATCGAGCCAGGCCGCGAAGCCCGATAGATCATTGACGCCACCGCGATAGGCCCGCAGCAGGTTGTCCGGCGTGTATGACATGCGCAGTGACGCCTCCGGATCCTGATCAAGGAAGTCGCGGCGAAACCCGGACAGCCCGGTTGGCCCGTAGAGCGCGAAGTGGGCGGCAAGAACGCCTCCGCCGGAAACGCCGGCCACCACGGCGACATCATCTGCGAGAGTGCGGGTGCCCGTACCCGGAGAGTGCTGCTCGACCAGCGCCGACAGGACACCGTAGCCAAAGGCAGCCGAGCGCGCCCCGCCGCCGGAAAAGGCGAGGATGACTGCGGTGTCGCTGGGCTTTGCCGGGGTCATTGGGGCAGCGGGCACGCCGATATGCGTCAGCACTGCGTTTGAGGGCCTATTGGCGGGCTCGGCGCATCCCGCAACGCAGAGCATGAGCGCTGCAGCTTTCAGAGCCCGTTTGGAAATTCCAGCCCTCATCCTGAGGAGCCGCGCAGCGGCGTCTCGAAGGATGCTCCAGATGGTTCCGGAGACTCCTGGAGCATCCTTCGAGACGCCATTTCCGAGGAAATGGCTCCTCAGGATGAGGGCTCGCGGAGTTTCCGAACGGTCTCTCAGGCGATGGCGTGTCGCTCTGGCGTAGCGCCGATTTCCGGCAGCGGCTGTTCTTGGACGGACAATAGGCATGCGACGCGTGAGGGCCCTTCTCAGCGGCGAGATCGTCCCTCGTGAAAGGTAACGCTCGCCGGGGCCCCACATCTCGGCTGCGTCGATTATCCCAACATTATGCGGTGTGCGGAGGCTTCAAAAAAGCACGGCAGATCCGAAGTCAGGCTGCTGCTGGTGGGGGCCAGGTCGCTGGCGGTGGCAAAGTGATGCGAAAGCGCGCACCCGTTGTCGATGAGTCCAGAACGGCGACGTCCCCTGAGTGAAGCCGGATGATCGCTTCGACGAGATGCAGCCCTAGGCCCGCGCCGCGCTCGCGCGGCGCCAGCCGAAAAAACGGCTCGAAAATGCGGCTGCGCTGTTCGCTGGGTATGCCCGGCCCCTCATCTGCGACCTCGATCGTCCGCTCTCGTCCGACCGTGATGGTGATCGTACCGCGACGGCCGCCATGCGCGATGGCGTTCTGAACCAGATTGGCCAGGACCCGTTCAAGCGCGGCTTCGTCGCCCCATGCAATGACAGGCTCGGCCTCTGCCTCGAATGCGAATTGATAGCCTGAAGCGATGCCCAGGGGCGCGAGATCGGCGGCGACGCGCCGGCTCATCGCGACGAGGTCGAGCCTGGCGAAATCGTCCGGGTTGTGCTCGATCCGTTGAAGGTCGAGCAACTGTTCGGCCATCACTGCAAGCCTCGCCACATCCTCCAGAAGGCGGGCCCGCTGAGCTGATTCGGGCAGGGATTCGAGCCGCGTCTGCAAGATTGCGATCGGTGTCCGAAGCTCATGGGCGGCATCGCCGAGAAAGCGTTTGTGCCGGGCATGGCCCTCGTCCAGCCGCTGCAAGGCGCGATTGATGGCTGCAACGAGCGGGCTCACCTCGCTCGGCACGGAATCGGTGGATAGCCGTGTGCCCTGCCGATCGATATCGATCTGTTCGGCCTGGTCCGCCACGTCCCCGAGCCCGACGAGAGCCCGGCGCACGACGATGGGCGTCGCGATGATGGTCACGAGCCCCATGATCACGAGCGCCGGCAAAACGAAGCTCATGAAGACGATCAGTACCCCTTGAACGAGCCAGCTCAGCGGGGCATTCGCGCCTGGCCCTGTCGCAATCTGGATCTCTCCAGCCGCGCCATTGACCCAGCGGATCAGTGCGCTGGCGCGCGGCGGATCACCCAGGTTCCAGCCGAGCCGCGCATTGCCGACACCGTCAAGCGCATCCCCAATGCGGGCGAAATGGGATGGTGGCATGCCTTCGACCAGAGTGTGGCCCTGCCGATCGCGAACGATGAACCAGAGATCGGGAACCTCCGCGCGCAAGGTCTCAAGCGCAGGTGTCGTCCGCAAGATGAGCCCGCCATCGGCCTGGCGCTCAACGGCTGTCTTCAGGGCCTCGACGGTCACATCTTCGGATTCGAAGTTGAAGAGATGGCCGCCGAGATAGAGCGCGCCGATGACGAGCACGACGAGAAGCGAGAGAATGGCGGCCTGCAGCGCGAGAAAGCGCCGGACGAGGCGCCATTTGAGCGAGTGGCCCTGGGCGGGTGGCTTGGTCACATCGCCTGCTTCAGGAGGTAGCCGACGCCGCGAATGCCATGGATCTCCAGCCCTGCTCCGGCGTCGGCCAGTTTCCGGCGCAGGCGCGACACATGCATGTCGAGCGCGTTCGACTGGATTTCGTCGTCGAAGCCATAAACCGCCTCCTCCAGCGCAGCGCGCTGCACCGTGCGGCCGCGCCGACGCAACAGCGCCTCCAGCACGAGAAGTTCCCGGCGCGGCAAATCGAGCGTCACGCCATCGATGCTCGCGCAGCGGTCGCGCCAGTCGAACTCCAGGCGGCCGGCCCGCAGCGTGTCGGGCGCAAGCCCCACTGGCCGGCGCAGCACAGCACGCAGCCGCGCCAGCAATTCGTCGATCGCGAAAGGCTTGGCGAGATAATCATCGGCCCCGAGGTCGAGGCCAGCGACGCGGTCCGTGACATCGCCGCGTGCGGTGAGGACGATCACCGGCGTGGGATGCTTTTTCGCGCGAAGCCTGGGGATCAGCGTGAGGCCATCGCCATCCGGCAACTGGCGGTCGAGAAGGATCGCGTTGTGAACCGGGGCCTCTATCGCTTCCGCGCCTTCCGCCAGCGTCGCGGCATGATCGACGACCATGTCGTGCAGACTCAGGGTCGAGCAAAGCGCAGCCGCCATTTCCGGCTCGTCTTCCACGAGGAGAATTCGCATCGCTTATGCGTATCCGGGCTTGGCGCTGGATACCGCGCCGCTGAGGTCGGCGCTCTCATATCACCGTTCGTCTGAGTCGATCGATAGCGTGCAATGGACGAGGCCTGATCCGCAGGCCCGCTATCCGGCGGTCCGCGCTCTGGCAGCGTTCAGCCCGTCGCATGAAGCAGCCGCCGGTCCGGTCACCCGCCCTGGCGAGCCAGCCAGACGGTTCGATCGCAGCTCGGGTCTTCCACGGCGTGATCGACAACCTCAAAACCCGCTGCGTCCAGCAGAGCACGGTATTCGTCCGGGCCGAGGCTGCCATGGTAAAGCGGATCGCCCTCCAATTCGCCGATCGCGTTGCCTTCGGCAGGCCCGCTGGTGAACATCAGCGCGGCGCCCGCTGCGGCATGAGCCTGGAAACGCGGGAACATGGCGCGCTGGTCCTTGGGCGAGAGGTGAAAAAAGCTGTCCCAGGCGAGCAGCCCTGCGAAGCGCCGGCCCAAGGCAAGCTCGCGCATATCCGCCAGATGCGCCGGGGCGCCCGGCAGGTTGCGTTGAAACAGCGCGAGCACCGCCGGCGTGCCGTCGAGCCCCGTCACGTCAAAGCCGCGGGCGATCAGCTCGCGCGCAATCGGCAGGCCGGAGCCGCAGCCAATGTCGAGCACTCCAGCTCCTGTAGGAAGCAGGCCGCAGAAGCGACCCAGCCATGAACCCTCCGCCGGGCGGTCACCGCGCAGCCTGGCCCAGGCGCCGCCGTGGCGCTGGTAAACCGCGATCACGGAGTCTTCAGCTCTGCCGGTCATGCTCCCCTCGCGTCCGGTCTAAACTGGCGCTCGAACGACCGCTCTTCAAGCGTCGCACACGCGGCGGGGACGATCAGGCTGGCCCGCTCCGGGTGAGAGCCGGCCTCATTCGAGCGCCGGGCCATTCATTTCCGGCCCGGACCTGCTAGGTCTGCCCAAGGGGTCGTTGGGCGGCAGCGTGGTCGCCGGGGCGCCGCATGGCCTGGCGCAACGGGGCGAGGGTGCCAGCGCGGCGCGCGCCACAGGGAAAAGCAGGCATTTCAATGTTGCGCGCTCGGGAAACGCGGCCACCGATCAGCCATCGACTGGCGGACCATCTGAGATCGACAGTCGCGGTCGAGCGAAGCGCGATCGCAGATCTGCGTCTGGCGGAAGTGCTGTGCTTCATCGCCGGAGCGACCAATGCCGGTGGATTCCTCGCCGTGGGGCAATACACCTCGCATATGTCGGGCATCGTCTCGTCGATCGCCGATAATGTGGTGCTTGGCAGCTTCGCGCTCGTCGGCGTCGCGCTCCTTGCCTTGGCGGCATTCCTTGCCGGCGCGGCTTTGTCGGCGATCCTGATCAACTGGGGCCGGAGAAACGACAAATCGGCCCGGTTCGCCTATCCCTTGTTCGTCGAGGCGGTCCTGTTGCTTTGCTTTGGACTCTCCGGTCATTTTTTCAATGGAACGACCGCCTTCATCGCCGTCGCGATCCCGTTGCTCTGTTTCATCATGGGGCTGCAGAATGCGATGGTGACGAAGATTTCCAATGCCCGGATGCGCACGACGCATGTCACGGGCATGGTGACGGATCTTGGAATCGAGCTCGGCAAGCTGGTCTACGTCAATGTCGCGCCCGGGAGGCGCCTCAGAGTCGTGGCCAGCCGGACAAAACTGCGCATCCTGGCGACGCTGATCGGCCTGTTCCTGTTTGGAGGAATCGTCGGCGCGGTCGGCTTCAAGCAGATCGGCTACATCACGACCGTTCCGCTCGCGATCGCGCTTGTGGTGCTCGCCGGATTTTCGGTCATCCTGACGCGCCCGAGATCGCCTCTGGAATAAAATCCAGGGCTCTCGGATAGAACCAGGGTTCGTGCCGCCGCGACTGTCCTTTCCGCTCGCGGTCATGCGGACGCAGCGGCCGGGTTGGGCGGGAAGCGGCGTTCGAGGTCTCAGCGGTCGTTCGACGCCTTATTGTCAACGACGGCCTCGCGGGGCAGCGTGCGACGATCCGGAGCCTGACCATGACCGTTACCATCACCGCCTTTGAACGATCCCCCGATCGCGGCAGGGGGCTGGCGCGCGACATGCGCGTGCGTTGGGCGCTTGAGGAGGTTGGCCAGGCCTATGATGTCCGGCTGCTGTCGTTTGGCGCGATGAAGCAGCCCGCGCATCTGGCGCTGCATCCTTTCGGGCAGATCCCGACCTATGAGGAGGGCGATCTCGCTCTGTTCGAGTCGGGCGCGATCGTGTTCCATATCGCCGAACGGCATGCGGGCCTGCTGCCCGGCGATGCGAATGCCCGCGCGCGCGCGATCGCGTGGATGTTTGCCGCCCTCAACACGCTGGAGCCGCCGATCTTCGAGCGCGCCCTCGCCACGATCTTCGAGCGCGACGAACCCTGGTATGAGCGGCGCCTGCGGGCGCTGGAGGACAGCATCGCGAAACTGCTGGGCGCGCTGTCCAGCCGCCTTAGCGATGCCGACTGGCTCGATGGAGCGTTCAGCGCCGGTGACCTGCTGATGGTGACGGTGCTGCGCAGGCTGCAGGGATCGGGCCTGCTGGAGAACTATCCGAACCTCTGTGCCTATGTCGCCCGGGCTGAAGCGCGGCCCGCATACAAGCGTGCCTTCGACGCGCAGCTGGCGGTCTTCACCGCTGCGTCGACCGGCTGAAGGAGAGCCGCTTCGCTCGAAAACAACCCGGGCCGGAAATCGGACGGGTGGGGCATTGATCCAATCAGAACGCGCGCCATATAGCTAGACAGTCTAGCCAGAAGCGCTTGCTAGCCGAAGGCTCTCGCTAACCAGAAGTCCTTGCTCACCAGGAGTGCTTGAACATGGAATGGCCGCTCCAGGACGCCAAGAACCAGTTCTCCAAGGTGGTGCGGAAAGCCCGGCTCGAAGGCCCGCAGATCGTCACCTTGCGCGGCGAGCGCACCGCTGTGGTGCTCTCGGCCTCCGACTACGATGCGTTGCGCGCCGGGCGGCCGACTCTGGTTGACGATCTGCTCTCCGGCCCGGCCTGGGACGACGAATTCGCCGAGGCGCTGACGCGGCGCGCCAAGACGCCGAGCCGCGACGCGGCGTTCTGATGTATCTCGTCGACACCAACGTCATCTCGGAGGCCAGGCGCGGCTCGCCGCCGTCACTGACCTGGCTGCGCTCGGTCGCTCCCGGCAGCGTCCATCTCAGCACCCTGACG
The DNA here is from genome assembly GCF_031884435.1 of Bosea sp. 685. Lineage (NCBI taxonomy): Bacteria > Pseudomonadati > Pseudomonadota > Alphaproteobacteria > Hyphomicrobiales > Alloboseaceae > Allobosea > Allobosea sp. 685. The sequence continues at coordinate 3,806,181 of NZ_CP134779.1, read as the reverse complement.
CTCGGCGAGATCATGCGCGGCATCGCCCTGAAGCAAAAGTCGGACCCGAAGGCGGCCAGCCATCTTGCCGAGTGGCTACGCAGGATCCGCCATGATCATGCCGATCGCATCCTGCCGGTGAGCGACCAGATCTCGGTCGAATGGGGCCGCATCGCCGCGATCCGGCCGCGCGGTGACGTCGATGGGTTGATCGCGGCCACGGCGATCGTGCATGATCTCATCCTCGTCACCCGCAATGTCGTGGATTTCGACGATACCGGCGTGTCCGTGATCAATCCCTGGGATCTTGCCTGACGCCACCGGCGCCTGGTCTCCCCATCTGAGAATAGGCCTCCCAACGACAATCTGCGCGTCGTGGCATCGTTGCCCATCAAATCGGGAAAGCGACCAGGCGCGTTCTGGCCGGCAGCAGCCCGATAGCGTCGCCTTGCGCGGCGATACGGCTGGATTCCGGCGTCGCGGCACAAATCACGAAGGTTCCGTCGGCGAGGCGCGCATGAACATAGACCGTGGCCCCCTGATAGGAGCGTGGCCCCCTGATAGGAGACAGCCTCGACCGTCGCCAGACCACAAACCTTGGTATTCCGTATTCGCTCGCAAACGATATGCACAAGAGATTGGCGTGGCCTGTTTCCGGGCCGAAATCGCTACTGTGGCTGCACGATTGCACGTGGATGTGGTTTCAGGCCCGCAGTTTGCCAAACTCCGATGCTCATCGTCGCTGAAAAGTTCTTTTGGTTGCCGAAAAGTGCTTTTGCGCCAATGCCGAATTGAACAACCTCGGTGCCGGCCTTCTTTGAAACAGGCATATAGCGCTCCATGGTTGATGAAGCTGTCTCGGGTGATGCGTTGCTCTGGCACTGGTCCGGACGTGCAAACGAGATCACATGGACTATTCCGGCATCCCTCAAGAGGGCCGTGGATGCATCGCAGCTCCGCAAAGGCGATGCGCAGGTCCGGCTTCCTGATCGGAGGATTGCGACGCTCAGCCAGCTCGCGCAGTCCGCGGCTCGGGACAACTCGGCCTTTACAGGCCATATCGCCGCCAGTCCTCCCTTTCTCGCGATTGATGGCGCCGCGGTGTTTGGCCGGTGGATCGGCCCGCTCGAGGCGGCGGGTGCGGTATTTCCCGATGAGCTCGCCCGCGAGGGGCGATCCGATGCAGTGAGCCGCGCCTTGATCGAAGGCGTGGAAGCCCTGCCGGAAGCCTTCGTGCTCTATGATGCGGAAGATCGGATGCTGATCTGCAATGCGCAGTACAAGCGCCTCTACCCTGCAGTCGCCGATCTCATGAGGCCGGGGCTCTATTTCCCGGATCTGGTGCGCGAAAGCGTGCGCCGAGGCGTCTTCAAGATCAGTGATGACGAGGACAACTGGGTCGAGCGGCGTATCTCCTTCCACAGGACCGGTATCGGCTTCTTCGAGCAGCAACTTGCCGATGGGCGCTGGATCCAGGTCAGCGAAAGGCGCACCCCCTCTGGCGGCACGACCAGCATCCGAGCCGACATCACCGTGCTCAAGGCGCGCGAGCGCGATCTCAGGGCCGCCCGCGCCAGGGCCGAGGCGGAGATCGCCATGCGCACCCAATTCATCACCAAGGTCGGGCATGAACTGCGCAATCCGCTGAACGTGATCTACGGCATCGCGCAACTCCTGGCCGAGGAGACGATGCCAAAGCGGCACCACGCGATGATCCAGAACCTTGTCGGTGCATCCCGCGCGATGCGCGATGTCCTGAACGATATCCTCGACATCGCAAGCATCACCTCGGGCCGCGTCGCCATCCAGTGCGAGATCGTCGAAAGTCATCCCCTGCTTCAGGAGATCGCCGGCCTAGCGCGGTCCATGGCGAAGCAGAAGGGCCTGACCTTCCATGCCCGCATCAGCCCCGACAGATTGATGCCGATCTGGTCGGATCCCCGGCGCCTGCGGCAGATCTTCTTCAATCTGCTGAGCAATGCGTTCAAATACACCTCGTCGGGCGCGATCTCGCTGCGGGCATCCGTCCGCCACAATGCCCGCAGCGGCCCGGTGCTGCGCGTCACCATCACCGATTCCGGTCCCGGCATCGACAAGGATCGCTCGCGACGCCCCTTCGCGCCTTATGGCAGGCACAAGGACCATGTCGCCTCGGGAATCGAAGGCCTTGGATTGGGATTGGCGATCAGCGAGGAACTGGCGGAGGCCATCGGCGCCCAGCTGGGGCTGGCGCCCGGCCGCCATCGCGGGACGCGGGCCTGGGTCGATGTCCCCCTCGCCAGCCTCGGCGAGATGCATCAGCCGGAGACGCTAGTCGCTTCGGACGCCATCACCCGCGCCGGTAGCCCACCGCTCGATGTCCTGGTCGTCGATGACGAGCCGATCAACCTGATCGTCGCCGAAGCGCTGCTGAAAAGGCTCGGTCACAGGGTGACGACCGCGCTCGACGGCCGGGCGGGCATCGCCGCCCTGGAGCAGCGTTCCTATGACGCCGTCCTTCTCGACATATCGATGCAGGACATGTCCGGCATCGATGTCGCCCGGTGGATCGCCAATGCGCGGCCGGCAGTGGGCCGGCCAGCCATCATCGCCATGACCGGAAACGTGCTGCCCGCCGATATCGAGACCTATTTCGCGGCGGGCTTCACCGGCTTCGTCGAGAAGCCTGTCGCCCTGGAGCAATTGGCGGAGACGCTGACGGCGACACGCGATTTCGCGCGCGGCATCGGCGTGCTGCAGCCGCAGGATCGCCTGCGCTTTTCCGAGCGGGCGGACAGCCTTGGCGATTTCGACACCTCCCGACTCGACCGCATGGTCGGTGATGTCGGGGCGGAGAATGTCCATGCGATCGTCGTCGCGGGCAACGCGACCTTCCGGCAGGCCGCCGAGGCGCTGGCGCAATCATCGAGCGGTGAGGGCGAACTCGGAAAGCTGATGCACAAGGTGCATGCCGCCGCCGGCCTTTTCGGCTTCCATGAGCTGTCGGACAGAACCCTGCACCCCATCGCGGAGGCGGACGGCGCCATATCGCAACGTCAGAACCGGCTCCTGATCGACTGCCTCACCGACGCGATCGCGCAGATGGCAGACTATGCGTCGCGTCTCGAGGCGCGGCCGGTCCCTCCGGCCTGAAGCCGCGGCGCGGTTTCGAGCTTGTAGCCATAGCCCCGGACCGTCTTCAGCAAGGCGGTGTCGAGCCCGGCCTCTGCCAGCTTTCTGCGCAGCCGCGAAATCCTGATATCGATGGCGCGCTCGGTTTCCGGGGCGTCGCCACTGGTTACGGCATCGATCATCTGGGCGCGCGTCAGAACGCGATCCGGGCTTCGCGCCAGCACGGTCAGCATTGCGAATTCGATCGCGCTCAGATCGACCCTGTCGCCGGCGCCGTTGAGCAGGGTGCGGCCCGCCAGATCGAGCTCCCCGCCGGCGCAACCCAGGCGGATGGCGGGATTTTTGTCCTGCCGCTCGCCGCGGCGCAGGATGTTGTTGAGGCGCAGCACGAGCTCGCGCGGCTCGAATGGCTTGGTGATGAAATCATCCGCGCCGATTTCCAGCGCCAGCAGCCGGTCTTCCGCGCCATGGCGCCCCGTGACCACGACGATCGGGATGGACGACCGCGCCCGCACCATGCGCGTCAGCACGATGCCGTCCTCGTCAGGCAGGTTGAGATCGATGATGACGGCGTCCCAGCTCTCGCGATCCAGCCGCCTTAGCCCGGCCTCCGCCGATCCCACTCTCTCGGTGAGGTAGCTCGCCGTCTTGAAATAGGCGGCGAGAAGAATGCCGAAGGTGTCGTCATCCTCGATGAGCAGCAGTCGCTTGATCGGACGTCCCCTGTCTGGAGTCCCTCGAGGCTGAAACAATCGTGAAGCAATTACAACTCATTCGTGAAGCGCGCTGAGGTTAGCTTGCAGGTTCACACCCCGAAGGGTGAAGGAATGCGGGCCGCCGAGAGCGGCCCCAATCAAGGGGAATAACCGTGTCGGATCATCATCTTGCGGCGGACGGTCTCGACCGTCGGCGCCTTCTCGGACTTGGGGCGGCCACTGCCCTGGGCGCAATGCTGCCCACGCCCTCACAGGCGCAGAGCGGCGATCTGGTCGTCTCGAACTGGGGCGGCGACTGGAACGAACGCATCGTGAAGGGGTTTGAAGCCCCGGCCTTCGGTGCCTCGCCGCTGCGCATCGTCCATGACCTCGCTCCGGTGCCTGAGCGCAAGGCCAAGCTCCTCGCCGAGCGCCGGCTGCCGCGCGGCACCGTCGACGTGACCTGGCTCAGCGACGCCGACGCCTATGAAATGAACGCACAGGGCGCGCTCGAGACGCTCGATGTCGCGCGCATCCCCAGCCTTGGCAGCGTCAACGAGAAGTTCCGGCTGCCCTATCTCGTGCCCTGCATCTATGGCGGCGTGGTGATCCTCTACAATCCCGCCAAGATTCCCGAGCCCCCCACGAGCTTCACCGATCTGTGGAACCCGAAATATGCCGGCCGCGTCGGGCTGATGGACCAGATCTACTTCAACTACATCTATGCCGCCGCGCTCTCCCATGGCGGCTCGATGGGCGATGTCGGCAAGGCCTTCCCGGCGCTGCTCGATATGAAGAAGGCCGTCCAACCGCGGCTTTACCCCTCGCACCAGGCGCTCGCCGCCGCCTTCAAGGACGAGGAGATCTGGATCTCGGCCAATTACAGCGCCCGGGCTGTGCAATGGGAGGTCGAAGGCCTGCCGATCCGCTGGGCCTACCCCGGGGAAGGCGCGGTCTTCGTCTCGTTCGGAGCCGGTATTCCCAAGCGCGCCCGCAATACCGACGGCGCCTATAAATATCTCGACGCGATGCTGCAGCCCAAGCCCATGGGCGCGATCGCGGAGGCGACCTCCTATTCAGTGGTGACCGGCAATGCCGAGCTTGCATCTGATGTGCGCAAGCGACTCGAACTCACGCCCGAGCAAATCGCCAAGCTGAACTTCGTCGACTACGCCTACGCGGCCAAGAACGATCCGAAATGGGTCGAATGGTGGAACAAGGAATTCAAGGCTTGACCCTGGCCTTGGATGCCCCCGCACCGAGCCTTTCGCCGCGCCCCGCCCGCCGGTTCAGTGCCGGCTGGCTGCTGCTCCCGAGCCTGACCCTGGTGCTGGCCGGCCTTGTCCTGCCCCTCGTCATGATGGGGCGGACGAGTCTCGCGGTGTTCGATCCGGGCCAGGTCGCCACCGAGGGGCTGACGCTGGAGAACTATACGCGCTTCTTCGGCGATCCGTTCTATCTGTGGATTCTGGCGCGCACCTTGACGGTCGCGGCCTCCTGCACAGTGGTCTGCCTGCTGCTGGGCCTGCCTGCGGCCTACATCCTCACGCGCCTGACGAGCCCGGGCCTGAAGACCGCGCTGATCCTGGCGACGATCATCCCCCTTTTGATGGGCAATGCCGTGCGCGCCGCCGGCTGGATGGTGCTGCTGGCGGATCGTGGGCTGGTCAATTCGGCGCTGCTTTACGCCGGCATCATCGTCGAGCCTGTCCGCATTCTCTATACGGGCGCTGCGGTCGTGATCGGCCTCATCGCCGTGCTCCTGCCCTTCATGATCATCTCGCTGCAGAGCGTGTTCGAGGGCATCGGCGAAATCTACGAGGAGGCGGCGCTCAGCCTTGGCGCCCGGCCCTGGTCGATGTTCTTTCGCGTGCTGCTGCCGCTGGCGATGCCCGGCATCTTCTCCGGCTGCCTGCTCTGCTTCGTGCTGGCCGTGAACGCCTATGCGACGCCCGTCCTGATCGGAGGGCCGTCCTTCCAGATGATGGCGCCGAAGGTCTATGAGCAGGCGATCAAGGTCTACAACTGGCCTTTCGCGGCGAGTCTAGCCTTCATCCTGATGGGCGTCACCTTCGCGCTGACCGTGCTGTCGAGTGTCACGCTGCGCAAGCGCTACGGGATGGTGTGACGATGCGGCGCGCCACTCCGGTAAGATTCGACAGCTTTCGTCCCGCCATGATCCTGGGCTCCGCCATCGCCTTCGTGGCGGTGCTGGCGCCGCTCGTCGCGGTGATCTGGGTCAGCTTCTTCAAGAACAAGATCATCGGCTTTCCGCCGAGCGGCTACACGCTCGACTGGTATCTGGCTGCCTGGGAGATGACCCGGTTTCGCGACGGCTTCGTCACCAGCCTGCAACTGGGCATGGTGGCGACGCTGGTCAGCCTGCTGGTCGGCGTTCCCGCCTCCGTCGTGCTGGCGCGGGGCGATTTTCCCGGGCGGGAGGCGATCCAGGCCTTGCTGCTGGCGCCATTGATCGTGCCGGGCATCGTCGCGGGCGCGGCCTTCTACATGTTCCTGATCGAGATCGAGGTCGTGACCGGCATCCAGATCGCGATGACCTTTGCTGGGCTGGCGATCGCCCACAGCCTCATCGCTCTGCCCTGGACGGTCAGGCTCGTCACCGCCTCGCTGCTGGGAGCCGACCGCCAGCTCGAGGAAGCGGCGCTCACCATGGGAGCCCGGCCGCTCAAGGCCTTCTGGCGCGTGACCTGGCCGGTCATCCGGCCGGGTGTCGTGGCGGGTGGGCTGTTCTCGTTCGTGGTCTCGTTCGTCGACCTCGAGAAGTCCCTGTTCCTGGTGGGGCCCGGCACCACCACGCTGCCCATCGCCATCGTGAACTATCTGGAGTGGAGCATCGATCCCACGATCGCGGCCGTCGCCACCGTCCAGATCGTCCTCATCGCGGCCGGGCTCGTGGTCACGGACCGCTATTTCAAGCTCACGCGCGCATTCTGAGAAGGCGTCGATGTCAAAGATCACACTTCGCGACGTAACCAAGCGCTATGGCAGCCTGACCACGGTCGACAAGGTCTCGCTCGAGATCACACAGGGCGAGTTCATCGCCTTCCTCGGCCCCTCCGGCTGCGGCAAGACGACGACGCTGCGCATGATCGCGGGACTCGCCCTCGCCAGCGAGGGCAGCATCCATTTCGGCGACCGCGACGTGACGGTGCTGCCGCCCTATCTGCGCGATGCCGGCCTGGTCTTCCAGGGCTACGCGCTCTTCCCGCATATGAGCGTCGCCCAGAACGTCGCCTTCGGGCTGGAGATGCGCAAGGTCGGCCGCGAGGAGACGCAAGCGCGCGTCATCGAGGCCTTGTCCCTCGTCAAGCTTGATCATCTGGCGGACAGGCTGCCCAAGCAGCTCTCCGGCGGCCAGCAACAGCGCGTCGCCCTGGCGCGCGCCATCGTCTACCAGCCGGAAGTCCTGCTCCTCGACGAACCCCTGTCGGCGCTGGACGCCAGGCTGAGGCACGAGGTCAGGACCGATCTGCGGCGTCTCCAGTCGAAGCTCGGTCTCACCACCATCTTCGTCACGCATGACCAGGACGAGGCGATGAGCGTGGCCGACAGGATTGTGGTGATGTCGGCGGGCAAGGTCGAGCAGATCGGCACGCCTCACGAGATCTATGAGGCGCCGGCGAGCCGCTTCGTCGCCGAATTCATCGGCCTGGCGAACTTCATGGAGGGCGATCTCGCCGCGCCGGACCGCTTCCGCGCCAGCAACGGCGAAACGCTGGCAATCACGGCCGATGCGCGTCGCGCCGGCGCCTCGACCATCGCGATCCGCCCCGAACGCATCAGCTTGCACCGGCCTGCAATGGCGATCCATGCGGATAACCAGATGGCAGCGACTGTCGAGGCGGTCTCCTATCGCGGTGCGCTGACCGAATTCATCGTCCGCAGCGATGCCGGCCAGCGCCTGATCGCCCATAAGCAGAACCAGGATATCGCGCAGAGCGAGCTTCCCAGGCCGGGCGACCGCGTGGTCGCGGCATGGTCAGCGGCAGCGACACGCGCCTTCTGAGATTTTGAGGCACCGGCAGGGATGACGCGCGCGCGGCGAGGGCCGCGCCCGAACGAGAATGCGCGCGCAAGACGCGCACTGGGACGAAACCGCTTCGAGGCGCGTGATGATCGAACGACATGACGGATACTGCACGCTGTGCCGCTCGCGCTGCGGCTCGGTGACCCTCGTCGAGAACGGCCGGATGGTCGGGGTCGAGCCTCGCCCCGGCCACCCCACGGGCGGCGCCCTGTGCGCCAAGGGGCGCGCGGCGCCGGAAATGGTCCACAGCCCGCTGCGCCTGACCACGCCGTTGCGCCGCATCGGCGGGAAGGACGGCGGCACGCCGCGATGGGCGCCGATCAGCTGGGACGAAGCGCTCGACGAGATCGCGGCGCGCCTGTTGTCGATCCGCGCGGAATCGGGCGCGGAGGCCGTCGCCTTCGCCATGACGACCTTCAGCGGCACCCCGATCGTCGACAGCTATGATTGGGTCGAGCGCTTCATCCGCTGCTTCGGCAGCCCCAACCTGATCTATGCGGTCGAGGTCTGCGGCTGGCACAAGGATTATGCGCATGCGCTGACATTCGGCCGCGGCCTCGGCATTCCGCACTATGAGCGCGCCGATGTGATCGTGCTCTGGGGCCATAACCCGGCCCGGACCTGGCTGGCGCAGGCGAGCCGGATCGCCGAGGCGCGAAGCCGCGGCGCCAGGGTCGTCGTCATCGACCCCAAGCCGGACGGCTCCGGCCAGCAGGCCGATCTTTGGCTGCGGATGCGGCCGGGCGCCGATGCCGCCCTTGCCATGGGCGCCATCCGCCATTTGATCGAGACGCGCAGCTATGATGCCGATTTCGTGCGGGACTGGACGAATGCGCCGCTTCTGATCGATCGCGCCTCGGGCCGCTTTGTGCGCGCATCCGAGATCATCGCGGGCGCCCCGGATGGCTTCGTCATCCTCGACGATGCCGGCAAGCCGGCCTGCTACGACACCAGGCAGACGTTTCCCGATGGCGCCGGCATCCAGCTCGACGCGGCGGTCGCCCTGCAGGCGCTCGACGGCCGCGTGATCGACGCCACGACCGTCTTCCACCTGCTTGCCGAACGGGCGCGCGGCTACACGCTCTCCCGCGTGGCGGAGCTGACCTGGATCGCCGAGGCCGAGATCGCCGCCTTCCACGCCCTGCTCGAAGATGCGCCTCGCCTCGCCTATTATAGCTGGACCGGCGTCGGCCAGCACAGCAATGCGACGATGACCGAGAGGGCGATCGCCACCCTCTTCGCGCTGACGGGCTCCTGTGACCGCGAAGGCGGCAATATCTGGCCGGTGCCGCCACCGGCCAATACGATCAACGATCTGTCGCTGCTGCCGCCAGGGCAGAAGGAGAAGGCGCTCGGCCTCGACGAATTGCCGCTCGGGCCGCCGGCTCGCGGCTGGATCACCGCGCGCGACTTCAGCCGGGCGGTGCTGCAGGGCGAACCCTATCGCGTGCGCGCCCTGATGAGCTTCGGCACGAATTTCGCCGTCTCGCAGGCCGATACGAGCCGCAACCTTGCGGCACTGCAGGCGCTCGAATTCCATGTCCACGCCGACATGTTCATGAATCCGACCGCCGAATGCGCCGACATCGTCTTGCCGGTGAGCATGCCCTGGGAGCGCGAGGCGTTGCGCATCGGCTTCGAGATCACGCAGGAAGCCGTCGAGACGGTGCAGTTCCGGCGCCAGATGCTGCCGCGGTTCGCGCAGTCCCGCGCCGATTACGAGATCGTCATGGCGCTGGCGACACGCATGGGCCTGGCGGACAGCTTCTTTGGAGGAGACATCGTCGCCGGCTGGAACCACCAGCTTGCGCCGCTTGGCGTCACGGTCGAGGAATTGCGCGCCTTGCCCGATGGCAAGCGCTTCCCCCAGCCTTTCCACTACCGCAAATTCGCCGATCTCGGGGAGGGCGGGGCGCAGGGCTTCGCGACCCCGACCCGCCGCGTCGAGCTCTATTCCGAGCTGATGCATGAGCATGGCTACGACCCGCTTGCCGATTTCGTCTCAGCCGATGACGGGCCTGCCGAAACGAGCCCCTTGCCGTTGCTGCTGACGACCGCCAAGAGCGGCTGGTTCGTGCATAGCTCGCATCGCCATATCGCCTCGCTGCGGCGCAAGGCGCCCGATCCTTCGGTCGAGATCGGTTCGGGCCTGGCGCAGGCGCGTGGGCTGTCCCAGGGGGACTGGGCCATGGTCGAGACGCGCATCGGCCGCGCGACCTTGCGCGTCCGCATCAACACGGCGCTCGACGACCGGACGGTCGTGGCGGAATTCGGCTGGTGGGAGGCATGCGTGCCGCTGGGGCTTGCCGGCGGCGCGATCACCGGCTCCGACACGACGAATATCAACGCCGTCCTGGGAGATGCGCAGCGCGATCCCGTCAGCGGATCGGTGCCGTTGCGCGCCGTCGGATGTGACATCCGGCGCCACCCCTCCGCGAATCAGGGATGCTGGACCGGCACGCGCCGCTTCAGGGTTGCCTCGGCTCAGCCGGAAGGCCTCGACGCCATCGCAGTGTCGCTCGCGCCATGCGACGATCGCGGCCTACCCGATTTCGTACCCGGCCAGCATGTCCTCATCCGCCTGCCGGACAAGCCGCTGGCGCGCGCCTATTCCCTGACGGGCAAGGCGAGCCGCCCAGGCGAACTCTCGATCGCGGTGCGCCGCAGCGCGCAGACCACAGGCGCCGCCTCGCTCTCGCTGGCCCTCCAGCATCTGCGCGTCGGCGACGCGGTGCTGGTCGAGGCGCCGTCCGGCGTCTTCACGCTGCCCGTCACCAGCACGCGCCCTGTCATTCTGATCGCGGGCGGGATCGGCATCACGCCGTTCATCGGCTATCTCGAAGCGCTGGCGGCTGCAAAGCCAAGGCCGTCGCACGAGGTTCACCTCCTGCATGGCTGCCGCAACGGCGCCGAGCATTACCTCGCCGGGCGCCTCGACGAACTCGCGCAAGAGCTGGAGGCGCTGCACCGCGTGACGGCCTATTCGCAGCCAAGTGACGAGGACCGGCTGGCGAAGCGCTTCGACCGGGAGGGGCGGCTTGACCTGAGCGGCATTGCAGATCTCGTCCCGCAGCGGCCGCTCGCCTATCTGTGCGGCTCGCCGGGCTTCAACAAGGCGATGACGGATGCGCTGCTGCGGCTGGGCCTGCCGCGCTTCGACATCTTCACTGAGGCTTTTTCTGCGCCGGGAGAGATGCCCGCCCGGCTGGAACCGCAGACCGTGACGATCGCGGGAACGGGAGAATCCTTCCTCTGGACGCCCGCCGCCGGCCCCATCCTCGATGCCGCGCTCACTGCTGGCCTGTCGCTGCCGAACGGTTGCCGGGTCGGCCAATGCGAAAGCTGCTCGGTTCGTGTCGTCGAGGGGCGCTTCGCCCATATGGTCGATTTCGACGGCGAGCCCGATCAATGCCTGACCTGCCTGGCCGTTCCGCTCTCCGCTCTCACAATAGCGTTCTGAGCTTGAGCATTCTGAGCGCGGCTTGCTGCCGCGACCGGGCACCCCTGTGACGACGGCATGTCGAGCCTAACCGGCTTTACGTTACGACGCCTTCAAGCGCGCCTATGGCGTCCCGCTGAAGCCGGTCGGCTCGTATCGGCTCACGCCAATGCTGAATTCATGGCCATACTGATTTCATGCCAATGCTGAATCGCCAATCGCCTTCGTCGTTCCGGAAGTCTCCCGACTGGGAACCGTGGTTTGCGGCCTTCGGGCCTTTCGACGATGCGAGGAGCAAGCTCATGCAGACGCGTTTTACCAGCGACGATGTGATGATCCGTGATGTGCCCCCAACCCCGGTGGCGATCATGGAGCATCGGGGCGATCCGGCGACGCTTGGCGCCACGATCCAGCGCTTCATCGCCTGGCTGGAGGCCGGCGAGCGCGAGATCGCGGCGGTGCTGTTGCGCCGTCATCTCGACCGCGCCCGCGAGGTCAGCCTCTCCCCGCGCGCCGCCAGCCTGGCTTAGAGCGTTTTCGAGCGAAGTGGACACCGGTTCGCGTGAAGCAATGAACTAGAGCTATTGAACGATCCAACTGGATCGGAAATTGCTCTGGCGAGCTTTGGCTGTTTTTTATGATGGTACAATACTGAACACATGCGAACGGGTCGTTGCGGCGACCGACCCTTCCCGATCACCCCCGGTGAAGCAGATCGGGATTGCCGGCCTTGCGCCTGAGAGGCCGTTCGATCATGCGAGCCCTCATCCCAAGGAGCCGCGAAGCGGCGTTTCAAGCATGCTCCGGCTGGCTCGGGAGCCTGCCGGAGCATGCTGTTCATCCTTGGAATCACGCCGTGCATCCCGGCCGGGTTCAGAGATAGATCGGGTTCGACCAGGCTGTCTTGCCGTCCTGCGCCACGACCATGGCGCGGCACCAGCTGCCCGAGAATTTCCCGAGCGGGAAGCGCGCGCGCGTCAGGTCGAAGCCGGCGACCGCTTCGTTCCTGGAGGCGCGGCCGACGACGATGATCTGCGCGGCGGCCGAGCAGGCGATCTCGATATGGCCGTCCTTCACCGCGATCGTCTCGATCACCGGGCCTTGCGTCGCGTAGTAATGGCCGGCCTTCAGCGCCGCGACGAGCGCGGCCGGTTCGTTGCGCTCGGCCTTGACCATCACCCAGCCGCCGAAGGCATCCCGGTTTTCATCGCCCTCGACGAGCCAGTGCGCGTCGTCGCAGGCGAGCGCATTGATGCGCCGGCCGCCGGCCAGGAGCATGTCGAGGTAATAGGCGCCGCCACCGCGCGACTGCCGCACCTGGCTGGTATGATTATAGATCTCCACCGCATGCGCGCCTGGAATGCTGGCGGCGTCTTCCGTGGTCAGCCCGTACCATTCGGGATGCGGGATCGCCAGGAAAGCTCCGGCATCGAGGCAGCGCCGGGCGATTTGCGGACCGGTCTCGCCATCCAGGTTCGGCGGAAAATCAAGCGGCAGGCCAACGGCGAGAATGTGCCATTGCTCGCCCGCCGCGGTCGCCGGCGCATGGCACTCCGCCCCGAGGATCGTGCAGAAGCCGTCGGTTCGATAGGCCGTCGTGTCGGTGATCGGATATTCGTATTTCGGCATGAAATGGTCTGACAGGCAGATGAAGTCGTAGCCGCGCTCGCGATAACGCGCGCAGACCTCCTCGGGGCTGATCTTGCCGTCCGAGCGGTTCGAATGCGTGTGCAGGTTGCCGCGGAAAAAGCGGCCGGGCGCGGAGAAGGCGTCAGCAGGCATTCTTCAGGTTCCTTTGTGCGAGCGGCGTGGAAGCCGTCTTGAACGCCTCCAACAGCTTCTTGGTGTAGGGCGAGTTCGGGCTGCTCAGGATCGTTCCCGTGTCGGCATAGTCGCGGATGCGGCCGCCTTCGAGGACCAGGATCTGGTCGGACATCTCGGCGACCACGGGCAGGTCGTGCGAGATGAAGAGATAGGTTGTGTTGTGCTCGCGCTGCAGCCGCTTCATCAGCTTCAGGACATGAGCCTGGACGGTCACGTCGAGCGCCGATGTGATCTCGTCGCACAGGACGAGATCGGGCTTGCAGGCGAAGGCGCGGGCGATGGCGACGCGCTGCTGCTGGCCGCCCGAGAGTTGGCGCGGCGAACGGCTGAGGCAGGAGGGGTCGAGATCGAGTTCCGCCAGCAGTTCGACGACACGCTCGCGGCTCGCGGCCCGCGTCATGCCGAAGAAAATCTGCAAGGGCCGGCTGATGATCTGTTCGACCGAGTGCTGGGGATTCAGTGACGAGATCGGATCCTGGAAGACCATCTGGACTCGGCGCCGCAACTCGCGGCTGCGGCGTGTCGCAAGACCGGCCAGAGGCTGTCCGTCGAAGCTGATCTTGCCGCTGCTGCCGTCGACGAGGCCAGCGACCAGACTGGCCAATGTCGACTTGCCGCTGCCGGACTCGCCCACAACCCCCAGCGTCGAGCCGGCGGGGATGTTGAACTGAATGTCGGACAAGGTCGGCGGGACGGGCTTTTGCGGCAAGAACCGCGCGAGCGGGTTGAAGCTGCCCGCGCGACCATAGCTGAAATCCAGGCCGCGAACCGACAGTATCGGCGCCGCGGTGGCCAGGCGCAGCGGCGCGGGATGCGCATCGACGGGCAGTTTCGGGATGGCGGCCACCAGAGTGCGCGCATAGTCGGTCTTTGGATTGTGGAAGACCTCGGCGGTCGGGCCGTCTTCGACGACCTTTCCATTTTGCATGACGAGGACGCGCCCGCACATCCGCGCGACGACGTTGAGGTCGTGGCTGACATAGACCAGCGTCGTGTTGGTTCGCCGCTGCAGGCGGCTGACCAGATCGAGAACCTGCGACTCGACGGTCTTGTCGAGGGCGGTGGTCGGCTCGTCCAGCACGATCAGTTCGGGCTCGGCGACGAGAGCGGCGGCGATGACGACACGTTGGCGCTGCCCGCCGGAGAGCTGATGCGGATAGCGCTCGAAGATGGCGGCAGGGTCCGGCAGCTCCATCGCCGCCAGAAGCGCGATCGCCTTCCGTTTCGCGCTCATTTCGCCGGCAGCATTGTGCAGGCGGACCAGCTCCGTCAGATGCTGGCCGATGGTGCGGTGCGGCGTCAGCGAGGACAGGGGGTTCTGCGGCACCATCGCCGCAGCCCCGCCGCGATGGCGCAGGAGCGCGGCGTCCCCGAGTTTGAGCACATCGACGCCCGAGACGAGGAGCTCGCCGCCGGCGATCCTGGCGCCCGGCCGCATATAGGACAGGAAGGCGCGCGCCAGAGAGGACTTGCCGCAGCCGCTTTCGCCGACGATGCCGAGCGTCTCGCCCTTGCCGATCGTGAAGCTGACATCGTCGATCGCCGCGAACTCGCTCTTTGGACCGGTCTTGTAGACGAGCTTGAGATTGCGGACTTCGACATGGGGAGATTGGGTCATGGTCAGCCAAGCTCCGTCGTTGCGATTCCGAAAGCGCGCGATAGCCCGTCGACCATGAAGTTCACGCCGACGATCAGGCTCGACAGCATCAGCGCCGGCAGCAGCAGGAACCAGGGATCGGTGAAGACGACGCCCATCGCTTCCTGAACCATCAGCCCCCAATCGGGCGTGGGTTGGCTGATACCCAGGCCAAGGAAAGACAACGCGCTGATCCGCAGCACGGCCGACGAGATCCGCACGGCCAGCTCCACGCCGAGAAGCCCGGTCATGTTCGGCAGGATCTCGCGCAGCATCACGGCAACCCGGCTCTCCCCGCGCAGTTCGGCTGAGCGCACGAAGTCGAGCGTCGACAGGCTGATCGTCTTGGCGCGGATGACACGGACCGCGCCCCAGCAATAGACCGTGGCGATCACCGGTATCAGGGCGGCGATGTCCTTGCCGAGAGCCAGGGTCAGGATCGCGATCAGAATGATTTCGGGAATGGCCATCATCGCATCGACGATGCGCATGACGATCTCATCGAACCGCCCGCCGAGATAGCCGGCGAGGATGCCGAGTGCCGTGCCGAAGGCGAGCGCGATCGCGACGCCGCAGAACGACACCATCAGAGCGACCCGCCCGCCCGCGATGATGCGGCTGAAATAGTCGCGCCCGATCTGGTCCGTTCCCATCAGGAATTGCCAGGACGGCCGCTGCAGCGGCGCACCGACAAGAGCGCTCGGATCATGCGGAGAGATCAGCGTCGCGAAGATCGCCAGGAAGAGGTGGATGGCGACGAGCACGAAGCCGATGAAGGTCGCGGGCTCCGCGAGCGCGCGCCGCAATGATGGATTCAGGAATCTTTGCGCGGCGATCGGCCGGCCGGTTTCGAGAGGCACATCAGCCATGTTGCGACCTCGTACGGACACGTGGATCCAGCATCAGGATGGCGATGTCGGCCACGAGATTGGCGGCAACGACAGCCAGGGCCGCGAGGAAAGCGATCGCCTGGATGGTTGGAATTTCCCGTTGCGCGAGCGCGCGCAGGAGTTCGCCGCCGACGCCGGGAAACTTGAACACCGACTCCACGACGACGGAGCCCGACAGCAGGGCGGCGACGAAGGTCGCGGTCCCGTTCAGCATCGGGATCAGGGCCGATGGCAGCGCGTGCCTCAGGCAGATTCGCCAGTTCGGGATGCCCGCCAGCCGCGCCCGCTCGACATAATCGCTGCCGAGCGCTTCGATCATCCCGGTCCGCAGCAGCCGGAACTGATAGGCGGCGCCGTGAATGCAGAGCGCCATCACCGGCAGGATCGCGGCGACCAGAATCGTGAGCTTCGGCGCATTGGTGGACGCGAAGATGACGGCTGGAGTGAGCCCGAGCCAGACCGCGAAGATGATGACGAGCACGTTGCTGACGACGAAATCGGGCATCGAGTAGGTGAACAGCGTTGTCCCGCTGATCCAGTTATCCAACCGCCCGCCGGGCTTGAGGCTCGAGAGGATGCCCAGCGTGATCACGATCAGCAGCATGACCAGCAGGGCCACACCGGCCATGATGGCCGAGTTGATCACGGGGTGGATGATGCGATCATACACCGGCTCGCGCTTGATGATCGTGACGCCGAAATCGAAGCTGAACAGCCGGTTCCACACTTCGAGGAACCGGACCGGCAGCGCGCGATCAAGCCCGTACTCGGTCCGCAGCTTGGCCAGTTGCGCGGGCGTATAGAACGCCAGTTCCTCGGCCGGCATCGTCGCGGTCAGTGCATCGCCCGGCAGAACCTCTGTGCCAAGAAAGACGATCAGTGCCGTGAAGCTCAGAATGAAGAAGGACAGAAACAGCCTTCTCCCCATCATGCTGACGATCTGCGTCATGTCGCCTGTCCTCGATGAAGCCGGGAAAATGGCGAAGCAGGGGAGACCCTGCTCCTTGCAGGCTCAGGCGGAGATCCAGACGTCGTCGAACCGGCTGCTCCAGTTCTGCGAATGCGATTTGAGGTTCTGCACCTTTGGCGCGTGCGCCAGCATATTGCGCCGGCCGCCTAGCACGATGGCCGGCGTATCGGCCTGAACGATTTTCTGCAGTTCCTTGTACATCTCGAGGCGCTTTCCATCGTCCGCCTCGGCGATGGCCTTCTCATAAAGTTTCCCGAACTCGTCAGCTTTCGCACCCTTCCACCCGCCGGATTCGGTGGGGTTGGTGATGAAGCGGCCAAGGTTGATCGCAGGGTTGCGGGGACCGATGAGGGAGCGGGCGGGAAGGCCGATCGGCGCGTTGACCCGCACGGCATAGTCGTTGAAGCCGTCGCAAGGCATCTCGCGGATTTCAAGCCTGATGCCGCCCCGCTTCAGCGATTCCGCGACGATCGCCATGATCCGCGGCTCCTCGGGGAAAGACGGGCAGAAGATCATCGGCGGCAAGGTCAGGCCGTTCGGATGCCCCGCCTCGGCCAGCAGCGCCTTGGCTTGGGCCAGATCATAGGCTTTGTCGCGCGGCTGGAATTCCGGATTGATGCCGGACATATGGGTGTCATTGCCGACCCAGCTTCCGGGGTCGTTATAGACGATGGTGTTGATGGCGTTGCGATCGATGCACAGGCTGATGGCGAGCCGGATCTTCGGATTATTCCAGACGAAGTCCATGTTCTGCGGCAGGCCCAGCAGGAACTGGTCGCCGCCTTTCGATTTGTCGATGCGACCGCCGGCGCCTTCGTACTGACCTGCTGTCGTCGGGTCGATGTTGAAGACGGCATTGAATTGGCCGGATCGAAAGCCATTGATCGCGGTTTGCGAATTGACGATGTAGCCTTCGAGTTCATCCAGGAAGGGCCGACCCTTGAGCCAGTAGTTCTCGTTGCGGACGGCCTGGAACCCGCGTCGGTTGTCCACCTGGACGATCTTGAAGGGGCCGGTTCCGACGCCGTCCCTCAGGATGCTGTCGGGGCGCGCCGCCGGGACGATGACCACGCGATATTCCGCAAGCGCGTAAGGCCATTCGGCATAGCTCGCCTTCAGGATGAAGCGCACGCCATATTTGCCCTGGGCCTCGACGCGGTCGAACCATTTGTTGATGAAGGAGCTGCCCCGTTGCGCGATATGCGCCTCGACCGAGGCGACCACGTCCTCCGACGTCATCTCCCGGCCATTGTGGAACATCACGCCCTCGCGGAGCTTGAAATCCCAAACCTTGAGGGTTGCGTCGGTGGCTGCCCAGCTCTGCGCAAGCTCGCCCTGAAGCTTGAAGTCATGATCGATCCAGATGAGGCAGTTCCAGATCGAACGCGTCAGGAGGTCGATCCAGTAATAGGGATGCTTGCCATTGTCGGAGGTGCCGACGGCCCAGTTCGGATAGGTCTGGCCGTAGACCAGCTTGCCACCGGTCTTCGGCGTGGCTCCAGCGGGCAAGGCGGCCCAGGACGGCAGCTCTGCGGCCGCGACGTCGGACGGACCCGCCAGGGACTGCAGGCCGAGAGCCGAAGCGCCCGCGCCGACGAGTTGCAGGAACTGTCTCTTCGAAATCGACTGTCTCTTCGAAGTCGTCGTCATAGGAGTTCCTCCTGGAAATCAGATGAACCGAAGCTGCTGGGTGCCGGATCGCGTTGACCGTTGGATGACAGAGGGATGTTGGGGGCCGGAGGCAGGTTAGGCCGGCATCCTCGTCCTCACGCGCTCCATGGGGTCGACCAGGTCTTGACGTTGGTGAAGCTCTTCATGGCTTCGACGACGCCCTCCTTGTATCCGAGGCCGGAATCCTTGATGCCGCCGAAGGGCGACATCTCGATGCGGTAGCCCGGGACTTCCCAGAGGTTGACGGTGCCGACCTCGAGCTCGGCGATGAGGCGCTGGATATAGTCGAAGCGGTTGGTGCAGATGCCCGAGGACAGGCCATAGGCGGTCGAGTTCGAGATGCGGATGACCTCGGCGATATCGTTCGGGACACGAATGATCGGGATCACCGGCCCGAAGGTCTCCTCATGGACGAGCTCGCAATCGTAAGGAATGTGATCGACCACCGTCGGGTGGAACAGCGCGCCCTGGCGCGGCGCGCCGTGCAGAACCTGCGCACCGCGCGAGACGGCATCCGCCACGCGGGCCTCGAACAGTTTTGCCGAGCGCTCGTTGATGACGGTGCCGACATCGGTCTCGGGGTCCATCGGGTCGCCGCACTTCAATTTCTTCGCCTTTTCGACGACGAGTTTTGAGAATTCCTCGGCGACGCTCTCGACGACGAGGATGCGCTTGACCGCGGTGCAGCGCTGGCCCGAGTTCTTGGTCGCGCCGGTGACGGCGAGTTCGGCCGCCTTGTCGAGGTCGGCATCCTCCATCACGATCAGCGGATCATTGCCGCCGAGTTCGAGCACGATGCGCTTGTAGCCCGCTGTCGCGGCGATGTGCTTGCCGACGCGCACCGAGCCGGTGAAGGTCACCAGATCGGCATCGGGATCGGTGATCATGGCGTCGCCCATGGTCGAGGGATTGCCGGTGACGACCGAGAGCATCTCGGGCGGCAGCCCGGCCTCATAGAGCACATCGGCCAGCGCCAGTGCCGTCAGCGGCGTCAGCTCGGTGGGCTTGAGCACGAGGCGGTTATTGGTCGCGATCGCCGGCGCCAGCTTGTGGCTGACCATGTTGAGCGGGTGGTTGAACGGCGTGATCGCCGAGATCACCCCGAGCAGCGGCTGGCGCGTCGTGAAGATTTTTCGCGCCTTGCCGTTGGGCGAGATGTCGCAGGAGAACATCTCGCCATCGTCCTTGATGGTGAGCTGGGCCGCAAACGACCAGACGTCATAGGCCCGGCTCGCCTCATAGAGCGAATCCTTCCAGCACAGCCCGGCTTCCGCCGTGATCAGCCGGGCGAAGTCTTCCTTGCGGTCGCGCAGCAGCTCGGCCGTCGTCTGAAGGATGCGCTGGCGCTCGAAACGGGTCAGCTTCGGCTTGAACGCCTTTGCCTTGGCGAAGGCCTCGCGGACATGCTCGGGCCTGGCCGCCGGGATCAGCCCGACGACGCTGTCGTCATAGGGGTTGCGAACCTCGACCATGTCGTCGGTCGAGACCAGCTTGCCGGCGATCCGCATCGCCTCGCGGCGCAGCGGCGGCTTGATGTTGACGGTCATGATCAGCCCACCAGGTTGAGGGCGACGTCGAAGACGTCGAAATTGCGCAAGGTCCGACCGGCGGGAACCGAGATCGCGCGGTTGGCGATCATCGGCACGGTCTGCTCGGTCAATCCGCCATGCGAGCGCAGCGGCTCGGTCAGGCCCGACAGGTCATGCTTGTCGGGCGAGGTGCCGAGTACCTTGTGGCGGGTCGAGACGACGACGACGTCACCGATGCGGTCGGCCGGCAGCTCGAAACGCTCGCAGGCCTGGGGCGAGGTCAGCGCGACCTCGATTCCGTCGATCCCGGCGATCCGGCTGGCGACCTCCTGCTGGCTCGCGCCGTCCGGCAGATAGATCGTGGCGAAGGAGCCGAGCGCGCCGTGATGCACGACGTAAGGGTCGGTGATCGGCAGGATCACGCGCATCGCGCCTGCTCCATACCACTCGTCCATCAGACCCTGCAGATAGATCACGTCGGGCTCGCCCGAGGTGAGATGCTTGTCGTTCATGCCGTGGTCGGCGGTGATGACGAGCGTGCATCCGGCGGCGTCGAGCTGCCCGACATAGGCGTCGAACATCTCATAGAAGGCGTTTGCGACGTCAGAGCCCGGCGCCGCCTTGTGCTGCACATAGTCGGTGGTCGAGAGATACATCACGTCCGGCTTGAACGTGGCGAGCAGCTTCACGCCGGCCGCGAAGACGAACTCCGAGAGATCGGCCGAATAGACCGAGGGCAGCGGCAGGCCGACGAAGTCGAGGACGTTCTGGATGCCGTTCTCGGCCATGTTGGCCTTGTCGGCTTTCTCCGACGAAAACGCGATCGCGGTCCCGGTCGTGAAGTCGAGGCCCTTGCCCAGCAGCGTCCGGAGCTTGTCCTTGGCCGTCACCATCGCGACCTTGAGGCCGGCCTTCTGGAACTCGGCCAGGATCGTCGGCGCGCGCAGGAAGCGGGCATCGTTCATCATCACCTCTTCCCCGGCCTCGCGGTCGTAGAAGAAGTTGCCGGCGATGCCGTGCACGGCCGGTGGTCGGCCGGTGATGATCGAAAGGTTGTTGGGGTTGGTGAAGCTCGGAATGACCGAGAGCGCCGTCGTGTTCGCCCCCGTCTTCATCAGCCGGTCGAGATTGGGGGCAAGCCCGGCCGCGATCGCCTTCTCGATATAGCCGGGCTCGGAGCCGTCCACGCAGATGACGACCACAGGCCGGGCAGGGCGCCGGTATGAGCGCCCGTTGGCGACGACGTCGGAGCCGATGGTGGCACGCATGTTCATGGGGACATCCTTTCGAGAAGCCGGGGCAAACTGCGCCGGGGGCTGATCGTCGTTCGCACCGGGCGCGGCACGGCGTCAGGGTGTTTTCGGAAAAGCCGCGACGGGTGCCGTCGCGGCCCGAGCCTTCGCTGGATCCCAGACCTTCAGCGGATCCGGAGTCTTCTGCGGATCCAGCGCCTTCAGCGGATCATGGCGCGGACGCGGGAGGAGATGAGATCGGCGGCAAGCACCATCGCCAGGATCAGCAGGATGCAGGTCGCGGTGTCCTGGTATTTGAACAGCTTCATCGAGGAGACGAGCTCGAAGCCGATGCCCCCGGCGCCCACCATTCCCAGCACGGTCGACTGGCGCACATTGGTTTCCAGCCGGTAGAACACCGTGCCCAGCCAGGTCGGCAGGACCTGCGGCAGGACGCCGAAGAAGAACGTCTTGAACGGGCCGACCCCGGCCGAGCGGAAGGCCTCCAGCGGGCCTTCGTCGATGTCCTCCATCGCCTCGGCGAAGAATTTTCCGAGCATGCCGGCGCCATGGATGGCGAGGGCCAGAACACCGGCAAAGGGGCCAAGGCCGATGGCGGCGACGAAGATCAGCGCCAGGATGATCTCGTTGATGCCGCGCATGCAGTTCAGGATCTGGCGCGTCGCGTGGTAGACGAGCGGGCTTGGGCTGAGATTGCGCGCCGCGAAGAAACACACCGGCACGGCGATGACGACGCCGAGCAGGGTGCCCCAGACCGCGACCTGGAGGCTCTCCAGCGCCGGCTTCCAGAGCCGGTCGAGGAACTCCGGATTGGGCGGCATCATCCGCACCAGGAAATCCCACATATAGGGAAAACCGCTCCAGAGATTGGTGGCGTTGATCTCGGAGCCCAGCGCCGCCCACCACAGGAAGGCGATGATCGCCAGCGTCAGGGCGCTGACGCCCCACCAGCCGAAACGCCCCTGCGGGGGACGCAGGACAAGCTGCAAAGTACCCAATGACATGGCTTGCGGTCCCTTCGGTTTCAGGCTGTTGCGGTGGCGACGAGCGGAGCCGCAAGCGGCTGCCTGGCGGCGGCGCGCGGCTTCAGCACGCGGCCGATGCCGGGGTCTTCCAGGCCGGGATAGATCTGGTGGACGATCTCGGCGGTCAGGTGGTCGGGTGTGTCGTCGAAGACCACCTTGCCGCCGCTGAGACCGACGATCCGCTCGCCGAATTCGACGGCATAGTCGACCTGGTGCAGGTTGCAGATCACGGCGATGCCCTGTTCCTTGCAGATCGCCTTGAGGTAGCCGAGCACGATCCGCGAGGTCTTCGGATCGAGGCTCGCCACCGGCTCGTCGCAGAGGATCACGGCCGGCTGCTGCGCCAGCGCCCGGGCGATGCCGACGCGCTGCTGCTCGCCGCCCGAGAGCTGGTCGCCGCGCGCATTCGCCTTGTGTGGCAGCTCGACCCGCGCCAGCGCCTCCATGGCGATCTCGACATCGCGCCTGGGGAAGAGCTGCAGCATCGTCAGGATGGAGGAGAGACCCGCCATCCGGCCGACGAGCACGTTCTTCAGGACGGAGAGCCGCTTCACCAGATTATGGTGCTGGAAGATCATCGCGACCGGCCGCTCGCCACGCGCATTGCTCTTCGTGTCGTAGACGGCGCCGTCGATCAGCGTGCGCCCCGCATCGGGCTGCACCAGCCCGTTGATGCAGCGCAGCAGCGTCGATTTGCCAGCCCCGCTCGGCCCGAGCACGACGAGGAATTCGCCGGGCTCCACCGTCAGGTCGATGCCCTGCAGGACAGGGCGACCGGCATAGGATTTCTTCAGGCCTTCGATCTTGATCATGATGGATCCTCCCCGGTCGCGCCGGGCTGCTACTTCATCTTGACCAGATCGAGCTTCAGCACCTTCGCGGTGTCGCGAATGATGTCGTAGGCCTGATCATTGGTCTCGACGAAGCGGTTGAGCTTGCCCTGATCGGCCCAGGTGATGTCCCGGATGTTCAGGAAGGCGGTCTTGATCTGCTGCTTGAGGTCGTCGGGCAGGTTCTTGCGCCAGCAGGTCGGCGATTCCGGAATCGGGTCCGAACGCCAGACGACGTGGATGTCGGCGGCATCGACCAGTTTTTTCTGGACCGCGGCGTCGAGGATCCGGTCGGCGATCGTGGCGGCGTCGACGCGCTTATTGGTGACGGCGAGCGCATTGGCGTCGTGCGAACCGGTGAACAGGACCCGGCCGAAATCCTTCTCCGGATCGAAGCCCAGCTTCATCAGCCCCGCCTTGGGAAAGAGATGGCCGGAGGTCGAGGACGGGTCGACAAAGGCGAAGCTGCGCCCCTTCAGGTCCTTCACCTCCTTGATGCCGCTGTCTTTCCTGGTGATGATCTGGCTGTGGTAGAAGGTCCGGCCCGATTTGGCGGTTTCGGCGGTCGCGAAGGCCTCGATGGCCGCGACCGTGGTGCCCAGCACATAGGAGAAGGGGCCGAGATAGGCGACTTCGACATGGCCCGAGCGCATCGCCTCGATGACGCCGTTGTAATCGGAGGCGACGAAGCCCTGGACCTTGATGCCGAGATTCTTTTCAAGCGCATCCAGCAGCTGCCGGCTCGATTCCAGCATGGCGCGCGAATCTTCCGACGGAATCAGGCCGACGCGGATGAGCTTGGTCTGCGCCTTGCCGAGATTGGGCATCGCCAGCAGGGCGCCTGCGGCCGCGAGCGACCCCGTCAACATGCTCCGGCGTGACAGTGTTGGGCGTGAAATTCTCCGACGTGAAATGTTCATGTCATCCTCCCAGATGATCCGGTGGTCTTTGACCTTGCCGGTGAACGCGTGGGCATGATTGCCCGAGAGATTTGCGAGAGACCCGCGAGAGGCCCGCTTGTCAGGCGGCTTTGGCGGCGTGCCTCCCGATGAAGTTGCGGCCGCGCTCGCCTTCCAGCGCCTTGTCGACGAGGCGATTCCAGTCGGCCGGCGAGACCCCGTAGGCGGAGGGCTCTGTCTTCACGCCGAGATCGTGCAGGAAGGCGGTCAGGCGCTCGGCGCCAGCCTCGAGGTCGGGGCCGAAGACCCTGCGCAGGGCCGCGTCGCATTGCGGCTGCACGCCCATCGCCCAGCGCATCACCATCGGCAGCGAGAAGGAGCAGGCGATGCCGTGGATCGTGCCGGCCTTCAGCGTGATGTCGTAGGAGATGTTGTGGGCGAGCGCGGTCTTGGTGTTGGAGAAAGCCAGGCCCGCCAGCAGGCTGGCCCGCATCTGGCGAACCCTGAGCTCGAGATCGCCGGGCGCGTCGAGCAGGCGCGGCAGCGTATCGAGGATCTCGCGCGCCGCCTCCACGGCATAATTGGCCGAGACGGGGTTACCGTTGACGTTCCAGATGCTTTCCAGGGCATGGGAGAGCGCGTCGAGGCCTGTCGCCAGGGTCAGGCCGCGCGGCGCCGCGAGCGTCAAGGCGGGGTCGAGCACTGCCGTTTCCGGATAAAGCCCGGGATGGGCCAGCGAGTATTTACCGCCATTGGCGGCGTCCCAGACCGTCGCCCAGGAGGTGACCTCGCTCCCGGTCCCGGCCGTCGTCGGCACGGCGATGATCGGCACGATCCCGGCCGCGGCGAGCGGAACCTTGTCGACGAGATGGCGGCGCACGGTCTCGAAATCGCCGCCGCTGGCCGCGAGCACCTTGGCGGCGTCGATCATGGAGCCGCCGCCAAGCGCGACGATGACCTCGGCCCGCTGCTCGGCCGCGCCGAACCGGCGGCAGGATTCGACGAGATCGGCGCAGTCGGGGTTGGTTTCGATGTTCGTGATCGTCGCCACCGGCGCGCCGGCGACGGCCGCCAGACGCTCCGACAGCGCCTTGAAGATCGGCTGGTCATAGGTGACGAGCGCCCAGCGCCGCTTGCCGATCAGGCCCGCGACCTCGTCGAACAGCCCCGCACCGAAACGGATCTTGACCGGATTCCAATAGGCCCACTGCATGCGTCCACCCTCGCTTCTTGCCGCCGTCGCACTGTCCCGGCGCCGTTGGAGGGGATGCTCACAAAGGACGAACCAAGAAACAAATTGATTTTTCAGAGCCGATAGATAGAAATTTTATATGCGTTATTCGCAACTTCGATCGTTCCATGCCGTCGCCAGCGCGGGCGGCTTCAACGCGGCCGCGGCGCAGTTTCACATCAGCCAGCCCACCCTGACCGCACAGGTCGGGCTGCTCGAGGAGGAGTATGGCGTCGAGCTGTTCGTCCGCAGGGGCCGGCGCCGCGAACTCAGCGATGCCGGCCGGCACTTGCTGGCGATCACGACGCGCCTGTTCGCCGAGGAAGGCGAGGCGCAGGCCTTCCTGGAGCAGTCGCGCGAATTGAGGACCGGCCGGCTGTCGATCAGCGCCGTCGGCCCGTTTCACGTCACCGAGATGCTGGCGGCCTTCAATCGCGCCTATCCCGGCATCGAACTCGCGGTCAAGCTCGGCAATTCGACCGCGGTGCTGGACGATCTGTTCGACTACAAATCCGACGTCGCGATCCTCGCCTATATCGACGAGGACGACCGTCTGCTCACCATCCCTTATCGCCGCCACCCGGTTGCGGTGTTCCTGCGCAAGGATCATCGCTTCGCGCGGCGCAAGAGCATCGCGCTCGCCGAGCTCGAGGGCGAGCCCATGATCATTCGCGAACACGGCTCGACGACACGGCGCGCTTTCGAGGAGGCGCTCCTGGCGGCGAAGACAAAACCGCGAACCGTGATGGAGATCGGCAGCCGCGAAGCCATTCGCGAAGCGGTCATCCGTGGGCTCGGCATCAGCTATGTGTCGGTGGCGGAGTTCGTGCCCGATCCCGATCTGCGACTGATCCCGATCTCTCATTCGGAGATTTATACCTATGCCCATGTCGTCGTGCTGAAGAAGCGTGAGACGAGCCGGATCGTCGGGGCCTTTCTGGACGTGGTCCGGCAGACGAGGGAGGCATAGCCGCGACAGACGACCTCGCGCCTCCAGGCGCGCATGCGCCGTGAGGTTTCTGAAGGCGCGCGGGCCAAGTCACGGCAGCCGCACGCGCCTTTTCGCCGCTCGTCGATAAATCGGGTGCGCCCGTAGACGGTCCTTGGCGAGGTTTGGCGACCCCGTGGCAAAACCGCAAGATCGGTCGAGCAGGTTATGGCCGTCAGCGACTAACTGGGGTCGCCACGGAGGAAGAGACCAAGAGACGATGAAGGCGGCACTAAAAAACTACCATGCCCGGATGCAGCGGGTGCTGGACCACATAGACCGGCATCTGGACGGTGATCTCGGCCTGGAAACGCTGAGCGGCGTCGCGGCGTTCTCCAAATTTCATTTCCACCGGCAGTTCATGTCCACCTTCGGGGTGTCCGTGCATCGCTATGTCCAGCTTGCCCGTATGAAGCGCGCTTCGTACCGGCTGGCCTACAGGGACGCCCAAAGCGTCACGGACATAGCGCTGGATGCCGGTTACGATGCGCCCGATGCCTTCGCCCGCGCCTTTCGGCAACGGTTCCGCCAGTCGCCTTCGTCGTTCCGGAAGTCTCCCGACTGGGAACCGTGGTTTGCGGCCTTCGGGCCTTTCGACGATGCGAGGAGCAAGCTCATGCAGACGAATTTTACCACTGACGATGTGATGATCCGCGATGTGCCCCCAACCCCGGTGGCGATCATGGAGCATCGGGGCGATCCGGCGACGCTTGGCGCCACGATCCAGCGCTTCATCGCCTGGCGTAAGGCCGCTGGCCTGCACCCCAGTACGAGTCCGACCTTCAATGTCTGGCGTTCCGAGAGGCGGCCCGCTTCCCCGGCCGACTATAGCAACGACCTTTGTGCCGGGACCGACCGGCCGATCGAGGCGCATGGCGAGCAGATCAAAGCCGGCGAGATCCCCGGCGGACGCTGCGCGGTGCTGCGCGTCGTCGGCAACACCCATAATCTGGAGCCCGCCGCACTCTACCTTTATCGCGATTGGCTTCCGGTCAGCGGCGAGGAAGCCCGCGACTTCCCGATCTATTGCCAGCGGCTGAGCCTGTTCCCGGAGGTGCCAGAGCATGAGGCGGTCGCGGAGCTGTTTCTGCCGCTGAAATAGCGCGCTTGCGACGGCGGCCTGTCTCTTCCGATCGCCGGAAACGGATAGGCTGCCATCCGCCCCATCCCGGTCTTTATGGGCGGACGGCTTAAGCGGCAAACCCATGCCTTGTCATAAGAGAATTCAGGTGATGTCGGCGCTTTCCATGCCAAAAATACCTTGGATATTCATTTGGTCAGTCCTTGAATGGCTCGAATGACGATCAGCTTTATTTCTTCGACAGCCTTCGGATAGGATTTCTTGACGGCCTCATCGAGGATGAATTCTCTTTGAACATTGGGGCGAACGATCTTGGCTGCGACGAATGCGCCGGATTCATACTCGACCTTGATGGCGCCGTAGCCGAGAATGGCAGGGCCGATCGACTCGGCGACCAGCGATTTCAGCGTGGCGAGCCCTTCGATTTCGGCCTCTATCCGGATGGTCAGGGCAGCTTTACGCGCCGCATCTTCCAGTAATGCGCGCACGACATGCCCTTTGGGCGGAAGCAGCAGTTTGTGCTGAAGCGCCTCCGCCAGCGTTACCGTCTCCTTCCTGATGTCGATCAGGCCTCTTCGGGCGAACAGATAGAGATCTTCAAACAGCAAGGAGCGGCTGGCCTTGTCTCCGCGTTCGCGCAGATTGACGGCCAGGTCGAACAGATTGTCGTCGACGCCGGCGCGCATCTGGAGGCTGGTCCCTTCCGAGATTCTCAGCTGGATTTGCGGGAAACGCGTCTTGCATTCGTGGAGCACGCGCGGCGCGACCAGGGGCGCGATCGACGCCAGAAGGCCGACCGATACGACGCCGCCGGGCTGGTCCCTGCGCTCGCGCATCGCGATTTCCGCCGTGTTGACGGCACTGAGAATGGCTTTCGCATGGCCGAGCAGCACAAGCCCGGCCTCTGTCGGCTCCACGCCGTCGGACCGGCGGTACAAAAGCGGCTCGCCGACGGCCTTCTCAAGCTCTGCGATGTGATAGCTCAACACCGGTTGCGTGACGCTCGACAGGCTCGCCGCCGCCGTCAGCGACCGCCTTTCACAGATATTGACGAAAAACGTAAGCCGCCTGATGTCGTATGCCATGCCGCCGATCCCTGCGGTAAGCCATTCAAGTTTTGTATGTCGATTACGAAGTTTTGAATTAGCCTTTTTATATCAGGCGCGCAATTTTGAGCCCAAGAATGTTGCAAGCCACGAAGCTTGCCACGCCTGGGAGGTTTCGATGTCGATAGCGCAGCCACACATCCGTGGGGATGGTCCAGGCGCCTTGCCCGTTGCGGCATCGCGCCCGCCGCTCAGCCGGCATTGCGACGGCACCGCGCCCGCCCGGCATGGCGGCCTCAGAGGCCGTTTGGAAACTCCAGCCCTCATCCTGAGGAGCCGCGAAGCGGCGTCTCGAAGGATGTTCCAGATGGTTCCGGGGCCTCCTGGAGCTTCCCTCGAGATGCCATTCCCGAAGCATCGGCCCGAAAAGTGGGAACCGGTTTTCGGGACAAGCCGATGCAAGATCAAAACCCCGGAATGGCTCCTCAGGATGAGGGCTCGGGTGGTTGTCAAACAGCCTCTCTGCGCGACGCTGGCGGCCGGGCGGCCGCACCAGGCCTGACGCGAAGTCGACCTCACCACGCATCGATCCGCGCAATCTCGATCCCGCACCGGCCTGAGGAATCATGGCACCAGGAAACACGACACCACGTATCGTCATCTCGAACGTCACCAAGCGTTTCCGCCGGGCAGGCGGCAAAGTGATCGTTCCCGTCGACGACATCAGCCTGACCGTGGACGAGAACGAACTCGTTGTCCTGCTCGGCCCCAGCGGTTGCGGCAAGACGACCCTGTTGCGCTGTGTCGCGGGATTGGAGAGGCCCGACGAAGGCGAGATCAGCATTGACGGGCGTATCGTCTTCTCCGCGTCCAGGGGCATCTTCATCCCGCCGGACCAGCGCCAGATCAGCATGATCTTCCAGTCCTATGCGCTGTGGCCGCACATGACCGTGGCGCAGAATGTCGGCTATCCCTTGGAAGGCCGCAAACTGTCGAGCGCGGCGATTGCCGAACGAGTCGGCCAGGCGCTGGAGATGGTCGGCGTCGGGGGGCTGGAGGGGCAGTATCCCGGCCGGATCAGCGGCGGCCAGCAGCAGCGCGTCGCGCTGGCGCGGGCGCTGGTGTCGAATTCGTCGGTCGTGATGTTCGACGAACCGCTGTCGAATGTGGATGCGCAGGTGCGCAGCCAGTTGCGCTTCGAGCTCAAGCGCATGCAGCGGCAGATCGGCTTCTCCGGCCTCTATGTCACGCATGACCAGACCGAAGCGATGGAGTTGGGGCATCGCGTCGCCGTGCTGCAATCGGGCCGGATCGCGGCACTCGACACACCACGGCGCGTCTATGAGGAGCCGCCTAACCACTACGTCGCCAATTTCGTCGGGGTGAGCAATTTCCTGCCGGGCACGGTGCGCTCGGCCGATGGCGGCAGCATCGTGGTCGAGGCTGCGGAAGGCCTGTTTCGGGTCGCGTCCGGCACGGCGGCCTATCCCGCCGGCGCGCCCGTCATGCTGGTGCTGCGCCCGGAAAAGATCACGCTCCTCCCGGCCCAGCCCCGGGACGTCAGCGAGAACACCGTCAAGGTGCGGATCGAAGCGCAGCTCTTCTCCGGCGACCACACCGAATATGTCGTCACAATCGGCGACAAGACCCTCCGGGTCTGGTCGCATGACGACAGCCTGCGCAACCTGTCCGAAGGCGATCCCGCCTGGATAACGGTCAGCCCCGCCGCGCTGCGCCTGGTTCCCGCCGCGGGAGCGCAGGCATGACGCATCGTCCCGAGACGGCCCTGCGAAAGCCTGCCGGGCTGCCTGTGCTGCTTCAGCCGCTGACGCTTGCCACCGTCCTGAGCTTTGTGGCGCTGGCGGTTCTCATCATCTATCCGCTGGGGCGGATGTTCCTGTCGACGCTGGTCCCGGGCGGCGTTCCGAACATGGCTGCCCTCTCGTCCCTGCTGGCGCAGCCATGGTTGCTGCCCGTCCTGGGCAACACCTGTCTCGCCGTCGGCGTGAGCACCGTCTTCGCGGTGGCGATCGGCGCGATCTTCGCCTGGCTGAACGAGCGGACCGACGCCAATCTCGGCCTCTTCGCTACGCTCCTGCCGATCATTCCGCTGCTGCTGCCGAGCGTGGCGCTGAGCATCGGCTGGGTCTTCCTGGCTGCCCCCAATGTCGGGCTGATCAACGGCGCGCTCGCGCGCCTGTTCGGCACTGATGCGGCGCAGCTTAACATCTATGGCTGGGTCGGCCTGATCTGGGTCTACACCATTCATGGCGTACCCTATGCCTATCTCGTCGTGTCCTCGGCGATCCGGAACCTCGATCCGGCGCTTGAGGAAGCGTCCCTGATCAGCGGCGCCGGCTTGCTTCGCACCCTGATGCGTATTTCGCTTCCGGCGATCGGGCCGGCGCTGGCAGGGTCCTGCCTGCTCGTCGTCATCTCCGGCCTCGGCACCTATTCGATTCCGGCGATCATCGCGACCACCGCGGAAATCGACGTCCTGCCGACCAAGATCGTGCATCTCCTGGTCAAGGACTATCCCCCGCATCTGGCCGATGCGCAGCTGCTTGGCCTGATCATGCTTCTGGTCGTGATGGGCTTCTGGCTGTTGCAGCGCAGATTGTCGAAGGCCGGCAAATTCGTCTCCGTCGGCGGCCGCGCCGCGGGGTCCGCGCCGCTGCCGCTCGGGCGCTGGCGTCGCCCGGCGCGAACCCTGATGTGGCTTTACATCCTCGTCGCGTCGATATTGCCCATCGCCGCGCTGCTGCTGGTGTCGGTGCAGCCATACTGGTCTCCGGTCATCGACCCCGCCAGGTTCACGCTGCTGCATTTCGAGCAGGTCCTGTTCGTCAATCGCGTCACCTTCGCGGCGTTCCGCAACAGCCTGATGCTGGCGGGCACCGGTGCCACGATCGCCATGGCCATCGCAATCCTGACGGCGATCTACGCCGCGTTTCGCGGTGGCGTGCTGGGCCGCATCGTCGATGTCGTGATCAAGTCGCCGGCGACGATCCCCAACCTGGTGATCAGCCTGGCGTTTCTGACGACGTTCAGCGGTGCGCCGTTCTTCTTGTCGGGCACGCTGACGATCCTGCTGATCGCATTCATCGTGATGTATATTCCGCCCGGCTCCATCGCCGCCGCCTCGGCCCTGACGCAAGTGGGGGCGGATCTGCGCGAGGCGTCCTATATTGCCGGAGCCGGCGAAGGCCGCACCATCCGGCGCATCGTCCTGCCGATCGCTCTTCCCGGCTTTGCCGCCGGCTGGACGCTGGTGTTCGTTCACATGATGGGCGACCTGTCCGCCTCGGCCTTGCTCGCCGGCGTACAGACGCCCGTCATCGGCTTCGCCATCCTGACGATCTGGGAAACGGGCAGCTTCGGCCTGCTCGCGGCGTTCTCCACCATCATGTGCCTGCTGAATGCCGTGGTCGTCGGCGCGATGCTGTGGTTCGTGCGCTCACGGTCGGTTCGGTGACCGCGATGCACTGCTCCGCGCCTCCGCACCCCGACGTCGCCGACCCGCTTCGCTCAGCCGGAGCAGCCCTGCTCGGCGCGATCCGGGCCGGAGGCTTGCTCTCTCATGCGGACATCGCGGCGCCCGCGACGCTGGACGACGCCTATGCGATCCAGAATGCGATCGTTGCCGGGGCAGGGCCTGTCGGCGGCTGGAAGGTCGCGCCCTTGCGCGAGGGCGGCGAGCCGCGCTGCTCGCCGCTGCCGCACCTGCTCTTCGCAGCGAGCCCGGCGAGGTTCAATGCGGGTTTTCTGGCAACATGCCGGGCGGAAGTCGAAATCGCCATCTGCCTGGGAGCAGATCTCGTGCCGCGGCAGGAGGCGCTGTCGATGGCGCAGGTCACGGCCGCCATCGCCACGATCCATCCCGCGATCGAACTGCTTTCGAGCCGGTTTTCGGAAGCTGACACGGCCCCCGATCTCTCTCGCCTGGCTGATCTGCAGAGCTGTGCCGGCGTCGTCATCGGCGCGGGGCGCACGGATTGGCACGAGATCGCATTGTCGGATCTGTCGATCGAGATCGCTCTCGACACTGAGCTGCGGCAGGCGAGCCTGCCGAAGCCTTCGCTCGAACGAACGCTCGCCGCCATTGGATGGCTGGCGGTGCATGCCAGCAAGCGCGGGCTTCATCTCAAGCGCGGCGACATCGTCATGACCGGCGCCCGCCTCGGGCCGCTGGCGCTGGCCTCCATTCGCAAGGCCATCGCGCACATCGAAGCCCTGGGCGAAACCACGATTTGCGTCTGCTAGGCCCATTTCCAACGGAGTCATCAGTCATGTCCCCAGCCTCGACGCTCACGAAGATCTGGCGAACCCTGCTTGCGGGCCTGGGCGTCTGTGCAGCGACCATCGCCTATGCGCAGGACCAAGCCGCGCTTGAAGCGGCCGCCAGGGCGGAGGGGAAGCTGACGCTCTACACCTCCTCGGTGGATGCCGAGACGCAGGACATCGTCAAGAGCTTCGAAGCCCGCTACCCGTTCATCAAGGTGGAGTGGCTGCGCTTTCCCTCGACGACGCTGTTCACCCGCTTCTCCGGCGAGACGGCCGCCGCGACCTATCATGCGGACGTGCTCTATTCCGGCTCCTCGCAGCTTTACCAGCTGCGTCCGGACCTGTTCGTGGAACTGACCCCGGAGGTCGTGCCGAACATCTCCAAGGTCATCGTGCCGGCCAAGAACACGCATTATGTCGTGGGCGAAGTGCTGCCGCACATCGTCGCCTATAATACGAATACTGTTTCGGCCAAGGACATCCAGCAGCATCTGAAAAGCTGGAAAGATCTCGCCGACCCACGCTGGCGCGGCAAGATCGCGATGGTGGACCCCAAGATCTCGACCAACATGGTCTCCTGGCTCATGCTGATGCGCGAGACCTATGGCGAGGACTGGGTGAAAGGCTTTGCCGCCAACCAGTTCCGTGTCGTGACCGGTGGTCCGTCGGGCGCCCAGCAGGTCGCGGCCGGCGCCTTCCAGATGGTCGTTCCCAGCGTCATCAACCATTCCACCGATATCCGGGCGCAGGGCGCGCCCATCGGCCTTCTGAGCCCGGACGGGCCGACCCATGGGCTGGAAATGGCCATGGGACTGCCGATGAAGGCCCCCCATCCCAACGCCGCGCGGCTCTATGTCAACTGGAAGCTCGGCCGGGATGCGGCGCTGCTCCTTTGCAAGATCGGTGGTGTCCCCAACGTGCCCGCACCGACCGAAGTGCCATGCCCCGCCATGTCCGCGCGTCACGTTGGATCAAACGACATGATCACACCCGAGCAGCAGAAGGATGTCCTGTCTGCTTACGGGTTAAAACCCTGAATACACGGGTAAAATCGGCGCAATCGCATTTCTCCACCCAAGAACTTTCCACTCAAGAACTTTCCGCCCGATAATCAAGGAGATCACCGCATGACAACCTCCGGCCTGACCAAGAACCCCTCCGCACCGCAGGTCGATCCCGCAATCATCGCTGTGCTGCGCAGCATCGCGGTTGCGTTGCTGAGCGACAATCTGCATCGCAGCTGCGGCAGCTCCGGGCTGCTGCCTTATCATTCGCCGGCCCCGCTTGTCGGGACCGCCGTGACGGTGCGCACCCGTGGCGGCGACAATCTGGCTGTCCTGCGAGCCTATGATTATTGCCGCCCCGGCGACGTCATGGTCATCGATGCGGGCGGGGATCCCTGGAATGCCGTCTTCGGCGGCATCATGTCGTTCGGCGCCCAGTCCCTGGGGCTCGCCGGCATGATCGTCGACGGCGCCATTCGCGACGTTGCCGAGATCCGCGAGCGGACGTTCCCGGTCTATGCGCGCAGCGTCAGCCATCGCGGCCCTTACAAGGATGGGCCGGGGGCGATCAACGTCCCGGTGACCGTCGGCGGCATGGTGGTCTGCCCCGGTGATATCGTCGTCGGGGACCAGGACGGGCTTTGCGCCTTTTCCCCGGATATTGCCGAGACGGTGATCGCAAAAGCGCTGGCTCAGCATGCCAAGGAAGAAGCGACGATGCAGGAGATCCGGGAGGGCCGCTGGGACCGCTCATTTGTCGATCACCTGGAAGCACGGTGCATGAACTGAGCCGGTTCCGAATGGAGCGGCCGGGGCAAAGAGGCGTCTGATCCACCGCGCTGCCCCGGCTGGGCCTGACCATGACGGCGCAGGCTGCCGCATTGCCTAGTCAGCTTCGGGTGGATTGCGGAAGTCGCGAATCATATGATCGGCGACAGAGCATTCTGAGGGCGCTATGCATCCGCTTGACTTCGCACGTTCGCTTTCTTCTCCATTCTTGGCGTCGTTATTCGGTTTAGGTCTGTGCTTCGTCACGCCAGGGGGAGCATTGGCCAAGAGCAGCGGACCGGCCATAGAAGCAAGGATATCGCTCATCAAACTGGTTCGGATCGCGGCGATGCAGGCCGACTACGGGCAACCAGTGGAAGCCCATACTGACCGCCGATGTCAGGACGAAATGGCCGCAGCATGGGTCGCTGAAGCAACAAAATCTGCGGGCGGATTTCCTATAGATTCCCAGCGCTTATGCCGCCTCGCGGACGAAACCTATGCCGACAAGGATTCAAGAATCATAATCGTTCAGGCTAGATCTGGTGCGTCGTGCGAAATATTCAAATTGAGTCTTGATAAATTTACTCTAAAATCACAAGGCAATGTAGAATTCAAAACAATTTCTACACACAGCATAAACACCGAACGCTCACTCAATTTAATGAAGCGCGCAGGCAGATATTATCGGATAAACGATCACTCCGTTGATTGTAGCGATGGAAAATACTCCGTCCGGTTCCCTCGGAGGGCATTTTATCATTTTTTCTAGGACCGCCCTCTCGACATACAAAAATTGAGATGCGCGCCTTAGATCGCAAACGGAGATGGACCGTTTGGCTCCAGGCATCGCGTTCACAGCCGGGCGCCAATGTCCAAGATGGCTCGACTCCGGCCCTGACGTGGCTGCGTGCCGGAGGTCTTCTCCCGACGCTCGGCTGCCTGCAGTCGTCGACTGGGCGCAACGACCGGCTGGGATGGGGCACGGATGTTGAATTGCTAAAGGCGAAACGTGCCTAGGATGCGGACGGGCGGCCAAGCGACACATTCAATGGCATCGAAGGTGATGCCGAAGGGCTCAAACGGTTGCGCGGCAAATGCGAGTGCCTGGCTCCGCTGAGCGGTCGCAACGGACACTGCGATAGACAGGTGGGGTGTCCATTGCTGCGGTCGATAATGCGGGTCGCATAGCGCGGGATCGACGATCTCGTGAGCTTTCGCATGCAGATCGATCAAGCGCTGATCCCATCTGGGCGCTAGCCACAAAACGATTGGATCGGTGTCAAACATGCCGATGCGATCAAATGTAAGCGAGAGCGGCGCCTCCCTCTGGAACGCTCTCCCGGCTCCGATAAGCAGGTGGGACGGACGCTTTGAATAGCGCGTCAGCGTGATATGCGGCGGGTAGCCCAGCGGCCGGATCGAAGGTGAGCTTTCGAATGCGGAAGCTCTATCGACCAGTTGCCAAAATGGGCGCGCATCTGAAGCCGTGCGCAAAGTGATGCCGAACATCATTCGACTGATCTAGCTGACTGCATGCGTAAAGCAACGGCCGCGACGGGGCCGGTTTGGGCCGCCACTGGCAAAAGGCCGCTCCCGGCGCGTCTAAAAGCGGAAGCGCGCGGGCGCGGTGCCTTCAGTTCTAGAAGATCACTTGCGCCCAGCCGGCAAGAAACTCGCCGCTGCCGGCCCCGGCCTGCTTCAGCCGTTCGCCGGGCGTGTAGTGGACATAGGTTCCGCCGATGGTGAGGTGCTCGGTCGCGCTCCAGGTCAAGGCCAGGCTGGTCTGCTGGCCGATGAACCGGCCGGTTCCACCGGCGCTGCCCCGGACCGGGCTGAGCGGTGGCGCATAGAAGGCGTCCGCCTCCGCCTGTTTCCAGAGCGGGTTCCAGCCGAGCGTGAGATTCAGCTTTGGCGTCAATGACAGCGTCAGGTTCGGCTGGAGATCGAGCAGGTTCGCCGGCGCGGCGAGATTGGCCTCGGAGAAATAGGGCAGTTTTGGAAACAGCGGATTGAAGGTGCCGAGCCGGTTGTCGCGCGGGTTCCCGTCGCCGCTGATCGCGTCGGCGTTCAGCCCGAGGCGCGGCGAGAAGGGCAGATCGGCAAAGCTGTAGCCGAGAGCCGCCGAGACGGTCCAGGCGCGGATAGCGGCGGTGCCGAAGCTGCCGAACTGGTAGGCCGCCTCGACATTCCAGTCGAAGCCGCCGCGCTTGCCGAAGAGCCTTGTACCGAGCGTGTGCCGATGCTCGTTCGCCACGCCTTGCGCGAAGCGGGCTTCGTCGCGCTCCAGCCCGAGATAGTAGAGGTCGGCCTTGAGGCCGGGCAGGGCAGGGATCGCAGTCGTCGCGTAGGCGCCCCAGAAGAGTTGGGTCCTGTCATTGCTGTCGTTGAAGCTCCCAAGCTGCGGCGAGACCGGACGAACCAGGAAAGCGTCGATCCGCGTATCGCCCGCGCCGATCCAGGCGGCGCGAACGCCGTCGAAGGCGCGGCGGATATTCGGGCTCTCGCGCACCGAGACGAGCCGCGAGGAGCCGAAGCTCATCTCCTGGCGGCCGCCGCGTAGCATGATCTGGCCGCCTGCCGTCGGGAGCGTCACCTCGCCGAAGGCCTGCAGGATATCGAGCTCGTCCTTCTGCGTCGGCGGCGGCGTGCCGGCCCAGCCCGGCGCGAAACCACTGGCCAGTTCGAGGAAAGCCCGCGCGTGGGGCCCCAGATGCAGGTCGGCGAACAGGAAGGAGCGCAGCAGCGTATAGTCGTTGCGCCGGGGCGCACTGAGGCCGAAGACCGGGGCGCGCGCGGCCTCATAGCGCGCCCTGAGCTCGCCGCCCAAGGTCAGATAGACCGAGCCCGCGCCGTTCAGCGGGATCCATTTCAGCGGATCGAACGGGTCGGTCCGCAAGGACGGGTCGTGCAGCGGCGACCAATCCTCGTTGAAGCGGAGGCTTTCGTAAGGAGGGCGGCCGGGGGAGGTCTGGGCCGGCGCCGCAGTTACCCCCAGCCCGAGCAGCGCGAGCAGCGCCGGGCCGGCGAGGCGCCGCAGGCGGCGACCCCGCTGGAATGCCGACCATGATACCCGCTTCGCCGCGCTCATGCCCCGCGATCCACCGGGGCCGCGCCACTCTCGCGCGGCGCCGAAAGCCCGAGCAGGTGCCGGATGACGGGCGCCTCCGACCCGGCATGGAAGCGCGCCGCCTCGGCCTGGATATCGGCATCGGCCTGCGAGACGCGCTTGTGCTGGCGCAGATGCTCGGCCCAGGACTCGACCATGAACCATTCGACGATGCGCTCGGGATCGGCGGCATCCTCCGCGACGCCCCAGG
The DNA here is from genome assembly GCF_031884435.1 of Bosea sp. 685. NCBI lineage: Bacteria > Pseudomonadati > Pseudomonadota > Alphaproteobacteria > Hyphomicrobiales > Alloboseaceae > Allobosea > Allobosea sp. 685. Next base: position 3,768,660 of record NZ_CP134779.1, on the reverse strand, counting down.
CGAAAGCGCCGTCGCGCCGCCGCTCCGGCGCGAGCCGGGTGATGGCCGCCAGGAAACCGGCGCGGTTCTCGCGGGCGATGCGGTATTCGATCGTGATCGTCACCGGGCCGCGATCATGTTCGATTGGCTCGGTGATGGCGGGCTCTGGCCAATGCGAGGACGGCGTCAGATCGGCCTCTCCCGCCGGCAGCGGCAGGCGCAGTACGGCGAAGGCGACGACGATGAGCGCCAGCGCCGCCGCGATGAGCGTGGCGTGGATGCCGATCGCCTCCGCGACGAGGCCCCAGAGCAGGCTGCCGGCAGCCGAGGCGCCGTTGAAGACCGTCAGGTAGAGCGCCAGGCCGCGGCCGCGCACCCAGTTCGGCAGGATCGCCTGGATGGTGCCGTTCAGCGTGGTCAGCGCCGCGATCCAGGCCCCGCCGAGGATGAAGAGCAGGATCACCGCGAGCCATTGCGGCGGCACGGCCGCCAGCGCCGCGATGATCGTGGCGGTGACGAGGGCTGCGCCGAGCATGATGCCGTCGATGCCCGTTCGCGCCCGGATGCGCGGCAGCAGGACCGCGCCGCAGATCGCCCCGGCGCCGACAGCCCCGAGCAGCAGGCCGTAGAAGCCGGCGCCACCTTCGAGCAGCCGGCGCGCCACCAGCGGCAACAGCGCCCAGACCGCGCTGGCGCAGATGAAGAACAGCGTGGCGCGCAGCAGGACGCGATGCAGCTCGCGGCTGGCGCGGGCATAGCGCAGCCCGGCCCGGAAGGCGCCGCCGAAATGCTCGCGCAGCGCGTCGTCGGCCCCGGCCGGACGCCGCCACCAGACCAAAGCGGCGACGACGAAGACATAGCTCAGCACATCCGCGCCATAGGTCGCGGCCGCCCCGAAGGCGACGAGCAGCGCGCCGCCGAGCGCCGGGCCGATCGAGCGGGCGATGTTGAAACCGAGCGAGTTGAGCGCCACCGCGTTGCGCAGATCCGGTTTCGGCACGAGCTCGGGCACGATCGACTGCCAGGCCGGCCCCATCAGCGCCGCGCCGACACCGCCCAGAAAAGTCAGCCCGACCAGGATCGCGACGCTCAGCCTGTCGGCGAGCGCCAAGGCCAGCAGCGCGGTGCTGATCAGGCCGAGCAGGATCTGCACGCCGATCAGGAGCTTGCGGCGGTCGACGATGTCGGAGAGCACGCCGGCCGGAATCGCCAGCAGGAAAATCGGCAAGGTGCCGGCGACCTGGATCATTGCCACGGCCGAGGGCGAGCCGGAGAGGTCGGTCACCAGCCAGGCGCTGGCGACGTCGCGCATGAAGCTGCCGATATTGCCCAGGATCGTCGCCGCCCAGAGCACGGCGAAGACGGGCCGGCGCAGCGGCGAAAACGCCGAGGGTGTGGGGGCTTGCGGCGCCGGGGCCTGCCGGGCCGTGTTCGGGATCTCGGCCATCACGGTCGCGCGTCGCCAGTGGAGCGCGCCGCCAGGATCGCCAGCAGCGCGAGACCGCCGATGATCGAGACATGCTCGAAGAAGATGTTCTGGTGCAGCACGCGCTCAGCGGCCGGCTTCAGCCAGAAGGCATGGGCGAAGAGCGTCGCGACTGCGGTGAAGCCGGCGAGCCCGGCGGCGCCGATCCAGGCGTGGCGGCCGCCTGCGATCAGCCAGGCGGAGCCGCCGAGTTGGATCGCGATGACCAGCACGGCGAAGAGCCCGGCGGGTTCGAGTCCGGTCAGGCCGCGGACCTCGGCCGTCGCGCCGCCGAAATCGGCGAGCTTGGCGAGGCCGCTGAGCAGGAAGGGCAGGGCGACCGCGAGCCGGGCGAGAAGCGCCAGCCAGGACCGGCCGAGCAGGGTTGCGACGGCCGGCTGGACGGCAGGGAGCGGCGAGGCCGACATGGGGCGAATCCTTCGATGATCTCTGGCGTTCAGGCTCAAAAGGCCCAGCAGGAGCAGCCGAGCGCACCCCAGAAGGCGCCCTCGTCGCGGGCGGGGGTGGCGGCGGCGAGCGCGCCGGCGTGGCCATGGCCATGGACGCCACAGGCGCTGGCGCAGCCGCAGGCCGCGGCGAAGGCGTATTTGCGGTCGTCCAGCGCCGCGCGCTTCTGATAGCCGCCGAAACGCCTGACCGGCGACCAGTCGGGCATCGCCGGCGGCAGTGGGGGGCTGAGGCCGGCATAATCGCCCGCGCCATGGACCGGCTTGCCGCCGAGCAGGGTCAGCACGCTTTCGATATCCTGGATCTCGTCCTCGGGTACCGCCATGTAGTCGCGGTCGAGCACCACGAGATCGGCGAGCTGCCCGGCCTTGATCTGGCCCTTCTTGCCCTCTTCGGTCGAGAACCAGCTATTGGCCTGGGTCCAGAGCCTGAGCGCGCTCTCGCGGTCGAGCAGGTTGCGCTGCGGGTAGAGCTTGAGGCCGCCCAGCGTCCGGCCGGTGACGAGCCAGGCCAGCGAGACCCAGGGGTTGTAGCTGGCGACGCGGGTCGCATCCGTGCCGGCGCCGACCGGCACGCCGGCCTCCAGCATGCGCGCAATCGGCGGGGTGCGCTCTGCCGCCTTGGCGCCGTAGCGCTCGACGAAATACTCGCCCTGGAAGCTCATGCGATGCTGCACGGCGATGCCGCCGCCGAGCGCGGCGATGCGGTCGATATTGCGGTCGCTGATCGTCTCGCAATGGTCGAAGAACCAGTGCAGGCCCTTCAGCGGCACGTCGCGATCGACCTTCTCGAAGACGTCGAGCGCCCGCGTGATGGTCTCGTCATAGGTGGCGTGCAGGCGCCAGGGCCAGCGGTTCTCGGCGAGCAGGCGCACGACGGGCTCGAGATCGCCCTCCATGGACGGCGGCATCTCCGGCCGCTCGACCCGGAAGTCCTCGAAATCGGCGGCGGAATAGACCAGCATCTCGCCGGCGCCGTTATGGCGGTAGAGATCGTCGCCCTGGCCCGGCCGGACCTGCTTCGACCAGCTCTCGAAATCCGCCAGTTCCTCTTTCGGCTTCTGGGTGAAGAGATTGTAGGCGATGCGCAGGCTGAGCTCGCCATCGGCGTGGAGCTTCTCGATGACGGCGTAGTCCTCGGGATAGTTCTGGAAGCCGCCGCCGGCATCGATCACGGTGGTGACGCCGAGCCGGTTCAGCTCGCGCATGAAATGCCGCGTCGAGTTGAGCTGGTATTCCGGCGGCAGCTTGGGCCCCTTGGCCAGGGTGGCGTAGAGGATCGTGGCGTTGGGTTTGGCGAGCAACAGCCCGGTCGGGTTGCCGGCGGCGTCGCGCTGGATCTCGCCGCCCGGCGGGTTGGGCGTGTCCCTGGTGTAGCCGGCGGCGCGCAAGGCGGCGCCGTTGAGCAAGGCGCGGTCGTAGAGGTGCAGGATGAAGACCGGCGTCTCGGGCGCGATCGCGTTGATCTCGTCCAGCGTCGGCAGGCGCTTCTCGGCGAATTGATGCTCGGTGAAGCCGCCGACGACGCGCACCCATTGCGGCGGCGGCGTCACGGCGACCTGGCGCTTGAGCATCTCCAGGGCCTGGCCGAGCGAGCGCACCCCGTCCCAGCGCAGCTCCATATTGTAGTTCAGCCCGCCGCGGATGATGTGCATGTGGCTGTCGATCAGCCCGGGCACGGCGCGCCGGCCGCCGAGATCGATGATTCCGGTGTCCGGGCCGGCGAGCGCGCGCATCTCGTGCTCGGAGCCGGCGCCGATGAAGCGCCCGCCCGCGATCGCCACCGCCTGCGGGTTCGGGTTGGTCTGGTCGAGCGTGGTGAAGCGGCCGTTCACCAGGATGAGGTCTGCGATCATGGAGCTGGCTCCCGAGCCGGAGGTCTGGGCTGTGGCGGATCCGCTAGGAAGGGCCGACAAGGCGCCGGCCGCGCCGCCGATGGCGGCCTGTCTGCGGGGCGGGCTCATGAGGGGCGGCCTTCGCCGGGCTCGCGGCCGCCATCCTTGGCTGCGGTCCGCGCCGGCAAGGCGCCGAAGACGTGCTCGCCGCATTCGCGCTGCAGCCAGCCGAGGCTGAGCCGTTCGCCGGCGATGACGCGCTTGGTGATCGGCACGATCTGCTCGCCGGCCAGGATGCCGAGCAGGCCGACCAGCGCCACCACGGGCGGCGCCGGCGAGCGCAGGTCGAGCAGGCTGTAGATCACGCCGACGAGCAAGCCGGCGCCCAGCGAGGCGAGGTAAAGCTTCATGGGGTCTCCCGGTCGTGGTGTGAGATGTCTTGGCGCCGCGCCTTGATGCAGGGCTCCGGGGAAAGCGCGGTGCGGCTGCGCCGCACCGCGGCGGGTCAGCCCTTGATGAAGGCGAGCAGGTCGGGATTGATCACATCGGCATGGGTGGTCAGCATGCCGTGCGGGTAGCCCGGATAGGTCTTGAGCGTGCCGTTCTTGAGCAGCTTGACCGAGAGGCGGGCGGAGGCGTCGATCGGCACGATCTGGTCGTCCTCGCCGTGCAGCACGAGGGTCGGCACCGTGATCGCCTTCAGGTCGTCGCTCTGGTCGGTTTCGGAGAAGGCCTTGATGCCCTCGTAATGCGCCTGCGCGCTGCCGGCCATGCCCTGGCGCCACCAGTTCTGGACCACGCCCTGCGAGACCTTCGCGCCTGGCCGGTTGAAGCCGTAGAAGGGGCCGGCCGGCAGATCGAGGAAGAACTGGGCGCGGTTGTCGGCAAGCGCCCGGCGCAGGCCGTCGAAGACCTCCAGCGGCAGGCCGCCGGGGTTGCTCTGCGCCTTGACCATCAGCGGCGGCACGGCGCTGACCAGCACAGCCTTGGCGACGCGGCCCTGCGGCTCACCATGCCTGGCGACATAGCGGGCGACCTCGCCGCCGCCGGTCGAGTGGCCGATATGGACCGCCTCGCGCAGATCGAGATGCGCGACCACCGCCGCGGCGTCCGCAGCGTAATGGTCCATGTCGTGGCCGCCGCTCGCCTGCGCCGAGCGGCCATGGCCGCGCCGGTCATGGGCGATGACGCGGTAGCCTTGCGCCAGGAAGAACAGCATCTGCGCGTCCCAGTCATCCGAGGAGAGCGGCCAGCCGTGATGGAACATGATCGGCTGCGCGTCCTTCGGACCCCAGTCCTTGAAGAAGATCGCGACGCCGTCCTTGGTGGTGATCATCGGCATGGTTCAGTGCCCTTCCTGCGCGCCGAACATGGTCTTGGCGTAGGTGATGCCCAGGCCATAGGCGCCGCCGAACCTCCGGGCGATGCCGGTGGTCAGCTCATAGGTGCCGGTGCGGGCCCAGTCGCGCTGCAGCTCGAGCAGATATTGCACGGCGGTCATCGGGCGGGCGCCGGCCTGGATCATCCGCTGCATGGCGCGCTCATGCGCCTCGTCGGAGACGTCGCCGCAGGCATCGGCGATGACATAGACCTCGAAACCCTGATCGAGCGCCGACAGGGCTGGGCCGACGATGCAGACGCCGGTCCAGAGCCCGGCCAGCACGATGCGCGGCTTGCCGATGGCGTTGACGCGGGCGATCACGGCCGCGTCCTCCCAGGTGTTCATCGAGGTCCGGTCGAGCAGCGCCTGGCCGGGAAAGGCCTCGGTGATCTCGCTGAACATCGGGCCGGAAAAGCTCTTTTCGGCGACAGTGGTCAGGATCGTCGGCACGCCGAAGCCGGCGGCGGCGTGTGAGATCAGCGCCGCGTTGTTGCGCAGGGTGACGGCATCGATCGACTTGGTCGCGAAGGCCATCTGCGACTGGAAGTCGATCAGGATCAGCGTGTGATCCTGCGGCGTGAGCAGGAGTTTGCCGGGAGCAGCTATGGCGTGGGACAAGGGCGGGGTCTCCGGTTGGAATCGCCGGGACGTTAGGGCCGCATCGCGGCGGTGACCATTAGTTACGGGTGGGATACTACCTCGAGCCATGAATGACACAGTAAGTTCTCATGCAACGCAGGACGATCACTGTCTTGTTGATCCGCTCATCAAGTTCTTCGCGCAGGAATGGATGAGCCATGTCGTCTTTACGCTTGCCCGCTACGGCACGCTGCGCTTCGGCGCCCTGCGCCGCCAGATGCCGCCGGGCATCTCCGCCCGCGTCCTGTCGGCGCGACTGAAGGCGCTCGAGGCGGCCGGCTATGTCGAGCGCCGCGATCTGAGCGAGCGTGTGCGCCATGTCGAATACGCCCTGACCGCGCGGGGCCGCGAGGTCGACGCGGCGCTGGCGCGCAGCGAGGCCTTGCTCCAGCCGGGCGGGGGGCGGCGCCCTGAGCTGAGCCGCAAGATCCGGGCCGCAAGAACTGAGCCGCAAGAACTGAGCCGCGAGAACCGGTCGGCAACCCTCATCAATCTCCGCGACCGGAGCGTTTCAACCGGGGACGGGGAGGGCGGCTCCCGTGGCGGCTTTGATCTTGATCAACACGGAGCTTGGTCCAGCTGGCGTAGATTGAGAGATGAGCGCGAACGCTGCGGAACATGCCCACTCTTTTGATGCCGAGCAGCGTGATACGCCGCCCCCGAGGAGCACGCCGATGACGCTATCGTCCCTCGTTCCGCATACGCTGTTCGGCTGGGCCGTGGCGGGCGTCTTTGCGATTGGGCTGGCTCTGGCGGTGGCCGATCATTGGGCGCATCTCTTCGGAATCCTGCCCTACCTCATTCTCCTCGCATGCCCGCTCATGCATGTTCTCATGCATCGAGGCCACGGACATGCCGGGCATGACCGCGACAAGGAGAAGGCCGATGTCTGAACGCGGCATCGGGATCCTGCCTCTCGGCGCGGGATTATCGGCGGCGCTGGTCGCCCTCTATGCTCTTTGTGCGCTGATCGCCGTGGCGACGCCCAGTTTCACCGCGACGCATGGCTGGCTGGCGCTGTTTGGCGCGACACCGCCTGTGACGCTCTCCGCCGTGCTCCGCGCCATCCTCGCCAATATCGTCATCGCATGGATCACCGCGGGGAGTTCCGCGTTGGTGTATCATGCGGTTGTCGGGCGCGGATCGGGACGGACCACCAGCCGGTGAGCCGTTGCGTGATCTGCTGCTCCCAAGCTTGGAGGCCTCGGCCTGGCCTTGTGACAAGACGCAGGGAGACAGCCATGCCCTTGAAACTCGGCCATGATCATGCCGGCCACCCGCCTCACCACGACCATGGCGGCGGCCCGCCTTTGCATGGCGCCTCGGCCAGCCGCCGCGGCGAGGCTGAGGCGGCGCCGCGCGCGGCCGTGCCGCCGGGCACGATCTACACCTGTCCCATGCATCCGCAGATCCGCCAGCCCGCGCCCGGTAACTGCCCGATCTGCGGCATGACGCTCGAGCCGGAGCTCGTCACGGGCGAGGAAGGCCCGAGCGAAGAGTTGCGCGACATGACCCGGCGCTTCTGGATCGGGCTCGTCTTGTCGATCCCGGTCGTCATCCTCGAAATGGGTGGCCATCTCCTCGATCTCGGCCGCTTTTTCAGCCCGGCCATGTCGAACTGGGCGCAGCTGCTGATCGCAACGCCCGTCGTGCTCTGGGCGGGAAGTCCGTTTTTCACGCGGGGCTGGGCCTCGCTGGTGAACCGTTCGCTCAACATGTTCACGCTGATTGCGCTCGGCACCGGCGTCGCCTGGAGCTACAGCGTCGTCGCAACGGTGGCGCCGGGCGTGTTTCCGCCGGCGTTTCGCGGCCATGGCGGCGCGGTCGCCGTCTATTTTGAAGCGGCCGCCGTCATCACCGTGCTCGTACTGCTCGGCCAGGTTCTGGAGTTGCGCGCCCGCGAGCAGACCTCCGGCGCCATCAAGGCGCTGCTGGAGCTTGCGCCGACGATCGCGCGCCGGCTGCGCGCCGATGGCGGCGACGAGGAGGTCGCGCTCGACCAGGTCAAGGTCGGGGACCATCTGCGCGTGCGCCCGGGCGACAGGGTTCCCCTCGATGGCGAGATCCTCGAAGGGCGCTCCAATGTCGACGAATCGATGGTCACGGGCGAGCCTCTCCCCGTCGCAAAGGCGGCGGGCGCAACCGTCATCGGCGGCACGCTCAACGGCCAGGGCGCCTTCGTGATGCGCGCCGACAAGGTCGGCCACGACACGATGCTCGCGCAGATCGTGCAGATGGTCGCCAAGGCGCAGCGTTCGCGCGCGCCGATCCAGCGGCTGGCGGATCTCGTTGCCGCCTGGTTCGTGCCCGCCGTGGTCGCGATCGCGGTCGCAGCCTTCGCCGCCTGGGCGCTTTGGGGGCCGCAGCCGGCGATGGTCTACGGGCTGATCGCCGCCGTCAGCGTCCTGATCATCGCCTGTCCCTGCGCGCTCGGCCTCGCCACGCCGATGTCGATCATGGTCGGCGTCGGCCGTGGGGCGCGCATGGGCGTCCTGATCAAGAACGCGGAGGCGCTGGAGCGCATGGAGAAGGTCGACCTGCTCGTCGTCGACAAGACCGGCACGCTGACCGAGGGCAAGCCGCGCGTGACGGCGATCTGCCCGGTGGCCGGACTGCAGGAAGACGAATTGCTGCGCCTCAGCGCCAGCCTCGAGCGGGCGAGCGAACACCCGCTCGCGGCCGCGATCGTGGCGGCGGCCAGCGAGCGCAAGCTCGGGCTCGACAAGGTCGAGGATTTCGACTCCCCGACGGGCCGGGGCGTCATCGGCAAGGTGGCAGGACGCGCCGTCGTGCTCGGCAATGCCGGCTACCTCAGTGGGATCGGCATCGATGTCGCCGCGCTCGAAACGGAAGCCGAGGCCTTGCGAAGGGACGGCGCCACGGCGCTGCTCGTCGCGATCGACGGCAAGGCGGCCGGCGTGATCGCCATTGCCGATCCCATCAAGGCGACCACTCCTGGCGCGATCGCTGCCCTGCGCGAAGCCGGCATCCGGGTGGTCATGCTGACCGGCGACAACCTGACGACCGCGCAGGCGGTTGCCGCCAGGCTCGGCATCGACGAGGTGAGGGCGCAGGTGCTGCCCGAGGACAAGGGCCGGATCGTGGCGGAGTTCAGGGCGCAGGGGCGTGTCGTCGCCATGGCCGGAGACGGCGTCAACGACGCGCCCGCGCTCGCCGCCGCCGATGTCGGCATCGCCATGGGAACCGGGACGGATGTCGCCATGGAGAGTGCGGGCGTCACCCTCCTGCGCGGCGATCTGGCGGGCATCGTCCATGCCCGCAAGCTCAGCCAGGCGACCATGAGCAATATCAGGCAGAACCTGTTCTTCGCCTTCGCCTACAACGCGGCGGGCATCCCTGTCGCCGCCGGCCTGCTCTACCCCTTCACCGGCCTGCTGCTGTCGCCGATCCTCGCGGCGGCGGCCATGGCGCTCTCATCCGTCAGCGTGATCGCGAATGCATTGCGCCTGCGCTTTGTGACGATCCAGTCCGCAACCTAGCCGGACGAACCGCCTTTTCCACGTCGCCAAGGCAAGACCTACTTCACCAAGGCCCGGGCCGGCCTTTTCCAATCGGCCCTCAACACCGGAGGACATCATGCATCGGCTTCTCACACTCTCATTCGTCGCCCTCGGCCTTGCCGCAACCGGCGCCGCCGCCCAGGACAAGATGACCATGGGCGCGGACATGTCGGTGCTGCCTCAGGCTTGCCGCGACGCCCTGATGAAGGACATGGCCATGCCCAAGATGGGGGAAGGCAAGATGATGGACGGCAAGATGGCGGAAGGCATGGACATGTCGAAGATGATGGGCGGCGCGGGCATGCCCGGCATGGATCAGATGCCGATGACCGAGGCCCAGAAGGCATCCATGCAGGCGATGATGAAGATGAACATGCCGATGATGATGACGCACAAGATCAAGGACCCCGACCTCGCCTTCAACTGCGGCATGATCGTGCACCATCAGGGCGCGATCGACATGGCGACGATCGAACTCAAGTTCGGCAAGGATGCCGCGTCCAAGACCATGGCCGAAGGCATCATCAAGGCTCAGAAGGCCGAGATCGCGGAGATGACCGCGCGGGTGGAGACGCTGAAGGCCAAGTGACGCTGACAAGCGGCAGCGCATCGACGCTGCCGGTTTCATGGACACCGCGATTGGCGCGGCGCAGCTTGCGTCCCCGGGGCCGGCCGAAGGCCGGACCCGGGGCCTTCGGCTTCCATTGCCTGTCTATCGCCTATTCCAGCGGCTTTTTGGGGCTCCGAGGACCCAAAGCGCATTCGCGATTGGCGCCTGTGCCTGGCGCGTTCTCGAAAACACAGGCAGATCCCGGCGGATCACCGCACTTCCTGGCCATGTCCCGAAAGCCGACGCAGCTTCCGGAAACCACGTGCCGGTATCCAGGGCCGCCCTTGCAGCCGCATCCGGAACACGGCGTGTCGTCGATGACGCAGCCTTTGGCCAGTACCGGCGGCACAGGGAGAGCCCACAGCAAGGCCAGAGCCAGAAAGCCGGCCCGTGCACTGGTTCTCGCGCGCGCTGTTGAAGCTATCGCTCCCATCCCGTCACCCGGTCGTTGTCGAGGGTGACACGCCGGGCAAAACGCCCGACGCCAATCCGGTCATATTTGTAGACGTGCCGGATTTTCGTCTTCAGAGCCTTCTCTTCGATCTCGACAGGCTCGCCCCAGGATTGGAGCAGTTGTTCGCGCGTCATATCGTGCCAGATCTCGCCGGCCATGAGAGCGTCGACAAGTGTCGAATCCTGGTAGTGGCGCATCAGAAAAATGCGCTTCTGACCCGCCTCAGCTTCGGCCCGAGCCAGCGCGAACCTTCGCTCGCGCCGGTTGTTGAGCAGGCCGATAGCCCTGAATGGCAGTGCGATGAGAGCGACCGCGAGCGCGATAGCCGCAGCCAGCATCCGCAACACCGCGACAACGGCTTTGATTTCAGGCGAACCTCTCGCCATGGTCTTCACGCCCCAGCCATCATCGCAGTGCCGCCATCAACCTCGCCAGCCCGCGCATTTGCCGTTCGACTTTCGGTGGCCGGGGCCTCCCCTTGAACCGCATCCGCCCCGCGCATCCTGGAACGCGCTAGGTGATGTGAGGTTGGCAGGAGGTGCTACCACCCCTCTGATCGTCGAAACCTCTCGGGGTGTTGCGGCGAATGCAGCCAAACACGAGAATGCGGCCAGCGCCGTGCCTGCCGCCATTACTTTTAGTCTATGCATACGCGTCCCCTCCCTGCCTGAAGCCAGGCTAGTCAATAACGGGGAACCGATCCGCCGTAACCGTTTCCAACTCCGTTGTTGTAGGAGTTGTAATTCCCATACGAGCCGTAGTTGTTGCTTCTGTTGCTGTCCGGGTTGGTGCGGTAGTATCCGTCGGTGTGGCTGCCGTTGCTGTTGGAATGTGGCGCGACGTAGTTGCTGTTGCTGTTCGAACCGGTTCCATAAGAGAAGCCTCTGGAACTCTGGGCCTGCGTGGAGAACGCGGCCAGACACATGGCAGCGCTCAGGAAAGCGAGTTTCTTCATTGTTTTTCCCCCGTGCCCTTCTGGGCAGTGGAGAGAGGCGCTACTTATGAGTGAAAGTCGAATCATGGTCGATCGGTAGTTGCGCTGGAGGCCAGTCGCGCCATCTGCCTGCTTCGCCAGCTTGAGGCCCGCGCCGCCGCCATTCCCGGGATCGAACTCGATGACAGCGGGCTCCATTGCCTGCTTGCGGGTGTCCTAGCTGCGTCGCGCGTCCGGTAGGCCTGCGAGGAGAGGGCAGTGCCGGCCTATGCGCGCCGCCCATCCGGATCCCGTAAGAATTTTTTCAAGAGCCTGTTGACAGTAATCCTATGATGGGTCTAATGTCTCAATAGCACTGTGAATTCCTGTGCCTGCCGCCCGCAGCTAACCGCTCGCGGGCGTTTTCGTTTCAGGCCGGGCGCAAGCGAAGCCTTCACTTCAAAGATCCAGACATGGCCAGAGGCGCTGCAAGGACGAGCCGCAAGGCCGGTGCGACGGCGCGCCCGGCCGAGGCGGGGCCGGCCACTGACGGCGGCCTGACGCCGCTCGACTATATGCTCACCATGCTTCGCGACGAGAGCCTCGAGCCCAAGGCTCGGTTCGAGATCGCCAAGGCAGCAGCCCCTTATGTCCATGCCAAGCTTGCCACGGTCGAGCATAGCGGCGGCATCGCGCTCAGCCATGAAGACGCGCTCGCCGCGCTCGATGATGAGCCCCAAGACCATGAGCCTCAAGGAAATGAGTGACGATTATATACTTGGCAAAGCAGATTCGATGTGTTCTGATTCTCAGCGACAGGCCGGCACTGCACTGAACGCAAGCAATGTGATAACTCTACCCTTCGGCGGCGCGCTGCCAGAAGGGGGTGACGTGGAGCGGATCAACCAGTTTGAATTTTATGAATTCGGCCGCGCTCTAAAGGCGTTGACGCGCCATTACGGCGATACGCCTGCCAACGCAGTATTTTTTGATCTGACTACGGCAGAAAGCTTGCTGCTTAGAGCCCTATCAGGGAGCCCTATGCCTCTCGGCGTGTGCCGGGCCTCTGCGGTTACGCTTCAGAGATACATATCAGGAAACATCGACCAGCTGGTTAACCGCACTGGCGGAATAGCAGACGCCTTCAAGTTTCCTGACACCAATAGTCCCCCAATCCATGGGTATGCCTTGGATTATATGAGGGTGTTGATTTCAACTTTTGAAACGGTCTTTCAAGAAGAGATGAGGGAGGCGGCGACATATTTCGTTCCGCGTCGTGGAATATATCATACGCCTGCCTTAGTTGATGCGGCTGATGAAACTTTCCCGGCCGATCTAGTTTATGTAATACCCGAAAAAGCGCGCATTGACTGGAGATCGGCGGGGCGATGTTTAGCGTTCAACCTATTGTCGGCGTCTGGCTTTCATGTCGCACGAGCGGTCGAAGCAACGCTGGAGAGCTACTATCAGCTGTTCAGCGGGAAGCCTGGCAAGACGCTCGTATCGTGGAATGATTATATCAAAGAACTAGACGCGATCACCAAGGCTCAGACGAGCCCGGCACCCTCTGATAAAACGATTGCTGAGCTCAAGCAGATGAAGGACGACTATCGGAATCCGATCATGCACCCACGTGTTGTGCTTTCGGAGGGCGACGCCAGAATGCTATTCGCGAATGGTGAAAGCCTGATCATCGCGATGGCGCAAGAGATCGAAGCGGCGTCCCATACCGGGGTGCAGCCGAATTTGCAGCTGGTAGCTGGACCGACTCAGCCATGACGGACGACGATCAAAAGCGCGACGAGGTGCTGAAGCGGATGCTGGCGACGCCGCCGAATCGGCATGAACCCGCCAAGGCAATGCCCCAGAAGACGCCTAAGCCGAAACCGAAATCAAAGGGCCGCGATGATGGAAAAGACTAGCCTTTGGGGAATCGCCCCGAGTCTTCCATCATCTGCTCTAGCCCGCATAGAAACCCTGAGAGCGCGTCGCCCAATTCTCCAGCGGCTAGCATCGATTGTGCGGCGTCTGGTGTGGGGAAAGTCTGCGAATTAATGTGCTCTATCAAGCCTTTGTGAAAGGTCTTGGCGGAAGTGAGGTCGAAACCCTCCTTCGCATACATGATCACGTAGAGGCGCTGGAGCATGTATTCCAGCGCCGTCAATTGGCAAAATAGCTTCACGTCGTTTTCCGACATTTCGCCCTCGCTTTGCGGCGACGGACGAATCGCCTCGCCTTCTGCCTAAGCGTAAGCGGTTTCGTTAATCCGCCGATAGGTGAGGCGCTTGCCGTCGATGCCCTTCAAGGCGTTGTCGCGGCGTTCAACGTCGCTCACGCCCAGCTTGGTGCGGTTATTGTAGCGAAAGTCGAACTCAGCAAGGTAGCGGTGCAGGTGCTTCTCAGCGCAGTGTGATAGATGCCCTTCATGCCGCGCTTGAAGACAGAGAACACGCCTTCAATGGTGTTGGTGTGGACCACGCCGCGAACGTACTCGTTGGCTGAGTGCTTGACGGTCTCATGGCTGGCGAACTCGGTGCCGGTCTTGGTGTAGAGCTTGCTCTCGTCGGTATGCAGCACTGATGTGCGGCGCACGTTGGTGACAACGATCTCGCGGACGCTCTCAGCGGTCGCATGATCGACTTGGAAGGAACGGACGCGCCCGCCGCGCTCGACCAGGGCAACGACCAAGCGCTTGCTGGAGTGGGACGCCTTGCCCTTCTTGGTGCGCTTAGTGATCGTCTCCTTGTCGCCGAAGTCGGTTTCGTCGGCTTCAACGATCTGGCCTTCGCCGCCCATGGGCTCGGGGTTCTCGTCGCGCATGGCTTCGCGAATGCGATGGCACATGAACCACGCAGTCTTGTAGGTGACGCCGAGCATACGGTGGATCTGATGGGCACTGATGCCCTTCTTGCTCGATGTCATGAGATGGACAGCGAGCAGCCACTTGTTGAGCGGGATTTTAGAGTGCTCGAACACCGTGCCGACCGTTACGGTGAACTGCTCGCGGCATTCATTGCACTGATAGACGCCCGCGCGATGAGCCTTGCCCTTGAGCGCAGCGATTCGCGCAGGATCGGCATTTCCGCAATGCGGGCACGTCGCGCCATTAGGCCAACGCTGAGCCTCAAGCTGCTCGCGGGCCTTACCGACGTCGGCGAAAATGGGGTTGTCGAGTGTGGCAGACATGGCTTGCTCCTGTGATTAGGAGCATAGGCCTATGGTCTGCTTTGCTAAGTATATAATTGAGAAATGAACCCCGAGACAATGAGCCCGAAGGAGAGGGCGATCCGCCGGAGGCTGCGGGCTGAGTTCGAGCACTACGCGCAAAAGGCGCTGCGGATCCGGACCAAGACCGGCGCGATCGCGCCGCTCCAGCTCAACCAGGCGCAGCTTTATCTGCATGGCCGCCTCGAGGCGCAGAGGGCGCGCACCGGCAAGGTCCGCGCGCTCGTGCTCAAGGGCCGCCAGCAGGGCATCTCGACCTATATCGGCGGGCGCTATTACTGGCGCGCCAGTCACGCGCGGGGAATGCGGGTGTTCATCCTGACGCATGAGCGCGAGGCGACGAACAACCTGTTCGGCATGGTGGAGCGCTACCACCAGCACTGCCCGCGGCTTCTGAAGCCGCAGACCGGCGCGGCCAATGCGAGGGAGCTTTCCTTCGCGAGGCTGGAGAGTGGCTATGCCGTCGGCACGGCTGGGGCGAGGGCAGTCGGGCGTTCGCAGACGGTGCAGCTCTTCCATGGCTCGGAGGTCGCGTTCTGGCCCAATGCGGCGACGCATTTCGCCGGCGTGGTCCAGGCCATTCCCGATCTGCCGGGAACCGAGATCGTGCTGGAAAGCACGGCAAACGGCGTCGGCGGCGAGTTTCATGCGCGCTGGCAGCAGGCCGAGGCCGGCATCGGCGACTACGAGGCGATCTTCATCCCCTGGTTCTGGCAGGACGAGTATCGCCGGCCGGTTCCGGACGGTTTTACGCTCGACGCGGACGAGCAGGCTTATGCCGGCGCCTACGGCCTGACGCTGGAGCAGATGGCCTGGCGCCGCGCCAAGATCGCCGAATTGAAGGACGAGTTGCTGTTCAAGCAGGAATATCCGGCAACCGCGGCTGAAGCCTTCCAGCTCACCGGCCATGACAGCTTCATCAGATCCGAGGCTGTGCTGCGGGCTCGCAAGGCAAGTTGCGAGGGCATCGGGCCGCTGGTCATCGGCGCCGACCCGGCGCGCTTCGGCGATGACCGCTTTGCGCTGGCCTGGCGCCGGGGCCGCAAGGTCAGCAAGACCGAAAGCAAGGCGAAGATCGATGTGGTGGCGGGCGCGAACTGGATCAGGCAGGTGATCGACGCCGACAAGCCGGCAAGGGTGTTTGTCGATGTCGGCGGCGTCGGCGCTGGCGTCGTCGACATCCTGCAATCCTGGGGCGCGCCCTATGACGAGATTGTCGTGCCGGTGAATTTCGGCTCCGAGCCGCAAGAGCCGGTCGAATTGCTGCCGGATGGCACGAAGAAGCCGGGCCCGCGCAATCGCCGGGCCGAGATGTGGAAGCGCTCGCGCGACTGGCTCGACGAGCCCGGCGGCGCCGACATCCCGGACCAGGACGGGCTCCAGGCCGATGCCTGCGGCCCGTCCTACCATTACGACGCGAACCAGCGCCTGCTCCTGGAAAGCAAGGAGCATATGCGAGCGCGCGGGATCAGATCGCCCGATGACTGGGACGCCATCGCATTGACCTTCGCCGAGCCTGTCAGGGATCGGCAACCCAAGGAGCGTCGCCCGCGAAACCCGCGCGGACGCGGCGCCTGGATGGGCGGATAGGATTTGAAATGATCGCTCAAGACGATGATAACGCGAACGCTCCTGCGTCTGCGACCGAGGACCTGTTGGCCCAGGCGGCCAGGCGCTGGTCGGCTGGCTACGAGGCCGAGCGCGAGAACATCAACCAGGCCTATGAGGATCTGCGCTTCCGCGCCGGAGACCAGTGGCCGAAGGAGGCGATCGCCCAGCGCGAGGCCGACCAGGCCCCGTGCCTGACGATCAACCGCATCCCGCAATTCGTGCGCCAGGTCACGGGCGATATTCGCCAGGGCCGGCCCTCGATCAAGGTCGTCCCGGTCGACGATGGTGGCGATGAGGCGGCGGCCGAGCTCCGAGCCGGCATCATCCGCTATATCGAGAACCGCTGCGATGCGCCCGGTACCTATTTTTCCGCCGCCGACAGCCAGGTCAATAGCGGCATCGGCCATTGGCGCGTCATCACCGAATATGCCTCGCAGACCACCTTCAACCAGGAGATCGGCATCCAGCTCGTGCAGGATGGTGTCTGCGTGGTCTGGGATCCCGATGCGGTCGATCTCACCCGCAAGGATGCGATGTGGTGCTTCGTGCCCGTCGATATCGCGATCGATGCCTACAAGGAGAAATACCCGGACGCGCCGGTCACCGATTTCAGCCGGGAGAGCGAAGGGCATTTCGAGGGCTGGGTCACCACCAGCACGGTGCGCGTCGCCGAGTATTTCTACAAGAAGCCGGCGCGGATCACGCTTGCCCTGACCGCTGACGGCACGATCCGCGACGTCACCGAGGCGCTGGCGGAGGAACTGGCCGAGCTCAGGCAGCAAGGCGCCCGCATCGATCAGCGCGACAGCTTCAAAATCTATCGCTGCCTGATCACGCAAGGCCATATCCTGGAAAAGCCTGCGATCTGGCCCGGCCGCTATATCCCGATCGTGCCCTTGCTCGGCGAGGAGATCCGGATCGGCCCGCGCGTCATCCGCCACGGCATCGTGCGCTTTGCCCGCGATCCGCAGCGCATGTTCAACTATTTCGCCTCGAAACAGGCCGAGGTCATCGCGCTCCAGCCCAAGGCGCCCTGGCTCGGCACCGAGCGGAATTTCGAGGAGTACGAAGACGAATGGGAGAATGCCAACACCGAGTCCAGGCCCTATCTGCGCTACACGCCTGATCCGTCGAACGGCAATGCTGCGCCGCAGCGCGTGCAGCCGCCGGTGTCGTCGCAGGGCGTCTCGGAAGGGCTTCAGCTTGCAGCCGAGAACATGATGGCGGTGATCGGCATCCACCAGGCCGGGCTCGGCGAGGCCTCGAACGAGAAGAGCGGCAGGGCGATCCTCGCCCGTCAGCGCGAGGGCGATGTCGGCACCTTCGTCTATCTCGATAATTTCGCCCGCGCGGTGCGCCACACCGGCGTGATCCTGCTCGACCTGATCCCGCATATCTACGACACCGAACGCACCATCCGCATCGTCGGCGAGGACGGCAGGATGACGCCGCTGCGCGTCAACCAGGCTGTCGGCATGGTCGTCGGCGGCGAGGGCGATGATGGTGAGGCGGCGACCGCCCAGAAGCTCAACGACCTGTCTGTGGGCGCCTATGACGTGGTGATCGAGCAGGGGCCGTCCTACTCGACCAAGCGCGAGGAGGCCAAGGACGGCATGGCCACCCTCGTCCAGTCTGTGCCCAGCACCTTTGGATTGATCGGCGACCTCTATGTCCAGGCGCAGGACTGGCCGATGAAGGACCAGATCGCCAAGCGCCTGAAACTGGGCCTGCCGCCCGCCATCCAGCAGATGGAGGCTCAAGGATCGGGCGCGCCGCCGCCACAGCCACCGCCGCCGCAGCCCTCGCCGGAAGCGATCGCGGCGCAGCAGCAGGCGCAAGCGCAGGGCGCGCGCATCCAGATGGACGGCGCCAAAACCCAGTCGCAGATCGCGACCGAAGAACAGCAGCGCCGGATCGACCTCGCCAGGGCGCAGAGCGATCTCGCTGACGCGGAGAACGCCCGGGCGATCGCGGCGCGGGAGGCCGAAAACGCCGCGCGCAGGGCCGAGGCGGAGATCGCGCTGATCGAGGCGAGGCGAGCTCTCGCCTTGGCGCAGATCGGCGCGCTCGGGCGCGGCGGCGGTAATGGGGGGGCCGATAGGGCGGAAACGCAAGACGATGCGAGCCCGCACGACGACCCGCGGGCTTTCGCCGCCGATCCTGACGGGTTTTGACCCCCCGCGCCGTCATCCCGGACAAGCGGCGAAGCCGCGCCGATCCGGGATCCATGCCGGAGCGCTGCCTGGTTAGGCTCAGGAATGGATCCCGGGTCTCCGCTTCGCTACGCCCGGGATGACAGCGTGCAGATGGTCGGGACACTAAACAGGACTACACGCCAAGCCGACGCATGAAGCGCAGACCGCGATGATGAGCAAGCCGCCTCTCCGGGCGGCTTCTCTATTGGGCAAAAGGAATCAAGCAGCTTCGCGCCGGCTCCGCCACAGTAGTGCCACTGCCCCAAAAATGGTCGCTATACCAATCACCACGAGGATTGCGCGGGGGAGGAAGTGGTTATCGACTACTCCCCAAGGCTCTCCTGCCAGAAGCACTATGGTGAGGAGAGCTGTCGAGAGTATTGGCATTACAAGCCCGACAGCGCCGAAGCCTATGGCGGTGCCGAAGCCACCTCCCGAGCCGAGCAGCATGGCAAAAAGGCAGCTTAACGCGGCGGCAACGGCGAAGCTTCTCGTGCCTGATTGATCCGTGCCACCCGCAGACATGATTGCTTCTCCAAACCGCAGAGTCTCTTAGAGGAATTGCCGCAATGCCAGCAACGGGCCGGTCGTGAGCTTGTTGTCCCACCACGTCTCCGGCTTCTCTACGAAGCGCAGGTCTTCTCGGCTGATACGCAAGGCTTGGCCGTCGATTCTGACGGCCTTCAGCGCTGAGCGCTGGCGTTAGTCTCTGCCGTCATTGCGAGCGCAGCGAAGCAATCCAGAGGTCTGCGCGAGCCCTCCTGGATTGCTTCGTCGCTCACGCTCCTCGCAATGACGGTTCAAGCCAGATCGAAATCCCGTTGGCATGAGAGCCGGCTTGGGCATGTGAGCCCTCATCCTGAGGAGCGCCGTAGGCGCGTCTCGAAGGATGCTCCAGCTCGCACCGGAGCCTCCTGGAGCATCCTTCGGGACGCCACTTCGCGGCTCCTCAGGATGAGGGCTCGGGGGGCAACCGCTGAGGCGCGGGCCTTCGCCCCTGAGGCGCAAGCCCGAACGCCGACCAAACACGACTTCACGCCAGGCCAGCGCATGAGGCGCAGGCCGCGATGATGAGCAAGCCGCCTTTCCGGGCGGCTTTTTCTTTGGATGCACCATGAACGATTGGGATGACGACCTGACCAACGGGCAGGCGAGCGCAAGCGCGCCAGCCGACGGAGAACAGTCTGAGGACGGCGCTGCGGCGAAAGCCGCGGAGACGTCCGAAACAGGGACTGACGAGCATGACGGCGCTGAAGGCCAGCAGGCTGACGGCGCTGGCGAAGAGGAAGAGCAGGACAAGCCGAAGAAGCGCCGCTCCGGCGTCGAACGGCTGAAACGGGAGCGCGATGCGCTTCGCAACGAGGTCGAGCTTCTGCGCAGTCGCACCCCGGTGGTCGACGACGGCGCGGCGATCGACGGCCTTGTGCGCAGGGAAATCGGCGACCCGCCCAGCGAAGATGCGTTCAGGGGTGATTGGTTCGCCTACGAGCGGGCCATGACCGCCTATGAGGCGGAACGCAGGATCGTTACCCGTGAGGTGAAGGCGCTGGCAAGCCAGGTCGCCTCGCACTCCGCCGAGCGGATGAGCGATCTTGTCGAGGATTTCAACGATCGCGTCGCTGATGCGGTCAAGGTGATCCCCGATTTCCGCGATGTCGTCGGCAAGACGACTGACAGGACGCATCCCGTCTCGCCTGTCGTCGGGCAGCTCATTCTCGAAAGCGAGAAGGGGGCCTTGCTGCAATACCACTTCGCCAGGAATCCCGCTGATCTGCGCCGCCTCAACGGATTGTCGCCGCTCGGCGCCGCCCGTGAAATCGGCAAGATCGAGGCTCGCCTGTCCCTGGCCAAGTCCACCACCGCAACCAGAGCCCCACCGCCCGTAACCGCTCCCAAAGGCGGCGCCAGCCCATCGAGCCAGGAGGCCCGCATGGAGGCGTATCTCAAGCGGCAATACGGCGACCGGGCTTAACTTTCAGGAACAGACAACATGGCAAACACCACGCTGACCCCCTCCATCGTCGCCAAAACGGCGGTGCGCATTCTCGAAAACGAGCTCGTCATGGCCGGCATGGTCTATCGCGGCTATGAGGACGAGTTCGACAAGAAGGTGAACGGCTACTCGGCCGGCGACACCATCACCATCCGCAAGCCGACCGACTTCACCGTGCGTGATGGCGCCGTGATGGCGAGCCAGGACGTCACGGAGGGGCGGACCACGATCACTGTCGACAAGCAGAAGGGCGTCGATTTCGCCTTCACCTCGAAGGAGCTGACGCTGAACATCGACGAGCTCGCCGAGCGCGTCATCAAGCCGGCAATGGTCCAGCTCGCCAACCAGATCGATCTCGATGTGATGGCGGAATACAAGAACGTTCCCAACTGGGTCGGCACGCCCGGCCAGACCGTGGATGCCTTTGCCGACTTCGCCAAGGCGCCGACGCGGATGGATCTCGGCGCGGTGCCGCAGGACATGCGCTCCGGCGTGCTGAGCCCGACCGATTACTGGGCGATGGCCGGCTCGCAAACGGCGCTCTACATGCAGAATGTCGCGCAGGGCGCCTATCGCAAGGGCCGTATCGGCGAGATCGGCGGCATCGACACCTATATGTCGCAAAACGTGCCGACGCATATTGTCGGCCCGCTCGGCGGTACGCCGCTGGTCAATGGCGCGGCGCAGGGCGTGACATACGCTGCGGTCAAGGATATCGGCAGCCAGTCGCTGGTCACGGATGGCTGGACGGCGGCAGTCGCCGCCCGCGTCAAGGCCGGCGACGTCTTCACCATCGCCGGTGTCTTCGACGTCAACCCGGTGACCAAGGCGACCCTACCGCATCTGAAGATGTTTGTCGTCAAGGCGGACGCCGCCTCGGATGCCGCGGGCAACGCGACGCTGACGATCTCGCCGCCGATCATCACGTCTGGCGCCTTCCAGACGGTCTCAGCCGTGCCTGCGGACAATGCGGCGATGACATTTTTCGGCGCTGCGGGAACCGGTTACGCCCAGAATCTCGTCTTCCACAAGAATGCGTTCGCCCTGGTCGTGGTGCCGCTGGTGAAGCCGCCGGGCGCCGTCGATGTCTCGCGCGAGACCTACAAGAACATCAATGCGCGCGTGATCCCGGTCTATGACGGCACCAACGACAAATCTGCCTGGCGTCTCGACATCCTCTACGGCGTCAAGACGGTCGATCCGCGCCTCGCGGTCCGGCTCTCGGGCAGCTAAGCGGGCTGACGGCCGACAATAGGAGGGGCGGTCTTCGGGCCGCCCTTTTCCCTTCTCCCCTGGCGGGAGAAGGTGGCGCGCAGCGCCGGATGAGGGGGCGCCGTGCCCTGTCCGGTTAGCATCGTGTTCGGCCAGGCGGAGAGCTCACAGCGCCCCCTCATCCGTCTCGGCTTCGCCGAGCCACCTTCTCCCGCGAGGGGAGAAGGGTTTCCCGAGCCCGACCATGACGCGCTTGCGACCCCAGGCCGCCCCTTTTCATTTCGCGAGACAAACCATGAGCCAGACCAAAGCCGATCTCGTTCGCGAGGTGCTGGGCGAGCTGTTCTCGCTGGCCTCGGGGCAGGTGCCCAGCGCTGAGGACACCGCCTTCGTCGAGCAGCGCATCGACCCGGCGCTGGCGGCGCTTGCCAAGCGCAACGTCATCTACATCCCCGATGCCGAGGAGATCGACGACGAGGTCTTCGACGCGCTCGTGGCCTATCTCGCGCAAATCTGCGGCCCGAAATTCGGCCGGCCGCGCGACCTCGCAGCCAAGCAGATGGCGGAGGATGAGCTGCGCACGATCCAGCGCATCGGCGGCGGAACCGGCCGGACGCTGCGCATCGACAGCGCGCTTTTGCGCCGCCGCCGCCATGGGAGCATTCTCTGATGCCGCCGCTTCCTTTCCCGAAATCCTCGACGCCGGGCGTTCGGCCGGGCGAGGGCGAGGGCCGCTATGTCAATTGCTATCCGGTTCAAGAGGGGGATCGCTCCTATGTGCGCCGTGTCGCGGGGCTGAGCCGGCGCGTGGCGACGGGGAAGGCCGGCATCCGCGGCCTGCTCGATGTCAACGGCGTCACCTATGTCGTGTTCACCGGCTCTGTCGTTACGGTTGCCGCTGACGGCGCTGTCACGACGCTGACGGGCTCGATTCCGGGCCCCGACGGCGTCACGCTGGCGCGCAACAACAAGGTGACCGATGGCGTCTCGACGCCCGATATCGTCGCGGTGCGCGAGGGCGGCGGCGCCTATCTCCTGAGCGCGACGACGGTTGCCGCCTATCCCGATGCGGACCTGCCGGCGACGGTGAACAGCGTCGATTTTCTGGGCGGCTATTTCCTGTTCTCCATCCCCGATGGCAGGCTTTTCGCCTCGGAACTCAATGCGACGCAGATCAACGCGCTGAGCTTCACCACCGCAGAAAGCCGCTCGGATGGTTTGCGCAGGGTCGCGGTTCAGGGCTCGCTGGCCTATGGCTTCGGCGGCTCCACCATCGAGCCCTATCAGAATGTCGGAACCTCGCCATTCCCGCTGCAAAGGGCGGCAACCGTGCCTCCTGTCGGCATCCTGACCACCATGGCGATGGCCGGGTTTCAGGAGACCTGGAACGGCCCGATTTATTTCGTCGCCTCGGACAGGACGGTCAAGGCGCTGTCGGGCTATGAGACGGCGACAATCTCCACCCCTGACGTCGACCGCTTCATCGCGGCCTCGACCGTCGCGACCGTCGCGGTCGATGTCTTCGCCTGGCAGGGGCGGCAGTTCGTCGCCGTGTCCAGCGATAGCGGGAGCTGGATCTACGACACGGTCGAGTGCTCCTGGCATGAGCGCCTGAGCACCGGGGCCGCCCGCTGGCGCGCGACGCGGTCGATTTACAGCAATGAGCAATGGCTGTTCGGCGACACGCTGTCTGGCGATCTTCTGACGCTCTCGACCACGCTGACGGAGAACGGGGCGGCCCTCGGTGGCCTCATTCAGTCAGGGCCGCTGAAGGACTTCCCGGCCCGTGTCGCGGCCAGGCTCTCCGCCGATTTCACTGAGGCCCAGATCACGGTCTATGTCTCCTGGTCGCATGATGGCGGCAAGAGCTGGAGCAGCGAGCTTCAGCGCTCGCTTGCTGACGCCGACAAATGGCCGGTGAGCGTCGCCAATCTTGGGCTTTCGACGCAGGCCGGCCTCATCGTCCGCTTCCGCTGGGAGGGGGCGGACGATTTCTCGTTCCTCGGCGCGACAGCCGATCGTCTCGATGCGAGGGCCGCCTGATGGCCGATTTCGACCCGTTGACCGTGCCCGCTATCATGCCGGTGACGGTTCGGCGCACCAATGAACAGGGCTTCCCCAGGCAGGCGCTGCTCGATTACGAGCAGGCGCTGCAAGCCTGGATGAAGTCGAACGTCGCCAACACCAACACGCGGCTGAACCTGGTGTCAGACGAGGTCGACGGCGCTTATGCGGCCGTTGCGACGGAGGCCATCGCGCGCGCGGCAGGCGATTCCGCGCTGGCGGCCGAGCTCACCACGCTCGAGACGACGGTCGGCAACAACACGGCCGAACTCGATATCCTCAGCGCCTCCATCGACGGCATCGCCGTCAAATATGCCGTCACGGGCACGATCAACGGCGTCACCGGCGGTTTTATCCTGACCGGCATTCAACAGGTCGGGGGCGGCGCATCCTATCTGCTGGAGATCACCAGCGATGTCGTCATCAACGGCAACCTGCTCGTCACCGGCACGGTCGAGACGGTCGCGGTCGCCAGCCACGCCATCAGCCAGGTCGCTTTCTCCGCCAGCGGCGGCATCTATACCGGCGTCGGAATCACCGTGCGGGCTGGCGCCACGGTGGCGATCACCGCCTCGTTTAACGGGTTGGCCGGCTCCTATTTCCCGCTCTCGGCATCGCCGGGCACTGTCTATGTCGAGCGCGACGGTGTCCTGATCGGTTCCGTGGCGACGAATTTCGAAGCGTCGGGCTCCGGCTCGTCTGCCGGCATTTCATTCCTCCAGACCACGGTTCTCTGCCAGGACAGTCCCGGCGGCGGCTATCACGACTACATCGTCCATTCCGGCAACGGCGCGGGCGTCGGCGGCGTCGCCATCCTCGTTCAGGAGTTGGCACGATGACGGTGGGGCCTGCTGTCGCCTTCGTGCGTTATGACGAAACCGGGGCGGTCACGGAATGGGGCCGCATGGCGCTGGGCGTGATCGAGCGGCAGAGGCAAGGCGGCGCGCGGATCATCGCCGGCGGCGGCGGCCCGGATTTCTATGTCGACCTCGAGACGCGCGAGACCCGGCCCAAGCAGGACAATCCGGCCCGGCTCGACGGCATGACGCTGCGCGATGTGCCGGTGCCGGCAACCGTCATGATCGGGCGCACGTCCTATGCGGTCACCGACCCGGTCGTCGAGCTCGAATTCCCGCTGCCGGGAACCTACGCAATCGAGGTCCGGTCCGTCCGTCACCTCGCTAAAACATTCACGGTGCAGATATTCGAGGTGACAGCGTGAAGATCGTGCATCGCGACGATTACCGCGCCCGCAGGGCCGCCGATTACCCAGCCCTGACCGAGCTTGCCGACGCCCTGGTCCACCAGCAGGCCGGAGACGGTGCGAAGCTGCGCGCCTATCTCGACGCCTGCCGGGCCGTCAAAGCGCGCTATCCGAAGCCGGATCCGGCAAACCCCACATCATAGGAGGCTCTCATGGCTTCAGTTTTTTCAGGCCGCGCCGGGCGACTGGCGGGCATATGGGCGGCCGACCAGGCCCAGAACAATTACAACCAGCAGCAGGGCACGCTTGCCGAGGGGCGCGACAACTCGCTCTCAGCGATCGATTCCGGGCGGACATCGAGCCTGGCGGCGCTGGGCCAGGGCTATGGCGCCGCCGTTCCCGAATACCAGGCGGCGATCGACCGCTTCGACCCCTGGACTGAGGCCGGCAAGAGCGCGCTGACGACCTATCAGAACAGCCTCGGGCAGAACGGCGCTGAGGGCAATGCGGCGGCGGTCGCGCAGTTCCAAGCCTCGCCCGGCTACCAGTATCAGGTCGACCAGGCAACGGATGCGGTCGCGCGCAAGGCCTCGGCGCTTGGCGCGCTCGGCTCCGGCAACACCATGCAGGCGATCACCGATCGCGCCGCAAACCTCGCCAACCAGGACTATGGCGGCTGGCAGGACAGGCTCAACGGCCTGTCCAACACCGGTCTGCAGGCGACAGGCCAGCAGGCGAACATCCAGCAGGGTCTCGGCAACCTCTATGCCCAGCAGGGCCGCGACCAATCGAATGTCTACACGAACGCCGCCGGCCAGGAGGCCGGGATCTACACCGGCTATGCGAATTCGAATGCGGGCGCGCTCGGCACGCTCGGCCAGACCATCATCGGCGCCGGCACCGGCGCGCTGATGGCGGGCCAGACCGCGGCCCAGAACCGGCTCAATTTCGGCATGGGGCTCGCCAATCTCGGGGCGTCCCTGTTCGGCAGCGCCATGGGCGCAAAGAAGGTGGCTTGAGATGGCGCAACCCTGGAACCTCGGACCTCCCGTCGTCGATTTCTCCCCGCTCTCGAAATTGGGGGAGAGCTACAACAACGCCTATGACCAGGCGCGCAAGCGCCAGAGCCTCGCCGAGATCGGGCAGAGGCTCGACGGTTCGCCCGAGGGCTATCTGAAGGTCGCCCAGGGCCTGCTCGCGAGCGGCGACGCCAGGGGCGCGGCGAGCATCCTGGCGCTCAGTGAGAAGGCGAGGGCGCGTGGGCAGGCAAGCGACGCCGAGGCGAGCAATCTCATTGCGCCGGGCGCGTCGTCGGAGGACGAAGCGCAGGCCGCGTTTCCGCCGTCAACGCCCTCAGCCCCGGCGCAGCGCGCGTTCAATCGCCCGGTGCAAGTGGCCGAGACTGAAGCAGATGCGCAGCGCCTCCAAGCCGAGATGGAGCAGCGCAATGGCTTCGGCTATGGCAACCCCGCTTTGCCGGCCGGCATGCGTAACAACAATCCCGGCAATATCAAATATGCCGGCAACACGGCCTTTCCCGGCGTCCTCGGGCCGTCCCGAAATACCGACCAGGGCGACCCGCAAAGCGTGTTCAACTCGCCCGAGGCCGGCATGTCCGCCGCTTATGGCCTGGCCCTGCGCAAATACCAGGGCGGCAAGCGGACAGCCGATGAGCTGATCGCGGGCCGGAACGGCTGGACGCCGGGCAACAGCGCCGCCGCCGCCAACATCGCGCGCGCCATGGGCCTTGCCCCGAATGAGGATCTGCAACTGGCCGATCCGCAGCGGGCGCAGGCCTTTCTGCAGGCGCTGATCGCGCAGGAGCATGGCGCGGCCGGCGCTCGGTATCCTGCCGAGATGATCCAGTCCGCGGTGAATGGGGGGCTGGGTGGCTCTCAGCAGCAAGGGCGTGCGCAAGTCGCACAGGGGCAAATCGCGCCGACCGGCGAGCCCCGGCCTGTCTCGAGCCTCCCCGGCGACGACCCGGTCAGGCCGGCAGATGCGAGCAATACAAGCAGCACCGACAACGGTGAAACCGAAGAGGCAAAAAAGATTGGTGAGAGCGCCGGTAAGCGCGCCGGAGAGACCATGGCCGCCGCGAGTTCGGCGACGAAACAGCTGCTTCGTCTAGGCCAGATCGAAGCGCTCATGAAAAATGTCGAGACGGGCCGCCTTCAGCCAAACCGGATGAGCCTGGCGGCGCTCGGCAAGTCATTGGGTGTCAATGACAAATTCCTTGAGGCCATCGGGCTCAACCCAAAAGCGGTCGGTGATGCTCAAGCTCTTTCGGCCATCTCTGGTCGCATGCTCGCCGACATGATCGGGGCGGGCGGATCCCCCGCTAACAACCTCTCGGACGCTGATCGGGCGTTCCTGGTGGGGCCGCTACTGAGCCTCGCGAATGACCCGAGAGGCAACCAAATCCTGATTGAGGTCGCCAAGCGCACCGCGCAGATCGATATCGAGAAAGCTAAGGGCTGGCGCGAATGGAAGCGGGCGAACCCGAAAGGGTCATTCGACGATTATGAGTTGGAGTTCTCCGACAAGTTGGGCTCGCAGGATCGTTTCGCCGACCTCGCCAAGCGCGCCGAAGCGATAGGGGCGAAGGCTCCAATCGCGGCAGGTGAAGGCTGGCACGATCTCGGCGATGGCATCCGCATCAGGCAGAAGCAATAACCATGGCAATTTTTGAAGTCCAAAGCCCGGACGGCTCGGTCTATCAGATCGAGGCGCCCGATCAGAATACGGCTATGGCCGGGTTCCAGAAATTCAGCGCCGGGCAGGCTGCGAAGCCGAGCACCGCTGATACGGCCGCTCGATTTGCGGTGAAGGGCCTGACGTTCGGCCTCTCTGACGAGTCCTACGGGCTCACACAGGGCATCAAGGGCCTGTTCACGGGCGACGGCTTCGTTAAGGGCTATGATCAAGGCGTTCAGGAATACCGCGCGCGAGACAAGGCCGCAAAGGAAGCCAATCCCATCACCGCGACCGCAGCAGAGATCGCAGGCGGCATGGGGACAGGGCTCGGAGCCGCAAAGGCGGGCCTTACGCTGATGAAGGCGGGCATGACCCTTCCCGAGCTGATCGGCGCAGGGATTGTGGAAGGCGGGGGATATGGAGCCATTCATGGGGCGGGAAACGCAGAGGGTGGCGCGCCGGAGCGGCTGCAAGGCGCGAGCGAGGGCGCACGATCCGGCGCATTGGTGGGCGGCGGCGTCCCTGTTGCAGCCCGTGGTGTCGGGGCAACCATCAACACGATGCTTACGCCGATGGCCACTCCGCCCGGACGGCAGGCTGCCGTTGACAGCTTGACCCGCGAAGGCGTCCCGCTAACAGCCGGACAACGCTCGGGCTCAAAGGCTTTGCAATATGGCGAGAGCTTCTTCGGGGATGCCCCTCTTGCTGGCGGTAGAGCCACCCGCGCCATGGAGGCGCAGGGTGAAGCCTTTACCGATGCAGCGATGCGGAAGGCTGGAGCATCCGGACGCGCCACGCCAGAGAACATTCAGGCGAGCGTCGACCGTATCGGCAAGGAGTTCACGGATCTCTCTGCGCGAAACACGATGCAGGCCGACAGGCAGCTGGGCTCCGACCTCGGCAATGTTCTGACGCGCTACGATCGGCTGCTGGAACCGCAGCAAAAGCAGATCCTCGGCACTATCGCGACCGATCTCGTCGACCGTATCAAGGCCGGCAACGGCACGCTTCCGGGCGCAGAATACCAGGCTACCCGGTCCTGGCTGTCCACCGCATCCCAAAACGAAGGCAACAAACACCTTGCCGGCGCCCTGAAGGGCATGCGGGACGCCCTCGACAACTCCATGATCCGGTCGCTCTCGCCGGAGGATGCTGCTGCATGGCAGAGCGCGCGTCGCCAGCACGGCAACATCAAAGACATTGCCGATGCGGCGGCCGGCAATGGCGAGAATGCGGCAGCCGGCCTGATCACACCTCAAGCCCTTCGGCAAGCGGCCGCGACGGGCAAGAACCGCGAGGCCTATGCTCGCGGCCAAGGCGACTTTGTGGAACTGACGCGTGCCGGCAATCAGGTCATGGCGCCCCTACCCAATGCGGGCATCGCTCAGCGTGGGTTGAGCCTCGGCCAGGCCGGCGCGCTTCTTGGCGGCAGCACGGGCATGACGGACCTATTATGGGCCGGTATCGCTGCTCTGGGGCCGGCAGCGGCGGGCCGCATCATCATGTCGCCGATGGCGCAGGCCTATTTCGGAAACAAGGCCATGTCGCCATCCGCCCGCGCTGCGATCGAGGGACAGCTGCGAGCGATGATCGAAGGCGGGGCTCAAACTCAGTCGCCGCGCCTGCGGGAGCCATAGTACTTTTCCCAAAACTCTCTGAGCAGCAATGCGCCGACGCCGCCGAACAGCATCCATTGGACTCGTTCGGGAAGTATCAAGGTCAGCCCGTATAGCGCCCCGTATAGGGTCGCCATCGTTGCAATGCCGAGGACTACAAGGACAATCACGCTAGAGCCCCCCGCTGTGACCGGCGATCCCAAGCGCTCAGGGCGAGCAAGATCGCGATTCCAATGGGGATGCCGGTCAGCACATCCTCAGCGCGCTGCGGCAATTGCGCGTCGCCCCATCTCACGAACCACGCGAGCGGGATGATGATGGCGAACAGCAGCCCGGTTTTTATTACTCGGATCATCTTAGGAGCCTACCATGTCAGTTGACCTGGCCATCAGGTTTTGCATTCGCGGCGAGCATGCGGCCGAGCGTCGTGTGAAGTTCACGGGCTGATGCCCACACACGGAATTTCGCCGATCAGGCGTGGCGCGGATCTCAGGTCGGGGTCAACCACCTCGGGATTCTCGGGCAAGGCTATAACTCCGTTGCGAGTCTGCGAAACTCCTACGGTCCTGCCGCAAGGTAGAGCACGGAGTCCACGGCAGACCCTGCCAACTCCCCGGCTGTTTCAACCAATCCAAGCCTCCCCCAAGCCGCCCTGGCCAGGCGGCTTTTTTATGAGGAGCCGCGATGGCCAAGGAGTACCGGAATAATGGCTGAGCTTCGTCCTTACCAGCCGGGCTGGCGTGACCAGCTTGGCCAACTGCTCATGGGTAACGAGCGGGCCTCGCCCGTGCGCCGCCGCTTCGTCTCGGGCCTGCTCGGTTCGGCGGGGCTAGGGCAGACCGGCATGTCGCTTGTCGACCTGACGCCGCTGGCTGCGCCGCTCTCCGCCAATGAGGCGTACCGGGACTACCAGGATGGGAATTACACAGGCGCTGCGCTGAACACGCTCGGAACCGTTCTGGGCGCCGCGCCGGCACTCGCGGTGCTTGGAAAAGGGGCGAAAAACCTAGCGTCCAGAAGCGTTTCGCTGTACGATCCTCCGGTCAAGCCGCCGCGGCCTTTCGCTGCCGATTACCCCGCCGGAGCACCCGCCGATGCAAGAGGAAAACTCACCCACACCATCGACGGAGACCCCATCACCGCCCGCTATGTCGTGGGCCGAACGGAAGGTGGCGGAGGGGACGTGGCGCTACCGGGTGAAGCACTGGACGAAATCGCAAAGGCGGGAACTGGCGAGGGCATTCGTGTTCTTCCGCAATCCGCCCTCGGACGTGACGTGGGTAGGGCGGTATTCAGACCAGATGGAACACCAAAAGAAATAGCGATCTCAAGCAAGCTGACGCCGGGTCAATCTTCGAAGGTCGCCGCTCATGAGGTCGGACACCTCATTGACCAGATGGCAAGTGAAATACCGACTGCTGGCCTATCACGAGAACTGACGCCGCTTTACGACGCGCTCAACACCGGGCGCGAGCGCGCGAGCAACTTCATGCGGCCGCAGAACTTGAAATATACCGGCGATGACATTCCGCGCGAGTATATGGCTGAAGCCATCCGCGCCTACATGGCTGATCCAAATTACCTCAAGACGGTCGCGCCAAAGACGGCCGCCCGCATCCGTGAACACGTCAACGCCAATCCCAAGCTCAATCGGACGGTCCAGTTCAACTCGATCGCGGCACCTGTGGCCGGCGTTGCTGCCGGCGGAGCGGTTCTTGCTGGCTCAGACGATGCGAAGGCCTCGCCCATGGCGTCTGAACCTCCTCCCGGCGCTGTCCTGAGCGATGAGCCTCCTGCCGATACGGGCAGCGGACCGCTTGTCGTCACGGTCGCCCCGAACCGCGGACAGGGCAACGGCCTGCGGACCCTCAACAATGTGCTGGCCGGCGGGGACGGTCTTCGCTCGGCTGCGCCAGGCGGCGGCGCGTTGGCAAGGCTGGGGCAGAATGCGCTGTCGCAGCGGGAGCTCGACGCAGTCGACGAGCCGACCCGCCAACGCAGCCCCCTCTACGCGCAGGGCGCAGCCCCCATGGAGCCCGCCAGCATGCTTGGCTCTCAGGCGATCCTGGGCCTTGGCGCCTCAACCTTGCTGCGGCCACGCCCAGTGCGGCCGGACGAAAGCCTGGAAGAGCAGCTGCTGCGGGTCTTGAGAGAGGGCGGGGCCTAGGGCGTTTTCGAGCGAAGTGGAGACCGGTTCGCGTGAAGACACTGCGTTAAAACAAAGAGCTAGGGCTGTTGAACGATCCAAACGGATCGTAAACTGCTCTAGCTGTGAGCTCTCAATAGGTTGTCCATCCGGTCCCGAGCGAGGAAGCTGAGGTTGCGAAGCTTCAGTATCCCTCGGGGAGGAACCGGATGAACATCCACAAGAATGCCCGTCTGACGCGGCTGGGTCGAGAGCGGATTACGCGGATGGCGGCCGATGGGCGCAGGCCCGCCGAGATCGCGGTCTGCGTCGGCGTCAGCCTGAAGACCGTCCATAAATGGATCGAACGTTTCGCCGCCGGGGGCGTAGCGGGTCTGGCCGACCGCTCGTCGCGGCCCCACCGTCTGCATCGTCCGACGCCTGACGACAAGATTGAGCAGATCATCGCGCTGCGGCGCCAGCGCCTGAGGGGTCAGGCCATTGCCCGGCAGGTCGGCGTCTCGCCGGCGACGGTGAGCCGGATCCTGCGGCGGGCGCGATTGAGCCGGATGCGCGACCTCGAGCCGGCCGAGCCGGTGCGCCGTTACGAGCGCGCCCATCCCGGCGAGTTGATCCACATCGACATCAAGAAGCTCGGCCGCATCGACGGTGTCGGCCACCGCATCACCGGGGACCGAACCCGCCAGAGCAACCGGCGCGGGCGCGGCGAAGGCCTCGGCTGGGAGTTCGCCCATGTCTGCATCGACGATGCCTCGCGGCTCGCCTTCGTCGAGATGAAGCCGGACGAGAAGGCGCTCAGTGCCGTCGCCTTCCTCAGGGCGGCGGTGGCCTATTACGAACGCCTCGGCGTCACCGTCACCCGCGTCATGACCGACAACGGCTCATGCTACAAAGCCTTCGCTTTCCGCGACGCCTGCCGCGATCTCGGCCTGCGACACATCAGGACCAAGCCCTACACGCCCAAGACCAACGGCAAGGCCGAGCGCTTCATCCAGACCGCTCTGCGCGAATGGGCCTATGCCAGGCCCTATGACCACTCAGACCGACGAACCGAAGAGCTGCCGCGCTGGCTCCACCACTACAATTGGCATCGACCACATGGCGGTATCCAGGCCAAAACCCCAATCAGCAGACTCGCTCTCGACGAGGACAACCTGTTGAGGCTCCACATCTAGCCGTCGCCACGCTCGATATAATCGCTCCAGAGCCAGGCGACGCCTATTCCGATCATGCCGGCGGCAATGAGCGCCATGCGTCCACTCGGCCATCCGCCATCAAGGATAGGGCGAAACAGCCATGCTCCCGCCGCGATCAGAGCCAGGCAGATGATCAGGCTGATCAGACGGCGCAGGACGAAAAATCTCATCTCGGCAGAACCCCATGCGTATCGCCATCATTCACCACCTCGCCAAGCTGCTGGGCCTGCTGGTCGATCGCGAGGATCTCCTGCATGGAATCCATCAGGTACCTCGACACGGGAGGTTGCTAGGCCGCCGGTCAGAAATGTCGATCCTGCCGTAGCGTTGGGCGCCAAGTCCATATCAAATCTTGCCAATTCGCCGGCTGTTTCAGCCGATCCAAGCCCACCCCGAGCCGCCCTCACCGGGCGGCTTTTTCCATGAGGAGCCGCCATGGCCGGTGCTGCCTATCAGGTCAATGTTTCCGCTACCGATGACGAGACCTTCGCATTCACCTGCGAATGGAGGCTCGCGGACGGCTCCGATTTCCCGTGGGCTGACTACGCCTATGCCTATGAGCTGAAGCGCGACCGCCGTCCGGTCCTGTCGCTCACCGGCGGCGATGGCCTGGCTGTCGATTCCAGCGAAAACACCATCACCTTTCAGCCGCCTGAAGCGATGCGCCTCTGTGCCGGTCAATACCGGCATGGCTGCCGCATCACCCACACCGCAACCGGCAAGACGATCCAGGTCTTCGACGGTTCAGTCACCATTACCGAGGGGAATTTCTGATGCCCGATGTCAGCATCGTCGCGCGCGGACCATCGTCGCTGAGAATGCGGTTTCGCCCCGGCCTTGTCGGGCCACCGCTGGCGGAAGATGACTACGCCACGCAGGGAGAGGCAGAAGCCGGGATCGATACTGAGAAGGTCATGTCGCCGCTGCGTACCAAGCAGAGCATCCTGGTGAATGCCAAATCGGGAACCTGGCTTCAGAATGGCACGGGTGCGGTCGCGCGCACCATGGACGCCAAGCTGAAGGAGTTTTCGATCAGCGTGAAGGATTTCGGGGCGGTCGGCGATGGTGCAGCTGACGATACGGCAGCGATCCAGAGGGCGATCGATTTCGCGCAAACGTTCTCGGCCGGCGGCATCGTGTATTTCCCGCGCTCTGAGCCGTACTATCGCTGCGCCGGAACGCTGAATATCACAGGTCACGGTGTCACGCTTGAGTTTGAAACGGCGCTAACGAAGCTGGTGTTCGTCAACGGTGCGCTTGATTGCATCTCGGTCGATGGGACAAGCATTGGCAGCGCTGGCGTGTATAATATTACTATCCGAAGGGGACTGATCGACCACTCCGGCAAAACCGGCGGAACAACGATCAAGCTGTATAAGGCTAATAACGTCCTTCTCGATCGAGTTCAGGTAAATAACGCCTATCAGCCGTACGATTTTAATTTTGTAAACAACGTTATGACGTATTTCTGCCAAGCGAATATTGTAGAAAGCGGGCAGTTTGCGTTGCGCTTCAGAGCTCCCGGCGATGGGTCTGGCCGATCCGACGTGCTGACTATCATCAATTCGGTGCTCCAATGCGGCACGACTGGTGCGGACGGCATCGAATGGGACGGCGCGGCGCACACGCTGCGCATCTTCGGAAGCAGCATCATCGGTGCGCGCGACGCATTCGTTATCAAGAACACCGCCGCATCTGCGGCTAATTTTCCGTCGTTCCTCTACGCGTTTGATCTGGAGGTCGACGGAACGACCAGAAAAGTCATTTCCGCGAGCTCGGGGCGGCAGATCAATTTCACCAATTGCGATCTGTTCTGCCTGTCTTCCGCGAGCGGGCCCGTTATCGATGTCAGCCCTGACACCGGCGCATCGTATACGAGCAGTTGGCGGTTTGATGGCGGGCGCATCTCCGGCGGCCAGGGTGTGCTCCTGAGTTACAACGCCAAAAATCTTACCGTGGTCGGTGTTACCCTGGCCGGCGGCGCGAATGCCGGGAGCGGTTCCGCGCCAGCCATTGCCATCGGCGCAGTCGCGTCCGATATCCTGATCAGCGGCAACAATATCGGTTCGTATTGGGGCACGACGGTAAATCACAGTTATGCAGTTACCGTAGCGAGCGGAGCCGTTCGCGTGTTCGCGGATGGTAACAATTGCTTTGGATGCGTCACGGGAGAAATGCAGAACAACGCCTCCGGTTCAAGCATTCTGCTTGGCGGTGGCATTAACAGGCTAGGCGTAGCGACGAAATCGTTCCTCGGAACCGACGTTATCCGCACCACCATAGCGGGAGCCGTGCAGTATCAAATCATTAACGACGCCACTGGCGTGAGCGCTCAAGCCAAGTGGACTTTGTCAACGGGAACGGCGAATTCCTTCCGATCCGGATCAGTGATCGACAATTCGGGCGCGCCCTATTACGTCGTGAATGGCGGCGGCGCGATCACGATCGAATATAACGACGTTGACGCAAATATTTGGCGGTCCAACGCAGCGGTCGAGAAAGGCCGTCTGGACACATTGGGCTTCAAACTTCCGACCGGGCGCGCTTACTTCGTCAACAACATTCAAGTCGTCGGCGCTCGCGATACCGGTTGGACCGCGATGACGGGCACTGGCAGCAAGGCTGTGCTCGCGGCTGCGGCGGCAGGCACTGCGTCCGCCGCCTACACGCAGTCCGATCTGCAAAGCGCGCTCAACCGTATCGCGGCGCTCGAGGCGAGGCTGCGGTCTCTTGATGCCGCACTCTTCACTCACGGTCTGATCGGCGTCTAGTGTCCTGATTCCATATAGCCGAAAAGCTCTGATCGTTGCATTGGAGTTCCGACTATAGTGAGCTACGTTGCAGGCGATCCTCCACGACCGGGTAGTCATGTCCGCCTCAACTTCCAAAAAGAAGCCGCCCTTTCCCGAAATCTCGTTTGAAGACAGGCTGAAAGCAGCCGTTCAACTCATCGGTCCTCACGAGCAGCCCAATATCAATGCGCTATCTGAGATCGTGCGCAACCTTCCCGGCATCTGTTTTTCCGTCAAGAACATGGGCTACGAGCTGGCCAGGAGCTTGGCTGCAGGTTTGCCGGCTGGGAAGACGAGTGCACGTCACGTAGGCCTGAAATCGAAGGCGAGCACTCAGGCCGATCTGGAATCGGATTGGGCGCGGCACTGGTGCAA
Source organism: Bosea sp. 685 (assembly GCF_031884435.1). Lineage (NCBI taxonomy): Bacteria > Pseudomonadati > Pseudomonadota > Alphaproteobacteria > Hyphomicrobiales > Alloboseaceae > Allobosea > Allobosea sp. 685. Next base: position 3,733,070 of record NZ_CP134779.1, on the reverse strand, counting down.
TGAATTGGGAATGCGGCTGATCTTCCACCGAAAGGTCTGGGAGCTTGCCTACGCGATGCAGGCTATCTACGAGAACGGAATGATGGTTCCCGGCAAGCGAGGAGTTGGCTTCGGTTGCGGCGAAGAGGCATTGCCGAGCTATTTTGCGGCCAAAGGCGTCGACATCCTGGTGACCGATCTGGCGCCTGACGACGCGCGCGCTTCTGGATGGGCAAATACTGCGCAACACACCAAGGGACCGGATAGCGCTTTCCATCCGCATCTAGTCGATCGCAAGACCTTTGATGAGAAGGTTCGGCTGCGATATGTCGATATGAATGATATTCCGAGCGATGTTCGGGATTATGATTTTTGCTGGTCGATCTGCGCCCTGGAACATCTCGGTACGATCGAGAATGGCTTGAATTTTATCGAGCGCTCCCTTGATGTTCTGAAACCGGGGGGCTTGGCTATCCATACGACTGAATACAACTTCGCCCATGATGATCTGACGATTGATAACTGGGGCACGGTCCTATTCCTGCGGAAGCATTTTCAGCAGGTCTATGCTCGCTTGACGGCTCTCGGTCATCAATGTGCGCCGCTGGACCTGTCGGTCGGCAATAAGCCTATGGATAGATTTATCGACGTTCCCCCCTATGCGCACCAGATGAGTGCCGCTCTGGCGGAGGAATGGAACGAAAGCGTGGCTCACATGAAGCTGCTGGTCGACGGATTTCCTGCGACATGCTTCGGCATCATCATTCGTAAGGTGGGCTCTTAGGCAGCATCATAATTTGATGCTGCCGGGGAGCGGTTGGGCGCCCAATCCGCATTGGCTGGTACTCCGTCATGCGGCCGGAACAACGGTAGGCCGCTATTCTGGACATATTGGGCAACCAAATTGCTCGGGGCATGGCTTCCCAAAAGTTGCATTTCAGGTAGTTAGGTAGCATCAAATTTTGATGCTACCGGGGAATTGATGTCTACGACCACCACCTTGATGGCCCTGGTTGGCCTCCAACGGTCCGGAACGAATTACGTCAGCAACCTGATCCGGGAGCGGTTCGGGATCGATGTCATCGCGCAGTCGGGCGTCTGGAAGCACGCCTTCGTCAGCGAATGCGCCGACGAGATGGAGGGCAAGCGATTTCTGGTTGTCACGCGCCATCCGGTGATGTGGCTGCAGAGCTGCCTGCTTCATTCGCCGCGCGACCTGGTCACCCGGCGCACTGAGTTCTTCAAGGATGGCTTGGACAGCCCTGCATCCTTCGCCGACGTGTTCTCGCATTACTATAGCGGGTGGAGCGCGGTCTGCGCTGCGGGGCACGGGGCGCTCGTGTCTTATGAGGCGACCCTGGATAGTGGCGCTGATTATCTCGGCGGCATCATTGGGGTCGGGGCGGCCAGCAAATGCAGCGAGCATGTCACTTCGGTTCCGATGTCGCTGGCCTTCGCCCCGGAGGATGTCGAGGCCTACCGTCGGCTGGAGTGCTCGCTGGACAAGAGCATCGTTTTGGACTTCTGGTCCCGGCTCGACCCGGCATTGCCTGCGGAGCTTGGCTACGATCTGGAGAAGATCAGCTTCGTCGCCACCAAATCGGCCCGCAGCGTCGGATATCAGTTCCTGCAAGATCCGAGCAGGATCAGCGAGGCTGAGTTTCAGCAATTGCTGCTGGAAACCGATGGCCGGTTCGCGAATGACGGGTCGATCCTGGACATGCTGTCAGTCGAGCAGGCTCGGCGTGGCAACCAAGTTTCAGCCATGGCCCTCGGTAGCAAGGCGATATTCGCCTATCAGACGGCGATGGACCGCTTCGGCATGGACAGCGGAGCTCATACCTCGCAGATCTCGGCGATCGACCGCTTGATCGAACAGCTGTCGGCGCGGCGCGCTCAAACGCTCCAGAGCACGGTCGACTATTTCGCTGCTCGCATCGCGGAGGGCAGCCTGACGGCGACGCAGGATTCGGAAACCAGCTTCTATCTGAGTGATTGCTATCACAGGGGTGGTAATCTCGATAAGGCCATCGAGTATGGCCGGCGCGCGATCGCGCCGGCCTCGGACCGCAGCGCGGGAACCCTCATTGTCATTCCCTGGCTGTTCCACCATCTCGGAAGCCTCTTGGCGGAAGCCGGACTGCACGAAGAGGCTATCGCGAACTTCGCACGCGCGGCAGAGCTCGAGCCTCGGGAATACCGTTACCCGCTGCATGCCGCTCATTCTCAGACAGCCCTGGGCGACTACGACGGAGCCATTCGCTCCGCGCGATTGGTTTTGGCTCTGAACGCAGACCTGCCCGACGCCCGGCGATTGCTGGCGGGATGCTGTCACCAGAAGGCATCGGCTCTATTCAACGCGGGCGATCTCGCGAAGGCGGCACGCAGCAGCAGGCTTGCGGTCGAGAATGCTCCCGAGCACGCGGGCTATTCCTATTTTCTGGGTGAGATCGAACATCACCTGGGGAATGATGAGGCGGCGATCAAAGCGGCCGAGGTGGCGACAAAATGCCAGCCTGCCGAGGCTTGGCATTTTCACTTCCTCGGCCGGCTGCAGCTGAAGGTCGGCGACCATGCTAAGGCTGCCCGAGCATTCGCGAGCGCGCGCGAGCTAGAGCCTGAAAACCCAGAGCATGCGAGTGGGGTCGAGGATGCGGAGCGGCTTGCGAGAAGCGTTGCTGAGGCGGATGCTCCCTCATCCATCGTTGCTCTGGACAAGGCCTCCTAGGCCTACCTCTTCTTGATGATCAAACCGATTCAGCCGCCTCTGGGCGGCTTTTTCATGTCTGGATCCTCATAGACACGCTCGTTATGCGGACGGCGCCGGCGCCCAGCGGCGTGATCGATACCGGCGCCCGGATCGTGCTCCAGACCTTCCAACGCGGTCACGGCCTTGCCGCCAATGGCGCGCTGACGCCCGAGACGATCCAGGAGTTGCTGGACGCCGTGGCGCGCCGCCGAGCGCTCGGCTGCACCGATCATCTGACCGTTTCGATTCCCGTAAGCCCTGCCGCGCTCGCTCCCGCCTGCGCGCGGCTGGCGTTTCTCGCTCCCGTCCCGCATTGCTCTCCGGAGACAAGACCCATGTCTAGCTTCATCTTCGCCAAGGCCCTGAAGGCCGTCCTCGTCCATGAGGGCGGCAAGGTCGACCATCCCAGGGATCCGGGCGGGCGGACCAATCAGGGCGTGATCCAGCGCGTCTATGACGGCTATCGCGCCCGCAAGGGCAAGCCAAAGCGAGACGTCTATCTGATGGAGCCGGCCGAGCGCGACGAGATCTATCGCGCGCAATATTGGGACGCCGTGCGCGGTGACGATCTTCCGGCCGGCGTCGATTATGTCGTGTTCGACGGCGCGGTAAATTCTGGGCCGACGCAGAGTGTGAAGTGGTTACAGCGCGCGCTGGGCGGCGTGAAGGTCGATGGCGCGCTCGGCGAGGCAACGCTGGCCGCGGTTGCCGCGCATCCCGATCATAATGCGCTGATCGCCGCCGTCTGCGCGCGCCGCATCGCCTTCCTCAAGGCGCTGCGAACCTGGTCGACCTTCGGTAAGGGTTGGACGGCGCGCGTCGCTGGTGTGCGCGCCATCGGCCAGGCCTGGGCCTCGGGCAGCGTAGGCCCGGCGCCCGTCCATGCCGAGGGCGGCAGCGCCAAGGCGACGCTTGACCAGGCCCGGCCGCTGCGGGCCATGGCGGGCGGGGATGCCGCTATCGGCGGAGGCGTCGCGACTGGGGGCCTCGGCGGCGTGCTGCAGCAGGCGCGGGACGCACTCACGCCCCTTGCCGGCAACAGCACGATCATCGGCAACATCGTCGCGGCGCTCGTCATCACCGGCGCTCTGATCACGATCGGCGGCATCGGCTATCGCTTCCTGGCGCAGCGCCGGGCGGCCGCCCAGGCCGACGCGCTCGATCTTGCGGTGCCGGCGTGACGGCGGCCCTCGCTGTGCTCGCCGCGCTGCGCCGTGTGCCGTGGCAGGCCTGGGTCGTGGCGGCGCTTGCGCTCGGCCTCGGCCTTTATGGCTACGACCAGCGCCGCAAGGGGCAGGCCGAGGCGGCAGCCGAGATTCTGAAATCAAATGACACACTGAGGGGGAGGGCCGATGACGCGAGCCGCACGGTTGAGAATTGCACTGGCGCTTGGGACCGCACTCGCGGCCTCTGCCTGCCAGACTACGGCGCCGGTCGATAGGCCGTGCGGCGTGATCACCGACAGCTTGCTGTCGGTGCGCGGCGCGACGCCGGCTGACACAAGGCGCATCGACATCCATTTCGAGCGCGGCGTCGCCGCAGGCTGCTGGAGGCGTTGATGGGCGACATTCGATGCTGGAGCCCGTTTCAGTGACAACCGAAGCCCAAAACTATGACCGCCGGCTCGGGAAGGTCGAGACGGATATCCAGCTGCTCGGTGCGAGCCTCGAGAACCTCGGGCAGGATCTCAAGAGCTTCCGCAGGGAATGGTCGGAAAAGGCGGAAGAAGACCGCGCCGCCCATAAATCCGCCCGCCTGACCATGCCGCAGATCGTCGGCATGATCGGCACGGCGGTGGTGGTGACCTCGGTCCTGTTTGGCGGCCTGATTTTTCTCGTCAACGGACAGATCGCCACGGTGCGGCTCGATCTCGCCTCGCAGCTCGCGCAGGTGACGCTCTCGGTGCGCGGGCAGGGCGATGCCATCACCGCCTTGAACACGGCCCAGCAGCAGGCGCAGCGCGACATGGCCGCCGACCGGGTCAAGCTCGGCCTGGTCGAGCAGAGCGCCGCCATGAGCAGCCGCTTCATCGACCAGGCGCAGGGCTTCGACGCGGTCATGGCCCGGCATGAGGAGCGCCTGCGGTCGCAGGATGAGCGGATGCGGGCGCACGAACAGCTCTTGCGCGAGCTGGTGGTGCGACGGCCTGCGCCGCCGTGATCGGAATGGCGGGCCTTGAGTCCAGATCGCCGGAAAGAGGCCCGGCTTGAGAGCGTGCCGGGGTCTCGGACTTTACGTCAGTGTAGGCTAATTTTGGATTTTGTGGAACGTAATCGACCTCAAAAGGTTGCTAACCAGGAGGGTCATTATGTTTTCCAATAGAGCTAACCTTGGTTTAGCTGGCTCGGCGTCGATCAAATCTGTCTTGACTGGAGAGTTCATCTCGAACGTGTCAGAGGAATTCCGCCACGAGCGCGAAGTGGAATTTCTCTGCTCGCTTTCGCCCGATTGTCTGGAAGATATCCTGACCGGTTTCGGGCGCAGGGGAAGTCACCGCAGCATCACGGCGATCAGAGGGCCGGCCGAGGTCAGGTTCCTGCGAAGCCAGATCAGCCTGTTCCGGCTTCGCACCGATGCGGTGCCCGCGCTCGCCCGATAAGCCTCGCCAATTGGGCCACCTGTCCTTCGGGGCGGGGGCTTTTTGGTTGGCTGCAAGCAACTCAAGCGGCGGGCTTGGCTTCCGATTTGCCTAACGCGCTGGCTTCTCGTTGGGTGAGAGAGGCGCCATGTCGCCGCGCGGATTGATGGAGAAACTCAAGGCGGCGGTTGCCGCCGAATTTGTCCCCGGCCGCCTCTTTCGAGATGACTTCTCGGAGCGGATTTCGGCTGGAGGCCCATCTCCTGCAGGAACGGTGTCAGATTTTGATGAGCTTTCCCTCGTTGAGCAGGAAGCGAAGCGGCGATACGAGCTTCTCAACCCCGCTTCCGGATCTCGCTCAGTCGCTGGATCTGCGCCCGCAGCGCCACGACCGCCGCCTCGCCGCGAATGCTCTTGATGCCGCGCGCATCGCGATCGGTCGAGCCTGAGATGCCGTCCAGCATCACATTGCGCGCAGGGAGCGGCAGGCTGAGCAGATAGGCAACCTCGCATTCGAGCCGCCATTCCTCCGACGATGTCGAAACCTCGCGGCCGGCGAGATCGGACCAGGTCAATGATGGGGCAGGCATAGGCACAGGCGAATCTCCTTGAGGGCAGGAGACCTTACCTCCTGCGCGCCTGCTGGGCAGCTGTCGGGGCTGGCGATCCGCCGGGCCATGGCCTTCGCCTGCCCGAAGGGGAGGTCAGGCGATCGCCGCCGCGTAATCTTCCTGCTTCAGTATTCCGCCCCCGGCCGCGGAATGATTACCTAAGGTTGCGTTAACCATTCGGGTTGTGCACATTGGCATTCCCTGGAAGCCGCCACCTCATTTGCGGAGGCTGCCTTGCCGGTGACTTGAGCGTGGGGGGTGTGATGGCGTGGGTTCCTGGCGTTCGTCCGGCGGCTGCGCCGGCAAATCTTCCAAAGGCGTGGCGGACGCCGCCGGGGACGACGATCGTCGTCACCCGCAACACCGGCGCCGGGCTGCGGATCGGCGTCGCGGTTGCGGGTTTTGTCGCCTCATATCGCGCCAACGCATTTGCGGCCTGGTCAAACCCGCCTGACTCATCCCTGGATTTCAGGGTCTACATCGAAATCGGCACGCAGCATCAAGCGCATGCTGGCGTGCCTAACCTCAATGCCGGGCCAATGCCCTCTGGAAAATGCATTATCATCAGCGGAGCTCAAGCCGTACCTCTGAACAGCGGTATAGGCCCGGTCCTGGTCCATGCCCTGGCGGTCTACGCAAGACGGCATGGCATCACCTGGATTCGAACGGGAATAACCGCCAATCCCTGGTGGTTCAATTTTCTCGGCGGTGATCCTTTGAATCCCGGCGGCGACTTCAACACCACGGCCAATGTGGAGCAGTGGAGCAGCGGCCGTGCGGCCCACCAGGGTTGGGCTATCGCGCCGGTCACGAACCATCATTGGTGACGCTTGCATTGGCGACGCTTGGGTGACGCCTGGGCGGCAGTCGGGGGCGTGATCAGCAATGACTGAAAGAAATGGTGGGCGACACAGGGATCGAACCTGTGACCACTCCCGTGTGAAGGGAGTGCTCTACCGCTGAGCTAGTCGCCCGCACCGGCGCTTCTCCTAGTCGGCGCGCGCCGTGGCGTCAAGAATGCCAGGCGTTAAGAATGCCAAGCGTCACGAATGCCAAGTGTCACGAATGCTTGGCGTCACGAATGCATGGGCACGCAGCCGAGCGCTTGTTCGCCGAGCAGTTGCCGCACCGCGCCGGGCAGGGCGTCGAAATGCTGGATCACGAGATCGGGCTCCAGCGTCTCGATCGCGACGTCGGTATAGCCGAAGGGCACGCAGATGCAGGGAATGCCGGCGGCCTTGGCCGTGGCGATGTCGGTGCGCGAATCGCCGATCATCACGGCGCGCGCCGGATCGGCCTTGGCAGCCTCGATCGTCAGGGTCAGGTGGCGCGGATCGGGCTTGTGGAAGGGAAAGCTGTCGCGCCCGGCGATGGCCGCGAAACGTCCGGTGATGCCGAAATGGTCGAGGATCAGTCGCGTATGCAGGATCGGCTTGTTGGTGCAGACCGCGAGCGCATAACCCTCGGTGGCAAGCGTATCCATCGCCTCCAGCACGCCGTCGAAGAGATGGCTGTTGGAGGCCGTGTCCTGCGCATAGATCAGCAGGAAGTCCTCGAACAGGCGCTCCAGCGTCGCTTCATCGAGCGGGCGGCCGGAGACGCGGAAGCCGCGCTCGATCAAAGCCCGGGCGCCGGCGCCGACCAGTTCGCGGGCGCGATCGAGCGGCAAGGCAGGCAGACCCTCGCGCACCAGAATGATATTGAGCGTGCGCATGATGTCGGGCGCGGTCTCGGCGAGCGTGCCGTCGAGATCGAACACGACGATGGCGGGCAGACTCATGGGCAGGTCTCTCTCCGAGCGCGGGGGATCACGGGATGCATCGCTGGCTGTGTAGAGCCTCTTAGAGCATAGGCCCGAAAAGTGGGAACCGGTTTTCGGGACAAGCCGATGCGGGATCAAAACCCTGAGAGTCTGTCTCGAAACTCGCTCCGGTGAGTCGGCTGGCGCAGAAAGCCGTGTCAGATGGCCGCCGGAGTAGAGTTTCGGGACAGACTCTCAAGGCTGCTTCGGAAAGGCTGCGTGCCGCACTGATGCCGCTCTGTCCGCAAAAGCGTCGTCGATGGTGATATCGTCTCGCCGATTCGCTGGAAGGAATGCTGCGGTGTCGAACTCCCTGGAAAAGCTGGTGCGCCTCGTGGCGGCCTCTAGCCTGTGCATCGCGGCGGTCGGGCCGGCAGTCGCTGCCCCCTTCGAATTCGCGCCGGCGCCCCAGACCGATCTCAACCGCGTCTACCGTATCGACAAGGCGACAGGCGAGGTCGGGGCCTGCCAGTTCCAGCTCAAGGAAGGCGGTGTCGGCATGACGATCTGCTTTGGGGCGGGCGAGGGGGCCGGGCCGCAGGCGCCCAGCGACTACCAGCTCGTGCCGTCGCGGCATGAGCGCGAGGGCGGCATCTTCCGCGTCAACATCCGCACCGGCGAGATGAGCATCTGCTACGTCTTCGACGACAAGGTGGTCTGTACTCCCCAAGCGAAATAACTGCCCCAGGCGAAATAACCGCCCCAGGCGACATAATCTGCCCAGGCGACATAACCCGCTATTTGCCGGCCTGTATTGAGCCGATGATATCGGCGTCATGCGGCATTGGCCGTCGGCATGTGCCGTCGCGCTATGCTAAACGAACGGCTCCCGCGATCTTCCCTCGAGATTTGTCATGCTCAAGCTCAACGACCCGTCGCTCCTGAAGTCGCAGTGCTATGTCGATGGCGCCTGGATCGGCGAGGGCGTCGACGCGGTCGACAACCCGGCGACGGGCGTGGTGCTGGCCAAGGTGCCGCGCTTCGGCGCGGCTGAGACGACGGCGGCTGTCGAGGCAGCCTCGCGCGCCTTCAAGCCCTGGGCGAAGAAGACCGCCAAGGAGCGCTCCGTCATCCTGCGCAAATGGTTCGAGCTGATCATGGCGAACCAGGAAGACCTCGCCCAGATCATGACCGCCGAGCAGGGCAAGCCGATCACGGAAGCCCGCGGCGAGGTCGCCTATGCCGCCTCCTTCGTCGAGTTCTACGCGGAGGAAGCCAAGCGCATCTATGGCGAGACCATTCCCTCGCCCTTCCCGAATTCGCGCATCATCATCCAGAAGCAGCCCGTCGGCGTCTGCGCCGCGATCACGCCATGGAACTTCCCGGCCGCGATGATCACGCGCAAATGCTCGCCCGGCCTTGCCGCCGGCTGCACCTTCGTGGTCAAGCCCGCGCCAGATACGCCGCTGACCGCGCTCGCCTTGGCTGAGCTCGCGCAGCGCGCGGGCATTCCCGCCGGCGTCCTCAACATCGTCACCGGCGATGCCAAGGAGATCGGCGGCGTCATGACCTCGCACCCCGCCGTGCGCTTCATCGGCTTCACCGGCTCGACGCCGGTCGGCAAGCTCCTGATGCAGCAGGCCGCCTCGACGGTGAAGAAGGTCGGGCTGGAACTGGGCGGCAACGCGCCCTTCATCGTCTTCGACGACGCCGACATCGACGCCGCCGTCCAGGGTGCGATCGCCGCCAAGTACCGCAACATGGGCCAGACCTGCGTCTGCACCAACCGCCTCTTCGTCCAGGACGGCGTCCATGACGAATTCGTCGCGAAATTCGCCGGCGAAGTCGCCAAGATGAAGGTCGGCAATGGCGTCGAGGTCGGCGTCGTGCAGGGGCCGCTGATCAATGAGCGCGCGGTCGAGAAGGTCGAGCGCCACGTCGCCGACGCCGTCGCCCATGGCGCCAAGGTCGTCGTCGGCGGCAAGCGCCATGCGCTTGGCCGCACCTTCTACGAGCCGACCGTGCTTTCGGGCGTCACCACCAAGATGCTGGTGACCAATGAGGAGACTTTTGGCCCGGTCGCCCCGGTCTATCGCTTCAGGACCGAGGACGAGGTCGTGGCGATGGCGAACGACACGCCCTTCGGCCTCGCCGCCTATTTCTACTCCAAGGATCTCGGCCGCGCCTTCCGTGTCGCCGAGGAGCTGGAATACGGCATGGTCGGCATCAATTCGGCGATGCTCGGCACCGAGGTCGCGCCCTTCGGCGGCGTCAAGGAATCGGGCCTGGGTCGCGAGGGCTCGCTCCATGGCATGGATGAGTTCGTCGAGATCAAGTACATGCTGATGGGTGGGCTGGGCGCTTGACCGCCGATGAGCTGAAGAAGCTGGCGGCGGCACGGGCGCTTGAGCTCGTGCGCCCCGGCATGCGGCTCGGCCTGGGCACGGGCTCGACGGCGAAGCATTTCGTCGATCTGCTCGGCCAGCGCGTCGCTGCCGGGCTCGACGTGATCTGCGTCGCGACCTCTGAGGCGACGCAGGCGCAGGCGCTTGCGCTCGGCATTCCGATGTCGACGCTGGACGAGACGCCGGAACTCGATCTCACGGTCGACGGGGCCGACGAGATCGATCCGCAATTGCGTCTGATCAAGGGCGGCGGCGCTGCACATCTGCGCGAGAAGATCGTCGCGGCCGCGTCAGCGCGGATGATCGTGATCGCCGACGACAGCAAGCTCGTTGAAAAGCTCGGCCGCTTTCCGTTGCCGATTGAAGTCGTGCCCTTCGGACTGGAGGCGACGCGCCGCGCCGTGGCCAGGGCAATCGCCGGCTGCGGCTCTGCCGGTGAGCTCGTGCTGCGCAAGCGGCCCGATGGCGCGACTGTTGTCACCGACAACGGGAACTACATCCTGGACGCTCATTTGGGCGTGATCGAGCAGCCCGAGGCCTTGGCGATTGCGCTCAACCAGGTTCCCGGCGTCGTCGAGCACGGGCTCTTCATCGGCCTGGCGTCAGGCGCCATCCTGGCGGGCGCCGACGGCTTGCGCCTGCTTGGCGCGACCGGGTGATTCCCAATCGGTGCAAACCACGCTAAGGATCGCCCCGAAACCGAAACGGCCGCCGCGGCCGACGGCGCACCGGGCCGTTGTCCGGCCGCATGACGAAGGACCACTGCATGATCCGTCACTCTCTCGCCAGCGCGGCTCTTGGTCTCGCCCTGATCCTGTCGGCGCCTGCCTTCGCGCAGACGGCGGCGCCGGCTCCGGCTATCACGCCCAGCCACCTTCAGCTGGCGCGTGAAGCCGCCGAGCTTACCGGCATCTCCTCGTCGCTGGAGTCGATCTACACCGAGTTCAGCGAGCGCACGAAGCAACTCGTCGGCACGACCCGCCCCGAGCTCAAGAAGGACATGGACGCGGTCATCGACACGCTGAAGCCGGAGGCGGACGCCAAGCGGGCCGAGATCATGGTCACGGCGTCGGAGATTTTTGCCCGGAAGATCAACGAAGCCGATCTCAAGGAGGTCGTCGCCTTCTTCAAATCGCCGGTCGGCCAACGCTACAACGCGGCGCGCACCAAGGCGATCGACGAGATCTACGTGGTGCTCGAGCCCTGGAGCATCAACACCAGCAATTTCCTGTTCGACCGCTTCACCCAGGAAATGCGCAAGCGCGGCCACCAGATGTAAGGCTAAAGGCCTTCTTCCGACATCAAGAAGCCCGCCTGCGGAGAACGCAGGCGGGCTTCTTTTTGCTCAGGTCCGCGCCGCCATCTCAGCCGTAGCGAACAGGAGCGCGGGGATCCATTCCGGAGAGCGTCATTCTCGGGCGGAGCGAAGCGCAAAGCCCTACGAATCTCGGGCCGGAAGAGGCGTCGGCAAAGGCGGGCGCCTCCATCACGAGATGGTCGGGTCAAGCCCGACCATGACGCGCTTGGGATCCCGGGTCTGCGCAGAGTCTATCCTCGGGCCGATCGAAGATCGGACCCGAGGGCTTCGCCCAGGATAACGGTGCGGTTCCGAGCAAAGCCCGGCAAACGCCGGTTCAGTCCTCCGAAGCCTTGAACCTGTTCAGCCCGCTCATCACGAAGGGCGCGATAAGCCCGATGAAGGCCAGGCCCAACAGAATGGCGGAGCCGGGGTTCTCCAGCAGGATCATCGGATCGCCGAGGCTGATCTGCAAAGCGCGCCTGAGCTGCGCCTCCGCCATCGGCCCCAGGATCAGCCCGACCACCATCGGCGCGACGGGATAGTCGTAGCGGCGCATCAGGAACCCGAGGAAGCCGAAGACGAACAGCATCGAGAGCTCGACCACCGAGGCCTTGACCGCGAGCGTGCCCATCGCCGCGAAGACGAGGATGCCGGCATAGAGCCAGGGCTGCGGGATCGCCAGCAGGCGGACCCAGAGCCCGATCAGCGGCAGGTTGATGATCACCAGCATGGTGTTGGCGATGAAGAGCGAGGCGATCAGACCCCAGACCAGGTCCGGCCGCTCGGCGAAGAGCAGCGGGCCGGGGTTCAGGCCATATTGCTGGAAGCCCGCCAGCATGATCGCCGCCGTCGCCGAGGTCGGCAGGCCCAGCGTCAGCAGCGGCACGAGCGTGCCTGCGGCCGAGGCGTTGTTGGCTGCTTCCGGCCCCGCCACGCCCTCGATCGCGCCATTGCCGAATTCGCCGGGATATTTGCAGAGCTTCCGCTCGGTCGAATAGCTCAGGAAGGTCGGCACTTCCGCGCCGCCCGCCGGCAACGCGCCGATCGGGAAGCCGAAAGCGGTGCCGCGCAGCCAGGGCGCCCAGGAGCGCTTCCAGTCTTCCTTCGTCATCCAGAGCGAGCCCTTGATCGGCACAATCTCTTCGGGGTCGCGGAAGCGCTTGGAGGCGACATAGAGCGCCTCGCCAACCGCGAAGAGCCCGACCGCCAGCGTCGTCACTTCGACCCCGTCGAGCAGTTCGGGCACCCCGAAGGTCAGGCGCGCCTGGCCGGTCAGTTTGTCGATGCCGACCAGCCCGAGCGTCACGCCGATCGCGAGGCTGGTCAGCCCGCGCAGGGGCGAGTCGCCGAAGGTCGCCGAGACTGTGACGAAGGCCAGGATCATCAGGCCGAAATAATCCCACGGCCCGAACTTGACCGCGATGTCGACGAGCCAGGGCGCGAGGAAGGCAAGTCCCAGCGTCGCGATCGTGCCCGCCACGAAGGAGCCGATGGCGGCGGTCGCGAGCGCCGGCCCGCCGCGGCCGGCCTTGGCCATTTTCGAGCCTTCGAGCGCGGTCGCCAGCGAGGCGCTTTCGCCCGGCGCGTTGATCAGGATCGCCGTGGTCGAGCCGCCATACATGCCGCCGTAATAGATGCCGGCGAACATGATCATCGAGCCGGCAGGGTCGAGCTTGAAGGTGACGGGCAGGAGCAGCGCGACCGTCAGGGCCGGCCCGATGCCCGGCAGCACGCCGACGGCGGTGCCGAGAAACACGCCGACCAGGGCAAAGAGCAGCTTGGAGGGCTCGAGCGCGACGGAGAAGCCGTGCATCAGTGAGGCGAAGGTATCCATTGTCGAGGCCCTCTCAGAACAGGGTTTCGAGGGGGCCGGACGGCAGCGTCAGCTGCAGCAGCTTCGAGAACAGCAGGAAGATCGACAGGCCCAGCACGAGGCCGATGCCGAAATCGATCGCCAGCGCCTGACGTCCGAAGGAGCGGGCGGTGCAGGAGAACACGAGCGCGGTCGCGATGATGAAGCCGCCGCCGAGCCCGATGCAGGCGATCAGCCCGATCAGCCCGCCGGTCAGCCAGAGGATGGCGTTGCGGTCGACCGCTTCCGGCTTGGGCAGGCCTTCGCGGAAGGCGACGACGACATGCGACAGACCCAGAATGGCCAGTACGGCGCTGACCAGATAGGGCATGGCCGTGGGGCCGAGGCCGTAGGTCGAGACGATGGTCTGCGAGCGAGCGTCGTAGAATACGAGTGCCGCAGCGATGAGCAGCAGCGCCGCGACGACGAGGGCAGGCCGGTCGACCCGGCTTGTGGTGACATCCTGGTTCATTCCAACCCCTTTGCCTCGCGGCTTCGCCGGTTGATCCGGCGTTGATCCGTAAACGAAGGGGCCGTTTGCACGGCCCCTTCGTCAAGTGGTTTTGCAGACGCGCCTTACTTTACCAGGCCGACATCCTTGAGCACCTTGGTGACGCGGGTGTCCTCGTCCTTCAGGAAGGTCTCGAAGGCGGCGCCGCCGAGATAGGCGTCGTCCCAGCCGCGCGCCTTGAGGATCTCGGCCCATTCCTTGGTCTTGACCATCTTCTCGATCGCGTCCGAGAGAACCTTGCGCTGCTCGGGCGTGATGCCGGCCGGAGCCATCACCGAACGCCAGTTCAGCACTTCGAGATTGACGCCGCCCTCTTTCAGCGTCGGCGCGTCGGGAGCGTTGGGCAGGCGCGCGCCGGAGCTGACGCCGATGACGCGCAGCTTGCCGGCCTTGATCTGCCCTTCGAACTCGCCATAGCCGGAGATGCCGGCCGTGACGCGCCCGCCCAGCATCGCGGCCAGTGCCTCGCCGCCGCCCGAGAACGGGATGTAGTTGACCTTGGTCGCGTCGGCGCCGACGGCGCCGGCGAAGAGTGCCGCCATGATGTGGTCGACGCCGCCGGCCGAACCGCCGGCCCAGGTCACCTTGGCCGGATCGGCCTTGACGCGGTCGGCCAGGTCCTTGGCGTTCTTGATCGGCGAGTCCGTCGGCACGACGATGACTTCGGCCTCGGCGGTGATCCGCGCGATCGGCGTGATCTGCGACAGGTTCACCGGCGACTTGTTCAGCAGGATGGCGCCGACCATGACGAAGCCGTTGACCATCAGTTGCGAGCCGTCGCCCTTGGCGCCGTTGACGAACTGGGCGAGGCCGATGGTGCCGCCGGCGCCGTTGACGTTGTTGACCTGCACGCTCTTGGCGATGCCTGACGCCGTCAGCGCCTGCTGCATCGAGCGGGCGGTTCCGTCCCAGCCGCCGCCGGGCGCGGCGGGCGCCATGATCTTCAGTTCGAGCTGGGCGAAAGCGGCCGTCGACAGGCCAGCCAAGGCCACGGCAGTGACGGCGCCGCGCTTCAGAATGGATCTCAGCATGGGTTTCCTCCGCTCGCGGGTTTCCCGCGGATTTTATCTTGAACGATCCGCAGTGACACTTTGACGCTTCCAGCGTCAATTGCGTGTGATTGCATAATCTTATGTCATCAATTGCCGCGCGCAGAAGCGAGCAATGCCCAGTCGTCGGGGCCCAAATTGCCACCGCAATGCTCTAGGCGGACCAGCCATGATCGCGTAATCGCTTGCCGATGAGCCGATCGACCTTGTCTCCGACATCTCAAGCGTCCGCGCCGCGAGAGCCCGCGCCGCAAGAGCCCGTGCCGAAGGAGCCGGCGCCACTTGGCCATGCCGCGTTGGCCCTGAATATCGCCAGTGCGCTTCTGATCATGCTCCCGCCGGTGATGTGGGCGGCCAATCGCTCCGCACCGCTGCTGCTCTCGCTTGCGGCGCTGGCGGTCCTTGCTGCCGATGCTTTGGCCGGGCGGCTGTCGGCCCGGCTGATAGAGGCGCGCGCGCTCCTGGTGCGGCCGCTGGCCTTGGCGCTGCTCGGCTTCCTGGCTTGGGCCCTGGTGACACTGCTGTGGAGCCATCTCCCGCGCGCCGGGCTTGCCATGTATGGCGAGCTGGTGCTGTCCCTGGCATCAGGCTTTGTCGTCGCCCTGTGCTGGCCGCGAGCCGCTTCTGTGCGCGCCAGGCGAGCGCTGGGCTGGTCGCTGGCGCTGACCGGTATCCTGGTCCTGGGCGAATTGCGCCTCGGGCCGGGCCTGCGCGACGCTCTGGGGCTTCGGAGCCAGCTCTATATCTTCAACCGGCCGCTGCTGACCTGCCTGCTCCTGCTGGCCCCGGCGGTCTACGGCCTTTGGACGGTCCCCGGCGCCGGGCGCCGCAGCCGGGCGCTTGCCGGACTCGTGGCTGTCTTCGTCACAGCCGCGATCATGGCCGGCGAGAGCGGCGCAGCCAAGCTCGGACTGATGCTGATGGCCGCAACCTGGCTCGTCGCGCTGGCCTTGCCGCGCCTGGCGCTGGCCGGCTTGACGCTCGCCTTCGTCGCCATGATGGCGGTTGCGCCCGTGCTCGGCCCGCTCGCTGATCGCGCCCTTCCGGCTGGCGTCTATCAGCAACTCGCCAGCGCCCATGCGCGCGACCGCGTCGACATCTGGCTCAGCTTCGGTGAGGCGATCAGGGCGCGCCCGCTGACCGGCTTCGGCTTCGGGACCTCGGCAGCCTTGCGCACGCATCCGGCCGCGGCCGTGGTCTCCGAGCCGCACCGCCTGCTGCTCGATGTCGGCCATCCCCATAACGCCTTCCTGCAGGTCTGGGTCGAGACCGGCCTGATCGGCGTCCTGCTGATCTCGGCTGCGGGGCTCGCATTTCTGGGGCGCCTTCGCCATATGCCGGCCCGGGCTCTCGCCCCGCGCCTTGCGGTTGTCGCTGCGGCGCTGGGCGTGGCCTCGGTCGGCCATGGCGCCTGGCAGGGCTGGTGGATCGCGGCGCTGGCAGCAACAGCGATCTGGTTCATGAGCATCGGGCGAAACGATGCCAGCCGAAACGATGCCAGGTAAAGCGATGCCGGGTAAAACGATGCGGAGACAAGCCGATGAGTGAATTCGACGTCGATCTCTTCGTCATCGGGGCGGGCTCCGGCGGCACGCGCGCCGCCCGCATCGCGTCTGGTCACGGCGCCAAGGTGATGATCGCGGAGGAGGACCGCATCGGCGGTACCTGCGTCATTCGCGGCTGCGTGCCCAAGAAGCTCTTCGTCTATGCCAGCCGTTTCGCGGAAGATTTCGAGGACGCCGCCGGCTTCGGCTGGAGCGTTCCCAAGCCGAGCTTCGACTGGCCGACCCTGCGTGATGCCGTGGCGGGCGAGGTCACGCGGCTGTCGGGCCTCTACCGCAAGGGGCTGGAGGGCGCCAAGGTCGCGATCCGCGAGGAGCGCGCCGTGGTCGAGGGGCCCCATAGCCTGCGCCTGGCAAAGAGCGGCGAGACCATCCGCGCCCGCCACATCCTGGTCGCGACCGGCGGCTATCCCGCTTTCGATCCGCCGATCCCCGGCGGCGAACTCGGCATCTCCTCGAACGAGATCTTCCACCTGCCGAGCCTGCCCAAGCGCATGCTCGTCATCGGCGGCGGCTATATCGCGCTCGAATTCGCCAGCATTTTCGCGCGGCTCGGCGTCGCGGTGACGCTGTTGCATCGCGGCGACAACATCCTGCGCGGCTTCGACGAGGACATCCGCACCCGCCTGCGCGATGCGCTGGAGCATGCCGGCATCACGCTGCGGCTCGGCTGCACCATCGACCGGATCGAATTGCTGCCGGATGGCACGCGCCGCGCCCACTGCGCCAAGGGCAGCCCGATCGATGCCGAGGTGGTGCTGGTTGCGACCGGCCGCCGGCCGAACACGGTTGGGCTCGGACTGGAGACCGCAGGCGTCAAGCTCGGCCCCGCCGGCGAGATCATGGTCGACGAGAATTCGGCCTCCAGCGTGCCCTCAATCCATGCCGTCGGCGACGTCACCAACCGCGTCAACCTGACCCCGGTGGCGATCCGCGAGGGGCACGCCTTCGCCGATACGACCTTCGGCGGCAAGCCCTGGCACATGGACCACAACCTCGTGGCCTCGGCGGTCTTCACCACGCCGGAGATCGGCACGGTCGGCTTGACCGAGAACCAGGCCTTTGCCGCCGGCTACGAGCTGCGCGTCTTCGAATCGGCTTTCCGGCCGATGAAGGCGACGATTTCGGGCCGGCAGGAGCGCATCTACATGAAGCTCGTGGTCGACGCGAAGACAGACAGGATGCTCGGCGTCCACATCCTCGGCCATGATGCCGGCGAGATCATCCAGGCCGTCGCCATCGCGGTCACGATGGGTGCGACCAAGGCCGATTTCGACCGCACCATCGCGCTCCATCCCAGCGCCGCCGAAGAGCTCGTGACGATGCGGACGGCGCGGGCTTAGAGCCGGTTTGGAAATTCTCGGCCCTCGTCCTGGGAGCCTGGCTTGAAATGAACCGCGCGATCTCAGGGGTTTCCGATCACGTGACATCCCCGCGCCGTCATTCCGGACAAGCCGCGTAGCGGCGCAGATCCGGAATCCATCGGAGGGCTCCGGAACTCTACGATGGATTCCGGGTCTCCGCTTCGCTGCGCCCGGAATGACGGAGCATAGGTGGTCAGGACGGAGCTATTGAAATCTTTGGCTTCATTTCGGGCCAGCATCTGAGGAGCTATTCCTCGCGGAATGGCTCCTCAGGATGAGGGCTCAAAAGATTTCCAAAGGGGCCCTTAAGCCCGCGCCATCCCCCGCCTGCCTTGCGCTATTTGCTCAGCCCTTTCTTGGCGAGCCAGTCCTGGATCAGCTGGGCGACCTCCAGATTGTTCTTGTCGAGCATCATCATGTGGGAATTTCCCTTGATGCCGACGGTCGGCAGGTTGACGACATCGACCGAGCCGCCGGCCGCCTTGATCTTGTCGCCGAAATCGGTTCCCGCCTTGCGGATCGCCGGCCAGCGCGCATCCTGCTCGATATTATCGCCATAGACCATCAGCACGGGGATGTTCTTCAGGACATCGGCCTTGGCCGGGTCGCCCAGGCCCGCCGGCTCGACTGCGATCAGCGCCTTGACCTTGTCGGGGCGCGCCTGCGCCACCTTGAAGCCGAACTGCCCGGCCTGGCTGTGGAAAGCGATCACGCAGGGGCAGACCTTGTCGACCTCGGCGATATAGGCGTCGATGATCATCTGGTCGGTCGAGGTCCAGCGCGGCACGATCTGCTTGACGAAGTTGTCGTAGCCATCGGCCGGGAACTGGCTGCCAGCGAGGTACTTCCGCTTGGCGGGATCGGCATTGTAGCTGCCCGCGCCGTCGCCGATGCGGAAGCGCTCGAACGGGTTCGCCGTGGTCAGGAAGACGGGCTCGCCAGGAATGACATCGGGATACATCGCCCAACCCGAACGGCCGCGCTCGACCGCGTCGGAGTTGTAGACCGCCCAGCCCTTGCGCAGGAAGAATTCGAGCCAGCCCTGCCGCCCGTCCGGCGTCGTCTCGTAATTGACGCCGGTCATGCCGCCGCCATGCCAGAGCAGGAGCGGGGCGGCGCCGCGCTCGTTCTGCGGCAGGAAATACTGCACATACATCTGGCCGGTCTGGTAGGTGCCGTTCGGGTCGACCTTGGCTGGAACGCCGCCGGGCGTGAACGTCACCTCCTTGACCGGCCGGCCCGAGATCTCGACCAGCTTGCCGCCGACATGGAACGAACCCATGCCGCGCAGCGACAGGCGGCTCCTCAGCGGATGCGCTGCAGGTCGCCGCGAGCAAAAGCGCCGCAGCGGCGGCAAGTGAACGAGACAGCATCGGTATTATCCTCCCTGACGCGTTGATCCTTGCGCCTTGGCAGCGATGTTATGAGGCGCTCATCTGGACCACAAGGCAGGCGCCAATATGTGGTGAAGGGCGGGCGGCGCAGGCCAGGCGACGCCACATCGACCTGCTGACGCAATGGCTGTTTTAGATTATAGAATGGCGCTACCAAATTCTAGAAAGGAGACGCCGCCATGGGCTTGAGCATCAAGAACGAGGCTGTCGAGACGCTGGCGCGTGATCTGGCGCGGCGCCACGGCACGGGCGTGACCGAGATCATCCGGCTGGCGCTGGTGGAAAAGGCCGAACGCGACCTTCCAGAAAAGACGCTTTGGGAGAAGCTGGCTCCGATTCATGCGGAGCTTGCCGCCATGCCAAATAGTGGCCTTCAGGCCGATCGCGCGTTCTATGACGAGTTGAACGGCGAGGCGGAGCGGCAGTGATTGTCGTTGATGCGTCTGCCCTTGTTTCGATGCTGATGCCTGAGCCTGATGGCATCCTCCTATCCGCCCGCCTCGGTAACAACATCCCTTCGCGGCGGTTCGTCTCGACGGTCTCGATCTGGGAAGTAGCCTGCGCGGTGGCCAGGCTGAAGAACTGTGACCGACGGTTGGGCTTGCGGCTTGTGGATGACTTTGCCAAGGCGATCGAGATCGCTCCTGTCGCACCCGACATGGCGATCACTGCGCTCGCAGTCGAGGCCGCCGAGCGCTACGGCATGGGCGGCGGCCGCCCCGGCATCCTCAATCTCGGCGATTGCTTCTCCTACGCGACAGCCAGGCATCTCAAGGCAAGGTTGCTGTTCAAGGGCGACGATTTCAGCCGAACCGATATCGAGGCGGCCTGAGCTGCAGGCGCCCATCCCGTCCTGCCAGCTTCGCATGATTCAAACTCTGAAGCCGTTGAAGCAATTGTCGATGTGGTTGAATCACCATCTCAGCGACGTGAATCAGCGTCTCAATGGCCGGATTCAGGATGTGAGCCGAGCGTGCCATCGCGTTGCGATGATTCACGGTTTTGCTTTTGGCCGGCGGGGCCGCCTTTTTTGGCCGGAGGGCCGCCTTGGCCTTTCCCGGCGATGTCGCTTCGCCATGGTGGTCAGCCCGCGATGATGGGTGTATAGGCCCCGCTTCGCGCTGAGATGAGGTTAACAGCCGCGCGATCGCAAGCAGGAGCTAAGACAAATGTCGGAGCGTTGGACGCCCGAGAGCTGGAGGGCCAAGCCCGTTCAGCAGATGCCGGAATACCCGGATCAGGCAGCCTTGAAGGCGGTTGAGCAGCAGCTCGCCGGCTTTCCGCCGCTCGTTTTTGCGGGTGAGGCGCGCAAGTTGAAGAAGGCTCTCGCGAAAGTCGCAAGCGGCGAGGCCTTCCTGCTCCAGGGCGGAGATTGTGCGGAGAGCTTCGCCGAGCACTCTGCCGACAACATTCGCGATTTCTTCCGGCTCTTCCTGCAGATGGCGGTGGTGCTGACCTTCGCCGGCGGCTCGCCGGTGGTGAAGGTCGGGCGCGTCGCCGGCCAGTTCGCCAAGCCGCGCTCGGCTGGAACGGAGACGATCGGCGGCGTCGAATTGCCGAGCTACAAGGGCGATATCGTCAACGACATCGAGTTCACGCCCGATGCGCGCATCCCCGATCCGCGCCGCCAGCTCGAGGCTTATCGCCAGTCTGCGGCGACGCTGAACCTGATCCGTGCCTTCGCCACCGGCGGCTACGCCAATCTCGACAATGCGCATCGCTGGATGCTCGGCTTCGTCAAGGATGCGCCGGCCTCGTCCCGCTACAACGAGGTTGCCGAGCGCATCACCGAGTCGCTCGACTTCATGCGCGCCATCGGCATCGATCCCGAGACGCATCCCGAGATGCGCACGACGGATTTCTACACCAGCCATGAGGCGCTGCTGCTCGGCTACGAGCAGGCGATGACCCGCGTCGATTCCACCACCGGCGACTGGTACGACACCTCGGGCCACATGGTCTGGATCGGCGACCGCACGCGCCAGCTCGACCATGCCCATGTCGAGTTCTTCCGCGGCATCAAGAATCCGATCGGCCTGAAATGCGGTCCCTCGACCACGGTCGACGGCTTGCTGAAGCTGATCGAGGTGCTCGATCCGCAAAACCAGCCGGGCCGCCTGACGCTGATCGCCCGCTTCGGTGCCGACAAGGTCTTCGACAACCTGCCGGCCCTGGTGCGCGCCACCAAGCGGGAAGGGCGCAACGTCGTCTGGTCCTGCGACCCGATGCACGGCAACACGGTCAAGGCGGCGAGCGGCTACAAGACGCGGCCCTTCGACCTGATCCTGACCGAGGTGAAGAACTTCTTCGCCGTCCACCAGGCCGAGGGCACCCATGCCGGCGGCCTGCATCTGGAGATGACCGGCAAGAACGTCACCGAATGCACCGGCGGTGCGCGCGGCATGACCGATGCGGACCTCAACGACCGCTACCACACGGTCTGCGACCCGCGCCTCAACGCCGAGCAGGCGCTGGAGCTGGCCTTCCTCGTCGCCGAGCTGGTCAAGCGCGAGCGCTCGGGCCGGGTGCGCCCGGAGGTCGAGGCGGCCGAGTGATCTCGTCAAAAATAGTCTCGCCTGCATTCCGGCGGATATGAAAAAGGCCGGGGCTCAGCCCCGGCCTTTTTTAGTTCACGGCATGGTGGTCAGAATTTGAGAGCGGCCGCGACGCGGGCCGTGTTCACATTGACCGTGACGCCTTCGACATTGTTGAAGCGCGTGAAGAGATATTCGCCGCGAACGACGATGTTGTCGGCCAGGGCGGCCTCGATGCCGCCGCCGACGCTCATGCCGTAGCCCCAGACATCTTTTTTCGGACCACCAGCGATGCGTGGATAGCCGAAATAGCTGGTCGTGCTGGTGGTCGATGGGCGCCAGTCGGCAGCCACGGCGACGTTGGTGTCGAACCGGCCGGCAGCCGCGCCGATCGTGAAATACGGCATCAATCGGCCATACGCGTAACCCAGCCGGAGGCGAGCGTTGACATAGTCGTTCAGCCTGGCTTCCTGAACCGAAGCAACGATTGCGGGGCCGCTTGAGAGCAGGCGGCCTTCGAGAGTCGAAGCGCTGGTGTTTTGATCGATGCGCGAATATTCGGCTTCGAAGCCGATGACGGCATCGCCGAAAGCCATGTTGTAACCGGCAAAGCCGCCAAAGGTGATGCCCCTGTCATCACGCGGCGAAGTCCGGACCAATTCGCCCGGCGACATTTCGTTCAGCGCTGTAGTGGCGTTGAACAAGCCATTTGCGAGGTCCATTACGCCGCGATCGGTCCTGAAGCGGGTCTGGGTCTGCCCGGCGAAACCGCCGACATAGAAGCCGGTCCAGTTGAAAGTGCCGGAGTCGAAATCTCGCGGCGGCGCGTCCTCGGTCTGCTGCGAGCCGCGCAGGACCGGGTAGTCCGCGCCCGAAGCGGCCCGATCCACGACCAGAACGAGGCCGGCTGCTGCGACGCCGGTGAGAAAGAGGGAGCGGATGCGCATGAGATTTCTCCAAGTCGGTCGGCCATCGTCACTGCCCGACACGCCACTATTCATGCCGGATTAACCCTAACGGGCAGTTAAGCCCTCGCCACACGCATTGCTGGCTTTGGGTCGTCGCGCTACAGGCGAAGTCATGACAGCGACCTCCCTTCGTCTTGCGCTCGCGCAACTCAACCCGACCATCGGCGACATCTCCGGCAATGCCGACAAGGTCCGGGCCGCCCGGCGCGCCGCAAGCAATGCCGGCGCCGAGCTCTTGATGCTGCCGGAGCTCTTCCTCTGCGGCTATCCGCCGGAAGATCTGGTGCTGAAGCCGGCCTTTCAGGATGCCTGCC
Organism: Bosea sp. 685; assembly: GCF_031884435.1. Taxonomy (NCBI): domain Bacteria; kingdom Pseudomonadati; phylum Pseudomonadota; class Alphaproteobacteria; order Hyphomicrobiales; family Alloboseaceae; genus Allobosea; species Allobosea sp. 685. Next base: position 3,710,159 of record NZ_CP134779.1, on the reverse strand, counting down.
GCAAGGCCTGTGAAGAGCTTGCGCGCGAGACCGGGGATGGCGGTCCGGCCGTGCTCCTGGGCCTGCCCTGGACTGAGGGCGGCAAGCTCTACAACGCCTATGCGCTGCTCGATGGCGGCCTGATCCAGTCGGTGCGCTTCAAGGTGGCGCTGCCCGATTACGGCACCTTCGACGATTCCCGCGTGTTTTCACCCGGCCCGCTGCCCGGCCCGGTGGTGTTCCGCGACAAGGTTCGGCTGGGCTTGCCGATCTGCGAGGACATCTGGAGCGAGGAGGTGGTCGAGTGCCTGGCCGAGACCGGGGCCGAGATCCTGCTCACGCCGAACGGCTCGCCCTATCGCCGCGATGTCGGTGACGAGCGCATGAATGTCGCGGTGGCGCGTGTGGTCGAATCCGGTTTGCCACTGGTCTATCTCAACCAGCTCGGCGGTCAGGATGAGCTCGTCTTCGACGGCGCCTCCTTCGTGCTTGCAGCCGACAGGACGCTGGCGCATCAATTGCCGGCCTTCCGCGAGGCGCTCGTCATCACCGACTGGGCGCGCGAGGCGGGGCAATGGCGCGCCCAGTCGGGTGAGATCGCGGCGATCGAGAGCGGTGACGAGGCGGATTACGCGGCTTGCGTGCTGGGCCTGCGCGATTATGTCGGCAAGACCGGGTTCACCGGCGTCGTGCTCGGCCTCTCCGGTGGCCTCGATTCCGCGCTTTGCGCCGCGATCGCGGTCGATGCGCTCGGGCCCGGGCGCGTCGCTTGCGTGATGATGCCCTCCCGCTTCACCGCGCAGCAGAGCCTGGATGACGCCCAGGCCTGCGCCAAGGCGCTCGGTGTCCGCTACGAGACGCTGCCGATCACGGCGCCGGTCGCGGGCTTCGAGGCGGCGCTGGCCGGGCTCTTCGCGGGCACGCAAGCCGACGTCACCGAGGAGAACCTGCAGAGCCGGACGCGCGGCACGCTCCTGATGGCGCTCTCCAACAAATTCGGCTGGATGCTGGTGACGACCGGCAATAAATCCGAGATGTCCTGCGGCTACGCCACGCTCTATGGCGACATGAATGGCGGCTTCAACCCGATCAAGGATGTCTACAAGACGCAAGCCTTCCGCCTGGCGCAGCTACGCAACCGCTGGAAGCCGTCGGGTGCGCTTGGCCCTGAGGGCGTCGTCATCCCTCAGAGCATCATTGCGAGGCCGCCGAGCGCCGAACTGCGCGAGGACCAGACTGACCAGGATGCGCTGCCGCCCTATGAGGTGCTCGACGCCATCCTCGCCTGCCTGATCGAGCGGGAGATGCGCGTCGCCGACATCGTTGCGCTCGGCCATGAGCGTGAAACCGTCCTGGCGGTCGAGCTCCTGCTGCATCGTGCCGAATACAAGCGCCGCCAGGCCGCGCCGGGCGTGAAGGTCACGGGCCGCAATCTCGGCCGCGATCGCCGCTACCCGATCGTCAACGCTTTCAGCGATCCGGGCGAGGGCGCCTACGAGCCTGACGCGACGCTGGTGAAGGGCGTGGGCCGGCCGGGAGGGGAGAGTTTCGACTTCTGATTCTCGTTGGCTATGCCCAAGTCCTCATCCTGAGACGTGGGCCGAAATGAGCCTAGCGATTTCGATGGCTCTGCTTTGATCACCTACGCACCGTCATTCCGGACGCAGCGAAGCGGAGATCCGGAATCCATCGTAGAGTTCCGGAGCCCTCCGATGGATTCCGGATCTGCGCCGCTGTTGCGGCTTGTCCGGGATGACGGCGCGGGTGACGGCAAGCGATCAGAGGCCTCGATATCGTTCAAGTCAGCTTCAGAGGAGCAGCCTTCAGGATGAGGGCTGAGTGGCCTGTGGACACCGGGAAGCGATTGTCGCTGCCGCGCAAACGCGCCATAAGCCGCGCATGACCTCTCCGCTCGTCCGCACCGCGCCGTCCCCGACCGGCTTCCTGCATATCGGCAATGTCCGGTCGATCATGTTCAACTGGCTGTTCGCGCGCCGCTACAGTGGGCGCTTCCTGCTGCGCTATGACGATACCGATCTGGCGCGCTCGAAGCCGGAATTCGCTGATGCGATCGCGGAAGACCTGGCCTGGCTCGGCGTCGTGCCCGATTTCGTCATCAGGCAGTCGGACCGGCTGGCGATCTATGACGCGGCAGCCGCCCGCCTGCGCGAGGCCGGCCGGCTCTACCCCTGCTACGAGACCGCCGACGAGCTCGACCGCCGCCGCAAGCGCCAGCTCGCGCGCGGCTTGCCGCCGGTCTATGACCGCGCCGCGCTGAAGCTGACGGCCGAGGACAGGGCGCAGCTCGAAGCCGAGGGCCGCAAGCCGCATTGGCGCTTCCTGCTGGAGCCGCGCATCGTCGCCTGGAACGATCTCGTCCGCGGCGAGGCCCATGTCGATTGCGCCTCGCTGTCGGACCAGGTGCTGATCCGCGAGGATGGCAGCTATCTCTATCATCTGCCTTCCGTCGTCGACGATGCCGAGACCGGCGTGACCCATGTCATCCGCGGCGAGGACCACGTCACCAACACGGCCGTCCAGATCCAGATTTTCGAGGCGCTCGGCGCGCCGCTGCCGCTCTTCGGCCACCACAATCTGCTGACGACGGCGAGCGGGGAGGGGCTGTCGAAGCGGCTCGGCCATCTCTCCCTGCGCGGCCTGCGCGAAAGCGGCGTCGAGGCCTTGGCCGTCGCGGCGCTCGCCGTGCTCGTCGGCTCCTCGGATGCGGTCAGGCCGGTCGCGAGTCTCGATGAGCTCGCGGGCCTCGTCGATCTCGCCCATGTCTCGCGCGCCCCGGCCAAGTTCGACGAGCATGAGCTGGAGGCGCTGAGTGCCCGCACGCTGCATCAATTGCCTTATGACGCCGTGGCCGAGAGGCTGGCAGGGCTGGGCGTGCCTGCGAGCGAGCCGTTCTGGCTCGCCGTGCGCGGCAATCTCGGCAAGCTCGAGGATGTGAAGAGCTGGTGGCAGGTCGTCGCGGGACCGCTGCAGCCGGTCGTCACCGACCCCGCTTTCGCCGCGGTGGCGGCTTCCATGCTGCCGGCGGAGCCTTTCGACGCGACCACCTGGAAGAGCTGGACGCAGGCTGTGGGGGCCGCGACCGGCGCCAAGGGCAAGGCCCTGTTCATGCCGCTGCGCCTGGCCCTGACCGGGCTGGAGCACGGCCCGGAACTGGCAGCCCTGCTGCCGCTGATCGGGCGGGAGAAAGCGCTGAAGCGGCTGGCCGGCGAGACGGCCTGAGCGTTTTCACACCCGCGCCGTCATCCTGGACAAGCCGCCCCCGGGTCCGGCCTTCGGCCGGCCCAAGGACAGGCTCCGCGGCGCAGCTCCTGGATCCATCATAGGGCGCGCGGTGCTCTGTGATGGATCCCGGCTCTACGATGGCTCCCGGGACGACCTTCGGTCGCCCAGGATGACGTGGTGTTTCCGAGTGAACCTGCGCCCTCAATCGTGCCGGTGCATCGCCGAGTTGTGCTTGGTATCGCGCATCGTCGTGTAGACCAAGAGCGACAGGAAGATCACGCCGGCGAGGTAGTAGTAGAACCACTGCTCGTGACCCTGCTGCTTGAACCAGAGCGCGATCACCGGCGCCGTGCCGCCGAAGATCGAGACAGTGACGGCATAGGGCACCGCGATGCCCGTCGCGCGGATCGAGGTCGGGAAGAGTTCGGCCTTCACCACCGCGTTGATCGAGGTGTAGCCGGCCGTGAAGACCCAGGCGCCCGAGATCAGCAGGAAGGCGATCCAGGGCGATTTCGTCCCGGCGAGCGTCGTCAGGATCGGCACCGTCAGCAAGGTACCGGCGACGCCGAAGAAGATCAGCATCGGCTTGCGGCCGATCCGGTCCGAGATCGCGCCATAGATCGGCTGCAGGATCGCGGCGAAGATCAGCGAGCCGGCGATGACATAGGTCGTGGTCAGGTCGCTGAGGCCCACCGTCTGCTTGACGAAGGTCTGCATATAGGTGGTGAAGGTGTAGAAGGCGGCGGTGCCGCCGGCGGTCAGGCCGACGACGATCGCGACCTCGCGGGGATATTTCAGCAGGCCGCGGAGCGAGCTCTCGCGCTTTACCGGCTGCTTGCTGGCGGCGGTGAAGGCATCCGTCTCCTGCATGTGCCGGCGCATGAACATCGCGATGATCGCGAGCGCCGCGCCGATGACGAAGGGAATGCGCCAACCCCATGCGACCAGCTGCTCATGCGTCAGGAAGACGTTCTGGAGCAGCAGCAGCACCAGGATGGCGGTGAGCTGCCCGCCGATCAGCGTGACATATTGGAAGCTCGAATAGAAACCGCGATGCTCGGGGTCGGCGACCTCCGAGAGATAGGTCGCGCTGGCGCCGTATTCGCCGCCGAGGCTCAAGCCCTCGATGATGCGGGCGAGCGCGAGCAGGGCGGGAGCGGCGAAGCCGATCGAGGCATAGGTCGGTGTCACCGCGATGATCAATGAGCCGAAGCACATCATCAGGACCGAGATCGTCAGGGACAGCCGCCGCCCGTAGCGGTCGGCGAGATGGCCGAAGAGCCAACCGCCGAGCGGGCGCACGATGAAGCCCGCTGCGAACAGGGTCGCGGCGTTGAGCTGCTGCACGACCGGGTCGCTGGAGGGGAAGAAGGCTGGGGCGAAATAGAGCGCGAAGGCCGTATAGGCATAGAAATCATACCACTCGACCAGATTGCCGATCGAGCCGACGAAGATCGCCTTGATCCGGCGTTTGGCGTCGTTGAATTCGATCGGATGGGGGTGGGCGGGGACGGCGTCGTCTGACATGGCGGCCTCTGAGCCTTTTGGGGGACGGAGGCGGCCTCGCGCCGTCGGGAGACGGACGAATCATGATGTGGCCAGGCGGCGTCCCCGTTATGAGGGGTGCCCCTTTAATGCGCGCTGGCCGGCCATGCGTCCAGTGCCGGATGGCCCGGTTGGCGGCGTAGCGTCATGGTTCCTGTGCATGGAACCACGCGAAGTGGCTAGATCACGTCGCCTTCGGACGGCATCGTCTGAATGCGACGTGATCGATTCCCAGAGTTTAGAGCATTGCTCCAGCGAAAAACCGGTACCCACTTTTTCGCGCGATGCCCTCGATCTCGTCGCATTCGGACGGTTCCGTCCGAATACGAAAAACGTGATCGATTCCTAGAGTTTAGAGCATTGCTCCTGCGAAAAACCGGTACCCACTTTTTCGCGCAATGCTCTATTGCCGCGTCGCCGAGGGACCGAGATTGGGCGCAAGGTTCGGCGCAATGATCCGCACCGTGCGCTTCTCGCCGGTGACGCTCTTCGTCTCACTCTTCACCCCGTCGCCCTTGTCGAGAACCTTTTCGCCGATCGTGTCAGGCCCGACGCCGGCCGATTCCGTGCCCGCCGTCGGCGAGTTCTCGGAGGGCATGGGCTTTTCGTCGGCGACATCGGGAACGGCGGCCGGCTGCACGGTCGCAGGCGTCGCGCCCCGGCGCTTGGGGTCGACCCTGGGTCGCGACAATTCGGCCGCGCGCTGCTCGGTGACGATGATGTCGCCCTTGCGTTTGTCGAGCAGATACTCGGCATCCTTCAGGGCTTGCACCCAGCTCTGGCCCTGGCCCCGGCAGGTGCAGGCGGCGTCGAAGCTGCGCTGGTATTTTCCGGCGTTCGCCAGCGAGGTATAGGGCTGGCCGGTGCTGCGGGAGACGGAGTTCTGGATATCGCCGCCACCCGTCATGCCGAAGGCGGTGGTTTCCGCGCCGGGGCACAGGGCCTGGCACATCTCGTCGGCGTTGCCGGCATTATTGGCGAGCGGGAAGAAGAAGCCGTCGCAGCTGCGCACGCAGACGGTGTAGGCGCCGCCCATGCGCGGCTTCTCGGGCTCCAGCGGCTGCTCGGGCTGGAGCTCCGGCAGTGTCGTGTCGATCTCGCCCCGGCGCGGTTCGATCCCGAAAATGGTCTCGAAGAAGCCGCGCTGCTGCGGCCGGCAGTTATTGTCGATCGCCGCAGCGAGTTGGGCCCGGCGCTGTTCGCTACCGCCGCCCTCGGCCTGGCGCTGAGCCGCGCCATATTGCGCCTGCAACTGGCCGATCTGCGAGCGCAGCAGGCCGCATTGCGGCGGCGGCCCCTCGCCGAAGAAGGAGAAGCTGCGGTCGCAGCCCATGCTGCGGTACTGGCTGGTCACCTGCGCAAGCTGGGCGCCGGCGCGCTGCGCGGCCTGGGCGGCACGCGGATCGCCGCCGCGCTGACCCTGCAGGCCGGCGAGCTCGGAGCGCCAGGCATTGCATGCCGGCGATTGCGCGAAAGCCGCGCCACCCAGGCTCGCCAGCGCCACCAGCACGGCGCCGAAGCGTCGGAAAAACGGAACTGTCATCGCGGATCGGGCCACATCACCTGTTTTGCTGGTCCAGGCGCTTGCCGCGCCGATTGCTCACGCGCGAGAACACCTGCCAAACGCGACGGAACTAAGGACGGTACCTGCGGCGACCTGGCGCGGATTCGCCCGGAGCCGCAGTTGCACCCGCATGCCATATTTGCCTCTGGGCGGCAATCGGGTGCGGTTTGAGACGCCGCTACGCGGCTTTTCAGAGGCTGGCCCGAAATGGAGCCAAAGATTTCAATGGCTCTGTCCAGACCACCTACGCGCCGTCATTCCGGGCGTAGCCCCCGGGTCCGATCTTCGATCGGCCCAAGGACAGGCTCTGCGGAGACCCGGAATCCATCGTAGAGCCAAGCCGGTCAAAGGATTGGCCCTACGATGGATTCCGGATCAGCGCCGCGAGAGCCGGATGATTTCAGATGGAATCACAAAGTGATCCCCTCTGAAATCTGAATCCGCCTCTCATCTAAAGAGTGAGAGCAGGATCGATCGCGAAAAACCGGTTCCCACTTTTTCGCATCCTGCTCTTGCGCGGCTTGTCCGGAATGACGGCGCGGGGGGAAGCGATCGGAAGCCCCTGAGATCGCTCAGTTCATTTAGGTCAACCTCTCAGGATGGGGGCTCAAGTCTCAAACGGTGTCTCAGGTCTCGTCGCCGCGATAGCCGCCGGCGAGATGGCGGCCGCGTTCGGTCAGGGTCGAGAGCACGCGCTCGAACACTTTCAATTCTTCGGGAGCGATGCCTTCGGTCCAGCGCGCCTGCAAGGCGAGCGCCAGCGGCACGATCTGGCCGTAGATTCGCACGCCCGCCGCGGTCAGCGCCACGAAGGACTCGCGCCGGTCCTGCCGGTTCTCGGCGCGCGAGACCAGGCCGCGCTTCTCCAGCTCGGTGACGGCGCGCGAGACCTTGGTCTTGTGCATCTCGGCGAGTTCGCCGATGTCGCGCGAGGTCAGCTTGCCGAACTCGCCGAGCTGCGCGATCACCCGCCATTGCGGGATGTCGATGCCGAAATGCTCGCCGATGATCCGCCCGAGCGCCCGGCTGCCGAGGAGGCCGACGACGTTCAGCCGGTAGGGCAGGAATTGCTCCAGCCGGAGCAGGGGGGCGGTGGCGGAAGAGGGATTGTTCGTCGACATCGATTTTACGTCCGGCGGCTTCAGCTTGCACGGCATGATGCGGGCTCATGGCCCCGGAGCATAGGCCCCCGTGCAGGTGAGGTGGGTGATCACCTTTTGCCCCGCCTTGTACAAGATCCCGGAGCGGCCGCTCGGTCGCTGCTGGGCTTGCAGCCTCCCTGCGTTTGGAGTTGTCTCTCCGGCCAGGAGCATAAGGAGGGCGTTGTGGCGGTACGAGCGAAGGCGCCGACCAGGCGGGCTCGTTCCGGCAGCGGACTTGCCGTGCGGCGCAAGCCGAAGAAGTCTCTCGACGCAGCGGAGATGATGCAGCGCTGGGCTCGCCATTGGTTGCGCAGCTGCCGCGACATGCCCAAGCGCGCCCTTCGCCTGATCGATGATGCGCAGGCCGAGCCCGAGCAGCAGGTCCATGCGTTCCGACGCCTGATGAAGGCATGGCGTTCCCTGCTCAAGCTCGCGCCGGACTCGCTGGCCGATGAGGCTGGGATGGTGCGCACCGAGATCAGGGCGCTGCGCCGGGATTTCGGCGCCGCGCGTGACGCCGTCGTCCTGGCCAGGACCCTCGAGGACGCGCTGGGGAAGAGCCTCTTCGAGCGTCTGCCGAAACCGCAGCGCGAGGCCGGGTCGCCGGCAGTGCCGTCCGATCTACGACAGCGACTGGAGGCTGCTCGCATCAAGCTGGGCCGGCTCTCCGTCGAGATGGCCCGCTGGTCGGTGGCGGGGGAGGGCGGCGCTTTTCTGCTGAAGGGCTTCGAACGCTCCTGTCGGAAAACACGTCGGCGCCTGCATCGCGATCCGCTCCGGATGAGTTTGAAACGCCTGCACGCGTCGCGGACGGCGATCGTCGATCTCGGCTATCAGCTCCAGTTCTTTCGCCCGGCCGAGGCGGGGGAGTTTGCGTTGAGGGGCAAACTGGCAGAGCGCCTGCGTTCGCAGCTCGGCGCTGTCGTCGATCTCGATCTGGCCCAAAGACATCTGATCACGCTGATGCGGGCCGGCCTCAGGGCCAAGGCTGAGCACAGGAGGGCTGAGCATAAGAAGGCTGGGCATAAGAAGGCCGAACACAGAATCGCCCGGCGCATCGTCAAGCGGCGCGGAAAGGCGGCGCGGCTGGCGCGCCGTTTACTCGATGAACGGCCCAAGACCCTGCGCATCCGCCTGGGCGAGATGATGGCGATCCGGGAGCCGCGCCGGGTCAAGCTGAGCTGACCCGGTGCACCCTACGGTCTCGCGCTGGAGGTCGACGCTGTGCCTCAGCGCGCCCGCAGCCGGTTCATGAACGAATCGTAGGACAACTCCGCCACCTGCCACCAGAGCAGATTCTCGCCGCGGAAGGCGACCAGGGACTCGTAGCCCTTCTTGAAGTCCGGGCTCTTGGCCGAGGTCTCGGCGTAGTATTCCTCGGCGGCCTTGAGCGCTGCCTCCATCACCGGCATCGGGAACGCCTTCAGCTGCGCGCCTTGCGCCACCAAACGGCGCAGGCCGCCGGGGTTCACAAAGTCGTATTTCGCCAGCATCCAGTTATTGGCCGCCTCGCAGGCGTTCTGGACGATCGCCTGATAATGCTTGGGCAGCTTGGCCCAGGCCTCCTTGCCGATGATCAGGTGCAGCATCGCGCCGCCCTCCCACCAGCCGGGGTAGTAATAATATTTCGCGACCCGGATGAAGCCGAGCTTCTCATCGTCATAGGGGCCGACGAACTCGGCCGCATCGATCGTGCCGCGCTCCAGCGCCGGATAGACGTCGCCGGGCGCGATCTGGGTCGGAACCACGCCGAGCTTGGCCAGCACCGCTCCGCCCATGCCGCCGATGCGGAATTTCAGGCCCTTGAGGTCATCGAGCCCGGTCAGCTCCTTGCGGAAGAAACCGCCCATCTGGCAGCCGGAATTGCCGCAGGGGATCGAATAGGCATTGAAGCGGTCGAGCACGCCGTTGACGACCTGCTCGCCGCCGCCGAAATACCACCAGCTATGCTGCTGGCGCGCGTTCAGCCCGAAGGGAATGCCGGTGCCTAAGCCCAGCGTCGGATCCTTGCCGATGTAGAAATAGGTCGGCGAATGCGCGCATTCGACCGTGCCGGAGGAGACCGCGTCGAGCGCCTGCAGGCCGGGCACGATCTCGCCGGGCGCAAAGACCTGGATCTCGAACTTGCCGTCCGTGGCGTCGCTGACGAATTTCGAGAACTGCTGGGCGGTGCCGTAAATCGTGTCGAGCGACTTCGGAAAACTCGACGTCAACCGCCATTTCACCTCGGGAGCCGACTGCGCGATCGCGGGCATCGCGACCGGGGTCGCGGCGGCGGCGAGAACTCCTGTTTTCAAAAAGTCGCGACGTTTCATATGGTCACCTCCCAAAAAGCTTGTTGCGCTCTTTCTGGCGCGTCCGGGGAGGAATGAAAAGACATGAAACTCGCGTCGCTTATGCACGGCCGGGATGGCCGACTCGTCGTAGTCTCGAAAGACCTCACCCGGGCCACCGATGCCTTCCCCGTCGTGCCGACCCTGCAGGGCGCGCTCGACGATTGGGATCGCTACGCGCCGCGCCTCACCGATCTGGCGGAGACGCTGGAGCATGGCTCGGTCCCGTCCTTCCGCTTCCATGAGCATGATTGCGCGGCCCCGCTGCCGCGTGCCTATCAGTGGCTCGATGCCTCGGCTTATGTGAACCATGTCGAACTGGTCCGGAAGGCGCGCGGCGCCGAGATGCCGGAGAGCTTCTGGACCGACCCCTTGATGTATCAGGGCGGCAGCGATTCCAATCTCGGGCCGCGCCAGGCGGTCCGCGCCCGCAGCGAGGTCGACGGCATCGATTTCGAGGCCGAGATCGCGGTCATCACCGGCGACGTGCCGATGGGCGTCTCGCCCGCCCAGGCGCTGGGTTACATCCGCCTGGTCATGCTTGCAAACGACGTGAGCCTGCGGAATCAGGTTGCGAACGAATTGGCGAAAGGCTTTGGATTCGTTCAGTCAAAGCCGCCGACCGCCTTTTCTCCGGTCGCCGTGACGCCGGACGAATTGGGCGCAAGCTGGGCCGGCGGCAAGCTGCACCTGCCGCTGCTGACGCAGCTCAACGGCAAGCCCTTCGGCCGACCTGAGGCCGGCATCGACATGACCTTCGATTTCGGCGCGCTGATCGCCCATGCGGCGCGCACCCGCCCGCTCGCGGCCGGCACAATCATCGGCTCGGGCACGGTCTCGAACCGCGGCACCGAGGGCGGCCCGGGCAAGCCTTTGGCGGAGGGCGGCCTCGGCTATGCCTGCATCGCCGAGCAGCGCATGGTCGAGACGATCGCGCACGGCGCGCCGACGACGCCGTTCCTGCGCTTCGGCGACAGCATCCGCATCGAGATGAAGACCTCAGCCGGTCACTCGATCTTCGGCGCGATCGAACAGGAGATCCTGCCTCACGCAGAATGAGGGGCTGGGCCAACTCGCCGGTCGAGGGAAATGCGCCTCAGGCGGCGTGCGGCTGGACGGCTGAATAGTCCTGCTGCGTCTCGGCCTTGGAGAGGTCGTGCGCGGCCTGAAGATTGAGCCAGAAGCGCGGATCGGTCTGGAAATAGCGCCCCAGCCGGATCGCGGTATCGGCCGAGACGTCCCGGCGCTCGCGCAGCAACTCGCTGACGCGGTTGCCGGGAACGCCGAGCGCCTTCGCCAATTGCCTTGCGCTCATGCCGAGCGGGGCGAGGTATTCCTCACGCAGGATCTCGCCGGGATGGGTGCGGATGCGTGGCATCGCTAGCTCCTCAATGATAATCGACGATCTCGACCGCCGCCGGCCCCTCTGCGATCCAGCGGAAGCAGATGCGCCATTGGTCGTTGATCCGGATGCTCCACTGGCCGCGGCGGTTGCCTTTCAGCGCCTCCAGGCGATTGCCCGGAGGTGAGCGCAAATCGCCCAGCGCCACTGCCGCGTCGAGCATGTCGAGCTTGCGCCGCGCGACGGACTCGATAGAGCGCCATTGCGCGGCGCTGACGCCGTCCCGGAACAGGCGTTCGGTCTCGCGGTTCGCGAAGCTCTGGATCACGCTTCAGTCTATGATACGTATCGCGTATCGGTCAATGGCGATGCTTCGTCCTGTCTGGGCTTGGCTCGCGAAGCGCCTTCAGAACCAAATGAAATCGGGGCCGCCTCCGAAAACCGGTTTCCAGGTTTCGGCTTGATGTTCTAGGCTTCGTTCGCAACCCGCTTGCCGCGAGAGTTCTGCCTGCCATGATCGAATCCGTGCCGCTCTACCCGACCACCATCCCGCTGGCCTTCTTCGTCTGGGGGCCGGCGCTGGTGATGCTGCTGTATTGGCTGGTCGGCGCCTGGGCGAGCCGGCAAGGCGTGGCGCGCCTGCTCGAGAGCGACTGGAACGGCTTCACCGTGGCCGATGTCGAGAAGCTCTTCGCCGCCTATGGCGACGAGCGCCGCGCGAAATACCGCAACCGCGTATTGCCGGCCGACGTCGCCGTCGCCTTCGTCTATACAATCGTTGGCGCGGTCATCATGGCCGGGCTGTGCATGCGCGGGCAGCCCTGCTGGGTCGCGGCGCTGTGCGGCGGCGGCTGGCTGCTCGGCGGGCTCTGCGACGTCGCCGAGAATTTTGGCATTGCGCGCCTGCTCGACAAATATCCCAAGCTCGAGACCGGCGATGTCGCCTTCGCGAGCAGGACCACGCAATTGAAGCTGGTGCTGTTCTCGCTCGGCATCATCGGCGCGCTCGTGGCGGCTTATCTGGCGTTCAAGCCGCTGGCGGCGTGAAGCGGCTCCCGCCAATCTTCGCGGGACAGGCGGAAACTCGCGCCGGGCACCGGCGGATCGCCAATCAGCACGGCCGATGCAGCGGCGAGGCGCGTGAAGCCGAGTTTGTGTGCGAGACGGCAGGAGGCCTCGTTCTGCGGATGGGTCAGGATCGCGACGGCGGGCAGGGCCAGCGTCTCGATGCCATGGTCAACCAGCCTGGCCGAAGCCTCGAAGGCGTAGCCCTTGCCCCAGTGTCGCGTCCCGAAGCGGTAGCTGAGTTGCGGATCATCACCGTCTTCCGCGCCCGGGATCAGGCCGACATAGCCCAGGAAAGCATCTTCGTCGGCACGTGCGAAGACGCTCCAATGCCCCAGCCCGAGTGCGACATGGCTGAAGCTTCGCGCCGCGACGCCATCCCGGCTCATGGCCGGCGAGCCCAGCGGCGCGATGTGACGCATGACCTGCGGGTCCGCATTGAGCAACGCGATCTGGTCGAGGTCCTCCGTCGCTCGCGGACGCAGGATCAGGCGTTCGGTTTCCAGGACGGGAAGCGTGGCCGGCATGCAGCTGTCTCGGTTCAGGGGCTGGCGCTGTCGGCCCCGCCGCCCCATATCGCGGTTGATGCCGGTTGGGAACGGCTGGGGAGAACGAGAATGCAGGTCCGCCATCATGTCTTCGCCGTCCTGGCCGCGTTCGCTGTCGCAGGAGGCCTGGCCGCTCCGGCCTCCGCGCAGGAAGACCTGATCTTCCGCAAGTCGACCGTCTGGAAGATGCTGACGCCCGACGACAAGCTCGCGGTCTACGGCGTCGATGATCCGGTCGTCGAGGGCGTCGCCTGCCACTATACCGTGCCCGAGAAGGGCGGCGTCGCCGGCATGTTCGGCGTCGCCGAGCAGGTCTCGGACATCTCGCTCGCCTGCCGGCAGATCGGCCCGATCAAGTTCAAGGACAAGTCCGAGCAGGGCGATGTCGTCTTCCGCGAGCGCCGCTCGCTGATCTGGAAGAAGATGCAGATCGTGCGCGGCTGCGACGCCAAGCGCAACGTATTGATCTACATGGTCTATACCGACAAGCTGATCGAGGGCTCCCCGCAGAATTCGACCTCGACCGTGCCGATCATGCCCTGGGGCGGGACCGGCGAGATTACGAAATGTGCGGACTGGGTGAAGTGAGGGGCGAGCCTTGTCGCCGCGTCGCCGTCGCTTCATTCTTCAAGCGCTGAGCCCATCAACCGGATGCCCGGTGTTGGAGGCCCAGTTTTCGCTGGACGCGATCGCGCCACTGTTCGCTTTGTTGGGCGAAGAAGGTGGCGACGAACTCGCCCGCATATATGAACTCGATGCGACCGATCTTCGGAGCCTGTCGGCTCTGACCGGATTTCAGTTTCCGGGCGATGTCGGGCCGGTCCAACTGAGACCCTGGCATGCGCTTCGGAATGTGCCCTACCTCATACACACCGAATTCGAGCTGGCTCTCATGCTGGAGGGCCGCAAGCCACTGGCCGTGTTCGAAGACGCATACCCGTGTGATTGGTTCGCGACGATGATTGCGCGTTTTGATCCATTCGTCAGGGATGGGCGCTTTGTGAGGCGCGTGCTCGATAAACCGCTCTCGGCTCCGGTGGCTGCTTCCATTGGTGCGAGCGTCGAAGGGATGCGATCTGTCTATGTCGCGTTGCCGGGGCAGGAATGGCGCATCGATGCCTATATCGAGATGTGGCAGAGCGCCAAAAAATCGGGGTGGAGCGAAGCGTCGGAGCGCCGGCAGGGGGAACTGCTTGGTTACACGGATTGGCAGTGCGATTGGTGGGCGAAGAACAGGCTAGGCAGCCTCAGCCGCAGACGATGACCAGCGGCTGCTCGGGCTCGGCCGTCACGGTCGCCTTGGCGAGCGTGCCGGTGAAATCCTCGCGATCGGCTACGCCGAAGCTGGTCGCCATCTTGAAGCCCTTGGCCTCGCACCAGGCATTGGCGACGATCTTGCCGCATTCGGATTTGGACGAGATGCAGTCGGCGACGCCGTAGCCGTCGCTGGCTGGGATCAGGAAGGTGCGCTGGTCGCTGGCTGCCGCGACAGTCTTGGTCGAGGGCAGGATCGACAGGGACAGGCCCGCGCCGATGATTCCGAAGAGGCCGACAAGAGCGATGGCGCGGCGCATTTCAGATATTCCTCGTGACCCGATCGGGCGCTCAACCCTCAAATCGTGAGGATGGTTCCAACCGGTTAAATTTGGATGAACTCGCGCAAGCCATGGTGCGGCGCAACAAGTGGGGCGCCCTCTTGACGCAAAGCCCGCATGCAGGCAATCAGTTTTTCATGACGCGAGCCGCCAACCCGATTTGCATTATTTGCCGCTAGCTTTCGCTGGCCGGCTGCTCACGTCCTCGTCCTGAAACGGAAAGACAGACAGCGCCCCGGCCAGCGGCCAGGATATGCTCGTCTCCATGCCTTCCGCCGTTTCGCCAGGACACTCTCCGATGTCGCCGACCTTGAGGCTCTACAACACGCTGACGCGGACGAAGGAGGATTTCGCTCCGATCGATCCCGATAATGTGCGCATCTATGTCTGCGGCCCGACGGTCTATGACTACGCCCATATCGGCAATGCCCGCCCGGTCATCGTCTTCGACGTGCTCTACCGGCTGCTGCGGCATCTCTATGGCGCCGATCACGTCACCTATGCCCGCAACCTCACCGACGTCGACGACAAGATCAACGCGCGCGCCGCCCGCGACTATCCCGGCCTGCCGCTGAACCAGGCGATCGCGAAGGTCACGCAAGGCACCACAGTGCAGTTTCATGCCGATATCGGCGCGCTCGGCAACCTGCCGCCCGACGCGGAGCCGCGCGCCACCGACCATATCGAGGAGATGAAGGCGATCATCGAGCGCCTGATCGCGCGCGGCGTCGCCTATGTCGCGGAAGAGCATGTGCTGTTCCATGTGCCCGCCGTCGAGCATCTCAAGGCTGCGCCGAAATACGGCTCTCTGGCGCGCCGGCCGCTCGACGAGATGATCGCCGGGGCGCGCGTTGATGTCGCCCCGTACAAGCGCGACCCGATGGATTTCGTGCTGTGGAAGCCGAGCCGCGAGGGCGTCGATCCCGGCTGGCCATCGCCGGCGGGGATCAAGACGCCGGGCCGTCCCGGCTGGCATATCGAATGCTCGGCGATGTCGATGGCAAAACTGCTGTCGCCCTTCGGCGGCGGCTTGGCTTGCGACGATCCGGCCAAGAACGTCTTCGACATCCATGGCGGCGGCATCGATCTCGTCTTCCCGCATCATGAGAACGAGATTGCCCAATCCTGCTGCGCCTTTGGCGGCGCCGACGGGGCAGGGCGCATGGCCAATATCTGGATGCATAACGGCTTCCTGCAGGTCGAGGGCGAGAAGATGTCGAAATCGCTCGGCAACTTCGTCACCATCAACGAATTGCTGGAGACCGAGGTCTTTGGCGGGCGAAAATGGCCGGGCGAAGTGCTGCGCCTTGCCATGCTGAAGACGCATTACCGCCAGCCGATCGACTGGACGGTGAAGGCGCTGGAGGAGGCGGAGAAGACGCTAGTGCGTTGGCGGAATCGGCTAAAATTGGCCCCCAGCTACGATGGGCAGGCTGCAGATATCGACAGTCAGATTAGTGATGCACTGTCTGACGATCTGAACGTTTCAGCGGCCGTGGCGCGTATTCACAAACTGATGAACGCGGGCCATTGGGCCGAGGCTGATGACGAACCGGATACGGGCTTCGCTTGGGATGATCCCGAATCTGGTTTTCTGTCCGAAGAACAGGTTTTGAATAACAAGCGACGTGCGGTTTCGGCGTTGCTTCTTCTGGGTATTGATTTGCGCAGCGACGAAGCAAGTCTCACTCAGGAGCAGGAAACCCAGATCGCCGCTCGCCTCGAAGCCCGCCGCGCCAAGAATTTCGCCGAATCCGACCGCATTCGCGATGCGCTTCTGGCGCAAGGCATCCAGCTCAAGGACGGCAAGGACCCCGCCACCGGCGAGCCGACGACGACATGGGACGTGAAACGATGAACCGCGCCGACACCCCGAAGATCCGCCCTGCCGGCGCTTTGTCCGTTGCCATGAAGCTCGTCATGCTCGCCATGGTGATGCCGCGCGTGCTGCGCTTCAAACTGAGGCGGGGGCGATGAGCGCTGCCCGCATCCACCTCTTCGACACCACTTTGCGCGACGGTGCGCAGACGACCGGCGTCGATTTCTCGCTCGACGACAAGCGCAGCGTCGCCGCCATGCTCGACAAGCTCGGCATCGACTATGTCGAGGGTGGTTATCCCGGCGCCAATCCGCTGGATACGGCGTTCTTCGCGCAGAAACCGACTACGCAGGCCAAATTCGCCGCCTTCGGCATGACCAAACGCGCCGGCCGCTCGGCCGCCAATGATCCCGGCATCGCAGCGCTGCTGGAAGCCAAGGCCGACGCGATCGTCTTCGTCGCCAAGGCCTGGGACTACCATGTCCATGTCGCGCTCGAGATCCCGCTCGAAGACAACCTCATCGGTATTCGTGAGAGCGTCGAAGCCGCCAGGGCCGCCGGCCGCGAGGTGATGCTCGATTGCGAGCACTTCTTCGACGGCTACAAGGCCAATCCCGAATATGCGCTCGCCTGCGCCCGCGCGGCCTATGAGGCCGGGGCGCGCTGGGTCGTGCTCTGCGACACCAATGGCGGCACGCTGCCCGACGAGATCGGGGCAATCGTCGCCGCGGTGACGAAAACCATTCCCGGCGACCATCTCGGCATCCACGCCCATGATGATTGCGGCTGCGCGGTGGCCAATTCGCTGGCCGCTGTCGAGGCCGGTGCGCGCCAGATCCAGGGCACGTTGAACGGGCTCGGCGAGCGTTGCGGCAATGCCAATCTGGTGACGCTGATCGGCGCGCTGAAGCTCAAGGAGCGCTATCGCGAGCGCTTCGCCATCGGTGTCGACGCGGCGCAACTCGGCGAGCTCACCCATGTCTCGCGCGCGCTCGACGAGATGCTGAACCGGGCGCCCAACCGCCACGCGCCCTTCGTCGGAGCCTCCGCCTTCACCACCAAGGCCGGCATCCATGCCTCGGCCGTGCTGAAGGACCCGCGCACCTATGAGCACGTTCCGCCCGAGGCGACCGGCAATCTGCGCAAGGTCCTGATTTCGGACCAGGGCGGGAAGTCCAACCTCGTCGCCGAGCTGGAGCGCATCGGCGTGACGCTCGGCCGCGACGATCCGCGCCTCGGCCGCGTGCTCGACGAGGTCAAGGAGAAGGAGGCCCAAGGCTATGCTTTCGAGGGCGCAGACGCTTCCTTCTTCCTGCTCGCCAAGCGCATCATGGGCGAATTGCCGGCCTATTTCGAGATCGAGCGCTTCACCGCCAATGTCGAGCGCCGCCACAATGCGCTGGGCGAGCTCGTTACCTTCTCCGAGGCGATCGTGAAGGTGAAGGTCGGCGAGGAGGTGCTGATCTCGGTCGCCGAGAGCGCGCTCGGCCCGGTCAACGCGCTCGACCTGGCGCTGCGCAAGGATCTCGGCCGCTATCAGTCATTGATCGAGGGCCTGCGCCTCGTCGATTACAAGGTCCGGGTCTTCCAGGGCGGCACCGACGCGGTCACCCGGGTGCTGATCGAGTCGGCCGACGAGACCGGCGCGCGCTGGACCACGGTCGGCGTCAGCGCCAACATCATCGACGCCTCGTTCCAGGCGCTGGTGGATTCGATCACCTACAAGCTGATGCGCGAGGGCGCGACGGCGTAGAAGCCGAATGGGGTGGAAGCGCTCGACCATGACGAAAAGGGCGCGGGGAACCCTTCTCCCGGATGGGAGAAGGGCAGGGATGAGGGCCTGCCGCTGATTATTGGACCGCAACTGCGCCGCAGCGCTTTCTATTGAGAGGGCACACCCTCATCCGGCGCTCCGCGCCACCTTCTCCCATCCGGGAGAAGGAAAGAGGGCGCGTCGCGTCCTCACTCCGTCAGGCGGATGACCCTGTCCTTGCACAGATCCATGCTCTCGCCGTCGCTCTCGGCGTCGTCGCCGAAGCGGGCGAGCACGTAGTAGTTGCAGCCCGAGGGCTTGTTGAGCTTGATCGCCGTGCTCTTGCCCGGCTCCAGCGGCTTGGCGAGCTTGGCGACGAGGCGCGACTGGTCGCCGGTGGTGGCGATCTCGAAGGTCGTCAGGGGCGAGACGCGCATATTGGTGATCTTGATCTGCGCCGGCGGTTTGGCCTTCTGCGCTGCGGCGGGCGCGGCCGCGAGCATCAGCCCGGCGCAGAGCCCCGCGGCAGCAGTGGTGATAACGCGTTGGAACTTCATCATTGTTTCGTCCCCGTTAGCAAAACTTTGGCGTTCTTGGCCGGTATCTGACACCCGCCTTGGGACGAGAACAAGGCAGCAGGCCAGCGCAATCGGAACCTTGCGTGACATGGGCATGCATTGGCGCGCGAATGCGCCTATATCACCCGGCCAACTGGAATCGTTTCAAGATGTCTGCGCCAGCCGCGTCCAACCCGCCGCCGAGCTTTGCCCGCTCGGCCGTGCTCCAGCCCGGCTCCGGCTTCGTCGCGACCTTCCGCGCGCTCTGGCCCTATCTTTGGCCGGCCGACCGCGCCGACCTGCGCAAGCGTGTCGTGCTCGCCTTCGCTTTGCTGGTCGCGGGCCGCATCGTGCTGATGGGCGTGCCCTTCGCCTTCAAATGGACGACGGACGCGTTGGCCAATACGCCGACCAGCCTGGAGCGCTGGCTGCCCTGGCTCGTCGGCGCGCCCCTGGCGCTGACGGTCATCTATGGGCTGGCGCGCGTTGGCTCGGCTGCCTTCATCCAATTGCGCGATGCGCTGTTCGCGCCGGTGTTCATGCATGCAGTGAGGACGCTGGCGCTGCAGACCTTCGGCCATCTGCATTATCTCTCGCTGCGCTTCCATTTGGAGCGCAAGACCGGCGGCCTGACCCGGGTGCTGGAGCGCGGCCGCAACGGCATCGAGGAGATGGTCCGGCTCGGGCTCAACCAGCTCGTGCCGGTGGTGATCGAGCTCGTGCTGATCATCACCGTGCTCCTGGTGATGTTCGACTGGGTCTATGTCGTCGTGCTGGTCGTGATGGTGACGACCTATATGACCTATACCATCAAGGCGACGGAGTGGCGCATCGCCATCCGCTCGCAGATGAACGAGTCCGATACCGACGCCAATTCCAAGGCGATCGACTCGCTCTTGAACTACGAGACGGTGAAGTATTTCGGCGCCGAAGCCCGCGAGACGGCGCGCTACGACCTCTCCATGGCGCGCTATGAGCGCAATTCGATCAAGGCCTACACCTCGCTCGCCTGGCTCAATTTCGGCCAGGCCGTGATCTTCGCCGCCGGGCTGACGCTCTCGATGGTGATGGCGGTGCGCGGTTTTCGCGCCGGCACCCATACGGTCGGTGATTTCGTGCTGATCAACGCCATGCTGATCCAGCTCTACCAGCCGCTGAATTTCATGGGCACCGTCTATCGCGAGATCAAGCAGGCGACGCTCGACATCGAGCAGATGTTCTCGCTGATCGGGAAGGATCCCGAGATCCAGGACAAGCCGGGTTCGCTGCCGCTGCGGGTCGATGCCGGCGAGGTCCGTTTTGAGGACGTCCATTTCGCCTATATCCCGGAGCGGCCGATCCTGAAGGGCATCTCCTTCACCGTGCCGCCGGGCAAGACCATTGCGATCGTCGGGCCTTCGGGCGCCGGCAAGTCGACGATCTCCCGCCTGTTGTTCCGCTTCTATGAGCCCAATGCCGGCCGCATCCTGATCGACGGGCAGCCGATCGCGGATGTCCAGCAAGTCAGCCTGCGGGCGGCGATCGGCATGGTTCCGCAGGACACGGTGCTGTTCAATGATACGATCGAATACAATATCCGCTATGGCCGGCCCGATGCGAGCGAGGCCGAGGTCGAGGAGGCGGCGCGGCTCGCGCAGATCGACCGCTTCATCAAATCCCTGCCGGAGGGCTACGACACCTCGGTCGGCGAGCGTGGCCTGAAGCTCTCGGGTGGCGAGAAGCAGCGCGTTGCGATTGCCCGCACCATCCTCAAGGGCCCGCCCGTACTGGTTCTGGACGAGGCGACCTCGGCGCTCGATTCCTTCACCGAGAAGGAGATCCAGGATGCGCTCGACCGGGTCAGCGAGGGCCGCACCACTTTGGTCATCGCGCACCGGCTCTCGACCGTGATCAATGCCGACGAGATCATCGTGCTCGACAAGGGCCTGATCGTCGAGCGCGGCAGCCATCCGCAATTGCTCGCGGCCGATGGCGTCTATGCGGCGCTCTGGAACCGCCAGCGCCAGGTCGACGAGGCCAAGGCGACGCTGCAGCGCGCGACCGCGGAGGAAGCGCCGAGCGTCAGGGTCAGTCTGACGGAGTAGGCCGCTTTCCTTCTCCCGCGCCTTTCGCCGCCGCCGCGACGCTCTCTTCCCTTCTCCCGGATGGGAGAAGGTGGCGCGGAGCGCCGGATGAGGGTGTGCCTTCTCAATAGGAGGCACTGCGGCGCAGTTGCGCCCCAATAATCAGTGGCACACCCTCACCCCTACCCCTCTCCCATTCGGGAGAGGGGTTCCTCGCGCCCTTTCCGTCAAAGTCGGCAGCAGCCAACTTTGATGCGGGAGAAGGGGAGAAGGGAGAAGGTGCCCTGTTTAAAATCACTCGCATCTGCGGTCGTCTTTCGGCATCCTGACCATGGTGGAGCCGGTGGCTCCAATGGCCGAAATGGGGGGCTTCCAATGTTCGATCCGACCAGTTTCGTAGGCTTTCACACCTGGCTCAGCATCATCGCCATCCTGGCGGGGATTCCTGTCGCGATCGGCCTGCTCAAGGGCCACACCGTTCCGCGCTGGACCGGCGTCTATCTCGCCACCGCCTTCGCCACGAGCGCGACCGGCTACGGCTTTCCCTTCGCCGGCGTGCTGCCCTCCCATATCGTCGGCGCGATCTCGCTCGTGCTGCTGATCGTGGCGGGCTTTTCGCTTTATGGTCGCGGCCTGGCCGATGGCTGGCGGCGGATCTATGCGATCACCGCGATGCTGGCACTCTATCTGCTCGTCTTCGTCGCCGTGGCGCAGGCTTTCCTCAAGGTGCCGGCGCTGCGCGCGCTTGCACCGACGCAAGGCGAGCCGCCCTTCGCCATTGCGCAGGGCGTGGTGCTGGTCGTCTTCGCCGTGCTGACCTGGCTCGCCTCAAAGCGCTTCACCAGCGTCCACCTGGCCGCCTGAGGTACCACGCCGTCATTCCGGGGCGGCCCGCAGGGTCGAGCCCGGAACCCAGAACCTCAGGTGGTGACGATATAAGCCCGGCCGATGACGCTGCTCGATTCCCAGCTCCATCGGTTCTGGGTTCCGGGCTCTTCGCTGCGCGAAGCCCCGGAATGACGGCGTGGTTCCGAGCTAGGTCCGCAACACGCCCAGCGCCTCAGGCTCGGGCCGCCACAGTCATCAGCAAGGGCCGTTTCGGCCGCAAGGTGATCTTCAGGGTCGGCTCGGGCGGCTCCTGCGTCAGCGGCTTGAGCCTGATCGCGCGCAGCAGCACGGCCAGGATCGCGACCGCCTCCATGGTGGCAAAGGCGCTGCCGATGCAGATGCGCGGGCCGGCCCCGAAGGGCAGATAGGCATAGCGATGCCGCCGGCGCGCGGCTTCGCCCAGGAAGCGGGCCGGGTCGAAGAGATCGGGCTGGTCCCAGAGGCGCTCATGCCGGTGCACCGCCTGGATCGGCACATAGAGCACCATGCCCTGCTTCAGCGTGACGCCACCCAGCTGGAAGGGTTCCTCGACCTGCCGGGTGATGATCGGCGCGGGCGGGTAGAGCCGCATCGCCTCCTGGAAGACGGCCTTGGTCAATGGCAGCGCCATGACATGTTCCGGCTTCAGCGCATTGCGGCCGGTCACGGCCTCGATCTCCGCCAGAACGGCATCCTCGATCGCGCGGTTCTGGGCCAGGAGATGGAAGGTCCAGGCCAGGCCGAGCGCGGTCGTCTCATGGCCGGCGGTGACGAAGGTCAGGAGGTTGTCGACGATCTCGGCATCGCTCATCGCGCGGCCGGATTCGGGGTCGGCGCTGGCGAGCAGCATGTCGACGAGGTCGTTGCGGTGCTCGCCGCTGGCGCGACGCTTGGCGACCATCGCGCCCAGGGTCTCGCGCAGATAGGCGACGGAGGCAAGCGCGCGCCTGCGGCCCGGATAAGGCAGCCATTCCGGCGCGCGCAACAGGCTGTAGGCGAACATGAAGTTGCTCGGTTCGAGATAGTCTGTGATGGCGCCCTCGACCTTGCCGGCGTCGAAATCGCCGCTGCCTGAAAGCATCGTCTCGATGATGATGGCAAAGGTGGTGCGCATCATCTCATGGCCGATGTCGCGCGGCCGGGTCTTGTCGAGCCAGGTTTCCTTGTCGAGCCAGCCGTCGCGCGTCGCCTCGGCGGCCGCGATCATCGCCGGCAGGAACCCGGCGAGGCTGTCATGCTGGAAGCCCGCCGCGACCGCGCGGCGCTGCCAGCGCCAATGCGCGCCATCGGCCGTCAGCAGGCCCTGGCCGAGCGCGGGCCCGAGCACCCGGCGCAAGGTGTCGCCTTTGCCGAGCGCGCCGGCATTGCGCAGCAAGGCCTCCTGGATGAGCGCGGGATCGCAGATATAGAGGCTGTCTCGCCCGGCGACGCGCGAGAGCACGAGCTTCTCCGAAAACGCCTCCGACGGTATCGCGCTGAGCGGGTTGCGCAGCAGCGAGGTCAGCACGGCGAGCGAAGAGCGCCGGCTCCGGAACGGGATTTCGGGGGCGATCTCGACGGCAGCATCGGCCATCATGGTCAAGGCTTCGGTCTCCCGGTTCATGCTCCACGACGCGCCGGCATTGTGCCTGCGAATGTGGCGAATGAACAACCGTGGCGCGTCTTCCCTTCTCCCCTCGCATTGCCGTCATGCTCGGGCTTGACCCGAGCATCTCGTGCCGGAGGAGCCTCCCTTTTTGCCGGAGCTTTTTCCGGCCTGAGATTCTCGGGTCTTCGCTGCGCTACGCCCGAGAATGACGCGGGCCTTCATTATTCATCCGCCAGCTCCAGCCGGTAGCGCAGTTTCGTCCGTTCGCCGCTGGCATGGCTGACATAATCCTCCGGCACCGCGACGCTTTCGACCAGTGCGCAGCCGAGCTTTTCCAGCGTGCGTCTTGAGGCGGTATTGTCGGGGGTCGTGGTGAACCAGAGCTCATTGAGGCCGTGGACGCGCGCGGCCGGCATGAGCGCGCGGACCGCCTTTGCGGCAAGCCCGCGTCCGCGAAAACCGGGCTCGACGGAGAAACCGATCTGGCCGGAGAGATGGGTCAGGAGATGCGTGACCGCCGGCCGCAGGCTGATCGTACCCGCGACCATCCCGCCGACCAGGATGTCGAAGCGGAAGGCGCGCACGCCCCAGGGCGAGGTCTCGACCGGGTAGACATGGCTGAGCCGCAAGCTGACCTCCGCGAAGGCGAGCCCCGAGGGGAGGGCGTCATCCGCTTCAACCGTCGGGCCTGGCCGGGTCATGAGCGGTCCTCCTCTCGCGGTTGGAGCGTCCCAGTTGGAGCGTCCCGAGTCCGCCTGCGCTCACCGCGTCGCGACGAAGAACAGGCGCGGGAAGGGCAGGAGCACGCTGCCGTCTGGCAAGGCGGGGTAGGCCTGCGCGATCGACGCGGTATAGCGTTCGAGGAAGCCCGCCCGCTGCGCCGCGTCGAGCGGGTCAAGGAAGGGGCGTAAGCCCGTGCCCTTGAACCATTCGACGATCGCCGATGGGCCGCCCGCCAGGGGATGGTGATAGGTGGTGCGCCAGATGTCGACCCCGGAGGCGCTCTCGCGCAGGAGGCGGTAGTACCAATCGGCGCTCTGGCGGGTGCCGCGCGCCTTGGAGGCGTTCACCAGCGCCGCGGCCCAGGGGCCGTCGGCTGCCGTCTCGCGCATCAGGATATGGGCGGGCTCATCGAGATTGTCGGGCATCTGCACGGCGAGGCAGCCGCCGTTCTTCAGCTTGGCGATGAGCGCCGGCAACAGCGCGCGATGCTCCGGCACCCATTGCAGCGCGGCGTTGGACAAGATCACGTCGAAGGGGCCGGGATTGTCCCAGGTTGCGATGTCGGCGATCTCGAAGCCGGTGCCGGGCATGCGCTTGCGGGCGGCTTCGATCATGTCGGGCGAGGAATCCATGCCGATGACCGTGGCTTCAGGGAAGCGCTGCTTGAACAGCTCCGTCGAATTGCCGGGGCCGCAGCCGATATCGGCTGCAGAGGCGACATCGGCGCCTGCAAGCTGGGCGAGCAGGTCCCGGATCGGGCGGTTCCGTTCGGCTTCGAACTTGCTGTATTGCGTGGCGGACCAGCTCATCTGCATCTCCATGGCCGCTTCCTGCGGCCGCATCGGATCGGGTTCGGGCGTCAGTGCGAACGGCGCGGAGGTTACGCCCGCGCCCCGAGGCCTTCCAGCCCGGATGGCGCGGCCCTGCCAAGCGCCACTCACGGCAATCCCCAAAGGGCAGGGCGCGCGGCGATGGCGCTTGCGCCGGCGCATGGCGGGCCATAGGCATGAACTCCGAGCAAAGCTGGGCTCTGAGCCAGGCTGGGCTCCGAGCAAGGCCATGAGGTGGATGAGATGTGGAAGCGGCTGCGCCCGATGGGGGCGCTTCTCATCTCTTGCCTGACAGGGGGGCCGCTTGCCGCCGAGCCGGCGCAGAGCTGGGCGCTCTGGGTCGTCAAGCCGGACAGGCCGGGCCATCTCGAAAGCTGCGCCTCGCTCAGGACGGTGGTCTCGCTCTCGCCCTCCACCATGCTGCCGGGCGGCCGCACCCCCTTGCGGCTCGAACAGCCGCTCTCGATCCGTTGGCAGGGCGGCTATCTCGCGCAACCGGGCGGGCGGGGCGAGCAGGCAGCCGAGCGCTGGAACGCCTACGATTCCTGCTTCCTGCTGACGGTGCGCGGTGCGGTCGTCGCGGCCGGAGCCGTGCTCCGGCAGGAATCGGCCAGGCTGCTCAGGTTCGACACGCTGGTGATCCAGAGCGACAAGGCCGGAGCGCCGCTCAGCCTCTCATTGCTGCCGACCTTTCCCGCCGAGTTCGGGCAGCCGGTTTCCCCAGCCTGGAGCCAGGCGCTGACCCCGTTCAGCACCGCCTCGGCCCCCACCCTGCGATGAGACGCTCCATGGTCAAGCGGGGAGCGCTGTTGCTGGGCGTCGTCCTGCTGTTGCAATCGATCGGAGCCGTGCAGGCGAGCGGGACCAGGACGATCGGCCCCTTCGCGGTGATCACCAACGACAAACCCGATGGTCGCAAGGATGTCGCCGCGATCGTCTCCGGGCCGGGCGCGTCCTTCGGCCTGGCCATGCGCTGCATTGATGCGACCCTGTCGGTTGCGCTCGTGCCGCTCAAAGATGAGGGGCTGTTCGGTATTAGGGGCCACATTGCAGCCGTGTCCGTCCGGCCCACCGGGCATGCGGCAAGCGAGATGGCGGGCCGCGTCGCTGAGGATCGTGCGCTCTATCTGGCGGCGCCCGCGCCCATGCTCGGACTGGTGCTGGCGACGGAGCGCATGGCGGTCTCGGTGCCCGACGCTGCTGGGGCAGCCACTGAGGCGAGCTTCGATCTGCGCCTCGCCGGGCGGGCGCTGGTCGATCTCGTCGGGAATTGCCCAGCCGGTTGAGGACGCGCGACTTCGGGCCTCTTCCCCCCGCGCGCCGACCCCCTTAGATCACGTCGCATTCGGACGCTTCCGTGTGAATGCGAAGGAACGTGATCGGTTCTAAAACTGGGGAGCATTGCTCTTGCGAAAAAACCGGTACCCTTTTTTCGCGCAATGCTCTAAACCAGCGCCACGCTCTGCGCCTGACTTCCGCCGCAGAAAGCCGCCACATCCGCGCCTGCCGGCGCCAACTAAAGCCAACGGAACCTGATCCATGTCGCTCGTCGATTCCGTCCGCAAGGTGATCGTGCCCATCCACAAGGAGGGCTATGTCTTCATCGCCATCGGCTTGGTGGCGACGATCGTGCTCGCCAATCTCTGGTCGCCCTTCGGCTGGATCGGCGCGATCATCACGATCTGGATCTGCTATTTCTTCCGCGATCCGATCCGGATCACGCCGCAGCGCGAAGGACTGGTGATCTCGCCGGCCGATGGCCGCGTCAGCCAGATCGCCTCGGCCCTGCCGCCGCCGGAGCTGAACCTGCCGGCCGAGCCGATGACGCGCGTCTCGATCTTCATGAACGTCTTCGACTGCCATGTGAACCGCGCCCCGGTGCCTGGCCGCATCGTCAAGATGGCTTATACGCCGGGCCTCTTCCTCAATGCCGAGCTCGACAAGGCCAGCGACGACAATGAGCGCAATGCGCTCGCCATCGAGACGCCGGCCGGCATCGTCGGCGTCGTCCAGATCGCCGGGCTGATCGCGCGCCGCATCGTGCCTTTCGTCAAGGAGGGCGATTCGATCGCGACCGGCGAGCGCTTCGGCCTGATCCGCTTCGGCTCGCGGGTCGACGTCTATCTGCCGACAAGCGTGATCCCGCTGGTCGGCGAAGGCCAGACCGCGATCGCCGGCGAGACGGTGCTGGCCGATATGAGCGGCAACGAGGCGGTGAAGCGGGCTTTCCGGGGGATTTGAGGGCAGGGGCGTCATCCCGTGCGCATTGCGGCATGGAATGCCGCGGTGCAGACACGGGACCGCAAGACGAGAAAGCAGCCTCTCGCCCGGAGCCGGGATGATGCGCCCCTTCCTGATCACGGTCCCGCATCTGCGCAGCGGCACTTCGCGCCGCAGCGCGTGCGGGATGACAGGCGGTTCTAGCCTCCGCCTTCAAAACCGCGTATTCCCGCTCGCATGAGCGACCTGTTTCCCCCCTTCGAGCCCGAGCGCGTCGAATCCAAGCGCGCCCGTTTCAAGCCGATCCCGTTCCGGTTGATCGCGCCCAATGTCGTGACGCTGCTGGCCCTGTGCCTGGGCCTCACCGCGATGCGCATGGTCGTCGAGGGCAAGCTCGAGATTGCAACCGTCTGCATCCTGATCGCGGCCGCGCTCGACGGCGTCGACGGCCGCCTGGCGCGCATGCTGAAGGGCACTTCGCGCTTCGGCGCGGAGCTCGATTCGCTCTCCGATTTCGTCAATTTCGGCGTCGCCACCGGCTATGTGCTGTGGATTTTCGTGCTGCACGATCTGAAATCCTTCGGCTGGATCATCGTGCTGACGCTGGCCTGCGCCATGGCGCTGAGGCTGGCGCGCTTCAACGTGATGATCGACGATCCCAACCGGCCCGACTGGCAGAAGAACTTCTTCGTCGGCATGCCCGCGCCTGCGGGGGCGATCACCGCCATGCTGCCGCTCTATCTGCAGTTCATCGGCCTGCCGGTGGCGGAATATGGCGCGCCATTCGTCGGTCTCTACATCCTGTTCATCGCCTTCCTGACGATCTCGCGCATCCCCTGCTATGCCGGCAAGACGCTGGGCACGCGCGTGCCGCGCGACAAGGTGCTGCCGATCTTCGTGGCGGTCGTCGTCGTGGCGGGACTGCTCTTCGCCTATCCCTTCGAGATGCTGGCGCTGATCGTGGTCGCCTATCTGGCGCTGCTCCCGCTCAGCGTGGCGCGCTATCGCAAGCTCGAGCGCCAGCATGCGGCCGTGCCCGCTGGGCCGACTGTCGGGGTTGAAGCGCCGGGCGACGGCGTCTGAAGTGTCATCCCGCACGCGCTGCGGCACGAAGTGCTGCTGCGCAGATGCGGGACCGTCATCAGGAAAAGCACTTATTGCGGCGCGCTCAAGAAGAGCGCAGCGCGCTCAAGAAGAGGCGCCTTCACGTCGCGCGGTCCCGTGTCTGCGCCGCAGCACTTCGTGCCGCAGCGCGCACGGGATGACAGCTCTCAGCGCTTGCGGGCGCGGCCCGTGAGCCTGCTCGCATTGGCGCGGGTGCGCTTGGCGAAGGGCTCCAGCGAGCTGTTGGCGACCTTGGCAGCGGCCTCGGCGAAATCGACCTGAGCGAGCGGGTTGAGCGCAAAACCCCACCAGAACATCGCGGCGGCTTGAGATGCGGCAAGCCCGCTCTCCATCACGGCCGAGACCTTCTCGCTGACGGCCTTGGCCGCCTCGCGCTGGCCATGGCTGTCGCCGAAGGCGCCCTTCAGCAGGATCGGCATCCGCATCGCGATGGTCAGCCCGGCATCGGCCTGCATCGTCAGCACCTTCGTGGCGAGCGCCTGCGCTTCCACCCCCGCTTTTGTCACGGCGGACGGATGCTTGCTCGATATGGCCATAAGGGAGTGACTCCGGAACGCGGGACGCACAGCCCGCTTGGTCGCGTAGTGTGGTGCGTTATGCGCCATTGTGCAATGCGGCATGGCCCGTATTGCCGCCTATAATATGCGCATGGTGTATGGCCGGAGTGAAACGCGCCCGGCTGCTTGCGCTGGATGCATTGCGCCGGCGATGGATTTATCCGCCGCGGAAAATGCTCTAGAGCCTTAGCGGCAAGCGCGCCGCCCGTTGCGCGCCCCCAATTCATCGAGCCGCCTTGTGAGCTTCTTCGCCTCTCCCAAACATCCCGGCTGGCGCCCCATGCTGGTTCTGGCCTCGGCCTCGCCGCGCCGGCTCGCGCTGCTGGAGCAGGCCGGTCTCAAGCCCGACGCGCTGCTGCCGGCCGATCTCGACGAGACCCCGCTCAAGGGCGAGCGCCCGCGCGATCTCTCGCGCCGGCTCGCTCGGCAAAAGGCCGAAGCGGCGCGCGAGGGCGCCAAGAGCAGGGCCGATCTCGAAGGCTGCTACATCGTCGCCGCCGATACCGTGGTCGCGGTCGGCCGGCGCATCCTGCCCAAGGCCGAGATCGTCGACGAGGCGGCCGCCTGCCTGCGCCTGCTGTCTGGCCGCGCGCACCGGGTCTATACCGGGGTCGCGGTGGTTGCGCCCAACGGCACGATCCGCGACCGCATCGTCGAGACGCGGCTGCGCTTCAAGCGGCTCTCCAACGAGGATCTGGAGATGTATCTCGCCTCGGGCGAATGGCGCGGCAAGGCCGGCGGCTATGCCATCCAGGGCATCGCCGGCTCCTTCGTCATCAAGCTTGTGGGCTCCTATACCGGCGTTGTCGGCCTGCCGCTCTACGAGACGGTCAACCTGCTCGGCGGCGAGGGTTTTCCGATCCGCTTCGGCTGGATGAATGTGGGGTAGGGGGCGGCGGGGCGGCTTTCGCCGGGAGCGCGCCGTCATCCCCGGCGGAGTGAAGCGGAAGCGCGTGTCCCAGGCGCGTCATGGTCGGGCTTGACCCGACCATCTCTTGAACCAGAGCGCTCTGGTCATGAGGTTCTCGGGGCGCACAAGTCCGAGAATGACGCTCTACGATTGATCCCGAGTCTCCCGGAGCGTGCCATCGGGCCGGCTGAAAGCCGGACTCGGTGGGTCGCCCGGGATGACGGCGCGATTGGATTGCCGGACGAGGAAGCCGGCGGCCACTAGGGCGGCAGCGAAACCGGACGCGGCCCCGACGCCGAGCGCCCAGCGGGGGCCGAAATGATCGGCGACCCATCCGACGATTGGCGCGCCGATCGGCGTGCCTCCGAGCGCTATGCCGATGCGAAGCGCCATCACGCGTCCGCGCATGGACGGCGCGGTCGAGAGTTGCATCAGGCTGTTGGTGGCGTTGGTGAAGGTCAAGGTGGCCACGCCGATGACGACGAGCGCGCCGGCGAAGAGCCAATAGCTTGGCGCAAAGGCGCCCAATGTGCAGCCGAGCCCGAAGACACTCGCGGCGGGCAAGAGCGAGCCGAACCCGATCTTGTCGCGGCCGGCAGCGATCAAGGCGCCAGACATCGTGCCTATCGCCATGATCGACGACAGCAGACCGAACGCGCGCGCATCCGCGTGAAAGACCCCGACCGCCATGGTTGAGATGAAGATCGGGAAGTTCAGGCCGAACGTCCCGATCAGGAACAGCATGCCCAAAATCGTCTTGAGGTCCGGGCGGCCCCAGACATAGCGGAAGCCTTCCAGGAGGCTCCCCTTGGCGCGCACTGCCCGCGCGTTGGGACGCAGCTCGGAGACCCGCAGCCGGAGGAGGGAGATCAGCACCGCGACGAACGAGGCCCCGTTGATCAGGAAAGCCCAGCCCGTGCCGACAGCGGCGATGGTCAGGCCGGCGATTGCCGGCCCGACCATCCGCGCGGCGTTGAAAGAGGTCGAGTTGAGAGCGACGGCGTTCGGCAGGTCCTCGTCGCCGACCAGCTCGGCGACGAAGGTTTGGCGCACAGGCGCGTCGAACGCGGCGGCGCAGCCCTGAAGAAAGGCGAGGGCATAGACCTGCCAGAGCTGGATGACGCCGGCGACCGTCAGGCCTCCCAGGATCAGGGCCAGGGCGCCCATCGCCGCCTGGGTCGCGATCAGCAGCTTGCGCTGGTTGAAATGGTCGGCGGCGAACCCTGTCCATGGCAGGAGGAGAAGTTGCGGCCCGAACTGGAGCGCCATCACGACGCCCACGGCCGAGGCGCTGTGCTGCGTGAGCTGGGTGAGCACGAGCCAGTCCTGGGCCATGCGCTGCATCCATGTCCCGACATTCGAGACGAGCGCGCCCGCGGCCCAGAGACGGTAGTTGGAGTTCCTGAGAGACCGGAAGACGCTCGCGCTCGGGATGCTCATGAGTGCTCGGGCGTGTTCCCGCCGTTGAAGCGACCGAACAGCCGCGCCGTTAAGAGGGCCAGCAGGAACATGCCGAGTCCCAGCGCCGCGACGTTCGAGACGTCACGCAGCTCGAACTCGCCGACACCGCAAACGAGAAGATAACCGATGACGAGATTGAAGAACCCCCAGAGCACGTTGACGGTCGAGGAGGAAAGACCTTGCCCGGGCGGGTTGGCGAACGGGCTCTGGAACGGCCTGCCCATCATGCCGCTGACGAGGTGCGGAACGGTATTGGCCAGGAACGCTCCGCCGAAGAAATAGGACGCCAGATGAAGCCACACCATGTCACGCGCTCCTTGTTTGCAGGAGGTCGATGATCTCCTGGCTGGTTCCCGTCTCCCCCAGCCGTGGGAAGACGTTCTTGATGCTGTAATCGTGAGCCTCGGGACGCGTGTCCGTCATGGCGTCGATAGCAAGGGTGACGTTGAACCCCTTCTCGTAGGCTTGGCGCGCAGTCGCCTCCACGCCCGTCCCGGTGGCGACGCCGAGGACGACCACCTGGGTGACGCCCGCCGCCCCAAGCCGCTTTTCGAGGTCCGTGCTGGCGAAGGCCCCCCAGCTTCGTTTGGTTACGACGATGTCGTCCGGCTGTTGGTCGAGCTCGGGGATGAAGTCGGTGAAGCCCTCGGTGAGCGCGCCGCTGTGACGCGGCGGTTGCTCCGTGCGGCCCGGCGCTCCGCCGGCGACGTTGATCAGCACGACCGGCAGGCCGAGTTCGCGGAAGGCGCCGATCAGCGCCCGGGCCCGATTCACGACCTCGCCGATGGGATGGACAAGGGGGGAGCCGGCAATGCCCTTCTGCAAATCGACGACGAGCAGGGCGGTATTGGGGTCGAGGGTCGTCAGCGCCATGGGATGTTCTCCTGAGAGACGTGATGTCGGCGGGGCCCGGGGCCTCAGTCGTCGGCGATCCGTTTGAGCAGTCCAACTGCTGTGGCGAGGAGTTCCATTTCGTCGCTGGAAAGCCGCGCCTGGAGTCTTCGCGACAGCCAATCCTGCCGCGCCGCGCGTCCCTCCTGAATCCGTTGGCGGCAGGCCTCCGTGAGCGACAGAAGGGTCTGTCGCCCGTCGGCCGGATCCGGCGCGCCGCTGACCAGATTTGCGGATTCGAGCGCGGCTATGACCGCGGCCATGGACTGCGGACGCATGCCCTCGGCGCGCGCGAGGCTGGACGTGGTGGCCCGCCCCTCCTGTTCGAGGCGAAGGAGCACCGACACCTGGGACGGCGTCAAATCTCCGCCGCCCGCCTGCTCGCGCAGCCGGCGTTTCAGCCTGCCCACCAAGCCTCGGAGTTCGGCCGCCAAGGCGAAGGCGTGTGCGAGGCTGGACTCGTCTGAGGGAATATCCATGGCAGCTGAATGCCACATAGACAGGTAAACTGTAAAGTTAAATTTTACAGCTTACCTGTCTATATGATTGGGCGCATTCCGGACTTGGCGCGCTCCGTCGCTCCCCCGGTTCGCGACGCAGCAAGGTGTAGAGGTGCTCGGGCGCGGCAAGGTCGGTGGTTCGCCCCTTCATTGCGACTGATAGATATCCGCCCGGAGGACTTCCATGAAGCGCGCGGGGGCTCCAAGCGGTCCAAATCCAAACTGACCATACAAGCTATGAGCGTCTGAGGTGAGAAGCAGGAGGCGTCGCAAGCCTTGCAGATGATCGTGCTCGATGACGCACTGCATCAGCCATTTGGAAAGCCCCTTGCCGCGATGCTCCTTGAGAATGAACACGTCGGCAAGCAGCGCGAAGGTCGCCTTGTCCGTCACCACCCGCGCAAGCCCGATCTGGGCCGTGTCCGTATAGACCCCGAAGCAGATCGAGTTCTCGACGGCCTTTTCAACGGTTGATCGGGGCACGCCACGCGCCCAGTAGCTCTCTTCCGCAAGGAATCTGTGAATGACATCGATGTCCAGCCGCTCGGCGTCGGTGGAAATCTCGTAACCTGCCACAGCGGCGTGCTGCATATATCCGGCTCCCCGCCCACCGAACTCCTGAACGCCAAGAAACGCCTGAACGTCAAGCGATGCTGTGCGGGAGAGCCAGGCATTCATAGGATGGAATTGCCGGATACTGCGCCGAGCGGCCGATTGAGGATGGCGGCTCAGGGGCGTCTGAAGCGGTCGCCAAGGTCTCCTTGCCACGCATCGCGCAACTCAGCCCTGACCCGCACCTTGCACCCTGCGCGATAACCCCCGATCCTGCCTCCCGTAAGCGCGCCGGCCTCACAAGGCGCGCCTCCAGGAGGAACACACATGACGGGACGTCTCAGGGGCAAGGTCGCGATCGTGGCCGGCGCGGGTTCGATCGGGCCGGGCTGGGGCAATGGCAAGGCAACCGCGACGATCTTCGCCCGCGAGGGCGCGAAAGTGATCTGCGCCGACATCAACCGCGACGCGGCCGAGGAAACCGCCGCCATCATCCAAAACGAGGGCGGCCAGGCTTTTGCCGTGCAGACCGACGTGACCAAGGCCGATGCGGTGGCCGATCTCGTTGCGCGCGCGCTCGGCCGCTATGGCCGCATCGACATTCTCGACAACAATGTCGGCATCGCCGAGGTCGGCAGCGTCGTCGATCTGCCCGAGGAGGTTTGGGACCGCGTCTTCAAGGTCAACCTCACCGGCGCCTTCCTGGCGATGAAGCATGTCATCCCGGTGATGCAGCGCCAGTTCGAGGAGGGCGGCGAGGGCGGCTCGATCATCAACATCTCGTCGATAGCCTCGATCCGCCATACCGGCGTGCCCTATGCCAGCTATTCCGCCACCAAAGCCGCGCTGAACCAGCTCACCCGCACCACGGCTGCGCAATTCGCGCCCCAGAAGATCCGCGTCAACGCGATTCTGCCCGGTTTGATGAAGACGCCGATGGTCGAGCATTCCGCCGGCCTCGCCCAGGTCTATGGCGATGGCGACATCGATGCGATGTGGGCGGCGCGCGACGCGCAGGTGCCGATGGGCCATATGGGCGAGGCCTGGGACGTGGCTTACGCGGCGCTGTTTCTCGCCAGCGACGAAGCGCGCTATGTCACCGGCCTCGAACTCGTCGTCGATGGAGGAATCACGCTCAAATATGGCTGACAATGAAAACGCCGCGCCGCCCGCCAAACCCTGCCCGATCTGCGGCAAGCCGCGGGTCGCCCAATACAAGCCCTTCTGCTCGCCCCGCTGCGCCGATATCGACCTCGGCCGCTGGCTCAAGGGCAGCTATGTGATTCCAGGCGCGCCCGTCGACGAGGCCGAGGCCGACAAGCCGGCGCACGACGACGAGGATTGAGCGGGTTTGGCGGAAAAGCCGCCACGGAAGGAGGCCGGAAAGCGCCTTGTCGCGATAGCGATGGAAAGCTTGCGCAAGCGACTGGACAGCCGCGAGCCCGGCCATTATACCGCCTCCACCAACAGGGACGGGCGCTTGCCCATCCCCGGCGCCCAGATAGCTCAGTTGGTAGAGCATGCGACTGAAAATCGCAGTGTCGCTGGTTCGATTCCAGCTCTGGGCACCATTTCCCCCTCTGAGGGTTGATCAGCAAGCAACGCCGTTCAATCAAGAACTTGCAGTGGCTTTCGCGGAGCCTGGCAGGTGCCCCCTAGTGCGACCTGCCGAACAGTTCGCTCGCGCCGTCTAACGCTCCTGCCGCTAACAGCCCCAGGCCGGCCCCAACAAACCATGGTGAAGTAGCTAAGATGCCGACAACGACGCAGCTCAACGCGATGAACGGAAAGCGATAGACGCCCGATGCTGCGTTCAGAAACTCATTGAGTCCACAAAGCGCAACTCCGATCCAAAACACCCAAGCCACGTCCGTGTAGAAGCCCAACGCGCCGACAAGAGCGCCCCCGAAAGGAAGAAGCAGAGTGATCGCTGACATGGACATCTTCCCCCGCGACCACTGAGCCCCGTCCGTTTCAGCAGTGCAATAGGTTGCATCAGCTTGCGGCTTGCATTTCCTTCCGAGCCTTCAGGATGCGGTGCACGCTCGCCTTACCAATCCCGAGCCGCCTCGCGATCTCAGACAGACTCACGTCCTGCCCTGTCGGACCATCGTAACTCCACAGGGTCTTCCCGGATGTGACTGGACAACTTGCCGGCTGCTTCCGGATGGTGAAGTGTCTGTAGGTCGTGGGGGCGGACTGCATGCGAGCACTGCTGAAGGCCCATCCGTGGATTGTGAGCTTCCTTGCGGTTTGGGCGGGCATCACGAGCGCCAACCTCATGAGGCCGTATCCACGCCTCTTCTGGACCATTGTCGCGATTGAGGCCGGCGCGATGCTGGCTTACTTCGTGTGGCTCTTCTGGCCTCCGCCACGTGTGGGCAAATCCCCTGAGGCAAGGCCGAGGCCGCTCTTTGAAGATGAGCGTCCCGAGCGCCGCATCACTACACCGGCGAAACGTGGGAAAGGCCAGGAATAGCCGATAGCTCTCCAGGCTAGGCCAGTACCGACCCTCTCCGCAACACCCTGCAAGCTCCCGACCTGTAGCGGCAAGGGGCCTTCAGGAGTCCTACCGGGTACAGTAGGTTGTGGTCTGCTTTGGCTGTTGGGGAAACGCCGTGTTCGATTGGATGAAGAGAGCTGTTTCCAAGTCGCCATCGTTAAACGCCGCTATGGGCGATGTTTTAGTCGAGGCGCAGGGGGTGCGGGGACAGACCGCTGAGGGCCATCTGCAATGGCGCGTCAAACGGGGGCTAGACGGTCGCCTATATGTCGGCGCGAAAATGTTAGCGGATGCCTATGCCGGAGAAGAGGGGCGGCCGAACAATTTCATCAACTTCGACCTTCAGGCAGCTGAGAAACTAAGAGCAGAGCTTGATAGCTGCATCGGGGAGCTGAGAAGGCTCATTGCTGCCCAGTAAACCGTCTGACCTCTCTTCAGGCGTCCGGCAGGCTCCCGTGATGGTGGCCTACAGAAAACGCGAGGGGCCACGGGAGGAAATCGGGAAGCGGCCGGAGAGAAGAGGGCTTTCAGATTTTGGCTTCCAATTATGCGGGGTCGTGCCAGCTATATTAGGTCGGAGCGCGTATTGAGGGTACGCATTTGTCGACTCACACTTCACAGGTGTCCAGTGCACTTCAAACTAACTTATTCAATCCACGGAATGCACGTTCGGCGCCAGGACGAACTCCCCGCAATATGTCGCCTTGATAGCGGGAATATGATCACTTTCTGGAGTCGGAAAATAGAGCAGGGCGATCACTCCAAAAGTGACTTATGCGCCGATCTTATTTCCCTTCGCCAGCCTCCTCAGCGCGTATCGGAGACGCTGAGAGGCTTGAAGAAAGGGAGTCTACTGCTGGATGATCCCCTACAGGACGATCTCCCTCACTATGTGAGAGGTGATTTAATCGTGGATGAAAAGGGCAACATAAAGCCCAACTGGATCGTTCCTTTCGGCCTTCTTCCAAAAGGTGCCAAGCCATGGCTGCGGGAATTTAAGAAAGAGGCGTCGGATTTGCTGACCAATTACATCCGGGTAATGCGCTGGCGACAAGCAGCGTCGGGGACTCACCGACCATTTGGAATGGTGGGGTTCTACTGGTCAGACGACGGCGGGACATGGAACAATGTCCCTACCGAGTATCAGGTCTTTGCCCGCCAGTCTCAAGGCTTCGACATGCGGCCTGACGCGCTGGCTGCGACTGCTGATCTGATTGCTGCCAACGCTTTGGAGCCTTTCGCGCACGAGCTTATACGCGAGGCTGGCCATTTGGCCTCCAACGCGCCGCGCAGTGCACTGTTGATCGCCTTTTCGGCGCTGGAAACAGGCTTAAAAGCGCATGTCGCCTACTTGCTAAAGGGCAGTGAGACCTTGCTCGCGAAGTTGCCGTCTCCGCCGGTGAACACGCTATTAAGCGAGGTGATACCAGAGCTGCACTCGAGGGCAGGCATCAAGACAGAACACGTGCCGCTAGCGAAGCCTGCACGCGAATATCTCACGAAGTGGGTGACTCAGCGAAATCAAGTAGCGCACGGCGTCAAACAGACCGTTGACGGAGAAGACCTTAATGAGCTGATCCGCTTCGTGTCAGACATCCTGTACGTCCTCGATGCCTGCCGAGGCAAAGAGTGGGCGCTTGCCCACCTTCGCAGCGGCCATTTCTCTGCCTAGTAGTTCCCCGAAAGAGTCGGGCTGAAAGCGCAGCCGTTTTTCTTCGGCACCAGAAGGCTCTGTGCTCGATAAAGGCGTATTTTCGCCGATTGAAAGCTGTTCTGCCTTGGAAAGGGCCGGGTAGAGCTCCTTGGAGCGGAGCGCCATCACCGAAGAAGATGAATGGCGCTGATGAAAAGAGCGATCCAGAAGGCTCCGCCAACCAAACCCGCGATACTGCTGTTGAGAACGGGCTGCCGTCCTTCCCGCCAGTAAGCTGCGAATGGTTTCTTGTTCTCACGGTAATCGGCGACAGCTAGTCTGCCAAACGTAAGGCACTCCACAAGAGCCTTGCCCGTGTGGAAGCAGACGATTTCCGAGATGACGGACCAAAGGAAACGGAGCGTTTGCCCAACGATTGCTTCTAGCAAGATTGCAGCCCCAGTGGAGTTATTCCTGGCACTCATACCGTAGATGACCGCAAGTCCTCCCGGCTAGCCCGCTATCCCCGCCCGCCTTCACGCGGTGGTAACCATATAAGCCCATCTCTCTCCTCAGCCTTTGCTGAGAGACATCCAATGCTGAGCCGCCGATCGTTTAACCTGTTCACCATGTCCGTTGGCGCGACCGGCCTGGCAGGCTGTGGGACCGGCAGCATCGTTGCCCTTCCCGACATGTCAGTGGGCAAGCCGCGCCCTCAGACCCGGACGCTGGCGCGCCCGAACTATGCCGAGGTTTACACCGCCTATCCAGGCGAGCGGTTTGCGGTTCCTGCGGTCAATTCCGGCGATATCGATCCGGAATATCTTCGCCAGACCGTCGAGTTCCGCCGGGATCAGGCCCCAGGATCGATCGTTATCGACCCTGCATCCTACCATCTCTATTTCGTTGAATCGCCGGGGATCGCGACCCGCTACGGGGTCGGTGTCGGCCGCGAGGGGTTTGGTTGGTCTGGCGCGGCGAAGATCAATATGAAGCGCGACTGGCCAGACTGGGTGCCGCCTCATGAAATGGTCGAACGCGACCCCGAGATCAAAGCCAAGCTCGAAAGGACGCCCCGAGGTCTCGGCGTGCTCGGCGGCCCGAAAAGCCCGCTAGGCGCGCGCGCCATGTATCTGTTCGATGGAACCGGCGATCTCGGTTACCGCATTCACGGAACCCTCGAGCCTTATACGGTGGGCACCAACGTGTCGTCCGGCTGCATTCGGATGATAAACCAGGACATCATTCATCTGTATGCGCGCGTGTCGCTGGGCACGCCTGTAACCGTGTTGCCCGCATAAGCGCGTCGGACGATCAGGGCGGATGGGTGCGCTCAGGCAGGCGAGCGCCTGGCCCGCGGTGCAAAGAGGGCTCGTCCGCCACGATATCGGAGCGGTCGCGTTTTCGCGGACGGGTGCCCCCGCCAGAGCTGACTTAGTCCGCACAAGCACTCCAAGGCTGGCGTCGATTGGTTTCGCAAGGCTGTCCCGAAGGACGCGCTGGGAGCCGTTGGGCAGCGCGAGCAGGCCTGCACGCTTCGCACGAAGGACCCTGCGGAAGCGCGGACGGCTCACGCGAAGGTGGCGGCGGAGATTGGAAGTGCTGGCGAGCCCTTCGATCCTGGCACTGTATAGCGGGTCATACGGGCGCTGTTGACCCTATAGCGTAAGCGCAGCCTTGATGTGCGCGGCGACCAGTGGCGGGCATTTGGGATGTTTGTCGAGCCTTGGCCACATGCCACGGGACGAGGCTTCCAAGCCGTCGAACATATTATTTGTAAGCGTCTCCATCAGATAGCCGTGCTTTCCCGACGCGTCTCGATAGGTGTACTGCCCCTGCTTGAGAGCGCTGATGTGGCCGTCTTGCACCCCACCACGGCTGCGCTGCAACCCTCGGATAGCCAGCATCAGCTTGTCATACTCGTCGGTCGAGAATGGCGCGCCGGGGACAACCGCCGCGTAAATCAACCTAAAACTCGGATCTGAAAGCTTTGCCGTCGGCAATCCCATGCAATAAAAGCCAAACTGAACCAACTGCACGTCGTCAGGGCGGTTAGGACTTTTAGCCCCAACGTTTGACGTGAGGTTCCAAAGCATCTTCGTGATGCCATTTTGTTGGCCTGTCAGCATCTGCATAGCCGAAACCCTCCTTTGCCCAGCCATCTGAGCCGACCAGGTCGGTGCCGGCAATGGCGTGGACATCAGCCTCAGGCACTCAGGCATGTTCCTGACGCAGGGGCATCGACCGTGCCGTTCCCTCCTGCCGGCGCGACGATGGCTAAGCGCATGTCGCCGGCGGACGCTCTCGTCTCGCCAAAACCGCTCTCGCCCCTCCCAATTGCGCGAATGACGGGGTGGCGTCAGGGATAAGCACTGCCCGGCAATCCCGTTGACCGAAGCCGTCGCCCAGGTGCAGCCTCGCACATATCTGCGCAAATCCGCGAGGACGAAGCATGGAACGCCTTCACATAGGTGCCTGCCATTGCGGGGCGATCGCGGTGGAGCTGAGGACGCCGCGCGCTCCTGAGGAGCAGGTCATCGGTGCCTGCCAGTGCTCGTTTTGCCGCAAGCACAATGCCCGTACCTTCTCCGACCCGAAATCAAGCGCCATGCTGACGGCGCGCGAGCCGGAGCAGTTGCAGCTTTACGCCTTCGGCCTGAGCACCTCCGAGGTGGTGATCTGCAGGCGTTGCGGGGTCTATGTCGCGATGCTGATGACGGATGGGGCTGAGGCCTGGACCACGCTCAATATCGACCTGCTCGACGAGCGCGCCGCCTTCACCCGGCCGGCCGAGCCCAGGGATTTCAGCACTGAGGCAGCCGAGGGCCGCATCGCGCGACGCAAGGCGCGCTGGATACCGACGATGCTTGTCGGCTGGCCGGCAGGGCGCTGAGGTCGGCGCAGCCCCATCCCACCACGGCTCTCGTCCCCAGGAGTCTGGCCGATAACGATGCCGTTGTTTTCAAAAGCTTGAACATCACGGAAAAACGCGCCGTCATCCCGGGTCTCCTTGCCGTCGCCCGGGATGACGGCGCGTTTCAAGAGAAAATTCCAACCGACTGAAACCCTTGCTCACATGATCGGCCAGCCTCTGAGGAGCCGCGTAAGCGGCGTCTCGAAGGATGCTCCAGATGGTTCGGGAGCCTCCTGGAGCATCCTTCGAGACTAAGCTCCTGCGGAGCGCTCCTCAGGATGAGGGCTGAGGGGGGGCCTAGAAATTTCTGATGATGCGGCGGCGAAGAGGATATTTTGAATTTGTCGAAATAGACTTCAAGAGATCTGGAGCTTATGCCGCCAACGCCGAGAGATATTCACGCGCATTAACAGTTGTGGCCGAATTTCGGCATGGTTATGACGCTGCGATAGCTTGTCATTCAGTTTTTATTCATTTTTGGATTGTTAAACCTGCCCTACACGTGATGGAGGGTGCCATGGGCGCGCTAACTCGAATCGGTATCGCTGGTCTTCTGGTGGTCGGTATTTCCGCAGCCTCGCTGCCGCTGTCGACGGCCGCGCAGGCCCGTGACGGCTTCAATGGCGCCTTGTTCGGCGGCATGGCGGCGGGCGCTCTCGTCGGCGGCGCGCTTGCCGGAGCCGGGCGCTATGCTCCACCGCCGCCCTATTACGGACCCGCGCCCGTCTATGCCGGGCCGCGCTATTACGAGTCCGACTGCTATGTCACGCGGCGCCCGGTCTATAACAGCTGGGGCGACTTCGTCGGCTATAACCGCGTCCGCGAGTGCGACTGACGCGAAGGCCGGTCGGCTCTCCCAGGCCGGGGACAGGTACGTTCGGCCGGTGACAGGCCGGGCGAGATGCGCGATGTTCGCTCGTATGATCCGAATCGCCGCCCTCATCGCAGTCGCCCTCACCGGTCTCGCCGGCGAGGTTCTTGCGGCCGGAGCTTGCCGGCCGACGCTGGACGGCAAGGACCGCATCGAGCGAAGCGGCGCCTGCCCCAGCGGCTATTATGTGCGCGGCGCCTGCTGCGAATCCTTCCAGGCCAGCGC
Organism: Bosea sp. 685; assembly: GCF_031884435.1. Taxonomy (NCBI): domain Bacteria; kingdom Pseudomonadati; phylum Pseudomonadota; class Alphaproteobacteria; order Hyphomicrobiales; family Alloboseaceae; genus Allobosea; species Allobosea sp. 685. Next base: position 3,669,241 of record NZ_CP134779.1, on the reverse strand, counting down.
CCAGCGCGCCGCGCCGACGCTCGGCAAGAAGACCTGCCCAGCCGGCACCGTTGCGAGCCTTGGGACCTGCGTGACCGGCAAGTGAGGCGCTGCCGCCGGGCGTTGCGTCAGCTCGTTTTCCGCACAGCCCAAATCGTCATTGCGAGGAGCGCAAGCGACGACGCAATCCAGGAAGGCGCGCTCGACGGCCCCCGGATTGCTTCGGCTCGCGCTCGTAATGACGTGGGCAGCTTGACGAAAAAGCGCCTCAACCGCGCCAATCAGCCGTCATTCGAGGAATTCAACTCGTCGGGCGTCAGGCCCTCATCGTCGCTGCTGAGGCCCGCGGCCTGCCGCAGCGCGTCGTTGATCCGGTCCTGCCAGCCGGGGCCGCCGCTCTGGAAATGCTCCAGCACCTCGCTGTCGATCCGCAGCGAGACCATTTCCCGGGCTCCGGGAATGGCGGGCCGCTTCACGGCCGGGGCGGGGATTTTTGGCGCTGCCGGCTTGAACAAGGCTTCGGCCTTGTCCCGGAGATTGACCGGACGGCGGGGTCTGTCTTGGCTCATCGAACTTGGCTCATGGGAGGCCTTGGCGCTGTGCGTGGATCGTCGCGGCGACATCGCGCCCGCTCGCCAGCAGGGCGCGGCGGTCGGGCGTGTCCATGCAAAGGCTAGTGGCTGCCGTGGCCGCTGTACAGGACGGCCGCGGATTTGCGTCGACGCCGCAAGCCTGACTCAGACCGCCTGACTCAGACCGAGACGTCCACCGCCCCGCCGAGGCCGGGCACGGTGCTTCTCTCCTGCTGGCCTTGCACCTCCTCGGCCGGCTTCGCCTGCTCGGCGCTCTTATTCGCCTCAGTCGCCTGCTTGAGCTGGGCTGCGCGCTGCTCGGCTGCCCGCAAGGCCTGCTCGGCCTGCTGCACGGCGGCGCGGTCCTGCTGCAGCGTCTGGTCGTCCGCCTTGTCCTTCTCGTCGGCAGCGAGCTTCGCCGATGCCGTGGCGAGCGCGGCCGAGGCCTGGGCGGCTGCCGCGTCGGCCTGGGCGAGGGCGGAGCTGTTGTCGCTGCCGAGCGACGCCGTGCTGATGGCCGACGCGGCGCTGACGCCTGATATGCTGCTCATGACCGGCTCCGGAGTTCGCGCGCCGCGCGCGCGATTCGCTTACGAGTGTGCCGGACAAGTTGTTCTGGATTGTTTCTGCTGCGTTACCGCCGGTTCTCCGGAGCCGGGCAGGGCGGCGGTTTGCTGGGGCCGTTTGCCCTCGATTCATCGGCTCACAGCAAAACCCGCGCAAATCTCCACGGGACGGCTTGTCAAAGCGCGCGGCAATCGGGCATAGAGCGCGTAACGGAGACGTGGCCGAGAGGCTGAAGGCACTCGTTTGCTAAATGAGCATACCCCACAAGGGTATCGAGGGTTCGAATCCCTCCGTCTCCGCCACCACCCCTATCCACCCGAAAAGTAATATCTTTCTCCGGCCGTGACTCGCAGGTTTGCAGAACGATTTGGGAGCATGTTTGGGGGGGGGGCGTCTCTGTCGTATGCGCATGCGCCCACCGGCGAAAGAATATCGAGCGCCGGGGTGCAACCGATCGGATCGAGGCGTTCAACTGCGAACTCCGGCACGGCTTGCCGGGCCATGATGAAGGTCCGCTCCATTTCGGCGACCTTGCCCGGCATGGGCCAATTTCTTTGAAACCCGGACAGTCGATGGGTCTCTTGCTGCGCTGACCACCTTTAGTTGACGGTGTAATCCTGCGTCTCATGGATTTGAACCCAATCGCTGGATTGCTTCTGATAAACGAGCGAATAACCGGCCCCATCGGGCATGGACATTCTGAGTTTTGAAGCAGCCTGTCGCAAGAACGATACGACCACGACAGCCGTTTCGAACTTCGCGTCGAATACCGGCATAGCTACCTCAACCCGCAAATGGCTGATCCTCGGCTGGTCCTTCTCAACAGCGGTAACCTTGTCGCTGCTCTGGAACGCAGTCAGACGCTGTTTCCATAACGCGTCGGCTTCGGCATTCGAGCAGAAGTGATCCGGCATCTTGCCGGTCGGATCGATGAAATCAGACGGCCTTGTTGCAGTATGCGGAGAAACGGCATCCGCCAGAAGGTTCGAGCCCAGATATTGGCGGGCCAGAGTTACATCGACGGTCCTGTTGGACCATTCCGTGGTGAAAATGCACCGGGCCTGATCCGGGACATGGTCCCGAATGACCGTTTGGACGACCACGGCCGCCTCTTGCTTGATTCGCTCAATCGCTTTGTTGAGATCTCCCACGGAGCCTTCTTCCGCGGGAGACGGCGTCGGCAACATCAGCGCGAGCACGACGCCGAGGCGGACAAGCAAAGCCGATCTTTCCATTCTGCTCCCGGTCATTCGCAAGATTTGCGCCGCGCATCGGCATCAACGATGTAGTCGCGATGAGACCCGTCGGCACAGCGGTCTATCCAATCATTGCCGTATAGCATCGTCCACCCAGCCCAATAGCCCCACCATGCTGCCGCCATGAGGGTTACGGCAAAGGCGATCTTTGTCGACCTTTTCAAGGTTCTGCCTCGGGCTCGGGATGCCGCGCGCTCCAACGCAAAGCGAACGGCCGTCGCGGGAAGGGGACTTACGGCTTTTCCGCCGCCTTCGGATCGTGCTGTGTCAGTCCCTGCAAATCGGACCCATTCGAATATGGCGGGACCTGAGTCAGGTCGGGTGCCGGAACCAAGGGAGCCGACAGGCGAGGTGGGGATGGGTTCTTCCTCAGAATTTCGCCAAGCCAAGGGGGAGCTAGTTGAGCCGTAGCGTAACCCACTAAGCCGGCTACGAGGGTGAGGACGATAGAAGTCAAAGCCTTCCGGAAAAAGCTGGGTCGCTCCTGCTTGTGCGGCGGTGCAATCACCCAGGCTAAAAGCGCGAAGAATCCACATAAGAAAATCATATATCCGGTCAGGATCAGCGCCCTTTCAAGCGAGAGCCTACCCCGAAATACTTCTGCCGCGCCTAGAATAATAAGAGCAGCTACGACGCCAATGATTGCGCGAATGGCCACGGTTTTCTCCAGCGATACGCGGTGAACGCACTGGTAGACAAAAAGGCTGGGGAAAGCGTTAGCGTCGCATCGGCTGACCGCGCCCTACATGAATCTCTCAGCATTTCCGCAGCGCGTCGTGTGCCAAAAAAGCTGACCAGCCCCGCCCTTGAGCGACCCGTCTGCCCTCTGCAGTCGGCGCGCCGAGCGACTTTGGCTCGGTGAATTCGAGGGGGCGCGGCGTGACCGTTCCATCGACCGGCAGGCTTGCAGGCCGCCGGCTGGAATGCTAGTACACTTGTATACAAGAAGACGTTATCAAAACGATCTAGGGTGGATATGGAGCTTATTGCCGTCAGCGTTGCGCGGCCGCACGCGCTTAGCCTGGTTTCGGGTTCTCAGGCGGATCCTGCGCCGGGTGAGGTGAAACTGCGCGTCCGTCGAGCCGGTATCTGTGGCTCCGACATGCATATCCTTCACGGCTCCAATCCCTTTGCCCGCTATCCCCGGGTCATCGGCCATGAATTCGCTGGCGAGATCGTTGCGATCGGCGAAGGCGTCTCGGCCCTTGCCGTTGGCGACCATGTCGTTGCCGACCCTGTCGTCGCCTGCGGTCACTGCTACCCGTGCCGTCGCGGCAGACCCAATGTTTGCGCACATCTCGAGGTGATCGGCGTCCATCGCGATGGCGGCTTCAGCAGCGAAGCGATCCTTCCCGCCAAGAACGCGGTGAAGGTCTCGCGCGACCTCCCGTTCGCCGTCGCAGCGCTGGCCGAGCCCCTCGCGGTCGCCGCCAATGTGCTGGCGGCAACGGGCTGCGATGCCCAGGACACCGTGCTGGTCTATGGCGCCGGAACGGTCGGCATCACGGTCTTGCAGGTCGCCAAGCTGAAGGGCGCCCGCTGCATCGTCGTCGATATCGATGAGGCGCGTCTGGAGCGCGCCAAGGGCTTTGGCGCGGATTTGACGATCCACTCTCCCTCCAGATCCGTGCCCGAAACGGTGAAGGCCGAAATGGATGGGCTTGGCCCTTCGGTGGTGATCGACGGCGCGGGCATTCCGGCCCTGCTTGAGGAAGCCTGCCGGGTCGCCAGCCCCGCCGGGCGCATCGGGTTGCTCGGCTTTTCGCCGGCGCCCTGCAATGTCAGCCAGCAGGAGATCGTTCGTAAGGAGCTGTCGCTGTTCGGCTCACGCCTGAACCGCCGGCTCATTCCCGAGGTCATAGGCTGGCTTGAAAGCGGCCGCCTCGATCCCGCGGCCATGATCACACAAACCTTCGCTGCACGCGATGCGCGCGCAGCCTTCGATTTCGTCGAGACGCATCCCGATCGCCTGCTCAAGGTCCAACTCGCCTTCGACGAATAGCCCCCGGCCAAGCGGGGCCTCAGTTCACAAAAAAAGGGAGAGAAACAATGTTGTCCAAACGCGGAATTATGACGTCCCTCTGCGCTCTCGCGGCGGCGAGTGCGCTCAGCCTCGGCATGCTGGCCCCGGCGCAGGCGCAGAACGCGCCCGGCATCCTCCAGAGCGTGGTCCAGCGCGGCACGCTGCGCATCGCGGTGCTCGGCAGCCTGCCGCCCTATAGCCGCGTGCTGCCGACCGGCGAGGCGGAAGGTTACGATATCGACATTGCCAAGCGGCTCGCCGAAGCGCTGAAGGTCAAGCCGGAGTTCATCATCTCCGATATCCCGGCCCGCGTCACCGCGCTGCAGACCCGCAAGGCCGACGTCACCATCGCGGACTTCACCCGCAACGTCGAGCGCTCGACCTCGATCGCCTTCACCAACCCCTATCTCGTCACGACGATGCGCCTGCTGCTGCCGGCGAACAGCCCCCACAAGACCATTGCCGAGGCCAATGAGGCCGGCATCAAGGTCGCGATCTCGCGCGGCGGCACCGCCGAGCGCGCCGTGCCGCTCAACATGCCGAAGGCGCAGATCATCCGCTTCAACACCCAGGCCGACGAGCTCAATGCGGTGCTGACCGGCCAGGCCGACGCGATGGCCGAGGACAATTTCTACAACGGCAACGCGATCAAGGAGAATCCGGGCAAGCTGCGCGAGGCCGAGGGCGACCTTGCCCGCGCCGAGATCGCCATCGGGGCGCCGGCCGGCGACGCCGAGTGGCTGCGCGTGCTCAACCTCTTCGTCGACCAGTTCAATGCCTCGGGCGACAACAAGAAGCTGTTCCAGAAGTGGTTCGGCTTCGAGCAGCCGCCGATCCAGGCGAAGTACTGATACCGTGAACGAGGCGACGCCTGGCGCTTCAGCCGGGCGTCGCCGCTTCCCAAGGTGGAGCGTGCCGGCGTCGCTCGCGACGCTATCGCACAGGAAGGCCTGATCGGTGCAGCCCTATTACTTTTCGTTTCGCAGCATCTACCCCTATCTCGGCGACCTCGCGGCCGCCGCGGAGATAACCTTGCTGCTGTCGCTGCTGGCGATCGTGCTGAGCGTCGCCATCGGCTCCGGAATCGCGCTGATGCGGCGCTCGACTTCCCGGCTCCTGCGCTTCTTCGCGGGACTTTATGTCGAGGTGATGCGCAACACGCCGCTGCTGGTCATTCTCTACATCGTCTATTTCGCCCTGCCGCAGCTCGGCTTGAGACTGTCGTCCTTCAATGCCGCGCTGATCGGGCTGACCCTGAACAGCGCCGGTTACATGGCTGAGATCATCCGCGCCGGCCTCGTCGCCGTGCCATCGGGCCAGTTCGAGGCGGCCTTCTCGCAAGGCTTCACGCGGGTTCAGCTCTATCGTCACATCATCCTGCCACAGGTCTTCCGCACCATCTACGCGCCGCTCGGCAACCAGTTCATCGCCGTCATCCTCGCCTCGTCGCTGGCCTCGGCCGTGGCGGTGGAAGAGGTCGCGTCCTGGATGCAGACGGTCGGCTCGTCGTCATTCCGTTTCTTCGAGACCTTCATCATCGCGGCCGTGGTCTATCTGGTGCTCTGCCAGATCGTGAACCTCGGACGCATCGCCATCGGGCGCTGGCTGTTCCGCCAGCCGGAGGCCTATCGATGAGCGCGCAACTGCTCGCCTACACGCCGCTGCTGCTGAAGGCGGCGCTGGTCACGATCTGGCTGTCCTGGCTCGCGCTGCTGATCGGCGCGGTCGGCGGAACGCTGGTGGCGCTCGCCCGCATGTCCACCTTCCTGCCGCTGCGCTTGCTGGCGCTGCTGTTTACCGAGTTCTTCCGCTCGCTCCCGATTCTGATCGTGTTGTTCTTCGTCTTCTTCGGCGTGCCGCTGATCTTCGGGCTCGATCTCTCGCCCTTCGCGGCGACGACCATCGCGCTCGCGCTGCATGCGACCTCGACGATGTCGGAGGTCATCCGCGCCGGCCTCGAAAGCGTCGGCAAGGGCCAGTGGGAGGCTGCGCGCGCTGCCGGCATGACCTACTGGCAGATGATGCGCCACGTCATCGTGCCCCAGGCGCTGCGCGTCATTCTGCCGCCTTCGGTGGGCGTCTATATCGCGACGCTGAAGGAATCCTCGCTCGCCTCGATCATCGGCTATGTCGAGCTGACCAAGACCGGGCTCCTGATCCGCGAGACCATGGGCAGCAGCTTCGTGCCGCTGCTGCTGCTCGCGCTCATCTACTTCCTCATCAACTACGGCATCTCGCTCGGCGGGGCTGCGCTCGAACGGCGCTTCCACGTCAACACCCGCCTCATGACGGCCGGAGCAGGACAATGACCGACACCGTTCTCCAATTCGACAATGTGGTGAAGCGCTTCGGGGACAGGACGATCCTCGATGGCGTCTCGACCTCGGTGCAGTCAGGCGAGATCGTCTGCTTCATCGGCCCCTCCGGCACCGGCAAGTCGACGCTGCTGCGCTGCGTCAACGGCCTTGAGACCATCGAGGGCGGTGCCATCCGCTTCGAGGGCACGCCGGTGCAGGCCAAGCAGCGCAGCATCATCGACGTGCGCCGCCGCATCGGCATGATCTTCCAGCACTTCAATCTCTACCCGCATCTAACGGCGCTGGAGAACGTCATGCTGGCACCGGTCGTCGTCCATGGCGAGAACCGCAAGACCGTCGAGGAGCGGGCGCGCGGGCTGTTCGAAAAGGTCAGGCTCTCGCACCGGATCAACGCCTATCCGGCGCAGATGTCCGGCGGCGAGCAGCAGCGCGTCGCCATCGCCCGGGCGCTGGCCACCAATCCGCATATCCTGCTGTTCGACGAACCAACCTCGGCGCTCGACCCAGAAACGGTCGGCGAGGTGCTCGCTGTCATGCGTGATCTCGCGGAGGAGGGCCGCACCATGCTGGTCGTGACGCATGAGATCCGCTTTGCCGCCGATGTCGGAACGCGCATGGTCTTCCTGGATGGCGGCAAGATCGTCGAGGAGGGCAATCCGCGCGAGATGCTTGCCGCTCCGCGCAGCGAGCGCGCCAGGCGCTTCCTGAGCACTATCAGCAATGCCGCTCATTGATCTCTGATGGTCGTCGTCCCCAAAGCAGAGTCTCGTTGGAGCGTCTCCCAGGTCTATGACGACTTGAGCGGCCGCATTCTCAAGGGCGAATTCCGGCCGGGGGAGGCGCTCTCGGAGATCAAGATGGCGGCGCATTACGGCTTGAGCCGGACACCGATCCGCCAGGCCTTTCACCGCCTCTCCGTCGAGGGGTTGCTTTCCATCGTTCCCCAGGTCGGCAGCTTCGTCGCGCCGATTCAGCTCTCTGCCGTCCGCGATGCGCAATTCGTGCGTCAGACGGTGGAATGCCGCGCAGTCCGCAGCGCCGCGCTCGCGACGGGGGACGAGAAGGAGCGTGTGCTGAACGGCCTGTTGAAGGAGCAGGCCGGCATCATCAGCCGCCACGACCATTACGGATTCTTCAATTCCGACGAGGATCTGCATCGGGCGCTCATGCTGATCGCCGGGCATCCGCATGTCTGGGACTTCATTCTCTCGATGAAGACCCAGCTCGATCGCCTGCGCTATCTATCGCTGGAAAGCCAGGACTGGCTCGAAATGATCTTCCATCAGCATGAGCAGCTGGTGAAGTGCGTACTGGCACATGATGCCGATGGAGCGGTGGCCTTGATGGAAACCCATCTCCACAGCGCATCGCTCGCGCTGGAGAAGATCGCCGTCGATCACGCCGAGTTCTTTGAGGATTCACCTCCTCCCCCGGGCGGTACGCCGCCCAAATCCCTTTGAACGTGCCTGCCGGAGAAAGCGCGAGACCATGGAACAGACCTGGCGGTGGTGGGGCCCCAATGACATCATCCCCCTCGATCACATCCGGCAGACCGGTGCGACCGGCCTCGTGACGGCCCTGCATGAGGTTCCGGCAGGTGAAGTCTGGACGCGCGAGCAGATCCGGGCCCGTTTTGACGCCATCGCTGCCAATCCTGCGCTCGGGCTGCGTTGGAGCGTCGTCGAAAGCCTCTGGATCCATGAGCGGATCAAGCTGGCGGAAGGCGATGTCGAGCCGCTCTACGAGAATTTCCGCCAATCGATGGTCAATCTCGCCGAGGCCGGCGTCCACATCATCTGCTACAACTTCATGCCGGTACTCGACTGGGCCCGGACCGTGTTGCGGCACAGGCTGCCGAGCGGCGCCATGGCCCTGCGCTTCAACGCGCATGAGTTCGCAGCCTTCGACTGCTTCATGCTGCGGCGCGAGGGTGCGGAGATGGACGTCTCCGAAGAGGTTCTGGCGCGCGCCAAGGCCTGGTTCGACGCCTCGACGCAAGCTGACCGCGACCGCCTGCTTTCGACGATCATGGCAGGTTTGCCGGGCGCCTTCGATCGTTACGATATCGAGGGGCTGCGCGGCATGCTCAAGCGCTATCACGGCGTGGGCCGCGAGCAGCTCCGAGACAATCTCATCCGCTTCCTGAAGGCGATCATTCCCACTGCGGAGAAGGTCGGCATTCGCATGGCGATCCATCCTGATGACCCGCCGCGGTCTCTACTGGGGCTTCCCCGTATCGCCGGCTCGACGGAAGATTTGGAGGCAATCCTCACCGCCGTCGACAGCCCTTCCAACGGCTTGACCTTCTGCACTGGTTCCCTCGGTGCCAATCCGAAGAATGATCCCGTTGCTATTGCCGAGCGCTTCGCCGATCGGATCCACTTCGCGCACCTGCGCAACGTCGCCAACGATCCCGACGGATCCTTCATGGAAGCCGATCACCTCGGTGGCGATACCAACATGGTCGCGGTCGTTCGTGTCCTGCTTCGCGAGCAGGCCAGGCGCAAGGCCGCCGGGCGAGCCGACTGGCGCATCCCGTTCCGCTCCGACCACGGTCACGAACTGCTCGACGACATCGGCAAGCCAACCTTTCCCGGCTATCCGGCGATTGGCCGCCTGCGTGGCCTGGCCGAGTTGCGGGGCGTGATGACGGCGCTGGCCGACGAGCATGGGTGGCCGTTGTGAGCGCGACCGGGAAGGTCCTTGTCGGCAAGACCGCCTGGGTGACGGGTGCCGCCAGTGGCATCGGGGAGGCCACGGCGCTCGCCCTGAGCCGTGCCGGCGCGACGGTCGCGCTGACCGGGCGCCGCTCGGAACCGCTGGAGCAGCTCGCCGCCCGGATCGCGGGCGAAGGCGGCGAAGCGATCGTCGCCCCCGCCGACGTGGCCGATGTCGCAGCCATTGAGAGGTCCCTGGCGCTGCTCGCCGGCCGTTCGCTCGACATATTGGTCAGCAATGCCGGCACCAACATTCCCGACCGTTCCTGGTCCAAGCTGACCGCGGATTCGGTCGACCTGCTGCTCGACGCCAATCTGCGCGGCGCGCTCCAGCTCTCGCGGGCAGTGCTGCCGATCATGCAGGCGCAGGGCGGCGGCGTGCTCATCCATATCGGCTCGCTGGCAGCCCATGTCCTGAGCGCTGGGCCCGGCCCGGTCTATACGGCTGCCAAGAGCGGCGTTGTCGCCATGAGCCACGCGATCAATATCGAGCATGGCGTGCACGGCATCCGCTCCTGCGTGCTCTCACCGGGCGACACGCTGACACCCCTGATGGACAAGAGGCCAGTCAAGATGAGCGATGAGGTGCGGGCACGGATGCTTCGCCCCGAGGACATCGCCGGCCTTGTGCTGCACGTCGCGACGCTGCCGCGTCATGTCTGCGTGAACGAGATCATCGTGACGCCAACATCGCTTGTCTGAGATCCACGCAGCGCGTGGCGGCCGACATGATAGGCAGCAACGCGCTGGGGAGGTGTGGGCAAATCGATCGCATTCGATCCGGCGGATTTGCGATCGCAGGGCCGCTCATATCGGGCGACGGTTGGGGTTGCGGTTGCACGCCAAGTCAAAGACCCAAGCCGGCAACGCCATGAGACATCAGGCAGCAGGCAACTGTTCGATGGCATGCTGTGTCAGCCATTCCGCGGGCAAGGTTTCCCAAAGAGCCTGCCGGATGATCGCGGCCAGATGCGCGGTCAAAGGGCCGGGGTCTTTTCCGGCTCGAAAGAGCGCCAGGCCGAGTGACGGCAAGTCCGGCAGGCCGTGAGATCGCGGCTCAAGCTGCCGGATGGATTGCGGTTGTCCAATCGGCGTGCGCAAGGCGATGCCCAGTCCAGCAGCGGTGGCCGCCCAAAGTCCAGCGAGGCTCGGGCTGACAAAGGCGATACGCCAGGCAAGGCCCTGCCTGTCGAGATGCTCGCAGGCGATGGTGCGCAGGAGGCACGGCGCTTCCAGGGCAGCAAGCGGCAGGGGTTCACGGCCATCTGGGTGCCATACACGCTCACGGTCTGCCGCACCCAGCCAGCATAGCGGTACGGTGGCGATCCGATCGGCGCTGACGGACGGGGAGCCATCGTCCCAGGCAAGCGCGAGATCGAGATGCCCTGAGGCGATCCTGTCCTTGAGTTCGCTGTTGCGCGCGATCCGTCCCTCGATCCTGACTTTGGGATGGGCGCGCGCGAAGCGACCGAGCACCTGCGGCAGAACGGTTTCACCGAAATCCTCTTGAAGTCCGAACCTGATCCAGCCCTCCAGTTCCACGCCCCGTACCGCGCTCATCGCCTCGTCGTTGAGGTCGAGCAGTCGCCTTGCATAGGACAGAAGCACTTCGCCGCTATCGGTCAGGGTCAGTCCGCGTCCCGATTTGCGCACCAACGTCACGCCAGCCTGCTCTTCGAGCTTCTTGAGCTGTGCGCTGACCGCCGAGGTCGACCGGCCCAGCCGGGCGGCCGCCTGGGCAAAGGACCCTGCCTCCATGCCGACGCTGAAGCTGCGCAGGGCGTCCATGTCCAGATTGGTAAGGCGCACGCCATTCGTCCCATTTAGCAGGATTGTCGGTCCCGAATAATTTGATTTTCAGGATTATACTGCTGTCCGATACTGCGCATGTCAATCGCCTCACGGAGTCTGCCATGCCCTTCACCCGAGTATCCCTGCTGGCGGGAAAATCTTCCCAATACATTTCCGCCGTTTCCGACAGTCTCGACCGCGCCTTTGTCGAATGTTTCGAAGTGCCGGAAAATGATCGTTTCGCGGTGTTCCACACGCATCAACGCGGCGAGCTTGTATTCGACCGCACATATCGTGGCGGACCGCGTTCCGATGACTATATGGTCTTTCACATCACCACGGGAAAGGACCGATCTCCGGAAACCAAGGCGCGGTTTTATCGCCGCCTGGTCGACAACTTGGCCAAAGCGCCGGGTGTCAGGCCGGAGGACGTGATGGTTGTGATCGCCAACTCGACCCCGGAGGATTGGTCTTTTGCGTCCGGCATTTCAGCCGCCGCGCCGGCTCAGGATGGCGGTCGATGAGCAATCCATTCGACATGGCGACCGCCTGCCCGCAGGCCATGACGATCATGCGCGACGGCGTGGGAATCACGTCCGCGCCGGAGGGGATAGCAAGCGGCCCGTTCCGCGTGCAGATGCTGCTTTCAAGCAGGGCCGAGGGCGAGATGACGGCGATGCGCGCCTTCGTCGACCCAGGTGTCGTCACCCATTGGCACAGCCATCCGCGTGGACAGCTCTTGTTTGTGCTGGACGGCGCTGGTCTCGTTCAACGCGACGGCGGCGATGTCATCGAAGTCTGCGCGGGCGACTGCATCTGGTTTGCGCCCGGTGAACGCCACTGGCACGGCGCGCGCCCGGCCAGCCCGTTCGGTTACATCAGCGTCCAGCAGGTGAAGGACGCAACGGCTGTCCACTGGATGGAACCGGTCGCGCCTGGAGCCGGATGATTTCAGACGGGATCACAAATGATCCAGTCTGAAATCTGAATCCGTCTCTCATCTAAGAGTGAGAGCAGGATCGATGCGAAAAACCGGTGCCCACTTTTTCGCATCCTGCTCTGGGAGGAATGCTCATGATCGCAATGCAGTATAGCTTCGTCCTGCCGGCCGACTACGACATGACGGTCATCGACCGGCGCATCCGCGACAAGGGTCCGTTGCTCGACGGTTTTCCACGCCTGCGGTTCAAGGCGTATCTCTCTGCCCGCAAGCACGACAACGGCTTCACCAGCGCGGACAATCTTTATGCGCCGTTCTACCTCTGGGATCAGCCGGAAGGGCTCGACGCGTTTTTGACCGGTCCTGGCTTTGCCGCTGTGTCGCGGGATTTCGGATGGCCAATGGTGCGGACATGGGTGGTCTGGCACGCCGCACTCGAGCCCGACCTCGGCGAAGCGCGCTTCGCGACCCGCGAGATCCTGCCGATCCTGCCTCATTCCGATCTGGCGTCATTGCGAACCGACGCCGTTACTGACGCACAAGCGGCGGTTCGCGGTGGCGCGCTCGCGGCTGTTGCGGCGTTCGATCCAACTGGCTGGACATGGGTAAAATTCCGGCTTTGGCGCGCCCTGCCGAAAGGGCGACAGCAGGGGGCCAAAGACCTCCAGACCTATGAGGTCGGACATATGTCCTTGCCCTGATCGCGGCGGCGCCGAATGTCGGGAACCCGATGGGGCCGCGCTAGACCTTGTTCAGTCCGTCAGCATGACTGATGTCCGTGGTCGCAAGCTGGGGAGATGGGCTCACCTTGCGCGCCATTTCAGAGCCGATGGGTGGCCGCATCTGCGGCTTTCCGTGCTTCGTCAATAAGGGTGCGGGTAGGAACGAGCATACGGTGAGTGTCCTCCTGATCAAATTGCAGGAAGGAGCGCTGCCCGTAGTAATCAATCAGCCAAGGCTCTGCCGCGCGAAGTTTGACCGCTGGAAATGCAACTTGATCGGCTAAAGCTACCGCCCTCTGCAACGCGTCAGCCAGCATCAGTGATCCGAGCTTTCGCCGTTGCATCTGTTTGCCCACCGCCAAATACCCTATGCCAAGGGCGGGAAACGGTTCAGTTAAGCGAACCCCTGCAATCGGTTTTGGTCGGCGAACTGTCACAACCTCCATAAGCAACGAGTAGATCGCTACCGGCTGCTCCAGCTCATCCATGTATGCGCAGTACACCCTGCGGCGCCCATCAAGGTGCTCGTCATATGCCGCGCGCTCAACCCAGTCGTCGATTTCTGGGTGGCCGCAAAACTGAATGAGCCGACCCGGCTTTCGCCGGATCGGCTCAATGGAAATTTTGGAAAGATCGAAAGCGTCCTCGTCAGCCACGCTTCGACTGATATTCTTTGTGGACGCGGAACAAGTCGGCGAGCTTGGAGGGCGCGTCCTTGCGCAGCTCATAAATTTGGTCGAATGCCTTCCACGCGCTATCGCGGGAACCGGCGCTGACAAATCGCCCTGACGCCTGATCGCGAACTGCACCAGGATCGTTGATTTTTTTCACCGGAGCCATTGTCGCCTCTCTGTCGCGATGCGCTTCAAAAAAGCGTTCGAAAATTTCATCCGAATTTTCAATCGCAACCTAATTTGGAAATTCCAAATTAGGTGTCAACGTCACGATATCGCATAACGAAAAAAAGCGGCGAAAAAAATTCGCCGATTAATCGGACGAAGGTTAAGCGCAATCCGAAAGCGCGAAACAAGCGCATGAAATTTAGCAGCAATTTCGTCTGCAATCTGCGCAGCAGCATCGGCCTGACGAATGCGGCAAATCCAATTCGGATTGCTGCACAGTGATGTCGGGATAATTCAAGCTCCACTGAGTGCGGCTCGAGAGGAATTTGAAATAGGCATGGACGATTATCCGCCCGAATTCACTCTGTCTCCGCCACTTTCTCGATTTCACGCTAGTTCGCTTCGCTCACGGCTCCCGTGGGGCGGCCTGAAGTGGCTCTACAACCGCTTCAGCACATAGCCGGCCGCCTCGCGGTCCCAGGTATCGGCTGTGACGCCGCGCTCGCGCAGCGTGAATTTCTGGACCTTGCCGTTCTCGGTCGCAGGCAATGCCTCGACGAAGTCGATGAAGCGCGGCACGGCGAAATAGGCCAGGCGCGGCTCGCAATAGCGGGTGAGGTCGAGCGCGTTCAGGCTGCTGCCCGGCTGCCGCACGATCGCGGCCATGACCTCGTCCTCGCCGAGTTCCGAACGTACGGGGAAGACTGCGGCGGTTGCGACCTCGGGATGGCCGAGCAGCACCTGTTCGACCTCGAAGGAGGAGATGTTCTCGCCGCGCCGCCGGATTGCGTCCTTGAGCCGGTCGACGAAGCGGAACATGCCGTCGGGCTCGCGCAGCACGCGGTCGCCCGTGTGGAACCAGAGATTGCGCCAGGCCTCGACGGTCTTCTCAGGGCTGCCGAAATAGCCGGTGGCGAAGGCGAAGGGCTCCTGCGAGCGCAGCACGAGCTCGCCGGGCTCGCCATCGGGCAATTCAGTGTCGTCCTCATCGACGATCCTGGCCTCGAAGCCGGGAAAGACCGGCCCCATGCAGCCCGGCCTCTGCCGGTCGAGGCCCGCCCCGATGACGAAATTGGTCTCGGTCGAGCCGTAGCCTTCGAGCAGGCCGATGCCGGTGCGAGCCTTGAACTCGCCATGGACCTGGGCCGGGACGCCGGGCGCGAGCGCGATCCGCACCTTGTGCCGGCGCTCGGCTTCGGAAGGCGGCCGCGACAGCAGGATCGGCACCATCGCGCCGAGCAGATAGGTCACCGTCGCCTGCCGCTCGACCAGGGTCGACCAGAAGCCGGACGCGGAAAAGCGCGCCTCGTAACTGACGCTCGCGCCATGGAGCAGCGCCTGGAACAGCGTGTTGAGCGCATTGGTGTGGAACAGCGGCAAGGTCGTACACAGCACGTCGTCCTCGGTCACGCCCAGCAAGGCGCCGGTGTTGATGCCCCACCAGAAGAATTGCGCATGCGGACAGCAGACGCCCTTGGCGGGACCGGTCGTCCCCGAGGTGTAGAGAATAGCGTAGGTGTCGCCGGGCCGAACCGTTGCTGGAGCTTTCGCCTCGCCGCCGCGCGGCATCGGCCGGGCCATGCCGGGGGCGGGCTCGGCCGGCTCGCCGATCATCCAGATCTGCGCGAGCGGGAGCGAGGGCAGGTCGATCGCATCGAGCGCGGGCAGGAAATCCGCCTGGATCGCCAGCAGCCGCGCTCCGGAATTCGCCAGGACATGGCGCAGCTGCTGCCCGCGCGAGGCCGTGTTGATCGGCACGATCACGGCGCCGAGCCAGCCGCAACCCAGCAGGAGCGTGATGAATTCCTGCCGGTTCGAGCACATCACCGCGACGCGGTCTCCGCTCACGATTCCAGCGCTGGCGAGGAGGCCGGCTGCCTTTGCGGCCAGCTCCGGCGCTTCAGCAAAGCTGAGCGTGGTTTCGCCGATGCGCAGCAATGTCCTGGAGCCGAACCGCGCGGCCTGCCGCTGCAGGATCTGCACCATGCTGCGCTCGCTCGCTGGGAACAACGCGGTCTGAGGCAGCCGCTCCATGGTGTCCGTCGCGTTCATGGGGTCCCTCTATCCATCGGCACGATGCCCATCGAGATCGGCACAGCCTGCGTCGGACAATCACGATGCGGTTTCAACGGCGGTCCATCCGAGATCACGCGAGGCTAGACCGTCAGCTGCCCGATGCTCGCGCCACCGCAGACATAGAGCGTCTGCCCGGTCACGAAGCCGGCTTCGCGGCCGGCGAAGAAGGCGACCGCATTGGCGACGTCCTGCGGCGCGCCCAGCCGGCGCACGGGGATGGCGCGCGCCAGCGCCGCCTCCTGCTCGCTGCCGGCGGGAACGACGCCGTGGAACATCTGCGTGCCGGCAATCGGCCCCGGCGCGATCATGTTGACGGTGATCCCGTCGGGCGCCAGCTCCAGCGCCCAGGTTCGCCCCAGGCCGATCAGGCCGGCCTTGGTCGCGGCATAGGCGCCACGCGTCGCGGCACCAAGTGCGGCGCGCGAGGACATCAGGATCACGCGGCCAAAGCGCCGCTCCCTCATGCCGGGCAACACCGCCTTGAGCAGGGTCAGCGCTGCGCCGAAATGCAGCTGGGCGAGGTCGGTGAAGTCACCGGGAGGCGTGGCCTCGATCAGGTTGGGCCTGATCACGCCGGCATTATGGATGAGATGCGTCACGGCATGCTGCGTGGCGACCGCGGTCGCGACGGAGGCCGTCGCCTCGGCGTCGAACAGATCGACCTGCCGGTGAACCAGCCGCTCATCCGCCCAATCCGGCGCGTTGCGATCGAGCACGATGACCTGCATGCCGCGCGCCAGCAAGGTCCGGCTGATCGCGGCCCCGATGCCGGCGCTGCCGCCGGTGACGATCGCGACCTCGCTCATCGTGAGGCGCCTTTGCCGGGAACCAGCGCCAGCACCCTGAGCGGGCTGCCCGAACCTTGCCGGATCTTGAGCGGGGCGGCGAAGATCACCGCCCCCTTCGGCGGTAATTGGTCGAGATGGGTCAGGCATTGCAGCCCGTAGCGGCCCTTGCCGTGCATGTAGAAATGCGCGGGGTAGGGCGGGTTGAAATGATGCGCCTGTCCGGCGTCGGTGCCGATCGTCTCGGTGCCGAAGCCGTGCACGTCGCGCGCCTCGACCAGCCATTCGACCACTTCGGGGCCGGGGCCTGGCGTATGGGCGCCGTCATCGCGCAGGCCGGCATAATCGGCGAAGGATTTTTTCGACCAGTCGGTCCGCAGCAGCACCCAACTGCCGGGATCGATGCGGCCATGCACCGCCTCCCAGGCTTCGACGAAGGCGATGGTCAGGACGAAATCGGGGTCGGCGGCCGCTTCCACTGAGCAGTCGAGCACCACGGCGGGCGCGATGAACTTTTCCGGGGGAATCGTATCGACGGCGTTGTCCGGCAGGTCCTTGCCGGAAACCCAATGGATCGGCGCGTCGAAATGCGTGCCGGTATGTTCGCCGACGGTGAAGTTGTTCCAGTACCAGGCCGGCCCGCGCGCATCGTAGCGCGAGACCTCTTCCAGCCGGAACGGCGCGCATTGGCCGAATTCCGGCGGCAGCACGATGGTCGGGAAGTCCGGCGTCAGGGTCTGGGTCAGGTCGACGACACGGATCGCGCCGGAGGAGACGGCCTGGGCGAAGGCGAGAAGGTCGGGCGCGGCCATGGTGGCTCTCCTCGGGGATCGGGTGCGGTCAGGCGCCGCCGAGCTCGCGCTCGAGCGCCTTTGGGTTGTTGGCGAGCCGCTCGCGGATGTCCTGCGCGACGTCGCCGACGAAGACATCCTCGACGCCCTGCCGGAGCGCGGCGACCACGGCCTTGGCCAGCGCGGTGGGCGCGAGTTTGGGCGGCGGCACGGTCTGGAACCATTCGGTCTCCAGCGGCCCGAAGAAGGCGTTGACGACCTTGACGCCGCCGGGGCGCAACTCGGCGCGCAGGCATTGCGCGGCCGACAGGCAGGCGGCCTCGACAGCCGAGCTAGCGCCATAGGCTGGCCAGTTCATCAGCGCATGGACCGAGAGCAGGTTGACGAAGGCGGCGGCGGAATTGGCGCCGTCGGCCCCGCGAAAGCGCAGCGCCGGCCCAAAGGCCTGGGCGAGCCGCATCAGGCCGAAATAGCGGATATCCATCTCGTCGCGCGCCACGTTGAGCCCGCCGCGCTCGATGATGCCGCCAGCGCGGACATGCTCGGCCGTGTTGACGACGATGTCGATGCGCCCGCCATTCTGCCCCGCCAGCTCCGTGACGGAGGTCGTATCGGTCACGTCGAGCGGGACGATCTCGACGCGCTCGATCGCCGCCAGAGCCGCCATGCCGGGATAGGGTTTCCAGGGATCTGCGATGCCGACGAAGACGATGGCGGCGCCGGCCTCCGAGAAGGCCTTCGCCATCGCCTGGCCCACAGTGTTGCGCCCATCGGTGATCAGGACGCGGCGGAATTTGGGATCGCAGGTCATTTCGCGCAGGATCGGGTCGGCTTCCATATCGGGCGTCTCCTCTGCCGGCAGCGCGAGCACCACGGCCGAGCCGCTCTTGTCGAGCTTCAGGGCGAGCTTCACGCGCTCGCCTTCGACGGTGTCGCCGTGAAGATGGGCCACGACCATCGGCCCCGCATTGAGCTGCACGGTGCCGACACGCCAGGGCGTGCGCTCGCGAAAATAGGGATCGGTCGAGATCCGCACGGTGGTCTCGACGATCAATCGTCCGCTGGGGTCGACATCCCTGAAGGGCAGCCGCAGGGAGAGGCAATGCGGGCAGGCATCGCGCGGCGGATAGAGCACCTTCGCGCAATCCTCGCAGACCTGGAGTGCGAAGCGGCCCTCGGCGGCGGCAGCCGTCAACCCATGGGCAGTGCGGCTGCGCTGGCCGTGCGGCAGCAAGGGCAGGCGCGTGCGCGCCAGCGGGTTCTTGCGCTTGGGGCGGGATAAGGGCGCGCTCATGCCGAACGCGCCAGGATGGTGGCGCAGGAGGAGAGGCCGCGATCATAGTTGATCATGCCGAAGCCGGAGACGAGGCCGATCCTGGCGTCGGCCACCTGTGTCCCCAACGCTGTCCCGGTCAATTGCCGGAGCGCCTCGACCAGCCCGAGATAGCCGCCGGCCGCGCCCGCCTGGCCGACCGAGAGCTGCCCGCCGCTGGTATTGTGCGGGAAGCTACCGTCATTGCTCAGGCTGTGGCTGCGCACGAAATCCGGTCCTTCGCCCTTGCCGCAGAAGCCGAGATCCTCGAATTGCAGCATCGAGATCACGGGATAGTCGTCATAGGTCTCGACAAAGTCGATGTCGTCGGGTGCGATGCCCGCCATCGCCCAGAATTCGTCGACATCCATCGCCCAGCCGCCCCGGATCTGGATGGGGTCCTCGGGGAAGGCGTTGTGCCGCTCGATCGTCGAGAGAATGCGCACGCCGGTCAAACCCAGCGAGCGCGCCGTATCCTCGCGGCAGACCAGGAAGGCCTCGGCGCCGGCGCAGGGCATGACGCAATCGAAGAGATGGATCGGGTCGGCGATCGGCCGGGCCGCCATATAGGCCTCCAGCGTCAGTTTCTGCTTCATCAGCGCATGCGGCACGGCAAGCGCATTGTCGCGCTGGGCGATGCAGATCTTGCCGAAATCCTCCCGCCTCGCCCCGAAGCGGTTCATGTAGTTCTTGGTGATCAGCGCGAAGCTGGCATTGGGCCCACCCGAACCATAGGGGTAGACCGCGTCCTGGGCGAAGCGGGAGAAGGTCGAGAGCGTCTTGCGGAAGGAATCGACATGGTTGGTGTCGGCGCCGACGCAGGCGACGACATCGGCATCGCCCGCCTGTACGGCACGCGCCGCCCGCCGCAGCGCCACGACCGCGCTGGCGCCGCCGAGCGGGATATGGTCGAGCCAGCGCGGCGAGAGGCCCAGATGCTGCGTCAGGCCGATGGCGGTGTCGGGGCCGGCGGTGAAGCTCGACAGCGAGAAGCCGTCGAGATCGCTTGGCCGCAGGCCGGCCCGCGTGACGAGCTCGTGCAGGGCGCGGCCGATCCACCAGGCCGCGCTCTCCGTCGAGAAGCGGCGATAGGGCACGGTGACCGGCAGGCAGGCGACCACGCCATCATAGGAGCGCCGCGTGGATGAGGTTGTTGCCATCAGGCCGCCACCCGCTTCTTCAGCGCGCGGGTATCGATACAGGACGGGGTACCCAGCGAGGCTTCGACCAATTCCTTCAGCCCGCCGCGCTGGATCTTCTGGGTCGAGGTCAGCGGCACGGCCGGCACGAAGGCGACATAGCCCGGCGCCTTGTAATAGGCGAGGCGCGACAGACACCAGCTGACGATGTCGGCGGCGAGCGCGGCATCCGCAGCCTGGTCGGGACCAAGGACTTGGTCGTGTTCAAGGACTTGGCCAGGCTCGAGCACGATACAGGCGAACACCTCGTCGCCACGCACCGGGTCGGGCGTCGCCGCCACCGCGACCTGCCGGACCGCCGGATGCTGCATCAGCACGCTCTCAACCTCGACGGCGGAGATGTTCTCGCCGGAGCGGCGGATGACGTTCTTCTTGCGGTCGATGAAATGCAGCGAGCCGTCAGCGCCGCGCCGGACGACGTCGCCGGTATGGAACCAGCCGCCGGCCCAGGCCTGCGCCGTCGCCTCGGGATCCTTGAGGTATTCGCGGAAGAAGCCGTAGCGTGGCTCAGGCCCGGCGTGGCGCACCAGCAATTCGCCGGGTTGATCGATCCCAGCCTCCGCGCCGGTCTCGGTGACGACGCACGCCTCGACCTCGCTGCCGGGCCGGCCGAAGCAGCGCTCGCCGATATGGCGCGGCTCCTGGGAGGCGACGATCACGGCGCCGGCCCCGGTCTCGGTCATCGCCCAGGCCTCGATCAGCGGAAAGCCGAAACGCTGCTCGAACGGCTCATGCAACGCCTGGTCGACGCCCGCGCCGAAACCGAAACGAACCGAGTGAGCCGTGTCCTGCGGGCTCTCGGTGGCGCTCATCAGCATTGGCGGCATCACGCCGAGATAATGCACGATGGTCGCGCCGCTCTCGCGCACGCTGTCCCACCAGCTGCGCGGATGGAAGCGGTCGAGCGCGATCAGGCAGCCGCCCGTCGTCACCATCGCCATCGCGGAATAGGCCATCGCGTTCATGTGGAAGACCGGCAATGGCGTCAGCATCCGCTCCGCACCCTGCGCCATGGCGATGAGGCCGCTGATCCCGGCATACCAGTGGCCGGCATAGAGGAAATATTCGTTCGGCAGCACGCAGCCCTTGGGCCGACCGGTGGTGCCGGAGGTGTAGAGTAGGGCGCATTCGCTGTCCCGGTCCGGCGGGCCGGCTTTCGGCGCAGGCGCGCTGATCGGGGCGGGCGCGTCGTCGGGCCCGAAAACCTGGATCGCTCGCCCGATCGCCTGCGCGGCAGCAGCGATATCGCCGTGGCGTGACGCGATGGCGAGCGCCGCCACGATCCCGGAATGCCCGATCAGATATTCGAGCTCGGCTGCGCGCATGTCCGGATTGATCGGAACAAGCGAGACGCCGAGCCCATTCAGCGCAAACCAGTGCAGGAAGAAGGCCGGCCGGTTCTCGAGCAGGATGCCGAGGCGGTGGCCATGGCCGTAGCCGGCCCGGCCATAAGCCTCGCGCAGCCGCGTGATCGCCTGATCCGCCTGCCCATAGCCGAGGTCGCCGGCTGCAATGCCGTAGGCCCGCGCCGTTTCCGGTAGCACGCGCAGGAAAGGCTTCTGCGCATGCCGCGCCGCAGCGTCCGCGAAAGCGGCGAAGACGGTGTCGGGGCCCGCCGGCAATTGCGTCGTCATCGCCATCACATGAACAGCTGGATATTGCCGAAGGCGGCGTCGCAATTGACGATGTCGACCCGCTTCAGCTTGATCTTCAGCTTGCCGTCCTCGACCGCGAGCATATGTGTCGCCCAGGCGGCGTAGAGCTGCTGCTCGTCGAGCCTGGTCTCGACATAATGCATCGGGGTCCAGGTGACGTATGCGTTGCCGGCCGGGTCGTGCTTGTCGACCTGCGGCGTCTGCAGGACGTGATGGCAGCGGCTCTTCGGCTTCTGGCTGAAGGTGCGGTTGCCCTTCAATCGCTCGACCCGGATCTTCAGGAGCAGCTTGTCCTCATACATCAGCGAGGTCGTCAATCGCGCATCGGTCTGCCCCCACTCGAGCGGCATCCAGTAATGGCCGTCCTCGGCGAAGAGATCGAGCCATTCCTCGAAACGATGCTGGTCGATCAGCCGGGCTTCCCGGACGACGAAATCGATCAGGTCCTGATGTGTCGGAGCGGTCATCGGCCTGCCATCACATCGACATTGTCATGAACTTAGACCAGGCGCGGAACTGATTGCGCATCTGCCACTCCGTCGTGCCGTTGGTCTCGGCCGTCACATCCGCCTGCTCGGCGGGGTCGTAGAGCCGCTGCAGGTTGACCCACTGGTTGGCGTCGACATGCAGGCCCTCCTGGGCGCGCTCATACATTTCGAGATCGTCATGGCCGACGACGGAGGTCGGCGCATTGATCAGCCGATTATACATCAGCGTCCGCTCCAGCAGCATGTCGGGCGCATCGACCAGCCGGAAGGTCCAGCTCTCGACCAGCGTCTTGTCCGCCGCGATCGGCTTGAAGACGCGGATGAGCTGGATCGGGCCCTTGATCATCAGATTGGGGAAATAGACGGTGTTGTGCCGGTTCTCGTCGAGGATCGCCTTGGCGCGGTCCTCGCCATAGGCCGCGACCATCTGCTCGAAATAGCCGGGCACGGCCGTATAATCGGAATGGATCGAGTGGTGTACGCCGGTATGGCCGTGGCCGTTGGGCCAGACGCGGATGCCCATGCCCTCGAAGAACTCGTAAGGCGCCATGAAGGGCGCGTAGATCTCCACCGCCATTGGCTTCTTCGTGCCGGGCGGCGCGTTCTTCCAGACATCGATCGCGGTGCCGGCGGAGGATTCATGCGCCACCATCGGATGGCAGGTATCGGTCTGGTTCTCGACCAGCATCTTCCAGTTGCAGTTGTGCATGTAGCGCAGCACGCCGCCGGCGACTTCGAGCCGCCCGGCCGGCGAGCGATCGACCATATTGTCGAAGCTCGACAGGCTCTCGCCGAAGAATTCCTCGAAATCGAGACCGCCAGCGTTCAGCTTGGCGAAGACGAAGCCGCGGTAGTTGCGCACATCCGCGACCGGGCTCATGCCCTTGCCGGCATGGCTCTGTTCCAGCCCGGTGTTCTCGTAGCCCTTCTTCAGCGGGATCGCGAGCAGGGAGCCGTCGGTCCGGAAACTCCAGGCGTGATAGGGGCAGCGGAAGAACTTGCCGGTATTGCCGCAGGCCTCGGTGGTGATGCGCGTGCCCTTATGCGGGCAGCGATTATGCAGGACCTTCACCGACATGTCGGTGTGGCGCACCATCAGGACCGGCTGCGTGCCGATATTCGTGCCGTAATAATCGCCGATATTGGGCACCTGGCTGTCATGGCCGACATAGACCCAGGTATTGGCGAAGATGTGCTCCATCTCGAGCCGGAACACCTCCTCGTCGATATAGACGTCGCGGTGAACCTCGGTCTCGCGCACGAGGCTCCTGACCGCCTCGACATTGCCCTGATATCGCGCCATCGCAGCCCCCCTGGAAACGCTAGAGCCGGATGATTTCTGATGGAATCACAAGGTGATCCAGCTGAAATCTGAATCCGTTTCTCATCAAAGAGTGAGAGCAGGATCGATACGAAAAACCGGTTCCCATTTTTCCCATCGATCCTGCTCTAGAGATCAAGCACGAGAGACGGCGTCTTCGCGCGCGACACGCAGATCTGCATCAGCTTGCCGGCCGCCTTCTCGGAATCGGACAGGATGAAGTCGCGGTGGTCGGGCACGCCCTCGATCACGCCGATCTGGCAGATGCCGCAATCGCCGCGCTTGCAATCATGCAGCGGGTCCTCGCCGGCCTCGATCAGGACATCGAGAATGCTCTTGTCGGCGGGGATCTGATAGCGCCTGCCTGAGCTCTTGAGCACGACCTCGAACGGCTGGTCGCCAGCCACCGGAACCGGGGCGGCGAAGATCTCGAAGCGCAGCCGACCCTCGCTCCAGCCGAGCGCCTTGGCAGCAGTGATGGCCGCCTCGATCATCGGCGTCGGCCCGCACAGATAGAGCGGCTCCTCCCGCAGCGAAGCCATCAGGCCGGCGATGTCGAACAGGCCGGAGACATCGTCGGCATGCAGGCTCAGCGCCGGGCCGGCGAGCGCCTCGATCTCGGGCAGGAAGGCGAGCTGGTCGCGGCTGCGGCCGGCATATAAAAAGCGGTAGGGGCGCTCCTCCGCCTGAAGCGTTGCCGCCATGGACAGGATCGGCGTCACGCCGATGCCGCCGGCGACGAGGACGACAGGCTGTTCGCAGCGCTCCAGGGGGAAGTGATTGGCCGGGTGGGACAGGCTGACCCGATCGCCGGCCTTGAGGGCGTGCATGTGGCGCGATCCGCCCTGGCCTGCCTCCTCGAGCCTGACGCCGAGACGATAGGCCTGCGGGGCGGCGGTGGCCGTGCGATCGGCACAGTGATTGACGAGGGAGTAGGAGCGCTCATCGCCATCGGGCAGCCGCACCTTGACATGCGAACCGGGCGTCCAGCCGGGCAGCGTCGCGCCCGTTGGATCGGCGAGCCGCAGCGCCCTGATCGACGGTGTCAGCGCGCAGCTTTCGGTGACGACGAGATCGAGGCGCTCGCTTGTGCTCATGGCCGCGCTTTCGCTACCATTTCGGATGCTGGCGAGACCGCATGCGACACTCGTCTTTCCCTCGCCTGTCCGCTTCAATCTAGAATATTTTAGGTCTGAAGCTTTCGGGCGTCAACCGGGTCCGGGAGGCGAATTCGGCAATTTATCTGCAAATGCATATATAATCGGAATGGCGTGACGCATCTGGATTCGCGGGGGTGGGCGAGGCGGCCGGGCGCCCATCCGATGCGAGCGCGAATTCTATTCAAGCCGCACATTATCTGCTGATATTTTGGCTTTATGGCGGTTTTATCGTCATCTTTCGCCGTCCTGATGGTTCGCGATTATGGGCTCAAGGGCTGGGCCTGGAGCTGTCCCCAGTGCCTCTCGCGCGGTGGCTATCGAGTCAGTTTCGTGACGATTGACACGCAAATGCATATGTTTAAACTTGAAATATTCGAGTGTTCCGGGCGCCGGGTTCGCATCGGTTTTCCTCGGTCGGGGCAGGGGTGAGGTAGGGGTCGAATGCGCATCCTGTGGCAGAGCTTCGTCGATGCGGCGCAGAACGCGCCTTATCTCGAGCGCCTGTCGGCCTATCTCAATGACATTGCGGCGCCGGGAACCACGGTCGACATCGCCGGAATATCCCCGCCTGATCGCGATTTCGGCCGGCTGACCGAATTCCGCTGCGCAGCGCTGGCCATCGACCGCTGCATCGAGGCTGAAGCGCAGCACTATGATGCCTTCGTCATGGGCCATTTCCAGGATCCCGGGCTCTATGAGGCGCGGTCCGCTGTGCGCATTCCGGTGGTCGGCGCCGGCGAGGCGACCCTGCATTTCGCCGCCCAGCTCGGGCGGCGGCTGGCCCTGGTCTCGATCGATCCGGTCTTCGAGGTCTGGCATTACGAACAGGCCGAGCGCTACGGCCTGCGCGAGCGCATCAGTGGAGTGACCGGGCTCGGCTTCGCGCCCGAGGATTTCAACCCGGCCTTCGCCGGCGATGAAGCGGCGCTCGCGCGGATGCGGGCGGTCTTCGATGAGAAGGCGCGCCCGCTGGTTGCGGCGGGCGCCGACGTCGTCATTGCGGCGGGCGTCCTGCCGGCGCTGCTTTTATGCCGCGCACGCGGTTACAAGGTCGGCCACGCGCCCGTCGTCAATTGCGCGGCCGTCGCGCTCAAGGCGGCCGAGATGGCTATCGCCCTGCATCGCCTCGACGGCATCGAGCCGAGCCGGGGTCCGAGTTTCGCCTTGGCGCCGGAGCGCGCCGTCGCCGATTTCAGGCATTTCGTGGCGAAAGGGCGCCGGGATGACTGACAGGCTGTCGACGCGGCAGATGTCAGCTCCGGAGCGGCAGATGCTGCTCCAGGAAAGCGAGCACGGCATCAGTAAAGGCCTCGGGCATCTGGTCGGGCAGGGGCACCATGCCGCCCGCGATCTCGACCAGGCTCGCGCCGGCGATGGCGTCGGCGACTTTTCCGGCGACGGGATAGGCGTGCGGGTCGGCGGTCGGCGCGATGACGAGGGTGGGGCAACCAAGCAATGGCAGGCGCGCCTCCATGACGTAGCGGTTGACGACGCGGTGGCCCTCAGCGGCGAGCCGGCCGGCCTTGAGCGCATCGATCATGAAGCGCTCGAGCAGCGCAATGTCGCCCGCGGGATAGAAGGGCTGGCGCATCCGCCAGAGCGCGAGGAGATGCGCGCCATCTGCGCCGGGCGTAGCCCCGTCGATCACCGCCTTGTCGGCGTATTTGGCGCGCCTGGCCGCATCGACATAAGGCGGCGCCGAGAGCACCAGCGCCGGGATCCGCTCCGGGCGTGCCGCCGCCATTTCGATCGCGATGGCCGAGCCGGTGTGATGGCCGATGAGCGCGGCCTCAGGCAGCCCGAGCGCGTCGAGCAGGTCGAACGCGCAGGCCGCCCAGCTCTCGATCGAATCCTGGCCGGCAGGCAATGCCTGGGAATCGCCAAAGCCGACCGTATCCATCGCAATGGCACGATAGTGCCGGCCGAGCAGCGGCAGGACGTCACGATACTCGTCCCAGGAGCGCGGCGTCTGGTGCAGCAGGAGCAGCGGCTCGCCTTCGCCGGCCATGGCGATGTGGATGCGGGCGGATGGCGTCGCCACGAAGCGGCGCTCGATCTCGGGGCATGGTTTCGACATCAACATCGGCTTCGAATTCGGCTTGGGCATCGGCGTCCATCGTCGGCAAAGCGTGGCCGAGCGCTATCAGCGCCGGCCGTGCCCGGCAAGCGCGTCCCGGCCTGCCGCGACCTGGGCCCGGATCTTGCGGTGAACCGCACCGCCTACGCATCGGCGCGAACCCGAACGTTCGCATTCAAAAAAGAGGGGAGCCTACCGTGAAAACCAGCCTTCGCCTGACAATCGCCCTGGCCGGGACGATCCTGGCCACCTCCGCAGCCCGGGCCGACATCACCGTCGGCTTCGTCACCGCGCTGAGCGGGCCTGGCGCCTCGATCGGCATTCCCTACGCCAAGGGCATGGCCGCAGCCTATGAATATGTCGCCACCGTCAATGGCGAGAAGGTCAGGCTGATCCAGCTCGACGACACCTCCGATCCATCGACGGCCGCGCGCAATGCCCGCAAGCTCGTCGAGGAGGAGAAGGTCGACATCCTGATCGGCACGGCGCAGGCGCCCGCGGCCATCGCGATGATGGCCGTCTCCGCCGAACTCAAGGTTCCGATGATTTCCGTGGCGCCGGTCGTGGTGCCGCCGACCACTGACCGCTGGGGCATCGCCGTCCCGCAATTGCCGAGCCTGATGTTCAAGGCCGTCACCGACCGCATGACCAAGGACGGCGTCAAGAGCCTGGCCTTCATCGGCTTCTCCGATGCCTGGGGCGATCTGGTCTATACCGGCGCCAAGGCGGCCGAGGATCGCAGCGAGGTCAAGCTCGTCGCCAATGAGCGCTATGCGCGCACCGACACCTCGGTGACCGGCCAGGTCCTGAAGATCGTCGCGGCGCGGCCCGATGCGGTGTTCAATGGCGGCTCCGCGACGCAAGGGGCGCTGCCGCTGCTGGCGCTGGCCGAGCGCGGCTACAAGGGCAAGATCTACGGGACGCCGGCCCTGCTGAACGCGGATTTCATCCGCGTCGGCGGCAAGGCCGCCGAGGGCATCCTCGTCTCGGCCGGCCCGGTGATCGTCGCCGAGCAGCTCCCGGATACGCATTTCAGCAAGAAGCTCTCGCTTGCCTTCCGCGCCAGCTATCTCAAGGTCAACGGCACGGAAACGACCGACGGCTTCTCGGCCTATTCCTTCGACGCCTGGCTGATCTTCACCGAAGCCGCCAAGCGCGCCATGGCGAAGGCCAAGCCCGGCACGCCGGAGTTCAGGACCGCGCTCAAGGATGAGATCTTCGCGACCAAGGAACTGGCCGGCGTCCACGCCATCTACAATTTCAAGCCGGATTCCGCCTATGGCGTCGACGAGCGCAGCCTCGTGCTGGTCAGGCTGAGCAACGGCACCTGGAAATACGAGCCCTGAGCCCGACGCCTGAGACGCTCCCGTTCATGTCCCCTCGCCAAGTCCCCTGGCCATGTCCCCTCGCAATCCCGGTCTGAAACCTGATGACCAGTGACATCGCTGCCATTCTGGCCATAGACGGCATCGCGAGTGGCGCCATCTACGTGCTCATCGCGATCGGCTTCGTGCTGATCTTCGCTGTGACGCGCGTCATCTTCGTGCCCTTCGGCGATATCGCCGCCTTCACGGGGCTGACGCTCGCCGCCCTGGAGACCAAGCAACTGCCGGGCACGATGGGGCTCGTCGCCTTGCTGGCGCTGCTCGCCACCGCGATGCAGATCAGCGCCGATCTGCGCGCGGGAGCGGCGAAAGCCATTCCCTATACGCTGCTGTTCTACCTCGGCTTGCCGCTTGTGCCGGTGCTGCTGATGTGGCTGGCGGCGGGGGCGGCGCTGGCCATGCCGGTGCGCATCGCCCTGTCGCTGCTCCTGATCCTGCCGATCTCGCCCTTGCTCGACCGGATCGTTTTCCGCCCGATCGCCGATGCCTCGGTCCTGCTGCTGCTCACCGTCGCCATGGCGCTGCATTTCGCCCTGGTCGGGCTGGGCCTGCTGTTCTTCGGCCCCGAGGGCGTCCGGACGCAACCGCTGACGGATGCGAGCCTGGAGGTCGCAGGCATGCTGGTCTCGCTCCAGACCTTCATGATCGTCGCGAGCGCCGTGCTGTTCAGCGGGCTTCTCTACGCCTTCTTCGGCTATACCATCACCGGCAAGGCGCTTCGCGCGACGGCGGTCAACCGCACCGGCGCACGCCTCGTCGGCATCAGGCCGGCCCGTGCCGGCACGATCGCCTATCTCTTGGCCTCGGTGCTGGCCGGGATCTCCGGCATCCTGATCTCGCCGGTGACCACGATCTTCTACGATTCCGGCTTTCTCTTCGGTCTGCGCGCCTTCGTCGGCGCCATCATCGGGGCGATGGTGAGCTATCCGATCACGGCGCTCGGCGCCGTCCTCGTCGGCCTGCTGGAGAGCTTTGCATCCTTCTGGAGCAGCGCTTTCAAGGAGGTCATCGTGTTTTCGTTCCTCATCCCCGTGCTGCTGTGGCGCTCGCTCACCGTGGGAGAGGCTGAGGATGAGGCCGAAGAATGAGCCCGCTCCAGATCCGCCTGATCGTGGCCGGCAGCGTTGCTCTGCTGGCGGCCGCGCCGTTCTACATGAACCCCTTCAGCATCACCTTGCTGAACTATATCGGCATCTACGGCCTCGTCGCGCTCGGGCTCGTCCTGCTGACCGGGATCGGCGGCATGATGTCGTTCGGCCAGGCCGCCTTCGTCGGGATCGGCGCCTATGCGACCGCCTGGGCGAGCGCGGTGCAGGGCTATTCGCCCTGGCTCGGCCTGGTGCTGGCGGTCGTCCTGACCTGCTGCGTCGCGGCCGCTTTGGGCGCGCTGACATTGCGGCTTGGCGGTCATTTCCTGGCGCTCAGCACCGTGGCCTGGGGATTGTCGATCTATTTCCTGTTCGGCACCATCGATGGGCTCGGCCAGCATAACGGCATCGCCAATGTTCCGCCGATCTCGCTCGGCTCGGTTGCGCTGGTGGCGAGCTGGCAGATCTTCTACCTGATCTGGGCGGTGGTCCTGGGCGCGCTCCTGCTGTCGTACAACCTGCTGGATTCCCGCGCCGGGCGGGCCATGCGGGCGCTGCGCGGCGGCAATCTCCTGGTCGAGAGCCTGGGAATCGACGCCTTCCGCACCAGGCTCGCGACCTTCGTCATCGCCGCGCTATTTGCAGCCCTCTCAGGCTGGCTTTACGCCCATCTCAGCCGCTTCGTCAGCCCGGCGCCTTTCGAGGTTCATGTCGGCATCGACTATCTGATGATGGCGATGGTCGGCGGCGCGACCGAACTGCTCGGCGCGGTCGTTGGAGCAGCGCTCGTCACCCTGTCGAAGAACAGCATCCAGGACTATCTGCCGCTGATCGCCAAGGGCGCGTCTGGCCAATTGGAGATCGTGGCGTTCTCGATCATCTTCATCGTCTTCCTGCAGCGTGCGCGCGGCGGCATCGTTCCGGCGATCACGAGGTTGCTCCCGAGCCTGCGGGTCGAGACGCCGCGAGAGGCTCCGCCGCTGTCATCCCGGGCCAAGCCCGCCCCGGGCACGCCGCTGCTCAGCGTCGAGGCGGCGGAACGCCGCTTCGGCGGGTTGGTCGCCGTCGACAAGGTCAGCTTCCAATTGGAGGCCGGCCAGATCCTCGGACTGATCGGCCCCAACGGCGCCGGCAAGAGCACGATGTTCAACCTCCTGACCGGTGCCCTGCGCTGCAATGAAGGCAAGATCGTCTTCCTGGGCCAGGACATCACCCGCGCGCCCCAGCGCGAGATCGCTCGCGCCGGCATTGCGCGCACCTTCCAGCACGTCAAACTGCGCCCGAAAATGACCCTGCTCGACAATGTCCTGCTCGGCACCCATCCGCGCACGCATGCGGGCTTCCTGAGCGGCGCCTTCGGGCTCGACCGCACTGAGGAGGCGCAAGCGCGCTTCGCCGCCAGGCAACAGCTCGAACGCGTCGGGCTCGGCGACAAGCTGTTCGAGCTTGCCGGCAACCTGCCGCTCGGCAACCAGCGCGTGCTCGAGATCGCCAGGGCGCTCGCCTCCGACCCTGTCCTCCTGGTGCTGGACGAGCCGGCGGCCGGATTGCGCCGCCAGGAAAAGCAGGCGCTTGCCGCACTGCTCAGATCGCTGCGCTCGGAACATCTCACCATCCTGCTCGTCGAGCACGACATGGAATTCGTTATGGGGCTGGTCGACAGGATCGTGGTGATGAATTTCGGCTGCAAGCTCTGCGAGGGCGAGCCCGCCGAGGTCCGGCGCGATCCGCGGGTGCAGGATGCCTATCTCGGGGGGACGGCCTGATGGCGCTGCTCTCGCTCTCCGATCTCAATGTGTCCTACGACAAGGTCGAGGCGGTGCGCGGCGTCTCGCTGTCGATCCAGCCCGGCCAGATCGTCACGGTGATCGGCCCCAACGGCGCCGGCAAGACCACGCTCCTGGCCGCCGCCATGGGCCTGCTGCCCTCGACCGGGTCGATGATCTTCGACGGCCTCGACCTGCGCAGGCTCGATGTCGAGGCCCGGGTCGAGCGCGGCTTCTGCCTGGTCCCGGAGAAGCGCGAACTGTTCGGCGAGATGAGCGTCGCCGACAATCTGATCCTCGGGGCTTATAGCCGGCGCGCCGACCGCGCCGGTGTTCGCCGCGACCTGGACGAGGTCTTCGACCGCTTTCCGCGCCTGCTGGAGCGTCGCGGGCAATTGGCCAACACGCTCTCGGGCGGCGAGCGGCAGATGCTGGCGCTCGGGAGGGCGCTGATGGCCAAGCCCCGCCTGCTCCTGTTGGACGAACCGAGCCTTGGCCTTGCCCCCCTGATCGTCCGCGACATCTTCCGGATCATCGCATCCCTGCGCGAGCTCGGCGTCTCCGTGCTGCTCGTCGAGCAGAATGCGCGGGCGGCGCTGGAGACGGCCGATTACGGCTATGTCCTGGAGACCGGCGAGATCGTCCGTTCCGGACCCGCCGAGACACTCATCCACGATCCGAGACTGATCGCGACCTATCTCGGCGGGCACTGACCGCCATGCTTTCGACCTCACGCGGAGCGATACCATGATGCGGCTCGAAAAAGTGCTCTACCGGGCTGAAGCGACGGCGACCGGCGGGCGTGACGGGCGCGCGGTCTCGAGCGACGGCGTGCTCGATGTCGCGCTCTCCGTTCCCAAGGAGTTGGGCGGCGCTGGTGGCGCGGCCACCAATCCCGAACAGCTCTTCGCGGCGGGCTATGCCGCCTGTTTCCTCGGCGCCGTGAAGCTCGTCGCCCGGCAACGCAAGCTTAACCTGCCCGACGATGTCGCGGTCACGGCAGCTGTCGGGATCGGTGCGGTCGCGGTCGGCTACGGGCTGGAGGTCGAGCTCGCAGTGCGTCTTCCGGGGCTCGATCGTGAGATCGCCGAGGAGATCCTCGCGGGCGCGCATGAGCGCTGCCCCTATTCGAATGCGACGCGCGGCAACATCGCGGTGCGGCTGAGCGTCCTGTGATGCAAGCGCATTTTCGAGCGAAGTGGGGACCGGTTCGCGTAAAGAAAATGCGCCAAAACAATAACTTAGAGTATTTCCGCGATTCGGAGAAACGCGGAAATACTCTAGCGGGCGCGGATCCGGCAGCGATCATCGACGAAGGAGGCTTCCATGGCTGAACGGTCATTCGAGCGCGAGGTGCAGGATCTCAAGCTGGGCGCAGGCGAGCTCTTTCGCGGCGAGGGCATCCTGGCGATCACCAAGGCGCTGCTCCAGTCCGGCGTCTCCTATGTAGGCGGCTATCAGGGCTCGCCGATCTCACATCTGATGGACGTGCTCGCCGACGCCAAGGACGTGCTTGACGACCTCGGCGTGCATTTCGAAAGTTCGGCCTCGGAAGCGGCCGCGGCAGCCATGCTATCGGCCTCGGTGATGTATCCGATCCGCGGCGCCGTCACCTGGAAATCGACCGCCGGCACCAATGTCGCCTCCGATGCACTGTCGAACCTGGCGTCGGGCGGCGTCACCGGCGGCGCGCTGATCGTGATCGGCGAGGATTACGGCGAAGGCTCCTCGATCATGCAGGAGCGCAGCCACGCCTTCGCGATGAAGTCGCAGATCTGGATGCTCGACCCACGGCCGAACCTGGAGAGCATCGTAGGGGCGGTCGAGGACGGTTTTGCCCTGTCGGAAGCCTCCAACACGCCGGTCATCCTGCAGGTGCGCATCCGCACCTGCCATGTCCATGGTCAATTCGTCGCCAAGGACAACCGCCGCCCGGATTTCACGCTGCGCCAGGCGCTGGAAACGCCTGTCCGCGACACCGGCCGCATCGTGCTGCCGCCGGCCTCTTTCATCCATGAGAAGGAGAAGCTGGAGAAGCGCTGGCCGGCGGCGGTCGAATTCATCAAGGCGCGCAAGCTCAACGAAGTCTTTGGCCCCGAGGACGGCGACGTCGGCATCATCCTGCAGGGCGGCATGTACAATAACGTGCTGCGCGCCCTGCAGCAGCACGGGCTGGCCGATGTCTACGGCGAGTCCGCGATCCCGCTCTATGTGCTCAACGTCACCTATCCCCTGATCGACGACGAGGTCGTGGCCTTCTGCGCCGGCAAGAAGGCCGTGCTGATGATCGAGGAGGGCGCGCCGGAATATATCGAGCAGGCGCTCAACACGCTGCTGCGCCGCCGCGACATCCAGACCAAGATCGCCGGCAAGGACATGCTGCCGATGGGTGGCGAATATACCGCGCAGGTGCTGGCAAAGGGCCTCGGCACCTTCCTCGAAACCCATGCCCGCCTGCTGCTCGGCAACCGCCCGCCGCTGCCGGACCCGAGCGCGGTGTTGGACGACCCCAAGGTCAAGGCGCTGGGCGCGGTCGTGCCGCCTCGGCCGGCCGGGTTCTGTATCGGCTGCCCGGAACGGCCGATCTTCGCTGCGATGAAGCTGGTCGAGAAGGAGCTCGGCCAGCACCATGTCGCGGCCGATATCGGCTGCCACCTGTTCTCGATCCTGCCGCCCTTCAACATCGGCGCGACCACGATGGGCTACGGCCTTGGCCCGGCCTCGGCCTCGGCCTTCAACGTCGAGGCCGACAAGCGCTCGATTTCGATCATGGGCGATGGCGGCTTCTGGCATAACGGGCTCGCCAGTTCCGTCGGCAACGCCGTCTTCAACAAGCAGGATGGCGTCATCCTCGTCGTCGACAATTACTATTCGGCCGCGACCGGCGGGCAGGACATCCTCTCGTCGCGCGCGCGCAATCCCGGCCGCCAGACCAACAACTCGATCACTGCGGCGGTGAAGGGCATCGGCGCGAAATGGGTGCGCCAGATCGACCGGACCTACGACGTTGCCAAGATGCGCGACACGCTGCGCGAGGCGCTGACGACCAAGGAGAAGGGCCCCAAGATCATCGTCGCCTCCTCCGAATGCATGCTGAACAAGCAGCGCCGCATCAAGCCGCTCTTCACTAAAGCGGTAAAGGACGGCAAGCGCGTGGTGCGCGAGCGCTTCGGCGTCGACGAGGATGTCTGCACCGGCGACCATGCCTGCATCCGCCTCTCCGGCTGCCCCTCGCTTTCGGTCAAGCACACCGACGACCCGCTCAAGGACGATCCGGTGGCGGCAATCGACAATTCCTGCGTCGGCTGCGGCAATTGCGGGGAGGTGGCGGAGGCGGCGGTCCTCTGCCCATCCTTCTACCGTGCCGACATCATCCATAATCCCACAGGGCTCGATCGTGTCATGGCGAGGCTGCGCGCAGCGGTCATCGGCTTCCTGCAGCGCCGGCGCGAGCGCCGACGCATCGCCTTTCCGGCATGAGGTTTTGCGATGACCGCTGTTGACATCACCCGGACCGGCCTCTCCACCGACAAGCCGCTTTCGATCGCGATCCTCGCCATGGGCGGGCAGGGCGGCGGTGTTCTGGCCGACTGGATCGTGGCGCTGGCGGAGACTGAGGGCTTCATCGCGCAATCGACCTCGGTGCCGGGCGTGGCGCAACGCACGGGCGCGACGATCTACTATATCGAGATGCTCCCGCCCAAGGGCGGGCGGCTGCCGGTGCTGTCGCTGATGCCGACGCCGGGCGATGTCGACATCGTGCTGGCGGCCGAATTCATGGAAGCCGGCCGCTCGATTCTGCGCGGGCTGGTGACGCCCGACCGCACGACCCTGATCGCCTCGACCCATCGCGCCTATGCCGTGGTCGAGAAGGAGCAGCCCGGCGACGGCGTCGGCGATCCGCTCACCGTGGTGGACGCGACCGATGTCGCGGCGAAGCGGATGATCGCCTTCGACATGCAGGCGCTGGCCGAAACCTATGGCAGCGTGATCTCCTCGGCGATGTTCGGGGCGCTGGCGGCCGCCAATGTCCTGCCCTTCGGCAAGGCGGCGTTCGAGAACGTGATCAAGGCCGGCGGCAAGGGCATCGAGGCGAGCTTGCGGGCTTTCGTTGCGGCCTATGAGCGCGTGCGCGAGAAGCCGCGCGACGCGGTCTCGAAAGCCGCGCCCAAGCGCTTCGAGGCGCTGCCGGCAACGACGGGCCAGCCCGTGCTCGATGCGCTGCTCGAGCGCATCCGTACGCAATTCCCGCAAACGGCCCAGGCCATGCTCTTCGCCGGGGTGAAGAAGCTGGTCGATTTCCAGGATCCAGCCTATGCGGGCGATTATCTCGATCGCGTCGCCCGGCTGCATCAGCAGGATCAGGCTCATGGCGGGCTCGCGAAAGACCATGCCTTCACGCTTGCGGCCGCCAAATATCTCGCGGTTGCCATGGCCTATGACGACGTCATCCGCGTCGCCGATCTCAAGGTCCGCGCCAGCCGCTTCGAGCGGGTGCGCCAGGAGGTCGGTGTGAAGCCCGACCAGCTCCTCTACACCACCGAGTTCATGCATCCGCGCATGGAGGAGGTGATCGGCACCTTGCCGGGCGGGATCGGCCGCTGGCTCGAGGCCCGCCCGAAACTGGTCGCTTGGCTCGACCGCTTCGTCAATCGCGGCCGCCGCGTGCGCACCGGCACGATCCTGTGGTTCAGCGCGCTCTATCTCGTCTCCGCGCTGAAGCCGATGCGCCGCAAGACGCTGCGGCACGCCCGCGAGATGGGCCATCTCGCGGGATGGCTCGATCAGGCGCTGGAGACCCTGCCGGCGAATTACGATCTCGCCGTGGAAGTGCTCGGCTGCCGCCGGCTGGTGAAGGGCTATTCGGACACCCATGCCCGTGGCGCCGCCAAGTTCGACCGGGTGCTCCAGGCCTTGCCGATGCTGATCGCGCGCGAGGACGGCGCCAGCTGGCTGAGACGGTTGCGCCAGGCCGCCCTGCTCGACGAGGAAGGTATCGCGCTGGACGGCGCGCTGAAGACGGTTGCGAGCCTGTAGGTTCGGCGGTGCTCGGATTCGGCGTGGTCAGAGGCCGTTCATCCCCGGAACCACGTCGTCATCCCGGACAAGCCGCGCAGCGGCGCCGATCCGGGATCCATGCCGGAGCCTAACCAGGCAGCGCTCCGGCATGGGTCCCGGGTCTGCGCTTCACTACGCCCGGGACGACGGCGCATAGGTGGTCAGGGCAGAGCCTCCTGGAGCATCCTTCGAGACGCGCTCCTGCGGAGCGCTCCTCAGGATGACGGCTCGCGGAGCTTCCAGACGGGCGCTCAGATATCGTGCTTGCGGATGTTGCGCAGCACCTTGTGCAGGGTGCCGGTGAAGGCCTGGTATTCGTCCTCGTCGATGCCGTCGAACATGTTGACGAACATGGCGTACATCATCGGCCAGATCTGCTCGAAGGCGCTGCGGCCCTGCTCGGTGATATGAACTTCGCGGACGCGCATGTCCTCGCTGCGCTGCTGGCGGCGGATGAGGCCCTGTTCCTCCAGCGAATCCAGGGTCCGGCTCATGGTCGATTGCTCGGTGACGGCGAAGACCGCCAATTCGTTGATCGTCAGCCCCGAGGTCACGCAGAGCACCGCCAGCGCCCGCATCTTCGGGGTGGTCATGCCGTGGGCCTTCAGCGCGTCGGCGAGGTTGCTGTTCCAGCGCGACGCCACCCGGTTCATCAGATAGGGCGCAAACTGGTTGAGACCGATCTCGCCGATGGCAGGGCTGGCCTCGGCCCCGCCGCGCCGCAAAACCCCGCTGCCAAGCCGCTCGTCCAATTGCTGCCCGGCGGATTCCGAACCGGCACCCGTCTTTGTCA
Source organism: Bosea sp. 685 (assembly GCF_031884435.1). NCBI lineage: Bacteria > Pseudomonadati > Pseudomonadota > Alphaproteobacteria > Hyphomicrobiales > Alloboseaceae > Allobosea > Allobosea sp. 685. The sequence continues at coordinate 3,632,560 of NZ_CP134779.1, read as the reverse complement.
CGTCGCTCATGGCATTGCGATGCAGCCGCCCCCGCCATCTGTCAATCCAGTTGTGCAAGCCGGAGGCAGCCGCTCTCAGCGTCGGTTTTGGACCAAGGGCTGAACTGGGACGTCAGCCGGCCTTCGATCGCGCCCTCACGCTTCGATGAGAGCCAGCAATGGTTGTTTCAGGCGGCTGCAATTCGCCCCCATTGGCGTCTGCCTTCACAGTCCGCGCAAGGCAGGAGACGGACTCCCGGGCCGAGATATCGGGCGCGCATCGCCTGCAAGGGTCGGCAGTACGGCCGCGATGTGGTCGCCCAAAGCTCTCGCGGCGGATGATGGCCGCAGCTCCGCGAACTCCAGCGCAATCCCGATCGCGGGAAGCAACGGCAATCCTGCCGAGACGATGTGCAGATCCGGCGGAACTGCGGTTTGCGTCAGGACGCTGATGGCGTGGCCTGACCGGGCAATGGCGATAAGACCCGCAAGGCTGTTGCTCGCAAAGGCCACCCTGTAGCGACGGCCAGCCGCTTCCATGGCGTCGCAGGCCGCGCGATAGTCCAGCGTCATCGGGGCCGAAAGCGCCAGTGGGAGGACGGCCTGGTCAAGGATCTCCGGCTCGGCTGCGTTTGCGACCCAGACGAAGTTTTCTTTCCGGATGACCTCGGCGCCGGCCGGATCCGGCAGGGAGACGAGCGCCATCTCGATCTGCCGCCGATGGAGCAGGGGGCGCAGCTCAGAGGTCGGCGCACAGACCATGCGCAGCTCGACATCGGGATGCAGGGCACAAAACTCCCGCAACAGGTCTGGCAGAAATGCGATTGAATAATCCTCGGGACAGCCGAGGCTGACCGAGCCCTTGAGGCCTGTTCCCCGCATGTCGGCGAGGATCTCGTCATGCCTGGCCAAAAGGGCTTCGGCATGGGCGAGCAGCTTGTCTCCCGCTGTGGTCAAGCGCACGCCCGAGCCGCTGCGGTGCAGCAGAGCTTGGCCTGTCAGCGCTTCCAAGCGCTGCATCTGCATGCTCAACGCCGACTGCGTCCGCCCGATCTGCAACGAGGCGACGCTGATCGAGCCCGTGTGTGCGATGACGGCGAAGTTCCTGAGCAAGGCGAGGTCGAGCGTGCGCATGGTCATCAATTTAATCGATATCGGCTTGAAAGAATATCAATTTGCGCAGTGCAACAGGCGCAACTAGCCTTTGGACACTCCCGCTTCCGAGGTGACCCATGTCGCTGAACGCCGATCCCGCCTTCTGGGCCGCCGCTAACACACATCTGACGCGCTATGGGCCCGATTTCGAAGCGATCATCGTCGAGCGGGCCGAGGGCAGTTTTGTCTATGATGCCGACGACCGCGCCATCCTGGACTTCACCTCGGGCCAGATGAGCGCCGTCCTCGGCCATACCCATCCCGACATCGTCGCGACGGTGGACCGGCAGATGCGGTCGGTGGCGCATCTCTTCAGCGGGATGCTGTCGCGCCCGGTCGTCGATCTGGCCTCGCGTCTTGCCGCGCTCGCTCCCGGTCTCGACCGGGTGCAGCTCCTCACCACCGGGGCGGAATCGAACGAAGCCGCCATTCGCATGGCGAAGCTGGTAACCGGCGGGCACGAGGTCGTCGCCTTCGCACAGAGCTGGCACGGCATGACGGGAGCAGCGGCGGCGGCAACCTACAGCGCTGGCAGGAGGGGTTATGGGCCGGTCGCCGCCGGCTCCTTCGTCATCCCTGCGCCCAACTCCTACCGCCCGCGCTTCACCCATCCGGACGGCTCCAATGATTGGCAGGCCGAACTCGACGACGCCTTCGCGCTGATTGACAGCCAGTCGACCGGCAACCTCGCCGCGTTCATCGCCGAACCGATCTTGTCGAGCGGCGGCATCCTCGAACTCCCGCTCGGTTATCTCGCCGCGCTCAAGCGCAAATGCGAGGAGCGGGGCATGTTGCTGATCCTCGACGAGGCCCAGACCGGGATCGCCCGGACCGGCAACATGTTCGCGTTCCAGCGCGACGGCGTCACGCCCGACATTCTGACGCTGTCGAAGACGCTCGGCGCCGGCCTGCCGCTCGCGGCGGTGATGACCTCGCAGGCGATCGAGGAGAAGGCGCATGAGCGCGGTTTCCTGTTCTACACGACCCATGTCTCCGATCCGCTCCCGGCCGCCGTCGGCGTGACGGTCCTCGACGTGGTCGAACGCGACGGCCTGGTCGAGCAGGCCATCGCGCGCGGGCAACGGCTCCGTAATGGACTCCTGTCCCTTCAGCAGAGGTTCGAATGCGTCGGGGACGTGCGCGGGCGGGGCCTCCTTCTCGGGCTCGAGATCGTGACCGATCGGCAGAGCAAGGCGCCGGGCTTCGAGCTCGGGGCCAAGGTCATGGAAGAGGCCATGCGCCGGGGCCTCAGCATGAACATCGTCAAGCTTCCCGGCATGGGAGGCGTCTTCCGGATCGCGCCGCCGCTGACGGTCTCAGAGGCCGAGATCGACCGCGGCCTGGCGATCATGTCGGACGCGATCGACAGCGCAATCGCCACGAACTGACCCTGGCGAGAAGCGACTTCAAGCTGAACCGATCAGGTCGCGTCCTTGCGATAGTCGAAGGCCCTATGTCTGCGCTTCCGTGCACAGCCAGGCGAGCAACTGCTGAAAGGCCTCGTCCCTGCGCCTGCCGGGGACGGTCACGACATGCCAGCTCGTCCCCCTGGTCAGCGCCGGGACCGGCAGCGTCACCACCAGGCGCCCCGATCTGAGATCATCATCGATCAGCGAGCCGCCGCGCCTGCTCGACGCCGGAGGGGCCGTCGCGCGCGACGCGGCCCCTTACGATTTATCGTCGCGCCGCGCCGCGCCATAAAGAAACGCTATGGCGGCAGAATGCAGTTGTGGTTCCCAGAGCGAACCCGCCGAACCTAGAATTTTCTCCCATCGGGCCTGCAAATCGCGCCCGATCGGGTCGGATCGTTGCGTGCATGCGACGAAGCCGGTTCCGGCTAACCGCGACGCGATCGCGGAACACGATCAGGGAACGGAGTCGATCATGGCCAACACAGTTCACCGCAGGGCCTTCTGCCTTCTCGCATCAGCCATCTGCCTTGCCGGCGCGCCTGCCTTCGAGACCTCCGCACTGGCGCAGGACAACAGCATCCGCCTCGGTATCGTCGCGCCGATGAGCGGGCCCAATGCCCGCTACGGCGCCTTCTCGCTGCGCGGCGCACAGCTTGCCGCCAAGGACGTCAACGCGGCAGGCGGCATCGATGGCCGCAAGATCCAGATCTTCTCCGCCGACAGCCAGGGCACGCCGGTCGAGGGCGTCTCGGCGACGCGACGCCTGATTGACCAGGACAAGGTCGATTTCCTGATCGGCGACGTGTCGAGCTCCGTGACGCTGGCGATGCAGCCCGTCGTCGAGGATGCCGGCGTCCTGCTGATCAACGCAGCTTCGTCGAACCCCAAGATCACTTATGCGGCGGGCGTCGGCGGCTTCAAATGGAGCTTCCGCAACTATCCCACCGATGAGAACCGCGCCCTGATCGTCGCGCAATATGCCGCCGAGAAGCGCGGCTTCACCAAATTCGCCGTGCTCTCGGTCGACAGCGATTATGGCCGCTCGGCGATCGAGTTCACCAAGAAGTACCTGCCGCGCTTCAAGGGCCAGATCCTGACCGAAGACTACTACAAGGAAGGCGAGGTCGATTTCCGCAGCGTGCTGGCCAAGATCCGCGATTCCGGCGCTCAGGCGATCATCATGTACGGCCTCGCCGACACCACGCCGATCGTGGCGCGGCAGATGACCGAGGTCGGGCTCGCCGGCAAGGTGCCGCTGATCGGCAATGGCGAGTTCAACACGGAGAAGACGATCAAGTCGGCGCCGAAGGCGCTCGAAGGCGCCGTCGAGGCCGCGGCTTGGCTGCCGGGCTGGGACAGCCCCAAGAGCAAGGGTTTCGTCGCCCGGTTCACGGCCGAATATCGCGAGGCGCCCAACAACCACGCTTATGTCCACTGGGAGACCGTCAACCTGCTCGGCAAGGCGGTCGAGGCGGCCAAAAGCACCGACCGCGCCAAGGTCCGCGATGCGCTCGCCAAGATCAAATATGACAGCGCCGTCGGCGAGGTGACCTTCGACGACCACAACCAGGCGAAGCTGCCGATGATCCTGTTGCAGATCGAAGACGGCAAGCCGGTGGTCAAGGGCGCCTATTCCGCCGATATCGACTATCCGCGCTGACCGACCCGCGCGGGCGCAACGGCGCGGGCTTAAGGGGAGGGCGGGATGCTGTTCCAAATCTCAGAGCAGATCGTCAACGGCATCGTCACCGGGGCCGTCTACGCCCTGGTCGCCGTCGGCATGACGATGATCTTCGGTGTCCTGCGGGCCATCAATTTCGCCCATGGCGAATATTACATGGTCGGCACCTTCGGGGCCTGGGTCGCGATCGAGTATTTTGACCTGCCTTATCCCGTCGCCATCGTCGCCGGCGTCATCGCCACGGCCTTCGTTGCACTGGTCATCGGGCAGTTCGTGATGCGGTGCATGGTCGGGGCGCCGACTGAGGCTGGCGTCTTGGCGACGCTGGGCATCGCGCTCATCCTTCAGAACAGCGTCATCCTGCTCTTCGGCGGCGGCTACAAGTTCTTCGAAGGCGGCTATATCGAGCCCGTCACCATTCTGGGCGTGTCGCTCGCCGAGCAGCGCCTGCTGATCATCGCGGTCGCCGTGCTGGTCTTCTTCGGGCTCGAGCTCCTGGTGACCTATAGCCGCATGGGCAAGGCGATGCGGGCCGTGTCGCAGAACGTCGAGTGCTGCGCCGTGGTGGGCATCGATGTCCGCAAGGTCGTGGTGCGGACCTTCGTCCTGGGGGCGGCGCTCGCCGGCCTGTCGGGTGTCCTGACCGCCCCGGTCAATGTCAGTGTCTATGGCGGCATGGGCGAACTGATCACCTTCAAGACGCTGCCGATCATCATCATGGGCGGCCTTGGAAATGTCCGCGGCACCTTCTTCGCCGCGATGATCCTGGGCATCGCTGAGAGCCTGGTTGCCACCTATGTCGGCCTGCAGTTTCGCGACACGGTCGGCTTCGCCACGCTGATGCTCGTGTTGATGTGGCGCCCGCACGGGCTGTTCTCCGCTCAAGCCCGTTACTGACCCAGCGGCCCCCTGCCAATCTGTCCGAGGATCGACCATGTCGCTGAACGAGAGCTCGCTTCCGCTGCCTGGCCGCGACCTGAGGCTGCCCTTTGGGCTCGCCGTTGTCGTCCTGGCCTGTTGCGCGCCGCTGCTGCTGGGCAACTACGCGCTTCATGCGGTGATCATCTCGCTGATCTTCCTGCTGCCGGCCCATGGGCTCAACCTGCTCGTCGGCTATACCGGCCTGCTCTCGCTCGCACAGGCCGCCTTCTTCGGCGTGGGCGCCTATGTCTCCGCGCTGATGGCGGTGCATTGGGGCACGCCGTTCTACGTCAACCTGTTCGGCGCGGGCCTCGTCGCCGGGGCACTGGCGCTGCCGCTTGGCATCCCGGCTCTCAGATTGCGCTCGACCTCTTTCGTGATGTGCACGCTCGGCTTCGTCATCATCGGACAGGCGGTCGCCAAGAACTGGATCAGCCTGACGCGCGGCGACATGGGGCTGTCGGCCATCCCCAAGCCCTATTTCGCGCTCGGACCGGCCTCCTTCACGGTCTCGGGGACGGTCGGGTTCTACTATCTCGTGCTCACTATTGCCGCCCTGGCGACCTTCGCCGTCTGGCTGATCGTCACCTCGCCGGCCGGCCGCAACATGGTGGCGATCCGCGAGAACGAGACGCTGGCCGAGTCCGTCGGCGTGCCGACCTGGCGCTACAAGCTGGTCGTCTTCATGATCAGCGCGGCCTTCGCCGGGTTCGGCGGCAGCGTCTACGCGCATTATCTGACCGTGGTCAGCCCGCTGACATTCCAGATGTCGAATTCGACATTGATGCTGATCATCGTGCTAGGCGGCGGGCCGGGCACTATTTCGGGCGTCGTCTTCGGGAGCCTGCTCTTCGTCGGTCTGTCCGAGGCGCTCCGCATCGCTCCCGAACTGCGGATGGTGGCCTACGGCTTCTGCCTGCTGGCGCTGGTCTTCTGGTTCCCCAAGGGCTTTGCGCCGCTGATCACTCGCTTCTGGACCCTGCTCAGGGGGCGCTCATGACCGGTCTACCGATCCTGGACATCACTGGCCTCAGCAAATCTTATGGTGCGATCCGCGCCGTGGACGGCGTCGATCTGCAGGTCCATCGCGGCGAGATCTGCGGATTGATCGGACCCAATGGCTCGGGCAAGTCGACCTTCTTCGACTGCACATCCGGCCTTGCTCGCCCCAATGCGGGCTCGGTCAGGCTCGATGGGCAGGACATCACCGGCTGGTCGCTGAATCGCATCGCCCGGGAGGGCCGCATGCTGCGGTCGTTCCAGAAGACGGTCACCTTCGGTGCGCTCGATATCGAGGAGAACCTCGTTATCGCCGGCCAGATGTTCACCTTCCCGAGTGTCGCCTCGACCTTCGGGTTGGGCGCCCGCTCGCGCGCCCGGGTCGATGGCCTGCGCCAGCGTGCGCGCGAACTCATCAAGCTGTCGGGGCTCTGGGATGTCAGAACCCAGCCGGCGGGCAATCTCTCGGGTGGCCAGCAGAAGCTGATCCAGTTCGCCTCGATGCTGATGCCCGAGCCCAAGCTGATCCTGCTCGACGAGCCGATGGCGGGGATCAATCCCAAGCTGATCGAGCGCGTCGTCGAGGCGATCCGCTACGCCAATGAACAGCTCGGCGTCAGCTTCCTGGTGATCGAGCACAACATCGACGTCATCACCAGCATTTGCCAGCGCGTCGCCGTGCTCGACCAGGGGCGTAAGCTCGCCGAGGGCACGCCGGCCGAGATCATGCGCAACCAGGCGGTTCGGGAGGCCTATCTCGGTGGCTGAGACCAGTCTTTCGATCGCGGGCCTGCGTGCCGGCTATGGCTCGCTGGACATTCTCAACGGCGTCGATCTCGACGTGCCGCAGGGCCAGTTCGTCGCGCTCCTGGGCCCCAATGGCGCGGGCAAATCGACCCTGCTCAAGACGCTCTATGGCATGACGACCGTCAAGGGGGTGCCATACGCTGGCAGGGCCGGGACATTGCCGGGCTGGCATCGCGCGAGATCCTGGCGCAAGGCGTTTCCCTGGTGCCCCAGGGCCGCTGCAACTTCCCGCTGATGACGATCGACGAGAACCTGCAGATGGCCGCCTACACCCTGCGCGACGCCAAGGTGAAGGCCGATCGCGACTATGTCTACGAGCTCTTCCCGATCCTCAGGAAGCGCCGCACGACGCTCGCGGGCAATATGTCTGGCGGCGAACAGCAGCTTCTGGAGGTCGCGATGGCTGTGCTCCAGCGCCCGCGCATCCTGCTGGTCGATGAGCCGTCGGTTGGACTGTCCCCGGCCGCGATCGGTATCGTCTTCGACGAATTGCTGCGCATCAACGCGATGGGGCAAACCATCCTGCTGGTCGAGCAGAACACCAAGAAGGCGATGGAGGTGGCGCAGCGCGCCGTCATCCTGCGGCTGGGCAAGGTGATCTGGGACGGCAAGCCCGCCGAGATCAGCCATGACGAGCTCGGCGAGCTCTTCATGACGGGAAAGATGCGCGGCGAGACGGACGTGCCGCACTGAAGGCGAGGTTCGCGCGCCGGTTTCGCCTTTCCCGCGAATGACCTAACTTCGCGACCTGTGGAGGCGGCCGGGTCGATGAGTGTCGATTTCAAGAAGTTGAAGAGCTTCGTGAAGGTGGTGGATGCCGGTAGCGTGTCTCGCGCCGCTGGCATGCTGCGCACGGCTCAGCCGGCACTCTCCCAGCAGATCGCCGCGCTGGAGAGCCATTTCAAGCACAAGCTCCTGATCCGCAGCAATCATGGCATCGCGCCGACCGAAGCCGGGCTGATCCTTTACCGCCATGCCCAGCTGCTGCTGAAACAGGTCGAGCAGGCGCGGATCGATATCGAACAATCCTCGCGCTCGGTTGCAGGCCGGGTCTCGATCGGGCTCGCCACCTATTCGGCGTCGAGCGCGCTGTCGCTGCCGCTGCTCAAGGCGATGAAGACGCGCTACCCCGACATCGTCGTCCATATCAATGACAGCTTCGGCCATGTGCTGAGCGAGCTGATCATGACCGGCAAGATGGATATGGCGGTCATCTATGGATCGAGGCCGATCAAGGGCGTCGTACTGCACCCTCTGTTCCGGGAGGAGCTTGTCCTGGTGTCGCCGCCGGGCGCAGCCATCGGGACGGTTGAGGGGGAGGCACTCCCGCTCTCGGCTCTGGCCGAGGTCGACCTGTTGCTGCCGAGCCGAGGCCATTTCCTGCGCCAGATGATCGACGAGTCGCTGGCGCGCGCTCGTGTCGCGCCGCGTGTCTCCGCCGAGATCGAATCCGTCTCGTCGCTGGTCGCAGCCGTCATGGACGGCCTGGGTTCGACGATCCTGCCGGGGTCTGTGGCAGCCAGCGCCGCAGGCTTTCGCGGCGCCGATGTCCGGCCACTCATACGGCCCGCGATGACGGCTACGGTTTCCCTTTGCGTGTCCGACCATCTGCCGATGTCGGAGCCCGCGATTGCAGCGCGCTCCGTGCTGATCGAAATCGTTCAGGCCTTGATCCGGGAGGCGCCCTTCGGGTTGAAATCGGCTGGCGAGGCCGAGCGTTCCCAAGCCACGCCATAAACGCCACGCCATAAACGTCGCGCCATAAACGCTGCGCCATAAACAAAGCCTATAGCGGCAGACCGCAGTCCTGTTGGCCAGCTGTGCGTGGCTGGCTCTACCCTTCCTGTGTCGTCGCGGTGAACGGCTTGGCGGTCGGTTCGCTGGCCGCAACCTCCGCGACCTCCGCAAGGCAGGCTCAGAGGACATCATGGCCAAGCTGGCATTCGACACCGGTGGAACCTTCACCGATTTCGCGCTGCTCGACGATGGAGGCGAGGTGCATCTGCATAAGGTGCTGAGCACGCCGTTGAACCCGGCCGAGGCGGTGGTTCAGGGCGTCACCGAGCTGCTGGAGGCGTTCGGCGAGGTTATCGACACGGCCAAGCTGCAGGTCCTGGGCGCCACGACGGTCGTCACCAATGCGGTGTTGGAGCGCAAGGGCGTCGAGACCGGCTTCGTCGCGACCGCCGGCTTTCAGGACATGCTGCGCATCCGCAATGAGGGGCGCTACGATCTCTACGATCTCAACCTGCGCTATCCCGACCCGCTGGTAAGCCGCGCCAACAGTTTCGGCGCCCGCGAGCGCATCGCCGCCGATGGTGAAGTCGTCGCCGAGCTGGACGAGGATAGCGTGCGCGAGATTGCCGGGCGGCTGCGTGAAAAGGGGGTCCGCTCGGTCGCGGTCTGCCTGCTCCATGCCTATAAATACCCGGCGCATGAGCAGCGGGTCGCCGCCCTGCTGAAGGACGAATATCCCGATATCTTCGTCTCGCTCTCCTCTGAGGTCTGCCCGGAGGTGCGCGAGTTCGACCGCGCCTCGACGACGGTGGTCAACGCCTATACGCGGCCCCAGATGGCCGGCCATGTCGCCCATCTCCAGCGAGAATTCGCTGGGAAGGGCATCGATCGGCAGGTGCTGTGGATGACCTCCTCGGGAGGCCTGGTTCCCAGCCAGCGCGCAGCCGAGCTGCCTGTGCGCCTGATCGAGTCCGGCCCTGCGGCCGGTGCCGTCGCTGCCGCCGAGTTTGGCCGCATTGCCGGGGAGGGCAGTGTGCTCTCCTTCGACATGGGTGGCACCACCGCCAAGCTGTGCCTGATACCCAATGGCGAGCCCACGGTCGGCACCGATCTCGAAGTCGCGCATCACCAACGTTTCCGGAAGGGTTCCGGCTTCCCCCTCAAGATCCAGTCGATCCAGATGATCGAGATCGGCGCGGGTGGCGGCTCGATTGCCGTCAAGAACCCGCTCGGATTGCTCGATGTCGGCCCGCGCTCGGCGGGCGCCTTGCCGGGGCCGGCAGCCTATCAGCGGGGCGGTACCGAGCCGACTGTCACCGACGCCGACATCCTGCTCGGCTATATGGGGACGGAATCCTTCGTCGGCGGCTCGTTCAAGGTCTCGAAACAGGCCGCCCATGATGCGATGGCGCGCCTGGCTTCCGATCTCGGTGTGGGTGTCACGCGCTGCGCCTGGGGCATCCATGATCTCGTCAACGAGTCGATGAGCAAGGCGGCCGCGATGCATGCGACCGATCTCGGCGTCGATCCCCGCTCCCTGCCCATGGTCGCCTTTGGCGGTGCCGGGCCGGTGCACGCCTATGGCATCGCTCGCAAGCTCGGCATCAAGCGCATCATCTGTCCGACGGGGGCGGGAGTGACCTCCGCGATCGGCCTGATCATCGCCCCCGTCGCCGTCGACCTGTCCGCGAGCTTCCCGATGGGCCTGGCAGCTTGGGACGGTGCGCAGATGCGCAGGCTGCTCGGCGGCCTCGCGGCTCAGGGGGCAGAGGTCGTCTCCGCTGCCGGCGTGCCCAAGGAAACCATCGAGAACCGCTACACCGTGGACATGCGCTATGTCGGCCAGGGCCATGAGATCACGGTTGCGCTGCCCGATTTCGACCTGCCGCAGGAGGATTTCCTGGCGCAGCTCACGGCCAATTTCACCACGCTCTATCGCGAGCTCTTCGGCCGCACCGTCAATGCTGGCCTCGAGGTGATCACCTGGCGTTTGCGGGCCGGAGGGCGGAAGGGCAAGGTCACGCGCCCTCATGGCACGACGGCGGCAGAGGCCCTGAAGGGCCGGCGCGACGTCTATTTCCAGGAACTGGGCACGGCCGTCGAGACCCCCGTCTACGACCACTACAGCCTGCCGGTCGACGAACCCGTGAAGGGGCCGGCAATCGTCGAGCAGCGCGAATCGACAGCCGTGATCGGCCCGAGCGGGACAGCCCATGTCGATGCGCATGGCAACCTCGTCATCAACATCCTCTGAGGGCGATTCCGATGTCCAAGACCTCGATGGCCAAGACCTCGACTGCCAAGGCCGCCACGGATTTCAACGATCCGATCAATCTCCAGGTGATGTGGAATCGCCTGATCTTCATCGCGGATCAGGCCGATACGGTGTTGGGGCGCACAGCCTTTTCGCCGATCGTGCGCGAGAACCACGACTACGTGACCGTGCTGCTCGACAGCCGCGGGCGGGCGCTGGCCCAATGCACCTGGTCGATCCCGGTCTTCATCACCTCGCTGCCGGTCGCCGCACAGACCTATTTCCTGCCGAAATTCCCGCCCGAGACGTTGCAGGAAGGCGATGTGCTCGCCACCAACGATCCCGAGATCGGCACCGGCCATCTGCCCGACGTCACGATGATCACGCCGATCTTCAAGAACGGAAAGATCGTCGCCTATGCCGGCTCGATCGCGCATCTGCCCGATATCGGGGGCGCGCCGCTGCATTCGGAAGCCAGCGACATCTATGAGGAAGGCATCCGCTTCCCGATCGTGAAGCTGCACCGCGCCGGTGTGCCCAACCAGGACGTCCTCGACATCATCGCGGCGTCCGTGCGGCTTCCCACCGAAGTGCTCGGCGATCTGGAATCCATGGTCGCGGCCAACAACGTCATGGGCCGCGAGCTCGTGAAATTCCTCGATGAGTACGGCCTCGATGAGGTCGATGGCCTCGCCGACGCGATCCATTCGCGCTCGGAAGCCCAGATGCGCAAGGCGATCCGCGCCTGGCCCAATGGCCGCTATGAAGCCGAAGTCCTCCTCGACGGATACCATGACGACATCACGCTGAAGGCCGCCGTCATCGTTGCCGACGAGACGATCCATGTCGACTACACCGGCACCTCCGACCAGGTGCTGCACTCCATCAACTGCCGCACCAACTACCGCTATGCCCACTCCGTCTACGCGCTGAAATGCCTGCTCGATCCCGAGACGCCCAATAATGAGGGCTGCATCACGCCGGTCACGGACGAGGCGCCGCTCGGCTCGATCCTCAACCCCGAAGCCTGGACGGCCGGCAACTCCCGCAACCTCATCGGCCACGTCATCCCATCGCTGATCTTCAAGGCGCTGGAGGGCATCGTCCCCGACAAGGTCATGGGCGATAGCGGCGGGGCGCCGATCTGGGCGGCCAACTGTGTCGGCCGGCGCGATGACGGTTCGCAATATGGCTCGGTCCAGAACTTCCATGGCGGCCAGGGTGCACGAGCCGAACTGGACGGGCTCGACACGCTGAGCTTCCCCTCCAACTGCAAGGTCACGGCGATCGAGATGTTCGAGATCGCGGTGCCGGTGCTGACGGAGTGCAAGGAGCTGATCGCGGATTCAGGCGGGGCAGGGCAGCATCGCGGCGGGCTCGGCCAGCGCGTCATTCTGCGCAATCGCGCCAAGGCGCCGATGAACATCTATCTCGCGACCGAGCGCGTGCGCCACCCCTGCTTCGGCGTCGTCGACGGACAGTCGGGCACGCCCGGCAAGGTCGCCAAAAATGGTGAAGCACAGTTTCCGAAAGGCAAGGTGGTCCTCCAGACGGGCGATCGCCTCCAGGTCGAGACGCCGGGCGGCGGCGGCTGGGGACGCACAGCGGCGCGCTCAGTCGAGTTGATCGCGCTGGATCTTGCGGAGGGGCTTGTCAGCCCAGATGCAACGCGACGTATCTACGGCAAAGCCTTCGCCGCGGCGGCCGAGTAGGGCGAGTAGGGAGAGACCATGGCACTGCTCAAGGGCAAGATCGCGCTCGTCACGGGGGCCGGCACCGGGATCGGGCGCGAGAGCGCGATCCTCTTGGCGCGCGAGGGGGCAACCGTGGTGCTGACCGGACGGCGAGCCGGCCCGCTCGACGAGGTCGCCAAGGTGATCGTGGAACAGGGCGGGCAGGCTGCCAGTCGCACGCTCGATATCGCCGACCGAGGCGCCATCGTCGCGGCTGTCGCGGCCATCGAGGCCGAGCTCGGCCCGATCGATATTCTCGTCAACAATGCCGGCAGCGCCAGCAAGGTCCTGAACGCCCGCTTCCTGTCGCAAGAGGAGTGGAACGCAACGCTGAACGTCAACCTGACCGCGGTGTTCTCGCTGACGCAGGCGGTGTTGCCGGCGATGATCGCGCGCGGCGAAGGCACCATCATCACGGTTTCGTCGCTGGCGGCGCTCAATCCCAATCTGCTGGGCGGGGCGGCCTATGGTGCGGCCAAGGCGGGCGTGAAGAACTTCATGGGCTTCCTGCACAACACCTATCGCAACCAGGGCATCCGCGCGACGACGATCCTGCCGGGTGAAACCGACACGCCGATCATGAACAACCGCGCCCGGCCGCCGCTGGCGGAAGAACGCGCCATCATGCTCGATGCCCATGACGTGGCGCGCGCCGTCCTTCTCTGCGCCAGCCTTCAGCCGGGCGCCATGATCCCCGAACTGCACATCTGCCCGACGCGGATGCGCGACACCTCCGCCGATATCGAGACCGCGCGCTGGGTCGGCGCGCCCGACGACACGCCTGACAAGCCCACGCGCTGAGAGCAAGGACAAGACGATGAACGGAGCCAAATTGCGCGGCAAATTGAGCCGGGGCGAATGCGTCAGCATGCTGACGACCCATCATCTCTCCCCCGGCCATGCCGTCAGGCTGACCGAGCTCGGCGCCGATGCGATCTTTCTCGATTGCGAGCACGGCACCTGGAGTTTTGAGGATGTCCGCCTCACCGCCCAGGCCATCCGGGGCGCTGGCGGTGCCGCGATCGTTCGGCCGGACTGCCACCAGCGCTCGCTCCTGATCCGCTATCTCAACGCCGGTGCGGACGGGCTGATGGTGCCGATGATCGACACGGCCGAGCAGGCGCATGGCGTGGTCGACGCGGTTCGCTATGGCTGCTTTGCCGATCATGAGAAGCGGCTCGTCATCGGCATGATCGAGACCTTGGAGGCGATCGAGGGCATCGATGCGCTGCTCGCTGTCGAGGGGATCGACGTCTTCTTCATCGGCCCCGGAGATCTCTCGCAGAACATGGGCTATCCGCCCGCGCCACCTTTCGGCCAGCCGCGCCCGCAGGCGGTCGTCGACAAGGTTTCCGAGGCGGTCAAGGCGATCCGCGGGGCGGGTAAGGTCGCCGGCACATTGGCAACGGCCGATGAATTGCCGTTCTGGCGAGACAAGGGCGTGCAGTATTTCTACGTTCACTCCGACCCGTTTCTCCGTATCGGAATGAACGAGATCGCCGGCTTCCTCGCTGGGTGAGATAGCGACGCGACCGCGAAGGCCGTCACATCCCACGCCAGCTCGTTATGCTTACGGCCCTGCATCGTGCCCGGGGCTCACTCCGTGTTGAGCCATCCGGGCACGCCAGGTCGATTATCGGCCTCCGGCTGCTCCTGATCAGATACCGAGCGCGCAGCCGTCCTTGCGCGGGTCGGAGCCGCCGAGAAGCGTGCCGTTGTCCCAATCGATCCAGATCAGCCGGTTGGAACCGCGTTCACATGGCAGTAATCAGGCTGGTGCCGGCCGGGACGATGGGCGGGATCGCCGCTGCGCCGTGCAGACGCATCGCATGGGCGACCAACCCGCGCATGACATTGGCGCGCGCTGTTTGCGCGATGAAATGACGCGCCGAGGTGAAATACACGTATTCGAGCGCATTGCTGACCCCGGCAGGACCAGCCGCGGTCAGCGTCTTCGCCACGGCCTCAGACAGCGGCTGATCGGCGGCCGTCATTGTCATGCCGATCATCACGACGAGCTCGGACGTGGTATGGGGGACGTCGTAGGCGAAGGTTTTGGCGGCATCGAGGGCTGTGCGGTCGCCCGACGCCAGCAACGCGATGCATTTCAGCACGCGCAGATACAGCATGAATTCGGAACCAGGATCGGCCATCTCAATGCCACGGTCGAACAGGATGACGGCTTCCTTGAACTTGCCCCGCGCCTGCCGCAACTGCCCCATCACGGGCAGCGCGGCGGCGAAGTCGGCCGTGCGTGCGAAAGCGCGTTCGGCGAGATCCTCGGCAAGGTCGAGATGACCGCGATGGATGAAATACAACAGCTTGGCGGCCGCCAGCATCAGCAGCGGATTGTTCTCGATTGCCGGCAGACAATCCAGCACGGTGGCCTCGATCTCGCTCTCGATCTCGTCGCGTTCCTCGTTGCTGATACCGGTGAAGGGACTGGCAAGCACGAGGCGCGCGAACAGATGCAGGCCCCATTGCAGCGCGATGTCGGGATCGGCGGGATTTCGCACACGCGCTGCGCTCAATTCCTGGCCCTTCTTGAGCCAGGCCGGACTGGACGACGACAGCTGCGTCGTCGCCTTGCGCAGGCGGACGTCGAGGGGCTGGTCGGACGGCGTTCCGAGGCCCGCCGAGGCGTTGGTCAGCGCCTTTCGCAAAGCTTCGATGATGCCATGTGACACCCGCGCTGCCTCGGTTGTGAACGATGCCGTTTCGGCGGCGCCGAGATCGAGCCGGAACGCCCTGACGATCTGTCTCATTGGCATCTCACGCAAGGTGGCGGTGCAATCGAGGCGATTGCCGGCATCCTGAAAACTTACCTGCAGCACATAACGAAGCCGGTCCGGGACGACATGGCGCCAGCCCTCGACAATGACGATCGTCTGGCTGGACGTGACGCCTCTGGCGATGCCGTCACGCAGCTGCGTGAGCAGCGCCGACGCCTGCGCGCCAAAGCGATGGCCTTGTTCGACAAAGGACGGGACGATGGCCAGATAGGCATCGATCTGTCCCGTCTGTGGGGGCGCCGCCGACGGTTCGGCGATCCAGACATAGCCCTCGCCATATTGCGTGGCGATGTAACGGGGCGACTTGGCGCTGTCGCCGAGTTTTGCGCGCAGACGGTTGACCAGGAAATCGATGTTGCGGTCGGAGGACTCGTTTTCCGGCGGCGCAATCTCCTCAATTAGCCGGCTACGCGACATCAACTGATGCGGGTTGCGCACAAAGGCAAGCAACAGTGAACGCTCGTTGCGGGTGAACTGGATGGTTTTTCCGCCTCGTCGCGCGAACAGGCAAGTCTCGTCCAGGATCAGCTCTCCGAAGGAGAGACCTTGCGCTTTGCTCATACCAAACTCCGATCGCACTTGTGGGCTTATAGCTTACCCTGCCACCGTCAGGATGCAGTCAGTTGCCCTGCGCAACTTGGTTCAGTCAACACGAAGGCCGCCCGATTCTACCAGTCGGCCTTCATTGCTCGCAATGCGGGGGAACATGCATGGACCCAAGAGCAATATTAAAACGAACTTCCGAGCACGCATCGCATGCCGAATGTTGAAGTAGTGTTGTGAATTGTTTAGCGATTGTTAGAAAGTGAGATATTTCAGCAACTTACGGAGCTATAATTCTCCGCAGACCCTAGTTATCGGTTGTAAGTCTACCTCTGTCCGGTGTCGAACTTCGTGGCAAGCGCCTTGGGCGTGGAATCGATGGGGGCGGATGTGCAGTTTGGTCGGGGACAGTGGTTGACGCAGCGCGCTGCAGGCGTGGCTTTGGTGATCGGGGTGTCGGTCTCGACTGCAACACTGGCGGAAGCCGCCTGTACGCCCAACGCCGTCGATGCAACGACACCTGCGCCGGGCACCACGGTGACGTGCGATCTCACGACCACCGAACAGAATGCCCCGCACGGCTACGGCACCGGCAATCAGACGGGCATCACGATCGACGTCCTCGATAACGCGTCGGTGCAAGGCTCTGCACTGGGAGCAAGTAACGGCATCTGGGTCGGCGATGCCAAGATCCGCAACGGCGTTGGCGCTTCGATTATAGGTCAAACAAACGGCATCACCGCCGCAACGGGACCTCTCACGCTGACCAACAATGGCACGATAACCGGCACGAACGGTACCGGCGTCAGCGCGAACGGCAACATAACGCTGACCAACAACGCCGGCGGTGTCATCTCAGGTGCCAACGGCGTCGTTTCGACCAACGGCGGCATCACCCTCGATAATTCCGGAAGCATCACCGGCACGAGCGGGGCAGGCATCGATGTCCTCAACGGCGGCACGGTGATCAACCGTACTGGCGGCGTCATTTTCGGTGGGACGATCGGCATATTTGGGCGTGGTGGCTCGCTCACCCTCGACAATTCAGGAACCATTACGAGCGGAGGAGCGGGCACGGTAGCCGCCTCCTCTCAAGGTAATGTGACGCTGATCAACCGGGCCGGCGCGACGATCAACGGCAACGTCGTCGCGGGGGCCGATATGGTCGCAGAGAATTCCGGATATCTCGGCGGGGTCAGCGGCGCGACAGGCACGGTGCTCAATACGGCAACGGGCGTGATCGGGCTGGTGGGCGGCGTGCTGAATACCAACAATTTTGGCATCATCAACAGCGTCTTTGCGGGCGGCACGCTGGTCAATCACGCCGGCGCAAGCATCTCCGGCCTTGGCTTCGCGCCTGCCGTCACTGCCGCGAACCTGTCCATCACCAATTCCGGAACGATTTCAGGTAGCACGGGCATTGCTGTTGCCAATGGCGGGCTGCAGCTTGTCAACAACGTGGGAGCAAGCATCAGCGGCGCGGGGTTTGCAATTTACGGAGATGTCTCGAGCACCGGCGCGTCGATCTTCAACGCGGGCACCATCAGCGGCGGCACCAATCCCCTCTTCTTCGGCGGTGCCATGTTGTTCATGGGCGGCGGCAACACGCTGACGCTGGCGCCAACCTCCGTCATCTCCGGCCAGGTCCTCGCTCCTTTTGGCAGCAACACATTGCAGCTCGGCGGTAGCGGCACCGGAAGCTTCGATATCTCGCAGCTCGGCCTGGACCCAGCACTTCAATATGTCGGCTTCACCACCTTCAACAAGATCGATAGCTCGCTGTGGTCGCTGACCGGTACCTCACCTTATAACGGCTCCGTCAACGTCAATGGCGGCACGCTCATCGTGAACGGCAATCTCGCTGCCGCCAGCCTGCTCACGGTCAATGCCGGTGGCATACTCGGGGGCAACGGTGTGCTCGGCGCTACCGTCATCAATGGCGGCACGCTGGCGCCCGGCAATTCGATCGGCACGCTCACCATGAGCAGCCTGAGCATGACTGCGGCCTCGACCTATCTGGTGCAGGTTTCCGGAATTTCGTCGGACAAGACCCTCGTCACAGGCTCTGCCTCCATCGCCGGCAAGGTCAGCGTCGATCCGCTGGCACGTCTCAACTCGACCACGACCTTTACGATCCTCAAAGCGGGCACGCTTAGCGGCACATTCGACAGCGCCTCTGTAATCAATAATTTCGCCCGTAACGCACGGCTGAGCTATGACGGCGACTACGTGCTGTTGACCCTCGATCCTGGCCTGCTGTCGCCGAACCTGACGGGCACGGCCTCGATCAACCAAAGAAGGGTCGCCGCCGGTATCGACAATGCGCTTGAGGGCGGTGCGAACTTGTCGACGTCGTTCAACGGGCTGTTTGCGTTGAACGGCGACAATCTCCTCAATGCGCTGACGCAGATCTCCGGCGAGGCGTCCACCGGCGCGCAGCAGACCACCTTCGATGCCATGACCCAGTTCATGGGCGTCATGACCGATCCCTACACCGCTGGGCGCAGCGGCAGCGCGCCGGGTGCTCTTGCTTTCGCTGCAGGGAACGACCCGCTCGCTTACGCGCCCGACGGCCGCAAGCGCACGCGCACTGAGCGCGATGCCTTTGCGATGTTCGCCAAGGCGCCGCCGCGCGCTTACGAGGCGCGCTGGAATGTCTGGGCTGCCGGCTTCGGCGGCTCGCGGACCACCGATGGCAACGCGGCACTCGGCTCGAACCGCGTCACCGGCAAGATCGCCGGCGTGGCCGTCGGCGCCGATTACTGGCTCTCGCCGTCGAGCGTGGCCGGCTTCGCGCTCGCGGGTGGCGGCACCGGGTTCTCGGTGTCAAATGGAGGCAGTGGCCGGTCCGATCTGTTCCAGGCCGGCGCCTTCGTGCGCCATGGCATCGGATCGTCCTACATCACCGCGACCGCAGCCTATGGCTGGCAGGATATCAGCACTGATCGTCTGATCACCGCCGTAGACACCGAGCGCTTGCGCGCAAGCTTCAACGCCAATGCCTTTTCCGGCCGGATCGAAGGCGGCAATCGCTGGCTGGTACCGGAGCTCGGCGGCATCGGCCTGACGCCTTACGCAGCAGTTCAGGTCACCGCCTTCCATCTCCCGGCCTATGCCGAGACATCGCTCAATGGTGCCGGCGGCTTCGCGCTCAATTACTCCGCCAACACCGCCACCGCGCCCCGCACCGAACTCGGCCTGCGCGGAGACAAGTCATGGGCCTTGGCGGAAGGGCTTCTTACGCTGCGCGGCCGTGCCGCCTGGGCGCACGACTACAACACCGATCGCAATGTCAGCGCCGTGTTCCAGTCGCTGCCCGGCTCGACCTTCACCGTCAACGGTGCCCGCGCCGCCCGCAACGTCGCGCTCACATCGGTTTCGGCAGAGCTGTCCTTCAACAGCGGCTGGTCGGCCTCAGCGACGTTCGAAGGCGAGTTCTCCGACGTCAGCCGCAGCTATGCCGGCAAAGGCGTGCTCCGCTACACATGGTAGCGCTGCAGGCGCCCGCGCATGCCCGCCGCATTGCCGAACTGAACCAGGCCGGACAGCTTGATGGGCGATATCGCATTGCCGACTATGGCGGTCCACAAGGACGCGGCTCGGATTTGACAGAGCCGCAGACGCGTTTGGAGCCGCTTATTTGCCGAGTTGGGGCACGGGTTCGCTTACGGCCCTGCATCGTGCCCGGCGCTCACTCTGTGTTGAGCCATCCGGGCACTCCAGGTCGATCATCCGCCTCCGGCTCCTGATCAGATACCGAGCGCGCAGCCGTCCTTGCGCGGGTCGGAGCCGCCGAGCAGCGTGCCGTTCTCCCAATCGATCCAGATCGCCTGGGCGCCGCCGATCGGCGTCTTGGCCGGCTGAACCTTGAAGCCCCGGCTTTCGAGCGCAGCGCCGCAGGACGCCAGCAACCGGCCTTCGAGCTCGACGGTTGCGGTGCCGGGCAGGGGGAACAGGCGCGGCAGGTCGATTGCGCTTTGCAGGTCGAGGCCGTAGTCGAACAGCTTCGACAGGAAATGGGCATGACCCATCGCCTGGTAATGCCCGCCCATCACGCCGAAGGACAGGCAGACCCGGCCATCCTGCGCGAGCATGGCGGGGATGATGGTGTGCATCGGGCGCTTGCGCGGGCCGACCGCGTTCGGGTGGCCCTGTTCGAGCACGAAGCTCTGGCCGCGATTATGGAGCAGCACACCCGATTTCGGCGTCAGCAAGCCGCTGCCATAGGGGTGGAAAATCGAGTTGATGAAGCTGACCGCATTGCGATCCTTGTCGACGACGGAAATATAGACCGTGTCGCGATGCTCGGCGCCGCCGGTCAGAGCCGGCAGTGGCGCGGTCGCGCGCGCCGGGTCGATCCGGGCGGCGAGCTCATCGGCAAGCGCGTCCGAGAGCAGATAATCGACCGGCACAGGGCTGAGCGCCATGTCGGCGACGAACTGGTCGCGCGCGGCATAGGCCAGGCGTGTCGCCTCGACCTCGATATGCAGGTTCTCGACGGCGAGCGGGCCGGGCTTCGGCGTGAAGCGCTCGAGGATCTTCATGATCATCAGGGCGACGATGCCCTGGCCGTTGGGCGGGATTTCATAAACGGTGCGGCCGCGGAACTGCGTGCTGATCGGCGTGACGTATTCGCCCTCGGCCGTGGCGAAGTCCTCCAGCGTGTGCAGGCCACCCGCCGCCTTGAGATAGTCCACGATCTCGGCGGCGACCTCGCCGCGGTAGAAGGCATCGCGCCCGTCGCGGCCGATCGCCTCCAGGGTCGCTGCCAGGTGGGGCTGGTGCTGGACCGTGCCGGCAGCCGGCGCCTCGCCATTGACCAGGAAGGTCGCGGCTGCATTGACATCCTGCCGCAGCAGATCGCGCTGGTTGCCGAGATCATAGGCGACGCGTGGCGTGATCGCGTATCCGTCGCGGGCAAGCTTGACCGCCGGTTGCAGGATCTCGGCAAGCGGCATCCGGCCATGATCCTTGACCAGTCGCGTCCAGGCGTCGACGGCGCCCGGCACTGTCACGGCATGGGGCGAGTGCCGTTCGATCGTGGTGATTCCGGCGGTGCGATACCAGTCGAGCGTGGCCGCAGTGGGCGTGCGGCCCGAGCCGTTATAGCCGCGGATATCGGTGCTGCCGCCCTTCGAGATCAGGGCGAAGCAGTCGCCGCCGATGCCGGTCGAACCCGCCTCGACGACGCATTGCACGGCGCAGGCGCCCACGGCCGCATCGACCGCATTGCCGCCGGCGCGCAGGATGTCGACGGCGACGAGTGTCGCCGCCGGATGCGAGGTGGCGGCCATGGCCTCGCGGCCGATGGCAAGGGAACGTCCGGGAAGCTCGAAGTCACGCATGGCAGGCCTGATCTTGGTTGGCCGCAGGCATCGACGCCGACGGCGGTGGGTTCATCATGACGGGCTCGCCCGGAAGGCAGCGTTGCTGCCGTCCGGGCCTGCGTTGTCAGCCCTTGCGCAGATTGGTGAAGACGGGAACGCCGTTCAGCATGCCGGTCAAGTTCTTGCGATAGGCGACGGGTTGGAAATACTGCCCAGCCGGGACATAGGGCACATCCTGCATCGCCTGCAGTTCGATCTCGCGGGCGATCGCTTTCTGCTCTGCCAGAGTTGCCGCCTCGAGCCAGCGGGCGCGTAGCGCTTCGATCTGGGGGCTTTCGGGCCAGCCGGGGCCGGCTTTGGGACCATTGCCACGCAAGGGCGAGCTCGTCGCCGGTGAGCCGAGATCAAGCCCCGACCAGTAGGTGACGTAGCAGCTCCAGCCACCTTGCTCGATCGGGGTGCGATTGGTGATACGCTGCAGCACCGTGCCCCAATCGGCCGCGACGAAGTCGATATTCGCACCGATCTGACGCAAGGCGTCGGCCGCAACATCGCAAACCAGCGAGATGCGCGGCACGTCCTGGGCCGCGAGGAAGACGATGCGCTCGCCCTTATAGCCCGCGTCAGTCAGCTCCTGCTTGAGCTTGCCGAAATCCTTCGGCCCTTTCAGTGCCGACGCCACGGCGTCCGACGCCATCGGCGAGTTGCTGGGAAAGAAACCCATGCTGCTGCGCTCGACCTTGGGATCGCCGCCGCAGACCGCGTCCATGCAGGCCTGCTGGTCGAGGGCCTTGAGGATCACGCGTCGGATGGCCGGATTGTTGAACGGCGCCTGGGTATGGTTGAGGCGCAATTGGCCGGCCATGCCGCTGGTATCCTTGACCTCGACGACGATGTTGGGGTCCTTCCGCAGCAACGGCAGCAGGTCGATCAATGGCTGTTCGATCCAGTCGACGGCGCCGGTCTGGAGCGCCGAGACCGCTGTCGCTGCGTCCGGCATGACGTTGAACTCGATGCGGTCGAGATAGGGCGTGCGCGGCCCGGCCGTGAAGCTCGGCGTGCCGCTGGGACGCGGCACATAGCCCTGGTGACGGGCATAGACATGGCGGGCGCCCGAGACGCGCTCCTCCTTGACATAGCGGAACGGGCCGGAGCCGATCGCCTCCGGGATCTGCTTGAACGGGTCGGTCTCGGCCAAGCGCTCGGGCATGATCGCCGCGACGAGCGCGCTCGGGCGCGCCAGCGCGGCCGGCAGCAGCGGGAACGGCTTCCTGAGCCGGAAGACGATGGTGCGGTCGTCGGGCGCCGAAAGCTCATCGGTCACCGCCATCAGCGCCTGGCCGAAGGCATCGCGCGCGCCCCAGCGCTTGATCGAGGCGACGGCGTCGCGCGCCAGCACCTTGGCTCCGTCATGGAAGACCAGGCCCGGCCGCAGCGTCAGGGTCCAGCGCTTGCCGTCATCATCGACGACATGGCCTTCGACCATTTGCGGCTGCGGCTGCAGGGTTTCGTCGAGGCCGTAAAGCGTGTCCCAGACCAGGAGCGCATGGGTGCGGGTCGAATAGCCGGTCGTCCAGATCGGATCGATGATCGCAACGTCCGAATAGGGCACGAAGCGCAGAGTCTTGGCATCCTGCGCAAGCGCGAGATGCGGCGCCGCGGGCAGGAAGGTTGCAGCGGCGGCGGAGGTTTTCAGAAACTGGCGTCTGTCCATGTCATTCCCCTGTCATTGATGTCTTGTGCTCGGCGTGCAGGCCGCTGCGGGCCCTTGTCGCGCCTGAAATCGGATCGCCTTGGCGAACCCCTCCCGATGTATGGCTAAGGCAGTTGCAGTGCGCTCGAAGCGGGCTGATTGGCGCGGCGCGGCTTGCCATTCGCGAGATTGCCGTTCGCGAGATTGCCGCTGCGCAGGAACTCGGCGAGGCGCGGCGCCGTGCGCATGACGTGGTCGCGCATGGTCTGCTCCGCGAAGGCGGCATCGCCCGTCTTCATCGCCTCGACCACGACATGCTGGGTCTGGGTGGCGGTGCGCGGCCGGTCGACATGGTGGAGCCAGATCCGCATATAGGGCTCGACGGCGATATGCAGCGCCGAGATTTGCCGGACCAGCTTCGGCCGGCCGCTGAGCTCGCAGATATATTCGTGGAAGGCCTGGTGATGGCTCAGCCAATCGCCGCCGCCGGCCTCGCCGCTGCGCTCCATCCGCTGAATGAAGGCGTCGAGTTCGGCCAGAACCGCGGCATCGACGCGCGGCATGGCGAGGCGGACCGCCAGTCCCTCGAGCACCGAGCGCATCTCGAACGCCTCGAAGATCTCGTCGATGGTCAGGCCGGAGACCACGCAGCCGCGGTTGGGCCGGATCATGACGAGCCCTTCATTGGCGAGGCGCTGGAACGCCTCGCGCACCGGCATGCGGCTCATCGCCAGTTCCTGCGCGATCGTCTCCGGGATCAGCCGCTCGCCCGGCTGGTAACGCCCGGCGCGGATGGCCTGGAGAATCGCGAGATAGGCCTCCTCCTGCGCCGTGGCGGCCGAAGGTGTCCGTCCAAAGCTCATGGGCCGGCTCCCTGCGAGAGCGCCGCCAACGGTGGTGGGGCGCGATTGCATCACTGTATCCAGTGATGCAATCGAAGGAGACAGAACGCAAGCGTCCGGCCTGCTGCAATGCTGCGCAAAAGCGGCTGAACTTTTTGCCCCTCTGTTCGAGCTGCCTTCAGCGCGAGCAGCCGGGTGCCGGTTGTGTCCTGCTTCCACCAGCCATGGGGCATGTTGGCCGCGGCCGTTGACGTGCTCCATATCACGCACTATTCGAAGTTACATGAAACGAGATAGCCGTCTGTCGGGAGTGCTCCACGTGCTGTTGCACATGGCAGAGCAGGATGGCCCGGTGACGTCAGAGGTGCTGGCAAAAGCGATGGGCACCAATCCGGTCGTGGTCCGCAGGGTCATGGCCGGCTTGCGGGAGCAGGGCTATGTGCGCTCCGAGAAGGGGCATGGCGGCGGCTGGACGCTGGCGCGGGATCTGGCCGAGATCACGCTGCGCGATATCTATGATGCGCTTGGCCGCCCCACGCTGCTGGCGATGGGCAACCGCACGGAGGCGCCGGGCTGCCTTGTCGAGCAGGCCGTGAATGCATCCCTCAATGCGGCCTTTCGAGAGGCGGAGGCGATTCTGCTGTCCCGCCTCGGCGACGTCACGCTCGCTACGCTGAGCGCCGATTTCCACGCCCGTCTGAGCGCGCGCTCGGGCTCGTCCCGAACGGAGATTGATCATGCCGAGTAAAGCGGGCGCCCAGCACTTCTTGGAGGTCTTCTCCGATCCGGAGCGCGTTGCCCGCTATGCGGATGGTCCCCGTCGCTTTGTGCCTGGCCTTGCCGATCTTCACCGCATGACAGGCATCCTGCTCGCGGAGCGCGCGCCGCGAGATGCCAGGGTTCTCGTCCTGGGGGCAGGCGGCGGGCTGGAACTGAAGGCTCTGGCGGAGGCGCATCCGGAATGGAGCTTCGTCGGCGTCGATCCATCCGCGGAAATGCTGGGGCTGGCAGCCCATACGCTTGGTCCTCTTGCGCTGGGTCCGCTGGGCGCACGCGTGGAGCTGGTTCAGGGCTATATCGAGGATGCGCCGGCGGGGCCGTTCGATGCGGCGACCTGCTTGCTGACGCTGCATTTCCTCGCTTCCGACGAGCGGCGGCGGACGGCGAGCGAGATTCGACGCCGGCTCAAGCCGGGCGCGCCGTTCGTGGCGGCCCATGGCAGTTTTCCGCAGGGGCAGGACGAGCGGGCGCTCTGGTTGTCGCGCTATGCGGCTTTCGCGATCACATCGGGCGTCGACGCCGACCAGGCGAACGCGGCCCGAACCGCGGTCGACACCAGCGTGAGCATGCTCAGTCCCGAGCAGGACGAAGCGATCCTGCGCGAGGCCGGGTTCGCGGATGCGGCGCTGTTCTTCGCCGCCTTCACCTGGCGCGGCTGGATCGCGCATGCGTGACGATGAGCGATGCCCGTGGGCGTGGTGTCCGGATTTCACTCGGAACCACGCCGTCATTCCGGACAAGCCGCGAAGCGGCGCCGATCCGGAATCCATCGGAGGGCTCGGCGCTCTACGATGGATTCCGGGTCTGCGCTTCGCTACGCCCGGAATGACGGTGTGGTTCCGAGCATAAGCAAGAGGCGGACCGCTCGGATCTGTGCCTGATATGCCCCGATCGGACGATCACGCCGCCCGGACGAAGCAGGCGGCTTGGGTTCCAGACTGCGCGTCTTTCAGGGCAGGGCGCGCGGTTGCGCAGATCTCGACGCGGATCGGGCAGCGGCTGATGAAGGGGCAGCCCGGCGGCGGCGAGAGCGGGCTCGGCAGGTCGCCGGTCAGGATGATCTTTTCGCGCCGGCGCTGCAGGACCGGGTCCGGCAGCGGGATCGCCGAGAGCAGCGCCTGCGTATAGGGGTGCCGCGGCGCCTCGAACATCGCGTCGATCGGCCCGCTTTCCGCGACCGTGCCGAGATAGAGCACCATCGCCTCGTCGGCGAGGTGACGCACCACCGAGAGGTCGTGCGAAATGAAGAGATAGGCGAGATCGAGCTCGCGCTGCAGCTCCAGCAACAGATTGAGCACCTGCGAGCGGATCGAGACGTCGAGCGCCGAGACCGGCTCGTCGAGGATCAGGAGGCGCGGCGACAAGGCAAGCGCACGCGCGATGACGACGCGCTGGCGCTGGCCGCCCGAGAGCGCGCTCGGCAGACGCTCGCTGAAGGCCGCGGGCAGGCCGACCCGGTCGAGCAGTTCGATCACCCGTCTGCGCCGGTCGTTGCGCGACCAGCCGGCTATGGCGAGCGGCTCGGCGATGCTATCGCTGATGCTCATCTTCGGGTCGAGCGCAGCACTGGGATCCTGGAAGACGATCTGGATCTCCTGCGCCAATGCCGCCCGGTCACGGCCTTTCAGCCCGGTGACGTCGCGCCCGTCGAACAGGATGGTGCCGCCGGTCGCCTGCTCCAGCCCGATCACGGCATAGGCCGTGGTCGACTTGCCGCAGCCGGATTCGCCGACCAGCGCGAGCGTGCGCCCGGCATGGACGTCGAAGGAGACGCCATCCACCGCCTTGACCACGCCGCCGCGGGCGCCAACGCCCTGCCTCAGCTTGAAATGGACCTTGAGGTCGCGGACCTGCAGCAGCGGCGTGCTCATGCCAGCGCCTCGACGCGGGCCGAATGCCAGCAGGCGGCGGCATGGCTAGAGCATGTCCGCGTTTCTCCGAAGCGCGGAAATGCTCTGCTTTCTTGTTTTATCGCATTGTCTTCACGCGAACCGGTGTCCACTTCGCTCGAAAATGCTCTGGCCTCGACGATCGCCAAAGGCGGCGGCTCAAGGCAGGCTTCGTCGGCGAGCGGACAGCGCGTGCGGAAGCGGCAGCCATCGGGCCAGGATTCGGCGCTCGGCACCATGCCGTCGATGGTGCGCAAAATCGCCTTGCGCTGGCCCTGCAATGTCGGGATCGTCGCCAGCAGGAGCTTGGTATAGGGGTGGCGCGGCGTGGCGAAGATCGGCTCGACCGGTCCGCTCTCGACGATGCGGCCGCCATACATCACGCAGACATCGTCGGCGAGATCGGCGACGACGCCCATATCGTGGGTGATCAGCACGATCGCGGTGCCGACCTCCTCGCGCAGGCGGCGCATCAGATCGAGGATCTGCGCTTGGATCGTCACGTCGAGAGCCGTCGTCGGCTCGTCGGCGATCAGCAGGGCCGGGCGGCAGATCAGGGCCGAGGCGATCATGATGCGCTGGCACATGCCGCCGGAGAGCTCGAACGGATATTGCCGCGCCCGCCTTGCCGCATCGGGAATGCCGACACGGGTCATCATCGCGATGGCCTCCGTGCGCGCGGCTTTCCCCTGGAGTCCGCGGTGCAGGATCAAGGCTTCCTCGACCTGCTCGCCGACGCGCATCAGCGGGTTCAGCGAAGCGACCGGCTCCTGGAAGATGATCGTCGCCTCATTGCCCCGCACCTGCGACAGGGCGGCTTCATCAAGCCCGGTCAGGTCACGCCCGTTCAACCGGATCGCACCATGCTGGACCCGCGCCGCCTTCGGCAGCAGGCCGAGTACGGACAAGGCCGTCAGGCTCTTGCCGCAGCCGGATTCGCCGACGATGGCGAGGATGCGGCCAGAGCCGACCGCAAGCGAGACATGGTCGACGATGCGGTTGCCGTCGATCTCGATGACGAGATCGTCGACCGCCAGGACGGGAGCGTCGGTCGTCATCATGCCGTCGCTGCGGCCACGGCGGCCCAGGGGCTGGTCGGATGAGCCATGCCGATGAAGCCGCCGGCGGGGGCCGCCATCACGGCCGAAGGAATCGAGAAATTCACCGGATAGAGCGTGTCCTCGACGATCTCGACCGGGAAGGCGGTCGCGACGGTCGCGGCGACATCGGCTTCGGCACGCGCGTCGATCTTGATGCACGGCGTCGAGGCGTCGATGCGCGGGCGATGGAAGGTCTCCTCCAGCGAGAGGCCGAAATCGGCAAGGCCGGAGATCAATTGCAGCACCGTCGGGAAGATGGTGCGCCCGCCCGCAGCCCCGATGGCGAGCACTGGGCGACCGTTTTGGCTCAGCACCAGCGGGCACATATTGGCGAGCGGCTTCTGGCCGGCCGCGATGCTGTTGGGCTGGCCGGGGCGGGGATCGAACCACATCATGCCGTTATTCATGAAGATGCCGGCATTGGGCAGCGCGACCTTGGCCCCGAAACGCGAGAGCAGCGTGTTGGTCAAGGAGACCATGGTGCCGTCGCGATCGACCACACTGACATGGGAGGTGCAGCCGGCCTGCGGCGTCGCGGCATGGCCGAGCGTGGTCAGGCGCGTCGCATAGGCCTCGCGGATCGCGCTGGCATAAAGCAGGGCGGTCTGGGCCGGCGAGGTGTCGCGTGAGAGCGGGCCGCTTTCGAGCTTGCTGGCTGCGTCCAGAAAAGTCGGCCCGCCGCTCAGGCCGGGAAGGGCCGCGATGTCGAAATCGCGATAGCGGCCGGCAAGCGCCGGCGCCCAGGCGACCTCATAGGCGGCAAGGTCACTGGTGCGGATCGGTGAGCCGC
The DNA here is from genome assembly GCF_031884435.1 of Bosea sp. 685. NCBI lineage: Bacteria > Pseudomonadati > Pseudomonadota > Alphaproteobacteria > Hyphomicrobiales > Alloboseaceae > Allobosea > Allobosea sp. 685. The sequence continues at coordinate 3,604,126 of NZ_CP134779.1, read as the reverse complement.
CGGCTTCGAGATCGGCCGCGATCATGCGGGCGCTTTCGCCCTCGTAGAAATCGAGCGCGCCGGCCTTGGCGAGGCGACGCAGAAGCGTGGCCTTGCGCGCCATCGGCTTGAACCGCCGCGTATCGGCTCCGGCCTTGGGTGGGTGCCCGTCATCCAATAGCAGCGCCGCCGCAGCCGGATCGCGGGAGAGGCCCGCAGTGTCGATCGCGACGCAGAGCGCCGCGAACCAGTCGATCTCCAGCCCGCGCTCGGCATGTTCGATCGCCGGCTGCAGCGCCTCCTCCCAGGAGAGTGTGCCATGGCGTGCGAGCGCCGCTGCGAAGCCCGCGATCGCGCCGGGAACACAGATCGCGCCATAGCCGGAGACATTGCGCTCGTCGATGACGGCCGGCCAGGCGAACCAGTTGCCGCTCTGACCATCGGTCAGCGGATAATCGGCCGGATCGAGCCCGGCCGCAGCGCGGACGTTGAAGTCGAGCGTCTCGGTCGCGCCGGTCGCGCCATCGGCATGGATGAGGAAGCCGCCGCCGCCGACACCCGACAGCCAGGGCTCGACGGTGCTCAGCACCAGGGCGGTGACGACGGCGGCATCCATCGCATTGCCGCCGCGCGAGAGCACGGCCGCCCCGGCCTCGGCCGCATGACGGTTCTGGGCGGCGACGAGGCCGTGGGGCGAATGGACGGCGGGCCTCTGGACGGTGAAGGTCTGCATCAGCGCGGGGCCTTGAAGCGGAGCGGGGCGCTGGGCTCGGCCAGCCGCAGCGGCACGCTGAAGCGCTCGGCATTGCTGCTCGCGGCATGATGGGCCGCAAGCTCGCCGACGGTCGCGATCCAGACGCCGTCCGATGTCGTGACGGTGTCGAGCAGCTTTTCCAGCATCCGGACCCGGCCGGCGCGGCCGGAGATCCAGTCATGGATCGTCAGCATCATCATCCGGCCCTCGCGGTGCAGCACCTGCCATTCGTCGAGCCAGGCCTCGAGGATGCCGCCTTGCGGGGAGGGCGGGGCGCGGTCGGTCGGACTGCCGGTGAAGCGGAAATAGATCGCGTCATCGACCGCCCAGAGCACCGGCACCTGGGTGACGCCGTCGATCGTATAGGGATGGTCGAAGCCCATCAGCGAGGAATCATAGAGCCCGCGCCGCTTCACCTCCGCCAGCATGGCCGGCGTCATCTCCCAGGCCGGCGAGCGGAAGCCTTTCGGCACGATACCGGCTTGGGCTTTGAACAGGGCCAGCGATTCATCGAGCGCGCGGGCAAATTCCTCCGGACCGGCCTCGGTCGCGATCTCATGGAAATAGCCGTGCAGGCCGACCTCATGGCCGCGTTCGACGAAGGCCGGCAGCAGCTCGGGATGGTTTTTTGCCACCAGGCCCGGCACGAACATCGTCGCCTTGATACTGTAGCGGTCGAGCAGATCGAGGATGCGCCAGATACCGATGCGCGGGCCGAACAGCCGCTGCTCGATCTGCCCGAGCGTCGCAGGCGCGTCGGGAGCCAGGTTCCATTGATAGGGGCTTTCGGCATCGACATCGATGCTGAAGCAGAAGGCATTGGTTTTGCCGGCAGGCCATTCATAGGCGGCGCGGGGGAAGGTCGCGGGGGTCATCGACGCCTCCTTCACAGCGCGCTCTTCTTGTCCTGATGGACCGCGAGCGAGCCGATCGAATTGCCACCATCGACCGTCAACGTCGCGCCGGTGACATAGGATGAGAGATCGCTGGCGAGATAGAGCAGGGCGTTGCCGACATCCTCGCGCGAGGAGGGCCGGCCGAGCGGGATCTGCGAGATCGTGCTCTGGATATGCGCGTCGGTCAGTCCGCTGACCTTGCTGCCGGCGGCGAAGCCCGGTTCGAGCGCATTCGAGCGAATGCCGTATTCGGCGAGCTCGACGCCAAAACCCTTGGTCAATCGGTCGAGTGCCGTCTTGGAGGTGGAATAGACGCAGGCCGTGCGGCGCATCTTGCGCGAGGCGCCCGAGGAGATGTTGATGATCGAGCCCTTGACGCCCTTGCGCACCATCTGCGTCGCGATCTCGCGGGTCAGGATGAAGGGCGCGCGCAGATTGACCGAGAAGATCCGGTCGAACTCCTCCGTCGAGGTGTCGAGCAGGAAGCCGCTGGGATAGATCCCGGCATTGTTGACGAGGATGTCGACCGCGCCCCAGCGCTGGCCGATCTCGGCCGCGAGCGCCTTGATCGAGGCCTCGTCGGTCAGGTCCGCGGGCTTGGTGAAGCTGTCGGGACCGAGGCCGAGCGATACCGCCAAGGCGTCGAGTTCGCCGGCTTTCGCATCGGTCAAGGCGAGCGTCGCTCCGGCCTCGTGCAGCGTCTGCGCAATCCAGCGCCCGATCACGCCGCAGGCGCCGGTGACGAGCGCGCGCTTTCCCTTGATGTCGTCGAACATGGCAATGGTCCTCATAGGCGTGACGAAAAATACAACTGCTCCGTCGTCCCGGGCGGAGCGAAGCGCAGACCCGGGATCCATTCCTGAAGCGTTCCGGAATGGATCCCGGGTCTCGCGGAGCCTCGCCATCGGGCCGGCTGAACGCCGGACCCGGTGGGTCGCCCGGGATGACGGTGCGTTTTGATCAACGGTCATTGCGCTTGAAATCATGAGCTGCACGGCTCTGCCTCAGCGGAAACGGGGGTCGAGGCGGTCGCGCACGGCGTCGCCGGTCAGGTTGACGGCAAGCACGAGCACGAACAGGCAAAGGCCCGGCAGGGTCGCGACCCACCAGGCGGTGGCGACGTAGTTGCGGCCCGTCGAGAGCATCGCGCCCCAGCTCGCGGTGGGCGGCTGGACGCCCAGGCCCAGGAAGGAGAGCCCGGCCTCGAACAGCACCATCAGCCCGAATTCGAGCGTCGCGACGACTGAAACCGCGCCGATGATGTTGGGCAGGAGGTGGCGGAAGAGGATGCGCGGCGCGCCGGCGCCCATCAGCGCCGCCAGCCGGACATAGGGCATGGTCGCGATCGAGAGCGTCTGGCTATAGGCGACGCGGGCGTAGCGCGGCCAGCGTGTCAATGCGAGCACCAGGACGACATTGACGAGGCTCGGCCCCAGCACCGCGACGGTGATGATCGCCAGCAGCACGGCCGGGATCGAGAGGAAGACGTCGACGACGCGCATCACCGCGACCTCGGTCCAGCCGCGCCGGTAGCCCGCGATCATGCCGAGCGTGGTGCCGACCGTGCCCGACAGGATGACCGAGGCGAAGGCGACGATCAGCGAGACGCGCGCGCCATGGATGATGCGGCTGAGCAGGTCGCGGCCGAGCTCGTCGCTGCCGAGCCAGTAATGGAAGCTGCGCGAGACTGTGCCCGGCGGCTTCAGGCGGCCGACGAGATTTTGCGTATTGGGGTCGTAGGGCGCCAGCCACGGCGCAAAGATGGCGGCAAACACGACCAGCGCGACGATCGCCAGCGGCCACCAGCGCCAGAGCCAGAGCTTGCGGCGGGGAGATGAGGCGGCAACAGCGCTCATCGTCCGCCATCCAGCACGATGCGCGGATCGACCAGGCTGTAGAGCAGGTCGCAGATCAGGTTCAGCGCCACGGTGACGAAGGCGCCCATCAGCACGACGCCCTGCACGATCATGAAATCGCGCGCCAGGATCGCCTGCACGGTGACCTGCCCGATGCCGGGCCAGGCGAAGACGGTCTCGACGATGACGGCGCCGGCGAGAAGGTTGGAGATTTCGAGCGCCGCGACCGTGATCAGCGGGATCGAGGCGTTGCGGGCGATGTGGCGGATGAGCAGGCGCCCGGTGCGGACGCCGCGCGAACGGGCGGCGCGGGCATAATCCTTCGACAATTCGTCGAGCAGGGCCGAGCGCGTGATCCGCGCGAAAGTCGCCATCGAGAGCAGGCCGAGCGCGAAGGACGGCATCACCAGATGCCAGAGGTCGCCGGTCGAGGACGGTGGCAGCCAGCCGAGCAGCACCGAGAAGACCAGGATCATCAGGATGCCGCTCCAGAAGGTCGGCATGCTCTGGGCCGCGAGCACGAAGCCGGCCGCGAGCTTGGCGACGGGCTTGTCGCGGAAGACCGCGAGCAGGATGCCGATCGGCACGCCGATGCCGCAGGCGACGAGAAGCGCGCCCGCCGCCAGCATCAGCGTATAGGGCAGGCGCGAGGCGATGATCGTCATCACCGGCACGCGCTGCACGACGGACTGGCCGAGGTCGAAGCGGGCGAGATCGGCCAGGAAGTCGAGATATTGGATCGGCAGCGGCCGGTCGAAGCCCAACGCATGGCGCAGCGCGTCGACATCGGCCTTGGTCGCGGTCTCCGGCACCAGCAGATAGGTCGGGTCGCCGGTCAGGCGCTGGACGAAGAAGATCAGCGTCACCACCCCGATGATGGTGGCGAGCGCCTGTCCGGTGCGCCTGAGCAGGAAGCCTTGCACGAAGCTCAGTCCGTCCAGCTCATGCGGTTGAGGAACATGCTTTCATTCGGCGTCGGCTTGAACTGCAGGTTCTTGGTCGCGCCGTAGATCACGGCCGCCTGGTAGAGCGGAACCAGCGGGGCTTCCGCGGCGATGATCTCGTGGACCTGTTTGTAGGCGGCGAGCCGCTTGTCCTTGTCGAGCGTCTGGCGCGCCTCTTCGAGCAGGCTGTCGGCCTTGGGGTTGCGATAGGCCGACCAGCCGCTGCTCTTGTGGATCAGGGGGAAGAGCACGCCGTCGGCATCCTGGCAGGCGCAGGACCAGCGGCCGAAGCTCAGCGTCGAGGTCGTCTCCGGCCCGGCCTGCGAGCGCTTGAGGTAGCTCGCCATGTCCGACATCGCGATCTTGACGTTGAGACCGGCATCGTTGAGCTGCTGCTGGATCGCCTGGACGATGCGCTGGTCGAAGACCGGCGAGGTCGAGAGCTCGATCTCGGCCTTCGCCGCCGGGCCGGCTTCAGTGACGAGCGCCTTGGCCTTGGCGAGGTCGTAGCTTGGCCCCTTGAGGCCCTCGACCCAGCCGAAGCTCGCCGGCGTCAGCAATTGCGAGACGGGCTTGTCGAAGCCGCCGAGCAAGCCGTCGACCAGCCCTTCCTTGTCGATGGCATAGGCCGCCGCCAGCCTGAGCTTGACGTTGTCGAAGGGTGGCTTGGTCGTGTTCAGCCTGAGATAGGCGACGCGTTCAGTCAGGCCGATCAGGGCCTTGGCCTTGGTCGCGGATTTGAGCTGGCCGGCCTGGTCTGAATCGAGCGTCACGCCGAGATCGCTGGTCCCGGCCTGGAGATTGGCGAGCCGTGTCGCCCCATCCGGCACGGCGCGGAAGATCACGGCCGGGAAGGGACCCTTGTCGCCCCAATAGGCGTCGTTGCGCACCAGCGAGACCTGCACGCCGCGCTGCCAGGCCTCGAACTTGTAGGGCCCGCTGCCGACGGGCTTCAGGTTGAAGGCGTCCTTGCCGACCGCCTCGACGATGGCCTTGGGCACGATCGAGAGCTTGACCAGCTGTGCGAGCAGGGCCGGATAGGCGCCGTTGGTGGTGAGCTTGACCTTGGTCGGCGAGAGCGCGGTCGCGTCGGTGATCTTGTCGAACTGGCCGAGCTGCGGGCTGCCGAATTTCGGATCGGTGATGCGCTTGACGCTGTAGGCGACGTCCTCGGCCGTCAGCTTCGAGCCGTCATGGAAGGTGATGTCGGGCCGCAGCTCGAATTCGATCTCCGTATCGGAGAGGTATTTCCAGCTGGTGGCGACCTGCGGGACGATCTCGCCCTTGTCGTCGCGGGTGACGAGATTGTCGAAGATGTTGCGGTAGACATAGTAGCTGTCGGGGTTCCACTGCACCTGCGGATCGAGCGAAGACGGCTCGTTGACGAGGTCGACGACGAGCCGCTCCTTCGAGGCCTGGGCCGGAGCAGCACCAAGCGCGAGCACGGCGGCCAAAGCGGCCGCGACATGAGTGGTCCGCGAGAGAATGCTCATCACTGCTGCTCCTTCGAGAGGGGGATCGGGAGAGGGATCGGACTGTCCGTGGTTGCGGTCGCCGGCCGCGCCGTGCGCCGGCGTGCCGAGCGGGCCGCCGGCTGCGTCGGGCGAGCCGACACCGCCATGAAGCCACGGGCGAGGGCGCCGGCGAAGCGCTCGTTCTCCTGCGTGATCGCGAAGCGGGCGGCGTCCGCATCGCCCGCGATCAGCGCTGCCGCCAGCGCGCGCCGATCAGGCGGCGTGATGGGGTGGCCGGTGAGATCGAGCAGGTGCAGGATGCGGTCGGCGTGGTCCCAGATCTCCGCGAGCCAGCGCCGGGCGAAGGTGCCGGCGCTGCTGACGAGCAGATCGCGCAGTTGCCGCTCGGCCAGGCGCGCGGTCGCCAAGGCGGCAGGTTCGCTGCGGCCAAAGACCGATTCCATTACGCCGAGCAGCGAAATCAGCATGTCGCGGGTCTGTCCACTGAGGCGCTGCACTGCAAGCGATGGCTCCAGCCTGCGGCGGCCATCCAGCACCGCTTCGATCAGCGCGCCGTCCACCGGGGCGATGCGCCAGCCCTGCCTGGCGTGCCGGCTGACGAAGCCCTGCGCGGACAAGGCGGTCAGCGCGACGCGGATGCCGGCTCGGCCGAGGCCGAAGCGCTCGACCAGGGCAGCCTCGTGAATGAATTCGCCCGGTGCGAGTTCGCAGGCGATCACCGCCTTGCGCAAACGCCGGGTCGCGACATCCATTCGCGCCTCGGCGGCGGGCAGGGTCACAGACGGAGCGAAGGGCGAGGAGGTGTCGAGCATGGCCGGCAATCTGGAATGATTTGTGAGATTTCACAAGCTGTTTGTGACATTTCAAAGTCAGTGTGGAATGCGCGCTTAGCGCGGGGGGCTAAAGACCCGTTTGGACATTCGAGCCCTCATCCTGAGGAGCCGCGAAGCGGCGTCTCGAAGGATGCTCCAGATGGTTCGGGAGCCTCCTGAAGCATCCTTCGAGACGCCATTCCCTGGGGAATGGCTCCTCAGGATGAGGGCTGTGGGACATCTCAAACAGTCTCCAAGGCCTCCTCGCGGGGCGGCGGCCGGGCCGGTCTGCCCCGTGCCGGATCAGCGGGGCGCCGCCGGCTCTGCGGGCCGTGGGCTCCAGCCGTCGCGATGCTTGCCTTGGGCACAAGGATTCTTTGACCTTTCCTTACGTCGCACTATGATTTTCCCGTCGAGCCGTACGATGTTTGCGTAAGATTACGGCCGGGCTTTGTGTGAACGGGAAACTGCGCGTGCCGTCGCTTACGCTGTCGATACAGAACATGGACAGGCTGCCCGATGGCGGCCCGCTCCAGATCACCATCAAGGGCCAGCGCGGGCTTGATATCGGCCGCGACCAGTATCTCGACTGGACCTTGCCCGACCCTGGCCGGATCGTCTCCAGCCGGCACTGCGAGGTGCGTTTCCGCGACGGTGCCTATTGGCTGCACGATGTCTCGAGCAACGGCACCTTCGTCAATGGCAGCGAATTGCGCATGTCGGGGCCGCACCGCCTCAAGGACGGCGACCGGCTCGAGATCGGCCATTACATTATCGGGGCGGCTGTCGACAGCGAAGGCGTGTCGGAGACGGCGCCCGAGCCCGCCGCGCCGTCCTCCACCCGGCCAGAGGAGATGTGGGACAGCGCCTCGACGGCGCCGCCGATCCCGGCCTCCGAGCTCAGGCCGCCGCGCCCCGCGGCCGAGCAGAACGACCTGATGAACTGGTATGTCGATATCCCGGATCTCGACGAGCCGGCGCGCCGCAACGAACCGGCCTGGCTGCCGCCGGACCGGAGCGCTGCCTCTGCCTCTGCCTCTGCCCCTGCCGCGCCTCCGCCTGTTCCGCCGCCGGCGCCGAATGCCGAAGCGCCGGGCTTCGAGGCCTTGCCACCGATGACCGCGCCGCTGCCGTCGCCGCGCGGCGACTGGTCGATCCACCCCATTCCCGATGCGCCCGAGCCGGCTCAGCCTTCACCCGAGCCCGTACCTCTGGGCGGTTACATGACCTCGCCGCCGGCCGCGATCCTGGCCGCCAAGCCCGCGCGCCCGGCGGCCGCTGCCGTCGCCGCGGCTCCGGAGCCGCCGCCGGCCGCTCCGCCGACTTCGGTCAAGGCTTCGTCGGCCCAGACTTCTGCCCAGGCGCCGATAGGCAATCAGCTCGCAGCAAGGATGGCGCGCGGCGCGGGCGTCAGCGAGGAGATCTTCAACCGCCGCTCGCCCGAGGAGATGGCCGAACTCGCCGGCCTGCTGCTCAGGATCACCTGCGAGAACGTCAAGCAGATGCTGCAGGCGCGGGCCGAGACCAAGGGCCTCGTGCGCAGCACCAACCAGACCATGATCCAGGCGCTGGAGAACAACCCGCTGAAATTCTCGCCGACCGTCGAGGACGCGCTGCGGATCATGTTCGGGCCCAGCACGACGAGCTATCTCGACGCCAGGCGGGCGCTCGAGGACAGCTTCAAGGATCTGAAGACCCATCAGATGAACACCTACTCCGCCATGCAGCAGGCGCTGAAGATGGTGGTGGAGGATCTGGATCCCGCTGTCATCGAGGCCGCGACGGATAAGGAAGGCGGGCTCGGCGGCCTGATGGGCTCGCGCAAGGCCAAGCTCTGGGACCATTTCGTCACGCGCTGGAAAGCCAAGACCGAGCGCCACGACAACGGCCTGGTCGATGCCTTCATGCTGTATTTCTCGGAATGCTACGACAGGTTGGCGAGCAAGCTGCGCTCCTGAGCCGTCTTGTGGGTCCGCTCCGTGCGATCTAGAGTTTCCTCTAGGTCATCAACAAGAGGGCTAAGCCATGCCGACCGGACCGGCTGCCCGTATAACCGACCCAGTTCTGCACCCGCTGCCGCCGGTCCTGCAACCGGGGCCGGGCAGCCCGACCGTCCTGATCGGCGGCCTGCCGGCCTGGCGTGGCATCGGCGGGGCCGGTGCGGCCGCTGTGAAGGCCGCAAAGCAGGCCTCGGACGCCACGCTCGATGCGGCGAAAGCCGCCAAGGTGGCTGCGGCGGGCACGCCCGGTGCCCCGGCCGCGGTTACGGCCGAGGAGACCGCCAAGACGGCGGCGTCCACCGCGATGAGCGCGACGATCACCGGCGCGGCTGCAGGCGGCGGCGGGGTCGATATCCATATCTGCGCCACGCCCTTGCCGCTGCCGCCGCATGGCCCCGGCGTTGTTGTCGACGGCTCGACGACCGTGATGATCAATGGCTTGCCGGCCTGCCGCATGGGCGACACCATCGTCGAGGCGCTCGGGCCGCCCAACAAGATCATGATGGGCTGCCCGACGGTGATCATCGGCGGCTGAGCATGCTGTCTTGTGAGCGCGCTGTCTTGGGCCGCAAACACACCGTCATCCCGGACAAGCGGCTTTAGCCGCGCCGATCCGGGATCCATTCCGGAGCGTTTGCCGGAGAGGTTCAGGAATGGATCCCGGGTCTCCCTCCGGTCGCCCGGGATGACCGCGCTTTCATTGGAACCGCGGCGCTACCCAACCTCATAGGCGAACTGCCCGTCCGCGATCGCAACCTTGGCGCTCTTCACCTCGGTTTTCTCGATCGCCTTGTTGAGGAAGGCGCGCGAGAGCGCCGGCAGCAGCGTGTTGGTGATGATGTTGTCGATCATGCGCCCGCCGGAATCGGGGTCGTTGCAGCGCGAGACGATATGCGCGACCACCTCGTCGCCATAGCTGAACGCCGCGTTGTGGTTCTCGCGGATGCGCTTGCCGATGCGGTCGAGCTGGAGGCGCACGATGCCGCCCAGCATGTCGGGCGAGAGCGGGTAATAGGGGATCGTGACAATGCGGCCGATCAGGGCCGGCGGGAAGACCTGCAGCAGCGACGGGCGCAGCGCTGCCGAAAGCGTCTCGGCATCGGGCTTGGCTGACGGGTCGCGCGCCATGTCCATGATCACCTCGGTGCCGACATTCGAGGTCAGGATGATCAGCGTATTCTTGAAATCGATCCGGCGGCCGGTGCCGTCCTCCATCTGACCCTTGTCGAAGACCTGGAAGAACAGTTCGTGCACGTCGGGATGCGCCTTCTCGACTTCGTCGAGCAGCACGACGGAATAGGGCTTGCGGCGCACGGCCTCGGTCAAGCGGCCGCCCTCGCCATAGCCGACATAGCCGGGAGGTGCGCCCTTCAGCGTCGAGACCGTGTGGGCCTCCTGGAACTCGCTCATATTGATGGTGATGATGTTCTGCTCGCCGCCATAGAGCGCCTCCGCCAGCGCCAGCGCCGTCTCGGTCTTGCCGACGCCTGAGGGCCCGCAGAGCATGAACACGCCGATCGGCTTGTTGGGGTTGTCGAGCTTGGCGCGGTTGGTCTCGATGCGCTTGGCGATCATCGCCAGCCCATGGGCCTGGCCGACGACGCGTTTGTTCAAGGTCTCGGCCAGATTGAGGATGGTCTCGATCTCATCCTTGACCATCCGGCCGACCGGAATGCCGGTCCAGTCCGAGACGATCGCGGCGACAGCCTGCTCGTCGACATAGGCGTAGATCTTGCGCTCGTCGGGGTTCAGGGATTCGAGCGAGGCGTTCCTCTCCTTCAGCGCGGCGAAATCGGCTTCCGCATCGGCAGGAGCCGCTTCCGCATCCTCGCCGATCGGTGCGGCGGCGGGGGCGAGGGCTGCGTCGTCATTGGCGGCGTCCGTGCTCGTGGCGGGAGCGGTCTCGGCAGCGGCTGTCTTGGCTGCAGCGGCCTTGTCGGTCGCGGTCTTGGCGATCTTCTCGCGCAGCGCCTTGATCTCGTCGACGATCGCCTTCTCGGAAGCCCATTCGGCTTCGAGTTTCGCCAGCTTCTCCTGCAGCGTCGCGGTCTCGCCCGCGATCTCGGCGAGACGCTCGCTGGCGTCGGTGCCGATATCGCGATCGGTCTCCAATGCGGTCTTTTCCGTGTCGAGCGCGGCGATAGCGATGCGCGTATCCTCGATCGAGGCCGGCGTCGTCGTCTGGCTGATCGCGACGCGGGCGCAGGCCGTGTCGAGCAGGCTCACCGCCTTGTCGGGCAATTGCCGCGCCGGGATGTAGCGATGCGACAAGCTCACCGCCGCGACGATCGCCGCATCCGAGATGCGCACGCCATGGTGCTTCTCCATCGGCCCCAGAATACCGCGCAGCATGGTGCAGCAGCGGGCGATATCGGGCTCGTCGATCTGAACCGGCTGGAAGCGCCGTGTCAGCGCCGGGTCCTTCTCGAAATAGAGCCGGTACTCGGCCCAGGTCGTCGCCGCGATGGTGCGCAAGGTGCCGCGCGCCAGAGCCGGCTTCAGCAGGTTGGCGGCATCGCCCGTGCCGGCGGCTCCGCCCGCGCCGATCAGCGTATGCGCCTCGTCGATGAACAGGATCACCGGTGTCGGTGAGGATTGGACTTCGTCGATGACCGAGCGCAGGCGCTGCTCGAACTCGCCCTTCATCGAGGCGCCGGCCTGCATCAGGCCGATGTCGAGCGAGCACAATCTGACGCCGCGCAGGGGCGGCGGCACGTCGCCGGATGCGATGCGCTGGGCAAAACCCTCGACCACGGCGGTCTTGCCGACGCCGGCCTCGCCGGTGAGGATCGGGTTGTTCTGGCGCCGGCGCATCAGCACGTCGATGATCTGGCGGATTTCGTCGTCGCGACCGGTGATCGGGTCCATCGTCCCCGATGCCGCCTTGGCGGTGAGGTCGATCGAGAAGCGGTCGAGTGCGGTCGAACCTTTGGCTCCGGGGGCAGCGTCCGTGCCGGGCGTGCCGGCCGCGCGCAGGCCCGAGCCGTCCATCGGCTGCAGCGATTCCTCGTCCGACTGGGCCCAGACGGTACGGTGCTCGCCGGCCAGCGTGTCGACCGGGATTTTCGCGAATTCCTTGGAGGCATCGACCAGGGCGCGGCGGACATCGAGCGATTTCAGCGCCGCGACCAGGACATGGCCGGAGCGGATCTGGGTCTCGCCGAAGAACAGCGTCGCATAGTGCCAGCCGCGATCGAGCAGGTCGGTGACCTGGTTCGCGACGCCGGGCATCTCGGTCTCGTTGCGCTTGAAGCCGTTTACGACCGCGCCGATCTCGGCCAGCATCCGGGCGCGGTCGAGCTTGTAGTGGTCGATGGTGATCGCGATGTCGGATTTGTCGTTCTGGAGCAGATGCAGCAGCCAGTGCGCCACCTCGACATTGCGGTTGCCGCTGCGCTTGGCCCCGCGCAGCGCCTGGATGAAGGCGTCGTAGCCCAGGCGATTGAGCTTGCCGGTAATGGCCTCCAGACTGATCTCGCTCATGACGGCCCCTTCGTCTTGTTGGTTTTCTGCGGTTTTTTCGGCTGCGGCGTGGTCTTCTGCCCCGGTTGGAAGCGCGCATCGCAGCGGATCTCGTCGGCATCCAGATCGCGTTTCGGCGAGAGCCATGAGGTCCAGCCGAGCTGTCCCGAGCGCGACAGGCGCATGGGCTCGACCTTGTTGGCGGGGATGGCGAGTTCGATATCCCAAGTGATCTCGTGGCCGACGACGAAGAAGATAGCGTCGTTCAGGACCTGGCAGATGTCGCCGCTCGGCAGGAAGCGCCGGTATTCGTCGAGGTCGGCCGTATGCAGGCGCACCACGATCTTGTCCTCGATGCTGAAGACGCCGGCGCCGATCAGCATGTCGACGCCGAGCCGGGCATGGCGGCCGCCGAGGCTGGAGCGGTCGCTTTCCTCGAACTCGATCTTCATGCCGACGAATTCGTCGATCTCGACCTTGAGATCGAACATGCCCTCGAGAAAGCCGCGCAGGCGCGCCGCCGATTTCGCCTGTGCGCCGAGCAGGCCGGAAAACCCGGCCTTGAGCGCGTCCGGCGTGGCGTCGAGCTCGCGATAGGGCGCGCTGCCGAGCCCGATGCCGGAGCCGACGAAATCGAAGAAGCGGTCATGGTCGAGGCTGTCATGCTGCGCGACGGGCCTGGCGTCGGCCCAGCTGCGGAAGAACAATTGCAGGAAGCGGTTCTGGAACAGGTCGAGAAAGCGCGGAAAGGCGTCGTCGCCGGCGAGCAGCCAGCCATGGGCTTCCTCGGTCGTGGCATAGGGCAGGGCGCCCTGCGGGCCGAGCAGGCCGAGGAATTTGACCAGGATGCGCATGCGCCCGGTCGCATCCGCCTCGGCCTTGGCCAGGGTCGAGGCCGGGAAATCCATATACGGGTCTTGGCCCAGCGCGACATAGTCCTCGCGCGTCGCGCTGGAATCGCCGATGCGGGGCTGCTTGGGGTTGGCACGCTCCAGCCGCCGCAGCGTCTCATAGAAATCGAAGCGCCAGGGCTCCTGGGCCAGATCTTCGAGGAAGCTCACAGCACCCTCCTCGATCCGGCGCGGGGCGGCCAGCGCGCGATCTCGCCGCGCTCGACGGTGCGGATCACGGTCTGGGTGAAGTGGTTCATGCCGGCATATTCGGCGAAGAAACGGTCGAGGATGGCTCCCAGCAGGAAGGCGCCCGAGCCCTCGAAGGCCTTCTCGTCCAGCGTCACGGTGACCTCCGTGCCGCGTGCCGCGCCGAGCCCCGCGCGATGGCGCACGCGCCTGACCACGGGGCGGCTGTCGAGCGAACGCGTCCCGCGGATGCGCCGTTCGGTGGCGGCGTCAGCGAGGTCGGCGAAGAGGGCGAGCGTCTCGCGCAGCGCCCGCCCGTCCTTGCCGCCGCCGCGCTCGAGCAGACCGAGATGGTTGAGGCTGAGCATGTTGATCAGTCGCCAGGTCACGGTGCCGGTATGGGCGGTCTCGCCGCGGCTGCGCAGATAGGAGGCGACGGGCTCGCGCGGCGGCGTCGGCCCCGCCACGCAGACGATGTCGAGCGTCTGGTCCTCGGGCAGGCGGAAATCGGCGCCGCTGCTGCCGACCGGCAATTGCTCGGCCAGATGCCGGTTGCTGCAGAAGGCGCGGATGCTGAGTTCGACGACGCGCGCGGCGAGATCCGTGCCCGGCTTCTCGGTCAGAGAGATGAACATGTCCGTGCCGATATAGTCTGAAGCCGCGCCGCGCTGCTTCTCCTCGATCGAGCGGCGCCGGGGCAGGCGGCGGATGGTGTAGAACAGCCCGGATTCATCGCCGCTTTCGAGCGAGGAGGAGTAGAGCGGGCGCACCGGCACCTTTTCCCGCCCGCCGGCGAAATGCGCGAAGACCTCGACGATGCGGTGCGGTTCGAATTCGAGATAGCGGCTGCGGTCCGGCACGACATGGTGCTCGTGGACATTGGTCTTCATCGGGATGCGGTCGGTGCCCATCTCGAACAGGTTCACCGCGGAGCTGGTGTAGAGCGAGAAGGCGTTGCCATCGACGACGCTGCCGAGCCGCGGGCTTGCCTCGTCGAAGACCATGATGATCTCGATATTGCGCGCCGCGAGCGACTGGCGGACGGCTTTCAGCCCACCCAGCGTGAAGCCGAGGAATTTGCGCGGGAACATGAAATACTCGCGCAGCAGGTCGAACCCCCGGAAGATCCGGGCGTCATGCGGCAGCAACGCCTCTTCCTCCTCCATGCCGATCTGCCGCAGGCAATCCTGCGGCAGGGGCACGGCGACCGGATCCCCGAACGGATCGAGATAGCGCAGGAACACGCCGATGCAGCGCGCCATGATGTGCTCATAGAGGGCGTGGGCGTCCGGCTCCGCGCCGGTGAGGTAGAAGGGCAGCGTCTCGAGCTTCGTGCCGGAAAACCAGCATTCGGGCTTCGCCTTGGCCTCTGTGTCGGAGGGTTCGTCGTCGCGGCGCGGCGTGGTGCGATGGGTCAGGCTGATGCGCAGGCCCGCCAGCGCCCGCCGGTCGATCGGGATGCCGAGGCCCTGCAGGGCGGCGGGCGTGGCGAAATACTCCGCGCCTGTGGTCTCGAAGGGCCAGAGCGTGACGTCTGAGGCGAGCCGATAGCGGCAGGCGACGCGGCGGCCGCGCTGCTGATAGGTCGCATCGATATAACTGCCCTTCGCGATGGTCTTGCCTTCGCGCAGCGCCGTGTCGCCGAAGGCAGGCTGAAAGCGGGCCAGGATGCAGGAGGGCGTCGGCGCCAGATAATTCGGCACCAGCTGTTCGAGCAGATTGGAGGTGAATTCCGGAAATTCATGCTTCAGCTTGAGCTGCACGCGCGCCGCGAGAAAGGCCGTGCCCTCCAGCAGACCCGACACCATCGGATCGATGCGGTCGCGCACCAGGCCGCCGAGGCGGTCGGCAATGCCGGGATATTCGTCGCCGAACTCCTTGGCCTGCTGGTAGAGCAGGTCCAGTTCGCGGTTGTAGAGATCAAGGAATTCGCGATCCATGGCGGCTAGAGCATCGTGTCGAAAAGCGGAAGCCGGTCCCTGGGCGACATCATGCCCTCATGCTGCGATGAGCGCCGGAGCGAGCCGCGGTGGTGTCTGGGGGCATCATGCGCATATTCCCGAAGGTCGAAACGAACTCATCATCCGGCTCTAGAGGCGGCTGACCATGATCTTGCCCGACCCCGCCTGCATCTCGGCGAAGAACTCGACGGGGACATTGACCGGGTCCGCCACCATGTCGGCGCGCACGATGAAGCGGATCGCCAGTTCATGCACCGCGATCGACGTGTCGCGCTCGACATGCAGCGACTGCCGGACAAGCCGCGGCTCATAGAGCAGCAGCGCGTCCTTGATCTCCTTGTCGATATCCTCGATGCCCGCCTCGTCGATCGTGCGATGCGAGATATCCGGCAGGCCGTAATTGAGAATCGAGCGGCGAACGGCTTCGTTGGGACCGAGATCGAAGGATGATTCCAGGTTGACCGTGTTCAGCAGAGTGCCGAGGTCGCGTGACAATTCGCTGCGCAAGCGACTTTCCGAGATCGCGGCCCGGCCGGTCACGAGCCGCCCGGCCAGGACGCGTTCGCCGGCCTCGTCGCGCAGATCGAGGGATTTGCGCCCGTCGCGTGCTTCGACCGCCGTGCGAAAGGCTGACATCAGCGGAATCCGCAGGCTGACCGATTTCTTGCGACTCATCCAGCCACGCCTCCCAGCATCCTCGCATGGCGGCCTGTTGCCATCGCCGCAACGGGCTGCCCTGTCGATAAATGGTCAGGCGCCTATGTCCGACCGACGCTGTTGATTTACGCCGGAGACCCTTTGGCGATATTATATTTGAATTCGGGAGCGGCGCCCTTCGAACCCTTCTTAGCTTGCTGGGCGATGGCAACCTTGAGGGTTCCATAATTCAGGCTGAAATTTATCATGACGTGCTCGTCCGTTCCGGAGTATTGGAACGAGCTGATGACGATATCTTCCATTTCTATAACGACAAAATCAACAGTGCCGTCGCCTGCTGACTTAAGTTGGGTAAGTTTTCCTTTGCCGATATGCTTACCGGTCGCGCAGAACTGGAACAGAGTGACTGCGGATTTATCCGGAATCATAGTGCAGCTCATGTCAGAGAATGACGAAATGGCTTGGGTGGAGCCGGTGGCGACATGCGAAGTGCCGGCCTGGGTCACGCCATAGCTGTAGCTGTCAAGCGCCAGCTTGCCGTCTTGGTCCTTGATGACGCACTCGCTCTCGACGTCGTCCAACTTCAAAAAAATGGCTGTGGCCATGACTCGTTTCTCCCTTTGCAAATCCAGGTTTTACGAATGCGCACCTAAGTCTTACGAACGTAGATCAAAGTCTTACGAACGTAAATTCAAGTCCTACGAAGCCAGTATGGGCATCGTTTTTGATCCACGCCGGCCTAATGATCGATCTGACCGAGCCGACTACGTGAACAGGCTAGTGCCTGATCATTTAGCTTGCGGAAGCCGCGAAACAAGACTCAAGCTGACATCCATGCCCTCAAGTTGATAATGCGGCCTCAGCAAGAAACGAGCCGAATAATAGCCTGGATTCTCTTCATCGGGGCGAATCTGCACACTGGCGGCCGCGAGCGGCTTGCGCGCCTTGGTCTGTTCGCTGGATGTCTTCGGCGCTCCATCGACATACTGGTTGATCCATTCCTGGAGCCAGGTCGTGAGCTGGTCTTCTTCCATGGTCGCGCCGACTTTGTCGCGCACCATGCATTTCAGGTAATGCGCGAAACGCGAGACTGCGAACATGTATGGCAGGCGGGAACGAAGATTTGACGACGCCGTCGCATCGACATTGTTGTCATATTTCTTCGGCTTGTAGAGCGATTGCGCGCCGATGAAGGCGGCCTTGTCGGAGTTCTTGCGATGGATCAGCGGGATCAGGCCGGCTTTGGCGAGCTCGGCCTCGCGCCGGTCGCTGATCGCGATCTCGGTCGGGCATTTCAGGTCGACGCCGCCATCATCGCTCGGGAACGTATGCGTCGGCAGGTTGACGACCTCGCCGCCCGACTGGACGCCGCGGATGCGTGTGCACCAGCCCCATTCCTTGAAGGCCCGGTTGATGTTCACCGCCATCGCATAGGAGGCGTTCATCCAGGCATAGTTCGATCCGGTATGGCCGTCGGTTTCCTCCTCGAAGCCGAATTCCTCGACCGGGTCGGATTTCGCGCCATAGGGCAGGCGCGACAGCACGCGCGGCATGCATAGGCCCATATAGCAGGAATCGTCGGAATCCCGCAGCGAGCGCCAGGCGGCATAGTCGGGCGTGTCGAAGATCTTGCCCAGATCGCGCGGATTGGCGAGTTCGTTCCACGAATCCATGCCCATCAGCGTCGGGCCGGCGGCGGCGAAGAAGGGCGCATGCGCGGAGGCTGCGACCTTGCTCAGGTCGCGCATGAGCTGCACGTCCTGCGGCAGGTGGCTGAAATAATAGTCGCCGACCAGGCAGCCATAGGGTTCGCCGCCGAGCTGGCCGAACTCCTGCTCATAGACCTTCTTGAACAGCGGGCTCTGGTCCCATTTCGCGCCGGGATAGAGCTTCAGCGTCCGCGACAGCTCGTTCTTCGAGACGTTCATCACGCGAATCTTGAGCGTAACGTCCGTCTCGGAATTCATCACGAGATAGTTCAGGCCGCGCCAGGCGCTCTCGATCTGCTGGAATTCCGGCGCATGGATGATCGCGTTGACCTGCTGGGACAGCTTCTTGTCGAGCTGCGCGATCATCTCTTCGATCGTGTCGAGAACATCGTCCTTGACCAGCGACTGATCGGCCAGCGCCTGCTGGACCAGCGTCGAGACGGCGTTCTCGACCTCGCTTGCGGCGCGTTCGCTGCGCGGTTTGAAGCTCTGCTTCAACAGCGAGGCGAACTCATCGACATCGCGCGTTTCGGTCTGCTCGGCTTGGGTAGCGGATTTGAGCTCGGTAGCCATGATTACCGTTCCAAAAAGCGAAGTGGCGCGTCGTAGGCGTGCTCAGGATTTTGGGCGTGCCTAGGATTTTGGGGCGTAACTAGGATTTCTCGTCTTCGGAGGCTGGCTTGGCGCGCTCGCTCAGCGCCGCCATCAATTTCGGATCGCTCAGCAATTCACGCAGCTTGGCTTCCGCGCCGGCTTTCCCGTCCATGTAGCTCTTGAGGTTGGCGAGCTGCTCGCGCGCCTCCAGCAGCTTGGCGACGGCGGGCACCTGGCGCGCCACGGCGGCGGGGCTGAAATCGGCCATCTTCGAGAAGCGTAGCGCGACCTGGAGTTTTTCGCCCGATGGCGTCTCACCGAGCTTGTTGTCGACCCGGAAGGTGACGCCGGGTTCGATCGCCGCCATGCGGTTCTCGAAGTTGTCCATGTCGATGTCGAGGAAACTGCGATCCGCCATGTCAGGTTTTTCTGCGCCGGCATAGTTTCCGGACAGATCCGACATCACGCCCATGACGAACGGAATCTCTATCTTACGATTGGCATCGTAAGGGTCATCGTAACTGATATGAACCCGAGGCGCTCGGTTGCGTCGGATGAACTTCTGGCCGCTGTCGGACATATCAACCCCCGAGGCTGCTTCGCTGCGGAATTGAAGCAGAAACACTACATTTCAAAACGGCCGTAAGGTCAACTCCATGATCAACTTTCATCCAGGTTCCGAAATGCACGTTCCGGTAGCATTTCTCTTAAAAGCGACATGAAATCGCGTTCGGCCATCGAACGAGCACGCTCGCACAGCAACGGAATGGCGCTCGACGGCTCGCGTACGCGCAGGTGCCCGGCGACTTGCTGAAGGATGTCGAGCGCCTCGCGCCGGCTGCCTGCGGCCGGCGGATCGGCCTCCGTGTCATCAGTCTCGCCGTCGGCCCCGGTCTCGATCAATGTGGCCAGGCGCTCGATCGGGAGATCGAAGACCATGCGACCGCCGACATTGATGGTCGCATCGCCGGCATGCTCGGGAACCAGGAGCTGAACGCTTTCGGCCAGCCCTTTGCCGACGAGCTGGCGCGCCTGGGCGACCAGCAGGAGCGCCGGGCTCGACGGTTCGCGGGTCCGGAAATAGAGCTCGGCGCCGAGCAGGGCGCGACGGATGCCGGCCAGCGTGTCGAGCGGCATGGAGGGTGTGGGGCCCGCGGCATCCCCGCCTGGGCCTTCCGCATCCGCGCTTCCAGCGGCCTGCGGCGCCAGGGCGGCGCCCGGGTCGCGCTTGACGATTGCGCCGTCGAGCACGGCCCGGATCTTGTCGAGCGTGGGCTTGAGTCGTCCGAGGCTGAGGCTGCCGGCGTTCTGCTCCTCGATGCAGGCTTCCATGTCGGCCAGCGCGGCTGCGGCCGCAACGACCAGGTCGCGGTTCTGGACGAGCCCGGCCATGTCGCCGTCGTTGAAGGCGGTTTCCACGGCCTGCAGGTCCGGCGCCGGCTCGCCCTCGCGGGCGGTGGCCTCGCCCTGCGCGATCTGAACCATCCGGTAGTTGACCGGCCCGATGCGCCGGCTGACCGTCAAGGGCGCGTGCAGCAAGGGCATGATGATGCTCGTCGTGTCGTCGAGCGATTCTATGACCACGATGCGCAGGCCGAAATCGCCTTCCTCGGCGGCGGGGTGGACCTGCTCCCAGCGTGCGCGCAGCAAGGCCGCCATCGCCGTCAGGGCCGCGACGAAGCCACCGAGTTCGCGGTTGAGGATGCGCAGCTTCGCGAGCAGGATGAGCAGGCGCAGATCGCGGGTGCGCCCCAGCAGGGCCTCGACGGCGCTGCTCTCTTTCCCCAGGTCGTTCCGGGTCCGATCGAAGTCGAAGAAGGATTTTTCCGGGAGCAGGCCCTCCGCCCGCGCCACGAACAGGCTGTAGTCGGGGTCGTAGGCGAGGTCGAGATCGGGGCCGCAAGGGGCATCCTCCTCGATCGCTTCGCTCAGGGTCGTGGCGAGGCTCGCCGTCATCTGCATCTCCCCCAGTCCATATTCCTAATCCGGCATGTCCTAATCCGGCATGTCCCTAATCCGGCATGTCCCTAATCCCGCATGTCCCTAATCCCGCATCCCTGCCGGGCCGGCGCTTTTTGGTCGTGTCGTAGCGTCCATATCGACAAGG
This sequence comes from Bosea sp. 685, assembly GCF_031884435.1. Taxonomy (NCBI): domain Bacteria; kingdom Pseudomonadati; phylum Pseudomonadota; class Alphaproteobacteria; order Hyphomicrobiales; family Alloboseaceae; genus Allobosea; species Allobosea sp. 685. The sequence continues at coordinate 3,583,841 of NZ_CP134779.1, read as the reverse complement.
CGTCCATGAATGGCCTGTTTCCCACGCGTTGCGCAATCTTACAATGATCACCCGACTTTATGGTGGATCGAGATCAATCGCGTTCCGGCTAAGAGTCGGGCTGAATCGCGGTGTCAGGCGGGTTGAATTGACGGAAACGCTGGATTGCTTTTGGTAAGCCAGTCTCTGTGCTAGACCGTGATGCTGGCGGACTATAAGTTTCCTCTGGTCAGCGACCGCCATATTGGACATGCGAGCCGTCATGAGCCGAGAACCTAGCCAGGCCAACCGACCCGCGATCCTGAAGACGCCGTTCGGCGGCGATGTCCTGGTCTTTCATCGGCTTGACGCCAATGAAGGCCTGAGCGAACTGTTCGAATATCGTATCGAGGCCTTGAGCACGAAGGACAATCTGGATTTCGACACCGCGCTCGGCCAGCAATGCCATCTCGAGATCAATTTCGTCGAGTATAAGGGCGCTATCGTCACTCGCCAGAAGAAGCGTTACTTCAGCGGTGTCCTGGTCGAGGCGCAATCGCTCGGCGTGCGGGAGGATTTATTCCTCTACCGACTGACGCTGCGGCCCTGGCTCTGGTTGCAGGGGCAGACGGCCAATTGCAAGATCTTCCACAATAAGACAGTCGACAAGATCATCGAGAAGGTCCTGCGCGATGGGCAGCTCGGCGATCTGCGGCTCGACATCAAATCCTATCCGAAGCTCGAATACTGCGTTCAGTACCGGGAATCGAACCTCGCCTTCGTCTGCCGGCTGATGGAGGAATACGGCATCTGCTACTACTTCGAGCATGAGGCCTCGACGCACCGTCTGGTGCTCGCTGATCAGGCGTCGTCGCATAAGCCGATCCAGGGCACCGAAACCATTCCGTTCCTGCCGCTGGACACCAACAACCGGCGCGAGGTCGAGCATATCGAGCATTGGATGGTCGAGCGCCGCTTCCGCACCGGCAAGATCACCTTCCGCGACTATAATTACGAGAAGCCCGATGCGGACATGCAGGCGGAGGAGCAGACCTCGGAAGCCTACCAGCACTCCAAGCTGGAGGTTTACGACTATCCCGGCCGCTATCTGGAGAATGGCGACGGCAAGACACTGGCCAAGGTCAAGCTCGAATCAGAGCAGGCATCGGACCGTCGCCGGATCGCCTCGGGCAATGCCGTGACGCTCTATCCCGGCGGCTTGACCAAATTGGAGCGCCATAGCGCCGACAGCGAGAACAAGCAGTTCCTCGTCGTCAGGGCGACGCATTCCTTCGTCTCGCTGCAATCCTATCGCTCCGGCGCGGATGGCGGCGGGCACGACTATTCCGGGCAATACGAATTCCAGCTCGCCGACCGGCCGTTCAAGCCGCCGCAGCTCACGGACAAGCCGACGATCTTCGGCCCGCAGACGGCGCGCGTCGTCGGCGAGAAGGGCGAAGAGATCGATGTCGACGATCAGGGCCGCATTCTCGTCAAGTTCCATTGGGATCGCGACGACGAGCATCTCTACCGGGTCCGCGTCGCGCAGGTCTGGGCCGGGGATTCCTGGGGCGGCTCCTTCATCCCGCGCATCGACCAGGAGGTGATCGTCGAGTTCCTGGAGGGCGACATCGATCGCCCGCTGGTCGTCGGCACCGTCTATAACGGCAAGCACAAGATGCCGTTCGGCACGAAGGCGAACAAGAACATCAACGGCATCAAGTCGGACACGACGACGGGCAGCAACGGCTACAACCAGCTGACCTTCGACGACACCAAGAAGGCCGAGAAGGTCGAGTTCCGCGCCGAGAAGTTTCTCGACACGCTGGTCCGGGACACCGAGACCCGTAATATCGGTGAGGATTTTTCGAGCGAAAAAGGCGAGGCCTCGCGCAACATCACCCTGAAGAAGGGCGACGACAATCTCAAGGTCGAGACCGGCAACCAGGTTGTGGACGTCAGTCAGGAAATCCTGATCAAGGCGGGCCAGAAGATCACGCTCAAGGTGGGCGGTTCGACGATCGTGATGGACCAGGAGAGCATCACCTTGAAATCGATCAACATCAAGGTCGAGGCTTCGGCGGATCTCGATATGAAAGGCACGACGACGCAGCTCAAGGGCAGCGCGGTCCTGACGATCCAGGGCGGCATGGTGAAGATCAACTGACGCATGCGCCAAGACCGCTTTCTCACAGCGCGCGATGTCTTCGAGGCCTTTCCGACTGCGGGAGAGGACATCGAGGCTGCCCCCAGCGACGCCGCCCCGCGCGATTTCCTCATCGGGCTGATCGACAGCAAGACACCGGAGGATGCGATCAGCTTCTGTGCCTATCTTCTGCCGAGGCGGGAGGCGGTCTGGTGGGGCTGCTCCTGCGTGCGTGGGCTCGCCGATGAGCGCGAGCGCCAGCAGATCGAGCAGAACCGGGCTTTCCGGGCCGCTGAACTCTGGGTCAAGGATCCGCAGCAGTCGCGCCGGATCGAGGCGTTGCGCATAGGCTTTGCCGGCGTGCGCGCCGACGCCAGCACCTGGCTTGCGCTGGGCGCGGCCTGGTCGGGCGGCGATATGGCGGACAATCCCCATGCTCCGGTGATGGCCCCGCCGCATCTGACGGCCAAGGCCATCCGCGCCGCAGTCCTGATCGCCTTGGCCCGGAACGCGACTCAGGAGCGCCGCGCCAGGCTGACGACTTGCATCGACCATGGCGTGAAGCTCCTGCAACGCCGCCCTGGCTGACGCGGGAAGCGGGCACGGCAGGGGCGGGGAAAAGCCAAAAATGGCCTGAATCCGGCTTCGATCAGGTTGTTCCGATAGGATTTTGACATTCTTCACCTGTTTGGCGGAACCTTCCGGATGTTGGCGCATTGGCACAGTTATGATATGGTGCTTTGATGCAGAATGGAGCAAGGCGATGACCTTCGGCCTTTCGACTGCGCGATCCATGGCTTTCGGAACGGCGCTCGTACTCACCGGGCTAACGCCTGCGTTGGCGCAGGACGTGATCGTTCCCGGCGCTTTTCTGGTCGCGGAAGTGCAAGACGAGCCGCAATTGGTGGTGGCGCCGCTGCCGCCCATCCGTAATGCGATGATGCGTCCCCAGACCGCGCGCTCGGCCTCGGTCAAGCCGGTGCGCGCAGCGCCGGCATCCCAGCGCGTGGCTTATGTCGAGCCGGCGGGTCCGCCGCGTCGCTTCGAGGCCTTCACCTCCTTGTCCGCGCGGCCCGGCGTCATCTGGCTCGGCACGGTCTACTGAACGTCTCGCGACGGACACCACCAGCGAGTGAGTGATGCGAGCGACGCAAGATTTGCGTCGCTCGGTTGCGTTCGAGCGACTGGCGTCATTCCGGGCTCAGAGCCCGCTCGGAAACTCTGCGAGCCCTCGTCCTGAGGAGCGCTCCGCAGGAGTGCGTCTCGAATGATGCTCCAGGAGGCTCCCCTGCAAGCTGGAGCATCCTTCGAGACGCCGCTTACGCGGCTCCTCAGGATGAGGGCTCGCAGAGTTTCAAAACAGGCGATCTGACCGCAGGCTGGCTGGGAGCGGCGGCGCATTTTCTTCACGCGAGCCGGTGCCCACTTCGCTCGAAAACGCTCCAGAATCCCGATCCGAGACCTTAGAATCCTAATCCGAGACCTGGCGTGACGCGCCTGGGTGCGGCTGCCGCTGGCGCCGCTGCGGCGGCCGGCGCGGCCCGAGCCGGCTTGCTTTCGGCGGCGCGCTCGCGCTGGGGCTGCTGGGCGCGCTGCACCGGCTCAGTGCGCTGCGGGCGACGCACGAGGGCAGGGGCCTGCTTGCCCGGCGCAGGCGCGACATTCGTCGGGGGACAGGTCGGGGCAGGCCGCTCGCGCAGATCGAGCAGTTGCTCGGGCGTGATCGCGGCCGGTTCGGGGGCCGCGCCGATGCGCTGGCGGTAGATGCGCAGCGCTTCGCGCGTCGCGACATTGAGATTGCCGCTGATCCGGCCGGCATAGCAGCCGATCCGGGTCAATTCCTCCTGCGTTTCGCGCGTCAGCGCTGCAGGGTCGGTCGGCACTGGGCGCGGCGGACGCGGATCGGCCAATGGCTTGGGCGTGAGCAGGGTTGGGTCTGCCAAGGCGACCTGCATGCCCTGGTCCTGGGCGGCGGCGTTGCGCTGCTCGACCTCTTCGATGGATTGGCGCGGCGCGGTCACTCCGGCCCGGCGCATGGCCTCGGCCTCCTCGGTCAGCCAGCGCGCCTGCGCCTGTTCAAGCGCGATGCGCTGGCGCTCGGTGATCTGCGCATCCTCCGCGGTCGCCCGTGTTTCCGCGGTGGCGCTGTCGATCTTGCGCTTCGCCTCCTCGTCCGCGCGCAAGGCGGCGACACGGTTGGCCTCCTCATCGGCGGCTGCTTTGGCGCTCTGTTCCTCGGCAACGCGGCGAGCCTCCGCGGCCTGAAGCTCGGCCTGTTTGCGCGCCTCCTCCGCGGCTTTGGCCTCCGCGAGTTTGCGCGCCTCTTCAGCCGTCTTGGCCTCCGCGGCAAGGCGCTTGTCCTCGATCGCCTTCGCCTGGGCCTGCTTGCGCGTCTCTTCTGCGGCCTTCGCCTCGGCGCTCTTGCGGGCCTCCTCGGCCGCCTTGGCTTCAGCCGCCTGCCGGCGCTCCTCGGCGAGCTTGGCGGCCTGGGCCTGCTTGCGCGCGTCTTCCTCGGCCTTGGCCTCGGCGAGCTTGCGGGCATTCTCCGCCGCTTTCGCTTCCGCGGCGAGGCGGCGTTCCTCGGCAGCCTTGGCGAGAGCCTGCTTGCGGGTCTCCTCCTCGGCCTTGGCCTCAGCGAGCTTGCGCGCCTCTTCCGCCGCTTTCGCCTCAGCCGCCAGGCGCTTGTCCTCGGCAGCCTTGGCGAGAGCCTGCTTGCGGGTCTCCTCCTCGGCCTTGGCCTCAGCGAGCTTGCGCGCCTCTTCCGCCACTTTCGCCTCTGCCGCCAGGCGCTTGTCCTCAGCCGCCTTGGCGAGGGCTTGCTTGCGGGCCTCCTCCGCGGCCTTGGCTTCGGTGAGCTTGCGGGCGTCCTCGGCCGCTTTTGCTTCCGCTGCGATCCGGCGTTCCTCGGCAACCTTGGCGTCGGCCGCGCGGCGCGCGTCCTCGGCGGCCTTGGCTTCCGCGACTTTCGCCTCGGCTGCGAGCCTGCGATCCTCGGCGACCTTCGCTTCGGTCAGGCGGCGCACGTCGTCGGCGGTCTTGGCCTCGGCGAGCTTGCGGGCATCCTCAGTCGCTCTCACTTCGGCGGCGATCCGGCGCTCCTCCGCAGCTTTGGCTTCGGCCAGCTTGCGGGCCTCCTCGGCGGCTTTCGCTTCCGCGACGCGGCGCTCTTCTGCGGCCTTCGCTTCCGCTGCGCGCCGTGCGTCCTCGGCAGCCTTCGCCTCTGCGAGCTTGCGCGCATCCTCTGCGGCCTTGGCCTCGGCGAGCTTGCGGGCATCGTCAGCGGCTTTCGCCTCCGCGACGCGGCGCTCTTCGGCAGCTTTGGCCTCCGTGACCCGGCGCGCCTCCTCGGCCGCCCTGGCTTCCGCCAGTTTGCGAGCATCGTCGGCAGCCTTGGCCTCGGCCAGGCGACGCGTCTCTTCGAGCTCGCGCTCGCGCGCCAGCTTCTCGCTCGCAGCCTTCTCCTGCAGGGCGCGCTCCTGCGCCGCGCGCTGCTCCTGCTCGGCGCGCTCCTGGACCTGCCGGGCGCGCGCATCCTCGCTGGCGCGGCGCGCGGCCTGGGCGGCAAGCGCCTCCTCATCGGCCAGGCGTGCCGGGCCGGTACTGGCGACCTGGGCCGGGTTGCTGCCGCCCTTCAGCAGGTCGGTGCCGAAATAAAGCCCGCCGCCGAGCAGCGCGACGGCACTGAGGCCGGCCGCGATCGCCATGCCCGTCTTACTACTGCTGCCGCCAGCCGTTTTCGTTTTGGCCTGCTTGCCGACAGCAGGTTGCCAGGCCGCGACCTCCGCCATCGTCGCCGGGCGGTTCTCCGGCAGGGGCTGCAGCATCTTTTCGAGCAGCGGCCGGAAGCGCGGATCGATCTTCGACAGGTCGGGCACGACACGGCGTTTGTCGATGACCTCGACCTGCGAGCCGTTCATGTCGATGGGGCGGCCCTGAAGGCACTCCGCCAGGACCAGCCCGAAGCTGTAGATGTCCGATTTCGGGGTGACGTCGCCGCCGAACAGGCCAAGCTGCTCCGGCGAGACATAGTTGTACTTGCCGGCGAAGCCGCTGCCGATGATCGTCTGCTCGCCGGCCCGCGTCGAGCGCGCGATGCCGAAATCGAGGATCTTGGCCAAGGCCACGTCAGCCCCGGGCAGGATGACGTTGTCGGGGGCGACGTCGCGATGGATGATACCGAGCTTGTGGGCCGAATGCAGCCCCGAGGCGATCCGCTGCTGCAGGATGCAGGTGTCCTCGAAGGACAGTGGCCCGCGGACGAGATGGTCCTTCAGCGAGGTGCCGTCGACAAACTCCATCGCGAGATAGGCGCGGCCGAGCTGCGGATCGATCGAGAACAGGTAATAACGCACGATGGCCTCGTGCTGCAGGTTGTGCAGCGAGGAGGCTTCCTTACGAAACAGCGCGAGCGCGCTCTCGTTCTCGGCGAGATCGGAGCGGATCATCTTGATCGCGACCGCATCGCCGGTCTGGATGGCGTAGCCCTTGTAGATCTCGCCCATGCCGCCGGCGGCGATGGGATGGTCGATCCGATAGATCCCGTTCAGCGTCGTCCCGACGGCGACGCGGGCGCGCGGAATGATGACGGTGGCGCCGTTGTCGCTCATGGCGCCAAGCCTTCGCCGGAGCCGGAGCCTTCGCCGGAGCCGGTGGCCGACAGGGCACGGACAAGGCGACGGCAAAGCCGCCGCATCTCCGTCATCCCTGTTTCATGCCACCGCATCGCTTCAAGCCTCGCGCCCGTCGGCGTCGCTTCTGGCCGGCGAGGGGGAGACTGGCGCTTCCGCGTCCTTAGGCTCGCAGGCCACGACGATCACCGTGACGTTGTCGCTCGCGCCGCGCGCAAGAGTGAGCTCGACCAGATGGTCGCAGGCCGCTTGCGGCGCACGCCCGGCCACGCCGGCCAGGATTTCGGTATCCGAGACATGGCCGGTCAGGCCATCGCTGCATAGCACGAAAACGTCCCCGTCTTCCACCACGCCCTGAATCAGGTCGAGATCGGGAAGGTCGCTCACGCCGATGGCGCGCGTGATGATGTTGCGCCCCGGCCAGCGCTTGGCTTCCTCCGGGGTCAACTGTCCCTGGTCGACGAGGTCCTGCACCTCGGTATGGTCGCGCGAGACCTGCGACAGCCGGCCTTGCCGGATGCGGTAGGTCCGGCTGTCGCCGGCCCAGCAGCAGGCGAAGAAGCGCTCATAGATCAAGAGGGCGACGACGGTGGTGCCGAAGGTCGTGAGGCCTCGTTCCTCGCCGGCCTTGCGCAGGCCGATATTGGCCTGCAGCACCCGGTCCTGGAACCGCGCGAGAAGGTCCGCCGGCGAAGCCGCCTGGCCGATCGTGCGCAGCGTCTCGACGACGGTGGAGGAGGCGAGCTTGCCGGCCTCGTAGCCGCCCATGCCGTCGGCGACGCACCAGAGGCCGGCGTCAGTGTGAACGATGTAGCTGTCCTCGTTCTCGCTGCGCACCTTGCCGACATCGGTGGCCGCTCCGGTCTCGAAGCGGAAGCTGGCCTGCTGGTCGAGCGCACCGGCAAGCATGGCGAGCGGATCGTTGCTCGCGCGCATGGACGGGGGCGGAAGGGTGCTGTCCATCAAGGCTCGACTCCGATCCTGGCCGGTTGTGCGCTCTCGCCGCTCTTATCAGCGCCGCCGCTCTCGGGACCGGCGGTCGGACCCGTCAGCAGCAACGTGAAATGCTGCGCTTCCGGCAGCCGCTCGGCACGGAGCGCAAGCGCGGGAAAGCTATCGCCACCGATGCTCCACCACCAGGAGCCGGCCGCCTGGCGGGCGGCCTTGTCCGAGCGTTCGAGCCGCGCCAGCAAGGCTGGAATCTCGGTCGTGGCGTCGTCGCTCACACCAAGCAGCCCGCGATTGGAGGCGACGACTGCTGGCTGCGTGTCGCGCGCGACGCTCTCGGGCAAGGGCAGGCTTTCGAGCGCAGCCAGTGTCGCCTCATAGACGGCGTCGGGCTCCAGCGTATCGAGCAGGAAGGCCTCCGCGCTCTCGAACCATGAGGCCTGCGCGTTCTCGGTCGGCGCGGCGAAGGCCTGGCCTTCGGGCGCCATCGCCAGGACGGCGAGCGGGAAATAGCGGCCGACGCCGTCGAGCGAAGGCATGAAGGCGCCGAGCACCTCGCAGCCGAGATGCGAGGAGCCGAGCCAGAAGCGCCAGATCGGCGCGCTGAGATAGACCTCCTTCCAGCCTGGCCCGAGCGCCTGGATGCTGGCCGCCATGCCGCCCTGCAGCCAGATCTCCCAGAAGCGCAGGAGTTCGCGCGGCATGTTCACCGCGATGAAATCGCGCTTGGCCGGTAGCTTGCCGAAAAGGGCGCAATGCATCCTGCCTCAGCCTCCCGGACATCTGAATTCCCGCAGGGCCGGCAATGTCAGCGGGTTCTTCAGGGACGATACGTTGATCTGGTAGGAAATCGACTGGCCGCCGACGGAGTAGCTGGCGACCAGGGCCTCGCCGCGCTTCGACACCGAGCCGAGATCGAGGAAGCGGAAGAAGGCCCAGGGGCCGCGCTTCTCCGGTCCGAAGACGGGCGGGCTGCTGGTCACGCCGCCAAACAGCCCCGTGCTCGTGGTCTGGCTCGAGATCACCGTGCGGTCGAGCCCGGCGGGCCCCGGCCAGACCACCGGCGTCGGCCCGCCGCCCGCCTGCGCCACGACTGCGACGCCGCTGATGTCGAGCTTGATCGTCGGCGCGGAGCCGGAACTCGCCGCCGGCTGCGGCGTGATCGCCATGGTGAAGGAGGGCATGTTGCCGCCGGTGCCGAAGAACGCGTCCTTGATGTCGGCGGCGCGCTGGAACTCCTTGAGCGCGGCGGGCGGCAGCGAGCGCGCCACGCTGATGTTCTGCTTGAAGGCCCATTCGGGCTTGGACGTATCGACCAGCGGCGCGAGATTGGTGGTGTAGAACTTGTCCATGATGCCGCCCGTGCCGAACAACCGGCCGAAATCGGCCAGTGGCACGTCGCGGTCGCTGCCGCGTGCGAAGGGGTAGCGGTTGGTCACGATCAGGTTGCAGGTCGCGGTGACCTGCGAGCGCAGATCCTGCAGGAGCTGCGAGACAGAACTGCCGGTCAATTCATTCTCGAAGCTCGTGGCGGCGGTCTGGATCAGGTTGGAGAAGGGCTGCGGGATCAGGTTGGCGCTGTTGCGCAAAGTCTGGATCTGCCCCGGCAAGGTGGCGTTGACCTGCGGCGCCAGCGCCGGGTTGGTCGCGAGCAGGCGCAGATTCTGGTTCACCTCGGAGAAGGCGAGCAGCACCTGGTCGATCGGCCGGCGGCCCTGCTCGCCCTCGAATAATTGGTGGAACGGTTTGAAGGCCGCCTCGATGGTCGCGCCCGGGGCCTGTTCTCCACTGGCGGTGTTGGGCTTCTCCATCGCCTTGAGCGCGATATCCATCCGCGAGAGCGTCGTCGAGGAATTGCCCGTGCTGACGCCGAGCCGCTGCGCCAGGTTCTGCGCCTGCTGGGCCTGGCTCAAGGAGCCGGCTGCCGATTGCGTCGCGGTCTGCCCGGCCGGTGGTGCAGGGCGCTCGCGGGTGAGCTTGGTCTCGTCGCGGATCGATTCCAACACCTGCTTCAGCGGCGAGGTGACGGCCGACGCCGCGCTCAGCGCCGGATATTGCGGCTTGTTGGCGAGCAGCGGCCGGAAGCGCAGTGCTGCCATCGTGCCCTGCCAGGAGGCAATGAAATCCTTGGCGTAGAGCTCCAGCAAGGCGCGCGGCAGCGCCTCGTACTGATCAGAGACGGCGGTCTGGTCGCCGGCCGTGCCCAGCACCCAGCGCTCCTCTTCGATCTGCTTGGCGACGTCGCGCAGGCGGCCGATGAAGCCCTCATGGAAGCCGGCATAGGTATAGAAGAACGGCACGCGGACATTCTCGAGCTCGCCGCCGCGGGGCCCTTCGAAGACGAGCTTGGCGTCGGCGCCGCCCTTGGCGGCGGCCGTCCAATCGGGCTTGCCCGGCGAGGCGCGCGCCTGGACGCGCAGCAATTGATAGGCGCGCTCGGCCAGGCTCAACCGCGCCAGCGTCTTCTGCGCCTCCTCGATCAAGGGTTCGTTGAGCGTCAGCGTACCGGCGCCGCCGGAATCGGGCAGGCGCAGCATCGCGGTGAGGTGCTGGCTGAGTTCCTCGCGCAGGCGCACATTGGCGGCGCCCTGATAGAGATTGTCGACCCAGTCGCGCCGCATCCAGAGCAGGATCAGATCCTCGTCCATCTTCTGGCGGCCGCCGAGGATGAGATAGACCTTGAGCGCCTCATAGATGAAATCGGGCCGCGATCGGTTGGCCTCGATCAGCTCTTCCATGCGGAAGATCAGGCGTGAGCGCAGCAGGCGCTCCAGCCCGGTCTTGTAGACCGCTTCCGAGGACGAGCCGAGCCGGTCCCACTGGCTCAGGCCGAAAGTCGCCCGCATGGGCGGCGAGACGCCCTCCTGCGCATAGCCGGCGGGCAGGGCGCGCAATGCGTCGAGCAGCGGCACGATCTTCTCCAGATCGCGATCGGCGACGGTCGGCTCCTGGATGATCGGGGCTGCGGTCGCCACGAAGGTCTTGGTCTGGTCGTTGGTCTCGGCGATCAGGTCGACATTGCGGGTGTAGCTCGTCCACCACGCGGCCGCCCCGCCTAGCGTCACCAGAGCCAGCACGCTGTAGGCGGCCGCCTTCAAGGCGAAGGCGCGGCGCACTGCCCTGCGGTCGGTCGAGACCCAGGCGGATTCGCCGATCACCACCTTGGTGATCAGATCGGTGAGGAAGAAGCTCTTGCCCGAGCCCGACATCGCAGCGGCGGCAACCTGGTTCGCGCCGAAATTGCGCGCCATCGCGCCGATCAACTGGTCGATCGGCGTGCCCTGCTGCGTGCCAGAGGTGAAATAGAAGCCGCGCAGGGTCGCGCGCGAATGATAGCGCGTCGGCTCGAAGATGCGGTTGAGGAACTCGATGATCGGGTTCTTCACCGCCGCCATCTGGGTCGGGAAGCCGAAGATCTGCACGCGCGCGCTGGGCGTGGGCTCTTCCTGGAGCCGGTCGGGCAATTCGGAATTGAGACGCTCCACCAGCGCGTCGAACTCGTCGGGCACCTCGCTGATCATGTTCAGCGTCTTGTCGTCGGTCTGGAAGGTATGGCCCCAGACCACGCGCCGCGAGGCCTCGTTCAGATGCTGGAAATACTCCATGAACCCGGAAACGAGGTCCATCTTGGTGAACAGCGCATAGACCGGGAAATCGACCTTGAGATTGTCGTGCAACTCGGTCAATCGCGCCCGGATCGCATCGGAATGGGCGTTGAGTTCGGCCGGCGATGCGGTCAGCACATCCTCGATGCTGATCGCCAGCATGACGCCGTTGATTGGCTGGTTCGGCCGGTTCTTCTTGAGCAGGTCGAGGAAGGCGAGCCAGCTCTTGCGGTCGGCCGAGGCGTCGGAATCCTGCGTGGTGTAACGGCCGGCCGTGTCGATCAGCACGGCGTCGTCGGTGAACCACCAATCGCAATAGCGCGTGCCGCCGACGCCCGCGACGGCGGACGGCGCGCCGCCCTTGGCGAGTGGGAACTTCAGCCCCGAATTGACCAGGGCCGTGGTCTTGCCGGAGCCCGGCGGGCCGATCAGCACATACCAGGGCAGCTCGTAGAGATAAGTCGCGCTCGAGCCCGCGGATTTCTTCAGCGTCAACAGCGCGTCCGCCATGCGCTCGCCGAGCACGTCGCCATCGCCTTCGTCGACGGCGGCATCGGCCAGGCCCTGCTCCAGCGCCGCCGCCTCGCGCCTGCGCCGGATGATGCCCCAGACCAGCAGGCCGAGCACGATGAGCGAGACCACCGCGATGATGGCGAAGCGCACCCATTCGGAATCGAAGGGATAGATCCCGGCGATCGAGATCAACGGGCTGGCGAACCAGACCAGCGCGCCGAAGGCGGCAAGCCCGATCAGGCTGATGACGATGCGGAACCAGATTGCCAGGGTCACGAGCGCCTCCGCCTCAGGTCAGCGTTCATGAGGGATCTGGACGTCGACGCGCCGGTTGCGCGCGCGACCTTCGATCGTATCGTTCGAGGCGATGGGCGCGGTGTCGCCCTTGCCGTCGGCGACGATACGCTTCTTGTCGCTGAGATCCTCGGTGAGGAGGGCCCCGACGGCCTTGGCGCGTTCGACCGACAATTCGTAGTTATTGGCGAAGCGCACGGTCTTGATCGGCGTGTTGTCGGAGTGGCCGGTGACCTTGATCTGGCCGGGCTCCTTCTCCAGCGTCTGCGCGATGCGCTTGGCGAGCGGGCGGAAGGCGTCGATCACCGTCGCCTTGCCGGGCTCGAAGGAGGCGAAGCTGTTGACGCGCACGATGATGCCGGTCGAGACCGAATCCACCGCCAGCTTCTGCTCGCCGATCTCGGTCGCCAGCGCCGCGCGGATGCGTTCGAGCTGCGTCGTCTTGATCGGCGGCGGAGGCGTGGGCTTCACCGGCTGGACGACGCGCCGCTCGATCGAGACGTCGGTCGTCGGGAAGATGCGGCCGACATCGTCGATCACCGCGTCGCTGCCGGAGCTCAAAAGCGAACGCAGGGTCAGGTACATGGCGAGTAGCAGGACGCCCGCAAGCGAGGCCATCGCCCAGAACGGGATGCGCACGGTCGTGCCGCGCGCCGCCATGTCCTGGCCCTGCCAGCGCGGCGAGAGCTCCTGATTGACGCGCTGCTTCACGCGCCGCAGCGTCTCGTAGAGATTGCGCTGGATCGTCTGCAAGGTCGCCGGGCCGCCGGCCGAGGTCCGGTGCACGCCCTGGAAGCCCAGCGCCAGGCAGGCATGCTGCAGCTCCAGCACATTGTAGTTCAGGATCGGGTCCTGCTTGGCCCGGTCGAGTTCCTCGAAGAAGCGGATGCCGCCGGTGCGCTCGCCGAAGAAGCGGCTCAGCATGCTGTACTGCGTCCAGAGCTGGCGATCCTGCGCCGGGATGTTCTGGACGATGTCGTCGGCGGTGGCGCAGAGCGTGTACTTCGCTTGCTTGGCCTGCTCCTGGCCGATGCCGGCGCCGGTGACGTCGGCCTCGAAGCGCTGGATCGCGCCGGCGACCTGGTCCATCAGCTGGCTGAACGAGGCATAGGCCAGGGCCACGCGCAGGCGCCCGAGGATCGAGAGGATCGGCGCGGCCGCGCTCATGATCGGATTTTCATTGGGCGCCACCGGCATCTCGCGCGGCGCGACCTGAGGCACGGAGCCTGATGTTTGCGGCTGCGGCGCGGGTTGGGGCGGGGGAGCGTAGCTCTGCACCGGCGGCGGCTGGTAGGGCGGTGGGGCCGGCTGCTGATAGTTTTGGCCCGGCGCGTCGGCCCAGGCGTCCTGCGCGGCGGCGTTGGGATCTGTCTGTGGGTAGCTCGGCGGCGGCTGGTAGCCTGAGGCCGGATGGTAGGAGGCGGGCGGGGGCGGGTAGGCCGACGGCGTGAACGGGCCCGGCTGCTCGGGCTGCGGGATGGGCGGGCTCGGCGCGACCGGGCGCCTGCCACCGGGATTGGGCCGCACCACCGTGCGCTCATTGGGGTTGTAGGCAGGTTCGAACGGGTCTTTGGGCTCGGTCATCGCCTGTCTCCGAGGATCGCCCAGAGATCGAGCTGCAGTTCCGGCCAGTCGCCCGAGAAATGCAGGCCGATCGCGTTTGCCGTGCTGAATTCAGGCCAGAGTGGAGAGTTCTTGTCCAGCAGGAAGTAGACATGGTCCGCGACCGCGCGGATCTGCGGCGGCGGGGTCGGAATGTGATTGAGGCCGACGCCCGGCAGATGGGCGTTGACGATGTCGTTCATCTTCGTGTTCGGGCCGATCTTGAAGAGCTGCGGGAATTGCAGCTGGATCTCGATCAGGGGGCGGCGCGCCGCGACCTCCAGCACGAAATTGGCGTTGCGGAACAGGCTGCGGTCGCGGATCGTCGAGACGAAGGCGTTGGGCGCGCGCTCGATCAGCTCGAGCCGGATAGCGCGGCGGCCGAGCCTGGCGCTGAGGAAATCCTGCAGGTCGCGCAGGATCGGCTCGAAGACGAGTTCGAGATTGTCGTGGTCGTAGCGCGGATAGGTTCGCGTCCGGCGCTCCGGCGTGGCGAAGGTCGCGAGTTCGCCGACCATCCGCACGAACTCCTCATAGAGCCGCTCCGGATGGATATAGCGCGAATGCCGGAAATGCTGCAGCACCGGCAGGTGCCGGTTGAGCAGCTGCAGCACGAAGAAATCGGCGCTCTGCAGCCCGCCGCCGGCGGTGGGGTCCGCCGCATAGCGCGCCAGCTCCTCCAGCTTGGCCTCGATCCAGCCGATGGCGCGGTCGATCCAGCCATCGATCGCGGGATAGGCCGAGGTGATCAGCACGGGCGGGATGAACTTGTCGTCGAAGACGATGGTCTTGTCGCGCACCTCGACGATGCGGGCGATCGGCATGCCGACATAGCCGGGCTTGGCCGTCTTGCGCAGATCGAAGCCGAGCCGGGGATAGGCAACGTCGATCTCCTCCTCGACGCGCATGGCGGCAGTCGAGTCGATCAGCGTCTCGCTGGCGCTGACATAGCGACTGGCGGTAGCGCTCGTCGGCTCGTCGATCTCGCGCGTATTGGCCGCCGCGACCGGCATGGTCAGCCAGAGCATCTGCTTGGCGGCGCCGTCCGGCACATCGATGGGAGCGGGCAGGGGGCTGTGGGCGGGAATGTCGAAGGGCGTGCCGTCAGGCAGGATGCCCGACGCGCGGCGCAGGCCGAAGCGGCTCTGCTGGGCGAGGTCGCGGTCGATCTCGAGTGTCGAAAAGCCCCAGGGGTAGGGCGTGATGAAGCGCGTGCGCGCATCGACGAGGTTTTCGAGATAGCGATCCGCCTGCTGCAGATGATGCGGCCGCAGAAAAAGTCCTTCTCCCCAGACGACCTTACTGTTCCAAGACATCGCCGAGCCTTCGAGCCATCGTCGTGATTCCAGATCAAGGCGTGAGCGGCGCATCCCGCTTCGTCACGCAGCCGGCAAACGTTGTGTCAGCCACGCTCACGCATCGTAACGTGGCGCAATGGGGCGGAACAAGCACGAAAGCACCGTGTGCCTAATCTTGACCACGGCCGATTTCGGCGCGCTCATGCGGCCGGTGCCGTGGGGGGCGGCAGCGGTGCGGTGATCTTGACGCGCCAGGTGCCGGCCTCGTCGGCGAAAGCGGCATAGGTCAGGCGCTCCCAGCTGCGCTTTTCGCGGGCGAAGAAGGCCGCGAGCTTGGCGACGCGCACGCGGATCGCCTCTGTCACGGGAATTTCCGCCCCGGCGACGTCCGGATTGACGATGGTGACGATCTGCCCGTCGCCATCGAGCTTGCGCGGCTCGACCGAGAGCAGGAAAGCGTCCCACTCGTCAGGCACGATCTCGAACAACTCGTCGAGGATCTCGCGGTCGAGGGTCGATTGTTCGGGAGGCAGGGTCGAGGTCATGGCAGCGCTCCTTGCGGCGGAAGACGGTGAGAGGCCAAGTCCATCCAGAGGTTCAAGTCCATCCAGAGGTTCAAGTCCATCCAGAGGTTCATGTCCTTTAGGGCTCTGAAGTCATTCGTGTATCTGGCGCGCTCCTCGGCGTTGTCGGGCTGTCCTTAATCCCAGGGTCGGAGCGCCGGATCATGCCGCTCCCGGACGCCTCGCATGCTGGGGAATCACGGTGATGTCGCAAGCTGATGACAAGGATCGACCCAGAGCAGGATGCGAAAAACTGGGCACCGATTTTTCGCATCCTGCTCTAGAGAAAGATTGCCGGATCGGAGTGTTTCAACGGGACGCGTGTCATGTCAATTACGTAATCGATTGACAATTCGCGCCTCGAATCGACAATCGTCGATATCCTGGCGAGGCTATTGCGGCAGATTGCCTTTGCGTTGCGTAAAGTCAAAGATCCCCCCGTTTAAGGAAATGGGCTCCACGTCCCCTTCGGCAGGTGGCGGGGCTGCCGGCCTGAAACGTCGTTGTGGCGTTGACTTTCGCCCGGCTCGGCAGAGAATCGCGCGCGCCGTTTTCCAGGACATGCTTGGAGGAGCCCGGCCTTGAGTTCCGCCCCGTCCAAACCGCAGACAGCGGCCGAGCGCGTTGCTGCCCGGATGAAGGCGGCAAAGGCCGCGGAGGCACGGGCTGCCGTCGAGGCGAAGGCTGCTGCCGCCGAGGCGAAGGCCCAGGCCCAGCTGCGCAAGGCCGAACCCGCGACCGAGGGCCAAGGCAAATCAGACAAGGACGGCAAATCGGACAAGCGCGACAAGGCGGCCAAGCTCTCGCGGCCGGGCCGTCCGCGCTGGACCATGACGGTTGGCCCAGCGACGATCGCGCTTGTCCTCGTCGCCTTCGCCCTGCTGGCCGGCTGGGGTGCAATCGCGACCAGCGCCCTGATCTTCGGCGACAAGCTCTCGGCTCGCCTCGTCGAGCAGCAGAGCGATATGCAATTCGCCTATGAGCAGAAGCTCGTGGTCTTCCGCACTCAGCTCGACCGGTTCGCCCGGCAGACTCGATTGGAGCGTGACGGCGTCGAGGGGCGCATCGCCGATCTGATGCTGCGCCAGGCGGCGCTGGAAGCGCGCCAGGCGATGCTGACCGCGCTCGCCGACCAGACCCGGGTCCCCGACGGCGCGAGCCCGGTGAAGTTCGGTGAGGCCGGCGGGGCACCGATCAAGGCGGCCTCGGTGCAGCGCGCCGCGCCGCCATCGACCTTCACCATCCTCGATCCGAGCTATCCCGCACCCGAGCGCGTGACCTATCTCGAACATGCGATCGACCGTTTCGAGAAGGTGCAGCTGGGTTCGCTCAACGGCCTGACGCAGCGCTCGCAATCGACCCTGCTGCAATTGCGTTCGGCCTTTTCCGAGGTCGGGCTCGATGCCGAGAAATTCGTGCCCACAGCGGCGCTTGTGCGCGGCCAGGTCGCCGATCTTCTGCCGGAGACCAAGGATTTCGGCGGCGGCCCCTTCGAGAGCAATGTCGCGCAGATCAGGCGCACGCTTTCGGTGCTGGGCCGGCTCAGGACGGCGGCGAACGCCGTGCCGTTCTTCCGGCCGATCCCGGGCAGCGCCGGATTGATGACGAGTTCCTATGGCACGCGCTCCGATCCGTTCACCGGCGAGGCGCGTTTCCATGCCGGCACGGATTTCCGTTCGCCGATCGGCGTTCCCGTCCATGCCGGAGGATCAGGCGTCGTGCAGACGGCCGGGATCGGCGGTGGCTACGGCAATCTCGTCATCATCGACCATGGCAACGGCATCACCACGCGCTATGGCCATTTGTCGGCGATCAACGTCACCGTGGGCCAGCCCGTCTCGCTCGGCACTGTCGTCGGGCTGGTCGGCAGCACCGGGCGCTCGACGGGCCCGCATCTGCATTACGAGACGCGCATCAATGGCGAGCCCAACGATCCCACCCATTTCATCCGGGTGGGCGAACGGATCTACGCGACGCAATAGCCGCGGTATTGCTTTGCAAGAAAAACGCGGAGTCATCCCGGACGCAGCGAAGCGGAGATCCGGGATCCATTCCTGAGCCTAACCGAGCAGCGCTCCGGCATGGATCCCGGATCAGCGCGGCTTCGCCGCTTGTCCGGGATGACACCGCGTTTTTGCGTGTAGGCAGGTAGACTCCTCAGCGCGGGGCTCTCCGCGTGCCGCCGTAAAGCTTCAGCCCCGGATATGATCCGGGGCTGCGATGTTTCGTGCAGTGACTGAACTCAGCTCTTGAGCTTGGTGTTGCACTGGCTCCAGTAGCCGCCACCCTTCTCGATCCATTTCAGCTCGCCATTGGCGTTGGCCGTCTTGTTGGCGTTGTACTGGTCGACGCAGGTCTTGAGCCGGGCCTTGCCGGGCGATTCCTCGGAGTATTTCGGCGCGACGACCTTGGGGAAGACCGCAGCCTTGGCGCGGGCGGGCGCTGCCGCCGGCTTCTGCCCGGGCGCCGTCGCGGCGGGCGTAGCCGCTGGCGCCGGTGCGGGGTCAGTGACGGCCGCTGCGGCATCGTTGTCGGAGGCGTCGTCGTCGCCGCATTGGGCCTTGCGGAAATCGTTCCACTTCTGGCCCTTCAGCGTATTGGCTTTCTTGGCATCCTGATACTTCGTGCTGCACTCCTTCATCGTCAGCGCCGAGGCCGGCGTGGCGAAGATCGATGCGACAGCGATGGCGGAAGCGGATGCGACGATCAAAGTCCTCAGCATTGCGTTCTCCCTGACATTGCCCTTAGCGGGTACTTGATTAAAATCCTAATTGCTCTTCGTTTCAAGCCCGTTGTCGGATGAGCAGCCATGGCTTAGCGGTTGGAATATCGGCGTTTCCCAGCCGGGGCATCATGCGGGCATGATGCAAGCGGACATGATATTTACGGAGCGCGCTTCCAATGAGCGACCAGCCACTCTGGGCCCTGAGCGCCGGGCAACTCGCGCAGGCTTTCGCGGCGGGGAGCGCCACGCCGGTCCAGGCGTTGGAAGCGGTCCTGGCGCGCCATGACGCCGTCAATCCGCGTCTTAACGCCGTCGTCACGCTCGACCGGGCGGGCGCGCAGGCGGCGGCGCGGGCCAGCGCCGGCCGCTGGGCCCGTGGCGAAGCGTTCGGGCCGCTCGACGGCGTCCCGCTGACGATCAAGGACAACATCCTGACCGCTGGCCTGCGCAGCACCTGGGGCAGCGCCTGCTACGCTGATTTCGTGCCCGAGCGCGACGAGACGCCGGTCGCCCGTCTGCGGGCGGCAGGCGCCGTCATCCTCGGCAAGACCAATGTGCCGGAATTCACCGTGCAGGGCGTCACCGACAACGCGCTCTTCGGCCCGACGCGCAACCCGTGGAACCCGGGCCTGACGCCGGGCGGGTCGAGCGGCGGGGCGGTTGCCGCCGTGGCCTCGGGCATCGGGCCGCTGGCGCTGTGCACCGATGGCGGCGGCTCGATCCGCCGGCCGGCGGCGCATGCGGGGCTGGTCGGCCTCAAGCCCTCGCGCGGGCTGGTGCCGCGCCAACATGGCTTTCCCGCGATCCTCGACAGTTTCGAGGTGGTGGGGCCGGTCGGGCGCTGCGTTGGCGATGTCCGCGCGATGCTGCGCATCATCGCCGGTGCAGGGGAGGTGGCTACGCCGCCGGTTGCGCAGCGGATCGCCTTCATCCCTCGCTTTGGCGAGGCACCGGTCGACCCGGCAATAGCCGCGAGCGTCGCGGAGGCCGCCGAGCGCTTCGCCGGGCTCGGCCATGCCGTCGAGCGCCTGGACGATTTCACCCTGGCCGAGCCGGTCAATGCGATCTGGTCGATCGTCAGCGAAACCGGCGTGGCCTGGCTCCTCGACGCGCATCTCAAGCTCGGGCGGGACGCGCCGGTGCAACCCGGGATCGCGGCCATGGCCGAGCGCGGCCGTGGTCATTCAGCCAGCGACTATCTCGGCATGCTGCGCACGATCGAGGCGGCCGGCGAGGCGTTCGACGCGCTCTTCTCCCGCTTCGACCTGCTGCTACTGCCGGCGACGGCGGCGCAACCCTGGCCGGTCGAGCGGACGCATCCCGATGTGATCGACGGTCAATCGGTCGGCCCGCGCGGGCACGCGGTCTTCACCGCCTTCGCCAATGCGCTGGGTCTGCCGGGGCTGACCTTGCCGGCGAGGCCGGACCGGGACGGCATGCCGATCGGCTTGCAGTTGATCGGGCCGCAAGGGAGCGATGATCGCCTGTTGGCGCTGGGGGCGGCCTATGAGCAGGCGTTCGGCGGCTTTCCGATGCCGGTGGTCTCCGGATGCGAAGGCTACCCTTCGCTGCCATAGCGCCGGCGCAGATGCGCCTTGAAAACGCTGGCGTCGAGCGGGCGGCCGGTGGCGCGGGTCAGCAACTCGTCGGTCTCGTAGAGGCTGGCCTGGCTATGGATGTGGCTGCGCAGCCAGCCGACCAGAGGCGAGAAGTCGCCGCGCCCGATCGAAGGCAGGATCTCGGGCTCGGCCTTGCAGGCGGCCTCGAAAATCTGCGCTGCCGTCATTGCGCCCAGCGTATAGGTCGGGAAATAGCCCCAGCCGCCGCTGGGCCAATGCACGTCCTGCAGGCAGCCGCGCCGGTCGTCGGGCGGCGTCACACCGAGCAGCGCCTTCATGCCGGCGTTCCAGGCCGAAGGCAGTTCCGAGAGCGGCATCTCGTCGGCAATCAGCGCCTTCTCCAGCCGGTAGCGCAGGATGACATGGGCCGGATAGGTCACCTCGTCGGCATCGACGCGGATGAAGCCGGCCTCGACCTTGGTGTAGCGCGCCAGCAAGGCCTCCTGCTCCCAGGCCGGGCCTGAGCCGTCAAAAGCCGCGCGCATCAAGGGCGCGGCGAAGCGGATGAATTCGGCGGAGCGGCAGGCCTGCATCTCGACCAGGAGCGACTGGCTCTCATGCAGGCTCATGCCGCGTGCCTGGCCAACCGGTTGGTTCATATAGGCCTGTGGCCGGCCCTGTTCGTAGAGCGCATGGCCGGTCTCGTGCAGCACGCCCATCAAGGCCTTGGCGAAATCGCTCTCGTCATAGCGCGTGGTGATGCGGACGTCGTTGTCGGCCCCGCCGCAGAACGGGTGCGTCGAGACGTCGAGCCGGCCGCGCTCGAAATCATAGCCCAAAGCCGCCATCATCTTGAGGCCGAGCGCCCGCTGCTTCTCGATCGCGAACGGACCCTGCGGCTCCGGTGTCTTGGGCCGGCGCGCCTGGAGCGCCAGAACCTCCTGGGTGAAACCGGGCAGGAAGCTGGCGAGATCGTCGAACAGGGCGTCGATTGTCTCGGAACGCCCACCGGGCTCGTAGTCGTTCAAAAGCGCGTCATAGGGGGAAAGGCCGAGCTTTTCGCCCTTCGCCTGGGCGATCTGGCGCTGCAGGTTCAAGACCTCGCTCAGGAACGGCAGGAGCCCGGCGAAATCGGAGTCCGCGCGCGCCTGCCGCCAGCGCATCTCGCAGACCGAGATCGCCTTGCTCGATGCCTCCACCAGATCGGCCGGCAGCGCGGTCTGGACCGTCCAGAGCCGCCTGATCTCGCGCAGGTTGGCGCGCTCCCAGGGCCCGAGCCCGTCATCGGCCTCGGCCGCGCCCAGCCAGTCGCCGATGCGCGGCTCGACCGCCATGCCATGGCGCAGCACGTCGAGCAGCGCCATGCTCTCGGCCCGCGTCGCGGCGGCGCCGGTCGGCATCATCGCGGCATTGTCCCAGCTCAGGATGCCGATGGCGTTGGACAAGGCGGCGATGCGGCCGAAATGATTGGCAAGCTGCGAATAGGCGGTCATGGATTGGTCCTCAAGATCGACATTGTCGGCGATGGCGGCGAGACAGGGTGTTGATCGTCGCGCCGCGCGGTAGGGAGGGCATCGTGATCGGTTTCAGGGGGTTGGCATGGGCGTTGGCTCTCTGTCTCACAGCCTGTCAGGGCACGATTCCGACCTATGGCTATCAGCCGCTCGCCGGATCGCCCTCGATCTCGTCGCGCGAGGCCGACTCGACTTGTCTCGCGCGCGCCGAGGCCGCCAAAAGCGCTGCTGCCCAGAACATCTGGGCGCAGGGCGGCGAGCCCGCCTATCACCAAACCTATGGCGCATGCATGAGCGCGTTCGGCTGGAAACGTATCGTGGTCAGCTCCTACCGTTACGGATGAAGCCAATTCATCAGCCGAACAGGCTTTTGTACTGGCGTGGCTGCGAGCGCAGATATTGCGAGGGCGGCTTCACGGTTGCGCCGAGCTGGGCGGCTGCGTGCCAGGGCCAGCGTGGGTCGTAGAGCATGCCGCGCGCCAGCGCGACGAAGTCGGCGTCGCCCGTGCCGATGATCGCCTCGGCCTGGTCGGCTTCCGTAATCAGCCCGACCGCGATGGTCGGCAGGCCGGTCGCCTGCTTCACGGCACGCGCCATCGGCACCTGGTAGCTCGGGCCGAGCGGGATTTTTTGCGCGGCCGAGAGGCCGCCGCCAGAGACGTCGATGAAGCTGCAGCCGCGCGCCTGCAAGACTGCGGCGAAGGCGAGCGTCTGCTCGATATCCCAGCCGCCCTCGACCCAATCCGTGCCGGAGACGCGGATGCCGACGGGAAGGGACGACGGCACGGCCGCCTTGACCGCCTCGAACACCGCGAGTGGGAAGCGCATGCGGTTCTCCAGCGAGCCGCCATAGGCGTCCTCGCGCCGGTTGGAGAGCGGCGAGAGGAACTGGTGCAGCAGATAGCCATGGGCCCCGTGGAGCTCGATGGCATCGAGGCCGAGCCTGGCCGAGCGCTTGGCGGCAAGCGCAAAACTCTCGACGAGCCGGGCGATCTCATCGGCCGTCAGGGCGTGCGGAGCCCTGGCGTGGCCCTCAAAAGCCACGGTCGAGGGGCCGACTGTCTGCCAGCCGCCCTGGTCGAGGCCGAGCTGGCCGCCGCCGGCCCAGGGCTGCGCCACCGAGGCCTTGCGGCCGGCATGGCCGAGCTGGATGCCGATCGGCATGTCGGAATGCGCGCGCACGGCGGCGAGCGCCTTGGCCAGCGCGGCCTCGGTCTCGTCAGACCAGAGGCCGAGATCGAACGGGCTGATCCGTCCTTCCGGCTCGACCGCCGTCGCTTCGAGAAAGAGCAGCCCGGCGCCCGACAAGGCGAGATGACCGAGATGGATGATGTGCCAGTCGGTCGCGCGGCCGTCCTCGGCCGAATACTGGCACATCGGGGCAATGACGATGCGGTTGGCGAGGGTGAGTTCGCCGAGCGTGTGGGGGCTGAAGAGCTGGCTCATCGTGGTCGGGTCGCCTTGAATGGGGCAGGGTTTGGAATGGCAGGGTTTGGAATGGAGCAGCGTTCGTCTGCGCCTGGGTCCAAGTTTAGGTCTCGCCCAAGTCTAGCCGCAGCGCAGCATGCCTGGCCATGCGCAAGCCTGCACGCGCCGGGCGCTGCAAACGCAAGCGAGCGCCCGGCCCGGAAGGCGCTTCTCAATCCAGGATCGAGCCGAGGATCTTCTCCAGCGTGTGCAGCCGATAGGGCTTTCTCAGCAGCGCGGTGCGGGCCGTGCCCTCGAAACCCTCGACCTGATCGCGGCCGGTGGCGAAGATAATAGCAAGCTCTGGCTTCAATGCGCGTAAGCGGTGCGCCAGTTCGCTGCCCGAAATATCGGGCAGGCCGATATCCGTCAGCAGGATGTCGATGTCGCGCCCCGTCGCGATCTCGAGCGCCTTCAACCCGTTCTCCGCCTCGATGGCGACATGGCCGAGATCCTGGACCATATCGGCGGTGTCCATGCGGATGATGGCGTCGTCCTCGCAGACGAGCACGGTCAGGTTGCTCCGGCGCGCCGGTTCGGGCGCTGGGGCGGCGGCGCCCTGCAAAGCTGCCTTCTGCGCCGCGCTTTTCGGCTGGGGCCGGACGGTCTCATAGGACGGCGTCTTGCCGTCCTGCACCAGGACCTGGCGGATCTTCCGCGCCAGCGCCTCGCGTCCATAGGGTTTTGAGAGCAGGCTGACGCCCTCGTCGAGCCGTCCGCCATGGACGATCGAGTTCTCGGTATAGCCGGAGGTGAACAGCACGCTGAGCTGGGGCAACCGCTCCTTGGCCTTGCGCGCCAGCTCCGGGCTCTTCAGCGGGCCGGGCATGACGACATCGGTGAAGAGCAGGTCGATCGCGACCCCGCTCTCGATGACCGCGAGCGCGCTCTGGGCGTCGGGCGCCTTCAGCACGCGATAGCCGAGCTCGCCTAGAAGCGCGATCACGGTCTCGCGCACCGCCTCGTCATCCTCGACAACGAGAATGGTCTCGCTGCCGCCGGTGACCGGGCCGGCCTCCTTCTCGACCAGCATGTCCTCGGCCTGGAGCGAGCGCGGAAGATAGAGCTTGATCGTCGTGCCCTGGCCGGGTTCGCTATAGACCTTCACATGGCCACCCGACTGCTTGACGAAGCCATAGACCATGGACAGACCGAGTCCGGTGCCCTTGCCCTGCGGCTTGGTCGAGAAGAACGGCTCGAAGATCTGGTCCATCACCTCGCGGCTCATGCCCGAGCCGGTGTCGGTGACCGAGATCTGGACATATTGCCCCGCACTGACGTCGCGATGGGCGTCGCTATAGGCGTCGTCGAGGAAGGCGTTGCCGGCCTCGATCGTCAAACGGCCCTGGCCGTCCATGGCGTCGCGCGAATTGATCGCGAGGTTGAGGAGAGCGTTCTCGACATTGGTTGGGTCGACCAACGTGTGCCACAGCCCGCCGGCGATGATGCTCTCGATCTCGATCGCGTCGCCCAGCGTGCGCCGCAGCAGGTCGTCCATGTCGCGGATCAAGCGGCCGACATTGACAACCTTGGGCTCCAGCGGCTGGCGACGGCCGAAGGCGAGCAGTTGGGCTGCGAGCTTCGAGCCGCGCGCGACGCCGGCCATGGCGTTGTCGACGCGTTTTTCGGCCTTTTCGTCGCCTTCGATTTCCCGCGACAGCAATTGCAGATTGCCGCTGATGACCTGCAGCAGATTGTTGAAGTCATGCGCGATGCCGCCGGTTAGATTGCCGATGGCTTCCATCTTCTGGCTGTGGCGCAGCGCCTCCTCGGCCTTGGCGAGTTCGGCCGTGCGGGCGGCGACGCGCTCCTCCAGCGTGTCGGCGAGGTCAGCGAGCGCGGCTTCCGCCGTCTTCTGGGCGTCTATGTCGGTATTGGTGCCGACCCAGCGCGTGATCGCACCGCGCTCGTCATGGGCGGGTACGGCGCGGGCGATATGCCAGCGGAATATGCCGTCCTGGCGGCGCAACCTGAACTCGGTCTCGTAGGGAACGCCGTCGCGCCGCGCATTCTCCCATGCGGCTGCGGCGCTCGCCACATCCTCGGGATGGACCACCGCCATCCAGGCCTCGCCGTCGAGCGTGCCTGGGGCCGCTCCGGTGAAGCGGTAGACCTGCTCGTTGAACCAGTCTAGCTGGCCGTCGGGCCTGGCGGTCCAGACATGGTTCGGCATGGATTGCGAAAGCGTGCGGAAGCGCGCCTCGCTTTCCCTGAGTGCGGCTTCCGCCTTCTTGCGCCCGGTGATGTCGAGGAACAGCACCGAGAAGCGGTCCGGCCCGATGCGCCTTGCCCGCGCCTCGAACCAGCGCTGCTTCATCGCGGGAACATTGATCTCGTAGCGGGCCGGCTTGCCGGTCTCGAGCACGATGGCATAGGTGGTGATCAGCTCCGGCGGCAGGTTCGGAATGATCTCGCTGACATTGCGGCCGATCGCATCGGCCATCCTGACATCGGTGCGCGCCTCGAAGGCGGGATTCATCTCGACGAAGCGGAAATCGACCATTGTCCCGGCGGTGTCGCGCACCGCCTCGGCGATGAAGAACCCCTCCTGCATCTGTTCGAACAGATTGCGCCAGCGCGTCTCGCTGGCGCGCAGCGCGTCTTCGGCCGCCTTGCGCGGCGTGATGTCGAAGCAGACGCCGACGAAACGGCGCTGCCCGCTCTCGGGCGTCGAGACCGCCTCGCCCTGTCGCGCGATCCAGCGGGTCTCGCCGGTGGCGGGGTCGAAGCGGCGATATTCCGCATAGGCGAGGGGATTGGCCTCGGTCAGGCGCTTCGGCCCCGACAAAGCGCGATCATCGGGGTGCAGCAGGCTGACGAGTAGGTCGTCGGTGACCTGGAGGTCCGGCGGCAGGCCCCAGATCCGACGATATTCGTCGGAAACGTCGAGCAGGCCGCTTTCGGGATACCATTCGAAGACGCCGACGCCGCCGGCCTCCTGCGCGATCTTGAGCCGCTGCTCGGTGCGGACCCGCTCGGTGATCTCGATGACCAGGGCGAAGACGCCGGCCGGGCGGCCGTCCTCGCCGAGGATCGGCATGTAGTCGAGGTCGAGCCAGCAATCCTCCGGCACGCCGTGGCGGTTCAAAGTGAGGCGCTGTTCGCGTAGCGAGAGCGTGCCGCCGGCGAGCACGGTGTCGAGCACGCGGGCGTTGAGCTCGGCCGCTTCCGGCCAGCCCTCGAGCACATTGGCGCCGAGCAGGGCAGGGTGGCGCTTGCCGGCGAAGGCGGCATAGCTGTCATTGTAGATCAGCGTGCCGTCGCGCCCCCACAGCATCACGACCGGTAGCGGCGAGCTGAGCGCCAGCGCCGTCGTGGTGCGCAGGCTCTGCGGCCAGGTTTCGATCGGCCCCAAAGGCGTCCGCGACCAGTCGAATTGCGCGATGAGCGCGCCGATCTCGCCGCCATTCTTCAGGAAACCGTATGGGTCGTGCGGGGCCAGCATGAGGCGCTCTGGTGGAGTTCTACGAGGCCTCTGACATGTGGCCGGGATCGCAGAATACGGCAAGCGCAAAGGCGTGATCAGCCACGCGCCGCCCGTCCGGACGCCGAAGAGGGCTATGGCGCCGGAACTACGGCTCCAGAATTACGGAGCCAGAACTACGGCGCCTGGAACGCGCCGATCATGTAGCTTTCATTGCCGATTTCGGTGACACGGCCCTTCACCTCATAGCTTGCGAGATCGACGATCCAGACGATGCCGGAGTTCGGCTTGCCCTTGGGTGCGCCGGTGATCGCGGCGTATTTGCCGTCGGGGGTGATCGCGATGCCGCGCGGCCGCGAGGGCTCGCCGCCCGGCGTCTTCAGTTCGATCCGCCGGATCGTCGCGGGCCCACCCGCGATCGCCTTGGCGACGTCGATGATGTCGATGTTGTTGGCGCGGAAATGCGTGGAGAGGATGCGCTTTCCATCCGGCAGGAAGGCGGCCACGAACGGCCGGGTCGGCGTGGCCTTGTCGTCGGTGCCGACCAGGACGCGCGCGACCTCGGCTTTGGCGGGGTCGGACAAGGCCTTCTCGACATCGATGATCGAGACCGTGTTGCCGGGGATGTCGGTCTGGGCGCTCTCGCGGGAGGCATGGGCGACGAGCCTGCCGTCCGGGCTCACCGAGATGCCGAAGCCGCCGGCCTGCACCGGGATGCGCGCGAGCTCCGCGCCGGCCTCGCCGGCGATCGCCTTCTGCAGGCTCATCACCGTGATGTCGTCGGTGCCGCCATTGGCCCCGAAGATCGTGCCGCCGCCAAGCGGGCTGATCGTCACGCCATTGGTGTCGGGGAAGCAGCCGAATTTCAGATCGGGCGCGCGGTGCGGCACCGGATCGGGCGGGCAGGGGAAGCCTGGCTTGCCATAGGCCTGCTCGACCCTACGGATCACCGTGTTGGTGGAGAGATCGACGATGCTGAGATGCCGGCCGCCATCCTCGTCGCCTTCGCGCTCGGCATGGGCGAGCACCGCATGCTTGCCGTCCGCCGCAATAGCAAAGCCGGTCGGCCCAAAGCCTTCCGTCTCGATGTAGCCCGCGACAGCGGCGAGCGTGTCGTTGCTGGCGGGATCGAGCGCCTTCACCAGGTCGATGACTGTGACGGTGCCGGCATGGCCGTGCTGGAAGGCGGCCGCTGCAGCGGGCGTCGAGCGGCCGGAATGGTTGACGACATAGGCGCGCTTGTTGTCGGGCGCGATCGCGATCGAGATCGGCTGGCCGCTCGAGATCACGGTCTTGCCATCGACCTCGATATCGGGCGTGACGCGCAGGCGGTTCACCACCGCCTTCGGCGTGCCGTCATTGGCGGGGTCGGTCGCTTTATCGAGATCGATCACCAGCACGACATTGTCCCAGCGGCCGCTCGCTAAAAAGTAGTCCTTCGCCATGCCCCTGTCCGCATTTGCCATGAAACCGAGCGCCATCGCGCAGGAAAGAAGCGTCGTCCGTAACATAGTCGTTCCTCCGGTTAGATCGCCCGTTTGCCGGGTCGTGGATCTTCGCTTTGGACACTCCAGCCCTCATCCTGAGGAGCCGCGAAGCGGCGTCTCGAAGGATGCTCCAGCCTGCACCGGAGGCTCCTGGACCATCCTTCGAGACGCAGGCTTTGCCTGCTCCTCAGGATGAGGGCTGAGGGGCTTCGAACGGGCGCCTACTCCTCCAGGGCCTCGGCGAGCACGCGCGCGACATGCATCGCTTCGCGGCCCGCGCCGTCATGGATCTGGTGGCGACAGCTCGTACCGTCGGCGACGATGAGATCGCCCGCGCCGGCCTTGCGCACGGCCGGCAGCAAGGCGAGCTCGCCCATGGCGAAGGAGACGTCGATCGTCGCCGCGCCATAGCCGAAGGCGCCCGACATGCCGCAGCAGCTCGATTCGATCGGGCGGACATCGAGGCCGGGGATGGCGCGCAAGGTCGCCTCGACCGCGCCCATCGCCGCGAAAGCCTTCTGGTGGCAGTGGCCGTGCAGATGCGCGATGCGGCCGGCCTGGTCCTTGAGGGGCAGGGTGGTTGTCCCCGCCTTGAGGTCGGCGGCCAGAAGCTCTTCGAGCAGGAAGGCGGCGCTCGCCACCGGTTCGACCTCGGCCTTGGGTAGAATCGCGCCGAATTCGTCGCGGAAAGTCAGCAGGCAGGAGGGTTCGAGCCCGACGATGCGCGCGCCCCTGGCGACGAAGGGCGCGAGCGCTTCGAGTGTCCGTTTCGCTTCGATGCGCGCCTCGTCGACGAGGCCGGCCGAGAGGAAGGTGCGCCCGCAGCAGAGCGGCCGGCCGCCATCGCTGGGCTCGACCTTGTGCAGGCGATAGCCGCCGGCCGCCAGCACGCGCTCGGCGGCTTCGAGGTTCTCGCGCTCGAAATAGCGGTTGAAGCTGTCGCCGAAGAGCACGAGGTCGCGGCCGTCGCCCTTCACGTCGCCCGGCGTCGCGGAGCGCCCGCCTTGCGCCCAGGGCCTGCGCCAGACCGGCAGCGAGCGCCGCGTGCTGAAGCCGAGCCAGCGCTCGCTCAGGCGCGCCAGCAGCGGAATGCGGTCGCGCAGGTTCATCAGGGCTGAGAGCTTGGCCGCATAAGGCGCATAGCGCGGCAGCCAGGCGATCAAGCGCTCCTTCAGCGGCAGGCCGTGGCGCTGGTGATAATGGTGCAGGAACTCGATCTTCATCCGCGCCATGTCGACGCCGGTCGGGCAGTCGCGCTTGCAGCCCTTGCAGGAGACGCAGAGATCGAGCGTCTCTTTCATCTCCGGCGAGGTGAAGGCGTCGGGCCCGAGCTGGCCGGAGATGGCGAGCCTGAGCGTATTGGCCCGCCCGCGCGTCACATGCGTCTCGTCCTGCGTGGCGCGCCAGGACGGGCACATCGTACCGCCTGTCATCTTCCGGCAGGTGCCATTGTTGTTGCACATCTCGACGGCACCGCCGAACCCGCCCCAGTCGGACCAGTCGAGCGCTGTCTCCGTCGGGATCGGCGTGGCATAGCCCGGTGCGAAGCGCATCAGGCTGCGATCGTCCATCCCAAGCGGGCGCACGATCTTGCCCGGGTTCAAGCGGTTGTCGGGGTCGAAACCGTCCTTGACCTGCTCGAAGGCGCGGGTGAGAGGCCCGCCGAACATCGGCTCGACGAATTCCGAGCGCGAGATGCCGTCGCCATGTTCGCCGGAATAGGAGCCCTTGAAGCGGCGCACCAATTCGCAGGCCTCCTCGGCGATGCCGCGCATCGCCTTGACCCCGGCCTCGTCCTTCATGTTCAGGATCGGGCGAACGTGCAGGCAGCCGACCGAGGCATGGGCATACCAGGTGCCGCGCGTGCCGTGGCGCTCGAACAGCGCGGTGACGGCGTCGGTGTAGTCGGCGAGATGTTCGAGCGGGACGGCGCAATCCTCGATGAAGGAGACCGGTTTCCCATCGCCCTTCATCGACATCATGATGTTGAGGCAGGCCTCGCGCACCTCCCAGACTGGTTTCTGCCTGGAGGGCTCGACCACCTCGACGACGGCCTCAGTAAAGCCGTGATCGGACATGCACTGGTCGAGCCGCTTGAGGTCGTGCTTGAGCGCGGCAAGATCGTCGCCGGCGAATTCGACCAGCAGCAGGCAGTTCGGCTGGCCCCTGGTGATGTCGGCGAGCGTGCGCACGAAGAGCGGGATATCGGCGCCGAGCACCAGCACATTGTTGTCGACGAGCTCGACCGCGACAGGCCCCAGCGCCACGATGGCCTTCGTCGTCTCCATCGCCGAGCGGAAGCTCGGGAAATGGCAGACGCCCATGACGCGATGCGTCGGCAGGGGAGAGAGCCTGAGCGTCGCCTCGGTGGTGATGGCGAGCGTGCCCTCCGAGCCGACCAGCAGATGCGAGAGGTTCGGCCGGGCCGGCAAGAGTTCGTCGAGATTATAGCCGCCGACCCGGCGCTGCACCTTGGGGAAGATCGCCTCGATCTCGGCCCGGTGCCCGTCCGCCAGCTTGAGCATGCGCGTCATCAGATCGCGCGCCCTGATCGACTGGTTGTCTCCGGCAAAGCCATCGCCCAGCGCGAAGGGCTCGCCGTCATGGAACAGCGCCTTCATGGCGATGACATTGTCGACCGTCTTGCCGTAACGCAGCGAGCGCGCGCCCGAGGAGTTGTTTCCGGTCATCCCGCCGATGGTGCAGCGGCTGGCGGTCGAGGGCTCGACAGGGAAGAACAGCCCGTCCTTCCTGACATGCGCGTTGAGCGCCTCCAGCACGAGGCCGGGCGCGACCGAGATCGTGCCGGCGGCCGGATCATAATCGCGGATCGCGTTGAAATGCCGGCTCATGTCGAGGATCAGCGCATCGCCGATCGGCTGGCCGTTCTGCGATGTGCCGCCGCCGCGCGCGATCACCGGCACACCGTGCTCGGCGGCGATCGTCAGCGCGGCTGCGATATCGGCCTCCGATTTCGGGAAGACCACGCCCTGCGGGACAATCTGGTAGATCGAGGCGTCGGTGGCGTAGCGGCCGCGCGTGAAGGCGTCGAAGCGCACCTCGCCTTCGAGCGTCTGCGCGAGACGGCGTTCGAGGCCGAGATTGCGGGAATGGGCTTTGGCGAGCGCTGCTTGCGTCATCTTTGCTTCAGTCCCTCCCACATTCGCGCCGTCATCCCGGGCGCAGCCCCCGGGTCCGATCTTCGATCGGCCCAAGGATAAACTCCGCGCAGACCCGGGATCCATTCCTGAGCCTCATCAGGCATTGCTCCGGCATGGATCCCGGCTCTGCGCGGCTTCGCCGCTTGGCCGGGATGACGGCGCGTTTTGTCCTGCAAGGTCATCGAATCTAACCGATTTCGGCCGGCTTCGCGGGCTGACCGCGCCGCCGCAATGCGCCAATCCCATCCATGACCGGCCCCCAGAGCAGCAGGAGCAGTGCCAGCCCGACCAGTGTCGTCACCAGCCCGTTGGCGGCGAAGACCTTGAGGCTGCCGCCCGAGCCGAGCAGCGCCTGGCGGAACGAGTCCTCGGCCCTGTCGCCGAGTACCAGCGCCAAGACGAGCGGCGCGAGCGGATAGTCGAGCTTCTTGAAGACATAGCCGACGAGGCCGAAGCCCAGCATCAGCCAGATGTCGAAGATCGAGTTCGAGATCGTGTAGGCACCGATGGCGCAGACGATCAGGATCACCGGCGCGACATAGGAAAACGGGATGCGCATGATCGCCGCAAACAGCGGCACGGCCGCCAGCACGATGATAAGCCCGGCGAGATTGCCGAGATACATCGAGGCGATCAGCCCCCAGACGAACTGCTTCTGCTCGACGAAAAGCAGCGGCCCCGGCTGCAGCCCCCAGACCAGCAACCCACCGAGCAGGACGGCGGCCGTAGCCGAGCCTGGAATGCCGAGCGCCAGCATCGGCAGGAGTGCGCTGGTGCCCGCCGCATGGGCTGCGGTTTCGGGCGCGAGCACGCCTTCGATATTGCCCTTGCCGAAGCTGTCGGGCTGCCGCGAGAAGCGCTTGGCGAGGCCGTAACCCATGAATGAGGCGGCGATCGCCCCGCCCGGCGTCACGCCCATCCACATGCCGACGATGGCGGAGCGCAGGAGCGTCGCCCAATAGCGCGGCAGCCCGGCCCAGGTGCGCAGCACCACCTTGAGGTCGATCTTGGCCTGCTTGCCCTTGAAGACCAGCCCCTCCTCGACGGTCAGCAGGATTTCGCTGACGCCGAACAGGCCGATCACCACGACGAGGAAATCGAAGCCGCGCATCAATTCGGTCGACCCAAACGTCATGCGCAGATCGCCCGAGATCGAATCGAGCCCGACCGCCGCGAGCAGGAAGCCGATGCAGAGCGAGGCCAGGATCTTGGCGCGGTTCTCGCGACCCATGCCGATGAAGGAGCAGAAGGTCAGAAGGAACACGGCGAAGAACTCGGCCGGCCCGAATCTGAGTGCGAAGGAGGCGACGAGCGGCGCCACGAACGTGATCAGGATCACGCCCGAAAGCGCACCGATGAAGGAAGCGGTGAAGGCGGCCGTCAGCGCTTCCGCGGCCTTGCCCTGCACGGCCATCGGATAGCCGTCGAAGGTCGTCGCGACCGACCAGGCCTCGCCCGGAATGTTGAACAGGATCGAGGTGATCGCTCCGCCAAACAGAGCGCCCCAATAGATCGACGAGAGCAGGATGATCGCCGAGGTCGGGTCCATGCCGAAGGTCAGCGGCAGCAGGATCGCGACGCCGTTGGGCCCGCCCAGGCCGGGCAGCACGCCGACGATGATGCCGAGCACGACGCCGATCACCATGAAGCCGACATTGTGCCAGGAGAGTGCGACCTGGAAGCCGGCCATCAGGGAGGAGAAATCGTCCATCGCTTGTCCTCAGTCGCGTTTTCGAGCGAAGTGGATATCGGTTCGCGTAAGGAAAACGCGACAAAACAAAGAGTTAGAGCAGGATTGATGCGAAAAACCGGTTCCCACTTTTCGCATCCTGCTAGTAGCCGAGCATGGCCTCGAGCGGGCCTTTCGGCAGCGGTACGCGGAACTGCAGCTCGAACACCCAGAAGCAGGCAAGCGGCACGAGGAC
Source organism: Bosea sp. 685 (assembly GCF_031884435.1). Taxonomy (NCBI): domain Bacteria; kingdom Pseudomonadati; phylum Pseudomonadota; class Alphaproteobacteria; order Hyphomicrobiales; family Alloboseaceae; genus Allobosea; species Allobosea sp. 685. The sequence continues at coordinate 3,551,024 of NZ_CP134779.1, read as the reverse complement.
AGCCGTCAGCACGATCGCCCACCAGCGCGAGGTCGCGACGATGCTCATGAAGACGAGGATGAAGATGCCCGCGGCGACATAGAGGCCGAGCGGCTGGATCAGCGTCACGAACAGCGCGAGCGGCGCGAACACCCGCACGACCTGGCCGAGCTGCTCATAGGTGACGAAGACGCGGTTCTCGGTGCGGAAGGACTGCACCAGGATGAAGAGCGAGGCGGCCAGGAAGATCCAGCCGACACGCGCCGGGAAGAAGCCGTTCTGCGGGCCATTGTCCCAGCCCGCGCCGCGGCCATAGGAATCGTAGAGCACGAGCAGGCCGAGCCCGATCAGGATGAGCGCGGTCGTGATCTCGACCGGGCGGCGGGAGACGCCGCGCGGCGGGGCGGTTTCGTCAGAGATGTGCGACATTCTCAGTCTCCCGGCCGTCATTCCGGACAAGCCGCGAAGCGGCGCCGATCCGGAATCCATCGTAAAGCGCTGCGCTCTGCGATGGATTCCGGGTCTCCGCTTCGCTGCGCCCGGAATGACGGCGCGTGTGAAGCAAGCAGAACGGAGACCCGCTCGTCCTCACTTGGCCATGAAGCCGGCATCGCTCATCAGCTTGGCGTGCTTTTCCTCGTCGAGCTTGAGGAACTGCACGAAGGCGTCGCCGTCGCGATAGTCGGGAACGAGCGCGTTGCGCGCCAGATATTCCTTCCATTCCGCGTTCTGCGAGACCTTCTTGAACAGCTCGACATAGAAGGCCTGCTGCTCCTTCGTCACCTTGCCGGGCATGAACATGCCGCGCAGCATCTGGTAGCTGACGTTCAGCCCCTGCGAGGCGCAGGTCGGGATGTCGGCCCAGGACAGGCCATCCGCGACTTTCTCGCTATAGGCCATCTTCTGTTCGGCGAAGACGCAGAGCGGCCTGGTCGCCCCGCCGCGCCAGTTGGCCAGGTCCTCGGCCGGGTTGTTGGTGTTGGCGTCGACGTGATTGCCCGAAAGCTGGGTCGAGGCCTGGCCGCCGCTGGTATAGGGAATATAGGCGAATTTGACGCCGCCGGTCTTCTCCATGCCGAAGACGAGCAGGTTGTCCTCGCGCTTGGACGAGGTGCCGCCGATCTTGAGCGGCTCGGGCGCCGCCTTGGCCGCCGCCATGAAATCGGTCGCGGTCTTGTAGGGGGATTTCGCATTGACCCAGAGCAGGAAGGAATCCTGCGCCATCATCGCGACCGGCGTGTAGTCCTGCCAGTTCAGCGGCAGCTTGGTCGCCATCGGCGTCATGAAGACGCCGCTCGAGGTGGTGATCAGCTTATGCGGATCGCCGGCCGATTTCTGGATGTCGAGCATGCCCTCGGCGCCGCCGGCGGCCGGCTTGTTGACGACGATGATCGGCTGGGTGGTGAGCTGGTTCTTCTGGATGATGCCCTGGATCGTGCGGGCCATCTGGTCGGAGGCGCCGCCGGCCGAGAAGGGCACGACGATCTCGATCGCCTTGGTCGGCTCCCAGGCGGCTGCGGGCCCGACGCCGGCAAGCAACGCGGGTACGGCAAGCACCGTGGATATGACAAGCCAATGCTGCTTCATGATCCTCAACCTCCCTTAAGTCGCGCTCTGACGGCGTCGTGAGGGGAGCCTAGAACCAAAAAAATCTGCATTCAATCTGAAAATTGATATCGACGGATATGAGCGCGATATTGGGTGCTGTGGCCTTCGCTGTCATCCCGGGTGCAGCGAAGCGGAGACCCGGGATCCATTCCGGAACAGCTCAGGAGTGGATCCCGGATCGGCGCGGCTTGCGCCGCTTGTCCGGGGACGGCGCGGTTGGCTCAGGCGTCCGCCGGGTCGGTGGCGGGCTGCGATTGCGCCGCCTTGCGCTTGTTGCGCAGGTGCTGGAACAGGATGTCGCTGAGCTCGCTGCCGGCGCGGCGACGCAGCGCGTCCAGGATCGCCTCATGCTCCCGCATCGCCTCGCCCCAGCGATCGCGCTCCTTGGCGAGATTGGCCGAATAGCGCACGCGGCGGATGCGCCCGGCGAAGCTGGCATAGGTTGCGCTCAGCGTCGCATTTCCGGCCGCCTCGACGATCATGCGATGGATCGCCTGGTTGCACTGGAAGTAGTCATGCATCTCGCGCCGCAGGTAGAAACGGTACATGTCGTGGTGCATTTGCTCGATTTCGGCCACGTCCGCATCCGAAATGCGCTCGCAGGCCAGGCGCCCGGCCAGCGCCTCCAGCCCGCCCATCACGTCGAAAAGCTCGCGCAGATCCTCAGCACTCAATTCGCGTACGCGCGCGCCGCGGTTCGGCAGCAGGTCGATCAGCCCTTCGGCGGCTAGCACCTTCAAGGCCTCGCGCAAAGGCGTGCGCGAGATGCTGAAGCGGTCGCAGAGCAGGCGCTCTGGAATGCGCGCGCCATCCGCGAGATTGCCTTCGACGATGTAGTCGCGCAGCGCCGCCACCAGCCCGTCATGCAAAGAGACCGCCGCCCGGGGCGCCTCGGCTATGGGCGCGTTGCCAGGTTCGATTGCCGGAATCGCCATGGTTTGCAGGTCCGGAATTGTACTTGTCATGACTATTGGGTACGCCAAGCTTGGTCGGCTGTCGAGATGATCGGTGCCAAGTTTGAGTTCCGATGGGCGATTGCATTCTCAAAAAATGAATGCAAAAAATCAGCTATGAAGGACGCGCAGTCGAAATGCGCACCAAGGAGCACACGCCATGGCAACGCAGCAGGGTCGACATTTCCTGCATATCCCGGGGCCGAGCCCGATCCCCGATCGTGTCCTGCGCGCCATGGACATGCCGATCATCGACCATCGCAGCGCCGAGTTCGCCAGGCTCGGCAAGACGGTGCTGGAGGGCTGCAAGGCTGTCTTCAAGACGAGCCAGCCGGTGGTGATCTACCCGTCCTCGGGCACCGGCGCCTGGGAGGCGGCGATCGTCAACACGCTCTCGCCCGGCGACACCGTGCTGATGGCGGAGACCGGCCATTTCGCCACGCTCTGGCGCCAGATCGCGGCGCGTTTCGGCATCAATGTCGATTTCATCCCGGGCGATTGGCGGCGCGGGGCCGATCCGGCGGCGATCGAGGCCAGGCTCGTCGCGGACAAGGCGTGCGCCATCAAGGCGGTGATGGTGGTCCACAACGAGACCTCGACCGGTTCGACGAGCCGCATTGCCGAGATCCGCAAGGCGATCGACGCCGCCGGCCATCCGGCCCTGTTCATGGTCGACACCATCTCCTCGCTCGCCTCGGTCGATTACCGCCATGACGAATGGCAGGTCGACATCACGGTCTCGGGCTCGCAGAAGGGGCTGATGCTGCCGCCGGGCTTGAGCTTCAATGCGGTCTCCGAGAAGGCGATGGCGGCCTCGAAGGTCAATAAGCTGCCGCGCTCCTATTGGGACTGGCAGGAGATGGTGAAGATCAACGCCAACGGCTTCTTCCCCTACACCCCGGCGACGAACCTGCTCTATGGCCTGCGCGAGGCGCTCGCGATGCTGCAGGAGGAGGGGTTGGACAATGTCTTCTCCCGGCATCAGCGTCTCGCTGCCGCGACGCGTGCCGCCGTCAAGGCCTGGGGGCTGGAGGTGCTCTGCGAGAACCCGGCCGAGCAGTCGCCGGTGCTGACCGCCGTGATGATGCCGCCGAGCCACGACGCTGACCGCTACCGCAAGATCACGCTGGAGAAATACAACATCTCGCTCGGCTCGGGGCTCGGCAAGGTCACTGGTAAGATCTTCCGCATCGGCCATCTCGGCGAGTGCAACGAACTCATGCTGCTGGGGGCGCTGTCGGGCGTCGAGATGGGGCTGGCGGCGGCCGGCGTGCCGCATCGCAGCGGCGGCGTCATGGCGGCGATGGCTGCGCTCGAGTCGCGCGACGACGGCAATCAGGCGCCGGTCGCGGCCGTGGCCTGAGCGCTGTGTAGAGGTTCGCGCCACGCTGCCGTCGCGGCGCGGCCCCTGTAGTGCTAGTCTTCGCGCGTCACCTCCGGCGCGGGGCATGAAAGCGATGCAGGACAGCCACCGCGTGCTCTTCACGAGCCCGGCCGAGTTCATCGACAGCGATCACCGCAATGTGATTGAGCAGGCGCAGCGCCTGACGGTGGGTGTCGCCGAGCCGGCAGCCCAGGCGCGCCTGCTTTATGCTGCGGTGCGGGACGAGATCCGCTACGATCCCTATCGCGACTATCTTGACCCCGGCAGCTATCGCGCCAGCGCCGTGCTTGCGGCCGGCACCGGCTATTGCGTCGGCAAGGCGGCGCTCTTTGCCGCGCTGTGCCGCGCGCTCGGCATCCCGGCGCGAATCGGCCTCGCCGACGTCATGAATCATCTCGCCACGCCGCGCCTGCTGGAGGCTGTCGGCACCAATATCTTCGCCTATCACGGCTATACCGAGGTTTTTCTCGGTGGCCGCTGGCTGAAAGCCTCGCCGACCTTCAATGCGAGCCTGTGCGCAAAGCTCGGCGTCGCGCCGCTGTTTTTCGACGGCCGGCATGACGCGCTGCTCCAGAGCTTCGACGGGCAGGGCCGCGAATTCATGGCCTATATCGCCGATCATGGCGCCTTCTTCGACGTACCGGTGAAATTCCTGATCCTCGAAATGACGCGGCTCTACCCAAAGCTTTGCATTCCCGGGGGTTGCGCGGCACGTCGATGGAGCAGGAAGCGAAGGTCTGAGCGCGCAAAAGCGCGGTCCGGCGGCCAACGCCAGATTGCGTTCCGGAAATTGTGCAACTGCGAAGGCGATCCAGAAATTGCCGCAATCGCCACTCATATCATAAGCAGGCTTATGATATCCGAGGCACGGCAGATGAAACGCCCGCTGAAGCGTGAATTGACGTTCCAATTGGTCGAGACCGCGCGGCTCCTGCGGGCTTACGTCGACCAGCGCGCCCACCAGCACGGCACGACCCGCGCGCAATGGGGCGTGCTCGGGCGCCTGCGCCGCCAGGAAGGCCTCAACCAGGTCGCTTTGGCCGAGCAGCTCGATATCCAGCCGATCTCGGTGGGGCGGCTGCTCGACCGGCTGGAGCAACAGAAACTGGTCGAGCGCCGGCCAGACCCGAACGACCGACGCGCCTACCTCCTGCATCTGACGCCCGATGGACGCGCGCTGGTCGATGATCTCGACACTGTGCGCGGCGAGATTGCCGGCGAGGTGCTGGATGGCGTCGATGAGGCGGCGATCATGACGACGCTGGAGACGCTTGCCGCGGTGAGCGAACGCATTCGCCTGCAGAAACAAGAACGCCTGACACAGCTTGCGGCGGACCTCGCCGACAACGCCGCTTGATCCCCCGGAGCCACTCACCGATGCAGCGTAAGACCCTTCTCTCGATTGCTTTCCTGGCCGCGGTCGCGGTTTCGACCGGCGCCTGGTTCACGACGTCTCGCGGCGCCGTCGATCCCGGTGATGGCGCGCGTTCGGCCCGTGCCGGGCGCAGCGGCGAGGGCGCTCCGGTCGCCGTGGTGACGGCGCTGGCCGAGCGGGCCAACATGCCCGTGCGCAAGCGCGCCATCGGCTTCGTCGAGACACCGGCCAGCGTCGTGGTGAAGTCGCGGCTCGACAGCCAGCTCATGGAGCAGCACGTCGTCGACGGCCAGTTCGTCAAGGCCGGCGACCTGCTCTTCACCCTCGACGACCGCGACCTCAAGGCGCAGATCGAGAAGGACGAGGCGGCGATTGCCCGCGACCAGGCCGTGCACAAGCGCACCGAGGCCGATCTGACGCGCTATCAGCAATTGTTGCTCAAGAATGCCGGCACGCAGCAATCGGTCGACCAGGCGACGGCCGATGAGCGCTCGGCCGCCGCGACCATCCTCTCCGACAAGGCGACGCTCGACGCCGACAAGCTCAAACTCGGCTACACCCGCATCCTGGCGCCGATCGATGGCCGGGCCGGCGCGGTGCAGGTCACGCCGGGCAATCTCGTTGGCGCCAACAGCACCGGTCTGGGCCTCGTCACCTTGACCCAGATGAAGCCGCTGCGGGTCACCTTCACCTTGCCCGAGCGCGACCTGTCGGTGCTGCAGCGGGCTCTCGGCTCCGGCCGCGCCATTCCCGTGACGGCGAGCGTGCCCGATTCCGGCAAGCCGCCGGCTCAGGGAACCCTGAACTTCGTCGATTCCACTGTCGACATGACCTCGGGCACGATCACGGCCAAGGGCTCCTTCAGCAATGACGATCTCGCGCTTTGGCCCGGCCAGTATGTCGATGTCGAGATCGCCGCCGACACCCTGATGGGCACGACGGTCGTTCCCACCGTCGCCGTCCAGACCGGCCAGAAGGGCGCTTATGTCTATGTCGCCAAGGCCGACCAGACAGCCGAGTTGCGTCAGATCAAGGTCGCGCTGAGCGATGGCGACCGCACGGCGCTGAGCGAGGGCCTCGAGCCCGGCGAGCGCGTCGTCACCGACGGCCAGATGCGGCTCAAGACCGGCGTGCGCATTCGTGAGCGCGCCGCCAAGGACAGCGCGCCGGCCGATCCGGCTTCGCAGGGCACTCCCATCGCGCAGGGAGCCAAGTCGTGAACATCTCCGGCTTCTGCATCCGCCACCCGGTGGCGACGATTCTGATGTCGGCCTCGCTCGTGCTGGCCGGGCTGTTCGCCTATCGCTTCCTGCCGGTGGCGGCCTTGCCGCGGGCGGAATTCCCGGTCGTGAACGTCTCGGCGCAATTGCCCGGCGCCTCGCCCGACACCATGGCGACCTCGGTTGCGACGCCGCTCGTCAAGCAGTTCGCCACCATCGCCGGCATCGATTCGATCGCGACGACGAACGCCCAGGGGTCGACCTCGATCGCGATCCAGTTCGTGCTGAACCGCAATATCGACGCAGCCGCCGCCGACGTGCAGGCCGCGATCACCCGCGCCCAGAAGCAGCTCCCGCTCGAGATGACGACGCCGCCGAGCTATCGCAAGGTGAACCCGGCCGATGCGCCGATCATCCTGATGGCGCTGAAGAGCGATGTCGTGCCGCTCTCCCAGCTCGACGCGTTTGCCCAGCAGGTGATCTCGCCGGCGCTCTCGACGGTCGATGGCGTCGCGCAGGTTCTGATCTTCGGCAGCCAGAAATACGCAGTCCGCATCCAGATCGACCCGATCGCGCTGGCAGCGCGCGGCATCGGCGTCGACGACCTGCAGGCGGCGATCACCGCGACCAACGCCAACACGCCGGTCGGTACGCTGCAGAACACCAGCCAGCAGCTCACCATCCAGGCTCGCACGCAGCTCGCCGACGCCGCGCAGTTCGCCAACGTCATCATCGCGACCCGCAACGGCAAGCCGGTGCGCCTGGGCGATGTCGCCAAGGTCATCGATTCCGTCGAGAATTCGCTGACATCGAGCGCTTATGACGGCACGCCTGCGGTGGTTCTCGCCGTGCAGCGCCAGCCCGACGCCAACACCGTCGAGGTCGTCGACAAGGTCAAGGCGATGCTGCCGGCCTTTTCGGAGCAGTTGCCGGCCGCGGCTTCGCTGTCCCTGCTGAACGACCGCTCGGTCTCGATCCGCATGGCCGTGGACGATGTCCAGTTCACCTTGCTGCTGACCATCGGCCTCGTGGTGATGGTGATCTTCGCCTTCCTGCGCCGTGTCGCCGCGACCTTCATCCCTGCCGTGGCGGTGCCGATCTCGATCATCGCGACGCTCGCGGCGATGTATGGCTTCGGCTTCTCGATCGACAACATCTCGCTGCTCGGTCTGACGCTCTCCGTCGGCCTCGTCGTCGACGACGCCATCGTCATGCTCGAGAACATCGTCCGGCATATGGAGGAGGACGGGATCCCGGCCTATGAGGCGGCGCTCAAGGGCGCGGGCGAGATCGGCTTCACCATCATCTCGATCTCGCTCTCGCTGGTCGCGGTCTTCATCCCCGTTCTGCTGATGGGCGGCGTCATCGGCCGCATCTTCAACGAATTCGCCGTGGTCGTGACGGTCTCGATCCTGGCCTCGGCCTTCGTTTCGCTGACGCTGACGCCGATGCTGTGCTCGCGGCTGCTGAGCGGCTATTCGGAGCACCACAAGGAGAACGCCTTCGGACGCGTGCTCGAGGCCGGCTTCGACGGCATCCTGCGCGGCTATGACCGAGCGCTGACGGTGTGCCTGCGCTTCCAGCCGGTGATGCTGCTGGCCTTCTTCGGCACGCTTGCTCTCAGTGTCTGGCTGCTCCAGACCGCGCCCAAGGGCTTCTTTCCCCAGGAGGATATCGGCCAGCTCCAGGTCGCGACCGAGGCGCGCCAGGACGTCTCCTTCCCGGCCATGCAGGCGCTCCAGGCACAGGTGGCGGAGGTGTTCAGCCGCTCGCCTTTCGTCGCCCATGTCGCCTCGACGGTCGGCGGCAGCAGCGGCAATGGCGGGGCTCTCAATGCCGGCCGCCTCTTCGTCGAGCTTAAGCCGCAGAATGAGCGGCCGCCGCTGCAGGCGGTGCTTGCCGGCCTGCGCCGCGATCTCGCGCCGATCGCCGGCATCACCGCCTATATGACGCCGGTGCAGAACCTCAACATCGGCGCGCGCGCCTCCAAGAGCCAGTACCAGCTCGTCGTACAGGGGCTCGACCAGGGCCTGATGAACGAATGGTCGCTCAAGCTCGCCGACGCGATGGGGCGTGATCCCAGTACCTTCATCGACGTCACCACCGACCTGCAGAACAGCGCGGCGGAAGCGACGCTGGTGATCGACCGCGACAAGGCCAACCAGCTCAAGATCGGCTCCGATATCCTGCGCTCGACGCTCTATTCCGGCTTCGGCGTGCGCCAGGTCTCGACCATCTACACCACCGGCGACAGCTATCAGGTCATCGTCGAGTTCGATCCCAAGGGCGGCTGGTCGGCCGACAAGCTCGACCAGATCCGCATCCGCGCCAGCAATGGCAATCTGGTGCCGCTCAGCGCCTTTGCGCGTGTCGAGCGCACGACAGGCCTGCTCACCGTTAACCAGCTCGGCCAGCTTCCGGCCGTGACGATTTCCTACAACCTGCCGGCGGGCGTCGCGCTCGGCGACAGCGTCACCAAGATCGAGGCGCTGAAAGCCGAGATCAACCTGCCGAAATCGCTCTCGACGACATTGGCCGGCACGGCCAAGACCTTCCAGGATCTCGCTCGCCAACCAAGGCCTGCTGATCGCGGGCGCGATCCTGACGATCTATATCGTGCTCGGCATCCTCTATGAGAGCTTCATCCACCCGCTGACGATCCTGACCGGGCTACCTTCGGCCGCGATCGGCGCGTTGGGCGCGCTCAGGCTCTTTGGGCTCGATCTCTCGGTCATCGCCATCATCGGGCTTCTGATGCTGATCGGCATCGTCAAGAAGAACGCGATCATGATGATCGACGTCGCGCTCGTGCTGAAACGCGAGGGCAAGACGCCGAAGGAAGCGATCCACCAGGCCTGCGTGATGCGGTTCCGGCCGATCCTGATGACGACGCTCGCGGCATTGATGGGCACGCTGCCGATTGCGCTCGGCGCCGGCGCCAGCGCCGAGCTGCGCCAGCCGCTCGGCATCGCCGTGGTCGGCGGATTGATGATCTCGCAGGTGCTGACGCTGTTCATCACACCCGTGCTGTTCCTCTACATGGAGCGGCTCTCGAACGGGCTCGACTGGCTGTTCACGCGGAAGAAGAAGCTGGGCGAGGCCACTGCGCACGCCCATCCGGCTCCGGCGGAGTGAGATCCTATCGGGGACGGGAAATTGTGGCCCGGTCTCCGGTAGATCACTCAATGGAACCGGATGTTGGGTGATGGAATAGGGCTGTTTCGATGCTACCCTAAGGGCCTGCATCGAGATTGCTTCGAATAGCGCGGGAACAGAGATGCGGTTGTCTATTGTTGTTTTGACAATCGGACTGTTCTTGTGCACGGCGGCAAGCTCCCATGCTGATGAAGCATGGGATGCTTATCAGCGCGACGACTATGTTACCGCGCTGAGATTATGGCGCGCCCAGTCCGACAAGGGTGACAATGCCGCCCCGGCCCATATCGGCGATCTCTATCTGCAAGGATCTGGGGTTACGCCAGATCGGGCCGAGGCGTTCAGATGGTATCGCCTATCAGCGCAGCGCGGATATGCCCGGGCCCAATCCTATATCGGCGATATGTACCGAAGCGGAAACGGCACCCGCCAGGACAAGGCCCAGGCGCTTCTTTGGTACCGCAAGGCGGCGGAGCAGGGCTTTCCGACCGCAATGAATGCGCTCGGCGACATGTACAATGTCGGAGAAGGCGTCGCCAAGGACGAGGCCGAGGCGCAGCGCTGGTACCAAAAGTTCAACGACGCGAATTGACGATGAGGTCGGGGCCTTACAGCCCGTCTGGAAACACCAGCCCCATCCTAAACTCCGACCCTCCTTCGAGACGCCGCTTTCCGGCTCCTCGGAGCCTGATCTGAAATGAACCGAGCGACATCAAGGGTTTCCGATCGTTTGACATCCCGTAAGCGTCCGGCGTAGGCCGCCTTGCCGAAGGGCATTCTGACGTTTGGCACGATCAAGCAGTGGATGTATCAGAGCGCCTTCCCGATGCGGCGGTTGGAAAGCGTCCGCGGCGAATTCAGTCTTGACGGCGCTCGCCTATAACATTCGCAGAGCCATCACCCTCGTTGGCGTCCCCGGCCTGATCGCAGCTGTCAGGGCGTGAGAGATGCCACTGTCCTACAATATGTATATTCCCGCCAAAAGGCTTGCAGAACGACCAAAGCAAGCTCGTAGCGCCGATCAGAACCGGCACTGTCGAAAATCCGCGAGATGATCTCAGGCCAATTGCTATTTAGCTATCGGCAGACTTTTGACACGGTCTGCAGGGTTTTTGCGACAGATCAGGTCCGGCTTGTAAGCAACTTGATCCCGGCAAAGGTAAAGAACACCCCTAACCCCGCGTCGATCCATCTGCGAGCGCGGTCATATGCGGCCACAACGCTCTTGGTGGAAAAGGCGACGGCGTAGGCGATGTGCCCGACAACCGAGAGGATCGTGGTTCCGGCTACGATCGCGAGCGCGGTTGATGCTGGCGCAGAGTGCGCGAGGCCGAGCGACATTATTGCGATCCACGTCAATGCCGCCTTGGGATTGGTCATCTGGACTGTCAGGCCGCGCAGGAAATATGTGCGAAGGCTCCTAGCCGCCAACCCGGCCGGTTCCATCATCGGTTTTGTCGAAGCGGCTGAGCGGAAGGCTTTGAACGCTAACCAGAGAAGATAAAGACCGCCGACGATCTTGATGACCGTCAGCACTGAAGCGTAGGCAGCGACCAATGCCGTCAGCCCGATCGCGGTCATGGAAGCCCAGAGAAACGATCCCGCAGAGATACCGAGCGCCAGTGCGATGCCCGCTTTGCGGCTAACGGCCATCGACGTGCCAACAACAGAAAGTATATTCGGACCAGGGCTAAACATTCCAAGCGCAAACGCAACGAACGCCAACCCTATTTCTGGCAATTGCTCCATGTGGATTACCTTCAGTTTTCGCGAAATCCCGAAACCCGCGACACAGCTTTTACGCTATTTGCATCCGGAACGTAAGCATACGGCGAGGACCACATGCTGACGGCGCCGAGGTGCGGCTGGCGACCTGTTTGATCAGGCGGCTTCGCGATGCTCGGCACGACCCATTTGCCAGTTCCGCGGTAGCAGTTCCGCGAGCCGACCCTGAGGTGACCCCGCGATGCGGGCGAGCACGTCGGCAAGCCAGGCCTGCGGGTCGACGTCGTTGAGTTTCGCCGTGGTGATCAGCGTCGCCATGGCGGCGGCGCGCTCGGCGCCGCGGTCGGAGCCGGCGAAAGGCGGCGGAGCAGGGCTTTCCGACCGCAATGAATGCGCTCGGCGACATGTACAATGTCGGAGAGGGCGTCGCCAAGGATAAGGCCCAGGCGCAGCGCTGGTACCAAAAGTTCAACGACGCGAATTGACGATGAGGTCGGGGCCTTGGGAAGCCCGTTCGGAAACACCAGCCCCATCCTAAACTCCAGCCCTCAGGATGAGGGCTGTGGTTCGTGCGGCTGTGGCATGGGCCGCCCACCTCGTCATTGCGAGGAGCGTGAGCGACGAAGCAATCCAGGAGTGCTCGCTCTACGCCCCCTGGATTGCTTCGCTGCGCTCGCAATGACGCCTCGAGCTGTGTGGACAGGGCTCCAGCGCCCTTCCGAACCATCCTTCGCGGCTCCTTAGGGTGAGGGCAGGAATGTCCAAGACTCCAAGCTCGGCAATGAACTGTCCCGCACGCGTCAGCGACGTGATTGATCACTCCGGCTTGAGTGCGAGCGACCGAAAAATTGTGTTCAACTGCGGGCTCATCGGTAGATCGATGCTGTCACCGCCTGGAAGCCGTTGCAGGAACCAACGCTTGTAAAGGCGGTCGAGATCGCCATCCTCCGCCAACTGGTGAAAGGCTTCGGCAACGACTTTGGCCAGCGGCGCATCGCCCTTGCGGAACATGATGCCGTAAGGGTCGTAAGACAGGAAGTCGCCCAGCACAGTAAAAGCGTTCTTCGCCTTGTTCTGGGCAATCAGGCCATAAAGCAGCACATCATCGAGCGCGAACGCCTCCGCCTTGCCGCTGACGATCTCGGCGAATGATTGGCCGTGTTCCGGCGCGACGAGCAGTTTTATGTCCAGTTTGAACTTTTCGGACAGATCGCGCATCGCTTTTTCGTTGGTGGTTCCAGCCGTCACCACCACGGTCTTGTCCTTCAGATCGCGGTACGAGCGCACCGGCGAATTGACCTTCACCATCAGCTTGGTGCCGGAGACGAACATGGTGGGCGAGAAGCTCACCACCTTTTGCCGCTCGATATTGCTTGTCGTCGATCCGCATTCGAGGTCGATTTTGCCGGCGACGACAGCCTCGATCCGGGTCTCGGACGTCACCGGCACAAATTTCAGGCCGAGATCGCGATCAACCTCGCGACCGATCGCTTCCACCAGCGCCCGGCATATCTCGATGGAGTAGCCGACCGGCTCCTTGCCAGCCGACAGATAGGAAAACGGAATCGAGCTCTCGCGGTAGCCGATCGTCACAAAACCTGAATCACGCGCCGATTTGAGAACGCCCGTCAGGGCCGTCGCCGGCTCACTCTGCGCCAGGGCTTGGCCCGGTGCGAGCGCAAGCCAAACCAATGCGAGAGCCGCGAGAGATCTCGTGATCATGGCAATCGCAGCTGCCCAAATCTCGGCAGCGCATGCGGAAACGTGATCACGGTGTCTCACGCGGGCACCGCAGCGGGTAGCGCCGCGTCGAGCGAGTGAGCAAATGCGTCGGCCTCGTCCTCCGGCAGCAGCTCTCCTTCCCACTTGGCGACGACCGCGGTCGCGATCGAATTTCCGACCGCGTTGGTCGCTGAACGACCCATGTCGAGGAAGGTATCGACGCCAAGGATCAGCAGCAATCCGGCTTCGGGGATGTTGAACTGATTGAGCGTCGCTGCGATCACCACGAGTGATGCACGGGGCACCCCGGCCATACCCTTCGAGGTCAACATCAAGATCAACAACATCGTGATCTGTGTGCCCAATGTCAGCGGGATATTGTAGGCTTGCGCGATGAACAGAGTGGCAAAGGTGCAGTACATCATCGAGCCGTCGAGATTGAACGAGTATCCCATCGGCATGACAAAGCTCGAGATCTTCCGTTTCACGCCAAAACGGTCGAGAGCGTCGAGGATTTTGGGATAGGCAGCCTCGGAGCTGGCTGTCGCAAAGGACAGCATGAAGGCTTCCTTGATCAACACCAGTAGCTTGAGCACTCTCGGGCCAAGGAACACATAACCAGCTAGAATCAGTGCGCCCCACAGGACAAACAGTCCCAGATAGAAATCACCCATGAACACCGCAAATTTCAGAAGGATCTCGAGGCCGTTGACGGCGACCGTTGCGGCCATTGCAGCGAATACAGCGAGTGGTGCCAGCTTCATCACGTAGCCCGTGATCTTGAGCATGACATGCGCAAGCTGGTCGATGCCTTCGACGATCAGCTTGCCCTTCTCACCCAGAGCGGCAAGCGCGACGCCAAAGAACATCGAAAACACAACGATTTGGAGGATCTCGTTGTTCGCCATCGCCTCCGCGAACGACTTCGGCACGAGATGTGCCACGAAATCTTTCAGGGTAAACTTCGAGGTCGCAAGATTGGCCGATGCGCCAATGTCAGGCAGCGGCAGACCCAAATTATGTCCGGGCTGCAGCAGATTGGCCAGAATAAGGCCCAGCACCAAGGAAACCAGCGATGCCGTGACGAACCACCCGAGCGCCTTGCCGAACACCCGTCCGACAGATGCTGCATCGCCCATATGCGCGATGCCGACGACCAGGGTCGAAAACACCAGCGGTGCGATCAGCATCTTGATCAGCCGCAGGAATACATCCGACATGATCGAGATATAGCCAGCAATCTCCGATGCACTCTTCCTGTCGGGAAAATTGGAGAAGATCATGTAGCCAACAATAATACCCAGCGCCATCGCGATAAGTATATAAGCCGCAGCGGGTAATTTCTTTGGCATGTCGCGGCTCCTGAGCGAGAAACTGAAGCTTTTGGCAATTGGCGCGGGCGATTACTCTAAGAGGCGAGTCTTGATTTCTGGCGCTGGCTAAGCATGCGGGCTGTGTCCAGCTTCGTCAAGCGCCCTCAAGACGCTCAATCCGTCCGTCGTCAGAGTCTAAATCGCCTCTAGCGGGCCGCAGCCAGCCCTTGTAGTGCGTCAGCAGCCCGATGAAGGGCAGCGTCAGCTTCACGTCGAAGTGGAAGCGCCCCTCAGTGTCGGCATATTCCCGCGCTTCCGACTTCGGCTGCAGGAATGAGGGCAGGGGCAGGCCCAGGCAACGCATCGTCGTGACCGGAAGTTCTAGACCACCATCGCGAACGGCAGGGCCGAGCCTGAAGGAGAGCGGCCCGAACGCCTCCCAGAGTTCGCCCCCGGCATGCGTCGAGAGCCGCGATGAGAACCGCGCCCCGCCGAAATTCCGCGTCCAGATCTCGGCAGGGCCGGAGGGGGAGGCGATGCGCTCGATGGAGAAGGTGAGCGGGATGTCATGGCCGGCCGGCGGCAGGCCGATGATCTTGCGTAGCAACCGGGCGATGAAGCCGGTGCCGGTCTCGATCTCGGAACGGCCATGCCAGACCGGCGGGCCGTTCTTGCCATGCAAGGCCTGGAGGGGCGCGGCCAGCGCCGCGAAGGCTGTCTCGCCGAGGGCGGCCTCGAAAACCGCCGCGCGATGGGGTGTCGTCTCGCCATGCGTGCTGATCGCATAAGGCGTCATTTCGGCCTCGATGGCGGCGAGCGTCAGCGCGCCTGCCGCCGGCCGCGCTCCGGGCGCGATCTGCCCTGCGAGCAAGGCGCGCAATGCGGCGGCAGCGGGCAGCGTCGGGACATGCGGCCCGTCGCCTCGCTCGGCCAATAGCGACCAGCGCGCCGTCCGCAATTCGCCGTTCGCATCGAGCCCCGTCGCCTCGGCCAGCATGCCGCCACGATCGGAGGTCGGCAGCCGCGTCAGCTTGCGCCCCACCAGCAAGGCGGGGATCAATGGCTTCAGTTCTCCAAGCCAGCCGGCTCTGCGCAAGCGTGCAAGCATGCCGATGCCGAACTGCTCGATCGGCGATTCGAGGCCGGCCTGGAAGGCGACGCGCGAGCGCACAGCCAGCCTCAGGCCCAGCCATTGCGCATCGACGGTCTCGACAGCCGCCACCCGCCGCGAACCGAGACCCGGCATCACGACGCGCCGCCCGTCGATCCAGCCATGCGCCTCCTGGAGCTCGCCTTCGCGCCAGATCGGGATCGGCCTGCCGGCATAGCTCAGGATCGCGGCGATGACCGCCTCGCCGACCTCGCTGCGCCCGCCGGGCGTGATTGTAATGTCGAGCGTGTCGATGCGCCGCCAGCCTTCGGTCAGCGCTGCCACGGCAGCGCAGGACAAGGCCGGCGTCGAGCTCGCGCCCGCCAATGCGACGAGCCCGCGCTCGCAGGCGAGGCCGTCCAGCGCCGGGCCGTAACCGAGGATGTAGTCGCGTGCATCGGCGAGATCGACGACATGGGCGCCGGCCGTCAGTGCGGCGCGCGGAACGTCATAACTCGCTCCCTGGAACTGCCCGGAGGCGTCGATGACCAGCCAGGGCGAGAGTGTCGCCAAAGCCGCGTCGAGATCGCGCCGGTGGTCGAGGCCGATGCCCCGGATCGTCGTCGTAGCATTGGTCGCGATGCTGTCGGCGAGCGCGCGCGCCTTGGCTTGGCTGCGCGAGGTCAGGGTGAGGTCGAGCCCGTCCAGGCCGGCGATATGCTGGGCCAGCCGCCGCCCGAAGACGCCGGTTCCGCCGATCAGGAGCACGCATTTGGTCGTCATGGTACCTCGGGCAGGCTGAAGCGATGGCGCTGGGCCGGGTCGGGCATCTCGCAGGATGTCTTCCGGCCGAACAGGCGATAGCGGTTGCGCGCGACGCGGTCATAGAGCCCGTCGCGCAGGGCGCGCGGCAGGTATTGCCCCGCCAGCAGCAGGCGCGCCGGCCCGCCGAGATGCCTGATCAAAGCGAGCACACCGTCGGATTTCGGCAAGGCGGCGCCGTTCTCGATGAACAGGAAGCTTTCCGGATCGTCCGGGTCGATGCCGTGGGCCAGCGCCAATTCACGCCCTTCGCGCGACTGGATCGCGACGAAGCGCATCGCCTGGTCGCGCTCATGCTGCAAAGCGTAGCGCACGCCGCCCGAGCAGAGCACGCAGACGCCGTCATAGAGCCAGATCGGCGGGGTGTTCCCGGAAGGCCGGCTCATCAATGCTGGTCCCGGTAATGCCCGGTCTGATCAAGCAATTCGCCGAAGAGCGGGTGAGCGAGATGCAGCGTGAAGGCGAAGGCGCCGGGGCCGGTCTCGGCATGGCTGACCGTCAGCGCGCCGGGCGAGAGCCAGGCGGGCAAGGGCAGTCGGAAGCGGCCGAGCTGGAGGTTGTAGCCGGCGCTGCGGAACAGCAGCGTCCCGCCCTCGACATGGAGCGTCAGCGCCATCGCGATGCCGAAGCCGATATACTCCTCCAGCCCGGTCGGACCCGAGAAGCGCTTGGCGGAATGGATGACCTGCGGAAAGCCGGCCTGCTTGGCGTAGAGCCGCGTCCAGATCTGCCCGCCGGTCGTGGCATCCTCGGTCACGGTGACGACACTGGCGACGTCCGTATCCAAGCAGATCGGCAAGGGCGCGCCGATCAGGCGCAGCACTTGGGACAGGATGCGGCCGGCCCGGTTCATGCGCAGCTCGGTGATCCGCCCGACATAGGTTGCAGCAGCGTTGCCGCTCAGGCGCTTGCAGAAGCGACGCTGGACGTCGGCGGGAAGGTCGTTCCATGACCGGGTGCCCAGCAGGGCGCGGAAGCGCAGATCGGCGAGGGCGGGCGTCGTGGCATGCCCGGCGGGCTCTTGTGTCTGCCCAGGCTCTTCCAACTGCCTATGTGCATGAGCCGACATCGTGGCTTGCTCCAGCTCTTCGTTTCAACGCGTTGTCTTCAGCGAACCGGTGACCGCTTCGCTCGAAAACGCTCCAAACCCGCCGGTTTCAGCCTTTTCCTCCGGGGAGGAAGGAGGCGATCTTCGATCCCAGCCGGATCAGCATGTCGCGCTTGCCCTGCGGGATCGACAGCATCTGGCCGTACCAGCGGTCGAGCGCGGCGGTGAACTCCAGCATGTCGTGCAGGCGTTGCCGCGCGACAGGGGTGACCTTGGGGTCATGGTCCGCCTTCTCGACGCAGCTGCGCAGCGCCGTCAGTGCCGGGTCGATCTCGCGCTGCTTGCGGCCAGCCGCGATGCGCGCCGCGATCTCCCAGACATTGGTCTCGGCTTCGAAATGGTCGCGCCTGTCCTGCCGCATCGGCACGCGCCGGATCAGGTTCCAGCCCAGCAATTCCTTGATCGAGTTGGAGACGTTGGAACGGGCCATGTCGAGGCTCTCGGCGATGTCCTCGGCAGTCAGCGGCCGCTCAGCCAGATAGAGGAAGGCATGGATCTGGCTGATCGAGCGGTTGACGCCCCACTGTCCACCGAGATCGCCCCATTGCAGGATGAAGGCCTCGAGCGGTTCGGGGAGTTCTTCTCTCGCGTCTGTGATTTCTGTCATGACAGAAATATAAGACAAAGCGCCGAGCGGCGCAAGCCTCGCCCTGCTCTACGGGGCTATTCGGCGGCCGGCTTCTGATAGGGCGCCTTGACCCCTTGCTCGGCGAAGGTCGAGCGGTTGGCGCCCTGGCGCTTCTTAATCTCGGCGCGGGCGATGGTGCGCAGATGCACCTCGTCGGGGCCGTCGATGAAGCGCAGCGCCCGGCCCCAGGAGTAGATGAAGGCGAGCGGCGTGTCGTTGGAGAGCCCGCCCGCGCCAAAGACCTGCATGGCGCGGTCGGCGATCTTGGTCTGGAGCCGGGTCGCGGCGACCTTGATGGCGGAGACCTCGACGCGCGCGGCCTTGTTGCCGTGAGTGTCCATCATCCAGGCGGCGCGCAGGCAGAGCAGCCGGGCCTGGTCGATCTCCATGCGCCCTTCCGCGATCCAGTCCTGGACATTGGCGTAGTCGGCGAGCTGGCGGCTGAAGGCCTTCCGCTGCAGCGCGCGCTCGATCATCAGTTCGAGCGCGACCTCGCATTGGCCGATCGAGCGCATGCAATGGTGGATGCGGCCGGGTCCGAGCCGCGCCTGCGCCAGCGCGAAGCCCGCGCCTTCCTCGCCCAGGATATTGGCGGCAGGCACGCGGACTTGGGTAAAATCGGTCTCGGTATGCCCTTCCGGCGAAAAATGGTTCAGCAGCGGCAGGTTGCGCATCACGGTGAGGCCGGGCGCATCCATCGGCACGATCACCATCGAATGGCGCTTATGCGGATCGGCCTCGGGGCGCGTATCCGAGAGCCCCATCACGATGCAGAATTTGACGTTGGGATGCAGCGCCCCGGTCGTCCACCATTTCCGGCCGGTGATGACGTAGTCGTCGCCATCGCGGATGATCGTGGTCTGCAGATTGGTCGGGTCCGACGAGGCGACGCCGGGTTCGGTGATGCCGACGCAGGAGCGGATCTCGCCATTCATCAGTGGCACGAGCCAGCGCTGTCGCTGCTCGGCCGTTGCGAACATGTGCAGGATTTCCATGTTCCCGGTGTCGGGGGCGTTGCAGTTGAACACCTCCGAAGACCAGTAGATCCGCCCCATGATCTCGGCGAGCGGCGCATATTCGAGATTGCTCAGCCTTGTGCCGGGCTCGTCCGCCTTTAAGGCGGGCAGGAACAGGTTCCACAGGCCGGCCGCTTTGGCCTTGGCCTTCAAGCCGTCGATCAGCGCGATCGGATAGCGCCCGGCCTCGACCTCATGCTTCCAGGCGGCATCGGCCGGCTGGACATGGGCGTCCATGAAATCCTGAAGCTTTGCCCGCAGGGCCTCGACCTTGTCGGAATAGGCGAAATCCATGGCGGTCCTCTTTCAGCTTTTGTCGTCGATCACGGCTTCAGCCCGCAGCGCGAAGCTCTCCGCCATCGCGCCGACCGCGACCGCATTCTCCGCCGCCGCATTGCCCGATTTCGCACGCGCCGCGATACCGTCGAGAATGACGGCGAAGCGAAACAGCGAGAAGGCGAGGTGGAAGCGCCCGGGCCCGCTGGTGCGCCGGGCGGCGGCGCAATAACGCTCAAGATATTCGGCCTGCGTCGGGATGCCGAGCGCCGCGCGGTCGAGCCCGACAATGCCGGCATACATCGCCGGCGTCGAATGCCAGGGCAGGCAGGAGAAGGCGACGTCCGAGAGCGGGTGCCCAAGCGTCGCGAGCTCCCAGTCCAGCACGGCGACGATGCGCGGCTCGTCGGGCGCGAACATCAGATTGCCGAGCCGGAAATCGCCATGGACGATCGTCGTCTCCGCGCTCTCGTCGAGATGCTCGCTCAGCCAGTCTATGGCGCGGTCGATGGCCGGAATGGGCTGTGTCTTGGTCTCGCGCCATTGCCCGCCCCAGCGCCTGAGCTGGCGGGCATAGTAATTCCCAGGCTTGCCGAAATCGGCGAGGCCGGCCGCCTGCCAGTCGAAGCGATGCAGGGCGGCCAGCGTCTCGGCCATGGCGAAATATAGGGCGCGGCGATCATCGGTGGAAACGCCGGGCAAGGCGGTGTCGTGGAAGACGCGCCCCTCCAGTCGCTCCATCAGATAGAAGGGCGTGCCGACGACATCATCCTGCTCATGCAGCAACAGCACCGGCGGCACCGGCACGGCCGAGCCCGCCAGCGCCTTGAGGATGCGGTATTCACGCTCGACCGCATGGGCCGAGGGCAGCAGCGGGCCAGGCGGCTTCTTGCGCAGCACCAGCCGCGTGCCGGCATCCGGATAGGACAGGAAGAAGGTCGGGTTCGACTGGCCGCCGCTGATCCGCTCCAGCGCCATCGCACCCCCGACACGGTCGGGCAGGGCGGAGCGCAGGAAGGCGTCGAGCCGGGCGGGGTCGAATTCCAGGGTGGTGGAGGCTGGGCCGGTCGTCATGGCCGGCATCATCGTGAGGCCGGAGGGGGAGGTCAACGCGACGATCGGCGCAAGGCCGGATTTCAGATTCCAGCGCCGCCGATCTCGGCTGCCATCTTCTCGGCGATCATCACCGTGCTCAGATGCGTGTTGGCGCGCACCACCTCCGGCATGATCGATGCGTCGATCACCCGCAGGCCCGTGCAGCCGATCACGCGGCAATGCGGATCGACGACGCTGCGGGAATCGCTCGCCGCGCCCATCCGGCAGGTGCCGCTGGCGTGCTGCGCGTCGCCGCATTCCTCGAACAGCCAGGCGTCGAGCTCGGCCGCATCGAAGGGCTCATCGATCGAGCGTCCCGACAGCCCGTATTCGACGCGCGAGGCGATCGTCCTCACCGCCTCCGTCGCGGCCAGCGCCTCGGCCCGGCGCACGCCGTCGCGCATGCGGATCAGGTCGCGCTCGTCGGACAGCATGCGCTCATCCACTTGCGGGTCGATGCCCGGATCCGTCGTGGTGATGCGGACGCGGCCCTGGCTGAAGGCCTGGTAGACGGAGACGGCGAGCCGGCCGAGCGTGAGGTCGCCGCCGCCGAAGGAGGCGAGGTTGCCGGCGATCACGATCATGTCGTTCTCGCCCGCGCCGCCGAGGCCCGAGCCGTAGCGCAGGCAGCAATTGGTGTGGCGGTGCATCGGCGTGTCGACCATCGCCGTCTCCCTGAGGCGCAGGAACAGCGGCATGATCGGATGGTCGAGCAGGTTCTCGCCGACCGGCAAATCGGCGATGACGGGGATGCCGAGCGAAGCCGAGAGCGCGGCCGGGCCGATGCCGGAGCGCTGCAGGATGGCGGGCGAATGGATCGCCCCCGCACAAAGGATGACCTCGCGGGTGGCGCGCGGCGAAAAGCTCTGGCCGTTGACGCGGACCTCGACGCCGCCGACATGCGGCCGGTTGCCCTCGACCTTGAGCTTGGAGACCAGGGCGTTGCCGATGATGGTCAGATTGGCGCGCCCGCGCGCCGGCTCCAGATAGCCGTCATTGGTCGAGACGCGGATGCCGTTGCTGCTGTTGATCGCGTAGGGCGAGGCGCCCGTGCCTTCTGGCGCGTTGTGGTCCTCGCACCAGCCATAGCCGCAGGCGAGCGCCGCTTCCTTCAGAGCCCGGTCGACCCGGCCCCATTGCGCCTCGGGCGCGCGATAGACCGGGATCGGCCCGCTATCGCCATGCCAGGGCGCGTCGCCGAAATTCACATCGGTTTCGAGCCGGTTGAAATAGGGCAGGACATCGGCCCAACCCCAACTGGCGCAGCCTTGCGCCGCCCAGCGCTCGAAATCATCCGGCACGCCGCGAATGGCGATCTGCCCGTTGATGGTCGATGAGCCGCCGACAGCCCGCCCGCGCCAGAGCAGCTTGGGCTCCTGCCGCTGCGTCCGGCGCGCCATCAGTTGCGGCCAGCGATAGTCGTCGTCGGCGATCGCCCGCATCGGATTGGGGATGCGGATATGCTCCGGCGTCTCCGCCGTGCGGAAATCGCGCCCCGCCTCGAGCAGCAGCACGCGGACCGCCGGATTCTCGCTCAGCCGCGCGGCCAATACCGCGCCGGCCGAACCTGCGCCGACGATGATGTAGTCGTAGTCGGGGGCGATTGATCCGGCAGCGCTCATGCCGGCATCCGCGCGAGCAGCGGCGTCATCACGACCGCATTCTCCTCGGCCTGCCTGATGTCGCGGTCGAGGCGGGCGAAATCAGGATCGCTCGGCTCGATCGTTCCGGTGCGCTGTTCGGCTCCCTCCTCGCCTTCGGCCGGCACCAGCTCGATCGTCACCGCACTCACCACCGGCTGGTAGAAGGATTTTGGATAGCCATGCGTCAGCAGCACGCCGCGCAGGCGCCGCGAGCCGGGAGTGGAACGCCGCTCCGGCACGTTCAGCATGGTGACGCGGACTTCGCCCTCGTCGATCGCGAGCAGCGTCATCAGCGCCCGGTCGAGATGCATGTAGATCTCGCCCTCGGCCCGGACGACCTGCTCGACGCCGGCATCGGAGACATAGCGCACCTGCTCGACGAAGGAGAGCGCCTGGACGGCGTCGTTCCAGCGGATGTCGAGCAGCGAGCGCGTGATGTTCCGGCCCGTCAGGAACGAGCGGCGATGGCAGAAATAACGGCCGACGATATAGGCATAGTCGCTTCGGCTGTAGCCGCCATAGCGCAGCGGCACATCCGAGACGATCGCCGTGCCGTCCTCGGAGACTTCGGCAACGAAGCGAAAACCCTTGCGTGGCACGGTGCGGATAACGCGCTGCTCCTCGCCGCTGTCGCCGACTGCCTTGCGCGCCGCATTGACCCGCGTCGTCAGCGAGGATTCCGAGACGATCCGGCCTTGCCAGATATTATCGATCAGGTCGTCCTTGCTGACGAGCCGCGCGCGGTTGCGCAGGAGATAGAGCAGGAGATCGAAAACCTGCGGTTCGATCCGGATCGCCACCCCGTCGCGGCTGAGCTCACGTATATTGGCGTCGAGCACGCAGCCGTCGAATGAAAACCACATGCGCGCTCCCTAAAGGACAGGCGGCTTAACGTGAGAGGCGTTTCTTAAGCGAAAGCCAAGAATTTCTTAAGCAAAAGCCAAGCGTTTCTCAAGCCTTTCGCCGCGCTTTCATGGGCCGCCCTGGGGAACGGAACTGACGCCGGTCGAAGCAACCGAGAGAGACCCATGTTCCGCAAGACTCTCGCCATCGTTGCGCTGACCGCCGCCGTCGCGGCCGCCAGCGCCGGCCGCGTCCTCACGATCAATCTGCCGGCGCGGCGCTGAGCCGCCGCCCTGCCAACAGGAAAGCCGCACTCGGCCAGCACCGCGCCGGCCGAACCTGCGCCGACGACGATGTCGTCGGCGCTCTTGATCATGGGAATTCCGCGAAGGGCGCGTCGTGGAGGGTAGAGCATTTTCGAGCGAAGTGGATACCGGTTCGCGTGAAGAAAATGCGATAAAACAAGGAAGTAGAGCATTTCCGCCAGGAGAAACGCGGGAATATTCTAGCCTCAGGCCGCGCGCAGGTTCGAGAGGAAATGCGTGACGAGGTCGCTGATCATCCCGGCCGAGGCCTCGACCTGGACGGCGGCGCTGTCGAGCTCGATCGACATCTTGGTGACGTCGCCGATCGACATCCGCGCGGCCTGGGCCGAGAGCAGGCCTTCCTGCGTCCTTGTGGCGGCTTCCTGCGTATTGAAGGCCATTTCGTTGGTGGCGGCCGATTGCTGCTGGACCGTCTGGGCGATCGAGGCAGACGATTCCTCCAGCCGGGCGATGGTCAGGCTGATCGAGTTCACATGGCTGACGCAGGATTCGGTCGCCGACTGCACTTGCGCGATCTGCGTCGAAATCTCGGCGGTGGCGCTGGCGGTCTGGTGCGCCAGCGATTTGACCTCGCCCGCCACGACCGCGAAGCCCTTGCCGGCCTCGCCTGCGCGCGCTGCCTCGATGGTGGCGTTCAAGGCGAGCAGGTTGGTCTTGGTCGCGATCTGCTGGATCAGGGTCACGATCGAGCCGATGCGGCCGGCGGCCTCCGCCAGCACGGTGATCGACGAGGTGACCTCGCGCGTATCGGCGACGGCCTGGCCGGTGATCGAGAAGCTCTGCTGCGCCTCGCTGCTGACATGGTCGAGCGCGCGCACCAGATCATTCGTCGCCGTCACGGTGCTGGTGATGCGCTGGGTGCAGTCGCGCGCGGCATCTTCCGCAAGCGTGGCTTCCCGATCCGCCTGGCCGCTGCGGTAATGGCTGGTCGCGGCGTAGTTTCTCAAGGTGGTCGCCGCGGTCTTCAGGCTCTCCGACAGCTGGACGATGTTGTTCTGGAAGGACGAGGCGGCCAGATGAAGCTGGTTCTCGCGCTGCGTCAGGTTGATGCGGCTTGCCCGTTGATGACAGGAGGTCGCAGCGATGGCGTCGCAGAGGATCAGCCGGGTCAGGGCGGCGCATTCCTCGATCGCCTTGCGGCTGCTGAAGCGCCGGCGGCGACCGATTTCCTTGAAGAGCGGATCGATCAGGCGCAGCGTCGTACCCAGCCGCGTGCGGATGCCCAGGGCGTCGCCGAACTCGGTCAGGGCCGCCTTGTTCAGGGACGCGACGTAATCTTCGCCGAATGCGCCGCCGAACAAGGTCTGGAGATGCTGTTCCTCGGCCTGGACGACCGCCTGCCGGTGCTGGGCGACATGGGGCTTCATGTCGGCGACCGAGCGCTCGAGATGGTCGCAATAGGCGTGGCAGGCAGCGCCGGCCTTGGCCGACAGGACCGGCAGCAGGGAGCGGGCGACCGCGCGTGCCTGGTCGTCGACGCCGGATGCAAGCAGGAGACGCTCGACAGCGGTGCCGCTGATGGCGACAGGCTTCACTCCCGATGAATCGATCTTCGGATTACGGTCCAAGGAATGCTGCAGCCTGAACGTTTGCCCCGCTAAGACAATCCCATCAAAGTCTTAATGAATCTCGGGGCTTGCCTGCACGTATTTTAAGCTGCGGTGCGCCAATAAATGGACATGGGGCTCCGGGAGGAGGTTCCGTCTAACGTTACGGCGGTGCCCGTTCGATCCCCGGAATGCCGCCGATCTGCTCGGCGAGGAAATCGACCAGCAGCCGGACCCGGGCGATGCCCGCGCGCTCGGGGACGATCAGCAGGCTCAGCGGCACGAAAGGCAGCGTGTAGTCGGGCAGGATCACCTCGAGCCGGCCGGCCGCCAGAAGATCACCGACCAGCCATTGATGGGTCGGGCCGATGCCGCGCCCGGCGGCAAGAGCCTCGCGCGCGGCCAGCCCGTGGTCGATCCGGAAACGCCCAATGAGGGGCACGACATGGCGCGCGCCGTCCAGCCCTTGCAGGGTCAGCGTGTCGCTGCCCGCCACATTCGACATCCTGATGCCTTCATGGCCGGAGAGATCCTGCGGGACGGTCGGCCGCCCGCGCGCCGCCAGATAATCCGGCGCCGCCACCAGCAGGCGCCGACACTGGCCGAGAACCCTGAGCTTCATCGAGCTGTCGCTGAGCGGACCCAGGCGCAGCGCGATATCGACGCCTTCCCGGACCAGGTCGACGCGTTCGTCGGTGAGGCTGAGATCGACCCCGATCTCGGGATAACGATCCTGGAACGCGAAGATCAACCGGCTGGCGTGCAAGACTCCGAACGCTGCGGTGCAAGAGATCCGGATCGTGCCGACTGGTGCGCCGCGCGTGCCCCGCGCTTCGTCGCCGGCCTGCTCGACCAGGCGCAGGATCTGGACGCAATCGGCATAATAGCGGCCGCCTTCGTCGGTCATCGTGACGCGCCGGGTGGTCCGGCTCAGAAGCGGCACGCCGACGGCGTCCTCGAGCTCGCGCAGATGCCTCGTGATCGTCGACTGCCCGACCCCGAGCTCGCGCGCGACCGCCGACAGGCTGCCGCGCTCGGCGACGCGGACGAAGCTGCGCATGCGTTCGAGTGTGACGTCGGATTTATCCATTATATGGCATAATCTTATGCATTATCGCGATCTAACGGATCGCATGGGCTCTGGCTAGTTGGAGTGCCAATCAACCCACGGGATCGCTGACCCATGAAAACCCCGCCCATGAAAACCCCGCCCATTAAAAAACCGCCCATTAAAAAACCGCCCATGAAAATCCTGCTTGTCTTCGCTCATCCGGAGCCGCGTTCGCTCAACGGTGCGCTGCGCGACGTCGCCATCAAGGAGCTCGAGGCCCAGGGCCACGAGGTGCGGGTGTCGGATCTCTATGCCGATGGCTGGAAATCCGAGATCGACCGAGCCGATTTCCCCGCGCTGGCGCCCGACGCGCGGCTCAAGCCGGCGGCCGCCTCGGGCGAGGCCTTTACCGGCGATGCGCTGACCGCTGACGTCAAAGCCGAGCAGGAGAAGCTGCTCTGGGCCGACGCCCTGATCCTGCAGTTCCCGCTCTGGTGGTTCACCATGCCGGCGATCATGAAAGGCTGGGTCGACCGGGTCTATGCCTATGGCTTTGCCTATGGCGTCGGCGAACACAGCGACACACGCTGGGGCGACCGCTATGGCGAGGGCACCCTCGCGGGAAAGCGCGCCATGCTGTTGGTGACCGCCGGCGGTTGGGAGGAGCATTATTCGGATCGCGGCATCAACGGCCCGATCGACGACCTGCTGTTTCCGATCAATCACGGCATTCTGTACTATCCGGGCTACGACGTGCTGCCGCCCTTCGTGGTCTACAGGGTCGATCGTCTCGACGAGGCCGGGTTCGCTGCGACGGCTGAACGCCTGCGCGAGCGGATGCGCATGCTCGGCTCCACCCCGCCGATCCCCTATCGGCGGCAGAATGGCGGCGACTATCTGGTCCCGAGCATGCGGCTGCGGCCGGAGCTGGGCGAGTCGGATGCAGCGGGCTTCGCGCTGCATCTGAATGGCGCGGGCGCGGTGGGCTAGAGCGTTTTCGAGCGAAGTGGACGCCGGTTCGCGTGAAGAAAACGCGTCAAAACAAAGAGCTAGAGCTGTTGAACGATCCAATCGGATCGGAAACCGCTCTAGAACCTGCTCGCGCGAGTACCGCGAAGGCCTGCAAGCCTTACGCGGCGTCGAGCCCGTAGAGCGAGTGCAGCGTGCGCACCGCAAGCTCGGTATAGGCGGCGTCGATCAGCACCGAGAATTTGATCTCGGACGTCGTGATCGCGCGGATGTTGATGCCCTTCTCGGCCAGCGCCTGGAAGGCGCGCGCGGCGACGCCGGCATGGCTGCGCATGCCGACGCCGATCGCCGAGATTTTGACCACGTCGGTCGCGCCCTGCAGCGATTGATAGGCGATGTCGGCGTGGCGGCTTTCCAGCAGCGTCTTCGCCCGCTCGTAATCGGCGGTCGGCACGGTGAAGGTGATGTCGGTCGTCGCCTGGTCGTCGGAGACGACCTGGATGATCATGTCGACATTGATGTTGGCATCGGCGAGCGGGCCGAAGATCGCCGCCGCCACGCCGGGCTTGTCGGCGACGCGCCGGAGCGTGATCTGGGCTTCGTCGCGCGAAAACGCGATGCCGGTGACGATCTGCTGTTCCACGATGTCGTCCTCGTCGCAGATAAGAGTACCAGATTTCGGATTGTCGGGGTCGTCGAAGGAGGAACGCACATAGGTCGGCACGCGCTGGACCATGGCGATCTCGACCGAGCGCACCTGCAGCACCTTGGAGCCGAGCGAGGCCATCTCCAGCATCTCCTCGAAGGAGACCTTGTCCATGCGCCGGGCCTTGGGCACGACGCGCGGGTCGGTGGTGTAGACGCCGTCGACATCGGTATAGATGTCGCAGCGATCGGCCTTGAGCCCGGCGGCAAGCGCGACCGCGCTGGTGTCCGAGCCGCCGCGCCCGAGCGTGACGATGCGGTTGCTCTGGGCGTGCACGCCCTGGAAGCCGGAGCAGACCGCGATCTCGCGATTGCGGTCGAAGCCCGCGACGATGCCGGCGGGCTCGACCGCCTCGATCCGCGAGGAGCCATGTGCGTCCGAGCCGTAGATCGGGATCTGCCAGCCCTGCCAGGAGCGCGCGGGCAGGCCGAGTTCCTGCAGCACGATCGCCATCAGGCCCGAGGTCACCTGCTCGCCCGAGGCGACGACGACATCGTATTCGGCTTGGTCATAGAGCGCCGAGGCTTCCTTGCACCAGCCGACCAATTCATTGGTCTTGCCGGACATCGCCGAGACCACGACCGCGACCTCATGGCCAGCGTCGAACTCGCGTTTCACATGGCGGGCGGCGTTCTTGATGCGCTCGACAGTGGCGACGGAGGTCCCGCCGAATTTCATCACCAGACGGGCCATGGCGGTCCAGAGGCTCTCAAATCAACAGTCCCGGACGAACCGGGACGAAAGGTCACCCTCGCGCCTTACGCGAGGCCGGTGTAGATGACGGGCGGCGGCCGGACTGTCAATGCGAAGCAACCGGCTTCTGATCAAGAAGGAATAAAGCCATGGCGGCGACGGCTCAGCGCGACGGCTCGACGATCGATCCTGCCGAGGTCGCGCGTTTCGAGGCCATCGCCAAGACCTGGTGGGACCCGAAGGGGCCCATGGCGGTGCTGCACAAGTTCAATCCGGTGCGATTGGGCTTCGTTCGCGACCTGGCCTGCGCGCGCTTTTCGCGCGATCTCAAGACGCTGACGGCGCTGGACGGGTTGACCCTGGTCGATATCGGCTGTGGCGGTGGCGTGCTCTCCGAGCCCCTGGCGCGGCTGGGCGCGCAGGTGACCGGGCTCGATCCGGCGCCGACCAATGTCACCGTGGCCCGTGCCCATGCTGGGAAGAGCGGGCTTGCGATCGATTATCGCCAGGAGACGATCGAGGCGCTGGTTGCGGAGGGCCGGACCTTCGACATCGTGCTGGCGATGGAGGTCGTCGAGCATGTCTCCGATGTCGAGGCTTTCGTGGCGGCCTGCTGCCAGGCGGTGAAGCCCGGCGGCCTCCTGGTGATGGCGACGTTGAACCGCACGCTGAAATCCTATGCGCTTGCCATCGTCGGCGCGGAATATGTGCTGCGCTGGCTGCCGCGCGGCACGCATGACTGGAACAAATTCGTGACGCCAGACGAGCTCGGCGCGGCGATCGAGGCCGGCGGGCTCGATCTCGGCGAGAGCACTGGCGTGGTCTACAACCCGCTCGCCGACCGCTGGTCGGCCGCGCGCGACACAGACGTCAACTACATGCTGGCGGCTTACAGGCCGGCCTGAGCATTCAGTTCACTCGGAACCGCATGCTCGACGCTCGGCGGCCGCGACGTGCTGCTCGCCGATGGCGCCTACGACGGTGATACCTTGCGCCTCGAGATGGCCGCGCGCGGCGCATGGGCCAACATCAAGCCGATGCCCAGCCGCAACGCCGCCCGTCGTTCAGCGCCTTCCTCTATCGCTACCGCAACCTCGTCGAACGCTTCTTCAGCAAACTCAAGCACTTCCGTGGCGTCACCTCCTGCTTCGAAAAGCACAGCGAAAACCACCTTGCTCTCGTCAAACTCGCTTCAGCCAAAATCTGGATGCGCTTATACAGGCCCCTCGGACGCTCGGAGAGGCGTTCAGGCAGGAGCCCGACCATGATCAAGATGAGCGTCTACTATCCTGCCGATGGCGGCTCGAAGTTCGATCACGACTACTACCGCACTCGCCACATGCCACTGATCCAGGAACGGCTCGGCAATGCCTGCCAGCGCTACGAGATCGATAAGGGCCTTGCGGGTCGCGAACCTGGAAGCGCGCCGGCGTTCGTCGCGGCGTGCCACATCTACTCGCCGACCCTGGAGACATTCCAGGAGGCGTTCGGTCCCCACCGCGCGGAGATCGTCGCGGACGTCGCCAACTATACGGACATCGCGCCCATCGTGCAGATCAGCGAAATCGTTGGAGGGTAGGGGGCGTCTGCGCGTCAGGCGTAGCCGTTGAACTTTCCGGGATCGGCGCGGCTTTCGCGCTTGTCCGGGATGACGCGGCGGTTCCGAGGCGCGCTGGAAAACGCTACACCCAGCGGCGCAGCGTGCTGCCTATCAGCAGCAGCACCATGCCCGCGCCGGTGGAGACGATGGCGGCAGTGGTTTGCGGGTTGGTGCCGATCGCATAGCCCAGGCGCTTCCAGATCAGCGCGCCGATGATCGCGCCGATGAGCAGGATCACGGCGTTGAAGAAAACGCCGAAGCAGCCATCGCCGAGTATGGCGTCGGCAATCCAGGCCAGCGCGAAGGCCGCGGTGACGATGATGGCGATCAGGACGAGCATTTGCGGCATCGCCATATCGGGCAGGCCGAGCATCAGAAAATAGGCGCGCATCGCGACGAATCCTGTTGGCGATCGGCAGATGTTAGCATGCGGCAGGCGGTGCGCTCCGGTGATATTGTCGTCTGTTTTTGCGCTGCAGTATAATTCCTTAGGGGGATGGCGCAGCGCAGCATGACGCGGCATCATCTCCCGCCTAGCCAAGGGAGCAGTCGAGCGCGCGCGATAAGCCGCCGGCGAACAAGAACAGGGAGACGACGATGTCCAAGCCGCAGGCCGCGCTCAAGGATCTCTACGAACTGAACGAACTGCCGCCGCTCGGCCATGTGCCGGCCAACATGTATGCCTGGACGATCCGGCGCGAGCGCCACGGCCCGCCGCTCGAGAGCTTCCAGATCGAGGTGATCCCGACCTGGGCGATCGGCGAGGAGGAGGTGCTGCTGCTCGTGATGGCCGGCGGCGTCAACTATAACGGCATCTGGGCGGGGCTGGGCCAGCCGATCTCCCCTTTCGACGTCCATAAGGGCTCGCTGCATGTCGCGGGTTCGGACTGCTCCGGCATCGTCTGGGCTGTCGGCACCAAGGTGAAGCGCTGGAAGGTCGGCGACGAGGTCATTGTCCATTGCAATCAGGATGATGGCGACGACGAGGAGTGCAATGGTGGCGACCCGATGTTCTCCTCGTCCCAGCGCATCTGGGGTTATGAGACGCCGGATGGCTCCTTCGCTCAGTTCTGCCGGGTGCAGTCGCGCCAGCTGATGCAGAAGCCGAAGCATTTGGCCTGGGAGGAGGCCGCCTGCTACACGCTGACGCTGGCCACCGCCTATCGCATGCTCTTTGGCCACGCTCCCCACACCATCAAGCCCGGCGACAATGTGCTGATCTGGGGTGCGTCGGGCGGCCTCGGCGTCTTCGGCGTTCAGCTTTGTGCGGCGTCCGGCGCCAACGCCATCGGCGTGATCTCCGACGAGAGCAAGCGCGACTATGTGCTCGGCCTCGGCGCCAAGGGCGTGATCAACCGCAAGGATTTCAACTGCTGGGGCCAGATGCCCAAGGTCAACAGCCCCGAATACAACGACTGGACCAAGGAGGCCCGCAAGTTCGGCAAGGCGATCTGGGACATCACGGGCAAGAAGGATGTCGACATCGTCTTCGAGCATCCCGGCGAAGCGACCTTTCCGGTCTCGTGCCTCGTCGCCAAGCGCGGCGGCATGATCGTGTTCTGCGCCGGCACCTCGGGCTTCAACATCACCTTCGACGCCCGCTATGTCTGGATGCGGCAGAAGCGCGTGCAGGGCTCGCATTTCGCCCATCTCAAACAGGCGAGTGCGGCAAACCAGTTTGTGCTCGACCGCCGCGTCGACCCCTGTATGTCCGAGGTCTTCCCCTGGGACAAGATCCCGCTCGCCCATCAGAAGATGTGGAAGAACGAGCATGCGCCGGGCAATATGGCGGTGCTGGTGACCTCGCCGCGCACGGGCCTGCGGACTTATGAGGATGTGGCGGAGGCGCTGGCGCGGTGAGGCTATTTCTCCGCGTTCTTGCGAAAGACGACGCGGTCGTAGAGCACGAAATTGATCATCAGGCCGGCGCCGACGCCGGCCGCGAGCGCGAGATAGGGAATTGGCTTGGCTGAGCCGAGAATAAGGACGATGGCCGTATAGACCCCCAGATTGACGGCGCCGGCCGCGAGGCTCGAGAGCGTGTAGCGTCCAAGTTCGGCAACAGGCCGATTGGAGGCGCGGTCGGCGAAGGTGAACCGGCGGTTCAGCACCCAGGTGAACGATGCGGCGGCCAGGAACGACAGGACCCGCGCCGTGATCGGGCCGAGCAACAGCCCCTCGATGGCGGCGGCAAAGACGCTGCCATCGACGAGGAAGCCGAGGGCACCGACACCGAGGAAGCGCGGGAAGCGTCCGAGCAGCTTGGGGGCCATCGTCTCAGCCGCCGGCGGCCGGATGGCCGAGATAGGCGATGAGCTTGTTCTCGCGCCGTCCCCGCGCGACGCTGTCGAGGATCAACCCGGTCACGAAGGCGAGCAGGCCCGCGATCATCAGGCCGACGGAGAGCACGGCAGTCGGCAGGCGCGCGACCAGGCCCGTCTCGATGAAGGCGATGATCACGGGGATGCCGAGCCCGATCGAGGATAGAGCGAAGAGCGCGCCGATCAGAGTGAAGAACTGGAGCGGCAGCAGGTCGCGCACCAGATGCAGGATCAGCCCGAAGATCCGGAAACCGTCCTTGAAGGTCGAGAGCTTGCTTTCCGAGCCGGCCGGCCGCTCCTTGTAGAGCGTTTCGATCTCGGACATCGGCACATCGAGGTCGAGCGCATGGACCAGGAGTTCGGTCTCGATTTCGAAACCGTTGCTGGTGGCGGGAAAGGACTTCACGAAGCGGCGCGAAAGCACCTTGTAGCCCGACAGCATGTCGCGGCTATGGGCGCCGAATATCCGTGAGACGAGGCCGGTCAGGACCTTGTTGCCGAGCACGTGACCGGGGCGGTAGGCGCCGCTCGTATCGTGTACCCGTGCTCCGTTGACCTTGTCATAGGGGCCGGAGAGCAGCTCTGCCACAAGCCTTGGTGCAGCTTGTGCCTCGTAGGTCGCATCGCCATCGACCAGCAGATAGATGTCGGCCTCGACATCGCTGAACATGCGCCGCACGACATAACCCTTGCCCTGCCGGCGTTCGCTGCGGATGATCGCCCCCGCTTGCCGCGCGATTTCGGCCGTGCCGTCGCTGGAATTGTTGTCGTAGACATAAATCGCGGCCTCCGGCAGGCTCGCCCGGAAATCCCGCACGACGGCGGCCACCGTGAGCGCTTCGTTGTAGCAAGGGATCAGCACCGCGATCGCAGGCTGCGCCGAACCTGTCTCAAGGGGATGTCCGGTTGCCGGCAGTATCGTTTCCATTGCGTTGCGGACCTCGCTCGAATTGCTGCCGCATCGTATTCGGCCATATCAGGCTGCCGCCGTTGCGAAAGGCGGGGAGATTGCGGTCATGGCAACCATGATGAGCACTGGCTAACGGGCCGGTGAGGAGTTCGTCAACAGCGCCGATGCCGGCAGACCCAAACGTCATCCCCTGAAGGCGTATTTTCATGCGCCGAGGCCAGAGCCACGATGGGTCGATCAGGTTTTGTCCCTTGCGTGCTGCGTCGAATTGCACCAAGTCGTCGTCTTCTGGAGGGTACCATGTTGCGTGTTTTTGTCCGGCTTCAGGGGCCGGGGGCAGGTCGGCGTTGAACCGCGATCGTGGGATCGGCTTGTCCGGGCGGCTTCCTTCCGCCTCGGCATCAGGACATGACGGCGCACGATCGGAGCCGGGCAGCGCGAGCGATACGAAGCGAGCGCCCGTGCCGGCATTGGCCTTGCGCGCCCTGCTGGTCGTCCTGGCGACCTTGCTGACATTCTACGCAGCGAGCCTTGCGAGCGCATTGGTCGAGCGGCAGCATTATCGAGGCCGCGTCGCGGAGGCGGTCGCCTCCGGGGCATTGGCGCGCGACATCGCCTTGCCATTCGCGCGGAGCAACCCTGTCTCCATCCATAATTTCAACGATTGCCTGATCCTGTCGATGCTCGTTCTGCCGCAGGAGGACGACATCTTCCGTCGGGCGCTGTCGCCGCGCGTGCCGAGCCTTGATGCGCCCTGGTCCGGAGAAGCACTGCTGGGCTATCCGCCTTATGTGCAGTGCCGCGACCTTGCCCTGGCCATGGAGCCGGCCGCTGATGTGCCAGCGGGCTATTATCATCGCTATCTGCATGGCGACTGGGTTCTGGCCAAGCTGCTCCTGGCGATCCTGCCCTTCGCCTATGCGACGAATCTGCTGCTGATCCTGCTCGTGGCAGGCCTCGTCGCGCTGGCGCTTCTGGCACTGCGCAATGCCGTGCGCCGGCCGGAAATGGCTGGACGGGACCGCGCCTATGCCATCATGGCGCTGATGTTGCTGCTGTTGTATGCGCTGCCGGTCTTCGGCTGGTCCTTCTCCTTCGCGCCGGCGGACCTCGCCCTGGTCGGCTTCCTGCTGTTTTTCTATCTGCGCCCGCCATCGGCGTTGTCGGAGCTCGGTTTCGCGACCGCTGCCGCCCTGTTTGGCGCCTTGACCGCGATGTTCGAGTTCCTCACCGGCGGAAGCCCCAGCGGCCTCATCCTGATCTTTGCCGTCGTCCTCTTTGATGACGCTGTCGACCTGCGCGCGATGTGGCGAAGGCTGTGCATCGGAATCGTCTCCTTCACGGCAGCGATTATCCTCTGCTTCGTCTTCAAGATGGCGGTCGTGGCGGCGATCTGGGGACTGCCGGAGCTGGACCTCTTCAGCCGCCAGATCGGCGCCCATATGAGCAGCGCCGGCTGGGAGGTGGCGCCTGAGAATGCGGCGCGGCTAGCCCGTTTCGGCATCGGCCCGGAGGCGATCAGGTCGAGCTTCCTGTTCAGCTATCTCTACGCCTTGTCGAAGGTCTTCTATTTCTCGCAGTTCCTGGCCTTCGGCTCGGTCGAACTGGGATTTCTCCTGGTGGCGATCGTCCCCCTGCTGCTCGCCCTGCGTCAGGGGCTGCTGCTCTGGCGCTGTTCAGAGCCGGTGGAGCGTATGAGGGCCGGGCTGTTGCTGGCCGCCTGCGCGATCATGCCGGCCTGGTATCTGGCCTTCGTGCACCACACCATCGTCCACGCCCATTTCATGTTCCGCCCGATGGTCTGGCCGCTGGCGCTGCTGCTGGCGATGGAGGCCTGGAGACGAACCGGCCAAAAGCAGAGCGCGAAGGCAGGCTGAGGCGAGGTTCTGCTTCACCAAGCCCTGCCGCTGCTCCGTATGGGACGGTTCGGTGGGTCTCGGGCTGTCCCGCGATCTTACCGCACGCCCAGGCGCCGGCAGCCCCAGAGGCTCACCAGGCTGATGAATATGATCGCGGTCAGGTAGAGCCCGGCATCGGTCGGATTGCCGGTGCGGCCGACGATGAAGCCGACGACGAGCGGCGTGACACCACCGAACAGGAGCTGGCCCAGCACATAGCTGATCGAGATGCCGGTGACGCGGCGACGGGTCTGGTAGAGCTCCGACAGCAGCGCCGGAGCGGTGGCGTAGTAGCCGCAATAGAGCACCAGCGCGAGCATGGACTGGATGGCGATGAGCGTGCCGACGCTGGGGCTGGCGACGAGCCACTGGAACATCGGATAGGTCATCACCAGGCCAAGCACGGCAAACGTGCCCATCAGCGGGATGCGGCCGACGCGGTCCGAGAGATGGCCGAAGAAGAATGGCATGGTCGAGTTGATCAGGCCGGCGAAGATCGTGCCGATCAGCGCCACGGACGGGTCGAGTCCGAGCTTGGTCGTGGCGAAGGTCGGCATATACGTGTTCATGAAGCTGCCCGCCGCGCCGGCCGCGACGATGCCCGCGCCCGCCAGGACGCGCAGCTTGTCATGCGTCATGACTTCGGCCAGCGGCACGGGGCTTTGTTCGGCCTTCTCGAACTCGGCCGATTCATCGACGCGTTGACGGATATACCAGGCGACGGGGCCGATCAGCAGGCCAAACAGGAACGGCACGCGCCAACCCCAGGACATGACCTGCTCGGGCGTGAGGGACGCGTTGATGAGATAGGCGAACATCGAGGCCATGAACACGGCAAAGCCCGAGCTCGCCCATTGCGTCGCGCCATAGAAGCCGCGGCGGCTCGGATCCTGCTCGATCAGCATGGCGGTGGCGCTGCCGAATTCCCCGCCGGCCGAGAAGCCCTGGATCATGCGGGCGAGCAGCAGTAGGATGGGGGCGGCAAGCCCGATCGTCGCGTAGCCGGGTAGTATGGCCGTGAGCAGGGTGCCGAGCATCATCAGCCCGGCTGAGAGGATGAGCGCGGGCTTGCGCCCCGCGCGGTCGGCATAGGCGCCGATGACGATCGCGCCGAGCGGCCGCACCAGCCAGGCGCTGGCAAAGGTACCGAGACTGAGCAGAACGCTGACGGCGGGGTCGCCGGCTGGGAAGAACAGCTTCGACAGCGTCACCACGAACATTGCGTAGAGCACGAGGTCGTACCACTCGAACACCGCGCCGATATTGGTGGCGACGATGGTGCGCAGAAGCGAGGAGCGGCGGACGGGCGCAGGCACAGTGACCGGCGCGGCAAGAGACTCTGTCATCGGATCGGTTATCCCTCGTGCCTGGAGCAATTCACACTGTCCGGCTGGATTTTGGCAGAGTCAATGCAAGTGAATGAATCGTAAGGGATTTTCCTCAACTGAGATCGTGTCGGCTTCTTTGGCGGGTCCAATAGCGAGGTGTTTCGGTCCGCACATGGCTCGTGCGCGTCAGCATGGGGCGACAGGCCGGGCTGCCCGCTTTATCAGGCTGGCATCCGAAAGCCGGTTCTCATGCTCTCTTCCCCCCTGTTCCTGCGGCTCACGCCCGTCATCTTCACCTTCCTCTGGTCGTCAGGCTGGGTCGTCGCCGGCTATTCGGCGCTCTATGCGGATGCGCTGACCTTCCTGGCCGTTCGCTTCGCCTGCGCCGGTGTGCTGCTTGCGGGGCTCGCCTTCGCGCTGCGCGCGCCCTGGCCCAAGGGCCGGCGCGCCATCATCGACTGTATCGTCACCGGTGTCCTGCTGCACGCAGCCTATCTCGGTGGCCTGTGGTGGGCGATCCGCAACGGTCTGCCGACCGGAATTTCCGGCCTGATCGCGGGCCTCCAGCCGATTTTGACCGCGCTGTTCGCGCCGGCGCTCGTAGGCGAGCGGATATCGCCGATCCGCTGGGTCGGCATCCTCTGCGGCTTCCTCGGTATCGCGCTGGTGCTCGAGCCCAAGCTTGTCGGTGTCGAACCCGCGGCATTCTTGGGCATCGTGCTGCCGGTTGCAATCAATGTCCTCGCCATGCTCGCGGTGACCTTCGGGTCCTTCTACCAGAAGGCCCGCATCGTCTCCGGCGATCTGCGCACGGTCACGGCCGTGCAATACGGCACCGCCTTCATCGTGACGCTGCCCTTCGCCTGGGCGCTGGAGCCGATGCGCATCGAGTGGAACCTCACCATGATCCTGGTGCTGGCCTGGTCGGTGCTGGCGCTCTCGCTCGGCGGCGTCGGGCTCTATCTGATGATGATCCGGCGTGGCGCGATCTCGCGCGTCTCGACCTTCCTCTATCTCGTGCCGGTTCTGGTAGCGGGCGAAGCCTGGATTCTTTTCGGCGAGGCGCTGTCGCCGGTTCAGATCGCCGGCGTGGTGGTGACGGTCGCGGGCGTCGTGCTGGCGAGCCGCAAATAGCCCAGGCGGGCGCGGCCTTTCGCCCAAAGAGGCATTTCTGATTTTCGAAAACTCGCCCTATGCTGCGTCGCAACAAAGGGAGAGAAATCATGAGCGCGAACGCCGCCGCCACATCCGAGATGCCTGACAGCGCGATCGATCTGATTGCCGCGGCCTTGCCCGGCTTCGAGACGCTGCTGGAGCAGGCTGTCGCGGCCGTGCGCCAGAAGGTCACGGTCGACGGCAAGATTTCCTCAGTGAAGCTCGAAGCCGAGCAGCATGCTGCTCACGGCCTTTCCTGGCTCGCGACCTATGTCATGGCGCTGCGCGAGATGAAGGCCTATGGCGAGCGCCTTCGGGCCGAGGACCGCTACGGCGCGACCGAGGATTACGCCATCCGCATCGGCGCCGGCGAATATGCCGCGCAGATCTTCGGCGGCATCCCGATGAGCCAAAGCGAGATCGTGCGGCTCGGCGCGCTCGGCCTCCCGGCCAAGGCGATTGCCGCCGCCCGTTCGGACGCGGCCGAGACGCTGATCGCGGAAGGCAATACGCCGCAGAACCGCGCCCGCCTTGTTTCGCTGTTCAGCCAGGATCACGGCTTGATCAGCGTCGGCGATCCCGGCCTCGACGAGACGCTGGAAGCGATCCGCAGCGAGATGCGCCGCTTCTGCGCCGCTGAGGTGACGCCGCACGCCCATGAATGGCACCTTGAGAATGAGTACATCCCGATGCCGGTCGTCGAGAAGATGGCCGAGCTCGGCGTCTTCGGCCTGACCATCCCCGAGGAATTCGGCGGCATGGGCCTCTCCAAGGTCTCGATGTGCGTCGTCTCGGAGGAGTTGTCTCGCGGCTATATCGGCGTCGGCTCGCTCGGCACGCGTTCCGAGATCGCGGCCGAACTTATCCTTTGCGGTGGTACGGATGCACAGAAGCAGAAATGGCTGCCCAAGCTTGCTGCCGGCGAGGTGCTGCCGACTGCCGTCTTCACCGAACCCAACACCGGCTCGGACCTTGCCAGCTTGCGCACCAAGGCGGTGAAGCATGGCGAGGGCGATGCGGCTGTCTGGAAGGTCTCGGGCAACAAGACCTGGATCACCCATCCCGTCCGCGCTGACATCATGACGCTGCTGGTGCGCACTGATCCGGATGCGGCCGGCTATCGCGGCCTCTCCATGCTGATCGCCGAGAAGCCGCGCGGCACCGACGAAGACCCATTCCCGGTTGCAGGCTTGACCGGCGGCGAGATCGAGGTGCTCGGCTATCGCGGCATGAAGGAATATGAGCTTGCCTTCGACGGCTTCGAGGTCAAGGCGGAAAACCTGCTCGGCGGCGTCGAGGGGCAGGGCTTCAAGCAATTGATGCAGACGTTCGAGGCCGCCCGCATCCAGACGGCGGCGCGGGCCGTCGGCGTGGCGCAGTCGGCCTTCGATCTCGGCCTGAAATACGCCCAGGACCGCATCCAGTTCGGCAAGCCCCTGATCGCCTTCCCGCGCGTCGCCGACAAGCTCGCCATGATGGCGGTCGAGATCCTGATCGCCCGCCAGCTCACCTATTTCGCCGCCCGCGAGAAGGACGCCGAGCGCCGCTGTGATCTCGAGGCCGGCATGGCCAAGCTGCTGGGCGCCCGCGTCGCCTGGGCTGCGGCCGACAATGCGCTGCAGATCCATGGCGGCAACGGTTTCGCGCTGGAATACCCGATCAGCCGCGTGCTCTGCGACGCGCGCATCCTCAACATCTTCGAGGGCGCGGCGGAAATCCAGGCGCAAGTGATCGCGCGCAGGCTGGTGGAGGGGTGAGGGCGGCTGGAGCAGCTACCCATCATTTTGCAAAGCCGGGGGGCTTTGAGGGCTCACGGAATTGCGCCGCCTCGGTGACGACCTGCACTATCTGCCGCTTTCCTCAGGCAGCTTCAGCGCAGCGCGGAGGCGGCGGAATGCTTCATCGACCGGCATGGCGGCGGAATTCCCCGGCATTTCGGGACGAGGCGAGCCGCGTCGCCGTGAAGGAGTATCGTGAGCGGAACGCCATGGAGCACGACTGGTAGCGTGGCGTCGATAAGAGTATTTGTGAAATATGCTTATTTTCGGTAGGCTGAGAGAGATAGGAGGTGCCCCATGGCGACCATGACGATCTCTCTGCCTGACCCGATGAAGGACTGGATCGAGGCGCAAATCAAGGAAGGCGAGTACGCCAGCACGAGCGACTACGTTCGCGATCTCGTCCGCCGTGACCGCGAGCGCCGTGCGCATCCCGAGCTGTCACTCGACGACCTTCGCCGGATCGTGGATGAATCCCGCGCGAGTGGCATCAGCAAAAATTCGGTGTCCGACATCGTCGCCCGCGCCAAGAAGCAGGCAAAGGCCGACGGGTTCTTGAGTGAGTAGCTACGGCCTTGCCGATCGCGCCGACGCGGACCTGTTCGAGCTGACGCTCTATGGCATGAAGCAATTCGGAGCCCGGCAGGCCGAGGCCTACGCCGCCGAGCTTGAGCGCCTATTCCAATTAATCGCCGACACACCCCGCATCGGCCGCAAGGCAGATGGCATCCGCCCCGGCGTGAGACGCCACGAGCACGGCTCGCACATCATCCTGTACGAAGAAGCACCGAACGGCATCACCATCCTGGCACTCGTCCATAAGAGCAGCGTGCAGCGCCTGGCCCTGTAAGAACGCTGGCAGGACCCGCCGTGCATCACCCGTGAATTTGTGATCGGTATGCGCCTACGGAAGAATGCAAGATGTGCGGTGTAGTACCGCAATCTTGGCGGGGGCCGCTGCGCGCCCCCGTGCCCCCCTTCACCGTTAGCCTTCGCCGTCGGCGCAGCCCGCGCCTGGCGGGTTTCCATTGCTCAGGCCCGGGCTGCCGCTGGCGCGCCTTCCGTCTCGTCCCGCAGTGCCGCCTTCGCATAGCGCTTTGCCAGCACGGCGCAGGCGATGAGCTGGATCTGGTGGAACAGCATCAGCGGCAACACGATCAAACCCACCGACTGGCCGGCGAAGAGGATGCTCGCCATCGGCAGGCCGCTCGCCAGGCTCTTCTTCGAGCCGCAGAAGACGATGGTGATCTCGTCGGGCCGGGAGAAGCCGAGCGCACGCGAGAGCAGGCGGGTGCCGGCGAGCACGATCGCGAGCAGCAGCACATTGACCAGGACGAGCGCGCCGAGCTGCTCCAGATCGAGCTGGTGCCAGATGCCCTGGGTCACGCCCTCGCTGAAGGCAGTGTAGACGACGAGCAGGATCGAGCCGCGATCGACGAAGCCGAGCATGCGCTTGTGGCTGGCGATCCAGCCGCCGATCCAGGGCCGCAGCAGCTGGCCGGCAGCGAAGGGCAGCAGCAGCTGGACCAGGATGTCGCCGACGGCGCCGGCCTGGAAGCCGTGCCCCTGCGTCGTCAGGAGCAGCGCCGCCAGCAGCGGCGTGATCACGATGCCGATGAGGTTGGAGGCCGAGGCCGCGCAGAGTGCGGCGGGAACATTGCCGCCGGCGATCGAGGTGAAGGCGATCGAGGACTGCACGGTGGACGGCAAAACCGAGAGGAAGATCAATCCCGTCCACAGGCCGGGCGTCAGCAGGGACGGCATCAGCAGGCGCAGGAGCAGGGCGATCGCCGGGAAGGCGAGGAAGGTCGCCGCCAGCACGAAGCTGTGCAGCCGCCAGTGGCGCAAGCCCTCCAGCGCCGCGCTGGGCGCAAGCCGCGTTCCATAGAGGAAGAACAGCAGGCCGATGGCGAGATTGGTGACGAGGCCGACGACATGGGCGCCCTCGCCATGAGCCGGCAGGACGGAGGCAAAGGCGACCGTGCCGAGCAGCGCCATGATGTACGGGTCTGGCGCGAAGCGGGCGAGCAGGGATCGCATCGGGAGCACTCCTTGGTTGAGAGCCGCTATATCCCGCATTCCCGCCTATGACGGAACGCCGCGTGATATGCTAATTGTCATTGCGTTTCGCAATGAAGGCGATGGCCATGCCGCACCCTTTCGATCCTGTCCTGCTGCGCAGCTTCATCACGGTGGTGGAGGAGGGCGGCTTCACCCGGGCCGCCACGCGCCTCAATCTCGGCCAACCGACGGTCAGCCACCATGTCCGGCGGCTGGAGGCGGCGGCCGGCCGCAGGCTCCTGAACCGCGACACGCATTCGCTGGAAACCACCGTCGACGGCGATGCGATGCTGGGCTTTGCCCGCCGCATCCTCGATGCCGACATGCAGGCCAGGGGCTACTTCACTGGCGCCAAGACGCGCGAGAGGCTGCGTTTCGGCGCCTCGGAGGATTTCGTGCTCTCGGGCCTGCCCGATTTGCTGCGCGACTTCGTGCGTGGTCATCCCCTCGTCGATCTCGAACTGACCGTGGGGTTGAGCGAGACGCTCTACGAGACGCTGGATCACGGCGCGCTCGACCTGATCTTCTGCAAGCGCCGCGAGGGGGATGGCCGTGGCCGCTCGGTGCTGCGTGACGATCTCGCCTGGGTCGGGGCTGGTCAGGCGCTCGATCCGGAGCAGCCCGTGCCGCTGGTGCTCTATCCGCCGCCCAGCGTCACCCGCGAGATCGCCATCGCGACGCTCGATCGGGCCGGCCGTTCCTGGCGCATCGCCTGCACCTCGGGCAGCCTGAGCGGGCTCGGCGCCGCTGTCTTCGCCGGCCTCGGCGTGATGCCGCATTCGCGCCGGCTGATGCCGCAGGGCCTCACCGACGTATCGGCTGCCAGCGGCCTGCCGGCGCTCGGCCAGGTCGAGTTCGTGGTGGTCGGGTCGGCGCGCGTCCTGCGCGGCCCGGCGGCAGCGCTGGCCGATGCCCTGGTCGAGAGCCGGGGCAGGCTGACCCGGATGCGCCTGATGGCTGCGGCCAATGTCGCGGGCGGCGCTTGACGACGCCTTGGTCAGCCCTGACGCCGTTAGAGCATTTCCGCGTTTCTCCGAATCGCGGAAATGCTCTACCTCCTTGTTTTATCGCATTTTCTTCACGCGAACCGGGGTCCACTTCGCTCGAAAATGCTCTACCGCTTCAGCCCCGGCACGACCGCTGCCGGATCGATGGCGAAGCCCATCGCCTGGTAGCCTGTCCGATTGGGGTGGAGCTTGTCGCCTGGCCCGCCCATTGTCGCCTCCGGCACGAAGGCAGGTTTGAGGCCGCCGGTCGCGGGATCGAGCGTCGCCGCGTCGAAATCGACCACGGCGTCGAAGCTGCCGGGGCTGCGGATGAAGGCGTTCAGGGCCCGGCGCTTCTCGTCCTGCTCGGGGTGGCCATGGGCCGGGCTCGTGCTACTGAGGGCCGATACGACCGTCGCCCCTACGGTGCGGATGCCGCGCGCCCGCAGCTTGGCGACGCCGTCGCGCATGGCGTTCTGAACGGTCTCGGTCGCTGCGTTGCCGTTCTTGCTGAAATCATTGATGCCTTCCAGCCAGATCAGGCTGGTGGCGCCCGAGAGCGAGAGCACGTCGCGCTCCAGCCGCTGGACGGCCGCCGGGCCGCCCGCAAAGGGCTTGGCCGGGGAATACTCGGACGGTCCCGAGATCTGGTTGCCGCCGATGCCGGCATTCACCACGGCGACGCGGTTGACGCCGAAATGTTGGGAGAGGCGGCGCGCCAGCACGTCGGGCCAGCGATCGTCGCCGTTCATGGTCGAGGCCGTGCCGTCCGTGATCGAATCGCCGAAGGCGACGACCACCGGCGTGTCGGCAGGCGCCTGCATGTCGAGCGCATCGACGAAGAACCAGGAGGCGGTGGGATTGATGAAGGCGTCTTCGCCTTCGTCTGCGCCCTTGGCGCCCGCGCGCGGCGCGGTGACATAGGAGGTCTGCAGCGCCTTGGCATGCCAGGTCATCGGGCCGCTTTCGCCCGCGACATGCAAGGAAACCGCGAGCTTGCGGCCCTGCAGCAGGGGCGAAGCCGGGTCGCTCGCGAAGGGCAGTTCGACCGCGTCGCTCCAGACCGATGCGCCGGGGTCGAGCGTCACTGAGGTTTTGCCGGCGAAGTTCGCGGGCCGGTTGCTGCCGGGAACGAGCGCGGCCGAGCCGAGCTGGAGCCCGATATGGACATCATCGAAGGTCACGGGCCGCGTGCCGAAGGCATTGGTCAGGCGAATCCGCGCTTGGCGTCCCCACAAGCTCGGGCGCAGGATCAGGCGAAAGCTCTGATCGTTCGCGCCGGCGGCCGGATCGGGAAAGGCGAAGCGCTGGTCGGGCTGCGCCGAAGGGTTCCCGATGGGGTAGGGGCCGTGCGCTGAAGCCGCCCAGCTCGTCTTCCAGGCAAGAGTGCCCGATTGCGCCATGGCGTCGCCCGCCAGGCCGAAAACCAACGTCATGATGATCAAGACCGCCTGTAGCATCGAAATCCTCCCGTTTTTTCCCGAGCATGGCGGCTCGGCCGGAAGGCGGCAAGGGGCGGGCTATTATCCCTTGAGACGATATTTGGCGAAACCCTCGCCGCCATCGCCGACGGCCTCCGCCTTCAGCCCCGCCGGCAGCTTTCCGGCAGCCGCCGGCGAGGTGACGAAGGTGGCGTTGACGCTGGCCGGCAAGGGCGCGATCGCCCAGTTGCCATCGGCCTTGGGATCGATCGTCTTCTTCTCCAGGATATAGCGCACGACCACGTCGCGGTTGAGGTCGGGCGCTTCCAGCACCA
Organism: Bosea sp. 685; assembly: GCF_031884435.1. NCBI lineage: Bacteria > Pseudomonadati > Pseudomonadota > Alphaproteobacteria > Hyphomicrobiales > Alloboseaceae > Allobosea > Allobosea sp. 685. The sequence goes on along the minus strand of NZ_CP134779.1, from coordinate 3,506,983 downwards.
CGGTCGTCTTGGTGCCCGGAAAATTGCCGCCGCCCGAGGCGCGGTAATTGTTGGTGACGACGATGAACTCGGCCGCCTCATCGATCGGTTTGCCCTGGAAGGCGAGGTCGACGATGCGGTGGGCGTCGGGCGCGACGAGCTTGCCGTCGCCATCATAGCGCGAGGCCTTGGTGACATCGATGCGATAGGTCACGCCGTCGATCACGTCGAAATTGAAGGCGGGGAAGCCCTGGTTGATCAGTGGCTGCTCCTCGGTCCTGGCGGGGTCGATGCGGTTGAAGATGCCAGCCGAGCGCTCCAGCCATTCGCGCACCTGGGCGCCGTTGATTTTCACGATCTGCACCGTGTTCGGGTAGAGATAGATGTCGGCGACGTTCTTGAGCGCCAGAGGCCCGGCGGGAATGTCGGTGAAGAAGGCCGGCCCGGCCCGCCCGCCGGATTTGAACGGCGCGGCGGCCGAGAGGATCGGCAACGCCTTCATCGGCGTCTGCGCCATCAATCCCTTGGCATAGGCCGCCTGGGCGTCGGTGACGATCTGGATCGAGGGATCGTCGGTGACCAGCGCGAAGAAGCTGTTGATCGGGCTCAAGGTCGCGCCCACCGGCTCGCGCATATAGGTCAGCGTTGCCTCGTGGTCGGTCTTCACGGCGGCAAGAATGGCGGCCTCGGCCGTGGCCTTGGGCACGATCTTGCGGTCGGGCGTGCGCTCGTAGATCGGCCGCGGTTCGACCTTGAAATCGGCGATCTGCCAGCGCTCGCCGCGCTTTTCGAGATCGAGGTCGATGATGCCCAGATGCGAGCCCCAGAAGCCGGGCTGGCAGGCCGGCTTGCCATGCAGCGAGCCCTTGACGTTGTCGACGCCGGCAATGCCGTCGAAGGCCTTGCCTCCGGGGAAGACCAGATGCTGGTGGCCGGTCAGGACGACGTCGATGCCGTCGAGCTTGGCCAGGTGCAGCGCCGCGTTCTCCTCCATGCCCTTGCGCTCGCCGCCGGCGATGCCGGAATGGCAGAGCGCCACGACGATGTCGGGCGAGGCCTTCAGCAACTCCGGCAGATGCTTTGTGGCCGCGTTGACGATGTCGCCCGCGACCAGCTTGCCGTCGAGATTGGCCTTGTCCCATTGCATGATCTGCGGCGGCACGAAGCCGATCACGCCGATCTTGAGGACATGCTGGGCGCCGGATTCGTCCTCGAAGCCCTGCTCGAACAGCCGCCAGGGGTCAACCAGCGGATAGCCGCTGGCCATCTCGATATTGGCGCAGACCAGCGGGAACTCGGCCTTGGCGATGCCGTTATCGAGGAATTCGAGCCCATAATTGAACTCGTGGTTGCCGAAGGTGCCGCAGGTATAGGGCAGGGCGTTCATGGCAGCCAGCATGGGGTGGGTATCGCCCGCCTTCAGCCCCTTCTTGTAGGCGATATAGTCGCCCAGCGATGAACCTTGCAGGAAGTCGCCATTGTCGAACAGCATGCTGTTCTTGACCTCGGCCTGGGCCGCCTTGATCAGGTTGGCGGTCTTGGCGAGGCCGACCGTGTCGTCGGCAGCATCGCGAAAATAGTCGTAAGGCACGACATTGACGTGGAGATCGGTCGTCTCGAGCAGGCGCAGCTTCATCCGTGCGAGGGCCGGGACCTGGGCCTGGGCGGTGGCGATCGCGGGCAGGGCGGTGCTTGCGGCTATCGCCGCTCCGGCTTTCAGCGTGTCACGGCGGTTGAACTGCGTTTCGCGTGACATAGCTGGCTCCTGATCGCGTTGGGCGGACGAGAAGCTAGCATTGCGGCGGGGGCGTGACACGTCGAAGATGAGGCTGTTCCAGCCGGAAGGCGAGAATCCGACAAGGCGCGCGATGATCCTGATTGGCCAGTATGATTCCCCCTTCGTGCGGCGTGTCGCCATCGCGTTGAAGCTCTACGGCCTGCCTTTCGAGCACCGGCCCTGGTCGGTCTTCGGCGACGCCGACAAGATCCGCGGCCATAACCCGCTGACGCGCGTGCCGACGCTGGTGCTGGACGATGGCGAGGTGCTGGTCGACAGCCCGAGCATGATCGATTTCCTCGACAGTCTCGTGCCGGCCGGGCAGGCGCTGTTTCCGCGCCAGGAGCCGGCGCGGCATCGCGCCGTGAAGGTTGCGGCGCTTGCCATGGGGCTCGCCGACAAGGCGGTCAGCCTGTTCTACGAGCAGCGCCTGCACCGGGAGATCTCGGATCTCTGGGCCGACAGGTGCCGGGTCCAGATCCTCGCCGTGCTCGGCGCCCTCGAAACCGATCGCGCCGGCAGGCCGGGCGACCATTGGCTCAGTGGCGGGATCGGCCATGCCGATATCGCGGTTGCGGTCGCGCTGCGCTTTCTGGGCGAGGCGCATCCGGGGCTGGTCTCCTGGGCTGAATATCCGGCGCTTGCCGCTCATGCCGCCCGGCACGAAGCCCTGCCGCTGTTCCAGGAGATCTCTCAGCCCTTCATTCCGCCGTCCTGAGAGTCTGGCCTGGAATGAATCGAGCGATATCAAGGGCCTCCGATCGGTTGGCATTATCCGCGCCGTCATCCTGGACAAGCCGCGTCAGCGGCGCAGCTCCGGGATCCATCGTAGAGTTCCGCAGTCCTACGATGGATCCCGGGCCGAAGCTTCGCTTCGCCCAGGATGACGGCGCGTGGGTGGTCAAGACAGAGCCATTGAAATCAGTGGCTTCATTTCAGGGCAGACTCTGAAGCGCCTCAACCCGCGCGGCTGACGCCTTCCATGCGCAGGCGCCCATCCGCCCCCTCCGTCCAGGCTTTGATCGCGCCGTCGGGCAGTCGCCTGGCCTTCACCTTGAAGGGCTCGCCCGCGATCAACGGGCTGACGCCGCGATAATCGAACTTGATCGGCTCACCGCCCGAGAGCGTCGCGATGATGTTGAGCATCAGCGTCGCCTGGATCGGCCCATGCACGACGAGGCCGGCATAGCCTTCCTCGCTCGTCACATAGGGCAGGTCGTAATGGATGCGGTGGCTGTTGAAGGTGATCGCCGAATAACGGAACAGGAAGACCGGGCTCGACGCGACCTCCCAGGCGAGATCGGCGGCCTCGGGCTCGACCGGGGCAGGGAGTGGAGCCGCCGGGTCGCCCGGTTTTGCCGCCTCGCGATAGACGATGTTGTGGCGCTCGCGCAGGGCCACACCGCGCTCCGTGACGATCTCATGATTGACCGCGACGAAGCAGAGCGGCCCGGTGCGGCCTTCCTTGAAGCTGATATCGCCGATCGTCGAGCGGCGCGTCACCAGCTCGCCTTCGCGCAAGGGAGCCAGGGTCTCGACCGTCCCCCCGGCCCACATCCGGCGCGGCAGCGGCACGGGCGGCAGGAATTCGCCCTTGGCGGCGTGGCCGTCGCCGCCGATCGCGTTCATCGGCGAGATCGGCGGCGCGAGGCACCAATGCAGGGCGAGCGGCGCCTCGCCCGCGGGATAAGGCGCTAGATGCGGCGCGAAGGTCGCGGCGAAGCTTTGCACGAGACGCGGCGTCACGACGTCGGACGCCTCCATCGACTTGCCGATCCAGGCGCGCAAGGACGCGATTTCGAAGGCCACGGCAGATCATCCTGAGAATTTGCCAGCGTTGAGTCGGCTGGCGTGGTTTTCGAGAACCGGAGCGGAGCGGACTTTCGTCCGTGAGCACCGGAAGCGCAGAAGGCCGCGTCAGACGGCCTCGCTGGTAGAATTGTCAGTATGATCTGGGCATGCCCAGCACATGCTCGGCGAGATAGGACAGGATCAGATTGGTCGAGATCGGCGCGACCTGGTAGAGCCGCGTTTCGCGGAATTTGCGCTCGATGTCGTATTCCTCGGCGAAGCCGAAGCCGCCATGGGTCTGGATACAGGCGTTGGCCGCCTCGAATGAGGCGTCCGCCGCCAGCATCTTGGCCATGTTGGCTTCCGCTCCGCAATTTTCGCCGGCCTCGTAGAGCCTGACCGCCTCGCGCACCATCAGCTCGGCGGCACGCATATTGGCGTAAGCCTTGGCAATCGGGAACTGGACGCCCTGGTTCTGGCCGATCGGCCGGCCGAAGACCTGGCGCTCCCGGGCATAGCCGGAGGCCTTCTCGATAAACCATTTCGCATCGCCGACGCATTCTGCGGCGATCAGGATGCGCTCGGCGTTCATGCCCGACAGGATGTAGCGGAAACCCTTGCCCTCCTCGCCGATCAGGTTTTCCGCCGGCACGCGGACATTGTCGAAGAACACCTCGGTGGTGGCGTGGTTCATCATCGTGCGGATCGGCCGGATGGTCAGGCCCTCTTTCAGTGCCTCGCGCATGTCGAGCACGAAGACGGAGAGACCTTCGGTGCGCTTGGCGACCTCCTCGCGCGGCGTGGTGCGGGCGAGCAGTAGCATCAGGTCCGATTGCGCCGCCCGGCTCGTCCAGATCTTCTGGCCGTTGACGACGTAATGGTCGCCCTCGCGTCGCGCTGTCGTGCGCAGCGACGTCGTGTCGGTGCCGCTCGTCGGTTCGGTGACGCCGAAGGCCTGCAAGCGCAATTCACCCGAGGCGATCCTGGGCAGATAGCTTTGCTTCTGTTCAACTGAGCCGTGCCTGAGCAGCGTGCCCATGACGTACATCTGCGCATGGCAGGCCGCGCCGTTGCAGCCCTGGCGCTGGATCTCCTCCATGATCACGGTGGCGGCCGAGAGCGAGAGGCCCGCCCCGCCATATTCTTCCGGGATCAGCGCCGAGAGAAATCCGCTTTGCGTCAGCGCAGCGACGAACCCTGTCGGATAGGCCATCTCGCGATCGAGCTTGCGCCAGTATTCGCCGGGAAAGCCGGCGCAGAGTTTCGCGACGGCGTCGCGGATATCGGTGTGATCTGGAATCTGCTGCATGGTCTTTCGTGGCTCGTCTTGCTGCTGTGTCTGACCAACCTCACCGTCATCCCGGGCAAGCGCAGCGCAGACCCGGGATCCATCGTAGAGTTCGACGCTCTAGGATGGATCCCGGATCGGCGCGGCGGAGCCTGTCCTTGGGCCGGCCGAAGGCCGGACCCGGGGGCCGCTTGTCCGGGATGACGGAGAGGTTCTGGCGGGCGATGGCCCGCCCCCGAACTCGGCCCTCAACGCCTCGTCATGCTCGCCGAGCGCCGGCACGCGCCGCATCGCGACGCGCTTGCCGTCGACGATCACCGGCGGCGCCAGCACCTCGACGGGGCCGGCCGGCGTCTCCACCGTGAGCGTGGTCGCCGCAACATGCGTGATCAGGTCACCGACGCTGGAGACCGTGCCATAGGCGATGGCGTGGCGGTCGAGCGCGGCCGCGACCTCGGCGAAGGGCCGCTTGCTCAGGATCGCCCCGATCGCGGCATCGAGCGCCTTGCGTTCGCGCACCCGCAGCACATTGCTGGCATAGCGCGGCTCGCTCGCCAGCGCCTCGCTGCCCAGCACCTCGCGCGCCAGGATCTGCCATTCGCGCTCGCTCTGGATCGAGATCAGGATGTTGCCGTCGGCAGTAGTGAAGACGCCATAAGGCGCGATCGAGGGATGGGCGAGACCGACGCGCGGCGGCTCGATGCCGCCATAGCGCCGCGTCAGATAAGGCACGTTCATCAGGTCGCCGAGCGTGTCGAACAGCGAGAGCTGGATCGCCGAGCCCTGGCCGGTCCGCGCCCGCCTTAGCAGCGCTTCCAGGATCGCCGCATAGGCGGTCTGTCCCGTCGCGATGTCGGCGATCGAGACGCCGATGCGGGAGGGGCCGGAATCCTCGGTTCCGGTGATGGCCGAAAGCCCTGATTCCGCCTGCACCAGGAGGTCATAGGCCTTGCGGCTGTGATGCGGCGTGCCGGGCGCATAGCCGGAGATGTCGCAGGTGATCAGCTTGGGATAGCGCTGGCGCAATTCGGCGGCGCCTAAGCCCAGACGCGTCGTCGCGCCTGGCGCGAGATTCTGGATGAAGACATCGGCTTGCGCCAACATGGCCTCGACCATGGCGCGATCGTCCGGCTGCTTCAGGTCGACCCGGCAGGATTCCTTGCCGCGATTGATCCAGACGAAATAGGAGGAGAGGCCCAAGGCGTAGTCGTCATAGCCGCGGGCGAAATCGCCCTCGGCACGCTCCAGCTTGATGACGCGTGCGCCCGCATCGGCGAGCTTGCAGGTCGCGGTCGGCACCGCCACCGCCTGCTCCAGCGCCACCACCAGAATTCCATCGAGAGCATTCGTCATCGTTGAGCCGGCCCGTCTTTGATACGGCTGAAAGCGACCATCTCGACGCTGCAAGTCAAATAGCGTTTTGCGATGGGGACCATAGCGAAATCCAGGCGGGTGGCGGCGGTCCATAGGTTCTCGCTATGGCCTTCATCGCTTTATCCTACTTGTGGCTTCGGCCCGCCCATGCGCCCCTTCGATCCAGGTAACGCGCCGCCAAGAGCGCGTTCCATGAGGAATCCAGGGAGAAGAAACATGGTCAGGACGAAGCTGGCGGCTGCGCTGTTTGCGGCAACGGCGCTGCTGGGATTGCCGGCCGCCGCGCAGGAGAAGCCGAAGGAGCTGGTCGTGGGCATCGCGACCTTCCTGTCCGGGCCGGCCTCGGTGTTCGGCGTGCCGGGCAAGAACGCGGCGGATCTGTTCTTCGAGGAGATCAACGCCAAGGGCGGCATTTTGGGCGTGCCGGTGAAGCCGGTCTATGTCGATGAGGGCGCGGGCACCAACCAGCTCATCTCCGAATATCGCCGCGTCGTGCAAGACCAGGGCGCGCAGATCATGCTGGGCGCGATCTCGTCGGGCTCCTGCAATGCGCTCGCTCCCGTCGCCGAGGACCTCAAGGTCGTCAATGTGATGTGGGATTGTGGCACTCAGACCATCTTCGAAGAGGGCAAGTGGAAATACTCGGTCCGCACGCAAGGCCATGCCGGCGCGGAGATGATGGCGACGCTGCTCTACCTGATGAAGGTGAAGCCCGACTTCAAGACGGTGGCGGTGGTCAACCAGGACTACGCCTGGGGCCGTGAATCCTGGGCTTTGCTCCAGGCCGGCCTCAAGGCGCTGAAGCCCGATGTGAAGATCGTCGCCGAGCTCTTCCCGAAATTCGGCGCGCCTGATTTCTCGACCGAGATCACCAGGCTTTCGGCGCTGCGGCCCGATGTCGTGATCTCGACCTCCTGGGGCGGCGATCTCGACACCTTCGTGCAGCAGGCGGCGGCGCGCGGGCTGCTGAAGCAGTCGACCTTCGTGCTGCCGCTGGCGGAAAGCTCGATGGAGCGGCTCGGTGCGGTGATGCCGGAGGGGGTCATCGTCGGCTCGCGTGGCGACCACTATTTCCTGCACCCCAAATACAAGAACACGCCTGAGATGCAGGGCTTCGTGAAGGCCTACAAGGCCAAGACCGGGGTCTATCCGATCTATCCGACCTTCCACATGAACCAGGCCGTGACCGGGCTGGTGAAAGCCTATGAGAAGGCCGGAGCCGCAGCCGGCGGCAAATGGCCGAGCAAGGAGCAGGTGATCGCAGCCTTCGAGGGGCTGGAGTTCAAGTCGCTCACGGGGACGATCACGATCCGCTCGGACCATCAGGGCCTCGAGGACCAGATGCTTGGCACCACCAAGCGCGTGCCGGAATACCCCTTCGCCGTCTACGACAAGATGGCGCTCTACCCGGGTAAGCTCGTTACGACCCCGCTCGGCGAGAAGTCGCTGGACTGGTTCGCCAAGGTCAAGCCGGAGCTGGTCAACGACAAGTCGATCGAGACGTTTGACTACGTGAAGTAGGGCGCTGGAACCTCGGCCCTAACCCCTCCCCCTTGTGGGGAGGGGAAGGGGTGGGGGGCGGAAAGCCGAAACGATCGAAGTCTTCGTTGAGCGCTGTCGCCGCTGCCGTGCACCTACTTTTTCAACCCGCTCGCCGAGCGGGACGCCCCCCACCCCTAACCCCTCCCCACAAGGGGGAGGGGGACAGGTCGCGGAATCGCAATGCCTCCAGAAATGATCCTTCTCGCCGCACTCGACGGCCTGGCCTATGGCTCGCTGATCTTCCTGGTCGCGGTCGGGCTGTCGTTGATTTTTGGCGTGCTTGGCGTGCTCAACGTCGCCCATGGCTCGTTCTATGCGATCGGCGCCTATGTCGCGGCCTCGGCCGTGCTGGCGGCGGCCGGGATGGGGCTGCCGGTCTGGCTGGCCTTCCCCCTGTTCCTGGTCTCGGCCATTCTCGTCGGCGTGGTCGTCGGCGGCACGGTCGAGGCGCTGCTGCTGCGGCGCATCTACGGCAAGGAGGAGGTGCTGCAGCTCCTCGTCACCTTCGCCGTCTTCATGATCCTCGAGGATGCGCAGAAAGTCGTCTTCGGCACGCAGCCGCTCTTCGCCAATGCGCCGATGAACTGGCTCGGCACCGTCGAGGTCTTCGGCATCTTCTACACCAGCTATCAGCTCATCCTGATCCCGCTGGTGGCGCTCGTCGTGCTGCTGGGCCTGCGCTGGTTCCTGCGTCGGACGAGCTTCGGGCGCGCCATCATCGCGGTGACGCAGGACCGCGAGGCGGCGATGGCGATGGGCATCGACGCCACCCGGATCTACCTCTTCACCTTCATCATCGGCGCGAGCCTGGCGGCGCTCGGCGGGGCGCTGTCTTCGGCCACGACCTCGCTCACACCCGGCATCGGTTCAGGCATGATCGTGCTGTCCTTCGCGGTCGCGGCCACGGCCGGGCTCGGCCGCATCGAGGGCGCGGCGGTGGCGGCGCTGATGATCGGGCTCGGGCGCTCGGCTGCGGTCTATTTCGCGCCGGAATTCGACGTGCTGATCCCCTATCTCATCATGGTCGTCGTGCTGCTGATCAAGCCGGAAGGCCTCTTCACCACCGTGCAGACGAGGAAGGTCTGATGTCGCGCCAATATCTCATCGGCGCGGGGCTCCTGATCGCGCTCGTCGTCTTCCCGCTGCTCTCGCCCTGGTCGACGGTGATCCTGACGGTCGCGCTCTGCGAGGGCCTGGCGGCGCTTGGCATCCTGGTGCTGCTGCGTGCCGGCCAGGTCTCCTTCGGCCATGGGCTCTATTTCGCCTTCAGCGCCTATGTCGTCGCCTTCATGGCCGCAGCCCGTCTCGGCCATGAGGTCCTGCTGTTGGTGCCGATCGCCACAGCGGCGTCCGGGCTCGTCGCCGCGTTGATCGGGCTCTTCATCGTGCGCTACCGGGCGATCTTCTTCGGCATGCTGAACCTCGCCATCTCGATGGTGTTCTTCTCGCTCCTGGAGAAGCTGTTCTCGATCACCGGCGGGGCCGACGGCAAGCGCGTGCCGCGACCGACGCTTCTGGGCATGACGCTGGAGCGCGAGGCCTTCGAATTCTGGATGTTCTACATCACGCTGGCGCTGGCCGCGGTCGCGGCGCTCTTCGTGGCGCGCTATCTCGTCTCGCCCGGCGGCAAGGCGCTGGAGGCGATCAAGTCGAACGAGACCAGGCTCGAATATCTCGGCGTCTCCAGCCGCAAGGTGCTCTATGGCGCCTATCTGCTGTCGGGGCTGCTGGCGGGGCTGGGCGGGGCGATCAACGCGCTGGTCTCCGGACACGTCACGCCGGAGCTCGCCTATTGGGTGCGCTCGGGCGAGTTCGTCTTCATCGCGATCCTGGGCGGAGTCGGTGGCGTCGCCGGGCCGTTCCTGGGCGCGCTGATGTTCCAGATCATCCGCGGCTACGCAGCGGTCTACGCGCCCGAGACCTGGCATGCGGTGCTGGGCGTCATGCTGCTCGTGATCATCTTCTTCGCGCCGAGCGGGCTCTACGGGCTGATCGCGGGGCGCAAGCGGACCTCCGGGGAGGCGGCGCGATGAGCGAGTTCATCCTCGAAGCCCGCGACCTCGAACTGCGCTTCGGCGGCGTGCAGGCCGCCAATGGCGCGAGCTTGCAGGTGCGTGCGAATGAGCGCATCGCCATCATCGGCCCCAACGGTGCCGGCAAGACCACCTTCATCAACCTCTGCACCGGCTACATCAAGCCGCAGTCGGGCAGGGTCATCTTCGCGGGTCAGGATATCACGGCGCTCTCGCCGCGCGCCATCACTCGGCTCGGCATCGGCCGCTCCTTCCAGATTCCGCAGCTCTTCCTCGAGAACACGGTGATCGAGAACCTGCTGCTGGCGCTGAGCGCCCGCGAGGGCAGCTGGTCGCCTTTCCTCAAGCTTACGAAGCATCCCAAGATCGATGAGATGTGGGCGCTGCTCGAGATCGTCGGGCTGAAGGACACCGGCCAGCGCATTGTCCGCGAATTGCCTGAGGGCATGCGTAAGCTGATCGACATCGCGGTCGCGCTCGCATTGGAGCCGAAGCTGATCTTCATGGACGAGCCGACCAGCGGCGTCTCCAGCCATGAGAAATTCCAGGTCATGGACACGTTGACCCGCGCGCTCGATGCGCGCTCGACCACCGCGATCTTCGTCGAGCACGACATGGATGTGGTCGCGCGCTACGCCAATCGCGTCGCAGTCTGGTCTGGCGGCAAAATCGCGCTGGAAGGCTCGCCCGAAGAGATCCTGAACCATCCCGAGGTGCGCGAAACCGTGATCGGAGTGGGGGTCTAGGCCATGCTCGAGATCAAGGGATTATCCGCCGAGATCGAGGGCGTGCAGGTTCTGCGCAAGGTCGATCTCTCGCTGACCGCAGGCGCGACCGTCGCCCTGATCGGCCGCAATGGCGCCGGCAAGACCAGTCTTTTACGCGCGATCATGGGCTTCATGAAGGTCACGGCAGGCGCGATCGCCTTTGACGGCAGGCCGCTGCTGGAGGTGAAGCCGCATGAGCGGCCGCGCCTGGGCATCGGCTATGCGCCCGAAGATCGCCGCCTGTTCTCGACCTTCACCATCGAGGAGAATATCCGCCTGCCGGCCGAAGTGATGAAGCTTGGTGCGTCCGAGATCTCGCGGCGGCTCGCCGGCATCTACGCCGTGCTGCCGGAACTGGCGGATCTGCGCCATCGCCCTGCGGCGGGCCTCTCCGGCGGGCAGGGCAAGATGGCGGCGCTGGCGCGCGCGCTTATGATCGGCAACCGGGTGATCCTGCTCGATGAGCCGTTCCAGGGGCTGGCCCCGGTGCTGGCCAACCGCTATGCCGCTGCCCTGCGCGCCCTGCGCGACAGCCATCCCGAGATCGCCTTGCTGATTACCGAATCCAACCCCAGCCTGCTGCGCAATTTCGCCGAGCGCGCCTATGCGATCGAGCGCGGCGAGGTCACCGAAGTCGAGGGTGGGCTCGCGGCAAGTTCGCTGGCGGCGGCGGGGATGCATTGAGCCAGAATTTCACCCATAAGCCCTCATCCTGAGGAGCTGCGAAGCAGCGTCTCGAAGGATGCTCCAGGAGGCGCCGGAGCCATCTGGAGCATCCTTCGAGACGGCCGCTTTCGCGGCCTCCTCAGGATGAGGGCTGGAGTTAAAAGCGGAGAAACGCCCATGAATCAGCACTTCATCAATGGCCGCTATGTCGCTGGCCAGACGGGCGAAACCATCGCCAAGCTGGCGCCGGCGACGGGTGAGGAATTCGCCCGCATCGGCTGCGGCAACGCCGCTGACATCGACGCCGCGGTCAAGGCCGCCCACGCCGCCTTCGACGGCGCCTGGGGCAAGCTGACGGCAGCCGAGCGCGGCCGGTTGATCTCGAAGCTCGGGCTCAGGCTGCAGGACCATTTCGACGAGCTCGCAAAACTCGAGGCGCGCGACACCGGCAAGCCGATGGCGCAGGCCAGGGCCGATATCGACGCGACCGCGCGCTATTTCGAATTCTATGGCGGCGCAGCCGACAAGGTGCATGGCCACGTCATTCCGTTCCTGAACGGCTACAGCGTCAGCGTGGTGCATGAGCCGCATGGCGTCACCGGCCATATCCTGCCCTGGAACTATCCGGCGCAGATGTTTGGCCGCTCGCTCACCGCCTCTCTCGCCATGGGCAACGCGGTTGTGCTGAAGCCGGCCGAGGACGCCTGCGCCACGGCCTTCCGCCTTGCCGAACTCGCGAGCGAGGTCGGCTTTCCCGACGGCGCGATCAACGTCGTCGCGGGGCGCGGCCATGAGGCCGGCGCGGCGCTCTCCTCGCATCCGGGCATTGCCTTCATGTCCTTCACCGGCTCGCCCGAAGTCGGCAAGATGGTGCAGCACGCCTGCGCCGACCACCTGATCCCCTGCACGCTCGAACTCGGCGGCAAATCGCCCCAGATCGTCTTTGACGACGCCGATTTCGACGCAGCCGTGCCGATCGTCTGCAAGGCGATCGTCCAGAACACCGGGCAGACCTGCTCGGCCGGCAGCCGCGTGCTGGTGCAGAAGACTGTCTATGACGAGTTCGTCGGGGCGGTCGCCAAGCAATTCGCCAAGCTGCGCGCCGGCACGCCGGAGATGGACCTCGATTGCGGCCCGGTGATCAGCGCCAAGCAGCGCGGCCGCGTGCAGAGCTTCATCGACCAGGCGCGCGAGCAGGGCATCCCGGTGCTGGCCGAGGGGCAGATCGCCCAGGGCGTGCCCAATGGCGGCTTCTACGTCACGCCGACCCTGTTCGGCCAGGTGCCGCGTGGCAACCGGCTGGAGCAGGAGGAGGTCTTCGGGCCGGTGCTGTCCGCCTTCTCCTTCGAGGATGAGGAGGATGCCATCAAGCTGGCCAATTCGACCGATTACGGCCTCGTCGCCGCCGTCTGGACCAGGGATGGCGGCCGCCAGCAGCGCGTCTCGCGGCGCGTGCGGGCAGGGCAGGTCTTCATCAACGGCTATGGCGCCGGCGGCGGCATCGAACTGCCCTTCGGCGGCACCGGCAAGAGCGGCCATGGCCGCGAGAAGGGCTTCATCGCGCTGGAGGAGTTCGCGGTGACCAAGACGATCGTGCACAAGCACGGCTAGATGTGAGCTTGCAGGTCGAGGGCGAGAGCTACTAAACGGCGAGAGAGGCGGCGCAGGGGTCGGAAAACGCGACCTTGCGCCGGCTCGCCGTCAGGGCAACCATCGCCAGAATCATGAATCGACCCGCAGGCGATACCCTCGACATCCTCGAAAGCCTCTTCGCACCATTGCTGGGGCGGCGGATGCTCGACATCGGCTGCGGTGGCGGCCATCTCATGCAGGGCCTCGTCGAACGTGGCGCGCGCGTTGCCGGGCTCGACATCGACGAGGCTGCGGTGGAGGCGGCGCGCCGTGCGGTGCCGACCGCCTATGTGCAGAAGGCCGGCGCTGAGCTGCTGCCCTTCAATGACGCGACCATCCATGTCGCGATCTTCCTCAACAGCCTGCACCATCTGCCGGTGTCCAATATGCTGCTTGCTCTGGAAGAGGCAGCCCGCGTTGTCGGCAAGGGCGGCAGCGTCGTCGTCATCGAGCCCTTGTCCGAGGGCACGTTCTTCGATGCGCTGCGGCTGATCGAGGACGAGACGACGGTGCGCCATGCCGCGCAGGACGCGATCACCCGCGCCGGGCGGCGCGGCATCCTGGCTGAGTGCCGGCGCATGGAGTACGACCGCGTCGAGGCATTTGCCGATGCCTCGGCCTTCATCGAGCGTGCCGTCGGGGTCGATGCGGCGCGCCGGAATCGGGCCAGGAAGGCGCTGGAGAAGATGCTGGCCCGGTTCGAGACGCTTTCGGAGCGGGACGCGCGCGGCTATCTGCTGCGCCAGCCCCTGCGGCTGCACCATCTCAAGGTGCCGGTCGGCCCGCCACCGGTCGTCAACCCGCTCACATACGGATGACGTGCCGGATCGTGCGCCCCTCGCCGACGAGGGCACCGGTGCTGACCGCGGCAATGCTGCGCCATCGCCTGAGCTGGTTTGCTCTCACCATTGATAGCGGATGGAGGCCTTGCCGGCGTAGCTTTGGGTGTTGCGCGCGAACTCGCCGTCGAAATTGGCGGCGAGCGTGAAGCCGTTGCGCCAGTCGATCTCGGCGCCGACCGAGAGCAGCGCCGCATTATGCGCCTGCGCCGCGCCGTTGACGGTGAAGCCCGAGGCTGGAAGCGCCTGGAAGCTGGCGAGGATGCTGCGATCGACGGTGAAGTTATGCGCCCAGGCGGTGCGGCCGCGCAGTGTGACCAGCGCCTGGTCGAGGGCAAATGACAGATCGCCGCGCAAGCCGAGTTCGCTGCGCGAGCTGGTGACGTCTTTCGAGGCGTAGTTCAGCGCGAACAGGCCGTTTCCCGCCACGGTCTGCTCGGCATAGGCCGGCAGGAACAATGTCGAGAACTGGCCCGCTGCATAGGGGGTGAGCCCCATTCCCTGCCAGGCGAAGCGATAGCCGCCCTCGATCCGCCCCGACAGCGCATTGGCATCGAACCGCGCCCGGTAGTGGTTTTGAAAGGCGTTGCGGTCGGTGGTGATGTCCTGCCAGCCATAGGCCAGCGCGCCTGCGACATAGGCGGCGCCGATCTGGTGGCGGCCATAGAGCCCGGCCTGGAACATCTCCGAGGAGCCTTTGCCGAGCCCGCCCGAGAGCGAGTAGTTGGTGCTGGCGCCGCCGAGCGAGAACCCGACCAGCGTCTCCGGCGCGAAGCGGTAATCGGCGCCGACCGTCATGCCGTAAATGCGCGCGGTGGTGTCGGCCGAGCCGATAGCGGCGTTGCCTGACGCGATTTGCGCGCCGCCATAGCCCGCCGCCCAGGCGCCCCAGCGCGGCGTGAAGAGGAGACTGGGGAAGGTGGCTTTGCGCGCCAGGGCCGGGGAGGGCTCGCGCCCCTTGTGCAGCGAGGCATAGGCGCCAGCCTCGCCCGAATCCGCAGAGGAGACGAGACCTTGTCCAGCGCTGCTATCGCGCCCGACGCCGTTATCGCGCCCGACCGCGAAGGGGTCGAGCATAGCCCCCAGGAACTGCGAGGTTGCGCTGAAGCTGGTTTGCTGCACACCGGTCGCCACTTCGCCCGAGGCCTGCGTCAGGCCTTGCGATGAGAGCGCACCGAAGGCCAGCGGAATGCCGCCCGCCGTGTTGAACGAGTTCACCAGCGCAGTGGCGACATGGCTCTGGTTGGCGTTGAGGCCGGCGCTGAAGCTTGGCGCCGACGGGCCCGAGGGCACGAAGTTCAGCGCCAGGTTGAGATAGGCATTGTTGGCGTCATAGCTGAGGCTGGAGGTGAAATTCGCCGGCAGGTTGGTGTTCGCCTGTGTGCCGAACGTGCCGCTGACGCCGCCTGCTGCATTGAGGATGGTGTATTGCTTCGTGACATAGGCGCCTGGCGCGTAAAGCGCGGCCACCGTCGCGCCACCGAGCGTCGCCATGCCCGTGACATTGGTGCGGTCGGCGCCAAGCGGATCGACCTCCACCTTGTAGGTCGAGGCGGCGGTGAAGCTCAGATTGCCCTGCACGCCGAGCGTGCCGATCGAATTGCCCGGCGAGAGCGTACCGCCCGCGATGATGGTGTTCCCGACCGTGCCGGTGCCGCCGAGCGTGGCGCCTGCAGCGACGGTGACGCTGGAGGATGTGGCGATGGAGCCGTTGACCGCGAGGGTTCCGGCATTGACCAGGGTGGCGCCGGTATAGGTGTTGACGCCGCTGAGCACGGTAGTGCCGCTCCCCTCCTGGCGCAGCGTGCCGGTGCCGGAGATGGCGCCGGTGAAGGCGAGCCTGTCGGAGCGGTTGAAGGCGAGGGTTCCGTTACTGACGACATCGCCGGTGAGGCTGCCACTCGTGCCGCCAGCGCCGATTTGCAGCGTGCCGGCGCTGATCGTGGTGCCGCCGGAATAGCTGTTCGCGCCGGTCAGCGTCAGCATGCCCGCGCCGAGCTTGGTCAAGCCTCCGCTACCGCCAAGTCCCTGACTCACCGTAAAAGTATTCGCCTGATTGGCGATATCGAAACCGCCGCCCTGCGCGCCCCAGTTGATCGTGCGCGCGGTGGAGGTGAAGCCCGTGCCTGTCACCTGCAGCATGCCGCCGTTGAAGGTGAGCGCACCGGACGCGTCGCCGAGATTGGCGTCCGCGCCGACGCTGAGCGTGCCGCCGGCGATCGTGGTGCCGCCGGTATAATCGTTGGTACCGGTCAGGGTCAGGGTGCCCGCGCCGGTCTTGGTCACGCTACCGTCCCCGGTGATCGTGCCGGCATAAGTCCCCGCACTCGCCTGATCGAACACGACGCCGCGTGTGCCGGCCCCGTTGGCGAAGCTGAGATTGCCACTGAGGCTCGCGGTGTTGCCGATCAACGCGCCGGCCGCGACCCACCAGTTCTGCGCGCCCGTGCCCGTCAGCGTCCAGGTGCTGGCGCCCGTCTTCTCGAAAAAACTGAACCCCTGATATTGCGCTGCGGCCCCGATCTGACCGAGATTGAAGCCGCTATCGACGGTGCCGCCCAGGACCAGCGTATCGCCGCCGGCGCTGACCACATTGCCGGAGATCACCGAGCCGTTCCACAATTCCAGCCGGTTGGCGCCGCCCATGAAGCTGATCGCAGCAGCTTGAACCCCGTTGCTGTTCCGCGAGAAGCCGCCCGCGATGACCCCGCTGTTGATCACCGTGGCGCCACCAATGGCGGCGATGCCAATACCGCCGGCCCCGTCTGTTGAGTCGCTATATTTGCCAATGCCGCCAGTGCCACCCCGGATGGCGCCTTCGTTCACAACGGTTCCGGCCCCGGTCATTAATGCGCCACCGCCGCCGCCGCCGCCCTGATCACCAGCACCACCGGCGATCGTGCCCTGGTTGGTGAGCGTCGCGATGCCATCCAGTAACACGCCACCGCCACCGCCGCCGCCGCCGCCGCTGCCGTCGCCGCCGACGCCACCACCGCGCCCGCCTGTGGATGAGCCGCCGACCACCAACGTCATGTCGCTGGTGACGACGTGGCCGACGCCGCCGCCGCCGCCCCCTCCGCTCGCGATGCTGCCGCCGCCGCCGCCGCCGCGGCCAGCACTCTCGATGCCACCGCCGCCACCGCCACCGCCGAGAGCACCAAGTTCGCCACTCCCCCCACCGAAGCCGCCATTACCGCCGCCGCCGTTGCTCGCAAGTCCCGGACCGCCTGCCCCGCCGGCCACCGGGCCAGCGGCTCCCTGGCCGTTCTGAATGGGGGCTCCACCATCGTTCAAGCCCGGGTCGCTGCCCGCGCCACCCGCAACGCCCGTTGAGTACTGGCCATCGGCGCCCTGATAGGTTTGCGCCGCCGCTTGCACCGGCGCACCGAGCGCGATCCCGGCCGCCAACCCCATCAGCATCGTTCCCGACAGCAGCCGCGCCATCGTGGAGGATGATGCGAGCGACCGCGCAGGAGGCAGCGTGGCGGGCGCGGTTCCCGGCGCGGTCGAGGCCGGGAGCGTTGACCGGCAGCCCCTGGCCGGCCCGGTCGGCAGGGAGGGGCTCTTCCCGATGGTGCTGCCCGGCTGCGAGGCCGCATCGTCCTGTGGCATCTTCCGTCCCTGGCGAAGGCGCGCGGATCGGCATGATCCGCCTGCCGATGAAGGATCGGCCTTCGCGGAGATTATCCTTCGGGCAGGGGGACGCGTTAGGCTTTGCGTCCCAGGACGCTGCGCATTGCGTCCCAAACTGGCTGCTGTGACGTTGAGCTGCCCGTGCAAGGGACATGCGCCAGAGCAATTTCCGATCAAGCTGGATCGTTTCGTTGCGCAAGCAATGACGACCCCATCAAATCGGAGAAGGCTCTATCTCGCCGTGGGCTGGTCCCGCAGGGCGCTGGGCGCCAGGCCGAAGCGGCGCCGGAAGGCGCGGGAGAAGGCGCCGTAATCCTCAAAGCCCCAACGGGTCGCGAGGTCCTCGAGCGGGCCGATCGGCCCGCCGGCCAGCAGGGCATCGCGGCACAGCTCGAGCCGGCGATGAAGGATGAAGCGGGCCACGCCGCCCTCGGATGCCGGGAAGCTCCGATACAGGCTGCTGCGCGACAGGCCGAGCGCCGCCGCGATGCGGCCGACATCGAGATCGGGATCGTCGAGATGCCGGTCGATATAGCGCGCGATCGCCTCGGCCGGATCGGGGCTAGCGGAGCGGCGCCCATCAGGCAGGTCGTCCCCGCGCCGCACGGCACCGAGCGCCCGGCCGATCAGGTCGAGCATCGTCTGCACGGCCATGGCCGCGGCCGCTGGGTCGAGCCCGTCGATCAGCCGCTCGGTCAGCCGCAGCTGCGCGCCGAGCAGGCGGCCCGCTCCCGATTGCCCGGGAAGGCGCAACCCGTTCAGCCGGTCGAGATCGCCGAACAGCCGCCGCGCCGTGTCGCGCGGAATCACCAGATGGCTCTCGGAATGCTCGCCCCACCAGCCGCGCAGCGGCCGCGAGGCATCGATGAAGCCGACATCCCGCGGAGCCAGGGTCATTTCGCTGCCCTGGTCGAGCATCGCCCGGCCGGAGCGCATCAGCAACACGCAGATCTCGCCACCCTGGTCGCGCCGGCAATGGCTGGCGCTGCGGTGTACATCCACGGCGGCGGATTGATAGCGCCACAATGTGGTCCCCGCCACCGACAGGGAGGCCGCCTTGCCATGGAAGCCGTCTTGCCGCAGGGAGGGGCGCGGCCGGGCATCGAGCCGCTGGAAGGCGACCTCACGCCAATAGTCGAAGGCGTCGGTCTCCTTGTGCATCTCGCAAGAGACGGTGTTCCACATGCCTGATCCCTTGGAATGAGCCGCGCGTCCCGCCTATCCGCAGATACCATATTTGCCACGATTCGTCCTCCGAATGCCCGGGCGCAGCGGGCGAGCCGAGACGGAACCGGCAAGAACGGCCATGGCCGCGAGAAGGACTTCATCGTGCTGGAGGAGTTTCCGGTGACTGAGACCATCGTGCACAAGCACGGCTGAGGCCGGGTCTCGCGTCATGCTCGGGCTTGCCCCACGGCTGTCCGGTTGAGGTTTTGGTCTCTGAGCGGATCATGCACGGCTCTCCCCTCGCGGGCGAAGGTGACGCGAAGCGCCGGATGAAGAGCGCGGGGAACCCTTCTCCCGGATGGGAGAAGGGCAGGGATGAGGGCCTGCCGCTGATTATTGAGGCGCGACCGCGCCGCAGCGCCGGCTCATCCTGAAAGCGCAGGAGACGATGCGGAGCGGCTTGCGCGACCTGGTTGTCTGGCCTGCCCTCATCCCTACCCTTCTCCCACACGGATTCCTCTGCGAAACGCGGCTGAGGACTGATATTTTGACGGCGGATTGTTCGCCTGTGACGGGCGGTCTTCAGCGGTTGGCTTGGAGAGCTCGCAGTCGACCTGGTTCAGCCGCCTGCGATGATGGTGGCGCGCCGGAGATTGTAGACGGTTGCGAAGGCAATCAGGTCTGCGGTGTTGGCGACGAACGAGTGGCATCGCGTCCGGGCTTTGCCATAGAGGCGCTTCATGGCGCTGAAGACAGCTTCGACGGGAGCGCGGCGGCGCGCGATCAGGGCGTTGCGGCGCTGCAGCCAGCGCGGCAGGACAGCGATGTGCTTGTGCCGGCGATGCATGATCCGGTCCTTGATGCCCAAGGCCTTCAGGGCGGCGCGCTGGGCCTTGCTCTCATAGCCGCGATCGGCATAGACGGCGGCCTCGTCGCCGCTGACGAGCCCTGGGGCCATCTCGACGTCCTGTATCCGCGCCGAGGTCACGAGCGCCGTGCGGATCAGGCCCGAGCCCTCGTCGACGCCGACATGCAGCTTGTAGCCGAAATGGGCCTTGCCGTTCTTCTTGCCCCAGTCGGCGCCGGGTTCACGGGGGTGGCCCTTGCCCAGCCCGGCTTCGCGTGACGGGGCAGCATGCGTCGCCTGAACGATTGTGGCGTCGAGCAATGTGCCCTTCTTCAGGATCAGACCCTTGGCCGAGAGCTGCGCGCCGATCTCGGCAAAGCAGGCCTCGAGCACGCCCGCCTGCGCTGCCGCCAGCCGAAAGCGGCACAAGGTCGTCTCGTCGGGCGTGCCGCCATCGAGCGCAAACCCGCAGAAACGTCGAAACGACAGCCGGTCCAGCAGCGCCTCCTCCAGGCCGGGATCCGACAAATCGTAAAGCGCCTGCAGATAGAGCGCCTTGAGCATCGCAAGCGGCGCGTAAGGCGGCCTGCCCGTCTCAGCCTGGCGCAGCTTGCCGGCCAAGGGCGCCAGCCGATCCCACGCGATCAGCCCATCGATCTTCGCAAGCTTCGCGTTCGCACCCAGGCGTGGGTCCAAAAACGCCTCAGCCAAAGACATCTGATCCGACATGCCGATCACCCCGCCGCACCCGAGCGAAGTGAATCAGCAATCAAACCTCAACGCCAGGGCCCTTTCGCAGAGAAATCCACACGGGAGAAGGGTTCCCCGCGCCTGTCTCATTCGTCCCCGCCCGCTGGAAAGCCTTCAATGAACGAAGCTTTTCGATCGGGCGCTCACGGCGAACCGGACAGCCGTGGGCTTGCCCCGAGCATCTCCTGACAGAGATTCTCGGGTCTGCGCTTCGCCTCGCCCCAGAATGACGACCATCCGCCTCACATCACCAGCACATGCCGGATCGTGCGCCCCTCGTTCAGCGCGTCGAATCCCTCATTGATGCCGTCGAGCCCGCTGGTGCTGGTCAAGAGCTTGTCGACCGGCAGCTTGCCGCGCAGGTAAAGCTCGATGAAGCGCGGGATGTCGCGCACGGGGATGCAGGAGCCCACATAGGATCCCTTCAGCGTGCGCTCCTCGCCGACGAGCCTGACCGGCGAAAGCGAGAGCATATGCGCCGGGTTGGCGAGGCCGGCGGTCGTGGTCGTGCCGCCGCGCCTGGTGATCTGATAGGCGAGGTCGAGCGCCTTGACCGAGCCCGCCATCTCCAGCCCATGATCGACGCCGCCCTTGGTCGCAGCCCGGATCGCCTCGATCACGCCGGGGTCGCCAGCATTGAACGTGTCCGTTGCGCCGAGTTCGCGCGCGATCGCAAGCTTGTCCTCGGCAAGATCGACCGCGATGACGCGCGAGGCGCCGCAGGCGGCAGCTCCCATCAGCGCGCTCAGGCCCACCCCGCCGAGGCCGACGACGGCGACCGTCTCGCCGGCGCGGATCTTTGCCGTGTTCACCGCTGCGCCGACGCCGGTCAGCACGGCGCAGCCGAACAGGGCCGCGATCTCATGGGGGATGTCGGCCTCGATCTTCACCAGCGAGTGGCGCGAGATCACGGCATATTCGGCAAAGGCGGAGACACCGACATGGTGATGCACCGGCTTACCCCCCGCGGAGAGCCTTCGCCCGCCGCCGATCAATTCGCCGATGCCGTTGGCGGCGTTGCCGGGCTCGCACAAAGCAGGGCGCCCCTCGCTGCATGGGGAGCAATGCCCGCAGGAGGGCACGAAGACCATGATGACGCGGTCGCCCTGCTTGAGGTCCTGCACGCCCGGGCCGGTCTCGACCACTTCGCCCGCGGCCTCATGGCCGAGCACCATGGGGACGGGGCGCGGGCGATTGCCGTCGATCACCGAGAGGTCGGAATGGCATAAGCCCGCCGCGCGGACCCTGACCAGCACCTCGCCGGGGCCGGGCGGGGCGAGCTCGATCTCCTCGATCGACATCGGCTTGCTCAGCGCATAGGGCGCCGCGACTGGGCTGGCATTCAGGACGGCGGCACGGATTTTCAAAGGTGTGTTTCCTCGGGCGATGGGCGTTGTTTCTTGGCTGTTCCCACGTTCAGCCCTCATCCTGAGGAGCGCCTTAAGGCGCGTCTCGAAGGATGTTCCAGAGCGCACTGGAGCATCCTTCGAGACGCCGCTTCGCGGCTCCTCAGGATGAGGGCTGAGGTTCGTGATCAGCGACACGAAATTCAGGCTCGCGGGCTTGCCTGTCAAAGACGAAAACGCGATCAGCCATATAAGGCGGGCGGATCGCCATCCTCGCCCAGCGTCGCGGTCCAGCTCTCGTCGCTGACGAGCCCGCGCAGGATCTCCCAGGATAATTGGCCGATCGCGCGGGCCGCCGCCGGCATCGGCCGCTCTGTCGAATAGGCGAGATAGACCTTGCGGTAGAGCGAGGGCTGCTCGATGCGCCAGGTCTGGAAGAGACCAGCCCTCTCCTGCGCGCTGACCGCCATGCGCGGCAGGATGCCGTAGCCCAGGCCGCGCTCGGCCAGCCGCTTGATCTGCGCATAGGATTCGATCTCGATCGCGGGCTGGATCGCGGCGCCGACGCCGGCAGCCGCCTCATCGATCTGGTCGCGCAGGCCATGGCCGATCCCGGGCAGGATGAGGTCGACGCCCGCGGCTTCGGCGAGCGTCACCGTGCCGCCGGGCGGCGTCTTGATCGCGTCGAGCGTGGGCGGGCCGAACAGGCAGAGTTCCTCGGTCAGGATATGGTGGATGCCGAGGCCCTTGGGGTCCGAGATCGCATAGATCACCGCGAGATCGACCTCGCCTCGGCGCAGCCAGTCGAGCACGAAGCCGCTCATCGCTTCGGCGATGCGGATGCGCACGGCAGGATAACGTTCGCGCGCCGCCTGGATCAGGGGCACGCTGAACTGCTCGCTGACGGTCCCGGGCAGGCCGATGCGGACTTCGCCGCCGGGCGCCGCGGTCTCACCGCGGACGCTGTCGCGCAATTCGGCGAACTCTGCCAGGATCGCCCGGGCGCGCAGCAGGAGCCGCTCGCCGGCCTCCGTCGGCAGCACGCCGCGCGTGCCGCGATGCAGCAGCGCGACGCCGAGCTCGTCTTCCATATGGCGCAGATGCTGGCTCAGCGCCGGCTGTGCTACGCGTAGCTTGGTGGCGGCCTTCGAGAACGAGCCCTGTTCGACGATCGCGGTGAAATAGCGAAGCTGACGCAAATCCATCGCTGGGTTTCTCGGTTCCTGACCGGCCGCTGAGGCCTCTTTGACGTTGGTAGCGTCGTCCGCAGGCGATGGCCAGAGCGGGCCTGACGCGGTGGCATGCGTCGCCCGGATCGATTCGTAAAATTTGAACGATTGCAGTGTCTTGCCGCGATCGCTTGAATCGGTTTGCGCGCCACGGGAACGCCTCCAGCCCCAGCTTTCGCTTATGCCGGATAGAGCAAAGGGGTATTGGTCGTGCCCTTGGGGCAGGTGCATCCTCCAGCGCGAGGCAGGGTTCTCGAGAGGTATGGCTTTGCCACAAGGCCGCTCCAGGCCGCTCGGTCTCCGTCGACAAGAATGCCAGCGAGAACGCTGGAACCGTTTCACTCAGGAGGAAGCGCAATGTCCGAGGATACGACCATGCATCTCCAAGCCAGCCTTGCCCATCCCAGCCTTGCACATGCCAGCCGTCGCGGATTTCTGGGCAGCGCTGCCGCGCTCGCTGCGGGCGCCACGTTGCCTTTCGCAGGCGCGGCCCTGGCCAAGGCGCCATTGTCCAACACCCAGTCCGGCTATTTCTACCGCTTCATGCTGGGCACGGCCGAGGTCACGGTCGTCTCCGACGGGCCGCTGCCGCTCGGCGATCCCGGCGCGAGCTTCCTCGGCGTGCCCAAGGAAACCGTCTACGGCATGCTGGAGAACAACTTCCTGGCCAAGGACAATGTCGTCCTCGAGCAGAACGTCCCGATCGTGAATTTCGGCGACAGGCTTGTCATGTTCGACACCGGCATGGGCTTCTCCAAGGCCTTTGGCCCGACCACGGGCCGCCTGCAGAAGAGCATGGCGGAAGCCGGCATCAAGCCGGAGGATATCGACGCCATTGTCATCAGCCACGCCCATATCGACCATATCGGCGGCATCTCCTCCCAGGACGGCAAGCCGCATTTCCCGAACGCGCAGATCTATATCAGCCAGATCGACTATGATTTCTGGCTCGACGATGCGCGGCTCGGCACGCCGTTCAAGGCCTTCGGCGAGCATGCCCGCGCCAATCTCAGGCCGGTCAAGGACCGCATCGTCTTCTTCAAGGACGGCCAGGAATTCCTGCCGGGCGTGCAGGCGATCGCGGCACCCGGGCACTCACCGGGGCACCACATCTTCAGGGTGGCGTCCTCAGGCAAATCCTTCGCCTTCCTCGGCGATCTGACGCATCACGCGATCCTGCTGACCGAGAAGCCCAGGCTCGAATTCGCCTATGATTTCGACCCGAAACAGGCGGTGGAATCGCGCGTGAAGCTGCTCACCATCCTGGCCGATGAGAAGACGCCGGTGATGTCCTACCATTTCGCCTGGCCGGGCTTCGGCAACCTCGCCAAGGCCGGCGACGGTTTCCGCTATTATCCGACACCGATGCAGATGCTGCGGGGGTAGGGCCCTGTCATCCCGTGTGCGCTGCGGCATGAAATGCCGCGGCGCAGACACGGGACCGTCTTCAAAAGAAGGCGCCTTCTGCGCCCTTCAGAAGAAGGCGCCTCCTGCGTCACGCGATCCCGCATCTGCGCAGCGGCACTGCGCGCCGCTGCGCGTGCTGGATGACCCTCAGCTCTCCCTCAACGGCCGCGGCACCGTCACGGGCCGCGCCTCTCTGGCCTGCGAGGCCAGCCGCACCGCTGCGTTCACCGCGCCGAAGCCGGCATAGCCGCCGCGCCGCTCGACGATCTCGAAGAAGAAGCGTTGCGCGAAGACATGGGTGTAGACCTGCAGGAACTCGGCCTCGCCGTCGCGGTCATAGAGGATGTGGTGATCGCGCAAGGCGTCGATGAAATCCGGATCGAGCCCGTGCCGCGCCTCCAGATCCTCGTAATAATTCTCGGGGATGTCGAGGAAGGAGAGACCCGCCGCCCGCATCGCCGTCACCGCCGCGAAGATGTCGGGCGCGCTGAAGGCGATGTGCTGCACGCCCGAGCCGAAATGCTCTGAGACGAAGCGCGAGGACAGGGTCCGCGTCGCCTGCGAGCCGTTGAGCACGAAGCGCAATGAGCCGTCGGCGCTGACGATCGGCCGGCTCTCGACGAGGCCGGCGGGATCGGCGATCGCGGCTTGCGGGATGCGCTCGAGATGGAACAGCGAGGTGTAGAACAAGAGCCAGGACAGCATCTCCTCATAGTCCATCGACTGCGAGATGTGATCTACGCTTTGCAGGAGGGCAGGCGCAGGCGCTGCGGCATGGGGCGTCGCGACGAAATCCTTCTCCCAGATATGGGCGAGTTCACCTGTGGCCTGGGTGAAATAGATCAATGAGCCGCCGACGCCGCGAATGGCGGGGATATGCATCTCGCCGGGGCCGACGGGCTGTTCGAAGGCCGTGATCTTCAAATCCCGCGCCCGGGCCATGGTCTGTTCGACATCGTCGACGCGCAGGCAGATCGCGCAGACGCCGGGCCCATGCATGATCGCATGCGACTGGGCAAAGCCGTCCTTCTCGGTGTTGAGCACGAGGTTGATGCCGCCCTGGCTCCAGCGCGTCACCATCTTGCTGCGATGCGTGCCGGTCTGCCGGAAGCCCAGCGCCGTGAAGAGCGCGGCGAGATCGGCGGCCGTATCCTCGTCCAGCGCGAATTCGAGGAACTCGACGCCTTCGACATGTACGCGCGGCGGTAGATGCGGCGCCGTCTGGTCGGCGAGCGCGATCAGCGAGCGCATGCCGTCGGTCGCGAGCCGGCGGGCCGAGCCCGCTCGGAACTGGTCGTTGAAGATCTCGTGCGAGAGCGGCCCGGAATAGCCCGTCGCCTCGACCGCCTTGACGAAGTCGGCGACGGCAAGGTCGCCCTGGCCGGGAAAGCAGCGGAAATGCCGGCTCCAGCTCAGCACATCCATGTCGAGCTTGGGCGCATCGGCGAGCTGGACGAGGAAGATGCGGTCGCCGGGGATCGAGGCGATCGGCTCCACCGGCGATTTGCGCGCCAGCGTGTGGAAGGAATCGAGGATCAGCCCGATGCGCGGATGCGCCGCGCGACGCACGATCTCCCAGGCGTCGCGATAATCGTTGACGTGACGGCCCCAGGCCAGCGCCTCGAAGCCGACACGCACGTCGAATTTCGCCGCGAGCTCGCCGAGTTCGCGCAAATCGGTCGCCGCCCGGTCGATGCCCCCCAGCGATTGCGGCGAGACATTCGAGCAGATCAGCATCAGCTCGGCGCCGAGCTCGTTCATGATCGCGAATTTGCGCTCGGCCCGCGCGAAGGTCCGCGCCCGCAGCGGCTCGGGCATGCCCTCGAAATCGCGGAAGGGCTGGAAGGCCGAGATCGTCAGGCCGAGATCGGCGATCATCTTGCCGACGTCGCGCGGACTGCCGTCGAAGGTCAGGAAATCGTTCTCGAAAACCTCGACCGCGTCGAACCCGGCCGCGGCGATGGCCTGTAATTTCTCCGCGAGATCGCCGCTGAGAGAGACGGTCGCGATCGAGGTCGGGTTCATGCCGCTTGCGCCCTTGCCTGGTGGTCGATGGTGACGAGACGTCCACGCCGCGCAGCCTCACTGATGGCCTTGACGACCGCAAGCGTGCGGGCGGCGTCTGCGGCACAGGCGCAGTCCGGGGATGTGTCGAGCCGCTGCAGATGGGGCCGGCCGATGAGACCGGCGCCGATGAGGGCGATGTTCAGCTTGGCGCTCATGCGAGATCTCTCGGACGGAGAGCCCGTCCCGTCATGCTCGCCCGTGTGGCGAGCATCCACGTCTTGAACACGGCGCTCGACCAGCGAAGACGTGGATGGCCGGGACAAGCCCGACCATGACGGGTGAGGGAGCGGCATCATGCCGCTTCCGTCATCGCGCCGCCGAGGAAGAGCTGGCCGACGCGCGGATCGGCGAGGATCTCGGCTGCCGGTCCCTGCATGCGGGTCTGGCCGAGTTCGAGCACGAGGCCCTCATCGGAAATCTCCAGCGCCGAGCGGGCGTTCTGCTCGACCATCAGGATCGTCACGCCCTTGGCGCGCAGATCTTTTAGGATGCCGAAGGTCTCCTGCACCATCATCGGTGAGAGACCGATCGAGGGTTCGTCGATCAGCACCAGCTTGGGGTCGAGCAGGAGGCCGCGCACGATCTCAAGCTGCTTCTGCTCACCGCCCGAGAGGGTCGAGGCCTGGTTGTCCGCTTTGCGCCGCAAGGCCGGAAAGCGGTCGAGCGCGGCCTCCAGGCGCTTGGGCATGTCGGTGATATCAGAGCTCGCCGCCACCGCGCCCAACTCGATATTGTGGCGCACCGAAAGCTCGGGGAAGATGTTGCGCCCCTGCGGCACATAGCAGATGCCGGCCTCCAGCAGCTTGCGCTGGTTCCAGTTGGTGATGTCGGCCCCCTCCAGCCGGATCTGGCCTTCGCGCACCTTGAGCAGGCCGAAGATCGCCTTGAACACGGTCGATTTGCCGGCACCGTTGGGGCCGATCACGGTGGTGATCGCAGCGCGCGGGATTTTGAAGGTCGTGCCGTTCAGGATGGTCATCGCGCCATAGCCGCCGACCACGCCGTCGAGTTCGAGGATGGGTGTGCTCATGACGCTCTCCTCAATGCCCGAGATAGGCTTCGATCACAGCCGGATTGGCCCGGACCTGCGCCGGCGTGCCCTCGGCCAGCACCTTGCCTTCGGCCAGCACGATCACCCGCGAGCACAGCGACATCACGAAATCCATGTTGTGCTCGATCACCACGAAGGTCGCGCCCTGTTCGGCGTTGATGGCGCGCAGCCGCTCCTTGAGATCTCCCAGCATGGTCAGGTTGACGCCGCCGGCCGGCTCGTCGAGCAGCACGAGGCGCGGGCCGGCCATGAAGGCCATCGCCGCGTCGAGCAGCTTCTGCTGGCCGTAGGAGAGCCCGCCCGCCTTTTCGTCGATCAGATGGCCGAGCTTGAAGAAGCTGATCATCTGATCCGCCTTCTTGGACAGCCCAGCGTCTCGTGCTCCGAAAAAGCGCGACAGCATCGAGCCCTCATGCTCCTGGCCGGCGAGGATCAGGTTCTCGCGCACCGAGAGCTCGGGGAAGACCTGCAGCAGCTGGAAGGTGCGGCTGACGCCGCGCCGGTTGAGCTCGGAAGGGCGCAGATTGGTGACGTCCCGGCCGTCGAGCTTGACCGAGCCTTCGCTCGGCTCCAGCTGGCCGAGGATGCAGTTGAACAGGGTCGACTTGCCGCAGCCATTGGGGCCGATGATGCCGAGGATCTCGCCTTCATTAACCGAGAAGGAGACCCCGTTGACGGCCTTGATGCCGCCGAAAGCCTTGTGCAGGTTGGTGACTTCCAGAACCTTGTTGGCTTCGAGAACCTGGGCCATCAGCGCGCTCCCGCCTTGCCGCTAAGCTTCGCCCAGCCGCGCTCCAGCAGTCCGCTCACCCCTTGCGGGCAGGCGATCAGCAGCAGCATGACGATGGTGGCGAAGATGATGAGATAGAGCGAGCCGGCAAAGCGCAGCCATTCCGGCAGCACGACGCCGAGCAGCGCGCCGATGAAGGGGCCGAGCAGATAGCCCGAGCCGCCCGCGACCACCATCAGCAGCAGGAAGAAGCTCTGCGACAGCGAGAAGGGCGAGGGGTCGATGAACTCGACCAGCGGGGCGTAGAGCGCACCGGCAAAGCCCGCATAGGCCGAGCCGATGGCGAAGGCGAGCAGGGTGTAGGTGCGGGTGTCGACGCCCAGGCTCGCGGCGCGGATCGGGTTCTCGCGCAAGGCGGTGAAGGCGCGGCCCCAGGGGCTGCGGATCATCCACCAGAGGAGAACCGCGAGGAGGAAGGTGACGACGACGACGAAGCGGTGGAATTCGAGCGCGCCGAACAGCTTGATGCCGAAGAACTCTGGCCGGTTGATGTTGGCGACGCCGAAGACACCGCCGGTGAGCCATTGCTCATTGCGCATGACCAGCCAGATCAGCGTCGAGAAGGCGAGCGTGACGAAGGCGAGGTAATGCGCCTTGACCCTGAGCGCCGGAAAGCCGAGCACGAGGCCAACAGCGAAGGTCAGGAGCCCCGACAGCGCGAAGGCGGCATACCAGGAGACGCCGTATTTCGTGGTCAGGATCGCGGTGGCATAGGCCCCTAGCCCCATGAAGGCGGCCTGGGCCAGCGACTTCAGCCCGGCATAGCCCAGCGTCAGGTTCAGCCCCATCACCGCGACGCTCATCACCAGCCAGAGCGAGAGCACATACGTGCCGTAGCGGCCCATGCCGACCGGGGCGAACCAGAGGATGACGGCGCCCGCCATCAGCGTGAGCAGCGAGCCATCGACGAAGGCGGGCAGGGAGAGGCGGCTGCGCTGCTGCAGGCTCTCATGGGTTGCGGGCGCGGTCATACGCGGCGCTCCTCTTTGCGGCCCATCAGGCCTTCCGGCTTGAGCAGGATGACGACGACGAGCAGCACGAGCGGCACGGCGAGCCGGTACTGCGTCGAGATGTAGGCGGCGGCCATCGAGTCGACGATGCCGACGATCAGCCCGCCGACGAGCGCGCCGCGGACCTGGTTGAAGCCGCCGACGATCGCCGCGATGAAGGCGAACAGGCCGATGACCTCGCCATTGGAGAATTTCGCCAGATAGATCGGCGAGATCAGCACGGAGGCGACGACCGCGAGCGCGGCGTTGATGACGAAGGTCAGCAGCACCATGCGCTCGACCGGGATGCCGAGGATGCGCGCGACCGTCGGATTCTGTGCGGTCGCCTGCATCTGGCGGCCGAGCCTGGTGCCACCGACGAACCATTGCAGCGCGCCGATGACGGCGAAGGCCACCGCGATGATCGCCAGATGCTGCAGCGAGATCGAGGCGCCGAAGACCTGGATGGTTTGCGAGGGCACGAAGGATGGGAAGTTCTGCGCCTCGGCAGAGAAGCCGTCCTTGGCGCTTTCCTTCATGATGATCGAGAGCGCCATGGTAGCGATGGCCAGCGGCAGCACGCCATGCTTGATCATCGGATCGACCACGGTGAGCTTGAAGCCGACGCCGAAGATTAGGATGAAGGCGGCGATGCCGATCAGCGCGCCCAACCAGATCGGCGCGCCCAGCAGCTTGATCGCGAGCAGGACGAGCACGGCCGGCAGCATGACGAATTCGCCCTGGGCGAAGTTGATCGTCTGCGAGGTCTGCCAGACCAGCGTGAAGCCGATCGCCGCGAGCGCATAGATCGCGCCCGTTGCGATGCCGGCGATGAGATAGGCGATGAATTCGGCCATGGCTTGGTGCCCTGCGATGGAGCGTCATGGTCGGGCCTGACCCGACCATCTCTGGATGAAGAGGTTCTCGGGTCGATGCTGCGCATCGCCCGAGAATGACGAGCGCCTTACGGCTTGAGCTTCGGCAAGGTGGCGTTGATCACCTGCTTGCCGTTGATCACCTCGGCGAGGAAGCTTTCGCGGTCGAGGTCGCCATTCTGCTCGATCGTGGTCTCAATCAGGATCCCGGGCTCCTCGGAGGGCTTGATCGTCGCGCCGCGCAGCGTGTCGGCGACGCCCTTCCTGTCGAATTTCTTCTGCTTCTCGGTCGCCCATTTGACCATGTAGACGGCCATGTAGCCCTTCAGGCCGTTATGGTCGGGAGTGTAGTTGAATTTGGCGATGAACTTCTTGCCGAACTCCTGGAAGGCCGGGATCGGCGCGTCGATCGAGAGGCCGACATGGCCCTTGACGCCGTTGGCGGCGTCGCCCGCGAGCTCGATCACCTTGGCGCCGAGCAGGGTGGTCTCGCCGATCAGCGGCTTGGTGATGCCCTGCTGCTTGGCGGCACGCAGGAAGCGGGCGCTCTCTTCCTCGTTGAGATAGACGAAGACGGCGTCGGCATTGGCGTTCTTGATCTTGATCGCGTCGGCGGCGAAGTCGGCCTGGCCCTGTTCGGTGGCGACATCGACGGCGACCTTGATGCCGGCCTTTTCAAGCTCGGGCAGGATCGCGTCGCGCCCGCCCTTGCCGAAATCGTTATTGACCCAGACGACGGCGACGGAACCTGCCTTGACGGTGTTCTTCAGGTAATTGGCGATCTTGGGCATCGCGGCCGTCTGGCTGAGCGAGGTCCGGAACAGATACTGGTTGCCCTGCTTGGTCAGGCCGGCCGCCTCGCCGCCGACGATCTGGGCGATTTCGGCGCGCTGGGCGATCTGCATCGAGGCGCCGATGGGGCCGGAGAAGACCGGGCCGAGCACCGCATAGGTGCCCTCATCAATGGCGCGCTGCACGGCGGCCCGGGTGTTTCCGGGATTGCTCTGCGTGTCGTAATGCACGATCTCGATCTGCTTGCCGAGAATGCCGCCCTTGGCGTTGATCTCGGCGACGGCAAGGTCGACACCGCTCTTCCAGTTGGTGCCCGAGGTCGCGCCCGGGCCCGACAGCTCGATCACGTCGACGAGCTTGACCTTGTCCTGTGCCAGCGCCGGCAGGCCAAGGCCCGCTGTCAGCGCCGCTGCGATGATCCAATGCTTCTTCATGGTGTCGTCTCCTCCGATCGGTTTGGTCTTGTGTCTCGCCCGGTTCTTCGGGTCGTCTTCAGGATGGGGGTCGTCTTCAGGCTGCGCGGTGGGTGGCCTCCTGCGCCGCCAGGGTTTCGTCGAAGGCCTGGGCGATCGCGCTATGCGATGGCGCCTGGCCCGTAAACAGCGCGAAGGCGTCGATGGCCTGGTTGATGCTGAGCTCGCGCCCCGTCATCACCGTCGCGCCGGCGCTTTGAGCGGCTTTCAGCAGCGGTGTCCAGAGCGGATGATAGACCGCGTCCGCAACCCATTGGGACTTGTCGAGGAGCCCGGCGGGGACGGGCGTGTCGCGGTTCGGCAGCATGCCGATCGGCGTGCCGTTGACGATGCCCGCCGCATCGCTGACGGCGGCCTCCACGCTCGTCGCGATCTCGACGGTTGCGTGCTGGCCAAGCTGCGCCGCCAGAGCCGCGGACTTGGCCGGGTCGAGATCGAACAGGCGCAGTGTCCTGACGCCGCAGGAGGCGAGCGCGAAGCCGATCGCCTTGCCGACGCCGCCGGTTCCGATGATCGCAACGGGCGCGTCGCCATCCCTGCGCTTCAGCGCGCGATAGGCCGTGGCGAAACCGCTGGCGTCGGTGTTGTAGCCGGTGAGCAGGCCGTCCCGCACCACGATCGTGTTGACCGCGCCCATGGCGGCGGCGTCGGGCGAGAGAGCGTCGAGCAGCGGGATGACCGCTTCCTTGTAGGGGAAGGTGATGTTGAGGCCGGAAAAGCCGAGCCGGCGTACGCCGTCGAGGATTACCGCGAGATCGGCCTCCTTGGCTCCGGCGATGTCGATGAGGTGGTAATGCAGCGCGAGGCCGGCGGCGCGCGCTGCGGCCTCGTGCATCGCAGGCGCGGCGGAATGGGCGATCGGCGAGCCGATCAGCCCGAGCAGCACGCGCTTCGTGCGGTTGGCTATGGGAAAAGCCGGCATATCCGTCCCTCGCGGCTCGCTCGTCATCTCAGCGGGCGTTGCCGAGCGTCACATAGCCCGATTTGACGGGATAACGCGATAACCAATCCATCGCCATTACCTAACCTGATGTTATTTTCGGCACAGACGATTGCGCGGCCGGTTATGTGCGCGGTGTCACCACCGCGTTCATCTCCTCGCGCAGCAGCGCCACGAAGGTTTCGGCATAGAGCGAGGGCGCCTTGTCGTTCTTCACAGCGACATAGGTCTGGAACCGCGTCGGCTCGGCGATCGGGATCGTGGTGATGCCCTGCATCGAGCCATGCGCCACGGTGAACTGGTCGATCACCGCGATGCCGAGCCCGGCGCGCACCAGCGAGCACACCGTGGTGCCAAAGCGCGCCTTGATGACAATGTCATAGGCCAGGCCCTGCTGGTTGAAGATCTCGGCCATGACCCGGCCATAGGGATCATTGGGGTCGATGCCGATCAGCGGGTGCTGCACGATCTCGGCGGCGGAGATCGATTGACGCCCGGCGAGTTCATGGCCGTCTGGTACGATGCAGAGCAATTCGCCCTGGCTCAGCGGCACGAAGTCGATGCCGGGATGGTCGAGCTTGTAGCTCATTGCCGCGATCTCGCCCTTGCCGAGCAGGAGATAGTCGAGCGCCTCCTCGATCTTCAGGATGTTGATGTCGAGCCTGAGGTCGGGATGCTTGCGCCGCAGCCGCTCGATCGCGCGCGGCACCATGACATGGCAGATGCTCGGAACCGAGCCGATCCGGAGCTCGATGCCGCCGCCGCGCTCGATGCGCGCAAGCGTGTAATGCAGGTCGTCGACCTTCTTATAGACGCCGTTGATCTGCTCGAAGATGTCGTTGGCCTCGGGCGTTGGCACATAGCGCCCATGCCGGCGCTCGAACAGCTTGAGCCTGAGCGTGCGCTCGGTGTGCTTCATCAAGCGGCTGATGCCGGGCGCCGAGACATTGAGGAGTTTTGCCGCGCCCGAGATCGTGCCGGTGATCATGATGGCGCGGATCACCTCGATCTGGCGCAAGGTCAGCATGGTGTGGCGGTTCCCTCGAAGGTTCTTGCTTTTGCGCAAGCGGAGGGGAGGGCGGCTACACTGTCAAGCCGGCGGCGAAGGTCGTCTGCGCCGGTGCGAGGCGCCGTTGCCATCGATGACACCCGCCATTACGATGCGGCAGGCTGCTCGGGATGAGGCTATCCTGTTGGTCAGCCCGCTCTGCGAAGGAGGTTTTCATGCCACTTCGAGGTCGCGTCGGACGACATGTCAGCACCGGCGCCAATTGCCAGAACTGGAAGAGCGACCAGGAGGTCGTGATCGCCCTGCTGAACCGTATCCCGATCGCCGATGGCGGAACCGGGGGAGCCTTGGGCGGACGTATCATCGGCGGGTTCGCTAGCGACGCGCTGTACCAGGCCATCCTGAGCTTCGAGAAACGATATCCCCCGGTCAGGCAGACGGGCTTTGTCGAACCGAACGGGCCGGTGTTGACGCAATTGGAGGGGTTGGCATCGCGTCCGCCACCCGCACCGCCAAAAAAACCGGGACAATGGGACGCGATCACGACCAGATCCGTGTCGAAATCGTTGAATGCCGGTTTGGAGGGCGACATGACGCTCAGCCATTCCGATGTCGTCAACATCATTCGCAGCACGCTCAGCGATGGCGTCATCACCTCCGATGAGATCAACGACCTGGCGACGATCCTGGCCGTCGCAAGGAGCCTGCAGCAGCGTTCCAAGACAATGCTGGCGACGCTCGTCAATACGATCCGCAAGACGGCGGTCGGCAAGGGACCCTACAGGCTGGACACGGATCGGCAGCTCTTTGCGGCCGGCATGGTCTGCGATTTTCTCGAGCGCTCGGGATCGAGCCGCTTTCTCTCGCTGGATCGATATGAGGTCGGCGTCGGCCTGCTGATGCGGATCGCCAATCCGGGCTTGATCAAGCAGGACCAGGCGAGCCTGTGCGGACCGGCCGCGCTGCTGTTCAGCGAAGCGGCCGACAACCCCGCCGCTTATGCCCGTTTCGCCATCGACCTCTACGAGAAGGGGCGGGCGAAGCTCAACCGGCTGGAGATCGCACCGGACGAGGACGTGCGGACCTATCGGCCGCCGCCGACGATGGATCACGTCGACTGGATGACCATGGCCAGCATCCGCGATTCCGAGAACTGGTTCTTGGACTATGACAACGCCGACAAGGAATTCGCCGGCATCACCTTGCCCGGCGAACTGGCGGATTGGTTCCGGCGCGCCGGCTATTCCAAGGTCGAGCAGGACGCCAATATCGTGGCCAGCATGGGCCTCAGCAAAATCGACGATGCCAATCGGCTGTATGCGGACGGCTACCGCATTTGCCTCTTCATCGGCGCGAATATCCTGAGCGAGAAGGACCAGTCGAAAAGCTCGACCACCGCCGAGCATTGGGCCGTTCAGCGGTCGCTGATCGACCGGTTGAACGGCACGGTCAAGCTCAAGGTCTTCACCTGGGGCGATGGCGAGTATCAGATCCCGCACGGCAGCAAGACGCTGCCGGTCGGCGATTTCCTTGGCAATTTCTACGGTTACGTCGCGGGAAAACCATAGCGCGACATCATCCGTTTGCCGTTTGCGAGCATCGCCCTCTCAGAACACGTCTGCGACGCGCAGCCTGGTCGATTCCATATGCCGGCCGATGACGTCGAGAAGCGCTTCTGCGTCGCGCTTCAGCAGCGCTGCCATGATCTCCTCGTGCTCGGCGACGGCACCGGCCCATTTCTGTGGCCCTTCATTGCCGATGAAGCGCAAGCGCTTGATCCGGGCCTGCAGCGTCTCGTGCATTTCCATCAGCACGGGGTTGCCCGAGGCCGCCACGATGGCACTGTGGATCGCTTGGTTGAGCTTGAAATATTCGAGCCGGTTGTTCGACTTGTAGAGCGCGAGCATCCGCTCGTGCAGCAGGTTGATCGCTTGAATCGTCGCGTCGCTGGCCAGCTCGCAAGCCATGCGGCCGCCGAGCTGTTCCAGCGTCTTCAGCACCTGCAGGATCTGCGCGAGATCCTTGGCGGTGAATTTGCGTACGATCGCACCCTTGGCCGGCAGGATCTCGACGAGCCCTTCGCTGGCGAGCGTCTTGATCGCCTCGCGCAAAGGCGTGCGTGAAACCCCGAGCTGCGCGCCGAGCTGGCCCTCATTGATACGCTGGCCGGGTTCAAGCCTGCCTTCGATGATCATGTCGCGAAGGCGCTCCAGCACCTCCTCATGCAAGGTGCGGCGCGTGATCCTCGGATACTCGGCCACCGCTTCGCTCATCGTGCTGCCATTGCTCCTGTGCTCGCGCCGTTTACGGCATGGCCTCCCTGCGCTGTCAAACCGGCATCTCCTGCCTTGTTTGCGAACTCTGCCTTGTCCGCGAACAGGGCGTCCTGCCGCCGGCGCATCGCGAGCAAGCCTGAATCCGCGGCGATGTCGACATCGCCCAGCGCGATCGCCTGGCCGGCCTTGACGGGGCGCAGGAGCTTGCGGTCGGCGGCCAGATAGAACGGGGCAGGGCGGCCCTCGGCAAGGGCGGCGGCAGGACGGATCTCTGCGCCGACGCCCTCGATGCTGTGATGATGCCCGCCCATGGTCAGCACCGTGCCGGCCGCGAGATCGCGCTCTGCCACCGCGACGAGGTCCTGGCGCGGGCGGTAATCGTCGCCATAGCCGGAGCGGCCAAGGCCGGCTGCGTCGAGGATCGAGGTGGCGACCTCCACCCCCAGCAGGTGGCGCGGCAGATACAGCATCGCGGTCTCAGCCGTGCGGCTGACGACATGCCCCTTGCCGGCGAGCATCTCCCAGGTCTCGGCATTCTCGCAGGCGACGACGACGAAGACGCCCCCGGCGAAGCTCGCTTCCTCGGCCAGGCGCAGATGATGGAATACGTCGATGCGCCGCGTACCCGAAAGCAGGCCGCCCTGCATCGCTTGCGAAAACAGATCGGCGATCTCCGGGATGCGCGCCGGCGGGGCATGGAAAGCGGCGGTGTCGGCAATGAGGCCGGTCGCATTGGCGACGAGCGTCATCTCGCAGAGATCCGGCACGGCCCGCAGCGGAAAGGCCTGGCCGAGGATGCGCGCGCGTTCCGCGGCGGTCGCGACGACGGAGCGCTCGCCCGGCAGCCAGTGCTCGCGCAATTCCGGCAGCAGCCTGGTCACGCCATTGCAGGCGACGGATCCGGTCGCCGTGTCGAAGACGAAATCATATTCGCTCGATTTGCCGGCTGCGATCAGCTCCAGCCCCAGAACCTCTGCCCAGCTCACCAGCGCGATCAACAGGCTGGGTTGGTCGCCGTCGACGGGGGTGACGACCACGCCCTTGTCGCGGCCGAGGCGGGCAAGGCCGGGCCCGACGACGCTGTCGGCCTCCTTGGAGACGAGCGCGACATGTTTGCCGGCCTCGATCGCCATCAGGCTGTGACGGGTCGCAGCCTCGGGACCGCCTGTCGCCTCGACCAGCATCGCGAAGGGCAGGTCGATCACTGTCTCCAGCCGCCCCGCTGCGACATGGCGGCCCGCTGCCCAGGCCGCGCGCGCTTCAGTCGCCGTGTCGCAGAGCGCAATCTCGCTTGCCGCGATCCCGGCCGCGGCAAAAGCGCGCCCGGCCGCTTCCGCCGTCATGTCGACGGCGATGCGCGCATTGACCAATGGGATCCGGCACGCCTGGGCAAGGTAGCTGCGGCCAAAGCCGCCGCTGCCGACAAGACAGGTCTCGATCGGCTGCGTGATGCCGGCGTAATGCGCGTGGAAATTCATCGTCGTCTTGTTCCCCTTGGACGGCGCCGTCATCCGGCCAGGCCGGTTCGCGCCTTTCGATGTCTGTCTACAGCAAGGAGAATATGCTGCATACAGCATACTTGCTGCGAAAGAGGGGCCGTGCTAGCCAGAACCCAACAAGACGAAGCTGGAGACTATCTCATGGAAAGCCGTGCAAATGGCGCGCTGCCGGTGATCGCGGTCGCGATGGGTGACCCCTCCGGCATCAGCCCCGAGCTCACCGCCCGTATCCTGGTCGAGCCCGATCTGCGTCATGCCGCCCGCTATGTCGTGTTCGGCGACAAGCGCCTGCTCGATCTCGGGGCGCAGGATGGCAAGGTCGATCCAGCCGTCCAGCTGATCCGCGACGGCGACGCCATTCCCGTGGGCTCGGACGCCCCGGTCTTCATCGATCTCGCCAATCACGATCCGGCCGATCTGGAGCGCGGCAAGGCGACGCTCGCCGGCGGCAAGGCTGCGACCGGGAATTTCCGCCGCGCCTTGCAGTTCGCAGCCTCAGGGCAGGCTGATGCGGTCTTCTTCACGCCCTTCAACAAGGCGGCGATGCGCTTCGCCTATCCCGGCTATGACGACGAGATCCGCTTCGTGCGCGATGCGATCGCTTTCGAGGGCGCGGCGAGCGAGTTCAACATCCTGGACAAGCTCTGGAACGCCCGCGTCACCTCGCATATTCCGCTGTCCGAGGTTGCGCAGAACATCACCCAGGAGCGCATCCTGCGGGCCTTGACGCTGGCCGACGCCAATCTGCGCGCCGCTGGTTTCAACCCGCCGCGCATTGCGGTCGCGGGCATCAATCCCCATGCCGGCGATGGCGGCAATTTCGGCCGCGACGAGATCGAGACGATCGAGCCGGCGGTCAAGGCCGCCAAGGCGCAAGGCTTCACCGTCGAAGGGCCGTTTCCCTCCGACACCGTGTTCCTGCGTGCGAAGAACGGCGATTTCGACGCCGTTTTGACGATGTATCACGACCAGGGCCAGATCGCGATGAAGCTGATCGGCTTCGACCGCGGCGTCACCCTGATCGGCGGCTTTCCCTTCCCGATCTGCACGCCGGCCCATGGCACGGCCTATGAGATCGCAGGCCGAGGCATCGCCAATCTCGGCGCCACCCGCGCCGCGCTCTCGCTCGCCATCAAGATGGCGCAGGACGGAAAGGCGAGGGCCAAGGCCGCAGCTTAAGACAACAGCATTCCATCGAGGGCGGCCGCCTCAAGAGCCGCCCCGAAAGAACCGGACATCAGGGAGAAGCATATGACATCGTTCAGCATCACGGCCGCGCTCGCGGGCGCCTTCGCACTTGGCGGGATCGGCGCGGCGCAGGCCTGGCAGCCGACCAAGCCCATCGAATTCGTCGTGACCTCGGGCGCCGGCGGCGGCACCGATAATTTCGCCCGCGTCATCCAGTCGATCATCACCAAGCACAAGCTGATCGACCAGCCGATCGTGGTGGTGAACAAGGGCGGTGGCTCCGGCGCCGAAGGCTATGTCTATGGCAAGGGCGCCAAGGGCGATCCCAACCGCGTCATCTTCGGCACCAACAACGCCTATCTTTTGCCTTACGTCGCCAAGCTCGGCTATAAATTCACCGACCTGACGCCGGTTGCGGCGCTGGCGCTCGACGAGTTCCTGCTCTGGGTCAATGGCAGCGCGCCCTATGCCGACGCCAAGAGCTATCTCGATGCGGTCAAGGCCAAGCCCCTGGGCTTCAAGATGGGCGGCAGCCAGTCCAAGGACACCGACCAGACGCTGACCTCGATGATCCAGGAAGCGGCGGGCGTGAAGTGGATCTATGTGCCGTTCCAGGGCGGCAGCGCCGCGGCGGTGCAGCTCGCCGGCGGCCATATCGATTCCAACGTCAACAATCCCAACGAGAATATCGGCCAGTGGAAGGCCGGCCAGGTGAAGCCGCTTTGCGTGTTCTCGCCGGTGCGGCTCGCCAAGAGCGATCCGGTCTTCGAGGGCAAGGGCTGGGGCGATGTTCCCACCTGCAAGGAAGCCGGCCTGCCGCTGGAGACCTTCCAGATGCCGCGCACCGTCTGGCTGCCGGCCGAGGTTCCCGCTGACGCGGTCGCCTTCTACGCGGACCTGCTGGAGAAGGTCAGCAAGACGCCGGAATGGCAGGAGTTCGTCGCCCGCACGGCGCAGACCAGCCGTTTCATGAAGGGCAAGGAGCTCGCCGATTTCGTCGCCAAGGACGACACCGCCAGCCGCAAGGTCTTCGAGACCGAAGGCTGGGTGGTGAAGTAGGGCGGCCCAATCGTCATTCTCGGGCGGCGCGAAGCGTCGACTCGAGAATCTCCGGACCAGTAGACGCTGGTTTGCCAGATGGTCGGGGCAAGCCCGACCATGACGTCTCTTCATCCGCGACAGGGAGCCCGCCAATGATCACCCGCTTCTGGGCCGAGACCGTCACCGCTTTGGCGACCATGGCTTTCGGTCTCGTCATCGTCAAAGGCGCGCTCGAATTCGGCATCGGCTGGGATTCATCGGGCCCGCAGCCCGGCGCGTTTCCCTTTTATGTCGGCGGGCTCGTCGCGCTGGCGAGCCTCGGCACGCTGGGGCTGACGGTCGGCAAGCAATTCGCCGGCGACCCGGCCCTGCGCAAGAGCGTCCTCGATCATGAGCAGGCCGGGCGCGTCGCTTCGTTCCTGCTGCCGATGGCGGGCTTCGTCATCCTCAGCGTCACCATCGGCATGTATGCAGCCACGCTCCTCTATCTCGTCTTCACCATGCGCTTCCAGGGCCGCTATGGCTGGCCGGCGACGCTGGTGACGGCGCTGGGAACCGCGGCATTCTTCTATCTCGCGCTCGAGAAATTCTTCCAGATCGGCCTGCTCAAGGGCCCGCTCGAACCTCTCATCGGCCTGTGATCGGCTCGCAACGGAAAACGGTGCCGTAAGCCATGGATAACGTCGCCAATCTGATGCACGGCTTTTCGGTCGCGCTCACGACCCACCACATCCTGCTGATGTTCGCGGGTGTGCTGCTGGGCGTGCTTGTCGGCGTCCTGCCGGGGCTGGGCGCGCCCAATGGCGTGTCGCTGCTCCTGCCGCTGACCTTCTCGATGGATCCGGTTTCGGCCATCATTCTTCTGACCTCGCTCTATTGGGGCGCGCTGTTTGGCGGCTCGACCACCTCAATCCTGTTCAACATTCCAGGCGAACCGTCCTCCGTGGCGACGACCTTCGACGGCCACCCCATGGCCAAGCAGGGCAAGGCGACGGAGGCGCTCGCCTTCGCCTTCCTCTCTGCCGGCTTCGGGGCGCTTGCCGGCGTCATCCTGATCACGCTGCTCTCGGGCTGGGTCGCGAAGTTCGCGCTGCGCTTTTCCTCTCCGGAGTATTTCGCGGTCTATTTCATGACCTTCGCCAGCTTCATCGGGCTTGGCGGCGCCTCGCCGCTGAAGACCATCGTCTCGATGGGCATCGGCTTCACGCTTGCGGCCATCGGCATGGATTCGGTCTCCGGCAATGTCCGGCTGACCTATGATTTCGACGTCCTGCTCGCCGGTGTCAGCTTCCTGATCGCGGTGATCGGCCTGTTCGGCATCGGCGAATTGCTGCTCACGATGGAGGAGGGCCTGAAGTTCGATGGCGTCGCCGCCAAGGTGCGCATCGGTGACGTGCTGACGACCGCCGCCAAGCTGCCGCGCTACTGGGTGGCGCTGCTGCGTTCGAGCCTGATCGGCATCTGGATGGGCATCACGCCGGGCGGACCGACGGCCGCTTCCTTCATGAGCTACGCCATGGCCAAGCGCTCCTCGCGCCACCCCGAAACCTTCGGCAAGGGCGATCCCGAGGGCGTGATCGCGCCCGAGGCGGCCGACCATGCGGCGGGCTCGGCGGCGATGCTGCCGATGCTGGCGCTCGGCATTCCAGGTTCAGCGACGGCCGCCGTGATGATGGGCGGTTTGATGATCTGGGGGCTCAACCCCGGCCCGACGCTGTTCACCGACCGGCCGGATTTCGTCTGGGGCCTGATCGCCTCGATGTATCTCGGCAATGTCGTCGCGGTCGTCGTGGTGCTGGCGACCGTGCCGCTCTTCGCCTCGATCCTGCGCATCCCGTTCTCGATCATCGGGCCGGTGATCGTGGTGATCTGCTTCATCGGCGCCTACACCGCCGCGAG
Source organism: Bosea sp. 685 (assembly GCF_031884435.1). Classification (NCBI taxonomy): domain Bacteria; kingdom Pseudomonadati; phylum Pseudomonadota; class Alphaproteobacteria; order Hyphomicrobiales; family Alloboseaceae; genus Allobosea; species Allobosea sp. 685. The sequence continues at coordinate 3,466,027 of NZ_CP134779.1, read as the reverse complement.
CAAGGAGTTCGACATCTGGCTGGCGCTGGTCTTCGGCCTCGTCGGCTATGTCTTCAAGAAGCTCGATTATCCGATCGCGCCGCTCGTGCTCGCCATGGTCATCGGCGACAAGGCCGAGGACGCCTTCCGCCAGTCGATGATCTTCTCGCAGGGCTCGCTCAGGATCTTCTGGTCGAATCCGCTGGTTTCGACGCTGATGACGATCGGCCTCGCACTGTTGTTCATGCCGCTGATCGGTGGTCTCGCGCGCCGCTTGCGCGGCCGTTTGGTCGCCGGCTCGGCGAAAGGCTGAGCGCTCGTGTCACGATGCTCGTCTGGCCTCCAGTTTTGTAACGCGTTACGCTCGGGCGTCGAGTTCGGGGACGATGCCATGGCAGCATTTGCAGAACGGATGCGCGATATGCGCCTTCTTCTCCCCGAAATGCGCTCTGCCGAGGTGCGGGCGCGGATCGCACGCCAATCCGCTGCACTCGATCCTGCCGACGAGGCCGAGGCTCTCGCCTGGATCGAAACGGTCTCGGAGTTCGACAATCCCGATCCCTTGGAAGAGCAGTGAGGCGCGGCGACATCGTCGTCGTTTCAACACCTGCCAATTCCAACACCCGCACCGTCATCCTGGACAAGCCGCAAAGCGGCGCTGATCCGGGATCCATCGTGGGGAACTGCACTCTACGATGGATCCCGGGTTGGAAAGGCAGACTGTGTAAGATGGTTTGGCCGGCCGGGGACGGCCATCCCCAGCCGGCGCGGTCGAGATGCCGAGATCCCGGTCAGCCCTCAAGAGGTTGAACAGAGCAAGAGCAGTCGGCCGCACCCAAGCCAGTCCGAACAGTTGCACGGGGCTTTTGACCTCGCTTCCAAGCCTGGGATGCTTATGACCATGACACAGAACAGCCCCGTCGGCATCGACGTTTCCAAAGGCTGGCTCGACCTTGCCATCGCCAGCAAGGTCGTGCGGATCGACAATACCGCGCCGGCCATCCTGGCGCAGATCAAGCGTCTGCTGCAGGCCGGCTTCACCACCGTCGGCATGGAACCGACCGGCGGATATGAACGGCTTGCCGTCAGCCTGTTTCGCGAGGCGGGCTTCACCGTGCTGATGGTCGATAGTTGGCGCTGCCGTCAATTCGCCAAGGCACGCGGCAACCGCGCCAAGACCGATCCGCTCGATGCCCGCCTGATCGCCGATTTCCTCGTCGCCCACGAGGCCAGGCCCTTCCCAAAGCCCAGCCTCTCGCAGCAGGAGCTGACGCTCTGGTCGCGTGAGATCGCCCGGGCGCAAGCCTACCTCCTGCGCCTGCAGAACCGCCTCGATCACATCGAGGTCGAGGCCCTGCGCCGCGTGATCGAGACCGAGATGGACGCCATCCGCAGTACCGTGAAGCAAGCCCAGGCCGCCATCGAAGTGTTGATCGCAGCCGATGAGGAGTTCAGCGCCAAGGCCGAGCTCCTCGACAGCATGACCGGTATCGGACCCAACACCATCCGGGTCCTCCTCGCCGAGATGCCTGAACTCGGCCATATCGACGCCAGGAAGGCTGCGGCGCTGGCCGGCGTCGCTCCCTATCCGTACGACAGCGGCAAATCCCGCGGCATCAGCCACATCGAAGCCGGACGCGACGCCCTGCGGCGCAGCCTCTACCTCGCCGCCTTCGCAGCCAAGCTCCACAATCCCTGGGCCAAGGCCATCTATGACGGCCTGCGCAAAGCCGGCAAAGCCGCCAAAGTCGCCCTCATCGCACTCGCCAGACGTATCCTCGTCGTTCTCAACGCCATGGCGCGCAATCAAAAACCCTGGCAATTCAACAACAAAGCAAGCTGAACATGACAGTTGCTCTGCGCTTTGCTTGCCCGGGATGACGGCGCGGGTGTGAATGCGTCCGGCAAACTGAATTTTCGAGGCCTCACTGAGCTTATTCAATACGCCCCGATGCCGCCGGAGGGCGGGGGCAGGTTGCCTCGCCGGTCTTTCGTGATGAGATCCGGCGTCACCAGAAGCTCCTTGCTGAGCCAAGCGACATAGGCTGAAAGCAACTGCACGATAATGCGCATCGACCGCCTCCCTAGTTTACGGAAGCGATCTTATCAGAAACAATGGCCTATGCCCTTGAAATTTCGACATGTCTGCATTGCGTGACGCATGGGAATGACTGCGGCTTCAGACCTTCGACCAGACCGCCAGCTCATACCCATCAGGATCGGCGAAGTGGAAACGCCGGCCGCCGGGGAAATCGAAGACCGGCTTGACGATGCGCCCGCCCGCCGCCTCGATGCCGGCCTGTGTCGCGGCAAGGTCGTCGGCATAGAGGATGACCAGCGGCCCGCCTGGATTCGGCGTGTCTTGCGTGGTGAAGCCGCCTTCGAGCCGGCCGTCAGCGAAGGCGCAGTACTCCGGCCCGTAATCGGTCATTTTCCAGCCGAAGGCCTTCTCGTAGAAGTCGCGCGCCCGCGCGAGGTCGGCGACGTTGAATTCGACATAGTCGATGCGCCGGTCGTGTTCGGAAGCTGGCATGGTCGTTTCCTCCTGCTTTTGGCAGGGCGAACCACAGGGGCCCGTCAGCGCATGGCAGGACGGTGATGCCGCCATGCGGGTTGTCCGGAGGGCTCCTGCTGCTGTAGCAGCTTGGCAAGCGCGCTGCCGCCCGTGCACCATGGGCGCGACATGATCGTCAAGACGCCGACAGGGAAGAGACGCAATGCCGACCACGACCGAAACCTTGCGCGATGCGCTGGTCGCCGCCCGCCGCGGCAAGAGCCTGATCGAGATGGCGAGCCAGCCCGTGCCGGCCTCGTTCAGCGAAGGGCTGGGCGTGCAGGCCGAGATCGCCAAGGTGCTGAAGCAGCCGGAAGCCGGCTGGAAGGTCGCGATCGCCGAGGATGGCCTGCCGGTCGCGGGCATCATGCCCGGTCCTTATCTCAAGCCCGGCGACACCTATGAGGGCGCGATCGGCGCTGAATTGCGCGTCGAGATCGAGATTGCCCTGCGTCTCGCCAGCGATGTGCCGTTCCGTCCGAACCAGCCCTATTCGCGCGCCGAACTGCTCGGCCATTGCGACAAGGCCTATCTCGGCATCGAGATCGTCGAGAGCCGCCTCGCCAATTGGACGGGTGTTCCCTTCGCGCTTTGGCTCGCCGACGCGCTCGGTCATGGCGGTTACCTGATCGGCCCCGAACTCGAGATCAAGACGCTCGACGACCCGACCGCGCTCGGCTGCTTCATCTCGCTCAACGGCGTCACGATCTATGACAAGCCGGCGGTGCATGCGAATGGCGATCCGATGGCGCCCTTCCTCGCCTGGGCCAACCGCAAGCAGGATTTCATGGGCGGTTTGCGCGCCGGCCAGATCGTCACCACCGGCAGCCTTTGCGGCGGCGTGCTCTCCCCCGGAAAGGGCGAAATCGTGACGAAGTTGAGCCCGCTGGCGACAGTATCTCTGACGCTGCGTTAGGCATTAAGTTCAAGACATCGCCGATGAGCGCCAGATCATCGGCAATGTTTCCATCATGTTCGGAACACAGTTCGACCTTATTCGTTGCGTGCTGGTGGCGTCGTTGGGAGGGTGGATGCGGTTGTGGCGGAAAGTGTCCCGCAATGTCGCGGGTGGAGGCGTTTGCGCTTTCGCCGCGATGCTTGGTGGACAGCCGACGCCGGCCGAAGCTTTCGATATCTCCTCGCTGGACGTCTTTGGCCTGTTCGGCTCCAAGGAGCAGCCGCCGGCGGTCAGCACGAGCACGCTGCCCTATCAGCTCAGCTTCGATCTCGGCGACGCCGCTGACGCCAAGACGCTGACGCGCACTCTGCAGGACGCCTCGCTGCTCTATCGCCTGCGCCAGGACGCGCCGCCCGATGGCGAGACCCTGGCGCGGCGCATGGCCGCCGATCTCAATCCGCTGGTCGATGCGCTCTGGTCGCAGGGCTATTTCAACGCCGAGGTCGCGCTCGCCGTCGACGGTGTCGCGCTTCAGCCGGGCGTGGAGCCCGGCGCAGCTTTGGTGCGCGCCGCCGAGGCGCATCGCAATCGCGAGCCGGTCCCGATCTCGGTCCGCGTCCAGCCTGGCCCGGTCTTCGGCTTGCGCAATATCGCTGTCGTCGAGCGCGGGGAGGGCACGCCGGTCATCGCCGACCCGGCCAGGGTCTCCAAGCTCAAGCCCGGCGATGCCGCGACCTCGGCCTCGCTGCGCGCGGCGCAGGCTGCGCTGGTCGACCATCTGCGCAACCAGTCGCGCCCGCTCGCCAAGATGGTCGAGCTCAGGCCCGTGGTCGACCATGCCGCGCGGATCATGGATGTGACCTATGTCGTCGAGCCCGGCCCGCTTGCCGGCTTTGGCGCGGTCACGCTCGGCGAGACCGGCGATATTCCGCCTGCCGTGGTGCGCTCCTTCATCTATCTCGAACCGGGCGATCCCTATTCGCCCAAGGCGCTGGCGGATACGCGCAAATCGGTCGCGACCATCCCCGCCATCGGTTCGGTGCGCATCCGCGAGGCGGACAAGCTCGATGCTGCCGGCAATCTGCCTGTTTTCGTCGATGTCACCGAGCGGCCCAAGCGGCTGATCGGCTTCTCCGCCCGCTACTCCACCATCGATGGCCCGGCGGTGAAGACCTATTGGGAGCATCGCAACCTGTTCGGCGGGGCGGAACGGCTGCGCCTCGAAGGCGACATCTTCCTGGCACCGCGCATCAATGGCACCAAGATCAGCAGCTTCGACGATTTCGAGCGCTCCGATCTCGGCGGGCGCTTCACGGTCAGCTTCATGAAGCCGGCGCTGTGGGGCACGCGCTATGACTGGCTCGTCGATGGCACGGGCGCACGCGAGCGCGTCGGCACCAACCGCTATGGTGGCTACACCGCGCGCTACGCCAATGTGACGACCGCGATCCGCCAGCGCTTCAGCGACACCTTCTCGGTGCAGGCGGGGCTGGAGGTCGAGCGCGGCCAGACCAGCGATGTGCTGGGCCAGGTCGACTACACCCTGGTCGGCATTCCGCTCTCGGTGAAATACGATTCGACCGACAGCCTGCTCGACGCGACGCGCGGCATCCGCGCCACCGCCTCGGTCACGCCCTATCCGAGCTTCCTCGGCTCCACCGTCAATGTCGTGCAGTCGAAGGCTGCGGTCTCCGGCTATTACGCGCTCGACGAGGACGCTCGCTATGTGCTCGCCGGCCGCGTCGGGTTGGGCTCGATCGCTGGCGAGAAGCTCGACGAGATTCCCGCGACGCGGCGCTTCTATGCCGGCGGCGGTGGCTCGGTGCGCGGCTATGCCTATCGCACGCTCTCGCCGCTTGGGCCGCTCGGACAGCTCACCGGCGGGCGCAGCCTGTTCGAGGCCTCGGTGGAGGCCCGCATCAAGGTCACCGACACGATCGGCCTGGTGCCGTTCTTCGATGCCGGCATGGCCTTCGAATCCAGCATCCCGAATTTCAAGCAGGAGCTGCAATATTCGGCCGGCCTCGGCCTGCGCTATTACACGCCGATCGGCCCGATCAGGCTCGACGTCGCAGCGCCCCTCAACCCGCGCAAGGGCGACAAGCCGGTCGCGGTCTATATCAGCATCGGGCAGGCCTTCTGATGGTGCGCCTCCTGACCCTTCTGCGCCTGCCCCTTGCGCGCCTGGCGCTCTCGGCCCTCGTCCTTGGCGTGGTCCTGCTCGCCTCGGCCCATTTCGCCGGCTTCGCCCAGAACGCCCAGAGCGATCGCGGCGTCGTCGCCGATCTGATCTCGCGGGCGCTGTCGAGCGACACCAGCCAGGTCTCGATCGGCGCGGTCGAGGGCGCGCTGTCTTCCGACGTCACGATCCGCGACATCGTGCTGTCCGATCGTGACGGCCCCTGGCTCCGGCTCGACCGCGTCCGCTTGATCTGGACCCGCACGGCGCTGCTGTTGCGCAGGCTCGAGGTGAACCGGCTCGAGATCGGCAAGCTCGAGATCCTGCGCAAACCGGTGCCGCAGCCGGGAGCTGCGCCCGCCAACGACCAGCCGATCCTGCCGGAACTGCCGCTCAAGGTGATCATCACCGCTTTTCAGCTTGGTGAACTGTCGCTTGGTGAGCCGGTTCTCGGCACGGCAGCGCGTCTTGGCGCGGCCGGCTCGGCGACGCTGGGGCCGCCGGCCGAAGGGCTCGATCTCAGGCTGGAGGCGCACCGGCTCGACAGGCAGGGTGAGTTCACCGTGCGCCTCGGCTTCATCCCGCAGACGACGCGGCTGCAGATCGCGGCCAAGCTGGACGAGGCGCCGGGCGGCTTGATCTCGCGCCTGGCCAATCTGCCGAGCGAGGCGCCGGTCAAGCTCGATCTCAATGGCGACGGCCCGCTCGACGCCTTCCGCTCTAATCTGGTGTTCACCGCCGGCGAGACCATCGGCGCGCAAGGATCGGCCAATCTCTCCCGCAATGGGCCGGGGCGTGACCTCGCGCTGGCGCTCGAGGCGCGCATTGAAGGGCTGATGCCGGCCCCCGCCGCACCGATCTTCGCCGGCTCGACGCGGCTCGACGGCGCGGTCGGCTTCAGCGACGATGGTGGCGTCGATATCCGCAATCTGGCGCTGGTCTCGGCGCTTGCCCGGCTCGATGTGCTCGGGCGCTATGCTCCTGACCGGACGGTCGATCTGCGCCTCACCGCCACTGCTCGCCCCAATGCCGGCAGCCGCACGGTGTCATCGGGTGCCGAGATCGGCAAGCTCGCCTTCGAGGCGACGGCCAAGGGCCCGGTCGCGGGCCCTAGCATCGTCGCGACATTGGATGCTGAGGACGCGAAGCTTCCAATGGGGACGCTCAGTAAGCTCGCCGCCCGCTTCACCGCGACGCCGACCGGCACGATCGGGCAGGCGGGAACGCGGATCGTGCTGGTCTCCGACGGCGAGGCGACGGGCGTTGCACTGGCCGACTCCAAACTGGCGCGTATCGTCGGCGAGCGCGTCAGCTTCAGCTTGCGCGGCGCCAGCAATGACGACGCGACCGCCGATTTCGAGACATTGCGCCTGGCCATGTCGGGCGTCGAAGTCGACTACAAGGGCAAGCTCGGCCAGGCCCGCATGCTCGGCCAGGCGAAATTGCTCCTGCCCGATCTGTCGCGCCTGAGCGGGTTTGCCGGGCGGGCCTTGGCGGGCCGCGCCGATGTCACGGCCGATCTCGACGCGACGCCGCGCACAAACGCTTATGGCGTGGCGCTGACCGGTCATGCTGATCAGCTAGTCACGGGCGACGCCGCGCTCGACCGGCTGCTGGCGGGCAAGCTGGCGCTCGCCGGCCAGATCAGGGCGCTCGCCTCCGATGTTACGGTTACGGGCCTGCGCGTTACCGGGCAGCACGCGACCCTGGTCGCCGATGGCGGGGTCGGGCACGAGCACTCGGATCTGCGCATCGCCCTGGCGCTGCCCGATCTGAAGCGCGCCGATCCACGCCTGTCCGGGCGCGGCGAGGCGACCGCGCAACTGACCGGACCGCTCGACAAACTCGACGCCACTGCCCGCATCGCCGTCACCAATGCCACAGCGCTCGCCCGGCCGATCCCGCGCCTCGTGATCGACGCCACGATCCGCGATCTGCAAGGCGCGCTCGACACGACGCTGGCGCTCGATGGCGAGGTCGACAACAAGCCTGCCACTGGCCGCGTCCGGCTGGTGCGTATGCCCGGCGATGGCTGGAACCTCTCGAGTCTCGATCTCGGCATCGGCTCGGTCAGGCTGAACGGCGCGTTGACGCTCGATCCCGCCAGCCGCACTGCTGGCCGGTTGACGCTCGCCGCGCGCAATCTCGACGATCTCTCGGCGCTGGCCCTGACCAAGCTCGGCGGCCAGCTCGACGCCGATATCGCGCTGGCGGTGGTCGAGGGGCGGCAGAATCTCGACCTGACCGCGCGGGCTGCCAAACTCGCCGGCCCTTCGTTCGCGATCGACAAGCTCGTTGCGACGGCTGCCGCCCGCGACGTGTTCGGCAAACCGCAGCTCGATGCCGCGCTTGCGATCGACAAGGCGGTCCTGGCCGGTGAGCCGGTGAGCTCGATCCGCTTCGATTCGAAGGGCGCGCCCGAGGCCAGCGCCTTCACCCTGAGCGCGGCTGCACGCGGCTTTGCCATGAACGGGGTGGGCCGGCTCGTCCCAGTCGAGCCGCTGCGATTGGAACTGGCCTCCTTCGAGGCGCGTCGCGACGGGCGGCGCATCGCGCTCAATCAGCCGGCCACACTCAGCTTCCCAACCGGGGGCGTCGAGATTGCCGGTCTGGAGCTGGCGATCGATCGCGGCCGCTTGACGCTCGACGGCCGCGCCGGCGAGACGCTCGATCTGCGCCTCACCGCTCGCGACGTGCCGCTCTCGGCCGCGCGCATCGCCGCTCCGAATCTGGATTTGGCGGGAACGCTCAATGCGCAGGCGCAGGTCAAGGGTCGCCCGGGTGCGCTGGCCGGCCCTTGGCAACTGCGTATCGCGGGATTGGCGACGCCGGAAACCCGCAGCGCCGGCCTGCCGCCGATCGCGATCGACGGCAATGGTCAGCTCGATGGCGGCCGCACCAGCGTCAATGCGACGCTCAACGCCGGAAAGCTCGCCAATCTGAGCCTGCGGGGCTCCGCGCCGCTTGGCGGCGCTGGCGCGCTCGATCTTGCGGCGCAGGGCACGGTCGACGCCGCGCTCGCCAATCCGATGATCGCGGCTCAAGGCCAGAGCCTGACGGGAGCGGTCGCGCTCGATATGCGGGCAGTGGGAACGACGGCCGCCCCGCGTCTCAGCGGCGCGGCGACGCTCGCCAAGGGCAGCTTCACCGACGCCCTGCAGGGCCTGCGCTTGACCGGGATCGAGGCGCGCATCGCGGCCAATGGCGAGAACCTGACGATCGAGCGCGCCGTTGCCGGCACAGCCAATGGCGGCACGCTCTCGGCGAGCGGGCAGGTCAGGCTCGATCCGGCGGCGGGTTTTCCGGGCCAGCTCCGCATCCAGGGCAAGCGCGCCCAGCTCGTCGCCAACGGCATCGTCACGGCAGTCGCCGATCTCGGGCTCGATATCGCCGGGCCGCTGGCGCAGCGCCCGCGCATCGGTGGGCGCGTCGATGTCGTCTCGCTCGATGTCGCGGTGCCGGATCGCTTGCCGGCCTCGCTGCGGCCGGTGGATGGCATCAAGCACATCAAGGCGACGGGCACGGCGGCCGCGCGCCTCGCTGCTGCCCGCAAGGCAAGGCCCGCAGGGAAGGGCAGGGGCCGGCCGGCGCCCGCTTTTGACGCTGCGCTGGCGCTGGTGGTTTCCGCGCCGAATCGCGTCTTCATCCGGGGGCGCGGCATCGACGCCGAACTCGGCGGAGAGATGCGCGTCGGCGGCACGTTGGTTGCCCCTGCGCTCGATGGCGGCTTCGATCTCAGGCGCGGCCGCCTCAGCGTGCTGAGCCAGCGCCTCGATTTCAGCCGTGGCCGCTTGAGCTTCACCGGCGGCCCAATTCCTGAGCTCGATTTCGTCGCCGAGACGCGCGCATCGGACGTCACGGCCAAGATCCTGATCACGGGGCCGGCCGACCAGCCGGCCTTCGCCTTCACCTCGCAGCCTGAACTGCCACAGGACGAGGTTTTGTCGCGCATCTTGTTCGCCCGCGCCTCGGGCTCACTCTCGGCTTTCCAGGCGCTGCAGCTCGCGCAGACGGCCGCCCAGTTCGCGGGAGGCGGGGGCGACGATTCCTTCGAACGGCTGCGTAAATCGCTCGGCGTCGACAATCTCGACATCCAGGTCGGGGCGGGCGGCCCGACGGTCGGCGCCTCCCGCTATATCGGCAACAATGTCTCGATCGGCGTGAAGGCCGGCGCCAAGCCCGAGGATAGCGGCGTCTCGATCGGAATCGACGTCACCCGCCGCCTGAAGGTCCAGGCCGAGACGGGGGCGGACGGCTCTGCCTCGGTCGGCGTTGGGGCGGAATGGGAATATTGAGGCGCGGGGTCACAGGGGACCGGGCCTCTGCTTGAGACTGAGAGGGCGCGGGGAACCCTTCTCCCGGATGGGAGAAGGGCAGGGATGAGGGTGTGCCGCTGATTGTTCGAGCGCTGGCGGTCCATCATCCGCCGCTATGACGACCGAGCAACGCCGCTTCGCCAGACGCCTGCGCGCGCAAGCGACCGAGCCTGAGGACATCGTCTGGGGTCTCCTGCGCAACCGCCGCCTCGATGGTCTTAAGTTCCCGCCGGCAGGTGCCGCTGCTCGGCTACACCGTCGATTTCCTCTGCGTGGAGCGCAGACTGATCGTCGAGATCGATGGCCGGCAGCATGATTGGGAACGCGATTACGATATCACCCGCACGCAGGAGATTGAGCGCCACGGCTTCACCCTGCTGCGTTTCAGCAATGTGCAGGTTCGCGATGATCGCGACGCAGTCCTGGCGGCCATCCGTAAGGCTGTGGGCTGACCGGAGAGTTCTACTCTTCTCTCTGATGCGGGCTGGCGGCCAAACCAAAAGGTGCAGCGGCGCGGTCGCGCCTCAATAACCAGCGGCACACCCTCATCCGGCGCTCCGCGCCACCTTCTCCCCCGAGGATTCCTCTGCGAAACGCGGCTGAGGACTGATATTTTGACGGCGGATTGTTCGCCTGTGACGGGCGGTCTTCAGCGGTTGGCTTGGAGAGCTCGCAGTCGACCTGGTTCAGCCGCCTGCGATGATGGTGGCGCGCCGGAGATTGTAGACGGTTGCGAAGGCAATCAGGTCTGCGGTGTTGGCGACGAACGAGTGGCATCGCGTCCGGGCTTTGCCATAGAGGCGCTTCATGGCGCTGAAGACAGCTTCGACGGGAGCGCGGCGGCGCGCGATCAGGGCGTTGCGGCGCTGCAGCCAGCGCGGCAGGACAGCGATGTGCTTGTGCCGGCGATGCATGATCCGGTCCTTGATGCCCAAGGCCTTCAGGGCGGCGCGCTGGGCCTTGCTCTCATAGCCGCGATCGGCATAGACGGCGGCCTCGTCGCCGCTGACGAGCCCTGGGGCCATCTCGACGTCCTGTATCCGCGCCGAGGTCACGAGCGCCGTGCGGATCAGGCCCGAGCCCTCGTCGACGCCGACATGCAGCTTGTAGCCGAAATGGGCCTTGCCGTTCTTCTTGCCCCAGTCGGCGCCGGGTTCACGGGGGTGGCCCTTGCCCAGCCCGGCTTCGCGTGACGGGGCAGCATGCGTCGCCTGAACGATTGTGGCGTCGAGCAATGTGCCCTTCTTCAGGATCAGACCCTTGGCCGAGAGCTGCGCGCCGATCTCGGCAAAGCAGGCCTCGAGCACGCCCGCCTGCGCTGCCGCCAGCCGAAAGCGGCACAAGGTCGTCTCGTCGGGCGTGCCGCCATCGAGCGCAAACCCGCAGAAACGTCGAAACGACAGCCGGTCCAGCAGCGCCTCCTCCAGGCCGGGATCCGACAAATCGTAAAGCGCCTGCAGATAGAGCGCCTTGAGCATCGCAAGCGGCGCGTAAGGCGGCCTGCCCGTCTCAGCCTGGCGCAGCTTGCCGGCCAAGGGCGCCAGCCGATCCCACGCGATCAGCCCATCGATCTTCGCAAGCTTCGCGTTCGCACCCAGGCGTGGGTCCAAAAACGCCTCAGCCAAAGACATCTGATCCGACATGCCGATCACCCCGCCGCACCCGAGCGAAGTGAATCAGCAATCAAACCTCAACGCCAGGGCCCTTTCGCAGAGAAATCCATCCGGGAGAAGGGGAGAGGCGTCGCGGCAGCGGCGAAGGCGCGGGGAACCCTTCTCCCGGATGGGAGAAGGGCAGGGATGAGGGTGTGCCGCTGATTATTGAGGTTCGACGGAGCCGCAGCACCTCCTATTGAGAGGGCACACCCTCATCCGGCGCTCCGCGCCACCTTCTCCCATCCGGGAGAAGGGAAGAAGCGTCGTGCCCTCACGACCGGGAATCACCGCCAGCCCTCATCGAATGGCCTCGCGCCTACCCGGAATGCGATTCTACCCGTGCAGACCCGCTGAAAGGCCGATCCGGGCGGTCACGGTTAAGGGTTGGTAAATTTCGGCCCTCAAAGCGTGGCGCTCCTGCAACACCGGGTTCCAAAGCACCCCCCCGGACCTCTCGGCGGCGTGATCAAGGTTGATCGGCAATCCGGCATTCGTATGGTGAACCTGCGTCGGGACATTCCCGGTCGCTGTTTTTCGTCTTCGCCTCTGAATGGTTCAGGGACGCGGGCGAAAGGCCGGGAATAGGTAAGCTGGCGGTTTGGTCTCCTGGGGCCTGCTGCCGAGAAAGCGAACCGAAACCCGAGGGTCTCGAAACTCATTTTGGAGGTTACCAATGAAGCTCGTTAAGAGCCTCCTCCTCGGTTCTGCCGCCGGTATCGCCGCGGTTGCCGGGGCTCAGGCCGCCGATCTTCCCTCGCGGAAGGCCGCTCCGGTCGAATACGTTCGTGTCTGCTCCACCTACGGCGCGGGCTTCTTCTACATCCCGGGCACGGAAACCTGCCTGCGCGTCGGTGGTCGTGTTCGCGCTGAATACGGCACCATGGAGCGCTTCGCTCGTTCGCAGGACGGCTACGGCTTCCGCGCTCGCGGTCGTATCAACATCGACGCCCGCACCGCGACTGCCTATGGCACGCTGCGCACCTTCGTTCGCTTCGAGATGACCAACTCGAACGGCGTCTACGGCCAGTCCTTCAACGGCAACGGCGCTTATGCCGGCGCTACTCGTGGCGGCGCTGCCGGCACGTTCAACACGCTTGCGTCAGCAGCGGGCGCGGCTGCGGGCAGCAACGCCAACAACGGCCAGTTCACCTACAACCTCGACAAGGCCTTCATCCAGTTCGGCCCGATCACCGCTGGTCGCGCTCAGTCGTTCTTCGACTTCTACGCTGACGACCTGAACTACGGCGTCATCCGCGGTTCGGACCTTGCCTCCAACCTGATCGCCTACACCGCGACCTTCGGTTCGGGCATTTCGGCGACGGTGTCGTTGGAAGATCGTTCGGAGCGTGAAGTCAGCAACGGCATCACCACCAACATTGCCGGTGTCTCCAGCGCGACCCTCGGCGGCCAGACCATCCCGGACGTTGTTGGTAACATCAACATCACCCAGGGCTGGGGCTCCGCTCAGCTGTCGGGTGCGCTTCTTCAGCGCAACACGACTGGCCCGATCGGCACCACCGGCTTCGGCTCCGGCACCAACCTGTCGAACGACGACCAGTACGGCTTCGCCGTTCAGGGCGGCGTCAAGATCAACCTGCCGATGCTCGCCGCTGGCGACTATCTCTGGTTGCAGGCTGCTTACGCTGAGGGTGGTCTCTCCTACCTCGGTTACGGCGGTCAGGGTCAGGGTTCGACCTGGGGCTCGACGAGCCGCGCTGGCCGCATCTCGATCACCAACTCCGACGTTGCTCTCGACGCGATCGGCAAGGCTCACCTGACCAAGGGCTACGCCCTGACCGCGGGTCTGCTGCACTACTGGACCCCCACGATCCGTCAGGGTGTCTATGGTTCGTACTCCAAGCTGGACTACAGCGCGGCTGTTTCGACCCTCGACCCGCGCGAAATCCGCGTCGGCACCAACCTGATCTGGTCGCCGGTCGCCGGCCTCGACATCGGTGTGGAAGTCCTCTACGCCCGCGTCGAAGCTGCCAAGCGCGTCGCAGCCTACACCGCCGACCAGGCGTTCACGGGCCGCACGATCAAGGCCGACGACACCTTCCAGGGTCGTGTTCGCATCCAGCGCGATTTCTGATCGGTTTTCCGATTGGATCGAGAAGCCCCGGGGAAACCCGGGGCTTTTTTTTGTTTGTTCAGCGTGGGTTAAGGCAAGAAGCTTGACAGAACCCCATGATCCGGCCTGACTTGAGGGCAGGGTGACCGTGCGCAACCAAAGCGTGCAGGTCCGGGCTGGCTGCGGGGATTTCGAGGATGGGGCAACCGCTGCGTTGGCTTTGGGGTTTGGCGCCGCTCGCCTTGCTCTGGGGCATGGGCAACCTCGCTCTCGACGATGCCATTCAGCACGATGTCGGCAACCGCGCGATGCTGGCCGCAAGTTCGGCGGCGGGGCAGGCGCCCGGCGCGCGGCCGATCGTGGCGCAAGTCGTCGGCCGCGACGTCTCGATCGGCGGCGAGGCGCTCTCTGCTGATGGCGCGGCCAAGGCCATGGCGCAGCTGCGTTCGGAATTCGGCGTGCGCCGAGCGCTCGGCGGCTTGTCGCAGGCTGTGGCGCAACGACCCTATAGCTGGTCGGCGACGCGCCAAGCCGGCGTGGTCACGCTCAGCGGCTCCGTGCCCGATGAAGCCACGGCCACGGCCAATGTCGCAGCAGCTGGTGCTGCTCTGCCCGGTATGCGGATCGAGGATCGCCAGAGCCTCGCCTTCGGCGCCCCAATGGGCTTTGCCGAGATGACCAGGACCGTGCTCGCGGAATTGCCGAAGCTGTCTTCAGGCAAGGTCGCGCTGGATGATGGCCGCTTCTGCATCGAGGGCAGCGCCGATACGCCGGACGCCTTCCTGGCCCTGAAGAACGCTTTGCCCAATCTGGCGAAGGGCGGCTTCCAGCCCGTCGATTGTGCACTCGAGCCGCCGGTGGTCGCACCCTATCGCTGGAGCGCGGAACGCGCGGCCGATGGTTCCGTGGCGGTCACCGGTTCTTATCCATCCGAGGATGTCCGGCGTCAGCTCCAGGCGCTGCTGCGCCGCAGTTTTCCTGAGCCGACGCCGCTCAACGATCTGACCAAGCCGGCGCTCGGCGCGCCCGCTGCCTTTCCAGCCAAGGCGACACGCGCGATCGGCGATCTCGCCCGGCTGCGCAACGGCAAGGCAGAACTCATTGGAGACGCTTATGAATTGACAGGTGCAGGCCCCGACAGTTTCGAAGCCTGCCAGGCCTTGCGGCTGCTCGTCGCCCAGCTTGATGGACCGGATTCCGTCGCCAAGGCGACGATCGCATGCCCACCCGCACCACCGCCTGAGCCAGTTCCGGTCCCGGGGCTTCCCGTTCCGGCCGCGCCCACACTGACGCCCGGGGCGACAAGCGCGCCGCCGGCAAGCCCGTCGACAGGCTCGGCCGCCGACGCAACCTCAGGGGCGGTACCAGGGAGGGCACAAGGATCGGCTCAACCTGCGACCGCTGTGCCTGCCGTGCCGGCTCCGGCTCCCGTTATACTGCGCTGGCAGGCTGAGAAGAGCGAGCAAGGCTTGGTCGTCACCGGCCTGGTGCGCGATGAGGCCACCCGCGCCGCCTTGCACGCAGCTTCCGGTCTGGCAAATGCCGGCCCGCTCGATGATCGCACGACAGTGGAACCCAACCTCGTGGCGACGCCGGACTACGCTGCCGCGACGGGCTTCGCCTTCGCGCTTCTGCGCAATATGACGCGCGGCACGGTCTCGCTCGACCGTTCGGAGCTCGCTTTGTCTGGCGAGGTCGCGGATGAGGCGGGCTTGCGCGCCCTGGAGGCGGCGCTGGCCCGGCAACCGATGCCTGCCGGCCTCAGCCTCAAGGCCGGGACCGCTGCTGGCGCCTTCGCGGTCCGGCCCTATGGGCTGCGGCTCACGGTCGACAAATCCGGCGTCTCGCTGACGGGATATCTGCCTGATGCGCGCTCCCGCGAGGATCTGCTGGCGCTGGTCGAGGCATCGTCGCTGCGCGGCAAGGTCAGCGATTCGACCACGCTCCTGCCGGGTGCGCCCGCGGGCTTCACGGCTGCGGCGCATGCCGCGTTGGTCAACCTGCTGCGGCTCGATCTCGGTTCGGCCAGCCTCAGCGAGGAGGGCGCCGTCATCCAGGGTCTGACCTGCCGCGACCTGATCAAGAGCGAGGTCGAGACCAGCGCGGCCACCGCGCCGGGGCCTCTCAAGGTTTCCGCCTCCGTCGGCTTGCGCCAGACGGGCTGCGTCATCGACCCGCCCAACACCTGCCAGAACGACCTGGACGCCTTGACCAAGCGCAACACCGTGCTGTTCGGCCAGGGCACCGCCGTGGTCCCGCTTGACCCCACGACCGAACGGGTCGTCAGCGAGGCCTTCGCGATCCTGAAACAGTGCCCGGCCTCGCGCATCACCATCGAGGGGCACGCCAATCGCGACGGCGAGGGGCGCGGCTTCAACAATCTCGACCTGTCCGAGCGCCGGGCCTTGCGCGTGCGCGACGAGCTCGTCCGGCGCGGCATAGACCCGGCTCAACTGAGCGTTGCCGGCTTCGGCACGGAAAGACCGCTGGTGCCTCACGGCGCCCCCGATGCGCGGGTGATGAACCGGCGCGTTCAGTTCACGGTCGCGAAATAGAGGCTGTCAGGGGCTATGCTGTATCTCGCCACGCAATTCGCCTGGTTCCTGCTCGCGGCTTTCGCGCTCGGCCTCGTCATGGGCTGGATCAGCCATGACGGCGGCAGGCTCTGGAGCGGCAAGCTGAGCTATCTCCTGGGTGTCTGGCTCGCGGTCGCCGCCTTGACCTGGTCGCAGACGCTGAACGGCGTTCTGGCGCTCTGGCTTGAGAGCGCGCTGCTCTTCATCGCGGTCTATGTCGCCGGCTGCCTGCTCGCCAGCCTCCTGCGCTCGGCGTGGGAGCCGCGGGCTACCGAGGAGGCTGCCCCGCGCGATTCTGGCGAGATGCCCAAGCTCGGAGGCGCGAATGTCGCGCCCGTATCGATGCCGAACGATGCGACGCTTATCCTGCCTGCGAAACCGGTCGTCGATGACGGCAAGACCGATGACGGCAAGGTTGATGACGGCAAGACGGTCCTGAAGGGCATCAAATCGATCCGCGAGGCCAATAAGGACGTGCCGAAAGTCGAGGGTGAGGACGCCATTCCCGGAGAGCGGCCGGCCGGGCTGGCCGCCGCGCGCTCCGAGACCCCCGACGACCTCAAACTGATCAAGGGCATAGGCCGGCAGAACGAAGGCCGGTTGCATGGTCTCGGCATCTGGCATTTCGACCAGATCGCCGCCTGGAGCGCGCAAAACGTCGAATGGGTCGGCGGCTATCTCGCCTTTCCCGGCCGGATCGAGCGCGAGGATTGGGTCGGGCAGGCCAAGGCGCTGGCTCGGGGCGCCGAGACCGCGTTCGCCAAGCGCGTCCGGGCGGGCGAGGTCTCATCCTCCCGTGACGACGGCTCGCATGGTCAGGGCAATGTCGCGCCGCTATCCGAGGGCAGCTTCGAAGGCGAGCGGCCGAAGAACCTCCTGACGCAAGCCCGCGACGGCAAGGCCGACGATCTGACACTGATCAAGGGCATCGGCCCCACTATTGCGGCTGATCTCAACCGTCTCGGAATCTGGCATTTCGACCAGATCGCGGCGCTGCGCGAGCCGGAGATGCGCTATGTCTCGGCCTTCGCCAGTGTGCCTGGCAAGGGGCTCGCGGAGAATTGGCGCGAGGATGCCGATATCCTCAGCCATGGCGGCGAGACCGCGCATTCGCGGGCGGTGAAGGCCGGGCGGCCGACGCCCGGAAGCTGACGCGCTCAGAGGTCTCTCTGAGATCCATCGAGAGATATCAAGGACGTCTGACCGCTCGCTATCACCCGCGCCGTCATTCCGGACAAGCCGCGCAGCGGCGCAGATCCGGAATCCATCGGAGGGCTCCGGAACTCTACGATGGATTCCGGGTCTCCGCTTTGCTGCGCCCGGAATGACGGCGCTTGGGTGATCAACACAGAGCCATTGAAATCATCGGGCTCATTTCAAACAGTCCCTCAAGCCGCCAGCCGCTCGGCCCGGTTGATCAGTTTCCCGATCCGCCGAACCATGTCCTTGGGGCCGAGCAGCGGGGCATGGCCCTGTCCCGGCGCGACGAAGATCTCGCAGTCGGGATGGCGCTCGCCCATCTCCTTCAGGGTCTTCTCGGCCAGAAGATCCGAATTTTCGCCGCGGATCGCCAGCAGCGGCACGCCGTTCAGCCCGGCGAAATAGTTCCACAGCACCGGCAGCGGCGCTTCCAGGTCGAGCTCCTCCAGAACCTTCATCAGATTGGGGTCGTAGTCGGGCACGAGCCGGCCGTCGCGCTCGGTCCAGGTGCGGCGCGCCATCATCTCCCATTCCGCCTCGCCGAAGCGCGGAAACTGCTGGTCCGAGAGGCGCTTGAGGATCTCCGCTCCCTCGCTGAAGCTGCGCGGCAGCGGCAGCTTTCCGACATAGCCCCGGATCCTGAGCAGGCCGCGCGCATCGATCACCGGGCCGACATCGTTGAGCACCGCGCCTTTGATCAGAGCCGGCCGCGCCGCTGCCAGCGCCATGGTCAGGAGCCCGCCGCGCGAGGTGCCGACGAAGACGGCGTTCTCGATACCGGCCGCCGTCAGGACCTGCATCAGATCGTCGAGCTCGACCCGGATATCGTAGTTCTTCCAGTCCTTGTCGTAAGCCGACAGGCCACGCCCGCGATAATCGAGCGCCAGTACGCGCCGGGGTTTGTCCGCATCCTGCGATAGGGCCAGAGCGAGCTCATGGGAGTCGGCGGCGGTGCGGGCAAAGCCGGGCAGGCAGACCACCGGCAAAGCCCGTGAGGCGAGGGGGCCATAATCGCGCGCATGCAGCTTGAGCCCGTCGCGGGCGCTGATGAAGAGGGAGGAGAAGTCGGCTTGAGTGGTCATACGCTCTCTTGGCGGGCCAGATCGTGGCGCAGCTAATCATGGATTCCCTCGCGTTCAAACGCTGGGAAGAATTCACACGCTCGGGAGACATGCGCCGCCCGGCCTTGCGCCGGTTCGGCAAGCGCGCGATGCCGAGTGCCGCTCCAACCCGCCGGACGAAACGATGACGACGCCACCGCCCGAATCGACGCAGAAATTCGACCCCAGCCGGGCCGCCGAGTATCAGGTCCAGAGCCGTATCGGCCTGGCCGGCTATGATGCCTGCCATGAGCTCTCCGCCTGCATGCTCGCGGCGACGCTTGGAGCGGGCAGGCCGGCGCAAGTGCTGGTCGTGGGCGCGGGCGGCGGGGCGCAGGAGATCGTCTGCGCCGGCGCGCTGGAGCCGGACTGGCGCTTCACCGCCGTCGATCCGTCGCAGCCCATGCTGGACCTGGCGCTTGCGCGGCTGCGCGAGCACGATCTTCTGGGGCGGACCGAGATGCGCCTCGGCTATGTCGCGGATCTGCCTTTGGAGCTGCGCTTCGACGCCGTCACGCTGATCGGCGTGCTGCACCATCTACCGGGCGATGCCGCCAAGCGCGATATCCTCAACGCTATCGCCGCGCGATTGAAGCCGGGTGCGCCCTTGATTCTTGCAGGCAACCGCTACGCCTATGCGAGCGAGCCGCTTCTGCTCGCGGCCTGGGGCGAGCGCTGGCGCATGTTTGGCGCAGCCCCCGAAGAGGTTCAGGCGAAGCTCGGCAAGATCCTCCAGGGCGCCGACCCGCCGCGCTCGGAGGCCGAAGTCGCTGGCCTGCTCGGCGAGGCGGGATTCGACGCGCCGAACTGGTTCTTCTCCAGCCTGTTCTGGGGCGCCTGCATCGCGCGCAAGCGGGCATAGGAGCGACGCTGCTAGAGCGTTTTCGAGCGAAGTGGCTGCCGGTTCGCGTGAAGAAAACGCGTTAAAACAAAGAGCTAGAGCAATTGAACGATCCGATCGGATCGGAAATTGTTCTAGTCGGCCCGCTTGCCACCTCGCTTCAGGTCGTAATCGATCAGATAGGCGGTGCGCTGGTCGAGCCGCTGGCGGTAGACCTGCAGGTTCTCCATCACCCGCTGCACATAGTTGCGCGTCTCCTGGAACGGGATGCGCTCGACCCAGTCGACGGCGTCGACCTGCGGGTCGCGCGGATCGCCATAGGCGGCGATCCACTTCTTCACATTGCCCGAACCAGCATTATAGGCCGCGAAGGTCAGGATGTAGGAGCCGCGCCAGTCCCTCAGCAGGTCGTTGAGATGGGCCGCGCCCATCTGGGCCGAATAGAGCGCGTCGCGGCCCAAGCGCGGCCAGTCGAAGGGCAGGTTGGCGCGCCTTGCCGTTTCGCGCGCGGTCGCGGGCATCATCTGCATCAATCCGCGCGCGCCGGCATGCGATTCCGCGGTGGGGTCGAAGGCGCTCTCCTGGCGGGCGATGGCGTGGACGATGGCGCGCTCCATCGGATCGCCCAACACCGGAAAATCCGGCACGCCGAAGGTCGGAAATGCGGCGCTGTCGAGCGGAAAGCCGCGCTGCAGGGCCTGTTTGCCGATCGCGAGCAGCGATTTCGCATCGCCCTCGCGCTTGGCGATCGCCGCCACGGCCTCCAGCGCCGGCGTGGTATAGAGCCGTTGCGCGAGGTCGCCGAGCATGATCGTGGCAAGGTCGCGCGCTCCGATCCGATAGAGCAATTGTACGCCCTGATGCCCGGGCAGGGGGCCGAGCGCCACGGAGGCCGAGCGCCGCAGCGGCAGATCGGGCAGGCCGAGCCGGGCGCGGGCGAGCTGACCATAATAGGCGACGGGGTGTTCGGCGGCGCGCTCATAGGCGGTGCGCGATACATCCTCCTTGCCCAGCGCCTCGGCGGCGCGGCCCTCCCAATAGGCGGCGCGCGACACCGAAATCGGCGTCTCCGCCAGCTTGCCGGCCTCGATGAAATGCTTCAGCGCGGTCGCGGCATCCATGCGGAAGCGCAGGGCGATGAAGCCGGCATGCCATTCAGCGTCGATGCGCGCGACGGTACTTTCCGCGCCATGTCCGGCTACGACCTCGTAAGCCTTTGCGGCGTCGCCGGCGTCGAGCAGCTGGCGCGCGATCAAGCGGCGCTCCGTCCACCATTCGTCACCATCGCCGAGCAGGTTGGGGTCGCGCGGAACCTTGCCTAGTGCCTTGGCAGCCTCGACCGGCTTGTCGGCTCGCCTTGCCTGCTGCGCCTGCAGGAAGGCAAAGGAGATATCGCCCTTCAGCGAGGCCGGCACGGAGGCGATCTGGGACGCCGGGAGCGGGCGTCTTTCCCGGGCGCTGGCGAGCCTGACGCGGGCAAGCGTGACGTAATCAGCCGACACGCGGGCGGCGTTGCGCAGCGCCGCCATGGCGTTCTCGCGGAAGAGATAGCGCTCCGTGCGCAGCCTGTGATCATCCCGGCTGAGGATGTCGCCGAATTCGGCGAGCACCACGGTCTCCAGTGGCTGGCCGAGATGGTCCTGCCGCCAGAGCTGGCGGATCAGCGCGGTCGCGTCGTCGCTCTGCCCTTCCGCCTTGAGCGCCAGCGCCAGCGCCACGCGCCCGGCCGGGCCGACCGGCCGCTGCGCGTAGAAGAAGGCGCGGATCGTGGCCGCGTCCTTTTTTTCCGCGATCAGCGCCTCCTCGGCGCGGCGACGGAACTGCGTCGTGGCGGGATAGTTGGGGTAGGCCTGGAGAAAGGCGTTGAGCCGCGCGAACGGGATCGCGTTGGCGCCTGAGCGGATCGCGACCCATTCGAGCAGGGCCCTCGCCGTGCGGTCGTCGATCGCGGCTGCGATCGCGTCGCCCTCGGGCAACGCGCCGCGCCTGTAGGCGGCGACCGCCGCCTTCACGGCATCCAGGCCGGCGCCGGCCTCTAGCCGCAATTGCGCATCGGGGTAGGGCGGCAGCGCCGCCGTGGTCTCGACATCGACAGCAAGCAGGCGCGGCTGTTGCGCGCGCTGCTCGCCATCGTCGCCGGCCAGCGCTGCTGTCACAGGAAACAGCGCCGGAATGATCAGCCAGGCCAAGTGCTCGCGGACAGAGCGCCTTCGGACAGAGCGCTTGCCGGCAGAGTTCTTGCGGACAGAGCGCTGGCAGGCGAGAGGCGAGGCCATCGCAGGCTCCTTGAAGGGGCGCTTGACCTGCGATGGTGGGCGATGGCGGTTTATGAAGCCTTAACCATGAGGACCACGCTTTTTGATGGGTTGCCGGCTTTGCCTGTGGCGGCTGAGGGTTTATGTCTGTCGGCCCTTCGATTGGACCTCCGCGTCAGGACGCCGCGCTCATGACCAAGCACACTGCCTTCACCGGTTCGCTTCCCGCGCTGGTGACGCCGTTCAAAGCCGGCAAGATCGACGAGGAGGCGCTGCGCGCCCTGGTCGAATGGCAAATCGAGAGCGGCAGCTCGGGCCTGGTGCCCGTTGGCACCACCGGCGAGAGCCCGACGCTCTCCCATGACGAGCACAAGCGCGTCGTCGAGATCGTGGTCGCGCAAGCGAAGCGCCGCGTGCCGGTGATCGCGGGCGCGGGCTCCAACAACACGCATGAGGCGATCGACCTCGCCGTCCATGCCGAGAAGGCCGGCGCCGACGCCGTGCTGGTGGTGACGCCCTATTACAACAAGCCGACCCAGGAGGGCATGTATCAGCACTTCAAGGCGGTGAACGATGCGGTCGGCATTCCGATCATCATCTACAACATCCCGCCGCGCTCGGTGGTCGATATGTCGGTCGAGACCATGACGCGGCTCTACGAGCTGAAGCATATTGCCGGCGTCAAGGATGCGACGGCCAATCTCGCCCGCGTCTCGCAGCAGCGCCATGCCATGGGCGCGGATTTCATCCAGCTCTCGGGCGAGGACATGACGGCGCTGGCCTATATGGCGGCCGGCGGCCATGGCTGCATCTCGGTCGTCGCCAATGTCGCGCCCAAGCTCTGCGCCGATCTGATGGTGGCGGCGCTCAAGGGCGATTATGCCGGTGCGCTGAAGCTCCAGGACCGGCTCGTGCCGCTGCATGACGCCGTCTTCAAGGAGCCGGGTCTGGCCGGCGCCAAGCACGGCTTGAAGCTGCTCGGCCGCATCGAGGAGGAGCTGCGCCTGCCGCTGCTGCCGGTGACGGCGCCGACGGGCAAGATCATTCGCGACGCCATGGTTTTCGCCGGGCTCCTGAATGCTTAAGTAGGGCAATCGGCAGTCGGCAGTCGGCAGTCGAGGGGGCGCAGCCCCACTGCCTACTGCCCACTGCCCACTGCCGGAGTTCCCATGAACAAGCCCGATCCCGATCGCTACAAGCTCGCCGCGGACAATCGCAAGGCGCGCTATAATTACGAGATCATCGAGACGCTCGAGGCCGGCATCGCCTTGCAGGGCACCGAGATCAAATCGCTGCGTGGCGGCAGGGCGACGATCGGCGAGAGCTATGCCGGCCCTATGGGCACCGAACTCTTCCTGTTCAACGCCCATATCCCGGAATATCTTGAGGCGAACCGCTTCAACCACAACGTCAAGCGGCCGCGCAAGCTGCTGCTGCATCGCCGCCAGATCAACAAGCTGATGGGCGCGATCCAGCGCGACGGCTACACGGTCATCCCGCTGAAGGTCTATTTCAACGAGAAGGGCCGGGCGAAGGTCGAGCTCGGGCTGGGGCGCGGCAAGAAGCTGCACGACAAGCGCGAGACAGAGAAGAACCGCGACTGGAACCGCGACAAGGCCCGGATCATGAAGGCGGGTGGGTGAAGACCTTCTCCCAGCCATCTCGGGCTTGCCCGAGATGGGCAACCAAAGTGTCAAAGTCGGCAACAGCCGACTTTGATGCGGGAGAAGGTGGCAGCGCGAAGCGCTGACGGATGAGGGAAGAGCCTCAACCCCAAAACAAGAAAAGGGCCGCTTGCGCAGCCCTTCCCTCATCCGTCTGCTTCGCAGCCACCTTCTCCCCCAAGGGGAGAAGGAAGAAGCCTTCACCCCTCGACGGCCTCGTCGCCCTGGCGGATGCCGTAGCGCCGCTCCAGGCCGGGGTTTCCGGGTGTTCCAGGCGCGCTTGGCCCGCGCGCGGAGCGCTCCGACGGGTCGCGCCCGATCTTCTGCATCAGCTGGGCGAGATCGAGGAAATCGTCGCATTGCCGGCGCAGTTCGTCGGAGACCATCGGCGGGTTGGTCGCGATCGTGGAGACCACTGAGACCTTCACGCCCTTGCGCTGTACCGCCTCGACCAAGGGCCGGAAATCGCCATCGCCCGAGAAGAGGTAGATCTGGTCGAGATGCGGCGCGAGCTCGAGCATCTCGATCGCCAGCTCGATGTCCATATTGCCCTTGACCCGGCGGCGGCCAGTGGCGTCGGTGAATTCCTTGGCCGCCTTGGTGATGACGCGGTAGCCATTGTAGTCGAGCCAGTCGACCAGCGGGCGGATCGAGGAATACTCCTCACTCTCCACGAGCGTGGTGAAATAGAAGGCGCGGATCAGGTTGCCGCGCCCCTGGAACTCCTTGAGCAGGCGGCGATAATCCATGTCGAAGCCGAGCTGCTTCGAGGTCGCGTAGAGATTGGCGCCGTCGATGAAAAGCGCGATACGCGGGTCGGCTGCCATGGCAATCACTCCTGCCTGAAATGTCTTTGAATGCTCAGAATCAAAATAAATCGCGGTCTAACAATGTCGAATAAGGGCTGATTTGCCGGCAATTTATAATCTGTCATGTGGCGTCTCGCCGCAGCCGGGCGAGGCGCAATATCAGGCGCTCAGGCCGCGGCTCCCCGGCTTGACCGCAGGGATGGCGGCAAGCTCCGGCGGCAGCGCGTCGGGCGCGTAGTCGGGAACATCGAGCTTCATCAGGCTGACCAGTTGGACGCCGAGATCGGCGCGGCCGGCCGAGCGGTCGACGAGACAGGCCGCGCCCAGGATCGTGCCGGGTTCGCCGGCGATCGAGGCCAGGCATTCGCGCGAGGAGAGCCCGGTCGTGACGATGTCTTCGACCATGACGACGCGCGCGCCCTTGGGGATGGAGAAGCTGCGCCGCAGCTTGAACTGGCCGTCCTCGCGCTCGACGAAGATCGCCTTGGCCTTCAGATGGCGCGCTGTCTCGTAACCCGGCACGATGCCGCCCACCGCCGGCGAGACGACGTAATCGACAGTCCCGAAAGCGGCTTCGATTTTGGCGGCGAGCGCCTTGCACAGCCGCTCGGTCCGCACCGGATCCTGGAAGATGAACATCTTCTGCAGGTAGACCGCGCTGCGCCGGCCCGAGGACAGGATGAAATGCCCGTCGAGCAGCGCGCCGGCATCACGGAATTCGGCCAGAACGTCGTCGTCGGTCATCGCTCGCGCCTCGCTGAAAAAACCCCGCGCGTCTTTGCGTCGGATCGGGCGCGGTTGCAAGGCGCGCCCGCGCTATCCTCACACATATTGCGCGATACCGGCTCCGAACGACCAGTTCTCGCGCGCCGTCTCAATGAGGTTGATGAAGATGTCGTCGGGGCGCAGTCCCGGCTCGCGGCGCAGGTTTTCGGCGATTTTGGCGAACAGAGCCTTCTTCTGCGTGACTCCCCGCGAGTTGTTGACGGTGATCTGGATGATCACCAGCGCATCCGAGCGCGCAAAGCCGAAATAATTCGCGGCATAGATGAACTCGTCGGCCTCATGCTGGTGGATCAGGGCGAAGAGGTCGTTCTCAGGGACCTCGAAGGTCTCGCGCAAGGCACGGTAGACGCCGTCGACAATGGCGGAGGGCTCGGAGGCCGGGCGGCCGCGTCTCATGGAAATGCGAATCAAGGGCATGGCGGTGGTTCCTGTGCAGGCGGCGCGGATGCGCCGTGACAGGAAGCTAGGCTTGTTTATCAAATCTGAAAACCGTATCAATGTGTATATCAAAGATACGGATTTATCATGATATGAGTCCTGCCCTCGATATCGACGCCGTCGCGGCCTTCCTCGGTGCTGCCGAGTTCCGCAGTTTTACCCGTGCGGCGCAGGCGCTCGGCACCACGCAATCCCTCGTCAGCGTCCGGGTGAAGCGCCTGGAGGAGACGCTCGGCCGCCTGCTGCTGCAGCGGCATCCGCGCCTGGTGCGGCTGACCGCGGAGGGCGAGCGCTTCCTGCCCGCCGCACGCGATCTGATGGCTGCGCATGAGCGTGCACGCGAGGCTTTCTCGGACGCGCGCGAGCGCATCGCGATCGGCATCAGCGAGCAGGCGGTGGGAGCAGACGCGCCGGCGCTGCTGGCGCGCCTGGTCGGGCATGATCCGCGCTGGCTGATCAGCCTGCGCATCGAGGCTTCGGCTGTGCTGGAGGAGGCCTTCGAGCGCGGCGAACTCGATGTCGTGGTGCTGCGTCGCCTTGGTTCCGGCCGGACCGGGGAGGTTCTGCGCCACGATGCTTGCGGTTGGTTTGCGGCACCCTCGCTGACCCGGTTGCCGGGCGAACCGCTGCCGGTCGTCTCGCTGATGGTCGAATGCCGCCTGCGGCGTCATGCGGCGCTGGCGCTGGACCGTGCCGGCGTCGCGTGGCGCGAAGCTTTCATCGGCGGTGGCATGGCCGCCGTAAAGGCGGCAGTTACAGGCGGGCTCGGCGTTTCACCGCTGGCGGCGCGGATCGCACCGGCCGGCGCCGTGGATGTCGGGCCGGAATGGGGGCTGCCGGCACTCGGGGACTCGGAGGTGGTATTGCGCAGCAATGTCGCGTCGCCGCGTGGGAACGCGCTCGTCAGGGAGCTGGCGGCGGCCTTCCGCGGGCGCTGAGGCTAGGAGCCGGATGATTCATCCGGGGGCCGGGGCCGGGATCCGAAGCACGTCATGGTCGGGCTTGACCCGACCATCTCGAAAACCAGAGTGCGCTGGTCATGAGATTCTCGGGGCAAGCCCGAGAATGACGCCCTGACGGCGCGGATGGTGGCGAGCGATCGGAGGCCTTTGATGTCGCTCGATTCAGTTCAGGCCAGGCTCTGCGGGAAGGGCGCTTGCAACAGTGCGAACCTTCAGCCCTTCGGAAACTCCAGCCCCATCTCGCGATAGCGCTCCGGATCGTCGCTCCAGTTCTCGCGCACCTTCACGAACAGGAAGAGATGGACCTTGGCCTCGGCGGCTTCGGAAATCTCGACGCGCGCCTTCTGGCCGATCGCCTTGATGGTCTGGCCGCCCTCGCCGAGCACGATCTTCCGCTGGCCCTCGCGCTCGACATAGATCGTCTGCTCGATACGCACTGAGCCGTCGGGCCTCTCCTGCCAGCTCTCGGTCTCGACAGTGGAGCGATAGGGCAATTCGTCATGCAGCCGCTCGAAGATCTTCTCGCGCGTGATCTCGGCGGCGAGGAAGCGCAAAGGCGCATCCGAGATCTGATCTTCCGGATAGAGCCAGGGGCCGAGCGGCAGCCGCGTTTCCAGCCAGGCCAGGACGTCCTTGACGCCGTAGCCGGTCAGCGCCGCGATCATGAAGGTGGCCTCGAACCGGCCGAGCTCGTTCACCTGGGTGGTGATCTGGAGCAACTTTTCCTTCGCCACCAGGTCGATCTTGTTGAGGATCAGGAATTTCGGCTGTTTCAGCTCGGCGAGCTTCTCCAGCAGGCGGGTGTTCTCCTCATTATCGAAGCGCTCGACATCGATCAGCACGCCAATCAGGTCGGCATCGGTCGCGCCGCCCCAGGCGCTCGTCACCATGGCGCGGTCGAGCCGGCGCTTGGGCGCGAAGATGCCGGGCGTGTCGACGAAGATCACCTGCGCCACGCCCGACAGCGCGATGCCGCGCACCTGCGTGCGCGTCGTCTGCACCTTGCGCGAGACGATCGAGACCTTTGCGCCGACGAGCTGGTTGAGCAGCGTCGACTTGCCGGCATTGGGCGCGCCGATCAGCGCCACAAACCCGCAGCGTGTGGGCCGAGTCTCCAGGGGGGATTTCTCCTGGGGGGATGGTCCCGCCTCAGCCATTGTCGCTCTCCATGGTTTCGCTCCAGAGGCCGTCGCGCCTCAGGAAGGCCTCTGCCGCCGCCTGCTCGGCCAGCCGCTTGGACGGGCCCTGCGCTTCGGCGTCGTCCAGGCCGGTGATGCGTACGGCGACACGGAAGACCGGGGCGTGGTCCGGTCCCGTGCGGCCGCGCTCGCTATAGGTCGGCGTCGGGTAGCCCTGGCCCTGCGCCCATTCCTGCAGCGCCGTCTTGGCGTCGCGCAAGGGGCGGACCGGCTTCAGCAGGCGCTCGCCGAAGGCACGCTCGACGAGGCCGCGCGCCGCCTCGTAGCCGCCATCGATGAACACCGCCCCGATGATCGCCTCGCAGGCATCGGCCAGGATCGCCTTGTTCTTGCGCGCCCCGCCGAGGATCTCACCCTCGCCGAGCCGCATGAACTGGCCCAGATCCCAGGCCAGCGCCACCTCGGCGCAGGTCTCCTTGCGCACGAGATCGGCCAGCCGGCGCGACATGTCGCCTTCTTCGGCGAGAGGGTAACGCCGAAACAGCATGTCGGCTACGCTCAGTCCCAGGACGCGGTCGCCGAGAAATTCCAGGCGCTGATAGCTGCCCAGGCGCGGCCCGTCGGCGCTCATATGGGTCAGCGCCGTGATCAGCAAAGCGCGATCGGCGAAGACATGGCCGAGCGCCGTCTCCAGCTTCGCCAGGTCCGGCGTCTTGCGCCCGCCTTCTCCCGGCTTGCTCACTTGATCGCGCTGAACAGGCGGTTCCAGCGAACCGTCCAGGGCCATTCCCAGACGCGCCAGGCCGAGGCGCCGTCCTCGATCGAGAAGAAGATGATCTCGGCGCGGCCGACGAAGTTCTCGAAAGGCACGAAGCCGACGCTGCGGTCGCGCGAGTCGAGCGAATTGTCGCGGTTGTCGCCCATCATGAAGAAATGCCCCGGCGGCACCAGGAAGACGGGGGTGTTGTCGAAGGTGCCGGTGTCGCCCTCGCGCTCGATGATCTCGTGGCTGACCCCGTTGGGCAAGGTCTCGCGATACTGGATGACCGGCGTGCTGCGGCCCCAGTTATCGGTGGTGACATAGTCGGCGATGCGCTCGCGCTTCACCGGCACATTGTTGATGTGCAGGATGCCGTCGATCATCTGGATGCGGTCGCCCGGCAGGCCGATGACGCGCTTGATGTAGTCGGTGGAATTGTCGCTCGGCAGCTTGAACACGGCGATGTCGCCGCGCTTGGGCTCGGCCGCCCAGACGCGTCCGTCGAACAGCGGCGGGCTGAACGGAATCGAATGCTTGGAGTAGCCATAGGTATATTTCGAGACGAACAGGTAATCGCCGATCAGCAAGGTCGGGATCAACGAGCCGGACGGAATGTTGAAGGGCTGGAACAGCAGCGTGCGGATGACGAGCGCGATCAGCAGCGCCTGGACGACGACCTTGATCGTCTCGAGAACGCCGCCTTCCTCCTTGGCGCCCTTGTCTCGGGCCGCTTTGCTCTTGATGTCGGCGTCGTTGGCCACGCGGGCGCTCCTGGTTCGGCTTGCAATGCGCGGTCTAGCGGAATGTTGCGCTGCGGACAACGGCGGCCACCAAGGCCCTGCAAGTCCGCCAGCGCGCATTGAGGGCCAATAACGGCTATTCGGCGGCGTGCCGCGCAATGACTGCATTGGCGGGACCAGGTGGTTCGATCGACCTGGCTTCCGCGCGCAGGCGCGGCAATGAGCGGGGATGCTCGCGCTGCAGGAAGGCGATCAGCTTCTCGCGCACCTCGCAGCGCAGGTCGAAGGCGCGCGGCGAGGTGCCGGCGCTGACCAGGATGCGGACCTCCAT
Organism: Bosea sp. 685; assembly: GCF_031884435.1. Taxonomy (NCBI): domain Bacteria; kingdom Pseudomonadati; phylum Pseudomonadota; class Alphaproteobacteria; order Hyphomicrobiales; family Alloboseaceae; genus Allobosea; species Allobosea sp. 685. The sequence continues at coordinate 3,436,774 of NZ_CP134779.1, read as the reverse complement.
CGTCGATTGCCGGAAATCCGTCACCTGGACATTGACTACGCGCCGGTCCCACAGTGTCGAGCCGTTGGCTATTTCCTCGACCTTGGCGCGCAGCACGTCGATCGGCGTCTCGTAGTCGAGATAGAGCATCACGGTGCCGATCAGCGCAGCATTGTCGCGCGTCCAGTTCTGGAACGGCTTCTCGATGAAATAGCTCAGCGGCAGGATCATCCGACGCCAGTCCCAGAGCCGTATGACGACATAGGTCGAGGTGATCTCCTCGACATTGCCCCATTCGCCCTCGACCAATAGCGCATCGTCGATGCGGATCGGCTGCGTCACGGCGAGCTGGATGCCGGCGAAGATGTTCTTCAAGACAGGTTGGAGCGCCAGGCCGATGACGATGCCGGCCGCACCCGCCGAGGCGAGCAGGCTGACCCCGTATTGCCTGACGCCGTCGAAGGTCATCAGCGCGGCCGAGAGCGTCACGATCACGATCGCGAAGTCGCCGACACGCTGGAGGATGCGGGTCTGCGTCACATGCTTACGCGCCAGGAGATTGTCGTCGGCATCGAGCTTGAAGCGGCGCAGATAGACCGTCGTCCAGACCTGCAGCGCGGTCTTGGCGATCCAGCCCACCAACGCCACGAAGCAGACCAGCAGGATCTGGCGGATCAGGACCGCTTGACCCTCGCTTAGCGGGGAGACGCTCGCGGCGAAGCCGAGCGCGACCGTGATCACGGCGAAACGTGTCGGCCCGTGCGTGCGCGAGACGAGCGAGCGCCAGAACAGGTCCATCCCGCTGACGAGCCGCGTCAGGATGGCGAAGGCCGTCCTATGCGCCAGCAGGGCAAACGCCACCGCAAGGGTGAAGGCCCCAAGGCTGATCAGCCAGGGCGGCAGAAGCGCAAGCGGCATGCTGAGCCAAGTCGCGGCCTGGCTCCAAGTCGCGGCTTGGTTCATTGTCGCGGCTAGGTCCATTCACACCCCTGTTGAGTCCGCAAATCGCCGGCCCGTTCTTGCTGCAACGCAGCACGGTGCGGGAGGTTCAATCTCCGCGCTGGAAGCAGGGCAACGCTATGGCTGCGTCGATTGACCGCACCAACTCCAGGATGCAGCATGCCGGGGCTGATTCTTGGGGGAAATGCCATGAACACGAAGAAGTATGTCGCTGAAGCGATCGGTACTTTCTGGCTGACATTCGCGGGCTGCGGCAGCGCCGTCATCGCTGCTGGATTTCCACAGGTCGGGATCGGGCTGCTCGGTGTCTCGCTGGCCTTCGGCCTCACGGTCGTCACCATGGCCTATGCCGTCGGCCACATCTCCGGCGGCCATTTCAACCCAGCCGTTACGATTGGGCTCGCGGCGGGTGGGCGTTTCCCGGCAAGCCAGATCCCGCCCTATGTCGTGGCCCAGGTGGTCGGCGGCATCGCGGCGGCGGCACTTCTCTATGTGATTGCCAGCGGCGCGCCGGGCTTTGATGTCTCGAAGGGCTTTGCCTCCAACGGCTATGGCGACCATTCGCCCGGCAAATACAGTCTGGTCGCGGCTCTGGTGGCCGAATTCGTGCTGACGGCGGTCTTCCTCTTCGTGATCTTCGGTGCGACCAGCAAGCAGGCTCCCGCCGGCTTCGCACCGCTCGCGATCGGTCTGGCCCTGACGCTGATCCATCTGGTCAGCATCCCGGTAACCAACACCTCGGTGAACCCGGCGCGCAGCACGGGGCCGGCCTTGTTCGTCGGCGGATGGGCCCTGTCCCAGCTTTGGCTGTTCTGGGTCGCGCCGGTCCTCGGCGGCGCCTTCGGCGGTATCCTCTACCGCTGGCTGAACGACGAGACGTGAGGAACGGCTGGTCCTGACGCCGTTACAGCATCAGACCGAATATCGCGTTCGGACTGATGCTGCAGGGCTTTGTTTTTGCGTCGGCTTGCTCCGAAAACCGGTTCCCACTTTTCGGGCCGATACTTTGAGCCTCAGGACCACGCCACCCAGCGGCCGTGGAAATCGGCCCGGGCTATCTCGCGCTCCGTGCCATCAGGCCAGGTGGTCAGCGTCACGGCGGCGCCCTCCTTGCCGCCATCGGCCTCCATGCGGAGCCAGGCGAGGGGACGTTCCAGGCTGGCGGCTTCGCCAGCCTTCTGCATTGCACCCGCGATGCGCTCCTTCGTCGTCTCCGGCATGTATTGCCACATGATGCTGTGCATCAGCACACGCGTCAGGCCCGCCTCGGCGGGCTCCGCGAGGCACGCCTCGACCCAGGCTGCTGCATCGGCCCGTTCGACCCGCCACGGCATCCCGGCGGCGAAATCGAAGGCCGCTTCGGTCGTCTCCACCCGCGCACTCTGGTCCGGCCAGATATAGGACAGCACCCGCTGCCGGTCGCGGTCCGAGGCCGCATCGAGCGGGTTGAGATCGCAGGCGCGCCGCGCCACGACCGCGAGCGGCGTCGCAAGCTCGGGTGCGCCGCCGCGCCATTCGCTGCGGATCACGACACCGGAGCCCGCTTGGCCGTAAGCGGTTGTTCCCAGTTCGTAACGATAGTGCTCGAAGCCGAGATTGAGCCCGGCGCTCGCGCCGATCTCGAGCAGGCTCAGCGGCAGGCCGAATTCGCGCGCGATGATCAGCCCGCCGCCGAGCAGGGCGGAGCTGCGCCGGACTTCGTTGGTCTGCGGGGCGCTGTCGAGATAATCGTGCAGGAAGGCGTCATGGCTGGCGATCGTCCGCGCCAAGGCGTGCCAGAGCGCTTCTCGATCGCCATGCCTGGGCGGATAGACCTCTTGCAGTGCCGGAACCTGCTCGCTCCGCGCCAATGCGTTGAAGGCTCCCGCTGCCCGCAGCGCCAGCGCGTCGGCTCGCGCATTGCCCGGCCAGCCCAGGACGCGCCGGCCAAACCGGCTGGAGTGGTCGAGGCGGCTGCCCAGCAGATCGCAGAGCTCGGCTATGAAGGGGGAGCCGAGTTCCCGGCAATATCCGGCCTGATCGCGAAAATTGCGCCTGGCGTCCGCTTCCGTAGTGCCCGGCGCCTCCATTGGCGAAGACGGCTGCATCGGCGTCCTTTCAGGCGGAGTTCGCGGCCTTCGCACGGGCTTCGATCACCACGAAGGCCTGGGCCATTGGCGGGTCGTCGGTCAGCGAGACATGGATGACCGCCTCATGGCCGGGCGGCGTCATTGCCAGGAGCCGCTCGGCGGCGCCGCCGGTCAGGCGCAATGTCGGCCGTCCGCCGGGAAGATTGATGACCTCCATGTCGCGCCAGAACACGCCGGCCCGCATCCCGGTTCCAAGCGCCTTGGAGCAGGCTTCCTTCGCGGCGAAGCGGCGCGCATAGGAGGCGGCCCGCGTCGCCCGCCGATCCGATTTCAGGCGCTCGCCCTCGGTGAAGACGCGATGGGTGAAGCGCTCGCCGAACCGCGAAAGCGATTTCTCGATGCGGGTGATGTCGCAGAGGTCGGAGCCGATGCCGAGGATCATGCCCCGGATTTAGAGCAGGATGCGAAAAAGTGGAAACCGGTTTTTCGCAATCGATCCTGCTCTCACTCTGAGATGAGAGACGGATTCAGATTTCAGCTGGGATCACCAAGTGATCCCAGCTGAAATCATCCGGCTCTCGGGCAGGATGCGAAAAAGTGGAAACCGGTTTTTCGCATTGATCCGTCTAGCCGTCGAAGGCGACGCCGAGCGAAGCGAGAGCCTGCCAATAGTCGGGATAGGTCTTGGCGACGCAGCCCGCATCCAGAATGGTGATGCCGTGCAGCTTCAATCCGGCCAGGGCAAAGCTCATCGCGATGCGGTGATCGGCATAAGTGTCGATCGAGGCCGGCAAGGTCCGCCCGGCCAGTGTCGGATCGGACGCCACGAGCAGGTCGTCGCCTTCTTCACGGCCGAGGCCGGGCAAGATCCGGGACAGGCCGGCAGCGAGCGCAGCGACCCGGTCGCATTCCTTGACGCGAAGATTGCCGATGCCGGTGAAGCGCACCGGCGTCTCGTTGAAAGCGGCGAGCACCGCCAGGGTGGGCACGGCATCCTGCATCTGCGATCCGTCGATGATCGCGGGAAGGCGAGGGAAGCTGGCAATGACGTCGTAAGCCCGGGCATCCGGCTGCGTGAAGGCTGCCGCTGTCATTCCGAGGTCTATCGCACCATTGGTCAGCGCTTCGGCTGCCCAGAGATAGGTTGCCGCCGAGGCATCGGGCTCGATCGCGAAATCCACGGCGCGGTAGCCGGTCGGCGCGACCCGCCAGCTGGAGGCGTTGGGACGGTCGATCTGCGCGTCGAAGGCCTCCATCGCCGCAAGCGTCAGCTCGATATAGCCGCGTGCGCCGATATCGTCGCCGGCGAGCACGACATCGACAGGGCCCGAGCCGCAGGCGGCCATCATCAGGAGCGCGGAGACATACTGGCTGGAAAGGCCGCCATCGATCTCGACGCGACCAGCCTCGAAACCGCCCGTGCCGCGAATCGTGACAGGCGGACAGCCGGTCTCGGAGGTCGCGTCGATGCCCAGCGAGCGCAGCGCGGTCAGGAGCGGCTTGATCGGCCGCTTGCGCATATGCTCGTCGCCGTCGATCACGACCCGCCCGTCGACCAGGGCCGCGGCCGCTGCCAGAAAACGCGTCGCGGTGCCGGCATTGCCGAGGAAGAGCGGCGCGGCAGGCTCCCGCAAGCGGCCGTCTCCGGTCACGGTGAAGCTGGTCTCGTCGGGCTCCGCGATCGTGACCCCCATGGCGCGCAAGGCTTCGGCCATGTAGCGCGTATCGTCGCTCTTGAGCGCGCCTGTGAGATGGCTGGTTCCCTTCGCCAGGGCAGCCAGCAGCAAGGCGCGATTCGTGATCGACTTCGAACCAGGCGGGGCGACGCGACCGCGCAAGGGATGGCTCGGCGGAATGATCGTGAGGCTGTGCCGGTCCCGATCGGTCATCGTTTTCGCTTTCTCAAGCCCCGAAAGATGTCAGGGCGCTTTCTGTCGGGGCGTCGTCTTGCTCAGATCCCGGCGCGACCCTGGTCCATCGCCTGCAGCATCCGCGCGATCGCCTGTTCGAAGCCGATGAAGATCGCTTCGCCGATGAGGAAATGGCCGATGTTGAATTCGACGAAGCCCGGCACGCCGGCAAGAAGGCGGGCCGTCTCGTAGTCGAGCCCATGCCCGGCATGGACTTCGAGCCCGAGCGTCGCGGCAAGGGCCGCCCCCTTGGCGAGGCGCTGGAACTCGGCTTCCGCCTTGGCCGTCTTGCCGTCCTGGACGGCATGGCACCAGCTGCCGGTATGCAGCTCGACGACCGGCGCACCGAGCTCGGCGGCCATCGCGATCGGCGCCTCGTCGGCCTCGATGAAGAGCGAGACGCTGCAGCCCGCCGCCTTGAGGCGAGCGATCTGCGGGGTCAGCGCGGCGCGCTGGCCGACCACGTCGAGCCCGCCCTCGGTGGTGCGCTCCTCGCGTTTCTCCGGCACGAGACAGGCTGCATGCGGCTTCAGGCGTTCCGCCAGCGCGACCATCTCGTCGGTCGCCGCCATCTCGAAATTCAACGGTTTGGTCAACTCGGCCATCAGCCGTTCGATGTCGGCATCGCGGATATGGCGGCGATCCTCGCGCAGATGCGCGGTGATCCCGTCGGCTCCGGCGGCGATGGCCAGATGCGCGGCGCGCACCGGATCGGGCAGGGCGCCGCCGCGGGCATTGCGCACCGTCGCGACGTGATCGATGTTCACGCCCAGCCGCAGTCGGTTCGTCGTCATCACCGTCCCTCGCTCTTATCGCGCGTGCATAGACGCGAGGGGCCCGGGGCTCAAGGCAAGGAATGTGATCGGCGCGGCCAGTTTCGCTGATGAGTCCGATGCCGCTGCTCTTGTTGGCGATTTGGTAACCGCGTCCGCAAGCGCAGCTCGCGCGCCATTGCCCGTTAAAGGCAATCGTAAAGGGCCGGGATTACGGTCCGAACTTGATCAGACCAGCGAAAAGGCAGCCGTGGGCGTGCAGCTTGCAGTAAAGACCGTACAATTCGGAACCGATGTCGCGGTCGACCGGCGCGACGCCAACCAGCCGCCCGATCGCGCATTGGGCCGCGTCGTGTCCTGCGACGGCTCGCGCGCGACGATCGCAAGCATGGTTTCCGGAGACAGCGCGGTCGGGCCCGATTCCTGGACGATCGGCAAGATGATCTCGATCAGCCTGGGGCATACCCGCACCGTCGGGCTCGTCTACGAGATGTCGGCGGTCAAGACGGTCTGGGATGAGACCTCCGACAACGCCATTCATGTGCAGGTCGAGCTCTTGGGCGAAGTCTCGGACATCGATGGCGAGGCGCCGCGCTTCCAGAGCGGCATCAGCAGCTATCCGCCGATCGGTGCCATCGCCCATCGCATCCGCGCGGGCGATCTCGCTTTGGTCCACGATCTCGGCGCGCGCTCGGGCGTGTCCATCGGCCATCTAACGCAGGATTCGAGCATCCCCGCGACGGTTTGCATCGAGGACATGCTGTCGCGCCATTTCGCCGTCCTCGGCACGACCGGCGTCGGCAAGTCGAGCGCGGTCTCCCTGCTGCTGCGCAAGGCGGTGGCCGCCCGTCCGCGCCTGCGCGTGCTGATCCTCGATCCGCATAACGAATACGCCCATGCCTTTCCCGACAAGGCGCTGACGATCGACAGCGAGGGGCTCGATCTGCCGTTCTGGATGTTCAGGCTGGAAGAGCTCGGCGACGTGGTCTTCCGCGGCCGCCCGCAACTCGATGAGGAAGGCGACATCCTGCGCGAGGTCATCGCCACGGCGCGCGAACGCTACCGCGCGCCCACGGCGCTGGATATCGCACGTGATCTCGGCACATCGCTGCTCAAGCGCCCGCTCGACATGGGTGGCCCGCGCGACCCGGGGGAGGCGACGGGCACCACGCTCGACGCGCCGACCCCTTACCGGATGAAGGATGCCTTCACGGTCATCGACGAATTGATCGGCCTGCATGAATTGCGCTGGTCGCGGGCATCGCTGCGCTCGCTGAGGGTGCGCCTCGAGGCGCTCCACAAGGATCCGCGCTACCGTTTCATGTTCGCCCGCGCCAACATGATCGAGACCATGGCGCCGATCGTCAGCCAGATCTTCCGCGTGCCGCATTACGGGCGGCCGATCACCGCCTTCCAGCTTGCCGGCCTGCCGTCCGAGGTCGTCAATGCCGTCGCCTCGGTGCTGTCGCGTCTGGCCTTCGACCTCGCGGTGGCGAGCCATGGCGCCTATGAAGTCCTCGTTTTGTGCGAGGAGGCGCATCGCTATGTGCCGTCCGACCCGGCGCTCGGCTTCGCGCCGACACGCCAGGCTATCGCCCGCATCGCCAAGGAAGGCCGCAAATATGGCTGCTATCTCGGCGTCGTGACGCAGCGGCCCGGCGAGCTCGATCCGACAATTCTGTCGCAATGCTCGACGATCTTCGCAATGCGCCTGTCGAACGAGCGCGACCAGCAGATCATCCGCTCGGCGATCTCGGACGCTTCGGCGAGCACGATCAACTTCCTGTCCTCGATCGGCAACCGCGAAGCGATCGCCTTCGGCGAAGGCGTCGCCACGACGATGCGGCTGCGCTTCGCCCGGCTCGACAAGCACGAATTGCCGGCGATGGCGGGCGGGCATGCGCTCGGCGCCGATGCGCGCGAGCCCAGCCTCGACGACATGGTCAGGCGGATGCGCGGCGGCTGAGGCGAGAGCCGGACGGGCGGCGCTAGAGCCGGATGATGTCAGATGGAATCACACAGTGATCCCATCTGACATCTGAATCCGTCTCGCATCTAAAAGTGAGAGCAGGATCGATGCGAAAAACCGGTTCCCACTTTTTCGCATCGATCCTGCTTTAGCAAAATCTTGCAATTGGCCCGCATTGGCTGTATGGCCGGGCCACATCATCTTCCCCTGCATCGCTAAGATCAGAAGGAGCCGCGCCATGGCTCGCGTAACCGTTGAAGACTGCATCGACAAGGTCGACAACCGCTTCGAGCTGGTGCTGCTCGCCAGCCACCGCGCCCGGATGATCCAGTCGGGATCGTCGATCCTGGTTCCGCGCGACAACGACAAGAACCCGGTCGTCGCGCTGCGCGAGATCGCCGACGAGAAGCTGAAGCCCGAGGATCTGAAGGAAGACCTGATCCACTCGCTCCAGAAGCATGTCGAGGTCGATGAGCCGGAGGCCGAGACCGTGCCGCTGCTCACGCACTCGGTGCCGAACGCCTCGGCGCCTGATTCCGAGGTCCAGTTCGACCGCATGAGCGAGGACGACCTGCTGCGCGGCCTCGACGGGCTCGTGCCGCCGACCGAGAGCGCCGACGACGAGGACTGATCGTCACGCAAAATCTTCATTGCGTTTGCTAAAGCCCGGCCTTGCCGGGCTTTTTCATGCCCGCCACACAGGAATCCGCCTTGCCGCCTTCCCCGCCCGCGCCGATATTGATTGATCGAATGGGAAGCAGGCAGGCCGTCTGGCTAAGCAGATATAGAGGGCCCGCATGGGCATGATGCGGCAATACGAGCTCGTTGACCGGGTCAGGAGCTACAACCCCAATACCGACGAAGACCTGCTCAACCGGGCCTATGTCTACGCCATGCGGGCGCATGGCACGCAGAAACGCGCCTCGGGCGACCCGTTCTTCGCCCATCCGCTCGAAGTTGCGGCCCTCCTGACCGATCTCAAGCTCGATGATGCGACCATCGTCGCAGCCGTCCTGCACGACACGGTCGAGGATACCGCCGCCACGCTCGAAGAGATCGAGAGCATGTTCGGCCCCGACATCCGCCGGCTGGTGGATGGGCTGACCAAAATCAAGAAGCTCGACCTCGTCTCCAAGAAAGCCGCGCAAGGCGAGAATTTCCGCAAGCTCCTGCTCGCCATCGTCGACGATGTCCGCGTGCTGCTGGTCAAGCTCGCCGACCGGCTCCACAACATGCGCACCTTGCATTTCGTCGCGCCCGAGAAGCGCCTGCGCATCGCCGAGGAAACCGCCGAGATCTACGCTCCGCTCGCTGGGCGCATGGGCATGCAGGAGCTGCGCGAGGAGCTCGAGGAGCTGGCTTTCCGCCACATCAAGCCCGAGGCGCACGCCACCGTCACCAAGCGGCTGGAGGAGGTGACCGAGCGCGAGGGCAAGGTCATCGGCATCATCGAGAAGGATCTGAAGGAGAAGCTCGCCGCACGCGGCATCCAGGCGCAGGTCTCGGGGCGGCGCAAGCGGCCCTATTCGATCTGGAAGAAGATGGAGCGCAAATCCGTCTCCTTCGAGCAGCTCTCCGACATTTTCGGCTTTCGCGTGATCGTGGATTCGGCGGAGGATTGCTACCGCGTGCTCGGCATCGTCCACATGACCTGGCCGATGGTGCCCGGCCGCTACAAGGACTACATCTCGACGCCCAAGCAGAACGACTACCGCTCGATCCACACCACCGTGGTCGGGCCGGGCCACAGCCGCGTCGAACTGCAGATCCGCACCGACACGATGGATCGCATCGCCGAGTTCGGCATCGCCGCGCATGCGCATTACAAGGACGGCCGCACCACTGAACTGACCCAGTTCGCCGATGAGAGCCGGGCCTATCAATGGCTCCGGCGCACGGTCGATCTGCTGGCCGAGGGCGACAGCCCGGAGGAATTCCTCGAGCACACCAAGCTCGAGCTCTTCCACGATCAGGTCTTCTGCTTCACGCCCAAGGGCCGCCTGATCGCGTTGCCGCGTGGCGCGACGCCGATCGATTTCGCCTATGCCGTCCATACCGATGTCGGCAACAGCGCGGTCGGCGCCAAGATCAATGGCCGCATCGCCCCGCTCCTGACCGAGCTGCAGAACGGCGACGAGGTCGAGATCACCCGCGCCGAGGGGCAGGCGCCGCCGGCCGCCTGGGAATCGCTCGTCGTCACCGGCAAGGCGCGCGCCGCCATCCGCCGCGCCACGCGCGCGGCCGTGCGCCGGCAATATGCCGGGCTTGGCCGCCAGATCCTGGAGCGTGCCTTCACTCGCGCCGAGCGGCCGTTCTCCGACGACAAGCTGAAAGCCTCGCTGAAGCGGCTTGCCCGCACCGCGGTCGACGACGTGCTGGCGGCCGTCGGGCGTGGCGAGATGTATTCCGGCGACGTGGTCAAGGCGGTCTATCCCGATCTCGAGCTCGAAAAGCGCGGCGCGCCCGAGGCGAAATCGGCCGGCGCTACCACAGGCAACGGCAAGGGCTGGTTCGAGCTGCGCAAGGGCGATAACCTCAAATTCAAGCTGCCGGGCGAGGCGCCAGACGCCGACAGCACCGCCATCCCGATCCGCGGGCTCGGCGGCGATCTGCCGGTGCGTTTCGCGCCCGATGGTGGCGCCGTGCCGGGAGACCGCATCGTCGGCATCCTGACGCCGGGCGAGGGGGTGACGATCTACCCGATCCAGTCGACCGCGCTCGCCGCCTTCGATAACGAGCCCGAGCGCTGGCTCGATGTGCGCTGGGATCTCGACGACAAGGCGCCGCAGCGCTTTCCGGCCCGCATCAAGCTGAACTCGATCAACGAGCCCGGCTCGCTCGCCCAGATCACCACGACGATCGCCGAGCATGACGGCAATATCGACGCGGTTTCGATGGTGCGCCCGAACCCGGACTTCACCGATGTGACGATCGATCTGACGGTCTGGGACCTGAAGCATCTCAGCGCCATCATCAGCGAATTGCGCGAGAAGCGGGTGATCAGCCGGGTCGAGCGCGTGGTCGGGTAGAGCGTTTTCGATCAGCTTGAAGCAATCCAGAGGTCTCGCTCTACGCCCCCTGGATTGCTTCGCTGCGCTCGCAATGACGGCCGGCAACCGCCCGTCAGGCCTCGACAGCGTCCAGCGTCGCTGAGAGCAATTCGTCTGAAAGCGCGGGGTCGTCGACCGTCCGCGCCAGGATCACCGCGCCAACCATCGCCGACCAGCGCGCCATGGCGGCTCGGCGCCGCTCCTGCGCGGTTTCGCCCGGTGCCGTCGTCGAGAACCGGTCTATCTGCTTTCGTACGGCCTCGGTCATGACCTGGCGCGTCTCGTCGTTGCAGCGCGCGGCCTCGGTGCCCAGCGCGCCGAACATGCAGCCGCTGCCGCGATCATCGCGATGTGCCGCGCTCAGATAGGACCGTGCGAACTCCGCGAACTCCATCTCCGCGAAGCGGTCGTTTTCCGGCGCCGGCAGCAGGACATGCGCGAAGGCCTTGGCGATCAGGTCGTCCTTGGATTCGAAGTGGTTGTAGAAGGCGCCATGCGTCAGCTCGGCGGCCTTCATCACCTCCGCGACGGTGACCGCTTCGAAGCCGCGCTCGCGAAACAGCCGCGCGGCCGCATCGAGAATCCTGCGCCTGTTCTCCACCAGCTTGTCGCGGCTGATCTTCATGTCCGGTCCTCCTCGTCGCTTGACACCATAGCTGATGGCGATCATCAAAACTCAATAATGATGATGATCATCATTGAAATGAGATTGGAGGCGACCCACATCAAGGCTCGTCTTCGCAGCCAGGCCCAGGAGCCACGCTCATGTCCGACCATCGTCCAACCGCCCTCATCACCGGCGCCTCGACCGGCATCGGTGCCGTCTATGCCGACCGGCTCGCTCGCCGCGGCCACGCTCTCGTCCTGGTGGCGCGCGACAAGGATCGGCTCAGTGCTCTGGCCACCCGCCTCAGGGCTGAGACCGGCGTCGAGATCGATGTCGTGCCGGCCGACCTGACCGATGCCGAACAGCTGCGGGCGGTCGAGGCGCGGTTGCGCGAGGACGCGTCCATCGGCCTTTTGGTCAACAATGCCGGCGCGGCCGGCCAAGGCAGTTTCGAGCAGGCCGACCCTGACAGGTTCGAAGGGTTGATCCGCCTTAACGTCACAGCCGTGACGCGCCTGACGGCGGCCGTGATCCCTGGCATGCTTGCGCGTGGCGGCGGCGCCATCATCAACATCGCCTCGGTCGTCGGCCTCGCTCCCGAGATGCCGCTTGGCGTCTATGGTGCGACGAAAGCCTTCGTCATCGCCATGTCGCAGGCGCTGACGGCCGAACTCGGCCAGCGCGGCATCTATGTGCAGGCGGTGTTGCCGGCTGCGACGCGCACGGAAATCTGGGAGCGTTCAGGCCGCGACGTCAACCAGCTCTCGGGCGTGATGAATGTGGACGATCTCGTCGATGCCGCCCTGATCGGCTTCGATCGGCGCGAGACGATCACGATTCCGCCGCTTCCCGATGTCGAGCAGTGGAATGCCTATGACGCGGCGCGCCGCGCCATGATCCCGAACTTTCCAAACGCCCACCCGGCGGAGCGCTATGCGGCCGGAGCGCGCTGAGGGGGCGGCCAAGCCTCAATGCGCGAAGAAGTGCATGCCGCCATCGACGGGGATGACGGCGCCGGTGATGTAGCGCGCCTGCGGCGAGGCCAGGAAGGCCACGAGATGCCCGATATCCTCGGGCTCGCCGAAATAGCCGGCCGGGATGTTGCGGGCGATGAAGGCCTGGCGGCCTTCCTCCGTGGGGTGCAGCTTGTTGAGGATTTGCTCGCTGTTGATCCGGCCGGGCGGGATCGTGTTGATGGTGACGCCCTCGGCGGCGACATCGCAGGACAGCCCCTTCGCCCAGAGATGCAGCGCGGCCTTGGCCGCGCTCGCCGCGTTCAGGCTGCGCGGCTCCATCGAGCCGCTGATATTGACGATCCGGCCCCATTTCCTCGCCCGCATCGCCGGCAGCACGGCCTCGGTCAAGCGGCGCGCGGCAGTGAAGTTGAGGGCGAAGGCCTCGTCCCAGGCGGCATCAGCGGCATCGGTCGAGATCGGCCTCGAGCCCCCGGCGCTGTTGACCAGGATGTCGATCCGGCCGAGTGCTGCCGTCGCCTCGCTGGCGATGCGGGCGACATCGCCGGCATCCGTGATGTCGCCGAGCACGATCGCCGGAGGCCGCCCGCCGGCAGCCGTGATCTCCTGCATGAGTCTTTCCAGAAGCTCGCCACGCCGCGCCGTGACAGTGACATGGGCGCCTTCCCCGGCGAGCACGCGGGCGATGCCGGCGCCGATGCCCGAGCTTGCCCCGGTGACGAGAGCGGTTCGTGAAGCGAGATCGAGATCCATGGCCGGTCCTCAGGCTTGTGACGGCTCTCATCCAAAGAGTGAGAGCATCCGCAATGCCTGAGGTGCCGACGTCGGGCAATTGGCCGGGCATGCGTCGCGGCGATGGTGTCGAGCGCGAGGCGCAAGGTGCAGGCTCCAGTCATGGCCAGGGCTGCCTACGGAAATGCTGGAAACTCTCGCGCATCCTGCTCTAACTGCGCCGATGGAATGGACCGACGAAGGCACGATCATCGGGCAGCGCCAGCATGGCGAAAGCTCCGTGATCCTGGAGGTGATGACGCTCGCGCATGGCCGCCATCTCGGCCTCGTGCGCGGCGGCCGCTCGTCGAAGGTGCAGGCCTCGCTCCAGCCCGGCAACGCCGTCTCGCTGACCTGGCGGGCGCGGCTTGACGAACATCTCGGCGAGTACAAGGTCGAACTGCTGAAATCACATGCGGCGCGCTTGATCGAGGCGCCGGTCGCGCTCTATGGGCTGGCGACGGTCGCGGCGCTGCTGCGCCTGCTGCCGGAGCGCGATCCCCATCCGGCGCTGCATGAGGGGCTTGCCGTCCTGATCCAGCATCTCGACGAACCACGCCTGGCGCCGGCGCTGGTGGTGCGTTTCGAGGTGGCGATGTTGTCGGAGCTGGGCTTCGGCCTCGATCTCACCCGCTGCGCGGTGACGGGGGCGATGGATGATCTCAGCCATGTCTCGCCGAAATCCGGCAAGGCGGTCAGCAGCCGTGCGGCCGAGCCCTATCGCGATCGCCTGCTCGCGCTTCCAGCCTTCCTCTGGGAGGGGCAGGGCGCTCGCGCGCCGACTGCGGCCGACATCGCGGCGGGCTTCGCGCTGACCGGCTTCTTCCTGCGCCGCCATCTCTACGAGCCGCGTGGCCTGACTGAGCCGGCCGAGCGGGCGCGACTGGTCGAGCTGGCGACGAAAATCCACTGATTTTTCCGTGTTTGCGGGCTTGTCCGCTTGGCGAAAGCTATACGCAGCCGGCATCGTCATGCGAAGTGATTCGCGCCGTTTCCCTCAGCCCTCATCCTGAGGAGCACTCCGCAGGAGTGCGTCTCGAAGGATGCTCCAGCCAGCGCCTTCTGGAACATCCTTCGAGACGCCGCTTGCGCGGCTTCTCAGGATGAGGGCTGTGGAGTGGATCGCACTGAGAGTTGGTAAGGTATTCCCATGGGCAAGCCTGTCGAGCCGCCGCCGGAGGACGAATCCGAGCGCATCGATCTGAAGACGGCGCTGGAAGAGCGCTATCTCGCCTATGCGCTCTCCACCATCACGCAGCGCGCCCTGCCGGATGTGCGCGACGGCCTGAAGCCGGTCCATCGCCGCATCCTGCACGCCATGCGGCTGCTCCGGCTCGACCCCGGCCAGGTCCACAAGAAATGCGCCCGCATCGTCGGCGACGTCATCGGTAAGTTCCACCCGCATGGCGACCAGTCGGTCTATGACGCGCTGGTGCGCCTCGCCCAGGATTTCGCCCAGCGCTACCCGCTCGTCGATGGGCAGGGCAATTTCGGCAATATCGACGGCGATAACGCCGCCGCCTATCGCTACACCGAAGCGCGCATGACCGAGGTCGCGCGCCTCCTGCTCGACGGTATCGAGGAGGACGCGGTCGACTTCCGCGAGACTTACAACGGGGAGGACGAGGAGCCCATCGTCCTCCCCGCCGCCTTCCCGAACCTGCTCGCCAATGGTTCGCAAGGCATCGCGGTCGGCATGGCGACCTCGATCCCGCCGCATAACGCCGCCGAACTCTGCGACGCGGCGCTCTATCTGATCCAGCACCCGGACACGACCTCCGAGCAGTTGATGACCTTCGTGCAGGGGCCTGATTTTCCCACTGGCGGCATCATCGTCGAGACCCGGGCCTCGATGGCCGAGACTTATCGCACCGGGCGCGGCGCCTTCCGCACCCGGGCGCGCTGGGTCAAGGAGGATCTGGAGCGCGGCGCCTGGCAAGTCGTCGTCACCGAGATCCCCTACATGGTCCAGAAGGGCCGGCTGATCGAGAAGATCGCCGAGCTGCTCAACGACAAGAAGCTGCCATTGGTCGCGGATCTGCGCGACGAGTCGGCCGAGGACATCCGCGTCGTCATCGAGCCGCGCGCCCGCAATGTCGATCCCAATCTGATGATGGAATCGCTCTTCCGGCTCTCGGAGCTGGAGGCGCGCATCTCGATGAACATGAACGTGCTGACCGGCGGCCTGGTGCCGCGCGTGCTCGGCCTCAACGAGACCCTGCGCGCCTGGCTCGACCATCGCCGCGAGGTGCTGCTGCGCCGCTCGCGCTTCCGGCTCGGCCAGATCGACAAGCGGCTGGAGATCCTGCGCGGCCTCCTGATCGTCTATCTCGACCTCGATCGCGTCATCAAGATCATCCGCGAGGAGGATGAGCCCAAGGTCGAGCTGATGCGCTTCTTCGAGCTCTCCGAGCTCCAGGCCAACGCGATTCTCGACACCCGGCTGCGTTCGCTGCGCAAGCTGGAGGAGATGCAGCTCAAGACCGAGCTCGACGAATTGACCAAGGAGAAGGGCCAGATCGAGGAGCTGCTGGGATCGGAGCCGGTCCAGTGGAAGCTCATCCAGCACGATATCCGCGAGGTGAAGAAGCTCTTCGGCCCCGAGACCGCGATCGGAAAGCGCCGCACCTCCTTCGCCGACATGCCCGACACGACCGATGTCGACCTGACCCAGGCCATGGTCGAGCGCGAGCCGGTGACGGTGGTGATCTCGAAGAAGGGCTGGATCCGGGCGCTGAAGGGCCATGTCCAGGATCAGTCGACGCTGACCTTCAAGGGTGATGACGGGCTGAAGACGGCGTTCTTCACGGAGACGACGGCCAAGCTCCTGGTGCTGACCTCAAACGGCAAGGTCTTCACGCTGGAGGCTTCCAAGCTTCCTGGCGGGCGCGGCTTCGGCGATCCGATTCGCCTGATGATCGAGCTGGAGGAGACCGCCGAGATCGTCTCGGCCTTCCCGTATCGGCCGGGGTTGAAGCTCCTGATGGTGACGACGGATGGGCGCGGCTTCATCGCCTCGACCGACGATGTCGTGGCCAACACCCGCAAGGGCCGCCAGGTGCTCAACGTCGAGACGCCGGTGTCCGCCCTGCTCGCCGTGCCGGCGGAGGGTGACCACGTCGCGATCATCGGCGAGAACCGCAAGCTCAACTGCTTCCCGATTTCGGAAGTGGCCGAGATGGCGCGCGGCAAGGGCGTGCGCCTGCAGCGCTACAAGGATGGCGGCGTTTCCGACGCCAAGGTCTTCAAGCTGGCGGACGGCTTGACCTGGCGCGACACCTCGGGCCGGACCTGGACGGTAGCGCAGAGCGAGCTGATGGAATGGCTCGGCCACCGCGGCGAATCCGGCCGCCTGCCACCGAAAGGCTTCGCCAAGAACAACAAGTTCGGGGGGTAGGCCACTCCGTCATTCTCGGGCTTGACCCGAGAATCTCTTGCCGGGGATTCTCGGGTCAAGCCCGAGAATGACGCCTTCGCTCAAGGACTTGCCTGCTGTTCTTGATTCAAATCCCAAGCGACCTGAATCAGATTGGCAGCCGCTTCAGCGGATCGCCTGTCCGACGACGCCGACTTCGAGTCCGAGCGTCAGATTGTTCGTCACCGCCCATTCGGCACCGACATAGGCCTCGGGCCTGACCGCGATATCCGAGCGCGAGAACGGGGCCGACCAGGGCGAGCCTCCGAAGCGCAGCGTCTCGTTGGCTGCCGACATGCCGACCTTGGTGTAGAGCAGGACATCGGGCGTCGCGAGCACGCCGGCCTTGATCTGGAAGGCACCGGCGAAGTCGCGGGTATAGGCGACATTGCCGAAGCTCGGCGTGCCGTAGCCGCCGATCGCGGGCATGTATTGCAGCGCGCCGACGATGCCATAGACGAAATTTCCGTCGCGACGCATCGTCCCGGCCTCGAGCCCGAAGGTCGGGCCGGCCGAGGTGCCGAGCCGCTTCGAGCTCGTCACCTGGAAACCGCTGGAGATGCGGGCATAGTTGCCCTCCCACTTCACGCCGCCGGGCGCGAGCGTCGGCTCCGACCAGGCGAAGGAGGGCAGGGCGTCGAAAGTGTTGAAGGGCAGGAAGACCTGCGCCTGAGCGCTCGCCGCGCTCAAGGCGACCGCGCATAACGCGCCGGAGAGAAGCGAACATCTCACGTCGAAGGTATCCTCGCGGCCAACCGTGGAACGTCTACCAGAAAGGGCGGCGATTGTCGCGGTTTTGTGGCGGGTCGCCTGCCGGCTGCGGCTCAGGCCAGCTTCAGCTTGAGCTTGAGGAAGCGCAGCGTGCGCTCCGCCGTCGCTGAATCGAGCTTCATATAGCTCTTCAGATCGTCTTCGGCGGCCTTCCTGGCGAAGATCAGGCGTAGTGCGCGCAAGGTCAGGATCGCCTCAAAAGCGGGGGCGCCGAGATTCAGGGCGCGGCACAGCACGGCGATGCCGCTGACGTCGCGCTGCATCAGGATTCGCAGGGATTGCTCGATGCTGATCTCGCCGGCCTGCGCGAAGATCTGCGCCAGGTGATAGGCGCGGTCCTCTTCGGCGAGCATGGTGACGACATCGTCGAGCGCACGCTTGCCGGCGGCGAGATCGACCAGCAGCAGCTTCACTTCCAGCCGGTGCTGGCGCGCCTGCCGCGCGAGCGTCACGGCCTCGTCATTGGGCTTCGACCAGAGCCCGTTCTCGTCGCTGAGCTCCTCGACGATGCGCATCACGCGGTCGGCCCGGCTCGGGCTCAGATTGGAGCGCGTCGAGAGGGCAAGGCCGATTCCGGCATCGCTGCCGCCGCGCTCGATCAGCCGCTCGAAGCCCTTGTCGGAGAGATTGGCGCCTTCATTGCCGCTGACGGTTTCGAGCACGACCCGGTCGCCACGCTCGACCAGGATGTCGGTGACGCTCTCGGACAGCCGGCTGCGTTCGGCGATGGCGGCGAGATGGCGCTGCGACTGGCTGACGGCGATGGCGGCGAGATCGGCGTCGGTCAGCACCGGCGAAAGCTTCAGCACGAGGCGCGCGACCTCGCTGTCGGGGTCGCCGGCCAGCGAGGTCGCGACCTCGCGCGGCAGGCTCTCCAATTCCGCGACCTGCTCGGCATAGTCCTTGCGGCCGTCGTTTTCGAGGCGGGGCAGCGCGTGCAGCGCGATCTTGCCGTAATGCTCCTTGGCGAGTTCGCTGGGCTCGTCGTCGGTCAAGAACAGGTCCGTGACGGCGTTCAGCAGTTGCCGGCGCGAATCCGACGACATGTCGGCCGGCATCTGGGTCAGGAAACGCAGCATCGAGCCCTCAGGGTGATTGACGTGCTGGTAAAATGCCGCGCCAGCACTTGCTTTACTCTTAAGCCGACCGCGCGTTTCCCGAGCATCGCTGCGGAATCGATGAGTTTTTCGTGCGATTTGCGGGCTCATCTCGCGAAAAGATCGCGAGATGAGCTATTTTACAACCTTAAGTTGGTGATTTTCTCGAAAGCAGGCGATCGAGGGTCAGCATCACGATCAGCGACGCGCCGACAAGCGGGAAGATCAGGCCGCCGACCGCCAGGATGGCGAAGACGCCATAGAGCGTTCCCGGGCGGGCCGGCAATGGCGGCACGCCGAGGCGCCCGGCCGGGCGGCGCTTCCACCACATCACGCCGGCCGAGACCGACAGCAGGATGATGGCTACGCAGGCGGCGAGCATCAGGAGCTGGTTCGCCAACCCGAATTCCTGGCCCATATGGACGTTGATGCCCCATTCCAATGTTTTGCCGAAGGGGCCGTAATCGGCGTAGCCCATATCGATCAACGGCTCGCCGCTATACTGGTCGAGATGGACCACGCGCTGGCGCGACAGGTCGTTGGGGTAAACCGAGCCGGTATAGACGCCCTTGGGGCCTGAGGGCAGGTTCGCGGCATATCCGGGCGCGAGGCCGAGTGCATCGAAGCGCGCAATGGCGGCGTCGAGGCCGATCGCCTGCCCGGGATTTGTGCCCGATTCCGGCATCTTTGCCTGTTCGAGCGACCAGGCGGTCGGGCCATGCTGATGCAGGTGATCGTCCGACATCGGCACCGCGACGCGCACGCCGGCCGGATAGCCGAAATTGTTGCCATTGGCCCATTCATTGACCTTGGCGCCCCAGAGCACGGACCAGGGCATGCCTGACAGCGCCAGGAACAGGATGAAGACTCCGGCGAAGATGCCAGTCACGGCATGGAGATCGCGCCAGAACACGCGCTGGCGCGGTTGTCCCCGCACCGTGACCACGCCGCCGCCACCTTTGCGCGGCCACCACAGATAGATGCCGGTCGCGACCAGCAGGATCGACCAGCCGCCGACGATCTCGATCACACCATTCGCGACCGGCCCGAAATAGGCCAGGCTGTGCAGCTGCCGCACCACCCACATCACCGTCCCCCGGTCACTGAGCATGCCGAGAACGCGGGCGTCGTATGGGTCGACATAGGCGACCTGTCGCGCTCCCGTGGCATCGCGGATCGTCACTTCGGCTGAGGCGCGGTCGGTTTCAGGCGGGACATATTTCACCGCTCGCCCTGGGGCCGCTGCGAGCGCGCTGGCGACGATCTTGCTCGGTTTGCGCGGCGCCTCCGCGCGCCGCTCGACCTGCTTCAGATCGCGATGGATCAGCCTGTCGAGATCCTGGTGGAACAGGTAGAGCCCCCCGGTCACCGCGAGCAGGATGAGGAAGGGAAGCGTCATCAGCCCGGCATAGAAATGCCAGCGCCAGACGGCGCGATAGAAGGATGCGGCGCGGTCGGCGGCGCGCATGGGCGCGGCCTCCGCCGTGGAAACGGTGGTCATGGAAAGGGTCCTGAGCTGGAGAAGAACGGGCGGGTTCAGCTCAGGACGGGTGGGGCGCGTGCGCCCAGGGGGTAGAGGAGCGCTGCGCGCAACGGCGCGCTCTGGCAGCGCTCTGCCGCCTCCACCGCGGCGAAGCGGTTGCTGCGTGCGGGCAGGGCGATGGCATCGGGCGCAGGCAGTGCGCCCGCGATCGAGGCGCAGCCCATGACGCAGCAATCGGGCGTTGGAGCCGGGTTGCCGGGGATGTCCTGCGTGACCGTGACGCCCGGCGTGCAAAGAACATGCGTCAGCGTGTTGGCGGGCGAGGCGGCAAGACCCGTCCCGATCGCATAGAGCACGCCTTGCAGGATGAGCGCATAGGCCAGGACCAGCGCAACCGCGCCGCGTCCCAGCCTGATCCTGTCGATCATCCCGCCCATATCCACCGGCTAAGGCGGGTCATCCGTTTGGTCAATCGCCAATCCGGGCGACAGCCTGCGCGATGAGACAGGCGCTTGAACGAACCTTAGAGGTTGCTATGGACTATGGGGATGATTTGACGCTGGCGATTTTGCGCGAATGCCAGAAGTTCGAGGACGCAAACCTTTCGGTTTGCTACGAAGAACGACGCCGCAGTCGCGCAAAAGCGCCGCGCCCTACGGGTGAGGTGAAAACGGCGGAGCTGCAGCGTCGCATCGCTTGCCGATACCAACGGTATCGTCTGCGCAATGCTCCTCCCATCTCCGGCGTTTTGACCTCATCAAATCGCCCCCATAGTCCATAGCAACCTCTAGGGCCGGCGCCGGGTATCGGTTTGAAGCTCGATCGTCTTGCCCGGCGCGTCCCCCGAGAGCTTGGCCTTCATGCGGGTGAAGCGCATGCCGCGCTCGGCCGCGGCCGAATCGATCTGGGCGTAGTGACGCAGATCATCCTCGATGCGCTTATTGGCGAACATCAACCGTCTCGCCCGCAGGGCCAGGATCGCCGCAAAGGCGGGATAGCCGACATCCAGCGCGCGGCAGGCCAAGGCAATGCCGTTGGTGTCCCGGCGCAACAGGGTTCGAAGCGCATGCTCGACCGCGATCTCGGCCTCCCGAGCGATGACCTGGGCGAGATGATAGGCGCGATCTTCCTCTGCGAGCATGAGCAGAACGTCGTCCAGCAGGCGTGTCTTCGCCGCCAGATCCGTCAGAAGGCCGGTCACCTCGAGCCGCTGCTGGCGAGCCTGCTGGGCGATGGCGCCGGCCTCGTCCTTCGCATCGGCATTGCCGCCGTCTTCACCGCCGAGCTCGGCAAGGATGCGCATCACGCGCTCGGCTCGCTCCTCGGTGAGATCCGAGCGGACTGCGACCGTCCGGTGGATCTCCCGCTCCTCGCGGCCGCGCTCCAGCAGGTGGTCGAAGCCGTTGTCGGAGAATTGCGCGCCCTCATTGCCGCCGACCGTCTTCAGCACGCCATTATCGCCACGCTCGACCAGGATATCGGTCACCTTTTCCGACAAGCGCGCACGTTCGGCGATCGCGGTGAGATGCTCCTGCGATTGGTTCAGGGCGATGGCGGCGAGGTCGCGATCGGTCAGGACTGGCGAAAGCCGCAGGACGAGGCGCGCAACCTCGCTGTCGGGATCGCCGGCCAGGGCATTGGCGACGCTGCGTGGCAGGTTCGGTTCCGCCGCAACCTCGTCCGCATAGGTCTGGCGTGCTCGCCGGTTGATGTGCCCCAGCGACGAGAGCGCGATCTCGCCATAGTGATATTTCGACGTCACCGTCGGGTCAGGATCGTAGAAAAACAGCTTCGTGACCACGTGGAGCAGGCGACGGCGCGACTCCGCCGAGGTCTCGCTAGCAAGTTTGTACAAGGAGTCCAGCATGACGCCCCCAAGCCGTTACCAGAGCATGCCAAGCTTGCGCGAAGCTTGCCTCATTGTGGCTCAAGGCGCCCACCGCGCAACAATTGCCCCATATTGGCGTGAACAAAACCTGTCGGGGTGGTGGTCCATCCCGCTGGCGGGCGCTGTCAGCCGGTCGGCAGGCAGGACGGGCCCAATGGCTCGAAGCTCTTATAGGTCAGGATGAATTCCTGATGCCCGAGTTCCTCGGACTTGGTCCGCGCGCCCTGGCCCAATGAGACCACGAGATCGCGGATTTCCGTGCCGACCTGATCGAGCCCGGCGCGTCCCTCGAGAATGCGGCCGGCATCGACATCCATGTCGTCTTGCATGCGCCGATAGGTCTCGGGATTGGCGCAGATCTTCACGACGGGCGAAATCGCCGAGCCGACGACCGAGCCGCGTCCCGTCACGAACAGCACGCAATGCGCGCCGCAGGCGATCAGCTCCGCGATCTCGGCATTGTCGTTGATGTTGGGGAAGCCGAAGCGCACCTCGCCATCGGGCACGACATCGAGCAGGTAGAGTCCGCCGCGCGGCGGGATGTCGCCGGGCTTGAGCAGGCCGGAAATGGCGGATACCCCCGACTTGGCATAGGCGCCCATCGATTTCTCCTCGATGGTCGAGAGCCCACCCTCGGCATTGCCGGCGGCGAAGGAGCCATAGCCCAGCGTCGCGTAATAGCGCGCCGCCTTGGCGACGGACTGCTCCAGGATCCGGCCGAGCTCGGGCGTGATCGCGCGCGCCGCCATGATGTGCTCGCAGCCGATCAATTCGCCGGTTTCCTCAAAAATGCAGGCAGCGCCCTCGGTGATGAGCTGATCGAAGGCGCGCCCCGCAGCCGGGTTTCCGGTAATGCCGGAGGTGCCGTCGGAGCCGCCGCAAACCGTGCCGATAATGAGCTCGGACACCGCCATCGGCACCGTTTCCTGCTGGTCGAGCACGGTGCGCTGCGCCTCGACCCAGGCGCGCCCCTCTTTGATCGAGGCGCGGGTGCCGCCGGTGCCCTGGATGATGATCGTCTTCACCGGCCGGCCCGAGGCCGCGACGACGCGCTCCAGCGCATATTTGTTGAAGCTCTCGCAGCCGAGCGAGACCATCAGCACCGCCCCGACATTGGGGTGGGTGCAGAGCCGCTCCATCATCTTTTCGGCATAGGCATTGGGATAGCAGCCGGGAAAGCCGATGACATGGACGTCGTTCTCGCGCCAGGGCAGGGCGATCTCACGGGCGACATGGTGGGCGCATTCGACGAGATAGGCGACCGCGACGGTGTTGCGGATGCCCTTGCGCCCGTCTGAGCGCAGATAGCCGGCAAGCTCGGTCATGCGTTCATCCCCGTCTTGTGTTCGTCTTCCTTGCGCTCGTCTTCCAGATGGTAGGTCGGCGTGTAGTCGCTCTTCATGTTCTGGACATGGACATGGCAACCCGCGGCGATCGCGACCGTTGCGACGCCGATCGGCGCGCCATATTTCAGGATCTTCTCGCCGGGCGCGATCGCCTGCCGCGCGATCTTGTGGGCGAGCGGGATGTCGCGGTCGAGGGCTGCCTTGCCTGCGCCGGTCTCGATCGCCTCGCCGGCGGGCAGCCGCATCCGCGCGACGAAGACGTTGTCGCGCGGGTCGAGCAGGATCAGGCGCGGATCGTGCAGGTTCTTGCTGATCTGGATCTGCATCAGAATTTGCCGAACTGCAGATAAGCGGCTTGCGGGTCGGTGCCGGCCAGGATTGCGGTGCGGACCTTGTTCTCGGTCGAGATCGCGGCTTCGGACTTGTCCAGAACCTCCTCGATCACCTCGATGGGAATCCGCACCACGCCGTCGCGGTCGCCGAGGATGTAGTCGCCCGGCCGGATCCAGACGGTGCCGATCTTGATCGGTTCGTCGATCGTCTTGGGCAGCCAGAATCCGACGATGTCGCGCGGCGTATAGGCCTTGAAATAGGCCTGGAAGCCCATCTCGATCATGAATTCGGTGTCGCGCGAGAGGCCGTCGATGACGCAGCCGCGCACGCCCTTGTTCTTCAGCGTCTCGGCCGAGAGTTCGCCCATCAGCGCAACCTCCTCGGTGTTGGGCTGGCAGACCCAGACATGGCCGGGCCTGGCGGCCGAGAGCAGGCCGGTCCAGCCGAGCAGGGTCTCATGCGCGTCGAACTCGCCGGTCTTGCCTTCGACAGTGAAGGCGGGGCCCGCCAGCTTGGTTCCGGGCAGGAGCGGGCGCAGCTCCGGCGGCAAGGTGAAATCGGTCAGTCCCATGGCGCGCATCACGTCATGGATGATGCCGGTGTAGCAGCGCTCGAGCCGCAGGGTCAGGTCTTCGCTCATAATTCCTCCGCGCTGGTCTCTGCATGCGACGAATGTGTCGCCCGGACCGGTTGGCGTCAGAGTGCGGGCAGGGCAGGGCTGCCGCAAGCGCGTTTTTCGCGCGGCGCGAATGCGTTTCAATCGGTTTAGCTAGGGCAAAGCGCTTTCGAGCGAAGTGGATGCCGGTTCGCGTGAAGAAAGCGCGTTAAAGCAAAGAGCAGGAGCAATTTCCGATCCGGTTGGATCGGAAATTGCTCTAGTCGACACGTTCCCAGCCCAAGGGAGACAGGCGTTCCTGGGGCAGGAAACGGGCCTTGTAGGCCATCTTGGGCGAGCCCTCGACCCAATAGCCGAGATAGACATAGGGAAGGCCGAGCTTGCGGGCGCGCTCGATATGATCGAGCACCATGAAGGTGCCGAGCGAACGCGCCTCCAGATTGGGGTCGAACACCGAATAGACCATCGAGAGCCCGTCGCTCAGCGTGTCGGTCAGCGCCATCGCGAAGAGATCGCCCTGGCCGCGACCGGTGAAGCCGCTATCGGGACCGCGCCGACGGTACTCGATCAGCGATGTCTCGACATGGCTGTCCTCGACCATCATCGCGAAATCGAGCGCCGACATCGTCGCCATGCCGCCCTCGGGGTGGCGTTCGTCGAGATAGGAGCGGAACAGCGAATAGTGCTCGGAGCGCGGCTGCGGCGGCAGCACCTGGCCGATCAGGTCGCTGTTGCGCGACACCACCTTGCGGAAGCCGCGCGACGGCCGGAAGTCGTCGACGCAGACCCGCACCGAGACGCAGGCCCGGCAGGTCTCGCAGGCCGGGCGATAGGCGATGCTCTGCGAGCGCCGAAAGCCGCCTTGGCTCAGCACGTCGTTGAGGTCGCGCGCACGCGCGCCCACGAGATGCGTGAACACCTTGCGCTCTTCGCGCCCCGGCAAATAGGGGCACGTGGTTGGCGACGTCAGGTAAAATTGCGGGGCATCCCGCAACGGGCGCGTCACGTCTCGAACCTTCGAACCTGCTGCTGATGACCGCGAAGTCTAGATCATGTTCCTGCTTGGTGGAAATGGCAACGTCACGCGAACGGCGATGGCTGGGCCCAAGCCTTTTGGCCAAGCCTTTCGACCAAGCCTTTCGACCAAGCTGCGGAGCGTTTCAACTCAAAGCTTGGGCGGGCCCAGATCCGGCATCTCGAGCGGCGGCGGCATCATCTGCTGGAAGCGCTGCTGGATATCGGCCTCCGAAGCGGTCGGCTGCGCGGCGATAGCCTGGCTGGCCCCGCCCGGATGCGTCAGCGCGGGCCAGGCGATGACGGCCGCGACGAGCAACATCTGCGCGACCAGGAAGGGCGCGAGGCTTTTCGCTATCGCTCCGAGCGGCGCGCGGGCGCTGGCGGCGCTGCGCGTCATCATCAGCGCATAGCCGAGCGGCGGCAGCAGAAAGCTCGTCTGCAGCACGAGCAGGGTCAAGACCGCGACCCAGACGGCGTCGTCGGCCCGCATCAGCATCGGCGGCATGATGATCGGGATCAGTACGAAGATGATCTCGAAGGCGTCGAGCACGAAGGCGGCGAGCGCGATGATGCCAAGCCCGAGCAGCACGATTCCGAGCGTCCCACCCGGGGCGGCGCTCATCCAGGAGGCGATCAGCTTGTCGCTGCCGAGGATGCGGAAGACGAGCGTGAAGGTCGTGGCGGCGATCAGCAGGGCGAGCAGCGCGCCCGTCATGGCGATGGTGTCGTCGAGCGCGCCGCGCAGGCGCGCGCCGTCCAGCCCGCCGCCGAGCCAGCCGGCAAGGCAGAGCCCGACCGCGCCCATCGCCGCTGCCTCGACCGCGTAGAAGGCGCCGCTGGCGACGCCGGCGAGCAGCGTCGCGATGAAGCAGAGCGTCGCGCCTGCGGTGATCCAGTCGCGCAGGCTCAGGCGCTCGCGCAGCGTGCTCGTGCCCCGCGTCCGCAGGCTGCGAACCGTCGCGATGACGAGGCAGGCGGCGAGGAACAGCGCGGCCGGCAGCATCGCGCCGCGGAACACGTCCTGCGTGTTGACGATCCGCGCGATGCGGCCCGTGCTGTTCAGCGCGATGGTGTGGGCGGTCATCATCGCGTCGCCGAGCAGGATGAGCACAAGCGAGGGCGGCACCAGCACGCCCAGCGTGCTTGCCACCGCGATCAGCGCGATCCGGTCCGCCGGCCTGACATGGCGGCGCGTCAGCCCCGGCTCGACCGAGCGGGTGAGCGCGATCGCATTCGCGCTGACCGAGCCGTTCATCGGCCCCAGCACGGCGCCAAGCATGAGCGCTGCCGCCGGGGCGCCGCTGGGCCGGCCGCCCGACAGGCCGAGGCCCGCGCGAAACAGCGTGTCGGTCAGCGGCAGTCGGTTGAGCAACGCACCCATCGCGGCGAAGAGCGGCAAGGCCTGGAGCAGGTCGGATTCGAGCAGGCCGACGACACGATTGGGCAGGGCAAAGAAGATGCCGGGCTCGATTGCGCCCGTCAGCATGGCCAGGGCCGCGCCCAGATTGGCGACGCCGATCAGGATGCCCCAGACGGGCAGGCCGGTGGCGACGGCGCCGAGCGCGACGCCGAGCAGCATGAGCAGGCCGAGGATGGGCGTCACGGCTCTTGCGCCCCACTGGCCGGGGCATCGCCGCGCAGGATGTCGGCGATGGCTTGAAGCAGGACCAGCAGGGCCAGCAGCGAGGCGGAGGCCTTGACCAGGAAATAGCCGGGATTGCTGGTGTCGGGAAAAGCTTCGAGCTGCGCCAGCGTGCCAAGGAGCGCGGAAAAGCCGGTTACCAGGATGAAGACGGCCCAGGGCGCCAGGGCGAGCAGCCCCAGCGCGCGGCCAAGGCATGCGCGCGTTCTGGGCGCGAAGTGATGTGCCAGCGTATCGGCCGCGAGATGCCGGCCCGCGCGCGTCGCTGCGGTCACGGCCACCGCGACATAGAGCGCAAACAGGCACTGCCCGAGATCATTGGCCTCGCGCGACCAGGCTTTCACCAGATCGCGCAGCGGCCATTGCAGGAACAGGATCGCGACCAGGGGCAGCGCCAGCCAGCGCGCCGCATCGACGCTGGCCTGGATAAGGCGATCGATCGCCGCGACGAACTGCGCCATGCCGATGTAAGCCCCGTGCGAAACGACGACACGAGAGCATGCGCGGGAGCGGCCGCGAAGCGATTTCGCCCCTCAGCTTGCGCCATCCACAGCTCAGCCGCGCACGACGACCAGCCCCGTCAGCAGGTCATGCCCGAAGCGCCGGTCGGCGCGCACGAAGCCGCAGCCGATATCGAGCAGCCACAGCGCGACCGTTCCGGCCGCGACATAAAACAGCAGCGCATGCACCGCCGCAGTCACGCCATCAGGCCGCCCGCCATTGGCGGTCTCGACCTTGAGGCCCGCCATGCGCATGCCCCAGGTCGCCTGGCGTGGGCCGCCGATCGTCAGCGCGGCATAGCCGAGTGCGGTTGCAACCGTCGCAATCGGGATCAGGAGCCAGGTCGCGCCGAAGGTGACGATGCCCAGGATCCCGAGCAGCACGATGATCAGCCAGCCCAGGAAGAACAGGATGATGATATCGCCGATCCAGGCGAAGAGCCGCGAGCTCAGCACGCCGCTGACGTCCTGGAATGGGCGCGGATCGATCGGCGTGATCGGGGATTGGCCGTAGCGCGGGTCGCTCATCGAAAGGGTCGTCCTGCTTTGGGCGCCAGGCTGCTTGGGGCGCCAGGGGGAAACAAAAAAACCGCGCCGTTCCCCACAATGTTTGATCAGCGTCCCGGTTCCGCAAGACCACGCGGCAAAACCCGATGCGGCGCGAAGCCGTTGGCGCGCAGCATCGCTTCGATCGCCTGCGAATGCGCGGCTCCGCGCGTCTCCACAGTGACGTCGAGGCTCACGCCCTTGGCGGGAACGTCGAGGAAGAGCCGGCCATGGCTGACCTCCAGGATGTTGGCGCCCTGATCGCCGAGCAGGCTTGCGACCTTGCCGAGCAGGCCCGGCCGGTCGCTGGTGGTGAGGCGGAAGGCGACGATGCGGTCCTCGCGCTCCAATTCGCGCACCATGATCGCCGCCAGCAGGCGGGTGTCGATATTGCCGCCGCAAAGTACGAGCCCGACCTTGCGGCCGGCATAGCGCTGCGGCTCCTTCAGCATGGCGGCGAGGCCCGCCGCGCCCGCGCCCTCGGCCAGCGTGTGCTGGAGGCAGGCATAGGCGTTGACGGCACGCTCGATCAGATCCTCGCCGACCAGGACGATGTCGGAAACCAGGCTGGAGACGATCGGCAGCGTCTGCACGCCCACCGTCTTGACTGCGATGCCCTCGGCCAATGTCGCGCCGCCGATCGCCAGATCCTCGGCGTTCACGGCGTTGAAGAAGGAGGGGTAGAGCGCCGCTTCCACGCCGATCAGTTCGATCTCGGGTTTCAGCGCCTTGGCGGCCACCGCATTGCCCGCCATCAGCCCGCCGCCGCCGAGCGGGATGATCAGCACGTCGAGATCGGGGTCGTCGTCGAGCATCTCCTGGGCGATCGTGCCCTGGCCTGCCATCACCGCTGGGTCGTCATAGGGGTGGACGAAGACGAGCCCCTCGGCATTCGCCAGTTCGCGCGCCTTCTGCGCGGATTCGTAGAGCGTTTCGCCGAAGAGCACGACGCGGGCGCCATGCGAGCGGGTGTTCTCGACCTTCACCAGCGGCGTCGTCTCGGGCATCACGATCGTTGCCGGGATGCCGAAGCGGCGGGCGTGATAGGCCACCGCCTGGGCATGGTTGCCCGCCGACATGGCAATGACGCCGCGCGCGGTCTCGTCCTCGTCGAGGCTGAGCAACTTGTTGACCGCGCCGCGCTCCTTGAAGGAGGCGGTCGCCTGCATGTTCTCGTGCTTGACCAGGATGGTCGCGCCGGTGAGTTCGGAGAGGCGCGGCGCCGGCACCAGCGGTGTGCGCAGGACATGGCCCTGGATGCGCCTTGCCGCAGCCTCTATATCCTCGGGCGTGATCGCGAAGGGCTCGTTCGGCTTTGCCTGCAGGGTCATGCGCGTGTTCCGTTCAGACATGTCGTGGCGCCAGCGCGCTGTCGCCGAAAAAACCGCCGGGGCGCAGGACCAGCACGACGGCGAGCAGGGCGTAGACCGCGATGTCGCGTTGTTCGAGCGGCATGGTCGAGGACCAGACCACCTCGAAGATCGCGATGCAAATTCCGCCGGCCGCCGCGCCCGCGACCGAGCCGATACCGCCGAGAATGGCGGCGACCAGCGCCTTCAGCCCCAGGGTGAAACCGCCGGCAAAACCCATGCCGCCATAGACGGCGGTCACGGTCACACCGGCGATGCCGCAGGCGGCGCAGGCCAGGATCAACGCCTTGTCGTGGATGGCTTGCGCATCGACCCCGAACAGGGCAGCCGTGCGGGCGTCGTCCGAGACCGCCCGCCAGGCCCGGCCATAGGCGGAGAGCCTGATCAACAGCACGAGGCCAAGCGCGGCCGCCAGGCCGATCACGGCCAGGACGAGGCCCAGCGGCGTCATCGTGACGATGAAGCTGCCCGCTTTGGCCAGCGACCAGGGTTCGTTGAAGACCGGCGGCAGCCAGCGCAATTCCGGGCCTTGCGCGAGCCGCAGATACTCCGACAGCGCGATGGCAAGCCCGATCGTGGCGATCAGCATCTGCTGGCCCGTGGCGCGCGCGAGCGGGCGCAGAATGAAGCGCCCCATGGCGAAGCCATGAAAGGCGCAGACGGCGATCGCGACCGCAAAGGCGATGGCGAGCCCGGAGGCCGGCGTCGACAACGACAGCGAGAGGATCAGCGCGACGCCGACCACGCTCGCCAACGCGCCCAGTGCCGCGAACTCGCCGAAGCTCAGGATGATGCGCCCGGTCAGCCCGTAGATCAGCGCATAGGCCGAGGCGAGCAGCGTGTAGATCGCGGCCGAGGGCAGGGCGCTCAGCCCCTGCTGCAGGCCATAGGCCAGAGCGGGTGGGATCTCCGGCAGATCCTCCGTGCGTGGCGCTCCGGGGTCGACAGGCGGCTCGGCGCGATCCTCGAGATAGAAGCGCCGCAGCAGGTAGAAGCTGGCGTCGCTCATCGGCCGGCCGTCGGAGGCGATGCCGATCAGGGCGCCGCGCTGGAGGCCCGCGCCTTCGCCGGCGAAGAGACAGTCGATGCTGCGCCGCCGTGCGGCACCGCTCCCGGTCTGAGCCCGGTAGAGGATGCGCAGCGCGTTGGCGCGCGGGCCTGCGGCAGTCCCGTCGATCGCGATCTCCGTGCCAGGCGGGTTCAGCGGCGGAATTGCCTCACGGCAGAGCCGCTGCTGATCTGTGTCGAAGCTCTCGCTGCAGCCAGCAAGGGCCAGGACGAGCAGAATCGGGACGAGCAGAATCGGCGGGAGGAAAGGGCGCATGTCGCGCTACGCTAGCGCGGGCTAACTGCCGGTGTCATCCCGTGCGCATTGCGGCGCGAAGTCCCGCGATGCAGACACGGGACCGCCAGCAGAACTGGCCACCTTCCCGCCACGCGGTCCCGCATCTGCGCAGCAGCACTGCGTGCCGCGGCGCGTGCGGGATGACACCCTCCGCCCGCTCAGCCGCCGGCCTTCAGGATCTCCGCCACCCGCGGCGCGAAATAGGTCAGCACCCCGTCGGCGCCTGCGCGCTTGAAGGCCGTCAGGCTCTCCAGCATCGCCCTGTCGCCATCGAGCCAGCCATTCAGGGAAGCGGCCATGATCATCGCGTACTCGCCCGACACCTGGTAGGCGAAGGTCGGCACGCGAAAATGGTCCTTCACCCGTGCGATGATGTCGAGATAGGGCAGGCCCGGCTTGATCATCACCATGTCGGCGCCTTCTTCGAGATCGAGCGCGACTTCGGCGATCGCCTCGTCGGAATTGGCCGGGTCCATCTGATAGGTGCGCTTGTCGCCAATCAATGTGGCGTTGGTGCCGATTGCGTCGCGGAACGGCCCGTAATAGGCCGAGGCGTATTTCGCCGCGTAGGACATGATTTGCACCTCCTCATGGCCGGAGGTGTCGAGCGCGGCGCGGATGGCGGCGACGCGTCCATCCATCATGTCGGAGGGCGCGATCACATCGGCGCCGGCATCGGCCAGGGCAAGCGCCTGCTGCGTCAGGATGTGGACGCTGGCGTCGTTCAGGATCCTCTCGCCCTCCATCACGCCGTCATGGCCATGGGAGGTGTAGGGGTCGAGCGCCGCGTCGCAGATGATGCCGATCTGCGGCACCTCGGCCTTGATCGCGCGCACGGCGCGGCACATCAGATTGCGCGTGTTCAGCGCCTCGGTCGCGGTCGCGTCGCGCAGGCTCTTCTCGACGAAGGGGAAGGGCGCGATCGCGGGAATGCCGAGGCTTGCCGCGTGAGCGGCCTGGCGCACCGCCTCTTCGATATTGAGTCGGTCGACACCCGGCATCCAGGCGATCGCGCTGCGCGCCTGCGACGAATCGATCAGGAACAGCGGCCAGATCAGGTCGTTGGTGGTCAGCACGCTCTCGCGCACCAGCCGGCGCGACCAATCCGCCTTGCGGTTGCGCCGCATGCGCCGCGTCAGCCCAAGCGAGTCGATCCTTTGCGCGGACGCCTCGTCCTGCCGCGCCTGCGGGGCGGGAAACGGCTGCACAACCCGAAATGCCATGGAAGTTCTCTCCGCCCCGCCGATCGCGGGATGTTGGATTTCACCGACTTTAGCACATCGGAACGGTTCCAAAACAGGGCGGTGGTCGCAAGGCCTGGATGCGCCGGGCGCGGCTGCGCGTTGACAAGCCCGCCCGGCGCAGCCCAGAACCGCCGCGAAACGTGCAAGGGCCGCGAAACGCGCAAGGGATGACTGCCGCATGTCGCAGGACGCCGAGATCATCTGCGAGGTGCGCGGCGCGGCCGGCGTCGTCGTCCTCAATCGCCCCAAGGCGCTGAACGCGCTGAGCCTTGGCATGGTGCGCAAGCTCGCTCATGCACTCGATGCCTGGGAGCGCGATCCGCAGGTGACGCGCGTCGTGGTGACGAGCGCCAGCGAGAAGGCCTTCTCCGCCGGCGGCGATATCAGGCATCTGCACGACCTCGGCCGTGAAGGGCGCCATGCCGAGATGCTGACCTTCTGGCGCGAGGAGTACATCCTCAACGCCCGCATCAAGAGTTATCCGAAGCCCTATGTCTCGCTGATCGACGGCATCGTCATGGGCGGCGGTGTCGGCATCTCGCTGCATGGCAGCCATCGCATCGCCGGCGAACGCTATCTCTTCGCCATGCCGGAGGTCGGCATCGGCTTCTTCCCCGATGTCGGGGCGACCTATGCGCTGCCGCGACTGCTGGGCGCCAGCGGCATCTATCTGGCGCTGACGGGCGATCGCGTCGGCGCGGCCGATGCGCTGGCGCTCGGCCTTGCCACCCACGCCGTGCCGAGCGCAGGGATGGCCGAACTGGCGGATGCGCTGACGAAGCCAGGCGCGCTCGATGAGATTCTCGCCGGCTTCGCCTCCGATCCGGGGCCGGCCAAGCTCGCGGCTGACCGGGCGATCATCGCCGACTGCTTCGGCGCCCCGGATCTCGCCGCGATCCGCGCGAAGCTAACTGCCGCCACTGAGGGCGGCAGCGCATTCGCCGCCAAGGTCCAGCAGACGCTCGCCACCAAATCGCCGACCAGCATCGCGCTCGCCTTCGAGCAGATGCGGCGCGGGCCTGATCTCGATTTCGCCCAGGCGATGCAGACCGAGTTCCGCATCGTCTCGCGGATCGTGCGCGGCCATGACTTCTATGAAGGCGTGCGCGCGGTCGTTGTCGACAAGGACCATGCGCCGGTCTGGGAGCCGGCTTCGCTGGAGGCGGTCTCGCCCTCTGCGATCGAGGCCTATTTCGCGCCGCTCGGCGCGGACGAACTTGCGCTGGAATCCTGAGGATGGGTTTGGGCGGCGATGGCGAGCCGATGCTCGGCGCGCAAGCGGCGTCGGGGGGCGGCGTGCGCGCCCGGGCGACGCGCTGGCGGCTCGTGCTCGTCTGGCTCCTGCGCCTGCTCTCGGTGGCCTGGATGGCCAAGGGGTTGCTCGCCTGGGCCGTGATCTTCGGCGTGGGCATCGAGGACACGCCGTTCGAGGCGAGGCTGCTCAGCTTCCAGGCGATCATCGTCTATTTCGCGGTGATCGATCTCGTCGCCGCCGTCGGCCTCTGGCTGACCAGCACATGGGGTGGCGTGCTCTGGCTGCTGGCGGCGATCAGCCAGCTCCTGCTCGGCTTCTTCTTCCCGCGGCTCTTGCCGATGACGCCGCCGATGATCGGCACCTATGTCGCGCTGGTCCTGGCCTATTTCCTGGCGACCTGGCTCGCCGAGAACGAGAACTCCTGAGCCCGCGCGTCGGCGATCCTGCATCGACTTGCCCCGAAAACCGGTTCCCACTTGTCGGGCCGATGCCTGGCCAACGGATCGACTCCGTCGAGTCATGGTAACAAACGCTTTAGCTTAAGCGTTTCTGGCTTCACTTTGGATTCACCGAAACGGCTAAATCTCTGATTCATCCTGATATTTAAACTCGTTTTCATTCGCGCTGCCTATGGTGTTCTTCAGAAGCGGACCGGGAGAAAAATCCCGGCCGATAGACAACAGGCGAGATATACCATGAAAGCGAGCGTAAAGACTGCGGCTGTTGCCGTGGCCGGCGATGTTGATCTCAAGGTGAAGCCTCTCTACCTTGAGTCCCTCACCCTGGTGGAGCGGCTGCATCGCCGCCTGCTCGACGTCATCAAGGATGAGTTCGAGCGCCGCAACCGTGATGACGTCAACAGCGTCCAGGCACTGCTGCTCTACAATATCGGCGATGCCGAGCTGAGCGCCAGCGAACTCAGGACGCGCGGCTACTATCTCGGTTCGAACGTCTCCTACAACGTCAAGAAGCTGGTCGAGCTGGGCTACCTGCACCATGCCCGCTCGCGGATCGACCGGCGCTCGGTCCGGATCAGCCTCACCGAGAAGGGCACGGAAGTGCACAATCTCGTGAAGGGCGTCTACGACAAGCATGTTCAGACGGTCGAGCAGATCGGCGGCATCGCCTCGGACGACTTCGAGCGCATGAACAACGCGCTGCTCCGGCTGGAGCGCTTCTGGACCGACCAGATCCGCTACAAGCTCTGAAAAACGCGGCCAACCGGCTCTTCGTGAGCCGTTTCCGCGCCCGAGCGCCTCTACCGCTCCGGTCTCGATCGTGCCGGAGCTGCCCGGGTGCATGCCAAATCTGTTGCACTGGGGCCACGGCGCCTGATCCTCTTCGCCGAATACTGGTCATGCATGGCGCTGAATGTGGCCATGCCCTAAAAATGCCTCGCTCATCACAAGACGTTAACCGTGGTAAGAGAGCGTAGTTCATAGAACCGGCGCTCGCTAATGGCGGGCGGCTTCTGTGCTGCGCTTGCGCTGTGCCCAGCGTTGGTCCGGGCCGTGATGAGGATGAGGGATACGATGTC
The DNA here is from genome assembly GCF_031884435.1 of Bosea sp. 685. NCBI lineage: Bacteria > Pseudomonadati > Pseudomonadota > Alphaproteobacteria > Hyphomicrobiales > Alloboseaceae > Allobosea > Allobosea sp. 685. The sequence goes on along the minus strand of NZ_CP134779.1, from coordinate 3,402,307 downwards.
GAATTTGAGCCTGACCCGCCGCGAGACCGTGCTCGCGTTGCTTTCGGGCGCTGCGACAACCGCAGCCTTGCCAGCGTTCGCCCAGCAGGCGGAATGGCGTCAGAGCTATGATTCCGGGGCGCGCAACGCGGTTGCCCGATCCCATACCCCGATGCTCTCGCCGGAATCGCTGCAGGCGACTGAGGCTGCGATCGTCGCCTATCGCGATCTCGCGTCCCGCGGCGGCTGGCCGATGCTCCAGCTTAGCGACAAGATGAGCGTCGGCTCGAGCGGTCCCGGCGTCGTCGCACTGCGGCAGCGCCTGGTGATCACCGGCGATCTCGACGCCAATGCCGGCACCAGCAACGTCTATGACTCCTATGTCGAGGCCGGCGTGCGCAACTTCCAGGCCCGGGTCGGCCTCTCGACCACCGGCGCCATCAACCGCGCCACGGTGGCGGCGCTCAACGTGCCGATCGACCGGCGCATCCGCCAGCTGGAGACCAATGTGGTCCGGCTGCGCACCTGGTCGGGTAATCTCGGCAACCGCTATGTCGTGGCCAATATCCCGGCCGCTCTGGTCGAGACGGTCGAGAACGGCGTGGTCGCGACCCGCCATGCCGCGGGCGTCGGCAAGATCGACCGGCAGTCGCCGCTGCTGCAGACCAAGATCCCCGAGGTCAACTTCAACCCGACCTGGACCGTGCCGGCTTCGATCATCCGCAAGGATCTGATCCCGAAGATGCGCAAGGAGCCAGGCTATCTGGCCGAGAGCCGGATCCGCATCATCGGCCCCAATGGTGAGATTCAGCCCTCGCAGGTCAACTGGAACTCCGACGAGGCGACGCGCTACACCTTCCGGCAAGACCCCGGCGGCGACTTCAATTCGCTCGGCGTCGTCCGCATCAACATTCCAAGCCCCTATGGCGTCTACATGCACGACACGCCGGCGAAGGGCATCTTCGGCGACGATTTTCGCTTCGTTTCCTCCGGCTGCATGCGCGTCCAGAACGTCCGCGACTATGTCGCCTGGCTGCTCAAGGACACCCCCGGCTGGGACCGCGCCAAGATCGACGCCACGATCGCATCGGGCGAGCGCATCAATGCGCGCATTAGCACCCCGGTGCCGTGCTACTGGGTCTATGTCACCGCCTGGGCGACGCCCGATGGCGGCGTGCAGTTCCGCGACGACATCTACAACAAGGATGGTCTCGCACCGGCCCCCGTGGCCCTGCTTAGCGGCGACAAGGACATCTGAGGCCAGGATATCTGAAGGTCACAGCGCCCGAGATATCGCCTTTCCTCATCTGCAAGGCCCCGGACCGAACAGTCCGGGGCCTTTTTGTTCGTAAGGCGCTGCCGGTTTGTGCGGGCCTATAGTCTTGGTTCGGAGTGACGGCACGTTTCCGCGCCAATGAAGCATGGCCTAGATGGTGGCCTTACGCTGCCCTGCGAGCTTGAGCACGAAGGCTCCCGCCAGCGCCGAGATGACCGAGCCGAGCAGCACGCCGATCTTGGTGGCGTCGCCGAGTTCGGGGTTGCCGGGGAAGGCCAGTGCCCCGATGAACAGGCTCATGGTGAAGCCGATGCCGCAGAGCAGGGCGACGCCGTAGAGCTGCGCGAAATTCGCCTTGGCCGGCATCGCTCCGAGCCCGGCCTTCACCGCGGCCCAGGCGAAGCCGAAGACGCCGATCTGCTTGCCGATGAAGAGGCCGAGCGCGATGCCCAGCGGCACTGGGGCCAGCGCGCTCGCCGGCGTCATCCCTGCGAAGGAAACGCCGGCATTGGCGAAGCCGAAGATCGGCACGATCAGATAGGACACCCAAGGGTGCAGGCCGTGCTCGAGCCTATGCAGCGGCGAATGCTCGGGTTCGTCGCTGTCTGAGCCGTCGCCGATCGGGATGGTCAAGGCCAGGGCGACGCCGGCGAGCGTGGCGTGGATGCCCGACTTCAGCACGAAGAACCAGAGCAGGGCGCCGATGGCCAGATAGACCGGCAGGCGCGTCACGTTCAGGCGGTTGAGGACGATGAGCCCGGCGATGCACAGAGCCGCGAGCCCCAGCATCGGCAGCGACAGATCGCTGGTGTAGAACAGCGCGATGATCGCGACCGCGCCGAGATCGTCGAGGATCGCCAGCGCCGTCAGGAATATCTTGAGCGAGACCGGCACGCGCGGGCCGAGCAAGGCCAGGACGCCGAGCGCGAAGGCAATGTCGGTCGCGGCGGGAATGGCCCAGCCGCGCATCGCGACCGCATCGCCGCGCGTCAAAGCGAGATAGATCAGCGCCGGGACGACCATGCCGCCCAGCGCTGCGATGCCGGGCAGGGCCCTGCGCGACCAGGAGGAGAGCTGCCCCTCCAGGAACTCGCGCTTGATCTCCAGCCCGACGAGCAGGAAGAACACGGCCATCAGCGCGTCATTGACCCAGTGCAGCACGCTCAAGCCCCCGACATAGGCGGAGAGCACCCCGAAATAAGCGGGCGCGGCCGGTGAGTTCGCGATGACGAGGGCAAGCGCCGCCACCCCCATCAGCAGGACACCGCCTGCCGCTTCGCTGGCGAGAAAGGCGCTCAGCGGGGAGCGCCGGGCGGGCGCGGAAGAGCTGTTGGCTGTATCCGGGGTCACGATCGTGCGGCTCCTCAGCTGCGGCGTCCGCCTTTCTGAAGGGTGCGCGCGCTCATGTCACCCCGCACCGCGCTTGGAGAGTGCCTCGGCCACGGCAAAGGCTCACCGCGTGCCGGCCGATCGTCGACCACGCTCCTCATGGCAATGACGATCGCGGCGAGACCGGCATCCGCTTCGATGTGAGAGCCGAGCGCAGGTTCAGCCAGCTCAGCACGCCAACCGCTCCCGCCGCGACCGCCATCGCCATGAGGAGCAGGGCGGTGCCGTGGAACAGCCCGTCAAAGCCGTAGCGTGCGATCAGCGGCGTGCCCAGGAGCGGCGAGCAGAACTGGCCTATGAAGACGGAGGTGGTCAGCAGTCCCCCTGCCAGCCCTCTGCGCCGGAGCGGCGCGAGACCCAGCGTCAGCGCGATGAAGCAGGGCGAGACCAGAGCGTAGCCTGTGCCGATCGCCGCGGTTGCCGCGAAGGTGGAGGCCGTCGTGGCAAAGGGGAGCAGCAGGAAGCCGAGCGCCATCGCGACGTAGCCCATGGCAAAAATGCCGAGATGGCCGATCGCGCGCTGGATTCGCGGGTAGAGCAGGGCAAAACCGCCGCCCGACAGCATCAGGACGCCCAGTGCCGCGCCGGTCATGGCCGCGCTGTTATAGCCTCGCTCCTCCAGGAGGAACGACAATTGGGTCGGCATGACGAAGAAGATCATGTTGGTCAGCGCCTGCAAGAGAACCAGCAAAGCGAGGCGCGCGCGCCAGGGCGGGTGTCCCGCGGCGCTGTCCGCCGGCTTGGCGCCGCGGGAGTGCGCTGATCGGGGCGGATCGACGATCGCGATCCACATCAGCGGCAGGAAGGCGGCGGCGAGGCCATAGATGGCGAAGGGCAGGCGCGGCGAGAGCGTCGCGCCCCAGCCTGCAAGCGAGATGAAGATAAGGCCGCCGAAATTGCGCGCCGAAATCTGCAGGCTTGTCAGTGCGCTGCGGTCCTTTCCGGTGAAATAGTCCCCGACCAGGGCGGTTTGCGCGGTCATGATCAAGGCGACCGCGATGCCGAGCACGAGGCGGCTGGCGAAGATCGTCGGGAGATCGGGCAGGACGAGGCCGGCGCATCCGGCGATCACGAAAAGGATCGTGCCGGAGAGCAGCATCGCGCGTCGTCCGAACCGGTCGGCCACCAGCCCGGCGAGCGGCGCGCAGAGGGCGACGCTGAGCGCCGGCGCCGGCACCAGCAGCCGCGTCAGCATCGCGGCGTTCGGATCGCCCGAGAACAATCGCTCGAGCCCGGGCAGGGCCGGGCTGATCGTGGCGTTGGCCATCGTGGTGAGCGATGCCGCCATCAGTAGCGCAACAGTGCGCCGGTCCCGCCAGATCGGGTGCGGCGGCGTGGCACGAAAATCTTGCGTGGCGCGAAGTTCTTGCGTGGCGCGAAGTTCCTGCATGGCTTTTCCCTCTTGCTGAAATCCAGCGTTCGGGTGAGTCTACAAGTTCAAGTCAACTTGAGGTCAAGCATGCCGATTCTGGATATCGGGGAGGTGGCCCAACGCTCGGGCGTGTCGGCCTCGACGCTGCGCTATTACGAGGAGATCGGCCTGATCGATTCGCTCGGACGGCGCGGATTGCGCCGGCAATTCGATGCCGACGTGCTCCTGAAATTGTCGCTCATCGGTCTCGGCAAGGCGGCGGGCTTCTCGCTGGTCGAGATCGCGGGCCTGTTCGGACAGGACGGCCGGCCCGATCTTCCCCGGGCCCGGTTTCACGCAAAGGCGGACGAATTGCAGCGCCAGATCGTCGATCTCAGCGCTCTGCGCGACATGCTGCGCCATATCGCTGACTGCCCCGCGCCGACGCATCTGGAATGCCCAACCTTCCGTGGGCTCCTGAAGTCGGCCTCGCGGGGGACGCTCGTCACCCATCCTTCTCTTGGGGAGGCCGGGAAAGGTCTGAAGCCGGCGCGGCGACGCTGACATCCCAGAGCGCGGCGATGGGCCATCCTGTTAGCCGCACCATCTATCGCTTGGACAGATTTCCACCCCATGATACGGGACGCGGCAACGGGACCGGGCCGTGCGCGGCCACCTTTTACAGCAGGAGCCGGATATGACCGAAGCCGCGAGCGACAAGCATTTCTCGAACTCCTTCTTCGCTGCCTCGCTTGCCGATAGCGACCCCGAGATCGCCCGTGCCATCGAGCTCGAGCTCGGTCGCCAGCGCGACGAGATCGAGCTGATCGCCTCCGAGAACATCGTCTCGCGCGCCGTGCTGGAGGCGCAGGGCTCGGTGATGACCAATAAGTATGCCGAGGGCTATGTCGGCCGGCGCTATTATGGCGGCTGCCAGTTCGTCGACATCGCCGAGAAGCTTGCGATCGAGCGCGCCTGCCGGCTGTTCGACTGCGGGTTCGCCAATGTCCAGCCGAACTCCGGTAGCCAGGCCAACCAGGCCGTGTTCATGGCGCTGATGCAGCCCGGCGACACCTTCATGGGCCTCGACCTCGCCGCCGGCGGTCACCTGACCCACGGCGCCCCGGTCAACCAGTCCGGCAAGTGGTTCAAAGTTGTGCCCTATGGCGTCTGCGTCGTCGACCAGACCATCGACTATGATGCGATGGAGCGCCTCGCCGTCGAGAACAAGCCGAAGCTGATCGTCGCCGGCGGCTCGGCCTATGCCCGGCACTGGGACTTCGCCCGCTTCCGTGAGATCGCCGACAAGGTCGGCGCCTATTTCATGGTCGATATCGCGCATTTCGCCGGACTGGTCGCGGGTGGCGCGCATCCCTCGCCATTTCCGCACGCCCATGTCGTCACCACCACCACGCACAAGACCCTGCGCGGCCCGCGCGGCGGCATGGTGCTGACCAATGACGAGGCGATCGCCAAGAAGATCAACTCGGCCGTCTTCCCCGGCATCCAGGGCGGACCTTTGATGCATGTCATCGCCGCCAAGGCGGTCTCCTTCCAGGAGGCGCTGCAGCCCGAGTTCAAGATCTATGCCCGCGCCGTCGTAGCCAACGCAAAGGCGCTGGCGGAGACGCTGAAGAGCAAGGGCTTCGACCTCGTCACCGGCGGCACCGACAACCATCTGATGCTGGTCGATCTGCGCTCCAAGAAGGTCACCGGCAAGGCGGCCGAGGCCGCTCTCGGCCGCGCCCACATCACCTGCAACAAGAACGGCATCCCCTTCGATCCGGAGAAGCCGATGGTCACCTCGGGCATCCGCCTGGGCACGCCGGCTGCGACCTCGCGCGGCTTCGGCGTCGCCGAGTTCAAGAAGGTCGGCGAGCTGATCGCCGAGGTACTGGACGGGCTTGCGGCGAATGGCGAAGCCGGCAACGGCGCGGTTGAAGAGGCCGTCAAGGCCAAGGCGCATGAGCTGACGGCGCGCTTCCCGATCTATTGAGGCAGCGCTAGAGCCGGATCCGATCAGGTCGGGTCGACCTGATCGGATCCGGCTCTCATTATTTGATAGAGAACGCATTATCCGATCAGGTTGCAGCAACCTGATCGGCGCGTGCTCTAGGACTGACGAAAGAAAGAGGCCGCCATGCGCTGTCCCTATTGCGGCTCTCTCGACACGCAGGTGAAGGACTCCCGTCCAACCGACGACCACGCCTCGATTCGCCGTCGTCGCGTTTGTCCCGATTGCGGCGGGCGCTTCACCACCTTCGAGCGCGTGCAATTGCGCGAGCTCGTCGTGGTCAAGCGCTCGGGCCGGCGCACCGCCTTCGACCGCGACAAATTGCAGACCTCGATCGAGGTCGCGCTGCGCAAGCGCCCGGTCGCGCCGGAGCGGATCGAGCGCATGGTCAACGGCATCGTGCGCCAGCTCGAAAGCTCGGGCGAGGGCGAAATCCCGAGCTCGACCGTCGGCGAACTGGTGATGGAAGGGCTGAAATCGCTCGACGACGTCGCCTATGTCCGCTTCGCCTCGGTCTATCGCAATTTCCGCGAAGCCCGCGATTTCGAGGAGATCCTGGGCCAGCTCAATGCCGATGACGAGGACGGCGCGAGCGCGCCGCCGCCTGCCCGCAACGATGACTGACCAGGCCGCGATCGACCGCGCCTTCATGCGCCAGGCGCTGGATTTCGGCGCGCGCGGGCAAGGCACAACAGCAACCAATCCTTGCGTCGGCGCCATCGTCACGCAGGATAGCGCGGATGGCCCCGTGATCGTGGCCCGCGGCCACACCCAGCCCGGTGGCCGGCCACACGGCGAGGCGAACGCCTTCGACCGCGCCGGACCGAACGCCGCGGCCGGCGGCACGCTCTATGTCACGCTCGAGCCCTGTTCGCATCGCACCATCCGCGCCGCGACGCCTTGCGTCGAGCGCTCGATCCTGGCCGGCGTGAAGCGTGTCGTGGCGGCCATGGCCGATCCCAATCCACGTTTTCGCGGGCTCGGTTTTGCATTGCTGCGGACTGCGGGCATCAGCGTCACCACGGGCGTGCTGGAGGCGCAGGCTCAACGGACCCATCGCGGCTACGTGCTGCGGGTGACGCAGGGACGCCCCATGGTGACGTTCAAGGTCGCCCGTACCAGGGATGGCTATGCTGGCGGGGCGGAGGGGGTGCGCATTGCCGTATCCTGTCCTGCGGCGTCGGCCTGGGTCCATCTCCAGCGGGCGCATTACGACGCGATCATGCTCGGCATCGGCTCGGTGCTCGTCGACGATCCGCTGCTGACCGTGCGCCTGCCCGGCATGGCCGGACGCTCGCCGATCAGGGTCGTGCTGGATTCGCAGTTGCGGCTGCCGCTGTCGTCCCAGCTCGTCGCCACAGTGGGCGAGGTGCCGGTCTGGGTCGTGGCGACGGAGGCCGCTCCCATCGCGCGTGAGAGGGCGCTGGTCGCGGCCGGCGTCGAGGTCATGCGCGTCTCGGCCGGTGCTGACGGTCATCTCGATCTGACCGAGATGCTCCAACTGCTGGGAACGCGCGGCATCAACCGCGTCTTTTCCGAGGGTGGGCCGACCATTGGCGAGAAACTCGCCCTTGCCGGATTCGCCGATGAGGTCATTGTTTCGACCTCTCCGAAATCGCTGGGCCACCCCGGCATCATTGCCGTGCGTCCAGGCCTTGCGGCTATGCTGGCTGATCCCGATCTCTATCGCCTTGCCGATAGCGGCCTGATCGGCCACGACCATTTCGAGCATTTCACGAGGGTTTTCTGATGTTCACCGGCATCGTCACCGCCATCGGCACCGTCGTGGAAGCTGAGGCCAAGGGGCCCAGCCTGAAACGGCTTGCCATCGCCAGCCCCTATGACGCAGCCGGCATCGAGATCGGCGCCTCGATCGCCTGCGCCGGCGTCTGCCTGACAGTCACGGGCCTGCGGCCGCGCGGCGACGGCGAGCCCGGCTGCATCTTCCAGGTCGAGGCGGCGGCGGAGACGCTGTCCAAGACGCTGGTGGGCGACTGGGCGCCCGGCACCCGGATCAATCTCGAGCGCTCGCTCAAGGTCGGCGACGAGCTCGGAGGCCATCTCGTCACTGGCCATGTCGATGGCGTCGCCACGATCCTGAAGATCGATCCGATCGAGGCCGATCCCGACGAACAATGGGGCGCGACCGCACGTTTCCATATCCGCGCGCCGCAAGGGCTCGCCGCCTTCATCGCGACCAAGGGCTCGATCTGCCTCGACGGCACTTCGCTCACCGTCAACAGCGTCGAGGACGATGTCTTCACCGTGCTGCTGATTCCGCACTCCTTCAGTGTCACCACCTGGGGGCAGCGCAAGGCGGGCGATCCCATCCATCTCGAGGTCGATCTGATGGCGCGCTACGCCGCGCGGCTTGCAGAGGCGCGCCCGCAGGGCTAAGAGCCGGTCTCAACACAGCCCTCATCCTGAGGAGCCGCGCAGCGGCGTCTCGAAGGGTGCTCCAGTACGCACTGGACCATCCTTCGGGACGCCATTTCTGACGAAACGGCTCCTCGGGTTGAGGGCTGTGAGTGCTTTGGGCTTTTCGCGCCAGGCGCTCTTCGCCGTCAAGAGGATCAAGAACCATGGCCGGACCCCGGCAAATCTCGGCCGACAAGGCCGCAACTCCTGCCGTCTCGCTGGACGGCGCGCGCGTGCTCGTGATCGAGGCGCGTTTCTACGACAAGCTCGCCGACGAATTGCTCGAAGGCGCCCTTGCCGTGCTCGACAAGGCCGATTGCCGCGTCGACGTCGTCACCGTGCCGGGCGCGCTCGAAATTCCGTCCGCCATCATCATCGGCCTGCGCGCTGCTGATGAGGCCGTCGACCCCTATGAGGCGGTCGTGGCGCTGGGCACCGTCATTCGCGGCGAGACCGGCCATTACGACATCGTCGCCGGCGAAAGCTCGCGCGCCTTGATGGACATCTCCGTGGCCTTCGCCCTGCCGCTCGGCAACGGCATCCTGACCGTCGAGAACGAGGCGCAGGCCTGGGCGCGCGCCAACCGCTCCGAGATGGACAAGGGCGGCGGCGCGGCAGAAGCGGCGCTCGCAGTGCTGCGCTACAAACGCTCCCTGGCGGAGCAATCCAAATGAGCCGGGCCGAGATGCGACGAGGCGCGCGGCTTTCCGTCGTGCAGGCGCTCTACGAGATGGAGATCGGCGGGCGCGGCGTGATCGAGGCCATGGCCGAATTCGAGGCCTTCTGGATCGGCAAGGAGGTCGAGGAGATCGAACTGCCCAAGGCCGAGCTCGCTTTCTTCCGCGATCTGCTCGGCGGCGTGGTCCGCGAGCAGCGCCTGGTCGATCGCTCGGTCGACGACGTGCTCGCCTCCGGCTGGCCGCTGAAGCGCGTCGAGGCGGTGGTGCGCGCCGTGCTGCGCGCCGGCGCCTATGAGCTCGCCTTCCGCAAGGATGTGCCGGCGCGCGCCGTGATTTCGGAATATGTCGCGGTCGCGCGCGCCTTCTATGAGGGCGAGGAGATCGGCATGATCAACGCCGTGCTCGACAAGATGGCCCGCGACTTCCGCGCCGACGAATTCGACGCGGCCACGGCCTGAGCCCGCAATGGCCGGCGCTCCTGAACGCCCCGGCGAATTCGAGTTGATCGCCCGCTATTTCGCCCCCATCGCGGGAGCGGGCGGGCTCGGCCTCGTCGATGATGCCGGATTGCTCAGGCCGGCGCACGGCTATCAGACGGTGGTGACGACCGACGCGCTGGTCGCCGGTGTGCATTTCTTCGCCGACGATCCCGCGGCCTCGGTCGCGCGCAAGGCGCTTGCCGTGAACCTGTCCGACCTTGCAGCCAAGGGCGCCAGGCCCGAAGGTTTCGTACTGAGCCTGGCCTTGCCGCATGGCTGGACCGAAGCCTGGCTCGCCGACTTCGCACAGGGGCTCGCGCGGATCGCGGGCGAGGGAGCGTGCCCACTCATCGGCGGCGACACGGTCTCGACGCCTGGACCTTTGATCCTCTCGATCACCGCCTTCGGCGGCGTCCCGGCCGGGCGGATGGTGCCGCGCTCGGGCGCCAAGCCTGGCGACGTCATCCTGGTCTCCGGCACGATCGGCGACGGGGCGCTCGGGCTGAAAGTCCATGGTCCCGCCAAGCCCGGCTGGGTTGCCCGCCTCAGCGAGGATGATCGCCGTTTCCTTGCCGACCGCTATCTGCATCCGCGACCGCGGCTGGCGCTGGCGGCTGCGCTGCAGCTCCATGCTTCGGCGGCGATGGATGTGTCAGACGGGCTCGTCGGCGATCTCGCCAAGCTGCTCAGAGCCTCGAAAGCAGGCGCCGAGATCGATCTAGACAGGGTCCCGCTCTCGGCTGCGGCCCGCGCCGCGATCATGGCCGATCCCGCTCTGGCGGAACTGGCGTGGACGGGCGGGGACGATTACGAAATTCTCTGCACGGCATCTGAAAGAGAATATCTTTCCCTGATCGCTGCGGCGGAGGTTGCGGGCGTCACGCTCGCCGCGATCGGTCGGGTGACGGGCGACGAAGGCGCAGTGAATTATCGCGAAACGGGCAGGGCGCGAAGCTTCGCGCAGGGCTCCTTCGCTCATTTTTAAAAGGCGGCCGTCAAGCGCCGCTCCGGCTAGGGCGGCGCATCGATGAACCAGCACGTTCCCCTCAGTGACGGCGACGCTCTCGCCAAGCGCAATACCCTTGTGCTTGCCTGCGCGCAGGCGCTCGGTGGCGCCAATCCGGCGATCGTGATTTCGCTGGGCGGCATCGTCGGGGCAAGCCTCGTCGCCGACAAGACCTTCGCCACCGTACCGGTCAGCCTGCTGCAGCTCGGCATCGCCACCGGGGTCATTCCAGCCGCCATGCTGATGCGCCGGCTTGGCCGGCGCGGCGGCTATCTCATCGGCACGCTGATCGGGGCGGCAGGGGGAAGCATTGCGGCCGCAGGGGCGACCGAGCGCCTGTTCTGGCTGTTCTGCCTCGGCACCTTCACCTGCGGTCTCTACGGCGCCTTCGTCCAGAGCTACCGCTTCGCCGCCGCCGATACGGCGAGCGAGAGCTTCAAGCCGCGCGCCATCTCCTGGGTGATGGTCGGCGGCATCGCAGCGGGCGTCATCGGCCCGCAATCGGTCTATTGGACGCGCGATCTGACGCCATCAGCGCCTTTCGCCGCGAGCTTCCTGGCGCAAGGCTGTCTGGCGCTGCTCGCCATGCTGGTGGTGATGCGGCTGCGCGCGCCGCCGGTCGCCGCTGCCGCCAAGACCGGTGGCCGCCCGCTCGGCGAGATCATGCGCCAGCCACGCTTCATCGCTTCCGTCACGGCCGCGCTCGTCGCCTACGGCCTGATGAGCTTCGTCATGACGGCGGCGCCGCTTGCCATGGTTGCCTGCGGCCACTCGGTCGGCGATGCCGCACTCGGCATCCAGTGGCATGTGCTCTCGATGTTCGGGCCGAGCTTCTTCACCGGCAGGCTGATCGCGCGTTTCGGCAAGGAGAAGATCACGGCGATCGGGCTCCTGCTGACGGCGCTGGCCGCCATCGTCGGGCTTACCGGCCTGAGTGTCGCGCATTTCTGGGGCGCGCTGGTCCTGCTCGGTCTCGGCTGGAATTTCGGCTTCATCGGCGCGACTGCACTGGTCACCGATTGCTACCGGCCGGAGGAGCGGGTGAAGGTCCAGGCTGCCAATGACTTCCTGGTCTTCGGCTCGGTCGCCATCGCCTCCTTCTCGTCGGGCGGCCTGCTCAACGCCGGCGGCTGGGATAGCGTCAACTGGCTCGTCTTCCCGCCGGTCGCGATCGCACTGGTGCTGGTCGCCTGGCAGGGGCTGTCGCGCCGGGCTGTGCCGGCCTGATCTGGTGCCGGTCTGATCCTTGCCGGTCCGATCTTTGCCGGTCTGATCCTTGCAGCTGCGCGACGGCTATCGATTTGGAGAAGAATGATGCGTCCCCACCAGTTCCCCGTCGCCGCCGGGCATATCCCTCCCGGAGCGATCGGCCATAATCGCGGCGTGGTCCGCCCAAACTATGCCTTCATGCCGCCCGAGGGCGTGCTGGTCAGCCGCCTGCCGCAGTTCGAGCGCACCATCGGCCGCATCCTGACCGCCCCGGTCATGGGCGCGCGCTTCGCGCAATATGTGCTGGAGATCGAGCCCGGCGGCGGCACGCGCCAGCCCTTCCGCGAGGACGGTATCCAGCATTTCTACTATGTCCTGTCCGGGCAGGTGGGTTTTGCGGTCGCTGGCGGCCCCGCCCAGGCCTTGACGTCAGGCGGCTTCGCCTATGTCCCGGCCGGGGTTGCCTTCTCCATGCGCAATGAGGGGCCGGAGCCGGCCCGCGTGCTGGCCTTGCGCAAGCGCTATGAAGCGATCGACCTGCCGGCGCCGGAGCCGATCATCTCGCATCGCGACGCCGTGCCGGTCACCAACCATACCGGGCTCGAGGGGCGCGGCTTCCAGTTCCTGCTGCCCTATGGCGACATGCGCTTCGATTTCGAGATGAACCTGATGTGGTTCAAGCCGGGCACATGCTTCCCCGATGTCGAAACCCATGTGATGGAGCACGGGCTCTACATGCTGGAAGGGCAGGGGCTGTATTTCCTCGGTACGGAGTGGCACGAGATCTGGGCGCAGGATTTCATCTGGATGGGCGGTTACTGCCCGCAGCAATTCTACCCGGCTGGCTTCGGCGACGCCTGCTATCTGCTCTACAAGAACGTCAATCGCGACGTCGCGCTGTAGCGGCGATCGCGGCTTTATTCCGCTGGCCAGCTCTCTTCAGGCCAATCGCGGGCATTGTGGATCACGCGCAGGATGACGAGGCGCGAGGTCTCGGGGATCGCATATGCGATCGTATAAAGCAGGCGAGGGATTTTCCGCTCATAGGTGACGCCAACGCGCCCGGGGCGTCCCGTCGGCATCTCTGCCAGCTTCCGCACGGCGCTGTCGATGGCCGCCGCCACGCGGCGGGCCGCATGCGGATTGTCCCGCGCAATGAAGCCGATCGTCGCGTCGAGATCGTCGAGACCGCTGGCGGACCACTCGACGCCTCGGCTCACGCCTTGATCCGTTCCACCGCCGCTATCGTTTTCTCGAGGCGAGCGATGGCCTCGTCATGCGACACCACCCGGCCCGCCTGCATGTCGGCCAGACCGTCACGCACGCCGTCGATGATCGCGCTCTCGCGGGCGACATAGGCTTCGATCGCCTCGGCCGCGAGATAGGAGTTCGTCCGGCGCGTCGCTGCGGCGATCCTTCCGAGGCCATCCTTCACCTCCTTGGGGAGGCGGATCGTCATGGTCGTGCTGCTCATCTGGGCCGCCTGTACCTGGAGGTACACATCCTAACACAACGTCGTTTGGCGAGCCATTGAAGCTTTGCTCCGTAGCTGCGTGTTTACACGGCGAAAGTCCTATCGCCGTGTTTGCGATTCTGTTCGAAACTTGGCACAAATTCGGCTGACACTGACGAGGCGCATGCGGGCGCGATTTTCTCGGGCCCGCATTTCCATGAGTCAGGCGTCCAAGAACGTTAAGGGGAGCGCAAAGCCTCTCCGCGGGTCGAGAAGCTCAAGGTCAGGAAACCAATGTCAGCTCTGCTTACAATCATAGTCTTAAGTGCGCTGTCGATCGCATATGGCGTCTGGGCCTATGGCGACGTCATGAAGCGCGACGCCGGCAACCAGCGCATGCAGGAGATTTCCGCCGCGGTCGCCGAGGGCGCGCAGGCCTATCTCAAGCGCCAATACATGACCATTGCGCTCGTTGGCGTCGTGCTCTTCGCGGCGCTGGCCTACCTGCTCGGGCAATGGGTCGCGATCGGCTTCCTGATCGGCGCGGTGCTTTCGGGCCTCGCCGGCTTCATCGGCATGAACGTCTCCGTCCGGGCCAATGTCCGCACGGCGCAGGCGGCGATGCAGTCGCTGGGCGACGGCCTCGACGTTGCCTTCAAGGCGGGCGCTGTCACCGGCATGCTGGTGGCTGGCCTCGCGCTGCTCGGCGTTGCGGTCTATTACGGCGTCCTGACCTCGTTCCTCGGCTTCACACCATCGAGCCGCACCGTCATCGACTCGCTCGTCGCGCTCGGTTTCGGCGCCTCGCTGATCTCGATCTTCGCCCGCCTCGGCGGTGGCATCTTCACCAAGGGTGCTGATGTCGGCGCTGACCTCGTCGGCAAGGTCGAGGCCGGAATCCCTGAGGACGATCCGCGCAACCCCGCCACCATTGCCGACAATGTCGGCGACAATGTCGGCGACTGCGCCGGCATGGCGGCAGACCTGTTCGAGACCTATGCGGTGACGCTGGTCGCCACCATGGTGCTGGCTGCGATCTTCTTCGCGGGACAGGCGACGCTGGGCACCATGATGCTCTACCCGATGGCGATCGGCGCGTCCTGCATCGTCACCTCGATCATCGGCACCTTCTTCGTCAAGCTCGGCGCCAACCAGTCGATCATGGGCGCGCTCTACAAGGGCTTCATCGCCGCCGGCGTGCTCTCGATCGGCGCGATCGCGGCGGTCAACTACCTGATGTTCGGCGGCTTCTCGGCCGTGTTCACGACCACGCAGGGCGTGACCTTCACCTCGGGCGGCCTCTTCGCCTGCGCGCTGGTCGGCCTGGCAGTGACGCTGCTCATCGTCGTCATCACCGAATACTACACCGGCACCGGCAAGCGCCCTGTCGTCTCGATCGCACAGGCCTCGGTCACCGGCCACGGCACCAACGTCATCCAGGGCCTTGCGGTCTCGCTGGAATCGACTGCGCTGCCGACCATCGTGATCGTCGCCGGCATCATCGTCGCCTATGGCTTGGCCGGCCTGTTCGGCATCGCCATCGCCACCACCGCCATGCTGGCCCTGGCGGGCGTGGTCGTGGCGCTCGACGCCTTCGGCCCCGTCACCGACAACGCCGGCGGCATCGCCGAAATGGCGGGCCTGCCCAAGGAGGTGCGCCACTCCACCGACGCGCTCGACGCTGTCGGCAACACCACCAAGGCGATCACCAAGGGCTATGCGATCGGCTCGGCGGGCCTCGGCGCGCTGGTGCTGTTTGCCGCCTACACCTCCGACCTCAACTTCTTCATCGGAGAGGCCAACAAGGCGGGCTCGACGACGTTCCAGTACTTCAAGGGCGTCACCGTCGATTTCTCGCTGTCGAACCCCTATGTCGTCGTCGGCCTGCTGCTCGGCGGCCTGATCCCCTTCCTCTTCGCCGGCATGGGCATGACAGCGGTCGGCCGCGCCGCCGGCTCGGTCGTGGAGGAGGTCCGGCGTCAGTTCAAGGAGAAGCCCGGCATCATGGACGGCACCGAGCGGCCCGATTATGCGCGGGCCGTCGATCTGCTGACCAAGGCTGCGATCAAGGAGATGATCGTGCCCTCGCTGCTGCCGGTGCTCGCGCCGATCGTGACCTTCTTCGCGATCAACGCCATTGCCGGCAAGAACCACGCCTTCGCGACTGTGGGCGCCATGCTGATGGGCGTCATCGTCACCGGCATTTTCGTCGCCATCTCGATGACCTCGGGCGGTGGAGCCTGGGACAACGCCAAGAAGTCCTTCGAGGACGGTTTCGTCGACAAGGACGGCGTGCGCCACATGAAGGGCTCCGAGGCGCACAAGGCCTCGGTGACCGGCGACACTGTCGGCGACCCCTACAAGGACACGGCGGGCCCCGCCGTGAACCCGGCGATCAAAATCACCAACATCATCGCGCTCCTGCTGCTGGCGATCCTGGCGCATTCCTGAGCGGCTGCGTGTAGCGCAACGAGATCGACCCCGCGGAGCGATCCGCGGGGTTTTTCATTGTCCGACTGGACTCAAAGGGGGAGGCGCTTGCACGGACCCGGAGGCAATAATAGATATGGATGTGGGCAAGCATCGGAGGATTTCATGGCCGTCAGTGCGGAACTGGGACAGCGCCTTGAGGGTATCGTCGAGACGCTCGTCGCCTCGGGGCGGTACAATTCAAAGAGCGAAGTACTGCGGGAAGGCGTGCGCCTCGTCGAGGAGCGCGAGAAGCGCCTGATGGCACTCGATCTGGCGCTTGAGGCCGGCTTGGCCGAGGCGGATACCGGCCAGGTGATTGCGGGCGACGATGTCTTTGCCGAACTGCGCGCCCGTTACAGCGATGAGATCGGCAAACCCGAGTGAAGCTTGCGTTCACGCCGACGGCGCGCCGGGACCTTCAGGAGATCGGCGACTACATAGCTCGCGACAGTCGGCGAGAAGCGTTGCGCTTTGTGACAGTGCTTGAGCAATTTTGCGCAAAGCTGGTTTCGCAACCCGAACGATATCCGCTCTTGCCGCGTCATGCCGCCCGCGGCATTCGGCGTGCGCCTCATCGGGATTATCTGATCTTCTATCGGATTGGAGAGACAAACCTCGAAATCCTGCGTGTGCTCCATGCCGCGCGAGACCTCGAAAGGATCGATGAGAGCCTGTAAGCAATTGGTGCGCGACGACAATATGATCAATATATCAAATGCTTGGATTAAAGAGTTGAATCAAAGCCTCGCCTGGCTGAATCAATCTGCGAAGCTACGGTCCTAACCGTAGCGTTCCTGCAAGTTCTGGGATGTCGGCTGTGACATGGTCCCTCCAACCAAGGAGAGAGCCATGACGACACAAGCCCTGACCACCCCTGCTGCCGAGGTGAGCCGCGCCACCGAGCTCGCCTTGCTGCTGGTTCTCGCCACGCTCTGGGGCGGCTCCTACAGCTTCATCAAGATCGGCGTGGAGACGATCCCGCCCTTGACCCTGATCGCGGCGCGCACGCTGATTGCCGGTGCGATCCTGCTCGCCATCATCCGCTGGCGGGGTGTGAAGCTGCCGCGCGATGTCGCGAGCTGGCGGCGTTTCCTGGTGCAGGCCTGCCTCAACAGCGTCGTGCCCTTCACGCTGATCGCCTGGGCCGAGCGCAGCGTCGATGCCGGCCTCGCCTCGATCCTGAACGGAACCACGCCCGTCTTCGTCTTCCTGATCGGGCTGGCGCTGGCGCCGGGCAAGCGTCCGGATGCGCGCAAGGCGCTGGGCGTGCTGGCGGGCGTGGCCGGGATCAGCCTGATCGTCGGCGTTCAGGCCTTTGCCGGGTTGGGCAGCGCCGCCGTGCCGCAACTGGCGATCGTGCTGGCGACCGTGTGTTATGCCTGCGCCGCGCTGTTTGGCCGGAATTTCGGCGGCATGGACCCGCTCCTGCCGGCGGCCGGTTCGATGTTGATGGGCGCAGCCGTGCTGCTGCCCTTCGCGCTCGTCATCGACCGGCCCTGGACGCTGGCGCCTTCCCAGGATTCGCTCATGGCGCTGCTTGCGCTTGCGGTGTTCTCGACGGCTCTCGCCTTCGCGATCTATTTCCGCCTGATCCGGACACTTGGCGCGGTCGGGACCACGGCCGTGTCCTATCTGCGCGTGCCGATCGGGGTCGCCATCGGCATCCTGTTCCTGGGCGAGAGCTTGAGCCCGACAGCTTGGGCGGGGCTTGCCCTGGTCGTGCTCGGCGTCGCCGCGATGACGCTGCCCGAGCGAAAGCCGGCGGTTCGCGCCTGAGCACAGCGAGCCCGCGCTCAAAGAAAAACCCGCGGCGAGGGCCGCGGGTTTTGTGTTTCGTCAGACCGTTTGGACGGTCACGCACCGAATGGCGTGAACTTGGTGACGCCCTTGAAGAGGTTGCGCAGGAAGCTCTGTTCCTCGCCGCCGGTCGGGGTGGTGCGGCTGATGAAGTCGAAGGGCACGCCGTCCTGCAGGCCGTAATTGGCGATGCGCTCGACCTTGAAGGCCTTGTTGAAATAGATCACCAGCACCTTCTGGTCGATTACGCTCAGATCCTGGAACTGGAAGCGCCGGCGCACCGTCTGGCTGATGTAGTAGAAGGTCCGGTTGCCGACCGTGGAGGTGGTCGACGGCGTGCCGAGCGCCGTCAGCACGGCCTGTACGTCCATGCCCGGTTTGATCTGGGCGATAAGCGCGTCATCCATGACGAAGCCGCGCGTGTATTCCTCGTTGATGCCCGCAGAGGTCGGGAGCATGAAGCCGCCGGCGTCCGGGCCGCAGCCCGCCAATGCCAGGGATGTTGTCGCAAGGATGCCGAGCAGGGCCGCGCGGCGATTGGTGAGGGTCATTGGGACTCAAATCCAGGCCGTGGCGTCAAGGGCGAAGGGCCCAAGCCGCTTGTCAAATGGGTAAGGCTTGGCGTAACGCCCGAGCATGGCTTTGGCAAGGCAAGGACGCTTTGGCAAGGCATGGACCCGCTTAGGGCCTTCGCAAGGAGATGGCTGCGTAATGTTCGGCCTATTCGGCAAGCGTGAAGCCCGGCTCGCACCGGTGAACGCCTTGTTCGCGCGCGTCGCCGAGGCGTCGCGGCGGCCGGCTTTCTATATCGAAGGCGGCATTCCCGACACATTCGAGGGGCGCTTCGAATCGCTGACGCTGCACATCTTCCTGGTGCTGCGCCGCCTGCGCGAATTGCCGGCGCCGGCCGCCGATCTGGCGCAGGATTTCGTCGATGCCTGCTTTTCCTATCTCGAACTCGGTTTCCGCAATGGCGGCATCAGCGATATCGCGGTACCCAAGCGGATGAAGAAGATCGCCCAGAGCTTCTTCGGCCGGATCAAGGCCTATGAGGCGGCGCTGGTCTCGGCGGAGCCGGAGGCGCTGACCGAGGCGCTGCGCCGCAATGCGAGCCCAGGCGAGGGCGCCGCCATCCTGGCGGACTATATGAGGCAGGCGCAGGCAGGGCTGGCGGCCCGCACGCTTGAAGCGATCCTGAACGAGCCCGAGCTGTTCCCAGCCCTGGCGCAGCTTGAGCGCAGCCATGTCGCCTGATCCGGAGAAGATTTTGCCCCTGAGCCATCCCGTCCGCGTCGAGGGCATCAAGCTGCGCCCCGGCAACGTCACCGTCTCCGCGCCAGCGCAGGCGCTGCCTCGCATCGCGGCCGAACTCGGTCTGGCTTCGCTGGAGGCGCTGGAGGCGCACTACACGCTTTCGCGCAATGGCGAGAAGGTCAAACTCGAGGGTGCGATCCAGGCGAAGGCGCACCAGATCTGCGTGGTTACGCTCGAGTCCTTCCCGGTCGAGATCAAGGTTCCGATGAAGCTCGATTTCGCCCCCGAGGACGAGGCGCGGATCGCCGGAAGGCGCGGCGATGCCGGCGATGAAGACAAGATCGATATCGAGGTCAGGCTGAACGAGGCCGACCCGCCGGAGCCTATCGTCGACGGCGTCATCGATCTGGGTGCGGTCACACTGGAGTTCCTGGCGCTGGCGCTCGATCCCTATCCGCGCAAGCCCGGCGTGAGTTTCGACGCGACGCCGGCCGGTCCCGGCCTCGAATCGCCTTTCGCGGTACTGGCCAAGCTGAAACGGAGCGAATGAACGTGTCGAGACTGGAAGCTTGCCGTGAGGTTTAGTCGAGCAGGGCTTCTATTTATGGTCGTTTACGCCATTGTTGGTGGTTGGCTTTTGATCGTTTCTCAAACAGCATCTGACGTCAAAGGGCAATATATATTTGGACAATTGTCGGGAGCGCCGATGATTATGCTTATGACGTTCTCGGGTACGATTGATATTATTTTGAATTCGTTTCCATGGCTTAATAATATTTATGTGATGTTTGCTCTAAGCGCCGTGTTGGTGTATGCAATCGGTTCGGTGGTGGGTCCGCTTGTCCAACGGCTGTCTGCTATCAGCCGTAAAAATTGGGAGCGCTCGCTTTGATCGCGGCGGCTTGCGGCAGCGGCTCAAGTCGCTATTGTCCCGCCCGCAACGCGCTGCCTCCAGAAGAAGGGCGGCCGCTCCCAGGATCCGCCATCACCTCATGACACGTCCGGTTACAATCGCGCTCGATGCGATGGGCGGAGACCACGGTCCATCCGTGGTCATTCCCGGCGCTGCCCTGACGTTGGAGCGGCGTCCCGATGCGCGCTTCGTGATCTTCGGCGACGAGGCACAGGTCATGCCGTTGCTCGACGCACATGCCAAGCTCAAGGCGGTCACCACCTTCCACCACACCGATGTATCGGTGAAGATGGACGACAAGCCGAGCCAGGCACTGCGCTATGGCCGCTACAAATCCTCGATGTGGCGTGCCATCGACGCGACCAAGACCGGCGAGGCCGATGTCACCATCTCGGCCGGCAACACCGGCGCGCTGATGGCGATGTCGAAATTCTGCCTGAAGTCGATGCCGCAGGTCGACCGCCCGGCGATCGCATGCCTGTGGCCGACCGTGCGCGGCGAGAGCGTCGTGCTCGATGTCGGCGCCACGATCGGCGCCGATGCCCGCCACCTCGTCGATCTCGCGGTCATGGGCGCGGCCATGGCCCGCGTCGTCTTCGATATCGACCGCCCGACGGTCGGCCTGCTCAATGTCGGCGTCGAGGAGATCAAGGGCGTCGAGGCGGTGAAGGAAGCCGGCCGCATCCTGCGCGAGAGCAACCTGCCGCATCTGGCCTATCACGGCTTCGTCGAGGGCGACGACCTCGGCAAGGGTACGGTCGATGTCGTGGTGACCGAGGGCTTCACCGGCAATATCGCGCTGAAGACGGCCGAGGGCACCGCGCGCCAGATCGCCTCCTATCTGCGCGCGGCGATGAGCCATTCGCTGATGGCCAAGATCGGCTATCTCTTTGCGCGCAGCGCCTTCGCCGCGCTCAGAGACAAGATGGATCCGCGCAAGGTCAATGGCGGTGTCTTCCTGGGGCTCGAGGGCATCGTCATCAAGAGCCATGGCGGCACCGACGCCATCGGCTTCGCCAGCGCGGCCGAACTGGGCTATGAAATGGCTCGCGAGAACCTGATGGCTAAGGTCCGCGAGATGGTGGGCGCGACTGCGCGGCCGGAGGCGGCGGCGCAGCAGGCCGCCACCGCCGAATAGGGAACAGCTTTCTTGTCCATTCTGCGCTCCATACTGTGCGGCTGCGGCTCCTATCTGCCGGAACGCATCGTCACCAACGCCGAGCTGGCGCAGCGCGTCGACACGACCGATGAGTGGATCGTGCAGCGCACCGGCATCCGCCAGCGCCATGTCGCGGCCGATGACGAGGCGACCTCGGTTCTGGGCCTGAAGGCGGCACAGGCCGCGCTTGCCGACGCCGGCATGGACGCCTCCGAGATCGATCTGATCATCGTCGCGACCGCGACGCCCGATCACACCTTTCCCGCGACCGCGACGCAGATCCAGGCCGCGCTCGGCATCAATGGCGGCGTCGCCTTCGATCTCCAGGCTGTCTGCTCGGGCTTCGTCTTCGCGCTCGCGACGGCCGACAAGTTCCTGACCACGGGCGCCGCGAAGGCTGCGCTCGTCATCGGTGCGGAGACCTTCTCGCGCATCCTCGACTGGGAGGACCGCACCACCTGCGTTCTCTTCGGCGACGGCGCCGGCGCGGTCGTGCTGAAGGCAGGCCCGGGCGAGGGCACGCTCGCCGATCGCGGCGTGCTGGCGACCCATATCCGCTCGGATGGCCGCTACAAGGACAAGCTCTATGTCGATGGCGGCGCGGGCTCGACCAAGACCGTCGGCTTCCTGCGCATGGAGGGCAAGGAGGTCTTCCGCCACGCCGTCGTCAATCTGGCGGAGACGGTCCGGCACACCTTCGAGGAGACGGGGCTGACTGGCGCCGATATCGACTGGTTCGTGCCGCATCAGGCCAATCGTCGCATCATCGACGCCACCGCCCACAAGCTCGGCATCGGCCATGAGCGCGTCGTCGTCACCGTCGACCGGCATGGCAACACCTCGGCGGCCTCGATTCCGCTGGCGCTTGCCGAAGCGCATCACGATGGCCGCATCAAGCGCGGACAGCTCGTCCTGATCGAGGCCATGGGCGGCGGTTTCACCTGGGGGTCGGCCTTGATCCGGTGGTGAAGCGCGGCGCAGGAAATCCGTCGAATTATGACGGTTCTGCTTGTTTTTTCTAGCAAATTCCCAAGTTTTGGGTGAGTTGGCGGGTGTTCTAGGATTGACCGGCGCAGCCGGGACGCCTAGCGTCCGT
Organism: Bosea sp. 685; assembly: GCF_031884435.1. Taxonomy (NCBI): domain Bacteria; kingdom Pseudomonadati; phylum Pseudomonadota; class Alphaproteobacteria; order Hyphomicrobiales; family Alloboseaceae; genus Allobosea; species Allobosea sp. 685. The sequence goes on along the minus strand of NZ_CP134779.1, from coordinate 3,380,362 downwards.
CGTCCATATTGGCGAAGGGCAGGCGGCAAACCCGCTGGCCGACATAACGCCTTGGAGGATATGAATGGCGGGGCAAACGGTAACTCGCGCCGATCTGTGCGAGGCTGTCTATCAGAAGATCGGTCTGTCGCGGACAGAGTCGTCGAAGCTCGTCGAGGCGGTGCTGGACGAAATCTGTGACGCGGTCGCGCGCGGCGAGAACGTGAAGTTATCCTCATTCGGATCCTTCGTCGTGCGAGACAAGGGCGAGCGAATCGGGCGTAATCCGAAGACGGGAGTCGAAGTCCCGATCGAGCCGCGTCGTGTCATGGTGTTCAAGCCTTCGAATGTGATGAAGGCGCGCATCAACGGACAGTTGGGTGAGGGCGAAGACGAGTGAGCCTGGAGTTCCACACCGGCGATGAGGCCGACATGGACACCAAGAGCGCAGATGCCTTCCGGACGATCAGCGAGGTCGCAGAAGACCTCGATATTCCCCAACATGTGCTGCGTTTCTGGGAAACGCGCTTCACGCAGATCAAGCCGCTCAAGCGCGGCGGCGGGCGGCGCTATTATCGTCCCGACGACGTCGCGCTGCTGAAGGGCATTCGCCGCCTGCTCTACGGCGAGGGCTACACCATCAAGGGGCTGCAGCGCATCCTCAAGGAGCAGGGGCCGCGCCATGTCCAGGCGATCGGCCGCGGCGCGCCGGTCGGCCCGCCAGGGCCGGAGAGGGCATCCGTGCCAGCTGCCGTGATGCAGGCCGATGCCGGGGCGGCCCATGCCGCGACCGCCTACCCGCAGGAGGGCGAGCCGCATCAGGATTTCGCGCCCCAGAACTTCGCGCCCCAGCATTCGCGCCCGGTCCCGCCCGAAGGCCTCGACGATCTGACGCTGCTCGCCGCGGTCCTGGCCGAGCTCGGCGAATGCAAACGCATCCTGCACAGCGCCCTGGCGCCTCAGCCTGTTCCCGACGGCGCCTGAGGCGCGCGCCATGCCGCGCGGGTCTGTCCGCCATTCCGCGGCGGGAGCTTGCGGGAGCGCATGGCGCTGAATAGGTCGCTCAAGAGGACGACCTCGGCGAAAGCCTCTCCCATCACCAGGCGTGGACGACCTCGCCCCTTCTGAAAAGGAGCGCCGTTGTGGCTTGGCTCTATCTCTTCGTCGCGGGCCTGTTCGAGGTCGGCTGGGCGATCGGTCTCAAATACACGCAAGGCTTCACGCGGCTGGTCCCCAGCGTGCTCACGCTTGCCAGCATGGTGGTGAGTTTGGGCCTGCTCGGGCTTGCGCTGAAGAGCCTGCCGCTCGGCACGGCCTATGCGATCTGGACCGGCGTCGGCACGATCGGCACTGCCGTGCTTGGCATCCTCCTTCTGGGCGAGCCGGCGGGTGCCCTGCGCCTTGCCTGCATCGGCCTGATCGTCGCGGGCATCGTCGGCCTGAAGCTCGTCTCCTAAACGGGCGCGGCCTGGGCCGGCAAGCGCACAGGCGTTGATGGCCGCATCAGCGCCTGTGGAAGGCTCAGCGCCTGTGGAAGGCCTGGGGCCAATAGCCGCCACGCTCCAGCGCGACGATCAGCACGATGATGAGGAGCGTCACGGCCAAGGTCACGAGCTTGGCGTTCCAGGGCGTGCCGCGTCCGATCAGCCAGATCAAGGTCATGCCGATCAGGAGAGGGATGATCATGTCCATGGCGGGATCATAGAGCGTGACGACTTGATTTTGAACCACCGCCGTCATTCCGGGGCTTGGCGTTAGCGAAGAGCCCGGAACCCAGAGCCGATGCGGGCTCTCTGTAACGTGCTCGCATGGCGAGCCTCAACAATCGAGCGCATCCGTTCTGGATTCCGGGTTCTGGGTTCCGGGCTCAGGCCTGCGGCCTGCCCCGGAATGACGGCGTGGTTCCCGCCAAGTTCATCAGGCGTGAGCCCGGCTGACAAAATCATGTTCTCCTCCGGCGAATAGCGCTTCGGTTGGAACAGTCGCCGTCCGGGCACGTTCCTAGACTGGGGAAGCGCATCGCCGCCCGGCTTTGCCGGCCTGTCACAGCAACATCCAGCGACAGGAGAGTTCAATGGGCTTGTTTTCCAAGGATATCAAAACGATGGATGATCTTTTTATCCATCAGCTCCAGGATATCTACTATGCTGAAAAGACGATCTACAAATCCCTGCCGAAAATGATCGCGAAGGCGACTGATCCGGCACTCAAGCTGGGCTTGGAGACCCATCGCAGGGAAACCGAGGGGCATATCGCGCGGCTGGAGCAGGTGTTCAAGCAGCACGGGGCGGAGGCCAAGGCCATCAACTGCCCCGCCATCGACGGCATCATCGAGGAAGCCGACGAGCTCACCGGCGATGTCGAAAACGGGCCGGTGCTCGACGCTGCGATCATCGCGGCAGCCCAGGCCGTGGAGCATTACGAGATCACGCGCTACGGCACGCTGACGGCATGGGCAAAACAGCTCGGTCGCCAGGATTGCGCGGCTTTGCTGCAGCAGAATCTCGATGAGGAATTCGCCGCCGACGGCAAACTCTCCATGCTTGCCGAAGGGGGCGTAAATCGCAGGGCCGCAGCCTGATCACGGCGCCGGCTCATCGGCCATTCGAACGCTCGCGACGGGATGCCGTCGCGAGCGTTATTTGTTTGATTTAGAGCGTTTTCGAGCGAAGTGGACACCGGTTCGCGTGAAGGAAACGCGTCAAAACAACAAGTTGGAGCTGTTGAACGATCCAATTGGATCGGAAACGGCTCCAGCGTCCGCGTCAACCCCGCCCGGCCTCAACCTTGCCGGGGCGAGATCGCCTTGTCGCCCTCGATCAGCGGCTTCATCCGGCCGAGCTCACCGGCGATGAAGTCCATGAACAGCCTGACCCTGGGCGAGTGCCGCAGGTCGGGATGGGTCAGGAGCCAGAGATCGGCGGCAAAGCCCGGGTCGGGCGCCGCCAGCCGCGTCAGCCCCGGTCTCGTATCGGCGATGAAGCAGGGCACGAAGCCGATGCCGATACCCGCCTCGACCGCCTCCGCCAGGCCCAGAACGGTGTTGACCTTGTAGACGATGCGCTCCGGCGCGACATGCTGGTTCAGATAGCGCACAGCCTTCAGCGCCGTGAACTGATCGCCGAGCGAGATCCAGTTGCGGGCCCACAGGCTCTCGATTGCGATATCGGCGGCTTCCGGGAAATCGGCGATGCGGCCATAGAGCGCCCAGGCGATGCGGGCCGCGCGCCGGCCGACGAGAGTCTCGGGCGGGTTGTCGGTCGCACGGATCGCCACATCCGCGTCGCGCTTGGACAGGTTCAGCGCCTGGTTGCCAAGCAGGATGTCGAGCCGGATATCGGGGCACTGCCCGAGGAAGGCGGCGAAGACCGGCGTCAGCAGATCGACCAGCAGCGTGTCGTTGGTGGTGACGCGCAATTCGCCGGCGGGCTTGATCTCCTGCCCGGCGAGGCGGCGCGCAAAGGCGGTGATGTCCTCGTCGACACGTTCGGCGAGCGTTGCCATCTCGTCGCCAGCGGGCGTCGCGACATAGCCGCTGCGATGGCGCTCGAACAGCTTGAGGCCGAGCGCCTCCTCGATCTGGCCGAGCCGGCGGAACACCGTCGAATGGTTCAATCCGAGCACCGTGGCGGCGGCCGGCAGCGCGCGCGTGTCCGCGATCGCCTTGATCAATCGAAAGTCGTCCCAGGCCAGCGTCTTTGCGGTTGTGTTCTTCGCGGTCGTATTCTTGGCGGTCGTGTTCATGCGCGCACTCTCGGGCATGGCTTCGCCGCCATCAAGGCGACGGGGCTAGAGGTTGTTATGGACTATGGGGATGATTTGATGAGGTCAAAACGACGGAGATGGGAGGAGCATTGCGCAGCTGATACCATCGGTATCGGCAAGCGATGTGACGCTGCAGCTCCGCCGTTTTCACCTCACCCGAAGGGCGCGGCGCTTTTGCGCGACTGCGGCGTCGTTCTTCGTAGCAAGCCGGAAGGCTTGCGTCCTCGAACTCCTGGCATTCGCGCAAAATCGCCAGCGTCAAATCATCCCCATAGTCCATAACAACCTCTGGGATGACGGCGAAGGGCCGTGGGTTCGAAGTCTTGAACGTCGCTCAGGCCGTGGCGGTCGCGCCGTTCCAGCTCAGTTGGGCAGGCTTTAGGGCCAGCGCGCCATCGCCGATCAGGCCATGGGCCAGCGCGGCCAGCGCCAGGAAGGCAGGATATTCCCAACCGCCATTGGGGGCGTTGAAGACCCAGCCATTGGGGGCATGGACCATCAGGGCGCCGAGCAGGACCGGCAGCAGCAGGATCGAGACATAGCGGCCATAGAAGCCGGTCAGGATGGCGAGGCCGCCGAGAAGCTCGGCCAGCATGATCGGCCAGGCGAGGATGGCAGGCAGGCCGACCTGACTGAGAAAGCCGGCGAAGCCTGCGGGAGTGAAGATCACGAGCTTGAGATAAGCGTGGGCAATGAACATCAGGCCGAGCGCGACGCGCAGGCCGAGAGCGCCATAGGGAGCGAGGCGGTTGTCGATCATGGGGGCAATCTCCGATGGGGCCGGGCTGGCCTCTGTCCAAAAGATTGATCTGACCGAAGCGCAATGCAAATTGTGAGATACCAAGATCGACATTGCAATGGCGCAATGTAACCGCTCTAGCGCTTTGAGCTCGCCCGACCAATCTTTGGAGCCAACGGAGCATCCGCTCCTCAGCCCGGTTTGGGAGGAGTAGTCATCATGCAGATCAACGGCATCCACCACGTCACCGCGATTTCCGGCCCGGCGCGTCGCAATCTCGACTTCTATGGTCGGGTGCTCGGCCTGCGTCTGGTCAAGAAGACCGTCAATTTCGACGATCCCGGCACCTATCACCTCTATTACGGCGATGTCGCCGGGGCGACTGGCACGATCCTGACCTTCTTTCCCTGGGAGCATGCCGCGCCCGGCCGGCTTGGCGTCGGTGAGACGCAGGAGACGGTGTTCCGGGTTCCCGAAGGCGCGATCGGCTATTGGGCGCATCGCTTCATCGAACACGGTGTGCCCCATGATGTGCCGGTGAAGCGCTTCGGTGAGAGCGTGCTGGCCTTCCGCGATCCCGACGGGATGCGGCTGGCACTGGTCGGCCTGCCGGGTATCGAGCGTGAGGCGGCCTGGGACGGCGGCGATGTCCCAGCCGAGCAGGCGATCCGCGGTTTCCATAGCGTCAGCCTGCTGCTCGAAGACGCCGAGCCCACCGCTGCGATCCTGAGTGACGTGCTCGGGTTCAAGGAGATTGGGCGCGAGGACACGCTGATCCGCTATCGGGCGGAGGGTGCGGCTCTTGGTACTGCAGGACTCGGTACTATCGTCGATCTGCGCGTCGCCGGCGGCTTCCTGCCGGCCCGACAGGGCGCGGGCTCGGTCCACCATGTCGCCTTCCGCGCCGCCGACGATGCAGCGCAGCAGACAATGGTGCGCCGTCTTGCGGAAAACCACGGCATCCGCGCGACCGAGCAGAGGGACCGGAACTATTTCCGCTCCGTCTACTTCCGCGAGCCCGGCCGCGTTCTCTTCGAGATCGCGACCGATGCTCCAGGCTTTGCCGTCGATGAGTCGACGGCGACGCTCGGCCAGGCGCTGAAGCTCCCTGCCGGGCTCGAGGCGCAGCGGGCGCGGATCGAGGCGCTGCTGCCGGAACTCGGCTGAGATCGCGCCGCCCTGCCTGGCTTTCGAGCCGGGCAGGCAATTCGGCTGACAACATGCCGCCTATGAACAGGAGAACCATGATGGACGCTGTCGCGACCACGGATTTCATTCACGTCTTCGAGCCGGGCACGGAAGCCTCGCGCCCGCCGCTGCTGCTGCTCCATGGCACAGGTGGCAATGAGCGCGACCTGCTGCCGCTCGGGCGCATGGTGGCACCCGGTGCGAGCCTGCTCTCGCCGCGCGGCAAGGTTTTGGAAGGGGCGATGCCGCGCTTCTTCCGGCGTTTGGCGGAGGGCGTCTTCGACGAGGCCGACCTCACCGCGCGCACGCATGAGCTGGCGGATTTCGTCGCGGAATCCCGCAAGCGCTACGATCTGCCGGCGCCGGTCGCGCTCGGCTTCTCCAACGGCGCCAATATCGCAGCCAGCCTGCTGCTGCTGCACCCGGAGGTTCTGGCCGGAGCTGCACTGGTTCGCGCGATGTCGCCCTTCCGGAAGCCGCCCAAAGCCGATCTCGCCGGCAAGCGGGTTCTGATCCTGTCGGGCGCGCTCGACCCGATCATTCCAGCCGAGGATGCCGAACGCCTGGCGCAAACGCTGTCCGCAGGCGGCGCGCTGGTCGACCATCGTATCCTGCCGACGGGCCATGGCCTGTCGCAAGGCGATGTCGGCCTGCTGCGCGGTTGGCTGGATCAGGCCTGAATCTCAGGAGGCTGTTAGGGCCTCTAGCCTGATCCAGTGTGGGTGCTTACGCCGCGGCGGTAGCCTTGCGCTTGGCGGGCTTGGCCTTCACGACGGGAGGAGCGGGCGGCTCGGCCGCCTGCTTCGCCAGCCTGAGTGCCTTCAACGCCTCGATCTTCTTACGGGAGGCGGCCTCCTCGGCCGCGATCCGCCCGCTCGACTTCTGCTTTTCGCGTGGTGCTTCCTGGACGCTGTTCACATCGTGCCAGGTGCGTGGTCCGCGATCTTCCCCTGCCATTGTTTCTTCCCCTATGTCACGCCGCGTCCGTCAGAGGCAGCCTACGCGTGAAATGGGGCGGATACGAGCCGGGATTATCGGCCTGCTCGGCAAGGCTCCAGACGATCAAGGCTCCGGACGATCAAGGCTCCGGACGATCAATCGAGCAATGGCAGGATGATGACCATGGCGAAGACGATCACGACAAGCGTCCGCAGCAGGATGGCGCTCTGACTCGAGACCTGATTTTCCACCGAACGCGAGAAAGCATGCATGAGTACATCACCGGCAACGCGACCACGCTGACGTTGGGATAGAGCCGGAGCGATTGCAAGGAAGATTAGCCGGGCTTGTGGATAACTTGCCGGCCAAGGCCGCCGGGCGAACAGATTCAACGCCGGAGGCCGCTGAGGGCGCGCCGCAGTCGGTTGGCGCGCCTCGGGTCGCGGGAGGTGGATTAAGCATGACAGCGCTGGAAATCGGCGGTTGAAGGCTCGGTGTTTGTCTATTCCGCGAGCATTTGCTCAAGACGTACCGCGAAATATGCATTTAGTTTAACCAATCACGCCGGGACGACTGGCGCCGGCTGATCAGGTTCGATATGAGTGTTTACCTCGCGCTTTCAAGCAGGCGCTAGGTGAAGCGTTCCAGATTCAAGCAACCTCGGTGTCCGTTCAATGCAGTTGCGTGCTCGGTCTCTGTTGATTGGCCTGGTTTCGGTCTTGTCTGCACTCACGGCGTCGCAGGCGCAGGCCGGCTTGCTCGAAATGCTGTTCGGCGTTCCAGCTCCGCAGCGGCAGGAGAGCGCGCCGCTGGAAATGACGATCCGGCCGACGAGTAAGCCGAAACCGAAAATCCCGCGCGTCTCGATGGAGAGCGACGGCGAGTCCAAGCGCTATCTGCAGGTCTCGATCGACCCCGTCAGCAATCCCGACTGGTATCTCACCGACCCGACGCTGCGCCGGGGCGATATCGTCGTCCTGTCGAACAAGGTGCTGGTCTATGCCGGCGGCAGGAACACGCGGCGATTGGCGGATTTCGACGATCTGCAGGGAACGCGGCTGGTGTCGAGCCGGGATCGCGAACGCATCAAGCTCCTGACCGAATTTTCCGGCAGGGCGATGCCGAAATTCAAGATCGTGCCCGAGTTCGCCAGCACGCCAGCCTCCCTGAGCGCCCAGGCCGAGCGCAAAATCAACGTCATTATGCCGTAGGGAGCGATCCGGATGCGTTTAATCGTTTCCCGGTGCTTTCTGAACCATCCCATCATTCCGCGGCTACGCGAAGCGTGGCGCCCGGCCCTATGAACACCGCGTCATCCGTCATGGTCGGGCTTGTCCCGACCATCCACGTCTTCGCCCGTCGAGGCCTGTATTCAAGACGTGGATGCTCGCCACAAGGGCGAGCATGACGAACTGGAGCAGCGTCGTGTTCATGGGGGCAGGCTCAGCTCTACGGCGCGCCCGGAATGACGGTGCGTTTCAGAGCCAAGATGAGCGAGTCGCGGTAGCAGAAGCGCCCAGCGCAATCGTGCCGGCCTCTCTGTCGCGAATCTTGGGGATTTGCCGCCGGGGAGGCGGGCTGGCCGACGGCGCGCAGGGCGGCGGCCGGCTGAGATCTCATCGACAGTAGAGAAAAATGGTCGGAGCGAGAGGATTCGAACCTCCGACCCCTTGTCCCCCAGACAAGTGCGCTAACCGGGCTGCGCTACGCTCCGACGGCTCGGCTTATAGTGTCGCGTTGCCGTGGATGCAATGCGCTTCGACACATTGTCGGTGACTCCGTGACAGGAGCCTTTGATCGCCCCGGAGCGGCACATGGCCGGCCGGGCGTTGTTAACCTTCGATTAAGGCTTTGGTTGCGGTCCGGGGCCTGTTTGCGCATCGTATCCGTGGGACGGGGGTCCTTCAGGCGGAGATGACCATGTCACTGGCGACTGCCACAGTGGAGCGGAGCAAGGTCTCCGTGCCGACCCCTGCGAAACCGCTGGGCTCGATCGAGACCTTCTTCCGCGATCTCGCCCCGGACTGGCATTCACAATGGGCCTGGGACCATTACGAATCGACGATTCTCGATCTCTCCAGGCAGTTCGGCCTGCGCCGCGTCTGCGAGATCGGCGGCGGGCGCGATCCGCTGTTCTCGACCGCCGAGGCGGCGCGCCACGGCATCGACCTCATCGTCAACGATATCGATGCGGGCGAGTTGGCGCTGACGCCGGCCGGGCTCAGGACGGCGCGATTCGACATCGCCGGCGATCTCTCCGAGCCGGATGTCGTGCGCGGCGGCTATGACCTCATGGTCTCGCGCATGGTCTTCGAGCATGTCCATGACGTCGAGCGCGCCTGGACCAACATCCATGACCTGCTGGCGCCGGGCGGCGTCGCGCTCGCCTTCTTCCCGACGCTGTGGGCGCCGGTCTTCGCGATCAACCACATCCTGCCCGAGAAGCTCTCGCGCGCGATCGTGCATGCACTCTACCCGGCGCGGCGCGATGGCGGCGGCGATCCGAAATTCCCGGCCTTCTACGACTGGTGCCGCGGCAGCAAGCGTCAGCTCGGGCCGATGCTGAACCGTGCCGGCTTCAGCGATGTCCATATCCAGCGCTTCTGGGGGCACGGCTATTTCGACCGCATGCCCGGGCTGAAGCAGGCCGACCATGTCTTCAACGCGCTGGCGGCGAAGACCGGTTGGGATTTCGTGACGACCTACGCCTATGTCGTGGTGCGCAAGGACCGGATCTGAGCGGGGCAAAACCTGCCGCTTTCCTTAGACTTCGGTTTCCGGCTCGCCGCGATAGAGCGCCTCATAGTCGCGGCCGCTATGGAAGACATTGGTGATCAGGACCATTTCTCCTTCGATGAAATAGGCAATGACCGCTCGCTTCTCGAATGGGAAGGTTCTCAAGCCCGAAACGAGGTCGTCACGCCGTCTGCCGCCATGCGGCATCGTGCCGATCTTCTCGCAGAAGGCGATGATCCGCTGGACATAGCGTTCGGCAATCGACGGGCTGAGGCTCGCCTGATGAATCCAGCGATAGATGTCTGCGAGATCGCTTGCAGCGTCCTCGCGCAGGATGACCTTATACGGCTTCATCCCGATGAGCCTTCATCGTCCCGGCATGCAGTGCGGCGATGCGCTCGCGGACCTGATCTGCACTGAGGCTCGGTCGGAGATCGTCGCGTGACCGTTCGATACGGGCTTTGATTGAGGCTAGGCGCTCGGCGTGCTCGGCGCGCTCCCGCTGCCAGACGCGCACTGCGTCCCGCAATGCTTCGCTGGTCGAAGCATATTCGCCTGCCTCGACACTGGCGCGGACCTCGCGCATCATTTCCGGCGTCATGGTGATGCTGATTTTCTCGGCGGTCTGCATCGTGGCTGCTCCCGGCTCTGCTCCAAGCACGGTAGCATAAAATCCGACCGGCGATCAGGCAATGCGGCGCGTCGTTGCGCTCGGGTTCGATACCTTCGCGCTCGGCGTCGGCAGCGCGGCCAGCCCCCAGATCAGCCCGAGCATCAGATAGAGATGGCGCCAGTGGTCTGTGTCGATCTGCACGCCTTGCAGGATCGTGATGAACAGCACCGACCAGAGTGCGATGGCGTGGTTCTGCCAAGGGGTACGCCTGAACACGAGCGCCCAGCCGACATAGCAGGTTGCCACCATCAGGGCGAGCCAGGCGCAGCCGCCGAGCCAGCCATAGGAGGCGAAGGCGTTGATGTAGACGTTGTGGGGATCCTCCGGGAAGATCCAGCGGAACCGCAGCGGACCAAAGCCGTTGGGCTCACCCAAGAGCAGCGGGATCGAGCGCAACTGGCTGCCGAAACGCCCGGTGACGCCCTGGTCGTAGCTCTGGTCCAGGCTGGCGCGGACCTCGAAGACGCTGCGGATGTTCTCGAAGGACAGCGCGATCAGCAACGCTATCACCACCAGGGCGAGCGCGGCGGCTGTCAGGACGACGATGCGCATGCGCCGCGAGGCACTGGGCGAAGTCAGGAAGTTCAAAAGCACCATCAGCACCGCCGAGGCGGCGAGATTGCCCCAGGCACCGCGCGAGAACGACAGGAACAGAGCGAGAAGCGGCACGCTCATGACCAGGAAGCCGCGCATGAGCCCGAGCCGTCCGATCAAGACATGTTGCAGGGCGAAGATGATCGGCAGCACCAGGAAGGGGCCGAGCACGTTGGGATCCTTGAACGTGCCCGAGGCGCGGCCATAGAGCGCGAAGACGTCGCCAAGGCCGGCGATGTTGAAATAGCCGAGAGTGCCGGCAAGCCCGGCGCACCAGGCGGCAAAGAGATAGCCGCGCCGCAGCGTCTCCAGCCGGGCGATGGTATCGTCGGCCATGATCGCGGCCAGGAAGATCGCGGTGATCATCAGATAGACCGAGACTGCCGTGAAGCGGACCGAGGTCGGCTCGTCCATCCAGGGAATGAGCGAGAACGCGCCGCCGATATTGTAGAGCAGCAGCAGGCCCAGCAGAGGCAGCAGCTTCTGCGAGAAGCGGATGCCTGTCAGGGCGAAGGCGAAGACCGCCAGCAGGAAAATCACTTCGTAGGGCGAGGGCTCGATCAGCGCAAAGCCGCTCGACGCAGTCAGCAGCCAGAGCACGCCGCGCTTGATCGCGGCATAGGAAATCCGCAAGCCGCTACGGCCAGCAGCAGTCCCAGAGCGATCGGCGAGCGCGCTCAATAGGCGTTCTCGTTCTTGGTCAGCAGCGAGAGCGGCGTCTTCACCAGGATGTAGAGGTCGAGCAGCACCGACCAATTCTCGATGTAGTAGAGGTCGTGTTCGACGCGGCGCTGGATCTTGTCCTCGGTGTCGGTCTCGCCGCGCCAGCCATTGACCTGGGCCCAGCCGGTGATGCCGGGCTTGACCTTGTGGCGGGCGAAGTAGCCGTCGACGACCTGCTCATAGGCGCGGTTCGAGGCGGTGGCGTGGATCGCATGCGGGCGCGGCCCCACCAGCGAGAGATCGCCCTTCAGGACGACGTTGAGGAGCTGCGGCAACTCGTCGATCGAGGTCTTGCGGATGAAACGGCCGACGCGGGTGACGCGCGGATCGTCCTTGGTGACCTGCTTGGCGGCAGCGAAATCGCTCATCTCATGGTAGAGCGAGCGAAATTTCAGGACTTCGATCAATTCGTTGTTGAAGCCGTAGCGCTTCTGCTTGAACAGGATCGGCCCCTTCGAATCGAGCTTGATCGCGATCGCGGTCGCGAGCATCAGCGGCGAGAGCGCGATCAGGGCGAGCGTGCCGACGATCTTGTCGAAGACGAATTTGACGACGATGTCCCAGTCGGCGATCGGCCGGTCGAACACGTCGAGCACGGGCACGGCGCCGATATAGGAATAGGAGCGCGGCCGGAACCGGAGCTTCGACATATGCGCGGAGAGGCGGATGTCGATCGGCAGCACCCAGAGCTTGCGCAGCATGGTGAGAAGCCGCGCCTCGGCCGAGATCGGCAGGGTGAAGATCACCAGGTCGAGCTTGGTACGGCGCGCGAACTCGACGAGATCATCGATCGTGCCGAGCTTGGGGTAGCCGGCGACGAGATCGGGCGAACGGTCGTCATTACGGTCGTCGAAGACGCCGCAGACGCGCAAGCCGGTGTCGCGCTGCGCTTCCAGCGCGCGGATCAAGGCCTCGCCCGCCTCGCCGCCGCCGACGATCGCGGTACGCCGTTCCAGCCGGCCCGAGCGCGTGAGCTGGCGCACGCTCAGCGTCACCACCAGCCGCTCGCCGAGCAGCGCCGCAAGGCCGCCGGCATAGAACCCGACCAGCCAGATGCGTGAGACCTGGTCGCCGATCTTGAGGAAGAAGAAGGCCGCCAGCGCGATCATGAACAAGGTCGTCCAGCCGGTCACCAGCCTGACCGCCATGGCGACGAAATTTCTGAGCGCGCCGACATGGTAGAGCTGCAGCGCTTGGAAGGAGGCGAGTGCCCCGATCGCCAGCGCCGGAATCGTGACCTGGTAGGGCAGGGCGTTGTCGATATTGCCCGCCACATAAAACCAATAGACCAACCCGCCCACGCAAACGACGGCCAGCACGTCGAAGAGACGGACAAAGCCCTCGATCATCACCGGCGAGAGCGTCGGCTTGACCGGCATCGCGGCAATGCGCTCGGCCAGGGGGTGGAAGGCGCGCGTCGCGCCGCTCTTGGAGGGACCGAACATCTCGGATGTCGCGGCCGCGGCCGCGTCGACCTTGATCAGATCGCGAACATCGAAAGCGCCCATGACATGCCATCCCGGTCCGGCCGGCAAGCCGAGGCTTCCGGTCTTCTTACCTTGCGTCTAGCGCAAAATGTTCACGGAAGGCTTAACCGGACCCGTCGTTCTTGCGGAGGATTCGCAAGGAAATTGACTGGAAACGCCGCGTCGGCGAGCTCCGTTCCGGCTGTTTTGGGCCTCACAAAAACGCGAAATCGAAAAGGGCGATTTTCGCTTGGCCCATCAAGGTATTAATCTAGGTTTTTGGCTGCTATTTTTGGCGTATTTTGCTGCATAAAAGTTGTTTCAAGTTGACAAAAAGCAACGTTACGGGCATATCTGACCGCGATGAGTGTCTGAGAAGCACATTTCTGCGCGGATTATGAGAGCGGCTTTTGGCCGTTGTCGCGATGCCGCTGTGCTGCTTTCGCGGTGTTCCCGCCGAAGGCTTTCAATCCGGATACCGTCTTTCAAAACTCGAACTTTTGCCTAGCTGCCTTGCGTCGCCCCCGCGGCGTCCAGCGCCGGCTTCGCCCGTGTGCAACATGTCTTTTCATTGGTTGGTTCTGCTCGCGGCCATCGCCGTCGAGATCGTCGCGACGGCCGCGTTGAAGTCGGTCGTCTCGGCGCCGTTCATGGTCACCCTCCTGCCGCTCATCCTGATCGGCCTGTCCTTCACCCTGCTCAGCGTGGCGCTGCGCGTCATTCCGCTGGCGGTTGCCTATGCTGTCTGGGAGGGGCTCGGCATCGTCGGCATCGCCGCCACCGGCCATCTGCTCTTTGGCGAGCATCTCACGCCGACGCGGATCGTGGCGCTCTGCGCCATCATCGCCGGTATCGTACTGCTCGAGCGCGGCGTCGGCGGTGAGGCGGAGGAGTATGAGGGGAGGCTGGCATGACCGCCCCCCTTCTGCCGCAAGGCCTCGCCATCGCCTGGCTGATGCTGGCGGTCCTGCTCGAGGTCTCGGGCACGTATCTGCTCAAGCTCTCCGACGGCATGAAGCGCTGGCTCACCGGCGGCGTCGGCATCCTGCTGGTAGTCGGCGCCTTTGCTGCTTTGGCTCAGGCGATCAAGGGCATGGACCTGTCCGTCGCCTACGCCGTCTGGGGTGGCGCCGGGCTGGTGATCACCGCGATCGTCGGCATGCTCGCCTTCGGCCAGCGCATCCGCCCCTCCGGCTGGGCTGGGATCGCGCTCGTCATCGCCGGCGTCGTGGCGCTCAAGCTTTTGTGACGCGGGCGGCGATCGCGTCGCGATAGGCGGCGATGACGCCATCGATCATGGCGTCGAGGCGGAAGTTCTGGCGGACATGCTCGGCGAGGTCTGCGGCTTGCGCCTGGCGCTCGGCGTCGGGCGTCGCCAGGATCGAACGGATGGCCTCTGTGAGGATCACGGGATCGTTGGTCTGTATCAACCGATGCCTGTGGCGCGGGCCGTAGATCTCGTTGATGCCGCCGACATCGGTCGAGATCAAGGGCTGGGCCGCCGCCGCCGCCTCCAGGATGACATAGGGCAGCGATTCCGCCCGCGACGGGATCACCATCACACGGGCCTTCGAAAGCGCCCTGCGGATCGGTCCCGGCGGCTCGAAGACGCATTGCTCCGCGATGCCGCGATCGATCGTCATCTTGCGCAGTTCGGCCTCGTCTGGCCCCGAGCCGACGATCAGGATGCGCGGCGTCAGCGCGTCCCGGCTCTTCAGCAAAGCGAGCGCGTCGATCAGCGTGTCGACACCCTTGGCCGAGCGCAATTCACCGAGATAGAGGAGATCGAACGCCGCCTGGGAATGGTCGATCGGCTCGAACTCGGCCTCGGAGATGCCGTTCAGCACGATGCGGTGGTCGGTTCGCGGCATGTGCCCGACATAAGCCTCGAAGCGCCCGGCGATGAAGCGGCTCTCGAACAGGAACATGTCGGTCGCGCCCTCGAGCAATCGCTCGACGGCCATGTAGATCTTATGCTCGGCCCCGCCGGGCTTGTAGTTGAAGCTGCCGCCATGGGGCGTATAGGCCGTGGCATAGCTCCGGCCCGGGCTGAAAAGGGCGGGAATGCGCCCATACACGCCGCCCTTCGAGCCGTGGCAATGGACGATGTCGGGCCTCAGCGCCTTGCGGACCGAGATCTCGCTCATCTGCGCCTTCGCGTCGGTCAGGCTCGGATAGCGCGACATCGGCACACGGGTCACGCCGAGCGAAAGCTGGGGCGAGAGCTCGCGGAAGATCTCGTCGGCGCGGGTGCCGCCCGTGGTGGCGTCGCAGAAGATGCCGACATGGTGGCCGCGCTCGACCTGGCCGCGCGCGAGATCGAGCACATGCCGGAACAGGCCGCCGAGCGGCGCGCGGAAGACATGGAGAATGCGCAGCGGCTGCGCCTGCGGGCTGTCCGTCATCGGAAGCGCTCCGGACGGATCAGAACCAGCGTTCCTTGATGACGATCGTGTCGCCGGGCTGGACGGCGTAGGTGATCGGCACCGTCGCGGTCACCAATTGACCGTCGACCTGCCGCGTCACTTCGGCCGAGGAGCGCTGCCCGCGCGGCGTGAAACCGCCGGCGATTGCGACCGCCGTCTGCACCGTCATGCCGTTGACGTAAGGAAATTGGCCGGAATTGGTGACTTCGCCCAGGACGAAGAACGGGCGATAAGTGTCGACCTCGACCGAAACCTTGGGTTCGCGCAGGTAACCGCGCCGCAGCCGGCCCTCGATCGCCTTTTCCAACTGCTGGGTGGTGTGCCCTTGCGCATCGATCGTGTCGATCAGCGGCATCGAGATGCGGCCTGCACCGTCGACCGCGTAGATGTTCGAGAGATTGTCCTGCCCGAAGACGATGATGCGCAGGCGGTCGCCGCTGGCGAGCCGATAAGGGCCGCTCGGCTGGGCGACGGCGTAATCGGCGTCGACATGGCGTGGTGCGCAAGCGGTCGCGGTCATGGCGACGGCCAGAACGAGAGGGGCGAGATGGCGACTCATCGCGGGCGATATCCATGCGGAAACTGAAATCAGGACTAGGCCGATATGGTTAAGAAAACCTGATGATGAACAAGATCTGGCTGTCCGTTGCCGGCTTTAACTCGGCACTAACCTTACTGAGCTTTGATGATGGTCGCGTTCTCTCCCGAGCGCCGCGAGTTATCCGTGAAGGGAAGCGTCATGACAGCTCAGGCCGAGAGCCAAATGCGAGCCGAAAGCCCTGCGCGAACCGAGAGCCAGGCACGAGCCGAGAGCCGTGCGCGTGACGCCGGCGAGGCGCGTGGCGACATGCTCGATCTGGCGGCGCTGTGGACGGCGATCAAGCGTCGCAAGCTCTGGATCATCGCTCCGACCGTGGCGGCACTCGGTTTGTCCTTCGTCGCGGTCAACCTCGTCCCCGCCCGCTACACCGGCGAGGCGCGCATCCTTCTGGAAAACCGCGACAGCTTCTATACGCGGCCGGGGCAGGGCGCCGGCGAAAGCTCCGGGCAGCAATTCGACAGCGAAGGCGTGCAGAGCCAGGTCCAGGTCATCATGTCGCGTGATCTGGCGCGCGAGGCGATCAAGCGCATCGGCCTCGTCGGCAATTCCGAGTTCGACGCGGGCGCAGGCGCGCTGAGTGCGCTGAAGAAAATCGGCGTGATGATCGGGGTCGGCGGCCATCCGGCCGATCGTTCGCCGGAGGAGCGCGTCCTCGAGAAATATTATGACCGCTTGCTGGTCTATCCCGTCGGTCGTTCGCGCATCGTCTCGGTCGAGTTCACCTCGCGTGATCCCGAGCTCGCGGCCAAGGGCGCCAACACCATTGCCAGCACCTATCTGGAGACGCAGGAGGCGGCGAAGCAGGATACGGCGCGCAGCGCCTCCTCCTGGCTCTCGACTACGATCGAGCCCTTGCGCAAACGCCTCGCCGAGGCCGAGGCCAAGGTCGAGGAATACCGCTCGCGCAATGGCTTGCTGGTTGGCGCCAACAATACCACGATCACCTCCCAGCAGCTCACCGACCTCTCGGCTCAGCTTTCCGCCGCCCGCAGCCAGCAGGCCGAGGCGCAGGCCAAGGCCGGCCTGATCCGCGATGCGATCAAGCAGGGCCGCACCTTCGAAATCCCCGATGTCGCCAATAACGAACTGGTGCGCCGCCTGATCGAGCAGCGCGTCAATCTGCGCGCCCAGATCGCGCTCGAATCGCGCAATCTTCTCTCCGAGCATCCGCGGATCAAGGAGTTGAACGCCCAGCTCGCCGATCTCGAGGGTCAGCTCCGTGCTGCCTCCGAGCGTGCGGTGCGCACCCTGGAGAACGAGGCCAAGATCGCCGGCCAGCGTGTCGAGAGCTTCACCGCCGCCCTCGACGGCCAGAAGAAGAGCGCTTCAACCGCCAATGACAGCGAGGTGCAGCTGCGCGCTTTGGAGCGCGAGGCCCGCACGCTGCGCGACCAGCTCGAACAGTATATGCAGCGCTACCGCGAGGCGATGGCGCGCGACACCCAGAACGCCGCCCCGGCCGATGCCCGCATCATTTCGCGCGCCGTGGAGCCGACCGAGCCGTCCTTCCCCAAGAAGATTCCGACCATGGTCGTGGCGACGCTGGCGACCTTCATGATCGCCCTGGCCGCAGTCGCCTCGCGCGAATTGCTCAACGGGCAGGCCGATGCGCCGTCCGGCAAGCCGCAGCGCGCTCCGGGTTGGGTCGGCGGCGGCACGACCGCTCGCACCGACCCGCGCCGCGAGCGCGTCGCGGGTCTGCTCACCCATACCGGCCGGCTCGGCCAGGTCACGCTCGACCTCGAGCGGCCGGAAGACACGCTGGCCGATCTCGCCGAGCGGATCGACGAGCCGCCGCGCGGCATGGCTCCCATGGTCGTGGTGCTGGATGGCGGTGGCGACGGCGCCACAACGGCGCGCGACCTGGCCGAACTTTTGTCCCAGCGCTGCCGCTGCATCATCGTCGATCTGGTTGTCGACGGGGATCTCAGCCAGCCCGGCTTCTCGGAACTGCTCGCCGGAGAGGCGCTGTTCTCCGACATCATCACGCGCGCCGAGGGCTCGCGGCTGCATCGCATCGGGCCCGGCCATGCCGGCCGCGACGCGGTGCTGGCTGCGCCCGACCTCGTCGAGGTCGCTCTCGACGCGCTCTGCGAGACCTATGACTGGGTGCTGGTGGCGGCTGCCTCAAGTGATGACAGCGCCGTTCTGGCGCCGATCGCCGGGCGCGCCCAGGGCGGGCTCGTCATGGCCGGGCAGGTCGGTAACGGCCACGCGGTCGAGGCCGCCTATCGCCTCTCGGATCTGACGAAGGCGCCGGTCGCGCTCGTGCTCGATGCGCCCGTGAGCTTCGCCGGCGCGATGGCGATGATGCGCCAGCATGACGAGGAGCCGGCCTGAGGTTTGGAGCCCGGTTGGAACCACGCCGTCATTCCGGGGCGATCCGAAGGATCGAGCCCGGAACCCAGAACCGATGGAGCTGGGAATCGGGCGTCGTCATCGGCCGCGCTTATGTCGTCACCATCTGCGGTTCTGGGTTCCGGGCTCGCCCCTACGGGGCGCCCCGGAATGACGGCGTAGTTCCGAGCCGAGACAGCATGATTTAAGCCTATTCCTCGCTCGCGCTGCGGCCCCGGTTCAGCCAGCCCGAGGCGCGTTGCGCCAGTTTCAGCAGCACCGGCGAACTCTTGACCCGGCGCTTGAGCGCGCGCTTGGCCCGGGCCACGCTGGCGAAGGCGCGTCCCTTCACTGTGAGCGGCAGGAAGGTATCGACCAGTTCGTCGCGATCGTCGCAGATCGTCGTCTTGTAGCGTGCCTCGCCGACGCCGAGATCGAAGACGCTGATGCCGGCATTGCCTTTCAGCTTGATCAGATCGACCAGCAGGATCTCGCCGGGGCTGGTCTTGGCGATCTCGCTGTCCATGTCGAAGGAGGTTGCCATCCCGGAGAAGCGCTGGCCCTGCACCGCGCCGACATAGGTCGCGACCGAACAGCCCTCGACATCGAGCGAGTAGAGTTCGAGCGCAGGCTGAACGGCGCCTCCGGTCGCGGCGGCGCGCTGCAGGAAGGAGCGCATCGCTGGATCCGCGAAAGGATCGGGCACGCCCATGGCCCTGAAACGCGCGGCCTTCTGGATCAGGAAGGCGTCGATCACGCTGGCGATCTCAACCTCGCTCTCCGCCTTGACCAAGCGCGACGCGCCGAAGCTGGCGAAGCGGTTGCGCTTGTTCTTGAGCTTCTTATGCGCGTGGCTGCTCATGGCGCGCCGCAGTGCACCGTCGGAATCGCCCGGCGTGAGCGCGAGCTTATAGGCGCCGCTCGGGCTCGGCCCGGCCGCGAGCAGGGCTGTCGGGTTCGCCACGCCTTGCCACAGCGTCGGCTGGTTGACGAAGACGAAAGCGTCGAGCCCGCCGATCGCCACCCCGATCTCGTCGAGCATCCGGCGCGTCGTCCCGGCATCGAGCGCGGCGGCGAAATCGGGCGCGTAGAGGCCCATATGATAATTGGCGTGCTTGCCGCCGATGAATTCGGCAAAGCGGATGCCGTTGCGGCGCGTGATGACCAGCGGCAGGATCGCGATGGCCTGGGCCAGCGCGTCGCGCAGCACGGCATAGCGGAAATCCATGCCATGCGCCGTACCGACCGTCGCGGTGAAGGGCTGCACCCAGCCATAGGCCTGATAGGGCGTCACCAGCGCATGGCCCTCCAGCGCGCGCCAATCGGCCTCGATCGCGGCGATGTCGGAGGCGATCGCGAGCGAGCGCCAGGGCCGGGCACCGGTGGCGCTGCTGCTCTCCGTGAGGGACAGGGCCGAAGGGCGTTCGGCGAGTGCGGACATGCTCAGGCGGCCTCTGCGGGCAAATGATGCGCCCTTTTAACCCGCTATTGTGAACAGACCGGTCAAGCTCGCGTGAGCTGGCCGCGAGATCGGTGAACAGCGTTACCGAGCGGTTGCCACGGATAAGCGATGAATAAGCGATGAATCTGCGCCACAAAGCCTTCTCGGCCGTGTTCAAGGCGATCGCGCTGACCCGCGCCGACCGCTGGGGCAGGGGCCTTGCGCAAGGCGCGGGCGTGATCC
This sequence comes from Bosea sp. 685, assembly GCF_031884435.1. NCBI lineage: Bacteria > Pseudomonadati > Pseudomonadota > Alphaproteobacteria > Hyphomicrobiales > Alloboseaceae > Allobosea > Allobosea sp. 685. The sequence goes on along the minus strand of NZ_CP134779.1, from coordinate 3,360,512 downwards.
TGACCTTGCACCATATCCGGCCGGCTTCCACGGCGGGATTCCAACCCAACCGCCTGCTGGAGATCACGCCGGAGTTTCTCGACCTGACCCTGACGCTGATCAGGGCGCAGGGTTATGACATCGTCTCGCTCGACGAGGCGGTCACGCGCCTGACCAGCAACAGGCAGAGCCGCTTCTTCGTCGCGTTGAGCTTCGATGACGGCTATCGCGATAATCTCGACCATGCCTGGCCAGTGCTGGCGAAGCATGAGGCGCCCTGGACGCTGTTCGTGACGCCGGGCTTCGCCGACCGCACGGCGCGGCTCTGGTGGCTGGAGCTGGAGGAGGCGATCCGGACCCTGCCGCGCATCGCGGTGGAGCTGCCCGATGGCGGCTTTGCCGCTCGCACCGAAACCGATGCCGAGAAACTGCACGCCTTCACCGCGCTCTACTGGCGTCTGCGCAAACAGCCGGAAGCGATTCTGCTCTCTGCGATTTCCACCCTGGCGCAGCAGGCCGGAATCGACCCGGTTGCGCTTGTCGAGCGTGAATGCCTGCCCTGGGAGACGTTGCGCGCCGTCTCGGGCGCGCCCGGTGTGACGATCGGCGCCCATACGCTCAGTCACCCGATGCTGGCGAAACACGAGGCTGAGATCGCTCGTAGCGAAATCGTCGAGAGCAAGGCGCGCCTGGAGGCGGAGCTTAGCATCCCGATCCGCCATTTCGCCTATCCGGTCGGCGATCCCGGTTCGGCGGGGCCCCGCGAATTCAAGATGGCGGCGAAGGCCGGGTTCGCCAGTGCCGTGACGACGCGGCCGGGCCATCTCTTCGACGCGCATGCGCGCCACCTCCACGCCTTGCCGCGCGTCTCGCTCAACGGTTTGCATCAGAGCGAGGAGGCGGTGCGGGCGCTGCTCTCTGGCCTGCCGTTTCTGCTTTGGAACCGGGGGCGGCGGGTGAATGTGGGGTAGCTGGTTTTCCCTTCTCCCCTGGCGGGAGAAGGGAAGACGGCTTCACCTCTCGTCCTTGCGCTCCATCCAGCGGATCAGTGGCAGCAGCGGCAGGATCCAGGCGAGGCCGAGCGCGATATAGGCGATCGTCTGCACAAGCTTCGGCGCCTCGGTGATGCGGCCCTGCGCCAGCGCCATGGCGACGAGCGCGTAGACGCAGACGAAGACGAGGATCGCGACGGTGCCGATCAGTTTGCGGTGGCTCTGGGTCATGCTTCGTCTCCGGCCCTGCGAGCCGTCGGCTGCGGCAATGCGGGCGTTGTCGGGTCTATCTTGCGGGTCTATCTGTCACCCGCGCGCCTGATTGTGAAGCGCGGCATTGATGAGCGAAGGCGCAGCTTCCGTGACGATCGCCCTGGACCAGACCGTTTCGCAGACCCGCAGCGACACAAGCCATGCCGGCATCCGCCGCTGGCTCTGGATCGTCGCCGCGCTCGTCTTCGTCATGGTCATCGTCGGCGGCGCGACGCGGTTGACGGGCTCGGGCCTCTCGATCACCGAATGGAAGCCGATCACCGGCGCATTGCCGCCGCTATCGGACGCCGCCTGGGCGGCCGAGTTCGAGAAATATCGCGCCAGCCCGCAATACCAGCTTCTCAATGCGGGCATGGCGATCGGCGAATTCAAGTTCATCTATTGGTGGGAATGGGGCCACCGCCAGCTCGGCCGCTTCATTGGCCTGGTCTATCTCGTCGGTTTCCTGGTCGTGGCGCTGCGCCGCCTGCTGCCCTGGCGGCGGACGCTCACCCTGTTCGGCATGGGCCTGCTGCTCGGTCTGCAGGGCGCGATCGGCTGGATCATGGTCGCCTCGGGGCTAGAGCCCGGCATGGTCGCCGTCGCGCCGGTGAAACTGACGCTGCATCTCACCTTCGCCGGGCTGTTCTTCGCCTCGGTCATCGCCTTCGCGACGGCACTGACACCGCCGCGGCGCATCGAGCCGGCGCGGGGCAGGGCCGTCGCCTGGCTGCTCCTGGCGCTGCTCTTCCTGCAAATCGCGCTCGGCGGGCTCGTGGCGGGGGCGCGGGCGGGCTTTACCCTCAATACCTGGCCGTTGATGGACGGTGCGCTCGTGCCGCCGGCCTCGATGCTGTTCGCGCAGAGCCCGTTCTGGGAGAACTTCGTCGACAATGTCGCCTTGGTGCAGTTCAACCACCGCCTCGGCGCCTATCTCCTGCTCGCGGTCGCGCTCTGGCACATGCTCTGGCTGCGCCGCGTCATGCCGGGTTCGGGCGCGGCCAAGCGCGCGACCGCGATCACGGGCCTCGTCCTGGCACAGTCGGCGCTCGGCATCGTGACCCTGCTGCTGGTCGTGCCGTTATGGGCGGGGCTGGCGCATCAGGCGCTCGGCTTCACCGTGCTGGCGATGGGCGTGGTGCATCTGACGCGGACGCAGTTCCCTTCTCCCCTCGGGGATTTCTCTGCGAAAGGGCCCTGGCGTTGAGGTTTGATTGCTGATTCACTTCGCTCGGGTGCGGCGGGGTGATCGGCATGTCGGATCAGATGTCTTTGGCTGAGGCGTTTTTGGACCCACGCCTGGGTGCGAACGCGAAGCTTGCGAAGATCGATGGGCTGATCGCGTGGGATCGGCTGGCGCCCTTGGCCGGCAAGCTGCGCCAGGCTGAGACGGGCAGGCCGCCTTACGCGCCGCTTGCGATGCTCAAGGCGCTCTATCTGCAGGCGCTTTACGATTTGTCGGATCCCGGCCTGGAGGAGGCGCTGCTGGACCGGCTGTCGTTTCGACGTTTCTGCGGGTTTGCGCTCGATGGCGGCACGCCCGACGAGACGACCTTGTGCCGCTTTCGGCTGGCGGCAGCGCAGGCGGGCGTGCTCGAGGCCTGCTTTGCCGAGATCGGCGCGCAGCTCTCGGCCAAGGGTCTGATCCTGAAGAAGGGCACATTGCTCGACGCCACAATCGTTCAGGCGACGCATGCTGCCCCGTCACGCGAAGCCGGGCTGGGCAAGGGCCACCCCCGTGAACCCGGCGCCGACTGGGGCAAGAAGAACGGCAAGGCCCATTTCGGCTACAAGCTGCATGTCGGCGTCGACGAGGGCTCGGGCCTGATCCGCACGGCGCTCGTGACCTCGGCGCGGATACAGGACGTCGAGATGGCCCCAGGGCTCGTCAGCGGCGACGAGGCCGCCGTCTATGCCGATCGCGGCTATGAGAGCAAGGCCCAGCGCGCCGCCCTGAAGGCCTTGGGCATCAAGGACCGGATCATGCATCGCCGGCACAAGCACATCGCTGTCCTGCCGCGCTGGCTGCAGCGCCGCAACGCCCTGATCGCGCGCCGCCGCGCTCCCGTCGAAGCTGTCTTCAGCGCCATGAAGCGCCTCTATGGCAAAGCCCGGACGCGATGCCACTCGTTCGTCGCCAACACCGCAGACCTGATTGCCTTCGCAACCGTCTACAATCTCCGGCGCGCCACCATCATCGCAGGCGGCTGAACCAGGTCGACTGCGAGCTCTCCAAGCCAACCGCTGAAGACCGCCCGTCACAGGCGAACAATCCGCCGTCAAAATATCAGTCCTCAGCCGCGTTTCGCAGAGGAATCCTCGGGGGAGAAGGTGGCAGCGCGAAGCGCTGACGGATGAGGGAAGAGCCTCAACCCGAGACAAGAAAAAGGGCCGCTTGCGCGACCCTTCCCTCATCCGTCTGCTTCGCAGACACCTTCTCCCACCCATGTCGGATGTTTCCGACATGGGCATGAGCTTTGCCAAGATCGGGCAAGCCCGATCTTGGTGGGGGAGAAGGGTTGCCGCGCCCTACGCCAGCGCCTGATCGAGATCGTCGATCAGATCGACGACATCCTCCAGCCCGATCGAGAGCCGCACTACCTCCGGTCCGGCGCCCGAGGCCGTCTTCTGCGCGTCCGTGAGCTGGCGGTGGGTGGTCGAGGCCGGGTGGATCACCAGCGAGCGGGTGTCGCCGATATTGGCGAGATGCGAGAACAGCTTGAGGTCGGTGACCAGCTTGACGCCGGCCTCGTAGCCGCCCTTGAGGCCGATCGTCATGACCGCGCCGCCGCCCTTGGGCGAATAGCGCTGGGCGAGCTCGTAATACGTGCTGCCGGGCAGGCTGGCATAGCTGACCCATTCCACAGCCGGATGGCTCGACAGATGTTTGGCGACGGCCAGCGCGTTCTCGCAATGGCGCTGCATGCGCAGCGGCAGGGTCTCGATGCCGGTCAGGATCAGGAAGGCGTTGAAGGGGGAGAGCGCCGGGCCCATGTCGCGCAGGCCGAGCACGCGGGTGGCGATGGCGAAGGCGAAATTGCCGAAGGTCTCGCCCAGCACCATGCCGTTATATTCAGGTCTGGGCTTGGACAGCATCGGGTAGCGGTCGTCGCCGACCCAGTTGAACGAGCCGCCATCGACGATGATGCCGCCGACGGAATTACCGTGCCCGCCCAGGAACTTGGTGGCGGAGTGCACGACGATGTCGGCGCCATGCTCAAAGGGGCGGATCAGATAGGGGCTCGCCATCGTGTTGTCGACGATGAGCGGGATGTTGTGCTTCTTCGCGATGGCCGCGATGCCGGCGATGTCGACCACGACGCCGCCGGGATTGGCGATCGATTCGATGAAGATCGCCTTGGTCTTGGGCGTCACCGCGGCGGCAAAGCTCTCAAGATCGTCGGAATCGGCCCAGATCACGCCCCAGCCGAAGTTCTTGTAGGAGTGGTTGAACTGGTTGATCGAGCCGCCATAGAGCTTCTTGGCGGCGACGAACTCGTCGCCAGGCTGCATCAGCGCGTGGAAGCAGAGGAACTCGGCGGCGTGGCCCGAGGCGACCGCGAGTGCCGCCGTGCCGCCTTCGAGCGCGGCCACGCGCTCCTCCAGCACCGCATTGGTCGGGTTGCCGATGCGGCTGTAGATATTGCCAAAGGCCTGCAGGCCGAACAGCGAGGCGGCGTGGTCGACATCGTCGAAGACGAAGCTGGTGGTCTGGTAGATCGGCGTGGCGCGCGCGCCGGTGGCTGCGTCAGGGGCCGCGCCCGCATGGATGGCAAGCGTGTGGAAACCCGGTGCGCGGTCGGTCATGGCGTGCTTCCTGATGTTTGATTTTCTATAGCGGCAATTTTGTTCTTTTTATCGAACGTGTCGAGCATGCGTCAAGGCGTCGGTTCGTGCGGTCGCCTCTGATGCTTGCCGGCCGGCTCATTCGCCGGCACTCCTGCCGGATTGAAGTTTGAGCATAAGCAGGATCGGCAGCTGAAAGGTCGCGAAATTCGCGTCGGCGAGCTTGCGGCTGCTGGCCGAACTTGCCAGCGAATAGCCGCCGGTCGATGTCGAGGCGAAGCCGGATTTCCAGTATTGCTGCATGCCGATTTCGGCGCCCGGCGCGGGGACAATCGTCCGCGTAAGCTCGGCCATTCGGAAGACCTTGTCGCTTCGATCCCTGACAGGCGTGATATCGATGCGGGCGATCTTGCCTTGCAGCCGCTCGGACAGGAGCGCCGAGATCCGCTGCTCATTCTGGCGCAGGGTGGCGACTGTGAACGTGCCCGACGCCTGCTTGCGGAGGCTCACCGTCGAGCCGCGCCCGCAGATATCCTGCTGGCATTGATGGAAAATCGTGCCGGTATTGCTGGTCTGCATGGCCCAGCCTTCGATCGTGAAGCCGGCTCCGCTTGGATCCATATTGATCTTGAGATCGCGCGCCGAGGCCGGGGCGAACCAGACCGAAACGATGGTGGCGACGAGCGCGACGCTGACGAGGAACGACCGGCGCGGCGGCATCATAGTCTCATCCGAACGTTGCACCGCGAAGGCGGCTGACATTGACGTCGCCATGTTGCGCAACTTGTGATCGTGCGCAACGGGGGCGCTCTCGGTTCGCGGCGTGATGTCCGGCCGGCGGACGCGGTATTCCGCTCAGATCAAACCTTGGCGGTCGCTCCGCGGCGCCAGTTCCGGGCCGATATGCTCCGGCCTGATGCCGAGGCCGACGATGTGCGCCGGGATGCGGCGCAGGATCGGGAACCAATCGAACAGCCTGACCAGGAAGGGCGGGCCGAGCGGCTCATCGCTGTCGGCGCGCGCCAGGAGCGGTGAGATGATGCGGTTTTGCGCCAGGACCTGGATGCGTTGCGTCGCCCTGGCCGGGAACTCCCGGCGCTCCTGCACGGCTGCGAGATCGGCGTCTGCGAGCCGCTTCTCGCGCAAGGGCGCGGCGAGGCGATTGGCCGCCGCGACCGCGTCCTGCACCGCGAGATTGACCCCAACGCCGCCGATCGGCGACATCGCATGCGCCGCGTCGCCGATGCAGATGAGGTCGGGGCGCCACCAGCGCTCGAGCCGGTCGACGGCGACCGTCAGCAGCTTGATCTCGTCCCAGTCGGCGATGACGTCGATCCGGTTGGCGAACCAGGGCGCGAGCGTGACGATGCCCGCGCGGAAGGCCTGGAGCCCGGCCGCGCGCAGGCCGTCGAACCGGCCTTTGGGAATGACGAAGGCGCATTGCCAGTAGTCGCCCCGGTCGAGTGTGACGAGCAGGCGGCCATTGGCGACCTGGCCGCCGGTCTGGCCGGGGTCGCCCGCTTCGCGCGGCAGCCTGAACCAGAGCACGTCCATCGGCGCGCCGATATCTAGGTTCTTCAGGCCGGACGCCGCCCGGATGTCGGAGCGGCGTCCATCGGCTGCGACGACGAGATCGGCGCGGATGCTGAGCGGGCCGTCTTCGGCCGTGCCGGTGAGGCCGACGACCCGGCCGCCCTCCTCGATCAGCCCCTCGGCCTTTGCATTCATCAGCAAGGTGAAACGCGGCTGCTCGCGACCCCTATCGGCCAGGAAGTCGAGGAAATCCCATTGCGGCATCATCGCGACATAGGGAGCCACGACCGGCAGATGCGAGAAATCGACGAACTGGATCGTCTCGTTGCCGAAGCGAATGGCGAGCTCGCGGGTCTTGGTGTGCGGCAGCTTGAGGAAATCCTCGAGCAGGCCGAGCTCGTGCATCACTTGCAGCGTCGAGGGGTGGATGGTGTCGCCGCGGAAATCGCGCAGGAAGTCGGCATGCTTTTCCAGCACGACGACATCGACGCCGGCCCGCGCCAGCAGGAAGCCGAGCATCATCCCGGCCAGGCCGCCGCCGGCGATGCAGCAGGTGGTGGAGAGCTCGCGCATCGCATCGCCTCCTCATGTCGTCATTGCGAGGAGCGCAGCGACGACGCAATCCAGGGGCCGTCGAGCGATGTCTCCTGGATTGCTTCGCGGAGCCTGTACTCGGGCTTGCCGAAGGCAAGACCCGGGTGCTCGCAATGACGGTCAGGTGCTTATCACGTCCCCGGCCGATGGATCGTCAGCTTCTGAAAACCCTTGCCGGCGAGCACCGGCTTCTTCGAGGAGAGAATCCGCGAATTGATGCCTTGCCAGCCGATCTCGCCGGAGAGCCGGCCATATTCGATCTTGGGGCAGCGATTCATGATCACGGTGACGCCCTTGGCCTCTGCCCGCGCCGCAGCCTCGTCATTGCGCACCGAAAGCTGCATCCAGATGACCTTGGGCAGAGGATCGAGCGTCAGCGCCTCGTCGGTGATCGGTCCGGCGGCTTCCGAATTGCGGAAGATCTCGACCATGTCGATCGCGCCGGGGATATCCTTGAGCGAGCCGTAGACGGTCTTGCCGAGCAGGGTCTGGCCGGCAAGGCCGGGATTGACGGGAATGACGTCATAGTCGCGATCGAGCAGGTATTTCGTCACGATCCAGCTCGGCCGCGCCTCGTTGCCGGAGGCTCCGACCAGAGCGATGCGCTTCACGCTCTTGAGGATGTCGCGGATCAGGCTGTCGGGGTAAGCGTCGTGAGGCATGAAGATGATCCGGGGAGAGGGCGAGGTGGTTCTACACCTGCGCTGGCGGAGCGTCGATCTCGAAGCGCGGGCGGTTCGCCCACCGGAAAATCCTCCGGAAACGACAGATTCGGCTGCGCAGCCCCGCCGCAGCGACTGGAGCCGCAAGCGGGGCGTGTTACATCCTAGAACTCGACCCGCCGCTCCGGAACTCCATGCGCGTCCTGCTCGTCCTGATCGCTTTCGGCATGATCGCCGCGCCCGCACTGCTCGCGCTGTCGCGTGAGGATGCATCGCGCGGCCGGCGCATCGGCAGCGCGCTGGTGATCTTCTTGGCGCCGGCCATCGCGCTCGGGATGATCCATGGCGTGCCGGAGCTCAATGGCCGGGCGCTGGACTATCCCGTCGCCTGGACGACGCTGCGGCTGGTGCTTTCCGCACTCGCGCTGATCCTGCCCTGGTGCCTCTATGTCTGGCTTGCCGGCCCGCGCCGCTGAGCCCTTTCGAGATCGCTGACATGACCGAACCCGCCGACACCCCGACGATCGACCACGCCTTCACCGGCGACAGGCGAGGGGCCGCGCATGACCCGACCTATGCAGGCGCGCTCTCCTTCATGCGCCGCCGCTACAGCAAGGACGTCTCCGGCTGCGACCTCGTGATCTGGGGCGTGCCCTTCGACCTTGCCGTCTCGAACCGACCCGGTACGCGCTTTGGCCCGCAAGCCCTGCGCCGCGTCAGCGCGATCTTCGACGGCGACGCGCAATATCCCTCGCGGATCGATCCGTTCGAGCATCTCTCGGCCGTCGATTACGGCGATTGCCTGCTGCCGCGTAGCGATCTCCAGGGCTGCGCCAAGGCGATCGAGGAGGGGGCGGCAAAGATCATCGCCAGCGGTGCCCATCTCGTTACGCTCGGCGGCGACCATTTCATCACCTTGCCGCTGCTGCGCGCCCATGTCGCCCGCCATGGCAAGCTCGCTCTGGTGCAGTTCGATGCGCATCAGGACACCTGGGATGACGGCGTCGGCGCGATCAGCCACGGCACCTTCGTGCTCGAGGCGGTGCGCGAGGGGCTGATCGATGTCGAGCGCTCGATCCAGATCGGCATCCGCACCGTCGCGCCGCGCGATTGTGGTATCGCGGTCATCGACGGCTATGCCGCGCAGGCGCTGGGCGTGGACGGCGTCGTCGCGCGCATCAGGCAGCGGGTGGGGCAGGGCCCGGCCTATCTGACCTTCGACATTGACGGGCTCGACCCCGCCTTCGCGCCGGGCACCGGCACGCCAGTGGCGGGCGGGCTCTCCTCGGCGCAGGGGCTGGGCATGGTCTGGGGCATCCGCGACCTCGATTTCCGCGGCATGGACGTGGTCGAGGTCTCGCCGCCTTACGACCATGCCGATGCGACCGCGATCGCCGGCGCGGCCGTGGCGCAGCATTACATCCAGGCGCTGGCGTTGAAGAAGATGGGGTGAGGCGGGTTGAATCGGTTTGGCAGCGCTGCGGTGCAACCGATTCAGATCATTGAAATAAGTCCTCTCGTCATGCTCGGCCTTGTGCCGAGCATCCACGTCTTGAACACGAAGCTTGCCGGACGAAGACGTGGATGGTCGGGACAAGCCCGACCATGACGGTGGGGCGTCGGCCCGCGTCGAGATTGACAGCACGGCCTCCCTCCATCATATCCCTCCCTATGATCACGAACCTGATCCGACGTCGCCCGACCATGGCCGCCCCTGCGCGACCGCGATGACGCTCGGCTGTTAGTCCGATTGTCCGCGACCGCGCCATGAGCGCGGTTTTTTTATGCCTGAAGCCGACGAAACAACCTGCTTTCGCACCCATCGGGGGTCCAGATGAGCCAGAACCTGAAATCCATCTTCATCGACGGCGAGGCCGGCACCACGGGGCTCGGCATCCGCGACCGGCTCGCGGCCCTGCCCGAGGTCGTGGTCAAGAGCATCGCTGCCGACAAGCGCAAGGATCCCGCCGCGCGCAAGGAGATGATGGCGGGCGTCGATCTCGTCGTGCTCTGCCTGCCCGATGATGCGGCACGGGAATCGGTCGCGCTGGCTGACGAACTCGGCGGCGATGCGCCCAAGATCGTCGATGCGGCGACGGCCCATCGCGTCGCGCCGGACTGGGTCTATGGTTTTGCCGAGATGGCGCCGGGCCATGCGGAGAAGATCGCCAACGCCAACCGCGTCTCCAATCCCGGCTGCTATCCGACCGGCGCGATCGCTTTGTTGCGGCCGCTGGTCGATGCCGGCCTGCTGGCGCAGGACCATCCCATTACCGTCAATGCGGTGTCGGGCTATTCCGGCGGCGGCAAGAGCATGATCGAGGCCTATGAGGCCGGTGCTGCTCCGGCCTTCGAACTCTATGGGCTTGGCCTCCATCACAAGCACCTGCCGGAATTGCAGCTCTATTCGCGCCTGACGCGGCGTCCGATCTTCGTGCCCTCGGTCGGGAATTTCCGGCAGGGCATGCTGGTCTCGATTCCGCTGCATCTCGACATGCTGCCGGGCAAGCCGACGACCGCGGCGCTCGAAGCTGCACTGGCTGCGCACTATGCCGGTTCGACCTATGTCAGCGTCGTGCCGAGCGCCCAGGCTGGCGGCAAGCTGGAGCCGGAATCGCTCAACGACACCAACCGGCTCGAACTGCGCGTCTTCGGCGATGACGCGCTGGGGCAAGCGGTGCTGGTCGCCAAGCTCGACAACCTCGGCAAGGGCGCGTCGGGGGCGGCGGTGCAGAACATCCGGCTGATGCTGGGGCTCGCTGAGGGCTGACATCCGGCCTTCACGGAAACGTGAAGAGGCGCTTGTTCCAGCGCAAGGCTGTTTCCGGCGTGCATCGTACAATAGCGGCAGATGCGCGCCGCGAAGGCGCTGCGAAAGGATGAGCTCTTGCCGACGGTCGGGTCCCAGGACAACCAGCTGATCGACGAAAACCAACTGATCGACCGCATCTATGAGGCGGCCATCGTCTCGGAGGGATGGCCGGAGGTCTTGCGGGCGACGGCAGAGGTCGCTGGTTGCCGCGAGGCGCTGTTCGGCACGATACTGGAGGGAGAGGCGCGCCTGACGGCGTCGAGCGCTGCCTTCGAGAATACCTATAACGACATCATGCTGCGCCTGCCCGTGCCGGTGAACCAGCGCAGTTTGCGGCTTCTTGCCTGTCGACATGCCGGCTTCATCACCGACACGGATGTGTTCACGCCCGACGAGATCGCCACCGAGCCGCTCTATCAGGAGATGCTGATCCCTTCGGGCTATGGCTCGGCCGCGGCGACGGCGATTACCTGTCCCTCGGGCGATGTGATCGTCGTCCATTGCGAGCGCGGCTTCGACGAAGGCACGGTGGAGCCCGAGGCGGTCGCCTCGCTCAACCGCTTGCGGCCGCATTTCGCCCGCGCCGGCCTGCTGGCGCGGCGTCTCGGGTTGGAGCGGGCGAGGGCTGCTGCCCAGGCGCTCGAAATGATGGGCTTGCCTGGCGCCGTGTTGGGGCCGGGCGGGCGCATCCTCAGCATCAACAGCCTGCTGAGCGCGCTGATGCCGGCGGTCTTCCGCGACCGGCCGGCACGGCTCGGGATCGTCGACGCCGCCGCCGACCGCATGCTGGAGACGGCCATGGCGGCGCTCGCCTATCAGGCTCATGACGTGGCGGTGCGTTCGATCGCGATTCCGGCAGGGCAGGGGCACCCGCCCATCGTCGTGCATCTCTCGCCGGTGACAGGCAGGGCGCGCGACGTGTTCACGCTGGCGAGCGCGATCCTGGTCGCGACGCCGGTTCTGCCTCATCGCATTCTGGGCGCCGATCTCATCGAGGGGCTGTTCGACCTGACGCCGGCGGAGGCGAAGCTCGCGGCGATGATCGCCGCCGGGCATGCGCCCCGCCAGGCGGCGCAGCGACTGGGCGTGACGGAGGGGACCGCGCGCACGACGCTCAAGCGCGTCCTCGCCAAGACGGGGGTTCGCCGCCAGTCGGACCTCGTCGGCATGCTTCAGGGCGCCGCGAAGCTCGGCTGACTGCCGAGATGGCAGGATAAACCGCTATGCCCCCATTTGGGGGGTGCGCCGATCGCGACGGCGTGAAATCTCTGGAAACATACGCGGCCGGTCGGCTGCAGTTCGGGCGCCGTCACTCCGGCGAGCCGCTTCCGGCTGGCTCTCATGGCAGATGAGGGCCGTTTGCCGGTTGGATCTTCGCCACCATGACCGGGTCAAGCGGTCATGGTGGCGCTTTTTTTGAAAGCTCTCAGGAAGCCTTGAACGGCACGAAGTTCTGCTTCTGCGTGCCCAGCCCATCGATGCCGAGCGTGACGACCTCGCCGCCCTTCAGGAAGCGCGGCGGCTTGAAGCCGAGGCCGACGCCCGGGGGCGTGCCGGTGGTGATGACGTCGCCGGCATCCAGGCGCATGAACTGGCTGATGTAATGCACCAGATAGGCGGCGCCGAAGATCATCGTCTTGGTCGAACCGTTCTGGACGCGCTCGCCATCGACTTCGAGCCACATGCCGAGATTCTGCACGTCAGTGATCTCGTCTGGCGTCACCAGCCAGGGGCCGAGCGGCCCGAAGGTCGGGCAGCCCTTGCCCTTGGCCCATTGCCCGCCGCGCTCGGCCTGGAATTCGCGCTCCGAGACGTCGTTGCAGACACAGAAGCCGGCGATCGCGGCCATGGCGTCCTTTTCGTCGATATAGGAACCGCCATCGCCGATGACGATGGCGAGCTCGACCTCCCAGTCGGTCTTAACCGAGGCCTTCGGGATCATCACGTCGTCATAGGGGCCGACGATGCAGTTCGGCGCCTTGTTGAACAGGATCGGCTCCTTGGGGATCGCGGCGCCGGTCTCGGCGGCGTGATCGGCGAAGTTGAGGCCGACGGCGATGAAATTATGCACGTCGCCGACGCAGGCGCCGATTCGCGGCGAGCCCTGGACGAGCGGCAGCGATTCGGGATCGAGCGCCTTGATCTTGGCGAGCGAGGCCGAGCCGAGCGTCTTGCCGGCAAAATCTGAAATCACGCCGGAGAGGTCGCGCAAGCCGCCCTTGGCGTCGAGAAGGGCGGGTTTTTCCTGGCCAAAAGCGCCGTATCGCAGCAGTTTCATGGTGTTTCCCCCTGTTTCAATCGATCTAATTCGGGTGGCGCGCACCTGAGCGGATGGGGCGCGCAATGACAAGTGAGTTCCCGCGCATGACGCGGCTGCGTCTGGATAGCCATAGGATTGTTGCGCCGATGCAACGTATCCCGCGAAAGCAACATGCCCGGCAATCGGGCCGCCCTGCATGGTTTTTAGCCGGGTACGTCGAAATCGACGATAGTTCGCATGTAAACGATCGTTTTGGCCGTGCTGCTTCGCGACGATACGAGAAATCGGCAGGTTTTTGGCGGTTTTCCGGCATGCCGTTTCGGAAACAAGCGAAGTTGCGGCGTTTTCAGGGCGCTTGCGGCGGGATTGCGGCGAAACCGGCCTCGCGTCATGGTGGTGTCAGCGAGGCGCCTCGACCTCGAAAGATTCAATCAAAGGGATGGATTAGGATGAAGAGCACCGTTCGCCTCATCGCCGCGGCAACCGTTTCGGCCGCTGCTCTTCTCGCGGCCGGCTCCGCCTCCGCCAGTTCTTTCGCGATCCGCAGCGGCCAGAGCGCCGAAGGGCTCGGCATGGCCTATGCCGGCGCCGCCTCGGGCGGTATCGGCATGGGTTCGATGGCCTGGAACCCGGCCACGATCACCATGTTCCCCGGCCGCAACAGCAACTGGAACTTCACCTATCTCAACGCGAATGCCGATTACCAGCCGACCGCCGCCACGCGCCTGGGCTCGCCGCTCGGCCCGCTGAACCCGATCCAGAACGGCACCGGCAATCTCGGCGGCGACGGCGCCTTCATCCCGGCCTCCTACAGCGCCTGGCAGCTCACTGACCGCTTCTGGGTCGGCGTGACCACCGGTGCGCCCTATGGCCTGCGTTCCAAGCCCGATAATCAGGTCAATGCCGGCCAGGTCTATGGCCGCTCGGCCAAGGTGCAGACGATCAACGTCTCGCCGACCGTCGGCTACAAGGTGAACGACTGGCTCTCGGTCGGCGCCGCGCTGCAGGTCCAGTATTTCAATGCCGCGCTGAAGCAGGCCTCGGGCGTCGGCCCGACGGCGGCGCCGGTGATCATCGAAGGCGATACGATCGATTTCGGCTATCGCTTCGGTTTCACCCTGACGCCGTTCCAGGGAACCTCGATCGGCCTGGCCTATCGCTCCGAGGTGCGCCAGACGCTCGAGGGCACCTTCCGCACGCCGCTCGCGGTCATTCCGGTCAAGGCCAACCTCAACCTGCCCGATTCGGTCGTGCTGGGCGTGTCGCAGGTGATCAACGATCAGTGGCAGGTCCATGCCGGCGTGGAATGGACGAATTGGAGCCGTTTCCGCAACATTCCGATCGTCGCCAAGGCGAACGGCTTGCCGGTCACGAGCCTGAACTTCCAGTATGACGATGCCTGGTATTTCTCGCTGGGCGCGGAATACAAGTACAACAGCGCGCTGACGCTGCGCGCCGGTGTCGGCTACGAGCTCTCGGCCGTGAACGACCGCAACCGCACGATCTTCATCGCCGACAATGATCGCCTCTGGCTCTCGGCCGGTCTGAGCTATCAGGTCACCGACAAGCTGAAGCTCGATCTCGGCTACACCTATATCGATGTGAAGAAGGCGAGCGTGAACTATAACGGCACGCATCCGCAGCAGGCTGCGGTGTTCTACACCGCCGAGGCCAAGCCCTTCATCCACATTGCCTCGGTCGGCCTGACCTATCGCTGGGACGACCCGGCCGAGACGGTCCCGCTGCGCCCGGTCGTCCGCAAGAACTGAGCGGAACTCCCGCGCAAAGGAAAAGCCGGCCTTCGGGCCGGCTTTTTTTGTTGTGAGCTTGGGGGAGCGCGGGGCTGTGAAGGCTCTCTGCGGATGGGCCGCGCTCATAACGGCAGCCCGGATACGAAATGTCCCCAGCTCCTAGAGCCGGATGATTTCAGACGGGGTCACTTTGTGATGCCGTCTGAAATCTGAATCCGTCTCTCATCAAAGAGTTAGAGCAGGATCGATTGCGAAAAACCGGTTCCCACTTTTTCGCATCCTGCTCTAGCCCTTCCGGCTACCCATGGTCATGGCTCCTGCGTATCGGCTGGAGCAACCGCAAGACCATCGATGCCGCTGCGCGCGACGGAGCCCGCCAGAAAGCCGCTTGAGCGCATCTCACTGAGGGCCGCGTTGATCAGCTGAAGCCGGTCCTGATGATCGATTGGCACCGCCACGGCTTGCGGCACACCGTAAAAATTGTCGTCGAGCATGCGCAGGCCGGGAACGCCGCGCGTCGCGCTGGCGAGCCGCTGTCGCCCGCCCGCGAAGGCAATCACGTCCCCGTTCCGAAGCCACTGGACAGCATCTCGCAACGCATAGTCGGGCGTCTCTCGCAGCTTCGCTGCGATCAGCCGCCCTTTCAGCCAGACGCCGACACTGTCATCGGTGTTCACCCCGATCACCTGAGTGGGTCGGTCAAGCTCCTTCACGGACCGGAGCGGGGAATCTGCACTCACAAGCGCGCTCTGCTGCACCAGCATGTACGTCCGGGAGTACAGCGCAATGCCAGCGCGTGCCGGGTTCGGAGCGACAAATCCGATGTCGACCTGGCCGCTTCGGACCGCATCAAGCACGGCGGCGGCCGTCGGGAGGGGCGTGATGCTGACCGGCACGTCTGCCCGACGGCCGAGCTCGCGCGTGATGTCGGCGATCACCCCCGAAATTGTGCCGGTTGCCGGGTCGAGGCGAGCCTGCGCGACGTTCGTACCGATATATCCAACGCGCAGCGTGCCGCTGGGCGCCAGCACGGGGTCGGCAGCCTGCACCGGACAGGCGAGCAAGACCGCAATGAGCGTGAGCAGGGCAAAGCGCATGGGAAACCTCGGCCCGTTGTTAAGCGTTAGGGCATCGTGGTCACAACCTTATTCGCTCCGGCGAAAAGCGATATGCGCCGGCGAAAACACCTAGGGCGTTTTCGAGCGGAGTGGAGACCGGTTCCCTCGCGACAAACGCGAAGCGTTTGCGCGGAGAAAACGCGTTAAAACAGGCAACACGAGCCGCTGAACGATCCAACTGGATCGGAAACCGTTCTAGGTCGGCTCCGCGCCTTGTTCGCCGCTGACGAGCCATGTGCGCTTGGCTCTCAAATAGTCGGCCATCGCTTTCAACTCCGCAGCCTTGGCCTCGAGCTTGTCGATCTGCGCACTGACGACTTCGATCCTCCGCTCGGAGGTCATGCGCCCGGCACGTCGCTCGGCGCCCAATATTGCGATCTCCTTGAGAGAGAGCCCGGCCGCCTGGGACAGGCGAATGCGCTCGGCTGCCCTCAGGTCGCTTTCGCTGAAGATTTGATAGGGATGGCGACCGCCCTTTGTGCCCGCACCGGGGCGCAAAAGCCCGAGGCGGACGTAGAAGCGCACCGTGTCGGTTGTCAGTCCGGTTGCCCGCGCGAATTCGGAGATCAGCACGATCCGTCTCTTGACCATGGAGTGTGGTCCACACTTACAGCATCTGCCTCGGCAGGTGCAGAGGTGACGAGATGACGAACGAGATTTTTCGGATTGGCGGCGATCTGCCGGTGCACCGTATGGGATTTGGCGCAATGCGCCTGACCGGACCCGGTGTCTGGGGGCCGCCGGAGAACCCGGCTGAAGCGGCCGTGGTTCTCCGTCGCGCGGTCGAACTGGGGATCGATTTCATCGACACGGCCGACGTCTATGGCCCCGGCGACAATGAACGACTGATCAGAGACACGCTGGCTCCCTACAAGCCGGGGCTGGTGATCGGCACGAAAGGCGGGATCGTTCGCAGCGGCCCGGCGAGGCCGGACAGTCCGGGCATCTCCATGAATGGCAGCGCCGCGCATATCCGCCGGGCCGTCGAGGGCAGCCTGCGCGATCTGGGCCTCGAGTGCATCGATCTCTACCAGCTGCATCGAGTCGATCCGGCGATCCCGATCGAGGACACGATGGCCGCGTTCCTCGCCCTGCGGAGTGAAGGCAAGATTCGCCATATCGGCCTGTCCGAGGTCGGAATTGAGCAGATCGAGCGAGCGCGATCAGTCGTCGAGATCGCAACCGTGCAAAACCGCTACAATCTGGCCGATCGCCGCCACCACGACGTTCTGGAATATTGCGAGCGGCACGGGATCGGCTTCATCGCCTTCTACCCGCTCGGAGCCGGCACATTGGCCAAGTCGGCGGCGGTGGAACAGATCTCAGTGCGTAGGCGCGCGACGTCGGGGCAGGTCGCATTGGCGTGGCTGCTGCGGAAATCACCGGCCACGATCCTGATCCCCGGTACGTCATCCCTGACGCATCTCGAACAGAACGTCGCTGCCTGCGAGCTCGTCCTGACGGAGCAGGAGATGGTGGCTCTTGAGCAGATGGATGTGATGTCGCTCGGGTGAGGGCGTTATGCCTTCATCTTCACATAGCTGCCGGGCGCATCCTCCAGCGCCGGCAGCTCGCCGTCGCCGGGCTGGCGCGCCGGGACGCGCTTTGGCGCCTGCGCCTCGAGCCAGGCGAACCAGTGCGGCCACCAGGAGCCGGGATGCTCGGTGGCCGCTGCGATCCAGTCCTCGTAGCGTCCTTGCGCCTTGCCGCCGGTCCAGTACTGGTACTTGACCTTGGCGGGCGGGTTGACCACGCCGGCGATATGGCCCGAACCCGCCACGACGTAGTCGACCGGGCCGCCGAAGCATTGCGAGCCGAGGAAGACCGACGGCGCCGGGGCGATATGGTCCTCGCGCGCGGCCAGGTTATAAATCGGGATCGTCACCTTCTTCAGGTCGAGCGTCTTGCCGCCGATGCGCATCTCGCCCTTTGAGAGCTTGTTCTCGAGATAGCAGCTGCGCAGGTAGAAGGAGTGGTTGGCGGCCGGCATCCGGGTCGAATCGGCGTTCCAGTAGAGCAGGTCGAAGGGGGTCGGGGCCTTGCCCTTGAGATAGTTGTTGATCGCATAGGACCAGATCAGGTCGTTGGGCCGCAGCATGTTGAAGGCGCCGGCCATGCGCGAGCCGTCGAGATAGCCGCTCTTGGCCATCTTCTCCTCGACTGCGCGAATCTGGTCCTCGTCGACGAAGACGGATAGTTCGCCGGCCTTGGAGAAATCCACCTGCGTCGTGAAGAAGGTGGCGCTGTCGATGCGCTTGTCCCGGGTGGCCGCCATATAGGCCAGGGCGACGCCGAGCAGCGTGCCGCCGACGCAGTAGCCGATCGTGCTGACGCGCTTCTCGCCCGTCGCCTGTTCGATGGCGTCCAGCGCAGCAAAAACGCCCTCGCGCATATAGCTCTCGAAATCCTTGGCAGCGTGGCGCTCGTCGGGATTGACCCAGGAGATGCAGAAGACCGTCAGCCCCTGCGATACGCACCAGCGGATGAAGCTCTTCTCGGCGTTGAGGTCGAGGATGTAGAACTTGTTGATCCAGGGCGGCACGATCAGCAGCGGCCGCTTCAGCACCTGCTCGGTTGCAGGCGCGTACTGGAGCAACTCTATGATCTCGTTGCGGAAGATCACCTTGCCCGGCGTGGTGGCGATGTTGACGCCGACCTCGAAGGCATGCGCGTCCGACTGGCGGATCTTGAGCTCGCCCTTGCCGGCCTCGATGTCCTCGGCCAGCATCTTCATGCCGCGCACGAGATTGTCGCCGTTCTGCCGCAGCGTCTCGCGCAGCAATTCCGGATTGGTCGCCACGAAGTTCGAGGGCGAGAGCGCGCCGGCGATCTGCTTGACGTAGAAACGCGCCTTCTCGCGCGTATGCGGGTCGATGTCCTCGGTGCGCTCGACCATGTCCTCGGCCCAGCGTGAGCCGATGAGATAGGCCTGCTTGACGAAATCGAACATCGGATGCGCCGACCAGTCGGGGTCGTTGAAGCGCGCGTCGCGCTTGTCGGGCTGGGCCACGGGCTCGGCCGTCTCACCGCTGACGCGCTTCAGCGTGGCGCTCCACAGGCTGAGGAAATCGGCGGTGATCGAGGCCTGCGCCTCGATGATCTTGCGGGGGTCGCTGACCCAGCGCTCGGCGACTCGGCCAAGCGTCTTGACCATCTCGCTGACCTCTTCGGTTGCGGCCGCCTTGGCCTCGCCGCGCTCGATCGGCTTCAGATAGGCGGCGGTGACCTTGCCGTATTCCTCGACCAGGCGGCCCATATTCTGCGTGAATTGATCGAAGTCGGGCGCTAGGGTCTCTGGCGCGGCATCGGGCGAACCGGCGTCCAGTCTCGGCTTGTCGTCCTTTGGCCGATTCATGGTGCGTCTTCTCCCGTCGCTTTATTCTGCGGGGCAGCTTAACACTCCCCATTTTGGTCCCATTAAGGACGTAGCCGATATGATTGACAAACAAAAATCGACATTGCGCCGGAACCGCTCATGCTCTTCGATCCGCCCATGATGAAATCGATGATCATGCTGCTGGGGCCGTCTCTGCTCGCCCTGTCGCTGGCTGGCTGCGCGGGCGAGGGACCGGTCAAGTCGGTCGCCGAAGTCGCCGGAATCGCCACGACTCCGCAAGAGTCGAAGAGCTTCGTGCAGCAGACCCGCCCTGTCGATCCGGCCTATATCCCGATCAACAAGACGATCGCCGTCAATCCTTTATGTGCAGGCCCGACCCCGCCGCCGGCCTATACGCCGACGGGGCAGGCCGCCCGTTTCACGGCTCCGGTGCCTGATCTGAAGCCGACCGACCCTTGCAAGCGGCGCGCCGAGTTCAAGCAGATCGAGAGTCAGCTCGAGGCCAGGCGAATTTCCAATGATGCGGCAGGTTCCCAGGCCGTCTCGCTCGGCAAGGCCTTGCCGGCGCCGGCTCCCGCTGCGGCGCTGCCGACGAACTGAGCCGGTACAGGCCGGGGAAACCGGCCTTTCCCTGGCGCTCGATCGATTCTTGCGTTTTTAGGGCTGCCCTGACCGAAGATGCGGTGCTAAGCACCCTTGGCGCAAGGATTATGACTTGCGCACATCATAAGTCCGCCGTCCTGGCGAGGGATCTGTTCGATATGGCCGATTTTCACCGCATCAAGCGCTTGCCGCCCTACGTCTTCGAGCAGGTCAACAAGATCAAGGCAGCCGAACGCGCCAAGGGCGTCGACATCGTCGATCTCGGCATGGGCAATCCCGATTTGCCGGCCCCCAGGCATGTCATCGAGAAGCTGGTCGAAACAGCCGGTAAGCCGCGCACCGACCGCTATTCGGCCTCCAAGGGCATCGGCGGCCTCAGGCGCGCTCAGGCGCATTATTACGAGCGGCGCTTCGGCGTGACGCTGAATCCGGATACGCAGGTCGTCGCGACGCTCGGCTCCAAGGAAGGCTTCGCCAATATGGCGCAGGCCATCACCGGCCCGGGCGATGTCGTGCTGGTGCCCAATCCGAGCTATCCGATTCACGCCTTCGGGTTCCTGATGGCGGGCGGCGTCATCCGCTCGGTGCCGGCCGAGCCGACGCCGGCGTTCTTCCCGGCGCTGGAGCGGGCGATCATCCATTCCGTGCCGAAGCCGATCGCGCTCGTCACCTGCTATCCTGCGAATCCAACGGCCTTCACCGCCTCGCTCGATTTCTACCGCGATCTCGTCGCCTTCGCGAAGAAGCACGAGCTGATCCTGCTCTCCGACCTTGCTTATGCCGAGGTCTATTTCGACGACAACAATCCGCCGCCCTCGATGCTGCAGGTGCCGGGCGCGATGGATGTGGCGGTAGAGTTCACCTCGATGTCGAAGACATTTTCCATGGCCGGTTGGCGCATGGGCTTTGCCGTCGGCAACGAGCGGCTGCTGGCTGCGCTCGCACGCGTCAAATCCTATCTCGACTATGGCGCCTATACGCCGATCCAGGTTGCCGCGGCGGCTGCCCTGAACGGACCCGACGACTGCATCCGCGAGATGCGCGAGATCTACCGCAAGCGTCGCGACGCGCTGGTCGAGAGTTTCGGCAAGGCCGGTTGGGAAGTGCCCGTGCCGCAGGCCTCGATGTTCGCCTGGGTGCCGATCCCGGAGAAGTTCCGCCATCTCGGCTCGCTGGAGTTCTCGAAGCTCCTGATCGAGAAGGCCGAGGTCGCGGTCGCGCCGGGCATCGGCTTTGGCGAGCATGGCGACGATTTCGTCCGCATCGCCATCGTCGAGAACGAACAGCGCATCCGCCAGGCGGCCCGCAATATCGGCCGCTTCCTCAAGACGGCGGATCAGACGCTGCACAACGTCATCCAGATGCCTAAGGCGGGGTGAGGGCGGAAGCCAATCCGGGTGCAACGCTAATACCATCCACTGCGTGATCCCGGGCTTGACCGGGGATCCATCGAAGGGCGCTGAACTCTACGATGGACCTCGGATCTCCGCGGAGTTTATCCTTGGACCGATCGAAGATCGGACCCGGGGGTTGCGTCCGGGATGACGCGGAGGGTGCCAGAAGGACCGTAAAGACTGGACCGCGCCGCCCAAACATGGGAACCCCTTGGTCGCGGACATTCTCGTCCGGACTTGGACCGAGGCACGCGAGATGTTCTCAAAAGGCCGTCTGATCGGCATCGGCTTCGGCCTGTTCGCGTTGATCTGCCTCGTCGCCACCTATGATTATTCGCGCGGGCGACTGCCCCAGACGGATTCGCCGCTGGTCGCCGATGTGCTGGCCGCAACGATCGCGCGCGATTGCGGCCGGGATGCCACCGAGATCGTCTCCCGCTACATTCCCCTGGGCACTGAACAGGCGCAGGCCGAGCAGGTTCTGGAGAGCGTGACCATCGTGCCGCCGAAGCCCTGGTTCTGGAGCCCCATGATCGAGAACTCGACCGCCTGGGACGGCGCCTCGGTGGAGGCGCTGCGGACGATCAAGGCCACGGCCTTCGGCAACAACCTGCTGCGGATCCATCTGAGCTTCGCCGATAAGAAGGTGAAGCGGATTGCAGCCGAGGTGGTCTGCCGCTTCGAGTGAGCGCCCGAGTGAGCGCCCAAGTGAGCACCTTTGTGCGGAGAACCTCCTTTGACGATCGTGGTTCAGCAAGAAAGCCCGGATCAGCCGAGCGTCGTTGATTTTCTCAAGCAGGCTGATGAGCGCTCCTCGGCGCTCTATCCCTCGGAGAGCAGGTTCGGGTCGCCTCTGACCGCGCTGCTGGCGGATAATATTCGGTTTTTCGTCGCAAGGGCGGATGGCAAGGCGTTGGGATGCGGCGGCTATGCCGTCTTCCCGGATGGCTCGGCCGAAATCAAGCGCCTGTTCGTCGATCCGGCTGCGAGAGGGCAGGGCGTTGGCCTCCGGCTCGTCCAGGCGATTGAGGCTGCGGCCGCGCAGGACGGTGTCCGGCAGATCTTCCTGGAGACGGGCGTCAAGTCGCATGAGGCCTTGGGTCTCTACCGGCGCATCGGATTCAGGGAGTGCGGACCGTTCGGCTCCTACGCCAACGACCCGTTGAGCATCTTCATGGTCAAGTCGTTCGAGCCGGCGTGAATGGCCGATCATCCCGCCCTGCGCCGTTGACTCGCGCCTCCCCTCATGCGACCCCGCGCCACATGACCCTCGCGCCTCCCTCGCCACAATCTTCGCCGCTTCGCATCGGCCTTGCCGGGCTTGGCACCGTTGGAGCCTCCGTGCTGCGCATCCTGCGCCGGCAGGAGAATGCGCTCGCCGCCCGCTGCGGCCGCGCCATTCGCGTCACCGCCGTCTCGGCGCGCGACCGAACCCGGGATCGCGGCGTCGATCTTGCCGGCCTGACCTGGTTCGACGATCCCGTCGCGCTGGCGAAATCCTCGGAGATCGACTGCCTGGTCGAGCTCGTCGGCGGCTCGGAAGGGGTGGCGAAGGAAGCCGTCGAGGCCGCGCTCGCCTCCGGCAAATCGGTCGTCACGGCCAACAAGGCGCTGCTCGCCCATCATGGCGTGGCGCTGGCGACGCTCGCCGAGGAGCAGGGCGTGGCGCTGGCCTTCGAGGCCTCGTCGGCTGGCGGCATCCCGGTGGTGAAGACGCTGCGCGAGGCTTTGTCGGGCAACAATGTCACGCGGCTCTATGGCATCCTGAACGGCACCTGCAACTACATCCTCTCGCGCATGGAGAGGGAGGGGCTGACCTTCGAGGCCTGCCTCGCCGACGCCCAGCGCCTGGGCTATGCCGAAGCCGACCCGACCTTCGATGTCGAAGGCTACGACACCGCCCATAAGCTCGCCATCCTGACCAGCCTCGCATTCGGGACGAAGATCGACGCCGAAGCGATTCATGTCGAAGGCATTTCCTCGATCGCTCCGCTCGACCTGAAGATGGCCGATGAGCTCGGCTACCGGATCAAGCTGCTCGGCGTCGCCGAGAGGACCAAGACCGGTATCGAACAGCGCGTGCACCCGACCATGGTGCCGAAATCCTCGGCCATCGCGCAGGTGATGGGCGTGACCAACGCCGTCACCATCGACGCCGATGCGGTTCGCGAGATCACCCTGGTCGGTCCTGGCGCTGGCGGCGACCCGACGGCCTCGGCCGTCGTCGCCGATATCGCCGATGTCGCGCGCGGCACGGCGGGCCTGCCTTTCGGCCTGCCTGTGGCGCGGTTGGAAACGCCGACCCGCGCGCCGATGCAGCGGCATGAGGGCGGCTATTACGTCCGCCTTGCCGTGCTCGACCATCCCGGAGCGGCGGCTGCGATCGCGACCCGCATGGCTGAAGCCGACATCTCGCTCGAAAGCATCGTCCAGCGCCGTTCGGAGAGCGCAGCTGCGCGCGACCCCTCCGGGCGTTCCGGCGCGCCGGTTCCGGTCGTGCTCATCACTTATGCCACCAGCGAATCCGCGATCCGGGCGGCGCTGGAGAAGGTTTCTGCCGACGGCCATATCGCGGAACCGCCGCAAGTCATCCGTATAGAGCGGGAGTAGGCAATCGGCAGTTGGCAATAGCCAGACCGACTGCCCGCTGCCGATTGCCGACTGCCCATAGGGAGCCATCCATGTCCGAAGATCTCCGTATTTCCCCGAACCAGATCATCGAGCGCTATCTCTCGATGGAGCTGGTCCGCGTCACCGAGCGCGCTGCGGTTTCGGCCGCGAGGCTCCGCGGTCACGGCAATGAGAAGGCGGCGGATCAGGCGGCGGTCGACGCCATGCGCCGCGAGCTCAACCGCCTGCCGATCGACGGCGAGATCGTCATCGGCGAGGGCGAGCGCGACGAGGCGCCGATGCTCTTCATCGGCGAGAAGGTCGGCACCAGGCAGGGCCCCAAGGTCCACATCGCCGTCGATCCGCTCGAGGGCACGACGCTCTGCGCCAAGGACATGCCCGATTCCATCGCCGTGATGGCGATGGCCGAGGCCGGCAAGCTGCTCAACGCGCCTGACGTCTACATGAACAAGATCGCGATCGGCCCGGGCTATGCCCGCGGCGTGGTCGATCTCGACGCCTCCGCGACCGACAACATCCATGCGCTGGCCAAGGCCAAGGGCGTCAAGCCGAGCGAGATCTCGACCCTGATCATGGACCGCCCGCGCCATGCCAAGCTGATCGAGGAGGTCCGCAAAACCGGCTGCTCGATCCGCCTGATCACCGATGGCGACGTCGCCGGCGTGATCTACTGCACCGAGCCGGACAAGACCGGCATCGACCTCTATCTCGGCATCGGTGGCGCGCCCGAGGGCGTGCTGGCGGCAGCTGCGCTGCGTTGCGTCGGCGGCCAGATGCAGGGCCGCCTCATCCTCGACACCGAGGAGAAGCGCGCCCGTGCCCTCACCATGGGCATCACCGATCCGAACCGGAAATACAGCATGGAGGAGATGGCCTCGGGCGATACCATCGTCTGCGCCACCGGCGTCACCAATGGCGGCATGCTGAAGGGCGTCAGGTTCGGCAAGGACGTCATCGAGACCGAGACGATCGTCTATCGCTCGATCACCGGCACCGTGCGCCGGATCTATGGCGAGCACCGCGACTTCGCGAAGTTCAAGCTGGATTGAGCCTGGGAGGCGAGAGCCTCATCCAACCCAGCGCGTTTGCGAACGAAGTGGATACCGGTTCGCGTAAGGAAAACGCGTTAAAACAAAAGGATAGAGCAACTTGACGATCTAACTGAATCGGCAAGTTGCTGTGGAGAGCCATGCCGCGCCCGTCGCCGTCCTCCGCGCTCAACCGCCTCCGCGTGCTCGATCTCTCGCGCGTCCGGGCGGGGCCGACCTGCGTGCGGGTCTTCGCGGATTTCGGCGCCGATGTGATCAAGGTCGAGAGCCCGCCGGGCTTCGACCCCAACGAGAACATGAGCGGGCCGCGGCATGGCTATGACATGCAGAACCTGCATCGCAACAAGCGCTCGCTGACGCTCAATCTGAAGACGGAAGGCGGCGCGGCAGTCCTGCGCAAGCTGATCGAGAGCGCCGATCTCCTGGTCGAGAACTTCCGGCCCGATGTGAAGGAGCGGCTCGGCCTCGATTTCGAGACGCTGCACGCGCTCAATCCGCGCCTGATCCTGGTCTCGATCTCGGGCTTCGGCCAGAGCGGGCCTTACCGGACGCGCGCGGGCTTCGACCAGATCGCCCAGGGCATGGGCGGAATGATGTCGGTGACGGGGCTGCCTGGCCAGGGCCCGGTGCGCGCCGGCATCGCAGTCGCCGATTCCGCCGCCGGGCTTTATGGCGCGATCGGCGCGCTGGTGGCGCTGCAGGAGCGCGCGGTCTCCGGCAAGGGCCAATGGGTCCAGACCTCGCTGCTCGGAGCCCAGATCGCGATGATGGATTTCCAGGCGGCGCGCTTCCTGGTCGAAGGCCAGGTGCCGCCGCAGGCCGGCAACGACCATCCCTATTCGACGCCGATGGGCGTCTATGCGACGCGCGACGGCCACATCAATATCGGCGTCGGCGCGGAAGGGCATTGGCGCTCCTTCTGCGGGGCGATCGACCGCCCCGACCTCGCAAGCGATCCGCGCTACGACAATATGGAGAAGCGGTTCAAAGCGCGGCCCGAATTGCGCGCGCTGATCGAGGCGATCCTGACCACGCAGGACAGCGCCCATTGGCTGGCTGCTTTTGAGGCGGCGGCCGTGCCGGCGGGGCCGATCTATGCGGTCGATGCGATGTTCGACGACCCGCAGGTCCGGCATCTGGGCATTGCGCAGCCGGTTTCGCATCCTGTGCTCGGCGATATCCGCGTCATCGGCGAGCCTGTCGGCTTGTCGCGCACGCCGGCTTCCGTGCAGACGCCGACGCCCGAAGCCGGCGAGCACAATGCCGAGATCCTGGGCGAGCTCGGCTATGACGAAGCGGCGATCACGCGTTTGAAGGATAGTGGCGCGATCTGAAGGAGTTAGCATGGACGACGAGATTCTCTACACCGTCGCGGACGGCATCGGCACGATCACGCTCAACCGCCCCCAGGCCCGCAATGCGCTGACCTTCGCGATGTATGAGCGCCTCGCCGCGATCTGCGGCGATCTTCCCGGCCATGGCGACCCGAAAGTGCTCGTCTTCACCGGCGCCGGCGAAAAGGCTTTCGCCGCCGGCACCGACATCACGCAGTTTCGCGCCTTCAATACGCCAGACGATGCGCTGGCCTATGAGAGCCGGATCGACCGCATCATCACGGCGATTGAAAGCTGCCCGATTCCGACCATCGCTGCGATCTCCGGCGCGGTCACGGGTGGCGGCGCCAGCATCGCCTGCGCCTGCGACATCCGGATCGCGACGCAATCGGCCCGCTTCGGCTTTCCGGTGGCGCGCACGCTCGGCAATTGTCTGTCGATGAGCAACTACGCCAGGCTGGCGACGCTGCTCGGCCCCGCCCGCGTCAAGGATATCGTCTTCACCGCGCGCCTGATCGAAGCCGAGGAGGGGCAGCGCATCGGGCTCTATAACGAGCTCGTCCCGGACCATGCCGCGCTCCTCGTCCGGATGCGCGAACTGGCGACCACGATCGCAGGCCATGCGCCCTTGACGATGCGCGCGACCAAGGAAGCGCTGCGCCGCATCGCCAAGGCCAATGGCCACCCGCAGGGCGATGACCTCGTCCTGATGTGCTATATGAGCGCCGATTTCCGCGAGGGCATGGAAGCCTTCCTCGGCAAGCGCGCGCCGCACTGGCAGGGCAAGTAAGCCGCGCCTATCCCACCGCCTTCGCTGCGGCGCGCCCGGCGGTCCGGCCGGAGAACAGGCAGCCGCCGAGGAAGGTGCCTTCGAGCGCACGATAGCCATGCAGGCCGCCGCCGCCGAAGCCGGCGGCTTCTCCGGCCGCATAGAGCCCGGGCACCGGCTCGCCCGTCCCATCCAGCACGCGCGAGGACAAATCCGTCATCAGGCCGCCCAATGATTTGCGGGTCAGGATATTGAGCCTGACGGCGATCAGCGGACCATGCGCCGGGTCGAGGATGCGATGCGGTTTGGCTGTCCGGATCAGGCGGTCGCCGAGATAGGCGCGGGCGCCGCGCAGTGCCGTGACCTGCAGATCCTTGCCGAAGGGGTTGTCGAGCGCGCGGTCGCGCGCTTCGATCTCGGCCCGAAGCTGCGCCTCGTCGATCAGCGCTTCGCCGGCAAGCGCATTCATGCGCGCGACCAGCCGGGAAAAATCGCTCTCGACGATGAAATCCTCGCCCTTGTCCATGAAGGCCTGGACGGGCGCCGGTACGCCGCCGCCCGCTCGTCCCAGCACCTGGCGCCAGCTCTTCCCGGTCAAATCGGGATTCTGCTCGGAGCCCGAGAGCGCGAATTCCTTGGCGATGATGCTGCGGTTCAGCACGAACCAGGAATAATCGTAGCCCGTCTTCATGATGTGCTCGAGCGTGCCGAGCGTGTCGAAACCGGGAAACAGTGGCACCGGCAGGCGGTTGCCGCGTGCATCGAACCAGAGCGAGGAGGGGCCGGGCAGGATGCGGATGCCATGGAGCGGCCAGATCGGCGCCCAATTGGCGATGCCCTCGACATAGTGCCACATCCGGTCGCCATTGATCAGGCGGCCGCCGGCCGCCTCCGCGATGGCCAGCATCGCGCCGTCGACATGGTCGGGCACGCCTGAGAGCAGGCGCCGGGGCGGAGCGCCCAAGCGCTGCGGCCAGCTCGCCCGGACGAGATCGTGATTGCCGCCGATGCCGCCGGAGGTGACGATCACGGCCTGCGCCTTGAGCGCGAAAGCCCCGACCACATCGCGTGAGCTCTTCGCTCCACGCTCGACCGTGCTCGCCTCCAGGATCTCGCCTTCGACGCCGTCGACCGCGCCGGCGCCGCGGGTAAGCGCAGTGACGCGGTGGCGAAAGCGAAGCTCGATCAAGCCGCGGGTCTGCGCCTCTTTCAGCCGACGCAGGAACGGCTCCAGCACGCCGGGCCCGGTGCCCCAGGTGACGTGGAAGCGCGGCACCGAGTTGCCGTGGCCGCTGGCGAGGTAGCCGCCGCGCTCGGCCCAGCCGACGACAGGAAACCAGCGCATGCCCATCCCATGCAGCCAGGCGCGCTTCTCCCCAGAGGCGAAGTCGAGATAGGCCTGCGCCCATCTGCGCGGCCAATCGTCCTCGGAGCGGTCGAACCCCGCTGAGCCGAACCAGTCTTGCGCGGCGAGTTCGCGCGAATCGCGAATGCGCAGGCGGCGCTGCTCGGGCGTGTCGACCATGAACAATCCGCCGAGCGACCAGAAGGCCTGCCCACCCAGCGATTGCTCGGGCTCCTGATCGAGCAGGATGACCTTCCGGCCGGCGTCGGTGAGCTCTGTCGCAGCCACGAGCCCGGAGAGACCGGCCCCAACGATGATGACGTCCGCGTCCTGCCCCATTCCTGCTGCCCTTTCCCGGCTGCTTGCCACGCAGTATGGCGATCCCCTAAAGCCCGGCAAGGCAGGTAGCGGTTGACGAATGCACGCGCCTGCGCGACCCCCTTAGATCATGAGTCTCATTCCCCAGCGCCTTTTCCTTGGCGTGTCCCACTCCGTGCTCGGCCGGCCCTGGCGCGACAGGCTGGACGCTGCGGGGCTCGGTCGCGCCGAGGCCCTGGCGCAGCTCGAAGGCATTCCCGATACCTTGTCGCGCCTGCTCGCCGGGCGCGGCGTCGAGCCCAATGAGGCCTTGGGCTTCCTCGAGCCCCGCCTGCGCGATCTCCTGCCCGATCCCGCGACATTGACCGATATGGAAGCTGCCGCCGCCCGTCTCGCCGAGGCGGCGCAGCGGCGCGAGAAGGTTGCGATCTTCGGCGATTACGATGTCGACGGCGCCTGCTCGGCGGCCCTGCTCGCGGGCTTCCTGCGCCAGGCTGGCGCGCAGCCGCGCATCCATATCCCCGACCGCTTGATCGAGGGCTATGGTCCCAACAGCGACGCCATCCGCACACTGGCAGGCGAAGGCGCGACGCTATTGGTCACGGTCGATTGCGGCACGACCAGCCATGAGCCGCTGGCCGAGGCGCAAAGGCTCGGGCTCGATGTCGTCGTCCTCGACCACCATCAGGCGCCCGAGCTGCTTCCGCCCGTCGCCGCCCTGGTCAATCCCAACCGGCAGGACGATCTCTCCGGGCTCGGCCATCTCTGCGCGGCAGGCGTCGTCTTCCTGACGCTCGTGGCCCTCAGCCGGACGCTGCGGCGGCAGGGCTTCTGGGCGGGCAGGGCGGAGGGCGAGCCCGATCTGCTGGCGGCGCTGGATCTCGTGGCGTTGGCGACGGTGGCCGATGTCGTGCCGCTCAAGGGTCTCAACCGCGCTTTCGTGCGCCAGGGCATCGCCATCTTGCGGGGGCGGACGCGGCCGGGACTGGCCGCGCTGATGGATGTCGCAGGGCTGGATGGCCCGGTGCAGCCCTGGCATCTCGGCTTTCTGCTCGGCCCGCGCATCAATGCCGGTGGCCGCATCGGCGATGCGGCGCTGGGGGCGAGGCTCTTGCTGACCGAAGACGAGATCGAGGCGCGCAGCATCGCGACCGAACTCAACCGATTGAACCAGGAACGTCAGGAGATCGAGCGGCAGGCGGTGCTGGAAGCCACCGCGCAGGCCGATCATGCGCTGATGAGCCTGCCCGACCAGCCCGTGCTGATGGCGGCCTCTGCCGATTGGCATCCCGGCATCGTCGGCCTCGTCGCAGCAAGGCTGAAGGAGCGCTTCCGGCGCCCGGCCTTCGCGCTCGCCTTGAACGGGGAGGGCGGCGCGACTGGGTCGGGCCGTTCGGTCGCCGGTGTCGATCTCGGCCGTGCCGTGCGCGAGGCGGTCGAGGCCGGGCTCGCGGTCAAGGGCGGCGGCCACGCCATGGCGGCCGGCGTGACGCTGGCTGCCGGGCAGGCTTCCGCTTTCCAGGCTTTCCTGGCCGAGCGGCTGGCGATGCAGGTCGCGGCGGCCGGTGAGGCCGAGGCGCTGCTGATCGATGCGGCGCTGAGCGCGGGCGGCGCCAATCCGCGCCTGCTCGCCGAGATCGACAAGGCAGGGCCCTTTGGCGCAGGCAGTCCCGAGCCGGTTTTCGTCTTCCCCTCGCATCGCCTGGTCGAGGCTGTCGAGATCGGCAGCGGCGGCCATGTCCGCATCAAGCTCAAGAGCGGCGACGGCGCGACCGTGGGCGGCATCGCCTTCCGCGTGGCGCAGGAGCCGCTGGGACGCGCCCTGCTGGCGGCGCGTGGCGAGAGCGTCCATCTTGCCGCGACGCTGACGCTGAACCGCTGGGGCGGCCGTGAGAGCGCCGAGCTGCGCGTCCTCGACATGGCGCGCTTGGGCTGATTGCTATCGTTTTGAGGGGAAGGCCGGTGGCGGCGGGCCACTCCGGACTTTCCCCGGATATCGTCAAACTGGCGCTTGCAGAGGGCGCGCCCTGCCACTATACCTCGCCCCGCTTCTCGACGGGCAGCCGTCGATTCAGAGGCCCGCGACCTTCGTCTATCGGTTAGGACACCAGCCTTTCACGCTGGGGAGACGGGTTCGACTCCCGTAGGTCGCGCCATCATCTTTTTCTGCATACAAATCTCCTTTAAGATATTGAACGGCAACGATATTTTCGAGTTCGAAAACCCGTCCTCCTGGCTGTAGGCGATACGCTCGACAAACGCTAAGCTTAGGACCATTCGGCGCAGTTTGAACTGACCAGAACTCCATATTTTCCAGTAGCTTGAGAGAAAGCCCATGGCGAGTTCGAACATTTCGCGATAGCCAACCGTTGGCCGCTCGCTCTGTTCGATCCTCTCGCTCAGGAGCAGCTTGCGCTGTTCGAGCTGGACGATTTTTTTCTCATAGGCCGACGTCACCGCAGGGCTGTCGGATTCGATAATCCGCTCCAGAAGCTTGTCGGTCTGGGTATCGATATCCCTGAGTTCCTTCCGGAGGCTCAGAATCACATCCGCCACCTGTTGCCGGCGTTGATCCCAGGCGTTCTTCATCATCGCACTGACGAGATCCAACAGGACCGGCGTCGGCTGGCGTGAGCGCAGCAGCACCTCGAATTCACCCTCGATCTGATCCCGCCTGATTGATTTTCGCGCACTGACGCAGCCTGCTGGACAACTCTGGACAGCAGTCTCAGCTCGGCCAAGTCGACAGGAGCTAGCCCGCTCAATCTCGCCGCCAGCCACTCCTACAGTAAGCGGTGTTCTTCGAGCGAGCGCCGATAAGCGCCTTCGACACCCACGATGCCACCGAGGGAGGCCATGGCCGCATCAAGACCCGCCGCCATCGCGTCAGCCACGACGTCTCATGGCTCGCTTCCGACCAACGCTTTCCCGGAGAATCGCGCTTTGCCGCGCTGGCCATGATCGGAATGGTCGAGGCAACCGTCGAGCGCGCCGGCCAGGTTTCGCTGGCCAGGCGCTACTACCTCTCCTCGGCAACACTCTCTGCATCCCAATGCCCACGCCGTGCGCGCCCACTGGGTGTCGAAAACCGACTCCACTGGGTCATGGACGTCGTCTTCCACGATGACCTGATGCGCCTGCGATCTCAAAACGGACCCGCAAACATGGCCGCCATCCGACACGCCAGCATCAACATCATCAAGCAAATCAACGACAAAGCCAGCATCAAGACCCGCCGCAAAACGCTCGGTTGGGACGATGATTACCTCTTCAACGCAATCGCTCAGCCAAACTCATGACATTCAAGCGATTGCCCTGGTGGTCAGAACCGGACGCGCAAGGCCGCCGAGCCGCCGATCTCGCCGGAGTTGGCGGAGAAGGCACCGTCGGCCCGCGCCGTGATGCTGACGGCGGGCGTCAGGCGAATGTCGAGGCCGAGGCCGACGAGCGCCGCGTCGCGGTCGCGGCGCGCGCCCTCCACGACGAAACTCGCAGCCGGCAGCGCCGCGATCGAGGCCGACATCGTCATGTCTCGCTCGAGATAATGCGCCCAGGCGACGCTGCCGAACGCGGTCAGGTAGGTCGCGCCGGCGCGGAAGTCGGCGTTGAGCCGCAGGCCCAACTCGGTGCGCAAAGCATTCGACGTGCGTCCGTTCACGGCGAGCGCGGCGACGCCCGCGGCCGCGCCGGGGGCGGCGGTCTCGCGGAAGGCGTCGGTGCGGATCGACTGCGCCTGGATCGCGGCGGTCGGCGAGAGCGTCATGCCGCCAAACCGCAGCGCCTCCCAGGCGGCCTCGGCGCGCACGCCGAAGCCGTGGGCGCCATACTTGGCCGAAAGCGGCTGGAAGCCCAGCACCGGCACGGTGCGGCGCGCCTCGACGTCGAGCCAGCTATAGGCGGCCGAGGCCCCGAAGGAGAATGCGCCGGCGCGCGCCATGCCGTAGAGGCCGGCCTGGAAGGCGTCGGCCTCGGCCGAGCCCCGGCCACCGGCGAGCGAGGCATTGGCCTTGGCGCCCGAGACCGCGAAGCCGATGGCGGCATTGGGATCGAAGCGCCAGTCGGCGCCGACGGCGACGCCGGCATGGTCGCTGTCGCGCCTAGCCGAGCCGGCGCCCGCGCTGCCATCGACATGGCCGGTCGCGCCGAAGACGCTGCCCCAGACAGAATTGCGCGGATCGGGTGCGGCGACGTCGAGCGAGGTGCGGCCGATACGGTCAAGCGGACCGGGCGCCTTCGCGTATTGCTCGGCGGCATAGAAGGAGGACGCGCCCATCGAGCTCCCCGCTTGCCCGCGCCGACCGAGCGCGAACGGGTCGAGCATGGTCGAAAGGAAGCGCCCCGACACGTCGAAGCCCATGGCGGCGGCCGACGTATGCACTTCGCCCGAGAAGGTGTTGAGCGCCCCGGGCAGGTTCGCCGCCGACTGATTGTAGAGCGGAAAGAAGGCGTCGAGGTTCGCGCCCGCCGCGAGCGCGGCGTCGAAGCCGGCAGCCACGGCGGCCGGGTTGCGCGGGCTGCCGATGCCGAGCGGGCCGAGCGCGACGATCGGCGCGAGCGGAGCCGGCGCGAGCGTCAGGTTCACGTCGGCGCCGGTATAGGCGACCTGCGACGTGATGCCGGCGCCAAACGAGCCTTGCGTCTGCACAATGCCGAACGTGCCAGTGCGTCCGCCCTGCGCGCGAAGCAGTGTGTAAGGCGTGTTGAACAGATACGTCCCGCCCAGCGGCACGAGGCGCAGCGTGCCGGCCAGTTGCGCCGTGCCGGTGGCGTTGATGCGGTCGGCCTGCGCACCCTCGATCTCGGCGACGTAGACGCCGCCCGGCCCGAAGACGACGTTGCCGTTGACGGTCAGCGTGCCCGGCGAATTGCCCGGCGAGACGGTGCCGTTGATGGTGAGTTGCGGGATCGTGCCCGAGCCGCCGAAGGTGCCGTTCGCGCCGATCGTCACCGGCGAGGCGAGCGAGCCGTCGACGATGAGCCGGCCCCCGTCGACCTGCGTCGGGCCGGTATAGGTGCTCGTCCCCGTCAGCGTCAGCGTGCCCGTGCCGACCTTGGTCAAGCCGCCGGCAAGCCCGTCGTCGCGGATGACGCCGCCGAAGCTGCCGTTGGTGTTGCGTGTGCCGACCGTGAGCGTCTCGCCGCCGACGCGCACGAGCCCGCCCGTACCCTCCAGCGAACCGATGCTGACGCCGCCGGCTCTGCCGGAAATGTCGAGTTCGCCGTTGCCTTCCAGGATGAACCGCGCCGTGCCGCCGGTGGTGGCGTCGAGGAACGCCGTCGAGCCGTTCGCATTCGTCGTGATGGTGGCGCTTCCGGCGGTCGAGCCGTTCTCGAAGCGCAGGACGCTGTTGTTGACGATCGTCGCCGTGCCGGCGCTACTCGCGCCGGAAAAGCGCAGGAACCCGCTATTGGCGATGTTCGCGCTGCCAGCGCTGCTAGTAGTGTAGAATTCCAGGGAACCGGCACCAGTGTTCGTGATCGTGGCGCTGCCGGCGCTGGCGTTGTCGAGGAACAGCACGGTGTTGAAGTTTGCGATCGTGGCGGTAAGAGCGGTGCTGCCGCCAACAAACTGCGCAAAACCGTTGTTCGTGATCGCGGCGCTGCCGGCGCTGCTGGTGTCGCGGAACAAGAGGCTGGCGAAGTTCGTGATCGCGGCGCTGCCGGCGCTGCTGGTGTCGTTGAAACCCACGCCGTTGTTGTTTACGATCGTGGCGCTGCCGGCGGTGCTGTTCGCAAAAAATTCCACACTAGCGACGTTCGTGATCGCGGCGCTACCGGCGCTGCTGGTGTCGCGGAACCACAGGCCGGAATTGTTCGTGATCGCGGCGCTGCCGGCGCTGCTGGCGTCGTTGAAACCCACGAAGTCGTTGTTTACGATCGTGGCGTTGCCAGCGCTGGCGGTGTTGAAGAACTGAAGATTCGAACTGTTCGTAATCCCGGCGCCGCCGGCGCTGCTGGTGTTGCGGAATTCCAGCGTGCTGTTGTTCGTGATGGTTGCCCCGCCGGCACTGCTGCTGTCGCGGAACCGAATGGTATTGCCGTTCGTGATCGCAGCGCTGCCGGCGCTGCTGTTGTTGAAGAACTCGATCAGGTTGTTGTTCGTGATCCCGGCGCCGCCGGCGCTGCTGCTGTTGAGGAATTGCAGCGGCCCGTTGTTCGTGATGCTGAGCCCACCGCCATTGACGACGATGCCAGCGCCGACGAAGTCAAGCGTTTGCGCATTGTTGGTAAACGTGTAGTTCGATGCTCCCGCATCGAAAGTCCATCTGCCGATCGTGGTGGTCGGGGCCGAGAATGTCAGGTTGATAGTGTTGGACACTCCAAAGGATGCGGTGCCGGTCGGCACGGTCGCTGGAGTCCAGTTGCCGCCGGTGTTGAAATCGCCCGTGGCGGGATTAAGCAGCCATGTCGCGTCCTGCGCCGCTGCCGTCCCGGCAAGCGCCGCGAGCGCGAAGCCCGCGAGCAGCGCCACCGCTGAGGCGTCGGCCACGAGGGCCCGACATCTGCTGGTTGGATTGCTGCAATTGCCCGTCATCGTGTTCGCCCCTGACTTCTCAGCGATTTGGCCCGCGCGCCACGCGCGGCCGCCACGCCCGTTACTCAACGTCTTTTTGATTGGCTCTTGCGTCCGGACCGGAACCAAGAATTTTGACTCGCCAGCGAGCCAGCGAGCCAGCGAGCCAGCGAGCCAGCGAGCCAGCGAGCCAGCGAGCCGGTGAACGCCGCGCCGGCGCCGCCGGCGCGACAGGATCTTGGCGTCGTCAGGGACCCTGGCCGCTGCGACGTGCTCATGCGTCAGACCCGCTCCTTCGCGAGCGCATCGAGCGCCTGGCCGAGGCCCCGAAACGACAACGGGATCGCCAGCTCGCGCGCCGCCGCATCCTTGAAGACGATGCGGCCGGCCTGGCTCGCGCCGCGCCAGCGCCT
The DNA here is from genome assembly GCF_031884435.1 of Bosea sp. 685. Classification (NCBI taxonomy): domain Bacteria; kingdom Pseudomonadati; phylum Pseudomonadota; class Alphaproteobacteria; order Hyphomicrobiales; family Alloboseaceae; genus Allobosea; species Allobosea sp. 685. The sequence continues at coordinate 3,325,066 of NZ_CP134779.1, read as the reverse complement.
GAGCGTGTCGTCGTCGGGGGCGGCGTCCGCAAAGCAGCCGCTCGGCAGGCAGCGCCGCCACGGCAGGTCGAGGGTTTTGACGTCCTTTTCGTCGGAGGCGATCTGCACGCTGCCGGGAAAGGAGACGCCGACCGGCAGCACCGCCGTCAGCCGCAGCGGGTCGGCGGGCTTGAGCTGGCCGATCGCGACCTGCGCGATCGGCGCGGCCTGGCCCTGGAGCTGGATGGTCTGGCCGACCTCGCAGACGCGCGCCGCCTTGCCGTCGACGTCCAGGCGCTGGCACCGCAGCGTCCAGTCGCCGAAGCTCGCCGTCGTCGCGCCCGGCTCGGACGAGACGGCAGCGGGAACTGCCGACGGTGCAGATGCTGCCGCCGGAGGCCTGCTGCCGGCCTGCTGGGCCAGGACCGAGGAAGCAGAAAGCGTGACGCCCGTCACCAGGACGAGGCCGATACGACGAACGAAAGGTCCCGGGGCGGGGAAGCGGCGGATCATGGACGCTCCAGCGTCGCATTGCGACGAGTCGACGGCGCACGACCGGCGCCGACAGGGCCGTGATAGCGAGCCGGTTTCGAGCGGCATAGCATTCGGGCGGCCGAAACCGGCCGACCCCCAAAAATGGTCACATCGCCGCCGATTGCGGGATTCACGCCGATACCGCATCGCTGATAACGAGGTCGTGCTCGCCCTCGAAGCAGGCCTCGAAGGCTGCATCGATGATCGCCAGCTTCACGGACTGCGCCCTGTGATATTCGTGCCGAAAGCCATCGGAGACCCAAAGCGGCGAGCGGCCCCGCCGTCCGCTCCAGCCGAGGCTGCCCATCGCCTCGGCGGCGGCGAGCTTGCGTCCGAGCTGGGTGCGCGACAGGTTCAGGCGGAGCGCGAGAGCCGATACCGCGGTGACGTCGGTCGTCACGCGGCCCAGAACGGCGTCGCTGTCGCCCACTCTGGTCTCGTCGTCTTGGGTCTCGTCCTCTTGCGGCCTGCAACCGGCGATCAGGCGGTCCATCACGACGCCCCCGTCATTGACCCAGGTGAACAGCGAAAACGTCCGGCTCGGCTTGCGAACCTCTCGCGAGGCCAGCAGGCCATCGGCGATCAGCGGTTGGATCATGGGCAGAAGCGCCGGCTGGGCGGCCAGCGCGGCCGACCGCTGCCCGCCATCGAGCGCGTCCAGGGTCGCCAGATGGAGAGCGAGCCAGTGCAGCAGCATGACAAGCGTCCGAGGCGACGGCTCGAACGGCCGCGCCCGTTTGCCCGCGCTGCCTGCGATGTGGCGGACAATGTCGTATTTGAGCATCTCGCTGATGAAGGCCGCCGCGGTGTTGCGGCTGGCGAGGCCGCGACGCAGGGCGATGTCGACGACCCGTTGTGCCAACAGGCCGCTGCCGGCCGCCGCGGCTTCGTTGCGGAAATATTGCGCCAGCGCGGCCTGCGACATCAGCCAGCGCTGCTGCGTCGCGAAGGGCGACGCCAGGCGGGGGCTGGCCTGATGGAGCTGCATCAGCGCCGCTGCCTGCCTGCGGACGCAGGTGCCAAGGGCAGGATGCGCCAAAACCTGGTCGGCTTCCATCGCCATGGGTCGATCGTTTCGCTTCCCCGGTTCAGGCCGGCATCAAGGCCACGGCCTGCGGATTCCTGCCGGTCTCGCGTCATCTGGATTCGGACGCCGTCACGCACACGAAGATACGGTTTCGCCAATCGCCTCGTCCTGAAAGGCGGCTGCACATTTTCTGAAAGTTTTCTGGTATTCCCATTTCAGCGGACCTCTGGGCGAGGGGCCGCTCTATGAAACAATCGGGGTGATCGAAGGCATGCTGCTGCGGTTTGCCGGGTTTGAACTGGACCGACGGCGCGCCACGTTGCGTGGACCCGCCGGCGAAGCCGTTAAGCTGCGCCCCAAAACCCTGGCCATGCTGGTCCTCTTCGCGACCAATCCCGGGCGCGTGCTCAGCAAGCGGGAGCTGATGGACGCCGTCTGGCCCAACGTCCATGTCGGCGAAGACAACCTGTTTCAATGCATCCGGGAGATCAGGAGCGCGCTCGGCGACGATCGACGCGAGGTGATCCGGGTCGTCTCCGGCAGCGGGTATCTGTTCGAGGCCGAGGTCTCGGCCGAGCCTGCCACGCGCGTAGCGCAGGCTGCGCACCCTGCGCTGCGCAGCGCGACGCAAACCGGCCCTGCGCTCGTGCCCGCCTCGTCATGGCGCCGCTTCGTGCGCCGCCGCCGCGCTGCCGTCGCGACCGCCGGGCTCGGCTGCATCCTCGCCCTCGCCATCATCATGATGATGCTCGCTCCGGGGTTCCTCATGGCGGGGCGGCCGCCATCGATCGCGGTGATGCCGGTCGCAGCCGGCGACGAGGACAAGGCGATGGCGGCGATCATGACGACCCGCCTCGCGGACGGGTTGGCGCAGATCGACACCATCAGCGTCGTGGCGCCGCAGACATCGCAGCAGGCGGACTTCATCGTGACCGGCGAGCTCCGCAAAACCGAACGGTCCTGGGAGGCGCAGGCGCGCATGACCCGGACGGCGACCGGGGAGATCGTCTGGACCGCGCCGGTCTCGGTGGTCATCGACGAGGCCGATCTGGCGTTGCAGCAGTCCCGGCTCGTGGCGGGCGTCGGTTATCCGCTGGCGATGCGCATCAATGCGCTCGTCAATGCCGATCCGCGACCAGCCACGCCCGAGGGTCGTCCATCGGCCGGCGGCGCCAAGGTCGTGATCGAGCAGGCCACCGCGTCCATCATCCACACGTCGCGAGAGCGCTTTGCGACGTCGCAGGCGATGCTGGAAAAGGCGCTGGCCGAGGATCCCGACAATGTCGATCTCGCCATCGCTCTGGCAGCCCTTCAGATGCGCGGCGTTCAGATGATCTGGTACGACCCGACAGAGAGCGCCGCCGCCGAGGCCCACGCGGGATCGATCCTGAAACGCGCCTTGCGGATCAAACCGACCAGCATCCCCGTCCTCGACGCCTCTTGCCGGCTCCTCAGCGCCACCAATGAATTCACCGAGAGCCTTGTTGTCTGCGCCAGGGCGTTGGCCTTGAATCCTTGGCACGCACCCGCGCTGACGCATATCGGTATCGCCCAGCTCCAGGCGGGCCGCTTCGAGGAGGCGCTGTCCTCGTTCAAGCGGGCCGACAGTTACGACACGCCGCAAGTCTCGCGCTGGACATGGAAGCTCAATGTGGGGAGGACCTATCTGTTGATGGGTCGCAGCGAAGACGCCTTGCCATGGCTGAAAAAGTCCATCGCCATCACCCCGGCGACGGGACGCAGCCACATGCTGCTGTCTGCCGCCTATATAGGCCTGGGACGGCCGGCTGAAGCGAGAGCAGCCATGGATCAAGGCATGGCGTTGCGGCCGGGCTCGAACCTGGGAAATGTCCTCCTGCCCATCAAAAACGCAAGCCCAGTCTTGTTGGCCGCGGCCGCGCTGCTTGCGAAAGCACTTCTCGCGGCAGGTTTGCCGGAGTACTGAGCCTCGATCGGCAAAAGGCTGATGCCGAGCGAACAGTGCAAGCACTTTGGGTGTTCTGCGGTGACGCGATGCCCGCTTCCGGCCGAATTCGACCAGACCGCGCCAGCCAAGGTTCTGCTTTAGGTCGAAGCCCTGATCAACCTGTCCGCCATCGACCAGATTCGCGAACGCGTTCAAAGATAAGGTTACGATGAACCACCGACTAATCGCGCCTTGGCACAGAAAAATTATTTATCAATTTCAATAACATAGGTGTTCGCAGTTTTATCCTGAATGGCGCGCCACTCAACTGTGAGTGGTCTAACTAATTGAAAATCAATGAAAATTAGCGATCGAAAATCGAGGGCGTCCCCCCGCGATGCCCCCGCATTTGTGTCCCCCCATCAACTCTGTTTGGACCAGACTCGCGAAGGCCCGATCAGGCACGCCACGTGAGCCGGCAGGTTGTCGGGCACGGCCGGGGACCTTCAGGAGGACCTATGGCAGCCTGAGGCGGTGAACGGGTCTGTAGCCCTGAGACCCGTAGCGGAAAAGCGCTTGTGAAAGCAGAAGGCAGGCCCCGAAGGACGTCTGCCTTCCGAAGTTAGCGGCGCAGCCGCGTCCAGACTCCATCGCGGATCTCGCGTGCCTTGAGCGAGCAATCCTTGACCGGCCTGAACCGCGTCTTCAAGGCTTCCGGCGGGTTGATCGCCGGATTGTCGCGGAGGTCTGCTCTGAGCAGCTCCTCCGCGCCCTTGATGGCATTGTTGTAGCCGCTGAAATTCGAGGCCTCGGCGGCGTTCTTCGGGACCATCATCCAGTTCAGGAAGATCTTGGCGCTCTCGGGGTTGGACGCTCCCTTGGGAACGGCAAAATTGTCGCCCCAGAGATTCATCCCCTCCGTCGGGTAGACGAAGACGGCGGTCGGGAGCTTGGCACGCGAACGGTGCGACGCTCCGTTCCACTGCTGGTGCATGATGACTTCGCCGGCCGCGACGCGGTCGATCGTGCCGGTCGAGGAATAGATCTTGACATGCGGCTTCTGCTTTTCAAGCAGCGTCAGGATCTTCTGCCCGTCCGCGGGGTCTTCGCTGCAGGTGTCGAGCCCGAGATAGAGTGCGGCCGCGCTGTAGACCTCGCCCTGATCGTTGAGCACGGCGATCTGACCAGAGAGCTCGGGCCGCGGCTCGAAGAATTCCTTCCAGCTCTCGGTCAGCTTGCCGCCCGGCACCTTGGCGGAATCATAAGTGAATCCGGTCGAGCCCCAGAGATACGGCACCGAATACTCGCGGCCTGGGTCGGTGGCGGGCCGATCGTGAGGTGCGGCGACATTGCCGAAATTCGACATTTTTGCCGCATCGACCTTCAGCAGGAGACCGGATTTGATCATCGTCGCCAGGATGGAATTGCTGGGAACGACGATGTCGTAACCGCCACCGCCGGCCTGCAGCTTGGCGAGCATCGTGTCGTTGCTGTCATAGACGTCGAGGCTGACCTTGATACCGGTCTCCGCCTCGAAGCGCTTGATCAGATCGGGCGGCACGTAATTGGCCCAGCTGTAGAGCAGGAGCTGCTTCGACTGGGCGAGCGCGGCGGCGGGCGTGGCCGCGAGCGCGAGCGCCGCGAGAACCGCGCGGAATCGGGTGGTTATCGTCATGAAGTCTTCTCTCCCCTTGTTTGGTTGGCAGGCGTGGTTCCACTTCGGAAGACGATGGCGACGACCGCGACCGAAGCCAGCAGCAGGAGCGTCGACAGCGCATTGACCTCCGGTGTGATGCCGGTGCGGATCATCCCGTAGATGTAGACGGGCAGCGTCGTGGCGCCGGGACCGGCGACGAAATAGGTGATGACGAAATCGCCGAGCGAGCTGATGAAGGCGAGCAGCGCGCCGGCAAAGATGCCCGGAGCGAGCAAGGGCAGCTCGATGCGCAGGAAACGCCGCCATGCGGGCGCGTAGAGATCGCTCGCCGCTTCCCCGAGTGCGGGGTCCAGTGCAGCCAGGCGCGAACGGATCGGATAATAGGCGAACGGGATGCAGAAGACCGTATGCGCGAGAATGACCGACATCAGCCCCAGCCTCACCCCTACGAGCACGAAGAGCATCAGCAGCGCGACGGCGGTGACGATTTCGGGAACGAGCAGAGGCAGGCCGAGCAGCCCCTCGACAGCCGTGCGGGCGCGGCCGCCCGAACGCGCGATGCCGAGCGCAGCCGACGTCGCGGCGGCGGTGGCAAGGATGGTCGCGACCGCCGCCACCGTCAGCGAATTGCCGATGGCGACGAGCATTGTGTCGTTGCCGAGCGCCTGGGCGTACCAGTGCAGGCTGAAGCCGGTCCAGATCGTCGTCATGTCGCTCGCATTGAACGAGAGCACCACGAGCACGATGATCGGCACGTAGAGGAAGAGCATCGCGAGCGCGGCGAGGACTGCTGTGCCGGGAAGGCGGAGAGGGTGCCTGGCCTCGTTCATGATGCAAGCCGCTCCCGCCGCCTCACGCTGGCCAGCAGAGCCAGCGCAATCAGGAGAACCAACAGGAGAACGAGCGCCAGCGCGGCCCCGAACGGCCAGTTGCGCGAGGCGCCGAACTGGGCCTGGATCAGGTTTCCGATCATCAGCGACTTGCCGCCGCCCAGCAGCTCAGGGCTGACATAGGCTCCCAGGCAGGGCACGAAGACGAGGATGGCGCCAGCGGCGATGCCGGGCGCCGCCAGCGGCAGGACCACGCGCGAGAGCACGCGCCAGCGATCAGCGCCGAGGTCGAAGGCTGCCTCGATCAGGCGCCGGTCGATGCGCTCGAGTGCGACGTAGATCGGCAAGATCATGAAGGGCAGGAAGGAATAGGTCAGGCCGATTCCCGTCGCGAGCGGCGTGTAAAGGATGTCGAGCGGTGGCGTGAGGAGGCCGGTCGTCGCGAGCGCGCTGTCGAGCGGGCCGCCATTGCGCAGGATCAGGATCCACGCAAAATTCCGGACGAGCAGGTTCGTCCAGAATGGGACGGTCACGAGGAACAGCATCAAGGCCGCGCGGCGCGGCGGCAGGCTCGCCATGTAGAGAGCCGTCGGGACACCCAGCGCCAGCGTGACTGCCGTGGTGATGGCCGCAAGCCGGAACGAGCGCAGGATGATCGCGATATAGTCGCTGTTGAAGGTGATCTGTCCCGCCAGATCTCGCTCGAACAGCAGCTTCTCATAAGCGATGGCCGTGTGCCGGCCCCAATTGACGCCTCCGAAGGCGCCGCGCTCGAGCGTCGAGACATAAAGCATCAGGCCGACCGGCACGAGCATGAACACGATCAGGAAGAGCGCAGCCGGCGCCGCCAGCAGCCCAGGAGAGGTCCGGACCGTACTCATGCCGGGAAGACCCGCACTGCGTCGGCGGGAAAGGCGAACCCCGTGGCGGTGCCGATCAGCCCCGCTGCCGCGATGCTGCCGGGCAGGCGCGCCCGCAATTCGCCCCCGCCCGCAAGCGCGGCATGCACGACGAGGTCGCTGCCGCGATAGACCGCCGTCTCCACGGTACCGTGCAACAGGCCGGGCTCGGCCGCGCCAAGCGTGATGCGCTCGGGCCGGACGACCAACACGGCCTTTGCCCCCTCAGTCAGCCCTTGCGCCTCGGCGACGTGCATGACGGCCTCGCTTGTGCCGATCGCGAAGCGCCCGCCTGCGCCGCTGCGCTCGAGACAGGTCGCATTCCAGAAATTAGCCTCGCCGATGAACTCGGCGACGAAGAGATTGGCTGGCCTGTCATAGAGGTTTTCCGGCGAGCCGACCTGCATGACCACGCCGTCGCGCATCACCGCCAGGCGGTCGGACATCGCGAGCGCCTCTTCCTGGTCGTGCGTCACGAACACGAAGGTGATGCCCGTTTCGGTTTGGAGCCGCTTAAGTTCGATCTGCATCTCGCGCCGCAACTTGAGATCGAGGGCAGACAACGGCTCGTCGAGCAGCAGCACCTTGGGCGCCGGCGCCAAGGCGCGCGCCAGCGCGACGCGCTGCTGCTGGCCCCCGGAGAGTTGGGCCGGACGGCGCTCGCCCATCCCCTCGAGGCGAACGAGACGCAGCATCTCCGCGACGCGGGACCTGACGGTCTCGCGCGGCCGCCCGAGCATTTCGAGCCCGAAGCCGACATTCTCCGCCACGCTCATATGCGGAAAAAGCGCATAGCTCTGGAAGACGGTGTTGATCGGCCGCAGATTTGGCGGGGTCTGGCCCAAGAGCTTGCCGTCCAGGCTGATTTGCCCGGAATCGGGCATGCCGAACCCTGCGATCAGCCGCAGCAGCGTGGTCTTGCCACAGCCCGACGGGCCTAGCAGCGTGAAGAACTCGTTGCGGCGAATGTCGAGCGAGACGCCGGCCAGTGCCGGCTGGGCCGCGCCTGAATACCGCTTCGAGACATCGGAGATGGCGACGATGGTGTCGTTCATGCTGGGCCTTCGGTCACGGCTGGCCTCCCGCCTTGCGAGCGCGAGGGCGCTTGAACCAATCCTCGAGCTGATGGCGCCAGTAGATGAATTGGAACGCGGCGCGGCCGTAGGTGCCGCCGGCGAAAGGCAGCCCGAACGGCGCGAAATGGCGATGGCGGTCGTCGCCCTCGGCAATGGCCGATGCGATCAACTCGCCCGCGAGCGTGGTGTTGACGAGGCCGAGCCCACCGAAGCAGGCGGCGGCCCAGAGGCCCTCCGCCAGAGGCCCGATGACAGGCATTCTGTGCCGGGCAATCGGCATCAGCCCAGACCAGGCGCTTTCGATCTCCAGATCGGCCAGTTGCGGATAGATTCGCGCAATGTCGCGCTTCAAAAGGTCGCGCAGTGTCCCGGGTGCATATTCGAAGGCATTGGCCCTGCCGCCCCAGAGCAGACGGCCATCGGGCAGCACGCGATAGTAATCCGTCGCGACACGCGTGTCGGACACCGCAAAGCCCGTGCGGATGGCGGCACGCAGCTGCTCGGATGCTGGCTTGGTGGCGACGACGAAGGATGCGACCGGCACCGTGGCGAGCCCCAGGCCGCTATGCAGCATTCCCAGATGCGCGCCACCGGCCAGCACGACATGGCGAGCCATGACCGAGCCTGACCGCGTGACGACCTTGCGCGCAGCGCCGGCGGCCTCGATCGCGACGACCTCCGACCCCTCGTGAAGTCGCGCGCCCGCTGCTGCAGCGGCATGCGCCATCCCGCGCGCCAGATTGAGGGGCTGGATCTGAAGGGAAGCCGGATTGAGGAAACCGTCGGCATAGGCATCCGTCGCCAGCAAAGCGCGGAGCTCCCTTGGCGGCAGATGGACAATGCCTGCCGCGAAATGCTCGTTCATCCAGCCGACATGCTCACGCAGCGTCTCGGGCTGCCAGGCGATGCGGCAGCGCAAGGCGCCGTGGCCTTGCAAGGTGTCGGGGCCGAGCGCTTCCGCGCGGCGGCTGACGACCGAGAGCGCTTCCGCGCTCAGGCGCCAGAGTGCCGCGGCGTCGGATAGCCCGCGCTGCGCGGCGAGATCCCGCATCGACAGCGGATAGCCAGCGCTGGCGAAGCCGCCATTGCGGCCCGACGCGCCCCAGCCCATGCGGTTGGCCTCAAGCAGCACGACCGATCGTCCACGCTCGGCAAGGCCCAGCGCCGTCGCCAGGCCGGCCAATCCCCCGCCGATCACGCAGGTCTCGGCCTCGCAGTCGCCGTCGAGGACGGGCCACTGGGCGTCATCGCTCCGGCTGGCGGCGTATTGCGTCTGCGGATAGGGCAGCAAGCTCAGTACCCTCCGCCGGAGATCAGACGGGCGGCGGCAACCGCCATGGGCGCGAATTTGGTCCGGACCTCGTTCTCGTCATGGTCGGCGAGGGCCATGGCGATGTGAACGGCGCCGCGCGGCCGGCCCTGCATGTCGACGACCGGCGCGGCGACCACGATCTCGCCCATCAGGGCTTCCTGTACGCAGACGGCGAAGCCGTCCTGCCTGGCCCGCGCGATCTGCGCCATCACAGCCTCGACATCGGTGATGGTATGCGGCGTCAGCGGCTTGCGCGGGCTGCGCTCGACCAGCGCGCGCGTCTCGTCCTCCGGCAGCAGCGACAGCATCGCCCGACCGCCCGAGGAGCAGAATGCCGGAATGCGGCGTCCGATCACCGTGGCGCCGAAGGCCTCGCGCTGGCTCTGGAGCCGGACGACATAGACGATATCGAAGCCGTCCAGCAGGCTCAGATCGACTCGCTTCTGGCAGAATTGCCTGAGATCGGCGAGATAAGGTGTCGCCAGCTCGACCAGCGGATCGGTGCGCAGATAGGCATGCGCCAGCCCGAGCACGCGCCGCGACAGTCTGAATCGCCGCGTCGCCGGGTTCTTTTCGAGATAGCCAAGGGCCTGCAGCGTGAAGGCGAAGCGCTGCGCGGCGCTCTTGTCGAGCCCTGTCTTCGCCGCGATCTCCGTCACCCCGACATCGCGCCGCTCGTTGCCGACTGCTTCAAGCACGGCAAAGCCGCGCTCGAGCGAGGTCACGAAAAGCGAATTCGCCTGCGCGGCGTTCTCGCTCCCAATGGAGACAGAAGGATCCTTGCTGACCGCCAATTTGCCCCTCACCGCGCTCAATCCGGGGAAAAGCTATGACGCAGCGCTATGGATTGCAATACAATTAAAAGTATCGTCTAGCGACACAATATCTTGACGGCGTGGATGCAAGATCGCTGCTGAGCTCGCCTGTCCACGATTGGAGGCGTCAATTCGGTGCCGTACCGACAGGGGAGGGCGCATCGGTGCGAGCTTTGCTGATCGGGCGCAGTGCGTTGTTCCAGCCGCTCAACGACGCTTGCCCGAAACCGGGCGCTGCCAATGTCGGCTGTGGGTCGCAAGCCCGGCCGTCGTCCGAGCCGGAAAGCGCACGGGCGGTGCGATCTTGATCCGACTGGAGAGATTATAGCGGTACTGCAAACGGGTCGGTGTTCGCAGTTTTTCCTGAACGGCGCGCCATTTCACAAACAGAGATTCGAACTGTTTCCGCTCAGCCCGCGCGACTGCTCAACATGTGGTCAGCCAGGCTGTAGCAGTGGCTCGCCTGGTAGGCGTTCCGACCCCGGTTCATATGCGTCAGGTTGAATGCCCGGATGGCCTGCAACGAACGGCGCGCCGCGAGGAATTTACCGATCGAGGAGAGGCCGCGGATCTTGATGCCAAAAATGTCCTCGCCGCGGGGGAAGATATAGCTGACGTCTTCGGGTGTCGTCACGCAGCGCTCAAGGAAAGCGTCATCCACCTGGCCGTGATCGAGCGAATGGTCGCTGGTGAAATCGGAAAGATGCACCAGAAATAGCCCGCGGATGCCCTCGCCATCCGCATAGAGCGAGAAAAGCTCCATCCAGCTCGCATTGACGCGAATGAGCGCCTTGCCCGGCGTCGACGGCAGACAGGAAACCGACCAGTAATGCCGCTCGGTCCGGCTCGGGATCGGGATGCAGTTGCGGCCGTATCGGCGGAGAATGTCCAGGACCTCTTCTGCCTGAGGCCGGCGCAGCAGTTTCTCGAACCGCGCGACGTATTTGAGACGCAGTTCCAGCGACTCCGAGCGCTCATCGGCGTCGCGCAGGGTCGTCTTGCCTTGCATCCAATCGCGCTGCTGCTCGAGATCCAGGAAACGGCGCAGATCGGTGGTGCTTGGGCGGCGAGGCGTGCTCACGTCAGATACCATGTCGGCCCAGTCGGTTCGGATGGGGTGTCAGCGGTTCGATCAGCCTCAGATAATCGAGTCAGGCCGCGTCCCGTTCGACGCCATTGCCGCCGGAGACAACGAGGCTCGTTGAAGCTCGATCGACCCAGGGCCACAACGGCTCGGCCTGCTTTGGACGAGCTCTTAGGCAATGAGCCGTTCGGTGTCGGAAGACAGATCTCCCAATTTGGATTCATCAATCTCAATGCCCAGTCCAAGTATATCCGAAACCGGATAAAAATTGCCCTTGATCAGCGGGCCGTCCTTTACGAACTGGTTTCGCGAGGGCGGATTAGCGTTCTCATACGATTCGAGAATGACAAAGTTCGTCAGGACCGCTGCCAATGTGACCGAAGCTGTGATTGCGATCGGCCCATGCGGATTGTGAGGCGTGACGCCTATCGAAATAGGTTTCGGCGGCTTGGCCAATCTTGATCGCTTCGGTCAGTCCGCCGACGCGGATGATCGACGGCTGCGGTCGGCGCCGGCTGTCGGCAAGGGCTGGCGTCAGCTCGCCTGCGTCCGCGAGCGCCCGAGGGTTGGAATGGCCGCGATCAGCTGGCGCGTGTAGTCGGCCTGCGGATCCTCGAACACGGTTCGCGCCGGGCCGGATTCCACCACCTTGCCGCGGTGCATGACCAGAATGCGATCCGAGATCAGCCTGACGAGATTCAAATCGTGGCTGACGAAGATGAAAGCGCAGCCGAGTTCGCGCCGGAGGTCCAGCAGCGTGCGGATCACATGGGCCTGGAGTGAAGCGTCGAGTGCCGAGGTGGGCTCATCGAGGATAATAAGCTTCGGCTTCAGCACAATGGCGCGGGCGATATCGACCCGAGCGCGTTGACCGCCGGAAAGCTGGTGAGGATAGCTCGTCAGCAGCCGTTCGGGCAGGCCCGCGAGGGTCGCGGCCTCGCCCACCAGCCGTGTCTCGGCCGCGCGCTCGTCGGGAGCACCTAGCCGACGCACCGGGTCGGCGATGGCGCGCCCCGCGCGGAAGCGCGGGTTGAGGCTCGCCAGCGGGTCCTGGAAAACCATCTGAAGATCGCGCCTGAGCGGGTTCCCCGCAAATGCTCGGCCCGACAGATGCGTGACGTCGTGGCCGTCGAAGAAGATCCGCCCTTCATTGTTGGTGATCAGTCGGGCGGCGATGCGCGATACGGTCGTCTTGCCCGAGCCGCTTTCGCCGACGATGCCGAGAATCTCCCCCGGGCGGACATCGAAGCTGACCTCGTCGACGGCCACGACAGGGCCGCCGGCCATGGGATAGAACTTGCTGACGCTGCGCAGTTCGAGGAGCGGGCGTTCGATCATGTGCGCGCTCCTTCGCCGGCTGTATCCGGGTCTTCCCATTCCATCGGCCGCAATTCGGATGCGTCGGTCTTGCCGTAGGGAAGGGCATCGAGCAGCGCCCGCGTATAGGGATGCTCGGGCGCGGTGAAGACACGCGTTGCTGGACCCTCCTCGACGATCCGGCCCGCATTCATCACCAGCGCCCGGTCGCAATATTCCGAGGCGAGCGCGAGGTCGTGCGTGATGAACAGCACTGCGACGCCCCGGCCCCGGCAGGTGCGGATCAACGTCTCCATCACGAGTTTCTGCGTGGTCACGTCCAGCGCGGAGGTCGGCTCGTCGGCAATGATCAGCTCGGGCTCGCAGGCCAGCGCGACCGCGATGCCGATGCGCTGGCACATGCCGCCCGACAGCTCGGACGGGAAGGCGCGCGCCCGCTCCTCCGGCAGCGCGATGCCGATCGCATCCATGATGCCGATCACCTTTGCGAGCGCCGCCTTGCGCGACAGGCCGGTCCGGTCATGGGCGCGCACGATGTCGACCAATGTGTCGCCGACCCGCCGGATCGGGTTCAGCGAGGCCTTGGCGTTCTGGAAGATCATCGCGATCCGGCCGCCGCGGACCGTGCGCATCCGTGCTTCAGACAATGCGAGCAGGTCTTCGCCGTCGAGCCGGATCGCACCTTGCGATATCCGCGCATTGGCTCCCAGGAGGCGCAGGATCGTCAGGCCCGTCACCGATTTTCCCGATCCGGACTGGCCCACCAGCGCGACGCATTCGCCGCGTGCGAGCGACAGGCTGACGCCGCGCAGCGCCGCGGTCAGGCCGTTCGCCCCCTCGAAGCCCAGATGCAGCGTATCGATCTCCAGCAAGGTCGCCATCAGCTGCGCCGCCTCGGATCCATGATGTCGCGGATGCCATCGCCGAGCAGCGAGAAGCAGAACACCGACAGCGCCAGCGCCGCCCCGGGGAAGACGACCACCCACCACTGGCCCGACACCATCATCGCCGAGCCTTCCTGGATCATGATGCCCCATTCCGGCGTCGGCGGCGTGACGCCGAGCCCGATGAAGGCGAGCCCGGCCGTGTTCAGGATCGCCCAGCCGAGATTGAGCGAAATCTGCACGATCACCGGGGGCAGGGCGTTGGGGATGAGAAAGCGGAACAGAATGCGTCCGAGCCCGTTGCCGTTGACCAGCGCCGCCTCGACATAGCCGGCGTCGCTGCGCTTGGCGATCTCGGCGCGCATCAGGCGGAAATAGAATGGCAGGTTGATGATCGCGGTCGCCAGGACGATGGCCTCGACCGAGTTGCCCAGGACCGCGACCAGCGCCATCGCGGCGACGAAGAGCGGAAACGCCATCATCACGTCGACGATGCGCGACAAAAGCTTGTCGGGCCAGCCGCCGACATAGCCGGCAAAAGCCCCGATGGCACTGCCGATGACCGCTGAGAGCGCCACGGCGACGGTCGCGATGGCGAAGTCGAGCTGGGCTGCGGTGACGACCCGGCTGAAGATGTCGCGGCCGAGATGGTCGGTGCCGAACCAGTAGGTCCCCGAGGGCGGCCGCAGCACGTCGCGCAGATTGGTGGCGAGCGGGTCGTGCGGCACCACATGGGGCCCGATCAGCGCGATGGCGAGCAGAATGACGATCAGCACGCCCGCTACGGTGGTGACGAAGTTCCGCCTGAGAACGAAGCGAATATCGGCAAGCAGCGCCATCGCCTCAGCCCTTCAGCTTGTAGCGCGGATCGATCGCCGCCGAGATGATGTCGATGACCAGCGTCATCAGCACAAACAGCACCGCGACGATCAGGACGAAGGCCTGGACCGGCGCATAGTCGATCGAGATCAGCGAGTTCACCGCATAGGCGCCGATGCCCGGCCAGGCGAACAGCTTCTCGATCATCACATTGGCCCCGAGCATCGTCGACAGGACCATCCCCATGGTCGCGAGCACCGGAAGCAGCGCATTGGGCAGCGCATAGCGCAGGATCACCCGCGAGCGCGACAATCCGAAGGCCCGGGCGGCCAGCACATAGTCGCTGTCCAGCGCGTCGATCATCGCGCCGCGCATCATCCGCAACAGGGGGGCGACCGCGAAGATCGCCATCGAGGTCGCAGGCAACAGCATCTTGGCCAGTGCGCTCCAGAACGCCTCGGCGTCTCCGGCGAAGAGTGAGTCGATCGTCGCGAAACCCGTGACCGGGTCGGGCGGGATGATCATGGCCGGCCAGCGGCCGATCGGCTCCGGCGCCAGACCCCAGCGGAAATAGAAGAAATAGATCAGCAGCAGGCCGAAGAAGAAGACCGGCATGGCCGCGGCAAAGGACGACAGCACCCGGCAGAGCTGATCGAACCAGGAGTTCCGGAAGATCGCCGCTGCGACGCCCAGCGGCAGCGAGACGACGATCGACAGGACGAAGGCCATGATCGCGAGCTCGATGGTCGCAGGCAGGCGGACCGCGAAATCCTTGAGAACCGGCTGGCCCGATTGCAGCGAGTAGCCGAAATTGCCGTGCGCGAGCTGGCCCAGATAGAGCAGGAACTGCTCGGCCAGAGACCGGTCGAGGCCGAGCTCGCGGCGGATCGCCTCGATCTCGACGCGGCTCGCCGTGGGGCTGGTCGCATATTGCACGGCCGGGTCGCCCGGCAGCGCGCGAATGAGCAGGAAGGTGACGACGAGCACGCCGAACAGCACCGGAAGCGCGCTCCAAATGCGGCCCAGTATGGCTCGGACGAGCGGATAGCGCATGGGTCGTCATCTCTTCCGGGCGATATGGCGAAGACCGACCGGCGGGCGTTTCCGCGCGCCGGTCGGCTGGGTTGCTTGCGTCACTTATCGAGGTGGCGCAGCTCGAGCGAGCGGTGGAACATGTAGGTGTAGCCTGAAGTCGCAGGCGAGATCACCGTGTCCTGGAAGGCCGACCACAGCGGGATCACCGGCACCTCGGTCCGTGCCAGCTGGATCATCCGGGTCACCAGAGCGTCGTATTTCGCCTGGTCGGTCTCCCAGCGCGCATCGGCGACGATCTGCACCATCTCGGGATTAGCATAGGAGCCGAAGTTCCAGCGCGTTGCGCCCTGGTAGAATATCCGGAAGAAGTAGTCCGGGCTGGCCAGCCAGGCGCCGGCATTGGCGATGAACAAAGGCAGCTTCTTCTCGGTCTGAAGCGTCCCCATCTGGCCGGCGGGCACCTTGTTGATCGTGACCTTGATACCGATCTTGCGCAGGGCCTCCTGCATCAGGATCGCGACCGGCTCGCCGACCGTCGTGTCGTCGGCGTCGATCGAGAACGTCGTCTCGAACCCGTTGGGGAAGCCCGCCTCGACCAGCAAGGCCTTGGCTTTGACGAGGTCCTGCGTATAGGGCAGAGGCGAGGGCCATTGCGTCGACGTGACGTCGGCGGGACCGCCGAACATCGGCGCACCGCGCTCGTACAACACGGCCTCGAACATGTCCTTGTAAGGCACCGACCATGCGATGGCCTGACGGACCTTGAGATTGTCGAAGGGCGCCATGCCGTTGTTCATTGCGATGTAGGTGACGGTTGCCGGATTGGCGATGCCGAGCACACGCACCTTGCCGGCGTCGAGCAGATCCTTGATATCGCGGCCCGGCAGGTCGCGTACCAGGTCGGCCTCGCCCCGCTCGGCTGCCAGACGCCGCGACGATCCCTGCGGAACGATCTGGTAGACGATGCGGTCGTCTGGCGTCCGGTCCCCGTTCTTCCAGTCTGCAAAGGGCTCGAGCACGAATTGCTGGCCTGGCTGGTAGGCTCCGAGCTTGAAGGGCCCGCCGCCGGCGATGTTGGTTTTCAGCCAGTCGGAGGCCCAGGGGTCGGTGGCCGTGGCGTTCTGCTTGGCGACCTTGGAATTGAAGATCGCTGGGAAGAGCAGCGCCAGATTAGGCAGGGTGAAGCGGTCGGCCTTGGGAACCTTGATCTCGATCGTCATGTCGTCGATGACCGTGAACTGGCCCGGATCGGTCATCGAGCCGGTCGCCATCTGGTTTTTTGCGGTCGTGACGTTGACCGCGCGGTCGAGAGACCATTTGACGTCGGCGGCTGTGACCGGCGTGCCGTCGTGGAATTTCGCATCCTTGCGCAGCTTGAAGGTGAAGGTCGTGCCGTCGGCCGAAATGGTCCAGCTTTCGGCCGCCTGGGGCACCAGCTTGTCATAGTCGTAGATGAAGGCGCCCTGCTGGCCAGGTCCGGCCAGCGGCTTCTGCCCGAAGGTGATCAGCCGGTCATAGACGTTCCAGGTGATGTTTGCCGAGGGTATGTTGTAGCCGGTCCCGGCGGGATCGAAGGTATTGGGAGCGCCTTCGGCCAGGACGCGGATGACCGCGCCCTTGCTCGCCGCCCGCGCCAGCCGCGGCTGGAAGGAAAGGCCGAAAGCCGCCGCGCCGCCTGCGATGAGGCCGCTACTTAGAAAGTCACGCCTGCGCATTTGTGTCATCCTTTCCCGTTCCCGTTTGTTATGGTCGTTTGGTATCGCTATTCCGCGGCGAGGCTCGACTCTGTCGCCTCGTCCGGGATGCCGTAGCCGCCGCCGCCGCAACTCGTCACCTCGACGAGGTCGCCCTTGCCGATGCGGATGTTCTGCTTGCCGCGCAACGCCGTCTCGCTGCCGTCTGCGCGCACGAGCCGCGCGCCGAAGACGGCGCCCGCCTCGCCGCCCGCGAGTCCATAGGGCGGCACGACGGCGCGTTCGAACATGGTGGTCACGGTGGTCTCGTCGCCGCTCATCTTGTAGCCGCGGACGATGCCGTCGCCGCCCTTGTGCCGCCCAGCGCCGCCCGAGCCGCGGCGGATCTTCTGATACGCGACGATGATCGGATATTCGGCCTCGATCACCTCGGCCGGCGTGTTCATTACATTGGCGAGGTGCACGCGGCTCGAGGCCATGCCGTGCCGGTCGATGCGCGCGCCTTCGCCGCCGGGATGGACCTCGTAGAGCGTGCTCCAGCCGAGATCCGTTCGGCTGCCGAAGATCACGAGCCCGGCGGTCGTCGGCCCGCCTGCGCTGAGCTTGGCCGCCGCAACCGGGATCAGCGCGTTGAAGATCGCGTCCGCCATCCGCTGGCAGGTTTCGTGATTGCCGCCGACCACGGGCCGGTCATAGGGGGCATCGGCGATCGACCCCTGGCGCGTGACGACGTCGAGCGGGCGGTAGCATCCGCCTGACGGCTGGATATCGGGGCCGTAGAGCGCCTTCATTACATAGAAGACGGCCGCGCCCGCGATGAATTTCGTGGTGTTGATCGGCCCGGACACCGCATCAGCGCAGGCGGAGAAGTCGAAGGTGGCCGTCGCGTCGCGGATCGTGACGGTAACGCGGATCGGCACGGGCGGGCCGTCATGGCCGTCATCGTCCATCCAGTCCTCGCCGGCATAGACGCCGTTGGGGATCGCGCCGATCGCCTCTGCCATCTGGCGCTCGGCGCGGTCGTGGATCGACGCGAAGGCGGTCCCGATCCAGGCGGCTCCATGTTTCGCCGCCAGCTCGTCGAGCCTGCGCGCGGCGACCATCGTGGCCGAGATCTGGGCGAGGATGTCGCCTTTGCGCTCCTGAGGGCCGCGCACATTGGCGAGAATGAGCGCGAGCTTTTCCTCATCCATCGCGTCGTCCGCGACGAGACGGGTCGGCGGGATCCGCAGCCCTTCGGCCCAGGCGTCGCGGGCGTCGGCAAAATAGCTGCCGGGCATGGCACCGCCGACATCGGCCCAATGGGCGAGGCTGACGGCGAAGGCGTAGAGGACACCGTCGCGGAAGACGGGGCGGATCAGCTTGACGTCGGGAAGGTGGTTGCCGCCGACCTCCGGCAGGTTGACGATCCAGACGTCCCCCGGCATGAGCCGCTCCGCAGGAACGCGGGCCAGGAACTCGCGCACCGTGAAGCTGAGCACACCGAGATGCACGGGCACGTCGGCGCCCTGCGCCACCAGGAAGCCCGCACTGTCGGTCAGTGCAGAGGAGTGGTCGCCGGCCTCGCGCAGGAGCGGCGAGCGGGCGGCGCGCATGACCACCATCGACATCTCCTCGGCGATGGCGGTCAGTGCATTGCGGATGACCTCGAGCGAGACGGGGTCGATCGCGGCTGGAGGGATGAGTGTCTTCGCGACCGTCACAGCGCCACCTCGATCGTCAGATGTCCCGCGGCATCGGCCGCGATACGGTCCGAGGGCGGAACGACGATTGTCGACCATTCGTCCTCGACGATCAGCGGCCCCTGGATCGTCTCGCCGGGAACCATGGAGGCGCGCGCCAGCACCGCGACGTCGAAGGTCTCGCCCGTTTCGAAGGTCACGCGGCGCCGGCCTGGTGGTGCGTCCTCTCCGGTGATGGGGGCATCCGCCGGGGCCTTGGACTCCGTCGGCGCGGATACCTCGATGCGAAGCGAGGAGAGCTCCCAGGGCTCGCCGGTCGCATAGCCATAGAGCGCGCGGTGCGCCGCATCGAACTGCTGGCCGAGCGTATCGGGCCTGTCCAGCGCCGGCGCGTCGATCTGCGTCTCGTAGCTCTGCCCGCTATAGCGGATGCCGGCGGTCATGGTGATGGCGAGCGTCGCGGCTCGATGCCCCGCTGCGATCAGCGCCGACGACAAATCCTCGACCTGTGCGGCCACAGTCCGGTCGAGCGCCGCCTGGTCCCAGTCGCCGGATTTCATGCCCAGCGTCATCTGGCGCGAATAGCTCATCACCGCCTCGACGCAGCCCAACGCCGAAAAGCCCGACGAGAAGGCCGGCACCACGATGCGGCCGATGCCGCAGAGCCGCGCGACTTCGACCGCATGCATCGGCCCTGCGCCGCCGAAGGCGATCATGTCGAACTGGCGCAAATCGAGCCCGCGCTCAACTGTCGCCCGGCGCAGCGCGCGGGCCATGTTGGCGTGCACGACCCGGGTGATGCCGGCTGCGGCCTCGGCCACGCTGAATTCCATCGCCTCGGCGAGCGGGCGGATGGCGCCTTCGGCCCGCTCCACCGACAGCGTGATCGAGCCGCCCAGCGTGCGCGCCGGGTTGAGGTTGCCAAGAACGGCATCGGCATCCGAGACGGTGGGTTGCGTGCCGCCCGTGCCGTAGCAGGCGGGGCCCGGCCGTGCGCCGGCGCTTTCGGGGCCGACGGTGAGGGCTCCCGAGATCAGCCGCGCGATCGATCCGCCGCCCGCGCCGATCGAATCCACGGCGACCATGGGCATGCGAATGCGCTGGCCGCCGAGATCGCGGTTGACCGCGATCTGCGCCCGCCCGTCGACGACCAGGCAGACATCGGTCGTCGTCCCGCCCATGTCGAAGGTGATGGCGTGAGAGATGCCGAGCTTTGCCGCGATCTCGCAAGAGGCTGCGACACCGGCCGCCGGACCCGACATGGCCAGCATCAGCGGCCGCTCGGCGATCAGCGCCGGCGCGGCCATGCCCGAGGCCGAGTGCATCAGGTGAAGCCGCGAGCCGTGGGGCTGCCGCTCGGCGATCAGGCCGAGATGGTGCTTGATCTTCGCCATCATCATGGCGTTCAGCACCGTGGTGTTCATCCGCTCGAATTCGCGGCATTCGGGGCTGACCTCATGCGATAGCGAGACATGCGGCAGGGCTTCGCGCAGGGCGACGCCGAGGCGGCGTTCATGCTCGGGATTGCGAAACGCATGCATCAGGCAGACCGCGACCGTGTCGACGCCGCTCGCCTTCACCTGTGAGACGACGCGGGCAATGTCGGCATCGCTGAGGGGCCGCACGATGCGGCCTTCATGGTCGAGCCGCTCATCGACCTCGAAGCGCAACTCGGCGGGCACCAGCGGCGCCGGCCGCGGCGGCATCTCCATCCTGTACAGATGCCGGCGAGAGCCTCGGGCGATCTCGATCGTGTCGGAAAACCCCGCGGTGGCGATCAGCGCACAAGGGCGCAGCCGCGTCTCGACGATGTCGTTGGTGACGATCGTCGTGCCGTGAACGATCTCCTCGACCTCCGGCCAGGTCAATCCGACCGCGGAGATCGCATCGACGATGGCCCTGACGGGTTCCTGCGGCTGGCTTGGCACTTTGGCCGAACGGCGCCGTCCCGCGGTCGCGGGCGGGGGCACCGCGATCACGTCGGTGAAGGTCCCGCCAATATCGATGCCCAGTCTCCAGCCTGCCACCGTCAGCTCTCCTGAAATTCCGTAAATCGGAAATAACTTCCGATTTCAGCAATATCTCGGCGAGCCTTGGTCATGTCAATTGCGAACTCCCGACAGCGTGGCGCGAGGCATGGATGCCCCTGCCGCGGCAGCCAGGACGTGCAGCGGGAGATCGTCGCCGGGATGACTCCAAATGCATGCGGGTCCTTCTCTGTCCGCCTGTCTCTGTCGTGCGGAGCGGGTACGGAGCGTTTTAGAATGCGAAAGATCGTTTTGCACAGCGGCGGTTCTGTCAAGCGAAGAGAGGGGTTGAAGATACGGCGTATGGAGAAAAAGTGTTTCACATGTTGAAGTGCTGTTGCAATAATAGTGCCGACTCTCCATCCTGCTTCGGATGCGGGCACTCCCGTGAGCCATAAGGAGCCGCCGATGATTCTCGACGCCGACCGCCTTTTGTCGCTGGCCGTTCCCGCCCGCTCATTTGCCTATGACGACCGCCAGACATTGCTCTACGCGCTGGCCTGCGCGGCCGACCCGGTCGCGGATCTGCCGTTCATCCTCGAGCGCGACCAGAAGGTCGTTCCGAGCTTCGCGCAGATCCTCGGTTTCTCCGACGACTGGCTCGAGGTGGCGCAGGTCCCGGTCGCACTCGTCGTGCATGGTGGCCTCGACATCCGCTTTGACGCTCCCTTCGCGCCGTCGGGATGCGCGGAGGTCGAGACGGCCATTGTCGGGCTCGGCGACAAGGGCGAGGGGCGCGGCGGAATCATCCATCAGCAGATGCGCATCTTCCAGAATGGCAGTCTGGTGGCGACCAGCCTGTCCAGCCTCTTCGTGCGCGGCGCCGGCGGCTTCGGCGGCAACCGGGGAGCCGAGCCCGAGACGATCACGGTTCCCGCCCGGCCGGCCGACGAGACCTTCGAGGTCGCGACCGCCGCCAATCAGTCGGCGCTGTTTCGCCTGCTGGGCGACCGCAACCTGCTGCATGTCGACCCGGAATTTGCCCGATCGGCTGGATTTCCTGCGCCGATCCTTCACGGCGCGGCGACCTTCGGCACTGCCTGCCTCGCGATTCTGAAACGTTGCGCCAGGGGCGAGCCCGAGCGTCTGTCCCGCTTCGCGGCG
Organism: Bosea sp. 685; assembly: GCF_031884435.1. Classification (NCBI taxonomy): domain Bacteria; kingdom Pseudomonadati; phylum Pseudomonadota; class Alphaproteobacteria; order Hyphomicrobiales; family Alloboseaceae; genus Allobosea; species Allobosea sp. 685. Next base: position 3,303,385 of record NZ_CP134779.1, on the reverse strand, counting down.
CGGTTCACCGGGCCGGTCTTTCCCGGTGAGACGCTGGTCTTCCAGCTCTGGCGCGAACCCGGACAGTTCTATTTTCGCGCTTTCGCGCAGGGGCGCGACAAGCCGGTTCTGGACGGCGGGCTCGCCGTCGTCTCCGGCGGCTGAACATAAAGGAGGGAATGACGGATATGAGCGACAGCGACTATTGGGCCCGCCAGCGGGTCATCGTCACGGCGGGCGCATCGGGGATCGGGCTGGAAATCGCCCGGGCCTTCCGGGACAAGGGGTCGGCGGTCTGGGTCTGCGACATCGTCGACGACATGCTCGCCGCAACCGAGAAGGAGGGGTTCGCTTCCCGTCGCTGCGACGTCTCCGATATCGACGCCGTGGATGCCTTCGTCGCCGAGGCGACGGCCGCGATGGGCGGGCTCGACATCCTCGTGAACAATGCCGGCATCGCCGGCCCGGCCGCGCCGCTGCACGAACTGGATGTAGCGGCCTGGAAAAGGACCTTCGACGTCAACGTCCATGGCCAGTTTTATGTGGCGCGCGCGGCGATCCCGCATCTGAAGATCGCCGCGGCCGCGCATGGCGGCGCGAGCATGGTCTGCATGGCCTCGGTCGCCGGCAAATACGCCTTCCCGCTGCGCGCGCCCTATGCGGCGTCGAAAGCGGCGGTGATCGCCATGGCGCGGTCGTTGTCGGTCGAGCTCGGGCCCGAACAGATCCGCGTCAACGCCATCGCGCCGGGCGTGGTGGCGGGCGACCGCATCCGCCGCGTCTTCACCGATCGCGCCGCGACCAAGGGCATCAGCTACGACGACATGGCCGCGCTCGCGCTCAAGGCGGTGTCGATGAAGACCATGGTCGAGCCCGACGAGATCGCCGCGCTCGTCATCTATCTGACCTCGAAGGCCGGGCGGCCGGTCTCGGGGCAGGTTCTCAGCATCTGCGGCGGTCTGGAATACACGGAGTGAGCCCAATGGCCGACAAGACGATCATCAGCTGCGCCGTCACCGGCGCCACCCACACCCCCACCATGTCGCCCTATCTGCCGGTGACGCCCGACGCCATCGTCGAGCAGGCCATCGGTGCGGCCCGCGCCGGCGCGGCGATCCTGCATTTGCACGCCCGCGATCCGCAGACGCAGCGTCCCACGGGCGACATCGCGATCTGGATGGACATCCTGCGCCGCATCAGCGCGCAGACCGATGCGGTCCTGAACATGACCACTGGCGGATCGACCTACATGACCATCGAGGAGCGGCTGTCGGCGCCGCTCGCCGCCTCGCCGGAGCTCTGCTCCTGCAATATGGGTTCGATGAATTTCGGCACCTACATGATGATCGAGAAGTATCGCGGCAAATGGGTCAATGACTGGGAGGAGGACTATCTGGAGGCCTCCCGCGGCGCGATCTTCCGCAACACCTTCGCCGACATCGAATCGATCATGACGCGCCTGGGCGATGGGGGCACGCGCTTCGAGTTCGAGTGCTACGACGTCGGCCATCTCTACAACCTCGCCCATATGCTCGATCGGGGGTTCGTGAAGCTGCCGATGTTCGTCCAGCTCATCATCGGTACGCTGGGCGGCATCGGCCCCGGCCCCGAGAACCTGATGTTCATGAAGGAAACCGCCGACCGCCTGTTCGGCAAGGACTATCGCTGGTCGGTGCTGGCCGGCGGACGCCATCAGATGAACATGGGCACGATGGCCGCCACGATGGGCGGCAATGTCCGCGTCGGCCTCGAAGACAGCCTCTATGCCGGGCGCGGACGCATGGCGCAGTCCAACGCCGAACAGGTGACGATGATCCGCGGCATCGTCGAGGGGCTGACGGTGGAGATCGCATCGCCCGATGAAGCGCGGGCGATGTTGGGGCTGAAGGGCCGCGAGAAGGTCGCTTTCCGCTAGAGCCGGATGATGTCAGATCAGATCACCAAGTGGTCCGATCTGACATCTGAATCCGTCTCTCATCAAAGAGTTAGAGCAGGATCGACGCGAAAAACCGGTTCCCACTTTTTAGCATCCTGCTCTACCTCCTTGTTTTATCGCATTGTCTTCGCGCGAACCGGCGTCCACTTCGCTCGAAAATGCTCTGGGATCAGCCGATGCCGCCGAGCGCCTTCGACAGGCGTTCGGCATGGGACCTGACCGCCGCGCGCATGACGTCCAGCCGTTCCGGCTCGCGGCGGCTCGTGGGCAACGAGATTCCGATCGTGCCCAGCAGGCTGCCGTCGACCCCGGTGACGGGGGCCGAAACACCGCTCACGCCGATGGCGAATTCGTCATAGGCCTCGGCGAAGCCCAGCGCCCGGGCGCGCTCGATCTCCGCCTTGAGCGCCGCCATCGTGGTGATCGTTCGATCGGTGAACTTCTGGAGCCGCTTCATCTGCGGCAGCAGGCGCTCCGCTTCGACCATCAGCATCGCCTTGCCGAGCGACGAGACATGCAGCGCCGATCGGCTGCCGAGCGGGGAGAGGGTCTGGACCGCCTGGGCGGATTCGCGCTTGTCGATGATCATGACCTCGAGGCCTTCGAGGACGGCCAGCACCGCAGTCTCCCCCGTCTCCTGTGTCAGCTCCTCGAGATGACGTTTGGCCCATGCCCTCAGATCGAAATTGCGGAAAGCCCGCACCCCGATCGCCCACATGCGCGTGGTCAGCATGTAGCGGCTGTCTTCGTCCTGCCGCACATAGCCGAGCTGCCCCATCTTCTCGAGCAGCCTGTAGGTGGTGGACTTGTTCATTTCCAGTTCGCGCGAAAGATCGGCGAGCCGGACCGGCAAGCCGTGCATCGAGAGCAATTCCAGAACCCTCAGGGCCTTTTCGACGGTGGTCGACACAGATATCTCCCGAAAAGGGCGCGGGCCTTCGCAGCAGACTCGCAGGCCGGCGGAATTTCCTTCTCCGATCGGTCCCGGAATTGCAACAAGACCACTGCGCCGGAGCAGGATGCGAGAAGGCGGGAGCCGGTCTTTCGCGAGAAGCCTGCTCCAGCGCTAGGCTCTACGAGCCCGCCTGTTCTTGCATCTCGACCGGGCCGCCGGCCTTCTTCCAGGCCGTGAAGCCGCCTTCGACATGCATCACCGGGGCAAGGCCCATATCCTGCGCCGTTTTCGTCGCAAGCGCCGAGCGCCATGCCGATGCGCAATAGAAGACGAAGGTCTTGTCCTCCTGGAAGATCGGCTTGGCGTAGGGCGATTCCGGGTCGATCCAGAATTCAAGCATGCCCCGCGTGCAGGAGAATGCAGCTGGAATTTTGCCCTCGCGCTTCAGCTCGCGCGGATCGCGCAGGTCGACGAAGACATGGTCGGGGCTGCCCAGAAGCGCGATCGCATCGCTCGCAGCGATCGTCGTGATCTCTGCAAGCGCCTCGTCCAGCAGGGCCTTGTACCCCTTGGATATTGTCGACGGCATCGTCGCCGCTCCTCTGCATCATCTGGGTCCATGCCGGCGCAGAGCCGGTCGGAAACGAGCATCACACTTCTTGACAGGGTCGTCAAAATACAAAATCATGGTTCACATAATAAAACATCGATCAGCGTCGTACACCGCCGGAGCGGGGCGGCTGCTGGTCGTCTTCTCCGGCAGAAACGAGGACCTTCCCGGATGAGCTTGGCCCTGACAGACGACCAGCGCATGATTTCCGAGGGGCTGCGCGCCTTCGTCGAAGCCGAGCTGCAGCCTCACGAGGCGCTGGTCGATAAGCTCGACGCGGTGCCCGACGAGCTGTTCGACGAGATCCGCAGGAAGGCCATCGCGGCCGGATGGTATGCGATCAACATGCCCGAGGAGCACGGCGGCGCTGGCCTCGGCGCCATGCAGCGCGCGGCGGCCGAGATCGAGTTTGGTCGCACTAGTCGGGCGCTATCGGTGATCTGCAACCGGCCGGCCCCAATCCTGAAAGCTTGCACGGGCGACCAGATCGAGACCTATCTGAAGCCGGTGATCACGGGCGAACGCTGGGAATGCTTCGCGCTGACCGAGCCGGGCGCCGGATCGGATGCGCGTGCGATCTCCACCCGCGCAACGCGCGACGGGGACGATTTCATCGTCAACGGCACCAAGCAGTTCATCACCATGGCGATGCGCGCCGACTTCATCATCACCTTCGCCGTGACTGGCATCGACGAGACGCCGAAGGGCCCCAGGAAGCGCATCACCTGCTTCCTGATCGACAAGGCCACGCCCGGCATCGAGGTCGTGCCGCTCGACGTCCTGTCGAACCGGGGGATGAAGAGCTGCATCATCTCGTTTAGCGACGTCCGGGTACCGGCGAAGAACATCCTCGGGGCCGAGGGAGACGGTTTCGGCATCGCCAAGGCCTGGATTTTCTCGGGCCGGGTGATGCTGGCGGCAAATTGCGTCGGGCTGGCGGAGCGGGCGATGGAGATCGCTGCCGGATATGCCAACACGCGCGAGGCCTTCGGCCAACCAATCGGGCGCTTTCAGGGAACGGCCTTCAAATTTGCCGACATGGCGATGGAAATCCATGCGGCGAAACTGATGGTGCTGGATGGTGCCACGAAAATGGACGCCGGTACCATCACCCAGCGCGAGGCTTCGCAGGTCAACCTCTTCGGGTCCGAGATGGTCGGCCGGGTCACCGACAACGCGCTCCAGGTCATGGGCGGCATGGGCGTGGCGCGGGAGATGCCGCTGGAACGCTTCTGGCGCGATGCGCGGGTCGAGCGGATCTGGGAAGGCACCTCGGAAATCCATCGCGATATCATCTCGAAGGATGTCCTGCGGGAGTTCGCGGCGTGAGCCCGGCCGGTCTCCACGACGATCGGATCAAGGTCGAGATCCGCGGGCCGGTGATGGAGATCACCTTCGATCATCTGCCGGCACACGCGGTGAACCAGAAGTTCAGCCGCGATCTCACCGCCGCGATCCAGCGGCTGGAGGATGATGCCGATCTGCGCTGCGCCATCGTCACCGCGACCGGCGAGCGGATCTTCTGCGCGGGCTGGGATCTGAAATCCGTCGCCAAGGGCGAGACCGGAGAGGATTTCGGCGCTTATGGCTTCATGGGGCTGCGCCGCAACGACCAGCGCAAGCCGGTGATCTGCGCGGTCAACGGCCTGGCGGTCGGCGGCGGCTTCGAATTCGCCCTGGGTGCGCAGATCGTGCTCTGCGCACCAGACAGCGAATTCGGCCTGCCCGAGCTGCAACGCGGCTTCATCCCGGAGGCCGGAGCGCTATGGCGCGCCCATCGCCGCCTGCCGCACAATATCGCCTCCGAGCTCCTGCTGACCGGGCGGCGGCTGACCGCGGAAGAAGGCCTCCGCCTGGGTTTCGTCAATCGCATCGTCCCGCGCGAGCAGCTGATGGACGCCGCCCGCGAGATCGCCGCGCGAATCTGCGCCTCGGCTCCGCTGGCGGTCGCCGCCTATCTGGAAGTGCTCGAACATGTCGAGGGCAAGAGCGACCGGCAGGCTTGGGAGACGCTTTATTCGGGCCTGCCGGCGCGCGGCCGGATGCGCGGTTCCGACGACTTCCACGAAGGCGCCCGCGCCTTCGCCGAGAAACGCGCCCCGGTCTGGAAAGGACGCTGAGATGGATTTCGAACTCTCCGACTCGCAGGCGCTGATGCGCGATCAGCTTCGCGCCTTCCTGACCAAGGAATGCCCGATCGAGTATGTCCGCGCCTGCGACGAGGAGGAGCGCTTCCCCTTCGAGCTTTACGACAAGCTTGCGAAGGAGGGCTGGCTCGGCCTGCCGATTCCAGAAGAATATGGCGGCATGGGCGGGAGCTGCACCGATCTGGCGGTGTTCCTTGAAGAGTTCGCGCGGCATTTCGAAAGCGGTGCCAACATCTTCTACACGACCGTCGTGATCGCCACCGACGCCATCACCCATTTCGGCACCGAAGAGCAGAAGCGTAACCTGTTACCGCGTCTGGCAAGGGGGGAGATCCGCTTCGCCTTTTCGCTGTCGGAGCCCAATTCCGGGTCGGATGCGGCGTCCCTGCGCACGCGGGCCGTGCTGACCGGCGACGAATGGGTCATCAACGGGCAGAAGATGTTCTGCTCCTGCGCACAGGAGGCGGATTACATCCTGCTGATGGCGCGGTCCGATGCCGAGGCGCCCAAGCACAAGGGCATCACCATGTTCCTGCTCGACCCGAAGACCCCGGGGGTCGAGATCAAAAAGCTGAAGAAGCTCGGCTTGAAGCCGATGGACCTGAACGAGATTTTCCTCACCGATGTGCGCCTGCCGAAGGACGCGATCATCGGGCAGGTCAACGACGGCTGGACGAACACGATCAAGACGCTCGACTATGAGCGCTGCTGCCTGTCGGCGGTGAATGTCGGCGCGGCGCAGTCCGTGCTCGAAAAATCCATCGCCTACAGCAACGAACGTGAACAGTTCGGCCAGAAGATCTCGAGCTTCCAGCTCACCCGCGCCAAGCTCGCGGACATGGATATGGAGATCGAGGCGGCGCGCCTGCTGCTCTACCGCTCGGCCAACCTCGTCGATCGCGGCATTCCCAACAACAAGCAGAGCGCGACGGCGAACCTCTATTCGTCCGAGACCTATGTCCGCGCCGCGCTGAACGGCATGCGGGTGATGGGCGGCTGGGGTTATCTGATGGAATACGACATGCAGCGTCACTACCGCGACGCGAAACTGGCCGAGATCGGCGGCGGCACTTCGGAGATCCTGCGCATCATCATCTCGCGCGAGCTGACGAGATGAGCGGCGTGGCGGACCGGATCGCGACCCGCGCGGTTCATGCCGGCCATGAGCCCGCCTCGCATCAGGGCGCGGCGGTCCCGCCGCTCTATGCGTCGGCGACCTTTGTTGCGCCCGATACCGCGACCCTTGAAGGGCTGAACGACGGCTCGGTCCGGGGTTATGTCTACAGCCGCATCCGCAACCCGACGGTGCTGGCCGCCGAGCAGCGGCTGGCTTCGCTCGAAGGCGCGGAATCGGCGGTGCTGTTCTCCTCCGGCATGGCGGCAGTCGCCGGAGCGCTGGCGCCGCTGCTGGCGGCGGGCGACGAACTGGTTGCGACGCCCGATCTTTACGGCGGCACGCTGCGCTATTTCACCGAGGTGCTGCCGCGGCAGGGCGTGAGCGTGCGCCTGGCGGCCTCGGGGGCGGCCGAGGACGTCGCTTCCTGCCTGTCGCCGGCCACGACGGTGATCTACACGGAGACGCCGACGAACCCTTTGCTGCGCATCGTCGATCTGGCGGCCATGGCCGGCCTCGCGCGCAAGCATGGAGCCAGGCTGGTGGTCGACGGCACGCTCGGTGGCCCGTTGAACCAGACCCCCCTGGCTCAGGGCGCCGATCTGGTGGTGCATTCGGCGTCGAAATATCTCAACGGCCATGGCGACATCATCGCCGGCGCGGTCGTCGGGTCCCGCGAATTGACGCGCAGGCTGCGGACGCTGCAGCAGGCCTCGGGCGCTATTCTCGATCCGCATCCGGCCTGGCTCCTGCTGCGCGGCATGGCGACCTATCCGTTGCGCATGGCCCAGCACAACAGGGGCGGCGAAGCGGTGGCGGCGTTCCTCGCCTCCCATCCAAAGGTGCTGCGGGTGCATTATCCCGGGCTGGCGAGCCATCCCGACCACGCGCTGGCCTGCCGCCAGATGACCGGCTTCGGCGGCCTGATGTCCTTCGAACTCGCCGATGGCGTCGCTGCGCGGACGGTGGTGGACTGCACGCGGCTGTTCGGCATCGGGGCCAGTCTGGGAGGCGTCGAGAGCCTGATCTCCCAGCCCGGTAACACCTCGCACCACTCCGTCCCGACCGAGCGCCGGCTCGCCATGGGGATTGCGCCGGGTCTCGTGCGGATTTCGGTCGGAATCGAGGATCCGCAGGATTTGATTGCCGATCTCGACCAGGCGCTGGCGGCAATTCCATGATGAGGCGCGCATGAACGATCTGGTAATCCGCGGCGGAACGGTCGTCCTGCCGGAAGGCCCCAGCGAGGCGGATGTCGTCATCCGGGGCGAAACCATCGTGGGGATCGAGGCATCCGGCACGGCCAAGGCGGAGCGTGTCGTCGAGGCGGCGGGGCGCATCGTGCTGCCCGGCGGCGTCGATCCGCATGTCCACCTGATGGTCGGCTTCATGGGCCAGCGCAGCGTCTATGATTTCGGCTCTGGCGGCATCGCGGCGCTGCGGGGCGGCACCACCGCCATCGTCGACTTCGCGCTCCAGCGGCGTGGCGGTTCGATTCTCAAGGGCTTCCGGCACCGTCGCAGCCAGGCCGACCCGGTCGTTCCGCTCGACTACGGGCTGCATCAGATCATCACCGACGTGACGGCCGAGAGCCTGGGCGAACTCGCCGCGCTGCGCGCGGAAGGCGTGACATCGCTCAAGGTCTACATGATCTATGAGGATGACGGGCTGAAGGTCGAGGACGGCGCGCTCCACGCGCTGATGGGTCAGGCCGCCCGGGACGATTTGATGCTCGTCCTCCACGCCGAGAACGCCGGCATCATCGAACGGCTGCGCGCGCAAGCCGTGGCTGCGGGGCATACGGCGCCAATCTGGCACGCCCGCACGCGTCCGCCCGTGACCGAAATCGAGGCGATCTCGCGCGCGATCCTGTTCTCGCAGGACACTGGCTGCCCGGTCCATATCCTGCATCTGGTCGCTGCGGGCGCGCTCCCACTGGTCGAGGCTGCGCGCCGGAGCGGCGTCAAGGTCACGGCCGAGACCTGCACGCATTTCCTGGCACTCGACGAAACCGCCCTGGAGCGCCCCAACGGGCACGAATTCATCCTGAGCCCACCGCTCCGCTCCAAGGACAACCAGCAGGAGCTGTGGGACGCGCTTCGATCGGGCGTGCTCTCGGCCGTGACCTCGGACGAGGTCAGCTATTCGGCGGCCGCCAAGGCGATGGGCGCGGCCTCTTTCGCCACCGTCGCCAATGGCTGCACCGGCATCGAGGCGCGGCTGCCTGTGCTCTATACGCTGGGTGTCGCCGAAGGCCGGATCTCCCTGTCGCGTTTGGCCGAGGTCTTCTCGACCTGGCCAGCCGAGATCTTCGGATTCGAGAAGAAGGGCCGCATCGCGCCTGGCTTCGATGCCGATCTGGCGATCATCGATCCGCAGGCGCGCCGCACCATTGGGGCCGCCACCGATTACGGCGATGTCGGCTACAATCCCTATGAGGGCATGTCGCTCACCGGCTGGGCCACGCACACGATCTATCGCGGGCAAATCGCGGTCGAGAATGGCCGCTTTCTCGGCACGCTCGGCCAGGGACGCTTCGTCGCCCGCGCCGCGCCTCGGCGTCCCGATCTGCCATGACGGGACCAGACGTAGCGCTCCGCGCCGATTTCGAGGCGCTGGCTGGCATCGGCCGCGATCCCGCGGGCGGCTGGTCGCGCCCCGGCTGGAGTCCGCAGGAACAGGCGGCACATGACTGGTTCGCCGACCGCGCCCGGGCGGCGGGGCTGTCTGTCCGGCAGGACGCCTTCGGCAACAGCATCGCCCGCCGCGAGGGCAGCGAGGATCTGCCGGCGATCGCAATGGGCTCTCATCTCGATACGGTGCGCAATGGCGGGCTCTATGACGGGGCGCTCGGTGTGCTGGTCGCGCTCGAGGCCGCAAGGCGGATCGCGCCCGGCCCCAGGCCGCTTGAGATCATCGCGTTCCGCGATGAGGAGGGACGGTTCGGCCCGTTCACGGGATCGCGGGCGATGACGGGGGAGCTGGACGAGGCGGGCTTGGAACGGCTGCGCGACGGCGAGGGAGTCTTGCTGGCCGATGCCATGGCTGCGGTCGGGTATCGCCCGGACGGGCCACGCGCTGCGGCACGCGACCTCTCGGGCATCGCCGCCTGGCTCGAAGTCCATATCGAACAGGGGCCTGTGCTCGAGGCTGCCGGACTGCCGCTCGGCGTCGTCACCGCCATCGCCGGACAGCGCCGGCTGTCTTTGCGCTTTACCGGCGTTGCAGGCCATGCCGGCACCGTGCCGATGGACGGACGGCGTGATGCGTTTCAGGCCGCAGCCCGCTTTGCCGTCGCGTTCAATGAGATGATCCACAGCGAAGGCGAGGGCGCGCGCGGCACCATCGGCATCGTGCGCATCACCCCAAACCAGGGCAACGTCGTTCCCGGCGAGGCGCGCCTGTCGCTGGAGATCCGCGATGCCGATAACGGCAGGCTGGACAGGCTGGCCGGCAGGGTCGCCGCTCTCGCCGACGACGCGGCGGTTGCGACCAGGACAAGTGTCTCGGTCAAGCAGGCCTACGCCTCGGCGCCGGTTGCGATGAGCGCGACGCTGATCGCTGCGTTCGAGGCGGCAGCAGTCGACTGCGGACACGCCTCTTGCCGCCTGCTCTCGGGCGCCAATCATGACGCCGGCGTGGTGGGGCGGCATCTGCCGGCAGGCATGCTGTTCGTGCCGTCGCGCGGCGGCGTCAGCCACGCGCCCGACGAGCATACGGACTGGCCGCCGATCGCGGCGGCCGCCGAGGTGCTGAGCCATGCAGCCGCCAATCTGCTGCAATCCCGCGCGATCCGAGACTGAACCATGCCCGAGCAGCCGCTTCGTTCACGTTCGTCGCGTTGGCCGGAGGAGTTCGACTTCCATCTGCCCCTGCCCGAAGGCAACGCCTTCGGCATGCTCGCCCGTTCGGCGGCGCGCGATCCTTCGCATCCGGCCATCCTCTATTACGGAGCGATGATCGCCTATGGCGAGGTGCTGGCGCAGGCCGAGGCGCTGGCCGGCCATCTGCGCCATGTCTGCGGCGTGCGCAAAGGCGACCGCGTGCTGGTCGATCTGCAGAATTCGCCGCATTACATCATCGCCTTCCAGGCGATCTTGCGAGCCGATGCGGTCGTGGTGCCGGTCAATCCGATGAACACGAGCGTCGAGATCGAGCATTATCTCACCGACAGCGGCGCGCGCACCGCCATTCTCGGCGACGAGCTGCTCGACCGCTTCGCGCCGCTGATGCCCCACCTTCTCGACCATGCCATCGTCGCCCGCTACGCCGATGCGTTGCCGGCGCGCTGCAACGATCCGCTGCCCGAGGTGATGTTGCGTCCGCGAACCGATCTGCCGCCCGGGTTCACGCCCTGGACCGCAGCCATCGCCGAGACGCGCAATGCAGGCCCGATGACCGGCACGCTCGATGACCTCGCGGTGATGCCCTACACCTCTGGCACGACCGGACGGCCCAAGGCCTGCCGCCATCCGCATCGCTCCCTGGTCTTCACGGGGTCTCTCCAGGCGAAATGGTACGGGATCACGCCAGACAGCGTGATGACGGCCTTCATGCCGCTCTTCCATGTCGCGGGCATGCAGGCATCGATGTCGTCGGGTCTCTCGGCCGGCGCGACGCTGGTGCTGATGACCCGCTGGAACCGCGACCTGATCTCGCCGCTCTTCCTTCGTCACGGTGTGACCTTCTGGAGCGCGGCGCCGACGATGATCGTCGATGTGATGGCCTCGGATTCGTTCGACGACCGCGCCTTCGACAGGATCACGGTACTGACCGGTGGTGGATCCTCCATGCCCTCGGCGCTCGCCGAGCAATTGCAGGCCCGCTACGGTCTGCGCTTCTGCGAGGGCTACGGGCTTTCGGAGACGCTTTCAGCCACGCATATCAACCCGGTGCGCCACCCGAAGCCGCAATGCCTCGGTATTCCCGTCTTCGAGACGCTGTCGATGGTCGTCGAACCCGGCGGCGTCACGGAGCTGCCGGTGGGCGAGGTCGGGGAGATCCTGATCTCCGGTCCGCAGATCATGCAGGGCTATTGGCGCAACCCGCAAGCCGATCAGGACATATTCGTCGAGATCGGCGGGCGGCGCTGGCTGCGCACGGGCGACATGGGGTGGCGCGACGCCGAGGACTATTATTTCCTGTCGGACCGGCTGAAGCGGATGATCAATGTCGCGGGCTACAAGGTCTGGCCCGCCGAATGCGAGATGCTGCTTTACCGCCATGGCGACATCCAGGAATGCGCGGTCATCGCGGTGAACGACCCAAGGCGCGGCGAGAGCGTCAAAGCCTTCGTCACCCTGCGCAAGGAGGCGCGTGGCAAGGTCAGCGAGGAGGATGTCATCGCGTTCGCCCGCACCGTCATGGCCGCCTACAAACTGCCGCGCTTCGTCGAGTTCCGGGACGCGCTGCCCCGCACCGGTTCGAACAAGATCGACTGGCGTAAGCTGCAGGAGGAAGAGGCGGCCGGCGAGGAGACACGCGCATGACCGACCAGATCTGGTTCGAGGATTTCGAGTCCGGCGCCGTGCTCACCTCGCCCGAGCGGCTGATCACCGTTGCGGACATCGATCGCTGGGCGGCGCTGACCGGGGAAAATCACCCCGTCCATATGGACGAGGATTTCGCGCGCGCCGCCGGGTTTCTAGGGCGCATCTGCCACGGGCTCTTCTCACTGGCGCTGGTCGAGGGGTTGAAGGCGCAGATCGGCGTCTTCGACCGCTCGGTGACGGCCTCCCTGTCCTGGACCGATGTCCGTTTCCTGGCTCCGCTCTATCCCGGCGAGCGGGTCCGTCTGCGCCTCGAACTCGTCTCGAAACGCGCGACCAGGACGCCGGGCCGCGGGCTCGCGACCGAGCGGGGAACGCTGCTCAAGGCTGATGGAACCGAGGTGGTAACCGGTGAGCATGTCGTCTTCCTGCTGAATCGGCCCGACCGCGCATGAGCCTGCAGCGCCCGCCGACGATTGACAGGGCGGACGGCCGCGCCTACGGCTTTTCCGAATTTCGGAAACATGCCGGAGTGGGGCGCGTTGGAGGATCAGGACGAAACGCCGCTGGGCCGGGCCTTCAGAATCGTCGAGATTCTCGCCGCCGCTCCCGAAGCCATGACCTTGACCGAGATCGCAGCGGCCGCCGGGCTCGGCGTCACCACGGCGCATCGCCAGCTCGCCTCGCTCACTGCTCTGGGTCTCGTCCAGAAGGCCTCGGGCAAGACCTTCGTCATCGGCCAGCGAATGCATCGGCTCGCAGGCCGCCTGTCGCAGGGCCGGGACGTTGCTGTCCTCGCCGAGCCGATCTTGTGCGAGCTGGCCGAGCGGTTCGGCGAGACGGCGTTTCTGGCGCGGCTCGACGGCAGCCATGTCCAGCTCGTGGAGACCGCTCTGCCCGATGTCAGCGGCCAGGCCTATGCTCAGCCCGGGCGCGACATGCCGCTTTATGCGGCGGCGTCGGGCAAGATCCTGCTGGCGCTGCAGGACGAGCCTTTCATCGCTCGTTACCTGATGCTGAAGCGCCACGCCTATACGCCAGCGACACGGACCGACGAGGCGGCGATCCGCGCCGATATCGCCACGGCCCGCGCCCGCCACATCGCAATCTGCGACAACGAATTCGACCCGGGCATCCTGTCCTATGCGACGGCGATCCGCGATCCGCAGACGGGCGAGCCCTATGCGGTGGCGGTCTTCGGGCTGAAGGAACGCTTCGGGCAGGTCAAGCCAGCCGCCATCGAGACGGCCCTTATCAATGCGGGGCAAAAACTCTCGCGTGTGCTGCGCGGCGCTTAGCTCCTGGTGGCGGAACGCGGAGATCGATTCCGGGGCGGCATCGGGCGCGGCTGTCGAGTTGCCAAGATTTTCTAATTTCGGAAAATGATTGCGCAAATCGGAATGTGTCGGCACACTGTCAGCCGAACCAGCCCCGTCTCGGGCTACCCGTGCCCTGTCCTGTCGCACCGATGTCGAAGCTGATCCGATCCCGGCCGAATCCGCCCTGCCGGCAGGGTAGGGCGCCATGAGCGACTATCTTCGCCTGGCCGAAGAAAACGGCGTCCTGCTGGTCACGCTGGACGACCCGTCCGGACGGGCCAACCGCACCACGGCGCAGTTCAAGGACGCGTTCGGCGCGCTGCTCGACCGGATCGGCGCAACCCATGCCATGCCGCGCGGACTGATCCTTCTCTCCGCCAAGGCGTCCTTCGGTACAGGTGGCGACATCGCCGAAATGATGGGCGAGGCCGGTCGCGGCGGTGATGACAGCTTCGCCGACAGCCAACGCCTGAAGGCGCTGTTTCGCCGCGTCGAGAAGCTGGGCTGTCCGGTCGTGGCGCTGATCGAGGGCACGGCGGCGGGCGGAGGCTGGGAGCTCGCGCTTGCCTGCCATGCGCGCTTTAGCCTGCCGGGAGACGCGATCCGGCTCGGCCTGCCGGAGGTGGCCCTGGGGCTCGTGCCCGGCGGCGGCGGGCTTCAGCGTCTGCCGCATTGGCTCGGCGCACGGGCCGCAGGGAGGCTGATCGCGCAGGGGCTTCTGCAGACGCCGTCGGCTGCCATGGCCGAGGGCTTGATCGACGGGCTTGCGCCCGATCGCGCCGCGCTCGTCGAACGAGCGATGGCGTTCATTGCCGCAAACCCCGCGCCGGTTGCGCCCTGGGACCGTCCCGGGCATCGGCCGCCGGATTGCGAGCGCCATGACGGGCCGATCGCCGACACGCAGGCTGCGCGTCTTGCGCTCGATGCGATCGGCGCCATTGCCTCTGCGGTGTTCGACGATGGGGCGGCGATCGAATCCGAGCTCTTCGCCCGCTGCGCGACCTCGCCCGCCGCGCGGGCCCTGATCGGGCTCCGGTTCGTGGATCGCAACACGCTGCGCCGTCGCCCAGCCGACCCGGCCTGGAGTGCAGCCTTCACTGAGCGTCTGCGAGAGACGGGTCCCTCACCAGAGGCGCAGGCGCGCGCCGCACTCGGGCAATTGCGGGCGAGCGCGGTGCTTTCCGCCGCAGCGGCGAATGTCGCATCGGTCGAGGCGGGTTTCCCGGCCGAGCAGGGTGGCGTTCTGCGGTTCATTGCGACAGGCGGCCTCGGCCCGCTGGCGGCCGAAGACGAGCGGCGTCTGGCTGCTGTCGAGGCGGCCGATCGCGACATTCTGGAACAGGCGGCGGCAGGCTGAGGCCCGTCGGCGACAAGCGGATCAGTTGGAAGGCAAGCGGATCAGTTGAAAGGATTGCGTGGATGAAGCGACTGCTCAGCACAGGGCTCAATGCAGGCTCGGACACCGTCGTCGAAGTGGTGGGAGGCAAGGGCGCCTGGTTCGAATTGTCGGACGGCCGCTTCGTGCTCGACGGGTCGAACACGGCAGGTGTGCTCGGCCATGCCCATCCCGATATGGTTGAAGCCGTCCGGAGCGCGGCGGGCCATCCCGCCGTCAGCGAGGGCTGGGCCTATCGCGACCGCGAGCTCGCGGCCGAGGAGCTGATCGACACCGCCTTCGCCGATGAGAAGGAGTGGATCGGTGCGGTGCGCTTCGGGCTCTCGGGCAGCGAGATCAACGATCTTGCCCTATCGCTGGCCCAGGCGGTGACGGGCCGCGCGCCGATCGCTACGCGCGAGCGCTCCTATCACGGGCTCACCGGCCTGTCCCGAGACGTGACGGTGCAGCCGCATTGGCATGGCGGGATTTCCCGTCTGACAGGTGGCGTCCTGCCGACCGCGCCGACGACCCAGGTCAGGGTCATCGCGGCGCCGATGGGCTCGCTCTGGGGGGAGCGCGTCTACGACCTGGCCGCTGAGAGCCCCGACGAAATCCGCGCCAAGCTCGACGGGACCGCTGCCACGATCATCGACTACAGCCAGGGCGGCATCTATCACGACGGCGCCTATCAGGACATGGTGGCCAATTCCGCAAAGTCCGCGGGCTCGCTGTGGATCGCCGACGAGGTGGTGACCGGGGCCGGCCGCTCCGGCCGCTGGTTTGCCTTCCAGGGAGGCCAGACCCGGCCGGACATCGTGACCATGGGCAAGGCGCTGGCCGGTGGAGCTTCGCCGATCGGTGCCGTCATCCTGTCGAAGGAGATGGTCGAGCGGCTGGGTGGCGGCGCCTGGCAGGCCTATTCGACCTTCCGCGGCCACCCCATCGCCATGGCGGGGGTGCGCACTTATCTGCGCGTACTCGAGCGTGACAAGCTGCTCGCCCGCGCCGCGGAACTCGGAGGCCGCATCGGCCAGCGCCTGCTGAGGATCGCGCAGAAGCACCCCTCCGTGTCGCGCATCGACGGTCGCGGCATGCACTGGACCATCGAGCTGCATGGCCCGCACTGGAAAGACTGGCGCGCCGATACGGCCGACGTCCCGCTGGCCTCGCGGGTCTCGACGAAGGCCTTCGATCTCGGGGTCGTCATTGGAACCTCGGGCGAAGAGACCTCGCTCTTCCTGGCTCCGCCGTTGATCGTTTCGGACAGTGATATGGACCAGATCCTCGATGCGCTGGACGAGGCCCTGCTGGTCGCCGATGCCGAATACGAACGCAAAGCGGGCTGACCAGGAAACTTGCGCTGACGAGGAGACTTGCGATGACCAAGGCGATCGACGCAGCGGCGGATGAGGCCGCGATCCGCGCGGTGCTCACGGACTATTTCGACGGGCTTTACTATGGGCGGATGGATCAGTTCGCCCGCGCCTTCCATCCCGAGGCGAGGCTCTTCACGGTGACGGCCGGCAAGGTGACGACCATCGACTATGAGCCCTACATGGAGCGTTGCCGCGGCCGGGCGGCGCCTGCCGATAGCGGGGCGGCGCAACTGGCCGAGGTGCTGGAACTGACGGTGACATCTGGCGATACCGCCCATGCGCGGGTACGCGATGCGTTCCCGCCGCGGACTTATGTCAACGACCTCTGTCTCGCCAAGGCGGGCGGACGCTGGGCGATCGTCTCGAAGGTCTATCACGCCGAAAACTGATACCTGGCCTGCTGCCGGTTCCGTGGACGGTGAGTTGAGCTATTGCGACCTTCTTTTCGAACGCGACTGGGCTGAGATAGCTTATCGTCGAGTGCCTGCGGATCATGTCGTAGGACGGCTCATTCTTCACGCGAACCGGCCTTACTTCGCTCGAAAACGCTCCAAGCGCCTATTGCGTCGGGTCGAGCACCAGATGGTCAGGCGCGACTTCGGTATATCGCGACGGCGCGGGAACGTGATCGGCGGGATGGATGGGCGAACTTAGGACCGGGTGGCCGGTCACGCTGCGCGTCGCCCGTCGCGTCGGATCGGCGATCGGAACCGCCGACAGAAGCGCCCTTGTATAGGGGTGCTGCGGGGTCTCGAAGATTGCGGCGCGCGGGCCGATCTCGACGATCCGGCCGAGATACATCACCGCGACGCGATGGCTGATCCGCTCGACGACGGACATGTCGTGGCTGATGAACAGGCACGAAATTCCCAGATCCGCCTGCAGCTCCATGAGCAGGTTCAGCACCTGCGCCTGCACCGAGACATCCAGCGCCGATACCGCCTCGTCGGCGATGATCAGCTTCGGGTTGAGCGCAAGCGCACGGGCGATGGCGATGCGCTGACGCTGGCCGCCCGAAAGCTCGTGCGGGTAAAGCTCGATGAAGCCGGCGGGCAGGCGCACACGGTCGAACAGCTCCGCCACGCGTCGCTGCAGGGCCTGTCCCGAGAGCCGGTCGTAATTGAGCAGGGGCTCCGCCACCTGGTCGAACAGGCGCATCCGCGGGTCGAGGCTCGCATAGGGATCCTGGAAGATCATCTGCATCTTGCGGCGCAGCGCGTGCATCCCCTGCGCCGGCTGGACCAGAACGTCCTGCCCGTCCAGCACCACCTCGCCCGACAAGGGTTGGATGAGCCGCAGGATCGAGCGGCCGCAGGTCGACTTGCCGCAGCCGGACTCGCCGACGAGGCTGAGCGTCTGGCCGCGATCGATGGTGAAGCTCACATCCTCGACCGCGTGGACATTGGCGATGGTCCGGCGCAGCAGCCCCTTCTGGACGGGGAAGCGGGTGCACAGGTGGCGCACCTCGAGAAGCGGCGCAGCTTCCGTCCCCGCAGCGGTCGCGATGGCGGGAGCGGCCGCCGCGCGGGGGGCGTCGCCAGTCGCGATGCCACGCATCGGTGCCGGGCAGGTCGTGCCGCGCATCTCGCCCAGCCTGGGCACGGCGGCCAGTAGCGCGCGCGTATAAGGGTGTTGCGGGTCGGAGAAGATCGCCTCGACCGGACCATCCTCGACCTTGTCGCCGCGATACATCACCACGACCCGGTCGGCCATCTGCGCGACCACGGCCATATCATGGGTGATGAACAGCACCGCCGTTCCGGTCTCGCGCTTCAACCTGTCGATCAAGGCGAGGATCTCGGCCTGGATCGTCACGTCGAGCGCGGTCGTCGGCTCGTCGCAGATCAGCAGGCGTGGCTCGCAGGCCATCGCCATGGCGATCACCACGCGCTGGCGCATGCCGCCCGATAATTCATGCGGATATTGCTTCAGGCGGCGCTCGGGTTCGCTGATCTGCATCTGCGTCAGCAGGTCGAGCGCGCGGGCGCGCGCAGCGGCTGCCGGGATGCGCCGATGCGTCAGGATCACCTCGACCAGCTGGCGCCCGATCGTGAAGACGGGATTCAGCGCCGTCATCGGCTCCTGGAAGACCATGCCGATCTGGCCGCCACGGATCGCACGCATCGTGGCCTGGTCGGTTTGGGCGAGGTCGATCACGCACCCGTCGGCCTGCCGAAAGCGCAACTCCCCTCCAGCGATCCGGCCGCCGCCGAATTCGACGAGCCGCATCAGCGACAGCGCCGAGACCGACTTGCCCGAACCGGATTCGCCGACCACGCAGACGCATTCCCCAGGCGCGATGTCGAAGCTGACGTCGCGCACGCCGAGGACGGGGCCGGAATCGGTCTCGAACGCGACGCGCAGGCCCGCGATCGAAACGAGTGGGCTGGGCGCCGTCAGGCCGGATGCTTGCGGAGCATGGGACGTATCGAACATCAAACCTCCCCGGGACGGGCCCGGCCATCCTAATGGCAGGCGACGCCGCAGCCGGAGCAGAGCATCCGGCGGGGTGCGGACCTGTCTCGAAAAAAGTACTATTTGTTACATATTGACTGCGATGTGGCGTGCTTGCAATATATTTTACATATTCTGGCGATCGGGACAGGTGCCTTCGGGATGGATCAGAACCTCATATGCGGCGCTGCCGGCGACTGCGCCTGCCGCATGCGCGGCTGAGCCTCCAGATGTTCCAATACACGCTGCGCCGACTGCTGGTGGCGATCCCGACGCTCCTGCTGATCAGCCTGGTCATCTTCCTGCTTCTTGGCCTCGCGCCCGGCGATCCGATGGCGCAGTTGCCACTTACGATTCCGCCCGAGGTGAAGGAGAAGATGCGCCAGTCGCTCGGCCTCGGCGATCCCTTGATGCTGCGCTACCTGCTGTGGCTCAAGCAGTTCTTCTGGATCGAGCCGCTGCATGTCCTCGACACGGTCTTCGGGCTGAACCTGGCAGGGTACAGCCAGCGCGTGATCTCGTGGCAGTCGCGCGCGCCCGTCGCCGATATCATCGCGCTGCGCCTGCCGCAGACGCTGTGGGTCGTGGGCCTGGCTTATGTTGTGGGGATCGCGATTGCGCTGCCGATCGGCATCCTCTCGGCCTATCGGCAACATAGCTGGTTCGACCAGCTCGGCACCTTCCTCTCGATGATCGGCTTCTCGGTGCCGACCTTCTTCACCGGGGTCGTGCTGATCGTGATCTTCTCGGTCGAGCTGCACTGGTTTCCCTCGCTCTACGATACGACGCTGAAGGTCACCGACTGGAACAGCTTCCTGATGCAATTGCGCCAGATGGTTCTGCCGGTGATGGTGCTGGCGCTCTACAATGCCAGCCAGATCAGCCGGTTCATGCGGGCCTCGATGCTCGACAACCTGCGGCAGGACTATGTCCGCACCGCCCGCGCCAACGGCCTGAGCGAAAGGGTCGTGGTGCTGGTCCATGTGCTCAGAAACTCGATGATCCCGGTCGTGACCGTCATCGCGATGGGCGTGCCGCAGATCTTCGGCGGCGCCATCATCACCGAGCAGGTCTTCAAGGTGAATGGCATCGGCGAGCTGCTGATCTCGTCGATCCAGGCGAATGACGTGCCGATGGTGCAAACCCTGACCTTCATCTTCGCGGTGCTGATCGTGCTGTTCAACCTGGTCGCAGATATCCTGTACGGCGTTCTGGATCCGAGGATCCGCTATGACTGAGCGGGGATCCACTATGACTGAGGCTGTCGCGCCCGCTGCCCGCCGGCGCTCGAGTCAGACGCGCGATGTCTGGCGCCGGTTCCGCAGCCATCGCGGCGCGGTGATCGGCGTGGTGATCCTGGGGGCGATCCTGCTGGCGGTCATCGCCGGACCCTGGCTGTGGCAGCTCGACCCGACCGCGCTGGCGATGCGGCTGCGCAACAAGGGCCCGTCGCTGGAGCACCCGCTTGGCACCGACCAGCTCGGGCGCGACATGCTGGCGCGATTGATCGCGGGCGGTCGGGTCTCGCTGACGGTCGGGCTGACGGCGATGGGGCTGGCGCTGCTGCTGGGCACGCTGGTGGGGGTCTGTGCGGGGTTCCTGCGCGGGCTCGACGGGGTCCTGATGCGCTTGACCGATCTGTTCCTGGCGCTGCCGCTGCTGCCGCTGCTCCTCGTCATGTCGATGCTGTTCCGCGAGCCGCTGTCGCAATGGCTCGGTGCCGAGACGGGGATATTCCTGCTGATCGTCACCTCCATCGGTGGAACCAGCTGGATGCACACGGCGCGCCTCGTGCGAGGCGAGGTTCTGAGCCTGAAGGAACGCGAATTCATCCTTGCCGCCCGGTCGATCGGCACGCAGCGGGCTAAGATGATCCTGCGCCACATCCTGCCCAATGTGCTGTCGCCGATCCTGGTTTCGGCCACGCTCGGGATCGCGAGCGCGATCATGACCGAAAGCTCGCTGTCCTTCCTCGGGCTCGGCTTCCCACCGGATTTCCCAACCTGGGGGCGACTGCTTTACGACGCGGTCGATCAGATTCAGCTCTATCCGATGCGGGCGATCCTGCCTGGCATCGCGATCTCGCTGACGGTGCTTTCGGTCAATTACATCGGCGACGGATTGCGCGACGCGATGGATCCGCGGATCCGTGGGCGCTGAAGGATCGTTTCGACGCCTCCAGCCCTCATCCTGAGAGGCTGGCCTGACATGAAACGAGCGATATCAAGGGCCTTCGATCGCCTACCATCACCCTCGCCGTCATTCCGGACAAGCCGCGTCAGCGGCGCAGATCCGGAATCCATCGGAGGCCACCGAACTCTACGATGGATTCCGGAGCTCCGCTTCGCTGCGTCCGGAATGACGGCGCGGTTGTTGCCGAGGGCCAGGCCTTTGAAAATAAAGAGATCATTGTCGGGCAGCCTCTCTGGATGAGGGCTCAGGAGTTTCCAAAAGGCCTCTGGGCCGGGCCGCGTCGGGGGAGAGCCTTCAGCCCTCCATCCGGTCACGCAGCTGGTTGAACGGGCCGCGGCACAACTGCACCATCCGCCCCAGCAGCGCGCGGGCGATGACCCGCGGCGGTTGCCGCTGGGGCCACCAGGCGAGCCCCGCTGCGGGATCCTCGAGGGTGCGAGCGAAGGCGCAGGCCAGCGCGGCCGAGGTCGGCACGCCCCGGCCGGACCAGCCCGAAAGCGCCCAGAGCCCGTCGTCGAGGCGCTGGATCGAGGGCGTCTGGTCGAGCGCCATGCTGACGGTGCCGGTCCACATGAATTCCCAGTCCAGCCCCTCAATTACAGGCCAGATGCGCGACAGGCGGCGGGTCATGAAGGCAGCGGTATAGTCGAAGCGGCTGCCGCGACCGGGTTCCTGCAGGCCGCCCGTGACGATCCGCCCGGAGGCGTCGATGCGGAAGAACATCGGGTCGTGATGGGTATCGCCGAAATTCATGCCCGACGGCATGACGCTTGCGCGTTGCTCAGTCGTCAGCGGGCGGCTTGCGACCGCATAGCTCGTCAGCGGGAAGAAGCCCTGCGTCACCGCGCCGGGGATAGCGGCCGTGGAATAGGCGTCGGTCGTCAGGCCGACGGTCTTGGCGCGGATTTCGCCATCGGGGGTGCGGATGCACCAGCGACCATCGCGGCGCGCGAAACCCGTCATCGGGCTCTGGGTGAAGACCTCGACACCGAGCGAAAGCGCAAGCCGCGCCAGTTCGCGGGCATAGCCGAGCGGATTGAGATGGCCGCCCTCGCGGTGGACCCAGCCTCCCAGGAAGGCGCGCGTGCCGGTCAGCGCGGTGACCTCCTCGGCGTCGAGGTAGCGCTCGGTCTTGCCATAGCCTGCGTATTTCGCCTGCGCCGCCCGGGTCGTCGCCAGCGTCCGCTCGTTATAGGCCGCGCTGAGCGTGCCCTTCTGGACCGCCTCGCAGCGCAGGCCGTGGCGCGCGATCCGCTCGAAGACCCGGGCTCCGGCGTCAGTGAGGAGCCCGACGCCTTTCTCGGGCAGCGTCGCGGGATCGAGATAGGCAAACACTGGGATGCACTGGCCGTGATTGCGCCCGGACCCGCCGGCGCCGATATCGCGCGCCTCGATCACCGCGACGCGGGCCCCGGCCTCGGCCAGTTCGATCGCGGTCAGCAGGCCCCCATAGCCGCCGCCGACCAGGAGCATATCGACATCGCGCGTGCCGGCGAGGCGCTCGGTCACTGGCGCGGCGACGGCGGTCAGCGCGTAGGGGGGCTCGGCCGAAAACGGGGTCACGCGGCAACTCCATCGTCGATGGCGGCCGTCAGCGCACCGGCCAGACGGCTGGCCCAACGCGCGCGGTCGCGTCCGGTTTCCAGAAGGTCGTTCGTCACCTCGAAACCGCAGGCCGGCAGGCCCGAGCCATAGCTGTGCCAGTCGACCGTGAAGACACCGTTGCGGCCGGAATAGGGCTGGTTGTCACCCAGGACGAGGCCGTCTTCCTTGCCGAGATGGTCAAGCAGGTGGCGCGACAGGGTGTCGTCGTCATGCCAGAGCGTTCCGCCGTCCCAGGGGCGATGCTGGCCGTCGAAGACGCGGGTGCAGCTATGCAGCGCGAAGAAGAAGGGGCGCGGATGGCGCGCGGTCTGGCGCTCCCAGATCGCCCCCAGCAGGTTGTGATAGGGCCAGAAGACGGCCTCCTGCCGGGCCTCTCTTTCGGCCGGGGGCAAGGCGGCATTCGCTGGGATCGGCGTGCCTTCGAGCGCGGTGGCGATCGAGCGGGGATCATCGACCCACCGATTGACGTCGATCACGAGGCGGCTGACGTCGCAGAGCACGATCGGCACGTCGATCCGTGCAGCAAGCTCATGGGCGAGTTCCGCCACGCCCAGATCGCAGAAATAATGGCTGTCGCGCCAGGCCGGGGCGAGTCCGAGCTCACCGAGCCCGGGCGGGACCGAGCGGCCGGCATGATCGACCGCGATCACCCCGGGCAAGCGACCGTCCGGGTTCAGCACGATCGGCGGATTGGCATTCATGGCAGGCCAGCATTCATAGGAGGTCAGCATTCACGGGAGGTCAGCTCTCCTTGGACGGCTCGGTCGCGCCGAGGCTGCGCAGCTCCTCGATCCGGGCGAGCCGGTCGCGGCTCGAATCGCGGCAGCGCAGGCTGATTGCGGCGACGATCGCCTCGATCTGGGCGGTGACGACGACGCGCGAGCCGAAGGGCGAGGTCGAGGCGTCGGGCGAGGTCAGCACCGCATCGGCATGTTCCGCGATGGGCGAACGCCAGGTGTCGGTGAACAGGCAAAGGCGCGCGCCGCTTTGCCGTACGCCGCGCGCGAAGGTCAGGAGCTCGCTCTGGTAGCGGCGGTAGTCGAAGATCACGAAGACGTCCTGCGGCCCGGCATCGACAAGCGTGTCATAGGCGAAGCCCAGGGTGAGGGGGGTGAAGACGACGCCGGGCCGCAGCTGGCTAAGCTGCGTCGCCAGCCGCTGCGCGAGGTTCTGGCTGTAGCGCCCGCCCAGCAGTTTGATCGTCGCCCGCGGCGACACCAGCAGGTCGATGATCGCATCGAATTCCGCCGGCATCGCCTGGGCGGCTGCGACCTGCAGCGCCTCGGCCTGCATCAGCAGGGTGCGCTGGTAGATATGGTGGGGTGCCTCAGCCGGTGCTTCCGAGCGGATATTGTTCAGCGGCGAGCCGAGCTGGCGCTCGACATCGGCGATCGCCGCGGCCTGGAAATCGGCGAAGCGCGAGAAGCCGATCTTGGTGAGGAAGCGCAGCACCGTCGGCGCGCTGACCGAGGCCTGTTTCGCCAGCACCTCGACCGTCGCAAGCGCGCGTGTCGGGTAGCCTTCGAGCAGGACCGAGGCGACCTTCCGCTCGGCCGTCGACCGGGCTTCGCTGCGAATTCTGTCGAAAAGGGGCGGTGCGGCCATTCCTGTATTCTTTATTACATATTGACTCAAATCAAGCGCCTTGCACAGTATGTTACAACAATCAACGCGCGTCGGAATGTCCCCACCGGGAGCTCAGCAGGCGAACGGGGGCCGGCCACAGGAGCGAATGGAATGAGCATGGCCAAGTTCTTGACCACCGCGAAGTTCTTGACCACGGCCAAATTCCTGACCACGGCCGCGTTTGCGCTGCTGCCGTTCGCTGCGCAGGCGGAGCGGGGTTCGGATGGGGATCTGAAGATCTTCTACTGGCAGGCCGCGTCCACGCTGAACCCCTATCTGTCGGGGATCGGCAAGGAGGTCGATGCCGCGGCCCTGGTGGTCGAGCCTCTCGCGCGGTTCGATCCGCAGGGCACGCTGGTGCCGCTGCTGGCGGCCGAGATCCCGACGAAGGAGAATGGCGGCATCCTGGCCGACATGACGATGATCACCTGGAAGCTGCGTCCCGGCGTCACATGGTCCGACGGCAGCGCCTTCACCGCGAAGGACGTGGTCTTCACCTGGACATACTGCACCGCCACCGGGGCGGGCTGCGCGGCCTCGAACGCCTTCGACGGGATCAAGGAGGTGGTGGCCAAGGACGATCTGACCATCGAGATTCGGTTCGCGCAGCCGACGCCCTATCCCTATGTGCCCTTCGTCAGCTCGACCACGCCGATCCTGCAGGAAGCGCAGTTCAAGGATTGCATGGGCGCCAAGATCGCCTCCTGCACCGCGCAGAATTTCGCGCCGATCGGCACCGGCCCTTACAAGGTCAAGGACTTCAAGCCGAACGACGTCGTCGTCTACGCGATGAACCCGGCCTATCGCGAAGCCGACAAGCCGCATTTCTCGGGCGTGACGATCAAGGGCGGGGGCGACGCGATGTCGGCCGCGCGGGCGGTCTTCGAGACGGGCGAAACGGACTACGCCTGGAACCTGCAGCTGGCGCCCGACGTCCTGGCGAAACTGACCTCGGCGGGCAAGGCGCGGCCGGTGACGGCCTTCGGCTCGATGGTCGAATACCTGTTCCTGAATCTGACCGATCCCGGATCGGATCTGGGTGACAAGCGCTCGACCGTGGCGGGCGGCCCGAACAAGATCCTGAGCGACATCCGCGTGCGCAAGGCGCTGTCCCTTGCCATCGACCGAGCCGAGATCGCGGAGGTTCTCTATGGCGATCAGGGCAAAGCGAGCTGCAATGTCGTGCCGGCGCCCGCACAATATGTCTCGACGGCCAATGATGGCTGCCTGACGCCCAATGCCGCGGCCGCCAAGGCCTTGCTGGAGGAGGCAGGATGGAAGCCCGGCCCTGACGGCATCCGCGAAAAGGGCGGACAGAAGTTGAAGCTGTCCTTCCTGACCTCGACCAGCGGGGTGCGGCAGGACACCCAGGCCATGCTGAAGGAATACTGGAAGGTTCTCGGCGTCAGCGTCGATCTTCGCAATGTCAGCGGCTCGGTCTTTTTCGGCGGCGATGCCGGCAACCCGGACACGCGGCAGAAGTTCTACGCCGATGTCGAGATGTACACCGACAATTCGAAGGGCCTCGACCAGGAGTCCTATCTGAACAAATGGACCTGCGCGGCGATCCCGTCTCCGGTCACGCAATGGCAGGGCAGCAACATGCCGCGCTACTGCTCGCAGGATTACGATGCCGTGTCGCAGGCCTTGCGGAAGACGGATGGGATCACCGCGCGAGCCGAGCTCGCGCGCAAGATGAACGACATGCTGGTGCAGTCCTACACGGTGATCCCGCTCGTGCATCGCGGCAATATCTCGGGCGCGGCCAAGTCCCTCAACGGGGTTTCGATGAATCCCTGGGACAGCGAGTTGTGGGACGTGGCCGGCTGGTCGCGAGCCAGGTGAGGGGGCTGCCGCCCGCCATCCTGCGGCCGGCTTCGCGCGCCTCGGCATCGCCATCGCGGCAGCTTCGGGCCCGCGCAAGCATCAGGACACGCCCGGCAACGCGCCGGGGAAGGCGCGGACGAGGTTCGTTTCCTCGCCCGGCGCGTTGAACCGGAACTGACCGACCACGCGCAATCCATCAAGCGGCGTGGATCCCCTCGGCAGGTTTTCAACCGGCATTTCGGATAACGGAAAAGTCAGGTCGCCCGGCGCGAAAATTGGACAAAATAATCCATAATTCTACTAGAAAAAAGAACAACTAGTCTTCCTCGTATCGAGCAATCTCCCTAGCCTGTTCGTCATGATCCCTTTGGCGAACAGGGCCGTAATCGTGACCGTGGAATTCATCAGTCTCAGCTTTGCAAACGACTCGACCGATCTCGACCCGAAACCCGGCGCACCCATCGATCCCGCCTATTTCAAGCGCTACGCGCAGACGCTGGATGATGCGGGCTTCAACTACACCTTGCTGCCTTATCACTCCTCCTCGTTCGATCCGTTCACGCTGGCGGCGACCGTCATCGCCCACACGAAATCCATTCGACCGATCGTCGCCCTTCGTCCGAACACGGTTTATCCCACCGTCGCGGCCAAGGCCCTTGCCACGCTGGACCAGCTGAGCGGCGGCCGTGTCGTCGTTCACTTCATCGCCGGAGGGGATGCCGCCGAGCAGGCGCGCGAGGGGGACTTCCTGACCAAGGAAGAGCGCTACGAGCGAACCGAGGAATACATCCGCATTTTGCGGCGGGCCTGGCAATCGTCCGAGCCCTTCGACTTCGACGGGAAATATTACCAGTTCAAGGGCTTCAGCAACGCGGTTCTGCCCTTGAACGGAACCATTCCGATTTCGGTCGGCGGATCATCCGACGAGGCGTACCGGGTGGGTGGCTCGCTCGCCGACATCTTCGGTCTCTGGGGTGAGCCGCTCAAGGAAACGAAGGAGCAGATCGATCGCGTCTACGCGGAAGCGGCGAAAGCGGGTCGCAAGGACCGCCCGCGCATATGGGTGACCTTCCGGCCGATCATCGCCGAAACCGACGATCTCGCCTGGGCGAAGGCGCACCGGGTGCTGGAGAAGCTCAAGGCCAATTATGCCAAAGGCTCGCCGACGCGGCCGCTGTCCAATGGTGCGCCACAGAATGTCGGCTCCCAGCGTCTTCTCGAAATCGCCGCGCGCGGCGAGGTGCAGGATCGGGCGCTGTGGTATCCGACGGTGACGGCCACCAATGCGCGCGGCGCGTCCACCGCGCTGGTCGGTTCACCTCAGACGATCGCGGACTCCATTCTGGACTACGTCGATCTCGGCGCGGACCTGATCTCGATCCGCGGCTACGACAATCTCAACGATGCCATCGATTACGGCCGCTATGTGCTGCCGCTCGTCAGGGCCGAGCTCGATCGCCGTGGCGTCGGAGAGCGTGCTTATGCCTGATCACCACGACCGGGCCGCGTTGCGCGTTGCCGGTATCGATCTCGCCGGCGTGGTCGAACGGCTCGCCGCCGCGGCGCCTGCCGCGGATGCCGCCTACGCCTTTCCCTGGGAAGGCGTCCAGGCGGTTCATGACGCCGGATTGCTGGAATTGTCGGTCGCCTCCCGATACGGCGGACGCGACATCGGCGTCGGGGAGCTGGTCCGCATCGTGGCCGCGCTCGGCCGCGGCGATCCATCTGTCGCACTCATCAGCCTGATGACGCTGAACACACATCGGAATCAGGCTCAGCGCGGCAATTGGCCGGAAGCGCTTTATCTCCGCGTGCTGGCCGAGGCGAAGGAAAAGCCCATCCTCCTTAATGCCGCGCGGGGAGAGCCTGAGCTCGGTTCGCCGGCGCGCGGCGGCCTGCCGCAGACACGCGCACGCCGTACCGCCCGCGGCTGGTCGATCAGCGGCAGAAAGCGCTTCGTCACCGGCTCCCAGGGGCTCTCCTATTTTCTCGTCTGGGCGAGCACGGACGAACAGCCGCAGCGGGTTGGAACGTTCGTCGTCCCTGCCGGCGCGCCGGGAATCCGCGTCATCGAGAACTGGAAAAGCCTCGGCATGCGGGCGTCTGCCTCACATGACGTCGAATTCAACGAGGTGGAGGTCGGTCGCGACGACGTCATCGGCCTGACGGGAACTGATATCGCCGAGCAGGACAATCGCGCTCATGCGCAAGGCGCGTTGATCCTTACGGCGATCTATCTCGGTGTTGCCGAGGCTGCGCAGGAGGCTTTCCTGGCCTTTGCCGAAGGCCGTGTCCCCACCAATCTTGGCTTTCCGATTTCCCGCACCGAGCGCTTTGTCGCGCTTGCCGGCGAGATCGATCTGCTGGTCGGAGGCGCTCGCCAACTCATTCTCGATGCGGTCGATCACGCCGCCGACGAACCAGAGAGGCTCATGCGCGCCCGCTTGCTGGCAGGACGGCAATTGCTGCGAGCCACGCAGATCGCGATGACCGCGCTCGGGAATCCGGGCTTGAGCGCCGATGGCAGCCTGGAACGGCATTTCCGCGACATCCAGTCGGTCCTCGTCCACGCCCCGCAGGAGGATACCGTGGTCTCGCTGCTCGGCCGGGCTGCCTTTTCCGCCCGGGCCGGAGCATCCGCCGCGGCGGAGAGGAATGGGCGCGAGCCTATCGCGGGCGTTCCGGGCGGCATCGAGATCGCCGGCAGCCGGCAGGCCTCGCTTTCACCCCAACAAGCCCTGGTTTCACCCAAACAAGCCTTGCTTTCACCCAAACAAGACGCACCCCAAACCGTCAGGGTCTCCTCATGACCGAACGCCTTTCCCTGTTGGCGCTTTCCCGGCGTCGTCTTTTGATGGCGGTTCCCGCGGTGGCGACCGCCGCGCTGTTGACCACGGCGGTCACGGCTCTCGCCCAGACTGCCGGCGATCCACGCAATGGCGGCGACATCAGCTTCCTGATCGACTCGCTCGGCAATACCTGGATCCCGAACAACAGCGCGATCTCGAGCTTCCAGGGCCATATCTGGGGCCACGTCACCGACAAGCTCGTCTATGTCGACGCCGACGGCAAGGTCAGCCCATGGCTCGCGGAGAGCTGGGAGCAGAACGAGCAGGCCACCGAATTCATTCTTCGCCTCAAGTCGGGGGTGACCTTCTCCGACGGCACTCCGCTCGACGCGTCGGCCGTCGTCGCCAACCTCGACATCTGGTATGCCGGCCGCCGGCAGGACGGCATCAACCCGATCGGTCTCTTCCCGAAGACCTATGAGCGCTCGGCTGCGGTCGATGCCACGACGGTGAAGGTCTCCTTCAAGGCGCCGACCCTCGGCTTCATCCCGACGCTTGGCTACCACGGCTCGATCCTCGTATCGCCGAAGACAATCGCCAGGCCGGCCGCCGAGCAAGCCGACCTTGGCAAGACGTCGGGCAGCGGCCCGTATCTTGTCCAGTCCTGGAAGGAGGGCGACTTCGTCAAGCTGGTCAAGCGGAAGGACTATAATTGGGGGCCGCCGGCGGTCGGCCATACCGGGCCGGCATTCCTCGACACGATCACCTACAAACTGGTTTCCGAGCCGTCCCTGCGGGTCGCCGCGGTCCAGTCCGGCCAGGCGGATGTCGCCTACAACGCCTCGCCGCAGGAGCTCCAGTCTCTCAAGAACGCGGGATTCCCCGTCGCGACGCCACGCTATCTCGGTTTCGTCAACGGCTTGGCAATCAACACCAAGCTGGAGCCCTATAACGACGTCAAGGTACGCCAGGCCCTCCAGGCGGGCATCAACCGCCAGGAAATCATCGATACCGTCTACACGCCCGATTGGAAGCTGGCGACGTCCTTCGTCCAGAGCAACGTCCCCGGAGCGACCGACCACAGCAAGCTGCTGGCTTACGATCCCAGGAAGGCCGAAAAGCTCCTCGACGAGGCGGGTTGGGTCAGAGGCTCGGACGGCGTCCGCAGGAAGGACGGCAAGCAGCTTTCGCTGACGCTGCATTCCAATCCTTACCTCGCGACGTCGAAATCGGTCGACGAGCTGATCGCCCAGCAACTCGCCAAGATCGGCTGGAAGGTTTTCATCCGCGCTTACGACGTCGTGACGTATGGAGAAAAGGTCAGGTTCGGCGGCCCGGGCGTCCCGGGATACGAGGTGACGCGCAGCTTCATCGACGCGGGCACGGTGGCCAGCATCCTCACGGATGCCAATAACGGTGAGAACTGGTTCGCGCTCGGAGAGAGCGACAAGACGCTGAACGAACTGCGCGACAAGATCGCCAGCGCCGGCTCGACCGAGATCCGCGACCCGCTGCTCAACGAATTGCAGAGATACGTCCTGGAGCAGGGCTACTTCATCCCCAAGACGCAGATCGTCCAGCGCATCTACGTGCAGTCCCCCAAGCTGAAGGGCGAGATCTATAACGGCATCGCCTATGCCAGCTACTACACGGCCACGAAGCGAAAGTAGGCCGCAGTGCAACCAAGTATAGCGAGGACGCCGGCCGCCCGGGGCAACCCATATCTGTCCTATGCCGCAAAGCGCCTCATCCAAGCCGTCGTCGTGATCCTGCTGGCTTACGTCTTCACCTTCGTCGTCGTCAGCATCCTCCCGGGCGACCCGATCACCAGCGTCCTGCGCGATCCCCAGAACGGGTTCAGCGAGAGCGAGATCCAGGAGATCATCGCAGCCCAGGGGCTGGACAAGCCGATCATCATCCAGCTGTGGACCTCGCTGTCGCATTTCGTGGTCGGGGATCTGGGCCTATCGATGAGGTCCAGCCGGCCGGTGACGACGCTCATCGCCGAGGTGCTCCCTTCGACCCTGGTCCTGGCCGGAACGGGCCTCGTCGTTGCTTTACTGCTTGCGATGGTGATCGCCTACGGCACGCAGTTCGTTCCCAAGCGGTTCGGCCAAGGCTTGCTTCGGGGGCTGCCGTCATTGTCGCTATCGGTGCCCAACTTCGTGATCGGGCTGGTGCTAATTCATGCCTTCGGCTTCCAGCTCGGCCTTTTCCGAGTGCTCGAGCCCAATAGCCTGTGGGCCACCGTTTTCGCGGGGATCGCGCTCGGCATCCCGGTCTCCGCGCAGATCGCGGAGGTGCTGATCGCCAACCTGGACAACGAGTCGAGACAGGAATACGCGGCCGTCGCACGCGGCCGCGGCCTCGGACAGATGCGGCTCTTCACCAAGCACCTGCTCAAGCCGTCCTCGCTGCCGGTCGTCACCGTCCTCGCGCTCACAGTGGGGGAGCTCCTCGGCGGCTCTCTGAT
This sequence comes from Bosea sp. 685, assembly GCF_031884435.1. Taxonomy (NCBI): domain Bacteria; kingdom Pseudomonadati; phylum Pseudomonadota; class Alphaproteobacteria; order Hyphomicrobiales; family Alloboseaceae; genus Allobosea; species Allobosea sp. 685. Next base: position 3,272,175 of record NZ_CP134779.1, on the reverse strand, counting down.
CACCGAAACGGTCTTCGGACGCACGGGCGTCGGCAGTCTCGTGCAGCGATCGGTGAGCACCCAAGATCTTCCCGTCCTCCAGGCGATCGTTTCGCTCACTGCGGTGGTGTTCGTGCTGATCAACCTCGCCGCCGATCTTGTCTATCCGCTGCTCGATCCCCGCGTGAAACTCCTCGGCGCGTCCAAATTCCGCCCGACCAGCGCCGATGAAGGCTCCGGCGTTTCCCAAGCGGTGGCATCATGACGATCGCCTCCACCGTCTCCGCCTCACGTCTGGGAACCGTCAACCGGCTGGCGGCGTTGCGGATGCCACCCACCGTGGCGCTCGCCTTCGTGGTCATCGCGCTCGTGATCGCCTGGTCGCTCGTGCCAAACCTGTTCACGAGCCATGACCCGACCATCGGTGTTCCCGCCGAGAAGCTGCTGGGCCCGAGCGCCAGGCACTGGTTCGGTACCGATCAACTGGGGCGCGACCTCTACACCCGGGTCGTCTACGGAGCGGCGTCCTCGGTCACGAGCGCGCTCATCGCCGTCGTCATAGGGGTCGTCGCCGGCGGTCTCATCGGACTGCTGGCCGGCTTCCTCGGCGGCTGGGTCGATATCGTGCTCGCCCGCTTTGTCGACGTGCTGCTGGCGATCCCCCACTTTCTGCTTGCCGTCATCGTCGTCACCGCGATCGGCTTCGACACCACTAACGCGGCCATCGCGACCGGCGTCTCGGCGGTGGCCGTTTTCGCCCGTGTCATGCGCGCGGAGGTGATCAAGACCCGGCAGGCGACCTTCGTCGAGGCGTCGTTCCTCTCGGGCGGCTCGCGTTGGCACATCGTGCTGCGGCACGTGCTGCCGAACGCCTCGCGCTCGGTGCTGTCGCTCGCGGTGCTGCAGTTCGGCCTGTCGATCCTGGTGATCGCCAGCCTTGCCTTCCTCGGCTACGGCGACCCGCCGCCGGCCTCGGATTGGGGCCTGCTGATCTCGATCGGCAAGGATTACCTCAAATGGCCGTGGCTGGTGTACGCGCCCGCCTTCGTCACGATCGCGACCGTCCTCTCCGTGAACAGGATCAGCCGATGGCTCCGCAAGACCGACTGACCGGCTCCGTCATTCGCGCCGAAACCCCCGAACCGAGGCCGCTGCGACCGGCCCCATTGCTCCAGGTCTCTGGTCTGTCGGTATCCTATCGATCGCACCAGGTGGTCACGAATGTCGGGTTCGAGCTGGGGCGCGGCGAGAGTCTCGCCCTCATCGGGGAGTCCGGATCGGGCAAATCGACCATCGCACGCGCCGTGCTGCGGCTCCTTCCCGAGGGAGGACACGCCGCCGGCAGCGTCCGGTTCGACGGACATGATGTGCTGGCATTGTCCGAGCGTCGGTTCCGGCCGCTGCGAGGCCGAGCCGCCGGATTCGTTCCCCAGGACCCCGCCAGTGCGCTCAATCCGGTCCGAACGATCGGCGCCCAGGCCCAGGAGGCGGCTGCGCTTCTGGATGAGCCGAACGCGTCGGTCCGCAAGGGGATCATCTTGGATACGCTGGCCCAGGTCGGGCTGGACAACCCGCAGCGTGTTTACGACTCCTATCCGCACCAGCTGTCCGGCGGCATGCTTCAACGCGTCCTGATCGGCCTGGCGGTCCTGCCTCGCCCATTGCTGCTCGTCGCCGACGAGCCGACATCGGCGCTCGACGTCACCATCCAGAAGCGGATCCTCGACCTGCTCTCGCGGCTGCAGCAAGAGCTCGACATCAGCCTGCTCCTCATCACCCACGACCTGGCGATCGCGGCGGAGCGGGCGAACTCGCTGGTGGTGCTCAAGGACGGGCTCGTTCAGGAGGCCGGCAACACCGCGGCCGTGTTTTCTTCGCCCGCCTCGGCCTATGCGAGGAAGCTGCGCGCCGATGTTCCGGCCCTCAACCCGGATCGATACGCCGAGCTACGCGATATCGGTTTCCGTCGCGGTGCGGCCAGCGCCGCGGAGGCGCCGAAGATCGAGGTCAGCGACGTTACCAAGACCTTCACGGTTGATGGTCAAGTGCTCACGGCCGTCGATGGCGTGTCTTTCGCAGTGGCGCCTGGCACCTCCCACGCGCTCGTCGGCGAGTCGGGCTCGGGCAAGACCACGACGATCCGGCTGCTTCTGGGGCTGGAGGAGCCGGATAGTGGCGGCATTTCGGTCGCCGGCGAACGGGTCAGCGGCCGCTCGCATGAAGCGCTGCGCGCGATGCGCCGCCACCTGCAGCTCGTCTACCAGAACCCGTTCAGCTCGCTCGACCCGACCTGGAAAGTCGAGGCGCTGATACGCGAGCCGCTCGACCGTTTCGGGATCGGAACCCGCCAGGAGCGGACGGAGCGGGTCCGCGAGGCATTGGCCAGCGTCGGACTGGGCGAGCATCTCCTGTCGCGCAAGCCGGACGCCCTGTCGGGTGGGCAAAGGCAGCGCGTCGCCATTGCCCGGTCGTTGGTCCTCAAACCGGACGTGATCGTGCTCGACGAGCCGACTTCCGCGCTCGACGTCAGCGTCCAGGCCGATATCGTCGAGGTGCTGCTCTCGCTGCAGGCCGGCCTGGGCCTGACCTATGTCTTCGTCTCCCACGATCTCGCACTGGTGCGCCAAGTCGCCCACACCGTCTCGGTGATGCACCGCGGGCGCATCGTCGAACATGGGACCGTCAGCGACATCTTCGACAACCCGCAGCACCCCTATACCGTGTCGCTCCTGGACTCGATCCCATCTGGCATCGGCGCCGCGCCGAGCCTGCGCGCCCGGTCGATCGTCCCCGAGGAAAGGGCGGCATGACCATGACCGCACTCGCCAGCGAGCCGCCCGCGCCATTCCGCCGGAAACAGCGGCTCGGCTTCAACACTCGGGTGTCGTTCAACGATGACGCCGGGCCGGCGCAGGGGCTGATCGAAGGGATCGAGTTGTTCAAGGCGGCCGAGCGGCTCGGCTATCAATCGGGCTGGGCGTATCAGCGACATTTCGACCACTACCTGTCCTCTCCGCTGCCGTTCTTCGCCGCGGCCGGTCAGCACACGAGACACATCACGCTGGGCTCCGCGGTGATCCCGATGCGCTACCAGGATCCGATCCTGCTCGCCGAGGCTGCCGGCACGACCGACCTGCTGATCGGCGGTCGGCTGGAGCTCGCCATCTCGACCGGCGCCAATGCCGCCTTCGACGCTGTCTTCGGCGCGGCGGACACCGATGCCCGGACGGAGGCCAAGCGCCGTCAGGCGCGCTTCCTGGCGGCGATCTCGGGTGAGGTTCTCCACACCGTCGCCGGGCCGGGGCAGGGCGCCCCGGAGGGCACCGAGCTGCGCGTCACGCCGCACAGCCCGACCCTGCGGTCCCGGATCCGGCAGGGTTCGGCCAGCCTGGGTTCCGCGCTGCAGGCTGCCGAGCTCGGAATCGGGCTCATCTGCGGGACCGTGCAGCACGATCACGCCGAGGGCGAGGCCTTCGGAGCGTATCAGGCCCGCAGCATCAATGCCTACCGGACGGCCTGGCGCGAGAGATGGGGCACCCCGCCGCCGCCGGTCGCTGTCGCCGCCTCGATCCTGGTCGGCACCACCGCCGAACTCCGGGAGAGATATGCCGCCTACGACCTCGAGCGTCGAACCCAAGGCATCGGCGCGTCTCGTCCCAAGGGCGCCCTCAAGCCGGCCGCGCCTGCGAACCAGCCGCCCGGTGTCCAGATTTCTCCGGTCTTCCAGGGCACCCGCGACCAGGTAACCGAGGCCGTGCGCAACGATCCCGGCCTCGCCGCGGCGGACGAGATCGTGCTCTTCCTGCCACCCGCCTTCAGCCTGGCCGAGAACACGCGGCTCCTGGCCGACTTCGCGGAAACGGTCGCCCCAAACCTGGGCTGGTCGCCCGCCTTGTGATCCACGCGGCCCAGGCTTGTCGCGCGTTTTCGGGTTTGACGCCTATCGGCGGGACGACACGATCTGTCATGAACAGTTTCGATGTCCGGATATAGCGAGACGAACTCCGCAACGGCTAGCGCCGCGTGCTCACGGTGCAAGAATGCCTTGGCTGCGCCTGAAGCGAATGCTTACGCAACTAGCAGTTGCGCTTGATCTGCGGCGAACTGAGCAGCACCTGTTGTTGTCATCAATTGTCAATTCCGCTGCGTAAGCGTAGCGTGAATCAAGCCGCTTCCATTCGATGTGATGGAAGGGGGCTTGATATCTTCCAATTGAGGAGGATGCCGTGGGACGCAAGTTCATCGACTGCCGCGAATTCCCGAGCGAGATGAAGTGCTCGGTCGCGATTACCGCCGATACCGAGGGCGAACTCCTGGAGGTGGCTGTGCAGCACGCCGTCGCCGTGCACGGGCATCAGGACACGCCTGAACTGCGGGACCAGATCAAAGGCGCCATCAAGGACGGCACGCCGTCTGAACAGGCACCAGGTCGCGCCGCCTGATCGGCAATCCAGCTCGACGAGTCCTGATCGACAAGAACCGTCGTCCTCATCTCATCCTGCCTGCTGCTCCGCGGTGGGCGGGAGCAGGGCGGCGGTGATGATGATCTCGATCAGGTCGCCTTCGGGCATCACCGACTGCACGAAGGAGCGCACGGGCCCGGAACCGGCTGGCATCCAGCTCGACCAGGCTTCGTCGAAGGCCGGCTTGTTGTCGTGATCGGTCACCACGATCTCCGCCTTGACGATGCGCGTGCGGTCGAGGCCGGCATCCCTGAGATAGATCTCGAGGACGCCCTGCGTGCCCAGCGTTTGCGCCTTGATGTCCTGCCTGCGGTCAGGCGAGGTCGCGACCGCCCAGAGGAAGCCGCCTCCGCCCGGTAGATGGTAGACCGCTACGGCCGACTTGCTGGGAAGCGTCTTGTTGGGGATGCGGGTGATGTCCGGCGTGGTCATGTTTTACTCTTGGGCAGTCAATCTTGGAGCCGTCGATCACCGGCGTATCTGGATATCGGCGCTCCAAGAGCGGGACGCTAGCAGCTTTTCCATGAACCAGATCTCGCCGTCTTACCTCAGGCGCTCATGATTTCCGTGCCGGGCAGCTGCTGTCGAAGGGCTCATGCGAGATGGAGCCGGCCTCCCGCTCAGATAAGGTAGCGCTTGAACCAGCCTATCGTCCGGTCCCAGGCCAACTTGGCGTTCGTCTCGTCATAGCGCGGGGTCGAGTCGTTGTGGAAGCCGTGATTGGCGCCGGGATAGATGTACGCTTCATAGGTCTTGCCGCCCGCCTTCAGTGCCGTTTCATAGGCTGGCCAGCCCGCATTGATGCCGGTGTCCAACTCACCATAATGGATCAGGAGAGGTGCCTTGATGCGTGCCACATCCTCGGCGCGGGGCTGGCGACCATAGAACGGCACAGCGGCGCCAAGCTCCGGATAAGCGACGGCGGCCGCATTGGCCACGCCACCACCATAGCAGAAGCCCGTGATGCCGACCTTACCGGTGGTTTGATCGCTCTTCACCAGGAATTCGATGGCTGCGAAGAAGTCGTTCATCAGCTTCTCCGGACTGACCTGCTGCTGCAGCTGGCGGCCCTTGTCGTCATTGCCGGGATAGCCGCCGACGGAGCTCAACCCGTCCGGAGCAAGGGCAATGAAGCCGGCCTTTGCGACCCGGCGGGCGACATCCTCGATATAAGGGTTCAAGCCACGGTTCTCGTGCACGACCACCACCGCGGGGACGCGGCTGGTGGCTTTCGTCGGGGCCACCCAGTAGCCTCGCACATCGCCATGCCCCTTCGGAGAGGGGTAAGTGATATAGCTAGCGACGATATCGGGATCGGTGAACGAGATTTGTTGCGCAAGCGCGTAGTCGGGGCTCATCGAGGCCAGAATTGAGGCGGCCGTCATGCTGCCCACGGTGAATTTGCCGGCGCGATCTAAGAATTCGCGCTTGGTAATTTTTCCGTGAGCATAAAAATCGTAGAGCTCAAGCAGCTCTTGCGGAAAATCCTTGGCGGTCAGGCGCTGCACGGCACTTCCCCCTTTTTTGTCTATGGCATCAAGAGACCGATCCTAACCCCACGCCAATCCTGTCTTCAACATTCCGTTGCCGCAGCTGAAGGATCGCCAGTCCATCCAGCCGCAATCGGTCGTCGTCACGCCGCGCTGCCGCCATGGCTGGTGGAGGCGAGAAAGGCCTGGAGGCGGGAATGCGCCGATGTGCCGGTGAGTTCGGCCGGCTTGCCGCGCTCGAGCACCGCGCCGCGCTCCATGAACCAGATCTCGTCGGCGACCTCGCGGGCAAAACCCATCTCGTGGGTGACGCAGATCATGGTCATGCCGCTGGCGGCGAGCTGCTTCATGGCGGCGAGGACTTCGCCGACCATTTCCGGATCGAGCGCCGAGGTCGGCTCGTCGAACAGCATGACCCGCGGATCCATGGCGAGCGAGCGGGCGATGGCGACGCGCTGGCGCTGGCCGCCCGACAGCCGGCCCGGCATCTCCTCGGCCTTCTCGGCCAGGCCGACGCGGGCGAGTTCGGCCAGGCCCCGTTCGCGCGCTTCCGCCTTGCCCATCCCGCGCAATTTGGTCAGGCCTAGCGTGATGTTGCCGATCGCGGAGAGATGCGGGAACAGGTTGTAGGCCTGGAAGACGAAGCCGACGCGCTGGCGCAAGCGATTGATGTCGACGCCGCGGGAGGCGATGTCGGTGCCGTCGACCAGGACGCGGCCGCCCTGGATCGTTTCCAGCCGCGTCACCGTGCGGATCAGGGTCGATTTGCCGGAGCCGGAGGGGCCGACCAGCACCTTGACCTCGCCGCGGCCGACCTCGCCGGAGACACCAGTGAGCGCCTGCATCGGCCCGAACCATTTATCGACATTCTCGAACCGGATCATGGTTTGCCTCATGCCGCGACGATGACGCCGGGCGCCCCGCCGCGCCCAGACGAGGTGCGCCGCTCGATGAAGCGGGCGAGCGAGGTCAAGGCGAAGCACAGCACGAAATAGGTCAGGGCCAGGATGCCGTAGACCTCGAAGGGCTGGGTCAGCAGCACATTGTTCACCTGGCTCGCGGCGAAGGTCACCTCATGGGCGCTGATGACGTAGCCGAGCGAAGTTTCCTTGATGGTCGAGACGAACTGGCTGACCATGCTCGGCAGCATGTTGTGCAGCGCCTGCGGCAGCACGACCTTGAAGGTGGTCGGCCAATAGCGCAGGCCGAGCGATTTGGCGGCCTCGACCTGTCCCGCAGGCAGGCCCTCGATGCCGGCGCGGATGATCTCCGAGAGATAGGCCGCCTCATAGACCACCAGCGCGATGATGAGCGTCTCGACCCCGCCGACCGCGCGCCCGATCACCAGCGGCGAGACGAAATAGGTCCAGAAGATGAACATGATCAGCGGCAGGCCGCGCACCGCGTGCACGATCGCGGTGGCCGGCAGGCGCAGCCAGCGATAGGGGCTGAGCCGGGCCAGCGCCAGCGCGATGGCGAAGGGAAAGCACAGGGCAAGCGCGGTTGCCGCCATGAACAGCGTCATGGTCAGGCCGCCGATTGGCCCATGCGGGTATTGGCCGACGAGGAAGAGCAGCCAGTTGTTCTCAAGGATCTCCAGCATCAGCGCGTCTCGAGCTTGAGGCGGCGATCCGAATAGGATCCCAGCGCCATGATGCCGAAGGAGATCAGGAGATAGATCACGGTGGCGACCGCGAAGGCCTCAAAAGTCTTGAAGGTGTAGCTCTCGACCTCACGCGTGCGGTAGGTCAGTTCGCCGACGCCGATCGCCATGGCGAGGCTGGTGTTCTTGAACAGCAGCAGGGTCTGGTTGATCAGGGGCGGGATCGCGATCCGCATCGCCTGCGGCAGCACGACATAGCCCATGGCGCCGAGATAGCCGAAGCCGATCGAGCGCGCCGCCTCATATTGCGCCTTGGGGATCGAGCGGATGCCGCTGCGAATATCCTCGGCGATATAGGCAGCCGAGGCGAGGCCGAGTGCGATCGCCGCCAGCAGGAACTCGCCGTGATGGGCGTTGATCCATTGCCGAGCCGGGCGCGGCAGCAGCGAGGGGACGCCGAAATACCAGATGAGGATCTGCACCAGGAGAGGCACGTTGCGGTGATACTCGACATAGAGCGCGACGAACCAGCCGAGCGGCGGCAGCGGGATCATCCTGATCAGGGTCAGGATGATCCCCATAGCCATGGCAAGGCACCAGGCGACGCAGGTCAGGGCGAGCGTGGTGGCGACGCCGATCACGAACCAGTCGAGATACTGGCCGCTGAGCACGCCACGCAGGTCGAAGACATATCCCATCGCGCGCCGCCCCCCGGCCGTCGAGCTTAGAGCCCGTTTGGAAATTAGAGCCCTCATCCTGAGGAGCCGCGTAAGCGGCGTCTCGAAGGATGCTCCAGATGGTTCCGGAAGGCTCCTGGAGCATCCTTCGAGACGCGGGCTTACGCCCGCTCCTCAGGATGAAGGCTCAGGGAGTTTCCGAACAGTCTCTCAGGCCCTCAGCCCTTGATCTCTTCGACCGGGAAATCGCGTTTGATGTCGAAGGCGGTGCCGGCGCCCAGCCATTTCGAGAAGACCGTGTCGATCTCGCCGGAGCTGGCGAGCTTCGTCAGGACGCCGTTGACCTGGTCCTTGAAGGCGGTTTCGCCGCGGCGCAGGCCCAGACCCCAGGGCTCGACGAAGAGCGACTTCTCGATCACCACCATCGGCGTCTTGGCCTGGCTCTGCTGGCGCAGCTTCACCAGGATCAATTCGGAGGCGCAGAAGGCATCGACCTTGTCCTGGATCAGCGCGAGATAGGCCGAGGAGGTGTCCTGGAAGGTGACCGTCTCCGCCGTCGGGATCAGGCGGCGCACGCCCTGCTCGGAGGAGGAGCCCTTCAGCGCCGTGACCTTCTTGCCGGCGAGCTTGTCGAGCGTGGTGATGCCCGATTCCTTGGTGACCATCAGCTTCTGCTGGCTGACGAAATAGGAATAGGAGAAGTCGATCTGCTGGGCGCGCTCAGGCGTATAGCCGAGATTGGCGGCGAGAATATCGACGCGGCCCTGCGTCAGCTCGGGAATGCGGGCCTCCACCGCGATCGGCTTCAGTTCGAGCGTCACGCCGAGCGAATCCGCGACCTTCTGGCAGATATCGACATCGTAGCCGACGATTTGGCGCGTCTGCGGGTGCTGGAAGGAGAAGGGTTCGGCCGTACCGAGCGTGCCGCAGATCAGCTTTCCGCGCGCCTTGATGTCGGCGAGCTGGTCGGCCTTGGCCGCGGTCGTAGCGGTGCCGGCGAGAAGGGCGGCAAGGGTGGCAAGGGCGGCAACGCCCGGGATCGAAAGCAGCTTCATGGTCTAGTCCCCTGTTTTTATGATCGTTGCAATGCGTCGCTGGCGCGCTTCATCCGCGCGCAGGCCTCCTCGATCGCGTCGAGAGATGTGGCGATCGACAGGCGCAGATAAGGCGATAGCCCATAGGCCGAACCGTCGAGCATGGCGACGCCGGCCTCTTCCAGGAAATAGAGCGCGACATCGAGATCGCTCTTCAGTTCATGGCCCTCAGCCGTCTTCCTGCCGATCAATCCGGCGCAGGACGGGTAGACATAGAAGGCGCCGTCGGGCGTGAGGCAGGTGATGCCGTCGATCGCGTTGAGCAATTCGACCGCCCGGTCGCGGCGGGCCCGATAGGCGAGGCGGGCTTCACCGACGAAGCTTTGGTCGCCCTCGAGCGCGGCTGCGGCCGCTGCCATGCTCGGGGCCGCCGCCGCCGAGGTGGTCTGCGATTGGATGACGTTCATCGCCGTCACCAGCGCTTTCGGGCCGGCGCCATAGCCGATGCGGAAGCCGGTCATGGCGTAGGTCTTGGAGACGCCGTTGACCAGGAGCGTGCGCTCGCGCAGCCCCGGCGCGATCGCCACGGGGCAGACCGGCTCGCCGCCATCGAAGCGGATATCCTCGTAGATGTCGTCGGTCATCAGCGCCATATGCGGATGGCGCAGCAGCACCTCGGTCAGCGCCGTCATCTCGGCGGCCGAATAGAAGGCGCCTGTCGGGTTCGAGGGCGTGTTCAGCAGGAGCCAGCGCGTCTTCGGCGTGATCGCGGCCTCAAGCGCCTCCGGCGTCAGCTTGAAGCCGGAGTTTTCGCCGCAGGCCACGATCACCGGCGTGCCGTCGCAGGCCAGCACCATGTCGGGATAGGACACCCAATAGGGCGCGGGCACGATGACCTCGTCGCCTTCGCCCAGTGTCGCTGCGAGCGCGTTGAAAATGATCTGCTTGGCGCCGCTGCCGACGACGATCTGGTCGAGCGGGTAGCTGACGCCGTTCTCGCGCTCGAACTTCGCGGCGATCGCCTTGCGCAGACGCAGCGTGCCGTTGACCGGCGCATAGCGGGTCTCTCCGGCCGCCATCGCGGCGATCGCCGCCTGCTGGATGTGGAGGGGCGTGTCGAAATCGGGTTCGCCGGTGGTGAGATCGATGATGTCGCGGCCCTGCGCCCGCAACTCCTGGGCGCGCATCCGCGCGACCATGCTGGGCGAAGGCTTGATGCGCTGGACGCGCGCCGAGAGCGGGATGGCGGAGACGGTCATGACGCGGCCTTTTCGATGATCCCGGTATAGGGCTTGTCGAGGCGACCCTCGGCGATGTCGGTGAGCGCGCCGGCTTCGCGCGCCTCCTGCTTGCGCACCAGCGCTAGCAATTCCTCGGCATCAGTGCGGTCGAAGGTCACGATACCGTCCGCATCGCCGACCACCACATCGCCCGGCATCACCACCATGCCGTCGATTGCGACCGGCACGTTGATCTCGCCCGGCCCCGTCTTGTAGGGGCCGCGATGGGTGACGCTGCGGGCATAGCAGGGGAAACCGGCCTCGACGAAGGCCGCGACATCGCGGATCGCGCCGTCGATGACGAAGCCGGCGACGCCCATGGCCTTGGCGCGGCTCATCATGATCTCGCCGACCAGCGCCTGGATCTCGTCGCCGCCGCCATCGACGACCAGCACATCGCCGGGGCGCAGGAATTCATAGGCCCTGTGCAGGGCCTGGTTGTCGCCGGGCCGCGTCTTCACCGTCACCGCGGTGCCGACCAGATGGCCCGAGCGATGATAGGGCTTGAGGCTCTTGGTGCCGTGCAGCCGGTTCATATTGTCGGAAATGACCGCGACGGCAGCGCCGCGAAAGGCATCGAGAATGGCAGCCGGAACGGCGGGGGGCTCGGGTTGGTGCGGTGGCCGATCAGCGGCATGGTTTTGAACCTGCGTCAGAAAAATGGTTTCGACGACAACCAATATGTGACGTCGCAATAATGACAGAAAGCGAATATTATTCGCGGAAGCGATCGCTTTTCTTCATAGCAGGGGAGCGGCGGTCGCGCGCGATTTCGAGGTCCCTTTTTTCTAAGGCCCTGCCATGCCAGCCAGCCTGAAGCAGCTCGAGGCGTTCTATTGGACTGCCACGCTGGGCGGTTTCACCGAAGCAGCCCAGCGCCTCAACCTCGCTCAATCCACGATCTCGAAACGGATCCTGGAGCTCGAAGCCGTCACCAACGGGCCGCTGTTCGACCGTGCGAGCCATGCCTTGCGCTTGACCCGGGCCGGTGAGGCGAGCCTGCCGATCGCGGCGCAGATGCTGGCGCTGGAGCTGCGCTTCCGTGAAGCGGCCAGCGGCCCGGCGAGCTTCTCGGGCCCCTTCCGCTTCGGCGCCACCGAGCTCGTCGCGCTGACCTGGCTGCCGAAGCTTGTCGTCGCGATGAAGCGCGACTATCCGAACCTCGTTCCGGTGCCGGAGGTGGCCGCGAGCATCGACCTGTTCGGCAAATTGACCACGAACGAACTCGATCTCGTGATCGGGCTCGATCCGCAGCAGACGCCCGATCTGACGGCGGTGCCGTTGCAGGCTGTCCAGCTCGAATGGGTCTCGGCGCCGGGCTTCGGCCCGGCCGAGGACTGCATCCCACTGGGCGAGATGGCAAAATATCCGATCCTGAGCCAGACGCAGGGCTCGGGCCTGCAGCGGCTGGTGCTCGACTGGGCGCTGGCGAACGGCCTGCAGATCAACCGTGTCGTCCAATGCAACAGCCTGAACGTGCTCGCCGGGCTCGCGGCCTCGGGGCTGGGCGTCACCTTCCTGACCGCGAGCTATTTCGCGCCCGAGATCAGGAGCGGTCTTCTGCGCGTGATCAGGACGGAACCCGCAATTCCGCCGATCCGCTATTTTGCGGTGCATCGCGCCCGGGACTTGTCGCCGCTCGCAGCCCGGGTGGCCGCCATCGCGCAGGAGTGCTGCGATTTCTCGGCGCGCAGCCTGCCGGAGCGCGAAAGCGCCTCCGTGGCCTGAGCTTGGTCGGGGCGAGGGGCTCGCCCCGGTAAATCCATCAGGCGCAAGTTGCCGGCATCACGCGCGCGCATCCTCGGGCGCCACGCGCGGCAGATCCGTGAAGCGCACCACGACATCCTCATAGGCGCGGTAGACATCGGCTGCGCCTTGCCCGCCCTCCGCGGGCGGGTTCTTGATGACGTGGAAGATCTGGTGCTTGACGAAATAGCGCCAGGTCACCGGCACCTGAGCGAGGATGCGGGTGAGCGCCGCGTAGCGTCCGCGCGTCCAGACCTTCTCGAAGGCGATGCGGCCTGGCCCGTAGCCGAATTCCGCGCTGTCGGCCTCTCCAACCATTTGCGCGCGGAGCGTGACGGTGGCGGCGTCATCGAGCGCGAAGTCCGGGCCGATGACGACACCGTAGTCGAGGCGCGCCCGCTCGGCCGAGACCAGCCCACGCTTCACATCGGTCAGGACCTCGGCCACCGGGCGTTCCAGCGGCGAGCCGTAGCCGCCCGCGCCCGGCCCCTGGATCAGGATGATGTCGCCGGGATCGCAGGGGACGATATCCTGCGAGCCAAGGTCGACCGCCTTCGCCGTGCCGGGATTCTTGATGAAGCGCGAGACGGCGCCTGAACGGCCGCCGACCAGTCCCCAGGCCGAGAAGACCGAGCGGTCGCGGTTACGCGCGGTCACCAGGGATTGCGGTGCATCGAGCTGGAACTCCATCTCCAGCCCGGTGCCACCACGGCGACGGCCGGGGCCGCCGGAATCCGGCACCAGCCCGTAGCGGCGGATCTTGATCGGGATTTCCGCCTCGCTGATCTCGACAGGCGTGTTCTTCAGGAAGGAGAGGTTGGCGCCGCTGCCTTCGGCCCCGTCCCCGAAGGCGCTGCCGCCGGCGCCGCCGCCGACCGGGCCGATCGAGGCCATGATCGGCTGGCCGGATTTGGTGCTGGTCTTGACGTTCATGATGCTGACGGCGCTGCCCGGCGAGGCCGGCAGCCGCTCCGGCACGGCGCGGCAGAAGGCGCCGATGGTGACCGTCTGCGCCAGGTTGCAGAGCAGGCTGCGCATGCCCACAGCCGCCGGCTTGACCGCGTTCACCACCGTGCCCTCGGGCAGGACGGCCCGCGTCGGGCGCATCAGCCCGGCATTCAGCATCATCGTCGGGTCCAGGCAGTAGAGCGCATAGACCGTGCCGACCGTCACCAGCGAATGGCGCTCCTTGCCGCCCGTGGGCATGTTGAGCGAGGAGACAAGCTGGGGATCGCTGCCGGTGAAATCGACCGTCAGCGTGTCGCCATGGACCTTGAGCGTCACCGCGACGCGCACGGGATAGCCGCCCGTCTGGTCCTCGTCGGCATAGTCGGCGAAGAAATACTCGCCATCGGGAATCTGCGCGATCACGGCGCGCGCCTGGCTCTCGGCATAGTCGAGCAACTGCTCGAGCCCGGTGATGAAGTCCTCCTTGCCGAAACGGTCGAGGATCTCGTGGATCTTGCGCTCGCCGACATTGATGCAGGCGATCTGGGCGTTGAGATCCCCCCAGTTCTGCTCGGGCAGGCGCACATTATGGGCGATGATGGCGAGCAGGTCCTGGTTCAGCACGCCGCCGCGCATCAGACGCATCGGCGGAATCCGCAGGCCCTCCTGCTGGATCTCGGTCAGGGTGCGCGAGAGCGTCGCCGGCACGGCGCCGCCGACATCGGTGTTATGGATGTGGTTGCCGACAAAGGCGACGATCTCGCCGTCGCGGAAGACCGGCTTCCACATGTGCAGGTCGGGCGTATGCGTCGCGACATTGCCGGAATAGGGGTCGCTGGTGACGTAGATATCGCCCTCTTCATAGTCGAAGAGCGAGATCACGCCGCCATAGTCCAGGCCGGTGTACCAGGTCGCCCCAAAAGTCTTGGGCGAGGCGACGGTCAGCCCGTCCCGGGTCAGGACCTGGCAGGAAAAATCCTCCGTCTCCTTCACGAAGGTCGAATAGGCCGTGCGCATCAGCGTCCAGCCCATGCTCTCGGCGGCCGCCGCGCAATAATTGGCGAGAACCTGCAGCGTGGTGTTGTCGAGCTTCACGGTGCGATCTCCGAAACGATGCGAAGGTTGGCGTATTCATCGACGCGCACAGTCAGGCCGGGCGGCACGATCGTGGTGCAGTCGTCCTGGGTTATGACGGCGGGACCGGCGAAGCGCTGGCCGGGCTTGAGGTCGTTGCGGTTGAACACCGCGATCGAGCGATAGGCGCCGTCGAGCCAGGCCTCGGCATGGCTGAGCGGCGTTGCCGGTTCGGAGACGGCCTCAACGCGGCGAAACTCCGGCTTGGTGGTCTTGCCTGAGATCACGAGGCGCAGCGAGATCACCTGAACGGCGGCCGTCGGGTCGGCATGGCCGTAGACGCGCTCATGCTCGGCATGGAAGGCGGCCGCGAGGGCTTTCGTGTCTCCAGCCGCGACGGCTATGGGCGGGAGCGGCGTGTCGATCTCGAAGGACTGGCCGCGATAGCGCATCTCGGCCGAATAGGTCAGCTTGTGCTCGCCGGCATAGCCCTGGTCGACATGCAGCCAGGCGAGCGCCTTCGTCTTCAGGGCTTCGAACTCGTCGCGGATGGTCGCGCCGGTGGCCGGGGCGAGATCGGCATAGAGCGTCTTGATGAAGTCGCTCTTGATGTCGGCGATCAGGCCGCCCAACGCCGAGAGCACGCCCGGTGTCGGCGGCACCACCGTCTCGCGCATGTTGAGCTCGCGGGCAAGGAAACAGGCCATCATCGGGCCAGCCCCGCCGAAGGCGAGGCAGGAGAAATCGCGCGGGTCGATCCCGAAACGCGAGACCAGCGCGCTGACATCCGAATACATCCCGGAGACGGCGATGCGGATGATCGCCTCCGCCGTCTCCTCGATGCTGCGGCCGAGCTTTTCGGCGAGCTCGCCGACAACCGCGCGGGCCTTGTCGCGGTCGATCGTCACGGCGGAATAGCCGATCTCCGAAAGGCCGACGAGGCCGAGCGCGGCAAAAGCGTCAGTGATGGTGGCGCGCGTGCCGCCGCGGCCATAGCAGGCCGGTCCCGGTCGTGAGCCGGCGCTTTCGGGCCCGACCTTGAGCACGCCTTGCGCATCGACCCAGGCGATCGAGCCGCCGCCTTCGCCGATCGAGCTCACTGAAACGGACGGGATGTGGATCTGGAACTCGCCGATCTGCTCGCCGACGCCATATTGCGGCTGGCCGTCGATGATGATCGCGACATCCGCCGAGGTGCCGCCGATGTCGAGGCTCATGCAGTGCTTGATGCCGCAGACTTCCGCGACATAAGCCGCGCCGATCACGCCCGAGGCCGTGCCGGACAGGATCATCTGCACGCACTCGCTCTTGCCCTGCTCGGCGGTCATCACGCCGCCATTCGACTTGGTCAGGCGCGGATCGACCGTGACGCCGGCGTTCTTCAGCGCTGCCTGCAGCGAGCCGAGATAATGCGCGACGCGCGGCTGCACATAGGCGCCGATCGCCGCCGTGATGGTGCGCTCATATTCGCGGATGATCGGCCAGGTTTCGCTGGAGAGGAACACCGGGATCTCGGGTGCCAAGCGCTCGACGAGCGCCTTGACGGCGCGCTCATGGCCGGCATTGCGGTAGGAGTGCAGCAGCGAGACGACGATGCCCTCAGCGCCTGCCGCCCGGGCGCCGGCCACGGCGCGGGCGACGCTCGCCTCGTCGAGCGCGGTTTCCTCGCTCCCATCAGCCTTCATGCGGCCCACGACGCCGAAGACGCGGTCGCGCGGGATCAGCGGCTCCGGCCGCTTCGAGAGCAGGTTGTACATGTTCGGGATCTTGAGGCGGGCCACCTCCAGCACATCCCGGAAATGCTCGGTGGTGAACAGGGCAAGCTTGAGCCCCTTGCGCTGGATCACCGTGTTGATGCCCACGGTCGTGCCATGGGTGAAATAGGTGATGTCGCCGGGCTTGATGCCGTAGCGCTCGCCGACGAGCCTGACGCCTTCGAGCACCTCCGCGCCCGGCTCATCTGGCCGCGAGAACACCTTCAGCGTCTTGAGGCTCTGCGTATTCTCGTCGAACAGCGCGAAATCCGTGAATGATCCGCCGATATCGACGCCGACCCGATAACCCATTGAAACCTCCAGAGCCTATCCCCCAGCTTCCACTGGCGGCGCGCAGGCGAATAGGATTTTTCGCGTGCGGCGATGGGATGGCGGGCGCGCACCAGCCGCATGCCGGCGCAAACGCGGCAGTGCGGTCGAGGCTGGCCGGGAGCGGGCGCGGAGGAAACCGCACCGCACGCTCACCTTCAGAGGTCGACGAGAACCCAGAGCACCACCGCATTGGTGGGGCCCTTCGAGGTCCAGGTGTGCTCGGTCGTGGCGTCGTAATAGACCGAGTCGCCCTTGTTCAGTTCCAGCGGCTCGTAGAGGCGGCTGTGCACGACGAGCGTGCCTTCCTGCACCATCACGAAGATCTCCGCTTCCGACTTGGCCCAGGCCGGGTATTCGTCGGGGGAGCGCGCCGTCACCGTGGTCAGGATCGGGGTGGCACGCTTGTTCTTCAAATCGGCGCAAAGCAGCACATTGTTGCAGGTGCCGGTCGTATGCCGGCTGCCCGCGCCGGCGCGGCTGATGCTGCGCCGGCCGCCAAAGGCGCCAACGCTGTTGTCCTGATCGGTCAGCAGGGTGACGAGTTCGACGCCGAGCCCCTGCGCGATCCTCTGCATGGTCGAGATCGTCGGCGACAATTCGTTGCGTTCGATCTTCGAGAACGCCGATGCCGAGACACCGGTCAGCGTGCTGACCTCCTGGAGCGTCAGTCCCCGGCTCTTGCGCAGCTTCAGCAGGTGGGCGCCGATATCGACCGCGGATCTGAGGTCATCCCCGGTCCGGGCGGAATCGCGCTCGCCATACTCGGTCGCTTCGCGAACGGCATCGCCCCGTTCAGCCAGCGAGATTTCCGGCATGCTGCTTCTCCCTCGCGATCCAGTGCAACCAGTGAGAGCACCTCATAGTCGCCAGCTTAGGCCAAGGGAAGCGCGCTGTCTGCCCGCTTTCGACATAAAATGTCGTATAAGACATTTTTCTATTTTCATATTGACAGCCGCCGGATCGTCGATGAGGCTGCGTTTCCGACAGCGCGCCGGCAAAACTTTTCCGGGGCCGGCACGGCGCCGGTTCCGGATGCGAAGGCGGCAGAGCTAGGCGCAAGGATTTAAGTCGGATGACACTCACGCAAGATCATTTGAGCGGCCTCTACACCGCGATCGTCACCCCGCTGACGCAGGACGGGGCCGTCGATATCAAAGGGTTGCAGGCGCTCGTTCGCTTCCAGCTCGCCGCCGGTGCCCAGGGCATCGTGCCGATCGGCGGCACCGGCGAGTATCCTGCCTTTTCCCGCAGCGAGCGCCGCGACATCGTCGCGGCCTGCGTCGAGGCGGCTGACGGCAAGCCGGTCATCCCCGGCGTGCTCTCGACCGGCTTCGAGGACGCGCTGGAAGCCGGGCGCGACTTTGCCGCCGCCGGCGCCGCCGCGGTGATGACCGTGACGCCTTACTACGCCCCCGGCACGCAAGAAGGCATGCGCGCCTATTTCCGCCGCTACCGCGATGCGCTCGACCTGCCGGTGATGCTCTACCAGATCCCGCGCCGCACCACGGTCGCGGCCTTCGCCGACACGGTCCAGGCCATGGCCGAGGACCGCTCGATCATCGGCATGAAGTACTCCTCCTATGACATGCCGGACTTCATCCGCACGGTGAAATATGCTGGCGACAAGATCGCGATCCTGAGCGGCGAGGAGCCGCTCTTCGCCACCCATATCGCGCTCGGTGCCAAAGGCGGTGTCCTCGCCTCCGCCACGATCTATCCGAAGATCTGGATCGAGATCTTCGAGCTCGCCCGGGAGGGCAAGCTCAAGGAGGCCCTCAAGCTTCAGGACAAGATCGATCCGGTCACCGACGCGATCTATATCGAGACCAATCCCGGCCCGCTGAAGACCTATATGGAGCTTGCCGGCATGCCTGTCGGCGGTGTGCGCCTGCCGCTGCTGGGCCCGAGCCCGGAGACGCTGGCGAAGCTAAAGGTCGCCGCGCAAGGCGCCAAAGCCGTCAACCTCGCCTGATCCTGGAAGGGCCCTGTCGTGCTCGAGCAGTTGCGCGCCATCGTCGGAGACAAGGGCCTGATCACCGATCCCGGTGAGATGGAGCCCTGGCTCACCGATTGGCGCCAGCGTCGGCGCGGCCAGGCGCTTTGCGTGGTGTCCCCGGCGACGACGGCGGAGGTTTCCGCGGTGGTCGCGCTCTGCGCCACTGAGGGGCAACCCGTCTTTCCCGTCGGCGGCAACACAGGCTTGTGCTTCGGCGCGGTGCCGGAGAGCGACCGGCCCGGCAAGATCGGAGTCGTGCTCTCGCTGCGCCGGCTCAACCGCATCCGCGCGCTCGATCAGGCGACGGGGATCGCCACCGTCGATGCCGGCGTCGTCCTCGGGGATCTGCATGAGGCGGCCGTGAGGGCAGGGCGCCAGTTTCCGCTGCATCTCGGCAGCGAAGGCAGCGCCCAGATCGGCGGCCTGATCTCGACCAATGCCGGCGGGACCGGCGTTGTCCGCTACGGGCCGATGCGCGATCTCGTCGCCGGGCTCGAGATCGTGCTCGCCGACGGGCGCGTGCTCACCGACCTTGCGGGGCTGCGCAAGGACAATACCGGCTATATGCTGCGCCATCTCTTCATCGGCGCGGAAGGCACGCTCGGCATCATCACCGGGGCGGCGCTCAGGCTCCATCCCCAGACGCCGAACACGGCCCATGCCTGGGTTTCGGTCGCTGATCCGGCGGCGGCGGTTTCGCTGCTGACGGCGCTGCAGGGTCGTGCCGGATCCTACATCCAGGCTTTTGAGCTGGTCTCGGCCTCGCAGTTCGAGCTGGTGCGCCGGCATGAGGAGCGGGTGCGCATTCCCTTCGCCGAGATCCCGGCCTGGTCGCTGCTCATCGAACTCGGCAGCGAGGACGCCACGACCGCGCTGAATGCGATCCTGGAAGAGGTGCTGGGCGCCGCGCTGGAGAGCGGCGGCATCATCGACGCGATCGTGGCCGTGTCCGAACAGCAGGCCGCCGATTTCTGGCATGTCCGCCATTCCGTCTCGGAGGCGAACAAGAAGGAAGGCATCGGCATCGTCCATGACGTTGCGGTGCGGACCTCGGACGCGGCCGCCTTCATCGCTGCCGCCGACAAGGTCGCCGCCGAGCGCTTTCCGCAGGCGGTGACGCAGGTCGTCTGCCATCTCGGCGACGGCAATGTGCATTACATCCTGATGTTCCAGCGCGAATTCTGGAACAGCCTGGAGGATGAGGATGCCTTCGCGCTCGAGGTCGAGCGGGCGATCCATGATGCGGCCGCGGTTTTCGAGGGCACCTTCAGCGCCGAGCACGGTGTCGGCCGCAAGCTCACCGAGGAGTTGGAGCGTCTCGCCGATCCGCTCCGCTACGAATTGATGGGGCGGGTCAAGGCGTTGTTCGACCCGCAGAATCTGATGAACCCCGGCGTCCTCCTCACGGCGAAGGCCGTGTGAGGAAGCCGGGGGACGATCCGCTGTCGCCTTCGATGAGGGGGGCGCAGGACGGAGGCCCGCCAACGCAAGCGGGTGCCTGCCTCATCGGTTACGAGGCTTGTTTTCAACTATCGGGAGAATCGACATGATTGCACGCAGGGATCTCGCCGGCCTGATCGGGGCCGGCGCCGTGGCAGCCACCGCGCTGTCGCTGGCATCCAGCAGCGCCAGCGCCCAGAGCGCGTCGCAGAACACCTTCGACCGCATCCTCGCCACCAAGAAGCTGCGCCTCGGCGCGGTCGCTGCCGGCGCGCCCTGGTTCATGAAGGACCAGGCGACGGGCAAATGGGCCGGCCAGTTCTACGACATCGGCTCGGCGCTCGCTGCCGATATGGACGTGCAGCTCGAATTGGTCGAGACGACCTGGGGCAATGCGATCCTCGACCTGCAGGCCGACAAGATCGACATCATGTTCGGCCTGAACCCGACGCCTAAGCGCGCCATGGCGATCGATTTCTCCGGCACGGTCTATGACAGCGCGCTGGTCGTGATCGCGCGCCCGGGCTTCGAGCCCAAGACTTGGGCCGAGCTCAACGACCCCAAGGTCAAGATCTCGGTCGATGTCGGCTCCGCCCATGACCAGGTTGCCGGCCGGCTTTGTCCCAAGGCGCAGATCGTGCGCTTCAAGTCGATCGACGAGGCGACGCTGGCCCTGCGCAGCGGCCGTGTCGACGCCCAGTGCATCTTCTGGATGGGTGGCGTCCGTGCGGTGAAGCGCGACACTGGGCTCGGCAAGGTCGTGGTGCCGCAGCCTCTGTTCGGCTCAACCTCCAATGCCGGCTTCCGCCGCGAGTCCGACAAGACCTGGCGCGATTTCGTCTCGATCTGGATCACCTATTCGCGCGGCCTCGGCATCGTGCGCGAGGCGGTCGTAGCCAGCCTCGCCAAGGTCGATCTGTCGCTCGACGACATCCCTCCGGGCGTCACATTCTGAGGCCTTCCGACCATCGGCTCCGGGCTCAGGCCCGGAGCCTTTGCGCCGCGGTCTCTGCCTGACTGAGGCCGCGGCGCCAATAACCTCCCGGAGGAGGGACAGAATGTATCAGTGGCATTTCGACATCGTCTGGGGCTATCGCTGGCTGTTCCTGACCGGGACGGCGGTGACCATTGGATTGACAATCGCGATCGTCATCCTCGGCATGGCCGTCGGGCTCGTCGCAGGCATCGCCCAGATCTCGCGCTCGCCGGTGCTGCGCTGGCTCTCCTGGGCCTATATCGAGATGTTCCGGCTGACGCCGCTGCTCGTGCTGCTGCTGTGGTTCTACTATGCCCTGCCGATCATGACCGGCATTAAGCTCGACGCGCTTCCCGCCGCGATCGTGACCCTCTCGCTCTATGGCGGATCGTTCTACGCTGAGGTGATCCGCGGCGGCATCGTCTCGATCGAGCCGGGCCAGAGCGAAGCGGGCCTCGCGCTCGGGATGACGCCGGCCCGCGTGATGCGCCGCATCGTGCTGCCTCAGGCGATCAAGCGCATGATCCCGCCGCTGATGAACCAGTCGATCATCCAGTTCAAGAACACCTCGCTGGTCTCGGTGCTGGCAGTGCCGGATCTGCTCTATCAGGGCCAGATCGTGGCGATGGACACCTATCGCGCGCTCGAGACCTACACCCTGATCGCAGCTATCTATGTCGTCGTGCTTCTGCCGCTGACGGCGATCGTCAAGCGCGCGGAAAAGCAACTCGCGCACAGCAACTAAGGCCAGGACGATGAACCCCAAGATCGAGGTCTCCGGCCTGCGCAAGAGCTTCGGCTCCCTGACCGTGCTGCGCGACATCAACCTCACCGTCGAGCCGGGCGCAGTGGTCGCGCTGATCGGCCCCTCCGGCTCGGGCAAGTCGACGCTGCTGCGCTGCCTGAACCTGCTGGTGATCCCCGAAGGCGGCAAGATCCGGATCGGCGAGAGCAGCTTCTCTTTCGGCGACAGCTCGAAGCTCCCGGGCGTGCGCGAGCAGGCCCGCTTCCGCTCCAACACCGGCATGGTGTTCCAGCACTTCAACCTGTTCCCGCATATGAGCGTCCTCCAGAACGTCATGGAGGGGCCGCTCTCGGTGAAGAACATGCCAAAGGCGGAGGCACAGGCGCTGGCGCGCCGGCTGCTTGCCAAGGTCGGCCTGAGCGACAAGGTCGATGCCTTCCCCAACAAGCTCTCGGGCGGCCAGAAGCAGCGCGTCGCGATTGCCCGCGCACTCGCCATGGAGCCGGAGGTGATGCTGTTCGACGAGGCGACCTCGGCGCTCGACCCCGAGCTCGTCGGAGAGGTCCTGGGCGTGATGCGCGATCTCGCCGCCGAGGGCATGACCATGATCATCGTCACCCATGAGATGGGTTTTGCGCGCGAGGTCGCCGACCGCGTCATCTTCATGCGCGACGGCGTGATCGTCGAGGAGGGGCCGGCGCGCGAGGTCATCGAGAACCCGGTGCAGGACGCGACCCGCGCCTTCCTCAGCCATTTCCACAATCGCGGCTGAGCGGATCAGGGGGCGATGGCGCGCGAGACCTCCCAGACCGTCGCCGTTATCGGCGCCGGTATCGTCGGCCTCTGCACGGCGCTGGAGGTCCAGCGCTGCGGGCACAGGGTTGTTCTGATCGAACCCGACGAGCCGGGCGGCCGGCAGGCGGCGTCCTATGGCAACGGCACCTGGCTCAGCCCGGCCTCGATCATGCCGATCTCCGTTCCCGGCCTCTGGCGCAAGATCCCGGGCTTCCTGCTCGACCCGACCGGCCCCTTCGTGATCCGCTGGCGTAATCTGCCCGGGATCGCCGGCTGGCTCCTGCGCTTCATCCTCGCCGGGCGCAGCTGGGCGCGGATCGAGGCCTGCGTCGCCGCCCGCTACCCGCTCTGCAAGGATACGGTCACGGACCACGCCGCCTTGGCGCAGGAGGCCGGCGTGCCGGAGCTGATCCGCAGGGAGGGGCTGATCTTCGTCTATCGCGATCGCACCGAGTTCCTGGCGGAAGCCCTGGAATGGGAGATGCGCGCAGCGCTTGGCGTGCGCTTCTCGCTGATCGAAGAAGATGAACTGCGCCATCTGCTGCCGCAGCTCGGGGCAGCGTATCGCTTCGGCGCAAGACTCGACGATGGCGGCCAGGTCGCCGATCCCGGGGCCTATTGCCGGGCCCTGGCCGAATTGGCGCTGCACCGTGGAGCGACGCGCGTCACCGCCCGCGCGACAGGCTTCAGCATCACCAGTGGCCGCTTGAGCGCTGTCGAGACCGATTGCGGTCCCGTCGCCTGCGACCGCGCCGTGATCGCAGCCGGCATCGGTTCGCGCGATCTCGCCCGCCAGGCCGGCGACGCCGTGCCTTTGATCTCGGAGCGCGGCTATCATGTCGTGATCCCAGATCCGGGTGTGGAGCTCGCCGCCGGGCTGATGCCGTCCGACGGCAAGATGGGCGTGGTCTCCACGCCGCAGGGCCTGAGGCTCGCCGGGCAGGTCGAACTCGCGGCCGTCTCGACGCCGCCGGATTGGCGCCGCGCCGATATCCTGCTCGGCTTCGCCCGCTCTATGTTCCCCGCGCTCGCCGAGCAATTCGGGCGCGCCGAGATCGACCGCTGGATGGGCCATCGCCCCTCGACGCCGGACGGGCTGCCCTGTATCGGAGCGGCCTCTGCATGCCGCGATGTGGTCCACGCCTTCGGCCATGCCCATACCGGGCTGATCCAGGCTCCGGCCACGGCGAAGCTGGTCGCGGCGCTGATCGACGGGCGGGCCCCGCCTTTCGATCCGTCTCCTTATTCGGCAAAGAGGTTCGGCTGATGAGCAATGAGCTGCTCTATCTCTCGCGCGGCGATGTCCAGGCGCTTGCCATCCCTCCCGGCGAGGCGCGCGAGGCCGTATTGCAAGCCTTCCGCGACCATGCCGCCGGGCTGAACCAGAGCTTGCCGAAGAGCGCGCTCGGCCTCGGCCCCGGCCATGGTTTTCAGGCGATGACGGCCGCCTCCCAGGCGCAGTCCATCGCCACGCTGAAATGGGTGTCGATGGCGCCCGTGCCACCCAAGAGTCCGGTGCCGGGCATCAATGCGCTGATCTGCGTCAGCGATTATGCGAGTGGCGCGCCGATCGCGGTGCTCGACGGTGACGAGATCACGCTGATCCGCACCGCTGCCTTGTCGGTGGCTGCGGCATCCAGGCTCGCTCCGCCGGCGCCGCGCACGATCGGATTCGTCGGCTGTGGGCTGCAGGCGCACGCTCATCTCGCGGCGTTCCTCGATCTCTTTCCGAGCCTGACCTCCGCGCTGCTGTTCAGCCGTAGCCGCGCCTCGGCCGAGAGCCTCGCCGAAGCCGCCTCCCGGCGTGGCCTCACCGCGGTGGTGGTCGATGATGCGGATCTGCTGCTCGCACAAAGCGACATCGTGATCTCGATGGTGCCCGGCGCGCCGGGGCTGCGGCCCTTCCTCGATGCCAATAGGATGAAGCCGGTCGCCTTCGCCTCGGCGGTCGATATCGGCCGCAGCTGGCGTCCTGAAACGCTGCCTGCCTTCGATGTGCTCGTGACCGACAGCCTCGCCCAGTCGAGCGCGCCCTATGATGTCGATGGCCAGCCGGTGACGACCGTCCGCTTTCAGCACGATCTCGTCGGGCTCGCTGATGCGCCGCATCCGACGGCTGCCGGGTGCCGCTCCTTTTTCTGCTTCCGTGGCTTTGCCCTGGCCGATCTCGCGCTCGCGCATCTGGTCGTCGCCAGGGCGCGCATTGCGGGCATAGGCCTGAGATTGCCGCGATGACCAAGCCCGCCTTCGCCCATATTCTGAATGTCGAAGACGTGCGCCGGGCCGCCAAGCGCCGCCTGCCACGCGGCTTGTTCGAATATATCGACCGCGGCAGCGAGGACGAGCTCTCGATCTCCGGCAACCGTCGACAGCTCGATGCGATCCGGCTCGCGCCCTCGGTGCTGGTCGACGTGTCGCAGCGCTCACTCGAGGCGGAAATTCTCGGCCAATCGCAGCCGCTTCCGCTGGTGATCGCGCCCACGGCCATGGCAGGGCTGGTCTGGCATGATGGCGAGATCGCGCTCGCCAAGGCTGCGGCGCGCGCCGGCATCCCTTTCTGTGTCTCGACCCAGTCGATCACCTCGGTCGAGCGCATCGCTGCGGAATCGGGCGCAAAGCTCTGGTTCCAGCTCTATGTCTGGAAGAACCGGCAGCGCACGCTGGCGCTCATCGACCGCGCCTGGGCGGCAGGGGCGGAAACGCTGGTGCTGACGGTCGATACTGCCGTCGGGCCCAACCGCGAATATAATCTGCGCAACGGTTTTGGCATTCCGCTCAAGGCCTCAGCGCGCGCCGGCATCGACCTGATGCTGCATCCGCGTTGGACGGCCTCGGTGATGCTGCGTTCGCTGCTCGCCACGGGCGTGCCGACCTATGCGCATTATCCCGAGGAATTCCGCACCAAGCTCGGCCGGACCTCGCTCTCCGACGAGCTGACGCTCGCCACCGACGTGACCTGGGAGGATGTCCGCCTGCTGCGCCAGCGCTGGAAGGGCAAGCTCATCCTCAAGGGCATCTTGCGCGTCGACGATGCGTTGACCGCGCTCTCGCATGGCGTCGATGCGATCGTGGTCTCGAACCATGGCGCGCGCAATCTCGACTGCGCGCCCGGTCCGACCGAGGTCCTGCCCGCCATCGTCGCGGCGATCGGGGGCCGTATGGAGATCCTCGCCGATAGCGGCGTGCGCCGTGGCGCCGACATCGCCCGCTTCCTTGCGCTGGGCGCAAGCGGCGTCCTGATCGGCCGCGCGACGCTCTATGGTGTCGCGATCGGGGGTGCTGATGGGGCAGAGCGCGTCCTCGATCTCCTGACCCATGAACTCAATGTGACGATGGGCATGCTCGGCGCGCGCAGCCTGGCCGATCTGCGCCGCTGCTGAAGCTGCCGCTGGAGAGGGGGGCCTTTTCGTAAGACCGGTCCCGGACCATCATTGCATACAAGACAGAGCCTTTCCGGGACGCTAGGAACACACCGTAGCGCGAGGAAAACTATGATCTTTCTGTACAAGTCCGAAGCTGTGCGCGGCAATCACTGGAAGGCCGTCTTCGAGGAGCGCGAGCCCGATCTGCCGTTCCGGATCTGGCCGGATGTCGGCGATCCCGCGCTGGTCAAATACATGGCGGTCTGGCTGCCGCCCGACGACATCGCGACCGGCTACCCCAATCTCGAAGTGCTGTTCTCGGTCGGCGCCGGCGTCGACCAGTTGAACCTCGATCTGGTGCCGCCAAACGTCAAGGTCGTCAGGATGCTCGACCCGAGCGTGCCGCAGATCATGTCCGAGTTCGTCACGACGGCGGTGCTGTCCCTGCATTGCGATGTCCTGACCCATATGGACCAGCAGCAGCGCGGGCTCTGGAACCCGCTGTCATCGGCGACGGCGGGGACAAGGCGCGTAGGCGTACTCGGGCTTGGCCAGCTCGGCAGTCTGGCGTGCAAGAAACTGGCTTATGCCGGCTTCAAGGTCGCCGGCTGGAGCCGGTCGCGGCATGAGATCGAAGGCATCGAGACCTTTTCCGGGGAGGGTGAGTTCGATGCTTTCCTCGGTCGCAGCGATATCCTGGTCTGCCTCCTGCCATTGACGGCGGAGACCCAGGGCATCCTGAATAGCGAGCTCTTCGCCAAGCTGCCGCGCGGCGCCATGCTCGTGAATGTCGGGCGCGGCGGGCATCTCGATCAGGACGCCTTGCTGGCGGCCCTGGATAGCGGGCAGATTTCCGGCGCGGTGCTCGACGTCACCGACCCCGAGCCGCTGCCGCCCGATCACCCGATGTGGACGCATCCGCGCATCCTGCTGACGCCGCATATCGCGAGCTCGGCGCAGCCGGGCACCTCAGTGGAGGTCATCCTGAGGAATCTCGATTTACTGCGAGCCGGCAAGGATCCGATCGGCCTGATCGATCGACAGCGCGGCTATTAGGGCGCGTCAGCTGTGCTCGGAACCACTGCGTCATCCTGGGCGACCGAAGGTCGTCCCGGGATCCGAAGCGCGTCATGGTCGGGCTTGACCCGACCATCTCGTAAACCAGCGCGCTCTGGTCATCAGATTCTCGGGCCAAGCCCGAGAATGACGCCCTATGATGGTTCTGTGGCCAGCCACCCAGCCTAATGGCTTCGCGAGGCCAGCGTCGTGTTGAGGGCGCTCGTCGCCTGCAAGGCGCGCCGGCGCACCAGCAACTGGTCGAGGAGCCGCAGGCCCTCGGGCCAGCCGCCATGGCCGCTGGCGACGTTGATATGGCCTGCGTCGCCGGCATCGACGAAGGCGGCCTCCCACATATTGGCGATCACATGGGCGCGGTCCTGCGCCATATAGGGGTCGGTCCGGCTGGCGACGACGATGGCCGGGAAGCTGAAGGGCTCGTCGGGCAGCGGCCCGAACGAGGCGATGCCGCGAATGCGTGAGATCCGCAGTTCCGGATCGGCGGGGGCGACCAGAAGCGCGCCGCCGATCGCCAGTTCCGGATGGCGCGCGGCGAGATGGGCGATCAGCGTCGCGCCGAGGCTGTGGCCGACGAGGATCGCGCCCGGGCGCCGCGCGACATGGCCGCGAAGCGCCGCGATCCATTCGTCGAGATCGGGCGCGTCCCAATCGCGCTGCTCGACACGCTCGACATGGTCGAGCTCGGTTTCCCAGCGGCTTTGCCAGTGTGCCGGCTCCGAATTGTAGAGGCCGGGCACGATGAGGACTGTCATGGCGGTTGTTCCCTATGTCCTCCGATCATCGGGGGCGGGGCGTGGCGGGTCAACGAAACGTGTTGGCAAATTCCGATGGGTTGGTGGGACACTGGGCGCGCCGAAGGCGTGCCTGGGAGAAGCCTGTTCCGATCGCGGCGGCAGGGGGAAGAACTGCCGAGAATCTAGGCAGCCCTCACTCTGCGGCGGCGGGCCAGCTCCGGCGGAATTGGGCCGCGCGGTGACGGTCGGGCAGGCGCGGCGCCCCAAACAGCTTCTGCCGCAGCGGCCCCTCCTCATAGGCTGTCTTGTAGAGCCCTCGATCTTGCAGCTCCGGGACCACGAGGTCGACGAAGGCCTCGACGCTTTCGGGCGTGACCGTGCGGGTCAGGTTGAAGCCGTCGACATCGGCCTCCTCGACCCAGGCGGCGAGCTGGTCGGCGACCTGGGACGGGCTACCGACGATCGGCTGGTTGCGGCTGCCGAGCTTCATCTGCTCGCGCAATGCGCGCACCGTCCAGACCTTGTCTGGGCTGCGCTTGGTGATCGCTTCCAGCGCGGAGTTGTTGGCGTCGTTCTTGACGAAGCTGATCGGCTCGTCGGGGTCGTAAGCCGCGAAATCCAGCCCGACCGAGGCCGAGAAATGGGCGAGGCCACCGTCCGCGCTGGCGTGCTCGCGATATTCGGCGAAGAGGTCCTGCGCCTCGGCCTCGGTCGGGGCGACGATCACGGTCACGCCGACGAAGGCCTTGACGTCGTCGGGCCTGCGCCCAGCCGCCACTGCCTTGCGGCGGATGTCCTCGACCACGGAGCGCGTGATCGCCCGGCTCGGGCCGTTGACGAAGACGCATTCGGCATGCTCGCCGGCGAAGCGCCGGCCGCGATCGGAGGAGCCCGCCTGGTAGAGCAGGGGCGTGCGCTGCGGCGAGGGCTCGCTGAGATGGATGCCGTCGACCTGATAATGCGGGCCGCGATGGCTGATGCGGTGGACCTTGGAGGGATCGGTGAAGATCCGGCGCTCGCGGTCGCGCAGCACCGCGTCATCCTCCCAGCTTCCTTCCCAGAGCTTGTAGACCACCTCCATGAACTCGTCGGCGACGTCGTAGCGCCCGTCATGGTTCTGGAGCTTGTCCTGGCCGAGGCCGCGCGCGGCGCTGTCGAGATAGCCGGTGACGATGTTCCAGCCAATCCGGCCCTTGGTCAGGTGGTCGAGCGTCGAGAAGCGTCGCGCGAACAGATAGGGCTGTTCATAGGTCAGGTTGACGGTGATGCCGAAGCCGAGATGCTCCGTCACCGCTGCCATGATCGGGGCGAGCAGGATCGGGTCGTTCAGCGGCGTCTGCGCCCCGGTGATCAGCGCCGTCTCCGGCCCGCCCTTATAGACGTCGTAGAGGCCGATGATGTCGGCGATGAAGAGCCCGTCGAACAGGCCACGCTCCAGCGTGCGCGCCAGATGCTGCCAATAGGCGATGTCGGTGTAATGGGCCGAGCGGTCGCGTGGATGCGTCCACATGCCATGCGAAATATGCCCGACGCAGTTCATGTCGAACGCGTTAAGCCGGATCTGCTTGCGGGCCTGGCTCATTCGGCGGCTTCCTTGATGGGGCGCTCGGCGATGCCGACGCTCCAGACGCGGTCGGGCAGCTTTCCGTTGACGAGATAGTCGCCGACGATGCGGGCGCGGTAGACGAGGGGGTTGTGCGAGAGAATGGTGCGGGCATTGCGCCAGTGCCGGTCGAGCGCGGTTTCGTGGCGCACCGCCGAGGCGCCGAGCGCATCGAACAGCCGCGAGGCGGAGCGCAGCACGATGTCGGCGATCGCGACCTGCGCCTGGTTGACCTCGATCTCCAGCGCCTGGGCGGCAGCGACCGCCGCTTCGCGATCGGCCCCCACCGTCGCGGCTTGCGCGGCGGCGAAGCCCGGCGCAGTCGCCAGAACCAGCGCCTCTGCGGCATAGGCGGCCGCGCCAAGCTCGCCGACGACCTGCTTCAATTGCGGATCGTCCTTGGCGAGGTCGCTGTTGCCATGGCTGTAGACGCGCGTCCGGGCGCGCAACTGGGCTGCGGTGTCGGTGACGATGGCGCGGGCGATGCCGGCAAGCGTCGCGAGCAGCACGACCTGGTAGATCGCGGTGAGATAGGGCGCGCGCTCCTCGCGTGTCCTGATCGCATGCGGCTCGACCGGGACATTGGCGAAGACGCCGGTGCCGGTGCCGGTCAGCTTCTGGCCGAAACCGTCCCAATCGTCGCTGATTGTGATGCCGGGGTGGTGGCGCGCGGCCAGCGCCGAGACATGGGCCTCGTCACTGCGGCGGGCCGAGACGTCGATCCAGTCGGCGAAGATGCTGCCGGTGGTGTAGAACTTCGTGCCGTTCAGCTGCCACTGCCCATCGACCTGGTGGAGCCTGGTCGAGCGCTTGTCCAGAATGGCGCCGTCGGGCTCGGTCGAGGCGTTGCCGATGATGTCGCCCTGGCCGAAGCGGCCGAGCCAGATCGCACGCGACTGCGGATCGGCGTCGCTGAGCCTGTCCTCGACGATGGCGATATGGCCGCGGAACAGATGCGCGACATTGGAATCGGCGGCGGCGAGTTCGATCAGCAGGCGCAGGAAACCGGCATGGTCGAGCCCATAGCCGCCGAATTCTACGGGAATGCGCAAGGCGCCGAAACGCTGCTGCTTCAGCCAGGCGACCTCCTCGAAAGGCAGGCGACGCTCATGTTCGCGCGCGACGGCGCCTTCGGCGATCCGGGCGAAGATCGGCCGGAACAGCGCGGCGGCCGCCTCAAAGTCGCCGGGCACGGCTTTGCCCGGATGTGTGGAAACAAGGCTCAAGGGCTCGGTCATCGGATGTCCTTCGCGGGGTTGCGAAACGGGGGCTGAGGCTGTGCGGCGGGCCGTCACCGCCTGAGCCTCGGGTTGAGGGCCTGGTTCAGGGCGTCGCCGAGCAGGTTCAGGGCGAGCACCGTGACCATGATTGCGAGGCCGGGAATGGCGGTCTGATACCAGGCCGTGCGCAGGGCATCGCGGCCGGCCCCGATCATCGTGCCCCAGCTGACATGGTTGGGGTCGCCGAGGCCGAGGAAGGACAGGCCCGCCTCCGAGAGGATCGCTGTCGCGACCAGGATCGAGGCCGCCACGATGACGGGCGTCATGGCGTTGGGGATGATGTGAACCACCAGGATGCGCCAGTCCCGCATCCCCATGGCGACCAATGCCTGGACGAAATCACGGTCTCGCAGCGTCATCACCTCGGCCCGCGTCAGGCGGGCGATGCCGGGCCAGGCCGTGACGCCGAGCGCCAGGATGATGGTGAAGATCGACGGGTTGAGCACCGCGACGAGTACGATCGCCAGCAGGAAGGCCGGCATGGTCTGGAAGAGCTCGGTCACCCGCATCACGACATCGTCGATCCAGCCGCCGTAATAGCCGGCGATGGCGCCAAGCGAGACGCCGATGCCAAGCGCGATGGCGGCGGCGATCGCTCCCACCATCAGTGAGACGGAGGCGCCGTGGAACAGGCCGGCCGCGATATCGCGCCCCATCAGATCGGTGCCGAGCGGATAGTCGCGGTCGGTCGCCGGCCAGGTGAAGGGCGCGGCGACCATGTCGAAGGGGTCGCCGGGGAAGAGCAGCGGCGCCGTCACGGCGGCCGCCAGCACGCCGATCACGACCAGGCTGCCCACGATGCCGGCAGGCGAGGAGAGCAGCGTGCGCAGCACCGAGGGCCGGCTCATGCGCTCACCGCGATGCGCGGGTCGAGCCAGGCATAGAGCAGGTCGACCGTCAGGTTGACGGCCACCACGACAAAGGAGCTGAGCAGCATGATCGAGAGCAGCAGGTTGAGGTCGCGGTTGCTGACCGCCTCGAAGGCGAGCCGGCCCATGCCGGGCCAGGCGAACACCGTCTCGACGACGACCGAGCCGCCGAGCAGGGAGCCTGCCTGGAGGCCGACCATGGTGACGAGTGGCAGGAGCGCGTTGCGGAAGCCGTGCCGAAGCGCGATGCGCCCTTCGCTCAGGCCTTTGGCGCGGGCCGTGCGGATATAGTCCTGGCTCATCGCCTCGATCATCGAGGCGCGGGTCATGCGGGCATAGATCGCGACGAAGAACAGCGCCAGCGTCGTCGCGGGCAAAACGAGATGGCGCAGGCGGTCGCCCCAGAGGACGAGCCCCCGCAGCGGAACCTGCGTCACCTCCTGGAAGCCGCCTGTCGGCAGCCATTGCAGATGGACGCCGAAGAGCACGACCAGCATCAGCCCGACCCAGAAGAGCGGGGCTGAATAGGCGACCGTCGACAGGACCGAGACCAGGCTGTCGACGATCCCTCCGGGCCGGCGCGAAGCGAGTAGCCCAAGCGCCGTGCCGATCGCGACGGCAAGCACAAGGCTCGTCAGCGCCAACAAGAGCGTGCCGCCCAGGCGCTCGGTGATCAGGGTCGCAACCGGCACGCCGTAGCGATGGGAGAAGCCGAAATCCAGCGTCAGGACGTTCTTGAGATAGACGCCGAGCTGGGCCAGCACCGGCAGGTCGAGCCCGAAGGCCTTGCGCAGTTCGGCGACATAGCCGGCATCGGCGGCGGCGCCGCCCTGTTCACTCGCCAGCACGTCGGCGAGATCGCCGGGCGCCAGCTGGAGCAGGAAGAAATTGAAGGCGATGATCCCGAGGATCAATGGCACTGCCAGCAGCAGGCGCCGCGCGAGATAGGGCAACATGCGTGGATTCCCGATGCGTAGATTCCTGGCCTCGACGGCTCACTCGGACGCGAAATAGACGCCGGCGAAATTGTCCGCCCGCTGGTTGGGCGTGTCGGTCAGGCCGCGGAGCCGGCTATCATAGACGGAGAACCAATCGACCTCGAAAAGCGGGATGAGGGGGAGGTCGCGCTGCACGATGCGCTGGAGCGTGTTGTAGTCCTCGACGCGCTTCTGCGGGTCGACCTGCGTCTGCGCATCTTCCAGCGCCGCGTCGAGCTCGTCGTTCTTGTATTCGGAGACGACGGTCCAGGCCGTGCCGGGCTGGCGCGCCTTCGACCAGAAGCGCGTCTCGATGCCCATTTGCGGATCGGCGCCGGAGCCACCCCAGGAGCTGATCAGGTCGAAATTATAGTCGGTGAAGACGCTCTTCAGCCAGGTGGTGAGGTCCTGGCTGCCGAGCGTCACGTCGATGCCAACGCGGCGCAGCGCCTGGCGCACGAACTCGCCGGTGCGGCGATAATCGTCGCCATAGGGGATGAAGTCATGGGTCAGCTTGAAGCGGAAGCCGTCGGCCTTGCGGGGGAAGCCGGCCTCGTCGAGTAGCTGCTCGGCCTTCTTGGGGTCGAACGGATATTGCTGCAGCCCCTCACCCAGGTGGAACGGCTTGAGCGCGGAGGGGATCGGGCTGACCGCGGGCTTGCCATAGCCGCCCCAGACGGTCTTCAGCAGCAGGCCGCGATCGATCGCATGGGCAATCGCCTGGCGCACCTTGAGATGCTGCAGGTACTGGTTCCTATGGTTCGGCTCCAGCCAGAACCAGGTCGGCGAAAACTCGTAGCCGCGCGTATCGACGATGAACTTGCCGGTCTTCTTCAGGCGTTCCGCATCGGCGAAGGTAATCGGATGCTGCTGGCCGAACTGGACCGCGCCGGTCTCGAAGGCGGCGGCGCGTCCGGCCGCATCCGGGATCACCTTGAAGACGATCCGGTCGAGATAGGGCTTGCCGGCCTCCCAGTAGTTCGGGTTGCGATCGAGCGCGATATGGCTGCCGCGGACATATTCGGTGAAGCGAAAGGGCCCGGTGCCGATCGGCTTGGCGTTCCACGGATTGGAGCGGATATCCGTGCCTTCATAGAGATGCTTCGGCAGCAGCCAGAGCGCCTGGGAATTGAGGTTGCGGTAGATCACCGGGGTCGGCTGCGAGAGCGTCAGCACCACCGTGTAGTCGTCTGGCGTCTCGACCTTGGCGAGCGTCTTGAAGATGCGCTTGCCGGTGGAGGAGTATTTCAGCAGGCCTTCCTCGATCGAGAACTTCACATCCGCCGCGGTGAAGGGCTTGCCGTCATGCCAGGTCACGCCCTTGCGCAGCTTGAAGGCGAGCGTCAGCCCGTCCTTCGAGAAATCCCAGCTCTCGGCGAGCTTGGGAACGATGGTCCCGTCGCTGGCATAGTCGACGAGCCCGTCATTGATCTTGGTGGCGACGAGGACGATCGGCGTCGCCGTGTTCAGGAGTGGCGACAGGATCGGCGGCTCGGGATGAACGATCGCGCTCAGCGTGCCGCCATAGGCGGGCGTGTCCTTCTGCTGCGCTCCGGCATGACCCGCCACCGCGAGCGCCGCCGTCACCATCAGGGCCCGGATCAACCTCGACATCTCGATCTCCCGCATCGGGCCCAGCCGGGCCACAAACCAGATATCGATATTGTCTATTGAAGTTATAGATTATGTCAACGCGGCATGACCCTGGCGATTGCCGCCGTCCCCACCCTGTGACCGCCAGGATTTTCGCGTGCGGCTATGGCGGCGTCCTGCGCATGAACCAACCCTGCGCATACACCAACACAGATACGAGCCGACCGGGCTTGGGGCGCAGGAGGCGAGGGTGCGAATGCCCCCCGATCCGCATAATTCAGGCAGCTGGCCGAAGGCTGTGATCCGCGTCCCGCGGCAACGTCGTTGATCTCGCGACCGCGTCTCTCTCGCGCTGCAGCAGCGCCTTCTTGCGGTACACGCCCCAGCGATATCCCGAGATCGAGCCGTCCTTCCTGAGGACTCGGTGACAGGGCACCAGGATCGCAATCGGGTTGGCGGCGATCGCCTTGGTGACGTCGCGGGCATCGCGCGTGCCCAGCCGCGCGGCCAAGGCGCCGTAATGGGTAGTCTCGCCGACCGGGATATCCCGGAGCATCTGCCAGACATTGATCTCATAGGGCGTTCCGCGCAGATCGAGCGGGATGTCCGGGGCGAGGCCGGGCTGCTTGACCAATTGCGCTATCGTGCCGGCGAGCTCAGCTAGGCCGCTTGCGTCGCTGTCGATCTCAGCGTCCGGGAAGCGCGCATGCAGCGCCGCCTCCATGGCCGGGCGCTGGCTGGCGAACTCGAAGGCGACCAGGCCCTTGGTTGAAGTCGCGACCAGACAGTCGCCCAGGGTGCTTTTGCCCCAGGCAAAGCGGATGATGTCGCGCATGGCTGTCTCCTGTCGGGTCCGATTGCTGGTCCTGGAGATAGGGACTGAGGGCACCGTCCTCCACCCGATTCCTGCCCATGGGAGATGCCCTTGGGAGATGTCCATGCGGTGCGCGGGACCGATGGTCGCAGCGGTGCACGACATGTTAGGAGGGGCCGGATGGATGCCGGCATCCAGGATATCTTGATTAGGCAGGCCCCCTGATGAGGAATGGCGATGTTTGAAGCGCTCGCGATCGCGACGGACGACAAGGCGGAATTCTATCGCGAATTGTCGCAGCAGCTCGAGGCTCTCCTAGTGGGGGAGGGCGATGCGATCGCCAACGCCGCCAACACCTCGGCGCTGCTGTTCCAGATGATGCCGGGCCTCAACTGGGCCGGCTTCTACATCATGCGCGACGGCGAGCTCGTGCTCGGGCCGTTCCAGGGCAAGCCGGCCTGCGTGCGCATTCCGGTCGGGCGCGGCGTCTGCGGTGCTGCGGTCGAGCGCCGGCAGTCGATGCTGGTCGAGGATGTCCATGCCTTCCCCGGCCATATCGCCTGCGATGCGGCCTCCCGCTCGGAACTGGTCGTGACCTTGCTCCGCGACGGTGAGGTGATCGGGGTGATCGACCTCGACAGCCCGCATCCGGCCCGGTTCGACGCGGCCGATCAGGCCGGCATCGAAGCCATCGCCGCGATCTATCTCTCGGCGAGCGCTCCGATCGCGCCCTGACATGGCGGCATGGGGCCATGCCTGAATCCGGGCCGATCCGGCCGTGACAACCATCCGGCATCCGCCTATCGTTATGACTGTCGGAACACAGCGCGAAGCGCGTGCGGACAGATCACGGACCGATCCTCGTCGCTTCGGCGGGCGGGATCGAACCGCGCGCCATCGTTTGGTCGTGAGGAACGCCAAGCTGTCGAGACCAGACCGACCGGTCGCCTGTCCCGCCCGCCTGCAATCATTGCCGGCGCGGGCGGATCCGGGCGGTCGGGAATAATCACCTGCTGAGATCAGCCTTCGGAGAACGCATCATGTCGCACGCCTTGCAATTCTACATCGATGGTCAGTGGGTGGCGCCCTCGGGCAACAAGACGCTCGACGTGATCGACCCTTCGACGGAGGAGGCCTTCGCCACGATCGCGCTCGGCGAGCAAGCCGATGTCGACAAGGCGGTCGCTGCAGCCCGCGCCGCCTTCCCGGCCTTCGCCGCGACCTCGCGTGCCGAGCGCCTGGCGCTGATGCGCCGTCTGGCCGAGGCCTATAAGGCCCGTTATGCGGATATCGCCGACGCGCTCTCGCGTGAGATGGGCGCGCCGAAGGAGCTGGCCCACCGGGCGCAGGCCGCCATGGGCACCGCCCATCTGGCGAAGATGATCGAGACGCTGGAGACCTTCGAATTCGAGGAGCTGCGCGGCACGACCCTGATCGCAAAGGAGCCGATCGGCGTCGTCGGCATGATCACGCCGTGGAACTGGCCGCTGAACCAGATCATGTGCAAGGTCGCGCCGGCTCTTGCCGCCGGCTGCACCATGGTGCTGAAGCCCAGTGAGATCGCCCCGATCAACGCCATCATCTTCGCGGAGGCGATGCATGAGGCCGGCGTGCCGAAGGGCGTGTTCAACCTCGTCAACGGCGACGGGCCGACGGTCGGCGAGGCGATCTCGCGTCATCCGGGCGTCGACATGGTCTCCTTCACCGGTTCGACCCGCGCCGGCATCCTTGTCGCCAAGGCCGCGGCCGATACGGTCAAGCGCGTGCATCAGGAGCTCGGCGGCAAATCGGCCAACATCATCCTGGACGATGCCGATCTGCAGAAATCGGTGAAGCTCGGCGTCGAAAGCGTCATGCGCAACTCCGGCCAGTCCTGCAATGCACCGACCCGGATGTTCGTACCGGAGAAGCTGCATGAGGAGGCGCTCGCCATCGCCAAGCAGGTCGCCGAGCCGCTCAAGGTCGGCGCGCCGTCGGCGGACGGCGTCTTCCTCGGTCCCGTCGTCAGCGAGGTGCAGTACGAGAAGATCCAGCGCCTGATCGAGGCTGGCATCAAGGAAGGCGCGACGCTGGTCACCGGTGGAACGGGGCGTCCGGAAGGGCTGAACCGCGGCTACTATGTCCGCCCGACCGTGTTCGGCGGCGTCACCGACGAGATGGCGATCGCGCGCGAGGAGATCTTCGGCCCCGTGCTCTCGATCCTGCCCTATGGCAGCGAGGATGAGGTGATCGAGCGGGCGAACGACACGCCTTACGGGCTGGCCTCTTATGTCCAGTCCGGCTCGCTCGATCGCGCCCGCAAGGTCGCCGCCAAGATGCGCAGCGGCAATGTCTACATCAACTACCCGGCCTGGGACGCGGGCGCGCCCTTCGGCGGCTACAAGCAGTCCGGCAATGGCCGCGAATATGCCGGCTTCGGCCTCGAGGAGTTCCTCGAGATCAAGGGCACCGTCGGCTTCGAGGCGGCCTGAGAAGGCTCATCCCGCGGCGGGGGCGTTTTCGCCCCCGCCGTAATGGGCCGGCGCGAAGGCTCATGCCTTCGAAGCACCATGCCGGCGCTGCGCAGGGACAGTCTAGATGTGAGCTCTCAATAGGTTGTCCATCCGGTCCCGAGCGAGGAAGCTGAGGTTGCGAAGCTTCAGTATCCCTCGGGGAGGAACCGGATGAACATCCACAAGAATGCCCGTCTGACGCGGCTGGGTCGAGAGCGGATTACGCGGATGGCGGCCGATGGGCGCAGGCCCGCCGAGATCGCGGTCTGCGTCGGCGTCAGCCTGAAGACCGTCCATAAATGGATCGAACGTTTCGCCGCCGGGGGCGTAGCGGGTCTGGCCGACCGCTCGTCGCGGCCCCACCGTCTGCATCGTCCGACGCCTGACGACAAGATTGAGCAGATCATCGCGCTGCGGCGCCAGCGCCTGAGCGGTCAGGCCATTGCCCGGCAGGTCGGCGTCTCGCCGGCGACGGTGAGCCGGATCCTGCGGCGGGCGCGATTGAGCCGGATGCGCGACCTCGAGCCGGCCGAGCCGGTGCGCCGTTACGAGCGCGCCCATCCCGGCGAGTTGATCCACATCGACATCAAGAAGCTCGGCCGCATCGACGGTGTCGGCCACCGCATCACCGGGGACCGAACCCGCCAGAGCAACCGGCGCGGGCGCGGCGAAGGTCTCGGCTGGGAGTTCGCCCATGTCTGCATCGACGATGCCTCGCGGCTCGCCTTCGTCGAGATGAAGCCGGACGAGAAGGCGCTCAGTGCCGTCGCCTTCCTCAGGGCGGCGGTGGCCTATTACGAACGCCTCGGCGTCACCGTCACCCGCGTCATGACCGACAACGGCTCATGCTACAAAGCCTTCGCTTTCCGCGACGCCTGCCGCGATCTCGGCCTGCGACACATCAGGACCAAGCCCTACACGCCCAAGACCAACGGCAAGGCCGAGCGCTTCATCCAGACCGCTCTGCGCGAATGGGCCTATGCCAGGCCCTATGACCACTCAGACCGACGAACCGAAGAGCTGCCGCGCTGGCTCCACCACTACAATTGGCATCGACCACATGGCGGTATCCAGGCCAAAACCCCAATCAGCAGACTCGCTCTCGACGAGGACAACCTGTTGAGGCTCCACATCTAGAGCGTTACCCGCCTTCCGCTCTCGGCGGCTCTCTCAATCGCCGCAATGACGCGATGCACGGCCACAGCATCGTCAAAACGCGGTGTCGTGCGCGTGCCGTGCCGCAGATCATGAGCCATGCCGGCATAGACACGAGCGACATTGCTCGGCTCGACATCGTCCGGCCAGCCGGCGCGATATGAGGTTGGCACCTCGATAGGCCGGAATGCCGTCTCCTCGCCCCTGATCCCTTTGAGGGAAAGCTGCACCATCTGCGTGTGACCGGACGGGCCAGAGACCCGGATGTCGCCCTTTGTTCCGTTGATCTCCCAGAACAGGCCATCGCCGTCGCGCGGCTCGCCACCACGATAATGCAGCGAGACCGGCACGCCACCGCTCAGCATTGCGGAGATGAGGACTTGGTCAGGGGCGGATACGGGCATGATCTCGCCAGTGTCGACCACAAGCGCGGTTGGGCGCCGCGTCGCCAGCGCCGCCGAAACCTCCGTGACGGATCCGAGCACACTCGTAAGCGCTGCCAGCGTATGGCCCACCGGGATCGTCAGCATGGTGGCGCCATTGCTGCGATCCAGCAGATAGCCATAGGTTTTCCTGTCGGGAATGCTGCCTCCGCCCTGCAGGGCGCCGCCCCATGCGACAATCGTGGTCGACAGCACCTCTCCGACGAAGCCGTCCGCGATAAGCTGCTTCAGATATGCGATTTCCGGCGCAAACGGCGCCTGTGTACCGACGACACCCAGGATGCCTTTTGCTTCCGCCAGTGCGGCCATCTCCTCTGCCTCGGCCAGGCCATTGCCGAGCGGCCATTCGCAATAGACGTGTTTGCCCGCTGCGATGGCCGCTTTCACGATCTCGAAGTGAGGGGGCACCTTTACGGCGACGGTCACGATGTCGACCTCCGGCGCCGCGATCAGCTCCGCGACAGTGTCGAAGGCGTGGGAAAGCCCGGTCTCGGCAACGGCCGCTTCGGCGCTCGCCCTGCTCGAATTGGCGACGCCTATGATCTCGAAGCTGTCCGAGAGCGCGCGCAACGCAGGCACATGGGATCTTGCAGCCCAGCTCCGGCCTGGCTGCAAGCCCACGATGCCGACTCCGAAACGTTGGCCTGGCATGATGTTTCGTTCTCCTGGATACCGTGTCGGCTCTGCCATCGGCGTCATCTGACCACCATGGATGGCAGGCCGGTTTCGGTACCCAAGCTAGGCCCGCGCGCTCTCTGCAAAAATTCGGTATATCTGCGAGTCATCCTTGGGAATTCGCACAGATGACCGACTGGGAAGATATCCGCCACTTTCTGGCTGTGGCCGAGTGCGGCACGCTCTCAGGAGCGGCCCGCAAGCTGAAGGTTGATCATGCGACAGTGAGCCGGCGGCTCGCAGCGCTCGAAACGGCGCTCGACGTCCGTCTGGTCGACCGGCTGCCGCGGGCCTGCCGTCTGACGGCTATCGGTGAAGCCGTGCGGGAGCGCGCCCTCACGATGGAGGCAGGCGCAGACGGCATCGCCCGGCTGGCGAAGGCTGCGCATGCGCCGCTCGCCGGTCGCGTCGCGGTCAGCGCGCCTCCCGTCCTTGTCGCGCCACTGCTGGCTCGCCACCTCACGCGCTTCCGTGACGAGCATCCGGACATCCGGCTGTCGCTCGCGGCGCAAGGTGAGCAAGTTTCGCTGAGCCGTCGGGAGGCGGATGTCGCCATTCGGCTGGTGCGCCCCGACGAGGCTGGCAGCGTTACGCGAAAAATTGGCACGATGCCTTTCGGCCTCTATGCCCACCGCTCATACAGCCATCTCGCTGCGCCTGAGCGTTGGCAATTCATCGCCTTCGACGAGGCCTTCACCGACATGCCTCAACAGCAATGGCTGCTCGGCATTGCGAGCGATCGCCCGATTGTTTGCGAATTGAACTATATCAGCGAGCACCTGATCGCCGCGCGGGCTGGGGTCGGCGTCGCCGGTCTGCCCCGCTTCCTCGGCGAGGCCGATTCCGATCTCGTCAGGGTCGATAAGAACGCGCCGTCCTTCTCGCGCGATATCTGGCTCATCGTCCACCACGACCTGCGCAATTCGAGGCCAGTGCGCGCGGTCATGGATTTCGTCGCCCACGTCGTTGCCGAGGAAGCGTTGCTGAAAGCGTAGGCCGCACAGCTTTGCTGACGCGCTTCCCGCTTCAAGGCCCATCCGCCCAGGTCAGCCCCTTGTAGTTGAAGCCCTCCATGAGGGTCGGCTTG
Source organism: Bosea sp. 685 (assembly GCF_031884435.1). Lineage (NCBI taxonomy): Bacteria > Pseudomonadati > Pseudomonadota > Alphaproteobacteria > Hyphomicrobiales > Alloboseaceae > Allobosea > Allobosea sp. 685. Next base: position 3,231,681 of record NZ_CP134779.1, on the reverse strand, counting down.
ACGATCTCGAAATAGGGCGAGATGTCGAAGTCGGCGGGCGCGTAGAGGCTGTGATGCCGGATATGCAGCAGTTCCTGACGGCGCCAGCTGCTGATGCCGCGCTTGACCGCTGCGCCCTGCTCGATGCGCGGCAGGATGGGGTAGCCGATGCGCCCGAACGCCTCTGCGAGCAGGGTCGAGCAGATCGCCCGGGTCGGCTCTCCCGATCCGAGCGCGATCATGCGCCGCCGCCAGCGCGAGGGGACTGGCGGCATCGGCAGCAGATAGCGGGCAAGGTCGACGATGTTGCGCATGTCGTAGCGGATGCCGAGGCGCGAGATCATGAAGTTGATCAGCGCGTCGCGATCGCTATCGGTCAGCCCCACCGGCCGGCAGATGCGGGTGTGGAACCGCGCCAGGCTCGAGAGCGCAATCGACCTGCAACCCGCATCGAGGACGACTTCAATCAAGCTGTGGCGCTCGCTGCTGTCATCGGGCGCGCCAAGCACGTCCCCGACATAAAGCGCGGCATGCGACCAGGTCGAATGCGTCAGGTATTTGACCGCCGTCGCGATCATGCTGGAGCCGGCGACCAGTACGACATCGCCCGGCCGCAGCGTGCGCCGCAGCGCATCGGGATCCGACGGGATGAAGAGTTCCTGGCCTGGCGTCTCGCGCAGCAGCACGCCGGCCAGCCTGTGTCCGAGCCAATCGAGAGCTGTATTGGATTGCCTCATCGCAGTGTCGCCTCGCGCTGATGGCTAGAACGTTTTCGAGCGAAGTGGATACCGGTTCCCTCGCGACAAACGCGAAGCGTTTGCGCGGAGAAAACGCGTCAAAACAATGATCTAGCCCTCTATGGGACCGCACCATCCCGGCAGATAATTCGCCTCCTGGCTCCTTGCGAGGTCGAGCGCCTTGACCACAGCCGCTTCGAATGCGCTCACGACTCGCTTGCGCGGGATGCGCCGCCGCAGGAAGTCGGCCCACAGGAACTCGGAGAACGGCGTCACATCCTTGGCGAAGCCGCCGGCGCGCCGGAGCTCTCCGGCGAGCGAGCGGTAGGGGTCGTCCTTGAGATCGGAGACCCGCTTGGGGATGTCCTCGACGCTGCGGCGCACGCCCTCGGTGTCGTAGGGATGGGTCCAGGCGCGGTGCTCGCAGACCGTCCAGAAGCTCTGCCTGGTCAGGCTCGACAGATCGGACACCACATTGACGAGCACCTCCTCGACGCCTTCCTCGTCGAGCGCGCGCGTCAGGTGATGATGGTCGAGGATGTAGAAGCGCTCCTTGGGGCCCTTGAGCACCGGAATCATGTGCCTGCCCAGGAATTCCTGCGCATGCACGCCGTGCTTCTCGCGCCAGAGCCGGCGCTTGGCCTCGACCTCGCGCAGACCGACCGTCATCTGGGTCGGTCGCAGATCGCTGATCCGCACGGGGTGAAGGATGGGCTCTCGCGTCGTCATCGGGGGCACCTCGCATGGGGCGGTGGATTCTTGGGGCGGCGGATTTCGGTGTGTAGGGACGATCGGGAGGAGATCGGCCGGTCTTGACGGTATTCCATGGTGGCGCGTGGATAAGACAGGAAATGAATAGGACGGGAAAAAGCCACATCTGTGGCTAGGTTGGCGTGTGCCGAGTCGGCTGGAGGCCGGCGTTAGCAATGGGGATAGCCGCACGGCGTTTGCCCAATAGGTGTATCGTCGCAGTGGAGATCCGAATGGTGACGGTACGCCGATGAACCAGAAGCCTGTGTTCCCGAAGCTGCCCTCGGATAGCGAGACGCCCGCAGTGCCCGTGCGGAGATCGCGCCTGCGCTCGCCTGTCATCTGGCTCGTCCTCCTGCTCGTTGCCGGCGGCGCTCTCTGGTGGAGCCGGCGACAAGCCGAGGCGCCCCCGCCGGCGCGCGGTGGTCGCACCGCCGTGCCGATGTCGATCGTGCCGGAAATCGTTAGGAAGGGCGATATCGCGATCAATCTCGACGCGCTGGGAACCGTCACCTCGCTTGCGACCGTCTCGGTCCGCTCGCAGATCAGCGGGCAACTGGTCCGGATCGATTTCAAGGAAGGGCAGGACGTCAAGAAGGGCGATCTGCTCGCCGAGATCGACACGCGCCCCTATGAGGCGGTCCTGGCGCAGATGAAGGGGCAGTTGGCGCGCGACGAAGCCCTGCTCAAGGGCGCGCAGGTCGATATGGCGCGCTATCAGGGCTTGTCCGCGCAGAACGCCGTCTCGCGCCAGACGCTCGATACCCAGACCGCACTGGTCGCCCAATATGAGGGAACGGTCGCGGCCGACCGCGCCCAGGTCAACGCGGCCGAGGTCAACCTGCAATATTGCCGGATCGTCGCGCCGGCGGATGGCCGCGTCGGCCTGCGTCAGGTCGATCAGGGCAACTACGTCACCCCTGGGGACACCAACGGCCTGGTGGTGATCACGCAACTGGCGCCGATCAGCGTCCTCTTCACGATGCCGGAGGATAATCTGCAGGCGATCTCGGCGCGGTTGAGGAGCGGCGCTACGCTACCGGTCACGGCTTTTGACCGCGCCGGCGCCAAGAAGGTCGCCGAGGGCGTCCTGCAGACCTTCGACAGCCAGATCGATTCCACCACCGGAACGATCAAGCTGCGCGCGCAATTCGGAAATGAGGCGAGGACGCTCTACCCGAACCAGTTCGTGAATATCCGCCTGCTGGTCGACACGCATAAGGACGTCACGCTGATGCCGACGGCCGGCGTGCAGCGCGGGGTGCCGGGAACCTTCGTCTATCTCGTCAATGCCGACGCGACCGTCTCCGTCCGCAAGGTCGAGCTCGGGATCAGCGATGGCGAGCATGTCGAGGTTCGTTCGGGGCTGAACCCGGGCGACGCCATCGTCATCGACGGCGCCGACAAGCTGCGCGACGGCGCGAAGATCAGCGTGCGTTCGGAAAGCGGCGCGAGCCCGGCGCAGCCAGAACAACCGGCGAGCGGCAGGCGGCGGCAGAATGGCGGCCGTCAGCCATGAGCCCGTCGCGGCCCTTCATCCTGCGGCCGGTCGCGACCACATTGCTGATGGTCGCGATCATGCTGTCGGGCATCCTGGCCTTCCGCTTCCTGCCGGTCGCGGCCCTGCCTGAAGTCGACTACCCGACCATCCAGGTCCAGACCTTCTATCCGGGCGCGAGCCCCGATGTGATGACCTCTTCGGTCACGGCGCCACTCGAGGTCCAGTTCGGCCAGATGCCGAACCTCAACCAGATGAGCTCGGTCAGCTCCGGCGGCGCATCCGTCATCACCTTGCAGTTCGGGCTCAACATCACGCTCGATGTCGCGGAGCAGGAGGTCCAGGCCGCCATCAACGCCGCCGGCAACCTGCTGCCATCCGACCTGCCGGCGCCGCCGATCTACGCCAAGGTCAACCCGGCCGATGCGCCGATCCTGACCCTGGGGTTGACCTCGGCGACGATGCCGCTGACGCAGGTGCAGGATTTCGCCGATACGCGGCTGGCGCAGAAGATCTCCCAGCTTCCGGGCGTCGGGCTGGTCAGCATCAGCGGCGGGCAGCGGCCGGCGGTGCGCATCCGCGCCGATATCCGCAAGCTCGCCGCCTATGGCCTGAACATCGACGATCTGCGCAGCACGCTCGGGACCGCCAATGTCAACACGCCCAAGGGCAGCTTCGACGGGCCCTTGCGCGCCTCGACGATCAACGCCAACGACCAGATTCGCACAGCCAATGGCTACAGATCACTGATCGTCGCCTACAAGAACGGGGCGGCCGTCCGGCTCAGCGACATCGGCGAGGTCGTCGACGGCTCGGAAAACGACAAGCTCGGCGCCTGGATGAATGCGTCGCCGGCCGTCATCCTGAACATCCAGCGGCAGCCCGGGGCCAATGTCATCTCGGTCGTGGAGGGCATCAAGGCGCTCCTGCCGCAGCTCAAGGCGTCGCTGCCGGCCGCGATCGACATGGCCGTGCTCACCGACCGCACCGTCACCATCCGCGCCTCGGTGCGGGACGTGGAATACGAATTGACGCTGGCGGTGGTCCTCGTCGTGCTGGTGATCTTCGTCTTCCTGCGCAGCACGCGCGCGACCTTGATCCCGAGCCTGTCGGTTCCGCTGTCGCTCGTCGGCACGCTGGGCGTGATGTACATGTTCGGCTTCAGCCTGAACAACCTGACCTTCATGGCGCTGACCATCTCGACCGGCTTCGTCGTCGACGACGCCATCGTCGTGATCGAGAACATCTCGCGCTACATTGAGGAGGGCGAGACGCCGCTTCACGCCGCCTTGCACGGTTCGGAGCAGATCGGCTTCACCATCATCTCGCTGACGGTGTCGCTGATCGCCGTGCTGATCCCGCTGCTGTTCATGGGCGATGTCGTCGGCCGGCTGTTCCGGGAGTTCGCGATCACGCTTGCCGTGACGATCCTGATTTCCGCCGTGGTTTCGCTGACCCTGGTGCCAATGGCCTGCGCGAAGCTGCTGAAGGCAGCGACCGAGACCCATGAGAACGGCTTCCAGCGCTGGAGCCGCGAAGCCTTCGACGGCATCATCGCGGTCTATGCCCGCATGCTGAACTGGGTGCTCGATCGCCAGACACTGGTCCTGCTGGTGGCCCTGGCGACCTTCGGGCTGACGGGCCTGCTCTATGTGGTCATCCCGAAAGGCTTCTTCCCGCTGCAGGATACAGGCGTCATCCAGGCGATCTCGGAGGCGCCGCAATCGGTGTCCTATGCCGCGATGGCCAAGCGGCAGCAGGCGCTGGCGAGCGAGATCCTGAAGGATCCCGATGTCGAGAGCCTGTCCTCCTTCATCGGCGTGGACGGAACCAACAGCACGCTCAACAGCGGCCGCATCCTGATCAATCTGAAGCCGCATGAGGAGCGGACATCCAGCATCGCCGCGGTGATGCAGCGCCTGCAGGAGCGTACCGCCTCTCTTCCCGGCATCACGCTTTACATGCAGCCGGTGCAGGACCTGACTGTCGAGGGCACCGTCAGCCGGATGCAGTATCAATTCATCCTGCAGGATGCGAGCGCCGACCAGCTTGCGGAATGGACGCCCAAACTGGTCGACAGGCTGAAGGAGCTTCCGCAATTGGCCGATGTCGCGAGCGACATCTCGGCCCGCGGGCTTGCCGTCTTCGTCGATATCGACCGCGACCAGGCGGCGCGCTTCGGCATCACGCCGGCGACGATCGACAACGCGCTCTACGACTCCTTCGGACAGCGCATCGTCTCGACGATCTTCACCAACTCGAACCAGTACCGCGTCATCCTCGAGGCCGATCCGCAGCTCCAGAAGTCGCTGCGCTCGCTCTCGGCGATCCATCTGCCGTCCTCGGTCGGGGGAGGGCCGGTGCCGCTCGATGTGGTTGCAAGGATCCGCGAGGGCACGGCGCCGCTCCAGGTCTCGCATCTCGGCCAGTTCCCCTCCGCCACCGTCTCGTTCAACCTGGCGCCGGGCGCCTCGCTCGGCGAGGCCGTGACCGCGATCAAGCAGGCGGAGGCCGAGATCGGCCTGCCCGAAAGCGTGGTCAGCACCTTCCAGGGCGCCGCCCAGGCTTTCCAGTCCTCGCTCTCGAACCAGATCTGGCTGATCCTGGCGGCGATCGTGACGGTCTATATCGTTCTGGGCATCCTCTATGAGAGCTTCATCCACCCGCTGACGATCCTTTCGACCCTGCCATCGGCGGGCATCGGCGCGCTCCTGGCGCTGATGGCGGCCGGGCAGGAGCTCACCATCGTCGCGATCATCGGCATCATCCTGCTGATCGGCATCGTCAAGAAGAACGCGATCATGATGATCGACTTCGCGCTCGACGCCGAGCGGAACGAGGGCAAGACGCCGCGCGAGGCGATCTACCAGGCCTGTCTGCTGCGCTTCCGGCCGATCCTGATGACCACGATGGCGGCGGTGCTGGGCGCGCTGCCGCTGATGCTGGGAACCGGAGCCGGCTCGGAGCTCAGGCATCCGCTCGGCATCTCCATCGTCGGCGGTCTGCTCGTCAGCCAGGTCCTGACCCTGTTCACGACGCCGGTGATCTATCTCTGGTTCGACCGCCTCGCGGTGCGTTTTGCCGGGCGCGAGCCCGGAATCAGCCCGGCACGAGAGACGAGCTAGGCGATGAGCCTGTCCAGCGTCTTCATCCGCCGCCCCGTCGCCACGACGCTGCTGACCTTCTGGCTGGCCGCAGCGGGCGCAGTCGCGTTCTTCCAGCTTCCGGTCTCGCCGTTGCCGGAGGTCGATTTCCCGACGATCTCGGTGCAGGCGTCTTTGCCCGGCGGCAGCCCGCAGGATGTCGCGACGACGGTCGCCAGCCCGCTCGAGCGCCATCTCGGGCAGATCGCCGACGTCTCGGAGATGACCTCGTCGAGCAGCGTCGGATCGGCGCGCATCACCCTGCAATTCGGGCTCAACCGCGACATCAACGGCGCGGCGCGCGACGTGCAGGCCGCGATCAACGCTGCCCGCGCCGACCTGCCGACGAGCCTGAGGTCCAATCCGACCTATCGCAAGGTCAATCCGGCCGATGCCCCGATCCTCATTCTCACCCTGACCTCGGACACGCTGACGCGCGGCGCGCTCTACGACGCTGCATCGACCGTGCTGGCGCAGAAATTGTCGCAGGTCGAAGGCATCGGCGAGGCTGTCGTCGGCGGCGGCTCGTTGCCGGCGGTGCGCGTCGAGCTCATCCCCCAGGCGCTCTACAAATACGGCATCGGCCTGGAGGATGTCCGCGCCGCGATCGCCAGCGCCAATGCCCATAGCCCGAAGGGCGCGATCGATGTGGGCGACCGGCGCTATCAGATCTATGCCAGCGATCAGGCGGAGAAGGCGGCGCAGTACAGATCATTGACGATCGCCTATCGCAACGGTGCGCCGGTGCGCCTCTCGGATGTCGGCGAGGTGGTGGATTCCGTCGAGAACCTGCGCAATTCGGGCCTCGCCAATGGCAAGCCCAGCGTTCTCGTCATCCTGTTCAGGCAGCCGAATGCGAACATCATCGGCGTGGTCGACCGTGTGAAGGCGCTGCTGCCGACCTTGCGTGCCTCCGTCTCGCCGGCGATCGACATCGAACCGGCAGTCGACCGATCGACCACGATCCGCGCCTCCTTGCACGATGTCGAGCGAACCCTGGTGATCGCGATCCTGCTCGTCATCGCGGTGGTCTTCCTCTTCCTGCGCGACTGGCGCGCGACGCTGGTTCCGATCGTGGCCGTCTCGGTGTCGCTGATCGCGACATTCGCCGCGATGTATCTGATGGGCTACAGCCTCAACAATTTGTCGCTGATGGCGCTTACGGTCGCGACCGGCTTCGTCGTCGACGACTGCATCGTGGTGCTGGAGAACATCACGCGCCATATCGAGGACGGCATGGCGCCGCGCGACGCCGCCCTCAAGGGCGCCCAGGAGGTCGGCTTCACCGTCCTGTCGATGAGCCTGTCGCTCGTCGCCGTCTTCATCCCCATCCTGCTGATGGGCGGCATCGTCGGACGCCTGTTCCGCGAATTCGCGATGACGACCTCGCTGGCGATCATGATCTCGCTGGCGATCTCGCTGGCGACGACGCCGATGATGTGCGCGGTGCTGCTCCGCAAGCAGACCGGCGAGCGCCATGGGCGGCTCTATCGTGGCAGCGAACGGGTCTTCGAATGGATGCTCGACGGCTACCGGAGCAGCCTCGCTTTGGCGCTGCGCCATCCCCGCTCGATCATGCTGATCTTCGCCTCGGTCGTGGGCCTGAACGTCTATCTCTACGACATCATCCCGAAAGGCTTCTTTCCGCAGCAGGACACCGGGCGGATCGTCGGCGCGATCCAGGCCGACCAGAGCATCTCCTTCCAGCTCATGCAGCAGAAGCTCGCGCAGTTCGTCGCCATCGTCCGGCAGGATCCGGCGGTCGATACCACTGTGGGCTTCACCGGTGGCGGGCAGACCAATTCCGGCAATGTCTTCATGTCGCTGAAGCCCATGGCCGAGCGCAAGATCTCGGCCGATCAGGTCATCGCCCGTCTGCGGCGGGAGCTCTCGGCTGTGCCAGGCGCGACCTTGTTCCTGCAGGCCGTGCAGGACATCCGCGTCGGCGGCCGCGCCGGCAACGCGCAATATCAATACACGCTGCAGGGCTCGACCCTCGAAGAGCTCTATGAATGGGCGCCGAAGATCACGGCCGCACTGCAGGGGCAGCCCAACCTCGCCGACGTCAACAGCGACCAGCAGAACAAGGGGCTCCAATCCAACCTGGTCGTCGATCGCGACACGGCTGCCCGCCTGGGCATCTCGATGAGCCAGATCAACAACACGCTCTATGACGCCTTCGGCCAGCGCCAGGTTTCGACGATCTTCGTCGCGCGCAACCAGTATCATGTGATCATGGAGGTCGCGCCGCGCTTCTGGCAGAATCCGGAGACGCTGAAGAACGTCTATATCAGCACCTCGGGCGGGTCGGTCGGTGGTTCGCTGGCGACCAATGCGGTCTCGGGAACGGTGGCGGCGGCGGGGCAGTCGGCCTCAGTGAACTCGGCCAGCGCCAATGCCGCCCGCAACCTTGCGACCAATTCCATCGGCCAGACCGGGCGCAGCACCGCCTCGAGCGGGTCGGCCGTCAGCACCTCCAGCGAAACCATGGTGCCGCTATCGACGCTGGCGCGGTTCGAGCAGGGCTCGACCCCCTTGTCGGTCAACCATCAGGGCCTGTTCGTCGCCAGCACGATCTCGTTCAACCTGCCGCCTGACGTCTCGCTGAGCGCGGCGGTCGAGACGATCGAGACGACGATGAACCGCATCGGCGTGCCCGCCACGATCCGCGGCAGCTTCCAGGGCACGGCCCAGGCCTTCCAGGCCTCGTTGAGCAACCAGCCCTATCTCATCCTCGCCGCCCTGATCACGATCTATCTGGTGCTCGGCGTGCTCTATGAAAGCTATGTCCACCCGCTGACAATCCTTTCGACCTTGCCGTCGGCCGGCGTGGGCGCCTTGCTCGCATTGATGGCGTTCAACACGGAGTTCAGCATCATGGCGCTCATCGGCGTCATCCTGCTGATCGGCATCGTCAAGAAGAACGCGATCATGATGATCGACTTCGCGCTCGACGCGCAGCGCACCCGCGGCCTGTCCGCTTTCGACGCGATCCATGAAGCCTGCCTGCTGCGCTTCCGGCCGATCATGATGACGACCATGGCGGCGATGCTCGGAGCCTTGCCGCTCGCAATCGGCCTGGGGGAGGGCAGCGAGCTCCGGCAGCCGCTCGGCATCGCGATCGTCGGCGGCCTCATCCTGAGCCAGGTCCTGACGCTCTATACGACGCCGGTGATCTATCTCTACGCCGACAGATTCCGCGCCTGGTGCGAGCGCGTGAAAAACGGCGGCAAAACGCCGGCTTCCCCCGGAGCTGCCTCATGAGCGGGCCTTTCTTCCAGGGATGGCAAGACTTGCAGGGACAACAAGATTTGCAGGGACAACAAGACTTGCGAGGGTGGCAAGAGGGCTGCTTGCGACTGGCCAGATGCTATACGAAGACGATGATCGAACCCGAACCTTGCGGCCGTGAGCGGCATTCTGGTGCGGCGGACGCAAGTGCGGGCGAGGTGCGGAATGCGTGATGGTGTTGCGTTCGGGCCGGCTGCTTCCGTTCCGAAGATCGGTGTTATGCCTCGCCTCGCGCCGTTGGCCGCGCTCGCCCTGATCGGGATGGGACTGTCCGGCTGCATTCTCGGGACCGAGCGTCCCGACGCCAATCTCGAGGTGCCGGCAGGCTATCGCGCCGCGCCGCGCGCGCCCGATAGCGCCGTGCCGGCGCTCGACTGGTGGCGCGGCTTTCGCTCAACGGAACTGACGCGCCTGATCGAAAGCGCGCAGGCCGCCAATCTCGATATCGCCGTGGCCGTGGCCCAGATCCTCCAGGCTGATGCGCAGGCCGGCATTGCGGGCGCTCCCCTGCTGCCTTCGCTGACGGGGACTGGGACGGCAGAGCGTCTGCGCACGGCAACATCGTCGAGCAGCAGCGCAAGCTCGCGCTCGACCTCGCAGTTCAACGCTGGCCTCACGGCGAGCTACATGATCGATTTCTGGGGCAAGAACCGCGCGACGCTCTATGCGGCGGAGGAGAGCGCGACGGCCGCGAGATATAACCGCGACGTCGTGGCGCTGACCGCGACCGCGACCGTCGCCAACACGTATTTCGAGCTCCTGACCGCGCAGGACCGCCTGCGCATCGCGCGCCGCAACGCAGCCTCGGCCGAACGCATCCTCACCCTGATCAGGCAGCAATTCACAGCGGGCACCGCATCGCAGCTCGAAGTGTCGCAGCAGGAGACCTTGGTCGCGACCCAGCGCGCCTCGATTCCTCCGCTGGAGATCATAGTGCGCCAGAACAGCGCCACGCTTGCCTTGCTGGTCGCCCGGGCGCCGGCGAAGTTCACGGTGAATGGCGGAAGCCTCGCCAGGCTCGCGGTTCCGCGCGTCACGCCGGGCATTCCCTCGGAGCTCTTGCGGCAGCGGCCTGACGTCATGCAGGCGGAGGCGCAGCTTGCAGGCTCCAATTTCAGCGTCGAGTCGGCGCGCGCCGCCTTCTTTCCGCAGATCCAGCTGACGGCCGACACCGGCTTCCAGAGCAAGGCTTTGTCGTCCTTGTTCGGGCCCGGCGCATGGTACTACACCCTCGCCGCGAGCCTGACCCAGCCGATCCTCGACGGCAATCTGCTGAAGAGCCAGTTGGAGCAGGCGCAAGGAGCCCAGCTCGAAAATCTCCAAGCCTATCGCAAGGCGGTTCTGTCGGCCTTCACCGATGTCGAGAAGGCCCTCGTCGCGCTTCAGCAGACGAGCTTGCAGGAGCGTTTGCAGGGCGAGGTTGTCGCGAGTTCCCGCCGGGCCTTCGAGGTGGCGGAGGCGCAACTGCGTGGCGGCACCGTCAACCTCGTCAGCGTGCTTCAGGTCCAGCAGACTTTCTTCTCAGCCGAGGACAACTTGGCGCAAGTTCGCCTGACGCGCTTCCAGGCGGCGACGAGCCTGTTCCAGGCCCTGGGCGGTGGTTGGACGCAGGCTCCAAAGCCAGCCGCGCCGAGACGGTTCTGAGCGCCATGGCCTCAAACCGCGGCGCGAGCGGTGGCCTGGCCGACTTGTTATGATCCATATGTGAACTGGTGGCGGAAGTGATTGTTCCGGCATGCATTTTCGTCGCGCTTAGGGAATTGAAACGCCGTGAACGCAGCCCATCTCTTAGGGTAAGGAACGCAAAGGCGCTGCGGCTTCGGTCGGAGATAGCGATCGCTGCCGAGATTGCGCAACCCTTGAGGCGTTCCGCTTTTTTGGAGGTAACGTCATGCGTAATTTCATCATTGTCGCAGGTTTCGCCGCCTTGTCCTTCATGACGCCGGCACAAGCCAGCGCGCCCTGGGAAGCGGCTTGCGCCTACAAGATGCCCTCGGGCATTCCCGGACAAGGCTGGACCAACATCGCCGATGACTGCACGCGGCTGGTGTTCTGCCAGAAGATGGAGAACCAGGGCGCCGCGGATCTCTCCCAGATGGGTTGCTTCGGCTTCACGCCGGAACAGACCATCTCGAGCAAGCATGGGCGCAGCCACGGCTGAACTCCACCGCGCGGCCTAAACACTGAGAGCGTTTTCGAGCGAAAGGGAGGCCGGTTCGCATGAAGAAAACGCGTTAAAACAAAGACCTAGAGCAATTGAATGATTCAACTGGATCGGAAATTGCTCTAGGGAAGCTGTGCGAAGCTCCTATCGGCTGGCAAACAGCATGACGGGCCGGTGATGGGGGATGCCGTACGCCGGCAACTCTACGCATCGAAAGCTGAGCGCTGCTTCGCGAGGTTCGCATCGTCCAAGGCGGACTGGAGCCATTTCTCGAATGCGGTGATCTGATTGCCGCTCCTGAAGCCCTTTGGGCGCACGAGATAATACGATGTCGCCACGATGCTGCAGGTCTCATCGTCGAATGGTGCGATGAGCGTGCCGTCGCGCAATTCCTGTTCGACCAGAATTTCGCCCTCCAGAACGATACCTTGGCTGCTGACCGCCGCGTCGATGGCCATGCTCGACCGGTCCAGCCAGAACTCGTTGGCCGGGCGTAAGTCGGAGAGACCAAGCTGTCGAAGATAGTCGGTCCAGGTCACGGCATTGGTCGAGTGGATCAAGGTTGCCCGGCTAAGGTCTCGCAGCGTCTGAAGGCCTAATGCATCTGCCAGCGCCGGGCTGCATAAGGGACGCAGACGCTCTACCAGCAAGGGCCGGACCTCATGCCTGGTCGTCCGGGGCAATGCGTAAGCAATAGCGATGTCGAAGCGGGTGGCATCGAGATCATCCGCAGTCGACAAGGTCGAGAGCCTGACCCTTACATCGGGATGAGCGTTCTGGAAGTCTGAGAGTCGGGGCTGGAGCCATTTGGCTGCAAAACTCGGTCCCGACGCGATGACGAGATGGTCCTGTTGCGACTGGGGGGCGACCAGTTTGGTGGCCTCGGCGATGGATCTGAAGGCATGCTCCAGCTCCCGGCTGTAAACCCGACCCTCCGCTGTCAACGTCGCGCGGCCGGCATGGCGCTGGAAGAGCTTCACGCCGAGGAAATCTTCCAGAACCTGGATCTGATGGCTCACCGCCGACGGCGTGACCCCGAGTTCCTCGGCGCCTTGGGAGAAGCTGCCATGCCGGGATGCCGCCTCGAAGGCGAGCAGCGACTTGAGCGGTGGCAGCCGGGGCCGCTTCGCGCCTGCTGCTGAATGCAATTCACCGGCTGCTGAGTTTTTCGCGTTGGCTCCCATGGCTTTCTCTCGACATCCTTACCGGCAGGCAACGTAACGCAAATCGTGAGCCAAGCACGACAAAGCGGCGTTTGCCATCCGACAGGACAAGACAAGCTTGAACGCGCTGCTCCGCGCGGCCGATCTACGGGCGCGTGCGCCGGTTGGTGGGCCATGAAGCGGCGCGTCGGCAGGGCGAAGGACGAGATCATGACCGAGACGCTTCTGGACGCATCGAAGGAATTCCTGGTCCGCTATGGCGGCGACGTCTTCCCGGCTTTGTTCACTTCCGCCAAGGGCACGATCGTCAAGGATTCGAACGGCCGCGACTATCTCGATTTCACCTCCGGGCAGATGTGCGCCACGATCGGCCACAACCACCCCGCCATCGTCGAGGCTGTGCATCGCGCCGGCGAGAAGGCGTTCCACTTCTTCAGCGGCATGATCCCGGAGGTCGTAGCCGAACTCGCCCAGACCCTCGCGCGCGACTGGTTGCCGGGTGACATCAAGCGTTCGATCTTCATCAACACCGGCTCGGAGGCGACTGAAGTCGCCCTGCGCATGGCCAAGATGTACACGGACGGCTACGAGATCCTGGCGCTCGGAGGCTCCTGGCACGGCATCACCGGAGGGGCGAGCTCGGTCTCGATGGCGAGCGACCGCAAGGGCTACGGCGTTCCCGCGCCGGGCGTCTTCGTGATCCCCGAGCCCAATGCCTATCGGCCCTATATCCAAGGGGCGACCGAGGAGGAGGCTGCTCTCGCCAATCTCGACCTCGCGCTGAAGATGTTCGACATGCAGTCGGCCGGCCGAGGCGCCGCGATCATCGTCGAGCCCGTGATCAGCGCCGGGGGCGTGCTGGTGCCGCCGAAATCCTTCATGCAGGCGCTGCGCAAGGCGGCAGACGACCGCGGCATGCTGCTGATCTTCGACGAGGCCCAGACAGCCTTTGGGCGCATCGGCACGAAGACCGGCTCCGAATATTTCGACGTGGTGCCCGACATCATGACGATGTCGAAGACGCTCGGCGGCGGCCTGCCGATCGCCGCGGTCGCGACCACGGCCAAGATCGAGGACGACATCCACTCCAAGAAGTTCGCCTTCTACACCAGTCACGTCTCCGACCCGCTGGCGGCCGAGGTGGGGCTCGCCGTGCTCGACGTGATCCAGAAAGAGAAGCTGGTGGCACGCTCGAAGGAGATGGGCGGATATCTGCGCAGCCGCTTCGAGGAGATGCAGCAACGCTACGAAGAGATCGGCGACGTGCGCGGTCTCGGCCTGCTGCTGGGCGTCGAGCTGGTCACCGACCGCGCCTCGCGCAAGCCCGCTCATGCGCTCGGGGCGCTGACGACGCAGAAGTGCCTCGAGAACGGGCTGAGCATGAACATCCGGCGCCGACCCGAGCGCGGCTCGGTCTGGCGGATCGCTCCGCCGCTGACGGTCTCCACCGGCGAGATCGATCAGGCCGTCGACATCCTCGAAAAGGCCCTGCGCGAAAGCCGCGACGAACTCGCCGCCGCCAAGGCGGCCTGACGGCCGCGACCGCTTGCCGAGTGGAGCCCCGGCAAGCGGCCGCAAAACGTCTCGGAAGCGAGACCAAAAACGTCGATCCATCGATGACAAAAGGGGTGATCTCAATGACGACGAAACACGCAATTCTGTCCGCACTGGCTGCGGCGGCGTGCCTGGCGGCAGCGTCCTCGACTCAAGCCGCGAGCCCGACGCTCGACAAGATCCGGTCGAGCGGAGCGCTGACGCTGGGCTATCGCGAATCCTCCGTTCCCTTCGCCTATCTCGGCGCCGAGCAGAAACCGGTCGGGCTCTCGATGGACCTGTGTGCTGCCGTCGCCGAGAAGGTCAGGTCGCAGTTGAATTTGCCCGCCCTCAAGGTCGCCTATACGGCAGTCAACGCCTCCAACCGCATCCCGTTGATCCAGAACGGCACCATCGACGTCGAATGCGGCAGCACGACCAACACCGCCGACCGCCAGAAGCAGGTGGCATTCTCGGTGGCGACCTTTGCCAGCCAGCCGAGCTGGCTGACGACGACGGCCTCCGGCCTCACAGGCGCGGCCGGGCTCAAGGGCAAGACGGTCGTCGTGACGCAAGGCTCGCTCAACCTGGCGCTGGCGCAGAAGATCAGCAAGGAGGCGGGTCTCGACCTCGTCTTCATCCAGGCCAAGGAGCAAGCGGAATCGCTGCTGATGCTGCGCACCGGACGTGCAGCGGCCTGGTTCGAGGACAAGATCCTGCAGGCGGGGCTGGCAGCGGCTGCTCCCGATCCGAAGGCGCTTGCCTTCCTGCCGGATCAGTATGGCGGCAACGATTATTACGGCCTGATGCTCCCCAAGGGCGATCCGGAATTCAAGGCAGTGGTCGACGGGGCGATCAAAGAGACGATGGCATCGGGCGAGTTCGCCAGGCTCTACGCCAAATGGTTCACGTCGCCGATCCCGCCCAACGGCCAGAACCTCGCTTTGGAGATGAGCGCCGCCTTGAAGGCGCGCATCTCCTCCCCCAGCGACGCGCTCACGCCCTGAGCCTGGAACGCCATGCCGGCTGTCTGATCGAAATCGTTAGGGGGCTGCCGTGTTCGAACTTCTCTTCGAGCGAGGACCCGATGGCGCGCTTTACCTGGTCTGGCTTCTCTCCGGACTGGGCTGGACGCTGGCGCTTGCCTTCTTCGGCTGGTGGCTTGCTTTCGCGATTGGGATTTTGGTCGGCATCAACCGCACCAGGCCGCGCGGGGTCGCCTCGTTCGCCGCGCGGCTCTATGTCGAGATCTTCCGCAACACGCCCCTGCTCGTACAGCTCTTTCTCTGGTATTTCGTCCTGCCCGAGATGCTGCCGGCAACGGCCGGCGACTGGCTCAAGCAGATACCGCCGCCCTGGGGCGCCTTCATCCCGGCCTTGATCTGCCTCAGCTTCTACACGGGCGCGCGGGTCGCCGAGCAGATCCGGGCGGGCATCGAGGCGCTGCCGCGCGGCCAGAGCGAGGCCGCCGCCGCGCTGGGCCTGAAGCCCAACCAGGTCTACCGGCTCGTGATCATGCCGCAGGCGCTGCGCATGATCGTTCCGAGCCTGACCAGCGAGGTCATGGGCATCTACAAAAACACCTCTGTGGCGCTGACGATCGGCGTCATCGAACTGACAGCGCAAGCTCGCCAGATCAGCGAGGCGACGTTCCAGACCTTCTCCGCCTTCGCTTGGGCGACGCTTATCTATCTGGCTCTGGCGTTGGCCGCCTATCAGTTGATGAGCGTCATCGACGCCCGGCTGAAGATACCGGGCCTTCAACCGGCCGCGCCGCGCCGGCCACGCACGCCACCCCTTGATACCGGTGTCATGCACCCCTCCGAAGCGGCCATTCCCGCAGGAAACCGTTCGTGAACGCGCTCGACTTCTCGGTTGTCTGGCAGGCCGCGCCGTATCTCTGGCAGGGTTTGCAGTTCTCACTCGCGCTGACGCTCGCGGCCTTCGTCATCGGCATGGTCTTCGGCACGCTGCTGGCGTTTGCGCAGCACCTGGAACTGCCGGCGATCGCCCAGTTCGCACGTGGCTATGTCGCGCTGATGCGATCGGTTCCGCTGATCATGGTGCTGTTCTGGTTCTTCTTCCTGATGCCGATCGTGATCGGCCATCTGAGCGGCGGCGGCCGCCCGGTGCCGATCGGCGCGACCATGACCGCCTTCGTCACCTTCGGCTTGTTCGAGGCGGCCTATTACTGCGAGATCATCCGCTCGGGCCTTCGCACGATTCCCAAGGGACAATATGAGGCAGCGCGCGCTTTGTCGCTCGGCGCGATCAGGACCTATCGCCTCATCATCATGCCGCAGGTCGTGCGCGCGGTGAGCCCGATCCTGCTGACGCAGACCATCATCCTGTTCCAGGACACGTCGCTGGTCTACGTGCTGTCGCTCACCGACCTGCTGGGCGCGGCCTCGAAGATGTCCCAGATCAATGGGCGTCTGGTCGAGATGTATCTCGCCGCGGCCCTGGTCTATTTTCTGATCTGCAGTTTAGCGTCTCAGATGGTTGCGCGCCTCAGTGGAGAGATCAGACGCTAGAGCGTTTTCGAGCGAAGGGGATTCGACAAGCTTTCCAGGCGGACGTCCGACCGGGTTGAACATCCACCTGGAGACTTCCAGTTGCCTCAGGCCTTTGGCAGCGGGAAGGCCATGAACAGCGCGCCCTGCGCGGTCTTGATCTTGAGCAGGACTGCCTTCTTGCCCTCTTCGGCCGCGCTCGCGATGCCGGCCTTGACCTCGGCCGGCTGAGTGACGCTCCTGCCGGCGACTTCGAGGATCACGTCGCCCTTGCTCAGCCCCTTGCTTGCGGCAGGACCATCGGGGTCGACGCGCGCGATCACGACGCCTGGCCCGGCTGCGCCATGCGCTGGCTTGGCATGTGATGGCTTGGCATCCGAGGGCTTGGCCGGAGCGAGCAGGACGCCGAGGACCGACGCGCCGCCATGCGGCTCCTCGCTGACTTCAGCGACCTTCTCGGCCTTCAGCGGAGCGAGCGCCACGTTCAGGGCGAGTTCCTTGCCTGAGCGCAGAACGGCGATCTCCGCCTTGTCGCCTGGCTTCAGCGCGCCGACACGGCGCGTCAGGTCGCGATCGTCCTTGACCGGCAGGCCGTTGAGCTTCGTGATCACGTCGCCCGACTTGACCCCGGCATCCGCCGCCGGCGTGCCGGGCAGGGCGCTGTCGACCAGCGCTCCCGAGGCGTCGTCGAGGCCGAGGCTGTCGGCGATGTCGCGCGTCACCGGCTGGATCTGCACGCCGAGATAGCCACGCTGGACGGCGCCGCCCTGCTCAAGGGCTGCGACGACGGTCGAGACCGTGTCGGCGGGAATGGCGAAGGCCAGGCCGACGCTGCCTCCCGACGGCGAATAGATCGCGGTGTTGACGCCGACGACCTCGCCTTTGAGGTTGAAGGTCGGCCCGCCGGAATTGCCCTTGTTGATGGGGGCGTCGATCTGCAGGAAATCGTCATAGGGCCCGTTGCCGATGTCGCGGCCGCGGGCGGAGACGATTCCGGAGGTGACGGTGCCCCCGAGCCCGAACGGGTTGCCGATCGCCACGACCCAGTCGCCGACCTTCGGCGTGTCCGTGGCCAGCGAGACATAGGGGTAGTCGCCTGGCGCGAGCACCTTCAGGAGCGCGAGATCCGTCTTGGGATCGGTGCCGATGACCTTGGCCTCGAGCAGCTTGCCGTCTTCCGTGGTGACGGTGACGACCTTGCCGTGCTCGACGACATGGTTGTTGGTGACGACATAGCCATCCGCCGAGACGAAGAAGCCGGAGCCTTGCGCCATGCCTTGCCGGGGCGCTTGCCGATGCTGCGCGCCACCATTCTGTTCGAGGCGCTTGAACAGCTCCTTGAGCTGAGGCGGCAACTTGTCGAGCTCGTGGGAGACCTCGCTTCCAGTGTCGGCCACGTTGTCGATCAGGACCCGCACCGAGACCACTGCGGGCTTCACGCGCTCCACAATGGGGGCGAAGGACGGCACGGCCTGCGCCTGCAGGTCCGAGGTCACGACCGCGGCGGCGCGCGCGGGATTCACATAGGCGATCATCGCGCCGCCGACAGCGCCCGAGGCGACCAGCGCCAGCGCGGCAACCGAAGCGGACAGGCGCCGGCGACGCCGATTGGGGAAGGGCTCAGCAAGATCCGACATCGGAACTCTCCGTTGGCGGGGCCACCCCTATGCGGCCCATATTCGAAGGGTAAGCCTTCCGAGATGCCGGCGATCTCACCGGCGCATTACGGTTCTTTCACGTTGCGGCGGCGGCTGGATTTTGCGTTTCGCCCCACGCGGCGTGGCCGATAGCGGCGACGCCGGCGTCCCTGACGGCGGCTGTGCGAATGGCTAATCCCCGCCACCGCCGCCACAACCTCCGCCATCGCCTCCACCGCCGTCACTGCTGCCGCCGCTATCCGACCCGCTGCTGTCACTGCTGTCGCTGAGACCGTCGGTCCCGCCGTCATAAGAGCTGTCGGAAAAGTCGCCGCCGCATTGCGAGCCGGCATCGCCGTTGCGGCGCAGCTGCGCGCAATCGGGATAGTAGCGATAGCCTCCGGGAATGTTCAGCTTCACGTCCAGCGCGAAGAGCAGCGGCAGCCGCGACGGGTTCGTGGGATTGATGCCATCCTCGCGGCAGCACAGGAGCCAGACGCGACGCAGCCCGGTATTGTCCTGCTTGCGGCCCTCAGCCAGGGCGACTGCCGGCGTATGGTGCAGAAACCCGCCAAAAGCCTGGCGGCAGAAATCCTGATAGGCGCGGGTGTAGAGGATGAACTCGTGCCACAGATCGTCCGCCACCTGAGAGGGCATGGCGACATAACGCTGCCCGCTGTTGAGATAGGCGAGAAAGAACTGCCGCAGGCCTTGGGCGACGAGGGCCGTCTCCTTACGGGTAAAACTGCGATGATGATGGGCCGCGAGCTTGTCGAGCAGGCCCGGCAGCCAGCTGTAGTTCCGAATGAACTCCGCCCGCTGCAGGCGGCGATGGGCCGGCCAGATCACCAGCCCGACAACCAGAACGCCGCCCAGCGCCAGGCTCAGCGCGCCACTCAACCAGGCTGTCATCATCGCTCCCCCTCCAAGGCCCGCCGCGGGAGATCAGATCACGAGTGCACGGTTGATGCATCCCCATAGGGCAGGTGGCAGCGTGCCGATCCTCACCAATCCGGCGTGATCTTCGTCGGGTCGAAACGCTTCTTCAGCCCGTCCCAGCAATCGATGTAGTTGCTCTGCAAGGTCGCAAGCTCGGAGGCGAACTTCGTCAGCTTCTGCGGGAAACGGCTCTCGAACATGAAGGCCAGCGTGTTGGTGAGCTTGACCGGCTTCTGCTCGCCGGTGCTGGCATGCTCGAAGGCGCTGGCGTCGGGGCCGTGCGGCAGCATCATGTTGTGCAGGCTGAAGCCGCCGGGCGTGAAGCCTTCGGGCTTGGCGTCATAGACGCCGTAGATCAACCCCATGAACTCCGACATGATGTTGCGGTGGTACCAGGGCGGGCGGAAGGTGTTCTCCGCCACCGCCCAGCGCTCGGGGAAGATGACGAAGTCGATATTGGCGGTGCCCTCGCTTTCGCTGGGCGAGGTCATGACGGTGAAGATCGACGGGTCGGGGTGGTCGAAGGAGATCGCACCGACCGGCGAATAGCGGCGCAGGTCATATTTATAGGGCGCGTAATTGCCGTGCCAGGCGACGACGTCGAGCGGCGATTGGCCGATCTCGGTGCGGTAGAGTTCGCCGCACCATTTCACGGTCAGGTGGCTGGGCGTTTCCTTGTCCTCATAGCTTGCGACGGGGGTGAGGAAGTCGCGCGCATTGGCGAGACAGTTGGCACCGATCGGGCCGCGATTGGGCAGGGTGAAGACACCGCCATAATTCTCGCAGACATAGGCGCGCGCAGTAGCGCCTCCGAGTTCGCA
Organism: Bosea sp. 685; assembly: GCF_031884435.1. NCBI lineage: Bacteria > Pseudomonadati > Pseudomonadota > Alphaproteobacteria > Hyphomicrobiales > Alloboseaceae > Allobosea > Allobosea sp. 685. Next base: position 3,211,513 of record NZ_CP134779.1, on the reverse strand, counting down.
GCGGAAGATCACGCCGCGCGGGATGATGCAGACCTCGCCGGGCTCAATTGCGATGACGCCGAATTCGGTATGGAAGCGCAGGCTGCCTTCCTGCGCGACGATCAGGAACTCGCCATCGGCATTGAAGAAATAGCTGTCGCGCATCGAGCGGTTCGCCAGCAGCAGATGGGCTGCCATGCCGCTTTGCGCCTCGACATCGCCGGCCGTCGTGATCGTGAAGAGCCCGCTGATGAAGTCGCGCTCGCCATCGGGGATCGGCACCGGCCCCCAGCGCAACTGGCCGATAGGGAGCTCGGACTCACCGGCATTCGGCGCGGAGCGGATCGCGCCCTTGTCGATCTTCTTGTAGCGGCCGGAATGCTTCACACTCGGGCGGATGCGGTAGAGCCAGGAGCGCTCATTGTTGACGCGCGGGGCGGTGAAGGCGGAACCGCTGAGCTGTTCGGCATAGAGCCCGTAATTGGCGCGCTGCGGCGAATTGCGGCCGACCGGCAGGGCATGGGGCAGGGCCTCGGTCTCGAAGCTGTTGCCGAAGCCGGACATGTATCCATCGCTCATCGTCATCTCCTCGGGCCGGATGATGTCAGATGGGACCACACAATGATCCCATCTGAAATCTGAATCCGCCTCTCATCAAGAGTTAGAGCGGGAGGCTGCTGGCGCGGCAAGGCATGCGTGACTAGCTAGGGCCATGGCCGCGCCACGTCGCGGGATGACTGAACGCGCCGCGGAAGGATGACGCTATGACACCGGCCCTCGAATTTGGCCTCGATACCTTCGGCGACGTGACAACGGGGCCAGACGGCGCCCTGCTGTCCCATGCGGCGGTCATTCGTAATGTCGTCGCGGAAGGCGTCCTGGCCGACGAGGTCGGCGTCGATTTCTTCGGCGTCGGCGAGCATCATCGCGAGGATTTCGCGGTCTCCTCGCCTGAGATGGTTCTCGCGGCGATCGCCGCGCGCACCAGCCGGATCAAGCTCGGCTCCGCCGTGACCGTGCTCTCTTCCGATGACCCGGTCCGGGTCTTCCAGCGCTTCGCGACACTCGACGCCGTGGCGAAGGGGCGTGCCGAAATCATCCTGGGACGCGGCTCCTTCACCGAGTCCTTTCCGCTGTTCGGCTTCGAACTCGACCAGTACCAGACGCTGTTCGAGGAGAAGCTCGATCTATTCGCCGAGCTCATCACAGGGAAGGCGGTGACGTGGAGCGGGACCACGCGCGCCTCGCTCACCGACCAGCGGGTTTTTCCGCCGATCGAGACGGGAACCCTGAAGACCTGGGTCGGCGTCGGCGGCAGCCCCGAATCCGTGGTTCGCGCGGCCCGATACGAATTGCCGATGATGCTGGCGATCATCGGCGGCGACCCCTTGCGCTTCAAACCCTATGTCGAGCTCTACAACCGCGCCTTCAGCCAGATGGGCCGGCCGGTCCAGCCCATCGGCGTACACTCGCCCGGCTATGTCGCCGACAGCGACGCGCAGGCGCGGGAAGAGCTCTGGCCGGACTTCAAGCGCATGCGGGACCGGATCGGTGCCGAGCGTGGCTGGGGCCCGATGAATCGCGCCGAATTCGATCAGGAGGCCGATCGCGGCTCGCTTTATGTGGGGAGTCCCGAGACCGTGGCGCGGAAGATCGCGAACACGGTGAAAGCGCTCGGCGTTTCGCGCTTCCAGCTGAAATACAGCGCCGGCTCCTTGCCCCATGACCGGCTGATGCGCAGCATCGAACTCTACGGCATGAAGGTCATGCCGCTGGTGCGGGAATTCCTGGACGGAGAGCCTGGCTGGAAACTCCAGCCCTCATCCTGAGAGCCTGGCCTGAAATGCCCCGCTGATATTAGTGGCTCTGTCTTGACCATCCACGCGCCGTCATTCCGGGCGCAGCGAAGCGCAGACCCGGAATCCATCGTAGAGTTCGGTGGCCTCCGATGGATTCCGGATCTCCGCCGCTGACGCGGCTTGTCCGGAATGACGGCGCAGGTGATGGCAGCGACCTGTCCTCGTCAGGGCTGCAGGCTTGTCCTCAATGCTGCGACATCCTTTGCGGTGACGGGTGTTGCGGCGTTGCCCCAGCTGTTGCGGACATAGGTGAGGACGGCGGCGACGTCCTGGTCGCTGAGGTTCCAGGCAAAGGAGGGCATGGCCGGTCCCGTCGATGCGGCTCTCGTGGTGCCGGCCCGGCTTCCGGCGAGGACGACGCGGATCAAGGTCGTCGGGTCGTCCGAATTCACCAGCGGCGCTTGCGCCAGGCGCGGGAACAGGTTGGGCACGCCTGCTCCGGTCGAGACATGGCAGCCCATGCAGCGATCAGCGAAGACCGCTCGTCCGGCGGTCATCAGCTTGTCGCTGGCGGGCAATGGCGCTGGCGCCTTGGCCTCGCCGTTGCGGCCGGCCTTGAGATAGATCGCCACGGCCTTCAGATCGGCCTCGCTCCAATGCTGCGAGGATTTCTCGACCACCTCGGCCATGGGGCCGGACGCGATGTCGAAGCGATTGGCGCCGGTCTTCAGATACTGGACGATCTCGTCCTCGCTCCAGGCACCGATGCCCTTATGCGGGTCGGCGGTGATGTTGGGCGCGAACCAGCCCTGCAGCGTCGCGCCTTCGAGGAACTGGCTGTTCTTGTCGCCGCCGATCAGGTTCTTGGGCGTGTGGCAGGTGCCGCAATGGCCCAGCCCCTCGACGATATAGGCGCCGCGGTTCCAGTCGGGCGATTTCGCCGGATCGGGCTTGAATTCGCCTTGCGTGAAGTTGAGCAGGTTCCAGCCGATCAGGCTGGCGCGGATGTTGAACGGAAACGGCAGCTGGTTTGACTCGATCTTGTTCTTCACCGGCTCCAGCGTCTGCAGATAGGCCCAGATCGCCGCGTTATCCTGCGCCGTCACCTTGGTGTAGGCGGTGAAGGGCATGGCGCCGTAAAGGTGATAGCCGCCCTTGCCGATGCCCTTCGACATCACGCTCTGGAAGTCCTGGAGCGACAAACGGCCGACGCCGGTCTCGGGATCGGGCGTGATGTTGGGGGCGACGAGATTGCCGAAGGGCGTCTGCAGCACGACGCCGCCGGCGAAAGACGTTGCATGGCAGGCGGCGCAGTCGCCCAAGCTCGCAAGATAGCGCCCCTTTTCGACCTGCGAGAAAGCGGCGTCGCCGGTGACCTGGGCGCTCGCGGGGATGGCGGCGGTCATGAAGGCGGCAAACGCGGCTCCGCCGAGCCGTTTGGGAACGGGCATTCTCATGCGCTCACCAAGGGGCCGGGGTTCTTGAGATAGAGCCTGCGGATGGCGTCGGCCGCCTTGAAGGCGAGCGCGCCGACGGTTCCTGTCGGGTTGTAGCCGGGGTTCTGCGGGAAGGCCGAGGCGCCGACCACGAAGAGGTTGGGCACGTCCCAGCTCTGCAGGTATTTGTTGACCGCGCTGGTCTTGGGATCAGCGCCCATGACGAAGCCGCCGACGACATGCGAGGACTGGTAGGGGCCGGTGTTCCAGTGCCCGGTCATGGGATGGGCAACCTGCTGGCGCGGGTTCATCGCCTTGGCGATGCCGGCGACCTTGTCGGTGCAGTATTGCGACATCTTCAGGTCGTTCTGCGAGAAGTCGAAGGTGATGCGCAGCAGCGGCCGCCCGAGCCGGTCGGTATAGGTCGGGTCGAGCGAGAGGTAGTTGGTGCGCGTCGTGTAGCTCGACGCCTCGCAGCCGATCGACATGGAGCTGAGGTAGTTCTTGACGGTCTGGCGCTTCCATTCCGAGCCCCAGAGCGGCGTGCCGGGCGGCGTCGGCCGATAGCCGATCGGGGCTGCGCCGATCGGCGTGACGCGGATGCTGCCGCCGCCGAAGAAGCCCAGGCCGGAATGGTCGAAATTGTCGTTGTTGAAATCGTCGATCCCCATGCCGAGCGCGCCCGCACCGATGAAGGGGTTGAAGTTCTTGTCGTCGAAGAAGAGCTGGACGCTGTTGGCTGTCTGGTAGGCGTAGTTGCGCCCGGTCGTGCCCGTCTGGGTTTCGGGGTCATAGGGTGTGCCGACGCCCGAGAGCAGCATCAGGCGCACATTCTCGAAAGTGAAGGCGGTGACGATGACGAGATCGGCCGGCTGCTCCCATTCCTTGCCGGAGGTATCGATATAGACGATGCCGGTGGCGCGCTTGCCGGTGGCGTCGAGCGTGACCCGCAGCACCTCGGAATTGGTCTGCGCCCGGAAATTGGATTTTCGTGTCAGCACCGGCAGGACGGTGGTGATCGCGCTCGCCTTGGAATAGTTGGCGCAGCCGTAATTGGTGCAGAAGCCGCAGAAGGTGCACGGCCCCATCGTGATGCCGAGCGAGTTCGTATAGGCCTCGGAGATCAGCGCCGAGGGCACCGGGAAGGGCTTGTAGCCGAGATCCTTCGCGGCCTGGGCGAACAGGGTCGGCCCATAGGGCTGGCGCATCGGGCCGGTCGGATACTCTTCAGAGCGCGGCCCCTCGAACGGGTTGCCGCCCTCGCGGATCTGGCCCTTGAGGTTGCCGGCCCGGCCGGAGAGCCCGGCGAGCCGGTCGAAGGCTGTATAGAACGGCTCCATCTCGCTCCAGTCCGTGCCCCAATCCTGCAGGACGAGCTCGCTCGGGATGGCGCCCTCGCCGTATTTCTCGGTGAGATAGGATTTGAGCCGGAACTCCTGAGGCTGGAACCTGAAGGTGATGCCGGCCCAGTGGTTGCCGGCGCCGCCCGTGCCATTGCCGGGGTGGAACGAGCCCCAGCTGCGCATCGGCAGCGCCGTCTGGGATGGGTTGTTGCGGGCCGTGACGGTGTTCTGCGCGGTCTCGAGCATCAGCTCCTGGCGCTGGCTGTAGCGCAGCTCGTCGGGAGCCGATGCGATGTTGAAATCGCGCGCCGTTTCGCGCCAGGGGCCGCGCTCGAAGGCGACGACCGAAAGCCCCTGGTCGGTCAGTTCATTGGCGATGATCGATCCGGCCCAGCCGAGGCCGACAATGACCACATCCGTCGAGGGAAGTTTCGTGGCCATGGCTCAATCCTTCACGCGCCATTCGGACCGCCCGGCAATGCTGAGCGGGGGCAAATCGAGCTTCTGGTTATGCTTGTCGATGTAGTCGCGGTAATCGTAGCGCGCGCCCGGGAAGCCGAGCATCCTCCACGACACCATCTCCTTGTTGCCGCCATAGATCGGGTCGGCGAAGAAGCCTTCCATGGTGTTCTGCAGGAGGAGCGCGAAGAAGGCCTTGGCGTCGACATCCTTCAGCGTGATCGCACCTGTCTGGAGTTGGGTCAGGACCTGGTCGCGCTGCTCGGGCGGCAGATCGGCGAAGGCCCTCTGATAGGTCTCGCGGCAATGCGCCTGGAGGCCGGCGAGCCCCCGCCGGTAGCGCTGGCGCGGATCGAGCGGGAACTGGTCGCCCTGTTCGGGCGTGCCGGGCTGGAACGGCCCCTTCATATAGAGCCGCTCGGAGGAGCCGTAGCTGCCGGCGAGCTGGCGGTCGATGAATTCGACGCAGCCGGCATCCTTGCCGCTGATGCTCAATTCGTCCGCCGGGATCAGGCGCTCGGTGATCGCGCCCACCGTCCGGACCTCGTCGGGCGTCAGGAAATACCAAGTGCCCGAGCCCAGAGTCTGCGGCGGGCTGGCGTCGAAAGGCTTCCAGGGTGGGCTGCCCGCGATCGTCTCGCCAAGGCCGCGCCCCGTCGAGCCAAGCAGCAGGGCTATCGCCGTCGAGGACAGGAACTGTCTGCGGTTCGGCTGGGCTATTCCAGGTGAGCGCATGGTGAGCCTGCCTTCCACTTGCAGCCGAACATCTCGATGGCTGAGTGCGGGGCCAGTTTGCACTGAGACCAATTGCAATGAGAGCGCTAATGAAAGAACTTGCCATGCGTGTGACGCATGGAACCTTTTAGCTCTCTCGATATGGCCGCGATGACGTTCGCCGGCTGCAAGCCGGTGCGGCCAGCAGAGAGCCTTCCGGCTTCACCCCTGCAGCAGCGCGAGCGGGATCGTGCTGAAGACCTCGGGTGGGCCGTTCTCGCGTAGGGCGAAGGTCTGGCCGACGCCGGCTGCGAGCCCCGTGCGCGTATCGGGGATCATGATGTGGACGAAGAAGACCATGTCTTTCTCCATCACCAGCGGGTTGCCGGAATAGATCATCGGCGGCACGTCCATCCAGGTCGGGCGATAGGTGCAGCCGAGTGCATAGCCACAGGCCGAGAAGCGCTCCAGGCCGAAGCCGGCCTCGTCGAGCACCTTGCGGTGGATGTCGTCGAGCGTGCCGAGTTCCCGGCCGGGGCGCGCGGCGTCGAGCACCTGCCGCATCGCCTCGCAGGCGACCTCGTGCTGCGCCTGCTGGCGCGGGTCGAGCGGGCCCAGCACCAGAGTATGCTCGATGCAGACATTGTAGCGGCAATAGGAGGCGCCGAGCTCGATCATGAGCTGGTCGGTCTCCTCCAGCATACGCGGCCCGGCGACGCCGCGGCCGTAGAGCGCGCGTGGACCGGAATTCACCAACGGGCCGCCGGCGGGCATGTCGCCACCGCCCTCCAGCATCGCCGCGACGCCGGCCGCCGTCGGCACGCTGTCGAGCACGCCGGGCCTTGCCTTTCCGGCCATGGCGAGCACGGCTGCGTCGGCGAGCTCGCCGGCGCGGCGGATATAGGAGAGTTCCGCCGAGGATTTGACCAGACGCTGCCGGCGCACGATGTCGGAGCCATCGGCGATTTCGGCGAAGCCGCTGAGCGCCGCCTCGACCTCGCGGCTATTGGCGCCGGTCAGGCCATAGGTCGCGAATTCGACGCCGATGCGCGAACCCTTCAGGCCGAGCTCTTCCAGGATCGCCTTCATCTCGAAGGCCGGCCGCGCGCCCTCGGCGTTGAGCCAGATCCTGACATCGTCATAGAGCGAGGCGACCTGGGCCTGGCGCAGATCGGGCCGGCGGGTCAGCAGGACCGTGGGACGCTCGTCGGCGGTGATGATCCCGACCTGGAAGAAGACATAGCCGGCCGTGTCGAAGCCGGTGAGATAGTAGTGGCTCTCCTGCGCGAAGACGAGCAGCGCCGAGAGGTTGCGCCGCTTCAGCTCCGCGCGCGTGGCGGCGAGCCTGGCATCGTGCTCGGCCTTCTCGAAGCGCAAGGTGATGGCCCGGCCGCTGCCGGTGGTGGCGGAGATCTCTTTCATCACCGTGTCTTGCATCGCCGTGTCCTGTCTCAAGGGTGGATAGGAGGCGGCATCGCCTCGAGCAGAGCGCGCGTATAGGGATGGCGCTTCTGCGCATCGAAATCGGCAGCCTCGAACAGATCGACGAGGTCGCCGCGATAGACCACGGCGATGCGGTGGGCGAGCTGGCGCACGAGGTTGAGATCATGCGTGATGAACAGGCATGAGGCCTTCGATTCCGCCTGGAGATCGACGAGCAGGCGCGCCACGGCGGCCTGCACGGAGACATCGAGCGAGGAGGTAATCTCGTCGCAGATCACCAGTTTCGGCCTGGCCGCGAAGGCGCGCGCGATCGCGACGCGCTGCTTCTCGCCACCCGACAACTGATGCGGATAACGCCCGGCGAAATCGGCCGGCAGCCTGACCTGCGCCAGCAACTCCGCGACGCGCGCCTCGATGCCGCTGCCCTTGGCGAGGCCATAGAGCTTCAAGGGGCGTGCGATGATCTCGCCGACGCGCTGACGCGGGTTGAGGGAGGCATCCGGGTTCTGGAAGATGATTTGCGCCGCGCGGCGATAGCTGCGGCTGATCGCGCCGCGTTCCTGGACGACATGGTCGTCAAAGGTGATCGTACCGTTGAAATCGGCGATGCCGGCGATGGCCCGCGCGATGGTCGATTTGCCGGAACCGGATTCGCCGACGATGCCAAGGATCTCGCCCTCGCGGACATCGAGATCGATCTTGCGCGCGCCTTCGACGGCGGCCTCGCCACGCCCCATCAGCTTTTGCAGCAGGGAGCGGCCGCCATAGCGCACGGTCAGGTCTTGCGTCGCAAGCACGATCGGGGCGGCAGTGTCCGGTGCCGGACCGGAGAGCCTGATGTCGGGGCGCGGTGCGGCGGCGATCAGCGCGCGGGTGTAATCGTGCTGCGGATTGCGGAAGAGCGTCGCGGTCGCGCCGCGCTCGACGATCTCGCCGCGATGGATCACCGCCACGTCGTGGGCGATGCGCGAGACCAGCGCGAGGTCATGCGAGATATAGAGCGCGGCGACCCCGGTATCCTCCTGAAGCCTCTGGAAGATGTCGAGGATCTGGCGTGAGGTGATGGTGTCCAGCGCCGTCGTCGGCTCGTCGAACAGGATGCATTCGGGGTCGCAGGCGAAGGCGGTCGCGATCACGACGCGCTGCTTCTCGCCGCCCGAGGCCTCGTGCGGATAGCGCTTCATCATCGCAGCCGGACGGGTGATGCCGGTGCGCGCGAGCAAAGCCTCGCTTTCGCTGAAGGCCTGCGCCTTGCTCATCTTGCGGTGGCGGATCAGGGTCTCGGCAAGCTGTTCGCCGAGCGTCAGCGTCGGGTTCAACGAGGTGCTCGGATCCTGGAACACCATGCCGATGCGCGCCCCGCGAATATCGGCGATCTGGCTTTTTGTGGTGGCGCGCAGGCTCTCGCCCGCCAGCAGCAGGTCGCCGCCGAGTTCGCGCGCATTGCGCGGCAGGTAGCGCATGATCGCCCAGGCGAGCGAGGTCTTGCCGGAACCGGACTCGCCGACGAGGCCGAGCGTCTTGCCGCGCGGAATGCTGATGTCGATGGATTTCAGCGCCTGGACCAGGCCGCCCCGCGTCTCATAGGCCAGCGAATAACCGCGCGCCTCCAGGGCAGGGCGGGTGTCGGGGCGCGCCGAGGTCATGGCTGTGTTCTGCGTCACGCTATCACCGCTGCCCGCGCGGGTCAGTGAGATCGCGCAAGGCGTCTCCCAGCAGGTTGAAGCCGAGCGCCGCGAGCGCGATGGCGACGCCGGGCGCCGCAACGCAGATCGGATTGCGGAACATGTATTGCCGCGCCTCGGCGATCATCAGGCCCCATTCGGTCGAGGGTGGCTGAGCGCCGAGCCCGAGGAAGCCCAGCGTCGCCCCTAGCATGATCGCGAAGGAAACCCGGATCGTCGCTTCGACGATGATCGGGGCGATGGTGTTGGGCATGATCTCGCAGGCGATGACATAGGCGGGGGTTTCGCCGCGCGCCTGCGCCGCCAGCACGAATTCGCGGGTGCGCACTGAGAGCACCGTGCTGCGCGCGATGCGCGCCAGGCCGGGCATGAAGGCGATGGCGACAGCGAGCATGGCGTGGCCCGAGCCGCCGCCCAGCACCGTGACGATCAGCAAGGTGAAGAGCAGGTCCGGCACGGCGAGCAGCCCGTCGAGCAGGCGCATGATCAGGCTGTCGACAGCGCCCCCGATCGCGCCCGCGATCAGGCCGATCGCGCCGCCGGCCGCAACGCCGGCCATGGTCGCGCCGAGCCCGAACAGGATGGTCGAGCGGGCGCCGTTGAGAATGCGCGAGAGGATGTCGCGGCCGAACTGGTCGGTGCCGAGCCAGTATTCGACCGAGGGCCCCTGGAGCCGCGACAGCGGGTGGAATTGCTGCGGGTCATAGGGAGCGATCAGCGGACCGAAGATCGTCATCACGGCGATCAGCGCCAGAAGCACGGCGCCGGTGAGCCCCGTCGGATGTCGCAGCAGGTCACGCATAACGCACCCGCGGGTCGAGCCTGGCGATGACGATATCGGAGACGAGGTTGGAGAGCGCATAGGTGAAGGCGAGCACGAGCGTCGCCGCCTGGATCACCGGCAGGTCGCGGTTCTGCAGCGCATAGATGATGAGCCGCCCCAGCCCCGGCCAGGCGAAGACTTCCTCGACCACGAGAATGCCGCCGAGCAGATAGCCGATATCGAGCGAAATCACCGCGACCGCCGGCGCCATCGCGTTGCGCAGCGCATGGCGCAGCACGACGGAGCGCTCTGAGAGACCCTTCAAGCGCGCGGCGCGGATATAGTCGCTCGACAGAACCTCGGACATCTCGCTGCGCACCTGCCGGGCGATATGCGCGGTCAGGATCAGCGAGAGCGTCGCGGCCGGCAGGACGACATGCGACAGGGCCGCGCCGATACCTTCTGAAAACGGCGCAAAGCCGCCGGCGGGGAGGAAACCGCGATCAGGGCCGGCCAGGAAAACCAGGAGCAGGGTCGCCGTGACGAATTCAGGCACCGCTGTCCCGATATAGGCGAAGAGGCCGATGACGAGATCGACGATCGTGCCGCGCTTCAGCGCCGCCAGAATGCCGAGCGGAATGGCGATCAGGGTCACGGTCGCAAGCGAGGCCAGGGCAAGCGCCGCCGAGCGCCAGAACGCTTCGCCGATCAACGCCGCGACCGGTTGCGACAAGCGCATCGAGACGCCCCAGTCGCCGCTCAGCATGCCGGAGAACCAGCGCCAGTACTGGATATACCAGGGCTGATCGAGGCCGAGTTTCAGCTCCAGCGCCTGCAATTGCGCGGGCGTGGCGTATTCGCCCAGGATCATCACCGCCGCATTGCCGGGCAGGATCTGCGTGATCGAGAACACGGTCAGCGAGACGATCAGCAGAACGATGAGGATCGCGGCGAGCCGTCTGAGAAGATACGCCGCGCTCATGGCTGCATCACGCCTTGTCGAGCCAGACGTTCTCGACGAAGAAATAGCGCGCGAGCGGGTGGCCGACCCAGTTCTTCACATAGGAGCGGTTGGCCGTCAGCACATCCTGGAAGAAGGGGATGACGCTGGGCACGTCGCGCACCATCAGCGCCTGGGCCTCCGCATAGATCTTGCGCCGCTCGGCGTCGTCGATCGTGGCGCGGCCCTTGGCGACGAGTGCGTCGAATTCCTTGCTGTTCCAGGCGGTGTCGGCGAAGGCGGCGTCGGTCGTGAACAGCAGGGTAAAGGCCTGGTCCTCGGTCGATTGCATGCCCCAATAGCCGATATAGAACTGCCCCTTCATCCAGACATTGGCGAGATAGGTGTCGTGCGGCATGGTTTGCACGTCGATGTCGAAGCCGGCGGGCTTGGCCATTTCCTTGATCGCGATGCCGACCTGCGAGCGGATCGCCGGGCGGTTCGAGCAGATCAGCGGGATCTTGAGCCCATTCGGATAGCCGGCTTCCGCGAGCAGCTTTTTGGCCGCAGTGGGGTCGTATTTCGGCGCCGTGGTCTCGAGCAGGTAGCGATAGCCCGGCGAGATCACATTGTCGCCGGCAGGCCGGCCATAGCCTTCCAGGATGATGTCGACCAGCGTCGGCCGGTCGACCGCCATCGCCATCGCCCGGCGGACGCGGACATCGTCGAAGGGCTTCTGGTCCTGCCGCATCACGACATTGACGAAGCGCCCCGACGGCGTGCGCACGCCGACGCTGCCGGGCGCCGTCGAGATGCGCTTGAAATCGGCCTGCTGCACCTCGAGCATCGCGTCGACCGCCCCCGAAAGGTAGTTCTGCGTCTCGGCCGCGAGATCGGGGAAGAGATGCATCTCGACCGCGTCGAGATAGGGCTTGCCGGGCTGATGATAGGCCGGGTTCTTCACCAGCTTCAGCAAGCGGGCGCTGTCGAAGCTCTCCTGCTTGAACGGGCCGGTGCCGTTGGCCTTGGTGTCGAGCGCGGTCAGTGGGCCTTTCAGCGTCTCGGCCGAGACGATGCGCGCATTGGCATGGGCGAGCGAGATCGGCAGGTCGGCATAAGAGGAGGTGAGCGTGAACTTCACCGTCAGCGGATCGACCGCCGCGACGTCGCTGATCATGCTCAGCACCGTGCGGGCGGGCGAGGCGCTCTTGGGGTCCTGGATCGTCTTGATCGTGGCGACGACGTCCTCGGCGGTGAAAGGCTTGCCGTCATGGAAGGTGACGTTCGGCCTGAGCTTGAAGACGAAGCTCTTCGCATCGGCGTCAGCGCTCCATTCGAGCGCGAGATCGGGTTGCGCGCGCATGTCGGGGCCCATCCGGGTCAGGCCGGAATAGAGCATGTCGACGGCGAGATATTCGGCCGGGCCGGAGATCTGCAGCACGTTCAGCGAGGCGACGCGGGTCGGATGGCTGATCTTCAGCGTGCCGCCGCTCTTGGGCGTGCCGCCGCTCTTGGGAGCGCCTTGCGCGAGGGAGAGCTCGGGCAGGGCGGTCGCTGCGGCGAGGCCCGCGAGAGCGCTGCGGCGTGTGATCGGAAGCTGCGTCATGGGTCTTCCCCTCAGAGGACTTCGGTGAGAGCGTCGGGCAGGCCGGTCAGGATCTCAGGTGCGCCCTCGGTGACGAGCAGCGTATGGCCGACGCCCATGGCGTAGCCGGTGTCGCTGTCGCCGATCATGACGTGGTAGAACAGCGTCATGCCGGGTTCGCAGATGGTCGGGTTGCCGGAATAGATCATCGGCGGCACGTCCATGCTGGTCGGCGCCCAGGTGCAGCCGACTGAGTAGCCGGTCGCGCCGAAACGGTGCGCCGCGAAACCGCCCTTGTCGAGGCCGTCGGCATGGACGTCGAAAATCTCGCCCAGGGTGGTGCCGGGCCGCGCGATCTCGGTCATCCGGTCCATCGTGGTCCGCGCCGTCTCGTACATGTGCTTCTGCTGGTCGCTGGCGCGGCCCATCAGGATCGTCCACTCGGTCTTGCAGCAATAGCGGCGATAGGCGACCGGATACTCGACGATGATCTGGTCGATCGCCTCCAGCCGGCGCGGCATGGAGACGCCGCGGCCATAGACCGCGCGCTGGCCCGAATTGAACAAGGGCGCATTGGGCGGCATGTCGCCGCCACCTTCGAGCACGACCTTGAGATAGGCCGCCGTCAGCGAGGAATCCATCACGCCGGGCTTGGCCGTGTCGATCACCACCTGCAACGATGTGTCGAGCAGCTTGCCGGCCTGGCGCATGTAGTCGATCTCGGCCGGCGACTTCACCAGGCGCAATTTGCGGATCAGGTGGTCGTCATTGTCGAGCCTGCAGAAGCCGTCGAGCGTCTTCTGCAGCCGCCAGAGATTCCAGCCGGTCAGGCCATGGGTGTTGAGCTCGACGGCGATGTTGGCGCCCTTGAGCCCAAGCTCTTCGAGGATGCCCTTGAGATCGCGTGCCGGATTGGCGTCCTCGGCGTCCCACCAGATCCGGATGTCCTCCATTGTCGAGGTCTGGCGCGCCTGGAGCAGGTCGGGGCGGCGCGTCAACAAGACGATGGGGCGCTCATCCGCCGTCACCACCGAGCACTGGAAGAAGACCGAGCCGCCGGTGTCGTAGCCGGTCAGCCAGTAATGGCTCTCCTGGGCGAAGACGAGCATGGCGTCGAAGCCGCGTGCCTTCAGCGTCTGCCGCAGGCGGCCCTGGCGCTCGAGGTGTTCCTCACGCGAAAAAGGCAAGGTGGGGGCGCCGGTAAAAGCCATATCCGTCTCCGCCGCAAGATAGTCAGGGATCCCAGACGAAGCTTGCTTGCAGTCACGCTACGAGGTGGTATACCACTCGTCAACCACTGGAATGCACAGAGCTTGGACACACCTGCACAGAAAGCGGTCTCGACCGCCAGCCGCTCCCGCAAAACCGCCAAGGCACAGGAATCCGCCGGCGCCTTCGCCGAGCCGGAGAAGAGCCTGGCCGCCCAGGCCTATGAGGCCGTGCTCGACATGATCATGTCGGGGGAGGCCAAGCCCGGCGCCTTCTTCACCGAGCGCAGGCTGGCCGAGCAGCTCGCCATGTCACGCACGCCGCTGCGCGATGCGCTGCTGATCCTGGAAAGCGAGGGGCTGATCGTTCGCCTGGGTGCGCGCGGCGTGCAGGTCGCGACCATGCGCATCGAGGAGTTCGCCGAGAATCTCGGCGTGCGCCGCCTGCTCGAGCCGGAAGCCGCTCGCATCGCCGCCGGCCAGGTCGCGCCGGAGCTGCTGGTGACGCTGCGAGGACGTTTCGAGGCGCTGCTGACCCATTCGCAAGCTGGGCAAACGCCCGATCGCGCCGAGGTCCGTGGCGCCGACGACATGCTGCACAGCGCCATAGCCGATGCGGCCGGCAATTCCCGGCTCGCCGCGATCGTGCGCAATCTGCGCCGGCAGACATTGATGTTCGACCTGCGCAGCCTGCCCGAACGCTTCACCGATACCTGCCGCGAACATCTCGCGATCGTCAAAATGCTCGCCGAAGGCGACGGCGAGAAGGCGGCGCAGGCGATGCGCGACCATCTCGATGCCGTGCGCGCCAGCATCGTCGCGCGGCTGGCGCGCCTGTGACGGCTCTGCAATCGGAGTTGTCATTGCCGCTGGCTAAGCCCGATATCGCGCTCGCGGAGCGGCTGTTCGATGAGCTGAGCGCGAGGACAGGCGGCGCTGACGGCATCACGCGCGCCTCCTATGGTCCCGGCGAGGCGATCGCCCATGACATCATCGCGCGCGAGGCTAAGCGTCTCGGTTTGACGCTCCGGCGCGATCCGGCGCTCAACCTCTATGCGACCTTGCGGGGCCGGACGCGCGCGCCCGCGATCATGATCGGCTCGCATCTCGACTCCGTGCCGAATGGTGGCAATTTCGACGGCGCCGCCGGCGTCCTCGCCAGTCTTGCCGTCATCGCCGGGATCGTGCGGGCGGGGATCGTGCCGCCGCGCGACATCGTTCTGGTCGTGATCCGGGCCGAGGAGAGCGCCTGGTTCAATGCCTCCTATATAGGCAGCCGTGCCGCGTTCGGGGCGCTCGCGGCGGCTGAGCTCGATCAGGTCAGGCGCAGCGACGACGATCGCAGCCTGGGTGTCCATATGCGAGAGGCCGGCGCGGATCTCGACGCTTTGCGCGCGGGTGAGGGCGTCCTAGCCCCTGCGGAGATCGGGGCTTTCATCGAGCCGCATATCGAGCAGGGACCTGTCCTGCTGGCGCAAGGCGCGCCGGCCGCGATCGTCACCGGCATCCGGGGCTCGGCGCGGTTTCGCCATGTCGTCTGCCGGGGTGAATATGCCCATTCGGGCGCCACGCCGCGCGCATTGCGGCGCGACGCCGCTTTGGCCGCAGCCGAGCTCACGCTCCGGCTCGACGAGCTCTGGCGCGATCTGGAAGCAGAGGGCGAAGACCTCACCATCACCGTCGGGCAATTTGCGACCGACCCGGCGGAGCACGCCTTCAGCAAGGTCGCCGGGCGCGTGGACCTTTCGATCGATCTGCGCAGCCGTTCGCCCGCCTTGCTGGCGCGCGCGCCTGATCTCATGCGCGAGATCGCGGCGCAGATCGCCCGGCAGCGCGGCGTCTCGATCGATCTTGGGCCGCTTTCGGGCACCGAGCCCGCCTTGATGGATGAGCGCCTCGCCATGCGCCTGACAGGAATGGCCGAGGCGGAGGGGCTCGCTATTCCGCAGATGGCCTGCGGGGCGGGCCATGACGCGGCGATCTTCGCCAATCACGGCGTGCCGACCGCGATGATCTTCATCCGCAACGCGCATGGCAGCCACAATCCGCTGGAATCGATGGAGATTCAGGATCTCGCTGTCGCTGCGCGCATCCTGATGCGGTTTTGCCTTGAACCGGGCAGCATCAGTGCATGACAATTGCCGAGGCTCTTAGCCGGATGTCGCGTGGCGTGGTTTGGCCGGTAGGCTTTGCGAGAAACGGATGACGATCGAGACCTTGCCCCATCCCCGCCTGCTGCGCTGCGGCGACGCCGCCATCTCGGTCGAATTCGGGGATGCGATCGACCCTGCCGTCAATGCGCGCGTGCTGGCGCTCGATGCGGCGCTCGCTGCCGAGCCGCAGCCCGGCCTTCTCGAGACTGTGCCGACCTACCGCTCGCTCCTGATCCATCTCGACCCTCTCCGCACCGATGTGCCGGCCTTGTCGGAGCGCATTCTTACTCTCAGCGAGAGACCGGCCGCGGCAGGCGGCAAGCTGCGGCGCTGGCGCGTGCCGGTCGTCTATGGCGGCGATTTCGGCATGGACCTCGACGATCTGGCGGCGCGCCACGGCATCAGCGGGGAAGCGTTGGTCGCACGCCATGCGGCCGCGACCTATGTCGTCGCGATGATCGGCTTCATGCCGGGCTTTGCCTATCTCAGCGGGCTCGACCCGTCGCTCGCCACCCCGCGCCGGCTCGAACCGCGCATGAAGACGCCGGCGCAGTCGGTCTCCATCGGCGGGGCCCAGGGCGCCATCTCCACCGTCGAGGGACCGAGCGGCTGGCATATGATCGGCCGAACGCCGGCGCGCGGCTTCATGCCGGGGCGCGATCCGGTCTTCACTTACGCGCCGGGCGACGAAATCCGCTTCGAGCGGATTGCTTCCGATGAATGGGCCGGGCTCGATGCACTCGCAGCCTCCGGAGCCCCTGTCGCCCGCTGCGAGGCGCCATGAGCGCGCTCATCGTCAAGGCCTGCGGTCCCGCGACCTCGATCCAGGATCGCGGCCGCTTCGGCTATCAGCGTTTCGGCGTCTCGCCCGCGGGCGCGATGGATCGCTTCCATCTGGCAGCGGCGAACCTGCTCGTCGCGGCCGAGCCTGACGCTGCGGCGCTGGAACTCGGCCCCGGCGGTGTCCGTGTGACGGCCGAGGGCGACATCACGATCGCGCTTGCCGGCCCGGCCTGCACGCTGGAGGTGGAGGGCCGCCAGATCGCCCCTTTCACGGCGGTGCGCGTCACCGATGGCGGCACGGTCGTGGCACGCCCCGCGCCGGGCGCAGCCTATGCCTATCTCGGTGTCGAGGGCGGCATCGCGATGGCGAGCGACATGGGCAGCCATTCGATGCACCGCCGCTCCGGCATCGGCGGTGGGCCGCTCGCTGCCGGCGCTCGCATTCCGGCACATGGGGGAGGGGCGACGCTATACTGCCTGCCCGAGCTTCCAGGCGGCGAGACGGGGCCGATCCGCATCCTGCCCGGTCCGCAGGACGATCATTTCAGCGACGAGGCCTTGGCGATCCTGACCGGCGCCGGCTACCGCCTCAGCGGACAGGCCGACCGGATGGGCGTGCGCCTGGACGGGCCGACGCTGCCGCATCGCGGCGGCTACAACATCGTCTCGGACGGCATCGTCGACGGCTCGATACAGGTGCCGGGCGACGGGCGGCCGATCGTGCTGCTGCGCGACCGCCAGACCACTGGCGGCTACCCGAAGATCGCGACCATCATCAGCGCCGATATCGGCCGCTTCGCGCAGATTCCACCGGGTGAGCCCGTGCGTTTCGATGTCGTGACCTTCGAGCAGGCGATCGAGGCGGCGCAACGGCTTCAGGCCATGATCGAGGGACTTGCTTCCGCACTCGTCCCGCTGGCCGCGCCGTTGACGAGCGAAAGGCTGCTCGCGCTCAACCTGATCGGCGGCGTCACCAGCGCGACGGATGCACGTGGCGTTTGAGGATCAGGACGCGGTGTAGCGCGCCACCGTCACGCCCGCCGCTTCAAGCCTGTCGCGCAGCGTGCGGGCAAGCGCGACGGCATGGGGATTATCGCCATGCACGCAGATCGAATCGATGCCGACCTTGAGCGTCTTGCCGGTTACCGACACCACCGCGCCGGCATCGAGCATGCGCATGACGTGTCGGCACGCCTCCTCGGGATCGTGGATCACGGCGCCGGGCTTGGCGCGATCGGTCAGGTTGAAGCTGTCGTCATAGGTCCGGTCGGCATAGATCTCGCGGAAATAGGCCAGGCCGAGCTTTTCGGCCGCCCGCTCCGTCGCCATTCCCGGCATCACCAGGAAGAGCGCGTCGGGGTCGGCCGCCTTGATGCCGCGTGCGACGGCAAGCGCCAGCGCGTCGTCGTCATTGCAGATGTTGCCGAGCGCGCCATGCGTCTTCACATGGGTCATCGGATAGCCGGTCAGCACTGCGACCGCCTTGAACGCACCGACCTGATAGGCGACGAGGTTCTCGACCTCCCGCTCGGTCAGGCCCGGCAGGCGACGTCGGCCGAAGCCGATCAGATCGGCAAAGCCGGGATGGGCGCCGATCGCGACATGCTTGTCGCGCGCGAGTTCGGCGGTCTTGCGCATGATCTCGGGATCGCCGGCATGAAAACCGCATGCAACATTGGCCGTGGTGACGATGTCGAACATCGCTGCGTCGTCTCCCATGGTCCAGGGACCGAAGCTTTCGCCGACATCCGCGTTGAGATCGATGTTCATCCGAGATCCTGAAGCGTTGAAAACAACCCCTTGGAACCGCAGGGCCAATACGCGAGCCGCAGGGCGGCTGGCCTGGGGCAGTCTTAGTGGAGCGGGGGCCTGGCTGCCAGCCTGTCGCGCGGTTCTGCCGAAGCCGCGCTCGCGATGCGGCGAGGCGACCCGCGGTACTGATCGAAGTCAAGGCGCCGCTCAACATCTCGCGATCGCCGCAGGGTTATCCGGCTATCCATCGCCGGCCAGCGCCTCGGATACGGGCCGGGATCGTGCTGCCGCGACAGCCGAGGTCATATTGGCCGTTCGAGGAGTTCGTCGACCAGGTCGTTCCGATCCTGGTCCGGCGCGGCCTGTTCCGGAAGGACTATAGCGGCCGGACGCTGCGCGAGCATTTCGGGCTCGCGCGCCCCGCCCATCCCGCCCAAGCGAAAGCGGGGGCTCCCTCGGAACGGGGCCAAGAGTTGGAGCGGGGCCAAGAGTTGGAACGGGAGCAAGAGTGCGTTCCGGCATCAGGCGCCTCTCGGACTGCGTGATCCTTCTCTCTGGAAGCCATGCCCCGCGAATTGAGGGCGGGAATCTTAGGATTTATTCAACCTTGAAGGCAGATGCTCTCCGGGAGGCTTCGACAGGAGCCAAAATGATGCGAGCTGGGTTGAACTCGGCTCTGAGCCGAGTGTGTCCTATGTCCAGAAGCACAAATAATGTTGCTGAGGCAGCACGGCTCCCCGAAGATCAGGATACGATGAATGCCCAGCTGGTCGCGGCGCTTTATGCCACGCCCGGGCCTATTCTTGTCGGTTCGATCACGGTCACCATCGTCATGCTGGGAGCGGGCCTGCTCGCCGGCCATGATCTCGTGTTCTATGGCCTGTCCGTCCTGATGGCTTGCCTGGGACTGTTCCGGTTCGCTTGCCACAGACTCTATGAGCGGGCTCGAGCCGTCTCTGGCGCAACCTTCGACGCGGTCCGTTTCGAGCGGCTTGCGATGATTGGGGCCTGGGGAACGGCCGCGCTCATTGCCGGATTCAGCTGCTACGCCCTGTGGCGCTATCCGAGCCAGCCGGTCGCCGTTCTGGCGATCGCGCAGTCGATCGGCTATCTCGCGGGGATATCGGGGCGCAACACCTCGCGCCCCCTGATCACGAAGATCCAGGTCCTGATCTCCGGCGCCCCTTTCACCTGGGCATTGGCTGCGACCCTGGAGCCGGCCTATGTCCTGATCGCGCTGACGGTCGCGCTGACGACGATTTTGACCTTCTCCAGCACGCAGATCATTCACGAGATGTTCGTGTCCCGCCATCGCACGATGGAGGAGCTCGAGATCCTGGCCAATCGCGACACGCTGACCAATTTGGACAACCGGCGTTCGATCCTGCTCAAGATCGAGAACCAGCTGGCACACAAACAAGATACCGCGCTCCTCTCCATCGATGTCGATGACTTCAAGAGCATCAACGACACCTATGGGCATGATGTGGGCGACGCATTGCTTCTCTCGATCAGCGAGACCCTGGCGTCTTGCCTCGGCTCTGGCGATATCGCCGCGCGGATGGGCGGCGACGAGTTCATGATCGTCACGTCACGCGGGAGCACAGAGGCGGTCGAGCTCGCGCGCCGTGTCCTGACGCGGATCGGCTCCCAGAGGCGGATCAAGGGGCGCAGCATCGCCGCGACCGCCAGCGTCGGCATCGTCGTTGCCGAGGCCGGCCTGGCTGTCGAACAGGCCCTCAAGCGCGCCGACATTGCGCTCTACAAGGCCAAGTCGGACGGCCGGAACCATTTGGTCGTCTATACGCCGCAGCTGAGCGTCGAGCACGATGAGCACCTGGCTTTCGAGGTCGATCTGCGGGACGCGATCCGCGCCGGGCAATTTCAGCTCGTCTACCAGCCGATCTACAACCCGCGCTCCGGCAGCGTCACGCTGGTCGAGGCGCTGCTGCGCTGGGATCATCCGCGGCGCGGTGTGGTCAGCCCCACGACTTTCATTCCCGTGGCCGAGCGCACCGGCTTGATCAAGGTCCTGGGGACATGGGCGATCGAAACCGCCGTGCGCACCGCCCTGGCCTGGCCGCGTAATGTCGGTGTCAGCGTCAACGTCTCGGCCCGGCAGTTCGAGAGCGATCACGACCTCGTCGCGATCGTCGCCGCGATTTTGCGCAAGACGGGCCTGCCGGCGCGCCGTCTGACGCTCGAGATCACGGAATCGACGCTCATCGAGGATGCGCCGCACATCATCGAGAGCTTGAAGAAGCTGCGAGCCATGGGCGTCAGGATAGCGCTCGACGATTTCGGGACCGGATACTCATCCCTGAGTTATCTGGCCAAACTGCCGATCGACATCATCAAGATCGACAAGAGCTTCAGCCATGAGATCGATTCGTCGGTCAAAGTGAACGCGCTGATGACCGCGATCACCGATCTGGCTCATAAGCTTGGGCTGTCGATCATCGTCGAAGGCATCGAAACGGCAGCGCAGCTTGCCGTGATGCGCGGTTTCAGCTTGCATGGGATACAAGGATACATCCTCGCGAAACCGATGTCCGACGAGGCTTTGCTCGCGATCATCAAGGATCGCGTGGCCTCCGACAGGATGAGCCTTGTCGGGAACCTCACGGCGCCCGCTGCGGTTGCCGTGAGGAAGCGGCCGGAAGTTGCTTGAGCGCGTCCCCGCGGTAAGAGAGCCGGAACGGGAGCGAGGCGCCATGCAGAGGCCGAACTATCCAAGCGGCAAGGACCTGCTTGGCGCCGATTCCGTGTCGCGCGACGATCTCGACGATATCTTCGCGCGCGCCGAGCGCTTCCTGGCGGAAGAGAATGAAGAGGATGCGCCTGGCGACCAGCCGGCCCGGCTTCATCTCATAAGGCGGCGGCCAAAGGTGATCGCGACCCTGTTCGACCAGCGCAGCACACGGACGCGGCTGGGCTTTCAGGCCGCGGCCTTGCGCCTGGGTCATCAATCGCTCGACGTCTACGATACCGACCGCAGCCGGATGGGCAGCGCGACAGGCGAAACGCTCGACGATCATATCCGCACCGTGGAGGCTTATAGCGACCTGATCGTGGTGCGCTCGCATACCGAGAGCCTGCCATATCAGACCGGGCGGTTGAGCTATCTGCCGGTCATCAATGCCGGCAACGGCGCCGACGAGCACCCGACCCAGGCTTTGATCGATCTCTTCGCTATCCGCAAACTGCGCGGGGACGTCAAAGACCTGTCGATTGCCCTGTCGAGCGATACGCGTGCGCGCTTTGCCCTGTCCTTCGTGAAAATGCTGCGCCTCTCGCCGCCCCGGCGCTTCACGCTTTGCTCCCTGCCGGGCGTGCCGATCAATCCGCCCATGCGCGAAGCCATCGCGTTGCTGGCGAGCCTGGGCTGCAAGGTCTCCTTCGTTCATGACGTCAGGGAGACCCTGGACCATGACGTCCTGATCATTCAGATGCAGGACATGAGCCGCTTCGCGCATGCGTCTCTGGGCAGCGAGGCTATCGACAAGGAAATCGAGACGGAACCCTTCACGCTGACCGCCAAGAAGATCCTCGATGCGAAATCGGACATCCTGATCCTGAACCCCCTGCCGCGTTTCTCCGAGCTCGACGTGTCATGCGACGCGCTGCCGAATGCGGGCTATTTTCGACAGGTCAAATTATCCTTGCCGGTGAGGATGGCCATTCTGGAGCGAATGCTTCTGGGTATTCCATGGACTGGTTGAAGCGCCGTTTCATCGTATTCTCGGTTTGGATGCTGGCCTATTTCCTGGCCTATATCGCGGTGGCGATAGCCATTCGCTATCTGTCGCACTCCTTCCGCATCGTCGAGATCGCGGCGATCCGCTCCGCCGGCTCGCTCATCCTTGCCGGATTTTTCGTCTTCAGGAGCAAGGCAGCCCTGCGCCAATTGTCGGGGATGCAGTTCGGCTATCATGTCCAGCGCAGCCTGATTCATCTGATCGGGTCCTTGGCGTTGATCTGGAGCCTGGCCAATCTTCCCCTGGGCTTCATCGCGACGATCGAGTTCTCGGGGCCACTCTTTGCGGCGCTGCTGGGCCTCGTCGTGGCGGGTTTGATCCCCGGGCCCGTCGCCTGCCTGGGATTGTCGCTCATCGCCGTTGGCAGCGCCTATCTGCTGTTCTCGCAGGGCGTCTCGCATGATGCGCGCCTGCTGATCCCGGTCGCGGCGGTCGCCCTGCTGACGATCACGAATTTGATGCTGGCCCGACTGGCCGAGAGCAAGAGCGTTGTCCTGATCGTGTTCGTCATGCATGCCGTGCAGCTTCCGGTTTATCTGTGCGCGCTCTTGATCGGCCTCGACATGGGGGGAGCGGCTCAGCCGCGCGACTTCGATCTTGAGGACGTGCTCGGGGTTTCCGCGGCGGTTTGCGTGCTCATGCTTGCCGGTTTCGTCACGCAGACGGCGCTGGCGAATGCGTCGCGTTATGGCTCTGCACTGCAACTCTGTGCCGCCGACACGCTGCGCGTGCCGTTCCTGACGCTCATCGGCTATGTCGTCTTCAAGGAGATGCTGAGCGAGAGCATCGTTTTGCCTGGATTGCTCGTCGTGGCGGGAGCGATCATTACCAGCTTGCCGCAGCCGCGTGCTCAAAGCCAAGAGAGCTGAAGTCAGCCGCGATAGCGAGCCATCGGCATGTCGCATTCTTGACATGGCCGCGCTGCCGCCGTCATGGTGCGCCCGTTCCCAGGGGGGCCTCGCTAGGAGGCTGAGATTCCGCCGGCTCGAACCCGTTTCGAGCAACGCGGTGACCCTCCGAACCTGATCCGGCTCATACCGGCGTAGGGATGCGGGACATAGGGTGGCAAGCCGCCCCTTTTCCATGCTCGCGCCATTGGCCGGACAGCGGGTCGCAGACCGGAAACCTGCCGGATTGCGCCTTGATGTCTGGGAAGGTGTGCATGGACGTGACGGAAGCGCAGATCATTGCGACCCTGCTGGAGTTCTTCGACAGGGAAGACGCGGCGGACGAGGATTTCGACCGGCTGGCGCTGCGCATCTTCGCCTACCAGTTCGAAAACAATCAGCCCTATCGCCGCTTCGCCGCGGCGAGAGGCCGGACGCCGCTTTCCGTCCGGAGCTGGCGCGACATTCCCGCCGTTCCGATCGACGCTTTCAAGGATCTGACGCTGAGCTGCCGCCCCACGGAGGGGATCGAGCACGTCTTCATGACGAGCGGTACGACCCGTGGCGGGCAGCGGGGACGCAGCTATCACCCGACGCTGGCCGTCTATGACCGTTCGATGATCCTGAATTTCCGGCAGCGCTTCATGCAGGGGCAGAACAGGATGCAGGGGCCGGACCGGATCGGCATGGGCATTCTGTTCCCCGACGAGCAGGCGATGCCGAATTCCTCGCTCGCGCATTACCTTGCCTTGGCGCGGCGGGAGTTCGGGGCGCCCGACAGCGAAGGCTTCATCGACGGGGCGGGCCTCGCCACGACGCGCCTGCTCGCGGCGCTGGCGCGAGCCGAGGCTGGCGATGAGCCTTACGCCTTGTTGGGCGCCAGCTACAGCTTCGTGCATCTGCTCGACGAATTGCAGCGGCAGGGCCGGCGCTTTGCGCTGCCGCCGGGCAGCCGCATCCTCGACACCGGCGGTTTCAAGGGGCAGTCGCGCGAATTGGCGGCGGACGAGTTCTACGACGCTCTGTCGGCTGCGCTCGGCGTGCCCCGGGAGCGCTGCATCAACATGTACGGCATGACCGAGCTCAGTACCCAATTTTACGATTGGGGCAATGAGACCTGCCCGCCGGTAAAGTCGGGCCCGCACTGGATCCGCAGCCGAGTGGTGAACCCGCTGACGGGTCAGGATGTGCCCGCAGGCGCGACCGGCGTGCTGGTCCATCACGATCTCGCCCATTTCAACTCGGTCTCGGCGATCCTGACCGAGGATGCCGGCATCGTCGTCCCGGGCGGCTTCCGTTTGTTGGGCCGCGTCGATGGCGCCGATTCCAAGGGCTGCTCCGTGGCGGTCGAGGAATTCCTGAAAGCGGCTCGTGGCTGAGGTGATGACCGAGTTCGCGGGGCATCTGCCTAGCTTGCCAGCCGGCGAGGTGGAGTGGAAGACGCTTCACTTCAGCGCTTGGGGCGAGGCGGCGGAGATCCGCGTGCCCATGCTCAGCGAAGCGCAAGCCACAGCCCTGGCTGCGCGCGTGCGCAACAATGCCCGCGCCTATCTCAAGACCCTGCGCATCGCCGAGATCACAGCGATCATCGACCAGGCGATCGCGCGATTGCTCGACCGAAACGATCCCTGGCGACAAAAGGCCGAAAGACTGCTGCCAATCGTGACGGGCTATGATCCCGAGATGATCCGGCTCGGCCTGACCGGCTATCTGAAGATCTTCCGGCAGCCGCAGCTCAAGCGCTTCCTGACTGAGGATTTCGCCGATCCGCAGATCCTCGACGATTTCCAGCCCAGGCCGAAGGGCGGTTTCGCCAAGGCGTTCGGGCCGGACCTCTTGCTGCATGTCTGGGCCGGCAATGTTCCAGGCCTGCCGCTCTGGAGCCTGATATCGGGCCTGCTGGTCAAGGCCGGGAGCATCGGCAAGGTCGCCACCGCCGAGCCGCTGCTGGCGGGCTGGTTCGCCCGCATCCTGGCCGAGATCGATCCGCGCCTGGGCGAATGCCTCGCCGTGGTCTGGTGGAAGGGCGGCGATGAGGCGGGCGACCGCGTCTGGCTGGCTGAGGCCGACGCCATCGTCGCCTATGGCGGCAATGATGCGCTGAAGGCGATCCGGGATCGCGCGCCCGTCACCGCCCGTTACCTGCCGCATGGCCACAAGATCGGCTTCGGCATAGTCGGGCGTGCGGCGCTGGATACGCGCAAGGCGGGCGCGCTCGCCCGGCAGGCCGCCTATGACGTGATGCGCTATGATCAGCAGGGCTGCTATTCCCCGCAGATGCTGTTCGTCGAGCGCGGCGGGCGCGTCGCGCCGCGCGAATTTTCCGCCTATGTCGCGCATGAACTGGCGAGCTTCGCCCGCAAGCATCCGCGCCGTGCGCTCTCGATCGAGGAGGCGACCAGTGTCGCGTCCTGGCGTAGCGCACAAGAGCTTCGCACCTTCGGCAGTAATCGCGTCCTCCTGGGCGACGCCTCCGACGACTGGAGCATCGTCCATGTCGAGGACGCGCAGGCGCTGGCCCCCAGTGGCCTGAACCGGACGCTCGCCATCGTCGCCGTCGACAAGCTCGACGATGTCGTCAGCCTGATCGCTCCCTTCCGGGCTTTCCTCCAAAGCGCCGGGATCGCGGCGGCACCCGATGATCTGTTCCGGCTCGCTGGTCTGCTCGGGCAGGTCGGCGTGACGCGCATCTGCGCGCTCGGCGCGATGACCGCGCCCGAGGCCGGCTGGCATAATGACGGGCGCTTCAACCTGCTCGACCTCGTCACCATGACCGAGATCGAGCATGCGGCGGAAGCCGCCGCGGACGGATTCGCGCCTTATGTCGATTGAGCCGCACAGCGAAGGCTTCGTCGCCATCGACCGGGCGAGCTACGGCTATGGCGACTGGCCCGCGATCGTCGATCATGTCGACTGGACGATCCCGCGCGGCGCGATCCATTGCCTGGTGGGGCGCAGCGGCTGCGGCAAGACGACCCTGCTGAAGCTCGCTGCCGGCCTGCTCCTGCCCGACGAGGGGATCGTCAGGATCGATGGCGCCGCCTTGCGTGAGCCGGGTCCGCAGATCGGCTTCGTCTTCCAGGCCCCGACCTTGCTGGACTGGGCGAGCGTGCTCGACAATGTGCTCTTGCCGATCTCGCTGAAGCGCCGCCCCCGCGCAGCGGACCGGGAGGCTGCACTCGATCTGCTGAAACTGGTTTCGCTGGACGGCTATGCGCAGCGCTACCCGAGCGAATTGTCGGGCGGGCAGCAAAGTCGCGTCGCGGTTGCGCGCGCGCTGGTCACCCAACCGGCCGTGCTGCTGCTCGACGAGCCTTTTGCTGCGCTCGACGCGCTGACCCGCGAGGAGTTGCAGGACGACCTCCTGAGGCTCTGCGCCCTGCACGGAACGACAGTGCTGTTCGTGACCCACGACATCACCGAGGCCGTCTATCTGGCCGACCGCGTCGCGGTGATGGCGGCGGGGCGTCTGCACCATCAGATCGCGGTGGACCTGCCTCGGCCGCGCCACCGCGAATTGCGCTACGGCCAGGCCTTCAACGCGCTCTGCCGCGAGTTGCGGCAGGCGATGGATCTGGCGCCATGATCGCGCGCCTGTCCTCGGCCTTGCTGCTGCTGGTCCTGCTCGCCGGCTGGGAGCTCTATTGCCGGTTTGCCGGCGTGCCGGCGCTGATCGTGCCGCCGCCCTCAGTCGTGCTGGCGACGCTGTGGAGCGAGATCGCCAGCGGGCGCCTGCTGCCGCATCTGCGGATCACGGCGACCGAAATGGCGCTTGGCCTCGCCTTGGGCTGCGCGGTCGGGCTCGCGGCCGGGGTCGTACTGGCCGAGGTCGGGTTCCTGCGCCGCCTGCTGCATCCCTATATCGTTGCCAGCCAGGTCGTTCCCAAGCTCGCGCTCGGCCCGCTCTTCATCATCTGGTTCGGTTTCGGCATGACCTCGACGGTCGTGATCACCGCCTTGATCTGCTTCTTCCCGCTGATGGAGAACACCATGACCGGGCTGAGCCAGGTCGATCCGGCGCGCCGCGAGCTGTTCCGCATGCTGGGCGCGACGCGTCTCCAGACCTTGCTGCGCCTGAAGCTGCCGAGCGCCTTGCCGGTGATCATGGCGGGCGTCCGCGTCGCTGTCGTGCTGGCGCTGGTCGGTGCGGTCGTCGGCGAGTTCATCGGCGGCAGGGCGGGGCTCGGCGCGTCCATCATCGCCGCCCAGAGCGTGATGGATTCGAGCCTGATGTTCGCACTCTTCATCGTGATCACGCTCATGGGCATGCTGTTCTACCAGGCCGCGATCTGGCTCGAGAGCCTGCTGCTTCGCCATCATCTGAAAGGATAGTCCATGTTCAGCCCATCTCGCCGCAGCATCGCCCTGGCGTTGGCTTTCACAGCCTTGCTGGGCTGTGCCAGCCGGGCGCAAACCCTGGACACGGTCACCGTCGCCGGCTGGAGCCAGCCGATCAGCGAGATCACCAACCTGCTTGCCGAACCCGACAAGGGTTTCTTCAAGGCGAAAGGGATCGCACTGGACTATGTCCCGGGCACGGGCGGTGGCTCCGCCATCCAGACCATGCTGACCGGCAAGGCCGACATCGCCTTCACCGATCCGGCATCGCTCTATCTCGCCCTCGACAAGGGCGAGAAGCTGGTGGCGATCTACAACATCTATCCGCAGAACGTCTTCAACGTGGTCGCGCCCAAGAGCGCCGGCATCAAGGGGCCTGCGGATCTGAAGGGCAAGCACATCGGCGTCTACAGCCTGTCGAGCGGCACGCGCCAGAACCTGCAAGTGCTGCTGCAGCAGGTCGGCCTGACCGAGAGCGACGTCACCATCGAAGTCACGGGCCTTTTGAACTTCGCGCCGCTGATCCAGGGGCAGGTCGACGCCACCGCCGCGACCGATACCGGCCTGCTGGTCGGCCGGATGAAGGGCCTGCCCGAGGTCGACGTCATCGAGGTCAAGGACCATCTCAACCTGCCCAGCGACATCTTCGTGGTGACGCAGGCGACGTATGAGGCGAAGAAGCCGCTGCTGAAGCGCTTCCTCGCCGCCTATCGCGACAGCGCCGCCTGGATGATCGCCAAGCCCGAGGAGGCTGCCAAGATCGCCGTCACCCGCGCCATCAACGGCCGCGACGAGGCGCTCAACCTGGAGATCATCAAGCTGCGCAACCTCTCCACCGTCTCGCCGACCACCGACGGCAAGGGGCTGGGCCATTTCGACCCCGAGCCGATGCAGAAGGGGGCCGATACCTTCAGGCAGCTCGGCCTGATCGCCAGGCCGATCGATATCGGGCAGGTCGTCAAATCCGACCTGATCCCATAGGGCGCGCATCATGAATTTCCGCGACAGGAGCATCATCGTCACGGGCGCGAGCCGGGGCATCGGGGCTGCGCTGGCAAAAGCCTTCGCCGCCGAGGGGGGCTCGTCGTCGTCAACTATCTCAGCAATGAGGCAGCGGCGCTGCAGGTCGTCGAAGCCTGCCGGGCATTGGGCGGGCAGGCCCTGGCGATCGCAGCCGATGTGACTTCGCAAGCGCAGGTCGAGGCGATGATGGCGCGCATCGCTGACGAGGTCGGCAAGATCGACGCCGTCGTCAACAACGCTTTCGCGCCCTATATCTTCGATCCCGACGACCGGGCGCGCTTCTGGGATACGCCCTGGTCGGCCTATCAGACGCAATTCGATGGCGCGCTGAAGGCGACCTACAACATCTGCCAGGCCGTGCTGCCCTTGATGAAGCAGCGACTGAAAGGCAGCATCGTCAACATGACGAGCGACCTCGTTGCGCGCCCGAGCATTCCCTATCACGACTACACCACGGCGAAATCGGCTCTGATCGGCTTCAGCCGCACCCTTGCCGCCGAGCTCGGCCCCTTGGGAATCCGGGTCAATTGCGTCGCGCCCGGACTGGTCTATCCGACCGATGCCAGCCGCGCGACCAAGGAGGAGGTGCGGGAGGCCCTTATCGCCCAGACGCCCCTGCGCCGGATCGCGACGCCCGAGGACATCACCGGCCCCGTCCTCTTCCTCGCCTCGGACTGGAGCGGCTTCGTCACCGGGCAGACGCTCCATGTCGATGGCGGGCTGGTGATGGCTTAGCGTATATCGTCTCGGTTCTGTCGCAGGGGGCCGTTTCTAAGACTTTCCGGCCGCCGCCTGCGCATCCCTGATCGCCCGCCAGACGCGGGCAGGGGTCGCCGGCATGTCGAGATGCGTCACGCCGAGCGGGCGCAACGCGTCGAGGACAGCGTTCATCACCGTCTGGGGCGCGCCGATGCAGCCGGCCTGGCCCGAGCCTTTCGCACCCAGCGGATTGGCTTTCGTCGGCACCTCGACCATCTCCAGATCGAAGAACGGAATGTCGTCGGCGCGCGGCATGGCGTAATCCATGAAGGTCGCGCTGAGCAGCTGGCCTGAATCGGGATCGTAGAGCGCCTCTTCGAGCAAGGCCTGCCCGATGCCTTGCGCGAGCCCGCCATGGACTTGGGCTTCCGTCAGCAGCGGATTGACCAGCCGGCCGTAGTCGTCGACGGCGACATAGCGCTCCAGCGACACGGCTCCCGTTTGCGGATCGATCTCGACCTCGGCGACCTGCGCGCCGTTGGGAAAGGTGATGACGTCGCAGATATTGTCGCCATGGCTGCTCAAGGCCGCGCCGGTGCTCTCCGCGACATGCCGGGCAACGGTGAAGAGATCGATCTCCTTCGCCAGGCCGTCGGCCCCTGCAACGGTGCGAAAGCGACCATCGCCGAAGGCCAGTTCGCCCGCCCCGACCTGCAGCAATTGCGCCGCGACGGGGAGCGCCCTGGCGACCAGATCGTCGGCAGCCATCAGCAGCGCCGTCCCGCCCAGATGCAGGGAGCGCGCCCCGCCATGGCCGCCGCCGCGCGGCACCAGGGCCGTGTCGCCCTGCACCAGCCGGAAGGTTTCGACGGGCAATCCCAGCCGCTGCGCTGCGACCTGCGCGAAGCTGGTCTCATGGCCCTGGCCGTTGGATTGCGTGCCGACCGCCATGTCGATCGCCCCGTCGCGCCGCACGCTCAGCCAGGCCTCTTCATTGGGCTGGCCGCGCGACGTCTCCAGAAAGCAGCCGATGCCGAAGCCGCGCAGCTTGCCGCGCTTCTTCGCCTCGCGCTTGCGCTTGGCGAAGCCGGCGCGGTCGGCCGCGGCCAGAACCCGGTCGAGATTCTCGGTGAACGTGCCGCAGTCGATCACGCTGCCGAAGGCGCTGCGATGGGGAAAGCGCCGGATGAAATTGCGCCGGCGCAGTTCCGCCGGATCGATCGCGAGCTGGTGCGCGGCTGTATCGATCAGGCGCTCCAGCAGGTAGTTGGCCTCCGGCTTGCCGGCGCCGCGGTAGGCGTCGATCGGCACTGTGTTGGTGAAGACGCCGCGCACATCCATCGTCATGGCGGGGATGTCATAGAGCCCGCCCATCGCGGTCGAGGGCGCGTTGGTCGAGCTTCCCGGGCCGAGCGAGGAGACATAGGCGCCGAGATTGCCGAGCGTCTCGACCGCCAGCGCCAGGAAATGGCCCTTGGCGTCGAGCGCCAGCCGCGCCTTGGTGAGGTTGTCGCGGCCATGCACGCCGCTGGTGAATTCGTCGAGGCGGTCGGCGGTCCAGTGCACCGGCCGCGCGAGCTTGCGCGCCGCCCACAGCACCAGGGCATATTCGGGATAGGTGACGTTCTTCATGCCGAAGCCACCGCCGACATCGGGGCAGGAGACCTCGATCCTGTCGAGCGGCAGGCCGAAGACGCCCTCGGCCAGCTCGCGGCGGATGGCGTGCACCGAGGCGCCGCTGATCGCCAGGCTGTAGACCCCGCTCGCCGGATCGAAGCGGCCGAGTGCGATGCGCGGCTCCATGGCGGCCGCCACGATGCGGTTGTTGACGAGGTCGCAGGAGGCAACATGGGCGGCGCTCGCAAAGGCTTTCGCGACCGCCTCCCTGTCGCCGCGCTCGAAGCGGAAGGCCAGGTTGCCCGGCGCTTCCGGCCAGATCTGCGCGGCCTGCGGGTCCAGCGCGCTGCGCAGTTCCGTCACCGAGGGCAGGATGTCGTAATCGACGACGACCTGCTCGCAGGCGTCGCGCGCTGCCTCGCGGCTCTCGGCGACGACGAAGGCGACGAGGTCGCCGACATGGCGCACCCGCTCGCGCGCCAATGGAAAACGCGGTGGCACGATCAACGGATCGACGGTCTTGACCACGATGTAGCAGGGCAGGGGGTGAAGCCCATCGAGATCACCGGCGGTGTAGATGCCCCGCACGCCGGGCATCTCGGCGGCTGCCGCGCTATCGATCGAGAGGATGCGGGCATGGGCATGGGGCGAGCGCACCATGGCGGCGAAGAGTTCGCCCGGAACGGGATGATCGTCGAGATAACGGCCCGTGCCGGTGAGAAAGCGCTGATCCTCGCGCCGCCGCAACGAGCGCGGGTCATCGGGCGCGGGAACCATGCGCATGGTGTCCGAGGCGATCAGGCCGTCATTCATATCGGTACGTTCTCGCCTCTACGTCATGCGTGGCCATGTCACGGCCCCTGTGGGGCTGGATGCAACGGCTTTGCCACCCGGCCAGCCGAGGGACCGGCTCTACAGCCAATGCGGACATCAGGAGGTCGGCTCGGCTGCCGCATCCCGAAGGGCGTCGATATGCAGGGCGGCCGCCTTCATGGCCTTGCTTTCGATGGCCCGGTAATGCGCCACGATCTCGCGGCCCATCGGCGTCAGATGCGCACCGCCGCCCTTGGCGCCGCCGGGCGCGGCCTCGACGAGCGGCTGGCGAAACATCCGGTTGAGATTGTCCACCAGCAGCCAGGCCCGGCGATAGGACATCGCCATGGCGCGTCCGGCGCCCGAGATCGAACCCGATGCCTCGATCGCCTCCAAGAGCTCGACCTTGCCCGGCCCGAGCCGGCCGATCGGCACGAGGTCGATCCTGATACTGATCAGGGCGGAGGGTTTTTGCCGGGCGGTTTCGGGCATGTTGGCGTCCTGTTGCTTCCACCCGTTCTAAACAGGTTTTTGCCGGACCGCACCGACAGCTTCCGATCGAACCGCGCCGACTCCGTCATTCAGGAAGGAGGCTAGCCCTATATCGCCGTGAACATAGCCCGGGCTGCGCCAGATGCTTCGCGGCGGGGCAGAGCCTCAACTCGTCTCGACAGAAACGCTCTTGATCACCGCATAGACCTGACTGCCTTGCCTCAGCGCCAGGGCCGCCACGGATTTCGCAGTCAGGCGCGCCAGCAGGCTCTCGCCATTGCAGTCGATGACCAGCTCGATTGCAGCGCCTCCGCGCCTGCCACCGATTTCGGCGATCGTGCCCGGCAGGATGTTGAGCGCGCTCACGCCGGTCGGCAGCGTCAGGCTGATCAGGACGTCGCTGGCGAGAATGCGAACCCGGACATGCCCGCCGATCGGCAAGGCGCTGCGCGAAACCTGCAACAGGCCGGCCCGAGTTCTCAGGCTGGTCAGATGGTACTCGGTATCGTGACCGACGATCTCCGCTTCCAGGATGGAGCCGGCCTCGGCCGCACCCGACAAGCCGGCGACGTCCAATCGCGACATCACCTCCGCCGTCGGGCCGCAGGCCTTGACGGCGCCCTGATCGACCACGACCAGCGTCGTCGCCAGCCGCGCCACTTCCGCGACAGAATGCGAGACATAGACGATGGGGATACCGATCTCGTCGCGCAGCCGCTCGATATAGGGCAGGACTTCCGCCTTGCGGGCCTCGTCGAGCGAGGCCAGCGGCTCGTCCATCAAGAGGAGACGGGGGTTGGCCAGCAAGGCGCGGCCGATCGCGATGCGCTGCTTCTCGCCGCCCGACAGGCCGGCCGGCCTGCGTTCGAGCAGGTGGCCGATCCCGAGCAGGTCCAGCACGGTCTCAAAGGCGATGCTGTCGCGCCCTTCGCGCGGCGCGAACCAGCGCCCGAACAGCAGGTTCTGGCGCACCGTCAGATGGGGGAAGAGCCGCGCCTCCTGGAAGACATAACCGATCCGCCTTCGGTGCTTGGGCACGAACACGCCGTGCTTGGTATCGACCAGCACCTCACCATCGA
Source organism: Bosea sp. 685 (assembly GCF_031884435.1). Classification (NCBI taxonomy): domain Bacteria; kingdom Pseudomonadati; phylum Pseudomonadota; class Alphaproteobacteria; order Hyphomicrobiales; family Alloboseaceae; genus Allobosea; species Allobosea sp. 685. The sequence goes on along the minus strand of NZ_CP134779.1, from coordinate 3,178,765 downwards.
CGAGGACGCGCCCGCGCGCCGGGCGGATGAGGCCGCCGATGACGTTGACGAGCGAGGTCTTGCCGGAGCCCGACCGTCCGAACAGCGCCGTCAGGCGCCCATTGGAGGTGAAGTCGGCGTCGAGCTTGAACTGGCCCAGATGGTGTTCGATCGCGATCTCGAGGAGCGGGCTCATTCGACCGCGATCCTGCGTCCGACGAAGCGCGCCATCCATTCCGAGACGAACAATGCCGTGACCGAGATCCCGATCGAGATCAGCGTGAGGCGCGTCGCGCCGGCCTCGCCGCCGGGCACCTGGGTGAAGGTGTAGATCGCCGAGGGCAAGGTCTGCGTCTCCCCGGGGATGTTGGAGACGAAGGTGATGGTCGCGCCGAATTCGCCCATCGCCTTGGCGAAGCACAAGATCATGCCGACGACGATGCCGGGTAGGCAAAGCGGCAGCGTGACGACGAGAAAGACCCAGGCGGGGCTGGCGCCGAGCGTGCCGGCTGCGTCCTCCAGCTTGCGGTCGACCGCCTCGATCGAGAGGCGGATGGCGCGTACCATCAGGGGAAAGCCCATGACCGCGGCGGCCAGCACCGCGCCCGTCCAGCGGAAGGAGAGCACGATGCCGAAATAATCATAGAGGAACTGCCCGATCGGCCCGCGCCGGCCAAAGCCGATCAGCAGGAGGTAGCCGGTCACGACGGGCGGCATGATCAACGGCAGGTGGACGGCGGCATCGAGCAGCGATTTGCCCCAGAAGCGACCGCGCGCGAGCAGGAAGGCGACGCAAAGCCCGAGCGGCAGGCTTGCGAGCATGGCGGTCGTCGCGACGACCAGGCTCAGGCGGACCGCCGTCCATTCCTCGGGAGACAACCAGTCGCTCACGAGGCGTTGGCGGGCCTGTTCAGCACGGTGAAGCCTTGGCGTTCGAAGGCGGCCTTCGGCCCGGCGCCGCGCAGATAGGTCAGGAAGCCTTGCGCGTCAGGATTGGTCGCATCCTTCGTCACCGCGACGGGATAGATGATCGGCGGGTGCGAATCCTCCGGGAAGACCGCCGCGACCTTGACCTTGGGGTCGGCGGCGGCATCGGTGGCGTAGACGATGCCGAGCGGCGCCTCGCCCCGCGACACCAGGAGCAGGGCAGCGCGGACATTGTCCGCCTGCGCGATCTTGTCCTTGACCTTGTCCCAACCGCCGAGCTTCTCCAGCGCCGCCTTGCCGTATTTGCCGGCTGGCACGGAATCGACATTGCCCATGGCGAGGCGCCCCGAGCCGAGTGCGGCGCTCAGATCGACACCGGCTGTCAGGGCGACCTGTGCCGTCGAATCCGAGGGGGCGACCAGCACGATCCGGTTGGCCAGCAGGCTGATCCGCGTCTCCGGCTTGATCAGGTTCTTGCTCGCCGCATAGTCCATCCAATCGAGATCGGCCGAGAGGAAGAGATCGGCCGGGGCGCCCTGTTCGAGCTGCTTGGCGAGCGCATTGCTGGCCGCATAGGAAATTTTTGGAGCCGGCTTACCGGTTTCCTTCACCCAGGCTGCTGTCGCCTCGTCGAGCGCGTTCTTCAGGCTCGCGGCCGCGAAGATGACGAGTTCCTTGGTCTGGGCCTGCGCGGTGGCGAGGCTGGAGCCGAAGCCGAGCAGCAGCGCGGCCGTGAAACCCATCACAAATCGGCGGTTCGTCGTCATCTGCGTTCACCCTTGTCGCATTTGCCTTCGTTCTGTTTGGTTGAATATAACGGCTGCCGCAACAGGTCGAGCCCAACAATTGCGCTGGGCTCGGTCTGCCACCCTATTCCAGGGTCGAGCGGCCCATCGTTTCAGGAGAAAACCCGTGAAGATCAGCGCCCGCAACCAGCTCAAAGGCACGATCATCGAAATCACCAAGGGCGCGACGACCGCTCATGTCCGCCTCGACGTCGGTGGCACCATCGTGACCTCGGCGATCACCAATGCGGCGGTGGAGCAGCTCAAGCTCGCTGTCGGGCAGCAGGCCTATGCCGTGGTCAAGGCGTCCGACGTGATGATCGCGATCGATTGAAGCGAAAGGCCGCCCGGCGGGGAGGAACCTACCCCGCCAGCACTTTCGGCAGCCACAGCACGATCTCGGGATAGACCGTCAAAAGCAGGGTGAACAGGACCAGGATGACCAGATAGGGGAAGGTCACCTTGGCGATGTAGCCGAGGCCGTCCCCGGTCAGGCCCTGGATCACGAACAGGTTGAACCCGACCGGCGGCGTGATCTGCGCCATCTCCACCACCAGCACCATGAAGACGCCGAACCAGATCGGGTCGAACCCGGCCTGCTTCACGATCGGCAGCACGATCGGCAGCGTCATCACGATCATCGAGAAGCCGTCGAGGAAGCAGCCGAGCACGATATAGAAGGCGATCAGCACGACGATCAGCATGAAGGGCGTGAGATTCAGCCCCTTGACGAAGGCGGCGACCGCCTGGGGAATGCCAAGGAAGGCAGCGGCATTGCCCAGGATCGAGGCGCCCAGCACGATCAGCGCGATCATCGAGCAGGTGATCACCGAGCCGATCAGGATGCCCTTGATCGCCTCGAAATTCAGTGAGCCCTGGAAGGCGGTGACGAGCGCCGCGCCGAGCACGCCGACAGCCGCCGCTTCGGACGGCGTCGCGATGCCGCCATACATCGAGCCGAGCACGCACAGGATCAGGAACAGCGCAGGGGCCAGATCGCGCAGAGCGGAAAAGCGCTCGCGCCAGCTCAGATTGCGCAGATCGTTTTCGGCTTGCGGCACGAGGTCGCCGCGCAGCGTGGTGTGGATCATCACCCAGGCCATGAAGGTGCCGGCGAGCAGGAAGCCCGGGATGAAGCCGGCGGTGAACAGCTTCAGGATCGAGACGTCACCGAGCACGCCATAGATGATCATGATGTTGGAGGGCGGGATCAGGAAGCCGAGCGTGCCGGCGCCCGCCAGCGAGCCGATGGCGATGTCCTTGGAGTAGCCGCGCTTGAGCAGTTCGGTGAGCGCGATGCGCCCGACAACCTGGGTGGTCGCAGCCGAGGAGCCGGAGATCGCCGCGAAGATCGTGCAGCCGAAGATGTTCACATGCAGCAAGCGCCCGGGCAGCAGGCCGGCCCAGGGCGCGAGCCCCTTGAACAAGGAGCGCGACAGATGGGTGCGGAACAGCAACTCGCCCATCAGGATGAAGAGCGGCAGCGCCAGCAGTTCCTGCGTCGTCAGGATGTTCCAGGCATATTGCGGCAAGAGCCGGTCGAGCGGCATCGAACGGAACAGGAAGAGCAGCACCGTGCCGGTCAGCGCGAGCGTCAGACCGATCCACAACCCGCAGGCCAGGAGGCCGAACAGGATCGCGAACATGACGATGACTTCGATGGACATGGGTGTGATCCCGACCGGAGCACCGGTCCTTGAGTAGGGGAAGGGCGCTGTGGTGAGGCGCTGCTCAGTCCGCGGGGGACGCGGCCTTCATCGAATGATCTTCCAGCGGCAGGCCAAGAGCTGCCTGGATGACGCGCGCAAGGTACTGCAGCGTCAAAAGCAGCATGCCGAAGGTCACCACGGCCTGGGGAAACCAGACCGGCGTGTCGCTCGAGACCGAGGTCTGGCCCCGGCTGAACGAGCCCCAGGCGAAGCGCACCATCGCGTAGGTCAGGAAGCTCATGAAGGCGAAGCCGAGCAGCGCCGCCAGGACCTCCAGCGGCCGCCGCAAGGCCGGCGGGGCCTTGCCGATCAGCAGGGTGACGCGGACATGGCCTCCCGCGCGCAGCGTCATGGCGGCCCCAAATGTGAAGGAGGCCGCCATCAGATAGGAGGAATACTCCCACGCCACCGGGATGGAGGCTGGGAAGAAGGGCAGGAAGTTCGACAGGAAGCGGGTGCCGATCTCGCACAGCATGAGCAATGTCAGCGCCAGCAGGCAGCCGCCGCCGATCCAGCCGTCAAGGCGGCTGAGACGGTCGATCCCGTCGAGCACGGCGCGCAGGGCCGCCGGAACGGCGACCGCTTGCGGTTCGGCAAACCTTGGCGGTTCGGCAAACCTTGGTGGTTCGGAGGGAGAGGCGTTGGTCACGAGCCGCGCTTCATCTCGGTGAGATAGGCCTTCACCGGCTTGTCGGCGGCGGGAACGCGCTTGAGGAAGGCGTCGAGCAGCGGCGCGGTCTTGGCGCGCAGATCGGCCATCATCGGCGCCGGCACCGGGACGATCTCCATGCCGCCCTCGGTCAGGCGCTTCAGGCTGTCGGTATCGGCCTTGACCGAGGCCGCCCAGAAATCGGGCTCGAGCTTGATGGCGATCTCCTCCATCGCCTTGCGCTCCTCGGGCTTCAGCTTCTTCCAGCTGTCGAGATTGATGGTGACCATCTCGGACGACCAGACATGGTTGGTCGGCAGCACATATTTCAGGAACTCCCAGAACTTGCCGTCGACGCCTGACACCGCCGAGGTCGAGACGCCCGAGACCACGCCCGAGGCCAGCGCCGGCACGGTCTCGCCCCAGGGGATCAGGACCGGCGACATGCCGACCGCGTTGAGCATGTCGACGGCGTTCTTGTCGGGCACGCGGATCTTGATGTTCTTCAGCATCTCGACCGTGGTCGCCTTGGCCTTGAGCTGCAGATATTGCGTCGGCCAGGGCACGATGAAGAGGATCTTCTGGTTGTTGCGCTCGGCGATCTTGTCGTATTCGGGCCGCACATATTTGTGCAGGACCTTGAGTTCCTCGGGCGTGCCGACGAGGAAGGGCACGCTTTCCACGCCCATGAAGGGCTCGTCGCCGACCTGCTGGATGTTGAGGATATCGGCCATCGGCACGATGCCGTCGCGCACGGCGCGCAGATGCTCGGGTCCCTTGAAGCCGAGCTGGCCGCCGGCCTTGACCAGGATGTCGACGCCGCCATTCGTCGCCTTCTTGACCTCTTCGGCGTAGCGCATGGCGTTTTGCGTGTGGAAATTGCTTTCGGGCCAGACGGTCGAGAGGTCGAGCTGGGTTTGTGCGGCAGCAGGCTGGGCCAGCATGCCGAGCAACCCCATTCCCAGCAGAAACGCGCGCCGCGCGATGCGATGGTCCGCCATGATCCGTAAGCCCTTCCGGTGAAGTCGTGTGTCGGTGGGGGAGAAAGCAAATCCCCGGCCAACCAGGGGCCGAGGTGGCGGGCTAGAGCATCGGCCCGAAAGGTGGAATCCGGTTCTCGGAAGAAGCCGATGCTCTAGCTGGCGCTGACCAGCTCTTCCTCGATGTCGCGGCGGAGCAAGGCCGGGTCGCGCTCAGCGGGGTTGCCGATGCCGGCGCCGCCCGGGGTCAGGACGACCAGCCGGTCTCCCGCCGGAATCTCCTGAAAGCCCTTGCCCTTGAGCTTCCTGCCGGATTTGAGCCCGACATAGCCGGCCGCGCCGTTGCCGCCGCCATCGCGTCCGCGCGGCGGATGGTCGATACGGTCGAAGGCGGCCAGGATCTCGAAGGAGGCGTCGACCCCGCTCTCGATCTCGATGATCTGGCCGTGGCCGCCGCGCGTGCGGCCATTGCCGCCGCTGTCGGGGCGCAACTCCTTCTTCCAGAAGATCAGGGGCGTCTGCGTCTCGGCGTTCTCGACGGGTGTGCCGCGCACGCCACTGGGATAGGCAGTGGCGGAGAGCCCGTCCTTGTCGAAGCGCGCGCCGGTGCCACCATTGCTCGTGACGGCCATGGCGAAACCGTAATTGCCCTGCGCGCCGGCATGTGTCCGGCCGCGCACGTTCAGATTCCACAGACAGGAGGTGCCCTCGGCCGGCACGCGCTCCGGAATGACCTGGCGCAGGCAGCCGAAGACGACGTCGGGCAGCATCTGGCCGATGACATGGCGCGAGGACACGGCTGCCGGCTTGGGCGCGTTCAGGATCGAGCCTGATGGCGCGGAAACAGTCAGCGGGCCCAATGAGCCGGCGTTGTTGGGGATTTGGGCGGCGACGACGCAGCCCAGCCCGAAGACCGTATAGGCGGTGGTATAGGAATGCGGCACGTTGATGCCGCGCTGCGCCTGCGGCGAGGTGCCGGTGAAATCGACATGGATGCCGTCATCCGAGATCGTCAGCTCGGCGGCGAGCGTGACCGGCACGTCATAACCGTCGACCACCATCTCGTTGCGCCAGCTGCCTTTCGGCAGCTTGGCGATCTCGGCAAGCACGGCTTCGCGTGAGCGCTCGCAGATATGGTCGGCGAGCTCGTCGAGCGTCTCGATGCCGAACTCGTCCATCATCTCGACCAGGCGTTTTGCGCCCATGTCGTTGCAGGCGGCGAGCGAATAGGTGTCGCCTTCGGTATCGACGGGCTGGCGCGTATTGGCGCGGATGATCGCCATGACGTTCTGGTCGACCTTGCCGGCGTCGATCAGTTTCAGCATCGGCAGATAGAGCCCCTCCATGAAGACGTCGGTGGCGTCGGGCCCGAAGCCGATGCCGCCGATATCCATCAGATGGCTGGTGCAGGAGAACAGCGCGACCGGCTTGCCGTTCCTGAAGGCGGGCGTCGTTACCACGAAATCGTTGAGATGGCCGGTGCCCATCCAGGGATCGTTGGTGATGTAGGCGTCGCCTTCCTTCATCGTCTCGATCGGGAAATGGCGGATGAAGTGCTTCACCGATTCCGCCATGGAGTTGACGTGACCCGGCGTGCCGGTGACGCCCTGGGCCAGCATCCGGCCCTGCAGGTCGAAGACGCCGGCGGAGATGTCGCCGCATTCGCGCACGATCGGCGAAAACGCGGTGCGCATCAGGATCTGGCCCTGTTCCTCCACCACCGCGATCAGGCGGTTCCACATGATCTGGAGATCGATCAGGCTGATCTTGTCGGTCTGGCTCATTTGATCTCTCCTCACGCGGCTTCGCGGTCCAGAATCTGGCGGTCGAGAACCTTGCGGTCCATCACGATGCAGCCGATGGCGTCGATATGCGCGTCGAAGCTCATCGAGACGAAGGTCGAGGTCTCGTCCTCGGCGATGATGGCGGGGCCGGCGATCGAAGCGCCCGGTATCATCGTCTCGCGCCGATAGAGCGGGACCATGATGCTGGCGCCCGCCTTGCCGTCATGGAAGGCGCGGCTGCCGGAGGGCTCTGGCGCAGCCGAACTCGCGACACGCGGCGCCACTTCAGGCTTCGGGGGCAGCGTCGTGACCAGAACCGACCAGCTCAGGATTTCGATCGCGGCTCCGGGAATCGGCCGTGCGAACAGGGCGGCGTAATCGGCCTCGAAAGCGCTTCGCAGCGCCGGGATGTCCTGCTCGCCCAGCACGCCGGAGGGCAGCGTCACGGTGATCTCATGGCCCTGGCCGACATAGCGCATGAAGGCGACTCGCCGCGCGATCACGGGTTCGCCGCGCGCGCCGGGCTCGACCAAAGCGCGGGCTTCCAGTTCCATCTCCGAGAGAAGATCCGAGACCAGCACCCCGTCGAAGGCATCGAGCCTGACATGGCGGCTTCGGACCAGTTCATAGGAGACCGGCGCGGCGAGGAAGCCGACAGCCGAGCCGACACCGGCATTGGGCGGCACGATGACGCGCTTGACGCCGATCTTCTCCGCGACGCGCGCGGCATGCAGGGGAGCCGCACCGCCGAAGGCGATCAGCGTGTGGTCGCCGACGACCGCGCCGCGCTCGACCGCATGTACGCGGGCTGCGCTCGCCATGTTCTCGCAGACCATTTCATGCACGGCATAGGCGGCCGTTTCGGCATCGAGCCCGAGCGGCTCGCCGATATCGGCCAGGAGCGCCTTGCGCGACAAGTCCGGATCGAGCGGGATGGTGCCGCCGGCGAAGGAGGCTGGATCGATCATGCCGAGCACGACATCGGCGTCGGTGACGGCGGGATGCACGCCGCCGCGTCCATAGCAGGCGGGGCCGGGCTCGGAGGAGGCGCTTTCGGGGCCGACCGTGACGCGCTTCAACGCATCGATCCGCGCGATCGAGCCGCCGCCGGCGCCGATCTCGACCATCTCGATCACCGGAATACGCACCGGGAGCCCTGAGCCCTTGAGGAAGCGGGCGGCGCGGTCGACCTCGAAGATGCGCGAGGATTGCGGTTCGAATTTCTCGATCAGGCAGATCTTTGCCGTGGTGCCGCCCATGTCGAAGGAGAGCACCTTGCTTTCGCCGAGCTGGGCTGCGGTCAAGGCGGCGAAGATCGCCCCGCCCGCGGGCCCGGATTCGACGAGGCGCACCGGGAAGCGTTGCGCGGTCTCGATCGAGGTCAGGCCGCCGCCCGAGGTCACGAGATAGATCGCGCCACGGAACTGCTCCTGCGCCAGCCCCTCGGCCATGCGGGCGAGATAACCCGCCATCAGCGGCTGGACATAGGCATTGGCGATGGCCGTCGAGGTGCGTTCATATTCGCGCACCTCCGGGCAGACCTCGCTGGAGAGCGTGATGCCGAGTTCGGGCATCGCAGCTTTCAGCAGCGCGCCGGTGCGGCGCTCATGCTCGGCATTGGCATAGGAATGCAGGAAGGCGACGGCGACGCTCTCGACACCGGCCGCCTTCAGTTTCGGCACGAGCGCGGCGACCGCCGCCTCATCCAGTGGCAGGCGGACTTTGCCGTGCACATCGACGCGCTCGGGTAGCGTGAAGCGCAGGGCGCGCTGCACCAGCGGGCGCGGCTTCTCGATCGAGAGATCATACTGGTCGTAGCGGCTTTCCGTGCCGATCTCGATGATGTCGCGAAACCCCTCGGTCGCGATCAGGGCGGTTTTCGCGCCGCGGCGCTCGATGATGGCGTTGGTCGCCAAGGTGGTGCCATGGACGAAGACGTCGATGTCGGACATGTGCATCCGCGCATCCGAGAGGATCAATCGCATGCCGCCGAGCACGCCTTCCTCCGGCCGCGACGGCGTCGTCAGCACCTTGCGCGTCATCCGCCCGGCCTCGGTCTCCAGCACGACATCCGTGAAGGTGCCGCCGATATCGACCGCGAGTCTGACGTGCTGGTTCAGTGCCATGTCGATTTGTCTCCGTCGGATCGCCCGCGGGTCAGCGTCTGATCCGCGGGAGGCACCATGCAAGAAGCGGGGGCAAGAAGCCGGGGCAAGAGCATGCGCGGTATGCATGGGGCATCTAACGTCAGGGGGCGACATGCCGGAGATTCGCAGGTCATAGTTGCCGCCCCGAGGCATAGCTATCCAAGGCACGGCTCTTGCCTGCGCGGCCCGTCGTCGACGAGAGGTCCTTCCCTTGACTGAACCCTGTGAACTCAGCGCCGTAGAGGCTCGCGCCTTGATCGGAACCAAGAAGCTGTCGGCGAGCGAATTGCTCGAAAGCTGTATCGCCCGCATCGATGCAGTGGACCCGGCCGTCAACGCCATGGTGGCGCGTGACGATGAGCGGGCGCGCAAGGCGGCGAAGCTCGCCGATGAGGCGACGATGCGCGGCGACCGGCTCGGCGCGCTGCACGGGCTGCCGCTCGGCGTGAAGGATCTCGAGAACGTCGCCGGCCTGCGCACCACCTATGGCAGTCCGCTCTTCGCGAACCATGTGCCGACCGAAGACCAGTTGATCGTCGCCAACACCCGCAAGGCCGGCGCGATCGTTCTGGGCAAGACCAACACGCCGGAATGGGGCGCTGGCGCCAACACCCGCAACGCCGTCTACGGCGCGACCGGCAACCCCTTCGACCCCTCCAAATGTGCCGCCGGCTCCTCGGGCGGCTCGGGCGTCGCGCTGGCGACGAACATGGTGCCGATCGCGACAGGCTCCGACACTGGCGGCTCGCTGCGCAACCCGGCCGCCTATAACGGCATCGTCGGCTTCAGGCCTTCGCCGGGGCTGGTGCCGAGCGAGAAGCGGCCACTGGGCTGGAATCCGTTGAGCGTGCTCGGGCCGATGGCGCGCACCGTGCCCGATCTGTGCCTGCTGCTCTCGACCATGGTCTCTGACGACGCGGCCGATCCGCTGGCCACGACGATCCATGGCAGGACAGTGCGCCGCCCTGAGGATTTCGCCAGGCCTGGAACGATCGATCTTTCCTCGCTCAAGGTCGCGCTGACACCGGATTTCGGTTTCGCACCGACCGAGCGCCATATCCGCGAAGTCTTCGCGGCGAAGACCGGTGCTTTCAGCCATCTCTTCGCCCAGGTCGAGGCGGCGACGCCCGATTGCACGGGCGCCGACGAGACCTTCGAGGTGCTGCGCTCGGTTGCCTTCCTCGCCGGCATGTATGAGCGCGTCCGCGACACGCCCGAGCTTGTCGGCCCCAATGTCCGCGCCAATGTCGAGGAGGGGCTGCGCTACAGCGCGCTCGACGTCACTCGCGCACTGAAGCAGCAGACCGTGCTCTACAAGAACTGGCAGGGCTTCTTCGAGGATTACGACGTCATCCTTTCGCCGGCCGTCACCTTGAGCCCGCGTCCCTGGTCGGAGCTCTACCCGGCCGAGATCGACGGCACGCCGACCCGGACCTATTTCCACTGGCTCGCCATGGCCTATGCCGTGACCAATGTCGGACATCCCGCGATTTCGCTGCCGGTCGGGCTCGACCGCAACGGCATGCCTTTTGGCCTGCAGATCGTCGGCCCCCGCGGCGGCGACGCCAAGGTGCTGGCGGTGGCGGCTGCGCTCGAGGCGGCCCTGGCGGGCGATACGCTGACGGCGCGTCCGGTGCCCGACATCGCCAAACTGACGGCCGCGCCGAAGCTGAGCAACAGCCCAGGCTTCCTGGGGTTCGATTAAGATTTGGGTTTCGATTGAGGCTATTGGGCTTCGATCAAGCAAAGCCGGCGTATGCCGGCGCAAATCCACAGAGCTACAAAATCATAATGAGGGGTACCGTAATGAAGCGTCGTACATTCCTGAAGGGGGCGACCGCCCTGACACTGGCCGGGCCGGCCATGACAGGGCGCGCCTTCGCGCAGGCGGGGACGGTCCTGAAATTCGCGCCGCAGGCCAATCTGACGGCGCTGGATCCGATCTGGACGACGGCGACCGTGACCAATAATCACGGCTACTACGTTTACGACACGCTCTACAGCCACGACCTCGACATGAAGCCCCAGCCGCAAATGGCTGAGGCGCATGAGGTTTCGGCCGACGGCAAGGTCTGGAGGATCAAGCTGCGCGAAGGCCTCGTCTTCCATGACGGCACGCCGGTGAAACCGGCCGACTGCATCCAGAGCCTGAAGCGCTGGGTGCAACGCGACCCCTACGGCCAGCTTCTGGCCAAGGTGGTCGAGAGCATGACGGCACTCGACGAGCGCAGCTTCGAGATCAAGCTGACGCGGCCTTTCCCGATGATGCTCGACCTGCTCGCCAAGGCGGATTCGCCCCTCTTCATCATGCCGGAGCGCCTGGCTGTGACCGATGCGAACAAGCAGGTCACCGAAATGGTCGGCTCCGGGCCTTACCGCTTCGTGCCGGGCGAATTCGTCTCGGGGAGCAAGGTCGTCTACGAGAAGTTCGAGGCTTATAAGCCCCGCAGCGAGCCGCCGAGCCGTGGCGCTGGCGGCAAGGTCGCGAATTTCAAGCGGATCGAATGGCAGATCCTGCCCGATCCGGCGACGGCGGCGAACGCATTGATCAAGGGCGAGATCGACTGGTGGGAGCGCCCGCTCTCCGATCTCCAGCCGATGCTGGCGAAGGTTCCGGAGGTCATCCGCGAGGTCACGGACGAGGCCGGGCGCGGCGCGATCATGCGCATGAACCACCTTCAGCCGCCCTTCAACAATCCCAAGGTGCGTGCCGCCGTGCGCATGGCGGTGAACCAGGAAGACTATATGCGCGCCGCCCAGGGCGACGACACCTCGCTCTGGCAGACCTCGCGCAATCTCTGGTGGCGCGGCACGCCCTATTACGACGGCGAGCATGAGGACCTGATGCCGCAGAGCCTGGAAAAGGCCAAGGTGGCGCTGAAGGAGTCCGGCTACAACGGCGAGAAGGTCGTCATCATCAACCCGACCGACTTCCCCGATATCGGGCCGCTAGGAGACGTGACGGCCGAACTGCTCAAGCAGCTCGGCATGAATGTCGAGTTCGTGGCGAGCGACTGGGGCACGGTGATCCAGCGTCGCAACAGCCGCGAGCCGGTCGAGAAGGGCGGCTGGAGCATCTTCCACACCACGGGCTCGACCATGGCCTGGGCCAGCCCGGCGCAATCCTTCCTGGTACGTGGGCAGGGGGCGAAGGGCTGGTTCGGCTGGTATGACAGCGCCAAGGCCGAGGCGCTGGCGGAGGAGTGGCTCTACGCGCCGGACGAAGCCATGCAGAAGAAGGCCGCCGCCCAGCTCGGCCGCCTCGCGCTCGAGGAGACCGCGACGGTGCCGCTTGGCAGGTTCATGATCCGGACGGCCTATCGCAAGAACCTGACCGGCATGCTCAAGGGCTCGGCACCTTATCCCTGGGGCCTGAAGCGCGTCTGATCGGCGCGTAAGCGCTAGCATCATCCCGGGCTGTCGCTAGCGGTCCGAGACGGTCGAGATTTTGGGCTCGGGGCTCCAAGCCCCGAGCCCTCACTATTTAGCCGTTGCCGCCGTAGACCGGGGCGAGATCATGTCGCTGCGGGCTTCCACGCCGCCCTTGTCGACGCGGATGATGTTCGGGCAGGCGAGGTTGATCGGCGGCAGGCCGACCCGGACTTATGTCCACTGGCTCGCCATGGCCTATGCCGTCACTCATCCAAAGAGTGAGAGCAGGATCAATGCGAAAAACCGGTTCCCACTTTTTCGCATCCTGCTCAAACGTCGACCATTCCCGCGATGTCGCAGCCGGTCGGGCGCGACCGCAACGGCCTGTCTTTCCCGCAGATCGTCGGCCCGCGCGACGCCAAAGTGCTTGCTGTCGCTGCGGCACTCGAGTCACTCTTGGCCGGCGATCCATGGGCCGCGCGCCTCACACCTGACATCGCCAGATTGAAGGCGGCGCCGAAGCTCGAGGACAGCCCGAATGTCCTCGGCTTCGACCGGAGTGTTTTCGAGCGAAGTGGACACCGGTTCGCTCGAAATCGCTCCAGGTTCTGGATTTTGGGCTCAAGCCTGCGGCAAGGCCCGGAATGACGTAGTGTTTTCATCGAAGGCCGACCATAAAAGGGGAGAGACCATATGAAGCGCCGTCAGTTCCTGCAGGGCACGGCAGCCGCTGCCCTGTTTGCTCCAACGCTGGCCCGCGAGGCCTTGGCTCAATCGTCGAGCCCGACCGTGCTCAAGATGGCGCCGCAGGCGAACCTCACCTCGCTCGATCCGATCTGGACGACCGCGACCGTCACCAACAATCACGGCTACTACGTCTACGACACGCTTTATGGCGGCGATCTCGACCTGAAGCCGCAGCCGCAAATGGCTGAGGGGCATGAGGTTTCGGCCGATGGCAAGGTCTGGAAGATCAAGCTGCGCGAAGGCCTCGCCTTCCATGACGGCCAGCCGGTCCGGCCCGCCGACTGCATCGAGAGCCTGAAGCGCTGGGGCCAGCGCGATCCTTACGGCCAGTTGCTGCTCAAGGCGGTCGAGGCCTGGGGCGCGCCGGATGAGCGCACCCTAGAGATCAAGCTGACCCGGCCCTTCCCGATGATGCTCGATTGCATGGCCAAGGCCGACAACCCGCCCTTCATCATGCCCGAACGCCTGGCCAAGACCGACGCGACCAAGCAGGTCACCGAGATGGTCGGCTCGGGCCCCTACAAGTTCGTCGCCAGCGAATATGTCTCCGGCAGCCGCGTCGTCTATGAGAAGAACGAGGCCTACAAGCCGCGAGCTGAGCCGCCAAGTCGCAATGCCGGCGGCAAGATCGCGCATTTCAAGCGGATCGAGTGGCCGATCCTGCCCGATCCGGCGACCGCTGCCTCAGCGCTGACCAAGGGCGAGATCGACTGGTGGGAGCGCCCGCTCGCCGATCTTCAGCCCCTGCTCGCGAAAAGCCCCGACATCACCCGCGAGGTCATCGACAAGAACGGCCGCGGCTCGATCATGCGGCTGAACCATCTCCAGCCGCCCTTCAACAATCCCAAGGTGCGCGCCGCCGTCCGCCTCGCGGTCAACCAGGAAGATTATATGCGCGCCAGCCAGGGCGATGACACCACCACCTGGCAGGTCTGCCGGAACCTGTGGTGGCGCGGCACGCCCTATTACACCGGCGAGCTCGAGGATCTGATGCCGCAGAGCCTCGACAAGGCCAAGGCGGCGCTGAAGGAGTCCGGCTATAACGGCGAGAAGGTCATCATCATCAACCCGACCGATTTCCCCGATATCGGCCCGCTTGGCGACGTCACCTACGAGTTGCTCAAGCAGCTCGGCATGAATGTCGAGTTCGCGGCGAGCGACTGGGGCACGGTGATCCAGCGCCGCAATAGCCGCGAGCCGGTCGAGAAGGGCGGCTGGAGCATCTTCCACACCACCGGCGCGGCGGTCGGCTGGGGGAATCCGGCCCTGTCAAATCTCGTTCGCGGTCCTGGCGAGAAGGGCTGGTTCGGCTGGTGGACCAATGCCAGGGCCGAGGAACTGGCCGAGGAATGGCTCTACGCGCCTGATGAAGCCAAGCAGAAGCAGGTCGCGGTCACGCTCGGCCGGCTGGCGCTGGAGGAATGCGCCACCATCCCGCTCGGCCAGTTCGTCATCAAGACCGCCTATCGCAAGAACCTGACCGGCATGCTGCCGGGCTCGGCGCCTTACCCCTGGGGGCTGAAGCGGGTGTGAGCGGCGCGGAAGCGCCAATATCGTCCCGGGCGGTTACTCGCCGTCCGGGACGATCGAGATTTTAGGTCTCGGAGCCCGTTGGAAAACTCCAGCCCTCATCCTGAGGAGCCGCGCAGCGGCGTCTCGAAGGATGAGGGCTCAGAAGATTTCCAGACAGAGGGCTCTCAGGGCCCCAACTCCCGAGCCCTCAGTGTTTCGCCGCCACGGCCGCCGACCAGGGCGAGATCACGTCGCTGCAGCCTTCCGCGCCGTCCTTGTCGACGCGGATGATGTTGGGGCAGGCGAAGTTGATCGGCAGCACGCCGTGCTCCACCACGGAGAGCGGGCCGGCCGCCTCCAGCGCCGCCAGCGTCTGGTCGGGCAGGCGGTAATCGGCGCTGGTCGAATCGGGGCCGGATACGTCGATGCGCGGGGTATGGGCGGCTTCAGTGATCTCCATGCCGCAATCCAGCGTCCAGGCCAGCATCTGGTAGACGCTGGCAAGAATCCGCCGGCCGCCCGAGGAGCCTGCAGCCAGGCGCGGCCAGCTGCCATCCTTCGGCGTCACGATGACCGGGCACATGTTGCAGA
This sequence comes from Bosea sp. 685, assembly GCF_031884435.1. Lineage (NCBI taxonomy): Bacteria > Pseudomonadati > Pseudomonadota > Alphaproteobacteria > Hyphomicrobiales > Alloboseaceae > Allobosea > Allobosea sp. 685. Next base: position 3,163,583 of record NZ_CP134779.1, on the reverse strand, counting down.
GCGGCCTGGCGCCGGGCGCGATCGCATTGGCGCTGCCGGGGCGCGGATCGAACCACATCATGCCGTTGTTCATCAGCACGCCGGTGCCGGGCAGCACGACGCGGCTGCCCATCGAGGAGAGCAGCGTCGTCGTCACCGAAACGAGATTGCCCTCGCCGTCGACGACGGTGAGATGCGTCGTGCAGGTGTCGCCGGGTTCGGTCGCGGCCTTCGCCGCGCCCAGCCCTTCGAGCCGGCTCGCATAGGCCTGGCGCATCACCCGCGACAGCGTCGCGAACCAGGCGGCGTCGGGGCCTTCCGAGGAGGGGGCGCTGTCCGCCATGCCCTCGACCACGGCCTGTAGCGTCGGTGCGGCCGTCAGGCCGCCGGCGGTGTGCAGGAGATGTGTGCCGCGCCAGTCGATCACCGGGGCCTCACGCAAGACCGCCTTGCAGTTGGCGAGGTCCTCCGCATCGACCACGCCGCCCAGCGCCTTGATGTCGGCGGCGAGCCGGGTTGCCAGTTCGCCATGGTAGAAATCATCCAGCCCCGCCTCGGCCAGGCGCTCCAGCGTCGATGCGAGATTGCCGAGTCGGAAGAAGCCCGGCATGCCCTGATAGGGCGGCACCGGCGGCAGGCCCCCGGGCAGATAGATGCGCGCACTCTCCTCATAGAGCCGCAGCACCGAGGCCGAGGATGAGACCTTGAGCGTCGTGTACCAGTCCTGGGCGAGGCCGCGCTTGGCGAGCGCGATCGCCGGCGCCAGCAGATCCGCGACTGGCAGCGCGGTACCGAAGGCCTCCTTCAGCTTGGCGTAGCCCGCGACCGAGGAAGGGATGCAGAAGGAGAGCGGGCCGTGAATGTTCACATCGCCCACCACCTCCGGCCAGGTGAAAAGGTCCTTCTTCATCTCGCCGGTCAGGGGGTAGTCGGCCGGGTCGGCGCGGCGCGGTGCGACGGGGCCGAAATCGACGACCTGCGCCCGCGTCTCGTTGGCCTTCAGCACCAGCGCGAAGCCGATGCCGCCGAGCCCGCTATTCCAGGGTTCCACCGCCGCCAGCGCGAAGCAGGCCGCGACCGCCGCATCGGCTGCATTGCCGCCGGCCTCCAGGATTGCGGCGCCGGCCTCGGCCGCCTCGCGGTTCTGCGACACGACGATGCCGTGGCGGCCTTTCGCCGCCGGCTTGGTCAGGGTCCAGTTCTGGGTGCGGTAAGGCGGCGTGCGTGTCGATACAGGCGTGGACATCAGCGTCTCTCTGGTTGGGCGTGCCGGCATAGTGGCACGCCGGCAAAGCCAGCGTCGAATGCGTCCTGCGCAGATGGGCGGCATGTTTCGTGCTTGGCGGCAGGGTCTTTTTCCCCAGTGAGCCATGCTGCAATTTGTCCTGACGAGCCCGCTTGATCCGCAGAAGGGGCTGCAGAGTCAGATCCAGGAGCGGCTCGTCGCCGCGATCCTGGCGGGCGGCCTGCCATTGCACGAGCCCTTGCCGGCTTCCCGTATCCTCGCCCGGAAGCTCAACGTCTCCCGCAACACGATCACGCTGGTCTATGAGCGGCTGGCCGAGGACGGTTACCTCAAGGCGGTCAATCGGCGCGGCTATTTCGTCAACGACCGTTATCTGCGCGAGCAACTCAACGTACCCGTCGACGAGCATGCGCGCAGGGCGCTGCCCCGCTCGGACGAGCCGGTGGATTTCGCCCGCCGCCTGCGCCGCCCGCTTGTCGAACAGGCCAATATCGTCAAGCCGGCGAACTGGCGCGAATTTCCCTACCCCTTCGTCTACGGCCAGCTTAGCCCGGACAAGATCTCGCTCAGCCGCTGGCGTGACTGTGTCAGGCTCGCAGGCACAGTCCGCCACAGCCATGACTGGATGGGCGATCTGATCGATAATGACGATCCGATCCTGATCGAGCAGATCACGCGCCGCATGCTGCCGCAGCGCGGCTTCAGGGCCGATTCCAGCAGCATCCTCGTCACGGTCGGGGCGCAGAACGCGCTTTTCCTCATCGCCATGCTGCTCTGTGGGACAGGCACGCGCGTCGCCATCGAGGAGCCGGGCTATGTCGATGCCCGCAACATGTTCCTGGCGCTGGGTGCAACGCTTGAGCCGCATCCGGTCGACGCCAACGGCATGCGCATCAGTGAGGCGCTGGCCGGCGCCGATCTCGTCTATGTCACGCCCGGGCACCAGTCGCCGACCAATGTGACGATGAGCATGGAGCGCCGGCTGTCGCTGGTCGCGGCGGCCGAGCGGCATGATTTCCTGATCGTCGAGGATGACTATGAGCACGAGCTCAATTTCGTCGGTGCACAGCGCGCCTCGCTGAAGAGCTTCGATACATCAGGGCGCGTGCTGCATGTCGGCAGCCTGTCGAAGCCGCTCTTCCCGGGCCTGCGGCTCGGCTTCATCGTCGCCGCGCCGGCTTTGATCAGCGAATTGCGGGCGCTGCGGCGCTTGATGTATCGCCACCCCTCGGCGCTCGACCAGCGCGCGATGGCGCTGTTCCTGGCCGAGGGCCATTACGACGCGCATATCCGCCGCCAGCGCAAGGAGCTCGCCGCCAGATGGGGGCTGATGCTGCGCGAGATCGACCGGCAATTGCCGGGCTGCGACGTCACCATGACGACAGGCGGCTCGGGCCTCTGGCTGACGCTGCCGCGCGGCGTCAGGGCGCAGGATCTCCAGCAGCGCGCCGCGCAGCTCGGCGTGCTGATCGAGGCGGGCGACGTGCATTATCTGCGCGAGAACCGGCCCGGAAACCGCATCCGCATGGGTTATGGCGCGATCGCGCAGGACAGGATTGCGCCGGGGATTGCGCAATTGGCGAAAGCGCTGGACGGGTTGGTGAGGGATGGCGGGCGGCGGCTCTGAGGCCGCCGCGCCAAGCCGCTATCCTCAAGCCGCCATCAGCTCGCTGCGTCCCAGCACCTTGCGCAGGATGTCGGTCATCGCGCCGATCTCGTCCTCGGTCGTGACCAGCGCCGGCGCGAAGATCAGCGCGTCGCCGGTCGCCTTCACATGCAGTCCTTCCTTGAACAGCAGGCGCTGCACGAGCGAGCCCTTTTCGCCGGGCGCCTTGCCGGGCGTGAGCTGGATGCCCGAGATCATGCCGTAGCCGCGCAGATCATGGACCTGGGCCAGGTTGCGCAGGCTGAAGACGGCGTCGAGGAAGGTATCGGACATCGCCTGGCCGCGCGCGAACAGGCCGTCATCACGGTAGATGTTCAGCGAGGCGAGCGCAGCCGCGCAGGCCACCGGATGGGCGGAATAGGTGTAGCCATGCATCAGTTCGGGCCGGTCGGCCTTGATCGAGCCGATCACGGCCTGCTGGATCTCGGTCTTGACCGCGACCGCGCTCATCGGGATCGCGCCATTGGTCAGCGCCTTGGCCATGGTCAGCACGTCGGGCGTCACGCCGAACTCCTGCGAGGCGAAGGCGGCCCCGGTACGGCCGAAGCCGGTGATGACCTCGTCGAAGACCAGCAGGATGCCATGCTTGTCGGCAATGGCGCGCAGGCGCTGGAGATAGCCTTTCGGCGGCACGATGGTGCCGATCGAGCCGGCGATCGGCTCGACGAAGACGGCCGCGATCGTCTCTCCGCCATAGGTCTTGCAGAGCTCTTCGAGATCGTCGGCGAGCCAGGCGCCGTCATCGGGCTGGCCGCGCGTGAAGCGCTGCTCGTCGCTCCAGGTATGGCGCATATGCACGACATCGCAGGTCACGCTGGAGAATTCGCGGCGGTTGCCGACCATGCCGGCAAGCGAGGTGCCGCCGAGATTGACGCCGTGATAGCCCCAGGCGCGCGAGACGAAGCGCGTGCGCTGCGCCTCGCCCTTGGCGCGGTGATAGGCGAGGCAGATCTTCATCGCGGTGTCGACGGCTTCCGAGCCCGACGAGCCGAAGAACACCCGGTCGAGGCCCTTCGGCAGGATGCCGGAGAGCCGCTCGGCCAGCTCGAAGGAGATCGGCGCGGCGCGCTGGAAATGCGGGGAATAGTCGAGCTCCAGCAATTGCGCGTGCACGGCTTCGGCGATTTCGCGCCGGCCATGGCCGGCGGCGCAGCAGAACAACCCCGACGCGCCGTCGAGGATCTCGCGGCCCTCCGGCGTCCAGTAGCGCACGCCCGAGGCCTTGGCGAAGAGCTGCGGCTCGGCATGGAACAGCTTGTTGTTGGTGAAGGGGAGCCAGTGATGGTCCATGTTGAGGGGCTGCTGGTCCATCGCGCTCTCCTGAATGCGTTCGCCTCTGGGTCGTGCTGCTTTAGGCGCGCGGGCCGGGCCGATCGTAGAGCCAGGCGCGACATTCGTTAGGTCCAGCGTCGAAGGCGCGAGGTCATCGCCTTGTCACGGGGGGCGTTGCTCCTGCAAAGCTGCGTAAGTTTTAAAAGGCGCATGAGGACGGCGATGGCCAAGACGATTCTGATTTCGGGTGCGACGGCGGGCTTCGGGGCGGCGACCGCGCGCCGCTTCGTTCAGGCCGGCTGGCAGGTCATCGGCACGGGCCGGCGCGCTGAACGGCTGGACGCGCTGAAGGCCGAACTCGGCGAGGCCTTCCACGGCGCCGCCTTCGACATCACCGACGAGGCGGCGATGCTGGTGGCGCTCGCGGCCCTGCCCGAAGGTTTCAAGGGCATCGACGTGCTGGTCAACAATGCCGGCCTCGCGCTCGGAACCAAGCCGGCTCCGCAATCCGCGCTCTCCGACTGGAAGACGATGATCGGCACCAATGTCACCGGTCTCGTGACGCTGACGCATCACCTGCTGCCGGGGTTGATCGAGCGCAAGGGCGCGATCGTCAACATCGCCTCGGTCGCGGCGAACTGGCCCTATTCCGGCGGCAACGTCTATGGCGCCACGAAAGCCTTCGTGCAGCAGTTCTCGCTCGGGCTGCGCTCCGACCTGCATGGCAAGGGCGTGCGCGTGACCTCGATTGAGCCCGGCCTATGCGAGAGCGAGTTCACACTGGTGCGCAATGGCGGCGACCAGAAGGCCTATGACGCGCTTTATGGCGGAGCCAACGCATTGCAGCCGCACGACATCGCCGAGACGATCTTCTGGATCGCGACGCAGCCCGCGCATGTGAACGTCAATAGCCTCGAGATCATGCCGGTAAGCCAGTCCTTCGCCGGCTTCCAGGTTCATCGGGAAGCCTGATGACGACCTTCGATCTCGCCATCGTCGGTGCCGGCATCGTCGGACTCGGCCATGCGCTCGCGGCCGCGAAGCGCGGCAAGCGTGTTGTCGTGATCGATCGCGACGCGCAGGCCAATGGCGCCTCGGTGCGCAATTTCGGCTTCGTCACGGTGACGGGGCAGGGCGCCGGCGATTGCTGGAGCCTTGCCCGGCGCGCCCGCGAAATCTGGGTCGAGATCGCGGATGCGGCCGGCATCGACATCCTCCAGCGCGGGCTCGTCCTGGCCGCTCGCTTGCCGGAATCGGAGGCCGTGATCGAGGCCTTCCTGGCGAGCGAGATGGGGGAGGGCTGCGAACGCCTCAGCGCCGGACAGGCGCTTTCGCATGTGCCTTGCCTGAGGCCCGAGGCGACGCGCTTCGCCTTGTACAGCCCCCATGAGGTGCGCGTGGAATCGCGCCAGGCGGTGCCGCTGGTCGCGCGCTTCCTTACTGAGCGCCATGGCGTCGAATTTCGCTGGGGCACGAGCGTCGTCGCGGTCGAGGCCCCGCGCCTGATCACCGCCGATGGCGGCGTCATCGAGGCCGAGGCCGTGATTGTCTGCCCCGGCGACGAGTTCACGGCGCTGTTCCCGGAGCGGATCGCAGCCTATGGCGTGACCCGTTGCAAGCTGCAGATGATGCGCGTCAGGCCTGCCACATCCGTTGCCCTGGGGACCGCGGTCATGTCCGATCTCGGGCTCGGCCGCTATCTCGGCTATGCCGAATTGCCGGAGGCCGAGCCGTTGATGCGGCGGCTCGACGCCGAGATGGCGGCCCATCGCGAAAACGGCGTCCACCTGATCGTGACCCAATCGGCCGACGGCTCGCTGGTCGTCGGCGACAGCCATCATTATGCCGCGACGCCCGACCCCTTCGGGTCCGAAAGCGTCGATCGCCTGATCCTCGACGAGTTCGACGCGGTGCTCGACCTACCGGGCCGGGAGGTCGTCGAGCGCTGGATCGGCACCTATGCCTCGGCCGATGGCCGTTGGCGCTTCACCGACAAGCCGTCCGATTCCGTCCGTATCGTCGTCGTCACCAGCGGCTGCGGCGCCTCGACGGCCTTCGGGATCGGCGAGGAAACCATCGACGAACTCTATGGGCGGCAAGGATGATCTCGGCATGAGCAAATTCAAGGCGGTGGTGTTCGATTGGGCCGGCACCATGATCGATTTCGGCTCATTTGCGCCGATGGGGGCTTTCGTCGACACCTTCGCCAAATTCGGCGTCGCGGTGACGATCCCCGATGCCCGCAAGCCGATGGGCCTGCCCAAGCGCTTGCATATCGCCGCGATGCTGGCGGAACCCCATATCGCCGAAGGCTGGCGGGCCGCGCAGGGCGCATTGCCGGACGAGGCCGCGATCGACGCCGTCTACAAGCTCTTCGTCCCCCTCAATGAGGAGGTGGTGAGCAATTACTGCACGCTGGTGCCCGGTGCGCTCGAAACCGTCAATCATATCCGCGCCAAGGGCATGAAGATCGGCTCGACCACGGGCTATACCCGTTCGATCATGCAGCGCGTGCTGCCGCTGGCAGCCGCGCAGGGCTATGCGCCCGACAATCTCGTCTGCGCCGATGATCTGCCGTTGGGACGGCCGACCGCGATCGGCATGTATAAATGCTTCCTCGATTTGATGGTCCATCCCGCCTCGGCCGTGATCAAGGTCGACGATACCGAGCCCGGCATTGCCGAGGGCGTCGAGGCGGGCTGCGTCACGGTCGGGTTGACTCTGTCGGGCAATGAGGCCGGCCTGACGCCGGACGAACTTGCAGCGCTCAGCCCCGCCGAGCGGCAGGCGCTGCATGAACGCGTTGCCGCCAAGCTGATCGCGGCCGGTGCGGACTATGTCATCGGCACTGTCGCCGAGCTGCCGGCCCTGATCGACCGGCTGGAGGACGACCGCTGAGAGATGGCGACGGCATGAGGCCCAACGTCCTTCTGATCACCGCCGACCAATGGCGCGGCGACTGCCTCTCGGCTGTCGGCCATCCCAGCGTGCGGACGCCGAATATCGATGCGCTGGCAGCCGAGGGCGTGCTGTTCGCGCGTCATTACGCGGGAGCGGCGCCTTGCTCGCCGGCGCGGGCGGCGCTCTATACCGGCCTTTACCAGATGAACCATCGCGTCTGCCGCAATGGTTCGCCATTGGATGATCGCTTCGACAACCTCGCCAGGCTTGGCCGGCGGGCGGGCTATGACCCGACGCTGTTCGGTTACACCGACGTCTCGCTTGATCCCCGGACCTTGCCGCCGGGCGACCCGCATCTGACGACCTATGAGGGCGTGCTGCCGGGCTTTTCCGTGCGTGAATTGCTGCCGGAACACGAAAAGCCCTGGCTGTCCTGGCTCCGCTCGCGTGGGCATGAGAGCGCGACCGATCGCGGCGTGCATGCGCCGACAGGGCAGGGCGGTACGCTCGGCAACGCGCCTCCGGCCTATGGCCGGGACGAAACCCAGACCGCCTATCTGACCGATGCCTTCCTGCGCTGGCGCTCCGAGCAGGATGCGCCCTGGTTCGCGCATCTCTCCTTCCTGAGGCCGCATCCGCCCTTCGTCGTGCCGGCGCCCTACAATACGATGTTCACCGCGCAGGACGGGCCGGAATTCGTCCGTGCGCCAGACCGTGCGACCGAGGCGGCGCTTCACTCTTATCTGGCCTTCCAGATCGCGCAGAACACGCAATCCGGCTTCGTTCAGGGCGCGAGCGGACGCGTCCAGGACTGGAACGCCGGGGAACTCGCCACGCTGCGCGCCACCTATTTCGGCATGATCGCCGAGGTCGACGCCCAGCTCGGCCGGATATGGCGGGGACTGCAGGCGAGTGGCGAATGGGAGCGCACCATCATCATCTTCTGCTCCGACCATGGCGAGATGGCCGGCGATCACTGGCTGCTCGGCAAGGGCGGCTTCTTTGAAGGCAGCTACCATATCCCGCTGGTGATCCGCGATCCGGCCCAGGGCGTGCATGCCGGCCGCAGGATCGAGCAGTTCACCTCGGCTGCCGACATCATGCCGACATTGGCCGAGCGGCTCGATCAAGCACCCTTGAACCATCAGGACGGGCGCTCGCTGCTGCCGTTCCTGGCGGGGCGGGCGCCGGCCTCCTGGCGCGACGCGGCCTTCTGGGAATTCGATTTCCGCGACATCGAGACCGGTGTGGCGGAGCGCCATTTTGGCCTCGGCTCCAACGCCTGCAACCTCTCCGTCATTCGCGACGAGGCCTATAAATATGTCCATTTCGCTGGCTTGCCGCCGCTGCTCTTCGACCTGAAGCGCGACCCCGCCGAGACGCGCGATCTCGCGTCGGACCCGGCCCATCTCGCTGTCAGGCTGCATTATGCGGAGAAGCTGCTCGCGCTGAGGGCGCGGCATCTCGACCAGACGCTGGCCTATACGCATCTCTCCGGTCGCGGTCCGGTCTTCAAATCTTTCGACGCCTGAAGTTTCGGCGCAGTGTCGCCGGCTTGTCGCAATCGCGCGGCATGCCCATGGCAGGAGAAGCTGGACCCATGGAATTCGACCTGTGGCTCTAATCTTGCTTGCCTCTCCCCCATAACAATCCAGGGGCGCGCCGGTTTGAAGCCGGCTTCCGATCAGAAGCAGACACAGCCAACGCAATCACAGGGGATCACGATGTCCAAGAAGCCTGGAACGCCCGAGAAGCCTGGAACCACCTTCGCCCGCCGTGACGTCCTTAAGCTCGCTGCCATGGCCGGCGTCGCCATGCCGGCGCTCATCAGCCGCAGCGCGCTCGCTTCCTCGGGCGAGATCAACATCATGATGTGGTCGGACTATCTGCCCGAGAGCTTCGTCAAGGGCTTCACCGAGAAGACCGGCATCAAGGTCAATTTCACCGGCATCGGCTCGAATGACGACATCCTCAACAAGATGAAGGCGTCGAACGGGCAGGGCTTCGACATCGTCACCCCGACCGTCAACCGCAGCCCGCTCTGGAAGGATCTCGGCCTCTTGATGCCCTTCGACATGAAGAAGGTCGCGATCGACAAGGTGAACCCGGCCATGGCGCTGGGCGAGACGCATTGGAACTTCGCCGGCAAGGGCAGCCATTGGCTGCCGCATATCTGGGGCACCGAAGGCGTCTCCTGGCGCACCGACAAGTTCACGCCCGCCGGCACCGCGCCGAGCTATTACGACGTCTGGGACGACGCCAATGCCGGCAAGACGATGGGGCGCGGCCATTCGATGATCCTGGGCCTGGGTCTCGGCATGGAGCGTCGCGGCGAACTGGCGCCGGGCTCGGTCTGGGAGGCGTACAAGACGCCCGAAAAGATGACGGAGGTCTGGACCAAGCTGACCGAGGTCGCGATCAAGAAGAAGAAGAACATCAAGCTGGTCTGGAACGATGCCGACGCCCAGAAGAACGGCCTGCTCAACGAGGGCGTCATCGTCGGCCAGACCTGGGATGGGCCTCCGATCGCGCTCAAGACCGCCGGCGAGCCGGTGATGTACCGCGCGCCGGTCGAGGGCGCCATGGCCTGGGTCGACGGGCTCTCCCTGCCGATCGGCGCCAAGAACATCGATCAGATCTACGCCTTCATCGATGCCTGCTACGACGCCAAGCTCGCCGGCGAGGCGATCAAGACCCATGGCTACAACTCGCCGGTCGTCGGCGCCGACAAGTTCGGCGGCGATGTCTACGCCAAGAACTTCGCCGACGCCTATCCCGGCGACTCGCTGGCCAAGCTGAACCCCTGGCCGGCCGAGGCGCCCTGGTATGCGTCCCAGCGCTCGGAATTCACCAACAAGTTCATGAGCGCCTGAGGCACTTCCTTTGCCATCACTGCGCCGTCATCCCGGCCGGAGCCCTCGGGCCCGATCTTCGATCGGCCCAAGGATAAACTCCGCGGAGAGCCGGGATCCATTCTGGAACAGTTCAGGAATGGATCCCGGATCGGCGCGGCTTCGCCGCTTGTCCGGGATGACGGCGTGATGAAACACCAGTGATTTTGCCAGGCGAATAGGCCGCTCCGTCCGAAGCCTCCTCCGATCCAGGACCAGCATGAACACCAGGGACGTCGTCCTCGAACACGTATCGATCCGCTTCGGAAACTACAGGGCCGTCGAGAACGCCCATCTTTCGATCAAGGGCGGTGAGTTCTTCTCGTTCCTCGGGCCGTCGGGCTGCGGCAAGACGACATTGCTGCGCTGCATCTCGGGCTTCGTCCAGCCGAGCGAGGGCCGCGTGCTGATCGGCGGCAAGGATATGAGGAATGTCGGCCCCAACAAGCGGCCGACCGCGCTGATCTTCCAGAATCTTGCACTCTTTCCGCTGCTTTCGGTCGCCGAGAACATCGCCTTTCCGCTCGAGGTGCGTGGCGTCGGGCGCAAAGACCGTCGCAAGCGCGCTGATGAACTGCTCGAGATGATCGCGCTGCCCGGCACCGGCGACAAGAAGGTGCACGAACTCTCGGGCGGGCAGCGCCAGCGTGTCGCGATCGCCCGCGCGCTTGCAGCCGAGCCCGACATCCTGCTGCTCGACGAGCCGCTCTCGGCGCTCGACCTCAAGCTGCGCCAGCATATGCGCACCGAATTGCGCGCCATCCAGCGGCGCGTCGGCCTGACCTTCATCTACATCACCCATGACCAGGGCGAGGCCCTGACCATGTCGGATCAGGTCGCGGTGATGAATGCCGGCGTGGTCGAGCAGGTCGGCGATCCGCAGACGATCTACAACCGGCCCAAAACCCCCTTCGTCGCCTCCTTCGTCGGCGAGACCAACGCGATTCCAGGCGCCGTCATTGGCCAGCAAGGCGCATTGGTGACGCTCGACACAGCGCTCGGCCCGCTCACCGGGCAGTCGGCGGGCGGGCGCGACTATCAGGCCGGCGAGCTCTGCACCTTGTTCGTCAGGCCCGAACAGCTCGCCCTTGCCGATGCGGCCCCCGCGACGAATGCGATCACCGCCAGGCGCGTCAACGAGGAGTTCGAGGGCTCGATCCGCACGCTCTACCTCAGCGCCAACGGGCTCGATCTCAGGCTTTACCGCATGAATGCCGATGCCTCAGGGCCGGCGCCCGCAGCTGACGGCGCGGCCAGCGTCTGGTTTCGCCCCGAGCATGCGACCGTTCTTCCCGTCGATCCGTCGCGGAGCGGTTGAGGCCATGGCAGCGCTTCGTCAACTCTGGAGCACCATCACTGAGCGGCACGGCCTGGGCGTCGCGGTCTTCATCGGCGGGGCGGTGCTGTTCTGGGTGCTGGTCCTGATCGTGCTGCCGCAGCTGGCGATGTTCGACGTCTCGCTGCGCCACAACCTGCCGCGCCCCGAGATCGGTGGGCCGGCCGATGTCTACACCTTGAAGAACTACAGCTATTTCCTGTTCGGCAATGGCGCGCTGAACACGCTCGACATCGGCGTGCTGGTCAAGACCTTGATCGCCGCCGTCATCGTCACCGTGCTCGACATCGTCATCTGCTATCCGATCGCCTTCATCCTCGCCCATTCCGCCACCGGCGTCGCGGCGCGGATGATGGTCATCGGCCTGATCGTGCCCTTCTGGATCAACGACATCCTGCGCGCCTTCGCCTTCCGCATCCTGTTCGGCGCGACCGGCGTCATCAACGGCATCGGCCAGGCGCTGGGCCTGTGGTCGAGCCCGATCGACTTCATCCGCGCCGATGTCGCGCTCTATGCCGGGCTTGCCTACACCTACACCCTGCTGATGGTGTTCTCGATCTACAACGCGGTCGAGACGCTCGATCGCAACCAGATCGAGGCGGCGCGCGACATGGGCGCGAGCTGGTGGCGGGTGCATTGGCGCGTGGTGCTGCCGGTCGCCAAGCCCGGCATCGCATCCGGCGCGACCATGGTCTTCATGCTGACGGCGGGTGCGCTGGCGGCTCCGCAGATCCTCGGTGGCCCGTCGAACCTCTGGTTCACCCAGATCATCTACCAATGGTTCAATGACGCCGGCGACTGGCAGCGCGGTTCCGCCTACGCCACCATCCTGCTCGTCATCTGCCTCGCCTTCGTCTTCCTGATGATGCGCGTCTTCAAGGTCTCGATCGGGGCGATCGGGCGATGACCACTCGCGGCATGGGCGGCGGCCTCTTCGCGTTCAGCTACGCGCTGTTGTTCTTCCTGTTCCTGTTCGGTCCGCTGATCATCATGGTGATCACGGCTTTCAACTCCTCTGCCTTCCCCAGGGTGGTGCCCTGGGAGTGCTTCACCACCGACTGGTTCGGCGTGCTGGTGCGCAATGAGCGGTTGATGAGCGGGCTGTGGACCAGCCTCGCGATCGGCATCGCTGTGGTCGCGATCGCGGTGCCGTTCGGGCTGGCGGGCGCGCTCGCGCTTGCCGATATCGGCCCGCGCCTGCGGGCCGGGCTCTATGCGGTGCTGATCACACCGATCCTGATCCCCGGCGTCGTGCTCGGCATCTCGACCATCGTCTTCTGGAGTTTTGTTGGGCGCGGGGTGGGCGCCAGCTACGATACGGTCTTCTACAACGGTTTCTTCCTGACGCTGCTCGGGCAGGTCGCCTTCATCGCCTCCTATGCTATGCTGGTCCTCAACGCCCGGCTTCAGCGCTTCGACCCGACGCTGACGGAGGCCGCGCTCGATCTCGGCGCGACGCCGGGCCAGGCCTTCCGCAAGATCCTGCTGCCCTTCATGAAGCCGGCGCTGGGCTCGGCCGCCTTCATCACCTTCCTGGCCTCGTTTGAGAACTACAACACTACCGTCTTCACCATCCTGTCGGGCAACACCTTCACCACGGCGCTCGCCTCGAAGGTCAGGCTCGGCACCGACCCCTCTCTCGGCGCTTGCCGTCATCATCATCGCGGTGACGCTGATCGGCGCGATGGTCAGCGAGGCCCATACCCGCCGCCAGGAGCTTCTGCGCAGCGGCAAGGCCGGCCAGTCCCGGCTCTACGCCAACCCGCTCTCGCGCCTGCTGACGCATCCGGGCGCGGTCCTCGTTTTGCTCCTCGGCGTGACGGGCTTCATCGTCTGGTCGGCAAGCCGCGTCGACGCGAATGTTTGCCGCGCCGCGATCCTGCAGGAGAAGCAGCAAGTGCAGGAAAGGCTGATGCAGGAGCAGCGCAACCGCATCCAGCAGCAGGCCCCGGCGCAGGCGCCCGCCCAGGCGCCATCGAACAACCCGTCGCCCTTCGGCGGCGCGTTCAATCCAAATTCGCTGGCGCCGCCTGCCCAGCCCGCGCCTCCCGCCGCGCCGCCTTCGTCGAACAATCCCTCGCCCTTCGGTGGGGCCTTCAACCCGAACTCGCTTGCGCCCAAGCAATGATGGGGAGGGGAAGCGCTTGGAGCTTGTCGAGTTTTCTCCGAAACGCGCCCGTCATCCCGGACGCAGCCCCCGGGTCCGATCTTCGATCGGCCCAAGGATAAACTCCGCGGAGATCCGGGATCCATCATAGAGCTCCGGAGGCCTCCGATGGATCCCGGGTCAAGCCCGGGATGACGGCTGAGTTTCCGAGGAAAGACGCTCGGGTCTAAGGTTTGTTCAAGCTCGCCGCCGGGCGCGAAAAGCTCTGCCTGCCCTTCTTGAAGCCCAGCACGGGCTCGGCGATCTCGGCGAGCGCGTCGGTAGCAGTCCTTGAATCCAGTACGATCAGGTCGGCGGGGTTGCCGACCGCGATGCCGTAATCATCGAGCCGCATCAATCGTGCCGGCAGCGTCGTGACGAGATCGATGCAGTCGCCAAAACCGTCCGGCCCGATCTGGGCGGCATTGGCGTAGAGATTCGCCATCCGCAGCAGCGAACAGTCGCCAAAGGGCGTGAAGGGGTTCAGCACATTGTTGGTGGCGATCGAGCAGGTGACGCCATGGGCGAGCAGGCGATGTGCCGGGGTCAGCCCGCGCGGCACATTATGTGTCACCTCCCGGCCCATCAGATAGAGATCGGTCGCCGGCAGAACTGTCACCGCGATGCCGGCCTCGGCCAGGCGTTCGGCCGCCCTTGCGAAGGCATCGGGCGGCAGCACTGAGAGTTTCGTGACATGGCCGATGGCGACGCGGTTCCGGTAACCGCGCCGCAGCGCCTGGCGGCAGACCTCGTCGAGATGCATCCAGGACGGGTCGAGATCGAAATCGAGGTGGAAATCGAGATCGAGATCGAAGCGTTCGGCCAGGCAGAACAGCCGCTCGATCTGCAGATGCGGGTCGCTGTCGGTATAGGGGCAGCCGCCCAGCACATCCGCGCCGTCCCGCAGGGCCTCGACCAATAGCTCCTCCGTGCCGGGATCATTGGTCAGCCCCTCCTGGGGAAAGACACAGATAGAGAGGTCGAGCCCCCAGGCATAATCGCGCTTCAGCGCCTTGATCGCCTCGAAGCTGCGCAGGCCCGCGCGTGGATCGACCTCCAGATGAGTGCGCATCCGCGTCGTGCCCTTAGTGATTGCCTTCTCCAGCACCTGCGCGCCGCGCGCATGAACGTCTTCGACGGTGAAACCACGCTTCATCGCGGAGACCGCGCCGATCGCCTCCTTCAGGCCGCCACGAATATGTCCGCAGCGGCCGAGCAGGCAGGCCTTGTCGAGATGGACATGGCTGTCGACGAAGCCCGGCAGCACCGCACGACCGTCGATGACGATCTCGGGAGCGTCCGCGACGATCCGCTGCGCGATGGCGGCGATGCGGCCTGAGCTGATGCCGATATCGACCGGGCCGTCATGGCCGCCGAGATTGGCCTGGCGGAAGATCAGATCGAAGGCGCTGTCGGTGGGCATCGGTCTCGGCCTATCGGGAAAGGCGGCCACGCGATCGGCCGGTCCGGCCATCATTCGGGAAAACAGCATGATGGCTCCGAATGGCTCTGATTGCAGTTTATGTGCCGCGGCGCGTTGGGGGCAGAGTCTGCGGGCCTGTGCCAGGGCAAAGCCGAAAAACATGGCCGGCGAAAAACTTGGCGGGCGAAAATATGGCGGGGACGGGCGCCTTCCAACGCGGTCTCCGATTCAAGCGACTCGCCTTCGGGGCGAGCCCGTTCTATACAAGAACAAAGAGAGAACAATTGCTCCGATGAACCCGAAACCCGCCCCTCTCGCTTTGGCCGATCTGCGGCGCAGCCTTGCCGAAGCGACGCTGCGCACCGCGCCGGCTGCGGTCGGGCGTGTGAGCTTCGGCGCGCCCGCTCTTGATGAGCCGCTGGGCGGAGGCATCGCGCGCGCGGCGCTGCATGAGGTTTACGCGCCGGGAACGGCGGACCTCGCTGCGGCGACGGGTTTCGCCGTGGGGTTGACGATCCGGGCGGCGCATCTGCGCCCGATCCTCTGGGTCAGGCAGGATGTTCTCGATGCCGAGACCGGGCGTTTGCATCCGCCTGGGCTGGCCGAGCTCGGTCTCGACCCGTCGCGCATCCTTCTGGTGCGAGCGCGCGATGCGCAGGACGTGCTGCGGGCAGGGGCGGAGGCCGCGCGTTGTTCGGCGCTGGGGGCGGTGCTGATCGAGCCCTGGGGCGAGCCGCGCCTGTTCGACCTGACTGCGAGCCGGCGATTGGCGCTGGCGGCGGAGGCGTCCGGCGTCACGACGGTGCTGCTGCGTGCGAGCGCGCGGCAGGACGCCAGCGCCGCCCGAACCCGTTGGCTGGTGCGCGCTTTGCCGTCGCGAGCCCTGGAGGCCAATGCGCCGGGCGATCCGGCTTTCAGCCTCAGGCTGCTGCGCGATCGCGGCGGCCTGGGTGAGCGTGAGTGGCGTGTGGAGTGGGACCGTGACCGACAATCCTTCCACGAGAGAGCTGCCTTCCACGAGAGAGCCGGCAACCAGGGGAGAGCACAGGATGCCGCGCCGCTATCTCGCCCTCTGGTTCCCTTTCCTGCCGACGGACCGGCTGCGGAGGGAACGCGGGGCGCCGGCTTCCGGCGGGCGGTGTGAGCCGCCGCTGGTGGTGGTCGAGACGGTGCGTAACGCCCTTCGCCTTGTCGATTGCGACCAGAGCGCCGTCCGGCTCGGACTCACGCGTGGGCTGACGCTCGCGGATGCGCGCGCCCGGATTCCAGACGTCGTCGTGGCCGAGGCTGAGCCGCAGGCCGATCAGCGCCTGATTGAGCGGCTGGCCGCCTTCTGCGACCGTTTCACGCCGCTGGTCGCGCTCGACCCGCCTCATGGCCTGCTGCTCGACATCACCGGCTGCGCCCATCTCTTCGGCGGCGAGGCGGCGCTTCGGGCCATGATCGCCGAGCGGTTGCGGGCGGGCGGGCTCAATCAGCGCAGCGCGATCGCCGGGACGCCGGAGGCGGCGCATGCGCTCTCCCGCTTCGGCGCGGGCGGCATCGTGCCGCCGGGCGAGGACGAGGCCATGATCCGCCCGTTGCCGGTCGCGGCCCTGGAGATCGGCGCCGAGACCGTCATCGCCTTGTCCCGGGCCGGGCTGAAATCGGTAGCTGACCTGGCCGAGCGGCCCTCCATGGCCCTGTCCGCCCGTTTCGGCGAGGATCTGGCGATCCGGCTCAGGCGCACGCTGGGCCGGGAGGATGTCCGGATCACGCCGCTGCGCCCGCCGCCCGCTTGCATGGTCGAGCGGCATTTCGCCGAGCCTCTGCTGGATATGCAGGGGCTGGAGGCGGTGGTGACGCAGCTGATCGCGGAGGCTGCCCGCCTGTTGGAAGAGCGCGGCGAGGGCGGGCGGGCCTTCGAGGTCAGCCTCTTCCGCACGGATGGCGCGGTCAGGCGGTTGAACATCGAGACCGGCCGTCCCTCGCGTGACGCTGACGCCATCCTCAGGCTCTACCGCGAACGCATCGACACGCTGGCGGACCCGCTTGACCCGGGCTTCGGCTTCGACGTGATCCGCCTCGCCATCCCGGTCTGCGAGCCCCTGAACACGCATCAGCCCAGCCTGGACGGGCGCGCCGTCGAGGACGAGGCGGTGGCTGAGCTCCTCGACCGTCTGGTCACCCGTTTCGGCCGCGGCCGTGTGCTGCGTTTTGCCGCGCGGGACACGCATGATCCGCGCCGTGAGGCGAGGGCGGTTCCGGTCGCCACCCCCGCGTCACTGATCGCCTGGCCCACGCCCGAACCCAATGAGCCGCCGACGCGCCCGCTCCAGCTCTTCGAGCCGCCGCAGCCGATCGAGACCTTGGCCGAGGTGCCGGACGGGCCGCCCTTGCGCTTTCGCTGGCGGCGCGTGCTGCATGAGATCGCCCGCGCCGAGGGGCCCGAGCGCATCGCACCGGAATGGTGGCGCGACGGGCCAGCCGAGCCGGCGCGCGACTATTACCGCGTCGAGGACGCGCAAGGGCGCCGCTTCTGGCTCTTCCGCGCCGGGCTCTATGAGCGCGAAAACGAGATGCCGCGCTGGTTCCTGCACGGGCTTTTCGCGTGAGGATCCTGGCATGAATCGACCTCTGAGCACTTACGCCGAACTCGTTGCCGCAACGAACTTTTCCTTCCTGCGCGGCGCCTCGCCCGGCCCCAATCTGGTGCTGAGCGCCCTGCTGCTCGGCCATGCCGGCATCGGCATCGCCGACCGCAACACGGTCGCGGGCGTGGTGCGGGCCTTCAGCGCCCTTGCCTATCTGCGCGAGCATGGTTTGCCGGAGCCCGAGAAGATCCGCGAAGGCGGCAGTCCGGGCGAATTCATCTGGGTCGAGAACCCGGCCTTCGCCGATCTGCCTTTCACCGGACCGCAGCTCCAGAGCATGGCCCGGGACTTCAAGCTCGCGGTCGGCAGCCGGCTCGTCTTCACTGATGGCACGCCCGACATCGTCGTCTACCCCGCCAATCGCGCCGGCTGGGGAAGGCTCTGCCGCCTGCTCAGCCAGGGTAATCTGAGGGCGCGGAAGGGTGTCTGCATCCTGCATCTCGACGATCTGCTCTCGGATGCGCGCGACCTGCTGCTCATCGTCATGCCGGACAAGCGCCATGACGATCTGCCTGCGCTTCTCGCCCGCCTGGCCGAGGCCGCGCCCGGCGCGGTCTGGCTGGCGGCCAGCATGCATCGCAAGGGCGACGATCGCCGCCGCCTCGCCCGGCTGAAGTCGATTGCGGCTGCGACCCGCACGCCGCTATTGGCCACCAATGACGTGCTCTACGACGCCCCCGAGCAGCGCGACCTGCAGGATCTGCTGACCTGCATCCGCGAGGGCGTCGCCATCGACCAGGCGGGCCGCCTGCTCGAGGCCAATGCCGAGCGTCATCTCAAGGCCGGGCAGGAGATGGCGCGGCTTTTCCGCGATGCGCCCGATGCGATCGCGGAGACCGGCCATCTGCTCGGCCGCATCGAATTCGACCTCCGAGAGCTGAAATACGAATACCCCGACGAGCCGGTGCCGCCGGGCTGGACCGCGCAAGGCTGGCTTACGGAGCTGGTCCGCAAGCGCTCGCAGATGCGTTATCCCGACGGCGTGCCCGCGAAGGTGCAGGCGCTGCTCGCTCAGGAACTCGTCTTGATCGAGAAGCTCGAATACGCCCGCTATTTCCTGACCATTCGAGACATCGTCGAATTCGCCGACAGCGAGGGCATCCTCTGCCAGGGCAGAGGCTCAGCCGCCAATTCCGCCGTCTGCTATGTGCTTGGCATCACGGCGGTCGACCCGGCCGAAAACGACGTGCTCTTCGCCCGTTTCATCTCCGAGGAGCGTCGTGAGCCGCCCGATATCGACGTCGATTTCGAGCATGAGCGGCGCGAGGAGGTGATCCAGTGGATCTATGAGAAATACGGCCGCCACCGCGCCGGCATCGCCGCGACCGTGATCCATTACCGTCCACGCAGCGCCATTCGCGATGTCGGCAAGGCGCTGGGCCTGACCGAGGACGTCACCGCCCGGCTCGCCGACACGCAATGGGGCAGCTGGGGCACAGAGATCGGCGACAACCATGTCCGCCAGGCTGGGCTCGACCCGACGAATCCGACGATCCTGCGCGCGGTCGGCTTCGCGCTCAGGCTGCTCGGCTTCCCGCGCCATCTCTCGCAGCATGTCGGGGGTTTCGTGCTGGCGCGCGGCCGCCTCGACGAGATGGTGCCGATCGGCAATGCCGCGATGGAGGATCGTACCTTCATCGAATGGGACAAGGACGATATCGACGCGCTGCTCCTGATGAAGGTCGATGTGCTGGCGCTCGGCATGCTGACCTGCATCCGAAAGGCCTTCGACCTGCTGCGCGAGCATGAGGGCAAGGATTTGGGGCTGGCCGATGTCCCCAATGACGACGAAGGCACCTACGACATGCTCTGCGAGGGCAAATCGCTCGGCGTCTTCCAGGTCGAGAGCCGGGCGCAGATGAACATGCTGCCGCGCCTCAGGCCGCGCATCTTCTACGATCTCGTCATCCAGGTCGCGATCGTCCGGCCGGGACCGATCCAGGGCAACATGGTCCACCCCTATCTCAAGCGGCGGGCTGGGCTGGAGGAGGTGGTCTATCCTTCACCGTCGCCCGAACATGGCCTGCCCGACGAACTCGTCGAAGTGCTCGATAAGACCTGTGGTGTGCCACTCTTTCAGGAGCAGGCGATGAAGCTTGCCATGGTGGCGGCGAAATTCACCGATCCCGAAGCCAACCGGCTGCGCCGCGCCATGGCGACCTTCCGCAATCTCGGCACGATCGGCCAGTTCGAGGAGATGATGGTTGGGCGCATGGTCGCGCGCGGCTATGAGCGTGATTTCGCCCAGCGCTGTTTCGATCAGATCAGGGGCTTCGGCAGCTATGGCTTTCCCGAGAGCCACGCCGCCTCCTTCGCCAAGCTGGTCTACATTTCCTCCTGGCTGAAATGCCACCACCCCGCGATCTTCGCCTGCGCGCTGCTGAATTCGCAGCCGATGGGCTTTTATGCGCCGGCGCAGATCGTCCGCGAGGCGCAGGAGAATGGTGGCGTGGAGGCGCGCGCCATCGATGTGAATTTCAGTGGCTGGGACAATGCGGTTGAACCTGATCGCCCGTTTGAAGAAAGAGCGGCCGTCATCCCGGGCGACCGGAGGGAGACCCGGGATCCATTCCTGAGCGATGATCGGAAAGGTTCAGGAATGGATCCCGGGTCTACGCTGCGCTCCGCCCGGGATGACGGCGCGGTTGTTGGTCAGGGCCGCCCCTTCGCCCTTCGCCTCGGCTTCCGCCAGATTGACAGCTTCAAGGAGGAATGGGGCCACGCCATCGCCGATGCTCGCGGCGAGGGGTACCTCGACGTCGAAAGCCTCGCCCGCCGCGCCAGGTTGCCCGCGCGCGCCATGCGCCTGCTCGCCGATGCCGACGCCTTCCGTTCGCTCGGGCTTGACCGGCGCGAGGCGCTCTGGGCCGTGCGCCGCTTGCCCGATGATGAGGCGCTTCCACTGTTTGCGGCGGCGCAGGCGCATGAGCTGGGCGAAGAGCCCGCCATGGCGCTGCCCGTCATGCCGTTGCCCGAGCACATCGTCGCCGACTACCAGACGGCGCGCCTCTCGCTGAAGGGCCATCCGATGGGCATGCTGCGGCCGCTCTTCAGGCGGGAGGGCGTGTTGAGCTGTGCGCAGACGGAGGCGAAGCCGGACGCCGCCTGGGCACGCACCGCAGGGGTCGTGCTGGTGCGCCAGCGTCCGGGCAAGGGCAATGCAGTCTTCATCACGCTGGAGGATGAGACCGGCATCACCAATGTCGTGCTCTGGGCGCGGCTGTTCGAGCGCTTTCGCCGCGAGGTCATGGGCGCGCGGCTGCTGCTGGTCGAGGGCCGGGTGCAGAAGAGCCCGGAGGGCGTGACGCATCTGATGGCGCAGCGTGTGGTCGACCGCACCGCCGACCTTCTGAGCCTCTCGGACACGCATCGCACTGAGCGCGCCTCGACGCTGACCGACGAACTCCTGCCTCCGCAGATCCCGCGCGGCCGCCATCCGCGCAATGTCCGCATCCTGCCGAAATCGCGGGATTTCCATTAGGCTCGCTCCTGCCTATTTTAACAGCAGATCTGGCTGCCTATTTTTTAGACGCATCTTTGCATGACGGTTGCGTCGGCAAAGATCAGGGCGGCGCATGGGGTTGCTCCGCTGCGCCGCACTGGCACAGCCTTTGCTCAGGCTTCTTCGAAATCATCCATTTCGGAGTTAGCCGATGATCCGTTCCGCTCTCGCCTTGTCTTTTGCCGCTGGGCTCCTGCTCGCGGCGCAGTCGGCTTCCGCCCAGGGCACGTTGCGGATCGGCATGACGGCCTCCGACATCCCGCTGACCACCGGCCAGACCGACCAGGGCGGCGAGGGCATGCGCTTCATGGGCTATACGGTCTATGATGGGCTGATCAACTGGGATCTGAGCCGGGCCGACAAGGCCTCCGATCTCGTGCCCGGCCTCGCCACGAGCTGGGCCGTCGATGCTACCGACAAGACGAAATGGATCTTCGTGCTGCGCGAAGGCGCGAAGTTCCATGACGGCTCGGAGTTCACCGCGGACGCCGTCGTCTGGAACCTCGACAAGCTCCTGAAGAACGATGCCCCGCAATTCGACCAGCGCCAGGCTGCGCAGGGGCGCTCGCGTATCCCGGCCGTCGGCACCTACAAGGTGATCGACAAATACAAGGTCGAGATCGTCACCAAGACGCCGGACGCGACACTGCCCTATCAGATCGCCTGGATCATGATGTCCTCGCCGGCGCAGTGGGAGAAACTCGGCAAGAGCTGGGATGCCTTCGCCAAGACGCCTTCGGGCACCGGCCCCTGGCAGCTCACCGCCTTCCAGCCGCGCGAGCGCGCCGAGCTCTCGCCGTTCCCCGGCTATTGGGACAAGGCGCGCGTGCCCAAGCTCGACAAGCTCGTGCTGCTGCCGCTGCCGGAGCCCAATGCCCGCGCCGCCGCCCTGAGGGCGGGGCAGGTCGACTGGATCGAGGCGCCGTCGCCCGATCTCGTGCCCTCGCTCAAGAGCGCCGGTTTCCAGATCGTCACCAATGCCTATCCGCATAACTGGACCTGGCATCTCTCCCGCGCCGAAGGTTCGCCCTGGAACGATATCCGCATCCGCAAGGCGGCCAATCTGGCCGTCGACCGCGAGGGGCTGAAGGAATTGCTCGGCGGCATGATGATCCCGGCCGAGGGTTTCTATCCGCCTGGCCATCAATGGTTCGGCAATCCCACCTTCAAGCTGAAATACGATCCCGAGGCCGCCAAGAAGCTGCTCGCCGAGGCCGGTTATTCGCCGGCCAAGCCGGTGCAGACCAAGATCCTGATCGCGCCCTCCGGCTCCGGCCAGATGCAGCCGCTGCCGATGAACGAGTTCGTCCAGCAGAACCTCGCCGAGGTCGGAATCAAGATCGATTTCGAGGTCGTCGAATGGAATACGCTGATCAACATCTGGCGCGCTGGCGCCAAGCATGAATCGTCGCGCCAGGCGACGGGCATGAACTACACATACTTCATCCAGGATCCCTTCACCGGCCTGATTCGGCATCTGCAGTGCAATTTGCAGCCGCCGGCGGGCACCAATTGGGGGTATTACTGCGACCCCGAGATGGACAAGCTCTTCGAGCAGGTCCGCAACACCTTCGACCCGGCTGAGCAGACCAAGGTGCTGCAGAAGATCCATGAGAAATATGTCGATGAGGCGCTGTTCCTGATGGTGACGCATGACGTCAACCCGCGTGCCTTGAGCCCCAAGGTGAAGGGCTTCATTCAGGCCCAGAACTGGTTCCAGGACTTCTCGCCGATCTCGATGACGAAGTGAGGCTTCTCTTGGTGCAGGTGATGTCAACCACGCCACGTCATCCTGGGCGACCGCAGGTCGTCCCGGGATCCATCGTAAAGCGTAGCGCCCTACGATGGATCCCGGCGCTCCGCTTCACTTCGGCCAGGATGACGCTTGAGCCGACATCATGCTGAGCTATCTCGCCAAGCGTATCCTCTATGTGCTTCCGGTCGCGTTCGGCGTCAGCGTGTTCTGCTTCCTGCTCGTGCATATCGCGCCCGGCGATCCGCTGACTGCGGTGCTGCCGCCGGACGCCTCGCAGGCGATGCAGGACGAGTTGCGTAAGATCTACGGTTTCGACCGGCCGCTGCCGATCCAGTTCGGCCTCTGGTTGCTGAAGGCGCTGCAGGGTGATCTCGGCACCTCGATCGCGACGGGCCGCCCGGTGGCGGCCGAGGTCTGGCGCGCGGTCGGCAACACGCTGTTGATCGCGGTGCTGGCGACGGTGATCGGCTTCCTGCTCGGCTCGTTCTTCGGCTTCGTCGCGGGGTATTTCCGCGGCTCCTTCCTCGACAAATTCGCCTCGATGCTGGCGGTGCTCGGCGTCTCCGTGCCGCATTACTGGCTCGGCATGGTGATGGTGATCGTGTTTTCGGTGCAGCTCGGCTGGCTGCCGCCGGGTGGGGCGGGGCCGGGCGGCTCGGCTGCCTGGAAATGGGACTGGGAGCATGTCAGCTACATGATCCTGCCCGCCATCACGATGTCGGTGATCCCGATGGGCATCATCGCCCGCACCGTGCGCGCCCTGGTTGCCGACATCCTGAACCAGGAATTCGTCCCGGCCCTTCGCGCCAAGGGGCTGATGGATTTCGGCGTGTTCAAGCATGTCGTGAAGAATGCAGCCCCCACGGCGCTCGCCGTGATGGGGCTCCAGCTTGGCTACCTGCTCGGCGGCTCGATCCTGATCGAGACCGTGTTCTCCTGGCCAGGCACCGGCTTCCTGCTCGGCAATGCGATCTTCCAGCGCGATCTGCCGCTGCTGCAGGGCACGATCCTGGTGCTCGCGATGTTCTTCGTGGGCCTGAACCTGCTCGTCGACATCCTGCAAGGGCTGCTCGATCCGCGCGTGCGGAGGCGCTGAGATGACCACGCTCACCGAGGCCGCCGCTCCCGTCGTAACCCCGCTCGCCAAATCGCCGGGCTATTGGGCCGGCGTCTTCAAGCGCTTCAAGACCGACAAGGTCGCGGTCGGCGCCGGCATCGTCGTCCTGCTGATCATCCTGATGGCGGTCTTCGCCGACTATATCGCGCCCGCCGATCCGACGCGCTCCTCGATGCTGCGGCGGCTGCGCCCGATCGGCACGCCGGGTTATCCGCTCGGTGCCGACGAGCTTGGCCGCGACATGCTCTCGCGATTGATCTTTGGCGCCAGGCTCTCGCTCTTCATGGGTGTGGTGCCGGTCTTCATCGCCTTTGTCTTCGGCTCGCTGATTGGCGTCGCCGCCGGCTTCTTCGGCGGCAAGTTCAACACCATCACCATGCGCACGGTCGATGTGTTCTACGCCTTCCCCTCGGTGCTGCTGGCGATCGCGCTTTCGGGCGCTATGGGAGCCGGCATCGCCAATTCGCTGCTGTCGCTGACCATCGTCTTCATCCCGCCGATCGCGCGTATCGCCGAGAGCGTGACGACACAGGTGCGCGGCATGGATTATGTCGAGGCCGCGCGCGCCAGCGGAGCCGGGGCCTTCACGATCATCCGCGTGCATGTGCTCGGCAATGTGCTGGGCCCGATCTTCGTCTATGCGACCAGCCTGATCTCGGTCTCGATGATCCTGGCCTCGGGCCTGTCATTCCTGGGGCTTGGCACCAAGCCGCCGACGCCGGAATGGGGGCTGATGCTGAACACGCTGCGCACCGCGATCTATGTCCAGCCCTGGGTCGCGGCCCTGCCGGGCGCGGCGATCTTCATCACCTCGATCTCGTTCAACCTGCTCTCGGACGGCTTGCGCTCGGCGATGGATGTGAAGGGCTGATCATGGCTGAGAACCCGACCCTGGACGAACGCGACCGCGGCGGCGCCGGAACCCCGCTGCTCGAAGCGCGCACCCTGACCAAGCATTTCCCGCTCGGCCGCGGCGCGGTGGTGCGCGCCGTCGATGGCGTCGATTTCGCAGTGCTCAAGGGCGAGACGCTCGGCGTCGTCGGCGAATCCGGCTGCGGCAAGTCGACGACGGCGCGGGTGGTGATGCAGCTCATCGCGCAGGACAAGGGCGAGATGCTGTTCGACGGCGAGATCGTTGGCGGGCTCTCGCTCAGCCTGAAGGAATATCGTCGCCAGGCCCAGATGGTCTTCCAGGACAGCTACGCCTCGCTCAATCCGCGCCTGACCATCGAGGATTCGATCGCCTTCGGGCCGACGGTGCATGGCGTCTCGAAGCAGGCCGCGATCCTGCGCGCTCGCGATCTCCTGGTTCGCGTCGGGCTCGATCCAGCCCGCTTTGCCGCGCGCTACCCGCATGAGCTGTCCGGCGGGCAGCGCCAGCGCGTCAACATCGCGCGCGCGCTCGCACTGGGCCCGCGCCTCGTCATCCTCGACGAGGCTGTTTCGGCGCTCGACAAATCGGTCGAGGCGCAGGTGCTGAACCTGCTGATGGATCTGCGCCAGGAATTCGGCCTGACCTATATCTTCATCTCGCACGACCTCAACGTCGTCCGCTTCATCAGCGACCGCGTCATGGTGATGTATCTCGGCGAGGTGGTCGAGATCGGCCCGGTCGACGAACTCTATGACGATCCGCGCCACCCCTATACCCGCGCGCTGCTCTCGGCGATGCCCTCCATGGACCCGGACAACCGGACGATGGAAGCGCCGCTTGCCGGCGATCCTCCCAACCCGATCAACCCGCCCGAAGGCTGCCGCTTCCATCCGCGCTGCCCGCAGGCCCAGACCGTCTGCGCCAAGGTCAAGCCGGTTCTGGCGCGCACTGGGGAGGGGGCACGACAGGCGGCCTGCCACATGGAGGTCGCGGGCTCAGGCCACAGCCGCGCGCCCAGCCTGGAGGCCGCGGCATGAGCCAGCCCCTCGTCGAAATGCAGAACGTCACGGTGCGCTTTCGCGGCGCCCAGACCGTCCACGCGGTCAACGGCGTCTCGCTGACGCTGGAGCACGGCAAGGTGCTCGGCATTCTAGGCGAGTCGGGTTCCGGCAAGAGCGTCACGCTGAAGACGCTGCTGCGGCTCCTGCCCGAGAGCCGTACCGATATCGGCGGCAGCGTCCGGGTCGATGGCCGCGACGTGCTGGCGCTGAACCCGCAGGATCTCTCGGATTATCGTGGCCGCGTCACCTCGATGATCTTCCAGGATCCGGCGCTGGCGCTGGACCCGGTCTATACGGTCGGCGAGCAGATCGCCGAGGCGATCGTCCGGCATGAGAAGATCGGCCGGAAAGCCGCGATGGCGCGCGCGCTCGAACTGCTCGAGCTCGTCCGCATTCCATCACCGGAGCGGCGGCTCAAGGCTTATCCGCATGAGATGTCGGGCGGCATGCGCCAGCGCGCCATGATCGCACTCGCGCTTGCCGCGCGGCCGAAGCTGCTGCTGGCCGACGAGCCGACGACGGCGCTCGACGCCACCGTGCAGATCCAGATCCTGCTGTTGCTGCGCCAGCTCCAGCGCGACCTCAACATGGGCATGCTCTTCGTCACCCACGATATCGGCGTCGCGGTCGAGGTTTCGGACCGGCTCGCGGTGATGTATGCCGGTCAGATCGTCGAGACCGGCACGGTGCGCGAACTGATCCGCGATCCGCAGCACCCCTATACCAAGGGCTTGCTCGCGGCGAACTTGCACGGTGCCAGGAAGGGCGAGCGGCTGGAGGCTATTCCCGGCGCGCCGCCGGCCCTGAATGAGGCGCCATCCTCCTGCTCCTTCGCGCCGCGCTGCAAGCACGTCCAGGAGCGCTGCCGCGCCGCCTTGCCGCCGGTCGTGACGTTGGGCGAGGGGCGCGTGGTGCGCTGTGTCCTGGCCGAGGACGTGCTGGCTCCGGCGGCCTGAGGCGCTAGAGCCGGATGATTTCAGACGGGGTCACTTCGTGATCCCGTCTGAAATCTGAATCCGTCTCTCATCAAGGAGTTAGAGCAGGATCGATTGCGAAAAACCGGTTCCCACTTTTTCGCATCCTGCCCTAGCCGTCAGGCTGCGGCCGCAGCCGTGGCGCGAGCACCCGCGCGATCGCCGAGCGCGCCGAAATTCCCCAGGCTGATCAGATGGGCGTAGATCGGCGCGAGATAACCCTTGCGGCGTAGATCGGCCAGAACGTCGTCGGGCAAGGCGTTGAAGCGCTCCTCGCTGACGGCGAGGAAGCCGCTGAAGCTCGAACTCACGCCTGTGGGCGAGCGGATATCGACGTTGACCGTCTGGAACAGGTCGAGCGCTTTCAGCTCGGCGGTGAAGACGCCTGTCGCCTTGGCCGCATCGGCATATTCGCCGACGAAGGTGACGGCGCGCTGCAGCATCTCGCCCGGCTCGCCGGCCTCGTTGAAAAGGCGCTCGCCAGCCTCGCCCTGCAGGCCGGCATAGCCGCCATCGAGGCAGATCACCTGCTGCTCCTGCGAAACCTCGCCGCCGATGAACGGATAGCGGCGCAGATAGGCCGGCGCATGCACGCCGTTCCAGCGCCCGCTGGCCTCGACGAAATCGTTCTCGCCGCTGCGCATCCCGACCATGAACAAGGGCGAGACGCTGCCGGCCTCTTCCAGGAACAGGATCGGCATGTCGCGGCAGCCGAGCACGAACTCCGCCATCAGCGCCGGCACGACATGGCTGCCGGCTGCGAAGGCGTAACCCCGCTCCGCCGGAGCGATCCGCGCGTCGCGGTGGATGTTGCGATCGAGTACGACGATGCTCGTATAGAAGAGGGGCAATGGCGCCATGGTGCGGCTCTTAATCCTGGAGAGACGGGACGGGTTCTCGTGACGGCCTTGGAGCGTGACGCCGGCGGCGTTTCCGTTGTCACGATCTAAGTTACTGATTTAGATGTTTTTTCGCAAGGTTAGTCGGAAGTAGAGCTCGTGATCGCGCTGCGCCACCGAGACCCGCTCCAGCGGGCGCGCGATGCCGCCCTCCAGCGTTGCCCAATCGGTCGGCCGCCAGGCGAGGCCGGCGCCGACGGAGGTCGCGCGCATGCTTGCAGGCACTGTCCCGTAGGTGATGCCGTGATCGAGGAAGACGAAGGCGTCGAGGGTCTTTAGCGGCTCGGGCAGCGCGTAATGCAGCTCGGCCTGGCCGTAAAAGCCTGAATCGCCGAAGGCGGCGCCGATCGGATAGCCGCGCACCGTGGTCGGGCCGCCGATCTGGAAGATCTGGTCGCCGGGAAGCTGCTTGTCATTCGTATATTGCCACGCGCCCACCAGCGACGCGTAGATATCGTCGTTCAGGCGCAGGATCGTCGAGGTGTTTCCGGTCCAGAGCGTCAGATTGCGCTTGGCCTGGCCGATCTTGTCTTCGAAATCGATCCGGGAGAGCGTCGGAGAGGTCGTATGCATGAAGCCCGGCAGCGTCACGGTGAGCGAAAGGCCGCCGGATGCCTTGGTGTTGCTGCTATGCGCCGTCGTGATGTCGATCTGCTTGCTGCTGCTGATCCCGCTGCCGATGCTCGCGACGGCCTGCAACAGTACCGCATCGGTTGCGAAAATAGGCTGCGAGAGGTTGAGCGCGCGGCTTTCCGAGATGCCCTCGGGCCGCAACTCCTTGATCGCCCCGGTGACGATATGGAAGGCCGAGCGCGTATAGCTGATGCCCAGCCGCGTGCCGAAGGGAGAGATCGGAATGCTGTAGCTGCCGCTGCCGAGGATGCTGCCGCGCGAACGAGAGCCGTAGAAGATCAGCCTGTCGTCGAGGCCGAGCAGGCCGTGATGCTTCAGGAACAGCACGCCCTGATAGCGGCCGGTCGATTTCACCGCCTGGTTGTCATAGGAGATCTGGGCGAGGTTGCGCGGTGGCTCGGTCGCGGCCAATTCGATATCGGTCAGGCCGAACTCGCCGCCGGCCCGCAGCTGAGCCCGCAACTGCACCTCGTTGAGGCGGTTGAAGATCGAGACCTGGCGGTTCAGCGTCGGCGTATCGACCACGCTCTGCGGCGCGACAGGCACCTGCGACTCGAGATACCACGGCCAGGTTTGAACCGCGCCGGTGACGCTGACCTTGCTGACGCGGCCCTCGATGAGCCCGACCTTGAGCACGCCGCCATCGAGCTTCTGCGGCGGCAGGATGGCGCTGGCCGTGACCTGCCCCTTCTCGGCGTAGAGATCGTTGACCTCCTGGACGAGCTTCCCGATCTCCGCCAGATCGACCTTGCGGCCGAGATAGCGGGCGCGCAAAGCATCGAGCTCTGCCGCGCTCAGGAAGGTGGATTTGTCGAAGTCGATGCGCTTCAGAACGATCGTCGTCCCGCCCGCGGGGAAACTCAGCTTCGGCAGGGGCGGCGGCGCCACGACACCGGGGCCGCTTTGGCGCGGCGGGGCCGTCTGGCGTTCGATCTCAAGGCGCTGGCGCTCGGCTTCTGTCTCGATCGTGCGGGGCACGATCTGCGCCAATGCAAGGCTGGGAAGCCCCAGCCCAAGCAAGGCGGCCAGGAGGGGAGCGAAAGCGCGGCCGGCTTCGCGCCGGCGCGGCCCGCAAGGATATCGCGTCAAGGCTGGGCCCCGCCGTTTCCGAACTGGCCGAGATTCACCCGTGGACCACTGCCGTCTCCGAGGCTGGCGGTCGTCTCGGGATCGGTGCTGCGCCAGCGGCCGTCAGCGCCCAGTACGAAACCGCGCGCGATCTCGCCGAAGCTCGGTCCCGTCGGCGCGACGACGCTGAGCCGGGCCATGTCGCGCACCAGCGAGACGCCATCCGCAGTATCGACATTCGCGATATTGCTGTCGAAGCGCACGACATAGGCGTTCGACGACAATTGATTGCCGTTGACGGAGATGAAGAAGGTCCGGTCCTTCTGGTAGAGCTGCACATCGAAACCGCGAACCGGAGCGATGCTGCGATTATTGGCCAGGACGGTCATTCCGGGTGTGGTCAAGCGCAGAGCTCCCGGAATGAAATTGGAGACGAGGTCGAAGCGGCTGGCGCTCGTCGTTATGACCGCATCTGTAACTTCTATCCGGTTGGCGCGGAAGCGCAATGCGTCGATCGTAAGAGCGGCGGACCTCGCCGTCCGTTCCCGCAGACCTGCGATATCGAGCACGAGCGGCGTGCCCGAGCCGCCGGGCAATTGCACGATGCTGGAGACGATGTCCGTTCCCAGGATGGTGATGCTGTCGCCCGCGCCGAAGCGGCTGAGGCGGACATCGTCGGGCGCGGAGAATTGCGCGTTGCGCGCCGCGCCGACACCGAGCCGGATCGAACCGCTGCCGCCGAGGCCGGCCCGCGCGACGAGCGCATCGGTGGCGACGATGCTGTCGCCGTCGATATCGCCGGCGCTGGCGAGGCTGGCGGAGCGGCCGGCGTCGAGTGCGCCGAACCGGATCGCCTGCCCAGCGATGGCGATGCTCTCACCCGCTTGCGCGGTCGTGATGGTGACGCCGGCGCGGGTCGAATTCAGCACGAGCGACCCGCCGGCCGTCAGGCTTTCAAAACGCAAGGCCTCCGCTGCCGTGAGCGTTACGTCGTCGTGAGCGACAAGCGTCTGGATATCGATGCCCGCGCCCGAGGACGTTGCGGTGACGGAGCCGCCGCTGCGTGCGATGCCGACGGCGATGGCGCCGGGCGCCTGCAGCAGGAGCGCGCCGGAGGCATCGAGCGTCCCGGCGTGGATCGCGCCGAATTCGGATGCGACGGAGAGATCGCCCGATTGCGTCAGGACGCTGCCGAGCGTGACCGCGCCGCGGCCGTTCAGGCTCGTGCTTTCGCCCGCAGTGAGCGAGGCGAGGGCGATGACATCGCCGGAGATGGCGGTCCCGCCGCCGCTGCGCAGGTCGTTGATCGTCACGGTCCTGGCCGCCACGAGATCGGCGCGGCCGTTGGCGCGGAGGGTCTGCGCGGTGATGCCGTCTGCCGTCGAGCGCAGCGATAGGTTGCCCGCACTCGTCACGCTGGTGAGGGTTAGCATGTTCGTAGCGGTGAGCGTGGCGTCGCCGCCGGTCGCGAGCGTGCCGATCGTCAATCCGGCGCGCGTCGAAGCGCTCGTCCCGCTTCCGCTGCTCGCCGTCCCGACGATGATCGCGCCGGACGCATCGAGCGCGATCGCGCCTGCCGCCTCCAGCGAGGTCGCCGTGATGCCGGCAGCGAGCGAGGTCGCGACGATATCGCCGGCCCGCGTTGTGAGCGTGCCCAGGCTGATCGCTCCAGCGGCGGAGAGCCTGGCGGTATCGCCTGTCGTCGCGGTCGCCAGGTCGATCGTCGCGCTTTGCGACGAGAGCGTGGCCGCGCTGCCGCTGTTCAGGTTCGAGAGCGTGAGCGCACCCGCTGCATCCAAATGCGCGACGCCGCCGCTGGTCAGCGAGCCGATTTCCATGGAGCCGATGTGAGTGGTGGCCGTGGCGTCGCCGCCGCTCGTGACCGTGTCGATCTGCAGCGTGGCGGCGCTCAGGACTGTCGAGCCGAAGGCTTGGATGGTCGTGGCGGTCAGGCGGCCGCCCGTCGATGTCGCGAGGAGGTCTCCCGCCGTCGTGGTTGCCGTTCCCAGCGCAATGGCGCCGGCGGCCTGCAAGGTCGCGGTCGCGCCTGCGTTCAGTGTCGCGATCGTCAGCTTGCCCGTTGCCGAATGGATGCTGGCCTGGTCGCCGCTTGTCAGCGTCGTGCCAGCAATGTCGCCGAAGGCGGCCAGATCCAGCCCGGCGGCCGAAACCAGTGTCGCAGCCGAGATGCCGGCATTGGACGAGGACACGGCAAGATCGCCGGCGGTCGTCTGCACCGTTCCCAGCGTGACGGCAGTCGCGGCGCTGAGCGTGGCTGCGCCTCCCGATGTCACGGCTGCGAGGTCGAGCGAGCCGGTCGACGAGGTGACAGACGCCGTGCCGCCAGTGGTCAGCGATGTCGTGATCGAGATCGCCCCGGCGGCGGTCAGCGCAGCGTTTCGCGCCGCGTTGAGCGTCACTGCCGTGATCCCCGCCGTGGTCGAGGAGACGGAAAGATCGCCGCTGGTGGTCTGAGCCGAGCCGAGGGTGACAGCGCGGGAGGCCGCGAGCGTGGTCGTTCCGCCAGCCGTGAGCGTGGTGATCCCGAGTGTCCCGCCCGAAGAGGTTGCGCTCGTGCCATTGCCGCTGGTCAGTGTCGTGACGCTGATCGCGCCTGGGGCGGTGAGGGTGGCAGCGCCGGCAGCGTCCAGTGTGGTCGCGGCAATGCCGGCATTGGTCGAGGAGACAGACAGATCGCCGGTCGTTGTCCGCGCCGATCCAAGCGTGACAGTGTTGGAGGCGGCGAGCGTCGTCGCGCCCCCGGCCGTAAGCGTGGTGACGCTGAGTGTCGCGCCCGACGAAGCTGCACTCGTGCCACCGCCGCTGGTCAGCGTCGTGACGCTGATCGCGCCTGGGGCGGTAAGGGTCGCCGCACCAGCCGCATCCAGCATGGTCGCGGCGATGGTGCCGTTGGTCGAGGCGATGGACAGATTGCCGGCTGTCGTCCGGGCGGTTCCCAAGGTGACGGTCGTCGCGCCGCTGAGCGCCGCTGTGCCGCCCGATGTCAGCGCCGCGAGGTCGAGCGCCCCGCCGGTCGAGGTGATGGACGCCGTGCCTCCGGTGGTGAACGATGTCGAGACCGTGATCGCCCCAGTGGCGGTCAGCGTTGCATTGCGGGCAGCATTGAGCGTGGCGGCGGCAATTCCGGCGTTCGTCGAAGAGATGAAGAGATCCCCGACGGTCGTCTGAGCCGAGCCGAGCGTGACAGCGCCCAAGCTCGCGAGCGTCGCGGTTCCGCCGGCTGTAAGCGTTGTAATTCCAAGCGCTCCGCCCGACGAGGTTGCGCTCATGCCGCTGCCGCTGGTCAACGTGGCGACAGTGATGGCTCCTGGGGCGGCCAGGGCGGCTGCGCCGGCAGCGTTCAGCGTGGTTGCGGCGATCCCGGCTGTTGCCGAGGAGACGGAGAGGTCACCCGCCGTCGTCCGGATGGTTCCCAGCGTGACGGCCGTCGCGCCGCCGAGCGAGGCGGATCCGCCGGATGTCAGCGCCGCGAGGTTGAGCGATCCGCCCGACGAGGTGACGGACGCTGTGCCGCCGGTGGTCAGCGACGTCGTGATCGAGATCGCCCCAGCGGCGGTCAGCGTCGCGTTGCGAGCCACACCGAGCGTTGCGGCCGTGATTCCCGCGGTCGTGGAGGAGACGGAAAGATCGCCGGTCGTGATCTGAATGGAGCCGAGGGTTACGGCGCCCGAGGCCGACAGGGCGGTCGTCGCATCTGCCGTCAAGGTCGTGATGTCGAGCGTTCCGCCCGACGAGGTCGCGCTCGTGCCGCCGCCGCTGGTCAGCGTCGTGACGCTGATCGCGCCGGGAGCAGTGAGGCTGGCTGCTCCGGCTGCATCCAGCGTGGTCGCGGCGATGCCGGCAGTGGTCGAGGAGACGGACAGATCACCAGCGGTGGTCCGTGCCGATCCGAGTGTGACGGCGGTCGCGCCGCTGAGCGTGGCGGATCCGCCGGATGTCACGGCTACGAGGTCGAGCGATCCGCCCGACGAGGTGACGGACGCCGTGCCGCCAGTGGTCAGCGAGGTCGTGACCGAGATCGCCCCGGCGGCGGTCAGGGCCGCTTTTCCTGCCGCATTGAGCGTAGCGGCCGTGATCCCGGCATTCGTCGAGGAGGCCAGGATATCTCCGGTCGTCGTCTGCGCCGAGCCGAGCGTGACGGCGCTGAAGGCCGCAAGCGTCGCCGTCCCGCCAGCCGTAAGCGTGGTGGTATCGAGCGCCCCGCCCGATGAGGTCGCGGTCGTGCCGCTGCCGCTGGTCAGTGTCGCAACGGTGATGGCGCCGGGAGCGGTGAGGGTGACAGCCCCATCGGCATCGAGCGTGGTGGCGGTGATGCCGGCGGTGGTGGAGGAGACCGAGAGGTCGCCCGTCGTCGTCCGCGCAGAGCCGAGCGTGACCGCGCCGGAGGCTGCGAGTGTCGTGGTTCCGCCGGCCGTGAGCGTCGTGACGTCAAGCGTGCTGCTCGAAGAGGTCGCACTCGTGCCGCTGCCGCTGGTCAATGTCGTGACGCCGATCGCGCCTGAGGCGGTGAGTGTGGCCGCGCCGGCAGCATTGAGCGTGGTCGCGGTGATGCCGGCTGTCGTGGAGGCTACCGAGAGGTCGCCCGCGATGGTCCGCACCGTTCCCAGCGTGACAGCCGTTGCGCCGCTGAGTGTCGCTGCTGCTCCCGATGTCGCAGCCGCGAGGTTCAGCGCCCCGCCGGACGAGGTGACGGAGGCCGTGCCTCCGCTGGAGAGCGAGGTCGTGACCGAAATCAGGCCGGCTGCGGTCAGCGTCGCGTTTCGCGCCGCATCGAGCGTGGCGGCCGTGATACCGGCGATTGTCGAGAAGACGGAGAGATCCCCGGCGGTGGTCCGCGCCGACCCAAGCGTAACAGTGCCGGAGGCGGCGAGCGTGGTTGCTCCTCCCGCGGTCAGCGTGGTGATGCCGAGTGTCCCGGCCGACGATGTCGCATTCGTGCCGCTGCCACTGGTCAGCGTCGCGACGCTGATCGCGCCGGGAGCGGTGAGCGTGGCCGCGCCAGCCGCATGCAAGGTGGTGGCGTTGATGCCGCCGGACGTCGATACCAGCGTGAGATCGCCTGTCGTCGTCGTTGCCGATGTCGCGCCGAGCGCATTCGCAGCGCTCAGGGTTGTGGCTCCGCCCGCGGTGAGGGTGCCGATCGTCAGCATCCCGGCGGTCGAGATCACGCTTGCAGCGCCACCGCTCGTCAGGGCATCGACAGTGAGGTTGCCTGTCGCGAGCAGGCTGGCGGGGCCGGTATCGGCGGTCAGCGCCGTGACACGCGTCGTCGTGGCGGTCTTGAGATAGACGCCGCCTTGCAGGCTGCGCGCCGACAGGCTCGGCGTGTCGAAGCTCACTGGCACCAGGCTGCTGCCGATGCCGCTGCCGGCATTGAGCGCGATCACGCCGCCGGCCTGGCCCGCGCCGAGATTGACGACGCTGTCGCCATTGCCGGAGATGGTCCCCGCGGCCGAAACGGCGATGGAGGCCGTGCCGGCGGGGGCGATGAGCGTGCTCGTGACCCGCCCGAGCATCACATCGCTGAGCGAGGCGAGGGTGATCCGCCCTCCGGATTGCGCGGTCGCGCCTGCTGCCATGCTGATCGAGCCGGCGGTGATGGAGAGCGGCCCGGTGGTCGCCGACAGGCTGCGCAGGATCCGCACCTCGGCATCGGCTGCGAGCGAGAGTCCACCAGCGGCCGACAGCGCGCCGATCCGCAGCGCGACGGCGGATTGGCTGGCGAGCGTCGGTGTCGAGAGCGTGGCCGAGCCGCCGATCTGGCCGGAGACCTCGCCATCGCCGGCGGCCTGGATCGCAAATGGCGTGACGCCGCTGCCGACATTGCCGGTCGCGTTGAGCACGATGTTGGAAGCCGAGATCGCGACGCCCGGCAGATAGCTCTG
Source organism: Bosea sp. 685 (assembly GCF_031884435.1). Lineage (NCBI taxonomy): Bacteria > Pseudomonadati > Pseudomonadota > Alphaproteobacteria > Hyphomicrobiales > Alloboseaceae > Allobosea > Allobosea sp. 685. The sequence goes on along the minus strand of NZ_CP134779.1, from coordinate 3,128,300 downwards.
GATTGAGCCGCTGGCTGCGGTGAGCGAGGCCGTACCGGAGGCGAAGATGCGGCCGATCTGGGCGTTGCCGGCTGCGGCGACGAGATAGGCGTCGCCCGCGCCGGCCGAGGCCGAGACCAGCCGCCCGCCGATCTGGTAGGTCAGCGGCCTCGCCGCCGAGCCGATGCCGCCGCCGGCTCCGGTCAGGACCAGGTCGGTTCCGGCCTGAATCTGGACCGCGTTGAGCGGTGTCGTGCTGTTCGGCGCGGTCGCGACGGTGATCCCCTGCGGCGCCTGCAGGTTGATCGCGCCGGTGGCGGTGACGCGTCCGAGGTTGAGTGAGCCGCCGCCCGACTGCGCGCCGGTCGTCGCCTGGACATAGATGTCGCCCTGGGCCGAGCCGGAGAATGTGCCGGTCGCGCTGATGAAGAGCGGCGCGGTCTGGCTGATGTCGACCGAGGTCAGCGTCACGCCGTTGGGCACGGTGTTGATGTCGGAAACGGCGACGCGCTGGCCGCCGGCGTTCGTGCCGAACAGCTTGACCGAGCCCGGCGTGGTCGCCACCGCGAGCGTCTGGAGCTGGCTGGTGCTCAATGTGCCGTTGCGGATGGCGTCGAGCCCGATGGTGACGTCGGGTGCCAGCGAGCCGATGCTGCCGCCGATGTTCAGGGTCACGTCGCGGCCGACGATGATCGCCGTGCCGTTGCCGACGACGCCCGATGCCGGCTGGAGCGCCGCCTGGTCGATCGCGGCGACAAGCTGGCCGGTTTGCCAGACGGCGTTGGCGGTGATGGAGGAGGCGAGCCCGCTGACGGCGCCAGGCGAGGCGGTGGTGAAGCTGAAATTGCTTTCGAGCGTGCTCTCCTGGAAGCGCGCCTGCGTGTTCCAGTTCGCGCCATAGGCCTTCTCGAACACGCTCGCGTAGTTCGCATAGCGGTCGGCGACATAGGCCGTGACGGTCATTCCGGCGGCGTCGGCGAGCGGCTGGTAGAGCGCGGTCGCAGCGGCGTCGAGCGTGAAGACGCCGTTGCTGACGCTGCCGTTGCGGATCAGGCTGGAATAGAGCGTGTAGGTCTGGGTGACGTTGCGCTCGAAGCTCGCGACGCTGGCAAGCGCGGCGGCGTCGGCCCCATCGGCCTGGGTCAGCTTGAGCTTGCTCTTGATCGTCGAGAGCTGCTCGGTCGAGAGCGACTGCGCTGCCGTCTGGGCGCTGGCGGATTTGAGCGTGCCGCTGACCACATCGACGCGGACATTCCCACCGGTGCTGGAGATCAGCCCGGCGCGCAGATCGCCCGAGAGCTGCTGGACGCCGATGTCGCCCTGCGCCGAGATGTTGACCACGCCGCCGCTCTGGCTGCCATTGGCCAGTGTCGTCGCCATGGCCTGCATGCGCAGCGGGGTATTGATGCCGCCGACCGCGCCGTTGACGCTGGTGATGCTGATGTTGTTGCCCAGCACATGAGTGAAGTTCGCAGGAGCGTACTGCGAGACCTCGAGGCCGCCGGTGGCGCGGATGTTGATGTCGCCATAGCGGCCGGAAGCCGCATCGAGATCGGCGTTGAAGCGCCAGACCTTGGCGTTGGAATCGATGTTCAGGTTGATGCCGCCGGCGCCGGAATAGGCCGCGATGATGCCGCCCTCGGTCAGCGCGACATTGATCGGCGCGGCGGTGGAGCCGAGCGCGTCGCGCGCGCTGATGGTCAGGTTCTGGCTCAGAATATTGGTCTGTGGCGCCTGCGTGATGCTGCCGGCGGTCGCGGTGATGAAGGCGGCACCGGTCGGGTTGTTGATGTTGCCCTGCAGGCGGATCGACTGGTTCGAGGTGATGTTGAGCTGGCCGCTGGCATTGCCCTGGAAGCTGATTCCGAAGTCGTAATCGGCCTTCACCGAGGCGGTGACCTGCACATAGGCGGCGGTCACGTAGTTGTAGTTCCAGAAGCTGTTGGCCGTGCTGCCCGGCGTGCCGCGGAAATTCTCCGAGCAGATGCTCGGAGTGCCGCCATTGCAGTCGCCATAGGTCTGCTGGGCGTTGATCACGCTGGTGTGGCCGCCATAGATCCGCTCCTGGAACGGAATGTCGACCGCACTCGTGTCGCTGACGATGCGCCCCTGCGGCGTCGTCGAGCCGCCCGTCTGGGCGCTGCGCACCCACTCGCTCAGGCCGGCCTGACCCGGCGTCGGCGAGCTGACGAATTCCCACGGGTTGTTCGCCGAGCCCGACGCGTAGCGCCAGACGCCCTGGGCGTCGCGGTTGTTGACGACCAGCCCGTCCTTCACCAGGAGTGCCTGTTGCGTCCACTCGTAGCGCGTGCCGGCGACTGGATTGTAGCGTGTGGAATCGCCGGCGATGAGCTGCACAGGCGCCGTGGCGTTGGCACCGGTCAGGATCGGCTGCGTCCCGTTGGAGGTGACGTATTTGGCGATGCCGGAGCCCGGCGTGTAGACATAGACCGTGGTGTTCGCGCTCGCCGCCTTGAGCCGGTCGACGATCGTGATTTTGCTCGTGCTGGCGTTGGCGCCGGCGGCCGTGCCGGTGTTGATCCGGTTGGTGACGAGCTCGAGCCCCGAATTGTTGACGATGTCGACATGGCCGAAGCCGCCATTGATCTTGATGCTGCCGAGCGTGTTGGTGCTGATGATCTGGCCGTCGAGCAGCACCGAGCCGCCGCCCGAGGAGGCGTTGACGTCCGAGACGGAGAGCTGGTTCGTCCGGTAGTCGTAGAAGACCTTGATCGGCCGGTCGCCGCTGTTCAGCGTCGAGACGTGACTGCTCGTTATGAAATACTGGCTGACGTCGATGACGGGGTTCTGAACGGAATATTGGCTGAACGTCTCGTAGTTTCCGCGGAAGCCCTGGATCGCGGCCCCCAGTCCGCTGTCGAGCACGACCGACTGGTTCGTCGCCCGGCCGGCCTCGATCGAGGCGTTGATGTTGATCACCGACGCCTTGATCGCGACCTGCGCGCCGTAGATCTGCGAGCTGCCGCCAGCCAGGGCGGTGCCGTAGCTCTCGCGGTAGAGCGGCACGGTCGGGATCTGGGCGAAGAAGATGTCGTTGGAGCTGAAGCGGTAGCCGCCGACGCAGTTGTAGCCGACATCGCCGACGCGGCCGATGCAGTTGCCGTAATAGACGATGCTGGTGCGGCGGTCGGGTCCGTCGGTCTGCACGCCGTAGAGATAAGCGCTCGGGTCGCTGCTGCCGCCCGTCGAGGCGTTGGCCGCGGCATTGACCGTGTCGTTGATGGTGTACTGGCCCTGCGGCGTGCCCGGCCTGCCGCCGGGGTAGGAGATCGCGTAGTCCCATTCCGCCTGCGGCGAGCCGCCGGCATTATACATGCCGTTGGGGCCGTTCGACGAGATCGCGACCGCGCCCTCGGGCACCGTGACGTTGAACTGCAGCGAGTCGATGCGCTGGCCCGAGAAGCCGAAGGACCCCTTGGTGTTGTTGATCGAGACCAGCCCGCCGAGATTGGTGACGTCGTCGGCGATCAGCAGCGCCGGGCCGAAATTGCCGATGTCGCTGCGTGTATAGGCGTTGTCGATGGTGATGCTGGCCTGGGCGTTGGCGTTGACCGCGGTCTGGGCGAGCCCGTTCTGGCCCTGCGCCGCGCCGGTGAACAGGATCTGGCCGGTCGTGAGGTCTGGGATATAGGCGCCGCCATCAAGGATGAGGTAGGCCGCGCTGTTGTTGACGACCTTGATCGTCGGCCCGCCATTGGCGGTGAGCGTGCCATTGCCCTGTATGGTGTCGCCATTGACGAAGACGTTGCCGCCCGCGGCGTAGAGCTGGCTGATCCGGTAGGCCCTGACCAGCCCTGGGGCGATGCCGCCGACCAGCGTGTCGGCAACGGCCGTGTCGTCGATCGTGCCGTTGGTCGTGGTGTAGTTGGCGCGGACATAGGCCACCGCATCGAACGCGTCGTCGCGAGTGACGGTGACCGGCGCGCCGCCGGCCTTCACATAAACCGTCGGCGTCGCGTTGAGGTCGCAGATCGAGAGGCCGCCCGTGCCGCAGCCGATGATGATCTCCTGCTCGTGGAACACGCCGCCGACGGCGCGACCGTTTATGACGACGGTCGAGGTGGCCGAAGCGCCCGGGCTCTCGTCGCGTTGCGTCACCGGAATGAAATAAAGCTGGAAGCCGTGGCCGGCGCCGTCGGCGTTGGGCGTCACCGTGCCGTTATAGGCTCCGAGCGTGACGTTCTGGGCGCTGAGCAGGGCCGCGCCGGTGTTGACGTTGAGCCGGGCGCGGTTCTGCAGGTCGGTCGAGGCATCGGCGTCGGGCACCGCGATCAGCCCGCGCACATAGCCGATCGCCGTGGCGTCGCCGAGGATCGAGGTCATGAACAGGCCCGAAGCGTCGCGTCCGGCCGTGACGTTGACGTTGTCGAGGCCCGTCAGCGTGCTGTTGGCGCCGATCGTGATGGTCTGGTTGGTGATAATGTCGGTATCGGCCTCGGCGACGCCGACGGCGGCGAGACCATAGGTGGTGACGAGCGCGTTCGTCTTGACCGTCGCGGTGGTGTAGGTGCCGATATTGATCGTGCCTGCCGAGGTCAGCGTGACGCCCGTGCCCAGCGTGACCTCGTTGTCGACATTGCGGGCCCGGTACTGCGAGGTGACGCCGGCGCCCTGGAGCAGGCCGCCGGTGGTCAGCGTCACCGTGTCGTTGGCGGTCAACTCGGTGATCGCTTGGATCGAGATCGGGCCGGGTGAATTGACCGCGTTGACGCCGCTGGCGAAGTTGGCGTCGTTGCCGACCAAGACCTTCGAGGTGCCGTCGATATCGATCGTCGATTTCGCGCCGACGCCGTTGATGCCGCCGCCCGCGCCGGCGCTGATCGTGTCGCCGAGCGCAAGCTGCGTGAAGATGTTGCGGCTTTCCAGCTCGATACCCTGGAGGCAGGTGGTGACGTAGCAGCCCTTCGTACCGTTGCCGAGCGCGCTGAAGATGACGCTGTTGCCGATATCGACCAGCACGTTCGAGGTCGCGTCGTGGCTGGCGAGCGAGGCGCTCGCGCCGAGCGCTGCGGCTTGCGTTGCGTCGACCAGATTGGCGTAGGAATCAGTGTGAGCTGCGTTGATCAGGATGGTGTTGGCGCCGATCTGCGTGCGCGCGCCGATGCTGGTCGTGACCGTGGCGGTATTGGCGGTATCGGCTGAGGCGCCGGCGCCGGAGACCAGTCCGCCGCTGCCCGACATGGCGTTGGCGATCTGCGTGTCGCTGCCGGTTGCAATCAGGCTGAAGCTCGTCGCGCTGTTGCCCAGCAGGCGGGCGTCGTTGCCCAGCGTCGCGCTCGTCGTAGCCGTCGAGCTCGCATTGGCCAGCACGGCGCCGATCGAGTATTTGCCGGCGATCGAGAAGCCGGTCGCCGAGGCGATCTGGCGCGTCGTGTTGGTCGCGTTGATCGCGACGATGCCGGCTGGCAGCCGGACATTGTTGCCGGCCGAAGCGGTAACCGTCGAGGTGTTGACTGCGCGCGCATCGGAACCGACGGCGCTGGCGAAGTAGGCTCCTGAGCCGGCGAAGGACCAGGCCGCCGCACCCGTGCCGCCACGGCTGAAATCGCTGGTCGCGCCGGGCGAGCCGCCGATCGAGGTCACGGGCGTGCCGAAGATCGTGCTGGTCGCCAGGATCGAGAGGCTGCCGGCGGTGAGCGCGCGCTGGGCGGCGGCTCCGCCATCCATCGCCGCGATCACGGTCTGGTTGGTGGTGGCGCGCGAGATCGCCGCGCCTACGGCGAGCCCGCCCGTCACCGAGACGCCATAGGCGGCGGCCTTGGCGTCGGGCGTCGCGGTTGCGGTCACGCGGATCGCCCCGGTTCCGACACTGACGCTGGCGTTGTCGCCGAGATGGGCCTCGACGCGCGAGGAATCGCTGGCGCGCGCATCGGCGCCCGTGCCGGCGACCAGCAAGCCGCCCGCGCCGGCGGTCGCTGAGGCATAGGAGATGCCGGCGCTGCTGGCATCGACAGTGAGCGATGTTCCGCCTGAGAGCGTGGTGTTGGCCGCGACGTTCGAGGTCGCCGTGCCGTCGAGGCTGCTATTGGCGATCGAGATGCCGAGCGCGCCGCCGCCCGCCGCCGCCGCGCCGAGCGCGTCGGCGCGCGAGCCTTGCGTCGTCGTCGCGCTGACCGTCGTCGCGCCGGTGACCGTGAGCGTACCGCCGAGCCTTGCGGTGAGCGTGTTCGAGACTGCGCCCTGCGCCACCGCCGCGCCGGCGGAAGCCGTGCCCGAGCCCGCGCCGGCCGTGACGTCGACCTTGGACGCCACGCCTCCGGCGCCATCGATGGCCGAGGCATTGACCGTGATCGAGCCCGTCGTCACCGTCGCCTGGTCGAGCTTGGCGCTGACATTGTCGGCGACCGTGGTGTAGCCGAGTGCCGCGCCGACGCCGACGCCGCCGACGCCGATGCCGAGCGCGGTGTTCTCGGTCGAGGTTTTCGAGGTCGAGGTGACAGAGACCGAGCTGGCCGTGATCGACCCGCCGAGCGCGGTCGCGCCGGTCTGGGCGCCGGTCGAATCGAGCAGGGCCGTGGCGCTGATGGCGCTCGGCGTCGCCGTGCGGGCGCGGTTGCTGGTGAACCAGGCATATTGCGAGGCGGCGTAGCTGCTCACTTCGCTGAAGGTCGCCGTCCGGCCGAGCGCGGCGTCGGCGGCGGCCTGGTAGACGGCCTGGCCCGACCCACGCAGCGAATAAAGCCCGTTCACCGGGACGCCGTTGGCCAGCAGTGTGGCGAAGGCGTCGTTGGCGGCGATCTTGACTTGCGCGTCGGTGAGGTTGGGCGTCGTGACCTCGAGAACCTGCCGATACGAGTTCAGCCCGGCGTCGCCGATGACATATTGCAGATTGGCGGCCTTCAGCGCGGTGTAGCGCGCCGCCGCATAGTCGCGGACTTGGCTGTCGGTCGCGGTCGGCAGGAAGAGCGCGATGGCGGCGTTGGAGCGCAGCGCCTGGACGCCGCTGGCGGTCAGGGTCAGCACACCGTTGACGACCGTGCCGTTCTGGATGAGCGCCAGATATTCGGCATTGGCCGTGGTGCGCAGCTGGTCGTCGGTCGCGCCCGAGGCGTAGGCGCCGCGCAGGGTGCGATAGGTCGCAAGCCCGCTGGTGCTCAGTAGGAAGCCGGGATCGACGGCGGTGAGCTGGTTGATGCGCGAGAGCGTGCCGTCGCCGTTGATATTGAGATCTGCGCCGGCGGGAGCGCCCGTGCCGACCGAGATGACGTTGACGGCCGCGCCGAGCCCGATCGAGCCGCCCTGGCCGATGGTGAAGGCGTTGGCATCGACGCTGCGGTCGCTCACCGCCTGGACCACGACCGCGCCGGTCGTCGAGATTGTGCTGCCGGAGAGGTCTGCGAGCACGCTTGAGTCGAGGCTGGCGACATTGGTCGCGGAACCGAGGCCGATGCCGGCACCGCCGATGGCCGCCACGCCCGTCTCCGGCGTGATCGTCGTGGTCTCGCGTGCGATCACGTTGAGCGAGCCGTCGATGCTCTGGCCGGCTAGGTTCTGGATCGGCGTCGGCCGCTGCGTCGAGGCGACGCCATAGAGCCCGGCGCGGGTGGTGTTGGCGACGTCGATCAGGTTGACCATGCCGGCGATGCCGACCAGGCCCGCCGCCGAGCCACCGGCCGCCAGCGCCGTGAAGCTGTTGGTGCTGGTCGCCAGCACGTCGAGCCGGCCGTTCAGGTTGAGCGTCGTGACATTGGCGCCGCCGCCGATCGTCGCCAGCGTCGTGCTCATGCTGCGCGCCACGACGAAGGCGCTGCCGAGCGCGACGCCGCCGCCGGCACCGACGCCGGCGACACCGTAGAAGCCGTTCGTGCTGTCGGCGGTGACGCGCAGCGAGGCCGCGTTGAGGATGCCCTGGTCGACATTCGCGGTCGTGACCGCCTCGAAGCTGTTGACGAGGCCGGTCGCCGCCGCGCCGGCGACGCCGGCCGAAAAGCCGATCGTCTTGCCGGTCGAGGCTTGCGAGGACACCGCCGCGACCTCGACCGCGCCGACGCCGCCGAGACCGGCCTGGCTGGTCGCGATCGTGCCCGTGGTCGAGTTCGTCAGCGCGGCGCTCGTCTGGCGCTTCAGCGTGGTCTGCGCGTCGGCGCCGGCGCCGGCCGCACCGCCGATCGCGCCGACGACGATATAGCTGCCGGCATAGGAATGGCTGGCGGCGTCGACCACGATCGCAGTCGGGTTCTGGCCGCCGTTCAATCGCGTGTCGATCGTGCTGCCGTCGATCGTGGCCGAGGTGGTTCCGCCGAGCGAGTTGCGGATGGTGACGTAGCCGACCGCGCCGCTGATCGGGTAGACCGCGATGCCTGCCGTCACGGCATTGGCCATTACAGCCTGCTGCGAGGTTGCGATCACGGCCAGGCCGCGCAGGCTGCGCTGGGCCATCGCCAGGTCGGGCAGGTTGGTCGAGGGGCCGGACGGGCTGGACAGGCTCGGCGGGCTGACGACCGCGCCGCTGGCGAAGCTCAGCGACCCGGTGCCGTTGACGCGCGCATCGACGGAGCTGCTCTCACTGATCGAGGCGACGGTGCTGCCGCCGATCGAGTTGCTCACGATCGAGAGGCCGCCGGCGACGCTGGGCGAGCCGCCGGCCGCGCCGAGTGCTCCCGCCGAGACCGCGATGCCGTCATGATTGGTCGCGATCACGCCGACATTGTTCTCGGCGATGATGTCGGCGCGCTTCACGGTCGCGGCGACGTCGGTCGCGACGCTGCTGGTGGCGACCGAGCCTGCGAGCCCGACCTGGCGCGAGATCGCGATGCCGATCGACAAGGTCGAGATCGTGCCGCTCGACTGGCTCTGGACCAGCAGGTCGCGTGAGGCGCGCAGCCGCGCATCCTCGATCGTCGAGCTGACGCTGTTTTCAATGCTGTTCTCGACGACGGAGAGGCCGAGCGCGGCCGAGCCGAAGCCGAGGCCGAGCGAGCCTGCCGTGCCGCGGATGGTTGCTGTCGTGCTGCCGTTCAGCTTCACGTCTCGGGCCGTGATGATCGTGCCCGTGCCGGTGATGCCGGCGCTCACGACGTTGTCGACCGACTGCAATGCGACCGAGGCGACGCCGGCGAACTGGCCGGTGGCCCCGCCGAGCCCGACCGCGACGCCGGTGATGCTGGCGCCGTCCTGTGCCCGCACCGAGACATCGCCGGTCGCGGTCAGGATGACGTTGTCGATCGTGGCGATATGCGACTGCGCCACCTCGTTGCTGAGGAAGGAGATGCCGACATTGTTGCGCCCGACCTGCACGGAGCCGGTGATGGCGACGATCGCGGCCCCGTTCGGGTTCGGATCGCCGCCATTGGCGACGGAGCCGTCGAATTCGACCTGCGCCGCATCGGCCTGTGAGAAGGTCTGGCGGCCGGAGATGATGGCGTCGAAGGTCGCGTCACGGCTGCTGTCGGCGGTGACGACGACGTCGCCGCCGACCGTGATCGTCGGCGGCGCTCCGGCCGTGCCCGTGATCTCGGCCCGCGTCGTCGGCGTGACCTTGTTGAAGACGAAGGCGCCCGACAGGCCGTTGCCGCCGAGGCCGACGGTGGCGGCGCCGGAGACGATCCGGCTCGAATTCGAGGCGACGACATTCAGGCCGCTGAGATTGACGAAACTGGAGTTGCGGATGATCGCGCTGACAGCGTCTTGCCCGCTCGGGTCGCCGATTTCGGCATAGCTCAGCGACAGCCCGATTCCGGACTGGGCGCCGAGATAGGCCGAACCGCCACCGATGCCGATATCGGTGGTCTGGTAGGCGTTGACGCTGGCGAGCCGCGAGACCGTCAGGCCGGAGATCGCACTGAGGGCGGAATCGGTGATCGAGGCCGAAACGCGGTTGGTCACGAGCCCGACCGCGGCTGAGATCGCAGCTGCTCCGTTGCCGCCGGCTGAGACCGCGAGACTGACGCCGACGATCGTCGCGCGGCCTCCGGCGATCGCCTGCACCGAGGTGTCGTAGACGCCGGTCAGACTCGAGCCGCTGACGCGTGCATCGGTGCTGTTGTCGAGGATGCCGATGGCGACGGCGCCGGCGATGGCGGCGCTTGCGCCCGAGGTGTTGGCGAGATTGGCGGCGGCCGCGCCGGCGCCGACTTCGATGATCGTCGAATTCAACGCCCTGACCGAGGTGGTCAGTCCGGCATTGTCCTTCTGCTGCAGCCTGGCGCCGTCAATCCAGGCCGAGGTGCCCATCGTCGTCAGCGCGACGGCGGCCGCGCCGGCGGCCGAGAGGCTGGGGCCGCTGCCGGTTTGCTTGTTGGTGGCGTCGGAAATCTTCCGGATCGCCTCGCTCGTGCCGGGCGGCAGGGTGGTGGCGACCGCGCCGTCGGCCGCCGCCGCGGCGACGGAGGCTGCCGTGATGCGGCCGGTTGTCGCCGCCTCGACAGCGATCGAGTTCGTCGTGATCAGCCCCTGCGGCGCGGTGCCGGCGAGCCGGCCATCCGTGAGATCGTCCGAATTGTCGCCGACATAGGCGCGCGTGACCGAGCCTGCATCCAGCACCGCCACCGAGACGCCGATGCCGTTGCCGCCACCGAGCACGATGCCGCCGCTGAGCGCGAAGACGGAGACGGACTGCTCGGCTTTGATCGCGATCGAATTGGCGGTGACGATCGCCTTGTTGCTGATCGAGGCCAGCGTCTGGTTCTGGATGCCCGAGACCGAGACGATGCCGTTGAGCGCGATCGTGCCGGCCGAGCGCCCGGACGTCGTCGCGATCGCGAACAGGATGTCGGAGGTGTTGGCGGTCACCGCGAGGTCGGTCGCCGTGATCGTCGCGCCGGCGGCGACGGCGGCGACGGTCTTGCTGCTGCGCCCGATGTCGATCAGCGAACCGCCGACCGCCGAGCCGGAGCCGCCATTGACGCCGCCTTTAAAGCCGAAATTGCCGCCGACATCGACCGAGTGCTGGTCCGTGTCGGCGGTGATGGTGACGGCGCTCGCCCAGTTCTGCAGGTAATTGCCGGCCAGCGTCGTCGACCAGGCGCCCGTCGCCGTGGTCTGGTTCAGCGTCGCGCCGCTGGCGATATAGGCCGAGGTGTCGTTGCTGACGCGGAAATAGTCGACCGCGCCGGCAAGCCCGAGATCGTTCGAAGAGGAGGCGGCGTTCGCGTAGCTCGTCAGGATATTGTTGACGATGCCGAGATTGCCGTTGATGTGCGAGAAGACCTCGCCGAGCCCGGACCAGTTCGTCCAGGTGTTGGAAATGGGGTTCTCGCTGAGCGCGGCGACGCCGATGTGATTGGCGTTGATCGTCACGCCCGAACCCACCGAGGCGGTCGAGTTGTGGCTGTAATTGCCGACGGCTATGCCGAAGGAGAGCGAGACCATCGCCTCGGGATTGCTCGCCGTCGGGTCCGTCGAGTTGGAATTGGTCGAGCTGTCGGCGATCAGGCGCACGCCGAAATCGCGCTGGCGGCTCGCCAGCACGACGTCGCCCGAGGCCTGGATCGTCGGCCCGGTTCCGCCCGTGTCCGCTGCAATCGCAGCGCTGGCGCTCAGGTCGCTGCTGGCGATGGTGACGGCGCTGCCGACCTTGATGGGAACGCTCGAGGATCCCTCGGACATCTTGCCCAGCAGCTTGCTCAGCAGGGTCGAAACGGTCGAGCCGGCCGGCCCGGCATTGAAGATTATGTTGTCGCCGGTCGTCGCCGATGAACTCGTGGCGTTCTTCGTCGTATCGGAAAGCGCCTCGACCGTGACGCTCTGGACCTTGTTGGCGCTCGTTCCAAGCGAGGCGCCAAGCAACGCGTCGGCCTCCGCCTTATAATCGGAATAGGCGACGGCGATGCCGGCGACGCCACCTGAGGCCGCCACGGCCGTCGACGAGGTCGAAAGGGAATTGGTGTTCTTGGCCGTGATGCTGACCGCGCCGGTCCCAGCACCCGCGCCGGCAGTGACCGTCGCGCCGGAGTGGACCTTCGCCGCGGTGGTGACATCGACGAAGCCATAGGCGACGGTTGCTGCGACCAGGCCCGTGCCGACCGAGATTGAGACGGCGGAGACGGCGAGCTTGACGTCGTTCTCGGCCGAGACGGTGAGGTCGCGGCCGACCTTGATCGTCGCGCCCGACGCGACGTCGGCCGTGACCGTTCCCATGATCTCGCCGATCGACACCGCAGCCGCGAACGGGTTTCCGCCGGTGAGCGTGATCGCGGGCAGCGAGGCCTCCTGCCGGGCCTTGGCGGTGATGGTGACGTCGCGCGTCGCCTCGATCGTCGCGCCATCGACGACACGGATGCGGCTCAGCACCTGGCTGCCGACATAGCCGCCGTTCAGGCCAAAGAGGATGCCGCCCACGCTCTGCGCCGCAAGCGCCAGCAGCGGCCCGGCGGAGGGATCGGCATAGGAGGCGACGGCGGTCGCATCCGCCTTCAGCAAAATGTCTCGTCCCGTGATCGTGCCGTGAATGTCGATGGTCGAGGTCGCGCTGGCCATGCCGGCGATCCGGATGTCCGATGTCGTCGCGTCGAGCGTGACGTCACCGGCAGTATAGGCACTGCCCGTGCTGACGCCGGCGAGCAGCGAGCCGAACACGCTGATGTTGGGGGAGGTCAGCAGGATTGCGCCGGAATTGCCGGTCGAGGGATTGGAGGCCGAGAGCACGCCGCCATTGGCGGAACGGTTGAACTGGCGCGTGTCGATGCTGCCGTCGGCGGCGATCATGATGCTGTTGGTGGCCTGCAACGACACATCCGTGCCGTTGGTGATCATGCTGGCGCTGCCGCCGGTCCCGATGATCAGGTCTGTCGGGTCGATATAGAGCAGGCCGGCCTTGCCTGAGCGGGAGGAGAGATCGACATCGACCGCGCCCAGCGTGACCGTCTTCGTCGCGCTGAGTTCGGTGAAGCCGCCATCGCCGGTCAGGCCGCCCTTGCCCCTGAAGATCGCGCCATTCTCGACATCGAGATTGGTCCCGGCGAAGACCTTGATCTCGCCGCCCTTGCCGGCGACGCCTTGCGCCGCGCTGGCGTCGAAGCGTGCTCCGCCGGCAATCGAGATCGCGGCGTCGGAGGTGATTGAGATCTTGCCGCCATCGCCGGTGTTGACGGCGGCCTGGCCTGCTGCGGCGCTGCCCTGCGCAAGCTTTGCCGAGGGCGCTGCTCCCTGTGCGCTCAACCGCGCCGTCTGGGTGATCGTGGTGCCTCGGCCGGAGCGCACGACGATCGAACCGGCGGAGCGCCGCGCCGTCGCATTGGCGCTCAGGGAGCCCGAAATGCTCGCCGTGCCCGCCGCGACGATCTCGATGCCGCCGCCGCGCCGCGCCACCATCGCGCCGCCGTGGCGGATGCCGGAGGTGTTGACGCTGGCCGCGAAGGCGTTCTGGTGACGCCGCCTGCGTTCGCCGATATCGACGGGGGCGGCATTGGCTGTGATCTGTCCGGCGACGCTGACGGAGCTGCCGTACAGTGTCACGCCGCGTCTGGCGTTGATGCGGCCCTCGATCGAGATCGCGCCGTCGGGCGAGATCGGGATGTCGTTGGCTCTCAGCCGTGCCGCCATCGTTTCATTGACGACGCCGTTGGGGCTGATCACCTGATCGAGGAAGTCGCGTGTCGGCGTGTTGACCGTCAATTGTCCGGTGTTGATCACCCCGGACGGCCCGACCGTGAAGCCGGCGGAGTCCGAGAAGTAGACATGCCCGCCGATCTGGCCGTTCTTGTAGGAATTCAGGATGCCGTTGACGACGACGGGGCCGTTGCGGACGATGTTGACCAGCGCGCCGGTATTCTGCGGCAGGTGCATGTTGACGGTCGTGCCGCCCGCTTGCTCGAAGCGCGAGAACGAGTTGTAGCCGGCATTGCCGGACACCGTCTGGGTGGTGATCGTCGTGGTCGCGCCGCTGACGGAGACATTGGTCTGCGTCCGCCCATCGGGCGTGATCATGTTCTGCGCGAAGGCCGGAGCGTTCCACAGCACCAGCGCCATGGCCTGGCCGACCAGGCAACGCTGGCGCAAATTCGCCAGCACGGACTTAGTCGGCACGGACCTGGGCCGGACCGCGTGCGGCGGTGTCGGCAACATGACGTGCGGCAGCCGCGGCGAAGCGGTGCGACGGCGTGTGGTCTTTGGGCGTAGTGAGCGCAACGCGGAAGCCTCGGCCCGTCCGGCAAGACGGTGTTGTTTCGCCGGATTCCGAGGCGAGATACGCGCGTCCGAATGCCGGCGCGGATCACGCCAGTCTCCGAATGCCCGTCTCCTCCCTGGATCAGGCTTAACAACTCACTACCAGAGGCGGCTTGTCCTTGCGTCAGTGGGGGGTGAACGTATTGCGAACCGCAGTTCACATGATGCGGTCAACCAGCGGATTATGCCGGGAAACCGCCATAATGGTTAGCGCGAGGCCGGTCGAATGGGGCTCAGCCCCAAATCTCGCCGGCCGTCTCCACGATCAGCTCGAGCTTCCTCCACTGCTCGTCTTCGGCCAGCGTATTGCCTTCCTCGGTCGAGGCGAAGCCGCATTGCGGGGACAGACAGAGCTGGTCGAGCGCGACGAATTTCGAGGCCTCGTCGATGCGGCGCTTGAGATCGTCCTTGCTTTCCAGCACGCCGGTCTTCGAGGTCACCAGGCCGAGCACGACATGCTTGCCCTTGGGCAGGAAGCGCAAGGGTTCGAAGCCGCCGGAGCGGTCATTGTCCCACTCCATGAAATAGCCATCCACCGGCATGGTGTTGAACAGGAGCTCCGCGATCGGCTCGTAGCCGCCGGACGCGATGAAGGTCGAACGGAAATTGCCGCGGCAGAGATGCATGGTGACGGCGAGGTCAGCCGGCTTGTCCTTGAGCGCCGCCCGCACCATGCCGGCATAGATCTCGGGCTGGTGCTCGGGGTCGTCGCCGCGGGCCCGCAGCATCTCGCGCTGGTCGGGGTCGCAGAGATAGGCAAACGAGATGTCGTCGAGCTGCAGATAGCGGCAGCCGGCATCGTAGAAGGCGTGGACGGCCTTGTTATAGGCCGTGCCGACATCGCCGTAGAACGCCTCCATCTGCGGGTAGACGCCCATATTGATCATCTTCCGGCCGCCCCGGTAGTGCAGCATGCTGGGGCCGGGGATGGTCATCTTCGGCGTCGAGCCCGGAGAGACATTGTCCCGCAGGAACTTGAAATGCTCGATCATCGGGTGGCCGCTGAAGCCGACCTTGCCGACGATGCGCAGCGATTTGGCGATGCCGACGCCGCCCTTGAAGTTCATGCCTGAATCGGCGGTGATCGCCTCGATGCCGTCGAGCTCCTCCATGAAGTCGAAATGCCAATAGGCCCGGCGGAACTCGCCATCGGTGACGCCTTTCAGGCCGGTCGCCTCCTGCCTGGCGATCAGCTTGCGGATCTCAGTGTCCTCGATCGCCTTGAAGGCGGCGTCGTCAAGCGCACCAGTGGCGTGCTTCTCGCGCGCCTGCTTGAGAGGGGCGGTGCGCAGCAGGCTGCCGACCATGTCGGCGCGGAAGGGCGGCTTGGTCCTGGTCGTCATGGTCTTGGTCCTCGGATCAGGCTTGGTTGCGGGCAGGTCTAGTTGTGGGCAGGTCTAGTTGTGGGCAGGTCTAGTTGTGGGATGGAGATGAGCGCCGCAAGCGGGCCGGGCGTTCGGCGACGGCGAGATGGGCGGACATGGCGGTCTCGTCAGCCAGGAGCGCTTCGGAGCGCGCGGCGTGGACGATGGCGCCGCGGTCAAGGATGATCGCCTCGTCGGTGAAGGGAAGGATCTTGCGCGCCTTC
Organism: Bosea sp. 685; assembly: GCF_031884435.1. Classification (NCBI taxonomy): domain Bacteria; kingdom Pseudomonadati; phylum Pseudomonadota; class Alphaproteobacteria; order Hyphomicrobiales; family Alloboseaceae; genus Allobosea; species Allobosea sp. 685. The sequence goes on along the minus strand of NZ_CP134779.1, from coordinate 3,112,606 downwards.
TGCTCGACCAGGATCGTGGTCAGCCCGTCCTCGCGGTTGAGCCGGGCGATCGCAGCCAGCAATTCATCGACGATGATCGGGGCGAGCCCCTCCAGCGGCTCGTCGAGCAGCAGCAAGGCGGGATCGAGCATCAAGGCGCGCGCGACCGCCAGCATCTGCTGTTCGCCGCCCGAGAGCTGGTTGCCGAGATTGCGGCGGCGCTCGCCGAGGCGCGGGAACAATTCATAGGCGCGGGCGACCGTCCAGGCCGTGCCGCGTTGAACGACGGTCAGGTTCTCCTCGACCGTGAGCGAGCGGAAGATGTTGCGCTCCTGCGGAACCCAGCCGATGCCGATCGCCGCGCGCTTCTCGGGAGGCAAATGGGTGATGTCCTCGCCCTTGAAGCGGATGCGGCCCGAGACATGGCGGGTCAACCCCATGATCGTGTCGATCAGCGTGGTCTTGCCGGTGCCGTTGCGCCCCAGCAGCGCCAGCGCCTTGCCGTCCGCGAGCCGCAGTGACAGCCCGTTGATGACGATCGCCTCGCGATAGCCGGCGACGAGGTCGTCGATTTCGAGCAGGCCGGGGATGGCTTGGGGGAGGCTTGCTTGGGAGTGGGAGAGGCCTAGCGGCTCAGACATGCGCGTCTTCCCCGAGATAGACGGCCTTGACGCGCGGGTCGGTCGAAATCTCATCGACGCCGCCTTCCGCGAAGAGCTGGCCCTGGACCAGGACCGAGATCCGGTCGGCGAAGGAGAAGACCAGCTCCATGTCGTGTTCGATCAGCAGGACGGTGACGTCCTGCGGCAGCGCCTCGACACTGTCGAGCACGTCGTGGCGTTCATCCTCAGGCACGCCGGCCGCCGGCTCGTCGAGCAGGAGCAGTTTCGGCTTGCAGGCCATGGCGAGTGCGATCTCGAGCAGCCGCTGCTTGCCATAGGGCAGTGTCGCGGTGCGCCACATCATCACCTCACCGAGCTTCATGCGCGTGAGCAGCGCCTCAGCCTCGTCGACGACCGCGCTGTTCTGGCCGACGCGGCTCCACCAGCGCGCACCAGCGCCCTCGCGCTCGGCGATGGCGAGGCCGACAGTCTCGATCGGCGTGAGATCGGCGAAAAGCTGGTTGATCTGGTAGGTCCGCGCCATGCCGCGCTTGACGCGGCCTTGCTGGCTGACGCGCGTCACATCCTCGTCCAGCAGCCGGACTGCGCCCGATGTCGCCGGCAACACGCCCGTGAGCAGGTTGATGAAGGTGGTCTTGCCGGCGCCGTTGGGGCCGATCAGCGCATGGCGCGCGCCCTTGGCGACGCTGAGCGAAATCTCCGAATTGGCTTTGAAGCCGCCGAAGGACTTGCTCAGGCCAAGGGTCTGGAGCGCGAGCGTCATGGCCGGCGCGCTCCCAGCAGCCTGAGCAGCGGGGCGAAAGGCCTGGCCAGCGTGGCCATCATGCGGTCGCGACCGATCAGCACGAGGATCACCAGGATGAAGCCCATCCAGAAGATCCAATAGGCCGGCGTCATCGCCGAGAGCGTGTCCTTCATCAGCTTGAAGGCGATCGCGCCGATCAGCCCGCCATAGAGATAGCCGGAGCCGCCGATGACGAGCACCAGCAGCGCATCGGCCGAGCGCGCGAAATCGAGCACCTCCAGCGAGACGAACTGCGTCGTCTGGGTGAGCAGGGCGCCAGCCATGCCGGCATAGACGGCGGCCAATGTGTAGATCGCGACGATGCGCCGGTTCGGCGCGATGCCGATCGTCGCCGCGCGCAGGCGGTTGTCCTTGAGTGCCTTCAGAGACAGGCCGAAAGGTGAATGCACGATCCGCCTTGCCAGCAGGAAGAGCAGGAATGTCGCGGTCAGGCTGTAGGTATAGGCTGTGGTGCCGGCGAAATCGAAATCGAAGCGGCCCAGGATCGGGCCGACCGAGATGCCGAGCAAGCCGTCCGCGCCGCCGGTGATCCAGTCGAGCCGGTTGGCGAGTTCGTGGAAGATCAGGGCGACGCCGAGCGTCACCATCAGCCGGGTCAGATCCGTGCCGCGCAGGATCATGAAGCTGGCGAGGAAGCCGACGAGGCCGGCCGCCGCTCCGGACAGCAGGAGCCCGGTCACCGGCTCGGACACGCCGTGCTTGGCCAGCAACCCCGCCGCATAGGCCCCGACGCCGAAGAAGGCGGCATGTCCGAGCGAGACGATGCCGGCATAGCCCAAGATCAGGTCGAGCGAGAGCGCGAACAGCCCCAGGATCGCGATTTCGTTGAGCAGGAGATGACGATTCGGAAACAGAAGAATCAATCCGAAAGCGCTGATCCAGAACAGGATTTCCGGCCAGCGCCAGGCTGCCTTCGCTTGCAGGAAGGCGGCGGGCGAGGGCGCTTGCGCCCCCAGTGGTGGGGTGCTTGGAAGTTTGCTGAGCATCTCAGCGCCCACGCGCGAACAGGCCCTGCGGCCTGAGCATCAGGACCGCGAGCATGATCGCATAGATGATGAAGGCTCCAAGCTGCGGCACGAGATATTTGCCCATCACATCGGCGACACCGAGCAGGAGCGCCGCCAGCAGCGGCCCGGTCAGGCTCGAGGTGCCGCCAACCGTAACCACGATCAGAAAGTAGAGCATGAATTTGAGCGGGAAGGTCGGATCGAGCCCGACGATCTCGGCGCCGAGCGCGCCGCCCAGCCCCGCCAGCCCAGACCCGAAGGCGAAGGTGATGGCGAAGACCTTGACCACCGGGATGCCGAGCCCGCGCGCCGCGCGCCGGTCGTCGACGGCGGCGCGCAATTGGCTGCCGAAGCGCGTCTTCGCCAGCATCCATTGCAGGCCAAGCGCCATCAGGCCGCAGAGTATCACGATGAAGAGCCGGTAGATGCCGATGCCGACCCCGCCGATGAAGATGCGGCCCTGCAGATAGGCCGGCAGATGGATGTTCTGCTGCTGCGAGCCCATCAGATAGTCGGTCGCGGCGATCGACATGAAAACCAGACCGATCGAAAACAGCACCTGGTCGAGATGGCTGCGCTCATACATGTGCCGATAGAGCAGGCGCTCGAAGATGAAGCCCAAGAGTGCGCTGAACAGGAAGGCGAGCGGCAGGCTAAGCAGGAACGGCACACCGAAGCGGTTCATCAGGATGACGGTGGCGTAGCCGCCGGCCATGGCGAAGGCGCCATGCGCCAGGTTGACGAAGTTCATCAAGCCCAGCGTCACGGCCAGCCCCGCCGCCAGCACGAAGAGCAGCATGCCATAGGCGATCCCGTCGAACAGGATGGTCAGCAAGGTGGGCTCCGCTCTCGGGTTGGCGTGGGCAGTTCTAGATCGTCATTGCGAGGAGCGCAGCGACGAAGCCATCCAGGGGGAGGCCGAGCACGGCCGCTCTGGATTGCTTCGCTTCGCCCGCAATGACGGTTGCGGTCTTGATGATCAGTGCCTCACTTGGCTGCCTTCACCGGGTCCGGCACGGCCTCGAAGGTCGAGAATTCAACATTGTAGAGCTCGCCATTCACCTTCTCGACCTTGCGGACATAGACGTTCTGGATGATGTCGCGCGTCTTGGGGTCGATCGAGATCGGCCCGCGCGGGCTGACCCAGCTCATGCCCTTCATCGCCTCGACCAGCTTGGTGCCGTCGGTGTCGCCATTGGTCTTCTTCAGCGCCTGATAGATCAGGTGCATGCCGTCCCAGCCGCCCACCGCCATGAAATTGGGCCGCACATTAGCGGCCTTGCGGAAGGCCTCGACGAAGGCCTTGTTCTCGGGCGAGGGATGGGCCGCCGAATAGTGATGCGTGGTGACGAGACCGAGCGTGACGTCGCCCATGCTGTCGAGCGACTCGTCATCGGTGACGTCGCCGGTGGCGATCAGCCGAATGCCGGACTTGTCCAGGCCGCGCTCGACGAATTGCTTCATGAACTGCACGCCGAGGCCCGACGGCACGAAGACGAAGAGCGCATCGGGTTTGGCGTCCGTGACGCGCTGCAGGAAGGGGGAGAAATCAGGATTGCGCAGCGGGATTCGAATCTCGCCGGTGATCTCGCCGCCGGCTGCCGTCAGCCGCTCCTTGAAGGCCTTCTCGGCGTCAAGGCCCGGGCCGTAATCGGCGACCAGCGTCATCGCCTTCTTGATGCCGTTCTTGGAGGCCCAGTCGGCGATGCCGATCGTCACCTGCGGCAAGGTGAAGGAGGTTCGCACGATGAAGGGGGATTGTTCGGTGATCGAGGAGGTGCCGGCTGCCATGACGATCTGCGGCGTCTTCGACTGCGTCGCCAGCGGCGCGACCGCAAAGGCGAGCGGGGTCAGCCCGAAACCGGCCAGGAAGGAGACCTTGTCGTTGACCAGCAGCTCCTGCGCGATGCGGCGGGTGACGTCGGGCGTGCCGGTATCGTCCTTGACGATCAGTTCGATCGTCTTGCCCGCGACGCTCGCGCCATTCTGGGCGATGTAGAGCTTCGCCGCGGCCTCGATCTGCCGGCCGATCGCGCCGGCGAAGGGGCCGGTCATCGGCAGGATCAGGCCGATCTTGACGGTCTGTTGTGCCTGCGCCTGTGCCGGCGCCGAGGCCAGCACGAGGGCCGTGCCGCCCAGGGCCAGCAAGGCGCGGCGCGATAATGCGGTTGTCGATTTCGGCATGATACCCCTCCCAAAACGTGCGATTACCGCACTATTATTTTGAATTCGCACAATTTTCCGCTGGCCGATGCCATCTGTCAATCTGGTCGAAAGGCGATGCCGTCTCCAACCTAGCACGCGCCCGCGCAACGCGTCCTCGTCCTGTCTGCCCCGGCGAAGGCGGCCATTCCCTTGGCGAGGCCGAGCGGCTATCAGCGAGCCGACCGCGTGCGGACTCGCACGCCCAGGAAACCGGACGGAGCACATCATGGATCTCGGCCTTCACGACAAGCGCGCGCTGGTGCTGGGCGCGAGCCGCGGCCTCGGCGCAGCCATCGCCCGGGCGCTCGCGACGGAGGGTGCAACGGTGATCGCCGCCGCGCGCAACGTCGCGGCGACCAACGCCTGGATCGCCGAATGTCCCGAAGAGGTGCGCGGGCGCATCTCCGCCGCGAGCCTCGATCTGTCGGATATCACCGCCGTCGACGCGTTTCTTGGTGAGCTCAATGGCACTGGGGGCGTCGACATCCTGATCGGCAATTCGGGCGGCCCTCCGCCGGCCGAGGCGCGCGAGGCCAAGCGCGATGACTGGCTGAAGCATTTCGAGGGGATGGCGGCCAACCTCTTCCACCTCGCGCAGGGCCTGCTGCCTGGCATGACCGGTCGCGGCTTCGGCCGCATCATCACCATCGCCTCGTCCGGCGTGGAACAGCCGATCCCGCGCCTGGCGCTGTCGAACGGCATCCGTTCGGCGGTGATCGGCTGGTCGAAGACACTCTCGGCGGAAGTCGCCGCGCAAGGCGTCACGGTGAATGTCGTCCTGCCCGGGCGCATCCATACCGAGCGCGTCGACCAGCTCGACAAGGCCGCCGCCGACCGCACCGGCATCACGCCCGACGAGGCGGCAAAGGCCTCGCGCGCGACAATTCCCGTCGGGCGTTACGGCACGGCGCAGGAATTCGCCGATGTCGTTGCCTTTCTGGCCAGCACGCGGGCGAGCTATGTCACCGGCGCCAAGATCCGCATCGATGGCGGGGCCACGCGCAGCATCTGAGCCCGCTCACGGGCGTGAGCGCCCGTTATTCCGCAGCGGAAACGGGCCGTTTGCCTTGCTGCGGAAGGTTTTTCTCCTTTTGAAGTGAAATAAGAAAAACCACGCTACTGCCTGTGAATTGATCATTCAGGACTTCGGGACTAGGTGAAGCGTTCGATTTACCGAACGCTTCACCTAGCGAAAACCGATGTCCGCCGATCTCTTGAATGCGCTGGGCCTACCCGGTCAGATCACCGCTTCGGACGCCCAAACTGCTGGCACGACGCCGGAGCAGCGGGCCCAGGCCTTGAACGAGGCGTTCGGTGCGGCGGATGTCGCTGCCCGACTCGTCGGCGCCGCGGCAGCCGCGCATGGTCGCCTCGTCTTCACGACCAGTTTCGGCCTGGAGGACCAGGTTCTCACCCATTTCATCATCGATGCCGCACTGCCCGTCGAGATCGTGACGCTCGACACCGATCGGCTGTTTCCGGAGGTCCACGCGCTCTGGAAAGAGACCGAGGCGCATTTCGGCGTCCGGATCCTGCCGTTCTATCCGCGCCATGACGCGGTCGAAGGGTTTGTCAGAGAATATCGCCTCGACGGCTTCTACACCTCGCGCGAGGCGCGCAAGGCTTGCTGCGACATTCGCAAGGTGGAGCCGCTCGGACGGGCGCTGGCCGGCGCCGATATCTGGATCACCGGATTGCGCGCCGATCAGTCGGCCGCGCGCGGCAGCGTTCAATTCGCCGAGGCCGATGCGGCGCGGGGGCTGATCAAGCTCAGCCCGTTGCTCGACTGGTCGCGCGACAGAACGCTCGCCTTCGCCAAGGCGAATGGCGTTCCGCTGAACCCGCTGCACGAGAAGGGTTTTGTCTCGATCGGTTGCCAACCCTGCACGCGCGCCATCCGCCCTGGCGAGCCCGAGCGGGCCGGGCGCTGGTGGTGGGAGGACGATGCGGCCAAGGAATGCGGGCTCCATGTCGGTCCGGACGGGAAATTGACGCGGGCGAAGCCCACTTCGCTGGGAGCCGGCGCATGATCCAGCTCAGCCATCTCCAGAAGCTCGAAGCCGAGGCGATCTTCATCATTCGCGAGGTCGTGGCGACCTGCGACAAGCCGGTGCTGCTCTATTCGATCGGCAAGGATTCAGCTGTCCTGCTGCATCTCGCCATGAAGGCGTTCTATCCGGCCAAGCCGCCTTTCCCGCTGCTCCATGTCGATACGACCTGGAAGTTCCGCGAGATGATCGCCTTCCGCGACGAGACCGCTGCCCGGCTCGGGCTCGATCTCATCGTGCATATCAACCAGGAGGGCGTGAAGGCCGGCATCGGCCCCTTCGCCTCGGGCTCGCGCATCCATACCGATGTGATGAAGACGCAAGGCCTGAAACAGGCGCTCGACCTGCACAAATTCGACGCGGCCTTCGGCGGCGCCCGGCGCGACGAGGAGAAGAGCCGCGCCAAGGAGCGCGTCTTCTCCCTGCGCTCGCCCGAGCATCGCTGGGACCCGAAGAACCAGCGCCCCGAGCCCTGGCAATTGTTCAACACCCGCAAGCACAAGGGCGAGAGTTTTCGCGTGTTTCCGCTCTCCAATTGGACCGAGCGCGACGTCTGGGACTATATCGCGCTCGAGAATATCCCGGTCGTGCCGCTTTACTTTGCCGCTCCGCGCCCGGTGGTGAAGCGCGACGGCGCCTGGATCATGCGCGATGACGAGCGCATGGAACTCCTGCCCGGCGAGGTCGTCGAGAGCCGCATGGTCCGCTTCCGCACGCTCGGCTGCTACCCGCTGACGGGAGCGGTCGAGAGCGAAGCGGCGAGCCTGACCGAGATCATCGCCGAGATGCGCTCCTCGCGCTCGTCGGAGCGGCAAGGCCGCGTCATCGACCATGACGGCGCGGGCTCGATGGAGCAGAAGAAGCAGGAAGGCTATTTCTGATGACCGCGCTGGCCAAGGAGAAGCGGTCCTCGGGCCCGGCTTCCCGGCAGGTTCCTGCCAATGACTCGACCGGGCTCGAGGCCTCAGGCCAGCATTCCTTGCTGCGCTTCATCACCTGCGGTTCGGTCGATGACGGCAAGTCGACGCTGATCGGCCGGATGCTCTACGAGGCCGGTGCCGTACTGGACGATCAGCTCGACACGCTCGACGCCGATTCCCGCAAATTCGGCACGCAAGGGACCCAGCCCGATTTCGCCTTGCTCGTCGACGGTCTGTCGGCCGAACGCGAGCAGGGCATCACCATCGACGTCGCCTATCGCTATTTCGCCACGGAGAAGCGCAGCTTCATCGTCGCCGACACGCCCGGCCACGAGCAATATACCCGCAACATGGCGACAGGCGCCTCGACCGCCGATCTCGCCATCATCCTGATCGATGCGCGCAAAGGCCTGCTGCCGCAGACGCGGCGGCACTCCTTCATCGTCTCGCTGGTCGGGGTCCGCCATGTCGTGGTCGCGGTCAACAAGATGGACCTCGTCGGCTATGACGAGACCGTCTTCCGCCGCATCGTCGAGGATTATCGCGAGGCGACGAAGTCGCTGGGCTTCGCCTCGGTCCGCTTCATCCCGGTCTCGGCGCGCGACGGCGAGAATGTGATGCGTCGCTCGCCCGCCATGCCCTGGCATGATGGCCCGGCGCTGCTGCCCTTGCTCGAAACCATCGCGGTCGCGCCGGAGCGGCAAAGCGAAGAGGGCTTCGTGCTGCCAGTGCAATGGGTCAATCGACCCGATCTCGATTTCCGCGGCTATGCCGGCCTGGCCGTGCGCGGTCGCGCGCGCATCGGCGACGCCGTGACCGTCCTGCCCTCGGGGCGCGCGAGCCGCATCGCTCGTTTGATCGGCGCGGCAGGCGAGGCCAGCAACGCCGCCGTCGGCCAGGCCGTGACCGTGACGCTGGAAGACGATGTCGACATCTCGCGCGGTGATGTCATCGTCGCCGCGTCCTCGTCTGTGCCGGTCAGCCGCGAAGTGAAGGCGCGCCTGCTCTGGACCGGCGAGCGGGCTTTGCTGGAGGGCGGCCAGTTCCTGCTCAAGCTTGCGACGCAAAGCGCCAATGCGACGCTGGAAGTGCTGCATCACAGCATCGATATCGAGGGCTTCCGTCCGGTGCCGGCCCAGAGCCTGCGCATGAACGGCATCGGCTTCGTCACCTTGAAGCTCGACAAGCCCGTCATAGCCCTGCCTTACCAGGAGAATCGCGAGCTTGGCGGTTTCATCCTGATCGACCGGATCAGCAATGAGACGGTTGCTTTCGGTTTCGTCGAGGCGGCTGCGGGCGAAGGCTCGACTGGCGGCGCGGCGACCGGCCCGCTGGCGCGCCTGCGGCAGGCGATTATCAGGACTGTCGGCCGCTCCGGCACGCCCGATCGTCGTTTTTGGCTGGCTGCTGTGAGCTGGCGGCTATTGAGCACCGCCGGGCTGTTCCTGGCGGCCTGGGCGGTAACCGAGCGGGTCGGCATATCAGCTGCGCTGGCGCTTGGGGATCTCGCTTTGCGGCCCTTGTTGCGGCGGCTGCATGCGCTGCTGTGGCGCGAGCGCGCAGGCTCGGCGTTGCAGGACGGCGCAGGTATCTGAGAGACGCAGCTATCTGAGAGACGAAGATATCCAGGGGACGCCGACCGGCATTCTGCCGGCCGGAGTTGATCAGGCGATGGGCGTCACGCCGCCTGCGAATAGCTGCTGGTTGCGGAGCTCGAGGCTCCCAACTGGTAGACGTTGCCATAGCTCTGCGAGGCGTTGAGGAACGCGGCCGAGGGCTGGGGCGGAGGGCCGCGCTTGTCCAGCGCCTGCTGGAAGGCGGTCTGCTCGTCCTTGGAGATCGATCCGTTCTTGTCGGAATCGATCGCATCGAACAGCTTGCTCAGAAGATCGCTCGAAGCCGTCTTGTCGGAGGACAGGGCGCTCAGGAATTCGTCCTTGGCGACGCTGCCATCGGAGTTCGCATCGAGCTGCGAGAAGATGTCCTGATCGTCGGAATCCTCGCTGGAGGCGTCCTGCGGAGGAGGTGGCGGCGGCGGCGGACCCGCAGCCTTGAGCGTGTCCTGGAAGGCCTTGGTCTCGTCCTTCGAGATCGAACCGTCGGAGTTGGAGTCGATCGCGTCGAAGAGGTCGCCCAAGGCGCTGGTCGAGTCACTCGTGCCCATGGAGAAGGCTTTGGTGAATTCGTCCTTGGTGACGTTGCCGTCTGAATTCGCATCGATCTGCGAGAAGGTATCGGTCTCGTCGCTCGTCGCGCTGTCGCTGGCGCTGCTGGTCTGGCCGGATTGAAGCCCGAACAGGAAGGACTGCAGCTGCTGGCCGGCTTTTTCGGCCTTGGCCTTGAACGCATCCGACTCCGCCTTTGTAACCGAGCCGTCGCCGTCGCTATCGATCGCCTTGAAAAGCGCTTCGCTCTTGGCGCTGTCAGTGCCCTTGGGAGCTCCGCTCTGGAATTCGTCGAGGCTGAGCGAGCCGCTGCTGTCGCTGTCTAGCGTGTCGAAGCTGGGTGGTTTCGGCGGAGGCGGACGAAAGCCGCCAACGCTGCCGATGCTGGACATAGAATGTCTCCATCACTGATTGCCGCCGGTCGACGGTGCAAACAGAGTCAAGGAGCGACTCATGCCGGATCGCTAAGCCTGTGCCATTGCGGAAAAGATCTTGGTTTCGATTGTTTTCGCAATGCAGATATCGAAACAAATGGAAACATAATCGCCGCGCTGGGCCAAGCCTCCACGGGCCAAGCCTTCACGGGGGCAGGCCTTCACGGGAGCAGGCCTTCAGCGGCCGACGACCGCGGTCGCCTCGATCTCGATCAGGGCCTGCGGCTCAACCAGCGCCACCACCTGCACCACGGCCATGGCGGGGAAATGCCGGCCGAGCACCTCGCGATAGACCGGGCCCATCTCCTTCAGGCTGGCGCGATAGGTCGCGATGTCGGTGACGTACCAGGTCAGCCGGACGATATCCTCGATCCGCCCGCCGCCGGCCTCGACCACGGCCTTGATGTTGACCAGCGTCTGCCGAAGCTGCGGCAGGAAGCCCTGCGCGAAGACGCCGGCCTCGTCCCAGCCGACGAGCCCGCCGGTGACCAGGACGCGCCCCTCCGCGACCATGCCGTTCGCATAGCCGCGTGGCGTGGGCCAGCCCTCCGGCAGGATGGCACGTTGTGTTGCAGCACTCGACATGGTGTCGCCTCGGTTTGGCCGTTCCGGCTCGTGTTGCGAAGAAGGGTCAGGCCTCGCCGCGCGCGATCTCGCGCAATGCGAAGCGCTGCAGCTTGCCGGTCGGAGTTTTGGGCAGCGCCGTCACGAACGCGACGGCACGCGGGTATTTATAGGGCGCGATATGCGCTTTCACGTGCTCCTGCAACTCCTTGACGAGGTTCGCATCGTCCTGGAAGCCCTCGCGCAGCACGACATAGGCTTTGACGATCTGCCCCCGATCCGGGCAGGGCGCGCCGACGACGCCGCATTCGGCGACGGCAGGGTGCGTCAGCAGGCAGATTTCGACCTCGGGACCGGCGATGTTGTAGCCGGCCGAGATGATCATGTCGTCGGAGCGGGCCTGGTACCAGAAATAGCCGTCCGCATCGCGCAGATAAGTGTCGCCGGTGATGTTCCAGCCATCCAGCACATATCTGGCCTGGCGCGCATCGGCGAGATAGCGGCAGCCCGTCGGGCCGCGCACCGCCAGCCGGCCGGGCGTGCCGTCGGGGCAGTCGAGACCGGCCTCGTCGACGATCTTGGCTTCATAGCCGGGAACGGGGAGACCGGTCGCGCCCGGCCTGATCGTCTCGCGCGGTGCGGCGATGAAGATGTGCAGCATCTCGGTCGCGCCGATGCCGTCCATCAGCGGCAGGCCGGTCTTGGCAGCCCAAGCCTCGAAAGTCGGCTTAGGCAGGGCCTCGCCGGCCGAGACGCAGATGCGCAAGCTGGAGATGTCGCGCCCGTCGAGCCGGTCGAGCATGGCGCGATAGGCCGTCGGCGCGGTGAAGATGACGGAGGCCTTGTGACGCTCGATCGCGTCGATCAGATCGGGCGGGCCGGCCTTCTCCGGCAGGATCATCGCCGCGCCGATCCGCATCGGGAAGAGCACGAGCCCGCCGAGCCCGAAGGTGAAGGCGAGCGGCGGCGAGCCGATGAAGCGGTCATCTGGAGAAGCCTTGAGCACGCGGGCGCCATAGCAGTCGCAGATTGCCAGGATGTCGCGCTGGAAATGCATCGTGCCCTTGGGCTCGCCGGTCGTGCCGGAGGTGAAGCCGATCAGGCAGACATCGTCGCTCGCCGTGTCGGCGGCGGTGAAGCTCTCATAACCGGGCTGGCGCATCAGCGTGTCGAGGCTACCAGTCGTATCATCGCCCCAGCTCACGATCCGTGTCAGCTCCGGGGCCTGTGCCTGGGCAGCCTCCAGGTCGGAGAGCAAGCGATGGTCGCACAGCGCCAGCGAAATCTTCGCCTTGCGGATCGGATAGGTGAGCTCACCCACGCGCAGCATCGGCATGGTCGCGACCACAACGCCGCCGGCCTTCAGCACGGCGAGATAGCTCGCCACCATCATCGGCGTGTTGGCGGCGCGCAGCAGCACGCGGTTACCCGCGACCATGCCGAGGTCGCGTATCAGCACATTGGCGATGCGGTTCACCTGTTCGGCGAGATCGGCATAGCTCCAGTGCAGATCGCCCGCGATGATCGCGGTCCGTCCGCCGCGCCCGTCCGAGACATGGCGGTCGAGCAGTTCCGTGACGACATTGAGCCGTTCCGGATAGCTCAGCCCCGCTTCTGTCAGCCTGAGATCGGGCCAGCTGTCGCGCGGCGGCAGGTTGTCCCGCGCGAAACCGTCCTCATGTCCCGATTTCGCGAATCCGGTTGCTGTCATCTCGTCCCCCTGCCTAATCAGGTTGCGTCGTAACCTGATCGGATCCGGCTCTAGCGGCATGTATCTTGAGAAGGTCGCGTGCGATCACGACCTTCTGGACCTCGCTAGCGCCCTCATAGATGCGCAAAGCCCTGATTTCCCGGTACAATTCCTCCACCTTGACGCCCTTGGTCACGCCGAGCCCGCCATGAATCTGGACGGCACGGTCGATGACGCGCTGGGCATTCTCTGTTGCGACGAGTTTGGCGAGCGCCGCCTCGCGGGTGACGCGAGGCGCGCCGCGATCCTTGGTCCAGGCGGCGCGATAGACCAGCAGTGCGGCCGCATCGACCTCGGCCGCGCTGTCGGCGATGGCGGCTTGCGACAATTGCAGGTCGCCGAGCGTGCCGCCGAACAGCTTGCGGCCATTGGCGTGCGAGACCGTCTCGTGCAGCGCCCGCCGTGCGAAACCGAGTGCGGCCGCGCCGACTGTCGAGCGGAAGATGTCGAGCGTCGCCATCGCGACCTTGAAGCCGTCGCCGGGGCCGCCGATGCGGTTTTCGACCGGGATGCGGCAGGCATCGAAGCGCAAGGTGGCGAGCGGGTGTGGCGCGATCACGTCGATGCGCTCGGCAATGCTCAGGCCCGGCGTGTCCGCCTCGACCAGATAGGCCGAGAGGCCGCGTGCGCCCGGCGCTTCGCCGGAGCGGGCGAAGACGACATAATGGTCGGCGATGCCGCCATTCGAGATCCAGGTCTTTTCGCCGTCGATCCGGATATGCGCGTTGCCGTCCGGCGTCGCGGTCGTCGCCATGGCGGCGACGTCGGAGCCGGCCTCCTTCTCCGATAATGCGAAGGCCGCGATGCGATTGCCGTCGCGGATGCCGGGCAGGATGCGCTGCTTCATCGCCTGGGAGCCCGCGAGCGTGATCGACCCCGTGCCGAGCCCCTGCATGGCGAAGGCGAAATCGGCGAGCCCGTCGCGCGCCGCCAAGATCTCGCGGGCGAGGCAAAGCGTGCGGACGTCGAGCGCCTCGCTCAGGCCGCCGAAAGCCGCCGGCACGACAGCCTTGAGGAAGCCCGCCTCGCCAAGCGCCTTGACGCGGGCTCGGCAGGCGGCGTCGACATCGTCATGCGGCAAGCCGGGCAGGGTGGCGTCGGCCCAGGCCGAAAGCGTTTCGGCGAAGCGGCGATGGCGATCCTCGAAGAAGGGCCAGTCGAGCGTGTCGCCCAGGATCGCCATGCCCAAACTCGCATTACCCGAGGCCGCCTGGCCGAGAATGCCGCTGCCTGCCATCTCAATTCCCCTCGAAGACAGGCTTCTGCTTGTTGGCGAAGGCGTGGTAGGCGCGGGCGAAATCTTCTGTCTGCATGCACAAGGCCTGCGCTACGGCTTCTGCCTCGATCGCGCTCTCGACCGACATTGCCCATTCCATTTCGAGCATGCGCTTGGTCATGGCGTTGGCGAAGGTCGGCCCGTCGGCGAGCTCGGCTGCCAGGGCCTGGGCCTCAGCGAGCAGGCTCTCCTTGGTCACGAGCCGGTTGAGGAAGCCCCAGCGTTCGGCCTCCTCGCCCTTCAGCGCGCGGCCGGTGTAGAGCAATTCGGCGGCGCGTCCCTGGCCGACGATGCGCGGCAGCATCGCGCAGGCGCCCATGTCGCAGCCGGCCAGGCCGACACGGTTGAACAGGAAGGCGATCTTGGCCTCGGCCGTGCCCAGCCGCAGATCCGACGCCATCGCCATGATCGCGCCCGCGCCGGCGCAGATGCCGTCGATCGCGGCGATGACCGGCTGCGGGCAGGCGCGCATCGCCTTGACCAGTTCCCCGGTCATGCGGGTGAACTTCAAAAGCTCCTTGGTCTCCATCGCGACCAGCGGCCCGATGATCTCGAAGACGTCGCCGCCTGAGGAGAAGTTGCCGCCTGTGCCGGTGACGACGATCGCCTTGACATCCTCTTCCTTCTGCGCGGCCAGGAAGAAATCGGTGAGTTCGCGGTAGCTTGCGAAGGTCAGCGGATTCTTCTTCTCAGGCCGGTTCAGCGTCACCGTCGCGACCTTGCCGGCGACGTTCAGCTCGAAATGTGCCGGTGTGAAACCTGCCAGCGGCAAGGTCGTGGCGTTGGCGAGACTCATGCCTTGTCTCCGTTGGCGCGCTGCGCGATGGCCGCATGCAGGGAGGTTTTGGTGCGGCCGAGCAGCCGGAACAGTTGTGTGGTCTCGGCATGGTCGAGCCCCGCGAAAAGCTCCGCGATCCAGCCCTCATGCCGCTCGGCCATCGCCTTGAAGGCCTTGCGCCCCTGCGCTGTCAGCGTCAGCACCTGCACGCGCCGGTCCTGCGCGGCGGCGCGCTTGTCGACGAGCCCGTCGGCCAGGAGCCCGGCGACGACGGCGGTGACATTGCCGTTCGAGACCATCAATCGCTGCGAGACCTCGCCGACGGTCATGCCGGTGGTCGATTTCTCGAGCTGCGCCATCAGGTCGAAGCGCGGCAGCGTCGTCTTGAACTCCTCACGCAGGCGGTTGCGGATCTCGGTCTCGATCAGGGTCGAGCAGGTCAGCATTCTGAGCCAGAGCCGCAACTCGTCCTTGTGATCGCCGGGGCGTTCACTGGCCTTGGTCTCGCGGTCGAGCACGAGGCTGGGGGAGGGCGTTTCCATGGCCTAGAACTCCCCGCCATTGATCAGGATCGATTGTCCGGTGATGGATTGGCTGGCCGGCCCGCAGAGATAGAGCACGGCGGCGGCAATCTCCTGCGGCGCGATCAAACGCCCCTGCGGATTATCCTTCACCAATTGCGCCAGCGCCTGCTCATCCGTGAGGCCGGTCTTGGCGGTGATCGCGCTGATGCCGCCTGCGACCATGTCGGTATCGGTGTAGCCGGGGCAGATCGCGTTGACCGTGACGCCGGCGCGCGCCGTTTCCAGCGCGAGCGAGCGCACCAGGCCGATCACGGCATGCTTGGCGGCGGCATAGGCGGACACATAAGCGTAGCCACGATGCCCGGCGGTCGAGGCTATCGCGATCAAGCGGCCATCGCGGCGCTCCAGCATGCCGGGCAGCACCGCGTGGAAGGCGTTGACCGTTCCGATCAGGTTGATTTCGTTCATGCGCCGGAAGCGCTCGGCATCGCTGCGCGCGAACGGACCGGTCTCGACCGCGCCGGCATTGGCGATGACGATGTCGAAGGGCTGGGTTTGCGCCAAGGCGGCAGTAGCGGTGGCTGTCGCTGCCTCGTCGCGGATATCGCAGGACATGAACGCGTCGGCGTCGCCGGCCTCGACCGCCTCTTGCAGAACCTTCGCATCGCGCCCGATGATGCTGACGCGCGCGCCCTCGTGTTTCAGCGCGGCTGCGATGGCACGGCCGATGCCGCGTCCGCCGCCTGTCACCAGTGCATGCCGTCCTGCCAGAGCCATCCCGAGCGACCTCCTGATGGGGCAATATATTTTAGGTCTAAAGGAATTTGCAAGCGCCGTGATCGGATTCGAAGCAGGCTGGCGGATTCGATAAAAACCGAGCTGCCTGGCTCTTATATGTCCGATTTTATGCTTGGAGCTTGAATGAGTCGGCGAATGAAATGATCCTCTTGAGATAAAATTATTTTAGACCTAAAATAATTTTACAGCCCATGTTTCGGAGGTCATGATGCGCATCGCGGTCGTTGGCGGCGGACCCGCCGGGCTCTATTTCGCGCTCCTGATGAAGCGCGACTGGCCGCAGCTCGAGGTCACGGTCTTCGAGCGCAACCAGCCCGACGACACTTTCGGCTTTGGCGTCGTCTTCTCCGACCAGACGCTCGACACCTTCAAGGCGGCCGATGCGACGAGCTATGCCGCGATCCGCGACAATTTCGCATACTGGGACGATGTCGAGATCCATTTCAAGGAGAGCGTGCACCGCGTCTCCGGCAACGGTTTCTGCGGCTGTTCGCGCCGTTCGCTGCTCATGCTGGTGCAGGCTCGCGCCCGCGAGCTCGGCGTCGAGCTTCGGTTTGGCGAGGAGGCCGCCGATATCGAGGCGCTGAAGCGCGATTACGATCTCGTCGTCGCCGCTGACGGCATCAACAGCCGGATCCGCGAGGGTTGGCGCGAGCGCTTCCAGCCCGAGACCGATCTGCGTCCCAACATCTTCACCTGGATGGGATCGACCCGCCCCTTCGACGCCTTCAATTTCTTCTTCAAGGAAACCGAATTCGGGCTCTTCATCGCTCATTGCTACCAATATGAGGTCGGCCGCTCGACCTGGGTGCTGGAGACCGACCCCGAGACCTTCGCCAGGGCCGGGCTCGATAAGCTGGGCGAAGCCGAATCGGCAGCCTTTCTCGAAGGCGTCTTCGCCGAGGAGCTGCAGGGCCATAAGCTGGTCACCAATCGCTCGCTCTGGCGGAATTTCCCGATGATCCGCTGCCGCAACTGGGTCTCGGAGAACGTCGTCCTGATCGGCGACGCCAAGGCGACGGCGCATTTCTCGATCGGCTCGGGCACCAAGCTCGCCATGGAAGACGCGATCGCGCTGCACAAGGCCTTCGGCAAGGCGCAATTGAACGTCACCGAAGCGCTCGCATTGTTCGAGCGCACGCGCCGCGAGGAGGTCGAGAAGACCCAGCACGCAGCCGATGTCTCGCTGGTCTGGTTCGAGCAGCTGCGCCGCTTCTGGGATTTCGACCCGCTGCGCTTCGCCTTCGGCCTGATGACGCGCTCCAAGGCGATCACCTATGACAATCTGGCCCTGCGTGCGCCGGGCTTCGTCGCGGCGATCGACAGGCTGGTCGCGCAGGAGCTTGGTCCGCTCGCCCGGACCCGCAAGGACGGCGCGCCTGTGCCGCCGGCCTTCCAGCCGCTCAAGCTGCGTGAGATGCAGGTCGAGAACCGTATGGTGCTCTCGCCGATGTGCCAGTATTCGGCGCAGGATGGCCTGCCCAATGACTGGCACCTGATGCATTACGGCTCGCGCGCCATTGGCGGCCCCGGGCTGATCTTCACCGAAATGACCTGCGTGGCGGCCGATGCGCGCATCACGCCGGGCTGCGCCGGGCTCTATACCGACGCGCAGGAAGCCGCCTGGGCCCGGATCGTCGGCTTCGTCCATGCCAATTCGGCGGCAAAAATCTGCCTCCAGCTCGGCCATGCCGGGCGCAAGGGCGCGACCAAATTGATGTGGGACGGCATGGACAAGCCGCTGGAGGAGGGCGCCTGGCCGATCATCTCGGCCTCGCCCTTGCCCTATTACCCGGAGAGCCAGATTCCGGGCGAGATGAGCCGTTCCGACATGGACCGGGTGAAGGCCGAGTTCGTCGCGGCAGCGCAGCGTGGCGAGCGCGCCGGATTCGACATGCTGGAGCTGCACTGCGCCCATGGCTATCTCTTGGCGAGCTTCCTCTCGCCGCTGACCAATCACCGGACGGATGAGTATGGCGGCTCGGTCGAGAACCGCCTGCGCTATCCGCTCGAGGTCTTCCGGGCCCTGCGCGAGACCTGGCCGCTGGAGAAGCCGATGTCGGTGCGCATCTCCGCGACCGACTGGAAGGCGGGCGGCGTGACCCCGCAGGACATGATCGCGATCTCCACGGCCTTCGCGGAGGAGGGCTGCGATCTCGTCGACGTCTCGACCGGGCAGACCGTCAATGACAGCCGCCCGATCTATGGCCGCATGTTCCAGACGCCGTTTTCCGATCAGATCCGCAACGAGGCTCGCGTCGCGACCATGTGCGTCGGCAACATCACCTCGGCCGACCAGGTCAACACCATCATCGCTTCAGGCCGCGCCGATCTCGTCGCGCTCGGCCGGCCGCATCTGGCTGATCCCTCTTTCGTGCTGCGCGCCGCCGCCTGGTATGGCGTCGATATCGCGCAGCCCATGCAATATCAGCCCGGCAAGGACCAGCTCATGCGCAACACCCCGCGCGAGCGCGAGGACAGCGAGGCGCTGAAGCTCAAGGCCAAACCGAGCCGCCACGCGGTCTCGGCTTGAAGCCAGGCGCCGGGGGAACATCCCCTGCGTCCGCCTGTTTATTGAGCATCACAGTCCCAGCCAGAAGGACCGACATGCTCGCCACCACCCGTTCGCTCGTCGCCGCGCTTGCCGTCGCGACTGGCTCTCTCGCCGCGTTCGCCCAGGGGACGGTCACGCCGCCGCAATCGCCCCCGGCCGTCGCACCGCAATCCAACAGCGGGCTCGGCCCGGTGACGACGCATCCCTCGCAGGTCGACAAGGGCCAGAACATGATCCTGCCGTCGGCGGGGAGTTCCGGACAGTCGGCCGCACCGACCATGGTCTATGATTGCAAGGCCAAGCCGCAGGACTGCACGACACCCGCGACGCCTGCCGACAAGGCTACGGCTCCGCAAATCTCCGCTCCACCGGCTACGACGACTCCGTAGCGCAGTAGAATCCGCTTGCGCAGACGCGCGCTAGTATAGTCGTTGCTCTCAGTTGATTGCGTGTATGCAAGGTTAGGATTGGGCGATGGGGGCTTCCGCTGGCGGCGGAGCGCGCTATCTCCAGCGCAGATAGCGGGCCATCCGGCCCTCGCGCCCCAATCATGAGGTTCCCGATGAAGCTCACCGGCATTCACCACGTTACCGCCATCTCGGCCGATGCGCCGGGCAATCGCCGCTTCTATGCCGAGACGCTGGGCATGCGGTTGGTCAAGAAGACGGTGAACCAGGACGACACCTCGGCCTATCACCTGTTCTATGCCGATGGCGCGGGCTCGCCCGGATCGGACCTGACCTTTTTCGACTGGCCTGCCTCACCGGCCCGGCGCGGCACGCATTCGATCAATCGCACTTCCCTGCGTGTCGCCAATGAGGCGTCGCTGGAATGGTGGCGCGAGCGTCTGACCAAGGCCGGAGTCGAGGTTTCAGCGATTCGCGCGATCAATGGCCGCCCAGCCGTCGATTTCGAGGATCCGGAAGGCCAGCGCCTGACATTGCTCGCAGATGGCGGCGAGATCCCCTTCGTCGTCTGGGAGAAGAGCCCGGTTCCTGCCGAGCATCAGATTCGCGGGCTCGGGCCCGTTACCATCTCGGTGCCGAAGCTCGAGCGCACCGAGGTCGTGCTGACCCAGCTTCTCGGACTGGAACGCATCGCATCCTATCGCGATGCTGCCCACGCCAGCGGCGAGATCCATGTCTTCAAGATCGGGGAGGGTGGTCCGGCTGCCGAGCTGCATGTCTCTGTTGAACCCGATGCGCCGCAGGCGCGCGAAGGGGCAGGCGGCGTGCATCACCTCGCGCTGCGCACACCGACCTTTGCCGATTACGACGCCTGGGCGGACCGGCTCAAGGCGGCCGGCTATCCCAATAGCGGCAAGGTCGACCGCTTCTATTTCCGCTCGCTTTATTTGCGCGAGCCGAACGGCATCCTGATCGAGATCGCCACTGACGAGCCCGGCTTCTCAGCCGACGAGCCGGCCAAGACAATGGGCGAGACGCTCGCCCTGCCGCCCTTCCTGGAGCCGAAGCGGGCGCAGATCGAGGCCGGGCTGAAGCCGCTCTGAGCGGCTGGGGGCAGCTGGAAGCGTTTCAACGCGGCAATCTATGGGGCGCGGCGGACCGGATTGGTCCGCCGCGTTTTTTTGTCGCAAATTGCCGCGTTGGATTCACCGGCAATTAACCACGCGGGATTTTACTGAGATCAGTTGAGTTGCTGGCTTCCCCGCATGGACGATCAGCGCCTGTCTTGGCCCGTGCTCCTGTTCGAGCGCGGCGGAGAGCCGGCCGCTTTGGGTTTCGTTCGCTGGGGCAGGCGGCGTGTTGCGTTGTTGAGTTGAGAGCGCCGCCCCGATGTCGGACCAAGGCTACAGGCCGCGTGCAGTCAGGTTGCGCTCCCGCGCCCGGCTGCGCCGCAAGGTGTTGCTCCAGCTTGCCTTCGTCGCGGCCACCACCGCACTTGGTTTCCTGGCGATGGATGGATCGCAGGACAGGCCGGCGACCCATGAAGCGAGGCCTGTGCGGACGGCGGCTGCGTCGCTGCAAAAAACAGAGGCAGCAAGGGTTTACAGCGATCTCCTGAACTCCGAATTCAAGCTCGGCCCTGCGCCCACCACATTGGGGCGCAGTGCGCCGCTGGATGCGGGTTTCCGCGTCAACACGCCGTTGCAGACGGCTTCGCTCGCCCCGGCCATCCTGTCGCAACCAACTGTTCCGGCCTCCGCTCCCATCGTCCCGCGTGACGTGGACACGACCGGAAGCATTGCTCCTGGCGCCCTTCCTTCGAGCGGGTCCGTGTCGGAAATTCTCAAGACCCCTGCAGCGCCCAGGCTCGTGTCCGGCGCACCGCTGCCGATCGCACGGCCCTCGGAGCTCAAGCCCCCGGAGACCCGCGAGCCGCCGGCCATCGTGCTGCGTCAGCCGGCGCGCCGGCCCAAGGTCGCGGCCGCGCCTGCGCAGGCACCGGACAATCGTTCGTTCTTCGAAAAATTCTTCGGCGTGCCGCCGCAGCCGGCCGGGCCCGCTCTCGCCTACGCAGCGCCCGAGGATGATGTCGTCGACCGTTCACGCGGACGCCGGCTCAGCCCCGGCACGGCGCCGATGATCGGCTCAGTGCAGGCGACGGCGATCTACGACATCAGCGCGCGCACGGTCTACATGCCCAATGGCGATCGTTTGGAGGCGCATTCAGGCCTCGGCGACAAGCTGGACGACCCCCGTTTCGCCCATGTCCGGATGCAGGGCGTCACGCCGCCGCATACCTATGATCTGACCGAGCGCGAGGCGCTGTTCCATGGCGTGCGGGCGCTGCGCCTCAATCCCGTTGGCGGCAGCGGTGCGATCCATGGCCGCGCCGGCCTCCTGACCCACACCTATCTGCTCGGCCCCAACGGCGATTCGAATGGCTGCGTGTCGTTCAAGGACTACGACAAGTTCCTGCACGCCTATCTGCGCGGCGAGGTTAAGCGACTGGTCGTCGTGGCGAGCCGGTAGCTAGAGCGTTCTGCAAGGGAGCCAAGCCGTCATTCCGGGGCAGGCCGCAGGCCTGAGCCCGGAACCCAGAACCGATGACGATGATCAGAAAGGCGCCGGAAGGACCGCGCTTCAACTGTAACGGCATCGGTTCTGGGTTCCGGGCTCTTCGCTGCGCGAAGCCCCGGAATGACGGCTCGGGCTGGTCAGGCCTTCGCGGCGGCTTTCGGTTTAGCCGCTGCCTTGGCTGGCGCCTTTGCCTTTGCAGTGGCTTTCGGCTTGGCTGCGGATTTCACGGCAGCCTTGGCCGGAGCCTTCGCCTTCGCCGCAGCTTTGGGCTTCCCGCCACCCTTGACGCCGCTGGCCTCGGCCTTGGCGTTGACGAGTTCGACCGCCTGTTCGAGCGTGATCGCCTCCTGCGTCATTGTCTTGGGTAGGGTCGCGTTGACCTTGCCCCAGTTGACGTAAGGGCCGTATTTGCCGGCGCGGACGACGAGCTTGCCGCCGCCCGGATGCTCACCGAGGTCGCGCCCCGGCACGGCTGCGCCACGCCCGAAACGGCTGCCACCGCCGCCGCTCTCCTTGGCGACGATCAGGTCGATGGCGCGGTTGCCGCCGAGCTCGAGGATGTCGTCATCCTTGTCGATATTGGCGTAGGTCTTGCCATGCTGGACGTAAGGCCCGTAGCGGCCGATGCCGACGAGGATTGGCTCGCCGCTCTCGGGATGCTTCGCGACCTCCCTTGGCAGCGCCAGCAGCGCCAGGGCCTTCTCCAGCGTCACGCTGGCAGCGCTCATGCCTTTGGGCAGGCTGGAGCGCTTGGGCTTCTCACCCTCGCCGAGCTGGATATAGGGCCCGAAGCGGCCGTCCCGCAGCGTGACATCGACCTCCGTGACCGGATCCTTGCCGAGGATGCGCACGCCCGGCGCGCCCTGGCCGCCCTCAGTCGTGGCTTCGCCATCGGCCGCGGAGACGGTCAGCGGCCGGGTGTAGCGGCATTCCGGATAGTTCGAACAGCCGACGAAGGCGCCGAACTTGCCGAGCTTGAGCGAGAGCGTACCGGTGCCGCAAACCTGGCAGGAGCGCGGATCGCCGCCATCCTCGCGCGCCGGGAAAACATGGGCGCCGAGCACGCCGTTCAGTGCCTCCAGCACCTCGGTGACGCGCAGATCCTTGGTTTCGCCGATCGATTTGGTGAATTCTTCCCAGAATTCGCGCAGCAGCACCTTCCAGTCGATCTCGGCGTTGGAGACCCGGTCGAGCTGTTCCTCGAGATTCGCCGTGAAGTCGAACTCGACATAGCGCTTGAAGAAGCTCTCCAGGAACGCCGTCACCAGCATGCCCTTGTCCTCGGGGACGAGGCGCTTCTTATCGATGCGGACATATTCGCGGTCGCGCAGGGTCGACAGCGTCGCGGCATAGGTCGAAGGCCGGCCGATGCCGAGCTCTTCCATGCGTTTGACGAGGCTGGCCTCCGAATAGCGCGGCGGCGGCTCCGTGAAGTGCTGGTCGGCCGCGATGGCGCGCTTCTCGAGCGGCTCGCCATCCTTCATCGCAGGCAGCTTCTTTGAGTCCTCGTCCTCCTCGTCGTCACGGCTCTCCTGATAGAGCGTCAGGAAGCCGTCGAAGAGCACGACCTGGCCGGTGGCGCGCAGTTCCAGATTGCGCGCGCTGACCTTGGCGGCAATGTCGACCGTGGTGCGTTCGAGTGAGGCCGATTCCATCTGGCTGGCGATGGTGCGCTTCCAGATCAGCTCGTAGAGCCGCGCCTGCTCGGGTTCGAGATGGCGCGCCACCATTGCGGGCAGGCGGCCGAGATCGGTCGGCCGGATCGCCTCATGGGCCTCCTGCGCGTTCTTGGCCTTGACCGTGTATTTGCGCGGAACGCCGGGAACATAGGCGTCGCCGAACTCCTTGCCGATGACGCGTCGGGCGGCGGTGATGGCCGAGCCGTCCATGTCGACGCCGTCGGTTCGCATATAGGTGATGAGGCCGACCGTCTCGCCGCCGATGTCGACGCCCTCATAGAGCCGCTGCGCCAGTTGCATCGTCCGCGCCGGGGCGAGGCCCAGCTTGCGCGAGGCCTCCTGCTGCAAGGTCGAGGTCTGGAAGGGCGGATAGGGGTGGCGCTTGACGGGCTTGGCCTCGACATTCGCCACGTTGAAGGCGGCGGTCTCCAGCGCCGCCTTGAAGGCGCGCGCCTCGTCGCCGGTGCCGATGTCGAGCCGGGTGATCTTCTTGCCGTCGGCTCCGACGAGCCGCGCGTCGAAGACGCCGCCTGCGCTGGTGGCGAGCGTGGCCACCAGCGACCAGTATTCGCGGGCCCGGAAGGCCTCGATCTCGCGCTCGCGGTCGCAGACGATGCGCAGCGCCACCGACTGGACGCGGCCGGCCGAGCGCGCGCCGGGCAATTTGCGCCAGAGCACTGGGGAGAGGGTGAAGCCGACGAGATAGTCGAGCGCCCGGCGCGCCAGATAGGCGTCGACCAGCGCCTGGTCGACCTGGCGCGGATTGGCCAGCGCCTTCTCCACGGCGTCCTTGGTCACGGCGTTAAAGGTGACGCGCTCGACGGGAATGCCCTTGAGCGCCCGCTTGGCGTTCAGCGCTTCCAGCACGTGCCAGGAGATGGCCTCGCCCTCGCGGTCCGGGTCGGTTGCGAGGATCAGCTTGTCGGCGCCTTTCAGCGCCTTGACGATCTCGGCGACCTGCTTGGCGCCGCGCCCCTCAATCTCCCACTTCATCGCGAAGTCCTGCTCAGGCTCGACGGAGCCGTCCTTGGCGGGCAGGTCGCGGATATGCCCGAACGAGGCGATGACCTCGTAATCCGAGCCGAGATATTTGTTGATCGTCTTGGCCTTGGCCGGCGACTCGACGACGAGGAGCTTCATGGTGCGTTTCAGTCTCAATGGGCGAAGGACGGGGCCGGGCAAAGCACAGGGAAAGCACTTTATGTGCCTGCCTGGCGAAGCTTGGCGCAGGGCGCGTTGATAGCGGTTCGGAATGGCGCGCGAAAGTGGTTCACGCCGTTCTCTCTGTCAAACGCCGATTATGCTTTGACCGGACCGGTGGAGGCCTTACCGGGGGCGCTGGCGTTCGACGACGATGAGTGGAGGATATTGTGTCTGTACACAGCTTGATCAAGCGCCGGACCGCGCAGGACATCCAGGCGCGCAAATCCGGCGAGCCGATCGTCTCCCTGACGGCCTATACCGCCGCGATGGCGGGCATCGTCGACGAGGTCGCTGATTTCATCCTGGTCGGCGATTCGCTCGGCATGGTGGTCTATGGGCTCGACAGCACCGTTCCGGTGACGCTGGAGATGATGATCCTGCATGGCCAGGCCGTGATGCGCGCGACGCGCCAGGCTCTCATTGTGGTCGACATGCCTTTCGGCAGCTATGAGGAAAGCCGCGAGCAGGCCCTGCGCAACGCCGCGCGCATCCTCAAGGAGACCGGTTGCGGCGCGGTCAAGCTCGAAGGCGGCGCGCGCATGGCGCAGACCATCCGCTTCCTGGTCGAGCGCGGCGTGCCGGTGATGGGCCATGTCGGCCTGACGCCGCAGGCGGTCAATACGCTCGGCGGCTTCAAGGCCCAGGGCCGCAGCAAGGTCGAGTGGCCGGCGATTCTCGCCGATGCCGAGGCGGTCGCGCAGGCGGGCGCCTTTGCGATGGTGATCGAGGCTGTCGCCGAACCGCTGGCGGTGGAGATCACCGAAAAGGTCGGTATCCCGACCATCGGCATCGGCGCGTCCGTGGCATGCGACGGCCAGATCCTCGTCCTCGACGACATGCTCGGTTTGACCGAGCGCGTGCCGAAATTCGTGAAAACCTATGGCAATCTCGCTGCTGAGGTGAGGCAGGCAGTCTCAACCTATGCCGCGGAGGTCAAGGCGCGCCGGTTCCCGGGGCAGGAGCATGTCTATGCGTTGAAGGCCGAGTGAGAGGCCGCGTGAGACGCAGCTTGGGAAAAAGGCGGGCGCGGCCGCAACCGTGCCTTGCGCAGGCCACGACTCGCGCCTAAACACCCTGCTTCAAATGACATCGCCAGCACCGCTCTACCCGCACCGCCACCTCCTCGGCATCGAGGGGTTGTCCCATCTGGACATCGAGGCGCTGTTGGACAGGGCCGACACTTATGTCGCGCTCTCCCGGCAGGTCGAAAAGAAGACGGCGACCCTGCGCGGCCGCACCCAGATCAACCTGTTCTTCGAGCCCTCGACCCGGACGCAGGCCTCCTTCGAGCTCGCCGGCAAGCGGCTCGGCGCCGACGTCATGAACATGTCGGTCGCCTCCTCTTCGGTGAAGAAGGGCGAGACGCTGATCGACACCGCAGCGACGCTGAACGCGATGCGGCCCGACATCCTGGTGGTGCGCCATCATGCGGCCGGTGCGGTCAATCTCTTGGCCCGCAAGGTCGATTGCTCCGTGGTCAATGCCGGCGACGGCGCCCATGAGCACCCGACGCAGGCGCTTCTCGACGCGCTCACCATCCGCCGCAACAAGGGCCGCATCGCCGGGCTGACGGTGGCGATCTGCGGCGACATCCTGCATTCGCGCGTCGCCCGCTCCAACATCATCCTTTTGAACGCGCTCGGCGCGAAAGTCCGCCTGATCGCCCCCTCGACCCTGCTGCCGGCCGGCATCGAGCGCATGGGCGTCGCTGTCTTCACCGACATGAAGAAGGGGTTGGAAGGCGCTGACATCGTGATGATGCTGCGCCTGCAGCTCGAACGCATGCATGGTGCGTTCGTGCCGTCCCCAAAGGAGTATTTCCGCTATTTCGGGCTCGATCGCGACAAGCTCGACTCAGCCCAGCCGGACGCGCTCGTGATGCATCCAGGCCCGATGAACCGCGGCGTCGAGATCTCCTCCGAGGTCGCCGACGGCGCACAGTCATTGATCCGTGAACAGGTCGAGATGGGCGTTGCCGTCCGCATGGCCGTACTTGATGCGCTCGCCCAGCACCTGCCGAATGGCTGAGCGCAGTGGACCTCGCCCTTGCCCTGCTGCTGAAGCTGATGCGCCGGGTCCGATACGTCTTCGTGGCGCTCTATCTCGTCGTCTCCGCCGGGTTCCTCTACGCCGAGCCTCGCTCGGGCTGGACCTGGTTCATCGTCGCCGCGGGTGCCGTTTTATGTCTGGCGTTCTGGGGGCTGGTGGGCTTCTGGACTTATGCCGTCGCGCGCAGGCAGAGCCGTGACGGCAGGAATGGAACCGACCATGGCTGAACTTCAGGACATCGCGATCGTCAACGCCCGGCTCGTCGATCCGGCGACGGGGCGCGACGAGCGCGGTTCGCTCCTCATCCGGTCTGGCCTGATCGCGGACGTCGTCTGGGGCGGCGCGCGCCCGGCCGTCGCGGAAGGCACGCAGCTGATCGATGCGGGCGGCCTGGTTCTGGCGCCGGGGCTGGTCGATCTGCGCGCCTTTCTCGGCGAGCCAGGGGCCGAATTCCGCGAAACGCTTGGCACCGGCTCGCAAGCCGCCGCCGCAGGCGGCGTCACCACGGTCGTCTGCCGGCCCGATACCGATCCGCCGATCGACGACCCCGCGATCATCGACTTCATCAAGCGCCGCGCCCGCGACAAGGCGATTGTCAACGTCCTGCCGTCGGCCGCCCTGACCAAGGGCATGCTGGGCAAGGAGATCACCGAGTTCGGCCTGTTGCTGGAAGCCGGCGCGGTGGCGTTCGGCGATGGTGCCAAGGCGGTCCGCAATCCGCAATTGCTGCGTCGGGCGATGATCTACGCCCGCGATTTCGACGCGCTGTTGATGAACCATGTCGAGGATCCCGATCTGCGCGGTTCGGGCGTCATGAACGAGGGCGAATTCGCCAGCCGAAAGGGGCTGCCGGGCATCCCCCACGAGGCCGAGACCGTGATGCTGGAGCGCGACATCCGGCTCGCACGGGCGACCGGCTCGCGCTACCACGCGGCGATGATTTCCTGCGCGGAATCGGTCGAGCTGGTGCGCCGGGCCAAGGCATCGGGACTGCGCGTCACCTGCGGCGTCTCGATCAACAACCTGACGCTGAACGAGAACGATGTCGGGGACTATCGCACCTTCTGCAAGGTCTCCCCGCCCTTGCGCCATGAGCAGGAGCGCCTCGCCATGGTCGCGGCGCTGGCTGAGGGCGTCATCGACGTCGTGGTGTCCGATCATGATCCCCAGGACGTCGAGACCAAGCGCCAGCCCTTTGCGGAAGCCGCCGATGGCGCGCTCGGCATCGAGACCTTACTGCCGGCCGCCCTGCGCATGGTCCATGCCGGGCAGATCGGCCTCGCCACGCTGCTGGCTTCGCTCTCGGCGCGGCCGGCCGGTCTGCTGGGCCTGGCCGGCGGCCGGCTTGCGGTGGGCGCGCCCGCTGACCTCGCCTTGTTCGATCCCGACGCCCCCCATGTCGTCGACAAGCGCAAGCTCAAATCGCGCGCCAAGAACTCGCCTTTCGACGAGGCCAAGCTCGAAGGGCTGGTGCGCACGACGCTGGTCGCGGGCAGGGTGGTCTATCACGACGACGCGGTCTAGATCAGGTTTCCCGCATTCGGACGGCATCATCAGAATGCGGGAAACCTGATCGATTCCAGGAGTTGAGAGCATTGCTCTTGCGAAAAACCGGTACCCACTTTTTCGCGCAATGCTCTAAGCTCCCGCGTGCGGGCTGAGACGAGAGGGGCGGCATGCCGGACTGGATGAATTTGGGCTTGTCATGGCCCTCTCTCTGTGCGGCCCTCGCCATCGGCTATCTGCTCGGCTCGATTCCCTTCGGGATCATCCTGACGCGCCTGTCGGGCGGACCGGATCTGCGAAGCATCGGCTCGGGCAATATCGGCGCGACCAATGTGCTGCGCACCGGCAACAAGAAGCTCGCGGCGCTGACGCTGGCCGGCGATATGCTCAAGGGCACGGCGGCGGTGCTGCTCGGCGCCTATCTGGTCGGCGGCAAGAGCGCCGCCCTGCTGGCAGGGTTCGGAGCCTTTCTCGGCCATCTCTTCCCGGTCTGGCTGCGCTTTTGCGGCGGCAAGGGCGTCGCCACCTATCTCGGTATCCTGATCGGGCTGAAATGGCCGATTGCCGTTACTTTTGCCGCGATCTGGCTCAGCGTCGCCTATCTCAGCCGGTATTCCTCGGTCTCGGCGCTGCTGGCGAGCGTGCTGGCACCGCTCCTGCTCTGGTTCTGGGCGCATGAATACCAGATGGCGTCAGTAATGGCGCTGCTCACCGTGCTGCTCTGGTACATGCACCGGGAGAACATCGCGCGGCTGCTCGGCGGCCGCGAAGGCAAGATCGGCCAGAAGGACTGAACGGGCATGGCTGGCGTCGCCCTCACCGATCGCCAGCGCCTGGATTGGCTGAGACTGATCCGCAGCGAAAGCGTCGGCCCGCGCACCTTCCGCGCCTTGATGAACCGCTTCGGCGGTGCGGCCGCGGCGCTTGAAGCCCTGCCGGATCTCGCACGGCAGT
Organism: Bosea sp. 685; assembly: GCF_031884435.1. Lineage (NCBI taxonomy): Bacteria > Pseudomonadati > Pseudomonadota > Alphaproteobacteria > Hyphomicrobiales > Alloboseaceae > Allobosea > Allobosea sp. 685. The sequence goes on along the minus strand of NZ_CP134779.1, from coordinate 3,083,801 downwards.
CCGGCCGCACGCTGCGGCTCTGCACGCCGGCCGAGGCCGAGCGTGAGTTCGCGGCTCTGCGGCATCAGGGCGGCCGTTTGATCGCCCTGGGCGAGGCGGCCTATCCGAGGCCCTTGCAGGCGATCGATTCGGCGCCGCCCTTGCTGGCAGTGATCGGGGCAACTGATGCCCTGCTGCGGCCTTGCGTTGCGCTCGTCGGCTCGCGCAATGCCTCCGCCGCCGGGCAGAAATTCACAGCCAGGCTGGCGCGCGATCTGGGCGAGGCGGGTTTCGTCGTGGTCTCGGGGCTGGCGCGCGGCATCGACACCGCAGCCCATGAGGCGAGCCTCAAGACCGGAACGATCGCCGTGCTGGCCGGCGGTCTCGACGAGGTCTATCCGCCTCAGAATGAGCCCTTGTTCCGGCGGCTTCTGGAGACCGGGGCCGGGATCAGCGAGATGCCGATGGGCTGGGCGCCGCGCGGGCGCGATTTTCCGCGGCGCAACCGGCTCGTCTCCGGGCTGTCCTTGGGAACCGTGGTGGTCGAAGCGGCCCGCAAATCGGGCTCGCTGATCACGGCGCGCTTCGCCAATGAGCAAGGCCGGCAGGTTTTCGCGGTTCCCGGTTCGCCGCTCGATCCGCGCGCCGAGGGGGGCAACCATCTGATTCGTGAGGGCGCGACGCTTTGTGCGGAAGCCGCTCACGTCATCGAGGCGCTGCTGCCGCTGGTCGAGTTCGAGCAGAGGCCTGGCGGCAGCGGAGCCGTGATGCGGGATGGCGCGGGTGAGGCTCCACCGCACCCGCTATGGGACGAGCTCGATCTGCCTGGGATTACGCCCGCGCCGACGACGGAATTTCCGGCGGAAACGGCTTGGCAGGACAAGGTCTTGCCGTCGCAGACTGGCGATCAGGGCATCAACCTGCTCGATCTGCTTGGCGCTGCGCCGATCTCGATCGACGATCTCGTTCGTGCCAGCGGCCGTTCCGCCCGCGACGTCAGCCGCGAGCTTCTGGAGCTGGAGCTTTCAGGCACGGTTTTGCGGCAGCCAGGCGGCTTGCTGACGCGCCTGATGCCCTGAGGTGTGGGCCGTACGAGAGGCCGTCAGTGATCGGGGCGGCAACGCTCGGTCTGGTCGCTCGCTTCCTGGCGCGTCAGTTCGAGGAAATAGACCAGATGCCGCAGATCGGCGGCACGCGCCATTGTGCCGAGCTCGATGAGCAGCAATTCGATGTAGCGCGAGACCTCGAACTGGAGCTGGCGTTGCTGGGCGGCGCAGCCATCGATCGCACCGGCTGGCGCGGCGGCCATGGCGGACGAAGCTTCGCGGCTCTTGCGCGGTTGGCTTCCAGGGAGGGCTTGGCTGGGGTCGGCTGCAGCAGTCACGTCTATGCCTCCATTGGGTGCAATTATATAAGATTGCAACCTATAGTTTAACAAAGATTGACCTGGGTTGGCCCTGTTCCTTGCCGGTTCACATCAGGGTCGCGCCGGTCTCGCGCTTGAGCTGGATGGAGGCCTCGAGCCTCGCCATGTCCAGGAAATAGGCGAGGGTCTCCATCTCGGTGGATTTAGCCATCCGGAGCAGCTCCGCGCTCATGCGCTCGATGTAGAGCACGGTCGCCTGCTGCAATTCGGAGAGCTGTGGCCCGTCGGCGAGCATCGCGACGGGCGAGGCGGAGCGAGCGCCGCCGTGCACGGCGCTGCCGGAGCGTGGAAAGGTAATTCGTCCTCGCGGTATCATGGGGCCGAACTCCCGTGATCATGCGCGCGATGTCGCGCGACATCTGGATCTCATCCATATCCGCGTGGTCTTATGAAAGCACAATCAATGCGTGTAAAATTGGATCTGCCTGTCCTGAACATGGTAGAGACCGCTCAGGTGAGGACGAGCACCGCCAGCGGCAAGGTGCCGAGCGCGAGCAAGGTCTGCATCGTCGTGATCTCGGCCATCAGCGGCGCGTCGCCACCGAGGTCGCGCGCCAGGAAATAGGCGGCCGTGGCGGTAGGGACGGCGGCGGCGACCACCGTCATCGTCAGGGCAGGCCCGGAGACGCCAAGCTGCCGGGCGAGCGTCCAGGCCAGCACCGGCATGACGACGAGCTTGAGCGCGATGGCCAGGCCATGAGCGAGCCGGGGCCTGGCGAGGCGGCCCAGATCGAGCCCGGCCCCTACCACCAGCAGCCCGATGCCGAGCGCGGCGCGGCCCAGAATGTCGACATAGGTCGCGACCGCGACCGGGAGCAGCCACTGCAGCTGGTTGAGGATCAGCCCGAGAGCCGACGACCAGATAAAGGGGTTGAGCGCGACCGAGCGCACTGTCGCAGCCGCGCTCATCGGTTGCCCGTTGGCGTAGCGCGCCAGCACGATCACGCACATCACGTTCAGCAGCGGGATCATAGCCGCCACCGCGATGGCCATCATCGTCGCGCCGTCGCGGCCCAGGAGCCCCGAGGCAAGCGCCAGGCCCACAAAGGTGTTCCAACGCACCGAGCCCTGGAAGATCGAGGTAAAGGCCGGACCCTCGATCCCGAGGCGCCGCAGCAGGGGGCGGCTCAACAGAAGGGCCGCGGCGACGCAGAGTATGGTCAGGATCAGGCTCAGGCCCATTGCCAGCACAGGCAGGCGGCTCAGATCGGCGACAGCCAGGGTATGGATCACGACCGCGGGAAACAGCACCTGATAGGTCAGGCGCTCGACGCCGCTCCAATGCGCCGCCGTGACGAAGCCCGCAGTCTTGAGGCCCCAGCCCGTTGCGATCACCAGGAAGACGGCGACGAGGCTGTTGATCATCGGGCTCATGTCGCGGGCGCATCCAGGTGATGGCTGCCGGTCGCGGCGGGCTGGCGGCGCCCGGAATCGGAACAAGCGGCCGAGACGCTCGTTGTTGAGACCGAGAGCATCGTCGAGGCGGGCCATTCTCCTGTCATGGCGATGAGGCCCGGACAAGGGCGCAGAGGAATGGGCGGCCTGCTGTCGCCGCAATACTGCCGCGATTGGTTCAGGCCGTGTTCAAGCCGGCGCAGGCATCTTGTGGATGCTGCTGCTGACCACCTCAGGAGATACCATCATGGCTTCCAAGAGGACTGTTTTCATTGCGGGCAAGACTTTCATGGCGGGCGTGACGGCTGCGGCTATCGCAGGCGCGGGGCTCGTGACGCCATCCCTCGTGACACCTGCCTTCGCAAGCGAGGCCCGACTGCGGGTCGATGCGCAGAGGCTCGACGCGGCTCCTGCCGAGTACAGCTATTATCGCGGCTATCGTCGCGGTTGGCATGGCGGGCGCGGTGCGGCCGTCGCTGGTGCGGTTGGCCTCGGCATCCTCGGCGCGGCGGCAATCGCCTCGAGCCGCCCGGCCTATGCCGATCCCTATGACGGCTATGATGAGGGCTACAGCTATTATGCCCCGCGCCGCCCGGTCTATTACGAGCCGGAACCTGTCTATGAGGCGCCGGTCTACGCCCCGCGCTACCAGTACTATCAAGGTGGCTACGACTCACGCTATCGCTCCCGTAACGGAACGGTCGATCCGGCTCGCGGCGGTCGTTGACACACAAAATGCGGGCCCGGCTGGAAAGGCCGGGCCTGACGACATGACTGGGGGAATTCGATGTCTTACGATCGCAAGGCGATATGGCTTTGCCTTGGCCTCGTGGCGTCCGCCATTGGCGGAGCCGGGTCGGCCTCGGCCCAGTATAATCGCGGCTATGACCGCGATCCCGATTATGACCGGCGCAACGGCTATGAGCGCAGGGACGGCTACGAGCGTAGGGACCGCTATGACCGGCGCGATGGTTACCGTCGCGATGATCGCGGTGGCTACGATCAGGGCCGGCGCGGCTCTGATCAGGGTCCCGGCGCCCGCCCCGGTCCAGGCCGGGGCAACAGCAATCCTCTCGCCGGCATGAGCCTTGAGGACCAGAAGCGCGCGATCAAGAACCAGCGCGAAGCCGAGAAGAAGCTGATCAAGCGCGGGCTCCTCGGGCAGTGAATCAGGCTTTTTAGCCCGTCTAAAGCCTTGTTTTATCGCATTTTCTCCGCGCAAACGCTTCGCGTTTGTCGCGAGGGAACCGGTGTCCACTTCGCTCGAAAATGCTCTAACGCGCCGCGTCGGCTCCATCCGTCGCGGCGTCGTCATGTCCGGCATCGTCCGGTTCCATGCGCATCAACCGGTCGAGCGCGCCTTGCAGGATGTAAGCGGCAGCCATCTTGTCGACGACCTCGGCCCGCTTGGCGCGTGAGGCGTCGGCGAACAGCAAGGTGCGGGTGACGGCCATGGTCGACATGCGCTCGTCCCAATAGGCGACCGGCAGCGGCGTGAGCGGTGCCAGATTGCGCACAAAGGCGCGCGTCGACTGAACGCGCGGCCCTTCCGAGCCGTCCATGTTGAGCGGCAGGCCGATGATCAGCCCTGCGATGGCGTGGCTCTGCGCGATCTTGAGCAGGGCCGCTGCATCGAGCCCGAACTTGACCCGGCGGATCGTCTCCAGAGGCGTCGCGATCTGCCGCTCGACGTCGGACAAGGCGAGCCCGATCGTCTTAGTGCCGAGATCGAGCCCGAGCAATCGGGCATGGTCGGGCAGGTCCAGGAAGGTTTCGAGCGGCACGACATTGCTTGACATGCCATGGCCGGTAGCACGCGCCGCCTATCGAGGCGAGCGGCGCGTTCTATCCGCTCAGTTCACATTCTGCGGCGAGATGCCGGCCGCTTGCAGTGAGGCCGCCCATTTCGTGATCTCCGCGTTGAAGCGCTTCGCATGCGCCTCGCGGGTCCAGTCGCTCTCCGGGAAAACCTGGGTGCCGGCCGATTTGAAGCGCTCGAGCAGGGTAGGATCCTTGAGTGCTGCCCTGAGCGCGCCATTGAGCTTGTCGAGCACAGGTGCGGGCGTGCCTTTCGGGGCGTAGAGTCCGTGCCAGATCGTCATCTCGAGGTCGGTGCCGCTCTCGCGCGCCGTCGGCGTATTGGGCAGGACATCGAGGCGCTGGGGCGAGGTCACGGCATAGGCGCGGATCTTGTCGCCCTGGATCTGCGGCACGGCCGTGGTCGACTGGTCGCAGAGCAGATCGACCTGTCCGGAAACGAGGTCATTCATCGCAGGACCAGTGCCGCGATAGGCGACCTGGGTGAACTTCACACCAAGCGCCTGGCCCAGCAACACGGCGCAGAGATGCGCGTTCGAGCCGATGCCGGCATGGGCGATCGTCAGCTTCTCGGCCTGAAGCCTGGCATAGGGAAAGAACGCCTTGGCATCGACCGGCGGCAAGGCGAGCTTGCCTGCGAGCACCATCGGCCCGGCATTGATCAGGCCGACCGGTGCGAAGGCCGTGCGTGTATCATAGCTCAGATTGCCGTAGAGCGCGGGTGCCGCGGCAAGCGCGAGATGGTGGATCAGCAGCGTATGCCCATCGGGCTCCGCCGAGGCGAGGCGCCGCGCGCCAGCCGTGCCGCCGGCGCCGGCGACGTTCTCGACGAGGATCGGCTGACCGAGCGTGCGCCCCATATGGTCGCCGACCAGGCGGGCGATGACGTCGCTGGGGCCCCCGGCGGCGAAGGGTACGATCAGGGCGATCGGCTTGCTGGGAAAGCTTTGCGCCCATGCCGGCATGGCAAGCCCGAGGGCCAGCAGGCCTCCGAGCGCTAGAGCAATTTTCGATCCAATTGGATCGTTCAATGGCCCTAGCCCTTTGTCTTGACGCGTTTTCTTCACGCGAACCGGTATCCACTTCGCTCGAAAACGCTCCAGAGCATTGCGCGAAAAAGTGGGTACCGATTTTTCGCAAGAGCAATGCTCTAAGCCATTAGAATCGGTCACGTTTTTCGCATTCGGACGATTCCGTCCGAATGCGACGTGATCTAGGTGTCTCATCGTGTTCGCTGGCATCCATTTCCTCCGGTTTTGAAACCGCTCTGCGGCGGCTTGGTGGGAAAGCGAGCGATCGGACCTGGCGCGTCAGCGCAGGTCGGACAGGTAGTGGGCCTCCTTGGTCAGGCAGATGCTCAGGCGTCGCTCGACCGGCGAGCCATCGAGCGAAAAGGCGATGCGGTCGATCCGCAGGGCAGGTGTGCCGGCGGGGGCTGCGAGCAGGCTGGCCTCGTCGGCGTCGAGCGCCACGGCCTTCAAGCGCTCCCGCGCATGGGCGATCGTCACGCCGTAGCGTGCGGCGAACAGGCTGTAGAGATTATTGGGGATCGGCCCCGCTTCCAGTCCCGGAAAGACGCGCTGCGGCAAGGTTAGCGTCTCCAGAATGATCGGGACGGCATCGAGTGACCGCAGCCGGCGGATACGGATGATTTCGGCTTCACTGTCGAGATCGAGCGCTGCGCATTCGGCTTCATCGGCCTTGCCGGCCTCCACCCCCAGCACGGTGCTGTCGGGAAAGCGGCGCTCGCCATCGTCGTGAACCAGCTTGAAGAACTGGAACAGGATGCGCCGCTCGTCATGCTCGGCGACGAAGGTGCCGCGGCCCTGGCGGCGCACCAGCAGGTTCTCGGCAGCGAGCTCGTCGAGCGCCTTGCGTACCGTGCCCTGGCTGACGCCGATCTCGGTGGCGAGCTGGCCTTCGCTGGGCAGACTTTCGCCCGGCGCCCAGACGCCATCCACGAGCCGCCTGACGAAGATCGCCTTGACCTGCCGGTAGAGCGGCCGGAAGCCGAGCGGCTCGGCTGTGTCGGCGACGCTGCGCCGGGGATTTTCCATCTTGTGCACACTCATATGTCTTATATAAGACTCGGCATCATTCAGGTCGAGCGCCGATTTTCCGGGCCGATCTGGCGTCACTCCCGGAGGAGCCCCGAATGAGCAAGCCCCATCTCCTGGTCCATGAAAAGAAGGACACTGTCGGCGTCGTCGTCGTCGAAGGCCTCAAGGCCGGCACGGACATGCTCGGCGTCGTCACTCATGACAATTCCGATTTTCGCCTGACCGCCAAGATGGACATCCCGATCGGCCACAAGGTCGCGCTCAAGGACATCAAGGCGGGCGATACGATCTGGAAATACGGCCAGGACATCGGCAAGGCCGTCGCCGATGTGAAGCGGGGCGAGCATCTGCACGTCCACAACGCCAAGACCAAGCGCTGGTGAGGCCAAACGCTGGTGAGATTCTTCGCTGAGGAAACCGGCGCAGGCGCCTGAAAAGAATCTGAAAAAGGGCTCCCGGCAAGGTCGAGCCCACAACGAATAGAGGAAACGTCATGTCGATCGTCGCCAATTTCGATCTCGTGAAGGGCAAGCTCGGCCGGATCAAGGGCCGCAAGATCGAGGCGCCCGAATTCAAGGTCCCTCAGCTCCGGCGTCCGACCGGTCGCAACCTCGATGCCTTCCAGGGCTGGCGTCGCGAGAATGGCCGCGTCGGCGTGCGCAACCATGTGCTGCTGCTGCCGCTCGACGATCTCTCGAACGCCGCCTGCGAGGCCGTCGCCAACAACATCAAGGGCACGCTGGCGATCCCGCACGCCTATGGCCGGCTCCAGTTCGGCGAGGACCTCGACATCCATTTCCGCACCCTGATCGGCACCGGCGCGAACCCCAATGTCGCTGCCGTGGTTGTGATCGGCATCGAGGATGGTTGGACCAAGCGCGTTGTCGACGGCATCGCCAAGACCGGCAAGCCCGTCGTCGGCTTCGGCATCGAGGGCCATGGCGACATCGCCACCATCGCCAAGGCCTCCTATGTCGCCAAGGAGTTCGTGCAATGGGCGAGCGAATTGCAGCGCGAGAAATGCGGTATCGAGGAGCTCTGGGTCTCGACCAAATGCGGCGAGTCCGACACGACGACAGGGCTCTCCTCCTGCCCGACGGTCGGCAACATGTACGACAAATGGATCCCGCGCGGCATCCATGGTGTCTTCGGCGAAACCTCAGAGATCACCGGCGCCGAGCATCTCTGCAAGGCTCGCGCGGCGACGCCCGAGGTCGGCGAGCGCTGGTACAAGATGTGGAAGGCCTATCAGGACGACGTCATCGAGGCGCACAAGACCGACGACCTTTCGGATTCACAGCCGACCAAGGGCAATATTGCCGGCGGCCTGACCACGATCGAGGAGAAGGCGCTCGGCAATCTCGAGAAGATCGGCCGCGAGTGCAGATACATCGACATCCTGCAGCCGGCCGAGGCGCCGTCGAAGGGGCCGGGCCTCTACTACATGGACACCTCATCGGCCGCGGCTGAATGCGTGACGTTGATGGCAGCGGGCGGCTATGTCGTGCACACCTTCCCGACCGGGCAGGGCAACGTCATCGGTAATCCGATCGTCCCGGTCATCAAGATCACCGGTAACCCGAAGACGATGCGCACCATGCCCGAGCATATCGACGTCGACGTCTCCGGCATCCTGCGCCGCGACCTCACCATTCCCCAGGCCGGCGATGCGCTGATCCAGAACATCGTGCGCACCGCCAATGGCCGCCTGACCGCCTCTGAGGCATTGGGGCATCGCGAATTCTCGATGACCAAGCTCTACCGCTCGGCCTGAGCTACTGCTATCAGCCGCAGCGGCGACGCGAGCCGTCGCTTCGGCCCTGTTTTTGCTAAAATCATTTACCGAAGCCATTTCGCCGAAGCCATCTCGACCAGACGAGTCGGAGCCGCGTTCTTGCCCGTTGCGACAACCTCACCGCTGAGCGCCTGGCGCCCGCTTCTCGACGGCATCGCGCTCTCGGTCGTCGTCGCCGTCGCCTCCGTGCTGGTCGAGCCGCTGCTCAAGGCTGCGGCCGGTGGCCGTGTCGGCATCCCCGCCGTCGTGATCGCCCTGGTGATCGGCATGCTGCTGCATCCCTTCGCCAGCACCGTCCGCTTTGAGCCGGGCATGACCTTCTGCGTCAAGAAGCTGCTGCGCTGGGCGATCGGGCTGCTGGGCCTGCGCGTCGCGCTTGGCGACATCATTGCGCTGGGGCTTTCGACCGCGCTGCTCATCATCGCCTCGATGATCGTGACCGTGATCTGCGGCTTCCTGCTGGCGCGCTGGCTCGGCCGTGAAGCCGGGGTCGGCGCGCTTGCCGGCGTTGCGACAGCTGTCTGCGGGGCGTCGGCTGCGCTCGCGACCGCGACCGTGGTGCCCGATTACCGCGGCAAGGCGGCCGATGTCGCCTTCACCGTCATCGCCATGAACGCCTTCGCGACCCTGGCGATGCTGGCCTATCCCTTGATCTGCGCCTGGCTCAATCTCTCGCCGATGCAGACCGGCATCATGCTGGGCGCGACGATCCATGACGTCGCCCAGGTCGTCGGCGCGGGCCAGGCGGTCTCCGACGAGGCTGCCAATGCGGCGATCATCGTCAAGCTGTTCCGGGTGTTCATGCTCCTGCCGGCGGTGCTGGCCGTGGGCTGGTGGATGCTGCGCGAGGGCGGGCCTACCGAGCATGCGAAGGTGCCGGTCCCGGTCTTCGCCATCGTCTTCCTCGGCCTGTGCCTGCTCAACAGCCTGCTGACGACGCTGCCGGCACTGGCGAGCATCTATCTGCCTATTCGCGACGCCTTGCTCGAGGTCTCGCGCTGGGGTCTGCTGATCGCCATCGCGGCACTTGGGCTCGGCACCTCCATGGCGGCGATGGCTCGCCTCGGCTGGCGACACCTCGTGCTTGTCACAGGTACGAGCCTCGTCATCCTGGTTATCGTCACCGGCGGCCTGCTGGCGCTGGGCTGATCGGGGATTTCGAAAAGCGGAAGGTGGCTTTAAGGCGACCTTACCTTTCAACTTTTGAATAAGAGCCGGCCGGGATCCCATGGCAGACATCATCATCACCGAATTCATGGATGAAGCCGCTGTCGCGACGCTGCGCGCGCGCTACGAGGTCCATCACGATCCCGAGCTCTTCGCCAAGCCGGGCGAACTGGCTGCGCTGGTCGCGACATCGCCCGCCTTGATCGTGCGCAACCAGACGCAGGTAAGGGGGGCCGTACTCACTGCGGCCAAGGCGCTCAAGGTCGTCGGGCGGCTCGGTGTCGGGCTCGACAATATCGACATGGAGGCCTGCACGGCGCGCGGCATCAAGGTTTTCCCGGCGACCGGGGCCAACAGCCTGTCCGTGGTCGAATACGTCATCTGCAGCGCCATGGTGCTGCTGCGCGGTGCCTATTTCGCCAATGCCGCGATGGTCGCCGGAGAATTTCCCAAGACCAAGCTGATCGGCCGCGAGATCGCCGGCAAGCGGCTCGGCCTGGTCGGCTTCGGCGCGATCGCGCGCGACACCGCCAACCACGCCCGATTGCTCGGCATGAACGTCGTCGCCTACGATCCCTACGTGCCGGAGAACGATCCGGCCTGGCAGGGGACCCAGCGTCTCGACCTCGACGCGGTTCTCTCCAGTGCGGACGTCATCAGCATCCATTTGCCGCTGACGCCGGAAACGCGAGGATTGATCGGCAAGGAGGCCTTCGCCCGGATGAAGCCGGACGCCGTGCTGGTCAATGCGGCGCGCGGCGGCGTCATGGACGAGGAGGCGCTGATTGCGGCGCTGAAGGGTGGCAAGCTCGGCGGTGCGGCGCTCGATGTCTTCGAGGAGGAGCCTTTGCGCGAGGGCGGGAAGCGCTTCGCCGGCACGCCCAATCTGATCCTGACGCCGCATATCGCGGGCAACACGGTCGAGTCGAATGGCCGCGTCTCCGGTCTCGTCGCCGAGCGCGTCATGGCCGCACTGGAGGGGCGGATATGACGAAGCTGTCGTTCGAGGCGGCCGAAACCAGGCTCGCGGACCTGTTCGCTACGGCCGGCGCATCTCCCGCCAATGCGGCCTCCGTCGCCTGGGCGCTCGTCATGGCCGAGGCCGATGGGCTCAAAGGCCATGGGCTGTCGCGCGTGCCGACCTATCTCGCCATGCTCAGATCCGGCAAGATCGATGGGCAGGCGGTGCCGATCGCGCGCAAGCCCAAGCCCGGCGTGCTGTCGATCGATGCCTGCCACGGCTTCGCTTATCCGGCGATCGATCTCGCCGTCATCGAATTGCCGGCGCTCGCCCGCGAGCAGGGTGTGGCGATCGCCCCGATCCGGCGTTCGAACCATTGCGGCGCAGCAGGCCTCCATGTCGAGCGATTGGCAGAGCAAGGGCTCGTTGCCCTGCTTTTCGCGAACACGCCGGCGGCGATCGCGCCCTGGGGCGGGGCTAAACCCGTCTTCGGCACCAACCCGATCGCCTTTGCCGCGCCGCTCGCAGGCCGCGACCCGCTGGTCATCGACATGGCCTTGTCGAAGGTCGCGCGCGGACCGATCGTGGCGGCGAAGCAAAAGGGTGAGGCCATTCCCGAAGGCTGGGCGCTCGACCCGGCCGGGAAGCCTACGACCGACCCTGCCGCCGCGCTTGCCGGCACCATGGTTCCGCTGGGCGACGCCAAGGGCGCGACGCTGGCGCTGATGGTCGAGATCCTCGCCGCCTCGCTGGTCGGCGCGCATTTCGCCTTCGAGGCCTCCTCCTTCCTCGACGACAAGGGCGGCCCGCCCGACACCGGCCAGCTCATCCTCGCCATCGACCCCTCCGCCATGGGCGGCCATTGGTTCGATGAGCGCATGCGGATGCTGGCGCATGCGATCGAGGACCAGGACGGCACAAGGCTGCCGGGCGTCAGGCGCTTGAATCTGCGTGCGAAGGCGAGGGTGGAAGGGATTGAGGTCGCTGAGGAATTGCTTCGTTAGTCGTGGCCGCTTCAGTCCTTTTCCCCGGCGATAGCGCCTTCAAGATCGCGACCACCGTAAAGAATCCGAAGGATGACGACCGACGAACCATCGATCCGAAAGGCGATCGTAACTCTGCGGTCGATTCCAAATGTCCGCAGACCTGTCATTAGGTGGTCGCGACGTGTTCCGCGCTCTGGGAAATCGGATAACGCGTCATAGCTCGATTGAATGCGCCGGACATAGGTAATCGCAATCGCCGGGCTCGCGCGCTCCGATATCCAATTGTAGATCGCTTTGAGGTCCTGCCTGGCGGCCGGCCGGACGACGATGTCAAACTTGCCCACGAGGCTGCGCTACGCGCTGGCGGTGATATTCCTCAAGTTCCTCAAACACCTGCGCGGCTGGGATTGAGGGCCGCGGATCGGCGAGCGCTTCTTCGACCTTGGCTTTCAGGATCGCCTCGAACTCACGTTCCTCGCGCTCCAAGGCTCGCAAGCCGGCGCGTAGCACCTCGCTCGCCGAAGCATAGGCGCCGGATTCGACCCGCGCCTCCACCTTTGCCTGCATCTCGCCCAGTGTCACTGTCATGGGGCGACTGGTTCTGGCCATCGATTACTCCTTGCCCGAGAAATGTATGACACAGTCATGCTCGCAGCAAGCGGGGTTACACAAAGTCGAACTTGTCGACATCGACCAGCCCCTTATCGGTGATCTTGAGATGCGGGATCACCGGCAGCGTCAGGAAGGCCACTTGCAGGAAGGGCTCCGCCAGCACGACGCCGAGCGCCTTGGCGGCGGCGCGCAAATCTTCGAGGCCATGCCTGACAACCTCGAAAGGCCGGTCGCTCATCAGCCCGGCGACCGGCAGCGCCAGCTCGGCCGTCACGACGCCCCCATCGGCGACGGCGAATCCTCCGCCGATTTCGATCAATCGGTTGGCAGCGGCGGCCATGGAGGCCTCGTCCACGCCGACGACGCAGAGATTGTGGCTGTCATGGCCGACCGACGAGGCGATGGCGCCATGCTTCATGCCGAAGCCATGGACGAAGCCGGTGGCGATGCCGCCGGATTTGCCGTGGCGCTCGATCACCGTGACCTTGACCGCGTCCTGCGCCAGATCGGGTAGCGCTTCGCCGTCGCGTGAGGGCAGCGCCATGCTCAGTCGCTCGGTGATGATGCGGCCGGGCACGACGCCGATCACCGGTGTTTCGCCTTGGCGCGCCGTCGCCTTGAAATCCGCCGGCGTGAGCGGCCGATTTTTGACACTGCCGAGCCCGACAGGCGCAACCGGGATGCGATCCGCAAACAGCGCATCCTCGACCAGCCAGCCGCCGGCGAAGACGATCTTCGGGCGGCAGGCCGCGAGGTCGTCGAGTAGCACGATGTCGGCGCGTTTGCCCGGCCCGATGAAGCCGCGATCGAACAGACCGAAATTCCGCGCGGCCGAGAGCGTCGCGACGCGGTAGGTTGCCAGCACATCCGCGCCATGGGCGATGGCGGTGCGGATCATGTAGTCGAGATGGCCTTCCTCGGCGATGTCGAGCGGGTTGCGGTCATCGGTGCAGAAGGCGAGGAAGGGCGAGGCGTCGCGGCTGATCAGCGGGATCAGCGCATGCAGGTCCTTCGAGACCGAGCCTTCGCGGATCAGGATGGCCATGCCCTTGGCGAGCTTTTCGCGGGCCTCGTCGGCCGTCGTGGTTTCGTGGTCGGTGCGGATGCCGGCCGAGAGATAGCCGTTGAGATCCATCCCGCGCACAAGCGGCGCGTGGCCGTCGATATGGCGGTGCGAAAAGGCCTCCAGCTTGGCGAGGCAGCCGGGATCGCGATGCAGCAGGCCCGGAAAATTCATGAACTCGGCCAGCCCGATGACCTTGGGGTGGTCCATCAAGGCGACCAGATCGGGCGCTTCCAGCCGCGCGCCGGCCGTCTCCAGATGGGTCGCCGGCACACAGCTCGAGAGCTGGACGCGCAGATCCATGCGCATCGCCTCGGCGCAGGCCAGGAAATAACGGATGCCCTCGACGCCCAACACATTGGCAATCTCATGTGGATCGCAAATCGCGGTCGTCACGCCATGGGGCAGCACGCAGCGCTCGAATTCGAGCGGCGTCACCAGCGAGGATTCGACATGCAGATGCGTGTCGATGAAGCCCGGCACGGCGATGAGGCCGGTCGCGTCGAACTCGGCCTTGCCCTGATAGGAGCCGCAGGTGCCGACGATGGTGTCGCCGCAGAGCGCGATATCGGTCTCGATCAGGCCGCCCGTGACGAGGTCGAGGAGCCGCGCACCGCGGATGACGAGGTCGGCCGGCTCGTCGCCGCGTCCCTGGGCAATCCGGCGGGCGAGGGTTGCGGCGTCGGTCATGGCGCTGATTCCGTATGGCAGGGATGCGGAAGCCTGCACGCAGCCCGGCGGATTGTCGACTTGGAGGCCGCACGTGAAAAACCGCGAGGTCGTCCCGGGCAAGCGGCGTAGCCGCGCCGACCCGGGACCCATTCCGGAACATCAGCAGATTTTGACTCGGCTGCCGCTGTCCGACTCTTGCAATGCACCGTTCCGGAATGGGTCCCGGGTCTACGCTTCGCTTCGCCCGGGACGACAGTGCATTATGATGCAACCATGTGGGTCTATCTTCTCGCGAGCAAGAAAGGCGGCACGCTTTACGTGGGCGTGACCAATTCGTTGTCGCGTCGCATTCTGGAGCACCGAGAAGGGCGAGGCTCAGAATTCGCCAGCCACTACCGAGCGTTGCGCCTCGTCTACGCCGAGCATTACGAAATACCCGAGGAAGCCATTGCGCAGGAAAAGCGCATCAAGCATTGGCGCCGAAGCTGGAAGATCGAACTGATAGAGCGCGCCAATCCCGATTGGAATGATCTATACCCCACGACGCATCTCGATTGAGCGAGCATTCTGGAGACCGCGATGAAACTCACCTGGTACGGCCATTCCGCCTTTCGCGCCGAGATCGACGGCGCCGTCATCCTGATCGATCCCTTCTTCACCGGGAATCCGGCTTTCGAGGGCGACATCGCGGCGATCTCGCAGGGCGTGAGTCACATCGTCGTCACCCACGGCCATGGCGACCATGTTGGCGACACGCTCGCCATCGCCGAGAAGACCGGCGCGACGGTCATCACCAACTACGATCTCGCCATGCATCTGGCTTCGAACGGGTTGAAGAACTTCCAGCCGATGAACACCGGCGGCAGCGTCGATCTCGGCCCGTTCAGCGTGACGCTGGTGCGGGCCGATCATTCGGCCGGCATGGGCGAAGGCGGCGTCAACGTGCCCGTCGGCAATGCCAATGGCGCGATCATCAAGGCCAGGGGTGAGAAGACGCTCTGGCACATGGGCGACACCGACATCTTCTCCGACATGGCGCTGCTTGCCGAGATCCACGGCGTCGAAGCCTGTATCTGCCCGATCGGAGACCGCTTCACCATGGGCGGCAAGGTCGCGGCGCTCGCCATGACCCGCTTCGTCAAGCCGAAACTCGCGATTCCCTGCCATTACGGCACCTTCCCGATCATCGACGCCAATGCCGATGCGTTCCTGGCGGGATTGAAGGGCAGCGCGGTCGAGGCGCTGGTGCCGAAGAAGGGCGAAGCGGTTTCGCTTTGATCAGTCAGTCATTACTGACTTACGTGTTCGACGCCCGCGCGCTATAGCGCGGGCAAATCATTTTTCAGGAGCCCGCCATGTCGGTCGACCTCGCCACCGTCAAGCGCGTCGCGCATCTCGCGCGCATTGCCGTTCCGGAAGCCGATCTGCCCAAGCTGCAAGGCGAGCTCAACGCGATCCTCGGCTTCGTCGAGCAGTTGAACGAGGTCGATGTCGCGGGCGTCGAGCCGCTGACCTCGGTGACGCCGATGGCGATGAAGCTGCGGGCCGACATCGTGAATGACGGCGAGATCGCCGATACGATCGTCGCCAACGCGCCCGCCTCCGAAGACAATTATTTCATGGTGCCGAAGGTGATCGAATGAGCGGCTGAGACCGCTCATTCGATCATCCTCGGGGGCGCGAAGCGCAACCCGGGGATCTCCTGACGTTTGCTGAACGGATATCCCACGTGACCGATCTCACCCGCCTGACCCTGACCGAGGCCCGTGATGGGCTGAAGGCGAAGACCTTTTCCGCAACCGAGATCACCAAGGCCCATATCGCCTCGGTCGAGAAGGCGCGCGCGCTCAACGCCTATGTGCTGGAGACGCCCGAGCATGCCCTGAAGCAGGCAGCCGCCTCGGATGCGAAGCTTGCGAAAGGCGAGGGCGGCCCGCTTGAGGGCCTGCCGCTCGGCATCAAGGATCTGTTCGCCACCAATGGCGTACGCACCACGGCGTGCTCGAAGATCCTCGGCAATTTCGTGCCGGCCTATGAATCGACCGTGTCGAGCCAGCTCTGGCGCGACGGCGCGGTCATGCTCGGCAAGCTCAACAACGACGAATTCGCCATGGGCTCGTCGAACGAGACCTCGGCCTTCGGCCCCGTGGTCAATCCGTGGCGGCGCAAAGGTTCTAACATCGGACTGAGCTCGGATGTCGGGGCAGGGGCGACGGGTGTGATCGAGGGCGCCCATCTCGTTCCCGGCGGATCGTCCGGCGGCTCTGCCTCGGCCGTTGCGGCCGACCTTTGCCTGGCTGCGACCGCGACCGATACCGGCGGCTCGATCCGCCAGCCCGCCGCCTTCACCGGCACGGTCGGCATCAAGCCGACCTATGGCCGCTGCTCGCGCTGGGGCATCGTCGCCTTCGCCTCCTCGCTCGACCAGGCCGGGCCGATCGGCAAGACGGTGCGCGACTGCGCCGTGATGCTGCGCTCCATGGCGGGCCACGATCCCAAGGACACGACCTCGGTCGATATGGCCGTGCCGGATTATGAGAAGGCCGTTGGCCGCTCCGTGAAGGGCATGAAGATCGGCATTCCCAAGGAATATCGGCTCGAAGGGCTCAATTCCGAGATCGACGCGCTCTGGCAGAAGGGCATCGACTGGCTGAGGGCGGCTGGCGCCGAGATCGTCGAGATCTCGCTGCCGCATACGAAATACGCCCTGCCAGCCTATTACATCGTTGCCCCGGCCGAGGCCTCGTCCAATCTCGCGCGCTATGACGGCGTGCGCTACGGCCTGCGCCAGCAGGGCCGCGACATCGCCGAGATGTATGAGAAGACCCGCGCCGAAGGCTTCGGCGCCGAGGTCAAGCGCCGCATCATGATCGGCACCTATGTGCTCTCGGCCGGCTATTACGATGCCTATTACCTGCGCGCCCAGAAGGTCCGCACCCTGATCAAGCGCGATTTCGACCAGGCCTATGCGGCCGGCATCGACGCCGTGCTGACGCCGGCGACGCCGTCGGCGGCTTTCGGCATCGGCGAGAAGGGTTCGGCCGACCCGGTCGAGATGTATCTCAACGACATCTTCACGGTGACGGTGAACATGGCCGGCCTGCCCGGCATCGCCGTGCCGGCAGGGCTGGACAGCCAGGGGCTGCCGCTCGGCCTTCAGCTCATCGGCCGGCCTTTCGACGAGGAGACGCTGTTCTCGCTCGGGCAGGTGATCGAGGACGCGGCCGGGCGTTTCCCTGTGAGCGAGCGCTGGTGGGGCTGATGGGAGACCGCGATCTTCTCGACGTGCCCGCTCTCGCGGGGCTGAGGCAGGAGATCGACGCCATCGATGTCGAGCTCGTCGCGCTGCTGCGCCGGCGGCTCGATGTCGTTGAGCGCGTGCTGGTGGTCAAGCGCGGCGACGGCTTGCCGGCGAACATTCCGGCACGAGTCGAGCAGGTGGTCGAGACCGTCAGGGAAAGGGCCCAGGAGGCGGGCCTTCCGCCGGAACTGGCCGAGACTCTGTGGCGGCCGCTGATCGGCTGGACCATTGCCTATGAGGAAGGTCGCCTGACGCCGACCTGACCTAAGAGTTCGGCGCGACCGACGCCATAAAATGAAAGGGCCTTCCGCGCGGCGCGGAAGGCTCTTTTTTTGTCAGTGCGTGGGCTGTGGGGCGTGAGGCGCGTCAACGGCCTTCTTCTTCTTGCCGCGGAGCTCCGCCAGCCACCGCACGATGACGTAGAAGGCAGGAGTGAAGATCAGCCCGAAGAAGGTCACGCCGATCATGCCCGAGAACACCGCCACGCCGAGCACCTGGCGCATCTCCGCGCCGGCGCCGATCGAGATCGTCAAGGGCAACACGCCGAGGATGAAGGCGAGCGAGGTCATCAGGATCGGCCGCAGCCGGGTCCTGGCCGCGGCGATCGCGGCCTCACGCCGGTTCATGCCCTCGTCTTCCGCCTGCTTGGCGAACTCGACGATAAGGATCGCGTTCTTCGCGGCGAGGCCGACGAGCACGACGAGACCGATATCGACCAGCACGTTGCGGTCGAAGCCCTTGTAGCCGACGCCGACCATCGCCGCGAGAATACACATCGGCACGATCAGGATGACCGCGAGCGGCAAGGTCCAGCTCTCGTACAGCGCCGCCAGCAGCAGGAAGACGAAGACGACGGCGAGGCCAAACGCGATGATCGCAGTGTTGCCGGCGAGTTTCTCCTGCAGCGCGATCTCGGTCCATTCGAAGCCGAAGCCGGACGGCAGCACCTTGTGCGCGATCTCCTCCACGGCCGCGATGCCCTGGCCTGTCGAGTAGCCGCGCGCCATCGAAAGCTGCACTTCGGCCGCCGGGTAGAGGTTGTAGCGCGGCACGCGATAGGCGCCGGTCGTGTTGGAGAAGGTCGCGACCGAGCCGATCGGCACCATCTCGCCATCGGCGTTGCGCGTCTTCAAGGCGGCGACGTCGCGGACGTCGAGCCGGTAGGGGTTGTCGGCTTGCGCCGTCACCCGGAAGGTGCGGCCGAGGATGTTGAAATCGTTGACGTAAGCCGAGCCCATATAGACCGAGAGGGTCTCGAACACGCGGGTCACGGGTACGCCGAGCATTTCCGCCTTGGTCCGGTCGATATCGGCAAAGATCTGCGGCGTCTTGGTCGAGAACAGGGTGAAGGGCTGCTGGATGCCCGGAGACTGCCCTGCGGTTCCCGCCACGGCCCAGGTCGCGCCTTCCAGCGCGGCGAGGCCGCGCCCGCTGCGATCCTGGACGTAGCCCTTAAGTCCGCCGCCATTGCCGATGCCAGGAACGGCCGGGGGCTCGATCACCAGGGAGAAGGCCTCGTTGATCTGGAATAGCTGGGTGCGTAGGTCGTTGAGGATGCCTTGGGTCGTCAGGCCAGCCTTGGCTCGTTCCCTGAAGTCCGAGAGAGTGACGAAGGCGACGCCGGCATTGGGCGCCAGGGTGAAGGTCGCGCCGTCGAGGCCGGCAAATGCAACGGCATGGGCGACGCCGGGCCGCGACAGCAGCATGTCGGTCGCCTTGCGGATGACCGCGTCCGTTCGCGGCAAGGAGGAGCCTGCGGGAAGCTGGAAGACGGCGATGAAGTAGCCGCGGTCGAGTTGCGGCACCAGGCCTGTCGGGATTGCAACGAGGCGCTGGCCGGCGACCGCTATCAAGGCGGCATAGACCAGCAGCATCAGGACGCTGACGCGAATGAGACGCGAAGTCACCGCGCCATACCCGCGCGAGAGCCAGTCGAAACCCTTGTTGAAATATTTGAAGAACCAGCGGATCGGCGCGCCGAGGGCCGCGATGAAGCCCTTCGGCTCCTCATGGCTATGCGGCTTCAGCAGGATCGCCGACAAGGCCGGCGACAGCGTCAGCGATACGAAGCACGAGATCATCGTCGAGGCCGCGATGGTCACCGCGAACTGCTGGTAGAACGTGCCTTGCAGGCCGGTGATGAAGGCGGTCGGGATGAACACGGCGCAAAGCACGAGGGCGATCGCAAGCAGGGCGCCGCCGACCTCGTCCATGGTCTTGTGCGCAGCGTCCTTGGCGCTCATCCCTTGCGCGAGATAGCGCTCGACATTCTCGACGACGACGATCGCGTCGTCGACGACGATGCCGATCGCCAGCACGAGCGCCAGCAGCGAGATCGTGTTGAACGAGATTCCGACCGCGCTCATGACCAGGAAGGTGCCGACCAGCGAAACCGGGATCGCGATGATCGGGATGATCGCGGCACGCCAGGTCTGCAGGAACAGAATCACGACGATGACGACGAGCACGATCGCCTCGAGCAGCGTCTGCACGACGGCGGAGACGGATTCCGCGATGAACTCCGTCGGATTGTAGACGATCCTGTATTCGAGCCCGCCGGGGAAGTCCTTCGACAGCGTCTGCATCGTCTTGATGAGGGATTCGGAGGCCGCCAGCGCGTTCGAGCCCGGACGCTGGAAGACACCGATCGCGACCGCTTCCTTGTTGTCGAGATAGGAGTTCGACAGATAGTCCTGCGCACCCAGTTCGACGCGAGCGATGTCTCGCACGCGGATCGTGCCGCCATCGGCGTCGGAGCGCACGACGATGTCGTAGAATTCTTCGATGCTGGTGAGGCGTCCGAGCGTGTTGACTGACAGCTGGAAGGCGCCGTCCGACTTGGCCGGTGGCTGGTTGATCGCGCCCGCCGCGACCTGGATGTTGGCGGCGCGGATCGCGGAGACGACATCGCTGGCGGTCAGGTTGCGCGCCGCGACCTTGGCAGGATCGAGCCAGACCCGCATCGCGTAGTCGCGCGCACCGAAGACCTGGACGTCGCCGACGCCGTCGACGCGGGTCAGCACGTCCTTGACGTTGAGCGTGGTGTAGTTCGAGACATATTGCTGGTCGCGCGAGCCGTCGGGCGACAGCATGTGGATGACCATCAGGAAGTCGGGCGAGGCCTTGCGGACCTGCAGGCCGAGCGTGCGCACATCCTGCGGCAGGCGCGGCTCGGCCGCGGAGACGCGGTTCTGCACCAGCACCTGAGCCTGGTCGACATCGGTGCCGGCCTTGAACACGACTGAGATCGTGACGCGCCCGTCGCCGGTCGATTGCGACGAAATATAGAGCATGTCGTCGACGCCGTTGACCTCCTGCTCGATCGGGGCCGCGACCGTCGAGGCGACGACCTCGGCCGAGGCGCCGGGATAGCTTGCCGTGATCGTAACTGTCGGCGGGGCGATCTCGGGATATTCGGCGATCGGCAGACCGCGCTGGGCGATCGCGCCCGCGATGGTCAGAAGGATCGACAGCACGGTCGCGAAGATCGGCCGGTCGATGAAGAAATGCGCGAAACGGAACATGGGCGTTTCCTGGCCGGAAGGCAGGGCGGACGGCGAGGCGCCGTCCGTGGCTCAGATCGGGGGCGAACGGTCAGTTCGTAACGGTCGGCTTGATCTCGCCGGGCTGTGGCGTCACCGTCCCGCCAGGGCGCACCATCGGGTTGGCGAGGCCGCCGATGATGACCTTGTCCGTGGGGGCGAGGCCCTCGCGAATGACGCGCAGGCCATCGCTGATCTGACCAAGCACGACGGGCTTGGGCACGACCTTGTTCTCGGGGCCGACGGTCAGGACGATCTTGCTGGCCTGGTCGGAGACGATGACGGTGTCGGGCACGAGCAAGGCATCGGCCTCGCCGGCGAAGAGGCGCAGTCGCCCGAAGGTGCCAGGCGTCAGGAACTGGTCCTTGTTCTCGAATACGGCGCGGCCCCGGATGGTGCCGGAGCGGGCGTTAAGAGCGTTGTCGACAAAGTCGATCTTGCCCCTGCGCTTCCACTCGCGCTCATCCGCCAGGCGCACCTCGGCTGGGCTGCCCTCGTTGCGGCTGGTGACCTTGCGCAGGTTTCCAGCCAGCCGCGAATAGCGCAGATAATCGGCCTCGGAGGTATCGAAGACGAAGTTGATCGGGTCGACGGCGACGATCGTGGTCAGCAGCGTCGCCCCCGATTGCCCGCCGGCGACGAGATTGCCCGGGTCGACGCGCCGGTTGGAGATGCGGCCCGAGAGGGGCGCGCGCACCTGGGTCCATTCGAGATTGAGCTCGGCCGTCTTGAGGTTGGCTTCGGCTCCCTGCAGGGTGCCGATCGCGCTGTTGAGGTTGGCGCGGCGCTGGTCGATGTCGCGGGCCGTGATGGTGCGGTTCTGGGTCAGGCCCTCGGCGCGCTCGACCTCGTTCTGCGCCAGCTCGACCTGCGCCTTGGCGCGCGCCACATCGGCGCGCGAGACATCGACCGAGAGCCGGTAGGGGCGCGGATCGATGGTGAAGAGCAGGTCGCCCTTGCTGACGAGATCGCCGTCACGGAAATGCAGGGAATCCAGGAAGCCCGAGACCCGGGCGCGAATTTCAACCTGCTCGCTTGCTTCGAAGCGGCCGGTATACTCGTCCCAGTTGGTGACGCGCTTGGCGAGCGGAGCCGAAACCTGCACGGGCGGCGCCGGCGGCGCACCCTGGGCGAGGGCCGCGGCGGCGACGAAAGTCAGCGCGGCGGACGTGACGACGAGTCCGAAACCCGTGGCGCGGCGATATGTCATGGACGGACTCCGGATAGCAGGACCGGCGCAACCAGCGAAGGTTTCCGGATTTTGCTGCAAGAAGGGGATCGGACTGACGATTGTCAAGATCGTTCACTCGACACTAAGGCAAACAGAGGGCAAATACGCCACAATACGGCCAAGTGGTGACAGGAGGGCAACAGCCGCTTGCCGGCCGCGCGCCGAAATCGTAACCCGTAGCCGAGATTTTCAAGTCGAAAGAGCCAAGATGAACGCGCATGTTCGCCCCGCCGACCCCAAGAAGCTGATCAAGGGAGCGACCGGCGATTGGGAAGTGGTGATCGGCATGGAAATCCATGCACAGGTGACCTCCAATGCGAAACTCTTCTCCGGCGCCTCCTCGGCGTTCGGCGCCGAGCCGAACGAGCATGTCAGCCTCGTCGATGCCGCCATGCCGGGCATGTTGCCGGTCATCAATGCCGAGTGCATCCGCCAGGCCGTGCGCACCGGCTTGGGCCTCAACGCCCAGATCAACAACCGTTCGGTCTTCGACCGCAAGAACTACTTCTATCCCGATCTGCCGCAGGGTTACCAGATCAGCCAGTACAAAAGCCCGATTGTCGGTGAGGGCGAGATCGCCATCGACCTGTCGCCGACCGAGCAGATCACGGTCGGCATCGAGCGCCTCCATTTGGAGCAGGACGCCGGCAAGTCGATCCATGACCAGCATCCGACGATGAGCTTCGTCGATCTCAACCGCTCGGGCGTGGCACTGATGGAGATCGTCTCGAAGCCGGATCTGCGCTCGGCCGAAGAGGCGCGCGCCTATGTCACCAAGCTGCGCACCATCCTGCGTTATCTCGGCACCTGCGATGGCGATATGGAGAAGGGCAATCTGCGCGCCGACGTGAACGTTTCGGTCCGCAAGCCCGGAGCGGAGCTGGGTACGCGCTGCGAGATCAAGAACGTCAACTCGATCCGCTTCATCGGCCAGGCGGTCGAGGTCGAGGCGCGCCGCCAGATCGGCGTCATCGAGGATGGCGGCACGATCGACCAGGAGACGCGGCTCTACGACCCCGGCAAAGGCGAGACGCGCTCGATGCGCTCCAAGGAAGAGGCGCATGACTACCGCTATTTCCCGGACCCGGACCTGCTGCCGCTCGAATTCGACGATGCCTTCGTCGCGGAGCTGAAGAGCGTTCTGCCGGAATTGCCGGACGCGAAGAAGGCGCGCTTCATCGCGGAATACGGCCTCTCGCCCTATGACGCCTCGGTGCTCGTCGCCGAGCGCGAGCAGGCCGACTATTTCGAGGCCGTGGCGAAAGGCCGCGACGGCAAGGCCGCTGCCAACTGGGTGATCAACGAGCTCTTCGGCCGGCTGAACAAGGAGGGCCAGGATGTCGGCTCCTCGCCGGTCTCGGCTTCCCAGCTCGGCGGGCTGGTCGAGCTGATCGGCCAGGGTGTCATCTCGGGCCGGATCGCCAAGGACCTGTTCGAGATCCTCTGGTCGGAAGGTGGCGACCCGCGTGAGATCGTCGAGGCCCGCGGCATGAAGCAGGTCACCGATACCGGCGCGATCGAGAAGGCGGTGGACGAGCTGATCGCCGCCAATCCCGACAAGGTCGAGCAGGTCAAGGCGAAGCCGACCATGCTGGGCTGGTTCGTCGGCCAGGCGATGAAGGCGTCCGGCGGCAAGGCCAACCCGCAGGCCCTGAACGAGATCCTGAAAGCCAAGCTGGGCATCGAGTGACGCCAGACGGTCTCATCATCCGCGACGCGCTGCCCGCCGACCTCCCGGCGGTGCGCGGCCTGTTGGTCGAGACCTGGCATGCGACCTATGACGGCATCTATGGCTGGCAGCGCGTCGCCGAGATCACCAATGCCTGGCATTCGCTGGAGAACCTCTCGGCCCAGCTCGGGCGCGACAGCGGGGCTTTTCTCGTCGCCCTGGTCGGCGAGGAGATCATCGCGACCTCCTCGGCGCGGCTGGAGCGCGACCGCGCCGCTCTTTTGACCAGGCTCTACGTGCTCCCGAGCTATCAGGGCATCGGTGTCGGCCGCACGCTGCTGCAGGTGACGCTGGCCTGCTTTCCGCAAGCCCCGGTCGCGCGCTTGGAGGTCGAGAGCCAGAACGAGCCGGCCATCGCCTTCTACGAGCGCATGGGTTTTTTCCTGCAGCGCCAGGCCCGCTTCGACGGGCGCGAGGACACGCCGAACACGCTGCTGATGGCGAAGCGGCTCTTTGCCGAGTGATCGTTCCAACGATGCGGGCGCTGGCGAGTTTCGAGTGATGATGAGATCAAGGACCAGAGCATGAGCCGCAGCGCCATCGATCCCGCGGAGATCACGATCCGCAAGGCCGTGCGGACCGACGCGCCCCGCATCGCCACCCTGATCATGCTGGGCGCGGCGCGGCAGCCCAGGAGCCTCGAGGAGATCGCCGTCGAGGTCGCACATCCAGCTTATCTCGATGCCTTCGACGAGATCGCGGCCAGCCCTCACAACACATTGTTCGTGGCGGAGCGGTTGGGGCGGGTCGTCGGCACCTTCCAGGTCACGCTGATCCCCGGGCTCGTCGCGCGCGGTCGCAAGCGTGCCAAGATCGAAAGCGTCCATGTCGCGCCCGAGAGCCGCAGCCTAGGCATCGGCGCAGTGATGATGCGCCACGCGCTCGCCTTCGCTGGGGAGAAGGGGGCAGGCATCGTCGAGCTGACCTCCGACAAGGCGCGCGTCGACGCGCATCGCTTTTACGTCAATCTCGGTTTCGCCCAGAGCCATGAGGGCTTCAAATTCGTGATCGAGCCGTAGCGGCCGAGCGCGCTGCCCCAGGCGGCGCGTTTTCACGACATGGCAAGGCCGCGCGCCAAGCGGGCCGGATGCACTTCCGGGCAGCGCTCGGGAGGCCTACATCTTGCGGCTCCGCCACTCGCGACAGGAAGCTTCAGCATGTCCGCCAGCCAGACCAAGCCGATCGACCTCCATTACTGGCCAACCCCGAATGGCTGGAAAATCTCGATCATGCTCGAGGAGTGCGGGCTGCCCTACACCGTCATTCCCGTGAACATCGGCAAGGGCGACCAGTTCAAGCCGGAGTTCCTGGCGATCTCGCCCAATAACCGCATGCCCGCGATCGTCGATCCCGAGGGGCCGGACGGGAAGCCGATCTCGGTCTTCGAATCCGGCGCGATCCTGCAATATCTCGGTCGCAAGACCGGCAAGTTCTATCCCACCGAGGAGCGCGGCCGCGTCGCGGTCGATGAATGGCTGTTCTGGCAGATGGGCGGCTTTGGTCCGATGCTCGGCCAGACCCATCATTTCCGGCTCTATGCACCCGAGCAGGTGCCCTATGCCATCGAGCGCTATACCAACGAGGCGAACCGCCTCTATGGCGTCCTGAACAAGCGCCTCGCCGGTCGCGACTACATCACCGGCGACTATTCGATCGCCGATATGGCTTGCATCGGTTGGGCGCGCGGTTGGGAGCGCCAGGGCCAGGACATCAAGCAGTTCCCCCATGTCGAGCGCTGGATCGCGACGATGCTAGCACGACCGGCCGTCGAGCGTGGCCTTGCCGTCGCTTCGGAGCTGCGCAAGCCGCCGGAGCAGCGCGCGCCCGAGGAGCACGCGATGTTGTTCGGCCAGAAGGCACGCTGAGGCTTGAAGCCGTCATGCTCGCCCTTGTGGCGAGCATCCACGCCTTGAACACAGGTCTCGACCGGCGAAGACGTGGATGGTCGGGACAAGCCCGACCATGACGATGAGGCCGCAGCTCCGCCTGCGCTTCGCGCGTCAGTTCGCCCGTGACCACTTTACCGAGCGACAGATCAGCCCGCCGAGCACACAGCCCGATGTCGTCAGTGCGTCGCCGGCCAGCGTCATCGTGCCCGAATAGGTCTTGCCGTCCTCGGGGTTGAAGGCGCTGCCGCTCCATTTGCCGGTGCCGGCCGGCTTCATGTCGTAGAAGATGCGCTGGCCGATCTTGGCAGGACCGTTGGGATCCTTGAGCCAGGCGATGGTGCCGCAGACCGCTTCACCGCATTTGGCGAAGCGGACGCGCGAGGCGCCGGTATCGCGCAGCCATGTGCCGGTGACATCCTGGGCCATTGCAGGCGTCGCAGCCATTCCGATCAGGATCCCGAGACCCAGAAGCTTGGGGCGGCCTGCGATTGCGTGCTTGTTCATGTCGATCCTCCCTTATCCGACCAGCTATGCTGCATGGTTCAGATATGAACCATATCGGAGGCACGATCCGTCTCCAAGCCTGCTTTAACGGGAGCAAGCCTGCTTTAACGGGAGAATGAAGCGGGCAACCGCGCGCCAAGGTGAACATCGCGTCAACGCGGCGAACGCTGACCAAACGAGAGGTCTTTGAAATCACATGGCTTTTCGTGCTTCCAGCATGAATCCTTCGTTGATTTAACCCGGCGATTACATCTCGTTGAGCTTCGATTCATCGCGATTTTTAGCGGCCTCTTTAAGGGCTGTGGCCAAATCTCGTCGTCACCAGCCGCGGCCCTGGACGGGTGCTCGGCGCAACAGGACAAGAGGGTGGCTGTCATGGCACGCATGGAAATGAGCGCGATCCCCGCTTCGCTGGTGATCCCGACGGAAGCATCTGCCGAGGCTTATTACGAGCTTGGGCTGATGTACGCAGCGGGCCGCAATCAGCCGGTCGACCTCGTCGCGGCGCAGAAATGGTTCAACGTCGCCCAGGCGCGCGGTTGTGGCCGGGCCGCCGCCCATCGCCAGGAACTGGCGCTCGAAATGACGCGCGATGAGATCGCCGAGGCGCTGCGCGAGGCCCGCAGCTTCCTGACGCGCCATTGATTGCCGCAGCGATCCGCCGAAGCCCCGGCGAGCCTTGTGGGGCGGGAAAGCGGTCGCTATAAGCCGCGCACTCCCAGATTGTCCCTAAGGAACCAACGATGGCTGTCCAGCGTACCTTCTCCATTCTCAAGCCCGATGCGACGCGGCGCAATCTCACCGGCGCGGTCAACGCGGTCATCGAGAAGGCCGGCCTGCGCATCGTCGCGCAGAAGCGCATCCAGATGACCAAGGCCCAGGCCGAGACGTTCTATGCGGTTCACTCGGCACGTCCCTTCTTCGGCGAGCTGGTCGAGTTCATGATCTCCGCCCCGGTCGTGGTGCAGGTTCTCGAAGGCGAGAACGCGATTGCGACCTATCGCGACGTGATGGGCGCCACCAACCCGGCCAATGCTGCCGAGGGCACGATCCGCAAGCTCTTCGCTCAGTCGGTCGGCGAGAACACTGTGCACGGCTCCGACGCGCCTGAGACGGCCGCGATCGAGATCGCGCAGTTCTTCGCCGGCAACGAGATCGTCGGCTGATCTCTCAAAATCCACGCCGTCGTCTTGTCACGCGGTCGTCTTGGGCAAGCCGCCCAGCGGCGCAGTTTCAGGATGATGCTGGATTGCACGATGTGCAGGCGGGCTCTCGAGCCCGCCTTTTTTGTTCAGGCCACGCGGTGATCGTGCAGGCAGTGGCCGTGATCGGCGAGGGATTCGATCACCCGGCATTCGGCGACCCGACCGTGCTGGCATTCGCCGACCATGCGCTGGAGCTCGCCGCGCAGCGACTGGAGCTGGGCGATGCGCCGCTCGACATCGGCGAGATGGCGTTGCGCGATGCTGTCGGCGCGGTCGCATGAGGCCTGCGGCTCGGCCGCCATCGCCAGCAATTCGCGGATATCGTCGACGGCGAAGCCGAGATCGCGCGCATGCCGGATGAAGCGCAGGCGCTGCAGATGAGCGTCGCCATAGCTGCGGCGGTTGCTCTGCGTGCGAATGGGGGCGGGCAGGAGCCCGATCTCCTCGTAGAAGCGGATCGTCGGAACCTTGACGCCCGTCGCCTCCGACAGCGCGCCGATCGGCATTTGCTCCATCACGATGACCTCCTAATCCTCTGCATCGGCTTGCCCCGAAAACCGGTTCCCACTTCTCGGGTCGATGCTCTAGTCTCTAGAGGATATAGTGCGTAGGCCTTGCCGATGAAACCCCGTGGCCTGGTCCTGGCCCACGGGGTCCGGAGTTCGCGCTCAGAAGCCGAGATCGAAGGCGTAGCTTGCCGAGATGCCGAGCGTGATCGAGTCGCGCGAGCCATAGGTTTTCACGATCGGCGCCTTGGCTGCGTCGCCGACCAGGCGCTTGTACTCGATATAGGTCGTGGTCGAGAGGCGCTCGGACCAGTTATAGGTCGCCTGCGCGATCGCGCCATAGGAATGGACCCCGGCATTGAAGCGCTGCAGCAGCCCGCCGGTGCCGGCGACGCCGGGATAGGACCCGAAATAGGTCCGCAGATAATCGGCGCCGACGATGCTCATGCGCGGACCGGCGCCGAACGACCACTGGCCGACCCTGGCGATGGCGTCGAGCTTGAGTTCGGCGACCAGCGCGTCATGGGCAATGAAGCCGCGCCGCAGATCGACGCGGGCACGCAGCCAAGAGGCCGGGTAGAACTCGGCGAAGCCGCCGGCCTCGAATCCGAACTTCGTGTCGGGAACCGCGACCAGAGCGGGGTTGGTGCTGGCCTTGCGCTCCCAGAGCAGATTGCCGGAGAAGCCGATGCGCCAGCCCTTGCCGGAGAAGAAGCCGATCGAGAGAGCATCATCCTCGGCCACCCACCAGGTGCTCTTCACGCCCTTGCCGAGCGAGATGATCGGGCGCGGCCGGAAGACATAGTTGTTGGAGCCTGAATAATCGGGCTGGTAGCGCAGGCCGGCTCCCAGCGTCAGATTCCAGTGCTGCGCAGATTCGGGCGAGGTGAGGGTGGTGTAGTCGCTCGACTGCGCAGAAGCGCGCTGGCCGGACGAAAGGACGAGACAGGCCAGCAGGCCCGCCAGGAACACAACGCAACGCATCGATGAGAACTCCGGCGCAAGCGGCGCCTTTTCGAACACAACCTCATTCAACTTGACTCGTTAGTGTTAACCGCCGGTTGACACCCGCGTATCTGCCGCACCCGAGGCGCGTTGGGAAAGGGTGACGGCGTGGGCACGCCATTTCTCCTGCTCTGAAACTCGTCTAATAAGCAGTTATGACTGAGCTCCCCCGCATCGCCCATCTGCCATCGGTTTGCCCGCATGACTGCCCCTCCGCCTGTTCTCTGGAGGTCGAGGTCATCGATGGGCGCAGCATAGGGCGTGTGCGCGGCAGCAAGCGCCAGAGCTATACGGACGGGGTGATCTGCGCCAAGGTCGCGCGTTATTCCGAGCGCATCCACCATCCCGACCGGCTGCTCCACCCGCTGCGCAGGACCGGCCCGAAGGGCTCGGGCCAGTTCGAGCGGATATCCTGGGACGAGGCACTCGACGAGATCGCGCGGCGTTTCCTGGCGATCGAGCACGAGCACGGCGCGCAGGCCGTCTGGCCCTATTACTATGCGGGCACAATGGGCCTCGTCATGCGCGACGGCATCAACCGCCTGCGCCACGCCAAGGGCTATTCCGGTCAATATTCGACGATCTGCACCACCATGGCCTGGACCGGCTTCATCGCCGGCACGGGCCGCCTCGCAGGCCCGGATCCGCGCGAGATGGCCAAGTCGGATTGCGTGGTGATCTGGGGCACCAATGCCGTGCACACCCAGGTCAATGTGATGCACCACGCCGTCAAGGCGCGGAAGACGCGCGGCGCCAAGATCGTCGCCATCGACATCTATCACAATGCCACGCTCGCCCAGGCCGACCTCGCCTTGGTGCTGCGGCCGGGCACGGATGCGGCGCTGGCCTGCGCGGTGATGCATGTCCTCTTCCGTGATGGCCATGCCGACCGCGACTATCTGGCGCGGCACACCGATGCTCCAGACGAGCTGGAGGCGCATCTCGCCGGCCGCACGCCGGAATGGGCGGCTGCGATCACCGGGCTCGAGGTCGCGCAGATCGAAGAGTTCGCGGCTCTCGTCGGCACGCGCAAGAAGAGCTTCTTCCGGCTGGGCTATGGTTTTGCCCGCCAGCGTAATGGTGCGGTCTCGATGCATGCGGCGCTGTCTGTGCCAACCGTTACAGGAGCCTGGCAATATGAGGGCGGCGGCGCCTTCCACAGCAACAGCGGCATCTACAAATGGCGCAAGAGCCTGATCGAGGGGCTCGACCTCATCGATCCGAAAATTCGCCAGCTCGATCAGTCGCAGATCGGCCGCGTTCTGACCGGCGATGCCGAGGCACTGCGGCAAGGCGGGCCGGTCAAGGCGCTGTTCATCCAGAACACCAATCCGATCTCGGTCGCGCCCGAGCAGGAACTGGTCAAGCAGGGCTTTGCCCGCGACGACCTGTTCACCGTGGTCCATGAGCAGTTCATGACCGAGACGGCTCAGATGGCTGATATCGTGCTGCCGGCGACCCAGTTCATGGAGCATGACGACATCTATCAGGGCGGCGGCCACCAGCACATCATGTGGGGCGGCAAGCTGGTCGATCCGCCGGGCGAATGCCGCTCGAACCATGAGGTCGTCAGTGCGCTCGCCGAGCGGCTCGGTGCGCAGCATCGCGGCTTCCAGATGTCGCCGCGCGAGATCGTCGACTGGACGTTGCGCGAGAGCGGGCGCGGCACGCTCGACGAATTGATCGCCAATGATTTCCATGACGTGCAGCCGGATTATCGCACGGCGCATTATCTCGATGGTTTCGGCTACCGCGACAAGAAATTCCGCTTCAAGCCGGATTGGCCGAAGGTGCCCAACGCCAATGCCGGCACGGTCGGTCCTTACGAGCAGATGCCGGTGCTGCCCGACTACTGGGCCGTCATCGAGAGTGCTGATGCGGAGCACCCCTTCCGCCTGGCGACGAGCCCGGCGCGCAGCTTCCTGAACTCGACCTTCACCGAGACCCCGGGCTCCCAGAAGAAGGAGGGGCGGCCGACGCTGATGCTGCATCCCGGTGACGCGGAAAAGCTTGGCATCGCCGCCGATGACGAAGTCGTGGTCGGCAACAGCCGCGGCAGCGTGTATCTCCATGCCGTACTGTTCGAGGGGTTGGTGCGCGGCGTCGTCATTGCCGAGTCGATCTGGCCCAATGCGGCGCACAGGCATGGGCGCGGCATCAACACGATCACGGGAGCGGACGCCGTAGCCCCCTTCGGCGGCGCTGCTTTTCATGACGTGAAGGTGTGGATCAAGCGGGCGTGACCTTCCGCGCTCTTGACCTTTGCGGGGCGCTGTGAACCATCGCCGACGCGCGGGCGAGGCATGAATCATGCGATCAGGGGCCCGTTTTCTTAGGGCTTGTGAAATCATGATGATGCGGCGGATGGGTGCGGTCGTTTTGGCCGGTGGATTGTCTGTGCTGATGGGCTCGGTCGTGCTGGCCGCGAGCAGCTCCGCGCCGCTCCCGCCGCCGGATCCGACGGCGAAGAACCTCACCCCCTACATGATCCAGCTGCGCGCCTTCGACGCCTGCCTGCACACCCAGTCGCAGCTGCTGCAGACGACCCGCGAGGCGGTGCATACGCCGTGCAGCTGCTACGCCAAGGGCACGGTCAACGCCATGTCCAAGGACGAGATCCAGGCTTTTCGCGACACCGGCTATTTCAACGACACGGCGCGCGAGAAGGGTTTGCAGTTCATCGACACCTGCAAGCTCAAGCGGCCGCTCTGACGGCTGCGGCTTCCAGAAAGAAACGCGCCCTGATCCGCGCTTCATAAGCGACGAGACTGGGGTGGGTTTCGACGACGCCGCGGATGGCGGAGTCGAAGATCGGGCTGAGCGCCGACATCGTGAAAGCGCTCAGCACCGCGTCGCCGCCGCAAGGCGTATCGCTAGATCACGTCTCATGCGGACGAAATCGCCAAAATGCGAAAAATATGATAGATTACAATATTTTATAGTATTTTTCCTGCGAAAAACCGGTGCCCACTTTTTCGCGCCCTGCTCTTGGGCGCGCTGCGCATGTTCCCGGTCACGCGCTGGAACGGTAGCCCCGACATCCGCAGCAGGATCGCGGCCTTGATGCAGAACGGGCTCGGATCGGACAGGCGCAAGCCCGGCCCGAAACCGTGCCGGATGACCATCGCGCGATTTCCTCTTGGCATTCTCGCTGGCCTGGACGCTACTGCCACGCTCCTGACAGGATTCGTCAGCAGGCTGAGCCATCCTGAACCTGACGAAGCTCGGGTGGAAACAAAGAACATGCAGCGCGCCGAACGATTGCTCGATCTGATCCAGAGCCTGCGCCGGCGGCGCCGGCCCGTGACGGCCGATACGCTCGCCGCCGAGCTCGATGTCTCGGTTCGCACCGTTTATCGTGACATCGCCGCGCTGATGCGCCAGGGCGTGCCGGTCAGGGGCGAGGCCGGTATCGGCTATGTCCTCGACGCCGGCTTCGACCTGCCGCCGCTGATGCTGTCGCCCGACGAGATCGAGGCGGTTCTCGTCGGCATGCGCTGGCTCAGCGAGCGGGCCGATCCTGTTCTGGCGCGCGCAGCCGAGGATGTGGTCAGCAAGGTCGCGGCCGTGCTGCCGACGCATCTCAAGCCGATCCTGCTCGATGGTGCCTTGTTCGCCCCCGCCTATGGCTCGGAGAAGCCGGTCGACCAGGTCGAT
This sequence comes from Bosea sp. 685, assembly GCF_031884435.1. NCBI lineage: Bacteria > Pseudomonadati > Pseudomonadota > Alphaproteobacteria > Hyphomicrobiales > Alloboseaceae > Allobosea > Allobosea sp. 685. The sequence goes on along the minus strand of NZ_CP134779.1, from coordinate 3,051,298 downwards.
GTCGCCGGCGTCCGCGCCGCGATCCGGCAAGGCCGCAAGCTCTCGATCCGCTATCGCGACGAAGCGGGGCGGGAATCGCAGCGTATGATCTGGCCGATCGGCATGACCTTCTACGAGCGGGTGCGCATCGTTATCGCCTGGTGCGAGTTGCGCGAGGCGTTCCGCCATTTCCGCACCGACCGCATCACCGACCTCACCTTGCGCGAGGAGCGCTACCCGGCGCGGCGCGCCGATCTGTTGCGACGCTGGCAGCAGCAGGAGGATGAGCGCGACAGGGTCGCTTGCGAGCAGCGGGAGGCGGCTCAGAGCCGCGCGACCGTGCCCTCGACCAGCGCGACACGGCCCGAGGCGACCTCGGCCAGCCCGCGCGGATAAAGCGTGAGCTCCTGCGCCAGCACGCGCTGGCTCAGGCTGTCCTCGTCGTCTCCCGGCAGCACGGGGACCTTGGCCTGGGCGATCACAGGTCCGGCATCGAGCTCGGGCACGACGAAATGCACGCTGCAGCCATGCTCCGTGACGCCGGCCTCAAGCGCCTGGCGGTGCGTATGCGTGCCCTTGAACAGCGGCAGCAGCGAAGGGTGGATGTTGATCAACCGCCCTTCCCAGCGCCGGACGAACCAGGGCGTCATGATCCGCATGAAGCCGGCGAGCGCGATCAGCTCGATCTGGTTGATGCGCAGGACCTCGTCCATGGCGCGCTCGAAGGCCTCGCGATCCCTGTTGAAGGCGCGGTGATCCACCGTCGCGGTCGCGATACCCAAGGCGCTGGCGCGCTCGAGCCCGCCGGCGCCGGGGATGTTCGACAGCACGAGCGCGATCTCGGCGGGAAAATCATCCGCCTGCGCGGCCTGCGCCAACGACTGCATGTTGGAACCGCGCCCGGAGATCAGGACCGCGGTGCGCTTGCGGAGGATCGGCGTGCTCACAGGGCGAGCTTGCCGCGATAGCTGACGGGCTCGTCGCCGGCGGCGAGCGAGACGACCTCGCCCAACCGGATGGCGAGTTCGCCGGCGGCCTTCAGGGCGGCCTCGACCTCATCGGCCTTGGCGGCGTCGGCGGCGACAATCATGCCGATACCGCAATTGAAGGTGCGCAGCATCTCGCGCTCGACGACGCCGCCGGTCGTCGCAAGCCAGGCGAAGACGGGCGGGACTGAGATGGCCGAGAGATCGAGCGAGACGCCGAGCCCTTCGGGCAGGACGCGAGGGATATTGTCGGGAAAACCGCCGCCGGTGATATGGGCGAGGGCCTTGATGCCGTCCGTCGCCTTCAACGCCGCGAGCAGGGTCTTCACATAGATCCGCGTCGGGGTCAGCAGCGCCTCGGCCAGGCTCTGGCCAGGCGCGAAGGGAGCGGGCGCGTCCCAACCCAATCCGGCCAGCGTAACGATGCGGCGGACCAGCGAGTAGCCGTTGGAATGCACGCCGGAGGAGGGCAGGCCGAAGACGATGTCGCCCGCCGCGAGATCGGCACGCGGCAGCAGCGTCCCGCGCTCGGCTGCGCCGACCGCGAAGCCCGCGAGATCGTAATCCTTGTCGGCATACATGCCGGGCATCTCGGCGGTCTCCCCGCCGATCAGCGCGCAACCCGCCTGCCGGCAGCCATCGGCGATGCCGCGCACGATCTCCACGCCAACCTTGGGGTCGAGCTTGCCGGTGGCGTAGTAGTCGAGGAAGAGCAACGGCTCGGCGCCTTGCACGACAAGGTCGTTGACGCACATCGCGACGAGGTCGATGCCGATCGTCGCATGCAGCCCGCTTTCGATCGCGATCTTGACCTTGGTGCCGACGCCGTCATTGGCGGCGACCAGGATCGGATCGTTGAAGCCGGCGGCTTTGAGATCGAACAAACCGCCGAAGCCGCCGATCTCGGCGTCGGCGCCGGGACGGCGCGTCGAGCGTACGAGTGGCTTGATGGCGTCGACCATGGCGTTGCCGGCGTCGATGTCGACGCCTGCCTGCGCATAGGTCAGTCCGTTCGCGCCGGGCTTTGTCATGATCTGCGGCCTCATCCTGCTTTGAGGCGAGCGATAGGCAAGCGCGGCGCCGCTTGCAAGCCGGGACAGCGCTTTCGCCCTTGCCGATCCACCGATTCGGGTTCTAGCGTCACGGCCCCGCCTGCGCGAACCCCATCGCATGACGCTTCCCAACCTGATCACCATCGGCCGCCTCATCCTGGTGCCGCTCGTGATCGTCATGATCATCGATGCGCGCTGGCAGCTTGCCTTCATCATCTTCGTGGCGGCGGGCGTATCGGACGCCGTCGATGGCTTCATCGCCAAGCGCTTCGACATGGCCAGCGAACTCGGCGCCTATCTCGACCCCGTGGCCGACAAGGCGCTGATCGTCTCGATCTACATCACCCTGGCCATAGTCGGGGCCATACCCTCCTGGCTCGTCATCCTGGTGGTGTCGCGCGACGTCATGATCGTCTCGGCCGTGATCCTGTCCTGGGTGATGGAGCGGCCGGTCGAGATCGCGCCCTTCATCGTCAGCAAGCTCAATACCGCCGCGCAGATCGCCTTCGCCGCGCTGGTGCTGGGCTCGCGCGCCTTCGGTGTCGATCCGGGGCAAGCCATGCAGCTTGGCCAGCTTCTGGTGGCGCTGTTGACGCTCGGCTCGATGACCGCCTATCTCACCTTCTGGCTGCGGCACATGGCGGCGTGAGGCTGCTGGCAGCCGGGAAGGGCGGCGGTGATCTCGGGCGCTCTTGGAACTTTCGTCCGCTTCGCCCATTTGTGCAGCGCATGATTACCGACCCACAAAGCTTTGTGTCCGCTTCTGATCGACAAGTGAGAGCCGGATTCATGCGAAAGGTCGGTTTCCACTTCTTCGCATCCCGCATTAGGGGCCTGGATCGATGACCCTGCAACGTCAAATCGGCTTCTGGCTGGCCTCGCTCGTCGTGTTCGTGCTGCTGCTCGTGCTGCTGCGCGACGTGCTGCTGCCCTTCGTCGCGGCGCTGGCGCTGGCCTATCTGCTCGATCCCTTGGCCGACCGGCTGGAAAGGATGGGGATGGGCCGGCTCGCGGCGACGATCGTCATCCTGTTTGTCTTCCTGCTGGTCTTCGTGCTGGCGCTGGTGCTGCTCGCGCCGCTGCTCGGCCAGCAGCTGGCCGGGCTGGTCCAGCGTCTGCCCGCCGACGCGGCGAAGCTTCAAGCGCTCGTGCTGGAGCGCGGCGCACCCTGGCTGGAGCGGCTTGGCGGCGCGAAGCTCGCCACCGAGGCCCAGAGTTCGCTCGGCAATCTCGTCGGCGAGGGCACCAAATGGGTCGGCAGCGTGCTTCAGTCGCTCTGGACCGGCGGCACCGCCATCATCGGGGTGTTTTCGCTCCTGGTGCTGACGCCGGTGATCGCCTTCTACCTGCTCGTCGATTGGGACCGCATGATCGCGACCGTCGATGGCTGGCTGCCGCTCGACCATCGCGATACCATTCGCGGCCTGCTTAACGAGATGGACGTCGCCATCGCCGGCTTCCTGCGCGGCCAGGCGCTGGTCTGCCTGCTGCTCGGTATCTTCTATGCGGTGGGTCTGAGCCTGCTCGGCGTCAATTTCGGCGCGTTGATCGGCATCATCAGCGGCTTCCTCTCCTTCATTCCTTATGTCGGCTCGCTGACGGGGCTCGTGCTCGCGGTCGGCGTCGCCATCGTCCAGTTCTGGCCGGACTGGACCTGGCCGCTGGCGACGCTCGCCGTTTTCGCCGCGGGCCAGTTCCTCGAAGGCAACATCTTCCAGCCGAAATTCGTCGGTGGCTCGATCGGCGTGCATCCGGTCTGGCTGATGTTCGCGCTTCTCGCCTTCGGCACGCTGTTCGGCTTCGTCGGCCTGCTGCTGGCGGTGCCGCTGGCGGCCGTCATGGGCGTGCTCTGTCGCTTCGCGCTCAGGCAATACCTCGCCAGCAACATCTATCATGGCGGCGACGCGACCAAGGCCGCGAAGGTCCGCGCGCGCACCGGGGCGGATATCTGATCTCCATGTCCGATCTGCCGAGCCGCCCCCGCCAGCTTGCGCTCGACTTGCCGGTCGACAGCCGCCACGGGATCGAGGATTTCCTGATCGGTCCTTCCAACGAGGCCGCCTATGGCCTGGTCGAGGCCTGGCCGAACTGGCCTGAATCCTGGCTGCGGCTCGTCGGGCCCGAGGGCGCCGGCAAGACCCATCTCGCCGCGATCTGGGCGAAGATGGCCCATGCCTGGACGGTTTCGGTCGCCGAGGTCACGCAGGACGGCGTCCCGCATCTAATCTCCGGCGGCGCGCTCGTGGTCGAGGATTGCGACCAGGGCGTCGACGACGAGCCGGCGCTGTTCCACCTGATGAATGCGATGAAGGCGAAGGGCGGCTTCCTGCTGCTGACCGCGCGCAGCGCGCCCGACCTCTGGGGCCTGCGCGTGCCCGATCTGCTGTCGCGCCTGAGGCTGGCGCCACAGGCGACGATCGCACCGCCCGACGACGCGCTGTTGCGGGCGGTGCTGGTCAAGCTCTTCATCGACCGGCAGCTCATCATCGACGCCGGCATCATCGAGATGCTGGCGCTCAGGATGGAGCGCTCCTTCGCGGCAGCGCGCGCGCTGGTCGATGCACTCGACCGGCTTTCGCTCGAACGCGGCCGGCGCGTCACCCGCGCGCTCGCGGCCGAGGCGCTGGCTGCGCTGTTCCCGGCCGAGTGATCAGGCGCGCGGCGGGGCCGCCGATGGCTGCGAGACCAGCCGGGCATGCATCGCCTCGGTCAGCAGATCATGGGCGCGCGCCGCGATGGCATCGAGCGAGGGCGTCTTGACGAACATGGCGGCCGCTTTCTCCGCCAGCTCCTCGCGCGTCGGCAGGACCGGCAGATGCAGTTGCGCCAGCGCCTCATGCGCCTGCTGCTGCATTTCGACCAGGCGATCTCCGGCGCGATGCTGCAGATCGGCCAGCGCCGAGCGCAGATCGGCCAGCGTCATGGTCGGCAGATGCAGATCTGACAGGCTCGGCGTCGCGGCATAGGCCTCCCAGAAGGCTGCGATGGCGCGTTCCAACGGCACGGAGGCGGCGAGCCGCTCGGCCGAGCGCTCGATCACACGCGGCGGTAGCGCCTGGGAGCGCTCGACGACCGCTTGCGGCGGCTCCCTCAGTTCCCAGACCAGCTTGAGCTTCGAGAGTCCGAGGATAATGTAATAGGTCGGATCCCACTGCCACCAGCGAAAGCCCTGGCGCACGCTGTATTGATAGGCGTGATGGTTGTTGTGCCAGCCTTCGCCCATGGTGATGACCGCCAGCCACCAATTGTTGCGGCTCTCGTCGCCGGTGACATAGTCCTTGTCGCCATGCACATGCGCCAGGGAGTTGATGCAGAAGGTGGCGTGGAAGACGCAGACCGTCGACCAGAAGAAGCCGACGAACAGCCCGGCCCAGCCATCGATCGCAAAGCAGATCAAGGCGAGCACGACGGCGGGCGCGATCTCGAAACGATGCAGCAGGCGCAATTCCGGGAACTTCGTCAGATCCGTGATCGTCGAGGGATCGAAGCGGTCATGGCCGCGGGCGAAGATCCAGCCGAGATGCGAATAGACGAAGGAGGTCAGCACCGGCGAGTGCACGTCATGCTCGGTGTCGGCGTAGCGGTGGTGATGCCTGTGCTTGGAGGCCCACCAGAGCACGCTCTTCTGCGCCGTCGACTGCGCCAGCAGCGCCAGCAGGAACTGCCCGAAACGGCTGGTCTTGTAGGTTCGGTGCGAGAAATAGCGGTGATAGCCGCCCGTGACCGCAAACATCCGCAGCCAGTACAGGCCGATCGCCAGCCAGACCGAAGTCCAGGTCACGCCGCTCCAGATCGCGCCCAGGCAGGCGAGATGCGCCAGCACGAAGGGGATGGCGGCGGGATAGACGATGTCGCCATCGTCGTGAGGGGTCTCGATCTGGGACAAGTCGTTTCTCTGATCTGAATGGCAAGCTATATGGGTGGCGCTGCGCGACAAGAACAGGACCGGCAAGGCTCGCGCAAGTGCGGCATCTCGCGCAAGTGCGGTATTATGATCCAGCCGTCGCCGTCGCGGCGTTCAGCGGCTTCCTGCGCAAGCAAAGCCGGAGAGCCAGGGCCGCGATCAGAACCGTGATGAAAGGCCAGTAGAACGGGTCCATGACCGCGCGCTTGCCGAAGGTTACCATGAAGCTGAGCCAGATGTAATAAGCCCCGCACAGATGGAGCCAGCGCCAGGCTTGCGGGCCGACCATGGCCGCGGTTTTGTCGAACGATGTTGCGGCCATGGCGAGGATGAAAAGATAGGCGAGGCCGCCTGAGATGAGTGTACCGGTGTTGCTGAGCTGCTTGAACAGGGCCGGGGCCGTGCTGGCCAAGGCGATGATGGCAAGTCCGTGCAGGCCATGGGACAGGGCGAAGGACAGTCCGAGATAGCGCCGGTTCCGCCTTTGCCAGCGCGTCCAGATGCCGGGACAGGCCTGGAACAGAGCCGAGGCCGTGAAAGCGAGGCAGAACAATACCAGAGATGTCCGCGCCGTGATGCGGATGACCAGCCGGATGCCGTCGCTTCCGCTGGACGAGGTTGCAAACGCGGCAAGCACGCCCAAAACGAGCCCTGATGCGAGCAGCCCAAGCAGTGACCAGCCTTCCAGCAGGCCTGCCGGATATGATGGCTTCGGCTCGTTCCGCGCGGTTGTCATGTCGATGCCGTTTCGTGAGGGGCGTGCGCCGCTATCGAGCGACGATTGCATCAGCGCTCGCTCTAGGCAACAAATGTAATCGATGATTACATGATCGTGATGCGAAGGCGCTTCTCCTAGTTTCGGAACGGGTTTCCTCCTTCGCTGGCGGGTTTCCTCCTGTGCCGGAACGTGCACTAGCTTCCACCCATGAGCACCGTGAAACCGACTCGAACCGGAGACCGCGAGGCGGGTGAGGGCGGTTCGGCCTATCATCACGGCAATTTGCGCGAGGAGCTCGTCGAGCAGGCGCTCAAGCTGGCTGAGGAGGGGGGGCTCTCGGCGGTGAGTGTCCGGGCGGCGGCGCGATTGGCCGGGGTCTCACCAGCAGCTCCGTTCCGCCACTTCCCGGACAAGATGACACTGATGACGGCGGTGGCCGAGGAGGCGATGCGGCGCTTCAGGGCCGAAATCGCGCTGGCACTGGCGCAGGAGGTGGATGATGATCCGATGCTGCGCATACGCGCTATCGGGCGGGCTTATCTCGATTGGGCCAGACGCAATCCGACCCATTTCGAAATCATCTCGTCACGGCGCTCGATCGATTTCGACGGATCGCCGTCGCTGGGCCGCGAGAACGCCGAAATCCAGGCTCAGATCGAAGCCCTGTTGCTGGAGGCGGCGCAACGCGGGCTTCTGCGTTGCAACGACCGGCACCTGATCCAGATCGCGGCGCGTGCGTTGGTGTATGGTCTCGCGCGCATGCTGGTCGATGGCCATTTCCCGAGTTGGCAGGTCGCCGATGCGGACATCGACGGAACCATGGCCAAAGTGCTGGATCTGTTCGTGGACGGGCTGGTCAAGGAGCGGGCCGCGTCCTGAACTGTGATCCGGCAGGTGCGATGGACATGAAGGCCGGGATCGAATGTCATCGAAGCGTCACGCTAGGATGGCTTCAAGAGCGGACGGGATCGAAGCGGCGGAACTGACGCGGCGAAATTGATGCGACACGCGGCGGCAGGGGCAAAAGCGAAGCAGATGAACGCGCAAACGGCAGAAATCATGGATCTCGACATCCCCGCCATTGACGCCTACGGCGCCGATACCCCGCTGCGGCAATTGCCCGCCCGCTTCATAAACCGCGAGCTGTCCTGGCTGCAGTTCAACCGCCGCGTCATGGAAGAGGCCTCGAACCGCAATCACCCCCTGCTGGAGCAGCTGCGCTTCCTCTCGATCTCAGCCGCCAATCTCGATGAATTTTTCATGGTCCGCGTCTCGGGCCTGCGCGAACAGCTCAAGGCCGGCGTGGTCACGAAGAGCCAGGACGGACTGACGCCGGCCGAGCAGCTTGCCGAACTGGGCAAGGCGGTCTCGGCTCTGACGGACGACCAGCAGGCGCGCTGGATCGAGTTGAAGCGCGACCTGCACGAGAACAAGATTCACCTGCTTGGCCCAAGCGAAGTCGGCAAGCAGGAGCGGGTCTGGCTGGAGGATTACTTCCTCCACTACATCTTCCCGGTGCTGACGCCGCTGGCGATCGACCCGGCGCATCCGTTCCCCTTCATCCCCAATCTCGGCTTCACGCTGGCGCTGGCGCTGGAGAGGATCAGCGACGGGCGCCAGCTCGACGCGCTGATCCGCGTGCCGATCAAGATGGACCGCTTCATCGAATTGCCGGATCTGGGGCGCGAAGGCCTGCATCGCTTCATCACGCTGGAGGACGCGGTCTCGCTCTTCATCGGCAAGCTCTTCCCGGGCTATGACGTCAAGGGCACCGGCTCGTTCCGCGTCATCCGCGACACCGATCTCGACATCGAGGAAGAGGCCGAGGATCTGGTGCGCGTCTTCGAGACGATGCTGAAGCTGCGTCGGCGCGGCGTCGTCATCCGGCTCGAGGTCTCGACCGGCATGCCGGCGCATCTGCGCAAGCTGATCGTGCGCGAGCTCAAGGTCGACGCCGACGAGATCGTCGATGTCGCCGGCATGATCGGCCTCAACGAGCTCTCGCAGCTCGTCGGCGTCGACCGCCCCGACCTCAAGTTCAAGCCCTACAATGCCCGCTTCCCCGAGCGCATCCGCGAGCATGCCGGCGACTGCTTCGCCGCGATCCGCCAGAAGGACCTGATCGTCCACCACCCCTATGAGAGCTTCGACGTCGTCGTTCAGTTCCTGCAGCAGGCGGCACGCGATCCCAGCGTCGTCGCGATCAAGCAGACGCTCTATCGCACCTCGTCGAACTCGCCGATCGTGCATGCTCTGGCCGAAGCGGCGGAGGCCGGCAAGTCGGTGACCGCCCTGGTCGAGCTCAAGGCGCGCTTCGATGAGGAGGCCAATATCCGTTGGGCCAAGGATCTGGAGCGCGCCGGCGTCCAGGTCGTTTACGGCTTCATCGAGCTCAAGACCCACGCCAAGCTGTCGATGGTGGTGCGCCGCGAGGCCGGCCAGCTCGTGACCTATTGCCATATCGCGACCGGCAACTACCACCCGATCACGGCGCGCATCTACACCGACGTATCCTTCTTCACCGCCGACCCGGTGATGTCGCAGGATGTCGCGCGCATCTTCAACTTCATCACCGGCTATGCCGAGCCGGCCGAGCTGGAGAAGATGTCGGTGTCGCCGGTGGGGCTGAAGCAGCGCCTGCTCTCCGACATCGCCGAGGAGGTCGCGCATGTGAAGGCCGGCCGCAAGGGCGCGATCTGGGGTAAGTGCAATTCGCTGGTCGATCCCGAGATCATCGACGCGCTCTACGATGCCAGCCAGGCGGGGGTCGAGATCGACTTCGTCGTACGCGGCATCTGCTGCCTGAGGCCCGGCATTCCCGGCCTCTCCGAGAACATCCGCGTCAAGTCGATCGTCGGCCGCTTCCTGGAGCACACCCGGATCTACGCTTTCGGGGCAGGCCACGGCCTGCCTTCGGCCAAGGCCAAGCTCTACATCTCCTCGGCCGATCTGATGCCGCGCAATCTCGACCGTCGCGTCGAGGCGCTGACCCCGATTCTGAACGCGACGGTCCACCAGCAACTGCTCGAGCAGATCATGCAGGCCAATTTCCTCGACAATGAACAGAGCTGGACGATCTTGCCCGATGGCGGTTCGCAACGCATTGTCCCGGCCCCGGGCGACGAGTCGTTCAACGCCCATAAATATTTCATGACGAATCCGAGCCTGTCCGGACGTGGAAAATCCCTCTCCAACTCCAGCCCCAGAAGCCTCCCCAAGCGGGCGGCCAAGAAAAGCTGAGATGACCGGCATGGGCTTCGTTGCGGGGCGGTTGAGCCTTGGCGAGACGATCGCCATCATCGACATCGGTTCGAATTCGGTCCGCCTCGTCGTCTATGAGATGCTGGCGCGCTCGCCCGCCCAGGTCTTCAACGAGAAGGAGATGGCGGGGCTCGGCCGGCAGGTCGCCACCACCGGCCGGCTCGCCACGGACGCGATGGATCGCGCGCTCGAGGCGCTGCTGCGCTTCCGCGTTCTCTGTGAGGCGATGCAGGTCGGCGAGATCCGCGTCATCGCGACCGCCGCCGCGCGCGAAGCCGCCAATGGTCCGGCCTTCCTCGCCAGGGCGGAGCAGGCGATCGGCCAGCCGATCGAACTGATCTCCGGCAGTCGCGAGGCCTATCTCTCGGGGCTTGGCGTGATTTCCGGCTTTTCCGAGCCGCATGGCGTCGCCGGCGATCTCGGTGGCGGCTCGCTGGAGCTTGTCGGGGTCGACGGCGATCGCGTCGGACCGGGCATCAGCCTGCCGATTGGTGGCCTCGCGCTGATGGACCAGGCGAAGGGCCAGATCAAGCTGGCCGAGAAGATCGTTCGCGAACAGCTCGACCATCACCCGCAATTGGCAGCGATGCGCGGCAAGGACTTTTTCGCCGTCGGTGGTACCTGGCGGGCGCTCGCGACCCTGCATCAGCGCCAGTCCGGCTACCCGCTCAGTGTCATGCATGGCTACACCGTGCCGGCCCGGGACGTTGCCGATTTCGCCCGGCTGGTCGAGCGCGCCGACGCTTCTGTCCTGGAAGCGATCGACGCTGTCTCCTCCGCGCGCCGGCCGCTCCTGGCCTATGGCGCGCTGGTGCTCGACCTGCTGATCAAGCGCGGCCGTCCGCGCGCGGTGGTGATCTCGGCGAGCGGTGTGCGCGAGGGCCTGCTATACGACATGCTCCCGGAGGATGAGCGCCGGGTCGATCCGCTGCTGCGCGGCGCCCAGGACTACAACCAGCTGCGCGCCCGCGAACCGCGCCATGCCGCCGATCTGATCGAGTGGGTGCGGCGCCTCGTTGCCAGCGCGGGCTTGCCGAACGACCCTGCCGGCGGCCGCCTGCAGGACGCGGCCTGCCTGCTCTCCGATATCGGCTGGCGCGCCCATCCCGATTATCGCGGCGAGCAGAGCCTCAACGTGATCGCGCATGCTGCTTTCAGCGGCGTCGATCACCCGGGCCGTGCTTTCCTGGCCCTGACGGTTTTCCATCGCTATGCCGGCGCAAAGAGCGATTCTCCCGCTGCCGCCGGCTTGAGGCAGTTGCTGACGCCGCGCCTGCTGGAGCGCTCGCAGCTTCTCGCCAGCGCCTTCCGCGTCGCCTATCTGCTCTCGGCCGGGATGCCTGGCATCCTGCCGCGCGCGACGCTGGCCTGTATCGACAGCCGGCTCGTCCTGCGCCTCTCCGGCGAACTCCATGCCTTGTCGAGCGAGCGCGTGACGGGCCGATTGAAGCAACTCGCCAAGCTGCTCGGCCGCGAATACGAGATCAGCCTCGGCTGACGCGGTGTTCCAGGTTCGGATCACAGGGATCCAAGAGGCTGTTTGGACACCCTTCCGAGCCCTCATCCTGAGGAGCGGGCGTAGCCCGCGTTTCGAAGGATGCTCCAGGAGGCTCCCGAACCATCTGGAGCATCCTTCGAGACGCCGCTTCGCGGCTCCTCAGGATGAGGGCTGGAGTAAATGGGTCACTAAGCGACGGAAACCCGGCCGCGCACGATCCTGAGGCCCAGATTGCCGTTCTTGAGCGCGATTGCCTTCTCGCCGAAGACCTCGCGCCGCCAGCCCTTCAGCGCCGGCACGTCGGCCTCATCGTCGAAGGAGATGGCTTCCAGATCGTCGGAGGAGGCGATGATCTTCGGCGCCACGCGCTCGGCATCCGCGACCGCCTTGAGCAGTACCTTGAGCAGATCGAGCACGGCGCCGTTCGTGGCGCGGCCACGCTCCCGCTCCAGCCGGGGCAAGGTCTTGGGATCGAGCGCAAGTCCGCGCGCGACCGCCGCCAGCACCTCGCCACCGGCGCGCGAGCGCTCGAAGCCGTTGGGCACCGAGCGCAGCTCCGCCAGCGCCTCGACCGAGACGGGCGCGCGCTGCACGATGTCCATCAGCGCATCGTCCTTGAGCACGCGCTGGCGCGGCACGTCGCGGCTCTGCGCCTCGCGCTCGCGCCAGGCGGCGAGCTCCATCAGCAGCGCCAGCTCCTTGGGTTTGCGGATTCGGCCCTTCAGGCGCTGCCAGGCGTTCTCCGGCTTGACCTCGTAAGTGCCGGGCGAATTCAGCACCGCCATTTCCTCGGCGACCCAACTCTCGCGGCCGCTGGCTTTGATGTCGGCGTCGAGCGCGAGATAGATGTCGCGCAGATGGGTGACGTCGGATTCCGCATAGACCAGTTGCGCGTCGCTGAGCGGGCGGCGCGACCAGTCGGTGAAGCGCGAGGATTTGTCGATCCGCGCCTTGGCGAGGTCATTGGCGAGCTGCTCGTAGCCGACCGAGTCGCCATAGCCGCAGACCATGGCGGCGACCTGCGTGTCGAAGAGCGGCTTGGGGATCAGCTTGCCGATGATCCAGACGATCTCGAGATCCTGCCGCGCCGCATGGAAGACCTTGACCACGGCCTCGTCAGTCATCAGCGCCAGGAAGGGCGCGAGATCGATGCCGGGCGCGAGTGGGTCGACCAGCACGGCCTCGTCTGGCGAGGCGAGCTGGACCAGGCAGAGCTTGGGGTAATAGGTCGTCTCCCGCAGGAACTCGGTGTCGACCGTGACGAAGGGATGCGTAGCCAGGCGCGCGCAGGCGTCGGCCAGATCCTGGGTGGTTGTGATGAGGCTCATGAGGTCGGCTCATAGCAGACAGAGTATCGCCATGTCGCGGGCGTTCTTGACAATCCGCGTCGCGGCGTGTGCTTACCCCCGAAACCGTGCGCGCGCCTGTGGCGGACGGCCTTGACCTCCGAAGAGACCAGTACCGTGACCTTGCATCGTTACCGTTCCCACACCTGCGGCGCCCTTCGCGAGAGCGACATCGGAGCTCAGGTCCGCCTCTCCGGCTGGTGCCACCGCATCCGCGACCATGGCGGCGTGCTGTTCATCGATCTGCGTGACCATTACGGCATGACCCAGGTGGTCATCGATCCGGATTCGCCGGCCTTCGCCGACGCTGCTGCGGTGCGCTCGGAATGGGTCGTCCGCATCGACGGCAAGGTCAAGGCGCGCTTCACGGGCACCGAGAACGCCAATCTTGCAACCGGCGCCGTCGAGGTCTTCGCGACAGGCATCGAGGTTCTCGGCGCTTCCGGCGAATTGCCGTTGCCGGTCTTCGGCGATCTCGAATATCCCGAGGATACCCGGCTGAAGTACCGCTTCCTCGATCTGCGCCGCGAAAAGCTCCACAACAACATCATGTTGCGGACGAAGGTGATCGACTCGCTGCGCAACCGGATGAAGACCTCCGGCTTCTCCGAGTTCCAGACGCCGATCCTGACGGCGTCCTCGCCCGAGGGCGCGCGCGACTTCCTGGTGCCGAGCCGGCTGCACCCCGGTAAATTCTACGCGCTGCCGCAGGCGCCGCAGCAGTACAAGCAGCTCCTGATGATGGCGGGCTTCGACCGTTATTTCCAGATCGCGCCCTGCTTCCGCGACGAGGACCCGCGCGCCGACCGTCTGCCGGGCGAGTTCTACCAGCTCGATGTCGAGATGAGCTTCGTCGAGCAGGACGACGTCTTCGCCACGATGGAGCCGGTGATCGCCGGCGTCTTCGAGGAGTTCGGCGGCGGCAAGTCGGTGACGAAGAACTGGCCGCGCATTCCTTACGCCGAAGCGATCAGCAAATATGGCTCCGACAAGCCGGATTTGCGCAACCCGCTCGTGATGCAGGATGTCTCCGCGCATTTCCGCGGCTCGGCCTTCAAGGTCTTCGCGCGCATCCTCGAGGATGAGAAGAACCAGGTCTGGGCGATTCCCGCTCCCGCGGGTGGCTCCAGGGCCTTCTGCGACCGGATGAACTCCTGGGCGCAAGGGGAAGGGCAGCCGGGCCTCGGCTATATCATGTGGCGTGAAGGCGCGGGCGCGGGCCCGATCGCCAACAACATCGGCCCCGAGCGGGTCGAGGCGATCCGCGTCGCGCTCGGCCTGAAGGATGGCGACGCGGCCTTCTTCGCCGCCGGCAACCCCGACAAGTTCTACAAATTCGCAGGCAATGCCCGCAACAAGGTCGGATCCGAACTCGGCCTGATCGACGAGAACGCGTTTGCCTTCGCCTGGATCGTCGATTTCCCGATGTACGAGTACAACGAGGACGACAAGAAGGTCGATTTCTCGCACAACCCGTTCTCGATGCCCCAGGGGGGCTGGAATCCCTAGAGAACGACGATCCACTGGCGATCAAGGCCTTCCAGTACGACATCGCCTGCAACGGCTATGAGCTGGCCTCGGGCGGCATCCGCAACCATCGCCCCGAGGCGATGGTGAAGGCCTTCGAGATCGCGGGTTATGGCGAGGAGACGGTGATCGAGCGTTTTGGCGGCATGTACCGCGCCTTCCAATACGGCGCGCCGCCCCATGGCGGCATGGCGGCGGGCATCGACCGCATCATCATGCTTTTGGCCGGCGCGACGAATCTGCGCGAGGTCGCGCTGTTCCCGATGAACCAGCAGGCTGTCGATCTGCTGATGGGTGCACCGTCCGAGGCCTCGCCCAAGCAGCTGCGCGAGGCGCATCTGCGCGTGAACCTCACCGAAAAGAACGGTTGATCCACGATGCCCGCCTCTGTCGTCGCGCGCCCGCTGGCGCTCGCCTGTCTGCTTGCGCTGCCGCTGGGGGCTTGCGTCCAGGGTTCGGCCAATCCGGGCGCGGGGAGGGGTGCGGAATTGGCCAGCCTCGTCTCGCGCTCGATCGCCTGCCGGGCGGGAAGCCCGCGCGCCAGCACGCTGGAGCGTTTCATCGCCTCCGAGCGTGAGCGCGGCGCGACGCCAGACCAGATTGCCAGTGCGCGCTCGGCCTATGTCACCGTCTCCGAGGCGGAGACGATCAACCAGGACATCCGTCCGCAGGCCTGCACGCCCGAGGAACGCGCCGCGCTCAAGGAGCGGATGGCGCGGATCCGGGCCGGGCGCTTCGACGCGCTCTGATCGACGGCTGCCCGATGTCTTTCGCCAAGTTATGCCGCGCCAAGCCCTGCCTTGCTGGGCTGTCCCTGCTCGCTCTGACCGCCTGCACCAGCACCATCGCTGCCTTGCCCGGAACGCCCGAATACGCGGCGGCCCAGGTCTCGCGCGGCTATGATTGCGGGCTCAAGGTGGACCGCCAGGGCGTGCTGGCGCGCGTCGCGCGCGAAGACCGTCAGCGCTTCCTCTCGACCTCGGCGAGCCTTGCGGTGAAATCCTACAAGGCACCGCGCCGCTGCGAGGCGATGGAGCGTCTTGCTGTGCAGCGCGAGCTGGCGCTCCTGGCCCGGCGCTGATTTTCGCTTGCCTGCGGCCGTGCCTTGCGGCCAAACAGCCATCATGTTGCAGGCTTTCGCAGACGCCGTCACAGCCATCGTGGTCGCCTATGACAGCGCCCATGTTTTGCCTGCCTGCCTGACGGCGCTGGCGAGCGAGGGCGTGCCGGCGATCGTGGTCGACAATGCCAGCCAGGACGAGACACGCGCCATCGCGGAAGCGCAAGGCGCCCGGGTGCTCGCCAACGCCTTGAACGAAGGCTATGGCCGCGCCAATAATCGCGGTGTGAACGCGGCCGAGACGCCTTATGTGCTGATCGTCAATCCCGATCTCGAACTGCAGCGCGGCGCGGTGGCGGCGCTACTGGCGGCAGCGGAGCGCTATCCCGATGCCGGCATGCTCGCGCCGCGCATCGTCGAACCCTCCGGCCGGGTCTTCCTACAGCCCCGCTCGCTGCTGTCGCCGCCGCACTTCAACCATCCAGGTGAGGCCGTGATCCCGGAGGGGGATGCCTGTCTGCCCTTCCTTTCGGGCGCCTGTCTCCTGATTCGCCGTGACGCCTTCCTGGCGTTGGGTGGCTTCGATCCGGCGATCTTCCTGTTCTATGAGGATGACGACCTCTGCAGGCGGATGCGCGATGCTGGCCATAGCCTTGTCCATGTCGATGCGGCGGAAGCCCGGCATGGTCGGGGCCGCTCCAGCGCACCCTCGCCGCAGCGCCGCCTCACGGCCCGCTGGCACCTCGCCTGGTCGGAACGCTATGTCGCCAGCAAATACGGCCTGCAGGTTCCAGGGTTGCTCAAGATCATCGAAAACGGCTTTAAAACAATTGGCTACGGGGTGATCTTGAATCGAGACAAGATGTTCGCCCATGCCGGTTCCGTCGCTGGCGCGCTGGCCTGGCTACGCGGAGCGAGCGCGCTCGTGCGGCAAGGGTTGGAGGCAAGGCCATGATGTCCGCGCGTTTTCGTTGCGTTGGCGACGGGATGGCATGCGGCTCGAATAATTTCGGGATTCTGCGCCTCGTCCTGGCGCTCGCAGTGGTGGTCTCGCACGCTTTCAGCGTGGTGACGGGCGATCTCAATAACGAGCCGCTCATGCACGCCACCGGCTTCACGCTCGGCGAGCATGCGGTCAACGGCTTCTTCGCCATTTCGGGCTTCCTGGTGACGATGAGCTATGAGCAGCGCGGCTGGCGCGATTATGGGCTGGCTCGCCTGCTCAGGATCGTGCCGGGCCTGGTCGCGACCACCCTGTTCGTTTCACTCGTCATCGGAAGCATGATGACCCGCCTCGATTGGGCGTCCTATTTCGCGGATGGACGGCTCTGGCGTTTCATCTGGGGCACGCTGACCACCTTCAAGAGCGTGGCAGCGCTACCAGGCGTCTTCGACCAGAACCCGCTGTCCTTTCCGATGGGGACGGTCTGGACCCTGAAATATGAATGCCTCTGCTATCTCGGCGTCCTTGTCGCGGGCTTGGTGGGATTGTTGTGTCGGCGCAGATGGGTGCTTTGCCTCTGGGCCCTGCTGCTGGCGGCCGTCATCCTGCGCGAGATCATCGCCCCCAATGGCGCCAAGGGTGTGGAGACCGGGCTGCGCTTGCCGCTGATCTTCGTGACCGGGGGCGTGATCTATCTCTGGCGCGAGCGCGTGCCGCTATCCGTGTGGGGGCTTTGCGGTCTTGCCATCCTCGTCGCGCTGCTGGCGAGGACGCCGCTCTACAAGGCCGCACTGTTCTCGGTCACGGCCTGGGGCGTGATTGTGCTGGCTCTGGCACCGGCCCTGACAGCTTGGCGCAGCACTCCCGAGGCCGATTTCTCCTATGGTGTCTATCTCTATGGCTGGCCCGTGCAGCAGGTCTTCTATGCGCTGTTTCCCGCGGCCGGCGCGCTGACTTTGCTCGCGCCTTCTTTGTTGCTGACCCTGCTCCTGGCTGCGGCGAGCTGGTACTTCGTCGAGAGCCCGGCGCTCGGGCTCAAGCGCCGCCTGCTCTGCGGTTGATCTCGGCCACGAGGTCTTCGACCTGCCCTGACATCAGGAGCGGTAGCAGGTCGGCGACCTGGTCGCGGGGCAGCTCCCACCAGCGCGTCGCCAAGAGCGCCGCGATCTGCTCAGCCTCGAAGCGCATCCTGACCACCCGCGCCGGATTGCCGGCGACGATGGCATAGGCCGGCACGTCGCGCGTCACCACGGCGCGCGCCGCCACCACCGCGCCATGGCCGATCGTGACGCCCGACATCACCATGCATTGCGAGCCGAGCCAGACATCGTGCCCGATGATAACGTCGCCGCGCGAGGTGTCGCTGCCGGTGATTCCGGCTGCTTCCGGCCAGAGCCGTGGCAGGGCCGGGAAAGGGTAGGTCGTCGCCCAATCGAGCCGGTGATTGCCGCCGAGCATGATTTCGACGCCATCGGCAATCGAGCCGTAGCGGCCGATGCGCAGGCGAACGCCGCTCTCGGGAAAGCGCAGCTTCGGCCGGCCATAGGTATAGGCTCCGACGGCGATCTGGCTGGGCCGCCGGGCGATCAGCCGCGCCAGATGCTGCCGCGTCTGGTTGTCGGGGTTGACGTAGCGTCGTAGGGCGCCGCGCAGCGCCGGGGCCAGCCCCGCCCACCAGGCCGCGAGCGGGCCTGGCCGCCAATCCTCGTCTTCCGGCGGCAGAATGCCGCCTGGAGCGGTTTTCGATCCAATTGGATCGTTCAATTGCTCCAGGTCCTTGTTTGAACGCGTTGTCTTCACGCGAATCGGTGTCCGCTTCGCTTGAAAACGCTCTTGTTCACTCGGCATTGGCTTTGAGATCGATCTTGTCGAAGATCTCGGTCGGATCCGTGAGCGTGATCACATCGGCGAGGCCGAGCCCGCTGCCGGACTTCGCGCTGGCCTGGACGGTAAGCGTCCCGGGCTTGGCGACGAAGCGCGAGACCGCCGCCGTCAGCGTCTTGGCGGCGTCGGACGGGCCCAGGATGGCGGCAAGGCCGAGGCTCGCCATCATGGCGTATTCGCGGCGCAGATCCTCGGGCTTGCGCTTGGCCTTGCGCGCCTCATTGTCGAGCAGCTTCTCGAACAGGCCTTGATTCTGCAGCTTCGCCTCGACCAGGCGCGCGGTCGCGCCCAGCGCCGCGACCTGAGCCAAGGCGAGATCGCTCGAGAACAGATCCTTGGTGACATTGCCCAACGTGCCCTTGGCCTCGAGCTTGCCCATGCCGGCGCCGCCGAGCGAGATCGCGCGGATGGCGAGCTCGTTGCGCGCCGCCTCCCAAGCGAGGTCGATCTTGGCCGAGACGTCGAGCATGCGGTAGCCCATGGCGATCAGGTCGCGCGCGGCCGGATTGCCGCTGGCTTCCGTGACCGGGGCCAGCAGGTTGTCGATCGTCAGGCCCAGGCTGGTGGGAACGCCGTTGAGCTGTTCGCCGGCCTTCAGCTCGAAGGTCTTCAACCCGACCTTCAAGGGCGCCGAGGCGGGCTGCCCGGGCTTGCCCGGTTGCGGCACATCGACCGAAAGCCCGTCCAGGCGCAGCGTCCCGATCGTCGGGATGAACTTGCGGAAATCGATCGTGTCGAACTCGGCATCGGGCTTGGCGAGCAGCGCCTTCAATTCGCTGAGGACGGAGCCGATCGCGAAGCCGGAATGGCTCAGCGAATCGATCTGGCCCTTGGCGCCGCCGGCGGCGAATTGCAGGCCCTCGACGGCAAAACCCGATTTGGCCGGCGCGTCCTCGCCGAAGGCGATCCGCGCGATTTTCATATCGACGGTTTCGGATTTGGCGCTGGGCGTCGCCGGCGTGACGATGGTCATCGCCATGTCGCGCGCCTCGCCGCTGCCATAGGAGAAATTGTCGTAGAGCGAGAGCAGCGACAAGCCCATGCGCCGGTCTTCCTCGCTCTTCAGCGAGGGCGGCTTGGCTCCGGGTTCCTTGGCGGCTTTTGCCTGAGCCTCCGACATGGCCATGAGCCGCGTGATTACCTCGCCGAGCGGCTCGTCACCGACCCTGGCGGCAAAACCGCGCCCCGTCGTCTTGCCGAGCGACATCTTGCCGGCAGCGCCCATGTCGAGCGTGTAGCCGTCCTGCTCGAAGCGGCCGAATACCGGCAGCATCGCTTCAGTGACGCCCGGTTGCGCCTTCTCGGTCAGCACGCGCGCCATGTGCTTCAGGTCGAGCGCCTCGAAGCTGGTGCGAAGCAACTGGCCGCTGATGGACGTCGGGCCGGCGCTTGCGCCGCCGGCTATGGCCTTGGCCGCGTCGCCGAGCGCGCCGCCAGCGGACGGCGGCGTCGCGGGGCGTCCGCTGGTGGGAAGCGTCGCCGTAATCGTGCCGCTCGCTGCGGTGCCGCGAGCGATCTTGCCGTCCTTCACATCGGAAAAGCGGACATCGCGATAGCGCGTGACCTGCTTTTGCGGGCCGATGGACTGCTCGATGGTCAGCTCCGGCGCGCTGATTTCGGCGGCGTTGAGCTTGCTCATCCGGGAGACGGCGCTTTCGCCGGTACTGCCATTGAACAGGGAGACGAAGGCCTCGCGCTCCAGCGCCGAGCCCTTCACGTCGATCTTGGGCACCGCGATCACCACGGCGCCGAAATCGAGCTTCAGCCCGTCGATCTGGAAATCGGCGGCCCAGGCCGGCTGCTGCGCGAGCGCGATGAGGACGGCGGCGAGAGCCGCACGGCGGTAGCTCGTCAGCCGTTGGAGGGGCAAAGCGATCATGGAACTCTCCCGTTTGGGTGCGCGACCCTGCCGCAACGCCGCGACGAAGGGAAGCGGGGCGACAGGCTGTGCGTGACGAAATACTTGACCAATTCCGGGCGATCGCCGGTATCTGTCGGAAATTCGCCATCTCCTGGGTCGAGAGAGGGCGTCGTTTGCCGCAGCCGGGGAGCACTAAGCCATGCGGGCCGCCTTGTCTTTCATTACCGTTTGCCTTGCCTGGGGCGCCCTGGCGTTCGGGCCGTCTCCCGCTCTGGCGCAGGCCGCGGCCCCAGCCGCCGGGCTCGAGCAGCTCGTCATCGTCAGCGGCGGCACCCGCCATGTCTTCCAGGTCGAGGTCATGCGCACGCCCGACCAGCGCGCCAAGGGGTTGATGTATCGCAACTATATGCCCGAGGATCGCGGCATGCTGTTCGATTTCGCCCGCACCGAGCCGGTCGCGATGTGGATGCAGAACACCTATATCCCGCTCGACATGCTCTTCATCCGCGCCAACGGCACGATCTCGCGCATCGCGGAGCGCACCGAGCCGCTCTCGACCCGCACGATTCCCTCGGGCGAGCCGGTGCTCTCGGTGCTGGAGATCAATGGCGGCGTCGCCGAGAAGCTCGGCATCAAGCCCGGCGACAAAGTCGAGCACGTCTTGTTCAAGCGCTGAGCGGTTTGCGCGCTGATGTGATCATCGCTTGATTCGAGGCTTTCGATTCTGGGTTTTCGATTCTTGGCCTTCGATTCTTGGTTTTTGACTCTTGGCTTTCGCTTGCGGCGCAAGCCCGCGCCGTGATAGCCAACCGCGACGCGAGGAATGGCTCAGTCGGGGTATAGCGCAGCCCGGTAGCGCATCTGCTTTGGGAGCAGAGGGTCCCAGGTTCGAATCCTGGTGCCCCGACCAGCCTCCTCGTTTCGAAACGGTTCGCCACAGGCGGGCCTGGGCAATTCTGGTGACGGCCGAGCGAGACCATGACCGCACGCATTTACCGCCCCGCCCGCACTGCGATGCAGTCCGGCACCGCCAAGACCGATCGCTGGCTGCTGGAATATGAGCCGGAGCGTCCGCGCGAAATCGAGCCGCTGATGGGCTGGACCTCGTCGGGCGACATGAAGAGCCAGCTCAAGCTCTGGTTCGATACCGAGGCGGAAGCCGTCGCCTACGCCACGCGCAACGGCATCGCCTACCGGGTCGAGCAGCCCCATGAGGCCAAGCGCCGCTCGATGGCCTATGCCGATAATTTCAAGTTCAGCCGCGTCGGGCAGTGGACGCACTAATCAACACGCGCCGCGTCTTTAACGTGGCGCGCGAGCTTTCCAGATAGGCGAGGGCGCTTGCGCCTAAGCCCACGGGCCCGTAGCTCAGATGGATAGAGCAGCAGCCTTCTAAGCTGCTGGTCGCTGGTTCGAATCCAGCCGGGCTCGCCACTTCATCCGTCTTGCGCGAGAGCGCTGCGCCTTCAGTGCGCCAAGGTGTCAGGTTTCGGGACATTCCATGAGCGACGTCAAGGACAGCAACGGCACGGTGCTGAAGGATGGCGATTCCGTCACCTTGATCAAGGATCTCAAGGTCAAGGGAACCTCCGTCACGCTGAAGCGCGGCACGCTGGTCAAGAACATCCGCCTGACGGATGATCCGGGCGAGATCGAGTGCAATGCCGAGAAGGTGAAGGGCCTCGTGCTCAAGACCGAGTTCCTGAAGCGCGCCTGAGCCGGGCCTTGTGTCCGTGGCCAACGCTTGCAGCGCCGCGACAGGCGGCGTAAACCGCGCCGGTCATGGCTTTCGGGGCATGGCTCCGCCTTGATCGCGCCCGAAAGGCTCGCCATCCCGGCACGGCTCCGCTACGGGCTTTCGCTCGGAATGAGGGGCTGGCACACCGGCACGTCACGAGCGCGACCTCGGTCGCAAGGATCACCATGGTTTCGCTGACCCCTGCGATCGATCGCATCACGAGCTTTGCTTCAGCGAGCCATCTGCGCGCCTGTGCCCTGCTGTTCCTGCTGGCACTCGCCGCCTTCCTGCCGGGCTTCAGCACGCTCCAGCCGCTCGACCGCGACGAACCGCGCTTCGCACAAGCCTCCAAGCAGATGCTGGAGAGCGGCGATTTCGTCGACATCCGCTTCCAGGCCGAGGCGCGCCACAAGAAGCCCGTCGGCATCTACTGGCTGCAGAGCGCAGCGGTCTCGGCCGGAGAGGCGCTGGGCGTGCCCCAGGCTCGGACCCAGATCTGGCTTTATCGCGTGCCCTCGCTGGTCGGCGCCGTGGCGGCGGTGCTCCTGACCTATTGGGCACTGCTCGCCTTCGTCAGCCCGCCATTGGCGCTGCTCGGCGGCGCTTTGATGGCTGCTTGCGTGCTGCTGGGCGTCGAGGCGCGCATCGCCAAGACCGATGCCGTGCTGGCCGCCTGCGCGGTCGCGACCATGGGGGCGCTGGCGCGAACCTGGCTCGACTGGACACGCTCGCTCGCCTTCGTGCCAAGTCGCTGGAACTGGCTCATCTTCTGGGGCGCCACCGCGATCGCCTTGCTGATCAAGGGGCCGATCGTGCCGATGGTCTGGGGCCTCGCCATGATCGTGCTTTGTGTGAGCGAACGCGGCGTTCGCTGGCTGAAGCCGCTGCGCTTCGGGCCGGGCCTGCTGCTCTGCCTCATTGTCGTGCTGCCCTGGTTCATTGCCATTATGATGAAGACGGGCGGCTCCTTCTTCGCTGAGAGCGTCGGCCAGGACATGCTCGGCAAGGTCTCCGAGGGCCAGGAGAAGCATTGGGGGCCGCCTGGGCTCTACCTGCTGATCTTCTTCGGCACCTATTGGCCGGCGGCGGCATTCGCGGCGATGGCGATCCCCTTCGCCTGGGTGCGCCGGCGCGAACCGCAGATCTTGTTCCTGCTGGCCTGGATCATCCCGTCCTGGATCGTCTTCGAGGCGGTGCCGACCAAGCTGCCGCATTATGTCCTGCCGCTCTATCCGGCCATCACAGCTCTGCTGCTGCTGGCGCTCGTCAATGGCGGCATCGACCGCTTCCGGCGCGGTGCTGTGGCGACCGCCGCGCTGGTCTTCCTGGTCCCGCTCGCGCTGGTCGGGGTGATCCTCTACGGCAACTGGACGCTCGACCAGACCTTGCCCTATCTGGCGCTGCCGCTGCTTGCCTTGATGCTGCTCGTCGCCTGGCGCGTGGTCGCGGCTTTCCGGCGCGGTGATCTCGAAGGCGCACTTTGGCGCTGCGTGCTGGCGAGCCTGCTGCTCGGCGCCGGCGTCTATGGTTTCGCGGTCGAGAGCCTGCGTTCGCTGAAATTGTCGCCGCGCCTGGCCGAGGCCGTCGCCACGGCCGGCTGCACCGATCCCAAAGTCATCACGGCGGGCTACCGCGAGCCGAGCCTGGTCTTCCTGACCGGAACCGATCTCGCCATGGCGCCCGATGGCGCGGCGGCGGCCTCCTTCCTGAGCCAGCCCGGCTGCCGCATCGCCTTCGTCGAGAAGCGCTTCGCGCCTGAGTTCCAGACGGCGATCTCCCAGGCCGGCCTAGCGCCGCGGCTGCTGACCACGCTGAACGGTTTCAATCTCAATGGCGGCCGCAGGCTCGAGATCGCGGTGTTCGTGCGCCCGTGAGCCAGATGAATGTTCCTTGCCCCGCAGCCTCGCTTGACGCAGGTTGCGCGCCGTTTTCCCGGATGATGTTCCGTTGACCGACAGCCCCGCAGTTCCACCGCCGATTCTCAGCGTCGTCGTCCCCGTTCGCAACGAGGTCGGCAATGTCGGCCCCTTGCTGGCCGACATCGAGACAGCCTGCGCCACGATCGGTGGTTTCGAGGTGATCTTCGTCAATGACGGCTCGAGCGATGGCACCGCGCAGGCGCTGGCGGAGCTGATAGTGAGCCGGCCCTGGCTGCGCGTCGTCACTCACGCCCAGTCCTGCGGTCAGAGCGCGGCCGTGCGCAGCGGCGTACGCCATGCCCGCTCGGCCATTGTGGCGACGCTCGATGGCGATGGCCAGAACGACCCGGCTTTCCTGCCGCGCATGCTGGAGGCGCTGCAGCAGGCAGGTCTACAGGCCGGGCTCGTGCAGGGGCAGCGCGTCGGGCGCAAGGACACTGGTTTCAAGAAGCTGCAATCACGCATCGCCAACGGCGTGCGCGGGCGCATCCTCAAGGACGGCACGCGCGACACCGGCTGCGGCCTGAAATGCTTCCGCCGCGAGGCCTATCTCGCCTTGCCCTATTTCGACGCGCTGCACCGCTTCATGCCGGCTCTGATGGCGCGTGAGGGCTATGGCATCGTGCATGTCGAGGTCCGCGACCGGCCCCGGCTCACCGGCGTCTCGAATTACGGTTTCTTCGACCGGCTTTGGGTCGGCATCCTCGACCTCACCGGCGTCTGGTGGTTGATCCGCCGGCGCAAGCGCATTCCTCAGATCGTGCCGGACACGCAATCATGATCATCTCGATCGGCCATGCCGTATCCGACTATATCTACGACGTCTTCGTGCTGAAGTTCGACTTCTGGCTCGCTTTCGGCATCATCGCGCAATTGCTCTTCACGGCGCGTTTCCTGGTGCAATGGCTCGCCAGCGAGCGCGAGGGCAACTCCGTGATGCCGCTCTCCTTCTGGTATTTTTCGATGGCCGGCGGCGCGATGACGCTGGTTTACGGCATCGTCAAACGCGAACCCATCATCATCATGGGCCAGGCGCTGGCGGTGGTGATCTATGTGCGCAATCTCATGCTGATCTTCCGCAACCGCGCCGCGCGCAAGGCTGCCGCCAAGGGCTGACGAGACAGATACCCAGAGCATTTTCGAGCGAAGCGGACGCCGGTTCTCGTGAAGAAAATGCAATAATACAAGGAGATAGAGCATTTCCGCGATTCGGAGAAACGCGGAAATGCTCTAGAGCGACGGTCTCGGAGCCAGGCCCTCAGCTCGCCGCGCGCAGCCGGGCAAAGCCGGCGTCGAGATCGGCCTTCAGATCCTCGATGTCTTCGAGCCCGATATGCAGGCGGATCGTCGGCCCCGCGAAGTTTGGCGTCGTCGCCGTGCGATAGGGCTTGCAGTCGAAGGGCAGGGCGAGGCTCTCATAGCCGCCCCAGGACGCGCCCATGCCGAACAGGGTCAGGCCGTCCAGCATGGCGCCGACAGCCTTCATCGCCACGGGCTTCAGCTCGATCGCGAACAGCGAGGAGGCGCCGGTGAAGTCGCGCTTCCAGAGCGCGTGGCCGGGATCGCTCGGCAGCGCTGGGTGCAGCACCCGCGCCACTTCCGGGCGCTCGCTCAGCCACTGCGCCATGTCGAGGCCGGCCGGCATCTGCTCCTTCAAGCGAATATGCATGGTGCGGATGCCGCGCAACGTCAGGAAGGCGTCCTCGGGCGCGATGATGACGCCGAGCGTCTCCCAGCAGTCCCGGACCAGCTTGTAGAGCTCGGGCGTGCGCGCCGAGACGGTGCCGATCAGCACGTCGGAGTGTCCGGCATAATATTTCGTGCCGGCCTGTACCGAGATGTCGACGCCGAATTTGTGGCTGTCGAAGAACAGCGGCGTCGCCCAGGTGTTGTCCATCAGCACCAGCACGTCGCGGGCATGCGCGGCTTCCACGATGGCCGGAATGTCCTGCATCTCGAAGGTCTGCGAGCCCGGCGCCTCGGTCCAGACAGCCTTGGTGTTCGGCTTGAACAGCTTTGCGATATCGCCGCCGACGGCCGGATCGTAATAGCTGACCTCGATGCCCAGGCGCGGCAGCATCTTGTCGCAGAAGTTGCGCGTCGGCCGGTAGACGCTGTCCGTCACCAGAAGGTGATCGCCGGCCGAGAGCACCGCCAGCATCGGTAAGGTGCAGGCGAGCAGGCCTGAGGGGCAGACGACGACGCCCGCGCCGCCTTCCATGGTGTTCAGCGCCGCGATCAGCGCATCGATCGTCGGATTGCCCTGCGTGCCGTAGGTGTAGCGCGACTTCCGGGCGAGGAAATCCTCCATATTGGGATAGATTACCGTCGAGCCGCGCACGATCGCGGGATTGACGAAACCATAGCTATCGGCCGGATCGCGGCCTGCAAGGACGAGGCGGGTCTTCTCGCGCAGGCGCGCGAAGTCAGGCGGGGACAGCTTTTTCATGGATGGAATCGCAAGGCCGTTCTCTGGTTCCGGGTCAGGCTTGACCACCCCCGGAAACTTGCATGTGATGCGAGGGCGGGAAAGAGGCGTGCCGGATATGGGCCGTTGCTTGACGCTCATGAGCGTCTCTGGCAATCGACTTTGGGGACGCCGCTTAATTCCTGTGCAATCAGAGCGGGCAAAACGCCTGCAAGCGGCGAAGCCGATGACGGCCTGCCGGCCCGGCCGGACAGGAGACCTCAATGGGAGAGAGTGTAATGAAGAAATTTTTGGCAGCCGCGATCGCAGGGCTTGGGCTCGCGGTCACCGCGACAGCGGTTTCGGCGCAGGCGCCTGCGACCTTGGCCCAGGTCAAGTCGCGTAACATCCTCAACTGCGGCTCCAACACCGGTCTCGCCGGCTTCGGTGTGCCGGATGCCCAGGGCAACTGGGTCGGCCTCGATGTCGATTACTGCCGTGCCGTCGCCGCGGCGATCTTCAATGACCCGGCCAAGGTGAAGTTCATCCCGCTTTCGGCGAAGGATCGCTTCACCGCGCTGCAGTCGGGCGAGGTCGATCTGCTCGTCCGCAACTCGACCTGGACGATGTCGCGTGACAGCGCGCTCGGCCTGCTCTTCACCGGCGTGAACTACTATGACGGCCAGGGCTTCATGGTCCGCAAGAAGCTCGGCGTCACCTCGGCGCTGCAGCTTTCGGGCGCCTCGGTCTGCACTCAGCAGGGCACCACGACCGAGCTGAATCTGGCCGACTTCTTCCGCGCCAACAACCTGAAATACGAAGTCGTCGCCTTCGCCTCCTCCGACGAGACGGTCAAGGCCTATGACGCCGGCCGCTGCGATGCCTTCACCACCGACGCCTCGGGCCTCTATGCCGAGCGCCTGAAGCTGACGGCGCCGGACGATCACATGGTCCTGCCCGAGATCATCTCCAAGGAGCCGCTCGGCCCGTCCGTCCGCAACACCGACGCGCAGTGGTTCAACCTGGTGAAGTGGGTGCACTACGCCATGCTGAACGCCGAGGAACTCGGCGTGACCAAGGCCAATGTCGACGAGATGCTGAAGTCGCCCAATCCCGAGATCAAGCGTCTGCTCGGCGTCGAGGGCAAGTTCGGCGAAGGCATCGGCCTCACCGCCGATTGGGCCTACCGCATCGTCAAGCTGGTCGGCAATTACGGCGAATCCTTCGAGAAAAACGTCGGCCAGGGCTCGCTGCTGAAGATCGCGCGCGGCCAGAATGGACTCTGGACCAAGGGCGGCCTGCAATACGCCCCGCCGGTTCGCTAAGATCAAACCAAATCCGGGCGCCGACATTGTTCGGCGCCCGGGCTGCTTACGCCCATGCCGAATAGGTCCTCATAAACCGCAGAATATGCGGCTCTGGGCGCTCAGAATACGCGAGAGCGGATGAACCGCTCCGGATAGGGGACTACCATGAAACGATTGCTCGTCGCGGCGCTCGCGCTTGCCGCATTCCTTCCTGGCGTGGAACACGCCCAGGCCCAGACCTCCACGCTCGCAACGGTCAAGAACCGCGGCGAACTCATTTGCGGCGTCAGCCCGGGCCTGGCCGGCTTCGGCATCCCGGATGCGCAAGGAAACTGGGTTGGCCTCGATGTCGATCTGTGCCGTGCCGTCGCGGCCGAGATCTTCAACGATGCCAGCAAGGTCAAGTTCGTTCCGCTGTCGTCGAAGGACCGCTTCACCGCGCTTCAGTCAGGCGAGGTCGATCTGCTGTCGCGGACGAGCACCTGGACGATGGGGCGCGACACGGCGCTCGGCTTGAGCTTCTCGACCGTGAACTATTATGACGGCCAGGCCTTCCTGGTTCAGAAGAAGCTCGCCGTCCAATCCGCCCTGAAGCTCGATGGCGCGTCGATCTGCCTGCAGCAGGGCACAACGACCGAGTTGAACGTCGCGGACTTCTTCCGTGCCAACAAGATCAAGTACGAGGTCGTTGCCTTCGACAAGGGTGACGAGGCGATCAAGGCCTTCGAATCCGGGCGCTGTGATGCGCTGACCGACGATTCCTCCGCGCTCTACGCTCTGCGCTTGAAGCTGACCGCGCCTGAGGATGCCGTCGTCCTCCCCGAAATCATCTCCAAGGAGCCGCTCGGTCCGGTCGTCCGCAGCAGCGACATGCAGTGGATCAATCTGGTGAAATGGACGCATTTCGCGATGCTGAACGCGGAGGAGTTCGGCGTCACCAAGGGCAATGTCGACGAGATGCTCAAATCGACCAACCCCGAGATCCGGCGCCTGCTCGGTGTCGAGGGCAAGTTCGGCGAAGGCGTCGGCCTGAGCAATGACTGGGCCTACCGGGCCATCAAGCTGGTCGGCAATTACGGCGAGGCGTTCGAGCGCAATGTCGGCGCCGGTTCCGTGCTCAAAATTGCCCGTGGAAAGAATGCGCTGTGGACCAACGGGGGATTGCAATACGCTCCTCCGGTCCGTTGATCGTCTAGATCACGTCGCATTCGGACGATTCCGTCCGAATGCGAAAAACGTGATCGATTCTAAAAGTTTAGAGCATTGCTCTTGCGAAAAACCGGTGCCCACTTTTTCGCGCAATGCTCTAAGCGGAGCGTCGGTTCTGCCGGCGCTCCGTTCGCGGTTTGGTCGCGACGGCTTTATTTTGTGGGGGAAGGAGGGGAGGATACCGGGCGAGGATCGCTTGGTCCGGGACTTGCTAGCATTTCGAGAACGGGAAGAACCCGTTCCGCCAACAGGGGAAACAACCATGAATAAATTTTTCGCCGCCGCGATCGTCGCGGCAGCAACCACGGCTTGCATCGGCGGAGCGCAAGCGCAGACCGGCACACTCGGTCAGATCAAGAGCAAAGGTGTCGTCACCTGCGGCGTCGGTCCCGGCCTTGCCGGCTTCGGCATCCCCGACGCGCAGGGCGTCTGGAGCGGCCTCGACGTCGATCTCTGCAAAGGCCTCGCTGCGGCCATTTTCAACGACACCAGCAAAGTCAAATACATTCCGCTCTCGTCGAAGGATCGTTTCACGGCGCTGCAGTCGGGCGAGGTCGATCTGCTCTCGCGCAACACCACCTGGACGCTGTCGCGCGACACCTCGCTGGGCCTCAACTTCGCGGGCATCAACTATTATGACGGCCAGGGCTTCATGGTCCGCAAGAAGCTCGGCGTCGATTCCGCGCTGAAGCTGGCTGGCGCCTCGGTCTGCACGCAACAGGGCACCACGACGGAGCTGAACCTCGCCGACTTCTTCCGCGCCAACAAGATGAAGTACGAGGTCGTCGCCTTCGCGTCCGCGGATGAGACGATCAAGGCTTATGAATCCGGCCGCTGCGATGCCTTCACCACCGATGCCTCGGGCCTCTATGCCGAGCGTCTGAAGCTCTCGGTTCCGGCCGACCATATCGTGCTGCCCGAGATCATCTCGAAGGAGCCGCTTGGACCGGCGGTGCGCCATGGCGACGACAACTGGCTCGATATCGTCAAATGGACGCATAACGCCATGCTGAACGCCGAGGAACTCGGCATCACCCAGGCCAATGTCGATGAGATGCTGAAATCCGACAATCCGGAGATCAAGCGCTTCGTCGGCACCGAGGGCAAGTTCGGTGAGCCGATGGGCCTGACGAATGACTGGGCCTACCGGATCATCAAGCTGGTCGGCAATTACGGCGAATCCTTCGAGCGGAACGTCGGCGGCGGCTCGCTCCTGAAGATCGCGCGCGGCCAGAACGCGCTCTGGACCAAGGGTGGGCTGCAATACGCTCCGCCGATCCGCTGAAGCATCGCGAGCGATCGGCGTCGGCTCCGTGCCGGCGCCGTATCGATCCCGGCCCCGCGCCGTCCGTTACGCATCGAAAGCGCATGGTCCGGGACTTGCTAAGCGTTTTAGGTGCGGGCGTAAGCCCGCACCTAAAACAGGGGAACGCAATGAAAAAAACCGTCACAACCACACTGGTGCTCGCATCGCTCGCTCTCGGTGCGGGTTTTGCCCAGGCCCAGACAGGGTTGCTTCCGCAGATCAAGGCGAGGGGCGTCGTCACATGCGGCACGAGCCCAGGGCTCGCCGGTTTCGCGATGCCCGATGCGCAGGGCAATTATACCGGTATCGACGTCGACCTTTGCCGCGCCTTGGCGGCCGCGATCTTCAACGACCCGCAGAAGGTCAAGTTCGTGCCGCTCTCGTCGAAGGATCGCTTCACGGCGCTGCAGGCCGGCGAGGTCGATCTGCTCTCGCGCACCACGACCTGGACCTTGTCGCGCGACACCTCGCTTGGCCTCAATTTCGCTGGGATCAATTATTTCGACGGCCAGGGCTTCATGGTCCACAAGAAGCTCGGCATCGATTCCGCGCTCAAGCTCGCCGGCGCCTCGGTCTGCGTCGCGCAAGGCACGACCACCGAGCTGAACCTCGCCGACTTCTTCCGCGCCAACAAGATGAAGTACGAGGTCGTGGCCTTCAGCGGCGGCGACGAGACGATCAAGGCCTATGAATCCGGCCGTTGTGACGCCTTCACCACGGACTCCTCGGGTCTTTACGCCGAGCGCCTGAAGCTTCAGGTTCCGGCGGACCATATCGTGCTGCCCGAGATCATCTCGAAGGAGCCGCTTGGGCCCGTCGTTCGCCATGGTGACGACAACTGGCTCGACATCGTCAAATGGACGCATAACGCGATGTTGAACGCCGAGGAGCTCGGCATCACCAAGGCCAATATCGACGAGATGCTGAAATCGGAGAACCCTGAGATCAAGCGCTTCGTCGGCACCGAGGGCAAATTCGGCGAGCCGATGGGCTTGAGCAATGATTGGGCTTATCGCATCGTCAAGCTTGTCGGGAACTATGGCGAGGTTTTCGAGAAGAATGTCGGAGCGGGCTCGCCGCTGAAGATCGCACGTGGTCAGAACGCGCTCTGGACCAAAGGGGGGTTGCAATACGCGCCGCCGATCCGTTGAGGCGCTCTAGAGCGTTTTCAAGCGAAGTGGACACCGGTTCGCGTGAAGAAAACGCGACAAGACAAAGGGCTAGAGCCACTGAACGATCCAATTGGATCGGAAATCGCTCTAGCGCAACGGTCTGAGATCAGAAGGAAACATCCGGCGGCGGTACTGTCCGCTGCCGGTTCACCTGCCGCAATCAAAACAAAAAAGGGCGTAACACGTGTCGACCATTCCGACCGAGACGGTTCAGCCGGGCAAGGCCTCGCTGCTCTACGATCCCAAGATAAGGGGCTATGTCTACCAGCTGGCTCTGCTCGCCGTTGTCGGCTTCCTGCTCTATTCGGCTGCGTCGAACGCCATCACCAACCTGCGCGCGCAGAAGATCGCGTCCGGCTTCGGCTTTTGGCACAATGCCGCAGGTTTCGACGTCAACCAGAAGCTGATCCCATTCAGCGCCTCGGGCTCGACCTATGGCCAGGCTTTCTATGTCGGCCTTCTGAATACGCTGCTGGTCGCTTCGATCGGCATCGTACTCTCGACCTTCCTCGGTTTCTTCGTCGGCGTGGCGCGGCTCTCCAGCAACTGGGTGCTGTCGAAGCTCGCGATGATCTATGTCGAGGTCATCCGCAACCTGCCGCTGCTGCTGCAATTGTTCTTCTGGTACAATGCGGTGCTGAAGCCGCTGCCCAATCCGCGCCAGTCGATCGAATTGCCGGCGGGAGCGTTGCTCAACAATCGCGGCCTCTATCTTCCTGACCCTCAGCTCGGTCCCGGCGGCTCTCTCATCGTCTGGACGTTCCTGATCGGCATCGTCGCCACGATCATCTTCCGCGCCTGGGCCCGCAAGCAGCAGGAGGCAACGGGCAAGCAGTATCCCGTCGGCTGGATCGCGCTCGGCTTGATCGTGGTGCTACCGTTCTTCGTCTATCTCGTCACGGGCCGCCCGGTCTCGTTCGTCTATCCTGAGATCGCCGGCTTCAACCTGCGCGGCGGCATCCAGATCTTCCCGGAATTCGTTGCGCTGTTGCTGGGTCTTACGACCTACACCGCGGGCTTCATCGCCGAGGTCGTGCGCGCCGGCATTCTCGCCGTCTCGAAGGGGCAGACCGAGGCTGCCAATGCGCTGGGTCTGCGCGCCGGGCCGACCTTGAAGCTCGTCGTCATCCCGCAGGCCATGCGGGTGATCATCCCGCCCCTGACCTCGAACTACCTCAACCTGACCAAGAACTCCTCGCTGGCGGTCGCGATCGGCTATCCCGATCTTGTCCAGGTCTTCACCGGCACGGTGCTGAACCAGACCGGGCAGGCGGTCGAGGTGGTCGCTATCACCATGGCGGTCTATCTCACGATCTCGCTCGTCACCTCGTTTTTCATGAATATCTACAACAAGCGCATGGCGCTGGTGGAACGGTGAGGGCGCCACGATGACCGACGCAACGCTCGAAAACTCACCCTACGCCTTCGTCCGCAAGGAGACGCTGCCTCAGGAAACCGCGCCGCTTTCGGTGGCGGGGCCTGTCGCCTGGGTCCGCGCCAACCTGTTCTCCGGTCCGGTCAATTCGATCCTGACGCTGCTATGCGCCTACATCGTCGTGACCAGCGTGCCGGAGATGGTGCGGTTCTACTTCATCGATGCCGTCTGGAGCGGCACCAATCGCGACGCTTGCCTCGCCGACAAGATCGGCCGGCCGGTCGGAGCGTGCTGGGCCTATATCGGCGACCGCTTCCAGTACTTCATCTACGGCTCCTATCCGGTGCCGCAGCGCTGGCGCGTCAACATCGTCTTCGCCATGTTCGCGCTCGGCGTGGTCTGGCTGCTCTGGGAAAGGGCGCCACTGAAGAAGGTCGGCTTCTTCTTCTTCTTCGTCATGCTGCCGATCGGCGCCTATGTGCTGCTGCTCGGCGGCCCCAATGCCGAAGGCTTCCTGCGCTGGCTCATCGGCCTGACGCTTGTGCTGATGGTGGTCTACCTGGTGCTGTCCTTCGTGCCGGCCCTGGCGCGTTTCTGGATCGGTCCCGCCTTCCTGGCCGTCGAGGAGGCGCTGCCACCCTGGAAGCGCTTCTACCGGCCCAAGCGCCTGGTCCTGTTGTCGCTGGTCGTCTTCGGCCTGATCGCGATCTTGGCCGATACGATCGGCTTGCCGCGTGTCGATACCGGGCTCTGGGGCGGTATGACGGTGACCTTCCTGATCGCGGCGGTTGGCATCGTCTTCTCGCTGCCGCTCGGTGTCATCCTGGCTCTGGGACGCCGCTCGAAGCTGCCGATCATCCAGCTGCTCTCGGTGATCTTCATCGAGTTTGTCCGTGGCGTGCCGCTGATCACGGTGCTGTTCATGGCTAACACCATGCTGCCGCTGTTCGTGCCGCAGGAATATTCGCCGGACCGACTGCTGCGGCCGCTGGTTGGCGTTGCACTCTTCGCCGCCGCCTATATGGCGGAGGTCATCCGAGGCGGCCTGCAGGCGATGCCGAAGGGCCAGTATGAAGGAGCGATGTCGCTCGGTCTGGGTTATTGGCAGATGATGCGGCTGATCATTCTGCCCCAGGCGCTGCGCATCGTCATTCCGGGCATCGTCAATACGTTCATCGGGCTGTTCAAGGATACGACGCTGGTCACCATCGTCGGCATCTTCGACTTCCTGCGCACCATCGAAGCCACCCTGGTCGATCCGACCTGGGCGACGCCGACCACACGCGCGACAGGCTATGCCTTCGCCGCGATGTTCTATTTCCTGTGTTGCTGGGGCATGTCGCGCTACTCGATCTCGGTCGAGAAGCGGATGGCCGCCGGTCAGAAGCGCTGAAGGGACAAACCAACATGACCATGGCAGACACGAATACCGCGAGCCGCCCCGCGGCGCTGAAGCAGACCTCGCTGAACACACCGACCGCGGTCGAGATGGTCGGCGTCAACAAGTGGTACGGCGAGTTCCACGTGCTGCGCGACATCAACCTGAAGGTCGAGCGCGGCGAGAAGCTGGTGATCTGCGGACCGTCGGGTTCCGGCAAGTCGACGATGATCCGCTGCATCAACCGCCTGGAAGAGCACCAGAAGGGCTCGATCATCGTCGACGGCACCGAGCTCACCAACGATCTGAAGAAGATCGACGAGATCCGCCGCGACGTCGGCATGGTGTTCCAGCACTTCAACCTGTTCCCGCATCTGACGATCCTCGAGAATCTGACGCTGGCGCCGATCTGGGTCCGCAAGATGCCCAAGAAGGACGCGGAGGAGATCGGGATGCACTATCTCAAGCGCGTCAAGATTCCCGAGCAGGCCGCGAAATATCCCGGCCAGCTTTCGGGCGGCCAGCAGCAGCGCGTCGCCATCGCGCGCTCGCTCTGCATGAGCCCCAAGATCATGCTGTTCGACGAGCCGACCTCGGCGCTCGATCCCGAGATGGTCAAGGAGGTGCTCGACACCATGGTCTCGCTCGCCGATGAGGGCATGACCATGCTCTGCGTCACCCACGAAATGGGCTTCGCCCGCCAGGTCGCCGACCGGGTCATTTTCATGGATGCCGGGCAGATCGTCGAAATGAACGAACCCAACGCCTTCTTCAAGAACCCGCAGCATGAGCGCACGAAGCTCTTCTTGAGCCAGATTCTGCACTGAGTTTCACATCGTCAGATCAAGACCTCTTAGCTGGCGCGCCGATTCTTTCGGCGCGCCATTTTTTGTTGCGATTGAACGATCTTCGATTGGTGATTTTATTGTCGCCCTTGGGGCAGGGTGGTGCGCAAATGGCGGCTATTGGGAACAAAACAGAGCCCGGTTGGTTCTTCAGCCAATCGGAGGAAACACCATGAACCGTTTTATTCCCGCTCTTGTCGCCGCTCTCGTGATGACAGGCAGCGCCTATGCCCAGTCGATCAATATCGGTCCCGGCGGCGTCGGTGTCGATACGCGCGGCCCACGCGAGCGCGTCATCGAGCGCGAAGTCCGCCGTGATGACCGCGA
Organism: Bosea sp. 685; assembly: GCF_031884435.1. NCBI lineage: Bacteria > Pseudomonadati > Pseudomonadota > Alphaproteobacteria > Hyphomicrobiales > Alloboseaceae > Allobosea > Allobosea sp. 685. Next base: position 3,016,296 of record NZ_CP134779.1, on the reverse strand, counting down.
CGGTTACGATCGCCGCTCGGACCGCGGTTATCGACGCGACGATCGTCGTCGCGTCGAATTCCGCGACCGCGAGCGCTGCCGCACGGTCGTCACGCGCGAGGAGACGCGGCGCGGCGTGATCAAGACGAGGCAGCGCGTCTGCAGCTGATCGACAGTTCAGCTTCGGCGCAACCCGAATCGAAAGGCCGTCCCGCTTATGCGGGGCGGCCTTTTTTATGCGCGGTTTGGCAGCCTATTTCCCGTCGCGCGCTTTCACGGCCGCGTCCGGGAAATCCGAGAACAACCCATCGATGCCGAGGTCGAAGAATGCCTTGTACTCGGCGGCCGGATCGCCCTTGTAGTTCGAGGCCAGGCGCTTGGGCTCGCTGCGGAAGGTCCAGCTATGGACGAAGAGCCCGGCAGCGTGGGCATTCCTGACGACATCGGTCGCTGGCAGCAGCACGCGGTCGCGCTCGTCGATCACGCCGTCCTTGTTCAGATCCTGAGGCTTGCCGTCATCGCCCAGGACCTGCCTGGTTGGCAGGATGTAGGGCTTCCAGGGGGCGACACCGTCGGCATAGGTCTTGATCTCCTTCAGCCCTTCAGCTGTCACGAGATCCTTGAAGCTGCGCTTGTCGCCGGTGACGACGAAATCATAGGGCTTGTCGGAGGGGGCGGCCAGAACGATGCCGCCATCCTTGTCGACATCGTCGGCATCGACGAGCTGGATGAGGCGCAGCTGCGTCTTGCCGCGGAGATATTTCAAATTCGCGGTCTCGAAGCTCTGGATGATCACGGGTGAGGATTTCTCGGTCCAGCCGGCGGCCTTGAGCGCGTCGAGCAGGCGGTCCTCGAGCGGCAGGCCGATCGCGGCGTGGAAGATCGAATGCTTTGTCTCAGGATAGATACCGATGACGCGCCCAAGCCGTGTGCTCTCGGTCTTGGCGAGGTCGATGATCTCCTGCAGCGTCGGAATCTCGTATTTGCCGTTATGGGACTGGTCACGATCGGCAAAGGCCTGCTTGGCCCGCAGGGTCTTGATCTCGGCGAGCGTGAAGTCGCTGGCGAACCAGTCGGTGGTGTCGACGCCGTCGATCTTGCGCGTGGTCTTGCGATCCGCGAATTCCGGCCTGGTCGAGACGTCAGTCGTGCCGCTCATGATCGGCTCGTGCCGGGCGACCAGTACGCCGTCCTTCGTCGCCACGAGATCGGGCTCGATGAAGTCGGCGCCCATCTCGATCGCGAGCTTGTAGGATTCGAGCGTATGCTCGGGCCGGTGGCCGCTGGCGCCACGGTGGCCGACGATCAGCGGCTTCTGGCCCGACAAGGTCGGAGTGGCTGTCTGGGCCATGGTGTCAGGCGCGCTCAACGCGCCGCAGGCGAGGCCGGCCAGCATCGTGGCACGGAGCAAGGTCGTTTTCAGCATCGGTCCGGTCCCTGGTCGCGCTATCGTTGGCGCGACCATGATCAGGCGATGTGACAGGCCGGTGAAGTCGCAGTGCCGGGCCTATTCGGCCGGGGCAGCCTGCACTGGAACTGCAGGATGGGCGCTACGACGATCCATGTCGGCGACCATCCGGCGCGCCATGGTGCTGGCGGTCTTCTCGAAGCAGAAGGGCAGGAAGGCATGGGCGAAGGCACAGAACGAAGCGGCGAACATGCGTCCGGAATAGCGCATGGCGACGCCGAAATGCTCGCCATAGGTCTCGCCGACCGTCTCGGGATGCTGCGTGAAGAGTTTGACCAGGCTGGGTTGTGGCATCGCGTTCTCCGGCTCTCATCTCAGAGTGAGAGCAGGATCAGTGCGAAAAACCGGTTCCCCCTTTTTCGCATCCTGCTCTATCTGCGCAAAGAGTGCCCATACGGCAGGAAGAGTGCTTCCCAATTATCAGAAAGAAATCCAGGATATCGGGATCATCTCCCCACTATGAGAGAAAACTCAGGATGGCGTCCCAAAGCCAGAACCTCGATCCGTTCGATCTCGCCATCCTGCGTGAGTTGCAGCGCGATTCGACCCGCAGCATCGAGGATCTCGCCGCGCTGGTGAATCTCTCGCGCAATGCCTGCTGGCGCAGGATCAAGCTGCTGGAGGAGGCCGGCGTCATCCGCGCCCGGGTCGCGCTGGTCGAGGCGTCGAAGGTCAATGCCGGGCTGACGGTGTTGATCCGGATCAGGACGAGCCAACACAGCGCCAAATGGGCGGAAGCGTTCCGGGATACGGTCAGGGCCCTACCGGAGATCGTCGGCGCCTATCGCACCTCGGGCGAGGTCGACTACATTCTGCGGGCGCGCGTGCCGGACGTCGCGGCCTATGACAGGCTCTATCAGCGCCTCATCGCCCGCATCGACATGGTCGATGTCGCGGCAAGCTTCGTCATGGAGGAAATCAAGGACACGACCGAAGTGCCGCTCGGCTACGCCTGAGCGGCACTTCGGTCGGTATTTGTCAGTAGCGGTTCTCGAGCGTCGTCTTGGCGTCGAGGCGCTTCTTGGCCGGCGGCGTCAAATCCGGCGGCGGCGTGGTGGCGCAGGCGGCGAGCGCCAGCGTCATGAGCGCGGCAAGGGTGAGGCGGCTGAGGCGGATCATCGGCGGTTCCATTCGGTGTGAGCGGATCGCTTCTTCTTTCCGCCGATGCTGACGCCTCGTCAAGCAAGCTGTTTTACGCTTGGACCAAACATAAACGCACTTGGGGAGAGCGCCTGCCGTCGTTTCCATATCGGCGGCAGGCGCTCCGTCCGGTTGCGCGCGCCGGGATGGCTAGAAGGTCCGGTTCTCCATCCGGGTAGTCGAATCCGGCGAGCTCGCCGAAGGCTTCAGCGGTGTCGCCAGCGCCTGGCCTTGGGTTTTCGACGTGCTCGTGAATGATGGATTCGAGCCCATGCTGGTGTGGGCAATGTCGTTCTCGATACAGCCTGCCAGGGACAGGGCCAAAGCAGTCAGGATTGTGATAGGGATTATGCGGACCATGATCTTACCTCACGAAATACCGGCATTGCCGGTCTCGCCCCCGCCGACTAATTGTGCCATCACCGCGTCAATTTTGTGTCGCGCATGCCGGCACGACACGGATCCGAAATATGACGCCCGCCGCCCGCATCAGCGCCGCCATCGAGGTGCTGGACGACCTCATCCAGCGCCGCCGCCCAGCCTCCGATGCGCTGAAGGATTGGGGCCTTTCGCGGCGTTTCGCTGGCTCCAAGGACCGTGCCGCGATCGCCTCGCTCGTTTATGACGCGCTGCGCCGCAGGGCGTCCTCGGCCTTCGCCATGGCGGCGGAGACGCCGCGCGCGCTGGTGCTCGGCATGCTTACCGGCCTGCGCGGTCTCAGCGCCGAGGAGATCGCGCTGCTCTGCTCGGGCGAGAATCATGCACCTGTGCCGCTCGATGTCGAGGAGCAGGCAAGGCTCGCCACCTTCTCGCTCGATGGCGCCCCCGACTGGATCCGCGCCGACGTTCCGGAATGGCTGTGGCCGGCTTTCGTTGCGGGCTTCGGTACTGATGCGGTGGGCGAAGGCCAGGCGCTGGCGGGGCGCGCGCCGATCGACATCCGCAGCAACCGCCTGAAGTCGACGCGCGACGCGCTGATGGCGGATTTGGCGCATGCCTCGCCCGAACCCGGCGCCTGGTCGCCCGATGCGCTGCGCTTCCAGCCCGGCCATGACGGGCGTGGGCCGTCACTGCAGGCGGAGCCGTCCTTCTTCGCCGGCGGCTTTGAGATCCAGGATGAGGGCTCGCAGCTCGTCACCTTGCTGGCTGGCGCGCAGCCGGGCCAGACAGTGATCGATCTCTGCGCCGGGGCTGGCGGCAAGACGCTGGCGCTGGCCGCGCTTATGGCGAACCAGGGGCGTCTGTTCGCAACCGACCTCGACAGCCGCAGGCTTGCGCCGCTGCATGAGCGACTGGCGCGCTCGGGCGCGACCAATGTCGAGATCCGCATTCCGCGCAGCCGCGGTCACGAGCCGCTGATCGATCTTGCGGGCGAGGTCGATCTCGCCTTGGTCGATGCGCCCTGCACGGGCTCGGGCACCTGGCGGCGCAATCCCGATGCGAAATGGCGCGTGCGGCCGGGCGCTTTGGCCGAGCGCGTCAAGGATCAGGCCGAGGTTCTGGCGCGCGCGGCGCGGCTGGTGAAGCCGGGCGGGCGCATCGCCTATATCACCTGTTCGATGCTGCCGGACGAGAATGACTGGGCTATCCGGGCTTTCCTTGCGCGTCATGCCGGTTTCGCGGCGGTGCCGCTTGCCGACGTGCTGGCCTCGACCGAGGGTGACTTTGGTTTGCTCGCCCGTTTCGCCACGGAATTCGGTCTGCAGCTCTCGCCGCGCCGTACCGGGACGGACGGATTTTACCTGGCTTGCACGCAACGCATCGCTTGAAGGCCAACAGGACGTTGCACGCGCGCGCGCGATCCATTAACCGAACGCGATGACGAGCGAAAAAATCCACGACTCCATTCTCATCATCGACTTCGGCAGCCAGGTGACGCAGCTGATCGCGCGTCGCGTACGCGAGATCGGCGTCTACTGCGAGATTGCGCCGTTCCAGTCGGCATCCGAGGCCTTCCAGCGCCTCAAGCCCAAGGGCGTGATCTTCTCGGGCGGCCCGGCCTCCGTGCCGGATGAGGGCTCGCCTCGCGCGCCGCAGGAGGTGTTCTCGACCGGACTGCCGGTGCTCGGCATCTGCTACGGCCAGCAGACCATGGCGCATCAGCTCGGCGGCAAGGTCGAGAGCGGCCACGCCGCCGAATTCGGCCGTGCCGACGTCAAGGTCGTTACACCCTCGGCGCTGTTCGAAGGTATCTGGGAGGAGGGCGGTCGCTACCCTGTCTGGATGAGCCATGGCGACCGCGTCACGCAGCTCCCAGTGGGCTTCTCGGTCAAGGCGACCTCGGAGAACGCGCCCTATGCGGTGGCGAGCGACGAGGAGCGGCGCTTCTATTCGACCATGTTCCATCCCGAGGTGGTGCATACGCCCGACGGCGGCAAGTTGCTGCGCAATTTCGTCGTGACCATCTGCGGCTGCGTGCCGGATTGGAGCATGGCGGCCTATCGCGCCGAGACCATCGCCAAGATCAAGGCGCAGGTTGGCAAGGGCCGCGTCATCTGCGGCCTCTCCGGCGGCGTCGACTCGGCGGTTGCTGCGGTGCTGATCCATGAGGCGATCGGCGATCAGCTCACCTGCGTCTTCGTCGACCACGGCTTGATGCGGATGAACGAGGCCGAAGAGGTCGTGCGCTTGTTCCGCGACAGCTACAACATCCCGCTCGTTCATGTCGAAGCCGAAGCGCTTTTCCTCTCCGAGCTCGCCAAATGCGGCGCCGATCCGGAAGCCAAGCGCAAGACCATCGGCCGGCTCTTCATCGAGGTCTTCGATGAGGAGGCGAAGAAGCTGGGTGGTGCCGATTTCCTGGCCCAAGGCACGCTTTATCCCGACGTGATCGAGAGCGTCTCGTTCTCAGGCGGCCCGTCGGTGACGATCAAGTCGCACCATAATGTCGGCGGCCTGCCCGAGCGCATGAAGATGAAGCTCGTCGAGCCCTTGCGCGAGCTCTTCAAGGACGAGGTCCGCGTGCTCGGCCGCGAGCTTGGCCTGCCCGAGGCCTTCGTCGGCCGCCATCCCTTCCCGGGACCGGGCCTGGCCATCCGCTGCCCCGGCGAGATCACCAGGGAGAAGCTCGACATCCTGCGCAAGGCCGATGCGATCTATCTCGACGAGATCCGCAAGGCCGGGCTCTACGACGTGATCTGGCAGGCTTTCGCCGTGCTGCTGCCAGTGCGCACCGTCGGCGTGATGGGCGACTACCGCACCTATGACCACGTGCTGGCACTGCGCGCCGTGACCTCGGTCGACGGCATGACGGCCGATTTCTACCCCTACGACATGGCCTTCCTCGGCCGCACCGCGACCCGCATCATCAACGAGGTCAAGGGCATCAACCGCGTCGTCTACGACGTGACCAGCAAGCCGCCCGGCACGATCGAGTGGGAGTAGAGAGTTAAAATAATAAATAAAATTTCCGCGATTCGGAGAAACGCGGAAATGCTCTGGGGTGTCATTCTGCGGGCGTTGCCACCGCCGCCGGTTCACGCGGTTTGCGTTTCAGCTTGCTCATCCAGAGATAGATGATCGGCGTGGTGTAGAGCGTCAGCACCTGGCTAAGGATCAGCCCGCCGACGATGGTGATGCCGAGCGGGCGGCGCAACTCGGCGCCTGGCCCTGTCGCGATCGCCAGCGGCACAGCGCCGAGGAGGGCTGACAGCGTCGTCATCAGGATCGGCCGGAAACGCTCCAGGCAGGCCTCGAAGATCGACACCTGCGGTGGCAGGCCACGCATGCGCTCGGCGGTGATCGCGAAGTCGACCAGCATGATGCCGTTCTTCTTGACGATGCCGATCAGCAGGATGATGCCGATGAAGGCGATGATCGTCAGATCCGCACCGGCGATCCTGAGCGCGATCAGCGCGCCCAGCCCCGCCGACGGCAGCGTCGAGATGATCGTGATCGGGTGGATCAAGCTCTCATAGAGCACGCCCAGGATGATGTAGACCGCCAGGATCGCGATGATGATCATCACGCCCTGGCTGCCGGCACCCTGCGCGAAGGCCTTGGCGTCGCCAGCGAACTCGGCGTGCAGCGAAGCCGGCAGGTGGAGTCCCGCGACCGCATTGGTCAAGGCGTCCGTGGCCTCCTGCAGGCCGACGCCGAGTGCCACATCATAGGTGATCGTGACCGCGGGGAACTGCCCCTGATGGTTGATAACGAGCGGCGCGGTGCCGCGCTCGACCCGGACCACGCTGCCGAGCGGCACCTGGACGCCATTACGGCCGGGCACGTAGAGCCCCATCATGTCGCCGGGGTCGCGGCTGCGCGCCGGCGAGACCTCCAGCACGACGCGATACTGGTTGCGGGCGCCATAGATGGTCGAGATCTGGCGCTGGCTGAAGGCGTTCGACAGAACATTGTCGATAGCTTGGATCGAGACGCCGAGCTGCGAGGCCTTGTTGCGGTCGATCACCACATTAGCCTGCAGGCCACCCTGCTCGCGGTCCGTCGCGACATCGACCAGCTCCGGCAGGGTGCGCAGGCGCTCCAACACCTTGGGTACCCATTCCTCCAGCTCGGGTAGGTTCGGATCCCAGAGCGTGAACTGGTATTGCGAACGCCCCTGCCGGCCGCCGGCACGGACATCCTGCACTGGTGTGAGGAAGATGCGGATACCGGGAAGCGAGGCGAACTGGCCGCGCATCCGGTTGATCACCTGCGCCGAGCTGAGCTTGCGCTCGCCCTCGGGCTTCAGGCTGATGAAGAAGCGCCCCTGATTGACCGCTCCACCACTGCCGATGAAGGAGGCGACGCCGAGTACGGCAGGATCGGCTGAGACGATCGCGGCGCCCTGCTGCTGCAGTTGCGTCATGGCCGGAAAAGAGACATCGGTCGAAGCTTGGGTGAAGCCTGCGATCAGGCCGGTATCGTCCTGTGGGAAATAGCCTTTTGGAGTACTCCTGAACATCTGCACGGTCAGGGCCACCGTCGCGACCATGACAATCAGCATCAGCCAGCTGTGGCGCAGCACCACCTGCAATGTCCGGCCATAGAAACGCGTCATCGACGCCAATACGCCTTCGACGAGCCGATCGAATCGGCTGCCGCTCCCCTCAGGCTCGGCTTTGAGAAAATGCGCGCAGATCATCGGCGTCACGCTCAGCGACACCGCCGTCGAGACCAGGATGGCGAAGGTCAGGGTCAGCGTGAATTCGCGGAAGAAGCGGCCGGCGACGCCATCCATGAAGAAGAGGGGGATGAAGGCCGCGATCAGGGACAGGCTGATCGAGACCACGGTGAAGCCGATCTGCCCCGCGCCGAGCAGGGCCGCGCGCAGGGGCGTCATCCCCTTGGCGACATTGCGTTCGATGTTCTCGATCATGACGATGGCGTCGTCGACCACGAAGCCGACCGAGATCGTAACCGCCATCAGCGACAAATTGTCGAGCGTGAAGCCGGCGAGCCACATCGCAGCAAAGGTGCCCGCGATCGACAATGGCACGGTGATGCCCGCCGCCATCGTCAAGGTGGTGCGGCGCAGGAACAGGAACACCACCAGCATCACCAGCGCGATCGAGATCAGCAGCGTGCGCTGGATATCGGCGATCGAGGCGCGGATCGTCACCGTGCGATCGGACATGATCGAGAAATCGATGCCTGCCGGCACCCAGCGCTTGATCTCCGGCAGCAGCGCCTTCACCCGGTCTACCGTGTCGATCACATTGGCATCGGGCTGCTTGGTCATGGTCAGCAGGATCGCCGGCTTGCCATTGTACCAGCCGGCGGCCCGGCTGTTGCGCACCCCGCGTTCGACGATTGCGACATCGGCAAGCCGCACCACCGTGCCCTTGGCCGAGCGCACGACGATGTTGCCGTAGTCCTCCGGAGCTTTGATCTGGTTGTTGGCCGAGAGCGTCTCGCTCTGGCGTTCACCATCGAAGGAGCCGACCGCCGAAACCGTATTGGCGTTGACGATGGCTGTGCGGATCGTATCGAGGCTTAGGCCCATGGCGGCAAGTTGCGCCGGATCGAGCCGCACCCGGATCGCCGGTTGCTCCGCGCCGTTGACTGTGACCTCGCCGATGCCCTCGACCTGCGAAATGCGCTGGGCGATGACCGTGTCGGCAGCGTCATACATATCGCTCGGCGACATGATGTCCGATGTCAGCGCGAGAATCAGGATCGGCGCTGCATTCGGGTTGGCCTTGCGGAATTGCGGCAGCGTCGGCAGATCGCCGGGAAGATCGGTGGCTGCGGCATTCAGAGCAGCCTGCACGTCCCGGGCAGCGCTGTCGGTGTTCCGGGTCAGGTCGAACTGCAGCACGATCACGCTCGAGCCGAGCGAACTGGTGGAGGTGATCTCGGTCACGCCGGCAATCGAGCCGAGCCTTCGCTCCAGCGGCGCTGCGACGCTGCCGGCCATGGTGGCCGGATCGGCGCCGGGCCTGTTCGCGAACACCCGGATCGTCGGGAAATCGACGCTCGGCAGGCTCGCCACGGGCAGGAACACGTAGGCGACGGCGCCGATCAGAAACAGGCCGATCGCCATCAGCATGGTGCCGACAGGCCGCAGGATGAACGTGTCCGAAAGCCCCTTCATTCCGCCGCTCCCGGCTTGGGATAGGGCACCACCCCGTCACGCCCGCCGCCCAACCGCCGGCGCAGCCGCTCCAGCGTCAGATAGATCACCGGCGTCGTGTAGAGCGTGAGCAACTGGCTGAGGATCAGGCCGCCGATGATCGTGATGCCGAGCGGCTGGCGCAATTCGCTGCCGGCGCCGGTCGCCAACGCCAGCGGCAGCGCGCCGAGCAGGGCCGCAAGCGTCGTCATCATGATCGGCCGAAAGCGCAGATGGCAGGCTTTGACGATCGATTCCTCGGGCGAGAGCCCCTCGTTGCGTTCGGCGTCCAGCGCGAAGTCGATCATCATGATCGCGTTCTTCTTGACGATGCCCATCAGGAGCACGATGCCGATCAGCGCCACGATCGAGAGCTCTTGTCGCGTCATGATTAGCGCCAGGAGCGCTCCCACGCCTGCGGAAGGCAGCGTCGTCAGAATGGTGAAGGGATGGACATAACTCTCATAGAGCACGCCCAGCACCAGATAGATCACGACAATTGCGGCCAGGATCAGCCAGGGCTGGCTCGCCAGTGACTTGTTGAATTCGGCCGCATCGGCGCTGAAATTGCCCGATACAGAACTCGGCATGCCGATCGTTTTCTCGACCTCGGCGATCGTCGCGACGGCATCGCCGAGCGCGGCATAGGGCGCGAGATCGAAGCTGATGGTCGCTGCCGGGAACTGCTCCTGATGCGCGATCGACAGCGGCGCCGTCTCGCGGATCAGCCGCGTGAAGGCGCTGAGCGGTACCTGGACGCTGTTGTTCGTGGTGGTGGAGTTTCCCGCCGCATTGGTCTGGCCGGTCGTGTTGGTGTTGCCGGTGACGTAGAGCTTCGACAGCGAGGAGGGATCGCGCAGATATTGCGGTGCGGCCTCCAGGATGATGCGATACTGATTGGACTGCTCATAGAGGGTGGCGATCTGGCGCTGGCCGAAGGCGTCGTTCAGCGTATCGTCCACCGTCTGGATCGAGATGCCGAGCCGGCCGGCCTTGGCCCGGTCGATCTCGACATGGGCGCGCAAGCCGCCATCCTGCGTTTCGTTGGCGACGTTGCGCATGACCCCCACAGTGCGCAAGCCGTCGGCGAGCTTGCGAGCCCACAGCGCCACCTCGTCCTGGTCGGCGCCGGTGAGCGTGTACTGGTATTGCGAGCGGCTGGGCCGGGTCGTGATCTGGATGTCCTGCACCGGCTGGACATAGGCTGTGACGCCGGGAATGGCCGCCGCCAGCGCGCGCAGCCGTTCGGCTATGACCTTGGCGTCGTCGCGCCGATCATCCTTGGGCCGCAGCGTTACCGTCAGCCGGGCGGTGTTGGCGGTGGCGTTGGCCTGGCCGATGCCGAGCACGGAGACGACGCCGGTCACGTCGCTATCCTGCTCGAAGGCCTTGGTCGTCTTCTCCTGCAACCGCTTCATCTCGGCGAAAGAGACGTCGGGTGAAGCTTCGAGCACGACGTTGAGCAGGCCGGTATCCTGGCTCGGCAGGAAGCCCTTCGGGATCTCGACATACATCCAGATCGTCAACAGGAAGGTGCTGAAGGTGATCAGCAGCACCAGCCCCTGAACCTTCAGCGCCCAGCCCAGCGTCACCTGATAGGCCCTCGCCATGGCGCTGACCGGCCACTCCGCCATCCGCATCAGCCAGTTCTCGCGATCATGCGAAGTGTGGCGCAGCAGCTTGGCGCACATCATCGGAGTCAGCGTCAGCGAGATCACGGCCGAGACCACCACCGCGATGGTGAGCGTCAGCGCGAATTCGCGGAACATGCGGCCGACCAGCCCGGTCATGAACAGCAGCGGGATGAAGACCGCGACCAGGGAGACCGTCAGCGAGATCACGGTGAAGCCGATCTCGCGCGCACCGTCATAGGCCGCCTGGAGCGGCTTCTTGCCCTGCTCCATGTTGCGGACGATGTTCTCGATCATGACGATGGCGTCGTCGACGACGAAGCCGGTGCCGATGGTCAGTGCCATCAGCGAGAGATTGTCGAGGCTGAAACCGCAGAGCCACATCACCGCGAAGGTCGCGATCAGCGAGAGCGGCAGCGCTACTCCGGCGATGATCGTGGCGCGGACGGTGCGCAGGAAGAGCAGCACCACGAGCACTACGAGTGCTGTCGCCAGCGCTAGCGTGAACTGCACATCGGCGATGGAGGCGCGGATGGTTTCGGTGCGGTCGTTGACGACCTGGAGGTCGACGCCTGCCGGCATCGATGATTTCAAGCGCGGAATCTCCTGCTTCACCCGGTCGACCGTCGTGACGATATTGGCGCCGGGCTGGCGCATGACGTCGAGCACCACCGCCGTCTTGCCGCGGAACCAGCCGCCGACACGGGTATTCTCCAGATCCTCCAGCACCGTCGCAACATCGCGCAGGAAGACCGGGGCGCTGCCGCGATAGGCGATGACGATGTCGCGATAGGCCGAGGCGCTGCCAATCTGGTCGTTGGCGCTGATCGTGTAGGCCTGATGGTTGCCGTCGAGCGCGCCTTTCGCGCCAGCGACATTGGCGCTGACGATCGCCGTGCGCAGGTCCTCCATACCCAGGCTGTAGGCGGCGAGCCGTGCGAGATCGGCCTGAATGCGGATGGCGGGGCGAACGCCGCCCTCGATCGAGACATGCCCCACGCCGGCCACCTCGCTGAGGCGTGGCGAGAGCAGCGTATCGGCAAGATCGCTGAGCTGGCGCAAGGTGACGGTGTCGGAGGTCAGCGCCAGCACCAGGATTGGCGCATCCGCCGGGTTGATCTTCGAATAGGTCGGCGGATAGGGCAGCGTCCTGGGCAGCGTCGACCCGGCCGCATTGATGGCGGATTGTACGTCCTGCGCGGCGGAATCGATGTCGCGGTCGAGTTCGAACTGCAGCGTGATCTGGCTGAGGCCGAAGGAACTCTGCGACGACATCGATGAGAGCGAGGGGATCTGTCCGAACTGTCGCTCCAGCGGCGCGGTAACGATGGAGGCGATGGTTTCCGGATTGGCGCCCGGCAGTTGCGTCGTGATCTGGATCGTCGGGAAATCGACCTGTGGCAGCGCCGAGACCGGCAGGCGCAGATAGCCCAGGATACCGCAAAGTAGTACCGCGACGCCCAGCAGCGAGGTCGCGATCGGCCGGCTGATGAAGGGAGCGGAAACGCTCATTCGAGCTGTCTCATCATTGCGGCTGCGCGGGCCTTGGCGCATCAGGCGTCTGTCGTCTCGGTCGTTCTCTCCCAGGCGTCTCTTGCCCAGGCGTCTCTTGCCTTGGCGGTCGTGCTCCCGATGTCTCCTGCGTCTCGCCGCCCGGCTGATCGCTCCGGCGGCGCTGACCAGGCTCGCGCGTGCCGCGACGCCCCGGCGCCGTCATGGTAACCGGCTGGGCGGCCGCCTCCGGCGTGGTCACGCGCACGCGCGCCTTGTCGGTCAAGCGCGCGAACCCTGTCGTCACCAGCCTGGCCGGCGGTTCGACGCCCTTAGTGATCACGGCCGTCGTCTCGTCCTGCTGGCCGACCGTGACATTGGTGAGGCTGACCGTCTCGTCTTCGTTCACGACGAAGACATAGGCGCCGTTGGGGCCACGCTGGATGGCGGCGGTCGGAGCGACGACGACATGCTTGAGCACGTCGACAAACACTTTGACGTTGACGAACTGGCCCGGCCAGAGCTGGAGCTTGTCGTTAGGGAAACGGGCCTTGACCCGGATCGTGCCGGTTGTCTGGTCGACGACATTGTCGATGACCTCGATCACGCCCTTGTCGATCATCGTCGTGCCGTCGGCATCGAGCGCCTCTACCTCTACCGTGCCGCGTGCCAAGGCGGCGCTGACAGCGCGCAGCTGCTGCTGGGGCAGGTTGAAGACCATGGCGATCGGCTTGAGCTGCGTGATGACGACGAGCCCGTTGCTGTCCGAGGCGCGGACGATGTTGCCCTGATCGACCTGCCGGATGCCGAGCCGGCCGTCCATCGGGGCCCTGATGGTGGTATAATCGAGGTAGGCCTTGGCGTTGTCGATCGCGCCTTGGTCAGCTCTGACCTGTGCTTCTAACTGCGCCACCTGGGCGCGCTGGGTATCGGCCTGCTGGCGTGAGCCGTAATCGGTCAAGGCGAGCTTGGCGTAGCGCTCGAGATCGGCCCGTGCATTGGCGAGCTGGGCCTCGTCTTGAGCTTTCTTGGCGACGACCTGATCATATTGCGCCTGATAGGTGGATGCGTCGATCTTGGCGAGAACATCGCCCTTCCTGACGTCCTGCCCGTCCTTGAATAGGATTTCCATCAGCCGACCATCGACCTGTGTGCGTACGGTCACGGTGTTCAGCGCCTGGATGGTGCCGACGGCGTCTGTCGTGACGGGCACGTCGTCGTAGCGGGCTGGCGTCGCGATCACCGGCGTCGGGCCGTCATTGCCGCCCGCCCGCCCGCCGCGACCGCCACGATTGCCGCGTCCGCCTCCGCCCGGCTGCGAGGTCGACACGCCTTCGCCGGCGCCTGGCATCCAGCCAGCATTATAATAATACCAACCGCCGCCAGCTGCAGCGATAAGCAATAACAGGACGACGAGGCGCTTCATGGGCTGTCGCCCGTCATTGCCGGAATGGTCGATCGGGTGGCTTCGCCCCAGCCGCCGCCTAGCGCCTTGAACAAGTCGACATAGGAGAGCATGCGCTGAAGCCTGACCTGCGAGAGCTGATCCTGCGCCTGGAACAGCGTCTGTTGGGTGGTCAAAAGCGTCACGATGTCGATGGTTCCCTCGCGCAGCCGCTGTTCAATGATGCTGTAGGCTCGCCTGGCGGCGACCACCATTTCCGCCTGGAGGCGCTCGTGGCGCGTATTCTCCTGTACGCCGATCAGAGCGTTCTCTACATCGGAAAACGCGCTGACGATCGCCTTGCGATATGACGCGATCAACTCGTCCGCCGCGCCCTTTTGTAGGTCGACCTGCGCCCTGAGAGTGCCGCCGTCGAGGATCGGCTGCGCAAGGCTCGCCGCGGCGGAAGCAAAAACCGCTTCGGGTCGCAGCAGGTTCTTCAGCACCGCGCTCTCCAGGCCACCCTGTCCAGTCAGGCTAATATTTGGAAACAGCGCCGCTCGTGCCGCAAAGACCTTGGCTTCTTCCGAGGCAAGACGGGCTTCCGCCTCGGCGATATCGGGCCGGCGCAGCAGCAATTGTGCTGGCAGGCCCGGTCGGACGTTTGGAGCAGCGATCGCGTTCAGGCTGCCTCCATTGATAGACACGCTGGCTGGCGATGCCCCGACCAGCACCGCCAGCGTGACGCGCGCCTGGCGCAATTGCCGGTCGAGCGGGGGAATCGAGGCCTTCTGCTGCGCGACAACACTTTCCTGCTGGGCGATGTCGAGTTGCGTCGCCGTGCCGACGGAAAGCCGCGCACGGATGACGTTCAGCGTCCGCTCGGCGAGCGCGATATTTTCGCGGGCGATGCGCAAACGATCCTGCGCGGCGAGAACCTGGAAATAAGAGCCGGCGACGCTGGACATTGTGGTCAGCGCGACGACATCGCGATCGAAGCGGCTGGCCTCGAAGGCGAGTCGGCCGGCGTCGGCCGTCGCGCGGTTCTTGCCCCAGAAGTCGATCTCGTAGCTGGCTGAAAGGCCGAGGCCGAACGTGTTGCCGACCGACTCGCTGAGCGAGCTTCGCTTGCTGCTCAATGTACCGGGCCGCAGACTGCGCGAGCCATCTATAGAACCATCCAGCGTCGGATAGAGCGCGGCCGCCGCGATGCGTGCCTGCGCTTCGGCCTGAGTGATTCGGGCAAGCGCGACGGCAATGTCGAAATTATCGCCTGCCGCGCGATCAACCAGCCGGTTCAGCTCGGCCGAGCGGAACAGGCGCGGCCAATCAGCCCTGACGGGTGAAGCGGCTCCGCCGTTGGCAGCCGCATAGCGCGGCGTGATCGCAATCGCCAGATCTGGCCGCTTGTCGGCCGGCAAACAGGCACTAAGGGCCAGCACCGTCGATGCAACGAGCGAAAGGCGAAGAGTTGCCGTCCTGCTGCCGGGCCCGGCAAAGCCAAACACACCACCCGGCAAAATCCACCCTCCCAAGCCAGAACAGGCAACGAGCGCCAGGCGCGATGCGTCATGCGATTCTTCTAGAATGCGCGCCGAGGCGACAAAAGTTAATTCTCTCCATGCTCACGTTTAAAAGCGGAGTCGGGCAATATCATTTTGGCGTATGCCGCAAAATGCGGCCAGGACGCGTCCTAATCCGCATTCGCGAGGCAAGGGCATGGCTCGTGCTGGGCGGAGCCTCCGTTCGACACGAGCGTCAACGATGTCGGGCATGGGCGTACTCTGTTAAGAACACGGCGATGATAGCGGTGGCGGCTGCCGATCTGGATGGACCAAACCGAGCCACGAGTTGATGGAGCCCACCAGCGGGCGCTTGCGGTCAACACCAGGGCCGGCGATATTCCTGAGCGGCCAGCGATGTGGTCGTCAGATCGAACGACGAAGTCATCAGGCGCCAGGGGTGCTCAACGCGGAGCAAAAGCATGGCGAACGATGATGCGCGGGGGGAAGCCATCCGGGCGTTCTTTGAAGCTCCCGGGAACGAGAACCTCTTCCCCAACTGCCCTTTTCGGCGAGAGCTCTCTCATTTGCATGAGTGTGATGCCGCGTCGGGCGACATGATTCTGGGCCATATGCTCGGTCACATCATAGACCACAGGGCAGGCCAGCCGTGCCGCAACGAATCGGGTGAAATGATATCAGCGATAAGTCAGGATAATATCCAGCATGAACTGCGGTTCGTTTACAATGATTGTAATAATCCTCGGTTGAACGAAGACAGACAATCCGGCGCAGATCTTGATCCAGCCGTTCTCGATCCATATCAGTATCCTGAATATCATGGCTTCGATCCTGAACAGAGAGGATGTTTCGGTGCCGATTCACGCGCGGAACTGATGGCGGAAGCCATTAGGACGTATATGCGAGATCCAAATTACTTAAAAACAGTCGCGCCGAATGTGGCCGCGCGAATCCGTGCCGCGGTGAATCCAAATCCCGCGCTGAACAAGATCATTCAATTCAACTGAAGGCCTCATACGGGCCGAAACGACCGCGATAACTGATCTGGCCGGCCCTCTGAACAATGGTCCTCCCCGCAGTCGGCCTTTTGGGCCTTTGGAGGACCTCAGGGATGCCGCAGAAGAAGCACAAACCCGGAGAGATCGTCGTTCAGGCAGGTCGGCGTTCTGTTGTCGCAGGGGCGGCCGGTTAGGGAAGCGATCTGCGCCATCGGTGCGGCGCCCTCACAGGGCGAGCGCTTCGCCGCGTCCCTCCGGAAGGCCGAAGCCATCGAGGCATTAGGGATGGGCCGGGCGATCCGCGGCGAGTGGCAGATCCGGCACGGCCGGGCTCTCCAACATCACACATTGGCGCAAGCCCGCCCATGGCTGGCTCATTCGAGATCAGCGTTGATGCGGACGATCAGCCCATCGGCATTGACGGACATCTCCAGCAACCCGATCTCGTGCCCGAAGTCGCCGGTGAAATCGACGCGCATGCGCACATGATCTTCACCGAGGACCTCGACCGACAGCAGACGGGTCACGGTGTGATAGCCGACGAAAAACCGCTCCAGGTAATCACGGATGCCTGCATGTCCGATGAAGCTCTCGCCTACTGACGGGTCCTCGATGATCGCATCCGACGTGAACAGGGCCAGCGCGCATTCGATGTCGAAGGCGTTGGTCGCCTTGATCAACCTGTCTGCGGCCGCACGCACGGTGTCATGAGCGTTCATGTCATCAACTCTCATGCTGCCAGCTCTTGTAGACGAACTCGAGGCTGTAACCGTCGCGATCCCTGACCTGGGCAGCGTAGTAGCGCGGATCGTAGTGAAGCTGCGGTCCGGGTGGATGGATCTCGGTCGCACCGGCAGCCAATGCGGCGGCATGGGCGGTGTTTACCATCTCTTCGGAATCGGCCACGAAGCCGATATGCGCGGCGCCGGGCGCGGCTGTCCCTTGCTTCAGCCAGAAGAACATTCGCCCATTGACGCCAAAGCCCTTGAGGTCTGGATGACCCGCCGGGCCATCCTTGCCGTCATAGTCGAGCCGGCTGATGATCCCGAGGATCGGAAGCACCTTCTCGTAAAAGGTGATCGAACGATCGGTGTCATTCACCGTCAGAAAGATGTGATCGAGCATGGGGCTCTCCCGTTTCAAATGACGTAGCCCCCGGCTACCTCAATGTTCTGGGCGTTGATCCAGCGATTGTCGTCGGACAACAGGCTGGCAACCATGCAGCCGATATCGTCGGGCTCACCGACGCGCCCGAGTGCAGTCTGGCCGGCGAGCATGGTTTCGAATTCGTCGTTCAGCCCGCCACCAAGCTCGGTACGGATGGCTCCGGGCGCGATGGAATTGGCGCGGATTCGGCGGTCGCCGAACTCCTTGGCCATGTAGCGCGTCAGCACTTCGAGCCCGCCTTTGAAAGATGCATAAGGCGCGATGCCGACGGTCGCGACTCGGCTCGTAGCACTGGCCACGTTGATAATCTGTCCCCCATCCGCCATCAGCGGCAGCAGTATTTGGGTCAGGAAGAACGGCCCCTTGAGATGCACCCTGAACAGGCCGTCGAATTCATCCTCGGTCACGGTCGCGATCGGATTGTAGAGACCATAGCCTGCATTGTTGACCAGGAAATCGAAGTCCGCGCGGTTCCAAGTCTTGTCGAGGGTCTCGCGGACCGCCTCTCGAAACAAGGGGAACGTTGCACTGTTGCCGACGTCAAGTTGCATCGCAACGGCCTTGCCGCCTTCGGCTTCGATCGTGCTGACGACCTTGGCGGCCGCATCCTGATTGCTATTGTAAGTCAGGATGATGCCCATGCCCCGCTTGGCGCACTGGACCGCTGCGCTCGCGCCGAGACCGCGGCTGCCGCCGGTGATGATCATGATGCTCATGTCGTTTTCCTTGGATGGTATCACCAAGGGATAGCTGCAGCGCCTTGGTGCCGCTCTCACGATTCTGTTCAAATATTGCCTATTCCTGCTTCATGATTGATTGCGGCACATCGCTGTGGAAGAATGCCGTCCATGGAAGCGTCACTTCAGGAACTCAGGAAACTGGCATCCCGTGCAGAAAACCGCCGTACCGAGACGGGCGTTGCGCGCGTCGCCATGGTGCAGGGCGCGATTCCTGAGCATCAGCTTGCCGCCGTCTATGATCCCATGATCAACCTGATCCTGACGGGGTCGAAGACCATGACAGTGGGTGACCGGACGTTTCGGTATGATCCGGCGACTTATTTCGTGATGTCGGTCGATCTGCCGGCAGTCGGCTCAGTGCACCCCTCTAACGACGGAGAGCCCTATCTGGCGATTAGCCTGACGCTGGAGCCGGCGATCGTCGCAAACCTGCTGGCCGACCTGCCCAAACCTGCCGGAGGCGAACTCTTCAGCCCGGGCTTTTCCGTGGCACCGGTCTCGCCCGAATTGCTCGACGCCTGGGTTCGCATGCTGCGGTTGATGGAGCGCCCGAACGAGATCGCGGCCCTTGCACCAGCCTATGAGCGCGAGATTCTGTTCCGTGTGCTGCAGGGGCCGCTCGGCTGGATGCTTCGTGATATCGCGACACCCCACACCGCTCTTTCGCGGATCCGTATCGCCATCCAGTGGATCAGGGAAAACTTCGCGAAGCCGCTTCGCGTCGAGGCTTTGGCGGCAATGACGGCTCTGAGCGTCTCGGCCTTCCACCGTCACTTCAAAGCGGTCACGGCGCTCAGCCCCTTACAGTATCAGAAACATGTGCGCCTGCTGCGTGCGCGGTCGCTTCTTATCGCCGGAGAGGGCCGTGTCACCTCCATCGCTTTCGAGGTCGGTTACGAAAGCCCCAATCAGTTCAGTCGCGAGTATGCACGTCAGTTCGGCCTGCCACCCTCCAGGGATGCCGCGCGACTGCGCCGGAAAGAGCCACATCACGCCGAACGCTCCATCTCGAATCCGGCGCGCTGCGGTTGAGGAAGACCGTGCATTTCGCCGCGCGACAATTCAGTTCGAGCGCTCGCTTGGGGAGCTGGCCTTCGATGTCGCCGATCGTCAAGGCAGTCCCGATCTGCTCGATCAACGTCGTCACAAAGAGAAGACGATAGTCGCCGGACTGTCATGGAACTCGCCGACATCTTCCGGATTGAGCCAGCGGAGCAGACATGGACTATTTCAGGCGCTTCACCTTCCTGTTCGCGACTCCGAGTTTCGACGCAGAGGATCTGGAAGGCATAAGGTTCAACCAGATCGTCGATGAGATCGAGCGGTCCGGCTTCGAGGTCGTGAAAGCCCGCAAGCTCGAAGATGCCGAGATCGCGGTACAGACCGATGCCGCCATCGGCTGCATGGTCGTCGACTGGGGCAAGAAGGGCCTCGAAGGCAAGACGGCGGCCCTAATCAACCTGATGCGCCGCCGCGGGCTCGACTTCCCGATCATCCTGCTGATCCGCCGCAAGCGCTTCGAGGATTTGCCCGTCGAGGTGCTCGACTTCATCGACGGCTATATCTTCCTGTCCGAGGAGACGCCGCCCTTCATCGCCAAGAGTCTGATCAGCCGTCTGAAGCAATATGCCGAGACGCTGAAGACGCCCTTCTTCGGCGCGCTGGTCGATTATGCCGAGGAAGGCAATCATCTCTGGACCTGCCCTGGGCATAATGGCGGCGTGTTCTACAGCCGCAGCCCTATCGGCCGGGTCTTCATGGAGCATCTCGGCGAGGCGGTCTTCCGCGACGACCTCGACAATTCGGTGCTCGATCTCGGCGACCTCCTGACCCATGAGGGCCCGGCTCTGAAGGCTCAGAAGGAGGCAGCCCAGATCTTCGGGGCGGAGAAGACCTATTTTGTCCTCAACGGCACCTCGACCTCGAACAAGGTGGCGCTGGCGGCGCTGGTGACCGATGGCGATCTTGTCCTGTTCGACCGCAACAACCACAAAGCGGCCCATCATGGCGCGCTGATGATCGGCGGCGGCATCCCGGTTTATCTGCCGACGATCCGCAATGCCTGGGGGCTCATCGGCCCGATGCGCTGGGACGCCTTCGATGAGGAGGCGCTGCGCGAACGCATCCGGTCGCATCCGCTGGTCAAGGATCCCGACGCCTGGCAAAAGCCGCGCCCCTTCCGCGTCGCCGTGGTCGAGCAATGCACCTATGACGGCACGATCCACAACGCCCAGATGATCCTGAAGCGCATTGGCCATCTCTGCGACTACATCCTGTTCGACGAAGCCTGGGCCGGCTTCATGAAGTTCCACCCGCTCTATGCCGGGCGCTTCGCCATGGGGCTTGCCGATCTGGGGCCGGACTCACCCGGCATCATCGCGACGCAGTCGACGCATAAGCAGCTGGCGAGCTTCTCCCAGGCCTCGCAGATCCACATGAAGGACCGGCATATCCGCGGCCAGAAGCGCCGCGTCGAGCATCGGCGCTTCAATGAGAGCTTCATGCAATATGCCTCGACCTCGCCCTTCTACCCGCTCTTCGCCTCGCTCGACGTCGGCGCGCAGATGATGAAGGGGCGTTCCGGTGAAGTGCTCTGGGACGACACGATCCGGCTTGGCATCGAGTTGCGCAAGAAGATCCGCGCCGTGCGGCGCGAATTCGAGGAGAAGGAGATCCTGCCGGAACGGCGCTGGTTCTTCGAGCCCTTCGTGCCCGACCGCGTGACGATCCCCGATGCGGCGCGCGAGGGGGCGGTCCATGACGTCGCCTGGGAGACGGTCGGCACCGACCAGCTTGCCAGCGAACCCTCCTATTGGCAGCTCGCTCCGGGCGCCGCCTGGCACGGTTTCTCCGGCCTGGAGCCGGGCTTCGCCATGACCGATCCCAACAAGCTGACGCTGCTGACGCCGGGCTTCGACCGCGCCACGGGCGGCTATGCCGAACATGGCATCCCGGCGCCGGTCGTCGCCCAGTTCCTGCGCGAGAACCGGATCGTCGCAGAGAAGAACGACCTCAACTCGCTGCTCTTCCTGCTGACGCCCGGCGTCGAAGCCAGCAAGGCCGGCACGCTGATCAGCGGGCTCGTCGCCTTCAAGAAGCTGCATGACGACAATGCGTTGCTGGAAGAAGCTATTCCGGAATTCTACCGGCGCCGGCCTTCACGCTATGCCGGCGTGCGCCTGCGCGATCTCTGCGGCCAGATGCACCGCTTCTTCCGGGAGGCCGATGTCAGCGCTTTGCAGGCCAGGCAATTCGCGGCCGAACATCTGCCGGAGATCGCCATGTCGCCCCATGATGCTGCGCGCTGCCTCGTACGCAACGATGTCGACTACCTGCCCATCGATGCCATCGCCGGGCGCATCGCCACGACGCCCTTCGTGGTCTACCCGCCCGGGATCGCGACGATCGTCCCCGGCGAGCGCCTGACCGAACGCGCCCAGCCCATGATCGACTATCTCAAGATGTTCGAGGCGAGCTTCAATGCCTTCCCCGGCTTCGACGTCGAGATCCAGGGCGTCTATCGCGAGGTCGACGCAGCCGGACGGGTGCGGCTCCATACCTATGTCGTCAGCGAACAGGCCCATGGGTAAAGGCTGCGGCAACTGATGGAAAACGAACCCCCCGTCATCATCCGGCCGTCGCGCGATAGCGATGTCGAGCCCATGCTGGCGATCTATCGCCGCCATATCAGGCGCGGCGTCGAGGCGGGCGTCGAGGATACCGGCACGCCCCAGCCCGACGACCTGCGCGACCGGCGCAAGAACCTGCGCAACCGCCGGCTGCCGCATCTGGTCGCGACGCGCGGTGGCGAGGTCGTCGGCTATGCCTATGTCGTGCTGTTCCGCAAGCGCCCGGCCTATCGCTACACGGTCAAGCACTCGATCTATGTCCACCACGACCATCTCGGACGGGGGATCGGGCGATCGCTGCTTCAGGCGCTGATCGATTCCTCGCGCGGCTGCGGGGTTTCGTCAGATGATCGGCTATATCGATGCCGAGAACACCGCATCGCTGGCGCTTCACGAGAGGTTCGGCTTCGCCAGGGTCGGCCTTCTGCCTGGCGTTGCCTATCGCTACGGCAAATGGTCCGACAGCGTCATGGTGCAGAGATCGCTTGGCGCCGGCGCCACCGTGCCGGTTACGACGAATGGGCTTCCGCCGGCCTCGTGAACACCGGGGTTGGTGCTTACGAGACCGGAGGAGGGGCCTTCCTGCCGCGCGGTTTCAGTACAGCTCCGGGACGTAAAGTTCGGGCGGAACGGGGTGCCGGGAATAATCCGAATTGCGCACGCGCTCGGGCAGGATGATGTCCGATTTCGGCACGCTCTCATACGGGATCTGGCCGAGCAGATGGGTGATGCAGTTAAGCCGCGCCCGCTTCTTGTCGACGGCCTGAACGACCCACCACGGGGCCGTCTCCGTATGGGTGCGGGCGAGCATGTCCTCCTTGGCGCGGGTGTAGTCTTCCCAGTGGACGCGGCTCTCCATATCCATGGGCGAGAGCTTCCATTGCTTCAGGGGATCCTCGATCCGCATGCGGAAGCGGAATTCCTGCTCTTCATCGGTGATCGAGAACCAGTATTTGATCAGGATGATGCCGGATCGCACGAGCATATGCTCGAAATCTGGAACCGAGCGGAAGAACTCGTCGAGTTCATCGGGGGTGCAGAAGCCCATGACGCGCTCGACGCCGGCTCGGTTGTACCAGCTGCGGTCGAACAGCACCATTTCGCCGGCCGTGGGCAAATGCTGCACATAGCGCTGAAAGTACCATTGATGGCGCTCGCGCTCGCTGGGCGCCGGGAGGGCGACAACGCGGCAGATCCGCGGATTGAGCCGCTGGGTGACGCGCTTGATCACGCCGCCCTTGCCAGCCGAGTCACGTCCCTCGAAGAGTACGACGACCTTGAGCTTCTTATACTGGATCCAGTCCTGAAGCCGCACGAGCTCATGCTGCAGCCGGAACAGCTCGCGGAAATAAACCTTGCGGTCCAGCATTGCGCCCGTCGGAGCCAAACCCTCGGAGACGAGTTCGTCGAGCCGGTCCTCCTCGAGCTGCATCTCGAGCTCTTCGTCGAAGCTGTCTGCGATTTCGGCTTTAATGCGCTCCAGATCGTTCGTCATGAATGCTGACCTTTGAATCGACTTCGAGAAGGTGATCGGCGATTTCGGAGATGGCTAAGCACGCTGCTGCGCCGTGATCGCAAAGACCGCGACGAGACGCAGGCTCGGAAGCTGCGTCTCGCGCTGCGGACTGATGTCCTCCAATCTCCCATGGCGGCAATCTCGTCGGCGCAAATGACGTGACGATGAAGGTGACGAGCATGCGCGTCCCGCGGGGAGGCGGCACGAGCTTGATTGCTCGGGCGGCAGGGCGATGGACCCTGCCGTATGGCTTCTCCGGAATGACCAAAATGCCCCGGCGCCAGCATGTCGGTTTCGATCAGAACGGCTCGATCCGAGAGGCCGGCGCGCGAGCGGTCGGCCGATGTCCATCCATCGATCGCGGCTTCAGCGCCATCGGCCCGCATGCTGTCCAAACGCCTACTGCCCGAATGCCGCGCGTTGCTTGAGGAGGGCGTCGAGTATGTCCTGCCGCTCGTTGATGCGGTCCGCGTTGCGGTCTTCGTCGGCAGCGCCTGAAAAGGCGGACGCTTGCTCCATCAGTTCTGCAAGGTTGGCGCGGGCGATGGCGATGCGTTCATCGAGTTCGGCGAGGGCGGCGGCGTCAGGCATGGGCTCGTCCTTTCGGGTTGATCAGCTTGTCTGCCGAGCGATCTTGCGAGCGATCTCGATCGGGCTCGTCAGGCTGCGTTCGGCTTCCAGTCGACGACCTCGGTCGCGAGATTGGCCGCTGCCTCAATGATCGGCCGCGCCGGCATCGTGACATAGGACGCGGTGAAATTCATCGGCGTGGGAACCCAATCGCAGTTGAGGGCGACGAGTTCGCCGGATTCGAGGAAGCGCTCCACCAGCGGCGATGGCAAGGTCGCGATGCCCAGGCCGTCCAATGTCATGTTCAGACAGGCCGCCAGATTGCTGGATGAGACCGGGCGGCTGAGCCGGCTGCTGTTGCGCTTGAAATAGTCGACGACCTCCGCATAGGGCCGCGTATTCCTGGCATGCGTGAGGATGGGAAACCGAGCGAGATCATCGGCTCCCGCGAGATCGGGCAGGGCTGCCGCGAAGCGGGGTGCGGCGACCCATGGCAGCGCAACCGTTCCCAGCGGCAGATTGGCGACCGAGAGGTCCGAGACCGGCCCGTTGAGGAAGGCTATGTCGAGCGAGCCGTCGATGAGATTGCGCTGGAGGTTGAAGGTGAGGTCCACGCTCAGTTCGACGACGACGTCGGGGAAGCGCACGGCCATCTCGCGCAGGAAGCGATGCAGCCAGGTCTGGGCCACGGTTTCAGCGACCCCAAGCCGCATGACAGATTGCCGGCTGGTCGTGTCGCCGGCCTGGAGCAGCGCCTCGGTCGCCTCGAGCGCCTTCGCTGCCAAGGGAAGCAAGGCCTGACCCTGATCGGTGAGCACGACAGAACCCGCGTCGCGTTCGAACAGGCGTTGGTTCAGGACCCTTTCAAGCGCCGAAATGCGCGCCGAAATATTGGGCTGGGTCGTGTTCATCTGTTCGGCGACACGGCGGAAATTCCTGAGCGAGGCCAGCCGGACGAAGGTTTCGATCTGTTTGAGCGTGATCTGCATGGTCCCACCCGGCCAGCGTCGCCTCTGCGATGCGTCGCAGGATAGATATTTTCTATCGTCCTAAGACAATCAAATAATTAGACGTGATTGTCGATCACAGCCATCTTTTCGCCGATTGGGATGGCTCGGCAGCATCGCTCGGCTCCCTGATAGGCATTGAAAGGTGGCTTTCCGTGAGCGGTGTTGCATCGACCCAAAGTACATCGTCCCGAGATACACCGTCTCTTGGCAATCTCGGCGCCGATATCGGCGGCACCTTCACCGACGTCGTGCTGGAGATCGGTGGCGAGACCTTCTCGGCCAAGGTGCTGACCACCTATGATGCGCCCGAGCGCGCCATCATTGAGGGCATGCACCGCGTCTGCGCGAAAGCAGGCGTGACACCCGCCGCGATTGGCCGGATCATCCACGGCACGACGCTCGCCACCAACGCACTGATCGAACGCCGTGGCGCGAAAACGGCGCTGATCACGACGGAGGGCTTCCGCGACGTGATCGAGATGCGCACGGAGAGCCGGTTCGAGCAATACGACCTCAACCTGACGCTGCCCCAGCCCCTGCTGCCGCGTAACCGGCGCTATACGCTGCGCGAGCGCGTCGGTGCCAATGGCGCGACACTCATCCCGCTGCTGCGCGAAGATGTCGTGCGCCTCGCCGACGAGATCGCGCAAGCGGGCTATGAGAGCGTCGCCGTCGGGCTGATCCATTCCTATCTCGACCCGGCGCATGAACGGCTGGTCCGCGATGTTCTGCTGGAGCGCATTCCGGGACTTGCGGTCTCAATCTCCTCCGAGGTTTCGCCTCAGATGCGCGAATATGAGCGCTTCAACACCGTGGTGGCGAACTCTTACGTCAAGCCGATGATGAAGCGCTATCTCGCCAGCCTCGCGGCGAAGCTGGCCGATGAGGGCTGCGACTGCCCGATCTTCCTGATGCATTCGGGCGGCGGGATCATGTCGTTGGAAGGGGCGGCTGAGTTTCCTGTTCGCCTCGTCGAATCCGGGCCGGCGGGCGGGGCGATTTATGCCGCCGATGTCGCGGCGCGCTTCGGCTTCGACCGCGTTTTGTCCTTCGACATGGGCGGGACGACGGCCAAGATCTGCCTGATCAAGAACCAGACGCCGAAAACGAGCCGGGTCTTCGAGGTCGCGCGGAGCTATCGCTTCAAGAAGGGCTCCGGCATGCCGATCTCGATCCCGGTCATCGACATGGTCGAGATCGGCGCCGGCGGTGGCTCGCTCGCCCAGGTCGACTCGATGCGCCAGATCCGGGTCGGTCCGGAGAGCGCTGGGTCGGAGCCGGGGCCGGCCTGCTATGGCCGCGGCGGAGCAAGGCCTGCGGTGACGGATGCCGATGTGATGCTCGGCAAGATCGACCCCGCCACCTTTGCCGGCGGCAGCATGGTGCTGGACATCGCCGCATCGCGCCGGGCCGTACTGGCGCATATTGCCGACCCGCTGGGGATGAGCGACGAGACCGCCGCCTTCGGCATCGTCGAGGTGGTCGATGAAAACATGGCCAATGCCGCCCGGGTCCATGCGGTCGAGAATGGCGAGGATCTTTCCGGCTACACGATGATCGCCTTTGGCGGTGCAGCGCCGCTGCATGCCGGGCGGCTCTGCGAAAAGCTTGGCATCCAGCGTCTGCTCGTGCCGCCAGGCGCCGGCGTGGGCTCGGCGATCGGCTTCCTGCGAGCGCCCTTCAGCTTCGAGGCGACACGCAGCGTCTATATGCGTCTGGCTGCATTCGACGCGTCGACGGTGCGCAGTCTCCTGTCGGAGCTCGAAAACGAAGCCACGACCTTCGTGCGCTCCTGCGACGCGCAGGCGCCGCTCAGCGTCGAGACCAAGGTCTATATGCGCTATGTCGGCCAGGGCTGGGAAATCCCGATCGATGTCAGCCACGCCGCGCCGACGATCGACGCCTATCGCGATCTGTTCGAGGCCGAATACGCCAAGCTGTTCTCCCGGACCGTCCAGGGGCTGGATATCGAGATCACCGTCTGGGCGGTCAATGCGAGCACGGCGAAAGCGGTGCCGGCAAGGGCCGAGGCTCTGGGAGATCTGGTGCCGCTGACGGCGACCTCGCAACGCGAGGTCTTCGATCCCGCCCATGGGGCTCGGATGGTGGCGGGCGTGTTCGAGCGATCGCAGATCGCGGTCGGCCGGGTCGCGGCGGGGCCCTGCGTCATCGTCGAGGACGAAACCACCATCATCGTGCCGACGGGCTGTTCGGCGACGTGCCGCAGCGATGGCTGCATCGAGATCTTCAAACACGGATCCGAGCCTGCGAAAGCGCGCTTGGCCGAGATGGTCGAGGCCTGAGCCATGACGCAGCTATCCAAGACACAGCTACCCATGACACAGCTATCCACCGTTTCGCTGCAGGTGATGTGGAACCGCCTGATCTCGATCGTCGAGGAACAGGCCCAGGCCCTGATCCGCACGGCCTTCTCGACCTCGGTGCGCGAAGCCGGCGATCTCTCGGCCGGTGTCTACAACCAGGCCGGGCTGATGCTGGCGCAGGCCGTGACCGGCACGCCCGGCCATGTCAACGCCATGGCCGATGCCGTCGCGCATTTCATCCGCGAGATCGGGCCTGCGAATATTCTCGAAGGCGACATCTACATCACCAACGACCCTTGGATGGGAACCGGGCACCTTCACGACATCACGGTCGTGACGCCGTCCTTCTACCAGGGTCGGCATGTCGGCTTCTTCGCCTGCACGGCTCATGTCGTCGACATCGGCGGGCGCGGCTTCGGGGCGGACGCCAACTCCGTCTATGAGGAAGGCCTCTACATCCCGATCATGAAGTTCGCCGACCAGGGCAAGCTCGACCAGCCCTTCGTCAGGCTGGTGCGCGGCAATATCCGCGAGCCCGATCAGGTCGTCGGCGACATCTTCGCGCTCGCGACCTGCAATGATGTCGGTCATCGCCGGCTGATCGGCATGCTCGACGAATTCGCGCTCGACGGGCTGGAGCAGGTCGGGGATTTCATCCTCGAGAATTCGCGCCGGGCGACGCTGGAGAGGATCGCGGCGCTGCCCCGCGGCGAGGCGGAGGGCGCCATGCTCAGCGACGGCTTTGCCACGCCGATCGAACTCAGGGTCAAGGTCACGATCGGCACAGACGAGGTTTGTGTCGATTTCGCCGGCTCTTCCGGCGTCGACCCCAAGGGCATCAACTGCCCGATGGTCTATTCCAAGGCCTATGCCTGCTATGCGCTGAAATGTGCGATCGCGCCCGAGATCCCCAACAATGCGGCCTCGCTGGAACCATTCCGCATCACCGCGCCGGACAACACGATCGTCAACGCCCTGCATCCGGCGCCGGTCGCGTTGCGCCATGTCATCGGCCATCTGATCCCGGATACGGTCTACAACGCGCTCGACAAGCTTCTGCCGAAGACGGTTCCGGCCGAGGGGGCAGGGCCGCTCTGCAACTTCCAGGTTTCGCTGCGGCCGGCTTCAGAGGCGGCACGCCTGGCCGGGGCGAGGCGTGCCGAGGTCTTGATGTTCAACTGCGGGGGATCGGGCGCGCGTCCGACGCTCGACGGCATGAACACGACCGCCTTCCCATCCGGCGTCATGACCATGCCGATCGAAGCGACGGAGCATGCCGGCCCGATCATCATCTGGCGCAAGGAGCTGCGGCCTGATTCCGGCGGCGCCGGCCGCTTTCGCGGCGGCCTCGGTCAATTCATGGAGGTTGGGGCCGTCGAAGGGCATGTCTTCGACATGTCGGCGATGTTCGATCGCGTGAAGCATCCGCCGCGCGGACGCCTGGGCGGCGCTGACGGCGCCGCGACCGAGATCCGGCTCGACGACGGCACGGCCATGGCCGGCAAGGGGCGCCAAGTCGTTCCCGAGGGCCGCAAGGTCATGCTGTCGCTGCCTGGCGGCGCCGGCTACGGTCCGGCCACTGAGCGCGGCCGCGCCGAGGTGCTGCGCGACCTCGCGCTCGGCTATATCTCGGCCAAGACCGCCAAAATCGATTACGGGCTTGGCGACGCCGAGATCGCGGCGGTTGAAGCCGGACTGAAGCGCGGCGAACTGCCCTCGGCTGGATAACGATGCGCCACGACATGAGAGCAATGCTCTAAACTTTAGAATCGATCACGTTTCCTGCATTCTGACGGAACCGTCCGAATGCGACGTGATCGAAGGATGCCGATTATCTCTATCGCTGCCGCACTGGCATGGTGTGGCGGTCAGCCTGTGACGACACGAGGACCGAATGCCACATTACGACCGAATTCTGATCACCGGCGCGGCCGGCCGTCTCGGCTCGCAGCTTCGCACCGGCCTTGCGCCGCTGGCCAGGACGATCCGCGTCGCCGATCGCGAGCCGCTCGGCCCGCTTGCCGCCAATGAGGAGCAGGCGATCTTCGACCTTGCGGATATGGAGGCGACGATGGCGGCGACCGAAGGCTGCGATGCCATCGTCCATTTCGGCGGCGCGCCGACCGAGCGGGAGTGGCAGACCATTCTCGATGCCGGCATTCGCGGCTCCTACCACATCTATGAAGGCGCCCGGAAACACGGCGTCAAACGGGTCGTCTACGCGTCGTCGGTCCATGCGATCGGCTATCACGAGGTCGGGGCCCAGATTTCGGTCGATGCGCCGGTTCGCCCCGACTGCCTGTACGGCGTCGGCAAGACCTTCGTCGAAAGCCTGAGCCGGCTCTATTGGGACAAGTTCGGCATCGAGACGGCGTGCCTGCGCATCTTCTCGTCCTTTCCCGAACCCGTCGACCGCCGGATGCTCTGGTCCTATCTGTCCTTCGCCGATTGCGTGCGCCTCGTCGAAGCCGCGCTGACGGCGCCCTTCGTCGGGCACACGATCTCGTTCGGCACCTCGGACAACAAGGTCAAGGCCGTCGACAACAGCGGTGCCGGCCATCTCGGCTACCACCCGCAGGACAGTTCGGAGCCGTTCCGCGCCAAGGTCGAGGCCAACGCGCCGGCTCTCGATCCGAAATCTCCGGCCGGTCGATATCTCGGCGGCAAATTCTGCGAGATGGGCCATCCCGACGACGAAGCGACGGCATGATCCTCGCAGGCGCCAAGATCTTCGCAGAGGCCAAGATCCTCGCAGACGCATAATCGCGGTCGATGCGACGGCGACAATCCGCGATCCCAGTCAGGTCAGATGAGAACGGAGCAGACACATGCTGGATGACAAGCGGTCGCATGGGCTGTGGGAGCTGTCCGCGCCACCTCCGCCGCCGACCGCCGCTCTGACCGGCGCCGTCTCGGCCGATGTGGTCGTCGTCGGCGCGGGCTATACCGGGCTGTCGGCTGCCCTGCATCTCGCCAGGGCCGGCAGGTCGGTCGTCGTGCTCGAAGCCGTCGAGATCGGCTTCGGCGCGTCCGGCCGCAATTCCGGTTTCGTCAATGCCGGCCTCTGGGTCATGCCCGACGACCTGATCGCGACGCTCGGCCCGGTCTATGGCAACCGCTTGATCGGGCTGCTCGGCGAGGCACCGCGAGAGGTCTTCGCCCTGACGGAACGCTATGGCATGCAATGCCAGGCCGACCATCGCGGGACTTATCACTGCGCAGTCGGCGCCAGCGGCCTGAAGCAGCTTCAGGCGCGCCAGGCGCAGTGGAGCCGGCTCGGTGCCAAGGTCGAACTGCTGAGCGCCAGCGACACGCAGTCCAGGACCGGGGCCACCGGCTATACCGGCTCGCTGTTCGACCCCCGCGCCGGCACGATCCAGCCGCTCGCCTATGCACGCGGCCTGGCGAGCGCCGCGATGAGCGAGGGCGCCACCATCCACACCGGCAGCGCGGTGATCTCGTTCGGCCGTATTGGCGACGCCTGGCAGGTCAAGACCGCCGGCGGCAGCGTCAACGCCGATTGGCTCATCCTGGCCACGGACGCGTATTCGACCGGATCAACCTCCGCCATCCGCGAGGAGCAGGTCCATCTGCCCTATTTCCATGTCTCGACCGCGCCGCTGAGCCACAATCTGCGCAAGACCATCCTGCCGAATGGCGGCGCGGGCTGGGACACCAAGACCATCCTGAGTGGCTTCAGGCTCGATGCGGAGGGGCGGCTGATCGTCGGCAGCGTCGGCGCACTGCGCGGGACCGGGCTCAGCATTCATCGCGCCTGGATCAAGCGGCATATCCGCAAGCTGTTCCCGCAGCTCGGCGAATTCGAGCTCGAGACGGAATGGTACGGCAAGATCGGCATGACGCCGGATCACCTGCCGAGGCTGCACAGCTTTGGCCCGAACGCGATCGGCTTCAACGGCTACAACGGGCGTGGCATCGCGCCGGGTACGGTCTTCGGGCGCGAGCTCGCCCGCCTCATACTCGGCGAGATCGATATCGAAGGCATGCCGCTGCCGGTGTCCGAGGTCGCCATGCCAGCCTTCCGGGCCATGAAGGAGGCCTATTACGAGGTCGGTGCGCAGGTGGCGCATCTTCCGATCGCGCCTGCATGAAGCGCTTGGGTCGATCGCTCAGAGCTGCAGCACATTTGCACCGATGCCGGGATCGACCGCGCGCTCCAGGCGGGTCGCGATCACGGTCACGCTGATCTCCAGCGAACCGCGCCCCACTTCGAGCGCCAGCAGATGGCCGCCGAAGGTGCGAAAGCTGTCGTCTCCGGCTGTGCCATGAGCATGGATGGATGGCTTGCCGTCCTTCCAGGCGAGCGTCCCGGACAGGTTCGTCAGCTCCAGGTCATGCATCGTCTTCGGCTTGTATTCCTTCTTCTCGTAATCGAAGAAGCCGAAGGTCACTTGGCCGGCAAAGCCCAGGCCGCTGATGAAGGCGGATGGAATTGCCTCCTCCCGCATCAACGCTTCAAGCCGGGCGAAGACATCGTCGCTCTGACGCAGGACCATCAGGAAACCGGTCGGTGTCGCGATATGGCGTCTGGGCTCGGGCATGGCGGGGCTCATATGATCGTCGGCGTGATGCCGCCATCGACCCGCAGCGCGGCGCCGTTCGTCGCCGCCGAGAGTGGGCTTGCCAGATAGGCGACAAGGCTGGCGACCTCCTCAGGCTCGATCATGCGCTGGATCAGCGAGCTCGGGCGCTCCTTGGCGAAGTACTCCTGCTCCATCTCGCCGGCGGGAAGGTTCGGGTCGCTGGCGACACTGCGCAGGAAATCCTCGATGCCCGCAGAGCGCGTCGTGCCGGGCAGCACGGAATTGACAGTGACACGCGTGCCCTTGGTCGTCGCCGCCAGCCCGCGCGAGATCGCGAGCTGCGCCGTCTTGGTCATGCCGTAATGGATCATGTTGGGTGGAACCAGGACCGCGCTTTCGCTGGAGATGAAGATGATCCGCCCCCAATCACGCGCAAGCATGCCCGGCAGATAATGCCGCGAGAGGCGGGCGCCACTCAGGACGTTGATCTCGAAGAAGCGGCGCCAGTCCTCGTCGGTGATCTCGCCGAACGCCTTGGATTCGTAGATGCCGAGATTGTTGATGAGGATATCGATGTCCGGCACGGCGGCGGTCAGCGCTGCTGCCCCTTCAGCGCTGGCCGGGTCGGCGAGCACGGTGCGAACGCTGCCGCCGATCGCGGTGGCGGCAGTATCGAGATTGACCTGTGAGCGGCCGCAAATGACGACCTTCGCGCCTTCCGCGGCAAGTGAGCGGGCGATCGCCAGTCCGATGCCGGCGGTCGCGCCGGTGACGAGGGCGGTCTTGCCTGTGAGTTGCAGATCCATGGGGTCGTCTCCTCAATTCTGGTGGACGGGTTCCAGCGGCTTCAGGCTGCCTTCCAGGCGGAAGAACCGAGCGTCGGGAGTGGTGAAGAAGGCCAATGAGCGGCCTGCTTCGAAATCGTCGATGTGAACGACGGTCGAACCGTCGGCCTCCTGCCAGGAGATCGCATAGGTACCGCCGAAAAGATGGCGCCATTCAAACGCGACGGTCGCGCTGTTGCCGGTGAGCGCTCCGCCCGTGATTTCGTAGGTCAGCGAGAGGCCCGCTTGGGCATAGGCGTTGGTGGCGACGAGATCGCCATAATCGACTTCGAAGCGTTGTCCGGCCAGCGGAAAAGACATCTCATTCATCCCTGTTCGATCTCGCCTGTTCGATCTCGAAACGCGGCCTGTCACGCTTCGCACGCCTTTAGCTTCGGGCGAGCGCGTCCGAGCCAGACCAGGCCCAGCCCTGCCGCCGCGAGCAGCCCGCCCGCGACCGGCACGGCCGCATAGCCGAGGCCAAGGCTGATCACGGCACCACCGACGGCCGCGCCGAGAGCATTGCCAAGGTTGAACGCGCCGACATTGATCGAAGAGGCCAGGCCCGGCGCTTCCGATGCCGCCTGCATCACTCGCATCTGGACCGGCGGCACGATGGCGAAGGCCGCTGCGCCCCAGACGACCAGCCCGATCGCGGCGCCGACATGGCTGGACAGCACGAAGGGCAGCGCCAGCATGATGAGCGCGAGCGCACCCAGGAAGATCCTGGTCGCGCCGTCCAGCGACCAGTCGGCGAGCCGTCCGCCGACGCCGTTGCCGATGGTGAAGCCGACGCCGATCAGCACGAGGGCGAGCGTGACGAAGCCCTCTGAGGCGCCGGTCAGTTCGGTCAAGGTCGGAGCGACATAGGTGTAGAGCGTGAACATGGCGCCAGCTCCCATCACCGTCGTCGCCATGGCGAGCAGCACGGCCGGGCGCGTGAGGACGCGCAGTTCGCGCCTGACATCCGGCATCGTGCCGGCTTCGCCCCTCGGCAAGGCCAGCCACAGCGCCGCGATGGCGACGAGGCCCAATCCCGCCGTGCCCGCGAAGGCCATGCGCCAGCCGATTTGCTGGCCGATCCAGGTCGCCGCCGGCACCCCGCCGATATTGGCGATGGTCAATCCCATGAACATGGTTGCGACGGCGCTGGCCTGCTTCTCCTTCGGCACCACGCTCGCGGCGACGATCGAGCCGAGCCCGAAGAAGGCGCCGTGATTGAGGCTGGTGACGAGGCGTGCGGCCAGCAGCGTCCAGTAGTCGGGTGACAGCGCCGAGAGGAGATTGCCGATGGTGAAGATGCCCATGAGCAGCATCAGCGCGGTGCGTTTGCCGAACCGACTGAAGGTCAGCGTCATCACCGGGGCGCCGATCATGACCCCGATCGCGTAAGCGCTGACGAGCAGGCCGGCGGTCGGGATCGAGACATTCACCCCCTCCGCGATGACGGGGAGGAGCCCCATCGGCGCGAATTCGGTCGTACCGATGCCGAAGGCGCCCACAGCCAGGGCGAGAAGCGGCCAGTTGATACCGGCTGCATCCCCCTGTTCGGGCTGGATGCTTGACGTTGCAGTGGTCATGTCCTGTTCCTCATGCGTCCCAGGCTGGTGCCAGGCCGGGAGGGCTGACGAGCCGGCCATCGGGGCGAGCAAGCTTGCCGATCGCCGCCATGTCCTCGTCGCTGAGAGAAAAATCGAAGACGGCGAAATTCTCGGCGACACGCTCGGGCTTGGCCGTTTTGGACAGCGCAATGAATCCCTGCTGGATCAACCAGCGCAGCCCGACCTGGGCGGCGCTCTTGCCATAGGCCTTGCCGATGCGCTGGAGCACTGGATCGCGCGGCACCGCACCATCCGCCATGCCGTAATAGGCGGTGATCGCGACGCCAGCCGCCCGGGCAGCATCAATCATCGCGCTTTGCTGGAGATACGGGTGCAGTTCGATCTGGTTGGTGACGATCGCTGCCTTGCTCGACGAGATCGACTCCTTGAGCTGCGCGACATTCTGGTTGCTGACGCCGATGAAGCGGGTCTTGCCGGCCGCCTGCACGGCATTGAGCATCTCGATCTGATCGGCGATCGCGACCTTGTCGGCTGGCCAATGCAGCAGGAGCAAGTCGACCTGATCGACCCTGAGCTTGTCGAGGCTTTCGTCGACCGACGCCACGAATTTGTCGCTGCTGTACTTGTCGACCCAGACCTTGGTGGTCAGGAAGAGATCCCGCCGCCGCGCGCCGGCGGTCTGCAAGGCCCGGCCGAGCGCCGCTTCGTTGCCATAGATCTGGGCGGTATCGAAATGGGTGAAGCCGGCTTCCAGAGCAGCTGGAACGACGCGCTCCACCTCAGCATCCGACATCCGGAACACGCCGAAGCCGAGGGCGGGGATTTCGGCGCCGTGCGCCTTTACGATCTGCATGGGTCGTTCTCCTGTGGTTGTCACGCGGCCAGTGCCGCCTTGTTGTCGGCGAGCGCCGGAATGACCTCCGACGCCAGTTCCTCGATCACCTCGCCAAGCGGTCGCGCCGACTGCCGCAGATTGATCGCGATATGGTCGACCCCTGCGCGCCCAAGACCTGCGCGCCCAAGCGCGCGGAAATGCGCGATCAGCGCCTTGCGCCCGGTTCGCGCGCCAAAGCGGATCGGCTGCATCGGGGCGTTGGGATCGTCGATGAGGTCGAGATGGAAGGCGCTGATGAAGGGGCGCGTCCCGCCCGTTCTGCTCGCCCAGTCGGTCGCCTGCGCGGTCAACCGGTCGAAATCGCCGGGATAGACAAAGCGACCATCCATATGTGCCTGCAGCCAATCCTCGTCCTGCTGGGCGCGGCCGGCGACGATGAGCGGGATGCTCGCCTGTACCGGTCGGGGCAGGAGATCGAGCGACGCCACGCGCTGCCCGTCAACCGGCAGGCCGCCTTCCTGCCAGGCGGCACGGAGATAGCCGACCGCATCGCGGAAAGCCTGTCCGCGGTTGTCGAAGTCGATTCCCAGCAAGGGATATTCGATCGGCCGGTCGCCACTCGCCACGCCGAGGATCAACCGCCCGCCGGAAAGGGCGTCGATCGAGGCTGCGGCCTTTGCCGTCATCAGCGGATGGCGGATGGGCAGGACCACGGCGGCGGTGCCGAGCGCGAGGTTGCGGGTAATGCCCGCGAGAAAGCCCAGAAAGGCGAAAACATCGTAGACGGAGCCCGCATCGCCCATGTTCACTGCATCGAAGACGGGGACGTCGCGCACCCAAAGCGCCGCGAAGCCCAGGCTGTCGATCTTGCGGACGAGGTCGCTTTGCTCGGAGAGGTCAGGTACGCCGCGCGGGCGTCCGTCCGCGAGGCGACGTGCCTCGCCGTCTGGAGACCAGTCATTGTCGAGCGGGAGCTCGATTCCGAGCGTCAGCCGATCGGTCGTCCTGATCAGGTCGAGTGCGGAGATTTTTGACATGTTGGGAAGATGGGCCTCGCGGACGCGCTTGATAATCCGCTCACCCTCCACATTATCTGTGAAGCAGGTTCACAGATGGGAGGGCCGTGATGGATAATCGCGCCGGCGAGATGCAGGTCTTCCTCAGGGTCGTCGAAGCCGGGAGCTTTTCCGAGGCGGCGCGGCTGCTGCGCATGACACCCTCGACGGTCAGCAAACTGATCGGCCGGATCGAGGCGCGCCTGGGCGTGCGCCTGCTGGAGCGTTCGACACGCCGTCTCTCGCTGACCACAGAAGGCCAGATCTACTACGAACGAAGCCTCGCGCTGCTGGCCGAGCTTGAGGACATGGAGCGTGACTTGGCGCTGGGTGGGGCGAATGCGGGCGGCACCGTTCGCGTCAATGCCTCCGTCGCCTTCGGCGTGCTCGGCCTGGAGCCCTTGCTTCCGGCATTCTGGCAGGCGCATCCCAACATCATCGTCGATCTGTCGCTGTCTGATGAGATCGTGGATCTTTATCTGGACCGCACCGATGTCGCCTTCCGCGTCGGGGCGTTGCAGGATTCGACCATGATGGCGCGGCGGATCGGCGTCGCCCATCGCAAGATCGTCGCGGCGCCGGATTATCTCGCCCGCCATGGGACACCCCGGACGATCGACGATCTCGCGCGGCACAACTGCCTTGGCTTCAACTTCCGCCGCGCTGCTCCCGTCTGGCCGCTTAGGGAAAGCGGCCGCACCGTCGATCGCACGGTGAATGGCACGCTGCTCGCCAATAATGGCGAGACGGTGCGGCGCATGGCCCTCGCAGGTGTCGGCCTTGCACGCCTCGGCGACTATCACGCCCGCGCCGATATCACCGCCGGACAGTTGGTCGAAGTCCTGTCAGACGCGGTCAAGGGCGACGAGGAGGAGATCCATGCGCTCTATCTTGGCGGTCCCCGGTTGCCGCAGCGCGTCCGAGTCTTCCTCGATTTCGTCAGCCCGCGGCTTCAGCACTTCTTGAATGAGCCATAGCTCGCGCTTTTGGAAAAATTTGAAGCGGCTTGCGAGCCGGGGCGTTCGAGATCGGTATTCGCCGGCCAAATGGCACCATCGCATAAAGCATAGCTGCACCGATTGCTGCGCCTGCCCATTCGTCACACTCTGCTTCAGCGGAAAGCCGCTGGCCGAGGCTCGGTTCTTGCTGGCGGCAGAATGGGCTGCGGAGAGGGTCGTCAAGGTTCGATGAAGAAGCAATGCAGAATGGCGCTACAGCGAGCTATCAACGGCGCTTTGTGTGGATCGCCCCAATGGCTGGACACAGCCCTGTTCGCCGAGCGATGAGCCGGCTGCGATGACGTATTCGATTGCTGGCATGTGCCGACGAACAGGCATGTTCGGTGTTGCGGTCACGACATCGTCGATTGCCGTGGGAAGCCGCTGCCCCTTCGCGAAAGCTGGCGTCGGGGCCGTTCTGACCCAGCATTGCACCGATCCCCGGCTGGGGCCGCGAGGCATAGCTCTGCTTGAGGAGGGCAAGACGGCGGCGGAGGTCATCGCCACCCTCGCGGATGCCGGGCCCGAGATCGAGCACCGGCAGCTCGCGATCATCGACAGGCACGGTGGCACGGCCTGGTTCCATGGCAAGCGCATCCTGTCGACCCATCACGCCTCGCAGGCCGACGGTTGTGTCGCGATCGGGAACATCATCCGCACGCCGACCGTCGTCGACGCGATGACCGAGACCTTCGCGAACCTTCCCGACGCCCATCTCGGGGAAAGGCTGATGGCGGCGCTGGAGGCCGGATATGAGGCGGGTGGGGAGCTCAAGCAGGAGAAGTCCGCCGCCTTGCTCGTGGTCCACAAGGAGGCCTTCCCGCTGGTCGATCTGCGGGTCGACTACGACCGGGCCGCGATCTCCCAGCTGCGCTTCCTCTGGGAGAATTACACGCCTGTCATGGCCTCCTATGTCGAACGCGCGCTCGATCCCGAAGCCTCGAAATACTGGGTCAAGTGAGGCTGCTGCGCCTTGCTCCGGGTAAAGCGTTTTCGAACGAGGCGGACACTGGATCGCGTGAAGAAAACGCGTTTAAACAAAGACATAGGGCAATTTGATGATCCAATGGGATCGGAAGCTGCTCTGCAACGATCATCCCACGCCGCATTTGTGAAGGAGAACAGCCGTGACGACCCTCTCCCGCCGCGACCTTGTCGCGGGTGCTGGCGCAGCCGCCTTGCTCGGTCCCATGCCAACCCGCGCTCAAGGGGCCAATATTGCCCGTATCGCCATGGCTGGCTCGATCCGGACGCTCGATCCCACCATGACCAGCAGCGCCGATGAGTACATCTATGACGTGCTCGTCTTCAACGGCCTGGTCCGGATCAAGGAAGACATGACGATCGCCCCCGATCTGGCGGAAAGCTGGAGCTGGGACAGCAGTTTGAAGTCCTGCACCTTCAAGCTGAAGCCGGGCGTCAAATTCCACAACGGGCGCGAAATGACCTCCGCCGACGTGGTCGCCACCTTCCGCCGCATCGTCGACCCGGCCACTGGCGCGATCGCCCGCAATACCTTCGAGATGATCGAGGCGATCGAGGCGAGCGACCCTCTGACCGTCACCTTCACGCTGAAATATCCCTATGCCGGCTTCGTCGACATTCTCGGCGACCGCCAGGCCAAGATCGTCCCGGCTGACGCCATCGAGACCATGGCGACCCAGCCCATCGGGACCGGCCCGTTCCGCTTCCGCAGCCATACGCCCGGCGACCGGATCGTGCTCGTGCGTCACGACGACTATTTCGAGAAGGGCCTGCCCAAGCTCGCCGGCGTCGAGCTTCGCATGATGCCCGAGATGAGCTCGCGGCTGAATGCGCTCAAGGCGGGAGACATCGATATCGTCTGGGAGCTGAACCCTGAGGATATCAAGGTGCTGCGCGAGAACCCGAGCCTGCGGGTCGAAAGCGTCACCTCTGCATCCTGGGATACGGCCGTGATGAACAACACCATCGCGCCGTTCAACGATGTGCGTGTCCGCAAGGCTTTCCATCTGGCCGTGGACAAGCGCGATGTGATCGATCTGACGCTCTTCGGCGAAGGGGCGCCGGTTCACAGCCCGATAGCACCATCGAGCGCGGCTTTTGCAACGGATCTGCCGATCGCCAAGTCCGATCCGGCGGCGGCGCGGAAGCTGTTGCGCGAGGCCGGTTATCCCAACGGCGTCAAGGTTCCGCTGGTCATTCCGGTCGGCCGCGCCACGCGCGAACGGCTTGGCGTCACGCTGCAGCAGCTTGCCCGTCCCGGCGGCTTCGACATCGAGATCCAGCGCGTGCCGGCGGCGCGCTATCTGGCGGAGGTGTCCGGCAAGGCGCCGCTCTATGTCGATGGCTATCTGGCGCGCCCGACGCTCGATACGGCGACTTATTCCTTCCTCCACTCGACCGGCGTCTTCAACAATCTGCTCTGGCACTACAACAATCCGGAGGTCGACAAGACGCTGGAGGCGGCGCGAAGGGCCATCGACCCCGTCCAGCAGCGCGAGCACTATGTCCAGCTGCAGCGCCTGCTCTACGACAATCCGCCGGGCTTCTTCGCCTATGCGGTGAATTTCGGCTGCGCCTATCGCAGCGCCCTGAAGGGCGTCACCGCCCATCCGATGCGCTGGTTCGATCTGCGCAACGCAAGCTTCGCCTGACATGCTGGTCTATGCCGCGCGCCGCATCCTGGGCATGGTCGTCGTCCTGTTCGCCATGTCGGCGGTGGTCTTCGCGGCGATCCATCTGCTGCCCGGCTCGGTCGCGCATATGGTGCTGGGCGAATACGCCACGGCCGACGCTGTGGCGGCGCTGGAGCTGAAGCTCGGCCTGCGCGACCCGATCCTGGTGCAATACTGGCGCTGGCTCTCGGGCGTGCTGCATGGCGAGTTCGGCCAGGCGCTCTCGATCGATCAGCCGGTCGCCAGGCTGATCGGCGGGGCGCTCGAACGTTCGGCTGCGCTCGGCGGCATGAGCCTGCTGCTGGTGGCGATCATGGGCATCGCGCTGGGCATTCATTCCGCCGTCCATCGTGGCTCGCTCAGCGACCGTGTTCTGACCATGATGCAGTACACGCTGATCGCCATCCCCGAATTCTTCTGGTGCACCGTCGCCATCATCGTCTTCGCGGTCTGGCTGGGCTGGCTTCCGGCGACCGGCTATACGCCGCTCGCTGATGCCGGCCTGCTGCAATGGCTGCGGCATCTGATCCTGCCGGTGATCTGCCTGTCGCTGGGCCTGACGGCGCATGTCTCGCGCATGGTGCGCTCATCGATGCTGGAGGCGATTGAGAGCCGCTACGTCTTGGCCGCGCGCGCCAAGGGCGTGCCCGAGCGGCTGGTGCTGCTGCGGCACGCGCTGCCCAACGCCATGCTGCCGGCGATCACCGTGCTCGCCATCGACGCCGGCATCCTGATCGGCGGCATCGTCGTGGCAGAAACCGTGTTCTCCTTTCCGGGGCTGGGAAGCCTGTTGATGTACGCCATCCAGAACCATGACATCCCGCTGCTGCAGGCCGGGATGCTGGTCGTCACGGCGGTCTATTCGCTGGCGACGTTGGTCGCCGATCTCGCATCGGCCATGCTGAACCCGCGCATCCGGTTGGGGGCCGCGCACTGATGACGGCCGTCGCGCAGAAACGCCGCCGCCGGCATGTGCCGCTCATTCTGGTAGTGGGAGCCGCCATCGTTGTCGTCATCGTCCTGCTCGGGCTGATCGGACCCTGGATCGCGCCTTACGATCCCACCATGTTCGCCGTCCGCAGCCGCATGCAGCCACCTTCCGGGCTGCACTGGTTCGGCACCGACGAGTTCGGCCGCGATGTGCTCTCGCGCATCCTGGCCGGCGGCTATTATTCGCTGGCGATGGGCTTCGGGGCGACTGCGATCAGCCTCGTCGTCGGCGTTCCGCTCGGGCTGATCGCGGCCTTCTATCGCGGCTGGATCGACGATGTGATCATGCGGATCATCGATCTGATGATCTCGCTGCCGCCGATCCTGGTCGGGCTGCTGATTTTGGCCGTGACCTCGCCGGGGCTGGGCAAGACCATCGTCGCGGTAGGGCTGGTCTATGTACCGATCATGACGCGCCTGACGCGCTCGGTGGCGCTCAGCGTGCTGGCGCAGGATTTCATCGAGGCCGCTGCCGCCCGCAGGGAAAAGACCTTC
This sequence comes from Bosea sp. 685, assembly GCF_031884435.1. Classification (NCBI taxonomy): domain Bacteria; kingdom Pseudomonadati; phylum Pseudomonadota; class Alphaproteobacteria; order Hyphomicrobiales; family Alloboseaceae; genus Allobosea; species Allobosea sp. 685. The sequence continues at coordinate 2,975,213 of NZ_CP134779.1, read as the reverse complement.
TACATTCTCTGGCGCGAGGTTCTGCCGAATGTCTGGCCGACCATCATCGTCGAGACCTCGCTGCGCATCACCTTCGCGATCCTGCTGGGTTCCGCGCTCTCCTTTCTTGGTCTCGGCCCGCAGCCGCCCGCCAGCGAATGGGGCTTGATGATCGCTGAAAGCCGGCCCTTCCTCGATCGCGCACCCTGGATCGGTCTTGCGCCCGGGCTGTGCCTCTGCGTCCTGCTGGTCGCGGTCAATTTCGTCGGCGAGGGCCTGCGCGACCTGCTCGATCCTCGCATGCAGGGGCGCGGTCATGGCTGACCTCCTGCTCAATATTCAAGGCCTGTCGCTGCGCTATGCCACGGCCAACGGCCCGGTCACGGCGCTGGACGATGTTTCGCTGGCGATCCCGCGCGGCGGCGCGATGGGCCTCGTCGGCGAAAGCGGCTCCGGCAAATCGTCCATGCTGCTGGCCATGCTCGGCCTGCTGGGCAAGGGTGCCGCGGTCACGGCCGATGCTGCCCGCTTCGACGGGCAGGATCTGCTGAAGGTTGCCGCGTCCCTGCGCGGGCGGCGGATCGGAACCGTTTTCCAGGATCCTTCGGCGGCGCTCAATCCAGCCCTGACCATCGGTATGCAGGTGGCTGAGCCGTTGACCCTGCATCGCGGCATGAACTGGCGCGAGGCAATGGAGCGAGCCGAGGGGCTTCTCGCGGAGACCGGTATCCACGATCCCGCCTCGGTGCTGAAGGCCTATCCGCATCAATTGTCGGGCGGCATGAAGCAGCGCGCCGTGATTGCCCAGGCGCTCGGCTGCGAGCCGGACCTGCTGCTGCTCGACGAGCCGACGACTGCACTCGATGTCACGGTCGAGGCGCAGATCCTCGATCTGCTCGACGCGCTGCGGGCGCGGCGCGGGATCTCGTTGCTGTTGGTCAGCCATAATCTCGGCATCGTCGACCGGATCTGCGACGACCTGACGGTGCTCTATGCCGGCCGCGTGGTGGAGCAGGGGCCCTGTGCCCGGGTTCTCGCGGGGCCGCGCCATCCCTATGCGCGCGGGCTGATGGCGGCCATGCCGGTCATCAGCCATGCCAAGCAGCGCTTGACCTCGATCGAGGGAAATCTGCCGGATCTGACGGTGGCCGATCCCGGCTGCAATTTCGCGCCGCGCTGTCCCTTCTCGGTGGCGTCATGCGCCGAGCCCCAGGTTTTGGCAGGCGAGGGCGATCATCGCGCGCGCTGCCACCGGGCGGCCGAGACAGCCGCTCTGCCCTGGCCGGAACAGACGAACGAGGCCTCATCGATGGTGGCCGTGCCGGAGCGCCGGCCCTTGCTCGAGGCGCGCGGCATGAGCCGGCGTTTCGCCGGCCATGGCGGCCTCTGGCGCAGTCTCGACTGGCGGAGCGGTTGGCCGAAGCTGGCGCCGCGCAAGAGTGTCGTCGCGGTCGACGATGTGACGATCGAAGTCCGCAGCGGCGAGGTTCTGGGCCTTGTCGGGGAATCGGGCAGCGGCAAGTCGACGCTTGGGCGGCTGCTCTTACGTCTGGTCCCGGCCGATGCGGGGCAACTCGCATTCGGCGGCACTGAGGTTCCGCTGCACCCCTCCAGCGATTTCTGCCAGCAGGCGCAGATCATCTTCCAGAACCCGGATTCCGCGCTCAACCCGCATCATACGGTCTTAGAAATCCTGAAGCGTCCGCTCGAACTGTTCGGGATTGCCAAGGGGGCGGCGGCGGGCGCGGAGATCGACCGGCTGCTGGATTTGGTCCGGCTGCCGCGCAGCTACCGTACGCGCTATCCGCACCAGATGTCGGGTGGGGAGAAGCAGCGCATCGGCATTGCGCGCGCCCTTGCGGGGCGGCCGCGATTTATCGTCTGCGACGAGGCGGTCTCGGCGCTCGACGTGTCCGTTCAGGCCGCCGTGCTGAATCTGCTTTCCGACCTGCGGGCGCAGTTCGGCCTGTCCTATCTGTTCATCTCCCACGATATCGGTGTGATCGCGCATATCTCCGACCGGATCGCGGTGATGTATCGTGGCGCCATCGTGCAGCAGGGCGAGGCAGCCCAGCTCCTGCGCGGCCCGCATCATCCCTATACGGCGTCGCTGTTGTCGGCCGTTCCGGTCGTGGGTTCGGCAAGGTCCCAGGCAGGCAACCGCATCAGGTTGGCCGAGAACGCCATGGCCGCTCCCGGCGAAAAGGGCTGTTCCTTCGCCTCGCGCTGCCCGCAGCAGCTCGGCAGCCTGTGCCGGACGCAAGCGCCGGCGCAGCGCCGGCTGAGCAATGGCGTCATGATGGCGTGTCACCTGCCGGACGCGCAGTTGGAGACGGTCGCGCTAGGTTTGTCCTAGAGCAGTTTCCGATCAAGTTGGATCACTCAATTGCTCTAGGCCATTGTTTTAACGCGCTTTATTCACGCGAGCCGATATCCACATCGCTCGAAAACGCTCTCGTCGCTTCGGCGACCGACAGCGCCGTCAGCCATCAGCTCAGGCGGCGGCAGCAGGCTTCGACGACAACCCGTAGAGCAGGCTCAGGATCAGCGAGGCGCCGGTCGAGCCGGTGATGTTGCGCGGATCGAAGGGCGGTGAGATCTCGACGAGATCGGCACCGATCACCTTGCCGCTCGCGCCGATCCGGCGCAGCGCATACTGGATATCGTGAGCGGGAAGGCCGAACGGGTTGGGGGCTGCGGTTCCAGGTGCCTGCGACAGGTCCAGCACGTCGATGTCGACGGAGACGTAGATCGCGTCCGTGCCGTTTCCGGCGACCTCGAGCGCCTGCTCGACCACAGAGGCCATGCCGCGCTCGCGAACCTCGAGGCCGGAGACGACGGTGACCCCCATCTCCTTGGCGTAGTCGTCGAGTTGCGGCGAGTTGGTGAACTCGGCCATGCCGATCTGCACCAGATTGGGGCCGCTCAGCAGCGTGCCGGGCATCTCCAGCGTCTTGCGGAAGGGCACGCCGCTCGATTCAGCGCCCAGATGCGCCTTGCGCAGATCGTGATGGGCATCGAAATGGATCACGCCGAGCTTCTTGCCCGGGCCCATCGCCTCGATCACGCCGCGCATATTGGGATAAGCGATCGAGTGATCGCCGCCGATCATCACCGGCACGATCCCACGCGAGACCAGCGTGCTGACCGTCTGCGTGATGCGCTTGAAGGTGCCTTCCATATCGGTGAGCACCACCTGAACGTCGCCGATATCGGCGGCGCGGAAATCCGTCATGGTGCGGCGGTCGCGGCTCGAATAGGTGGTGAAATACATCAGGCCCTGGCGCACCGCATCGGGGCCGTGCCGCGAGCCCGTCCTGACCACGGAAGCGCCGTCATAGGGCACGCCGACGATGGCGCAGTCGAGATCGAGCGTACCGTCCCAGCTCAGCCAGGCGCCGGCACGATGCTCCGCCACATCGCCTTTCATGGTGTTGACGATCAGGCCGGGTGGGAGAAGATCGAGATGTTTCAAGCTGCGCTCCTTGCTGTCCGTGGAGCGAGATTAGACCTGCCGGGCGCAGGCGGTGAAGTGAAGCTTCATCAGCCTTCAGGTGAGGGATTTTCAGCTATGGAGGCTGCGCGGCCAGCGAAGCCGCGAGAAGGCGAGGGCGGTCATCAAACTCTCGGCCTGACATCTAATCCTTGCCCCCGTGGATGCATCCTCGATTGATCCAAAAACGGCATCCACACCGCAATATGCGAGCCGGTTCAGAACGAGCCAGCCGTCGTTATCGTTCGTGATGCGCCTGCCATGCGACGCCGATCAGGCGATTGGAGAACGGCGCCCTTATCCGGATTTCGGGACAGAAGCCCTGGGCCGATCACGCCGGTTTCAAGGTCAACGCTGCCTTCGCGCCGCGGTTTGCTGTCCTTGCCCGGCTTTGGCACAAACGCAGCCGCACATCGGGCGGCTGCGTTTGCAAGCGGGCTATGAGCTCGGGTCCAAAGGCTTCGACGAAACGGTCGCGCGCCCGGATTGAGAAGGACCGGACTTCATTTTGCCGAACGGGCGGCCTCGACCCAGCCTTCGAACTGACCTTTGTGCAAGCCGATCCACTCATCGGCCATCTTGGTCACGAGGGCGGTGCTTCCGCCATTCTTGTTGATGCTGGCTTCCCAGTTCGACCAGTCTTCGAGCGGGAACTTCATCTGCTCCACGAAGGTTTTCACCGCCGGGTTGGCCGCGACGAACCCTTTGTTGGCGACAGCCGACCAGTTCCATGACGACATCGCCATGCGGCACGGATCGGCCCCGCCGGCACAACCCTTGACGCCGCTGACCAGCGCCGAGCCCTTGTTCGGCACGGAGGGCGGCAGCGCGTCCGCCGGTGTCGGCAGCCAGACCACATCCTCGCCCGGGACGAGGGCGTTGTTCATCCAGGATGGGCTCCAGGCATAGAAGAACGCCGGCTCGCCACGTTTCACGCGGGCGACGGCCTCTACCATCAGCGCCTCGTATTTGCCGCGGATCGATTTCACCGTGTCCTTGAGACCGAACTTGTCGAGCTGGAAATCGACGACGTCGCCGCAGCTCCAGCCAGGATCGCAGTTGATCAGATCCGCCTTGCCGTCCCTGCCGAACAGCGCTGCGATCTTGGGATCCTTCATCTGCTCGAGCGTGGTGATGTTATGGGCGGTCGCTGTCTTCTTGTCGATCAGATAGCCATTGATGCCACCGCCGACGATCATGCCGGCACCCACGATCTCGGCCTGCTTCTCGACAGCGCGAAAGCCGGGCTCGCGCTGTGGGAAATTGACGTCGGTTGCAATGTCGAGATCGCCCTGCGCTGCGGCCTGGAAGAACAGCGTCGTGTTGACGGTGCTGAGCTTCACGTCGTAGCCGAGCTGCTTCATCGCCTTCATCACGATCTGCGCGACGACGTAATTGGCGCCCAGGCTGTCGCTCTGGGCGTAGCGGATGGTCTTGCCCTTCCCCGGAAGCTCCTGCGCAGCCGCAGGCACTGTCGCGAAAGCGATCGCGGTCATGGCGACGGCCGCAGCCGTCAATGTCTTCAATCCGGTTATGCCTGTCATTGCGTTCTCCTTCTCGATGCCGACCTGTTCGGTCGTTTTGTGATTTCCCCTGACCGCCTTGCGGCGGGTCTTCGAGCCGGCGCGCCCTAGCGCTCCGGCTATCCGGTCATGCCGTTCGGCGGCGGCGTCAGAGCGCTTGCTTTGCCGCAGTCACGGTTGCCGTCGGTTCTTCCGAGCGACCGCCCTTGAACAGGCGCATCACCGTGGCGAGCAGTGAGGTCCGCGCCACGCCGCCACGCTTCGGTTCGGCCAGCTTCTGCGTGACCCGGTCGAGCACCATCGCCAGCAGTACGATGGCGATGCCGCCAACCGCCGCGCGGCCGACATCGAGACGGCCCAGGCCCTGGAGGACGACGAGCCCCAAGCCCTCGGCGCCGATCATCGCGACGACGACGGAGAGTACCATCGCGGTGAGCACCGTCTGGTTGAGGCCGCCGAGGATGGTCGGAATGGCAAGGGGGAGCTGGATCTCGAACAGGAGCTGGCGCTTGTCGGCGCCGAAGGCGAGGCCGGCTTCGACGATCTCGTGCTCGACCATGCGGATGCCGAGATTGGTGAAACGGATCAAGGGCGGCGCCGCTGCCGTGACGACGGCGACCTCACCCGGCACGGTGCCGACGCCAAACAGCATGACGACCGGCACCAGATAGACGAAGCTCGGTGTCGTCTGCATGATGTCGAGGATCGGCCGCACCACGTTCCAGACACGGTCGCTGCTCGCGCACCAGATCCCCATCGGAATGCCGATGACGGCGCAGAACACGATCGCGGTCGAGATCAGCGAGAGCGTCGTCATCGCCTCGTTCCAGACGCCGAGCATCGCGATCACCACGAGCGATATCGCGCTGAAGGCCGCGATGCCGGGAGTCGCCAGACGCCATGCCAGCAAGGTAAAGCCGACGACGAAAACCGGGAACGGAATCGCGTGCAGCAGCGCGTCGTTCAGGCTGAGCAGAGCTTCAACCGGCCATTTGATGGCGAGGAAGAGGGGGCGCAGATTGAGCGCGACCCAGCTGACACCCTGCTGGATCCAGCTGTCGATCGGGAAAATGGCAAGATCGTCGGCCTTAAACATGGCGATCTCCGGCTGAGGCGGTTTTGGGGGAGGTCGAGGACATGCGGGACAGGAGCTCGCCGACGCCCAGGGTCCCGACGAGCCTGCCATCCCCATCGACGACCGCCATCGGCGCGCCGTTGCGATAGCTGCGCGCGACCTCGATGAGCTTGGCATTCTCCGGGACGCTGACGTAATCGCTGCTCGGCGTGCCGATTTCGCCGCTCTGGCGCGCATGGCCCAGCGCCGCCCCGTCGAGCGCGCCGAGGATCCTGCCCTCGCCATCGAGAACGAAACCGGGGTCGCCGGCCTCCGCGCCGCCCACCAGGATGCCGCGCTCGGAGCGCAGGATCGGGGCGGCTTCGCGCATGACGGAGCGGGCGTCGAAAAGCCGGGCCCGGTCGATCTCTCGGGTGAAGGCCGCGACATAATCGCTGCCCGGCTCCAGCACGATCGATTGCGGGGTGCCCTCGCGAACCAGCTCGCCTTCAGACATGATCGCGATGCGCGTGCCGAGCTTGAGCGCCTCCTGGAAATCATGGGTGATGAACAGGATGGTCTTGTTCAGCGTGCGCTGCAGCCGCAGCAATTCGTCCTGCATCTCGGTGCGGATCAGCGGGTCGAGCGCGCTGAAGGCCTCGTCCATGATCAGGATATCGGCATCGGTCGCGAGCGCGCGGGCAAGGCCGACGCGCTGGCGCATTCCGCCGCTCAGCTCATGGGGGAAATGGTAGCCCCAGCGCGCAAGCCCGACCACGCTCAGCACCTCGTCGGCGCGGCGGCGACGATCCGCCGGAGAGGCGCCACGCAGCTTCAGCCCGAATTCGACATTCTCGATGACGCGCTTGTTCGGCAGGAGCGCAAAATGCTGGAACACCATCGAGATGCGCGTGCGGCGGACCTCGCGCAGCTCCTCTTCCTTCAGGGGAACGATATCGCGCCCGTCGAGCAGGATCTTGCCGGCGCTTGGCTCGTTCAGCCGGTTGATGCAGCGCGCGAGCGTCGACTTGCCCGAGCCCGACAGGCCCATGACCATGTACATGGCGCCTTCAGGCACGCTCAGCGAAACATTGTTGAGCCCGACGACGGCGCCGAGCTTGTCGAACACGGTGTTCTTGTCCCCGCCATTCGCTAGGATCTGCAACGCCGCCTCCGGCGCCGCTGAGAAGATCTTGTACAGATTCTGAATCTGCAATCGCTCGGTCATGTCCGAAAACCCCTCCTCTCGGCGCCCGATGTCTTCGGGCTTGTCCGACCCCTGCCGCTATCGATTAAGAGCCGGCGCGCGCGGTCCGTCTTCCTGCGATCCAGAGGACGAATGCTGTCATCCCTTGTCGGAAAAGCGCTAAGGGCGATCGCGGCGCTTCACCTGATCCTTGCCCTCAACGCAGCGGCGAAAAATCGGTCGGCAGCAGGATGCGGTTTTCCGCCTGCTCGATATTCTCCGACAGTCGCGGGAGGAAGGCCTGCCAGCGTGGATCGTCAGCCAGTTGCTGGCGCCGCCGCACCCGATCCTCGAAATCGGCATAGGCCCAGAGATGGGTGACATGGCTGAGCAGGCCGATCTCGGTGGTGAAGTAGCCGATCAGATGGCCCAGGATGGGCTGCTGGATCGCCAGGCCCTCGTCGCGCACCAACTGAAGATAGCGCCCCATCCGGCCGTTGCGAATGCGGTAGATCCGCTCCTCGACGATCATGCCGGCTCTCCCTTCGCGCTACCGGTCAGGAAGTCACGCATCAGCGCGGCCACCTGCTCGGGGGCCTCGGTCAGGATCGAGTGACGCAGGCCGGGCAGGATGTGCAGCTGCGAGCCACTGATGCGCTCGTGCATGTAGCGCGCCATGCGTGGGTTGGAGCCGGCATCCTCCTCACCGGTCGCGATGAGGACCGGCATATGGATCTGGTCGAGCAAACCGCCGAAATCAGTCTGCGCCAGCACGCGATAGGCGGCGGCGTAGCATTCGGGGTCGTTCTCGGCGTTGCGCTGCCGCAGCATCGCGATGAGGTCAGGGTTGCGCGCCTGGAAGCCTTCGGTCAGCCAGCGCGACAGCGAGGCGTCATAATGCGAACCGCGATCGCCCGCCTGCAGAGCGGCGAGGCGGGCGGCAACGCGCTCGCGCTCCTCCTCGGTGCGGCCCGCCACGGTCGCCAGCAGCACGAGCCGCCTGAGCCGCCCCGGATGCGTCAGCGCCAGGCGCTGCGCGATCAGCCCGCCCAGCGAGAAGCCGGCGAGATGGAAGGTCTCGAAGCCGGCATGATCGGCGAGAGCCAGCACGTCCCCGACGAAATCGTCGATCTCGTAGCGTCCCCTGACCTTGCTCGAGCGGCCATGGCCGCGCAGATCGAAGCTCAGGATGCGAAACCGGTCGGAAAGGCGCTCGGCAATGCCGTCCCAGGCCTCCAGATAGGAGCCGACGCCATGGATGCAGACCAGCGGCTCGCCTGAGCCCTGCAGCCGGTAGTTCAGCGTGGCCTCGCCGACGCTCAGGCACGTGGCACCATCCGCCTGCGGAGGGCGGACAGCGCCTGTCGCGGCGCCCATCTCAGTGCCCCACAGCGGAGCGGCGCGGCGCCGCTTGCGCATGATCCCGCGCACGGTCCTGATCTCGGGCGGCGAAATGCGGCATCACATCGTCGATGAATAGTCGCAGCGTCTTCACCTGCAATTCGAAGGGCAGGTTGAAGGACAAGCCGAGGCAGTACTGATCGACGCCCGCATCCTCATAGACCTGCAGCTTCTCGATGACCTCGTCGGGCGTGCCGAACATCAGGTTGTCGCGGACGGCCTGGGGATTGTAGTTGGCGCGGTTGGCCACGGCCTCGAACGGCACCGCCTCGGGGAAGCCGTTGGTCACGGTGCCGATGTTCTGCATCAGATTCTCGAAATAGCGCCCGTAATCGACGGAGTGCCGCACCGCGACCTCCCAGTCCTCCTGTCGGTCATAAACGCAGGTCCGGCGCTGCATCATCAGGCGCGGGCGCGGCCGCTCGGGATGGTCGGCCACGGCCTTGCGGAACTTCTCGCCGAGCACGCCGACCTCGGCCGGAGGCGAGGAGAGCGGCGTCGAGAGGATGTTGGCGCCGATGCCGATCGCCCAGTCGAAGGTGCCGGGGTCGCGCGCCGCCACCCAGATGCTCGGATGCGGCTGCTGCAGCGGTTTGGGCACCGAGGTTGCCAGCGGGAATTTCCAGTAGTGCCCATCATGGGCATAGTCGCCGGCCCAGAGCTTTTGCACGGCAGGCACAAGCTCTTTCATGTAGGCGACGCCCTCCTGCTGGGGGATGCCGCCGGCCATGCGGTCGAACTCGTATTGATAGGCGCCGCGCGCGATGCCGAATTCGAGCCTGCCGCCGGTCAAGTGGTCGCAGAGCGCTGCTTCGCCTGCCAGCCGGATCGGCGACCAGTAGGGCGCGGCAAGCGTGGCCGTGCCGAGCCTGATCCGGTCGGTGTGCTGGCCGAGCCAGGTCAACGTCTGGAACGGGTTGGGCGAGACCGTGCACTCGATGGTGTGATGTTCGGCGGTCCAGAGCGTCTCGAAGCCGCCCTCGTCAGCGATCTTTGCGAGTGCGCGCATGTTGGCGACCGCGTCCGACATCGAATCCTGGGGCGAAAAACGCTCCATGCTGATCGAAACGGCAAATTTCATGATGGCCTCCCGGCTCGGCGTTCTTGGCTTTTTGGGCGTTCTTGGCTTTTTGGGGTTCAGCGCAGGCGGATCACGAAGGGGTCCTGCATGGCGCCCGAATAGTCGATCACCACATTCTTCAGGCGCGAGAATTCGCGCATGACCTCGAAGCCGCCGCGGCGGCCGTAACCGCTGTTCTTCATGCCGCCATTGGCGGACATGTAGGCGGCGGAGCGATAGGTGTTGATCCAGACGGTGCCGGCCTCGATGTTGCGGGCGAAGCGCATCGCGCGGTCGATGTTTTGGGTCCAGATGCCCGATGCCAGGCCGTATTCGGTGTCGTTGGCGAGGGCGATCATCTCCTCCTCGCTCTTGAACGGCACGACGCCGACGACCGGCCCGAAGATCTCCTCGCGCATGAAGCGCATGTCGTTGCTCGCCTCGGTCATCACCGTCGGCTCGAAATACCAGCCGCGCGCCAGTTCGCCGTCCTGCGGCTTGCGCCCGCCGGCCGCGACCTTCGCGCCCTCCCGCACGCCGGAGGCGACATAATCCTCCACCTTGGCGAGCTGCGCTGAGAGCGCCAGCGGCCCGATATCGGTGTCCTCAAGCTGCGGATGGCCGACCTTGATGCGCTGGGTGCGCGCGACCAGCGCCTCGACGAAGCGGTCATAGATCGGCTGCTCGACGAAGCAGCGCGAGCCGGCGACGCAGGTTTGCCCGGCCGCCGCGAAGACGCCGGACACGACGCCGTTCACCGCCTTGTCGATGTCGACATCGGAGAAGATGACATGGGGCGACTTGCCGCCCAGCTCCATCTGGCAGGGCACCAGGTTTTCGGCGGCGTTGCCGGCGATCTTGCGGCCGGTGAAAGTCGAGCCGGTGAAGACGTATTTCGCGATGCCGGGATGGCGCGTCAGCGCGTCGCCCGTGGTCGCGCCGTCGCCGGTGACGACATTGACGACGCCGGGCGGAATGCCGGCCTCGATCACGAGTTCGGCCAGCGCCAGCGTCGAGGCCGTCGCGTGCTCGGAGGGCTTCACCACGATGGTGTTGCCGATTGCCAGGCAGGGCGCGAGCGTGCCGGTCAGCATCATCAATGGCGAGTTCCACGGGATGATCATCCCGACCACGCCGATCGGCTCACGCAGGTTGAAGTTCAGCGTGTCGAGCTTGTTGACCGGGATGGTGTCGCCCTGGAGCTTGTCGGCCATTCCCGCGAAATAGAGATAGGAGTCCGGAATCGCGCGCATCTGGGCGCGCATCTCCTTGAGCAGCTTGCCGTTGTCGCGGCACTCGATCATCGCCAGCTCGTCGGCGTTCTCGAGCACGAGCTCGGCGAGACGGCGCACCAGCTTGCCGCGCTCGGTCTGGGTCATGCGCCGCCAGGCCGGGTCGACCAGAGCGGCACGCGCCGAGCGCACGGCGGCATCGACATCGGCGGCGTCGCCTTGCGCGAAGGCGTACCAGGGCTCGGCGGTCGTCGGATCGTAGGAGGGCAGGTAGACGCCGCTCTTGGGCGCGACGAAGCGGCCGTCGATGAAGAGATCCTGGCGTGAGCCTTCGAGGGTTTTGACCGTGGTCTTCATATCTGCTCTGCCGGCTCAGGATTGCGGGTTTGGCGCCCAGGGCTGGGCCTCGCCGACCATGGCGAGACGCCCGCCATCGTTGGAATCCATGTAGATCCCGAAGCGCTTGCTCGCGCTTTCGCGGGCATAGCGGCGCAGCATCGCGCTGATCTCGCGCGTCGGAATCGCGTCATAGGGAAGCTGGTCGATCGGGAAGAACTTCAGCCCGGCCGATAGCGTCGCTGCAGCGGAATCCTGCGCGAGGCGGGCGCGGTAGATCAGGTATCCGGGGTCGCCGTCGGTGACGTCGAACACCGAGTAGAGGAAGGTGTCGTCCGGCACGAGCGTCAGCGCGTCGCCGCCCTCGAGCTTCAGCTCGTTATCGGCGATGCGGCGCTGCGCGCTCGGCAGCACCCAGCCACCCCGACCGTCCGCGCGCAGCAGCAATTGGCCATCGGCCTCAATCAGATAGCCGACGATCATGCCATGCGAGGCGAGCCAGCCCGGCGGCAGCGGATCCTTGACGTTGGCATAGCGACCCCGGCAGAAGCCGAGCGGCGGCGACGGGCTCGTACCGAAGGCCTGGATCTCGCCGATCAGCACGACATGGTCGCCGGCATCGACGCGGCGGTGGACCGTGCAGTCGAACCAGGTCAGGCAGTCCGTCAGGACCGGCGAGCCGGTATGGATGCGGTCATGGCTGACGGTGTCGAACTTGTTGGCCGCCTTCGAGGCGAACAGGTTCGAGACGTCGATCTGCCCCTCATGCAGCAGGTTGACCGCGAAGGCGGGCGAACTGTTGAAGGCTGCAAAGCTGTGCGCGCCCTTGCCGACGCAGACCAGCAGCAGCGGCGGATCGAGCGAGACCGAGGTGAACGAGTTCGCCGTCATGCCACGCGGCGTGCCGTCGGCATCGCGGGTCGTGATGATGGTCACGCCCGTCACGAACGTCCCCAGCGCACGACGCAGCGCGACGGGGTCGATCGTATTGGGGGCGTTCGTGGCCGCAGCGAGCATGCGCTTCACCTCGATCAAGTCAGGATCGGTGAAGGCTAGGCGGCGATGCGAGCTACATCTTCCTATGAAAAGAGGGATAGATCGGCAAAATTCTTCTGCGAAGAGCGGTAAGGCATGGCCCCCCTAGCGGCTCGCGGCGCTGCCGTTCTCGATCACGCCATGCAGCCGGATCGCCAGTTCGATCGCGAAGCGGCGATCCGCCGTCTCCGGGTCGATCCCGAACAGGTCCTGGATGCGCGACAGCCGGTAGCGCAGCGTCGTCACATGCAACCCCATCGCATCGGCGCAGGCCTGGGCGCGGCAGCCTTCGCGCAGATAAGCGGCGAGGGTTTCCAGATAGGGCGTGTCGTGCTTGCGGTCATGCGCGACCACGATGCCGATGCTGCCGTCGACGAAGCTGCGCACATCGGCCGATTCCGCCGCGCCGATCAGCATCGGCATCGGGCCGAAGTCCGAGGCCGAAAGGGTCCCCGTGCGGCCGAAATCACGCGCGATGCGGATCATGCGCCAGCAGCGCTCCCATTCCTTGGGGTAGTCATCGAGACCTCCGCAGATGCCACCGAGCACCACGATGGGCTCCCGGTTGAAGCTGTGTCGCAGCGTCTCGACCATGCGTCGCGCGAGGCGTCCGATCCGCTCCTGGCCGTCGTCCCCATCATGCGGCAGGAGGCAGACCAACCCGCCGCCGACGGCGACGACGCTCGCGGGAACATTCAGCTGGCGTGCCAGCCGCGTCACCGCATGGTGGCAATCGACACTGATGTCGGCCGGCAGGGACGGCATGTCCGGAAAATCGACGACCACCATGCGGGCCGGAGCCCCCAGCGCAAGGCCGAGCCGACGGCCGCGCAGAAGAACGTCGTCGGCATCGCGCCATCGGCGCTCGACGATCTCGAAGAACAGCTCGGTCAATGTCCGCGTCTCGAAGCGGAAGCGGATGACGCTGCGCATCATCTGGACGCTGAGGGCGAACTTCACACTGTCGAGCAGGAGCCGTTCGAGATCGCCGGCCGCCTGCGCAGTCGGAAAGATCACGAGCGCCCCAACGGCCTGCCCATCGACATTCAGGGGCTCGATCCTGGCCATGAGCTGCAGCTGCCGCTCGCCGTCATCGAGCCGCAAGCCCCGCGGATCACTGCGCTGCGCCGCGACGGCGTCCCGCGCCGCTGTGACGATCTGGCTGCCAAGGGTGGTGTCGATCGCCCGCTGCCAGGCCGTGTCGTCGAAATGAAGCGGCGTCGGCGACCGGCTGGCGACCAGCGCATTGCCGGAGAAATCGACGACCAGCACGGGGGCGGGCAGGAGGTCCGCCAACATCGCCGCCAGCGCCGAGGTCGACCCGCCGGACAAAACCTCCTGAAGCAGCGTCGTCTGCGTCTGCAGTGCCTTCTGCAGCTGCTCGGCCGCCTGGCGTTCGGCCCTGATCCGATGCTCGCGCTCGACCGCGATCCCACCGAGATGGACGATCATGCTCATGAAGGCGAGATCATCGGGCGACACCTCGGTGATACCGCGCGAGACGACGTTCAGCACCATCGGCCGGTTTTCGGCATCGGCGCAGCTCATCGGCAGCACGAGCACCGTGCGGTAGTCGCGCTCGAAAGCTTCGCGTCGATAGCCGGGGAACTCGTCGGAGGCGCGAGCGTCGCGGATATAGACCGACTCGTTGCGTTGCAGCGCGATCAGGGCGGGGCTCGTCGCCAGCTCCCATCGGTTTTCGAGCGGTCGGCGCAGCAGCGTCGGGTCATGCCGCACAATGACATGCGCCTCGCCATGGGCGGCGTCGATCGCCATGATCGATCCCAGCGTCCAGCCGCCATGCTCGCAGGCGGCATGGATGAGGTCGCGCAGGATCGTCTCGAGATCGCCATCGGAATTGATCCGGCTTGCGACATCCCGCAACGAGCGCATCTGCGATGCCTGATCCGCCATTCAGTTCTCCCGAGCCAACATCGCGACCTTACCCCGCATCGCAGGGGCAGTCCGCAGAATCTTCCAGCGATCCGACGGAAGACGTTCGCGCAACCGGCCCGTTACGCTGCGGCCGCATCGGACAATCACAACAGGTGGACCCTCATGGATTTTGGCTTGCGCAAGATCTCGACCTTCGTCGAGGAAACCTTCATCGAGGGCGGCAAGGCCACCGACCGGCCGGTTCGCATGGTCATCGTCGCCGCCGTGCTGCGCAACCCCTGGGCGGGCCAGGGTTTCGTCGAGAACCTGCGGCCCGAAATCCTGCGCATCGCGCCCCATCTCGGCACAGAGCTGACCAAGCGCCTCGTCGCACTGATGCCGGCCGAACAGGTCGAGGCTTACGGCAAGGCCGCGGCGGTCGGCACCAATGGCGAGATCGAGCATGCTTCGGCGCTGATCCACACGCTGCGCTTCGGCAACATGTTCCGCGATGCCGTCAAAGGCACCGCCTATCTGAGCTTCACCAACACGCGCAACGCGCCCGGCGCACTGCTCTCGCTGCCGATGATCCACAAGAGCGAAACCGGCAAGCGCTCGCATTTCCTGACCGCGAACTTCCAGATTCCGGACGCGCCGGCCGCCGACGAGGTTCTGGTTGCGATCGGAGCCTGCGACAACAGCCGGGCCCATCCGCGCCTCGCCGATCGCTTCCAGGATATGGACGAGATGAAGCAGGAACTGGAGAACGCTTGAGCGTATCGCGCTGAAGATGCTCCGCATCCGCCGATCGAAACAGGGCCCGCCATTTTGGCGGGCCCTTATGCATGAGATAAGCGCCTGACGCATCGCGAAGCCTCAGGCCACCTTAATCTTCTCGCGGGCCAGTTCGTCCATGACCTGACGCACCGCCTGCTCGGCGATGCCGACGATCTCGTCGATTTCCTCCTTCGTCGTCACAAGTGGCGGGGCGAAGCCGAGAATATCGCCATGCGGCATCGCGCGGGCGATCAGGCCACGGTCGCGAGCCGCCTTGGAGATGCGCGCCCCGACCTTCAGCGCCGCATCGAAGCGGGTCTTGGCCGAGCGGTCGGCGACGAATTCGAGCGCGCCCAGCATGCCGACGCCGCGCACCTCGCCGACGATCGGCAATTGCGCGAAGGTCGCCTTCAGCCGGTCCTGGAAATAGCCGCCGACATCGCGCGCCTTGCCCGCCAGATCCTCGCGCTCGACGATGTCGAGCACGGCATTGGCTGCTGCCGCACCGATCGGATGCCCGGAATAGGTATAGCCGTGCGAGAAGGCTCCGACACGGTCCGCGCCGTCCTCCATAACCTTGTAGACCTTCTCTCCGACGATCACGGCCGAGAGCGGGAAATAGCCTGAGGTCAGGCCTTTCGCGACAGTGATCAGGTCGGGCTCGATGCCGTAGAGATGCGAACCGAAGGGCGTGCCGACACGGCCGAAGCCGGTGATGACCTCGTCGGCGATCAAGAGCACGTCGTATTTGCGCAGCACCAGCTGGATTGCCTGCCAGTAGCCCTGCGGCGGCGGGGTGATGCCGCCCGTGCCGAGCACCGGCTCACCGATGAAGGCACCGACAGTCTCGGGTCCCTCACGCAGGATCAGGCCTTCGAGTTCGTCCGCAAGGCGCTTCGAGAACTCGATTTCGGTCTCGCCGGCTTGAGCACCCCAATAATGATGCGGTGCGCCGGTGTGCAGAATGCCGGGGAAGGGCAGATCCATATGATCATGGTAGAAGCTCATCCCGGTCATCGAGCCGGAAACGACGCTGCAGCCGTGATAGCCGCGCAGCCGCGAAATGATCTTCTTCTTCCGCGGCTGGCCGCGCAGGTTGTTGTAATACCAGACCAGCTTGGCCTGGGTCTCGTTCGCGTCCGAGCCGGATAGGCCGTAGAAGACCTTGCTCATTTGTCCCGGCGCCATCCTGACGAGGCGGTCGGAGAGGATGGCGAGCTCATCGGTCGTGTGGGCGGCGTAGCTGTGATAATAGGCGAGCCGGTGGGCCTGCCGCGCAATCGCCTCGGCCACCTCGGTTCGGCCATAGCCGATATTGACGCAGTAGAGCCCGGCGAAGCCGTCGATATAGCTGCGACCGGTTACATCCTGAATGCGGATGCCTTTCCCGGTTTCGACGATGGTAGGCTCGCCGAGCTTGCCGGTGGCAAAATCCTTGAGCTGGGTGAAGGGGTGCAGGACGCTGGCGCGATCCAGCGCACCGATGGCTGCGACATCGATCGTCATGGGGTGATCTCCTTGATCAGGCTGCGAGATTCCCGAAGCAGACATATTTCGCTTCGAGATATTCGGTGATGCCGTGGCGCGAGCCCTCCCGGCCGAGGCCCGACTGCTTCCAGCCGCCAAAAGGGATCGGCGCCCCGGTGAACTTTGCCGTGTTGACCGCGACCATGCCGTATTCGAGCTGGTCGGTGAGGCGCATCGCACGACGCAGATCGTCGGTGTAGACATAGGCCGCGAGCCCCATTTCGGTGGCATTGGCCCGGGCGACGACCTCGTCCTCGTCATCGAAGGGCAGGATCGCGGCGATAGGCCCAAAGGTCTCCTCGCGCGCGATCGTCATCGCATCGATGACATCGGCGAGCACGGTCGGTTGGACGAAATTGCCACTGAGCGGACTGTCCTGTCCGCCCGTGACGATCCGGGCGCCGGCCGCGACCGCCTGCGCGATCTGCTGGCGGCATTTCTCCGCGACCGAGGCCTTGGTCATCGGCCCGATATCGGTGCCCTCGGACAGACCGTGACCGACCCGCAAGCGCGCAGTCGCCTCGGAGAAGGCAGCGACGAAGCGCTGATAGGAGTTCCGCTGGACATAGATGCGGTTGGCCGCAAGGCAGTCCTGGCCGGAGGTTGCGAATTTCGCCGCGATGCAGCCGGCAACGGCGGCCGCGAGCGGGGCATCGTCGAAGACGATGAAGGGCGCGTGACCGCCGAGTTCGAGCGAGGCCCGCTTCACCGTCTGCGCCGCCTGCCCAAGCAGCAGCCGTCCGACTTCGGTGGAGCCCGTGAAGGAGAAGGCGCGGATATCGGTGTGAGACATCAGGCGATGCGACAACGGCGCGGCCTCGCCGGTGACGATCTGGAGAACGCCGCCGGGCAAGCCGACCTCCTCTGCCAGCCGGGCAAGCGCCAGGGCGGACAGCGGCGTCACCGGCGCGGGCTTCACGATCATTGCGCAACCGGCGGCCAAGGCCGCGCCGGCCTTGCGCGTGATCATCGCGCTTGGAAAATTCCAGGGCGTGACGGCCGCGGCAACTCCGATCGGCTGCATCTGGACCGAAAGCCGGCTTCCCGGCAGATGGCTGGGGATCGTTTCGCCGTAGCTGCGCTCGCCCTCGGCCGCGAACCAATCGAGGAAGGCCGCCGCATACGTGATCTCGCCATGCGACTCCGCCAGCGGCTTGCCCTGTTCGGCCGTCATGATGACGGCGAGATCGCCGGCATTGCGGCGCATCGCGGAGGCCCAGTCGCGCAGCAAGAGCCCGCGTTCGAGCGGCGGGCGCTCGCGCCAGGAGCGTTGCGCCTGGACCGCGACGGCAACGGCCTCATCGACCATGCCGACCTCGCAGGAGGCGACCTCCGCGATGGTCTCGCCGGTCGCGGGATCCGTGACCACCTGGCGCTGCGAAGCGTCGCGCCACGCGCCATTCACAAAAGCCCGGCTCTGCAGCAGGTCGGCTCGCGCGAGCCCCTTCAGCGCTTTCGCGGATATGCCCTGCATCAAAATCCTCCGGAACCAGTGATTGACCTGCGCCGGAAATTATCGCGGGCGGCGCAGCGCATTGCTGTATAATCGGCGTTATTGCGCCGAATTTCGGCGTTGTTCTCTCCTTTAACGCAGGGTTTCTGCATGACTTCGCTCGACAGCCTCGATCGGCGCCTTCTCGCCGCCGTCCAGCAGGACAACCGGCTGACCACCGCCGAGCTCGGCCAGCAGGTCGGCCTCTCCGCGACCGCCTGCCAGCGGCGGCTGAAGCGGCTGCGCGACGAAGGTGTCATCGAGGCCGACATTGCGGTGGTCTCGCCCAAGGCCGTCGGGCGTCCGGTTTCCATGCTGGTGCTGGTGACGCTGGAGCGCGAGCGCGCCGACATCGTCGACCGCTTCAAGGCGTCGATCCGCGCGACGAAAGAGGTGATGATCGGCCTCTACGTGACCGGCGACGCCGATTTCGTGCTCTATGTCACGGCCAGCGACATGGAAGACTATGAGCGCTTCACGCGCCGGTTCTTCTATGAGAACCCTGACATCAAGGGTTTCAAGACGATGGTGGTGATGGACCGCGTGAAGGCGGGCTTCGCCCTGCCGATCGAGCCCTGAGCCCGGGCCGAATGATCCCGGCATCGGCCGGCATGCGCGATTTCGCAGGAAGGCCGCGCCCGTTCATCCGCTTTGCCACAGGAAGTTCTCTCAGTGCCGGCCCGCTACGAATCCAGACGGGGATCATAACCGTAGGAGCTCGAAGACGATGGCCGCTTCCTGGAATCGCAAGACGGGCTCGATGTTTGCGCTGGCATGCGCGGGGCTCCTGGTGCTGTCCCCGGCTGGCGCCCAATCTTTGCCAGGCGAGGGCAGGACCGTCCGCATTGCCATCGGCGATACGTTGGGTGCGACGCGAATGCAGGATCATATCGTCGAAATCGCACTCCGGAAGCTGGGCTACAAGACCGCCGAAACGCAGATCAATGCGACATTATTCTTCCAGGCTGCGGCGTTGGGCGATCTCGACATGCTCACCGGCCTCAACTTTCCGCAGCGCGAGCCGCAATACAAGACAGTGGAGAAGCAGCTCGCCACGGTCGGAGAGGGGACGATCATCGAGGGCGGCATCAATGGCTATCTGATCGACAAGAAGACGGCTGAAGCCAACAATATCACCCAGCTCGACCAGCTGAAGGACCCGAAGATCGCGGCGGCACTCGCGGCTGAAGGCAAGGTCAACCTGATCAATTGCGACCCGGGCTGGTCCTGCGGCGACGTCGTCGAGTACCAGCTCGACAAGTTCGGTCTGAAGAACACGATCAAATCGGTGCGCGGCAAGTATGAGGCGCTGATGGCCGAAGCCATCGGTCGCGTCCTGCGTGGTGAGCCGACGCTCTATTATGCCTGGAGCCCGTCCTGGGTCATGGACAAGCTCGTTCCGGGCAAAGACGTGGTCTGGCTGCCTACGCCGTTCGATGCGATTCCACCCAACATTAAGGTCACGACCGGCGCGCTGGTCAGCGGCGTCAAGGGCTGCGCCGGCGGACAGGATCCATGCCGCATGGCGCTCGGCCAGTGGAACTACTTGCCTATCGCCAACCGCGATTTCCTGGCGAAGAACCCCGCCATCCGGCGCTTCCTCGAACTCGCCCGCTATCCCCGCGATACCTGGGCGAAATGGGAAGGCGCCATAGCGGGGGACAGCTCGCCGCGCGCCATCCGGGCCGCCGGCGACACCTGGATCAAGGAGAACCAGACGTTGTTCGATGGTTGGATCACTGAGGCGATGGCTGCCCGCTAGAGCGTTTTCGAGCGAAGTGGTTGCCGGCTCACGTGAAGAAAACGCGTTAAATCGATGTTCTAGGGCGCTTTTTTGATCCGACCAGCCGGTTTTGCGACAAGGAATGAGGGACTTCGTGGACAACGCTCGTGAGATGAACGACGTCGGCAAGGCGATCGATGCGATCGTGCAGGACATCGCGCCCAAGCTGATCGGCATCAGGCGCGATCTGCACGCCCATCCCGAGATCGGTTTCGAGCTGCAGCGCACCGCCGGTGTCGTCGCCACCGAGCTCGAGCGGCTCGGCATCGCCTGCCGCACCGGAGTGGGGCGCAGCGGTATCGTGGCGGACATCGTCGGCGGAGCGCCCGGCCCCTGCCTGGTGATCCGGGCCGACATGGACGCCCTACCGATCCAGGAGATGACGGGCCTCGCCTATGCCAGCACAATCCCCGGCCGCATGCATGCCTGCGGACACGACCTCCACACCGCAACGCTGCTCGGCGTGGGGGCCGTCCTCAACCAGCTCTCGGGCAAGCTGCGCGGCACGGTGAGGCTGGTCTTCCAGCCCGCTGAAGAGACGATCGACAGCGGCGCCGCCGCGATGATCGCCGACGGCGTGCTCGATGGCGTCGACATGGCGCTGGGCTTCCACAACGAACCCGGCGTGCCGGCGGGAACGACCGGCTACATCCGCGGCGCAAGCTTCGCCTCGGCCGACAGCTTCCAGATCACCATAGAGGGCCGCTCCGGCCATGCGGCGCAGCCGCATGAGGCTGTCGACCCGATTATGGTTGCCGGCTATCTCCTGACGCAGCTGCAGACCATCGTCTCGCGCGAGATCAACCCGATCCGCAGCGCGGTCCTCACCGTAGGTCGGATCGAGGGCGGCGATGCCTACAACATCATCCCCGACAGCTGCATGATGGCGGGCACGATCCGCACGCGCGCGCCCGAGACGCGCGACGCCATGGAAGCAGCCGTTCGCCGGATCTGCGCCGGCACCGAGATCATGCATCGCGTGACATGCAAGCTCGCCTATAGCCGCAACCTGCCTCCGGTCATGAACGATGACGGCTTGCTGGATCGCACCATCGCGGCGGTCCGCCTGCAGGGTGGGACCATCCACGAGATCGATGGCGGCTTTGGCGCCGAGGATTTCGCCTTCTTCTCCGAGCGCGTGCCGTCGTCACATATCCGGATCGGTTCCTCGCAGCCCGGCCGGCGGGACCGCGTCCACAACTCGAACTACCAGCCGGACGAAAGCTGCATCGCCCATGGCGTGCTTGCCTTGTCGCGCACCGCCATGGAGTTGCTGAACTAGAGCGATGGTGCAGGGACGCGCAACCGCTTCAGCCAGCTTCAGCCATATGTACAGTTCTTCGCGGCCAGGACCTTGTCCATGCCGGAAAGCTCGAGGATGTTGCCGCCGTTCCTGAGCGCGGCCATGACCTCTGCTTCCTTATCCTCGCGCGCGGCGGAATTCTTCGCGACATCGAGGAGCGTGGCCTTGGGAACGACCACGACACCATCATCATCGGCGCTGATGAAATCGCCGGGATTGACCACCACACCGCCGATCACGATGGGCTGGTTGATCGTCCCCAGTGTCTCCTTGACGGTGCCTTTCATGCACAGGCCATAGCAGAAGACGTTGAAGCCGAGGTTCTGGATGGCCGGGCCGTCGCGCACGCCGGCATCCGTCACCAGCCCGACGATGCCCTTCACCATGCAGGCCGTGGCGAGCACCTCACCGAAGCCTCCCTGCTCGGGATGGTCGCCGGCGCTCACCACCAGCACATCTCCCGGTTGGGCCATGCTGATCGCGGTAATCAGCATCAGGTTGTCGCCGGGGAAGCATCGCGCGGTCAGGGCCGGGCCGCTGGCCCGCATGCCGGGATAGATCGGCTTGATCCGCGAGGTGAGGGCGCCGCTGCGGCCCTGCGCCTCGTGCAATGTTGCCGGGGGAAATTTCGAGATGGCCGCCAAAGCGTCGGCGTCCGGCCGCTCAAACGATCTGATCACATGAACCATGGGGCCCTCCGTCTTCCCAATCCGAGCGGGTTCTGCCGCCTGCCGGTCTCGCGCCAGGCGCTGATCCTTCGGTCTTAGGAAGGCGACAAATCCCGCGCCAATAGATTATTGCGTGACCCTCATAGGGATTCGCGATGGTCTGCGGGCCAGCGCGCCTTCAACGCCTGGATCTGTTCGTTGAGGACCCCGTAGACCGCGAAAGCGGCATCCGACAGCGCGACATTGTCGGGGATGCCGAGAGACATCGGCAGCGAGGCGCTTGCCGATGCGATGCGGCGGATGACCGGCTTCATGCCAACCAGCAGCGTGCTCGCGATCGGCCATGGCAGGACCGTCGCCGCCATGCCTTCGAGGACGGCGGTCGCCAGCGTCGGCAGCGCGTGGATCTCGGCGACCACGCGCGCCCGCACGCCCGCCTCGCTGCAGGCTCGTTCGATGGCCTGGCGCAGATAGGATTCGCGCGCCGGCAGCACCAGGTCGAGCTTCGAGAGCTCCGAAACCCAGATTGTTGTTTCGTTCGTGCTGCCGATATCGAAGGCAGGCGGCGCCACGAGATAGAACGGCTCGTCGAACAACGGCGTATAGCTGAGCCCGCGCACGGGCGCATCGCCATAGAGCACGGCCATGTCCATGCGGCCCTTCAGCGTCATTTCGCTCAGGGTCACGCCGAAACTGTCGAAGATGTTCAAAACGATGCCGGGAAAGCGGCTGCGCACCTCGCGCAGGAGCGCCGGCGCGATCAGGCTCGCGGTGCTCAGCGGCGCAAGGCCGACTGTGACGTTGCCGGAGACCGCGGCGCCGGAATCGAGAATGCTGCGGCGCGCCTCCTCGATCTGCCGTTGGACCATCTGCGCATAGCGGTAGAGGATCTGGCCGGCTTCGGTGGGCGTCACCCCGCGCGTGCTGCGGATCAGGAGCTGCTTCTTGAACTCCGCCTCGAGGCTGGCGATCTGCTGGCTCAGGGCCGGCTGCGCGACGTTGAGCACATTGGCCGCGCGCGTGACGCTGCCGAGATCGACGACCTTCAGGAAAGCTTCGAGACGTTTCGTGTCCAAGCGCGCTTCACCCCCGCAACGTATCCCCCGACGATGCGACAAGCGGGAGGGAAACGCGACAGGCGGGATATGATCGCAGCAAGTTATGATCGCGGCAGACGCCGCCTCACAGCATCGGCTCGTACTGACAATGCACCAGCAATTCCGAAACCGCGGCATTGTTGGGCAGGCGCAGCAGGGTCTCGACGAGCTCGGCGAGATCGCCCGGCTGGGTCATCTCATGCCGTGGGATCTCGTCATCCTTGAGCGTCATGTCGGTCGCGACATAGCCGGGGCAGATCACGGTGGCGCGGATGCCGGCATCGCGCCCCTCGCGCCGGACCCCATGCGTCAGCGCCGCGACCGCGAATTTGGTCATGGCATAACCGACATTCGAGGCGACGCGCTTGCTGGAGAGCGAGCCGAGATTGACGACGCGGCCATGCCCACACACGGCCAGATGCGGCAAAGCCGCGCGAATGACGCGCAGCGGGCCCTTCACATTGATGCGCCACATCTCGTCGAGGAGGTCTTCGCCCTCGTCGCAGACCTTGACCTTCGGGTTGATGCCGGCGGCATTCACCAGGGCATCGATCTGCCCGAAGCGTTCCAGTGTGGCCGCGACCCAGGCTTCCGCCGAGCCGGCTTCCTCGGCATCGTAGCGGTGCACCATCTCGTTTTCGCTGGCGAGCGCAGGATCGGGACGGCGCATGCCGGACGAAACCCTGAAGCCGCGGCTCAGCAGCCGCTCAGCGACCGCGCGCCCGATGCCGCGCGAGGCTCCCGACACCATGACCACACGGCCTGCAGGTTCCAGCATGGCTCGATCTCTCCCGGTTTCGGGCGCAGCGTCGAATGTGCGCGCATCCGGTCGAAGTCTAGGCCCGGCCGGCCGAGGGCGGCTAAGATGATCTGCGTCTGGAGCCATAAGCGCCAGCTATGGCGGGAGCTCCGAGAGGTGAGGGCGAGAGATTGGGAGCGCTTGCCGCATCGTTGCCCTTCAACCTAGATGGTGCGGCAAGCGGCATTGACGGCACTCGGCCAAGTGAGGTCCAGCCAAGCGAGGTTCAGTGGATACGCGTCGTCTGAAATCGTTCCTGAAGATCGTCGATACCGGCAGCCTGACCCGGGCGGCTGCGGCGCTCAACATCGCCCAGCCTGCGCTGAGCCAGCAATTGGTCAGCCTGGAAAGCCACTTCAAGCAGAAGCTCCTGATCCGCAGCCAGCAGGGCGTCACGCCGACGGAGGCCGGGCTCGTGCTCTATCGGCATGCGCGCACGATCCTGAAGCAGCTCGAGCACGCCGAAAACGACGTCAAACGCGCCGCGACGACACTGAGCGGCGCAGTCTCGGTCGGTCTAGCGCCTTATAGCGCCGGCTCGACTCTCGCGCTGACCCTGCTGACGGCTGCCCGCGAAAAGCATCCCGATATCCTGCTGCACATCAACGAGGGTTTCGGCGGCCCCTTCAGCGAACTGATTATGACCGGGCGGCTGGATATGGCGGTCATGCATGGCGCTGGGCCGATGCGCGGCCTCAGTTTCCAGCCGCTTCTGGTCGAGGAGTTCGTTCTGGTGGCGCCGTTGGCGGCGACCCTGCCGGGAAACCCGGACGAGCCGATTGCCCTGGGCGAGCTCGTCGACATGCCGCTGATGCTCCCCAGCCGGGCGAATTTCGTCCGCAAGGCTGTCGATGCGGCCTTTGCCGGCATTCGGCACGATCCACGCCTCGTCGCGGAGATCGAGTCGCTCGGCACGCTTCGCGATGCAGTCAGCGAAGGCGCCGGAGCCACCATCCTGCCCTGGTCGGTTGCGAACCAGGTGGTCGTGCCGGGACGTTCAGCGATCCGCCAGATCGCATCACCGAAGATAGAGGACACGGTCTCGCTATGCGTGTCCGATCTGATCCCGCTGTCCGAGGCTGCCGTTGCGATCCGCGGCATCCTGTTCGAGATCGCAACGCAGGCGGTCTTATCGGGGCGGCTCTCTGCGACGAGGGCGGGCGCGGCGGAATAGCCGGGAGCCGCTCGCTGGTCGTCATCGCCTTGGCTTATGGCCTCAGAGCGAATTGGTTGTGTTCAAGGCGCTGTGGCGATCCTAGCTTGATGTCGAGAGCTCGCGTCATGCGGGCTAAGATCAGGATCGGACGCAGGTGGCTTTTTCAGATTATCGGACCGCACTGGTTACGGGCGCATCGTCGGGCATCGGCGCCGCCACGGTCAGGCGCCTGCGCAAGGAGGGGCTCGAGGTGCATGCGCTGGCGCGCGATGCGCAGCGTCTCAAGGTGCTGGCCGACGAGACCGGCTGCCTGCCGCATGCCCTGGATGTCAGCTCGGTCGACGACATCACCGCTCTCGCCTCCGAACTCGCCATCGACGTCCTGGTCAACAATGCCGGCCAGTCGCGGCAAGGCGACATCCTGAACACCTCCGCCGCCGATGTGGATTCCCTCATCGACGTCAATCTGCGCGGCGTGCTGCATCTGACCCGCCTGTTCGTGCCCGGCATGCTCGAGCGCAATCGCGGCCATGTCGTCAACATCACCTCGATCGCGGCGCATTACGCCTTCCCCGGCGGCAACACCGTCTATCATGCGACCAAGGCCGGCGTTCACGCGCTGTCGAAGCAGTTGCGGACGCATCTCTACGGCTCGCGGGTACGCGTGACCGAGATCTCCCCGGCCCGCGTCGAGACGGAGGTTTTTGCGCGTCTGCTCGGCGATCCCGACGAGGCTCATAAGCGCTTCTATGAGGGCTATGAGGCCCTGCAGCCCGAGGATATCGCGGATTCGATCGCCTTCGCCGTGGGATCGCCGGCGCGCATGAATGTCAGCTTCATGGAGGTGCTGCCGACCATGCAGGTGGTCGGCGGCCTGAATTTCGCCAAGAGCACGCCGGCGTCAGCCTGATTCTGCGCGGCAGGAGAGCCGCGCCTCACTGAAAGGCCACGGTCCCGGGATGGAACTCGCCAGGTTGAAGGCGCTGATCGATCTGGTCTCGCGCTCAAGGATTTCCGAATTGGAGATCACGGAAGCGGGCGAGCGTATCCGCATCTGTAAGTCGCCGCCTCCCTCCGCGCAGCCGGCAGCGGCTGGGTTCATCGAGCCACGACATGAGCCGGCCGCTGAATCCCAGCGGCCGAGCGGCGCGGTGGAGACCCCGGGTGAGACGGACGGCCACATCGTCGTCGCGCCGATGTTCGGCGTCTTCCATCGCGCGCCTTCACCCGATTCCGCGCCTTTCGTGGAGATCGGCCAGATCGTCGTGCCGGGCCAGAAGCTTTGCATCATCGAGGCTATGAAGACGTTCAACACGATCGGTTCGGACGTCGCCGGAACGGTCACTGAGATCCTCGTCGAGAGCGGGCAGGAGATCGAGGCCGGCCGTCCCTTGCTGCGGATTGCTCCATGAAGGGCGCGAGCGCCATGCGGCGCGGTTTGGTCGCCCGGTCGAGGCAGGCCCATGTTCGATAATGTCCTGATCGCCAATCGCGGCGAGATCGCGCTGCGCATCCAGCGCGCTTGCCGAGCGCTCGGGCTCAAGACGATCGTCGCTCACTCCGAGGCCGATCGTGAGGCCCGCTATGTCGCCCTTGCCGATCAGGCCATCTGCATCGGCCCTGCCGCGGCACGCCTCAGTTATCTCAGCCCGGCTGCGCTCCTGCTCGCAGCGGAAGCGACCGGCGCGCAGGCGATCCATCCGGGCTATGGCTTCCTCTCGGAGAATGCGGGTTTCGCCGAGCAGGTCGAAGCCGCCGGCTTGAGCTTCATCGGTCCGACGGCCGCCTCGATCCGGATCATGGGCGACAAGGTCGCGGCCAAACGGGCCATGCGCGAGGCCGGTGTTCCCTGTGTCCCGGGGCCGGATAGCGCCTTGCCGAATGATTTCGAGCAGGTTGCCGCCATCGCAGCGGAGATCGGCTACCCCGTCATCGTCAAGGCGGCCGGCGGCGGCGGTGGCCGCGGCATGCGTGTCGTGCGCGCGCCGGGCGAGCTCGCGGAGGCCATCGCCGTGACCCGAGAGGAGGCGCAGCGCGCCTTCGCCAATCCCGAGATCTATGTCGAGAAATTCCTCCAGCATCCCCGCCATATCGAAATCCAGGTGCTGTGCGACCAGCATGGCACGGCGCTGTGGCTGGGGGACCGCGACTGCTCGCTGCAGCGCCGTAACCAGAAGGTCGTCGAGGAAGCCCCGGCGCCCGGTATCGCGCGCGATCTGATCGCCCGGATCGGGGAGGCCTGTGTCGAAGCCTGCCGCCGGATCGGCTATCGCGGGGTCGGCACCTTCGAGTTCCTCTATGAGGACGAGGCCTTCTATTTCATCGAGATGAACACGCGGCTTCAGGTCGAGCATCCCGTGACGGAGATGACGACCGGGCTCGACCTTGTCTGCGAGCAGATCCGTGTCGCGCGCGGTGGGCGCCTGACCTTGAAGCAGTCCGAGATCAAGCTGTCCGGGCATGCGATCGAATGCCGGATCAACGCCGAGGATCCGGAGAATTTTTCAGCCTCTCCCGGCCGCGTTACGCGCTGGGATTTGCCGGGCGGGACCGGGGTGCGCATCGATTCCCACGTCGTCGCCAACTACGTCGTACCGCCCCAATACGATTCCCTGATCGCCAAATTGATTGTCCATGGCGCGACGCGGGAGGAGGCGTTGATCCGCGCCCGCATCGCCTTGTCCGAGATGAAGGTCGAAGGCATCAGCACCAATGTCCCGCTCCATCGCGAGATCCTGGAGGACGCGGATTTCGTCGCCGGCGGGGTCGATATTCACTTCCTGGAAAAGCGGCTGGCGCTGCGCCAGCGGGCGGAGCTGCCGTGATGGAGATCGCCGAGATCGAGCAATTGGTGCGCTGGCTCGAAGAGGCCGGCCTCGATTCCATCGAGATCGAAGGCCTCGAGCATGGTCTGCGGTTGAGGCTGCAGCGCGATGCGGGCTCGGCTGCCGCCGACGAGCCGTCCGCTAACTTGGAGCCGCCGCAGGACGATGCGGCGGAGATCGTGACGGCCCGGGGCCCCGGCCAGTTCCAGGACCGCCATCCCGCGCGCGAAAAACCGTTCGTGCGCGCCGGAGACAGCGTCCGCTCCGGCGACATCCTCGCTTTGGTCAGGACCGGGCCGGTCTACGCGCCGGTCACCGCGCCGCGCGACGGCCGCGTCGAGCAGATCCTCGCGACGGCCGGCGATCTGGTCGGTTTCGGATCGCCGCTGTTCCGGATTCGATAGGCGTCCGCAACAGAGCGGTTTGCGTTGGTCGGGCCGCGAGACTGCGGCTCGATGTCAGCGCAGCCCGCCGCAGAACTCCTGGATGCGGCGGCAGCCTTCGCGGAGGCTTTCCATGTCGGTCGCGTAGGACACCCGGAAATAGGGGCTCATCCCATAGGCCGAGCCCTGCACGGTCGCGACATGCTGTTCCTGGAGGAGGGCGAAGACGAAATCCGTGTCGGTCTCGATTCTGCGCCCGCCCTTGCTGGTCCGGCCGATGCAGCCTGCGATGTTGGGGAAGACGTAGAACGCGCCTTCCGGCTTGTGGCAGAGGACGCCGGTTGCCTGGTTGAGCTGCTCGACCACGAAATCGCGCCGCGCGCGATAGATCTCGGCGCGCTCGGCCAGCAGATCCTGCGGACCGTCCAGGGCTGCGATCGCGGCAGCCTGGGCGAGCGTGCAGATGCCGTTGGTCGCCTGGCCCTGCATGTTGTTCATCAGGGCGATGAGGGATCTTGGGCCGCCGCAGAAGCCGACGCGCCAGCCCGTCATCGCATAGGCTTTTGAGGCGCCGTTGACCGTCAGCACCCGCTCCTTCAGGCGCGGCTCGACCTCGGCGAGGGTGCAGAATTCGAAGCCGTCATAGATCAGGTGCTCATACATATCGTCGGTCAGGACGGCGACATGGGGATGCTTCAACAGGACATCGGCGAGGGCCTGCATCTCGGCGCGCGAACAGGCGGCACCGGTCGGGTTGTTGGGGAAGTTCAGGATCAGCCATTTCGTCCTGGGTGTGATCGCCGCCTCGAGATCCTCAGGCCGCAGCTTGAACTGGTTGTTCTCGGGGCAGGGCACCGCGACCGGTGTCGCCTGCGCGACCATGACCATGTCGGCATAGCTGATCCAGCCGGGGGCGGGGATCACCACCTCGTCGCCGGGATTGCAGGTCGCCATGATGGCGTCGAAGATGATCTGCTTGCCGCCATTGCCGATCAGGATCTCGTCCAGTTCGTAGTCGAGCCGGTTGTCGCGCTTGAACTTGCGCTGGACCGCAGCCTTCAGCGCCTTGGTTCCGTCCTGGGGCGGGTATTTGGTATCGCCGGCCAGGGCCGCGTTGTACGCAGCCTCGATCGCATGGGCGGGCGTGGCGAAATCCGGTTCGCCGGATGACAGGCTGATGATCTTCACGCCCTGGGCGCGCAGTTCACGGGCCCGGTCCGTCATGGCCGCGGATGCGGAAATCTTGACAGTCTTGATGCGGTCGGCGGCTTCGAACATCGAGATTTCACCTCACTAGGACCCGGGCGCGCATGCGTCGACAGGCCGGCCTCTCGGCCCTTGGACCGATGTGAGGATAGGGCGCGAGGCGATGCGCCGCTAAGACGGGTTCGTTCTGACGTCATAGCGCTTGCCTATGGCGCGGCCGCCAACAGGGCATCAAGCTACCCGGCGGCAAGGCCGTGGCTTGCATGACCTGCTTTGCTCAAGCGGTCGGCCACAAGTCGCCATACCAGGCTGGCTATGCTGCTTTCCTTGCCAACACGCTCAGATCCTCATCATCCCGGCATGGCACGGTCATAAGCAGGGCCGATGACCCTAAACGAAGTTTGTCTTATCCGGGTTCGAGGGACGCGGATAAAAACAAGATGCAGGGGCGAGCCGCTTATCGGCAGCCAGGAGACGCAGCCATCGGCGGCGGAGGCTCGGCCAGATCCTGCCGATGGTCTCCGCGGTAGGTTCGCCGGCTCAGAGAATACCGTTGACGGGCCGCGAGGTGCCGGATTGAGCGTTTGGAACGATTAGAGACAACACGACGATCCGTTGACTCAGGAGACTGCTCCGGAATGACAGATGTCGCGCAAACGACCGCGCAAGCGCCAGGCGACCTTGATGAGCGCTCCCCTTGGCGTCTCAGCCTATCCGTCGGTTTCCTGGCCTTGCCGATGCTGGCGTTCCTGTCGATCTTCTTCTTCTATCCGGCCGCCAATCTGCTATTCTACAGCCTCCTCTCGCAGGACGCGAAAGGCATCATCGGGCGGCCTTTCACCCTGTCGCACTATGTGCACATTGCCGAGGTCGATCTCTATCTGAAGGTGTTCTGGAATACGCTGCAGATCGCCTTCGTCACCTCGATCGTCGCCATCGTGATGGCCTATCCGGTCGCCATCACGATGGTCAAAAGCAACGCGATCGTGAATCGCGTGATCAGCCTGATCGTGATCGCGCCGCTGATCGTCAGCGTCGTCGTCCGCGCCTATGGCTGGCAGCTCATCCTGGTCAATACGCCGACCGGATTGCTCAACTGGCTGCTCCTGACGCTTCACATCATCAATGAGCCGCTGGAGCTGCTCTATACCAAGACGGCGGTCGTCATCGGCTCGCTGCACGTCTTCTTCCCGATGATGGTGCTGCCGCTGGCCTCCGCGCTCGGCAAGATCGATCCGAACCTGGAGGATGCAGCCAGGATGCTCGGCGCGCCCTGGTGGAAGGTCTTCGCGCGGGTGACGCTGCCGCTGAGCGTTCCCGGACTGGTCGCGGGCTTCACCCTGGTCTTCTCGCTGACCGCGGGCTCCTTCGTCATCCCCGTCCTGCTCGGCGGCACCTCGTCGACGATGCTCGGCAACCTGATCGAGCAGCAGATCTTCGTCGTCTATGACTGGCCCTTCGGCGCCACGATCGCGGTCGTGCTCGTCATCGTGGTTTTCGCCATCAATGCATTGTCCATGCGCATCCTCGAAGGGCGCCGCTTCCGGAGGATCGCCTCATGAGCGGCCGTCTCGAAGGCGTCGGAGCCTGGGTGCTCTACTGCGTCACCGCCGCGATGATGATCTTCATCCTCGCCCCGCTCCTGGTCGTGATGTCGGTCTCGGTCTCGGACAGCTATTTCGTGACCTTTCCGCCGCAGGGCTTCACCCTGAGCTGGTACGCTAAGGTCCTGCAGGATCGCGATTTCCTGGATGCGCTCGGGCTCAGCGCTGTGCTTGCCTTCTGCACGACGATGGGCTCGCTTCTGCTCGGTGTCCCGGCCGCCTTCGCCCTCGTGCGCGGCAGCTTTCTCGGGCAGTCCTTCCTCAAGAGCCTGGTGCTCTCGCCGCTGGTCTTTCCCGCGCTCGTGACCGGCCTTGCCCTGCTGCAGCTCCTCTCCAGCCTCGGCTCGGGCGATGCGCGCGTGAACCTCCTGATCGGCCACATCGTCGTCACGGCGCCTTACGTGGTCCGGACGGTGGTCAGCAGCCTCCAGCTCATGGACATCAATCTGGAAGAGGCTGCCCGCACGCTCGGGGCGAACCGGATGAAGACCTTCTGGCGTGTCACCCTGCCTCAGATCGCGCCAGGGGTAGCTGCGGGCTCGCTCTTCGCCTTCATGGTCTCCTTCGACAACTATCCGATCTCGATGTGGCTGGCGAACTCCGAATACAGCCCGGTCCCGCTCGTCCTGATGCGGCAACTCGTGAACGTCTTCGACCCGTCGGTGCCGGCGATGTCGACGATCATCATCCTGCTCGCCGTGGTCGGCGTGCTGATCCTGGAGCGCCTCGTGGGGCTGCGCCGGGCCGTCGCGATCTGACCGACAACACAGGGATTCACTGACGAGGCCGACCGTTCATCACCAATAAAAAAGGGGAATGCAGGACCATGACAATCGACCGCAGAACGCTGATCAAATCCGCCGCCGCTAGCGCCATCGTCATGCCGACGATCATCAGCCGGGCCTATGCCCAGGAGAAGCAACTCCATATCGGCGTCTACAACTCGGCCCTGGGCAAACTCGTCCAGAAGGAAATCATCCCGGCCTTCGAGAAGGAGCACAAATGCCGGGTCTTCACGATCGAGGGCGCGACCCTGTCCAACATCGCCGCGCTCCGGGCGACGCGCGCCACGCCGAAATTCAGCGTCATGATGATGGACGATGTCGGCGTGCCGCAGGCCAAGCAGGAGGAGCTGATCGACACGCTCGACCCGGCGAAGATTCCCAATCTCGCCAAGGTCTACAAGCGCTTCCTGTTCGAGGACGGCTACGGCGTCGGCTTTAACATCTCCAGCGCAGGCATGTTCATCAACCCGCAGAAGACGACCGGCCTGACGAGCTACGAGCAGATCTTCGATCCGAAATACCGCAAGCGCATCCTGCTCAACACGCCCAAGAATACGCAGAGCGTGCTCATGCTCATCGTCGCGACGGCGCTGGCGACCGGCAAGCCGCTCAAGGAGGCGCAGTATCTCATCGATCAGGGCTGGGACAAGCTCGCCCAGCTCAAGCCAAACGTGCTGACGATCTATGACAGCGAGGCGCTGGTCCTGATGGTGGCGCAGGGACAGGCCGATATCGGCGGCATCGACTACTCCAAATCGATCTATCCGCACGCGGCCAAGGGCGTGCCGCTCGACATGGCGCCGCTAAAGGAAGGCTCCTTCACCGGCATCAACAGCCTGACGCTAGTCAAGAATGCGCCCGAGCCCGAGCTCGGCGCGGCTTTCATCAACCGCATGCTCGACCCTGCTGTGCTGGAGATGCTCTCCTCGCAGACTTTCGGCGCGCCCTCGGTGGCCGGGATCAACTTCAAGCCGGAGGTGGCCAAATACCTCGCCTATCCCGACACCAAGATGGATGAGATGGGCCTGTTCACGCCGGACTGGAACTTCATCATTCCCAAGCGTGCCGGCCTGCTGGAACGCTACAATCAGGTCTTCAGCAGCTGACATGGCCCAGATGAAATCCGCGAATGTCCGACTGGAAAAGCTCAACAAGCACTATCATCGGGTGGTTGCGGTCGAGGACGTGTCGCTCACCATCGAGCCGGGCAGCATGGTCGCGCTGCTCGGCCCCAGCGGCTGCGGCAAAACGACATGCCTGCGCATGATCGCCGGGCTGGTCCAGCCCAGCTCTGGCGAGATCTTCATCAATGAGCAGCGCGTGACGCGCGTGCCGGTGCACAAGCGCAATATCGGCATGCTCTTCCAGAACTATGCGCTGTTCCCGCATATGACCGTGGCCGAGAACATCGCCTTCGGCCTCGACATGCGCGGCGTCGGCAAGGCCGATGCCGGCAAGCGCGTGACCGGGGCGCTCGACCTCGTCCAGCTCGGCAAGTTCGGCGACCGCTTTCCGACCCAGCTCTCGGGTGGACAGCAGCAGCGCGTCGCCTTGGCACGCGCCCTGGTCATCGAGCCCGCCATGCTCCTGCTCGACGAGCCGCTCGGCGCGCTCGACAAGGGGCTGCGGGAGAGCATGCAGGTGGAGTTGCGTGCACTCCAACGGCGTCTCGGGCTCACCACGGTCATGGTGACGCACGACCAGGACGAGGCCCTGACGATGGCGGACCGCATCGTCGTGATGCGCGATGGACGCCTGGAGCAGGTCGGCGGAGCCACGGAGATCTATCAGAAGCCGGCTTCGCGCTTCGTCGCGACCTTCCTCGGCGCATCGAACCTGTTCAGCGGCAAGATCGAGACGCGCGACGGGGCAGGGGCGCTGGTCTTCGTCGCGGAGGGCTTCGGCCTGCTCGTGGACGGGCTGCCCGGGGACGCTCGTGAGGCGACCGTCTCCGTGCGTCCCGAGGCCATCATCGTCGAGCCTCTGGGCAATGGAGCGCCCCGGGCGGAGACGCCCAACAGCGTCGTCGCGACCATCGATCAGGTCGTCTATCGCGGCTTCATCAATCACTATTACCTGAAACTGCCGGGCGGCTCCGAGATCATCGCCTATCAGCAGAACCGGACCAGCGAAGGCGCCAGTTCCTTCGCGCCCGGCGACAAGGTCATCGCCCGCTGGGACGCATCGAGCAACCATGTCCTGCCCAATGGCTGATCGCATGACACGCTTCCGCCATGTCGGCAGCCCCCAGAGCGCGTCGCGATGCCCGCATAAGCAATGGGTCTTGGCGGCCGCGCTACTCAGAAGGGCAAAGAAAAACGCTGTCCGACAAGCCCGGCCGGGGCAGCGCTGCCGCCTGGGCCGTTTCGTTCTGGAGATGCCGTTTCCGTGTCGCTGGACCTGACGATCGCCGCTGAGGCCGACGAGGCGCCTCCCGCGCCGACCGAGGAGCTGCCCAAGCTCAGCAATATCGGAACGCGCGCGCTCATCATCGAGGCGCCGGGCGCGTTCGACCTGCTGCAGCAGAGGCGCATCCTGGCGCTGGCGGATGAGGTCGCCGCATGGCCCGGCGTGGCGGAGGTGGTTCCCGGCGTCACCAATCTGATGGTGATCTTCGTCGAGCCGCCGCGCGATCTCCAGGCCTGCCGGCGCGCGCTCGCCGAGGCCTGGCGGCGCCTGCCGCCGAAGCAGCTGTCCAGCCGCGTGGTCGAGATCCCGGTCATCTATGGCGGCGAGCTCGGCTCGGACCTCGCCGCCGTCTGCGCCTATTCCGGCCTATTGCGGGAGGAGGTCATACGCATCCACAGCAGCGGCACTTACACCGTCTGCTGCCTCGGCAGTTCGCCGGGGTTCGGCTATCTGCATGGTCTCGATCCGCGGATCTTCATGCCGCGCAAGACCGTGCCGTCCCTGCGCATGCTGGCGGGCACGGTGACGATCGGCGGCATGCAGGCCGGGGTCTCGGTCTCGACCGGGCCCAATGGCTGGAACGCGATCGGCTTCACCGCGGTGTCGATGTTCGATCTGGCGCGTGACATTCCGGCCCTGCTGGCGCCTGGCGACATCGTTCGCTTCACCATCGAGAGAGTCGAGCCGTGATCGAGGTTCTCTCCAGCTTCGCGCTCAACACGGTGCAGGATCTCGGGCGCTTCGGCTCCCGCCATCTCGGCGTCGGCACCTCCGGGGTGATGGACCCGCTCGCCCTGACGGTCGGCAATATCCTGCTCGGGAACCCAGATGATGCGGCCGGCATCGAAATCCAGACCTTCCCGTTCGAGCTGCGCTTCCAGGCCGACACTGCCTTCGCCGTGACCGGGGCGGACTGCACCGCGACATTGGACGGGCGCCTGCTGCCACCCTGGTGGACCGCTCCAGCGAAGGCCGGGCAGGTGCTGAAGCTGCATCCGCCCATGAGAGGCGCGCGCAGCTATCTGACGCTTGCCGGCGGCGTCGACGTGCCCATCATACTCGGCTCCCGCAGCACACATCTGCGCAGCGAATTCGGCGGCTTCCTGGGGCGCGCCTTGGCGAAGGGCGATGTCGTCGCAACCGCAGGCGAAGCCGGCGGGCCGACGCGGCCGCCACCTGAAGAATTCGGGGCCGAGCCCGCCGAAATAGCGCTGCCGCCGGGCGCTCCCGGCGAGACCGAGTCGAGCGACGACGCATTGCCGGTCAGGGTGCTGCGCGCGGGCGAATACGAACTCTTCCCGCAGGAGGCCCGCCAGCGCTTCTGGCGGACGGCCTGGAAGATCACTCATCAGAGCGACCGAGCCGGTTATCGGCTCGGCGGCGAGCCCCTGAAACTCGCATCCCGCGTCGAGATGCGCTCCTACGGCATCGTCGCCGGCGTGGTCCAGGTGCCGCCTTCCGGAGAGCCCATCATCCAGCTCAGCGATGCGAACACGGCGGGCGGCTATCCGAAGATCGCCGGCGTCGTCGAGGCCGATCTCTGGCGCCTGGCTCAGGCCCGGATCGGCAGTTCCATCCGCTTCGTCGACACCGGCTATGACGATGCCGTTGCCGCGATGGCGCCCGTGAACGCCTATCTCGCGCAGGTTCGCCGAATGGTCGAACTCTACCGGCAACGGCCGCGCTAGCAGCGTTTTCGAGCGAAGTTGATACCGGTTCGCGTGAAGAAAGCGCGTCAAAACAAAGATCTAGAGCAGTTTCCGATCCGTCTGGATCGGAAACTGCTCTAGCAGCGGCAATAACGATGATAGCGCGACCGGACGAACGAGGAACGCGAAGATGAAGATCGATCTCAATTCCGACATGGGCGAGGGCTTTGGACCCTACAGGATCGGCGATGACGAAGCGCTGATGGAGATCGTTTCCTCCGCCAATGTCGCCTGCGGCTTCCATGCCGGCGACCCGGTCATCATGGATCGCACCGTGCGGTCGGCCAAGGCGCGCAAGGTCGGCATCGGCGCCCATCCGGGCCTGCCGGATCTGATGGGCTTCGGCCGCCGCATCATCCAGATGGACAGCGCCGAGCTGGAGAAGCATCTCGTCTACCAGATCGGCGCACTGCAGGGCATCGCCGTGGCCGCGGGTCACAAGGTGACCCATGTCAGCTATCACGCCGCGCTCGGGAACATGGCGACCGCCGACAAGGATGTCGCGGATGTGCTCGCTCGCGCCATCGCCGCCATCGACCGCGACCTCATCGTCTTCTCGATGCCCGATACGGAGGTCGAGCGCGCGGCGCAGCGTGCGGGCCTGCGTGTCCTGACGCTGTTTCTCGCGGACAGGGCCTATGACGAGCATGGCGAGCTGGTCTCGCGCAAGCGCCCGAATTCGGTGATCACCTCGCCGGACGAGGTCGCCCTACGGGTGCGGCAATTCCTCGACGACGGCACGGTGACGACGATCGAGGGCAAGCGCCTCAAGATACGCGCGAGATCCATCCTGGTGCACAGTGACACGCCGGGCTCGACGCAGCTCGCTCGGACCGTCCGCGCAACGATCGAGGCGGGCGGCGGCACCGTCACCCCTGCGACCGAGATCCTGGCTTGATCGACTGATTATCATCGCTCAGGACGACGAATGGTTTCCCAGAGCGTTTTCGAGCGAAGCGGATGCCGGTTCGCGTGAAGAAAACGTGTCAAAACATGGAGCAGGAGCTGTTGAACGATCCAATTGGGTCGGAAACTGCTCTAGCCGGGCCGATCGACGGCCGCGCTCCAGCTCATTGCATCCAGCATCGCGTCAGGTGCAGACCCATTCGCGCACCGCGCATTGCGCGCCTGTCCGCTCGCAGGCCTGCACGGCCAGATCCTCGGCCTGCTGGCGCGTCGGCGCCGCCTTTGCGCTCCAAGGCCTGACTCGGTCGCTCGTGACGCGGTCGTCCCTGTCCTTGGCCACAGCGAGCGCGCCACAGTGATGATAGGGAAACCCGGTGCGGTCATCATCGTCCCAATGGCGATGATTGCGGAAGACGCTGACGACGACGCAGTCCTCGCCTCCGGCCCGCCGGCAATGCTCGAGGGCCAGATCCGCCGCCTCCTGCCGCTTGTCGGCGCCCCAGAAGAAGCCGTGCTTCTCGTTGGCGCTCGCATAGGCGATCGCTGCCCAGATGCCGCTCTCCTTGGCCGGGGGCGAGACAGGCCCCTTGATCGGCCTCGTCGCCAGATCGGCCGCGCCGAGTTGCCCGCAACAGGCGAAAAGCACGCCGATCGCTGCAATGGCAGAACGGAGTTTCATCATGAGCTCCTTACTGTCGTGCGGCCGCGGCCACGGAGACGACGACGCAGCCATTCCCCGTCGGGAGAAGCAGTGCGTTTCCGCCATTATTGGCGAGGGCGTAGACGGCAATCTGCCCTAGATTGCTGGCGAGCCTGCTGCCTTGCGGGAGAATGGCCGGAATCTCGGCGCATGAGGCGGAGAAGGGCGCCACCCGGACCATCGTGCCTTCGCAGGTCGATTGCGTCGGCGCGGCGAAAACCACGCCGGCGGCCGGCCCGCTATAGTTCTGGGTCGTGTAGCTCATGCCGACCAGGGCCTGCACGGCATGGCTGTCGGCGGCCTCAACGTTCCACGATGACTGAACGTCGTATTTGGCGCCATTCGTCAGCAACTCGCCGAGAACCGGGAAAACCGTGGAGCAGCTCTTCAGGCCCGCCTGCCTGGCGTGCTGCAGGAAGGGTGTTTCGGGGCGGGACCGGTCGGTCTTGTTCGTTTCCGCGATCGCCGGCTGCGAGATCAGGCCGCGGATTGCGGCAAAGTTCATCGCGCCATAGGCAAGTCCGGTCAAG
The DNA here is from genome assembly GCF_031884435.1 of Bosea sp. 685. Taxonomy (NCBI): domain Bacteria; kingdom Pseudomonadati; phylum Pseudomonadota; class Alphaproteobacteria; order Hyphomicrobiales; family Alloboseaceae; genus Allobosea; species Allobosea sp. 685. The sequence continues at coordinate 2,937,380 of NZ_CP134779.1, read as the reverse complement.
GCTGTGATGCCGATGACCGAATAGATCGCGATCTTGGCCCAACTGCGCCTGGGTTTGATCGGCGCGTCACTGTCGAGCCGGACCGGACGGCTCTGCTGCCGCGACATGATCCGATCATGGATGGATTGCTGATTCATCGGGGTTGCCCGTTCATTTGATCGCCTCGACCGCTTTCGAGAGCCCTTTGAGAGTGGCGGCAAGCGTCACCATCGTTCCGCTGGTCGTCTCATAGGAGACCTCCGGGGCCGCGCTCTTCGAGATCTGCTCGCGCACCGCCGGCCCAACCGGCAGCATTCCGACGCAGACCGCGGCGTTGCAGCCGTCCAGCTCAACCTTGACCGGGCTGGCCTGGCCCTGAAACCGCAACGCGACCAGTCCGGGGTATTTCGCATCCGATGTGGTGCGCAGGATCATGTAGGGCTTGCCGTCCTTCGTGGCGGCGAGCGACCAGCTGAACGCCAGGCGGCCGGCCGAATCCTCGATGGTCTGGGTCACGTTGCAGACCTTTTGATGCGTCTGCAGGTTTTCGTCGCAGATCAAGGTCCAGTTTTCGAAAGGCTGAGTGATCCGGCGGTAGCTGCCCAGCTTTGCATTGGCAGGCAAAGCCACGTCGGAGGGTTTGATCCGGTAGTCGGAGCCGGTCGTTGCCTGTCCGGCCGAGTGCTGACCGGAAAGCAGCAGGCAAGCCAAGCCCATGCCCATGCCCATGGCCGAAACGGATAGGGCGCGCCTGCCAGCCATGCCGCCCTCAGTTCAGCGTGACGCTGACGCCGGCGCCGACGCCCCATTCGCCGCCGGTGGTGGCGCCGGTCAGGTTGGCGCGGACGCGGCCGTTCTCGCTGGTGTAGCCGGCGCCGAAGGCGAGCGCGCCTTCGCCCCGCCAGACGCCGCCGCCGGCCGCCGCGCTGAATTTGCCGGGCCGATCGTCGAAGCGCAGCGACGCCGCGGCCAGCCCGACCGCCGCTGCTTGCCTGGCCTCCTGGCGGGCCGCGCGAACCTGCTGGTTGAGCTGCCCGAATTTCTGGTCGGTATAGTTCCTGGCCGCATCGGCCACCGCCCCCATCTGGCTGTCGGTATAGGCCTTGGCCTCGGCGACGCCCCGGTTGAGCTGGTTGACGTTGACGGCGTCGGTGCCTTTCACGCCCTCGGCGACATTGGAGATGACGACCGGCGCATTGGGGTCGCCGCCCTGCAGGGTGAGGCTGTTCTTCTTGCTGCCGTCGATATTGAGATCATAGAAGACGGCGCTGTTGTTGATCGCGCCGATGCCGCCCTGCACGCTTTCCAGCGCCATGTTGGTCGCATAGAGCTGCGAGCCGTTGATCGCGTCGGTGCTGGTCGCCGAGAGGCGGCCGGCGGCGAGGTTCGTCAGCGTCCGCTCCGCGCCGACATCGCCGATGCTGACGGTGCCGACCGGGGCAGCGCCCGCGAAATTGTAGGTCGTGCCGCGGATCGTGGTGCTCGCCGTCGCGACCGTTGCCTGCGTCGCCGAGTTCCCGCCGAGCGCGACGCTGTTGGCGAAATTGCTGGTCGCGCCCGCACCCAGCGCCATGGATTGAATGCCGCCCGCCGTCGCATTCGTGCCGAGCGCGACGCCGTCGGCCAGCACGACATGCGCGTTCTGGCCGATCGCCGTTCCGCCAGGCGCGGTCTGCTCGACGATCGCGCCATTGCCGATGCCGATGCCGTTATCGCCGTTGACCACCGTCCTGGGGCCGACCGCGATCGACTCCGCCCCGACGGAAAGCGAGTCGAGCCCGGTCGAATTGGCGTGGAAATACAGGGTCGGCGTCGTCGCGACCGAGGCGATGGCGCCCTGGAGCTGGCGGATCGTCACGGCGTCCTGGGACTGCGTGCCATCAGCGACATTGGTGATTTGCCGGTACGAGGTCGCCGTCCCGACCGAGACTGCTCCGAGCAGCGTCTTGTCGGTGGTATTGTACTGGATGATCGCCGACCCAGCCGGCAGCGTGCCGGTGATTGGCGCCAGCGCGCGATCGGAGATCGAGCCGGAGCCGAGCGCGACGCCGCCCAGGATGGTGGCCTGGCTGTCGCGGCCGAGCGCCAGCGAATTATCGGCAACGGCGGTCGCCTGGTAGCCGACAGCGGTCGCCGCAATCCCCTGGGCGAAGGAATCGGTGATCGCAAGCGTCCGGTCATTGGTGCGGACATAGCGGATGCCGTCGCCATTGGCGTCGGTGTAGGCGGTCGAGACATTGCCGGCGATGTTGTTGACCGTCGTGCCGAGCGTGGCGATGTCGGTCGTGTTCACCGTGACCTGCTGATTGGTCGCGAAGAGCTGCGAACCGTTGACCGCGTCGGTCGATGCGGATGAGAGCTGCCCGGCCGCGACGTTCTGGATCTGACGCTCGGCGCCAGCCGAGCCGACCGAGAAGGCGCCAGCCGGCGTCGCGCCGGCGAAGCTGTAGGCCGTGCCGCCGATCGTCGCGCCCGCCACCGCCGTCGTGGTGCCCGACACCGAATTGAGGCCGATGGCGACGTCGCCGGTGTTGGTGGCCACGGCATTGGGGCCGATGGCGACGGAATTGGTCCCCAGCGCCTGCGAATCCGGCAAGGTGGAATTCGCGTGGAAATACTTGATGCCGCCGCCGGTGTTGATGTTGGTGACCGAGCTGGCGAGGCTGTCGACGGCTTGGTTGGTCGCGAAAAGCTGCGAGCCATTGACAGCGTCGGTCGAGGAGCCGCTGATCCGGCCCGCCGCGACATTGGTGATGCTGCGCTCGGCGCCCACCGCACCGACGCTCACGGTCGAGCCCGGCGTCGTGCCGGCGAAATTATAGGTCGTGCCGTTGATCACGACGCTTGCCGTACCCACCGCCGTGTCCGTGACCGAGCCCAGGCCAAGCGCGATGTCGCCGGCATTGTTGGCGACCGCGTTCGGGCCGATGGCGACGGAATTCGTCCCCAGCGCCTGCGAATCCGGCAAGGTGGAATTCGCGTGGAAGTACTTGATGCCGCCGCCGGTGTTGATGTTGGTGACGGTGGCGCCGATGCTGTCGACGGCCTGGTTGGTCGCGAAAAGCTGCGAGCCGTTGACCGCGTCTGTCGAGGAACCGTTGATCCGGCCTGCCGCGACATTGGTGATGGTACGCTCGGCGCCCACCGCGCCCACGCTTACGGTCGAGCCCGGCGTCGTGCCGGTGAAGTTGTAGGTCGTGCCGTTGATCGCGATGCTCGACGTGCCCACCGCTGCGCCTGTGATCGAGCCCAGGCCAAGCGCGATGTCGCCGGCATTGTTGGCGACCGCATTCGGGCCGATGGCGACGGAATTGGTCCCCAGCGCCTGCGAATCCGGCAGGGCAGAATTCGCGTGGAAATACTTGATGCCGCCACCGGTGTTGATGTTGGTGACGGTGGCGCCGATGCTGTCGACGGCTTGGTTGGTCGCGAAAAGCTGCGAGCCGTTGATCGCATCGGTCGAAGAGCCGCTGATCCGGCCCGCCGCGACATTGGTGATGGTGCGCTCGGCCCCCACCGCGCCCACGCTCACGGTCGAGCCCGGCGTCGTGCCGGCGAAATTATAGGTCGTGCCGTTGACCACGGCACTCGACGTGCCGACCGCGACCGCCGTCACCGAGCCAGAGCCCAGGGCGACGTCGCGGGCGTTGGTGGCGATGGCGGCATCACCGAAGGCGACCGCGCCCGTTGCGCCCGCGCGGCTCGTATTGCCGATCGCCACGGAGCCCTGGCCGATAGCGGTATTGCCATTGCCGATCGCGACCGCGCCATTGGCCTGGTTCGCCGCCGTGGCGCTCGCCGTGCCGTCGGCATTGGCGATGTTGTTCGCGCCGCCGGTGAAGGCGCCGGTGCCGCTGGCGTAGCTGGGATCGCCGATCGCCACCGCGCCGTTGCCATAGGCGACATTGCCGGCGCCGATCGCCACCGCCTTGCCGCCTCCGGCCGTTGCACCAGTCCCCATTGCGACGGAGTCGGCGGAGTTCGCGACGGCGCCGGTACCGGCGGCGATCGCATTCTGGGCGCTGGCATTGGCGGTATCGCCGATGGCGAGCGCGCTCTGCGCGCCGGCCGAGGAGCTTACGCCCAGCGCGGTGGCGCGCGCCACGCTCGCAACAGTGTTATTGCCGAGTGCCACGGAGGAGACGCCCGTGCTCTGTGCTCCCGAACCTGCGGCAACCGAGCCCGTTCCACTCGACACGGCCGCATTGCCCAGAGCTATTGCGAAGTTGCCCGATGCATTGGCCTGGACGCCAACTGCCGTGCTGTTGAGTGCAGTCGCCCGGCTCGCGCGTCCCATCGCCATGGCGTCGGTCTGAGACGCTGTCACATCGGTGCCAATGGCGATGGCGCCCTGGGCAAGGGCGCCCGTTCCCACACCAGTACGCGCGCCAAGATAGACCGAGTTCAGCCCGCTCGCCGTTGCCCCGGCGCCAATCGCCGCCGCATTGGTCCCCGCTGCCTTGGCGTTCTGGCCGATCGACGTCGTTGCGTTGCTGGTGACGCCAATACCGGCGTTGGTTCCGATCGCGACATTGTCGCTGCCCGTGACGAGGCTACCCGCGGAGGCCTGCAGAGTGCCGTCGTAAGTGACAGTGCCGTCGCCGGTTCCCAGGGCGAGGTTGCGTGCTCCCGTGACGCCTGAGCCGGCGCCCCTCATGACGCTAGGAATGCCACCGCCAATGGCGGTGTTCTGTGCGCCGCTCACGAGCGCACCTGCTGCGACGCCCATCGCAACCGAACTGGAATTGCCGGTGGTTGAGCCGACACCGGCGCCCTGTCCGACCGCAACCGTGCTGCTGCCGACCGCGATAGCCTGCGTGCCCAGCGCGAGCGAACTCTGACCTTGCGCTTGAGCGCCATTTCCGACGGCGGTAGCGGCATTGCTCGTTGCGGCAGCCGAATAGCCCAGCGCAACGCTCTGCACGCCGGACGCGGTCGCTACGGTTCCTATCGCAAGGGCGTTGGCTTGAGATGCTGTCACATCCGTGCCGATTCCGATGGCGCCGGCTGCCAGCGCGCCGGTTCCGGCGGCGGTGCGGGCGCCCAGATAGATCGAGTTGATGGCGGCGGCATTAGCCTGGAAACCCAGGGCGATGCCATTCTGTGCGGCGCTATGGGCATTATACCCGACCGCGAGCCCGCCGAGGACATCGGCGGCCGCAAGCGAGCCCAGCGCGGTTGCCCCGGTTCCCGAGGCCGTAGCCGACAAGCCCATGCAGGAGGCGGTGCCGTTATAGGCGTTGTAAGGCGACGCAGCGCAGCTCACCGCCTGCGCCTGCGCCGGCGAGACCCATCCGATTCCGCCCAGCGCCACCAGCGGCACCGCCAAGGCCCCGCCAACGCCGAGCGAACCAAGCCCCAGCCCCTTGCGGCTGACGCCGAGTACGCGATGGGCCATGCGCAGCACCGCCATCAGCCGGCGGCGCAGCGAGCGGCTCTCGCCGCCGCCTGAAACCCAGTTGCCGGTAAAGCCGCCACGGAACCCGGCCTGTGTGCGCCTGTCAGTGCAGTCAGTCACCAACCCACTTGCAGTCATCAGCCCACTTGCTCCTTGGCCCCGCTCGAAAGCTCTCGATGTGCCGCATCGGCTTTGGCGTCTGTGTGGTCGGTTCGATCGCGCTGTTGCGCCAGCGTCATTCCGATTTTGGCGCCGTGCTCTTCCGCCAGGTCAAAGGCCCTTTCGACCCATGGCTGGCTGGGTTGCGGAACGGCATGCAAAGCCGCGTGGACGCGCTCGGGCGGCAGCTTGCGCCCGACGAGTTCACCGCAGACATCGAAATGAAGCGCCGGCTCGCGCCCGGCGTAGAATGGCGAACTCAGACCGAGGACGAGGCGGGAGAACAGAAAATCGATCTCCGCCGCGGTTAATCTCTCAGCGTATTGCGTCTGTAAAGCAGCCCATGCTGCGTCGACTTTCGAGCAAATTATTTCAAATTCCGAAATTTCTTTGCTCATATTCTAGCCAATCGCCGCCTTGCATGCTTATTTGAGCTTCCGTTGCGTACTCATGACTGCTCGCCGGCGTAAAGCGCCAATTTGGCCTCATTGAAGGCACGAAATTAGCGCATTGAATTCGTGACGTGATCAAAGGCGGGTAGAAGCCAGAAATATCGGGAAAAATTGAGAAACACGGCCGCGCGCGCCACCCGCCATACATAAGCGCGGAATCCGTTATGCATCATCCCGACACATGGCATGCCGCAGAAGCATGGCGAATCCCGCCATTCGCTGGCCGGAGGGGGCGTCTGCGCGGCAAGGCGGCTTGCTCTGATCGCCTAATGGTGGATCGCGCCTTGCCCGGCAGCACTCTCTTTCGTGTCGCGTCAGGCAGGCTTTGTCGATTCGGCATCCCCGGCGATTTCCGAAATCGCCTCACGGCACGGATCCGCGGGATCGGCAGCTGCCTATCCTTCTCCAGCTTGACTGGAACGGGCCTCGCGATGTCCGAATGCTCTCAAAGCATCGCAGACGACGTCCGCGAATGCTGCGGCCGCGGGCGACAGGCTGCGGTCGGGCAATCTGCAGCATGCGAGCACGTTCTGCGAGAGAAGGGCATCCTTGATCTCGACATGGACAAGTCGCGGCCGGCCGTCCTCCCTTTGCGCCCGTCCCGTCACGATGCTGATGCCGACGCCGTATTCCACCAGCGAATGGATCAACTCGAAGGAGTTCGTCTCAACGAGAGAATGGATCTGCGCATTGGAGCCACGAAACGCGACGTCGAAGATCTGGCGCAGAAACCCCGAACCGTCCGGCAGGATGAGGTTGAAGCCGGCGAGGTCGGCAAGCGTAACCGATGCGCGCGCGGCCAGCGGATGATCGGGCGAGGCGACCAGGTACATCCTGAGAGAAACGCTCTCCATGCAGGACAGCTCGACGTCGGAGGCGAAATTATAGGCGACGGCGAAATCGATATCGCCATCCTTCAACCGCGAAACCAGGCCGCGCGTACTATCGACCCGGACTCCGAACGTAATGCCCGGATGTGTCCGGCTGAATGTCTTGATCGCGCCCGGCAATATGGAGTTCACGACGACATCGTTGAAGCCGATGGTCACATGCCCGCGCTGCAGACCCTGAAGCGCGATGATTTCATCGTTTGCGATGCGCAGTTCATTGATCGCCGAACGCAGGCGGAACTGCAGGATGCGCCCCGCATCCGTCAATTGCAGCCCGGCCCGCCCGCGCGCTCTCTCGAACAATTTCACGCCGAGATCGGCCTCGAGATTGCTGACCTGCCGGTTGATCGCTGAGGCCGCGATCCGAAGCGCTTCAGCCGCGGCGCGAAAGGAACCGCGCTCGGCCACCTCGGAGAAGTAGCGCAGCGGGGTCGAGCCCACCAATTTAGGAATCACCGAGTGCTCCGATAGCCGTGCAACCTCCTGGCTTTCTGTCGAAAATTCACAGGCGTTGCGATGTCTGGTGGCCGGGCAACCCCGCACCACTCCCGCGATAGAGGCGCGATTACGTAAGGCGACTGTCAATCCGTGATGCCTACGGCCGCGCTCAAATGGTTAACGTTCCGAATTTTGAAGCTTTCCCTGGCGTTTGACGCCAGGGCCGGCGGTGAAATACCCTCGCGGAGAATGGAGCCGGCAGAGGCTGCGGCGTATCGATCTCCCAACATGTCCCTATTGCATCGAATGCGAGTTTGAACAGGACCTGTCCGGCCGCCCTGCCTGGAAGCAGAGCGATCGTCCTCGTTGCTGTCAGTGCCCGGTCATCTTCAACACGGCTTCGGGCAGGCGCTCGCCCTGCACCTTGATTCCGGAGGCCTCGGCGTCGATCTCGGCGAGATCGCCGGCCGTCAGGTTCAGATCGACCGCTCCGAGGTTTTCTTCCAGCCGATGAGGTTTTGTGGTTCCCGGGATCGGCACGATCCAGGGCTTCTGGGCCAGCAGCCAGGCGAGCGCGACCTGGGCCGGCGTGGTACCCTTGCGATCCGCGACGCCCTTGACCACGTCGACCAGCGCCATGTTGGCCTTCCGGGCCGCCGGCGAGAAGCGCGGCACCAGATTGCGGAAATCGCCTTGTTCGAACGTCGTGTTCTCGTCGATCTTGCCGGTCAGGAAACCGGCGCCAAGCGGGCTGAAGGGAACGAAGCCAATGCCGAGTTCGTTCAGCGCGGGTAGAAGCTCGGCTTCCGGACCGCGCCAGAACAACGAATACTCGCTCTGGACCGCGGTCACCGGCTGGACGGCATGGGCTCGGCGGATGGTCTGGACACCAGCCTCCGACAGGCCGAAATGCTTGACCTTGCCCGCGGCGATGAGCTCCTTGACGGCACCGGCAACGTCTTCGATCGGCACTGCGAGATCGACACGGTGCTGGTAGAACAGGTCGATGCGATCGGTCCTCAGGCGCTTCAGCGCCGCTTCCGCCACAGCCTTGATATGCTCGGGGCGACTGTTCGTGCCGCCGGTTCGCGCGCCGGTCTTCTGATCGATGTCGAAGCCGAACTTGGTGGCGATGACGACCTTGTCGCGGATGGGCTGAAGCGCTTCCCCGACCAGTTCCTCATTGGCGAACGGACCATAGGCCTCGGCCGTGTCGAAAAACGTCACGCCGCGATCATGCGCTTCATGGATGAGCTTGATCATGTCGGTCTTCGCAACGGCCGAACCGTAGACGCCCGTCATGCCCATGCATCCGAGACCGAGCGCGGAAACATCCAGCGTTCCTAGTTTTCGGGTTTTCATTTGCAACTCCCATGCGTTTCCGAGGTCATCGTGGAACCGCTGGCCGCAACATAAGGCTTCCTCCGGAATTCGATTAGCGCCTATAATCGGCATGATCTTATTGACTGGGACAATGAATGCCGAACGAGAACTTCAACGACCTCGCAGCGTTCACCGTGGTCGCGCAGGAACGCAGCTTTACCCGGGCCGCCGCTAAGCTCGGCATCTCGCAATCGACCTTGAGCCTGACGATCCGGGCGCTCGAAGAGCGCCTCGGGTTCCGACTGCTGGCGCGCACGACACGCAGCGTCGCGCCGACCGAGGCCGGCGGTCGTCTTCTGCAAATCGTCGCGCCGAACTTCGCGGAGATCGAAGCCGAGATCGCCGCCCTCAACGCCATTCGCGAGAAGCCGGCAGGCACGGTCCGCATCACGGCTGGCGAACATGCTGCGGTTTCGGTTCTGCAACCGGCTCTCAAACGGTTCCTGCCGGATTATCCCGATATCCAGGTCGAGATCATCGTCGACTACGCCCTGACCGATATCGTTGCGGAGGGCTTCGATGCGGGCGTGCGGATGGGTGAGCAGGTCGCGAAAGACATGGTCGCGGTGCGTATCGGGCCCGAGCTTCGTATGGCGTTAGTCGCATCGCCAGCCTATTTCGAGCAGTTTTCTCCGCCGTCGACGCCGCAGGAGCTTGCGGCGCATAACTGCATCAACTCGCGGCTTCCGACCTATGGTGGCCTGTTTCCATGGGGCCTCGAGAAGGACGGGCGCGAGGTCAAGGTGCGCGGCGAAGGACAGCTCATCTTCAACAGCCTGAGCCTGCGCTTGAACTCGGCCTTGGACGGGTTGGGGATCGCCTACATGCTGGAGGACTACGTGATGCCCTACATCGCAGATGGGCGCCTGGTCCGCGTTCTGGAGGATTGGTGTCCCTATTTTCCCGGCTACCACCTCTATTACCCGAGCCGGCGGCACTCGTCGTCGGCGCTCGCCCTATTGGCGGACGTTCTCCGATATCGAGGAAGCTGACACGGCTTGCCGCTTGTTCTTCCGTGGCCCTTTCATCGCGTAGTATGTCAGGGCGATGTAGAGCCCAGCGATCGCGATGCAGTGGATGAAAAAGCCCGCGACCGATTCCTCGAAATTCCACCAGTCGAGCGTCATCTGCATCGAGAGCTTGCCGCCGATGCCGAGCTGAAACGAGCTCCACACCCCGAGGATCGCGGTCGCGGCTGTGACGGCCCGGAGCACGAGCGTCCTTGCGGCGTTGGGGTAGGAGATACCGAGCAGGGTGCGGGCGAAGCTCATGAGCATCGACCAGCGCAGACCGAGATGGACCGCGACGATCACGAGGACCCAATAGGCCGCCAGGGTGTGGAGCTGCCGGACTGTGAAGCCGCCATAAGCCGACATGATTCCAGATAGAGCATTGGAGATCAGGATGCTGGTGACGAGGAGCGCCAGCATCGCGGTGGCCAATGCGAATGTGACCGCGGTGTTGAACGCGCCGCGCGCGTCGCGCCGGCGCCGCGAAATCGTCCCATACCAGCGCCGGTTGAAGACGTTGTGCATGATGAGCAGCAGGAACATGGCGGTTCCGGCCAGTTCATGCGCGACGTTGCCGAGCCACCAATACGAGAAGCCGAACAGCAGCAGGCAAGCGGCCGCGATATCGAACGCCAACCGGAAGAGGAATAAGCGGCTCAAACGCGTGACCTCCGCTTACTCGACCGGAGTGCCGTTGAACCGAGGAATGCGATAGGCCGTGAACAGGTAGTCGCTGCCCTGCTGGCTGCGGTGGCACGACTGGCAGCGGGCGGTGTTCTCGTCCTTGTTGATCGACTTGTCGGGCCAGAACCACTGGAACTGCCAGTCGGCGGTACGGCGGCTCGCGTCATAGTCGGCGCCGAAGCCCGCGCCCCTCTCCATGACGAAGTAGCGGTAGAGCTTGCCGTCGCGATGATCGACCAGCACGAAATGCGTGCCGGCCGGGATCGGCTTCCCGCTCTTGACGGCCGCCATCGCCTCCGGCGTCGTCATGATGTGCTCGGTCACATTGCCGCGTTTGACGGTCGTATAGTGCACCAGCGTGTCGAGCTCGGGAAACGCGACGCGGTTAGATTCAGCATGGACCTGCCAGCCGACCAGGGAGACGGCACAGGCGGCTAGGGCACTCAATGCAAGGGGATTGGCAAATCTCTTCAAGAGCGGACTTTCTTTGGGTTCGGAGAGAATGAATTGGCAACGGGCCGCACCGGTGGCCCGTCCGGTCGTCGATCAGCGCCGGTACTGCTCGTCCGTGACATGCTCCAGCCATTCGACGGTCTTGCCATCGAGCGCCTCCGAGATGGCGACATGCGTCATGCCCGTGGTCGCCGCTGCGCCGTGCCAATGCTTCACGCCGGGCAGAACCCAGACGACGTCGCCGGGATGGATCTCCTGGATCGCACCGCCCCAGTGCTGCACCAGCCCGAGCCCGGAGGTGACGATGAGCGTCTGGCCGAGCGGATGCCTGTGCCAGGCGGTGCGCGCCCTCGGCTCGAAGGTCACCGTGCCGCCGCTGACCCGTGCCGGCGCGCTGCCCCTGAATGGGCCGTCGACCCGAACCGATCCCGTGAAGTTCTGAGCAGCGCCGATCGTCGGCTTCTGGGAGCCGGCGCGTTGGACGGTGATCTCCTCGCCGGTCTGGGCCAGTGCCGAAGTTGCGGGCAGCAGCATGGCGAGCAGTGTCAGAGCAGGCGCAAACATCACATTCCCTTCATCTCGCCGACGCCGGACAGGCGGCGGGCTGGTCTGGATGCCCGGCTCACTTCTGCTTGAAGACCTCGCGGGCGACCCCGACCGCCGTGATGGCGTTCGGCCAGCCGGTGTAGAAGGCGAGCTGGGGGATCGCCTCGACGAGTTCTTCCTCCTTGACACCGTTTTGCCGCGCCAAGGCGAGATGGGAGCGAAGCTGGTCGGGACGGTTCAGAGCAATCAGCGCACTGACGGTCACGAGGCTGCGGTCTCGCTTGGCGAGGCCCGGGCGCTCCCAGATATCGCCGAACAGGACGGTGTCGGTCAGCTCCGCCAGCTTTGGCGCTATGTCGCCCATCAATTGCTGGGCGCGGGATTGCGGCTTGGTTGGAGCAGCCCTGGCTGCGGCGGGGGGCTGGCTTTGGGCGATCGCCACGGTGGACATTCCTCCAGACAGAAGCAGGCCGGCTGCGGCGAGCAGAGTTCTGGTGAGCTTCTTCAAGGTGCACGCCTCCTCAAGGGGGAAGAACACGATATCCCGGAGCAGAACCGCGACGTCACCTCGCGAGAGGTTACGCCGGGCGGCTCAATCCAGCGTCTTCTCAGCCAGAAACTTCGAGACCTGATCCGCGATCTCGACATTGTTCAGGTCGGACATCGGGAAGTGCGTGTTGCCCTTGATGCCGATCTCGGGGAGATGCACGAGGTGCGCGTCGCCGCCATGCTTGTTGACGGCCGCGACCCAGAGCTTCGCCATGGTGAACCGCACCCGCCAATTGTCCTGTCCACGCTCCGTGGTCGGCTCGACCGGAAAATTGTCGCCGTAATAGATGACGATCGGGATGCGTGTGAGCTTCTGGAAGTCCGCCGGAGGCACCGCCTCGGGCGACAAGGTGCCAGCAGCGCTCGGCATGGCCGGGGGCAATTCGCCTTCCGGGAAGATGAAGCCGCTACCCGGCTCGAAAGCGACGATCGCTTTGACGTTGGCGTTCTTGATCGCCGTCAGCCAGCCTGGGCCGCCGCCTTGGGAATGCGTGAACAGGATCGCCGGGCCAGTATTGGCGAACAGCGCCGCCATCGCATTGGAAATGACGCCGGCGTCGTATGGTCCGGTGTTCGGCGTGACCGAGCGGAAGAACTGATCCAGCGTGTCAGGCTTGCGGTCGAACTGGACGCTGTCGAAGAAGTTCGGCCATTTGCCGAGCCGGAATTGATCGAAGAAGAGCTGGTCGTAGGGGGTGGGCTCGATCGTCGTCGCGACCGTGCTGTTGCCGGCCCGCCCGCGGCGCGGCTGATCGACGAGATAGACCGGGAAACCGCGGCGCAGGAAGAGGGTCTGGAAGCCCTCGCGCCCATCCGACGTCGTCTCCCAGCTCCGCGCCGACTGGTAGGCGCCGTGCAGCATGACGATCGGCAGCACCTTCGGATTCCGCGGCACCTGGTAGAAGGCGTAGAGATGGTCGCCATGGAGCGTTTGCCCCGCAGAGGCGGGCTTGTTGTTGTCATAGGTTCCAGGAGTGCTTGCCACCGCTCCGCCGACAGCAAAGCTGCCTTGCTCCTGGATCATCAGAGGGGAGGGCTTGGCCGCCTGTTGCGCCATCGTCGCTGTGGCTCCCGCGATGCCGACAGTGAGCAGCGCCGTCGATACGATGTGTTTGATCGTCTTTTGAAACTGCAAAGTCGTGCCACCTTCGATTTCGGACTGCCGTTTCGAATATGGCCGCGGGTGGAGTTTTTGATTAGACGTCCGAATGCGATAGGACTTATTGTCCAGGACAATAAATAAGGAGCTTGCCGAACGCGACGCGGATGAGGCGAGCCACGAGGGATGGCGAGTGCCTGATGGCTTGCTGCCCCAGCCCGGCACTGCCGTCGGCGGCGCGATGGCGCGGCAGGCTGTTGCGTCATTCGAGCCGAACTGGCAGCGCCAAAAACCAAACTATGGTTCCACTCGCGCCAATCATTGACGACAGGCATGGCTTGGAGATCAACTTCGCCTTCGATCGCATCGTCGAGATCGGCCTTGATTCCCGCGGTCAGGCTTGCAACCCGCTCGGCAAGCTCAACAGGAAAGCCTCTGATCCTCTCCGGATGCACTTCCATGTCGCGGGCGAAGACGGGGGCAAAGTCTTTCCGTAGTGCGGACCTAAGTCGCTCCGCAAAAGGCGGCTGCTTTGGCTCAGCCGCGAAGGGACTGAGCCAAAAAAGAACCCCGGCGCAGCCAGGGTTCTTCGTTCGCCGATCGATTGACTTCAGAATTTGTAGTTGAGGCCGAGACGCACGACGTGAATCTCCGTCGCGGCGGCGTGGTACGGTGTCGAGCCGGAGCCGACCCGATAGGTCGCATCGCCGCGGATGTTTTTACCCTCGAAGCGATTGTAGAGATACTCGCCCTTGATGGTCCAGTTATCCGTGAAGGCGTATTCGGCGCCGCCGCCAAAGACCCAGCCGATGTCGGGTGACGCGTTGCCTGAAATCAGGCCGCCGCCGCATGGCGTGACGTTACAGGTGTCGCTCACCGAATATTGAAGATCGGAGAAGGCAACACCGGCGGTGGCGTAGACCAGCAATCGATCGAAGGCGACACCGACGCGCGCGCGAATCGTCGCCAACCAGTCGGCCTTCTTTCGGCCGAACGTGTCGCCGATGGGCGGCGCTTGCGGAGCACCCGTCAGCGGATTGCGCTGGACCGCCGTCGAACGATAGCCGAGATAGCCGAAATCGCCCTCGGCACCGAGAACGAACTGATTGATCTGGAAATTATACCCGGCCTGGGCGCCGCCGGTGAAATCCGTCTTGTTGCCCAGTGCCGAGGTCGCTCCCGTGATGTTGTAAAACGTATCCGGCGCCACAGGCGCCGTTTCCGTGATCGATCCGCCTGTCGGGAAGGCCGCACCGGCATGCGCGCCAATGTAAAAGCCGGTCCAATTATAGATCATAATCGGAACTGCAGCTGGAGCCTTGGTATTGTGAGATACCAAATCCGCGGCGACGGCTGGGCCTGATAACGCGGCTGCAGCGAGTGCTGCGAATATAAGCTTGTTCATCTCGGTTCCTTTCATTTAAATTTCGAGATCAGGCGTATCTTGGCATTTTAATCGGGGATGTTTCGGCTGTTGCTCTTGGCGGGAACATCACAACAAGACCTGCATCCTCAAGAGGGGGACAGGGCAGAGGGATCGGTCCGCGGCGGCCTTACGCCGTTTTCAAAGGCGATCCCTTGGGTAACAACCATAGCGGCATGGCATACGTATTCCGCGCCGACGCAACGCTTAAGTGAGATCACACGTAGAAATAACCTATAATAACCGCAATATACTCAAGATGAATTCAGCATCATAAAATGTATTATGATTTATAATTATGACAAAACAGAAAATATCGTAATTTACTGCTTTCATATTCTCGAAATTCCGAAGGATGACGCGTCTGCGGTCACGTTTCTGCAAATGGAATCTGTGTAACAAACATTGCCTCATCGCTGGCAGAGTCGATACTCCCGATTCCGGGAGTATCGACTGCTATCTGCATGGCGATGTCGAGACGGGCCTTCTCCGGCACGATCACGCCGCGATACTTCGCTCTCCATGTGTAGAGCGCCGTGATCCCAGGTTTACGATGGGGAGTGCTGCATCGAGGCCGTCAGAAAAGCACGGAAGGACGACGTGATTTCGACCGCGAGCAGGGATGCCAATTGCGAGATCGGCCGATCCTTGGGCTGGATAAGGAACTCTTGAGTCTGGATAGGTGGATACAGGGGGCGTATTTCCACGCGTCCAATCCAGCCTTGCGCGCTGATCGCATCGATCATCGCGCAGCCGGCGCCAGCGGCAACCATGGCGCAAACACCGTTCGAATGGTTGGTCTCGGCAACCACCTGCAGTCTCGGCTTGTCCACCTGAATTGCCGCTTCGAACTGACTTCGCGCAGTAAAATCCTGGCTGAGCGAGATAAGCGGCTCACCCGCCAAATCCGCAGCTTTGATGGCCGCATGCTTGGCCAGCCGGTGGCCGATCGGAAGAATACAGAGTTGAGGAATCGCAAACCGTTCGATTTTTTCAACCCGGTTGTCGTCAACATCCATGACGGTGAGACCGATATCAGCACGGCCCGTGGCGACAGCGTCATAGACTTCGCGTGAATGCATTGTTGCAAAACTCACCCGGGCATTGTCCCGCGCCATCTGGAATTTCGCCAAGATACTGGGCAGCACAAAGACGGAGACAGCGGGAAAGGCCGCAACTGAAACGTGGCCGCCGCGGTTTTGTTTGAGATCAACTGCAAAACGGCGCAGTTCACTGAGCCCTACGGTGACCTGCCGCGAGGCCTGGTAAAGCATCTGCGCTTCAGGTGTGGGTGCCGATCGTCCGGGCCGTCGCTCGAAAAGCTTCAGGCCGAGTTCACGCTCGAGCTGAAATACGGCTTTCGATACGGCCGGTTGTGAGATCCGCAGACTCTCGCCGGCTTTCGAGAATGAACCCGTCTCGAGGATAGCGCTCAACAGTTCAATCTGGCGAAGATCCAAGATAACCCACGGTTATGAAGTGAGGCTGTTTCAATATTGGACAGAATGTCGAAGAGGGTCAACCATCTGCGCCATGAAACCAGGCCCATCCCGATTTCGGCAGATAATCCAACCCGTCACATCCACCTGCGCATCGGCATCTTCGTGGTCATTCCAGGAGCATTTGATCAGCCTTGAAGCCACAGCTTCCTGAATAACACGCTACGTTCATTGCGTAATTTTCGTTCGATCGCGAGGCTGCCGGATGCCGGCGCGGAGCATGGCTGCTTCCGATCCGCCGTCGGACTCGCTCACTTCGATCTCCATGTAACGTGTCAGGTCATGATCGAGCCGTTTACTGAAACGCTACTGACTTGCTCAACCCTGGCCGATGTTCAGCGCGCTTTCGGCGCAGCAATCGCCGCCGAGGGGTTTGCCATAGCCACCGGCCGCGCCTTCTTTCCACGCGCCAAGATTCAAGTGCATGCGCTCTTCCTGAATTGGCCGGCGGAGTGGGAAAAAACCCTCAGCAACGAACGGCAATTCCTCGCGAGCGGCCCGATCGTCCGCGAAGCGCGGCGAAGGCACATGCCCTTCACCTGGCACGAACTCAAAAGCAGCGGCACCTTTAGTCCCGCGGAAAATGAGATCTGGGCCGCGATATCGGAGTGGGGATGGACAGACGCGTTCGTGGTGCCGATCCATGGCCCGAGCGGCTACGTTGCAATGCTGACCATGGCGAGCAGGGAGACGAAACTCGATCTGACCTACGCCGCGAGAATGCGTCTTTATACGCTTGCCGTCGTGACGCATGAGCGTTGCCGTGCACTGCGCAACCTCATTCCGGCGCCTGATCTTCAGGGAGCTTTGACGGTGCGCGAACTCGAATGTCTCAAATGGGTTGCAGATGGCCAGACCGATGACAGGATCGGCACTATTCTGGGGATCTCATCCGACACCGTCCGGTTTCATGTCGATAACGTCCGGAACAAGCTCGGCGTTCGGAACCGCACTCAAGCCGTAGCCCAGCTATGTGTCGCAGGCCTGCTTTGACAGGAACGGCCGACTTGGCCGCATACCCCAACCTGGCTTTCACGATCACGTTCCTCAGCCGTCGGACGGAGGGCTGGAGTTAAGAGTTGGCGGGCGTGCGCCGCTTGGACGAGGCTGTTTGGGGAGCTCAGAATTCCATCCTCAACCTGATACTCCCGGCATATTGCACACTGTTCTGAGCCAGTTCGCTGTCGATGCGCCCGCCGAGCGAGATGTCGTCGCGAAGCTTGATGTCGAAGCCGGTGGCGAGCCTTAGGGCGCTGCGATCGGCCTTCGCGCCGTCAATGACGAAACGGGAGCCGGCGAGGCCGTTGAGACTGGCGGCGAAGGCCATTTCGCGGTTGAAGGACTGCGACCAGGAGGCCCGCAGGAAGCCGGTCGTCTGATAGCCGGCGAGCATGGTATTGGCCTCCAGCTTCAGGCCCAGCTCGCTGCGTGTCGTCAGGTTGCTCTTTCGATAGCTGGTCAAGGTGCCAAGCGGACCGGCCGAGCCGCCATCCTCGACGAAGGCGGGCGTCTGGAAGGTTTGCGCCTGGAGCGCGGCGAAGGGCGAGATCGCGACGCCGGCCAGCGTGGCGACACGGTAGCTCGCTTCCAGCCGCCCGCTGAAACCGTTGGCGTGATA
Organism: Bosea sp. 685; assembly: GCF_031884435.1. Lineage (NCBI taxonomy): Bacteria > Pseudomonadati > Pseudomonadota > Alphaproteobacteria > Hyphomicrobiales > Alloboseaceae > Allobosea > Allobosea sp. 685. Next base: position 2,919,800 of record NZ_CP134779.1, on the reverse strand, counting down.
CGAGGCCGTGATCGTGCCCGGCCGCAGCACCGGCGCGGTCCGCTTGGTGTCTATGTCGAGGAAGGTATAGGCGCCGGAGGCGCCAAGTTGCAGATCGCCGAAGCGTGTCATGCCATAGATGCCGGCCTCGAAGACACCGACATCGGCGCTGCCGAGGCCGTTGGCGAGCGATGCGTTGGCGCCTCCACCGGCCAGCGCGAAGCCGATGATGCTGTCGCGCGTCAGCCGATAATCCGCGCCGGTGGCGAAGCTGGCGCTCTCGGTGTCCCGCGTCGCCGAGCCGGTCCCGGATGGGTCGCCATTGGTACGGCTCCGGCGGCCCAGCACCGAGCCCCAGACAGCATAGGGGCTCGCATTGGCGCTGCCGGGCTTGTCGGCCACGCCGGCGCGGCGCCCAGGCGCGAAGGGGTCGAGCATGCTGCGCAGGAACTGGTCGCTGATCTCGACGCCCAGCGCATTGGCGGCGGTATGCACCTCGCCGGACAGAGAATTGACCGCTCCCGGCAGTGCCGCCGCCGTCTGGTTGTAGAGGTTGAAGAACGGGTTCGCGTCGGCGCCGGCCGCAACCGCGCGATCGATGCCGCGGGCGACGCTGGCGGGGTTGCTGGGCCGGGAAAAGCCGAGCGTCGTTACTGCGACCGCCGGCGACAAGGGGGCGGGAGACAGCGTCAGCAAGACGTCGGTGGCGGTATAGGAGACTGTCGGCGTCACGCCGACGCCAAACGACCCGGTCGTGTCGACGGTGCCGAAACTGCCGCTGCGCCCACCCGCCGCCGAAAGCAGCGTATAGGGCGAGTTGAACGCATAAACCCCGCCGAGCGGCACAAGCCGAACCGTTCCGGCGAGCGAGGCGGTGCCGGTAACGTTGACCCGGTCGGAAACCGAACCCTGCACCTCCGCCACATAGATGCCAGTTGCGCCGAAGCTGAGGTTTCCGTTGACCGTGATGGTGCCTGGCGAATTGCCGGGCGAGAGAATGCCGTTGACCGTCAGCGCGCCAACCGAGCCTGAGCCGCCGAGCACGCCGCCGGCATTGATCGTCACAGCCGAGGCGACCGAGCCGTTGGCGACGAGCGTGCCGGCGCTGATCGTGGTCGCGCCCGTATAGGTGTTCGCAGCTGTCAGCACCAATTGGCCGAGATCGGTCTTGTCGAGGCCTCCCGCTCCGACGAGCGATGATCCTATCGTTGCGACGAAACCCGCCCCGGCGATGCTGCCGTCGCCGACCCGGATGGCGGTTTGGGCGGCGCTCAGGTTGATTGGCGCGCCGGTCACCACATAGCCGCTCGAGGCAAACTGCATCCCCGTGACGCTGACCGCGCCGGCGCTGCCGTCGACGGTCACGGTTCCCGGCTGGCCCTGGAAGATGGCAAAGCCGGGTTGCGGCGTCATGGCGCGATTGACCGTGCCGTTAGCGTCCGTCCAGTTCGCAGCCGTCGCGCTCCAGATGCCGGAACCGCCATCGATCACGCCGTTATTCGCGCTTCCCACCGCCGCACCGTCCCAAAAATTGAACGGACCCGAGGGCAGGACAGCTGTGCTGATGAGGTTGACCTGCCCGGCGACAGCCGTCTGGACGGTGTAATTCGCTGCGGTCGAGCCGGCGGGAACCGCGCCGATGTCGAGGCCATTATCGGTGAGGCTGCCGCTGTAGCTCAGGATGCGGTAGACGCCGGCGCCGAACCCGCTCGTGGCGGAGATATTCAAGGTGCCGTCCAGCACCAGCGCGCCTGTGACATTGAAGAGCGGCTGCGCGCCCGGCGCGCCAAGCGTCGCGTTGATCTTCGAGCCGGGGGCAAGACCTAGGGAGGCCATCGTCAGCGTCTGCCCTTGCACGCCGAGCAATGTGCCAAAATTGCTGACGCCGCTGAGGATCGTGCCGGTGCCCGCCAAGGTTCCGTTCGCCTGGACCGTCGTCGCGCCGCTCAACAGCGAGCCTGAGACGGAAAGAACGCCGGACTGGACCGTCATGCTGTTTAAGAAAGCTCCGGCGTTGTTGAGCTGCCAGGCCGTCCCCTGCATCGAAAGGGTTTCGAAGGCCTGGAATTTCGCGGCGCTCTCGGTTCCGCTACCCAGAAGCACGAGGGCGTCCACGCCCGTGCCGCCCTGGACATTGCCGTTCAGAACCGAGCCGGTATCGAGGTTGAGCGTGCGGGCGTAGTTGCCGGAGAAATTGATGGCGTTGACAGCGCCGGAAATCGTGCCGCGGTTGGTCACGGTGCCGGCACGCGCGAGATAGAGGCCGTCGCTGGCGACGGAGCGGATCGTGCCGGTGTTGACGAAGGTTCCGCCGCCGGTCGCCTCGACGGCGCGGGCTGCCCCCGTGGCGCTCGTCGACTCGATGAGGCCATCATTGGTGAATGTCATTGGCGCGCTGGCGCTGGCATAGACGCCGTTGAACGTCCCGCTGATCCGCCCTGTTGCGGAGTTGGTGACGGTGCTGGCGCCGCCTTGCACCAACACGCCAGTGGCGAAATTCGTGCCGGTGTTGGTGATGATGCCGGCGTTCTGCACGGTGCGCGACGCGCCCTGGCCGACGCTGACGGCGTTGCCGGTGTTGTTGGCGCTGATCGTCGCGCCTTGAGCATTGGCGACGCTGCCGCCGAACCGAAGGACCACGAGGTCGCCGAAGGTGCCGGTCTGGGTGATGGTGCCGAGATTGGATACCGTTCCCGCGCCCGCCGAAGATGTCCCGATACTGATCCCGCTCGCTCCCGACGTGATGGTGGCGCCAGCGGCGTTGGAAACGCCGCCGCCACCGCTCAGGACGATCCCGTTGAAGCTGTTTGCGGTGATCGTGCCGAAATTGCTGACGCTGGATCCCGCGAACGACAGTGAAATCGCATTCGACTGCACGGACGAGATCGAACCGCGGTTGGTTAGGGTCCAGGCGCTGGTCGTCGCATTGACTGTTACGCTGAGCGGGGTGTTCGTGACCGAAACGCCGGGCGAGACTTCGATCGTCGATCCGACTTGGGCATCCAGGTTGATCCCGGTCGTGACATTCGAGGTAACGTTGACGTCGGCCGCCGGAACACGCGTCGCCAGCATGATGGGCGCAAGCGCGACGGCTCCGAGCAAGGCGAGACGAGACCCCGGCCTCTTGCACGAAATCCTGCCCGATCGGTCGATTGTTCCAATGAGCTTCATCAATACTGGCCCCCGCGACCGCCGGATCGATTCGTCCAGCGGAGAAACGTCGGGGAAGCCTATGAAATCCGCTTGCCGTAACAGCCCCCGAAAAAGGGAGGCTAATGAAATAAAACTATCAAACAGCAAAAATACAGCGGTAAGGATTCGAGTCGCTTATTTCTCTTGATCGCGTATCGAGGCGAAGCTATACGGCCCTAATAAGGCAGATATCTACGATATAACTTGAATAATCATCTTGCATAACCGCGAAATTGGCTTGAATTTTTTCACAAATTGTGCAAAGGTGTACCGCTCCAGGTGGAGATCCGTCCGTGAGATCAGCGATTGTTTGAGATTTCTTGGAGCCCTCATCATGAGGATCTACGAAGCAGCGTCTCCAAGGATGAGAGCTCAGGACGTTTCCAAACAGTCTATCGGCATGCCGATGCGGTCTCTGACGGCAGGTTGCGGATTCTTTGCCGACAAGCTCACCGTATGACATATCAACTTGTCAGACGCGCGCATTCGTCGAATACTAGCCGAGGGAAGATCGTGAATACTACTCCCGAAAACGGGAGGTTCTTATGGAAAACCTTTCGGTTGCCGATCGGGTTGCAGCGGTAACGCTGTGGCGCAAGGACGCCGGTGATATGCCTGTGATATGAATGCATGAGTTGTCGAGCAGGGGCGTCGTCAGCAATCGAGCATTTCCTTGGCTTTCAGCTCAATCCGGAGCCGCTCATGATCAACGAATTCATCGAAACGATGTTGGCCTGCGCCACGCTCGAGGATGTCGGGCGCGCCCATGGCAAAGCTCTGGCGCGCGAGGGGTTTTCGGCATCGGCTGGCCGGGCATTCGTCCCAGGGCATGGACAGCAGGAACACAACTTCTTTCTGAACTGGCCTGCGGCATGGAAACGGATCAGCGCAGAACGGAATTTCGCGAGGAAATCCGCGATAGTCACAGAAGCGCGACGGAGATTTGCGCCATTCACCTGGAGCCAGCTGAAGAGCGAAAGGACATTCACCCCGGTGGAAAATGAAGCGTGGACCGCCGCCGCCGAATGGGGATGGACGGACGGCTTCACCGTGCCAATTCATGGACCGCGGGGCAGTTTCTCCGTCATGGGAATGGCAGCGACCGAGAAGGGGCTCGACCTCAGCCCTGCCGGCAGAATGCGCCTCTCGATGATGGCCGTCATTGTCCATGAGCGTTGCTGCGCATTGGGCAAGCTCGCGCCGGCTCGCGATATGCGCGCGATCTTGAGCGGCCGTGAGGTCGAGTGTCTCAGATGGGTAGCCGATGGCCGAACCGATGTGGAGATCGCCGTCATTCTCGGCATTTCCGCGGCCACCGTCCGCTTTCACGTCGACAATGTCAGGATCAAGCTTGGGGTCAGAAATCGCTCTCAAGCAGTCGCACAGTTCGCCTTGGCAGGTATGCTGTGAGCTGTAGGCTGACGGGCCGCGTTGGCATCGGAGGCCCGCAAACGCAAACTCGCCGACAAGCTTCATCGGTTATTCAAAAGGCCTGTCGCTTATGAGGCACTTCGATCATCAGCTGCGTGCCATTGGCGTCCGAATGCATTGAGAAGGCTCCGCCTAGACGCTTGGCGTACTCACTCTGCGTTTCGGCGGCACCTACACCTGGAACGAGATCGGCACCAAGCGTTCGATCCGATTCCTCGGCTTTTCCGACCAGACGACGGCGAGCTACCAGGCCGCACCGCGCAGATCTTCGGCGAGGTCGCCTATGGCATGAATTTCGGCAAGCTCGCCCTGGAGCCGGTCGCCAATCTGGCCTATCTCAACCTCGATACTGACGGCTTCAGCGAGCGCGGCGGCAGCGAAAACGTCGCCTTCACTACGCTGGGCCTGCATGTCGGCAACCGCGTCAATCTGAGTGAAACGGCAGTGCTGGCCCTGAGCGGGACGCGCGTCGGTTGATTTAGCGCCCCTTGGAAGCGACGGATCTCGTCCTGCCACCGATGAGACAACCCACAGGCATATCGTCCGCAAAACCGATCCGAACCCCGATCTCGGACAGAGAGCCCATTGGTCGCCCCTGCAGGACCCTGATGCGTCCGCTATCGGCCTTGACGAGACGGTTCTTGAGCAAGCCGAATGCAAGAGCCGCTGCCGCGATCCCTGTTGCGGCATCCTCCGGATAGCCGGATGATTTGGGAAACTGCCTGGCTTCGAAATGGCGCTCGTCCTGGTTCTCGACCGCATAGGGGTAGAGGCCCGTCGATCCGATGCTCTCGCAGCACGTCTCGGTTGTGGGCATGGACGATTGCAGATTGTTGAGTTGGTCGACGCTCTTCATTGGGATAAGGGTCTTCACGCGCGACGTGACGGCATTCTGGAGCGGCAGATCGAGCAGGTCGCTGCGGGAGAGGCGAAGCGCCGCCAGCACCAAGTTCTCCTGATCCTGCGTGAGATCGACGACCTTCCCGACAGGTTGGGTGATTTCGACATAGGGATCTTCGGCGTGGTCCAGATCGACGAAACCGGTGACCGGTCCGCTGCGGGTGTCGATGCGAACCTGCCCCGATCGGAGTTGCCCGCTCGTTGCCAGCGTCCAGAGAGCGCCGATCGTGGCGTGGCCGCACATCTCCATTTCATGGCGGGGGACCCAGAAGCGGAAGACGTAGTCCGCATCGCCGCCGGCGGCGGGCAGGACGAAGCCGGATTCATGCCCGTACTCGGCGGCGATACCCTGCATCTCGGCGCCGGTGAGCGCGGCAGCGTCGACGACGATGGGGCAGGGGTTGCCGCCCGAGCCCTTGTGGGTGAAGACGTTCATAAGCTTGATGTCGGTCATTCGGTGGCCAGCTTCATGTCATCGATGGCGCGACGGCCTCGACGACGGGTTGGTATTGGATGCTGCGACCGGAACGGTCACAGGCTTCTGTTCATGGACAATGTGACGTCGCGGATCGCCGTTTAGCTCTGGGTGCCGGTCTGGAATGTCTTGGTGGCGTCCAAAAACACGATGAAACCGCCCAGCCGAAGAACCTCCACCCCGCCAGTCATCCTCCCCGGCCTATCGCAGGAGAGTAGGGGTGGATTCAGTCTGTGCGCGCGACCCAGCGGGCCTTAACGCTTGTCGGATCGGGCCATGCCACGTGCGGCGGTCGGCGTGATTCCGGCTACGCGCCGCATCATCCGGGCAAGAGCCGAGCCGGATTCCAGTCCGACCCTCCAGGCAACCTCACCGACGGGCAGATCGGTCTCGGTCAGCAATGCGCGTGCCCGGCCGACGCGTTCGCGTTCATGAAATTCACCGATCGTCATGCCGGTCTTCTCGCGAAACAGCCGGGTGACATGGCGACGGGACAGACCGAACGCATCAGCAATCAGATCCAGCGAAAGGTCAGTAGAAGGATTGTTTGAGATGTAGGATTTCACTTCGGAGACGAGCGCATCGCCATGCGTATCCGGGGTCGACGTCGAGAGTGGCTCGCCGCGTTCAATCTGGCTCAGACAGTTCATGAGCAATGCGGCCAGCAGATGCCCTCGTGCCGACTGCATTGCCAGATCGGTCGTTTCGCTGGCCTCGCACAGGCCGAGGAGCGACCGCATTGCCGGTGATATCGCGAAGAATGTGGGGGCGCCGAGCTTGGCGCGGACCCGGCTTAGGGATCCGACGCGGCCTTCAATTCCGGCCAATTGGTCGTCCGTGGCGTAGATGGCCAGATGGTCGTGGCCGGTGCGGCGGGCGGCGGTCTGGTGGGACAGGGCCTTGGGTACGATAACGAAGCGGTCTTCGCTCAGCCAGGTGCCGGCTTTTCGGGTCTCGTCGCGGAAGTCGATCGAGCCCATGCGGGGCAGCAGGATCATCAGGCAGTCATGCCAATGCCAGGGCATGTAGTAGTCGTCTCCGCCGCCGACCACTGCGAGATGATCGCCATCGGCTGCGAGAATCCGGGCGCCCACCGACGTATCGCGAAGCGTCTGAAGGGATCGGAGCATGATTTAGCCTAGCGTCTGGCTCCCTTTTGGCAAGCGGCAGTGGTCCGGGGCTAGGGCGGGGCCCGGAAGCTTCCCTTGGTCGCCTCCGCGAGGATCAGCTTCTCCAATGTCGGCCCCGAAACGGCTTTCCGATCGCGCTGGAAGGGGAGGGCCCGTCTCGCCGGAACGGTGCGCCTCGCGTTGTCATCGTCCCGGCCGCAACGGAAAGCCAATGATGCAGCAGACTGAAACTAAGTCACTCGATGGGGCAGGCTAAGAGGCTGCGTAGTTTCCGAGCCTATCGTGGCCCAACGCCGTGCCCGTACATTTCTGATCGTAGCTGCTGCTCCAGTCGCCTTTCTGTGATCCTGCATGGTTATCCAAATCTCGGTTGGGATGCGGTGACGTCGTGGTTCTGCTGATGTTTGGCTTTGACAGCGGCCAAACTTCGAGAGGGCACACCATGCTGCTAGCCGCATCTGCACTCAAAGATTATTCGGTCGAGGCGCAAGACGGCTCGATAGGCACGGTCAAGGACCTGCTGTTCGATGACAGGACATGGCAGGTCCGATGGCTCGTGGTCGATACCGGCGGCTGGCTGGCGGAGCACAAGGTTCTTCTCCATCCATCGGCGATCGGCCGGATCGACTACGCTCAACAGACGCTCCAGGTCACCCTGACGAAGCTGCAGGTGAAAGACAGTCCGGGTTTGAGCACGGATCAGCCGGTCTCGCGACAGCATGAATCCGATCTCTACGGCTACTATGGCTGGAGCCCCCTTTGGGGTGGCGAGCTCTATGGCTCGGACATCGCAGGTGCTGGCCTCGGACCGTCTCGCTACTTCGGAAACAAGGAGCTTTACGACGACCTGGGCTTGGGCAACCACGGCGACAGCGGGGATCCGCACCTTCGCAGCATCGCGGAGGTCAATGGCTACCACGTGCACGCCACCGACGGTGATATAGGCCACGTCGATAACCTGCTGATCGATGATGCGAGTTGGGGCATCAGGTATCTGGTCCTCGACACCAGCAACTGGTGGATGGGCAAACAGGTGCTGATATCGCCCTATGCGGTGAGCGAAATCAGCTGGTCCCAAGAAAAGATCTATCTCGACGTCACGCGCGATCGGGTAAAGTCCAGCCCGGCATGGGACCCGGCCGCCATCATCAACGACATCTACGAGAAGCGCCTGCATAGCCACTATGGCTGGGGCGGCTACGGTTGGTGATGTCAGGCCCCGCTTACGGCCCATTCAACGAGCCTCGGCGGGGCCAACACGATCTCGCATCGTCGTCCGCGGCTGTCAGGGAGTGTCGCCGAAGCGCGCCCGTCGCGCCGCGGCGAAGCCCTTGGCGGTCTGGGGCTTGATGAAGAGTGCGACGACCTCGGGATGAGCCGCACGTATCTTCTGTTCCACGGCGATGACCTGATCTTCGATTTGGCTTGAGCGCATCTCGTCGTCAAACTCGACGCTGAGCGCCACGAGGACCTGGTCCGGCGCCAATTGGACGCTCAGAAGTCCATTGGCTCCCGATACGCCGTTTTCTCCGGCGACGATGCCGAGAATGGAATGGGACAATGCCTGATCGGCTCGCTCTCCGATCAGAAGGCTCTTGCTTTCCCGCGCTATAAGCAGGGCGGTTGCGGCCAGAAGCAGTCCGATGACGATCGATGCGACGCCGTCCAGGATCGGTTCATGAAATGCGGCAGCCGCAAACGTCCCTGCCGCGGCCACGCCGATTCCAAGAAGCGCGATGCTGTCTTCCAGAAGCACGATGAAGGATGGCGGATCCTTGCTCCGCCGGAGCGCCTCGTAGAATCCAAGATCGCGCTTGGTGCGCCTGAACCTTTGCAAAGCGACGAGCCAGGAAGCGCCATCGACCGCGAAAGCCACCGCAAGCACGCCGTAGATCACGATGCGGTCCTGCACGGGTTCGGGATGCAGGATGTGGTCGATGCCCTCAAAGATCGCGGCCACGGCGCCGAGTGCAAAAACCAGCAGCGCGACGATGAAGCTCCAGAAGTAGAGTTCACGGCCATAGCCGAGCGGATGGTCGATGTCCGGACGACGGTCGGCTCGACGAACGCCATAGAGAAGCAGGATCTCGTTCAACGTATCGACGACGGAGTGAACGGCCTCGCTGGTCATAGCGGAGCTGCCCGTCCAGGCCGCCGCAGCGATCTTGGTGACGGCTACGAGACAGTTGGCCGCCAGAGCTGCGTATAAGACCGCCCTTGGCGAAGGGGTGCTCAGCCAAGGGCGGTTGTGGGAATCGGTCACGTCTGGGGCCAGCTCACTGCCGGAACAAGGGTGACCGGATCAGCCTTGATGCATTCTGCCATGGTAGCTGTGGTGGCGCTTGTGCGACCGCCTCGCAGGCGGTGCCGAGATTTCGTTCAGCGTCAGCGAACCAACGCCGACGGCGAGGTTCGCACCAGTCTGACCTTGGAAAGACAGCGGTTGGAGGGTCACGGCGCCGTCGTTGCCGCCAACGAGGACGCTGGCCCCTGCACCAACACCGACCGTCACTTCAGCTGTCACACCGTTATACGTGCCAGCCAGCCCACCCGGCTTCAAGGCCGGCTCGACGACCGTCCAGATCATGCCGCCCTCGGTCGTCTTTCCGATATCGAGGCCGAATTTCTTGATCGTTCCGGTGTAGAATTCCAGCCGCCCGCCGGCGGCGTCATAGCGGCATGTCAGCGCCTTCTCGGAGGTCAAGATCATGCCGGTTCCGCTCGCTACGTTGCAGACGAGTTCACCGGCTCTTACCGCCGGCCTTGCCGACGCGGCGACCGGCAAAAGCGCCGACAGGGTAGCAAGTGCTGCGAACAGTTTCGTGGTCGTCTTCATAATGTCACCTGGCGTTTTGGAGCGAAAAGGATGTGTGCATCTCTTCAACGCGAAGCCCTGCGCATCGCGTGGAAAGCCGGCTTCGGCTTGCGAGCCGAAGTGATGATTATCTGGCCGGCCCGCCCGGCCTCGCAGGCCAAGATGCGCGGTACAGTCCGTCAGCTCTGCGAGAGGGACGGAGCATTCTTCCTAGAGCCAAAAGAGTGCGGCGCTCAGGATCGGAAAATACCCAGACGTTGGGGCGTCAGGCTCAATCAACGGTGAGAGCGTTTTCCACCAGAGTGACACCGGGAGCACTCCAGGCTGTACGGTCCGCCATCTGGCGTTCGGAATCGGAATGCACTCTGCCGCTCAGGACGACATGGCCATTGGAGGCGCTGACGCCGACCTTTCGGGGATCGTAGAATGACGAAGCTGGAGTGCCGTCTTGATGGCCTCACCGATGTTGTGAGCGTTAGCGCGGGTTTTGATCTCGATCAGGTTGGATAGCTCGACAACCCCGAGAAGGCTGACAACTTCTTGAGCGGCGGCCTCGCGCTCGAAAAGCCATTCGACGCTACCAAACAGTGTCACGCATCCCTTCTCGACCTGGACTTAAATGGTGTTCGGCGGAATGGATGTATTCCCTGCGAGCCGATCGACAGCTGCGGCTGCGATTTCGACATCGGTGCGTTGCTCCCCGAACGCCCAATGCACTTCGAGTTCTTCCGCGACAGCCTTGACCCCTCTGACATGCCTGACGGCAATCTCGGCCACGCTTTTTTCTGCAAAACTTCAAGCATTGCTTCGTCAACCAGCCTGTCGAAGTCGCGGCCCTGCGGCCGGCCCTGGCGGCGCTCCTCGGCATGGGCGGCCGCCGGCCCGACATCGTCATGCGGTACGGGCACGGCCCAGCGCTTCCCTTCTCGGCGCGGCGTCCTGCGGCAAGTGTGATCGTCGGCGCATGAGAGGGCGGACGGACAGTGGTCGAGACCGCCTCTGGGATCAGACGGCGGCTGCCGCCTTCTCATTGCTACGTTGCGATTGGGTGAGGACATTGGCGAGGGCACGGCCGAAATTATCCCTCGTCTCGCAAGCCAGGGCGCATCGCGGGCATTTTTGTAGCCAAGGCGCATTTGGTCTTGGATCGCCGTGTCTTCTCACTCAGTGTGACAGAAGAGTACAGCCTCCCGGATTGTGCAAAAGGCTGCGCGTGACACCGCCGAAGGCCCACTCCCGAACACGGCTGTGGCCATAGGCGCCTGCCACCAATACGCCTGCGCCCTTGTCCCGGGTGATATCCCCAAGGCGCGCGGCGTCGTCTTCTTTCGGCGTCTCCGCGAGCGCCTCGGCCGTGATGCCGTGGCGCCCAAGCCAACCGATGACGTCGGCTAGACGGTCGCGTACGGCCGGGAGGTCGCCAGTGCTGGCCAATTCGACGACAGTCACGTGGCCGGCCTTTTTCAGCAGCGGCAAAGCATCGCTGATGGCCCGCCTGGCTTCCCGCGTGTCCTTCCAGCCGACCACGATATGGCCCAGATCGATAGTCCCGACAGAGGGCGGGACGATCAGGACCGGCCGGCCGGCGGACATGACGAGGTCGGCGATGCTGACCTGGCGCGATCCATCGAACATCGAGCCGCCTTGCTCGGGAGCCGTGATGATCAGATCGGCTGTGCGTGCCTGCTCGGCGATGTAGTCGGCAGGCCACGCGAAATCGACCGATGAGCGCCACGTCAGATGAGGAGCTCGTCCTTGAAAGGCTGAGCGGAACTCGGTCTCCGCATCCGTCGTTTCCTTCTCCAACTCATCGCGGCATTCCTGAATCAAGGTGCCGGACGTGTAGCCGTCGCCGTAAGGGATCGGCGCCGGCTGGCAGGCGCTTACGCCGACCACATCGGCCCGGAATAACTCGGCGAAATCGGCCGAAGCCTTCAGGAGCACCGTGTTTGGCGCGCCCACCTGCAGATGAACCAGCACTGTTGAATAGGTCATGAGCAGTCTCCTTGGAGCTGAACCGCTTTTTGCGAAGATGTGGCTGACCGCGCCCCTGGAACGATCGACAGACAATGGAGCGATGACCAAGCCGAGTACGGGCGACTAGAGCCTTGTTTTGTCGTATTTTCTCTACGCGAACCGGTGGCCACTTCGCTCGAAAATGCTCTAGCAGCCCCAGACATCGCAGCCGCCGCGAAGATAGGGCTGCGGGCTGTCATAGCCCGGCCCGTATGGATAGCCCGGCTGCCCAAAATAGCCGGGCTCGCCGTAGAAGCCGCGCCTGTCGTACCGGTATGACCGTTCATCGGCGACGATCGCCGCTCCGACCAGCCCGGCGGTCGCGCCCACGACCAGTGCGCCGGCGGCCGCATCCGCCTGGCGGCGCTCTTCGCGATAGCGAGAGCTGACGCAGTTCCTGAACGGGCGCGTGCCCGGCCGTAGCCCCGACTCGCTGCAAAGCTCATCGGCACTGCGGCGCGACTGCTCCATGGTCTGGCAACCCGCGAGACCGGTAGCAAGGAGTAGGGCAGCGGCGATCAAACGCATGGGAGATTCCTCGAACGCAGGGCTAGTTCGGAAAGCGACTGGCCGATCGTTCGGGGTACGATAAATCCAGCGAAAGCACGCGCCAGCGTCGGAAACTACGCAGGCTCGGCGCGCACGAGCCTGCTGCCTACAAGACCTTGGCCGCAGTCGGGGAGGGGGCCAGATTTATGACGCGGCCAGCGCCAGCCTGGCCAAGGCGGGAAGCGACTTCGAGGCCGTCTTGTGCATGATCGAAGCACGGTGGTTTTCGACCGTGCGCTGGCTGATGCCAAGATCTGCAGCGATGTTCTTGTTGGGATGTCCAGCTAGAACCAGATCCATGATCTGGTGCTGCCGCGCTGTCAGCCCAGCCAGGCTTTTCGTGGCGTTCGCCTTCCAGGCGGCGCGTTGGTTGGAGTCGCGCGACTGATCGATCGCGCGGGCTACGCTGGCGAGAAGTTCAGTACAGCCCACCGGCTTTTCGATGAAGTCCGACGCGCCGGTCTTCATCGCCTCCACCGCCATCGCCACGTCGCTGTTCCCAGTGATCATGATGGCAGGGAGATGATGGCCTTCCTCATTCAAATGTCGAAGCAACTGAAGTCCAGTCATGCCCGGAAGATAGGCGTCGACCAGAAGGCAATTGCCATCGCCGGGTTGATAGGCTGCAAGGAAACCCTCGCAGCTTGCATAGGCTGCCACCCTGTGACCGGCCTGTTCCAGGAAGAGGCGCAATGTATCCCGGATCTGATGGTCGTCATCGACGATGAAAACTTCGGGGTTCTCATTATTGTTTTCCAACGTTCTCGTCTGGATGATCGCTTCAGGGTCGGCTTTCCGTTCCAGGATGTTTTGGATTGCCTGCGTGACCTCCTCGACCTTTACGGGCTTGTTCAGGTGCATGCAGTTCAGCAGCTTGATCGCGCGCAGGGTCTCAGTCGAGATGTCGCCGGTAAGGATGATCACCGGCGTTTCGCGGTGGTCCCGCTCACGCAATTTCGCCGCGGTTTCAAGGCCATTCATGCCTTTCGGCAGATTGAAATCCGACAGGATCACGTCTGGCCGCAACGCGCCGCTTGTCATCATGGCAAGCGCGGCAAGACCATCGGTCGCCGCCAGAACCTGGTGGCCCTCATCCTTCAAAAGCAGTTCAAGCAGATCGTGCAGTTCGGGATCATCCTCAATCAGGAGTACGGTCCCTGTGCGATGGGCGATATCGAGGGCAGGAGCGACAGCCTCGAGATGCAGCTGGGTCTTTTGCGGCTGACGGGCGGTTTGGCGCAGCAAGGCGAGTTCGATCGTAAAGACCGACCCCTTATTTTGCTTGGAGCGAACCCCGACCGCGTGATCGAGCAGGCCACCGAGGCGCTGCACGATCGACAATCCCAGGCCAAGACCGAGGCTTCGTTGGCGCGCGGCGTTATCGAGCTGGTGATACTCGTCGAAGATCGCATGAAGCTCATCCTTGGGAATGCCGATCCCGGTATCCCAGATCTCGATGCAGAGCTTGCCGCCACGTCGCTTGCACCCGAGCAGGACCTTGCCTGTCTTGGTGTATTTCAATGCGTTGGAGACCAGGTTGCGGATCATCTGCTCCAGCAGATGCGGATCGCTGCGAACGACCAGGCTTGACGAGACCACCCTCAAGGCAAGCCCCTGCGCCTGGGCGTGGTAGGCGAATTCCTCCCGGAGGCGATCAAGCAAATCCTTGATCGGGAAATCCACGATCTCGGCATGGACGGTCCCCGCTTCGATCTGGTTGATGTCGAGGAGCGTGTTCAGCATGCCCGACATTGCGTCGACCGTATCGCTCAACCGGGCGACGAGTGTCTTGGCCTTATCGCCTTCGACGACCTTGGCCAGCAGTCCCTGCAACAGCGCAAGGCCCTGCAGGGGCTGCCTTAGATCGTGGCTCGCAGCGGCCAGAAAGCGCGATTTGGCGACATTGGCGAGCTCCGCCTGCTTGCGCGCATTATCGAGCGCGCGTGCGGTCTTCTTCTGCTCGGTGATATCGGTGAAGGTGATGACAACACCTTCGACACTGTTGTCATGAGCGCGGTAGGGCATGATGCGGCGCACGAACCACACGCCATTTCGAGCCTCGATGCGCCGTTCAAGCGGCGCCAGCGTCTGCAGTACGGTGCGTGCATCTACCGGTAGAGAGCTGTCGACTGCGAGTGAATTCAGGTCTTCAAGCGGCCTGCCGACATCGCCGGGTATGATCTTGAACAGCGCCTTCGTGGCCGGTGTGAAGAATCTGATCTTCAGATCGCGATCGAGAAAGACGGTGGCGACGTCGGTGCTGTAGAGCACGTTTTGCAGGTCATCCGAGGTCGTGCGTTGTCGCTCCAGGGTCTCCTGGAGCTGGCCGTTGAGCGCGGTCAGTTCCTCGTTCAGAGATTGCAGTTCTTCCTTCGAGGTCAGCAGTTCCTCATTGGTCGACTGGAACTCCTCGTTGACCGAGAGCGCCTCCTCGTTGATCGCCCGCTGCTCCTCGCTTGAAATTTCGAGGTTGCGGATGGCGTCCTTGAGCTCCGCCCTTGCGGCGTCGAGCTCCTGTTCGAGCTCCCCGACCCGGGGCGCGTCGGTTGAAGAGGTCGATACCACCGGCGCTTTGTCGTGTTTCGGCACATCGATGAAGGAGACCAGAAAGAGCGCTTCGCCCTCATGCTTCAACGGCAGGACCGCGATGCTGAAGGCGTAATTCTGAGGGCCGCGCCGAGGCCTGATCCCATCGAGCTTCACGGCAGCGTTGCTTTGCGTTGCCTTATGGATAGCGGCCCTCAACTTGGTTCTTACGCCCTCCGGGGCCATCGCCAGAATGTCATGGCTCGGGTAGCCCGGTGCGACATGAAGGTAGAGGTCCGTCGGCCCCAGACTGTAAAGGCACTCGTGGGCGCTGTTGATCAGGACCGCGGCAGGGGCATAGGCTTCGATGACAGCGCGTTTGCATAACTCGGCAAGTGCGCTCTGACGTGAGACCGCTTGCCCCTGGCCCGTACGCTGTGGAAGCCGGATAAGTTCGGCCGCACTGCCGGAGAAGCGCGCATCACCAGGATGACTGCGGCCGATATGACGGTAGATGCGCTGGTCTTTCGCAATGACCGCGAAGCGGCCCTCCGCGTGGCTGACGGTCTCGGAGCTGCCAAGCAGCAAAGTTCCGCCCTCCCGCAGTGCAAAGTGAAACAGGGAGAGGATCTTCGTTTGGGCTTCGGGCTGAAGGTATATCAGCACATTCCGGCACGAAATCATGTCCAGGCGCGAGAATGGCGGATCGGCCAGTAGATCCTGGACCGTGAAGACGACCATTCCGCGCACGTCAGGCAGGATTCGGTAGTTTTGACCTTCTTTTTTGAAGAATCGCGCCAACCTGTCAGCGGAGACGGCATCCTCGATCGTGTTTGGATATAACCCCTCCTGGGCGCGCAAGACCGCGTCAGCGTCTATGTCAGAGGCGAAAAGCTGAAGTTTGACGTTACTCTTGGCAGCGGTGATCTGCTCGCGAAACAGCATGGCCAGCGAGTAGGCTTCCTCGCCCGTGCTGCATCCGGCGATCCATATGCGCAATGGCCGGTCTGCCGGCTGCTTGCTGACCATCTCGGGAATGATGCTCTCCGCCAGCAGAGAGAATGTCTTCGAATCCCGAAAGAAGCTCGTGACGTTGATCAGCAAATCCTTCGCGAGCAGATCGCGCTCTGCAGGATTTTGGCGCAGGACATCGAGATAGGCCAACATGTCGCCGGCCTCGATTCCCGCCAACCCGCGCCGGCGTTCGATCCTGCGCAGCAAGGTGCCGGGTTTGTAGAATGTGAAATCATGGCGGGTGTTGTTTTTCAGGAGGTCTATGACGTCTGCGAGCCAGCTCTGCTCCTTGTCAGTCGCCACGCGCTCCATCATGGCCGGGTCGTCATGGATCTTTTTGGCGCTCTCAAGCAGCGCTTCGGGAATCTCGGCTGCCAGCAGGATGCGGTCGACGCCGCCCGTCGCTATGGCGCTGCGGGGCATGCCGTCATATCCGGCTTCCTCGGGATCTTGCGCGAAGACGATGCCCCCCTTGGATTTGATCGCCTTGAGCCCAACGCTGCCATCTGCGCCTGTCCCTGAAAGCACAATGGCGATGCAGCGCGAGCCGTATTCCTTCGCCAGCGATTGAAGCAGAAAGTCGAACGGCAGCCGAGCCCCATGGCGCTGTTGAGGGACTGAAGCATGGAGCGCGCCCCCAACAACCGAGAGGGAGGTGCCCGGCGCGATGACATAGAGATGGCCGCGCTCCAGCCGAACGCCTTCACTCGCCTCCCGCACCGTCAAGGACGTGTGCGAAGACAGCAGTTCTGCAATCATGCTGGGGTGATTGGGATCAAGGTGCTGAACGAGAACGAATGCCAAGCCATCAGTATCGGGCATGGCGTCGAGCAGTTTCCGGCAGGCCGCCAATCCTCCTGCTGAGGCTCCAATTCCAACGACAATGGGTCCGTCCAAGTGCGCGGTCTTGCCTCGCGCCACTTTTGTCTGCTGAACGGGGCGGTCCTTTGCCGTTGCGTCGTCATGTGTACGAGCCGGCATCGAGATAGCGCTTTCTGGCATGCATAGAGCGCAGCCATAGGTAAACGTCGGCAAGCACGCCGGCGGCGTCGAAATCTCACGGGGACATCGAGCATAAAATAATCTGATAACGATGCCCGGCTCGACCCGCCTTGTTCTAAGTAAATTCCGACCCTTATTGTTCCGGTATTATCGCATTAATCTGGTTTCTGAGCCGGAACTTATTTCGGCCAACGGGCCGAAATCGAGTGCGAGCCTTCTTGCGCATTTATTTTTGGCTCACTTTGCGCCATGTGAAATGGCCGGGGGCCAACCGAACGACCCTAGAATCGATCACTGGTCCGCATTGGCGGTTAAAAACCGGGCCAATCGACCAATCGGCTGCACTTTGTCGTCCACGCTGGCGATTTCGTTTGGAAAATGGCGCCTTATGACAAAGCTCCACGTGCTCGTCATCGAAGATGAACCCGTCATCGCCACGCTGCTTGCCGAGGTCCTGATGGAACTCGGGCATGTTGTGAGCGGCATTGCGGCGACCGAAGCGGAGGCCATTCGGGAAGCCACCCGGTGCCGGCCGGATCTGATGATCGTCGATGCTCGCCTACGCCAGGGCAGCGGATTGACGGCTGTCGCCGAGATCCTCAGGGACGGCTTCATTCCGCATGTTTTCGTCAGCGGCGATCGGCTGACCAAGACTTCGCTGAGCCCTGAGGCGATCGTGCTTCAAAAACCCTTCCAGGAGGCGGATCTGGTTCGGGCCATCGCAAGAGCGCTCAGCGAAGCCAAGCTGCGACAGCAGGCCTGAGACGAGCAAGCACTTATCGATCGCAGAGCCAAATCTGCGCCAATGGCACGAGTGCGAAAACGATCTGGCCCGCCAGACCGATCAAGCCCGCGCCTGTCGTCAGATTGGCGAGATACTGGCCGCCCCCTCCAAAGAGGGAGGCCGAAAGGGCGAATTCCGTTGTCATAAGCAAAGCGAAGGCTGACCCGCCCATGATGAGGCGCGGCATGGCTGCTTGAGGAATGGCGAGCCTTGAAATGATCGCGCGAGCAGTCAGCCACGCGACCGCAAGGATCAGCGGCATTTCCAGCGTAACGGCCGGAACCGCCCCGAACGCTGGCGTTATGAACAGGATGCGCATCGTTCCCAGAGCGAAGCCGGCAGCGAAGACGATCACGAAATAGAGCGTGCCCGCTCGCACTGCCCGCAGGCACGCGGCCCTGAAACGTCCAGTCGCGACAGTCTCAGGCTGCAACGTCGTGAAGCGCGCGGAACGCCCGATAGAGAACCCGCGGGTCGAAGCTCCCTTTGTAGACTGGCGGTGGCTCGCGCTTCAGGCCAAGCAGTGCGTAAACGCCGGTTTGGGCAGACCGAATAGAGTACTCGACCGTGAAGACGACATCGTCGGGCAGCTCACAGAATTGGCCCATCAGAGCCAGGTTGTCATAGCCGTCAGGGACAACCTGCGGCCTGTCGCCCGCTTCCCGGCGCAGGAATTGGCTTGTGATGAAGGGCATCATGCAAGGAATGCAGGTGCACGCGTCAATGATCGCCGCATCATCGGCCTCTAGCCGCAGATGGCCGAGGATTTCTGTCATGATCTCGCGGCCAGTGCATTGCGACATCGGCTTTTTGACGAAGTCGCCGGGCGCATCGACCGAGAGGCCATAACCCCAAAACACACTGACATCGTCAGGCTGGCCGATGAAATGCGGCTGATGGGGAATGACGATCGAGGCGAGCCAGCTCGACTCCGGGAATGTGATCAGCCCGCCTTCGCCTGGAACGTTTCCCGTCAGGTTGCGCACGAAATCGAGGAGCCTCTGATCGTGCAGCGTGGTGGTGAAGGAGATCCATTTGGACTCCTCGACATGATCGGAAAAGACGGAGGGATGGCCGAGCTCAGGCCGATTGGCCGCCAGCTTCTCCCAAAGAGACCAAGCCCCGCCGATCTTGTCCAGCATAAGCGGAACGCGATCCATGGCCCCGAGGCTCGACGCCTCCGTCATCGAGCCGAGCGTGACCATAACTGAGTCAGCCTCGCCGACCGTGATCGCGCCGTTCGAGCCCGCACGTTCGAAGAGGATTTGGTCGACGCTGCGGACGCCATCGCGTTCGGAGAACCTCAGGTCAGTGACGCGGGTGCCGAGCTCGAACGCGACGCCGCGCGCCAGCAGCCATTTCTGCAACGGCCGCACCATCGAGTCGTACTGGTTGTACGTGGTGCGCATGATGCCCTGCAGCCTGTTGAAGCCAGAGACCATGTGAGCAAAGCGGACCAGATAGCGCTTGAACTCGACGGCGCTGTGCCATGGCTGGAACGCGAAGGTCGTGCACCACATGAACCAGAAATTGGTCTTGAAGAACGCGGCATCGAATTGATCGGAGATCCGCGTCCGTCCAAGGATGAACTCGGGCTCGATCGCGAGGCGTTCGATCGCCAGGATGTGCTTTTCGCTAAGCCCGAAGCGCGGCGCCGTCTCCCTGGCACCGTCTCGCACGAGACGGGATTTCGATGACGTCTTCATGGTTTCGTTCCACGCAATGATCTCCTGCGTGACCGTGCGGCTATCGTCGAGCGTCGGGATCGAGTCAAAGAGCGCGAAAGTGCACAGATACTTGCTCTCGATCATGCGACCACCGCGCAGGACATAGCCTGCATCGGGCGATCCCGAGCCGTCGAGGCTTCCGCCGATCGTGCCGGATTCCTCGATGATCGTGATGTTGTGGCCAAGCATGTCGCCATCGCGGATCATGAACGCAGCAGCCGCCAATGACGCGATGCCGCCTCCGACGAGATAGGCCTTCGAGGCGCTGCGATCCGTAGTCCGTTCGATCTTCGTCACGATGGCAAACTCCTGGCTGCAGATCGGTTGATACGAATGCGCCATCGTTCCGTGATTGGGACCGATGGCGCATGTATCGTCAGATGACGGCGATTTCGTTGTCGACGGCCGTGGTGCCGGGCGCTGCCCAGGCCGTATCGCCGGCGACCTGCCGATCATGCCAGCTGTGGACGGTGCCGGTCAGTCGCACCTTGCCGCCCGTTGCGTTCACCCAGACGGTCTTGGGATCAAAGAACCAGGAGCGATGCAAGGCATGGGTGATCTGGTCGCTGAGATTGGCGGTATCGACCTGCGGCTTGATCGTGATCTGGCTGGAGACGCCGAGAACGCCGAAAAGACCGCGGATATCGAGTTCAGCCGCATCCTTCTGATAGTGCCATTCGACCTGGCCGCTTAGCGTGACCCACCCCTGATCGACTGTCACCTTCACGGTGTCCTTGGGGATGGAGACATCCCAGGACAATCGGTTGACGGCCGCGGCGGCGATCTCGTCGTCAGCGCGCTTCACATGGAACGGAAGGCGGACCTCAATCTCTTCGGCGACGGCCTTGACGCCCTTGACGCGGCGCGCGGCGCTTTCGGCCGCGTGCTTTTCCATGAAGCTTTCGACATGGCCCGAGAGCGAGACCACGCCATTATCGGCGGTGACGCCGATATGGGCGGAGCTGATGCTGGGCTCCCAGCTCAACTCGGCGAGAACGGACTTCTGCAGTTCTGTGTCGTGAGACATCGTTGGCTCCCTAATCTTCGGATGAGGGAGCTGTGCCACCGCGCTACGCGGCAGGCTCCGACAGATCAGCCGACCACGATCCGAAACGAGCGCTGCCGTGCTTGTCGATCGGATCATCCAGCCCAGGTCAGGCTACGCGGCACCGCCGCCGTCGCGACAGGGTCGGAAAACACGCAGTTCGGCCGAGCGAAACGAGGATCAGGCGGTAAGCTCGTCATTCAGGACCCTGCACCATATGTCCCTGGGCGAATCACAGCTTGAGCGCCTTCAGCCGAAGCGCATTGCCGATGACCGAAACGGAGCTCAGCGACATGGCCAGGGCGGCGACGCCGGGGCTGAGCAGGATACCGAAAGCCGGATAGAGCACGCCGGCTGCGACGGGGATGCCGATGACGTTGTAAGCGAATGCGAAGACGAGGTTCTCGCGGATGTTGCGCATGGTTTGGCGGCTCAGGCTTCTGGCCCGCACGATGCCGGCAAGGTCGCCTTTCACGAGCGTCATCCCCGCACTTTGGATGGCAACTTCGGTTCCTGTGCCCATGGCGATACCGACATCGGCTTCCGCCAGAGCCGCGGCATCGTTCACGCCATCGCCCGCCATGGCTACGACCTTGCCGCTCGCCTTTAGTGTCTTGACGATCCGCTGCTTGTCCTCCGGCAGGACCTCGGCATGCACGTCGGTGATCCCAAGCGTGCGCGCTACCGCCGCAGCCGTCGTCTGGTTATCGCCAGTCAACATCACGACGTGGATGTCGTCTGCTTTCAGTGCCGTGATGGCAGCCTGTGTCGTCGACTTGATGGGATCGGCGATCGCCACGAGGCCGCCTGCCTGGCCATCGATACCGACGAATAGGGCTGTGCCTCCTTCGCGACACAACTCGACGGCCTTGCTTTCCAGGTCGCCGAGCACGACGCCTTCGTCCGCCATCAGGCGTGCATTGCCCAGCGCAACCCGTCTGCCGTCGACCACCCCCGTCACGCCTTTGCCGGTGACTGATGTAAAATCAGCCGCGTCCAATGACCTGGCCCCTGCTGTTTTTGCAGCAACCAGGATCGCGCTGGCCAGTGGATGTTCGCTCGACCGTTCGAGAGCGGCCGCCATGGCAAGCAGATCAGCTTCGCTGCGGCCGCGGGCGATCACCTTCGTGACCTTTGGCTTGCCTTCGGTAAGGGTGCCGGTCTTGTCCACGACGAGCGTGTCGATCTTTTCCATCCGTTCCAGTGCTTCGGCGGATTTGATCAGGATGCCGGCGCTCGCACCCTTTCCCACACCCACTCCGATCGACATCGGCGTGGCCAGCCCCAGCGCGCAGGGACAGGCGATGATGACGACGGATACCGCTGCGATCAGCGCATATGAGAAGGCGGACTCAGGGGCCCAGACCCACCACGCCGCAAAGGAGAGAGCCGCTATGCCGAGAACCGCGGGCACGAACCAGCCGGCCACGGTGTCGGCCAGGCGCTGGATCGGCGCACGGCTGCGCTGCGCTTGCGAAACCATGGCGACGATGCGCGCCAGCATGGTGTCCACACCGACCTTCTCGGCCTGCATCACGAGCGAGCCCGTGCCGTTGACGGTGCCACCGATCAGCATGTCGCCCGGCCCTTTGGCATTAGGCATGGCTTCGCCACTGACCATGGATTCGTCCACGGCGCTGCGGCCTTCGATGACTTTTCCGTCGACAGGGATGCCGTCGCCTGGGCGGACACGAAGCCGCTCTCCGACCCTCACCTCGGCGACCTGGATCTCCTCGTCGTCGGCGCCATCGCGCAGGCGGCGGGCGGTCTTCGGTGCGAGATTCAGGAGCGCGCGAATAGCGCCGCCGGTCTGCTCGCGAGCCCGCAATTCGAGCACCTGACCGAGTAGGACGAGCACCGTGATGACGACTGCAGCCTCGAAATAGACGGGGACCGTGCCGCCCATACCATGGAAGCGCTCTGGAAAGAGGCCTGGCGCGAAGGCTGCAACGAGACTGTAGAGATAGGCTGTGCCCGTTCCCAACGCGATCAGCGTGAACATGTTCAGGTGGCGGCTGGTCACGGAAGCCCAGCCGCGTGCAAGGAAGGGCCACCCCGCCCAAAGCACAACAGGGGTCGACAGGACGAGCTGGATCCAGATCGAGATCCGCAGCGGCACGAGATCGTGCAATCCCAGGGCCGGTATATGGGCTCCCATCTCCAGGAAGAAGACCGGCAGGCCGACAACGAGGCCAACCCAGAAGCGGCGCGTCATGTCGCGAAGCTCCTGACTGGGGGCCGTTTCGGCAATTGGCACCACCAATTCGAGCGTCATGCCGCAGATCGGGCAATTCCCTGGGCTGGCCTGTCGTATCTGTGGGTGCATCGGGCACGTATAGACGCCGCTCCCGACAGCCGCCGCCGTCTCCTCATGCTCATGCGCGTGGTCATGGCTGTGTTCCATGGAATAGGCCCTTCAGCGTTTCTCGAAGACCGCTCGGCCCGCCCGATCCAGCGCCGCGAACTCCTCGGCCGATAGCGTGATGTTTGCCGCAGCCACATTCTCCTCCAGATGCGAGACGCGCGACGTGCCGGGTATCGGCAGGAGGACATCGCTGCGCTTCAAAAGCCACGCCAGGGCGATCTGACCAGGTGTCGCGCGATGCGTCTCGGCGATGCCATCCAGCAGCGATCCCGGCTTTTCGAGCTCGCCAGCAGCCAGTGGAAACCACGGGATGAATCCGATGCCATGCGTCTCGCAATAGGCCAGCACAGCCTCGCTGGTCCGGTCGATCAGATTGTAGCGGTTCTGAACCGTGGAGACCGGAAACACCTTCCTTGCCGCCTCGACGTCTTCGACCGAGACCTCACTGAGGCCGGCGTGCCGGATCAAACCGTCATCAAGCAGCGACTTGATCGCGCCGAACTGCTCATCGCGGGGCACGTTCCTGTCGATCCGATGCAGCTGCCACAGTCCGATCTGTTCCACGCCCAGGAAGCGCAGGCTCATCAGGGCCTGCTGGCGAAGATAGTCCGGGCGACCAAGCGGATGCCAGATGTCGGGGCCGCCTCGCACCATGCCAGCCTTGGTCGCGACGAGGATGTCGCGATAGGGATGAAGCGCCTTGTGGATCAGATGTTCGGAAACGTCCGGCCCGTAGGAATCGGCGGTGTCGATGAAGTTCACGCCAAGCTCAGGAAGGCGCTTCAGGGTGGCCAGGCACTCGTCGCGATCATCAGGCTTGCCCCAGATGCCTTTGCCGGTCAGCTGCATCGCGCCGAAGCCGAGGCGGTTGATCGTGAGGTCGCTGCCGATCTTGAACGTACCGGCCTTGCCGGCATCAAGTTTGGTCATGTCGATCACCCCTTGGAAGAGATGTTGGGAGCCGCCCGCGAGGCCGCATCGGCGGGCAGGGCGGCCAAGATGCGCCGGTCAGACCACGGCAAAATCGAGCACGACGCGGGATGGAACATCGCCATGCTGGAGCCGCTCGAAGACCGAATTGATCGCTGAAAGCGGCTGAAGCTCAATGTCGGCCTTGACCATCCCCCCAGCTGCGAAGGCGAGTGCCTCGGCCATGTCCTCGCGCGTGCCGACGAAGGAGCCGCGGATCGTGATGCAGTTGGCGACCACGTCGAAGAGCGGCACGGGGAACTCACCCGGCGGGAGGCCGACGAGGACGCAGGTGCCGCGTTTACGAGCCATGGCGATGCCCTGCTTGAAGGCGCCAAGAGACGGGGCCGTGATCAGCACGCCATGCGCCCCGCCGCCGGTGCCGGCCCTGATCGCCTCGACTGCGTCGGGGGTCTTCGCGTTGACGACGAGATCGGCCCCAAGGCGCCTGGCATGCTCGAGCTTGCCGTCGTCGATATCGACCGCGCAAACCTGAAGGCCCATTGCCTTGGCGTACTGGATGGCCAAATGGCCAAGGCCGCCGGCGCCGGAGACCGCGATCCATTCGCCAGGTCGCACATCGGCAACCTTGATGCCCTTATAGGTCGTGATGCCCGCGCAGATGAGTGGAGCGGCTTCCTGAGGTGTCAGGCCATCGGGAATATGCGCGACGTAGTTTGGGTCGGCGAGGATGTACTCAGCGAAACCGCCATTCTTGGTGTAGCCGCCGAACTCCGCCTCGCCACAGACCGTCTCCCAGGCCGAGAGGCAGTGCTCGCAATGGCCACAGGCCGAGTAGAGCCATGGCACGCCGACCCGGTCGCCCTCCTTGACGATCGTGACGCCTGCTCCGACCGCCACGACCCGTCCGATGCCCTCATGGCCCGGAATGAAGGGCAATGTCGGCTTCACCGGCCAGTCGCCATGGGCGGCGTGAAGGTCCGTGTGGCAGACGCCGCAGGCTTCGGTCTTGACCAGGATCTGGCCCGGCCCCGGGGTCGGGATCGCGACCTCCTGGAAAGCCAGGGGTTTGCCGAACATCTCGACGACGGCAGCGTGCATCTTGGAGGCCATGGAAGGCTCCTGCGCTTGAGGTAACGGTCATCGGAATGGCGCGAATCCCAAGCGAGGGCGCGGTCGGCCAGGATTCCGATGGGCATATGGCCCGGGCCCATTCGGAACAGGCAGCCTCGGAAAATACGCATTACCGCCGCCAAAGCTTGCCGCTCGGGCTTCACCTCACGCCGGCTGAGAAGCGTGAGCGCGCGATGGGTGTTTTCCGAAGCTTCCGTCCCAGAGCCATCGGTCGCTATCGTTGCGATCGTCCGATAGGCCGGCAGGGCATTTGCCCAGCGGCCGGGGCGTTGCAGCGTCGGGCCGTACCGGCATGAAGGATTTCAGATGACCTCCAAACCCGACGCCAAGAACGGCAAGAAGCTTGCTGACATCGTCCATCCCGGAATGATGGGGGACGGCACCGAAGAGCAGAACCTCAACGAACGAGGCGAGCCGGCGGCCAGGATCACAAAGGCCGAGGTCAAAGCAGCGTTCGACGGCAAGACTGAATCGAAGGCCGACGACAAGCGCTGAAGGAGGCGAGAGCGTCGCCTGCCTATCGCATGCCATTCGGCGGCCTGACCTGCTCGGGCCGCGTTTCGTTTGCCACGACGCGCCGCAATCCGGAGAGATCAATGACCGACATACCCGATCTGGCCATCGCCACCCGCAAGGTCTGCTTCATTCTATCGAAGGCGCGGCAGTTCGACGAAAAGGAAAACGTCACGGATCCGGATTCCGGCTCCAACGCCAGCGACGACGGCATGGTGGATATCTTGGAGGACGACAGAAGCGATCCGGTCCAGCACGAACTGACGAGCTTCATCCACGATCTGAATGTCGACGAGCAGATCGATCTCGTGGCGCTGGCCTGGCTGGGGCGAGGCGATGCTGGCATCGCCGATTGGAGCACGCTTCAGGCGGACGCCAGACACGCCCATAACGCCCGCACGGCAGCCTATCTGATGGGGCTGCCGCTGCTCTCCGACTACCTCGAGGAAGGGCTCTCTCTGTTTGGGGAGACCTGCGAGGATTTCGAGGCGGAGTGATCGCAGAACCGATCGACACGAGCCCGGTCGCTGATCGACCTATTGACCGGGGTGGTTTTGATCTCGGCGGATCGACCGGTGAAACGGAAGCAGGCAACGGCCCGGATCGCACCGGGTACGTAGATTCCGATCCTTACCCAGTGGGCAGGGTTGCTCGATATTGCGCTGAAATCCCCCCGGTGACGAGCGCCGCCGCCGATCCTCACATGACGCGGAGCCGCAGCCATGAACCTTTCGATCATTGCGCGTGACGGCGCTCTCCATGTCGACGTCCCGTCGGCATCTGAGCCTTGCCTCGGAGCCGAGGAACTGCGCCTGACCGACGCTTATTGGCGCGCGGCGAATTATCTCTCCGTCGGTCAGCTCTATCTCTACGACAATCCGCTCCTGCGCGAGCCGCTGACGCTCAACCATGTGAAGCCTTTGGTGGTGGGGCATTGGGGCACGACGCCCGGCCAGAACTTCATCTATGTCCATCTGAACCGGGCCATCCGCGCAGGCGATCTGAACATGATCTACATCGCCGGGCCTGGCCATGGCGGTCCCGCGATCGTCGGCAACACCTATCTGGAAGGTTCGTACAGCGAGTTTTTCCCCGACATCTCGCAAGACGAAGCCGGGATGAAGCGGCTGTTCACACAATTCTCGTTTCCCGGCGGCATATCGAGCCATGTCGCACCGACCACGCCGGGATCGATCCACGAGGGTGGCGAGCTCGGCTATTCGCTCAGCCACGCCTTCGGCGCAGCGCTCGACAATCCCGATCTGATCGTCGCCTGCGTGGTCGGCGATGGCGAGGCCGAGACGGGGCCGTTGGCGACCGCCTGGCAGTCCAACAAGTTCCTCGATCCCGTCTCCGATGGCGCGGTTCTCCCGATCCTGCATCTGAACGGCTACAAGATCAGCAATCCCACGATTTTCGCGCGGATCGACCATGACGAGATCGAGCAATTCTTCCGCGGCAACGGCTGGACGCCGCATTTCGTCGAAGGCGAAGATCCCCACGTGATGCACCAGCAGATGGCGGCGACGATCGAAACGGTGATCGAGGAGATCCGCGTCATCCAGCAGAACGCGCGAGAGAATAACGACACGACACGCCCGCGATGGCCGATGATCGTGCTGCGCTCGCCCAAGGGCTGGACCGGCCCGAAGACTGTCGATGGTCTGCAGATCGAAGGCACCTTCCGCTCGCATCAGGTGCCGCTCTTGGTCGACGCCGCACACCCAAGGCATGTCCAGGCGCTGGAAAATTGGATGAAGGCCTACGGACCCGAAGACCTGTTCGACGAGGCTGGCGCGCTTGTCCCCGAGCTTGCTGCGCTGGCGCCCGAGGACAACCGGCGGATGGGCGCCAACCCGCATGCCAATGGCGGAATGCTTCTGCGCGACCTGCGGATGCCCGATTTCCGCGCGCATGCGGTCACCGTGCCAGCGCCCGGTGCTGTCAGCGGCGGGGATACGCCGGTCCTCGGCCGGTTCCTGCGGGATGTGGTCACGAAGAACCCGGACAATTTCCGGATCTTCGGCCCCGACGAGACGCTGTCCAATCTGCTTGGCGCCGTGTTCGAGGTCACGAACCGCCAATGGGATGCTCTGACTGAAGCCAAGGACGAATTCCTTGGCCCCACCGGTCGCGTGATCGATGCGATGCTGAGCGAGCACCAATGCGAAGGCTGGCTCGAAGGCTATCTGCTGACGGGACGCCACGGGCTGTTCAATAGCTATGAGGCCTTCATCCGCATCGTCGACTCGATGGTCGGCCAGCACGCCAAATGGCTCAAAGTAACCAAGGAAATCCCGTGGCGACGCGACATCGCCTCGCTCAATATCCTGCTCGCCTCCCATGTCTGGCAGCAGGATCATAACGGCTTCACGCACCAGGATCCCGGCTTCCTGGATCATGTCGTCAGCAAGAAGGCCGATATCGTTCGCGTCTATCTCCCGCCTGACGCCAACTGCCTGCTCTCAGTGGTCGATCATTGCCTGCGTAGCCGCCATTACATCAATGTCGTCATCGCGGGGAAGCATGCGCTGCCGCAATGGCTGACGATCGATGCAGCCATCATGCATTGCACCCAGGGCATCGGTATCTGGCAATGGGCGAGCAACGATCAGGATGGCGAGCCCGACGTCGTGATGGCGAGCTGCGGCGACACGCCGACCCTTGAAATCCTGGCCGCGACGTCGATCCTGAGACAGCATCTTCCCGAGTTGAAGGTCCGGGTCGTCAATGTCGTCGACCTGATGAAGCTCCAGCCTTGTGCAGAGCATCCCCATGGGCTCAGCGAGCGCGATTTCGATGCCTTGTTCACGCGCGACCGGCCCGTGATCGTCGGCTTTCATGGCTATCCCGGATTGGTCCATCAGCTCACCTACCACCGCGCCAACCGCAACCTCCACGTTCACGGCTATTGCGAGGAAGGCACGATCACGACGCCGTTCGACATCCGCGTGCAAAACAAGCTTGACCGCTTCCACCTGGTGATCGACGCGATCGATCGGCTGCCGCAGACCGGCAGCCGGGGCGCCTATCTCCAGCAATCGATGCGCGACAAACTGGTCGAGCACAAACGGTACATCGACCGCCACGGCCAGGACCTGCCCGAAATCCTCGACTGGACTTGGGGGGCGCCGATATGAGCATCGACGATCTGGTCGGCATCGCGCGCTCGATGGTCGCCGACGACAAGGGGCTTCTGGCGATCGACGAAAGCATCGGCACCTGCAACCGGCGCTTTGCCGCGCTCGGCATTCCCGAGACGGCCGACAGGCGCCGTGCCTGGCGCGAGCTGATCGTCACGACGCCCGGCCTCGGACAGTCGATCTCCGGGGCCATCCTCTGCGACGAGACGATCCGCCAGAGGACCGGCGGCGAGGCCTCGTTCGTCTCTGTACTCGATGATGCCGGAATCCTGCCCGGCATCAAGGTCGATGCCGGCACGATCGAGCTTGCGGGACATCCCGGTGAAAAGATCACGGAAGGACTCGATGGCTTGCAGGCCCGGCTCGCCACCTATGCCGAAATGGGCGCGCGCTTCGCCAAATGGCGCGGCGTGATCGCGGTCGACGCAGATCGTCCCAGTCGAGGATGCGTCGAGGCGAATGCGCAGGCTCTCGCGCG
Source organism: Bosea sp. 685 (assembly GCF_031884435.1). NCBI lineage: Bacteria > Pseudomonadati > Pseudomonadota > Alphaproteobacteria > Hyphomicrobiales > Alloboseaceae > Allobosea > Allobosea sp. 685. The sequence continues at coordinate 2,890,652 of NZ_CP134779.1, read as the reverse complement.
TTACGCGACAATCTGTCAGCAGGTCGGGCTAGTGCCCGTGGTCGAGCCCGAAGTGCTGATGGAGGGCAGCCACGATCTGGCGCGCTGTGCCGAGGTGACCGAAGCGGTTCTGCGCGCCTTTTTTCGCCATGCCGACGAACAAGGCGTGATGCTTGAAGCCATGATCCTCAAACCGAACATGGTGCTGCCCGGTCTGGACTGTGCGAACCAGGAGGACGCAGACACCATCGCCAATGCCACGGTGAATTGCCTGCTGCACACCGTTCCGGCCTCGGTTCCGGGCATCGCCTTTCTGTCGGGTGGCCAAACGGGCGAACTCGCCTCCGCACGGCTCAACGCGATGAATCTCCGGTTTCGCGGGCGCATGCCGTGGCAGCTGGCGTTTTCGTTTGCGCGAGCGATCCAGCAACCGGCCCTTCAGATCTGGGCAGGGCAGGACGATCGGGTGCAAGCCGCTCAAGCAGCACTCGCCCATCGAGCCATGTGCAACCACGCAGCGCGTCGCGGAGCCTATGACGCAGCGATGGAACTCACTCCGGCCGCGGCGTCGGCGCGGTGAAACCCACACTCCCCAGATTGTACCTGATCCGCCACGGCGAAACCGAATGGTCGCGCTCGGGCCGGCATACGGGCAGGACCGACCTGCCTCTGACCGAGCAGGGCACCGTCATGGCGCGCAGGCTGCGGCCGTACCTGGCGAACACGCCCTTCGAACTCGTGCTGACCAGTCCGCTTCTTCGCGCCCGCGACACCTGCATGCTGGCAGGGCTTGGCGAACAAGCTCGGATTTCAGCCGATCTGTCGGAATGGGACTATGGCGACTATGAGGGCCGCAGCAGCGACGACATCTGCAAGGAAGCGCCCGGTTGGAACATCTTTCGTGACGGCTGTCCGAATGGCGAAACGCCAGCGCAGGTCGCCGAGCGGGCTGACAGGCTGATCGCTGGCATTTTGGCGCTCGAGGGCAATATCGCGCTGTTCTCCCATGGCCATTTCGGTTGCGCCTTGGCGGTCCGCTGGATCGGTCTTGCGATCCTAGAAGGCCAACATTTCGCACTCGATCCAGCATCTGTGAGCGTCCTTGGCCCTAAGCCTGGCCACCCGCAGATACCCGTCATCGCCAAATGGAATGCCGGGCCATTGCAGGCCGAGCTTCAGATCGGCGCCGAGGATGGCCATGTCAGCCATTGATCTCCTGACTCATCTGCCGGTCAGGCTCCTGCCCGATCCGTCGCGCGTGGTGATCAGGCCATTCATCCCCGCCGACGACCAGGCGCCCTTCATCTCTCCGAACCAATCGCGCGCGCAGCGCATTACAGATCGCGTGCTGGGGCTCGACAAGGCAGAGGTGCACTGCGGCCTCACGCATTTCACCCAAAGCTTGGCAAAACATCATCGCGATGTCCCTCAAGTCCTGCTGCGCCGTTTCCATGAGGTGAACGGGCTGGTCATTGATCCCGGGTCGATCGACGCCGAGCAATCCTTGCTCGTGGGTGCCTATTTCAGCGAGGAGTATTCGTTCGAGGCGGGGGCATTGTTCAACCCGAGCATCGTGCCGCATCCCGATCAGACCGGCCTTGTACCCGGAGATGTTCGGATTTTGTTGTCTCTTCGCGGCATCGGGGAGGGCAATATCTCATCTGTCACTTTCCGCACTGGCCTCTGGTCGGCGAAAGGCGAGGTCAAGATCGATCCGCCCAGCGTTCAGGCCATTTCGCCGCGTATCAAGGCCATTCCGGGCGGCGCGGCGGACGATCCAGGCGTCAGGCTGTTTTGTGAGGAAGCTCGCGATCCGTCAGAAATCGTGATCTTCCCGGTGACGCCGGCCCAGCGTCACGGAATCGAGGATCTTCGGCTGGTCCGCTTCGTCGACGATGACGGCGAGGCCACCTATCTCGGCACCTATACGGCGTTCAGCGGCGCCGGCATCCGGCAGGAGATCTTGCGGACCACCGACTTCGTGACGATCGATCTGACGGCGCTGCGCGGACCCGGGACCGACAACAAGGGCATGGCTCTGTTTCCCCGGCTGATCAATGGCCGCTACGCCATGCTCGGCCGACAGGACCATGAGAATATCTGGCTGCAGGTGTCGGACGATCTTTATAGCTGGGATGCTGGTGTGAAGATCGTCACGCCGCGCTACCCATGGGAATTCGTCCAGATCGGCAATTGCGGCTCGCCGATCGAGATCGACGAGGGCTGGCTGGTGATCACCCATGGAGTCGGCGCGGTCCGCAACTATTGTCTTGGCGCCTGTCTGCTCGACAAGAATGACCCGTCGAAGCTGCTCGCCAGGCTGCCCGAGCCTTTGATCCGTCCCGATACGGGCGACCATGACGGCTATGTCCCCAATGTCCTCTACAGCTGTGGCGCGATGGTTCATCAGCGAACGCTGTTGCTTCCCTATGCCATCGCCGACAGCTTCACGACCTTTGCGACCGTGCCGATCGACCGGCTTCTCGAGGCGATGGTGAGGATGCCGACGACAAGGTGAGATCGCTCCTCCGCGTATCCGCCGCATGCCCTGACAATGCGGCGCAATCCGCGCCGCGTACCGTTCGGCCAAGGGGACAAGGCGGATGATCGCCGCGTCCTACGGCGAGAGCACTGTCATCGACGCAATAGCCGTGGGAGCGATTGGGAACGCCGTGGATGGCGTGCTGGAACAGACCCGTATCATCACATCGCAATGAGATGGCCGGTCTTCGTGTCCGGTAACAGCTCCTGCAGGGGCGTGGCGGCGGGCCGCGGATTCTGGCGAGCGACGAGCTTGGAGCGTTGCAAGATGCCCGCCCGCGCGAAGACGGAGAGATAGCGTTCCGCGGTGCGTTCCCATGTCATCGAGCGGCTGCTGGCATAGGCGCGTTTGCGCATCGACCGCAGGCGAGGCGCATCCCCGAGCAGCGTTGCGATCTCGGCACCGGTGGCCACCGCATCGCCGAACGGTACGATGATGCCACGCCCGTGCGCGAGCAACTCCTGGGCGTGCCAATAGGGCGTCGAGACGACGGCTTTGCCCAGGCCGAAGCTGTAGGCCAGCGTGCCCGAGGTCATCTGCTCCTCGTTCAGATAGGGCGTCACATAGACATCGCATGCGGCAATGAAGCCCAGCAGGGTCGGCCGATCGACGAAACGGTCGAGGAAGACGACATGGCCTTCGACCGCCAGTTCCTTGACGCGCGCAATCAGGCTCGCGCGATAGGCCTCACCCTGCTCCCGCACGAGGTTGGGGTGTGTCGCGCCGAGCACGAGGTAGAGCGCGTCGGGCCGGCTCGCGATGATCGCCGGCATGGCGTCGATCATGACCTCGATGCCCTTGTTGGGCGAGAGCAGGCCGAAGGTCAGGATCACGGTCCGGCCCGCAAAGCCGAATTGCGTCTTGGCATCGTCGGGCTCTACGAACGGGAAGGCCGGGATACCGTGGGCGATCACCTCGATCTTGTCGGACGGCACGCGATAGACGGCCTCTAGGAGCTCGTGGGCCTTCTCAGCCATGACCACGATCTTCGCCGATGCGTCGATGACCTGATCCATGACGCGACGATAGGCCGGCGTCGGCTGCGCGAGAACCGTATGGAGCGTACTGACGACCGGCATCGTCAGGCGCGAGAGCAGCGCCATGATATGGCTACCCGTCTCCCCGCCGAAGATGCCGAATTCGTGCTGCAGCGATACGATGTCGAACGTCCCCCTGTTCAGGAACTCGGCGGCGCCGACATAGTCCTCGATACGGTCGTCGCGCACCTGGAACCGGACTGTGGGCGGATAATCATAGACGTGGTCGTGGTCGGTCATGGCCACGATGCCGGCACCTTGCACGGAGCCGGACCTGGCGATCGCCTGATGCAGGTCGGTCGTGAAGGTCGCGATGCCGCAACGGCGCGGCAGTGAGTTGCCGATGAAGGCGATCTTCTGCTGTCGCGTCATTGGGCATCCTCCGGCGTGTTGGCCATTGCGGGCGGCAGCCTGCCGGGATTGGAGAGCGGTGGCACCCGGGCGACCGGCGATGTTTCCGTTTTGAGGTCGATCTCGGTGAGTAGCATCGGATCGGATGCGCCGCCGACATAGGCGACCAAGGCCCGAAGGCCCGATGCACCAACCTGCAGCGTCGCTTGCTGCTCCTGCAGATAGAGGCTCTCGCCCATCGTAAATCCGACTTCGCCGACGAGCGCTTCGCCCGCAATCCCCAACAGCCAAGTCTCGTGCTCGGCGAACAATCGCCAAGCCGAATGCCCCGGCAGATCCAAATGCTCGATCACGAAATGCGGGTCGGCCAGGAGCAGCGTCCGGGCTTGCGACAGCCGCAGAGAGCCGGCCTGAGAGGGCGCCACCTCCGCTCGCGCGACGGCGAGCGCGCTCGCGATCTGAAGCTCGCGGCCACGGCCATAGTCGAACAGCCTGAAGGTTGTGTCGCTGCGCTGCTGGATCTCGGCCAAGACGAGACCCGCACCGATCGCGTGGATCGTGCCGGCGGGCACGAAAGCGAATTCGCCGACCTTCACCGGCCGCCACCGGATCAGGCTCTCGATCGAGCCATCGACGATGCTGACGCGCAGTTCGGCATCGGTGATCGGGCGTTTGAGCCCGACAGCCACTTCGGCGCCAGGAGCCGCTGCGAGCACGTACCAGGCTTCGGTCTTGCCGTTCCGAAGCCCCATAGCCCTTGCCGATGCATCGTCAGGATGGACCTGGATCGAGAGACGCTGGCTGGTGTAGAGGAGCTTTACGAGCAATTCCGGCTCCACATCGACCGCGTTGGGCCGCTGGAACCAAGTCTCGCCGATCATGTCATGGGCAGTGGAATGCCCCGCCCAACGTCCGCGATCAATGCAACCCCAGGGCTTCTCGATGTCCAGCCGGAGAGCCTTCTCGATCGTCATCCGTGTCTCCTGATGCTGCGCGTCGGTGGGGCGCCTTCTCATGGCGAAGCTCCAAAGCTTAGCCGCCCTTGATGTCACACCGGCAGAATCGGAAACTACTCAGCTTTGAGGCGGCGGCGCGCGCCTGTGCCGAGCCGAAAGGGTATAAGGAACCGATTGATGTGCGACGGCTCGCGTGGGTGCCGCGAGTGAGTTGCCTTCAATCGCGCATTGAGCGCATTTCTAATGGCGTGCCGTGCGTAGTTTCCGCCGCTGGGTTCGCGAATGGTGCAAGCCTATGGTCGGATCGTCAGCCGACCGCATGTTTGGGCGGCGCGTCCTGATCGAGAGACGAGGCCATGCGGATCACCTTCATGACAGCTTTTGTCGCGACCGGAGTGGGCGCCTGGCCATCTCGAAACGCCCTCCATCAAGAGGCGGAACCTCAATGCGACATCAGCTCCGAGGCAATCATGACAGCCCTGTCTCATCGTGATCGACGCTGAACCATGAAAGCGCTGGCCATTTTCGATCTCGATGGCACGCTTGCTCAAAGCAAGTCTCCGATCGACGCAGAAATGGGGAGGCTGCTGGGCTCGCTGCTCGACATCGTTCCCGTCGCCATCATCTCGGGCGGCGACTGGCCGCAGTTCGAGACTCAGGTCGTTGCCCGCCTGGAGATGACGGCCAACATTCATCGCCTCTCGCTGCTTCCGACGTGCGGCACCAAGTTCTACCGCTATACGACGCGCTGGGAGAAGCTGTACTCCGACGATCTGGCCGAAGACGACAAGGACATGATCGTCAAATCCATCGCGCTTGCTGTTGCAGCCTTGAAGATCGCTCCTGACCGGATCTGGGGGCCGCAAATCGAGGATCGCGGCAGCCAGATCACTTTTTCGGCCATCGGCCAGCAGGCGCCGCTGGACGAGAAGGCAAAATGGGATCCCGATTTCGCCAAGCGCAAAGGCATCAAGGCTCTGCTCGACCAATCGATTCCGGACTTCTCCGTACGTCTCGGCGGAACCACGTCGGTCGATGTCACGAGACCAGGAATAGACAAGGCCTACGGGATCAGAAAGCTGCGTGACGTTCTGGGCGTGCGATTGGACGAGATGATCTTCGCCGGCGACGCCTTGTTTCCAGGAGGGAACGACGAGCCGGTGAAGGATGCGGGCGTCAGCGCAATTCAGGTTCGCGATCCTGAAGAGACGAAGCGTGTGATCGAGACCATGATCGCTTGTCTTGGCTTGGGCGATCGCTGAGACATCCGTCGCCGGCACCCTTCGAGCCTGACAAGCTCAGTGTCAGGCAATACGAAGTGCGACGCGACGCTCATGCAGCTGTGTCTCCTTGAGAACGGCGATGTTGACGTACATCTGGCTATCTCCGGACAGCGCGGTTCGAGCGCCGGCCAACGACGCCAGGCGTCATCGGCCGGCAGTGCGGGGCCGTCAGGCCGGCGCGTGCATGGAGGCGACGCGAACCAGCTTCTTGTTCACGAATTCCTGGATGCCCATGTCACCGAGCTCGCGGCCGTAGCCGGAGTTCTTGATGCCGCCGAAGGGAAGTTCGGCATCGGACCAGTCGATGTTGTTGATGAACATCATGCCCGTCTCGACGCGGCTGGCGACGCGCTTGCCGCGCGCGATGTCCTTGCACCAGACGGAACCGCCGAGGCCGAAATCGGAGTCGTTGGCGAGCGCGATGGCCTCGTCTTCATCCTTGACCCGGAAGAACATCGCCACGGGACCGAAGAACTCGTCCCGGAAGGCCGGGTTGCCGGGCTTGATGTCTGTCAGGATGGTGGGCTCCATATAGGAGCCGGATCGATCGATGCGCTTGCCACCGGTGACCAGCTTCGCGCCCTTGTCGACGGCAAGCTTCACCTGTCCAAGCAACTGCAGCAGAGCTGCCTCGCTGGAGAGCGGGCCGAGCGTCGTCTTCTCATCCATCGGGTCGCCGGCCTTCAGCGCCTCGAATGCCGCCTTGAACCTGGCCAGGAACTTGTCGGCAAGTGCCTCGACGACGATGAAGCGCTTGGCGGCGCAGCAAGTCTGGCCGGTGTTGTACATCCGCCCCCAGACCGCCCAGGGAATGGTGCGATCCAGATCGGCATCCTCCAGCACGATGAAGGCGTCGCTACCGCCCAGTTCCATGGAGGAGATCTTCAGGTTGCGGCCGGCTCTCGCCGCAACGCTCTGGCCCGCCGCGACGCTACCGGTCAGGCAGACGCCCTTGACCCGCGGATCGTCGACGACCTTGTCGGCCTGCTCATGTGAGATCAGCAGGTTGGTGTAGAGGCCGATCGGCGCCCCGGCCTCGATCAGCAGCTTCTCGAAGGCGATCGCGCATTGCGGCACGATGCCGGCATGCTTCACGACCAGGACGTTGCCGGCCATCAGATGCGGCCCCGCGATGCGGGCAAGCTGATAATAGGGGAAATTCCACGGCTCGACGCCGAAGATCACCCCGATCGGGCTGCTCTCCATATGAGCCTCGCCAACTGTCGGGTTGAGCTTCACCGGCGCGAGAAAGCGTTCGGCGTTCTTGGCGTAGTAGGCCAGAATCCGCGAGCTGAACTCGACCTCGCCGCGTGCCTCGCCGATGCGCTTGCCCATCTCCAGCGTCATCGTTTTCGCCAGGGAGTCGGCCTTGGAATGCATCAGGGCCGAGGCCTTCGCGATGATCACGGCCCGCTCAGCGTAACTCTTCCTCCGCCATGTCTCGAAGCAGGCAGCGGCGGTCGCGATCGCTGAATCGAGCTCCTTGTCGGTCATATCGTTGAAGGACTCGACGGCCACCCCGTTGAAGGGGTTGGTGCTCTGATAGGTCATGACTGTTCCTTTGAGATGTCTTCGTTCGGAGTCCGCCAAATGGCGGTCGCAAATCCTGTCAGGCCTCGATGATCACCCTCAGAACCTTGGTCTTGGTCGCGTTTGCGAAGGTTTCGTAGCCCTCGAGGATGTCGGCGAGCTTGGAGCACTGCGTGATCGGCAGCTCCGGCTCGATCTTTTGGGCCGTGAGAACCTTGAGGAGCATCGGCGTGCCGACGGTAGAGACGAAGGCCCCATCCGTGGCCGCAAGGGTGGTGCAAGCGCTCGCTGCCCGACAGCCTCGGAAACTACCCAATCGAGAGGCTGCAGTGCGCGGGGAGACCGCTCTCGCAAGCGTGCCTCGACACGGTCCTTTCGGCGAAGACGTCTGCGGAAGCAGCGCTCAGGCGCGAGCGTCAGGAGCAGATAGCGGAAGGGGCAGGGGGGACCCCTCGGCCTTCATCCGAAGGACCTCTTCCACCAGCCAGGACACGACGTTTCAGCCGCGCGACGCGGAAGCTGACAATGCCCAGTCTCAGTAGACGCCGATCGCGTTCTCGACCTTGGTGACGCCTGGAACGGACCATGTCGCCATCTCGGCGATTTCGCGCTCGTGCGGCGTATGGACATAGCCACCCAGCCTGATTTCGCTTGCGTGGACTTTGATCGTGATACGGTCGAGCTGGTTCAGACCGCCGCGCGTGAAGGCCTGCGTCACCGATGCCGCGACGTCATAGGGAAGTTTGCGCGGCTTCAATGTGATTTGATTGACCAGCCCCGTCAGGCCCGCGATCTTGCTAACAGCGAACTCGGCCTCCTCGCGCTGATAGTGCCAGCACAATACGCCCGTCAAAGTAACGACACCCTTCTCGACCGTGACCTTGACCAGGTCGTTCGGGATGGAGACGTCGGACGCCAGGCAGAACATGGCGCGGGCGGCTATCGTCTCGTCCGACAACTGAGCGTCGTTCGACAGGGCCACCTCCAACTCCTCGGCGACCCCGCGCACACCGCGAACACCGCGCGTGGCGCGGGTCGCCGCATCCTTTTCCCAAAAGCTCCGCACATGTCCAAGCAGGGTGACGACACCGTTATGGACTATCACGCCGATCTCTGCCGCAGCGACCTCTGGAGCCCAGGCCAGCTCGTCGGTCACGTTCTTCCGGATTTCGCTATCGGTCAGCATTCAATCGGCTCCTCGGAGAGCGCAACTATGAAATTGCGGCTGCGCACTGTGGCGCTCTGCGATCAGTTGTCGGCTGCTGCGATGGCTGCAACAAGCCTCGGCTTTCCCTCATGCGCGTCCTGCGGACGGCCATCGCAGAGACGAGATCAGCCACTCGCTCAGCCCGCGACCTACTCCGTCATCAGCGTCGGAATCTACGCAGTCCGCGCAGGCGCGGGGCGGTGGCGCACCGGCATCTTCCGGCGCGCTCGTGCGGCCAGGGCAAACGGCTTCAGCAACTCCGCCGCGATCAGGTAGACGACGGCGATCGCGCCGATGGCAGCGATCAGCGATGCAGGCGGCACGACGAAGCCAAACCAGGCGCCCATGGGCGTGAAGGGGAGGGCCATCGCCACCAGCAAGGCCGTGAGCGATGTCGCGGTGAGGATCGGTCTCGGCAGATCGGCCCAGGGTCTGCCATTGGTCCGGATGATGAAGATGACGAGGATCTGCGTCGCCATCGATTCCAGGAACCAGGTCGTGCGGAACTCTTCCGGCGACGCCTTGAAGATCCAGATCAGCGTGCCGAAGGTGACAAGATCGAAAAGCGAGGACAGGAGCCCGAGGACCGCAGCGAAACGGAGCAGGCTGCTCATATCCCAGACCTGCGGTTTCGCGGTCGCCTCCGGGCGGACCGTGTCGAAGGGAATGCCGATCTCGGAGAGGTCGTAGAGCAGGTTGTTGAGCAGGATCTGCGTCGGCAGCATCGGCAGAAACGGCAGCATGACCGAGGCCACCGCCATCGAGATCATGTTGCCGAAATTGGAGCTTGCACCCATCCGGACATATTTCAGGATGTTTGCGAAGGTCCTGCGCCCTTCGTCGACGCCGTCGGCCACGACCGCAAGATCGGAATCGAGCAGGATCATGTCGGCGGCGGCCTGCGCGACACCCGTTGCGCCATCGACCGATAGCCCGATGTCGGCGGCCTTGAGTGCCGGGGCATCATTGATGCCGTCGCCGAGATAGCCGACGATGGCGCCTCTGGCCTGAAGCGCCTTCACGATCTTGAATTTCTGGTCCGGCGCGAGCCTGCCATAGGCGTCCACTGTCCTGACCTGCACCGCAAGCGCGTCATGGCTCAAGCCCGCGATATCGGTGCCGCTCAGGACCTTGTCGGCACGCAAGCCGACGAGCCCCGCCAATCGTTTGACCACGACGGGATCGTCGCCCGAGAGGATCTTGACCGAGATCCCGGCGGCAGCGAGCCGCGCGATGGCGGCCGCCGCCGTTGCCTTTGGTGGGTCAGCGAAGGCACAAAGCCCCTCGAAGACCAGATCGGCCTCGTCCGCCGCGGCGAGCTCGCGCACCGCGCCCGACCAGGGGCGCGAGGCGACAGCGATGCTGCGAAGGCCGTCCTGCGCCAGAGCGCGAACCAGTTCCGTCGCAGCAGCGTGGGCTGCGGCATCCATCGGTGCTGTTCCTGCTCCGACGCGTCGCAGCGTGCAACGTTCCAGAATGGCTTCCGGCGCGCCCTTGGCGATCAGGCAAGCACTGTCGGGGCTCGATGCCAACACGGAGCCGATGCGGCGCGAGAAATCGAACGCGCGACGGCCCGACAGTGTCCATCCCTTGCCGGCCTCCGCGCTGCCCTTGATCAGGGCTGCATCCAATGCACCTCGGTCACCGCCCAGTTCGGCGGCAATGGCAGCGAGCATCGCCGGGTGCGCATCCTCGCCTCCGGCCGGCCCGAGACTGCGCGCCAGGGTGATCTCGGCAGAGGTTAGAGTGCCGGTCTTGTCGGTGCAGAGGACCGTCATCGCGCCCAGATCATGGATCGCGGCAAGCCGTTTCACGATCACCTTGCGGCGCGCCATGCGTAACGCGCCGCGAGAAAGCGTCACGGTCGTGATCATCGGCAGAAGCTCAGGCGTCAGACCGACGGCCAAGGCCACGGCGAAGAGCAGTGAATCCAGAACCGGGCGCCCGAGCATGACGCGCGCGGCCAGAACGACGACGACGAGGCCCATGGTGGCCCGAGCGACCACAAGCCCGAACTGATGGAGATCCCGCTGGAAGGGCGACGGATCGGCGTTCTCCGCGAGAGCCGCAGCCGCCGAGCCGAACAGGGTGGCTCGTCCCGTCCCCACGGCCAGCGCGATCGCTTCACCGGTCTGTGCCACGGCGCCTCTGAAGAGTGCGTTGGTGGCCTGTGCCGCGCTTTTCGCCTCGCTCGCTCCGGCACGCTTCTCGACCGGGTAGGGTTCTCCGGTCAGCGCTGCCTCGCCGGCCGTGAAAGCTGTACTGTCGAGAATGAGCGCATCTGCCGGGATGATGTCGCCGGCCCGCACGCGCAAGAGGTCGCCGGGGACGACCTTCTCGACATCGATCTGCACGAAGGCACCATCGCGCTTGACCTCGGCCTTCAGCGCAACCGAACGGCGCAGCACCTCGGCGGCCTTCATCGCCTGGCCTTCCTGCACGGTGTCGAGACCGATCGAGAGCGCAAGAATGGCGACGATGATCGAACCACCGATCGTGTCGCCAGTCGCCACAGAGACGATGCCGGCGGCCAGCAGGATCAGAGACAGCGGCTCCAGCATGCGCCGGAGCACGGCACGCAAGCGGCTGTCGGTTTTGGCCGTAGCATCGCTGTTGGGACCGTATTGGTCGAGACGCTTGGCGGCCTCGATCGATGAAAGACCATCCGTCGTGCACTCCAACGCCACGCAAATCTGCTTTGGCGACAAAGCCCAGAATGTCCGAAGACTGTCATCTGAGGCGGAGGGCTTGAGCGCTGTGGCGTCTGGCATGGGACTTTGCCGATCAGGCTATGGCGTGCGAGACGCCGTGTGTCGGAGCCAGGACCGAACTGGCCTCTTCCGCGATGACCTGCTCCTCGTCGGTCGGAATAACGAGGACTGCGACCTTGCTTCCGCTTGCGTCGATCCGGGTCGTGTTGGTCGCGTTGGCGGAGGGATCGATATGGACGCCCAGCCATGCAAGGTGCTGACAGATTGCAGCACGGATCGAAGGCTGATGCTCGCCGATGCCGGCTGTGAAGACGAGACTGTCCAGCCCGCTGAGCGTGTTGGCGAGCGCGGCGATCTCGCGCGAAACTCTGAACGCGAAGAGGTCGAGCGCGTCCTTGGCCTGCGGCTCTGCGCTGGCGCAGAGCTCGCGGGTGTCGCCACTAATTCCGGATATGCCGAGCAAACCCGACTGATGGTAGAGCACGTCCTCGACCCGCTCGATCGACCAGCCGAGCTGCTTGACGAGATGGATGATGACGCCGGGATCGAGTGCGCCGCAACGCGTCGCCATCGGGATGCCGTCCAGCGTCGAGAAGCTCATGCTGGTGTCGCGGCTAAGCCCACCCTCCAGCGCGCAGAGGCTCGCACCGCTCCCCAGATGCGCGGCCACGACCCGGCCCTTGCCGATATCGCCATGACTGCGCGCAAGCTCACCGGCGATGAATTTGTAGGAGAGCCCGTGGAAGCCGAAATGCTTGATGCCTTGATCGAACAACGTACGCGGCAGGGCGAAACGGCGGACAAGATCGCTCTGGCTACGATGAAAGGCGGTGTCGAACGACGCGGTCTGTCTCATCTGCGGTCGCAGATGCGCGACTGCCTTGATCAGCCTGACGCTTTGCGGCTGGTGCAACGGGTCGAGTGGGATCAGTGCCTCGATTGCGCCAAGCGTCTCGTCGGTGATCAGCGTCGGTCCTGTGAAGCGATCCCCGCCATGCACGACACGATGACCGGCCGCCACGATGTCGTTCAATGAGAAATGACGCGTGAGCCAGCCAAGCATCTCGTCGATGACGGCGTGCAGGTCGCCGTCCGGCTTGGCCGAAAGCGCGATCTCCTTAGCCGTGCCGTCCTCGACCAGACGCAGCACTAAGGGCACCTGCGACAGGTCGATCGCCCCGTGTCCCAGCCTGATCGGCCCGTTCGCGTTCATCGCGAACACGCCGAGCTTGATGGTCGACGAGCCGGGATTGAAGGTCAGCAGGACCGGCAGGCTCACGACACGCCCCCTGCCGGCTTGCGAGCGGTATCGACGATCTTGGCGAGGGCCACTGAGGCCAGCCGGATGTTCATCGAATCCGAACGGCTGGTCAGGATAATCGGCACACATGCGCCCGGGACGTCGATGGCGTTCTGGCAGATGTCGTGCTTCTGATCGAGGGTCGGCGCGATATTGATCACGGCGTCCGTCACGAGCAACAGCTTGGCATAGGCTGGCACGTCGATCGCGTAGACATGGCCGAGACGCCGTTCCGTGCGTAGCCCCGACGGATCACTGAACCGACAGTTTGCCAGCTTGGCATAAAGAACCGGATGCACCGTGGATCGGGGCGCTCCGGAGGCGGTGGGCGCGAGCGCGGCGTGAGAAGACATCGATGAGCGTCTCCGACTTCCTGAGTGATGGAGCATGACGCTCCGCGCGCTCCAACGACGTGGACGCCGAAGAACGGCGCAGCCGGGTCCAACCGTATGTGACCGGCATAAGAGCTAGCTCCGAGCCGAAGGCCGACGACAGATGTGGATTCTACCTATCGGCGGCAGATCGACCGATTGCCCTTGCCTTCTGCCCAGGGGCGCGACGTCGAAGGGAGCGACCTGTCGCTACGTGTTTTCCGATGCTCTCGTCATGAGCTTGCCTCGAAATAGGGTGCCACGCTGACAGTGTCTGACGCCGCAAACAGATCGTACCAAACACATGATGGACCGCCCGGCACATAAGCCCTGGACTGCTGCAGCGCCGACCCAGCAGGCGCGGGCGGCGCTCAAGGAAGCTGCAGCGATGGAGCCGGGCAACAAGGGAAAGGCGAAGCCGCGAGGCCGCGCCTCGCTCTGGTGGTATGCCCTTGGCGTTCTTCTCTCGGCGGCACTTCTCGTCGCGACAGCGGCTTTTGATGTGCCGACACGCGGGCTCGCCGAACCTTACGCGTCGATTGCCTTGCATGGCTCGCTCGCGCTCTTGCTGACGGCGCTCATTCTCGGTGGCAAGAGGTTCGCGGATGCCCTCATCGACAAGCATACGGTCGATGACAGTGTCACCTTCTTCAATCTGCGGCTCGTCATCCGATTGATCGCCATCGCACTGATCTGCCTCGTGCTGCTCTCGGCGATCTCGCAGACCTGGTACACCGTGCCGGTCGCACTGGGCATCGTCTCGGTGTTGACGGGTTTTGCTCTGCAGACCCCGATGACGAGTTTCGTCGGCTGGGTCTTCATCCTGTCGCGGCGTCCCTACCGTGTCGGCGACCGGATCAAGATCGCGGGTGTGACCGGAGACGTCATCGATATCAGCTACTTCGACACGACGCTGTGGGAGTTCGGCGGGCAATATCTGTCCACCGATCACCCAAGCGGCCGGATCGTCAAGTTTCCAAATTCGCTGGTCCTGAACGCGCCGGTCTACAACTACTCCTGGGTGCTGTTCCCCTATATCTGGGACGAAATCCGGTTCTACGTCGCCTATGACAGCGATCTCGATTTTGTAACCGACGTGATGATGGCGGTTGCCAAGGCAGAGGTCGGCGTATCGATGGCGGAGCGTGTGCGAGCCTTCCGGCGTGTGCTCGACAAGACGCCCGTCGACCAGCTCGATGTCCGCGAGGAGCCAACCGTGTTCTTTCGGACAAACGATGACGGCTGGCTCGACGCCATAGTGCGCTACCTAGTCGATCCCAAGGAAGCCGGCCGTATCAAAACCATCCTGACACGCCAAATGTTGACCAAGCTGAATGCCAAAGCGGGGAGGGTTCTGTTTCCAAAATGGCGATAGTCGCAATGTGGCCAACATGCACGGCGTCTGCGGCAGCGTCAGGACATAAGCCAGCCGCCCGCCCGTGTCAGTTCACGTGCAGGTCGAGCCCCAGCAAGGCGAGGCTCGACAGCCGGCCTCCCGTCGGAACCCATATTGGACATATGAAGACACCCGGCGGTGCGGTTGGCTCGCGGCTCTTGATGACGATCAGCGATAGATTCACGATCGAGAAGATCGCCAACGTGAACCGGGCCGTCAGGTCGGCGAGGCCAGCAAGCGGAACGGCCAGCGCCAGGAACAGCACCAAGACGATGCCGATCAGGGTTGCGAGCAGGGGCGTACCGGTCGTGCGGTTGAGCCGCGTCAGTAAGCGGGGCAACTGCCCTTGTTCCGCGATCCCGTAGATCACGCGAGAGATCATGATCATGTGGACGATGATGCCGTTGAGCGTCGCCACCACGGCAATCATGCTCATCCAGATCAGGGGCATGCCGGTCAGGCGCTCGAAGACCAAAGCGAGTGGAGCCGACGAACCTGCGAGTTCCTGTGGAGGGACGGCAACGACCGCGATCCAGACGATCAAGGCGTAGACCAGCGCGGTGATGCCCAACGTCAGGAAGAGCGCCCGCGGCAAGGTGCGCGTCGGGTCTTTCATCTCTTCCGAGATGTTCACCAGATGCTCGAAGCCGATGAAGGCGAAGACGGCGACCAACGTGGTACCGGAGATACCAATCCAGGCCGCCAGATCGCTTGACGCCGGCCAGATTTCGGGAAGGCGCGTAACGACGCCCGTGCCGGCGGCCAGTCCCGCAACGATGATCAGCACGAGCCCGCCGACTTCGATCAGCGTCATGATGCCGGCGACCGTGACCGATTGCGCCGTGGACAGGCACGCGATGGCCCCCATCGTGACGACGACGCCGACGATGAGCCAGCGATCCGGCAGATCGAGGAAGACCTTGAGATAGCCGACGCTCCCCACGCTGATCGTCGCGGCCGATATTGTCGCGGCCGCGATCACGAGCAGGCCGATCGCGAGGCTGAGCCACTTTCGACTGAAGGCGGCCTGGACATAAGCCGCTTCGCTGGCGCTGACGGGCATGCGCGTGCCGAGTTCGGCGAAGGACGCCGCGCTGAAGGCCATCACCAACGCGGCGCCGACAAACGCGAGCGGCGCATGCATGCCGGCGCGATCTGCGGCCAAGCCGACAAGGACATAGATGCCCGCACCGATCGTGACACCCAGGCCGTAGAGCACGGCATGGGTGAGCGAGAGCTCCTCGCCAGCCTAGCCGGGGCGATCTCGACTGGCATGCCGGTCAATGCGACAGCAGGCAGCAGACAGGTGTCGTTTCCAGCAAGTCGTTCGTCAGGCCACCGAAGATCCATTCGAGCGCGCGACTATGCCCGTAGGCGCCTGCGACGATCAGGTCTGCGCGCTCCAGTGCGGCAAGCTCGGTCAGTTCATCGATCGCGTATTTGCTCTCGCCGAGCCGAAGGACGGCGCGGGCTGAGACGCCGTGTTCGACCAGATACTGGCAGACATCGCTGGCGCCTTGCGTCTCGGCGTCGTCGCCGACCGAGGTTACCATGACGAATTCAGCCCGCTTCAGCAGCGGCAACGCGTCCCAGACTGCGCGCCGTGCCTCGCGCGTGTTTTTCCAGGCGACCACGACGCGTTGGGCAGACAGGGTCTCGACGCCAGGCGGAACAACGAGGATGGGCCGCCCGAGGTCCATGACCAGCGAGCCTGGTGAAAGGGCCATGTTCCCCTGTTCAGGGTCGGACGGTCCTTGCCGCGCAAGCACCACGAGGTCAGCCGCACGCGCCTGCGTCAGGACGAAATCGCGCATCGCACAGGTGGCGGAGCGCCATTCGGCAACGTGCGTCGTCCCGACTGCACGGCGAAACACAGCTTCCGCCTTGGCAAGGTTGTCGGCATTCGTTTGCTTGGCGCTTTCGAACATGACGGCATCGACTGCGGCGATACCGTCACCGTAATAGGCGAACTCGAGGTTTTCGGCCGCCACTCCGATCAACCGACTCGAATATCCGTGAGCGAGCGATGCAGCGACCTTGATCGGACCATCTGCGCCCGGCCCGAGATTGACGGGGATCATGATGCTTGCGTAGCAGGCCAGGCGAGAGCCATCCGGGAGCGACGACATGCGAGCATATCCTTATTTGGCTGTTGAGATCTTTTGCGAGCGATAGGCAGGATGCCGCCAGGGCCCCAGCCGCGACGGCCTGTGCCGGCTTTCCGGTGACGACGACCGATAGCGCAGCCGCGCTTGTCTCAGCGCGCTTCGGTCGTCTTGCCCGTGAACGTCTCGTTCGAGATTTGCGCCTCTCCCTTCGACGTCTGGACCAGTCGGTCGATGTGGTTTGGGGGGCCGTAAAGCGTGTAGAGTTTGAGCGGCTTGTCGCCGATATTGGTCAGATTGTGGCTGGCGCCTGCTGGCACGAGGAAGGCGTCGTCGCCTTTGACCTTGTGGGTGATGCCGTCGATCAGGAAGTGCCCCTTGCCCTTCTCGATGCGGAAAAACTGATCGCGATCGGCATGAATTTCCTCCCCGATATCGTCTCCGGGGCTCAGCGACATCAAGACGAGCTGAAGATGCTTGCCCGTGTAGAGGACGCGCCGAAAATCGGCATTTGCCTCGGTGAGATCCTCAATGTCGCCGACGAAACCCTTCATGATGGTGTTTTCCTTGCGAGCGGGTGGAGCGGATTGGCCGGTTGATGTGCGCGCCGCTCGGATCGCCTGCAGCGTGCTCAACTGTCCCAGAATGTCCCTGGCCGCATTTCAAAGGCGCATGTTGAGCGGGATGGGTACAGAGTCGGAAAATACCCACCGGCCGCATTCGCTCGCGCTCCGGATGTGAATAGGCATTCGAATTGACCTTGGGATTGTCATACCGCATGACCCCACGACGCTCTAATAAGCTTGAGCGCTGACGCGGGTCACATGGCATGCCGGTTCACACTTGGCGCGTGGCCGATCGAGAAAAGCAGCGGCCTTCCGGCCGATCTGGACGATGGCCACAGCCGCTCCATCGAGGCGGCCGTGGACGGCGTACTGACGTGCCGCCTGTATTTGCCCAACGGAAAGCCGGCTTGGGCCGAACAGAAATCTCCTCCTGCGCGTTGACGACCATCGCATCCACCATGGAGGACCCCGCCGATGCCGGACTACACGCTCTACTACTGGTCGGTTCCGTTTCGAGGCCAGTTCGTTCGGGCGGTGCTCGCCTGGGCAGGCAAGGAGTGGCGCGAGGCTGGAGACGAGGAAATCGGCAAGCTGATGAAGCGGCCGGTCGAGGACATGCCCGTTCCTTTCATGGGCCCGCCGCTCCTGATCGACCATGTCAACGACTTCGCCATCGCCGAGATGCCCGCGATCGTCCTCTACCTCGGTGAGACGCTGGAGCGCATGCCGGCAGCGGTGCCGTTGCGAGCGCTGATGATGAAGATCGTCAACGACGCCAATGACGTCATCGATGAACTCACGCTCCAGGGAGGCCAGTCGATGTGGACCGACGCCAAGTGGCGCGCATTCGTGCCACGTCTGGAAAAGTGGATGTCCTTCTGGGAAGAGACCGGTCGTCGGCACGGCCTGACTGAAGAGGCCGGCTTTCTTCTGGGCGGAAGGGAGCCAGGGATCGCCGACGTCGTGACCGCGACGTTGTGGATGACCATGGCGGAGCGGTTTACCGAAATCGCGTCGATCTTCGACCGTGCCGCGCCCTTGACCAGTTCACTTGCACGCCGCGTAGCCGCCATACCGGCCCTGGCCAGCCTGGCCGAAAGAGCCCGCCACGATTACGGCGATACTTACTGCGGGGGGCAGATCGAAATCGCACTGCGCAAGGTTGCCGACCGATAGAAAGTTGCGCCTTTACGCGCCTGGAGATCGGGCAAGAGGAATGTCGAGCTCGTATACGAGTCCTGTCGGCTCATATTTCAATCGAACTTTACCATGAAGCTGATCGGCTAGGCCGTTGATGAGGCGTGTCCCGAAACTGGGTCGAGACGGCTCCCGGACCGCCGGGCCACCACTCTCCGTCCATGTCAGCTTTAGCCGTTGCGCTTTGTCGTCGACAGTCGATGTAATGTCGATGCGCCCCGTTGCGGTGGACAAAGCGCCGTACTTGACCGCATTCGTGCATAGTTCGTTCAGAGACATGGTGAGCGGCAGGACCACCTCAGAAGCGATCTGAACGGGAGTATGTTGAACCACAAATCTTCGGACGTCCTGGCTATCGAACGGCTCGATAGCGTCATGAATGATGTCGCTTAATTTCGCTCCCAGCCATTTTGATTCAAGAAGCAGATCATGCGCCCTGCCCAAGGCAACCAATCGGCTCGCGACAGCTGACCGGCCTTCTTCCAGGCTTTGCGCTGTTCGCAAGCTCTGTGAGGTAATCGAAATCACCGTCGCCAACATGTTTTTTACCCGGTGATGCAGTTCCCCCAACAGCAGCTCCTGCAACCGCTTGGCGACCTCTACATCCCTTATAGCGGCGACCACGACCATTCCGTCGTCGGTACGATGCGGGCTCAAGCTGATCTCGACCTGGAATTCGCTGCCGTCCTTACGAAGACCCCTTAGGTCCAAGCCGGTGCCCATCATGCGGGGAATGGGATTGCTTATAAAACGATCAAGACGACCCGCATGAAGGTCTTTGTACCGTTCTGGAATTAGGATGCTAAGCGGTTCTCCAGTCAGGTCACTCGGAACGTGACCGAACATGGCCTCGACGCGGGTGCTGGCAAAACTAATGCAACCAGTCTGGTCAACGATAACAATGGCATCGGGACTTTCCTCTAAAAAGCCGTGGAACTGCGCCTCTTTGCTGAGCCCCGCGTTTGCATCCGCGAGCCAAACGCTCAGATCGCGGACCCGGCCATGGCTCTCGGTGATGTTGGACCGTCCCGTTTTTGAAATATCGTTTCCCCCCGATCAAGACCGTTGAACTCGCGCCGCCCTCACGCAGCCTAAAACCTCGGTGCAACATCATTCGGCCAGATAAACAACATATCGGATCCGTAGAAAAACAAGCCTTGCCTGAAGAGTTCCGCTTCGGTGTATTCGCGTCGCGAGAGCAGCGGTTCGCCTGCAGCGTGCTCAATTGTCCCAGAACGTCCTGGCCGCTTTTCAAAGGGCATGTTGAGCGAGGTGGGTACAGAGTCGGAAAATACCCATCAGGCGCGGCCTTGTCGAAGCGCGTCGGAATCACGCAGCCAAACTCTGGAATTTAAGAGCTGTCTGAACCGTAGTCAGCAGGGTGCAGCATCCCCGTCCGTGTCGGGCGATTGCGGGCGCCGTGCCTGAAAGTGCCGATGGCCGATCCAGTCACCTCGTCGCAGTTGCCAGTGCCGTTCCACCTCACGAGTTCAAGCAGCGCGACGTCGCCGCAGCCGCGCATCACAGCTTTGCCGAGCGATATCCAGACTTCCAACGCCTCGCTCGTGTGTTCGAGACCTCGGTCATCGACCGGCGATATGCCGTCAAGCCGCTCGACTGGTATTTCCAGCCCCTCGGCTGGCCCGAGCGCAGCGCCGCATACCTCGGTGGGGCGATCGGCCTCGCCCTGATCGACACGGTCATCTACAGCCGCTCGCCCACTCACGGCACGGCTATCATGGAAAGGTCGCAGGCCGGCGACGTCGAGACGGCGAAGTTCATCGGCGTGCCGCTTGAGCTGATAGCGGCCCGGCCGCCGGGACCGCTCGATGCGCAGGCAGAAGCGCTTTTGACACCGCTGGTCGAGAAGGCGGCTCTGGTGCAGTCGCAACGAAGCCTGGGCGCTGGTCGCGGTCCTGGCGATCGCAGCCTTGGCCTTCGTTCCCTTCGACCGAAAAGTGCCGACTGGCGAATTCACTCGGGCCTGGGCACTTTCCTCAGCGCTTGACCGGGAGCATCCGCAATAGGGTCGTGTCCTTGCGGATGAAGTGGTGCCAGAGAGCCAAGAGCGCATGGATGCTGGCCAGGCCGATCAGCGCAAAGGCCGCGAGCTCATGTACTTCGCGGACGGTGCGGCCGAGCTCCCGATTTCGTTCCATGATTGGCGGGATCGAGAATAGGCCGAAGTCGATGCCTTGCCCGCGCAGGGCCGTATAGACCAGCCCGATCACCGGAACGGCCAACATCAGGGCATAAAGACCGTAATGTCCCAGCCAGGCCGCACGGTCCAGCAGCGGGCTGACATGCTCGGATGCCGGCGGACGGTGGACCAGGCGCCAGGCGAAGCGGACGGCTACGAGCAGCAGGATGCCGACGCCGAGCACCTTGTGGGTTTCCACGATGCCGTGTTCCCAGGTCTTGGGGAAGGTATCCACCAGCAGGCCCAGCAGAAACACAGCCAGGATCAAACAAGCCATCAGCCAATGAAGCATGCGCGCGACACTGTCGTAGGGGGGCGTTGCAATCGATGGCGCTGAAACTGTTGTAGGCATCGGACGGCTCACATTCTGTTTCGTCGCCGCATGGCGGGCGAATAAAATTCAGTGACGCTTTAGCGCGCCCTGGACCAGGGTCGGATTCTACGAGGGCCACCGGCTCCTATCGACTGATCGCCTTTACGGCGCTGGATGCTTCGGTTTCTGGCGCGATCTGCGGAAGCCGCGTCATATCGGCGGTCGAGAGGAGCCGTGCCGAATTGGAGATGAAGATCAACTCCGACGAGACGTGGATGAAGGCAGCCAAGAGCGGGTTCAGGAAGCCGAACGCGGCAAGGGCGATGCCGAGAGCGTCGACTGCGATCGTACCGGAGAAGTTCTGCCAGATGACGCCGCGCGTGCGCTGGGCGATCCGAACCGTCTCAACGAGGCGCTCCAGGTTGTTGGCAAGCAGGACGATGTCGGCGCTCTCCTTGGCGACGTCGGTACCCGAGCCCATCGCGATCCCGACGCTCGCAGCCGTCAAAGCCGGCGCGTCGTTGATGCCGTCGCCGAGCATGGCGACCTTGGCGCCGGACGCCACCAGCGCCCGCACGCGCTCCAGCTTTTGCTCGGGCAGCATGCCAGCCTCGACCGTATCGATTCCTAAGCTGGTGCCGACGCTCTCGGCCACCTTGGCATTGTCGCCGGTCAGCAGGATGGTGCGGATCTTCATCGCATGCAGGGCGCGGATAGCGTCCGCGGCCTCCGGACGCACCTCGTCTGCGACGGCGAAAGCCCCGGCATAGAGCCCGTTGACCGCGACGCAGACCTCGGAGGAGACGGCGTCGCCCGCTCGGTCGGCGGGAACGTCGATCCCCTCAGCCTGTAGAAGCTTGACGCTGCCGATCAGGATGCGTTCATCGCCCAACTTCGCCGCGACACCGCGCCCGAGCGTGTAGTCGAAGCTGTCGGGCTCCGGCACCGCGATCTCGCGAATGCGAGCCTCCGCCACGATCGCCCTGGCCAGCGGGTGCTCGGAGCGGAGTTCGGCCGATGCCGCCAGCCTGAGCAGGTCGGCCCCTGTGCGTCCTGCAGCCGGATGGATCGCCGAGACGCGCGGTTCGCCGAAGGTCAGCGTGCCCGTCTTGTCGAGCACGATCGTGTCGATCCGGCCGAGCATCTCAAGGTGCATGCCGCCCTTGATGATTGCGCCGTTACGCGCCGCGCGGCCGATGCCGCCGAGCACCGCCAGAGGCGTTCCTGCCGCGACGCCACAGGCGCCGGCGACGATGATCACCGAGATCGTGTCGCGGATGTTGCCTGTGAGCAGGTAGGTAACAATCGCCGCGGCGAAGGAGAAATAGACGAGATAGCCAGCCAGCTGATCGGCGAGGCGCTGGACCGGAGCCCGCGATTGCTCGGCGTTTTCGATCGCATCGATGATGCGCCCGAAGCTCGTATCGCGGCCGATGCGATCGACCTGGATGTCGAGCGCGCCGGACTGATTGATGGAGCCGGCGAAAACGGCATCCCCTGCACTGCGCTTGACCGGCATGGATTCGCCCGTGATGCGCGCCTGATCGACATAGGACAGGCCCGATCTCACGACACCGTCGACAGGGATGTTCTCGCCGGGCGCGACTAAGACGCGGTCGCCGACGATGATCGTATCGATTGGAACCAGTGAGATCACGCCAGCGCGGCGCACCGTCGCCTCATGAGGCATCACGTCGATGAGGTCAGCGATGGCAGCCCGTCCGCGATCGACAGTCAGATGCTCCAACTCCTCGGCGACGAGCACGAAGAAGGTGACGACCAGCGCGGTGAAAAACTCTGATATCGCTGCGGCCGCCAGGATGGCGATCGACATGGACAGTTCCATGGTCATTCGCCGCTCTTTGATATTCTCGAACGCTTCACGCAGGATTGGCCAGGCGCCAAATAGCAGGCCTGCCGCGCCGATCACGTCCCAGCCGGCCACCGGGTTGACGACCTGGAACCAGACAAGCGCGGCCGAGACCGCGACGGCCGCGACCCGCAGGACTTCGACGGTCTCGACGTCATGACCAAACAGGCTCAGGGCTCGCGGGACACGGTCCCCGAACCAGCCGGGCGAGCGCCTGGCCTGCTCCACCGCGCTCGCCGAACAGGAGCGCTCGAATGGACGGAAGCAGATACAGGGCTGTGCGCTGGCGGGGCAGAGCGGTGCGGAGGCAGCGACGGTCGTCATGGCGGAATCATCCTGGTCGAAAGGATGCCGGGCTGGCCTGCTTTATCTAGTTTTGAATTATTCTAATTACAAGAAATGCTTCGCTTTGATGAGACCTCCTCTCATTGTGGCTGTCGCTGGCGACCGGTCACCACGGAGGAGGGAACCGATGAAGAGGGAGGATCTGGCTCTTGCAGGTGCGGTCGAAGCACTCACTTTCTGCGCGATGAGTCCAGCCCATGCGGACGCTATCGACGGTGCTTGGTGCTCCGAGAATGGGCGGCGCTTCACAATCGAGGGGCCCGCCGTCACGACGACCAAGGGATTGAGGCTGTCGGGGAACTACACGCGGCATACGTTCAACGTCACCCTGCCTCCCGAGGAGGCGGATGCAGGCTCGCCTGTCGCTCCGGCCTGGATGTCCCTGCGCTGACGTTTCGATCTCGAGAGGACGTCACAGTGCGCGGATCTGCTCTTCAAACTCCTCGGGAATCGCGCCATGGCGCGCCAGGACGGCGAGCGCACTGACCTCGCCGGTTTCATCGTCGGCGGTGACATGGATCACGGCGAGCCCCTCGGCGGTGCGCGCCATGCGCTCCCCGTCGTTGATCGCGTGATGTTTCGTCCTCGCCAGCACCCGCTGCCCCGGCACGAGCCGCTTGCGGTGCGTTTTGAAGGGTTGAAGGAAGAACGTATCGACATTGGCCATGGCTTGACTCCGCAGGCAGCTACGTTCTCATTACGTTCGCATTTCCGGGAACGCAATCGATGTCGCCGCAGCCGCTTGAAAAGACCGCGCTGGAGGTTTCAGAGCAGGAAATCGACGAGGTTCTGGCCGAATTCAACGGGGATGCCCGAGCGGCGATGCGAGCCCTGCTGCATGATCAGGCCGCGTTGATTCGGGATGCGCAGCAAGCTGTATCGCGCGGCTTTATCCGTGGCGTGTTCTCGGCCGGCGCCCGACGCTTGGACGTTGAGGACGAGGTCTGATGGTCCAGAGAACCAAGCGCAGCCTATCGCTGGTGTTCGTTTCCAACGACGTGCCGGCGAGCGCGGGCTGGAATAGATGAACGCCATAACCCCGATTTCCTATCTGGACACGCTGAACCCCGCGCAACGTCGTGCGGTCATTCACGGCGTCGGCTCCCCTTTCGCTTCGCCGCTCCTCGTCATTGCTGGTGCCGGCTCGGGCAAGACCAACACGCTCGCCCATCGCGTGGCGCATCTGATGGTCAGCGGCGTCGACCCGCGCCGCATTCTGCTGATGACCTTTTCCCGCCGCGCCGCAGCTGAGATGGCAAAGCGCGTCGAGCGGATCGCCCGAAAGGTACTTGGCGATGGCGCCGGCGTGCTGGCGGACGCGCTGACATGGGCCGGCACCTTCCACGGGATCGGCGCGCGCCTGCTGCGCGACTATGCCGATCAGATCGGGCTCGATCCTGCCTTCACGATCCATGACCGCGAGGACGCCGCCGACCAGATGAACCTCGTCCGGCACGAGCTCGGCTTTTCCAAGACCGAAGCGCGCTTTCCGACGAAGGCGACATGTCTGTCGATCTATTCGCGCTGCGTGAATGCGGAGATGCCGATCGAGGATGTCCTTGGCCGATCCTTTCCCTGGTGCGTGGCCTGGGCGGCAGAACTGCGGGATCTGTTTGCGGCCTATGTCGAGGCCAAGCAGAGCCAGAACGTGCTCGATTACGACGACCTGCTGCTCTACTGGGCCCAGGTCATGGCCGACCCTGACCTTGCCGCCGATATCGGCGGGCGCTTCGATCATGTCATGGTCGACGAGTATCAGGACACCAATCGGCTCCAATCCTCGATCCTGCTCGCGATGAAGCCGGGGGGCCACGGGCTCACCGTCGTCGGCGACGATGCCCAGTCGATCTATTCCTTCAGGGCAGCGACGATCCGCAACATCCTCGACTTCCCCGCGGCCTTCTCGCCACCGGCCGAGATCATCACGCTCGATCAGAACTACCGCTCGACCAGCGCCATCCTGGCGGCAGCCAATGGCGTCATCGACCTGGCAGCCGAACGCTTCACCAAGAATCTCTGGACCGATCGAGCCGCCGGCGCGGCGCCGCAACTCGTCCATGTGCGTGATGAGGCCGATCAGGCTCGCTTCATCGCCGAGCGGGTGCTTGAGAACCGCGAGGCGGGATCCACGCTGAAGCAGCAGGCGGTGCTCTTCCGGGCGTCGCATCACAGCGGCCCGCTGGAGATCGAGCTGACCCGGCGCAACATCCCCTTCGTCAAGTTCGGTGGCCTGAAGTTTCTCGACGCTGCCCACATCAAGGACGTGCTGGCATTGCTGCGCTTCGTCGAGAATCCGCGCGACCGCGTCGCCGGTTTCCGCATCCTGCAGCTTCTGCCCGGCGTCGGGCCGACCTCGGCGCAGCGCGTGCTCGACCATATGGCCCAGGCCTGCGACCCCATCGCGGCGCTGCATGACGCTCCCGCGCCACCTCGCGCCGGCGAGGACTGGACAGGCCTCCAGATTGCTGTCGCCGAGCTGCGTTCGGGCGGCTGTGGCTGGCCCGCTGAGATCGGGCGCGCGCGGCTCTGGTACGAGCCCCATCTGGAGCGCATCCATGAAGACGCCTCGACGCGACAAGCCGACCTTGTCCAGCTCGAGCAGATCGCCGGAGGCTATCCGTCGCGCGAGCGCTTTCTGACCGAACTCACGCTCGATCCCCCCGATGCGACCAGTGATCAGGCTGGCGTACCGCTGCTCGACGAGGACTACCTGGTCCTCTCGACGATCCATTCGGCCAAGGGCCAGGAGTGGAAATCGGTCTTCGTCATGAACGTCGTCGATGGCTGCATCCCGATCGATCTCGGCGCCGGCACGTCCGAGGAGATCGAGGAAGAGCGCCGTCTGCTCTACGTCGCGATGACGCGCGCCAAGGACGACCTGCATCTCGTCGTGCCGCAGCGCTTCTTCACCCATGGCCAATCATCGACTGGCGACCGCCATGTCTATGCGAACCGGACGCGGTTCATTCCCAACGGCCTGCTCGGGCATTTCGAGCGCTGCGCCTGGCCGCGTGTCGCGACGGTGGACACCAGCCGGTCTCCCAGCAATGGGCCGAGGATCGATGTGCGTGCGCAAATGCGGGGCATGTGGCGATAATCGGACGCGGAGATCGCTCGCCGCATTAGAGATTCAAGCCGCTCCAGCAGTCGATCTGGGCGATGAGGCGCTTTATGAGCGCCCGGCGAGCAGCATTGGCACGTCTCGGCCGAGAAATTCCGTGCCGAGCACAGGGCGCGCTGATGCTGCGGTCAGCCGCGCGAGGTCACGAGGTTCAGCGTCGTTTCCTGGAGGAGGGTCGGCACGACGAAATCGTCGATCAGACGCGATTGGCGGATCCTGACCAACGCGCTTACGAGCTCGACCAGGACAAGAGGTCGAGAACCCGCCCCGTGAAAAAGGGCGCGAGCGGCTGAGGTTTGGGCTCGGCAGAATCAGCGCGAAGACGTGGATATCGGCCTCGAGTGCGAGCATGACGAAAGGGGTCGAAAGATCATGGCCAGCACGGAGATGGACGCCCCGCCTACCGCCGCTTTCCCTTCGGCCCCTTCACCTGCGGCGTCTTTGCCCTGTTCTCTAGGTCGAGCTTGCGCCAGCGTGCCAGACGCTCAGGGTCGATCACGCCCTTGGCGACTGCCTCCTGAACCGCGCAGCCGGGTTCGTGCTCATGGGTGCAGTCGCGGAAGCGGCAGAGCGGACTGAGTTCCGTGATCTCGGCGAACAGCGTTTCGAGACCAGACGCCGCATCGCTGACATGGAGCGTGCGCATGCCCGGCGTGTCGATCACCCAGCCGCCGCAGGCAATCGCATGCAGCGAGCGCGACGTCGTGGTGTGGCGCCCCTTAGCGTCGTGGGCGCGGATGTCGCCGGTCTGCTGCGGTTCGCCCTCGATGGTGCCGGTAAGCGCGTTCACAAGCGTCGATTTGCCGACGCCGGACGAGCCGACCAGGGCGAGGGTGCGGCCCTCGCCACACCAGGGCGCGAAGGCAGCCGCCGCGTCAGGGCTGCGCGGATTGACGGTTGCAACAGCCAGCCCGCGCTGCAGGGCGGCGGCCTGGTCGAGATAGGGCTGCACGTCCGGCACGAGATCGGCCTTGGTCAGCAGGATGACGGGCTCGGCTCCGCTCTCATTGGCCAGCGCAAGATAGCGCTCCAGGCGCGCGACGTTGAAATCAGCATTGCAGGAGGTGACGATGAACAGTGTGTCGATATTGGCCCCGGCAAGCTGCGGCGTCATGCTGCCCTCGGTGCGCCGCGCCAACACCGTCGCGCGCTCCAGCCGGCGCCGTAGCAGATGCGTGCCGGGCTCCACCAGAACCCAGTCACCCACCGTGAAGTCGCCTGTATTGGTATGGACCGGCAGCTTGAGCCTGATCGGCCCATCGGGTGTGATTGCGCTCATGCGGCTGCGGTGCACAGTGTCGATGCGCGCAGGCCGGAGGCAGGCGTCGTCTGGTTCGCATTGATCTGCAAAGAAATCCGTCCAGCCCAGCGCCGCAAGTAACAGTGGTGCGGAGGCAGTGTCGCCTTGCGTCACAGTATCGCCCCACCGCTCGGCGTCCTCGTCATGGGCGACGATAGAGCGGGGTTTAGGCCGGTTTGCAAGCGCCGGAAGACGGAAAGTGAGCGTAGTCCGTAACTTAGGCAACTTGTGAAGTCCCGTGGTCGCCCCACGTTCCCAACGGAAATCCGCGTTCGCGGTTCCATCAAGCAACGCCTAGACCTCGGCACGGTTCTCCATGGCCATCGCATGCAGCTTCCTGGTCGCAATCTCATCGGTCTGCGACTGATCGATCATCACGCCGAGAGCGGCGAGGACGATGTCCTTCTTCTTGGCGTCGGGATGGGCCTTGCGGATCGCTTTGAAGAGATCGCCTGCGTTATCGTAGCTATGAACCAGGCGCAGCAGGGTCACGCCGATCTGGTATGGGCCGTCTTTCATGTAAAACTCGCTGGCTGTTTCGCTGCCGCTATCTTTCCCTTTGATAACGGCGAAACGGCGATTTGCCCATTGGCATGCAAAGCTGGCGTATATCGGTCTGTACTCGACGTCGATAGGGAGCCGCCGCCGTGTTGGATTCGCTAGCGAGCTGAAAACACCGTGAAGGTCTTTGACGACCTAAATTCGGACGGCCCCGCGCTACCCAAAAGCGGAAGTCACCAGAGTCGGCAATGGGCCGGCTCCGGAACCGCTCCCTTCCGGTGACCGACGTGTTCTTCACTGCCTCGCACCGCCATTAAGGAATGAGCCATGCGAGCTCCGTTTACAGATCCGATAGAAGGGGCGCGGGGAAGGGGGGAATACCAATCAACGAGTTGGCAGCGACGCAGAGGATTTCTTCCACTATTCGCCGAAGCGGTGCCGTTGCGGGGAGCATTGGATTGTCCGCCGTCGTTAAAGCCGAGCTTCGCTGCCTGGTTTAAGCGAAACGCCGCCCGGTGGGACCGGGCGGCGCTTATCAGTTTGCGGAATTTTTCCTGCAATCGCGGCAACACTATGCCGCGCTTTTCAATCCCCATCGATGCAGACTAGCTGCACCCCGTCGTGCTGCCGCAAGTGTTGCACTTCAGGCAGGTGCCGTTGCGGACCAGGGTGAAGTTGCCGCATTCGCCGCAGCTGTCTCCGACATAGCCTTTCATGATCGCCTCGGCGCGACGCTCGGAGGCTTTGGGCTGGCCGGCGGGAGCGGGGGCCGCGAAGCCGAGCTTGGCCATTTCCGCCTCGCCATAAGGCTGCTCGGCCGGCTCCTGCTTCAGCGCGGTCGCACCGGCCGTGGCATAGCCATGCGCCTGGCTGGCCTGGCGCGGGGCTTCGGGCACCGCGCCGCCCGGGATCAGCATCAGCTTGTCGGCGCGCGAGCGGACGAGCCCCTTCGAGACCGAGGTCTGCTGGGTGGCGCCAGCCGCTGCCGGCTGGTTCTGGCCGCTGCTGCCGAGCCCGATATTGCCGACCTCGCTCGGGTCGATATGGGCGAGCTCGTAACGGCCGAGATAGCTGATCGCCAGTTCGCGGAAGACGTAGTCGAGGATCGAGGTCGCGTTCTTGATCGAGTCGTTGCCCTGGACGAAGCCCGCCGGCTCGAAGCGGGTGAAGGTGAAGGCGTCGACATACTCCTCCAGCGGCACGCCATATTGCAGGCCCAGCGACACCGAGATGGCGAAGTTGTTGATCAAGGCGCGCAGCGCCGAGCCTTCCTTGTTCATGTCGAGGAAGATCTCCCCGAGGCGGCCGTCATCATATTCGCCGGTGCGCAGGAAGAGCGTATGCCCGCCGATCTTGGCCTTCTGGGTGTAGCCCTTACGACGCGTCGGCAGCTTCTCCTGCTCGCGGTTGCGCTCGACGCGCTCGACGATGCGCTCGACGATCTTCTCGGCGACATGGGCGGCGCGAGCCATCATCGGCTGCTGGTGCAGCGCCTCGACGGCGTCGTCCTCATCGTCCTCGTCGGAGATCAGGGCCGAGTTCAGCGGCTGCGAGAGTTTTGAGCCGTCGCGGTAGAGGGCGTTGGCCTTCAGCGCCAGCTTCCAGGAGAGCATATAGGCGCTCTTGCAGTCCTCAACGGTGGCGTCGTTGGGCATGTTGATGGTCTTGGAGATCGCCCCCGAGATGAAGGGCTGGGCCGCGGCCATCATGCGGATATGGCTCTCGACCGAGAGATAGCGCTTGCCGATACGCCCGCAGGGGTTGGCGCAGTCGAAGACGTTGTAGTGCTCAAGCTTGAGATGCGGCGCGCCTTCCAGGGTCATTGCCCCGCAGACATGCACGTTGGCGGCCTCGATCTCGGCTTTGGAGAAACCGAGGAAGGGCAGCAATTCGAAGGACATGTCGGCGAGTTTCTCAGCCGGCACCTTAAGCGTGTTGACGAGGAAGTCCTCGCCCAGCGTCCATTTGTTGAAGACGAACTTGATGTCGAAGGCGGCTTTCAGGTCCTTCTCGATCGCGTCGATCTTGTCCTGGGTGAAGCCCTTGGCCTTGAGCGAGCCGTGATTGATGCCGGGCGACTGCGCCAGCGTGCCATGGCCAACCGCATAGGCCTCGATCTCGGCGATCTCGCTCTCGCGGTAGCCGAGTGCGCGAAGAGCGTCGGGCACAGCGCCGTTGATGATCTTCCAGTAGCCGCCGCCGGCAAGCTTCTTGAACTTCACCAGCGCGAAATCAGGCTCGATTCCGGTGGTGTCGCAATCCATCACGAGGCCGATCGTGCCGGTCGGCGCGATCACGGTCGCTTGCGCATTGCGGTAGCCATGCTTCTCGCCGAGCGCGAGCGCATTGTCCCAGGCGATGCGGGCGCGCTCCGAGAGGAGGGCGCTGGAGCCGCCCAGGCGCGCCAGCGTGCCATGGTCGAGCGGGACCGGCGTGACCTGCAGGCCTTCATAGCCCGAAGCCTGGCCATGGGCCGCGACGCGGTGGTTTCGGATGACGCGCAGCATATGCGCGGCGTTCTTCTTGTAGCCGGGGAAGGGGCCAAGCTCGGCCGCCATCTCGGCCGAGGTCGCATAGGAGACGCCGGTCATGACCGCGGTCAGCGCGCCGGCGAGCGCGCGGCCCTCGTCGGAATCATAGCCGAGCCCCATGGTCATCAAGAGGCCGCCGATATTGGCGTAGCCGAGGCCGAGCGTGCGGTATTCGTAGGAGAGTTCGGCGATTTCCTTGGAGGGGAACTGCGCCATCGTCACCGAGATCTCGAGGACGATCGTCCAGAGCCGGCAGAGATGCTCATAGGCTGCGACATCGAAGGCCTTGGCCTCGCGATCATAGAACTGCAGCAGGTTGGCCGAGGCCAGGTTGCAGGCCGTGTCGTCCAGGAACATGTATTCCGAGCACGGATTGGACGCCCGGATCCGGCCGGAGGCCGCGCAGGTGTGCCAGTCGTTCATCGTGGTGTTGAAGTGCAGGCCCGGATCGGCCGAGGCCCAGGCGGCGTAGCCGATCTTCTCCCAGAGGTCGCGGGCCTTCAGCGTCTTGGTGATCTTGCCGGTCGTGCGGCCGGTCAGGTTCCAGTCGCCATCGGTTTCCACGGCGCGCAGGAAGTCGTCGGTCAGCGAGACCGAGTTGTTCGAGTTCTGGCCCGAGACCGTGAGATAGGCCTCCGAATCCCAGTCGGTGTCGTAGATATCGAACTGGATATCGGTGTAGCCCTGCTTGGCGAACTGCATCACCCGCTTGATGTAGTTGTCGGGCACCATCGCCTTGCGGGCGAGCTTGATCTCGCGCTTCAGCGCCGGGTTCTTCTCGGGGTCGAAGCAGGAATCGCCATCGCCTTCGCAGTTCACGCAGGCCTTCATCACGGCCTTCATGTGCTTCTGGACGACCTTGGAGCCGGTGACGAGGGCGGCGACCTTCTGCTCCTCGCGCACCTTCCAGTCGATATAGGTCTCGATATCGGGGTGGTCGACATCGACCACGACCATCTTGGCGGCGCGGCGCGTCGTGCCGCCCGACTTGATCGCGCCCGCAGCCCGGTCGCCGATCTTGAGGAAGGACATCAGACCCGAGGAGCGGCCGCCGCCGGCGAGCTTCTCGCCCTCGCCGCGCAGCAGCGAGAAGTTCGAGCCGGTGCCCGAGCCGTATTTGAACAGGCGTGCCTCGCGGACCCAGAGGTCCATGATGCCGCCCTCGTTGACGAGGTCGTCCTGCACGCCCTGGATGAAGCAGGCATGGGGCTGCGGGTGCTCGTAGCTCGACTTCGACTTCACCAGCTTGCCGGTCTTGAAGTCGACGTAGAAATGGCCCTGGCTCGGGCCGTCGATGCCATAGGCCCAATGCAGGCCGGTGTTGAACCATTGCGGCGAGTTCGGCGCGACGCGCTGGGTCGCGAGCATGAAGCGCAGTTCGTCATGGAAAGCCTGCGCATCTCCTTCAGAGGAGAAATAGCCGCCCTTCCAGCCCCAATAGGTCCAGCAGCCGGCGAGCCGGTCGAAGACCTGCTTGGACGAGATCTCCGAGACGAAGCGCTCGGCTTCCGGGAGCTTGGCGAGCGCGGCCTCGTCGGGCGCGGAGCGCCAGAGGAAGGAGGGGACGTCGTTTTCCTCGACCTTCTTCAGGGCCGCCGGAACGCCGGCCTTGCGGAAGTATTTCTGCGCGAGCACGTCGCTGGCGACCTGCGACCAGGATTCGGGCACCTCGATGCCTTCAAGCCGGAACACGATCGAGCCATCGGGATTGCGGATCTCGCTGACGGCAGAGCGGAACGGAATCGCCGTGTAGGGCGATTGGCCGGCGGAGGTGTAGCGGCGCTCAATGCGCATGATCTCGTATCCCCATGCAATGCCGCGGGCTTCCTGAGCCCCGCGCGGCCGGTTGATCACCGGCTCCTGATGTCAGCCCAACTCGGTTTGTGCCCTGTGGACGTCGCGGCGGCTATGTCCCGCCTTCGCTCGTCCGGTTGCGGCCAAAATAGTCCGCAAACAATCGCTCGCCGCCGCCGTTGCCGGCATGCCACGTGATGATCGCCTCGACCCTTCTGGAAACTCTTTTGCGGGTGTCGATTGGCGTTTCCGCCGGCCGTCACGCGACCGTCAAAATTTAGTCCCGAATGGGCCGCCTCGTCAAGGATTAGTGCGCATCAAACCCTGTGGACACGACATCTGGTAGGTATGTGTGAGTTATGGGGATAAGTTTCAAGGCCGCTGCTAAGCCTTGGGAATCGCGGGACGAATCCTCTCCGCAGTGCCAGCTTGCCACAGTCGCGCGCCGAAGAAACGCATCAAATGCGCGCTGTCATGGTTAACCCATGGTTAGCTGGGCGATCTTTCGACCACGGACGAAAGCGGCATCTGCAGCGGCGCGATCAAGTGCTTGAATCCATGCGGGCTTCGCGAAACCCGGGCGCTATGGGCGCGGTCTCGAATCAAGGCCGAATCGTGGCCGGGTATGCGGGTAGCTGCGAGACCTGCAGTGCAGGTCGCAAGCGGAACAGGATGCTGCGTCGAAAGGTGCAAGACAGAGGAGACTTGTTGCTGATCGCATTTGCACGGCTGTTGCCGAAGGATCGGTCACGGCTTGGCTGAGCGACGGCGCATCATGAAGGAGGGCTTTCCGCGGTCTACGGCATTGCAAGCGAAATTTAGCCCGGAATTAAAGCCCGCTAGATCATGAATGCGCGGTGTTATCCACATTGAGAGGTGACCGATGCGCCGCGCTGCTTTCCTTGCGACGATCCTAGGGTTGGGAAGTTGTACCGAACAGGAGCCGTTGGCGCCCGCCTTCGCCGGTGAGTGGGCAACGCTGAGGGCGGGATGCCGCACCTTGGGTCAGGGTCTTACCATCAATAAGACTGGGATTTCCGCCAATGGCACGGTCAACTTCGTGACATTCACCAGCACGATGGTTTCCGGGGGGACCGCGCATCTCAAGATGGAATTAAGCGCCGTCGCCCAGCAGATGGTTCGGTCGCAGCAGTCCAGCGGCGCAAGCCAGGGGCCTGATCCTCTCGATTATGAAGTCTCGGCGACCCTGATCGCTTCCACAACACGAATCACGCCGACAAATGTGATCTCCCGGAACAAGAAAACGCGCAGGATTGAAACCACGGATTCGCAGGTGCTCGACCTTCTGAGTCTGATACGCTGCAACGGTAAGGCTGAAGAGGAAATCGGCACCTGGGCCGAGGCAGCCAAGGCTAGACAGCGTGGCGCGCTATCGCCATAAGTCGCGCGAGCCCCGACCGACGTGGACGAGAGCAATGAAGCAGACCCTGCTCCAGATCTTCACCTGGTGGAACGGCCAGACCATCGGCACGCGCTTCCATACCTGGCGCTTCGGCGAGCGCGTCGGCGCCGACGAGTTCGGCAATGTCTATTACCGCACCAAGGGCGGGGTAAAGGACAAGGCGCTCGGCATCCAGCGTCGCTGGGTCGTCTATAACGGCGAAGCGGAAGCCTCCAAGATCCCGCCGGGCTGGAATGGCTGGCTGCATCACACCGTCGATGTCGCGCCCTCCGAGGAGCGCTACGAGCCGCGCGAGTGGCAAGAGCCGCATCAGCAGAACTGGACCGGCACGGCCCTGGCCTATCGTCCGCAGGGCTCGACGCTGACTGGTGGCCACCGCCCGCCGGCAACCGGCGACTACGAGGCCTGGACGCCAGGGCGCTGAGGCGCTGGCCGGGCAGGGCGCTTCGCGCCCTCGATCACGTCGCATCCGGACGCTTCCATCCGAATGCGAAAAACGTGATCGCTTTTAAAAGTTTGGAGCATTGCTCCTGCTCTCGCACTTAGATGAGAGACATCATCCGGCTCCAGCCGCGATCAATTCCAGAACCTCCGCTGTCGGCCTGACATCGCCGAAGCAGCGGTAGATCGTCGCCAGTGAAGCCTCGTGCAGGCCGTGGGCGTGGCCCGTATTCGCATCCGAGACCATGACGATGCGATAGCCCAGCTCCACAGCATCGCGAGCCGAAGATTCGCAGCAGATATTCGTGACCGTCCCGGCAATCAGCAGCGTGTCGAGCTTGCGCCGCTGCAATTGCGCGTGCAGGTCGCAACGCCCCGGGAAGAAGGCGCTGTAGCCCTGTTTCATGGCGTGGATGTCGCCGGGCTGCGGCGTGAGTTCGTGCCAGAGCCGCGAGCGTGGGTCTTCGCGCCGGGCGCCGTCCTGGAAATGGCGCAGGCGCTGCGGGCCATGGATCGCCGCCAGGACAGGGCTCTCCAGCGGCATCGGCGCTGCGGTGACCCATGCCACCGTGCCGCCGCGCTCTCGCAACGCTGCCGCCATCCGGTTGATCGGGCTGACGATCTCGCGGCAGGCTTCGTCATTCTCGACCGAGGCGCGCATCAGATCGATGACGACGAGCGCGGTCAGCGCCGGGTTCAGGCTCTCGAAGGCATGAAGACGCCCACGTCGGGACACGACCTTGGCGACGACCTTTTCGTCGATGCCGCTTGGATGGCGCAATGTCATCTGTCGTCCCGCGATCAGCCTCTAACGGAAGAGAGCCGATTCGCGGTCGCCAGACCAATCGTCGCGTCAGCTGCCGATGACGAAATCGAACAGCAGCTTGATGTTGAGCGCCGCGATCACGATCGCGATCAGCCAGGCGAAGATGGCAAGCCAGCGCGGAGCGACGAGCGCGCCCATCTTCGCCTTGTCTGCTGTGAACATCACCAGCGGGAAGACGGCGAAGGAAAGCTGCAGGCTGAGCACGACCTGGGTCAGGATCAGGAGTCGCGCCGTGCCGCTGTCGCCATACCAGATGGTCACGGCGGCGGCAGGTACGATGGCGATGGCGCGCGTGATCAGACGGCGCAGCCAGGGCGCCAGCTTGATTTTGAGGAACCCCTCCATGACGATCTGGCCGGCCAGCGTCGCAGTCACGGTCGAATTGATGCCGCAGCAGAGCAGGGCGATACCGAACAGGGTTGGTGCGATCGCCAACCCCAGCAGCGGGCCAATCAGCTTATGCGCCTCGCCGAGTTCGGCGACATCGGTCTGGCCGGTCTTGTTGAAGGTCGCCGCAGCCAGGATCAGGATCGCGGCATTGATCAGGAGCGCGAAGGTCAGTGCCACCGTCGAATCGATCGTGGCGTATTTCAGCGCCTGGCGCTTCTCGGGCAGGCTCTCGCCATAAGCGCGGGTCTGCACGATGCCCGAATGCAGATAGAGATTATGCGGCATCACCGTCGCGCCCAGGATGCCGAGCGCGAGATAGAGCATCTCGGGATTGGTGACGATCTGCGTCGTCGGCGCGAAGCCCCTGATCACCGCCCCCCAATCGGGATCGGCCAGCGCGATCTGGATGGTGAAGCAGATGGCGATGACGCCGAGCAGGGTGATGATCAACGCCTCGACCCAGCGGAAGCCGAGCCGCTGCAGGTACAGGATCAGGAAGACGTCGAGCGCCGTGATCAGGACGCCGATCTCGAGCGGGATACCGAAGATCAGGTTGAGCCCGATCGCGGTGCCGATTACCTCCGCGATATCGGTCGCGATGATGGCGATCTCGGCCATCGCCCAGAGTGTGAGCGCCACCGGCTTCGGGAAGGAATCGCGGCAGGCCTGCGCGAGATCGCGGCCCGAGCCGATGGCAAGCCGCGCGCAGAGCGCCTGCAGCACGACCGCCATGATGTTCGACAGCAGTGCGACGACAAGCAGGGTGTAGCCGAATTTGGAGCCGCCGGCGATCGACGTCGCCCAGTTGCCCGGATCCATGTAGCCAACGGCGACGAGATAGCCCGGGCCGACGAATGCGGCCGCGCGTCGCCAGCCTGGCTTGGAGCCTTGAACGTCGACCGAGCGATGCACGTCGGTGAGCGAGGCGTCGCCGCGATCCTGGCGCCAACCGGCGGGGGGCTTCCTGACGAAGGCGTCCATTGGGTATCACCTGCTCTTGCGAATTATTTGCAAGATACAGTTCTGCAAATTATTCGCAACAAGGAAAATCACGCTGCCGTGCGATGAGCACGCTGTCGTGTCATGGGAGTGTCCAGAAAGTCCGCAATCGGGGGAGGCCACTTCAGCCAGGCGCCCGTGACGATGAGGCATGGCTGGCGCGGAGACCGCAATCGCCCTTTTTCCGCTCGCTTTGCCATGGTAAGCCGCCAGCGCGCGGAGACCTCGCGCGACAGAGAATCGTTTTGAGCATGCCGTCCCGCAGCCTTTCCGTTCTGGCCCTTGCTACGCTTGTTTCGTTTGCGCTGGGCGGGCCCGCTGCGGCCGATCGCATCCGCAATCCGACTGCGGTCTTCGCCGGGCTAGACAAGATCACCGGGCGGATCATCTCCTTCGAGGTGGCGGTCGACGAGACGGTGCAGTTTGGCGCGTTGCAGATCACGCCGCGCGTCTGCTGGACGCGCCCGCCGACGGAAGCGCCGCAGACGACCTCCTTCACCGAGGTCGACGAGGTGACTTTCAACAACGAATACCGGCGCATCTTCACCGGCTGGATGTATGCGGCGAGCCCCGGCCTGCACGGCGTCGAGCATGCGATCTACGATGTCTGGCTGACCGACTGCAAAGGCGGAACGGAACTCGTCGTCGACCCCAAGGAGCCGGAGGCTCCGGTTCCCGAAGAGCCGCGTCGGCCGCGCACCGCTCCGGCCCGCGACGTCAACCAGGCGCCAAACGCGCCGGCGCCGGGCGGACGCATCGATGTGCAGCCGCCCCAGGGCGTGCCGGTCGCGCCGCGCCAGGCGCCGAGCCAGCGCTTCTTCCCGACCAACCCGGCCGGCCCTCGCGACCCCGCCGGCGGCAATCGCTGAGAGCGTTCGACATGCTCTGGCATGAGAGCTGAGGCTCTGTCAGCTTCCGGGAAGCTCGGGCCTCAGCCTGGAGCGAGTTCGGCCAGTGCCTGGGCCCCGTTGACGCCCACGCTTTTGGGCCAGGACCACCAATTGCCGGGTTTCGCGACAGCTCGTTCCAGCAGTCCCTGATAAGCCGAGCGCGGCACCTCCTGGGTGCCGAACTGGGCGAGATGCGTGGTCTGGAACTGTGCGTCGAGCAGGCTGTAGCCGCCGAGCCTGAGCCGCGCGACGAGATGGACGAGGGCTACCTTCGAGGCGTCGGTCTCGCGGTGGAACATGCTTTCGCCGAAGAAGGCGCCGCCAAGCGAGAGCCCGTAGAGCCCGCCAACGAGCCTGTTCTCGCGCCAGCATTCGACCGTGTGGACATGGCCGAGGCGGAACAATTCACCGAAGATCTCGCGGATGCGGCCATTGATCCAGGTCTCGGGCCGGTCGGGCTTGGGCTCGGCGCAGGCCGAGATGACATGATCGAAGGCGCTGTCGACCCTGATCTCGAAACGGTCGGAGCGGACGGTGCGGGCCAGGCGCGACGACAGATGAAAGGCGGCAAGCGGGATGACGCCGCGAATCTCGGGCTCGACCCAGAACAGATTAGGATCGTCGGCGCTCTCCGCCATCGGGAAGATGCCGGCTGTATAGGCGCGCAACATGATCTCAGGCGTGATCAGCGGCGAGCGGACGGGCACGGAGCGGGCCTTCATGGCGTGATGGGAGCGCGGGCCGCGCGGGGAGTCAAATCGGTCTCCGCGCTCCACAGCCCTCATCCTGAGGAGCAGCCATAGGCTGCGTCTCGAAGGATGCAGATGCTTACGGAGCCTTCTGAAGCATCCTTCGAGACGCCGCTGCGCGGCTCCTCAGGATGAGGGCTGTGGAGAACGGTGTCTTAGGCGCCGTCTTCGCCCATCCCGCCGGCTGCGAGGAATTTCTCCAGCCAGTGGATGTTGTAGTCGCCGTTCAGGATGTCGGGGTTGCGTACCAGCGTGCGGAACAGCGGCAGCGTGGTGTCGACGCCGTCGACGACGAATTCGTCGAGCGAGCGGCGCAGGCGCATCAGGCATTCGGCCCGGTTGCGACCATGCACGATCAGCTTGCCGACCAGCGAATCATAATGCGGCGGGATCGTGTAGCCCTGATAAGCGGCCGAATCGACACGCACGCCGAGGCCGCCCGGCGTATGAAACGACGTGATTTTACCCGGCGAGGGCCGGAAGGTCGCGGGATGTTCGGCGTTGACCCGGCATTCGATGGCGTGGCCCTCGATCACCACATCCTTCTGCATGATCGAGAGCGGGGCGCCGGCTGCGATCCGGATCTGCTCGTTGACGAGGTCGATGCCGGTGATCATCTCGGTGACGGGATGCTCGACCTGGATACGCGTGTTCATCTCGATGAAATAGAACTCGCCATCCTCATAGAGGAACTCGATCGTGCCGGCTCCGAGATAGCCGAGCTTGGCCATCGCATTGGCGCAGACCATGCCGATCTTGTCGCGTTCGCCAGCGTTCAGTGCGGGCGAGGGACCTTCCTCCCAGACCTTCTGGTGGCGGCGCTGCAGCGAGCAGTCGCGTTCGCCAAGATGGATGGCGTGGCCCTTGCCGTCGCCGAGCACCTGGATCTCGATATGGCGCGGCTTCTCCAGATATTTCTCGATATAGACGGCATCGTCGCCGAAATTGGCCTTTGCCTCGGTGCGGGCAGTCGAGAGCGCAACCGACATGTCATCGGGATTGCGCACGACCTTCATGCCTTTGCCGCCGCCGCCGGACGCCGCCTTGATGATGACGGGGAAGCCGATCTCGGCTGCGATCCGCAAGGCTTCGTCATCGTCGGTGACGCCGCCCTCGGAGCCCGGCACGCAGGGGATGCCGAGCGCCTTGGCCGTGCGCTTGGCCTCGATCTTGTCGCCCATGCTGCGGATATGCTCGGCCTTGGGGCCGATGAAGGTGATGTTGTGCCGGTCCAGGATCTCGGCGAAGCGGGCATTCTCGGAGAGGAAGCCGTAACCGGGATGGACGGCATCCGCGCCGGTGATCTCGCAAGCCGCGATCAAAGCGGGGATGTTGAGATAGCTCTCGCGCGCCGAGGGCGGGCCGATGCAGACGCTCTCGTCGGCGAGGCGCACATGCATGGCGTTGGCGTCGGCGGTGGAGTGCACCGCCACCGTGGCGATACCCAATTCCTTGGCGGCGCGCAGCACGCGCAGCGCGATCTCACCCCGGTTGGCGATCAGGATCTTGTCGAACATCTTGAAGCCCAAATCGGATCGGCCATCCTCGCTCGGGGCCCGGCTCACTCGATCACCAGCAGCGGCTCGCCATATTCGACCGGCTGTCCGTCCTCGACCAGAATCGCGACGACCTTGCCGGCGCGGGGGGCGACGATGTCGTTGAAGGTCTTCATCGCCTCGACCAGGAGGACGCGCTCGCCCGCCTTCACGATGCTGCCGACCTCGACGAAGGGCTTGGCCTCCGGCGAAGCGCGGCGATAGGCCGTGCCGACCATCGGCGAGGCGACCGCACCGGGATGGGCGGCGGACGGCTTGCCCTCGACCGGGGCTGCGGCGACGGGCGCTGCGACGGGCAGGGGCGCAGCGGAAGCGGGCACCTGCACCGTTGCCGTGATGGTGCGGGCCACGCGGACGCGCAGATCGCCCTTCTCGACTTCGATCTCGGTCAGATCGGTCTCGTTCAGGAGTTGCGCGAGTTCGCGCACAAGTTCGGGGTCGATCGGGCTCTTGGTCGCCATGGCGGTGTCACCGTCTTTGTCGTCTTGGCAGCGGAGCGCTGAGCGCGCTCACGCCATCCTGTGGAAGATACTGGCGGTTCAGGCCGCCGGTTTCGCGAGCCGCTTCTGCAGAAGCGGCACGATCGCGTCGAAAGCAAGATCGTAGCTTGCGACGCCGAAGCCGCAGATCACGCCGACGCAGACCGGCGCCATGTAGGAATGGTGCCGGAACTCCTCGCGGGCATGGACATTTGAGACATGCACCTCGATGGCCAGCGCCTCGGTGCCCTTGATCGCGTCGCGCAATGCGACCGAGGTATGGGTATAGGCGCCGGCATTGATGACGATGCCCGCACCAGCGAGGCCCGCTTGCTGGATGAAGCTGACGAGCTCGCCCTCGTAATTGGTCTGGCGGAAGGTCAGCTCGACGCCGGCCGCGAGCGCCTTGGCCTTCAGCCTCTCCTCGACGCCGGCCAGCGTCACCGCGCCATAGGTGGCGGGTTCGCGGGTGCCGAGCAGATTGAGATTGGGACCGTTGAGGACGTGGACGGCGACCATGGTGCGCGGTGATTCCAGCACCGCATGAAAGCGGCAGACGCCGCCCTCATAAACGCTGCGGACCGGCAGGGGAAGGGCGAAGCCCGACCAAAGTCGGCAGGGCTCAGCCGCTGCAGGTCGCCTTGCCGCATTTGCGGACGGCGTCGATCTTGGCCTTCAGCGCCGCCTGGCCGACTGCGCCGAAGACAACCTCGTCGCCGAGGATGAAGGCGGGCGTGCCGGTGAGGCCCAGACGATCGCCCAGAGCGACGGTGTCCTCGATCACGGCCTTGGTCGCCGAGGCGTCCATGTCCTTCTTCAGGCGCTCGATGTCGGCACCAGCATCCTTGGCGACCTCGAGCGCCTTGGCGCCGTTGACGCGTCCCTTGGTCGCCATCAATTTGTTGTGGAACTCGAAATATTTCGCGCCCTGGAGCTGATTCATGGCCGCGACCGCGACGCGGCTGGCCTCGACCGAATCCGGTCCGAGGATCGGGAAATCCTTGATCACGACCTTGAGCTTCGGGTCTTCCTTGGCAAGCGCGCGGACATCCTCCAGCGCCCTTTTGCAGAAGCCGCAATTGTAATCCATGAATTCGACGATGGTGACGTCGCCCTGCGGGTTGCCGACGATCGCCGAGGTGGCGGGATCGACGAGGCGGGCCTTCTCGGCCGTGACGGCGCTACGCTGCGCCTCAGCCTGGGCGACCGTGTTGCGGCGTTCGATCTCGACCAGCGCTTCCTGGACCAGTTCGGGGTTCTGCTGCAGCGTCTCGCGGATCAGATCGACCACGGCCTTGCGCTGCTCGGGGGTGAGAGCCGAGCTTTGCGCGCGGGCCGGCGCCATCGTCAGGCTGCCGGCAACCAGGAGCGCGGAGAGCGCGAGGCCGGCGCGGCGCAGCACCGCAAGGTCAAGGCGCAGAAGGAAGGGAAGCGCGATCATCGTCGTCCTTTCGGGCAGGCCGGCGCTGGCCGGCAGGGCATCTCGCCCCATCATGGTTTCGAAAAACCTTCAAAATTGCTTCTGGGCTCTTGCCGGGACTGCGTCAAATCACAGCTGTGACAGCGGTTGCGAGATGAGGGCTGCTCGGTTACGGCAACCGGCATGACCCAGCCAGCCCCTTCCAGCCTCCTTATCCCCGCGCTTGCCGCACGGGCCGAGCGCGTTTCGCCCTTCATCGTCATGGATGTGATGAACCAGGCCGCCGCCATCGAGCGGAATGGCGGTTCGGTGGTGCATATGGAGGTCGGGCAGCCTTCCGCGCCGACGCCGGCCTCGATCCGCGCGGCGGCCGGCCGCGCGCTGGAGCATGGCCGCATCGGATACACTCAGGCGCTCGGCACGGATTCGCTGAGGGAACGCATCGCCCGACATTATCAGGACAGCTATGGCGTCACCGTGGCGGCGCAGCGCGTCGTGGTGACGACGGGCTCCTCGGGCGGCTTCATCCTGGCCTTCCTGGCCTGTTTCCAGCCTGGCGCGCGCGTCGCCATCACTGCTCCGGGTTATCCGGCCTATCGCAACATCTTGATCGCGCTGGGGCTGGAGCCGGTCGCGATCGAGGTCGGGCCCGAGACCCGTTTCGCGCTGACGCCGGAGCTGATCGCAAGAGCCCATGCCCAGGCTCCGCTCGCCGGCGTGCTGACCATGAGCCCCGCCAATCCGACCGGTGTGGTGATGGCCCCCGACGCCATCGCAGCCGTAGCGGCGGAATGTCGTCGGCTCGGCCTCTGGTACATCTCCGACGAAATCTATCACGGGCTGACCTATGAGGCGCCGGCGACGACAGCGCTTGCCGCCGATCCCGACGCCATCATCGTCAACTCCTTCTCGAAATATTACTGCATGACCGGCTGGCGCGTCGGCTGGCTCGTGGTGCCCGAGCGGCTGGTGCGCACGATCGAGCGGTTGCAGCAGAATTTGTCGATCTCGGTGCCTTATCTCAGCCAGGTCGCAGGCGAGGCGGCTTTCGAGGCGACCGCGGAGTGCGAGGCGATCAAGGCCGGCTACGCTGCAAACCGCGCCTATCTGCTGAAGGCCCTGCCGGAGATCGGGCTGGGTGAGTTCCTGCCTGTCGACGGGGCCTTCTACATCTATCTCGACATCGGCAGATATTCGAACGATTCCATGGCCTTCTGCCGCGATGTTCTGAACCAGGCCGGCGTCGCGATCACGCCCGGGCTCGATTTCGACGAAAGCCGTGGAGCCCGTACGGTGCGGCTCTCCTTCGCTGGCTCGCTCACGGAATGCGAGCAGGCAGTCGAACGGATCGGGGCCTGGCTGAAGCGCGGCTGAGCGCAAAGCGGGCATAGTGAGCCCGGCGCTTGCCAAGAGCGGGGATTCCCGTGCAACTCGCGCTGTCCTTGGTGTTGGGAGCGGGTTCGATGCGACATTGCTTTGCGTCTTCGAGCAAGTCGGTCGCGTCCTGCACCCTGGCGCTGCTCTTGTTCGTGTTGGCCACTCTGGGTTTTGCGTCCGCGGGTTTCGCCCAGGCTCAAGGCGACGCGCAGGCTCAAGGCAACGCGAATGTCACGCTGACCCTGCGGGGCGACGAAACACCGGAGACGGTGCGCAAGCTGGTCGACGCCTTGTCGACCGGCGGCCACAAGGTCGAGATCAGAATCGCCGGCAAGGACCAGCCCATCCAGGCTGCGCCAGCGGCGGTCGCGAGCAACGCTGCCACGCCGCCGGCAAGCAGCAGCCCGGATCAGGGCGAAACACGGGTCGAGGCGTTCTGGGATCATTTCGTCGATGGGCTGACCCAAGGGGTGAGCGCGGTGCCGCGCCTGGCCGCGCTGCCGGACGCCTGGCGGAGCGCCTGGGCGCAGAACCGCAACGGTGCGAGCGGGCTTCCGGCCGGCTGGGGAATCGTCGCTGGCCTGGCGCTCGCGATCGCCGCGGCGGGGCTGTTCCGTTTCGCGACCGCAGGTTGGTTCGCGCGTCGGCTGCGGCCCAAAGGGCCTGAATTCACGCCGCGCCTGATCGCGTCGTCCTGGGGACTGTTCCAGGATCTGATGACGCTCACGGTCGGCCTGGCGGCGTTGCATGCCGCGCGCATGCTCTGGCTGCCCGAACCCGATCTTGCCGCGACGACCTTGCGTGTCATCGCCAACGGCGTCGTGATCGGGGCCGGACATCTGACCCTTGGACGTTTCCTGCTCTCTCCCGGCGTGCCGGAACGACGGATCATGCCGCTGCGGCGGGCCGACCGGCATTTCGGCCTGCTCGTCTTCTTCGGCATCGCCTCGCCGATCCTGCTAACGACCGCGGTCACAGGCCAGCACGCAGCCGGCCCCGGCCCGGTCGCGGGGCTGTTCACGCTGGGCGGCATTGCCGTGACGCTGTTCAAGGCCTGGTGGTTCATCGATGCGCGACACGATCTTGCGGCGCTCATCCTCGAATCATCGCATGAGCCGGGGCCAGGCCGGCGGATGATCGCAGCCGGGGCCGGCTGGCTCTATGCCACCTCGGCCGTGGCGATCTGGATGGTCGGCAACGCGGCGGCGATGATGGAGGGTGGAGCACGCTGGGCCGAGGCTGCCGGATTGACGCAGCTCATCATCGTGCTGGTGCCGATCCTCGCGGTCGGCATCACCAGCCTGATGGCCTGCCGGCAGGCGCATGCCGCCGCCCTGGGCGAGCGCGCGCCGCTTACGCTCGCGCTCGGCCATGCGGCGCGGGCAGCTGCCGGGGGCGTGATCTGGGTCGGCGGCTTCTATCTGCTGGCGCGGCTCTGGGGCGGCTTCCTCCTCGGCGTGAGCTCGACGGAATTCTCCGCCTTCTCGCAGCGGGTGGCGGGCGTCGCCATGCTCGCCTTCGCGGGCTGGGTCGCCCTCGTCTTCCTGCGGGGCTTCTTCGACGCCTATGCGCCCAAGCGCGGCGCGACGATGCCGGTCGATGAGGACGCCACGCATGAAGAGAGCATCCCATCGCGACTAGCCACCGTGCTGCCGGTACTGCGCGGCGTCGTGCTGGGCGCGGTCTTCGGCCTGACCGGGCTTGTCGTGCTGTCGCGGCTCGGCGTCGATATCGGCCCCTTGCTTGCCGGCTTCGGCATTCTGGGGCTCGCCATTTCCTTCGGTTCGCAGGCGCTGGTGCGCGACATCGTCTCCGGCTTCTTCTTCATGATCGAGGATGCTTTCCGCGTCGGCGAATA
The DNA here is from genome assembly GCF_031884435.1 of Bosea sp. 685. Classification (NCBI taxonomy): domain Bacteria; kingdom Pseudomonadati; phylum Pseudomonadota; class Alphaproteobacteria; order Hyphomicrobiales; family Alloboseaceae; genus Allobosea; species Allobosea sp. 685. Next base: position 2,845,738 of record NZ_CP134779.1, on the reverse strand, counting down.
TGTCGATACCGGGCGGCTCAAGGGCACGGTCGAGAAGATATCGCTGCGCTCGATGCAGTTGCGCCACCAGAGCGGGCAGATCCATACGGTGCCGTTCGGCCAGATTCCCTCCCTCACCAATGCCAGCCGCGACTGGGCGACGCTGAAGTTCAACGTTCGGCTCGATCACTCGGCGGATATCGAAAAGGCGCGCAAGGCGATCAAGAAAACGGGCCTGGCCCTGCTCGAAGATCCGGAATTCGCGCCGCATTTCATTGCGCCGCTCAAGATGCAGGGCGTTGCCGACATCACCGACAGTGCCATCGTCATCCGGTTGAAATTCACCGCCAAGCCGAACCAGGCCTCCTCGCTCCAGCGCGAGGCGTTGAAACGGGTCTATCGCGCGCTCAACGAGGCGGGGGTGCCCTTCGCCTCGAACGCCGTGACGGTGCGTGGCGGGGAGGCGACCTGGCAAGCCGGCGCAGCGGCGGCAATCAGCGCCGTGCCGCCGCCCAGCCCGCTCGCGCCGGCGGCGGGGTGATTTGCGCGTCGCCGGCGCGGGGAAAGCCAAGTTGAGCTGCGCCTGAGCTCAAAATGGCGCGTACTGAGCGGCCGGCCATTTCACCAAGGCCGCCCCTTCAAAAACAGACTCACAAAAATATCGCCAAGCTCAAAGAGGCCGATCGGCCCATTGGGCGCGGCTCCAGAAAACAGCAGCCCGAAACCGACTACAGTAAGAACAGCGCCCGCCGCCACGCCGACGCGTGCTGATGAAAGGAACGCCACATTTTCCGCCCGGCGACTCACTCGGTCGGTGTGAGGCTGCTCGCGCTCGGCACGCACCTGTCTGGCATAGAACTCCGGGTTCGATTGCGCGCCGACCGGTCCGTTGCCTTCAAGTTCGACCCTGACCGCAACGAACAGCACGAGAAGGCCAAGGATTCCGACGCCAAGCCCTCCGAGCGCTTGCCATCCCATCCAGGCCAAGCCGAGGAGCGCCACGATGCAGATCGCGGTCAGCACCTGTCTTTCGCGATTGCGGGGCGGCGGCATCACAAGCATCTCGCCTCATGAAAAAGGCCGCTGCGGTGTTCCGCAGCGGCCTTGTCATTCAGTTCCTGCCGGCCAGCTTGTTCCACCAGCCGCCGCGCTTGGGGCGGTCCGGGTCGGGCGGGGTCAGCACCACTGCGACCGGCTCCTCGACCACGCGAGGAACGGGGGCGGGCTCTGGTTCCGGAACAGGCGCGGCAGCGACCGGCTCTGCGGCGACGGGCTCAGCCGGCGCGGTTTCTGCGACGACCGGCGCTGCTTCACCGTCTTCGGTGATCGGCACGATCTTCTTGCGGGCGCGGCTGCGCTTGGGCTTCTCGGCCGGGGCGGCTTCAGCCTCGACCGTGACGGCCTCGGTCACCACCTCGGGAGCGTCCACGACCTTGGCGACCTCGACCCGAGCCTCAGTGTCAGCCAGAGTCTCGGCGTCAACTTTGGGCTTGCGTCCGCCACGGCGGCCGCGGCGCGGCTTGGCGTCCGCCTCGGCTTCCGGCTCTGCCGCCACTTCGGTCACGACCGGCTCGGGAGCCGCAGCGACGGTCTCGGTCTCCTGCGATTCGGTGGCGTTCTCATCGCCGTCCTCGTCGTCGTCCTGACCATCCTCATCGCCCTCGGCATCCGTGCCGCCGTCGAGGCGCACGCCATTGGCGTCGCGCTCGCCGCCACGCCGCCGCCGGCGACGACGCCTGCGCTTGCGGCCGCCTTCGCCGCGCGCTTCGCCATCGCCACGGTCCGGCTTGTCATCATTGGCGGCAGCAGTTGTCGTGGCCTCGCCTGCTTCGACGCCCTCGTCTTCGGCGCCGAGCGCCTCGGCTTCAGCGGCGGCGTCGAGCGCGTCATCGTCGATATCGGCGGGGATCGCCTCCGCCTTGAAGGAGGTCGGAACGATGCGGCCTTCATTGCCGACGAACTCGCCGCGCTCGACCTCGAAATAGCGCGTGCCGAGCAGGGTTGCGTCGACCGTAATGCTGATTGCGATGGCGAAGCGGGTTTCCAGATCGGTGAGATGGGCGCGCTTCTGATTCAGCACATAGAGCGCGACCTCCGGCCGGGTGCGGACGGTGAGGTTATGCGAAGCGCTCTTGATCAGGTTTTCCTCAAGCGCGCGCAGGATCTGCAGCGAGACGGAAGCCGCCGAGCGCATCATGCCGGCACCGGCGCAATGCGGGCAGGGCACGGACGAACTCTCGAGCACGCCGGTGCGAATGCGCTGGCGCGACATTTCAAGCAGGCCGAAGGCCGAGATGCGGCCGACCTGGATGCGGGCGCGGTCGTCCTTGAGGCAATCCTTCAGCTTCTTCTCGACAGCGCGGTTGTTGCGGTTCTCCTCCATGTCGATGAAATCGATCACGATGAGGCCGGCCAGGTCGCGCAGGCGGAGCTGGCGGGAGATCTCCTCCGCCGCTTCGAGATTGGTCTTGAGGGCGGTGTCCTCGATATTGTGCTCGCGGGTCGAACGCCCGGAGTTGATGTCGATGGCAACCAGCGCCTCGGTCTGGTTGATGACGATATAGCCGCCGGATTTCAGCGTCACATTGTTGGAGAACATCGCGTCGAGCTGGCTCTCGACGCCGAACCCGGCGAAGAGCGGCGTCTGCTCGCGATAGGCCTTCACGCTCTTGGCATGGCTCGGCATGAGCATGCGCATGAAGTCCTTGGCCTCGCGGTAGGCCTCTTCGCCGGCGACGTGAACCTCGTCGATGTCCTTGTTGTAGAGGTCGCGGATCGAGCGCTTTACGAGGTTGCCCTCCTCATAGACCAGCGCCGGCGCGACCGAGGCGAGCGTCAATTCGCGCACGCTCTCCCACATCCGCATCAGATATTCGTAGTCGCGCTTGATCTCGACCTTGGTGCGCGAGGCGCCGGCGGTGCGCAGGATGATGCCCATCCCCTCGGGCACCTCGAGTTCGGAGGCAACCTCCTTCAGGCGCTTGCGATCCTCGGTATTGGTGATCTTGCGCGAGATGCCGCCGCCCTTGCCGGTATTGGGCATGAGCACCGAGTAACGGCCGGCGAGCGAGAGATAGGTAGTGAGTGCCGCGCCCTTGTTGCCGCGCTCTTCCTTGACGACCTGGACCAGGATGATCTGGCGGCGCTTGATCACCTCCTGGATCTTGTACTGGCGGCGATGATGGCGCTGGGGCCGCTCGGAGATGTCGTCGAGCGCGTCGCCGCCACCGAGCTGCTCGGGCTCCTCATGCTCGCCGTCTTCGTGAGCGTGGTCTTCGCCGTCCTCTTCGTCCTCGGCCGGCTTGCGGGCCTCTTCGCCTTCCGGCGCGGCTTCGTCCGTGGCGAGGGCCTCGACCGTTTCCGTCTCGAAGGTCAGCGAGGGTGCGTTCTCGACGGCTTCCTCGGTCGCGGATTCGGTGATTGACGGTGCGAATTCCTCGCCGAAGGCAGGCCCGCCTTCATTGACCATCGCGGCGCCCTTGCCGTCGGCCTCGATCTCGGAGGTGACGGTCTCGTCATGGGACGCCTTCTTGGCGCGCCCGTCGCGGTCGCCTCGGCGGCCACGGTCGCGACGACCGCCGCCGCGCTTTTCGCGCTTCTCCTCATCGCGCTCTTCCTCACGGTCGGCGCGCGCCTCTTCGGCGATCAGCGCCTGACGGTCGGCGACCGGGATCTGGTAGTAATCCGGGTGAATTTCGGAGAAGGCAAGGAAGCCATGGCGGTTGCCGCCGTACTCGACGAAGGCGGCCTGGAGCGAGGGCTCCACGCGCGTCACCTTCGCCAGATAGATGTTGCCCCGCAGCGGTTTGCGGCTGGCGGATTCGAAATCAAATTCCTCGACGCGGGATCCGCGAACCACCACGACCCGGGTCTCCTCCGGGTGGGTGGCGTCGATGAGCATCTTGTTGGCCATATGAATTTTCCATGGGCGCGGCCGCCATCAAAACCCGCCGGGCTGCGGATGAGAATCCGCTGCCGCGGGCAGGGGCGCCGCGTGAAGGCCGGCGAAAGCCGGCATGTTGCAGGAGCAAAAGCCGGCGCAAGCCGGCGTCTGGGACGGGGAAGTGTTCGATCGAGACAGGATAGCGGCTCGGGAAACCTGGCCGGGCAAACGCCCCGGCACAGTCCCGCAGGTATGGACGAATCACCGATGAAAAATGCGGCGTCGTATGCCCCGACATCTGTCCTGACCTGCGACGCACTCGCCTAAAGACGAAGCACGCCGCGTTTGCACGCTCGCGAGACCTAGCCAGGCGCCGAACTTTCGTGGCTGACGCCGGCCGTCCGCGGACGATCCGTTGGCGGTTGCGCTGCTGCGGCCGAACCCGGAAGGGTCGGCCGCCTTAAACCTGACCCCGGACGCCGACGGATCCTCGGATCCGGATGCGCACCATGGGCGGCTTCGCAATGCAACCATCCCCATTACAGACAGGTGACAGTGATTTGCAAGTCACATCATCCAGCCATCGTGACGGTGAGGCAGGCAAGCATGGTTCACGGTCGGGGACGGGCGTGGTAACGCCCTGTTAAGGCCTCGCGCCCTTATGGTTAAGCGTCGGTGACGCAGACAGGGATCAATCACCCCTTTGCTCCGCTTTCGCAGCCCAGCTTTCCGCAGCCTCCGCGCCGGCCTTGTCCGTCGCAGCGCGAGCTTGCTTTCGCGCGTGCTTCTCGGCTCCTGGCTTGCCGTTGTCTGCGTAAGCGCCGGCGACGCCAATCCCGGGCCCGCCAATGATTTTCCGGTCGCGACCGACGCCAGGATCGAGCAGGCCGGAGAGATCATCCGCCTGACCGTGGCGCTGTCGCGGCCTGTTGCCGTCAGCACATCTGTGATGGCCTCGCCCGACCGGGTGATCGTCGATTTGCCGTCCGTCAATTTCCAGATGCAGCCCACGACCGGGCGCAATGGCGCGGGCTTCGTCAGCGCCTTCCGTTTCGGCCTGTTCACGGCCGAGCGCTCGCGCATCATCATCGACCTGGCGCAGCCCGCTCTCGTCGCGCGCGCCGAGATGCGCAACCGGCGCGGCGGCTTCGGCGAGCTCGTGGTCGAGCTGAAGCGCTCCTCGCGGGCGGAGTTCCAGGCGGCGGCGAATGAGGCCTCGAAAACGCGCCCCGAGGCGGCCATATCACCGGTCGAGATCGTCAAGCCTGCCGGAGATACCCGCCAGCTCGTGGTCATCGACCCAGGCCATGGCGGCATCGACCCGGGCACGGTGGTGGCGTCGATTGCGGAAAAGACGGTCGTGCTGGCTTTCGGCATGACGCTGAAGGAGAGCTTGGAAGCGTCCGGGCGCTATCGCATCCTGATGACTCGTGATGAGGATCGCTTCGTGCCGCTGGGCGAGCGGGTGAAGATCGCGCGGGAGGCGGGGGCTGATCTGTTCATCTCGATTCATGCGGATTCGCTGACGCAGGCGCAGGATGTGCGCGGCGCCACGGTCTATACGGGCTCCGAGCGCGCGACCGATGCGGAAGCGGCCCGGCTGGCGGCCAAGGAAAATCAGGCCGACACGGTCGCGGGCCTCGATTCGAGCGAGGATACGCAAGACGTCGCCGGCATCCTGATGGATCTGGCCAAGCGTGAGACGCGGACCTTCTCCTCGGTGTTCGCGCGCAATCTCGTCGAGACGCTCGGCGGCTCGGTAAAGATGCACAAGGTGCCGCTCCGCTCGGCGGGGTTCCGTGTGCTGAGCGCGCCCGATGTTCCTTCCGTGCTGATCGAGCTCGGCTATATGTCGAGCCCGAAGGATGCGGAATTGCTCAATTCGGCGGCCTGGCGGACGCAGGCCGTGGCGGCCGTGCATGCCGCGGTCGACGGGTATTTCGCGCAGGGCCGCCCGCCTGCCGGCAAGGCTGCGGAGAACCGGCGCTGAGCCAAGTGGCTTTCGCGAGCAAGTGGCTTTGGCGAGCAGGTGGCTTTGGCGTGAAATTGTGGTCCTGAGGCCACGGTTCCGCCATCTCTGTTATGCTATAGAATTGATTCACGCTGCCCGTTTTTCGGGCTGGCTAGCCATGACAGTGAGGGCCAGGGCCTCCTATGCGGTTTGTTCTGCGACTCTTCGGGTGGCTTTTTGCCGCCGGCACGATCGTCTTCGTGATTGGCGCCGTGGGCGCGGCCGGTCTCGTCTGGCATTACTCGAAGGATCTTCCCGATTCGGCTCAGCTCAGGAACTATGAGCCGCCGGTGATGACGCGCGTCCATGCCGGCGACGGCAGCCTGATCGCGGAATTTGCCCGCGAGCGCCGGCTCTATATGCCGATCCAGGCCGTGCCCAAGCTCGTCATCCAGGCCTATCTCTCGGCCGAGGACAAGAATTTCTACAAGCATGTCGGCGTCGATCCCGAAGGGCTCGTGCGCGCCGCGATCACCAATTTTCGCAGCCGCGGCTCGAATCGCAGGCCGCAGGGCGCCTCCACCATCACCCAGCAGGTCGCGAAGAACTTCCTCGTCGGTTCGGAGCAGAACTACGAGCGCAAGATTCGCGAGGCGCTGGTCGCACTGCGCATCGAGGCGACCTATTCGAAGGACAAGATCCTCGAGCTCTATCTCAACGAGATCTATCTCGGCGCTCCGGCTCCGGGGCAGGGCAGCTATGGCATCGGCGCGGCGGCGCTGAACTATTTCGGCAAGTCGGTGCATGAACTGAACCTGCAGGAGGTCGCGTATCTGGCCGCGCTGCCCAAGGCACCGACCGATCTGCATCCCTTCCGCAACCGCGAGCGCGCGATCGAGCGGCGCAACTATGTGATCGATCGTATGGTCGAGAACGGCTACGTCACGCGCGAAGCCGGCGACACGGCCAAGAAGCAGCCCCTCGGCGTCAATCCGCGCACGGTTTCGCCCAACAACATCGCCGCCGGCTATTTCGCCGAAGAAATTCGCCGCGAATTGCAGGATCGCTATGGCGAGAAGAAGCTGCTCGAAGGCGGCCTCTCGGTGCGCTCGACCGTCGACCCGAAGATGCAGTTGATGGCGCGCAAGGCGCTGGTCGACGGGCTGGTGCGTTTCGATGAGGCGCGCGGCTGGCGCGGCGCGATCCAGAAGATCGACCTGAGCGCGCGCGACTGGGGCCTGGCGATCGGCGAGCTGAAAGTGCTCGGCGATGTCGCGCCCTGGCGCCTTGGCGTCGTTCTCGATGTCACCGGCGACACGGCTCGCATCGGCCTCCACCCGCTCAACGAGACCTCAGGCGCGCTGCGCAGTGAACGGACCACCGTGGCGCTCGGCCCCGACGGCATCAAATGGACGCGGCGTGCACGCGTGTCGCAGGCCGTATCGGTCGGCGATGTCGTCTATGTCGAGCCCATCGACAACCGGCCGGGCCAGGTCCGCCTGCGGCAGTTGCCCGAGGTCAACGGCGCCATCACCGTGATGGATCCGTTCTCCGGCCGCGTGCTCGCCATGGTCGGCGGCTTCTCGCATGACCAGTCGGAATTCAACCGCGCGACGCAGGCGTTGCGCCAGCCCGGCTCCTCGTTCAAGCCCTTCGTCTACGCCACCGCGCTCGACAACGGCTATACGCCGTCGAGCATCGTGCTCGACGGCCCTATCGAGATCGACCAGGGCGGTGGGCTCGGCATGTGGCGGCCGGAAAACTACGACGGCAAGTCGACCGGGCCTCATACTCTTCGCTATGGCATCCAGTTTTCCAAGAACCTGATGACGGTCAGGCTCGCCAAGGATGTCGGCATGCCGCTGATCGCGGAATATGCCCGCCGTTTCGGCGTCTATGACGACATGCTGCCCGTGCTCTCGATGGCGCTGGGCGCCGGCGAGACCACGGTGATGCGGATGACCGCCGGTTACGCCATGCTCGTCAATGGCGGCAAGCGCATCCGCCCGACCTTGATCGACCGCATCCAGGACCGCTGGGGCGCGACCATCTTCCGGCACGACCAGCGCGTCTGCGAAGGCTGCGACGCCGAAAAGTGGAACAATCAGCGTGAACCGCGCCTCGTCGACAACCGCGACCAGGTTCTCGATCCGCTGACCGCCTATCAGATGGTCTCCATCCTCGAAGGCGTGGTCAATGCGGGCACGGCGACGGTGGTGAAGTCCGTCGGCAAGCCGCTCGGCGGCAAGACCGGCACGACCAACGAGGCCAAGGACGTCTGGTTCGTCGGCTTCTCGCCGGACCTCGCTGTCGGCGTCTATATGGGCTTCGACAAGCCGAAGTCGCTCGGCACCTCCGCGACAGCCGGCCAGTACGCCGCGCCGATCTTCCGCGATTTCATGATGGCGGCGCTCAAGGACAAGCCGGCGACGCCGTTCCGCGTGCCTGCTGGCATCAAGCTGATCCGGGTCGATCCCAAGACCGGCATGCGTAGCGGCGGCGAGGGCGGCATCCTGGAGGCATTCAAGCCCGGTACCGCGCCGCCCGACAGCTACTCCGTCATCGGGGCCGCCGGCGATGGCTCGACCCCGCTCAACGTCTCGCCCGGTGGCGGGCGCTCGGTCGGTTCCGGGACGGGCGGCCTGTACTGACCCGGACACCTCATTCTTGGGTGAGGTGAAGCGCAAGCCCGGGAATCTCTTGCAGGAGCAGGAAGCTCTTGCAGGAGATGCTCGGCTCAAGGCCGGCCATGACGCCGTCGGGCGTTTACAGCCGGCGCTTTCACCCCTATCTCAGCACTTCACTTCAAGAAGCTTCAGCGAAAGTTCTGACACGCCCATGCGTCCTGAAATCCAGACCCAGCTCGACAACGCCAAGCAGTCGATTGGACTGCTGAGGAGGCATCTTTGACTGGGATCAAGCACAACGCCGTCTCGCCGAACTAAACGCCCTCTCGGAGGGGCCCGATTTCTGGAACGATGCCGACACCGCGCAGAAGCTGATGCGCGAGCGCACCTCGCTCGAGGATCAGATCAACGGCATCGTCAAGCTCGAACGTGATCTCGACGACGCGCTGACGCTGATCGAGCTCGGCGAGATGGAGGAGGATGAAGCCTCCATCACCGAGGGCGAGGGCGCTATCAAGACTGTCGAGGCCGAGGCGGCGCGCCGGCAGGTCGAGACGCTACTGTCGGGCGAAGCCGACATGCTCGACACCTATCTCGAGATCCATCCCGGCGCGGGCGGTACCGAAAGCCAGGATTGGGCCGAGATGCTGCTGCGGATGTATCGGCGCTGGGGCGAGCGGCGCAAGCTCAAGGTCGAGACGCTGGAATACCAGGACGGCGACACCGCCGGCATCAAATCGGCGACCCTGCAGTTCAAGGGGCACAACGCCTATGGCTGGCTGAAGACCGAATCGGGCGTGCACCGGCTCGTGCGGATCTCGCCGTTCGATTCGAATGCCAGGCGGCAGACCTCCTTTGCCTCGGTCTGGGTCTATCCCGTTGTCGACGACCGCATCGTCATCGACATCAACGAATCCGATTGCCGGATCGACACCTACCGGGCGCAGGGCGCGGGCGGCCAGCACATCAACACGACCGATTCGGCTGTCCGCATCACCCATATCCCGTCAGGCATCGCAGTCTCGTGCCAGCAGGAACGATCGCAGCACAAGAACAAGGCCAAGGCCTGGGACATGCTGCGCGCGCGCCTCTATGAGGTCGAGCTGAAGAAGCGCGAAGACAAGGCCAATGCCGAGCAGGCCTCGAAGACCGATATCGGCTGGGGCCACCAGATCCGCTCCTATGTGCTGCAGCCCTATCAGCTGGTGAAGGATCTGCGCACGGGAGTGAGTTCGACGGCCCCGAGCGACGTGCTCGACGGCGCGCTCGACCCTTTCATGGAAGCCTCGCTGGCGCAGCGGGTCTATGGCACCGAGGTCGAGGTCGAAGACATCGACTAGAGCAATTTCAGATCCAATTGGATCATGCAATTGCTCTAACCCTTTGTTTTGACGCGTTTTCTTCACGCGAACTGGCGACCGCTTCGCTCGAAAACGCTCAGGAATGGGCGGTTTCGAGCCGAGCTTGCTCCAATAAGCGAAATGGCCGGCCCTGGCAGGGCCGGCCATTTTGTTTTCGTCTGGGTTCGGCTTGGTGCCGTCACGCGGGCCGAGCTCCGCTCCGGCTCGAAAAATCCTAGAGCGTCGCCCGTCCGGCGAGCTTGGCTCCGGCGCGCAGAAAGCGGGTCGGATCCATCGGCTCCTCGTTGATCCGGGTCTCGTAATGCAGATGCGGACCCGTCGAGCGACCAGTGGTACCGACACGGCCGATCACCGTGCCTGTCGTCACGATCTGGCCGACCGAGGCCAGGATCGCCGACATATGAGCATAGCGCGTGCTGACGCCGTTGCTGTGCTCGATCTCGACCATATTGCCGTAGCCGCCATTATATTCGGCGACAATGACCTTGCCCGGTGCGGTGGCGCGGATCGGCGAACCAGCCTCGGCGCGGAAATCGACGCCGGTATGCATCGCCGGGCTACGCGTGAAAGGGTCGACGCGATAGCCGTAATTCGAGGTGAAATCGGCATCGCCGGCCATGGGCCGAGCGAGCGGCAATTGTTCGGTGAGGCCGCGCAAGCGGAAAACCGCGGCGATACGCGGCTGCAGCGCATCCAGCGTCGCCTCGAACGGCCCCTTGGACGGGTCGATCTTGAAGGGCACGAAGGGGCCGCCGGTGCCACCGGCCACGGGGCCGACCGGGTTCATCTTGTCGGTGTCGATGCCGATTTCAGCGAGCGCGCCGTGCATGCGCTTCTGCGAATCGGCCAGGCTCTCATCCATGTCCTTCAGCGCGGCAAGCTGCGCGCCTGCCGTTGTCGCGATGGCGCGGTCCAGCCGTGTCAGCGCCGCCGCAACCCGCTGGGCAGGGGGCTGGGGCTCGGGTTCACCGGCTCCCGACAACCAGGGAGCAGCCTTGCCGGCATCGGTCTTGTTGGTGTCCACCTTGCCGGTCTCGGCGCCGCGCAGGCTCGGGGTGTCTGGCGCCGGCATCGGCTTGGCCGGCATGATCGGCGCGAAGCTGGTGATTCCCGAGGCACGAATCGGCTCCTCCGTCTTGAGTATCCGGGGCCGCAGCGGGGCCTTGATGCTTGAGGTGATGCCGCCGGTCTGGAGCGTGTCGGCGAGCGCGGTGACGAGCGCCTGGCGCGATTCGACTTCGGCCTGCCGGGTCGCGAGCTCGTCGACGCGGGCCTCGACGCCGTCCTGGTCGAGAAGCGCGCGGCTGGCCAGGCGGTCGATATCCGCCCGCAGGACGGTGATGCGGTCCTCATAGGCGTATTGGCGCGTGGTTTCGCGCGTGATCAACCGCGCCGCCAGGTCGTCCTTGCTGAGAATGTACCAGCCGGCGGCGCCGCTGCAGGCCGTGGTGACGGTCAGCCAGGCAAGGCCGGCAAACACCGTCGCGCGGCGCATCGTGTAGGTCTTGTGGGTGAAGAGCCCGGCGACCGGAAGGGCGGGGGCAGAGGAGAACTGTGTCATACGCGGGACCGGATGTTACGCTGCCGATCCCGCCATTAGAGTTAGTTAAGGTTAATCTTTCGCAAATTACCTGGCTTTTCGAGGGCGCACCTGTCGGTTCCGTGTCATAGCGCCTGGGCGGCGGCGAGGACTTCGTCGGCGTGGCCGGCGACCTTCACCTTGGGCCAGATCCGGGCGATCTTGCCATCCTGGTCGATCAGGAAGGTCGTGCGCTCGACGCCCATATAGGTGCGGCCATACATGCTCTTCTCGACCCAGATGCCATAGGCCTGCAGCGCGGTCAGCGTTTCGTCGGCGGCGAGCGCGAAGTCGAGTCCGTGCTTCTTTTTGAACTTGTCGTGGCTCTTCACCGGGTCTGGCGAGATACCGACGATCTCCGTGCCGGCGTCAGCGAAGGCCTTGCGCAGGCCGTTGAACGCAATCGCCTCCAGGGTGCAGCCCGGTGTGTCGTCTTTGGGATAGGCGTAGAGGACGATCTTTCGTCCCTTGAGGCCAGCGAGCGAAAGCGTGCCGCCGCCATCCCGCGCGAGCGTGAAATCGGGGGCTTTGTCGCCTTGCCTCAATGCCATGTTTCGCCTTCCTTTCGTCGCCTTCGGTCTGCAAGAGCAGCGCTCCGCCACCTGGCTTCAATATGGCGCGCGCAGGCGCAGCCGCTAGTATGTTTTTATTCGTATCGATGCCGATTCGAGCGCGACGCCGAAACATCGTCCGGATTCGGGCGTTGACGTCCGAGTGCTGACGGCCACCCCCCGTGAAAACGCCTTTCCCGAACGCAGGACGACGCAGGCATTGCAAGAGCAGCACGCGAACGGGAGCACCCCGCCGGCGGAGGCAACTGCCGCCGCGCAGGAGGCCTGCGACATCGCAGCTGTGAAGAAGCGGGCGAAGGCCGGGTTGGTCACGATCGCGGTCGCAGTCATCGTCGCCGTTCTGACCCTGGCGGGCGCTGCCGTGACGCTTCTGGTCACGGGCTTGATCCCGCTATCGGGCCTCGAGGGGCGCATCGCCGGCGCGATCGAGGAGAGACTGGGCGCGGGCTGGACAGTCGAGGCGGCGGCCGCGGAACTCGGCCGCATCGACGGCCACTCGCAGCTGCGCGTCAGGCAGGTCACGTTTCGCCATACCAGCGGCGCGGTCATCCGCGCGCCCGAGGCCGTGCTCGGCTACGAGCCGCTTCCGCTGTTGCTGGGGGAGATCAAACTGGTCTCGGTCGATCTGCGCGGCGTCAATGTCCGCCTCGGCGTCGACAAGAACGGGGCGCTGATTGTCAATGCCGATTCGGCTCCCGCCGAAGTGCAGCCGGCCTCGACGCTGCCCGATACGGGCCAGTGGAACGCCTTCACCGGCATCATGGGAGCGGTCGCGACGCTGGCGCAGGGCCAAGGCCTGCTCGGTGCGCTGCAGACGGCGGGCATGCATGGCGCCCGCCTGTCGCTGATCGACCCTGATGGGCGCCAACGCGCCGGTTTCGAGGATGTCGAGATCAGCCTGACACGCACGGGCGAGCGGACGACGCGGCTGAGCGCGAAGGGCCGCACCGGGCAGCGCTGGAAGGAGCTCGCGGTCGATCTGTCGAGCGAGGCCGACGGTACGCAGCGCGCCGATATCGACATCGTCCGTTTCGAGCCCGCCGAGGTCGTGGCGCTCGCCTTCGGTAGCGGCGGGATTACCATCGAGGGCCTGCCGCTGAAGGGCCGCGCGACGCTGACCCAGAAGCCGGACGGCCAGAAGGCGATCACGGCCCGGATCGACGTGCTGCCGGGCACCATCCAGTTTCCGGGCGGGCCGTTGGCGCCGATCGCCGTCGAATCGGCCCATATCGAGGTCGCGAGCGAGAATGATTTCTCCGTACTCCAGATATCGATGGGCGAGCTGAATGCCGGTGCGACCCGGCTCAAGGGCGCCGGCACGCTGCGCGAGGAGAACGGTGCCTGGAGGCTGGATCTGGACGCTGCCGGCCAGATTCCTGGGGTCGATCAGGAGCCGCCTGTCGCCATCGACAACCTGAAGGCCAATCTGCTGCTCGATCCGCGCTCGAACGAGGTGCGGATCGACGCCATGTCGGTGAAGGGGCCCGCGATCACGGCCGAGATGACGGGGCTGGTACAGAAGACCGGCGAATCGCCGACACAACGCTTCTCGATCAAGGCCACAGATTCCGATGTCCGAGCCGTGCTGGCACTGTGGCCGCGCTGGACCTCGCCCGATGTCCATACCGCGTTGTCGCGGCAATTCGCGGCTGGCCGGATCGGGAGTCTCGCGGTCGAACTCGATTTGCCGGCCGAGGATCACGCCCGTTTCCTGCAGGGGGCTGGCTTGCCCGATGGCGCACTTAGCGTTGTCATCGAGGCCAATCAGGTGCGCTATTTGCCCGGGCCTGGGCTTCCGCCGCTGGTCGACGGTGTCGTCTCAGGCAAGACGACAGGGCGAACGGTGCAGCTCCAGATCGCCAAGGCTGCGGCTGATCTGGGCAGCGGCAGGCAACTCATGCTGAGCGAGGGCAGCTTTAGCATGGCCGAGACCTGGATGCAGCGAGCGCCGGCGCGCGTGGCGTTCCGCTCGACGGGGCCGATGGAGGCGCTGATGGCGCTGTTCACCTTCCCGGCCCTGAAGGATTTCTCATCGGGACCGCTCGACCCTGCCGCGATCAAGGGCATGACCGACCTCAAGACCGTCATCAACTTGCCATTGGCCGACGACCCCAAGCCCAGCGAGGTCGTGGTGCAGAGCGTCGGCACGCTGTCCAATATTTCGTCTGATGTGATGCTCGGCAACGACAAGCTCGAAGGCGGCAATCTGAGCTGGAACTTCGACAAGGCCGGCTTGCTGATAAAGGGAGAGGCTCGCATCGGTGGCGATCGCGGCCAGATCGAGGTTCGCCAGGACAGCCACGGCAAGGGCGAGGCGAGCTTGTCCATGCAGCTCGACAGCGCCGCGCGCCAGAGGCGCGGGCTAGGGCCTGAGAGCGGCATCGGCGGCCCTGTTCAGGTCAAGGTGGCGAAGGCGCTGGGCAAGGGCGTCGATACGCCACCGCGCGTCGAGATCGATCTGACCAAGGCGACGCTCGACGGTGTCATTCCGGGCCTCAACAAGGCGGCCGGTCGGGCAGGGCGTGTGAGCTTCAGCTATGTCGCCGACGCCAATGGCCCCGACCTTGAGGATTTCGTGCTGGACGCGGCGCCGGCCCTGATCAAGGGCCGGATCGAACTGAATAAGCAGAACGGTTTCGAGAACGCGACGCTGTCCCAGCTCAAGATCTCGCCGGGCGATAATCTCAAGGTCGATGCCAAGCGCGACGGCAATGTGACCAAGCTTGTCATTCGCGGCGCTGTGGCGGATGTGCGCCCCTTCATCCGCGACCTGCAGAGCGCGTCGGGGCCAGCTGCGCGCGGCGACAAGAATGCGGCCAAGGGCGGCGATCTCGATATCGACCTCGACGTCCCGATCCTGACCGGCTTCAACAGCGAGGCAATCAGCAATGCTTCGCTCAAACTGTCGAAGCGCGGCGGCGAGACGCGCGCGCTTGCCTTCCAGGGCCGGATCGGCCGGGCCGAAGTCACAGCCAAGCAGGGGCGACAAGGCGATACGCCGGGCGCAATCGTCATCCAGTCCGAGAATGGCGGCGCGTTGTTGCGCTTCGCCGATCTCTACCGGCGCGCCTATGGTGGCGACCTCATCCTGAGCATGGGGCCGAGCGATACGCGCCAGGGCGGCGAATTGCTGTTCCGCGACTTCGTCGTGCGTGACGAGCCGGCTTTGCGCCGGGTCGTCGGCGAGCAGCCGGGAGCGGCGCCGGCTGGGGATCGAACCGGTGGCGCGGGGCCGGCGCCGGCGCCGCTGCGGATTGACGTCAGCGAAGTCGCTTTCACCAAGCTCAGGGCCGTCTTCAGCCGCTCAGCCAGCCGGTTCGATGTGTCCGACATGGTGATCTGGGGACAGCAGCTCGGCTTCACCTTGCAGGGCAATGTCGATTATGGCCGGGATCGGGTCGATATTGGCGGCACTTTCGTGCCGGGCTACGCCCTCAACAACGCCTTCGCCCAGGTGCCGGTCGTTGGCGCATTGCTCGGGGGTGGCAGTCAGTATGGCGGGTTGTTCGCCGTGAACTTCCGGATATCGGGCGCCGCAAGCGCTCCGACCATGACGATCAATCCGCTCTCGGCGCTCGCACCCGGCATCCTGCGCCGCTTCGTCGATCCGCTCGGCGGCTCGCCGATCCAGCAGCCGCAGGTCGCCCCGGCGCCGGGGCGCTGAAGCCACGACGCCGGAGCGGTCTAATACCCGCTCCGGCGTTCTCGTTTCCAGTGTTGCGATGGCTTCTTCGGAAACCAAAGCCCGCATTTTGGGCCGATATGTTGCGAGCATTTCCGCGTTTCTCCGAATCGCGGAAATGCTCTGCCTCCTTGTTTTATCGCATTGTCTTCACGCGAACCGGTGTCCACTTCGCTCGAAAATGCTCTACTGCGCCCGCAGCAGGACGTGCTTCTTCCTGCCGAAGGACAGCTTGATCACCCCTTCGCCCGAGAGCTCCGAGAGCGTCAGCGTTGCGCGCTCGTCCGTGACGGCAGCGTCATTGACCCGAAGGCCGCCCGCCTTGACCTGCCGCCGCGCCTCGCCGGTCGAGGGCACGAGGCCGGCTTTGACGAAGGCGGTCAGCACGCCAAGACCGGCCTCAAGCTCGGACCTTGCCACGGCGACGCTGGGAAGATCGTCTGCAAGCGCGCCATCCTCGAAGGTCTTGCGCGCAGTCTCGGACGCCGCCTCGGCAGCCTCCCGGCCATGCAGCATGGCTGTGACCTCGGTTGCGAGGATCTTCTTGGCCTCGTTGATCTCGGCGCCGCCCAGCGCCGCAAGCCGGGCGATCTCGGCCATCGGCATCGTGGTGTAGAGCTTCAGGAAACGCTCGACATCAGCGTCCTCGGTGTTGCGCCAGAACTGCCAGAAATCATAGGCGCCCATGAGTTCGGCGTTGAGCCAGACGGCGCCCGAGGCCGTCTTGCCCATCTTGCCGCCAGACGATGTCGTCAGCAGCGGCGAGGTCAGGGCATAGAGCTGGACATTGCTCATGCGGTGCCCGAGGTCGATGCCGTTGACGATATTGCCCCACTGGTCGGAGCCGCCCATCTGCAGGATGCAGCCCGTGCGCTTGTTCAGCTCGACGAAGTCATAGGCCTGCAGGATCATGTAGTTGAATTCGAGGAAGGACAGCGATTGCTCGCGCTCCAGCCGTGTCTTGACGCTGTCGAAGGACAGCATGCGGTTGACCGAGAAGTGTCGGCCGACGTCGCGCAGGAATTCGAGATAGTTCAGCCCGAGCAGCCAGTCGGCGTTGTTCATCATCGTCGCAGAGTTCGTCGACGAGGATTCGCCGCCGAAATCGAGATAGTTGGCGAAGACGCGCTTGATACCGGTGAGGTTGCGCTCGATGTCCTCGACCGTCAGCAGCTTGCGTGACTCCTCCTTGAAGGAGGGATCGCCGACCATCGAAGTACCGCCGCCCATCAGCGCGATCGGCTTGTGGCCGGTCGCCTGCATCCAGTGCAGCATCATGATCTGGATCAGCGAGCCCGCGTGAAGCGAGGTCGCTGTCGCGTCGAAGCCGATATAGGCGCTGATTGGCCCTTTGAGCGCAGCAGCGTCCAGGCCCTCGGGATCCGAGATCTGGTGGACGTAGCCACGCTCGGAGAGGACATGGAGAAGGTCTGATTTGAAGCTGGTCATGGCATGATCAATCGGCTGGCTGGTTCGTTTGGCATGGCTCGCAACCATCGCGCGGCAGGCGAGCCATCATGGCCCGATCGGGGCCGCCCGTCATGGTCGGGCTTGTCCTGACCATCCACGTCTTCACTCGTCGAGAGCGGTATTCAAGACATGGATGCTCGCCACAAGGGCGAGCATGATGGCGAGGGGCGGTCGGAGCTGAGGACTACTCCTGCTCCTGAGCCTCGCGCTCTTCCTTGGGGATCTCGGGGCCGACATTGCGGTCGAGATAGGCGCTGACCTGCTCCATCAGCTGGTCGACACGGCCGTCGAAGAAATGGTTGGCGCCCTCGACCACCGCATGTTCGATCAGGATGCCCTTCTGGGTCTTCACCTTCTCGATCACCGCCATGACCTCCTTCACCGGCGCGACGCGGTCTTCCGAGCCGTGCACGAACAGGCCAGAGGAGGGGCAAGGCGCCAGGAAGGAGAAGTCATAGCGGTTGGCCATCGCCGCGATCGACATGAAGCCCTCGATTTCGGGGCGGCGCATCAGGAGCTGCATGCCGATCCAGGCGCCGAAGGAGACGCCGGTGATCCAGCAGCTCTTGGCCTCGGGGTTGAGCGCCTGCATCCAGTCGAGCGCCGCGGCCGCGTCCGAGAGCTCGCCGGCACCGTGGTCGAAATGCCCCTGGCTGCGGCCGACGCCGCGGAAATTGAATCGCAGCGCCGAAAAGCCCCGGTTCACGAAGGTGTAGAACAGGTTGTAGACGATCTGGTTGTTCATCGTCCCGCCGAACTGCGGGTGCGGATGCAGGATGATCGCGAGCGGCGCGCCGCGCTTCTTGGCGGGCTGGTAACGGCCCTCGATCCGGCCGGCCGGTCCGTTGAAAATCACCTCTGGCATTGTCGTCTCGCCTTTTGTTGGGCCAAGGCCGCGCGCGCCGGGCAAAACAGCGCGCAAATGCCGCCGAAAATGCCCGGTCGCCCTTGACGACCCCGCCGCTCGCGCCCTACATCAAGCGCTTAGAATAGTTCTAACAGCCGTGAACAATACGGGAACCGACGGGTAGCGCATCATTTCGGCGCAGCCGTCGTCCCAGCCACGGCCGGTTCGGACGGGCGGCTATAGCACGGCGCATGGGTGCAATTTCAAGCATTTCGTGCCGACCGTCTTCCGCGAGGCAGGATCGGAGCCAGTGAGATCGTGACGGGAGCGACCCGCGCCTATCTCGACCACAATGCGACCACGCCGGTGCGGCCGGACGTGGCGCAGGCGATGGCGTGCGCGCTGATGCTGCCTGGGAACCCATCCTCGGTTCACAATGAGGGCAGGGCAGCCCGTGCCGCGATCGAGCAGGCGCGGGCGCAGGTTGCCGTGCTCGTCGGGGCGAAGGCCGCCAATGTCGTCTTCACCAGCGGTGGCACCGAAGCCAATGCGACCGTGCTGTCGCCTGGATTGATGGATTGCAGCGGCGGGCGCGACTGCGTGAGGACGCCGGCTTCGCTGCTGCTCCATGGCGCAACCGAGCATGCCTGCATTCGCGACGGGCATCGGTTCCCGGTCGGTGCGGCCGAGGCGATCCCGGTCGATGCGGACGGGCTGGCCGACAAGGATTGGCTCGCGGGACGGCTAGAGCGGTTTGCCGCGGAGCAGCCAGGCGCGCGCGCGCTGGTTTCGCTGCATCTTGCCAATAATGAGACCGGCGTGGTCCAGCCAATTGCCGAGATTGCTGCCCTCGCCAGGAGTTTCCGGGCGCTGACGCATTGCGACGCGGTCCAGGCCGCCGGCAAGATCGCCATAGATATCAATAGGTTGGGCGTCGATGTTCTGACGCTGTCCGCCCATAAGCTGGGCGGGCCGAAGGGCGTCGGCGCGCTCGTCTTCCGCACCGGGGCGCTGGAGCTTGCCGACAAGCCCATGCGTGGTGGCGGGCAAGAGCGCGGCTGGCGCGCCGGCACCGAAAATGTGGTCGGCATTGTCGGCTTCGGGATGGCGGCGGAGATTGCAGCCAAGGCCATCGAGGCGGAGGCTGATCGGCTTTCCGCCTTGCGCGACAGGCTGGAGGCCGGGCTTCAGGCTCTCGCGCCCGATACCGTGATTTTCGGCCGCGCCGCGCCGCGCCTGCCCAACACCAGCGCCTTCGCCACGCCGGGAACTCGGGCGGAGACGGCGCTGATCATGCTCGACCTGAATGGCGTCGCGTTGTCTTCCGGCTCGGCCTGCTCGTCGGGCAAGGTCAAGCGCTCGCATGTGCTGGACGCCATGGGCGTCGACCCTGCCATGAGCGCAGGGGCCTTGCGGGCGAGCCTCGGATGGACCACCTGCGAGGCAGAGATCGATCAATTTTTGGCGGCCTATGCGAAGGCACTGGCCGCGACCAAGGGCCGGGAGATTCAGGCGGCCGCCTGAATGTTCCGATAGATGACCAAACCGGCGGGCCTTGAACCCGCGACTGGAGAGTAGGCAATGGCAGCGGTCCAAGAGACCATTGATCAGGTCAAGTCGATCGACGTGACCGAATACAAATACGGTTTCGTCACCGAGATCGAGGTCGACAAGCCCGCCAAGGGCCTGACCGAAGACACGGTGCGCTACATCTCGGCGCGCAAGAACGAGCCGGAATGGATGCTGGAATGGCGGCTCGACGCCTTCCGCCGCTGGAAGACCATGACCGAGCCGGCCTGGTCGCGCGTGCAGTACCCGCCGATCGACTATCAGGACATCTACTACTACGCCGCGCCGAAGAAGGGCGCCGATCCGAAATCGCTCGATGAGGTCGATCCGGCGATCCTGGAGACCTACAAGAAACTCGGCATCCCGCTGCGTGAGCAGGAGATTCTGGCCGGGGTTGCGCCGGAAAACCGGGTCGCGGTCGATGCGGTGTTCGACTCGATTTCGGTCGTCACCACCTTCAAGAAGGAGCTGGCCGAGGCCGGCGTGATCTTCTGCTCGATCTCGGACGCGATCCAGGAACATCCCGAGCTGGTGCGGAAATACCTCGCCACCGTCGTGCCGGTGACCGACAACTATTTCGCGACGCTCAACTGCGCCGTCTTCACCGACGGCTCCTTCGTCTACATCCCCAAGGGCGTGCGCTGCCCGATGGAATTGTCGACCTATTTCCGGATCAACGAACAGAACACCGGCCAGTTCGAGCGCACGCTGATCATTGCCGATGAGGGCTCCTATGTGAGCTATCTCGAAGGCTGCACCGCGCCCAAGCGCGACGAGAACCAGCTTCACGCCGCCGTGGTCGAATTGATCGCGCTCGACGATGCCGAGATCAAATACTCGACCGTGCAGAACTGGTATCCCGGCGATGCCGAGGGCAAGGGCGGCATCTACAACTTCGTCACCAAGCGCGGCGACTGCCGGGGCAAGAACTCGAAGATCTCCTGGACGCAGGTCGAGACCGGTTCGGCGATCACCTGGAAGTACCCATCCTGCATCCTGCGCGGCGACGGCTCGCGCGGCGAGTTCTACTCGATCGCGGTGTCGAATGGCGCGCAGCAGGTCGATAGCGGCACCAAGATGATCCATCTTGGCAAGAACACGACCTCGAAGATCATCGCCAAGGGCATCGCGGCGGGCAAATCCGACTCGACCTATCGCGGCATGGTCTCGGCCCACCGCAAGGCGACGGGCGCGCGCAACTTCACCAATTGCGATTCGCTGCTGATCGGCGACCAGTGCGGCGCGCACACCATCCCCTATATCGAGGCCAAGACCGCGACCGCGATCTTCGAGCATGAGGCGACGACCTCCAAGATCGGCGAGGACCAGCTGTTCTATTGCCAGCAGCGCGGCCTCTCGGCGGAGGATGCGGTGGCGCTGATCGTCAACGGCTTCGTCAAGGAGGTGCTGCAGCAACTCCCGATGGAGTTCGCCGTCGAGGCGCAAAAGCTGATCACGATCTCGCTGGAAGGCTCCGTTGGATAAGGGCGGTCATCCCGCACGCGATGCGGCGCCCAGTGCCGCTTCGCAGATGCGGGACCGCCTGCAGGACTATCACTGGACAAAACGGTCCCGTGTCTGCGGCGCATCGCTTCGCGCTGCACCGCGCACGGGATGACACAGGAACGAAACAATGCTCGAAATTCGCAATCTCGTCGTCAAGATCGCTGACGAAGACAAGCAGATCCTCAATGGCCTCAACCTCACCGTCAATGACGGCGAGGTCGCCGCGATCATGGGCCCCAACGGCTCCGGCAAATCGACGCTCTCCTATGTCATCGCCGGCAAGGAGGACTATGAGGTCCTCGACGGCGAGATCCTGCTGAACGGCGAGAACGTGCTGGAGATGGAGGCCGATGCGCGCGCCGCCGCCGGCATCTTCCTCGCCTTCCAGTACCCGCTGGAGATCCCCGGTGTCGCCACCATGACGTTCCTGAAGGCTGCGATGAACGCGCAGCGCAAGGCGCGCGGCGAGGCCGAATTGCTGACGCCCGACTTCATCAAGCGCGTGAACAGCGCAGCCGATGCGCTCAGCATCGACAAGGCCATGCTGCGCCGGCCGCTCAATGTCGGTTTCTCCGGCGGCGAGAAGAAGCGCATGGAAATCCTGCAGATGGCGCTGCTCTCGCCCTCGATGTGCATCCTCGACGAAACCGATTCCGGCCTCGACATCGACGCGCTGCGCATCGTCGCCGAGGGTGTGAACGCGCTCCGCGACAAGAGCCGCGGCTTCCTCGTCATCACCCATTATCAGCGCCTGCTCGAGCATATCGTGCCCGACACGGTGCACGTCATGTCAAAGGGTCGCATTGTGAAGACCGGCGGCAAGGAACTGGCGCTGGAGCTCGAGAAGAGCGGCTATGCGGCCTATGCGGAGGCGGCGTGATGGCCATAGTCACCCCGCTGAAGACGGCGGCCGAGCAGGCCCTGTCGCAGCAATTCGCCAATGTGAAGGCCGAATTGCCCGGCACACTGCCCGTGCGCAAGCTGCGCGAGGATGCCTTCGCCGGCTTCGAGGCCAAGGGCCTGCCGCATCGCCGGCTCGAATCCTGGCGCTATACCGATCTGCGCGGTCTGCTGCGCGAGGCGAAGCCGCTGGCGACCGCTGCCAGTGTCACGCCGGCGATCACCGCCCGGCTCGCGGCGCTGCCATTCGACGGCGTCCGGCTCGTGCTGGTCGATGGCGCTTTCGCGCCCGAGTTCTCGACGCTTGAAGGCCTGCCCGAAGGCGTGAGCGTTCAGCCGCTGACCGAGGCGCTGGTCTCGGCCCGCGAGGACCTGGCCCGCGTCCTGTCGGGGCCGAGCATCGCCGATAGCGATACCGGCCTGATGCTCAATACCGCGCTGATGCGCGACGGCGTCTTTATCGAGATTGCGGAAGGTGTCGAGCTCGATCAGCCGATCGCTATCGTCTCGCTGGCTTCAGGCGAGGAGGAGACTGCGATCTTCCACCGCTCGGTCGTGCTCGCGGCCAAGGGTGTCAAGGCGACGATCATCGAAGTCAGCGAAAGCACTGGGCCCAAGGCGTCCCAGATCAACGGCGCGATCGTTTTCGAGACCGGTGACGAGAGCGATGTGCAGCATCTGCGCCTCGTCACGCGCCAGGTTCCGGAGACCGTGCAGGTGCAGAGCCTGCTCGCGACAGTCGGCGCTCACGCCAAGTTCGAGAGCTTTGCGCTGGTCTGCAAGGCGGCCACGCTGCGCCAGCAATATTTCGTGAAATATGCCGGCGAACACAGCGAGATCGGCCTGCGGGGCGTTAATCTGCTTGGCGGAGCCGAGCATTCCGACGTCACTTTGGTGATGGACCATGCGGTGCCTCACGGTGTCAGCCGCGAGCTGTTCAAGAACATCATCGGCGGCGAGGCCACCGGTGTTTTCCAGGGCAAGGTCATCGTGCGCCCCCATGCGCAGAAGACCGATGGCGGCATGAAGAGCAACACGCTGCTGCTGAACGACGGCGCCTCGATGTTCAACAAGCCGGAGCTCGAAATCTTCGCCGACGACGTGGTCTGCGGCCATGGCGCGACCGTCGCGCAGATGGATGGCGAGCAACTCTTCTACCTGATGGCGCGCGGCCTGCCGCGGCCGCAGGCCGAAGCCCTGGTGCTGCAGGCTTTCGCCGGTGAGGCGGTCGAGTTCGTGACTGACGAGGATCTGCGCGCCTTCGTCATGGCCGAGATCGAAGCCTGGCTTTCCCTGCGCGAAGCCTCCTCGGTGGTGAGCGCGGTCTGATGCCCTACATCAATCTCCAGATCACCAAGGGCGCGACCCGCGAGCAGAAGGCGGAGATCGTCAAGGAGTTCACCGACACGCTGGTGCGCGTGCTCGGCAAGAATCCCGCGAACACGCATATCGTGATCCAGGAGATCGAGCGCGAGAACTGGGGCCATGCCGGCGCCCTTGTCGACAAGCCGCGCGAGCCGGGAAAGGCGTGACATGAACGCGATGGCGAAACCTTACGACGTCGAGGCGGTCCGCAAGGATTTCACCATCCTGTCGCGAGAAGTCTACGGCAAGCCATTGGTCTATCTCGACAATGCGGCCTCTGCGCAGAAGCCCGAGGTCGTGATCGAGGCGATGACGAAGCTGATGCGCGAGGACTACGCCAATGTCCATCGCGGCCTGCACTACCTCGCCAACGCCTCGACCGAAGCCTATGAGGCGGCCCGCGAGAGCGTCCGGCGCTTCCTCAACGCGGCGCATCTGGAGGAGATCGTCTTCACGCGCTCCTCGACAGGCTCGCTGAACACGGTCGCATCCTCGCTCGGGCGCTATCTGAAGATCCAGGAGGGTGACGAGATCATCCTCTCGATCCTGGAGCACCACTCCAATATCGTGCCCTGGCACTATTGGCGCGAGCGGCAAGGCGCGGTGATCAAATGGGCTCCGGTCGACGAGGACGGCAATTTCCTCGTCGAGGAGTTCGAGAAGCTGATCACGCCGCGCACCAAGGTGGTCTCGCTGACGCATATCTCGAACGCGATCGGCACGATCGTGCCGATCGCGGAGGTCGCGGCGATCTGCCGGGCCTACAAGATCCCGCTGGTCGTCGACGGCAGCCAGGGTGCGGTGCATCTGCCTGTCGACGTGCAGGCGCTGGGCTGCGATTTCTACTGCTTCACCGGGCACAAGACCTATGGGCCGACCGGCTCCGGCGTGCTCTGGGGCAAGCGTGAATGGCTGGAAAAGCTGCCGCCCTATGAAGGCGGCGGCGAGATGATCGTCACCGTCAGCGAGGACGCGATCACCTATAACGACCCGCCGCACCGCTTCGAATCCGGCACGCCGGCGATCATCGAGGCGGTCGGTCTGGGCGCGGCGCTCGACTACATGATGGCGCTCGGCCGTGAGAACATCGCGGCGCATGAGGCGAGCCTCAACGACTACGCCATGAAGCGGCTCGGCGAGATGAACTCGATCCGCATATTCGGCAAGGCCCGGCAGAAGGGCGCCATCATCGCCTTCGAGATGAAGGGCGCCCATGCCCATGATGTCGCGACCGTGATCGACCGGGCCGGCGTCGCGGTTCGGGCCGGCACCCATTGCGCCATGCCGCTTCTGGCCCGATATGGAGTGACATCGACCTGCCGCGCTTCATTCGGGCTCTACAACACGCTCGAGGAAGTCGATAAACTGGTCGAAGCCCTGCGGAAGGCCGAAACGCTGTTTGCGTGACGGCTGATCGCCTGAACTGGAATGAGCGATGACCGATACTGCCGAGGAACTGAAGCCGAATGCGCCGACCATGGGCGCGAGCTCCAGCCTGCCGCCCGAGGAGATCGATCGGCTCACCGACGACATCGTCGCCGCGCTGAAGACGGTCTACGATCCCGAAATCCCGTCCGACATCTACGAACTCGGCCTGATCTATCGCGTCGACATCGCTGATGATCGCCAGGTCGCGATCGACATGACACTGACCGCGCCGGGCTGTCCCGTCGCCGGCGAGATGCCGGGCTGGGTGGAGAACGCTGTCAGCACCGTGCCGGGCGTCTCGGGCGTGACCGTCAACATGACCTTCGATCCGCCTTGGGACCAGTCGCGCATGTCCGACGAGGCGAGAGTAGCACTCGATATGTGGTGAGCTGGACGCTCTCCCGCTGCGCATGCATGATGGCATCATGCGCATGACGAAGTGGGATTACGTCGCTTTTCCGATCCTGGCGGCGCTGCTGCTTGGCGTGACCTATGGCGCCTTGCGGCTGGTCGGTTTCTTCGGTCTCGGCATCCTCGGCCTCGTCATCGGCTTCATCGCGGTGCGCATGGACCTGGAACGCGACGGGGCGAGCAGCGGCCTTGCCGCGCAGTTCAAGGCGCGCGAACGTATGTCCCGCGCGGAGCGCGCCGGCTTGCATGCGGAACAAGCCTTTCGGTTGAAGCCGCTTTTCGTGGCGCAGGTCGTCGCGGCCGGCTTCATCATTCTCGGTTTTGGGCTCCATTTCCTGCTCTGATCGATCGCATTCGCTTTGTTCATTTCTGCGAGCCGCGAAACGGTGGCATCTGAAGCCGGGGCGTGATGCCGCCCGCCGGAGCCAGCCATGCGCAAATATGCCTATGAGACCGTCGACGTCTTCACCGAGACCCGTTTCGGCGGAAACCAGCTTGCCGTCTTCACCGATGCGCGCGGTCTCTCGGATGCTGAGATGCAGTCGCTTGCGGCGGAGATGAACTACAGCGAGACGACCTTCGTCCTGCCGCCGAGCGATGCCGCCAACGACGCCCGCGTGCGCATTTTTACGCGCAGTCACGAGATGCCCTTCGCCGGACATCCCAATGTCGGCACTGCCTTCGTCCTGGCCCGCCATGGGCGGGATCGCGACAGTGTGCTGCGCTTTGAGGAGTTGGCCGGGCTGGTCGAGGTCAGGGTCGCCAGCAACGCGCAAGGCGAGGTTCAGGGCGCCACCATCGCCGCGCCCCAGGCTCTCTCCACGGGAATAGAGTTGCTGGTCGAGGGGATCGCGGCCTGCGCCGGTCTCCAGCCCTCCGACATCGTGGTCGCCAACCATCGTCCGGTCCGCGCTTCGGTCGGTGTGCATTTCGTCCTTGCCGAGGTCGCCGCGGATGCATTGTCGAAGGCGCTGCCGGACATCGCGGCCTTCCGGGCCCTGCGTGACGCGACGCCCGCGCTCGAGGGCCGGCTCGCGCTGTTCATCTATGCCCGCGACGGCGCCACGATCCGGGCGCGGATGTTCGCGCCGCTCGGCGGCACCTGGGAGGATCCCGCAACCGGCAGCGCCAGCGCCACGACGGCTGCGCTCCTGCTATCCCTTCAGGGCGGCGAGACGGCAGAGTTCACGCTGACGCAGGGCGTCGAGATGGGGCGGCCGAGCCTGCTCAAGCTCAAGGCCTGGCGCGCGCCCGACGGCATCCGCGCCACGGTCGGCGGTTCCTGCGTGCCGGTGCTGCGCGGCGAGGCGCTGCTCTAAGGAGTCTCGTCTGGTCCGAAATCGCGGCGGGATACCGCGCGTTTCAAGCCTCGAGGCCGAGTTCCGCGCGGACGCGTTTGCTCAGCTTGGCGGCGATCAACCGGTGGCTCTCGCGCAGATAGTCCAGCAAGACCTCATCGGGCATGCCCTCATCGGTTTGACGCTGGATCCAGCTCATGCCGCGTGAGGCGAGGTAGGGGGCAGGGCGCAGGCCCGGCTGCTCCTTCAGGATGTCGTAGCTCGCCCAGGAGCATTTGAAGGTCACCGCGAAGGCCTCGTCCGCGCTCTCCCTGGCGATGGCAAAGACTTTGCCGCCGACTTGGCCGCCGACCTTCCAGACATGGGCATCGCCCCATTGCACGACATGGCTCGTGGCGGGGAGGGTGGCGCAGAAGGCGTCGTATTCAGCGAGCGTCATCGTCGCTGCCCTGTTCAGTAGCTCTCGGCGTCGATGCCGAAGCGCTTCGCCGCCGCACCGATCTGCGACCAGGTCTCGTCGTCGAGCGGAATGCCGGCCGTGGCCCGTTCGACCCGCGTCGCGCGCTCCTTGTCGCCCGGCGCCAGGACGGGATTGGCCTCGTCCTGCGGTTTGGCGGCGCGCACGAAGGCAAGATAGCTCTCGATCCGGCTCTTGCGGAGCGAGGCGTCGGGCTCCAGCCGGGCAGGGTCGATCAGCACGCCGAAGAGCGAATTGATGATCCAGCTCTTCTGCGGCTTCTCGTCGATGCGGGCGGCGCCCATCAGCCCGGCCGAGAGCAGTTCCGCGATCAGTGAGAGGCCTGCCCCCTTATGGTCGCCGAAGGGTAGGAGCGCGCCCAGCGGCAGGTCCGGGATGGCGTGCTGGAAGACGTGCTTGGGGTCGGTGGTCGGCCGGCCCTCGCCGTCGATGATGTAGCCCGGCGGCACCGGAACGCCCTTGTTCAGCGCGACGCGGGCCTTGCCATGGGCCATGCGGCTGGTGGCGAAATCGAGGATGATCGGATCGCCCTCCGGCACCGGAATGCCGATCGCGTGCGGGTTGGTGCCGAAGCGCGCTTCCTTGGCGGCGAAAGGGGCGACGATCGGTGCGCGTCCGGCGACATTGACCCAGAATAGTGAGATCAGCCCGGCTTCGGCAGCAACTTCCGCATAATGGCCGATGCGGCCGATATGGTGGGAATCGAGCAGGTTCAGGATCGCGACACCGCCGGCCTTCGCCATTGCGCCAGCCTGCTCGACTGCGTTGCGGGCAGCGGGCTGGCCGAGCGCGACCTGCGCATCGACGATCAGGAAGGGAGCAGCGTCGAGCCGGGCTTGGGGCCTGGATTGCGGCTTCAGATTGCCGTCGGCCAGCGACTGGAAATAGAGCGGGATCATCCCGACGCCATGGCTGTCATGGCCGCTCAGATTGGCCAGGACGAGATGGTCGGCGGTCTCCCGCGCCTCGGCTTCCGTCCAGCCGGCCTTGGTGACCATGTCGCGGATGAGGGCGCGGAGCGCTTCGGGGCGGTGCGTGCGGTAGGTCATCGTCTGTCGTCTTCGTCCCTTCTTCGAGGCGGCCACAGTGCATGAGCGGGCGCTTCACGCAATGCGCGCAGTGAAAGGACGGCCGTGCACTCCGGCATCTCGACGTTGTGCTCACCAATCCTTATGTTGTGGACTGCAATCTTGCTTCATCGGGCCTTTAACCCGATCGAGGAGGGACACTCTGATGTTTTCGATTCCAGGCCTGAAGGTGGTCTCCCTGACCGACGCGGCCGCCTCGCGCATCCGCGAGATCATGGCGCAGTCGGCGCTCGACAATCCCGACGCTCCGGCGCTCGGCCTGCGGGTCGGCGTCAAGAAGGGCGGCTGCGCCGGCATGGAATACACCTTCGAGGTGGCGCGCGAGACGGCCAAGGGCGACGAAGTCGTTTCCGAGAAGGACGCGACCGTGATCGTCGACGCCAAGGCCGTGCTGTTCCTGCTCGGCACCGAGCTCGACTTCAAGACCGACCGCTTCTCCTCGACCTTCGTATTCAACAACCCGAACCAGGTCTCGGCCTGCGGCTGCGGCGAATCGGTCGAGATCAAGCCCCGCGCCGAGAGCGCGCTCGCGGCGCACTGAGCCCGCCGCGATGGATGCCGAAGGCATCCGCGAACTCTTCGCAGATATCTTGCCGGTGCGGGTGCGCAGGTTGTTCGGCGGTCTCGGTGTCTATGACGGCGAGACGATCTTCGCCCTGGTCTTCAAGGGTGACATCTATCTCAAGATCTCTCCTGCGACGCTGGAGCGCTTCGTTGCCGCTGGCTGCCGGCCTTTTACCTATGAAGCGCGCAGCCGTGAGCGCGCGCTCGGCTATTGGAGCCTGCCGGATGCCGCGCTGGATGACTTGGATACGTTGAGAATCTGGACGGATCTCGCGCGCGAGGCGGCGCGGCAAAAGGCGTCTCGCCTCAAGCTACGCGGCTCAAGGCTTCGAGCGCCTCTTCGGTGACGGTGCGGTTGCGGCCGTCGCGCTTGGCTTGCATCAGGGCCTGGTCGGCGCGGTCGACGAGCGAACCGGCGGTATCGCCGCGACGATAGCCTGCGACGCCGAGCGAGATGGTGATGCGGCCGAGATTCTCGTTGGTCGAGCGCTTTACGAGTTCGCGCGTCAGCAGGGCCTGGCGCACGGTCTCGGCGCCGAACTTGCCGGCGACGAGGTCGGCCTCCGGCAGGATGATCGCGAATTCCTCGCCGCCGAAGCGGGTGATCACCGCCTTTTCCTTGAATTTGTCCCTCATGGTGCGGGCAACGAGGCGCAGCACCTGGTCGCCGGTGAGATGGCCATGGGCGTCGTTGAACTTCTTGAAGTAGTCGATATCGGCCATGACCAGCGCGAAGGGCTCGCGGCGCAAAGTCGCCTGATCGATCGATTTCTGCAGCATTTCCTCAAAATGGCGGCGGTTGGCGAGGCCGGTCAGCGGATCGGTCAGAGCCTCGGCGCGGGTCATCTCCAGCGCCTCACGGAGATTGCGGATCTCGTTGGAGCTGTTGCGGAGCTGGGCTTCGAGCTGGGTCTTGCGGGAGACCTCCTCGCGCGTCGACAGCACCAGCGCCTCGACCCATTCGCGCAGCCTCAGCCGGTCGGCCGGCGGCGGCACGTCCTCCGACATGGCCGAGAGGCGGCCATGATAGCGCTCGCTGGACACAAGCGTCTTGTCGACCAGCGACATCAGCCCGTCGATCTCGCCCAGCACTTGGAGGCTCGTGCGCTCGGCCTGCTTGGCAAGCCGGTCATTGCCGATGAAGCGCTCATAGAGATTGTCGATGTCGGCGACACCGACCTTGCCCTCGCTGCCGGCGAGGATCGCGTTCATCGCCATGCTCACGGCCGGCATCTCGCCGCTGAGATGGGCGTACCAGACCTCGAAAGCGCGCGGATAACCCGGGGAACCGTGTTCGCGCATCGCCGCGACGACCTGATCGGCCAGATCACAGGATTGAGCGGAAATCTGCGCGTGGTCGCTCATTGCCGATAGCCCGGACATGAAGCCGGTTCATGGCTTTCGACCATGACAGCCTCGATTGCACATCGAAGCGGGACATCCTGTCCGTCTCAACGGCGGCATGCGCCCGTTCATGGCCGCTGCGCTAACAGCAGCCATTCGGGAAACATGACGCCTCTGAGTTAATGCCAGGTTATGCCCTAAGGTCAGATCTTATTAGAGGCTGTTATGGACTCTGGGATTCAGCCGACCTTGACGGGACGCATCAGGAAGGCCGGCACATGATCGCCGAGCCCCTTGACCTTGGGACCATCATCATCGTCGCGCCGACGCGGCTCAGCAGCGCGCTCAGGCCTGGCGGCGCGAGGCTCGGGGCCGCGCTCCGGCTTGGCTGAACGAGGTTCCGGCGCCCGCTCCGGCTTGGCGGCCTGAGGAGCGGGGCTCTCGCCACGGATCTTGGTCTTCGTCGGCCCGTCCGCCTCGGGGCGACGGCGGCGCGGCGCGGCTTCGTCATCGGAGGCGGGGCGTTCCACCCGGATCGGGCGCGGTGTCGTCTCGGGCTCGGCGCGAGGGCCGCGCTCGGGGCGACCACGGCCACCGCCACGCGCCGGACGGCGATCCTCTCCACGTCCGCCGCGACCGCCATGGCGCTCCTCGCGCGGAGCGCCGGGCGGCAATGTATCGACGCCGCCGCCTTCCCAGGCGATGGGCTGGCCCATCAGCTTCTCGATCGCCGTGACGAGCTTCTCGTCATGGCGCGTCACGATGGTGAAAGAGGCACCCTCGCGGCCGGCGCGGCCGGTGCGGCCGATGCGGTGGACGTAATCCTCGGCATGGGTCGGCACATCATAGTTGAAGACATGGCTGACCGCGGGGATGTCGAGCCCGCGGGCGGCGACGTCGCTGGCGACCAGGATCGGGTTCTCGCCGGTGCGGAAGGATTCCAGCGCCGCCATGCGGGCGTACTGGTCCATGTCGCCATGAAGTGAGACGGCCGGGAAACCGTGCTTCTGCAAGGACTTATGCAGCGTTGCTACATCGCGCTTGCGGTTGCAGAACACGATCGCGTTCTGCAGATCCTTGGCTTCCTTGATCAGCTTGCGCAATGTCTCGCGCTTCTCGAAATCCTGCCCGTTAGAGGCGATCAGGCGCTGCGTGATCGTGGTCGCCGCGGTTGCCGGGCGCGAGGCCTCGATGCGCACCGGATTGTGCAGGAACTGCTCGCTGATGCGCGTGATCTCGGGCGGCATCGTCGCGGTGAAGAACAAGGTCTGCCGCGTGAAGGGCACAAGCTTACACACCCGCTCGATGTCGGGGATGAATCCCATGTCGAGCATGCGGTCGGCCTCGTCGATGACGAGGAGCTCGACACCGGTGAGTAGCAGCTTGCCGCGCTCGACGTGGTCGAGCAGGCGGCCGGGCGTCGCGATCAGCACGTCAACGCCGCGGGTGATCTTGGCGTCCTGGTCGCCGAAGGAGACACCGCCGATCAGCAGCGCGACGGAGAGCTTCTGGTTGACGCCGTAGCGGGAGAAGTTCTCCTCGACCTGGGCGGCGAGCTCGCGTGTCGGTTCCAGGATCAGGGTACGCGGCATCCGGGCCCGGGCGCGGCCGTTTTCCAGAATGGTCAGCATGGGCAGGGTGAAGGCTGCCGTCTTGCCTGTACCGGTCTGGGCGATGCCGAGAACGTCGCGGCGGGCGAGAACGTGGGGGATGGCCTGGGCTTGGATCGGGGTCGGCGTGGTGTAGCCTGCAGTCGTGACCGCAGTCAGAACCTTTTCACTCAGGCCGAGTTCGGCAAATGACATCGATTGTTGCGCTTCTTCAGG
This sequence comes from Bosea sp. 685, assembly GCF_031884435.1. Lineage (NCBI taxonomy): Bacteria > Pseudomonadati > Pseudomonadota > Alphaproteobacteria > Hyphomicrobiales > Alloboseaceae > Allobosea > Allobosea sp. 685. The sequence goes on along the minus strand of NZ_CP134779.1, from coordinate 2,814,010 downwards.
GTCGGTTACTCGAGGCGGGATGACCTATCAACCGCGACGGTGGCGCGACATCTCTTTCCAGCGCGCCTTCGGACTTCCGTGCAATGCAGAAAAAGCGCGGCGAAGTCAATAAACTAGAGAGTGATGTCGAAAACTGGGGCATGGCTTTCGAACGGCATCGCGCTTTGAATTTGGAACGAGGCCATCACGGATATGATCGACGCCATGCAGGAACCGCTTGTTCTGATCCCGGGGTTGAGCTGCGACGCCTCCCTCTATGCGCCGCAATGGCCGGCTCTGGCCACTGGGGGCAGGCCGATCCTCGTCGCCGAGCACGCGCGCGACGAAACTCTCGACGCCATCGCGCGACGGCTGCTCGCTGCGGCCCCGCCGCGCTTCGCGCTCTGCGGCCTGTCCATGGGCGGCTATATCGCTTTCGAAGTGATGCGGCAGGCGCCGGGGCGCGTCACGCGATTGGCGCTTCTCGACACCAGCGCCAAGCCGGCGACGCCGGAGACGAACACACCGCGCGAACAGATGATCGCCCTGGCGCAGAAGGGGGCCTTCGACAATGTCACGACCTTGCTCTGGCAGCGCTTGGTCGCGCCGGCGCGCCTTGCCGACGAGGCCCTGCGGTTGTTCGTCAGGCGGATGGCGGAAGAGGTCGGTGTGGACGGTTTTATCCGGCAGCAGCGCGCGATCATGACGCGGCCCGACTCGCGGCTCGGACTGGCGGCGATTGGCGTGCCGACGCTCGCCTTGGTCGGCGAGGAGGATTTGATCACGCCACTGAGCGAGGCACAGGAGATCGCGGCCGGGATCGGTGCCAATGCCAGGCTGGTGGTCGTGCCGGGCTGCGGCCACCTCTCGACGCTTGAGGCGCCGGATGCCGTGACCGGCGAGTTGCTGGCCTGGCTCGGATAAAGCGCTTTCGAGCGAAGCGGACACCGGCTCGCATGAAGAAATCGCGTTAAAACAATGGCCTAGCTAGAGCAATCGAACGATCTCATCAGATCGGAAACCGCCCTAAAATCTCAGCGCGGGACCACGCAGGGGTCGAGACGGGTCTGGTTCGCCGTCTTCTGAAGCGAGCCCGTGATCATCGGATCGACCGGCTTGCCTTTCGAGGCAGCGGAGGCGATCTGCGTCAGACGCTCGGTGTCGAGCTTGGCGGTCTGGGTCGAGACGAAATTCACCGCGACGACCGACAGGAAACCGATCACGGCGGCCGCCTTGGCGACGTTGGCGACCATAGTGCCGCGCTCGTTCTTCCAGAAGAGTTCGATCAGCCGCATCTGGCCCGCTCCGCACCGTTTGGGCGCCAAGGCACCCTTCACGATGACCTTGCGCCATCAGCGGTAAAAAGACGGTTAGCAAATCCTTGCCGCGATCCGGCGTCATCTATGAAACCGCTAGAGCCGTGCGGTGTCGATCTCTGGGCTCAACTGGCCGCTGAGTCTGGCGCGATTGCTGCGAAACAGCTCTCGCAAAGCGCCCAGCACGGCAAGAACGGCGGGCCGCTGCCGCGAAACCTCATGCGAGACCAGGAATATCTCGTCCGCAGTCCGATCCGGTGGCGGCTGCAGCCGCACCAGCGTCTCATCGGCGTCGCCCATGAAGCACGGGACCATCGAGACCGCGCCGGCCGAGCGGACGCTTTCGTAGCGCGCCGCTGAATCGCCGACGCGCGCCGCGACAGGGCGGCCTGCAGCCCATTCGAGGATGTGCTCTTCGATTCGCGACGACACGTCCCGGCTGACCGAGATGATCGGCGCCGTCGCAGGGTCGATATCCCGCCGGACATAGAGCGCCTGCACGAGCCGCCCGATTTTCTGGGCAAAATAACCTTGCTGTTCCGGCACCTTGCTCATGCGCAACGCGATGTCGGCATCGCCCCGCGCGAGGTCGAGCTTGTCGCGGGTGCTGATGATGACGATTTCGATCCCTCCGGCGGCGGCGGAAATCGTCGTCGCATGCATCGTCAGGAACAGGCTGATCGAGGTCGTGGCGGTGATCTTGACCGGCGCACTGTCCGAGGCGCGCGCTGCCCGCGCCCGGCTGGAAAAACGCTCGGCGGCGGCGGCGACCTCGCTTGCATCCCGCGTCAGGGCCTGGCCGATCTCGGTCAGGATCAGGCGATTGGCGGCGCGCCGGAACAGTTGCAGCCCGAGCCTTGCCTCGAAAGCCTTCAGCCTTCGGGCGACCGTCGCTTCGCTCAGCCCGAGTTGCGCCGCCGCCACGGCCAGCGCCCCGCTCGTGGCGATGGCGTGGAAAATTCCGATGTCGTCCCAGCCGGGGGAAACCAGATCGCCGTGGCGTCGAGCTTGAGAGGGAGGAGGCTGCCCCATGCGGTTACCGGCCAGGCTTGCGGGGAGCGAGCCGCATGGCTCGCGAAGACGTGGCGGGGATCGCGGGAGGGTTTGTTCGACATGCCGGCAAGGTGCCGGCTCCGATCCGTCTTGGCAGCCCGGCAGCTATGACGGGCAGGCTCCCGAAAACGAAGGGGTGCCAATGGCCTGGCCGGGCTTGCCAGGCCTGGCGCCTCACAGGTCGATGAGCTCGCCGGCGAAGGCCGCGCGCTCCTGGATGAAGATGAAGCGGGCTTCCGGCTTGTTGCCCATCAAGCGCTCGACCGTCTCCGAGGTCTCGTCGCGAGCCTCGTGCTCGACCATGACCTTGAGCAGGATGCGCTTGGCCGGGTCCATGGTGGTTTCCTTGAGCTGGGCCGGCATCATTTCACCCAGGCCCTTGAAGCGGCTGATCTCCGGCTTCCTGCCCTTGAAGATGCTCTCGATCAGCTCGTCCTTATGGGCGTCGTTGCGGGCATAGACCGACTTGCCGCCATGCTGGAGCCGGTAAAGCGGCGGCACGGCGAGGTAGAGATGGCCCTTCTCGATCAGGCGCGGCATCTGCCGCCAGAAGAAGGTCACCAGCAGCGAGGCGATATGGGCGCCATCGACATCGGCGTCGGTCATCACGATGACCTTCTCATAGCGCAGGTCATCCTCGCGGAACTGGAGGCCGATGCCGCAGCCCAGAGCCAGGATCAGATCGGCGAGCTGCTGATTGGCGTTGAGCTTGTCGCGGGTGGCGTTGGCGACGTTCAGGATCTTGCCGCGCAACGGCAGAATGGCCTGCGTCGCACGGTTGCGCGCCTGCTTGGCCGAGCCGCCGGCGGAATCGCCCTCGACGATGAAGAGCTCGGAGCCGGCGGCGCCCGCGCTCGAGCAATCCGCAAGCTTGCCGGGTAGGCGCAGCTTGCGGGTCGCGGTCTTGCGCGAGACTTCCTTTTCGAGGCGGCGGCGCAAGCGCTCCTCAGCGCGGTCGACCGACCAGTCGAGCAGGCGCAAGGCCTGCTGCGGCGCGGCGGCGAGCCAATGGTCGAAGGCGTCGCGCACCGCGTTCTCGACGATGCGGGCTGCCTCCAGCGTCGCCAGCTTGTCCTTGGTCTGGCCCTGGAACTCCGGCTCGCGGATGAAGACCGAGAGCATCGCGGCGCAGGTCGCCATCACGTCGTCGGAGGTGACCTGGGCCATGCGCTTGGACTGGCCGATGCGCTCGGCATGGTCGCGCAGACCGCGCAGCAACGCGACGCGCAGGCCCTGCTCATGCGTGCCGCCCTCGGGCGTCGGGATCGTGTTGCAATAGGAGGAGGAGAAGCCGTCCTCGCCGGTCGCAAGCCAGGCAATCGCCCATTCGAGCGAGCCATGGCCGCCATCCTTGGTGATCTTGCCGGAGAATATCGGCTCGGCGACGAGGTCCTTGCCCTCGATCTCGCGCCCAAGATAGTCGCGCAAGCCGCCTGGGAATCGGAAGATGGCTTCCGCCGCGACATCGCCTTCAGGCTGCAGCAGCGAGGGCGCGCAGCGCCAACGGATTTCGACGCCGCCGAAGAGATAGGCCTTCGAGCGGGCCATGCGGAACAGGCGTGCGGGCACGAAATGCGCGCCCTCGCCAAAGATCTGGGCATCGGGGTGGAAGCGCACGCGCGTGCCGCGCCGGTTGGCGACCGCGCCGACCGTCTCCAACGGGCCCTGCGGCAAGCCGCGCGAGAAGTGCTGGCGGTAGAGCATCTTGCCGCGCGCGACCTCGACCTCGAGCCGGTCGGACAGGGCATTGACCACGGAGACGCCGACGCCGTGCAGGCCGCCGGAGGTCTCATAGGCCTTGGAGTCGAATTTTCCGCCGGCATGCAGCGTCGTCATGATGACTTCGAGCGCCGATTTGCCCGGGAATTTCGGATGCGGGTCGACGGGAATGCCGCGGCCGTTGTCGGTTACGGCGATCGAGCCGTCTTCCAGCACCTCGACATCGATGAAGCTGGCGTGTCCCGCCACGGCTTCGTCCATGGCGTTGTCGATCACCTCGGCGAAGAGATGGTGCAGGGCGCGCTCATCCGTGCCGCCGATATACATGCCGGGCCGGCGCCGCACAGGCTCCAACCCTTCGAGGACCTCGATCGCCGAGGCGTCATAGCCGGCTTCAGACAAGGTGCCGTTGCGTGGCGGCGCCGGGGGGGAGAGGGCTTTGCGGGATTGGCGGGAGCGGAAGCCACGGCGCGCGGCTCCGGCTTTGGCTGCGCCGGTGGCTGCCGGTCGCCATCCCCGCCGAAAAGATCGCCGTTCTCCGTCATGGCCGTGGTCGATTCCCTGATTCGCAACTGCGAATGATAGCGCAGGCAGATACAAACCGCGCTGCGACACTGCCTATAGGCGCAAATGGCTTGAGGAAAAATGCGACAGGGCGCGCCATACGATGCGGCGCTGTGGACAGAGTGTCGCGCATTCGTCACGAGACTCGGCAAATGAGTCTGGAACCAGCTCTGTTCAGTCTGCGTTAACCACACCGGAGCGAGGATCATCAAATGGCTACCGGGGTTATGCGGATCGCCGCGAGGCGATAGGGTCCCGGTTATAGGAGGTTGTTGTGACGTTGCGTCAGTCAGTGCCGAACATCAGAGTCGCGGGCCTCGAACGGGCGGCTCGCATGGCCGGTGAGGCTTTCGGCCACGAGGATCTCGGCCCGCTTCCCAACTTCTCCTCCCAGGCACCGCACACCTCGCATCTCGTCTGGCTGTTTGCCGCGCTCGCGGCGGTCGCCGGTTTCGCGGCTCTCATACTGCGCTGAGGCGGCGCGCCCGGCTTCCTCCGACGAAATATCAACCTTTCGCCCTGTAGGGTGCGCTCCGATCCCTCGGCTCCGGGAAGCGTTCAGGCTTTTCGTTTCGACGCATTGTCGCGCTGGCGGGGTCCGCTTCTCCCGAGGATCATTCGGGCGAAGGTCGCGGGAGTGTAGGCATGCGCAGCGTGATCATCAGCGATTTTGGCTCGGTCAATGGCGGCGCAGCCAAGGTCGCGATCGAGAGTGCGCGGGGGCTGGCCGAGGCCGGCGTCGAGATCGTCTTCGCCTGCGCCATCGGCCCCGTCTCCGACCGGCTCGATCATCCGCGCATCCAGGTCGAAATGTTCCGGGGCGAAGAGATCTGGAAAGTCGGCAGCAAGCTGGCCGCGGCGCGCCAGGGCATCTGGAATGCGCCGGCCCATGCCTTCCTGAGCGCGCTCTTGTCGCGCCAGCCCGCCGGGACGCTGGTCCATCTGCATCAATGGACCAAAGCCTTCAGCCCGGCCGCGATCGCGGCGGCGGGCGAGAGCGGGCTGCCGGTCGCAATCACCATGCACGACTATTTCTCGTTTTGTCCCGTCGGTGGCTATTTCGACTTCAAGGCGGGGGCCCCCTGTACGCGCGAGCCGATGTCGGTCAGCTGCATCGCCAGCAATTGCGACCGCGCCTCTTACGTCCACAAGCTGGTGCGCGTCGCCCGGCAATGGCGCTCGGACGAGGCTATGCGCAGTCTCAAGGCGCCGCTCTTCATCCATGTCAGCGATTTCGCCCGGCGCTTCGCCGAGCCGTTCCTGCCGAAGAGCGCGCGCCATGTCGTGGTCGAAAACATGATGGAGGCGCAGAGGCGCCCGCCGGCGGACGTTGCGAGCAACCGGCATGCGCTGTTTCTGGGGCGTTTCACGCAGGAGAAGGCTGGCGACATATTGGCGCGTGCAGCGCTAAGCGCCGGCATGCCGGTGCGTTTCGTCGGCGAGGGGCCGCTGGCGGAGGAGATCGGGCGGATCAATCCTGACGCCGAAATTCGCGGCTGGGTTCCAGCGGAGCGCGTGTTCGACGAGATCGCCCAGGCGCGCTGCCTCGTGCTGCCCTCGCTCTGGTACGAGCCGGGGCCTTTGGTGATTGCCGAGGCGCGCTCGCTCGGCGTGCCGGTCGTACTGGCGCGCACCACTGGGCCAGCGAGCTGGATCGTCGATGGCGAGGACGGGATTCTGGTCGATGGCGGCGATGTCGAGGGACTGGCGGTGGCGCTCGAGCGGATGAAAGACGATGCCGTAACCGCCGCCATGGGGGAGGCTGCCTATCGCCGCTACTGGGCCGACCCGCTGACAATCGAGCGCCATGTGGCGCGGACTATCGACGCCTATCGCTGCGTCATCGCGGACGAGGCGCCGCTGACTGCTTCGGCCTGAGGTCGAGCATAGCTTGCAGGAATGGCGTCAAACGAAAGCTTCCGGCCAACTTTCCTTCCGCCTGAGCGCGATCAGGTTGTAGCCCTTCGTCCGATCGCGCTTGTAGGCATCAAGCTCATCCGCCCGCTTGATGGCGACGATGGCGTCGTCGCACAAGAGATGAACGAGAAGACCGCGCTCCTCGATAATATGGCGCGTCAGCGCGTGCGCTGGATCGGAGCCGTGATCCTCGTAGATCACCAATGCATCCTGGGCGAGGGCACGTTCCATGCCCATGAGGGCCTCGCGCTCCACCCCTTCGACGTCCAGCTTCACGACCAACCTGCGCCCCGACCAACCCTCCCGTTCGAGCAAATCATCAATGGTGATGGAGGAAACGATTTCGCCGCTCGATCCCTGGCCTTCAGCGGCGATGCCACGCGCTTCATGAGCGGCATCGCTCAGCGAGACCGCGATGTCCGAGCGATCGAGGATGGCGCGGTGGAAGATCTTGATCTTTTCGGCATGAGGCTCGGCATTGGCTGCGAGCATGGCGAAGGTCGTGGCCGACGCTTCTACCGCGAGGACGGGCTTGCCGCCGCCGCATGAGGGCGCGGCGACGAAGACCGACCAGTAGCCGATATTCGCGCCACAATCGACGAAACCGTACTCTACCGCGGCAAGCTGGCGCAGGAAGCGGGCCATTTCAGGTTCATGATCGTAGGACCGCAGCAGCATCCGGTTCCAGTAGGGATCGCGGGCGGGGAAGAGAACCTCGGCGTCCTGCCCCAAGACGATGCGCGCCGTTCGATTGGCCCAGGCAGCAGAGCCCACGAGGCGGCAGGCCTTGTAGAGGCCGCGCTGCATGAGCGGACGCGATAGCGCGCCATAGCTGTCGAGCACGCCGATGAGCGCGCGTTCGCGCCATCCGACATTGATCAAGCGGCCGGTTGTGCGGTCAACGGCAATGTCGGTCATGGAGAACTCTACGTGGGGCCTAGCGCACTATCCTTACCGCAACAGCTTTTCGGCAAGGTAAAGACGATCGCCGAAAGTGAAATATCGGAGACCGGGCTTCGTATTGGCGGCAACAGAAAAAACCGGGGCATTTCTGCCCCGGTTTTGCAGGTGGACCGTAAGACGCGCGGTCGGGAGGAAGCGTGATGCCGCCAGAGCCTGAAGGCTCAGGCGGAGTAGTCCATCGCGAGCTCGACCGGGTGCGGCGTCATCTCGAAGCCCGCCACATCCTGCATCTCGATCTCGATATAGCTCTCGATGAAGTCGTCGTTGAAGACGCCGCCGGCCTTGAGGAAGGCGTTGTCCTTCCTGAGCAAGTCGAGCGCACCGCCGCAGCTTATCGCGGCGTCATCGGCGGACACGGCGCAGGCGTGATCGCGGCCTGAGGTCAGCGCGGTTTGCGGAACCAGGCTCCCGACCGGACCGCGGTCAACAGCATCACGCCGTAGACCACGAGCGCCAGGCCCAGCGCGGCAAACAACGCCTGAAGCGAACCGCTCAGGCGCAGCGCGAGCCAGCCGCCACCGAGCGCGATGGCGAAGCGGACGAAGCCCGCCGTCACGGGCCACAACAACCGGCCAGCGCCCTGCGACGCGAAATAGAGAGCAAGACCCAACCCGAAGAAGCCGTAGGTCGGGCCGACATAGCGCAGATACTGGCCGCCCGTCTCGATCGCGCCCGGAGCCGTCGTGAACAGGCCGAGCCAGGCGGCGGGCCAGAGCGCCGCCGCCAGTCCGACCGCCTCAGTCATGACGAAGGCGATGCCGCCGCCGATCATCGCGACCCGCATCGCCCGCCCGGGCTGGTCGGCGCCTATATTGGTGCCGACGAGTGCGACCAGCGGCGCGCCGAGGCCGAAGACCAACGGGATCAGGAGATATTCCATTCGCGCCGCGGTGCCGAATCCGGCCACCGCATCGACCCCGGCATGGGCCGCGACCATCGCCGTCGACAGCGCGATGGTGAGGTTTGTGAAGAGCGAGGTGATGGAGCCGACGGCGCCGATGCGCAGGATGTCGGCGAAGATCGCCCAGCGCAGACGAATCCAGGTGAAGCGCACGACATTGCGGCCCGACAGGATATACCAGCCCAGCACAAGCATGCCGCCGAGATAGAACAACACCAGCGCAGCCCCGCCGCCGGCGACGCCGAGCGCAGGAACCGGCCCCCAGCCGAAGATCAGCAGTGGCGAGAGAGGCACCAGCAGCGCGACGCCGACGCAGATCACCAGCGCCGGAACCAGCATGTTGCCGGTGCCACGGATGACGCTGGCGAGCCCATTCATGATCCAGAGGAGGGCGGTACCGGCAAAGACCACGTCGGAATAGGCTAGCGCCGCCTCGAGTTCGCCACCCGTACCGCCGAGCGCCTGGTAGATCGGCCGGCCGAAGGCCAGCATCACGACCGAGAAGAACAGGCCGAGCGCGAGATTGATCAGGATCGCATGCAGAACGATGGCGTCAGCCTCGATGCGGCGACCGGCTCCGAGCGCGCGCGCCACGGCGGACGAGATACCGCCCCCCATCGCGCCAGCGGAGATCATCTGCATCAGCATAACCGGAGGGAAGACCAGCGCCATGCCGGCAAGCGCGTCGGTCCCGAGCCGTGAGATCCACCAGGTCTCGATCAGGCCCGTTGCCGATTGCGCCAGCATGATCAGGATATTGGGCCAGGCCATGCGCAGCAGCATCGGCAGAATCGGATCCTGGAGCAGCCGCAAGGTGCGCGCGCTATGGGCCGGCGGCATGGCGCTCGTCGGGGGGTGAACCGCGCTCATGCGCTCGGCTCCGCCGCGGCAGCGTAGCGCAGGCGGATCGCTGCCGTCGCGGCAGGACCGGGTGCATTGCGGAAGACCGGGTCCGAGAGTGGCCGGCCGCTGATGCGATCAACCAGGACTGGCTCGGCCGCAGTACCGGTTTCGCCGTTCAGAATGATGACGCTCGCACCTTCCGGCGCGAAATGACGGTTGCCCCAGGCCAGCAGCGCCTGCAGCACGGGGCGGACATCACGTCCTCGCTCGGTCAGCAGGTAGTCGAAGCGCTTCGGACGGTCGCTATAGGGGCGCTTTTCCAGCAGGCCGCTCTCGATGAGGCCATTGAGCCGCCGCGTCAGCATGTTCGGCGCGATGCCGAGGCTGGCCTGGAAGCCGTCGAAGCGCGTGATGCCGGCGAGGGCGTCCCTCAGGATCAGGATGCTCCACCATTCCCCGACGCGCTCCAGGCTGCGTGCGATCGGGCAGCTCATCGCGCCGAAATCCTTGCGTCGCATCAGGCGATTCCCGTTCAGTGACTTGCATGATGATAGTCAATTTGCGCCGACTTTCATTATGCAAGTTTCAGCTGGCACCCTTGCGCCAAGCACAAAAAAACCGGGGCATTTCTGCCCCGGTTTCACAGGTGGACCGCGAGAGGCGCGGTCGGGAGGAAGCTTGATTCCGCCTGAGCCTGATGGCTCAGTAGGAGTAGTACATCGCGAACTCGACCGGGTGCGGCGTCATCTCGAAGCGCATCACATCCTGCATCTTGAGCTCGATATAGCTTTCGATGAAGTCGTCGTTGAAGACGCCGCCAGCCTTGAGATAGGCGTTGTCCTTCTTCAAGCAATCCAGCGCTTCGCGCAGCGAACCGCAGACGGTCGGGATCTTCTTCAACTCGCGCGGCGGCAGGTCGTAGAGGTCCTTGTCCATCGCCGGGCCCGGATCGATCTTGTTGATGATGCCGTCGAGGCCGGCCATCAGCATTGCGGCGAAGGCGAGATAGGGGTTCGCCATCGGATCGGGGAAGCGGACCTCGACGCGCTTGGCCTTGGGCGAGGTCGTCCACGGAATACGGCAGGAGGCCGAGCGGTTGCGCGCGGAATAGGCGAGCAGAACCGGGGCTTCATAGCCCGGGACGAGGCGCTTGTAGGAGTTGGTCGAGGGATTGGTGAAGGCGTTCAGGGACTTGGCGTGCTTGATGATGCCGCCGATGTACCAGAGGCACTCCTGCGACAGGTCGGCGTATTTGTTGCCGGCCATGATCGGCTTGCCGCCCTTCCAGATCGACTGGTGGACGTGCATGCCCGAGCCGTTGTCGCCATAGATCGGCTTGGGCATGAAGGTCGCGGTCTTGCCGTAGCTCTGCGCGACATTGTGGATCGCGTATTTATAGACCTGCATGGTGTCGGCCATGTGGGTCAGGGTATCGAACTTCAGGCCGAGCTCATGCTGAGCCGAGGCGACCTCGTGATGGTGCTTCTCGACCTTGGCGCCCATGGCCGCCATGGCAGCCAGCATCTCGCCGCGCATATCCTGCGCCGAATCTTGCGGCGGAACCGGGAAGTAGCCGCCCTTGGTGGCGATGCGGTGGCCGAGATTGCCGCCTTCATAGTCGGTCATGCCGTTGATCGGCAGCTCGACGTTGTCGAGCTTGAAGCCCGTATTGTACGGGTCGGCGGCGATCTTGACGTCGTCGAAGACGAAGAATTCGGCCTCGGGGCCGACATAGATGGTATCGCCGATGCCGGTCGACTTCAGATAGGCCTCGGCCTTCTTGGCGATGCCGCGCGGGTCGCGGTTATAGGGCTCGCCGGTGGCGGGCTCGAGCACGTCGCAGGTGATGACCATGGTCGCGGCGGAGAAGAACGGGTCCATGACGGCGGTCGTCGGATCCGGCATCAGCAGCATGTCGGACTCGTTGATGGCCTTCCAGCCCGCGATCGAGGAGCCGTCGAACATCGTGCCCTCGGCGAAGATGTCCTCATCGATCATCGTGATGTCGAACGTCACATGCTGCCACTTGCCGCGCGGGTCGGTGAAGCGGAAGTCGACATACTTGACGTCGTTGTCCTTGATCGCCTTGAGGACATCCTTGGCGCTCTTCATCTCAGCATTCCTCTTGAAAGCAGTTTCTCAACATTGACTGATCCGCGGTGTGTCCAAACCACCGTGACGCAGAACCTATGGGTCGGGATTGAAGCCCTTAGATCGCGTCCGCGCCGGTCTCTCCGGTGCGGATGCGGATCGCCCCCTCCACCGTCGATACAAAAATCTTGCCATCGCCGATGCGGCCCGTCTGGGCCGCCTTCTTGATGGCCTCGATGGCGGCCTCGACCATCTCGTCAGCGAGCACGATCTCGATCTTCACCTTGGGAAGAAAATCGACGACGTATTCGGCGCCACGATAGAGCTCGGTATGGCCCTTCTGGCGTCCGAAGCCCTTGGCCTCCAAAACGGTGATGCCCTGCAGGCCGACCTCCTGAAGCGCCTCTTTCACCTCGTCCAATTTGAACGGCTTGATGATCGCCTCGATCTTCTTCATGCGCCGACCGGCCTCCCTCGCGCGTGATGAGACCTGGACTTCCCTCCAGGCTTGCGAACCGCCTGCTCGCCGCCGAAAACATCGAGGGTTCCGTCAGCGACGGCCCCAGCGTCTCGTCAGGCGAGCGAAACACCCGCTCTTCTTGCTCATAGCATCGGCGTATGCCCCCCGCCACGTGGAAGAAAGCCTCCCAACGCCTGATGATAGGGCATAAAATAGCACATAAATTGATCATTTGATTAATTTAAGAGCAATCACCTTTGCGCCACTCCGTGCTTGCCGGAGATGAGCGGCTTCTGGATGATGCCTTCGTGGATCGAGCTGACAAAACCGGGCTGATGCTGCTGGGCGTGGCCGATATGGCGGCGGCCGATCGTGCGACGATCGCGGCCGGCACGCCGGGGCTCGCGCTGATGGAGCGGGCAGGGCGGGCGGTCGCCGACGCGGTTAGCCGGCGGGCTCGGCCCGGCGACGGCGTGCTGGTTCTCTGTGGACCCGGAAACAATGGCGGCGACGGCTTCGTCGCGGCGCGCCTGCTGCGCGAGCGCGGCTTTGGCGTCACCGTCGCGCTGGCTGGCGAACGTTCGGTCCTGACGGGCGACGCAGCCGCCATGGCCGCGCGCTGGACCGGGGCGATCGAGCCGATCGCGGCGGTCGCGCCGCACGATCACGCCCTGATCATCGACGCGCTTTATGGTGCGGGGCTCAACCGGCCTTTGACCGGAGATACTGCCGGGCTCGTCTTAGCGATCAATGCGGCAGACAGGCCGGTGGTCGCGGTCGATGTGCCGAGCGGGCTGTCGGGCGATAGCGGCCGGGCTGAAGGGCCAGTCGTGCGGGCCGACGAGACCGTGACCTTCTTTCGGCTGAAGCCCGGCCATCTGCTCGAGCCCGGGCGCGGGCTGTGCGGGGTCGTCACGCTCGCCCAGATCGGCCTGACCCCGGAGATCGTCTTCGGCGCGGGCGGGTTGCAGCCTGCCATGTTCCGCAATGGCCCGGCTTTGTGGCGGGAGCTCTGGCCGAGGCATCAGCGCGATACGCATAAATACCGCCGCGGAACCGTTCTCGTCGTCGCTGGCGGCCTGTCCGGGGTCGGCGCGCCGCGGCTCGGCGCGCGGGCGGCGCTGCGCATCGGCGCGGGTCTCGTCACGATTGCCTGCCGCCCCGAAGCGCTGATGGCCCATGCGGCACGCGGACCGGACGCCCTGATGCAGCGGCCGATCCCAACGGAGGCCGCGCTTCAGGGCCTGCTTGACGACAAGCGTCTTGGCGCCATCCTGATCGGGCCGGCTCTGGGGCTCGATGCCGAGGCTAGATCTGCCGTGATGACTGTGCTGCGCGCCGACATTCCGACGGTGTTCGATGCCGATGCGTTGACGCTGCTCGCCTCGCGGCCGGGATGGTTGCTCCGCCGGGCTAAGCCTTGCGTGCTGACGCCGCATGAAGGCGAATTCGCGCGCTTGTTTGGCGACGATGAGCGAATCGTCACGCAGGCGTCGAAGCTGGAGCGGGCGAGGCTCGCCGCTGCCGCCTCGGGCGCGGTCGTCGTGCTGAAGGGGCCCGACACCGTGATCGCCGGTCCCGATGGCAGGGCGGCGATCAATGCGACCGGCTCCTGGGCGCTGGCGACTGCGGGATCGGGCGATGTGCTCGGCGGCCTCATCGCCGGATTGCTGGCGCAGGCCATGCCGGCTTTCGAGGCGGCTTGTGCGGCGGTCTGGCTACACGGCAAGGCTGGCGAGACGCTCGGTCCGGGCCTGATCGCCGACGATCTGCCGGAAGCGATCCCGTCTCTCGTCGCGCCCGCCTTGGCAGATGATCCGAGCTGATCTGACTGGTCGCGAAAAGACCCGCCTTCCGGAGAAGGCGGGTCCGACGCAAAACTGTGCGGTAGAGTCTACGCGGAGGTGATCAGCTTCCGCTGTAAGAGACCGCCGGAGCGGAGTGGAGCTGATCCTTCGTCATGCTGATCTTGCCATGATCGGGGTACATCGCGGGAGCCTTGGGAGCCGACGCGGTCGGGGTCGAAGCGATGCCGCCTCCCGAAGTACCTGTGCCGCCGCTTGGAGCGGGAGCAGGCATGGCGGCGGCTATGGGCTGGTCGCTCCAGGTGACCTGCTCGAAGGGAAGCGCGACATCCTTCGAACCCATGCCGAGAAAGCCGCCTACACCGACGGTCACCGTTTCGATCTTGCCGGTCTTGTCGAACAGCAGTTCGGTGACGTCGCCGACCTTCTTGTCGTCGGGGCCGTAGATGTCGACGCCGATCAATTTCGAGGCGCGCCATTTGCCCTGACCCGCCAGATTCTGGTCCGGGGCCTTGGTGCTGCCTGTCGACAGGGTTGGCGCCGGGCTGGACGGCGACGGCGCGGCCGGAGCGCTGGTCTGAGCGATGGCGGTCGTCGCGAGCATGACGAAACCGATGGATGTGAGGGTGATGTGACGTTTGAGCATGTGATCCTCCAGTATCCGCAAGTAGCGGTATGCAGGAGCAACGCGTACCCAGCGCATTTGTTCAGGTTGGCGGCGATTCCGGGTACGATTTTGTCAGTGGCCTGAATTTACCGGCAGGCCGTCGTTCATTATTTAATGCGTGCTGCGGATGCGAAATTATGGGCTCGTGATCGCATAATTCCGATTTGAATTTTGGAATACGAGATGCAGGCGCGCCGCGCTGCGTAACGTAGCGCGGCGGAGACTAAGCATTCCCGGCCGCATCCCTGGGAGCGGCTGGCCCTGTGACCTCAGTTGACCGGGTTGCATTCCATGCGCACCCGCTGGCCTGGCTGCGCGAATGTCTGGCAGGACACTGCCGTCGGCAGCGGCGCGGAGGTCTCCGCGGCTGAGGCCGGAATGAGCTTTGGCTGGGGCGCGGCTGGCCTTGGCATGACGAGGCGCGTTGGGGCAGGCTGTGGTTTGCTCGGCTGGAGACGTTTGGTCGATGGAGCGGTTATCGGCTGAGGCTCTATCGCCGGCATCGTTTCCACGAGAGCGATCTGAGGTTGCGGCGGCCGCTCTTCGGCCTTGGGTTGCCAAGGCCGCCAGGCGCTCAAATGCGCGAAGGCCTCCATGGTCGGCTTGGTGATCGACTCCGCGGCCGGAATCGTTTGTCCCATGCATCCCGCGAGAGCCAAACCTGTCAGGCAGGCCGCAGTTGCGCGGCTGTTGATGGTCATCATCGTCGCCCTTCCTGCTACTTCTTCCGCCACTGTAGCGAGGTGTCGCCTAAATCGACGACATGCGTGTGTAAATCTGTGCAATTCGGCGGCGCGTGTCAATTTTCCCGGCTTCGCTCAGCGGATAAAAGCGCTGAAAGCCTCATATCGCGAGGCATTAGCCTCGGGTCCGCCCGATTCTCAACCTTGGAAATCTGCGTCCCAGTGCCCGAGCAGGACGCCGTTTACGTCTTCAATCACGACGTTGTTGAAGACGCTGGTGAGCGGGGAGGGGATCGAACCCTCGACCACATGATTAAAAGTCACGTGCTCTACCACTGAGCTACCCGCCCTCACCGGTGCGCTGACATAGGCAGGCGTCGCGCGCGGGTCAACATTGTTCGTAAGGCCGCTTCTGTGGCAGAAGCGCGCCGGAGGTTCGCGATGCCGTTTGGAGCTAACAAGACGATGGCCGATGCGCCTGGGGCGCAGCGTCCGGTCTGGCTGGCATGGACGGTGGCGTTCCTGGTCTCGGCCCTCCTGCTGGGTGGGCTGTTGTTCGGCTTCGTCGTGGCGCTCGATCCGTTCGGGCTGCGGGTGCGGGCCGGCGTGCCGGCGCGGCCGCTCATGGATATCAACCAGCGCTATATGTATCCTCAGCTCGTGCGCTCGGGCGCCTTCGATTCGGGGGTCTTCGGCACCTCGACCATGCGCTTGCTCGATCCTGCGATTCTGTCGCGCTCGATCGGCGGGCGCTTCGCCAATCTTGCGATGAACGCGGCCACGCCCTGGGAGCAGGTGCAGATGGCCGACCTGTTTGCGCGCACGGTTACGGCGCCGAAAGCCGTAATCTGGGGGCTCGACCTGACCTGGTGCGAAAGCGACGCGACCTCGCCAGCCAAACGCCTGACGCCACGGCCGTTTCCGCCCTGGCTCTATGACGGCGCAAGCTGGGCCGACGCATTGAGGCAGCTGAACCTGACGACGCTTGAGATCTCGGCGCGGTTGCTCGCGCACAGGCTCGGCTACCTGCCTGCGCGCATCCGCGGCGATGGCTACGAGGTCTTCACGCCGCCCGAGGCCAGCTATGATCTGGCGCGGGCGCGAAGCCATCTTTACGCCGACAATCACGGTTCCGCGCCGGATTTGACGCCGCTGTCGCCGCCTGCGCCCGTCAGCGAAGCCGAGCGTCTGGGCTGGCGCTTTCCAGCCCTGGCCTGGCTCGACGCGGCCCTGTCCGCGTTTCCCGCCGACACCTCAAAGCTGATCGTGCTGCCGCCGACCCATGTCGCTGCGCAGCCACGCGAAGGCTCCGTCGCTGCGCAGCGCTACAATGCCTGCAAGGCCGCCTTGCATGGGCTCGCGGCGCGCCAGGGCGCGACCATCGTCGACTATGCGCATGGTTCGGCGGTGACGCAGATCGACGAGAATTACTGGGACCCGCTGCATTTCAGGCTGCCGATCGCTCGGCGCGTCGAGGCTGATCTGGCGGCCGTCTCGCATGGCGAGACGCTTGCGCCCGATGGCGTCGCCTGGGTCGCGCGACCTTCGCGTTAACCCGCCGGAAACCAACCCGGCCTAGCCTGCCGGCATGGTTATTCGTCGCGGTGTCAGATCCGTCCTCGTCACGCTCGCGCTCTACCTCGTCTCGGGCGCGGTGGTGAGCTATTTCCTGTTCCACGCCCAGCACGGCGCGCGCGGACTGGAGGCGCGCGACACCTTGCAGGGGACGTTGCGCGGGATGGAGGCGGAGCTCGCCGCCCTGACCGTCGAGCGCAAAAGCTGGGAGCAGCGCCTGTCGCTGGTTCGCGACGAGGCGGTCGATCGCGACCTGCTCGAGGAGATGGCGCGCAGCACGCTCGGCCGCGTTCACAAGAACGACGTCATCCTGATGGGGCGCTGAAGGCACAGACGCCGGCAAATAGTCCCCGGCACATCGATTAACTGGATTTCAGTTATTTATCGAAAACTGTGCAATTATAACAGCTTAGACAATGCTGCAGTGCGAGATGGCTCCCTCGCCAAGGGTTTTGCGATCCTCTACAACCAAGGTTGAATGACCCTGGAGGACCGCTGATGGCCGTTGCCGTGCGCAAGACGAAAGCTCCCGCTCAATCCAAGGCCGCCGCGAAGACGGCGACCAAGACGGGCTCCGCCAAGACCGGAGTCGACAAGGGGGCGTCCAAGGCGCTCAGCAACATGCCGGCCTTCGACAAGGCAGAGGAGCTTCACGCCTATCGCGAGATGCTGCTGATCCGCCGCTTCGAGGAAAAGGCCGGCCAGATGTACGGCATGGGCCTGATCGGCGGCTTCTGCCACCTCTATATCGGGCAGGAAGCCGTCGTCATCGGCATGCAGATGGCCTCCAAGGACGGCGATCAGGTCATCACCGGCTATCGCGACCACGGCCATATGCTGGCTTGCGGCATGGAATCGCGCGGCGTGATGGCCGAGCTGACCGGGCGCCAGGGCGGCTATTCGCGCGGCAAGGGCGGCTCGATGCATATGTTCTCCCGCGAGAAGAATTTTTATGGCGGCCACGGCATCGTCGGGGCGCAGGTTTCCCTCGGCACCGGCCTGGGATTCGCCAACTGGTATCGCGATGACGGGCGCGTCTCGTTTGCCTATTTCGGCGATGGCGCGGCCAATCAAGGCCAGGTCTATGAGAGCTTCAACATGGCTCAGCTCTGGAAGCTGCCGGTCGTATATGTGATCGAGAACAACCGTTACGCGATGGGCACCTCGGTCAATCGCGCCTCGGCGCAGACCGATTTCTCGCGGCGCGGCCTCTCCTTCGGCATTCCCGGCGAGCAGGTCGACGGCATGGATGTGCGCGCCGTGCGCGCCGCCGCCGAGCGCGCCATCGAGCACGCCCGTTCCGGCCAGGGGCCCTATATCCTGGAGATGCAGACCTATCGCTACCGCGGCCACTCGATGTCCGACCCGGCGAAGTACCGCTCCAAGGACGAGGTCCAGCGCATGCGCGAGGAGCACGATCCGATCGAGCAGGTGAGGGGGCGTCTGACCCGCGACTTCAAGGTGAGCGAGGACGAGCTCAAGGCCATCGACGCGAAGGTCCGCGAGATCGTCAACGACGCGGCCGAATTCGCGACGCACGATCCCGAGCCCGATGTCTCGGAGCTCTGGACCGACATCACGCTGGAGACGGCGCGCGCCTGAGGGGCGCGCCCGCTTCCGCAGGCCTTTCCGCTTCCGAAGGCCTTGCGGCCTTAATCCCAATCCCCGCGTCTTTCAGAAATCCGGGTGCGTTCATGCCGATCGACATTCTCATGCCTGCTCTTTCGCCGACGATGGAGCAGGGCAAGCTCTCCAAATGGCTGAAAGCCGAAGGCGATACGGTCAAGGCCGGCGACATCATCGCCGAGATCGAGACCGACAAGGCGACCATGGAGGTCGAGGCCGTCGATGAGGGCATCCTGGCCAAGATCCTGATCGCCGACGGCACCGAGAACGTCGCGGTCAATACGCGGATCGGTGTGATTGCGGCCGAGGGCGAGGATGTCAGCGCGGCGAGCAAGCCAGCTGCCGCCAAGCCTGCTGAGAAGCCGGCCGAGCCCGAAGCCAAGGTTGAGGCCGCGCCGACAGCAGCTGCGCCGCAAAGCGTGCCGGCTCAGGCGAAGTCCTACGACGCTTCCTCCGAATTCCCGGCAGGCGCCGAGGTCGCGACCATGACGGTGCGCGAGGCCTTGCGCGACGCCATGGCCGAGGAAATGCGCCGCGACGGCGATGTCTTCGTCATGGGCGAGGAGGTCGCGGAATATCAGGGCGCCTACAAGGTCACCCAGGGGCTGCTGCAGGAATTCGGCGCCAAGCGCGTCATCGATACGCCGATCACCGAGCACGGTTTCGCCGGTATCGGCGTTGGCGCGGCTCTGACCGGCCTGAAGCCGATCGTCGAATTCATGACCTTCAACTTCGCCATGCAGGCGATCGACCAGATCATCAACTCCGCTGCCAAGACGCTCTACATGTCGGGCGGCCAGATGGGTTGTCCGATCGTTTTCCGCGGCCCCAATGGCGCTGCTGCCCGCGTCGGCGCGCAGCACAGCCACGACTACGCCGCCTGGTATTCCAACGTGCCGGGCTTGAAGGTGGTCGTTCCCTACAGCGCCTCGGATGCCAAGGGCCTGCTCAAGAGCGCCATTCGCGACCCGAACCCGGTCATCTTCCTCGAAAACGAGATCCTCTACGGCCGGACTTTTGAGGTTCCCAAGAGCGATGATTTCCTGGTCCCGATCGGCAAGGCCAAGATCGTGCGCCCGGGCACGGACGTCACCATCGTCTCCTTCGGCATCGGCATGACCTATGCGCTGGGCGCGGCCGAAGCGCTCGCCAAGGAGGGCATCGAGGCCGAGGTCATCGATCTGCGCACGATCCGGCCGATGGACATCGAGACGGTCATCGCCTCCGTGCAGAAGACCAATCGCTGCGTCGCGGTCGAGGAGGGGTTCCCGCAGTCGGGCGTCACCGCCGAGATCGGCATGCGCATCATGGAGGCCGCGTTCGATTATCTCGACGCGCCGGTCGCTCGCGTCACCGGCAAGGACGTGCCGATGCCTTACGCGGCGAACCTCGAGAAGCTTGCCTTGCCGAATATCGGCGAGGTCATCGCCGCGGCCAAAGCCGTCTGCTACCGCTGAGAAGGGTGAGCCATGGCGTCCTGTGAGCCGAGCGGAAATCGAGCATTGCTGGCCGCGTGCCTGTTTGGCATGGGCGCGCTGCCGACAGCGGAGGCTATGGGGGCGCCGATGAGAGCCTCGGTGAAGCCGACGCCCTTCGTACATGCTGAGTTCGAGCGGCTTTCAGCCACGAATCGCGCTCAGTCGATCAATCGGCTGGCCCAGCGCGTCTGGGGTCGGTCTTGCGTCAACTCCAGTCAACACTTGGCGGCGCTTGGACCAAAGGCGGCTTCCTGGCACGTCTCCTGTGATCGGAGTGGGCAGCTCGACTACATGCTCCTCCTTCCGGTCCAGTCTCGGAGCGAGGGCGCTGTCTTGATCTATTGCGGACCGTCAACCACCGGCGGCCGCGCCTGTGCCGCGAATTAACAAGCCCATGTGCCCTGATGCGCGTTTTTCAGCGATCAAAAGTGAGCTGATGCCATGCCCGTGAACATCCTGATGCCCGCGCTCTCTCCGACCATGGAGAAAGGCAATCTCGCCAAATGGCTGAAGAAGGAAGGCGACACGATCAAGTCCGGCGACATCATCGCCGAGATCGAGACCGACAAGGCGACCATGGAGGTCGAGGCCGTCGATGAAGGCATCCTGGCCAAGATCCTGGTGCCGGACGGCACGGCCGATGTCGCCGTCAACGAGATCATCGGCGTCATCGCGGCCGAGGGCGAGGATGTGAAGGCGGCGGCCGCTCCGGCCAAGGCTGAGGCTCCCAAGGCCGAGGCTGCGCCCAAGGCAGCTGCTCCCGCGCCCGCCGCCGAGGCGCCCAAGGCGAGCGAGGCTCCCAAGGCCGCCGCTGCTCCGACAGCCTCGACCAGCGGTGAGCGTCCCTTCGCCTCGCCGCTCGCCAAGCGTCTGGCGAAGGAAGCGGGCCTCGATCTTGGAAAGATCCAGGGCTCGGGTCCGCATGGCCGCATCGTCGAGAAGGACATCGAGGCTGCCAAGGCCGGCGGAGCCGCCAAGGCCACGCCATCCGCTGCTCCTGCGGCCGCGCCCAAGCCGGCTGCCGCGCCGCTGGCTGCCGGCATGTCCGACGAAGCGGTCAAGAAGCTGTTCGCGCCGGATTCCTACGAGGAAGTGCCGCATGACGGTATGCGCAAGACGATCGCGCGCCGCCTGCTCGAATCCAAGCAGACGATCCCGCATTTCTATCTGACGATCGATTGCGAACTCGACGCGTTGCTCAAGCTGCGCGCCGAACTCAATGCAGCCGCGCCCGAGAAGGACGGCAAGCCGGCCTACAAGCTCTCGGTCAACGACCTCGTGATCAAGGCGTTGGCGCTTTCGCTGCGCGCGGTGCCAGAGGCCAATGTGAGCTGGACCGAGAACACCATGCTCAAGCACAAGCATGCCGATGTCGGCGTCGCGGTCTCGATCCCCGGCGGATTGATCACGCCGGTGATCCGCGATGCCTGCCACAAGACGCTAAGCCAGATCTCCAACGAGATGAAGGACCTGGCTGCCCGCGCCAAGAACCGCAAGCTGAAGCCCGAGGAATATCAGGGCGGCACCACGGCGGTCAGCAATCTCGGCATGTTCGGCGTCAAGGATTTCGCGGCGATCGTCAATCCGCCGCATGCGACGATCCTGGCGGTCGGCGCCGGTGAGCAGCGCGCTGTCGTCAAGGGCGGACAGCTCGCGGTCGCGACCGTGATGTCGGTGACGCTCTCGACCGACCACCGCGCGGTGGACGGCGCACTCGGGGCCGAACTGATGCAGGCCTTTAAGGGCTATATCGAGAAGCCCATGGCGATGCTGGTTTGATGGGAGCCTGACCATGGCTGACTATGACGTCATCATCATCGGCTCCGGCCCCGGCGGCTATGTCGCCGCCATCCGTGCGGCGCAGCTCGGCTTCAAGACGGCGATCGTCGAGCGCGAGCATCTTGCCGGCATTTGCTCGAACTGGGGCTGCATCCCGACCAAGGCGCTGCTGCGCTCGGCCGAGATCCTGCATTACGGCCAGCACGCCAAGGATTACGGACTGAAGCTGGAAGGCACCTTCACGGCCGATCTCGCTGCTGTGGTGGCGCGTTCGCGCGGCATCGCTGCGCGCATGAACAACGGCGTCCAGTTCCTGATGAAGAAGAACAAGGTCGATGTGATCTGGGGCGAGGCGAAGCTGACCAAGCCCGGCACGATCACGGTCGCGCTGACGAAGAAGCCCGCCATGCAGCCGCAGGTGCCGCCGCCCAAGGGGGCCAAGGGCGAGGGCACCTATACCGCCGACCATATCATCGTCGCGACCGGTGCGCGGCCGCGGGCGCTGCCTGGCATCGAGCCCGACGGCAAGCTGATCTGGACCTATTTCGAGTCGATGGTGCCGGCGAAAATGCCGAAATCGCTGCTCGTGATGGGCTCGGGCGCGATCGGCATCGAATTCGCCTCGTTCTACCGGACGATGGGCGTCGAGGTCACCGTCGTCGAGGTGATGTCTCAGGTCGTGCCGATCGAGGATGCCGAGATCGGCGCCTTCGCGCGCAAAGCCTTCGAGAAGCAGGGCATGAAGATCCTGACCGGCGCCAAGGTCACCAAGGTCGAGAAGGGGGCCGACAGCGTCACCGCTCATATCGAGGACGAGAAGGGCGGCAAGCAGACCATCACTGCCGACCGGATGATCTCGGCCGTCGGCGTCGTCGGCAATATCGAGAATCTCGGACTGGAGACGCTCGGCGTGAAGACCGATCGTGGCTGCATCGTCATCGACGATTTCTGCCGCACCAATGTGAAGGGCGTCTATGCGATCGGCGATGTCGCGGGGCCGCCGATGCTGGCGCACAAGGCCGAGCATGAGGCAGTGATCTGCGTCGAGGCGATCAAGGGGCTGCATCCGCACGCGATGGACAAGCTGATGATCCCGGGCTGCACCTATTGCCACCCGCAGATCGCCAGCGTCGGCCTGACCGAGGCCAAGGCGAAGGCAGCCGGTTACGAGCTCAAGGTCGGACGATTCCCCTTCGCCGCCAATGGCAAGGCAGTGGCGCTGGGCGAGGATAGCGGCCTGGTCAAGACGATCTTCGACGCCAAGACCGGCAAGCTCCTCGGCGCGCATATGGTCGGCGCTGAAGTGACCGAACTGATCCAGGGCTTTGTCGTGGCCATGAACCTCGAGACCACCGAGGAAGAATTGATGCACAGCATCTTCCCGCATCCGACGATCTCGGAGACGATGAAGGAGAGCGTGCTCGACGCTTATGGGAAAGTG
Organism: Bosea sp. 685; assembly: GCF_031884435.1. Classification (NCBI taxonomy): domain Bacteria; kingdom Pseudomonadati; phylum Pseudomonadota; class Alphaproteobacteria; order Hyphomicrobiales; family Alloboseaceae; genus Allobosea; species Allobosea sp. 685. The sequence continues at coordinate 2,791,150 of NZ_CP134779.1, read as the reverse complement.
CTGAACGCCTGACCGAACTGAAGATCGAATTGCGCGTTCACGCATCTTGTGGAAATGCCGGCCAATAACGGACCGGTAGGGGCAGGAAACTCGTCATGGACACGCGTTCGATCATCGTCGCTATCGTCATCGGTCTTGTCGCAGGCTGGCTCGCCAGCATCGTCGTGGGCGGTGGCGGGCTGATCCGCTACATCATCACCGGCCTGATCGGCGCCTTTGTCGGCAGCTTCCTGCTCTCGGCTCTGGGCATCAATCTCGGCATCGGCAATCCGCTCGTCTCGCAGATCATCACGGCGACGATCGGCGCGATCGTCGTGGTCCTGCTGGCCCGGCTGATCGCCTGATATCAGGCTCGATTCCGCAATCCGCTCGACACGGGACGGCCTATCGCAGCGATGACCGCACGTAGCCGCAAACCCCGTGGTCCCGAACGGATCGTCCCTGACGACAAGGTCGAGATTCTGCCGCCTGGCGGCGGCTTGATGCTCGACTGGCGCGTGCTGGCGCCGACGATCGCGTTGGGCACCGTGACGGGTTTCGTCGCCAGTCTAATCGTGGGCGGCGGCGGACTGGTCCGCCACGCCGTCGTGGGCGTGCTTGGTATGCTCGTCGGACAGGGGCTGGTGCGCTTGACCGGTTGGCGACTGCGCACCGGCCATGGTTTTCTCGACGAGATGGCGATGGCTGTATTGGGCGCAATTCTTGTGGTTCTTCTGGCGCGCTTTATCGCGTGACCGCAAATAATGACCTAGAGAATTTTCGAGCGAAGTGGAAACCGGTTCGCGTGAAGAAAATGCTCTAGGATGGTTCCGTTTCTGCCTGTTTCACAACGAGCTGAAAGGTCAAGGACGATGGACTCTATCAATGCCGCCATGTCGGCGCAGCCGGGCTACGGCTTCTTCGCGACGATCTTCATCGGTCTTCTTGCGGGCTGGATCGCCGAGCGCATCACGTCTTCGAACCATGGCATCCTGACCAATATGCTGGTTGGCGTCGCCGGCTCGTTCCTGGGCAGCCGGCTGGCGGAATTGCTCGATATCCCGATCTTCGGCTTCTTTCGCACCCTGGTCGCCGCGATCGCGGGCGCGGTGATCGTCATCGTGGTCTGGAATGCCTTCCGCAAGCCCACCGCCTGACGCGGCATCGGCGCCTGTTGTCGTCCGCCTCAAGGCGGATTAGCTAGAGGGCAGGCGGGAGCATTGGCTTCAGCCTGCCACATATATGGAAGTTTGTGAGCATGGCGCTCGTTCTCGATCTATTGAACCGCGATCCGCGACCCAATATCGGCAATCCGAAGGCGGAAGCCCCGGCACCGGCCGCGGAGCTGCGCCATCCCGAGAAACAGAAGCGGCCTGAGAATCCGATCCTGCGCAAGCCGGACTGGATCAGGGTCAAGGCGCCGGGCTCGCCGAAATGGGCCGAGACCCAGAAGATCGTCAAGGAGAACAAGCTCGTCACGGTCTGCGAGGAGGCCGGCTGCCCCAATATCGGCGAGTGCTGGGAGAAGAAGCACGCCACCTTCATGATCATGGGCGACACCTGCACGCGGGCCTGCGCCTTCTGCAACGTCAAGACCGGCGTGCCGCAGCCGCTCGACCAGGATGAGCCGCATAAGGTGGCGCAGGCCGTCGCCAAGCTCGGGCTGGAGCATGTCGTCATCACCTCGGTCGACCGCGACGATCTCAAGGATGGCGGCGCCGAGCATTTCGCCCGCGTCATCCGCGCGATCCGCGAGGCTTCCCCGGGTACGACGATCGAAATCCTGACGCCGGACTTCCTGCGCAAGCCCGGCGCGCTGGAGGTCGTCGTCGCGGCCAAGCCCGATGTCTTCAACCACAATCTCGAGACGGTGCCCGGCAAATACCTGACCGTGCGACCCGGCGCGCGCTATTTCCATTCCTTGCGCCTGCTCCAGCGGGTCAAGGAGCTCGACCCGACGATCTTCACCAAATCCGGCATCATGGTCGGCCTGGGCGAGGAGCGGAACGAGATCCTCCAATTGATGGACGATCTGCGCTCGGCCGATGTCGATTTCATCACCATCGGCCAGTACCTCGCACCGTCGCGCAAGCACCATGCGGTGATCCGCTTCGTCACGCCCGAGGAGTTCAAGGGGTTCGAGGCAATCGCCTATGTGAAGGGCTTCCTGATGGTGTCCTCGACGCCGCTGACGCGCTCCTCGCATCATGCCGGCGAGGATTTCGCCAAGTTGCGCGCCGCACGCTCCGCGAAGCTCGGCTGAGGACGCGCAGACCATCATGCCGATGTTCAACAGCGCCCGCCGGGTGAGGCACTCGCCCGAGCAAATGTTCGCGCTCGTCGCCAGTGTCGAAAACTATCCGGAGTTCCTGCCGCTCTGCGAGGGGCTGACAGTGCGCAAGCGGACGCCGCGCGAGGGCGGCGGCGAGGTTCTGCTCGCCGATATGAGCGTCGGCTATAAGGCGATCCGCGAAACCTTCACCAGCAGGGTGACGCTCGACCCGGCCAATCTCAAGATCCTGGTCGAATATGTCGACGGGCCGTTCCGCTATCTGGAGAACCGCTGGACCTTCAAGCCGGGCGAGAGCGGCTGCGAGGTCGGCTTCTTCATCTCCTACGAATTCGCCAGCCGCATGCTCGGCCTGCTGATGGGCGCGATGTTCGACAAGGCCTTCCGCAAATTCGCGGAAGCCTTCGAGCGCCGGGCGGATGTCGTCTATGGGCGGGGCAAGCCGGCGCTGCCCGCAGCCGAGGTCTGAGATCGCGTCAGACCGCGTCGCGCGCGGCTTCGCGCAGCATGTCGAGCGCGGTGACAACCGTCAGACGGCGAATCTCGTCGCGTGACAGCGGCCCGAAACGCTGTTCGCGATGAACGGTTGCGTGGCCTCCGGCACAAGCGAAATGCACCAACCCCACAGGCTTTTCCGCGCTGCCGCCACCGGGGCCGGCCACGCCCGTGACAGCGATGGCGAGGTTGGCGGCAAGCCGCATCCAGCCGCCCTCGGCCATGGCGCGCGCCACCGGCTCGCTGACCGCGCCATGGGCTTCGATCAATTCGGCCGGCACGCCGGCGAGCGCGCTCTTGGCCGCGTTGGAATAGGTCACCAGCCCGCCATTGACGACATCGGAAGAGCCGGGGATCGCGGTCAGCGCGCCGGCGATGAGGCCGCCCGTGCAGGATTCGACGGTCGCGACGGTGAGCCCAGCCTGGCGACAGGCGTCGAGCACCTCGGTTGCCAGCTTGGTGATCTCAGCGTCGAACATGGCTTTACTCCGGTTCCGGCAAGCGGATCGTGGCGGTCGCCAGGGCGGCCAGGCCTTCGCCGCGCCCCGTGAAGCCCATACGCTCGGAGGTGGTCGCCTTGATGGCGACCAGATCGATGCGGATCTCGGCTGCCGCGGCGATTGCGGCGCGGATCGCTTCGCGATGCGGGCCGACCTTGGGCGCCTCGCAGACGATGGTGAGATCGAGGAAGTCAATGCGCCCGCCGCGCTGCCTGACGCGCCCGGCTGCGAAGGCCAGGAACTGCGCGGAGGCAGCGCCCTTCCATTGCGGGTCGCTGGGCGGGAAATGCGTGCCGATATCGCCCTCAGCGAGCGCGCCGAGAAGCGCGTCGGTCAAGGCATGCAGCGCGACATCGCCATCGGAATGCGCCAGCACGCCGCGATCATGAGCGATGCGGACGCCCCCGAGCCAGACATGGTCGCCATCGCCGAAAGCGTGGACATCATAGCCGGTCGCAACGCGCACATGAAGAGGCGCGTCCTGAGAGCGATCGAAGTCCCGGGAGCGATCGAAGTCCTGGGCCCGATCAAAGTCCTGGGGATGGGTGAGCTTCACGTTGGCTGGGTCTCCGGGAAAGGTTTTCACAGGATGCCCGGCCCATTCCATCAGAGCCGCATCGTCGGTGAAGCCAGACAGGCCGGCGGCGACAGCGGCTTCGTGAGCGGCCAGCAAGGCCTGGAAGTGGAACCCCTGAGGCGTCTGCACGCTGACAAGCGTATCGCGGGGCGGTGTCTCGGCGACGCGACCATCGCTACCCAGGCGCTTGATCGTATCGGTCACCGGCAAAGCGGGGATGGCAGCGATCTCGCTTTGGAGCGCCTCGACCGCACGGCGCATGAGCGCGGCGGTGACGAAGGGGCGGGCGGCGTCATGGACCAGCACGATGCCGTCGAAGCCGGTGGCGGCAAGCGCTTGCAGGCCCAGGCGCACGGAATCCTGCCGTGTTGCGCCGCCTTGCGCCGGTGAGAGCAGTTTCCCTGCCGGCAGGTCGGCGACGGCGTGGGCATAGCGTGCATCGTCGCCAGGCCCGATGACGGCCATGACATGATCGATCGCAGCATCAGCCAAAAAAGGCGTCAGGGCCTGCGCAAGAACTGGCCGGCCCGCGAGGGCGCGATATTGCTTGGGCAGGTCTCCGCCTGCGCGCAGCCCGCGCCCTGCGGCGACGATCAGGGCGGCGACAGCTGAGCGGCGGCTTTCTGTTTCTGTGAGCACGAGCAATGGTCCAGCAGGGGCATTGGTCCAGCAGGGCAATCGTCCAGCAGGGGATTGGGTGATAGTGGCACGGCGCGCGATCGCCAAGTCCGGAGACGAGATGCTCGGGAAGCCCATGCGGCAGGGGTGCGGCGATGATGCATTGCAATATGTTCCGAGACCTCTTGCGCTCTCGCAGCAATGTCCAATAAATATGCATAATGGAAGTTGCCTCAAATTCGAGCGCTGACGTAGCGACCCTGCCGGATGTCGCCCCTGTGTCGCGCGCTTTCCTGGCGCCGATGTCGGGCGTCACCGACATTGTGATGCGTCGGATCGCGGCGCGCCATGGCGCGGGTCTTGTCGTTTCCGAGATGGTCGCCTCCGACGAGTTCGTCAGGGGTAGCGAGGAGGCGCGCATTCGCGCCGAGGGAGCCGGCGTGTCGCCCCATGTCGTCCAGCTCGCCGGCTGCGATCCGCATTGGCTGGGCGAAGCGGCGCGGCTGGCTGAGGCCAATGGCGCGGCGATCGTCGATATCAACATGGGCTGCCCGGCCAAGAAGGTCACGGGTGGCTGGGCGGGCTCGGCGCTGATGCGCGACCTCGACCATGCGATCGGGCTCGTCGAGGCCGCGGTGAAGGCCGTGAGCGTGCCTGTCACCGTCAAGATGCGGCTAGGCTGGGATGATGCCTCGCGCAACGCGCCGGAGTTGGCGCGCCGCGCCGTCGCGTCGGGCGCGTCGATGATCACGGTGCATGGCCGGACCCGGCAGCAATTCTACAAGGGCGTTGCCGATTGGGGCGCGATCCGGGCGGTGCGCGAGCAGGGCGATTTTCCGCTCGTCGCCAATGGCGACATCCATGACGAGGATGATGCGCGCAACTGTCTTGCCCAATCGGGCGCCGATTTCGTGATGGTCGGCCGCGCCGCGCTCGGCAGACCATGGCTGGTCGGCGAGATTGGCGCTGCGCTTGCCGGGCGGCCGTCCCCGCAGCTCGGCCTTGGCCAGAAATTCGCCATCGCGCGCGACCATTATGAGGGGCTGCTCAGCCTGCTGGGCATCGCCCATGGCGTGCGCCATGCCCGCAAGCATCTGGCGGCCTATGCCGACGAGGCCGTGGCGAGCGGCGGCGCGCCCGATCCCGAACAGCGGCGCGCGCTTCTGACCTCTGATGATCCGCATCTGGTGCTCGGGGCATTGACGCGACTGTTTTCTCCCGAGCTCAGCCGCGCTGCGGCCTGACCGAAAGGTGTTGCGTATGGCGATGGCGTTTTTCGATGGCGGCGGACGGGGCAGGGACGATTTCCTGCTCGATCCGATCGAGATGCAGGCCCTCAACGTGCTGCCCATGCCGGTCGTCGTGATCGGCGAGGGTCATGGCATCCTCTACGCTAACACGGCCGCCGAGGACTTCTTCCAGTCCAGCGCCGTCGTGTTGAAGCGGCAGCGCATCGACGATCTGATCGCTTTCGGTTCGCCGGTGCTGGCGCTGGTGGAGGAGGTGCAGCGGCGCGGCGCGAGCGTCAGCGAATATCGGCTTGACCTCGGCTCGCCCCGTCTCGGCGTCGATCGCGTGGTCGATGTCTTTGCCTCGCCTTTGTCCAGTCAGAGCGATGCCGTCGTGCTTATGCTGCAAGAACGAACAATTGCTGAAAAAATGGACAGACAGCTGACCCATAGAGGGGCAGCACGTTCGATCACAGCGCTGGGCGCCATGCTGGCCCATGAGATCAAGAACCCGCTATCGGGCATTCGCGGCGCAGCGCAGCTGCTCGAGGCCTCGGTGCCCGACAGCGAGCGCATGTTGACACAGTTGATCTGCGACGAGACCGACCGGATCGTGAAGCTCGTCGAGCGGGTCGAGCTCTTCGGCGACGAGCGTCCGAGCGAGCGCGACGCCGTCAATGTGCATGACGTGCTCGACCATGTGAAACGACTGGCGCAATCGGGCTTTGCGCGCCACATCCGCTTCAACGAGGTCTACGATCCGTCGTTGCCGCCGGTGGCCGGCAATCGCGACCAGCTCGTTCAGGTCTTGCTGAACTTGATGAAGAACGCGGCCGAAGCCATTGGAATGCAATCGATCGATGGCGAGATCACACTGACGACCGCTTACCGGCCGGGCATCCGCATGCAGCTCGCCGGCTCGCCGGGCCGGATCGCCCTGCCGCTCGAGATCGGCATCCGCGACAACGGGCCGGGCGTGCCCTCGGACCTGCTGCCGCATCTGTTCGATCCCTTCGTCACCACCAAGGCGCAAGGCAGTGGCCTTGGACTTGCACTCGTTGCCAAGGTGATCGGCGATCATGGCGGAATCGTCGAATGCGAATCCGTTCCTCGCCGTACGACGTTTCGAATTCTGCTGCCTCTGCACCAGCCCCGGGCGCGGCAGACAGTTTAAGGCCTACAGGACCACAGTGAATGCCGACCGGTAACATTCTCGTCGCGGACGACGACGCCGCGATCCGCACCGTCCTCAATCAAGCCCTTGCCCGGGCCGGATATGAGGTGCGGACAACCGGCCAGGCGGCGACGCTCTGGACCTGGGCCGCGCAGGGCCTCGGCGACCTCATCATCACCGATGTGGTGATGCCCGACGGCAACGCCTTCGACCTGCTGCCGCGCATCAAGCGGGTGCGCCCCGAGCTGCCGATCATCGTGATGAGCGCGCAGAATACCTTCATGACGGCGATCAAGGCCTCCGAGCGCGGCGCCTATGAGTATCTGCCCAAGCCCTTCGACCTGAAGGAGCTCGTCGCCATCGTCGGGCGCGCCCTGTCGCGGCCACGCGGCGATGGTGGCAGGGCCAATGCGGCCGAGCCTGACGATATTCCCCTGATCGGCCGCTCGCCGGCGATGCAGGATGTCTACCGCGCGCTTGCCCGGCTGATGCCGATCGATCTCACCGTGATGATCAACGGCGAGTCCGGCACCGGCAAGGAGCTGGTCGCGCGGGCTCTGCACGATTACGGCAAGCGCAAGAACGGTCCATTCGTGGCGATCAACATGGCCGCGATCCCGAAGGACCTGATCGAATCCGAGCTGTTCGGCCATGAGAAGGGTGCCTTCACCGGCGCGCTGACGCGCTCGTCGGGCCGCTTTGAGCAGGCCGAGGGCGGAACGCTCTTCCTCGACGAGATCGGTGACATGCCGATGGAGGCCCAGACGCGCCTCCTGCGCGTGCTGCAGCAGGGCGAATACACCACCGTCGGCGGCCGGACGCCGATCAAGACCAATGTCCGCATCGTGGCCGCGACCAACAAGGATTTGCGCATCTCGATCGCGCAGGGGCTGTTCCGCGAGGATCTGTTCTTCCGGCTCAACGTGGTGCCGATCCGCCTGCCGCCCTTGCGCGAGCGCGTCGAGGACATTCCGGATCTGGCGCGCCATTTCTTCTCGCTGGTCGAGAAGGAGGGGCTGCCGCATAAGCAGATCGATTCGGAAGCGATGGACGTGATGCGGCGCTATCGCTGGCCCGGCAACGTCCGCGAGCTCGAGAATCTCGTCCGCAGGCTCGCCGCGCTCTATCCGCAGGAGACGATCACGGCGCCGATCGTCGATGCGGAGCTCCAACCGGCTTCGCCGACGACGAGTTTCTCGGGCGGAACAGCGCCCGAGCGGGCCGAGACGCTGTCGGGTTCGGTCGAGCGCCATCTCAACCAGTATTTCGGCGGTTTCGGCGATAATATCCCGCCGCCGGGCCTGTATCACCGTATTCTGCGCGAGGTCGAGCCGCCTTTGATTGCTGCAGCCTTGGCCGCGACACGGGGCAATCAGATCCGTGCCGCCGAATTGCTCGGCCTGAATCGCAACACGCTGCGCAAGAAGATCCGCGAACTGGACATGCAGGTCGTGCGCTCGCCGCGCTAGAGCAGGATGCGAAAAATTGGGAACCGGTTTTTCGCAATCGATCCTGCTCTAACTCTTTGACGAGAGACGGATTCAGATTTCAGTCGGGATCACTTGGTGATCCCGACTGAAATCATCCGGCTCTGAGGCTTCTGCAAGGGCGGCCGTGCCGCCTTTCATATGTCGCATTTTGACAACACCGTTGCGGCGGCGCATCTATGCCGCCCGCAAGCTTGGATGTCCGTCCGCGCTTGCTGCACCGGAGTTGTCGAAGAACCGTGTCAGCCTCGATCAGCGATGTCAGAATCATGCCGCGTGGGGAGGACCCGCCACGCCGCGTGTCGGGCTGGCTCGGCGCGGTCGTCGTCGTTTTCGCGCTCGTCTCGGCGCTGGTCACCTTCCTGGTGCTGTCAGGCGTCACGCCGATCGCCCCGGTCCATGAGGTGGTCGTCGGCGTCTTCATCCTCAACGCCCTGCTGATCCTGCTGCTGCTGGTCATCGTCGCTTTCGAGACGGCGGTGCTGATCCGGGCGCGGCGAGCCGGCGCCGCTGCGGCCGGCCTTCATGTCAGAATCGTCGGTCTTTTCAGCATCATCGCGACATTGCCTGCGATTCTGGTCGCGGTGATCGCGACCGTGACCATCGAGCGTGGGCTGGAGCCCTGGTTCTCCGACCGGATGCGCGACGCGATCTTCAAATCCGTCGAGGTCGCCGACGCCTATGCCGCGGGACAGTGCAAGTCGCTCGGGCGCGAGATCCGGATCTTCGCCGACGACCTGGCGCGCGCGAAACCTGCCTTCGATGTCGACCGCAAATGGTTCGAGAACTTCCTGACAGCCCGCGCGACAGCTCTCGGAGTGCCGGTGGCGGCGATCATGAGCCCGCCCGACAAGGTGCTGGTGCGGGCGAATATCGATATTCTGCGCGATGCGCCCAAGCCGGACCAGGCCGCGTTCGACGATGCACAATCGGCCCCAGAGCCGATCTGCGTCGTGCCCGAGACCAGCCGGATCTTCGGCGCGCTCGTCAAACTGCCGGCCTATGACAACGGCTTTCTCTATATCGCCCGCGAGGTCGATCCACTCGCGGTCGAGTTCCCCGCTGTCGCGCGCGGGGCGGCCGTCGAATATCTCGCCATCGACGCCCGGCGAAAGGGCGTGCAGATCGCCTTCGCTTCGATGTACGGGCTGATCGCGGTCATCCTGCTGCTCTCGGCGATCTGGCTCGGTCTCAGCTTCGCCAACGGCCTGGTCGCGCCGATCCGGCGGATGATTCATGCAACCGACCAGGTCTCCAGCGGCAATTTCTATGTCCAGGTGCCGATCCGACGATCGGAGGGGGATCTTGCCCATCTCGGCGAGACCTTCAACAAGATGACGGCGGAGTTGCGCCGGCAACGCGATGGCTTGGTGACCGCAAGCGAGGTGATCGACCGACGACGACGCTTCACCGAAACGGTTCTGTCGGGCGTCTCCTCGGGCGTCGTCGGTCTCGATGGCGACGGCCATATCACCATCATCAACCGCTCCGCCGAGGGGCTGCTCGGCACTGGTGGACGGGTCTTCGGCGAACCGATCGCACAGGTCGCTCCCGAGATCGCAGCCTTCGTCGGCGATGCGCTGCATGGGCGCCAGCGGCAGAGCGCCGGCCAGGTCGCGATCACGCGGGCCGGGCGCGACCGCATGGTCAATGTTCGTGCGGTCCGAGAAGGCGAGGGGGCGGGTGCCGGGCTCGTGGTAACGCTCGACGACATCACCGATCTGGTCTCGGCGCAGCGCACGGCCGCCTGGGCCGATGTCGCGCGCCGTATCGCCCATGAGATCAAGAACCCGCTGACGCCGATCCAGCTCTCGGCCGAGCGCATCCGTCGCAAGTTCGGCCGCGTCATCGTCGAGGACAAGGAGATCTTCGACCAGTGCACCGCCACCATTGTCCGCCAGGTCGAGGATATCCGGCGGATGGTCGATGAATTCTCCTCTTTCGCCCGCATGCCCAAGCCGTCGCTGTCTCGCGACGACATCGTCGAGACGGTGCGCCAGATCGTCTTCCTGATGCGGGTCGGCAACCCCGAGCTGACGATCTCGGAAAACTTGCCGGCGACGCCGGTGTTGGCCCAGTTCGACCGCCGCTTGATCTCGCAGGCACTGACCAATGTGATCAAGAACGCGACGGAGGCGATCGAGGCCGTGCCGATGGAGACGCGTGGGCCCGGCCAGATCGAGGTCGCGTTCGCGCGCTATGAGGATGGCCGGATCGTCATCGACGTGATCGACAACGGCAAGGGCCTGCCCGCCGACCAGCGCCAGAAGCTGCTGGAGCCCTATATGACGACGCGCGAGGGCGGCACCGGTCTGGGACTGGCGATCGTCGGCAAGATTCTGGAGGACCATGGCGGCGGGATCGAGCTTCTCGACCGACCCGACGCCACGGAAGGTCAGCGCGGGGCGCGGGTCCGGCTCTGGTTCCCCGAAACCGGTCCCGCTGAGGATCCGGACAACGAGACTGCGAATGGCCGCGACATGAGCGCGCCCGACGCCCGAGACAAGCGAAATGGAATTGCCGTATGAGTGCCGATATTCTGGTCGTTGATGACGAAGTCGATATTCGCGAGCTGGTGGCCGGCCTGCTGGAGGATGAAGGCTATCGCACGCGCAAGGCAGGCTCCGCCGACGAGGCGCTCGCGGCGATCGCGGCGCGCAGGCCTAATCTCGTCTTCCTCGACATCTGGCTGCAGGGCAGCCGGCTCGACGGCCTGCAGGTGCTCGAGCTGATCAAGGAGAGCCATCCCGATCTCGCGGTGGTGATGATCTCGGGTCACGGCAACATCGAGACGGCGGTCTCGGCGATCAAGAGCGGCGCCTATGACTTCATCGAGAAGCCGTTCAAGGCGGACCGTCTCGTGCTGGTGGCCGAGCGGGCGCTGGAGGCTTCGCGGCTCAGGCGCGAGGTCCGCGAGCTGAAGAAGGGCTCGGTGCAGGCGAGCCGGATCGTCGGCCGCTCGACCGTGGTCAATCAATTGCGCCAGACGATCGAACGCGTCGCACCCACCAATGCCCGCGTGCTGATCAGCGGCGAGCCGGGCTGCGGCAAGGAATTGACGGCGCGCACGCTGCACGAAGCGTCGAGCCGATCTTCGGCGCCCTTCATCGTCATCAATGCGGCGACGATCACGCCCGACACGATGGAAGAGGAGCTGTTCGGCGTCGAGGGCGGCGAGGGGCGGACGCGCCGCGTCGGCGCACTCGAGGAAGCGCATGGCGGCTCGCTCTATATCGACGAGATCGGCGATATGCCGCGCGAGACGCAAAACCGCATCCTGCGCGTGCTGGTCGACCAGAATTTCCAGCGTGTCGGCGGCGCAACGCGCGTGCATGTCGATGTCCGGATCATTTCGTCGACCAGCCGCGATCTGGCGCAACTGATCAGCGAGGGGCAGTTCCGCGAGGATCTCTATCACCGCCTCAGCGTCGTGCCGGTCAAGGTGCCGGCGCTGTCGGAGCGGCGCGAGGACGTGCCGGAGCTGATCGAGTTCTTCATGGACCAGATCTCGGTCGCGACCGGCCTGCCGAAGCGGCGCATCGGCTCGGACGCGATGGCGGTGCTGCAGTCGCATGAATGGCCGGGTAACGTCCGGGAACTGCGCAACAATGTCGAACGATTGATGATCCTGACCAAGGGCGATCCCACGGCGGATGTCACGGTCGAGATGCTGCCGGCCGAAGTCGGTGCCATGGTGCCGACGACGCCCTCCGGCTCGGGCGGCGAACGGCTGATGAGCCTGCCTCTGCGCGATGCGCGCGAGATCTTCGAGCGCGAATATCTGATCGCCCAGATCGCCCGCTTTTCCGGCAATATCTCGCGAACCGCCGAGTTCATCGGGATGGAGCGCTCGGCCTTGCATCGCAAGCTGAAGTCGCTCGGAGTCGGTTGAGCGGCGGCTAAGCGCTGATTGCATGTCCGTCTGCACGATACGCAGGCGTCATGCGCAAATAGGATGCGGCATCACCCTTGCTTTGTCATAGAACACGACGATCTAATGCAGGATCGGTGTTTCGAAGCGGCGCGCTCAGCGCGCGATCGCGAACGAAACGAAATGGATCGCGGGTGCAACCCGATGAGCGATCCCAACAATAGGGGCTACCCATGGCCGCAGAGCGGGCACAAAACCTTCAGGACACTTTCCTCAATCACGTTCGCAAGCAGAAGATTCCTCTGACGATCTTCCTCGTCAATGGCGTGAAGCTGCAGGGCGTGGTCACCTGGTTCGACAATTTCTGCGTGCTGCTGCGGCGCGACGGGCATTCGCAGCTCGTCTACAAGCATGCGATCTCGACGATCATGCCGGGCCACCCCGTGCAGCTGTTCGAGCCCGAGGAAGTGGACAAGGCCTGAGGCTCATGGCCGGTCGCGGCGGGGCAGACGAGACCGAGAAGACCGTCAAGCCGCTCGACGAGATCGAACGCGACATTGCCGCCAATACGCGCGCCTATGTCGTGGGCCCGTATTCGCAGCGCCGCGGCGGTGCGGGCAGCGCTGACACGAATCAGCGCTCCTTCGCGGCACGGCTCGACGAGGCCGTCGGCCTTGCCGCCGCCATCGATTTGACCGTCATCGAGCCGATCCAGGTTATGCTCACGGCGTTTCGTCCTGCCACCTATCTCGGCAAGGGCAAGGTCGAGGAGCTGACTGAGCGCATCAAGATCGAGGAGATCGGCCTCGTCGTGATGGATTGCGCGCTGTCGCCGGTGCAGCAGCGCAATCTTGAGAAGGCGTTCGGCTGCAAGGTGATCGACCGCACCGGCCTGATCCTCGAGATCTTCGGTCGACGGGCGCGCACACGCGAAGGCGCGCTGCAGGTAGAGCTTGCGCATCTCAACTACCAGAAGAGCCGGCTGGTGCGGTCCTGGACCCATCTTGAGCGCCAGCGCGGCGGCTTCGGCTTCCTCGGTGGCCCCGGCGAGACGCAGATCGAGGCGGACCGGCGCATCATCCAGGAGCGCATGACCAAGATCGAGCGCGATCTCGAGAGCGTGAAGCGGACCCGCTCGCTCCATCGCGCAAGCCGTAAACGCGTGCCTTATCCCGTGGTTGCGCTGGTTGGTTATACCAATGCCGGAAAATCGACGCTGTTCAATCGGCTGACCTCGGCCGAGGTGCTGGCGCAGGACATGCTGTTTGCCACGCTCGACCCGACCGCACGCGCGATCAAGCTGCCGCATGGCGCGCGGATCATGCTTTCGGACACGGTCGGCTTCATCTCGGACCTGCCGACGCAGCTCGTCGCGGCGTTCCGCGCGACGCTGGAAGATGCGATCGAGGCCGATGTGCTGCTGCATGTCCGCGACGTGGCCCATGAGGACACGCAGGCCCAGGCCGCCGACGTGCAGGGCATCCTGCGCGATCTCGGCATCGATCCCGATGATGGCCAGCGCGTGATCGAGGTCTGGAACAAGTCGGACCTGCTCGATGGCTCGGAACGCGAGCGCCAGCTTAGCCTCGTCGCACTGAAGTCCGAAGCCTCGCGGCCGGTGCTGGTCTCGGCCTTGACCGGCGACGGCATCGCCCGGCTGACGGACGCGATAGAGGCACGCATTGCCAGGAGCCGGCCGGTTTACCGGCTGGTGCTGGCGCCCGGCGACGGTAAATCGCTTGCCTGGCTGCACGCCAATGGTGAAATCTTGGAGCGGGCGGATGCCGAGGACGGGGCGCTGAGCCTCGTCGTGCGGCTGCCGCCCGAGCGCGAAGGAGCCTTTGGCGTGCGGTTCCCGGAGGCGGAGCGGCAAAGCTAGGCCTCCAGCGCGGCAGGTAATGTGATCTCGGTCGAGGAGCACATCGCATGATTGGCGTGGGTGAAACAGTTGTCGTGATCGGTGGCTCGTCCGGGATTGGCCTGGCCGTCGCGCGGCTGGCGGCCTCGCAAGGCGCGCGCGTGGTCATCATTGGACGTGAAAAGACCAAGTTGGAGGCTGCAGTCTCCGCGATCGGACCGTCAGCGCGTGGCGAAATCGTTGACGCCCGGGATCGTACTGCTCTGGCGGGGTTCTTCCAGAGACTTGGGCCTTTCAACCATCTGATTTTGGCGGCTTCCGGCGGTCGCGGGGCCGGGGCGTTTCGCGAACTCGACGGCGACGGGCTGCGCGCCGGTTTCGAAGCCAAGTTCTGGGCGCAATGGAACGCAGCCCAGGCGGCGCTTCCGACGCTTCAACCCGCTGGCTCCATGGTCTTCATCACGGCGGCTTCATCGCGGCTGGCAAATCCCGGAACCTCAGGGCTCGCAGCCGTCAACGGCGCGCTCGAGCGCATGGTCGTGACTCTGGCACGGGAGTTGGCGCCAATCCGCATCAATGCGGTATCGCCAGGCGTGATCGATACGGGCTGGTGGGACAACAAACCGGCAGACCTGTTTGAAAGTTCATATGGCAAGGCTCCGCTCGCCCGCCCCGGCCAGCCGGATGAGGTCGCTGATGCGGTGCTCTTCCTGATGGGAAACACCTTCGTCACCGGAGTGATTCTGGATGTCGATGGCGGCCTGCATCTGACATAGCGGCCTGCACCTGACATAGAGAGTGGCCGAGACCGGCCTCGCGCCTCAGCCTGTGCCGGGCGGCGATGCCTTCTCCCCGCGCTTGACCTGTTGCCAGAGCGCTTCCAGCTCTTCGAGCGTGGCGTCCTTTGCGTGGCGCCCCTCCGCCTCCAGCGCGGCCTCGATGCCCTTGAAGCGGCGCTCGAACTTGGCGTTGGCGGCGTGGAGGCAGCCTTCCGGGTCGGCATCGACATGGCGGGCGAGATTGGCGACGACGAAGAGCAGATCGCCGATTTCCTCGCGGATCGCCGCTTTGTCGCCCAGTGCGAGCGCCTCCTCGATCTCGGCGGTCTCTTCCCGGACCTTGTCGAGCACGAGCCTGGCGTCGTTCCAGTCGAAGCCGACGGTCGAGGCTTTGGCCTGGAGTTTCCAGGCGCGGCTGAGGGCGGGCAGGCCTTGGGTGACACCCGCCAGCACGCCCTTGTCCTCGACCTGCTCGGGCAGGCCGGCCGCTTGCCGCACTGCTGCCTTCTCGGCCTTCTCCTGCGCCTTGATGCTGTGCCAGAGCGCCTTGACCTCGGCGGGAGACAGATCGCGCGCAGCGCCGAAGACATGCGGGTGGCGGCGGATCATCTTGGTGGTAACGGCCTCGACCACGTCGGGAAAAGCGAAAGCGCCTTCCTCCTCCGCCATCTGCGCGTGGTAGACCACCTGCAGCAACAGATCGCCGAGCTCGTCCTTGAGATCGAGCCTGTCGCCGCGCGTGATCGCATCGGCAACCTCATAGGCCTCCTCGACCGTATAGGGCGCGATCGAGGCGAAGTCCTGCTCCAGATCCCAGGGGCAGCCTGTGCCCGGCGTGCGGAGCGCCGCCATGATCTCGATCAGGCGGGCGATGTCGCGAGAAGGCTTCAACGCTGCAAATCTCCGTGAAGTGAGATAGCCTCGTCCCATGATTCAAGTCACCCCGTCCATCGCGATCGACGAGAGCGAGCTCGAAGAAAGCTTCGTGCGCGCCTCTGGCCCAGGCGGCCAGCATGTCAACAAGGTGTCGAGTGCGGTCCAGCTCAAATTCGACATCCGGCGCTCGCCCTCGCTGCCCAACGACGTCGCGGTGCGCCTGATGAAGCTCGCCGGCAGCCGGCTGACGCAGGATGGCGTCATCGTCATCGTGGCGCAGGCACAGCGCAGCCAGAAACGCAACCGCGAGGAGGCGCGGGAACGCCTGCTCGAACTGATCCGGGAGGCAGCGGTCCGCCCGCAGACGCGCCGGCCGACAAAGCCGACCAAGGCCTCGAAGGAGAAGCGGCTGGTCTCCAAGGACAAGCGCGCCTCGATCAAGGCCGGCCGCTCCAAGCCGGGGGCGGATTAGTGGCGGGTGACGCTTCGGGCGCGCTGCGCGACAAGCGGCAGGTGCGCAAGCCGCCACGTCGCATCACGCCCGACTATCTGCAACGCGCCGCCATGCACTATCTCGAACGCTATGCGGCGCCTGCCGCGCAGCTTCGCCGCGTGCTGGAGCGCAAGGTCGTGCTGAGCTGCCGCCACCATGGCGACGAACCCGGCCGGTTCTCAAGCTTGCTCGACGAAGTGGTGGCGCGCTGCGTCGCCTCGGGGCTGGTCGATGACCGTCGTTTTGCCGAGGCGCGCGCGGCGAGCTTGCGCCGGCGCGGCCAGTCCACGCGGGCCGTGGCGGCAAAGCTCGCGGCCAAGGGCGTGACGCGCGACCTCGCGACCGAGGCCAGCGCGGCCGAGCCGGAGGACGAATTGGCCGCGGCGCGCATCGCCGCGAAACGCAAGCGGATCGGCCCCTGGCGACGCCCCGACCGGCCTTTCGAGCGGCAGAAGGAGATCGCGGCGCTGGCCCGCGCCGGTTTCTCAATGACGATTGCCCGCACCGTGATCGACGATGGCTGCGGTCGATGATGCGTCCTTGATGGAAGGTGTGGATCGCCTGCGTCAGGGCATGGCGTTGTTCGCCGTTGTTGAAGCCAGCTCGGCATCGTCTTCGAAGGTCAGATTCCTAAGCCAGCCATGAATAGCGTCAGGTCGATCTTGACGATCTCCTGAAGCGCGACGTCGGGATGCTTCTATCTCGTCTAATCTGCGCCGAAAACCGCGCTTTATTGCGATTCCGCTCGATTATGACTACGAGCCTCTACACATAGGGCTTCATCAATGCTGGGCTGTTGGAAAAATAGCCTCAAAATGGAAATGTGCCCAAAGCTGCATGACGGAGAGAATGATGCAGGTCATCTATAAATTTGCGCTGGCGGCACTGTTGTCATGCTCCTCTGCAGATGCGGCCCGACCCGCACCATTCGATCTGGCTAGGATCGATCTGGCCGATGTCCTGGCCTGCAAGATCGATGGAGGTCATTATTTAGGCTTTGCGGTATCGATCAGCGATAGCGGCAGTCCGGGTAGCGCCAAGACGCGTGGCTGGGTGAAGCTTCCGACCCAGAGCCTGATGTTCTCATCATACCGCCTTCCCAAACCGCTTGGCGTCTTTGGCTACACCACCAGCACCGTGGCCTTCACCGGCTCTGCGATGTTTGCGGTCCTGGATCTGCAGAACCCGACCGCACTCGGGGTGGCGCAGGGCGTCACCAATATCCTTGAGGGTTCCGGGCAATTCATGGGCGAGCGCCTCGTGGATGAATCGACCAGGGTGGATAAGGAAACGGGATTTGGCTTCAAGAACCGGTCAGCCCTGCAGATCGCAACAAATTCGGCTTTTCCGGGTAAGACGCTGATCGGGTGCAGCTATGACGGAAAATTGCAGTTTCCTGCATTATGATGGACTCACCGTACAAAATTCCGGCCATCGGATATGACGCTTGCCAAATATAGCAGGCACCGTTCTTCTGACCCTCATGATGCCGATGGAGCCGAGTAGGGCGGTGCGCCGCCCTACCCAGTCTATCCGGAGAATGCCGTCAGTCGAGCTTGACGTTGGCGTCCTTCACGACGGCACCCCAGCGCGCGACCTCCGCCGTCACGAATTTGCCGAATTCGTCGCCTGCGATGTCCGGGATAGGCGAGCCGTTCTTCTGCCAGACATCGACGATCAGCTGGGCTTTCAACGCCTTGGCGACTTCGCTGCGCATGCGCGCGACGATGTCCGGCGGCGTACCTTTGGTTGCCCAGATCGCGTACCAGGTCGCGACGTCATAGCCGTCGAGCCCGGCCTCCTTGGCTGTCGGCACGGTGGCTATCACCTCGGAGCGGGTCGGAGCAGCAACTGCCAGCGCACGCAGCGTGCCGCCTGAAATCTGTGCCGCGGAGGAGCCCAGCCCGTCGAACATGACATCGACCTGGCCGGCGACGAGGTCCTGCATGGCGGGGCCGGCGCCGCGATAGGGCACATGGGTGAGCGGCGCCTTCGCCAGCAGCTTGAAGAGCTCGCCGGCGAGGTGATGCGTTGTGCCGTTGCCGGCGGACGCATAGTTCAGCTTGTCGGGGTTGGCCTTGGCGAAGGCGATCAGCTCGGCAAGCGTCTTGGCCTCGACCTTCTTGGGGTTGACGACGATGACCTGCGGTGGCTGCGCGATCACGCCGACGGGGATGAAATCCTTCTCGATGTTATAGTCGAGCTTCGGATAGAGCGCGGGCGCGATGGCGTGATGGGCGGCGCCGACGAAGAAGGTGTAGCCGTCGGGCGCGGCTTTCGAGGCGGCCGAGGCGCCGACCGTGCCGCCTGCACCGCCGCGGTTGTCGATGATGATGCGTTGGCCAAGCTGCTGCTCCAGCTGCACCGCGATCGGCCGAGCGAAGGTATCCGTGCCGCCACCGGCGGGGAAAGGCACGATGAAGGTAATCGATTTCGTTGGCCAGGTTTGCGCGACGGTTGGAACTGTTGCTGTCGTTGCGAGCCCGGCCGCAGTGAGCAGCAGCAGGATTCGGCGTGAGATGAACATGATGAGAGACCTCCCGTGAATTGTGAAATCAGGCTCTTTTCGGCCATTTCCGATGGAAAACGGCGCAATCGCGTCCGCTATATCGCGGATTAGGGCATTGGACTGTTGCTTTAGCAAGCACGTGGCTGGGAGCGCAGGCATCAGGTGCGGGCATCAGATGATTGACTTCTTTCGTCTTGCCACCGATCAAGAACGTCATGAGCCGCCTCGACAGTTTCATCCGCCGTCTCGAGGCCCAGCGCCGGATTCTGGACTGGGCTGCTGCCGCCATCACGGGTCGGGCTGGGCTCGTGCTTGAGCTCGGCCTCGGCAATGGCCGGACTTACGACCATTTGCGCGAGATCCTGCCGGAGCGCGTGATCTACGCCTTCGATCGTGAGGCCAGGGCCAATCCGCGTTCGCTGCCGCCGCCCGAGGCGCTGGTGCTGGGCGACATGGCGCAGACGCTGCCGGCCTTCGCCGCTGCCCATGGTCGCCGCTCGGTTCTACTTCATGTCGACGCCACGACCGGTGTGCCCGAGCGCGACGCCGTCGCATTGGCCTGGCTGCCGGGGCATGTCGCGGCCCTCGCTGCGGACGACGCGCTCATTATCAGCGGGTCGGAGTTGATCGACGAGGCGCTGCTGGCGACGCCTTTGCCCGAGGGCGTACCGCTCGGACGCTACTTCGCCTATCGGCGCAGGCCGAAGGCCTGAGCAGCCCCTTCGGCGGCAATTGCCCAAGATGGGCTCAAGATCTGATCCAGCAGTGTGTGCCGCCGCTCAACCAGCGCCGAAACCTCACAGCCCAAGGCGATCCATGATCCGGCCGTGAAGGACACTCCTTCTAGCGCAGCGATGATGCGTGGCGGCGACTTCACCGTCCGGAGCGAGGAAGTGGAGCGGCATCTACGGGCGCGCTATGTGCGCTCCTGCGCGGGCAAGGAGCTGAGCTCGAGCCAGTCGAGTTCCTCCTCGACGCGTCGATAGGCGTCATCGCCGATGGTTCCGGCGTTGCGGAGCGCATCAAGCGCGTCGCGCGCCACGGCCACCACGCGGCGGCGCAAATCATTCTCCGGCGTATCGAGCGGATCATGTCCGCGCAGGGCGAGCTTCAACGCCTCGCCATATTCGATGCCAAGGCGCCGAGCGGCTGGTGAATCCTCGCGCTTCAATTCGGAGAGGGCCGCCTTTAGTGCGGCTTTCCGAGCCAGCTTGAGCTCCGTATCAACGACTGCGTCCTTCGGCAGGCTGAGCAGGGCCAGGAGCGGGCGCAGCGTGACGCCCTGAATCACAAGGGTTCCCAGCACGACGACGAAGGCAGCGAGCTGGATGAAGTCGCGATAGGGAAATCCGGCGGGGAGTGCCATGGCAGCCGCCAGCGTGACGATACCGCGCATGCCCGACCAGCCGATCACCAGAGCTCCCTTCGCAGTTGGCGCCGGCATCGTGGCTGTAGCGGATGGCGCCCCGAACAGGTGGTTCTTCCATTCCACCAGCATGTGATGCGTCATCACCCAGGCGATGCGAACGGTGATCACTGTCGCCAGGACGGCAAGCGAGGCGCCGAGATAGCGCAGGCGCTCGGCATCGCTGAGAGGTTCAAGGATAGGGCGGATCTGCAGCCCGATCAGCGTGAACGCCAATACGTTCAACACGACGGCCGCTGTTTCCCAGATGGCGAAGGACGGCACGCGCAGCCGCGCCGGCATTGGCGGGCCTGACTGCCATGCCATCGTCAGCCCATAGACGACGATGGTCACGACTCCGGAAAGACCGAGATGTTCGGCGAAGAGCCATATGCTGAAGGTCGAGACGAACTGGAAGATGACGGAGCTCGGCGCATCCTCGATGAGCCCGATCAATCGGCCGACAGGCCACACCAACGCCCAGCCGACCAGCACGCTGCCGAAACTGACGAGGGCGAAGGTCGGCAGCGCATCCGTGACGGCAAAGCTGCCTGCCACGACCGCTCCCACGGCAAGCTTGTAGATCAGCAGCGCCGAGGCGTCGTTGAGCAGGCTTTCGCCTTCCAGCACCATCCGGATGCGGTGCGGTGGATCCACTTGCTTCAGGACGGCCAGCGCCGCCACGGCGTCAGGCGGCGCAAGCAGCGCGCCGAGCGCGATCGCTGCACCCCATGGAAAATCCGGGAAGATGGCGCGAGCGACAAGCGCGACGATCACTGTGGTGAGGCCGACGGCGGCCAATACGAGAGACAGGATCGGCACCCAGTTGGTTTGAAGATCGCGCAGCGAGGTATCATAGGCGGCATCGAGCAGCACGGGCGCGACGAAGAGGGCGAGGATGAGCTCCGGCGGCAGATCAAGCCGCGGCGCGCCCGGCAGGAACGCGACTGCGGCGCCCCCCAAGGCGAGGAGCGTCGGATAGGGGATGTTCAGCCGCTTCGCGACCACCGACAGGATCGTCGCTCCCAGCAGGAGCACAAGGATGGTCTCGAAGATGAGCATGGGGCGACGATCTTTTCCTGGGCGCTCCGAATGAACAGGAATACCGGGCTTTGGGCGAGGTCGCATAGCCTCCTGCATACGGGAGTGACGAATCTCCCGGCTCCTTCAGGTCAAAGGGGAGGGGTGTCGAGCATCGTTCGAACCACCGGACGAGCAGCATAGGCGCAGCGCTTCCGGCCTGGCTAAGCGTTGAGTCGCATAGCTCCCCGCCGATCAGGGCTCCAGGGAATGCGGCAACAGGATATCGTCCGGCATCGTGCCGCCCCAGAGCGCCGTGAGCTGCTCGACGACCTTGGCGCCGAAATCGGGGTAGGGGATATGGACCGAGGTCAGCCAGGGCGCGATCCAGGCGTTGAGCGGGTTCGCGTCGATGCCGATGAGGAGGCAGGCTTCGGGAATGGCGACGCCACGCTCGACGGCCAATCTGTAGGCGCCATAGGCCATCATGTCGCTGACGCAGAGCAGGCCTTTCGGCCAGGCCCCGGCGCTTGCCGCGACGAGGGCCCGCGCCGCGTCGTAGCCGACCTGAAGATGCGACAATCCAGGCGCCGAAGCGCGCCGGATGCGGTCAGCCTCGACACCGCGCGCGATTAGTCGCTCGACGAAACCGGCGACGCGCTCCGCCGTCGATGACGAGCCCTGCGCGGGAAAGATCACGGCTGGTTCGGTGATCGCGCGTGCCAGGCAATAATCGGCGGCAGCAGCTCCCGCGGCGTGATTGTTGATGCCGACATAGGCACCGCCCTCGGGATTGCGGCGACTGACGAAGACGATCGGCTCTCCGCGTGCGAGCGCGTCGCTTAGTGCCGGGCTCGTGACGGCGCTCACCAGGACATAGCCCTGCACCAGCTGCGAGCGCATGGCCTGCAGGTATTCGTCCTGCAGATCGGCGCGGTCATGCGTGTCGCACAGGATCATGACGTAGCCGGCCGCACGCAGCGCCGCTTCCGTCGACACTGCGATGGCGGCCATGGCCGGGTTGTCGAGGTTGGGTGCAAGCATCGCGACGACGCGGCTCTGGCGCCGACGCAGCGCCCGCCCGACATGGTTGGGCTGGTAGCCGAGCGCGACGACGGCCGCCTGTACGCGCATCACCGTCTGAGCCGAGGCCCGCCGCGTCTCGCCATTCACGATCCGGGATACGGTGGCGACCGAAACCCCTGCCTCGGCGGCAACCGTCGCAAGCGAAACCTGGGCGGCAGACACGAATCTTTGCATCGGCTCCAATCGATTCCCAGGCTCCAATCGATTTTCATGCCGGCGAGATGCGCCGAAACGAGCCTGCCCTGGCCTCCCGTCATCATCGAGGCCTGTCTTTCAATGCCTCGCCACGCCTCCGTTGACAAGTTAGGCAAACGTTTGCCTAATATCCACAAGGCATCCAGCTGAGATGCCAGGAACGATCCCGGGATGGAACGCAGATGACAATGAGAGCGTGGGTTTCGGCCTTGGCCGTCGTGACAGGGCTTCTGGCGGTCGACGTCGCTCAGGCGCAGACCACCGTGCGCATGAGCTGGTATTCCGATGGCAATGAGGGCGAGGTCGTCGCCGATCTGCTCAAGCGCTTCGAGGCCCAGAACACGGACATCAAGATCGTTCTCGATCAGGTGCCCTACAAGGCGATCACCGAGAATCTGCCGGTCCAGCTCGCCTCGGGGCAGGGGCCGGACATCGCCCGCGTCGTCGATCTCGGCGGCATCGCCCGCTATGCGCTCGACCTGCGGCCTTATCTGAAGGACGCCGCGTATTGGGACGCCAATTTCGGCCCGTTCCTGGAATGGATGCGTCCGCAGGGCGACACCAACTCCATCCCCGGCTTCATGACACAGCTCACCGTCACCGGCCCCTTCGTCAACAAGACATTGTTCGAGCAGGCCGGCATCGCCCTGCCCGGCGCCAAAGCGACATGGGAAGACTGGGCCAAGGCGACGAAGGATGTCGCCGCCAAGGTGCAGGCGCCGTTCCCCATCGCCATGGACCGCTCGGGCCACCGCTTCTTCGGTCTGGCGATCTCGGAAGGCGCGAAGCTGTTCGACGCCAAGGGCGAGCCTGCCGTGATCGATGACGGGTTCAAGCGCGCGGCGCAGCTCGTCTATGACTGGCATAAGAGCGGCGTCATGGCCAAGGAGCTCTGGGGCTCGGTCTCCGGCGCGGCCTATCGCGGCGCCAATGATGAGTTCAAGAACGCCCAGGTCGTGATGTACATGTCCGGTTCCTGGCAGATCGCCCAGCTCGACAAGACGGTCGGCAATGCTTTCGACTGGGTCGCGGTGCCGACGCCATGCGGCCCCGCCGGATGCACGGCGATGCCCGGCGGCGCCGGGCTCGTCGCGATCAAGACGACGAAGAACCCCGCAGCCGTCGCCAGGGTCATGGAATATCTCGCCAGCGAGCCGGTGCTGAGCGAGTTCTACAGCCGCTCGCTCTTCGTTCCCGGCCATATCGGCATCGCCGCGAAGGGGCTCGACTACAAGGATGCGAGCCCGCTGGCGAAGGCCTCGCTCAAGGTCTTTTCCGACCAGGTCGCGGGTCTGTCGCCGGTTGCCTACAAGCTGCAGGGCTATGCCAACAACCGCATCATCTTCAATGCCGTGATCAGCCGTGTCGGCCAGGCGATCTCGGGCGAAACCACGATGGACGAGGCCTATAAGCGGGTCGCCTCCGATATTGAGCAGCAGATCGCCGAGCGCAACAAGAAGTAGCCCGGTGACGCCTCCACTTTCCCCCCGCCGCAGCGCAGCAAGCTGGCTCGGCCTGTTCGTCGCGGCGCTGATGCGGCTGGTCGATTGGCCGATGCGGGGGCTGCAGCGGCTCCTCGGCGAGCGCCGGATGGCCTATGTCTTCCTGCTGCCGAACCTGGTCTTCTTCTCGCTCTTTGTCTTCCTGCCGCTCATCATCAACGTCGTCTTCTCGGTGACGGGCGGGGCGGCCCTGTTCCCGTCGGAGCGGCCCTATGTCGGGGGTGGGCAGTACGCCTATCTCTTCGACTGCGGCAGCTTCGTCGATCCTGGCTCGTGCCGGGAGGACCATTTCTGGCGCGGCGTCGCCAATACGCTGCGCTTCACGGTGTTCCAGGTCGTCGCCATGGTGCTGTTCTCGCTGGTCACCGCGGTGGTGCTCAACATGCGCATCCGCGGCCGCGGCTTCTTTCGCGCCGTCTATTTCTTCCCCGTCCTGCTCTCGCCCGTCGTGGTGGCGCTGATCTGGAAGTGGATCCTGCAGCGCGACGGCCTGCTCAATGCCGGCCTCACCGCGCTCGGCGGCCAGAAGATCCTGTTCTTCATCGATCCGGGCTGGGCGATGTTCTGGGCGGTCTTCGTCTCGATCTGGGCCCATATGGGCTTCTACACACTGATCCTGCTCGCCGGCCTCCAGGCAATACCCGCCGATCTCTACGAGGCGGCGGAAATGGATGCGACGCCGCGCTGGCGCGCCTTCTGGCGCATCACCTTGCCGCTGCTCTGGCCCAATCTCATCGTCGTTATCGTGCTGGCGCTGATCCGCGGCGTGCAGACCTTCGACGAGGTCTTCGTGCTGACAGGAGGCGGGCCGGGCACGGCGACGCTGATGGTCGTGCAGTACATCTACGAGACGGCCTTTTCCAACCAGGTGCAGAATTTCGGGCTGGCGGCGGCAGCCTCGGTGGTGCTCGGCATCGTGCTGTTCGGGCTGACGCTGGCACAGCTCGCGGCCAGCCGCAGGAGGTCGGCATGAATCGTGTCGCGCGCCTCCTGCAGATCCGGCGTAAATCCGGCCGTTGGCATTGGACCGATATCGCCGCCTACAGCTATCTGGCGCTCGGCGTCGTGCTGATGTTCGGGCCCGTGCTCTGGCTCGTGCTGTCCTCCTTCAAGACGCAGGCCGGCCTGCTGGAATTCCCGCCCTCGCTGCTGCCGATGTCGCAGCGCGAGGTCGCGGTAGCGGGCTTTCCGCAGCCTTTGCCGCTCTTCAGCGCGACGCTCGATGACGGCTCGACCCGGGTTCTGGCCCAGGTCCGGCGCATCGGTATCGTCGCGCAGATGGTCGATCCGGAGAACCCGGCCCAGCAGTTCCGGATACCGATCGACAAGCGCATACCGGTGCGCGAATTCAAACTGGCGACGGAGAACTATACCGAGCCGCTCGAACGCTTCGCCTTCACGCGCTTCCTCGGCAACTCAGTCTTCGTCACGGTGGTGGCGACGCTGATCACGCTGCTGATCAACTCGATGGCCGCCTACGCCCTCTCGATCTACGAGTTCAAGGGCAAGAATGCCGCGATGCTGATGGTGGTCGGCACGCTGATGATCCCGATCACCATCATCCTGGTGCCGGTCTATCTGGTGATCACCAAGCTCGGCCTGGTCAATTCGCTCTGGGCCGTGATCCTGCCCGGCGCCGCGACGCCGACCGGCGTCTTCCTGTTGCGGCAATACATGCTGACCCTGCCGCGTGACCTGATCGAGGCCGCGCGCATGGACAAGGCCTCGGAGTGGCAGATCTATTGGCGTATCGTCATGCCGCTCGCCATGCCGGCGCTCGCCGTGCTCGCGATCTTCTCGATCATGTGGCGCTGGAACGAGTTCCTCTGGCCGCTCGCGGTCTTGACCAAGACCGAGGTCCATACGCTGCAGATCGGCCTCAACGCCTTCCAGGGCGAGCTCCAGACGCAATGGCACTATTTGCTCGCCATGACGGTGGCGACGCTGGCGCCTGTCGCGCTGGTCTTCGTCTTCCTGCAGCGCTTCATCACCACCGGCATCGCCAATACGGGAATGAAATGACCGGAACGGGTTCTCCATGGCTGAACTGACGCTCAGCGGCATCACAAAATCCTTCGGCGCGACCACCGTGATCCATGCCGTCGACCTGCATGTCGCGGATGGCGAATTCGTCGTCTTCGTCGGCCCGTCCGGCTGCGGCAAGTCGACCTTGCTGCGCATCATCGCCGGGCTGGAGGAGGTCACGACGGGGTCGATCGCGATCGATGGCGCCGACGTCACCGGGTGGCCGGCCTCCGAGCGCGGGCTTGCGATGGTGTTCCAGTCCTATGCGCTCTATCCGCATATGAGCGTCTACAAGAACATGGCCTTCGCGCTCGAGAATATGGGCCTGAAGGCGCCCGAGATCGACGCCAGGGTGCGCCGCGCCGCGACCATGCTGCGCCTCAGCGACTATCTTGAGCGAAAGCCCAAGGCGCTCTCGGGCGGGCAGCGCCAGCGCGTCGCCATCGGCCGCGCCATCGTGCGCGATCCCAAGATCTTCCTGTTCGACGAACCCTTGTCGAATCTCGACGCCGAATTGCGCGTCGCCACGCGCAAGGAACTCGCCAGCCTGCATGCAGAACTCGGCGGCACGATGATCTATGTCACCCATGATCAGGTCGAGGCGATGACGCTGGCCGACCGCATCGTGGTGCTCCAAAGCGGGCGTATCGAGCAGATCGGCACCCCGCTCGAACTCTACAACAGGCCTGACAACCTCTTTGTCGCCGGCTTCATCGGCTCGCCGCGCATGAACCTGTTGCCAGCCCGCGCTGCAGGGCAGGGAGCCGTCGCGCTGGGGGAGGCGGGGCAAGAGGTGGAGCTGGGTCGCGAAACCGCGCTCCCGGCTGGAACCGCCGTGACGCTGGGCATCAGGCCGGAGCACATCACTCTTGCCGGGGAGGGTGAGGTAGGTCTCGCCATGACGGTCGACCTCGTCGAACGGCTCGGCGGGGAGAGCTATCTCTACGGCTCCGCGCCCGGATTGCCGCAGATCACCGTGCGGTTGGACGGGCAGACGAGCCATGGCCGGGGCGACCGCGTCGCGCTGCGTTTCGCGCCAGCGCATCTGCACCTGTTCGACGCGGCCGGCAAAGCCCTGCGGCCCGGCGCCGCCTGAACGCCGCCGTGCAAACCCTTCGTTCTCTTATCTGTCCCGCTGGAGCCCCGTGATGAAAGCCCTGACGCAAGGCCGCTATATCGGCCGCGATGGAGAAGCCGCCCTGTTCGACGTCGGACTCGGCAACACCATCGCCGTTCGCATTCTCGAAGGCGACATTGGCAGGGTCACATTGAAGCCGCAGGACGGCTATCGGCTCGACCGCGGCTGGTCGATCGCGCCCGGCGGGCTGGAGCCGTCCTATGAGGGGCGCCAACGCGACGATCTGTCCGGCTTCGCGAACCCGCAGGCGAACGTCACGGAGAGCGAGGGCAGGGTGGTGCTGTCAGTCGGTGGCCTTTCCGCCGAGATCACGCTCGAGCCCTTCGGCATCGCCTGGCGCCGAGCGGGTGAGGAAACGCCCTTCCTGCGCGACCGGCCGACCCAGGCCTATCTCGCTTCGCCTCGCACCGGCGCCGTCGCGCATTACATGGCGCGCGATTATCACGAGCGGCATTATGGCCTGGGCGACAAGGCCGGCCCGCTCGACCGGACCGGCCGGCGCTTCGCCATCGATGCCGTCGACCCCTGCGGCTTCGACGCAGAACTCAGCGACCCGCTCTACAAGATGTTGCCGTTTTTCATCGTTGACGGCCCGCAAGGCGCCCATGGCGTGTTCTATGACAACCTCGCCACCGGCTCGGTCGACCTCGGCTGCACGCTCGACAATTATCACGGCCTGTTCCGCTCCTGGCGCGGCGACGATGGCGACCTCGACTATTACGTCCTGGCGGGCCCGACCGTGCCGGCGGTGACGCGCCGCTTCTCCTGGCTCACCGGCGGGCAGGCCTTTGCGCCGCACTGGTCCTTCGGCTTCGGCGTGACGTCCATGGCGATCGCCGATGCGCCTGATGCTGATGCCCGCATCAGCGATTTCATCGGCAAGTGCGAGACACACCGCATTCCCTGCGACAGCTTCCATTTCGGCTCGGGCTACACGCAGATCGGCCATCGCCGCTACGCCTTCAATTGGAACCGCGACAAGTTCCCCGATCCAGCCGCGACCATGGCGCGACTGAAACAGGCGGGCCTGCAGCCGGTCGCCAACCTGAAGCCCTGCCTGCTTGACGACCATCCACGGCTCCAGGAAGCGCTGGACCAGGGCATCCTGGTGAAGGACGGCAAGACCGGGGAGCCGGCGGTCGCGCAGTTCTGGGATGGCCTCGGCTTCCACATCGACTTCACCAATCCTGCCGGGCGGGCCTGGTGGCGCAACGGCATCGAAACTGCGTTGCTCGACTACGGTTTCACCACCGTCTGGAACGACAACAACGAATACGAGATCTGGGATGAGGACGCGCTCTGCCATGGCGACGGCCGCCCGTTCCGGCAGGCCCTGGCGCGCCCGGCCCATGCGCTGCTGATGACCAAGCTTTCCTATGAGGCGCAAGCCGCGCGCGAGCCCGGCAAGCGGCAATATTCGGTGACGCGCGGCGGCGGCGCCGGTATTGCCCGCTACAGCCAGACCTGGTCCGGCGACAACGAGACCGCCTGGAAGACGCTGCGCTACAATCTCACCCAGGGGCTCAATATGAGCCTGTCGGGCATGTTCAGCATCGGCCATGACGTCGGCGGCTTCCACGGGCCGACGCCCGGTCCCGAGCTGTTCGTGCGCTTCAACGAGTTCTGCGCGCTCTGGCCGCGCATGGTGATGAACTCCTGGAACGATGACGGCGTCGTCAACCTGCCCTGGATGTATCCGCAGATGGTCCCGCAGGTGCGCGAGGCGATCGGCCTGCGCTACCGGCTGATGCCTTATCTCTATACCCAGATGTGGCGCGCCAGCCGCGACAACGAGCCCGCCGTGCGCCCGCTCTTCTACGATTTCCCCGACGATCCGGCGGTGCGCGGCATCGATGACGCCTTCATGCTCGGCCCCGACATCCTGGTCGCGCCGGTGCTGGAGGAGGGCGCGACACAGCGCGGGGTCAACCTGCCCAGTCATCCCGGCGGCTGGTATGACTGGCATGGCGGCCGGCACTACCCCGGGGGCGGCGTGGTCAGCGTCGACGCACCGCTCGGGCGCCTGCCGATCTTCATCCGTGCCGGCGCCATCATTCCGGTCGGCGATGCCGAGCGGTTGAGCCCGGTGCGGGAGCTGCTCACCTTCGGCGCGGGTAACGCGCGCGGCGAGCTTTACGAGGATGATGGTGAGACCACCGGCTGGCGCGACGGCAGCGGCCTGCTCAGGAGCTTCTCGATCAAGGACGGCGTTCTCTCGGTCCGCAGCGAGGGCCAGTATCGCCCCGACCTCGACACGATCCCGGTCCGGAGCCTGGGCAAGGCACAGCCTTAGACTGCTTGGCCCGTTGCTATAACCCTGCGGAATAATCCATCCCCGATTTCGACTTGGACAGCGTGGGATAGTCGCCCCCACTATTCCGTCCAAATAACGGAAAACGAGGGGATCGAACGATGAAGCCGTCTGTCTTGGGGCTCGCGAGCCTGATTCTGGTCGCCTGCCTGCCGGGCGCGGGCTCGGCCCAGGAAAGCTTGCTGCGTGTCGCCGGCGATGGCGACGTCTCGACGCTCGATGCCCATCGTGCCAGCGCCACCAGCGACAAGACGCTGGTCGGCTGGATCTATAACGGCCTCGTTCGCTTCAAGCCGGGCAGCGCCGATCCCAAGGACCTCGAACCCGATCTCGCCGAACGCTGGGACACCTCCGCCGACGGAAAGACCTGGACCTTCCATCTGCGCCAGGGCGTGAAGTTCCAGGGTGATTGGGGCACGCTCAGCGCCGACGACGTCGTCTATTCCTTGCAACGCTCGGCCGATCCCAAACGCTCGACCTTCTCCTCGGATTTCTCGGCAGTCGAGAGGGTGGAGAAGGTCGACGATCTCACCGTCCGCATCACGCTGAAATATGCCGATGTCAATTTTCTCGGCCGCGTCTCCAACTATCACGGCGGCAACATCGTCAGCCGCAAGGCGGCGGAGGAACTGGGCGACAAATTCGGTAGCAAGCCCGTCGGCACCGGCCCCTTCGCCTTCGTCGAGCAAGTGACGCAGCAATATGTGAAGCTCACCGCCCATCCCGGCTATTTCCGCGGCAAGCCGAAGATCGACACGATCATGGTGCGCGTGATCCCTTCCGACAGCGCCCGCGAACTCGCCTTCACCTCCGGCGAAATCGATTTGATGTATGGCAAGCGCGAGCAGCGCTGGGTCGATGCCGCCCGCCGCCGGCCCGGCTTCAACGTCGAGATCTTCCGGCCGGGCGAGTACCGGCTCCTGCATATCAACCAGAGCATGCCGCCGCTCGACGATATCCGCGTGCGCCGTGCCATCGCGGCCGCGATCAATGTCGACGACCTCGTGCGCTATGTCGGCAAGGATGTCGGTCCCAAGGGCTGTTCCGTCGTTCCGCCGGGCTATCTCGGGGAGGACTGCTCGGTACGCTACAGCTTCGATCTCGCCAAGGCCAAGGCGCTGCTGGCCGAAGCCGGCCACAAGGACGGCATCACGATCAAGGCCATCGTCTCCAATATCTCGGCGCAGCAGCCCTTCATGGAGATCATGCAGGCGCAGCTCGCCAAGGCCGGGATCAAGCTCGAGATGCAGGTCGTCGACCACGCGACCTATCAGAGCCAGACCCGCAAGGATCTGAGCGCTCTCGTCTTCTACGGCGCGGCGCGCTTCCCCATAGCCGATACCTATCTCAGCGAGTTCTTCCACTCACGCGCGATCGTCGGCACGCCGACCGCCGCGACGAATTTCTCGCATTGCGCCGTGGCCGACAAGGAGATCGAGCAGGCCCGCATCGAACCCGACGCCGAAGCCCAGAAAGCCCTCTGGAAGGAGGCGCAGCGGAAGATCATGGACAATGTCTGCGCCATCCCCCTGTTCGAACTGCGTCAGGTCTGGGCCCGCAGCGACCGGCTGGATTTCGGCTACGAGCTGAAGGGGGCGCTGAACCTCGCGCCGCCGATCACCGAAGCCACGACACTGAAGCCGCGCTGAGGGTGGCGGCAGTGACCGACAAGGCATTGGCGATGGCGGTATCGCGCCAACTCGCAGACTATGTCGCTGCTGCCCGCAGGCAGCTGCTGACGGATGATCTGCGCGAGGCCGCCTGCCGCAGCGTCCTCGACCTCGTCATCGCAGCTGCCGCCGGGATCGCTGCGCCTGGACCGCAAGCGGTTCGCCAGGTGGCGCGGATGACGATGG
This sequence comes from Bosea sp. 685, assembly GCF_031884435.1. Classification (NCBI taxonomy): domain Bacteria; kingdom Pseudomonadati; phylum Pseudomonadota; class Alphaproteobacteria; order Hyphomicrobiales; family Alloboseaceae; genus Allobosea; species Allobosea sp. 685. The sequence goes on along the minus strand of NZ_CP134779.1, from coordinate 2,759,877 downwards.
CGGGCGGCGCGCTTCCGGTCTGGTTCTCCGGGCAGACAGCCGGCCTCGCTGCAGCTGTCTGGTGCAATGCCTCCGCCGCGGCCGCGCTCGATCTCGATGACGGCCACCGCTTGGCGCGCGGCCATCCCGGCGCGGCCGTCATCCCGGCGGCCTTCGCCGCTGCGCAGGAGGAGGGCTCGACAACCGAGGACCTGCTGCGGGCGATCGTCATCGGCTACGAGGTCGGCGTCGCAGTCGGGGCCGCGCGGCGCTTCTATGCCAATACCGGCATGTGGTCGGGCTATGGCGTGGTCGCGGCGCTCGGATGTCTCAGGCGCACGGCCCCGGAACAACTGGCCCATGCCTTCGCCATCGCCGGCATGAGCGCTCCCAACCAGCTCCATGCCGGGGCCGGGCCGGCCTTTCGCGCGCAGGAAGGCAGCGACGTCAAGGAAGGCATGCCCTGGTCGAGCCTGACGGCGGTGAATGCGCTCCTGCTCGCCGAGGCCGGCCATACCGGACCGCTCGGCCTGCTCGACAATGAGGAGCATTTCCGCCTGGAGGGACTGGCCGTCGGCCTCGGCGGGCAGGGCTATGTCGCCCGCACCTATATGAAGTTCCATGCCTGCTGCCGGCATGTTCATGCGCCGGTCGAAGCGCTGCTCGGCCTGCTCGCCCGGCACCGTATCGATCCTCAAGCGATCGAGGGGATCGAGGTCGCGACCTATAGCGGGGCCCTGCGCCTCGCCAACCGGCCGCGTCCCCAGGGCTTCACCGATATCCAGTTCTCGATTCCCTATTGCCTCGGCCTGGTCGCGATAGATGGACCGGACGCCTTGCTGCCGCTGGCGGAAGCCGCCATCGACCGATCAGATATCGTCGCCCTCGCGGAAAAAGTCTCGCTGCGTCTCGATCCCGAGCTCGACGCCCGTTTTCCGGCCGAGACGCTGTCGCGCGTCGCCATCCGTGTCGGCAGACGCGAATTCGTCTCGCCCGTCACTGCGCCACGCGGCGAGGCATCCGCGCCGCCATCATGGCTCGATCTCGAAGACAAGCTCCGGAAAGCCAGCCGCTTCGTCGCGACGCCGGCACAGCAGGAGCAGTTGCTCGCCGCCTCCAGCCGGTTGCGAGCTGGCAACCATGCTCCGCTGCTGGATGCATTCGCGACAATCAGGCTCCACTTGGGGTGAGGATTGTTCGCGAAATCTCGGCCGCGGCTTCCCGTGCGCCGTCCAGGAAGGCATCGACGAGCCGGGCATTGCGGCTGTCGCGAATGCGGCAGAGCTGGAAGTCGAGCTGAACGGCCGGCTCGAAAGCTCGTATCGCCACCTTGCCCCGCAAGCCGCCGACGGCCGATGGATGAACCAACGATACCCCGATGCCGGCGGCCACGAACTCGCATAGCGTCGGCGAAATGCTCACGACCATGACGATCTCGGGTGCTACTCCGTGAGCGTCGAAAACCTGCCCGATGCGGCGGCTCGTAAAACTCTCCGGATCGAATGAGATAAAGGCCGTTCCGTCGAGATCCTGGGGCGTGATCACGCTCTTTTCCGTCAGCGGATGGTCGAGCGGCAGGATGCAGACGAGTGGATGAGCCATCAGCGGCTCGGAGACGATGTATGGATTGTCGATCGGTGCGACGGTGAATCCGACGTCGAGCTTTCGGGTCACGAGCCCGTCGGCGATCCATTGCGAGCTGCGCGACTGCACCGAGCAGAGGACGCCCGGCTGGCGGGCGAGAAAGCGCGTGGTCGCCTCCCTTATGAAGGCGCCGGAGAGCGCCGGCATGACGCCGATCAGCAGGCGGCTCTGCTCGTCGCGGCGGATCGCCTCGACCGCATTCTCGACCTGGCGCACGCCTGCGAAGATCCGGTCGATCTCCTCGTAGAGCCGCATCCCGCGCCGGGTCAGCACGAGCCGTCCCTTGACGCGGTCGAACAACTGCAGAGCCGTGTCCTCCTCCAGATGGGCGATCAGCTTGCTCATGGCCGGTTGCGAGATGTTCATCATCTCGGCTGCGCGGCTGACCGTGCCGTATTCGATCACCGCCTTGAAGGCCTCGACCTGCCGAAGATTGAGCCGTCGCGCCATTGCATAACCCTGGAGAATAGCATCGAGAGAAAAACGACTTTGACGAAATACAATAAGGCTTCCTAACGTCAAAGCCGGCAAGGGAAATTCACATGCGGCCGGACATCATCGTCATCGGAGGGGGCACGGTCGGCGCGGCGATCGCGTATGGCCTGGCGAAGCAACGGCAGCAGGTTCTTCTGCTCGACGGCGATGATGGCGACTTCCGCGCAGCCCGCGCGAATTTCGGGCTCGTCTGGCTGCAGGGCAAGGGGCTCGGCATGCCGGCCTATCAGGTCCTGACCCGTGACAGCATCGCCTTATGGCGCGGCTTCACCAACGAAATCGAGGCCGAAACGAAGATCGACCTCGCCTATGAGCAGAATGGCGGCCTCGCTTTCTGCCTGGGCGAGGAGGGCTTCGAGAAGCGACGCCACGACCTGATGCGACTGCACAACCAGCGCGGCGAGCGCGCGCCGGATTGGGCGATGCTCGATCGTTCGGCGCTGGAGCGCTTGCTGCCGAAGGTCGCTCTTGGCCCCAATGTGACGGGGGCGAGCTTCGGCCGACATGACGGGCACGCCAATCCGTTGCGGCTGCTGGCCGCTCTGCACGAAGCTCTCCTGCGCCATGGCGGCGGGATCCGCCATCGGGCCCGCGTCGAGCGGATCGAGCCGGTGGGTCGCGATTTTCGCCTGATCCTCGACGGCGAGACATTGGTCGCGCCGCGCATCGTCATCGCGGCCGGGCTCGGCTCCCCCGCATTGGCCCGGCAGGTCGGGCTCGTGGTGCCCCTGCGTCCCGAACGCGGACAGGTTCTGGTCACCGAGCGGCTCGAACCGTTCCTGCCGCTGCCGGCAAGCGGGTTGCGCCAGACCGGCGAGGGCACGGTGATGATCGGCGCGACCAAGGATAACCCGGGCTTCGATGTTTCGACGACGGCTGAAGCCGCCGCCGGGCTGAGCCGCAAGACGATCGAGATCGTGCCTGCACTGGCCCAGGTCCGCCTCGTCAGGCAATGGGCCGGCCTCAGGATCATGACGCCCGATGGCCATCCGATCTATGCGCAGTCGCAGAGCCATCCCGGCGCCTTCGTCGCGCTCTGCCATTCCGGTGTGACGCTCGCGGCTTTCCATGCCGAGACGCTGGCGGGAGCCATCGCCGCCGGCGGTCTGCCCGAAAACCTTTCTCCCTTTCACCAGAGACGCTTCGATGTTCCGCAAGCTGCATGATCCAGGGGCGCAAACTGTCACGATCTTCATTGACGGGCGCCCCGTTCCCGCCGAGCTCGGCGAAAGCGTCGCCGCGGTGCTGCTGCGCCAGCCCGAAGCCTGGTGCCGCACGACGCCAATCTCGGAGAGTCCGCGCGCGCCCTATTGCATGATGGGCGTCTGTTTCGAATGCCTCGTCGAGGTCGACGGCCTGGCCTCCGTGCAAGGCTGCCTGACGCCGGTTCGAAACGGCATGCGCGTCGCCCGTCAGCAGGGCCCCAGGAGCCTGTCGGCATGAACGCGAACGAGACCGATCTCCTGATCGTCGGCGCGGGACCCGCGGGCATGGCCGCCGCCGTCACCGCCCGCAGCCAAGGCCTCTCCGTGCGCGTCCTCGACGATCAGCCGGCGCCCGGCGGTCAGATCTGGCGCGCGATAGAGACCGTGGCCGAGACGCCGCGCATCGCACGGCTCGGCGAGGCATACCGGGCCGGAGCGGATCGGGCCGCCGCTTTCCGCGCCTGCGGCGCGCTCTATGAACCGGAAAGCCAACTCTGGCAGATCGAGCCCGGTTTTCGCGCCTTCCTGACACAGCAGGGCAGGGCGCGCAGCGTGACCGCGCGCGCCGTCATCCTCGCCACCGGCGCACAGGAGCGCCCGGCTCCGTTTCCCGGCTGGACGCTGCCGGGCGTGCTGACGGTCGGCGCCGCGCAGATTCTGCTGAAGACGGCCGATTCCGTGCCGACGAGCCCCGTCTGGATCGCTGGCTGCGGGCCTCTGCCATTGCTCTACATGACGCAGTTGCTTGCGGCGGGGGGCCAGATCGCCGGTTTCCTCGACACCACGCCGCGCGGGCGTCTCGGAGCGGCTTTGCGCCATCTGCCGCAGGGCCTCGGCCTCCTCGCCGATCTCGCCAAGGGCCTGTCCTGGTCGCTCGCGCTCAGGCGGGCCGGGTTCCCGATCATCCGCCATGTCGCGGAGCTTCGCGCCGAGGGGGAAGGGCGCCTTGAAAGCCTGCATTATCGAGCCGAAGACGGCCGCGAAGGCGAGGTGGCCGCCGAGGTGCTGCTCGTCCATGAGGGTGTGGTGCCGAATATCCACGCTCCGCTCGCGCTCGGCTGTGCCGTGAGCTGGCACGCCGGCCAGCACTGCTATGTCCCGGACCTCGACAGCTGGGGCGAGACCTCGCAGCCGAATGTCTTCGTCGCGGGCGACGGCGCTGGTGTCGGCGGCGCCGAAGCAGCCGAGCCGCGCGGACGGATCGCCGCACTGCGCGTCGCTGCCCGGCTCGGGACACTCGGCGAAGGCGCCGCCGAATCCGCCGCCCGGCCGGAGCGAGGCAGGCTTTCCCGTGCGCTCGCCTTGCGGCCCTTCCTCGATGCGCTCTATGCGCCGCGTCCACAGGTCTTCGCCCCGGCCGACGAGACGCTGGTCTGCCGCTGCGAGGAGGTCACGGCCGGCGAATTGCGCGCTCGCGCCGTGCAGGGGCGACCGGGCCCGAACCAGATCAAGGCCTTCACTCGCGCCGGCATGGGCCCCTGCCAGGGCCGGCAATGCGGCTACACCATGGCCCATATCATCGCGACCGCGCAGAACCGGCCGGTCGAGGAAGTCGGATTCTATCGTATCCGCCCACCGCTGAAGCCGGTGACGCTCGGAGAATTGGCGAGCCTCGACGAGCGGGAGCCGGCGGCATGAGCACAGAGGCATTCGACGTCGCGGTCGTGGGCGGCGGCTTGCACGGCCTGTCGGCGGCGCTGCATCTGGCCCGCGCCGGCCGGCGCGTGGCGGTGATCGAGCGGCGCTGGACCGGGCGGCATGCCTCCGGCGCCACCGCAGCCGGCGTGCGCACGCTGGGGCGCGACATCGCCGAGATCCCGATCTCGCTCGAAGCGATGGAGATGTGGCACCGGATCACGACGATCGTCGGCGATCCCTGTGGCTTTCATGCCCATGGCCAGCTCCGCGTCGCGGAAATTGCGGAGCACATGCCGGCCTTGCTCCAACGTGAGGCGAAAATCCGCGCACTGGGCTACACCCATGAGGAGATCATCGACGCTGCCGAGCTGCGCCGCCTCGTGCCGGCCTTGAGCCCGCATTGCGTCGGCGCGCTGGTGGCGCGACGCGACGGCGCCGCCGATCCACACCGCACCATCCTCGCCTACCGCCGGGCCTGTGAGGCGGAGAACGTCGCCATCGTCGAGAACTGCGGCGTCGAGTCCGTCGACCGGCAGGGAGACGACTGGCTGCTCGTTTGCGGCCAGCGCCGCTTCCGCGCGCCCGTCGTCGTCAATGCGGCCGGCGCCTGGGCCGCCCGGCTCGCAGCCCTGTTCGGCGACGAGATCGCGCTCGGCGTCCGGGCCTCGATGATGATCGTGACGGAGCGCCTTGCGCCGCTGCTCGCCCCCGTCGTCAGCGTCGTCGGCCGGGCGCTCTCCTTCAAGCAATCGGACCAGGGCACTCTGGTGATCGGCGGCGGCTTGCAGGGCGCGGCCGATCTCGACCGGGAGCGCAGCAGCGTCAACTTCGCCGAGCTCGCCAAGGGCGCGCGGGCCGCGAGCGAACTCTTCCCGGCAGTGCGTGGCGTGCGCATCGCCCGCTGCTGGACGGGCATCGAAGCGCAGACGCATGACCATCTGCCGGTCATCGGCGCCTCGCCGAATGCGCCCGGCCTGGTCCATGCCTTCGGTTTCTCCGGCCACGGCTTTCAGCTCGTCCCTGTCGTCGGGGCGATCCTGACGGATCTCGTCGTTGAGGGAACGACGCGGCGCGAGATCGCCGCCTTCGCGCCCCGGCGCCTGATGCAGGAAAGGGTCGCGGCATGATGAGCTACGTCTTCAGGCGCGTGCTTCTCGCCGTGCCGACGCTGTTCCTGATGCTGACGGCGATCTTCGTGCTGGTCCGGCTTGTGCCGGGCGACGCCGCCTCCGTGATCCTCGGCGACCAGGCGAGCGCCGCCTCGCTCGCCGCTCTCAGGGAAAAGCTCGGGCTCGATCAGCCGGTCCATGTCCAATACCTCACCTTCCTCGGCAAGGTCCTGACGGGCGATCTCGGCCAGTCCTTGAGCAGCGGCCGCAGCGTCATCCAGGAGGTGCTGCTCGTGCTTCCCTCGACGATCGAACTCACCATCGCGGCGGTCGCGATCGGTCTCGTCTTCGGGCTGCCGCTTGGCGTCGCCGCCGCGCTCAGCCGCAATGGCTGGGTCGACTATGTCTCGCGCGTCGTCTCGCTGGTCGGCCTGTCCTTCCCGGCCTTCGTCTCAGGCATCCTGATGCTGATCGTCTTCTCGATCCAGCTCGGCTGGTTCCCGGTGCTGGGCAACACCAGCGGCACTGGGAACCTGGTCGAGCGGCTGCGGACTCTGGCGCTGCCGGCGTTCAATCTCGGCATCATCATGACGGCCTATGTGATGCGCGTAACCCGCGCCGCGATGCTCGGCGTCCTGACCGAGGACTATATCCGCACGGCGCGCGCCAAGGGAGTAGGCCCGGGCCAGCTCGTCGTGACGCATGCGCTGCGCAACAGCCTGATCCCGATCATCACGGTGGTCGGGCTCTATTTCGGCACGCTGATCGGCAATTCGGTGCTGACCGAGATCATCTTCAACCGCCCAGGCCTGGGCAAGCTGATCATCGGCGCACTCAACGCCCGCGACTACACGCTGCTGCAGGGGCTGATGATCATCTTCGCCATCTGCGTGATCATCGTGAACACATTGACCGACCTGGCCTACGGCCTCGTCGATCCGAGGGTGAAATACACATGAGCACTGTCGCCACCACGACCGTCGAAATGCGGCCGGGCGGCCTCTGGCTCGCCTTCACGCAGAACAAGCTCGCCTGGGTCGGCCTCGTCCTGCTCACGCTCATCGTCCTCATCGCGGTCTTTGCGCCATGGCTGGCCCCCTATGATCCGCTGGAGCAGAACATCGTCGTACGGCTCGAGCCGCCCTCCGCGGAGTTCTGGCTCGGCACCGACAGCTATGGCCGCGATGTGCTCTCGCGATTGATCTACGGTGCGCGCATTTCGCTCTTCGTTGGCTTCGTCGCCATCCTGATCGCCATGCTGGTCGGCACGACGATCGGCGTGCTGGCCGGCTATATCGGCGGAATCTTCGACCAGATCGTCATGAGCTTCCTCGACGTGCTGCTCGCCTTCCCGACGCTGCTGCTCGGCTTGATGATCGCGGCCATGCTTGGCGCCAGCCTGGAAAACCTCATCATCGCGATCGCGGTGACGGAGATCGCGCCCTTCGCCCGCGTCGCGCGTGCTCCGACGATCACGCTGCGCCAGCGCGATTTCGTCGAAGCCAGCCGCTCTTACGGCTGCGGGCCGTTCCGGATCATGACGCGCCACATCTTGCCCAACATGATTTCGGATGTGGTGGTGATGAGCTCGCTCTGGCTCGCTTCCGCGATCCGGACCGAAGCCTCGCTGAGCTTCATCGGCCTCGGCGTGCCGCCGCCGGCTGCGACCTGGGGCGGCATGATCCGCGAGGGTTTCGAGAACATCCTCGATGCCTGGTGGCTTGCCGTTTTCCCGAGCCTCGCGATCCTGGTGACAGTGCTTGCACTCAACCTCCTCGGCGACGCCCTGCGCGATGCGTCCGATCCCCGCAGCCGCTCAAGGTGAGAACGCTGGCCGTTTTGACCTCGGACCCGACCTAACCCTCCTGGGGTCGGTGCATAGAACGGATCCAGATATACGCTAAGGTTTTGTCGGGCCTTCGACGGCGCGCATCTGGCGAAGCGGCCCGAGTGCGGTCGATGGTGCATCGGGATCGATCCAGAGGCCGTTCGTTTTCAGGAAGCCCCACGGGCTAGATCACCTCCGATGCCCACCTCTGAGCACTCACGTCCGCCAGCGCTTTGAAGACAGCCGGCGTGCGTTCCAGGCGGGCGATCGTCCGCGCACCTTCAAGGGCGGCCACCAAAGCAGCTGCGGTGGAGGATGCACGCGCCGGAGCAAACCCACAGCCCCTGAAATGCGCGGCAATGGCCTCGGTCGATACAACGAACCCGCGCGCTATGCGTTCGGTCAGCTCAGCGTCGAGCGCGGGCAGTTCGTTGGCTAGATTTTGCATGAGACATCCATACTGGAAGTCGGAGGCGACCATCTCGGCCGCGAAGGTGTCGAAGATCCGATGAACAAAGTTCAGGGCATCACCAGCCGTTTCTGCCGAAATAACTCCAAGCACTGCCATCCTGCTAGCGACGTATTGGTCGATCGCTTCTTCGGCCAGCTGCGTCTTGCCTCGGGGAAAGTGGAAGTAGAACGATCCTTTAGGCGCGCCGCTTTCCTGAAGGATTTGGGTCAATCCCGTCGCGGTGTAACCCTGGACGCGAAACAGTCGCGTTGCGGCGGCGATTGCTCGGGCACGGGCGTCAGTCTTGCGCGTCATTCAGCACGCATATCACGTCTCGCTTGACGTAGATATGGTGACCGCCATACTATGGTGATCACCATATAACGGAGCTAGGCAATGCCGCACCGCCAGATGACGCGATCGCCGTCCCGACGAGCCCTCCTAGGGATGGGGGCGGCCGGTCTGGTTGCGGCCTCGCTTCGACCGGCGATTGCGGATCCCAAGGAAGGAACTGACATGACCGCATCATCCTATGGCGGGGGAACGCTTCCCGCAGGTGTCCGCTCGCGCATGATCCACGGGGTTAACAGCCTGGACGTCCACATTCTTGAGGCCGGGTTCGAGAGCCCCGGCCGGCCGCTCGCTCTGCTGCTGCACGGCTTTCCGGATTTGGCCTTTGGCTGGCGGCACCTGATGCCCCTTCTGGCCGACGCCGGCTATCATGTCGTTGCGCCCGACCAGCGGGGTTTTGGTCGCACCACCGGCTGGGTGAGCGACTATGACGCCCGGCTAGAGCCCTTCAGCCTCCTGAACGTGACGCGCGATGCGCTCGGGCTGGTTTCGGCATTGGGGTATCGGCGAACGGCGATGCTGGTCGGGCACGACTTCGGCTCACCCGTCGCGGCCTATTGTGCGATGGCCCGGCCTGATGTCTTTCCCTCAGTGGTGCTCATGAGCGCGCCGTTCCCCGGCACGCCGGCATTTCCGTTTAACACGGCGGAGAGCGGCGCTTCATCGGTTCAACCGAACACCGACAATCAGAAGCTGGCCGCTGCGCTGGCGACGCTCAGCCCGCCCAGAATGATCTACCAACAGTATCTGAGCGCGCGGGACGCGAACCACGATCTGTCGCATCCCCCTCAGGGCTTGCACAGGTTTCTGCGTACGTTCTTCCACGTCAAGAGCGCGGATTGGTCGGGCAACAAGCCGCACCCGTTAAAAGCGTTGACCGCCGAAGAGTTCGCTCAACTACCTACCTATTATGTCATGGAACCTAGCAAGACGATGCCCGAGAACGTCGCACCGTTCGAACCTTCAACCGCCGAGGTCATGGCCTGCCATTGGCTCACCGAGCCCGAACTTGCCGTGTATACGCAGGAGTATAACCGCACCGGGTTCCAAGGCGGCTTGCAGACCTACCGTGTCTATACCGATCCTGCCCTGACTGCTGAGCTACGCCTGTTTTCGGGTAGAACGATCGATGTCCCATCGCTCTTCATCGGTGGGAAGAACGATTGGGCGACCTATGTGTCGCCAGGCGCGCTCGACCTGATGAGGACGAAGGCGACAACGAGAATGAGCAACATTCAATTGATCGACGGCGCAGGCCATTGGATCCAACAGGAGCAGCCGGTTCGGCTCAGCTCGCTCCTCCTCGCTTTCGCCAAGGAGGTGGCCGCCCGTTGAGATCCATGCGCAAGACAGGCTTAGCCAGCGCTGCGGTCTTGATCATCAATCCCTTTTGTTCGCGATCAGCGCGGATCGCTTCCCATTTCTCGATCCCGATCGGGAAAGCAGATTCGGCAGGAAGCGCCGAATTGCAGCCGTTCAAATGACCGCTCATAGTGTCACATGAACGACCTCCACATTGCCGAGATCCCGTTTGACGATCGCAGCGTTCGCTATCGATACGCTCGTAAAATGTCGCCGGACAGCTCTACACATATCTGTGTCCGTCGCCCCCTCCCGCGGAAATCGGGCTTCTGGCTGACAGGAAACGTCCGCTCTCGGCGCATTCAAGCCCGGGAGGAGAGGGCGGTTTCGCCCAATTGCTAGCGAGAAACCCAACCATCACCTCGGCGGCGAGTGTCCAGCCGAAGTGATGGTCCAAGGCGATATGTCCTCGCTGATGCGCGCGCACTGTCAGAGCGTTTTCGAGCGAAGTGGCCACCGGTTCGCGTGAAAAAAACGCGTTAAAACAAAGGGATAACTCTAAATCCCCTTAATGAGGCATGAGCCTCGTCGCGCCATTCGAGCGCACCGTGTCCAGGCGGGCGTCCGTGTGCATCTGACTGCGCCAGTTCACCATGGGCTTCGGCACCTCGACATCGAACTGGCGCCGGCCGAGCAGCGCATTGGCGATCACCGCGCCGCGCCAGGCCATCAGACTGAGCTGCGGTTCGGCGATGCCATGGCTGATGAGGCCCGCATTCAGGGCAAAGATCCGGTTCGCGCTTGGGCCGTCCCAGGCGATGGCGAAGTCCGCGTCCGGCACGGGGCGGCCGGTGCGGTCGATGACGATGCGCCCAGTCAGCGGGGCGAGACAATCGGGCAACTCATAACGGTAACCGGTCGCGAGAATGACGATCTCCGCATGGCCGATCTCCATCATCCCGTCCATGCCGTTGCGCATGATGAGCTGGTAGCCGCCCTCTCTCGGCTCGGCATTGACGACGTCGCGGTGCGGCAGAAGCTCGACCTCGGGGCCTGATGGCTCCAGATGCCGCAGAACGTAGAGACGGCGATAGATGGCGGTGAGCGTCTCGCTCGACACCCCGTCACCGGCGAGCTTCTCGCGCTCCACGGTGGCATGGCGACGCGGCTCCGGGAGATCGCGGAAGCTTGCGACATAAGGCGGCGTGAAGAGCTCGTTGGTGAAGGGCGTCTCGTCGAGTGGCAGGAAATTGGGACGCTGGCTGATCCAGGCGACATGGCTCGGCGCATTGTCTGTCTGGCTCAGCAAGTGCAGCAGGATTTCGGCGCCGCTCTGGCCGCCACCGATGACCGCCACGCGCTTGCCGGCGCAAGCTCCCAGCCGGAACCGCGCCTGTGAGGAATGGAAATGGTCATCCTCCCTCAGACGGCCGGCGAAGGCCGGCAAGGCCGGCTTCAGCCCGACCCCGAGCGCGATGTTGCGGGCGCGCTGTTCCCGCTTGCCGCTGCGCAGGACGAAGCTGCGGCCATCGAAATCAACCTCGTCGATGCCGGCGCCGAAACGCAGGGTCGGGAGCCCCTGCGCCGCCCAGCTGAGATATTGCGCGAATTCACGCCGGGGAATCGCGCTGAAATCCGCGTTCATGAAATCGTAGAAGCGCTTCTTCGCCACCAGGAAGGAGAGGAAGGTCCAGGGGCTCGACGGATGGGTGGCGCTCACCAGATCCTTGAGGAAGGAGGTCTGCAGCGTCACGTCCGGCAGCATCATGCCGGGGTGCCAGTCAAACGCGTTGCGGCGCTCGAAGAACAGCGCCTCGACGCCTTCGACCGCGTCGAGATGGGCTGCGAGGCTGAGGTTGAACGGCCCGATGCCGATACCGGCCAGATCGAGCGGGTGGTTTGTCATCATGGCTGGGCTCCGACGAGGCTGCGCGGCTGCTCCGTTTCGGAGCGCTCGGCGAGATGAAGGGGATTGTCGAGATGGGTGCCGAGGCTCGGGACCGGACGGCGATTGGCGTCGCCATAGCCGATGGCCAGCCGCACCCGGTTGATGCAGATGCGTGGCACCTTGGCGGTGAATAGGTCGAACAGGGCGAAGCGCTCGGCCAGTTCCGGATGAGCTGCCTGATAGCGCCGCAGGCTGCGGGCGAGGCAGGCATAGAAGCGCAGCTCCGGAAAACGGTCATGCGTCTCCAGCGCATCCGAGAGGAAGCGCAGGACGCTGGTGAAGTGGCCGGTCTGGAGATGCTGCTGCAGATGGGCGGCGGGTCGGCGCTGCAGAACCGCCTTGATCTCCGGAGCGAGGTCGTCCGCCTCCGGGAAATCCTGATCGACGAGATCGGCGTCGCCCTGCAGGTCCTTGAGCGCGACGCCCCTGGGCGCGAATTGCTCCAGCACCAGCGTGACGTTCTGGCCATGGGCGATGAAGCCGACGCCATAGCGACACAGGAAATGGTAGAGCGGCACGGCGACAGTTTCGAAGAAGCGCTCCAGCCAGGCCTCGTGCGACAGACCGGAGCGGGCGATCAGCGCGCTCACGATCGGTCGCCCCGCCGAGGTCAGTTTGGTGAGCGCGCCCAGCATCATGGCGTTCTGGCCAGGTTCCAGATGGGTCTCGACCGATTCGCGCCAGATCGCGCCGAGCATTTCGCGGAACTGGTAGGGCACGCCCTCGATGCGCTCGTAGAGCGGATGCGGATAGAAGGCGCCGGCGGGCTCGCGCAGCACGGTGGCTGGAGCGAGTGCCGGGTCAGTCGCCGCCTTGTCTGCGAGCCAGGCCGAGAAGGCCGGCCCGATCGCCATGTACTTCCCCGGCACGCCGCGCCAGGCCGAGGTGTTGAGGATGCTGAGCGAGAGCTTGAGGTGCAGTGCGCGGGGGGCGCTGGCATTGGCGAGCGTCCGCAAGGATTGCTGCGGCAGGTAGCCGCTGCCGAACGAACCAAGCGGCAGGAGCCGACCGGCCGCGATCTCGCCGGCAAATTGCAGCGCGATCATGTTGTCCCACTGCCAGGGATGCACGGGCATGAGCAGGTAGCGGGAGCGATCCAGCCCGAGCTTCCTGCAGGCCTCCAGGCAGGCCGCTTCGAGCCGGCGCCGCTCAGTGGGGTCGAGCGAGGCGGCGAGGAGGTCCTCTTCCAAGATCGCGGGATCATGCGAGATCTGGCAGGCGTCGCGCGCGGGCGCCACCCAGAAGAGCTGCAGCTCGGCCTGGAATTCCGGCGCATAGGCCTCGGCATCGCCGAGCCCCCAGCCGATGCGCCCCTTGGCGGCCGGCGCCTTCGGATGCCCGTCGAGATATTGCTGCAGCAGATGGTCGGGCAGGGTGATCAGCTCGTCCTCGCCGATCGCGGCGTTGATGGCCGCGACCCTGGCGTCCGAGGACAAGGTGCTCGACAATTCCCGGATGTAGATGGCGAGCGTGTCGGGCTCGATCTCCAGCACCGCCCTGGCATCGATTATGAAACCGGCGACATCGTCCGCCGGGGCCGCGAGCGCGCCCTCATGGCGCGACAGGCTCCGGGGCTCGATCGCGAGATTGCCCCAGATGCGCCGCTTCGCCTTGAAACGATAGCTCACCGTCTCGCCGAGCCGCAGCGTCCAGAGCTCGTGCTGCTGGTCCAGTGGTTCGGGCTTCAGCCCTTCTTCGAAGCTGAGCTCGCTGATCGCCCGGGCGATGAGGGCCTGGTTGAGCTCGCGCCACAACCGGGCCTCGACCGGCCGGCCGCCGGGGAGGGGGCCGAGATTCACAGCGCGATCTCCCGGAAGAAGCGCTCGCGCTCGCAGCAGACGAGAGCCGCGCGCTTATGCGGGAAGTCGAACTCCTTGACCTTGTCATAGGCCACGTCCGCGCAATAGCTCAGCATCTTGTGATGCGAGGCGCGAGGCTCTCCGACGATGCGCTGGGTGCGCGGCTCGTCGAGGAAGAGATAATGCGTGAGCGAGCGGAACCAGGCCAGCGTCTTGGCGCGGCCGAGATGGCGCGGATTGCCGATGAGGCCGTGCCAGCCCCTGTCGAAATCCTCGACCTCGTAATGCGGGCCGAGCCGGTCTTCCTTGGCCCAGTAGAACTCGAAATAGCCGACCGCCTCGTCGTCGAAGCTGCCGATCACGCCGATGAGATGCGGATCCGCCTCCTGCTCGGCGAGGTAGCGATCGAGCTCCTCGCGCGATTGTGCCAGCTCCCAGAAGAAGGCGACGCGCGGCTGGTTCATCCAGTGATGGAACAGGTCGAGGTCACGGCGGCGGTCGATGGTGCGCAGCGAGAGCGTCATGCCCAGATGGGGCAGCCAGCGGCGGTAGATCACCCCGTTCGGCTGCGCCGGCCGCAGCACCGGCAGGCGCTCCGCCGGCCCGAGCGTGGAGCGGATCGCCGGATAGGCCGCATGCGCGCCGGCCTGCCGCCAGAGCAGCGGCAGCTGCTGGAAGACGCTGCGGGTGATCACCGCGCATTCCGCGCCGTCCGCCGTCCGGCCGGTCTCGACGCAGAGCCCCACGATCGCGGGCTTGCGGGCATAGCCGGGCAGCTCCAGCCGCGACAGCAACGGGGCGCTCTGGAAAGCCGCTTCGATCAGGGCTGCAAGCGCATCCGCATCGGCGGGATGGTCGCCGTCGGGCCGGGTCACGTCGAGGCGGCCGCTGGCTGCGTCGACTGCGGCCGTGAGCCGTGCCTCGATCCCGCGCTCCGCGCCCCCGGTGAACAGCACGCCGTCAGCGCTGTCGCTGGCCTCGATGACGAACACGCTCTCGCCGCGCGCCGGGAAGTGCCGGCTGGTCGCCCGCTTCGTCAACGGGGTCACGGCAGCGGTGTCGATCCTGGGAGCGATGGTCATGACCGCGCTCCCGCGATCGGATTGGGCAGCTCGACATAGCCGGCGAGCGGGTCCGTCACATCGGTGTTCTCGTTGATGTTGCGGAAACAGATCATGAAATTCCCCTTACTGACGAGGGTTGGCGAGGTGAGGAGGTAGTCGAGGCAGGTCCTGTCGCGCAGCGGCTGCGCGGCGAGCGCCGCCAGCGCGGTGCGCAGCGCTGCAAGCAGGCGCTCCTCGCTGGCAAGACCGGCAAGAGCGAGCGCGCCGATGACCGAGAAGACGCTGTTCACGATGAGGTAGTAGCCGGCGAGCCTCGCAGCATAGGCGCTGTCGAAGACATGCCCGGCCTCGAGCCGCACATCCGGCGCCTGCGCCGCGAGATCCGGCAGGAATTCGCGGACATAGCCGGTGCCCTGGCAGTCGCGGAAATGCAGCGTGACGGGCCAGCCATCATCAAGGCCGACGACGATGTTCTGCTGATGCGCGCCGAAGAGCAGGCCGTGATCCGCCTGAATGCCGAGCAGGGGGAGGGCGACGTTGTGCAGGAAGCGCTCGAACCAGGCCAGCGCGGTTGCGGCTGGTGCGCTGCCCTGGCGCGTCGCGATGCGTCCGATGGTGGTCGAGAGCGCGCTGCTGCGCCCGTCCGGGCCAATCTCGCAGAGCGCCGCCAGCACCACTGCTGTGCTGTGCTGGCGATCGCCGCTGAACGGGTTGTCGCGGAAGACGACGATGGTCGAGCGCAGCGTCGCGCCATTCTCGTCGCGCAAAGCGAGATAGCCCGGCTCGCCCATGACCCGGAAGCTTGGAAACCGCGCGGCGATCCGCCGTCCCACGGGTCCCGCCAGGAGCTTGTCGATCTCGAGCCCGCGCTCGCATTCATAGGGTTCGATGATGCGCTGCGAATTGGTCAATCGCAGGTTCAGCGACATCTTCAGCATCCAGGCGGCATGCGGCGCATGGATGCTGCGCAGGGACGAGGTGGCGTGCCAGTTCGAGCCGGCCGGGCCGAGCGCGCGGATGTCGCCAGCCGTCATCAGGCGCGTGATCGCGGGATCGAGCATCAGCTGCGAGGCCTGCCAGGGATGCATCGGCAGCAGCACGCGCACCTCTTCCACCTGCCGGCGAATGGCCGGTTCCATGGCGGCATCGTCTGCGACGAGGCTGGCAGCCATCTCCGAGGCAGCCTGTCCGCGTGAGCTGCCCTGGAGCACGATCTGCGGCGAGACGGACCACCAGTGCAGTGCGAAGCCCTGGCCATATTCGGGCGAGAAGCGGCGCGTATCCTCCAGCGTGAACTGGTCGCGGCTGCGTGGCGTCGGGTGCACATTGTGGCCGAAGCGCAGGGCCTGCTCGGCCTCGATGAAGCTTGGGTCGCGTTCGGCGAAAACCGCCTCATCGAGGCAGGGATGGCGCAAGGCGTCTTCGATAGTGGCGAGGCTGTCGAGCGCGCGACGCAGGAAGACGAGCCCTCTTATGTCGGAATCCGCGCCCGCGATGCCAGGTTCTGCCGTGATCAGGTTCAACAACTCGGGGAAGGGGACGACACGCATCGCGCCTTCCGGCCCGATCTCGTAGAAGGGCGGGCGCAGACCATGGGCGCCGACCTGGGAGAGATGGGTGAGCGCGACATGGATCTCGCGCCCAGCCAGCGGCAACTTGAGAACCTGGCGCGGAAGCCCGGAATCCGTGGCGGATGCGCCATCCTCGTTCCCCACGGACCAGCCTTGCCATTCCCGCATCAGGCTCAGGAGAAGTGCGCGCACCGAGATACGGCTGGCGAGTTCCAGGGTTTTGGGTTTGGTTTCGATCATGGTTCGACCTTCATTGTCGAGATATACGACCTAGTTTTATCGGTAGATTCTTAGATTAGATTTTTTCTATATTGAATATTTCGTCTTGATATCGAAGATATTGCATGTATTGACGTGATTTGGATTGATTTCTTCGAGGGTTTTTTGTGATGGCCGCCAGAGATGTGAATCGACTCTCGCTCATGGCGGCGACCGTCGGCTTCGGCCAGTCGGCGCTGCTGGCGCTGGTGCCGATCATCTCGGTGGCGACGGGGCTTGATGCGCCGGCGATCGGTGCGATCGGTTTTCTCGGTGCGCTGGCCTTCCTCGCCGCCGCGCCGGCCTGGGGCTATCGCGAAGGCGGGCTGCGCAGTCGCTTCCGGCTGCTGGCCTGGCTGATGGTCGGGGCGCAGCTCGTGTTCCTGGGCGTGCTGAGCGCCGGGTCGATGCCCGCCATGCTCGCCTTCGCGCTGCTGGCCGGTTCGCGCATCGTCTACAGCGCCGCGGCTGCAGGCGTGATGCCGCAGGCGCAGGCCGCGGTCGTGCGGATGAGCGGCCCGGAGAAGCGCCATGCCGCTCTGGCGCGATTGAGCGCCGGGCTGTCCGTCGGCCGTGTCCTCGGCCCGCTCGTCGCCTTGCCCGGTGCGGCGGGCCTGCTGCCGGCGCTCGCGGTCATGACGGTCATGCCACTCGCCTTGCTGGCCGGCCCGGACATCGCGCCCGCCGAGCGGCAGGAGGAGCAGCAAGTGGAGCGGGCTCCCCGTCGCTGGGATGTGGCACGCGCGATCTCGCCCTTGCTGGGGGTCGGCTTCGCCCTGACGCTCGGCCTCGGCCAGATTCAGATCACGCTCGGCCTCTTCCTGCAGGCGCGCTTCGGATTGGACGCCCATGCCGCCGCCCGCTGGAGCGGCGTGACCTTCACGCTGGTCGCCGTGGCGATGATCGTGGTGCAGCTTGCTCTGGTGCCGCGCCTCAGGGGCGGGCTCGTGGGCAGCCTGCGCATCGGCCTGATCGTCTTCGCTCTCGGCAGCGCCGCAGCAGGATTCGCCCCTTCGCTGATCCTCGTCATGCTCGGCGCCATGATTGCCGGCGGCGGCATTGCGCTTGCGACGCCCTCCTATACGGCCTGGCTCGTCGGCCGGATCGCGCCGCGGGAGCAGGCCGCTGCCGCGGGCTGGCTCGCCAGCGTGCATGTGCTGGGGCAGGGCGCGGGCGCGCTGAGCGGTGGGCTCGCCTTCGCGCTCTCGCCGCTCGCGCCCTTTCTCATCTGCGCGGGGCTCGGAGCGGCAATCGCTCTGGCGCTCGCATATATCGAACCGCCGCGCGATCATCGCGAGGCCTCATAAGTTCGCGCGCCGGCGGCGGCCTCCGCTTCGCTGGAACGGGCCAGAGCATTGCGCGAAAAAGTGGGTCCCGGTTTTTCGCGTGAGCAATGCTCTAAACTTTTAGAATCGATCGCGTTTTTCGCATTCGGACGATTCCGTCCGAATGCGACGTGATCGAATGCAAAAAGACAATGATGAATTGCTGTGGAAGGCATATCGCGTCCAAATTTCTCTTAATGCAGCGGAAACTTCGGCCGTTACGCGGATTAGTCTTAGATATTCGGGTATTTATACTTTTACGTATTCGCTAGTTTTAAATTAGAATAAACAGGAAATGGCTGCATATTTGACTTCTGCGGCTTTCGTAACAATTGAATTCTGTAGCTTTTGTTTGCATGCTGGTGGACATGATTTCTTGGACTGGTGCGAAATGCCTAGCGGACTGAAACGCAGTGCTCAGGAGGCGGCTCCCGTGTCCGGGCGAGGGCAGCGCTCTTCCGTGGTCGAGGAGCCTGGCCCGCTCTGGCTGCTCTCCAGCGAGATGCCCCAATCCGAGATCGACCTTCATCTCGGGGCGAGGGCGGAGCGGCGTTTCGTTTTCGATGGGGCGAGCCCGGCTCCGTTCGGCGCCAGGGCCATGCTGCGGCTGGAGCCCGATATCGGCCTGATGTCGCTGTTCGCGCCGAGTGCGGCGGTTTCATTGCCCATGCGAGATCTGGGCGCAGAGGGCGAAGCTTTACTGCTGCGCCCGGCCGATGGCGCGCTGATCGTGACCTGCGGCGCACGCCGGGCCGTGGTCGGCGGCCGCGAGGCCATTCTCCTGTTAGCGCCTGCTCAGGCGACGCTGCTGCCGATGCAGATCTCGCGTCTCGATTGCCTGACCATCCCGGCCGGTGCGGTCAGCGAGCGGGCGCGCCTCCTGGCGCAAGAGCTGCGCGTCTTCGGGGCCGGCGACGACGCCTTGCAGATGCTCGGCAACTATGGCGCGGCGTTGCTGCGCGGGATGATACCGATCAGGACGCCGGAGCTGCACGAACTCGCCAGGCATTTCATGGTCGATCTCGTCAACATCATGTCGCCGGAGAGCCTGCCGAGCCGCGAGCCTCGGCATCGCCCCGACGAGCGGATGAACGCGATCAAATCCGATATCGAGGCGAGGCTCGAGGACCGCAGGCTGACCGCGCGCGAGATCGCCGACCGGCACGGTATCAGCTTGCGCTATCTCCAGAAGCTGTTCGAGGACGAACGAACGACCTTCTCGGAATTCGTGCTGCAGCGCAGGCTGGACAGGGCCTTGCGCCTTCTGCAGTCGGCCGGCTCCTGGGAGACCAGCATCACCGAGATCGCTTTCGGCGTCGGCTTCGGCGATCTCTCCTATTTCAACCGCACCTTCCGGCGCCGCTTCGGCGCCGCGCCACGCGACGTCAGGGCAAACCAGCGCGCCATCGTTGCGTTGCAGGATTAGGACATCGCCCCGGAGCGTTGCGTTTCATTGCGGGCGCGGCGAAGCAGTCCGACTTTTCGGATTATCGGATCGGAAGAGCCTCGTTCCGGCGTTTCCCGCGATGCCTTGCTTTCCCAGGCATGGGGGAGGGTCGAGGCGACCAGTCCAGGTTTTTGGAGCGGGTCGATCGAGCTCGCGACAGCGGAGCTCAAGCCAATCCTGTCTTTCCGGCCTTTGGCGCCGCGGCCATGCCGAGAAAAACCAACATCGCCTGATTGAGCCGGACGATGTCTTCGTCATCGAGACGTCCGATGCGCTCTCCGACTTTGGACTTGGGCACGGTGGTGATCTTGTCCACCATCAGGCGGCACGCTGATCGTAGCCCATTGCGGTCGCTCGGCTCAACGGAAAGCCGGAACAGCGGCGCTTCGGTCGGATCCGTGGTGAAGGCGCAAATCGTCACGGAGTCAGTTGCGTCGAAGCTGTCTTCTTGAACGATGACGACCGGGCGCGGTTTGCTTGCATAGTCCTTGCCACCGGAAACGGTCCAGATGTCTCCACGCCTCATTCATCGTCCCAACCTGACAGGGCATCGATGAAGCTCTGGTCCTCGCTTGCCTGCAAGCTTCGGGCGACAGCCAGCGACTGACGGTGAGCGTGCTCTCGGAAGGATGGAGCGCGCACATCGGGCACCCATATCTGGATGGGGCGCATGCCTTGGGCGCGCAGCCGCTGGCGGTGCTGCATCACCTTGATCCGTGAGCTTCTCGGCTTGGATGCTGCTGTCATCGTCGGCTCTCATGTGGTTACATGTAACCTAGCATGCGCAGGGCCGGGCGACCAGCCCTCGGGGCCGGGGAAGCATCCGGTTAACATCATGTTCGGCCCGACGCACAGGGCTTCTATTGCTCAGGCGCCAGCGTTTTTCGACTGCCGCCACAGCATTAGCATGCGCAGCGTGGCCAGGACGGCGATGGCCGACAGCGCGGTCGCAATCCCGAAGAGCCAGCCATAGCCGAGCCCATCGGCGAGCTTGCCGGCGAGCATCGAGCCAACGAGATAGACGAGCAGCTGTGCGCAGGCGAGGATCGTGAAATCCGTGCCGGGCTGGTCGGAGGTCGTCACCGCCATGAACAGCGAATAGAGCGCGACGATCTCCATATAGCGGATCAGCGTCTGGAAGCCGGCCGCGCCGAACAGGGGCCAGGAGCCGGTGACAGCGCCGATCGCATGAAAGGTGAAGAGAAGGAAGCACAGCGTCCTCATGCCGCCGAGCAGGCCGAGCACGAAGGACAGGCCGCGTCGCTTGACCAGCCAGGCGGCGATGAAGGAGCCCGCGAGACCCGCCGTCGTCGCCGAAAGGCCGGAGAGATAGCCGATCTGGTCGAGCGGGATGCCGGCATCGACCAGATAGGAGCCTTCCATCGCCTTCACCAGGCCTTCGCTCGCCCGGTAGATCAGCGCGATCCAGAGGATCTGGCGGGCCTCGGGACGGCGCAGGAAGGCGCGCAAGGAGGGTTTCTGCAGCGCCGGCGCAGCAGCGTCGCTCTCGCGCATCAGCGCAGCGGCCGCCAGCGGCAGCAGCGACACGGCCGCGATGACGAGAAGCATGCCGGTCCAGCCGATGCGGTGATAGAGCACGAGGCCGAGCGTGCCGCCGATGACGACGCCGAAGGCGATCGCGCCGCCCTGGATCGCATTGCCCATCGGCCGGTCGGCCTCCGGCAGGTATTTCGCGGCATAGCCGTCCGTGGCGATGTCCTGCGTCGAGACCAGCAGTGAGGCGATGAAGCCGACCGCGACGATGCCGACGATGTTCGTGGGGCCGATCGGGATCAAAGCGAGGATGGCAAGGATCGTCGCGCTCTGCGTGATCAGCACCCAACCGGCCCGGTGCGCCCGCGCGAAGGGCCTGACGCGATCGACCCAGGGCGCCCAGAACAGCTTGATGACGAGCGGCAGGAGCAGGATGCTCATATAGCCGATCGCAGTTCGCGACACGCCGGCTTCGCGCAGGATCGGCGGGATCGCCGCGACGAAGAGATAGGACGGGATCGACTGGGCGAGATAGAGCCCAGCGAGAACGCCGAACAGGCGGTAGCGGCCCATGGGCTCGGGCCCATCCAGGCCGGTGGCGCTCGCCGGAGAGGTCGCGGTCACGGCACGGCCGCCAGATACCGGAGCAGGAAGGCCCGGCCGGCCTCCTCCTCGCGCTCCGCGATGATCGGGAAGGGCCAGAGCCGCCGGAAGGTCTCTGCCGTCTTCTCGTCCGCGTCAGGCCGGATGATGGCGCAGGCCTGGCAGAACTGGCTCATGCGTGCCTTCGTCGCCTTGAACCAAAGTGCCTGCTCGCGCTCGCCAGCCTGCGAAAGCGCCCGCCTGCCGCCGAAGATGGTCAGCAGGACATAGGGCTCAGCGCGCTCGCCGATCCGGCCGATCGCGTCGAGATAAGCGCGCTCGTCGCTGTCGAGATAGGGCGGCAGATAGCGTAGCGTCACGATCGCGTCGGCGCCGATGTCGAGGCTGACCATGGCGCGTCAGAAGGTTTTACGGAAGCCGACCGTCACGGTGCGGCCCCAGGCATAGTTGGCGAGGTTGCGCACCGAGGTCGCCGTCGGGTTCTGATAGGCCCGGTCGAACAGGTTGTTCACCGCGACATAGGCCTCGCCCTCCCAGACCGGCGCGGTGAAGGCAGCGTTCATCGTCACGGCGCCCTTCAGCTTGTAGCGGGTGCCCGTGAGGTCGATGGCGACGTCGCGGTCCGAGAAGCCTTCGCCCTCGAGGCGCAGCTGCATGCCGTTCACGAAGCGATAGCTGCCATAGAGCATGCCGCGCCAGGGCGAGCCGATGCGGTTGTTGGGCAGATAGCTGTCGAGCTTGCCATCCTTGTTCGTGTCGTAGCGGCCCTCGCGATAGGACACGACCGAGCCCATGGTGAACTGCTCGGTGAAGGCATAATCCGCCGTCGCCTCCGCGCCCCAGATGCGCTCCTTCTGCTGCGAGAGCGTGTTGGTGGTGGCATCGAAGGTCACGCCGTCGTCCGAGGTGCTGATATAGCCGGTCAGCGATCCCTTGAAGGCGCCGTAGCTGCCGCGCATCCCGAGCTCGTAATTGTTGACGATCTGCGCCTCGGGCGCGATCGAGGCAAAGCTGATCGAGCGGCGGCTGGCCGGCAGGCAGTTGATGTTGGCCAGTGTGCAGGCATAGGCGGTCGAGAGACCGGCGCGCCGGGTGAAGGCGCCGACATCGGGCAGCGCGAAGCCCTGCGACCAGCCGCCGAAGACTTCGCTCGTGTCCGACAGCTTGACCGTCGCGCCGAGATTGCCGGTCAGCGCTGAATAGTCGAAGTTGCCGCCCGTCACATTGAGGGCGGGCAGGACGAAGCTCTGATAGCCGAGCGCATTGTTCGCGGCCACGGCCGCATAGGCCGCCGGGCGGACATAGTCGCTGACCGAAAGCGCGAAATGCTCGTAACGCAAACCGCCGCGCAGCACGATCCGCTCCCCGATCGGAATCTGCAACTGGCCGAAGCCCGCGGTGGTCGTCTGCTTCAAGGGCGTAAAGACGTCCTGGCCGCTGGTCAGAGTCTGCCAGGTGCGGTCCTGAATCACGTCGCCGCCCCAGGTCAGCTTTGCGCCGGGCAGGAGCCGGTCGAGCGAGGTGTCGATCGTGACGTTGACGCCGCCGCGCTGGGAGTAGAGCGTCGTCTGGTTGTCCGGGCTCGTCGGCGAGAGCGGGTTGAAGGAGTAGTAGACCTGCGTGTTGTAAGGGTATGCGAAGGTGGAATAATTGAAGCGCTTCTTGATGTCGTTGTAGTAGCCGAGCACGCTCAGGCTGCCGAGCGCGAAATCCTTGTCGGTGTAGCGCAGCGAGAGTGACTTGGTGTCCTCGATGACGTTCTGGCCGGGATAAAGCCGCGTCCGGTCGGGCCGCGCGTAGGGAGCGGCGTAGTTCGTCAGATATTTCGGATCCTGATCGAAGGCGATCAGCGAGCCGTTGATCTCGATGCGCTTGCTCGTGTCGAAATCATAGCCGAGCTTGGCCAGCAGGTTGCCGGCCTTGTAGCGATCGCCGCCGCCCTGGCCGAGCAGGCCGTCCGAGGGCAATTCACGGCCGGCGCCGTCATAGGTGCGGCCGGCGCCGCGTCCGCTGGCCGTGACCAGGTAGTCGAAGCCGTTGGGAACCTTGCCGGAGACCGTGACCGAGGCCTCCGGAGCGAGCGAGCGGCCGATATTCTGCGTGAAGGCGCGCATCGCGGTGTTGACCGTGACGGTCGGCTTGCCCTCCGCCGCCTTCTTGGTGATGAAATTGACCGTGCCGCCGGTCGCGCCGGCGCCGTAGAGGCTCGAAGCACCGGCCACGACCTCGATGCGCTCGACCGAGTTGAGATCGATCATCGACAGGATGCGCGAGACGTCGCGCAGCGGCGTGGTCATCGGCACGCCGTCGACCAGCACGAGCAGGTCGCGTCCGCGATAGTTTTCCGAGGCGCTGGACACAGTCTGCGTGGACATCGAATAGCCCGGCACCAGCTTGCCGAGGGCGGCGGCGGCGCTCGGGCTGAACTTGAGCTGCTCCTCGATCTGGGCCCGATCCAGGACCTGGATCGATTGCGGTGTCTCCGCGGTGCTGCGCTCGGTGCGCGCCGCCGTGACGGTGATCGTGTCGAGATTGATGACGGGGCTCGGATTAGCCTGGCCGAAGGCGGTGGTGGCCGCTGACAGGGCGGCGAGGCTTACTGTGAACGAAAGGAGCTTTGTCATCGTGGTGCCCGTCAATCTCTTCTAGAAAGCCGCTGGGAGCGGAAAGCAAAGTCGGAGTCATTCTCCGGGTGGAGGTTTTGTCTTCAGTTTTGAATTAAAATAAACTAGCTCTAATCTTCTTCTGTTTCCGCATTTCTGTCATATTCCCTAACGGCTCTCTATGGTGTCCGCAGGTGATAGACTTGGACTTGAGCGAATACCGAATGGGACAGAAGCGAACAGACACGCCGGCGGCGATCGATGTGTCCTCGCTGCAACGCGGCCACGCCGTGCCGTAACGGCCCGTGCGCCATATCGGCTCGTTTCGCCGGAGGAGGGGGCCGGACGGCGGCCGCTTCCCCAAGGCTATGAGAACGCGGCGCAGGCGGTGGCATGGGCGAAGGTCGCATCCAGCCCGCTGACGAGCCTGTCCGCCCTGATGATCAGAGCAGGTCTGGCCGCTTCGAGGCGCCCAGAGCATCCACGCGAAGACGCGTGACGGGCTCTCTTATCTGCCCTGCGCAGTTTCTGCCGCCGACCGGCGTTGCTAGCGGCAAACGCTTGTAACGATGAGGAGGCGCAATCCGCAAAAGCGAATTGGGCATGCTAATCAATGGCTTTGAGAAAACTGGCACATGCTGGCAAATCGATCTCGTCAGGCTGCTTGCCGAACGCCCGATAACCCGGCCTGCTGCCTCCGATCGGGCGTGATGCAGCGATGCGGTGCTTAACTAGACCAGCCAAAGGACCAGGCCGAGGCCCGCCGCCAGGCCCATGGTCATGACGAGCGCCGTCAGATAGCCGATCATCACGAACAGGGCCAGGAACAGCGGCACGAGCAGCAGCGCCAGAAAAATTCCGATCAGCGCCAGCACCGGGTGAGCGGAGAAGCCAGCCTTCAGGCCAGCCCAGTCGAAGCCGGCATCGGCATGCCGGACGCTCGCGCCCATGGCGCTCAACCGCTCCACCCGCTGCGCGGGGGACGGGGCGAGCGCCAGCGTCATGCTGCGCCGGTCGGCGGCGGAGCGGCGGGCCGCCGTCGGCGCGCCGATGAACAGATATTCGTGCGCCTCGGCGCCGGGCGGCGGATCAACGGCGCCGATCTTTTCGAGCGCGCGGGCGAAGGCCTCCGGGTGGCGGGCCAGCTTCACCGTCCGCGCGTCGGTCCAGTAGCATCGGTTGCGCCACAGCATCGCCATGGGGGGCCCCAGGAAGAAGGCGGTCCAAAGGAACAGCACCAGCTTGAACAGGAGCGAGACCAGCAAGGGCAGGAGCCACGGAACCATCGCAACCTGTGCGACCTTGCTCAGCAGCGGTGACAGCTTGGCCAGCCTGGCATCGATGTCCTCGAAGTGGGGCAGGGTGTCGGCCTGCAGCCCTTCTTCCAGTCCTTCACCGACCCGGCTCAGGGCCTCGGCACCGGGGCGCGGCGAGATGGCGACGAGCGCCAATGCACCCAAGGTGCGCCAGGCAGACCAGCGCAGGGGCAGGTCGAGCAGAGTGAGGCAGAAGCCGAAGGTCTGGAACACTGCCGCGATGCCGGCTGCTGCCCGCAGATCGCCGGCCCCGATCGCCGAGATCAGGCGGGCGACCACCGCCTCGGTTTCGCTGCGGTCCAGCCGATCGAGAAGGCCGCGCGTGACCAGGATCACGCCGTCCTTGTGCGAGCGCCCCAGCGCCGCGGCATTGACCAGGGGAGAGTCGATCAGGAACAATCGAGGCGCAGGCGCGCCTGCGCCGATCGCCACTTCCTCGACGATGTTGCTGAGCTGACGCTCATCGAGGTCGTCGAGATTGGCGGGCCGGGCTTTCAGGCGGGCGATCAGATCCTTGCCTCCCGCGCGCAGGAACAGGCCGCGCAGCCACAGCCAGACCAGGCCGCCGGCGATCAGGGACGGGATGGCGAGGGGCGCCAGTCGGGCCATGGGCCCAACCAGGAGGTCGATGTCGCGCAAGCCATGGATCTTGTCGAGGGAGGCCAGCACCTGTTCGAAATGGGCCATGTGGCCGGAGGCGAAGCCATGGATGGCCGCAGCGCCGGCACAGGCGTTTGCCGCCATGAGACCGAGCCTGGCGGCCAGGTGCAGGAGGCCGCCGAGGATCAGCAGGACGAGAGGGGATACGATGGCGCTGAGCACGAGCCCCACGCCGCCGGCGACCAGGATGCAGATCGCCGAGACCAGCCAAGCCCCGCGCCGGCGGCGCGACAGTTCGTCGTAGAAGGTGACCCGCCGGGTCCGTGTCGGCTCCGCGACATCGCTCACAGGCGGACGGCAACGGGCGCGCGGGACGCCTCGTCGGTCTCGAACATCGCCTGGGGCGCAAAACCCAGGCGGCCCGCGAACAGCATGTCCGGCAGGCTGCCAATGGCGGTGTTGTAGCTCATCACGCAATCATTGAAGTGCTGGCGGGCAAAGGCGATCCGGTTTTCGCTCGAGGCGAGATCCTCTTGCAGCAACTGCACGTTGTCGCTGGCCTTGAGCTGCGGATAGGCCTCGGCCAGACTCATCATCCGGGAGAGCGCACCGCCCAGCCGGCCCTCGGCTGCGGCGCGGACGGCGACATCGTCACCCGCCGACTGCGCCTGGCCGCGCGCCGCGACCACCGCGTCCAGGACACTGCGCTCATGAGCCATATAGCTTTTGACGCTTTCGACCAGGTTGGGGATCAGGTCGTGGCGGCGGCGCAGCTGAACGTCGATTTGCGCCCAGGCGGCGCGGACCTGCATCCGCAGGCGCACCAGTCGGTTGAAAGCGAACACCCCCCACAGCAGGACGAGAGCGGCCACGCCCAGAACGATCCACACGCTTCAGTCCCTCGTGGCGGACGGCAGGTCCGTCGCGCGAGGGTAAGGCTGCGATCCGTCGCAAACAATCCCATCCGGCTGGATCGATTTGATCTTGCTGACCATCTTGCGTGGCGCTTGGTGCGTCCACTGCGGGGAGGTCCGCTTCCTGACGGGCCGATTGACCCGAAAGGAGAGGCCGAGACTGGTCCGTCCGCTTGCCAGCGGATTTCCCCAAAAAGCGGGATGATCTCCGGAGGGGCTGTTGCCGGTTGTGTTACTTCGTCGGCTGAGAGCGCGCGGTGAGCTTGTTTCCGTCCGGATCGCGAAGGTAGGCAACGAAGGCTCCGCTCGGGCGCTCGCTGGGTGGGCTCTCGATCGCCGTCCCACCATGCGTGGTGCCGGCCTTATGCCACGCGAGAACATGGTCACGGCTCGCAGCGGCGATACCGATAGTCCCACCATTGGCCGCGGTCGCTGGATTGCCGTCGATCGGCTTCGTGATCATCAGCCGACCGCCCTTGTGGGCATAGATCAGCCTGCCTCTGGCATCCATCTCGCCAGGCTCGCCTCCTAACGCGGCGAATGTGGCGTCGTAGAAATCTCTAGCCCGCTCCAGGTCGTTGCTGCCGATCATGACGTGAGTGAACATGCTTTTATCTCCAAAGAGGGCCTGTGCGAGATAATCGAACGCGGAGACGAAAGGCGAATGTCAATCGGCCCGCCATGCCCGATGCGAGCACCTCAGCGCGGCAAAGCTCCCGTTCGCTCATCTCCGTTCAGCCCATGTCAGACTCCCGCCACGTCCTTCCGGGGGAGTGTGACATTCCTAGTTTGCCACGGTGAGACTTTCTAACTTTGGGCCTGCAGATATGATTCGCATAAGACATATTATGGAACTTAAATTGATCCCGAGCCCTGGCCGGCTCAGCCTCGATTGCAGCAGGATTTTCTCTTGGTAGCACCGATTTGCCAAGGGCTTGCCGAATGTCTCTCACCTGCTTTCTTTGATGACCGGCCTGGCGAACATGATGTCTCCCGCTGCGCCGTCGATGATGTGCGGCAGCACGGCTTTCCAGGATTCGATCATCTCACGGTAGTAGCCGGGCTCCGGGCGCAGCACGGTCTGCACGCCCATGCCGCGCATCAGGCAGACGGTCAGATTGAGGATGATGCGCGCCTGGCGCGGCGCCCGACGCTGCGGATCGCAGAATGCCAGCCAGATCTCGTCCAACGCATCATGGAAGCGCTTCACCACCGGGATCATGCGCTCGCGCAGGCTTGTGTCGTTGCGTGCCTCGGTGATCATCTCCAGCGACAGATAGAAGAAGCGGCCCGAGAACAGCCGCCACAGGAATTCGACGAAATCGCCGAGCGAGACCTTGCCGTCCTGCAATTCACCGGCGACCGCCTTGATCTGCCGGGTGCCGTCCTCGAGCAAGGCCTCCATCGCAGCAAGCACGATATCGGCCCGCATCGGGAAATGATGCAGCAGCGCACCGCGCGAGACGCTGGCGCGCACGGCGATCTCCTGCGTGGTCGCGGCGTGGTAGCCAACCTCGAAAATCTCGTCGAGTGTGGCCTGGATCAGCCTTTCCCGCGTCAGGACGCTGCGTATTTGCTGTTGTCTCGCCGATTTCGCCATGACGCCATCCGACTGTGATAACCCGCCACGCAGTATGCGCCGGGTGACAGGATAGCGGCTTTCTTTAAAAAAACAATCTTGCTTGCTTTTATAAAGAGAGGAAGGATGGCGCAAGGCCCACCCGTCCTATCCTATGAAGGAGCCAGATGATGTCGGACGACTATGCAAATCGCAGCTATGGCGAGATTCCCGTCGGCTTCGGCAAGAAGCCAGGCATCGTCGTCGTCGATTTCCAGCTCGGCTTCACCGACCCGCAACACCCGCTCGGCGGGGCGCCTCTGGTGATGCGGGCGCTCGAGAACACCGAGCGGCTGCTTAAGGTGGCGCGGCGCTACAATGTGCCCGTCGCAGTCTGCAACACGGCCTATCTGAACGAGCGCGAGATGCCATATTGGAAGATCACGGCAGTGCGCGAAACCTTCCGCCATGACCACCCCAGTGTCGCGCTCGATCCACGGATCCATGATCCGGCCTACGATCTCACAGTGTGCAAAAAGGGTCCGTCGATCTTCTTCAACACCGGTGTCAGCGACTATTTCACCAAGGAGCGCGTCGACACGGTCATCATCACCGGCTGCAACACCAGCGGCTGCATCCGCGCGAGCTCGATCGACAGCTTCAGCTATCGCTATCGCACCATCGTGCCGGAAGATTGCGTCGGCGATATCGAGGAACAGCCGCACAAGGACAATCTGCGCGATCTCGGACGCCGCTATGTCGACGTATCGGACCTCGCAACCGTGCTGGCGCAGGTCGAGGACTGGCACAGGCAGAATGCCGACTAGGTGTCATTCTCGGGATTGTCGGATCCAGAGCCTCCACTTCGCTCGAAAACGCTATAAGGCGCCCTACCCGGCCTTCGACGTGATCGTCATGCCGTCGAAGGCCACCTCGATCCCCACCGGCAAGCGCCGGGACAGCGCCGCATAGTCGAGATCGCTATGCAGATTGGTCAGGATCGTGCGGCGCGGCTTGAGTTCGGCGATTGCCGCCAGCGACTGCGCCAGGTTGAAATGGCTCGGATGCGGCGTCTCGCGCAGGCAATCGAGGATCAGGATGTCGAGACCGGTCATCGCGGCCTTGGCCTGCGCCGGCAGGAAGCTGACATCCGGGAGATAGGCCAGGTCGCCGAAACGGAAGCCGAGCGATTCATAGCCTGGACCATGCTCGACGGCGAAAGGCAGCGCCTCGATGGGCTCCCCGGCTCCCGCGATCGTCAAGGGAGTGCCGGTCCGCAGTGGCCGCAGGTCCAGGATCGGCGGATAGGAACTGCCGTGTGGCGTCTCGAAGATATAGCCGAAGCGGACGGCAAGCGTCGCGGATGTGCGCTCATCGGCGTAGACCGACACCCTGCGGCGCATATGCATGACCAGCGCCCGCATATCGTCGATGCCATGAGTGTGGTCGGCATGGTCATGCGTGACCAAGACCGCATCGAGATGCATCACGCCGGCGTCGATCAATTGCTCGCGCAGGTCGGGCGAGGTGTCGACGATCAGGCTGGTCGTTCCGTTCAGGCCGGCGCTTTCGACCAGGATCGAGCAGCGCCGCCGCCGGTTCTTCGGCTCAGCGGGATCACAGGCCCCCCAGCCGGAGCCGGGGCGCGGCACGCCGCCAGACGAGCCGCAGCCGAGGATGGTGACCGTCAGCGCCATGCGAAACGGTGTCTCATGGGTGTTGGGCCAAGGGTGCGGCGTGGTCCATCTTCCAGTAGCAACGGCGCGCATTGGCCGTGGTCAGGGCCGCGACCTCGTCGAATCCGACGCCGATCGCTTCACCAAGAACCTTCGCTGTTTCAACGACATAGGATGGTTCGTTGCGCTTGCCTCTGAATGGGACGGGCGCGAGATAAGGTGCGTCCGTCTCGACCAGGAGGCGGTCACTCGGTACGAGGCGCGCGATGCGGCGCAGCTCCTCCGAGGTCTTGAAGGTCAGGATGCCGGAGAACGAGATGTAGAGGCCGAGTTCGACGCCGGCCAGGGCAAGAGCCTCGCCTGCCGTGAAGCAGTGTAGGATGGCGGGGAAGGCGCCCTTCCCCATCTCCTCGCGCAGGATCGCGATCATGTCGTCATCGGCCTGGCGGGCGTGGATGACGAGCGGCAGCTGCGTCATGCGTGCAGCGGCGATATGGGTGCGCAAGCCCTGAGCCTGCGCCGCGCGCGGGCTCTTGTCGTAATGATAGTCGAGCCCGGCCTCGCCGATGGCGACGCAACGCGGATGGCGCGACAGCGCAACCAGCTGCTCGGCCGTGACATCGAGCTCCTCATGCGCGCCATGGGGATGCGTGCCGACGCTGCACCAGACCGACGGAAAGCGTTCGGCGATTGCCGCGTAGGTTGGAAAGCGCGCCACGCGGGTCGAGATCGTGACCATGCGGCCGACGCCGGCGGCCTCGGCGCGCGCGACGAAGGCGTCGAGTTCCTCAGTGAAATCGGGAAAATCGAGATGACAATGCGTATCGATCAGCATCAGGCGCCCTCGCCGGCCTCCGGCTCGACATAGCGCGGGAAGATGCCGCTCGGCGCTGGAAGCGAGATCCCGGAGGCCAGGCGGCCTGCCTTGCCCAACGCGGCGAAGCTGCGGGCGTCAGCCGCAACGCCCAGCAGATCGAGCAATTTGGCGCAGGCCTCAGGCATCACCGGCTGAACCAGGATCGCGACCTGCCGCAGCACCTCGGCCGTGACATAGAGCACGGTGTCGCGGCGCGCGGGATCGCTCTTGGTCAATCGCCAGGGTTCGTTCGCGGCGAAATAGCGGTTCGCCTCGGCAACCAGAGCCCAGAGCTCGGCCAGCAGGCTATGCAGGGCAAAATCCTGCATGGCATCACGGGCCTTGGCGAGCGCGCCATCGGCGAGCGCGAGCATGGCGTCATCGCCCTCGGTCAGCGCGCCGCATTCAGGCACCCTGCCCTCGCAGTTCTTGGCGATCATCGAGAGCGAGCGTTGTGCCAGGTTGCCGAGATCATTGGCGAGGTCGGCATTGATGCGCCCGACGATCGCCTCATGGCTGTAATTGCCGTCCTGGCCGAAGGAGACCTCGCGCAGGAAGAAGTAGCGCAACTGGTCGACGCCGTAGGCGTCAGCCAGCGTGAACGGGTCGACGACATTGCCCAGCGACTTCGACATCTTCTCGCCCTTGGAGAGCAGGAAGCCGTGGCCGAAGACGCGCTTGGGTACCGGAAGACCGGCAGACATCAGCATGGCGGGCCAATAGATGGCGTGGAAGCGCACGATGTCCTTGCCGATGATGTGGACATCGGCGGGCCAGTAATGCCAGCGCGGATTTGTTTCGTCGGGGAAGCCGCAACCGGTCAGGTAGTTGTTGAGGGCATCGACCCAGACATACATTACGTGGTTCGGCGCGCCTGGAACCGACAGCCCCCAGTCGAAGGTGGTGCGGCTGACCGAGAAATCCTCCAGCCCGCTCCTAACGAAGCTGACGACCTCGTTCTTGCGCGTCTCCGGCGAGATGAAGTTCGGCACCTCTTCATAGAGCTTCAGGAGACGGTCCTGATAGGCGCTAAGGCGGAAGAAATAGCTCTCCTCCTCGACCCATTCCACCGGGGTGCCCTGCCCGCCGAGCCGCGTTCCGTCGGGCTGAAGCGTGGTTTCCTTCTCGGCATAGAAGGCCTCGTCGCGAACCGAATACCAGCCGGCATATTTGGCGAGGTAGATGTCGCCATTGGCTTCCAGGCGCCGCCAGAGCTCATGCGTCGAAGGCAGATGGTCTGCGTCGGTGGTGCGGATGAAGCGGTCGAAGGAGCAGCCGAGCCGCTGCTCCATCTGCTTGAAGCGTTCCGCGATCTGATCGACATAAGCCTTTGGAGCAAGGTCATTTTGTGCCGCGGTACGCTGCACCTTCTGGCCATGCTCGTCAGTCCCGGTCATGGCGAAGACGTCGTAGCCGTCGAGGCGCTTGAAGCGCGCGATCGCGTCCGACGCCACCATCTCATAGGCGTGGCCGATATGGGGGGGACCATTCGTGTAGTGAATGGCGGTCGTCAGATAGAATTTGGGCGCCGTGGCCATAGTCCGGTCCGAAGGGTTCGCTTCACGCTGCGCGCGAGCGGGCAACCGCATCCGACAGATCATGAAACATTGTCATCACGAGAGGGCGGCGATCGAGGTTATAGGTGTCCACCTCGCGGGCCGCGCGTCCCAGCTTTTCCCATACCTCCGCCAGCGGTGCAAGGCGCGCCGGGCTCGCAGCCGCATGGGCATGGAGATGGTCGCCGAGCCAGCTCTGGATGGTGTCGATCATCACCGCGAAGTCGCCCTCGCCCGCCTTGCCGGCGACGTCCTCGGCGAGCGCCAGCAAGGCAGTGAGGTCGATGCCGGGAAGTGCGTCGAGCCGTGCCCGCACCGCCTCGACCAGTGCAAGCGTCTCGGGATCGACATAGGTCAACGCGCGGCGCACCGAGCCGTCGCTGAAGCTGGCGGCGCGCAACAGAGCCGATTCGTCGAAGGGATCGCCCATTCGCTCCAGCGCAATCCGGCCGGCCTGCGCGATAGCAGCCTCATCCAGAGCCTCGAAGGTCAGGAGCCGGCAGCGCGAGCGGATCGTCGGCAGCATGCGGCCGGGCGCATGCGCTACGATCAGGAAGAGCGCGCGCAGCGGCGGTTCCTCCAGCAGCTTCAGCAAGGCGTTGGCGGCCGAGCGGTCCATATCCTCGGCGGAATCGACAATGGCGACGCGCCAGCCGCCTTCGGCCGCGCTCGAACCGAAGCGGTCGAGCACACGGCGAACCGAATCGACCGGGATATTGCTGGTGTAGCCCTTGCCATCGGGTTTCTGCGTCCGGCGCAGCACGTGCAGATCGGGATGCGATTGCGCCATGATGCGCCGGCTCGCGGGATCCGCTTCCGCCATCGCAAGCGAAGCGGCATCGGCCGCGCGCCGGGCCGGGTCGCCGGCCGCCAGCATGAAACGCGCGGCGCGATAGGCGAAGCTCGCCTTGCCGATGCCTTCCGGGCCGCCGAGCAGCCAGGCATGGTGCATCCGGCCCGAGCGCAACGCTTCGAGAAAGTCCTGCTCCTGCGTCCCATGCCCGACGAGCGCCAGAGTCTCGCGCGGGTGCGGGGCGTTCGGCAACCGGTCGGGTTCGTCGCTCGTTGCGCGCATCAGGCGTCCTGTGGCAATGGCAGGCGCTGGTGGAGCACAATCCTGACCGCGACGGCAAGCGTTTCCGGCACGGCCGTTTCGTCAAGCAAGGCGGCTTACAGCCAGAAGCGCTGCACTGGCTCCCTCCCCTCCGCTCCTATTCCTTCAGCCTGACGACGCCATTGGCGACATCGGGCTGCTTCGGGATGATCTTGCTCGCCACATACCAATCGGCGATACGCGCAATCTGCGCGACATCCGCCTCCGAGACCGCGCGAGTTGGCACAGCGTTGTTCGCACCGAGCGCAGGCGCAAGATCCGCCGGCAGGCTCATCGCCTGGGCCCAGATCGCTCCGGCCTCGGCCTCGTGCTCCAGCGACCAGGCGTTGTCCTGCTTGGCTATGTCGAAGATCACTTGCAGCAGCGCAGCCTTTTCGGAGGCAAAGCTCTTGCTGGCCATGAGCGTGACGGCATTCTCCGAACCGATCTCCGCACCATCGGCCAGAATGCGCGCGTCATAGCTCTTCAAGGCGATGGAGATGAAGGGATCCCAGGTCGCCCAGGCATCGACATGCCCCTGGGTGAAGCCCGGGCCGCTATCGCTTGGGCTGAGATAGATGCGCTTCACGGCGGACGCATCGATCCCGTTGCGCTCCAGCGCCCGCATCAGGAGATATTCGCCGGTGCCGCCTCGATTGACCGCGACGCTGCGGCCGGAGAGATCCTTCAGCGTCTTGATTGGAGAATCGCGCTTGACGAGGATGCCTTCGGCGGCGGCCGCCATCTTCTGATAGGCGAAGATGACCATCGGGACACCGGCCGAGAGCGCGGTGATGCAGGCGGTCGAGCTTCCGGCCGTCACGTCGATGCTGCCGGCGTTCAAGGCTTCCAGCGCCGGAGCGGCGGCTGCGAATGGACCAGCCCATTCCACGCGGGCGCCATGCGCCGCCAAAGCCCGCTCCAACGTGCCGCGCGCCTTGCCGAGGGTGATGTCGTTGGGGCCCCTCAGCCAGCCAATGCGCACCACATCGCCAGTTGCAGCCCGTGCCGCCGGCACGATTCCCGAAAGCGCCAGCGAGGCTCCCAGCAGGTTAAATCTGCGACGATTCATGGACTGGGTCTTTCTCATCGGGAGTGCCAGAGTTTTCGAATGACTTGCCCTGTTCCGTCGGCCCCTGCTTCAAGGGCACTCCGATACGGCTTAGGAGTGATGCCTCCAAAGCGGCCAGGGCTGGATTGCCATGCTGACGGGGCCGCGGCGCATCGACGACGATCTCATGGCTCATCCGCCCCTCGTCGAGGATCAGAATTCTATCGGCGAGCACCACCGCTTCCCAGACGTCGTGCGTCACCAGGAGGACAGCCGGATGGTGCCGCTCCCAGAGATCCAGCACGAGCTCGTGCATGCGTATGCGGGTCAATGCATCCAGCGCCGCGAAAGGCTCGTCCAGCAACAGAAGCTCCGGCTCGCGCACAAGAGCGCGGGCAAGCGCCGCTCTCTGCGCTTCACCACCTGACAAGGCGCTTGGCCATGCCGTGGCATGCGCTGCGAGACCGACCTCCGCCAGCGCCTGCT
The DNA here is from genome assembly GCF_031884435.1 of Bosea sp. 685. Classification (NCBI taxonomy): domain Bacteria; kingdom Pseudomonadati; phylum Pseudomonadota; class Alphaproteobacteria; order Hyphomicrobiales; family Alloboseaceae; genus Allobosea; species Allobosea sp. 685. The sequence continues at coordinate 2,724,657 of NZ_CP134779.1, read as the reverse complement.
TCGCCGCCTGCTTCGCATCCGGTCGGTCGAGGCCGAGCAAAACATTGTCGATCACGGTCTTCCAGGGCATCAGCCGATGTTCCTGAAACACGACCGCTCGCCGCTGCGGCAGCCGCGCCGAGCCCGGAGGGAGGGGATCGAGCCCGGCGAGCGCCCGCAGCAGCGTCGATTTGCCGGACCCGCTGCGCCCCAGTAGCGCGACGAACTCCCCCGGCGCGATCGAAAGATCCAGCCGGTCGAGCACCATGTGCGCACCGAACGAGCGGCTAAGGCCTTGCAGCTCGAGCAAAGGCTGGGCGGGCATCTTGCTCATGGCGTCACCAACCGGGGACGCCAGCGCAAATAGCGCGCCTCGAAAAACCGAACCAATGAATCTGTGGCCAGGCCCATGGCGGCATAGACGAGCAGGCAGACGACGATGACGTCGGTCTGCAGGAAATCGCGCGCATTGGTGATGATGTAGCCGAGGCCGCTGCCGGCGTTGATCTGTTCCCCGACGACCAGACTGAGCCATGCGACGCTGAGGCCGTAGCGGATGCCCACCAGCAGCGACGGCAAAGCGCCCAGCAGAATGATGTGGCGTATCAGTCCCCATTGATCGAGACCGAGCGTACGCCCCGCCTCGATCAACTTCAGATCGACCCCGCGAATGCCGGCATGCAGCGTCAGATAGATCGGAAAGATCGCGCCGACGGCCACCAAGCCGATCTTCGGCGCTTCGCCGATGCCGAACCACAGGATGAACAGCGGCAGTAGGCCAAGGAAGGGCATCGCCTTGAACATCTGCAACAGCGGATCGATGATCGTTTCGCCAAGGCGCGACAAGCCAGACAGCAAAGCCAGCACGATCCCGAGCACCAGGGCGACGCTGAAGCCGGCAAGGACACGCAGGAGCGATACCGCCAGGCCCAGGAGCAATTCGCCAGAGCGTGTCAGTTGCCAAGCGGTCTCAAGGATCGCGACGGGCGAGGCCAGGATGCGCGTGGGCAAAAATCCGGTCGCGCTGAAGACCTGCCAGGCGATCAGCAGAACCAAGGGCGAGACCAGGCGCGGCACGCCAAGCAGCCGGCTTTTTGCCGCCCAGAATGACCCGCCGGCCTGGCGTGATGAGACTGCATTGCGCATCGGAATGATCGCCGTCATCGGTTCGGTCCTCCGCGACTACGCCGCCGGCAGCTTTCCGGCGGACAGGTCGCGGTCGAACAAGGTGGACCAGGTGAACTGCTTGGCGTCGCGAAGCTGGCGCTCCACCGGCAGTCGCGGCAGGACGAGTTCGCCGAAGCGGTAGGCTTCCTCCAGAAGCGGCATGCCGGACAGGATGAAGGTTTCGATGCCGGCGGCCTGATAGGCCTCCAAGGTGCGGATCACCGTGTCCGGCGAGCCGACGATCGCCGTGCCCGGCCCCGGCCTGACCAGGCCGATGCCGGACCAGAGATTGGGCGCCGTCTCGAGATCGCGGATATTGGCGGGCTTCACGCCGCCATGCATCGCCGACATCCGCTGCTGGCCGACCGAATCCGTTCCGCCGACGAAACGCTGATTGGCGGCGATCGCGTCCTCGCCCATCCGGTCATAGAGCCATTGCGCGGCCTCCCAGGCCTCCGCATCCGTGTTGCGCACGATGACATAGAGCCGGATGCCATAGGACAGCTCGCGCTCATAGGCCGCCGCGCGCCGCTTCACCTGCTCGACCTTCAGGCGCATCTGCTCGGGCGTTTCGCCCCAGGACAGGTAGGTGTCGACATGCTTGGCCGCGACCTCGATCGCCGGCTCGGAGGAACCGCCGAACCAGAGCGGAGGGGGAGCGATCGCGCTCCCCGCCGGCAAGGCGAGCTTGGCCCCGGTGACGGAGAGGTATTTGCCCTCATGGGTGACGCTCTCGCCACGCATCAGCCGGTGCCAGATCGTCAGATATTCGTCGGCCATGACGTAGCGCTCGTCATGAGGCATCGTCATGCCATAGGCACCAAGCATCTTCGCATCGCCCGAGACGACGTTGATCATCACGCGGCCGCGCGAGAAATCCTGCAATGTCGCGGCCATCTTGCCGAGCAGGGTCACCGGCACGAGCCCGGGATGGATCGCGATGAGGAACTTCAGGCGTTCCGTATAGGGCAGCAGCGCCGCCGCCAGCACCCAGACATCATGCGCGCCGGTCGCGAACAGGGCGCCGGTATATCCGAGATGGTCGTAAGCCTGCGCGAGCTGGCGGAAATAGCCGTAATCGACGCGCCGCGACCCTTCCGCATTCCAGGGATAGGCGCCATCGGGCGCGCACATGTACCAGAGAACGTTCATCGCGCTGTCCTTATGCGAGCTGGTTGTCACGCGATTGCGACGTTGGGCACGAGAGCGACATCGGTAAGTGTGAGCGTGTCGGGCAGATCGCCATGTCGAACCAGCGTGTCCGCTTCGGCCTGCTGTTCGGCGATGATGTCGGGGCCTGCCGGCACGATGCGCCAATCCCGCGTCTCGACCGCCTTTTTCCAGGCCGCGAGATCGACCGGGCCGGCGCCTTCGTCGGCAAGCAGGCGGGCGGCCTCATCCGGCTGATGCGAAATCGCTTCACCGAAGGCCATGAGGCTGCGGATGAAGGCCTCGAGCACGCCCCTGGGAAGCTCGCGGCGGCGCAAGGTCCAGAACACCGACCGGTTCGGAATCGTATCGCCGCAAGGTGCGAGCAGCCTGGCCTTGCCGGCCCTGAGCGATTGGTCGAGCAAGGGCGCCATCGCGACCCAGGCATCGACCTCGCCTTCCCCCAGAGCCCGCAGCGAGGCGCCGGGCGCGAGTTCGACGCGCTGCACATCAGATAGCCTCAAGCCCGCCGTCTCCAGCACGCGCGCCAGCAGATAGGTATGGAACGAGCCGTCGAGCAGCGCGATCCGGGCTCCCTTCAGATCCGCGACGTCGCGGATATTCGAGGACGGGCCGGTGACGATGCCGCCATTCGCAGGCCTTGGCGCGGAGGCCGCGACGTAGAGGACGTCCAGGCCGTTGGCCTGAGCGAGGATCGGCGGCGTCGAGCCTGTCCCGCAGATATCGATCGTGCCGGCTTCCAGCAGGCGCGCGCTGTCGCGTCCCTCGGGATAGGCAACGAAGCTGACATCGCTTGCGCTGAACGCGCCGTCCCAGCGCCCTGCCAGAAACAGGTGCAGATTATTGGGGTGGACCCCGACCTTCAGTCTCATCAAGAACCCCTGAAATGTCAGGAGCGCCTCTTCCCGGTCATTTCATTTTATGTTTTTATATAATGAAACTGCTGCCATCGCCAAAGCATGTCAAGCCGAAACGATGTGCCAAAGACTGGGCGGAGCGTCATCCGACGCCGGAGAATCAAGCTGATGAAGGCATCGGTGATTTGCCGCGATATCGGGGCTGCCAGCGATCTCCTGCGCGCCATCGCCAATCCCAACCGCCTCGCGATCATTTGCCTGCTGTTGGAGGGAGAGAGGAGCGTCATGGAGCTGGAGCTGGCGCTCGGCATTCGCCAGCCGACCCTCTCCCAGCAATTGACGGAGTTACGGGACGCCGGCCTGATCGCCGGGCGCCGCGTCGCCAAGCATGTCCATTACCGTGTCGTCGATGAACGCGCCGGCAAGATCGTTGCGTGCCTGCGCGGGATCTTCTCGGAACTCCTGCCCGCCTCGGCGATGCTGGCTGTCGCGGGAGATCTGAACGATCGCCAGAGCCTCGCCGAGATCACCGCCCTGGCCCGCCTGGCCGAGCGGGAGCTCATGTAGCGGCATTCGACTGGCCGGAGTCCCGCTCGGTTTGGCTCTGTGCGGCATGCCGAATGGAGAGCTGCGGATGCCTATGGCGCCTCATCGGGCGGGCGGACCATGAAGTCGAAATCGCAGCCTTCATCGGCTTGCAGCACCGTTTGCTGGAACAGGCGCGCATAGCCGCGCTTGGGCATTGCGGGCGCAGGCGCGGTCTTCAGCCGGGACCTGCGGCGCTCGAATTCGCTGTCGTCGATCAGCAAATCGATGCGACGGCCGGCCAGGTCGAGGCAGATCATGTCGCCGCTCTCGACCAGCGCAAGCGGCCCGCCAACGGCCGATTCCGGCGTGATATGCAGCACGATCGTACCGAAGGCCGTGCCGCTCATGCGGGCATCGGAAATCCGCACCATATCCTTGACGCCCTGGCGGCCGAGCTTCTTCGGGATCGGCAGGTAACCGGCCTCGGGCATGCCGGGCGCGCCCTTCGGGCCGGTGTTGCGGAGCACGAGGACATCGTCCGCGCTGACGTCAAGCTCGGGATCGTCGATGCGAGCCGCCATGTCCTCGACCGAATCGAACACGACCGCCCGGCCGGCATGCTGGAGCAGCCGCGCGGATGCCGCCGCCTGCTTGATGATGGCACCGCCCGGGGCGAGATTGCCATAGAGCACCGCCATCGAGCCCTCTGCCTTGATCGGGGCCGAGCGCGGCCGGATCACATCCTGCCCCGGCACATCCTCGGCCTTGGCGACGATATCGCGCAATGTCCCGCCCGCGACCGTGCCGGCATCGAGGTCGATCAGCTCGCCAAGCTGGGCGAGCAGCCTGGGCACGCCGCCGGCATGGTGGAAATGCTCCATATAATGGGAGCCCGAGGGCTTGAGATCGACCAGGACCGGCACCTTGCGGCCGATCTCGTCGAGCATGTCGAGGTCGTAGCGATGCGGGGTGCGATTGGCGATCGCGGTCAGATGGATGATGCCGTTGGTCGAGCCGCCGATCGCCTGCATCACGACCGTCGCATTGCGGAAGGCCTGCGGCGTCAGCAACGCGCTGGGACGCGGACCGCCATCGACTGCCATGCGGGCAGCCGCCGCGCCGCTGGCTTCGGCCAAGCGGATGCGCTCGGCATGGGGCGCGGGAATCGTCGCGCTCATCGGTAGCGACAGGCCAAGCGTCTCGGTGATGCAGGCCATGGTCGAGGCCGTGCCCATCACCATGCAGGTGCCGACGGAAGGCGCCAGGCGGCTGTTCACGATCTCGATCTCGGCCTCGTCGATCTCGCCGGCGCGATGGGCGCTCCACAAGCGCCGGCAGTCGGTGCAGGCGCCCAGCACCTCGCCCTTGTGGTGGCCGACCACCATCGGCCCGACCGGAACCACGACGGTGGGTAGATCCACGCTCGCGGCCGCCATGATCTGCGCCGGCAATGTCTTGTCGCAGCCGCCGATCACGACGATCGCGTCCATCGGCTGGGCCCGGATCATCTCCTCGGTGTCCATCGCCATCAGATTGCGCAGGAACATCGAGGTCGGATGGGCGAAGCTTTCATGGATCGAGATGGTCGGGAACACCATCGGCATCGCGCCCGACAGCATGACGCCGCGTTTCACCGCCTCGATCAGGGCCGGCGCGTTGCCATGGCAGGGGTTGTAGTCGCTGTAGGTGTTGGTGATGCCGACGATCGGACGATCCAGCGCATCGTCGGAATAGCCCATCGCCTTGATGAAGGCCTTGCGCAGGAACAGCGCAAACCCCTCGTCGCCATAGCTCGTCAGTCCCTTGCGCAGGCCTTTGGCCATTGTCGTTCCTCCTGCGGCCGAGGCCGGCCAAGTTGCGGCGAAACATTCCCGCGAAGCTTTTTATTGTCAATAATAAATGCCGATCTCCGCCTCAATAAGGCACAAATAACTCTCATTAGATATTAATTATTGACAATCTGATGCGCCCAGGTAGCCTCCCCTCAAAATAATAACAACCAATCTCGGAGGAGACGCATCATGAGACTTCGCGCTATCGGTTTAGCCGTCCTGACGGCTGCTTCCCTCGGCAGTGCGGGCCTCGCGCTCGCCCAGGAGAAGCAGATCACGATGTGGAGCAATTGGCCCGACGAGCCGGCCAAGAAGGACTGGGTCGCGGCCCGCGTGAAGGAATTCGAGGCGGCCAACAAGCAGTGCTCGGTGAAGCTCAGCTTCATCCCGAAAGCCGACATCTACACCCAGGCGAAGTCGGCTGTGCGCACCGGCCAGGCGCCGGACATCTTCTACATGGAGCCCGACCAGCCGGAGTTCCTGGCAGGCGGCTTCCTGGAACCGCTCGATTCCTATGTCGATCTGGCGAATCTGGAGGATTGGGCCAAGCCGGCCTGGGCCTCGAAGGGCAAGGTCTACGGCGTGCCTGTCGAGGCCTATACGGTCGAACTCTATTACAACAAGGATCTGGTCAAGAAGGTCGGCGTCAATGTTCCCGCGTCCTTCCAGTTGTCGCAGGCACAGTTCCTCGATCTGGTGAAAAAGGGCGCGGCCGCCGGCATCACGCCGGTTTCGCAAGGCGTCGGCGACCGGCCCTTCCCGGGCGGCCAGTTGCTGTTCGAGTCGCTGCTGCGCAAGCTCGGCTCCGACGACTACGCCAAGCTGCTCAATGGCGAGCTGTCTTTCAAAGACCCGCGCGTCGTCGAGGTCATGAACTGGGTCAAGGAACTGGTCGATGCCGGCGCCTATCCCAAGAGCTTCGCGACACTGAAGCTCGGCGAATCCCATTTCTATTTCTACAATACGCCGGGCGCGCTGACCTTCCCTGATCCGAGTTGGTTCACCGGACGCGCCTTCGCCGAGCCCGAAAAGGGCGGCATGCCCGCGAACTTTCCGCTCGGCATCATGAAATTCCCGGCCATGGACAAGGGCAATTGCCCGGAATGCAAGACGCTGGCGATCGGCGGTAGCTTCGTGATGTTCTCCAAGAGCAAGAACAAGGATTGCGCCGGGGCCATGCTGAAATCCATGGCAACCCCCGAAAACGGCACGAAGTGGATCGGCGAAGTCTCGCTCCAGAGCGGGCTCAAATCCGATCAGGACAAGATCGTGAGCCCGCGGAAGGATTATTTCGCCGAGCTGAACGCACGCAACAAGGACGCGAAATACTTCTTCGGCACGCCGCTGCTCTACTATCGGGCCAAATGCGCCGACACCTATGTCCAGGTCATGAATAACGCCTTCCCGGCTGGCTTGCTGAGCGTTCAGGAGGCGGCCGAGAAGATGGACGGCGCTTGCCTGAAGAAGTGAGCCGATCATGCCGGAGGCGATTGCCTTGAACGTCAAGACGAGCGACCGGGAGGCTTCCACCTCCGCCCGGTCGCTCGCCGACCCCCGCCGCGCGAGCCGCGTCGTGCTTGCGATCTTTCTGGCGCCGGCACTTCTGGTCTATTGCGGGTTGACCGCCTATCCGGCCTTTCGGACCATCTTCGACAGCTTCTTCACGATCGAGGGGATCGAGGCCACCTTCGTCGGCCTCGCCAATTATCGCGAGCTGATCTCCGACGAGACCTTCTGGATCGCGGTGCGCAATACGCTGATCTGGTCGTTCGTTGCGCCGGTGCTCGATGTCGCGACTGGCCTGCTGCTGGCGCTGGCGCTCTATGCCGGGGTTCCGTTCGCCCGCTTCCTGCGCGTCGCCTGGTTCACGCCGGTGCTGTTGTCCTATGTCGTGGTCGCGATCCTGTGGATGTGGATCTTCAACTACGATTGGGGCATCCTGAATGCGATGCTACGCGCGGTCGGGCTCGATGGCCTCGCCTCGTCCTGGCTCGGCGATCCCCATCTTGCCCTGGCGTCGGTCATCGTTACCCATGCTTGGAAATGGGCCGGTTTCAACATGGTGGTCTGCCTCGCCGCGATCCATTCGCTGCCGCGCGAGGTGCTCGAGGCGTCCGAACTCGACAATTGCGGTTGGGGCGAAAAGCTCCGCTACATCATCATTCCGATGCTGCGGCCAACGCTGCTTTCACTCTACATCCTGGCGTTCATCGGCAAGATGAAGATCTTCGACCTCGTCTGGATCATGACGCAGGGTGGCCCGCTCTGGGCGACCGAGACGGTCTCGACCTATGTCTACAAGCGCGCATTCAACTGGAACACTTTCGATCTCGGCTATCCGTCGGCAATCGCGACGGTGTGGTTCCTGGTCGTGTGCGCCTCCGTCGTGATCCTCAACCGCCTCCTGAGCACGCGCGACCGGCTGGAGTACTGAGATGGCGCAAAGCTCCGCTCTCGCGCAACACCCCGCGCCATTGCCACGCCTGTTCAGCCGAGGCGCGCTTGCCCTGATCCTTGCGATCTACACCCTCTATACGCTCGGCCCTTTCCTGTGGCTGGCGACAATGTCGGTGCGCACCACCGCGGAGATCAGCGCTGACCACTATGCCTGGCCGCGGCCGTTCCACTGGGAGCAGTTCAGGAGCGCCTGGGTGGATTCCGACTTCGCGACCTATTTCTGGAATTCGACGCTGGTCGTGGTCGGGGCCGTGGCGGTCGTCACGCTGATCGGGGCGGCGGCCGCGCATGCGCTAGCGCGCTATCGCTTCCGCGGCAACCGGCTGATCTACGGCATCCTGTTCTCGTCGATCATCTTCCCGCCGCAGATCACGCTGATCTCGCTCTATCAGATCCTGGTCGACTACAATCTCTACAACAGCCTGCTCGGCCTCAGCCTCGTCTATGTCTCGCTGCAACTGCCGCTGACGGTCTATCTGCTGGAAGGCTTCTTCGCCCGCATCCCGCAGGACCTGTTCGACGCCGCCAAGATGGACGGCTATGGCGATCTGGAGATATTCTGGCGCATCGTCCTGCCGGTCGGCATGCCGGCGATCGCGACCACGCTGATCCTGAACTTCATCCAGCTCTGGAACGAGTTCCTGTTCGCGGTGGTGCTGATCACCGACCCGGAGAAGCGCACGCTGCCGATCGGCATCCGCGCCTTCATGGGCGACCATTTCCAGGATATCGGCATGATTGCGACGGGCGTGATGATTTCGGTCATCCCGGTCATCATCGCCTATGTCTTCTTCTCCGAGAAACTCATCCGCGGCATGACTGCCGGCGCGATCAAGTAGGAGGCTGCCATGGCCGTCGTCGGACTCGACAAGATCAGCAAACGCTATGGCAGCGGCGGCCCGGTGGTGGTCGACGATGTCGACCTCGCCATCGGGGATGGCGAGTTCATGGTGCTGCTCGGGCCCTCGGGCTGCGGCAAGTCGACGACGCTGCGGATGATCGCGGGGCTGGAGACGATCAGCAGCGGCACGCTGTCGATCAATGGGCGGGCCGTCAACAACGTGCCGGCCAAGGATCGCGACATTGCGATGGTGTTCCAGTCCTACGCACTTTACCCGCATATGAGCGTGGCGGAGAACCTCGCCTTCGGCCTGCGCCGACGCAAGATCGCCTCGGACGAGGTCGATCGACGCGTCAAGGAAGCGGCTGGACTGCTCGGCCTGACCCCACTGCTGGCGCGTCGTCCGAGCGCGCTGTCGGGCGGGCAGCGCCAGCGCGTCGCGCTTGGCCGCGCCATGGTGCGCGAGCCGCAGGTCTTCCTGTTCGACGAGCCGCTCTCGAATCTCGATGCCGCGCTTCGGGTCAACACGCGCAGCGAGATCATCAAGCAGCATCATCGGCTCGGCTCGACCATGATCTACGTCACGCACGACCAGGTCGAAGCGATGACCATGGGCACGCGCATCTGCGTGATGAATGCTGGCCGGGTCGCGCAGATCGGTGCGCCGCTGGAGGTCTATTGGCAGCCGGCCGACACCTTCGTGGCGCGCTTCCTGGGCTCGCCACCGATGAACCTGCTGAAGGCGACGATCGCCCCCGATGCCCTGCATGCGCGCAGTGCCGCGGTTGAAGCGCCGCTGACGCGCTGGTCTGACGCCACGCTTGCCAGGATCGCCGGGTGCGAGGTGACACTCGGCGTGCGTGCCGAGGATTTGCTGATCGATGCGGCAGCGTTGAACGGCCAGCCGCATGGCTCGATCAGGGGACGTACCATCGCCGTCGAACCGCTCGGCGCCGAGACGCTGCTTCTGGTCGAGACTGAAGGCGGCACCGAGTGCATCGCGCGCCTGCCGCGCAATGTCGTGGCCGCGCCGGGCGAAGCCGTCGAACTCTTCTTTTCAGCTGAGGCCACCTATCTGTTCGACGCTGAGACCGGCCGGGCGGTTCCCGCCTTGGCGACCACGCCTGCCGCGCAGAAAGCCGCCGCCCAGCGGAAATCCCATTGATGGCTTTGCCGCTCAGGATCGGGCTGATCGGAGCCGGCTGGGTCACGCTCTACCATCTGCGCGGCTGGCAGGCGCTTGCCGAGGAGGCCGTGGTCGTGGCGATTGCCGATCCGTCGGATAAAGCGAGCAAAAACCGCGTCGCCGAGTTCGGTATCGGCGCACGCTACCGGAGCGCAAGCGAGATGCTGGCGGCAGGCGGCCTCGATGCGGTCGACATCGCCGCGCCACGTGCCGCCCATGCCGAATTGGTTCGTCTGGCAGCCGATCACGGGCTACCTATCCTGTGCCAGAAGCCGTTGGCTCCGACCCTGGACGAGGCCCAGCAACTGGTCGCTGACATTACCGGCCGGGTTCGGCTGATGGTGCATGAGAACTGGCGCTTCCGTGCCTATTACCGCCAGGCGGCGCAATGGATTGCGCAGGGCCGGATCGGCAAGGTCAAGGCGGCCTCGCTGTCGCTTGTCACCTCTGGCACGGTGCCGAATGCGGAGGGGCGGCTGACCGCTCTGGAGCGACAACCTATGCTGCGCGGCGAGCAGAGGATGCTCGTGGCCGAGGTGCTGATCCACCATCTCGATACACTGCGCATGCTGCTCGGCCCGATGAGCGTGCGCGCTGCGGTGCTGAGCCGGACCTGTCCCGAGATTCTTGGTGAAGACGGGGCGGTCCTGCATCTCGAAACGGCCGGCGGTGCAGGGGTTTCGGTCTTCGCGAGCTTTGCCGCATATGGCGCGCAGCCTGAACAGGTCGATCGCCTCACCCTCCTCGGCGAGCGCGGGGTGATCCGCCTCGACGGAGCCGAACTCGTCTTCAGGAGTGGAGGCGATGAAGAGCGGATCAGCTTCGATCAGGCTGCGGTCTATCAAGGGGCCTACACCGCGACGCTCGCCCATTTCCTCCGCAGCCTGCGCGAGAATACGCCGTTCGAGACCTCGCCGGAGGACAATCTCGAAACATTGCGTCTGGTCGAAGATTGCTATCGCCTCTCCGGCTGGGAGTCGGCAGGCAAAAGCAGGACAGAAGGACACGCGGCATGAGCGAAGTATCGGCATCAGCATCGCGTGTCGAGGAACAGGCCGAGATCCTCCGCCGGCTCGAGGAAGACATCATCTTCGGGCGTCTCGCGCCGGGCTCGCGGCTCGTCGAGGACAGCCTGATGGCCCGCTACGGAGCGACGCGGCACTTCATCCGGCAGGCTTTGGTTCAGCTGGAACGCACCGGCGTCGTCCGTCGCGAGAAGAATATCGGCGCGACCGTCTGTTCCTACTCGGCCGAAGAGGTCCGACAGATCTACGAAGTCCGCGAGATGCTGACCCGGCAGGCAGTGCTGATGATCGCGCTGCCGGCGCCAGCCGAACTCATCATGCGGCTGAAGACGATCCAGGCGGACTATGCCCGCCACGCCGAGGCCGGCGATCTGCGCGGCATCCACGAGACCAATGACGCGTTCCACATCGCTTTGTTCAGCGCCTGCGGCAATCCATATCTGGTGCGCAGCCTACAGGATTACATGGGCCTGACCTTGCCGATGCGGGCGAAGAACCTCGCCGACCGCGAGGGTTTGCGGCTCTCGTTGCGCCAGCACGACATCATGATCGAGCTGCTCCAAGGCACGGATTCCTGGGCGCTCGCGCAGATCAACATCGATCACATGCAGTCCAGCAAGGCCGATTATCTCGCACGCACCGCGTCGATCGCGGGTAGGACGCAACTCGGTCTCGTTGATTGAACGCGGCGCCAGCGCCTCTGCAAGCTGCAGACAGTGCCCGACAGCCTCTTCCAAAACGTTTCGGATGACATTATCCTGCCGCGCAGGCTGAGATCGGGATCCGTCGCTCTCAACCAAGAGGCAGAGACGGCCGATGAGTTCATTGCGCGAATTGGCGCAGATGCTGGGTTTGTCGATCACGACCGTGTCACGGGCGCTCGACGGTTATGGCGACGTCGCCGTCGCCACGCGCGAGCGTGTCCTCGCCGCAGCCGAGACGACCGGCTACCGGCCCAATTCCGCCGCCCGGCGGCTGCGGCGCGGACTGACCGAGATCGTCACCATGGTGCTTCCCGCTGAGCCCGGCCATTTCAACGAACCGCTCTATATCGAGTTGCTGAGATCGACCGGCGAACGGCTCGCCCAGCAAGGCTACGATCTGACGTTGATCGCCGCCCTGCCCGGCCCCGACGAACTCAAGACCTATCGCCGCCTCATCGAAGGCCGGCGTACCGACGCGATCATCGTCGTCCGCACCCGGCGCGAGGATGCGCGCCTGCGCTATCTCACCGATATCGGCTTCCCCTTCGTCGCGATGGGGCGCAGCGATTTCGCCGAGCCTTATGCCTATGTCGACGGCGATGGCGAGGCTGCCTTTCATGACGCCGCATTGCGATTGACCGGTCTCGGCCATCGCAGGATCGGCCATCTTGCCGCGCCATCCGCCTTCACCTTCGCGCATCTGCGCCGCAGCGGTTTCGCCCGCGCCATGCGCGACGCGGGACTTCCCGGTGAGATCGTCGAGGACAGCGCGACCGAGGCAGGCGGCTATCGCGCGGCGGGCGTCATGCTGGCGCAGGCGGAGCCGCCGAGCGCCCTGCTCTGCGCCACCGACAGCATGGCGCTGGGTGCGATGCGCGCCGTGCGCGAGCGGGGTCTCGTGGCCGGGCGCGACATCGCGATCATCGGCCACGACAACATCCCCGCAGCTGCGTTCTCCGACCCGGCGCTCGCGACCATGGAATTGCCGATCGCCGCGACGGGCCGCCGCCTCGCCGAAATGGCGCTGGCGCGCATCGGCGGCGCCGATCCTCGCGACATGACCGAGATCAACCCGGTCGAGTTCATCCCACGCGCATCCCTCGGGGAGGCGCGTGGCTGACCCATCACGGAAAGCGCAGGCCTCTCGCAGCCGCCGCTTCCGACGCCAATCAAAGCAAGCGAGCCAGGGAGGAAGCCATGACGACACTCAACCAGCTGGCGATCGCCGCCATGACGGCGGGCGCCATTCTCGCCGCGCCGGCGGCGAAGGCGCAGGATCTCGTTTTTTTGTCGACGCAGCTGCGCCCGATCGACGAGGCGCAGAAGGTGCGCGAGGTGCTGCTCAAGGGCGCACCGAAAACCACCTATGTCGTTGAAGAGCCGCCGCAATTCGCCGTGCGCATGAAGGCGGAGCAGGCCGCCGGCAAGCGCACGATCAGCCTGATGGGCGCTTTGCATGGCGAGCTGCAGCCCTTGGCGCCGACCGCCTCGCTGGACGCCATCGATGATGTCGCGGCCAAGCTCAGCGCGAGCGGCATACCCGCCGGTTTGATGGAGCTCGGCAAGCTCGGGACGTCCACCCAGCAATACATCCCCTGGATGCAGGCGACCTATGTCCTTGTCGTCCGGAAGGAGGCTTTGCCCTTCCTGCCAGCGGGCGCCGACGTCAACGCCTTGACCTATGAGCAGCTCGCAGCCTGGGGCAAGGCGATCCAGGACAAGACCGGGCAGCGCCGCATCGGCTTCCCGGCCGGCCCCAAAGGCCTGTTCGCCCGTTTCATCCAGGGCAATCTCGTGCCCTCCTATACCGGCTCGATGGTGACCGAGTTCCGCTCGGCTGCCGCCGAGAAGGGCTGGACCGACTTCAAGGCGCTCTGGGCAACGGTCAATCCCAACGCCAACAACTATAATTTCATGCAGGAACCATTGATGGCCGGCGAGGTCTGGATCGCCTGGGACCATATCGCCCGGGTCAAGGATGCACTGACCGCCGAGCCCGACAAATATCTCGTCGTTCCGCCGCCGGCCGGCAGCCAGGGCCGCGCCTATATGCCGGTCGTCGCCGGCCTCGCCATCGCCAAGGATGCGCCGAACCGGGCCCAGGCCGCGGCCGTGATCGAGCATCTGCTCAAGCCGGCGACGCAGATCGCCACCGCCATGGAGGTCGGCTTCTTCCCGGTCATCAACGCACCGCTTCCGGCCGATCTGCCTGCCGGCGTCAAGCTGCTGGCTGACGGCATCGCCAAGACGCAAGGCGCGAAGGACGCGATCGTCGCCCTGCTGCCGGTCGGGCTCGGTGACAAGGGCGGCGAGTTCAACAAGGTCTATTTCGACACCTTCCAGCGCATCGTGCTGCGCGGTGAACCGGTCCGCGCGGTGCTCGATTCCCAGGCCGAAACCTTGCGCACGCTGATGACCCAGACCGCCGCGCCCTGCTGGGCTCCGGACAAGCCGAGCCAGGGCGCCTGCCCGGTGACCTGAGCTTTCCAGAACAACGCCCGTGAAAGCCGCGCTCCGCCCAGCTTGGTCGGAGTGCGATACCCAACCTCGCGTGGCGCTGTTGCCCAAGATGACGCCGTCCAAAGGTCTCCGACCATGCCCCAGCCGCGCTGGCTGCCCTATCTGCTGATTGCGCCCTCGGTCGCCTTTCTCGCGGCCTTCTTCCTGGTGCCGCTCGGCCAGACCATCCTGCTCTCCTTCGATGGCGGGCAAGGGCTCTCGCTTGCCAACTACGCTCGCATGGTCGGCGATCTCAATTTCCCGACGGCGCTGCGCAACACCTTCGCGCTCGTCATTGTGGTGATCCCGCTGCAAGTGGCGCTGGCGCTGGTCATGGGCCTGATGCTGCAGAAGATGACGCGCGGACGCGAGCTCGTGCTCTGGATCTGGACGATCCCGCTCGGCGTCTCCGATCTCGCAGCCGGCCTCGTCTGGCTCGCGATCCTGCAGGATTCCGGCTATCTCAACACGCTGCTGTTCCAGTTCGGCCTGATCAGCGGGCCGACCGCCTATCTCAACAGTGAGACCCCCATCGCACTGTTCTTCGCCGTCGTGCTGGCGGAGGTCTGGCGCGCGACCGCCATCGTCCTGATCATCCTCGTTGCCGGCATCCAGCTCATTCCCAAGGAGTTCGGCGAGGCAGCCGACATCTTCGGCGCGAGCCCCTGGACCAAATTCCGCAAGATCACGCTGCCCTTGCTGAAGCCCAGCCTGCAATCGGCGCTGATCCTGCGGACCGTGCTGGCCTTCGAGGTCTTCGCGGTCGTCTATGCGCTCGGCGGGCGCAATTTCCCGATCATCGTCGGCGAAGCCTACACTTGGCAGAACGAGAACCAGAATTACGGCGTCGCCGCAGCCTATGCCGTGCTGGTGATGGCGATCTCGCTTGCAGCGACAGTGATCTACCTCAAGGCGCTGCGCGTCGATCCGGAGGCGCAAGCATGAGCGCGCCCCGCAAATGGCTCTACGTCACCGGCGTCCTGGTGCTTTGCGCCTGGGTGCTCGTGCCGATCTACCTGATCGGGCTTGGTGCGATGGGCGGGCGGATGGCCGTGTTCAAATGGCCGAAATCGCTCGCCCCCACAGAGGCTTCCTTCACCGCGCTCGCAGCCTTCCTGAAGATCGAGGGCGTCTGGAACGCGGCGCTGAACTCGCTCATCGCCGCCTCGCTCACCATGCTGTTCTCGATCCTGCTCGGGGCTCCGGCGGGCTATGCGCTGGCGCGCTTCAGCTTCCGGGGCCAGAGCGCCTTCCGCCTTCTGGTGCTGCTGACGCGGGCTTTCCCGCTCGCGATCCTGGCCCTGCCGCTGACCGTCATCTTCATCAAAGTGGGGCTCTACGACACGCCGTTGGGCGTCTCGCTGATCCACACCGCGCTGGCGCTGCCTTTCGCGGCGCTCGTGACCTCCTCGCTCTTCATGGGCATCCCGCGCGAATATGAGGAGGCGGCCTGGGTTTTCGGTTGCACGCGCTGGCAGGCCTTCCGCAAGGTGGTGCTGCCGCTCGCTCTGCCGGGCATCGCGGCAGCGGCGATCTTCGCCTTCGTGATCTCCTGGAACGAGGTCTTCGCCGCCTCGGTGCTGACCGTGCGCGAGCGCACGCTGACGGCCTATCTGCTCGCGGTCCTGTCCGAATCGCCGCTGCATTACCGCTTCGCCGGCGGTTTCATCCTCATCGTCCCTTCGGTGCTCTTCATCTT
This sequence comes from Bosea sp. 685, assembly GCF_031884435.1. Taxonomy (NCBI): domain Bacteria; kingdom Pseudomonadati; phylum Pseudomonadota; class Alphaproteobacteria; order Hyphomicrobiales; family Alloboseaceae; genus Allobosea; species Allobosea sp. 685. The sequence continues at coordinate 2,708,713 of NZ_CP134779.1, read as the reverse complement.
CGCGGTCAGGAAATACCTGTTCGCGATGTGGGGCGTCTCGAGCAAATAGGAGGGCGCCCATGGCCGGCATCCTGATCGACAAGGTCGCCAAGCAGTTCGGCAACGCCGTCGCGCTGCAGGAGATCTCGCTTTCCGTGGCGGATGGCGAATTCGTCGCGCTGCTCGGCCCTTCCGGCTGCGGCAAGACCACCTTGCTGCGCATCATCGCGGGGCTTGAGGTGCAGAGCTCAGGCAAGGTCGTGATCGGCGAGCGCGACGTCTCGGCGCTCAAGCCATCCGAGCGCGGGCTTGCCATGGTCTTCCAGAACTATGCCGTCTTCCCGCATATGACGGTGTTCGAGAACGTCGCCTTTGGCCTGCGCATGAAGGGCGCCGATCAGCCCCGAGTCGAGGCGCAGGTGCGCAAGGCCGCCGCCCTGCTGCATATCGAGGAATATCTCGAACGCTATCCCGCCAAGCTCTCGGGCGGGCAGCGTCAGCGCGTCGCCGTGGCGCGGGCGCTCGCCGTCGAGCCCGCCGTCCTACTGATGGACGAGCCGCTCTCCAATCTCGACGCCCTGCTCAGGCTCGAGATGCGGGCGGAACTGCGCAGCGTGCTGCGCGAGGCCGGCACGACCACGATCTATGTCACCCATGACCAGACCGAGGCCATGGGGCTCGCCGACCGCATCGCCGTGATGCATGGCGGCCATATCGTCCAGATCGACACGCCGACCACTATCTATTCGAAGCCGGCGACCCGTTTCGTCGGCGGCTTCGTCGGCTCGCCGCCGATGAACTTCGTCAACACCACCGCCGCCGCCGGCAGCGCCAGGCTCGGCGGCATCACGCTGGCTGCTCCCGTCGATGGGCCGATCATCCTCGGCTTCCGCGGCGAGGACGCCGGATTGACCGATGCCGCCAGCGGATTGCCGTTCAAGGTCAAGGTCGCGGAGCCGATGGGCTCGCATCTGCTGCTCACCGGCCATGTCGGCGGCGATCTCGCCCGCATCGTCGCCCCATCGAGCACGCGGGTCGATGCCGGCGCGACGCTGGGCCTGGCGCTCGACCCAACCCGCATCGTCTGGATCGACCCGCAAACCGGTCGCACCCATCCTGGAGCCTGAGCCTGTGCTGTCGACACCCCCTTTGACCGATCTCGATGACGCGGCGCGCGCCGTACTGCGCCGCAATGACCGTGGCGGCTTCACCGTGCCCAATGGCCGGGTCTACCCCTTTCAGTGGAACTGGGATTCCGCCTTCGTCGCGCTGGGCTTCGCGACCTTCGACCTCGACCGCGCCTGGCGCGAGCTGGAGACCTTGTTCGAAGGCCAATGGCAGGACGGCATGGTGCCGCATATCGTCTTCCGCGCCCCGGCCGAGGGCTACTACCCCGGCCCCGAGGCCTGGGGCATCCAGCGCCAGCCGCTGACCTCCGGCATCTCCCAGCCGCCGGTGGCGGCGACTGCCGCACGCGTGCTGCACGATCTCTCCGCCGGCGATGCAACGCGCATCAGGGCCTTGTTTCCAAAGCTCTTCGCCTCGCATCGCTGGTGGCACGAGATCCGTGACCCCGACGGCACGGGACTCGTCACCATGGTTCACCCCTGGGAATCGGGGCGGGACAATTCGCCGGATTGGGACGAGCCGCTGAGCCATGTCGTTGCGAGCGTCGATGTCGCGCATCTGCGCAAGGATCTCGGCCATGTCGACGCCACACAACGCCCGACCCATGATTTCTACAACCGCGTCATGACGCTGGTCGAGGAAGCCAAGGCGCTGGCTTGGGACGGGGTGTCGGTCGCCCGCACCCTCTCCTTCCGGGTCTGCGATCTCGGTATCCAGTCGATCCTCCTGCGTGCCGATCGCGATCTGCTCACGCTCGCGGACGAGCTCGGCTTCACCCATGAAGCCTCGGCCCTGCGCGAGTGGATCGCGCGCAGCGAGACGGCGATGCAGCGCTTGAAAGGCGCGGACGGGCTCTACCGCTCGCTCGACCTGCGCAGCGGCCAACTGAGCGAGGCTGTCACCTGCGCCGCTTTCCTGCCGCTCTATGCCCGGACCGCCAGCCAGGAGGACGCGCTGGCCCTCAAAGAATACCTTGCAGCGACGCGGGCCGTGGCCAGCTTCTCCGTCGCCAGCACCGACCCGCGCGACAAGCGTTTCGATGCCACGCGCTACTGGCGCGGGCCGGTCTGGCTGATGATGAACCGGATGATCACCGACGGCCTGTCCGGCTACGGACTGAGCGAGGAGGCCAACACGCTCCGACAGGACAGCGGCGAGCTCGTCCGGCGCAATGGCTTCTGGGAGTATTTCGACCCGCGCACCGGCGCCGGCTGCGGTGGCCCGGATTTTTCCTGGACCGCGGCGATGTGGCTGTCCTGGAGTGGATCGCCGAGCGCCGGACAGGCGCTGACCGCGCTTTGATTCGGATTATGAAGGAAGCCGGCTAAATGGCTTAGTAATCACGCGATTCTCTCAGTCAAAATTCCGCTGACGTGCTCGAAAGCCTCCCGTTCCACGATCGCGGGCGGCCGATCGGCATCGACGACCTTGTATGGGGCAATCAGTTTCGCGGCCTGGTCCAGGAAGGATTGGCGAACGCGGCGATGGAAGGCCAGGTCGAGCGCCTCGAACCGGCCTTCGTCGATCTGCGACTGCTGCAATCGCGACCGGCTGCGCTCCAGCGCGACCTTGGGGTCGAGATCGAGCACGAGCGTCAGGTCGGGCCAGAGATCCTCGATGGTCAGGCGGTGAAGATCGAGGATCAGCGCTTCTGAGAGCCCCCGCCCCGCGCCTTGATAGGCAATCGTCGAGCCGACGAAGCGGTCGCAGAGCACGATCTTGCCGGCCTTAAGCGCAGGCAGGATGACCTGGTCGATATGCTGGCGCCGGCTGGCATTCATCAGCAGCAATTCGGCCGTGGGCGTCCAATCATAGGCGTTGCTGGCCAGCAGGATCTTGCGCAGGGCGGCGCCGGCCTCCGTGCCGCCCGGCTCATGTGTGGCCAGCACCGCGTGCCCGGCGCCCCGCAATGCGGCGGACAAGGAACGCGCCAGCCCCGACTTGCCGCTGCCGTCGACGCCTTCGAGCGCGATCATGAAACCACGAGACTGCTTGTGCCGAGACTGCTCATGCATTGCTATCAAAACCAGTTTGCCGCAGTGCGGCACGGATGCCGAAGACTGCATACGAGATTCGAGGGCGGTCGATAACGCAACCTTGCAGGCTTGATGAGATATCCTGGCTTCGGTTGCGCGCCGTTCAGCTTCGCTTCAAGACCTTGCGCACCCAGCCGGTGGCGAGCTCCATCGCCGCATCGAGTGCGCGGCGCTGCAAGGTGCCGGGTTCAATGGTTTCGGCGGCGTAGAGCGGGATTTCGAGCGTCTTGACCTCGCCGCGCGTGACGAGCAGGCGCCCAACCTCCAGTCCCTCCTGAACCGGCGCGACCAGCGGACCCCGATAGACGATCCGCGCATTGAGGCGCTCGCCCGCGCCACGCGGCAGGAGCAGGCTGACTGGCCCTTTCGCCTTCAGCGCGACACGCCCCTTCGCGCCGCCGAAGACGCTGGCCTCGCCGACGATCTCGCCCTCCCCGAAGATCTTGCGTGCCTCGAAGGCGCGAAAGCCCCATTCCAGCAGCTTGCGCGCTTCCTGTGCCCGGTCGCGCGCGGTCTTCAGGCCATTGACCACGACGATCAGGCGTTGACCGTTCTGGACCGCCGAGCCGACAAGGCCGAAGCCCGCCTCGTCGATATTACCGGTCTTCAAGCCATCCGCGCCGATTTCCATCGCCAGCAAGGGATTGCGGTTCTGTTGCTTGATCTTGTTCCAGGTGAATTCGCGCTGGCCGAAGATCTTGTAGAGTTCGGGATAGGTTTTGATGATGTGGTCGGCGAGCCTGGCCAGTTCGCGGGCCGTGACCTTCTGCTCCGGATCGCCTACTCCGGTCGCATTGCGGAAGACCGATTTCGTCAGGCCGAGTGCACGCACGCGCTCCGTCATCACCCGGGCGAAGGTGGGCTCGTCGCCCGCAATGGCCTCGGCGAGCGCGATCGCGGCATCATTGCCGGACTGGACGATGAGACCCTGCAGAATGTCCGAGAGCTTCACCCGGCTGTTCAGGATCGCAAACATCGTCGAGCCGCCCGAGACGCCGCCGCCCTTGCGCCAGGCGTTCTCGGAAATGCCGATCTCGCTATCGAGGCTGAGGCGCCCCTGCGCGATCTCCTGGAAGGCGACCAGCGCGGTTGCGATCTTGGCAAGGCTGGCCGGGACCATCAGCTCATCGGCGGCCTTCTCGTAGAGCACCGTGCCGCTGGCTGAGTCGAGCAGGACGGCATAAGGCGCCGGCGATTGAAAATTCTGCGCGCGCAGGCCCGTTCCAACGAGCGATAAGGCCAGGCACAAAAACGCAACGACGCCCAGCCGCAAGGCGGCAGAGCGTCGATCAGATCCGTCGCTGCTGGTGACAGGCGCGCTCATGCTCCGATCTGAAGCAGAGGCGGGCTCGGGCGGTCAAGCCCGAACGGCTTCAATTGCGCGATAGCGGCTGCAAACTCTGGGGCGAGAGATCGCGAACCAGCGGATGCGCGTTCGAGAAGCGCTGGGTCGGGCTGCGCTCAGGCGCCGCGAACAGGCTTGCGACATTGGTGCGCACGGGCGGCAGCGGTGTCATGGCCCGCGGCTGCATGACGACCGGCTTGCCGGCATTGGCGATGGTGTCGAGGTCGAAGGGACGATTAGGCGGCAGCGGCGCGCCACGGACCGGAACCCCGACATTGGCGGAACTTGCGCTGGCCGAGCTTGAGGGCGCGGTCGAGACCATGCTGGCAGCGACCGGGGCGCTCGGCGCGATGGTGCGGACCGGCTCGGCGGCATAGGCCTGCGCGACCGGCTGCGAGACGGCGGGCCGGACCGGCTCGACCGGCGCTTCGTCGAGATTGGCGCTGGCGTAGCGGCCCGGCGCGGTCGGGGCAGCGCTTGCGACCATGGTCGGGGCGCTAGTGCCCGGGATCGAAGCCGGCTGTCCGTCTGTGCGCAACGTCGCCAGGAGCAGCTTGTCGTCGGAGCCGGCGAGCGAAGCCTGGCCAAGATATTCGAGCTTGATGCGGGCCGTGCCGAGATGGCGGAAGGCCAGCGCCTCGGCGGTCTTCTGCGAGACGTCCATCAGGCGGTTGCCGTGATAGGGGCCGCGATCGTTGACGCGTACGATGATCGAGCGGTTGTTCAGAATGTTGGTGACGCGGGCATAGGCCGGCAGCGGCATGGTCGGATGCGCGGCGCTGATGCCGTTGCGGTCATAAACCTCGCCATTGGCGGTGCGGCGGCCATGGAAGGCCTCGCCATACCAGGAGGCGGTACCGACCGCCGTGTAGCCGACCGGCTTCTCATAAGGCGTGTAGCGCTTGCCGGCGACCGAATAGGTCTTGCCGATCAATTGGCGCCCGCCACCCTTGGGCACTTCCTCGCCCTCCGCGACGACGCGCGGGCTGGCCGGTCCGTATTTGGACTGGGGGAATGCGCCGATTTCCTTGGAGCGGCCACGCTGGGCAACCTGATTGCCTGCGCAATTGGCGACGAAAAGCCCGGCAAGCGCGACGCAACCAATGCGCATGACGCGCGTTGTTAGGCTGTAACTGCTGAGGCCGCTTGGCTCGGACGCGTCGGAGGACGATTCCGGGACCGATGAGCATGCGCCTCGAGTCATTCCGTCGTTCCGCTTTCTGCGCCGAAAAACTCAAAAGACCGGCCAGCCGCAATAGCGGCGAAACCGAAGTTTTCGGACAATCCGATTAAGAGATCGTTAAGCGGAGGATCGCGGATCGCGACACCGTTAACGACATTCCGTGTGCTCTTGGGCGGGCACAAAGGTGTCGGAAATGCGGCATGTGTCAACCTGGGATGGGGACAAGGCGCGATTTTCGGCGCACGTTGCAGCCCTGCAACGTGGTCGCCGAGGCGGGACATGCGGGCTTTCGCCTCGACCTTCGCCGGCGACCAAGACCTAGCCAGATGAGACGGATCGTCCTGCTATTGCAGATGTTTTCCGGTTTTGGCCGGAGTTTCCCGCCACATCAGGAAAGACGGATATGGCGTGCGCTTCACTAGGGCGATAAGCGGGCTTGCCAAAACGCCATGGGCCCGGCAATGACAAGCGCGTCGGAAGGGTGGCCGAGTGGTTTAAGGCAGCGGTCTTGAAAACCGCCGTGGGTGAAAGCCCACCGTGGGTTCGAATCCCACCCCTTCCGCCATAAATTCAGCTTCTTGAATTTCGCTGCAATATCAATCGATTACAGCGACACGAAATCGAATCCCCCCAAAAAAGAGCCCAAGAATGGACCCAGAAATGGGCCCCGTTGCTATGACTGGCACTCGTTGTCCAAGTCGCCGAGGTTGACGGCCTGCCTAACAATGGCTCGATTCATTTCCTTCCATACCTGACGGCGCATGTACTGCTGCGCCTTTCACCAGATTCGCGGCTGGCAGTTGCCGCAAACAGCCTGTTTGGGCCGTTTGGGAGAGCTCAATGACTGTTTTATCGGGAATTCTGCAACGACCGAGAGAAAAATCATGGGGCTTTCATGCATCGGAAGGTGATTTTCACACTCAACGAACTCGACCTTCGTCGAGCGGGACGTCTTCATGTTTTCAGTTCGGCGCGAAATGCACGGACGATGATCAGAATGTCTATTCTATGGATTGGCGCAATGGCCGTTCTGTCAGGATATCTTTACTTGCTCGGGATGCCATGGCCCGAACTGCGTGAGAATCTGCCGGTATTTGCTTTAGTCATCTCCGCCGCGACCTTCGGCGTGTCGTTTATATTTCCTCTTGCACTCGGGCCGATTATTATTCGCCGCCGCTTCCGTCAGGACAAACTGCTTCGTCAGGCCGGCACAGTTAATTGGGATGAGGAAGCTTACACGGTCGAGCAACCAGGGATATATAACCGTATTCAGTGGGGCGACTATTCGAAGTGGCGGGAGGACCGCCATGTTTTTGTGCTTTTCAGATCGGACTACACTTATCAGGTGCTGCCCAAGCGGGTTCTGGCCCGGGAGCAGATAGAAGACATTCAGAGGCTGTTATCTACGCGATCCAGAAATGGTATCTTCTGACAATAGTCCCACTTGTTTTCATAGCATCCGCCATTGGAGCGGAGACGTCGGATTGACCAACCATTCTCGTTCACAAGCTTGCTCCGGACAACGTGTCTCGAATGAACGCCTCGATGATCCTCGTCCGCTCCTTCAAGATCAGCCTGATTCTGAAAGGCCGATGGTGGCATCATTTTGTCGAAGAACAAAAAGCAGAACGATAAACGAGAGAGGATTGAATGCCGAACAACGTCAAACGTCGATACTTTTGCACGGCAACTGTGTTGCTGCTCTTGACTATCGCTTCGACTTCAGCCGGAGCTGAATCAGGCGCGGGCCTGTTTCTTGGGCGGTGGACGATTTTGAACGACCGCCAAGGCCTGTCAGATCAGCAACGGCCCTATAAGATTATCGACGTCGTGCCCTGCGAGGGACACATCTGTGGGATCAGCGTCAGTGACACGGGTGATTGCGGCAGTGTGCTCTTTCGGCATTTGACGCTGCATGAGGGGCCACTTGGCCTGTTCATGGACGGATCCGGCAAATGGGGCAAAGACTCCCTCACTCTTCGCATTATTCGCTTGGAAGACGCGCCGCAGATACGTGTATTTTTGTCGCGTTTTACCGTTGGCACCGGCAATGAAGGAACACGAACGGTCGAGTATCGTGAAACCTATCGCCGCATGGCGGACGCAGCCTGCAGTACGACCTAATCCCGGCGTGCGTCGCGGAAATCCTAACTTTTCAGGGGCCAGGCCAAGGGGCCACAGTCAGCAGTGGTGGTTGGCGGCCCCCGCCCTCCCTTCCGCCAGGCCCGCCGACCGTACGCCATGATACGATATCCCGCGCATAGCCACGCAAGCGCCGCCATTGCCCAACGGCATTTCCGTCCAAGCTGAAGCATCGGCCAGGGTGAAGCATCGGGATTGTCCGCAGACGATCGGATCATCGTTCGGCAGGCCCTGTTCGACAAACAGCCGGCGATCTTCGTCTGAACTGGTGCGGCGACTGAAACGATTGGCGGTCGCGCGCCTCGCAACCATTCACGACAACTGCCTGCGCTACGACGCGAACCGTTGAGGCCCTCCAACCCAGCGGACGCGCGCACGAACGCGATGCCGGAATGACGCCTATCTCCGGCACGTCCTGAATCGGCCACTTGGATTCAGACCGTTCGGATTAAGGATTGAGACGCAACACCCGCTTTGTCGTTCATATTGGCGCGACAAAGACCTTTTCCGGGAAGGCTTTCTCGACCACCTCCAGGAATGCGCGCACCTTGGCGCCGACCAGGCGGCGTGAACTCTGCAACGCCCAGATCTCCACGGGCGGTCCGGCATATGGCCCCCAATAAGCAAGCCTGCCGGCCTCGATATCGTCAGCGACGAGGAGCTTTGGCAGCAAGGCCGCACCCGCGCCCGCCAGCACGGCATCGCGAACCATCAGCAGCGACGAGAGACGGAGAACCGGGTCCGGCCTCAGGACGATGTCAGCCTCCGTTCCGGAACGGATCCGCCAGATGGTCGCCGGCGGTGTCGCGGAGAGCAGGACGGCCTTTACCGTCGATTCCTCGCCATCCAACCTTGGAAAGGGATGCGGCATCTCGGGCGGCGCCACGATCAGGCGTTCATCATTGAGGAAACGGCGGCCGACGAGGCGTTCGTCCGGCGACGGGTCGATCCGGATGATCAGATCATAGCCATCTTCGACCGGGTCGACCTTGCGGTCCTCGGCAACGATTTCGAGCTGAACCTCCGGATAGGCCAGGGCAAAACGCGCGCCGATCCGGGGCAGCGCGACATGCGCGAAGACCATCGGTGCGCTCACCCGTAACCTGCCTTTCGGCGTGGATGCGCCCAGGACGACCGCCTCTCCGGCCTCAGTGATTTCACTCAGCAGCCCGCGCGTGCGCTCATGCAGCGCCCGGCCTTCATCCGTCAATCGCAGACTCTGGGATCCACGCTCGATCAGCCGCACGCCGAGGCTCTGTTCGAGTTCGGCGACCCGCCGCGACAGCGTGGCCTTGGAGCGACCGGAGACGCGGGCAGCGCGGCCGAACCCGCCATGGGCAGCGACAAGGTCGAAATCGGACAAAGCCTGAAGATCCATCATCGTGTTCCATATTCGAGACAAGCAATCTCGATATTGGCGTCTCTTAAACGATAATGAAACGGCTATCTTCCTCCTCGAGACATACGGCTCACGCCATCATGAGGAGATTTCAACATGGCCATTCTCGTTACAGGCAGCACGGGCACAATCGGGACACAGGTCCTGGCCCATCTTCAAGCTCGCAACGCCGATATCCGCGCCCTGACGCGCTCGCCCGAGACGGCGCAGTTTCCCGCTGGCGTGACGGCGGTCCGTGGCGACCTCGCCGACCCGGATTCGGTGCGCGCGGCGCTGCAGGGCGTCAGCACGCTGTTCCTGCTCGCTCCGAACGTCGCCGATGAACTGACACAGACCATGCTGACCCTGACGGTCGCACGCGAGGCCGGCGTCAAGGGCATTGTCTATCTCTCGGTGTTCGGGGGCGAGACCTATGCCGACGTGCCGCATTTTGCAGGCAAATACACGGTCGAGCGCATGATCGAGGCGCTCGACCTGCCCGCTACGGTTCTGCGTCCCGCCTACTTTATCCAGAACGATCTTCGTCAGAAGGACGGGCTTCTGAAGACCGGCGTTTATGGCGCACCGGTCGGCGACAAAGGCATCTCGATGGTCGATATCCGCGACATCGGTGAGGCAGCCGCGATCGAGCTTGATCGCCGTGAGCAGGCCGCGACGCCGCTCGGCCGCGAGACATACGCCTTGGTTGGTCCCGACAGCCTGACCGGCGAAGCTATCGCCACCCTCTGGAGCAAAGCCCTTGGCCGCCCGATCCGCTACGGCGGCGATGATCTCGTCGTGATGGAGCAGCGCATCAAGACCATGCTGCCCGCCTGGCACGCGCTCGACCTGCGCCTGATGTTTGCCCGCTATCAGACCGAAGGCGCCGCGGCGACCGCTGACGACATCGCGCGTCTCACCAGGCTCCTCGGTCGCGCCCCGCGCTCCTATGCCGCTTTTGCCAGGGATGCCGCGACCCAGTGGGCCAAGGGCTGAGCCCGCCCTGACTCCCAACAAAAAGGAGACCTGTCATGATGACGATCCAGCCCCTCCCCCTGAAGACGCTCCGGCCGTGGCCGCGATGCGGCAGGCCGCCTCGGCCCATAAGGGTGAGCCGCTCGGACCCGAGGCGCGGCCGATGTTCGACGCCATGTTCGCCTCAACACCCGCAGCGCCGGGTGTCCGGGTCGAGGCCGCGACGGTCGGCGGCATTGCGGGCTTCTGGCTTCGCCCAGTGAACGCAAGACCGGGCGCGCGCGTCCTCTATCTTCACGGTGGCGGCTATGTGCTCGGCTCGGCACAGGCGTTTACCGGTTTCGTCGGCCAGATTGCCCATCGCGCCGGCGCCGATGCTTTCGTCCCTGACTACCGGCTCGCGCCGGAGCACCCCTTTCCGGCGGCGATCGACGATGCGGTCGCCGCCTATCACGGCCTCGTCACGGACGGGACTGAGCGGATCGTGGTCGTGGGCGACTCGGCGGGCGGCGGTCTGACGCTGGCGCTGCTCTCGATCCTCGCCTCTGACAAGACCAAGGGCATGGTGCAGCCGGTCGGCGCGGCGGCGATGTCGCCCTGGACCGACCTGGCGCTCACCGGCGAGAGCTTCGAGACAAGGGCGCAGGCGGACCCTATCTTCACGCGCGGCGTGCTCCAGAGCTTCGCAGACCTGTATCTTCAGGGCCAGGATGCCGCGAACCCCAAGGCGTCGCCGCTCCATGCGCCACTCCGCGGCCTGCCGCCGATCCGCATCGATGTCGGATACGACGAAGTGCTCCTCGCCGATTCCATCCGCTACACTGAGCGGGCCCAGGCGGCGGGCGTGGAGATTACGCTGTCGGTCTGGGAGGGCATGGCGCATGTCTTCCAGTCCTCCCTCGGCCAGTTTCGCGCGGCCGAGCAGTCCGTGAACGCCATCGGGGAATTTCTCCGCCAACGGCTCGATGCCCTGGCCGACGACGCCGTCCCCTCCAACTCACTCAAAGGAGCTTGATCATGACACGCGTCTTGTTTGTCGGGCAGAAGCCGGACACCGTCGACTTTTCCGATCCTTCCCTGCCACCGGGGTTCGATGCTCAAAAAATCCAGGCGGGCATCGACATCGCTGAGAAGACCATGACCGAGCGCGGTTGGGACGCCGACATCTGCATGATCGCTCCCGACGACAGTGGCATCGCAACATTGGCCGCGCAGCTGGCGAGCGTGGACTACGATTGCGTCGTGATCGGTGGCGGCCTGCGCATCCCGCCCAATGGGCTGCTGTTCTTCGAGCGGGTTGTCAACGCGATCCACCAAGGCGCACCGAAGGCGGCGATCGCATTCAACACCCGTCCCCAGGATACGGCGGAAGCCGCAGCGCGGTGGGTCGGCGAACGCCATCGGTGATGTCCTGCGCCAGCGGCTCATCGATGCATCCTGGTCCATCAGCACAGCTTTGGGAGATTTGACATGAAAGTTCTGGTATTGGGCGCGACCGGCGCCACCGGCCGGCTGATCGTCGGCAAGGCCGTCGCAAAGGGATACGAGGTCGTCGCGCTCGTTCGCTCCAAGGCAAAGGCAGATCTTGCCGCTGCCGAACTCGTGGAAGGCGACGCCCGCGATCCCGTCGCGCTGACCCGCGCCATCGCCGGCTGTGATGCCGTCGTCAGTTCGCTGGGCACGGCCATGAGCCCGTTCCGGGAGGTGACCCTGCTCTCGGCGGCGACACGCGCGCTGGTCGGCGTCATGGCGGATCAGAACATCCGCCGGCTGGTGTGCATCACCGGCCTCGGCGCCGGCGACAGCCGCGGCCATGGTGGCTTCTTCTTCGACCGGCTGCTCCTGCCCCTGATGCTGCGGAAGGTCTATGAAGACAAGGATCGCCAGGAAGATGCGATCCGCGCCAGCACGCTCGATTGGACGATCGTCCGGCCGACGGTGCTCAACGACAAGCCGGCGCGCGGTCACGTCAAGGCGTTGACCGATCTGTCGGGCGTCCATGGCGGGACCATCGCCCGATCCGACGTCGCGGAGTTCGTCGTAGAGCAACTCACCGCAGATACGTGGCTGCGCAAAGCGCCGCTGATCACATGGTAGGATCGATTGCGGCCTCGTTCAGCAGCGAGCCGGCCGAGCCGAACGATCGGAATGTCCTAAGTCATCCGAGCGACGGCCAGTGCCCAGGCGACAGGTCCGGACTGAGCGAAGGCTGGCTAGAGCATTTTCGAGCGAAGTGGACGCCGGTTCGCGCGAAGAAAATGCGATAAAACAAGGAGGTAGAGCATTTTCGCGATTCGGAGAAACGCGGAAATACGCTAGCGCGCGGCGACCGCCTGAATCTCCACCAGAAGGTTCGGCTCCGCCAGCCCTGCGACGATGACCATCGTCGTCGCGGCCGCATGGCCGGCAAACCGACGTTCGCGCTCCTGGCGGTACAAGGGCACCATCTCTGCCTGCGTGATGAAGCCGTCGACCTTGACCAGATCGGCCATGCCCATGCCGGCATCGGCCAGCACCGCCAGCAGATTGTCCCAAGCCAGTTCAATTTGCTTTTTCGGGTCGGGCGAAACGACACCATCAGGCGTCACGCCAACCTGACCCGAAACATGGAGCCATCGCGCATTCGCCGACGCCGAGGCGCCATGGCTATAGCAGGAGAACGGTGGAGCAATGCCGGCCGGGTTGTGCAACTTGATAGTCATGCTCTGCTCATCCGAATCTAGAATCCTGCAAGCCTGGAGTCCTGTGCGATGCCATATGCTGGCATCTACGCGTCGGGCGCGCGCCCGACCACTCCGTCGATCTCCGTCCGCGTGAATCCATACTTGGCCATGCGGGCGCGATGGTCAGGCGTACCGAGATAGCCACGAAGTCCTGCATTCACCGCTTCCCGCAGATCAGGATTGCTCGTGCTGAACGAGAAGGCGCCAATCAGCTCGGCTCCTGGCTTGCCCGCATCGACGTCCACGGCGTCCAGTGCGGGATTGGTGGCGGCAGTCGCGCGATTGCCAAGCGCCGTGGCGGCAAAGGCGTCGATCCTGCCCGCCATGAGCGCGGCCACGGCCTCGGGCTGGTCGTTGAACAGCATGATCTGATCGTCGCTCACGCCCGCCGCCTTCGCTGCGTCGACCTGTACCTGCGCCGGGATGAGACCCAGCCGCACGTCGCCGCGCGCCGCCACCGCCTCATAACTCGTCAACACTTTCGGATTGTCCGCCCGGACAAGGAATCCGTCGCCGATCGTCCAGACCGGCGCGCTGAACGAAACCTGCTGCGCGCGCTCGGCCGTCACGAAAATCGGCACGTTCATGTCCCAGCGCTCTTCCCGCACACCCGGCAGGAACTCGGCGAATGACGTCCGGTGATATGCGATCGAGGTTACGCCGATCCCGCGCAGCACGACCTCCGCCAATTCGATGTCGGCACCGGTCGGGCGGCCATCATCTCCGGTCCAGTAGAAAGGCGGTTCTTCGATATAGGCAATTCTGACTGTCATGGCCTTGCTCGCTATGGGATCTTGAATGGTTGGGCAGCCGTCACGCGGCAGCAGCGTCGAGCGCTGCGGATAGGGCCGACAGCGCCGACCCAAGCCGCTCCGGCGGCAGGTAGCCGAACCCCAGCCGGAACACGCGCTCGCTTTCGCCGAACCAGGTTCCGCAGGCGAGTTGCAGGTCATGGCGAGGCAACAGCCGCCAAAAGCGCGAAACTGCGGCGTCATCGAAGGCGTCGAGTCGAAGACGCAGGCAGCACAATGCGCCGGCATCGGGCCGCACCCATTCGATGCGTTCGCGCTCCGCCTCGCACCAGCTTGCCAGCTCCGCAATGGCACCGGCCAGCAACTTGCGTCTCGGCGCGAGCACCTGTTCCCGCTTGCGCAACAACGCCGCCGCCAGCGTCTCGTCGAGGACCGAACCCGAAATCACGGTGTTCATCTTGGCAACGGTGAGGCGCGCACGAAGCTCGGCATCGGCAACCGTAAGCCAGCCCGTGCGCAGGCCGGGCGCACCGAGCGCCTTTGAAATCGATGCGCCGGTCACGATGCGCGGATCGAGCCCTGCGAAGCTGTCGGCGGCCGGCAGATCGCCATAGGTCGCCTCCCGGTAGGTCTCGTCGATGAAGAGCAGAGCTCCTGGAGATCGTCTCTCGATCAGCGCCAGCAGCTTTTCGATGATCGCGAGAGGCGTCTGGACGCCGCTCGGGTTCTGCGGCGACGCGACGCTGACCAGCTTCGTCTGCGATGACAGGCTCGCTTCGATCCTGTCGAGATCGAGGCGATAGCCGTCCTCGAACGATAATGCGACTTCGCGGACGATCGCGCCGGCGCCGACCAGGCTGTCGCGGCTGGGCGGGAAGCAGGGCGTCACGAGGACTGCTTCATCGCCAGGCCGGCAGAGCTCAAGCGCAAGCAGAAAGATGCCGAGCGCCGTGCCTTGCGTCGTGATGATCTGCTCCACCGCGACCTTGCAGGCGTCGGCGATGGCTTCACGCAGATCAGGCGCGCCGGCCGATTTCCCATAGCCGAGCTTCAGATCCCGGATGCGATCGAGCCCAGCGAGGTCGAGGACTTCGCCGACGCTCAGATCCTGCGAGGTGCTTTCCGCGAGGTTGTGCGGACGGTTGACGTCGAGCAGCGTGATGATCTCGTTATAGAGGAAACGTCCGCGCCACTCCGGGGACGTCGGCTCGTCTGAACCGGATCGGTGCGGCTCGCCTGAGCCGCTACGGAGCGCATGCATGGACCTCTCCCGCAGATTGACCGCTGCAGGATAAGGCTCTCGACCACGCCATAACAGACACAGAATTCTGTTTTTCGACCATAACAGTTTGTTGGCGGACCGAACGCGCGCGGCTATAGTCCCCGGGTCTCACCCGCGAGCTTGCATGGACGCCTCACCCTCATACCGATACGAGCAACTGGCCGACCTCATCACCAGTATGATCGACAACGGCGCGCTTGCGCCGGGCGCCCGCGTCCCGTCCGTTCGTGCCCTGAGCGAGCAGCATGGCGTCAGCATCTCGACAGCCTTGCAGACCTATCGGTCGTTGGAGGATCGCGGCGTCCTGGTCGCACGGCCGCAGTCGGGATTCTACGTCGCGTCGACGCAGCCGGGCACCTTCGCACTTCCATCGACCTCGCGCCGCAGCGCGAAGGCATCGACCGTCTCGATCAGCGGCGCCGTGGCGGCGTTGCTCGAACATTCATCCAATCGCGCGTTCATGCCTTTCGGCTGCGCCGTGCCCGATGGAGAACTGCTGGAATCGAAGCGGCTCGACTTGGCGCTCGCGCGTGCGGCGCGCCGGCACGGCACCCGATACAATGTCTATGGCCCTCCACAGGGGGAGGCGATCCTGCGCAGCGAGATCGCCAAACGCGCGATGCGGATCGGGCATGTGCTGTCGCCCGACGATGTCGTGGTCACGAGCGGTTGCACGGAGGCATTGATGCTTGCCCTGACGACCGTCACCAAACCCGGCGACACGATCGCGGTGGAGGCGCCCACCTATATGGGATTGCTGCACACTCTCGAAATGCTCGGCCTGAAGGCGTTCGAACTGCCCGTCGATCCGATCCGCGGCATCGACATCGATGCGCTCGCGCAATTGCTCGAAACGGAACAGGTGGCCGCCTGCGCGCTGTCGTCGTGCTTCAACAACCCGCTCGGCTCGATGATGACCGAGGCCGACAAGCGGGCGCTGCTTGCCGTGCTTGCACGATACGATGTGCCGCTCATCGAAGACGATGTCTATGGCGACCTCCACTTCGGCCGGGAGCGGCCAAAGCCGTTCATCGCGCTCGATGGCGGCGCCAACACGATCTATTGCAGTTCGTTCTCGAAGAGTCTGGCGCCCGGCTACCGTGTCGGCTGGATCGCCGCCGGCGCCCGCACGCGGCGGGTGATTGAACGCAAGCTCGCCTTCAGTCTCTGCGGGGCCGTCCTTCCCCAAATCGCACTCGGAGAATTCCTGGCCAGCGGCGCTTATGACGCCCATTTGCGGAACGTCCGTCGGCTCTTTCAAGAGAATCTCGCGCATATGGCGCGCGCAATCGAGGTCAGTTTCCCGCCCGAGACGAAGATGAGCCGGCCGACCGGCGGGTTCGTTCTCTGGCTCGAACTCCCCAAGCCTTTCGATTCACGCGCGCTTTTTGACCAGGCGATCGAACAAGGCATCTGCTTCGCACCGGGCGACGTCTTCTCCGCCAGCCGACGCTTCCGCAATTGCCTGCGCCTGAGTGCCGGTCACGGCTGGAACGATCATATCGCAGACGGCGTGCGGCACCTGGGCCGTCTCGCGCACAAAATCCTGGCGTCTTGAGCTGAAGCACCGCGCCGGGTGGCCGGTATCGGCCAGCGTTCCAACGGTCCTTGCTGAGAACGGGCGCGAATGGCTGACATAGATTAGGCCGCTCCGGGGAGCGCAAGCCTCAATTCTTTAAAAGGGCGGGTTCAAGAGGGCGATGGAGTCGACATAGTTCTCGGTTTCGTCGTTCGCTGCCCGCCAATTCAGCTCCGACTGCCGCGATGTATGATGCGCCGTTCAGTAATCTGACCGCGCATGCGACATGACGGACGTCATTCGTGCGACGAACAGGCGGTTTCTCCGCGCCCGAAGACGACGAAGCTGAGCGCCGCAAGCAGCCAGACGCCGATGCCGCCATAGAGCATGACCCAGCCGAAGCCCTCGGTGAGCGCCTCGTGGACAACGGCGGCGGAGACATCTTCTGTCGGTAGGAGAGCGGTTCCCGATGCGATCCGCTCCGCCAGCGATCGCAATTGCAGCACATCGGCATCGCTCGGTAGCGCTGCCGCCAGCGATGCTCTGACGCCCTCGACCAGAACGAACCCCATCAGCGCGATATTGACCGCGAGCGAAATCATCCTCGCGCTCATGTCGATGCCCGACGCCATGCCCGCGCGTTCATTGGGCACCGAGCCGGTGGTCGTATTGGTGACGGGCGTGTTGGTGAAGCCGAGGCCGATTCCGGCCAGCAGGCAGCCGGGCAGCATCGTCAGCCAGCTCGCATGCGCAGCCGCGCTTCCAAGCTTCATCAGGATAAAGCCAAGGCCGATGATGAACAGGCCGGCCGGGATCACCAGGCCAGGCCGATAGCGCAGCGACAGGCGCTCCGCCAAAGGCGGCACCGCCAGCGTCGGCAATGTGTATGCGAGCAGCGCTAAGCCTGCCGCCATACTGTCGTAGCCGAGCCCCGCCTGGAACCAGATCGGCAAGTAAATCATGAATTGCCAGAAGCTGATGTTCATCGCCGCCGAGCCGATGACAGCGCCCGAAAAGGCGTGAATGCGGAACACGGAAAAATCGAACATCGGCCTCGGGCTGAGCTTCTCGGCGACGAGGAAGACGATGAAGCTCGCGACGGCGACGCCGAGGATCGCCAACGCTGCGGCGCTTGAAAAGCCGAGATCCGGACCCTGCGTGATGAAGAAGGCGAGGCAGAAAACCGACAGGGACAGGGTGAGAATGCCGGCGAGGTCGAGATGCGTCGCGCCGGGATCGCGCGATTCCTGCGCGCCGTTGAGGGCGAGGAGAAAGGTCACGACGCTAAGCGCGACATGGACGAGGAAGACCCATTCCCAACTCGACAAGGCGACGATCACCCCGCCGACGATCGGACCGAAGCCGAGCCCGATGCCGAAGATGACGCCCCACCAGCCGAACGCCATGCCGCGCTCGCGTCCCTCCCTGAACTGATGGGAGAGAACCGCAACCTGACAGATCAGCATCACTCCGCCGCTCATACCTTGAAGGAAGCGGGCGACGATCAGAACGGTCGCGCTCTGCGTCAGCCCGCAGATGAGCGAGGCGATGCCGAACGCGACGATCCCGATCAGGAAGACGCGCTTGCGGCCGTAGCGGTCGGCCAGCGTGCCCGTCGCCATGAGCACCGTGGTCACGGCGATCGTATAGGCGTTCATGATCCACTGGAGCTGCTTGAAATCCGCATGCAGCACCTGTTCCAGCGTCGGCAGGATCGCCGGCACGCTGGAGATCTCCAGGCCGAACATCAGGGACGACAAGCAGACGGCGGCGAGAGCGACGCTGCTCTGGCGTGAAGGGGACAGGGGAACGGCAAGGGTCATGCTTCGATCGGCCTTTCGACGTTGGGACGGCAACGGCGAAATCCGACCAGACGGGAGGAGCTGGGTGGCGCGGTCCGCATGTTGCCGTGGCGCGGCACGATAGCGGGAGCTTGATCACATCAGAACTGGATGTATTTATATTTCAGAGACAACAATATTGGATGATTGCGATGATCACGCTGGATGTGGAGTCGGTCCAGGCCTTCGTCGCCATCGCCGATTTCCAGAGCTTCACCCGTGCAGCCGACGCGCTCGGCACCACTCAGGGAGCGATCAGCGTGAAGCTGAAGCGGCTGGAAGACCGGATCGGCCAACGGCTTATCGAGCGGACGCCGCGCTCGGTGCGATTATCGGCCCAGGGCGCGGTGTTCCTCGACGCCGCACGCGGTTTTCTGGCCGCACATGAGCGCGCTGTCGCCGGGCTGTCCGCCTGCCGCCGCCGCTTTGCGCTCGGCATAGCCGCGCATGTCGCGGGGCCGGAACTGACGACCCTGCTGGCGCGGCTCAACGCCCATGATCCCGGCCTGACGATCGAAGTGCGCCTCGACAATTCCCGCGGCTTGCTCGACGCCTTCGATCGCGGCGAGCTCGACGCGGCGATCATCCGTAGAGAGGACGATCGCCGCGACGGTGAGATTCTGGGGCCGGAGCATTTCGGCTGGTTCGCAGCGCCGCAATTCGAGCACAGGCAGGGCGAGCCGGTGCGTCTTGCCGCGCTCGCTCCCTCCTGCGGCGTGCGGGATATCGCGACCCAGGCGCTCGATGCGACCGGCATTCCCTGGACGGAAGTTTTCCTCGGCGGCGGATCGTCGGTGGTAACGGCTGCCGTCTCGGCGGGCCTCGCCATCGGGGCCTTCTCCTGTCGGCTCGCGCCTCCCGGCACGGTGGAGGTCAGCCAGCGCTTCGGATTGCCGGACCTGCCATCGTCCGAAATCGTGCTGCATTCAACGCTCACCGACGCCAAGTCCCGTGAGGCGCTGCGTACGCTGGCGGCAGCATTCCGGGAGCATCGCGCGACGATCTCCTGACAATGATTCCATCACTCGCGGACGCTGCCATGAAGCATTCCCGCGAACTTCGGAGGGCTGCTTACGCAGGCTGGAACGGCGTCTGCCTGCTCGGTGCCGGCATCAGCGCGCTGACGATCGCCTTCTGGGCCGCGACCCTGCGAGCCACGCCTTCAATGGCCACAGGGCGCACGACTGCCGCGGAGTGATTTGAGGCGGAGCGCTTTGGCTAAACCTCAGCGCAGTCTAAAGCTTCTTGCTAAAGCTTCTTCCCGTCCGGGCCGAACTGCTTGAGGAAAGCGGTGAGGTCCTTGATCTCCTGCTCGCTCTTGATGCCGGCGAAGATCATCTTGGTGCCGGGGACCTTTGCCTTGGGGTCCTTGATGTATTCGGCGAAGGTCGCCTCGTCCCAGGTGATGCCGGAATTCTTGTTGGCCGCAGAGTAGCTATAGCCCTCGACCGAGCCCGAATGTCGCCCGAACAGGCCGTTGAGCTCGGGGCCGATCAGGTTCCTGGCACCTTCGCCGGTCTGATGGCAGGCGCGGCATTTGTTCCATGAGCGCTCGCCGGCGGTGATGTCCTGGGCAAGGGCCGGCAGGATGGCTGTGGCGGAGATCAGGAGGGCGCAGGCGATCGCTTTCATCAGGCTTCCTTCGAGGCTGGGCTGGGACCGCGCCGGTGAGATATGGGCGCAGTGAATCATGGCAGTCTGCGAACTGTTCTAACCTGCGAATATGGAAATCCCGAGAAGCTGACGGCCGCATATCGCCGCCCCTCTGCTCACATTCTCGGGATGAGGCGCTTCAACAGGTCTTCATTCGCACCGGTCTGAACACGCTCTCATCCGCATCGCCTCGCTCGTATCGCGAGCAGATGCCGTTAGGTTACATCGGATACGCGCTGCGTTATGGTGCGACTCGTTTCAATCTTTATGCCGCCTTTATGCGCTGCCCTGCCCTTCCGGCTCGACCCTTGAGCCCTCCGGGCACCATCTCTCCCGTCTAACCTGACCGGAGTAAGGCTCATGGCCGACATCCTCTATCTCGTGTGTGGAACCGGGGCCTTCGTGCTCTTCGGTTACTACGCAACGCTGCTGCGCAAGGTCTGACGATCATGGCGCTCACCTGGCTTTACGCGGCCGCGGCCCTCGGGCTCGCGGTCTACATGGTCGCCGCGCTTTTGCGCCCCGACCGCTTCTGACCTCAAAATCATAAGGAGACCTCGCAATGGATTGGCGGGGCTGGGCCGAGATCGTTTTCACGATCGCGTTGACGGTGGCCATGGGTTGGCCGCTCGGAATCTTCATGGCGCGCGTTTGGGCGGGCGAACGAACCTGGCTCGATCCGGTGCTTCGGCCGGTCGAGGCGCTCGCCTATGCCGCCTTCGGCATCGACCGCAACAAGGGGCAGAACTGGTTGAGCTATGCCGGGGCGGTGCTCGCATTCAGCGCGGCCGGCTTCGTGCTGCTCTATCTGCAGCTGCGCTTCCAGAACCTGCTGCCGCTCAACCCGCAAGGGTTTGACGGCCTGTCGCCGCATCTCGCCTTCAACACGGCGGTCAGCTTCGTCACCAACACGAACTGGCAGTCCTATGCCGGCGAGGCGACGATGAGCAATCTCAGCCAGATGGCGGGCTTGACGGTGCATAACTTCGTCTCGGCCGGCACCGGTCTGGCGATCGCTGCCGCGGTCGCACGCGCCTTTGCCACCGATCGCGGCGAGAACCTCGGCAATTTCTGGGTCGATCTGACGCGCACCACGCTCTATGTGCTGCTTCCGCTCTCGATCGTGACCGCGCTGGTGCTGGTCGCGGCCGGCGTGCCGCAGACCCTGCTCGCCAATGTCGAAGCCTCGACCATCGAAGGCGCCAAGCAGGTGATCTCGCTGTTCCCGACCGCCTCGCAGGAGGCGATCAAGCAGTGGGGCACCAATGGCGGCGGCATCTTCAACGTCAACTCGGCGCACCCGTTCGAGAACCCGACGCCGTTCACCAACCTGATCGAAGCCACCTCGATCAACGCGCTCGCCTTCGGCACCGTGATCGCTTTCGGGCGCATCGCCGGAGCGCGCAAGGAGGCCAAGGCGCTGATCGCCGTGATGGTCATCCTCGTCGGCGTCGCCGCAGCCGCGATCTATGCTTCGGAGACGCTGACGCCGCAGCCGGCGCTGATCGCAGCCGGCATCACCGACGCCCCGTCCAACATGGAAGGCAAGGAGGTCCGCTTCGGGCCGGCCGCCTCATCGGTCTGGGCGGCGCAGACCACCGGCGCTTCCAACGGCTCGGTCAACGCCATGCATGGCAGCTTCATGCCGCTCGGCGGCGGCGTTGCGATGTTCATGATCCAGCTCGGCGAGGTCCTGCCGGGCGGCGTCGGTTCCGGCCTTTACGGCATGGTGGTGATGGCGCTGCTCGCGGTCTTCGTCGCGGGGTTGATGGTCGGGCGTACGCCTGAATATCTCGGCAAGAAGGTCGAGGCGCGCGAGATCAAGTTCGCCATGCTGGCGGTGCTGATCCTGCCGCTCGCCATTCTCGGCTTCTCCGCTATCGCCGCGGTGTTGCCGGTCGCGCTCGAAGGCTTGCTGAACAAGGGACCGCATGGCCTCTCGGAGATACTCTACGCCTATTCGTCGGCGGCGGGTAACAACGGCTCGGCCTTTGCCGGGCTCTCCGCCAACACCCCCTGGTGGAACACGACGCTGGCCATCGGCATGCTGCTCGGTCGCTTCGCCTATATCGTGCCGGTGCTCGCCATCGCCGGCGCGCTCGCGGCCAAGCCGAAGCTCCAGCCTACCGCCGGCACCTTGCCGAGCGACAGCCCGCTCTTTGTCGGTCTGCTGATCGGCATCGTCTTGATCCTGGGCGGCCTGCAATTCTTCCCCGCGCTCGCTCTGGGCCCGATCGTCGAGCATTTCCAGCTGCTTGCAGCTGCGGCTTCACGCTAAGCCGACAAAGGAAATCCAATCATGTCCATGTCTTTCGTCAAATCCGGCGCGATCGACCAGAGCGTCGTGACGACCGCGCTGAAGAGCGCCTTCGTCAAGCTCAATCCTCGCGCGCTGACCGGCAACCCGGTCATCCTCGCGACCGAGGTGGTCGCGGCGCTCGCGACCGTCTCGGCCGGCGTCGCCATCGCCGGCGGCCTGCCGGCCAGCTTCCCGATCCAGATCGCGGTCTGGCTCTGGCTGACCGTGCTCTTCGCCAATTTCGCCGAGGCCATCGCCGAAGGGCGCGGCAAGGCGGCAGCCGACAGCCTGCGCGCCACCCGCGTCACCACCAAGGCCAAGCTGATCGTCGACGCCGCCCGCAATGCGATAGTCCCGACGCCGGCTCATGAACTCGTGCCGGGCGACATCGTGCTGGTCGAGGCCGGCGACGTGATGCCTGCCGATGGCGAGATCATCGAGGGTGTCGCCTCGGTCAACGAGGCCGCGATCACCGGCGAATCCGCTCCCGTCATCCGCGAGAGCGGCGGCGACCGCTCGGCCGTCACCGGCGGCACCACGGTCGTCTCCGACTGGCTCAAGGTGAAGGTCACCTCGCAGCAGGGCTCGTCCTTTCTCGATCGCATGATCGCGATGGTGGAAGGCGCCGACCGTCGCAAGACGCCCAACGAATTGGCACTCGCCGTGCTGCTGGCGGGACTGACACTGGTCTTCCTGATCGCCGTCGTGACGCTGACCGGGCTTGGGGCGTTCTCGGGCGTCACGCTTGACCCCATGGTGCTCGGCGCGCTCTTCGTGACACTGATCCCGACCACGATCGGTGGGCTGCTCAGCGCGGTCGGCATCGCCGGCATGGACCGGTTGCTGAAGGTCAATGTGCTTGCAACCTCCGGCCGCGCGGTCGAGGCGGCCGGCGACGTCGACACGCTGCTGCTCGACAAGACTGGCACGATCACCTTCGGCAACCGCATGGCGGTCGAGGTCGTGCCGGCTCCCGGCGTGCGGCCCGATGCGGCGCTGCGCGCGGCGCTGATCGCCTCGCTTGCCGACGAGACGCCCGAAGGCCGCTCGATCGTCGAGCTCGCCCGCAATCAGGGCGTGACCGCGCAAGCTCCGGCGGGGGCGACCTCGATCCCGTTCAGCGCGACGACGCGCCAGTCCGGCCTCGACGCCGACGGCAAGTCCTGGCGCAAGGGCGCGGTCGATGCGGTCATCCGCTCGCTCGACCTCTCCGAGAGCCAGGTTCCTGCCGAATTGCGCCAGGCGGTCGACCGCATCGCGCGGTCCGGCGGCACGCCGCTCGCCGTCAGCGAGAACGGTGCGCTGGTCGGCGTCATCCATCTCAAGGATGTGGTGAAGCCCGGCGTGAAGGACCGCTTCGCCGATCTGCGCCGCATGGGCGTTCGCACCGTCATGATCACCGGCGACAACCCGGTGACAGCGGCCGCCATCGCCTCGGAAGCCGGCGTCGACGACTTCCTCGCCGAGGCGACGCCCGAGGACAAGCTGCGTATCATCCGCACCGAGCAGGCCAAGGGCCGGCTGGTCGCGATGTGCGGTGACGGCGCCAATGACGCCCCTGCCCTGGCGCAGGCCGATGTCGGCGTCGCCATGCAGACCGGCGCGCAGGCCGCCCGCGAGGCCGGCAACATGGTCGATCTCGACTCGGACCCGACCAAGGTCCTGGAGATCGTCGAGGTCGGCAAGCAGTTGCTGATCACGCGCGGGGCGTTGACGACCTTCTCCATCGCCAACGACGTGGCGAAGTACTTCGCCATCATCCCGGCGATGTTCGTCGTCGCCCTGCCCTCGCTCGGCGCGATGAACATCATGGGCCTGTCGAGCCCGCAAAGCGCCATCCTCTCGGCTGTGATCTTCAACGCGCTGGTCATCGTCGCGCTGATCCCGCTGGCGCTGCGCGGCGTGCGCTACCGGGCGATCGGGGCCGCCAAGCTGCTCTCGCGCAACCTCACCATCTACGGCATCGGCGGGCTGATCGCGCCCTTCGTCGGCATCAAGCTGATCGACATGATCGTCGCGGCGCTGAAGCTCGCCTGACCGCTCATCAAAGGACAACGACCATGTGGTCCCATCTTCGCCCCGCCATCGTCTCGATGGTCTTCTTCACCCTCCTGCTCGGCGTCGCCTATCCGCTCGGCGTCACCGGGCTCTCCCAGGCGATGTTTCCGGCGCAGGCCGGCGGCTCGCTGATCCGCACCGCGACCGGCGATGTCGTCGGCTCGGAATGGATCGGCCAGAACTTCGCCGGCGAGGCCTATCTGCGCCCCCGTCCCTCGGCGGCCGGCAAGGACGGCTATGACGCCGCCAATTCCTCGGGCTCCAATTTCGGGCCGCTGAACGAGGATCTCGCCACGCGCATCAAGACCGATGCCGAGGCGATCCGCACCGCCGACGGCGCAGGCTCGCTGCCGGCGGACGCCGTGACGGCGTCTGGTTCTGGACTCGACCCGCATATCTCGCCGGAGAATGCCGCTCGCCAGATCGAGCGTATCGCCAAGGCGCGCGGCGCCCAGCCGGCACAGGTCGCCGAAATCATCGCCCAGAACACGCAAGGCTATCTGCTCGGGTTCATCGGCCGGCCGCGCGTGAATGTGCTGACGGCCAATCTCGCCCTCGACGCGCGCTATCCGAAGGCTCAAGCTAAGCCGTAATGACCACGGACGAGATCCGATTCCGGGAACAGGGTCGCCCTGATCCCGACGCCCTTCTGGCGCAGGCCGGCCGCGGTAAACGCGGCCGGCTGAAGATTTTTCTCGGCATGGCGCCGGGCGTCGGCAAGACCTACGAGATGCTCACCCAGGGCAAGCGCGCCCAAGCGGAGCATGGCGAGGTGCTGGTCGGCCTCGTCGAGACGCATGGCCGCCGTGAAACCGAAGCGCTGCTCGACGGGCTGGAGGTGATGGCGCGCCGGCCGATCGAGCATAATGGCCGCATGCTGATGGAATTCGACCTCGATGCGGCGCTGGCCTGCAAACCGCGCCTGCTGCTGGTCGACGAATACGCGCATTCCAATGCGCCGGGCAGCCGGCATCCCAAGCGCTGGCAGGATGTCGAGGAGTTGCTGGCGGCCGGGATCGACATCTGGACCACGCTGAACGTCCAGCATCTCGAGAGCCTCGTCGACGTGATCTGGAAGATCACCGGCGTGCGCCAGCGCGAAACAGTGCCTGACAGTGTCCTGAGCAGCGCCGACGAGATCGAATTGATCGACATCACGCCGAGCGAACTGCGCCAGCGCATGGCCGAGGGCAAGGTTTACCTCCCCGAGACGGCGCGGCTCGCCGCCGATCATTTCTTCAAGCCGGAGAACCTGACCGCGTTGCGTGAGCTCGCCTTGCGCCGCGCCGCCCAGACGGTCGACGATCACCTGAACCAGGCGATGAAGCGGGCCGGCGTCGAAGGCCCCTGGGCTGCCGGCGAACGCATCCTGGTGCTGATCGGGCCTGATGCGATGGCGTCCTCGCTCGTGCGCGCCGGCCGGCGCCTCTCCGACATGATGATGGACGCGCCCTGGACGGTTGCTCATGTTGAGCGCCCCAATCGCGCAGAGGTCGATCCGGCACGCGGCCAGCGGCTGGCCGAGGCGCTCAAGCTCGCCGAACAGCTCGGAGCCGCCAATGTCGTGCTGACGAGTGACGATCTCGTCGCCAGCGTGCTGGAATATGCGCGCCGCAACAACGTCACCCAGATCGTCGTCGGAAAATCGCATCGCAAGGGCTGGCGCGCCTGGTTCCATCGCTCACTCGCCCCTGCCCTGCTGGAGGCGCAGAATGGTGCGGCGCTTCACATCATCACCGATATCGCCTCCGTACCGGCGGGTCCGTCCACGGCCGCACCCAAGCGCGACTTCTCCTGGCGCGGCCATATCGGCGCGGCGATCATGGTGGCTGCGGCAGTCGTCGTCGCGACATTGGTCGATCGTCAGGCGGAGAACGCCAACCTCGCCATGCTGTTTCTCGTCAGCGTGCTTGCAGCCGGCGTCGCCTTCGGCCTTTGGCCGTCGCTGACGGCGGCAGGGCTCGCCGCCCTCGCCTACAACTTCTTCTTCCTCGAGCCGCGTCTGTCGATGTGGATCGGCAATCCGGCGGATGTGCTGACCTTCGCGGTGTTCTTCGTCGCGGCCGTCGCCACCGGCGGCCTGACCGGGCGCATCCGCGACCAGGCCAAGGCGACGGCGCGGCGCGCCTCGGCGATCGCGGCGTTGCTGGCGGCAAGCCGCAGGCTCTCAGGCGCAGCACGCAAGGAAGATGCTGCAGCCGTGCTGGCCGAGCAGCTTTCGGCGGCAACAGCCGGAAAGGTCATCGTCCTGCTGCCGCAAGGAGACGAGATCGCGCCCAGCGCCGGTGCGCCCGCACTGGAGCCGCTGACCACCGCCGACATGACAGCGGCACGCTGGAGCTGGAACCGGGGCGAACCCGCCGGCGCCGGCACCGGCACGCTGCCCAATGTCGCCTGGACCTTCCGGCCGCTGCAGGGCGTGCGGGCTCGTTCGGGCGTGGTCGGGTTCGAGCCCAAGGCGCTGCTGGGTGCGGAGAATGAGCGTTTTGCCATGGCGCTGCTCGACCAGGGCGCGATTGCGCTCGAGCGGGTGGAGCTTGCCGCAGCCGCTGTCGACGCCGAGGCGCTGCGCCGGACCGACCGATTGCGCTCGGCATTGCTGAACTCGGTCAGCCATGATCTGCGCACGCCGCTCGCCACCGTGCTCGGCTCCGTGACGACGCTGATCGATTTCGGCAAGAGCGTCGAGCCGGCCGTGGCCGATGATCTGCTTTTATCCATTCGCGAGGAGGCCGAGCGTCTCAACCGCTATGTCGGCGACCTGCTCGATATGACGCGGCTGGAAGGCGGCGCGCTGGTGACGCGCCGCGATTGGACCGATGTCCGCGACGTGATCTCGGCCGCGATCGCGCGGGTGTCGCGGCGCCTGGAGAACCGCCGCATCCAGCGCGATTTTCCAGCCGAGCTCTCAGCGGTGCCCGCTGATCCGTCTTTGCTCGAACAGGCCCTGGTCAACATCCTGGAGAACGCGATCGCCTATAGCGAGAACGGTTCGCTGATCGAAACCGCGGCCTATGAAGACCGGGGCAATGTCGTGATCTCGATCGAGGACGAAGGTCGCGGCATCCCGACTGCCGAACTCGAACGCGTCTTCGAGAAGTTCCGGCGCATGGAAGAGGCGACCGATCGCGGCGGCGAGCGTGGCAAGGGGGCGGGCCTCGGCCTTGCCATCTCCAAGGGCTTCGTCGAGGCCATGGGCGGGCGCATCGCGGCCGCAAGCCCGATCCAGGACCGGCCGGACGGTTCCAAGGGCGGCACCCGCATATTGATCAGCCTGCGCAAGAACGGCGCAGCGCAGGAGGTTCTGTCATGACCGCTTTCCGCCCCCGCATCCTCGTCATCGACGACGAGCCGCAGATCCACCGCTTCCTCGGCCCGGCGCTCGATGCGGCAGGCTACGAACATGTCCGCGCCGACGACGCCACCGCCGGCCTGCGCGAGATCGCGCGCAAACCGCCCGACGCCGTGGTGCTCGATCTCGGCTTGCCCGACATGGACGGCAAGGAGGCCCTGGCCAAGGCGCGCGCCTTCTATGACGGGCCGGTGATCATCCTCTCGGCGCGAGACCGCGAGACCGAGAAGATCGATGCGCTCGATGCCGGCGCCGATGATTATGTCGAAAAGCCCTTCGGCGTCGGGGAATTGCTGGCGCGCCTGCGCGTCGCGCTGCGCCACCGCATCGAGCGGCAAGGCGCGGAGGCAACGATCCGCTCGGGCGATGTCGAGATCGACCTCGTCAACCGCCGGATCAGCCGCGCCGGGGTGCATGTCAAACTCTCGCCGAAGGAATACGACCTGCTCGCCAGCCTGGCCGGCGGAAATGGCCGCGTGCTGACGCATCGCCAGATCCTGACCGCGGTCTGGGGGCCGGCGCATGAGCATGACGTGCAATATCTGCGCGTCTTCGTCGGGCAGTTGCGCCAGAAGCTCGAGGATGACCCCGCAACGCCGAAGCTGATCGAGACCGAGCCAGGCGTAGGATATCGGCTGGGCGGATTGGTCTGACGCAGCCATCGTCGCCTCTCCTCCCGTGGAGGAAAATCCACTCGATGGGCGCCATGCTCGAGGAGTCGGAAAGAGAAATCTCCTCTTTTTGATCGGGAATAAGAAAAAACACGCTACCTTGCGTGAATTGAACCGATCGCCGCTCTGGCTTATTTGAAACGTTCGGAAGAACGAACGGGACAAGCGGCGCAGTGGCCATTCTGAATGTGATCGACCGCGACGGTCGCGCCCATGAACTCGAAGCCGTCGAAGGCTGGCGGGTGATGGAGATTCTGCGCGACTACAAGGTCGGCATCGAAGGCGTCTGCGGCGGCTCCTGCGATTGCGCCACCTGCCACGTCGTCGTCGCGCCCGACTGGGCCAAGCGCCTGCCCGAACCGCGCGAGGACGAAATCGACGCGCTCGACACCTTGCCATTAATCGAGGCGACCTCGCGCCTCTCCTGCCAGATCATCTGGTCCGACGAACTCGACGGGCTGACGCTCACCTTGGCGGAGGCCGCGTGATGGCTGCCGCCCCCAAGCGCGTCCCCTTGCCGGCGATCCTGCTCGCCAACGACCTGCTCGACGGTGATGTCGTCTTCGCCGTTGCCGGCGCCAACGGGCAACTCGCCTGGACGCGCGATCCGGCGCTGGCGCTGGTCGCCTCGAACGATCCTGCCGCAGAGAGCCTCGAGGCTTTCGCGGCGGCCGAGATCGCGGGCAACCGTGTGGTCGATGCCTATCTCGTCGATGTCACCATGGAGACCGGCCAGCCGGTTCCGCGACATTTCCGCGAGAGATTCAAGACGCTGGGGCCCAGCAACCGTCCCGATCTCGGCAAGCAGGCCGGGGACGGGATCGATGCCGGGCAGAGGGCCTGACCGATGTATCGCTATGATGAATTCGACGAGCGTTTTGTCCGCGAGCGGGTCGCGCAGTTCCGCGACCAGGTCGCGCGGCGGCTCGACGGCTCGATCACCGAGGATGAGTTCAAGCCGCTCAGGCTCAAGAACGGTGTCTATCTGCAGCTCCACGCCTATATGCTGCGCATCGCCATTCCCTATGGCACGCTGTCGTCGAAGCAATTGCGCCAGCTTGCGCTGATCGGTGAACGCTACGACCGCGGCTACGGCCATTTCACCACGCGCCAGAACCTGCAGTTCAACTGGCCGAAGCTGCGCGACGTGCCCGAAATCCTGGACCTGCTCGCCGATGTCGAGATGCATTGCATCCAGACCTCCGGCAATTGCATTCGCAACGTCACGGCCGACCATTTTGCCGGCGTGGCACAGGACGAGATCGAGGATCCGCGCCCGACCGCCGAACTCATCCGGCAATGGTCGTCGCTCCATCCCGAATTCGACTACCTGCCGCGCAAGTTCAAGATCGCAGTGACCGGCGCCGAGCATGACCGCGCCGTGATCAAGGCGCACGACATCGGCCTGCGCCTGCGCCGCCACCCGGATACCCACGAAGTCAGCTACGAGGTCAGCGTCGGCGGCGGCCTCGGCCGCACCCCGATGATCGGCAAGGTCGTGCGCGACTACCTGCCCAAGGATGATCTGCTCGCCTTCCTCGAGGCGATCATGCGGGTCTATAATCTCGAGGGCCGGCGCGACAACAAATACAAGGCGCGGGTCAAGATCCTCGTCCACGAGATCGGTGTCGAGGAGTTCCGCCGCCGTGTCGAGGAGGAGTTCGCGCGGCTCGACGGGCCGTCGGTGAACGCTGATCCGGCTGAGGTCGCGCGCATCGCCGCCTATTTCAAGGCGCCGGACTATGAGGCTCTGCCGGCGATAAGCCGGGTGCTGGAAGCGACGAAAGCCGCCAACCCCGCTTTCGCGCGCTGGGTCGAAGTCAATACGATCCCGCACAAGGCGCCAGGCTATGCGGCGCTGACGATCTCGCTGAAGCCCGTTGGCGAGGCGCCGGGCGATGCGACCTCCGACCAGATGCGGCTCGTCGCCGATCTCGCCGAGCAGTATTCGCAAGCCGAAATCCGCGTGACCCATGCGCAAAATCTCGTCCTGCCCTATGTCCGCCAGCGCGACCTCTTCGCGATCTGGCAGAGACTCGGCGAAGCCGGGCTCGCAAGCGCCAATATCGGCCTGATCACCGACATCATCTCCTGCCCCGGGCTCGATTACTGCGCGCTGGCGACGGCACGCTCGATCCCGATCGCGCAGGCGATCCAGCATCGTTTCGCTGATGACAATCGCCAGAAGGCGATCGGCGAGCTCAACATCAAGATTTCGGGCTGCATCAACGCCTGCGGCCATCACCATGTCGGCCATATCGGCATTCTCGGCCTGGAGAAGCGCGGGATCGAATCCTATCAGATCACGCTTGGCGGCGATGCCACCGAGAATGCCGCGATCGGCGAGATCCTGGGGCCCGGCCTCGCGGCGGAGGATGTTCCCGACGCGATCGAGCGGATCGTGAACGTCTATCTCTCCGAGCGGGCCGAGGGCGAGAGCTTCATCGAGAACGTCCGCCGCATCGGCCTTGCCCCGTTCAAGGCCGCCTTCCAGGAGGTTGCCCATGCCGTTGCTTGATCGGAACGGCACCAAGGTCGACGCCTGGACGCGCAGCGAAGGCTCAGGGATCGACAATCTCTCGCAGGCGCTGGTGCCCTGGGAGGCGCTGACCGAGGCTCTGCAACACAAGACGCGCGACCAGCGCATCGGCGTCGTGATCCCCAACAACATCCGCATCGCCGAGCTCAAGCTGGTGCTGCGCCAGCTCTCGCTGATCGCGGTCAGCTTCCCCGCCTATTCGGACGGGCGCGGCTTCAGCCTCGCCAAGCTGATCCGCAATCATGGCTTCACCGGAACCTTGCGTGCGAGCGGCCCGCTGATCGCCGACCAGTTCGCCTATGCGCTGGCTTGCGGCTTCGACGAAATCGAACTGCCCGAGGCCAGCGCGGCGCGTCAGCCGGTCGAGCAATGGCTCAAGGCCGTGGGCCAGATCAGCCATGGCTATCAGCGCGGCTATGGCGACAGCCACAACATTCTCGACCAGCGCCGCACGGCCCGCGCCGCCGGCCGCCTCGCCGCGTCTTAAACGCGATGGCGCCCGGCGCGGCCGACAGAGACAGCGCCGCCGGACCGGCGACATTGCGCGGTTTGAAGGAGGACAGCATGGACAGCGAGATCGCAAATCTGCTTCCGAAGCAGCCCCATGAGCGCTGGTTCGATCTTTGCTTTCGCTTTATCATTGTGCTCTTGGCTGTCTTCTGGTTGCTGATGCCGCCAGCGGGGGGCGAGACGCGCCCCACGGATGTCAGAGCCACCACAGCGACGCGATGAGCGAAAGACAACCAGAGCCGACCACCGCGCGCCGCATCGACAGGCTGGCGACGCTGCCGCTCTTCCACAAACTGGAAGGACGCAAGGTCGTGCTCGCCGGCGGCAGCGAGAGCGCGCTCTGGAAGGCCGAATTGATCGCGGCGGCCGGGGCCGACCTCCGTGTTTTCGCCGGCGATGCCGCTGACCGCTTTACGGCCCTCGCCAACGAGCCGCCAGCCGGCCGCGTGACCGTGGTTGCCCGGCATTGGCAGCCTGACGATCTGGCCGACGCAGCGCTTGCCATCGGCGATATCGAGGATCTCACTGAGGCGCGCGCCTTCGCGGCGGCTGCGCGGCAGCTCGGCGTGCCGGTCAATGTCGTCGACAAGCCTGAATTCTGCGATTTCGCCTTCGGTTCACTGGTCAACCGTTCGCCCCTGATCGTCGCGATCTCCACCGACGGTGCCGCGCCCGTCTTCGGGCAGGCGATTCGCGCCAAGATCGAGGGATTGCTGCCGGCCGGGCTGAAGAGCTGGGCGCAGGCGGCCAAGGACTGGCGGCCCGCCGTGCAGCTGCGCGAGCTTCCTTTCGCGCTTCGCCGCGCCTTCTGGGAGCGCTTCACGGCGCGCGCCATCGCAGCTCCCGAACGTGACCCCGGCGAGATCGACAGGAGCGACCTCTTCAGCGCGCTCGACCGACTCGAAAGCGCCCATGACGGCACCGGTCGGGTGACCCTGGTCGGCGCCGGCCCGGGCGACCCGGAACTGCTGACGCTGAAGGCCATCCGCGCGCTGCAGAGCGCCGACATCATCTTGTATGACGACCTCGTCTCGCCTGGCGTGCTGGAATTCGCCCGCCGCGAAGCCAAGCGCATGCTGGTCGGCAAGACCGGCTATGGCCCGTCCGTCAAACAGAGCGACATCAACGCCCTGATCGTCGCGCTGGCGAGCCAGGGCAAGCATGTCGTGCGCCTCAAGGGCGGCGACCCCGGCATCTTTGGCCGCGCCGGCGAGGAGATCGAGGCCTGCGCGGCCGCCAATATCCCGGTCGCCATCGTGCCCGGCATCTCGGCGGCACAAGGGGCCGCAGCCTCGCTTGGCCTCTCACTGACCCATCGCGACCATGCGCGCCGCCTGCAATTCGTCACCGGTCATGCCCGCAGCGGCGACCTGCCTGACGATCTCGACTGGCAGGCCATGGCCGACCCCTATGCGACGACAGTGATCTACATGGCGCGCGCCACGCTCGCAGGGTTCCGCGACCGTGCCGTGGCGGCCGGGCTCGATCCGCAGACGCCAGCCGTCGCCGTGCTGGCGGCGACACGGCCGGACGAAGTCCGGCTGGCCGCGACGATCGCGACATTGCCTGATATGCTCGCCCAGTTGCCGGCCAAGGGGCCTGTGCTCGTCCTGGTGGGGCATGCGCTGGGGGCGGTGGCTGCCACCAGCGCAACGCAGGATTTGCGCCGGGCCTGAGTTCGGCGCCGCGACAACGGCCTATTTGAATTTATGCCTGATTTGTCCGCAAACCTCGTTGCGCGGAAAATTGCCTGACCAAAAATACGGTGGAACGCCTTCAAGGGAGACGCGTTTTCTCCCATAGGGTTCAAGTTTGGAACGGGCCTGCTGCAGCATGCCGTTGAGGCTGGTGCGAAAATTCAGTACGTTTCGTTTGTTATTCAGAACGAATGTCGGTGGTTCCTAGGGAGCCTCCGGCATTGATCGCAACGGAGCCCTGACATGACGCAACCTATCTTTCGCCGTGTGCTTAGAGCCGGGCTCGTGCTCGGGGCCTTCACCCTGTGCTTTGGCGTCGTGGCCGGCGCACGCGCCCAGACCGAGTTGCTGAACGTCTCCTACGACCCGACGCGGGAACTCTACCGCGACCTCAATGCGGCTTTCATCGCCGAATGGAACGCGAAGAACGCCAAGAAGATCACGACCATCCGCCAGTCCCATGGCGGGTCGGGTGCGCAGGCCCGCACCGTCATCGACGGTCTCAATGCCGACGTCGTGACGCTGGCGCTGGCCGGCGACATCGACGCCATCGCGCAGCGCTCGAAGAAGCTGCCGGAGAACTGGCAGACGCGCCTGCCCAACAACTCCTCGCCCTACACCTCGACGATCGTCTTCCTCGTCCGCAAGGGCAACCCCAAGGCGCTCAAGGACTGGGGCGACCTGGTCAAGCCGGGCGTGCAGATCATCACGCCGAACCCGAAGACCTCGGGCGGGGCGCGCTGGAACTATCTCGCCGCCTGGGCCTATGCCGACAAGGCCTTCAACAAGGACGAGGCGAAGGTTCGCGACTATATCGGCAAGCTTTTGGCAAACGTGCCCGTGCTCGACACCGGCGCGCGTGGCGCAACCACGACCTTCACCCAGCGCGGCATCGGCGACGTGCTCCTCGCCTGGGAGAACGAGGCCTTCCTCGCCTTGCATGAATTCGGCGCCGACAAGTTCGACATCGTCGTGCCGAGCCTCTCGATCCTGGCCGAACCGCCGGTCGCGCTGGTCGACGCCAATGTCGACGCCAAAGGCACCCGGGCCGAGGCACAGGCCTATCTCGAATTCCTCTACACGCCAAAGGCCCAGGCGATCATCGCGAAGAACTATTATCGCCCGCGCAATGTCGAGGCCGCCGACCCCAAGGACATCGCGAATTTCCCGAAGCTTGAGCTGGTCACGATCGACAAGGATTTCGGCGGCTGGGCCAAGGCGCAGCCGACCCATTTCGGCGACGGCGGCACTTTCGACCAGCTCTACAAGCCGGCGCGCTAGCTGATGGCGGCGGCGACCTCAGTTTGGCGGCAGCCGAGCATCCTGCCTGGTTTTGGCATTGCGCTCGGCATCACGCTGAGCGCCTTGTCCCTGATCGTGCTCGTGCCGCTGGCGGCATTGGCGCTGAAGGCGGCAAGCGCCGGCCCGGCCGATATCTGGGCGGTCGCAACCTCGCCGCGGACGCTGGCGGCGCTGCGCCTGTCCTTTCTGGGAGCGCTTTTCGCCGCCTGCGTCAACGCCGTCTTCGGCATGATCCTCGCCTGGGTGCTGGTGCGTTACGAGTTTCCGGGTCGTCGTTTCGTCGATGCGGCGGTTGACCTGCCCTTCGCCTTGCCGACGGCGGTGGCCGGTATCGCGCTCGCGGCGATATATGCGCCCAATGGCTGGGTCGGCAGCTTGCTGGCGCCCTATGGCATCAAGGTCGCCTATACGCCGCTCGGCGTGATGGTGGCGCTGATCTTCGTCGGCCTGCCCTTCGTCGTGCGCACCGTGCAGCCGGTGCTGGAGGAGATGCAGGCCGACGTCGAGGAGGCCGCAGCGCTGCTCGGGGCCGGCCGCTGGCGCACGATCTTCACGGTGATCCTGCCTCCGATCTATCCGGCGTTGCTGACCGGATTCGTCCTCGCCTTCGCGCGCGCGGTCGGCGAATACGGCTCGGTGATCTTCATCGCCGGCAATGTGCCGATGGTCTCGGAGATCGCGCCCCTGCTGATCGTGATCCGGCTGGAGCAATTCGACTACGCCGGTGCCGCTGTCGTCGCGATGCTGATGCTGTTGATTTCCTTCGGCCTCATTCTCTTCGTCAACCTGATTCAGGCCCGGGCTCGCCGGAGGTTCGGCGATGTCTGATGCTGCTCTGCCCCAATTCCGGACCGAAACGGCCCGCAAGCGTGATACGCGCCGCATCCGCGGCGAAGGCATTGTCGTCCAGGCCGTGCTGATCGGGGTCTCGCTCGCCTTTCTGGCGCTGTTCCTGCTGTTGCCGCTGGCCTCGGTCTTCGTCGAGGCGGGTGCGCGCGGCTGGACGGCTTACAAGGCGGCCGTGACCGAGCCCGATGCGGTCGCGGCGATCCATCTCACCCTGCTGGTCGCCGGTATCGCCGTGCCCTTCAACGTCGTCGTCGGCATCGCAGCCGCCTGGGCGATCGCCAAGTTCGAGTTTCGCGGCAAGAACCTGCTGATCAGCCTGATCGACCTGCCCTTCTCAGTGTCTCCGGTGATCTCGGGCCTCGTCTTCGTGCTGCTCTTCGGCGCGCAAGGCTATTTCGGTGCCTGGCTCAAGGCCAATGACGTGCAGATCGTCTTCGCCCTGCCCGGTCTCATCCTGGCGACAGTGTTCGTGACCTTCCCCTTCGTCGCGCGCGAGCTGATTCCGCATATGCAATCGCTCGGTTCGGCCGACGAGGAAGCGGCGCTGACGCTCGGCGCTTCGGGTTGGCGAACCTTCCTGACGATCACGCTTCCCAATGTGAAGTGGAGCCTGTTCTATGGCGTGCTGCTTTGCAATGCGCGCGCCATGGGCGAGTTCGGTGCGGTTGCGGTCGTCTCCGGCAAGATTCGGGGGCTGACCAACACCATGCCGCTGCATGTCGAGATTCTCTACAACGAGTACATGAGCGCAGCGGCCTTTGCCGTCGCCTCGCTTCTGGCAGGGCTGGCGCTCGTCACGCTCGCGCTCAAGACGCTGCTGGAATGGCGCTACTCGGATTCCATCGCCGCCAGCCGCCGCCATTGATGAAGGACGCAAGCATGTCGGTCGCAGTCACCATCGAATCGATCGAGAAACGCTTCGACGCTTTCGCTGCCTTGCGCGGCGTCTCGCTCGACATCCAGCCTGCCGAGCTCGTCGCCCTGCTCGGCCCGTCGGGCTCCGGCAAGACGACACTGCTGCGCTTGATCGCCGGCCTCGAACAGGCCGATCAGGGCCGCGTGCTGTTCGGCGAGACCGATATGCGCGATCTCTCGCTGCGCGACCGGCGGATCGGTTTCGTCTTCCAGCACTACGCCCTGTTCAGGACCATGACGGTCGGAGAGAACGTCGCCTTCGGCCTGAAGTCGCGCCCGCGCGCGCAACGACCGGAACCGGCGGAGATCAGAAAACGCGTCGGCGACCTGCTCGAACTCGTGCAATTGCCCGGCCTCGACAAGCGCTATCCGAGCCAGCTCTCGGGCGGCCAGCGTCAGCGTGTGGCGCTGGCTCGGGCGCTGGCGATCGAGCCGCGGGTGCTCTTGCTCGACGAGCCTTTCGGGGCGCTCGACGCCAAGGTCCGCAAGGATCTGCGCGCCTGGCTGCGCGACCTGCACCGCCGCACCGGACACACCACCGTCTTCGTCACGCATGATCAGGAGGAGGCGCTGGAACTCGCCGATCGCGTCGCGATCCTGAATGACGGCCGTATCGAGCAGGTCGGTTCGGCAGATGATGTCTACGACCATCCGGCGACGCCCTTTGTCTGCGAATTTCTCGGCGAGGTGAACAAGCTGCCGGTCAAAGTCGTCGGCAGCCAGGCCTTTTTCGGCGATCGACCGGTTTTGGGCGGGTTGTCGCAGAACCAGGGCGGACAGGCCGCGCTCTATGTCCGGCCGCAGCATCTGCGCATCGTCGACGATCTGCCGCTGGCGCTGCCCGGCGTGGTCGAGCATCTGCGCCGGAACGGCCCACTGCGACGCGCCGAGGTCGCGGTCCAGGGGCTGGCGAAACGCCTCGACGTGGATCTGGCGAGCCAGGTCGCACCGGCGATTGGCGAGCGCATCCGCTTGCGCATCACACATGGCAGTCTGTTCGCGGCAGCCTGAGCGGTCTCGCTTCGGCCTTCTCCAGCCGCTAGCCTACGCGAGTGATTTGCATAGGAGCGAACGATGAAAGCGCGGGCGAAATGGGTCGAGGGCATGGCCTTCATGGGCGAGGCCGGCAGCGGCCACGCCGTGATGATGGACGGCGCTCCTGAATATGGCGGCCGCAACATCGGCATCCGGCCGATGGAGATGCTGCTGATCGGGCTGGCCGGCTGCACCGGCTTCGATGTCGTGCAGATCCTGAAAAAGGGCCGCGAGAGCGTCACTGGTTGTGACGTCGAGGTCGAGGCGGAACGCGCCACGGAGGATCCCAAGGTCTTCACCAAGATCCACCTCGCCTACAAGATCACCGGGCGTGGGCTGTCGCAGGCGAAGGCGGAGCGGGCCGTCACATTGTCGAAGGAAAAATACTGTTCGGCTTCGATCATGCTCGGGGCGACCGCCGAGATGAGCTACACGCTCGATGTTGTCGACGAATTGCAGAAGGTGGCGGCCGAATGAGCAAAACCCAATTCTCCGGACTGATCACGCCCGAAGCTCTCAGTCAGCGCCTGGGCGACAGCAATCTGGTCGTCGTCGACATCCGCTCCTCGGTCGACGGCGGCGGCAAGGCTGCCTATGAAGCGGGACATGTTCCCGGCGCCGTGCACAGCGATTATGCCACCGATGGCTGGCGCGCCAAGGTCGGTAATGCGCCAGGCATGCTGCCGTCGCTTGAGCATCTGGCCGCGCTCGCAGGAAGGCTCGGCATCAAGCCGCATGATGACGTCGTCATCGTGCCGGCGGGCGTCAGCGCGACCGACTTTGCCGCCGCCGCGCGAATCTACTGGACGCTGAAGCTGATCGGCCACGGCCAACAGGCCATTCTCGACGGCGGCTTCAAGGCCTGGAGCGCTGATCCGCAGCGCCCGGTCGAAACCGGGCCATCCGCTCCGAAATCGACCGATTCCTATCTGGTCGTGATGCAACAGCAGCTGCGCAGCAATACTGACGCAACCCTCGTGGCTTCGCGCGGCAAGCTCGCGACCCTGGTCGATGCGCGTTCAACGAGCTATTTCGAGGGCCGCGAGAAAGCCGCCGAGGCGTCCCGCGCCGGGCATATCCCCGGGGCGGTCTCGCGCGACTATGCCGAGGCCTTCGATCCCAACACAGGCGCGCTGAAGCCGGTCGGCGATCTGTCCGCGCTGTTTGCCGGCGTCCCGAACGGGCCGGCGATCTCCTATTGCAACACCGGCCACACGGCGGCGCTGAACTGGTTCGTGATGTCCGAGGTGCTCGGCCGGGAGGAGGTCGCGCTCTATGATGGCTCGATGACCGACTGGACGCAGGATTCGGAGCGGCCGGTTTCGACGGAAGCAGCGGCATAACCTGCCGGATTTGCCAAACAGACTGAAACGGTTCAAAGGAAGCGCCGTGTGCGAGCCATGCCGCGCCGCTTCCTTTCAGAATTGTCGAGTCGCCTGCCGATGAACGCCGTCGCGCCGAAAATCTCTTTCGTTTCGCTGGGCTGCCCCAAGGCCCTGGTCGATTCCGAGCGGATCATCACCTCGCTGCGCTCGGAGGGCTATGAGCTCAGCAAGTCGCACGCAGGCGCCGATCTCGTCATCGTCAACACCTGCGGCTTCCTCGACAGTGCCAAGGCGGAATCGCTGGAGGCAATCGGGGCGGCGATGTCGGAAAACGGCAAGGTCATCGTCACCGGCTGCATGGGCGCCGAGCCCGAGCAGATCCGCGATGCCTTCCCGAACGTACTCGCGATCACCGGCCCTCAGGCCTATGAGAGCGTCGTCTCGGCCGTGCACCAGGCGGTACCGCCACGGCACGACCCCTTCGTCGACCTTGTCCCGGACCAGGGCATCAAGTTGACGCCGCGCCATTACGCCTATCTGAAGATTTCGGAGGGCTGCAACAACCGCTGCAGCTTCTGCATCATCCCCAAGCTGCGCGGCGATCTGGTCTCGCGGCCGATCGGCGAGGTGTTGCGCGAGGCCGAGAAGCTGGTCAAGGCCGGCGTCAAGGAACTGCTGGTGATCTCGCAGGACACCAGCGCCTATGGCCTCGACATCAAATACGCCCCATCGATGTGGCAGGATCGCGAGGTGCGCACGCGCTTCTTCGAGCTCGCCCGCGAATTAGGCCAGATGGGCATCTGGGTGCGGATGCATTACGTCTATCCGTATCCGCATGTCGACGAGGTCATTCCCCTGATGCAGGAAGGGTTGATCCTGCCTTATCTCGACATCCCCTTCCAGCACGCTTCCCCCAATGTTCTCAAGGCGATGAAGCGGCCCGCTCACCAGGACCGGACGCTCGACCGCCTGCGCAAATGGCGCGAGATCTGCCCGGATCTCGCCATCCGCTCGACCTTCATCGTCGGCTTCCCCGGCGAGACGGAGGAGGATGTGCAGTTCCTGCTCGATTGGCTGAAGGAAGCCAAGCTCGAGCGCGTCGGCTGCTTTAAATATGAGCCTGTGAAGGGCGCGCCGGCCAATGATCTGGGCCTCGCTCTGGTCCCGGAAGAGGAAAAAGAGGCGCGCTGGCACCGCTTCATGAAGGCGCAGGCCGAGATCAGCAAGCGCATCGTCAAGAACCGCGTCGGCAAGCGCATTTCCGTCATCATCGACGAGGTCGGCCCGACCGTCGCCAAGGGCCGCTCGAAATGGGACGCGCCCGAGATCGACGGCAATGTCTATGTCGCGAGCCGCCGGCCGCTTCGGGCCGGCGACATCGTCACGGTGAAGATCGAGCGGGCCGACGCCTATGACTTGCACGGCGTCGCGGTCTAGAGCAATTTTCGATCCAATTGGATCGAAAATTGCTCTAGACCTTTGTTTTGACGCGTTTTCTTCACGCGAACCGGTGTCCACTTCGCTCGAAAACGCTCTGAGACTTTCACGGATATTCGCAGAAATGGCGGATGATCTGTCCGCCCCGGCCGCGCACCGCGAAGACCTCACCGCCGGCGCAGGCATTGCTGGTGTCCGCGACCTGCTGCACGGGCCGCTGACGCTGCGGCGGCGGTTCGTTACAGACATGGGTGAGGCAGCCCGTGCCAGTGCGACGCAACTCGACCGCACGGGTCAGGCGGGCCTTGGCGTGATCCTCGCGCAGCAGCTGCAGGATCGAGGGATCGCCACCTCCTCCGTTGCCACCATTGCTGCCGCCGCCGTCGCCGCCACGGCCTCCGCCGCCACCCTGCTGGGCCATGGCGACGGTCGAGATGGTGAGCGAAGCCAAGACGAGCCCCGCGAAACGAATGGTCCGGTTCATGACCTGTCTCCCGAATGAGGATCAGCATGTGCTGACCCTCATTGGTCGCAGGCCGGGCCAGGCGGGTTCAAAGCCGGTTCGATTTTTTCGAACCGGCTTCAAAGCTCGCGTCAGGGGATCAGGACGGTCGAGCCGGTGGTGCCGCGGCTTTCAAGCGCGCGATGGGCATTGGCAGCGTCCTGCAGCGCGAAGGTCGCGTTGACCGGCACGGTGACGGCGCCAGACGCGACGGCTCCAAACAGATTGGCCGCCATCTCGATCATGGTCTCGCGCTTGGCGATATGGGTGAAGAGCGTCGGCCGGGTGACGTAGAGCGAGCCCTTCGGCCCGAGCAGGCCGAGATTAAAGGGCTCGACAGCACCAGACGCGTTGCCGAAGCTCGCCAGCACGCCGAAGGGGCTCAGGCAATCGAGCGAGGGCAGGAAGGTGTCCTTGCCGACGCCGTCATAGACCACCGCGCAGAGCTTGCCGCCGGTTATCTCCTTGACGCGGGCCGGGAAGTTCTCCTCGCGGTAGAGGATGGTGTGGTCGGCGCCATGCGCCTTGGCGAGCGCGGCCTTCTCCGTCGAGCCGACCGTACCGATCACGGTTGCGCCCAGCGCCTTGGCCCATTGGCACAGGATCAGCCCGGTGCCGCCGGCCGCGGCATGGACGAGCACGGTATCACCCGACTTCACCTTATAGGTGCGGTGGAGCAGGTATTCCGCCGTCATGCCCTTCAGCATCATGCTGGCGGCGGCTTCATAGGAGACGGCATCCGGCAGCGCCACGACCGAATTAACCGCGACGATGCGCTCCTCGGCATAGGAACCGAGCGTCGCGACATAGGCGACGCGGTCGCCAAGCTTGAACTCGGTGACATTGGGACCGACCGCCAGAACCTCGCCTGCTCCCTCATTGCCGGGCACGAAGGGCAGTTGCGGGACGGCGTAGAGGCCCGTGCGGAAATAAGTGTCGATGAAGTTCAGGCCGATGGCGCGGTTCCTGACCAGCACCTCGCCCGGCCCCGGCTGGGGCAGCGTGATATCGTCCCATTGCAGCACTTCGGGGCCGCCGACCTTGTGAACGCGGATGGCCTTGACCATGAATTCAACTCCCTGACTTGGTCAGGAGACCATAGGGACTTGCATCCGTCCCGTGCAACGGCTGGACTGCGCGGGGGACCGGCGTGGGACGCCGAGTCGGCCTCGCGAAACTTACACATACGGGGCGGGCGCGTGACATGACCGAGCCGATGGTCCGTAGCGGCGATGCCGATATCCTCACGCAGTTCGCTCCCAAGCTCGTTTCGGCACTACATGAAGGCTATGGCTCCGACAGGTTGAAGGCCGATGCTCCGGCCGGCCTCACGGTCGCAAACGCCTGAGCTGCGACGCGGCGGCCGATGGCCAAGTCCGCCCGCTTCAGCTAGCGACACAGCATGAGTTCTTCTGAAGATCACGATGTCGATGTCGCGATCGTCGGCGCCGGGGCCGTCGGTCTCACTGCCGCGCTCGCGCTGGCCAAGGACGGGCGGCGCGTCGCGGTGCTCGGCCCCCTCACCGCGGCGCGCGACGGGCGCACCGTGGCCCTGCTCGACGGCTCCTGGCGGCTCCTCGCCGAGCTTGGGCTGACCGATGCGCTCACCGGCAAGGCCGCTCCGCTGGAAGTGATGCGGCTCGTCGACGACACCGGCAGCCTGTTCCGCCAGCCGCCGGTCGAATTCCGGGCCTCCGAGGCTGGGCTCGAAGCTTTCGGCTGGAACGTCGAGAACGCCGAGCTTGTGGCGGCATTGGGGAGCGCGGCGCGCCGGCATGGCGGCATCCGGCTGGTCGAAAGCCTGGTCTCGGCGATCGTCCCGGATCGGGATGGCGTGACGCTCACCGGCGAGGGCTTTTCGCCGTTGCGCGCCCGCCTCGTCGTCGGGGCCGATGGTCGCCAATCGCGGGTGCGCGCCGCCGCGGGCATTGCCGCGCGCGACTGGCGCTATCCGCAGGCCGCGCTGACGGCGATCCTCAATCACCGCCGCGACCACAACGAGACTTCGACCGAGTTCCACACCCGCAAGGGACCCTGCACGCTGGTGCCCCTGCCCGGCCGACGCTCATCGCTGGTCTGGATGCTCGACCCTGCCGAGGCAGAGGCGGTCACCGCGCTGGATGATGCCGGCTTCGCCCGCCGGGTCGAGACGCAGACGCATTCGCTGCTCGGCGCGATGAGCCTTGCCGGCCCGCGCGGGCGCGTTCCGATGGGCGGGCTTTCGGTCGAGCGGTTCGCAGCCAGCCGCATGGCGCTGGTCGGCGAGGCCGCGCATGTGTTTCCGCCGATCGGTGCACAGGGCCTCAATCTCGGCCTGCGCGATGTGATGGCCTTGCGCGAGGCGCTGCTCGGCTCGGACGATCCGGGCGACGATGTCGTGATGGCGGCCTATGACCGGGCGCGCCAGAGCGATGTGCGCTTGCGCACCGGCGCGGTCGATGCGCTGAATCGCACGCTGCTGACCGATCTGCTGCCGGCCGATCTGTTGCGCGGTGCCGGGCTTCTGGCGCTGTCGCGGATCGGCCCGTTGCGCCGATTCGTCATGCGGCAGGGGCTGGCGGGCGGGACTGCCCGCTGAAGCGCGCTACCCCGTGGGCTTCAACAGTTCATCCGTTTCCGCGCCGCTAGCGGCAACCTTGCGCAAAGCCTGGGCCCGATTGCGAAAGACCGGCGCGAGCGGCAGCGGCGTCGACACGAGGCGCCGTCCGCCCGGTTCCTCGGCCTGTGCATCAAGCAGGCCGCGCGCGGTCAGATGCGGGTCCGTGACGGCCTCCTCCAGCGTGCGCACGACCGTGCAGCAACAATCGAGCGGCTCCAGCAGATCGCGCCAATGCGCTGCGGGGGCGGATGCGATAATCGCTTCGATGGCGGCTTTCGTGGCGGCCGGATCGGCTCTGTCGTCGCGCAAGCGCTCTTCAAGAGCGACCGCCTCGCAGAAGCCGTCCCAGAATTTCGGCTCCAGAGCGCCGACCGCGAGAAACCAGCCGTCCTGAGTGGCATAGAGCCCATAGCGCGGGCTTGCCCCGGTCAGGAGACCCTCCCCGCCGGCGGGATAGCGTCCGGCCGCCTGGCCTTGCGCCATGCCGTACCAGGCGAAGGCCGGCATCGCGTCCGACATGGCGATGTCGAGATGGCAGCCCTCGCCGCTGCGCTCGCGCTGGCGCAAGGCGAGCAGGATATTGAGCACGGCCGGCATCGTGCCGCCGCCGATATCGGCGACGAGCGCGGGCGGCAATGGCGCGGGCGCGCCGCGCTTCAGCGACTGGCTGAGCAGCCCGCCGATAGCCTG
This sequence comes from Bosea sp. 685, assembly GCF_031884435.1. Classification (NCBI taxonomy): domain Bacteria; kingdom Pseudomonadati; phylum Pseudomonadota; class Alphaproteobacteria; order Hyphomicrobiales; family Alloboseaceae; genus Allobosea; species Allobosea sp. 685. The sequence goes on along the minus strand of NZ_CP134779.1, from coordinate 2,664,997 downwards.
GTAATTGATGTCGTGGCCGGCTTCCTGCGCGCGCGGGCCGGTCTGGCCGAAGCCACTGATCGAGCAATAGATCAGGCGTGGATTGAGCCCCTTCAACGCCTCGAAGCCGAAACCGAGCCGCTCCATCACGCCGGGCCGGAACTGCTCGATCAGGATATCGGCGCGCGTGATCAGCGGCGTCAGTTGCGCCAGCGCATCCGCCGCCTTGAGGTCGATTTCGAGGCTCGCCTTGCCGCGGTTGAGCACGGCGAAGGGGGCGGAGGTCTCGCCGAAGCGCGGCGGAAAGCGGCGCATGTCCTCGCCGCCCGGGCGCTCGATCTTGATCACCTGCGCGCCTGCCTCGGACAGGAACAGGCTCGCCAGCGGCCCCGGTAGCAGCGTCGAGAAATCCAGAACCAGCAGGTCGTCCAGCGGCAGCATCGGCGCCTCGCTTCGGCGCTGGCTTGGCCACGCGCTCAGGGGAACAGGTCGGCGACCATCCTGCCCGTCTTCACCAGCCACAGGAAGCCCGTCAACGTGCCCATCGAGACGATGGTACCGACCAGGATGCAGGCCGAGGCGCGTTCGACGCCGACCTTGTACTGCGTCGAGATCACGAAGATGTTCAGCGCCGGCGGCAGCGCGGCCATGATGATGGCGGTGAAGATCCACTGGTCGGGCACATCGGCAATGGCCGAGAGCAGCACCCAGACCAGCAGCGGATGCAGCACGAGCTTGATCAGCACCAGCAGCGGCACCTCGCCGGGCATCGCCTTCATCGGCCGCAACGCCACCGTAACGCCGAGCAGGAAGAGCGCGCAGGGCGCGGCCGCCTGGGAGAGCCAGAGCGTCATCTTGTCGATCGCCGTCGGCAATTCGAGATGGGTGAAGGCCGCGATCACCCCCGCCGCCGTGGCAAGGTTGAAGGGGTGGGTCAGCACCTTCCAGACGATCTCGCCCGTGGTGGCGAGCAGGCTCTTCTTCTCGACACCGGCGATCGCCATCAGGAAAGGGACCAGCGAGAACAAAAGAATGCTGTCGAAGACAAAGACCAGCACCAGCGGCGCGCTCGATGCCGGGCCGAGCGCGGCCAGGATCAATGGCGGGCCCATATAGCCGATATTGGAGTAGGAGCCGGCGACGCCCTGCATCACCGACTGGGGTATGTCGCGGCGGGTGAATTTCATCCCGATCGCGAAAGACAGCGCGAAGGCGCAGAAGGTCGACAGCGTCGTGGCGATGACGAAGCGCCAATTGCTGAGCTCGCTCAGCGGCTTGTCGGCGATCAGCCGGTAGAACAAAGGCGGCAGCGCGACATAGATCAGGAAGAACTGCAGCCAAGCGAGCCCCGCCTCCGGCAATCGCTTGTAACGCCCGATGACGAAGCCAAGCAGGATCAACCCGAAAAAGGGCGCGACGAGATTGAAGATACCGGCGAGGTCGGCCATGCGGATGAGAGCTACCTGAGACGGGCACAGCGGCCCGCGCTTGGCCGAAATGACGGCGTTGCCTGCCGTTTAGTCGCTTCATGCATGGGAGCAAGCGCGTTTGCGCCGTGCCGCCAGTCAGCCACCGCCGGGCAAGGGTATTATTCCTGGGAATTTAGACCCACTAAACGTATTAGGTAATAATTCCCAGGAAATAAATCTCCACCTTACCCTGCACACATAATGGACGATGGACGGGATTGGCGACCTTCGGCACAGTCGCTGCATTGCACCATGGAGCCTCGCCATGACCGTCAAGACGCCGCGCCAGTTCTTCCGTCCGCTCGCCATCGGCGCGCCGGAGCCGTTCCGCGAGCTCCCGCTGAAATTGGAACGGATGATCCATTTCGTGCCGCCGCATCTCGAGAAGGTGCGTGCCAAGGTCGGTGAGCTCGCGGGCCAGGTCGATATCGTGCTCGGCAACCTGGAGGACGCCATTCCCGTCGAGGCGAAGCAGGCGGCGCGCAACGGCTTCATCGCGATGGGCAAAGCCGTCGATTTCGGCAAGACCGGGCTGTGGACGCGGGTGAACGCGCTGAACTCGCCCTGGTTCCTCGACGATATCACCGCGATCATGGCGGAGATCGGCGGCAAGCTCGATGTCGTGATGGTGCCCAAGGTCGAGGGGCCATGGGACATCCATTATGTCGACCAGCTGCTGGCCCAATTCGAGGCCCGGCACAACCTGCCCAAGCCGATCATGATCCACGCCATCCTCGAGACCGCCGAGGGTGTGAAGAATGTCGATACGATCGCAACCGCCTCCCCGCGCATGCATGGGATGAGCCTGGGGCCGGCCGATCTCGCGGCTTCGCGCGCGATGAAGACGACGCGCGTCGGCGGAGGCCATCCGGAATACAAGGTCATCGCGGATCCCACGACGGATGGCGCCGCGCGCGCCGTCGCCCAGCAGGATCTCTGGCATTACACGCTCGCCAAGATGGTCGATGCCTGCGCGGCGGCCGGCATCAAGCCATTCTACGGTCCCTTCGGCGACTTCGCCGATACGGCCGCCTGCGAGGCTCAGTTTCGCAACGCTTTCCTGCTCGGCTGCTCGGGCGCCTGGACATTGCATCCCTCGCAGATCGAAATCGCCAAACGCGTCTTCAGCCCCGATCCCGCCGAGGTCGCCTTTGCCAAGCGCATCCTGGAGGCGATGCCGAATGGCTCCGGCGCTGTGATGATCGACGGCAAGATGCAGGACGACGCGACCTGGAAACAGGCCAAGGTCATCGTCGATCTGGCGAAACAAGTCGCTGGACGCGACCCGGCACTTGCGGAACGTTATGGCTTATAATTACTGAATTCAGTGGGAACTTGTTGATTTTGACGTATTTGCGACGCAATCCTCAAGCAAGCGCCTGACAATATTTTGGCCGGGCGCCTCTTCCGCCTACCCGCCCCAGCATGGACCAAAGCCTACGATGCAAGCACGTTCGGCGAAATTCAGGATCGGACAAGTGGTCAAGCACCGCGTCTATCCGTTCCGTGGCGTGATCTTCGACGTCGACCCCGTTTTCGCCAACTCCGACGAATGGTGGCTGGCGATCCCGGAGAATCTGCGCCCGTCGAAGGACCAGCCCTTCTACCACCTCTTCGCCGAGAACGAGGAGACGGAATACGTCGCCTATGTCTCGGAGCAGAACCTCGTGATCGACGAGTCGGGGCGTCCGATCCGCCACCCGCAAGCCAAGGAATTTTTCCGCCGCGATCGCAAGGGGCAATACCAGATCGATCGCGCCGGATTGAACTGAACCCAACCCGCGACGCATAGAAGCCCGCATCGATGTGGTCATGAAAAAGGCCGGTCCCTCCTGGGACCGGCCTTTTCCTTGTGACGTCGTCTTCCGCCCAACAGGGCTCGGGACTATCAGGGCTTGGGAGCAGCTCCCGGAGCCGGCGCGGCGCCCGGGGCCGAAAGCCCACCCGGCACGGCAGGCGCAGCTCCCGGGACGCCCGGAGTGGCGTTGGCGCCGCTGCCGCCAAGACGCTGGCGCAATTCTTCCTGACGCTTGGCCAACTCGTCCTGCAGGGCCTTCTGCTGGTCCTCGAGCACCTTGGGATCGATCGGCGCACCGTCGAAACCCTTGGCGAAATCGGAGAGCGGAATGGAGAAGGAGACCTCGCGCGCACCCTGGTTCTGGACGCTGATGCTGAGATTGGTGCCCTTCTTCATCGCGTTGATGAAGTCGTCCTTGACCTGCGCCTCGGCGAAGCAGCCGTTCGGGAAGCAGATCGCATAGCGGCCCGGGGTGGGCTGCGCGGTATCGACGCCGAAGCGGATGCCGGGCTGCAGCAGCAGGCCGAGCGGCATCAGGAAGCGCACGATCTTGTTGGGATCGCCCTTGACGTCATAGACGGCGACCGCGAGCACCGGCTGGCCCTGGTCGGAGACGAAATCGCGCGTGGTGTAGCAGATTTCCTTGTTGGCAGCCTGGTCCTTGCCGCAGACCTTGGTCCAATTGGTCTGCGAGGGCTCGGGCTTGACCTGAACGACGGTCGGGCCGGCCGCGGCCTGTCCGCCCTGGGGAGCGGCGGGCTGCTGAGCCGGCTGGGCTGGCTGCGCCGGGCGCTGCGCGGGGCGCGGTGCCTGGGCAAAGGCGGCTACGGGGCTAAGGCCCAGCGCTGCGCTGAGGGCGACGCCCAGAACGCGCGAGGACAAGCTAAACGAAGCTGACATCTGTCATTCCTTAATCTGCGAATTCGGGACCACGACTTCGCAAGCCGCGCGCGCCACCATCGACAGCCCAATCGCATATCAGCGCCAGCCACCGCAAGCCGAGCACATCAGGGGTGATTGAGGCGTTTGCATGACACCTAGCGTCGCCTTTAGCGAGTTCCGTTACAGGATTCCAGCCCGAATAGCTGCGTGACTGCGAAGTTGCCGTGTTATCCTCATGCACGGGAATCAGGTTTGACGATGTCTTCGCCTCGCATGGGCCACTCAGCATTGCGCACTGCGGCCAAAGCAATCTTCTCTGCATTGACGCTCATTCTGGCAATGGGCGTGGATTCGCGTGCCGAATCACCCTCCTCCGCCCACGCCATCGCGATGCATGGCGAGCCGGCCCTGCCGCCGGACTTCAGTCATCTGCCCTATGCCGACCCTGACGCCCCCAAGGGCGGACGCATCGTCTTTGGTTTGCAGGGCACGTTCGACAGCCTGAATCCGCTGGTCGTGCTCGGCGTCGCGCCCGACGCCGTGCCGCGCTACGTCCAGCAGAGCCTGCTCTACCGCTCAGCCGACGAGCCCTTCACCGCTTATGGCCTGCTCGCATCCCGCGTCGAGCTCAACGAGGCGCGGACCCGGCTCGCCTTCCAGATCGACGAAAGAGCGCGCTTCTCCGACGGGACGCCGGTCACTGCCGACGATGTGCTGTTCACCTTCGAGATGCTGAAGATCAAGGGCAAGCCGTTCCACCGCTCCAGCCTCGGCCGCGTGACGAAGGCGGAAGCGCCCTCGCCGCGCTATGTCGTGTTCGAGCTCGGCGACGGCTCGAACCGCGAATTGCCATTGGTGATCGGCGCGATGCCGATCTTCGCCAGGCACGCCACCAACGCGGACACTTTCGGCGAAACCAGCTTCAAACCGGCGCTCGGCTCAGGTCCCTATCTCGTCAGCGAGGTCAGGCCCGGCGAGGCGCTGACGCTGAAGCGCCGCAAGGATTTCTGGGCCGAGGACCACCCGCTGACGCGCGGCTTCTTCAATGCCGACGAGATCCGTTACGATTTCTATCGTGACGCCAACGCCTTGTTCGAGGCCTTCAAGGCAGGCCTCTACGACATCCGGCTCGAACCCGATCCGACACGCTGGATGACTGGCTATGACGTGCCTGCCGTGCGCGATGGCCGCATCGTGCGAGAGGCGCTGCGCTTCCAGGCCCCCAAGGGCATGACCGGACTCGTCTTCAACACACGCCGGCCAGCCTTCGCCGATGTCCGCGTCCGCGAAGCGCTCGGCATCATGTTCGATTTCGAATGGGTCAACCGCAACCTGTTCCACGGCGTCTATCGCCGTGCCGGCAGCTTCTTCTCCGATTCGGAGTTGTCGGCGCTCGGTGTCCCCGCCGATGCGCGGGAGAAAGCCTTGCTGGCCGCATTTCCGGGCAGCGTGCGCGACGATATTCTCGCCGGGAGCTGGGTGCCGGCTGCAACCGACGGCTCAGGTCGCGACCGCGAACAGGCCCGCAAGGCGCTCGATCTGCTGCAGACCGCGGGATACGAGCTTCATGATGGGGTTCTGCGCAATACCAGGACGGCGGAGCCCCTCGCCTTCGAGATCACCGTCACCAACCGGCCGCAGGAGCGGCTCGCGCTGAACTATGCCGCTTCGCTCGGGCGTCTAGGCGTCGGGGTCAGCGTCAGGCTGATCGACGATGTGCAGTACTGGCGCAGGCTGTCGGCCTTCGATTTCGACATGATCCAGTGGACATGGCCGGCCTCCGCCTCGCCCGGCAACGAACAGGTTGGCCGCTGGGGCTCAGTCAATGCCGACCGCAAGGGCGCGCTGAATTATGCCGGCGTGAAATCGCCGGCCGTCGATGTCGCCCTGCAGGCGATTCTGGCGGCGCGCGAACGCGAGGATTTCGTCGCCGCCGTGCGCGTGCTCGATCGGGCGCTGCTCTCGGGCTTCTACGTCGTGCCGCTGTATTACCTGCCCGAGACATGGCTGGCGCATTCACGCGATGTCACCCTGCCAACACGCAAGCCGGCCTATTTCCTCGCCACCGAAGCTCTGGCGCGCCGCCCGGCGTCGTCGGCGCCAGCCAACTGAAGGCCAACCGATGCGGGCAGAACAGGACGATGCCGCTTCCGCCCTGCTCGACGGGCTCGACCTCGACACGCTGCTGAAAGCCCTGACCCGCAGCCGGGGATATGAGGCGGCGCTGCGCGACCCGCCGGGACGCCGGGGCTGGAGCGACACGATCCCGACCTCGCTGAGCTTCTTGCAGCTCGAGGAGCGCGTCGACCAACTCGCACGATTGCTCGCCGTCAATCATGCGCAGCCGGGCGCGACCGTCGCGATCCTGGCGCCGCTCGGTCCCGAGGCGATCGTCGCCATTCTCGCCAGCCTGCGCGCGGGCCTGTCGCCGCTGATGCTGCCATTGCACGGCAACGAGCTTGAATTGCTGGGGCTGATCGAGGCGTCCAACGCAGTGATGGCGCTCGGCGTCGGCCGTGTCGGGCCGCTGCGGCCGCTGATCGTGCTGCGCAATCTCGCTGTCCGGGCCTTCGGCACGCGCTTCGTGGGCGGTTTCGGGCAGGATGTCCCGGACGGCGTTGCGCCTCTCGATGCGCTGATGGCGAGCGCCGGCCTGCATCCGCTGCCCGAACAAAGCGGGCGTCCGGCTCTTCAGGTCGTCGATGCCCTGAGCCTGGCGGGGCCCTTGATGGTTTCCGAGCGCGACGTGCTCGGCAAGTCGTTGGAGATATCGCGCCTGCTGAAGCCGTTGGCCTCGTCGCGGATCGTGACCACGCTCGTTGGCGGCGACCTCGTCGCTTTGGCGAGCGGGCCAGGCATGGCGCTGCTGACCGGCGTCGAATTGCTGCCGCTCGGCCTGTTCAGCCTCGGCGACCTGCAGGCCTGCGTCGCGGGTGGACGCAATGTGCATCTCGTCCTGCCGGGCGCGATGGAGCCCGCGCTGGCACGCTCACGGCTGGCCGCCGATCCCTCGCTGGCGAGTGTCGTCCTGGTACACCGTCCAGGAGACGGGCGCGCCTTGCCGGCGCTCGACCGGCCCGACCTCGCCATCGTCGACATCGATGTCCGCTCGGCGGCGGAGATCGACGTCAGCAGGCGCTGATCGTCAAGCCGCCTTTCAAGCCGCCTTCTTGCGCTCGGCAATCCGGGCCAGGTCCGTCAGCAGGCGGCGCGTACCCTTGAGGCGCGCTTCCGCCGTCTCGAAATCGTCGATGAAGACCACGCGCATGTCGGGGCGGACCTTCGCCAATGTGCCAATCTTGGCGACATAGCCCACGAGGCCCTCGGGATTGGCGAACTCATTGTCGCGGAAGGCGACGATGATGCCCTTGGGGCCGGCTTCGACCTTCTCGACATTGGCGCGTTTGCACAGGGCCTTGATCGCGACGATTTCCAGAAGCTGCTGCACCTCGTCCGGCAGCGGGCCGAAGCGATCGACCAATTCCGCGCCGAAGGACTGGATGTCGCCATCGTCGTCCAGCGTCGAGAGCCGCTTGTAGAGCGTGAGCCTGAGCGTCAGGTCGGTGACGTAATGCTCGGGGATCATCACCGGCGCGCCGATCTGGATCGTCGGCGACCATTGTGCGTCGCTCTCGAAATCGACACCGGACTTCAGTGCCGCGACCGCCTCCTCCAGCATCTGCTGGTAGAGTTCGTAGCCGACTTCCTTGATATGGCCCGACTGCTCGTCGCCGAGCAAATTGCCGGCGCCGCGAATATCGAGATCATGGCTGGCGAGCTGGAAGCCTGCGCCCAGCGTGTCCAACGACTGCAGGACCTTGAGGCGGCGCTCGGCCTGCTCGGTCAGCTTGCGGTTGGCCGGCATGGTGAAGAGCGCATAGGCACGGATCTTCGAGCGGCCGACACGCCCCCTGAGCTGATAAAGCTGGGCGAGGCCAAACATGTCGGCGCGGTGGACGATGAGCGTGTTGGCATTGGGAATATCGAGGCCCGATTCGACGATCGTAGTCGAGAGCAGCACGTCGTACTGGCCCTCATAGAAGGCCGTCATGACGTCCTCGAGCTGGCCTGCCGCCATCTGACCATGGGCGATGCCGACCTTGGCCTCGGGCACCTGCTTGTCCAGGAAATCCTTGACGTCGGAAATGTCCTCGATGCGCGGCACGACATAGAAGCTGCGCCCGCCGCGATAGCGCTCGCGCAACAGCGCCTCGCGCACGATCAGCGGGTCGAAAGGTGTCACGAACGTGCGCACCGCAAGCCGGTCGACCGGCGGCGTCGCGATGATCGAGAGCTCGCGCACGCCGGTCATCGCGAGCTGAAGCGTACGCGGGATCGGCGTCGCCGTCAGGGTCAGCATATGGACCTCGGCGCGGAACTCCTTCAGCCGCTCCTTATGGTTGACGCCGAAATGCTGCTCCTCATCGACGATGACAAGGCCGAGATCCTTGAACTCGATCGCCTTTCCCAGCAGCGCATGGGTGCCGACGACGATATCCATCGTGCCGTCCTTGATGCCGGCCTTCACCGCCTTGAGATCGGCCGCGGCCACGAAGCGCGAGGCCTGGCCGACATGGACCGGCAGCCCTTTGAAGCGCTCGGCGAAATTGCGGTAGTGCTGGCGCGCCAGCAGCGTGGTGGGGACCACGACCGCGACCTGCTTGCCATTCAGCGCGCAGGCAAAAGCGGCCCGCAGCGCGACCTCTGTCTTGCCGAAGCCGACATCGCCGCAGACCAGCCGGTCCATCGGCCTCCCCGCTGCCATATCGTCGAGCACGGCATCGATCGTGGCCTGCTGGTCCTCGGTCTCCTCGAACGGGAAGCGGGCGCAGAACTCGTCATAGAGCCCTTCCTGTGGGACCAGGCGCGGGGCTTCCTTGAGTGCGCGGGCGGCTGCGATCGCGATCAGCTTGCCCGCCATCTCGCGGATGCGCTGCTTCAGCTTGGCCTTGCGCGCCTGCCAGCCGCCACCGCCGAGACGGTCGAGCGGAACATCGGTGTCCTCCGAGCCGTAGCGCGAGAGCAATTCGATGTTTTCGACCGGCAGGAAGAGCTTCGAATCTGCCGCATAGTGGATTTCGAGGCAGTCATGCGGCGCGCCCACCGCCGTGATCGTGCGCAGGCCAATGAAGCGGCCGATGCCGTGATCGACATGGACGACGAGATCGCCGGGGCTGAGCGATGACAGTTCGGCGATGAAATCCTGCGGCCGGCGCGTCTTCTTGCGCGGGCGCACGAGGCGGTCGCCCAGGATGTCCTGCTCGCCGATGACCGCGAGCTTGCCGGCCTCGAAACCGGTCTCGAAGCCCCAGACAGCCAGCGCCGTCGTGCCGGGCTTGAGATCGAAGGCGGCGCGCAGCGAACCCGTCATCTGCACGGTCTTCAGGCCGTGATCAGCCAGCACATGCGCCAGGCGCTCGCGCGAGCCTTCCGACCAGGCGGCTAGGATGACGCGGCGGCCATCGGCCTGCAGCGCCTTCACATGGGCGACGGCTGCATCGAACACGCTGCCGGCATTGTCGGCGCGTTCGGCGGCGAAGCTGCGGCCCTGACGCGCGCCGAGATCGACGATCAGCTTGCCGTCGCTGTCGGGCAACTGGAACGGCGTCAACGCGGCGACACCCGCCTGGTCGGCGATACCGCGCCATTCCGACGGCGAGAGATAGAGCGCGTTCGGCAGCAGCGGCTTATAGGGCGCGCCGCCGGCGCTCGGCTGGTCCATCGCCGCCTTGCGGGCGTCGTAATAGTCCTTGATCAGGCTGATGCGCTCGCCGACGGCGTCCTCGGCCTGGGCGTCGAGCACCAGCGGCACATCGGGCAGATAGGCGAAGAGCGTGTCGAGCTTGTCCGCCAGCAGCGGCAGCCAATGCTCGAGCCCGGCCGGGCGACGGCCCTCGCTGACCGCCTCATAGAGCGTGTCGTCGCGGCCAGGCGTGCCGAAGGTCGTGATGTAGCTCTGGCGAAAGCGCTTGATGCTTTCGCTGGTCATCTGCGCCTCGGACATCGGCACGAGGTCGAGCCCGCGCAATTGCCCGGTGGTGCGCTGTGTCTCGGGATCGAAGGTGCGGATCGATTCCAGCGTATCGCCAAAGAAATCGAGCCGGATCGGCGCGGGCATGCCCGGCGGGAAGAGATCGACGATGCCGCCGCGCACGGCGAACTCGCCGGTCTCGCGCACGGTCGAGGTGCGCAAGTAGCCGTTCATGTCGAGCCAGCGCGCGAGCTGCTCGGTATCGACCATGTTGCCCGGCGCGGCCGAAAAGCTCTCGGAGGCCACCTTGCTGAAGGCCGGCACACGCTGGAGCGCCGCATTGACGGTGGTCAGCAGCAGGCGCGGCTTGTCGCCGGACTTCGTCTTGGCGAGCCGCGACAGCGTCGTCATGCGATGCGCGACGATCGAGGGGGCCGGCGAGACGCGATCATAGGGCTGACAATCCCAGGCCGGGAAGGACATCACCTCGAGATCGGGCGCAACGAATTGCAAGGCGTTCTCAAGCACCTGCAGGCGCTGGCCGTCACGGGCGATGAAGACGAGCAGGGCTGCGCCTTCGGCCTTCTTCGCCCGGGCGCGTACGAGATCGGCCAGGATGACGGCGTCGAATCCATCGGGAACGCTGGCGAGCGTCGGCTTGTCGCCACGATTCAGCGCATCGAGAATGCGATCGCTCTGGAGTTTGGCGAGTTGGGCGGGAGGCGGGATGCTCATATGGAAAGCGTCATTCTCGGGCTTGTCCCGAGAATCTCGGGGCAACGGACCACTGGTTTCAGAGATGGTCGGGTCAAGCCCGACCAGGACGAGGGCGCGGGCGCGCGCCTCATCGTCTCACACATGAATCGGCTTGCCGTGGTGATGGAACGCCTTCAGCCGCCGGAACACCTCGGTGTCGTAATTCGCGGGAACCTCGGCTTCGCCCGTGATCCATGACAGCAGGTCGCGGTCGAGCACTTCGATCAATTGCTCGAACAGATCGAGTTCGGCGTCGCTCAGCTTGTCGATCTCGGCGTCGGCGAAGCGGCCCATGATCAGATCGGTCTCGCGCATGCCGCGATGCCAGGCGCGAAACAGGATCTTTCGCCGGCGCGGGTCGAGATCGGCGCTGGTCCTCGTCGAGCCACTCATGTGAAAACCTCGGGCAAGAAATCGGGCAAGAAATCTGGAACGGTGCAATGACGATCGGGCCGGCCCCGTCGCGGAGCCTGCCGTCGCGCGCTATATAGCGTTGCGACCCGGCGAAGTCAGCGGCAGAACGCCGAAGATCTTCGCACTCCTGACATGTCCCGAGTAGCCGCTTGCGCCCATCCCTTCTCGACCCGCTATTCGCCCCGGTGACGACGCTGCCGGGCGTCGGCCCCAAGCTCGGCAAGCTGCTGGACAAGCTCCTCGGCGACGAGACGCGCCCCGCACGCGTCATCGACCTGCTGTTTCGCTTGCCGACCGGTGCGATCGACCGCCGGCCGAGCCCTTCGATCGCCGATGCGCCGATCGGCGATGTCGCGACCTTCAACGCGCAGGTGACCGAGCATCGCCCCGCACCGCCCACCAAGGCGAAGGCGCCCTATCGCATCATCGTCGAGGACGAGACCGGCGACGTGACGCTGGTGTTCTTCCATGCCGATGTGCGCCATCTCCTGCAGACCCTGCCGATCGGTGCCTATCGGCTCATCTCCGGCAAGCTGGAGCTCTGGGACGGCATGCGCCAGATGGTGCATCCCGACCGCATCCTCGACCCCAAAGTTGCTTCGACATTGCCGGCGATCGAACCGGTCTACGGACTGACCGAAGGCCTCAGTGCGCGGGTGATGACGCGGATAGCAGGCGCGGCTGCAGAAAAATGCCCGGATCTGGCGGAATGGCAGGACCCGGGCTTCCTGGCGAAGAGCGGGTTTCCGCCCTTCTTCGAGGCGATGCAGGCCTTGCATCATCCGCCCGATCTCAAGGCGATCGAGGGCGACACGATCGCGCGTCGTCGCGTCGCCTATGACGAATTGCTGGCGAGCCAGATCGCGCTTGCTCTGGTGCGACGGCAGCAGAAGAAGCTGGCCGGGCGGGCGACCACTGGGGATGGTGTGTTGCGGCGGCGGATCGAGGGCGCCCTGCCCTTCACGCTGACGCAGGGCCAGCGGCAGGCCCTCACAGACATCCATGACGACATGGAAAAGCCCGAACGCATGCTGCGATTGCTGCAGGGCGATGTCGGCTCGGGCAAGACGGTCGTCGCCTTGATGGCGATGGCCGCCGCCGCCGAGGCCGGGCGGCAATCCGTGCTGATGGCCCCGACCGAAATCCTGGCGCGCCAGCATGCCGAGCGATTGGCGCCGCTCGCGCAAGCCGCAGGCCTCAAGCTCGCATTGCTGACCGGGCGCGAAAAGGGCCCGGGCCGGGCCCGCGTGCTTGAGGGGCTGGCGAATGGCGAGATCGCGATCGCGGTCGGCACCCATGCACTGTTCCAGGAGGGGGTCGCCTTTCGCGATCTCGCGCTTGCCATCGTCGATGAGCAGCATCGCTTCGGCGTGCATCAGCGCCTGCTGCTCGGTTCCAAGGGCGAAGCGGTCGATATCCTGGTGATGACGGCGACGCCGATCCCGCGCACCCTGTCGCTGACCTGGTTCGGAGACATGGATATTTCCGTGCTGGCCGAGAAGCCGGCGGGGCGAAAGCCGATCGCGACCAAGGCGATCTCGCTCGACCGCTATGACGAGGTCGTCGGCGCGGTCGGGCGCGCGGTCGAGGCCGGCGCCCAGGTTTATTGGGTCTGCCCCTTGGTGCAGGAATCCGACACGCTCGATGTCGCCGCCGCGCAGGAGCGTTTCGATGCTCTGCGTGAGTTCTTCGGCGACCAGGTCGGGCTGCTGCACGGCCAGATGCCGGGGCGCGACAAGGATGCGGCGATGTCGGCTTTCGTGGCGGGCCAAACGCGCATCCTGATCTCGACCACGGTGATCGAGGTCGGTGTCGATGTGCCCAATGCCAGCGTGATGGTGATCGAACATGCCGAACGCTTCGGTCTGGCGCAGCTTCACCAATTGCGTGGGCGCATCGGGCGCGGCTCGGCCGCCTCGACCTGCCTCTTGCTCTACAAGGGGCCTCTGGGGCCGGTGGCCGAAGCACGGCTGACCATCATGCGCGAAACCGAGGACGGCTTTCGTATCGCCGAGGAGGATCTGAGGCTGCGCGGCGAAGGCGAGATGCTGGGCACAAAACAGTCGGGCTCGCCGGACTGGCAGGTCGCGCGACCGGAAACGGATGGCGATCTGCTCGCCGCCGCGCGCGACGATGCCCGCCTGCTGATCGAGCGCGATCCGCATCTCGAGGGCCCGCGTGGCGAGGCTGTGAGGACATTGCTCTACCTGTTCGAGCGCGACGTCGCGATCAGGCTGTTGCGCGCGGGGTAGCAATCCCGATCAAGTGCACCCCGGCTGTTCGGGCCAGTGTGCCGCCGCTTTGTGGGGCCTGTCATGGCTGGTGCTGAAGCGGTGAGCTATTTGCCGCTATCCGTGCCCGGCATCAGCTTCGGCGCGGCCTCCCCCGGCTGGATCAGCCCCGCCGACATGATCAGCTTGGCGCCATCCTCGACGGAGATCGTCAGTTCGACGACCTCCTTGCGCGGCAGGTAGAAGAAGAAGCCCGTCGTCGGGTTCGGCGTGCAGGGCAGGAAAACGCCGATCTGCTCATTTCCATCGGGCAGTTTTTCGGCGATCTCGGGCGCGGCTTCCTGCGCGATGAAGACGATCGACCACATGCCCGGCTGCGGGAACTGCACCATCCCGACTTTTCGGAACGAGGTGCCCGATTGCGAGAAGATGGTCTCGAAGACCTGCTTCACGCCCTTGTAGAGGCTACGCACCACCGGCATGCGATTGAGCAGCGCCTCGCCCGCCTCGATCAAGGTGCGGCCGACCAGGTTGGCGGTGAGGAAGCCGAGCAGCGTCAGTCCGATCAAGCCGATGATGATGCCAAGGCCGGGAATCGGAAACGGCAGATAGGAATCAGGCAGATAGGAGTTCGGGATCAGCGGCTTCACCAGCCCGTCGATCAGGGTGATGAACCACCAGGTCACGGAGGCCGTGATCGCCAGAGGAGCCGCGATGACGAGCCCGGTCAGGAAATAGCGCCGCAGCCGCGTGCCGGCCTTTGGGCGCAACAGGTCGGTCTGGATGATGAGGCGGGGATCGGGCGGGCCGGCGGTCATGCGAAGGTTCCGGTCAGTCGGGCGTTCAGCCGCCATTGGCCGGCCACCATGCGACAGACGTGCCAACGCTCCCAGCAGAATTCAAGGACCCGGCAGAATTCAACGACCGTGGCGCAGCCCGGCGAACAAGCTCGCCCCGGCATATTGCCGTTTGATGTCAGTTCGCCGCGAGCCGGCCGAAGCCGGCTCGCGAACAGCCGTCACTCCACCGTGACGGACTTCGCCAGATTGCGCGGCTGATCGACGTCCTTACCCATGAAGACGGCGGTCTGGTAGGCGATCATCTGGATCGGCAGCGCGTAGACAATCGGCGCGAAGAGCGGGTCCATCTCCGGCATGATGATCGTCGTCTCGGGGGTGATTCCGCATTCGGCCGCGCCCCTGGCGTCGGTGATCAGGATGATCCGCCCGCCACGCGCCGCGACCTCCTGCATGTTCGACGCGGTCTTCTCGAAGAGCGCGTCATGGGGCGCGACGACGATGACCGGCATGTCTTCGTCGATCAATGCGATCGGACCGTGCTTGAGCTCGCCCGCCGCGTAACCTTCGGCGTGGATATAGCTGATTTCCTTCAGCTTCAGCGCGCCCTCGAGCGCCAGCGGGAAACTCGTGCCGCGGCCGAGATAGAGCACGTCGCTCGCCTTGGAGAGCTCGCGGGCGAGCCTTTCGATCTCGGGTTCGAGCTCGAGCGCCTTCGCCAGCAGGCCGGGCAGTGCGATCAGATGCTGGACATGGCGGATCTCGTCCTCCGCCGAGAGCGTGCCCCGCGCGCGCGCGGCTGCAAGCGCCAGGCATGCAAGCGCGGTCAATTGGCAGGTGAAGGCCTTGGTCGAGGCAACGCCGATCTCGGGGCCGGCGAGCGTGGGAGCAACCGCATCGCTCTCGCGGGCAATGGTCGAAGTCGGCATGTTCACGACCGACAGGATCGTCTGGCGCTCCTGCTTGGCATATTTCAGGCAGGCCAGCGTGTCGGCGGTCTCGCCCGATTGCGAGATGAAGAGCGCGAGCCCGTTCTCGGGCATCGGTGCCTCGCGGTAGCGGAACTCGGAGGCGACATCGATCTCGACCGGCAGGCGCGCCAGCCGCTCGAACCAGTATTTCGCCGTGAGTCCGGCGTAATAGGCCGTGCCGCAGGCGGAAATGGAGAGTCGGGACAGGTCTTTCCATTCCACGCTGGGCTCGAAAGGCTGCCTCAGCGTGCCGGCCGCCATGTCGAGATATTGCGTCAGCGTGTGAGCGACGACCTCGGGCTGCTCGTGAATTTCCTTCGCCATGAAGTGGCGATGATTGCCCTTGTCGACCAGCATGCTGCCGGCGGCGACGCGACGTGCGCGCCGTTCGACCTGGACATTCGCCTTGTCGTAGAAGGTCGCGCCCTTGCGGTTGAGGACGACCCAATCGCCCTCCTCCAGATAAGCGATGAGATTGGTGAAGGGCGCCAGTGCGACGGCATCCGAGCCCAGGTACATCTCGCCGTCACCGACGCCGACAGCCAATGGCGGCCCGTTGCGCGCGCCGATCAGCAGGTCTTCCTCACCCTGGAACAGGAAGGCCAGCGCGAAGGCCCCGCGCAAACGCGGCAGGCAATGCGCGATTGCCGCGACGGGCTTCTTGCCGCGATCGAGCTCGCGCGTGACCAATTGGGCAACGATCTCGGTGTCGGTTTGCGTCTTGAAGACGTAGCCGTCGGCCTCGAGCTCGACCTTGAGCTCGCGGAAATTCTCGATGATGCCGTTATGGACGACCGCGAGTTTTTCGGTCGCGTGGGGATGGGCGTTGGTCTCGTTGGGCTTGCCATGGGTGGCCCAGCGGGTGTGGCCGATGCCGATCAGACCTTCGAGCGGCTCGTTCGAGAGCCTGATCTCGAGGTTCTTGAGCTTGCCTTCGGCACGGCGGCGGGCGAGCAGGCCGTTTTCCAGCGTCGCGACGCCAGCCGAGTCATAGCCGCGATATTCGAGCCGCCGCAGCGCCTCGACGACCTGCGGCGCGACCGCTTCCTTGCCCAGAATGCCCACGATGCCGCACATGCCAAAACCTCTTCAGACGTTACCGTTGGCACACCGCATAGCGGGCAACGGCGAACATGCCCAATCACTCTAAATGTAGAACTATGAACGGCGGCTTGCAGGGAAAGCCGTTTTTAAGGTTTATTCCGGCGTTTTCTTGGCTGCGGACTTCTTCGCCACGGCCTTGTCGCGGAATGTCTTCGCCCAACCTTCACGCTCGATCTGACGGCCGCGGCCGATAGCCAGCGCATCGGCTGGAACATCCTTCGTGATCACCGAGCCCGAGCCGATGATCGCCCGGTCGCCGATCGTCACCGGCGCGACCAGTGCGGAATTGGAGCCGACGAAGGCGCCGGCTCCGATCAACGTCCTGTACTTGAAGAAGCCGTCATAGTTGCAGGTGATGGTGCCGGCGCCGATATTGGCATCGGCGCCGACACTGGCATCGCCGATATAGGTGAGATGGCTGACCTTGGCGCCTTCGCCGATATCGGCAGCCTTGATCTCCACGAAATTGCCGACCTTGGCATTGGCCCCGAGCTTTGCTCCCGGACGCAGGCGGCCATAGGGGCCGACCGTCGCGCCAGGGCCGACTTCCGCCCCCTCCAGATGCGAAAAGGCGTGGATGACTGCGCCGTCAGCGACGGTGACGCCCGGGCCGAAGACGACATTGGGCTCGACCAGAACATCTTGCCCCAACTCCGTGTCGAAGCTGAAGAACACCGTCTCAGGCGCGATCAGGGTAGCACCCTGCTTCATCGCCTCCAGTCGCTTGCGTTTTTGGAATTCAGCTTCCGCGGCAGCAAGCTGCGCGCGATCGTTGACGCCTTGCACCTCGCTCTCGGCGGCCTGCAGCGCGACCGCCTTCAGCCCTCGTTCGCGCGCAACGCTAACGGCATCGGTCAGGTAGAACTCGCCTTGCGCATTAGCGCTCCCGATCGCCTCCAGGATTGATAGCGCCTGCCGGCCGTCGAGTGCCATCAGCCCGGCATTGCACAAGCGGATCGCGCGTTGCGCCTCGGTTGCGTCCTTATGCTCGACGATGGCCACGAGTTCGCCGTCCCTGGACACGAACCGCCCGTAGCCAGCCGGATCTTGCGCCTCGAAGCCAAGCGCAGCGACGCTCGCGCCCTCAGCCAGCGCCTTGCGGAGGCCGAGCAAAGTCTGCGGCCGGATGAGAGGCGTATCCGCGAAGGCGACCAGGATGTCGTCATGCTTGCCCGACAGCGCCTCGCGCGCCGCGAGCACGGCATGTGCCGTGCCGCGCCGCTCGGCCTGGATCGCGATCGCAGCCGAGGGCAGCAGCGCGCGGACCTCGCTTGCGACATCGGGCCGGTCGGGGCCGATCACGACCACGACCGTATCGGCTCCGGCCTCCGCCACAGCAGCGAGCGCATGAGCCAATAGCGAGCGGCCACCGATCTCGTGCAGCACCTTCGGCCGCCGCGATTTCATGCGCGTGCCCTCGCCAGCCGCGAGAATGATGGCGAGACAGGACCGGCCGGACTGCATTTTGGTCATGATTATCGTTTCCCTTGGCGCCCCAACGGCAAACCCTGCCGGCCACTTCCCGGGTCGTCGCTGGCGATCTGGCGCATGGTGGTGTTGCGAACGCCGTGGATAGCCGATCCTGCCGGCATTTGCCAAAGTCGCTTCCGAAAGCTGCCGTTGCGGCGCACCCGGTCGGTAGACGGCGGCATTGTATACGGCGACGTAAGAAACAGTCTCTAGGAACGCGACCATCTGCATTTTCCGGACGCAAACGCTTTTCAGATCGCCGGGAAATGCTCTAGAAGCGCGAGAGGGCGAGGGCGTCGCCCGTCTATGTTGGATATCATGTCGAAATCCTTGAATCGTCGGCAGTTTCTGGAAGGCGCGGCGATCGGCCTGGCCTCCGCGCCACTGATCAGCGCGACGCCGGCGGCTGCGCAAAGCAGCTGGGCGGCGCTCGTTCAGTCCGTGATCGCCGAGGGCCAGAAATTCGACCCAGCCCTGGTCGTCGAGACCGCGCGGCAACTGGCGCGCCGCCCGTTGGTGCCGATCGTCGCGACCGATCTGCCGGACGGTTATACCACCCTGCCCTTCGATCAGTATTCGGGAATCAGGGCGCAACCCGGCGGCCTGATCTGGGCCGGAGAGAATCGCGGCTTCACCATCGAGCCGCTGCATCGCGGCTACGTCTTCTCCAGCCCGGTCAGCCTGTTCACGGTCGAGGACGAGATCGTGCGCCGCGTCGCCTTCGACCGCGGCAAGTTCGACTATGGCCGCGTCACCCCGCCGCCGGCGAATGTCGACCTGCAATTCTCCGGAATGCGGATCGCGACCGGGCTGGAACGGCCCTATGAGGTTGCGATCTTCCAGGGCGCGACCTTCTTTCGTTCGCTGGCGCGCGGACAGAATTATGGCTCGACGGCGCGGGCGCTGATCCTGCGGCCGGGCGAGACGCGCGGTGAGGAGATTCCGTTCTTCCGCGCCTTCTGGATCGAGCGGCCGAGCCCCGCTTCCGGCTCGCTCGTCATCCACGCATTGCTCGATTCGGAAAGCCTCACCGGCGCGGTGCGGATGACGTTGCGGCCTGGCGACGTCACCCTGATCGATGTCGAGATGACGCTGTTCGCACGGCAGGCGCTGGACCATGTCGGCCTGGGCTGCACGATGGGCACCTTCCTCTCGGGCCCGCAGAGCCGGCGCAGCTTCGACGATCTGCGCCCCTCCGTGCATGAGGTGTCCGGGGTGCAGATGCTGACGGGCAATGGCGAATGGATCTACCGCCCCGTGAACAATCCGGCGACCTTGCAGGTTTCGTCCTTCATGGACTCCAACCCGCGCGGTTTCGGCCTGGTTGAGCGCGAGCGCGATCCTGCTGCGTTCCAGGATGACGACCAGCGTTTCGAATTGAGGCCGAGCGTCTGGGTCGAGCCGCTCGGCGAATGGGGCGCGGGTTCGGTGCAGCTCATCGAGATCCCCAGCGATTCCGATGTGAACAAGAACGTCATCCTCTATTGGCGACCGCGCCAGGTGCTGGCACCGGGCAGCGAGACGACACTGGCCTATCGGCAGGCCTGGTGCTGGCAGCCGCCGGAGCGGCCGGCGCTGGCGGTCTCGGGGCGCGTGCGGCAAGGACGCGGCTCGCAAGCCCGCCGCCGCCGCTTCATCGTCGACTTCACCGGCGACCGCCTGGCCGATGCCGCGGTGGTCGCTTCCACCCGCGCCAACATCACTGCGACGCCGGGCACGATCCAGAATGTCCGGATCTGGCCCTATCCAGAGCGCAAGCTGATGCGCGTCGGCTTCGAGGTCGATCCCGGCACGGAGAATTTGAGCGAGCTCAGGCTCGTCTTGCAGTCCGGCGGTCAGCCGGTCTCGGAAACCTGGTTGAATCGATGGACGTGGTGACCGCAGCGCGGCCGGATACGGCCGCTGGGACTGAAGCGCGACGCTATGCGGTCAGCGCCGAGCCAGCGACACCGCCCGAGAACCGGCTGCTCATGCCGGTGCAATCCTTTCGAAGCTGGAAGGCGTCCGACCGGCGCAAGCCCGCCTTGCCGAAGCTCTGGACGACGCCCTGGCTGAAACGATTATTCGTCTTCGGCGGTGGCATGGTGCTGACCGCCTATGGCGCCTGGGAAATGTACAATGTCGTGTCGGTGAGCCGCACGACCTCGCTGCAGTACGTCTTGCTCGTGCTGTTCACGGTCAATTTCTCATGGATCGCGCTCGCCTTCACCAGCGCATTGCTGGGTTTCTTCGGACTTCTGGTCGGAAGCGGACGCACAGGCCGGGTCGAGACGCTGCAGCACCGCACCGTCGTGGTGATGCCGATCTACAATGAATCGACGGCGCGGACCTTCGCTGCGCTCGCCGCAATCAAGGAATCCGTCGAGGCGACGGGCCTTGGCGCGCATTTCGATTATTTCATCGTCTCCGACACGACCAATGCCGATGTCTGGATCGCCGAGGAACGCGCCTTCCTGGCACTGCGCGAAAAGCTCGGTCCCGAAGCCCGCGTCTATTACCGGCATCGTCCGAAGAACCACCACCGCAAGGCCGGCAACATCGCCGATTTCGTCACGCGCTGGGGCGGGTATTACGAGCATATGGTCGTGCTCGACGCCGACAGCCTGATGACCGGCACCTGCATCGTCCGGCTTGCAGCGGCGATGGAGGCAGATCCCGATTCCGGTATCATCCAGTCGCTGCCGCTGATCATCAACCGCAACACCTTCTTCGCGCGGCTCCAGCAATTCGCGGCCCGCGTCTATGGCCCCGTCATCGCGACCGGGCTCGCCATGTGGTCGGGCCGCGACGGCAACTACTGGGGCCATAACGCGATCATCCGCACGAAAGCCTTTGCCGATCATTGCGGCCTGCCTGACCTGAAGGGCAAGCCGCCCTTCGGCGGCCATGTGCTGAGCCACGACTTCGTCGAGGCGGCGCTGATGCGCCGTGCCGGCTGGTCGGTCTATATGCTGCCCGACCTGACGGGATCCTATGAGGAAAGCCCGCCCTCGCTGATCGACATCTCGGTGCGCGACCGACGCTGGTGCCAGGGCAATCTGCAGCATTCGCGCATCATCGGGGCGAAGGGTTTCGTCTGGTCGACGCGCCAGCATTTCGCCACCGGCATCATGGGCTATCTCGCCTCGCCCTTCTGGTTGATGCAGCTGGTCGTGGGTATTTTGATCGTGCTGCAGGTCAATTACGCGCGGCCGGAATATTTCACGCAGGAGTTCACGCTCTTCCCGGTCTGGCCGCGCTTCGACCCCGAGCGCGCCTTGAACCTGTTCGCGCTGACCATGGCGATCCTGCTCGCGCCGAAGGGCTTCGGGCTGATCCTGACCCTGGTCAACGGCAAGCTCCGGCGCGCCGGCGGCGGCGCGATCAGGCTGATCTTCTCGGCCTTGCTCGAGATCCTGTTCTCCGCCTTCTTCGCGCCGATCATGATGCTGATCCAGTCCGGCTCGGTCTTCCAGATCCTGCTCGGGCGCGACACCGGCTGGAATCCGCAGCGGCGCGACGACGGTTCGATCCCGCTGAAGGACATCATCCGCCGGCATCGGACCCACACGGTGCTCGGGGTCGTCGCCGGCATCTCAGCCTTCATGATCGCGACATCGCTGTTTGCCTGGATGTCGCCGACGATCGTCGGCCTCGTGCTGGCGATTCCCCTGTCCTGGGCGTCGGGACAATTGGGGCTGGGCCTCTGGCTGAAGCGGCACAAATTACTGGTGACGCCGGAGGAAGGCGACCCGCCAGCCATCGCGCTGCGGGCGAACGCGCTGCAGGCTGAATTCGCTGAAGCTGGCTTCGACGAGGCAGACGGGCTCGTGGCGCTTCATGCCGACGCGGCTTTGCGCCACGCCCATGACATGATGCTGCCGGAAGGCCAGCCGCGCCGGCGCGGCGAGATCGAGCCCGACCGCGCCGTGGCGCAGGCCAAGCTCGTCGATGCCGAGACGATCGAGGATGCCGCGATCTGGCTGAAGCCCAAGGAACGTATGGTGGTGCTGCACGACCGGGCGCTCGTCGGCCTGCTCGCGACCCTGCCCAAAGAGCGCGCACCGGCCTGAAGCGGCGTCTTGCGCGATCCAGTAGCTTTGCGCGATCAGTAGCTCATCGCGGCGGCGTTGATGACGCCGGCCGCCAATGAGGCGGCTCCGAGGAAGAGCGCCGCGGCGAGCTCCCCCGAAGCGATCCGCGACGACAGGTTGGGCAGCACCAGCCGCACCAGCGCATAGACGACCAGTTGCACGATGATGGCGACGATGCCCCAGACCGCCAGATCCACGATCGTCGTGGAATGGACGATGGCGCTCGACAAGGGCAACGCAAAGCCGATGAGGCTCAAACCCAACGAGAGTGCGGCAGCAAGGTTGTTCTGACGGATCAGGCCGAACTCGTTATGCGAGGTCGCGAGCGTATAGATCAGCAGATAGAGGCCCACGAGCGCCAGCGAGCCGGTGAAGAACAGGGCGAAATCCGGAAGTTTCGCCAAAGCTTCAGCTATCATGGATGGCCCCGTCTCCTGCGCCGGGCCAGGATGGCTTCAACCCTGCTCGAAGGCAATGACACAGCCCAGCGCCGCGGCCGCCGGCACAACAATGCGCTCTTCGCCCTGTGCGAAAGGAACGCCCGCTGCGCTCAGCCGCGCGGCGACGGCTTCGAGATCCGACACCGACACACAAAATCCGAGAAAGCGCGCCGGCGTCGGGTCCGGCTCGACATGGTAGATCGCGCTTGCGGCCTCGCCGTCGAGCACGTCGATGCGACCGCGCGGCAGGTCCAGGACGTAATCCTCATTGCCCTCGAGGATCTCGGCCCCGCCGGTGAAGGCGGTGAGAAAGGCGCGGTGCTGCTCGGGCTCGTCCGTCACCAGGATCGCCGCGGACAGCCCGGTCGCGCCATTCTCATGCTGCTGGAAGGCCGGATTCCAGAAATTCTGCGGCTCGTGCTGCTCGCAGACGAAGAAGCCGCATTCAGGCGCGGCGGCATCATCGGCAAAGGCGAGCGAGAAGGCGACGCGTACCTCCTCCCCGCTCGGGCGGCGCGCCTGCCGCTCGAAGAAGAAGGGCTCAAAGGCGCCGATGCCGGCGGCCTTGAAGGCGAGATTATCGGCCTTGGCGTCCTGGCTTTCCAGAACCAGCATCGACATGCCCTCGCCGCGCTCCAGGGCATCGCGCACGAAAGCCCCGAAGGAGAAGCGACCCGGCACCGGTTCCGGAATCGATTCGGCATCGCCGATGGTGATCAGCTCCAGGAAGGAGCCCGGAAACTGGACGATCCGATTCTGCGTGCCCCAGGGATGGCTGTTGCGTGCTCCAACCCGGAAGCCGAGCTTCTCATAGACGGCGCCGGCAGCGTCGAGATCGCGCACGCCGATGACGAGATGGTCGAGGCCGCGAGGGGTGGTGGCAGCAGGCATGACGATGTCTCGCAAGGCAGGAGGCTCGGACAGCCCCTTGTCTAGCAGGTCATCGGGCGCAGGTCATGGCGCGATGCAGCTATGGCTCGATATAGTGCGGCAGGAAGCGCGAGGTGTTCTTGGTGATCGGCGTTACATCCTCGCGGATGCAGAGGCCGCAGGCCTGCGAGGCGACGAGCCAGGAGCCGATCACCGCGTAGTTTCCATCGGACTGGAACAAATTGGTCGCGGCGTCCTGCAGGATGAAGCCCTCGGCGCCATAGGGACCGTCATCGCTGTCCAGCACCTTGCCGCGTTCCAGCAAGGTGATATTGGCGCCCTCGCGCGAATAGAGCGGCTTGCGAACCCGGCGCGGCGACAGGCTTTCGCAGCGAGGATCGCCCTCGAAGAAGGCCGGTAGCAGGTTGGGATGGCCGGGTTCCATCTCCCAGAGGCAAGCGAGCAAACCCTTGTTCGAGAGCAGCGCCTTCCAGGGCGGCTCGATGAACTGGCAGCGCGAGCCAGCGAGCGCGCTGGCATAGCGTTCGCGGAAGAGCCATTCCCAGGGGTAGAGCTTGAACAAGGTCTCGATCGGCACATTCGAACCGTCGCAGAAACGGCCGTCGGTAAGCAGGCCGATCTCTTCGATGAAGCTGAACCGGGCGTCGAGCCCGGCCTGCTTGGCGCAATCGAGCAGGTAATCGACCGTGCCCTTGTCTTCGACGCTCTCCTGCACGCAAGCGAGATGCAAGCGATAGGGTGACGGTGCACGCAGCCCGGCAAAGGCGGCGATCAATCGCTCATGCAATGAATTGAACTGGTCGCAGCCGGCGGGCAGCCTGCCATTCGCCATCGCCTGTTCGAGCCAATCCCATTGCACGACACTCGATTCGAACAGGGCGGTCGGCGTGTCGGCATTGTATTCGAGCAGCTTGGCCGGCCCTCGCCCGTCATAGGCCAGGTCGAGCCGGCCATAGAGATTGCGCTCGCCGTTCTGCCAGCTCTCGCGGATGAAGGCCCATTGCGCTTCGGGAATGGCGAGCCGGGTCAGGACCGCGTCATCGCCGATCGCCTTCTCGATGAAGGCGAAGCAGAGCTGCTCGATCGCCTCGGTCGGCGCCTCGATATCGCGCTCGATCTCTTCCAGCGTGAAGGCATAGGCCGCGCGTTCATCCCAATAGGTCGCGCCGTCGATGGTGTGGAAGGCAAAGCCGAGGCGCTCGACCTGGGTCTGCCAATCCGCGCGCGCTTCGAGGACGACGCGACGCATCTCAGGAGGAGGAGGAGGAGCTGAAGGAATGCGAGGTCGAGCCAAAGCCGCCGCGCGAAGCGACGCTGGTCGTGCTGACGCCGCTGCTGGAGCCGCCGCTTCGCGCAACGAGTGCTTGTCCTGAACTCGTTGAATAGGCGCGTGATGAGCTGCCGCCGTAATAACTTCTGCCGCTACTGTTAGAGCTGTTCCCATAGCCGCGCGCCTGCTGGCATTCCTGTGCCTGGGAGCCCGGCGGGCAGGCGTCGCGCGTCGGCGGTAGCAGGGGCTGCGCCGCGCCACCGCCCTGGGCCAGGCTGCGCGCCAGCATGATCCCGGCAAGCGCTGGAACGACGACCTGCGCCCCGTTCCAGCTCGCGCTCTGGCAGGAGCCGACGCCATATTCAGTCTCGCAGGCGCTGGTGTTGCTGAATTTCCTGGCGTCGCGCAAATGATTGACGGAGGCCTCGTTGAAGCGCTGCTCGCATTGGCTCGCGCTCAATTGCCCGCCCGCGCGGCATTCAGCCAGGGTGTTGTAGACGAGGCTGTCGTCATCGTCGTCGCCCGAGAACGACCAGACGGTCGCGACCAGCACCACGCCCGCCGCCGCCAGTCCGATCTGGGTCGAGCGTTTCACCGCGCCGCCCTCTCAGACGGTCATGCTGGCGGCCGCCAGCGTGCCGGAAATCACGGCGATGACGGCCAGCATCGCCGCCGAGGGGAGACGATCCTCCTCGATCTTGTGCGAAAGCTCGGGAATGATGAGGCGGGTGAGCCCATAGACCGCAAACTGGATCAGCATCGCGGCAATGGCCCAGAGCACGCAGTCGGCGATGCTGCTCGCCTGCGCGATCGCCTTTTCCAGCGGAATCGCAAACCCCGTCAGATTGCCGCCCAGCGCGACCGCGGCCGAAAGATTTCCGGCGCGAATCAGCGCGATCTCGTCATGGGCCGTGATCCGCAAATAGATCGCGGCAAAGCTCGCGATCAATGCGGAACCAAGCGCGAAATAGAGCAGAAAGGCGGGGAGCCCCGCCATCGAGATCGCCATGCCGCTCGCCCCCGGGCCGCCATAAGCTGTCCCGTGACTATACGTGAGTTGCGCGGCGACGCCAGAGCCGGATGATTTCAGACGGGGTCACTTCGTGATCCCGTCTGAAATCTGAATCCGTCTCTCATCAAAAAGTGAGAGCAGGATGCGAAAAACCGGTGCCCACTTTTTCGCGTCCTGCTCTAAGGCGTCGCCGCCGGCTCAGACCAGGCGGCTTTGCACCACGGCGGCCTCGACGAAGCTTGCGAAGAGCGGGTGCGGCTCGAAGGGCCGCGACTTCAGTTCGGGGTGATACTGCACGCCGATGAACCAGGGATGGTCGGGATATTCGACCGTTTCCGGCAGGAGCCCATCGGGCGAGACGCCGCTGAACTTCAGCCCTTGCGCCTCGAGCCGCTCGCGATAGCTCATATTGACCTCGTAGCGATGGCGATGACGCTCGGAAATCTCGGTCCCGCCATAGATCTTGGCGATCTTGGTGTCGGGATCGAGGATCGAGGCATAGGCGCCGAGCCGCATGGTGCCGCCGAGATTGCCGTCCGCCGCGCGCTGCTCGAGCTCATTGCCGCGCATCCATTCCGTCATCAGGCCCACGACGGGCTCCTCCGTCGGTCCGAACTCGCTGGAATTCGCCTTCTCGATATGGGCGAGCGAGCGGGCCGCTTCGATGACGGCCATCTGCATGCCGAAGCAGATGCCGAAATACGGCACCTTGCGCTGCCTCGCGAAGGTCGCAGCCTTGATCTTGCCCTCCGCACCGCGATGGCCGAAGCCGCCGGGCACAAGGATGCCGTGGACATGTTCGAGGAATGGGGTCGGATCTTCCTTCTCGAAGACCTCCGATTCGATCCAGTCGAGATTGACCTTCACCCGGTTGGCGATGCCACCATGCATCAGCGCCTCGATGAGGGACTTATAGGCGTCCTTCATGCCGGTATATTTGCCGACGATGGCGATGGTGACCTCGCCCTCGGGGTTCTTCACCCGCTCGGAGATACGCTGCCAGTTCGAGATGTCGGGTTCGACGCTGGCATCCATGCCGAAGGCGGCCAGAACCTCGTTGTCGAGCCCCTCCGCATGGTAGGACAACGGCACGTCGTAGATCGAAGCGACGTCCCTCGCCTCGATCACGGCGGTCTCGCGGACATTGCAGAACAGAGCGAGCTTGCGGCGCTCCTCACGCGGAATCTCGCGGTCGGTGCGGCATAGCAGGATGTCGGGCTGGATGCCGATCGAGCGCAATTCGGCGACAGAATGCTGGGTCGGCTTGGTCTTCAGCTCGCCCGCGGTTGGAATATAGGGCAGCAGCGTCAGATGGATGAAGATGCACTGGCCGCGCGGCAATTGCTGGCTGGTCTGGCGGATCGCTTCCAGGAAGGGCAGGCTCTCGATGTCGCCGACCGTGCCGCCGACTTCCATCAGGACGAAATCATAGCCCTCATTGCCGGTGAGGATGAATTCCTTGATCGCATTGGTGACGTGCGGAACGACCTGGATGGTCGCGCCGAGATAATCGCCACGGCGCTCCTTGGTCAGGATGTCCATGTAGATGCGACCGGTGGTGATGTTGTCACCCCGATTGCAGGGCCGGCCGGTGAAGCGCTCGTAATGGCCGAGATCGAGATCCGTCTCGGCCCCGTCATCGGTGACGAAGACCTCGCCATGCTGATACGGGCTCATCGTGCCCGGATCGACATTGAGGTAGGGATCGAGCTTGCGCAGGCGGACCGTGTGGCCGCGCGCTTGAAGGAGAGCTGCGAGAGCCGCCGACGCCAGGCCTTTGCCAAGCGAGGACACCACGCCGCCGGTGATGAAAACATACCGCGTCATGGGAGGTCACCTTTAACGCCAAGGTTTCGATTCGCGAAGCGGGCCCGCGCAGGGTCGTTGTGCTTCACACGCTTGTCCACAGCCTGACGAGTCCTGCGACCCTCCAGGCTGCCTTTGTCCATAGGGACTGATCCATCAGGGCCACTATAGCAGCGCAGCCGGATCAGGCTCGTTGGGAGTGGCCGGTTTCCCGGCGACTTCCCATCAAAAGAGAAGGGCCGGTTTCCCGGCGACTTCCTGTCAAAAGAGAAGGGCCGGTTTCCCGGCCCCTGCCCTGTCGTCATTGCTGCGGCGCCGCGGGAGGCGTCGGCGGCTGCGAGCCGCCGCTCGGCCCTTGCAGTTGCCGCAGTTGGTCGAGCACGCCGCCGGCATTGGGGGCGCTCGGGCCGGCCGGGTTGACGGGCGCGCTCGTCGTGGGCGCGCCATCGATGATGGAACGCTGCACGCGGCTGCGATTCGCGATCACCGCGAGCACGATCGAGGTCAGGAAGAAGGCGCCGGCCAGAATAGCGGTAGCGCGGGTCAGCGCGTTGGCCTGGCCGCGGCCGGTCATGAAGCCGCCGGCACCGCCGCCGCCGGAGCCCATGCCTAGCCCGCCGCCTTCGGAGCGCTGCAGGAGGACGACGCCGACGAGTGCGACCACGATGATCAAATGGATGACGATGAGAACGTTCTGCATGGTCTCACGAAAATGGGTATGGAGCGGGCCGCCGCAAGAGCGCCCCGCCCCGTCTGCCCGTATCGGGCTTGTAGAGGTCGCGGCGCACATAGCACGCGTCTACGAAGCGCACCACCCGGCAAATCACGCTTGGCGACACCCGGCCTCAGGAGCAGGCCCGCGCGATCGCCAGGAAGTCTTCGGCCTTGAGGCTCGCGCCACCGACCAGCGCGCCATCGACATGGGCGACATTCATCAATTCCGCCGCGTTCGAGGGCTTCACCGAGCCGCCGTAAAGCAGGCGAACGCCGGCAGCTGCCCCCTTGCCGAGAAGCCGGCCGAGCTCCGTGCGGATCGCCTGATGCATTTCAGCGACGTCGGCAGCCGTCGGGGTCAGGCCCGTGCCGATCGCCCAGACCGGCTCATAGGCGATGACGAGAGTAGCCGCCGTCGAATCCTCCGGGACCGAGCCGCGCAGCTGCTTCTTGACGATCGCCAGCGCCTTGCCGGCCTCGCGCTCATCCTTGGTCTCTCCGACGCAGATGATCGGCACCAGCAGGGCGTCCCGCGCGGCTTGCGCCTTCGCCTTGACGATGGCGTTGGTCTCGCCATGGAGCGTGCGCCGCTCGGAATGGCCGACAATGGCAAAGCTCGCGCCGGAATCGGCGAGCATCGCAGCCGAAACCTCGCCGGTGAAGGCGCCGCCGGCATTGGAGCTGCAATCCTGCCCGCCGGTTGCGATGCGCGATCCGATCAATGAGGCAGTCGTGGTATAGAGCAGGGTCGCAGGCGGGCAGATCGCAAGATCGACGGCCGCCTTCAGCGCGGCGTCATAGCCCTTGGCGACCTCGACCGCGATGGCGAGATCGGCCTTCAGCCCGTTCATCTTCCAATTGCCAGCCACCAGCGGCCTGATGTTGCGTGTCACGTCTCGCCTCCCAATATGCTGCGCCGGCTGTAACCCTGCCGCAATCGCCCGGCAACACCGCCGAGTCGACTGACTCAGGAACGGCCGATCGACTCAGGAATGATTGCGAGTTGCGCAAGCGGTTCCTATAAGCGGCACCGACAAAAACCGGCGGCGCGCCCGCTTGCGCCGCATCCGGACAGGAAAGACTTAAATTCAATGATGATGCAGGGCATCCGCAAGGCGGGTCAGAGTTTCCTCGGGAAGCTCATCATCAGCATAACGTTCGGCTTCCTGATCCTGTCCTTTGCGATCTGGGGCATCGGCGACATCTTCCGCGGCTATGGCCGCAATGAAGTCGCTCGCGTCGGCAAGGTCGAGATCGGCCTCGAACAGATGCGCACGGCCTATCAGAACGAGATCCAGACGCTGACCCGCCAGCAGCGCCGCCAGATCACGCCCGATATGGCGCGCGCGATCGGACTCGACCGGCAGGTGCTGTCGCGGCTGGTGACGGAAGCGGTGCTCGACCAGACGGCGCAGGGCATGCGGCTCGCCGTATCCGACGAGACGATTCGCAACCTGATCTTTGACGATCCGAGCTTCCGTGACGCATCGGGCGCTTTCTCGCCGGCGCGCTTCAACGAATTGCTGCGCAATAACGGCTATACCGAGCAGGTCTATGTCCGCGAGCAGCGCGCCACGATCCTGCGCCAGCAGCTCGCCGAGATGGTCGTGGGCTCCGTCGCCGCGCCCGTGGCCCTGCAGGAGATCGGCCACCGCCTGCGCAACGAGAAGCGCAGCGTCACCTTCGCCCGCGTGCCGGTGAGCGCTGCAGGTGAGATCGCCGCACCCACCGAGGCACAGCTCAAGACCTTCTTCGACGAGCGCAAGGCCGCTTTCCGCGCGCCCGAATACCGCACCGCCAGCATGCTTTCGATCTCGGCCGAGACGGTTGCCGATCCGGCCTCGGTCAGCGAGGGCGACGTCAAGGCGCGCTACGAGCAGATCAAGGGTCAGCGCTTCAGCTCGCCCGAGACACGCGCGATCCAGCAGATTGCCTTCCCGACGCCGGAAGAGGCGCAGGCCGCCAAGGCCCGCATCGAGGGTGGCGAGACCTATGAGGCCGTGGCGACCCAGCGCAACATCGCCGAGAAGGATCTCTCGCTCGGCACCTTCACCAAGAGCCAGGTCTTCGATCCAGCCGTACGCGACGCTGCCTTCGCGCTGGCGCAAGGTGCGGTCAGCGCTCCGGTGACGAGCGGCTTCGGCCCTGTCCTGCTGCGCGTGACCGCGATCACGCCTGAGCGCGTGCGTCCCTATGAGGAGGTCGCGGCCGAGCTGCGCAGCGAGATCGCGACCAGTCGCGCCGCGAGCCTGATCACCGACTTGCACGACAAGATCGAGGATCAGCGCGCTGCCGCCAAGCCGCTGGCCGAGATCGCGAGCGAATTGAAACTGCCCTTGCGCACGCTCGGCCCCGTCGATGCGAGCTTGCGCAAGCCCGATGGCACGACCGAGACGGCCGTGCCTGGAGGCGACGCGACCGTGCAGGCGATCTTCCGCTCGGATATCGGCGTCGACAATGAGGCGATCCGGTTGCCGCGCGATGCGGGCTATGTCTGGTTCGATCTGACCAAGATCGATCCCGGCCGCGCGCAGGGCTTCGACGAGGTCAAGACGCAGGTCGAGGCGCAATGGCGCGCCGACGAGCTTGCGAGCAAGCTCTCGACCAAGACGCGCGAACTCGTCGCACAGCTCGACAAGGGCGAGGCTTTCGACGCGGCCGCTTCGACCGCCGGGCTCACGATCGAGAAGGCCGCCGATCTCGGCCGGCAAGAGCAACGCCCCGAATTGCCGGCCAATGTGGTCAGCCTGATCTTCGGCACCGCGGTCGGCAAGAGCGGTGCGGCGGCGCTTGCCGATGGCGCGCGCGTGCTGTTCAAGGTCGATAGCGCGACCGTGCAGCCCTATGCCCGCACGACGCAGGAGGCGGAGAATTTCGCCCGCCTGCTCGCTTCGAGCATCAGCGAGGACATCCTGTCGCAATATGTCGGCAAGCGGCAGTCCGAGCTCGGCGTCAGCGTCAACGAGGCCGCATTCCGCAATGCCACCGGCGGCGCGCAGAATTGACCATGCAAGCCCCTTTCGAACGCTTTGCGCAAAGCTACGAGGCCGGCACGGCGCAATTGCTGAGACAGGTACTGGTCGGCGATTGCGAGACGCCGGTCGCCGCCTTCCTGAAGCTGCGGCACGCGACGACGGGCCCGGCCTTCCTGCTCGAATCGGTCGAAGGCGGAGCCGTGCGCGGGCGCTACTCGATGATCGGGCTCGAACCGGACCTGATCTGGCGCTGCCATCACGGCGAGGCCGCTTTGTGCCGGCCGGCGCTCGGCGACAGCTTCCTCACCGATCCGCGCCCGGCTTTCGAGAGCCTGCGCTCATTGCTGGAGGAGAGCGCGATCCCCGACAGCGAAGGGGCGGAAGGCGAGAAACTGCCGCCCATGGCCGCCGGCGTGTTCGGCTATCTCGGTTACGACATGGTGCGCCTGATGGAGCGCCTGCCTGAGGCCAAGGAGACCGGCACCGGCGTTCCCGACGCCATCCTGCTCCGCCCGACGCTAATGGTCGTGTTCGATTCGGTGCGCGACGAGATCCACGTCGTGACCCCGGTACGGGCTCAGCCCGGTATCGCGGCCCGCGTGGCCTATGAGCAGGCGCAGGAGCGGCTGGAGGCCGTGGTGATGGCGCTCGAAGGGCCGTTGCCAGCCGATGCCGCCATCGACATCGCCAATTTGCCGGAGCCGGCGATCGTCTCGAACACCAGCGAGGCGGATTTCCACGCCATGGTCGCCACCGCGCAGGACTATATCCGCGCCGGTGACATCTTCCAGGTCGTGCTGTCGCAGCGCTTCGAGGCGCCCTTCCAACTGCCTCCGTTCGCGCTCTACCGGGCACTAAGGCGGGTCAATCCGGCGCCGTTCCTGTGCTATCTCGACTTCGCCGAGTTTCAGATCGTCTGCTCCAGCCCCGAAATCCTGGTCCGCCTGCGCGACGATACCGTCACCATCCGGCCGATCGCCGGTACGCGGCGTCGCGGCGCGACGGTGGCTGAGGACGACGCACTCGCCGAGGAATTGCTGGCCGATCCGAAGGAACGTGCCGAGCATCTGATGCTGCTCGATCTCGGCCGCAACGATGTCGGCCGGGTCGCGCGGATCGGCTCGGTGAAGGTGACCGATTCCTTCTTCATCGAGCGCTATAGCCAGGTCATGCACATCGTCTCGAATGTCGAGGGTACGATCGACCCGCAGCATGACGCGCTGGCCGCTCTGTCCGCCGGCTTTCCCGCCGGCACGGTCTCGGGCGCGCCGAAGGTCCGGGCGATGGAGATCATCGACGAATTGGAGCGCGATGCGCGCGGCGCCTATGGCGGCTGCATCGGCTATTTCGGCGCCAATGGCGAGATGGACACCTGCATCGTGCTGCGCACGGCGGTGGTCAAGGACGAGCGCATGCATGTCCAGGCCGGCGCCGGCATCGTCTACGATTCCAACCCGGCATCCGAGCAGGCCGAATGCGTGAACAAGGCGAAAGCCCTGTTCAAGGCAGCGGAAGAGGCGATCCGCTTCGCCTCGCGGGTCGGGCGCGGGCAATAGGACCGATATGGGGCTCGCGGCCTGCGCCCATGACCGATGCGCTTGACCGCCCTGCCCTAGACCGTGCATGACCTTCGCCCGAAAACACGGCTCGAAACCATGCGCATCCTGCTGATCGACAACTACGACAGCTTCACTTGGAACCTCGTCCACCTGATCGGTGGGCTGGGGGCTGACGTCGTGGTGCGCCGCAACGATGCGGTCACGGTCGCCGAGGCGTTGTCCGACGATCACGACGCGATCGTGCTGTCGCCCGGCCCCTGCACGCCCAACGAGGCCGGCATCTGCCTCGACCTCGTGCGCGAGGGCGCCGGAATCAAGCCGATCTTCGGAGTCTGCCTGGGCTTGCAGGCGATCGGCCAGGTCTTCGGCGGCGATGTCGTGCGAGCCCCCCTGCCGATGCACGGCAAGATCTCGGCGATCCGGCATCAATCGCGCGGCATGTTCCGTGGCATCAACGGGCCGATCCAGGCGACGCGCTACCATTCGCTCGTCGTCTCCCGTCAAACCTGCCCTGCATCACTCGATATCGAGGCGGAAAGCGATGACGGATTGATCATGGCGCTGTCGCATCGCGAATTTCCGGTGCAGGGCGTGCAGTTCCACCCTGAGAGCATCGCCTCCGAGCATGGCGCGACGATCCTGCGCAATTTCCTCGAAATTTCCGAGCGATGGTCGCAGCAGCACCAGCCCGCCGCCCTGCCCCAGACCGCCTGATTTCGCAGAGTTCACATGGACGACTTCAAACCCTTCATCGCCAAGGTCGCGACCGGAGCCACGCTCTCGCGCGACGAGGCCCGAGACGCCTTCGACACGATACTCTCGGGCGAGGTCACCAACGCCCAGGCCGCCGCCTTCCTGATGGCGCTGCGCGTGCGCGGCGAGACCACCGAGGAGATTGCCGGCGCCGTCAGCGCCATGCGCGGCAAAATGATAAGGGTCCAGGCTCCGGCTGATGCCATCGACATCGTCGGCACCGGTGGCGATTCGTCGGGCTCCTACAATGTCTCGACGCTGGCTGCGATCATCACGGCCGCCTGCGGCGTTCCCGTCGCCAAGCATGGCAACCGCGCCGCTTCCTCCCGCTCGGGCGCGGCCGATGTGCTGATGGCGCTCGGCGTCAAGGTCGGGCTCGACGCGGCGGCAACCGAGCGCTGCATCAAGGAGGCCGGCGTCGGCTTCATGTTCGCGCCGACGCACCACGCCTCGATGCGCCATGTCGCGCCGGTGCGCA
The DNA here is from genome assembly GCF_031884435.1 of Bosea sp. 685. Lineage (NCBI taxonomy): Bacteria > Pseudomonadati > Pseudomonadota > Alphaproteobacteria > Hyphomicrobiales > Alloboseaceae > Allobosea > Allobosea sp. 685. The sequence continues at coordinate 2,631,184 of NZ_CP134779.1, read as the reverse complement.
CCGAACTCGGCACCCGCACGATCTTCAACCTGCTCGGGCCGCTTTCTAACCCCGCCGGTGTGACCAGGCAGCTCGTCGGCGCCTTTTCCGAGACCTGGCTGGAGCCGATGGTGAAGGTTCTGGCCTCGCTCGGCTCGCAGCGGATCTGGGCCGTGCACGGCTCTGACGGTCTGGACGAGATCACCACGACCGGACCGACACGGGTCGTCTCGCTCGATGGCGGCAAGATCGAGAGCTTCACGATCAGCCCCGGCGATGTCGGGCTTGCGCTGGCGAAGCCCGCGGATCTGCGCGGCGGCGAGCCGGAGCAGAACGCGGCCGCGCTGCGCGCAGTGCTCGACGGGCAGAAAACCGCCTTTCGCGATATCGCGGCCTTCAATGCGGCGGCGGCCCTCGTCGTCGCCGGCAAGGCGGGTGATCTGCGCGACGGGCTGGCGCAGGCTTTCGCCGCGCTAGACAGCGGTCGCGCCAAGGCCCGGCTCGATGCGCTGATCGTCAGTTCGAACGCGTGAGGCGGCGATGACCGATATTCTCGCGAAGATCGAGGCCTATAAGCGCCAGGAGATCGCCGCCGCCAAGGCCGCGATCCCGCATGCCGAGATCGAGCGGCTGGCGCTGGCCGCCTCGCCGGTACGCGGCTTTGCCGCAGCGCTTACAGCCAAGCACGCCGCGGGCGAGCCGGCCTTGATCGCCGAAATCAAAAAGGCGAGCCCGTCCAAAGGGCTGATCCGGGAGGATTTCGATCCGCCGTCTCTGGGGCGAGCCTATGCGCAAGGCGGCGCGGCCTGCCTCTCCGTGCTCACCGACGCTCCGTCGTTCCAGGGTAAGCCGGAATTCCTGACGCAAGCGCGCGAGGCCTCCGGCCTACCGGTGCTGCGCAAGGACTTCCTCTACGACGCCTATCAGGTGTTCGAAGCGCGCGCCTGGGGCGCCGATTGCATCCTGATCATCATGGCTGGTGTCGACGACGCCACGGCACGCGAGCTCAACGCCACGGCGCAGGGCCTTGGCATGGACGTCCTCGTCGAGGTCCATGACGAAGCCGAGCTCGAACGCGCGCTGGCAATCGACAGCCGCCTGCTCGGCATCAACAACCGCGACCTGCGCAGCTTCCATGTCGACCTCGCCGTCACCGAACGCCTGGCACCGCGCATTCCCGATGACCGGATCATCGTCGGCGAGAGCGGCGTCTTCAGCCCTGCCGATATCGCAAGGCTGCAGCGCGCCGGGGTCGACACCTTCCTGGTCGGCGAAAGCCTGATGCGCCAGGCAGATGTGACGCAGGCGACGCGCACTCTGCTCGCCCGGCCCGGCAACGAGGCCGCGGCGTGACCGGCCTCAGCCACCTTGATGCGCAAGGCCAGGCGCATATGGTGGATGTCGGTGACAAGGCCGAGACGACGCGTATCGCCATAGCCGAGGGCAATGTGGTGATGCAGGCAGCCACGCTCGACATCGTGCGGCGCGGCGACGCGAAGAAGGGCGATGTGCTCGGCACCGCAAGGCTTGCCGGCATCATGGCGGCCAAGCGCACGCATGAACTGATTCCGCTTTGCCACCCGCTGCTGATCAGCAAGATCGCCGTCGATCTCGCGATCGACGAGGCATTGCCCGGCGTTCGCGTACGCGCCGAGGTGAAGATGAAGGGCCAGACCGGCGTCGAGATGGAGGCGCTCACCGCCGTCAGCGTCGCCTGTCTCACGGTCTACGACATGGTCAAGGCGGTCGATCGCGCGATGCATATCGAGGGCATCCGGCTCATGCACAAATCCGGCGGGACATCCGGCGTCTACGAGGTGGAGCAGCCGGCATGAGCCTGACTCCGGTCAAGGTCGCACTGCAGGCGCTGCTCGACAGCGTCCCCGGGCCCACGCCCGTCGAGATCGTTCCGCTTGCCTCCTGCGCGGGGCGCATATTAGGCGCCGACATCGTCGCGCTCAGGACACAGCCGCCCTTCGCCAATTCGGCCATGGATGGTTACGCCGCCCGAGCCGCAGATCTTACGCCGGCAAACGAACTGCGTGTCATCGGCGAATCGGCAGCCGGGCGCGCCTTTGCGGGGACGGTCGGCCCCGGCGAGGCAATTCGCATCTTCACCGGCGCACCGATGCCCGACGGCGCCGATACGATCCTGATCCAGGAGAATGCCGACGGTGTCGGCGGCGCGGTCATCCACGTTCGCGAAGGAGCCGAGCCGGGGCGTTTCGTTCGCCCTGCCGGGCTCGACTTCCGGGAGGGCGACGTCCTCCTCCCGGCGGGGCGCCGGCTCGACAGTGCCGCGCTCGGCCTTGCGGCGGCAGCCAGGCACCCTGCCCTGCCGGTTCGGCGCAAGCCTCTGGTCGCAATCCTGGCGACAGGCGACGAGCTCGTCCTGCCGGGCGAAGTGGTCGGCCCCGACCAGATCGTCGCTTCGAACAGCTATTCCCTGGCCGCGATCGTCGAGGAGATCGGCGGAACGGCGTTCGATCTCGGCATTGCGCGCGACAATCACCCTGATCTCGCCGCCAAGATCGAGCGGGCGCGAGCAGCCGGCGCTGACGTGCTGATCACGCTCGGCGGCGCCTCGGTCGGAGCGCATGACCTCGTGCAGGAGGCCTTGAAGCGCCAGGGCATGGAGCTCGGCTTCTGGAAGATCGCGATGCGGCCGGGCAAGCCGATGATGATGGGACGGCTCGGGGCCATGGTCGCCGTCGGCCTGCCCGGCAACCCGGTCTCGTCGATCGTCTGCGGGCATCTGTTCGTGGCACCCTTGCTCGAGGCGCTGCTCGGCATGCCCGATCCCGCGCGCGACCGCAGCGAGCCGGCGATTCTCGGAATCAATATGCCGGCTAATGATGAGCGCGAGGATTATCTGCGCGCCGATCTTCAGCACGTCGAGGCCGGCTGGCTCGCCACACCCTTCGCCAAGCAGGATTCCTCGATGCTGGGCAATCTGGCGCGCGCTCGGGCGCTGGTCATTCGCCCGGCCTTTGCAGAGCCGGCAAAACAAGGCGCGCCCTGCCGGATCATCCGCCTCCGCTAGGCTTGCTTGCGGAACACAACACGAACGTGTATGATGTTCGTGATTTGTTTCGAATGCGCGCCACGGGCGCTGGCGGGGACCATGCTGACACGCAAACAATTCGAATTGCTCCGCTTCATCCAGGAACGCCTGCGTGAAAGCGGGGTGCCGCCCTCCTTCGACGAAATGAAGGACGCGCTCGATCTCCGCTCGAAATCCGGCATTCATCGCCTGATCATGGCATTGGAGGAGCGCGGCTTCATTCGCCGGCTGCCCAATCGCGCCCGGGCGCTGGAGGTGATCAAGCTTCCCGACGGCGTCGGCACGCCACAGGGCGCGCGCGCGCCTTCAGCCCCTCCATCGTTCAAGGCGGCCTCGGCCAGAGCGGCGGCCTCGGCAAGGCGCGCCCGGCGCCTGGTCCCGAAGAGGATGCGCGGGCCACGATCGCAATCCCGGTGATGGGGCGGATCGCCGCCGGCACACCGATCTCAGCGATCCAGAACCGCAGCCACACTGTGGCGCTGCCGGCGGACATGCTCGGTGCCGGCGAGCATTTCGCGCTTGAGGTGCGCGGCGATTCGATGGTCGAGGCCGGCATTCTCGACGGCGACACCGTGGTCATCCGCCGGCAGGACACGGCCAATACCGGCGACATCATCGTGGCGCTGATCGATGACGAGGAGGCGACGCTGAAGCGCCTGCGCAAACGTGGCTCATCGATCGCGCTTGAAGCCGCAAACCCCGCTTACGAAACCCGTGTGCTCGGCCCCGATCGGGTCAAGATCCAGGGCCGGTTGGTCAATCTGATGCGGCGCTACTGAAGCCGGTCGGGCTCGGCTGCCACTTCACCCGTATCGCTCCTCTCCGGCTGCCGCGCAGGCGGCGGCTGCGCGGGCTTTGGGCCTGTCGCCGCGCGTTTGCGCATCCAAGGGCGATCGGCATCCTGCCGTTCTGCCTGGACCACGCGCCAGCCGCCTGCACTGCCGATGAGGGAGGTCGCGCCGTCGCGGTTCAGGGCCATCCGGTCGACCAGCTTCGCTGCGCAAGGAGCCGACCAGGGTATCGGCGTGACGACGAGATCGGCGCGCAGGCAATCTTCGATGACGGCGAGCCGGTCTTTCGCATAAGCGATCCGGCGACCATTGCGGGCGGTGATGACACAGCCTTGCGCATCGCATGCTGCATTCTTACGCAGGCTCTCATCCGTGGGCTGCCGCCCATCGCCATCGGCGGTGAGCCATTGTTGCAGCACGAAGCTGCTTGGCCGGCCTGCCAGGATGAAACGGTCGTCGTGTCCGCGCACGACGAGGCCGGAACCGTCGCGTTCGATGACGATATCCGGCCGGTCCGGCTTGGCCGCGACCGTGACGCCCATCACCAGCGGCACGATGGCGAGCAGCCGAAGCTTCGTGCTCCACAGCGTCAGCCAGAGCAGTGTCATCGCAAGGCAGACCAGCGCGGCCTCGCCAAAGGCGGGAATGATCAGCGTCGAGTGGTCGATCGCCGCGACCCAGTGGGCCAGCCGCAGCACGACCTCGGATGCCGCCCCCATCAGCCACCAGGCCGGCCAGTCGAGGCCGAATGGGTAGGCCAGCACGCCGAACACCGCAGCCGGCATCACGAACAGCGAGACGAAGGGCAAGGCGAGCGCATTGCCGAGCAGCCCGAACGGATTGAAGGTCTGGAAATGATAAGCGCCGAACGGGGCCGTCGCCGCCGTCGCCAGCAAGGTCGTGATGACGGTGCCGCTGGCGGCGATCCAGAGTGGGCGCAGCGGCCAGGGCCACGGCGATGGCGGCGCGGTCTGATTGCGTTCGTCCCAGCGCTCGGCAAAGGCGATGAGCGCCGCGACCGCCCCGAATGACATCTGGAAGCTCGGCCCGAGCAGTGCGTCGGGCTCGCGCAGCAAGACGATGATGGCCGCCAAGGCAAGGTTGCGCATGCTCAGCGCCGGGCGGTCGATCAGGATTGCGCCGAGCATCACCAGCGTCATGATCAATGACCTGACGGTTGCGACATCGGAGCCGGAGAAGACGCAATAGGCGGTTGCTCCGATCATGGCGGCAACGGCGGCAATCTTCTTGATCGGCCAATGCAAGGCCAGCGCCTGCGAGAGCGCCAGCAGCGCCCGCACCAGCCAGAGGATCGTGCCGGCGGCGAGCACCATGTGCAGGCCCGAGATCGAGACGACGTGGTAGATGCCCGCCGCACGCAGGTCGGCATTGGTCGTTTCCGTGATCAGGCCGCGCTTGCCGGTCACCAGCGCCGCCGCCATCGCGCCGGCCTGCCCGCCGCCGACGCTGGCGATGCGGGCGGTCAGGGCGTTGCGGGCACGGTCGATCAGCACAGCTCTCGCGAGTTCAGGCGGAGGCGGGCCCGGCGCCGGCGTCAGCATGATCTTGCCGGGGATGTTGCCGACCGCGCCGATGCCGCGAAAGAACGCGTCGCGGCCGAAATCATAGCCGCCCGGTCGCGCCGGACCAGGCGGCGGCAGAAGGCGCGCATTGGCCGTGATGTGGTCTCCCGGCGCGACAGTCTCCGCCTTGATGTTGACGCGAACGCGCTTGGGCCGCCTCTCCGGATCGACGCCTGCTATCCCGGTCACCAGCACGACGAGCCTGGCGCCAGCATCGCGCGTCTCGACGGATTCGACATAACCGGTGAGCTGGCCGCTGCGCGGACGATCCAGGATCGGCGCCATGATCGTCGCGGTGCGCCAGGTCGCCGCCGAGAAACCGACGAAGACCGCAACCAGCCCAAGGCAAACCGGCAAAGCGAGCTGCCGCCGGCGGAGAGCTATGGCGAGGCCGCTTGCAAGCGCGACGCCAGCAAGCGGCGCCCATAGCGCGGGCTCCCGGTCGGCGGCGAAGTAGAGCAGAATGCCGATGCCCATCATGACCGGGAACCAGAGGAAGAGCCGCCGGCGCTCCGCCTCGGTGGCAAAGGCCTGTCGCGCGGGCCCAAGCCAATTCCGCCATGTCAGGCCGGCACCGATGCCGAGCCAGGAGACAAGCAGGCGCGACGGCAGGACACCGGCCGGCGCGCCGCGTGATTTCATCTGCTCTGACGGTCCCATATGCACCGCCGCCCCTTCCCCCTGCCGGCCCGCGATCTTGCGCTTAACGCGGGCAGCCGAGCCATGTTACAGGGGCCACGCCGGCTGTCATGCCATGACCGGTGGATTGTCCCGTTTTTGCTTTCCCTTCCTGTTTTGCCTTTGGGCCGCCGATTCACGAGCCCAGCCGGAGCCCAGCCTTCATGAGTGATGCGGTCGTCACGCGCTTTGCCCCCTCGCCCACCGGCTTCCTGCATATCGGTGGAGCGCGGACGGCCCTGTTCAACTGGCTCTATGCGCGCCGCCATGGCGGCAAGATGCTGTTGCGGATCGAGGATACGGACCGCGAGCGCTCGACGGAACCGGCGATCGCCGCGATCCTCGACGGGTTGAGCTGGCTCGGGCTCGATTGGGATGGCGACACCGTCTACCAATTCTCCCGCGCCGAGCGCCATCGCGAGGTTGCCCGGGCGATGCTGGCGAGCGGCAACGCCTATCACTGCTATGCGACGCCCGCCGAGCTCGACGAGATGCGCGAGAAGGCCAAGGCCGAGGGCCGGCCGATGCGCTATGATGGCCGCTGGCGCGATCGTGATCCGGCGACGGCCCCGGTCGGCGTGAAGCCGGTCATCCGCCTGCGCGCGCCGCAGACCGGTGAGACTGTGGTCGAGGACGAGGTCCAGGGCCGCGTCGTCTGGCAAAATGAGAATCTCGACGACCTCGTCCTGCTGCGCTCCGATGGTAACCCGACCTATATGCTCGCCGTCGTGGTCGATGATCACGATATGGGCGTGACCCATGTCATTCGCGGCGACGACCATCTGACCAATGCCGCCCGCCAGACCCAGATCTACCAGGCGATGGGCTGGAAGGTGCCAAGCATGTCGCATATCCCGCTGATCCACGGCGCGGATGGAGCAAAACTGTCCAAGCGCCACGGTGCACTCGGCGTCGATGCCTATCGCTCGTTGGGTTACCTGCCGGTGGCGCTGCGCAACTATCTGCTGCGGCTGGGCTGGAGCCATGGCGACCAGGAGATCTTCTCGACTCAGGAGATGATCGACGCGTTCAACCTGTCCTCGATCGGCCGTTCGCCGGCCCGCTTCGACTACGCCAAGCTGGAGAGCCTGAACGGGCTCTATATGCGCCAGTCCGGCGACCAGGCCCTGCTCGATGCGCTCAAAATCATCCTGCCCGAGATCGGCCCGGCGCGCGGCGTGCCGGCAGAGCTTTCGCCCGAGCTGGAGGCGCGTTTCCTTGCCGCGATGCCTGGCTTGAAGGAGCGCGCCAAGACGCTGATCGAACTGCTCGACAGCGCCTATTATCTCTATGCCCCGCGCCCGCTGCAGCTCGATCAGAAGGCGACAGCCCTGCTCGACGAAGCCGCACGCCAGCGCCTGCCGGGCCTGGCGGCGAAACTCTCGGCTGTGAACGACTGGTCGCCGGAGGCGCTGGAGGCCGTGGTTCGCGGCTATGCCGAGGAGCATGGCCTCAAGCTCGGCCAGGCGGCGCAGCCCTTGCGCGCCGCCCTGACCGGCCGCGCCATGTCGCCGGGCCTGTTCGACGTCATGGCGGTGCTCGGCCGCGAGGAGACGCTGGCGCGCCTAGCGGATCAGTCATGACGTGGCGAGGGCTCCGTCCCCCTTTCGGCTCTGTTGAACCGCCTCTGCAAATGGTCTAGTGACGCGCCATGTGACCGGCTCCGCCGCGCGGTGGAAGGGGCACAAATATTGCTTGAATATCAGTTGGATGAACCACCTTCCTGCCCGTATCCGCATTTGCCGTTCCGTCACAGGGCCGTCACGTCCAGGCCTTCGGATGACAGAGATGTCTCGTGCGCAACAATTCGGTGTTGGGCCTGATGGAACAGCGACTGGTCAGCAACGAGCCTGAAAGGATCGGTATCGATGAGCGGAAATAGCAGCCAGCTCCAGGTCGACGGAAAAACCATCGACATGGCGATCAAGAAGGGGTCGATCGGCCCCTCGGTCATCGACATCGCCAAGCTCTACTCGCAAACGGGCATGTTCACCTATGACCCGGGCTTCACCTCCACGGCGAGTTGCGAGTCGCAGATCACCTATATCGACGGCGACGAGGGCGTCCTGCTCTATCGCGGCTACCCCATCGAGCAACTCGCCGAGCATGGCGACTTCCTCGAGACCTGCTATCTGCTGCTGGAAGGCGAATTGCCGACCGCCGCGCAGAAGGCCGATTTCGACTATCGCGTGACGCGCCACACCATGGTGCACGAGCAGATGGCCCGCTTCTTCCAGGGCTTCCGCCGCGACGCTCACCCGATGGCGGTGATGGTCGGCTCGATCGGCGCAATGTCGGCGTTCTATCACGACTCGACCGACATCTCCGACCCGCAGCAGCGCATGATCGCCTCGATGCGCATGATCGCGAAGATGCCGACGCTCGCTGCCATGGCGTTCAAATACACCATCGGCCAGCCCTTCGTGTTCCCGCTGAACTCGCTCGACTACACCTCGAACTTCCTGCGCATGTGCTTTGCGGTGCCGGCCGAGGAGTACAAGGTCAATCCGGTGCTGTCGCGCGCGCTCGACCGGATCTTCATCCTGCACGCCGACCATGAGCAAAACGCCTCGACCTCGACGGTTCGGCTCGCCGGCTCGTCGGGCGCCAATCCCTTCGCCTGCATCGCGGCCGGTGCAGCCTGCCTCTGGGGCCCGGCTCATGGCGGCGCCAATGAGGCCGCCCTCAAGATGCTCGAGGAGATCGGCTCGGTTGAGAACATCCCGAAATACATCGCCAAGGCGAAGGACAAGAATGATCCCTTCCGCCTGATGGGCTTCGGCCACCGCGTCTACAAGAACTACGATCCGCGCGCCAAGATCATGCAGAAGACCACGCATGAGGTGCTCAACGAGCTCGGCATCAAGGACGATCCGCTGCTGGACGTGGCGATCGAGCTTGAGCGCATCGCGCTGTCAGACCCCTATTTCATCGAGAAGAAGCTCTATCCGAACATCGATTTCTATTCGGGCATCACGCTGAAGGCGATGGGCTTCCCGACTTCGATGTTCACGGCGCTGTTCGCGGTTGCGCGCACCGTCGGCTGGATCGCGCAGTGGAAGGAAATGATCGAGGATCCGTCCCAGCGCATCGGCCGTCCGCGCCAGCTCTATACCGGCGCCGGCCCGCGCGAATACACCCCAATCGGCCGGCGCTGACGCATCCGACCAGCTCTTGGAAGGCCGCGGCGAGCAATCGTCGCGGCCTTTTTGTTGCACGCGATTGATAACTGAGACGCATTCGCGCCTACGCTATCGTCACCCCATCAATTGGGAGTGCAGCTTTATGTCGAACCAGAATGGCTTGAATCGTCGCGTTTTCCTGACCGGAGCCTCGGCGCTTTCGGTCGCCGGATTTCCCGCGCTCGCGCAGGCGCAAGCCACCTTCCCGACGCGACCGGTCTCGCTGATCGTGCCCTTCGCCGCCGGCGGCTCCACCGACATCGTCGCCCGCCTCGTCGGCCAGAAGATGAGTGAACTGCTCGGGCAGTCGGTCGTCATCGAGAACCGCGCCGGAGCGGGCGGCAACCTTGGCTCCACCGCCGTGGCGCGCGCCGCGCCTGACGGTTACACCATCCTGATGGGCACGATCTCGACCCATGCGCTCAATCCCGCGATCCTCAAGACCGTCACCTTCGATCCGGTCAAGGATTTCACGCCGATCTCGCTGCTGGCCATAGTGCCCAACGTCATGGTCGTGCATCCGGACTTCCCGGCGAAAACAGTGCCGGAAGTCATCAAGCTGCTGAAGGAAAACCCGGGCAAATACGCCTATGCGTCGTCGGGCGTCGGCACGCCGCTGCATCTGTCGGGCGAGCTGTTCAAGTCGCTCGGCGGCGTCAGCATGAACCATGTGCCCTATCGCGGCGCGGGCCCCGCCTTGAACGACGTGGTCTCGGGCGCGGTACCGATCATGTTCGACAACCTGCCTTCCTCCGCGCAGTTCATCCGCACCGGGCAATTGCGCGCCATCGGCGTCACCACCAAGGGTCGGGTCTCATCCTTCCCCGACATCCCGACCATCGCCGAGGGCGGCCTGACCGGCTATGAGACCTATACTTGGAATGCGCTGTTTGGGCCGGCAAATCTGCCTCGTCCCATCGTCGACAAGCTCAACAGCGTGGCGAACACGGCGCTGACCGACGCCAATGTGAAGCAGCGCCTCAACGACGTCAGCGCCGAGATCATCGGCTCGACACCCGAAGCGCTCGGCGAACACGTCAAGATCGAGGTGGCGAAATGGTTCCCGATCGCCAAGGCTTCAGGCGCGGCGCTCGAATGAGCCTACAGCGTTTTCGAGCGAAGTGGCCACCGGTTCGCGTGAAGAAAACGTGTTAAAACAAGGAGATAGAGCATTTTCGCGATTCGGAGAAGCGCGGAAATGCGCTAGAGACGGATCACTGCGAAAAACCGGTTCCCACTTTTTCGCATTCTGCTCTTGCCTCAAACCGGCGCCGGGGCGCCTGATTCAAGCAAGGCCAGCGCAGCCTCGACGGCATTCGCCGCCGGGCTCGCGCCAGCCGAACGCATGATCGTCTCGACCTCGTCGAAGCCGGCCAATTGGCGAGCGCGCACCTCGCCCTCGGGAATGATCGCCAGAACCTCCCGGCTCAATGTCTCAGGCGTCGCCGTCTCCTGGATGAATTCGGGCACGACGCTGCGCCCCAGGATCAGGTTCGGCAGGATCACGCTCGGCAGCTTGATCAAGCGCTTGGCGATCGCGGCTTCCCAATTGGCGCCGCGATAGGCTGCAACCGTGGGGATTTGTGCCAGCGCGAGTTCGAGCGTGACGGTGCCCGACGCTGCGAGCGCCGCGCGCGCCCCGCGGAAGGCTGCAAGCTTGTGGGCTTCGCCGGTGACGATCTCGGGCTTGATGGGCCAGGAGGCGACGGCTTCGCCGATCAGGTCCCGAAGATGTGTGACGGCCGGCAAGACGAAGCGCACTTGCGGCCGTTCGGCGGCGATCAGCGCCACGGCCTGCCCAAAAGCCGGCATCAGGTGATTGATCTCGGAGCGTCGGCTGCCTGGCAGAATCAGGATTTCCGGTCGCCCGCTATCGGCGCGGCGTGCAGCTTCATCGACGTTCGGGCGCAGATCGGCTAGGCGCTCCATCAGCGGGTGACCGACATAGACCGTGTTTGGCCCGTGCAGCCGCGCCAATGCGGCCGGCTCGAAGGGCAGCAATGCCAGAATGCGGTCGACATGCGGTGCCATGCGCCGTGCTCGCCCCGAGCGCCAGGCCCAGACGCTGGGGCAGACCCAATGCACGATCGGGACCGCCGGCGCGCGGGCGCGAACCTTCTTGGCGACGCGCAAGGAAAAGTCCGGGCTGTCGATCGTCAGCAGCAGATCGGGCGCGAAGGCGGCGACGCCCTTCGCCGCATCCGACATCCGCCGCAGCAGCAGTGGCAAGCGCGCGATGACGGGCCCGAACCCCATCACGGCGATATCGGCTTGCGGGAACAGCGGGACGAGCCCCTGCGCGATCAGGCTCTCGCCGCCCACGCCCATGAGTTCGAGCGGCCGCTCGCCCAAGCGCGCGCGCAGCGCCACGAGGAAACGCGTCGCCAACGCATCGCCCGAAGCCTCGCCAGCGATGATGGCAAGCCGGAATGGCCGGCTCATATGACACCCTCGACGAAGACGCCGAACTGGTCGGCAAGCCGGCCGAGTTTGCCGCGATCACCGACAAGCACGCGGCCAGCCCTGAGCGCAATACCGGCAAGGCCCGCCTCTGCGATGTTGCGCAAGGTATCGGGACCGATCGCCGGCATGTCGACGCGCAGGTCCTGGCCCTCCTTAGGAGCCTTGACCAGGACGCCGTCGCCCCTGGCAATCTTGAGCCGCCCGCCGGAGACGAGTTCGGCGACACGCCGGATCATCGCATCTGTGCCCTCGGCCGCCTCTATCGCGACGATGCGATGATCGGCCAGGATCGCCGCCTGACCGACATCGAAAGGTGCGAGCGCCGACAGCATGGAGAATCCGCGTGCGATCAATTCATGCTGAGCCGGCGTGGCGGCCTTGCGACCGAGCACACCGATTGGGACTGTCAATTCCGGCGCGATCTCGGCTGGACCGTGGACGCGAAAGCCGCGCTCCTCGAAGAAGCGGACGACGCCGCGTAGCAAATGGTCGTCTCCGCCCTGAAAAGCGCGGGCAAAATGAGGCAGATATTTCAAGGTCGAGGCTTCCGGCCTCAGCGCGCCGAAGCTCGGGCGCGGCAGTGAACCGATCAGGACGAGATCGGCGATCTCCCGGCGGCGCAGATCGTCGAGCAGCCGTCCGAGTTGGCCGAGTCTGTATGAGGTGACCTCGGTCGCGCCGAAACGGGCCGGGTCAGCCGCACCATCGAGCGCGGCGACAAACAGGCCGTGACCTTGCCGGGCTGCGATTTCAGCAAGAGCAGGCGGGAAATCGCCGCCGCCGGCGATAATAGCGAGAGGCCCGCGCGCCGCCGCCACCGACTCTGGATGAGCAGCGTTCACCGATCCGGCGCGTTGACGTCGCGCGGAACGCAGATCGCCCGCTCGTTGCCGTTGCGGATGAAATCGAGAATTTCGTGAATCAGGGGATGGGCTGCGAACTCGCCCGCAACATCCTCGACGCGCTCCGACAAGGTGCCCTCATCGGCGAAGAGCAGCCTGTAGGCGCGACGCAATTCATGAATCTGCTCGCGCGAGAAACCGCGCCGCTTGAGCCCGACGAGATTGAGACCGGCCAGATGAGCCGGGTTGTCGCGAACCAGGCCGAAAGGGATGACGTCGTTCATGACGCCGGCGCCACCGCCGATGAAGGCATGATCGCCGACGCGGATGAATTGCTGCAAGCCCGTGCCACCACCAACGATGACGAAATTGCCGACCGTGACATGGCCAGCGCACATGACGTTGTTGGAGAAGATGACGTTGTTGCCGATATGGCTGTCATGGCCGACATGCGAATTGGCGAGGAAGAAGCAACGGTCTCCAACCGTAGTCTCCATGCCGCCGCCCTCGGTGCCGGGATTGATAGTGACACCTTCGCGGATCAGGCACTCGGCGCCGATCACCAGCGTCGACGGCTCGCCGCGATATTTCACATCCTGAGGCGGGTGGCCGACCGATGCGAAAGGATAGAGCTTCGTGCGCTCGCCGATGCTGGTGATTCCGGAAACCGCGACATGGCTGATCAGTTCGACATTGTCGGCCAGGGTCACGTCGGGCCCGACGGTGCAAAACGGGCCGATCTGAACGCCCGCCCCAAGGCGCGCTTTCGGATCGACGACCGACATCGGGTGAATGGTCACGCTCATGGAATCGCTGTCCTGACCTTGCTGATCGTCAAACGACCATGGCCGAAAGATCGGCCTCGGCGACCAGGACGCCATCGACCCGGGCCTCGCCGCGATAGAAGTAGAGGTTGCGCTTGCGAGTCACCTTCGTCAGGTGGAAGCGCAGCGTATCGCCCGGAATGACCGGCTTGCGGAACTTCGCCTTGTCGATCGTGGTGAAAAGCACGGTGCTGACGGCCGGATCGTCGCTGCCCCTGGCATTGACGACAAGGACGCCGGCGGTCTGCGCCATCGCCTCGATCATCAGCACACCGGGGAAAACCGGGCGACCGGGGAAATGCCCGGTGAACTGAGGCTCGTTCATCGTCACGTTCTTGATGCCGATGCCGGAATCCTCGCCGTCGATCTCGACGACGCGGTCGACCAGCAGGAATGGATAGCGATGGGGAATGCAGGCCATGATCCTCTGGATGTCCGCCACACCCAGGGTTTTTGTCGCGTCGTTCATGGTGTCCCCATTATCCATCCGGGCCACGCGCTGGGCACCGCATTTTCCATTCGTTCTAGAGCCGGAGCAATCTAGGTGATGCGATCCCTGTCTGTCATGCCATGGCCGACAGCAACGGATCTTGTCAAACGTCTGAGCGATCCGAGGTCTTGCCACGCTTGGCGACCAGCGACTTCAGCAAGGCGCTCTCGCGCGCCCAGCTCAGCGCCGGCTGGGCCGGATAGCCGCCATAGCGCGCACCGCGCGGCACATCGCCCGCGACACCGCTTTGGGCTGCGACCTGCGCGCCCATGCCGATCGTCAGATGGCCGGCGAGGCCGACCTGGCCGCCGAGGACGACGAAATCCTCCAGCGTCGACGAGCCGGCGATCCCGACCTGGGAGACGATGACGCAGTGGCGCCCGATGACGACGTTATGGCCGATCTGGACCAAATTATCGATCTTGGTGCCCTCGCCGATCACCGTATCGCGGCTCGCGCCGCGGTCGATGCAGGTGTTGGCGCCGATCTCGACATCGTCCTGGATGATGACGCGCCCGATCTGCGGCACCTTCATGTGCCCTTTCGGGCTCATCGCGAAGCCGAAACCGTCCTGGCCTATACGCACGCCTGGGTGAATGATGACGCGGTTGCCGATGAGGGTCGATTGCAGCGTGCTGCCTGAACCGATCGCACAGTCGCGCCCGATGCGGACCTGCGGTCCGACAACGGCATGGGAGCCGACCACGGTGCCTGCCCCGATCTCGGCGCCGGGACCGATGACCGCGCCGGGATCGACCGTGACACCGGCTTCCAGAACGGCTGTCGCGTGGACGAAGGCGCCAGGCGCCACGCCTTGCGAGCCGAACATCGAGCCTGGCTTCAACGCCGTCGGGAAGAAGCGGGCGAGCACCCGGGCAAAGGCATGATAGGGAGTGTTGGAAACCAGCGCAGTGGTTCCAGCCGGCACCCGCATGGCGAAGCGCGACGACACCAGGCACAGCCCTGCCCCCGTCGCCGCTAGGGCATCGGTGTATTTCGGGTTGTCCATATAAGCGAGATCAGATGGGCCAGCGGCCTCGAGCGCTGCTGCGCCCGTGATCATGCGAGCCGCATCGGCGCCTTCCGGCAAAGCGGCGCCGGAAATGGCCGCGACCTCGCCGAAGCTGAGCGAGGTCGCCAAAGGAAAGAACTGAGGGTCTGACATCAAGAAAATCCGGGACGGGGCAGCCTGCCCCGCCGCGTCAGAAGCGCGTGCCGCCGGAGAAGCGGAAGGCCTGCAGCCGGTCGCCGCCGAGCTTCACGCCAGAGGCCGGGTCGCGATAGCCGTCATCCTTCGACAGGGCGTAAGCGTAGTCGAAGCGGATCGGGCCGAGCGGCGACTGCCAGAGCAGGCTGACGCCGACCGAAGACCGGATGATATTCTTGTCGCGGACGCAAGCGAGGTTGCTCTGATACGTCGAGTTCGAGGCTACGTTGAACTGACGTGCCTCGGTTCCGGACGGGCAGCCCGTCAGGGCCACCTTGTTGCCGCCCTCGTAATTGAACAGCGTGCCGGCGTCGGCGAAGACCGCTCCGCGCAAGCCGAGATCACGCGGCAAACCGAAGATCGGGAACTGCACTTCGAGCGTGCCGCCGAAATAGGTGGTGCCGCCGAGCGCGTTGGTCGTCGGGTCGGTCGGGTTGAGCGTCGTGCCGATATCGCGCGGGCCGATACCCGAGGGCGCAAAGCCGCGCACCAGGCTCGGTCCGAGGAAGTAGTGGTCGATCATGCGCAGATCGCCGCTGGTCGCCTGGACGTGGCCACCCTGCACACGAGCGAAGCCGACGACGTCGTCGAAGATCTCGCGGTAATAGCGGGCATCCGCCGCGACGCGCAGGAACTTCGAATCACCGCCGACGCCAGCGAATTCCGGCTTGATCTCGGCCAGGAAGCCGTTGCGCGGGTTCTGGTAGTTGTCGAGCGAGTTGTAGTTGAAGTTCAGACCGACCAGCGAGGTCAGCGTGGTGCCGACGGCTTCCTTGACCGCGATCGTCGCCTCGCCATTGGTGACACAGTTATAGGTCCTGTCCGCCCCGATCGCCCCATCCGTTCCCGGCGTAACGCCGACCAGCGGCGCGGCGCAGTCGTTATAGGGACGCGATACCGTGTTCGGAACCGTGATCTCGGTCGTATAGAGCGAATAGCGCGGCGTGATCGAAAACTCTTCCGTGATCGGGAAGGTCAGGCGCACCTGTCCGCCATTCACACGGCTTTCGAAACGGCCCGTGTTGTAGTTGTCGTTGAACTTCGAGAACAGATCGAAACCCGCCCCGATCCGGCGGCCGAGGAAGTACGGCTCCGTGAAGGAGAAATCGACGCCCTGGGTGCGCTGGCCGAGCGTGCCGGCGATACGGACGAACTGGCCGCGACCGAGGAAGTTCGACTCCGACAGCGAAACTTCGCCGATGACGCCGTCCGAGGTCGAGTAACCGCCGGCGACAGAGAACGAACCGGTCGCCTTGTCCTCGACATCGATATTGACGATGACCCGGTCAGGTGTCGAGCCGGGCTCGTTGGTGACACGCACCTTGCTGAAGAAGCCGAGATTGTTCAGGCGGCGCTCTGCGCGGTCGACCAGGACCTTGTTGTAGGCGTCGCCCTCGCCGAGATCGAGCTCGCGGCGCACGACATAGTCGCGGGTACGGGTGTTGCCGCGCACATTGATGCGCTCGACATAGACCCGCGGGCCTTCGTCGATGACATAGGTGATACCGATCTGGCGCCCGGCGGAATCGCGGTCGCCGCGCGGACGAACCTGTGCGAAGGCATAGCCACGACGCGAAACTTCCGTCGTCAGAGCCACCAGCGACTTCTCGACCGCCTCGGCGTTGTAGGTATCGCCGGCCGACGTCGCGATGACGCGCTGCAGCGCATTGGGATCGATGTCGGGCAGCTTGGAATCGACCGCCACATTGCCGACGCGGTATTGCTGACCTTCATCGACCGCGATGTCGACGACCCAGCCGCCCTGCGCCTCGTCGAAGCGGGCATTGTTCGAGACGATCTGGAAGTCGGCATAGCCGTTCTTCAGATAGAAACGGCGGACAAGCTCGAGATCGGAGGAGATCCGGTCTGCGTCATAGACGTCCGAGGTCTTGATGAAGCTGAGGAAATTCGACTCGGTCGAGGTCATCAGACCGCGCAGACGACCCGACGAGTAAACGCCATTGCCGCTGAAATTGATCGATTTGATGCCGGTCTTGCCGCTCTCGACGATGGTGAAGACCACATCCGAGCGCCCGTTCGGCAGCGGAGCGATACGGCCGCTCACAGAGGCCAGACCGTAGCCGGCGCGGCGATAGGCGTCCTTCAGACGCTGAACGTCGGCATCGATCAGCGTCTGGCTCATCGGGCCCTGCGCTTTCGACTGGACCTGCTGGAGCAGGACATCGCTCTTCAGGCGGCGATTACCCTCGAAGGCGACACGATTGACCGTGTCGTTTTCCCTGACCGCGATCACGGTCTGCGATCCACGGCGGCTGACCTGCACGCTGGAGAACAGTCCGGTAGCCATCAGATTCTGGCGGATATCCTGCGGGGCAGTCGAGCCCTGCCCGGCCGCGTAGGAGCGGATCGTCTCCGCATCGACGCTTCTGTTGCCCTGGACAATCACGGCCTGCGCAAACACCACGCCACCGCTTACGGCCAACATGAAGGCCGAAAGTCCGACTGATCGAGAGAGCCGCAGCTTGAAAGACAGGCTCTTTTGGGTCGACGTCATCGGGTCGCCTATTCCATTTTCTCGGGTCGCCACCCCAACCGGGGACCACCGCCTAGGGGCAGCGGCGTGGCGACATTGCAGTCCAAACGCTTCTACAAAGTTTCCTGCAGGACGCAAACCGCCATTGTCGTTAACAAAATATTTTTAAGCGCCTCGTTGCCAGGAGGCCACGCGTCCTGCCGCGATTCCGCCGCAAAGCGGCGCGGCCAGGACGTGAAAATCCGGTCAAAGCTGCGAACGGACGTGAAGGATGTCATTCCAGGTTACAAACAGCATCAGCATCAGGACGAGACAGGCCCCGACGCGGAAGCCGATTTCCTGAGCACGTTCACTGAGCGGCCGGCCGCGAAGTGTTTCTATCGCGTAAAACATGAGATGCCCGCCGTCGAGTATCGGGACCGGGAGCAGGTTCATCAGGCCAATCGAGACGGACAGGATCGCCGCCAGGTTGATCAGGGCCAGAAACCCGCCATTCGACGCCACCAGGCCGGAAACCTGGGCGATCCGGATCGGCCCCGACAGCTGGTCCGTCGATTCGCGCCCGCTGACCAGTTTGCCGATGTAATCATAGGTCTGCTTGACCACGAACCAGGTCTCGGAGACGCCGTTGCGCAGCGCTTCCAACGGCCCGAATTGCTGGACTTTCCAATCCTCTGCCTTGCTCGACGCCTGGACTCCGATGAATCCCAGCCGTTGCTTGCCAAGCGGCGACTTCGTCTCGGTCAAGGCAGGCGTCACCGGAATCGTGAGTGTGGCGCCGGCGCGTTCGATGGTGACCGAGACCACCTCATTGGGCCGCGCCGAGATGACGCGCTGCATATCACTGAAGCTGCCGATCGGCTGGCCGTCGATCGCGACGACGAGATCGCCCGCCTGCAAGCCTGCTCGTTCGGCAGCGCCCCCGGCGACGACCTGATCGACCCTTGGGATCAAGACCTGCTTGCCGAACAGGAACACGGTGGCAGCGAAGATGAAGATCGCGAGCAGGAAATTGGCGATCGGCCCGGCGGCGACGATGGCGGCTCGTTCGCCGATCGACTGCGCTGGGAAGGAACGCGCCCGCTCCTGCGGCGTCATCTGCGCGACTTCGGCATTGTCGGGCGCACTCGACGCGTCGGCGTCGCCGGAGAACTTCACATAGCCGCCGAGCGGGATCAGGGCGATGCGCCAGCGCGTGCCGTGCTTGTCGTTGAAGCCGTAGATCTCGCGGCCGAAGCCGATCGAGAACACCTTCACATCGACGCCGCACCAGCGGCCGACGAGAAAATGCCCAAGTTCATGGATGAAGACGACAATGGCGAGGACGAACAGAAACGGCACGACATAGCCCAGCAGGGAGCTACCCGCATTCCAGATTGTCGCTACGAATTCCATCAACAACTCCCGATCTGTCGCCCTTAGGTGACAGCGAAAGGGGTCTACTACAAGAGCGCCCGCGCGCGCTTTCTCGCATCTTGGTCAATAGCCAGGGCAGCGGCAACGTCTGCCGGAGCCGCCATCTGCGGCGCCGATTGGCTGCAGACGGCCTCCACCAATGCAGCGATTCCAGGAAAATTGATCGCACCGGCGAGATAAGCCGCGACGGCTATCTCATTGGCCGCGTTGAGGATCCCCGGCATGGCGCCGCCTTGTGCCAACGCCGCCATGGCAAGGCCGAGCGCCGGGAAGCGCACGAGATCGGGGCGCTCGAAGGCGAGTGGCGCTGTCAGTGCAAGGTCCAGGAAGCGCGTCGGCGGCGCATCGAGCCTGCCGTCCACACCCAAGCAATGGGCAGCGGCGACCCGCATATCGGGCACGGCCATGCCGGCGCTGACCGAACCGTCGCGGAAGGTCACGAGCCCGTGGACGATCTGCTGTGGATGCACCAGCACGTCGAGCTGGTCATGGCGCAATCCGAACAGGAAGCAGGCCTCGATCAGCTCCAGCCCCTTGTTCATCATGCTGGCGGAATCGATCGTGATCTTGGCGCCCATCGCGTAGTTGGGATGAGCCAGCGCCTGCTCCGGCCGCGCCGCGGCGATTTGCTCGACGCTCCAGGTGCGGAAGGGTCCGCCCGAAGCCGTCAGCGTCATGGTGCGGATGGCCGAGATCGGCTCAGTGCCAAGGACTTGGAACAAAGCGTTATGTTCGGAATCGAGCGGTAGTATCCGCACGCCAACCGCTTGCGCGCGCGCCATGACGGCGGCGCCGGCGCAAACGAGGCTTTCCTTGTTGGCGAGCGCCACAACCCTGCCTGGCGTCAGTGCCGCAAAGGTCGCCTCCAGCCCTGCCGCTCCGGAAATCGCGCTGACGACGATATCACTCGGCATCGCCACGGCATCGAACACGGCCGAGCGCCCCGCGCCATGAGCGATGCCGCTGCCCGACAGAGCCGCCGCCAGCGCCGCCGCACCGCCCTCGTCGGCCAGTGCCGCGAAACGCGCCCCGGTCTCGATGGCGACCTTGGCGAGCGCCGCCGCATCCCTGCCGCCGACAACAGCCGAGATCGCGAGACGATCGGGATTCTCGGCGACGACCTCGCGGGTCGAGCGGCCGATCGAGCCCGTGGCGCCGAGCAGGGTGACGGTGCGAAGCATCAGGTTCTCAACGTCCGATTCTCAACGTCAAAGACGCGTCAGGAAGAGCAGCAGCCCAGCGAAGACCAGCACGGCCCAATAGCCATCCAGGCGATCCAGGAAACCGCCATGGCCGGGGATCAATCGGCTCGAATCCTTCGCTCCGAAGCGCCGCTTGATAGCGGATTCGAAGAGATCGCCAGCCTGGCTGAGGACGGAGGCCGCGAACGACGCGGCAATCGCGAGGCCTGGCCCGACGACCGTCGCCGCCTGAGGCGTCAGCGCCCAGACCGCATAGCCTCCGAGCGTGCCCGCCATCGTGCCGCCGATCGCGCCGGACCAGGTCTTCTTCGGGCTGAAACGCGGCATCAATTTGGGGCCGCCCAGCGTGCGGCCCGTGAAATAAGCCGCGATGTCGGTGAACCAGACCGCCGCGAAGCTCCAGATGATCAGAGCCAGGCCAAGATCGGGAACCGCGCGCAAGGCCGGCGTGACGAGCGCGAAGGCCAGCGCATAGGCGACACCGCAGATTTCGAGCGCCAGGCGATTCTGGGTCAAGGGCGTCAGCACCGCTCCACACAGGGCCAGCGCAGCCGCGACACCCGCCAGCGCCGGTGGGCTTGCCGGCGAAAACCCGAGCAGCAGCCCCGCAAGCACGACCCCGATACCTGCCGCAACCGCGTTCTGGCGGCTGACGATCGAGAGCCACTCATAAGCGACAAGGCCCGCCACGAGCGTCCAGACCAGTTGGAACGGCCAGCCTCCCCAAAACGTCGCAGCAAGAATGCCCGCCGCCAGGACAAGAGCCGACGCAACCCGCAGCTTCAGTTCGCTGGAGGCGACCGGCGCGGCGTCGGAGCGGGGCTCATTCACGCTGCCCCCACATTGCGGTCTGCGGGCTCTGACACCCCGCCGAAGCGGCGCTCGCGACGACGATACTCGGCGAGCGCGTCTTCCAGAGCGGCGCGATCGAAGTCCGGCCAGAGGACCGGCGAGAAGACAAATTCGGCATAGGCTGCCTGCCAGAGCAGGAAATTCGAGATCCGCGTCTCGCCGGAGGTGCGGATCACCAGTTCCGGATCGGGCAGATCGCTCGTGTCCAGGCGGCTTGAGAACAGGGCCTCGTCGATCGCGCTCGCCGCAATGCGGCCGGCAGCGACCTCGGCAGCCAGCGCGCGGGCCGTGCGGACAATCTCGTCGCGCGAGCCATAGTTGAAGGCGATGGCGAGCGTCATGCCGGTATTGTTGCAGGTCATGGCCTCGGCATGCTCGACCAGACGGCGCAAATCAGGAGCGAGATCCTCGCGGCCGCCGATGATGCGGACTTTCACCCCGGAGGCGTCGAGCTCGGCGAGATCTTTTTCGACGAAACGCTTCAGCAGCCCCATCAGGAAGGAGACCTCGGCCTGGGGCCGGCGCCAGTTCTCGGTCGAGAAGCTGTAGAGCGTCAGCACCGCGATGCCGAGTTCGCCCGCGTTCTTGACCGTGCGGCGCAGGGCTTCGAGCCCACGCCGATGACCCTCCTGACGCGGCAGGCCGCGCATCTGCGCCCAACGCCCATTGCCATCCATGATGATGGCGACATGGCTGGGGCCTGCGGGCTGCTGCCCCTGACGCTGGCCTGCTGACATTCCAATGCCTCGTTCGGCCTAGCGCCGTGATGAGCGTCGCGCGGGTATTCCCGCGCAGGCTTGATCTCAGTCCTCGTCTCGGAAACCCGTGCCTCAGACGTGCAGAATCTCTTTTTCCTTCGCCGCCAGCGCCTGGTCGATCTCGGCGATATGCTGGTCGGTGGCCTTCTGGACCTGATCGGACTGCCGCACCACGTCATCCTTGGTGAGGTGGCCGTCCTTTTCCAGCTTCTTGATCAGGTCGATGCCGTCGCGGCGGACATGGCGCACTGCGATCTTGGCATCCTCGGCGTATTTATGGGCGACCTTGACCATCTCCTTGCGGCGCTGCTCGTTCAGCTCCGGAATACGGATGCGCAGCACCTGGCCTTCCGTCTGCGGGTTGAGGCCGAGATCGGATTCGCGAATCGCCTTTTCAACGGCCGCGGTCATGCTGCGATCCCAGACCTGGACGCTGAGCAAGCGGGCTTCCGGTACGCTGACGGTCGCGAGCTGGCTGAGCGGCGTGCGGGCGCCATAGGCCTCGACCTGGATCGGGTCGAGCATGTTGGCGGAAGCGCGACCGCTGCGCAGCGAGGCGAGATCGCCCTTGAAGGACTGGAGCGAACTCTGCATGCGGCGCTTCACGTCCGCGAGATCGAATGTCGTCTGGGCCATTATCTTCAAGACCTTGAGAGCTTATACGAAACCGGGCGCGACCATGGCGGCGGGTCCGCGCAGGGTCAAGGATTTCATGCGCCGCCGCGGTTCCAGAACGGAACAGCTGGACGCAGCGGGGTTGACCGCCCGTTCATTCGGTTCCGCCATGGCGAGCCCCCCGAACCAAGTCCAGACACCGGAGTCGGCCATGCCACGCCTGAATCGCATTATCGAGACCGCACTTTACGTCGACGATCTCGAACGCGCCGCAGCGTTTTACGAGAACGTTTTTGAAGTTGAGGCGATGCTACGCACCAAGACATTGTACGCTTACGACATAGGCGGGTCGAGCGTGTTGCTGCTGTTCCAGCGTGGAGAATCACTTAGCAGTCAGACATCACCCAACGGAATCATTCCCCCGCATGACGGATCGGGACCGCTGCATATCTGCTTCGCCGTCGACGCCGAAGAATTACCCGCCTGGGAGACCAGATTGAACCAGCATGGCGTCGCCATCGAGGGCCGCATGAGCTGGGAACGCGGCGGAGAAAGCCTCTATCTCCGCGATCCGGATGGCCACTTGCTCGAACTGATGAGCCCGGGTGTCTGGGCCAGCTACTAGAGCATTTTCGAGCGAAGCGGACACCGGTTCGCGTGAAGACAATGCGATAAAACAAGGAGGTAGAGCATTTCCGCGATTCGGAGAAACGTGGAAATACTCTGACCCCACACGCCTGAGCGGACAGCCCGGCTGGCTCGGCCCAGCCTCAGGGAGTGACGTATGTCGCCCTGCCCTCGCCGCGCAGCACGGCCGCAAGCGCGCCGGTCTCGGCGATCGAGAACACGACGATGGTGAGGCCGGCATCGCGCGCCAGGGCGAAGGCTGCGGTGTCCATCACCTTGAGGTCGCGCTTGATCGCCTCGGCATGGGTCAGCGTGTCATAGCGCGTCGCCTTCGGATCGATCTTGGGATCGGCAGTGTAGACACCATCGACCTGCGTCGCCTTGAGCAGGTGGCTGCAATCGAGCTCGGCGGCGCGCAGCGCGGCGCCCGTATCGGTGGTGAAATAGGGGTTTCCGGTACCGCCGCCCAGAATCACCACCTTGCCGTTGCTGAGATGGTCGAGGGCACGGCGGCGCGCATAGCTTTCGCAGAGCGAGGGCATCGGCACGGCCGACATCGCGCGCGCCGGGGCGCCAGCGGTCTCGATCGCGTGTTCGAGGGCAAGCGCGTTCATCACCGTACCGAGCATGCCGATGGAATCGGCGCTCGGCCGATCGAGACCCTTGTTCAGGCCCTGCAGGCCACGAAAGAAATTGCCGCCGCCGACCACGATGGCGATCTCGACGCCTTCGCGTGCGGCATGTGCAATATCAGCCGCCAGCGCCGTCAGCGTGTGACCGTCGAGGCCAGATCCCGCTTGTCCCGCAAGGGCTTCGCCGGAGAGCTTCACAAGGACGCGTTTAGGTCTCACGGATTCGTCTCCCTAGCTACAGCATCAGACCGAATATCGTATTCGGTCTGATGCTGTAGGGCTTTAATCTTGCATCGGCTTGTCCCGAAAACCGGTTCCCACTTTTCGGGCCGATGCGCTAACGCGAACTCGATTCGTATCCGCAGCCATCTTCTTACAAAAAAGGCCGCGCTGGGCGCGGCCTTTTTCTCAATCGTCAACCGGCATTTCAGCCCGTCGTGCCGCCGGCGGCTGCGACTTCCGCCGCGAAATCCTGCTCTTCCTTCTCGATGCCTTCGCCGAGCGCAAAGCGCGCGAAGCCGGTGAGCTTCACCGGAGCGCCGACCTTGCCTTCGATCTCCTTGAGCACCTGGCCGACCGACTTCGAGCCGTCATGGATATAGGCCTGCTCGAGCAGGCAATATTCCTTGGCGTAGCTCTTCAGGCCGCTCTCGGTGATCTTCTCGAGCACATGGGCAGGCTTGCCGGCATTCTTCTCGGCCAGGATCGCCTTCTCGCGAGCCAGCACCTCGGGATCGACCGAAGCGAGATCGAGCGCAACCGGGTTGGTCGCCGCGACATGCATGGCGAGCTGACGGCCGAGCACGGCGAGCTCGTCGGCATTGCCGGTCGATTCCAGCGCGACGATGACACCGATCTTGCCGAGGCCGTCGGCGACCGCGCCATGGACGTAAGAGCCGATCAGGCCGGCCGAGACCTTCAGCGGCGCGACGCGGCGCAGCGTCATGTTCTCGCCGATGGTGGCGATGGCGTTGGCGATCGCCTCGGCAACCGTACCGCCGCCGGGGTAGTGATGCGCGAGCACCGCATCGACGTCGCCGCCGCGCTCAAGCGCGACATTGGCGATGCCATGAGCGAGCGCCTGGAATTCGAGGTTGCGCGCGACGAAATCCGTCTCCGAATTCAGCTCGATGACAACGCCGTTATGGCCGACGATCGCAACAGCGACGAGACCTTCGGCAGCGACGCGGCCAGCCTTCTTCGCGGCCTTGGCGAGGCCCTTGGTGCGCAGCCAGTCGATCGCGGCCTCGATGTTGCCGTCGACGGCGCTGAGCGCGGTCTTACAGTCCATCATGCCCGCGCCGGTCTTGTCGCGGAGTTCCTTCACCATGCCGGCGGTGATCGCTGCCATTTGCCTTGTCCTTATTGTCATGCGGCCTGCGCCCTCACCGGGGGCAGCCACGCAATTCGTCTCGAAACATCACTTGAAGGAAGAACGCCGACGCTCCGTTTCCGGCCGCCGGCGCTCATCTCACATCATTGAAGAATGCGCTTTCGCGACGCGCCGATGACGCGTCGCGGAATTTAGATCACGCGTCGGCGAGATCGCGCGCCTGGGCGACCCAGCCGTCACGCTCGATGCGACCGGCGAGCTTCAGGTCGTGATCGACCTTGGTCACATCGGCAGGCGACATCGCTGCGAACTGCCAGAAATGGAACAGGCCGCCATCATTGAGCTTCTGGACGAGCTCGGGGCCCATGCCGGAAAGCTTCATAAGGTCGTCCGGCGCGCCGCGCGGCGCGGTCAGCAGCTCGAAGGTCGGGCCGGCGTCGTTGGCGGGCTCGGCGACGACCTCCTCGACGACCGGAGCCTCGGCAGCGCCGAGATCGATGCCATGGTCACCCGAAGCGCGCGAGATGCCGTCGATGGCCGAGCGCGCAACCAGATCGCAATAGAGCGCGATGGCGCGGCCGGCATCGTCATTGGCCGGAACCGGGAAGGTGATGCCGTCCGGATCGCTGTTCGAGTCGATGATGGCGGCGACCGGAATGCCGAGGCGCTGGGCCTCCTTGATCGCAAGCGCTTCCTTGTTGGTGTCGATCACGAAGATCATGTCGGGCGTGCCGCCCATGTCCTTGATGCCGCCGAGCGCGCGCTCGAGCTTGTCGCGCTCGCGCGCCAGCATCAGGCGCTCCTTCTTGGTCAGGCCAGTGCCACCGCCATTGAGGAGCTCATCGACCTTGCGCAGGCGCTGGATCGAAGCCGAGATGGTCTTCCAGTTGGTCAGCATGCCGCCGAGCCAACGCGAATTGACATAGTACTGAGCCGAACGCTTGGCGGCGTCGGCGATCGAATCCTGCGCCTGGCGCTTGGTGCCGACGAAGAGAACGCGGCCGCCGCGGGCGACGGTGTCCGAGACCGCCTGCAGGGCGCGCGACAGCATCGGCACCGACTGCGAGAGGTCGAGGATGTGAATGTTGTTGCGCGTGCCGAAGATGTAGGGCGACATTTTCGGGTTCCAGCGATGCGACTGGTGGCCGAAATGCGCGCCGGCCTCGAGCAACTGGCGCATAGAGAAATCTGGCAGAGCCATGGTATCAAACGTCCTTCCGGTTGAGCCTCTGGGGTGCGAATGAACGAGGCATAAGCTGCCAAGTCACCGGAACGCCTCGAGTATGAAGCGATGCTCCCCATGTGGGATGGGCTGCGCCATACAGGGGATGGCGCGGGAATGCAAGGTGCCCGCCGGCTGGCGGGATCACAAACCGCATGAATGTCCCGGCCCGCGACGCAAGCTCGTTGCGTGGGGCCGGGGTCGTCGCGTTCTAGCGAAGGCGATCAAGCCTTATTTCGGCAGGGCCGCGCCCATCTGCGTGATCACTGCGCCGATCTGCTTGCAGTAGGTTTCAGCCGTGGCGTTCTGCGCCTTGGCGATCGCCTCGATATTCTGTTGGATGCCCATCGCCGCGATGGTGCCGGTGCGGCCCTGGGCTTCAGCCGCATCGCCGCCGCTCTTGTCGGCGGGAACCGGCACCATGCCGAGCAACTTCTTCTGGATGTCGATGACGTCGCTGCCAACGAAGCCCTTGTCGTTGCAATAGCTCAGAATGCCGAGCTGGTTTCGCCCGGCCTGATAGGCGAGCTTGAGCTGGTCGGCCTGGGTCGGGGTCTGGGCCAGCGCCGATGCGCCTGAGGCCAGGAAAGCACTCGCGGCGACGATATAAATAAAATTCTTAGGAGAGGTCATCTCGGCCATCCTTGGTTATAATTCTAAGCATGATCTTCATACTTTACCTCCCCCACCCGTCGCCTGATTAGCCTCGCGCGCCCCGTGATGCAACAGGACGATGCTTAGCCAGCAATACTGAGAGCTCTGCGAGCAAACGGCACTACAGCGAATCTGCGTTTACCGCATGAGCCGACATCGCGGAGGCGATGATCTCGAAATCATGCGCCTCGACACCCAGAAGCCCGAAACGGAGCTGATAGCCCCAATTCCGGCGGCCCACGGTCAGATGCAATCGGTCGAGCAGCGGCCTGATCGGCGCCTCCTGCGCCTCCAGCCAATCGACATCGCGTCGGAAAGGTTGGAAGCCATTGCCCATATCGGCTCGGTATGGCTCCCCCTCCCGCACCGCCCCAATCGCCGTAAACGCCTGCAGCCGGTCCAAGCCGCCGAATCTGGCGGTCGGCGAATAATAGACGACGTGGTCACCCGGCTTGATGCGCCGCAACGGTGCGCCCTTGCCGTGGCAAACCTGCATGAACCCGCCGGACAGACCACGCCTGACATGCTCGGCGGCAGCGACCGCAATCCAGTGCCCGTTCATCGAGACCTCCTCACGCCTGTCCGGGCGCAAAGACCCGCAGGCGGTGGCCATCAGGATCGAGCGCCACGAAGGTGCGGCCGAAATCGAGATCCGTTGGCGCCTGCAGGATGGCAAGCCCCCGCGCCGCCCAGTCGGTGTGGGCGGCATCCACAGCAGCGGCATCGGTGACCGTCATGGCGATTTCCGCGCCGCCGCCAGCCGCCCCTGCTGCAGGTTCGACAGTGTGGCGCGACCACAGTCCCAGCATGATGCCGGACGGCAAGGCGAACATCGCAAAGGTTGCAGACGAATCGAGCGGCTCGCGGCCGAGCAGGTCGGCGTAGAAGCGCGCGCTCGCGGTCGGACTATCGACATAGAGAATGATGAAATTGGCATCCAGCATCGAAGGCTCCTGTTCTTGGAAGGCCTCGTCACATTAAATGCCGATGCTGCCAGTTTCCGGCAGTGTCCGTTATTCCGGCGGTGGGATGCCCTCGCTCTCGCGCCATTCCTTGAGGAGCGCCAGCCTGCGGCGTGGATAGCGCATCTCCAGCGCGGTCAATTCGGCAATGCGGTCGGCGCGGAAATGCCGGAACCCCTGCCGCAATTCGCACCAGGCAACAACGATCCGGACATGTTCGAAGAAGCTCAGCGCGAAAGGCCAGATCACGCGCTCCGAGCGCGCCTCCTTGCCATTGCGATAGAGGATGGCGAGCTTGCGCTCGGAGCGAATGGCCTTGCGTATGAGGCCGAGATCGATGCGGCCTTCGCTGATCGCCGCGCCGGGCCCGACGAGCAGCGCCGAGGCCTCGGCGCGCTCACGCAGGTCGGCCGGCAGAACCGCCGCGATCTTGGCCATGGCGTCGCGCGCCGCCGCGCCCAGGCGCTCATCGGCCCGGTCCGCGACCCAGCGCGAACCCAATACCAGCGCCTCGATCTCGTCTTCCGTGAACATCAGCGGCGGCAGCATGAAGCCCGGATGCAGCACATAGCCGAGGCCGGGCTCTCCCTCGATCGGCGCGCCCTGCCCCTGCAAGGTCGCGATATCGCGATAGAGCGTGCGGATGCTGATGCCGGTTTCCTCGGCGAGCCTACGGCCGCTGACCGGCCTGCGATGCCGGCGCAGCACCTGAACCAGATCGAGCAGGCGCTGCGAGCGCGACATCTGAAGCTTTCAGCCCGGTAAATCCGCCGCCTTGATCCGCTTGATCCCCAACGCTGCCATATCCGCCCAGGCCTTGGCGAGCGAGCCGTTGAGATCGATCGCGCGGCAGGCCTCTTCGACGACCTGCGTCTCCAGCCCCGCTCTGGCTGCGTCCTGAGCCGTCCAGCTTACGCAGAAATCAGTGGCGAGGCCGACGACGACGGCGCGCGTGACGCCGCGCTCCCTAAGGTACCCGCCCAGGCCCGTCGGCGTCTTGCGGTCGGCCTCGACGAAGCCCGAATAGCTGTCGATCTCCGGCCGGTAGCCTTTCCGGACGATGGCCTGGGCGCGAGGCAGATCGAGATCGAGCCTGAATTCGGCACCCTTGCTGCCCTGAATGCAATGGTCCGGCCACAGCACCTGCGGGCCATAAGGCATCTGGATCAGTTCGAACGGCTTCTTGCCGGGATGGCTCGAGGCGAAGGAGGAGTGACCGGCGGGATGCCAATCCTGCGTCAGGACGATGGTCTCGAAACGCTTGCCCAGCGCATTGATCACCGCAACGACCTCATCGCCCTTGGTCACGGCGAGATTGCCGCCCGGGCAGAAATCATTCTGCACATCGACCACGATGAGCGCGGTGCGGGCGTCGATCATCGGCTTCTCCTGTGCTTGCAGCGGCCCGGCCGCAATAGCGACGCCCAGCACCGTCGCGCCGGCGATCAGGCTGCGACGATCCACGGCGATAGAATTCAGCATGGAAACGTTCCCCATCCTTGTCCAATCCCGCATGTCAGGCCGGAGCGCTTGCAGCGGCGCGGCGCGCCGTCATTCATCCCTCAGTCGTACGCCTCATGCGTGTCACGCCCTTACGGGCAGCAAACATGCGCCCATAGACGTCGCCCGCCAGATCGGGCCGGTAGCAGCGCTGTTCGAGCAGGGGATCCCAGGAGTGCTCATGGGTGTCGATCAGGTCGAAATCCGCTTTCAGGCGGGCCTCCAGCTGGATCCGGTTCTTGCGATTCTGGTACTCCAGCAACACCAGCGAAGTCTTTGACAGGTCGATATGATCCAGCACATCGCCCTCGCCGCCCTCGATATCGATTTTCACGATGTCCGGTGATGGCAGGCTGGCGGGATCCACGACGGCGACCTCGTAGCGCTCGACCATGGCGCCCGCCACGAAGGTATCGCCGGCATAGGATGCCAACCCGGATTCGCCGTCCCCGGCGAAGCGGCTCAGGAAGCTTGCGGTCTTCTGTCCGCCCGGAAACAGAGCCGCGTTGACGATGACGATGTCGCGGCGCTGATGCGTATTGCGTTTCAGAAACGCGAAGGTACCGGGATGCGGTTCGTAGGAGGTCACCAGGCTGCCCGGCCAGCGCGCCGTCGCCCAGAGCGCAAAAGAACCGACATTCGCACCGATATCGAGGATATCGAGGCCGACGCCGTCATAGCCCGCCTCGTACTCGCCCTCCAGCACGTCCTTGATGGCCCAATGCATCGCTTCGGGCACCGCAAGGCTCATCGGAATGCGCGCGATATACTGATTCACGACAGGCCCCCCGGCACTCGGGTCCGTTCCAATCCTCTGGTGAGAAACGGCGTCGCACCCGGATGAAAACGCTTTCCCGCTGCATTTGAAAGCATTGCTCTCAGCTCAGCACAAGACCGGTATCACGCCGGCCGGCCGAGCAGGCGAAAACCCGCGTGACCTCAAGCGGCTTTCGCGCCTCTTCAGCGCAACTCGACGCTGACCACGCCGGGCGCGGCGCGCACCGCATTGGCGATCTGCTGGTTGACCGGATAGCGCCCCGGCAATTCGATCTCGACCTCCTGCGCGCCGTCGTTCAGGATCATCACCAGCGCGATCTTGCCCTCGGCCCTGATGCCGTCGCTGCGCGGACGGACGCGCTCGGCGATCGAGGCCAGCGCCTTGTCGTCGCGCAGATAGACCAGCAGATCCTGCTTCTGACGCGCGGCGAGATCGTCCAGCACCTCGACATCCTCAATGCGGGGTCGAACCTCTTCGCCGTCGAGCACGGCCGAAAGGCGCAGGACCAGCGCCCTGCCCGGCTCCAGCAGGTCCCGGTAGCGCTGCAGCCCCTCCGAGAACAGAATCGCCTCGAACTGGCCGCTCGGATCGGAGAGGTTGACGATGCCCATCTTCGAGCCGGATTTCGTCCGCCGCTCCGATTTGTCGATCACGGAAACGGCGACCTTGGCCACCGAAGTGCCGTTGGCGCGCACGGTCTGGGCGAAATCGGCATAGCGCTGCACGCGCAGGCGCTTGAG
The DNA here is from genome assembly GCF_031884435.1 of Bosea sp. 685. Classification (NCBI taxonomy): domain Bacteria; kingdom Pseudomonadati; phylum Pseudomonadota; class Alphaproteobacteria; order Hyphomicrobiales; family Alloboseaceae; genus Allobosea; species Allobosea sp. 685. Next base: position 2,600,296 of record NZ_CP134779.1, on the reverse strand, counting down.
CACATGCTCGTAATCGTCGAGCGGATGGCCGGAGAGGAAGAAGCCGACCGCGTCATGCTCGCGCCTGAGCCGTTCGGCCGGTGACCAGGGCTCGACGGGCGGAATGCGGAAAGCCTCCTGGACCGTGCCGCCGCCGAAGAAATCGGATTGTCCCGCCGCCGCCTCGTCGCGCGTGCGGTTGGAAAGTGCCAGCATGCCGTCGATCGCCGCCATGGCCCGGGCGCGTTCCGGCTCCAGCGCATCCAGCGCGCCGGCCGCAATCAACGCCTCGATGGTGCGGCGGTTGACCAGTTTGGTATCGATCCGCCGGGCGAAGTCAGCGAGATCCTTGAAATCGCCGCCGGCGCGGCGCGCGACGACGACGGATTCGACCGCAAGCCGCCCGACGCCCTTGATCGCGCCGAGCGCATAGTGGATCGAGCCATCGGCGACATCGAACTCGACGCCGGAACGGTTGATCGCGGGCGGCAGAACCTTGATCTCGAGGCGCTCGGCGTCGCGGCGGAATTCGTTGAGCTTGTCGGTGTTGCCCATATCGAGCGTCATCGAGGCCGCAAGGAATTCGACCGGATAATTCGCCTTGAGGTAGGCGGTCTGGAAGGCCACCACGGCATAAGCGGCAGCATGGCTCTTGTTGAAGCCGTAATCGGCGAATTTCGCCAGAAGATCGAAGATCTCGGAAGCAATATCCTTGGTCATGCCGCCCTCGACGGCGCCGCGCACGAAACGGTCACGCTGGGCGTCCATCTCGGCCTTGATCTTCTTGCCCATGGCGCGGCGCAGCAGATCTGCCTCACCGAGCGAATAGCCCGAGAGCGCCTGGGCCACCTGCATCACCTGCTCCTGGTAGACGATGATGCCGTGCGTTTCGGCGAGGATCGGCTCCATCTTGGGGTGCAGATAGGTCGGGCTTTCCTGACCGAGCTTGCGGCGGCAATAGCTCGGGATGTTATCCATCGGGCCCGGCCGGTAGAGCGCCACCAGCGCGATCAGATCCTCGATCCGGTCGGCTTTCATGTCGACGAGCGCACGACGCATGCCGGCGCTTTCCACCTGGAACACGCCGACCACCTCGCCGCGCGCCAGCATCTCGTAGCTCTTGGGGTCGTCGAAAGGCAGGCTCGCGAGGTCGACCGCGATGCCGCGCTGGGCGATGAGCTTCACCGCCGTCTCCAGGGTGGTCAGCGTCTTGAGGCCGAGGAAGTCGAACTTCACCAGCCCGGCCTGCTCGACCCATTTCATGTTGAACTGGGTGACGCGCATGCCGGTGCGCGGATCGACCGAGAGCGCGACGAGCTGTTCGAGCGGGCGGTCGCCGATGACGACGCCGGCCGCATGGGTCGAGGCATGGCGGTGCAGGCCTTCGAGCTTCTGGCCGATCTCGAGCAGGCGCGCGACGATCGGCTCCTCTGCAGCCGCCTCCTGCAGCTTGGGCTCGCCGGCAATCGCATCGACCAGCGAAATCGGCTTCGCCGGATTCTGCGGCACGAGCTTGGTCAGCTTGTCGACCTGGCCATAGGGCATTTCCAGAACGCGGCCGACGTCGCGCAGCACGCCGCGCGCCAGCAGCGTACCGAAAGTGATGATCTGGGCGACGCGTTCCTCGCCATAATGGCGTTTGACGTAGTCGATCACCTCTTCTCGGCGGTTCTGGCAGAAGTCGATGTCGAAGTCCGGCATCGAGACGCGGTCTGGATTGAGAAATCGCTCGAACAGCAGGCCGAAGCGCAGCGGATCGACGTCGGTGATGGTCAGCGCATAGGCGACGAGCGAGCCTGCGCCCGAACCACGGCCGGGCCCGACCGGAATGCCCTGGTCCTTGGCCCATTTGATGAAGTCGGCAACGATCAGAAAGTAGCCCGGGAACTTCATTCGGGTGATGATGGAGAGCTCGAAATCGAGCCGCTTCTCATAGTCCTCGACGCTATAGCCGGAAGCCGGGCCGTGCTTGGCGAGCCGCGCGGCAAGGCCGGCGCGCGCCTGTGCTTCCAGCTCCTCCGCCTCGTCGCTCCCTTCCGCGCCGAAGCGTGGCAGGATTGGCTTGCGCAGGCCGACGCGCCAGGAGCAGCGCATCGCGATCTCCACCGTCGCGCTCAAGGCCTCCGGCAGGTCGGCGAAGCGCCGCTTCATCTCGGCGCGACTGGCGAACTGATGCAGCGGCGTGACGCGGCGCCGCTCGCCATCGGAAACCAGGCGCCCGGCGGCGACCGCCAGCAGCGCGTCATGGGCGTCGTAATCGCCAGGCTTTGCGAAGAAAGGCTCGTTGGTGGCGACGATCGGCAGGTCGGCATCATAGGCGAGCCGCAGCAGATGCGCCTCGACCGCGCCCTGCCCCTCGCGCTCATGGCGCTGGATCTCGACATAGAGCCGGTCGCCGAAAATGGCGGCGAGTTGGTCGAGCCGCGTTTTCGCCTGCGGCGCCTGCCCGGCCCGCAGCGCCATGTCGAGCGGACCGCCATAACCGCCCGTCAGGGCGATCAGCCCGTCATGATGCGCCGCCAGGCGCTCCAGCGACGAGATCGGCTGCCCCGAGCCGCCGGCCGCCAGGCAGGCCTCGGAGACGAGCTTCATCAGGTTGCCGTAGCCGCCTTCCGTCATGGCGAGCAGGACAATGTGCGGTATGTCCTGCTGCACGGGCTTGCGGCCGCCCTCGGCTTCATCCGCGAACTCAACCGAGAGCTGCACGCCCACGATCGGCTGCAAGCCGGAGCCCGCCAGCTTCTCCGAGAATTCGAGCGCGCCGAACAGGTTGTTGGTGTCGGTCAGCGCCAGGGCAGGCTGCCCGTCCCCGGCAGCCATCTTGGCGATGGTCGAGACGGTCATCGCGCCTTCGAGCAGCGAATAGCTCGAATGGACATGAAGATGGACGAAGCCGACCTCCGACAGAATACGCGCCTCGCCGGATTCTCGACTCATTCCACCCTCGCCTGCCGCCTGCCTGTGCGCGACTCGCAGCGTCGCGCCAGGGTCATATGAAGCGGTTGCGTGGCAGGCGTCGAGGCGGCGGCATGCCACGCTGTGGATAGACATGCCGCGCTGTGGATAGGTCAGACGCGCGGCCCCGCCATCAACGCCGCCCAGATCCAGATCATGCCGAGGAACAGGCCAAGCGACAGGATTTCGGCCAAGCCAACGACCAGTTTGCGCGCAGCGATCATGTCCATCTCCTATGTTCTTTCTATGTCCAATTTAATTCATGATTTGTTCTCGTCAATGCCTATAGGTCAGTTCCGTTCTGCACATATGAATGGCAGTTAACAAAACATTAAACGAGCGCCGACGGGTCGTCAGAGAGGTGCGACGCCCCCTTCCGGGACGTGCGCCGCCGATCGATCCGGCTGCTATAGTCACGTGAGGCTTCACATGGCTCCGTCAGCTATTCAGCTATGACGCGGGAGATCATGCGCTTTGGCCGCCTCAGGAGTGTCCCATGAAGGCAAGCAAGGTCATTCTTCGCAAATGGACAGGCCGCATCCGAACGGAGGAGCAAGACGAGTACGGCGCCTATGTCGCCCGCACCGGGGCAAGCGACTACGCAGGAACATCCGGAAATCTAGGATTTCAAATTCTGATACGCCCGCTGGGCGACGGAACGAGCGAGATTATGACGCTCAGCTGGTGGGAATCCATGGACGCCATCCGGAACTTCGCCGGAAAGGAGCCTGATCTCGCCCGCTACTATCCCGAGGATGAGCGATTCCTTTTGGATCGTCCCAGTCACGTCGAACATCACCAGGTGATCGCAAGCCGCGTTGCGCTCTCGATCGCGCCCGACTGACTTGCCGTCAGAGCGGCACGACCAGCCCGTCGCGGATGGTGACCTGGCGATCCATGCGCCGGGCCAGGTCGAGATTATGGGTCGAAGTCACGGAAGGACAAACCACGGTATCGCAAAAACAAGCAGACCGAGTGCGACATTCAGGCCCCATAAAATCGGCGGCCAAGTCGTCTCGCGCATCTTTGCCCGAATGCCATTCTTAGCACTGTCGCGGTCAGCCAATCGCCCGTAGGTGGATTGGTAATGAGCTTCGATGACTGACCATGTCGAGGCGCCGATCTCCTGGGCGCATCGTCGAAATGCCAGAAGCAGAGTGTATAGCGTAGCCCAAACGACTGCGATCCAAACGATGGCTCTGAACAAGACATCCGCGGTCGCCACGCGTAAACGCCCTATTCACTACAGCGGCACGACCAGCCCGTCGCGGATCGTGACCTGCCGGTCCATGCGCCGGGCGAGATCGAGATTATGGGTCGCGATCAGCGCCGCCAGCCCCGAGGCGCGCGCCAGGGCCACGAGCGTGCTGAAGACATGCAGCGAGGTATGCGGGTCGAGATTGCCGGTCGGCTCGTCGGCCAGCAGCAGGCGCGGCGTATTGGCCATGGCGCGCCCGATCGCGACGCGCTGCTGTTCGCCGCCGGAGAGTTCGCCAGGCAGATGGTCGAGGCGCGCGCCCAGGCCGAGGAAGGTCAGGAGTTCGGCGGCCCGCTCCTCCGCCAATTGCTTCGGCAGTCCGCGGATGCGCTGCGGCAGGACGACATTCTCCAGCGCGCTGAATTCCGGCAGCAGATGATGGAACTGGTAGACGAAGCCGATCTCGGTGCGCCGCAGCCGGGTGCGGCCCTTGTCGTCGAGCTTGGCGGTCGCCATGCCGCCAACGAAGACCTCGCCGGCATCCGGCTTTTCGAGCAGGCCCGCGACATGGAGCAAGGTCGACTTGCCCGTGCCGCTCGGCGCGACGAGCGCGACGAGCTCGCCCGGCCACAGCGCGAAATCCGCCTTACGCAGGATTTCGAGCGGAGCGTCGGTCTGGGGATAGAAGCGCTCGACCTGGGAGAGGAAGAGCGCAGGTGTTTCGCGTTGCATGATGCGACCAGTTCCCGCCTTCAACCCATCCTGAGCGCTTGGACGGGGTCGAGACGCGCCGCCTTCCAAGCCGGATAGAGCGTCGCCAGCAGCGACAGGACAAGCGCCATTACCACCACGCTCGTGACCTCGCTCCAGTCGATGACGGAGGGAATGTCGCTGAGGAAACGCACGGTCGGATCCCAGAGATTGGCGCCGGTGAGCCAGTTCAGCGCCGCAGTGATCGACTTGATATTCCTGGCGAAGACGATCCCGAGCCCGAGACCGGCCAACGTCCCGAAGACGCCGATCGCCGCGCCCGTGATCAGGAAGACGCGCAGGACCGTGCCGCGCGTCGCCCCCATCGTCCGCATGATCGCGATGTCGGATGTCTTGTCCTTCACCAGCATGATCAAGCCCGAGACGATGTTGAGCGCCGCAACGAGCACGATCAGGGCCAGGATGATGAACATGACGTTGCGCTCGACTTCGAGCGCGCTGAAGAAGGTCCGGTTGCGCTGGCGCCAGTCGGACAGCACCAGCGGTCGCGGCGCATCGGCCTCGATGGCGTCGCGCACGGCCTGGGTCTTGTCGGGATTGTCGACGAAGATCTCGATAACGTTCACGTCGCCGTCGCGGTTGAAATAAGCCTGCGCCTCCGTCAGCGGCATGAAGACGAAGGAACTGTCGAACTCGGTCATCCCGATTTCGAACACCGCCTGCACCGGATAGGCCTTGATGCGCGGCGCGGTGCCAAAGGGCGTGGAGGCCCCGCGCGGCGTCACGATGGTGATCGAATCGCCTGGTTGCAGCGACAGCGAATCCGCCAGGCGCTTGCCGATGGCGACGCCGCCAGCCGTGTCGAAGCCATCGAGCGTGCCGCGCCTGATGTTGCCACCGACGAAGGGGATCGATTTGAGGTCGGCCTCGCTGATGCCGCGCACCAGCACGCCGCCATTGGCGTATTGCGAAGACGCCAGCGCCTGCCCCTCGACCAGCGGGATGGCGAGCTTGATGCCCGGCACCTTCCGAAGCCGCTCCGCCACCGCCATGTAGTCGTCGAGCGGGCGGTCGATCGGGGTCGCGAAGATGTGGCCGTTCACGCCGACGATCTTCTCCAGCAGCTCCTTGCGGAAGCCGTTCATCACCGACATCACGATGATCAGCGTGGCGACGCCGAGCAGGATGCCGAGGAAAGAGAAGCCGGCAATGACTGAAACGAAGCCCTCGCGTCGACGCGTGCGCAGATAGCGCCCGGCCAGCAGCCATTCGAAACCGGCGAAGGGGCGGGTTCCGGTGGGCTGAGTGCGCGCGCCCGCATCGGCCGTCTCGGCCGGCATCGCCTGCGTCGCCATATTCATCGACCCCTGCCCTGCCGGTTACGCTGGTTCACGCGGTCTTGCCCTTGAAGCGGTCGAGCGCGGCCTCGAGCGAGACGAGTTCGCGCTCGCCACCGGCGCGGCGCTTGATCTCAACCTTGCCCTCAGTCAGCCCCTTGGGGCCGACGATGATCTGCCAGGGCACGCCGATCAGATCGGCAGTGGCGAATTTGCCACCCGGACGCGTATCGGTGTCGTCGTAGAGAGCGTCATAGCCCTTGGCGAGCAGCGTCTTGTAGAGCTGCTCGCAGGCGCCGTCGGTCGCAGCATCGCCGACCTTGAGGTTGAGCACCGCGACATCGAAGGGCGCGATTTCATCGGGCCAGATGATGCCGCCCTCGTCATGGCTGGCTTCGATCAAGGCGGCGACCAGCCGGCTCGGGCCGATGCCATAAGAGCCCATATGGACCGGCGAGAGCGTGCCGTCCGGCCCGGCCACGGTCGCGCCCATCGGCTCGGAATATTTCGTACCGAAATAGAAGATGTGACCGACTTCGATGCCGCGCGCCGAAAGCTGCTTGTCGGCGGGGATCGCGTCAAAATCCGCAGCCTCATGCATCTCTTCTGTCGCGGCATAGAGGCTCGTCCATTTGTCGACGAGGCTCTGGAGACCGTCCACGCTCTCGAAATCGATGTCGATCGCGGGCGTCTCGAAGTCGAGATAGTCCTTGTGGCAGAAGACCTGACTCTCGCCGGTCGAGGCCAGCACGATGAATTCGTGGCTGAGATCGCCGCCGATCGGGCCGGTGTCGGCGCGCATCGGGATCGCCTTCAGGCCGAGCCGCGCGAAGGTGCGCAGATAGGCCGTGAACATGCGGTTATAGGCGTGGCGCGCGCTGGCCTGGTCGATGTCGAAGGAATAGGCATCCTTCATCAGGAATTCGCGCCCGCGCATCACGCCGAAACGGGGGCGGACCTCGTCGCGGAACTTCCACTGGATGTGGTAGAGATTGAGCGGCAAGTCCTTGTAGGACTTCACATAGGACCGGAAGATGTCGGTGACCATCTCCTCATTGGTCGGGCCGTAGAGCATCTCGCGGTCGTGCCGGTCCTTGATGCGCAGCATCTCCTTGCCATAGGCGTCGTAGCGGCCACTCTCGCGCCAGAGATCGGCCGACTGGATCGTCGGCATCAGAATCTCGATGGCGCCAGAGCGGTTCTGCTCCTCGCGGACGATGCGGCTGATCTTGTCGAGGACGCGCAGGCCCAGCGGCAGCCAGGAATAGATGCCGGCGGACTGCTGACGGATCATCCCGGCGCGCAGCATCAGGCGATGCGAGACGATCTCGGCTTCTTTGGGCGTGTCGCGCAGCAGGGGCAGAAAGTAGCGGGAGAGGCGCATGGAGGAACTCGTGGAACGGTGGACTCGCACCGAAACGATGCGAGTCAGTGGTGCCAGAGACACCATCGCCGTTCGCAAAATGCAAATGCAAATCCAATTCGCACCACCGAAAATGGCGCGGAACCGGGGTTAGCGCGTCGGGAATTTGACCTTGAGCCTGGCGCTGACCGGCGGCGGAACGAAAGCCGAGACGTCTCCGCCCATCGACGCGATCTGGCGGACCAGCGTCGAGGTGATGTAGCGCGTGTTGGCGGAGGCCGGGAGGAACACGGTCTGCAAATCGGGCACCATGGTCTGGTTCATGCCCGCGAGCTGCATCTCGTAGTCAAAGTCGGTGGCGTCGCGCAGGCCGCGGATCATGATGGTCGCGCCGGCGTCCTTGGCGGCCTGGACGGCGAGATAGTCGAAGGTCACGACCTCGATGGCGACGCCCTGCGCCGCCACGATCGGCTCCGCAACCTCGCGCAGCAGCGCGGCACGCTCATCCGCCGAAAAGATCGGGGCCTTGCCCGGATGCACGCCGATGGCCAGGACGAGTCGGTCGCAGAGCCGGCAGGCGCCTGCGATGACATCGGCATGGCCGTTGGTAATCGGGTCGAAGGATCCGGGATAAAAGGCTGTGCGGCTCATCAGGAAGGGTTAGCCCCTGCCCGCCTCGCCGACAAGCGGCTCGCCGTGCTCACGCCGCACGGACCTGGGTGATGAACTGATCAATCCGTGCCTTCAGCGAACCCGCAAGCCCGCTCAATTCGCTCGATGCCCGCAAAACAGCAGCCGCAGCCTCCGAAGTCTGCTGCGAGGCGTTCGAGACCAGGCTGGTGGCGTCGCCGATTCGGCTGAACTCATGGGTCGCGGCGCTGACATCGGAGACGATGGCATGGGTCACGCCATGCTGCTGGCGCATCGTTCCCGCGGTGCGGCGGACCGCGTCGCTCAGATCGGCGATCATGCCGCGAATGCCGGCGATGGCATCGACGGTCTCGCCCGTAGCCTGGTTCATCGTCGCGATCTGGCGCGAAATGTCCTCAATGGCGCGCGCGGTCTGAGCCGACAGCCCCTTCACCTCGGAGGCGACGACGGCGAAGCCGCGACCGGCGTCTCCGGCGCGGGCGGCCTCGATCGTGGCGTTGAGCGCAAGCAGATTGGTCTGCGCGGCAATGCCGGAGATCAGGCCGGTGACGTCGGAGACGCGCGCGGCTCCTGTCGCCAGCGAATCCACAATCGCTCCCATCTCGTCCGCATAATCCCGCGCCGACCGTGCCGAGCGGTCGGAGGACTGAACGTCGCCGTCAAGCCGATCGATCGCCAGACGCAGATCCCGCGCCGCCTCCTCGATCGAGCTCATGCTGAAGATCGCCCGCGAGGCCGCCTCATGGACCGTACCGGCATTGGCCTGCGTCTCGCGCGCTCCCGCCGACAATTCGTTCGCCGTCACGCTGAGAGCCTCGGCGGCGTTGGAGACCGCGCTCGTGACGCCCAGCACGGAGCGCTCCAGATCGGATGCGAGATCGCTGAGCAAGGCGGCGCGCTGCCGCTGTGTGTCGCTATCGCGCTCCTCGCGTTCCTGCAGGCGGGCCTGCTCGTCGCGCACCATGGTTTCGCGGATGCTCTGGACGGACGCCGCGATCGCGCCGATCTCGTCGCGTCGCTGCGCGCCAGGGATGCGCAGATTGGTGCGTCCAGCCGCGGCCCCCGCAAGCGCCTCGGCGAGCCCGGCGATCGGCTGCGCCACCGAGAGGCCAAGCAGCAGTGCCACCAGCAGCACGGGGCCGAGCACGCTGAGGCTGGCCACCACGATCGCTCCCTTGAGCTTGTCGATGACGGCAAAGGCCGAACTCTCCGGCTCGGTCAGCCAGAGCAGCCAGGGCCAGCCATCGACCGTCATGCTGCGTCCGGTCACGACCAGCGGCGCGCCGTCGCGGCTCGTCATCTTGAGCATGGCGCCGCCCGAGGCGGCGAGCCGACGCGGATCGAGCGTCTCGACGGGCGCCGTGCCAGCCTGTCGCGCAGCGGGGTTCGAGCGCATGAAGCCGTCCGCGCCGACGACATGAGCCTCCGTATGGCGCGAGGCGCTGGCGCTCGCCGCCAAAACCTCATCGATCAGCGAGGTGTTGATCGCGAAGATGAGCGTGCCGGCCGGCTCGGAAGCCCCGGCATCGGCGTCAGAGAAACGCTGCGCCAGGAAGGCGCGCGATTCGCCGCCGACCGGGTCGTAGGGCGCGAAATCGATGACAGACTGCTCGCCGATGGGCCGCTTGCTCGCGGCCTCGAAGACCGTGCCAAGTCCTGATCGGGCAAGGTCGGGCTCGCTGATCAGGCGCCCGAATTCGGGCCCCTTGGTCACGCTGTAGACGACGCGGCCCTTGGCGGAGACGAGGTAGATGTCGGCATAGCCGAACTGCTTCAGGATCGCGGAGTAGGTCTCGTGGATCGCAACATGGCGCCAGGAATAACCATGCTTGTGATCCTGGCCGGTCCGCGCCGCGCGCTCGGATGAAGATAGCGAACCATCCCCTTGATAATAGGACAGAATGGCGCTCCGGTCATAAGCGCCCAACTCCATCCATTTGCCGATCTCGTCCAGCATCGTGACCGTATAGGCACTGCGCGCCTGCACCGAGAGCTCGGAGCGGATCTGCAGCCAGCGCCGCTCGATCGCCTTGGCATGGCTTTCGGCGAGAATATCAAGGCGCTCGCGCACCGCTTCGCGGGTCCATTGCTGAACGGCAAAATAGGCCGACCCTCCCACCGCGAGCGCAGCGAGGCATGCCAGGCCGAGCATGGCAGCAGGAAGCCTGAATCTCAGACTGAACAAGCGTCCTGGCCCCCGCAGCGACACCAATAATGGTCCCGGCTGAATAAACCCGTCCGCGTTAACTTTCGCTGAAGGGGCTCGCGATCAGGACAATGGCAGCCAGGATAGCGGCAGCAATGCCGCAGCCGCGGCGGCACTGCCGACGATCACCGACGTCAGGGCTATCAGGATAGATGCGACCGAGACATGGCGCCGGCCGGCAAAACTGAAATTGAGCTGCATGGGATGCTCTGGGCGAATCGAATGATGTTCGACTTACTTTGCGTGAGGGCGCCGCCGGGCCGCGGAAAGGCGAGACCGTGGCGAAACCGTGACGGCGTCCGGCGAACAGCCTCTAGGCGCGTTTGACGATTGCTTTAGGGGCGAATTCCCGCCTAAACCGCCGCATGCTCACGATCAACGACATTACCTACAGGCTCGGTGAACGGCTTCTGCTCGATCACGCCAGCGCCTCGCTTCCCGATGGTTCGCGCGTCGGCCTGGTCGGCCGCAACGGCACCGGCAAGACCACGCTCTTCCGCATCATCACCGGCGATCTTTCGCCGGAAGGCGGCAGCATCAGCCTGCCCAAGGGGCGGCGCATCGGCGGCGTCGCGCAGGAGGCGCCCGGCGGTCCGGAAACGCTGATCGAGGTCGTCCTCGCCGCCGACACGGAGCGCGCGGCCCTGATCAAGGAGTCCGAGACCGCCAAAGACCCGCATCGCATTGCCGAGATCGAAACCCGGCTTGCCGATATCAACGCCCATTCCGCGCCGGCCCGCGCCGCGACCGTGCTGCACGGCCTCGGCTTCGACGAGGCGGCGCAGCAGCGCCCCTGCTCGGATTTCTCCGGCGGCTGGCGCATGCGCGTCGCACTCGCCGCCGTGCTGTTCTCGGAGCCCGACCTGCTGCTCCTCGACGAGCCGACAAACTATCTCGATCTCGAAGGCACGCTCTGGCTTTACGATTATCTCGAGCGCTACCCGCACACCGTGCTCGTCGTCAGCCATGACCGCGAATTGCTCGACACCTGCGTCGACCACATCCTGCATCTCGACCAGGGCAAGCTGACGATCTATCGCGGCGGCTACACCTCATTTGCCAGGCAGCGCGCCGAAAAGCAGATGCAGCTTTCGAAGGCCAAGGAGAAGCAGGACGCCGAACGCAAGCATCTCCAGGCCTTCGTCGACCGCTTCAAGGCCAAGGCCTCGAAGGCGCGCCAGGCGCAGTCGCGCGTCAAGCGGCTGGAGAAGATGGAATCGATCGCAACGATCGTCGATCGCGACGTTCAGCCCTTCAGCCTGCCGGGCCCCGAGCGGCCGCTCTCGCCCCCGATGATCGTGCTGGACAACGCCAGCGCCGGTTATGGCGACCGCACCGTGCTGTCGAAGCTCAACCTGACGCTCCTGCCCGACGACCGCATCGCGCTGCTCGGCTCGAACGGCAACGGCAAGTCGACCTTCTGCAAGCTGATCGGCGGCAGGCTGCCACCGCTCTCGGGCACGATGCGGAAATCATCGAAGCTGGAGACGGCCTATTTCGCCCAGCACCAGCTCGACGAATTGCGGCTGGAGGACACGCCGGTCGCGCACTTACGTGATCTGATGCCGGACGCACCCGAAGCCAAGGTGCGCTCCAAGGCTGCGCAAATCGGCTTCCCCGCGAGCAAGGCCGAGACGCCGGTGAAGAACCTGTCCGGCGGCGAGAAGGCCCGGCTGATGCTGGGGCTCGCGGCCTTCGGCGGCCCGCATCTCTTGATCCTCGACGAGCCGACCAACCATCTCGACATCGACAGCCGCACCGCGCTGGTCAACGCGATCAACGACTATCCCGGCGCGGTCATCCTGGTCAGCCATGATCGCTTCCTGATCGAATCCTGCGCCGACCGGCTCTGGCTGGTGGGCGACGGCACGGTCAAGAACTTCGATGGCGACATGGAGGATTACCGCAGCTTCGTCCTCGGCACGGCAAAGGCAGCCAAGCGCGAGAAATCGACGGCTGAAGCAAGCTCGCCAGGCAACGCCAAGGCTGAAGAGCGCAAGGGCGCAGCGGTCAAGCGCGTCGCCCAAGGCCCACTGCGGCAGAAGCTCAACCTCGCCGAGGCGAAGATCGCCAAGCTGACCGGACTGATCGAGAAAGTCGACGGCGTGTTGGGCAACGGCTCGGCGTTCGCCCGCGATCCCGACAAGGCGCGCATCCTGTCGCGGCAGCGAGCGGAGCTCGCCGAAGCGCTGGCCGCTGCCGAAGAAGAATGGTTGGGACTGAGCGAGGAGTTGGAGAACGCCTGACCTCGAAGGGCTTGGTCACGGCTCCTTCGACAAGGGCCGCCGGATCGGCTCGGCCTCGTTTTCGGGCAGGCGGGTCAGGATGATGCGCGTCGTATAATTGCCGTGGCGCCAGCCCGCTTGCTGGCACTCAAGTCACCGACCATCGCCGTCGTAGCGCGATACGGATCGTTCAGACGCAAGGCCCGGCAAGCGATTCGGCTCGCCGGAGATGCACCCGATCAGAGAATAATCGCTTCTGCTGCCGTATCGTCAATTCCTGACGGGCTTCAGCGCCGGATCCCAATGCTCGACGATCTTGCCGTCCTTGACCCGGAACAGATCGAACCAGTAGCTGTCATAGGTCTTCAACTCATCGCCGGGCTCTGCCCGGCTGCGACGCATCACGAGCTGGACGAGATCGCCCTGCGTCACGACGGCTACGAACTCGGTCGCGATGATCGCAGTAGTGGATTTGGGGTTCGGCCAGATCTTCGAGAAGTACGCGTTGAACCCAGCCAACCCACTCGCCACATTGGGATTGTGCTGGATGTAGTCGTCGGCGAGATAGTCCTTCGCCCTGGTCCAGTCCTGCGCGTCGAAGACCTTGGACCAGAAGTCGAGGACGAGCGCCTTATTGGCGGCTTCGGCTTGCGACAATTGCGAGACCGTCTGCGCCAAAGCGGTCCGCGGCATGGTCGAAAGCAGGGCAAGGCCCGTCATGGCGACGGCTGCAAGACGAAGGATCGATGACCGCCGCATATCCTGGTTCCTGCTCCCGATGCGGGAATACGCCGAAGAGGTCAGCCCTGCCCGGGCTTCACGATCCGGCTCAGCCGGTTGTCGGTGAACATATAGATCTCGCGGCCGCCGGGCTCGGAATAGAGCACCTGTACCTCGCGCTGGCCCTTGCCGCTGTCGCCGATCAGCACATCGGTCGGGCGTGCGCCCTTAAGCTTGACCAGCTCGCATTCGGTGATGCCTTCCGCGATCTGCGGCGGCAAGGGGCGCGTCGAGGGATCGAGCGAGACATCGGCGCTGCATTCGCCGTCTGCGGTCAATTGCGCTTCCTGAGTCGAGACGCGTGCCGTGGCGCTGCTCGTTGTCGCGGTGGTGCGCCCGCCATTGGACTCCGAGGTGAAGGCGAACCCGCCCATATCGACGGAACATCCGCCCAGAGCGGCGGCGCAAACGAGCAGGACAGGCAATTTCACGCTTTTTTCTCCCAGCGGCCGGCCTCGTCCTGCTGCCAGTAGCTGGCGCTGGCGCCTGAGGCCCGAACCGACTTCCAATCCTCGCGCGCCGCTGCCAGCGCGTCGGGATCGTCACCATCGAAAATCAACACGACGCGCTCGTAGTCCTGCAATGCGTCGGGAATGCGGACACCCTCCGCACAGATACGAACCTGCGCCGCGTTGGGGTTATGCGCCTTCGTCGTCAGCACGATCGGATTCGCCGCCGCATCGGCCTCGGCTGCCGTGACGTGAGGCAGGAAGCTCTCGTCGGAATAGGTCCAGAGATGATCGTCGAGCGCGCTGAGACGCTCCGGGCTGGATAACTCGACCACGACCTTCTGCCCGCGCGAAACCGCCCGATCGAGAATCGTCGGCAGGACCTGTTCGAGCGGGCGCGATTGCAGATGGAAGAACAGGATTTCCGGCATGAAAGCCCTTCTTTCCAAAATATTGCGGACATGATCTCCGGAATCGAATCAGCCTTCGTAATGCTCAGCCACCAGACGGTCGAGCAGGCGCACGCCCCAGCCCGAGCCCCAAGAGCGATTGGTCTCGGTATTGGGCGAACTCATGCCCGTGCCGGCAATGTCGAGATGCACCCAGGGGGTGTCGTTGACATGGCGCTGCAGGAACTGAGCGGCGGTGATCGAGCCGCCATAGCGCCCGGCCGAGTTCTTCATGTCGGCGAATTTCGAATCGATCATCTTGTCATAGGCCGGGCCCAGCGGCATGCGCCAGACCGCCTCGCCGGTCGCCTTTCCGGCGGTGCTCAGCCGCTCCGACAGCTCGTCATTATTGGAGAACAGGCCGGCGTGTTCCTGCGCCAGGGCAACCAGGATCGCGCCGGTCAGCGTCGCGAGATTGATCATGAATTTCGGCTTGAACTGGTCTTGCGTGTACCAGAGCACATCGGCCAGCACGAGGCGGCCTTCCGCATCGGTGTTGATGATCTCGATGGTCTGGCCCGAGAGCGAGGTGACGATGTCGCCGGGGCGCTGGGCATTGCCGTCAGGCATGTTCTCGACGAGGCCGATCACGCCGATGGCGTTGACCTTGGCTTTGCGGGCGGCGAGCGCATGCATCAGCCCGGTGACGCAGGCCGCGCCCGCCATGTCGCCCTTCATGTCCTCCATGCTGGCGCCGGGCTTGAGTGAGATGCCGCCAGTGTCGAAGGTTACGCCCTTGCCGATGAAGGCGACAGGCTGGACGCCGGACTTCGCGCCATTCCAGCGCATCACCACGACGCGACTTTCGCGGCGCGAGCCCTGGCCGACGGCGAGAAGGGCGCGCATGCCGATCTTCTTCAACTGCTTCTCGTCGAGGACCTCGACCTCGACGCCGAGTTTCTCGAGCTTGGCGGCGCGATCGGCGAACTCTTCGGGGTAGAGAACATTGGGCGGCTCGTTGACGAGGTCGCGCGCCAGTTCGACGCCGCCTGCGATCGCCTCGCGCGCCTTCAAGGCTTTCTTGAGCGCAGCAGGGTCAGACGCCCGTAGCGTCACCGTAAGCGGCTCGGCTTCGTCCTTGTCCTTTGTCTTGGTCTTGTAGCGATCGAAGGCATAAGCGCGCAGCCGCATCCCAAGCGCGATGTCCGCGGCCTGGTCGGCCGTCGGCTCACCCTCCGGCAGGACCAGAATCACATCAGCGCTGCGGCCATGACCCAGGCGCCCGGCGATGGCGCCGCCAAGCTTGGCGAAATCGAGCTTGCCGCGCTCTGCTTCCGGGCCGACACCGATGGCGATCAGGCGCTCGTAGCCGGCGCCGTCAGGGGCCAGCAATGTCAGCCCCGACAGCGCCTTGCCTTTGAAGCGCTCGGCCGCGGCAGCGCGCGCGAGCAGGCTGTGGGCGCCTTCGCCGAGCCATTCCTCGGCCGCCTTCGGCGGCGTCAGCGCATCCGATACCAGAATCACGAGATCCTGACCGGAGATTGCGTTCAGGGCTTTGACCTCGAGCTTCAGGCGCTGCGACATGACGGGCTCACGATTTAGGGATTGGGGCGTCGGGAAGGGCGAAACGAGACGAACACAAACGATTCCCGTTTGCGCCTTGATTGCGCCTATACCATAGGGTGAGTTCGTCGAACCGTCCAAGGGAGCGCTTGCCTCCCAGCCTCGCA
The DNA here is from genome assembly GCF_031884435.1 of Bosea sp. 685. Taxonomy (NCBI): domain Bacteria; kingdom Pseudomonadati; phylum Pseudomonadota; class Alphaproteobacteria; order Hyphomicrobiales; family Alloboseaceae; genus Allobosea; species Allobosea sp. 685. The sequence goes on along the minus strand of NZ_CP134779.1, from coordinate 2,584,323 downwards.
TCGGAATCAGAAGCTTGTTCCTTAAGCGCCTCGACCGCTACATCCTGAAGATCGCGACGGTCGCGGCCATCGTCCTACTTGTCGGGCTGACGAGCGTGATCTGGGTCACGCAGGCCCTGCGCGAGGTCGATCTGATCACCGGCAAGGGCCAGACGGTCCTGATCTTCTTCACCGTCACGCTGCTTTCGCTGCCGGCGCTGGTCGCAGGCATCGCGCCGGTCGCGCTGTTCATGGCGACGCTCTACACGCTGAACCGGTTGAACAGCGATTCCGAATTGATTGTGATGAACGCGGCCGGCGTCGCGCCCCATCGCCTGACGCGGCCCTTCATCGTCCTGACGATCGCGACATCCCTGATCGTCTGCTGGATGACGCTGTCGGTGATGCCGGCGGGATTTCGCATGCTGCGCGACCTGATCACGCTGATCCGCGCCGATTTCGTCGCGAACGTGGTCAAGGAGGGCCAGTTCGTCTCGCTCGATTCGGGCGTGACCTTCCATTACCGCGAGAAATCGGGCGACGCGCTTGTCGGCATCTTCATGCAGGACAGGCGCGATCCGAAGCAGCCTTCGATCTATATCGCTGAGCGCGGACGCACCGTCGACGTCGACGGCAACAGCTTCCTGATGCTGGAAAAGGGCACGATCCAGCGCGAGAATCGCCAGGACACGACCTCGATCATCTCGTTTCAGCGCTATGCGCTCAACCTGTCGGCCCTGTCGGGCGATCCGACGGGAGGCTCCGGCGAAGGCGATGGCGACAAGGTCACCTACAAACCGCGGGAGCGCTCGACCTGGGCGCTGCTGAACCAGGACCCCAATGAGAGCTATTACAAGCTCCAGGAGGGGCGTTTCCGCGCCGAACTGCACAACAGGCTGTCGGCGCCGCTCTATCCGATCGCCTTCATGCTGATCGCGTTCGCGGCGATCGGCGAGGCCCGCACCACGCGTCAGGGCCGCGCGGTCGCGCTCCAATCCGCCATCCTCATCGTCAGCGCGACGCGCATCGGCGCTTACGCCGCCTGGACAGCGAGCGTCAGATCAAGCTTCGCGGTCTGGTTGCTCTATATCCTGCCGCTGGCCGCCATCATCATTTCGGTCTCGTTGATCGTCTTCGGCCAAAGGCTGCGGCCTTTCCTGGGACGCCTCACGGCGCCCTTGTTCGCGCCGTTCAACCTGCTCGCAGCAAGGCTTCGGCGCGCCTAATGCTTCTGATCTCGACCTTTGGCCGCTATCTGACAAAGCGGTTCGCACGCGCCATCCTCGGCGTCTTCAGCACGTTCTTCTTCCTGATCGGAACGCTCGACTTCGTCGAGCTGATGCGGCGCGCGGGCGATTCGCCCATCGCCACGACACCGCTGATCATCCAGCTCGCGCTCTACCGCGCACCGGCGGTCGCCGAACAGATTTTTCCGTTCGCGGCACTGTTTGGCGGCATGTTTGCGCTGCTGACGCTGAGCCGGAAGCTCGAACTCGTCGTCGCGCGCTCCGTCGGCGTCTCGGCCTGGCAATTCCTGCAGCCCGCGGCTCTCGTGGCCGTGGTCATCGGGCTGGTCTCGATCCTGGTCTATAATCCCGTGGCGGCCGAGTTGAAGCGCAAGGCCACCGCGCTCGAACTGCGGCTGTTCGCCCGCACCGGCCAGACGGCCAGCGGCCAGGATATCTGGATGCGGCAACGCAGCGTCGACGGCCAGGCGATCATCCGCGCCGCCGGTGCGCTGCCGGACGGTGACGGCCTCTCCGACGTTGCGATCTTCAACTTCGATGCCAATGGCGGCTTCGTCGAGCGGATCGACGCGAAACGCGCCGTGCTCTACCGAGGACACTGGGAACTCACCGACGCGCGCGTGATATCCGCCATGGAAGAGCCGCAGAACTACAAGACCTACCTGCTCGCGACCACGCTGGAACCGGAGCAGATGCGGCAAAGCTTCACACCGCCTGACGCCGTCGGCTTCTGGGCGATGCCCACTGTGATCGAGAGAACGCAGCGCGCCGGCCTCGATACGACGCGTTATGAACTGCGCTATCAGTCACTTAAGGCGCGGCCGCTGCTGCTCGTCGCCATGGTTTTGGTCGCTGCGTCCGTTTCCTTAAGATTTTTCCGGTTTGGTGGGGTAACTAGACTGGTGATAGGTGGCGTGGCGGCCGGCTTCGTGCTGTATGTTGCGACGCAGCTGTCTGAGGAGCTCGGATCGTCGGGGATCGTCAATCCGATCGTCGCCGCGTGGCTGCCTGCAGCCGTCGGAACGATGCTGGGAGCCTTGGCCCTCCTTCATCAGGAAGATGGGTAAGAGTACTGTGCCTATGGTTAATTTAGGATTGAGCGTATGAATGTGGGCGTGAGACGCATGGCGCGCTTTGCTACGGCGACCGCCCTCGCCTCGAGCTTGGCCTATATGCTGACGGCCGGCGGCATTGCCGTCGCGCAGGCGCCTGCTGCTGCCCAGAATCCCGCCGGGGCCAAACCGCAAGCCGGGGCCAAGCCGCAGGAGCGGATGGTCGTCGATGCACGCGAGCTGGTCTACGACAAGGACAACAACACCGTTTCCGCCGTCGGCGACGTCCAGATCCTGTATCAGGGGCGGACGATCGAGGCCGACAAGGTTGTCTATGACCGCGCCAGCAAGCGCGTCATCGCGACCGGGAACGCCCGGATCACCGAGACCAACGGCACGGTCATCACCGGCGACCATTTCAACCTGACCGACGATTTCCGCGACGGCTTCATCGATTCGCTGCGCGTGGTGAATCCCGACAAGACGCGTTTTACCGCGCCGCGCGCCGAGCGTACCGACGGCGAGACCTTCATCTTCGACAAGGGCATCTACACAGCCTGCGAGCCCTGTAAGGACAACCCGGAAAGGCCGCCGCTCTGGCAGGTGCGCTCCGCCCGGATCATCCATAAGAAGTCCGAGCAGACGATCTATTACGAGGATGCCCGCCTCGAATTCCTCGGCGTGCCGATGGCCTATATACCTTACATGTCGGGCCCGGATTCGACGGTGAAGCGGAAATCCGGCTTCCTCTCGCCGAAGTTCCTGAATACGGGAGCGCTCGGCTATGGCGTCGGCCTGCCATATTTCCTGAATTTGGCGCCCGATTACGACCTGACCATCACGCCGACCTATCTGTCGCGCCAGGGCCTGCTCGGCCAGGTGGAATGGCGCCAGCGTCTCGTCAACGGCGCTTACAAGATCCGCGCTTCGGGCATTTTCCAGCAGGAACAGTCCAAGTTCCTGGCGACGCCGCTGGGTGCCGGCGACAAGGAGTTCCGCGGGTCGATCGAATCCAACGGCAAGTTCTACCTGAATCCGCGCTGGTCATTCGGCTGGAACGTGGCGATGTCGACTGACCGCTGGTTCTACAAGAACTACCGCATCACCAACGAAAGCGTGAGCTCGACGACCTATCTGCAGGAGTCGATCTCGACGGTCTATCTCAACGGGCAGAGCGAGACGGCCTGGTTCGACATGCGCGGCTATTATTTCCAGCCGCTGACCTCGACCGATTGGCAGAAGCAGCAGCCCGTGGTGCTGCCGGTCATCGACTATGACAAGCGCGTCAACAAGCCGTCCTTCCTCGGCGGCGAATTGACCTTCAACGCCAATGTCACCTTCCTGCACCGCGATGCGACGGCCTACCAGCAAATCCCGAACCAGAACACCTATCTGGTCAGCGGCACGACGAGCTCCGGCACGGCCTATTCGTTGTATGATGGCTGCGCCGTCTACCAGAAGAGCACCTGCCTGGTGCGCGGCCTCGCCGGCAATACCGCGCGCGCCACAGCCGAAGTCTCATGGCGGCGCAACTTCATCGATCCGATCGGCCAGGTCTGGACGCCTTACGCGTCGTTGCGGGCCGATGTGTTCTCGATCAACCCGTCGACCAGCGGCTACGCCAACGCCAATGCCTCGACGATTGCCGACACTTCGGACGAAATGTTCGGCCGGGCGATGCCGGCGATCGGCCTGATGTACCGCTACCCGTTCGTCGCCAAGACGAGCTGGGGGACGCATATCATCGAGCCGGTCGCGCAGATCATCGCGCGCCCGAACGAGACGAGCAGCCTGCGCGTCGCGAACGAAGATTCCCAGAGCCTGGTCTTCGACGACACCAACCTGTTCGAGTGGAGCAGCAAGTTTTCGGGATATGACCGGCTCGAAGGCGGAACGCGCGCCAATGTCGGTGCCCGCTATACCGGGCGCTTTGGCACCGATGGCTACGCCAACGCCTTGTTCGGACAATCCTATAGCATCGGTGGACGCAACTCCTTCGCGCGCGGGGATCTGGTCAATACCGGGCTCGATTCCGGCCTCGACACGACCCGCTCGGACTATGTGGCGCGCGCGCAAATATCGCCCTTCAAGAATTTCGTCCTGACGGGAGCGGCCCGCCTGAACGAGAGCACGTTCGAGGCGCAGCGCATCGACGCGGGGGCGACCTATACCAACAGCATCTTCACCGCGACGATCGGCTATGGCCGCTATGAGCCGCAGCCCGATCTCGGAATTCCGCGCCGGCGCGAAGGCCTGTCGCTCAACGGCTCGGTCATGGTCGCGCAGAACTGGCGCGTGCGGGCCGGCGTGCTGTTCGACCTCGACAAGTACAAATACGACCGCGAAGTCTGGCGCGCCAGCTATGCTGCGGGAACCGCGACCATCGCCACTTACCCGAACACGAGTCCGTTCCAGACGGCCTCGACCTCGTTCGGCGTGAATTACACCGACGAATGCACCATTTTCGACGTCAGCTACACGCAAAACTACGCCGACAAGCAGGTCTCCGGCACGACGAAGGATACCCGCACGATCATGTTCAAGCTCGAACTCAAGACGCTCGGACAGATCACCTATTCCCAGAATCTCGGTGGCTCTTCGACTGGCGACGGCGTCAATTGACGCCAGCTGGCGTCGCTCTCTCGCGGAGGTAAAGGTGCCAGCGCTGCCACTGGCCCTGACGCAGGGCGACCCGGCTGGAATCGGCCCCGAACTCGCATTGCTGGCCTGGCGGGAACGCGAGCAGCGCTCGCTGCCTGCCTTTGCCTGCCTCACGAATATCGACCATCTCGCGCAGACAGCGCAAAGGCTCGGGCTCGATGTTCCGCTGATCTCCTGCGAATGGGATGCGGTGAACCGTTTCTTCGCAACGGCCTTGCCTGTCATCGCGCATGGTCACGCCGTTACGGCAAAGCCGGGACAGCCTGATCCGGCGTCGGCAGCTGGTACGATCGGCTCGATCACCTCTGCGGTCGCGGCTGTGAGGCAAGGACAGGCCTCGGCGCTCGTCACCAACCCAATCGCCAAATCCGTGCTTTATGCCGCCGGCTTCGCTCATCCCGGCCACACGGAATTCCTCGCGCATCTCGCCGCTGATGGCGGTACGCCGCCTCACCCGGTCATGATGCTGTGGTGCGAGGACCTCGCGGTCGTTCCCGTCACGATCCATATCCCGCTGCGGTCTGTTCCGGATGCCCTGACGCAGGACCTGATCGTCGAAACCGGCCGGATCGTCGCTGATGAATTATCGCGCCGCTTCGGCATCGCCTCACCCCGTATCGCGGTGAGCGGCCTGAACCCGCATGCCGGCGAAGGCGGTGCACTCGGGCGCGAAGACAACGAGGTGGTCGCGCCTGCCATCGCCAGGTTGCGGGCGCTGGGCATCGAGGCGCGCGGTCCCTACCCGGCCGACACGATGTTCCATGCCCGGGCGCGCGCCGGCTATGATGTCGCGCTGGCGATGTACCATGACCAGGCACTGATCCCGATCAAGACGATCGCCTTCGACGAGGGGGTGAATGTCACGCTCGGCTTGCCCTTCATCCGAACCTCTCCGGACCACGGCACCGCCTTCGACATTGCCGGGCAAGGCATCGCCCGGCCCGACAGCCTCTGCGCCGCACTGCGGCTTGCCGCACGCATGGCGGCGCAACCCATGCAGGCTTCGGCGTGAGTCAGATCGACACCCTGCCGCCCCTGCGCGATGTGGTCGAGCGCCATGGCCTCATGGCCCAGAAGGCGCTCGGGCAGAACTTCCTGTTCGACCTCAACCTCACCGGACGGATCGCGCGGGCGGCCGGCCCGCTGGACGGCGAGACCGTGGTCGAGATCGGGCCAGGCCCCGGCGGATTGACGCGCGCACTGCTCGCCAATGGCGCCGGCCGGGTGATCGCAATCGAGCGCGACCGGCGCTGCCTGCCCGCGCTGGCGGAGATCGCCGCGCATTATCCCGGCCGCCTGGAGGTCATCGACGGCGACGCGCTGGCTGTCGATCTCACACCGTATCTCGCCGGCAAACCGGCCCGCATCGTTGCGAACCTGCCCTATAACATCGGCACACCGTTGCTCGTGGGCTGGCTCAGCCTCGACCCCTGGCCGCCCTGGTGGCAATCGCTGACACTGATGTTCCAGCGCGAGGTCGCCGAGCGGATCGTGGCGACGCCGGAGGAACGCGCCGATTACGGCCGGCTCGCTGTGCTGTGCAACTGGCTTTGCGAAACAAAGATCCTGTTCGACGTGCCGCGCACTGCTTTCGTGCCCCAGCCGAAGATCACCTCCTCGATCGTGCAGCTGGTTCCGCGCACCGAGCCGGAGCCCTGTGACCGGCGCTTGCTCGAGCGGGTCACGCTCGCCGCCTTCGGCCAACGACGCAAGATGCTGCGCCAGAGCCTGAAGCCGATCCTCTCGGACCCGCTGCCGTTGATCGAGGAAGCCGGGCTTGCGCCGACGGCCCGGGCCGAAGAGATTCCGGTCACGGGCTTCGTGCGGCTCGCCAACGCCTTGGCGCAGCGGCGTTGATGAGAGAAATTTCCGATCCAATTGGATCGCAAACTGCTCTACCTCCTTGTTTTAACGCATTTTCTTCACGCGAGCCGGTGGTCCAAGGCCTTGATCTTGCATCGGCTCGTCCGAAAACCGGCTCCCAGGTTTCGGGTCGATGCTCTGGTTCGTCGTCAGGAGGTCGCGCCGATGCGCCGCGCTATCGCGTCCTTGTTGAGCTGCATCACGGTCGCTGCCGGTTTGGCGGGTGCTCGCCCGACCGAAGCCCAGCCGACGGATTATCCAATGAAGCCAGTCCGGATCATCGTCGGCTTCGCGGCGGGCGGCGCGCCCGACGCGCTTGCGCGCATCGTCGCCGAGAAGCTGACGCAACGCTGGGGCAAGCCGGTCATGGTCGAGAACCGGGTCGGCGCCCAAGGCAACACGGCCATGGCCGCCGTCGCCAAGGCGGAGGCCGACGGCTACACGCTGGCGCTGATGCCGGTCGGCAATGCAGCGGTCAATCCGGCGCTGTTTGCCAACCTGCCCTATGATCCGGTCAAGGATTTCACCCCGATCACGCAGATCGCCAGCGTCGAGAACGTGCTGGTCGTTGCCTCCGGGTCACCGATAGCCACCGCACAAGACATGCTCGCGCGCGGGCGGCCTGGCCCGAACCAACGAGGCCTGACCTACGCGTCTCCCGGCGCCGGCAGCCTGGCCCATCTTGCCGCGGAATTATTGGCTCGTTCGACCGGCCTATCGATGACGCATGTCCCTTATCGCGGCGTCGCACCGGCCCTGACCGATGTCCTGCGCGGCGATGTCGACCTGATCTTTGCGCAGCTCTCAACTGCCAAGCCCTTGATCGATGGCGGCCAGTTGCGCGCGCTCGGGCTCGCCAGCGCGCGGCGCAGCGCGGTGATGCCCGAATTGCCGACCATCGCCGAGGCCTTCGGATTGCCGGGCTTCGAGGCCGTCTCCTGGTATGCGCTGATGGCGCCGGCAGCGACGCCGGCCCCGGTCGTCGCAAAGCTGAACGAAGCCGTGTCCCAGGCGATCAAATCCGCCGATGTTGCGGAGGCCATGCAGGCCCAGGGCGCAACGCCGATAGGCAATTCGCCAGCCGAGCTTTCGGCGGTGATCGCGGCCGACAGCGCGCGCTGGTCCAAGCTCGTCCGCGAGGCTGGCATCCAGCCGAACTGACTTTATCGCGCTCTGATCTTCAGCTTGTTTCGAAAATCGGTTCCCCGTTTTCGGGCCTGGCTCTGGCCGTTACGGCAGAGTCTCGCCGAGCAGGCGATCGACGAAATCCTTGAGGCCGGTCGCCCGGCTGCGCTTCAGCCGCTCCGCCGTCAGGATCGCCTTGATCGATTCATAGGCCGCACCGAGATCGTCATTGACGATGACATAGTCGTATTTCTCCCAGCGCGCGATCTCGTCACGGGCATTGCCGAGGCGCTTGGCGATGACCTCGGGAGCATCCTCGGCGCGGCGCACGAGCCTGGAGCGCAATTCGGCCATGGAAGGCGGCAGGATGAAGATGGTGACGACATCCTCGCGCGCTTTCTTGACGATCTGCTGGGTGCCCTGCCAGTCGATATCAAAGAGCACGTCCCGGCCGTCGGCGAGCGACGCCTCGACATCCTTGCGCGGCGTACCATAGCCATTGCCATGGACCTCGGCCCATTCCAGCAGCTCGTTGTGCTGGCGCATCGCGTCGAAGGTCGCACGATCGATGAAGCGGTAATGCACGCCGTCGATCTCGGAGGGGCGCTTGAGCCGCGTCGTCACCGAGATCGACAAATCGAGATTGTTCTCGTTCTGCGACAGATTGCGCGTCAGCGTCGACTTTCCCGCGCCCGATGGCGAGGACAGGATCAGCATAAGCCCGCGACGGGCCGGGCGAACGGCGTCAGCCATCAGCGCTCACTCCACATTCTGCACCTGCTCGCGCATCTGGTCGACGACGGTCCGCAGCTCCAGGCCAATCCGCGACAAGCCGGCATCACCCGCCTTGGCGCAGAGGGTCGAAGCCTCGCGGCCGAACTCCTGCGAAAGGAAATCAAGCTTGCGGCCGATCGCGCCGCCCTGGTCGAGCAGCACCTGCAAGGCGGCGACATGGGCGTGCAGACGGTCAACCTCCTCGCGGATGTCGGCCTTGACCGCCAGCAGGGCCGCCTCCTGATGCAAGCGCTGCGGATCGAGCGCCGGGCTTGCTTCCATCAGCGCCCGCAGCTGTGTGGCCAAGCGCTCACGGATCGCATCGACGCCGCGGGCGGGGTGGCTCTCGGCCTCGGCCGTGAGGCGAGCGATGCTGTCGCGATGCCCGGAGAGCACGGCTTCGAGCGCACGCCCCTCGCTTGCCCGCGCCTCCTTCAAGGCCAGCACGACGGCTTCCAGCCCCTTCAGCACGGAGGCCTCGACGGCTCCGAGCGCGTCCTGGGCCTCCTCAGTGAATTCGACCACGCCGCGAATGCCGAGCAGCCCGTCATAGGAGGCGGGGCGAATGGCATCCGATGCGGGCAGGCGCGATACCGCCTCCAGAAGCGTGGCGAGCGCCGCTTCGTTGATCCGCGGACGCGGCGGGCCCGCATCGCTGGTCACCGCGAGGTTCACATGCAGGGTCCCGCGCGAAAAGGCGCCGGAGATGCGCTTGCGCGCGGCTTCGGCGATGCTCTCGAAACCCGGCGGCACACGCACGCGCACATCCAGGCCACGCCCGTTGACGCTGCGGATCTCCCAGGCCCAGGCATGGATGCCCACCGTGCCGGCGACGCGGGCAAATCCCGTCATGCTCTCGATGGCCATGGAAATCCCTGTCTCTGCCGCAACAACGCGGCGGACCCTAGAGCCGGATGATGTCTGGTGGAATCACGAAGTGATCCCATCTGACATCTGAATCCGTCTCTCATCTAAAAGTGAGAGCAGGATCGATGCGAAAAACCGGTTCGCACTTTTTCGCATCGATCCTGCTCTAGTGACAGGTACCCCGGCGAGCAAGCCTTGCCGCCGCAGCGTCCCGGTCCAGGATGTGGATAGCGCCCGGATGGCTAGGGGCGCAGCGAAGGCACCTGCTTGGGGCTGTTCAGATCGAAGCTCTTGTTCAGCAGGGGATCGCGCGCTGTCCCTTCCGAGGCGTCGAAGGCGCGGGCTCGCCCAGTGACGCCGGCCTGGACGCTGGCGCCCGGCTGAGCCACGGGCGCCCCCGCACGGCGGCTCCCCGGCGTCGGGAAGGTCTCGACATCATCCGTGTCGGTGTTGGCCCGCTGCGGTCCGGGCGCCTCGGTGCGCGTATCGGGCGCCGGCGGCGGCTCGACCTTGTCGACGGAGGATTCCGACGGCGGCTTGCCCGGCTCGCGACGCCCGGCCTCGAGCTGGCGCCAGCGCCCGACATTGCGGTTGTGCTGGTCCAGCGTCTCGGCGAAGGCATGGCCGCCGCTGCCGTCGGCGACGAAATAGAGCTCCTTGGTCCGCGAGTGATTGACCACGGCCTCCATGGCCGCGCGGCCCGGATTGGCGATCGGCCTGGCGGCAGCCCGTCGATGACATAGGTGTTGTAGGGCGTCGCCTGGGTAATCTCGTTGCGCTGGATCGAGCGGCCGAGCGTGCCCTTGCCACCGACGATGCCGTAAACGATCGTCGGGTCGGACTGGAGCTTCATCTTGCGGTTGAGGCGGTTGATGAAGACGCCGGCGACGCGCGGCCGTTCATCGGCCCGGCCGGTCTCCTTCTCGACGATGGAGGCCAGGATCACCAGTTCCTGCGGCGTCTTGATCGGCAGATCGGCGGGGCGCTTGGTCCAGATTGCGTTGAGGGCAATGCGCTGATCGCGCGTCATGCGGTCGACGATGGCCTGCCGGGTCGAGCCGCGCTGGAACTTGTAGGTATCGGGCAGGATCGAGCCTTCACGCGGCACCTGGATCACGTCGCCGGTCAAAAGGTCGTTGTCCTTAAGCCTGGCGATGATCTGCTCGCTCGTCAGTCCCTCGGGCACCGTGATCGAATGCTCGACGGCCTTGCCCTCGGCAATGATGTCGAGAATCTCCTGCTGGCTGGCGCGGGCCTTGAACAGATATTCGCCCGCCTTCAGCTTGGTCCAGTTGCCGGTCACCAGCGCCGAGACGCGGAAGGCCCAGGGGTGCTCGATCAACCCTTCGCGCAGCAGGAGATCGGAGATCTCCGTCAGGCCACTTTCCTTGGGGATGATCAGGACACGGTCGCTGGCGAGCGGGCCTGGCGCCTTGCTCTGGCTGCCGACCACGGCGATGCCGGCGCCGACGACGCCGGCCAGGACCAGCAACGCCGTGAACAGGCCGCTCATCATGGCGATGAAGGGGCTGCGACGGCGGCGGCGCGCCTTTGGCGGCGGCGCGGGCGGAGCGACCGGCTTGAGTGCCTCGCTGGGGCTCTTGGGGGCGACGCGGGGCGACTGGTTCACGGTTCGGCGCTCGCATTTCTTCAAATTGATACAGGCTTCGTGCCGCCAGCGAGACGGATACGACCAGCAAGCCAGCCTGTCGTGGTTTCGACCGGCAGACTAGCAGAAATTATGGCGAAAGCGCGCTGTCCTCGAAAACACGAGACTCAGTCGACGTAGCGCCGCATCACCAGAGACGCGTTGGTGCCGCCAAAGCCGAAGGAATTCGACAGCACAGCGTCGATGCGGCGCTTCTTGGCGACATGAGGCACGAGATCGAGATCGGTCTCGACGGAAGGGTTGTCGAGATTGATCGTCGGCGGTGCGATCTGGTCGCGAATCGCCAGGATCGAGAAGATCGCCTCGATCGCGCCGGCAGCGCCGAGCAGATGGCCCGTGGCCGATTTGGTCGAGGACATCGCCGGCTTGCGCGAGGCATTGGCCAGAAGCCGCTCGACCGCGCGCAGTTCGATCTCGTCGCCGAGCTGCGTCGAGGTGCCGTGCGCGTTGACGTAATCGAGATCGGACGCCGTCAGCCCCGCCCGATTCAAGGCGGCGGACATGCAGCGATAAGCGCCGTCGCCGTCTTCCGAAGGCGAGGTGATGTGATAGGCGTCGCCCGACATGCCGTAGCCGGTGATCTCGGCATAGATGCGGGCGCCACGCGCCAAGGCGTGTTCGAGTTCCTCAAGCACGACAACGCCGGCACCCTCGCCCATGACGAAGCCGTCGCGGTCCTTGTCATAAGGGCGCGAGGCCTTCTCGGGCGTGTCGTTGAAGCCGGTCGATAGCGCGCGGCAGGCGCAGAAACCTGCAATGCCGAGCCGGTTGATCGCCGATTCCGTGCCGCCGGCCACCATCACCTCGGCATCGCCGAGCGCGACCATGCGGGCAGCATCGCCGATCGCATGAGCGCCGGTGGAGCATGCCGTCACAACCGCGTGGTTGGGGCCCTTGAGGTGGTTCTCGATCGAGACATAGCCCGCCGCCAGATTGCTCAGGCGGCCAGGGATGAAGAAGGGCGAGAGCCGGCGCGGGCCGCGCTCCTTCAGCAGGATGGAAGCCTCATAGATGCCGCCGAGCCCGCCAATGCCGGAACCGATCGCGACACCGGTCGCGGTCTGGTCCTCGTAGCTCTCGGGCGCCCAGTTCGCATCGGTCAGCGCCTGCTTGGCCGCCGCCATCGCAAAGACGATGAAATCATCGACCTTGCGCTGTTCCTTCGGCTCCATCCAATCGTCGGGATTGAAGGTGCTGCCGGTTCCATCGCCAAGCGGGATGTTGCAGGCGATCCGCGCAGGCAGATCGCTCGCGTCAAAACTCGTGATCGGCCCGGCGCCGCTGGCGCCGGACAGAATGCGAGCCCAAGTCGGCTCGACGCCACATCCGAGCGGCGTCACCATGCCGAGGCCGGTGACGACGACACGTCGCATCGTAAAACTGCGTGAAACCATGGGACTTTCGGCGGCGAGCGACCTGAAGGCTGCTCAGGCAGTCTTCGACAGGAACTTGACGGCGTCGCCGACGGTCACGATCGTCTCGGCTGCATCGTCGGGGATCTCGACGCCGAACTCTTCCTCGAAGGCCATCACGAGCTCGACGGTGTCGAGGCTGTCAGCGCCCAGGTCTTCGATGAAGTTCGCGCCGTCCACGACCTTCTCCGGCTCGACGCCGAGATGCTCGACCACGATCTTCTTCACGCGCTCGGCGACATCGCTCATGGGTCTCTTCCTTAAAGCTTGAAACACACCGCTGGATCGCGACGCGTATAGGGGAATTGCACTTCCCGTATCCCACCTCACCAGAATGGTGCCGGCGGGCCGGAACTCTCGAAGCCTGCACAAACGCAACAACCGGGTCCTCGTCAAGTCCCCTCGGCTCCTGCGCTGCAGCGCGACGGCGCTCAGTAACACAGGCCGCGGAGGCTGGCGAGAGTGCAAAACCCTCTTTAAAAACTTTTGAAAAGCTTTATCAAGCCATTCAAATCATTGTCATTCCGCCGTTGACGTGCAGTGTCTGCCCCGTCACGTAGGCGGCCTCATTGCTGGCGAGATAGGCAACCGCGGCAGCAACATCTGCGCCCGAGCCCAGCCGGCCCATCGGCACGTCGGACAAGATGCCCTCGCGCTGCTTTTCGTTCAACGCCTGCGTCATCGGCGACTCGATGAACCCCGGTGCGACGATATTGACGGTGATGTTACGGCTGGCGACTTCGGCCGCGAGCGCTTTCGACATACCGATCAGCCCGGCCTTGGAGGCCGCATAATTGCCCTGCCCGGGATTGCCGGTCGTCCCGACGACGGAGCCGATCGAGATGATACGACCATAGCGGCGGCGCATCATCGTCTTCACGGCCGCGCGAGAGAGCCTGAAGGCCGCGGTCAGATTGACGGCGATGACGCTGTCCCAATCCTCGTCCTTCAAGCGCAGGAACAGGTTGTCGCGCGTGACGCCGGCATTGTTGACGAGGATATCGAGTCCACCGAGCTTCTCTTCCGCCGCCGGCACCAGCGCCTCGACCGATTCCTTGTCGGACAGATTGCACGGCGCGATCACAGCCCGCTCACCAAGTTCGGCGGCCAGAGCCTCCAGAGCCTCGAGCCGCGTGCCAGAGAGCGCCACAGTCGCGCCCTGGCTGTGCAGCAGCCGCGCAATCGCGCCACCCAGGCCGCCGGTCGCGCCGGTAACCAGAGCCTTCTTGCCCGTCAAATCAAACATGGTCTCTCCCTGTGTTCGGCGCCTCGCCGTTTCACCCGTTCCGGGTTTTGTAATTCGCGATATCGTCGGCCGTGCCGACGGAAATGGTGGCGGCTCCCGCCGCGATCCGCTTGATCAGGCCGGCCAGCACCTTGCCGCTGCCGGCTTCGACGAATTGGCTGACGCCCGCATCGGCCATCGCCAGCACGCATTCGCGCCAGCGCACCGTGCCGGTGACCTGCGCCACCAATGAGGCGCGAATGGCGGCCGGATCGCTCAGCGGCGCGGCGCCGACATTCGCCATCACGGGCACGACCGGCGCCTGCATCGAGACCGCAGCCAGCGCGGCGCGCATGGCCTCGGCCGCAGGCTGCATCAGGGCGCAATGGAAGGGCGCGGAAACCGGCAGCAGTATGGCGCGCTTGACGCCGCGCTCGCCGGAAAGCGCGATGGCGCGCTCGATCGCCGCCTTGGCGCCCGACAGCACGACCTGGCCACCGCCGTTGTCATTGGCCGCCTCGCAGACTTCGCCCTGCGCGGCGTCGTTGGCGATGGAGCGCGCGAGATCGAGCTCCGCCCCCAAAAGCGCGGCCATGGCGCCCTGCCCCGCCGGCACGGCCTTCTGCATGGCGTCGCCCCGGATCCGCAGCAGGCGCGCCGCATCCGTGATGCTGAAGGTCCCGGCCGCAGCGAGCGCCGAATATTCGCCGAGCGAGTGGCCGGCGACGAAGGCCGCGTCGCGCTTCAGGTCGAGCCCAGCCTCGGCCTCGAGCACGCGAATGACGGCGAGGCTGACGGCCATCAGCGCCGGCTGCGCATTGGCGGTCAGCGTCAATTCCTCGGCAGGCCCTTCCCACATCAGGGTCGAGAGCTTCTGCGAGAGCGCCGCATCGACCTCGTCGAACACGGCTTTCGCCTGGGGGAAGGCCTCGGTCAGGCTCTTGCCCATGCCCACGACCTGGGAACCCTGGCCGGGAAAGATGAACGCTGTGGTCATTTCAGGCTAACCTCGATCGTCACGCCATAGTGATCAAGACGGCGCTGTCACATTGCTGGAGAGGTCCCGTCAAGCAACTCATGCAACATTTCCGCTGTCCAGATGGGTTCTTTGCACTGATTTTGGTTGCGCGAGGCGTCGTCAGCCTGTAACGACCCGCTTCTGCTTGTTCGGCCGGAGGCTGAACGGATGGCGGGCTTACGCCCGCAGGTTCCTAATCAGGACCGTCATCCCGTGTCTCCGCCTTCGATGAAATCCTGTCGGGCCTGTTCCAGGGCTCGGAGGGCTCCGCGCCGGGCGAAGCAGGGTGAAACAGAAAGGCCACTCAATGGCATTGTACGAGCATGTCCTGCTCGCGCGACAAGACGTCAGCGCGCAGCAGGTCGAAACCCTTGTCGAGCAGTTCAAGGGCATCATCGAGGCGAATGGCGGCTCGGTTCCAAAGGTGGAGTACTGGGGCGTCAAGTCGCTCGGCTACCGCATCAAGAAGAACCGCAAGGCGCATTACTCGCTGCTGAACATCAACGCCCCCTCCGCCGCCGTGCTGGAGATGGAGCGCCAGATGCGCATCAACGAAGACGTCCTGCGCTTCCTGACCGTTCGCGTCGAGGAACTCGAAGAGGGCCAGTCGGCCATGCTGCAGAAGCGTGACCGCGACGACCGTGGCGATCGGGGCGACCGCTTTGACCGTGGAGGCCCGGGCGGTGGCGGTGACCGTTTCGACCGCGATCGTGGCCCGCGCCGCGACCGTCCGCGTCGCGACGACGAAGTCACCGAAACCACTGGCGCGGAGGTCTGAGCCATGTCGACTGCATCAGCCGGCGCTCGCCGCCCCTTCTTCCGCCGCCGCAAGTCCTGCCCCTTCTCGGGTGAGGGCGCTCCGAAGATCGACTACAAGGATGTGCGCCTGCTCTCGCGCTACATCTCCGAGCGCGGCAAGATCGTGCCGTCGCGCATCACGGCGGTCTCCGCCAAGAAGCAGCGCGAGCTCGCCCAGGCGATCAAGCGCGCCCGCTTCCTCGGCCTGCTGCCCTACGTCATCCGCTGAGCGGATTTGAGAATCCCCGGCGGCGCATTAGCGCCGCCGGTTCATCGAAACGACAACCCATGGTCGCCCAGTGGTGAAACTCCACCGGGTATGTTGAGGCGAACAGCCTCTCACCCTGTCGGGCCGAAAGGCTTGCGAACAGCGGGACAGCAGGACGAAAGCATGCTTCCGATCGTCGGCATCGGCGCGGGCCTGGTAGCGGCCCTGCTCTTCGCGGTGGTGATCACTGGATCGCCGCTGGCGGCATTGCTGTATTCCGCCGCTCCCCTCCCGATCTTCATCGCAGCGCTCGGCTGGAATCACCGCGCGGGCCTCGTGGCCATCGCCGCGGGCACGCTTGCCGTCGCCGTGGCACTCAGCCTCACCGCCGGCGTCGGCTTTGCCGTCATCATTGCCGTGCCGGCCTGGTGGATCGCCTATCTCGCCTTGCTGGCGCGCGGGGAGGAAGGCGCTGTCGAATGGTATCCGCTCGGCCGGTTGCTGCTCTGGATCGCCGGAACGGCCGCGCTTGTCACCGTCGGCAGCGCGCTCGTGATGACGACGGATTACGAGGCGTATCGCTCCGTCATCGCCCGGATCATCGAAAACCTGCTCACCGAAATGGTACGCGCCAAGCTGATCGCGCTGCCCGCCGATGTCCGGCTGCCGGAGCTCGCCCAGAGCCTCGCGCCGGCGGTTCCGGTCGGTATCGGCGCATCCTTCGTCACCACGATCACCGCCAATCTCTGGATCGCCGCCAAGGCGGTCCGGATTTCCGGCCGGCTGCCGCGGCCCTGGCCGTTCATCCCCGCCACCACATTGCCGCGCCAGGCGCTGCTGCTGCTGGTGCTCGCTTTGGTGACGGCCTCGCTCGGCGGCTTCGTCGGCGTCGCCGGCGCGGCGATGACCGGGGCCCTGCTTGCCGCCTTCATGTTCAGTGGGCTCGCGCTCCTGCACGACGCCTCACGCGGCAAGGCCTGGCGCACGCCGATGCTCGTCTCGGTCTATGTCGCGCTCATCGTCATGCAAGCCGTCCTGACGCCACTGCTGGCTCTGGCGGGCCTGCTCGACACCCTTCTCGGCCTGCGCAAGCGGGTTGCACTGCCTCCATCCCCTAACGCCTAAACCCATCGACCACACTCAAAACGGAGATTAAGACCATGGAAGTGATCCTGCTCGAACGCGTCGCCAAGCTCGGCCAGATGGGCGAAGTCGTCCGCGTCCGCGACGGCTTCGGCCGCAACTACCTGCTCGCCCGCGGTAAGGCGCTGCGCGCCACCGAAGACAACCGCAAGCGCTTTGAGACCCAGCGCATCGAGCTCGAGACCCGTAATCTCGAACTGAAGTCGGAAGCCGAGACCGTCGCCGAGACGCTGAACGGCCACTCGGTCGTGATCCTGCGCCAGTCCGGCGAGTCCGGCGTGCTCTACGGCTCGGTCTCGACCCGCGACATCGCCGAATCCCTGACCGCCGACGGTTTCCACGTCGCCCGCAGCCAGGTGACGCTGAACGCCCCGATCAAGACGCTCGGCCTGCACACCGTCCCGGTCGTGCTGCATCCGGAAGTCTCGGTGACGGTCACGATCAACGTCGCCCGTTCGGCGGAAGAGGCCGTGCGCCAGGTGCGC
Source organism: Bosea sp. 685 (assembly GCF_031884435.1). NCBI lineage: Bacteria > Pseudomonadati > Pseudomonadota > Alphaproteobacteria > Hyphomicrobiales > Alloboseaceae > Allobosea > Allobosea sp. 685. The sequence continues at coordinate 2,566,797 of NZ_CP134779.1, read as the reverse complement.
GGCGAGAACGTCACGGCCCGCGAGGAATTCGACCTCGACGATCTCGGCCTCGAGGTCGGCGCAGCCCTGGCGGAAGCCGGCGAGGACGATCGCTGAGCTTTCTCGATTTCGCATCGAGTCAAGGGCGCCATGGCAACATGGCGCCCTTTTCGTTTGGCGGCTGTGGAGTGCCGTGGATTGCGGATTCGGTGCTGGCGCAAACCGTCAGGGTGCTAGACTAACCTACGTTCCGACTCATCCTTGACAGAACCTGTCCGCAGACCATGGCCACCGCCACCGCCCTCGTTGCCCGCCTCGAGAACCGCGAGGCCGAGTACCGCGTCCAGCCCCACAACATCGAGGCGGAGCAGGCGCTGCTGGGCGCAATCCTGGTCAATAACGACGCCTTCTATCGCGTCTCCGACTTCCTGCTACCGGACCATTTCTTCGAGGCTATCCACCAGCGCGTCTTCGAGCTGATGTCGAGCCTTGTCCGCGCCGGCAAGATCGCGACGCCGATCACGCTCAAGACCTTCGTCGGCGAGATGGACCTCGGCGGCATCACCGCCTCGCAATATCTCGCCCGCCTTGCGGCCGAAGCAACGACGGTCATCAACGCGCAGGATTACGGCCGCACGGTCTATGACCTCGCCATTCGCCGCCAGCTCATCGGCGTCGGCGAGGAGCTGGTCAATGTCGCCTATGACGCGCCGGTCGAGATGCCGCCGCGCGAGCAGATCGAGGACGCCGAGCGCAAGCTCTACGAACTCGCCGAAAAGGGCCGTTACGAGGGCGGCTTCCAGAAATTCGACAACGCGCTGCGCACCGCGATCGACATGGCAGCCAACGCCTATGCGCGCGCCGGCGGCCTCTCGGGCATTTCATCGGGCCTGCGCGATCTCGACCAGCGCATGGGCGGCCTGCAGCCCTCCGACCTGATCGTGCTGGCCGGCCGCCCCGCCATGGGCAAGACATCGCTTGCGACCAATATCGCCTTCAACATGGCGAAGGCCTGGCGCGGCGAGCGGCAGCCGGACGGTACGCTCAAGACCGTCGATGGCGCCATCGTCGCCTTCTTCTCGCTTGAAATGTCGGCCGACCAGCTCGCGACGCGTATCGTCGCCGAGCAGTCGGGCATCTCCTCCTACAAGATCAGGCAGGGCCGCATCACCGAGGCCGATTTCGCGAGGCTGACCGATGTCGCGGCGCAGATCGAGAAGCTGCCGCTTTATATCGACCAGACCGGCGGTATCTCGATCGCCCAACTCGTCGCCCGCGCCCGCCGATTGAAGCGTCAGAAGGGGCTCGACGCCCTGTTCATCGACTACCTGCAGCTCCTCTCCGGCTCGTCCAAGAACAGCCAGAATCGCGTGCAGGAATTGACCGAGATCACCACCAGCCTGAAGGCGCTGGCGAAGGAGCTTGCCGTTCCGATCATCGCACTTTCGCAGCTCTCGCGTCAGGTCGAAAGCCGCGACGACAAGCGCCCGCAGCTCTCGGATCTGCGTGAATCGGGCTCGATCGAGCAGGACGCCGACGTCGTGATGTTCGTCTATCGCGACGAATACTATCTCAAGGGCAAGGAGCCGCGCCCCGGCACCGAAGAACACAACAAGTGGCAAATCGAGATGGAAGCCGCCCATGGCGTGGCCGAGCTCATCATCGGCAAGCAGCGCCACGGCCCCACCGGGGCGATCGCGCTCCAGTTCGACGCCGAGGTGACGCGCTTCTCCGACCGCGCTGACGAACTCCGACTCCCGGATCGCGAATGAGCACTTTCGATTCAGCCGACGCCGCGACCGTCGGCGCCATCCTCACCATCGATCTCGGCGCGCTGGTCGCCAATTGGCGGGCGCTGGGCGCGCGTGCCGGCACGGAAGCCGGCGCGGTGGTCAAGGCGAACGCCTATGGCATCGGCATCGAACCGGCAGTGACGGCCTTGGCCAAAGCCGGCTGCCGCAGCTTCTTCGTCGCGCATCTCTCCGAGGGTATCCGGGCGCGCAGCGTTGCCCCCGATGCTGCGGTCTATATCCTCAATGGGCTTTTACCCGACACATGCGGCGTCTATGCGGAGCACGGGCTTTCGCCCGTACTCGGTTCGCATGAGGAACTGCTGGAATGGGCCTCCTTTCGCCAGACCGGCGCGCAGGTCCGACCAGCGGCGCTGCATGTCGATACCGCGATGAACCGGCTCGGGCTCTGGCCCGGCGAGGGACTCAATCTGGCCCGCGAGCGCAGCGGCGTGATCGCCGCGGCCGGGATCGGGCTGGTGATGAGCCATTTCGCCTCCTCCGAGGATGAGGCGGACCCGGCCAATGCCCGCCAGATCGCGGCCTTCGCCGAGATCGCAGCCGCATTCCCCGACACTGCGGCCTCGCTGAAGAACTCCTCCGGCCATTTCCTGAAGGACTGCCCGTCCTATCAGCTCACCCGGCCAGGCTATGCGCTCTATGGCGGTAACCCGATGCCGGGCCAGGCCAACCCGATGCAGCCCGTCATCGGCCTGGAGGCGCGCATCATCCAGTTGCGCGAGGTCGAGGCCGGTACGCAGGCCGGCTATAATGGTCGCTGGACGGCCAAGAGCCGGCGCAAGCTCGCCACCATCTGCCTCGGCTATGCCGACGGCTACCCACGCAATGCGAGCTGGACCGATACCGTCACGGGCGGCTCGGCGCTGGTCGGCGGAGTGTCCTGCCCCTTTGTCGGCTCTGTCTCGATGGATCTGATCATCGTCGACGTCACCGAAGCCCCGGCCGGCGCGGCGGTTCGCGGCGCGCCCGTCACGCTGATCGGCGGCCCACTCGACCTGGAGGCCGTCGGCGCCGGGGCCAAGACGGTCGGCTACGAGATCCTGACCAGCCTCGGCCGGCGTTACGCGCGCCGTTATGTGGGGTTGTGAGCACGTTGGCAGGCGATCCCACCACTGTCATTCCGGGGCACGGCGCAGCCGTGAACCCGGAACCCACGACCGGGCGCGCACCTTCCACCATGCTTGGAAAATGTCGCGTCCCGTCGTGGGTTCCGGGTTCTTCGCTAGCGCGAAGCCCCGGAAAGACATCGTAAGACGCGATGGCCAAGCGCGGTCCGACCTATATCTGCCAGGCTTGCGGAGCGGTCTATCATCGCTGGCAAGGCAAATGCGACGCCTGCGGCACCTGGTCCTCGCTATCTGAGGAAGCGCAGGCCGCGCCTGTTCCCGGTGGCCGCACCTCATCGAACGGCAAGGCGCGCGGACGCGTCTTCGCTCTGGAGACCCTGAAGGGCGACACGCAGGACGCGCCACGCATCAAGGCCGGCATCGGCGAACTCGACCGCGTCACCGGCGGCGGCTTCGTGCCAGGCTCGGTGCTGCTGATCGGCGGCAATCCCGGCATCGGCAAATCGACCTTGCTGATGCAGGCCTGCGCCGCTCTCGCGCTTTCGGGCCGCCGCGTCGTCTATGTCTCGGGCGAGGAATCGACCGGCCAGGTCCGCTTGCGCGCCGAGCGCATGGGGCTGGCCGAAGCCCCGGTCGATCTGGCGGCGGAGACCAATGTCGAGGACATCATCGCGACCTTGGGCCAGGGCAGCCGCCCTGCCCTGGTGGTGATCGATTCGATCCAGACCATGTGGTCGGGCGAGGTCGAGAGCGCGCCGGGCACCGTCACCCAGGTTCGCGGCTCGGCGCAGGCGCTGATCCGCTATGCCAAGACCAGCGGCGCCTGCCTGATTCTCGTCGGCCATGTCACCAAGGACGGGCAGATCGCCGGCCCCCGTGTCGTCGAGCACATGGTCGACGCCGTGCTCTCCTTCGAGGGCGAAGGCGCGCATGCCTTCCGCATCCTGCGCGCCCAGAAGAACCGTTTCGGCCCCACAGACGAAATCGGCGTTTTTGAGATGACCGGGATGGGCCTGTCGGAGGTTACCAACCCCTCGGCGCTTTTCCTCGCGGACCGGGATCAGGCGGCGCCGGGCGCAGCGGTCTTCGCCGGGATCGAGGGCACGCGGCCCGTACTGGTCGAGATCCAGGCCCTGGTCGCTCCGACCTCGCTGGGCACGCCGCGCCGTGCCGTCGTCGGCTGGGAGAACAGCCGCCTGGCCATGGTGCTGGCCGTGCTCGAGACCCATGCCGGGCTCAAGCTTGGCCAGCACGATGTCTATCTGAATGTCGCCGGCGGCCTGCGGGTCAACGAGCCCGCCGCCGATCTGGCGGTCGCCGCCGCGCTGGTCTCATCGCTGAGCGGGGCGATCCTGCCGCCGGAATCGGTCTATTTCGGTGAGATCGCGCTGTCTGGCGCGATTCGGCCGGTATCGGTCGCGCCCGCGCGGCTGCGCGAGGCTTCCAAGCTCGGCTTCGAATCGGCATTGATGCCGTCAGGCGGCGCGGATACGGGCGATGGCGGCGGGCTGATGCTGCGGCGCTTCGGCCATGTCACGGAGCTCGTTGCCGATATCGCGGCGCGGGCGCCTCGCAGAGATGTGAAATGACTCGGACGCAATGGTGACGCAGGCCATGCGAGCGCGTATAGCAAAAACGATGTGGCCCGCCCATTTCACGCAGGCCTTCCTGAGTTCTTAAGCGAAGCGGCTTGTCCATGCCTGTCACCATCCTCGATCTCGTCGTTGTCGGCGTGGTTTTGATCTCGGCATTGCTGGCCGCCGTGCGCGGCCTGACGCGCGAAGTGCTGGCGATTGCCTCCTGGGTCACCGCTGCGGCCGTGGCCTGGGTCTTTCACCCCCAGCTCTTGCCCCTCGCCAAGCAGTATATCCCCAATGAAACCATCGCCTTGATCGCGGCGATCGCGGCATTGTTCCTGGTGACCTTGATCGTGGTGTCGCTGGTGACCGCGCGGATTTCGGACTTCGTGTTGGATTCGCGCATCGGCGCGCTGGACCGGACACTCGGCTTCGTCTTCGGCGCCGGTCGCGGCCTGCTCCTCGCCGTCGTCGGCTATTTGTTCTTCAGCGCGCTGCTGCCCGAGAAGAACCTGCCGTCCTGGGCCAAGGATGCGCGCGCCCGCCCGATTCTGGAGGAAACCGGCCGCTCGCTCTTGACGATGCTGCCGCAAGACATCAACTCCGACATGATCAAGAAGATGCTCAAGCCCAAGACGGGTGAGGAGCCGACAGAGGCGCCGGCCGAGGAGCCTCGCGCCCCCGCCAGCCCGACCGCCGACCCACAGCGCCGCACCCAGGTGCCCGATGCCAACGACAAGCAGGCATTGCAGCGGGTGATCGAAGCTGGCAAAGCACCGACGCCTGCCCAACCCCGTCCGTAATTCGAGCGTAGAGACCTCCCAGTCCTGACGCATTGGAGCCCGTGATGACGCCGCAGACCGAAGCCGAAGCTGCCTTTGACCCCAATGCCGACCGGCTGCGGGAGGAATGCGGCGTCTTCGGCATCTTCGGACATGCCGATGCCGCAGCGCTCACGGCGCTGGGCCTGCACGCCCTGCAGCATCGCGGTCAGGAGGCCGCGGGCATCGTGACCTTCGATGGCAAGCGCTTCCACTCCGAGCGCAGGCTCGGCCTTGTCGGCGACGCCTTCTCGGAAGTCTCCGTCATCGAGAAGCTCAAGGGCAAGCAGGCCATCGGCCATGTGCGCTACTCGACCACGGGCGAGACCATCCTGCGCAACGTCCAGCCGCTTTTCGCCGAGCTCCATGGCGGCGGTTTCGCGGTCGCGCATAACGGCAACCTGACCAACGGCCTGACCCTGCGGCGCAATCTCGTCCGCGACGGCGCGATCTACCAGTCGACCTCGGACACCGAGGTGCTGCTGCATCTCGTCGCGCGCAGCCGCAAATCGCATTTCATCGAGCGCTTCGTCGAGGCGATCCGCCAGATCGAGGGTGCCTATGCCTTCGTCGGCATCACCAACAAGAAGCTGATCGGCGTGCGCGATCCGCTCGGCATCCGCCCGCTCGTGCTGGGCGAGCTCGATGGCTGCCCGATCCTGACCTCCGAGACCTGCGCGCTCGACATCATCGGCGCGAAGTTCATCCGCGAGGTCGAGAACGGCGAAGTCGTCGTCATCTCCGAGAGCGGCATCGAGAGCCACAAGCCCTTCCCGCCGGTCGCCGAGCGGCCCTGCATCTTCGAATACATCTATTTCGCCCGCCCCGATTCGATCGTGAAGGGCCGCAGCATCTATGAGCGCCGCAAGCAGATGGGCGCGCAGCTCGCCTCCGAAGCCCCGGCCAATGCCGATGTGATCGTGCCCGTGCCCGATTCCGGCGTGCCCGCCGCGCTCGGCTTCTCGCAGGCCAGCGGCATCCCCTTCGAGCTCGGCATCATCCGCAACCATTATGTCGGCCGCACATTCATCGAGCCGACGCAGAAGGTCCGCGAACTCGGCGTGCGCCTGAAGCATTCGGCCAACCGCTCGGTGGTCGAGGGCAAGAGCATCGTGCTCGTCGACGATTCGATTGTGCGCGGCACGACCTCGCTCAAGATCGTCAAGATGATGCGCGAGGCCGGCGCGCGCGAAGTGCATTTCCGCATCTCCTCGCCGCCGATTACCCATCCCGATTATTACGGTATCGACACGCCCGACCGCGAAAAGCTGCTCGCCGCGACGCATTCGCTCGAGGAGATGCGCCAGTTCGTCGGCGCCGATTCGCTGGCCTTCCTGTCGGTCGACGGGCTCTATCGCGCCATGGGCCATGCCGGGCGCGACCCGGCCCGCCCGCAATTCACCGACCATTGCTTCACCGGCGATTACCCGACCTCGCTGACCGATCTGGTCGGCGAGAGCGCCAAGCAGCAGATTTCGCTGCTGGCAGAAGCCGGCTGATTCCCGCTCAAGGAATTCCATGTCCAAGCCTTTGGAAGGGCGCGTCGCGCTCGTCACCGGCGCATCGCGCGGCATCGGCCGGGCGGCGGCGCTCGCCTTCGCCCAGGCCGGCGCACATGTCGTCGCGCTTGCCCGCACCGCTGGCGCGCTCGAAGAGCTGGACGACGAGATTCTGGCGTTGGGCGGCAGTACGACGCTCGTCCCGGTCGATCTCGCGGATACCGCCGCGATCGAGAAGCTCGGCCCGGCCCTGCTGCAGCGCTGGGGCAAGCTCGACATCCTCCTGGCCAATGCCGGCATTCTGGGGCCGTTGACGCCGCTGACCCATGCCTCGCCGAAGGAATGGGCCAATGTGTTCGACACCAATGTCACGGCGAATTGGCGCTTGCTGAAATCGGTCGAGCCGGCACTGCAGGCCTCGGACGCCGCCCGCGTGATCCTGATGTCCTCGGGAGCCGCGCATAAATGCCTGGCCTATTGGGGGCCGTATTCGATCTCGAAGGCCGCGGTTGAGGCAATGGCGCGCACCTATGCGGCCGAGACCGTGACGACGCCGCTGAAGGTGATGCTGGTCAATCCCGGCCCGCTGCGGACAAAAATGCGCGCCGAGGCGATGCCGGGCGAGGATCCGCTGACGCTCAGGACGCCGGAGGAGCTGGCGCCGCATCTGGTCGAGATCGCCTCGCCCGCATGGAGCGAGACCGGCAAGATCTTCGATTTCCCGCAGGGAAAAGTTCTGACGCCGCAAATGCCGGCTTAAGGCGCCTTATCGACAGGCGGACGGGTCGATCGCTGGAATGACGATACTCACGCGCTCCGTCCTGCCGCTGTCCGCCCTTGCCGCGCTCGGTTTGTCGTCGGCCGTGATGCTGACGGGGCAAGCCGTTGCAGATAGCAGTCGCGCAAAGCCGGATTCCCCTCCGATTGAGGAATTGCGCCAAACCTGCCGCTCGGGCCCCGAGCCATCGCCTGCGAAATGGCCAGTCGACGCGCAGGAGATCATCGCGCAAGCGCAGACAATCACCGCACGCCATGACCGGGCTCTCGCAGCCTGCAACCGACTGATCGATGGCGGAAGCCTCTCGGGCGGCGAGCTCGCGACCGCCCTCCTCGATCGCGGAGACCTCCTCGCGCTGGGAACCGGCGATGCTTACGCCCGTGCGCTTGCCGATTACGACCGGGCCATCGCCCTTGCTCCGACCGCGGCCATCGCCTTTGCCAAACGTGGCAAGGCTCATCTGCTCTATATGCGGGATCTTCGGCGAGCCTTGCGCGACCTCGATACGGCCATCCGCCTCGACCCGTCGCAGGCTGATTTCCTGGTCACGCGCGCATCGATTCAGGCCTCCCTCGGAGAGCCGGACAAAGCTCTGGTCGATCTCGATCATGCCATCGTCCTGGCGCCCGCATTGGAAAAGGCCTGGACCGTTCGCGGCTTGACCCATTTCAACAAGGGCGACACTGCCCGGGCCATCGCCGATTTCGGGGAAGCCATCCGCCTCGCACCCGATGCGGATGCGAATTATCGCTTCCGCGCCGCAGCCAGGCGGGCAGCCGGCGATCAGGACGGGGCGCGAGCGGACGAAGCCAAGGTGAGAGAGCTATCGTCTCGATAGACCGCCCCCTCATCGCGGTAGGCGGCACGGTTTTTGGCGCTCGGGCGGCTGAGAACGACGGAGAAGGCACGGGGATAATTTCGGCACTTATCCCCCGGCCACTAAAACTCATGCGGCTGGACGAAGGGGCGTTTCCCTTCCCCCCTGGCGGGGGAAGGTGGCATGGCGAAGCCATGACGGATGAGGGGGCGCTGTGAGCTTTCCGCTTGGCCGAACACGACGCAAGCCGGACAGGGCACGGCGCCCCCTCATCCGGCGCTGCGCGCCACCTTCGCCCACATCAAAGTCGGCTGTTGCCGACTTTGACACTTTAAGTTGCCCATCTCGGGCAAGCCCGAGATGGGTGGGAGAAGGGAAGAAGCGGCGAGCATCCGCCTAGCTTCGCGCTACTTCTTGCCTTTGTCGTAGGGGTTCTCGCCGCCGCGCGTATGCAGGCGGATCGGCGTTCCCGGCAATTCGAAGGCCTCGCGCAGATTGTTGACCAGATAGCGGGTGTAGGACACCGGCAGATGGTCGAGCTGGTTGCCGAACAGCGCGAAGGTCGGCGGGCGCGCCTTGGCCTGCGTCATGTAGCGGATCTTGATGCGCCGGCCGGCGACGGCTGGCGGCGGATGGGCCGAGAGCACGCCTTCCAGCCAGCGGTTGATTCGGGCCGTCGAGACGCGACGATTCCAGACGTCGTAGCTCTCGAACACCGCCTGCATCAATCGGTCGATACCCTCGCCGGCAAGCCCCGAAAGCGGTACGATCGGCACGCCGCGCACCTGCGCGAGCAGATGCTTGGCCTTCTCCTTCAACTCCGCCAAGAGGCCGTTCTTGTCGGCGACCAGATCCCATTTGTTCAGGCCGATGACGACAGTGCGGCCTTCGCGCTCGGTGAAATCGACGAGCGTCAGATCCTGCTTCTCGAACGGGATCGTGGCATCCAGCAACACGACGACGACCTCGGCGAAGCGGATCGCGCGCAGTGCGTCCTGCACCGACATCTTCTCGAGCTTTTCCTCGATCCGGGCGCGCTTGCGCATGCCGGCCGTATCGAACAGCTTTACGGGCCGGCCGCGCCACTCGTAGTCGACGGAGATCGTGTCGCGCGTGATGCCGGCCTCGGGGCCAACGAGCAGGCGATCCTCGCCAATCATGCGGTTGACCAAGGTCGACTTGCCGGCATTGGGGCGGCCGATGATGGTGACGCGCAGCGGCTTGTTCGGGTCGTTGTACTCTTCGTCGTCCTCGCCAGCGGCGGCCGGGGCATCGACCCAACGCTTGTCGCCATAGCTCTCGTCGAAGGCCTCTTCCTCTTCCGGCTCCACATCGACGAAAGGTGCGAGCGCCTCCAAGAGGTCCGAGGTGCCTTCGCCATGCTCGGCCGAGAACGGCACGGGATCGCCGAGGCCCAGCGCATAGGATTCGAAGATGCCGTCCAACCCCTTCCTGCCTTCCGCCTTGTTGGCGAGCAGGATCACGGGCTTGCCGGATTTGCGCACAAGGTCGGCAAAGGGCTGGTCCATCGGCGTGATGCCAAGCCGTGCGTCGATCATGAACAGGATGACGTCGGCCTGCTCAATCGCGGTTTCAGTCTGCGCGCGCATACGGCCGGCAAGCGATTCCTTGTCGGCCTCTTCAAGCCCGGCCGTATCGATGATGGTGAAGCGCAGATGTCCGAGCGAGGCCTCGCCCTCGCGCCGGTCGCGCGTCACGCCGGGCCGGTCGTCGACGAGCGCGAGCTTCTTGCCGACGAGCCGGTTGAACAGCGTCGACTTGCCGACATTGGGGCGGCCGATGATGGCGACGATGGCGGTCATTCGATTTTCGTATCCTGTTACGCCGTCATCCCGGACAAGCCGCGAAGCGGCGCAGATCCGGGATCCATGCCGGAGCGCAGCATGGCAAGGCTCAGGCATGGATCCCGGGTCTCCCTGCGGTCGCCCGGGATGACGGCGTCTAGTCTTCTATTCTTCAGTTCTTCGTCTCGACCGGGCCGCCACGGACCAGAGCGAGGTAGAGATCGGTGCGCTGGCGCAGCACCTGCGGAGCCTGCGGGTCGGTGACGATCGCATCGAACCAGCGCCCGGCATCCTCGAAGAGATTGGCCTTGAGCGCCGCGATGCCCAGCATCTCCCGCGCCGAGTGGCGCCAGACGCCCTGAGGCGTCACCAGCGGCTCCAGCGCCGTCTTGACCTCGGCATAGGGCGCGAGATCGACGCGCAGCATGCCGGCGCGCAGGCGCGCCAGATCGCGATAGAGCGCATCGAGCCCGCCATCATTGGCGAGTGCGTCGAAAGCCGCGACACCGGCAGTGGCGTCGCGCTTGGCGGTCTCGGCAGCGAGGCGGAAGCGCGCGATCTGGCGATAGCCGGCGGGAGCGCCCTCAGTGAGCTCCTTCAGGATCGTCTCGGCCTCCGCGCCATTGCCGTCGCGCGAGGATTTCAGCGCAGCTTCGAGCCGCGCGCCGACAGCCTGGGAGGCCTGGTTCTCGCGATGCAGCCAATACTGCCAGCCCGCGACGGCGAGCACGGCCAGCACGGCCAGCGCGACGAAGACATTGCCGTATTTGCTCCAGATGGCCGCCGCCTTGTCGCGGCGCACCTCTTCATCGATTTCGCGAAAAATATCGGCCATGGCCCGTCAGAATTCCCTTGTTGTCGTGCCGGTTAGCATTTCCGCGCGGCGATTGCGAGCCGGAACACGACACCGACCTGCATACGCTTTGAACTCTCCAGCCCTCATCCTGAGAGCTGGGCCTGAAATGAAGCCGATGATTTCAATGGCTCTGTCTTGATCACCTACGCGCCGTCATCCTGGGCGCCCGCAGGGCGTCCCGGGATCCATCGTAGAGCGCGGTTCCCTACGATGGATTCCGGGCCGAAGCTTCGCTTCGCCCAGGATGACGGCGTGGGTGATGGTAGGCGATCAGAAACCCTTGATAGCGCTCGATTCATCGCGGGCCTGCCTCCTCAGGATGAGGGCTATGCGCTGCGATATAGCAGGCTGGCGTCGCCATAGGAGTAGAAGCGATAATTGTCCGCGATCGCATGGGCATAGGCGCGTTTCATGATGTCGAGACCGCAAAAGGCCGAGACCAGCATGAACAGCGTCGAGCGCGGCAGGTGGAAATTGGTCAGCAGCAGGTCGACGGCGCGGAAACGATAGCCCGGCGTGATGAAGATCGCGGTGTCGCCGGAGAAAGGCGCGATGACGCCATCCTCGCCAGTGGCGCTTTCGAGCAGGCGCAGCGAGGTCGTGCCGACCGCGACGACGCGCCCACCCTTCGCCTTGACCGCATTCAGCGCAGCGGCCGTCTCGGGCGAGACGCTGCCCCATTCGGCATGCATGCGGTGCTCGCTTGTATCGTCCGCCTTCACAGGCAGGAAGGTCCCCGCTCCGACATGCAGCGTAACGAGGTGGCGCGAGACCCCGCGCGCCTCGAGCGCGGCGACGAGGTCCGGTGTGAAATGCAGGCCAGCCGTCGGAGCGGCGACCGCGCCGTCCTCGCGGGCATGCATGGTCTGGTAGTCGCTCGCATCCTGTTGGTCGGTCGGGCGCTTGCCGGCGATATAGGGCGGCAGCGGCAGTTCACCTAGCCGCGCGATAGCCTCGTCGAGCATTGGCCCTGACAGAGCAAAGCGCAACTCGACCTCGCCGCCCTCGCCTCTCGACAGGATCTCGGCTTCGAGCCGGCCGAGTTCGCAGACATTACCTGCTCCAGGCTCGCCGAAGACGATCATCTCGCCAATGGTGAGCTTCTTGGCCGGGCGGGCGAAGGCGCGCCAGCGATCAGCCGCCTCGCGCTTATGCAGCATGATCTCGATGCCGGCCGAGGTCTCGCCCCTGAAGCGACGGCCGCGCAGGCGCGAGGGGATGACGCGGGTGTCGTTCAGGACAAGCGCATCACCCGGCTGGAGCAGGCCGACGAGGTCGCGGATGCCGCGATCCTCGAAAGGCTCAGGCGCATCAGGCCTGACGACGAGCAGACGCGCCGCATCGCGCGGGCTGGCGGGCCTCAGCGCGATGCGGTCTTCGGGGAGGTCGAAATTGAAGAGCCCGACATCCACGGCTTGGATCAGGCCACGTCGGCCAGAACCTTCATCGAGACGATGGAATCGGGATCGCGCACCGGCTCGCCGCGCTTGATCTTGTCGACATTCTCCATGCCTTCAACGACCTCGCCCCAGGCGGTGTACTGCTTGTCGAGGAAGCGAGCATCGTCGAAGACGATGAAGAACTGGCTGTTGGCCGAGTTCGGGTTCTGCGAACGGGCCATCGAGCAGATGCCGCGCACATGCGGCTGCGCATTGAACTCGGCCTTCAGGTCGGGCAGGTCCGAGCCGCCGGTGCCGGTGCCATGCGGGCAGCCGACCTGGGCCATGAAGCCGTCGATGACGCGGTGGAAGACGATGCCATCATAAAAGCCCTGGCGCGACAGCGTCTTCAGGCGCTCGACATGGCCGGGAGCCAGGTCGGGGCGCAGCTTGATGACGACTTTGCCCTTGGTGGTTTCCATGACGAGGGTGTTCTCGGGATCGAGCGACATCAGGTTTGCCTTTCTGTGGACGGCGCGCGGCCGTGGAAGCGAATGGAAAAAGGTCGCCCCGCGATACTCGCTCCGAGCTGCGGCGACAACCTCATCGGTGTGCAATCGCGAACAGCGGCGACGACCGAGTCTGTGAAACGCTGGCGCAGGGCCGGATCGGTCCGCCTGGTTTCCCAGGTCACACGTGGCTGGCCGAAGAGCGAGCCGTCACGGCGCAGGCTGAACCTGACCGTCGCCATGACGCCCGTATCGGGGCCATCGATGACGGGAGGTTGCCAGCAGCGCCGCAAAGCGGGCGCGATATCGGCGAGGCGAGCGAGCGCCTCGCCTTCGAGCGGTTTCGTCGAAGGCGCGAGCGCACCCACGACGCCGATCTCGCCGCTGCGCGACTCGGCGGGCGGCGTGATCCTGCGGTAGCCGCTGCCGGGTATGTCATCCCCGCGGAATGGGCCACCGACACCTGGCATGTAGCGCTGCCCCGACTGCGGCGGCAGAATGGGGTTCTGCGAACCGGATGGCGGCGGCAGAACGGGATTTTGCGACCCGGAGGGCGGCGGCAGGCCGAGATCGCGCGTGTCCTGCGCGCCGGCTGAGCCGGCGGCCAGCAGCAGAGCGAGACAGGTGAGAGCCGCACGCAGCATTGTCACGGCCCTCCCCTCGTTGGCCCTACTTGTGGTCGGCCGTTACTTGGCGTCGGCCTGCAGGCGCATGCGGACGATCTTGTCAGGGTTCGTGACCTGGCCATTGGCCGATTGGCTGCCCTTCTTGATCTTGCGCACGGCGTCCATGCCCGAGACGACCTCGCCGAACAGTGTGTACTGGCCTGTCAGCGAACCGCAGCCCTCAAAGCAGATGAAGAACTGGGAATTGGCGGAATCGGGCGATTGCGAACGGGCCATGCCGACCGAGCCGACCTTGTAAGGCGTCGGGGTGAATTCAGCCGGCAGGTTCGGCAGATCGGACTTGCCGGTGCCGGTGCCGGTCGGGTCGCCGGTCTGGGCCATGAAGCCGTCGATGACGCGGTGGAAGACGATGCCGTCATAGAAGCCGCGCTTGGTCAGCGCCTTGATCTGCGCGACATGCTTGGGCGCGAGATCGGGCCGCAGCCGGATCGTCACCGGCCCATCCTTGGTCTCCAGAACCAGTGTATTGGTCGGGTCCGGCGCCTGGGCCTGGGCCATGCCGAGCGAGGCGATGAGGGCGAGAGCGGCGAGAGAGCTGCGCAGCATAGACGATCTCCATGGCAACCGGCGGGCCCGGCTGGTCTGGCACTCGCCTAGCGGCATCCTTTGGCCGGAACAAGGCGGGAAAAGGCCCCAGATAGAACTTTGCTGCACTGCACAAGTGCAGCACAGAATAAACTTGCAAAAAGATCAGGCTGCGCATGCCTAAAGTGGTGACAGACCCGTCATAATCCGCTAATCATTCCTGGCTGGACACGCTTTGCGATTATCGAAGCGCCGCGGACCAGGTCTCGGGAGGAACAAACGCCCGCCTAGTATATGAGTCGCGCGCGATCAGATGCGTGCCGTTACTGCGGTAAAAACAGACTTCCAAGGCAAGGCATTGGCCTTGCCTTTTTCTTTTTGAAGTCCAGCGCGCGAAGATTAGAGGTCGAACTTCGCCCAGATATACCAGACCAGCGCAAAGACCACGCCGGCGATGACCGAGGTGATCAAGGCCTTCTTGAGCAGGCCTGGAAGGACCGGCGCGCCCGGTTCCGTACCGTCCGTGACCTCGCCGGCCTCAGCCTGGCTGCGCACGCCGAAGGGCAGCACGGCAAACAGCACCGTCCACCAGATCACGAAATAAACGGCGAGCCCGCCGGCAATGGTCATGAGCGGTCATCCCTTGTCGCATCAGTGGCGAGCGCGATGCAGGAAAAAGCGACGCGCGCCTGCGTCGGCACGCCGAAACGGGCCGTATGGCGCGCCGGCAACCCGCCCGGAAAATGCTTCACATATTCGGCGTTGCAGGCGGCATAGTCGTCGGGGTTGGTGATCAGCATCGAAACCTGCACGACGCGATCGAGGCTGCTGCCCGCCTGCACCAGGATCTCGGTGATCTTCGCCAATGCGTTGCGGACCTCCTCGGCCGGCGTATCGCCGCGAAAGACGCCACGCTCGGGATCATGCGGCGCCGAATGGCCGGAGACGAAGACCAGGCCGCCGGCCCGCGTCGCGGCGCTGAAGGGGCGCGGCGATCCCGCTTCCGGCTCGCCGAAGAAGGTGATCTCGTCCATCGCGCTCAGGCCTGCTCGAGCTCGACGAGTGTGCCGCAGAAATCCTTGGGGTGCAGGAACAGCACCGGCTTGCCATGGGCGCCGATGCGCGGCTCTCCGGAGCCCAGAACGCGCGCGCCTGTCGCCTTCAATCGATCGCGGGCAGCCAGGATGTCGTCGACCTCGTAGCAGATATGGTGGATGCCGCCATCGGGGTTGCGCTCGAGGAATTTCGCGACGGGCGAGTCAGGGCCCGTCGGCTCCAGCAATTCGATCTTGGTATTCGGCAGCTCCACGAAGACCACCGTCACGCCATGCTCAGGCTGCGGCAGCGGCTGCGAGACCCGCGCGCCCAGCGTATCGCGATAAAGCGCCGTCGAGGCCGCGAGATCCTTCACGGCGATGGCGACGTGGTTGAGGCGTCCGATCATGGCTTTCCCTTCATCGAGCTTACCATCCTGGCTCTGAACCTCCGCGTCATCCCGGACAAGCCGCGTTAGCGGCGCTGATCCGGGATCCATCGTAGAGCGCGGTTCCCTACGATGGATCCCGGATCTCCGCTTCGCTGCGTCCGGGATGACGCGGTGGTTCCGAGCAAAGTCGTGCCAGCTTAAACCTCGATCACCAGCGCATGCACCAGCGGCTTCTTGCCCCATTCCTCGTTGACGGCGCTGCGCAGGCCGCGCTCCAGCGCATTGCGGAGCGCCTCGGGGTCGCGCCGGCGCGCCTTGGGGATGCCGTCGATCAATTCGGAGACGGCCTCGGCGACATATTCGTCGAAATCGGTGCCGTCGCGCGTCCTCGGTGGCAAGCCCAGCACCGCGATCTCGGGATCGCCGGCAAGCCCGCCCTTCTCGTCGATAGCGACCGCGACCGAGATCATGCCGGCGAAGGAGAGTTTTCGGCGCTCGGAGATGGTCTTCTCCAGCGCGTTCACGAGCAGCGTGCCGTCCTGATAAAGGCGGCCATGCGTGACTTCGTCGACCTTGCTGGCGCCGTCGGCTGTGATCGCGACGACATCGCCATTGCCGGCGCGCACCACGGTCTTGACGCCGAGCCCACGGGCGAAGATGGCATGCTCCGACAGATGCAGATCCTCGCCATGGGCGGGGATGACGATCTTCGGCTTCAACCAGCCATAAAGCCTGGCCATCTCCTCGCGGCGCGGATGCCCCGAGACATGGACGAGATGGGTGCGGTCGGTGATGATCTCGATATTGTCGCGCGCGAGCGCGTTCAGGATGTTGCCGACGGCCTTCTCATTGCCGGGAATGGTGCGCGATGAGAAAATCACCCGGTCGCCGGGCGAGAGCGCGATCTCGGGATGATCGTCCGATGCGATGCGCGAGAGCGCCGCGCGCGGCTCGCCTTGGCTGCCGGTGAGCAGCGCCACGACCTTGTCGCGCGGCAGATAGCCATAGGTGTCGGCCGAGCGGAAGGCCGGGATGCCGTCGAGATAGCCGCATTCGCGCGCGACATCGATGACGCGGTCCATGGCGCGCCCGACGACGACGACCTCGCGCTGGTCGGCCATCGCGGCCTCGGCGACAGCGCGCAGGCGGGCCACGTTCGAAGCGAAGGTGGTGACGGCAACACGGCCCGGAGCGGAATGAACCAGTTCCTTCAGCTTGGCCGCGACCTCGGCCTCGCTCGGGCTGGTGCCGTCGCGCATGACATTGGTCGAGTCGCAGATCAGCGCGAGCACGCCCTCGTCGCCGAGTTCGCGCAGCCGCTTCTCATCCGTCGGCAGGCCAACCTGAGGCGTCGGGTCGATCTTCCAGTCGCCGGTATGGACGACGAGGCCGACCGGGGTGCGGATCGCCAACGCGTTCGATTCGGGGATCGAATGCGCCACCGGCACGAATTCGATGTCGAAGGGGCCAAGCGTCACGCGGCCGCCCTGCGCCACCACATGCATCGGCACCTTGGGCGCGCCCGGCTCGGAGAGCCGGCGCGTCGCCAGGAGGCCGGCGGCGAAACGCGTGCAATAGACCGGCGCGCGCAAGCTGGGCCACAAGGCGGCGAGCGCGCCGATATGGTCCTCATGCGCGTGGGTGATGATGATGCCGAGCAGATTGGCACGCTCTTCGATGATGTAGCGCAGGTCGGGCAGGATGATGTCGACGCCGGGAACCTCGGGGCCGGCGAAGGACAGGCCGCAATCGACCAGGATCCATTTCCGCCGCCCTTCCGGGCCGAACCCGTAGAGCGCGGCGTTCATGCCGATCTCGCCGAGGCCGCCGAGGGGAACGAAGACGAGTTGATCGCTGGAACGGGTCACTGAATATCCTGACTGGAATATGGATCGGCGTATGAACGCGGGAGATGTGCGGGAGCCCTACCATGCCGGGCGGCAGGTCTCCATAGCGCGGGCGCGCCCAATGCGTGTGGTTCAGGCCGGCGGGCCGAAAAACAGATCGCCGGCATCGATGGCGCGGCGGCCGGTGGCGGTTTCCATTTCGAGCCGGCCGGATGGGTCGAGCCCGATGAAGCGCCCTTCGAGCGGGCCTTCCGGCAGCCTGATCGTGATCGTTTCGCCGAGAAAGGCGGCGCGCTCCAGCCAGGCGGCGCGCGTCGGCCCAAAGCCGCCGGGCTGCTGCCAGGCGCGCAAGCGCGCAACCCAGGCCTCGCTGAGCGCCGTCAGCATCGCCTCGATGCTGGCGGCAGGCCGATGCTGCTTCAGGAAACTCGCCGGATAGGGCGTGTTTTGCGCACAGGAAGCGATGTTGACGCCAAAGCCGATGATCACATTGAGCTGCCCTGCCCGGCTCTCGCCTTCCAGCAAGAGGCCGGCCGTCTTGGCGCGCTCGATCAGCAGGTCGTTGGGCCATTTCAGAGCAAGGCCGGGAGCCGTAAGCCCCGTGACGGCGGCGGCGGCGTCATGCAGCGCTAAACCGGCGACGAAGCCGAGCTGCGGCGCGAGCGCCGGCTCGCAAGGTGCGGTCAACAGCAGGCTGACATAGAGATTGCCGGGCGGCGAACCCCATTGCCGGCCATGGCGGCCGCGACCGGCGTTCTGGCTGCGCGCGACGATCCAGAGCTTGCCGGCATCGCCCTGGTCGAGCGCGCGCCGCGCCTCCTCCATGGTGGAGCCGACCTCGTCACGGATGATCAGGCGGTAGCCGGCGGCGCGGGCTGCTTCAGAGAGCATGAGACGGAACCACCCCCTCTCCGTCATCCCGGGCGCAGCGAAGCGGAGACCCGGGATCCATGCCGGAACCTTTGTCGGATACGCTCCGGCATGGATCCCGGATCGGCGCGGCTGCGCCGCTTGTCCGGGATGACGCCGGTGGTTCGGGAGAGAAACCTGAAGCCGCAAGCTCAGAACAGCGACTTCGCCGCCGCAGCCGCCGAATTGAGCAGCGGCGCGGGGGCCAGCGACAGCACCAGCACGAAGGCCGCCGAAATCAGCAGCACAGCGCGCACGCCGATATCACCCTTCTCGAAGGCGGGCTTGGCATCGTCGAAATAGATGATCTTGACCAGGCGCAGATAATAATAGGCGCCGACCACGCTGGTCACCACGCCGACCACGGCCAGCACATAGAGCTTGGCCTCGATCGCAGCGAGGAAGACGTAGAACTTCGCCCAGAAGCCGGCCAGAGGCGGAATGCCGGCGAGCGAGAACATCATCATCGACAGCGCAAACGCCATCCAGGGATTGGTGCGCGAGAGGCCGGCGAGCTCGCTGATATTCTCGACCGGCTTGCCGTCGCGGCGCATCAGCAGGACGCAGGCGAAGGCGCCCAGCGTCGTAGCGAGATAAATCGCCATATAGACCATGACGCCCTGCACGCCATTGGCGGTGCCGGCGGCGAGGCCGACCAGCGCATAGCCCATATTGGCAATCGAGGAATAGGCGAGCAGGCGCTTGATGTTGCTCTGGCCGATCGCCGCGAAGGCGCCCAACGCCATAGAGGCGATCGCGATGAAGATGATGATCTGCTGCCAGTCATGCAGCGCGCCCGGGAAGGCGCCGACGAAAACGCGCACCACCATCGCCATCGCGGCCATCTTGGGGGCCGAGGCGAAAAAGGCCGCGACCGGTGTCGGCGCGCCCTCATAGACGTCGGGCGTCCACATATGGAACGGCACGGCCGAGATCTTGAAGGCGACGCCCGCCGCGATGAAGACGATGCCGAAGATCAGCCCGATGCCGGCATGACCGCCCTGGGTGGCAGCGGCGATGCCCGGGAAATTCACCGTGCCGGTGAAGCCGTAGACCAGCGACGAACCGTAAAGCAGCATGCCCGAAGAGAGCGCCCCGAGGACGAAGTATTTCAGGCCGGCCTCGGTCGACTTCGCATTGTCGCGGTCGAAAGCGGCAACGACGTAAAGTGCCAGCGACTGCAGTTCCAGGCCGACATAGAGGCTGATCAGGTCGTTGGCCGAGATCATCATCATCATGCCGACCGTCGCCAGCACGACAAGGATCGGGAATTCGAAGCGCATCGAGCCGCTGCGGCGCAAGGCATCGGAGGAGAGCAGGATCGTGGCCGCCGCGCCCAGCAGCGTCAGCACCTTCATGAAGCGGGCAAACCCGTCGGCGACGAAGCTGCCATTGAAGGTGATGAGCTTGCCCTCGCCCGAGAGCACCAGGACGAGCGCCAGCACGAAGAGCGCGATCGCCGCGCCTTCGAGCAGGCGCGTCGAACGCTCACCCTTGATCGCACCGACCAGCACCATGGCGATGGCGCCAAGCGCGAGGATGATTTCCGGCAGAGCGGGGCCGAGGGCGGGAACGGTCATCACAGAGCGACTTTCTCTACTGGCATGATCTTGTCCGAAAACCGGAGGCCACTTTTCGGGAGCATGCCTAATGAACGACCAGCATCGCCGTTTTCGCGGCGGTGAGTGCGGCCTGATAATTCTTGATGAGGGCTTCGGTCGGCGCGGCAAAAGCATCGAGGATCGTGCCGGGGCGGATGCCGTACCAGACCGTCAGCAGGACGAGCGGCACGAGGATCACGATCTCGCGGCGGTTCAGATCCATGATGCCCTTGAGCTCCGGCTTGACCAGCTCGCCGAACATGACGCGGCGATAGAGCCAGAGCGCGTAACAGGCCGAGAGGATGACGCCAGAGGTCGCGATGAAGGCAACCCAGGGATTCGCCTTGAAGGCGCCCAACAGCGTCAGGAACTCGCCGACGAAACCGGCCGTGCCGGGAAGGCCGACATTGGCCATGGTGAAGACCATGAAGATGACGGCGTAGATCGGCATGCGGTTGACCAGCCCGCCATAGGCCGCGATCTCACGGGTATGCATGCGGTCATAGACGACGCCGACGCACAGGAAGAGCGCGCCCGAGACCAGCCCGTGGCTGACCATCTGGAACATCGCGCCCTGGATGCCCTGCGCGGTGAGGGTAAACAGACCCATGGTGACGAAGCCCATATGCGCCACCGAGGAGTAGGCGATCAGCTTCTTGATGTCCTCCTGCATCAAAGCCACCAGCGAGGTGTAGACGATGGCGATGACCGAGAGCGCGAAGACGAAGGGTGCGAAATACTGCGACGCCTCCGGGAACATCGGGATAGAGAAGCGGATGAAGCCGTAGCCGCCCATCTTCAGCAGGATCGCAGCCAGGATGACGGAGCCCGCGGTGGGCGCCTCGACATGGGCGTCAGGCAGCCAGGTATGGACCGGCCACATCGGCATCTTCACCGCGAAGGAGGCGAAGAAGGCGAGCCACAGCCAGGTCTGCATGCCACCCGGGAACTGGTGCGCCAGCAGCGTCGGGATGTCGGTGGTTCCGGCGTTCCAGTACATCGCCATCAGCGCCAGCAGCAGCAGGACCGAGCCGAGCAGCGTGTAGAGGAAGAACTTGTAGGAGGCGTAGACCCGGCGCTTGCCGCCCCAGATGCCGATGATCAGGAACATCGGGATCAGGCCGGCCTCGAAGAACAGGTAGAACAGCACGAGGTCGAGCGCCACGAAGACGCCGATCATCAGCGTCTCCAGGATCAGGAACGCGACCATGTATTCGCGCACCCGCTTCGTCACGGATGTCCACGACGCCAGGATGCAGAACGGCATCAGGAAGGCGGTCAGCACCACGAACGGGAATGAGAAGCCGTCGACGCCGAGCTTGAACTTGATCGCGTCGGAGACCCAGCCATGGGTCTCGACCATCTGGAAGCCGGGATTGGCGGGGTCGAAGCGGCCCCAGGCGACCAGCGCCAGCACGAAGGTCGCGATCGTCGCCGCCAGCGCCGCATAGCGCGCATTCGAGTCGACCGAAGCCTCGTCGCCGCGCTGCGCCAGGATGAACGCCGCGCCGACCAGCGGCAGGACGAGAAGACCGGTGAGGATACCGAAGCCGAACATCATCTCACCCGCGCGCCACGAGATACCAGGTCACAAAGCCCGCGACGCCGATCAGCATGGCGAAGGCATAGTGATAGACATAGCCGGTCTGGAGGCGAACCACCCGGTTGGTCACGTCGACGACGCGGGCGGAAATCCCGTCCGGCCCCATGCCGTCGATGACGAAGCCGTCGCCCTTCTTCCAAAGGAACTTGCCGAGCCACATCGCCGGCTTCACGAACAGGAAGTCGTAGAGCTCGTCGAAATACCACTTGTTCAGCAGGAATTTGTAGAGCGCCGGATTGGCGGCCGCGAGCTTGCCCGGAATCTCCGGCCGGCGGACATACATGTACCAGGCAAGCGCGAAGCCGATCAGCATCGCCACAAATGGCGAGGTCGCGACCCAGCCCGGCACTTCGTGCATCTCGTGCAGGATGTGGTTGTCCTTGCCCATGAACAAGGCCGACTTCCAGAAATGTTCGAAGTCGTGGCCAATGAAGGCGTCCTTGAAGACGAAGCCTGCAGCGAGCGCACCGAGCGAGAGCACGGCGAGCGGGATCAGCATCACCCACGGGCTCTCATGCGGCGTGTGGTCGTGACCATGATCGTCATGGGCGTGGTCGTCATGACCATGGGCCGCATGAGCGTGATCGTCATGGCCGTGAGCATCGTGGCCGTGAACGGCATGGGCGTCCGCGCCCCAGCGCGGCTTGCCCTCGAAGGTCATGAAATAGAGGCGCCAGGAGTAGAATGAGGTCATGCAGGCCGCGACCACCAGCAGCACATAGGCATAGGAGCTGGCGAAGCCGCCATGCGACACCGAGGCATAGGCGCTCTCGATGATCGCGTCCTTGGAGAAGTAGCCGGCGAAGCCCGGGAAGCCGGTCAGCGCGAGCGTGCCGATGGTCATGGCCGCGGCCGTCAGGGGGATGTGCTTACGCAGGCCACCCATGTTCCGCATGTCCTGCTCGTGATGCATCGCATGGATGACCGAGCCGGCGCCGAGAAACAGCAGCGCCTTGAAGAAGGCGTGGGTGAACAGGTGGAAGATACCTGCGCCGTAATTGCCGACGCCGAGCGCCACGAACATGTAGCCGAGCTGCGAGCAGGTCGAATAGGCGATGACGCGCTTGATGTCGTTCTGCACCAGGCCGACCGTGGCGGCGAAGAAGGCGGTCGTCGCGCCGATGACGACGACGACGGTCAGCGCGACCGGCGCATATTCGAAGATCGGCGAGAGCCGCGCCACCATGAAGACGCCGGCAGTGACCATGGTCGCGGCATGGATCAGCGCCGAGACCGGGGTCGGGCCTTCCATCGCGTCGGGCAGCCAGGTGTGCAGCAGGAACTGCGCCGATTTGCCCATGGCGCCCATGAACAGCAGCAGGGCGGCAAGCGTCAGCGCATGCCAATCATGGCCGAGAAACTTGAAGCTCTGATTGGTCAGGTCGCCGACGCGCGGGAAGATGGCGTCGAATCCGACCGAGCCGAACAGCACGAAGACCAGGAAGATGCCGAGCGCGAAGCCGAAATCGCCGACGCGGTTGACGATGAAGGCCTTCATCGCCGCCGCATTGGCCGAGGGCTTCTGGTACCAGAAGCCGATCAGCAGATAGGAGGCGAGACCCACGCCTTCCCAGCCGAAGAACATCTGGACGAGGTTGTCCGAGGTGATCAGCATCAGCATGGCGAAGGTGAAGAGCGACAGATACGCGAAGAAGCGCGGCCGATGCGCATCCTCATGCATGTAGCCGATCGAGTAGAGGTGCACGAGGCAGGAGACGGTGTTGACGACGACCAGCATCACCGCGGTCAGCGTGTCCACGCGGAAGGCCCAGTCGACGCGCAGATCGCCCGAGGCCATCCAGGTCGCGATCTGGACGCGGGTGGTGCCGTGGCCGAAGCCGACCTGGAAGAAGGCGATCCAGGATAGGACCGCGCAGACGACGAGCAAAGAGGTGGTGACGATCTCCGAGCCGCGCGCGCCGATCAGCCGGCCGAACAGGCCAGCGATCAGGAAGCCGATCAGAGGGAGGAAGACGATCGCGTGATACATGGGCTGGATCCGGGCGCGTGCTGCGCTCAGCCTTTCATCATGTTGATGTCTTCCACCGCGATCGTGCCGCGGTTACGGAAGTAGACGACGAGGATGGCGAGCCCGATGGCGGCTTCAGCCGCCGCGACCGTCAGCACCAGAAGCGCGAAGACCTGGCCGACGATGTCGTTCAGGAAGCTCGAGAAGGCGACGAGGTTGATGTTGACCGCGAGCAGGATGAGCTCGATCGACATCAGGATGACGATGACGTTCTTGCGGTTGATGAAGATGCCGAGCACGCCGAGCGTGAACAGGATCGCGCTGACCGCGAGATAATGGCCCAGTCCGATCATCAGACCGTCTCCTCGATGCCGGCGCGGGAAGGAACCTGCTTCACTTCCATCGCAGTCGCCTTGGTGCGAGCGTTCTGCTGGGTGATGTCCTGGCGCTTGATGCCAACGCGCTCGCGCAGGGTCAGCACGATGGCGCCGATCATGGCGACGAGCAGGACGAGGCCGGCTGCCTGGAAGTAGTAGACATACTGCGTGTACAGCACCTGGCCGAGCGCCGCGGTGTTGGTCAGGTTGGCCGGGATCGGCGCCACCGGCGTGCTGACGATCTTCGGATCGATGACCCAGGCTCCGACCACCAGCAGCAATTCGACCGCGAAGATCAGGCCGATCAGCGCCCCGATCGGCAGATAGTTCAGGAAGCCCTGGCGGAACTCGGCGAAATCGACGTCGAGCATCATCACCACGAAGAGGAACAGCACCGCGACCGCGCCGACATAGACCACGATCAGCAGCATCGCCAGGAACTCGGCGCCGAGCAGCATGAACAGCCCCGCCGCGTTGACGAAGGCCAGGATCAGGAACAGCACGGAATGAACGGGATTGCGCGAGGTCACCACCATGAACGCCGAAGCGACGGTGACGCCTGCGAAGAGATAGAAGAAAGCCGCTGAGGCGTTCATCCTGGCCAGCCTTTCCGCCCTTGCGAGCGGTCCTCGTTGCAAAGCGACCGACTCTCGGGCCGGGCGCAGTTTGGAGCGTCTATAGTCAGGGCAGTTGGCAGTAGGCAATCGGCAGTCGTTGGATCGCGCTTGCTACTGCCCACTGCCGATTGCCCAATTCCTACCGATACGGAGCGTCCATCGCGATGTTGCGCGCGATCTCGCGCTCCCAGCGCGCGCCGTTGGCGAGCAGCCTGTCCTTGTCGTAGAACAGCTCCTCGCGGGTCTCGGTCGCGAACTCGAAATTCGGCCCCTCGACGATGGCGTCGACCGGGCATGCCTCCTGGCAGAAGCCGCAATAGATGCACTTCGTCATGTCGATGTCGTAGCGCGTCGTGCGGCGCGTGCCGTCATTGCGGCGCGGGCCGGCCTCGATGGTGATGGCCTGGGCCGGGCAAATCGCCTCGCAGAGCTTGCAGGCGATGCAGCGTTCCTCGCCATTGGGATAGCGGCGCAAAGCGTGCTCGCCCCGGAAGCGCGGTGAGAGCATGCCCTTCTCGAAGGGATAGTTCAGCGTCGCCTTCGGCTTGAAGAAATAGCGCATCGACAGGACGAACGCCCCGACGAACTCCTTGAGGAGCAAACCCTTGGCGGCTTGAGCGAATGTCATCGCGCAAAATCCTTATGCGTCGTCAGGGTGGTCGTCATCAATGCACCGGCCCCCAACCCGTGACCTGCAGCACGAAGGCCACGACCACGACCGAGACCAGCGAGAGCGGCAGGAAGACCTTCCAGCCCAGGCGCATCAACTGGTCGTAGCGGTAGCGCGGCACGAAGGCCTTCACCATCGCGAACATGAAGAAAACGAGGCAGACCTTGAGCGCGAACCAGAACACGCCGGGCAGCCAGGTGAAGGGCGCGATCGGGAACGGCGGCAGCCAGCCCCCCAGGAACAGGATCGTCGTCAGCGAGCACATGGTCATGATCGCCACGTATTCGCCGAGCATGAACAGCAGATAGGGCGTCGAGGAATACTCGACCATGAAGCCGGCGACGAGCTCCGATTCCGCTTCCGGCAGGTCGAAGGGCGGGCGGTTCGTCTCGGCCAGGGCCGAGATGAAGAAGACGATGAACATCGGGAAGAGCGGCAGCCAGTACCAGCGCAGCATGCCCCAGCTGGTGTTCTGCGCCTCGACGATCGCCGTCAGGTTCAGCGAGCCGACGCAGAGCAGCACCGTGATGATGACGAAGCCGATCGAGACCTCGTAGGAAACCATCTGCGCCGCCGAGCGCAGCGCGCCCATGAAGGGATATTTCGAGTTCGAGGCCCAGCCGGCCATGATCACGCCGTAGACCCCCAGCGACGAGATCGCCAGGATGTAGAGCACGCCGACATTGATGTCCGCGATCGCCCAGCCTTCCGCCACCGGAATGACCGCCCAGGCGCCCAGCGACAGGAAGCAGGAGATCAGCGGCGCCAGCAGGAACACGCCCTTATTGGCGCTGGACGGGATGATCGGCTCCTTGAAGGCGAATTTCAGCAGATCGGCGAAACTCTGGAACAGGCCGAAGGGCCCGACCACGTTGGGGCCGCGACGCAACTGCACCGCCGCCCAGATCTTGCGGTCGGCGAGCAGGATATAGGCGATGAAGACGAGCAGGCAGACCAGCAGCAGCAGGCTCTTACCGAGCATGATCGCGAGGTCGAGGACGAGATCCCAGTTCATGGCCGCTTACTCCGCCGCCTGCCGAAGCCGACCCGAGGCCAGCGCCGAACATTCGGCCATCACGGCGGATGCGCGCGCGATCGGGTTGGTCTGGTAGAAATCACTGACGGGCGAGACGAAGCCCGCCTTCTCGGCCTTGCCACCGAGACCGGCGAGCTTGCCAAGCCCGCTCGCATCCGACGCTGGCAGGCTGTCGAGAGCCGCAAAGTGCGGATAGGCCTCGTAGAGCGCCTTGCGCAGGCCCGCGAGCGAGTCGAAGGGCAAGGTCTTGCCGAGCGCGGCGGAAAGCGCACGCAGGATCGCCCAATCCTCGCGGGCGTCGCCCGGCGGGAAGGTGGCGCGATCGGTCATCTGCACCCGGCCCTCGGTGTTGGCATAGGTGCCCGACTTCTCGGTATAGGCAGCGCCCGGCAGAATGACATCGGCGCGATGAGCGCCCTTGTCGCCATGCGTGCCCTGATAGATCACGAAAGCGCCTGCCGGCACGTCGATCTCGTCGGCGCCGAGCAGGAAGAGCACATCGAGTGCGCCTGGCGCGATCATGCCGGCGACATCCAAGCCCCCCTCACCTGGCACGAAGCCGAGATCGAGCGAGCCGACGCGGGCGGCCGCCGTGTGCAGCACGCCAAAGCCGTTCCAGCCTTCGCCCGCACCACCCAACACCTGCGCCGCTTTGGCGGCCATGGAGAGGATCGCGGCGCCGTCGGCACGGGCGAGAGCGCCCTGCCCGACCAGCACCATCGGCTTGGCCTTGGCCGCGGTCGCCGTCTTGATCAGCTCGGCGAGCGTATCGCTGCCGGCGCCGAGATAGTCGTAATCATAGGTCAGATCGACCTTTTCGCCGATCAGGCTGACCTTGAAATCGCCGCGCAGCCAGCGCTTGCGAATGCGCGCATTCAGGATCGGCGCTTCCTTGCGCGGGTTGGCGCCGATGATCAGCAGCGAATCCGCCTCGTCGATGCCGGCGATACCGGCGTTCAGGATGTAGGAGGCGCGGCCGAACTTCGGATCGAGCTTCGTGCCATCCTGGCGGCCGTCGAGATTGGCTGATCCAAGCGAAGCCATCAGGCTTTTCAGCGCGAACATCTCCTCGACTGCGGCGAGATCCCCTGTGATCGCGCCGACCTTCTCAGGCTTGGCTGCCTTCACCTTCGACGCGATCAGCGCGAAGGCCTCGTTCCAGCTTGCCGGCTTCAGTGCGCCGTTCTGGCGGATATAGGGCCGGTCGAGCCGCTGCGTACGCAGGCCGTCGACGATGTGGCGGGTCTTGTCGGAGATCCACTCCTCGTTCACCGCCTCGTTGATGCGCGGCAGGATGCGCATCACCTCGCGGCCACGGGAATCGACGCGGATCGCCGAGCCGACCGCATCCATCACGTCGATGGATTCGGTCTTGGTCAGCTCCCAGGGCCGGGCCTTGTTCTGATAGGGCTTCGAGGTCAGCGCGCCGACCGGGCAGAGATCGACGATGTTGCCCTGCAATTCGGAGGTCATCGCCTGTTCGAGATAGGTCGTGATCTCCATGTCCTCGCCGCGACCGATCGCGCCGAGATCGGTGCCGCCGGCGACTTCGGTGGTGAAGCGGACGCAGCGCGTGCACTGGATGCAGCGCGTCATCGAGGTCTTCACCAGCGGGCCGATATATTTGTCCTCGACCGCGCGCTTGTTCTCGGCATAGCGGGAATTATCCACGCCATAGGCCATGGCCTGGTCCTGCAGGTCGCATTCGCCGCCCTGGTCGCAGATCGGGCAATCCAGCGGGTGGTTGATCAGGAGGAACTCCATCACCCCCTCGCGCGCCTTCTTGACCATGGGCGACTTGGTCGAGACGACCGGCGGCTCGCCATTGGGGCCGGGGCGGAGATCGCGCACGCCGATGGCGCAGGAGGCCTGGGGCTTGGGCGGGCCACCCTTCACCTCGACCAGGCACATGCGGCAATTGCCGGCGATGGAGAGCCGCTCATGGAAGCAGAAGCGCGGCACTTCGGCGCCGGCGGCCTCGCAGGCCTGGAGCACGGTGTAGTCGGCGGGAACGTCGACCTCGATGCCGTCGATGAGGAGTTTTGTCATTAGCTTGCCTGCGCCGCGCGATAGGCTTCGAGAAGATCGGTCACCGGAATGCCGTCGATTGTCATGCCGTCATAGCGCCCTTCGCTGAAGGAGGCTCCGGCAAGGTTGACCTTGCTCACCTTCCAGCCGGATAGGTTCGCGTTGTGCACGGTCCAACCCGACATGTTGATATCGTCGAAGGACGCACCCGACATGTTCGCGTTGTGGAATGTCGAACCCGACAGATTCACATCGTCGAACATCGAGCCAGACAGCTCCGACTTCGCCGCCTCGATCCGTTCGCGCGCGCCTTCCAGCTTCATCGCCATCACTCCGCCGCCATCAGTCGAACCGGCTCGGAATGCGGGTTCGCGGCATAATCGTCGATGCGCTTCTCGATCTCGTGACGGAAATGCGCGATCAAGCCCTGGATCGGCCAGGCAGCGGCGTCGCCGAGCGCGCAGATGGTGTGGCCCTCGATCTGCTTGGTGACGTCGAGCAACATGTCGATCTCGCGCTTCTGCGCCCTGCCCTCGGCCATTCGGCTGATGACGCGCCACATCCAGCCCGTGCCCTCGCGGCAAGGCGTGCACTGGCCGCAGCTCTCATGCTTGTAGAAATAGCTGATGCGGGCGATGGCGCGGACGATGTCGGTCGACTTGTCCATGACGATGACGGCCGCCGTGCCCAGGCCCGACTTCAGCTTGGAAAGCGAATCGAAATCCATCGGCGTGTCGATGATCTGCTCGGCCGGAACCATGCGGACCGAGGAGCCGCCGGGAATGACTGCCATGAGGTTATCCCAGCCGCCGCGCACGCCGCCGCAATGGCGGTCGATCAGTTCGCGGAAGGGGATGCCCATCACCTCTTCGACATTGCAGGGCTTGTTCACATGGCCGGAGACGCAGAACAGCTTGGTGCCGACATTGTTGGGGTTGCCGAGCGAGGAGAACCAGGCCGCGCCACGACGCAGGATGGTCGGCGCGACTGCGATCGACTCGACGTTGTTCACGGTGGTCGGGCAGCCATAGAGGCCGACATTGGCCGGGAATGGCGGCTTCAGCCGCGGCATGCCCTTCTTGCCTTCGAGGCTCTCCAACAGCGCCGTTTCTTCGCCGCAGATATAGGCGCCTGCACCGTGATGCACATAAAGATCAAAGGGATAGCCGTGCTTGTTGTTCTTGCCGATGAGGTTTGCCTCATAGGCCTCGTCGACGGCGCGCTGCAGCGCCTCGCGCTCACGGACATATTCGCCGCGGATATAGATGTAAGCCGCGTTCGCGCCCATCGCGAAGGAGGCGATCAGGCAGCCCTCGACCAGCGTATGCGGGTCGTTGCGCATGATCTCGCGATCCTTGCAGGTGCCCGGCTCCGACTCGTCGGCATTGACGACGAGATAGCTCGGCCGGCCGTCGCTGACCTTGGGCATGAACGACCATTTCAGGCCGGTCGGGAAGCCCGCGCCGCCGCGCCCACGCAGGCCGGACTTCTTCATCTCGTCGATGATCCAGTCCTTGCCCTGTTCGAGCAGGAATTTGGTGCCGTCCCAGGCGCCACGCGCCATCGCGCCCTTCAGCGAAAGGTCGTGCCGGCCGTAGAGATTGGTGAAAATGCGGTCGCGATCAGCAAGCATCGTCTTCGCCTCACTTCACCGGCTTGTCGCCGAGGGCCGATTCCGGCCGCCAGCCTGTCGCAAGTTTTTTCGCCTGCGAAATCCAGTCGTCGCGCGTGGCGCGGCCTTTGAAGCCGGTCAGTCGCGCATCGACCCAGGCGAGTTCCTCGGCCTTCCAGCTCGCGATCTGGTCGAAATGCCAGACACCCATCTCGTTGAGCATCGTCGCAAGCTTGGGGCCGACGCCCCAGATCAGTTCGAGATCATCGCCCTTGCCCCCGCGCGCAGCGGTCAGCAATTCGGGCTTCGTCTCCGCGACGGCCGAGGCCGGCTCCGGTTCGGCCTTCGGCTTGACGGGGGCCTTGGCCGCCGGCTTGGCAGATTCCGTGACGGCCTTCGCCTCGACTTTGCCGCTGGCGGCAGGCGTGTCGTTGGCCGCGCTCGAGGGCTGGGCCGGAGCGGAGGGCTTGGGCCGGCTTGCAGCCGCCGTCTCGCTCGCGGGCTTGGTCTCCACTGCGACTGGCGTCGCCTCGGCGGCTTTCGCGGCCGCTTCGGCCGCAGCCTTGGCCGCGGCGGCTTCAGCGGCAGCCTTGCGCTGTTCGGCAATGCGCTTCTGCCAGTCGCCGGCGCCGATCACGGTGCCGTCATAGAGCGCGGGATCCTTCAAGGTCTCGCCGCCGCCGAGCGGCTCCGAGCAGGAGCGATCATTCTGCGGGCCTGGCTTGGTCGGCCGTCCCTGGCGCAAATCGTCGAGGAGCGCGCGGAAATTATCGGGCGTCAGGTCTTCGTAATAGTCGAAATTGATCTGCGCCATCGGGGCGTTGCAGCAGGCGCCGAGGCACTCGACCTCGAGCCAGGAGAGCTTGCCGTCGGCGCTCACGGTCGATTGTGGGCCGATCACGTCCTCGCAGACCTTCTTCAGCGCCTCGGCGCCGCGCAAGGCGCAGGGCGTGGTGCCGCAGAGCTGGATGAAATGCTCACCCACCGGCTGCAGGTTGAACATGGTGTAGAAGGTCGCGATCTCCATGACGCGCATCGGCGCCATGTCGAGCTTCCTGGCCACCGCCTCGATCGCGGCACGCGGCACCCAGCCCTGATGCTGCTCCTGCGCCTTCCACAACAGCGGGATCACGGCCGAGGCTTGCCGGCCTGCCGGGTATTTGGCGATCTGCTGGTCGGCCCAGTTCTCATTCGCCGCATCAAAGGCGAAGGAGGCGGGCTGGACGTGATCGGGGGCTAGACGACGGACGGACATTAGCGGTCCACCTCACCAAAGACGATATCGAGGGAGCCCAGGATCGCGCTGACATCCGCCAGCATGTGCTTGCGGCACATGAAATCCATGGCCTGGAGATGGGCGAAGCCCGGGGCCTTGATCTTGCAGCGATAGGGCTTGTTGGTGCCGTCGGAGACGAGATACACGCCGAACTCGCCCTTGGGCGCCTCGACCGCCGCATAGACCTCGCCGGCCGGCACCTTGTAGCCCTCGGTATAGAGCTTGAAATGGTGAATCAGCGCTTCCATCGAGCGCTTCATCTCGCCGCGCTTGGGCGGCACCATCTTGCCGTCGAGCGAGGAAATCGGCCCGCCGCCGTCAGCCGCTAGCAATTTTTCGCAGCACTGCTTCATGATGCGGACGGATTGGCGCATCTCCTCCATGCGGATGCAGTAACGATCGTAGCAATCGCCGTTCTTGCCGATGGGGATGTCGAAATCCATCTCCTCATAGCATTCATAGGGCTGCGACTTGCGCAGATCCCAGGCGGCGCCCGAGCCGCGCACCATCACGCCCGAAAAGCCCCATTTCCAGCAGGTATCGAGATCGACGACGCCGATATCGACATTGCGCTGCTTGAAGATGCGGTTGTCGGTGAGCAGGGTCTCGAGATCGTCGCAGACCTTGAGGAAC
This sequence comes from Bosea sp. 685, assembly GCF_031884435.1. NCBI lineage: Bacteria > Pseudomonadati > Pseudomonadota > Alphaproteobacteria > Hyphomicrobiales > Alloboseaceae > Allobosea > Allobosea sp. 685. The sequence continues at coordinate 2,535,084 of NZ_CP134779.1, read as the reverse complement.
GGGTCGCACCATTCGGCGATGTCGTGGATCAGCGAGACCGGCAGGTCCTGGTGGACGCCGCCGGGCCGAACATAGGCCGCATGCATGCGCGCGCCGCAGGCCCGCTCATAGAAAATCATCAGTTTTTCGCGTTCCTCAAAGCCCCAGAGCGGAGGCGTCAGCGCGCCGACGTCCATCGCCTGCGTGGTGACGTTGAGGATATGCGAGAGGATGCGGCCGATCTCGGAATAGAGCACGCGGATGAGCTGGCCCCGGCGCGGCACCGTGACGCCCATCAGCTTCTCGACCGCGAGCGAATAGGCATGCTCCTGGTTCATCGGCGCGACATAGTCGAGCCGGTCGAAATAGGGCAAAGCCTGCAGATAGGTCTTGGCCTCGATCAGCTTCTCGGTGCCGCGATGCAGCAGGCCGATATGCGGGTCGACGCGCTCGACGATCTCGCCGTCAAGCTCCAGCACGAGGCGGAGCACGCCGTGGGCCGCGGGGTGCTGCGGGCCGAAATTGATCGAGAAATTCCGGATGTTGTGTTCGGTCATGTCCGGCTCCGATCAGGCTGTCTTCGCCTTCTCGTCGCCCGGCAGCACATAGTCAGTGCCTTCCCATGGCGAGAGGAAGTCGAAATTCCGGAATTCCTGGTTCAGCTTCACCGGCTCGTAGACGACGCGCTTCTGCTCGTCGTCGTAGCGGACCTCGACGAAGCCGGTCAGCGGGAAGTCCTTGCGCAGCGGGTAACCCTCGAAGCCGTAATCGGTGAGGATGCGGCGCAGATCGGGATGGCCCGAGAACAGGATTCCGTAGAAGTCGTAAGCCTCGCGCTCATACCAGTTCGCCGCCGGAAAGATCTCGATCACGGAGGGAACGGGCGTCGCCTCGTCGGTCTGGATCTTGACCCGGACCCGGTGGTTATGGCGCGGCGAGAGCAGATGATAGACCACGTCGAAGCGCTTCTCGCGCTCGATATAGTCGGCACCGGCGATATCGGTGAAGTTCACGAAGCGGAAGCGCGGATCGTCGCGCAAGACCTTGAGAACCTGCACGATCGACGCGGCTTCAGCGTTAATCGTCAGTTCGTCGAAGGCGACGACGGCTTGCGTCACCGCGCCGGGCAGCGCGGCCTTGATGTCTTCCCCGAGAGCAAGGAGATCGCTCATGACAGGCCCTCAGCGCTCGATCGTGCCGGTGCGGCGGATTTTCTTCTGCAGCAGCAGCACGCCATAGAGCAGCGCTTCCGCCGTCGGCGGGCAGCCCGGCACATAGATGTCGATCGGCACGATGCGGTCGCAGCCGCGCACCACCGAATAGCTGTAGTGGTAATAGCCGCCGCCATTGGCACAGGAGCCCATCGAGATGACGTAGCGCGGCTCCGGCATCTGGTCGTAGACCTTGCGCAGCGCCGGGGCCATCTTGTTGGTCAGCGTGCCCGCGACGATCATCACGTCGGACTGGCGCGGTGAGGCGCGCGGCGCAAAGCCGAAGCGCTCGACGTCATAGCGGGGCATCGAGAGCTGCATCATCTCGACGGCGCAGCAGGCGAGCCCGAAGGTCATCCACATCAGCGAGCCGGTGCGCGACCAGTTGATCAGGTCGTCCGTCGCCGTGACCAGGAAGCCCTTATCGGCGAGCTCGCTGTTGATCTCGGTGAAGAAGGGATCGCGCGCGCCGACGGGCAAGCCGTCGGGGCCGAGCAGGCCCTTGGGCGCAGGCGCGACCAGCGGGTCGCCGCGATCGATCGCTGTTGTTGCCATGATCTGAACCCTTGTAACCCGTAACCGTCAGATAAGTCGCGAAATCAGTGCAGCGGCCGGACGACTAGTCCCACTCCAGCGCCCCTTTTCGCCACTCGTAGACGAAGCCGACGGTCAACACGCCCAGGAAGATCATCATCGAGACGAAGCCATACCAGCCGAGCCCGCCAAACGCGACGGCCCAGGGGAACAGGAAGGCGACCTCAAGATCGAAGATGATGAACAGGATCGCGACCAGATAGAACCGGACATCGAATTTCATGCGCGCATCGTCGAAGGCGTTGAAGCCGCACTCATAGGCCGAGAGCTTTTCGGCATCGGGCTTCGAATAGGCGATGGCGAAGGGAGCCACCAGCAAGGCAATGCCGATGATGGCCGCGACGCCCAGGAAAATGACGAGCGGCAGATAGTCGTTCAGCAGGGACGGTACTGGGAGTGTTTGCATGGACATGTCCCCGCTTCGGGCGGCCAGGCGACGGCGCGCTGGCTCAGTCGATTAGACCCTGCATTAGAATGAAGCAAGACTCCGCCGCGCTGCACAATCGCGCGAGAGGGTTGATTTCGACGCAGATTGGCGCGGATGTCGCAGTGCCTCTTCGCACGGCTCGCCGTTCCGCATCGACTGCGGGTGCTTTTTGCAGCATACCGCAGGCTTCCGACTGGCCGTTTGCCGCCAATGGCGACACACTCGCGCCGAATCGACGTCTTGCGGCCGCCGCCGCCTCTGGAGGGAGAAAGACCGCCATGGTGCTGCCCATGCAACGCTCTTTTCTGCTCGCCGCAGCGCTTGCCGCCGCCATTTCGGGGAGTGATCGCGCCAGTGCCGAAGCCTTCGACCTGATGCGCGCGACCTGCGCCGACTTCGTCGCGATGAATGGCAACGACCAGGATCAGCTCTCGCTCTGGCTCGCCGGATATTATGCCGGCGGCGCCCAGCGCCCCCTGCTCGACCTCGCCAAGATCATGAGCGCGCCCGCCGAGCTCGCCGCGCTCTGCGCCAAGACGCCGCAGCTGCCGCTGGTCGGCGCCGAAACCCGCGCCGTTTTCCTGCCGACCCCGGCGCCCTGAGCGTGAAGTCATTCTCCTTGCCACTGGCGGCGCTGGTCCTCGCCTGCGCCCTGCAGCCCATGTCTGCCTTGGCGCAGGAAGGGCAGAGCATGCGCGCACCCCTGCCGCCGCAGCGCCCCTTCGATCTGGATTTGCCGGCGCAATCGACCTTGCCTGCCATCGTGGTTCCGCCACCGGCAGCGCCTGCCCCAAGCCCAAGCCCGAGCTCGCCGGTCGCCGCCGAGCCCGAAGATGAGGAAGGGCCGGAATGGCCCAAGCTCTCGCCTGGTCAGAAGGCCGGCGCCGAGCCGCAGTTCGACCCCAATGAAAAGCCCGAGCGGCCCGGCATCTCGACCGATCCCGGCACCTCCATCATCTGCCTGCCGCAACGGCTGAAGGACATTCTCGGCAAGGTCGTCGACAAATACGGGGCCGTGAAGGTGACATCGACCTGGCGGCCGCCCTGGCGTGCCCGGCGCGGCTCCTACCACAAGCGCTGCGAGGCGATGGACTTCCGTGTTCCGGGCGTGCGCCCGCGCGTCGTGCTGGACTATGCCCGCTCGCTACCTGAGGTCGGCGGCAACAAGGTCTATTGGAACGGGCTGATCCATATCGACACCGGACCGCGCCGCCCCTGGTGAAGCCGGTGACGTCATCAGACCGAATCTCGCATTCGGTCTGATGACGTGGGGTTTTATCTTGCATCGGCTTGCCCCGAAAATCGGTTCCCACTTTTCGGGCCGATGCAACAAGGCGCGTGATCAGTTCGGCGCGCTTTCCATGCCCTTCTCGGCCAGGACGCGCTTGGCAGCATCGCCACCGAGAAAGGCGAGGAACGCCTTGGCCGCCTCCGGCTGCGGGCTCGCCGCTGCGATGCCGCCGGTATAGGTGGTGTAGTTCTGGATCTCAGCCGGCAGCGGCCCGACCAGCGTCGCTCCCTTCACGGCCAGGATCTCGCTGATCTGGTGGATGGCGAGATCGGCCTCCCCGGTGACGAGGCGCTGCGCGACCAGGCCGCCCGGCACCAACACGGCCTTGGCCTTGACCGCATCCGCAATGCCCATCGTCTCCAGCAGCTTGGCGAAATAGATCCCGCTCGAGCCGCCGGCCGCAGGATCGATATAGGCGACCTTGCCGGCGGCGAGCAGCGTGGCCTTGAAGGCCGCGACAGTCGCGATGTCGGGGCGCGGGGCGCCGTCCTTGACCGCCACGCCGACCGAGGTCCGCGCCAGGTTCCTCGGCGTGCCCGAGGCGATCCGGCCGGCCTCGACGAGTTCCTTCACCGCCGCAGGCGTCAGCACGGCGAGATCGAACGCCTCGCCTCCCGTGATGCGGCGCAGCAACCCGCCGGCGGTATCGTTTTCGATGACGAGCTTGTGGCCGCTCTGCTTCTCGAAATCAGCGGCGACGGCCAGCACGATCGGCTTGAAAGCTCCCGCCGTCAGAACCTTGACCTCGGCGGCTCCCGCAGGCCCCCAGGCGCAAAGGCTCGCGATCATGAAGCTGGCGACAAGTGTGAGGCGCATGGACATCTCCGGCCGCCGCCATCTCATGGCAGCTCAAGGCGATGGGAGATTAAGCCAGTCGGGCCACGCGGCAAGCGGTCCGCGCCGTGCAAACCGAAAACGGCGCCGGGCGACTTGCCTATCGAATTGCGATGTAAGGGGAAAATGGCGCGGGTGACGGGGCTCGAACCCGCGACCTCCGGCGTGACAGGCCGGCACTCTAACCAACTGAGCTACACCCGCGCAGGGCGGCTAAGGCCTCGGCCTCAGCGGGGTTGGGATTATGGCCCCGGGCCCTGACTGTCAAGCACCGAAGCCGCCAAATTTGTTCATAGCCGATACCGCGCCCTCTCTTCTCGAATTTAACGATTCTCCAACTGAACTGCTCCATCCTCGCGCAAACTTGGATGCAGCTCATGGCCGAACCTTATCATGGAGCCTTTCGACGCAGCATAGCGCTGTCGGTCGTGGTGCCTTGCTACAACGAGCGGGACGGCCTCGTAGAGTTGCACCGACGCGTGAGCGCCGCCTGCCTGGCGACCGTCGGGCCATCTTACGAAATCGTCCTCATCATTGACGGCGCGACCGATGGCACCCGAGAGGCGATTCTCGATCTCGCTCGCCGGGACAGCCATGTTGTCGGCATGGATTTGGCGCGCAACTACGGTCATCAGGTCGCGCTCACCGCGGGGCTCGAGTTTTGCCGGGGCGAACGCTGCCTGATTCTCGACGCGGATCTCCAGGATCCGCCGGAACTCCTCGGCGCGATGATGGCGAAGATGGATGAAGGTTTCGACGTCGTTTACGGCCAGCGCCTGAAGCGCGACGGCGAGAGCTTGTTCAAGCGCTCCAGCGCCGCCCTGTTCTATCGCCTGCTGCGGCGAATGGCCGATATCGAGATTGCCGCAGACGCCGGGGATTTCCGCCTGATGAGCCGGCGCGCGCTCGACCATCTGAACGCGATGCCGGAGCGCTATCGCTTCGTGCGCGGCATGGTGAGCTGGATCGGCTTGCAACAGACGGCGTTCCCCTATGAAAGGCACCCTCGCTTTGCGGGAACGACGCATTACCCGCTGAAGAAGATGCTGCTCCTGGCCTTCGATGCGATGACGAGCTTCTCCATCGCGCCCTTGCGATTCGCCTCGCATCTGGGAATGGGCTTCGGCCTGCTGGGGTTGGGTGTCCTCGGCTACACCATCATCTCATGGCTGATCGGCAATGTTCTTCCCGGCTGGACCAGCCTTGCCGCAATCATACTCATCCTTGGGAGCGTGCAGCTGCTCATGCTCGGCATCTTCGGCGAGTATCTCGGACGCATGTACATGGAGACGAAGCGCCGCCCCCTCTACATCGTCGCCGAAATCGTCTGCGACGGCGCGACGGGAACTCAGGGAAGTCCCGTGCACGAGCTACAAGAACGGGTGAAGGATGCTGTCAGTGCCTAAGGCAGAATTCGACCAGGTCGCTCTGGACTATCAAGAGCAGCACGCCGCCAGCATCCGCATGAGCGGCGAAACGCTCGACTTCTTCGCGAAGTACAAGATCGAGGACGTCGCGGCGACCCTCATGGAGTCGGGACGTCGTCCAAACCGGATTCTGGATTTCGGAGCCGGCATCGGCAACTCTCTGGGGCCGATGCGCTCGATCTTTCCCGACGCCGAGATCGTGTTGCTGGACCCTTCGGCACAATCGCTCAACATGGCAGCAAAACGCTTCCCCGGACAGGCGCGCTTTATGCCGTTCGACGGCGAAACGATCCCTTTTCCTGAGGGACGATTCGATGTCGTCTTCGCTGCTTGCGTCTTTCACCATATTCCCGAGCAGCTACACGCCGGATTGCTTGGCGAGATCGCGCGGGTACTCGCTCCCCGCGGCAGCCTTTTCCTGTTCGAACATAACCCTCTCAACCCGCTGACCCGGCATGCGGTGCGGAACTGCCCCTTCGACAAGCATGCCGTTCTGATCGCAGCAAACGAAATGCGCGCGAGAATCGCGGCCGCCGGCCTGCCGAAGACCAAGGCCGTCTACAGAATCTTCTTTCCGCGGCCGCTAGCGTGGCTGCGACCGCTCGAGCGTTATCTCACCCGTTGCCCTCTCGGAGCGCAGTATTTTGTCCATGCGGTTAAATCCGCTGCCTGAGCGGCTGCGCGCTGCGATTTGGGGTGGTCGGGCTTGTCAACACGGCACTCGGCTACGCCGTCATCTTGGCGGGCCTTGCCCTAGGCTGGGGCGATATCACCTCGAACGTGGCCGGCTATGCTGCTGGTCTCCTCGCTGGATTCGCGCTTAATCGGCGCTGGACCTTCCGCAGCGAGGCAGGCTCAAGCACGGGAGAAGGCCGCCGCTATGCACTCGTCTTCCTCGTTGCCTACTGCATGAATCTCGCGGTCCTGACCCTGGCTAAATCGCTCGGCTTTGTAGAGTCGCCCTTGGCCCAGCTCGCGGGCCTCTGCAGCTATTCCGTCCTCTTCTATCTCGGCTCTTCCCGGTATGTGTTTGTCGCCGGTCCCGATTTACGGGTGCCGTCGCCACCTGAGGCTATGGTTCAAAGCCATGAACGCTAGTCAACCCATCCAGCCCATGGCTGGCTCACCGTCGCTCGCTGCGGAAGCCTGGCGCATGAGGCTGATCTTCAGCCTGCTCTCGGCCGCCATCGTGGCCACGGTTCTGCTCGTCCGCGCCCCAGCCCTTCTTCAGGATCCCGACAGCTGGTGGCACATTCGCGTCGGGCTAGACATGCTCGCCACCCGCACCTTCCCAACCTTCGACAGCTACTCGCACAGCTTCGCCGGCCAGCCCTGGATTGCAAAGGAATGGCTGAGCCAGGTGCTCCTTGCGCTGGCCTATAAGAGCGCCGGCTGGAACGGTGTCGCACTCGTCATAACCGCAGCGATCTCGCTGATGGTCTTTCTGCTCGCCTGGCAGCTCGGCGAGACCCTGAAGCCGACCACTGCGATAGCGCTGGCTGTGAGCCTGGCCCTTCTGTCCGCCCCCGTCTTCACCGCCCGACCGCATGTTTTCACCCTGCCCATCATTGTGGTCTGGACGGCCTCGCTGTTCCGGGCAGCAGGCGCCGGCCGACCACCTAGCTTCGGACTGCTTGGACTGCTCTGGCTGTGGACCAATCTCCACGCCTCGTTCACGCTCGGCTTCGTCATCGCGGCCTTCGCTGGGCTGGATATCCTCATCCGATACCAGCTAGCGCGGCCGCGTCTCCTGGCTCAATGGTGTATCTTCGGCGCACTGTGCCCGCTGGTAAGCCTGGTCAACCCTTATGGTCTCAAGGCAATCCTGGCGACCTTCGCCGTCGCCGGCGCCAACGAAGCCGTGCCGCTCATAATGGAGTGGCAGCCCTTCAACGCCTCCGCCAATCCTCTGAGCGAGGCGGCCTTGTTGCTGATGTTGCTCGGGCTGCTCTTATCGGGCCTCCGCTTCGGCTTGGCGAGGGCGCTCTTTGCTCTGTTCGCGCTGCATCTCTATCTCACGCACGAGCGCTTCGTTTATGTGTTCTTCCTGCTGGTTCCCTTGGTGCTGGCGGCGCCGGTCGCGGAGCAGTTTCCCGCCCTGTCGATCCGGACATGGATGATGGAGCAGCGCGACGGACTGGAGCGCTTCCTGCTCGGGCAGTACCGGCGCGCCTTGGCCGCGAGTGTTGCTCTCGCCATCGGCGTCGGTGTCATCCTGGTAGGTGGAGCCGCCGTCGAACCTGGCCAAAAGACATCGGCGAAAGACGCGCTCGCCTTCGCTGCGCAGCACAATCTGTCGGGGCCCGTCTTCAACTCCTACGATTTCGGCGGAACCCTCATTTTCCACGGCATCAAGACCTTCATCGATGGCCGCACCGACCAGCTGTTCCTGAACGGTTTCACGCAAGCGAACGACGCGACGGGGCGCAGCACGGGCAAGCCCCTTCTGGAAACGCAGTTGCGCAAGTATGGAATCGACTGGGCGCTGCTGTCGGCCGGGGACAGCCGCATTCCGTTTTTTGATGAATTGCCCGGCTGGACGCGCGCTTATTCCGACCGCTACGCAATGATCTACACCCGCAGTCGCTGAACCTGTCGGACGAGCGCCCAGAGTCTGACACGTGCAATGCGAGGTTGGTGGGCGGTGACGGGCTCGAACCGCCGACATCCTCGGTGTAAACGAGGCGCTCTACCGACTGAGCTAACCGCCCTTGCCCGCCGTTTAAGGCCATGAGGGCAAGTTCGCAAGCCATAGGCTGGGCTTGCGAGCCTGAGTTCGCGCCGACAGCCTCCAGAGCGCATGCACCGCGAAATCTATCGCCTTGCCGTGCAGGAGCGCGGCGATCCCCTGCGCTGAGACCCAGCCGCTTCAGCGCCAGGATTTCGCGCAACCGCTCGACCTCGGCGGTGCCGTAGAGCCGCCCTGTTCGTCGCGGACGGATCAGAACGCAGGGTCTTGTTCAAGCGGCCTGCCAAAGAAAGAGGCCGCCGGCAATGCCTGCGGCCTCTTTAACTCATGAGCGACGAACTCAGTGGGCGACGAGGCCGCCCGCGGCATCCTCTTCGCCGGCCTTCGGCCGCAGCGCCGTCAGATCCTCTTCCCAGACGATCGGAACGGGCTGGCGCGTCAGCGCATGCTGCAGCACCTGCTCCATCCGCGAGACCGGGATGATCTCCATGCCCTCCCTCACGGACTTGGGCAGGTCGATCAGGTCCTTGGCGTTGTCCTCCGGGATCAGCACCTTCTTGATGCCGCCCCGCAGAGCCGCCAGGAGCTTCTCCTTGAGACCGCCGATCGGCAGCACCCTGCCCCGCAGCGTCACCTCGCCGGTCATGGCGACGTCGCGCTGGGTCGGGATGCCGGTCAGGATCGAGACGATGGTGGTCGCCATCGCGATGCCTGCCGACGGACCATCCTTCGGGGTCGCGCCCTCGGGAACGTGGACGTGGATGTCACGCCGGTCGAACAAGGGCGGCTCGATGCCGAAATCGATGGCACGCGAGCGGACATAGGAGGCCGCCGCCGAAATCGATTCCCTCATCACATCCTTGAGGTTGCCGGTGACGGTCATCTTGCCCTTGCCGGGCATCATCACGCCTTCGATCGTCAGGAGTTCGCCGCCGACCTCGGTCCAGGCAAGCCCGGTGACGACGCCGACCTGATCCTCAGTCTCCGCCATGCCATAGCGATAGCGCGGCGGGCCGAGATACTCCTCAAGCACCGGCGTGGTGACGGCGACCTTCTTCTTCTTCGAGAGAACGATGTCCTTCACCGCCTTGCGGACGGTGTTGGAGAGCTCGCGCTCGAGGTTGCGGACACCCGCCTCCCGCGTATAGCGGCGGACCAGCGTCATCAGCGCCTCATCGTCGATCGACCATTCCTTGGATTCGAGGCCGTGCTTCTTGATCGCGTTCGGAATCAGGTGACGCCGGGCGATCTCGGTCTTCTCATCCTCGGTGTAGCCAGCGATGCGGATCACCTCCATCCGGTCCAGCAGGGCCGGCGGGATGTTCAGCGTGTTGGCCGTGGTGACGAACATCACGTTCGACAGGTCGTAATCGACCTCGAGGTAATGATCGTTGAAGGTGCCGTTCTGCTCGGGATCAAGCACCTCCAGCAGGGCCGCCGAGGGGTCGCCGCGGAAGTCCTGGCCCATCTTGTCGATCTCGTCGAGCAGGATGAGCGGGTTGGAGGTCTTGGCCTTCTTCATCGACTGGATGATCTTGCCGGGCATCGAGCCGATATAGGTCCGGCGATGGCCGCGGATCTCGGCCTCGTCACGCACGCCGCCGAGCGACATGCGCACGAATTCGCGGCCAGTCGCCTTGGCGATCGACTTACCGAGCGAGGTCTTGCCGACACCGGGAGGACCGACGAGGCACAGGATCGGGCCGGCGAGCCGGTTCGTCCGCTGCTGCACGGCGAGGTATTCGACGATGCGGTCCTTGACCTTGTCGAGGCCGAAATGATCGTCGTCGAGCACGCCCTGCGCGACCGAGAGATCCTTCTTGATCTTGGAGCGCTTGTTCCACGGGATGCCGAGCATCCAGTCGAGATAGTTGCGCACCACCGTCGCCTCGGCCGACATCGGCGACATCTGGCGCAGCTTCTTCATCTCCGCGACGGCCTTGTCACGGGCCTCCTTGGAGAGCTTGGTGCGGGCGATGCGCTCTTCCAGCTCGGCCAACTCGTCACGGCCTTCCTCGCCGTCACCGAGCTCCTTCTGGATCGCCTTCATCTGCTCGTTGAGATAGTACTCGCGCTGTGTCTTCTCCATCTGGCGCTTGACGCGCGAGCGGATGCGCTTCTCGACCTGGAGCACCGACATCTCGCTTTCCATCAGCGAGAGAACCTTCTCCAGCCGATGCGCGACATGGGTGATCTCGAGCACCGCCTGGCGGTCCGCGATCTTGACGGCGAGATGCGAGGCGACAGTGTCGGCGAGCTTGGAGGCTTCGTCGATCTGCGAGACGGCGGCGACGATCTCGGGCGAGATCTTCTTGTTGAGCTTCACATAGCTCTCGAACTCGCTGACGACCGAACGGCCCAGCGCCTCGACCTCGACCTTCTTGCCGTCTTCCTCGGCCAGGCCAACGGCCTCGGCCTGGTAGAAGGCGTCATCGGCAACGTAAGCGGTCGCCTTGGCGCGGCCGACGCCCTCGACCAGGACCTTCACGGTCGAGTCGGGCAGCTTCAGCAGCTGCAGCACGCGGGCAAGCGTGCCGATTTCATAGATATCCTTGGTCGCAGGATCATCGTCGCCAGCATTCTTCTGGGTGGCGAGCAGGATCAGGCCATCGGTCTTCACGACCTCCTCAAGGGCGCGGATGGACTTCTCGCGGCCAACGAAGAGCGGCACGATCATATGCGGAAAAACGACGATGTCGCGCAGGGGGAGCACCGGGTAGAGGCCGGTCTCGCCGGGAACGAAAGGAGCGCGGGGCGCCGAGCCAGTCATGACTTGTCCTTTGTGGTTGCGCCAGGCCTACCCCCAAATGGGCGGAGCCACCTGACGTATGCGGCCGAGACGACTATCGCCACGTCCGCCCTCGCGCATCACACCCTCAACAGGCATGCGACTCTCGCAAGTGCACCTAAAGTGGAGACTTCCTCGCCGGCTTTCAAGCGAGCCTTCGAAGCATCCCCAGGCTGGATTGTCGCGGGGTGAAACAGGCGACCGCCCAACCTGCCCCACGACGCAAAACGCGCGCCAACAGGCGCGCGTTTGCAATGTCTTGGATGCTTGGCGGGCATCTCACGCAGAGGCCGACTTCGCCTCTTCCTCACGCTCCGAATAGATGAAGAGCGGTCGCGATTTCGACTCGACGGCCTCAGGACCGATCACGATCTGCTCGACGCCTTCCAGCCCCGGCAGCTCGTACATGGTCTCGAGCAGGATGCCTTCCATGATCGAACGCAGGCCGCGCGCACCGGTCTTGCGGTCGATCGCCTTGCGGGCGATCAGGCTGACGGCCTCGTCGGTGAAGGTCAGCTCGGTGTCCTCCATCTCGAACAGGCGCTGATACTGCTTCACCAACGCGTTCTTCGGCTCGGTCAGGATGGTCTTCAGCGCCGCTTCGTCGAGATCCTCCAAAGTCGCCAGGACCGGCAGACGGCCGACGAATTCCGGGATCAGGCCGAACTTCAGCAGATCCTCGGGCTCGACCTCGCGGAAGATCGCGCCGGTGCGGCGATCGTCAGGCCCCTTCACCGTCGCGCCGAAGCCGATCGAGGTGCCCTTGCCGCGGCTGGAGATGATCTTGTCCAGCCCCGCGAAAGCGCCGCCGCAGATGAACAGGATGTTCGTGGTGTCGACCTGCAGGAATTCCTGCTGCGGATGCTTGCGCCCACCCTGCGGCGGCACGGAGGCGACAGTGCCTTCCATGATCTTGAGCAGGGCCTGCTGCACGCCTTCGCCCGAGACGTCACGGGTAATCGAGGGGTTGTCCGACTTGCGGCTGATCTTGTCGATCTCGTCGATATAGACGATGCCGCGCTGCGCCCGCTCGACATTGTAGTCGGAGGCCTGGAGCAGCTTCAGGATGATGTTCTCGACATCCTCACCGACATAACCGGCTTCCGTCAGCGTCGTCGCGTCGGCCATGGTGAAGGGCACGTCGAGAATGCGGGCGAGCGTCTGCGCAAGCAGCGTCTTGCCCGAGCCCGTGGGGCCGATCAGCAGGATGTTCGACTTCGCCAGCTCGACGTCATTGTGCTTCGAGGCGTGCGAGAGGCGCTTGTAGTGGTTGTGGACCGCGACCGAGAGGACCTTCTTGGCGTGGTCCTGGCCGATGACGTAGTCGTCCAGCACCTTGCGGATTTCGCGCGGTGTCGGAACCCCGTCCTTCGACTTCACCAGCGCGGATTTCGATTCCTCGCGGATGATGTCCATGCAGAGCTCGACGCATTCATCGCAGATGAACACGGTCGGGCCCGCAATGAGCTTGCGAACCTCGTGCTGGCTCTTGCCGCAGAAAGAGCAGTAGAGGGTGCTCTTCGAATCGCCGCCGCTGACCTTACTCATCGTCCATCTCCATTCTCGGAGCCGGACGACCACATCAGCCTGAGCGGATGCAACCGTCGTCTCTCCGTCATTAATAGACGCTCAGATCACGATCATTAGGTTAACGCCCTGTTCCGGAACACCCGGTGGACAGAGCCGACCCAAAACCGGACCGTTTAGGAGCGCCAGTCCGCTCGCCCGATTCCCCATGCAAACATGGGGCCGGTCCCCTTGCAATATGGGCCTTCACAGCCGCCGCGCCAACCCACAGGCAACGGGGCGGCTGGTCGCAGCCCGCGCGGCCGATCAGGCCGTTGCTTCTTCAGGCCGCTTGTCGATGACCTTGTCGATCAGGCCGAAGTCGCGCGCCGCCTCGGCAGTCATGAAATTGTCGCGCTCCAGCGCCGCTTCGATGTCGGCATAGGAGCGTCCGGTGTGCTTGACGTAGATCTCGTTCAGCCGGCGCTTCAGGCTCTCGACCTCGCGGGCGTGGATCAGGATGTCGGTGACCTGGCCCTGGAAGCCGCCCGAGGGCTGGTGGACCATGATGCGGGCGTTGGGCAGCGCGAAACGCATGTCCTTGGCGCCGGCTGTCAGCAGCAGCGAGCCCATCGAAGCGGCCTGGCCGACGCACAAGGTCGTGACCGGGCAGCGGATGAACTGCATCGTGTCGTAGATCGACATGCCCGACGTCACAACGCCACCGGGCGAGTTGATGTAGAAGGAGATTTCCTTCTTGGGGTTCTCGGCCTCGAGGAAGAGGAGCTGTGCCACGATGAGCGAGGCGGAATAATCCTCGACCGGTCCGGTCAGGAAGATGATGCGCTCGCGCAGCAGCCGCGAATAGATGTCGAAGGCGCGCTCGCCACGGCTGGACTGCTCGACCACCATCGGGACGAGATTGTTGTAGGTCTCGATCGGATCGCGCAGCATGAAAATCGTCCTTGGGTGGCAGCGCCGGCTTCGGCGGATGGAGAATCAGCGAATGTCTCGGAGGACACCCACATAAGCACGGCAAACGCGGCTGAAAAGAGAAGCGCCGCCCAGCATGAAGCTCGGCGGCGCGAATATTGCGATTAAGGTTGCCGACAATCAGGCCGAAGTGTCTTCGGCCTTGTCCTCGCCCTTGGCGTCAGCCTTCTTGGCCTTCTTGGCGGCCTTCTTCGGCTTGGCCTCGGCAGTCTCGTCCGCCTCGTCGTCGGCGTAGAGCGCTTCGCGCGTGACGCTCTGATCCTCGACCTTCACCTGCTCCAGCAGGTGGTCGACGACCTTCTCCTCGAAGATCGGGGCGCGGATCTCGGCCAGGGCCTGCGGGTTCTTCTGGTAGAACTCCCAGACCTGCTTCTCCTGGCCGGGGAACTGGCGGGCGCGCTCGACCAGGGCCTTGGTGACCTCGTCATCCGAGATCTGGACCTTGGCCTGCTCGCCGATCTCGGCCAGCACGAGGCCGAGGCGAACCCGGCGCTCGGCGATCTTGCGATAGTCGGCCTTGGCGGCTTCTTCGGTTGTGCCCTCATCCTCGAAGGACTTCTTGGCTTCCTTCATGTCGACTTCGACATGGCTCCAGACGCTGGCGAACTCCTGCTCGACCAGGGTCGGCGGCAATTCGAAGGTGTATTTCACATCGAGCGCGTCGAGCAGGCTCTTCTTCAGCTTGCGGCGCGACTGCTCGCCGAAATCGCGGCCGATCTGCTCGCGGATCGCGGTCTTCAGCGCATCGAGCGACTCCATGCCGAAGGCCTTGGCGAGCTCGTCGTCGATCTTGACGGCCTCGGGCGCCTGCACCTCGGTGACCGTGACCTCGAACTCGGCCGGTTTACCGGCAAGATGGGTCGCGGTGTAGTTCTCGGGGAAGGTCACCTTGACCGTGCGGGTCTCGCCGGCCTTGGCGCCTTCGAGCTGCTCCTCGAAGCCGGGGATGAACTGACCGGCGCCGAGATCGAGCGGGATGCCCTCGCCCGTGCCGCCGTCGAAGGGCTTGCCCTCGAGCGTGCCGACAAAGGAGATCATCAGGCGGTCGCCGCTGGCGGCCTTGGCCTTCTCGCCCTTGTTCGAATAGGTGCGATTCTGGCCGGCCATGCGCTCCAGCGCGGCATCGACATCGGCATCGGGCACCTCGGCGACGGGCTTGGTCAGCGCGACGTCCGACAGGTCAGCGAGCTCGATCTTGGGCAGAACCTCGAGCGCGACGGTGAAGGCGAGATCGCCCTTGGCCTCCATCGCGGCCTCGATCTCGTCCTTGTTCTCGGGGAAGCGGATCTGCGGCTCGAAGGCGAGCTTCAGGCCGTTATCCGTGACGATCTTCTGGTTCGCCTCGTTGACCGCGTTCTGCAGCACGTCGGACATGACCGAGCGGCCATAGAGACGGCGCAAATGGGCAACCGGCACCTTGCCGGGGCGGAAGCCATTGATCTTGGCCTTGCCCTGCAGGCCCTGAAGGCCGTCATCGAGCCTGGATTTGAGGTCGGCGGCATTCAACACCACCTGAAACTCGCGCTTGAGGCCCTGGGACAGGGTTTCGGTCACGTTCATCGTTTTCGATCCGCCAACAGCGTTACTTCAATGTCCAAAGCGCGACGCCGGGTGACCGCCGCCGCGCTCGCGAAATCCATTTTTCTTCAGCGAACGATTCCCGCGCCACGACGCTAACGTCATGATGCGATCGCACGCCTGCTGGTGCGGGCGGAGGGACTCGAACCCCCACGACTTTCGCCGCTGGTACCTAAAACCAGTGCGTCTACCAATTCCGCCACGCCCGCCGGCCCGATAGCGCTGCACGCGAGCAAACGCAGCGCGGCCATCGTTGGGCCGCGGTGCTATACGCATTTCGAGCAGGCCATGCAGCAAAAAAATGCGACGTTTCTGCGAAGGTGGCCCCACCGCGCCGTATCGCGACACATCGCCGGGCCGTGCGAAGGCCGCCTCTCGCCAGATCGCACGCCACAGATTATGCCGGGCGCATGACCGACAAAGGCCTCACTTCGTCCATGCGACCACTCCTTGCGCCGACAAGGCGCGCTACGCTCGCCGGGCTTGGCGCCACGACCCTTGGCGCCACGACGACGATCGTGCTTGCCGGTGGGGCCTCGTCGCAGGCCAGGCCGCCAGCCGGCCCAGCCGGAGCCGAGCCGCCATTGAGCCTGCTGGTTGCAGCACCGGGCAAGGCGCGCCTGCGGCCGGCGCCGGCGGGCGAGACGGACATCCTGGCGCTGAACGGGGCGTCTCCAGGCCCGGCTCTGCGAATCAAGTTGGGCGAGACGCTGCGCCTCAAGCTCGACAACCGAACCGCCTTGCCACTGTCCCTGCATTGGCAAGGCCTGCGTGGCGCCGCCGCCATGGACGGGGTCGGCGGCTTCAGTCAGCCGCCGGTCGCTCCAGGCACGAGCTTCGAATACCGGCTGACGCCGCCCGATGCCGGCACCTTCCTCTATCGGCCGCTGCTCGTCGGCGCCTCGTCCGAGCCGGCCGGCCGGGGCCTTGGCGGACTGCTAATCGTCGAGGAGGCGGAACCGCTGGCGGTCGACCTCGACCTGCCGGTGCTGGTCGCGGATTGGCTGCTCGGCGACGACCACGCCATCCGCCCCTTCGCCACGGCAAGCTCCGAGGGCGCGGCCGGCGGCCGGCTCGGAAGCTGGCTGACGGTCAATGGCGCGCCGCCGCCGCAGCGCGTTCCGGTCGCGCCGGGCGCGCGCGTCCGCCTGCGCCTCGCCAATGCCTGCAACGCCCGGATCATGCGGCTGCGCTTCGACGGGGTGAAGGCCTCGGTCGTCGCCGTCGACGGACAGCCGACCGACACCTTCGAGCCGGTGCGCGCGCAACTACCTTTCGCGCCGGGCACGCGCTACGATCTGATCGTCGACATGCCCGAGGAGCCGGGCGCGACCGCGATCGTGACCGCATTGATCGGCGCCGGCGTGCCGCTTGTCCGGCTGGTGGCCGAGGGCGCAAAGAAAGCGGCCGCGACGGCGCCTGCCGCGCTGAAGCCCAACCCGACGCTTCCCGCCGCTGTGCGCCTCCAGGATGCGGTCCGCCCCCAGATCATCATCGAGGGCGGGGCGAAGGTCATGCCCGAGCTCAAGCTGGACCTCGCCGGCCTCGATCTCTCCAAACCCTGGCGGATCAATGGCGGCGTCGGAGACGCCGGCAAGCCGCTCGTCAGCGTCAAGCGCGGCACGCCGATCGTGCTCGCGATCGAAAACCGGACGGCCTTCCTCCAGCCGATCCATGTGCATGGCCACTGCTTCCGGCTGCTGCACCCGCTCGACGATGGCTGGGAGCCCTATTTCATGGACACGGTGCAGATTCCCGAGGGCAAGCGGCTGCACATCGCCTTCATCGCCGAGAATCCGGGGCGCTGGATGATCTCTTCGACGGTCCTGGAGCGCTTCGATCTCGGGCTCTGGTCCTGGTTCGAGGTAACGTGAACTTGCGCGCCGCGATGCGCTGGTTGATGGCAGCGTTCTATCTTGCCGCCGGCCTGTTGCATTTGCGCTCGCCCACGGCCTTCCTGCCGATCATGCCGGGCTGGGTGCCGGCGCCGCGCGAGGTCGTCATTTTGACAGGTGTCGCGGAAATTCTCGGTGCCGCGGGTTTGCTGGTCCCGAGTCTGCGCAAAGCAGCAGGCATCGGGCTGGCGCTCTACGCACTTTGCGTCTTTCCAGCCAACATCAAGCACGCCATGGAAGCCATTGCAGTTCCAGGGCTGCCGACGAGCTGGTGGTATCACGGCCCGAGACTGGCGCTGCAACCGATCCTGATCTGGTGGGCGCTGTTCTGCTCTGGAACGATCGCTTGGCCGGCGCGACAGCGCCAGCCCTGACAGGGTCAATTCAAACCTGGCTCCGTCAAACCAAGCCTCGTCAGCACCGCGCGCAGGATCTCATCCTTCGGCAGCTCGACCGGCATCACCAGCGGGTGTTCCTCCTCGCCGGGCTCCTCCAGCGCGGCGAACTGGCTGTCGAGCAGCGCGGGCGGCATGAAATGGTGCTGCCGCGCCGCCATGCGCGCGCCGATCAATTCGCGCGAGCCCTTGAGGTAGACCAGCGCGACATCGGGCCGATCGCCGATGATGACGCGGCGATAGGCCCGCTTCAGCGCCGAACAGGTGACGATACCGTTCTTGCCGGAAGCGCGAAGCTCGTCGATCCAGGCGGCGATGGCTGCGAGCCAGGGCTTGCGGTCCTCGTCGTTCAACGGCGTGCCGCCCGCCATCTTGGCGACATTCTGCGGCGGGTGGAACGAATCGGCGTCGCGGAACGGCCAGCCCAGATGCTCGGCCAGGCGTTCGCCCAGCGAGGTCTTGCCCGAGCTCGCGACGCCCATGACGACGATGGCGGCAGGCCCGCCGCCCTTCTTCGAATTGATCATGGCGCGTCAGACCGGCTTCTTGGGCTCGACATGGCCGCCAAAGCCGGCGCGCATGGCCGAGAGCACCTTCTCGGCAAAGGTGTGATCCTTGCGTGAGCGGAAGCGGGTATAAAGCGAGGAGGTCAGGACCTCGGCCGGCGTCGCGGTCTCGATCGCGGCCTGCACCGTCCAACGTCCCTCGCCCGAATCCGAGACATTGCCGGTATAGGCCGACAGATCCTCGTCGGCTGCGAGCGCCGATGCCGTCAGGTCGAGCAGCCAGGAGGTCACGACCGAGCCGCGCCGCCAGACCTCGGAAATCTCGGCGACATCGAAATCGAAGCCGTATTCAGGCGGCAGGCCCTCCTTGGCGGAGGCGTTGCGCAGCAGGTCGAAGCCCTCGGCGAAGGCCTGCATCATGCCGTATTCGATGCCGTTATGGACCATCTTGACGAAATGGCCCGCGCCAACCGGCCCGCAATGCAGGTAGCCTTCCTCGCTGGTCGGGTTGCGACCGTCGCGATGGCTGGTCTCAGGAATATCGCCCTTGCCGGGCGCGAGCGCCTTCAGCAGCGGGTCCAACCGTGCGACGGTCTCCTTGTCGCCACCGATCATCAGGCAATAGCCGCGCTCCAGCCCGTGCACGCCGCCACTGGTGCCGATATCGAGATAGTGCAGGCCCTTGGCCGAAAGCTCCTGCCCGCGCCGGACATCGTCCTTCCAGAAGGCGTTGCCACCGTCGATCAGCGTGTCGCCGGGTTGCAGCAGGCCGGACAATTCGGTCAGCGTCGCCTCGGTGATCTCGCCAGCCGGCAGCATGACCCAGATGGCGCGCGGCGCGGCAAGCTTGGCGACCATGTCCTTCAGGTCGGAGGCGACGACCGCCCCCTTCTCGGCAAGCGCAGCGCCGGGCTTGGGATCACGATCATAGACCACGCAATCATGCCCGGCCTGCATCAGCCTGCGCACGATGTTCGCACCCATCCGGCCGAGGCCGACCATTCCTAGCTGCATCGTTTCAACCCTTCATGGCCGGGGCATCTCGACCGCCGGTCCGTTTCATGCGCCGGTCCGTTTCTTGGCGCTTCCTGTTCACCGCGCTTCTTGCATCCCGACCGCCTCCGCGACAAGCCAGTCACGCAGCAGGACGAGCGCCGGGCTCGGTGGCCGATCCGCCGGGCGGGTCAGCCAATAGCCATACCGGCTGCGAAAACCGAGCCCCGCCGGGTTGACGAGTCTCCCCCCCGAGAGCTCCTCCACGACCAGCGCACGCGGCACCAGCGCCAGCCCCTGCCCCGCGATCGCCGCGCGGATGACCAAGGCATAGAAGCCGAAGCGGATCACGCGCTGTGGAACAAGCTCAGCCACGGTATTGGCCTCGGCGAACGCGCCCCAGCGCAGCGGCGTGGGTGGATGGTCGAGCACCGGGAACCGGGCGACATCCCTGACCTCGCCGATCGGTCCGAGGCGCGCCAGAAGGTCCGGCGCCGCCACCAGCGCGACATCGCGCCCAAACAGATAATCCGCCTGCTGCCCAGGCCAGTCACCCTCACCGAACCGAAAGGTCGCGTCCGCAGCTTCGGCCGTGCCATGGGCGACGAAGTTGGTGAACTGGACCTCGAGCTCGGGATGCTCCTCTGCGAAGCGCGAGAACCGCGGTACCAGCCAGCGATCGCCAAGGATCGGCAACACATGCAGCCTGAGCATCGGCTGCTCCTGGCGAAAACCGGCAACACCGCCGACCGCCGACGCCAAAGCGACGAGCACCTCCCTGGCCGGACCGATGAAAGCGTGGCCGGCCTCGGTCGGCTCCAGGCCACGCCGATTGCGCGCAAACAGGCTCGCGCCGACGATCTGCTCGACGCCGCGCAACTGCTTGCTGACAGCGCTCTGGGTCAAATTCAGTTCGTCGGCAGCGCCCGAGCAGGAGCCGTGACGCGCAACCGCCTCGACGACGCGCAGGCCCATGGTCGAAGGCAGTCGCCGCGGCAGCGGCGCCGAGAGGAGCGAGGGTGACTCCGAAAGCATCGCTCATACTAGTCCACGACAGCACGCTGCGAAAGAGCTATTCCAAAATGGAATGATCGTCGGAAATCATCTCCTTTGCCGGCGCAAACGCATGCGCACTAACCTGCCTGGCGTAACGTCAGAGCGGAGAGCTAGCGTGAACCAGCCATTGCGCCTGTGGGGAGGTCGCTTCACCGCCGAGCCTGACCCCGCCTTGACCCGCCTCTCCCGCTCGGAGGCCAGCGATTTCAGCCTCGCGCCCTATGATCTTGCCGGCTCGCGCGCCCATATCCGCGAGCTCGGCCGCGCCGGCCTGCTCGACGACGCCGAGACCGCAACGATCCAGAGGGAGATCGACGCAGTCGAAAAACTCCATGCGACAGGGCTGATCGAGCCCTGGCCGGAGGACGAAGATGTCCAGACCTTCCTCGAACGCGTCCTGACGCAGCGGCTTGGTCCTCTCGGTGGCAAGATCCGCGCCGGGCGCTCGCGCAACGACCAGGCCGCCAACGACCTCAAACTGTACCTGCGCCACCACGCCCGTAGGCTGATGAAGGATCTGCTGAGCCTGCAGGACGCCATCGTCGCGCAGGCCCTCGAACATGTCGCGACGCCGGTGCCGGGCGTGACGCATCTTCAGGCGGCACAGCCGATCACCTTCGGCCATCATCTGATGGCCCATGCCCAGGCCTTCGCTCGCGATGCCGAGCGGTTGATCGACTGGGACAGGCGCAATGCCGTCTCCCCGCTCGGCGCCGCAGCACTGGCGGGTTCCGCGATCGCGCTCAACCCCGAGCTTGTCGCCGAAGAGCTCGGCTATGACGGCTCGTTCGAGAACTCGGTCGATGCCGTCGGCTCGCGCGACCATGTCGCGGAGTTCCTGTTCGTCACGGCCATGCATGCGGTCAATCTCTCCAGGCTAGCCGAGGAGATCGTGATCTGGTGCACGCAGCCTTATCGCTGGATTTCGCTGCATGATTCCTTCGCGACCGGATCCTCGATCATGCCGCAGAAGAAGAATCCCGACATCGCCGAATTGACGCGCGGCCGCTCGGCGCGGCTGATCGGCGGGCTGATGACGATGCTGGCGGCGCTGAAGAGCCTGCCCCTGTCCTATAACCGTGACCTCGCCGAGGATAAGAACGCCTGTTGCGATGCGGTCGAAGGCTTGGCGCTGGCGCTTCCCGCCATGGCCGGCCTGGTCGCCACCATGACGGTCAATGTCGCGACCGTGCGGGACGCTGCTTCCCGAGGTTTCACGCTGGCAACCGAGGTCGCCGATTTCCTGGCGCGCAGGGGCGTAGCCTTCAGCGAGGCGCATGAGATCACCGGCGCGCTGGTGCGCCTCTGCGAGGAGAAATCCTGCCAGTTGCACGAGATCGACAATGCCGGGCTGGCCTCGATCGACCCCCGCCTCACGCCCGATATCAAGGAGCATCTGACATTGGAGGCGGCACTCGATGCGCGTATGGCCAAAGGTGGCACGTCGCCTGCACGCGTGGCCGAGCAGATCGACAGGCTGACGCAGCGCCTCGCCGTGCAGCGTGACTGGGCCGACGGATACCGGGGACCGCAACCATGACTTCAAGCCAGATGCCGGGGACGGCGCTCGACCCCACGATCCTCAGCCTGCCCCGTGTCGGCAGGCTGCATGTCGGACGCTGGGTTTCCGCGGCCCTGGTCCTGCTCGCGCTCGCTCTCGTGGTGAAGGCCTTCGCCGAGGGCGACATCGCCTGGAAGGTCGTCGGCCAGTTCTTCACCGCGCCCGCCATCCTGGGCGGCCTCGTCAACACCGTGATCATGACGGCCTGCGCCATGGCGCTGGGCATCGCGCTCGGCGTCCTCTTCGCGATCATGGCGATGTCGCCCAACGCCGTGATGCGCGGTTCTGCGGCGTTCTACATCTGGTTCTTCCGTGGCACGCCGCTGATCCTGCAATTGCTGATCTGGTTCAACCTCGCGCTGGTCTTCCCGACGATCGGCATTCCAGGCCTGTTCTCGGCACGGACGATCGACCTGATCGGTCCCTTCATGGCGACGCTGCTGGGCCTGGGGATCAACCAGGGCGCCTATACAGCCGAGGTTGTGCGCTCCGGCATCCTCTCCGTCGATCACGGTCAGGTCGAAGCGGCCAAGGCGATCGGCATGACCAGGCTGACGACTTTGCGCCGGATCGTGCTGCCGCAATCGATGCGGGTGATCATCCCGCCTGTCGGCAATGAGGTAGTGAGCATGGTCAAGCTGACCTCGATCGCCAGCGTGATCCAGTTCTCCGAGATCCTGCGCAACGCCCAGACGATCTATTACGCCAATGCCCGGGTGATCGAATTGCTGATCGTCGCGGCAGGCTGGTATCTGATCGTGGTCTCGATCCTCTCGCTCGGGCAGGTCGTGCTGGAGCGGCATTTCGCCAAGGGCCGCGCCGGTGCGGGAGCGCGCAATGGTTGAGGCTCCAGCGAACCGCCCCATGGTCCAGGCGCTGTCGTTGACGAAGCGCTTCGGCAGTCTCGCGGCGCTCGATTCCGTCTCACTCGACGTCGCGGCTGGTGAAGTGGTCTGCATCATCGGCCCCTCCGGCTCCGGCAAGAGCACGCTCTTGCGCTGCATCAACCAGCTCGAACGCATCGATGGCGGCGCGATCTGGGTCGATGGCGAACTCGCCGGCTTCCGGCGCACCAGCGACCGGTTGATCGAGTTGACCGACAAGGAGATCGCGCGCCAGCGCCTCGCCAGCGGAATGGTCTTCCAGCGCTTCAACCTCTTCGGCCATATGACGGCGCTGCAGAACGTGATCGAGGGGCCGGTGACCGTGCTGAAGCAGCCCAGGGCCGCCGCCATCGCCGAGGCCGAGCGCCTGCTGGCGCGGGTCGGCCTGGCCGAGAAGAGCGGCGCCTACCCGTCCGAGCTTTCCGGGGGCCAGCAGCAGCGCGTCGCGATCGCCCGCGCGCTCGCGACGAAGCCCAGGCTGATGCTGTTCGACGAACCGACCTCGGCGCTCGATCCCGAACTCGTCGGCGAGGTGCTCGCCGTGATGCGCGACCTGGCCAAGAGCGGCATGACGATGATCGTGGTGACGCATGAGCTCGGTTTCGCGCGCGAGGTCGCCGACCGCGTCGTCTTCATGGATCAAGGCCGCCTGATCGAACAGGGGCCTCCTGCCCAGGTGCTGAGCGCACCCGAACATCCCCGTACCCGCGACTTCATCGCCGCGGTCCTGCCTTGAACCCTTGCCCTGAACCGATCTGGAGGATTGCCATGACCCTGACGTCACGAAGCCTGCTCGCCGCTTTGGCGTTCTGCCTGCCCGCGGCGGTTTCCGCCCAGGAACTGCCGGCCCGGATCAAGACCGCTGGCAAGATCATCGTCGCGACGCAGCCGAACTATCCGCCGATCATCTTCAAGGACCCGGCGACCAACACCCTGGCCGGGCTCGACATCGAAATCGGCGAAGCGATCGGCAAGGAACTCGGCGTCGCGATCGAGTGGCAGGAGACCGCCTTCGCGCAGATGCTGCCTTCGCTCCAGACGGGCCGCGTCGATATGGTCATGGCCGGAATGTCGGATAAGCCGGCTCGGCGCGAAACCGCCGATTTCATCGACTACTTCTCGTCGGGCGCGCAATTCTACACCATCACGGCGCTGGCCCCGGGCCTGAAGACGATGGAGGATCTCTGCGGCAAGACGGTCGGCGCCAGCCGCGCGACGAGCTGGCTGAATGAGATGGAAGACTGGAGCAAGGAAAACTGCGTCGCCAAGGGCAAACCGGCGCTGACGATCGTCGGCACGGAAGGCTCGGTCGATGCCCGCACCCAGCTCAAGACCCAGCGCCTCCAGGCTGCCGTCCAGGGCAGCGAGGTGATGCCCTATTTCCTCAAGCTCGAGCCCAACACCTATGTGCCGATCGGCGCGCCCTTCACCGATGTGCGCGCCGGCATTCCCTTCGTGAAGACCCCCGAGGGCAACCAGTTGCGCGACGCGGTCAAGGGCGCGCTCGACCGGCTCAAGGCCAAGGGCACCTATGACGCGATCTTCGTGAAATATGGTTTGCCCAGCAGTGCCTTGCCGAAGATCACGATCAACGAAGGTAAGTAGGCCTGCAACGAAGGCAAATAGGCCTGCATAGTCGAACATCCGGGGGGAGAACGGCCCGTGGCCGCCGCTCACTCCGGATGGCGATGCAGGTTGCGCCACCGCCCCGGCGTGACGCCGAAAGCCCGGCGGAACTGGCGTGTCAGATGGCTCTGGTCAGCGAAACCGCAGGCGGCCGCGACATCGGCGATTTCCAGCCCCGACCGCAGCATGGCGCGAGCCCGATCGAGCCGGCGCATGACGAGATAATTATAGGGGCTCGTGCCGAAGCTCGCGCGGAAATGGCGGGCGAGCGCGAAACGATCGAGCCCGGCGACGGCTTCCAGCTCTCCTGATGTGACGACCCGCTCCCGCTGAGCATCAAGAAACCGCCTGACGCGCTCCGAGGCCGCCTGGGCATGGCGCGAGCCCACCGGGCGCGCCGCCGATGGATCGAGCGCCAGCAGGGCCTCGGCCAACCCCAGGACGATGTCCTCGGCTTCGTCGGCCGCCAATGGCGCGTCGATCGCGCGCAAGCCGCGCGCAATCGCCCGGACGAGACGCGGATCAGACGAGACGGCTGCCGAGATGAAGGGCAGCGCACGCGCCTCATCGCCCAGCGCCGCGCGCAAGAGCCGGGGCTCCAGATACAGCATGCGGTAGCGGAAGCCGGATTCGACGCCGGCGCGGCCATTATGAATCTCGTCTGGATGCAGGACGATCGCATTGCCCGCGCGGCTATCCTGCCGACTGCCGCGGTAGTCGAAGCTCTGCACGCCGCTCAGCGTCAGGCCCAGCGCGTAGGTGTCGTGCCTGTGCGGGTCATAAGCGTGGCCGCTGAAGAAGGCCTCGATCCGCTCGATGCCGTCAGAGCCCGGTCCCGCGCGCAGCCAATCACCGTGTGAGGGGCCGCACGATCGTTCAAGACCGCCCGGCCCTGGCTCGTTTATCGATTGCGCCATGCGTTACGACACCAAGACCC
This sequence comes from Bosea sp. 685, assembly GCF_031884435.1. Classification (NCBI taxonomy): domain Bacteria; kingdom Pseudomonadati; phylum Pseudomonadota; class Alphaproteobacteria; order Hyphomicrobiales; family Alloboseaceae; genus Allobosea; species Allobosea sp. 685. The sequence goes on along the minus strand of NZ_CP134779.1, from coordinate 2,509,914 downwards.
GTTACGACACCAAGATCGCCATAGCGGTGCGCGAGGATCTCGCCACCTGGCAAAAACTCAACGTCGCCAGCTTCCTCGCCGGCGGCCTCGTCGGAGCTTACCCCGAACTGAAGGGCGAGGACTACAACGATGCATCGGACCGATTCTACGGCCCGCTGATCCGCCAGCCCGTCCTGATCTTCAGCGCGAACGGCGAGCAGCTCAGATTGATGCTCCAGCGGGCACAGCAGCGCGGCGTGCGACCGCATCTCTACACGCAGGAGCTGTTCGCGACGGGCAATGATGGCGACAATCGCGCCGCCGTCGCCGCTGTCGCGACAGCGGCGCTCGATCTCGTCGGCCTGGCGGTCCATGCCGAGCGCAAGGAGGCCGACAAGATCACCAAGGGTCTGTCGCTTCACGACTGAAGCGACAGACCCTGGCCTCAGGGGAACATCATCGCCAAGGGCTCGATCGACCAGATCGGCTCGATCCGCATCAATCGCGTCTTCACCCCGGCCGGAAAGGCCGGGTCGCCGCGCCAGCGCAGCATGACCGCCTGCGCCGTCTCCGCGCTCTTGAAGCCGAGCGCGATGACCTCGGAGACTGGCCGGCCACGCTCGTCGCGCTCCGTCCCGACGAAATTGAGCCGGCCATCGCCCGACAGGGCGATGGGTCCGATCCGGTCAAGCAAGCCTGACCGGACGCCGGACGCTTCGGAGGCGAATTCGAAGAAGACGACGGCTTCCATGGCGGCTCAGCCGTTGCGGAAGGTATAGCTGTAGCCATTGATCGCCGGCACGCCGCCAAGATGCGCGTAGAGCACCTTCGAGCCGGCCGGGAAGAAGCCCTTCTTCACCAGATCGATCATTCCCTGCATGGATTTCCCCTCATAGACGGGGTCGGTCATCATGCCTTCAAGACGGGCCGAGAGGCGGATCGCCTCGATCGTCTCCTGCGAGGGCACGCCATAGACCGGGTAGGCGTAGTCCTCGTTCAGGACGATATCCTCGTTGGTGATGTCCTTGCCGCCAACCAGGGCCGAGGTCTTCTGGGCGATATCGAGGACCTGAGCGCGCGTCTGGGCCGGCGTGAAGGAGGCGTCGATGCCGATGACGTTGCGCTGGCGGCCATCTTTGGCGAAGCCGACGACCATGCCGGCATGGGTCGAGCCGGTGACCGTGCAGACGATGACGTAGTCGAATTTGAAGCCGAGCTCGGCTTCCTGGGCCCGGACTTCCTCGGCGAAGCCGACATAGCCGAGGCCGCCGAATTTATGGACCGAGGCGCCGGCGGGAATCGCATAGGGCTTGCCGCCCTTGGCCTTCACATCGGCAAGCGCCTTTTCCCAGCTCTCGCGGATGCCGATATCGAAGCCCTCGTCGACGAGCTGGACCTCGGCGCCCATGACGCGCGACATCAGGATGTTGCCGACGCGGTCATAGACGGCGTCCTCATGCGGCACCCAGCTTTCCTGGATCAGGCGGCACTTCATGCCGATCTTGGCCGCGGTCGCGGCGACCATGCGGGTGTGGTTCGACTGCACGCCGCCGATCGAGACCAGCGTATCGGCGTTGCTGGCGATGGCATCGGGCACGATATATTCGAGCTTGCGCAGCTTGTTGCCGCCGAAGGCCAGGCCCGAATTGCAATCCTCGCGCTTGGCGAAGATCTCGACATGGCCGCCGAGATGGGCGGACAGGCGCGACAGTTTCTCGATCGGCGTGGGGCCGAAGGTCAGCGGATAGCGTTCGAATTTGCTCAACATGGCAGGCTCGTCTCCCTCGAAAATGATCGGGGAAAAATACCGAATCTCAGTTGAGACGTCCTTCCAAAGTGAGCGCTTGTTTTTCCTGAAGCTTCCGCAATTATCGGATCGATACGCATTCGGTTCCGAAAATCGGCATAAAAACGGACGTTTCTTTCATGACTGAAAAACTCGACAGAACCGACCTCAAAATCCTGCGCCTGCTGCAGGCTGACGGGCGGCTCGGCAATGCCGAGATCGCCAAACGGGTCAATACCAGCCCCGCCACCTGCCATCGGCGGATCCAGCGCCTGTTCAGCGAGGGCTATATTTCCTCGGTGCGCGCGCAGGTTTCGCCGCAACATGTCGAGATGGGCACACTGGCCTTTGTCGGCGTCGTGCTGGATCGCTCCACGCCCGAAAGCTTCGGCGACTTCGAGGCCGCCGTCCGGAGCATGCCCACCGTCCTCGATTGCCACATCGTCGCCGGCGATTTCGACTATTTCCTCAAGATCCGCGTTAGGGACATGGCCGATTTCAATAAGTTGCACGCCGACAAGCTGATCGCGCTGCCCGGTGTGCGGCAGACGCGGACCTTCTTCGTGATGAAGGAGGTCGTCGACAACGCCCCGCTGGCGTTTTGAGGACGCCCGCGGCCTCGCCGTCATTCTCGGGCGAAGCGAAGCGCGGACCCGAGAATCTCCTGACGAGAAGGCGGCGCCTGGCGCCCCATGCGGTCTGCGATGCTCGGGGCAAGCCCGAGCATGACGGCGCAGCCGTCATACCTGGATCAGCCTCTGCACCTGATTGGCGTCGAGCTCGGCCATCGGCCCCGACAGCACGACCTCGCCGCGCTCCATCACGAACATCGTGTCGGCGAGATCGCGGGCGAAGTCGAAATATTGCTCGACCAGCACGATCGCCATGTCGCCCTTGGAGCGCAGATAATCGATCGCGCGGCCGATATCCTTGATGATCGAGGGCTGAATGCCCTCGGTCGGCTCGTCCAGCACCAGCAATTTGGGCCGGGTGACCAGCGCCCGCGCGATGGCGAGTTGCTGTTGCTGGCCACCCGAGAGGTCTCCGCCGCGCCGCCCCAACATCGACTTCAGCACGGGGAATAGGTCAAACAGTTCACCGGGAACGTAGCGCTCCTTGCGGGGCAAGGGCGCATAGCCCGTCTCCAGATTTTCCTTCACGCTCAGCAGCGGGAACACCTCCCGCCCCTGCGGTACATAGGCGATGCCGGCGCGCGCGCGATCCTCGCTGCGCAGCTTCGAGATGTCCTCGCCGCCGAAGCTGATCTTTCCGCCCGAGATCGCCTGGTGGCCGACGATGGCGCGCATCAGCGAGGTCTTGCCGACGCCGTTGCGGCCCATCACGCAGGTGACCTTGCCGATCTCGGCCGTGACCGAGACGCGGCGGAGCGCCTGGGCTGCGCCGTAGTGGAGATCGATGGCGTCGACACTGAGCATTGTCATCGTCCCAGATACACTTCGACGACGCGCTCATTGGCGCTGACCTGGTCGAGCGGGCCCTCCGCCAGCACCGAGCCCTCATGCAGCACCGTCACCTTCACGCCGAGTTCGCGGATGAAGCCCATGTCGTGTTCGACCACGATGACCGAATGATCCTTGGCGATCTCCTTGAGGAGGACGGCCGTCTCGGCCGTCTCGCCATCGGTCATGCCGGCGGCAGGCTCATCGACCAGCAGGAGTTTTGGATCCTGCGCCAAGAGCATGCCGATCTCGAGCCACTGCTTCTGGCCGTGCGAGAGCGAGCCCGCGAGCCGGTCGCGCGCATCGCCGAGCTTGATGATGCCGAGGATGTCGTCGATGCGCTTGGCATCCGCAGCCGCCGTCTTCCAGAACAGGGTCCTTGCCACCGTGCGCTTCGATTTCAGCGCCAACAGGATGTTGTCCTCGATGGTGTGGAAATCGAACACCGTCGGCTTCTGGAATTTGCGACCGATGCCGAGATTGGCGATCGCCGCCTCGTCGAGCTTGGTCAGGTCGACAGAGCCGCCAAACATCACCGTGCCGACATCGGGCTTTGTCTTGCCGGTGATGATGTCCATCATCGTGGTCTTGCCGGCGCCGTTGGGGCCGATGATGGCGCGCATCTCGCCTGGCGCGATGGTCAGCGACAGGCCGCGAATCGCCTTGAAACCGTCGAAGGAGACGCTGACGCCGTCGAGATAGAGCAGCGAAGAGGTGAGTGCGCCGGGAACGGGAGCGTTCATGTCGTCACTCCGCCGGGGCCGGTTCGGCCGCTGGCGACGGCTCCGGCGGCGCCTTGCGCCTGGTCCACCAATCCTGCGCCGTGCCCAGGATGCCCTTGGGCATGAAGATCGTCACGAAGACGAAGAGCGCGCCCAGCGCGAACAGCCAGTACGGCGCCATGAAGCCCGAGGTGAAGACGGTCTTGGCGTAGTTGACGACGACCGCGCCGAGCGCCGCGCCGACCAGCGTGCCACGCCCACCTACAGCGACCCAGATCACGGTCTCGATCGAGTTCGCGGGCGCGAATTCGCTGGGATTGATGATGCCGACCTGCGGCACATAAAGCGCGCCTGCGACGCCCGCCATGCAGGCCGAGACGGTGAAGACGAAGAGCTTGAAGCGGTCGACCCGGTAACCGAGGAAGCGCGTGCGGGATTCAGCATCGCGGATCGCGATCACCACCTTGCCGAGCTTCGACGAGACGATGCCGCGCGCGATCAGGAAGCCGGCGATCAGCATGACGCAGGTCATCGAGAACAGCGCCGCGCGCGTCGACTGCGCCTGGACGTTGAAGCCGACGATCTCCTTGAAATCTGTCAGGCCGTTATTGCCGCCAAAGCCCATATCGTTGCGGAAAAAGGCGAGCAGCAGCGCATAGGTCAGTGCCTGGGTGATGATCGAGAGATAGACGCCGGTGACGCGGGAGCGGAAGGCGAACCAGCCGAAGACGAAGGCGAGCAGACCCGGCACAGCCAGGACCATCAGCATGGCGAAGGGAAAGGAGGAGAAACCGTACCAGTACCAGGGCAATTCGCTCCAGTTCAGGAAGACCATGAAATCGGGCAGGATCGGGTTGCCATAGGTTCCGCGCGAGCCGATCTGGCGCATCAAATACATGCCCATGGCGTAGCCGCCGAGCGCGAAGAAGGCGCCGTGGCCGAGGCTCAGGATGCCGCAATAACCCCAGACCAGATCGAGCGAGATCGCCAGCAGCGCGTAGCAGAGATATTTGCCCCAGAGCGACATGGTCGAGGTCGGCACATGCAGGACCGAACCCGGCGGCAGCAGCAGATTGGCGAGCGGGACGAGAACCGCCAGCGCCACGAGCACGGCGAGGAAGACGAGGCCGCGCTTGTCCATGCCCTGGATGAGGAAGCGGGTGATCATGCTTCCACCGCCCTGCCCTTTTGCGCGAACAGGCCGCGCGGGCGCTTCTGAATGAACAGGATGATGAAGACGAGCAGCGCGATCTTGCCGAGCACCGCGCCGGCATAGGGTTCGAGCAGCTTGTTGGCGATGCCGAGCGTCATCGCGCCGACCAGCGTGCCCCAGAGATTGCCGACGCCGCCGAAGACCACGACCATGAAGCTGTCGATGATGTAGCTCTGGCCGAGATTGGGGCTGACATTGTCGATCTGCGAGAGCGCGACACCGGCCAAGCCCGCCACACCCGAGCCCAGCCCGAAGGTCAAGGCATCGACACGGCCCGTACGAATGCCCATCGCCGAGGCCATGCGCCGGTTCTGGGTGACGGCGCGCATCTGCAGGCCAATCGGCGTCAATTTCAGGATCGCCAGCAGCGCGGCGAAGACGAGGCCTGCGAAGACGATGATCCAGAGCCGGTTCCAGGTGATGGCGAGCTGGCCGATCTCGAAGGCGCCGGACATGAAATTGGGCGCGCCGACCTCGCGGTTCGTCGGGCCAAAGGCGGTACGAACCGCCTGCTGCAGGATCAGGCTGATGCCCCAGGTCGCGAGCAGCGTCTCAAGGGGACGGCCATAGAGAAACCGGATGACGCCGCGCTCGATCGCGATCCCGACGAGGCCGGCGGCCAGGAAAGCCAGCGGCACGGCGATCAACAAGGAGTAGTCGAACAGGCCGGGAAAGCGGGTCCGAATAATCTCCTGCACGATGAAAGTGGTGTAGGCCCCGAGCATCACCATCTCGCCATGGGCCATATTGATCACGCCCATGACGCCGAAGGTGATGGCCAGCCCGATAGCCGCCAGCAACAGCACCGAGCCAAGCGAGAGGCCGTACCAGAGGTTTTGTCCGGCACGCCACAGCGCGAGCTTGCTCTCGATGGCTGAGACCGCGCGGCCTTGCGCCTCCCTCAGCCCTGCCGAGGAATCGCCCGGCAGGGAGCGCAGGGTCGCCAGCGCATCCTGGTCGCCGCGTTCGCGCAGCACGTCGACGGCAGCGATCCTGTCAAAGGGTGGCGCGTCGGGTTTGGCGATGAGGATCGCGGCCTGGGCCTGACGCAGCGCCGCCTTCGCCCGGGCATCGCTCTCCTTGGCGATGGCGCCTTCGAGCACCGGCAGCAAGGAAGCGTCGCGCGACTTGAACACCGCCTCGGCGGCGGCGATGCGCTTGCCGGCATCGGGATTGAGCAACCCCAGACCACCAAGAGCCGCCTGGATGGTACGGCGCACGCCGTTATTGAGGCGCACTGCGCTCAAGCCCGGAGGCTCGGAGGCAAGTGCAGCGCCGGTCTTGGCGTCAAGCAGTTTGCCGTCTTTGGTCTTCACGACGACCGCACCGCCCCCAGCCAGAAGCCGGCCATCGGCTAACGCCTCGATGATGACAGCGGCCTGCGGATGAGCGTTCGCGATCAAAATCTCGATGGCGCGGTTGGTATCGGAGAAACTGTCGGCGCCGAGCTTGATGAAGGCCTCGTCGGCGGCCGGGGCCGAACTTTGGGCTGAAGCAGCGCCCGGCTGGAGCGCAAGCAGCGTCGCTAGCGCAATCATGCGCAGAAGGCAGGACACAATTCGCATGGGCTCGTTTCGGGTTCGCGGCTCGGTAGTTTGCTTGGCAGTGAAGGACTTGGGCAGTGACGGACGCCCCCAGTTCGAACAAACGGAGGCGTCTCGCCGAATTCCAAGGGACGGTCGGGCTTATCCGCCCGTGCCGTCCCTCCCCCTCATGACCTCACGCGCCGCCGCACTTGCCGGTCTTGACGTTGAAGTTGCCGCACTTCTTCTCGACCCAGTCGCCGATCAGATCCTTGGAGCCGTCGAGCTCCTTCGACCAGGCGTCGCCGGCGACGAGACCGGTCTTCGAGACCACGTCGAACTGGCCGTCGGCCTTGATCTCGCCGATCAGCACGGGCTTGGTGATGTGGTGGTTCGGGAGCATCTTGGAGATGCCGCCGGTGAGGTTCGGCGCCTCGATGCCGGGCAGCGCATCGATGACCTTGTCGGGATCGAAGCTCTTGGCCTTCTCGACCGCCTTCACCCACATGGCGAAGCCGATGACATGGGCTTCCATCGGATCGTTGGTGACGGCCTTGTCGTTCTTCTTGTAGGCCTTCCACTGCTTGATGAAGGCCTCGTTCTCCGGCGTCTTCACCGACTGGAAGTAGTTCCAGGCGGCGAGATGGCCGAGCAGCGGCTTGGTGTCGATACCGGCGAGCTCTTCCTCGCCCACCGAGAAGGCCACGACCGGGATATCGGTCGCCTTGATGCCCTGGTTGCCGAGTTCCTTGTAGAACGGCACGTTGGCGTCGCCATTGATGGTCGAGACCACGGCGGTCTTCTTGCCGGCCGAGCCGAACTTCTTGATGTCGGAGACGATCGTCTGCCAGTCGGAATGACCGAACGGCGTGTAGTTGATCATGATATCCTCCTTGGCCACGCCCTTCGACAGAAGGTAGGCCTCGAGGATCTTGTTGGTCGTGCGCGGATAGACATAGTCCGTGCCGGCGAGCACCCAGCGCTGAACCTTCTCTTCCTTGGCGAGGTAATCGACCGCGGGAATGGCCTGCTGGTTCGGCGCGGCGCCGGTGTAGAAGACATTGCGTTCCGACTCCTCGCCCTCGTACTGGACGGGGTAGAACAGGATCGAATTCAGCTCCTTGAAGACCGGCAGCACGGATTTGCGCGACACGGAGGTCCAGCAGCCGAACACGGCCGAGACCTTGTCCTTGGCGATCAGCTCGCGCGCCTTCTCGGCGAAGAGCGGCCAGTTCGAAGCCGGGTCGACGACGACGGCCTCGAGCTTCTTGCCGAGCACGCCGCCCTTCTTGTTCTGCTCGTCGATTAGCATGAGCATGACGTCCTTCAACGTCGTCTCGGAGATCGCCATCGTGCCGGAGAGCGAATGCAGGATGCCGACCTTGATGGTCTCCTGCGCTGCGGCCGGCAGGAGCGTCCCCAGAAAAGCGGCGCTTGCAAGTGCAGCGCCCAAAATAACGCGACGAGTATTGCTCACGGACATGTCCCCCGAACCAATCCTGTTGAATGCACCCTTGAGTGGGCGCCGACAGGCCTCCCCGGCCCGAAGGAGCGGGCTCGCAAGCGACATGCCAACGAGCCTTTTGCGGCGCTTCGGCCCGCAAATCTCTGCCGCAGGGGCAGCTTTTGCCGAATTTCCTGCGAGATGAGCCGCCATGCACGCAAGGATGATGCGAGACGAGTGTATTTGCTTATTTATTGCGCAAATTTTCCGCCCATCTTTTCGGCAGGCGATCCAAGGGCCTTCATTTTGCCGGCTGTCGCGGCATTTCGCCTGACGAAGGAAGCGCTTTTTTTGACATTTACGCCGGCCCGAGAATCGCCCTAGCCTGTCCTTGTCGGTAACAACTGAAAGGAGGTGATCCAGTGTCTCATTGTCATCAACCGCTGGTGCAAAGCGGGCGGACCTGGACTCATTCCCAATGGGGTTCTTGTTCCGCGTGAGTTTTCGCGCCTTTGGGTCCGGCTCGCCGGGCCGCGGTTCGACAATGGAAGGGCTGCCCGCAAGGGCAGCCCTTCTTTCATTTGGGATGCTTTCATCGGAGGATGCGGCGATACCGGTTCTGGCGTCGGCGCGGCGCTCATGGCAGACAGGAACTGTGTTTTCTTCGCCCTCCCCCGTTTTGACGAGCCGATATCGTGTCATCGCCCGTGCCTGAGCCGAGCCGTGAGGCGATCCTGGACTTCATCGAGACCGAGCGTGCCGCCGGCCGCGATGCCAGCCGCCGCGAGATCGCGCGTGCCTTCGGGCTGTCCGGTGGCGGCAAGATCTGGCTGAAGCGGCTGTTGAAGGAGATCCAGGAGGATCAGGCTGTCGACGCTCCCGGAAATGGGGCGCTGGCTGGGCATCCGCGCGGCGCCTTGCCCCCCGTCCTGCTGAGCGAGATCAAGGCCAAGGATCGCGACGGCGACCTCGTCGCGGCCCCGCTGGAATGGAACGAGGCCGACCAGGGCGTGGCGCCGCGCATCCTGATCGAGCGGGCGCGAGAGTTCCGCGCCAAGCGCAATGCGGCTCCGGCAGCCGGTGTCGGCGATCAGGTCCTGCTCAAGCTGACCCGTTTGAAGGGCGTCGACGGCTTCGCCTATTCCGGCCGCGTGCTGAAGATCATGGGCAAGGGCAAGGCCCAGGTGCTCGGCATCTTCCGCGCCCTGCCCGATGGCAGCGGCCGCCTGATCCCGATCGACAAGAAGGCGCAAGGCCGCGAGGCGCTGATTCCGAAGGGCCGCACGGCCGAGGCGCAGGATGGCGACCTCGTCTCCGTCACGCTGCGCAACGAGACGCGCTTCGGGCCTTCCGAGGCGCATGTGCGCGAGCGGCTCGGCTCGATCAAGTCGGAGCGCGCCGTCAGCCTGATCGCGATCCACGCCCATGGCATTCCCAACGTCTTCTCACCGGCAACCATCGCCGAGGCCGATGCCGTGCGCCCCGCGGGCACCGCCGGCCGCGAGGATTGGCGCGACCTGCCGCTGATCACGATCGACCCCGCCGATGCCAAGGACCATGACGACGCGGTTCATGCCGCGCCTGACAGCGATCCCGATAATCCCGGCGGCTATGTCGTTACCGTCGCCATCGCCGATGTCGCAGCCTATGTCCGGCCGGGCTCCAGCCTCGACCGCGAGGCGCTAGAGCGTGGCAACTCGGTCTATTTCCCCGACCGGGTCGTGCCGATGCTGCCGGAGCGGATCTCGAACGATCTCTGCTCGCTCCGTGGCGGCGAAGACCGGCCGGCTCTCGCGGTACGGCTGGTGCTGAAATCGGACGGCTCCAAGAAGACCCATTCCTTCCACCGCATCCTGATGCGCTCGGCCGCCAAGCTCTCCTACCAGCAGGCGCAGGCCGCAATCGACGGCAAGCCCGACGAGACCACCGGCCCGATCCGCAACACCATCCTGATGCCGCTCTGGGCCGCCTATGGCGTCGCCTCCCGCGCTCGCGACGCGCGCCAGCCGCTCGATCTCGATCTGCCCGAGCGCAAGCTGGTGCTGAAACCCGACGGCGCGGTCGACCGCGTCATCGTGCCCGAGCGGCTGGCGGCGCATAAGCTGATCGAGGAGTTCATGATCCTCGCCAATGTCGCGGCCGCCGAGACCCTGGAGAAGGCTGGCAGCCTGCTGATCTATCGCTGCCATGACGAGCCATCGCTGGAGAAGATGCGGGCGCTCGGCGAGGTCTTGGCCTCGATCGGCATCAAGCTGCCTAAGGAGGCCGCGCTCCGGCCGGTACTGTTCAACCGCATCCTGGCCATGATCAAGGGCTCGGAGAACGAGCTCTTCCTCAACGAGGTCGTATTGCGGACCCAGGCGCAGGCCGAATATGTCGCCGAGAATTACGGGCATTTCGGCTTGAACCTGCGCCGCTACGCCCATTTCACCTCGCCGATCCGGCGCTATGCCGACCTTGTCGTCCACCGCGCGCTGATCACCGCCATGCGGGCCGGAGATGACGGTCTGCCGAAGACAACAACGCTCGCCGAATTGCGCGAGGTCTCGACCCGGATCTCGGCGGCCGAGCGCCGCGCCATGGCAGCCGAGCGCGAGACCACGGACCGGCTGATCGCGCATTTCCTGGCCGACCAGATCGGCTCCAGCTTCGATGGCCGTATCGGCGGCGTGAATCGGGCAGGCCTGTTCGTGAAGCTGGACGGTACCGGTGCCGACGGCTTCATCCCGGCCTCGACATTGGGCGCCGACTATTATCGCTACGACGAAGCCGCCCACGCCATGATCGGCGAGCGCAGCGGCGAGAGCTGGCGCCTGGGTGACCGGGTGCATGTACGCCTCGTCGAAGCCGCCCCCGTGGCAGGCGCTCTGCGCTTCGAATTGCTCTCCGAAGGCCGGCATGTGACACCGGGACGCTCTGGCAATCGCCCGGCGCGGCCCCCTATATCAGGGCGCGCGAGGGCGAAACCGTCCTTCGGCAAGGCGGGCGGCAAGAAGCCCGGCAAGAGGCGCTGATGTCTGTTCAAATCAATCATGCGGTGGGGCGACCGGTCGAACGCGACTGGCGCAGCGCCATCGGGCGCGGCCTGATGGGGCGCTGCCCGCATTGCGGCGAAGGCAAGCTGTTCCGCGCCTTCCTGAAGCCGGTCGATACCTGCGAGGCCTGCGGCGAGGCGATGCATCATCAGCGCGCCGACGACCTGCCGCCCTATATCGTCATCACCATCGTCGGCCATATCGTCGTCGGCGGCCTGCTGATGGCAGAGAAGTACGCCAACTGGCCGATGTCGCTGCATATGGCGATCTGGCCCGCCCTGACGGTCCTGCTCTGCCTCGTGATGATGCAGCCGGTGAAGGGCGGCGTGATCGGCCTGCAATGGGCGATGCGCATGCATGGTTTCGACAGCAATGGTTTCGACGGCGAGCCGCCGCGGCCGGAACGCCAGCCCGCGGCCACGTTGCTGCGCCCGTGAGCGACCATGTCGTCACGCTGACGCAGGCCGAGCGCGCGCGCGTCAAGGTCAATCTGCGCCCCAAGGATGCGGCGACGGTGCTGATCATCGACCGCTCGGCGAAGACGCCGCGCGTCCTGATGGGCAAGCGCCATCCCGGTCATAAGTTCATGCCCGGAAAATTCGTCTTTCCCGGCGGCAGGATCGATCCGGAAGACCGCCGCATGACGGCGACCGGCGCACTCGGCCAGATCTGCGAAAACCGGCTGATGGCGCGTACGCAGCGCCCGAGCCCGATGAAGGCGCGGGCGCTGGCGCTGGCCGCCATTCGCGAGACTTTCGAGGAGACGGGGCTGCTCTTCGGCTCAAGCGAGCTCGGAACGCCCGAGAAGCCACCCGCCGGCAGCTGGGCGGGCTTCGCCAGCCACGGGATTTTCCCCGACCTCAGCGCCATTACATTCGTGGCGCGGGCCGTAACACCGCCGCGCCGGCCCAAGCGCTTCGACACGCGCTTCTTCGCTATCGACTACGGCGCCCTCGCCGGGAAGGTCGAGGGGGTGACAGGCCCCGATTCGGAACTGATCGAACTCGTCTGGGTGACCTTCGCGGATGCGCAGAAGCTCGATCTGCCGACGATCACGCAGGTGATTCTGAAAGAAGTCGACGCACGGCTCAGCGCGGGCTTCGCGCCTTATCTGCCAGTTCCCTATTATTGGGAGAAGAACGGCCATTTCGTCCGCGAGGAGTTATAGAAGCCACACCCACCATCGGGGCGCCATGCTACGCCGCATGACGCGACAAGGCGGAAACAGCCAGGCGCGCGCCATTCTTTCTTGACTTCGCCGGCTCGTTGCGGCATTCCCCCACCCGACGGTTTGCCGGGTCCGCCCGGCCATTTTCTTTTTAAAGGGCCTCACCAGCCCCTCAGGCTCGAGGATAATCCCATGGCCAAGGCCGTGACCATCAAGATCAAGCTGCTCTCGACGGCGGATACCGGTTTCTTCTATGTCACCAAGAAGAACTCCCGCACGATGACCGAGAAGATGTCCAAGAAGAAGTACGATCCCGTCGCGCGCAAGCACGTCGAGTTCAAGGAAACCAAGATCAAGTGATCCTGGTTACGCTTCAGGCATAACAACGCTCTCGAAAAACCGCTCGTATCCCGAGCGGTTTTTCATTTCGGCCTGCCGCGATGCCGCCCTCAGTAGGACGGCTTGGGCACGAACAGGCAGAAGGGCCGCTGCGACGGCGCGATCACGGTCCCGGTCAGGGTGCCCCCGCTCCGGCAGATGTGAAAACGCCCGTCTTTCGAGACCCGCGTGGCGCTTTCCGGGACGAAATGACCATCATGGGTCATATAGCCTCCGGGAACGCTGCGGGGATCTGGCTCACGGGCGTCCTGGTCCATTCCCATGGGCCAGCAATCGCGGTCGCTGCAGCAGTCGTAAGGGTACCAACTATGCGCGTAGACAAGCCCTCCGCCCAACGGTGATACCGTAAGGCAGAGCGCCAATGCGAGGGTACGCATGGGTCGCTCCATAGAATGAGGATGTCAGGCCAGCATCTTCGCAATCCGAACAAGCCTGGATTGCGAATCGTCATCAGGGTATCACGCCGGAGCGCTACCGTGGATTGATTTGCTGCGCTGCAAATTCCGAGGCCGATAGTGGGCCAACTGGGCGGCCGGGTTTTGCGTCTGCCTGCGACGAATATGTCACTTGGCGCGGGCAACGACTGGCGTAGCATGGACTTCTCGCCCGATCTTTGCAGGCCGAAGGGCTTATGGGCTCGCGCGGGCCGTTGAGACGATGCCGGCGCCTGCCAATTAGAACCTATCCTCCTCCCCGATCGGACATCGTCCTTGACCAACGGCGACAAGCATGTCGAGCCCCTCGCTCCAGGCCACAGCCCGTGGCGGCGCTTCCTGAAGCTGCTCGTGGAAGTCGATTCGTCGCGTTTCGCGCTCAGCCGGCTGAAGGCAGGGCTGATGCTGCTCGCGATCCTCGCGCTCTTCGCCGGGCTCGGCTACGCACTGCCGGCGCTGTTCTCGCGCTATTTCTGAAAACCACTCTTGGCGCGCAGGATGCAGGCATTCGCCCGAATACCGGGCTTCCTCCATCTGCATCAGGTTTTGAGAGGTGGTCGGCCGGCGACGGTTCTGATGAGGCCAGAAATCCGTCACCGACCGGCCGAGCCCAGCGGTTTCCCAGGAGATGCGGCGGATCCGGGAGCCCGAAGGGCGTTTCGAAGCAGCAACAGTTAGCCGCTGCGTTGAATCGACCCTACAGGCAGGCCCTCCCGAATCAATCCAATTGGACCGATTCACCAATATTCATCGATGCTTAACCTTACCGGCTAACCGTTTCGGGCCGCTAGAGCAGGTTTTTAGGCGGCATTAGCCACGATGACGCGGTTTCGCCCGGCATCCTTGGCGCGGTAGAGCGCATCATCGGCGCGCTTCATCATCTCCGCTGCCGAGGCATCGCCCGCGCGCCGGCTCGCGACCCCGATCGAGACCGTCACCGTGATGGAGCGCGTGTTGCGGTGGATGCTGAAAGGCTCGGCCTCGACCCGCTCGCGGATACGCTCTGCAACCGCGCAGGCCGCGTCCAGAGCGGTATCGGGCAGCACCACGACGACCTCCTCGCCGCCCATTCGGGCGACCAGATCGATGCCGCGCGTGCAGGCGCGCACCCGATCGGCGAATTCGCGCAGCACCTCGTCGCCAGCGTCATGCCCCCAGGTGTCGTTGACGACCTTGAAGCGATCGACATCGAGGACGAGCATGGCGAGCGAGCGGGCCCTGAGCGCCGATTCATCGAACATCGTGCCCATGCGGCTGTCCATGAAACGGCGGTTATGCAGGCCGGTGAGCTGATCCATCACCGCCATTTCCATGGACGACTGGACGCTGTCGCGCAGCCGCTCGGTAAAGCGCTTGCGGCGCACCTGCGTGCGTACGCGCGCCAGGAGCTCGTTGCGGTCGACCGGACGGATCAGGAAGTCATGGGCCCCGATCTCGAGGCCGCGCAGGATGCGGGTGCGGTCCTCGGCCTCGCCCAGCATCAGCACCGAGACGTTGCGGGTGCGCTCGAGCGAGCGCAGCTGACTGCAGATGCGCAGGCCGTCATAGGCCTTGAGGTCAAGGCTGACGAGAACGCTGTCGTAATCGCCCTCGGCAGCCCGCACCAGGGCCTGATGCGGATCGGTCTCGATCTCGACGACGTGGAAGGCCGAAAGCGCGCTCGACAGCCGTTCGGTCACGGTCGGCCGGTCCTCGATCACCAGGATGCGGCCGTTCAGACCGGTCTCGGAGGCTGCGGCGGCAAGCGGATCGGCGATGCCGAGCCGGCGCGAGGCGAAAGCGCGGTTGCGCAACTCGTCCGTGACGGATTTCAAGCGAACAAGGCTGCGCACGCGGGCAAACAGCGCGGTGTCGTCCAGCGGCTTGGTCAGGAAATCGTCAGCCCCGGCATCCAACCCCTTCAGGCGATCGCCGGGCTGATCGAGCGCCGTCACCATCACGACCGGGATATGGGCCGTGGTCGCGCCGTTCTTCAAGCGCCGGCAGACCTCGAAGCCGTCCATGCCCGGCATCATCACGTCGAGCAGGACGATGTCCGCCTCGCCGCGTTCGCAGATCGCCAGCGCCTCGATTCCGTTCAGCGCGGTCACGACGTCGAAATACTCCGCTGAAAGCTTCGCCTCCAGCAGCTTCACATTGGTGACGATGTCGTCGACGACGAGGACACGGGCTGACATGGTTTTGCTTTCGAAGCCTCAGGCTGGGCCAGCGTAGGCGCGGACCGTCTCCAAGAATTTTGCCACCGAGATCGGCTTGGAGAGATAAGCCTCGCAGCCTCCCTCGCGAATGCGTTCTTCGTCACCCTTCATCGCAAAAGCCGTCACCGCGATAACGGGGATGGATTTGAGGGTATCATCCTCCTTGATCCATTTGGTGACTTCGAGCCCCGAGACCTCGGGAAGCTGGATGTCCATCAAAATCAGATCGGGATGATGCGTGCGCGCGAGTTCGATCGCCTCGATGCCATCGGCAGTCTTCAGCGTGGCATAGCCATGCGCTTCAAGCAAATCATTGAAGAGCTTCATGTTGAGCTCATTGTCCTCGACGATCAAAACCGTCTTCATCATGCCGCCCTTCAAACGCGCCACTGACAGGCCATCTCGATCCTGCCATCACAAGTTGGCGGCCTCATTCAAAGATTACGTTAGCATGAGAGCCGTTGACGAAACGCAAACCTGAAGCTCGATTCGGAAGGCAGCTCCCGCCATGGCAAGATCCCCCTCCGTCGAGGATGCCGAAAACCTCGCGCTGCGCGCGCTGGGCTTCCTCGCTGCAGATCCGGCGCGCCTGGAGCCGTTTCTGGCGCAAACCGGCCTCGGCCCCTCGAATCTAAGAGCAGCGGCGCAAGAGCCCGGTTTCCTCGCCGCAGTGCTCGATCATCTCGCCGGCAGCGATTCGCTGCTGTTGGAGTTTGCCGGAAATTTAAGCTTGAATCCGGAAATCGTCGCTCAGGCCCGCGGACGGCTCGCCGGACCGCCGATGGGCGACGCCCCGTGACCGACCGGGCCGCGCAGCCTGCGCGGCGCGTGCTCTGCCGCGATTGCCTCATCGACCATGAGGAGGCAATCGCTGCGCTGCGCCGCTGCCCGGCTTGCGGCTCCCCGCGGCTGCTGCGCCATCCCGAGCGCGATGCCTTGAGCCTCGCCCATATCGACTGCGACGCCTTCTATGCGGCAATCGAGAAGCGCGACGATCCCACGCTGCTCGACAAGCCGGTGATCATCGGCGGCGGCAAGCGCGGCGTGGTCTCGACGGCCTGCTATATCGCGCGGACCTATGGCGTGCGCTCGGCGATGCCGATGTTCAAGGCCCTGGAGGCCTGCCCCGAAGCCGTGGTCGTCAAGCCGAACATGGCGAAATATGTCGCGGCCGGGCGCGAGGTCAGGCGATTAATGCAGGAGCTGACGCCGCTGGTCGAGCCGCTCTCGATCGACGAGGCCTTTCTCGACCTCGCCGGAACCGAGCGGCTGCATCACGCCAGCCCCGCCATCACGCTCGCGCGCTTCGCCAAGCGGATCGAAGGCGAAGTCGGGATCAGCATCTCCATCGGCCTGTCCTATGCCAAATTCCTGGCCAAGGTCGCCTCCGACATGGACAAGCCGCGCGGCTTCTCCGTCATCGGGCGGGCGGAGGCCGTCGCGTTTCTGGCGAGAAAGCCGGTCAGCCTCATTCCCGGTGTCGGCCAGGCGAGTGCGGCCAAGCTCGCCGAATCCGGCTTCCGCCTGATCGGCGATCTGCGCGAAGCGCCGATCGACAAGCTCTTCCGCCTGGCCGGCAAGGATGGGCCGCGACTGAAGAAGCTCGCCAACGGCATCGACGAGCGCCAGGTCACGCCCGACCGCGAGACCAAGAGCGTGTCCAGCGAAACCACGCTCGACACCGATCTTTCGCGCTTCGAGGATCTCGAGCCGGTGCTGTGGCGGCTCTGCGAGAAAACCTCGAAACGCCTCAAGGCCCAGGCACTCGCGGGCCGGACCATCACCATGAAGCTGAAGACGGCGGATTTTCACGCGATCACGCGCGCCAGTCGCCTGCCGGAGCCGACACAATTGGCGGCCAGGCTGTTCGCCGCTGGGCGCGACCTGCTCAGGCGCGAATGCAACGGCCAGCGCTACCGGCTGATCGGCATCGGCGCGAGCGATTTCAGCGCCCCCGAGGAAGCCGACCATGGCGACCTCGCCGATGTCGCGACCCCCAGGCTGAAGGCGATGGAGGGCGCGCTCGACGCGCTGCGCGCGCGCTTCGGCGATGCGTCGATCGGCAAGGGCCTCAGTCTGCGCGGTCCGCAGCGGGCCAGCGGCGCAAGCGCTACTTCGCGCAATCCTGCTTCGGAAGAAGATCCAGACGCGTGAGCGTGCCGCGCAGGGCGAAGCTGCCATAGTCGAGCTTGATCGCGCCGGTCACGCCATTCTCATAGAGCTCGAAGGAGATGGTGTAGGAGGGCGTGGTCTCGCCGGAATCGACCTTGAAATAGGAGATCGACACCGGCCAGCGCGCGAGCGTCTCGAATTCCGGCCGCTGCAGCGGTGCCTCGGAGGGCTTGGTCTCGATCCGCTTCCCGATCACCGAGAGCGTGTCATAGACCTCCTTGCCGCTATTGGCGCCGTCATAGAGGCGCACGTTCAGCGTGGTCTTGCCGGCGCGCGCGGCCTCGATCACCGCCTTCATCTGCGCGTTCGGGAACAGGGCGTCCGTCGTCTGGCGCACCGTCTCGGGCTTGGGCGCGCTGAGCTTGATCTCGTAGCCGCCACCGGATTTCTGGACCGAGCCGTCGACGATCTCGGCCGGAGCGCCGGCCGCGGAGCTTTCGGTCTTGAAGCGGTAGCTCGCCCCGTCGCCGGCCTCGAAGCTCGTCGTGCGCGCATCGATGGTGCGCGGACCGCCTTCGCTGCTGCTCACCTGCGTGACCTGGCGAAAGGAGAGTACATAGCCCTCGCAGGCATCGCCGGTGAAATCGAAGGCAATGCGACCGCGCGCCGCCTCGATGCTGGTGGCGGGTTTGTCGTCGTCGAGCACAAGATCATAGACCGCGCGATGGGGCGCCAGAACCACGCGCCCGACCGATTGAGGCTGCGCCGAGGCGCCGACGCTCGCCAGCACGGCGACCGTGCTCAGGATACCCGCCAGGGTACTCGCAAGGCCAAATCCGTTCATGCTCATGACATTTGCCGCTCTGCTAGGTGACCGAATAGGTGATCGAACGAATCTAGGTGCATTGCAGCGGTGGCGCAAACAAGGCGTAAGGCCGCCTTCGTGAACGCCGGGCCGAGCCGCCTTGCGAGCATATCGAGGCTGCTTGCGGCTTGCCCGGCCATCGGCCATGAAGGTTTTATTCCATCGAGCCGGAGCACGCCCCATGAGCGCAATCGAAGCCAAGCTTGCCGAACTCGGCATCACCCTGCCCTCTCCGGCCGCGCCGGTCGCGAATTATGTGCCCTATGTCATCACCGGCAAGCTGCTGGTGATCTCCGGCCAGCTCTGCTTTGGCCTCGATGGCAAGCTCTCCGACAGCCACAAGGGCAAGCTCGGTGCCGAGATCTTCAACGAGGCCGGCATCGAGGCGGCGCGGCTTTGCGCCATCAACGTGCTGGCGCAGGCGAAGGCCGCGCTCGGCGATCTCGACCGGATCACCCGTTGCGTGCGACTCGGGGGCTTCATCAACGCGATGCCGCATTTCGCCGGCCTGCCGGCGATCATGAACGGCGCCTCGGATTTGATGGTCGAGGCGCTCGGCGACAAGGGGCGCCATGCCCGCTCGACCATCGGCGTCGCCGAACTCCCGGCCGACGCCGCCGTCGAAGTCGAGGCGATGTTCGAGATCGCGTGATGGCGCAGCTTGCGACATCCGGACTCGGCTGGCTCGTCGCCCGACCAATCGCGCATCGTGGCCTGCATGATGCGAAGATAGGGTTGATCGAGAACAGCCTGTCCGCCGCCGAAGGCGCCATCGCTGGCGGCTTCGGCATCGAATGCGACGTCCAGCTCAGCGCAGACGGCGAGGCGATGGTGTTTCACGATTTCGTGCTCGACCGATTGACGGCCGAGACCGGCCTCGTCAACGAGCGGAGCGCGCAGGCGCTGGCCGGGATTGCCCTGAAGGGCAGCAGTGACCGCATTCCGACGCTGAACGCCTTTCTCGATGCGGTCGCGGGGCGCGTGCCGCTAGTGATCGAGGTCAAGAGCCGCTTCGACGGCGCTCTCGCTTTGGCGCAGCGCACGGCCGAGATCGTCAACCAGCGCGCCGGCCAGCCGATCGTGCTGAAATCCTTCGACCCCGTGATCGTCACGGCATTGCGCAAGCTCGCACCCGGCATTCCGCGCGGGATCGTGGCGATGAGCGACTATTCCTATCCCGACTATGATCACCTCGACGCCACCCAGAAACATGCGCTGGCCAATCTGCTGCATTTCGGCGAGAGCCGGCCGGACTTTTTGTCCTGGAAGGTTGCTGATTTGCCGAGCGCGGCTCCCTATCTCTGTCGGGAGGCGTTGGGCCTGCCGGTGATGAGCTGGACGGTGCGCAACGTTCAGGATCGCGAGCGGGCCGCATTGCATGCCGACCAGATGGTCTTCGAGGGCTTCAAACCTTGAGTGTTGACGGACGCGACGACCTCAGGGTGCGCGTCGCGACGTCTTTGAAGACCGTCCCCGCCGCCGCATGGAACGCCTGCGCCAACCCGCTCGCGTTGCGCGCCGCCATGGCCGCAACCTCCCCGGCCCCTACCTCCCAGGCTCCTGCCTGCCTGGATCTCGCCTCGGCGGTCGACGAGGACAATCCCTTCGTCTCGCATGCCTTCCTGCTCGCCCTGGAGGAGAGCGGTTGCGTCGGCAGGCGTTCCGGCTGGTCCCCGGCCTATCTGCTGGTCGAGGATGCGCAAGGCTCGCTGCTGGCGGCGGCGCCAAGTTTCCTCAAGAGCCACAGCCAGGGCGAATATGTCTTCGACCATGCCTGGGCCGATGCCTATGAGCGCGCCGGCGGGCGCTACTACCCCAAGCTCCAGCTCGCAGCCCCCTTCACGCCCGCGACCGGGCCGCGCCTGCTGGTCGCCGAGGGCCTGCGCGCCGATGAGGCCCGCGCCGGGCTGATCGCCGGGCTGGAGGCGCTGCGCGGGCAAGCGAACGCCTCCTCGGTCCATGTCACCTTCGCGCAGGAGCCCGACATCACGGCGCTGCGCGAGGCCGGCTATCTGGAGCGGCACGACCTTCAGTTTCACTGGCGCAACGAAGACTTTGAAACCTATGACGATTTCCTGGGAACGCTGGCCTCGCGGAAGCGCAAGGCACTGAAGCGCGAGCGGCGCGAGGCACTCTCGGCCGACATCACCGTCGATGTCCTGTCCGGGCCAGATCTGACTGAGGCCGTCTGGGACGACTTCCATTCCTTCTACGAGGACACCGGCTCGCGCAAATGGGGCCGGCCCTATCTCAACCGCGCCTTCTTCTCGGCCGTGAGCGCGGCAATGGGCGAGCGCATCGTGCTGATGATGGCCAGGCGAGCCGGCCGCTACATCGCCGGCGCGATCAATTTCCGCGGCGCCAACACGCTTTATGGCCGCAACTGGGGTTGCATCGAGGACCACCCCTTCCTGCATTTCGAGCTCTGCTATCATCAGGCGATCGACTACGCGATCGCCCATAAGCTCAGCCGCGTCGAGGCCGGCGCACAGGGCGAGCATAAGCTCGCGCGCGGCTACCGGCCGGTGCTGACGCGCTCGCTGCATCATCTCGCCGATCCCGGGCTTCGCCGCGCCGTCGCCGCCCATCTCGTCAATGAGCGCCAGCATATCGCGCAGGCACAGGAGGCGCTTGCAGCGGAAAGCCCCTTCAGGAAAACCGGGGGCGCCGATGACTGAGGCTGCTTCCGCGGGTAGCGCCAGCCTCTTCTGCGACGATTCCGAACTCGGCTATCGCCGCAGCCTCACGGATTTCTCGGTGCCGTTGATGCTGGATCACAGCTATCGGCTCGCCCATCTGCCGCTCGTTGCGCCGAACCACCCGCGTGTCATCCCGCGGGTGGAGGGCAAGTTCTACGAGAGGGGGCGGCATCCGCCGGTTTTCTCGCTTGTCCTGCCGGTTCGCGACGAGGCCTTGCGAGGGTCTGCCGCCTTTCTCGCGCTGGAGGCTGAGATCAAGGCCGCACCCTTCGCCGCCAAGATCGCCTGGGATATCCTGGCGCGCCGCAAGGACAGGCTGCACGCGACGGTCTGCGGCTCGCTCGGAACCGGTGGGGAGCCAACTATTGCGGACGAGACGCGGCGAGCGCTCCGCGCGATCCCGCCTTTCGCTGTCGAACTGCGCGGCCTGTTCTCGGGCAACGTCAATCGTGGCCGGCTCTATCTTGCCGCCTATCCGGAAAAACGCGACGGCATGAACATGCTGCAAGCCGTGCAGCAGGCCTTCGGACGCTCGCCTGGCGATCTCTGGCTGGTCGGCCTCTACAATCTGACGGACGACCTCGATGCCCGGGAGACCGCGGCGCTGGCGGACATCGTGATGCGCTGGCGGGACCGACCGCTGCAGCGTCTCGAGGCGACGGCGTTTGAAATCCTGGGCGCCTGCGACGATCTCGTGCTCGACAGCGTGGTCGAGGAGGTCCTGCCGCTTGCGGCTGCGCGCATCACGACGGGTTGACGGCACGGCGGGCGAGCCACAGGTTGCGCTCTCCCGCCTCCAGCCTGCCGGTCCCGTGATGAGCGCCTACGATCCCTCCAATGTCTTCGCCAAGATCCTGCGCGGCGAATTGCCTTCCCACACGGTCTATGAGGACGCCGAGACGCTGGCGATCATGGACATCATGCCGCGCTCCGACGGGCATGTCCTGGTCATCCCCAAGGCCGCCTGCCGCAATGTCTTCGATGCGCCGCCCGAGGCGCTGAAATCCGTTGCCCTCAGCGTCCAGACGCTGGCGCGGGCGGTAAAATCAGCCTTCAACGCCGATGGCGTCACGATCCAGCAGTTCAACGAGGCCGCCGGCGGGCAGGTCGTGTTCCACCTGCATGTTCATGTCATGCCGCGCCATGATGGCGTGGCGCTGCGGCCCCATACCGGCGCGATGGAGAAGCCGGAGGTTTTGACCGCGAATGCAGAAAAAATTCGGGCCGCGCTAAAAAATAATCTCTGAGCGATGTCACGAGCGCCAGCGCTGTCTCGTCTTGCATTCATCGAACCTCGATGGAGACCAAGATGACCCAACGCCTCAACGCCCTGCAGATTGCCCCTGCCGCCATCAACGCCGTACTCGGCGCGCAAAATTATGTCGAACAATGCGGACTGGAACACAGCCTGCTCGAACTGGTGAAGATGCGCGCCTCCCAGATCAACTCCTGCGCCTATTGCCTGCATATGCACACAGCCGACGCCCGCAAGGCTGGCGAGAGCGAGGCGAGGCTCTACCTGCTGACCGCCTGGGAGGAATCGGAACTCTACACCCCGCGCGAGCGCGCCGCGCTACGCTGGACGGAGGCGCTGACACGGCTTTCCGAGGGCGCCCCGAGCGACGAGGCCTTCGCCGAATTGCGTGAGCATTTCAGCGAGGTCGAATGCGTCAATCTTTCGGTGGCGATCGGTACGATCAATATCTGGAACCGCATCAATGCCGGCTTCCGCACCCGGCATCCGCAGGACCGTAACCGGCTCGCCGCCGCATGAGCGCGCGACCCGACAGCGTATCCAGCAACGCGTTCGAGCAGCACAGGCCATTCCTGACCCGATTGGCCTACCGCATGCTCGGCTCGGTCAGCGATGCCGAGGACGTGGTGCAGGATGCCTGGCTGCGCTGGCACGAGGCCGGACAGGAAGACATCATCAACCCGCGCGCCTATCTGGCGCGCGTGGTGACGCGGCTCTGCCTCGACCAGATGAAATCGGCCCGCAGCCGACGCGAATTCTATGTCGGAACCTGGCTGCCGGAGCCGATCGTCGAGAGCCTTGGTGGCAGCGAGCCGGTGGATGATGAGCTCGATGCGCCGATCGCGCTGATGCTGGCACTCGAACGGCTCTCGCCGCTGGAGCGGGCCGCTTTCCTGCTGCATGATATCTTCGACATCGGATTTGCCGAAATCGCCCGCATGCTGGAACGCAGCGAGGCCGCCTGCCGCCAGCTCGCCGCCCGGGCGCGCCAGCATGTCCGGCTCGACCTGCCGCCGCGCAACAGCGTCTCTCGCGAGGAGGCTACGCGCTATGCCGAGGCCTTCTTCAAGGCCTCGCATCAATCTGACCCGACCCTGCTGCAGCAACTGCTCGCACGCGATGTCGTCCTGCACAGCGACGGCGGCGGCAAGGTGCCGGCCTCGATCAACCAGATCTTCGGCCTCGACAAGGTCGCGCGCTTCTTCGCGGGCATCGCCCAGAAAGTCGCAAAACTCGGTCAGACGACCACGCGCTATGAGCCCGTGCTGATCAACGGCCTGCCGGGTTATGTCAGCCTCGAACGCGGCGAGACCCTGCAGGCGACCGCGCTCGATATCCGAGACGGCCTGATTCACGCCATCTATGTCATCCGCAACCCCGACAAGCTGCGGCATGTTTCGCCGCCGATCCAACAAGGCGACGGCCTGACCTAGATCAGCAGCCACGCCCCGGCGATCAGCGTCGCCTCCCCCATGAGCACGGCGAGCATCACCCTGCGCCGGTCGAAGAGCATGATCGCCAGCGCGACAGTGAGCGCGCCGACCCGCAAGCCTAAGGGCGCCGCCGCCAGGGCGCCGGGCGGCACGATGATCAGCTTGGCGACAACGCCAGCCAGAAGCGCGGTCGCGACCGCCCTCACCCATTCAAGCGCGGGCGATTCAGGCTGGATCCGCCGCGCGAACGCAACCGCGAGCCAGCGCCAGATCTCGGTCGGCAGCACGGCGAAGAGCAGCAAGGCGAGATAGGGCCAGTAGGCGCCATCGAGGCCGGGAATTGGCGGCGTCATACGGCCCTCCCGCGCCTGCGGCCAATCAAGAAGGCGATGCTGCCGGCGATCACTCCAGCGACGATCAGATCGAAGCCGCCGCCGATGAAACGGTCGCAGATCGGCGCCAGCGCAAGGCCCAGCACCATGGCCACGATATCGCCGCGATGCCGGATGCCCGCCGCCAGCGAAACCAGGAAGAAGATCGGCGTCAGGCAGAGCAGCCCTGCGGCAAACGGAATCGGCAAGGCGTTGACGAGATAATAGCCCGCGAAGGTGCCGATCGAGCTGACGGCCATGCAGGTGTTGGCGAAGCCGAGGAAATAGGCGACGCGCTGCGGCGGTGGCACGGCAGGCAAGCGCCGCAAGCCCTCGGTCCACGCGGTCACGGCGACATAATGCGACAAGGCAAGCTGGAGCCAGACGCTTTGCCCAGGCCTGCGCAGCAAGGGCAGGATCGCGACCGTCATCGGCAGGAAACGCAATGAGGCGAAGCCGATCGCGATCGCAATCGCGCTCCAGGCGGCGCCTGCGGCGATAGAAGCGAAGAAGATCACCTGCGACGGCCCGGCCCAGACCAGCATGGTCGACAGCACCGCGACCTCGACGGGATAGCCGACATCCCGCGCCAATGAACCGATTCCGACGAGCCCGAAGCCGACGACCCAGGCCGGCAGGGAGAGCGCATCGCGCATGCCGGCCAGCGCCACACGCTGCCAGCTCCAGTCTGCCGATACGCTCATGATGATTTCTGCGAGGCTGCGGGCGAGGGAAGGAACTTGCGGACGATCGGACGATGACATCGTTCTAGCGCGACCTGCAGGGCTCGCGCGCGTGCCCGTAGCTGACCGGCCCCGCGTCGCATGCAGGGCACTCTGCCCAACCCACGACATGGCAAGCCGCAGCGGGGAGGCTCGGGTCAGCCGGACGGGGGCGCCCTCCGCCAAATCTGAGCCAATCCGCGTTTCGCGGCGCCGTGGCTCCGCCACTCCTTGAACCGGCGCCCAAATCGCCGCCCCCCACGAACGTCGCCTTGACGTAATTAACCGTCCGGTACAATTCTTCCCCGGACATGAGCGAGAACTGGATTCAGGCAATGAAATCCAGCGGCATCAGTCGGGAGGACGACATGGGGTTGTATCTACGCATAGCGGGCATCGCATTTGCGGTCACGATCTGGGTCGGGGGCGCGTCGGCGCAGGAGGCCGCACCGAAAGACTTGGCCGCACCGAAAGACTTGGCCGCCAGGGTCGAACTTTACGCCGTGCCCACGCTCACCCTGAGCGACAGCCAGTTTCTCTCAGGCGACCCGAATGCACAGGCGGCCGTGGTCACGGGCGAACTCTCCATCGCCCAGGGCAGCGGGCGGTTGCCGGTCGCTGTCCTGATGCATGGCTCTGGCGGAATCGGCGGGAACGTTCAGTACTGGAAAAGACTGTTCAATGCGGAAGGCATATCGACCTTCGTGATCGACGGCGTCACCGGCCGCGGATTTACCGGCGTCGGCGACAAGCAGGCATCGCTGGGACGCCTGAACTTCATCCTGGACATCTACCGGTCGCTCGAAATTCTCGGCAAACATCCGCGCGTCGACCCGAGCAAGGTGGTCATGGTGGGTTTCTCGCGCGGCGGACAAGCGGCGCTTTACTCCAGCGTCGAGCGTTTCCAGAAGCTCTGGAATAAGAGCGGTCTCGATTTCGCGTCTTATGTGGTCTTCTATCCCGATTGCGGAACGACATACCGGGACGACGACAAGGTCTCGCGCAAGCCGATCCGGATCTTTCACGGCTCGCCGGACAACTATAATCCGGTCTCCCCCTGCAAGGCTTATGTGGCGCGTCTGAAACAGGCTGGCGCGGATGTCCAATTGACCGAATATCCCAACGCCGAGCACGGCTTCGACAACCCGCTGGGCGCCAACCCTCCTGTGCCGACCAAAGCCGACCAGTCTGTACGGGCGTGCAAAATCCGGGAGAACGAAAGCGCCATCCTGCTCAACGAGGCGACGCAGAAGCCGTTCGCCTATACCGACGACTGCGTCAGCATCGGGCCGACAGTCGGCTTCAATCCCGAGGCCACCAAGGCAGCAACCGCAGCGGTCCTGGAATTCGTCCGATCGACCGCCGGCACGAAGTAGAGACCGCCCAAGCCCTCTCCCGCACGGAATCGTCCTGGCAGGGCGAGGCACCCACACACAGCCCCCGCTTTCACGCGGGGGCTGGAAGCGTTCTACAGCAACAGACCGGCGGCCAGGAGGCGGGATCTCAGCGGCCGCCCTTCATGATGATGCCGATCAGCTCGTTGCCGAAGTCGATCAATTCCTTGGGCACGCCACCGACCGCCTTCACGCCGAGATAGATCAGGTAGATGAAGGCCGGCACGAGAATCCAGCCCAGGATCTCCTCGAACAGCTTGCGCCGCCGGCGGCGCTGCTCACGCTTCTCGAACCATCCGAGCTTCTGCTTGCGCGCCGGAGCCTCCGGCGCGGATTCCGGCGCCTGCGCCAGAAGGGGGGCGGGTTTTCGCTTGAACCACACGGTTTCAGGCCTTGGTCAGAGGAACTTTCGGCACGGTCCTGACAAGACGCTGCGTCTTCGGCGCCTCGGGACCTCCGCCGGGCTTGCCAGCGGAGCCGCCTTTGGCAGGTCTTTTCGGCGATGTCGAGGCCACAGGCTCGCTCGCCGCCTTGGCGCGCGGCTTGCGCTCGCGCTTCTCGCCTGCCGCCGCGACGTCCTTTTCGGGCTTTGGCTTCACGGGCCCTTCCGGGAATTCGAGCCCCAGCACCTTGATGCCGGTCTCGGACTGGACGACCACGACCTTGACCGCGCCACCGTTCTTCAGACGTCCGAACAGGACTTCGTCAGCGAGCGGCGTCTTGATGGTCTGCTGGATCAGACGGGCCATCGGGCGGGCGCCCATCGCCTCGTCATAGCCGTTCTCGACCAGCCATTCGCGCGCCTCGTCGCTGAGCTCGATCGTGACGTTGCGGTCGGCGAGCTGGGCTTCGAGCTGAAGCACGAACTTGTCGACGACGCGGGCCACGACCGTCTTCGGCAGATGGCTGAAGGAGACGACCGAATCGAGCCGGTTGCGGAACTCCGGCGCGAACAGCTTGTTGATCGCCTCGGTGTCGTCGCCCTCGCGCTTCTGGCGGGTGAAGCCATAGGCGTTGCGGGCCATGTCGGCGGCACCGGCATTGGTCGTCATGATCAGGATGACGTTCCTGAAATCGACCTGCTTGCCGTTGTTATCGGTCAGTTTGCCGTGATCCATGACCTGCAACAGGATGTTGAACAGGTCGGGATGGGCCTTTTCGATCTCGTCGAGCAGCAGCACGGAATGCGGATGCTGGTCGATCTTGTCGGTCAGCAACCCGCCCTGGTCGAAGCCGACATAGCCCGGAGGCGCGCCGATCAACCGCGAAACGGTGTGGCGCTCCATATATTCCGACATGTCGAAGCGCACGAGCTCGACGCCCAGCGACAAGGCGAGCTGACGTGCGACCTCGGTCTTGCCGACACCGGTGGGACCAGCGAAGAGATAGCAGCCGATCGGCTTCTCGCCGTCGCGCAGGCCGGCGCGCGCCAGCTTGATCGACGAGGATAGGGCTTCGATCGCCTTTTCCTGGCCGTAGACGGTGCGCTTCAGCGTGCTCTCGAGATTGCGCAGCACCTCGGCGTCGTCCTTGGAGACGGTCTTGGCCGGGATGCGTGCCATGGTCGCGATGGCGGCCTCGACCTCTTTCACGCCGATGACCTTCTTGCGCTTGTTTTCGGCCACCAGCATCTGCGAAGCGCCGGTCTCGTCGATGACGTCGATCGCCTTGTCCGGCAGCTTGCGGTCATGGATATAGCGGGCCGAGAGCTCGACCGCCGCCTTGATGGCGTCGGCCGTGTAGCGCAGCTTGTGGAACTCTTCGAAATAGGGCTTCAGCCCCTTCAGGATCTCGATCGCATCGGGGATCGACGGCTCGTTGACGTCGATCTTCTGGAAGCGGCGCACCAGCGCCCGGTCCTTCTCGAAATACTGGCGGTATTCCTTGTAGGTGGTCGAGCCGATGCAACGCAGCCCGCCCGAGGCCAGCGCGGGCTTGAGCAAATTGGAGGCGTCCATCGCGCCGCCCGAGGTCGCGCCCGCGCCGATCACCGTATGGATCTCGTCGATGAACATGATCGCCTTGGGATGGGCCTCGATCTCCTTCATCACCTGCTTGAGGCGTTCCTCGAAATCGCCGCGATAGCGCGTGCCGGCTAACAGCGTGCCCATGTCGAGCGAGAACACGGTCGCGTCCTCCAGGACCTCCGGCACCTCGCCGCGGATGATCTTGAGCGCCAGGCCCTCGGCGATGGCGGTCTTGCCGACGCCGGGCTCGCCCACCAGCAGCGGGTTGTTCTTCTGCCGGCGGCAAAGGATCTGGATGGTGCGCTGGACCTCGGCCTCGCGGCCGATCAGCGGATCGATACGGCCGTCGCGCGCCTTGCGGTTGAGGTTGACGCAATAGGCGTCGAGCGCGCTTTCCTTCTTCTTCTTGTCCTTGTCGGCGTCGTTGCCCTGGTCGGCGGCGCGGGAATCGCGCTGCTGCTCAGGCTCTTCCTCGGCGCCGCGCACGGGCTTGGCCTCGCTCGCGCCGGGGCGCTTGGCGATGCCATGGCTGATGTAGTTGACCGCGTCGTAGCGGGTCATGTCCTGCTCCTGCAGGAAATAGGCGGCGTGGCTCTCGCGCTCGGCGAACATGGCGACGAGCACATTGGCGCCCGTCACCTCCTCGCGGCCCGAGGATTGGACATGAATCACCGCGCGCTGGATCACGCGCTGGAAGCCCGCCGTCGGCTTGGAATCGTCGCGCCCGTCGGTGACGAGGTTGGTCAGCTCCGCGTCGATATAATCGACCAGATTGCGCCGCAGCGTGTCGAGATCGACGCTGCAGGCGCGCATGACCGCCGCCGCGTCCTGGTCGTCGACCAGTGCGAGCAGGAGATGTTCCAGCGTGGCATATTCGTGGTGGCGTTCATTGGCGAGGGCAAGAGCCCGGTGAAGCGCCTGTTCGAGACTGCGCGAGAAACTCGGCACGGATAGCGCTCCTATTCCGATGTCTGAGGTGAGACCGAATCCAGATCGTCCAAACGCAAGGCTACTTCTTCTCCATCACGCATTGCAGCGGGTGCATGTGCTTGCGTGCAAGATCCATGACGAGTGTCACCTTGGTCTCGGCGACCTCGTATGTGAAGACTCCGCATTCGCCGACGCCGTTCTGATGCACATGCATCATGATCAGCGTCGCCTCGGCGCGGTCCTTGTTGAAGAAGCGCTCGAGAACGTGAACGACGAACTCCATCGGCGTGTAGTCATCGTTCAGCAGCAGAACCCGGTAGAGATTGGGTTTGCGCGTCCGCGTCCGCGTCAGGACCGCGGTCCCCGTCCCGTCCCGGCCGCCATCTGACGGCGCGTTGGGGCGCTTGGGGCGCTCGACCATCTCGGCGGACGAACGTGGCGCAATCACGGCGCACCGATCCGTGCCGCCCCTTGCCTCACCCGTCATCGTCGCTGCTGTTCTCAAGATCGTTTCCCGGCGTTCCCACCCGACATAATGCTTCGTCCGCGAATTTACAGACCTCGCGGCTGCTTCGCCAGTCCGTTGGCGTGATGTCTCCCAAGATTGCGGTGCACGGCAGCTCTCGCTTGACCCGCCCATGCCCCGGACCTAAGCCCGGCGGGCATCCTCGCCCAGGAACCGTGCCCAGGAATCTTGCCCATGACCGCCAACGCCATCGTCAGCATCGGCGCCGATCTCGCCCGGCCGGTCCGTTTCGGCAACAGCCTGCCGCTTTCGCTGATCGCCGGTCCCTGCCAGATGGAAAGCCGCGAGCATGCGCTCGAGATGGCCTTCGCCCTGAAGGAAATCTCGGACCGTCTGGACATCGGCATCGTCTTCAAGACCTCCTTCGACAAGGCTAACCGCACCAGCGCCCGGGGCCAGCGCGGCATGGGCCTCGACGCCGCCCTGCCCGTCTTCGCCGAGATCCGCGAGCGCACCGGCATGCCCGTCCTGACCGACGTGCATGAAGCAAGCCAATGCGCCGCCGTCGCCGAGATCGTCGACGTGCTGCAGATCCCGGCCTTTCTCTGCCGCCAGACCGATCTCCTGGTCGCGGCCGCCAGGACCGGCCGCGTCGTCAACGTCAAGAAGGGCCAGTTCCTGGCGCCCTGGGACATGGTCAATGTCGCCGCCAAGATCACCGAGAGCGGCAATCCCAATGTCATGCTGACCGAGCGCGGCGCCTCCTTCGGCTACAACACGCTGGTCTCCGACATGCGCAGCCTTCCGATCATGGCCGAGATCGGCGCGCCGGTGATCTTCGACGCCACCCATTCGGTGCAGCAGCCGGGCGGCAAGGGCTCCTCCTCCGGCGGGCAGCGCGAATTCGTGCCGGTGCTGGCCCGGGCGGCCGTCGCCGTCGGCGTCGCCGGCGTCTTCATCGAGACCCATCCCGACCCGGACAAGGCGCCCTCGGACGGCCCCAACATGGTGCCGCTCGCCGACTTCCCTGCGCTGATCGCAGAGCTGCAAGGCTTTGACCGGCTTGCCAAGGCACGGCCCTTGCCTACGCTGGCTTATGTCTGAAAGCTCTGCCGCTGCACCAACGCCTGCCTCGCTGCGCCCGCTCATCCTCGTTCTCGGAGCCTGCGGCTTCGCATCGACCTTCACGATGCGGATTGTCGATCCGCTGATCCCGACGCTGGCGAATGAATTCGCGCAGACCGTGCCGCAGATCGTGGCGATGGTGACGGCTTTCTCGCTGTCCTATGCGCTGGGCCAGCCTTTCCTCGGCCCGATCGCCGACTCGATCGGCAAGGTCCGCACCATCCTGATCTGCCTGATCGTCCTGGCCACGCTCTCGACCACCGCAGCCTTCTCCTGGTCCTACGAGACCATGACCGTGCTGCGCGCGCTGACCGGCATCGCCTCGGGGGGCGTCATTCCCATCGCGATGGCGGCGATCGGCGATCGCGCCCCAATGCAGGAGCGGCAGGTCGCACTTGGCCGCTTCCTCGTGCTGATGATAGTGGGGCAGATGTCGGGCTCGGCCTGCTCCGGCATCATCGCGACCCATGCCGGCTGGCGCGCGGCCTTCCTGTCGGCGGCGGTCATCGCGGTCCTGGCCGCCCTTCTCGTCGCTTTCGTGCTGAAGCCGCGCCGCAACGTCACGCGTCAACCCTTGAGCCTTGCGGGCGCGATCGCGAACTACAAGACGGTGTTCTCAAACCCCAAGACGAAGCTGCTCTACGGCCTCGTCATCACCGAAGGCATCCTGCTCTTCGGCATCCCGTCCTATGTCGCGGCCATCCTGGCCGAGCGCTCGGGCGTCGGCCCGGCACAAGCCGGCCTCGCCATCGCTGGCATGGGCTTCGGCTGCCTGGTTTATGGGCTTCTGACCCGGATCCTGGTCGAGCGCCTCGGCCCCTCGCTGATGACGCGCGTCGGCGGGGCGATCTGCGCCTGCGCGCTCGCGCTGTTTGCCTTCGACTGGCCCTGGTGGAGCGCCGTCATCCTTTTCAGCTTCCAGGGTTTTGGCTTCTTCCTGCTGCACGGCACCTTCCAGGCGCAGGCGACTGAACTGGCGCCGAGCGTGCGCGGGTCGGCGGTCGCCCTGTTCGCCTGCTGCTTCTTTCTTGGTCAGGCGATGGGGCCGGTGGTGATGGGCGTGCTGATGCACCTCATCGGCACGGGCGCCGCGATCGTGATCTTCGCCATCGCGATCGCCACGCTCGGGCAGCTCACGCCGCGCATCCTGCCGCTGGCCGGCAGCCGAACCTGATCAGCGACCGCGATAGGGCGCGACGCCCTGGTCGGGCAACCAGAGGCCCTTGGGCGGCTCGTCCGTCTGCCAGAACACGTCGATCGGGATGCCGCCGCGCGGATACCAGTAGCCGCCGATGCGGAACCAGACCGGCTGCAGCAGCTCGACCAGCGTCTTGCCGATATTGACGGTGCAGTCCTCGTGGAAGGCGCCATGGTTACGGAAGGCGCCGAGATAGAGCTTCAGCGACTTGGATTCGACCAGCCAGTCGCCCGGCAGATAGTCGATCACCAGGATGCCGAAATCGGGCTGCCCAGTAACCGGGCAGATCGAGGTGAACTCCGGGCAGGTGAAGCGGGCGAGATAGTTCGTGCCGGCATGCGGATTGGGCACGCGGTCGAGGCGCGCCTCCTCCGGCGAGGCGGGCAAGGCGCTGTGCTGGCCGAGCTGCAGGGTCGAGGCGTCGAGGGTCATCGCGAATGCTCCTTGAAGGCGGCCTTTTATGACCTCGGAGCCGCAAACGCCACCCGCCCCTTTCCGTTCGGCGCTGCGTTGGCTAGAAGCGCGCCATCAATCCTGTCCTGCCGTTCTCCGGAGCCTCCCATGACCGCGATCATCGACATCATCGGCCGTCAGATTCTCGACAGCCGCGGCAACCCGACCGTCGAGGTCGATGTCGTGCTCGAAGACGGCTCGATGGGCCGCGCCGCCGTTCCCTCCGGCGCCTCGACCGGCGCGCATGAGGCGGTCGAGCTGCGCGATGGCGACAAGAGCCGCTATCTCGGCAAGGGCGTGCTCAAGGCGGTTGAGGCCGTCAATGTCGCGATCGCCGAACAGCTCGTCGCCATGGACGCCGAGGATCAGGTCGCCATCGACGCGGCAATGATCGAGCTCGACGGCACCCCCAACAAGAGCAAGCTCGGCGCCAACGCCATCCTCGGCGTCTCGCTCGCCGTTGCCAAGGCCGCTGCCGAAGCCTCGGGCCTGGCACTCTACCGCTATGTCGGCGGCACGCAGGCGCGCGTCCTGCCGGTGCCGATGATGAACATCGTCAATGGCGGCGCCCATGCCGATAATCCGATCGACTTCCAGGAGTTCATGGTCATGCCGATCGGCGCGCCCTCCTTCGCGGAGGCGCTGCGCATGGGCTCGGAGATCTTCCACACGCTGAAGAAGGCGCTGCACGACGCCGGCCACAACACCAATGTCGGCGATGAGGGCGGCTTTGCGCCGAACCTGAAATCGGCCGAAGCCGCGCTCGATTTCGTCATGCAGGCGGTCGAGAAGGCGGGCTACAAGCCCGGCGAGGACATCGCGCTGGCGCTCGACTGCGCCGCAACCGAGTTCTTCAAGGATGGCTCCTATGTCTATGAAGGTGAAGGTAAAACCCGCGATCCCAAGGCGCAGGCCAAATACCTTGCCAAGCTTGTCGGCAATTATCCGATCGTCTCAATCGAGGACGGCATGGCCGAGGACGACTGGGAGGGCTGGAAGGCGCTGACCGACGCGATCGGCTCGAAGTGCCAGCTCGTCGGCGACGACCTCTTCGTCACGAACGTGACGCGCCTGTCGCGCGGCATCAAGGCGAAGACGGCCAACTCGATCCTGGTCAAGGTCAACCAGATCGGCACGCTGACCGAGACGCTGGCTGCCGTCGAAATGGCGCAGCGCGCCGGCTATACCGCCGTGATGTCGCATCGCTCGGGCGAGACCGAGGATTCGACCATCGCCGATCTCTCGGTCGCGACCAATTGCGGGCAGATCAAGACAGGCTCGCTCGCCCGCTCCGACCGGACGGCGAAGTACAATCAGCTCCTGCGCATCGAGGAAGAGCTGGGCGCACAGGCGATCTATGCCGGGCGCGACGCCCTAAAGGCCCTCGCCTGAGGGGCTAAAGCACTGAAGAAAATGCGTTAAAACAAAGGCCTAGAGCAATTTCCGATCCAATCGGACCGGAAATTGCTCTAGCCAAGCCGGCTAAAGGCGTGGCAACAGGCTGGACGCCCGCGACAGCGTCCAGAAGCCCGCCGCGCCGACAGTCCCAACGGCGCTCGACATGACGTCGCCGACACGCGCGACCGGCTCGGGCACGGCCCGGCCGAGGATCGTCGGCGCCGGCCGCGCCACAGCCACGGGTTCGAACCCGTCCGACACTGAAGCGGCTTCGACCACCTGAACGGCCGGCAAGATCAATTGCGGCGCCGCTTCCGCGACCTGGCGCGAGCGCTCACCCGCCGGCGCGGTCTTCTCACCCGCCGGCGCGGCTTTGCGGACAGGGGGCAGCACCTGCACCGTCCGCGCATGAACCTCGGCGGTCACGACCGAGCTGGGCTGAGGCGCCGGCGGCAATCCGGTCTCGGGCTGCGCCCAGGCCACCGCCATCGGCATCGCCGAAGCAGCCGGCACGATCAGGCCGCGCCCGCTCAGCGATTGTGTCAGCGCCTCGCCGCCTCCCGCATCGTGATGGCGCTCCCTGATCTTGCCGTCAGGCGCGACGGGAGAGACCCAGCCCTGAGATTCGGCCTTCGCCGCGATCAGGCCAGGCGCGGTCGTAACCGCCTCGGGCAGAGCGAGAAACGCCGCCGCGACCGCAGACGCCACGATCGAGACCGCAGCCTGGTTACCGACATGGCCGAGAAAGCGCTTCGAACCGGCGAAGACGGAGGAAAGGGTCATATTCGGTTCTCCATGAACCTGCCCAGAGAACCGCCTGCAGCCGGCGCGAGAAAGGCCGAAGCAAGGTGCAATTAAGATCGATTATCTCAGTTTGTTTCTGCTGCGCCGCAAAGTCTCTGCTGCGCTGCGAAAAATCGCACAGCTCCCATGCATCGTAACCTCTAACGGGAGAGACGACGGAAGCGATAACAAGGGGGCATGCACAAGGTCGCACCGCTTTCGGAGTCCATGCTGGCGCGAGACCGCCTGCGCTGGCGGCTCGCCTTTGGCGGCATGGTCGTGGCCATGGCGATCTTCGGCGCGAACTTCGTCGTCAGCCGGCATGCCATCCTCAACGGGCTCAGCCCGCATGACCTGCTGGCGCTGCGCTTCGGCACGGCGGGGCTCATCCTGCTGCCGACCTTCCTTTCAGGCGGCCTCTCCACTTGCGGCGGCATCGGCTGGGGCCGGGGCGCCACGCTCGCGATCATGAGCGGGCTGCCGATGAGCTATCTGCTGCTGACCGGACTGACCTATGCGCCGGCTGCTCATGGCGCGACGATCGGCCCGGGATTGGTGACCGTGATCGGCATCGTCGGCGGCGTCATCCTGTTCGCCACGGCGTTGACGCGGCAGCTCTTTCTCGGCATCGGCGCGGTGCTCTTCGGGCTCGCCTGCCTCGCCATAGCGGGCAGCACGCACACCAATCCCACGATCCTTCTCGGCGATCTCTGCTTTGTCGGCGTCGGGTTGATCTGGGGATGCTATCCCTTGCTGATCCAGCTCTGGCGCGTCGATGCGCTGAAGGCGACCGCGATCGTCTCGGTGCTGTCGATGGCCTATCTGCCCTTCTACGCGCTGTTCTATTTTCGCGGCTTCGATGTCGCGCCCTGGTGGGTCATCGCACTGCACGGCATCAATCAGGGCGTGCTCAATGTGATCCTGGGTCTGTGGATCTGGAGTTGGGCCGCGCGCGTGCTGGGGCCGGCCGTGGTCGGCCGTTTCCCGCCGATGATCCCCGTCATCGGCACACTGCTGGGCATCCCCGTCCTTGGCGAAATCCCGAGCGGCCTCCAGATCGCCGGCATCGGGCTGATCATCGGCGGCTTGTTCATCGCCTCCTGGCGGCGCTCAGCGCCGGCCGCGCTTGAGCTGCATCAGGCCGAGATTCCAAACTATGCAGATGACGAGCCCGAGCCCCAGCGATAGGCCGGAACCGAGCGCCACTGCGCTCAGATGCACACTGCCGATCGCCAGCCCGAAGCCGATCAACCCGAGCGCGCTGTTGGCGATGACGGCCGCCATCGCCGGCCCGCCGATGCGCGGCTGCAGCATCGCGATCATGCTCGACAGCACGACCGGGAAGGCCGCGAGCACGCCTGACCAGGCCGGGCCGACATGGCTGCTGAGCGTGGTGACCGTGCCCGCCAGCATGGCGACAGCGCCCGCGCGCAGCGGGATCGCATACCAGGGCCGGGCCGACACCGCCTTCGGCCGCGCCGCGAGATAGGGCCGGAACAGCAGGTGCAGCGCGCCGAAGCCGACGACGGTAGCGCAGGTCAGGACGATGAAAGGTGGTTCGAGCGCCCGCAGCGTCATCGCGGCCACCAACCAGGCCGCCAGCGCCGCACCAAGGCTGAGCAGCGTGCCAAAGCGCTGCGCCAGCAGGACATAGGCCAGCGACAGCCCGGTATTGGCGAGATTGGCCGACATGCTGCCAAGCGCACCGGCCGCCAGGAAAGCGGGCTCGTGCTCCAGCGCGAGGAAGACATAGACCGGTCCCGCCGAGATCGGCAGCGTCGCGATCATCGCCGCGACCATCGGCCCGGAGCGCTCGGCCAGCAGCGAACAGCCGACGACGACAGACGCCGCGACCGCCATCTTGGCGAAGAGCAGGACGAACCAGGGATCGATCACGCCGGCTCGCCAGCGGTTTCGCCCCGCGCCCAGCCTTCCTTGGTCTCGACGATGAAATCCTGGAGCCGCCCCTGCGCGATCGCGGCGCGCAAGCCCGCCATCAGCTCCTGATAATAAGCCAGATTGACCCAGGTCAGCAGCATCTTGCCGAGCATCTCTTCGGCCTTGACGAGGTGGTGCAGATAGGCGCGCGCATAGCCATTCGCAGCCTGGCAGGACGATTGCGGATCGATCGGCCGCGGATCGTCGGCATGCTTGGCATTCTTCAGGTTCATCCGGCCGAAACGCGTGAAGATCTGGCCGTGGCGGCCGGCGCGCGTCGGCATCACGCAGTCGAACATGTCGATGCCGCGCGAGACCGCCTCGACGAGATCGTCGGGCGTGCCGACGCCCATCAGATAGCGCGGTTTCTCCGCCGGTAGATACGGCTCGACGGTCTCGATCATCGCCAGCATGATGTCCTGCGGCTCGCCGACGGCCAGCCCGCCGATGGCGTAGCCCTTGAGGTCCATGGCGACGAGCTCGCGCGCACTCTCGATCCTGAGCGCCGGCACCGCCCCGCCCTGGACGATGCCGAAGAGCGCCCGCCCGGCCGGATTGCCGAAGGCCGTCTTGCAGCGCTCGGCCCAGCGCAGCGACAGACGCATCGCTTTTTCCGCGACCTTGTCCTCGCAAGGCAGCGAGACGCATTCATCGAGCTGCATCACGATGTCGGAGCCGAGCAGGTTCTGGATCTCGACCGAGCGCTCGGGCGTGAGCACATGCTTCGAGCCGTCGATATGCGACTGGAAGGTGACGCCCTCCTCCGTCAGCTTGCGCAGCTGGGAGAGCGACATCACCTGGAACCCGCCGGAATCGGTCAGGATCGGGTGCGGCCAGTTCATGAATTTGTGCAGGCCGCCGAGCTTCGCCACGCGCTCCGCGCCCGGCCGCAGCATCAGATGATAGGTGTTGCCGAGCACGACATCGGCGCCGAGCGCCTTGACCTGCTCAGGGTACATGCCCTTGACGGTCGCGGCGGTACCGACCGGCATGAAGGCCGGCGTCCGAATGACGCCGCGCGGCATGCGGATCTCGCCGGTGCGGGCGGCGCCATCGCGAGCGGCAAGATGGAAGCTGAAATCGGTGGTCGTGGATTGGAAGGTCATGGCCTGCGAGTTAGCCCAGCACAGTGCCTGACGGAAGTGCAGTGCGCGCTGGGCCGACGTGACGCAACGGCTCGGCCTCAGCCCAGCGCGCCTGCATAGGCCTCCGGCTTGAAGCCCACCAGCGTCTTGCCGCCGAGATCGAGCACCGGGCGCTTGATCATCGAGGGTTGGGCCAGCATCAGCGCTATCGCCTTCCCGGCATCCAGCCCCTGCTTGTCGGCATCGGGCAGGGCGCGAAAGGTCGTGCCGGCACGGTTGAGCACCGTTTCCCAGCCATGCTCATCGACCCAACGCGCCAGGGAGACGCGGTCGATGCCGCTCGCCTTGTAGTCGTGGAAGGCATGGGCGACGCCGCGCGCCTCCAACCAGCTGCGCGCCTTCTTCATCGTGTCGCAGTTCTTGATGCCGTAGATCGTGATCGTCATATCCGCCTCGAATCCCTTCAGCGTCGCGCCAGTTTCTCATAGCGCTTGATCAATCGCTCGCGCTTCAGGCGCGAGAGCCTGTGAATCCAGAACATGCCGTCGAGCTGGTCGATCTCATGCTGGAGACAGACCGCGAGCAACCCCTCAGTGTCCTCCGAGCGCTCATTGCCGTCCGGGTCCCGATAGCGGACCGACAGCTTTGCATGTCGCTCGACCTCCTCGGTCACACCCGGCATGGAAATGCTGCCTTCCTCGTGCCGGATCATCTCCTGAGAAGCCTGGAGGATCTCCGGATTGACATAGACTCGAACGCCATCCGCGCCCGGCAACTCGATCACGACGACGCGCCGTGCACTGCCGATATGCGGGGCTGTGATGCCGATGCCGGGAGCGTCCCGCATCGTGTCGATGAGATCCGTGACAAGCGTGCCGAGCTCATCGTCGAAATCGACGACCGGCTCGGCCGGCAAGCGCAGCCGCGCATCGGGATAGCGGACGATCGGGCGCACCGTCATGGCGAGCAGATCGCTTCGCGTCCACCCGCAAGCTGCTTCACCTCAACCTCGTTCGACTGTTCAAAAGGCATCGCAACCTGTTGGAATATCGTAGTATCTGAACCGGACTGACGGCTTGAGTACGACCGGCGCGGCAAGCGTTCCGGTAGCCCCTGCCCTCCAAGGCGTCTAGTCCCTTCATTGCTGCTCAATAGCCCGGGCCTTTGCATTGGCAAGCTTTGCAGGCCCACATTGCTTCACTCTCGCCTCTCGCCGCTTCACGCGCCGTCGAATTCCTTCCGGAATTTTTCGCTGACCGCGACGCTCTCGCGAAACCGACCGATCGAGAAGGGCTCGAGCGGCGTCGGTGTTGTTCCGTCGACGATCATTTCGCTTAGGCAAAGCCCGACGCCCGGCCCGATCTGGAAGCCGTGGCCGCAGAAGCCGAAGGCATGGAAGAGACCCGGCATCGTCAGGCTCGGGCCGATCACCGGGATCATGTCGGGCAGATAGCCCTCGATGCCGGACCAGACGCGGATGACGTGGCATTGCGCCAGGATGGGGGCGACCCTGGCGAGCGCACGCATCGCGGCCAATGTCTTGGCCGGAGGGACAGGGGCGCGATGATTGACCGGATCGGCCACTGTCCGCGGATAGCCCGCGAGGATGATATTGCCGCGCGGGATCTGCCGGAAGATCACCGAGCCGTCGATGGCCTGGATCGAAGGCTCGATCAGATAGGGAAAGGGCTCCGTGACAAATTGCGGCGGGCCGGCCGGAACAATCGGCGCAGTTTCGCCGAAGCGCTCGGCGATCGCGACCGCCCAGGCTCCCGCCGCATTGACGAGAGTACCGCAGTTCCAATGCCCGCCATCGGCCGTCTTCACCGCAAAACCGTCGCCGCTGCGCGCGACATCGGTGACGCAGGCGTTCTCGATGATGCTCACGCCCAACGCTCGTGCGGCGCGCGCGACGGCAGGCGTCACCAGCCTTGGATTGGCCGTCGCATCGCGCGCCGAGAAGGTCGCGGCCACCGCCCGCTCGCTCAACCAGGGCCAGCGCTTGCGCAACTCGGACGGTCCCAGGCGCTCGATGGCGAGGCCATGGGATTCGGAGACCTGCGCATAACCTTCAAGCTTCGCTCTCTCCTCGTCGTCATAGGCGAGATAGAGATGGCCGGTCTGCGCGAACTCGCAATCCTCGCCGATCAGCGCCTCGATCTCCTCCCAGAGCGCCTGCGAGCGCAGCGAGAGCGGATATTGACCGGGAAAGCGGCCCTGGAGCCGCAGATTGCCGAAATTCGTGCCGCTCGATTGCGCGCCGACGACGCCTTTCTCGATCAAGACGACGCGCTGCTTGCGCCGGGCCAGGAAGAAGGCAGTCCAGACGCCGATCAACCCGCCGCCGACGATCACGACATCTGCCGTATGCCTGCTCATGGCGCCTCGCCCGCCACGCAGAGCGCGATCGGCTTGACCGGCGCCTGGACTCGCAGCCGGCCGGCCTGTTCGCCTGCGATCCCGGCTGCGCCCGCGACGATCTCCTGCAGCGCCGGGCCGCAGACACGGCCCTGGCAGCGCCCCATGCCGCAGCGTGTCATCGCCTTGACCCGGTTGATCTCGACCGGGCCGAGCTGCTGCGCCATCGCCCGCCTGATCTCGCCGATGCGGACCTCCTCGCAGCGGCAGAGCATCACGTCATCCGGCAAGGCGCGGATCTGCCCGACCGGCCAGGCGAAAGCTTTCGCTAGCCCCTTCTGGAAGCCGCGCAGCCGAGCGAGCCTGCGGCGGAGCGCAAGGCGCGCCCGCTCATCGACCGGCGAGCCGAGATCGACGAGCAGCGCCATCGCCGCGAGCCCGCCGCTGGTCTCGGCCGCATCAGCCCCGCCGATCGCGGCCCCGTCGCCGGCGAGATAGAGGCCCGGCGCGGCGCGCCCGTCAGCGTCGCATTGCGGCAGCCAGAGCCGGAAGGCCTCGTCAAAGTGGAGCGTCGCGCCGGCGAGCTCCGCCAGTTGCGTCTCAGGCTTAAGACCATAGCCCAGCGCAATGGCATCGCAGGAGAAATGACGCCCGCGCCCACGCCTATCACGCAGGATCAAGGCTTCGACATGGCCGTCGCCGACCACCTCCACCGGTGTCACACCATGCAGGACCGGAACGCCTGCCAGCATCGCGCCACCCAGATAGGACAGGCCGCGCCACAGCGTGCGCGGCGAACGGGCCAAGGCCGGCAGCGCCGCCAGCTTGCTCGCGAAAGGCGTGGTGTCGGCGATGGCCACGATCTCGCAGCCAAGCTTGCGGTATTGCGCCGCCGCGAGGGCCAGCAGAGGCGACGAGCCAAGGAAAGCGACGCGCCGGCCGATCAGGCACCCCTGGTCCTTGAGCGCGACCTGCGCTCCGCCCAGCGTGAACACGCCCGGCAGCGTCCAGCCCGGGAACGGCGCGATCTTGTCCATCGCGCCGGTTGCGAGCACGAGCGCGTCGAAACGCAGCGTCGCGGCAACACCCGCCTGGACCACATGGAGCGTACGGTCCTCGACCGCCCAGACCAGCGTCTGCGGGCGGTAGTCTATCTGCGGCAACAACCTGGCGAAGCGGGCGTGCAGCGCCTCGTATTTGCCGGCCTCCGTGCCCATCAGCGCCGCCATGTCGAGATCGAGACCGGGCGACGGTCGGCGATAGCCCTGGCCGCCGGCCTGCCGGCCCTCGTCGACCAGCACGACGCGATGGCCATGCGCGCAAAGCCGCTCGGCGGCATTGATGCCGGCTGGGCCGGCGCCGACGACAACGATCTCAGC
Source organism: Bosea sp. 685 (assembly GCF_031884435.1). Lineage (NCBI taxonomy): Bacteria > Pseudomonadati > Pseudomonadota > Alphaproteobacteria > Hyphomicrobiales > Alloboseaceae > Allobosea > Allobosea sp. 685. The sequence continues at coordinate 2,468,622 of NZ_CP134779.1, read as the reverse complement.
CACGCAAGGCATCCAACCCTGGCGGCTGGCTGCGCAAGACCATGCCTGCCATCGCATTGGTGGTGCAGGCGCGCAATCGCCCAGTCGTATCCGACCAGACCCAACAGTCCTGGCAGGCCCCCATCAGGCAGAAGCCGGCGCGTGGCTCGCTGCCGAACTCCGTGCGCCGCAGGAACGAGCGCTGCGTCAGCAGAGCGGCGAGCACGCTCTCGCCTTCAGACGCCTCTACCGCCTCTCCGTCGAAATGGAGCGTGATGCGTGGCCCCTGCCGAGACACGGCCCGTACGAACTGGCCGGCGTGATCATCCATCCCCACCCCCCGCATCATTCTATCGCAATGCAATAAGATAATGCGGATGATGATAGACGCGCAGCCGAACTGTCAAGCCGCGTGCCGCGCAGCCTCCCTCAGACCCGCGAGATCGCGTGGGCGGCGGCGATGATCAGGGAGGAGTAGCGCGTCACGACCTCCTCGCGGCTGTAGCGCGAACACGACACCGCGACATTCACCGCCCCTTCCGGCCGGCCGCGATGATCGAGGATCGGCGCCGCGATCGACGCGTCGCCCAGATAGAACTCCTCGAAGGCTGTCGCGTAACCCTGCGCCCTCGCCTCCCGGATCTTGCTCACCAGGCTCTCGCGCTGCCATGTCGTGGAGGGGGTATGGGGCTGCAGGTCGGAGCGATCGATGATAGCCAGCGCCTCGGCCTCGGGCAGCCGGGACAGCATCGCGATGCCAGGCGCCGTGCAGTAAGCCGGCATCCGCGTGCCGATGATGACGTCCGTGTTCAGCACATGCCGGCTGAGGAAGCGCGAGACGAAGATGATCTCGGTGTCCTCGAGCATGGTCAGGTTGACCGTCTCCTCGGTCTCCTTGCTGAGATGCATCAGATAAGGCATCGCCCGATCGACCAGCCGGCTGCTGCGGAAGAAATGGTAGCCGAGGTCGAGCGTCTTGGCGGTGAGCTCGAAGCGCTTGGTCTCGCTGTCCTTGCTCAGGAAGCCGAGCTTGACCAGCGTATGGGTGAAGCGCTGGGCCGCGCTCAGATCCATCCCGGTCACGGATGCGACCTGCGACAGGTTCAGCGTCGGGTGCTGACGGCCGAAAGCCGAGAGCACCCGAAAGGCCTTCTCGACCGACATCACCATCAAGGCGTCGTCTTTCCTCTCGGCCTTATCGTCCGAGGTGGCGGCGCGTTTGCGGCCGGCGGGGCTCGCGTCAAGCGTGGACATGCAGGTCTTCTCCTTCCCCGATCAATGGCCGCGACCACCCCGGTTGACAAGGTAACCTCATTGGCGTTGATTGAATAATAGAAATTATCGCATTGTAATAGAAATTCATCGGGAGACGGAATCCATGCAGGCATTCGTTCTAAGCGAGGTTCGCGGTCCGGTCGGGATTCTGACGCTGAACCGCCCTGAGGTGCTGAATGCGTGGAACGCACCGATGCGGGCGCGACTGGTCGAGGCGCTCGATGAGCTCGAAGCCAATGAGGCGGTGCGCGCCATCATCCTGACGGGCGCTGGCGACCGGGCTTTCGGGGCCGGCCAGGACCTGAACGAGACCAAGACCTTCGATCCCGACCGCGCCGAGCTCTGGATGGGCGAGTGGGAGCGCCTCTACGATCGGCTGCGCTCGCTCTCCAAGCCGCTCATCGCCGCGCTCAACGGCGTCGCGGCGGGCTCGGCCTTCCAGGTCGCCTTGCTCTGCGACCTACGCATTGGCCATGACGGCGTCACCATGGGCCAGCCGGAGATCAATTCCGGCATTGCCTCGGTGACCGGCCCCTGGATCATGCGCGAGATGATCGGGATCGCCCGCACCATCGACCTGACCCTGACCGGGCGGATGATGGATGCCGACGAATGCTTCCGGATCGGCCTGATCAACCGGATCGTGGCGAAGGAGAAGGTGACGGAGGCGGCGCTGGCACTCGCCACGGAGCTAGCCGGAAAGCCACCTGTCGCGATGCGTCTCAACAAGGCCCGCTTCCGCGAGGTTACGGAGGCAAGCTTCCGCGAGTGCCTCAAGGCCGGCATCCGCAACCAGCGCGAGGCTTATGCCACCGGAGAACCCGCCCGCATGATGGAAGAATTCCTCGCAAAAAGAGCCGCGCGCAAAAGCGCCTGAACGTATGCAGCCTGAGCCTGACGTCACGATCACCCATGGGGAAATTGCGGAAAACCGCGTGAAGGGGAGATGTCTATGACCAGCAAGACGATGAATCCGAACCGGCGCGACCTGCTGCAATTGGCAGGTGGCGTTGCCGCCGGTGCGATGCTCGCACCGGCCTTGATCGGGCGTGCCAATGCGGCGACGCAGATCACGGTCGCCGATCCCGGTGGACCTTTCGGTCCCGCTTTCCGCAAGGCCTTCTACGACCCTTACGAGAAGGCGACCGGCAACAAGGTCGTCAACGTCGCCCGTGAGGCGGAGCCGACCGCCCAGTTCAAAGCGATGGTCGAGACCAAATCCTACACATGGGACGTCTGCACGCTGACGCTGTCGGCGCGCGACATCCTGGCCTCCCAGAATCTGCTCGATCCGATCGGCTTCTCGCATGCCGACGTACCGCAATTGATGCCGGAGGCGATTTCGGACAACTTCATGGGCACGGACGTCTATTCGACCGTTCTGGCCTATCGCACCGACCGGGTGAAGAACGCGCCGACGAGCTGGGCCGACTTCTTCAACGTCGAGAAATTTCCGGGCCGCCGCGCCCTGCGCAAGAACCCGATCGACTCGATCGAGCAGGCGCTGCTTGCCGACGGCGTGCCGCTCGACAAGCTCTACCCGCTCGATATCGAGCGCGCCTTCAAGGTGCTCGACAAGATCAAGCCGCATATCGCGGTCTGGTGGACCGGCGGCGCCCAGTCGACGCAATTGCTGCAGAGCGGCGAGGTCGACATGATCCCCGGCTGGAATGCGCGTTTCCAGGCCGCGATCGATGGCGGCACGCCGGCCAGGATCGTCTGGAACCAGGGCCTTTACTCGATCGAGGGCTGGGCCATGCCGAAGGGCGGTCCGCGCGCCGAGGCAGCGCGGCAGTTCATCAAGTTCTGCTCGTCGCCGCAGGCGCAAGCCGTCTACACCGAGATCCTGGCCTATGGGCCGACCAATCTCGACGCTTACAAGACGATTCCCACTGAGCGCGCCAAATCGCTCCCGACCGCGCCGGACAACCTCAAGCTGATGGCGATCGCCAATGAGGCCTGGTGGAGCGCCAACCGCGCCGCCGTGACCGAGCGCTTCAACGCCTGGCTGCTGACCTGAGACCGGTGACTGTGGCAGCGATCCAGCCTCACGGCGGCGAGAGGCCGCCCAAGCTCGTCGTCGAGGGGCTGTGCAAGCGCTATGGCGCGACCACGGCCCTCGAAGCGAGCTCGCTCAGCGTCGCTGAAGGCGAGTTCCTCACGCTGCTGGGCCCTTCGGGCTCCGGCAAGACGACGTTGCTGCAGTTGATCTGCGGTCTCGTGGAGGCCAGCGAAGGCCGCGTGATCATCGACGGGCGCGACCAGTCGCGCACGCCGGTGCATCAGCGCGACATCGGGCTGGTGTTCCAGCACTACGCGCTGTTCCCCCATCTGACGGTTGCCGAGAACATCGCCTTTCCGCTCAAGATGCGCGGCCGGCCAGCAGCCGAGATCACCAGGCGCGTCGCAGACACGCTCGAGATGGTCCATCTCGGCCATCTCGCCCAGCGCTTTCCGCGCGAATTATCGGGCGGACAGCAGCAGCGGGTCGCGCTTGCCCGCTGCTTCGTCTACCAGCCCTCGATCATCCTGATGGATGAGCCACTGGGCGCGCTCGACAAGAAGCTGCGCGAGCATATGCAGATCGAGATCAAGCGGCTGCATCGCGAAAGCGGCGCGACCATCGTCTATGTCACGCATGATCAGGAGGAGGCGCTGGCGCTTTCCGACCGGATCTGCCTGATGAACCATGCCAGGATCGAGCAGCTCGGTACGCCGCGCGAGATCTATGAGCGGCCGCGCACCGCCTTCGCAGCCGACTTCATCGGCATCTCGAACATCTTCCGGGGCACGGCGACCGCCAATGGCTCGCTCGAAACCGCGCATGGCCTTTTCTCCCTGCCCGATGGCGCGCGCTGCGACAACGGCAAGGGCGCCCTGGTGATCCGGCCGGAGCATCTGCATCTCGGCACCGAGGCCGGCAACAGCGTCGCCGGAACGGTCAGCGAGATCGTCTATGCCGGCTCGGAGACACGGATCATCGCCAGGCTCGATGACGGCGCCGCGCTCGTGCTTCGCCTCGGCCCCGGCGAAACGGTTCCCGGCCTCGACGAGCGCATCGTCGCCGGCTGGCAGCGCGACAAGGCGGTGCTGGTGTCATGAGCGGCGCGATCGCAGCCAAGCAACGTCTGGCGGGCTGGCGGCTGCCGCGGCTAGGCCCGCTCTGGCTCGCGCTGCCCGGCGTCATCTTCCTCGGCATCTTCTTCGCCTATCCGGTCGCACAGCTCCTGGGCCTGAGCCTCGTCGATCCCGCGACCGGCGCCTTCTCGATAGCCACCTATCAGCGCATCGCCGGCACGGATGTCTATCTGCGCGTCCTCGGCATCACCTTCCGCATCGCCGGCTACACGGCGATGTATTCGCTGCTGATCGGCTATCCCCTGGCCTACTGGCTGGCGCGCCTGCCGGACATGTTCCGCGGCCGCATGCTGCTCTTCGTCATGGTGCCGTTCTGGACGAGCTATCTCGTCAAGACCTTCGCCTGGATGATCGTGCTCGGCCGCAGCGGCATCATCAACGCGCTGGCGACGGGTTCGGGGATCGTCGATCAGCCGCTGGCGCTGCTCCACAACGAGTTCGGCGTCATGGTCGGCATGGTTCACGCCATGGTGCCGCTGGCGGTGATGACGCTTCTGCCGGTCATGGCCGGCATCGACCGGCGCCTCGTCCAGGCGGCGCAGACGCTCGGGGCCTCGCCGGCTCACGCCTTCTGGCTGGTCTATTTCAAGCTCTCGCTGCCTGGCGTCGCCGCCGCGGGGCTGCTCGTCTTCATCTCCTCGCTCGGCTTCTTCATCGTGCCGGCATTCCTCGGCGGTCGCCGCGAGACCATGCTGGCGCAGCTCATCATCACCCAGATCCAGGAGCTGCTGAACTGGCCCTTCGCGGGAGCGCTGGCGGCCATGATGCTCGCAACCGCGCTGATCTCCTGCTGGCTCTATGACCGGCTCTTCGGCCTCTCCACCATTGCCGGCGGCTCCGCACAGGTCAGTACAGGACGCATCCGCGATCTCGGCCTCGTCATCCTCGGCTGGATCGCGGCGCTGGCGGGCAAGCTCGCCGCGCTGACCCGCATGGTTCTCGGCAAGCGCGGCAGTGGTTTGATCCTGCCGCTCTTCGCCTGGGTCACGATCGCCTTCCTCGTGGTGCCGACGCTGCTCGTGATCCCGCTCGCCTTCACCTCCTCGCAGTTCCTCGAATTTCCACCGCCGGGCTATAGCCTGACCTGGTTCGAGACCTATTTCGCCTCGCCGCTCTGGATCCAGGCGACGATCCGCTCCTTCCTCGTCGCCTTCGCCACCGCGGTCGCCGCAACGACGGTCGGCGGCTTCACGGCGCTGGCGCTGGCCAACAGCCGCACGCGCTGGGGTGGGCTGATCTTCGCTTTCTTTCTCGCGCCGATGATCGTGCCGCGCATCGTGATCGCGGTTGGACTGTTCTATCTGTTTGCCCGGATGGGCCTGATCGCGACGGATCTGGGCCTCATCATCGGCCATACCGTGCTGGCGATCCCGTTCACGCTCGTCACCATCGCCGCCGTGCTCAAGAGCTACGACCAGCGCCTCGACCAGGCCGCCGCCACGCTCGGCGCCAATCGCCTGCGCACCCTGGTTGGTGTGACGATTCCCCTGGTGAAAGGGGGCCTGGTGGCCGCCTTCCTCTTCGCCTTCATCACCTCTTTCGACGAGCTTACGATCGCGATCTTCGTCAGCGGCGGCATCAAGACGACCCTGCCCAAGCAGATGTGGGACGACATGATCCTGCAATTGAACCCGACCCTGGCGGCCGTATCCGTGGTCGTCTTCGTGGTGGTCACAGTGATGCTCGTGACCGCAGAACGCTTCCGCCGCACACCTTGAACCCGATTTGCGACGATCCAGAGTGTCCCATGCCTTTCGATGATGACGGCTTTGTCGGTCTGCTGAACGAGCGCGCCCTGCGCGATCCCGACGGGATCTATGCCCGCTTCAATGGCGAACCGGTGAGCTATGGCGCGCTCGACCGGCAGGCCTGCGCCTTCGCCGCCCATCTCCATGCAAGCGGCATCGCTCCTGGCGCGTGCGTCGCGGTGATGATGCGCAACAGCATCGCTACGATCGCCTGCGTTTTCGGCCTTGCCAAGGCGGGAGTGGCCTGGGTTCCCGTCAACGCGCAGCAGCGCGGCGAGGGATTGCGCTATCTGCTGAGCCATTCCGGCCCGCGGCTCGTCATCGTCGATGATGACCTCGCCGCGCTCGTCACCGAGGTGCTTCCCTCAATTGATGCGCCCACGATCCTCGTCCACGGGCCGGGCGGCGGCCTCGACGCCATCCTCGCCGAGACCAGCGCTTTCGACCAACCGCTACCGGCGCCCGACGCGGTGTTCGCGATCATGTACACATCGGGCACCACCGGTCGCCCCAAGGGCGTCATCGTCTCGCATCGCATGCTGCGGCTGGCGGCCGAGGGCGTCGGGCGCGTCTCGGCTGCAAAACCTGGAGAGGTGCTGTTCGTCTGGGAGCCGCTCTATCATATCGGTGGGGCACAGCTGCTGCCCCTGCCGATGATCCGCGACATCACGCTCGCCATGGTCGAGCGCTTCAGCGCCAGCCGCTTCTGGAGCCAGGTCAAAGCCGAGGGCGCGAGCCATATCCATTATCTCGGCGGCATCCTGCAGATCCTGCTGAAGCAGCCGCCCGGCCCGCTCGATCGCGATCACGGCGTCCGCATCGCCTGGGGCGGCGGCTGCCCGCCCGATATCTGGCCGCAATTCCAGCAACGCTTCGGCGTCGAGATCCGCGAGTGCTACGGCATGACGGAAGCCTCCAGCATCACCACCTGTAACGACAGCGGCGTGGTGGGCTCCGTCGGCCGTTGCATGCCGTGGTTCAAGGTCAACTTGCTTGGCTCGGATGGAGCCCCAATCGCCCCGGGCGAGCGCGGCGAAATCGTCGTTGAGACCGATATTCCCGGCGCGATCTTCCCCGGTTATCTCGACAATCCCGAGGCCACCGCAAAGGCGCTGCGCAATGGCAGGCTGCACACCGGCGATCTCGGCTCCTTCGACGCCGATGGGAACCTCTATTTCCACGGCCGCATGACCGACAGCGTGCGGTGTCGTGGTGAGAACGTCTCCGCCTGGGAGGTCGAGCATGTCGCAGCCGAGCACGAGGCGGTGGAGGATTGCGCCATGATCGGCGTCGCAGCCGATATCGGCGAGCAGGACATCAAATTGTTCGTCAAGCCGCGCGAGGGCGCGATCCTTGATCCCGCGACCCTGTCGGACTGGCTGGGCCGTCGCCTCGCCCCCTATCAGAACCCGCGCTACATCGCCCTTGTCGATGAGTTCGAGCGCACGGCAAGCCAGCGCATCATGAAGCACAAGCTCTCGCCCCGGCTCGATGATTGCTGGGACCGCGCCGCATTGGTGGAGCGCTGAGATGGCCGCCTGCGACATTCTGATCTCCGGCACGGGCGGCTTTGCCGCGCGCATCGCCTTCGACATCGCCGCGACGGCGGAAGAGCCGGTGCACATCACCATCGCCGGCCGCAATCAGGAACGGTTGCGCTGGCTGCGCACGGCCGCCAACGCCCGGGCCGCCCTGTTCGGCAAGCCGGCGCGCTTCGACACGCATGCAATCGACCTGTTGGCGCCCGACGCCGCCGACGCATTGCTCGCCGCGACCGGCCCGCGCATCCTGGTGCAGGCCGCCTCGATCCAGACCTCGCAGGTCATTGCCCAGCGCGGCAATGCCTGGACGAACCTTGTCGCTGAGGGCGGCCTGAGCGCGACCGCCGTCTTCCAGGCGCTGATCAGCGCTCGCGTCGCGGCGGCGATCACTCGCTCGGGTAAGCCGGTCACACTCGTGAACTGCAGCTTCCCGGATGTCGTCAACAGCATCATCACGGCGCTCGGCCACGATGTCGCCTGCGGCATGGGCAATGTCGCCATCCTGTCCAATGTCTTCGCCGGCTCGGCTTCCGTTCCCGCCGGCGCGGAGGTCAAGGTTCTCGCCCATTATCAAAACCTCGCGGCCTGGCGACGCCCGCCGGCGCAACGGGGTGGAACGCCGCCGCGCGTCTGGATCGACGGCCGTGAGGTCGGTGATGCCTTCGCGCGCTTCGCCGACATCCAGTTGACGCCCGAGCCGGTCATCGAGATTTCCGGCGCCAGCGGCGTGCCGATGCTGCTCGCCATGGCGGCAGGCCGGGAGTGGCGCGGCCATGTCCCGGGGCCGAACGGCTTGCCGGGCGGCTATCCCGTGCGATTGAGCGAGGGAACACTGAAACTCGATCTGCCGGCGGGTTTAGCCCAGGAGGAGGCAGTGGCCTGGAACGCGGCGTTCGAGCAGGAGAACGGTCTGGTGGTTTCACCGGCTGGCGAGGCCCGCTTCAACGGCGTGCTGCGCGACCGGCTGGCAGCGCACCTGCCCGAACTCGCAGCCGGCTTCTCGGTCAGCGAGCTGGAAAGCCTGTGCGAAACCCTGCTTGGCGTCCGAGATCGGCTTATGAATATCGCCGCCGGCGATCGCTAGAAGCGTCCATCCGCCTGCTCTCCCCAGTTTAACGCCAGAAGTAAGGTCGTCGTACTCTAATTCGGTGCCTCACCTTTCTTCGCTTGGCCTTGCGTGATGAGGCGGGCGCTGCGCTGCCCGCTGATATAGATCCACAGCCAGCTCAAGGCGACGGTGAGACGGTTGCGCAGTCCGATCAGGAAGAAGATGTGAGCGATGCCCCACATCCACCAGGCCAGGCGCCCTTTCAGCTTGATCCAGCCGAAATCGACGATGGCCGCGCGCTTTCCAATCGTCGCGAGATTGCCGGCGTTCTTGTAATGGAATGGCGGCGGCACGCTTCCGTTGCTCAACCGGGCCTTGATCACCGCGGCGACATAGCGGCCCCCCTGTTTGGCCGCCGGCGCGACGCCGGGAACAAGCTTTCCATCCACTGCTGCGACATGGGCGGTATCGCCGATCACAAAGATGTCCGGATGTCCCGGGAGGGCGAGGTCGCCCTCCACGAGAACCCGCCCGGCCCGGTCAGCGGGCGCGTTCAGCCAATCGGCCGCCGGCGAAGCCGCGACGCCCGCGGCCCACAAAATCGTCTTTGCCGGGAGAAACTCTTCGCCGAGCTCGACACCATCCTCGCCGCATTTTGAGACAGCGTGCCCGAGCTTGATCTCGACCCCGAGACGCATCAGCGCCTGGTGGGCATAAGCCGACAGATCCTCGCTGAAGCCGGCGAGGATGCGCGGGCCGGCTTCGATGAGGACGACACGCGCGCTATGGGTATCGAAATTGCGAAAATCGCCGTGCAGCGTATCTCGGGCGAGCTCGGCGATCGTGCCGGCGAGCTCCACGCCAGTCGGACCTGCGCCGATGATCACGAAGGTGAGGAATGTGGCGCGCCGGGCCTCATCCGTTTCCCACTCGGCCTGCTCGAAGGCCGACAGAATGCGACGCCTGATTTTGGTTGCATCCTCGAGGGTCTTCAGGCCGGGCGCATAGGGTTCCCATTCATCATGGCCGAAATAGGCATGGCGCGCGCCGGTCGCCAGAATCAGGGTGTCGAAGGCGATCGGCGGCTCGCCGTCCAGCAAAACCTCCTTCTCTTGGACCTTCACGCCAACGACGCTCCCCAGCAGCGTCGTGACGTTCTTGTACCGGTGCAGCAGAGAGCGGATCGGCCAGGCGATCTCCGATGTCGCGAGCGAAGCAACCGCCACCTGGTAGAGCAAAGGCTGGAACAGGTGATGATTACGCCGGTCGATGACGGTCATGCGCACCGGCGCGCCTGCGAGATCGCGCGCCGCTTCGAGGCCGCCGAAGCCGGCCCCGACGATGACGACATGATGTGCGGACGAAGCGGTCATGGGCTCACCGGCGCCAGGACGACAGCGGCTTCTGACGTCAGCATCGGAAACGTATACGATTCCCACAGATAGAGCTCAACCATCGTGCTGGAGCGGCCCGGATAGCCGATCGAGATGTCCTGACCAATATGGAGTTCGAAATCGCTGCTGCGGGTCGTCAGCACGAAGCCTTATCGAGGCAGCCGATGCGACCGCCTCGAGAGGCATCAGAGGACCACGGGCCGTCCGGATTTTTCCTCCTCCAGGGTCACGGCGACATCCGCATTCGCGGAGAGGCGAACCTTGTTCCCCTCGACGCCAGCCACGAAGCCGGCCTCGATGTAATGATGATGGCCCTCGTGCTTCCCGTAGCTGTCGCTCATCTTGAGCTTGATGCGGCCGCCCTCGAAGTGATCGACCGTCCCGACACGCACACCGTCGGCCCCGATGACCTCCATGTTCTCCTTGACGCTGTCTTTCATCGCGAGCTTCTCCTTGCTGAGTTTTGGTCGATCATGAAGCCGTGCCGGACATATGCAGCCACGGCAGGAAACGCGTCGATCGGCGCGAGCAAGACTGTAACCCCCCGCCGGTCAGGCCTGTTCCAATTCATCCTCGCCCGCGATCTCCGGCTTCTCCCAAAGCGTCGCTATAGGTTCCCGAGTTGAGCATGTCTCAGTCCGCGCAAGCTGTTGCCCAGGAACCAGCGCTCCGCGCGCGCAAGATCATCAAATACGAGTTGTTGCTCAATGGCTTCGCCGCTTTCGATCAGGCTTTGGCGTAGCACGCCCGGCAAGACGCCATCGCTCAGCGGCGGCGTCAGCAGGATCCCGCCCCGCTCGACAAAGATGGTGCTGCGCGCCGATTCCGTCACGAAGCCGGCGCGGTTCAGGAAGATCGCCTCATCGGCTCCCTGCATGAGCGCCGCCGCGTAGGCGGCCTCAAAGAGCCGGCGGCGCGTCGTCTTGTGCCGTAGGAAGGGATCGGCGGCGTCGGTCCTGTCGGCTGCGACGATGACGCCGAGCCGTCGCTCCGGCTCCTCCGCCAACACCGGTGCGGCGACATCGAGAACCCCGTCGCGGCGCAGTTCGAGGCGGATGCGCCGATCGTCTTGCGTGTCGAAGGTTGCCGCCAGGCTGTCGAGCCTGGCTTGCGCATCGTGGCGGTCGAAATGGAAGCCAAGCGCGCTTGCCGAACGGTCGAGGCGGTCGAGATGCAATTGCAGGCGTGCGAAACCCGTTTCCGATGACCAGCGCAATGTTTCGATCAGGCCGTAATCCTCGGCGAGATCGGTCAGGACGCGGGCCTTGAGCAAGGCCTCAGTGTATTCGCTCGCGGCCTCTGAATCCGCCACGATGCCACCGCCGACACCATAGCGCCCTGCCCCATCGGGAAAGATCGCCGCGGTGCGAATGGCGACGTTGAAGCGCAGATCGCCATTGGGAGCGATTGCGCCGATCGCTCCGGTATAGACATCCCGCGGACCGTCCTCGATCTCGCGGATGATCTGCATCGCCCGCAGCTTGGGTGCACCGGTGATCGAGCCGCACGGGAAGGCCGCCCGCATGAGCTCTTCGAGCGAAAGGCCGGGCTGCAAGCTGGATGTCACGGTCGATGTCAGCGTGTGGAATGTGGGGTAGGTTTCGACCTTGAAGAGGCTCGGCACCGCGACCGAACCCAGCACGCTGATCCGCCCCAGATCGTTGCGCAACAGGTCGACGATCATGAGGTTTTCAGCGCGTTGCTTCGGGTCGGCCTGCAGCGCCGTCATGGCGACCCGATCGGCCACGGGTTCGCCGAGACGCGACGCAGTTCCCTTCATCGGGCGCGTCGTCGCCCGACCGGATTCCACCTCCAGGAAGAGCTCCGGCGAGACCGACAGGATCGTGGCGTCTTCAAAGGCGACGATCCCCCCATGCGATACCGGCTGACTGGCTCGCAACGCGGCATAAAGCGCGAGCGGCTCGCCATCGTAGCGGAAGTCGACCGGGAAGGTCAGATTGATCTGATAGGCGTCACCGGCTTGCAGATAGTCGAGCACGCGCCCGAGCCTGGCGGCATGCGCGGAAGCGTCGAGCCCTGGCTGAACCAGACCGAGCGGCAGCGGCGGAGCCAGACCCGCGAAGTGCCGGTCGAGTTCAACCGGCGCGACCTCCAACGGCTCGCGGAACAGCCCGAACCACAGCAGGGGCAATGCGCGGTTCGAGGGCATCGACGCCACGAGCCGAGGCTCGAAGGCATAACCCAGCTCGTAAGCCAGGAAGCCGGCGGCATGGAGCCCACGCGCCAGGCCGTCCTCGATCCTACGCAACGCGGCCGGAACGTCGTCGCCATGAACACAGGAGACGATCTCGACCGGATCGCAATAAAGCCGCGCTGGGGCCGATCCGGCGAGACGATCCTCCAGCAGCACGAATGGCTGCCGTGAGCTCAGTATGGTCTGGATCGAAAGCGGCATCTGCAGCGTGGCTTCTGATTGGATAGGCGGCGCAACGCCCGAATCGGCCCTGCGCGTTCCAGATAGAAGGCAAGGCGCAACATGCCGAGGGGCATCTGAGCCTGGGCCTTCCAGCCATATCCGACAATCCGATGTTGCGGCCGCGCCGAGCGCGGCCGCAACATGATTCAGGTGCTTATCGAGCGGCTGCGCGAATGGCCCGCGCGGCCTCGACCATGTTGACGAGCGCTGGCCGGACCTCTTCCCATTTGCGGGTCTTCAGCCCGCAATCCGGATTGATCCAGAGCTGCCCATCCGCCAGGCGTTGCCGGGCAAGCCCGAGCAAATCGGTCATCTCCCCAACCTCCGGCACGCGCGGCGAATGGATGTCGTAGACGCCGGGACCGATCTCGTTCGGATATTTGTAGGTTCGGAACGCATCCAGGAGCTCCATCTTCGAGCGCGAGGTCTCGATCGAGATGACGTCGGCATCCATGGCACCGATCGCGTCGATGATGTCGTTGAACTCCGAATAGCACATATGGGTATGGACCTGCGTTTCGTCGGAAACACCCGAGGCGCAAAGCCTGAAGCTACCCACGGCCCAGTCGAGATAGCCCTTCCACTCGCCCTTCCGAAGCGGCAGGCCTTCGCGTAGGGCGGCCTCGTCGATCTGGATCATCCTGGCGCCGGCTTTTTCAAGGTCGGCGACCTCGTCCCGGATCGCCAGCGCGATCTGCCGGCAGGCGGCGCTGCGCGGGATGTCGTCGCGGACGAAGGACCAGTTCAGGATGGTCACCGGGCCGGTCAGCATGCCCTTCATCGGCTTCGTCGTCAGCGACTGGGAATATGTCCACCAGCCGACCGTCATCGGCGTCGGCCGCGAGACGTCGCCGAACAGGATCGGCGGGCGGACGCAGCGCGAGCCGTAGCTCTGCACCCAGCCATGCTTGGTGAAGGCGAAACCGGCCAACTGCTCGCCGAAATACTGCACCATGTCGTTGCGCTCGAATTCGCCGTGGACGAGCACGTCGAGACCGATCTCCTCCTGCCAGCGGATGGTCCGCTTGGTCTCCTCGCGCAGGAACTGCTCGTAATCGGCATCGCTGAGCGCGCCCTTGGCATGGGCCGAACGGGCCTTGCGGACCTCGGCCGTCTGCGGGAACGAGCCGATCGTCGTCGTCGGGAAGGCAGGCAGGTTGAAGCGCGGGCGCTGGATCTTCGCACGGGCTGCAAAGGCGCTTTTGCGGTCGGCCATTCCGGCTGTCACGGCGGCGATGCGTGCGGCAACCGCCGCATCATGCACCTTCGGCGAGGCTTTGCGGGCCGTTGCGGCCTGGCCTGAGGCCGCAAGCGCGTCCCTGACGGAAGCTCGACCAGCGCTGAGCGCCCGGCCGAGCGTGGCGAGTTCGCCCATCTTCTGAATGGAGAAGGACAGCCAGGTCTTCAGGTCGGGATCGAGATCGGGCTCCAATTCGAGATCGATCGGCGTGTGGAGGAGCGAGCAGGATGACGCGATCTGGACATGGTCCGTGCCGCGCTTCGCAACGACAGGTTCGAGCCGGTCGAGCAGGGCCGGCAGGTCGGCGCGCCAGATATTGCGGCCATCGATGACGCCGAGCGACAGGACGAGCCCCTGCGGCGCCTTCGCCAGGACGTCGTCGAGCTGGCGCGGGGCGCGGATCAGGTCCAGGTGCAGCCCGGCGACCGGAAGCGACAGCGCCGTATCGAGATTGTCGCCGAGCCCGCCGAAATAGGTCGTCAGCATGATCTTCAGCGGCGGCAGCGCATGGGCGATCGTCGCATAGCTCCGGCGCAACGCCTCGCGGGCGGCGGCATCGAGATCGAGCACGAGACAGGGTTCGTCGATCTGCACCCATTCCGCCCCATTCGCGGCGAGCCGGCGCAGCACGTCGATATAGACCGGCAGCAATTCGCCCAGAAGGGAGAGCGGATTGAGCGTCGCGTCCTTGCTCTTGCCGAGCTTGAGATAGGTCACCGGCCCGAGCAGCACCGGCCGGGTCTCGTAGCCGAGCGCCCTGGCCTCGCGATACTCATCGACGGCCTTGAGCGAGGAGAGTTCGAAACGCTGTCCGGTCGCGAATTCAGGCACCATGTAATGGTAGTTGGTGTCGAACCACTTGGTCATTTCCTGCGCCGGAGCGCCGTGGGAATGGTCATGGTCGTGATGGGCGTGGCCGCAGGAGGTATGCCGCTCGGTCTCGCCCTGCGAGCCGCGCGCCATGGCGAAATACGCATCCAGCGAGACCGGCCCGCCTTTCCAGCCATAGATCGCCGGAATCGCGCCGACCATGGCGCTGGTGTCCAGCACCTGATCGTAGAGCGAGAAGTCGTTCGATGGGATGATCGTGACGCCAAGCGCCTTCTGACGCGCCCAGTTGGCGGCGCGCAAGGCGGCAGAGGTCTCGAGGAGCGCGGTCTCGTCGGATTTGCCCGACCAGAAGCTTTCGAGAGCGAGCTTGAGTTCACGGCGCGGACCGATCCGCGGCGTACCCAATGTGGCGACAGGAAGTGCAGGAAGTGAGAAAGTAGACAACGGCTTAACCCCATAAGTTGGGGGCAAAAGGCCATAGCGGATACGTATGCGTCCCCGCAGCGGAGAGCCGGCGCGGAATCGCAACCGCACCACCGGGACACCCCGCCCGAGGACGTTCATGTTGTCGAGGCAGGTCTCCTGGCTCACGGGTCAGGGCTGCTGTCCGGCCTTCCCGAGACCTTGGCGGTCTCAGTGACACGAATGGACAGCGGCTCGCCGCTCACAGTTGCGGGGGCAGCTCCGGCATTGGGCTTAACGCCTCACCGGATTCCCTCTTAGCTCTGGCACCCCTGCAATGGGGCCCAGAGAACCACGACGAGGCGACTATGGGGCAACAGCCAGATGCGGTCAAGCCAAGACATAAAGACATCCTTATGTCTCTATGCAAGATTGACTCGATCAGCTCTTGCCGCCCTTGCGGAGCAGATAGGTATCCATGATCCAGCCCTTGTCCTCGCGGGCTTGCCGTCGAATCCGCTCGATATCGCCCGCCACCTCAGAGAGCTTTCCAGCCACCAGGATCTCGTCCTCGGTGCCGAGATAGGCGCCCCAATAGATATCGAGATCATCCGCCTCGATACGCTTGAAGGCCTGGTCGCCGTCGAGCATGACGACCACGCTGTCGAGATTGTCGGGAAATCCCTCAGAGAGTTTGCGCCCGGTCGTGATCAGCACCGGTTGGCCGATGCGATTGAGCGCGACGCGATGCCGGGCCGCCAGTGCCTGCACACTGCTGATGCCGGGGATGACATCGTACTCCAGCGCATATCCCTTGGCCTGGATATGGTCGATGATTCGCAATGTGCTGTCATAGAGCGCGGGGTCGCCCCAGACGAGGAGGCCACCGCATTCGCCCTCCCCGAGTTCCTCCATGATGAGGCTCTCATAGTCGTCCGCCAGCTGCTCATGCCACTGATCGACGCTGCCGCGGTAATCTTGTCCTGCAGCGGCACGCGTTGGAATCGGCACCGGGACCATGCGATAGTCAGAGCCCTCGATGAAGCGCTCACAGATGTCCTTGCGCAATCGCTGCAGCGCCGCCTTGTCCGTACCCTTGTCTGGGATGAAGAAGACATCGACCTGGTTGAGGGCATTGATCGCCTGGACCGTGACGTAGTCGGGATTGCCGGCCCCGATCCCGATGATCAGAATTTTGCGCATTCGGTCCTCATGTCCAAGCCCGCATCCCAAAGCGGGCTCTCAGGCATAACATGCGGCAAGGCGATGTGAGCAGCGCCGCCATAGTGCTTTTGCGCCGCGATTCTTCTGTGGTCCAAGCCTGTCGTGGTCCAAGCCTGTCGTGGTCCCAATCTGGTGTGGTTCAAATCCGTGATCGAGACGTGGTTGCCGGGATGATCGAGGCGCAGAGGGCTTCATCGTTGGACGAGCCGATCATCTGTCGTGGGGGCGTTTGCGGGAGGGGGCGAAATCCTACGCTAAGGGCGTCCGAATTCTATGCGCGCAGCCCGCATCTTTCCGCGTGAGGAACGTGCCCAACTCAGTATTCCAGCATGTTAAGATCAGTCGGCTCCGGTTTCGCGCCCGCTGCTGTCAGCATTGCGTGGACCTGACCCCGATGGTGTGTCTGGTGGTTGAAGAGCTGTACAACACAGAGCGCTTTTGACTTCTCGATCCGCGTAGAGCCATCCCCGGGATACCAGACGAGCATCCCGCGCAGGTCCGCGTCGAGCAATCTCGCGGACCACTCTTCGATTTCCACGTTCCTTTGCAAACGGAGCGCTTTGAAATCACTCCAATCTGATGGACTTGTGAGAGAGTGCTTGATGGTTTCTTCTGGACGCTCGTTCCCCTTCAATCGCTCCAGTATCAGGGCATCCGCCCAATAAAGATGGTTTAATGTAGCTGCGATCGATTGGAAGAAAGCACCTCGATCCTTCCAACGATCCTCATTGGTGAGCCCATCGGCGGCAGTTACCAACGAGGCATTCTGCCAAGTGTTGTAACGGGACATAAGTCGGCAATATCCGGCTGAGATCATTCTCATCCTCCAAAATTTATCGATGTTTGGCTGGAACAGTGCCGGACGGACTAGCCTTGTCCTATGCAATCCGCGTCACGTTGCTGAGTGCCAGGCTGATCGCCTGGGTGACGGAATTTGCTGCACTTCGATAACAAATATAGGATTTTTCTGTTCTCCGACAACCATGCATCAACGTGAATCGCCGGAATGAACCTGCCCGCGGCCATCATCATCTTCTGGAACACCGCGAAGCTTGGCGACGTCGTTACCATCCAGAAGCGTGAGGGAAAGCTGCTATCGCCCGATCTGCTGACCCATGTCTCGCTGCTGGCAATGAGAGCGCATCGACCTCACCGGAGAATATCGGTGGCGAAAACCTTGGCATAGGATTCCACCCCTCCCGCAAACGACCCCGTCTTGTGCGTCTGCACGACACGGCCACAGCTGGGCTGGCTGTCCCCGCTGTTCACAGCGTTCGCAAGCGCTCAAGACAAGCCATTGACACCTCCATGGCGCCCGCTACTAGATGTGGTTGTCACGGTCTCTCGAATCGCAAGATCGAGAGCTAAGAGGGAAGCCGGTGTGAAGCCGGCGCTGCCCCCGCAACTGTCAGCGGCGAGTTCTTAAGTCCAGCCTATGTCACTGAGGCCGCAAGGCCTTGGGAAGACGGACAAGAGCGACGACCCGCGAGCCAGGAGACCTGCCGCGACGACATGAAGTTCCTCGGGCGGGGTGTCCCGGTGGATCGCTTGGCAGCGTCCGCTGGCGTTTTCGCCGTGACGCCCGCATTGCGACTCCGCTTTCGCCTTTGCCCCCAGCAATTTGGGGTTTGAAAGCCGATGTCCCTCGCAACTGAGACCACCCGCCCTGCCCTCGTCAATCCAGCCATGTCACCTGGTCAAGCCACCTCACCTGGCGTCGAGGCGCGACCGACATCCGAGCCGGGCTATCAGATCATTCGCCGCAATGGCGGCGTCACGCCCTTCGATGCCTCGAAGATCACGGTCGCACTGACCAAGGCGTTCCTGGCGGTCGAGGGCAGCAATGCCGCCGCCTCGCGCCGCATCCATGATGTCGTTGCCGAGCTGACCGGGCAGATCGTCGCCAGCCTGATCCGCCGCGCCGATGCCGGCCGGACCTCCCATATCGAGGACGTGCAGGACCAGGTCGAGCTCGCGCTGATGCGCAGCGAGCACCACAAGGTCGCCCGTGCCTATGTGCTCTATCGCGAGGAACGCGCGCAGGAGCGGGCCAGAGCCAAGGCAGAGGCGAAGCCTTCGGTCGCCGCAATGCCGGTGCTGCGGATGAAGGGCGCCGATGGCGCGCTGGTGCCGCTCGGCGCGCTGCGCCTCGCGACGGTGATCCGCGAGGCCTGCGCCGGGCTCGACGGCGTCTCGGCCGAGGCTGTCCTGACCGAAGCGCGGCGCAACCTCTATGACGGCATCTCGCTCGACGAACTGGCCCAGGCGCCGATCCTGGCGGCGCGGACGCTGGTCGAGACCGAGCCGAACTACGCCAAGGTCTCGGCCAGGCTCCTGCTCGACAAGCTGCGGCGCGAGGCGCTGAGCTTCGTCCATGGCCGGCCGGAGCAGGCGACGCAAGCCGAGATGGCAGAGCGTTATGGCGAGTATCTCCACGCCTATGTGCGGACCGGCATCGCTAATGAATTGCTCGACCCTGAGCTTGCCCGCTTCGATCTCGACCGGCTCGCCGCCGCCATCAAACCGGAGCGCGACCTGCAATTCGACTATCTCGGCTTCCAGACGCTCTACGACCGCTATTTCCTGCATGTCGCTGGCCGCCGCTTCGAGCTGCCGCAGGCCTTCTTCATGCGCGTCGCGATGGGCCTTGCCATCCGCGAGATCGACCGCGAGGCGCGGGCGATCGAATTCTACGACCTGCTCTCCTCCTTCGATTTCATGGCCTCGACACCGACCCTGTTCAACGCCGGGACGCTGAGGCCGCAGCTCTCTTCCTGCTTCCTCACGACGATCGCCGACGATCTCGACGGCATCTTCAAGGCGGTGAAGGACAATGCGCTGCTCGCCAAATATTCCGGCGGGCTCGGCAATGACTGGACGCCGGTGCGCGGCCTCGGCGCCCATATCAAGGGCACCAATGGCGAGAGCCAGGGCATTGTGCCGTTCCTGAAGGTCGCCAACGACACGGCCATCGCGGTCAACCAGGGCGGCAAGCGCAAGGGCGCGGTCTGCGCCTATCTCGAGACCTGGCATGTCGATATCGAGGAGTTCCTGGACCTTCGCAAGAACACCGGCGACGACCGCCGCCGCACCCATGACATGAATACGGCGAACTGGATTCCCGATCTGTTCATGCAGCGCGTCGAGGCTGGCAGACAATGGACCCTGTTCTCGCCCGACGAAGTTCCGGACCTGCACGATCTCTACGGCAAACCGTTCAAGGCAGCCTATGAGACCTATGAGGCCAAGGCCGAGCGCGGCGAGATCAAGGTGTTCAAGCGCGTGGCCGCGCTCGACCTCTGGCGCAAGATGCTGACCATGCTGTTCGAGACCGGGCACCCTTGGGTCACCTTCAAGGATGCCTGCAACCTGCGCTCGCCGCAGCAACATGCCGGCGTGGTGCATTCCTCGAACCTCTGCACCGAGATCACGCTCAACACCTCGGCCGACGAAGTCGCGGTCTGCAATCTCGGCTCGGTCAACCTCGCCGCCCATGTCACGGCGGAGGGGCTCGACCAGCTGCGTCTGGCGCGCACAGTCGGCACTGCGATGCGCATGCTCGACAACGTCATCGACATCAATTTCTACACGATCCCGGAAGCGCGCCGCTCCAACCTGCGTCATCGCCCGGTCGGGCTCGGCATCATGGGTTTCCAGGATGCGCTTCAGGCGCTTCGGCTGCCGGCAGCCTCCGAAGGCGCGATCGCCTTTGCCGACACTTCGATGGAAGCGATCAGCTGGTTTGCAATCTCGGCCTCGGTCGATCTCGCCGCCGAGCGCGGGCGTTATCCGAGCTTCGAGGGCTCGCTCTGGTCGAAGGGCATCCTGCCGATCGACTCGCTCGATATCCTGAGCGAAGCGCGCGACGGCGATGTCGAGCTCGATCGCTCCTCGACGCTGGACTGGGAGGGGCTGCGCCAGCGCGTCGTCACGACCGGCATGCGCAACTCGAACACGATGGCGATCGCGCCGACAGCGACGATCTCCAACATCGTCGGCGTCTCGCAATCGATCGAGCCGTCCTACAGCCAGCTCTACGTCAAGGCCAACATGTCGGGCGACTTCACCGTGGTGAATGCCGGGCTGGTCCATGACCTCAAGGCGCGCGGGCTCTGGGACGAGGTCATGGTCTCCGACCTCAAATATTATGACGGTAAGGTCAGCGGGATCGACCGCGTGCCCGACGATCTCAAGGCGCTTTACGCCACCTCCTTCGAGATCGAGACGAGCTGGCTGATCCGCGCCGCGGCGCGCCGGCAGAAATGGATCGACCAGGGCCAGTCGCTCAACCTCTACATGGCCCAGCCCTCGGGCCGGAAGCTCGACGAGGCCTATCGTCTCGCCTGGCGGCTCGGCCTGAAGACGACCTATTACCTGCGCGCGCTGTCGGCGACCCATGTCGAGAAATCGACGCTGAAGGGCACCGACGGTAAGCTCAACGCGGTGTCGTCGAGCGCGCCGGTCGCGGCCAAACCGATCCTGGTCGACATCCCGCTCGCGAACGGCATGGCCCTGCCGAACGCCTGCTCGATCGACGATCCGACCTGCGAAGCCTGCCAGTAAGGCGCCTTCCCGCTTTGTCGCGCGGTCGCTCCCTCGTCATGGTCGGGCTTGTCCCGACCATCCACGTCTTCGTCCTTCGCGGGCGGCGTTCAAAACGTGGATGCTCGCCACAAGGGCGAGCATGACGGGAGGCTGTGGCCAGCCTCTCACTTCTGTTGAACGGAACCCACCCATGCTCGACTGGTCCGACCCCAAGCCGGCAACGCCGGCCAATCCCGCCATCCTACCCGATCCAGCTCCGGCGGCCGACGCCACCGGCCTGGGCGAGATCGACCGTACCGGCGGCCGCGTCTCTGTCGACGAGAAGCGGATGATCAACTGCCGCGCCGATGTGAACCAGCTGCTGCCGCTCAAATACAAATGGGCCTGGGAGAAGTACCTCGCCGGCTGCAACAACCACTGGATGCCGACCGAGGTCTCGATGCAGGCCGATATCGCGCTGTGGAAGTCGAGGGACGGGCTGACCGAGGACGAGCGCCGCGCGATCAAGCGCAATCTCGGCTTCTTCGCGGCCTCCGAAAGTCTCGTTGCCAACAATATCGTGCTGGCGATCTACCGCCACCTGACCAATCCGGAATGCCGGCAATATCTGCTGCGCCAGGCTTTTGAGGAGGCGGTGCACACGCACACCTTCCAATACATCGTCGAGAGCCTCGGCCTCGACGAAGGCGAGCTCTTCAACATGTACCGTGAGGTGCCTTCGATCACCGACAAGGCGGCCTGGGCGCTGAAGCACACCCAGCATCTCGACGATCCCGATTTCGAGACCGGCACGCCCGAGGCCGACCAGTCCTTCCTGCGCGATCTCGTCGCCTTCTATGTGATCTTCGAGGGGATGTGGTTCTATACCGGCTTCGCCCAGATCCTCTCGCTCGGCCGGCGCAACAAGATGGTCGGCATTGCCGAGCAGTATCAATACATCCTGCGCGACGAGAGCATTCACCTGAACTTCGGCATCGACGTGATCAACCAGATCAAGATCGAGAACCCGCAGCTCTGGACGAAAGCGTTCCAGGACGAATTGCGCGGCATGGTGCGCGATACAGCCGAGCTCGAAGCCGCCTATGGCAGGGACACGATGCCGCGCGGCTTCCTCGGGCTGAATGCCGCCTCCTGCGAGCAGTACATGCACTTCATCGCCAACCGCCGCGGCGCCCAGCTCGGGCTCGCTCCCGTCTTCGCCGAGACCGAGAACCCGTTCCCCTGGATGAGCGAGGCGATGGATCTCAGGAAGGAGAAGAACTTCTTCGAGACCCGCGTGATCGAATACCAGAATGGCGGCGCGCTGAGCTGGGAGTGAGGCGCGGATGAACGCTTTCGACAAGCTCGGGCGGCCAGAGCGGCTATCCGCCGAGCTGTCCGATGCGGGCGAGCGCCGCCGCAAAGCCATTGAGCGAGATGTTGAAGGCGACAGGGTCGCCGCTGGAGAGGTTCAGCGCAGCCGCGGTCAAGGTCTTGCCGGTCTTCATCGCTTCGGTGGCGACGGTCGGAAACGACACCGGAAGCAGGCAGCCCGCGGGAATGCAGGTCGAGAAGCGTAGACCCTGGCCGAGATCCTTGTCGTCGAGCCGCAGGATCGCGCCGTTTTCGAGCTTCAATCCAAACGGCATCAGGATGGTGCCGTCGGCGCGGCCGTCCCTCGGCGTGCGAAGCTCGATCGCGAAGAGGCGTTGATTGTTCTGACTATTGCCCTGCGATTGGGCGAGCACGCAGAGCTTCTGGCCCTCGGTGACGCGGCAATCGACCGTCCAGTCGCC
This sequence comes from Bosea sp. 685, assembly GCF_031884435.1. Classification (NCBI taxonomy): domain Bacteria; kingdom Pseudomonadati; phylum Pseudomonadota; class Alphaproteobacteria; order Hyphomicrobiales; family Alloboseaceae; genus Allobosea; species Allobosea sp. 685. Next base: position 2,446,045 of record NZ_CP134779.1, on the reverse strand, counting down.
ATAGCTCTCATTGATGGCGCTGGCGCCGTTGGGAAGTGTCGCCGGCCCGGATGCGGGCTGGCTTACGGACGGCACTTGCGGTTGAGCTTGGGCCTGCGTCGTTGCCGGGGCCGGACGCGCCGGCGGCCTGACCGCGACCGGCTTGGGAGCGGGCTTTGGCTGCGCAACTCGCCTGGCAGCCTCGGGCTTAGCCGCGGGGGCTTCCTCCGTTACGTCGCTGACGGGAGCATCCTGCGCGGATGCCCAACGGGGCAGGAAAACGCCGATCGCAACTATGGTGAGGCCGATAGAGAGGATCAGCGGAAGGCGGCGACGTTCGCGGGACATGGTCTGGCTCTTGTAAAGTGGGCGTTGGGTTGAGTTCAGCAGACGAAGGCGAGCGGACGTGCCGTCTCGGGATGAGGCATCACGCCCATGCGCACGCCGTAAATGGCCTCGAGTTGTCCAGGCGTGAGGATGTCGTCGGGCGCCCCCCGCGCGATCAGCCTTCCCGAATGCAGGGCAATGATCTCATCGCAAAAGCGCGCGGCCATGTTGACGTCGTGCAGCACGACGACGACGCCGAGCCCGCGCTCGCTGGACAGGCGATGCACCAGCGAGAGCACTTCGACCTGATGGGAAACGTCGAGCGCCGAGATCGGCTCGTCGAGCAGCAGGCACTCGGCGTCTTGCGCCACCAGCATCGCAAGCCAGACGCGCTGGCGCTCGCCGCCTGACAGCGTGTCGACGAGACGGTCGGCAAAAGCCTCGACATCGGTCAGCGCCATCGCCTCAGTGACCTTCTCGCGATCGACAGTCCCGAAGCGCCCGAGCGCGCCGTGCCAGGGGTAGCGACCGAGTGCGACAAGTTCCCTGACCAGCATGCCGGAGGCCGGCGGCGTCTGCTGCGGCAGGTATGCCACCTTGCGGGCGAAGAGCCGGTCGCCCCAGTCGCCAAGCGCCTTGCCTTCGAAGCGGACCGTGCCGCTGCTCGCCGGCTGCTGGCGGGCAAGAATCTTGAGCAATGTCGATTTGCCCGAGCCGTTATGGCCGATCAGCCCGACCACGCGCCGGGCCGGCAGCGTCAGGGTCAACGGCTCCAGAAGCACGCGCCCCGGAATCGAGAAGGAGACCGCATCGAGTGCGAACAGGGCCTCTTCGCCGGCGGAGGCCAGCCAGGAACCTGCACGATCCGAAGAAACGGTCTCGGCAAGGCTGGAGGCGGTCTTGAACAACGGCTTCATCGACTGAACCTGATCGGAACGGTGAGCGAGATCGCGCCGGCCCCGCTACGCTCACCGACGCGGTTGAACAACGATCTCGCGCACATGGCACGCGGAGAGTCCGCATCGCTTAGACAATGCAGAATTCTCTCACAACAACAATGATTTAGATAGATTCTAGAGAAGGCGGGCCCGGGCAGCGGACTTTGGGCATCTCTGCCTCCGCTCGCCGTCCATTCTTCTGCATCCGCCAGCCGCCCGCCATAGGCCACACAGAGGCAGTTGCCACCGCATATTAGGATGCTGTGACGAGCTGGCTCCGGCGCGACGGCTACCGATGCCCTCGACGGCTGTATGGGATATCAGCTAGCGGGCTCATGAGGTTAGGATGATGGCGTAATGGCATACACTGACGAACTCGATCCGCTTCTGGCCCTCGAACAGGAGCTTCGGCGAAAGATCGCCCTGCGGATCGCCGAGGAGGCGGGCGAGCAGCCTGGCGGCGATCCGTCCGAGAATCAGATCGCGGTTGCCGATGAGGCGATCGCGAACTGGATCGAGGCGGGGGAGGAAGACCAGGACATGCGCGCCTTCCGGCCGATAGGCCCCCTCCAGCAACTGCTCGCCGATCACTCGCTGATCTGTCAGCGCATCCTCGATATTCGCGATCGGCGGCTGTCATGACGGGCAACGCAACCGGCAGTCCGCTCCAGACTGACTAGCGCTTTTCGGAGCGCCTGCTGCGCGCGAGGTCCGGACGTTTCCGTTGCAGGGACTGCCTGTCGTATAGCTGCCTCCGCCGAATCGCGCCGGGGAGAAGCCCATGCCAAAGCTCTGCAAGTTCACATCGCCTGCCGATGGAAAGCCCGTCTACGTCAACCCTGCGCAAGTCAGCGTCGTCTACGCCTTCAAGGGCGAACCGCCTGACACGATCATCGGCTTTCGCAAGGACTTCATGCTGGGCGTGAAGGAAAGCCTGGAGGAAACCGTCAGCATTCTCGACAAGGCGATGGCCAAGGAGACGGCTGGCGGCTGACGGCTAAAGCAGCGGCAGACCCGGTATCGCCTTAGTGTTGATGGGGCTAATCGGTCTCACTGCGCTTGCCGCATCAGCCATCGAGTCAGCAGCGTTGCACGCCAGCGATGACGCATGCTGAAACGCCGGCATGGCCAGGCTCGGCCTCGCATTTGACGAGGCACAGATCGATCATTGTCTCGCCTTGTTTCCGAGAGAGACACTGAGCTCTTTGAGTATAATTCCGGCCGGGGCTCGCAAATATTTCAATTTAGTATAATTATAATCTACTAACTCAATATTGCACCGCACATCCACTACGATTAACACGCAGCCTGAACTGGCGCCCGCGCCGGAAACTCTGCTGCGAGTGTTACGATGACCAGCCTGCGCCGCCCCTTCCTTGCGATGACATCGCTTGCCTGCGCCTGGCCCGTGGCAGCAGGCGCACAGACGCAGGCTGCGGCCGACACCGTCGTGCTCGACGAGATCAGGGTTCAGGGCGAGAGCGCAGCGCGCGGCTACCAACCCTTGCGTTCCTCGGTCGCGGGTGGCGCGGAGAAGCCGCTCGTCGATATCCCGCAATCCGTGACGGTGGTGTCGCCGCAGGTGCTGCGCGATCAGGCGGCGCGCAGCCTCGATGACGCGCTCGCCAATGTCGCCGGCGTCGTCCAGGCCAATACGCTTGGCGGCACGCAGGACGCCTTCGCCAAGCGCGGCTTCGGCGACAATCGCGACGGCTCGATCATGCGCGACGGTCTCCGTGTCGCCTCCCCGCGCGCTTTCGACGCCACGGCCGAGCGCGTCGAGGTGCTGAAAGGCCCCGCGACGCTGCTCTTCGGCATCGTCGACCCCGGCGGCATCGTCAACATCATCACCAAGAAGCCGGAGCTGACCGCGCGCAACACCATCGAGACGCGGATGAGCAGCTTCGGCGGCGGCAAGAATGGCGGCGGCACGACCGTCGACATGACCGGGCCGATCGGCCAGAGCGGCTTCGCCTATCGCCTGATCGGCGATGTCCAGACCAGCGACTATTGGCGCGAATACGGCATGAACCGCACGCGCATGCTGGCGCCCTCGCTGACCTATTTCGGGCCCGACACGACGATCCGCGTCTATGCGCAATATTCGCAGTACAAGGTGCCGTTCGACCGCGGCACGATCTTCGATACCGCTACGGGGCGGCCCGTGCGCGTCTCGTCGCGCCACCGCTTCGACGAGCGCTACAACGTCACCGAGGGCGAGAACCAGCTCGCCGGAATCGAGATCGACCACCGCTTCAACGCGAACTGGTCCCTGAAGGCGCATTACGCCTACAGCCACAACTGGTACAACGACAATCAGGCGCGGGTGATCGCCTATAATTCCGCGACAGGGGCCGTGACCCGCCGCGCCGACGCGACCCAGGATTCCAATTTCGACGTCCACGCCCTGCGCGTCGATCTGACCGGGCGCGAGAAACTGTTCGGCTTCACCAATGAATTCCTGATCGGCGCCTCCTACGACTACAGCAAGGTCATTCGCACCGACCTGATCCGCAGCGCCAACGCGACCGGGTTCAACATCTACCGCCCGGTGCACGGGCGGCTGGCCGCAAGCCGGAGCGTCGTCGCCTCGGACAGCGACCAGACCGAGTGCTTGGAGACGGCCTCGGCCTATATCCAGGACACGCTGTGGCTGACCGATCAGCTCAGCCTCGTCGGCGGTGCGCGCATCCAGGCCTTCGACCAATATGCCGGGCGCGGCCGGCCGTTCCTAGTCAATACCGACATCAGCGGCAACAAGGTGATCCCGCGCGCCGGCATCCTCTACAAGCTCACCCCGGCGGTCTCGGTCTATGCGAGCTACACCGAATCCTTCAAGCCGAACTCCTCGATCTCGCAGGCGATCGGCGCCTTGCCGCCTGAGGAGGGCAAGTCTTACGAAGTCGGCGCCAAGGCGGAGCTGCCTTTCGGCCTGACCGCCACGGCGGCGATCTTCGACATCGACAAGCGCAACGTGCTCTACACCGAGACGGTGGGCGGCACGACGATCGCGCGGACCGCCGGGCGGGTGCGCTCGCGCGGCGCCGAGTTCGAGCTCGCCGGCAATCTGACCGAGCAGCTCTCGATCGCCGCCAACTATGCCTATACGGACCTCAAGGTCTCGGATGATCCGACGCTGGCGCCGGGCTCCAGCCTGCCCAACGTGGCGCGCAACAGTGGCGCCCTGTTCCTGACCTATGATTTCGGCCAGATTGGGCCGGGGCGGCTGCGCGCCGGCGCCGGCGCGCGCTATGTCGGCCGTCGCCCGGGCGACGCGGCAAACTCGTTCTACCTGCCGGAATACACCGTCGCCGATCTCTTCGTGTCCTATGAGACCAAGCTCAACGGCCACCCACTCGACCTGCAGCTCAACGTCAAGAACCTGTTCGACAAGGTCTACTACCCCTCCGCGGTCAATAATCTCAATGTCGCGGTCGGCGAGCCTTTCCAGGCCGTATTGACGGCGCGGCTCGGCTTCTGATGCGCGGGCTCGTCCTCGGGGCGCTGCTTGCCGGACTGTCGGCGGGGCTGGCCGAGGCCCAGCCCGTCGCCTTCGAGGATCTCGCCGGCCGGCCGATCTCGCTGAGCGCCCCGGCCTCGCGCATCATCGCTTTGCCGATCCCGGCCGCGCCGACCTTGATGGCGCTGGACCGTTCGCCCAAGCGGCTGCTCGGCATGCATCCGATCGTGCGCGCGATTGCGCGCGAGAGCCTGCTTGCGCGCATCTTCCCCGGGATCGCCCAGGTCGAGACCAACTTCGTCATGCCGGGCGCGACCGCCTTCATGCCGAATGTCGAGGCCATCGCGGCAACCCGGCCCGACCTCGTGCTGCAACGGGGCGAGCGCGGCACCGACATCATCGGCCCGCTGATCAATGCCGGCCTGACCACCGCATTGGTGATCTATGGCGACGAGGAAATCAGCCGCCGCAACATCGCGATGCTGGGCGCCGCGATCGGCGCCGATGCGCGCGCCGAAGCCATCATCGGCTGGCGCAAGGCGGTGGCGGAGCGGCTCGCGCCCTTGCGGACGCCCGAACTCCGCGCAAAGGCGCCGCGCATCCTCTTCCTCTCCCGCTCGGCCGGGCGCTTCGTCGCCACGGGCGAGGAGAGCATCATGGGGTACGCGATCTCGCTCGCGGGCGGACGCAATGCTGCCGATGGGCTGACAGGCTCCAAGACGGCTTCAGCCGAGCAGATGATGATCTGGGACCCCGATGTCATCCTGCTCAACAGCGCCATCCCTGACCTGACGCCGCAGACCGTCCTCGACGATCCGATCCTGTCGGGCACGCGGGCGGCGAAGGACAAGCGCGTGTACAAGATCCCGACCGGCGCCTATCGCTGGGAGCCGCCGACGCAGGAGAACCCCTTCCTCTGGCTCTGGCTCGCGGCCTTGCTGCACGAGCCCGGCCCGGCTATCGACCTGCGCCACGAATTGCGCGAGGGCTTTCGCGATCTCTATGGTTTCGCAGCCTCGGAGAGCGATCTCGACCAGGTCCTGCGGCTCGATGTGAACGGCTCGTCCCGGGCCTATTCGCGCTTCGCACGGCCATGAGCATCGCGGCTGGCGGATCGGTGTCGTATGACCGTGGCGCGACCCTCGTCATGGTCGCCCTGGCGGTCGGGCTCGGCCTTGTCATGGTCGCCGCCCTCTGCGCCGGCCGGCTCTCGCTTTCGCCCGGCACCGTGCTCGGCATCGTCCTCTCCCGCATCGTTCCCGTCGACCCAAGCTGGAGCGAATTGCAGGAGCGCATCGTGCTGCTGGTCAGGCTGCCGCGCGTCCTGCTCACCGCCATCTGCGGCGCCGCGCTTGCGGCCGCCGGCGCCGCTATGCAGGGCGTGCTGCGCAACCCGTTGGTCTCGCCGCATATCCTCGGCGTCTCCTCCGGCGCCTCTTTCGGCGGCGCGGTCGCGATCCTGCTCGGCCTGTCCGGCTGGTTCCTGATCGGCTCGGCTTTTCTTGCAGGTTCCGCCGCCTTGCTGCTGGTCGGCGCCATCGCCCGCGTCGATGGTCGCTCGGGCACGGTCACCGTCGTGCTGACCGGCGTCATCGTCGCGGCGCTGTTCAGCGCGCTGGTCAGCCTGACGCAATTCGTCGCCGAGCCCGACAGTTCATTGCCGGCGATCGTGTTCTGGCTGATGGGCAGCTTCGCCACGGCGAGCTGGCGCCAGTTCGCAGCCGCCGCTCCCGTGCTCGCGCTCGCCCTCATGCTCGTGCTCGGCCTGCGCTTCCGCATCAATGTGCTCTCGCTCGGCGAGGACGATGCGCGCGCGCTCGGCCTGCCGGTCGAGCGCGACCGTTGGCTCGTCTTCCTGGCTGTGGCGCTGATGGAGGCGACCGTCGTCGCCTTCGCCGGCGTCATCGGCTGGGTCGGCCTCGTCGTGCCGCATGCCGCGCGTATGGTCGCCGGCGAGGATCATCGCCTGCTGATCCCGGCCTCGGCCCTGCTCGGCGCATCCTATCTGGTGCTGGTCGATACCATCGCCCGCACGGCGGTGGCCGCCGAGATCCCGCTCGGCGTTCTGACCGCGATCGTCGGTGCTCCAGTTTTCGCACTGCTGCTGCGCCAGCGTCAGCGCCGGGAGCTGGCGGCATGATCGCGTTGAAAGGCGCCGGCATCCGCCGCGGCGAGCGCTGGATCTTCCGCGGGCTCGACCTCGCGCTGGCGCCGGGGCGCTGCGTCGCCGTGCTCGGCCCGAACGGGCGCGGCAAGACCACGCTGATCAAGGCCGTCACGGGGCTCGATAAGCTGGACGAAGGCACGCGCGAGGCGCCGCCGCTCGTCGCCTATGTGCCGCAGGTGATCGCGCCCCTGCCTTATCGTGCGCTCGATGTCGTGGTGATGGCGCGCGCCCGGTCGCTTGGCCTGTTCGGAACGCCGCGCCGCGCCGACTACGACATCGCCCGCGCAGCGCTGGCACGCATCGGCGCCGAGGCCTTCGCCGAGCAGCGGCTCGACCGGCTCTCGGGCGGCGAGCGCCAGCTCGTGCTGCTGGCGCGCGCCTTAGCGACGCAATCGCCCGTCCTGGTGCTCGACGAGCCGGCCTCGGCGCTCGATCTCGCCAATCAGAGCCGCCTCGTCGCCGTGCTGCGCGACCTGCGCGCTGCCGGCGAGCACGCGATCCTGTTCAGCACGCATCTGCCGACCCATGCGCTTGAGGTCGCCGATGAGGCGCTGCTGCTGATGGGGCCGGAGGATCAGCGCCAGGGGCCCGTCGACACAGTGATGAGCGAGAGCAATCTGAGCGCTCTCTACGGCACGCCGCTGCGCCGCCGCCAGGTCGCGATCGAAGGCCACGGCCTAGTCGAGACGATCATCCCGCTGCATTGACGGGACCGGATCGATTTGAATGGTGGTGGGTGGTCGGCCTTGTGCCCCGCAGACTAGAGCGGCGCTGCCAGCGCGACCGTGGCATCGCGTCGACAAATCCAGTTGATCTTCGCCGGGAGTGGCTGTCCTCAGGGGGCCGAGAAGTAATCCATCTCCCGCGTCACCGTCTCCAGGACCCGAATGACCGCCGCAGTCCGGGCGTGGTCGGAATCCGCCCTGTCGGCCACGTAGACGCGGCCGGGCTGAAGCGGTGGGTCGGACTGGAACGTCATGATGCTACCCCCCGACGGAAAAGCCTCCACCATTCTTGCAGGAAAGGCGCCGATCCCGATTCCGGCGGAGACCAGCTGAAGCGACGCGTTCAGGCTCGAGCAGATGCAAAGCGGGCCGGGCTGCTCCTGCCCATCGGCGAACCAGCTCATGGTGAGCCTGTACATCGGCGTGGGCGGAGGCGTCGTTATGATGGTCAGCCGGGCAAGCTCGCTCGCCGTCTCCCCGCCCCGCAGCCCTGAGCCGGCAGCGGCGGCCCAGACATTTCCCTGAATCCCGAGCGAGGACAGGCGAATGTCGCGCTGGCCGATGGGATCGACCAGAATGGCGATGTCGAGCCGCCCGTCGATCAGATTTTGCTCCAGCCCCGTGCTGGTTCCCACCGTCCATTCCGGCCGCAGCAGCGGAAATGCCTCGCGCAGGCCCGGGATGATCCGCGGCAGGCACGCCACGGCAAATCCCTCCGCGACGCCGAAGCGAAGGGCGCCGCTGACCTCGGCGACCAGCGAGGAGGCCTGAAGCTCGCGATGGGCAGCCAGCACCAGCTGGGTATGCCTGAGAAATGTATGTCCCTCTCGCGTCAGGCGAATGCCACGCCCGGCACGTTCCAACACCGGCGATGACAGATCCGATTCGAGCTGGCGCAGGCGCAGCGACAGCGTCGGCTGCGCGATGTTGAGCTTCTCCGCCGCTTTCTGCACGGAGCCGAGCTCAGCGGTCCAGTAGAACGCCTCAAGCTGCGCGATGGAGAAACGACTCATCAGAAAACCCTATGAATTCCGACTCAGTTATCCAATTAGACCCGATCTCCCTATGAATATAGCCCTGAGGATCGGCGGGCCCAAAGACCCGCGCTCAATCCGTCGCCGGTCGACGGGATTCGTTCGGGGGAGACATCTCATGACCTATCGCCGCGCCTGGATCGCGCTGCTGATCTTTACGGCCGTCATCATCAACTACATCGACCGCATCGCGCTGTCGGTCGCCTCCAAGCCGATCGCGGCCGAGTTCGGCTTGTCGCCGATTCAGATGGGCTATCTGTTCTCTGGCTTCCTCTGGACCTATGTGATCTGCCTGATCCCGCTTGGCCTTCTCGTCGAGCGCATCGGCGCCAAGCAGATGGTCGGCGGCGGCATCGCGATCTGGTCGGCAGCCACGGCGCTGACCGCAGCGACCACCGGCCTGTACTCGATCTTTGCAGCGCGCCTCGTGATGGGAGCGAGCGAAGCGACGACATTCCCGGCTTGCGGACGTGTGATCCGGGACTGGTTTCCTGAAAAGGAGCGCGGCCTCGTCACGACGCTGTTCAATGGCGGCTCCTCCGCAGGGCCGGCACTGGGGGCGATTGTCGTTGCAGCGCTCGTCAGCACCTTCGACTGGCGCACGGCCTTCGTGGTCCTCGGTGTGATCGGCTTCGTCTGGCTGGCATTCTGGTGGACATGGTACGAGACGCCCGACAAGGTTTCCTGGCTTCCCGACGCCGAGCGCCAGAAGATCCTTGCCGAGCGCAATGGTGAGCGCGCGAGCGACGCGGCAAACGACCCTGCCCCTTCATCGCTGGGCTATCTCCTGTCGCAAGCCAGCATCTGGGGCCTGATCATCACCCAGGCCTGCCTCGTCTACACCGCCTATCTCTTCCTGACCTGGCTACCGACCTATCTGCAGTCGACCCGCGAACTTTCGACGATGAACACGGGTTATCTCACCGCGATCCCCTATCTCCTCACGATGGTGCTCGGCCTGATCATCGCCCGCATCAGCGACCGCAGCCTCTCGTCGGAGGCCATACGGGCCGGCCGGCGCCGCTACTTCATCGCCGCGATGGCTTTGCTGGCGACCGCGATCCTGCTGGCTCCGGTCGTTGGCGAACTCTGGCAGCTGCTGGCCGTTTTGACCGTGGTTCTGACCGGCTGCACGACAGGGGCTGGCCTCAACTTCACGCTCGCCAGCGACCTTTTACGCAATCCGCGCGACGTATCCCGCGTGATCGCGATCACGGCCTTCGGCGGCAACTCCTTCGGCCTGATCGCCCCGATCATCACGGGCTATGTCGTCTCGGGAACGGGCGGCTACAGCTGGGCCTTCCGCATCGCGGCAGCGCTGCTGGTTTGCGGAGCGATCGCAACGCTGACGCTGGCCCGCAAGCCGATCGCACCGCAACACGCGCCGGTAGCGGCTTGAGGCCTCTCTCCAATCCCGCGAAAGCGAGACAGACATGATCCAGCACTATTCGCGGCCGCGCCGCCCCGTGACAGACCTGCTTCGTCAAAACATCATGGAGGATTTCCCGGAGATCGCCATGGTCCCCGACGAGGCGTTGCGGGAGAAGGTCGTCGATGCCTGGGCCTATTCCCTATGCTGCTCGGACTTCACGCGCATCTCCGAAATCCCGCCCGACGGCAATCCGGGAGCCCCCGTGCTTCGGCAAGGAACGCAAGCCGATCATCTGCGCGGTGTGTTACGCTACGCGAAGGTCATCGCGTTGGAATTCGAGCAGGCCTATCCGGAAACGCAGATCGACTGGAACATCCTCCTCGCGGGCGCCGCCTGCCACGACGTCGGCAAGCCCTATGAGTTCGACCCCAGCAATAGGCAGCGCTGGGCCGCCGCTCCGGCCGATAGCGGCTTTCCGACCTTCCGGCACTCGGTCTTCGGCATGCATGTCTGCCTGACCGTAGGATTACCCGACGAGGTCGCTCACATCGCCGTGGGGCATTCCTTCGAAGGGCAACATATGGGCGTCAGCGCGGAATGCACCATTGTGCGCCAGGCCGACCATGGCTGGTGGCACGTTGCGGGAGCGCTCGGACTCATCAAGCCGGAAACGATGGCCGGCCTCGCAGCGAATCTGACCGCCAGGAAACCCGCGGTCTGATGCATCCAGACGCGCGGCTTCGACTTTACGCGGTCAGCTCGCCCATCTCCTGATCGACATAGCGCGCCATCTGTCCGTCGCAGATCTCCATGAACAGCGCCTCGGCGCGCGTCACGGGGGCATCGAGCCGGCGCACCATGCATGGCGGCCGATGCCCGCGCTTTCGCGGTATGGAGGGGCCGCAGATCATCATTGCGAGGGGCAAAGCCACGAAGCAATCTAGGAGGCCTCGCTCGACGGCTCTTGGATTCCTTCGCCGCGCTCGTAATGCTGGGGAAGGTATCCGGGAATCGCGCTAAGGATGGACCATGGACAGCTCGGCGCTTGACCAACATCGCCAGCGCTGGCTGCCGATCCGCTATGTGCGGGCGAGACCGCGCCTGTTTCTCTGCGCGGTCCTGGGCGTTCTGGTCAGCTTGGTCCTGCCCGAAGCCTGGCGCCCGACAACGCGTGCGCTGGTGGCTTGGAATGCGGCAACGATCGCGTTCCTCGTCAGCATCATCGCGATGATGCTACGCGCGACGCATCACACGATACGCCGTAACGCGGCCCTACAGGATGAAGGTCAGTTCCTGATCCTATCCTTGGCGATCCTGGCGGCTATTGCCAGCATCGGCGCCATCGTGGCCGAGCTCGGCTCGGTCAAGGATGCAGTCGGGATCGTGAAAGGGCTCCATCTCGGCCTGGCTTTCCTGACGATCATCTCGGCCTGGGGCTTCGTCCATGTGATGTTCGCGCTGCATTATGCGCATGAGTATTTCGACGAATGGCGGTCCCATCCGGAAGCGAAGCCGCAAATGCGCGGCGGTCTCGACATTCCAGGTAATGAAGATTGCCCCGACTATTGGGACTTTCTCTATTTTTCCTTCGTGATCGGCGTCGCCTCGGCAACGGCCGACATCAACATCACTTCGCGTTCGATTCGCCGGGTGGCGCTGGTCCACTGCGTCCTGGCTTTCTTCTTCAATTTGGCCATTCTCGGCTTGACCATCAACATCGCCGCCGGCCTGATCTGACCACAGCCCGGCAGGCTAAGCGGCCGCCACCTCCCGCGTGCCCTCTTCAACCGGCAGCGCGCGATACCCGGCGCCATCCAGCTCGTCGATCTGCCGCTGCACCTGGGCGATGACCTGCCGGGAGAACGGGCCGAGATGCAGATAAAGCGCCACCATCATCATCACATAGGGCAAGGCTTGGCGATTATGCGCGAGGCAATCGATCAGCGTCTTCCAGAACTCGCCGCGCACGCCTCCCTTTGCCGTCGTCATGCGCCAGAACAGACGCCATGACGATTTCAGCTCTTGCAACTCCATCGATTTCGGCAGTTCCAACCGACGATTAGTGCAGTCGAGCGCGCGGCCGACACGCCTGACCCGGCCAAAGAAGGCGCTCGGCTTGTAGACCGCCTCCAGGACCGTTTTGTAGTCCGCGAGAATGGCGCGGCGCGGGCGGCTGGTCTGGAAATTGAGACCGGCAGTGCATTGATCGCCCTGCCCCTGCGAGTGGTCGGCTTCTTCCGGGATGCCGAGTCGACCCTCGCGCTCCAGCCGCTTGGTAAGCTGGGTGTTGGGCAGGGCATAGAGCAGCCCGACCATGCAGACCGGGATGGCCGTGTCCTCGATACAATCGATCATGCCGCGCGCGACGCTGCCCTTCTCGCTGTCGAAGCCGAGGATGAAACCAGCGTTCACGAACAGCCCGGCCCGATAGATCTTGTGCACGCTCTCCTGCAGGCTGCGGCGGGTGTTCTGTTTCTTCTGCATCGAAATCAGCGTGTCGGTATCGGGACTCTCGATGCCAACGAAGATCGTGAAGAAGTTGGCCTCGCTCATCGACCGCATCAGGCCCTCGTCGTCTGCGAGGTTGATCGATGCCTCGGTCGAGAACTCGAAGGGGAAGTTCTTCTCGGTGATCCAGCGCTTGAGGTCGGGCAGGAAGCGCTTGAGCGCCTTCTTGTTGCCGATGAGATTGTCATCGACGAAATCGACATGGCCGCGATAGCCGAGCGCATACAGCGTATCCAGCTCGGCCAGGATCTGGGCGTTGGTCTTGGTGCGCGGCACGCGCCCATAGAGCTCGATGATATCGCAGAACTCGCAATTGAACGGGCAACCGCGCGAGAACTGGACGCCAACATGCAGATAGTGCTCGAATTTCAGGAGGTCGAAACGCGGCGTCGGACTCTTGGCGACATCGGTCTTGCCCATCTCGGACTGGAAGACGCCGGTCCGCGCGCCCGACAGCCAGGCCGCCACGAAATCGGCCATGATCTCCTCGGCCTCGCCGAGCACGCGGAAATCCGCGGCCGCATAGAGCTGCGGCGTCGAGGTTGCATCGGGCCCGCCGACCACGACGGGCTTGCCCTGCGAACGGCATAGTTCGATCACCGCCAGCGAGCCGTCCTGCTGTGGCAGCATGCCGCCCGTCATCACGAGATCGGCCCAGGCGAGCTCCTGTTCGTCAAGCTCCTCCGTATTCAGATCGACAAGGCGAATCTCCCAATCGGCGGGCAGCAGGGCCGCAACCGTGATCAACCCGAGAGGCGCGGCCGGATGGCGCGCGCCGGCGAGTTCGCATGTCGCCTTGTAGTTCCAGAACGAGCCCGCGTTGAAGCGTGGATAGATCATCAGGACTTTGTTGCGACCGGAGTGCATGCCATCTCCTTCTTCGCGCTGGGCGCGACGCGGTGCGGTGTGCATGGCTGGCAAGGCCCCAGACGACGGAACCGCCAGCGCAGTGTCGGAACCTTGTTGCCTGAGAATAATGTCAAGAAATCGTCTCAGCCGGCGCCGGCTGTCTGCGGTCCCAAAACAGAATTTGCCGACCCTGAGGCGGAAGCGCCTTCGAACCCGTCGCAACGGAGCGCAAGCACGGAAGTATCGAGCCTAGAAAAATTGCATTACCCACGTCGCTTCAGCAGAAATGTCATGTCGATTTGGAACGAAATCATTCAAATCGAGATCGAAAACTTGGAGGACGCTCCAAAATATGGAGCCCTCTTCCATCGACTCCGACGCTCGGGGCGCTCGTCGCTGGCCAAACTCGTGCAGCAGCGCGGCCTCCGTGCGCAGCCCGCTATAGAAGCAGGCGAGCGCCAGATTCTCGTTGGGAGCACGGTTCGCCGCATAGGGCGTGACGAAAGCCGCAATGCCGAGAATCGTGGTGAAGACATAAGCTTGGCAGACTGCCGAAGCCCGCCGAGGTCGTGCAGCCCAGCCCCGCGCCGATCGTCTGGCGCGTGGTGTCCGGCCATGTCAGAACGCGGTGTGGACAGGGAGAATCTGAGCGCATGTACGATGTGATCGTGGTGGGTGCCGGCTCAGCCGGAGCGCCGCTGGCCGCCCGGCTTTCGGAGGATCCGAACCGCCGTGTGCTGCTGCTGGAGGCCGGGCGCGACTGGCGCGCCGCCGATGCGCCGCACGCGCTGCGCAGCGCCAACATCATCCCGTTCATGCACGATCCGGTACATCAGGCGGAATGGCAGTGGCCCGAGCTGATGACCCGCCGGACCGCGGGGCAGGAGCCGCGCTTCTACTGGCGCGGCCGAGCGCTCGGCGGCTCTTCCACGGTGAATGCGCAGATCGCCATTCGCGGCGTCGCGGAAGCCTTCGACAGCTGGGCCGAATATGGCTGCGAAGGCTGGTCCTCGGAGGATGTTCTGCCGATCTTCGACGCCATCGAAGGTGATCCGCAGGCCGGCACCGCCGGGCCCTTGCCGGTGTATCGCGCGCCGGAAAGCAGCTGGGGCCATGTCGACCTCGCCTTCCGCGATGCGGCTCTGGCTGCCGGCTACCCCTGGCTCGGCAATCTCAATGCGCTGCAGGGCGAAGGGGTTGCGACCAACCCGATCAACTCCCGTGACGGCGCGCGCATCTCCACCAACGACGCCTATCTCGAGCCGGTGCGGGGACGCGCGAATCTGGAGATCCGTGGCGGCGCCATGGTCGACAAGATCCTATTCGACGGCCATCGCGCCCGTGCGGTGCGGGTCCGCTTTGCCGGCGAGGAATGGACGGAGATCGAGGGCCGCGAGATCGTGCTCTGCGCCGGCGCGATCCACAGCCCCACCATCCTGATGCGCTCGGGGCTAGGCCCGGCCGCGCAATTGGCGGCGCTGGGAATCCCCGTGCTGCGCGACCAGCCTTTTGTGGGACGCAACCTGATGGACCATCCGGTGCTGCGCCTCAGCCTGGCTCTCAAGCCCGACTTCGTCGCGCATGACCCCGATGCCCGCCACACCAATTGCTGCCTGACCTATAGCAGCGGCCTCGGCGGCGGCGGCCGGCGCGACATGATCATGGTCTCCTACAACCATCGCGGCTTCGTGGGCGCCATGCCCGGGCCGGGCGGAGGGGTCGGCGTATCGCTCTACGATGCGTTCTCGCGCGGCGAATTGCGCCTGAGTTCGGCCGATCCGGACGCCAATCCGATCGTGGACGAGAACATGCTGGCCGATCCGCGCGACCGGCTGCGCATGCGCGACGCGGTGCGGCGGCTGGCCGCGCTCGCCGAGCAGCCGGCCCTGCGCGCGGTCTGCGACGATATCCGCTTCTGTGAAACCCCGCTCAGCCCGGAAGAGGCCGCAGCCCTGCCGGAGGCCGAGCTCGATGCGCTGATGCTGCAGGAGGCCAGCGACATCCAGCACGCCGCCGGCACCTGCCACATGACCGCCTATCACGACCCGCGCGGCGTGGTGGACCCGGATCTTCGGGTACGCGGCGTCGAGGGGCTAAGGGTCGCAGACGCCTCGATCATGCCGACGGATTGCCGGGCGAACCTGCACTTCACCTGCGTGATGATCGGCGAGGCCCTGGCGCGACGGATGCGCGCCTAGAACAAGGCTTTACGTAGCTGGTCCGCTCAAGGCGCTCGTAACTCGCCGAGTTCGTGCAGCAGCGCGGCCCCGGTGCGAAGCCCGCTATAGAAGCAGTCGAGCGTCAGGTTCTCGTTGGGCGCATGGTTCGCCTCGTCGGGATTGGCATAGGGCGTGACGAAGGCGGGAATGCCGAGGATCTTGGTGAAGACATAGCCCGGCAGGCTGCCGAAGCCGGCCGGAATCAGCAGCGGCTCCACGCCTTGGGCTGCGACGAAGGCCCGGCGCAGCATGGGGGTGAAGGGCGAGGCGATCGGCGTCTTGGAAGGCTGCATGCCCTTTTCGGCCGCGATGAACTCGACCTCCGGCGCATGCCTGGCGACATGAGCCGCGATCTTGCGCAGGATATCTTCCGGGTCCTGCGCGCCCACCAGCCTGACATCGCATTTCGCGAAGGCCTCGTTGGGCAGCACCGTCTTGGAGCCGGGCCCGCCATAGCCGCCGTGCAAGCCGTTGATGGTCAAGGTCGGGCGGAAGCAAAGACGATCGTAGAAGGGCCGCTCCGCAGGCGCATCGAGCCGCGCAAGCCCGAGGCTCTGCTTCACCGCCTCGACATCGAGCGGCAGGCGCTCGATCGCGGCGAGCTCCTCCGCTGAAGGGGGCTCGATGCCGTCATGAAAGCCCGCAATGGTGATCTCGCCAGCTTCGTTCTTCATGGTGCCGAGCAGATGCACCAGCGTCCAGATCGGGTTGGGCACAACGCCGCCGAAATTGCCGGAATGCACGTCGCGGCTGGCATGGCGGCAGCGCAGCTCGAAGGACGCCACGCCGCGCGAACCGAATTTGATCGCGGCAGCCCCACTGGCATGGCGCGGGCCGTCGGCGGTCACCGCGAGATCGGCCTTCAGCACCTCCCTATTGGCGCGCACGAAGCCGGCGATGTTCGGGCTGCCGATCTCCTCCTCGCCTTCCAGCATCAGGATGACGTTGCAGGGCAGAGTTCCATGCACCTTGAGGTGGGATTCGATCGCCAGGATCTGCGCGAAATGCTGGCCCTTATTGTCGCCGACACCGCGAGCATAGAGGCGGCCATCGCGGATGGTGGGCTCGAAGGGTGGCGAGAGCCATTTCTCGAGCGGGTCCGGCGGCTGCACGTCGTAGTGGCCGTAGAGCAGCACCGTCGGCTTGCCCGGCGCCTTCTCCCAGCGCGCGATGACCATGGGATGCCCCTCGGTCGGCATCAGGCTGGTCTCGAGCCCGATATCGGTCAGCATCTCCACCAGCAGAGCCCCGACTTCAGCGATGCCGATATTTTCGGCGCTGATGCTGGGATGGCGCAGATAGGCGATTAGGCGATCGAGGAAACTCGCTCGGTTCGTCTCGATATGCTCGAAAACCGCAGCCAGCGCATCGGAGGAAGGCATGACTTTGTCCCTGACGGAGAACGGATGGGCTTGAAGGCGTAGAACGCCTCATGACTTGTTTCTAGATAGTTGAGCCCGATGTTTGACGAAACGCTTTATCGGGACGCCAGCATCTTTGCTCGGCTTCCTTCGGCTCTCCCAAAGCCTCTCGAGCCTTACTGGCGAGACCTGAGCCGCAACCAATTCGCCAGCCCTTTCTGACAGCACCAGATGACTGAGGGCTGCGCACGCCCTGATCCGGGCATCCCACGAAAACTGAACAACACCGCGAACAGAGGCATTGACCTCTCTGCGGTTTTCATCATAGCGTATCAAATAACAAAATGATATTTCATTAAATGAAATACGACCTAGAGGAACGCCCTTGCCGACGAAACCCGATCCAGTTGCGGCCAAAGCCGCGCCGGCCGGCACCAGCACGCTCGATCTCGCCTTGCGGGCAGTCGAGTATCTGGTGCAGCAGAGCCGCCCAGTCGCGCTGGCGCAGATCGCCGGCGCGCTGGGGGCATCGAAAGCCACGATCTACCGGCATCTGGTGACGCTGCAGCGCCACGGCTTCGTGCGGCAGGACCCCGAGACTGGGCGTTATGACGCCGGCGTCAAGCTCCTGGTGCTGGGCGAGTCGCTGCGGCAGCGCTTCGACATCGTTAGCGCCGCCCGCGAGGAGCTGATGACCCTGCGCGATCGCACCGGCCAGGCCGTCACGGTCTGCGCCGCGATCGACGCCGAGCTGATCGTCCTCGAACTGATCCAGGGCCGCACGCTCATCGAATTCGCCACGCGCCCCGGCACGCGGCTCGCCTTCCATGCCAGCGCGCATGGCAAGATCTGGCTCGCCTTCGGCGCGCAGGAGCGCACAGCCGCCATTGCCAATGGCGAGCTCAAGGCCTGGACGCCAGCAACGATCGTCACGCGGGATGCCCTGCTCGCCGATCTCGACGCCGTACGTGAGCGCGGCTGGGCCACCGCACCCGACGAGGTCATCACCGGCGTCAACACACTCGCCGCCCCCGTATTCGACCACCGCCAGATCCTCGTCGGCTCGATCGCCATCGTCGGCTCGACGCAATTCATCACGCCCGAACCCGATCCCGAACAGATCCGCGAAGTCGTCGGCAGCGCCGCACGCATCTCGCGGGGATTGACCTGGAAAGATTGAAGCCATGAGCTATTCGCTGGCCGTCGATATCGGCGGCACCTTCACCGATATCGTCCTGCGCGACTCCAAGGGCGGCCTCAGCGTCGACAAGACACTGACCACGCATCACGACCTGCTCGAAGGCTTCTTCCGGGGCGTCGATTCCGTACTCGGCAAGGCCGGCGTCGCAGCCGGCGCCGTCGATGGCCTGGTGGTCCACGCCACGACGGTCGTCACCAATGCGCTGATCGAGCGGAAGGGCCTGCCGACCGCGCTCGTCGTGACCGAGGGCTTTCGCGACGTGCTCTCTATCCGTAACGAGCACCGCTACGACATGTACGATCCCCAGATCGAGTTCCCCGAGCCGCTGGTGACGCGCGAGCTGACCTTCGGCCTGAAGGAACGTGTCCTGGCCGACGGCACGATCGCGATCGCGCCCGCCCCGCAGGATATCGCGCAATTGGCGCGCGATATCCGCGCCAGCGGCGCGCGAGCGCTGGCGATCTGCTTTCTCAACAGTTTCGCCAACCCCGCCAACGAGGCCCTCGTCGCCGCAGCGCTGGCGCGCGAATTGAACGACGTCTTCATCTGCACCTCCTCGGAGGTCGCGCCGCAGATCCGCGAATATCAACGCGCCTCGACGGCGACGGTGAACGCCTATGCGATGCCGATCTCGCAGCCCTATCTCAAGCGCCTCAGCGACAGGCTGCGCGTCGAGGGCTTCGCCAACACGCCCTTGATCATGTTGTCCTCGGGCGGCGTCGTCGGCGCCGAAACCGCCGGGAAGAACCCGGTGCGCATGATCGAGAGCGGCCCCGCCGCCGGCGCGCTGGCCGCCTGCCACTATGCCGAATTGCTCGGCATCGACCGCTTGATGTCCTTCGACATGGGCGGCACCACCGCCAAGGCCTGCCTGATCGAGAACCGCACCCCGCTGGTCACCGGGCTGTTCGAGGTCGACCGGCGCTATCGCTTCAAGGAGGGCAGCGGCCTGCCCGTCACCGTGCCCTCGATCGACCTGATCGAGATCGGCGCCGGCGGCGGCAGCATCGCCCATGTCGACGATCTCGGCCTGCTCAAGGTCGGTCCGGAAAGCGCCGGCTCCAATCCCGGCCCCGCCTGCTACGGCCGTGGCGGCCAGAGCGCGACCGTGACCGACGCCGACCTCGTGCTCGGCCTGATCGATGCGGAAAACTTCCTCGGCGGCGACATGTCGTTGGACAAGCCGGCCTGCGAGGCCGCGATGGCGCGGCTCGGCCAGGCGCTTAACGTCTCCCCCATCCAGGCGGCACGCGGCATCTACAGGATCGTGACCGAGGCGATGGCCTCGGCCGCGCGCACCCACGCCACCGATCGCGGCGTCGACTATCGCGGCCTGCCGCTGTTTGCCTTCGGCGGCGCGGGCCCCTTGCATGCCTGCGGCGTCGCCGACCTGCTGCAGAGCACCTGCGTGATCGTGCCGCCGCAATCGAGCGTGCTTTCGGCCTTCGGTACGCTGGTGACGCCGGTCCGGCTCGATCTCGTGCGCAGCGACCTGACCTTGGTCGCTCATCTCGACTGGGCTCGCGTCGACCGCGTGCTCGGCGACCTCGAAAGCGAGGGCATGGCGGCGCTCGGCCAATCCGGCTGCGCGCCCAAGGACGTCACGATCCTGGTCGGCGCCGATATGCGCTATGTCGGCCAGCAGCACGAGGTCACCGTCATCTTCGAGACCGACCCGCGCCAAAGCCGCGATGCGAGCGCCCTCGCCCAGCAGTTCGAGGCGGCCTATCGCACGCTCTACGGCGTCAACCCCTCGCATGTTCCCATCGAGATCGTGACCTGGCGCGTCGTGGCGCGCGGCCCCTCGCCGCATTTCGACGGCCAGACCCGTCCCCAGATCGCGCCCGGGCAGGCCAAGCGCCATCGCCCGGTCCATGCCTGGCAGGACGGCCAGTCGGTCCCCGTCTATGAGCGCGCCGCGCTCGCTGTGGGCCAGACCATCGCAGGCCCCGCCATCATCGAGGAGCGCGAAACCACGACCGCGCTTCCCCCCGGCTGGAACGCCACGATCGACAGCCTCGGCTGCATCATCGCCAGGAAAGGCTGAAACCGATGGCAGGGTCACATCCAATGGCAAAGTCGCCTGCAATGGACGGAGTCGAACTCGAAATCCTCTGGTCGAACCTGATCGGCATCGTCAACGAGCGGGCCAAGGCGCTGCAGCGCATCGCCTTCAGCCCGATCGTGCGCGAGGCGGGCGACCTCGCCTGCGCTCTGTTCGACCAGCGCGGGCGCATGGTGGCGCAGGCCAATACCGGCACGCCCGGCCACATCAACTCGCTCGCCTTCGCCGGCGCGCATCTCGTGCGCATTTTCGAGGGGCGCTGCGAGCCCGGCGACGTGCTGATCACCAATGATCCCTGGCTTTCGGCCGGGCATTTCTTCGACATCACGGTGCTGACGCCGATCTTCGACGGGCCAAATCTCATCGCCTATATCGGCTCGACCATCCACCACACCGATATCGGCGGCTACGGCATCGGCGCCGGCGCGCGCGACGTGCATGAGGAAGGGCTGTGGATTCCTCCGCTCAAGCTCTATGAGCGCGGCAAGCCCAATGAGGTCCTCCACGACATCATCCGGCGCAATGTGCGCACGCCGGACGCCGTCTTCGGCGACCTATCCGCCCAGGTCTCCAGCGGCGAGGCGGCGGCCGAATACCTGATCACGCTGTGCCGGCGCTATGGCGTCGCCGATATCGAAGCCTTGTCGGACGAGATCATCAATCGCTCGGAAGAGGCGACGCGCAACGCCATCCGCAAACTGAAGCCCGGCACCTATCACGGAGAAACCAGCTTCGACGTGCCCGGCGGCGAGATCATCACGCTCAAGACCGCGGTGACGGTCGATGTCGAGGCCGGCGCGATCATCGTCGACTTCGCCGGTTCGTCGCCCCAGACCGCGACCGGCATCAATGTCGTGCTGAACTACACCCACGCCTATTCGACCTTCGCCATCCGCTCCTGCCTCAACCCTGATCTGCCCAACAACACCGGCTCTCTCGCGCCCATCGAAGTGCGCGCGCCGGAGGGCTCGATCATCAACTGTGCCTATCCCGCGCCGGTGAACGCGCGCCATGTGGTGGGCATGTATGTGCCGATGCCGATCCTGAAGGCGCTGCATCAGGTCATGCCCGAGCGCGTGCTGGCCGAAGGCTCGGGCGCGGTCTGGACCATGCAGATCCAGGGCAAGCGGCAGGACGGCCAGGCCTTCACCTCCTCCATGTTCAACTATTCCGGCGGCATGGGCGCCCGCGCCAACAAGCCCGGCCCCAGTGCGACCTGCTATCCGACCGGCGTCGCGGCGGTGCCGATCGAGATCCTGGAGGCGACGATGCCGATCGTGTTCGACCGCAAGGAATTGCGGCGCGGCTCGGGCGGCAAGGGGCGGATGCAGGGCGGCGACGGCCAGAGCATCCAGTTCCACATGCGCACAGAGGCGCCCTGGCTGCTGAACGCAGTGCCGAGCCGATTGAACCGCGGTCCCGACGGTATCGATGGCGGACTGCCCGGCGCATCCGGCCATTTCCTCGTCAACGGCAAGCCTGTCAGCGAAGCCAAGAAGCTGACGATGCAGCCCGACGACGTCGTGCTCCTCGAAACGCCCGGCGGCGGCGGATACGGAAAACCAGCAGCCTGAGTGAGGCGTGAAGCCCACCATCAAGACCATAAAGGGCGCGCCGCAGCTTGCGGCGAACGACCCGAAAGCAAGGGAAACGGGAGGAACCCATGAAGACATCCACAGCCGTGGCGGCCGCGCTCGCCGCCTGCCTCGCATCGGCTCTGCCGCAGATAGCCGGCGCGCAGGACTACAAGATCGGCGTCTCAGCCGGGCTCACCGGCTATGCCGCGACCGTCGATCGCGCCTGGCGCGACGGCGTCGAGCTCGCGGCGGCCGCCGTCAACGCCAAGGGCGGCGTGATGGGCCGCAAGATCCAGGTAATCGTCGAGGACAACCGCTCCGAGCCGCAGGAATCCGTGACGGTCTATCGAAAGATGCTGAGCTCCGACAAGGTCGACGTCTTCGTCAGCGGCTGCGTTTCGGCCGGCAACTTCGCCGCCGCCGGCCTGCTGCTGCGCGCCAAGGTGCCGATGATGCTGTGCTCGATCCTACCGCAGCTGGCGGAGCATCTGCCCTGGGCTTTCACGACGCTGCCGCCGGCCGGTTTCGAGGTCGACAAGCGCCTCGAATTCCTCAAGGAGAAGACTCAAGTCCGCAAGATCGCGGTGCTGCACGACCCGACGCCCTACGCCAATCTCCAGAAGACCGTGGCCGAGCGCAACGCCGCAAAATACGGGCTCGAAATCGTCTCGATCGAGCAATACAAGCAGGACGATGCCGATCTCAGCGTCCAGATCAGCAAGGCGCGCTCGGCCGGGGCCGGCGCCATCCTGAAGATCGGGCTCGGCGGCACCACGCTGACCGCCGCCAAGAACATCAAGCAGCTCGGCGCCGACATGCTGCTCTTGACCAGCCTCGAGGATCTCGCCGTGTTCGGCCCCGTAGCCGAGGTGCTGGGCGACAAGTTCTTCTTCGTCGCCTCGCCCTCGCAGGTCTATGAGGCGCTGCCGGACGGCCCGCTCAAGTCCGGCATCAAGGCGTTTCTCGATCCCTGGCGCGAGAAGTACCGGGATCGCGACCCGAACTGGGCCTCGCGCGGCTGGGACGGCGTGATGCTCACCGTCGCCGCGGTCGAACAGGCCAAATCCTTCGAGGGCGAGAAGGTTCGCGCGGCCTATGAGGAGCTGAAGGGCTTCCAGGGCACGACCGGTGTCTACAATTTCCGGCCCGACCTGCATCAGGGCATCACCGAAAACCCGTTCGTGCTGGCGACGATCCAGAACGGCGCGGTCAAGGTGGTGCAATGAACCTGGCCTCGGCGCCGGGCATTGCGGCTCCCGCGTCGATACTGGCGGCGACAGGGCTCTCGGCCCGCTATGGTCATGTCCAGGCGCTGCATCCGCTCGATATCCGGATTGGCGAAGGCGAGCTCGTCGCCGTGCTCGGTCCCAACGGCGCCGGCAAGTCGACCCTGCTGCGGGCGCTGATGGGGCTGGTCTCGAATGCGGGCGAGGTCCGCTTCCGGGGTGCGCCATTGCCGCGCCAGGATGTCGTCGCCGTCGCCTCGCGCGGCATCGTCCTGGTGCCGGAGGGGCGCGGCATCTTCGGGCCGATGAGCGTGGCCGACAATCTCGAGCTCGGTGCTTACCGCCTGCGCGACAAGTCCGAATTCGCCCGCCGGCGCGAGCGCGTGCTGACGCTTTTCCCGCGCCTGAAGGAGCGGCTGGGGCAGATAGCGGGCTCGATGTCGGGCGGCGAGCAGCAGATGCTCGCCATCGGGCGCGCGCTGATGGCCGGCCCCAAGGTCCTGCTCCTGGACGAACCCTCGCTTGGTCTGGCGCCCCGCGTCACCGACGAGATCCTGGAGACGCTCGGCCTCCTGAACCGCGAGGGCCTCGCGATCGTGCTGGTCGAGCAGAAGGCGCCGCTGGCGCTGAAGCTCGCAGCCCGAGTCTACCTGCTTTCCCTGGGGCGCATCGTCGCCGAACTCGATCCGCGTGACATCACATCCCATGACGATCTCGCCCAGCATTACCTCTCCTGACCGGCGCCGCCTGCGGCTCGTCGGCCTGCTGCCCTGGCTCTTCGCCGGCGCGGTCGTCGGCTATGCCATCCTTGTCGGCGGCTATGCGGCGACCGTCGTCTCCTTCGCGCTGATCTATGCCGTCTTCGTCACCGGCCTGAACCTGTTCATGGGCTTTGCCGCCCAGGTCTCCTTCGGCCAGAACGCCTTCGCGGCGATCGGCGGCTATGTCTCGGCCGTGCTCACCGCGAGCCATGGCTGGAGCCCCCTGCCCGCCATGGCGCTGGGCATGGCTGCCGCCGTGTTGGCCGCCGCCATCATCGGCTTCCCGACCTTGCGGCTGAAGGGCCATTACCTCGCCATGGGCACGCTCGCCATCGGCCTGATCGCCTATGAGATCACGGTGGAATGGCAGTCCGTGACGCAAGGCTATATGGGCATTTCCGGCATCCCGCCGCTGAGCCTGGTGGGCTACGAGGTCTCCTCGGATCGCGGCCAGCTCGTCATGCTGGCGCTCGTCGTCGCAGGCGGCGCTTTCGCCGCGGCGCGCATTCGCCGCTCGCGCTTCGGCCGCGCCTTGTCGGCCGTTGCGGGCAGCGAGGAAGCCGCCCAGGCGCTGGGCATCGATGTCGCGCGCTACAAGCTGATGGCCTTCCTGCTCTCGGCAGGTTTCGCCGCGCTCGCGGGCTCGCTCTTCGTCCATGTCGTCGGCTTCGTCAGCCCCGAGGTGTTCGGGCTGCACATGGTCATCGTCACCTTCACCATGCTCTATGTCGGTGGCATCGGCACCGTCGCCGGGCCGTTGATCGGCGCGCTGATCGTCAGCCTGCTGCCCGAGACCTTCCGCGCCTTCAAGGACTATCAGGACCTCGCCTATGGCGCGGCGCTGATTCTGCTCCTGATCTATGCGCCGCGCGGTCTCGCCAGCCTGTTCTCGACGCGAGGCCGCTCATGACCCGCCGCCTGCGGCTCGAGGGCGTGACGCGCCGCTTCGGCGGCCTCGTTGCCGTCGACGATGTCAGCTTTTCCGTGCCGGCCCAGGGTGTCACGGCCGTGATCGGCCCCAATGGCGCCGGCAAGACCACATTGTTCAACCTGATCTCGGGCTTCCTGCCCCCGAGTTCGGGACAGATCATCTTCGAGGAGCAGGACATCACCGGCCTGCCGCCGGTCAGGATCGCGACGCGCGGGCTGGTGCGCACCTTCCAGCTCGTCAGATTGTTCGAGGATCTGAGCGTGCTCGACAACGTCAAGGTCGGTTGCCATCTGCATGGCAAGGCCGGCCTGTTTTCCGCCTTGCTGCGCCCGGCCTCGGCCCGGCGCGAGGAAGCCGAGGTCGAAAGCCGCGCCCGCGAGCTCCTGGCTTTCACCGGCCTTGCTGCGCTGGCCGAGGAACCCGCCTCCAGCCTGCCCTATGGCCGGCAGCGCCTGCTCGAACTGGCTCGCGCCATGGCCGCGGGTCCGCGCCTGATCCTGCTCGACGAGCCGGCGGCGGGGCTGAACGCCGAGGAATCGGCCGCCCTGTCGCGGATCATCAGGCGCATCGCCGAGACGGGCACGACGGTGCTGCTGGTCGAACACGACATGACTTTGGTGATGAACACGGCCGACCGGATCGTCGCGGTCGATTTCGGCCGCAAGATCGCCGAGGGCACGCCGGCGCAGATCCGCTCCGACCCGGCCGTGATCGCGGCCTATCTCGGCGCTCCCGCCAGCAAGGAAGCGGCCCATGGCTGACTGGTCCTATATCCCCCAGGTCCTCGTCAGCGGGCTCGGCATCGGCTGCGTCTATGGGCTGATCGGCATCGGTTTCTGCGTGATCTACAACGCCAGCGGCATCGTGAACTTCGCCCAAGGCGCCTTCGTGATGCTCGGCGGCATGATCACCCAGACGCTGTTCAGCCGCCACGGCCTGCCCTTGCCGGTGGCGGCGCTGGTCGCGGTCGCAGCCGTCGCGGCGCTCGGCGTCGCGATCGAACGGATCGTCGTCAGGCCGCTCTGGAACCGCAAGGCGACGATGTTCGTGATGATCCTGGCGACGCTCGCAGCCCAGATCGTCATCGAGCGCCTGACGCTGATCGCGGTCGGCGACCAACCCAAGACGCTGCCGGTCTTCACCGACCTGCCGCCCCTGATGGTCGGCAGTGTCGCGATCGGCACGCAATTCCTCTGGATCGTCGGCGGCTCGCTCGCGATCGTCGCACTGCTTGCCGCCTTCTTCGCCCTGACCCGCACCGGCAAGGCGATGCGGGCCTGCTCGATCAACCGCGAGGCGGCGGCGCTGCAAGGCATCCCGGTCTCGCGCATGCTGGCGCTGGCCTTCGCGCTCAGCGCCGCGCTCGGCGCCATCGCCGGCATCCTGATCACGCCGACACAGTACACCGCCTTCAATGTCGGCGTGCCCTTCGCCATCAGCGGCTTCATCGCCGCGATCGTCGGCGGCTTCGGGCGTCCTTTCGGGGCCTTTCTCGGCGGGC
This sequence comes from Bosea sp. 685, assembly GCF_031884435.1. Lineage (NCBI taxonomy): Bacteria > Pseudomonadati > Pseudomonadota > Alphaproteobacteria > Hyphomicrobiales > Alloboseaceae > Allobosea > Allobosea sp. 685. The sequence continues at coordinate 2,419,844 of NZ_CP134779.1, read as the reverse complement.
TGCTGCTCGGCCTGATGCAGGCGCTCGCCATCGTCGTCTTCGGCGCCGGCCTCAAGACCGTCGCGGCCTTGTCGGTGCTGCTGCTGTTCCTCTTCATCCGCCCATCGGGAATTCTCGGCGCGGCCAAGTGAGGCGGCCAAGTGAGCCCGCCTATCACGACAGGAGACAAGTCATGGACATCCACAAGATCGACTGGAGCCAGCTCCCCTGGACGCCGGTGCGCCCGGGCGTAGAGCGCAAGGCCTTTTCGGGCAGCGCCGCGACATTGGCGTTGCACAAGCTGATGCCCGGCCACGAGCCCAAGCCCCACAGCCACCCGCATGAGCAGATCGCCTATATCGTCAGCGGCACGATCCGCTTCGTCGTCGGCGGCGAGGAACATCTCCTGGGGCCGGGCTCGCTCCTAGTCGTGCCGGCCAATGTCGAGCATTGGGGCGAGGTCGTCGGCGACGAGCCCGTGATCAATCTCGACGTCTTCACGCCGCGCAGGCCCGAATACGCCTGATTAAGTAAATCGCGCATCATCTTGAATCGATTCAGCAACCCCTGCTTCGCCTCCAGCCGGAACGATGACGCGCAAGCTCGATCTCAGCTCGTGGCAGCGTCCGGCACGATCTGGACGCTGCCACCTGCTCTCATTCCTTGATGAGAGCCGGATGAAATCATGTCGATGAGGTCCAGTAGACGCCCCGCAAAGGCACAGGGAGAAACCGGCTGTTGATCTCCGACAGGCTTCGGTCCGGGTCGAGGTCGGCGAACAGTTCGGGATGGAACCATCGCGCCAGCGCCTCGATCGCGACGATATGGAGCGGTGTGTCGGTGAAGGACTGCCAGAGCCCGAAGGCCCGCCCACCAGCGACTGCCGACAAGCCGGAGATGCCGGGCTGTTTCAGCAGCGTCGCGAAGCTCGCCCGTGCCTGCCTCTCCCCGACGCCGGTGCCGAGCACGAGACCGCCGCGGCTGGCGAGATGGGTGCCGCCGGTGGCGACATAGAACTCGGCATCGCTCGCCAGCACCTGCTCAAGGCTCAATTGGCCGCTGACGCCGGGAACCATGTCGCTGCCTATATTATGGCCGCCCGCAGCCGCGATATAGTCGTTGAAGGTGCCGCGCCCGGGCGTGAAGCAGCACGGCATGCCGCCGGCATGGGCATGCATGAACACCGTCGGAATCCGGGGCGCGGCCTGCGCCAGACGCGACCTGATCCGCTCGAGGCGCGTGCTGTAGAACTGCCCGAAGGCTTGCGCCGCCTGCGCTTCACCGAGAAGCTCTCCCAGGACCCGCAGGCTGGGCAAGGTGTCCTGCAACGGCCTTGTATGGAAATCGGCGATGACCACGGCGATGCCGGCCGCCGCCATCTGGCGTATCAGCACGCTCGATCCCGCAGCGTCCAGGGACCCGATGAAGCTGCGGCTGGCGATGATCACGTCCGGCCCTGCCGCAATGGCGAGCTCGACCGGGAAATTGGCCGCGGTCCCGTCGCCGATGCGCGCAATCGCGTCGAGTTCAGGGAAACGCTCGCGATACAGCGCGTAGGTCTCCGGGTCCTGCCGCTGGAATTCGCCGCCGAGACCGACGAGCAGCGAGACAGGCGCGGAATGCGCCAGTGCCAGAGCCGGCAATTGCCGTCCCTGCGCCAACAGGATGCGGCGCGCCGCATGCGGTAGCGTGATCGTCCGCCCGGCTATATCGGTGAGCGCGATAGGCGTCTGGGCAAGCGCCGAGCTTCCCCGCCGGCTGCCTATGCCGAACGCGAGAGCCGTCGCAGCGGCGCGCAGGACGTTGCGCCGGTTCATGTCGCCTCCGACGCTTCGACGCCACCAGGCACTGGCTCCGAGAGCAGACGCAAGGCGCGGTTGATGGCGATCGGCAAGCTGGAGGGATGTGTCTCGCCGGCCAGGACCGAGAACTGCACCCGGAGGCCAAACGCAGCGAGACGCCCGGCCATATCGCGCGCATTATCGACCATGCGCCGAGCCGCCAGATCGGCAGCCCGCCGGGAGCCGGCTTCGGGAAAGGCCGGCTCCGCCACCTGCTCGAGTTCGCCGACCATGATCGCGACCTTCGGAACCCGGTCCGTCATCTGCCCGCGAACATAGAATCGGCGCTCATGGTCGAGGATCGCCCGCTCCTGCCACCAGATCGACGGGCTCGCCGCGAGATAGGCGGAAAACAGCGCTGGCCGGTTGAACAGCGCATGCAGCACGAACAGCCCCCCGAAGGAATGTCCGACCAGGGCGCGGCGCGCGCCGTCGGTGGTGAAACGCCGCTCGATCACGGGCATGACCTCGTCGGCGATGAAATCGAGCATCTCGGCCGCACCACCCGTCGCCAGCGCTCCCGGCTGTCCCCCCTTCGCGGCCGGCGTCAGGTCGTAGGTGCGACGTTCGACATCGAACGGCTCCTCGGTGGGATAGCCGATACCGACGATGAGCGCCGGCGCCACCCCCGTCGCGCCGGGATGGCGCGACTGCATCCGCATCGCCTCGACCATGGTCCCGAAGGTCGCGTTCGCGTCCAGCAGATAGATCACGCCAAACCCTTCAGCCGGTGGCGGCGAGGCCGGCCAGGCGACGAAGATGCGGTAGGCGCGGCCAACCCGGGAGCGCAGCGCGAACTGCTCGCTCCGCGGCAGGGTGACGGGGTGCGAGCCCGCGCCGAGCCGCGAATCGGCCGGCTCCGTCGGGCCTGGCCTCTGCTGCGGGTTTGCAACCATCATGACCGGCCCAGCCGGAGGATCGAGCGGCCGTCTCACCAGCGATAGGCCAAGGTGGCGACGACCGCGCGGCCCGCGCCATAAAAGCATTGCGTGGTCGAGGCGCAGGCCGAAACGTAGCGCTTGTCGAAGAGATTGGTCGCATTGACCGAGCCGCGCCAGCCGCGCAGCATCGGCCCGAGCTCGGTGAAATCATAGGTGAGACCGGCATCGACCAGCGTATAGGCCGGCACCCGCATGGCGTCCGTATTGGTCTGGTCGCCATAGGACGAGCCGATATGGCGCACGCCGAGGCCAAGGCCGAGGCCCCGGAACGCACCGGACTGGATCCGGTAGTCGCCCCAGAGCGAGGCAGTATGCGCGGGCACGCCGGCTGGCACCTTGCCCGTCACGCCCGAGACCGCGCTCTTGGTCACCTCCGCATCGGTATAGGTATAGGCGGCAACGAGGCTGAAGCCGGTGAAGAGCGTCGCCTTGCCGCCGAACTCGATGCCGCGCGAGCGCACCTCGCCAGTCTGCGTCTGGCAGATCGTGCTGCTGCACAAGGTCGTCGCGGTATTGGTGCTGGTATGCGCCAGATCGGTCGTCAGCCCGTTCTGCTGGGTCAGGTTGAAGGCCGACAGCGTGAACAGGCCCTCAAAAGCCGTGGGCTTGTACTTTACCCCTGCCTCGTATTGCTGGCCGGTCGTCGCCTTGAACGGCAGGCCGCCAAAGCCTGTGCCCGTCGTCGGCTCGAAGGAGGAGGAGTAGCTGGCATAAGGCGCGATGCCGTTGTCGAACTCGTAGAGCAGCCCAGCCTTGCCGGTGAAGGCCTCATCTGCCGTCGTCGCCTGCGTGCCCGTGCCGGTCGTCAAGGCGGTCGTGCTCGTATTGACGCGGGACCAGTCGTGCCGCAGCCCGAGCAGAGCGCGCCAGTTGCCGAACTTGACCTGGTCCTGGACATAGGCGCCGAGCTGCTGGCGCGTCTGTTCCTGATAGGTGGTCAAGGAGGGCTCGGCGACCGGGCCGTAGACCGGGTTGCGATAGTTCAGATAGCTGGTCGCGCCGGTGCCGTAGCGCGCATCGGCGCTCTGCCATTGATAGTCCAGCCCCATCAGCAGCTTGTGCTCGAGCGGCCCGGTCCGGAGATTGGCTTCGACATTATTGTCGATCAGGGCGCTGTCGAGGCTCTCGATATAGCGCGTGGCGCTGCGGGCCAGGCAGAGATTGGCGACGCCGCCGCAGGTCGAGGCCGCGCCGAAGCCAGACACCGAGAGCGCCTTGAAATCGCTGTCGACATGGACGTAGCGGGCATTCTGCCGGATGGTCCAGACATCGTCGAAACGGTGCTCGAACTGATAGCCGATCGAGGACTGCTTGCGCTCGAAGCCGTCGAAACTCGGATTGCCGCTGAAGAATTTGTAGGGAATCCGGCCATTCGGGTTCGCCTGGAGCGTCCCCAATGCCGGCATCCAATAGGTGTAGAAGCTCTTGGGGTCGTGCTGGTAGCTGGCCTGGATGGTGAGCGAGGTGGCATCGCTCGGGCGCCAGGTGAAGGACGGCGCGATCAGGAAACGCTTTTCATGCGTATGGTCGACATCGGTCTCGCTGTAGCGGCCGAGCCCGACCACGCGGTAGAGCAGCGTCCCGTCCTTGTCGGCACGGCCGTCGACATCGAAGCCGCTTTCGATCAGGCCATTATTGCCCAGGCGCGTGAAGATCTCGTTCGAAGGCTCGGCCGTCGGGCGCTTGCTGACGAGGTTGATCAGGCCGCCAGGATTGTTCTGGCCGTAAAGGATCGAGGCCGGCCCGCGCAGAACCTCGACCCGCTCGACCAGATAGGGATCGATCGAGGCGACGTTGTAGGAGACTCCCTTGGGGAAACGCAGATTGTCCCAGTACTGAACGTAGTTGGCGTTGCCGCCAAAGCCGCCGAAGCCGCGAATGAAGACGGTGTCGTAGCGGCCGCCGCCGCGTGTCTCGGAGACGACGCCGGGCTCGTAGCGCAAGGCCTGGGCGACGGTGCGCGCACCTTGCGCTTCGATCTGCTCGCGCGAAATCACGGAGATCGACTGCGGTATCTCGATCAGCGGCGTGTTGGTCTTGGTTCCGGTGGCCGAGCTTGGCGCGACATAGCCGTTGACCGGGCCGGTCGCGCTGCGCTCCGCGCCGAAGACGTTGATCGTGTCGAGGTCGATCACGCCGGTTTCGGCCTGTTGGGCTCGAACCGCCACGGCCATGAGCACCACGAGCGCGGTTCCCAGGACCGGCGCAGCGACACCGGCGCCGCACAGCAGATTGCGCATCTTGAGATTGTGTCTCTTGAGATTGCGTCTCTTGGACATGGTCGAAAGCCTCACCCCAGCATGTTCCGGCGGGAGGCGTCCAAGGAACGCGTCGAATCCGCCCAATTCCGCGAGAGCTTTAGGGGGTGAGGCGCGCTGCTGGAACGAAAGCGGCTTTCGCAGAACGGACTGTTTCTTTCGTTCTAGTTTAGACGGATTTGCAGATGGTCTGGGCTGCATGCATCGAGATCTAGAGAATTTCCGCGTTTCTTCGAATCGCAGAAATGCTCCAACTCTTTATTTTATCGCATTTTCTTCACGCGAACCGGTGTCCACTTCGCTCGAAAATGCTTCAGCGCAATTCGCTCGGCGAAAGCCCGAAGCGCTTGCGAAAGATCGTCGCGAAATGGGCAGGCGCATAGCCGACCTCATAGGCCACGCCCGAGATGCTCGCCTCGCTGCCGGAAATCTTCTGATAGGCGATCTGCAGGCGATGCTCTTGCAGGAAAGCGTGGACCGTCATGCCGAAAAGCTGGCGAAAGCCGCTGTTCAGCTTGCGGGTGTTGAGGCCGGCCTCGCGCGCCAGCGCCGTGAGCGAAGGCGGCGCGCGGTATCGCAGCACGAGGATTTCGCGGGCAGCCTGGATACGCTCGATCTCGGACAGGGGCAGCGACACCCCTTGCTGCCCGCGCACGCTCGGCAGGAGCTGCTCGATCGACATCGCCACGAGCTCCAGAGCCTTGCCGATCAGGTACAGGTCGCGAGTGATGCCCTGCAGCGGGCAGCCCATGATTTTCGAGGCGATAGACTGGATGACCTTGTCGGCCGGGCAGGTCAGGAAGACGGGGTCCCGGCCCCCATCATGGCGTTTGCCCATCGTCATCAGGCGCTCGAAGGGAAGCCCGAATTTATCCTCGATCAAGGCCGGGGTCATCTGCACGATGGCGTAGCGCAGGCGCGTTCCGGGCGCGAAAATCTGCTCGCGACGGTGCGGAGCATCGTTGCTGACGAACAGGCATACGCTCGGACCGACCATGTCCGACACGGCCTGATCGTTGATGCGGCAGGAGATCTTGCCGTTCAGCGTGACCGCGACCTTCAGGCCACGCCTGAGCGGTGTATCGACGCGCATCGGCAGGTCGAACTCGTTCTCGCCGGTGGAGATGACGAGTTGGTCATCGAGATAGCCGGCGCGGCTCGTCCGGAACAGCGGGCGAACGGTGTCGCTTCTATCGGCTGAGGGGATCATCTCCCCAAAGCTAGCAAATCGAGAATATTATAGCAATCTCAACAGTTTATAGTCAATCTAGAGAAGCCTGTCCTCTCAGGCGCTCCTGCGCCGCGCCAGCGCATAGCCGCTTTCCGGCCGCGGCAGGCCGTAATGGTCGCGCAGCGTCTCGCCCGTATACTCCTCGCGGAACAGGCCGCGCTTGCGCAGGATCGGCAGGACCTCGGCAACGAAGGCATCGAAGCCGCCGGTGAGCCAGGGCGGCATGACATTGAAGCCGTCGGCCGCGCCCTGCTCGAACCATGTCTGAATCTCGTTGGCGACCCGCTCCGGCGTGCCGACGAGAACCCAATGCCCCCGCGCCCCGGCCAATCGCTTGATCAACTGGCGGATGGTCGGCTTCTCCCGGTCTACGATGTCGATGACGAGCTGGAAGCGGCTGGCGACACCCTTCGGGCCATTGGTGTCGACGAGATGGCGCGGGAACGGCCCGTCGAGATCGAACCCCGAGAGATCGAGCCCGATCATGCGCTTGAGCTGCTCGAGCGAGGCCGCCGGCTGGATTAGATCATTGATCTCCTCTTCCAGCCGGTCCGCCTCGGCCTGCGTCGAGCCGAGATAGGGGCTGATGCCAGGCAGCACGCGGATATGCTCGGGCCGGCGGCCCAGTGCCACGGCGCGCTTCTTGATGTCGGCGTAGAAGCCCTGCGCGCTCGCCAGCGTCTGATGCGCCGTGAAGATCGCCTCGGCATGCTGGGCTGCGAAGGAGCGGCCGTCCTCGGAGGAGCCCGCCTGGACATAGACCGGCCTGCCTTGCGGCGTGCGAGCGATGTTGAGCGGCCCGCGCACCTTGTAGTGCTTGCCGGCATGGTCGATGCGATGAACCTTGTCGCTGTCGGCGAAGACGCCGCTTTGCGCGTCAGCGACCAGCGCATCGTCCTCCCAGCTGTCCCAGAGCTTGGTCACGACCTCGAGGAATTCGCGCGCCGTCTCATAGCGGTCGGCATGCGGTGGATGCTCGGGCAGGCCGAAATTCTGCGCGGCTCCGGCGTCGCTGGTGGTGACGATGTTCCAACCCGCCCTGCCATGGCTGATATGGTCGAGTGAGGCGAAGAGCCGCGCAAGATTATAGGGCTCGGTATAGGTGGTCGAAGCCGTCGCGATCAGTCCGATCCGGCTGGTGGCGGCCGCGATCGCCGCGAGCCAGGTGATCGGCTCGAAGCGCAGCCGGGAGGAATAACGCACATTCTCGGGCAAGGACGGCCCGTCGGCGAAGAAGATCGCATCGAACTTCGCAGCCTCGGCGCGCCGAGCAAGCTCCTGATAATAGCTGATGTCGAGCACCCGCTTGGGCTCGGATTCCTTGTAGCGCCAGGCCGCTTCATGGTGGCCGCCGGGATAGATGAAGAGGTTCAACGTCAGCTGGCGATCGGAACTGGACATGGGGAACCTCGTTGCGTGCTGCTACGCCTCGGCCTCAACTCGGCCAGCGCACCGCAGCGGCCTACCCGCAACGATGCTCGGCCGGGGCTGAGACGGTCAAGAGAACCGTATTTTAAATCGAACGCACTCTAGAGAAGATCCGCGCTTCGGGGTCGGGATGAATTTCGCGGCGACCGTTCGGCTTGGGGAGAAGCCGAAGCGAAAACCTTCCCAGGAGGCTGCATATTGCGAGAGATGCGTTTGGAGTTCGATGGTTCTTTAAAAAGAACATTCCATTGACCAGGGCACGATCCATGGTCAGGCTCGGTATCCCCCAATCCCTCCAAATGTAGGCGCTGCCGCGCATATGCCGATCTCGCTTGTGATCTTCGCCTCCCTCTTTCCGGAGCTCCAGACCTTGACCCACCAGACCTCGAGCCACCATGCCGCCGCCCCGCTGCCGAAAACCGCCGCGCTCTCCGAAGTCACTGCGCAGGATGGTCCGGACGCCCTGATTGCGGCGCGCTACCGGACAGACGATCCAGCCTCGCCGCGCGACTGGAATGATGTGCTGGCGACGCTGCTCGCCCATCGCTCCATCCGCGCCTACAAACCTGATCCCTTGCCGGAGGGCACGATCGAGACGCTGGTCGCGGCGGCCCAGTCGGCGGCAAGCTCGTCCAACCTGCAGAGCTGGAGCGTCGTCGCGGTCACCGACCCGGCCCGCAAGGCGCGCCTTGCCGAAGTCACCGGCGGCCAGAAGCATATCCTGCAAGCTCCTGTGCTGCTGGTCTGGCTCGCCGACCTCAACCGGCTGAATGCGCTCGGCGAGGAGCGGCAGCAGCAGGTCGAGGCGCTCGACTATCTCGAAACGCTCTTCGTCGGCATCATCGACGCGGCACTCGCCGCCCAGAATGCCGTCATCGCCGCCGAAAGCCTGGGCCTTGGCACGGTCTATATCGGCGCCCTGCGCAACGACCCGGAACGGGTCGCGGCCGAGCTGAACCTGCCGCCGAAGGTGCTGCCGGTCTTCGGGCTCTGCCTGGGCTATCCCGATCCGCAGGTCGTCTCCGGCATCAAGCCCAGGCTCGCGCCTTCGCTCGTCCTGCACCAGGAAACCTATGGCGCGGGCTATGAATCGGCGGCGGTCGCTGCCTATGACGCCGCCATCCAGGGCCTTCAGGTCGAACAGGGCATTCCCCAGATGCCATGGTCCCGGCAGGCGCTCAACCGCGTCGCAGGGCCGCAATCGCTGAGCGGGCGCGACCGGATCCGGGACGCCCTCGCCGGGCTCGGCTTCGTCCTGCGCTGAAGCAAGGCTGCGCGGCTTTCACCGGCTTGGTCATCGCCTGAGAGCACCGACCCTGGAGCGCATATTGCCGTGGGGTCGGTCCGTGCGGCGCTCGACGCGACAGCGCGATCCTCAAGCCGGGAGCCCGCTCCGGAATTTTGATCTACGCAACCTCGCCTGATCGGCATGCGCGCCGCGCCGGAGCCGATCAAACGAGAAAATTATGTTGATGCAGCCATAGAAATTGAGATAGGCCATATACAAATAAGAGCATAAACGGGGATTGGCGCGATGCTCACCAACAAAGGCAAATACGGCATCAAGGCGATCATTCACCTGGCCAAGCTGGAAGCAGGCGAAACCGCTCAGGTCGCTCACATCGCGCAGACGAACAACATCTCGAAGAAGTTCCTCGACGCAATCCTGCTCGATCTGCGCAACGCCGGCATGTTGCGCAGCAAGAAGGGACCTGGCGGCGGCTACGCACTGGCGAAACCCGCGCGAGCGATCAAGGTGGGCGCCGTCATTCGCGCCCTGGAAGGCCCCATCGCACCCATCGCCTGCGCGAGCCGCTCGGCCTTCCGCGCCTGCGAGGATTGCGGCGACATCGAAACCTGCGCGGTCCGCTCGGTGATGAGCGAGGTTCGCGACGCCATGGCCTCGGTCGTCGACAACACCACCATCGCCGACCTCGTGGCGCGGTCTCGCGGGCATCAGGCCGCACCAGCGGGACAGCTCGCGCTCTAGCAGGCGGCAACCTACTCTGATTTTGTCTAGTTTCTCTATAGACAATTTCCGATCAGGATCCTAGGCTGACTGTCCGTTCGGGTGCGCCACGGTTCCGCGCCCCTTCCCCATCCTTCCCGGGCAGTTTCCATGAATCAGCAGGTCAGCGGCTTCAGGCCGGCCGATATCGAAGCCGTGGCGTTCAAATCCGTGATGCGCAACGTCGCAGGCGCCGTCAGCATCGTGACAGCCACGCATGGCGGCGCCCGCGCGGGGTTGACCGCAACCTCCCTGACGGCCCTGTCGGCCGAGCCGCCAGCCGTGATCGTCTGCGTCAACAGAACGGCATCGGCCTGGCCGACAATCGAGCGCGCCGGCCATTTCGCCATCAACGTGCTGGCCGCCCGGCATCAGTCGATCGCCGACCGTTTCGCCGGCCGGGGCGGGTTCAAGGGCGATGAGCGCTTTGGCGAGGGCGACTGGACCCGCCTGGTCACGGGCGCTCCCGTGCTGGAAGGGGCGCTCGCCATCCTCGACTGCGAGACCGAGGAGGCGATCGAGCGGCACTCGCATACAATCCTGATCGGCCGCGTCAAGGCGATCCGCGAAGCCGAGACCGAGGGCGCCCTGCTCTATTGGCGCGGGATCTACGGCAAGCTCGACGAGACCCTGCAATACGGCGCCGGCATCTGACGGAAGCCGGAGGCGCCCTGCGGCGCGGTTGCGGCTGACCGACAGAGTTCCAAATCCTTGCCGATGGGCGCATGGCCGCCTACGGCGACCTCAACGCAGCGCCGCGAGTTCCTCCATCTGCAGCGACGGCTCGCTCTGGATCAGGCCAGGCCCGTCAGTGCAGAGCTTCGTCCAGAGTTCCTCCGCGCGCCGGGGCAGTTTCTGCGGCGGCCGGTAGATGCGAATGTCGAGCGTCAGGTCGAGCGCACTATCGCCGGCGCGCACCAGCCGGCGGCGCAGGATGTCGTTATGCGTCGTCGTCAGCGGCAGCCAGGCGACGCCGAGCCCCGACAGCGCCATCGAGCGAAGCCCGTCGGCGAGCGAGTTCTCATAGAGCGCATTGAGCTGCGGCAGGTCGCGGCGCGTGGCGATCAATTGCTCGACTGCCCAACCCAGCGAGCATTCGCGGCTGTAGCCGAGATAGGAGGTCGACAGCCGCGGGCCGATGTCGAGCCGGTGCAGCGGGCCGCCGTTGCCGTCTGGAGCCGATAGCGGGATCAGCGTCTCGCGGCCGATGGTCAGGGAGGCGCAGCCCTCGATGGAGAGCGGCCGCCCAGCCGCCTTGAAGATCGCATCCCCCGCATCGGCGAGGCAGACGACGAAATCGACCGAGCCATCCTCGAAGGCGCTGGCGCATCCGGGCAGGTTGTCGGACATGACTGAAAGCCGCGTCGCGCCGAGGCTGCTCTGGATCGCGGGAATCCAGCGTGGAAAGAACGTCATCGAGAGGATGTGCGGAGCAGCGAAGCGGATGCTGCGCAGGCGTTCGTCCTGATCCTCGCGGATCGCCCGGCGCGCACCCTTGAGGCGGCCCAGCGTGTCGTTGGCGACCTCCAGCAGCTTGTAGCCGGCTTCGGTCAAATCCAGCGGCGATTTGCGGCGATCAATGAGCGGCGCGCCAACCCAGTGCTCGAGCGACTGGATCCGGCGGCTCAGGCCCGATTGCGTGACGTTGCGGATCTCGGACGCCTTCGTGAGATTGCGCGTCTCCGCGACGACGATGAGGTCTTCCAGCCAGCGGATGTCCAGCATGGCTCTCTCCAAAGGGGCCGGCAGCGATCGGGGCGACGCTGAGCATGTCACGGCCGGCGCGGCGCCGCCATGCGGATATCTCATCGCTCACCCAGCGATCCGCATTGGCCAGCCTGTCCTCGGCCCAGCATTGTCGGGGTCGAAAGCTGGCATATCGCTGCGGGGCAGCAAGCCCTCTGCGGTCAAGACCGGCGGGAACGACCGTATTCCAGGATCCGCGGCCCGTCCGAGCAGCAGCGTTCGGGCGCCATGCCGTCATGCCCGACGCAGAGGGGAGCATCATCATGTCGAAATTCGTGCAAGGGCTGGCGGTCGCCGGCCTTCTTGGCGCCCTGGTCCTGGCCGCGCCTCCCTGCCTGGCGCAGGGCGCGGGCAGCGGCGCCGGGACCAGCCCCATCCTCCAGCGCATCGCCGAGCGCAATGCCCTGACGATCGGCCATCGCGAGGCGTCCGTGCCTTACTCCTACATCGACCGGGAGCAGAAGGTCGAAGGCTACTCGGTCGACCTCTGCCTGAAGGTCGTCGAGGCGGTGAAGGAACGTCTCGGCAAGCCCGGCCTGCAGATCAACTACGTGCCGATCAATACGACCAACCGCATTCCGCTGGTCGCCAACGGCACCATCGACCTGGAATGCGGCACCACCACCAACACGCTCGCCCGCCATGAGCAGGTGGCGTTCTCGCCGATCTTCTACATCACCGGCACGCAATTGCTGGTGAAGACCAATAGCGGCTTCAAGGAGGTCGAGGACCTGGCGGGAAAGCGCGTCGCCGTGCTCCAGGGTTCCAGCAACGAGCAATCGCTGCGCGCACTCAACGACGGCAAGAAGCTCAACATCTCCCTGGTCTATGCCAAGGATCTCGGCGAGGGCGCGCTTCTGGTCGAGACCGATCGCGTCGACGCCTTCGCTGCCGATGGCGGCCAGATCAAGGTCTACGCCGCGACGCGCGCGCAGCGCAAAGGCTCGCTTTCCGTGGTCGGGCGTCTGCTGACCTATGATCCCTACAGCGTGATGATCCAGCGCGGCGACCCGGAATTCGCACAGCTGGTCTCGCGCGTCTTCGCCGAGACCTTCCGCGCCGGCGAGGCGGAACAGCTTTACGCCAAATGGTTCGGGCCGCTCGGCATCGAGATCGATCCGATCCTTAAGGCCGCCTTTGAGATCCAGGCCCTGCCGCGCTGAGACCCGCGCGCCCATCTCGGAGGCTGCGATGACCTATCGCTGGAACTGGAGCGTGCTCGTCACGGAGCCTTATCTGGGCTGGCTGCTGTCAGGCTTGACATGGACGCTTCTGGTCGCAGGGGTCGCCTGGATCGTCGCGCTCCTGATCGGAACCGGGATCGGTATCCTGCGCACGCTTCCATCACGAACCGCGCGCGCCTTCGGCGCGGTCTATGTCGAGATCTTCCGCAACATCCCGCTGCTGTTGCAGCTCTTCCTCTGGTATTTCGTGATACCGGAGCTGCTGCCGGCGGAGATTGGTCGCTGGATCAAGCGCGACCTGCCGATGCCGGAATTCTGGACGGCAGCACTTGGGCTCGGTCTTTTCACCGCGGCCCGCGTCGCCGAGCAGGTGCGCGCCGGCATTGAGGCGGTCGGGCGCGGCCAGGCCATGGCGGCAGCCGCGAGCGGCCTCTCCACCGCCCAGGCCTATCGCCATGTGCTGCTGCCGATCGCGGCCCGCAACATAGTGCCGCCGCTGACCTCCGAATTCCTCAACATCGTCAAGAACTCGTCGCTGGCTCTCACCATCGGCGTCCTCGAACTCACCGGCCAGAGCCGCCAGATCGAAAGCAACACCTTTCAGGGCATCGAGGCCTTCACCGCGGCGACGCTGATCTACGTGCTGCTGACGATGCTGGTGATCGCCGCGATGCGGAGCGTGGAGCGGGCGACCGCCATCCCCGGCACCTTGGCGAGGGCTTGATCGATGCACGCCTTCGACGTCGATGCGGTCCGGCTCGCCCTGCCCTTCCTATGGAGCGGCATGATCACGAGCCTGACCCTGCTCGCCATCGCCATGACGGGCGGCATCCTGCTCGGCACCGTGATCGCCATGCTGCGCCTCTCCGCGCCCAGGCCTATCGCTGCCATCGCGGCAGGCTATGTCAACGGGCTGCGCTCCGTGCCGTTGATCATGGTGATCTTCTGGTTCTATCTGCTCGTACCGCTGATCATCGGCCGGCCGGTCGGCGCCTTCGTTTCGGCGATCGTAGCCTTCACGCTTTTCGAGGCTGCCTATTATTCCGAGATCATCCGGGCCGGAATCCAGGGCGTGTCGCGAGGCCAGATGGCGGCAGCGCAGGCAGCGGGCATGTCCCGGCTCCAGGCCTACCGGTTCATCGTCCTGCAACAGGCATTCCGCCGCATGACGCCGATCCTGCTGACCCAGAGCATCGCGCTCTTCCAGGACACCTCGCTGGTCTATGTCATCGGCCTTCACGACTTCATGACGGCCGCGTCGATCACCGCCAACCGGGAGGGACGCCTGATCGAGCTCTACCTTTTCGCAGCCGCCATCTACCTGGCGCTGTGCCTGGCTGCCTCACAGTCGGTCCAGGCGCTGAAACGCCGGATAGCGACGTCATGACAGCTCCGTTTCCGCAGTCCCGCCTCAAAGGCACGGCCATGCCCCGAACCGGCCCTGAGACCAAATCGCCAATCATCGCCATCGACGATGTCTCGAAGGCCTACGGCTCCCTGCAGGTGCTGAGGAACTGCACGACCTCGGTCGCCCGCGGCGAGGTCGTGGTCGTCTGCGGCCCGTCGGGCTCTGGAAAATCGACGCTGATCAAATGCGTCAACGGCCTCGAGCCGTTCCAATCGGGTTCGATCAGCGTCGAGGGCCTGTCGGTCGGGGATCGGAAGACCGATCTGACACGCCTGAGATCGCGGATCGGAATGGTGTTTCAGCATTTCGAGCTCTATCCCCACCTCACCGTTCGCGACAACATCACGCTGGCGCCACGCCATGTCCTGCGGCGCTCCCGCGACGAGGCAATCGGCAAGGCCGAGGCACTGCTGGCCCGCGTGGGATTGGCCGACAAGGCCGATCGCTTCCCGGGGCAGCTCTCGGGAGGGCAGCAGCAGCGCGTCGCGATCGCGCGCGCGCTCGCCATGGACCCGATCGCGATGCTCTTCGACGAGCCGACCTCGGCGCTCGATCCGGAGATGATCAACGAGGTTCTCGACGTCATGACGGAGCTCGCGGCGGACGGCATGACGATGATGGTCGTGACGCACGAGATGGGCTTCGCCCGCCGGGTCGCTCACCGGGTCCTGTTCATGGATGGCGGCCAGATCCTGGAGGAAGCGTCGACCACGGCCTTCTTCGAAGCGCCACGAAGCGAACGCGCCCGGAGCTTCCTGTCGAAGATCCTGCAGCATTGAGACTGCCGTCATGCTTCATCTGAACGCAGCCGGGGCCGGCCTGCCTCCAGCGATCGTCACCGAGACGATCGTGAACCATCTCCGCCGCGAGGCGGAGATGGGGCCGCATTGGGCTGCTTCGGAAGCACGCGAGCGGCTCAACGCTGTCCGCAGCAGCGCATCGGCATTGCTGGGATGCCGCGCGCGGAACATCGCCTTTGGCCCCAGCGCCGGGCGCCTTTGGGCGATGGCCTTGCTGAGCCGGCCCGTGACCGCCGGGGCCCGGATACTGGTCGCCCGCTCGGAATGGGCGAGCAACATCCTCAACCTGCTCAAGCTCCGGCGCGACTGCGGCGTGGTCATCGAGATCATGCCCATGGACGAGGCCGGCCTGATCGATGTCGCACGAACCGCGGCGCTGATCGATGATCGGACGATCGCGGTCTGCCTGCCCGTGGTCAGCAGCGGCTACGGCCTGCGCCAGCCGGTTGCGGCCATCGCCGCGTTGCCGCGTCCTGCCGGCTGCCTGCTGTTCGTCGATGCGGCCCAGGCGGTCGGGCAGCTCTCGATCGGCCTCGATGGGACGGAGATCGATGTGCTGGTGACGCCGGGCCGAAAATGGCTGCGCGGCCCGCGCGGCGAGGCGATGATGGCGCTGTCCGAGCGCGCCCTGAGGCAACTCGGCGACCCACCACTCCTCGACCAGACCGGGTCGCCCTGGACCGATGCATGGACCTATAGAAGCCTCGACGATGCCCGCCGCTTTGAAACCTATGAGTTCTCCGCCGCGAGCCGCCTCGGTCTGGGCGCCGCCATCGATCACGCGCTGGCGCAAGGCATTGCGGACATCCGCGAGGGCATCGGGGCGCGCCTGGCGCATCTGCATGAAGGCCTGTCGACGCTGCCAGGCATCCAGCTCTTCGAGCCATTGGACGCAGAGCCCCTGTTCCTCACCTTCGTCGCCGACAGCCTGCCGCCAGGCGAGTTGAACCAAAGGCTCGCCCAGGCCGGGATAGCAGCGGCGATCGTCGACCGCGCTTATGCGAGGCTCGATTTCGAGGCGCGCGGGCTGGCGGCCGTCAACAGAGTAGCGCCCCATATGTATTCGCGCGAAGCGGGTCTCGATCAATTCCTGAAAACGATGGAGACCATCTGCTCTCGACCCGCCAGATAGCGAACCGTCCGGGAATGCGTCACCGGATGCCCTCGCCTGTCCGGTATGGACCGGGCAAAGGCATCCGGCACCTTCACAGCCTGGAAGCTGTTCGGGACTTTGGTCACCGCAATTGCGTCATCAGCGCATCCGCACCCTTGTCGATCCCGACTTCGGCGGCGGTCAGCGCTCCGACGCTGGCCTTGATGTCGTAGGCGCTCGGATACTGCTTGGAGACGAAGGCGCTGAGCAGGCGCGAACTCGGAGCGTCGAAGATCTCAACCGCGTAGATGACCGAGCCGGTCAGCGAACCCTCGCCGTCGCGGACAGTCTGCACGCCGTTATAGACGGCGCCTGCAACGTCGAGGCGCGAGAAGGTGCCGAGGACCGGGGTGGTGGTCACCGCGCCCGTCAATGTCACCCTCACCCGCAGCGTGTTGGGTGCGCTCTGGTTCGTCAGCGCGAAGCGGCCGCTCAGCCTCTCCGTGAAGCGCCGCTGCATGTAGCTCGCCAGCGACGCCTTGTCGGCCTCCGACATGTCGCCGAACTGCTGGTCGCGTCCCCGATAGACCACGACCGGCTCGACGATGACCTTGCTGTAGCCGCGCCAATCCGCTCCGGAGGAATAGCGATAGGGCACGCGTCCGGAGCTGTCGGACGGGTTCGGCGCCAGATGGGCCGACGAGGCGACCTCGGAATAGGGCACCGGCTGCACGCCGGCGCATCCCGCCAGCGAGGCGCAGAACATCAGCAACGCCAGGCGGTTCGCCTGCGAATTCATGGGCATTTCAAACTCCTGTTTGGATCTATGGAAGCGGTAACGGGGGAAATCGGACTGGTACGCGACAGAGTCTGACGCTGCGCAGCGGCCATTCAGCGGGGGTCTTGCAGCTCCTTCGCGACACGAAAGACGAAAGCAGCCGGCAACCCGGAAAGAGCTGCCGCGCCGGAATGGCCCTGCGTCATTAATCAAACTATATCGTACTATTTACACGCTACCTTAGCCCGCCGCAAGCCTATAAGCGGGGCATCGAACGATCGGAGCCGTGGGCCGACGCTGACCAATCAGGCCGACGGACGCCGCGGGGACGGTTCGGAGAAAAACCAGATGGATGTCGCCAAGGCCGATCCGGACAAGAGCGCGCCAAAACGCAGCGGGCGGCCGACAAAGGAGCAGGCCGGGCGCATCACCGAGCACATCGTCGAGGTCGCGACAGAGCTCTTCCTGGAAGCCAATTTCGAGGCGACCAGCGTCGACCTGATCGTGGCGAAGGCTCGGATCTCGAAACAGACCTTCTATGCCCGCTTCGCCTCCAAGGAGGCGCTGTTCGCCGCCGTCGTCCGCAAAGGGATGAACGACCTCCCCAAGCTCGCCGCCGGCGAGGTGGACCGCAACGGCCCGATCGACGCGACCCTCATCCGGATCGGCCTCGATTTGTCCAGGCGTGCCTTCGGGCCTGCGGCGCTCGCACTCTACCGGCTTATCGCCTCCGAGGCGCATCAATTCCCGGAGCTTGCCCTCGCCTATCGCGAAAGCGGCGTCCGCTCGCGCGGGCTGATCGCCGGAATATTCTCCAACGCCATACACAACGGCCAGATCAAGCCGGCAGACGCCGACTTCCTGGCCGAGCAGTTTCTATACGTCGTGATCGAGGGGCCGGCCCGGGTTCTGGCTTTCGAGGGCGAGGCCGCGACATCGGAAAAAGCGCTGCGCGAGCGTGTCACCGCTGCGGTCAACCTGTTCCTGAACGGCTGTCGCGACCATCCCGCGCAACCCTCATCGGCCCGCTAAGACAAAGCGGCAGCCCTCACGGCTCCGCCGTCACCCAGAGCCCGCCCGCAGCGTGGGAGCGCAGCGCGGCATCGACCATGGCGACCCCGGCAAAGCCGTCCTCGATCGTCGGGAAGCTGACCATCGGATCGAGCGGCGCACCTTTGCGCCGGGCCAGGATCGCCTCGGCCACCTCCGCATAGATCGTCGCGAAGGCCTCCAGATAGCCTTCCGGATGGCCCGAGGGAATGCGGCTGACCCGCTGCCCGGCAGCGTTCACCGCCGCCGTGCCGCGGCGGATGAGGCGCGGCGCCTCCCCGAGCGGCGACCAGACAAGCTGATTGGGTTCCTCCTGAGACCAGTCGAGGCCACCTTTCTCACCGAAAACCCGCAGCCGCAGGCCGTTGTCGCAGCCCGGCGCGACCTGGCTCGCCCAGAGCGCGCCGCGCCCGCCATTGCCGTAGCGCAGCAGGATCTGGGCGTTGTCGTCGAGCCGGCGTCCCGGCACGAAGCTGGTCAACTCGGCCAGGATCTGCTCGGGAGCCATGCCGGTGACGAAATGCGCAAGCTGGTAGGCATGGGTGCCGATATCGCCGACACAACCGCCCGCGCCCGAACGCGCCGGGTCGGTGCGCCATTCCGCCTGCTTCTGGCCGCTGGCCTCGAGCGGCTCGGCGAGCCAGTCCTGCGGATATTCCATCTGCACGACCCGGATCGCACCGAGCTCGCCTGCCTGCACCATGGCACGGGCATGCCGGACCAGCGGATAGCCCGAATAATTATAGGTGACGGCGAAGATCAAACCGCTCGCCCGCGCCTTGTCGCGCAGGAGGCGCGCCTCCGCCAAAGTCGCCGTCAGCGGCTTGTCGCAGATCACATGCAGGCCCGCATCCAGGAACGCCTCGGCCACCGGCGCGTGCAGATGGTTGGGCGTGACGATCGCGACCACCTCGATGCCGTCGGGGCGCGCGGCCTCGGCCTGGGCCATGCTGCGATAGTCGGGATAGGAGCGCCCGGGCGGAAGCCCGATCGCCTCAGCCGAACGCCGCGCCTTGTCGGGCGAGGCGGAGAGCGCGCCTGCGACCAATTCGTAGCGATCGTCGAGGCGGGCGGCGATGCGGTGGACGGCGCCGATGAACGCGCCTTCGCCGCCCCCTACCATCCCCAGTCGAATGCGTGGCTCGGCCATCTCGCGTCTCCTCGTTCAGCTCAGGCCCAGCATGCGGCGCAATTGCGCATCATCGCTGCCGGCGCCGGCGAAATCATCGAACGCCTTGTCGGTGACGCGGATGATCTGGTCGGCGATGAAGGCCGCGCCCTCGCGTGCGCCGTCCTCGGGATGTTTCAGGCAGCATTCCCATTCCAGCACCGCCCAACGGTCATAGCCGATGGCGGCGAGCCTGGAGAAGATCGCCTTGAAATCGACCTGCCCGTCGCCCAGCGAGCGGAAACGGCCGGCGCGGTTGAGCCAGGGCTGGAAGCCGGAATAAACGCCTTGCCGGCCACTCGGATTGAACTCCGCATCCTTGACGTGGAAGGCCCGGATGCGCTCGGCATAGATGTCGATGAAGGCGAGATAATCGAGCTGCTGCAGCAGGAAATGCGACGGATCGTAATTGATCGCGCAGCGCGGATGGTTGCCGACGCGCTCCAGGAACATCTCGAAGGTCGCGCCGTCGAAGACATCCTCGCCGGGATGGATCTCGTAGCAGAGGTCGACACCAGCCTCCTCATAGGCGTCGAGGATCGGCCGCCAGCGCCGGCCAAGTTCATCGAAGGCGGTCTCGATCAGCCCGGGCGCACGCTGCGGCCAGGGATAGAGGAAGGGCCAGGCAAGCGCCCCGGTGAAGCTGACGCTGCCGCTGAGTCCGAGCCGGCGCGAGGCTTGCGCAGCCTTCATGAGTTGGTCGACGGCCCAGGCCTGACGCGCCTGCGGCTTGCCTCTGAGGGCCACCGGCGCGAAGGCGTCGAAGGCCTCGTCATAGGCGGGGTGGACGGCGACGAGCTGGCCCTGGAGATGGGTCGAGAGTTCGGTGATCGCGAGGCCATGGCTCGCCGCCACCCCGGCAACTTCGTCGCAATAGCTCTGCGAGCCCGCCGCCTTGTCGAGATCGAACAGGCGGGCATCGAAGGTTGGAATCTGCACGCCCTTATAGCCGAGCCCGGCCGCCCAGCCGCAGATCCCGTCGAAACTGTTGAACGGCGCAGCGTCTCCGGCGAACTGCGCCAGGAAGAGCGCCGGTCCTTTCATCGTAGCGGGCATCGATCTCTCCTGCGCGTCCAGCGTCTCTGGTTGATGCTGCGGACCAGCTCTCCAGCTGGTCCCGAATTGGCCTCCGGAGCGTCCACCCCGGAGGAATAGGCGGTGAATTGCCGGCCCCGTTCAGCCCGCCGCAGCGCGCCAATAGGAGGCGGCCTCCACATCCGAGAGCGGCGCGGGTCGCTCTATGCGCGACTCCACTGCGATCGTGCCGCCATGCTCGCCGGCCCGCAGGATCGCATGCATCGCTTCCAGCACATGGGCCGCGAAGGCGCCCGAGGCGCGATGCGGCGTTCCGTGCAGGACAGCGCTTGCCAGCTCGGCGATGCCAAGGCAGCGGTAATTCGCCCGGTCGGGTGCGCTGGCGGGCCAGTTCGGCGAGCGCCAATTCGGCTTGCCATAGAGCCGATCAGCGGAATCGAGCACCTGCCAGTCCTCGCCGCGCGCGGTGATCTCGACCGTGCCGCCGAAGAAATTCGGATCGGGCGCGCGCAGCGAGCCCTCGGTGCCGTAGAGCTCGATCGGCGGATGGCCGTGCTTCCACACGTCCCAGCTCATCGACAGCACGATGTCGGCGCCCGCAGCGAAATGCAGCAGCGCCATCACGGTCGTCGGTGTCTCGACCGTGATGCGGTCGCCTTTGCGCGCTCCCTCGGCTGTGACCACCCGCTCCGCGAATCCGATCGAGGCGCGGGCCTGCACGCTCTCGATCGGCCCGAGCAGGTTGCACAGCGCGCCGAGATAATAGGGCCCGATGTCGAGGATCGGCCCACCGCCGGGCTTGAAGAAGAACTCCGGATTCGGGTGCCAATGCTCCATGCCATGGGACATCAGGAAGCAGGAACCCGCCAGGACGCGCCCGACCTTGCCGCTGTCGATCGTCTCCCGGGCGAGCCGCCCGCCCGCGCCGAGAAAGGTGTCTGGCGCGCAGCCGAGCTTCAATCCGCGCCGATCGGCCTCCCGCACCAGCCGCAAGCCATCTTCCGCCGAGACACAGAGCGGCTTTTCCGAGAAGACGTGCTTGCCCGCCGTGAGCGCGGCATGGCTCACCGTGAAATGAGCGTTCGGCGTCGTCAGATTGACGACGATATCGACCTCCGGATCACGCAGCAATTCGTCGATCGTAAGCGCCCGGATGCCGAATTTTTCAGCCTGGGCACGCGCGCTCTCGGCGAGCAGATCGGCGCAGGCGACGAGGCGTACGCCTCGAAACAGCGCGAGGTTCTGCATGTAGATGGTTGAAATGACTCCGCAACCGACGATTCCAACACCAAGTTCGGTCATGTTCGCCTCCTCAGCGCCAGGACGCGACGGTGGCGAAGGCGCGCCGGGCAAAGCGGGCGACGTCGTTGGGCTTGTCGTGCTCGGCAACGAACAACGTCACGCCGATCTCCTGCAGCACCGGCAGGAGCTTTCCCCAATCGAGCACGCCATGGCCGGGGTCAGCCCAGCCATCTTCGTCCAGGCATTGGCCGGCAGGGGCGATGTCCTTGACATGGACGGCTTTGACACGGCCGGCATAGCGCCTGACCTCGGCTGCGGGATCGGCCCCGCCGCGCACGATCCAGGCAAGATCCGCCTCCCAAAGAGTATCGGGCGCCTCCTGCAGCATGATGTCGAGGAAGCGCCGGCCATCGGCCGCCTTGCCATATTCCCAATGATGGTTGTGCCAGCCGAAGTTCAGCCCCTCACCGATAACGACCTTGCCGATCCGGTTGAGCTCTTGGCCAATGGCCTTCCATTCGGCCTCGCCGCCCTCGCGCTCGCCGAGCGGCGGCGCGGGTGCGTAGATCGTGCCGATGCCGAGATCGCGACAAAGCTTGACCGCCGCCACCGGGTCCGCCCGCAGGCGGTCCAGGCCGACATGCGCTGTCGGCGCCGCGATGCCGTAATGCTCCAGTAGCCCCTTCAGCCTGTCCGGCTCGTTCAGGAGCCCGCCGAAGGGCTCGACCTTGCGATAGCCGAGGCCCGCCAGCAATTCGAATTGCTTCTCCAGCGGCTCGAGCATCCTGGCCGAGTAGAGCTGGAACGAAAGACCATCAAGCGGCGTCATGGGATTTCCTTTCGGTGCAGGGACAATCAGAGACGCCGGCCGGTGGCGGCGTCGAACAGGTTGAGCTTGTCGGACGGCAGCCTGAGCTGCATCGCCTCGCCCGCGACGGTGCAGGCCTCGGCCGGCAGGCGCATCGAGAGCGGATGGCCACCGACCCGCAGCCAGGCGAGCTGATCGCTGCCCATCGGTTCGACCATCTCGATTTTGGCTGGAACCTCGCCGCCGGCCTCGACATGCTCGGGGCGGATGCCGAGTTCGACAGGCGCGCCCTCTTGCGGCGGGGCCTCGAAAGCATAGCCGTTCAGCGGGATGGCGATGCCCTCGGTCAGGAAGCAGGGCACGCCCTCTTTCACCGCTAAGGCGCCGGGCAGGAAGTTCATTGCCGGCGAGCCGACGAAGGAGGCCACAAACCGGTTCGCCGGCCGGCGGTAGATCTCGTTGGGCGTGCCAAGCTGCTGGATCACCCGGTCCTTCATCACCGCGATGCGGTCGGCCAGCGTCAGCGCTTCGATCTGGTCGTGGGTGACGTAGATCATCGTCGCCGCCAGGCGCTGGTGCAGGCGCTTGATCTCGACCCGCAATTCGGCGCGAAGCTGGGCGTCGAGATTGGAGAGCGGCTCGTCGAACAGATAGACGCCGGCATCGCGCACCAGGGCGCGGCCAATGGCGACGCGCTGGCGCTGGCCGCCCGAGAGCTCGGCCGGGCGGCGATCGAGCAATTCGGTGATCTGCAGCGTCGCGGCGGCAGCGTTGACCCGCCTCTCGATCTCGGGCTTCGGCATGCCGGCGACCTTGAGGCCGAAGGACATGTTGCCGCGCACGGTCATGCGCGGATAGAGCGCATAGGACTGGAACACCATGGCGATGCCACGGTCCTTCGGCTCTTCCCAGGTAACGTTCTTGCCGCCGATCCAGATCTGCCCGGCCTGCACGTCGATGAGGCCTGCGACCGCGTTCAGCAGCGTCGACTTCCCGCAGCCGGAAGGGCCGAGCAGGACGATGAACTCCGATTGCGCCACGTCGAGATCGAGCTTCTCCAGCACGCGCACCGCGCCGAAGGAGATCTCGACCCCGCGGATGGAGACGTCGCAAAGCTTGCCCATGGTCAGCCTTTCACCGCGCCGGCGGCGATGCCGCGCACGAACCAGCGCCCGGAGGCGAAATAGACGGCGAGCGGGACGAGCGCCGTGAGAATGGTGGCGGCCATGTCGACGTTGTAGGCGCGCTCGCCCTGGGTGGAGTTGACGATGTTGTTGAGCTGCACCGTCATCGGCAGGTTCTCGCGGCCGGCGAAGATCAACCCGAGAATGAAATCGTTCCAGATGCCCGTGACCTGCAGGATGACGGCGACGATCAGCATCGGCGTCGCCATCGGCAGCATCACCGACCAGAAGATGCGGAAGAAGCCCGCCCCGTCGACACGCGCCGCCTTGAACAACTCCTGCGGCAGCGAGGCGAAGTAGTTGCGGAACAAGAGCGTCATCGTCGGCAGGCCGAAGATGGTGTGGATCAGCACGATGCCGAGGATCGAGTTGTTGATCCCGGCAAAGGCGAAGACGCGCACCAGCGGGTAGATGAAGATCTGGTAGGGCACGAAGGCCACGATCATCAGGGCACCGAAGAGCAGGCCCGCGCCGCGCACCTTCCAGAACGACAGAGCGTAGCCGGTGAGCGAACCCACCGCGATCGAGGCGACGACGGACGGCACCAGGATCTTCACCGAATTCATGAAGCCGACGCTGATGCCGTCGCATCTCAAGCCGGTGCAGGCCGCCGACCAGGCCTTGACCCAGGGCTCCAGGGTCGGCGCGCGCGGCAGAGCCAGGATCGCCCCGAGGCGGATCTCCTCCATCGGCTTGAGCGAAGTGACGAGCATCACATAGAGCGGCGTCAGGAAGAACAGCGCCGTCACGATCAGGAAGGCGTAGACGCCGATGCGGGCGGGCGTCAGCCGGCGTGGTCGCATGCCAGCGGGTTGGGTGATCGCAGGCGTGATCGTGGCGATCGCGGTCATGCGTGCGCCCTCCGGGCCCGGCGGCTCTGCCAGACCAGCCAGGGCGCGACCACGGCCGCAACCGTGATCAGCATCGAGGTCGCGGCCGCTGTGGCGAGGCCGAGATTGCCGCGCTCGAACAGGTGGTCCATGACGAATTTGGCCGGCACCTCAGAGGCGACGCCGGGACCGCCATTGGTCATTGCGACGGAGAGGTCGTAGAGGCGCACCACGCTGGTCGCGAGCAGGACGGCGGCGGTGGCGAAGCTCGCGCCGAGCATCGGGATCACGATCGAGAGATAGACCCGCCAGGCCGGCAGGCCGTCGATCCTGGTCGCCTTCCAGATATCCTCGTCGATGCCGCGCAGGCCCGCCAGCATGATCGCCATGACGAGGCCCGCCGCATGCCAGACGGCGGCGAAGACGAGCGTGTAGATCACCATGTCCTGGCGCACGATCCAGTCGAAGCGGAAGGACGGGAAGCCGAAATCCCGGACCATCTTCTCGATGCCGAAGCTCGGATTCAGCAGCCACTGCCAGACCAGGCCGGTGACGATGAACGACATCGAATAGGGGTAGAGGAAGATCGAGCGCAGCGTGTTCTCGGCCCGCACGCGCTGGTCAATCGCCACCGCCAGCAGGAAGCCCAGCGCCAGGCTCGCGATCAGGAACAGCGAGCCGAATACGGCGAGATTGGCGACCGAGACCTGCCAGCGCTCGTTACCCATCAGGGAGGCGTATTGGCGCAAGCCCACGAAGGTGGAATTCGGCAGCATCCGCGACGATGTCAGCGAGATCCACACGGTCCAGACCGTGCAGCCGAGATAGACCACGACGAGGACCAATAGCGCCGGCGACAAGGCGAGGCCCGCTGCGAGCCGGGACGCGGTTCGGTGTCTCACGAAGGGCATGGCATAGCTCCGCCGTAGAGCGATCCAAAGGGTCGGGTGATGCTCCGGAGAGGCCCCGGAACGGCCCTCGCCTGTCGAGGCGAGGGCGATGAGGAGAGCGAAAATCCGGGCAGCCGCTCAGAAGGGCTGCTTCAGCACGTCGGCGACCTTCGCCATGAAGGCGTCGGCGCTCATCGCCGGCGTGTTCCAATATTGCGAGATCACGTCTTCCATCGCGCCGGTCAGGGCGGGTGGCGAGAGCATCTCCTGGGAGGCGACCTGATGCTTCTTGTCCGCCAGGAGCTTCACCGCCTTCTGGGCGCAGGCGTCGAGGGAGCTGACATCGAGATCGAGCCGGACCGGGATCGATCCCTTCTTCTGAGCGAAGCGGATCTGCGTTTCCGGCTCGAGCATCACCTTGGCGAGCACCAATTGCGCCTTCTGCTGGGCCGGGTCCTTAAGCTTGGGAAAGGCGAAGACGTCGCCGCCCATCACATAGCCGCCCTCATTCGAGAGAATGGCGCAGCCGAACTCCTTGCCTGCCGTCTGGCCCGCCGCGGCGAACTCGCCCTTGGCCCAGTCGCCCATGATCTGCATGCCGGCCTTGCCCTGGATCACCAGATTGGTGGCGTCGTTCCAGTTCCGTCCGGGTGCGCCCGCGTCGATATAGCCGCGCAGCTTGCCATAGGTCTCGGCGACCGCTCTGAATTCGGGGCTCCTGGCCGCGGCCGGGTCGCGCTTGCCATGGATCGACGCCCAGAGCGCGGTACCGCCCTTGCCGACCAGCACGGCGTTGAAGAGGCCGCGCTCCCAGACCTTCTGGCCGCTGAAGGCGAGCGGGATCAGGCCCGCAGCCTTGAGTTTCTCAAGTGCGACCAGCGCCTCGTCCCAGTTCGCCGGCTCGGAGGCGCCGGCCTTCTCGAGCGCGGCCTTGGACAGCCACAACCAGTTCTGCCCGTGGATATTGACCGGCACCGCATACATCTTGCCGTTGCGGCTGGTGGCGTCGATGATCGCCTGAGGCATGACGCTCTTCCACTTCTGCTCGGTCGCGATCTGGTCGACATCGCGCAGCAGATCGTTCTCGACCAGCTCGTCGAACTGCTTGCCGGTGTTGAACTGCATGGCGGTGGGCGGCGTACCGCCGACGACGCGGTTGATGGCGGCGGTGCGGGCATTGACGCCCCCGGCGATCGCCGTGTCGACCCAGGTGCCGCCCGCTTTCGCGAACTGTTCGGCGAAGACCTTCACCGCCGCAGACTCGCCGCCTGAGGTCCACCAATGGATGACCTCAGCCTTCATCTCCTGTGCATTCGCCTGGAACGAGACACCGGCCGCGCACGCCAAGGCGAGAGCCGTCAAGCAAGGCTTGAGCTTCATGATCCTGTCCTCCCTGTATTCGCATCGTCGTTGAACCCGTGTCCGGGCGCGCTGCGATTTCGATTTGTAATCGATTACATTTTTTTCTATACTGCCACAGGAATGACGCCTGTCAAGCCGTTCCGAGACGGCGTCTTGGCAGGCCACCGGGATAACGATAGGGCAGATTGAGGCCAGCGCAATGTCCGATCCAGTTGGATCGTTCAATTGCTCTAGGTTATTGTTTTAACGCGCTTTCTTCACGCGAACCGGTATCTGCTTCGCTCGAAAACGCTCTGGGAACCGCGATGGACGAACGGCTGCGCAAACCAAGGATCGACGACGTCGCCAAGCGGGCGGGCGTCTCGACCGCCACTGTGAGCCGCGCCCTCGCCACCCCCGAGCAGGTGAAGCCGAAAACGCGCGAAGCCGTGGAAAAGGCGGTGCTGGAGACGGGTTACGTCCTCAATGTCGCGGCCCGCAATCTGCGCACCAACCGCACCCATGCGGTGCTCGCCGTGGTGCCTGACGTTGCCAACATCTTCTTCTCGCAGGTGCTGCGCGGCATCTCCGACACCTTGCACCAGCATGGCTACCGGCTGGTGATCGCCGATACCGGCAATGATCCCGAGCGCGAGCGCGACCATGCCGAATTCGCCCAGGCCGGCTGGGTCGACGGCCTGCTGCTGCTGAACGGGCGTCTTCTGCCCACCCCAGCGGGAGGGTGCCGCCGCCTGGCCGTGCCGACGGTCAGCCTGTGCGAGCGCATCCCGGGCTCCGACATCCCCTATGTCGAGACCGCGAACCGCGAGGCGGCGCGCGCGATGACGGAGCGCCTGCTGCAATTGGGACATCGCCGCATCGGCTATGTCTCCGGCCCGCCCAACAACATCCTGGAGCATGACCGTTTTGCCGGTTATCGGGATGCGCTGGCGGCGCGGGGCCTCGTCCCCGACCCCGCGCTGGTGCGCCCGGGCGACTACACGCTGGCCGCGGGCGAGGCCGCAGCGACCGCCTATCTGGCGCTTGCCGAGCTTCCCGACGCGGTCTTCGCCAGCAACGACGCCATGGCGATGGGCCTGATCCGGGGCTTTTCCGCCGCCGGGCTCTCGGTACCAGAGGCGGTCTCGATCGCCGGCTTCGACGACATCGAATTCGCCGGCGCCTACAACCCCGCCCTCACCACCATGCATCAGGCCCGCAGCGAGATCGGATCGCGCGCGACCACGATGCTGATCGATCTGATCGAAGGCCGCCAGCCCGCCAGCCGCGAGGTCCATCTGCCGGCCGAGATCGTCATGAGGGACAGCACGCGCGAGCGCTGAGCCAGAGCGTTTTCGAGCGAAGTGGCCACCGGTTCGCGTGAAGAAAACGCGTTAAAACAAAGAGCTAGAGCAATGTCCGATCCGATTGGATCGGACATTGCTCTAAAGGGCGAGATCCAGGACCCGCCCTTCGAAGAGCCGGTCATAAGAGCCCTTGATGTGCATGCGCATCGCATCCCGCGCCACTTCGGCGTCACGGGCGCGGATTGCCGCAAAGATGCGTGCATGCTCGTCCAGCACACCGGCAAGGCCCCCCGCCGGTCCGAGCAGCGAAAGCCCGTGCAGCTTCATGCCGACATTGATGTGGTCCTTCAGCGCCTGCATCGACGACAGGAAGAAGTAGTTGTTCGCCGCCTCCGCGATGGCGATGTGGAAGGCGTAATCGGCATCCTCGCGATGGCGATGCGCATGGGTGGTGTCGCGCAGCAGCTCGAAAGCACTGCCGATGGCCTCCAGCGCCGCCACATTATGGCGCTTGGCGGCATAGAAAGCATTGGCCGGCTCGACCTCGAGCCGGAACTCGTAGCAGCGCTGCACATCGGCGATCGTGCCGACCGGCGCGAAGGCCAGCGCCCTGCCCTGCTCCGCCTCGCTCCCGCGCACGAAGGTGCCCGCGCCCTGGCGGGAAAAGATCAGCCCGTCCTCGCGCAGGCGGCGCAGCGCCTCGCGCACCACCGGCCGCGACACGCCGTAGATCGCCGACAGGTCGTGCTCGCCGGGCAGCCGCGAATGGCTGGCGTATTCGCCCGAGGCGATCCGGGCGCGCAATTGATGATGCACGCGCTGCACCAATGGCGAGGGCGGAATGGCGTCCGCGGAACGCGCTGGCTTGCCTAAAGTCTGATCCATGGCCGCATGCTTACAACTATTTACAAATCAGTCAATCGCTCGGTCAAAACGCCGCGGAAGGCCCATATCGACAGACAAATTACAACATGTTGACATATCTGGCCGGATGATGTTCAACCCCGTCAAGGCCCGAAGAGGCCGGCTCATGGAGGCATCCCAAGGACCGCGCGCTACGGCGCAACCGCCCGCCTTCCGTGATCCGCTGCCCCGATGGGTGTCTTTCAGCAGGTGGATGATGGCTGACGTCAGGACGAACGGTTTCAAGCGCGATCTCGGCAAGCGGCAGATGCTCGGCATCTTCTCGACGCTGGCCAGCCCCACCCTCACCGAGCTCTTCGCGCAGGTCGGCTTCGACTGGATCCTGATCGACACCGAGCACAGCCCCAATGAGCCCGGCGATGTCGTCGCCCAGTTGCAGGCGATGTCGGCCTTGCCCGCCGAAGCGATCATCCGGCCGGCCTGGAACGACCTGGTGCTGGTCAAGCGCGTGCTCGATCTCGGCGCCCAGACCCTGCTCTTCCCTTATGTCCAGAATGCCGAGGAAGCGGCCCGCGCCGTCAGCTACACCCGCTATCCGCCCCATGGCGTGCGTGGCGTCTCCGGCAGCTCGCGCGCGGCGGCCTATGGCCTGATTCCCGACTATTTCGCCAAGGTGCAGCAGGAGATCTGCGTCATCGTGCAGATCGAGACGATCGAGGCGCTGGCCGATATCGAAAAGATCGCGGCGGTCGACGGCGTCGACGCCGTCTTCATCGGCCCCGCCGATCTTGCCGCCTCGATGGGCCATCTCGGCAACACGCAACATCCCGAGGTCCAGGCCGCGATCGATGACGGCTTCCGCCGCCTGAAGGCCATCGGCAAGCCCGCCGGCTACCTCACCAATAACGAGGCCGAGGCCGTGCGGCGCGTCGCGCAAGGCATCGATTTCGTCGGCGTCGCCAATGACACCACGATCGTGGTGCGCGGCTCCAAGGCGCTGCTCTCGGCGGTGAAGGCGAGCTGAGATGGGCCCGCTCCGGCTCCTGGCCGACGACCTGACCGGTGCGCTCGACAGCGCAGCCGCGTTCGGCTCGCCCGCCGAGCCGGTCGCGGTGTGCTGGCGCGGCGAAGCTCCCGCGGAGGGCGCCATCGCCATGGACAGCCGCAGTCGCGAGATCTCAGCGGAGGAAGCCCGCAGCGCCGTCGCCATGATCGCTCCCGCCTTATGGGCGCGCGGCTCGGGCCTCGCCTATAAGAAGATCGACAGCCTGTTGCGTGGCCAGGAGGTCGCCGAGATCGCCACGATCCTCGGCCTGCTGCGCCCGGCCCATTGCATCATCGCTCCGGCCTTCCCGGCACAGCGCCGGATCACGCGCGCCGGGCAGCAATGCGCCTGGGCAAATGGTGAATGGCGCCCGGTGCCCGCCGACCTCGCCGCCGGGCTCGCAGTGGCGGGGCATGCCGTCACGCAAGCCGTTCCGGGAGATGCCCTGCCCCCGGGCATCAGCCTCTGGGATGTCGAGACCGACGCCGATCTCGACGCCGTCATCGCGGCCGCCACCGGACTCGACGACGTGCTCTGGGTCGGAAGCGCGGGGCTGGCGGCGGCGCTCGCGCGGGCAACCGGCATCACCCGTGGGATCGATGACCGCCCGCTCGCAGGCAAGGTTCTCGGGCTCATCGGCTCGGACCATGCGGCGATCGGCGAGCAACTCGACCGGCTCGGCCCGCTTCACATCGTTCTGGATCCTGCCTGCAATGCCGAAATCGCCCGGCGCCTCACTCATGACGGCATCGTCTTCGCAAGCGTCGCGTTGCCGGACGGCACCTCGCGCCGCGACGCCGCCGCACTGATCGACGCGCGGCTGGCCGCCCTCCTGCAGGACTTCGACCGCCCGGACACGCTCTTCGCCGCCGGCGGCGAGACCTTGCGCGGCATCTGCGAGAGCCTCGGCACTGAGCGCCTCGACGTCACCGGCGAGATCATGCCGGGCGTGCCCCGCTCGATCATGCGCGGCGGCCGCTGGGACGGCGTCGCCGTGATCTCGAAATCGGGCGCCTTCGGCGCTCCGGACCTTCTTCAACAGCTCGCCGCGCCCCGGATCGCGGCCTTTGCCGGAGCGGCAGCATGAAACCTCACCTTGCCATCACCATGGGCGATCCCGCAGGCGTCGGTCCCGAGATCATCGTCAAGGCCTGCCTCGCCCTCAAGGACAGGCTGGCGAGCGGCGATCTGCGCCTGCTCGTCATCGGCAGCAATCCGGCGCTTGCCGAGGCGCGCCGCCTGCTCGGCGCCGACATCGCCATTCCCGAGGTCTCCGAGAGCGAGGTCTGGCCACATCTCGCCTGTCTGCAGGCGGGGCCCGAGGGCGAACCGATCCGCCCGGGCGTGCTCTCCTCCGATGGCGGCCGTTTCGCCTATCTCGCGGTCGAGAAGGGCGTGAAGCTCGCCCAGGCCGGCCGCATCGGCGGCATCGTGACGGCGCCGCTGAACAAGGAGGCGCTGAACAAGGCCGGCTACAAATTCGCCGGCCATACCGACATGCTGGCGACGCTGACCGGCGCCAAGGGCTCGGTGATGATGCTCGCTCATGGCGGCATGCGGGTGAGCCATGTCACCACCCATGTCGCGCTCAAGGATGTGCCCGCCAAGCTGACGCCGGAGCGGCTGCGCTATGTGCTCGACCGCACCGACGAGGCGCTCTCCGCGCTCGATCTCGGCCGGCGCAAGATCGCCGTCGCGGCGCTCAACCCCCATGCCGGCGAAGGCGGATTGTTCGGCCGTGAGGACGACGAGGTCTCGGCGCCGACCATCGCCAAGGCGATCACTGATGGTCTCGACGTGGTCGGACCGGTGCCGGGCGACACGGTCTTCGTCAAGCTGCGCGCCGGCCAGTACGACGCCGTCGTCGCGATGTATCACGACCAGGGCCACATCCCGGTGAAGCTCCTGGGTTTCCACGTGAACCCCGAGACCGGCACCTGGGATTCGCTCTCGGGCGTCAACATCACGCTCGGCCTGCCGATCGTGCGGACCTCCGTCGACCATGGCACCGCCTTCGACATTGCCGGCAAAGGCATCGCCAACGAGCTCAGCCTGATCGAAGCGATCGAATACGCCGAAAAACTGGCGGCGGCGCGCGGCCTCACCGCCGACCGCGCGGCCTGATAGCGCCACACCTGAAAGCGCCAAAAGCTAAAAGCACCAAGGGAGGCGACTATGAACATCCACGCGCCCAGCCAGATCGCCCTCGCGAGCCTCGCCACGCCGATCACGATCACCCGGCCGAAGATCATCGAGTTCGGCTCCGGCACGGCCCCGCTCGCCGGGCGTTGGGCTGCGGCCCAGGGGCTCTCTCGCATCCTCGTCGTGGCGGATGCCTTCAACGCCGCTCGCGTCGATCTGCTCGGCCTGACCGGCGAGGTCACGATCTTCGGCGAGGTCCGCCCCGAGCCTGACGTTCCCAATCTCGAAGCGGTGCTGGCCGTCGCCGAACGGGTGAAGCCCGATCTCGTCATCGGCTTCGGTGGCGGCAGCGCCATGGACCTCGCCAAGCTCGTCGCGGTCCTGCCGGGCTCCGGCCAGTCTCTCCATGACGTCGTCGGCCCCGAGAAGGTCGCCGGCAAGCGCTCGGCCCTGATGCAGGTGCCGACCACCTCGGGCACCGGCAGCGAGGCCGGCACGCGCGCCCTGGTCACCGACCCCAAGACTCAGAACAAGCTCGCCGTGCAGAGCCTGCACATGCTTGCCGACATCGCGGTGATCGACCCCGACCTGACGCTGACCCTGCCGCCGGCGGTCACCGCTGCGACCGGCGTCGACGCCATGGCCCATTGCGTCGAGGCCTTCACCAGCCTGAAGGCGCATCCGTTGATCGACATGTATGCGCTCGAGGGCGTGCGTCTGGTCGGACGCTTCCTCGGCCGCGCCATCGCCGACGGTTCCGACATCGAGGCCCGCGCCGGCCTGTCGCTCGCCTCGCTCTATGGCGGCTACTGCCTCGGCCCGGTCAACACGGCCGCCGGCCACGCCGTCGCCTATCCGCTCGGCACGCGCCACCATATCGCCCATGGCGCGGCCAACGCGCTGATCTTCCCGCATACGCTCGCCTTCAACGCGCCGGCCGTGCCGGAGAAGACCGCCGCGATCCTCGCCGCGCTCGGCCTGAAAGCCTCGGCCCGACAGGAGGAGGTCTTCGAGGGCGCCCACCGCTACTGCGCCGAACTCGGCTGCGAGATGAAGCTGTCGCGTCTCTCCGTGCCGCGCGACGACCTCCCGGTCATGGCGAGCGAGGCTCACGCCATTCGCCGCCTGCTCGACAACAACCCGCGCGACATCAGCCGCGACGAGATCCTGGCCCTCTACGAAGCCGCCTACTGAGCGCCGCTCGCCAGACGCGAACAGGGAGAGAAGCGATGACAGTCCATGCCACGCCCATGATCGTCGAGCGCCTCGCGGCGATCGTCGGGGCGCGGCATGTCATCGGCCCCGACGGCGACCAGGAGCCTTATCTCGTCGACTGGCGCGGGCGCTATCGCGGCACGGCCGAGGCGATCGTGAAGCCGGCGAGCACCGCTGAGGTCGCGGCCATCGTCAAGCTCTGTGCCGAACTCGGCTTCGCCATCGTCCCGCAAGGCGGCAATACCGGCATGTGCGGCGCGGCGACCCCGCTCAGTGGGCGCCCGAATGTCGTGCTGCGGCTCGACCGCATGAACAAGATCCGCGCCATCAGCCGGCTCGGCGATTCCATCGCGGTCGATGCCGGTTGCATCCTCGCCGATGTCCAGAAGGCGGCCGAGACGGCCGACCGCCTGTTCCCCTTGAGCCTCGGCGCCGAGGGCTCCTGCCAGATCGGCGGCAACCTCTCGACCAATGCCGGCGGCACGGCCGTGCTGCGCTACGGCACGACGCGCGAGCTCACCCTCGGGATCGAAGCCGTGCTGCCGGACGGTTCCGTGCTCGATTTGATGACGAGCCTGCGCAAGGATTCCACCGGGGTCGATCTCAAGCAGCTCTTCATCGGCGCCGAGGGCACGCTCGGCATCATCACCGGCGCGGTACTTAAACTCTTCCCCCGCCCGCGCCAGCGCAGCGTCGCCCTCGCCAAGGCCGAGGATATCGAGGCGATGCTCGATCTTCTCGCGTTGGCCCGCACCGAGCTCGGCGACCGGCTCGGCGCTTTTGAGGTGATGTCGCGCGGACAGGTTGAGGTCATCGCCGAGCACGTGCCCCATGTCGCAATCCCCTTCGCGCTCGACGCGCCCTGGTTCGTGCTGATTGAGCTCGTCGACACGCTGCGGGGCATCGACCTCCCCGCCGAGATGGAAGCGATGCTGGCCTCGGCCTTCGAGCGCGGGCTGATCGGCGACGCCCTCGTCGCTTCGAGCGAAGCCCAGGCCGCTGCGCTCTGGGCTATCCGCCACAGCGTCTCGGAAGGCTCCAAGCGCGCCGGCTACGTCGTCTCGCATGACAGCGCCGTGCCGCTCGAACATCAGGCCGAATTCGTGCGCCGGGTCGAGGCGCGCATCGCGGCAATCCAGCCCGAGGCGCGCATCGTCATGCATGGCCATCTCGGCGACGGCAACATCCATGTGCTCGCCATCCTGCCCGGCATCGCCGCCGACCAGCGCAAGACGCTCGCCCCCGTCGTCAGCGCGATCAACCAAGCCGTCGACGAGGAGACGGCGGCGCTCGGCGGTAGCATCAGCGCCGAGCACGGCATCGGCATCGCCAATAAGGAGCGCCTCAACCACGTGACGGCGCCGCTCGAAATGGCCCTGCTGCGGCAGGTCAAAGGGCTGCTCGATCCGCAGGGGCTGATGAATCCGGGCAAGGTCCTCAGCGACTGACGAGATCTTGGGCGTCGATCTTGGGTGTCTGAACGACGCCATACGAACAAAAAAGCGATGCAAGGGAGAGTAGAGATGAACCGACGCGATGTCCTGGCTGCACTGAGCCTCCTGCTCGGCCCGGCTCCCGCCTTCGCGCAAGGCGCTGGCTACCCGTCGAAGCCGGTCAGCATGATCGTGCCCTTCTCGGCCGGCGGCACCGCCGACATCTTCGCCCGCATGGTCGGCGAGCATCTGCAGAAGAGCTGGGGCCAGCCCTTCGTGACCGAGAATGTCGGCGGCGCCGGCTCGATCGTCGGGATCACGCGGATCGCGCGCGGGACGCCGGACGGCAGCATCCTCGGCCTCGCCTCGACCTCGGGCCTCTCGATCAACCCGACGCTTTATGGGGCGAAGCTGTCCTATCGCCCGGCGCAGGACCTCCTGCCCATCGCCCAGATCAGCATGGTTCCGAACGTGCTCGTGGTGAACCCCGACAAGATCAAGGCCCGCACCGTCCCGGAGCTGATCGCCCATCTCAAGGCCAATCCGGACAAGGTCTCCTTCGGCTCGGCCGGCGTCGGCACCTCGCAGCATCTGGCGGCCGAGCTGTTCAAGCAGATGACCGGCACGCAGATGACACATGTGCCCTATCGCGGCTCGAGCCAGATGGTCACTGACCTCATCAGCGGCAATATCGATCTCGCCTTCGACAATGTGCCGCTGCTGCTGCCGCAGGCGGCGGGCGGCAAGCTCGCCCTGATCGCGACCGCAACCGCCAAGCGCGCGGCCTTCGACCCCAACCTGCCGGCGCTGTCGGAATACCTGCCTGGCTTCGAGGCCGTCGCCTGGCACGGCTTCGTCGCCCCCGCGGGCACGCCCAAGCCTGTGATCGACAAGCTCTCGGCCGAGATCCGCAGCTTCATGCAGAAGCCCGAGACGGCCAAAAAGATGGACGAGGTCGGTGCCATCGCGGTTGCGCTCGGCCCCGACGAATTCGCCGCCTACATCGCCTCCGAGACCACCCGTTGGAAGGCAGTCATCGAAGCGGCGGCCATCAAGATCGACTGAGCCGCATCCACAGCGGCGCCGAGCCACGGGGCGAGATGCCCGCGCAGACCAGAAGGAGGCCTTCCGAAATGGGAGCCCATTCGACCGATATCGCACCCGCCGGCCTCTCCGAGCGCAGCGGCATCCTGCATCCGCGCGAGGGCGATGCGCAGTGCATCGAGGCCTATCTGCCCTCGCCTTGCGTCCAGAACCACGCGGCCAACATCGCCGCGCTCGGCAATGGCGATCTCGCCATCGTCTGGTTCGGCGGCACGCAGGAAGGCATCCCGGACATCTCGGCCTATGTCTCGCGATTGCCCAAGGGCGGCGAGCGCTGGTCGGCCCCGGTCAAGCTCTCCGACGATCCGGCGCGCTCCGAGCAGAACCCGGTGCTGTTCACCACGCCGCGTGGCGAGCTCTGGCTGATCTGGACCGCGCAGATCTCCGGCAACCAGGACACGGCGCTGGTGCGCAAGCGCGTCTCGCATGACCATGGCCTGACATGGGGGCCGATCGAGATCCTGTTCGACGCGCCCAAAGGCCATGGCCTGTTCGTGCGCCAGCCTCCCCTGGTGCTCGACAATGGCGATTGGGTGATCCCGGTCTTCCATTGCGTCAGCGTGCCCGGCGCCAAATGGGTCGGCGACCACGACATCAGCGCGGTGCGCGTCTCTTCCGACGCCGGCAAGAGCTGGGTTGAGCATGCCGTGCCCGGCTCGATCGGCTGCGTGCACATGAACGTGCTGAAGACCAAGGACGGGCTCGTCGCGTTCTATCGCAGCCGCTGGGCCGATTTCATCTATGCCAGCCGCTCGACCGACGGCCGCATCTGGACGGCGCCCGAGCCGACCGCGCTGCCCAACAACAACTCCTCGATCCAGGCGACCGTGCTCGCCGACGGCCGCATCGCGCTCGTCTTCAATCACTCCAGCGCAGCCGACGCGACCGACCGGCGCACCGGCCTCTATGACGACATCGAGGATGAGGAGGCAGGCGCGCCACAAGCCGAGGCCGCCCCTGCCCCGGTCGAGCCTCATCGCACCGCCTTCTGGGGCGCGCCGCGCGCGCCGATGACGCTGGCGCTGTCCTCCGATGGCGGCCGGAGCTGGCCCGCGATGCGCGACCTCGAAACCGGCGACGGCTTCTGCATGACCAACAACTCCAAGGACCAGCTCAACCGCGAATTCTCCTACCCGTCGATCACACAGACGCCGGACGGGGCGCTGCACATCGCCTTCACCTATTTCCGCCGCGCCATCAAATACGTCCGCGTCGCGCCCGATTGGGCGGCCAAAAGCTGAACAAATCCGAGCCTGAACAAGACCAAGAACAGCAAGACCAAGAACAGGGAGACCGCAGATGCCTGCACTCGCTCAAGTCCATCCGCTTAACGCCGCGTCCTCGCCTCAGAGGGACCTCATCCGCATCCGCGGCCTCGACAAGACCTATGCCGGCGGCAGCGTGCATGCGCTGTCGGCGATCGATCTCGACATCAAGGATGGCGAATTCGTCTGCGTCGTCGGCCCCTCGGGCTGCGGCAAGTCGACCTTGCTGCGCATCCTCGCCGGGCTCGACGATTACGACACCGGCACGGCCGCACTCGACGGCAAGACGATCTCCGGCCCCTCGCGCGATGTCGGCGTCGTCTTCCAGGCGGCCAACCTCCTGCCCTGGCTGACCGTGCGCGAGAACATCGCCTTGCCGCTGCGCGTCGGCGGCAAGCAAGTCGGGCAGGCCGAGGATATCGACCGGTTGCTCGATGTCGCCGGCCTCAAGGATTTCGGCGAGCGCTTCCCCTATGAGCTCTCGGGCGGCATGCAGCAGCGCGCCGGCATCTGCCGCGCCCTGGTGCGCTCACCCCGCGTCCTCTTGATGGACGAGCCTTTCGGCGCGCTCGATGCGCTCACCCGCGAGCGCATGAACCTCGAACTGCAGCGCATCTGGCAGGCCAGCCGCAAGACCGTGCTGCTGATCACCCATTCGATCTCGGAGGCGATTTTCCTCGCCGACCGCGTCGTGGTGATGTCGGCAAGGCCGGGCCGCGTCATCCGCGAACTTGAGGTGCCGATCCCGCGCCCGCGCAGCAACGACACTATCATCAGCCATCCCGCCTATCCGGCGCTGGCCAAGGAAATCCGCGGGCTTCTGAACGCATCGGGAGACGAGTGATGAGCCAAGCACAGACCACCATCATTGCAGACAGCGTCGCGATCGAGCGCGCCCCCCGAAGCCCAAGACCAAAGCCAAGGACGGCAACGGCGTCAACGGCACCGCGATCACGCTGATCGGCCTCGTCGTCCTGTTTGGCGGTTGGGCGCTCGCGGTGAAATATCTCGAAGTGCCCTCCTACATCCTGCCGACGCCGCTGGCTGTGTGGAAGGCGCTGTGGTCGGGCATCGCGGTCAACCCGTCGAGCCCGCTTGGCTACTACCTGCCACTCTGGGGCACGCTGAAGAACGCCGCGATCGGGCTGGCGATCGGCTCGGGGCTGGGCCTGACGCTCGGCTCGCTGATGGCCGAGAGCCGCTTGATCGAGAAATTGGTCATGCCCTATGCCTTCGCGCTTCAGAGCCTGCCCAAGGTCGCGATCGCGCCCCTGATCGTGATCTGGTTCGGCTTCGGCGACGGCTCCAAGATCGCGATCTCGGCGCTGCTCGCCTTCTTCCCGATGCTGATCAACAGCTTCACGGGCCTGCGCGCCGTCGAGCCCGAGCGCATCGACTTGATGCGCTCGCTCTCGGCCACGCGCTTCGAGACTTACCGCATCGTCAAGCTGCCCAATGCGGCGCCCTTCATCTTCGCCGGGCTCGACATGGCGGTGGTCTATGCGCTGCTCGGCACCATCGTCGCGGAATTCCTCGGCGCCCAGCAAGGCATGGGCGTCGTCATCACCCAGGCGCAGGCGGTCACCGACGTGGCCGGCGTCTTCGCCGCCCTCGTCATCCTCGGCGCCATGGGAATCACGCTCCACTCCATCGTACGCGGGCTGGAAAAGAAGGTCGTCCATTGGGGCGATCGCGGCCGCAAGTAACCAAGCAAAACTGACCAAGCAAAACCAACAACCAACTCTGGGAGAACGTCATGATCAATCGCAGGCAATGGCTTCAGGCCAGCAGCGTCTTCGCAGCGGCCCTCGCGCTGGGACCACGCTCGTCCTTCGCGCAGGCGACGCGGACCGTGAAGGTCGGCGTCGGGCTAAAATCGCTCAACTCCAGCGTCATCAATCTGTTGATCGGCGAGGCGCTCGGCTACAATGCCGAGGAGGGCTTCACGGTCCAGGGGCTGGCGCTCGGAGGCAACGCCAACGTCCAGGTCGCGACCGATAAGGGCGACGTCGATGTCGGCATCGGCGTGCCCTCCTATGCCTTGCCGATCCTGGCCCGCAACGAGTGGGGCAACTCGCAATGGTTCTACCAGTACACCTACCCCTATAAATGGGACATTGCGGTCAAGCCGGGCTCGACCGCCAAGGCCTATACCGACCTCAAGGGCAAGAACATCGGCGTCTCCGATTTCGGCGGCACCGAATATCCGGTCACCCGCAACGTACTGAAATCGCTCGGCGTCGATCCCGACAAGGATGTGAAATGGACGGCCGTCGGCGCCGGCGTTCCAGCCGGCGTGGCCCTGCAGCGCGGCGCCATCGACGCCCTCGCCTATTACGACACCGGCTTCGGCATCATCGACGGCGCCGGCATCCCGCTGGAGCTGCTGGCGCGCCCCAGCAACCTGCCGATGATCGGCGGCCAGTTCCTGATGGGCCTACGCCAGAGGATCCAGGCCGAGCGCGATCTCTTCATCGGCTTCGGCCGCTCGACCGCCAAGGCTTCGCGCTTCATCCTGGAGAACCCTGCCGCCGGCGCGAAAGCCTTCCTCAAGCTCTATCCAGAGACCGCCCCGCGCGGCTCAAGCGAGGAGCAGGCGGTGAAGTCGGTGCTGGAGGCGATCAGCCGGCGCATCAAGCTCTATGAGCCGCCCTATGCCGGCGCCAAGATGGGCAGTATCCGGGTCGACGAATTCGTCACCGAGGCGAAGATGAACGACTGGACCATCGCTGATTTCACAAAGATCTACACCAATGACCTCATCGACAAGATCAACGACTTCGATGTCGAGAAGATCAGGGCGCAGGCGCGGTCCTTCACCGGATGACGCCGGCGCTCTCGACACAGGACGGGCGCGCGAAACGCGCGCTCGTCACCGGCGCCAGCTCCGGCATCGGCGCGGCGACCGTGCGCCATCTGCTCGATCTCGGCTGGAGCGTCATCGGCTTCAGCCGCAGCGCGCCCGATCTGACGCATGAACGCTTTTCGGCCGTCTCCGTCGATATCGCCGACAGAGCGGCGCTCGATGCCGCTCTCGCGGGCCTCGGTCCGGTCGATGCGCTGGTCCATGCCGCCGGCATCCTGCGCGTCGGCACGCTTGGCCAGCTCGACCCAGAAAATGGCCGGGCGATGTGGCGATTGCACGTGGATGCCGCCGAACAGATGGTCGAGCATCTCGTGCCGCGCCTGCCCGATGGAGGCCGCATCGTCCTCATCGGCAGCCGCACGGCGGCAGGCTCGGCCGGGCGGGCGCAATATGCCGCGACCAAGGCCGCGCTCGTCGGCATGGCGCGCTCCTTCGCCATCGAGCTCGCGCCGCGCCGGATCACGGTCAATGTCGTCGCACCTGGCGCGACCGACACGCCGATGCTGAAGGACCCCAAGCGCGCCTCCGTCGCACCCAAGATGCCGCCGATGGGCCGCCTGGTGAAGCCAGAGGAAGTCGCGGCCCTGACCGGCTTCCTGCTCTCGGACCCGGCCGCAAGCATCACTGGGCAGCAGATCGTCATCTGCGGAGGCGCCTCGCTTTAATGCAGTAGGCCCGCATCCGCGCGAGGCGGGATATTTCATCTGGCTTTTCCCCGGGAAGCCGGGCAGATGGGTTCCTGGGGAAGCGTCCTGGATATCTGGAGCCGTGACAGAAAAGGCCCATAGCGGTTCGGTCGCTGCGCTTGGCGCGATCGTTGCCGGAGCGCTGATCCTGCAGGTGGCCGGCACGATCGTGAACACGGTCGTGCCTTTGCGGATGGCGGTCGCGGGCCAGCCTCCGCTCCTGATCGGTCTGGTCGGCTCGGCCTACTCGATCGGCTTTCTCGTCGGCTGCTTCGCGATTCCCTCGCTGGTGCGCCGCATTGGCCATATTCGCGGCTTTGCCGTCTTCGCCGCGCTTCAGGCCGCCTCGACCTTGAGCTTTCCAATGATTCCCGAGGCCTTGTGGGGCGTGGCGCGGCTCGTCATGGGCCTGTCGGCCGCCGGCCATGCCATCTGCATCGAGAGCTGGATCAGCGGCCAGGCCAAGGGCAGCAATCGCGGCCGCATCTTCGGTATCTACCAGATCCTCAATCGCCTTGCTTTGATCGGCTCCCAGATCGGCGTCGGCTATGTCGCGATCCAGGCGCATGACGTCTTTCTCTACGCCAGCATGGCGTTCTCGTTCGCGCTGATTCCCGTGGCGCTCACCCGGGCTCGCGGCCCTGAATCGAGCGAGGTCGTCTCGGTCAGGTTGCGGACCTTGTGGCGGCATGCGCCGGCCGCCGTCATCGGCTGCCTTTATGTCGGCTTGGTCGGCGGTCCCTTGACCAATGTCGCGCCTGCCTACGGCATCCTGATCGGCCTCGACCAGAGAGCGACGATCCTGCTGACCGCCGCGATCCAGATCGGCGCGCTCATGCTGCAATGGCCGCTGAGCCTGCTCGCGGACCGCATTGCCAGCCGCGTCATCATGCTGACCGCCGCGAGCGCGGTCGCATTGGCTGCGACCCTGCTCGGGGTGCTGCTGCAATTGGGTACGGCGCATGACCGGATATGGCTGTTCAGCCTGTTCACCCTGATCGGCGGCTGCGGCATCCCGCTCTACACGGTCGCCGTTGCGCACGCCTATTTTCGCCTGGGACAGGAGCAGGCGGTCGGGCTTTCGGCCCGGCTGCTCTTTCTCTGGGGCGTCGGTTCGGCCATCGGGCCGCTCGCGGCGACGCTGTTCATGCAGTTTCTCGGCCCACAGGGGCTGCTCGCCTATCTCGTCGTGCTGTCGATCGCAACGGCCGCCTATCTCGCACTGCGCATCTCGCGCAACCCCTCGCCCGTCATCCCTGAAAGCGAGCGGGGCCTCACGCCGCCGACCATGCCCGACATCGAATTGGGCAAGCGCTAGAGCAGGATGCGAAAAAGTGGGAACCGGTTTTCGGGAGAAGCCGATGCCAGATCAAAGCCTTACGGCGCTGATTGCACCCGGCTGCCGGCGCACCGAGACATTCGCCATATGGCAGCGCTGTCGATTCAATTCTGGATTTGGCGCCCAGGTCCTCCGCAGATGGCATGCGGCCGCGAACATCTGGGCGGCCGGTCAAAGGGCCTGTCCGCATGTCACGCTTGAGCTTGTCCCTGGCGATCGGGGACTATGATCGCAACCGGCCGCTCCTCGACGGCGCGGTTCGCATCGACGGGGTCGAGATCGTTCCGATGATGCTGACGCCGGAGGAGATCTTCTTCCGCTCCTTCCGCGACGAGGCCTTCGACATCTGCGAATTGTCGCTCAGCAGCATGAGCCTGAAGACGGCGCAGGGTACGCCTGCTTATGTCGGCGTTCCCGCCTTCGTCTCGCGAGCCTTCCGGCACACCTCGATCTATATCCGCACCGATCGCGGCATCCGCACGCCGCAGGATCTGAAGGGGCGCCGGATCGGCCTGCCAGAGTATCAGCTCACGGCCTGCGTCTGGGTCCGCGCGCTGCTCGACGAGGACTATGGCGTCAGGCCAAGCGACGTCACCTGGGTGCGCGGCGGCATCGTGGACCCGAGTAGGGTCGAGAAGATCGCGATCGAATTGCCGCCGGAGATCAGGCTGGAGGCCGCCCCTGCCGGCAAGTCTCTCGACATGCTGCTCCAGGACGGCGAGATCGACGCCTATATCGGCCCGCGCGCCCCGCCCTGCTTCGAGCGTGGCCATCCGGAGGTCGCGCGGCTTTTCGCCGACCCGACCGCGCTCGCCCAGGACTACTATCGGCGCACCGGCATTTTTCCGATCATGCACCTCATCGGCGTGCGCCGATCCCTGGTCGAGGCCCATCCCTGGCTGCCGGCGACGGTGCTGAAGGCCTTCGAGCAGTCCAAGGCCATGGCGCTGGCAAAACTCGCCGACACCTCGGCAACCAAGGTCACCTTGCCCTTCGTCGAGGAGCAACTGGCCGCCGCGCGCGATCTGATGGGGCCGGATTTCTGGTCTTATGGTTTTGCGCCGAACAAGGCCGGGCTCGACAATTTCCTGGAGCACCACCACCGCCAGGGGCTGTCGAAGCGGCGCGTCAGGCCAGAAGAGCTGTTCCACCCCTCGACACTGGACGGCTTCAAGCTGTGAAGGGGCGCGCCAGTGGCCCAAGCGCCAGGCGAAGCCGCTGCGCCATCTCGCCCAGGAACGCATCGATCTCGGCCTCCGCCCGCAACGGCACGCGCTGCGACTGCTTGACCAGATAGAGCCGGCGCAGCAGCGGCTGCTCAATGCGCCGCCCGATCAGCTCGCCGCGCCGCAACTCCTCGGTCGCGATGCCATAGGGCATGATCGTCGCCGCATGCCCCGCCGCGACGACGCTCTTCATCAGCGCGACCGACTGCGCCTCGAAGACGATATGCGGGCGAATGCCGAGCTTCTGGGCCCGCGCCTCGACCGTGCGGCGAATCGGGTCGCGCTCGCTCGCCAGGACGAGATCGCGCGCCAGGGCCTCAGTCAGCGCGATCGGCTGCTCCGAATCGCCGCCTGGCGCGCTCACGAACAGCAGCTCCTCGTCGAAGAGCGGGGTTCCGCTCAGGCTCGGCCGGTCGGAATAATCATAAGCGAAGGCGACATCGACCTCCTGCCGGTCCATCGCCTCGATCAGCCCGATGCTCATCGCCTCGAACAGGCTCAGGAACACATTCGGCAGACGCCCGCGCGCCTCGAGCATGATGTCCTGGCCCAGCAGGACACTGACGCTCGGAGACAGACCCAGGATCAAGGTCTCGGCCGTGCTGGCGTCGAGCCCCTTGACCTGCGCCTTCAGCGCCTCGGCCCGCT
Source organism: Bosea sp. 685 (assembly GCF_031884435.1). NCBI lineage: Bacteria > Pseudomonadati > Pseudomonadota > Alphaproteobacteria > Hyphomicrobiales > Alloboseaceae > Allobosea > Allobosea sp. 685. The sequence goes on along the minus strand of NZ_CP134779.1, from coordinate 2,376,461 downwards.
GGAGCAGGTCGCGCGCCCCGTCATAGAGCAGTTGCCCGGCCGGCGTCGGCGCGACGCCGCGCGAATGGCGCAGCAGCAGCGCCGTGCCGAGCTCCTCCTCGAGCTGGCGAATCTGGAGACCCAGCGCCGGCTGCGCCACGAACAGCAATTCGGAGGCGCGGGTGATGTTCCCGGCCTCGACAACCCTGGTGAAGTAACGCAGCTGCCGCAGGTTGATGGGGCCGTCTCCGCTCGATGGCGTCCGCCCATGCAGGCGCGACGCAGCGAAGCATTAGCGCAAAGCCGCCCGGCAAGGCCAATCGATTTGATATGGGCAGACCATCGAACAATGTCTTGGACATCAGCGCCCCTGCTGGCCTCAAATGCGCTCAAGGGTCCGCAGAGGCTCTTTCTGGAGGAGGAGCGGACAGCAGGTCGCCAAAGCGCCGCTATCCGCCGCCGACGCGACAAGGACTGTGATGACGGCAGCGGTCTCGATCGATGCGCGCGCGGGCCATCTGGCCGATGCGGCCAGCAACGCAGCCCTCATGAACGGCGCGGGCCATAATACCGTGGCCAAGACCCGGCCGACACTTGAGGTTCAGGGCGTCTCGAAACGCTTCGAGACTTCGGACGGCGCCGTGGTCGCCGTCGAGGCGATGTCCTTCGAGGTGGCGCGGACCGAGTTCGTCACCATCATCGGCCCCTCCGGCTGCGGCAAATCCACCTTGTTCAACATCATCGGCGGCCTGCTGCCCGCGAGTGAGGGTAGCGTCCTGATCGATGGCGAGACCGTCGCCGGCCCCCATCCGAGTATCGGCATCGTCTTCCAGGAGGAATCGACCTTTCCCTGGCGCTCCGTGGTCGAGAACATCGCCTTCCCGCTCGAGATCAAGGGCATGGCCAAGACCGAGCGGCTGGAGAGGGCTCAGCATTTCGTCAATCTCGTCGGGCTGCGAGGTTTTGAACGGCGCCGTCCCGCCGAGCTGTCCGGCGGCATGCGCCAGCGCGTCGCGATCGCGCGTACGCTCGCTTCCGAGCCGACGCTGCTCCTGATGGACGAGCCCTTCGCAGCGCTCGATGAGCAGACGCGCCTGCTGCTCGGCGACAAGGTCATCGAGATCCAGCAGGAGCTGAAGCAGACGGTGCTGCTGATCACGCACAATATCACCGAGGCCGTGCAGCTCTCCGACCGCATCATCGTCATGAGCTACCGGCCCGGACGGGTGAAGCGCGTCATCGACATCGACCTGCCGCGCCCGCGCAATTCCGAGATCGTCGGCAGCGAGGCCTTCGGCCGCTATGTCGCCCAGATCTGGAGCGACCTGCGCGAGGAGGCGAGCCGCGGCCTCGCCGAATCCGAGAAGGCGCGAGGCTGAGATGGCGAACGCCGCAGCCCCCCGTGCCAAACGTGATCTCGGCCCGGCAATTGCCGGATTCGGCCTGCTGCTGGCCGGGCTTCTTACCCTGGAGCTCTTGATCCGCCTCGACATTCTCAGCCGTTATGTCGTGCCGCCACCCTCGCAGATCGCGCTCGCCTTCGAGCGCGTGGTGCTGGAGGAAGGCGTACTCTCCCGCTTCCTGATCACGGGCGGAGAGGCGCTGGCGGCGGGCCTGCTCCTCACTCTGGTCGGCGTGCCCGCAGGCCTGTTGCTCTACCGCTTCCAGCTGCTGCGGGCCGCGACGGAAACCTGGATCGCCGCTTTCGCCGCCGCCCCGCTGGTGCTGGCCTACCCGCTCTTCCTGGTGATCTTCGGCCGTAACGCCTCGACCATCGTGGCGATGGGCTTCGTCTCGGGCCTGGCGCCGGTCATCCTCAAGACGCTGGAGGGGCTGAGCGGCATCAGACCGGTGCTGGTCGATGTCGGCCGCTCCTTCAAGCTGACCCCGTCCCAGATGTTCTGGCGCGTCCTGCTGCCGGCGGCCTTGCCGACGATCTTCGTCGGATTGCGGCTGGGGCTGATCTTTGCCCTGATCAACATCGTCGGGGTCGAGTTCCTGATCAATTTCGGCGGGCTCGGGCCGCTGATCAACGAGCTGGCCGAGCGCTACGATCTGCCTGGAACCTATGCCGCGATCTGCTTCGTCATCCTGATCAGCGTCGTTGTCTTCGTCAGCCTGGAAAGGGTCGAGCGATGGCTGCGATCGACCACGTGACCGGGCCGCGAGCCGGCAGCCTGCTGTCACCGGTGACGATGCTGCGTATCGCCATCATCGCCACCGTGCTGCTGCTGTGGGAGGCGCTCTCGGCCTCGGGGCTGCTCTATCGCGATGTCGTGCCCTCTCTCCTGGCGATCACGCGGGCGCTCGCACTGACGCTTGCCGACGCCGCCTTCTATCGCAACCTCGCCGTCACCGGCTTCGAGATCATTCTTGGATTGGCGGTCGGCGGCGGGCTTGGCCTCGCTTGCGGGATCGCGCTGGGCGCGAGCCGGTTCCTGTCGCGGGCCTTCGAGCCCTATCTCTATTATCTCGGTCCGACGCCCAAGATCATCTTCTTCCCGGTCATGATCATGATGTTCGGCGTCGGTCCGGGCTCGAAGATAGCGATGGGAGCGCTCTCCTGCTTCTTCCCGGTCGCGCTGAGCGCCGCGGCCGGGATGCGCCAGATCAACCCCGTACTGATCCGCGTCGGCCAGAGCTTCCGCGCCTCGACCCTGCAGATGGTCACCAAGGTCTATCTGCCGGGCATGCGCGAGCCCACTCTCAACGGCGTGCGGCTGGGCCTGGGCGTCGCGACGATCGGCACCTTGCTGGCCGAGACCAAGCTCTCGAACCAGGGCCTCGGCTTCCTCGTGATCCAGAACTACCAGCGCTTCGACATGCCCGGCATGTACGCGCTCCTGATCATCATCTTCGGCCTCGCCGTCGCGCTCAACGCCCTGGTCAGCAGGCTGGCCCGCCCGCTGCGCTGAACGCGAGAGAACAACGAGAACCAACGGGAGAACGCTCATGTTGAGACGCACGATCCTCGCCGCCCTGCTCGCCAGTGCCTTGCCGCTGGCGGCAAGCGCCCAGGAGGCGATCAAGATCGCCATCGGCCAGCGCGGCAACTGGGACACCTCGGTGCCCGAGCTCGGCAAGCAGGCCGGCATCTTCAAGAAGCATGGGCTCGAACTCGACCTCCTCTACACCCAAGGCGGCGGCGAGACCCAGCAGGCGGTCATCGCCGGCAGCGCCGATATCGGTGTCGCGGCCGGCACGCTCGGCGTGCTCGGCGCCTTCTCCAAGGGCGCGCCGGTGCGCATCGTCGGTGCGCAGGCGACCGGCGCTTCCGATTTCTGGTATGCGCGCGCCGACAGCAAATTGCAGTCGATAAGGGATGCCGGCCCCGACACCACGATCGCCTATTCGACCAACGGCTCCTCGACGCATTCGATCGTGCTGGGCTTCGTCGACGCCTTCGGCCTGAAATCGAAGCTCGTGCCGACAGGCGGACCGCCGGGCACCTTCACCGCCGTGATGTCGGGCCAGGTCGATGTCGGCTGGTCGTCGCCGCCCTTCGGCCTCGAGGCGATCGATGGCAACAAGATCCGCATCATCGCGCGCGCCAACGACGTGCCCGCCATCCGCGACCAGAGCATCCGGACCCTGATCGCCAATCTCCGCTTCATCGAGAGCCGCAAGCCGGTGCTCGACAAATTCATGGCCGCCTACAGGGAAACGCTGGACTGGATGTACACCAGCGACGACGCGATCAAGGCCTATGCCGAATTCACCAAGCAGACGCCCGAGATCGCCAAGCGCGTGCGCGACGAATTCTTCCCGAAGTCGCTGATGCTGCCCGACCAGATGTTCGGCATGGACGCACTCATGGCCGACGCCGTGAAGTTCAAGTCGCTCAATCAGCCCTTGAGCGCCGGCCAGCTCAAGGACCTGCTCCGCATTCCGCCGCGCAGCTGACAGCGGTCCGCCCTCCCGCCTTCGGAGCTCCCTTCATGACACTGCACGCCAAGACGGCCCCCGCCTTCGAGCTGCCGCAGCGCCGTTCCCTGTATTTCGGCGGCGCCTGGCGCGAGCCTGTCGCTGGCGGGGTAGCGGAACTTGTCAACCCCGCCACCGGCGGCTCGCTCGGCCAGGTCGCGCAGGCCGGAGTCGCCGATGTCGACCTCGCCGTCGCGGCCGCGCGGACGGCGTTCCACGAATGGAAGCGCGTCCGCCCGGCAGAGCGGGCCCGGCTGCTGCGGCACATCGCCGGGATCGTGCGCGAGCATGCCCGCGAGCTTGCCTGGATCGACGCCGTCGATGGCGGCAATCCGCTGCATGAGATGGCCGGCGATGTCGCCAACGCCGCAGCCCAGCTCGACTTCTTTGCCGGCCTCGTCACCGAGATGAAGGGCAGTTCCGTTCCGCTCGGCCCGGACTCGGTCAATTTCTCGGTGCGCGAGCCGCGCGGCGTCGTCGCCCGCATCATTCCCTTCAACCACCCCTTCATGTTCTGCGCCGCCAAATCGGCGGCGCCGCTCGCCGCCGGCAACAGCGTCATCGTCAAGCCGCCGGATCAGGCGCCATTGAGTGCGTTGCGCTTCGCCGAGCTGATCGAGGGCGTGCTGCCGCCGGGCGTGTTCAACGTCGTGCCGGGCGGGCGCGAGGTCGGGGCAGCACTTGCTGGCCATCCCGATGTCGCCATGGTCGCGCTGATCGGCAGCGTCAATGCGGGCCGCGCCGTGATGCGGGCGGCGTCGGAGACAATCAAGCCGGTGCTGCTCGAACTCGGCGGCAAGAACGCCCTGATCGCGCTGCCCGATTCCGATCCCGACGAGGTCGCCGCCGGCATCATCGCCGGCATGAACTTCACCTGGTGCGGCCAATCCTGCGGCTCGACCAGCCGCGCGATCCTGCATGACGCCATCCACGACGCCGTCGTCGACAGACTGGCCGAGCGGGTCAGGGCGTTCAAGCCGGGCGATCCTGCCGACCCCGCGACCACCATGGGCGCGCTCATCAGCCGCGAACAATGCGACAAGGTGCTGGGCTTCATCGCTGATGCCAATCGCGAGGGTGCAACGCTGCTCTGCGGCGGCAAGCGGACGGGCGATCCCGCGCTCGCTGGCGGCTTCTTCGTCGAACCGACGATCTACACAGGCGTCACCGCGCAGATGCGCCTGGCCCGCGAGGAGGTATTCGGCCCGGTGCTGGCCGTGATGCGCTGGTCGGACGAGACCGAGATGCTCAGGCTGGTCAACAGCGTGCCCTTCGGCCTCACCTGCTCGATCTGGACCAATGACATTCGCACCGCCCATCGTCTCGCCGGCGAGGTCGAGGCTGGCTTCGTCTGGATCAACGAGGTGGCGCGCCACTTCCTCGGCACGCCCTTCGGCGGCGTCAAGCAGTCGGGCCTGGGCCGCGAGGAATGCCTTGATGAGCTCATCAGCTACACCCAGGAGAAGCACATCCACGTCAATCTGAAGCGGCCGGCGCGATGAGCGATCAGGCATCCAATCAGACGCGCTGGGGCAGCGACGTCGTCGCCGAGACCATCCGCGCGCTGGGCTACCGCTACATCGCCCTGGTGCCCGGCTCGAGCTTCCGCGGCCTGCATGACAGCCTCGTCAACCATCTCGGCAATGCAGACCCGGCGATGATCGTCTGCCTGCATGAGGAACATGCGGTCGCAATCGCCGACGGCTTCTCGCGCGTCGCCAACGAGCCGATGGCGGTCGCGCTTCACGCCAATGTCGGCCTGATGCATGCGGTGATGACGATCTTCAACGCCTGGTGCGACCGTCGCCCCATACTGATCATCGGCGCGACCGGGCCGATCGACGCCCATGCTCGCCGCCCCTGGATCGACTGGATCCATACTGCGAAGGACCAGGGCGCCCTGGTGCGGGCTTACGTCAAATGGGACGATCAGCCGGTCTCGGCGGAAGCCGCGGTGGAATCGGTGCTGCGCGCCAACCAGATCCTGCGCACCGCGCCGATGGGGCCGGCCTATGTCTGCCTCGAGACGGAAATGCAGGAGGCCAGGCTCGACCGGCCGGTCCGCGTGCCCGATGTCGCGCGCTTCCGCCCGCCTGCGCCTCCAGCCGCCGCACCCGAGACGGTGGCGGAAACCCTCGCGATGCTGCGGGCGGCGAAGAGCCCCGTGCTGCTCTTCGGCCGGGTCTCACGGGATGGCGAGGATTGGAACCGCCGCGTCAGGCTGGCCGAGACGCTGGGCGCAACGGTCCTGACCACATTGCACAACGCCTCCTGCTTCCCGACCGAGCATGCCATGCATCCGCTCGCGCCGATCGGCGAGAGGCCCACCCCGGCCGAAAGCGATCTTCTCAGACGCGCCGACCTGATCGTCAGCTTCGACTGGCACGATCTCGCCGGGCTCTTGCGCGCCAGGCTCGGCGAAGCCCAGACGCAAATGCCGGCCGAGGCCAGGATCATCCACTGCTCGCTCGATTCCTATCTCGCCAATGGCTGGAGCATGGATCATCAGGCCCTGCCTGCAGCCGACCTCCCCGTCCTCGCCGACCCCGACCGCTTCACCGCGCAGCTGCTGCGCGCACTCGATGAGGAAGCGCATTGGCAAAAACCAGCGCCACTTGTCCCGGACACGAACCATTGGGCTCGCAACGCCCCGCTGGCTGCGGACCCTAACGCAGTCTTCGACGCCGAGCAGGCGGCCTTCACACTCGCAGCCTTTGCGCGCGAGCATGAGGTGACCTTCGCGCGCCTCTCCTTCGGCTGGCCGCGTTCAGCCAGCCGCTTCCGCACGCCGCTCGATTTCCTCGGCAAGGATGGCGGCGGCGCCGTCGGAACCGGCCCCGGACACAGCATCGGCGCGGCGATCGCGCTGCGCGAGAGCGGGCGCCTCACCGTCGGGGTCATCGGCGACGGCGACTATCTGATGGGCGTGAACGCGCTCTGGAGCGCCTCGCATGTCAAGGTGCCGCTCATGATCGTGGTGATGAACAATCGCTCCTATTTCAACGATGAGGTCCATCAGGAACGGGTCGCCCTGCAGCGCGGCCGCCCGGTCGAGAACAAGGGCATCGGCCAGCGCCTCGACGATCCCGCCGCCGATATCATCGGCCTCGCGCGCGCCCAGGGTTTTGCCGGCGGCGAGCCCGCGGGATCGGTCGCGGCCTTGCTGGAGCGCCTGAACGAGGGCGCGCGCATCGTAGCAGTCGGCGGTCGCTACATCATCGACGCCCGGATCGCAGCCGGATACGGCACGAACTGACCAAACCCATGCCAGCGGGAGAGACGCTGGAACGCCACCTCTCCCGCCGGTCCGTAGTCCTCATTCAGCGTAGGATTGCGTCGCCCAGGCCGCCCGCAACCTCGGCCCGACATGGACGCCGAACGGCCCGAACCATTTGTCGAACAGGGCCTCGGCCTCACCGGATTTGAACATCTTCGCCATGGCGTGATTGACGATCCACAGGATCGTCGGATTGAGCTTGGGCACCATGAAGCCTTGCGGCGCATAGCCGTATTCCTCGCCGACGATGGTCAAGGCATCAGGGTTCTTCGACTGCTTGATCAGGCTGTAGAACGCCCCGTTGTCGCTGAAATAGGCGTCCGCGCGCCGGGTCTCGACCGAAATCAGCGCAGCCGCATGGTCGTCAACGTTCTGGATGCGGATATTGAGCTTCTTATCGGCGATGAGCTTCTTGAGGTCGGGTTCGCTGCTGCCGCCGGTGGCGACGGCGACGACCTTGCCGTTCAGATCCTCGTATTTGGTGATGCCCGAGGCCTTGAGAACCAGAAGCTGGCTCGTCGAGACATAGGAGACGGAGGAAAAATCGACCTGCTTGTTGCGGCCGAAGGTATTGACCGTGCCGCCGCATTCGAGATCGACCGTGCCGTTGGCGACCAGCGCCTGACGGTTCTGGATGTTGACCGGCACGTATTTGACCTGGATCTCCGGCAGCTTCAGCTCGGCCTTGATCTCCTCGATGATGCGCTGGCAGAACTCGACTGCGTAGCCGGCCGGCTTCTTGTCATTGTCGAGATAGCCGTAAGGGTAGAGCGTCTCGCGGATGCCCATGGTGATCGTCTTGGTGTCGCGCAACTTCTTGACGATCGCATCGACCTCCTGCGCCTGGGCGGAGGCCGCCATGCCGAGCGCCAGCAGCGCGCTTGTGACGGTGACAAGGTTTAGTCGCATGGTCTTCTCCCGTTTGCCGTGATCGTTCAGTTCGTCGCCCCGCCCGGCGGGGAGCCGTCAAAATCCAAGGCGCGCCCGTTCCTGCAGCTCCTCGCGCGTCATCTGCGCGAAGTCGAGAGACGGCAGCAGGTCGTTGTCATCAGCAAAATCACGGCCATAGGCGCCCGAAAGCATGGTCAACCCAGCCTCGTGCAGCACCGCCGGACGGCCCACGAGCCGGCCGAGCAGAACCGTCGGCAACAGGCCGAAGGGCGCGTCCTCCAGCACATAGCGGCTCTCCAGCGTCGTCGGACCGAAGCCGCCGCGCCCCTGGCCATGAAGATTGGCGTTCATCTCCGCGATGCTGGCGACCGGCAATTGATAGGAGAAGGCATAGTGCTCCTTGATCGTTCGCACCGAAAGCCCGAAGGCTTCGGCGATCGCCAGCCGCTCGGCGTCGAGCGCCTCCATCACGCGGCCGACAGCCGGGGTGACGTTCTCGGCCTGGCCCCAGCTCTCGCCGCGCTCCATCCGCGTCAGGTTGAACAGCGCAATCGCAAGATGATTCTGCGGGTTGAGATTGCTGAGCGCGATCGCCAGGAGCCCGTCGCGCTTGACGAAACGCTCGCCGAACAGGGCCGTGCAAAGCGCATGGCCCTCATCGAGCCCCGCTTCAGGCACCGTCGCGATATCGATCTTGGAGCGCAGCGAGTTGACGCCGACCACGGTCGGGCTGGTCTTGCGGCCGGTCGTCAGCGTCGTGCCCCAGGCGATGATCGGCGCGCGAACGCCACGGGCTGCGAGCAGCTTCGAGAGATAGAGCGCGCCGAACGAGGCGTGCGAGCTGATGATGACGGGCTGCCCCTCGCGCAGATGCGCGGCCGTGGCTTCCAGCGCCATCTTATGGGCATTGCCGGGCATCACCAGCATCACCACGTCGGACTCGGTCACCGCCTCCTTGGCGCTGGAGGCGATCCGGGGCTGAAAGCTCGTCTCGATCGCAGTCGTCGCCCGCAACGGAGCCCCAGTCGCCAGTTCGCGGGTGCTCTGGCCTGACGGCGACCACAGCATCGGGTCGTGACCGCCGACGAAGAGTTGGGCAGCAGCGCCATAGGCCGCGCCGCCAGCGCCGAGAATGCTTACGCGCATGGGAAAGATGCCTTTGCTCGATCCTGAGGGGAAGAACGGTCGCAACGAAGCCGCGCGGCCGTGAATCCCTTGGCAGTGGTGAATGCCTTGGGCGGTGCGGACATCTCCGCTTGCAGAGATGATCCGTTATAGCGGAAATGAGTCAAGCTGGCCTGCCCTGTCCGGTTTTGCCGTAGAGCAGCACCATCAGGCCGCGGGCCGGCCGGTGCGAGGCATTGCTGATGGAATGGGGAACGTCGACGGGATAGCGCGCCGTCTCGCCCGCCTTGACCGGATAGGTCGATGCGCCGCTCGTGATCAGGAACTGCCCCGACAGCGCCGTGAAGTGCTCGCACGCGCCCGCCGCATGTGGCGCGCTGTCGAGCCTGCCGCCGCCGGCGATCTCGACATCGTACCATTCGGTCGTGCCCGCCAGGCTTGGAGGGCTGAGGATGCGCAGCCGGCAGGAGCCGTCAGTGCTGCGGATCTCCGGCGTGTGCTCGGACGGGACGATCTCGATCGTCGTATCGCTTGGCACCGCCTGCCCACCTTGCAGCAGCGCCGCGAAATCGATCTTCAACCCCTGCGTCAGGCCCCACAGCACGGCGAAGGTCGGGTTGGCCTGCCCGCGCTCGATCTGCGACAGCATCGATTTTGACACGCCCGAGAGGCCCGAAAGCTGCAGCAGCGTCAGCCCGCGCGCCTTGCGCTGGCGCTGGATGATCGGGCCGATCTGCGGGGCGCTGAGCTCGGTCATCACATCGATTCTAGTGGGTCAGGACCTTGGTCAGGAACTGCTTGGCGCGCTCCGTCGCAGGGGTGGTGAAGAACTGCGCTTTGGGCGAGTCCTCGAGAATCTCGCCGCCATCCATGAACAGCACCCGGTCGGCCACGCGCTGGGCGAAGCCCATCTCATGCGTCACCACCATCATGGTCATGCCTTCCAGCGCCAGCGCCTGCATCACCTCCAGCACCTCGTTGATCATCTCGGGGTCGAGCGCCGAGGTCGGCTCGTCGAACAGCATCGCCTTGGGGTCCATCGCCAAAGCGCGAGCGATCGAGACGCGCTGCTGCTGGCCTCCCGATAGCTGGCTCGGGCGGCTCGCCAGCTTGCCGCCGAGCCCGACCCGGGCCAGGAGCTTCTCCGAGCGGGCGTCGGCTTCGGCACGCGAGCGCTTCAGCACATGGATCTGCGCCAGGCTGACATTCTCGAGCGCGGTCATATGCGGGTAGAGCTCGAAATTCTGGAAGACCATGCCGATCCGCGCGCGCAGCATCGGAAGATCGGTCTTCTTGTCCGAGACCGAGACGCCATCGACCGTGATCGAGCCCTGCTCGAACGGCACGAGACCGTTGACGCATTTGATCAGCGTGCTCTTGCCGGAGCCCGACGGGCCGCAGACCACCACGACCTCGCCGAGCTTCACCGAAGCCGAGCAGCCGCGCAGGATCTTCTGCTTGCCATAGGATTTGTGCACGTCCTCGAGAACGATCATCCCGCGCGGCCTTTCCGGTAGAATTCCAGCGCCTTGGTCGATGACAGGCAGATGATCAGGTAGACCACGGCGACGAGCGTATACATTTCCGTCGGCCGCCCATCGCGTGCGGCCACGATGCTCGCCGTCGTCAGGAAATCATGCAGCGCCACGACATAGACGAGCGAGGTGTCCTGGAAGACGATGATGATCTGGTTCAGCACCAGCGGCGTCATCGCCTTCAACGCCTGCGGCATGACGATATGGCGCATCACCTGCGAGCGCCGCAGGCCCGTCGCCAGCCCGGCCTCGGCCTGACCCTGGCGGACATTGTTGATGCCGGCGCGAATGATCTCGCAGTAGAACGCCGCCTCGAACATCACGAAGGCGATCAGCGCCGAGGCGAGCGAGCCGATTGGCCGGCCGATCGCCAGCGGCACCAGGAAATAGAACCAGAACAGCACCAGGACGAGCGGTAGCGAGCGCATCACCGTGACGTAAGCCGCGGCCGGCCCCGCGATCAGCCGGTTCGACGACAATCGCATCAAGGCAAGGCCAAAGCCGATGACCAATCCGCCGCTGGTCGCGACCGCGACCAGCAAGGCGCTGAGCGCCATGCCCTCGGCCAGGAAGCTCCATGATCTGGCGATGACGCCCCAGTCGAAATCGCTCATGAGCCGGCCTTGCGCAGGGCTGCGCCGCCGACCCTGTCGTCGATCAGGCGCATCAGGCCGGTGACGCAGAGCCCGATGACGAGGTAGCCGATGGTGGCCACGGTGAAGGCTTCCAGGCCCTGGAAGGTGTAGTTCTCGATATGGCGGCTCTGTGCCGTCAGTTCGAGCACGCCGATCGTCAGGCTCAGCGACGACAGCTTGACCGTGACCAGGAACTCCGAGGTCAGCGGCCCGACGATGGCGCGCAGGCCCAGCGGCACCACGACCAGCCGGAACGCCTGCATCGGACGTAAGCCCGTCGCCAGCGCAGCCGGCATCAGATGATTGCCGACGGCTTCGATGCCGGCACGGACCTGCTCGGCGACCCGCGAGCCCGCAAACAGCCCGATCGCGACCACGGCGGTGACGAATTCAGGATAGGGTAGATCCCGCTTGATCCAGAGGCCGATGGTCTCCGGCACGATCTCCGGCAGGACGAAATACCACAGGAAGAGCTGGACCAGCGGCGGGATGTTGCGGAAGACGTCGATATAGATGCCGGCGATCATCCGAAGAATGCCGCTCGGCAGGCTGCGGACCACGCCGACGACGAGGCCGACCGAGAGCGCAATGGCCCAGCTGACGAGGCTGATCGCAACGGTCCATTGCAAGCCGCTCCAGAGCCACTCCGTATAGGGCTCCTGCAGCAGGATGGACCAGTTCCAGCGATAGTTCATGCCGTCGCAGCGGCGTCGCGTGGAACCCCGGACCGGTCTCGGATGTCCATCAAGGGCCCCCACAATTCCGCTATAGTGGAATAGTTCGATTACGGGGACTGTTTGTCAACTGGCTTTGTTGTTTCGGTCGCACCCGCCGGCGCGGCCATGCAGGCAGCCCCCTCCTGATGACGGCATCAGGCTTATCGCGCCGGATGCTCCGTCATCTTCGGCAGGAACCAGGCCAGCAGGCCGATCGCCGGCAGGAACGCGCAGATCCGGTAGACGGTCTCGATGCCGACCCAGTCGGCAAGTTCGCCCAGCATGGCAGCGGCGACTCCGCCGAGACCGAAGGACAGCCCGTAGAACAGGCCACCGATCAATCCAACGCGGCCGGGCAGAAGCTCCATCGCGTAGATCAGGATCGCCGCGAAAGCGCTCGACATGATCAGGTTGATCACAACCGTCAGCACGCCGGTCCAGAACAGGTTGGCGAAAGGCAGCATCAGCGTGAAGGGCAGCGCCCCCAGGATCGAGAACCAGATGATCTTGTTACGGCCGATCTTGTCGCCCAGCATGCCGCCGCCGACCGCCCCGGCCGCCGAGGCCACCAGGAAGAGGAACAGCATCACCTGGGAGGTCTGCACGGAAACACCGAACTTCCCGATCAGGTAGAAGGTGTAGAACGAGCTGAAGCTCTGCGAATAGGCGTTCTTGGAAAACAGCAGGATGACCAGGATCGTGATCGGCAGGACGACGCTCGCGACGCGGCGGGTCGGCGGCCCGGCCACCGACGCCAGCTTGACCGCGACCGGAGCGGCCGCCTGCTGGCTCCGCAACTGAGCATGGCGCCCGGCGGTCCAGGTCATCAGGATCATCGCGAGGAGCGCCGCGGCCGAGAACCAGGCGAGGCTGGTCTGGCCGCGCGGCACGATCACGAACGCCGCCAGCAGCGGCCCGAGCGCGCCGCCGGTCTGCCCGCCGAGCTGGAAGATGCCCTGCGCCAACCCGTGCTGCCCGCCGGACGCACTGCGTGCCATCCGCGTCGCCTCGGGATGGAAGATCGAAGAGCCGATGCCGACGCAGGCCGCCGCCAGCAGGAGCAGCGGATAGCTGCCGGCATAGGCGAGCCCGATCAGCCCGGCGAGCGTGAAGCCCATGCCGGCGACCATCGAATAGGGCATCGGGTGCTTGTCGGTATAGGCTCCGACGAGCGGCTGCAGCAGCGACGCCGCGATCTGGAAGGTCAGGGTGATCAGCCCGATCTGCCCGAAATCCAGCGCATAGGCGGTCTTGATGATCGGATAGATCGCCGGGATCAGCGACTGCATCATGTCGTTGAGCAGATGGGTCGTGCTGAGCGCGATCAGCACGGGCATGGCGGCGCGCTGTGAGACGCTGACCGGACTATTGAGATTCATCGCCGTGTTCTCATGTCGTTGCCGGGGCGTTTTGTCGCAACGGCCCGGACGTGTCCGTCATGGTGGATGTCACGACATGAGACAAGCCGGCAAAATCACGGCACCGACCTGCGCGGAGCGCGCGGCGCCGAGCCTGTCGCGGGAGCTCCCGCAAGGGCAGCGGGATGCTTGACGGCGGTCGATCCAGAATCATACCCGGCGCGGCGACACACGCTTCACTGCGACCCGGCGCGCCGCGGCCAGCGCCGACCGCGCCCAAGTGACGAGCTCGTCCGGCTCATCCAGCAGCCGCTCAGGCGCACGCCAGAAGGAAAGGTCTATGACCTGCCCCTGCTTCTCATAGCTCAGCGGCGGAGAGGCTTCGGCTTCCTTGAACTCCGCCCGGTTGTGAGCGTCGACCCGGAAATAGAGCGTGTCCTCCGCCACCACCGCGAACATCACCTGGTCGCAAAACACACCGGTCTTGCCAAACATGCGCCGCAGCGTGACACGGCCGAGCGGCGCAAGCTGCTCACGCAGGAATTCAGCGAAGCCCTGGCTGGCGACCATCTGGCGCGTTTTCCATTCACGTTGCCCGTCGATCCGATGGACGGAAGTTATGCCCCTACTCGCCTCCTGACGTCAGCAACGGATCGTCAGGCGCTCCGCGCAGGTGGCCAGGATCTCACGCTCGGGCCGCCCCCACCAGTCCCGCGAAAAGATCTCGGTCTCGATGAATCCGCGATATCCCGCCCGCTCCACGAGCCCCCGAATCTTCGGAATATCGATCACGCCGTCGCCCATCATGCCGCGATCGAGCAGGAGATCGCGCGTCGGCACCAGCCAGTCGCAGAGATGGAAGGCGCTGATCCGGCCCGCCTCCCCGGCCTTGCGGATTCCCTCACTCAGCCGCGCATCCCACCAGACATGGTAGACGTCGATGGCGACCCCGATGCCGCCGCGCCGCTCGGGATCGAGCGCCTCGCAGATGGCGAGCGCTTCCGCCAGGCTCGTCACGCAGGAGCGGTCGCCGGCATACATCGGGTGCAGCGGCTCCAGCGCCAGGGCGACGCCGCAAGTGCGGGCCTGTTCGAGGAGCAGCGCCAGCCCTTCCGCGACCTGCGCGCGAGCCGCATCGAGATCTCGCTCGCCGGCCGGAAGGCTACCGACCACAAGCACGAAACAGGGTGCTCCGAGCAGGGCCGCTTCGTCCAGCGCGCGCAGATTATCCGCGACATTCGCCTTGAACTGCGCCTGCGTCGCGGCCGGGAGATAGGTGCTGCGGCAATAGCCGCTGAGCACAAGGCCAGCCTCACGAATGCGCCGTGCAATGGCGGCAACGCTGCGCCCCTCGAGATCACGCCGCCAGGGCGCGATCGCCCCGAAGCCGAAGCGCGCGACGAGATCGACGACCTCCTCGATCGGCAGGCGATGGCCGAGCGTCGCCGTGTTGATCGAGCAGCGATCCAGAGACAAGGGCGCAAGCCCGTGGCGTTCCGTCATCATGCCATCATCGAAAAAGGAGGAGCCAACTGAGAGGCTTCTTGCCTCCCTGAGCCCTCATCCCAGGAGGCCAACCTGAAATGCATCGAGCGATATCAAGGACCTCCGATCGCTCGCCATCACCCGCACCGTCATTCCGGACGCAGCGAAGCGGAGATCCGGAATCCATCGTAGAGTTCCGGAGCCCTCCGATGGATTCCGGATCTGCGCCGCTGCGCGGCTTGTCCGGAATGACGGCGCATAGGTGATCAAATCAGAGCCCTTGAAATCGCTAGGTTCATTTCCCGCTGGGCTCTCAGCCCTAAACGAAACGTGGCGGCCGCTTCTCGACGAAGGCGGCCTTGCCTTCGATGGCGTCGTCGGAGAGGCCAAGCGGCACGGTGATCTCCTCCTCCATCAGAAGCCCGGCCTGATAGCCATTGCGCAGGCCGGCCGAGACGCTGCGCCTGGAGGCCGCGACCGCCTTGGGCGACTGGCTGGCGATCAGCTCCGCGACCGCGAGCGCCCGGGCTTCGAGCTCGTCATCCCCAACGAGCTCCTCGACCAGCCCGATCCGGTAGGCCTCTTCCGCGCCGATCGTCTGCCCCGTCAGCATCAGGCGCAGCGCCTGGCCACGCCCCACCAGCATCGGCAGGCGCTGCGTCCCCGTCGCGGTCGCCATCGCGCCGAGCTTGACCTCGGGAACGCCGAAGCTCGCGCTGCGGCCGGCGATGCGGAAATCGCAGGCCAGCGCCAGGACCATGCCGCCGCCCAGCGTATGCCCGTTGCAGGCGGCGATCACTGGAACCGGGCCGCGCTCGATGGTCTCGTTGAGCTTCGTCTCCACCAGGCGCGCCTCTTCGATCCAGGCGGCTGTGGCTTCGAATTCGCGGATATTGGAGCCAACGGAGAAGGCCTGCCCGCTGCCGATCAGCACGACGCAGCGGGCGCCATGATCGCGCTGCACGCTTTCCAGAAAGGCGGTCAACGCCCGCCGCGCCGCGATGGTGAACACGCCGAGCGGCTTGGAGATGATGCGGATGAGGACGACACCGGGCGCGGCCAGCACCGCCTCGAAAACATCGTTCTTCAGAAGGCTGTCAGTCATCGTTTGCCCCTCACGCAGCCTGCAGGCCGGTCCGAATGACTGGGGCGGGTTTGCGGGCCAGGCTGAGCCCGATCGGCTCCGGCCGGAACAAGCGCACATCCATCAGCTTGAGATCGCTCGCCACCTGCAGCGGCGTGCCCGCCCGGGCGAGGATGTCGCGTTCGAGATCGACGCCCGGCGCGATCTCCACCACGGTCAAACCCTCGCGGCGCAGCTTGAGGACGCAGCGCTCGGTGACATAGGTGATGTCCTGCCCCCGCTCGACCGCGTTTCGGCCGCTGAAGGTGACGTGGCCGACCTCAGGCACGAATTTGGAAATCTTGCCGTCCTGCCGGATGCGCAAACCGCCATCCTCGGCCGCCACCTGCAAGCCGCCCGCCGTGAAATAGCCGCTGAAGACGATCTTGCGCGCCCGCGTCGTGATGTCGACGAAGCCGCCGCAACCGGCAGTGAGATAGGGCCGTGACGGCAATCGCGAGACGTTCACGCTGCCGAAGGCGTCGACCTCGAGGAAGGAGAGCAGCGAGCAGTCGAAGCCGCCGCCCTGAAAGTAAGTGAATTGCTGCGGGGTCGGGAAGATCGCCTGCGCATTGGCGGCGCAGCCGAAGGCGAAGCCCGTCAGGGGAACGCCGCCGACGGCGCCCTGCTCGATCACCCAGGTCACCGCCTCGGCCTGGCCTTCCTCGATCAGGATCTGCGGCACCAGCGCCGAGATTCCGAAGCCGAGATTGACCGCACCGTCATCCATCAGCTCCATCGCGGCGCGCCGCGCGATCACCTTGTCGACGCTGAAGGGCTCTGGCTTGAAGCTGCTGATCGGACGGCGGACTTCCCCGCTGATCGCGGGATCATAGAGGATCTCCGTTGCCTGGGCCTGGTCGGGGTCGACGACGACGTAATCGACCAGCGTCGACGGGATATGGACTCTGTGGGCGGGAATCGTCCCTGCAGCCGTCGTTCGCTTGACCTGGCAGATCACGATCCCGCCTGAATTGCGGGCAGCCAGCGCGAGGTCGACCATGCCGAGCACGGCCCCCTCCTGCTCCATCGAGATATTGCCGCGCTCATCGGCCGTCGTCCCGCGAATGATCGCGACCTGCGGGAAATGATTGGGGAAATGCAGCCAGGTTTCGCCGCCGAACTCGACGACCTGCACCACCTCGCCGCGCTTCGCCGCGGCCGCGTTCATCTTGCCCCCGTTGAGGCGCGGATCGACGAAGGTGTCGAGGCCGACCTTGGTCAGCACGCCCGGACGCTTGGCCGCCGCGTCGCGGGCCATGTCGTACATCACGCCCGACGGCAAATTATAGGCCGCAACCTCGTCGCGCTCGATCATCTCCCAGATCGCCGGCGACGGCAGCGAGGACGGCCCGCTCGGAAAGGAGCCGGCGAGGATGGTTTCGAGCAGGCCCTTGCGCGCCAGATGGTCGATACCCTTGACGCCATACATGTCGCCGGCCGCGATCGGCGAGAACACCGTCAAATTCCGCGGATGCCCCTCCCCAGCGAAGCGTTCGCCGACCGCCCTCAGCATGTGGTCGGGGCAGTTGAGTCCCGCCGACGAGCCGATCGCCAGAACCGCCCCATCAGGAATGAATCGCGCCGCCTCAGTCGCGGAAATGATCTTGTTCATCATGGCGTTCTCATCGGATCGGAGCCGGATATGTCCGCATTTGGCTGCTGCGCGCAGGCGACGATGGGCCCGCGAAGCCAAGGCAGCGCGAGGCCGTCCCCGCCATCGAAGGCGCGACGTTTCACCGTGAGCCTCATCGTTCCACTCCCAAAAGACGCAGTTTAAAAACTGACTTGATCGTTCTAGTAGATCGATTTACTACAGGGATCAACAAGGCCACGCAACTGAAAAAATGAAGCCGGGAAACGCTGGGATGGATCGACCACAGCTCGGAAACGCCCTCGTCACGGGCGCAGGCCGCGGCATCGGCCGCGCCATCGCGCTTGCCCTGTCGGATGCCGGTTTCAACATCATTGCCAACGACTTGGCCGAATCCGATGATCTGCCCGCGACCATCGCCACAATCGAGGCGCGCGGCGGCAAGGCCGTGGCGCTGCCTGGCGACATCAGCGACCTCTCCAGCCAGCAAGCCCTGGTCGATGAGGCCTGGGCCGCCTTCGGCGGCTTGCACTGCCTCGTCAACAATGCCGGCATCTCCGTCGCCAGGCGCGATGACATCCTGAAGGTCACGCCCGAGAGCTATGACCGCTTGATGGCGGTCAATCTGCGGGGCCCCTTCTTCCTGACGCAAGCCGTCGCGCGGAAGATGGTGCAAGCCCCGTCAGACCGCTTCCGCAGCATCGTCACGATCTCCTCGATCAATGTCGAGTTCGCCTCGGCCGACCGGGCCGAGTACTGCATTTCCAAGACGGGGCTCGCGATGATGTCGCAGCTCTTCGCGGCGCGCCTCGCCGGGGACGGCATCAATGCCTACGAGATCCGCCCCGGTATCATCCGCACCAACATGACCGCCGTGGCGAAGGAGCGTTATGACGCGCTTTTCGCTGAAGGCCTCACCCCGCTCGCCCGCTGGGGCGAGCCCGAGGATATCGGCAAGGCGGCCGCGATGCTGGCCTCAGGCTCCCTGCCCTATTCGACCGGCGAGGTGGTGCGGGTCGATGGCGGCCTGGCGGTGCGCAGGCTGTGACGATCATGAGCGGCAGAGAGCTTCCCCCGGGCGAATACTGGTTCGAGGACCTTGAGGAGGGCGATCGCTACCAGACCGGCTTCCTGGTCGTGACCGAGGCGCATATCGTCTCCTTTGCCGGCCTCTCCGGCGATTTCTTCGACATCCACATGGATGATGACTTCGCCCGCTCGCAGGGCTTTCCGGCCAGGGTCGCCCATGGCCTGCTCGGCCTGGCGCTGACCGACGGGCTGAAGAACCGGGCCTCGGTGCGCATCATGGCAATCGCCTCGCTCGGCTGGAACTGGCGCTTCAGGGCCCCGATCTTCGCGGGCGACCGCATCGGCGCGCAAATCCGCGTCGCCGGCAAGCGCCTGTCCAGCAAGGGCCAAGGCATCGTCACGCTGGCTTTCGAAGTGGTGAAACGCGGCGGCGAGATCGCCCAGGAAGGCGAAACCACGCTCCTCACCCGCCTGCGCCCTCAAGCCTCGGAACGGTCGCCCTGATGATCACGCTCGCTCTTCCCCGCGCAGACCGCTCTCTGGAACGCTTCGCCCTGCCCGATCCTGTCCGCTGGGACACCGCCCGTCCCGGCGAAACGCTGGCGCGCGCCGTCCTCTCGGCCGCCCATGTCGTCGCCGATCCGCTGGCCGATATCGCGCCGATGCGCGAGATCGCGATCGATTTCGACGCGACACAGCGCTTCCGCGAGCATCTCTGGGATCTCGGCCTCGGCGTCGCCGAGGCGATGGATACCGCCCAGCGCGGCATGGGGCTGGATTGGCCCTCCGCGAAAATCCTGATCCGCAACACCCTCGCTAGCGCCCGCCAGCGGCCCGACGCAGTGGTCTTCTCAGGCGTCGGGACCGAACAACTCACGCCCGAGGACGCGACGATCGAGAGCGTCATCGCCGCCTATCTCGAGCAGTTGTCCTATGTCCAGGGTCTCGGCGGGCGCGTCATCCTGATGGCGAGCCGGGCTCTCGCCCGGGCGGCACGATCCCCCGCCGATTATGCCCGCGTCTATGCCCGCGTCCTCTCCGAGGCGGACCAGCCGGTAATCCTGCACTGGCTCGGCGACATGTTCGATCCGGCGCTCGCCGGCTATTGGGGCGGTCGCGACATCGATGCCGCGATGGATTCCTGCCTCGGCATGATCGCCGACAATGCCGGCAGGATCGCCGGCATCAAGATCTCGCTCCTCGACAAGGGGCTCGAGATCGCGATGCGCCGCCGCCTCCCTGAGGGCGTCGCGATGTATACCGGCGATGACTTCAACTATCCCGAACTGATCACGGGAGACGCGCAGGGCTTCAGCCACGCCTTGCTCGGCATCTTCGATCCGATCGCACCCATCGCATCGGCCGCCCTCAAGGCCTTGACGCAAGGCGGCGTCGCGCCCTTCCGGGACATCCTCGACCCGACCGTGGAACTCTCACGCGAATTATTCCAGCCTCCGACGCAGTATTACAAGACCGGCGTCGTCCTGCTCGCTTACCTCGGCGGCCATCAGGAGCATTTCACCATGCTCGGTGCCCAGCAGGGCGCCCGCTCGGTGCTGCATCTCGCTCGCGTCTTCCGTCACGCCGCGACACTCGGCCTGTTCTTGGACCCCGACCGGGCGGCGCAGCGGATGGGGCATGTCCTCGCCCTCCATGGCGTCGCCTGATGCCGCAGGCTTGACGGGCCGGTCCACCGCGATCAGATCATCCATCCAGAGGCAGAAACAGACGAATCCGTGGCAGATTTCGAGCATCGCAAGGCGCAATCGCAAGCGAATCTGCGGCCCACTCTGGTGGATATCGCGAATGCGACCGGCGTCTCGAAGGCCACCGTCTCACTCGTGCTGCGCAACAGTCCGACCATCCCCAAGCGCACTCATGAGCGCGTGCTCGAGGCGGCGAAAAACCTCGGCTATGTCTATAACCGCGGCGCCGCGGGCCTGCGCTCGACAGAGTCCCGCCTGATCGCCATGGCGGTCAACGATCTGATCAACCCTTATTTCGCCGAGATCGTCGCGGCGATGGAAGACGCGCTGACGGAGCAGAACCGCATCGTCTTGATGTCGAACACCGCCGAATCCGTCGCGCGCCAAAGCGCCTTCGTCTCGGCCGTGCGCGAATATAATGTAGCAGGCCTGCTTGTCGTGCCCGCCATGGGCACGGACGCCGCCTTCGTCGACCTGCTCCGATCCTGGCGTTTGCCTTGCGTGATGGTCTCGCGCTCGGTTCCGGGAGCGGAGGTCGATCTCGTCCAGGCCAATCACCGCGCCGGCATGATCGAGGCCACAAGGTACCTGATCGAGCTCGGCCATCGCCGGATCGGCATGATCGGCCTCAACGAGAACATCTCGACCGGCCGCGAGCGGTTCGAGGGCTATCGGCAGGCCTTGTTCGATGCCGGGATCGCGCTCGAGCCGCGCCTCGTGCTCTCCGGCTCGGCGACGCGCGACACCGGCATGGCCCATGTGCTCGCCTTGCTCGATCTGCCCGAACCGCCCACGGCGGTCGCCTGCTTCAACGATGTCGTCGCCTTTGGCGCCATGCTCGGCCTGCGCTCGCGCGAATTGACGCCGGGGCGGGATTTCTCCGTCATCGGCTTCGACGACATCGCCGAGGCGACCCTGTGGCGTCCGGCACTCACCACCGTCGCCGTGGCGCGGCAGACCGTGGGCCGGACCGCCGCCCAGTTGCTGCTGCGCCGGATCGAGGCTTTTGATGCGCCCGTCGAGACCGTCCTGCTGCCAACCAAACTGGTCATCAGGGACACGACCGGCGCGCCACCCGCCAGGCTGCGTTAGCTCTTTGTTTTAATGCGTTTTCTTCACGCGAACCGGTGTCCACTTCGTTCGAAAACGCTTTAGAACCGGCCGCGCTCGAGACCCACATTCCGAAGATAGGTCTCCAGCCCGCCGACCTCGCTGGACGAGACGATCGCCCCGACATAGCCGTCGGGACGCACGAGCACCCAGTCGCCTGGTGTCAAAGCATAGGCGTCGCGCAGATGGCCGCCCTCATCGAGGATATCGCCGCGCGGACCCAGCATATGGATGCTGAGCCCGGGACGCGACGGCACGGCATCGCGCTCGACCTCATAGCCCAACAGCGTCCAGTCCGCGCCCTTGAACAGTTCGAACAGACGCGTCGCTTGTCCGGCAGCGCCGCGGATCGGCGCATCGGGCGCGCGGTCTCCCGCGAGCAGGCCGCCGCCGCGTTCCGGCTTTTCCAGCGCAAGCGACGCCCCCGCATAACCAAGGTCGAGCTGGTGGACTTCGCGGCCGCGCCGCATCTCGCCGCGCTTGGCCGCATCAAGCAATCTGGTGGCCAATCCCAGCATGCCCGCTGCGATCGGTCGGCGTTCTTCCTCGTAGCTGTCGAGCAATGCGTCGGGAGCGCCGGCGGCGACCGCCGCCAGTTTCCAGCCGAGATTATAGGCGTCCTGGACGCTCGTATTGAGCCCCTGGCCGCCCGTCGGCGGATGAATATGCGCGGCGTCGCCGACCAGGAACACGCGACCGACACGGTAGCGATCGGCCAGCCGCGCATTCATCGTGAAGGCCGATGCCCAGGACACGGATTGGATACGAATATCGTCGCGGCCGGTGCGCCCGGCCACCATTGCGGAGAGGCCCTCAGTGGAAAGATCGACATCGCCTTCGAGCGGGATCGGCGCCTGCAGCTGGAACAGCTCGGTCCCGGCGAGCGGGCATAGCGACACCTGCCGCTCCATCGATCCTTCGCTGAAGCGGTGCCAGGCATCGCGTCCCAGGCCTGTCAGGACGACATCGGCGACAACGGCCCGAACGCCGAGCGTCTTGCCCGGGAAGCCGATGTCGAGCGCGTGGCGCACGAAGCTGCGGCCGCCATCCGCGCCAATGAGATAGCGCACACGCATGACCTCTTCGCCGGCTCCGGAGACCAGCCGCGCCGTCACGCCATCTTCGTCCTGCTCCAATCCGACCAGCTCGCAGCCGAACTCAGGCCGATGTCCGAGCTCGACGAGGCGCTCGCGCATCACGCCCTCGGTCAGGAATTGCGGCACCATGAGCGGGAGGCGGTAGGGCTCGGCAGGCGTCGGATCCTCATGCGCCGTGACATAGGATTCTGCATAGCTGCCGTCGTCGCGATATTCCCGCTGCCGCGGATAGAGGCCTCCGGCCGCGACGACGCGGTCGAGAATGCCGAGATCCTCGAAGACCTCC
This sequence comes from Bosea sp. 685, assembly GCF_031884435.1. Taxonomy (NCBI): domain Bacteria; kingdom Pseudomonadati; phylum Pseudomonadota; class Alphaproteobacteria; order Hyphomicrobiales; family Alloboseaceae; genus Allobosea; species Allobosea sp. 685. The sequence continues at coordinate 2,353,591 of NZ_CP134779.1, read as the reverse complement.
TGTGTTCGCGGCTGGATGCCCTTGCCGCGCGAACCACGGAAAGGCCCGTCCATCTTCTCGATCAAGCGGAAGGATAGACCGCGACGTGCAAGTTCGATCGCGAGTGTGAGGCCGGCCGTCCCCGCGCCACAAATCAACACCTCCGCTGTGAAATCCTCTGTCATCGCCATCTCTTTATGTGTAGTATGCACATAATTGGAGGGTCGGCATGCCGTCAAGACAAAATGTGCAAAATACACATATATCTGAACAGCTCAGGGTTCTGCACGGAGCGCTGATCGACATCGTCAGCATCATGAACCGCCCCCAGCGTGACGAGATGATGGTTCGGGAAGCCGGCATTTCGCTCGATCGCGCTCTGTTCCCGCTGCTCGTCGGCATCGAACGGCGCGGCCCGATCGGGGTCGTCGATCTCGCCGACCGCGTCGGGCGCGACTACACCACCGTCAGCCGGCAGGTCGCCAAACTGGAAAGCCTCGGTCTCGTCGCGCGCCAGGCCGGAGCCGCTGACCGTCGCGTTCGGGAAGCGATCGTGACGCCGAAGGGCAAGGCCATGACCGAGGCCGTGGACAAGGCACGCGACCGGATCGGCCGCGCCATTTTCGCCAGCTGGGATGAGCGTGATGTCGTGGAACTGGTGCGGCTCATGCGCAAATTCGCCGACGCCGTGAACGATGACGCCCCCGGCGATCCGGAGCGCCCTGGCGCCGGACAGTGACCGACCCCCACGAATCCTGCTATCCCGCCCTGCCCTCACAGCTTGAGACCTTGACCGCCATGCCGCAGGCCACACTCTCGATCGGGATTATCGGCGCCGGAATCATGGGCGAGCGCCTGCTGCGCGCCATCCTCGAACAGGCGCCCGACAGCCTGCAGGTCAGCGGCATCTGGGACCCAGCGCCCGCCGCCATGGCGCGCATCGCCGCCACTTTCCCCACCGTTCCACAATTGACTGATGCCGCCGCGGTCATCGCGGCCAGCGACTGCGTCTACATCGCCTCGCCGCCGGCCTCGCATCTCGACCATGCCCGTGCTGCGCTGGCGGCGGGCAAAAGCGTCTTCGCGGAGAAGCCACTTGCGGTCGATGTCACTGATGCGCGCGCCTTCGTCGCCAGCGCCGGCGAGCGGGGCGCGGTCAACTTCCCCTTCGCCTCCTCGCTTGCGGTCGCGACCCTGCGGGACTGGGTCGCGCAGGGCGAGATCGGCCAGGTCTCGCGCATCACGATCGAGGTCGCCTTCGCGACCTGGCCGCGCTCCTGGCAGGCCGACGCCGCAGCCTGGCTCGACAAGCCGGCCCAGGGCGGTTTCACCCGCGAGGTCGTGTCGCATTTCCTGTTCCTCAGCCGCCGGCTGCTTGGCCCGCTGCATGGGCTTTCGGCCAGCGCGAGTTTCCCGGAAGCCGGCAAGGCGGAGCGCGCGATCGAGGCCCGACTTTTCGCCGGCGAGGTGCCGGTCCTGCTCAAGGGCAGCGTCGGCACCACCGCGAAGGACGATCACAACATCTGGATGCTGGAAGGCGACAAGGGCGCGGTCCGGCTCTGCGACTGGTCGATCGCCGAACGCCGCCTGCCCGATGGCAGCTGGCAGCGCGCGCCGGGCGCGATGTCGAACGAGCAGGCCCGCCCGCTCGCCCTCAAGCGCCAGCTCGAAGGCGTGGTGCGCCTCACCCAGGGCCAGCCGCATCACTTGGCGACGCTGGCAGAGGCGCTGAACGTCCAGGAGATCGTCGAGGGCATTCTCGCGAGCTAGCGGGCGCGGGTTCCCCGCGCCTGCTGGACTTCGAGCTGCGCAGCCTTCTTCTCTCGCGGAGACGGAAAGCGACCTTCCCCAACGCGAACACGGCATTGAGTCACCCCAGAAAGGTCGATACGGTCCCGCTCCCAAATATCCGAACGGGAGAAGCGGTGATGTCCTGGGCTCGACTGGCTGGTGTTGCGTTGGCGTTGATGGCTTTTGCCGGCGCAGCCCATGCGGATGCGACGATCCCGACCAAGGACATCGCCGGCGTGAAGGATAACCCCATGCTGAAGCGCTATGAGGGCTCCTTCATCGTCAGCGGCGCGAGCTCGGCCTTCACCGATTTCAAGGTTCCGCTCTCCAAGCTGGAGCAGACCGACAAGCGCGACACGATGAACAATGTCCTGTTCGCGCCCAAGCAGGAGCAGGAGGTCGAAGGCGCCTTCACCCGCCTAGTCTATGTCACGCCGGCCAATCGCTCGCCATTGGAGGTGCTGCGCAACTACCAGGACGAGATCGAGGCGGCCGGCGGCTCGGTGCTGTTTGCCTGCAAGACCGAGGGCTGCGGCGGCGCGCACACCCGCTCGTCGAGCGGCGGCGGCGGCGAATCCAGCCTGATGATGTATTTCTTCCACGAGGCGGACATCAAGGATGGCAGCTTCTCGAACGGCGCCTGCGCCGTCACCAGCACGATCAGCGACCAGCGCTTCTTTGCGGCCAAGCTGCCGCGCCCCGGCGGTGAGGCTTATGTCACGGTCCAGACCTATCAGCTCGGCGACAACACCTACTGCACGGCGCTGACCGGCCGCACAGTCGCCGTCGTCCATATCGTCGAGCCGAGATCACGCGAAAAGAAGATGACCGAGGTGAAGGCGCAGGAGATGGCGCGCTCCCTGGGCTCGACCGGCAGGATCGCGCTCTACGGCATCCTGTTCGACACCAACAAGACCGAGATCAAGCCGGAATCGGCCGCGACGCTGCAGGAGATCGCCGCACTGATGAAGTCGGACGCGAAGCTCGCCGTCATCGTCGTCGGCCACACCGACAATCAGGGCGGCTACGACTACAATGTCGATCTCTCGCGTCGCCGCGCCGATGCCGTAATCAAGGCGCTGGCGGCCGACTACAAACTGGACGCCAAGCGCTTCCGCGCGGCGGGCGTCGGCATGGTCGCTCCCGTCGCCAGCAACGACGCCGAAGAGGGCCGCAGCCAGAACCGCCGCGTCGAGCTGGTGAAGTTGAACTGAAGCCTACTCTCGCGCCGCAAGGCAGCCCCACGCCCAGCGCATGGAACGCCCCCCGCACACCTTGCGTTCCATGCGCGGGGCGTGGTTTTGCGGAGGTTCATGCCATGATAATCGCCGGTCTCGTCGCACTATCACTGTCGTCTGGCATGGTGCTGCCGGTCGCCGACAGCCCGCCCCGTTTCAACATCGAACAGGCCTGTCGCCATGCCGGCGAGCCCGTGACCGGCGTCGGCCGGCCCAACCAGGCCTGCCGCGACGATGAAAGCAAGGCGGCGGCCGATCTGCAGCAGCAATGGACAAAATATCCGCCCGTACAGCGCGCCACCTGCGTCGAGGGCGCGGGGCTCGGCGGCCCGCCGAGCTATGTTCAGGTGCTGACCTGCCTGGAAATGGCCCCGCATAAGTGAGCTCGGCTGCTCGTCACGAGGTTGCCCGTCACGACAGCATCAGACCGAATATCGTATTCGGTCTGATGCTGTCGTGTTTTGATCTTGTATCGGCTTGTTCCGAAAACCGGTTCCCACTTTTCGGGCCGATGCTCTAGCGCAGGATCGCAGCCCTCAGCAGCAGATAGAGCACGCCGGCATTGAGCAGGTGCCAGAGCCAGTGCGTGCCCATGCTCCAGCCACCACAGAGCGCTCCGTCCAGCGTCCGAAAGGCCAATGACAGCGCGAATGCCAGCCCCGCCGAACCGACCAGCCGCGCCGTCTCCCGGCCGTCCGGCCGGCGCAGCAAGGCTCCAGTGACGCCAATGAGCCCCAGCAGGAAGGCGGCATAGCCGGCCGAGCCGCGCGCCGGCTGCGGCAGCAAGGAGCCAACCCCACCCGAAAGCAGCAGAGCGAAGGCGAGGAAGGCGAGCGTGCCCAGCACTGTCGCCCGCAAGGACAAGCCGAAGAAGCGCGTCAGCGCCAACCCGAAATAGGAGAAGGCGAAGACCTGGATCGGCACGACATCGGCGGCCAGCGTCCAGCCCCGCGGCATGGTGTGGTAGAGGAAGGAGCCGATCCCGATCGCAAAGACCAGCGCGATGAGCGCCAGCGTGGGCCGATCCGGACCGCCGCTGCGCCGCCAGAGTTGGAAAGCCGCGACAGCCGCCAGCAGGAAGGCTCCGTTCGTCAGAGCATTCCAGGGCTCAGCCCAGAACGCGCCGCTCAGCCGCTCGCAATAGCCGTAGCTCAGCACCGTTCGATTCTCCTGAAGGCCCTCTTGCCTCCCGAACGCCCCTCTTGCCAGTGCTCCACGACATTGGTGTTGCGCGACCCGCGATGGGCTGGCAGCAAGCCTTCCCCTCGGCCGCCCTGCATGGGTCCGATCACGCCGGATCCGGCGAGTATCATGAGGAAACCTTAAACCAAAGCCGACAAATCCACTGCATGCCCAAACGGAGTTTTAGATAGTCGGCGGCATGGTCGCGCCCATGCACGCCCCGGGACAGGTCATCGACGCCGCCGCCACAGCTGCGCCGACTCCGGCGCAGGCTGGCCTCTATGCCGAGCAGCGGAGGAAGGGCTTCGGACGGCTGCGCTTCTCGCCGGCGCTGGAGCACGAATACCGCCGGCATATGCGCCAGGATCAGCGCATCAGCACGCTGATCTGCTCGGCGACCGCGCTCGCGATCTGGCTCGCCTTCATGGCGCTCGATCTCTGGCGGCTCGACCTGCCCCGCGAGCTCGCCGAGCGGCACTACGATGTCTGGATCACGGTGACCCTGCGCCTGGTCGTGCTGGCGATCCTGCTACTGCTGGTCCAGCGCGTGGCGAATCGGGGCCTTGCAGCCGACAAGGCCGCTCCGCCAGATTATCCTTGGCTGTCGTTCCTGGCCCTGGTCCTGATCGGCACCTCCAGCGCCATCAGTGCCAATGTCATGAAGCTGCGTGACCTCGCCCATGCCGACATGGCGCAGTTCGTCATCATCATCGCGGTCTTCCTGCCAGTCGGCATGACCTTCCGCCAGAGCCTCGGCGCTGCGACGCTGATCGCGGTCGCGACCGCCCTGCTCGGCGAGGTGATGCTCGATCCCGGCCATATGCGCGAGCATATCCGGCTCTCGACCCTGGTGTTCTTCGCCGTCTTCGTCGGCGCCGTCGGGGCCTATCTGCGCGAATACGCCCAGCGCGACCAGTTCCTGCTGCGCCGCCTGCTGCATCACCACGCCATGTTCGACGCGCTGACCGGCATCGGCAATCGCCGCTTCTTCGAGCAGCACGCCGCGACAGCCCTGCTGCAGGCACGGCGTGAGGGCGCCGGCGTGGTGCTCGCCATCCTCGATGTCGATCACTTCAAGAAGTTCAACGACCGCTATGGCCACCAGACCGGCGATCTCGCGCTCAGCCTGGTCGCGCGCAGCCTCAAGGCCGGCCTGCACCGGCCGATGGACCTCGCTGCCCGGCTCGGCGGAGAGGAATTCGGCCTGCTGTTCTATGGAACCGGGCCGGAACAGGCCCAGGTCCTGCTCGATGGCATCGTCGCCGCCATCGTCGCGCTCGCCATTCCCCATGACGCCTCGGCGACGGCGCCGCATCTCACCGTCAGCATCGGCGCGGCCTGCTTCGACGGGCGCGAGACGCTGGAGAGCCTCTACCGGCGCGCCGACGCGGTTTTGTATGAAAGCAAGACCGGCGGCCGGAACCGGGCGGGGTTGGACTGGCCAAGATCAGTGGTTGCCCTGGCCAGCCGCAGACCGCAAACTCAGCGTCGCCGATGAATCAAGGGAACGGGCGATGACACGCCGGACGCTGACGATGCTGGGCCTGCTGGGCTTTGGCCTGATGGGCTTTGGTTTCATGGCCGCCTCCACCGCTCCCGCCCGCGCCGAGACCTGCGACGATCTCTGGTATGCCCGCAACGAGATCTACAAGGCGCAGGGCTATTGCTTCCGCACCGCGCGCGGCATCAGCGCCTTCGGTAATGCCGGCTGCCAATACGACGCCGTCGAGGACGTGCCGCTCTCCAACAGCCAGCGCCGCACCATCGCCGATATCGCCCGCGAGGAGCGGACCCGGCGCTGCCCGCGCTGAGCGATCGGTGAACGACCTTTGCTGTGGAAGGCGCGCTGCGGCGCAGCGAGCCTGGCGTTGCGCTGTGCTAAAGGCAGCGGTCCGACAGGCATAATCAAGGCGACGCAACCACGGCATGACGACGGCCATCGACATGGGGACCGCCCGGAGCGGCGAGCCGGCCTTGCTCGATCTCGCCGAATTGCTGGCGACGCGCCTGCTTGTCCAGGGCAATTCCGGTTCGGGCAAATCGCATCTGCTGCGCCGCCTGCTCGAACAGAGCGCGCCGCTCGTACAGCAGGCGGTAATCGATCCCGAGGGCGATTTCGTCTCGCTCGCCGACCAGTTCGGCCATGTCGTGGTCGATGCGCAATGCGGCGAGGCCGAGCTCCAGCGCGTCGCGCTCAGGGTCCGGCAGCATCGCGTCTCGGTGGTGCTGAACCTGGAGAACCTCGAGGCCGACGAGCAGTTGCGCGCAGTCGCCGCCTTCCTCGGCGGCCTGTTCGACGTCGACCGCAGCCTCTGGTTCCCGATGCTGATCGTCGTCGACGAGGCGCAGCTCTTCGCGCCGGTGATGGCGGGCGAGGCCTCCGACGAGGCGCGCCGGCTCTCGCTCGGCGCCATGACCAATTTGATGTGCCGGGGCCGCAAGCGCGGGCTGGCCGGCGTCATTGCCACCCAGCGCCTCGCAAAGCTCGCCAAGAACGTCGCGGCCGAAGCCTCGAACTTCCTGATGGGGCGCACCTTCCTCGACATCGACATGGCCCGCGCCGCCGACCTCCTCGGCATGGACCGCAAGCAGGCCGAGATGTTCCGCGATCTCGAACGCGGCCAGTTCGTCGCGCTCGGCCCCGCACTGTCGAAGCGCCCGTTGCCGCTGCGGATCGGGCCGGCGACCTCGCTCGATCGCGGCGGCGCGCCCGGCCTGATGCCATTGCCGGAACAGGGCCCCGAGGAGGCGGGAAAGCTGATCTTCACTGCCGGCGCCGACGAGGCTCCGGCCACCAACTGGCCGCCGCGCCCGGCGCCACGGCCGCGCCCGCCCGCCAACGACGTGCTGCGCCAGATCGAGACCTACCGGCCCTCGCCCGCACCTGAGCCCGAACCGGACATTCCGATGGAGCCGGAAGAGCGCGAGGCGATCATGGCCGAGATCCTGCGTGAATTGATGGTCGATCCCGAGACGCGCACGCGCCAGATCGCGGTGCTCTACCAGGATTTCACCGTGCGCTGCCGCATGCGCCGGCTCGGCCGCCAGAGCCTGAGCCTCGACGAATTCCGCCGCAGGCTCGCCGTGGCGCGCGCCGGCGCGAGCGAGGAGGTCACCGCCTCAGAGCCCTGGCGAGCCGCGATCGAGGCCTCCGCCGCGCTGCCCGACGATCTCCAGAGCCTGTTCCTGTTCATCGCGCGGGCCGGCATCGAGCGCGCGCCCTGCCCCACCGATGCTGAGCTCGCCGCCGTCTATGGCAGCCATTCGCCGAGCCGGGCGCGCCGCCTGATCGGTTATATCGAGGAGCGCGGGCTCCTCGTCTGCCATGTCGATTTTCGCGGCCAGCGTACGCTGGCCCTGCCGACACTCGGGCTGGAAACCGCACCGGGCCTCGCCCAACCACGCACCGCGGGCCTGCCGCGCGGAGCGCGGAGCTAGAGGCCGGTGCGCCGAGCCTTGCTCATCGATGTCGACGGCGTCCTCGTCCGAGGCAGGCCGAGCGATGGCCGCCCCTGGACGAGTGAGCTAAAGCGGGATCTGGGCCTCGACCCGGAGTTGCTGCATCAGCACTTCTTCGCAAAGCACTGGCCAGATATCGTCATCGGCCGTGCCGCTCTGGAAGAGAAGCTCGCTCCCGTGCTGGCCGAGATCGCGCCGCATCTGACGTATCAGGACTTCACGGCGTACTGGTTCGCCAACGACGTTCGGCTTGATGTCGAACTGCTCGCCGCGCTCGACCTCCTGCGCTCATCGGGCATCACCATCGCTCTCGCGACAAACCAGGAGCATATGCGCGCCCGACATCTGCTCGGCTCGCTCGGGCTGTCCCGGCACGTCGATGACATCTTCTATTCCGCGGCGATCGGGGCCCGGAAACCCGAGCCTGCCTTCTTCCGAGCCGTACAGGACAAGCTCGGTCTCGAGGGGCAGGCCTTGCTGCTGCTCGACGACAGCCTCGAGAATGTCGAGGCGGCGCGCCGTCTCGGCTGGCAGGCGATCCACTGGACGCAGGACAGCCGGCTGGACCGGGAGATGGCCAAGCTGGAAACCGCACCGGGCCTCGCCCAGCCACGCAGCGCGGGCCTGCCGCGCGGAGCGCGGAGCTAGAAACACCGGAGAGGCCTTTTCGAAACTCGCTCCGGTGAGTCGGCTGGCGCGGCTTTCGAGAACCGGAGCGCAGCGGACTTTGGTCCGTGAGCACCGGAAGCGCAGAATGTCGCGTCAGACGGCCGCCGGAGTAGAGTTTCGAATGGGCTCTCTCAATGCTCCTTGCCGACGGGCATCGTCATCCTGTCGACCCAGGCGATCCCGATCGCCGACAGGATGAAGACGGTGTGGATCGCGGTCTGCAGGATGACCCCGGTCGCGGTATAGCTCGTCGCCGTGGCACTGCCGATATTGCCGGCCTCGATGAAGGTCCGCAGCAGGTGGATCGACGAGATGCCGATGATCGCCATGGCGAGTTTGATCTTGAGCACGCTGGCATTGACGTGGCTCAACCATTCCGGCTGGTCGGGATGGTCCTGTAGGCCCAGCCGCGAGACGAAGGTCTCGTAGCCGCCGACGATGACCATGATCAGCAGGTTCGAGATCATCACCACGTCGATCAGGCCCAGCACCACCAGCATGATCTGCTGCTCGCCGAACTCGGTCGCATGGGTGACGAGGTGCCAGAGCTCCTTCAGGAACAGGAAGACGTAGACGCACTGCGCCACGATCAGCCCGAGATAGAGCGGCAGCTGCAGCCAGCGCGAACTGAAGATGATCGTCGGGAGCAGCTTCACGGCCACGGGGACGCGCGGGGGTTCGCCAGAATGCGACATGAAGGAGTTTCCAGGCTTTCTCGAACGGATGTTGCAATGCAGAAGGGTGCTGCCGCTAGATGGTGCAAGAGCATCGACCGTGCAAGCGGCCCTCGCCGGACCACGGCAAAAGTTCCCGCAAGCAGTCCCATCGATGGAAATTCGGACGTCTTTACGATCAGCGCTTCCATGACGACACGTCAGGGACTAAGTTTAGCGGCAATCGAAGGAACAGATGACGTTCCTCTCGCGTTGGAGAGAAAAGGAGTTTTCTCATGATCAAGACCTTGACCATCGCGGCCGCGCTCGTTGGAGGCGCCCTCATCGCTGCCCCGGCCTCCGCCGCCCCGCTCAGCGCAACGGCAGGCTCGGCCCTGACGCTAGCCGATAGCGGCAAGGGTCTCGTCGAGACCGTGCAGTATCGCCGCTATGGCGGCTACCGCGGCGGATATCGTGGCGGGCGCTATGGCTACCGTGGCGGGTATCGCGGTGGACGCGGCGGGGCCATCGGCGCCGGCATCGCAGCAGGCGCCATCGGCGCACTGGCTGCGGGCGCGCTGCTCGCGCCCGGCCCGGTCTATGCCGAGCCGGCTCCGATCTATGGCGGACCGGTTTATGGCGCCCCGGTTTACGCGGGCGCAGGTCCCGACGCGGTCGCCTATTGCTCGCGCCGCTTCCGCAGCTACGACCCCGAGACCGGCACCTATATCGGCACGGGCGGCGTCGTTCGCTCCTGCCCCTGATAGCGTTTGCCCCTGACATCGCCTGACGAGCGAATACGACAACCTCCGCGCAGCAATGCGCGGAGGTTTTTCATGTCCGGAGCCAGGCAGGCCATGTGCGCGATCAGACTGAACGGGCTTGCCAGCGCGGCGCACCTGTCGCTTATCCTCACGCTCTTCTGAGTCGGAGTTAGGTTCGTGCGCATCGCCACCTGGAACGTCAATTCGGTCCGCCAGCGGCTGGGCCATCTGCTCGACTTCCTGGGGGAGGCGCAGCCTGACGCGCTCTGCCTGCAGGAGATCAAATGCGTCGACGCCGATTTCCCGCGCGCCGAGATCGAAGAGGCCGGCTGGCAGGTCGAGACCCATGGCCAGAAGACCTTCAACGGCGTCGCCATCATCAGCCGCAGCAAGCTCGAGGATGTCCGGCGCGGCTTGCCGGGCGACGCGAGCGACGAGCAGGCGCGCTATCTCGAAGGCGTCCTGCCCATGGGCAGTGGCGTGGTTCGCTTGGCCACCATCTACCTGCCCAATGGCAACCCGCCCAACACTGAAAAATACCCCTACAAGCTCGCCTGGATGAAGCGCCTCACCAACCATGCCCGGGCGCTGCTGGAGCAGGAGGAGCCGCTGGTCTTCGCTGGCGACTACAACGTCATCCCCGAGCCGCGCGACGCCCGCGAACCGGCCGCCTGGGTCAATGATGCGCTCTTCTTGCCCCCGACGCGCACCGCCTTTCGCGGCCTGATCAATCTCGGCCTGACCGAGGCGCTGCGCGCGACGACGGATGCGCCGGGCCTCTACACCTTCTGGGATTATCAGGCCGGCGCCTGGCAGCGGAACAACGGCATCCGCATCGACCATCTCCTGCTCTCGCCGCAGGCGGCGGACCGGCTCGCAGGCGTGCAGATCGTCAAGCATGTCCGCGGCTGGGAGAAGCCGTCGGACCATGTGCCGGTGATACTGGAGCTGCGCGCCGCCTGAGCGTTATTGCGAGCGCAACGATAGGGTTCACTCCGCCGAGCCCCGCTTCACTCCACCCTTGATGAACACCCGAAACGGCGTCGTGCCGGTGGCGCCGCCATCAAGCGAGCGCCAGCTACCATTGGTGCAGAGCACGCCACCTTGCGTCTCCACCGCCTCGAACGTGATCGCATTGCGATAGACCGTGCCATTGGGCTCGATCGCCCGGAAATTCGTGGTGCATTTGCCATCCGCGACAATCGGATCGTAGTCGTGGATCATGATGCCGCCGCCGCCCGTGCTCGGGAACGGGTCTTTGAGCGCAGCCCAGTGCTCGAAATCATCCTGCGCGACGGCGCCGGCAGCCGTGAACATGATGGCGATGAGGCTGAAGGGCATGGCGTGACGGAAAGACATGGCATGGCGCATGGTGCAGGCTCCCGATGGGTCTGCTCCAATTACGTCGAGATCGCGATGATGGATGCAGTGGCGCGCTCAGCGCTACTGCTGGCTGCGGCTGGCGAATTGCTGGCGCTCGACCATGGCGAGCGCCGCGCTGCGGTCCGCAGGCGAAGCGGCAGCGAAGGCGGCTTCGCAGCGCTCGATGATCCAGGCTTCGCGCACCGCATCGGCGCTATCACGCGCCAGCGAAAGCCACATCAGCCCCATCACGGGCGCGCGCGGCACGCCGTCTCCGCCGCGGATCAGCATGTCGCCGAAGACGGCGCGGGCGGGGGCATGGCCCTTCTCCGCCGCAAGCTTCATCCAGCGTGCGGCCTGGCGCGCATCGCGATTGGTGCCCTGCCCGTTCAAATAGAGCCGGGCGAGATTGTACTGGCCTTCCGGATCACCGAAATATGTTGCGGCGTAGTGGAACATGTCGAAGGCGCGGTCGGGGTTGGGCTTCACATAGCTGCCCTTGATGCCGTCGGCGAAATAGCCGCCGAGCGCCACAAAAGCGCTGCCGACGATGCGGCCATCGGCCGTGCCTGGAATCGCGTCGGCATTCTCGTCGGCGATCTTCGAGAAATACTCGAACGCCTTGAGGTCATTGGCCGGCACGCCATCGCCGCCGGCATATATCCTGCCCAGCTTGAACTGCGCCGTGAGATGGCCCTGCGAAGCGGCGTATTCCAGCGCGCGCACGGCGCCGACCTGGTCGCCGGCGGTCGAGTCACGCATCCAGGCCCGGATCGCGTCGCGGGCGCTGCTGAAAGGAGCGATCGGCAGGGCCGTATGCGCGGCCGGGCCGCTCGGTGAGGGCGCGATCGGCCGCACACTGGGAGCAGGCGGCGCGGGCAGAGCAAGATCGGGCTCGGGCAGCATCACGCCCGGAATCGGACGCGGCGGAATCGGTCCGCGCATAGGCACGCTGTCCTGCGCCCAGGCGGCCTGTTGGCCGCCTAGGATCAGGAACAATGCTGCAAATGTCGCGTCAAATATCCGCATAGCAATGGGTCTCGGCCGCCCCTCCCGGGTGGGTGACGGCCCCTCCCTTCGCAGAGCCAACCGTCTGGGCGTATTTCCACAGCGCGCCCGATGCGTAGTCGGTCTTGCGCGGTGTCCAAGCCTTACGACGCTCTCCAAGTTCGGCATCAGAAAGGCGGCAAGCGAGCTTTCCTGTGACGGCGTCGAGCTCGATGATGTCGCCGTCGCGGATGAGCGCGATCGGGCCGCCGACAGCCGCCTCCGGACCGACATGGCCGACGCAGAAACCGCGCGTCGCGCCCGAGAAACGGCCATCCGTAATCAGCGCGACCTTGTCGCCCATGCCCTGGCCGTAGAGCGCCGCCGTGGTCGCCAGCATCTCACGCATGCCGGGGCCGCCCTTGGGGCCCTCATAGCGGATGACCAGCACGTCGCCGACCTTGTAGTCGCGGTTGGTGACGGCGGCGAAGGCGTCTTCCTCGCGGTCGAAGCAGCGCGCCGGGCCGGTGAAGGTCAGTTGCTCGGTCGTCATGCCGGCGATCTTCACGATCGCGCCCTCGGGAGCGAGGTTGCCCTGAAGGCCGACGACGCCGCCATTGGGCGAAAGCGGCTTGTTGGCCGGCCGGATCACGTCCTGTTCGCCGTTCCACTTCACCGAGGCCATATTCTCGGCGATGGTGCGGCCGGTCACGGTCATGCAGTCGCCATGCAGATAGCCATGGTCGAGCAAGGTCTTCATCAGGAGCGGGATGCCGCCGACCTCGAACATGTCCTTGGCGACATATTTTCCGCCGGGCTTCAGATCGGCGATATAGGGCGTCTTCTTGAAGATCTCGGCCACGGCGAAGAGATCGAAATCGATGCCGCATTCATGCGCGATCGCCGGCAGGTGGAGCGCGCCATTGGTCGAGCCGCCCGAGGCCGCAACGACGGTCGCGGCGTTCTCCAGCGCCTTGCGGGTGACGATGTCGCGCGGGCGGATGTTGCGGGCGATCAGCTCCATCACCATCTCGCCGGCGGTGTAGCAGAAGCTGTCGCGCATGTCGTAGGGCGCTGGCGCGCCGCAGGAATAGGGCAGCGCCAGGCCGATCGCCTCGGCGACAGTCGCCATGGTGTTGGCGGTGAACTGCGCGCCACAGGAGCCCGAGGACGGACAGGCGACCTCCTCCAGCTCCTTCAGATCCTCGTCGGACATGGCACCGACGGAATGCTTGCCGACGGCTTCGAACACGTCCTGCACCGTGACCGGCTTGCCCTTGAAGACGCCGGGCATGATCGAGCCGCCATAGATGAAGATCGAGGGCACGTTCAGGCGCACCATCGCCATCATCATGCCCGGCAGCGACTTGTCGCAGCCGGCCAGGCCGACGAGCGCGTCATAGCAATGGCCGCGCATGGTCAACTCGACCGAGTCGGCGATGCATTCGCGCGAGGCGAGCGAGGACTTCATGCCCTGGTGGCCCATGGCGATGCCGTCAGTGACGCTGATGGTGCAGAATTCGCGTGGCGTGCCATTGGCCGAGGCGACGCCCTTCTTGACGGCCTGGGCCTGGCGCATCAGCGAGATGTTGCAGGGCGCGGCCTCGTTCCAGCAGGAGGCGACGCCGACGAAGGGCTGGGCAATCTGGCGGGCCGTCATGCCCATGGCGTAGTAATAGGAGCGATGCGGCGCGCGAGCCGGCCCGACGCTGACGTGCCGGCTGGGGAGTTTCGATTTATCGAACACACGCACGTCCATCGTCTTTTTTCCTCGTTCCACCCTGCGCTTGAGGCGCGTGGCAGATGTGCCACGCAGCCCGAGCCGGACGCAACGTTATCCTGCCTGCCGACCGTAAGGGCGAAAGCCTCTCCCGGTCGTGAAACTCACACTCTAATTCTTCTATATCTCAGTGACTTATCGGAGCCCTCTGCTGGGCGCGCTTTGTGGCGGCTTCGCGGCAATTGGGCCGGTCCCAGGCCATCACCGCGCGATGCGGGAGCAGTGTTGCGGCGATGCCACAAATTCACGAGCATCTCTCGGAGGCGGGAAACTTTTGCGCTGTCGCGATTCATGCCCCGACCGCGTCGCTTTCGGACGGAAACCTCCGAAGGCGACGTGATCGACTCTAAAAATTTAGAGCATTGCTCTGGCGGCAGCGTGCCGCCTCAGAGCACCAGTGGCAGGACGAAGAAGCCGCCGACCACGATGATGAGCAGTCCGATCGCCACCATTGGCAGGTGCTTCTCGATGAAGATGCGGATGTCGTCGCCATAGAAGCGCAGCGCCAGCGCGATCATCATGAAGAAGGTGACGCGCGAGACCACCATGCCGATGGTGAACTTCCAGATGTCGAAATGCAGGAAGCCCGACATGATCGTGACGATCTTGAACGGGATCGGCGTCAGCCCCTTGGTGACCAGCACCCAGAACCAGTAGTCCTGCGAGGTCGAGATCAACTGGGCGGCCTTGTCCTGCAGGCCGTAGATGCCGATCAGCCAGGAGCCGACCGAATCGTAGAGCAGCGCGCCGATGGCATAGCCGAGATAGCCGCCCAGCACCGCGCCGAGCGAACAGACTCCGGCATAGAACCAGGCGCGGTCGGGCCTGGCGATGCACATCGGCAGCAGGAGCGGGAGTGGCGGCAGCGGGCTGACGGAGCTTTCGACGAAGGTCAGCGCGAACAGGAGCCAGGGGGCGGCGGGGTGGGACGCATAGGAAACGCACCAGTCATAGGCTCGTTTGAGCATGGCGTAAGAGCAACCGGTCCTGGGTTAACGACGGCATCGAGCGCATGGCGGGCTTGCGCCCGGCGCGCATCTAAGCCTGTCCGCGGAAGATTGCCAGAGTTGTCTTACGGTAACGTCAATTTGAAGACGGCTTCGTGACCGCGCGGCGGCGGCTGTCACTCTCACGCCGGCTTCAGCCCGGGCTTTCCCGCTTCGACAACGAAACTCGCCGCCGTCGTGACCGGCGCGCCAGCAGTCGTCACCCTGTCGAGCACGCGGTAATCGGCCTGCCAGCGCTCATTCGTGACGGAATGGCGCATATAGCCGCGCTGGTTGTTGAAATAGCGCAGATGCGGGTTCTTCCTGAGCCCGATCTCGCCGCCCTTTGTCATGGCCGCGCCGTCGCCGCCGGAGCTGATCGAGGTCGCGACAAATTCGACTCCGACCGTCCGCGTGGCCGGATCGTCGAAATTCGCCTTCAGCTCACCGGCCCAGTTCTGGTGGATGTCGCCGGTCAGCACCACGGCATTGGCGATGCGGGCCTCGCTCAGGCTGTCGAACAGCCGCTGGCGGGCCGCTACTGCGCCATCCCACTTGTCCATGTGGACGCTCATGGCGCCAGGATTTGGCTCGCGGTCAAGGCGCATCACCATGACCTGCTGGGCGAGTACGTTCCAGCGGGCTCGGGAGGTCCGCAGCCCCTCCCCCAGCCAGGCTTCCTGCGCAGGGCCCAGCATCGTGTTCTCGGGCCTCCGTGCATCCGCGCAATGGCTCTGCCAGCCATCGCCACAGGGCTGGTCGGAGCGGAACTGGCGGGTGTCGAGCACCTCGATCTGGGCGAGGTCGCCATAGCGGAAGCGGCGATAAGCCTGGATGTTGGGCCCGGCGGGAATGGCCGAGCGGCGCAGCGGCATGTGCTCATACCAGGCCTGGAAGGCGGCGGCGCGGCGCAAGGCGAAGATCTCGGGCGGCACACCCTGCTCCTCGGAGACAAAGCCAGCCCAGTTATTGTCGACCTCATGGTCGTCGAAGGAGACCAGCCAAGGCGCCGAGGCATGCGCCGCCTGGAGGTCGGCGTCGAGCTTGTAGAGCCCATAGCGGCGGCGGTAGTCGCCGAGCGCGTAGATCTCATCGGGCTCGCCGGGCATCATGCGCGCTACGGGCAGCTGGCGGTCGCCCGGGCGGATGGTCCTATATTCGTAGATATAGTCGCCGTAGTGGAAGATGAAATCGAAGCGCTCCGCCGCGGCATGGCGGAAGGCGGTGAAGAAGCCGTCCTCATAGCGCTGGCAGCCGAGCACGCCGAAATCCATGCGTGCCACGGCCGAGCCCGCAGCAGGAAAGGTCCGGCCGCGTCCGACCGCGCTTCGCACCCCGCCACAGCTGAAGCGGTAGAAATAAGGTCTGTCCGGCGCGAGCCCGGCGACCTCGACATGGACGGCATGGCCGAGTTCCGGCCGCGCCAGGCCTGTGCCGTGCTGAATGACCTGTGCGAAGGCCTCGTCGGCGGCAACCTCCCAGGCCACCTCGACGGCGCGCATCGGCATGCCGCCATGCTCGGCGAGCGGCTCGGGGGCGAGCCTGGTCCAGATCACGAAGCCGTCCGCGGCGGGATCGCCCGAGGCGATGCCGAGCGAAAACGGATCGGCCTTGAAGACAGGGTTGGTCCAGAGCCGCTGCGCAAGCGCCGGCCCGCTCGCCAGCAACAGGCCGGATGCCGCAAGCCCCTTCAGCAGCAGCCGGCGCGAGGGCGTGCCGGCGGCCGTGACGAAGTAGTCCGGGTCGAGTCGACCGAAGGAATCAAGACGAAACATGGCTGCCTCCGGGGGATCGCGCCGGAGACTAGAGCCGGATGATGTCAGATGGGATCACAAAGTGACCCCATCTGACATCTGAATCCGTCTCTCATCTAAAAGTGAGAGCAGGATCGATGCGAAAAAACCGGTTCCCACTTTTCCGCATCCTGCTCTGCCGCCCCGTCGCGGCAAGCCTATGACAGCCGCGTCAGCGCCTCGGCGATCTTGAGCTTGCGCGCTTGCGCCACGGCCTTGCGCTCCAAATTCTCCTCGACGACCTCCTCGGGCGCGCGGGCCATGAAGTCGGGATTGCCGAGCTTCTTGTCGACCACCGCGACGTCCTGGTCGAGCTTGGCCATCTCCTTGGTCAGGCGCGCCCGCTCGACATCGAGATCGATGATGCCGGCGAGCGGCAGCGCCGCGACCTCGCCGCGCACGATGATCTGCGCCGATTGCGCCGGCGCGGTCTCCGCAAAGGCGATCTCGGAGACGCGTGCGAGCCGCTCGATCATCGGCCGCCAGCTCTCGATCGTCGCCCGCGTCGCTGCCGAGGCCTTGACCAGGACGAGCGGCGCCTGCGTGCCCGCCGGCACATTGACCTCCGAGCGCACCGAGCGGATGTCCGAGATCAGGTCGACGACGAAGCCGATCTCGGCCTCGGCCGCAGCATTGCGCAGCGCCGCGAGATCGGGCCAATGCGTCAGGCAGACCAGCGCGTCATCGCCCGAAGCGAGTTTGCGCGGAGCGCCCTCGCCCGCCTTCTGCGCCCAGAGCTCCTCGGTGAGGAAGGGCATGAAGGGGTGCAGGAGCTGGCAGATCAGGTCGATGACATGAGCGACCGTCGCCTGCGTCTCGGCCTTCTCGGCGGGATCGACGCCCTCGCCCTGCAGCACGGGCTTGGCCAGTTCGAGATACCAGTCGCAGAACTGGCCCCAGGTGAAGCGATAAGCCGCAGCCGCCGCTTCGTTGAACTTGAAGCTCGGAATGCCGGCCGCGATCTCGTCGGCCGCGCGCGCCGCCTCGCTCAGGATCCAGCGATTGAGCGGCTGCTTCACCTTGGCCGGGTCGAAGCCCTCGGTGCGGGCGCAGCCGTTCAATTCGGCGAAGCGCGCCGCGTTCCAGATTTTTGTCGCGAAGTTGCGGTAACCCTCGACGCGCGCGGTCGAGAGCTTGATGTCGCGCCCCTGCGCCGCCATGGCGGCGAGCGTGAAGCGCAAGGCATCGGCGCCGTACTGATCGACGATCGTCAGCGGGTCGATGACGTTGCCCTTCGACTTCGACATCTTCGCGCCCTTCTCGTCGCGAACGATGGCGTGGATGTAGACGTCCTTGAACGGCACCTCATCCATGAAGTTGAGGCCCATCATCATCATCCGGGCGACCCAGAAGAAGATGATGTCGAAGGCGGTGACGAGCGTCGCGGTCGGGTAATAGCGCTTGAGTTCGGCTGTATCCTCCGGCCAACCCAGGGTCGAGAACGGCCACAGCGCCGAGGAGAACCAGGTGTCGAGCACGTCCTCGTCGCGGGTGAGCTCGACGGTGCCACCGTAATGACTGAGCGCCAGCGCTTGCGCCTCGACCTCCGATTCCGCCACGAAAACCTCGCCGTCGGGCCCGTACCAGACCGGAATCTGATGGCCCCACCAGAGCTGGCGCGAGACGCACCAGGGCTCGATGTTCTCCAGCCAGTCGTAATAGACCTTGGTCCAGCTTTCCGGCGTGAACTTGGTGCGCCCGTCGCGGACCGCCTTCAGCGAGCGCTGCGCCAGCGGCTTGACGTCGACATACCACTGATCGGTCAGCCAGGGCTCGATCACGACATCCGAGCGGTCGCCATGCGGCACGGTGTGGCCATGCGGCTCGACCTTGGCGAGAAAGCCGCGCTCGGCCATCAGCGCGACGACGCGCTTGCGCGCGGCAAAGCGGTCGAGGCCATGCAGCGCCAGCGTCTCGCCCTCCGGCACTGAGCCGGCGAGGAAATCGGCATTGTCGGCGAGCAGGATCCTGGCCTCGCCATCGAGGATGTTGATGATGTCGAGCTTGTGGCGCTTGCCGACCTCGAAATCGTTGAAGTCATGCGCCGGGGTGATCTTGACCGCGCCCGTGCCCTTCTCCGGATCGGCATAGTCGTCGCCAAAGATCGGGATGATGCGCCCGACCAGCGGCAGCACCACATTCTTGCCGATCAGATGGCCGAGCTTTTCGTTCTCGGGATGAACCGCGACGCCGGTGTCGCCCAGCATGGTCTCGGGCCGCGTCGTCGCCACCGTGATGAAGGTCGAGGCGTCGTCGGCAGCGTAAGTCACGCCTTCGAGCGGGTAGTTGAAATAGTAGAGATGGCCGCCCGGATCGCGGTTCAGCACCTTCTCCAGCTTGGTGGAATCGAAGGCCTCCTCGCCGCCCCGCTCCCATTTGAACGAACCGGATTTCTCAACCTGGACGACCTCGAGATCGGAGATCGCGGTCTGGAACTTCGGATCCCAGTTCACTAGGCGCTTGGCGCGATAGATCAGCCCCTGCTTGTGCAGGGCCACAAAAACCTTGAGCACGGCCTGGCTCAGGCCCTCATCCATGGTGAAACGTTCGCGCGACCAGTCGCAGGAGGCGCCCAGGCGCTTCAGCTGGTTGACGATCGTGCCGCCGGACTCGGCTTTCCAGGCCCAGACCTCGTTCAGGAAGTCCTCGCGGCTCATGTCGCGGCGGGAGATGTTGCGCTCGGCTGACAGCTTGCGCTCGACCACCATCTGCGTGGCGATGCCAGCATGGTCGGTGCCCGGCTGCCAGAGCACATCCTTGCCGCGCATACGCTCGAAACGGCAGAGCGCATCCTGCAGCGTGTTGTTGAGTGCATGGCCCATATGCAAGGAGCCGGTGACGTTGGGCGGCGGGATCACGATGCAATAGGGCTCGGCGCCGGGCGCAGCCCCGCGCCCGGCCTTGAAGGCGTCGGCCTTCTCCCATGCCGCGCTGACGCGCGCCTCGACGGTCGCCGGCTCGAATGTCTTGTCCATCATCGCTTCGCTCGAACGCAAAAAGGCCGGGGAGCACGCCCCGGCCGTGAAAATCAAAGGCCAAAAAGGTCGAAGAACTTAAGAGCCCAAGCAAGGCCTACGCGTCAAGCAAGGCCTTACGCGTGGAGCAAGGCCTGCGCGTCAACGTCTTCGATCGATCACGATGCCGCATTGGACTGCAGGAACCATAAAGCCTTGTCGAGCATGCGCGAATAGGCTGTCAGCAGATCGGCGGTACCGGCGTCGCCCGCCTCATCGGTTTTGTCGATCGCCACGCGCACCAGATTGGCGGTCGCGGCATAGCGCTCGATCAGCGCGACGAGATGGTCGCCGACCGCGATGATGTCGGTCGGGTAAGCTTTCAGCGTGGTGGCCGAGGCGGTCGTCTGCGTCGTGCCTAGCGCAATGCCGCCGAGCTGGGCGATGCGCTCGGCGACCGTGTCGACATGCTCGTCGAGATCCTTGCGAAAGCCATCGAGCATCAGGTGGATGCCGATGAAGCCCGGCCCCTTCAGGTTCCAATGCGCCTGCTTGGTGACGAGCGCGAGGTCGATTCCATCAGCGAGACGCTCATTCAGCAGGCTGATCACCTCGGTCTTGGTGTTCGAGGTCAGGTCGATCTTGGAGACGGGCTTCTTCATGGCGATATCCTCGATGCGGTCACGTGTGGAAGGCCCACGCCTGGTCGGAGCCTTGGCTCAAGATACGCGCGAGGGCGCTTCGCGTTCCCCAGGTTCGCGTTCCCAGGGAGGAGGAGACGGCAGGGCATCGCGAAAAGGGGCGGAAGGAACTGTTGCAGCGTCCACCCGTTGAGACAGTGAACGACAGGAGAATCTGCCATGACCCATCACACCGACCAGGATCGCGCCTGGACGCTGATCGACGATATCGGGCTGTGCATGCTGGTGACGCATGACGGTTCGAGCGACGAGTTGCGCTCCCGGCCGATGAGCGCCCATGCGGCTCGCGACGAGGATGCGATCTACTTCCTGACCGACGCGCGCAATCACAAGGACGACGAGGTCGAGATCAACGACAATGTCTGCCTGACCTTTGCCGATAATGGCAGCTATCGCTATGTCTCCGTGACCGGCACGGCCAACATCCTCGACGACCGTCGCAAGATCGGCGAACTCTGGTCAACCGCTGCGAGGGCGTTCTGGAAGAGCAAGGACGATCCCAATATCCGCGTCCTGCGCGTCCGGCCCGCCATGGCCGAATTCTGGGACAGTCCCGGCAAGATCGTCACGACAGTGAAGATGGCGGCGGCCGCGATCACGGGCTCGAAGCCCCATCTCGGCGATAATCGCAAAGTGGTCCTGTGACCATTGCAGCAAGGGAACGATTGCGATGAAGTTTTTTGTCCACGCGCTCGGCGCCTGGTTCGCGGCTGGAGCGGCGTCAGGCCGCTATTCCCGCCCCGCCACCATCGGCATCGCGATGCTGGTCGCGCGGCTCGGCACGCCGACGCTGGCCCTGATGCTCGGCAGCCTCATTTATAAGAAGCTGCGCTCGGAAGGCGCTTTCGAGCGGCTGCAGACCGTGCCAGCGCGGCGCCGCGCGCCGCGCGCCTGACCAGGCGGTAAAGATAACCACGGGATGTCTGGGGTCGCGCCGGCAGGCGCGGCGGGCTCAGTTGCGGCCGCCGCGCGCCACACGTTCGATCTCGGCACGCACCAGCCGCTCGACCATGGTCGGCAGGTTGTCGTCGAGCCAGCCCTTCAGCATCGGCTTCAACATATCCTTCACCAGATCCTCCAACGTGCGGGCGTTGTTGGACAAAACCGTATGGGCAAGCTGGCCGAAGGCACTGGTGACCGCCGAACTCGTCTGGTCGGAGAGAAGCTGAGCCATGTCGAAGGGCGGCGCGGAAGCAGCAGGCGGCGACGGAGCCGGCACGAAAGCCTGCGGCAAGACGGGTTCCGGCTCGGTTGTCGCGGCCAACTCCGGGGCCTCGAGGAAGTCGATATCACTGGACTCCGCGAGCGCCTGGGCCTCGGCCGGCGGCTCAGGCTCGGAAATCAGATTGGCTTCGGCCCCGAGATCGAGCACATCGTCATCGGCGGCCGATACGGCGCTCGCACCGGCGAGGAGCGCCTTCAGTTCATCGTCCCCGTCCGTTACGGCAGCAGGCGGCGCCTCAGCAGGCTTGGCCTCGTCATCCGAGATGATCCGACGAATGGAGGCAAGGATTTCCTCCATCGACGGTTCGCTGGGCTTCGGTTGCGCGCTCATCTTGGGTCCGGACCACTCGACACCAGGCGCGTCGATAGAATCAACGCCGCTCCAGCCTTGAGTATTTCACGGGGAGCAACCCGGGCAAGGCGGCTTTTCAGCCGCCCACAAGAGAAATGCCCGCTGTTGTTATTCTGACTCAGCGCCCGTCCGGCGTCTGGGTGCCCCAGAGCAAGCCCTTGACCTGATCATAATGCTTGCGCGCGTCATAGGTTTCGGTCCTGAGCTTCAGCGTCTCGGCCGAAAGCCGGCCGACTGCGGAAAGCACCGAGTAGGAGGCAACGACGCGGTCGCGCTGTGCCGTGACCAGGGTCGAGCGGGCGCTGACGAGCTCCTGCTGCGCATTGAGCACGTCGAGCGTGGTGCGCTGACCGACCTTGGCCTCCTCGCGCACGCCAGACAGCGCGGTCTCGGCCGCCTGCACCTGCGCTTGGGCTGCGATGATCTGCGCCTTGGCCGCCTCGAGACCGCCCCAGGCCGAGACCACCGCCGCACGCACCGTGTCGCGCTGCGTATCGACATCGATCCGGCGCTGGCCGGCCGTCTCCTTGGCCTGCCGCGTCCGCGAATAAACTTGGCCGCCCTCATAGATCGGCACCGTCAGCGTGCCGACGACGCTGGCGCTGGTCCGGTTGTCGCCGAAATAGGTTGAATCATAGCGCTGCTGGACGATGCCGCGCACACCGAAGGTCGGCAAGAGGTCCGCTTCCGTGACCTTGACCTGCAATTCGGCGGCATCGACGCCATGCAGCGAGGCGATGATCGAAGGATGCCCGGTCAGTGCGACGTTGAGCGCCGCGGGCAGCGATTTCGGCAGCAGATTCTCGATCGGCCGTCCCGGCGCGAGCTGCTTGGGCTCAACGCCGACATTCTGGCGGAAACGCGCGATCGAGGTCTTGAGGTTCGATTCGGCGAGAATCGCCTGCGACTGCGACGCCGACAGGCGCGCCTCGGCCTGAGCGACGTCGGTACGCGTCACCTCGCCGACCTGGAAGCGGTCGCGGGTCTGGCGCAACTGCTCTTCCAGAACCTCGACGTTGTTACGGTTGAGATTCAGGATCGCGGTGTCGCGCAGCACGTTCATATAGGAGGTCGCGGCATCGAGCAGGACGTTCTGCTCAGTGTTGCGCAGCGTCGCGCGTGCGCCCAGCACCAGCGATTCGGCCTGGCTGACGGAGCTCCGCGTCTTGCCGCTGTCGAAGATGTTCTGGTCGATCTGCACGCCGGCGCCACGCGAGCCGAGCCGGCTGAGGGCGCTGCTGTGAACCCCTCGCGTCGTGTCCTTGGCGGGAGTGTCGGTCTCGGAAATGCTCGCGCCGATATCGGCCGAGGCCGTGATCTTCGGCCGATAGCCGGAGAGCGCCTGCGGCACGTTCTCATTCGTCACCCGCAGCGAGGCGCGCTGCGAATTCAGTGTCGGGTTGCCCGAATAGGCCCGCGACAACGCCGCATCCATGGTTTGAGCGCTGGCGGCGGCAGTGCCCCCGAACAGCAACGCGACAGCGATCAACGCCGCAGCACCAAACTCAACCGTCTTGTTATCGAACTTCTGTCTTGTCACCGGACGCCTCATGTGCGGACTGCTGTCACGCCCAGGCATCGCCCCAGCCTCGGCATACGTTTAAGAATCCTACATAGCCGCAACCGGGGCACGCGCCAACGCCAGCTTGGCCAGAGATCGGGTTTCCGTTTCGCACTGCCGCAAAAATGCGACACCTCCCGCTCGGAGAACCAAAGCTGCCGTTCAGAAAACCAAGACTGCCACTCAAAAACCAAGGCCGCTGTTCAGAAAACGAACGCCGGCGCCTTGCGGAATTCCGCCAGAACCGGTGCGGCGGCATCGAAAACCGGCCGCCCCGAGACGATTTTTCCCGTTTTCTGATAGAGTCTTACCCGGGCGGCGCGCCCGAACCCTTCGACCGCGATGAGCCGGCCGCCATCGCGCAACAAGGGGAAAAGCTCGTCGGGCCCGGTCTCGCAGGCGCCGCCGACCAGGATCACGTCGAAGCTGTGGTCAGCGGGGCGCTTGACCGCCAGCGCAACAGCGCCGGCATCGGCCCGCTTCAGGGCTGGGCCAGCCAGGGCGGCGGCATCGGCATCCGGCTCCCAGAGCGTCGCGAGCGCGCCCATGCTCGCCATCACGGCTGCGCCATAGCCCGTGCCGCCACCATATTCGAGCGCGGCCTCGCCAGGCTGCAAGGCGAGCGTCTGGATCATGCGGATCACGACCATCGGTGTCATCAGCGCCCTCCCCGTGCCAGGCAACGGCACGGACTGGTCGAGATAGGCCAGATGCGACAGCGTATCGGGCAGGAAGGCCTCGCGCGGCACCGTATCGGCCGCCGCCAGGACGGCCCGGTCGGTGATGTCATAGGTCCGCAATTGGCAATCGACCATCATGCGGCGCAGCGCGGCGAAACTATCCATGTCCCGAAATCTCCGTCTGCGACACCAGGTTGCTGCGACATCAGGCGGCGGCTCGCGGCCGGCGCCATCGAAAGCGAGCCGATACGCCATGGCCCGGGGCCCGAGCCAAGCCTATCGACCGATCCGACAGCTTTTGTTCGAGGCCGCGTCAAAAGGCAAGACGCCAGGGGGACAAGACGCCAAGAGGACGAGACACCATCAGGGCATGACGCCACGAGAACGCGGCGGCCCGCCGGAGCGGCCCCGAATCTGATGGCATGGATATGATCGGGGAAATTGGAGGCCTCGCCCGGAATCGAACCGGGGTGCAAGGATTTGCAGTCCTCTGCGTAACCACTCCGCCACGAGGCCTTCCCGATGCCCGCGCTGGCGTGACATCTTGCACGGCGTATAACCACATGCCGGGCCGGGCCGCAACCCATCCTCGCCAAGCCGCGTTGGATGACCCGTGGGCAAATTGGTGAGCCGACGTTTTCCCGCCTGCTTTGTCGCAAAGGGCTTGCGCGGTCCCGGTGGCATGGGTATACGGCGGCCACTGATCCCGGATAGCTCAGCGGTAGAGCAATCGACTGTTAATCGATTGGTCGCAGGTTCGAATCCTGCTCCGGGAGCCAGTCATTTCAAGGGCTTAGGCGCAAATCGCCTGGGCCCTTTTCGCTTTCCAGGTACGGCATAGGTACGCAGATCGCTTGAATACCTTGGGGGATTCGGCGTCATTCCTCGAGCATGCGGACTGCGTTGGCCAGGAATCTCGCCTCGTCTATCACGGCCTGCACCGATGTTTTGCGCGATTTCGCGGGCAAAATGAATACCGTCCTCCGCTGAAACGGCTGCCGCGCAACGGCTGTAGAGGCTCCCTTGCGCCCCGCGAATCCGCGTGATTCCGTCTATTGATGTCGCTCGCGCTCGCCCCTTTCCCGCATGCCAATGTCGCCCTTCCGGGTGCGGTTGCTGGTGGGTGGTTTCGTCTGCGGCGGCCCAGCGGTCGGGTACTGACGTGGGCGATAACCGGGTTCCCCAAAGCGAGCTTCGTCACCACCCTGCCCAGCAGGCAGCTATGGGATGCTGGCGACTTCAGCCGAGCAACCGTCATGACGGCGGCTGCGTTCGCTGAGACCGCCGATCCGGTGGAGGCGGCCCATGGCTGATCTCGACACCTTCATCTCGCTGCTCCGCCGCTCGCTTGAGAACGACGCCAAAATCCTAGCTGCGATTTCGTCGGTCGCTAGCCGGGTGGATGCAATCGAGATCAACATCAGACCTCCCCCTGACCTGCAGTTGATCCTCGCGCTGACTGAGCAGTACGGCGACAAGGCCTTCACTTCGGCGGAGGCGATCCGTCGCGCCCGTTTCGAAGTGCCCGCGCTCAGAGTCGCAATCGAAGCTGCTTGCGGGGGCCGACTAAGCGGGAAGGTTTTGGGCTGCAAACTCGCCCGCATCGCGCAGAGTGCAGACTTCACGCCAAAGGTGGTGTGCCTTCGATCTGAGCGATCAGGCAACCTTTGGCGCCTCTACCCGAACATGGTCTCGGCTCCGAAACCGCTGAGGCTCGTTGCTGCCGAGTAGCCTGGCCGCCACCGTCGCCTCACGATTATCGGAGGCGACAACGTGCGTCAGATTACCCCAGCATATCGTCAGCGCGCTGCGGCGCCCGGCATCGGCTTCGCCCGTCTGGCGACCGCGAAAGCCCTTGCGCGGCTCGACGGTCTCAGCCCGCTTGCCGTCGCCCGGCAGCGATACGGCGAAGACAGCGTCGTCGTCGCCACGATCAAGGCCGCTGTCGCTGCGGGTTCGACCACCGCCGGCAACTGGGCTGCGGACCTGATCTCGGCCGAAGGCGGCGTCGTGTTCGACTTCCTGGCGTATCTGCGCCCGGCCACGATCCTGGGCAAGTTCGGCGCGAACGGCGTTCCGGCGCTCCGTGCGATGCCGTTCCGGGTTCCTGTCGTGACGCAGACCGGCGGCGGCGCCGGTTATTGGGTGGGTGAAGGCAAGGCGAAGCCACTCACCGCCTTCGACTTCGACCGTTCGACCCTCGAGCCGCTCAAGGTCGCCAACATCTGCGTCCTCACCGAGGAGTCGATCCGCGATTCCAGCCCGTCTTCGGAAGCGATCGTCCGCGATTCGCTCCGTGATGCGCTGGCCGCGCGCCTCGACATCGACTTCATCAATCCGGCCAAGACGGCGTCGGCTGGTGTCAGCCCGGCCTCGATCACGAACGGTGCGGCCACGGTGGCTTCGACCGGAACCGATGCCGATGCGGTTCGCCTCGACGTCCGCGCGGTGTTTTCCAAGTTTATTGCGGCCGGCAACACGCCGAGCGGCGGCGTCTGGGTCATGTCCTCGACGACGGCGCTTGCGCTGGCGTTGATGGTCAACGCGCTGGGTCAGGCGGAATTCCCCGGCGTCGGGATGACCGGTGGCAGCTTCATGGGCCTGCCGGTCGTCGTCAGCGATTTTATCGGCAACATCGTTGTCTTGGCGAAGACGTCGGAGATCTTCGTCGGCGAAGACGGCGGTGTGAGCGTCGATCTGAGCAGAGACGCGACCTTGGAAATGTCCGATGCGCCGGGGCAGGACGCCCTCACTGGCACCGGCAGTTCAATGGTCAGCATGTTTCAGGTCGGCGCCGTGGCTTTGAGGGCCGAGCGGACGATCAACTGGAAGCGTGCTCGCGCCAGCGCCGTCGCTTACCTGACCGGCGTGAGCTGGGGCGGCACCGTTCCCGTTTCCTGATCCGGGTCGCTGACCTGATCCCCCCAAAATTTCCGGAGGTTGCCGCGATGACGAACGCCGAGTTCGAGATCAAGAAATTCCCTGCTCATCTGGACGCTGACGAGAGGAAGGCCGTGCGCCTTCACGAGGGTGACCGGCTCGCTTCGTGGATGTTGGACAATGCGGACAAGGGGCTGGGCAAATCCGAGCGCCACGCGCCTGCGCCGTTCAGTTTCGTGGTTGGACTTCACGCAGCCGAGACCGTTCAAACGAAGTGGAACAGCGACCGCATCCAAGCGCTTGAAGCAAAGCTCGCCGAGCTCGAGGCCAAGCTCGCAGCCGTCAAGACCGGACGGACGAAGCCATGATCGCGCCGGCACTGTTCGACGACATCGAGGCTCGGTTGGACAGCCTCATCGCCGAAGCCCGGCTCCGCCAGCGCCGGCAACTCAACGTCCGCCGCATCGGCCCCGATGAGGTTGCCGGCGCACTGGCGGGGATCCGACGCGAGTTGCGGGTATGGCGCGACCGTGCGGCTCCCGACGCCCCGCGGGCGCCGGTGATGGAGCGTCGACCATGAGGTTCCGGAGGCGCCCCAAGATCGCGCCGCCGCCCGGCAGCGCTGCGGCCGTGGATGGCCACTTTGATGCCATCGCCGCTGACGCCATGCGCCGGGCCGAGCAACGCCTCTCGGCGGAGCGCGCCTCTCCTGCGCGCCGTGCCGCTGAACTTGCCAAGACCGCGGAGTGGCTTCGCGGCTGGCGCAGCCGAGGCCCTCACATTCTCGGTCTTCACGGAAGGACAACCCCATGACTCAGACAGCCGACACCACCGACGCAACGGCCAGGATGAAGGCCATCGTGGCCGCCCACGTCGATCAGGCCCTTGCCCGCCGCATCGACGACGAACTCGGCGAACTTCCCGACATCGGCCCCCATCAGCGCGTGCAATGGATCGCCGAGATCCTGGCCCGGCGGGACCGCATCATCGAGGAGGTCACGACGAAGGCGTCGCGCCTCGCCGACGAGCCCAGCGCCCCCACCGTCGACCTCCAATGACCAGACCCGGGGGGGCGAAAGCAGGCGGCGCACTCGAGGACCGCGCCACCGCACGGGGTCACATGCGCGCCGTTTTTTTCCTGGGGCCGGGCTGGGAAATTTGCATTCGAGGCCCGGTTGAATTCCGGCGCCGTTATTCAAACGGGTCGCGCATCGAAACAATCAACGGGGCCCTATCCACACGGGGCTTTCGATGAGGCGGAATTCAAACGGGCGTGACCGCCAGCCCGAACCGTTTGAATAGGAAACGCCGCCATGACGCAGACGGAAGTCGTCCGCCGGATCATGATTGAAGGCCGTGTCGCGTGACAGGCACTGATCTCGGCCTCATGCCTTGGAGCGAACTAAACTGACCATTCGCAGAATGTAATCAGCGAAGATGAGGCTGTTGAGGCTGTGCTGGAGCCAGAGGCCCCAGAAGAGCCTCACCGGTCCCACCGCGTCGCGTCATCATGAGGCGATCCCAAATCTCGATGGCGAGCATCAGTTCTCGGCCGAACCAAGAAGTATTCCACGCAAGCACTTCCTCCCCTGCGATGTCCTCGCGTGGCGCGATCTCGGCTCCCGCTTGCCGCAGTCCAATTTATTTGGAAATATCCGGCTGCTGCATTAGCGGCGTGAAAGAAATTTTGGGAGATCAGCCATGTTCGCTCTCGTTCTTATTACATTTATGATACCCGGCACCGCCAATACGCTCATTGGGCAATTTGACAGTATTCAGTCATGCCAAGCAGCGGCATCGCAGTCAGTGCTGATCAATCGCGAAAATCGACTTAATGGAGTTGCTTTTATCTGCGTGAAAAGCTCATGAATTTCTAGCAAAAGATACTCGCAGCTTGGGGCCCGGGATCTGAATGCGGCTTTAACTCGCTGGGCCGGCTTCGTCTCCTTCAAGCGCGTGCGGGACGACGCCGATTGCGGAGATATCTACGAGATTGATGGGTGATCACCAGAGGTCGCTACTCAATCGGTCGGGAAACTCTCGGGCCCCTTCCAGCGCTTGGTCTCCCAGATATCATAAGCCAGCGTCAGTTCGACGAGCTCGCGCTTCTCCGGCGTATCGTCGAGGCAACTGGCGAGCTGCGCGATGCGCCGCTCGACCGAATGAAGCTGCTCCTCGGTCTCGATCGTGATGCTCGGCATGGCGGCGCGCGCCTTATCAGCGCTCAACCGCCGGGCGTCGTCGTGGTTCCGCCAACTCCCCCGCCGGAACTTAATCGCCGTGCGCGTCGCGCGGTCAAGGCCGAAAAGCGGAAGCTTCACTAGTCGCAGGGGATCGAAACCGGAACCCCAACACGATCCAGCCGAACGCGGACTGCCAGCCCCGCAACTCCAGCGTTCCGCTCAAGCCGCCGACGCGCCGGGGGGCACTTCGACTATGCTTTCGAAATTAAACACGATGCTCGGCGCACCTTTCTCCGGCGCTGGTGAGGCAAGGCTTCTCAACCAGAAGCGGGTCGGACCGCGAGCCCTGTCCGCCTCCAGAAAAGCGAAGACGGGAATAGGCCATATCGTGATCGGTTTGCCGACAATTATGGCGTCTTCCTGCGGCGCAGGAATGACGATTTGGAAAGACATGTTTCCGAAAGCTAGCAGCATTACGTAAGCGGGCCCGGCTTGGAAGCTCGGTTTCCGACGCAGCAGCATCACTGTTGTCTGCGCAATAGGCAGAGGGCCCGGCGTCCAACCGCGCACGCAGCTATAACCGGTACAGTCAGTGACTTGGCTGGTTGCAAGGTCGTTTTCCCGCAGCCACTGCACCGCCTCAGGAACCTTGGCAAGATCGCCTTCGGCCATGAGGGTCAAAGCGATTTTTACAAGTGCTTTGTACGCACCGAGTGGCCGATATGCTTGCGGAGCAATTGTTACCGTCAGCGTCTTTTTGTCCTGATCGATAGCGGCGATAGGGTCTCCCTCGTGCTCTTGAATCAGGAAGCCGCTGGTACCCATGTCGATACGCGACTTTTGCCCCGTTGTGACGGACGGAACGCCGCGCTTACCGAGAACTTGTCCGGCGGATCGCTCAAGCAGCGTCATTTTGCCGAGGTCGTCTTCGAACTTCGCGAAACGCGCGTTGCATTCGTCGCATTCATAGAGGCTGATCAGCGTACCGTTGCCGGCAAGCTCGGGCACTGCGTGCGCCTCTTTGCAGAATGTCACAGCCGGCACAGTCCGGGAACAGAAGCGACAGACATTGGGCGTCTGACCTAGTATCTCGTTCTTACCGCGCACGGCCATAACTCGGTGCACAGCGATGTCGTAGTGCGTCAGGTAGTGGCTGGCACTTTGCGCCATCACCTGTGCGTTCCCTATTTCGACACCTGGGAAGTCGACCCTAGAAGACATTGCCTATGCTCCAGTCCGTGCTCGACAACGGGTTAGCTCAGCTTGCCGGTCCGGCAGACAATCTCGAAGGGCGTATTGACGCAAGGCGAATACCGCCGTTCTCCCCGAAATCTCTCACAGCCGGTACGCCGCAACGGGTTGACTCGATCTCGGCATATGTTCTCTGTACGTTCTCAGTTCCGGAGGGCGCAGGATATGGCAGCGGAGCGGCTTGAAGATACGGACCCGGCGACCGAGCTCGAATGCGAGATCGACGATCTCATCGCAGAGCATGGCAGTGAACGCGCGGCGTTGCGGGCGGTGCTGCACGACATGACCGTGCTGCTGGCGGACGCCGATCGCTCGGTCTCGCATGGATATTTGCGAGGCCTATTTTCGAGCAGCGCACGGCGGGAGGAGGATTGATGGTCCAGAGATCCAAGCGGAGCATGGACCCGTTCAGGGCCCACGAAATGCGCAAGACGACGCTGGCTTTCCAGCATGAAATTCGGCGCTGGTCCGGCGAGATCCCGCTCGGGACGACAATCTATGTCGCGCTGCAAGCACTCAACGATAGTGTCGGTCTCACACTCCAACAGCTCAACGCCGCCGTTGACGAAGGCAAACGTGACCCGAGCGGTTGGGGCCGTGCCGGACTTCAGGACTTCGATTGATATAGAGGGGCATGGCAGGGCAGCATGTTTGCCGAGCCAAGGCCGGTGGAGCGCCGGCGCAGGTTGGAGGATCGGGTGGTGACAACGGAATCTGACATCATGGCGTTTCTTGACGAGCGAGTTTTCAACCCGGTTCTGGCTTCTCCAACTGCATCAGCGGAGCTTAAGGCCGGGGTTCGTCTGACCCGCATGCGCTTGAACGAGCGGGACGCGAAAGGGATGGTTCACTACTTTTGGTCGGCCATTGTCGGAACTGAGCGAAGCAGGGGATTTGCCGCCCGGATGAGAAACGAAGGCTTCAACAGATTCGAAGAAGCCATCGACGAATTCCGAGAGCGCTTCGACAAGCCCAAGACCATCAAGACCTCGCGCTGATACGCACCCTCTACAGCTTGAACACGGGCAGGCCGATGGTCGCGATAGCGCGGGAAACGCGCAACAGGTGCGGGAGGTGGTGATCAGCACGTGAGTAAGAAAAGCTCCTCGGATCGCAGGCTTTTGCACGGCTACATCACCGGACCAGGTGTATTTAGCGCCATGCCGGACGCGGCCATTAAGGTCGTTGCCGTTATGGGATTTGCAGCGGCCATCGACCACCATTGGGCGACGATCCTCGCCAGCTTGAGCGGATCGGAAATCGACACCGCGATGGTTCTGTTGGAAAGCTTGAGCGCGCGCGGGGGGCCAAATCAAGACGCAGCGATCGTTCGGCTAGCGGAATTGAAGTTGGAGCCGACTGACGCTTCGATAGTGAGACTGGCGGTCAACGCACTGCGGCCGCACCGAGATCGGCGAAATGATTTTGCCCATGGACTTTGGGCTCGGCCGATCGATGACGATGATCGGTTAGTTCTGCTGCGACCAAAGCATGCGAAAAAGGCGAATGCGGATATCGCCGCCTATCTCATACACGGCACCTTCAGCAGCAACGATCTTGGGACGGTGGTTGAGGAAGGCGATTTCTATGGCGCAGCGGATTTTGCTGACGCGCTAGACGAAGCCGGGGAAGCGCATGATCTGATAATCAACCTAGCCCGGCTCGTAATGAACCTCAGCGTTGCTCGCCACGGCCAGTGGGTTGGACCTCTTGGCGACGCGCCCATCCGGGGGGCGATCCGCGAGAATCCAGCGTTCAAGAAAGCCGTTGTGCGCGACGCGAGGAAATCTCGATCTGCTGCCATTTGAATCCTTCGTCATTGCCATTTGAAACGGCGCACTACACCGCGCCGGTAATGCCGACGGATTCCATCGCCACGCTGCGGCTGATTTCGCGGGCGGGCGGGGCTGGCCAGACAAAGCGGTGCGGCGGTAGTTGTACGTTAGCCGTTTGGCAAAGGGAGTTCAGCAGTGCTTGATCCGTCATGGACTCCCCTCCTTACTGCGGGATCGGCTTTAGCAGGTGTGCTTCTGGCCGGAATCATCAATTTTGCGGTGGCCGAACGTTCTCGCATCTTCTCAGCCCGCCAATCATGGGAAGAGAAGCTATTCGAACACCGACGATCGGCCATGGTCGATGTTCTTGCCAAAGCGGAGACCAGTCGAGACGCGTGTTTCCAAGTGTTCTGGTCGCTCAGGCAGTCGAGGCCGGTTCTCGAAAGCCAACAAGCACGCCTGACTTACAATGCGGCGCAGGAAGCACTGACGTCATCTGTACGCTCTCAGACGCTCATGCTTCCACCGGCCGTAGTCGACGCTCATCTAAAATTGGTCCGCACTCAAGGTGCGCTCGAACAACCAGATGCCATCGACTTTTTTGAACACCAGCTCACGGCGGAAACGGTGGCAGGCCAAGAGATGCTTGCGGCTTGCCAAGGCGCCCTCATCCCGGCCCACTTGGTTCACTCTGGCAGCTTCGGCCGATTGACCGGGTGGCTTAGGCAGACGTTTCGAAAGCACCGGCGCAGGGACGATGCCCAATAGCTTTTGCTCGGTCACTCATAACTGCCTGAAAGGTCCGTTCTAACTCAGTCTGTCTCGATGAGCGGACCGATGCGGTGGCAATAGCCTCGTAAAATTCAGACGACAACCGCTCGCGCCATCCGCAGGGCCGCTGGCTGACCTCGCCCTCGGAACAGGCGAAGGTCTGCAGCAGCCCAAATCTGCAGGCGCGCTGGTCGAGGTCGCGCGCGGTGCGTAATGCAGGCTACGAAGAACGATGGCAAGGTAGGATGAGCATCGAGGTTGCGCTATACGGCGAGTCGCCGATCTTTGCGCGGTAGGTCAGCTCGTTATTGGCGACGGTGGCACCCGCTTTTTCCTTGTGCGGTTCCGACCAGTTGATTCGTGCGCAAATATCATTTCCACGTCCGAAGCTGAAAAGCGCCAAACTTGTCGGCACTCGGCTATGTGCTCGTCGAATTTGGTGCCAAGCCAATGATATTTAGCATATACTTTTGGATTATTTTTTGCAGATGATAAAGATTTCTTAATCTGAATTCGCGCATCGGCAAGTTGCTGACAATCGGGAATCGCGATAACATTTCCTTTTATTTCTATAAGATTTGTAAACGGCTTAATATACAGCAATCCATCATTATCACGAGATATATTCATTTCCTTGCACCAGTCAGGTATTTTTTTAAATATTAAATCATCTATCACTACCCGCGGAAATATCGCCTTCTTACTCTCAATATCATATGCATCATTCATCGCTTTTCCAAATACTATATTCTCTTCATGATAAGCCCACCCAAGCGCTATCCCGCCCCTAATAAACAATCCTTTCATCAGCAGCCGATCAGACAACGAGCCGACTATTTCAATCAAAGTTTCTACGCCAGCGGCCTTGGGCTCGACAGATAAAACGAGACTGTCAGAAAATTGAGTAGCTTCAAGCGGGTAATAATAACCACCAAATCTACCAAGCTCAGGACTCGAAAGTTGCGTAGATTTTCGCTGAACGAGATCGCTCTTAATTTCATTTAGATTCTCTTTTATCAATTCATATATTTCTACATTCCTTGGCATCTGTTCTATTTTTGAACGGAACCCAAGAAAATCGATAAAAGCTAGAGCGCGCTTCTTTGGCAGGTGCCTTGCCATTCATAATCCTCCATATCCATAACTATAATGTCGATTATAAAAAGACGCCTGCCGAGCGGAATTGGCGATAATCTCGGCACCTACCTACCCCCGACGGCCCCAAGCCGCT
Organism: Bosea sp. 685; assembly: GCF_031884435.1. Taxonomy (NCBI): domain Bacteria; kingdom Pseudomonadati; phylum Pseudomonadota; class Alphaproteobacteria; order Hyphomicrobiales; family Alloboseaceae; genus Allobosea; species Allobosea sp. 685. Next base: position 2,319,385 of record NZ_CP134779.1, on the reverse strand, counting down.
GGAGGACTCCAGAGCGGCTCATCACCCCCGCCGACCGCGGGCAGTCGGGACAGCCCGGTCGCGATCTTAGTCTTCGGAGCAGAGACGTCTTGCGACTGCTGGTCTCTTACCGTCGAGTAGCGCTCGACCTACGCACCTCTCTACCTCCGCCTCCCTACGCGTCATGGCTGCTTCGTCTCGGATTTTGCGATCCATCCTCAGGACGGCGAACATGCCGACCACAAGGCTCGCTACGGTAAGCACGTTCAGAACCGAGCTCCTGAACCACGGGGTCTTATGTGTTTCGGGCGATAAGAGCCAGTTTTGCAACGCGAGACCAAGCGGCACGATCACCAGCAACAGCCAAGGCGATCTCACTTCCGATATCAGTTGCAACGGGATGGTGATCGCTACCACTGCCGTAAGGAAGCACCCCACAAACATGACGACTGTCAGGATCATAAGGCGCGTGCCTTCCTCCAGCGATGATGAGCTTCGGCTGGTCTCAGCTCGGCGCCGGGTCTTTGACCCGAGTTGCCGGACGTAGGGTGGACCACCAGAACCACACGAACGCAATGACCGTTAGCGGGTTGAGCACCGACCAGATCTCCCGCGTGAGATGGATTGGTACGAGTGGGTTGTACAGCACACCGATCATCGCGAGCGTGAAGTGCGCAAGCGTAGGCCGCCAGTCATGCCAAAGCAGCCAAATCACGATCCCAAAGCAAGCAAGGCGCAGGATCTGGTAGTAAAAATACGGCCACGGAAGCATTGCTGCGATCAACATCACCACGATCACCGGTATCGCTAAATTCGACAGCTTCTTCGCTTCAGGAAGTGTCTTCAGATGATCCCTGAACTGATGAAAACTCTGATGCAACCACTGAACTGCCCAGCGAAGGGCGTAGAAGGAGAGCGCCAAGGCCAGCAATGTCCCAACCAAAAGGACGGCAATCACTATTGTGCTCTCGGTGTAATCGCTGGTTCCCATGTTCCCTCCCTTGCCTACTTCGCCAGCGATATCATGTCCGCCGTCAGCGGCTATACCACCGCCTCGGCTAGCGGCTTCTCAGTGCCCGCGCCGATGCCCCGTAAAATTCAAACGACAGCCGCACGCGCCATCCGCAGGGCCGCAACCCCAAGCGCCGAAATGCCTGACCAGCGGGCCTGCTGGTTTGCGGCGAGCTGATAAGGCAGCATCAATTGTTTTAAGTTCGAAGAGTAGAATTGAGCTGCACGTACAAATCAACGGGGAAGCGACGCTATGAAATATGAATATCAAGCTTGGGCGTTCTTCGGCATAAAGGCATTTAATAGCGAAGTTTCGAAGCTTGCGGCCGAAGGCTGGGAACTGATCAACGGAGCCCACGGCGGCACCGCAATTTACGCATTCATGCGCAGACAGATTGCCGAACCATCATAGGCGTCTCCGCTTAGCTCTGCCCCGCTGGGACCGGCGGGGGGCACCAACAGCCGGCGCCTCGAGCGCTTGCATCGCCATGTGGACGCTGGCTGCGCCAAGCACGCCACAGCCAATCCGCGAAGAGGCGATCGCCAAGGCCTCGGCGGGCGAGAAGGTCACGGCCGCCGACATCGGCGTTCGTCGGAAGGCGGAGGCCGCAATTATTACGCTGGTCGGCCGCCGTCCCTCCGTCGGATCGGGCCGGAAGTGTCAGCAAATTGACAACCCTTTCGGGCCGCCGTGCATTGCCCTGAACGTAGCATATTGTCCTATGTTGGGCGGGCGCGCCAAGACATCAGCTCAAAGGTCGAGATCGTCGATCGTGCACTTCGGTCCAGATCCGGCAACGATCGTCGCAACTTCCTTGACTTGGGCATCGCTCAGCGTGACGGCGGCATACCAATCGATCGCCGTCGCTGCGGGGTTCGGTATGGCGAGAATCTCCGGCCAAGCCGTCAGGAGCTTTCGGCCATAATGTGGGCTTCCGTGCTTAAGCGTGTTCGCCAGCATTCGGACAACGTCTAGCCTGTCGTCGATCGGGAGGCCCTTGACGCGCGCCTTGGCCACGAGATCTTCGTGACGGGCATTGGCGGCGCTGCCAGTCCACCCTTGGGCCGAACGTTCCCAGTGATGATAGAGCTGGATTGCGAACGCCTTGCGGAGGCTTATGGCGGCATCCTTAAGGCTCGCAACCTCAATCTGCAGAGCCGTTTGTTTGTCCCAAAGGATGAAGCCGTCGCCGTCGCATTCGCATTCGAGCTCGCCGCCGTCGTCCAGAAATTTCTCATAATCTGACTGCTCGGTGAGCGCCTTGTCGCATTCGCGCAATATGGCCGCGCCAGCGGTGTCGAAGCTTCGCATCAGGGATTTGATGCCCTTTTCGAAGTACCAGCCCGAGAAGTTGATTTTTGCCACGTCTACCGCCGCATCCGGGCGGGGTTAGGGTGGGGGGACTTCACGCCGGCGAACTCATCGCAGCGAGAACAGCCGTCATGCCGAGAATCGTGCTCGAAATGAGCCCTCTGTCCGTCGTGCCCGGCCTTGTGCGCTCGGACTATGCCAAGGCACTCCCGACATCGCATTAGGCGCGCGCGGGGATAAGTCAGGGCCTGCTCCACGGTCAGCACGTGCCAGCCTTCGTTCGCCCAGATCTCACAATCCTCTGCCAGCACCGCCACCGCATTATCCTCCCCGAGCCCGACCGGACACCAACATGACGGCACGCGCCACGCAAGGCACGGTGCAGGCAGGGTTCGCCTAGGGATATACCTCCCCGGTCAGGCCCGGCGATCGAACCGCAGGACAGCCGGCTGCGGCTCCAAGCCGCCGCACCGGTCGAACGCCAAATCGGCCGGGATCTCGTTGGGCAAGATCTTCATTTTCCACCGCGCGCTGGTCTCGCGGAACACGGCGAGGTCAACGAGTTCGGCCTTTGCAGGACGGGAGGCCTCTTGCTCGAGCGCCCACCTAAACAGCGGCAAATGCTGATGCGCGCTCATCGTGCTGCTCCCATGGCCTTCGCCTCCGCCGTATGCGCCGCTCGCCTCGCAAGCATGATCAGATGTCCGCACCGATCGACGCCGCCCTCTCCAAGGGCCTCTGCCAGCACCCTGAGCCGGGCTAGAGGCAGCAGCATCGCCAGTTCGCGGCCACGAACCGCGTCGCCTTCGCCCAACACCTGGAACATAGCACCGAGCTCGACGCCGCAGAAGAAGTTGACGCCACGGAACATATGATCGCGCGAAGACTCCTCGCCGAAAAGCGAGTGCTGCACGCCCGCGCCTGCTGACTTTCCAGCGGACGTTCTAGAGCGCTGCGGGCGGGCACATGGGACCGGCAGCGGCAGCGATCCGAACAGGTCAGGCAGGCCAGTAGCGGACGCCGCCACCTCGCCCGCGCGCGCGTGCAGATCCTCGACTCTGTCGGGTTCAGGAAAGACCGCAGTCGACGGGGTCAGGGAAGCCGTCGAGCCGGCGCGGATGTCATCGGCTTGGGCCGGCTCCGCCGACCTCTCCATCAAGGGCGATGGCTCCTCCGGCAACGGTCGGCCAAGGTCGCCCGTTCTCTTTTTCGACCTGACGGTCTTTGGCGCCCTCTTTCCATCGCCAAGAGATCTTGTTGTCTGGCTGGGGCCGGTCTCGACGACGGCGCGCTGCTCGTGCGACGTCGGCGCAGCCTCTTTCTGCCGTGAGACAGTTTCGTCCGCACATCCTATATTATTAAGGGCTCTAGGAGGTGCGGACGAATTCGTCTCACCGGACGGATCTGTCTCAGCAGCAATGGGTTTTGCGGACGAATTCGTCTCACGCAGGTGCCGGTAATACGTCGCCTTGGATTTGCCCTGCACGGCCCATGGTTTCAGCGCGGCCTTGCTCTTTGCCCGCGGGATCGCACCCTCCGCTCTGCGGACGGCCTCTTTCCGGACAGCATCCTTCGCTGCACGCTCGAGGGCGCGGCGATCCTCACGCTCCGCCTTTGTCTCGTCGATCGACTCCATGGTTCGGATGCCGCGCAAGTCGCGGATCTCTGCGGTCAAACCGAGCAGCCGGCCGGCTTCTTCGGGGCCGATGCTTCGGCCGCTTCCTGCTTCTCGGACGGCTATGCAGATGTCCGGGTCGTCTGCACCGAACCGACCTAGCCCAGCCTCTTCCGCCCAGCGCGCGAGTTCGACATGGTTGTTGCCTGGCCACCTAGTGTAGCGACCGCCCTTCCCCGGATAGCGGCCCCGCGGTGCGCGTGCATTGGCCTCTGCACCGACCGCCAGTGCGCCCACAACGTCCACCGGTGTCCCGGTCTGGCGATGATGCAGCAGCGCCCGCTTCGCCTCATTCCGGCGCTGCGCCGCCGCCCGCCAAGCTATGACGGCCGGGCCGGACCGGATGGGCCAAGAACTCGTGTTCATCGGCGCGGCTCCTCAAACGGAGCATCCTCGAGCCGGTTCCGCCCTGCCCACAGCCGAAGCCCACTTTCCAGCTCGTCGAGCGAGCTTCTGAATGCCGCATCAAAAGCATCGCGGCACCGTTGGTAGCGGCCAGGAGCGGACATCATAGGCGACGCGCTTGTGATCTGGACGAACCGGCTCCGCAGACTTCTCTCTTCGGCCCATGCCCAATCAACGCTGACCACGCCTGCGGCAAAGACGATCCGGGCAGAATCCACGCCGCACCGCGTGCCGACAGCGTCCATCTGCGCGAGCGGGTCAGTTATCCCGGTCGCTTCGACGTCCTCGATCAGCTGGCGAAACCACCGGCACCGCTGCAGACGGTCACTAGCATTCACCGGCCGCCCTCCCGGCGCTGATCGGCATTGAAGCCCTCGAGCGCGATGCGGACGCGGGCGGCGCGGGCGATGCGGGCGGCCTTGGCCTGATGCCAGTGCTTGCTATCGCCCCCCTCGCCGGTTGCCGCCGGCGGGGGCTCAATCGTTTCGGGAGGCCCTGCGGCCGGGCGGCGATGCGCCCTGCAGAGGCGGGCGAGGCAAGTGATGATGCCCATGATCTAGCCCTCCGCGCGGCGTGCGGGCTTGGGCGTGAAGTAGGCGAGGACGTCGCTGCGGCGAGTGCGCCGGAGGCGGCCGATACGCACCGACTCGGGGAACGCGCCAAGACGGCGCTGGCGCGCGATTGTCGACAGCGAGATCGGCCAGCCGGCGACAATCTGAGAATCGGTCAAGAGTTCGGTGCGAGGGTCTTCGAGTTCTTTGACAAGCTCAGTCATGCTGAAGCACTCCCATCAGGTTGGAATGCTTCGGACACTGTCGGTCGCGTTCTGCGGCGACTATTCTAGATAGGGATCGGCCGGTGACCTATCTTGTCGGCTTGCGAAGTCGGCAACGAGGTTGCCGATGTTCGATGCGCTCGGATCATCAACGCCAGCTGCAAGGTGCCCTATCTCGATCAACCGCCGAAGATCGCTACCCTCATGGATGGGCAACTCGGCGTGGCAAATGAAATATTCAGCGATCATGCGTCGCGTGATGAGAGAGGAAGGGGTGACTCCCCGCTGCTTCCGCTTGGTTGGGTCCTGAAACCGCGCGACCTTGAGTTTGTGATTGTCCGTGGCAAGCGCGTTAGCTCTGGACGCCAGAAGCTTCATGTAGACGAGTAGGTCCGATGGCCTCGTGAAAGCAGCGTCGCCAGTGTCGTCCGGCAGAGTCAGCGCGACATCGAGCACATCTAGGTTGTCTGCGAAGATTTGAGCTGCGGCTGCGATCCGCGCCATTCGCGCTTGCGCGTCCTTCAGCGGTTCGCCCGGCCTTCCACTCCACAACGTATCGGCCTGAAAGCAGACCGCCGCAACGAACCCACTACGGTTCCCGCCAAGTGCGCGATCAACCAATGCGACGTCGTCGGTTGTGAGGGCTGGGAAAAGTGCCCGCAGGTCGGTCCGCTTCCCCTTTAAGGTCGCGAGGTCGATCATGCCGCCCGCGCCTTCCGCTTGAGTCCGTACCGGCGACGCGCTGAGTTCAGTGGCAGGATGTCGGCAGCGTCGCCCGCGACGATGGCCGCGAGCCTCTCGCCCCAAAGGCTCAGGGCGGCCCGCTTCTCTTTGTCGAACGTGTATTTCACATAGGTGGAGGTCGTAATGGACTTCTGCGTTGTGCTGATGTGATTGAGGCACAGCCCGATATCGAACGGAGAAATTCCTAATTCAGCCATGTGCGTCGCCGCCGAACGTCGCAAGTCGTGGGACGTCCATTGTGCCAGTCCAAGAGACTTTTGAGAGCGTTGAACGGCGCGCGATACAGCAGAGTTCGTGATCGGTGTGCCCCGAGCGCCGGGAAAAACGGCCGGCAATTCATGCCCTGTGAGCGCGCGGTTCAGTACATCCAAGGCGAGCGGCGATAGAGGGACTGAATGCGGGCGCTTGTTCTTCGATCGCGATGCCGGGAGGTGCCAGACCCCCTGTTCAAGGTCTAGCTCGCTTCTGAGCATGCCGCCCGCCTCTCCTTGTCGGCAGGCGGTCGCGAGGCAGAACCGGAGGAGTTCAACCGTCCATCTGGACATGTCGGCCTGTTCGAGCCCGTGCCAAAGCTGCTTGATCTCCGAGGCGGAGAGCGCCCTCTCGCGCGGAGGGGCTATTTCGCTGGGCGGCTTCCATCGGTAACCGGGGTCGGTTTCAAGGTGTCCCTGATCGACCGACCATGCCAGAAGCGTCTTCAATAGGGCCGCGACCCGGTTCGCTTGGACGGTGCTTCCCCGTTGTTTGATCAGATCGGTAACGCGGGAAAGATCTATGCGCTTGAGCTTCTGGACGGCGATAGAACCGATCACGGGATAGATGTCGATCTTTAGGGCGCGCTCCATTTCGTCGGCGGTCCTCCTGCCCCGCTGGCGACGATCGGCGAGGAACAGGGCACCCAACTGCTTCAGCGTGAGTTCGCCGTCGGAAACTCCGCTTTTGATCTCGCGGACCTTGGCGCTCGCGTCCTGTCCTTCGTCCAGACCCGACCGCAATTCGATCACGCGACCACGAGCAGCGGCTAACGTCATCGACGGGTAGCTGCCGAACGTAGTTCGAGCGCGCTTACCGTCACTGGGGCGGGTGAACAGCAACCCCCACGCCTTGCGCTGGGCGGACACGCGTAGGAATAGCCCAGCTTCCTGCTCGTCGTAATAATCCACCTGGGCGCCAGTCGACTTCACGCCAGAGCAGAACCTGTCCGTCAGCTTCACCCGTGGCATCCGCGCTCCCATTTGCGTACCTATTTCGCACCTAAAAGGTACGCCTGCATGCGCTAGAGCGCAATCGAAAGAATGCGAGTGACACAACGAGAACGCGTATGACGTTGAAAAGGCTTCTTTTTCACAATCTTTGAAAATCTCGCACTGTCTGGCGCTATCAGAACGGGATCGACTGTTAATCGATTGGTCGCAGGTTCGAATCCTGCTCCGGGAGCCAGACTTTTCCACGCCTTGGCGCGTTACTGTGCCCGCGTGCGGTTTTTCCCTACGCTACGACCCGGTTTGATCCCGTCGGCACGGCCAGCATTGGATTGCCGGGCAGATCGAAGACAGGTGTCGAACAGCGACACGTACCACGGTCGCCCACCTCTTCTGAGCACTCATCGCAGAATCAGCGCCACGGCGTGAAAGACGCGCGATCAGCGGTGTATGGCAGCTCTGCTGCTAAGAGCTGCCATTGGTCATCTGCACAAGTCCAACACCTCAGAAAGAACACCTCTAAGCGCTGGCCTGCCAAAATCGGATGATAGCCGAATGCGGTCTTTGAAACAGATCCGCATTGTCCGCGGGAGGGCCGGAACTAGAGCATTTTTGAGCGAAGTGGACACCGGTTCGCGTGAAGAAAATGCGATAAAACAAGGAGGTAGAGCATTTCTGCGATTCGGAGAAACGCGGAAATGCTCTAGGCATGTGCCGCTGCCGTGCGGCCGCCCAGATAGGCGGCACGGATTTCCTCGTTGGACCAGAGTTGCGTCGGGGTGCCCGAAAGCACGAGCTTGCCGGTCTCCAGCACATAGCCGCGATCAGCGACCGAGAGACCCATTCGGGCGTTCTGCTCGACCAGAAGCACGGTCGTCCCGCGACGCCGGATCTCAGCGATGATGGCGAAGACCGCCTGCACGATTACGGGCGCGAGCCCCAGAGAGGGTTCGTCGAGAAGCAGAATGCGGGGCTTGGCCATCAGCCCCCGCGCCACCGCCACCATCTGCTGCTGGCCACCCGACAGGGTCCAGCCGAGTGCATCGGCGAAGCGGCGGATATCGGGGAAGAGGTCGAACATCTCGTCGGCCTCGCGCCGGATCGCCGAGGTCTTGAGGCCTTTCCGATTTGAGGCGCCGAGCATGATGTTCTCGCGCACGCTCAGGCCGGGGAAAATACGGCGGCCCTCCGGCACTTGCGCGATGCCGCGGCGAACGATCTCCTCGGGCTTGAGCCCAACGATCGACTGCCCCTCAAAAAGAATATCGCCCGAAATGGGCTTCTCTAGCCCCGAGATGGCGCGCAGCGTGGTCGATTTGCCCGCACCGTTGGAGCCCAGCAGCGTGACGACTTCGCCTGCGTCAACGACCAGCGAGACGCCCTCGACGGCTTCGATCTCGCCATAGCGAACGACGATTGATTTCAGTTCAAGCAGCGACATCGGGAGCCGTTCCAAGATAGGCCGCAATCACGTCGGGATGCTGCAGCACATCGGCCGAGACGCCGTCGGCGATATGGCGGCCGAAATTCAGCACGGTGATATGCTGGGCGACCTCGCTCACCAGCGTCATGTCGTGGTCGATGATCAGAATGGTCAGGCCGCGCGCCGAGATGCGCTTGAGCAGATTGCGCAGCTCGACCTTCTCGGACGAGTTCAGGCCGGCACCCGGCTCGTCCAGCAGCAGCAAAGCGGGATCACCGGCGAGCGCACGAGCGATCTCGACTGCGCGCTGATGGCCATAGGAGAAGCCGGCGACAACCTCGTCGGCCCTGTGCTCGAGATCGACGAAGGCAAGCGCGGCGCGCGCGCGGGCGATGACGGCGGCCGGATCGTCGGCGGCCGAGTTTCCCGGGCGCTCGGCGCCGACCATGACGTTCTCCAGCGCCGTCATCGAGCGCCAGAGCCGGATGTTCTGGAAGGTCCGGCCGAGACCGGCTTTCGTGCGGGCGTGCGGCGGCAGGTTCGTGATGTCCTGCCCATTCAGAATGACGCTTCCCGATGTCGCCTTGTAAAGGCCGGACAGGACGTTCAGCGTCGTGGTCTTGCCGGAACCGTTGGGTCCGATCAGCGCATGGACGCCGCCGCGCTTGACCAGCAGATCGACCTCGTCGACCGCTTTCAGGCCACCGAAATGCTTGGAGAGCTTGCGCACCTCCAGGACCGTCTCGGCGCCCGCACCGCCACCGGAGAGTTGCAGGGCGTCGCCGGTTTTGACCGAAAGCCTCACGCGCTTGAAGCGATCGAGCTGCCCACGCAGGTAGCCCCAGATGCCGTCGGGCATGAACAGGACGATCAGGATGACCGCCGCGCCGTAGATTGCCAGATACAGGCCCGGGATGCTCTTGAGGAAGCGCAGCCATTCCGGGATCAGGATCAGGAGCCCGGTGCCGATGACCGCGCCGATCGGCGAGGCGACGCCGCCGAGCAGCACCATGGTCAGGAACACCACCGACTCGGCGAAGGAGAACTGGTCCGGGCTGACATAGGCGAAGCCGCCGGCAAAGAGCCCGCCGCCGATACCGCCGAGGATGGCAGACAGGGCGAAGGCCGTGACCTTGGTGCGATAGATGTCGATGCCGGCAACACCCGCAGCGAGTTCGTTGTCGCGCACCGCCCTCATCGCGCGGCCAAGCCGCGTATCGCGCAGGCGCCAGACCAGATAGCCGAGCCCGGCAAGCACCGCGATGCAGAGCCCGAGATAGTAAGACCCATCGGCGAAAAGCGCCGGGCGGGGGATGGCGCGCACACCGTCGGGCCCCTTGGTCACGGGAATCCAATTGATCAGGACGAGCGTCAGGATCTGCTGGAAGGAGATCGTCACCATGGCGAGGTAATGCCCGCCGAGCCGCAGCGTCGAGGCGCCGAGCAGCGCCCCAAACAGCGCTGCGAGGCTGGTGCCGATCATCAGGCAGATCCAGAAATTCAGGCCATGCTCGGTCTGCCCGAGCCCGACCGCATAGGCACCGAGCCCGAAGAAGGCAGCCTGGGCGAGATTGATCTGGCCACAGAGGCCCAGAACGATCGTCAGGCCGAGCACGGCGATGGCGTAGGTCGTCGCCTGCAGTGAGATGTTGAGGATGTAGCCGGTCTTCGGGATCAGGACGGCGAAGACGATCGCCGCCGCAACGAAAAGGATATAGGCGGGCACGCCCCAGTTCGGGCGCGTACGGGCGACCTCGGTGGCGGGGGAAGCAGTCGTGCTCATGCTTTTTCCGCCACCCGCTCGCCGAAGATGCCCCGCGGCCGGAAGATCAGGAAGGCGATCAGGACCAGAAAGGCGAAGCCGTCCTTGTAAGGGACGGAGATATAGGCGGCGCCGAAGGTCTCGATGACGCCGAGCGCCAGACCGCCGATGATCGCGCCCGTGACGTCGCCGAAGCCGCCGATGATGGTGGCCGCGAAGGCCTTGAGCGCGATCGCCGCGCCCATGCCGATCGAGACGAACAGGACCGGCGCCACCAGAATGCCGGCGATGCCGCCGATCACCGCCGAATAGACGAAGGTGACCATGATCATCGCCGCGACCGGTATCCCCAGCAGCGCGGCCATCTCCTTGTCCTGCGACGTCGCCTGCAGCTTCTTGCCCAGCAGCGTGTGCTCGAAGAACCAGTATTGCAGCACGACCAGGATCGCCGTCACGCCGATGATCAGCAGGTACTGGCTGTCGACATAAACGGGTCCGACCAGGAAGCCCGGCGTCTCGAACCAGCCCTCGAGAACCTCCGGCTCCGGTCCGTGCAAGGCGAGCATGCCATTGGCCAGGAAGATCGAGGCGCCGATCGTCGAGATGATCACCGGCAGATAGGTGCGGTGCCGAAGCGGGTAATAGACCGCCAGGTTGAAGACCGCGCCCACCGCCGCCATGCCGACGAGCGCCATGATGAAGGCCAGCCAGTAGGGCAACCCCAGCTTGAGCGTGAACACCACCATCATGAAGGCTGCCAGCATCGAGAACTCGCCTTGAGCGAAGTTCACGACATTGGTCGCCCGGAAGATCAGCACGAAACCCAACGCGACGAGCGCATAGACCGAGCCGATGCCGATGCCGGTAAAAAGCAGTTGGAGAGCAAGATCCATCAATCTACCGCGCGCAAATGAAGCCGGATCGGTCCTCCCGGCGACAGGGCATGCCCGCCGCTCGGAGGCGTGATGTAGGATGGTTCCGAAAAGCGGGCGCCGGCAGCGCGCGGATCTCGCCGGGAGGCGAAACCAACGCCGCGCCGAAGCGATCAGCCGAGGTTCGGCGTGAAATCGAGCCGCTTGTCGAACTTGATCTCGCCCTTGTCGTTCTTGACGATGTTGTAGCCATGCAGGCCGTCACCGTTCTTGTCGAAGTTGTATTCGCCCTCGGCGCCCTTGTGGCCGCGAATGGCAAGCATCGCCTCGCGAACCTTGGCCGGTTCGGTCGAACCCGCCTTGTTCATCGCCAGCGCGAGGCAGGTCACGGCGTCGAAGGTCCAGGAAGACTGGTTGTCGGGCGCGACTTTGCGAACGTCGCGATAGGCCTTACCGAAGGCTTTCGAGGCATCGCTGGAATCCTCGGCATAATCAGCCACGCCATAGGTGTTGTAGAGCGCCGGGCCGGCGAGCTTCAGCGCCGAGATGTTGACGATCGACGGCGAGCCGACCCACGGAATGGTGACGCCGAGCTGACGCAACTGGCGGGCGAAGATGCCCAGATCCGTCTCGAAGGTAAAATAGGTGCCGAGGATGTCGGCGCCCGACTGGCGAACCGCCAGCACGACCGGCGTAAAATCCTGGCTCTGGTTGGCATAGCCCTGGTCAAGCGCGAGCGTCGCGCCATTGTCGGACAGGGAATCGGCGAGCGCCTTTCCGCCGGCCGTGCCGAACGCGTCTGTCGAGTGGACGATCGCCCACTTCTTCTTGCCGAGCTCCTTGGTGCCGAACTGGGCGATGACCTTGCCCGAATAGGAATCATTTGGACGAAAGCGGAAGAGCCAGGGGTTGTTGAGCTTGGTCAGGTTCGGGTCTGTGCCGCCGAAGCCGACCGGCTTGCCCGCCTTCAGCATGTCGGGGGCCATGGCGTGCATCTGCGTCGAGCGGATCGAGCCGAGGAAGGCGACGATGTCGGGCTGGCTCGCCAGCTTGGAGAAGGCCAGCACCGCGCCGGGGTTGGTGGTCTGGTCATCCTCGAAGATGAGCTCGACCGGCTTGCCGAGCACGCCGCCGGCCTTGTTGACCTGTTCGAGGGCGAGCTTGGCCCCCGTCTGGGCGAAGGAGCCGGATTCGGCGGCCGCGCCGGTCATCGGCATGACCATGCCGAACTTCACCGTAGCGCTTTGCGCGAAAGCGCTGCGAATGAGCGTCGGAGCGGCGATGGTTCCAGCAATAGCGGTCGTGAACCCGCGACGGGTTAACAGCATGGCAATCCTCCCTATTGGGCCGGATCTTGGCGCCCGGCCTCGCGTTCCGTTGCGCGAATCATACATTCGTCTAGCGCGGATAACGCCTCATCCTTTAGTCCACTGCTGCGAGCCAGTGGCTGCCGACAGCGCCACACAGCTCGACTAGCGCCAGCTTTGGGCATTCGCCCCGTATCGCTTGGAGCCTGCCAAAATGCGGTCATCCGCTCGGTCGGCTTTGGGCCAGCTTCAAGCCGCTCTATCAACAAGCCCTCGCCTCTCTGGGTCCGCTCGAGGATGGCGTAGGAGTCCTTCCGCTCCAGGCGGATCTGGGTATTTCCGCATATGCAGGATTGTTCACCGCACATTGAGCGGCGAATGGCCCCCTCAAACTCCGCAAGACGCTCCGACCCAGGACCATGGTGGATCAAGCCGCTTCGGGAAGCGCTTTTTGATCGGGGCCAGGAGCTTCCTGATAGAAGCTGGCGGCGTGCGGAACATAGGGCGCTTCAAGCACCGCTATCTCCGCATCGTCGAGCGCGAGGTCCAGCGCGCCCAGCCCGTCATCGAGATGGGCAAGCTTGCCTGCACCGATAATCGGCGCGACCACGCCCTGCCGCGACAGCAGCCATGCGAGCGACACCTGCGCTCGCGAAACGCCGCGCTTGCGGGCGATCTCGCCCACCGCTTCGACAACGCGCCGGTCGGCGGCTTCGGTCTGGGCATAGAGCAGGTCCGCAGTGCGATCATGGCGCACACGGTCCGAGGTCGATTCCGCGGCCCAAGGCCGGGCGAGCCGCCCTCGCGCCAATGGGCTCCACGGGATGACGCCGATGCCTTCGGATCGGCACATCGGCAGCATCTCACGCTCTTCCTCGCGGTTGAGAAGATTGTAATGCGGTTGCACGGAGACAAAACGGCTGAAGCCGTTGGCCGCCGCGACGCTCTGGGCCTTGAGCAACTGCCAGGCAAACATCGAGGAGGCGCCGAGATAGCGCACCTTTCCGGCGCGCACGACATCGTTCAACGCTTCCATCGTCTCTTCGATCGGCGTCTCCTCGTCCCAGCGATGGATCTGGTAGAGGTCGATGTGATCGGTTCCAAGTCGTTTCAGACTGGCGTCGATCGCAGCGAACAGGGCCTTGCGCGACAGGCCGCGCCCGTTCGGGTCCGGGCGCACCGGGTAGAAGAGCTTGGTCGCGATCACGACCTCGTCACGCCGGGCAAAATCGGCAAGCGCGCGACCGAGCGCGGTTTCGCTTTCCCCTGCGCCGTACATGTCGGCGGTATCGAAGAAGGTGATGCCCTGCTCGAGGGCGTGCCGGATAACGAGGCGACTCGCCGCTTCATCGAGCCGCCACGCCCTCGATTCGACACCGAAGCTCATGCAGCCAAGGCCGATTCTGGATATCTTGAGGCCCGAACGGCCCAGATTAGCGTATTTCATGGTGCTGGCCTTTTCGGTCGATGAATCGCGATGACGGCGATAGCGAATGTGATCCCGAGCAGTTCGGCCGCGGCAGGCGTCCAGCGCAGCGCAACGCAGCACAACGAAACCGATCGCCGCGACCGGAACAGCGACGGCATCAGCCGATGCGTCCCGCACGAAAGCCGCGCCACTGCGAGGTCCCTGACGCATGGGATGGCCGAGGACGATAGGCCCACGCCCATCACGAGCGGGAGGGCGGCGACGTTGCGCGGGCCGCGCAGCGACATCGGCATGGTCGTTCGGTTTGCCAGGCTGAGGCGGATCGACAGCATCGCAACCTTAGCGGGATCGCGGCAATACCGTAAATATCGAAGCGAAGGAGCTGTGCCGAAAACGCCTTCGAAACGAAGGATATTGGCGAATATTGCCACCAGGTCGTCGATATTTCTGCGCATTCCCATGAATTTGGAGATTCGTCTGACGGTCGTCGGACAGCCGCGACTATCCAGCCCAGCTTCGGTCCACAGTTCCAGGCGCCATCAATGTGATGCCTTCGCCACGACATCGTCACGAGATGGTCAGATGCGGTTCAGCATCCGACCGCATTTGCGGTGTGGGTTAGGCCGTTCATCCGCAACTGATGGAGGAACGTCCATGCGCATGATCACAACCTTGGCCACCGGAGCCGCGCTCGCATTGTCCATGGCCGCCAACGCCCAGACCCCCTCGCCCACCCGCCCACCGACATCTGCGCCGCAAGCCCCATCGGCCCCGCCGACGATTCAATCGGTCAACGTCGTCGACATCAGTGAATTGCCGGCGGCGACTCAATCGCAGGTCACCGAGATCGTCTCCCAACGCGGGGATGGTGAGCTGCAAAAGCTCAGGAGTTCAGTCGATTCCACGCCAACCATCAAATCTGCCCTGGAAGCCAAGGGACTATCGTCGACCCATGTCCTTTTCGCGCAGATGAGCGAGAACGGGCTGCTCACGATCGTCACCAAGAAGGCAGGCTGAGCCTGTCGACAGCCTGGCGCTCACTTGCGCCGGGCTTGAGATTCCCGGCTCTGCCCGCGAGCCAGCATCCGGGGGCATCGTCCGATCGTCCTGAGAATCCTCGTTTGGAAAACCTAGCCCTCATCCTGAGGAGCCGCGTAGCGGCGTCTCGAAGGGTGCTCCAGATGGTTCCGGAGTTACCTGCAGCATCCTTCGAGACGCGGGCTACGCCCGCTCCTCAGGATGAGGGCTCGGGAGGTCCGCATCCTCTCCCCTCCCTGAACGCAGCTGAACTTTTCCGTTCATCGGCAGTTCCGTGGCGCCGGGGTAGATCGGAGCCATGCCGATCCATCGGAAGGAGACTTCAATGCGTAAACTGATCCTCGCCGCGAGCCTGGCGCTTGGTGCAGCGGCGTTCCTGCCCGCGATCGCCGAGGCCGCGCCCGCATTCGCCTCGGGCCGGGAGGTCCAGGCTCCAGCAGGCGAAGCTCCGGCCGGCGACATCCAGCAGGTCCAGTATCGCGACTGGCGCGATGATGGCCGCCGCTTCGACGGGCACCGGGAGTTCCGCCACGGCCCGCGCCGCTACGGCCCGCCGCCCTATTATGGTCGTCACCACCGC
Organism: Bosea sp. 685; assembly: GCF_031884435.1. Taxonomy (NCBI): domain Bacteria; kingdom Pseudomonadati; phylum Pseudomonadota; class Alphaproteobacteria; order Hyphomicrobiales; family Alloboseaceae; genus Allobosea; species Allobosea sp. 685. Next base: position 2,303,871 of record NZ_CP134779.1, on the reverse strand, counting down.
CACCACCGCCGTTATTACGACCGGCCCTATTACCGCTGATCGTCCAAATCAGCGATCGTCCAAGCCACGCCGCGTCACAGCACCACGCTGCGGCGCGGTTTTTACATGCAAGAGCAGGATGGGAGACGGATCAGGCGGCGGCGACTGTCGCGCCGAGCTCGCCGACCAGGGCGCGCAACGTCTCCGCGCTTCTGGCGAGGCCGAGAGCCGTCGTCTCCACCCGGTCGATCGCCGCGATGGTTTCCGTCATGGCCTGGCTCGAGCGTCGCGCGCCGCTGACCACATCGGAAGACTGCGCCGAGATCAGGCGCGCGGCCTCCGAAATCCGGCCGGCCAGGCCGAATTGCGAGGCGAAGGTCACGACCGCCTCGTTGCTGAGACGTGAAATCGTCTCGACACTGTCGGTAATGGCGTCGACACTGCCGACGCAGCGCCGCGTCGCGGTCTCGATCTTCTCGATTTGCCCGGCGACGGCCTGGGTCGCGGTCCCGGTCTGCGCGGCCAGGTTCTTGACCTCATGTGCGACGACCGCAAAGCCCCTGCCGGCATCCCCGGCGCGCGCGGCCTCGATCGTGGCGTTCAGTGCCAGCAGATTGGTCTGGTCCGAGATCTGCTTGATGACGGCCACGATCGAGCCGACCTGTTCGATGACCCCGGCCAGATCGGCCATCGAATCCTTGATGTCGGAGGCATGCGCCACGCTGGTTGCCGTCGCCTCGGCGGCACCGGACAGGCGCGCGCCCATATCGCTGGTGAGCTGGTGCAATTGGCTGGTCGTATCGGCGCTTTCGGCTGCCAGGCGATAGGCTTTGGTCGAAGCGACCTCGGCCTCGGCCGACTGCTCCAGCGTCGCTTGCGCCTTCTCCAGCATCTGCCGCGCCGCCGCGGTCAATTCGCGGGCGCTGCTTTCGAATGTCGTGCCGAGCGCTTCCGTCCGCTGGCTGAAGACCTTGAGCGCCCCATCGAGAGAGACATGCCGCTCGACGACGGCGCGGCGCGTCTCATGCTGCTCGACGGCGATGGCGCAGACCAAGTCGAAATAGAGAAGCCGCATCAGCAGGTCGACATCGCGCGGCGACACGACCTGTCCGAGCAGGCGCCGCATGCCGCGCCCGGCACGCGCCTGCAGCAGCGGAAGCACCAGTTTCTGGCCGACCTGCAGCCGCGCCCTGGCGCCGATCATCGAATCGAACTCGACCTTCAGCATCTGCTCGAGGGAGACCAGATAGCTCTCGTCGAAACGCGCCTGGAACAGCACGTTGAAATGCGACACGACCGCGCGCGTCAGTGCCTCCCCATGGATATCGAGCGAAGCCCGGCTCGATTTCAGATGGTCCTTGGTGATGCTGATATTGTGCCGGATCACACGCTCGATGATGCGGCCGACTTCAGGCGCGAGCTGCCGCGCCAGTTCACGACACTCATCGTCGATTCCGTAGAGTCGCAGGCGCGGCTCGATTTCATCGACAGTCGGAATCTGGATGTTACGCGAATCGAGGCGCATTCAGGGCAGATCTCTCCGGAGCGCAGGAGAAAAAACGAACGTTCAAAGCGCGCCATATCAGCGTCACACTGGTTAAAATGCGATGAAATCGCCAGCCGACGCACGGCGTTCCGTAGCCATGGCCGGCAGCGGATTCAAAGCCGATCCCGCACGGGGGCAGGCCCAGAATCAGGCCAAAGGCTCAGGCCCTGTCGCGCCTCATTGACTTGCCCCGGGGCATCAATCGCGCCACGAGCCAGAAATAGGCGGGATAGGGCAGACAATTCACCGCCTTGGCGAACCAGGCCAGGCGCCACGGGAAGGCGATCTCGAAACCGCCGCGCGCGAAACCGTCGACGATGCGCCGGGCCGCTTCCTCGAGCGGCATCAGGAAGGGCATCGGGTAGCCGTTTCCACGGGTCAGCGGCGTGTCGACAAAGCCCGGATTGACCAGTTGCAGCCGGATGCCGAGCCTGTCGCAGTCGAATTTAAGCGCCTCGCAGAGATGGATCACTGCTGCCTTGGAGGCGCCATAGGCTGCTCCGCGCGGCATGCCGCCATAGCCCGCGATCGAGGCGTTGACGGCGATCTGCCCCCGGCCGCGCCGCGTCATGTTCTCCAGCACGGCCGCCAGCCCCTTGGCCACGCCGAACAGGTTGACGGCGAAAGCCTGCTCGAAGGCCGCCAGATCGAACGCGCCGGAATGGACATGAGGGGCGATGCCGGCATTGAGGAAGGCGAGCGCGATCGGGCCGTGCACGCTCTCGATTCCATCCACCACCGCCTGCATCGCGGCGGTGTCGGTCACATCGCCGGCATGGGCGACGATGCGGCCGGGCAACCCTTCCGCACGCCGGGCTATATCCTCGAGCTGATCGAGCCGGCGCGCCGTGATCGCGACAGTCCAGCCCCGTCGCGCCAGTTCGAGCGAAACCGCCTCGCCGATGCCCGAACTCGCACCCGTAATCCAGGCGACACCGTCTTTCGGCTGCATGCGCGGCAATGACATCGAGGCTCCCGGGCGCAACCGACGGATCATCGCGCTATCTAGTCCCTGCCGTCCTGCGACGGAAGGGCCAGCCGGAATGGCCGCACGCTACCCCCAGAGAAAGCATTCTGGCGCGGCCAGCCCAATCCGTGCAATCTCCGCAGCCCGCGCCGACGAGACGCGTCCCAGGGACGACCAGACCATGCCGACCGAATTGCTGTTTCGCCAGGACGCTTATCTGAAGGAGACGTCAGCACGCGTCGACGCCGTGAATGAGCGCGGCGGCGTCATCCTCGACAGGACGGTGTTCTACGCGACCGGCGGCGGACAGCCGGGCGACGCCGGCAAGCTCATTCGCGCAGACGGAAGCGAGATTACGATCGGCACGGCGATCTACGATCCCGAGAACAAGAGCCGCGTGATCCATGTTCCGCTTGCAGGACAACTTGAAGGACAGGCCGCCCCGCAGCCCGGCGAGACCGTAACAGTCGTGCTCGACTGGGAGCGCCGGCTGAAGCGCATGCGCATCCACACCGCGCTGCATCTGCTGAGCGTGGTCTTGTCCTATCCGGTGACGGGCGGGGCGATCGGCGAAGGCGACGGGCGGCTCGATTTCGACATTCCCGAAGGCGGCCTCGACAAGGCCGAGATCTCCGAAAAGCTCAACGCCCTGATCGCCCGCAACGCCGCCGTCACCGAGAGCTGGATCACCGATGAGGAGCTCGACGCCAATCCAGGCCTGGTCAAAACCATGTCGGTGAAGCCGCCGCGCGGCTCGGGCCGTGTCCGATTGGTGGCCATCGGCGACATCGACCTGCAGCCCTGTGGCGGCACCCATGTCCGCAACACCGCCGAGATCGGCCTTGTCGCGGTCACGGATATCGAGAAGAAGGGCAAGCAGAACCGGCGCGTCCGCATCGCGCTCGCCTGAAGCAGCCGCCCAGCTCAGGCCGTCATAACGAGCGGCCGCAACGTCAAGGAAATGCCGATCATGGCCAGCGACAACGTCTTCGTCTCCACGGAATGGCTCACTGAGCGCCTGAACGCGCCCGATGTCGTCGTGGTCGACGGCTCCTGGTACCTGCCCGTCCATGGCCGCGACCCGCATGCCGAATATGCGCAGCGCCGTATCCCCGGCGCGCTGCGCTTCGACATCGACACCGTCAAGGATACCAGCTCCGAGCTGCCCCATATGCTGCCGCGGCCCGAGGCCTTCGCAGCCGCCGTCGGCGCGATGGGCATCGGCGACGGCATGCGCATCGTCGTCTATGACGGGCTCGGCCTGTTCTCGGCACCGCGCGTGCGCTGGACCTTCAAGACCTTCGGCGCCAAGGACGTGGTCATCCTCGAAGGCGGCTTCCCGAAATGGCAGGCGGAAGGCCGCCCCGTCGAGGAAGGGCCACCCCGCTCCCGCTCGGCCCGGACCTTCACCGCACGCCTCGACCATTCCGCCATCGCCGACGCTGACGACGTCGAGCGCGCGCTCGGTAGCGGCGCCATCCAGGTCGTCGATGCCCGCCCCGCCGACCGCTTCCGCGGCGAGGCGCCCGAGCCGCGCGCCGGTGTGCGCTCGGGCCATATGCCGGGCGCGCTCAACCTGCCCTTCCCCGCCATCATGCAGGACGGCAGGCTGAAATCGCCCGACGCGATTGCGGCGGCCTTCACGGAAGCCGGCGTCGATCTCGACAAGCCCCTGATCACGAGTTGCGGCTCGGGCGTCTCGGCCGCGATCCTCTCGGCTGCGCTGGAGACGATCGGCAAGCCGGCGCGCGCCATCTATGACGGCTCCTGGGCGGAATGGGGCTCGAGCGAGCGCCCGATCGCGACCGGCCCGGCGAAGAAGGGCTGAGATCATGTCGGGACACGACCATTCCCACGATCACCCGCACGATCATTCCCATGACCATTCCCATGGCGAGCCGCGCTGGAAGCATGACGGCGTGCGCGTCGTCACCGGTGACAAGCTCGACCCGAACACGGCGCAGACGCCGGGCATGTTCCGGCAAGCGGCGATCAATCACGCCCGCGTCGGCGCCCAGAAGATCTGGGCCGGCACGGTCTCGATCCAGCCCAACGCCAAGACCGGCGTGCATCACCATGGCGAGCTGGAGAGCGTGATCTATGTCGTGCGCGGCAAGGCCCGCATGCGCTGGGGCGAACGGCTCGAATTCGTCGCCGAGGCCGGCCCGGGCGACTTCATCTACGTGCCGCCCTTCGTGCCGCATCAGGAGATCAACGCCAATCCCGACGAGCCGCTGGAATGCGTGCTGGTGCGCTCGGACAACGAAGCCGTGGTCGTCAACATCACCGATGTCGATCCGGTCGAGGCCCCGGAGGCGGTCTACTGGGTCGATCCGATCCACAAGCAACCCTGAGGACATCGGGCCGGCGCCAGCAACATCCGCCGACACGATGACGTTGCGTCGGCTGGCATCGGCCATGCTTTCAGCAACTGGACGGGCGGCGGCCGCCCGGCTCATATATCGCGACCCCATCAAGGCGAAAACGATCATGGACAACCGAAACGATCTCTGGCGGCACGTGGATGCGAGCAAGCAGCGCTTCATCGAACTCAGTGACCGCGTCTGGGGCATGCCCGAGGTCTGCTACACCGAGCAGCGCTCGGTCGCCGAGCATCTCGCCGAGCTGAAGCATCAGGGCTTCAAGATCACCGAAAACGTCGCCGAAATCCCGACCGCGGTGATGGGCGAGGCCGGTGAAGGCGGTCCCGTCATTGCATTCCTCGGCGAATATGACGCCCTACCCGGCCTCAGCCAGGAGGCCGGCCTCGCCGAGCATCAAGAGGTCGAAGCCGCCGGCCATGGCCATGGCTGCGGCCACAACCTGCTCGGCTCGGCCGCGCTGCTCGCCGCGACCGCGATGAAGAACTGGCTCGCCGAGAACAAGATTCCGGGCCGCGTGCGCTATTATGGCTGCCCGGCCGAGGAAGGCGGCGCTGCGAAGGCCTTCATGGTCCGCGCCGGCGCCTTTGATGACGCCGATGTCGCGATCACCTGGCATCCGTCGAGCTGGTGGGAGGTCGCCCCGCCGCTGGCACTCGCCAACACCCGCGCCGATTTCATCTTCACCGGCCGCGCGGCGCATGCCGCCGCCAGCCCGCATCTCGGCCGCAGCGCGCTCGACGCCGTCGAACTGATGAATGTCGGCGTCAACTACATGCGCGAGCACATGCCCAGCGATGCGCGCGTGCATTACGCCCTGCTCGACACCGGCGGCATCGCGCCAAACGTCGTCCAGGCCCATGCCCGCGTGCGCTATTCGATCCGCGCGCGCGATCTGCGTGGCATGCTCGAACTCGTCCAACGCGTGAAGAAAATCGCCGAAGGCGCGGCGCTGATGACGGAAACCAAGATGGAGATGCGCATCATCAGCGCCGTCTCCGACCTGCTCGCCAACCCGCCGCTCGAACAGGCGCTGCACGGGATCATGGAAGAGCTCGGCCCGCCGCATTTCGACGACGCCGACAAAGCCTTCGCCGAGGAGATCCGCAAGACGCTGTCGCCGCAGGAGATCGCCTCGATCTGGCGCACCATCGGCATGGAGGATTCGGGCGTGCCGCTGGCCGATTTCCTGGTTCCAATGGACGCCAAGCGCAACCCTGCCATCGGCTCGACCGATGTCGGCGATGTCAGCTGGGCCGTGCCGACCGTGCAGGCGCATGCGCCCACCGTCGCTGTCGGCACGCCGTTCCACACCTGGCAGGTGGTCTCGCAGGGCAAGCAGCCGGCTGCTCACAAGGCGATGATCCATGTCGCCAAGGCGATGGCAGCAACCGGCGCCGCCGTGCTCTCCGACCCCGCCCTGATGGCGGCCGCCAAGGCGGACCACAAGAAGCGCCTGGGCAAGGAAGGCTACACCTCGCCGCTGCCGGCCGAGGTCAAGCCGCCGCTGAAGATGTCGCTTGGCGGCTGAACGCCGCCCTCTCCAACTATAGGGTCATTCCGGATCTGCGCCTCGCAGCATCCGGGATGACCTGCGAAACATAGTGTTGGGCTGATTGGATCTGTTCGGGCTCGGACTTTCCCCGGACTCAGCCTTTCTTCGGGTTCAGCCCCGGGGCCGCGCCTTCGAGCGCCCAGCGATGGCCGCGATCGCCGCCGCGATGATGAACACGAAACCCAGCCCGCCATTGAGCAGGTCGGCCCAGCCGGGGCCGTAGGAATCGCCGAGCGCCGTCAATGGCTTGGCCAGCCCCGTGAAGACGCCGAGCAGGATCAAGATCAGCGGTAGGATCGCTCTTTTCGGCATGGATTTCAGCTCCGATCATTGCCCGCTGCTCCGGGACCAGCGTGTCACCAGTTGAGCGCAGTCGCTTTTACAGGATCGTGACCCAGAGCACCCGGGTCTCGCCCTCTGCCGCATTGGCGAAGCAATGCGGGCGCGAGGACAGGAAGCGGAAGCTGTCGCCCTCCTGCAAGGTCCAGCTCTCGCTTTCGACCTTGAGCAGCATGGCGCCTTGCATGACGAGCCCGGCCTCCTCGCCCTGATGCGTATAGAGCTCGTCACCGGTGCTTGCGCCCGGCTCCAGCTCGACCATGTAGAGGTTGAGCTTCGAGCTCTCCGAAAGCGGGGTCAGCAAATGCTTGCGGATACCCGAGCGCCAGAGCTGCAATTCGCTCCGGTCAGAGCCGCGGACGATGGTTGCGGGCTGGTCTTGCGGCGGCGCGCCATTGGGAAAGAGATCGGCAAGCCCGACGCCGAACGCATCCGCCATGCCGACGAGTACGCGCAGGGTCGGCGAGGACAGGCCGCGCTCGATCTGGCTGAGGAAGCCGATCGACAGATTGGTGCGGGCTGCGAGATCGACCAGCGAAAGCCCGCGCGCACGCCGCAATCTGCGCAAGCCCGCGCCGATCTCCTGGTCGACCGGCTGGCCGGGTCCGCTGGCGGCAGGGGCGCTCATGAACTCTCCATCTCCGCCTCTATTTCATGCACATGAAATTGCTTGCAGGCAAGTTTGTCCTATGCTCGTATCTTCATGCACATGAAAATCATGGCCGGACGCGCAACAAGCGCGCCGTAAGCGAGGGGATATCGCGATGGAACGTCGGACCTTCCTGTCCATGCTGGCCGGCAGCGCCATGGCTGCGGGCATTCTGCCCGCCCGGGCGCAATCCGTGCTCAAAGTCGGCTCCACCCCGACAGGCAGCCCCTTCACCTTCCTCGACACCAAGACCAACACCATCGAGGGCGTGATGGTTGACCTGGTCAAGGCGATCGCCGCGGTCTCCGATTTCAAGGTCGAGGTCGAGGGCATGCAGTTCTCGACGCTGATCGCCTCGCTGACCAGCAACAAGGTCGATATCGTCGCGGCCGCGATGTACATCACCCCGGTGCGCAAGGAAGTCATCGACTTCTCCGACCCGATCTACACCTATGGCGAAGGCCTGATCGTACCGGCCACCGACACCAAGGACTACGTCACCCTCGAGGATTTGAAGGGCGTCACGATCGGCGTGCAGATCGGCACGGCTTATGTCGATGTGCTGCAGAAATCCGGCCTGTTCTCCGAGGTCAAGCTCTACAAGACCCTGCCCGACATCCTCGCCGACGTGAACGCGGCGCGCGTCCAGGCCGCCGTCTTCGACCTGCCAATCATCGCCTACAACCTGTCGCAGGGGCAGTTCCCGAAAGTCCGCATCGTCAAATCCTACAAGCCGGTGATCTCCGGCTCGGTTGGCATCGGCGTGCGCAAAAGCGACGGCGAACTGCTCAAGAAGATCAATACCGGCCTCGCCAAGCTCAAGGCCGACGGCACCGTCGACAAGATTTTGGCGAAATGGGGCCTGGCCTGAACGAGCATCGACGATAGCCTCCACGCGCCGTCATCCCGGACGCAGCCCTCGGGTCCGATCTTCGATCGGCCCAAGGATAAACTCAGCGGAGATCCGGGAGCCATGCCGGACGGTTCAGGCATGGATCCCGGATCAGCGCCGCTTCGCGGCTTGTCCGGGATGACGCGCTGAGGTTCCAAACGTCGTCCTGACCAATTCCTCCGACAATCAGAACCCCTATGCAGACCTTCCTGCGCGACGCCACCCAGTTCCTGCCTCTCCTGCTCCAGGGCGTGAAGTTCACGCTGATCGTGGCGCTGGGTTCGCTTGCGCTCTCGACGGTGCTCGGCCTCGTCTGGGCCTTGATGCGGGTGTCAGGCATCGGTTGGCTCGGGACCATCGCGAAGGTGATCGTCAACACCCTGCGCGGCATCCCCATCCTGGTGCAGCTCTTCTACATCTACTTCGTCCTGCCCGAATTCGGCATCGCGCTCTCGGCCTTGCAGGCCGCGATCATCGGCCTCGGCATCGCGTACTCGGCCTATCAGTCCGAGAATTTCCGCGCCGGCATCGAGGCTATCGACCATGGCCAGGTCGAGGCGGCGCAATCGATTGGCATGGGCTGGAGCCTGACCATGCGCCGCGTGATCCTGCCGCAAGCGATCCGGCTCGTCCTGCCGCCCTACGGCAACATCATGGTGATGATGCTGAAGGATTCCTCGCAAGCCTCGACCATCACGGTCGCCGAACTGACCTTGCAGGGCACTTTGATCGCCTCCTCGACCTTCAAGAACATGACCGTCTATTCGCTCGTCGCCCTGCTCTATCTGGCGATGTGCCTGCCTCTGATGGGCTTCGTCAGCTGGCTCGAACGACGCTTCGGCAAGGGGACGAGGCGATGAGCGCTCCGATGATCGAGATCGCTGGCGTCACCAAGAGCTTCGGCGCCTTCCCGGTGCTCAAGGGCATCACGGCCAGCGTCGACAAAGGCGAAGTCGTCTGCCTGATCGGCCCGTCCGGCTCGGGCAAGTCGACCATCCTGCGCTGCATCAACGGGCTCGAATCTTATGATGGCGGTACGATCAGCATCGACGGCGCCCGCGTCGAGCGTGACAAGCCCTCGATCATCGGCATCCGCACCGCGATGGCGATGGTGTTCCAGCGCTTCAACCTGTTTCCGCATCGCACGGCGCTGGAAAACGTGGTCGAGGGCCCGATCTTCGTGAAAAAGGAGCCACCGGCGCAGGCGATGGCGCGGGGCCGCGACCTGCTCGCCCGCGTCGGCCTCGCCGACAAGGTCGACGCTTATCCCGGCCAGCTCTCGGGCGGCCAGATGCAGCGTGTCGCCATTGCGCGCGCACTCGCCATGCAGCCCAAGGCGATCCTGTTCGACGAGCCGACCTCGGCGCTCGATCCCGAACTCGTCGGCGAGGTTCTGCAGGTGATGAAGAGCCTGGCCGAGGACGGCATGACCATGCTCGTCGTCACCCATGAGATGGGCTTCGCCCGCGAGGTCGCCAACCGCGTGCTCTTCCTCGACGGCGGCGTCATCGTCGAACAGGGACCTGCCCGCGATGTGCTGGGCGCGCCGAGCCACCCGCGTACCCAGGATTTCCTGCGGCGCGTGCTCAAGCCGATCTGAAGCATGGCGCGAAAAAGTGGGTACCGGTTTTTCGCATGAGCCATGCTTTCAACGCCCAAGGAGGCCGTCATGGCCGAACCGTTCCCGCTCGCTCCCTCGCTCTGGCATGCGACGGCGCCCGCCGCCGCTCCGACACCGCCGCTCGCCTCTGACGCCAGCGCCGATGTCTGCGTGATCGGCGCCGGCTATGCCGGACTCTCGACCGCGCTCCATCTCGCCGAGGCCGGCGTCTCCGTCATCGTACTGGAGGCGCATGAGCCGGGCTGGGGCGGCTCGGGCCGCAATGGCGGGCAGGTCATTCCCGGCATCAAATATGATCCCAGCGAGATCGCCGCGAAATTCGGCCCCGTCGCGGGCGAGGCGCTGACGCGCTTCGTCGGCTCGACCGCCGATCTCGTCTTCGATCTGATCGCCAAGCACGGCATGGACGTGCCGCATAAGCGCGCCGGCTGGATCCAGGGCGCGCATACGCCAGCCATGCTCGAGACGGTGAAGCGCCGCGCCGGTGAATGGCGGGCGCGCGGTGTCGATGCGGAGTATCTCGACAGCGACAGCGTCGCGCGCCTGCTCGGCACGGAACGCTATCTCGGCGGCTGGATCGACCGGCGCGCCGGCGGCGTGCAGCCACTCGCCTATGCGCGCGGCTTAGCCAAGGCCGCGCTCAAGGCTGGCGCCACGATCCATGGCAAGAGCCCCGTCGTCTCGCTGAAGCGCCAAGGCGAGACCTGGGTCGTCCGCACCGCCCAGGGCGGGAGCGTCACCGCGCCGCGCGTCGTCGTCGCGACCAATGGCTATACCGGCGACCTGATCCCAAAACTGCGCCAGACCGTGATCCGGCCGAACACCTTCATCGTCGCGACCGAGCCGCTCTCGGACAACATCGCCGGCACGATCCTGCCCGAGGGCCAGGTCACCTCGGATACGCGGCAATTGCTGCTCTACTTCCGCAAGGACCACACCAATCGCCTCCTGATGGGCGGCCGCGGCCCCTTCCGGGAACCGAAGGACGCCTCCGACTGGGCCCATCTCGAACGCGTCATCGGCAAGATGTATCCGCAGGCCAAGGGGATCGGCTTCGACTATCGCTGGTGCGGCCGGGTCGCGCTGACGCGCGATTTCCTGCCGCATCTCCACGAGCCCGAGCCCGGGCTGCTGGTCGATATCGGCTGCATGGGCCGCGGCGTCGGCCTGCAGAGCGCGATGGGCAAGGCGATGGCGGAGTATCTCGCCAGCGGCGACAAGAGCCGCCTGCCCTTCCCCGTGGTGCCGATCAAGCCGCTGCCGCTGCACGCGCTGAACGAGCTCTACGTCTCGGCGATCATCAGCTGGTACCGGCTGACCGATGGCGGGATGAAGAACACGGCGGCCTGACGGCGCGCCGCTTGCTCCAAAATGCGCAAGGTCATCCTGAGCGCCCGAAGGGCGTCTCGGGATCCGAGGCGCGTCATGGTCGGGCTTGACCCGACCATCTCAAAAACCAGAGCGCTGTGGTCATGAGATTCTCGGGGCAAGCCCGAGAATGACGCTCTTCGATGAATTCCAAATCAGCGCCGCTTGCGCGGCTTGCCCGGAATGACGGCGCGGGTGGATTTCCCTCAGCGCAGCCCGTCTTCGCCCTTGATCTCGTGCTTCTGCAAGCCGCCGATGCGCGGCAGCGGGCGGCCGGAATCGGTGATCGCGATCGCGACCAAAATCTCGCCGGCGCGCGGCGCGTCGGTGATCCGGACCTCGACCGCATCGAAATGCGAGCGCACGAAGGCTGCGTCCTTGTGGCCGAGCGGCACGTCGATCGGCGTGCCGAGCCCGCCGCGCTTCTTGGCCGAGGGGATCAGCGCCGGCCCCTTGCCGAGTGCCGCACGCACCGGGGTGCCGAGCTTAGGATGGAGGATGGCGGCTGCATGCTCCAGCTCGCCGCCCTCGCCGACGATCGCCGCCTTGCCGAAACTCTCGGCCTGATCGGGCGCGATGTTCAGTGCTGCAAGGCAGCGCTTGGTCAGGAGATCGCCGAGCTCGACGCCGATCTCGGTCAGCTCCGAAAGGTCTTCCTGATAGCGCCCGGCGAAGGGATTGGCGATCACGGCGCAGGCCACGGCGCGCCGCGTCGGCGGGCTGACCGTCTTGCCCATTTCGATATGGATTTCATCGACTTGCGTCAAGATCTTGCGGATGTCTGCGGGCATGTCTCGTCCTCGGTTTGGTAAAAGACAGGGCCTCTAGCGCTGCCCGTCGCCAACGCTGATCTGATCGGCGCGCAGGCCGCCGACGCGCTCATGGATGCGCGCGCCCGTCGTCATCACCAGGATGAAGACCAGTTCGTCCGCTTGCGGCGAGCCGGGAACGCCGATCTCGACCGCGCCGAAATGGCTGCGGACATAAGACGCGTTGATATGGGTGACGGGAATGTCGATGCGCGCGCCCGGCCCCGCCACCTTCTTGGTCGAGGGCACGATCGCTTTCGCATTGCCGAGAATTTCGCGCATGGCGTAGCCGCCGGGCACATGCCAGAGCGCGCCATGCTCCAGCTCCCCGGCGGAGCCGACGATTGCGCCCTTGCCATAGCCCTCGACGGTCGCGGGATCGCCGCCGAGCGCGTTGAGGCAACGCGTCGCCATGTCGAGGCCGGCAGCCTTCAGTGCCTCCATCATCGGCAGGATGTCGGGCTCGTAGCGCCCGGCATAAGGATTGGTCAGCACGGCGCAGACGCAAGCGATGCGCTCCGTGCGGCCGGGGCGCGGGCCGAACTCGTGGAAGATCTCCTCCACGCTGGTCTGGACCCGACGGATATCGATGAGATCGGTCATGATGCGCCTCAATGCCCGACCAGAACGGGCGCGGTGTGTGATGGCGGCGTGTTGCGCGAGCGGCCGGTGCGGATGATGCCGTCGATCACCACCATGCCGATGCCTGGAATGTCGCCGAGCGAGACGGCGTCGAGCAGATGCTTTCCGGCCGAGTGCTGCGGCTTGTCGAGAAAGACGAGATCGGCCGGCATCCCGACCGCGATGAAGCCGGCATCGAGCTTGCGCACCCGCGCCGTGTTGCCGGTCGCCATGCAGAAGGCGACCTCGGGCGGCACGTCGCCGAGGCTCGACAGGAAGGCGATCATCCTGAGGATACCGAGCGGCTGCACGCCGGAACCCGCCGGTGCGTCCGTGCCGAGGATGACCTTGTAGGTCAGGTTGAGTTCGGTGGCGGTCTTGATGGCTTCGAGCGCGGCGCGCTCATTGCCGTTATGGACGATCTCGATTGCGCCCCTCGCCTGCTCGCAGAGCCTGCAGATGCCGGAAAAGCGGATCGAGGTATGGCCGCCATTGATGTGACTGATCACATCGGGCTGGGCCTCCAGCACGATATCCTCGCTGATCAGGCTCGAACCGGCGATCGAGGGCCCGCCGGTATGGATGATCGTCTCCATTCCGTATTTGCGCGCCCAATCGACATGTTTCTTCGCCTCAGGCCCGGTGTTGACGGTGCCGAGCCCGATCTCGCCGATCATCTTGACCCCGGCGCGGGCCATCTCGGCATAATCCTCCTCGACCATGCTGGTCTCGGCAATCGGCGCGCCGGCGTGAATCTTCGCCCCGGTCGGCCGGAAATTCGCGAAGGTACGTTGCGCCGTGATGGCGAGTGCCTTGACGCCGATGGGATCCTTCGGCCGGCCGGGCAGATGCACTTCGCCTGCGGAAACGAAGGTGGTGACGCCGCCATTGACGCAGGAATCGATCCAGCCCATTTGCCCCTGCCGCGGCGTCCAGTCGCCGAAGACCGGGTGGCAATGGCTGTCGATCAGCCCGGGCGCAACGGGCGATCCCTGCGCATCGATGATGCTGTCGGCGCGCTCGCAATCGAGATCGGCAGCCCGGCCGATGGCCGTGATGCGGCCATCGGCCGCGATGATCGTATCGGCGTCGAGGATCGGCTGGTTGAGATCGCCCGAGAGCACCAGGCCGAGATTGCGGATGACGAGCTTGCCTTTGGCCGGGCCTGCCGCGACGTCGTGAGCCATCTGGTCCTCCGCTGCCAATATGGAGCGCAATCATGCCTGCGAGACAGGCGATGTTTGAATGTGTAATAACAATCATGGACAGCGTTTCGGCGGCTGGCAAGAGGCGATGCGATAGGGCCGGCGGCGCGGTCCGCGCGGCGGCGATCAGGGGATGAGGATGAGCAGGCAGGACAGCGTGGCCGACACAGCCGCCAAGCCGACCGCAAGGCAGCGCAAGCCGTCCTCGGCCAGCACCGCCGCACCCATGGGCTATATCCTCGACGAACAGGTCGGCTTCCTGATGCGCCGCGCCCAGCAGCGCCATATCTCGATCTTCCAGCGCATCATGGGCGATGACGGCCCGACGCCGACGCAATTCGCCGCCATGTCGAAACTGAGCGCTGGCGAGGAGATTTCGCAGAATCTGCTCGGCCGCATGACGGCGATGGACCCCGCCACCATCAAGGGCGTAATCGCGCGGCTGGAAGAGCGCGGGCTGGTCGAGCGCCTGCCCGATCCCGACGATCAGCGCCGCGTTCGCGTCCGGCTCAGCGCCAAGGGGCACGAGGCGATTCCCGGCCTGCTCGAGAAGGCGAAGGCGATCACCGCCGCGACCTTGGCGCCGCTCTCGCGCGAAGAGGCCGAGCGCCTGCTCGCTCTGCTGGCGCGCCTCGATTGAGCAAGACCTGCCTGCAAATGAGCAAGGTCTGCCTGCAAAATCCGCTTGCGCAATTTCATTTGTATACTAACAATAATTGAGGTTGGATTTGTTGATGCCCCGCGCTGGCTCACCGGCGCTTGGGCGCGGTGCGATGGAAGGCATGGCGATGACCCAAGGCGTAGCGATGACCCAAGGCATGGCGATGACCAATGACAACATCATCACCACGGATGTCGTGATAGTTGGCGCGGGTCCGTGCGGGTTGTTTGCGGTGTTCGAGCTGGGGCTGCTCGACATCAAGGCGCATCTGGTCGACATCCTGCCCAAGGTCGGCGGACAATGCGCCGAGCTCTATCCGGAGAAGCCGATCTACGACATTCCCGGCTTCCCGATCGTCACCGGCCAGGGCCTGGTCGACAATCTGGTCGAGCAGATCAAGCCGTTTGGCCCGACCTTCCATCTCAACCAGATGATCGAGGCGCTGGAGCCGATCGGCACGGCGGACGCCCCGCGCTTCCGCGTCACCACCGATGCCGGCACGGTGTTCGAGACCAAGACCGTCATCGTCGCCGCCGGTGGCGGCTCGTTCCAGCCCAAGAAGCCGCCGATCCCCGGCATCGACGCCTATGAAGGCAACTCGGTGTTCTATGCCGTGCGCAAGATGGAGGCCTTCCGCGGCCGCGACATCCTGATCGTCGGCGGCGGCGACTCCGCGCTCGACTGGACGCTCAACCTGCAGCCCATCGCCAGGCGCGTCACGCTGATGCATCGCCGCGACGATTTCCGCGCCGCGCCCCATTCGGTCGAGCAGATGCGCGCGCTCGTCGCATCCGGCCAGATGGACATGAAGCTCGGCCAGGTCACAGGCCTCAAGGGCGAAGGCTCGGCGCTCCAGGCTGCGATCTGCCGCGACAATGCCGGTGAGACCTTCGAGATCGCCTGCGATACGCTCCTGCCCTTCTTCGGCCTGACCATGAAGCTCGGCCCGATCGCCGATTGGGGTCTGAACCTCAACGAGAACCTGATCCCGGCCGACACCGAGAAGTTCGAGACGAGCACGCCCGGCATCTTCGCCATCGGTGACATCAACACCTATCCCGGCAAGCTCAAGCTCATCCTCTCGGGCTTCCACGAGGCCGCGCTCGCAGCCCAAAAGGTCCATCGCTACGTCTATCCCGACAAGCGATTGACCTTCCAGTACACGACCTCCTCGACATCCCTGCAGAAGAAACTCGGAGTCGCGTGATGCATGTCCGTGTCACCGATCGCGAAGGCGAGCAACGCGAACTCGAGGCGCTCGAAGGCTGGCGATTGATGGAAATCATCCGCGACTGGGGCCTACCGATCAAAGCCGAGTGCGGCGGCGCCTGCGCCTGTGCCACCTGCCATGTCTATGTCGCGGCGGACTGGGTCGATAAATTGCATCCGCCGCGCGAGGAGGAGCTGGAGCGCCTCGACGAGGCCTTCGACGTGCGCCCGAATTCACGCCTCGCCTGCCAGATCCTATTCTCGCCCGAGCTCGACGGGCTGACGGTCGTGCTGGCGCCGGAACTGGACTGAGAGAGCACGCTGACGAGGAGCAGACGGTCATGACGCGCTATCTTCGCCCCCGAACACTCGATGAGGCTCTGGCGCTCAGAGCCGGCGACGGCCCGCTGACTGCCCTGGCGGGCGGCACCGACGTCTATCCCGTCCGCACCCAGCGCGCCGCCTGGTTCGAGCCCCATAATCGCGATCTGCTCGACCTCAGCCTCATCCCGGAGCTCGCCGGCATCGATCATGGCCCAGACGGCATCCGTATCGGCGCGATGGCGACATGGAGCGCGATCGCCCAGGCCGATGTCCCGCCTGCCTTCGACGCCTTAAAACAGGCAAGCCGGCAGGTCGGCGGCGTCCAGATCCAGAACCGGGCGACGATCGGCGGCAATCTCTGCAACGCTTCGCCCGCCGCTGACGGGGTGCCGCCGCTGCTCGCATTGGAAGCCGAGGTCGAACTCGCCGGCCGCCGCGGAAGTCGGCGATTGCCACTCGCTTCATTCGTGCTTGGGAACCGCAAGACCGCGCTTGCTCCCGATGAATTGCTGGTCGCCATCCATGTGCCGGCACAGCCGGCGCATGCACGCTCGACGTTCAAAAAACTCGGCGCGCGCGCCTATCTGGTGATCTCGATCGCCTCCGTCGCCATCAA
Source organism: Bosea sp. 685 (assembly GCF_031884435.1). Taxonomy (NCBI): domain Bacteria; kingdom Pseudomonadati; phylum Pseudomonadota; class Alphaproteobacteria; order Hyphomicrobiales; family Alloboseaceae; genus Allobosea; species Allobosea sp. 685. The sequence goes on along the minus strand of NZ_CP134779.1, from coordinate 2,287,129 downwards.
TCTCGCCTTGGATGAGCAGGGGCGCGTCGCTTCGCTTCGCATCGCCGTCGGAGCTTGCGCGGCCGCGCCGCAACGATTGAGCGCGATTGAGGCCCGGCTGCTCGGTCAGTTGCCCTCGCCTGCGCTGGCCGAGAGCATCAGTGCCTCCGATCTCGCGCCTCTATCGCCGATCGACGATGTCCGCGCCAGCGCCGCCTATCGCCGCGACGCCGCGCTAGTCCTGGTGCGGCGCGCGCTCGCCGGTTTGCTGTCTTCGCCGCTGGAGGTCGCCGCGTGAACGTCCATGATCGCTCCACCCTCAGCGCCTCGGCCCCGGCCACTGAGGGCATCGCCTTCCGGCTCAACGGCGCCAACGTCCATCTGGGCGACGCGCCCGACACCCGGTTGAGCGAGGCGCTGCGCGGGAGCCTCAGCGCCACCGGCACCAAGATCGGCTGCGACGCCGGCGATTGCGGCGCCTGCACGATCCTGATCGACGGCGCACAGGCCTGCGCCTGCCTGACGCCGATCGGACAAGTGGAAGGCCGCGAGATCATCACCGTCGAAGGCCTGGCGAAGGACGCGCTCGGCTCAGCCCTGCAGAAGGCGTTCCACGCGCATGGCGCGGCCCAATGCGGCATCTGCACGCCCGGCATGCTGATGGCGGGCTATGATCTGCTCAAGCGCAACCCGCAGCCCGACGAGGCCGAGACGCAGGATGCGCTCGGCGGCGTGCTCTGCCGCTGCACCGGCTATCTCAAGATCGTCGAGGCCGTGCGCGACGCGCATCTTTTCATCGAGCCCGCTCCGATCGCGCCTGCCGCGAGCAGTGCGTCCGTCGGCGCGCGCATGCCCCGCCTCGACGGCGAGCCGAAGGTCGCCGGTACGGAGATCTATGGCGCCGATGCCGCGCCGGTCGACGCGCTCTGGCTGCGCGCCGTGCGAAGCCCCCATCCCCGCGCGCGTTTCACCCTGGGTGATCTCGACGCCTTCATCGCAAGCCACCCGGGCCTCGTGCGCATCTTCACCGCGAAGGATGTGCCGGGCGAGAATTCCTTCGGCATCTACCCGCATCTCAAGGACCAGCCGGTCTTCTCCACCGGCGAAACCCGCTATCGCGGCGAATGCGTGCTCGCCATCGTCGGCGAGAAGGATGCGGTCGAGGCGATCAGGCTGAGCGAGTTCCCGATTGCCTGGGAGGCGCTGCCGCCGATGGTCGGCGTCAAGGCGGCGCTGGGCGAGAGCGCCTTCATCCTGCACGACTTCGCGCCTGACAATGTGCTGACGCGCGGCCGCGTCGAGCGCGGCGATGTCGAGGCCGGCTTCGCGCAGGCCGCTCATGTCGCCGCAGGCAGCTTCGAGACCGGCTTCGTCGAGCACGCCTATATCGAGCCCGAGGCCGGCTATGCCCGGCGCGTCGGCGACACGATCGAGGTTTTTGCCTGCACCCAGGCGCCCTATATGGACCGCGACGAGGTCGCCCGCGTGCTCGGCCTGAAGCTCGAGGATGTCCGCATCATCCCCTCGGCTTGCGGAGGCGGCTTCGGCGGCAAGCTCGACGTCTCGCTGCAGCCGATGCTGGCGGTCGCGGCCTGGGTCCTCGACCAGCCGGTGCGCTGCGTCTTCAGCCGCATCGAATCGATGATCTCCTCGACCAAGCGCCACCCCTCCGCGATCGAGGCCAAGGCCGCCTGCGATGCGGCCGGCCATCTCGTCGCCTTCGCCATGGAGGGCGATTTCGACACCGGCGCCTATTCCTCCTGGGGGCCGACGGTGGCAGGCCGCGTGCCGGTGCATGCGACCGGCCCCTACAAGGTGCCCAATGTCTGCAACCTGTCGCGCGCGGTCTACACCAACGGCCCGCCAGCAGGCGCGTTTCGCGGCTTCGGCGTGCCCCAGGCGGCGATCGCGCAGGAGAGCCTGTTCGACGATCTCGCCACCGCTGCCGGCCTCGACCGGCTGGAATTCCGCCTGATCAACGCCATCCGTGCCGGCGACACGACACCGACCGGCCAGGTCCTGCAGGCCAGCGCCGGCCTGGCCGAATGCCTGGAGAAGCTCAAACCTCACTGGCAAGCCCTGCTCGCGGATGCGGCCGCTTTCAATGAGAGCGAGGGCCGCACGCGCCGCGGCGTCGGCATCGGCTGCATGTGGTACGGCATCGGCAACACCGGCATGTCGAACCCCTCGACCATGCGAATCACGCTCGACACCACGGGCCGGCTCACCTTCTGGAACGGCGCGGTCGATATCGGCCAGGGCTCGACCACGGTGCTGACCCAGATCGCGGCCGACGCGCTTGGCCTGCCGGTCGAGGCCTTCACGCTGGTCATCGGCGACACCTTCAAAACCTTCGACGCCGGCAAGACCTCGGCCTCGCGCCAGACCTTCGTCTCCGGTCGCGCCTCGGAGGCTGCCGCCGCCGCGCTGCGCGCCGAGATCCTGCGCCTGACCAATGCGGGCCCGACCGCGACCCTGAAGCTCGCGGGCACGCAGCTGCTGGTCGAGGAGAATGGCGTCATCGCGCGCATCGACCTCGCCGCCCTTCCCGCCAAGGCCGATGGCATCGTACTGGAGGGCATCGGGAGCTTCGACCCGCCGACCGTGCCCTTGGACGAAAAAGGCCAGGGCATCCCTTACGCCACCTATGGTTTTGCGGCGCAGATCGCCTCGCTCGACGTCGATCTCGATCTCGGCACGATCAAGCTCAACCGCATCGTCGCGGCCCATGACGTCGGCCGCGCGGTCAACCCGATGCTGGTCGAAGGCCAGATCCATGGCGGCATCGCCCAGGGCATTGGACTCGCGCTGCTGGAGGAATACCTGCCCGGCCGCACCGAGAATCTGCACGATTACCTGATCCCGACCGCCGGCGATGTACCGCCGATCGACATCATCCTGGTCGAGGACGCCGAGCCGCTCGGCCCCTCCGGCGCCAAGGGCATCGGCGAGCCGGCTTTGGTGCCGACCGCCCCAGCCATCCTCGGCGCGATCCGCCACGCCACCGGCGTGACGCCCCGGCAGGTCCCGGTGCTGCCGCATCGTTTGTGGGAATTGCTGCGGGCGAACGATATTGGCGAGGAGACTCAGCCGTGAACGAACTCAACCCCGTTCCCGCAGCGGATGCGGCTCTCGCCGAGCGCTCGCGCAAATTTGGCGCCTCAGAAGGCAGCGAAGGCATCGTCCGCTGCGACGCTTGCCCGGTCCTGTGCCGCATTCGCCCCGGCCGCTCCGGCGCCTGCTCGCGCTATGCCAATGACAACGGGCTGCTGATCCGCACCGACCCGGTCGTGCTGCTGGCGGAGGCTGTCGAGCTTGGCGGTCCTGTCGTGCCGTTTGCTGAGAATGCCGAGGATTGGGACGGCAAGATCCTGCCGGCGAACCGCACTTTCGTCACCGGCATCGGCTCGGGCACGACCTATCCCGACTACAAGCCCGCCCCCTTCATCGTCTCCTCGCAGCATGAGGGGGTCGACACCGTCACGGTCGTGACCGAGGGCATCTTTTCGTATTGCGGCGTCAAGGTGAAGATCGACACCGACCGCCATCTCGGCCCGGAGACGGCGGCCGTGCGAGCCAATGGCGAGCAGGTCGGCCATGTCACCACGGCCGAATACGGTTCGCAGATGCTCTCGCTCGGCGGCGTGCGCCACCTCACCGGCGGTTCCAAGAAGGAAGGCAACGCCACCTGCGAGGCGATGCTGAAGCTCAGCAATGGCGAGGCGGTCGAGCTGACCATCGATGGCGGCCATGGCGTGATCGTGCAGGCCGGCCACGCGCCGATCGTCGACGGCAAGCCGGAGACGCGCATGCGCGTCGGCTGCGGCTCGGCCACCATCGGCATCTTCGCCAAGCAGTGGCAGGGTCATGTCGACGAGGTCATCGTCGTCGACGACCACATCACCGGCGTGCTGACCGAGCATCAGGCCGGCCGCGTGCTCGACATGAAGCCCGCCGGCATTCGCGTGCGCGGGCGCAAATCGACGCCTGGTCGCTATTTCCAGGTCGCACAACCCGGGCTCGGCTGGGGCGGCACCGACATCACCGAACCGCTCTCGATCATCCAGAAGATCGACGCAGCCCTCGCCTGGCCCGGCATGCGCCTCTTGATGACATCGACCACCGGCGAGGATTCGCTCTACTGCGTGCTCGACGAGAACTTGCTGCCCGTCGAAGCCGAGATGCCGGCTGCCGTGCGGCAGGTCGTCGAGCGCATCGGCGAAAATTGCGAGCCCTCGCTCTGCACGGTCACCTTCATGGCCGGCGCCGGCGGCAGCTTGCGGGCGGGTGTCACCGAAAACCCCGTGCTGCTGACGCGCTCGGTTCAATCAGGCACGACGCGGGTCACGATGGGCGGCGCACCGGTCTATGTCTGGCCGGGCGGCGGCATCACCGTGATGGTCGATGTGCTGCGCATGCCCAAAAACGCCTTCGGCTATGTGCCGACGCCGGCCATCGTCGCGCCGATCGAATTCACCCTGCCGCGCGAGCTCTATCTGGCCTCGGGTGGGCATGCCGACGAGATCGTCCCGATGGAAGAGATCTTGCGCGCCCATGGCGGGCAAGCGCGGATCGAGAGCGCGGTAGCGGAGAACCCCTGGCCGCTCAGGCGGGATGCGGGGTAGCGCTTCACGCAGACCCGGAATCCATGCCGGAGCGCGTCATTCTCGGGCTTGACCCGACCATCTCGTAAACCAGAGCCCTCTGGTCACGAGATTCTCGGGACAAGCCCGAGAATGACGCTCTACGATGGATCCCGGATCGGCGCGGCTTGTCCGGAATGACATGGTGTTTCCATATGAAGTCACCATGCGCCCCTCATTGAAAACCCATCGCGTCTCCCGCCTGCCCGGCAACCGGCTGCATCTGCAGGAGGGGCCGAGCGATCTCGTCATCGCAGCCTTCGGTCCCAAGCCGCGGGTCGAGCGGGCCTATGCCGCAGCCGAGGCGCGCTTCGACGGGCTTTTGACCGAACTCGCCGGCGAATTGCGCCTGCTGCGCCAGCCGCTCGACCACCAGCCACCCTCCTTGAGAGGTGCGACCGCGCAACGCATGGCGCGCGCCTGCTGGGCCTTCCGGTCGCAATACATCACGCCGATGGCAGCGGTCGCCGGCGCGGTGGCCGATACGGCCCTCACCGCGATGCTCGCCGCCGAACCCCGGCTCGAGCGCGCCTATGTCAATAATGGCGGCGATATCGCGCTGCATGTCACGCCCGGTCATCCGCTCGACATCGGCGTCGTGCCCTCGCTCGCCCGCGCCCGGCCGGAGGGTTTTCTGCGGCTCGATGCGGCAAGCCCGGCGCGGGGCGTCGCGACCAGCGGCTGGCGCGGGCGCTCCTTCTCGCTCGGCATCGCCGACGCGGTCACCGTGCTGGCGCGCTCGGCAGCCGAAGCCGATGCAGCCGCGACCATCATCGCCAACGCCGTCGATGTGAAGGACGCGGCGATCCTGCGGCGGCCGGCGCGGGAACTCGATCCCGACAGCGATCTCAGCGGGTTATTGGTGACGGTTGAAGTGGGGCCGCTGTCGCCCACGGCAGTGGCGACGGCGCTGGGGAATGGCGTCAGGGTCGCTGAGACGCTGCTGTCCGAAGGGCTGATCGAGGGCGCCCTGCTGGCCCTGGCGGATGAATGGCGCAGCGTGGGTGGGGCGACCAATCCGTCATGATCGGGCGCGGGGAACCCCTCTCCCGGATGGGAGAGGGGCAGGGGTGAGGGCCCGCCGCTGATTGTTAGGGCGCAACTGCGCCGCAGCGCCTTCTATTGAAAGGGCACACCCTCATCCGGCGCTCCGCGCCACCTTCTCCCATCCGGGAGAAGGGAAGAGGCCGTCGCAGCCTGTGGGAAACGCTCCGGCATGGATCCCCTGTGTCTGCGTGGAGCCTGTCCTTGGGCCGGCCAAAGGCCGGACCCGAGGGCTCCGCCCGAGAATGACGCCCCACCTACACCGACAGATACTGCGTCCTGACCGCCTCATTGCCCTTCAGCTCATCCATCGTGCCGGTGAAGCGGATCATGCCCTTTTCGATGATCGCGGCGCGGTCGGCGACATTGCCGGCAAAGTGGAGGTTCTGCTCCGAGATCAGCACCGAAAGCCCCTCCGCCTTCAAGGCCAGGATGGTCTTGGCCATCTCCTCGATGATGACCGGCGCCAGCCCCTCGGACGGTTCGTCCAGCAGCACGAGCTTGGGGTTGCCCATCAGGGTCCGCGCGATCGTCAGCATCTGCTGCTCGCCACCCGACATCGCCCCGCCCGGCCGGTCGCGCATGCGGCCGAGATTGGGGAAGAGCGCAAACAGCCGCTCCGGCGTCCAGTGCGGTGCGTCAGAGCGCGCCGGACGCTGCGCGACCGACAGGTTCTCCATCACGCTGAGTTCGGAGAAGACGCGCCGGTCCTCCGGCACATAGCCGATGCCGAGCCGCGCGATCTCGAAGGGCTCGCGCCCCTGAATCGCCCGCCCCTCGAAGGTCACGGTCCCCCCAGTTGGAGGCACCAGGCCCATGATCGCTTTCATCGTGGTCGATTTGCCGGCACCGTTGCGGCCCATCAGCGCCAGCACCTCGCCCCGATTCATCGTGAAGCCGAGGCCCTGCAGGATATGAGCGCGGCCGTAATAGGCGTCGAGACCGGCGATTTCGAGTAGCGCACTCATCTCAATGCCCTCCCGAAGTCGCGCCGGAGCCGAGATAGACGGCGCGGACATTGGGGTCGCGCCGCACCTCCTCGGCTGTGCCATGGGCGATCAGCCGGCCGCGATCGAGCACGATGACGCTGTCGGAATGGGTGAAGACGACATCCATGTCGTGCTCGGTGAAAAGCACGGCAATGCCTTTGGCGGCAGCGATATCGGCGGTCAGTGCCATCAATTCGATACGCTCGCGCGGCGCCATGCCGGCGGTCGGCTCATCCATCAGCAGGAGTTTCGGCTGGTTGGCCAACGCAACCGCAAGTTCGACGCGCTTGAGATCGCCATAAGCGAGCACGCCGCAGGCTCGCTCTGCCTGCTCCAGCATGCCGACCTGGGCGAGCAACGCATCGGCGGCCTCGACATGGCGATCTCGGGCGCGCCCGAACGGGCTCCAGATCCCCCCGGCATGGGAGATCAGCGCCATCTGGACATTCTCGCGCACGGTCATCGAGGTGAAGGTCGCGGTGATCTGGAAGGTGCGACCGACGCCCATGCGCCAGACCGCGCGCGGCTTCATGCCGGTGATCGGCCGCCCAGCCAGCAAAACCTCGCCGCCATCGGGCCTGAGCTGGCCGTTGAGCATGTTGAAGCAGGTCGTCTTGCCCGCGCCATTGGGGCCGATCAGCGCCAGCATCGTACCGGCCTGGACGGAGAAGGAGACGCCGTCGACCGCGCGCACGCCGCCGAAGGATTTCTGCAGATCGCGCACGACCAGGACCGGACCTGGCGTCGCGGCGGGAATCGCCGCCTGCAGCTGCGGGACCGCGTTCATCGCCCGCCCTCCACTGCCAGCCGGGCAGCAGGCTCAGGCCGCCTCGTCCAGCGCTCGCGCAGCATCAGCGACGCGCCGACCAGCCCGCGCGGGAACAGGATGACGAGCAGCACGATCGAGAGCCCGAGCCCGAAGCGCCAATACATCGTCGCCTTCATCAATTGCTCGCTCAGGCCGGCATAGGCGAAGGCGCCGATGACCGGACCCGCCACGGTCTGCACGCCGCCGAGCAGCACCATCAGCAAAGCATCGACCGAGCGCGGGATCGCCATATAGGTCGGGAAGACCGAGCCCTTGAAGAAGGCGAAGAGCGCACCCGCGATGCCCGCGGCAAAGGCCGCGACCGCGAAGGCGACCCATTGGATGCGCATCACGTCGAGGCCGATCGCCTCGGCCCGCAGCGGGTTGTCGCGCCCGGCCCGCAAGGCATAGCCGAGCGGCGAGAAGATCGTCAGGCGCAAGGCGAGGATCGAGAGCACGCAGACGCCGAGCGTAAGGTAGTAGAAGCCGGTTTTCGAGACGGCCCAGGCCGAAGGCCAGACGCCGAGAATGCCGTTGTCGCCACCGGTCAGCTCGACCCATTGGAAGGCGGTCGCCCAGGCGATCTGTGCGAAGGCGAGCGTCAGCATGGCGAGATAGACGCCCGAGAGGCGCACGCAGAACCAGCCGAAGACGACGCCGGCGATACCCGCCAGGAACGGCGCGAAGATCAGGGCTGGCTCCATCGAAGCGCCCAACCATTTCACCGCCAGCGCCGCGCCATAAGCGCCGAGCCCGAAATAGGCGGCGTGGCCGAAGGAGGCCATGCCGCCGGGCCCCATCATGAAATGAAGCGAGGCGGCGAAGAGCGCGAAGATCACGAGTTCGGTCAGCGTCAGCAGGATATGGTCTGGCGCGACCAGCGGCGCGAGCACGAGCAGCAGGAGCGCGACCAGGCCGGCAAGCTTGGTCAGCTTGTCGGCCGGCAGCAGCAGCGGCTCGGCTGGACCATGGCCGCGCGCCCCGCCGATCGGCGCCTTGCCCATCAAGCCATAGGGCTTGACCACCAGGACCACCGCCATCACCAGGAAGACCAGCACCAGCGTGATCTTGGGGAAGATCAGGATGCCGAAGGCGTGCAGGATGCCGATCAGCACGGCGGCGAGATAAGCCCCCGTCACGCTGCCCAGGCCGCCGACGACCACGACCACGAAGACCTCCGAAATCATCGACAGGTCCATATGCAGGTTGACCGCCTCGCGCGGGAGCTGCAGCGCGCCGCCAAGACCTGCCAGCATCGAGCCGAAGGCGAAGACCGAGGTGAAGAGCAGGCGCTGGTTGACGCCGAGAGCGCCGACCATCTCGCGGTCCTGCGTCGCAGCCCGCACCAGCGTGCCCCAGCGCGTCTTCTGGAACAGCAGCCAGAGGATGAGCAGCACCAGTGGCCCGACCGCGATCAGGAAGAGCTCATAGGTAGGGAAGCGGTTGTCGAACAGGATGACGAAGCTCTTGAGGCCCGGCGCGCGCGGCCCGAGTTTGTCCTCCGGCCCCCAGGTCGCAAGCGTCAGGTCCTGCAGCATCAGCACGACGCCGAAGGTCGCGAGCAATTGGAACAGCTCAGGCGCCTGGTAGATCCGGCGCAGAACCAGGACCTCGACCACGACGCCGAGGAGCCCGACGAGGAGCGCCGCGAGCAGCACGCCGCCCCAGAAGCCGAGCGGCTCCGCCGCGCCGAAATAGCTTACGAGCGTCCAGGCGAGATAGGCGCCCAGCATATAGAGCGAGCCATGCGCGAAATTCACGATGCGCGTGACGCCGAAGATGATCGACAGCCCCGACGCAACGAGAAAGAGCGAGGAGGCCGAGGCCAGCCCGTTCAGCGTCTGGGTGAGGATGAGGTCGATCATGAAGCTGAACCTCAAGACAAAATGGGGCCGTCATCCCGGGCGACCCACCGGGTCCGGCTTTCAGCCGGCCCGACGGCAGGCTCCGGGAGACCCGGGATCCATGCCTGAACATTGACGACGATCGTTCCGGCATGGATCCCGGATCGGCGCGGCTTCGCCGCTTGTCCGGGATGACGGACGTTATACGGCAATAGAGAGCGACTACCCCGCCGGACGCAGCGTCTTCACCTCGGCATCGCTTGGCAGGTATTTCGCGCCGTCGGCATAGCGCCAATCGACCATCACGCCCTTGCCGTCCTTGACCGCGGTCTTGCCGACAAAGGCGCCCAGCGTCGACTGGTGGTCGATGGCGCGATATTCGGCCTGGCCGAAGGCGGAGGGGAATTTCAGGCCTTTCAACGCATCGACCAGCTTCTCGGTGTCGGTCGAGCCGGCCTTGGCGAGCCCGGCCGCGATCGAGTTCATCGTATCGAAGCCGACGACCGAACCGAGGCGCGGGTAGTCGTTGAACTTGGCCTTGTAGGCGTCGCGGAACTTCACATGCTCCGGCGTCTGGATGTCGGCATGGGGATAGCCGGTGACAATCCAGCCGACAGGCGCTTCCGCGCCGAGCGGATCGAGATATTCAGGCTCGCCGGTCAGCATCGAGACGACCGCCCTGCCCTCGAACAATCCGCGCGTATTGCCCTGGCGGACGAAGTTCGTAAGGTCCGCGCCGAAGGTGACGTTGAAGATCGCGTCGGGCTTGGAGGCCTCCAGCGCCTGCACGGTCGCACCCGCATCGATGCGGCCGAGCGCCGGGAACTGCTCGGCGACGAACTCGACATCGGGCTTGGCCTTCTTCAGCAGCTCCTTGAACCACTTCACGCCGGACTGGCCATATTCGTAATTCGGCGCGACCAGCGCCCATTTCTTGGCCGGGAGCTTGGCGGCTTCCTCGACCAGCATCGCCGCCTGCATGTAGGTCGAGGGGCGCAGGCGGAAGGTGTAGCGGTTGCCCTTGGCCCAGACGACGGCGTCCGAAAGCGGCTCGGACGCGACATAGAGCCGCTTGTTCTGGGCGGCGAAATCGGCGATCGCGAGCCCGACATTGGAGAGGAAGCCGCCCGAGAGCAGATCGACCTTCTCGGCGTTGATCAGGTCGCCGGCATGGCGCACCGCGTCTTCCGGCTTGCCGCCATCGTCGCGGAAGATCGTCTCGATCTTGCGACCGAGCGCGCCGCCCGCCGCATTGATCTGCTCCAGCGCCAGCTCCCAGCCCTGGCGATAGGGCTTCAGGAAGGCGGGTTGCGCCGTGTAGCTGTTGATCTCGCCCACCTTGATGGGCCCTGCCCCCTGTGCCCGCACCAGGGCGGGCGCAGCGATCAAGGCAGCGCCGGCGGAGGCGCCGGCTAGAAGTGACCGACGGTCGATCGTCATCGCTGTTCCCCGTTCTGGCCCGGTGGCGAAACGCCCCGATGCTCGTTGACAGATGTCGCATGCCGACGCCGCTGCGTCAGCCGGCATATTCATTTGTGTACTTATGAATTTGAAGAGCCCTAAATCGCTTGTCAACGCCTAAAAAACGTCAGCCTCTGCGCAAGCCGGAGGCAGTTTTCAGAGCCTGTTTCGAAACTCGCTCCGGTGAGTCGGCTGGCGCGGATTTCGAGAACCGGAGCACAGCGGACTTCATGTCCGTGAGCACCGGAAGCGCAGAAAGCCGCGTCCGACGGCCTCCGGAGTAGAGTTTCGGGCCAAGCTCTCAAGGCGCTGTCCAGGCTCCGGACAGGCCGCCTGGCCGAGCTTCACTCGGCCGCACCGAGCGGCAGGCGCAATGGCGAGATCTGCGCCTCATGCAGGGCCTGGTAGGGGCCGCCGGCGCGCACGAGATCCTCATGCCTGCCCTGCTCGGCGATGCCGTCCTCCGTCACCACCACGATGCGGTGGGCATGGCGGATGGTGGCGAGCCGGTGCGCGATGACCAATGTCGTGCGCCCGCGCGCCAATTCGCTGAGCGAGGCCTGGATCGCCTGCTCGGTCTCGGTGTCGAGCGCCGAGGTCGCCTCGTCCAGGATCAGGATCGGCGGGTTCTTGAGGAAGATGCGGGCGATGGCGAGGCGCTGCTTCTGCCCGCCCGAGAGCTTGACGCCGCGCTCGCCGACCACGGTGTCGAGCCCGGCGGGGAGGTCCGCGATCATGGCGTCGAGCCTGGCACGGCGCGCAGCCTCGGCGATATCCGCCTCGGAGGCGTCGAGCCGGCCATAGGCGATGTTCTCGCGGATCGTGCCCGCGAACAGGAAGACATCCTGCTGCACGATGCCGATCTGCCGGCGCAGGCCAGCCAGCGTCATGTCGCGGATGTCGATGCCGTCGATGCTGATGGCGCCGGAATCGACCTCGTAGAAGCGCGGCAAGAGCGAGAGCAGGGTCGTCTTGCCGGCGCCGGACGGGCCGACGAAGGCGACCGTCTCGCCAGGCGCAATGGCGAGATCGACGCCCGCCAGTACGGGCCGGCCCTTGGCATAGCCGAAGCCGACGCCGCTGAAGCGGATATCGCCTTCGAGCGCCACGGGCACGATCGCGCCCGGCTTGTCCGCGATATCGGGCTGCGTCGCGAGCAGCTCCTGATAGCGCCGGAAACCGGCGATGCCCTTGGGATAGGTCTCGATCACGGCGGCGATCTTGTCGAGCGGGCGGTAGAACACGCCGACCAGCAGCAGGAAGCCGACGAAGCCGCCGATCGTCAGCGAGCCCTGCACGACATACCAGGTGCCTGCCAGCATCACCGCGAGCTGCACCAGCCGCATGCCGAGATAGTTCAGCGCCTGGCTTGCCGCCATGATGCGGTAGGCGTCGAGCTTGGTCGCGCGGTAGAGCTGGTTGTCGCCGGCGAAGAGCGCGCGCTCATGCGCCTCGTTGGCGAAGGCCTGCACCACGCGGATGCCGCCGATATTCTCCTCCAGCCTGGCGTTGAACGCGCCGACGCGGCCATATTGCGCCTGCCAGTTGCGCGTCATGCGCCCGCCATAGCGCGCCACGATGAAGCCGGCGAGCGGCACCACCAGCGCCGTCATCAAGGCCAGATCGACATGGATATAGGCCATCAGCACGAAGGCGCCGAGGAAGGTCATCACCGCGATAAACAGGTCTTCCGGCCCGTGATGGGCAACCTCGCCGATCTCCTCGAGATCCTTGGTAACGCGGGCGACGAGATGGCCGGTCTTCTGCTCGTCATAGAAGCGGAAGGAGAGTTTTTGCAGATGGTCGAAGGCCTGCCGGCGCATCTCGGTCTCGATATTGATGCCGAGCCGGTGCCCCCAATAGGTCACGATCGCCATCAGCCCGGAATTGACCGTGTAGATCAGCAGGAGCCCCGCCCCGGCCACGAGAATCGATGGCCAGTCGCCGCGCGGCAGCAGGATGTCGACGAATCCCTTCACCGCCAGCGGAAAGCAGAGTTCGAGCAGGCCGGAGAGCACGGCGCAGCCGAAATCGACGAGGAACAGCGTCCGATGCGGGCGATAATAGGTCAGGAAGGCGCGTAGCATGGCGCTCTCATAGCAGCTTGCGCCCGGCTTGTGCCCGGTTTTTCATGCCGGGCCGGCATGCCGGAACGAGGGCCGAGCGCCGGATCGATGCGAAAAACCGGTTCCCACTTTTTCGCATCCGGCTCTGGCCTGCTCAAACTGCCTCTTTAGTGCCCTGCCCTGCCAAATATGACAAAATGGCGCATTTATGGGCAAGAAGATTAAATTAGGGACAGCCGTGCTGTCCCTTTCCTCTTGTGCAGGACCAAAAGAAGTCCTATCTCTTGTGCACCGCAGCAGAGATGCTGTGTCGCCCTCCTTGGGCGTTTCCTCCCTAGACTTCGGGCTGCGCTTCGGCGTAGCCCTTTTTTCTTTCGGGGCTATACGCGGCGCATTCGGCTGCGCGAAAGGCACGATAATCCGTCGTCGCGGCGGATCGTCCACAAGCTCGCATTCTGCACTTGCCATCCGGGCTCGGTTTGATTAGACCCCGGCTCACCAACGCGAACGCACCGCGCCGTTGGGGGATCGTCTAACGGTAGGACCCCAGACTCTGACTCTGGTTGTCTAGGTTCGAATCCTAGTCCCCCAGCCATCTTCTCTATTTCGTGAGGAAGATGGCTCCAGTTTCCAACGTATACGCTGATGTTTTAGAGCTTTCGCACTCCTGACGGAGGCGGCAGGCGCGTGAACTCGCGTGGCGACGTTCCACAGGCTGGCGCGATAGGTTGAGCCACGACCTCGACCGATGAAGCTGCACAACGGCCTCAATCGTAACCAGATTCAGCCTGACGGGAGTTGCCCAAGCCAGTAGCTGCCCGGCTCGTGCCTGAATTCGCTCAGGACCACCACCTTCATACCGCCCAGTCCGTCACCAACAGTCCCGGCACGCGCTCGAACTCCTTCTTGTTCAGCGTCACCAGCGCGGCGCCGTGGCGACGGGCCTGGGCGGCGATGAGGTAGTCGTATGGGCCGATCGGCATGCCGCTCATTTCCAGCGCGGCGCGGATTTCGCCGGCATGGGCAGCATCGTCCTCATCAAAGGGAAGGACGGCGATGCCGAGGCTCAGGAACTTCTCCAGGAGCTGTTCCGCCGCCTCGCGCCGCTCGCTCCTAGCGAAGCCGTAGCGCAGCTCGTAGAGCGCGACGACCGGCAAGGCGATGGGCGTGCCGGTGCGCAGCTGCTCGCCAAGCCGGTGGCGCAGCGCCGAGCTGCGGCCATTGACGATCCAGATGACGATGTTGGTGTCGAGGCAGATCATCCGTCGAAGAACACGCGCGGATCGGGATCAACAGGCGCATCCTCCGGGATGCCCTCGGGCAGGAAGTCCTTCGCGCCCATCGCGTCGAGCTCCGCCCAGAACCGGTCGAGGTCGATCGGCGGCTTCTCCATAGGCTCAAGGATCACCTTGTCGCCGACCTTGCTGACGCGAACCTCCTTGCCCTCGAAGCGGAACTCCTTGGGCAGACGTACCGCCTGGCTGCGACCATGCATGAACAGCTTCGCAGTGGGTTTTTCGGCTGCAGTCGACATCGCGCGATCCTTCGATATCTACCAAAGATAGATATCAGGCGACGCGCATTGCGGTCAACTCGTCGAGCAGCACTGGCAGCGCGGCCTGCGGCCGGCCTAAGGACACAACTCCGGGATCCATCGTAGGGCTCAGCGCTCTATGATGGATCCCGGCGCTCCGCTTCGCTTCGGCCAGGATGACCGCGGTGGTTCTGAGTCTAATTAAGCCGCTTCCGAGCGCGCCACCTCGCCGCTGAGATAGCTGCGCTCGAAATGGCTCATCACGCAGGAGACCATGTCGCGCGCGACATGGAGCTGGTCTTCCTGGAAGGCCAGAGCGCGCGGCGAGTTGAGCACGATCTCGTAGCTCGGGAAGTAGTCGACGAAGTCGAAGCGCCGGAAGAGCTCTTCGGCGACCGCCCGCAGCACCGATTTCGAGCCGCTATTGGCGACGATGACATCGGCGTCCTTGAAGGTCGCGCCCAGCGGCACCGGCGAGACGGTGACGACGAAGCGCATCTCCGGATGGCAATGCTCGCGGATCATCGCAATGATCTGCAGCATGTCGGCGAGCGTCGCCTCATAGCCGTAGTCGATGAAGCGGAAGCGCTCCGGCATACGCGCGAGCCAGGCCGGGCCGGGATGGGCGTTCATTGCAAGCCCGGTCTCCGCATCGAGCCAGGTCTCGGTCAGGCCCAGGGTGAAGAAGCAGATGCGCGCCTGCTTGATCGTCGCGGTCGCGGCGCTCAAGCGCTTGCGGTTGGCGAAGGCGGTCTCGCGGTCGAGCAGGCGCAGGCCGCTGGCATGCGGATCGAACCACTGGTCCGGCGCGAGTTCGATCAAGCCGTCATGCGGGTAGCTCTCGTCGAGCAGCACGCGCTTCAATTCATGCGTCATCGAGCGCACCGAATATTTGTTCAGCGCGCCCCGGCTCAACTCGCCGCCCGCGGCCCCGCCGCCACGTCCGGTCGTGGCGTCCCAGGTCTCGAAATGCTCGGCCGGCACGCCATGGCCCCTGGTGACCAGCGACAGGCCGCGCATCATCAGGACATTCTCGACCTCGCGCGCGAAGCAGGAGCCCATGGTGAAGATCGGCCAGGACGGATCGATCTGGAATTTCGGCTTGTGCTCGATCTGGATGAAATCGCCAGTGGTCAGCCGGGTTTTCGCCATCCGCTCGGCCTTGCCCGAGGTCCAGCCGCGGGCGGAATTGCCGCGCATGATCGAGAGCGCGGTGCCTGCGTCGTATTCGATCTTCATCGGTATGCTCCTGCCGCTACGGACCGCCGGCGTCGCCGCCGCGGGCCCCCTCTAGAAAACCCATCGGAAGGGCACCGGTAGGAGCCGGCCGCCCTGCCTGCTCACATCCGGTGCGGCACGCCGTTCGCCACCAGGAAATTCCGCATGCGGTCATAGGATTGGGCATAGGATTTCGAGAGCGCGTTCAGCGCCGCCTCCTGGTAGACGGCGCGCCAGCCGCCCTCCGCCAGCGCCGCTTCCGGCACGACAGGGATCTTCAGCGTCTCCGCCAGTTCCTGGCTGCGCGTGTCATAGGCGACGAGCACGCCGGGCACGCCATGCGCCACCGCCGGCAGAACGCCATGGACGCGGTAGCCGACCGCGAGGTCGAGGCCGCGGGCGAATTCGTCGTAGCGCTCGACATCGAAGAAGCTGAACAGCTTCTTCTCGTAGATCTCGCGCATGCGCGCATCGTTCGGCCCGTCCCACCAGCCGGAATGGACGAATTCGGCGACAGCCTTCTCCTTGGCGGCATCGTCGCGCAGGAAGAAGGCCTTCTCCTCCTGCTCGCCATGCGAGGACATCACCATCTCGCTCTGGCTGTCGACCTTGAGCAGGGCCTGGCGCTGGTTGCGGATATAGGTCTCGGGATTGGCCGTGTAGCTCGCGTCGAACTCGCGGCGCAGGCTGAAGGCCACTTTACGGATCTCGCGCTGGTCGGGAATCTTGATGGCGAGGTCGCGGTTGCGGGTGCGGAAGATCGAGGGGCAGCCGACGACCTCGACATTCCTGACGCCGTTATGCCGCAGGGTCTCGGCGCTGAAGGCGCCGCGCACGCCGATGGCGGCGCAGCGATCCCCGACGATGCTCCAGAACCGCTTCGAGCCCTCGGAGAGCTCGATCGCGCGGTTCAGGCTCGCCTGCGCGCCAACGCCGATGGCGTAGACCGGCAGCTTGACGCGCTCCAGCACCTCGACGGCGCGGAACCACTCCATCTTCTCATGGATGAAGTTCGAGCCGCGCACGAAGACATAGTCGAACTCGCTGGCGTAGCGCTCGATATCGGCCTCGGTCGGGTTCATGATCTTCATCGGCTCGAGATGCGCGTAGCGCAGGAGCTTCAGCGTCGAATCGTAGACGATCATGTCGCCGATGTTGAAATAGTCGGAGAGCAGCTTCTCCATCGGCGCGCGGTACCAGCGCACCTTGTCATGGTCGTAGACCTCGCCCGCCGGGTAGATCACCAGTGCCCTGAGCGCCTTCGTGGTCGCGACAGGCCTCAGATACGAGCCCGGGGCGAGCGCTCCCGTCGCCGCATCCATCACCGCGACCGCATGCGGGCGCCCGTCGGGCAGGCGCGGCAGCGGTATGGTGAGCTCGGCGACGGTCGCATCGCCGGGCACCAGGGAGCCTGGATGAATCGTGGCGTAGTCCTGCCCATCGAGCAGAAGGCGCAGGTCCGGCCAGCCGCCCTCCGGCCGGCGAGCAACCGAGACGACGATCTCGTTCGTCGTTGCGCGCAGGATCTTCATGGCCTGCCCTGTCGAGCTGGCAGCAGTGAGGTTGAGGACGGGCGCGTTCATGGTGTCTCCTTCACGATCCGGACCTTGATCCGGACGAGGTCCCGCTCCGGCCCGATCTTGCAGCCGGAGACATGTAGCTTCGTCATGAACAGGAAGGCCTCGTCGCCGGTCGTTTCGAAATTGCGTGAGGGCGAGGCCGGGTCGGCGATCGCGCCATAGGCGTAGCGCTGCTGGTCGCTACAATCCTTGCTCCACATCGTCGGATGCGTGGTGAGCGTCTGCAGCGGCGTCCAATTCAGCAGGTCGCTCGACCAGCTATAGGCGACGCGCCCGCCGACGACGCCCTTGGCCGGGTCGGGGCCGAGATGGAAGATCGCGAGCCAGCGCCCGCTTGCCTCGTGCCGCGTCACCGAGCCGACCGTCGTCGGCAATTCCTTAAGGGGCTGGCAGGGTTTCGCCTGCGACAGGTCCCCGCGATAGGGATCGACCGCGCGCAGGGTGAAATCCGCGCCGTCATAGGCCCGCCAGCTGGTCGCATCCTCGATAGTCGTCGTCTTGAACAGGCAGACGCCGGGCTTCTGCCCCTCGCCGCCCGTCGTCGCGATCAGCACATACCAGGCGCCGTCACGCTGGACGATGTTGGAGGGGTTGAAGAAGCCGCGATGGCGCCCCTGCCCGACATCCTGCCGAAAGGTCGGGGCCGCGACCACCGTCGGCGGCTGATCGGGCGCGAAGCTGCGCCCGCCATCGTGCGAGCGAGCGGCGGTCACGACATTGTACCAGCAGCTCATCGCCTCCTTGAAGCGACAGGCGCCGGGATGCTCATTGGCGTGATACTCGTCATGCATCAGCGCGAAGACGTCACGGCCATTGCCGGTCCAGGTCGCGCCGATCCAGCTGAAATCGCTGAAATCGCCGGGGTTGGCGCTGCGCTTGGCCTGGAAGGAGATGGCGCAGGACGAGGCGACCCGGTCGAGCCCGCGGCCGATCATGGCGCGGCTGCGATGGTGGCTGGCAAAGGCGACGACCTCGCCGCGGTCGTCACGATAGGCCCGCAGCGGCGCGTCGGGGATGTCCCATTGCTCGCAGCGCTGACGGGCCCAGTCGAAGACGGTCTCCTCCTGCGCGCCGGGCGCGATCTCGACGCGGTAGCCAGGCACTTGGGCGGACAAGGCGGAGGGCACTGCCAGCAGCAGCGCCGCCAGCGAACCCGCGAGCTTGGCGCGACATCGCCTCATCATGCGACCTTGCGCTCCGGCTCGGCAGCGGCCGGCTGCCCAAGCATCTTGTTGTCGACGCGGTTCTCGACCAGAAAGTCGCGCATCGCGCCGTAGACCTGGGTGTAGTTGGCGTTGAAGCGGTCGAAGCGCGCCTGCTCCCAATACGCCTCCAGGCGGAACTCCTGCCCGGAGAAGACGTCGAAGCTCGGGATCTTGAAGGTTTCCGCGAATTCGACGGTGCGGCTGTCATAGGTGAAGTAAATCGACGGCGTGCCATTGGCGAGCGCCATCAGATTGCCGTGCAGGCGATAGCCGAGCACGAGGTCGAGCCCGCGCACGAGCTGCTCATACTCGGCGACCACGTCGGAATAGAACATCCGGCTGCGATAGAGCTGCTCCATCTCCTCATCGAGGAACCATTCACTCGCCCAGCCATTCTCACGCAGCGCGGCGATCGCCTCCTCCTTCTGCTCGGGCGTGCCGAGCGCGAGCTTCTTTTCCTCGACCTCACCCTGGGCCATCAGGGTCACGTCGAAGCGCTCGGCCATCGCCTTGACCAGATCGCGATGGAAGGTGAGGTAGCGCTGGATGTCCTGGGCATAGTCCCTGGAGACCTCGCGCCGCATCGTCACCCCGACCGTCTTGACCTGGTCAAGCGCCGGCAGGCGGATCGCGAGATTGGGGTTGTTGGCGCGGAATGCCGTCGGGCAGCCGATGATGCGGACATTCTTGATGCCGAGCTCGTTGAGCACCTCGGCCGAATAGGTGCCGCGCACGCCAAGCGAGACGGTGGAATCCGCGATCAAGCGCAGCACGGTCTTGGTATCCTGGCTCAGCTCGAGCTTGCCGCTGACGGGCGCCTGCGCGCCGATGCCGAAGGCGATCACCGGGATCTTGAGCCGGCGCAGAACGTGAGCCGTCTGTTCCCAGTCCATTTCGGCATGGACATAGTTGGAGCCGCGCAGGAAGACGTAGTCGTATTCGGCATTCAGGCGGTCGATCGCCGCCGGGTCGACATGGCTGATCGGCAACGCGTCGAGCTGCTCGAAGTTCAACAGCTTCAGCGAGGAATCGAAGACGAAGGCGTCGCCGATATTGTGATAGTGGTTGATGTGGCTGGCGAGCTGACTGTGGTCGTACCAGCGCACATTATCGTGGTCGTAAACCTCCCCGGATGGGCTGATAACGAGGATGCGGGCCATCTTTGCTTTTCCCTTGTTCTGTCCGCTTGGCATCAGGCGATCATTGGCGTCGCCGTGCGGCTTGCCGGCATAGGCATGCCTCGCTCCGCGATCAGACGCTGGTAGAGCGAGACATGGGTCGCGGCGCATTCGACATGGTTGAGCGGCGGGGTGATGCCGCCGCGCAACCGTGACCACAGATCCGGCTCGCTCAGCGCCCGGGTCATGCAGTCGACGAGATCCTCTGGGCTGCCGGAGCGGAAATGCAGGCCGCTGACCTCATCGGTGATCTTCTCGGCCATGCCGCCGAGATTGCTGGAGAGGATCGGCCGGCCGTGGAAGAAGGCTTCCTGGATGACGATCGGCGAGTTCTCCCACCAGACCGAGGGCATCACCACCCAGTCGACCGAGCGCATCAGGTTCGGCATCTCATGGTTCTGGAAGGCGCCGCAGAAGCGCACGCGCCGGCCGGCGCTCTCGACGAGCTTGGCGAACTTGTCCTGATAGGCCTGCGGCTGGCGCTCGAGATTGCCGCCATAGACCAGCAGGATCGAATCCTCGCCCCAGACCGCATCGGGAATGCGCGTCACGGCGTCGATCAGCACATCGGCGCCCTTATAGGGCGTGAGCTGTCCGAAATAGGCAAAGCGCGAACGCCGCGCCGTCGGTTCCGGCAGCGGGCGCGGCGGCGCGACCTCGGGCACGTCGATCCCGTTCTCGATCACCGAGAAGCGCTCCTCCGGCAGTCCCCAATCCTGGTAGCGCTTGGCGAGGAAGCGGCTCGGCGAGATGTAGTGGTCGGCGAGGCCGAGCACGCCTTTGATGAAGGTCTCCCGCGCCAGGAAGCGGGCCGGCGAGATATCAGGGAAACAGGCGTTGCAATCCGTCGGCGAGGCCCGGTAGCAGAGCTTGAAGGCACCGGTCTTCACCATCTGGCCGTGATGGTGGCAGATCGAGAGATATTCGTGGAATGTCACCACGATCAGCGCGTCGGGCAGCGTGTCGCGCACGGCGAAGATGCATTCGAGCCCGAGCCCGATGAAATGGTGAAAATGCACCACATCAGGTTTGAGGTCGCGCAAGGCCCGGACGAAATCGCGCTCGATCTCCTCCGTGGCGCGGTTCGAGATCAGGAAGTGGTCGTAATCCTCGGCATAATAGAGCAGTTCGCCGCCTTGCTGGCGCAGGCTCATCAGCGCGGTACCGGCATGGCGCGGCGTGGGCGCGCCGACGCGGGCGAGATAATGCGTATCGACGCCCTCATGGGCCTGCAGGCCCTTATGCAGGTTGTAGGACGCGATCTCGGCGCCTCCGAGCGAAAACGACGGGTGCGCATGGGACACAACAAGAACCCGCATCTTCATCCTCTCATGTTCGAGATTGCGAGCGCCCAGCGGCGGTCGAAACTGGTCCGGTCCGCGAGCTGCGCCAGCGCCCCGATATGGGGCCGCGCCATTTCGCCGTCGTCGACGACATAGACCTCGACCTCGGGCACCCAGAGCGACGGCGCGCCGCCCATCCTGAGCTTGAGGCAGAGATCGAGCCCCTTCTCGCCGGTGGTGAAGTAGTTGCGCGCGAAGCCGCCGGCTTCGATGAAAGCGGCGCGCGACAGGACGCAGCATTCCGTCGCCCCGGCCGCGACCTCCATCGGCCCGAGATTGCCGATAGCCTCCAAGGGATAGCCGACATAGCGGTTGGAGACGCGCCGGTTCGCCCCCTCGCCGTCGAGCCAGGCTCCGGCCCAGCGGATCGAATTATCCTCGAAAAGCAGGGTTGGGCTCGCAACGCATTGGCCCCCTCGCCCGCGGAAGGCGCGCTCGAGCCGGCCGAGCCAGCCTGGCATCCTGATCTGCGCGGCGCCCGAGAGCAGGGCCACGGTCTGGAAACGGCAGGCGCGCACGCCAGCCTCCAGCGCGTCGCAGGCATCCTCGACGCCCTCGACCAGGACGAGCCTGACGGAGAGCCCGTAGAACCGCGCCAGACGCCGCGCCTCCGCGCCGATCTTGTCGAAACTCTCGCCCGGCGCCGCCAGCACGATCGGAATCGGGCGGATCTCGGGATCGATCGCGAGCAACGCGAACAAGGCGGAGAGTTCGCGATGACGATGATCGAGCCCGATCACCAGGCCGAGCGGCGCCTCCGGGTCGAAGGCGCCGACATCGAAGGTCTCGACCACGCGCGGCGGCGCGATCTCGGCCGCCTGCAGGGCCGGGGCGACCTGACGCTCGACCACGAGGTTTGCCGTCGAGGAGCGCGGATCGAGCAGGCCGAAGATGCGCTCCAGCGTCGGGCGCGCCTGGCCGCGGCCAGGCTCCAGCGGCAGGAAGGCCGGGCCGGAGCTTTCGATCTCGAACTCCAGATAGAGCGGCTGTCCGGGCTCCGGGATCAGTTTCGGCGCAAAGACGATGAAGCCGTGGCTGCTGCGGCGCGCGGCGAGAGCGGGGCCGAAACGCGGGTCCTCCATGAAGGCCGCCGAGACGTCGGGCCGCGTCACGCGCGTCCAGAGCCGGTCGATGACGCAGGATTGCGCGCCGCTGCGCAAGGTGACCGCACTGACCTTGCGCTCCGGATCGAACAGCCAGCCGATGATCAAGACGCCGGCGCTCTCGATGATGGTGGCGCTGTCGATGCCGGCGCGCACGGGTACGTCCAGCAGGCAGACCGTGTCGCGGCCGTCGAAGCGCTGCGAAGCACGGCGCAGCTTGTCGATCGTCGCCTGCGGGGCCGTGCCGCGCTGCAGGCCATCCCGCAGATGGCCGGGAACGGTGATCGGTTCGAGCAGGACATAGCGCTCATAGACTTCAAGCGCGCGCCAGCCATCGGTGCCGCGGAAGAACAGGCGCTCGATCTCGCTGGGATGGCGGATGGCGCAATCCTCCAACATGCCGAAGAAGCCACGCGCACCCTCGCCGAGATCGTCACGCTCGAAGGTGCCGGCCTCCAGCGCCGCCGGCGTGAGGCCGCCATTGGCGATCAGCAGCTTGGTGCGCCCGGGGGCGAAGTTCGAACTCCAGCCCTGAAGGAAGACGCCCTCGTCGAGCGCGCCCATCACTTCGACGAAACCGCCGGGCTTGGCGATCGATTGCAGCAGCATCCCGACCGCGCGCAGGCGGCGCGGGTTGGATTTGCCCGCCAGCAGGATCTCCAGCAAGCCATCGACCACGGTCGGGAAGGACTGGCCCGCCTCCTCCGCCAGCGCGGCCAGGAAGGCCTGCAGCGGCAGTGGCTTCGGCGACAGGATCAGGCGCAGCGGCCGACCCGGGCGCCCAAGCAGGATGGCGCCCGGTTCGGCGCGGTCGGCTGACGGCGCGGGCGCCAGGCACAGGAAGCCCACCGCCATGGCGGGCTCGGCCTGGGGCCGGCGCCAGGTCAGCGCCATGGTCTCGACCTTGTTGCGTGGATTGCCGTCGACGGCGACCGGAACCTTGCCCGGTATCGCGTCGCAAGCGCTCATGATCAGGATCGCGTTCTCGCCCAGCGGCGTCCAGGCGACGGTTGGAGCGGGACTGAGGCGCGTTCGTTCGGGAACGATGACTTCGCTCATGGACATCACCGATCAACCAGCGTCACGGCGAGCGTGACAAAGGACAGGAGAGCGGCAAGCCCCGACAGAAAGCCGAGAATGACAGTGACCTGCCGCAGCGGAGCACGCGCTTCCTTGCGGATGGTGACCAGCCGCTCGTCGAAGCTCGCCAAGGTTGCGTCGAAGCGCAGCTGGAAGATGTCGAGTTCGGCGAGACGCCGGGTGATATGATCCTCCCGCACCGCCTCCGCCTCGGTATCCCGCGCCGGGGCGCGGTCCTCGTTCAGGCGCAGGGCAATCTGGTCGAGCTTTTCGCCAAGCTCCTTCTGCGCGATCTGCGTGCGCCGGTTCAGCGCGATCAAAGCCTCGACGCGATCGAAGAAACGGGCCAGCGGCACCGCGATCGCCGCCTCCGCCGCAAGCTCCGCCGGCGGTGGCAATCTGAGTTCGAGCTCCGCGCCGGTGCTCGGCGAGACGCCGACAATGGTCAGGTGATCGCGCGCCGCGGCGACGGCATCGTCGAGTTCCATGGCGAAGGCGTGCTTGCCGTCACCGATGCCGTTGCGGCGCAAATCGATCCGAGCCTGATCGGCCGTCGCCTCCTGGACCGGCGCGCCATCGCGCAGCAGCTTGACCGTCAGACGCTCCTCGGGGCGCGCCTCGTCCCAGATCCAGCCATGCAGCCGGTTGCCGTCGAGCGCATCGACACGGCCGTTCAGGCGGGCCGGCGTGACATTGGGCATGCGGGTCGTGTCGTCCTGGTTCTGCGCCATCGTCATGCCGCCACCGGGAGCTTGAGCCTGTCGAACAGACCAAGATGCGTCAGCGCGCAATCGGCCATGCCGGGCTGCGGCGCGATGCCCTCGACGAGGCGTTGCCAGAGCCCGTCTTCCTCGATCGCGCGGCGCAAAATGCGGGCAAGATGCGCCGGGTCGCCCGGCCGCGCATGCAGGCCGTCGACGCCGTCGCGCACCATCTCGGCCATGCCGCCGATGCCACTCGTGATCACCGGGCGACGATGCTGGAACGCCTCCTGGATGACGAGCGGCGCGTTCTCCCACCAGATCGAGGGCATCACCACCCAGTCGATCTCGCTCATCAGGGCCGGCACGTCCTCGCGGCGATAGGGACCGCAATGGGTCACCACGCCGCCGGCTGCCGCCAGCGCCTGGCTGAAAGCGGTGGTGAAGGCTTCGGTCTGGAACGGCGCGCCGCCATGGATGCGCAGTTCGAAACCGGTTTCGCCGGCGGCCTTCATCAGCTTCGCCGCCTGCAGCAGGGGCAAGGCCCCCTTCCAGGGATTGATGTTGCCGAAATAGCCGAAGCTCGTCCTGCGTCCCTGCGTCGGGCGGTGCGCAACCGCGTCCTGCGCCGGCCGGGCATTGGCGATGACCTCGATCTTCTCGCCGGGCAGTCCCCAGTCAAGATAGCGCTGGCGCAGGAAATGGCTCGGCGCGACGAAGCGATCGACCGCGGCCAGATGCGTCTTGAGGAAGCGCTCACGCAGCAGGAAGCGATCCGAGCCGATCTCGGGGAAGCAGCCATGGCAGGCCGTCGGCGAAGCGCCGGAACAGCGCTGCTTGTCGGTCGGCCGCACCATCAGCCCGTCATGGTGGCAGATCGGATAATAGTCGTGCAGCGTCATCACGATCGTCGCGTTCGGCAGCAGCCGGCGCGCCAGCGGCAGGAACTCCGCACCGATCAGGACGAGATGGTGGATGTGGATGACGTCCGGCCGGAATTCCTGCAGCAGCGTCGCAAGATCCTGCAGCGTGCCGTAATGGTCGATCTGGCTGAGATGAAAGCGGTCGAAATGGCCGCTCCAGAGCAGCACGTCGCCGCCTTCGCCGGTCGCCTGGAGGGCGGTGCCGGGATGGGGCTGCCGGTGAATGCTGTTGGTGGCGCCCAGGAACAGCACCTCGCAGCCCTGCTCGCGATAGCTCTGGGCGAGGTCATGAGCGAAGATCTCGGTCCCGCCGGGATGCAGGTCCGGATGATTATGCGCGACGACGAGGATGCGGCGCGTCATAGGTTGTGCTCCGGGCCACGCTCCGGCTTGATGGCGATCAGCAGGTCCTGGTAATGCGCCGCGCTGATCCCGCGCCAATGGCCGCGGCTCAGGCTGGAGACGGCCAGGCCGGCATTCTGCGTCGTTTCGAGCAGGAAGTCCGCGTCGATGCCGGCAGCTGCCAGCGGCGCCTCCTCGATCGCGTACCAGCCCGGCCCGTCCTGCCAGCGCTTGAACTTCAGGCGCTCCTGCCCCGTGCTCTGGCCGTCGAGCGCGAAGGCGGTCAGGAAGAGCCGGCCACCGGGAGCCAGCAGCCGCGAGGCCTCGTTGACATAGACCACCAGCTCGTCGGGCGGCAGATGGGTGGCGACCGACACCATCGTGATGAAATCGAAGCTGCCATTGGCGAAGCCGAACTGCACCTCCGTGCCCGGCAGCGAGCCTTGCGGGTTGTAGAGCGGATGGGCGATGTCGAGCCGCTGGAAGCGGAAGCGCGGATAGGCCGGCGTGATCGTCTGGGCGCACCACAGGATGCCGTCCATGACGGGGTCGACACCGTCATAGCTGCCGCGCTCGGGGTCGAGATATTGCGTCAGAGGCACCGCCATGCGGCCGATGCCGCAGCCGATGTCGAAGACGCGTTCCGTCGGCGACAACCGGCCCAGACGGACGAAATGACCGAGGAATTCCGCGCCGATCGTACGATAATCGCCATCGCCGACAAAAATACTGTCCGGCGGCGGATGCGGCAGGAAGCGGTTGGTCTGGACCGAGGCCAGCAGCCAGTCGAACTCCGGCCCGACCGGGCAGCTGGGAAGCGCCGGTTCGGGCGCAATGGGTCTCAAGGCCAGTGTCGCCATCATGCTGCTGTCGCTCTCCTGAGATTGGCGCGGGGAAGGATGTCGGGCTCGCGCAGGGACGGCTTGCGCGCCAAGGCCGGGGCGTCGATCTCGCCCATCAGCAATTCGATCTGCGCGTCCCAGCGCCGGGTCTGGAGCCAGGAATTATGCTGCGAGGCAACGCCGCGCGTGTAGTCGAGGCTCTTCGAGATCGACTGCCGCTCGAGATGGTAGAGCGCCACGCTGGGCGCATAGACGATGTTGAAGCCGGCGCGCCTTATCTTCAGGCAAAGATCGCTGTCCTCGTAATCGCCGATGACATACGCGTCGTCGAAGCCGCCGATCTCGGTGAACAGCGCCCGGGACATGACGATGCACGCACCGGTGACGCCCGGCACCGGCCGCTCGACATTCGCCGGAGCGTAATGGCCCGGCATGCCTTTGAAGTAATGATGGTTGAGCCAGCAGCCTTTGCTGTCGCGCTTGAAGTAGAGCCCCGCATGCTGCAGCGAGCCGTCGTCGTAGAGCAGCTTTGGCCCCACGGCGCCGACGCGATTGCGCCGGTCGAGCTTGCGGATCAGCGCCGGCAGCCAGCCGTCGCGGGCCGGGATCACATCGGAATTGACCAGCGCCAGTGCCTCGCCGCGCGCCAGGTTCGCGCCTGCGTTGCAGGCGGCCGAGAAGCCGCCATTGCGGCCCATCACGACGAGCTGCATCGGCAGGCCATAAGCCAGGTAAAGCCCGCCCAGGAGATGCGCGACCTCGGCTTCATGCTCGGGCGAGTCGAGCACATAGATCAGCTCGGCTTTGTCAGCGAACCAGGAATCCCCGGCGAAGGCCGGAATCTGGACGCGCAGGAACTCGTAGGCGCGATAGAGCGGAATCACGACCGAAGCGGCTGGACGCGCCGGGGCCTTACCGAAACGCTTGATGCGCGGCTCCGGCCGATCCTCGCGCAGCTGCGCCTGGCAGGCGGCAAGCATCGGGGCCAGCGTCCGCTCCATGATCTCGGCCGTCAGATGCTGAGGCGGGATCGCGGCGAGCGCCCGGGCGCGGACGGAAACAGCATCGGCCGGCTGGAGGGCCGGACGCAGGAACAGCGACGTGCCGGATTTCAGCTTCAATTCGCAGCGCGGCTGCAGAACCGGCGCGCCGGCCGCGTAACCGGGAACGAGGGCGGCAAACCCCGTCGCGGCACGAGGCTCATTGCCGGGGCTTCCCGCCAACAGCGCCGGAAAGCGCTCCAGGCGGTCAAGGATCGGGGTCGCGGCCCCCTCGCCGCGATGAAGCAGCATCTGATCGAGCAGGCCGTCGGGATCGCGGAACCAGCCACCCAGCAGCAGGCCGCCGGCATTGCACAGCGCGATATCGAGCTCCGCCGAAGGCAGGTCGTCGCTGCGGCGGACATTCTGCACCGCGAGCGGCGAGCGCCGCTGCATCTCGATTGCGAGCAGCCTGCCCTGCTCCGATAGCCCGGAGAGCTGCTCGACGATCCAGTTGCGCAATCCGTCGCGCGTGCTGGACTTGCCGGCCCACCATCGGCCGAGCGACGGGGCCGCCTGGCGGGCCGGCAAGGCACGAATGACGAAACCGGTCTCGCCCTGGAGAAGGAGCAGACCAGCGCTGCGCGCCGGCCCCTCATCCAGGATGAAATGCAAGGCACGCTGCCCCGCCCGGTCGATGGCCCCCAGGCGTGGCCGGGCGTCGAGGCGGTTGAGGCCCGCGCTGTCGAGCCGGTGGATGGATTTGATCGGGCTGAGCCCGCCTTGCACCGAGGTTTCGACAAGGATCTTGCCCTCGACCAGCACGGCCACGGGCAAGGCCGGTGCGGGCTTGGGCGAAAGGCAGAGCAGGAACTGGCGCAGGAACGAGAGATAGCTCGCCGTCGTGGACAGGCCGAACAATGACGGCCAGGGACCGACAAGCGCGCTTGCAAGCGCCAGCCTCGCCTTCGGCGTCAGGTCGCGCAGAATCTCTTGAGGCTCGGTCATGCCATGGACCAGGGCCGGATCGAACCGCGCGGTGATGTCGCCGGCCGTGCCTTGATCTGAAAGCGTCGCGACGATGCCGTCATGCCCGCCATGGCGGAAAGCGACGACGACGCGCTCGCGGCCGTCACTCAAACCGAGCGTGACCGCAGCAGAGGCCAGGCGCCTGCCACCACCGACCAGCGAGACGCCGGGACGGCCGAAAGACGGCGCATCGAGCGTCCACGACAACAGGAAGACCGATCCGCTGAGCCGGAACAGGTCGAGATGCGTTGATGCAGTGTCCACCGCTTGGGCGGGCGCAAGTGTGAGCATGAGGCGACATCCGACTGAGCTGGGCGCGACGCCGGCCGGTGAGGCCGGCGTCGCAGTTTCGTCAGGCGACCGAGAAGTAAGCGTGTGGATCGCTCTGGACGTCTTCGGCCGTGACGCCGACGAGGGTCAGCGTATCGCCATGGCCGAGATCGATGATGGCGTTGCCGCCAACCGTCGTCGCACGCGCCGCCACATCCTCGGCGGAGTGAACGCCCGTGCCGTTGATGTCCGAGGCAATCTGCAGCATGTCCGAGCCGGCCTGGAAATCGAGCACGACATCGTTGCCGCCGCCACCGGCGAAGACGAAGACGTCATGGCCAGCGCCACCCGAAAGGATGTCGTCGCCCGCGCCGCCGAACAGCAGGTCATCACCCGCCCCACCTTGCAGGATGTCATTGCCGGCGCCGCCAATGAGCACGTCATTGCCCGCACCGCCCTGCAGAAGGTCGTTACCTGCACCGCCGAGGAGCAGGTCGTTGCCGGCACCACCTTGCAGGATATCGTTGCCGGCGCCGCCGAGCAGGATGTCATTGCCGGCGCCGCCCTGCAGGATGTCGTCCCCCGCGCCCCCATCCAGGATGTCGTCGCCGGCTCCACCGCTCAGGAAATCGGAGCCGTCATCGCCGAACAGGGCGTCATTGCCCGCATCGCCGGACAGGAAGTCGTCGCCATGCCCGCCAAAGAGGACATCGTGACCGCTGCCGCCGAAGATGGCGTCATCGCCGGTATCACCGAAGATCACGTCATTGCCGCTGTCGCCGAAGAGAAAATCGTCTCCGCCGCCACCGTGAATGAGGTCATGCCCGGCGGCGCCATGAATGACGTCGCTAAACCGGCTGCCTATCAAAAAGTCGTCGAATGCACTTCCTTCTATCGTGGCCATTAGTCACCTCCTAGGCGATCTGAAAGCACCGCCAGGTCTACGGAACCAAGCCGCAGCGCCCCCTGGGTTTCGGTGCCGTTCCGATGGACGCTAAAGAAGCACGCCATCGCTCGACAAGACAGAGACTAGCCAATATGTGCAGCGCAGCAAGCATTTTATTGTGACCATTTTGCGATGCAGCAAGATTTATACTTTAAGTATCGCGATTTAATCTGGAAAACGCTCCAAAATAATCTCGAAATTCGAAACGATATATCCGTAGCAATCTTCTAAAATTCGCGAAATATCCAACAAATACCATCCAAGCCATTGTTTTCGCTGAAGAAATTAGTCCTCTCGGAAGGCCCGATGGAAGCTGTCGGTGATGGGCGAAAGCAGATAGTCGACCGCGCGGCGCGAGCCGTTGACGATCAGCACCTCGGCCGCCATGCCGGCCTGCAGCGAGATTTTATTTTCGGCGAGGCTTTCGGGCCTGATCTCGGCGCGCACGATGAAGTAGGCCGCGCCGGTCTTGTCGTCGACGAGCTGATCGGCGGCAACATAGTTGACCGTTGCCAGCAGGGGCGGCAGCAGCCGGGCGTTGAAGGCCGTGAGCCGGATACGGGTTTCGGCCCCCATCCGCACGACATCGATGTCGCGCGGATCGACCTTGGCCTCGACGATCAGCGGCTCATGCTCGGGCACGATGTCGAGAATGGCCTCGCCCGCAGCGATGGCGCTGCCGGCGGTGCGCATCCGGATATTGGCGACGATGCCCTCCTGCGGCGAGAGGACGACGAGACGCCGCAGGATATCCTGCGCCTGGATGATCCGCTCGACCACTTCCGACAGCGACAATTGAGTATCCTGCAGATCCTTGGCGATCTCGCTCTGGCGATCGAGCCCAATCGAGAGGATCTCGAGATTGGCGCCGGCCACCGCTTGCTCGGCCTTGGCCTTGCGCGCCGCCATCTCGCCGGCGCGCCCGGTCAACTCGCTCTGCTTGGTCTGGAGATCGACGAGCTGGGTGCGCTTGGCGTAGCGCTTCTCATAGAGCTCGCCGACGACGCGCGTCTCTTCGTCGATCAGCGTGCGTTGATAGCGCGTTGCGTCGATCTGGGCCTGAAGCGCCTCGGATTCGGCCTGATACTGCTCGATGACGCGCTGCTGGATGCGAATCTTTCCGTCATAGACCTGCGCACGGGCGCGAAACAGCGTGCGCTCGGCCACCATGACCTCGCGCGCGATCGGCGTTTGCGCCCTATCGATATCGTCGGGAAAATCGATTTCGGCGGTACCCGTCTGTTCCGCCTTGAGCCGGGCGAGCTTGGCCTCGAAACCGACCCGCTTGCCCTGGAGCTGCTGCAACTCGGCCTTGGCGCGGGCATCCTCCAGACGTAGCAGCGGCTCGCCCTGGGTGACGCGATCGCCTTCGCCCTTGAGCAGCATCTTGAGGACGCCGCCCTCGAGATGGCTCACCGTCTTGCGCTTGCTGTCGACGATGACGGTGCCGGCTGCGACCGCGGCGTTGTCGAGATGGGCGGTCAGCGCCCAGGCGCTGAAACCGCCGAAGCCGACAGCGATTGCCGCCACCCCAGCGAGGATGAGGCTGCGCAGCGTCGGCACGCGCTCATCGTCCGGCTCCTCGGCTTGCGAGAACGGAACGAGCGACCGGCCAGGCTCTTTCAGCATCGGAAGCCCGCTCATGCCGTCACCTCGCGCACTGGCTTGGGCTGCTCGGCTTGCTTGGCCGGCTCCATCTCGACCAGGCCACTGGGCGTGATCATGCCGGCGATCGCGGAACGCGGACCGAACTGGTTGATGCGGCCCTCGCGCAGCACCAGGATCTTGTCGACCACCTGCATGATCGAGGGCCGGTGCGCGATCAGCACCACGATCGCGCCGCTCTCGCGCGCCGCATTGACCGCGCGGATCAGGCTCTGCTCGCCCTCGGCATCGAGATTGGCGTTGGGCTCGTCGAGCACGACCAGGCGCGGCGAGCCGTAGAGCGCGCGCGCCAGCCCGATGCGCTGGCGCTGGCCACCCGAAAGCTTGAAATCGCCGTCATTGACATTGGTGTCGTAGCCGAGCGGCATGCGGCCGATCAGCTCGTGCACGCCGGCGATGCGCGCGGCCTCCAGGATGGCGTGCGGATCGGGATTGCGCATGCGCGCTATGTTCTCGGCGATAGTGCCGTTCAGCAGTGAGACCGATTGCGGGAGATAGCCGACCATGTCGCCGAAGGAGCTGCGCTCCCAGAGAAAGACATTGTGGCCGTCGAGATAGACCCCGCCGACATTCGGCTTGAGCACGCCGACGAGCAATCGCGCCAGGGTCGACTTGCCGGCGCCCGACGGCCCGACGATACCCAGGACCTCGCCCGGCTCGAGCGTGAAGGAAACGCTCTTGATCACGGTCTGCTCGGAGCCTTGCGGCGCGAAGACGACGCGGTCGATGACGAGATCGCCCTGCGTCCGCGGCGTCGGCACGGTCTGGCGCTGCGAGACGCGCGACTGCACCAGATCGCGCACCCGTTTCCAGGCGGAGGCTGCCAGCACCCATTGCCGCCAGTCCGAGATCATCGAATCGAAGGGTGCGAGCAACCGGCCGAGCAGGATGCTCGCCGCCATCAGCGTGCCTGCCGAGACCTCGTTGCGGATGATCAGCACGGCTCCGGTGGCGTAGATCGCCAGCTGCATGGTCATGCGCGAAGAGCGCGTCAGCGCGGCGATGAACTTGCCGCGCCTTGTGCCGAGGTCGAGATGCTCGATCATGGCCAATTGCTGGCCGCGCCAGCGCTTGGCCAGCGCCGGAAGCATGCCCATCGCCTCGATCGTCTCGGCGTGCCGCAGGCTGGCGCCGACCTCGTTAATGCTGGCGACGCCCGCCTCGTTGGCCTCCTTCAGGATGCGCCGCGTCAGCAGGTCGGAGAGCACACCGAGGATGAGCAGGATCAAGAGCGATACGGCGCCGACGAGGCCGTAGATCGGGTGGAAGATGAACAGCACCGCCAGGAAGATCGGCGACCAGGCCGCCTCCAGCGGCGTCGCGATCGCCGAGCTCGCAATGAAATAGCGGATGTCGTTGAGGTCGCGGATCGCCTGCGTGGACTGGCCGGAACCCTGCTCGAGCGAGGCGGTGACCGCCGCCTGCAGCGCCGGCAGGTTGAGCCGGCGCGCGAAGATGCTCGCCATCGCCTGGAAAGTCAGGGAGCGGATGAACTCGATCGTGCCATAGAGCGCGAGCGCCCCGACCGCGATCACCAGGAGCATGGTCAGCGTATCCAGGCTGCGGCTGACCACGACGCGTTCCTGCACCTGGATCATGAACAGCGGCACGGTCAGCAGCAGGATATTGACGCAGAAGCTCAGGAAGCCGGCATAGGCCAAACCTCCCGCAAAAGAGCGCTGCAAATCTCGGATCAAGGCGTCGGGCGCCTGCGTTGCAGCCTTCATTCACATCTCCGGATGAGAATCTACGACGGCCGGACGCGAGCCCTAGAACCGAAGCGACAGTTTGCATGCACAATTAACAGCATGCTATTCGGCTCGTGTCGAGAGTATGACAGAATAGGTTGTCATAACAATCGAACAAAGCCGACAATTAAGTCAAAAAGATGCGATAGTTTGAATTTCGAAACAGTTCAGATCTATCCACAGATCGCTAAAATCTTACACCTGCGACATCTTGGATGGCATGTGCTTTGCGTATAGGCTATTCGATGGTGGGATGGGATTCTCGGGGGACAGATTGCACATTTTGAAATCAGGCGGAGTAGGGAATGCATTCCAAACCGCACAGCGGCGATCAAATCCTAGGCAGGGCTTTCAACGGCGATCACAGGAGTCCGGCCAGACGAAGCGACGCAGACACTAATCCGATGCGCGGCTTGGTCTCCCAGCTCGACCTTGCTCGCATGATCGAGCGGGTCAGCCGGCGCTTCCTCGACTATTTGCGGCTCGAATTGACCAAACTTGGGGTCGACGACATCTCGCCGTCACAGGTGATGGTGCTGCTGACGATCGGTGCGGGCGAGATTGCGGTGCGCGACCTGCTCGACCGGGGCCACTATGTCGGGTCGAACGCGTCCTACAATCTCAAGCAGCTGGTCGAGAGCGGCTATCTCGATCGCGGCGCCTCGCCGCGCGACCGGCGCCTCGCCCGGATCTCGCTCTCGCCCAAGGGGCAGCTTCTCTGCGAGCGGCTGCGCCTGCTCGACGAGACCAGCCAGTTCGGCCAGAATCCGGAGATCGACCTCGAAACCGATCTTCAGACCACCCACGACACGCTGCGCCGCCTGGAACAATGGTGGAGCGATGCGTTGCGCTATGGAGGGGTCCTGCTCGCCTCATGCACATCTTATTCGTTCATCGTTCAGGATCAGGTCAATTTGCTCACCTGATCGCGCGCCTCGTCGCCGACGGCGCCGAGGTCACGCTCATCACCGAACGGGCCGAGCAGGAGCGCCCGGGCCTCAGGCAGGTGATCTATTCCGTCGGCGAGCCGTCGACGGCCCATGCCACCCTGGCGGCAACCGACTACCATGTCCGGACCGGCGAGGCCGTGGCGGCCGAACTTGCACGGCTGCGGCGCCACGATCCGCCCGACGCCGTCATCGGCCATATCGGCTGGGGCGGCCTGCTCTTCGCGAAGGATGCAATGCCGGGCGTGCCGCTGATCGGCTATTGCGAATATTACTACAACGGAGCCGGCTCGGATCTCGACTTCGATCCGTCTTCGCCGGTCTCCGATGCGGAGCGCCGGCGCATCCGCATGCGCAACGCAGCCCAGCTCGTCACGCTGGAGACGCTCGACGCCGCCTATGCGCCGACGCGCTGGCAACAGCTGCAATATCCCCGCAGCCTGCGTTCGCGCATCGCGATCTGCCATGACGGCATCGACATGACGGCATGCCACCCCAATCCGGACGCCAGCTTCACCTTGCCCGACGGGCGCAGGCTGCGGCGTGGCGATCCGATCGTGACTTTCGCGGCCCGCGATCTCGACCCCTACCGCGGTTATCCACAGTTCATGCGCGCAGCGGCTCTCGTCGCGCGCAAACGACCCGACACGATCTTCGTTGCGGTGGGCGGTGACGGACCCGGCTACGGCCGGCCGCGTCCGGACGGGCGGCCCTGGCGCCAGGCCATGCTGGAGGAGACCGAACTCGGCGCACAGATCGTCCATATCCCCTGGCTCGCCTATGAGGCGCTGATCCGGCTGTTCCAGGTCTCGGCCGCCCATGTCTATCTGAGCACGCCCTTCGTGCTGTCCTGGTCGGTTCTGGAGGCGATGGCCTGTGGCAGCCTCGTCATCGGCTCGCGCACGCCGCCGGTCCAGGAGGTGATCACGGATCGGGTCAACGGCCTGCTGGTGCCGTTCTTCGATGAAGCGGCGCTGGCCGGGACCATTCATGAGGCGCTTGAGAAGCAAGCCTCCTTCGCAGGGCTGCGCCAGGCGGCCCGCAACTCGGTCGTGGCGAAATACGATCTCCAGGCCTGCCTCGACCGGCAGCGCGGCCTGATCGCGCGCCTCGTCGCGCAGGACGACCTGCTCCTGGCGTGACGGGCTATCTGGCCTGACGGGCTATCAGGCCCTCTTGTCGCGCTATTGCAGCCGCCCCATCCCCGCCCGGCGGAACGTCATCGCCTCGGTGATGAAGCGCCCGCTGCGCACCGGCCTGAAGCCGGCCTCCTCCCAGCCATTGGCGGCCATGAGGCGTGCAACCATGTCATGTAGCCGCCGCAGGTGATCTTCGCGATCATCGTCCAGCCATTGGCCCCACCACTCTTCAATCAATCCGATCAAAGGCTCAAGTGAAGGAGCGCCCCCTTCCGCTGCGTATTGCAACGCAGCATTCCCGGCGGGGGAGGATATGATTTCCCAAATCTGGAGAGGTTCAGTTCCTCTCAACATCAATACAGACCCCTGATCGTGCCAGCCCCGCCAACCGGCTTCCTACGCTAGATTCAATACTAATTGAGGCCGCGACGGGATGCAAAGCGGGAAACCATCGCCATCGTTAGATTAGGTTACAGAACACAGAACCGGATACAACACCAACGGGCCATTCTCATAGTGTCTGACAGCTTGATCGGCCGCGATCCACATCATGGATCGCCGGCGATTGTTCACATATTGCCGGTCGGCGCGACGATGATAGAACTGAATTAATTCAGATTTTATTCAAATTTATCGATGCCCTGGAGCGAGCACGTCTTTGCGACCTCCCGGAAAGCGCCGCCCCTGAGGCCGCGCGGCTCCGGCAAGAGCGACCCCTCTTTGCAAATTTAGCCAATAACCATGCTCGCACGGGCCTACACTCCCCCGATCCATAGCGAAGGGGAGGATCGGGCATGCCGTCGATGATCGATGCGCGGATTTATCCGGCGACGACACATGAGGTCACGAACCAGTCCGGCGCTCTGACCGGCATCAATCTCTTCGAGGCGGACCGGATCCTGCGCGAGGCAGTCGATCGCGAAGGAGCGGGATGGGTTGCAGACCGCGCCTCAAGGCTCGGCGCCGCCGCTGGCGACCCGGAGATTCAGGAGCATGCCCATCTCGCCAACAAGCACGGCCCTACGTTGAAGAGCCATGACCGCTTCGGGCACCGGATCGATGCCGTCGAGTTTCACCCGAGCTACCACGCCTTGATGGGACTAGCCTTCGGGTCGGGCGTGCATTCCCTCGCCTGGACCGCCAAGCGGCCCGGCGCCCATGCCGCCAGGGCCGCGCTCAGCTATCTCTGGAACGAAATCGAGAATGGCGTCGGCTGCCCCACCGGAATGGCCTATTCGGCGATACCAAGCCTGCGCCTCGTGCCCGCCATTCGTACGATGTGGGAAGGCAAGGCTCTCGCGGAAGCCTATGATCCGCGCGCCATTCCCGCGACGGACAAGGCCGCCGTCACGATTGGAATGGCCCTGACCGAGAAGCAGGGCGGCTCGGATCTGCGGGCCAACACGACGCAGGCCATGCCGGTCGATGGCGGCGGAACCGGCGGCGAATACCGGCTGACCGGCCATAAATGGTTCTGTTCGGCGCCGATGAGCGACGCCTTCCTGACACTCGCCCAAACCGAGCAGGGGCCATCCTGCTTCTTCGTGCCGCGCTCATTGCCGGACGGGACGCGCAACCGCTTCTTCATCCAGCGGCTCAAGGACAAATGCGGCAACCGCTCCAACGCTTCGAGCGAGATCGAATATGACGATACCTATGCCGTCCTGCTCGGCGAGGAAGGGCGCGGCGTCCGGGCCGCGATCGAGATGGCCCATCTGACCCGGCTCGACTTCGCCATCGGCTCGGCCGGGCTGATGCGCTGGGCCTTGAACCTGACGCTGCACCATACGCATGGCCGCCGGGTCTTTCAGCGCGTGCTCGCCGACCAGCCATTGATGCGCAATGTGCTGGCCGATCTCTGCCTCGAATCGGAAGCCGCAACCGTGATCGCCTTCCGCCTCGCCCGCGCCGTGGACGAGAGCGCAGCAGGCTCGGAACAGGCCCGCCTCCTGGAGCGCATCCTCACCCCGGTTGCGAAATTCTGGAACTGCAAGCGCGTGCCGGCCTTCATCGCCGAAGCCCTCGAATGCCATGGTGGCAACGGCTTCATCGAGGAGCAGCCGATGGCGCGGCTCTATCGCGAGGCGCCACTGAATGGGATCTGGGAGGGTACGGGCAATGTCATCTGCCTCGACGTCCTGCGCGCCTTGCAGCGCGAGCCCGACTCTGTTGCGGCATTGCTCGATGAACTCGCCTTGGCGCGGGGCGTCGACCATCGTCTCGACACCGCGATCGATGCCCTGGAAGTCGAACTCTCCGACCCGCTCGAACTGGAGCACCGCGCGCGCCAGGTCACGGCGATGATCGCAACCGTCATGGAGGCTTCGCTGCTGGTGCGCCACTCGATCCCCGCCGTGGCCGATGCCTATCTCGCCTCGCGGCTGGACGGCTTGTCGAACCGGGCTTTTGGCAGCCTGCCGCGCGGGGTCGATGCTGCGGCGATCATCGCGCGGGCCCGGCTGCAATAGGCTGCTGAACGAGAGGTCGCGGCGGCGGCCGGCTTTGGTTATGCTGCGATCTGGGAGATTGGCGGTTTGGCTCGCATCGATACGCGCAACAGCTCACGTTACTGGCGGGATCCCCATGTTCCCGGCCTGAGCTGCCTTGCGGCCGATTTCACCAGCCACGAATACGCGCCGCATAGCCATGACGCCTTCGTCGTCGCGGTCACCGAGGCCGGCGGCTCGGAATTCAAGAGCCGCGGCTCGACCGAGGAGGCGAGCGCTGCCACGCTTCTGGTGTTCAACCCGGCCGAGCCCCATTCGGGACGCATGGGCTGGAGCAAGCGCTGGCGCTATCGCGGGCTCTATCTGAGTAAGCCCGCGATCGAGGCGGTGGGCCGTTCGCTCGGCATCGGAGCGACGCCCTATTTCACCGCCAACGCCTTCAGGGACGAGGCCCTCGTCGCCTCCTTCCTAGCCTTGCACCAGGCGCTCGACGACGGCCGCGACGCGCTGGAGGAGCATGAACTGCTCGTGAGCAGCTTCGGCGTGCTGTTCCGCCGCTATGGCAGCGGCGGCGAGCCCATTCCCGCCGCGCCGCGCGACCGGGAGCTCGCGGGCGTTGTCCAGGCGCTGATGAACGAGCGCTACACTGAAGAGTTCACACTCGACGAAATGGGCGCGGTCGTCGGCCTGACGCCGTTCCAGCTCATCGGACTGTTCAAGCGGGCGACTGGCCTGACGCCCCACGCCTATCTGACGCAGGTCCGGCTCAAGGCCGCATTCCGCGAGCTCAAGGCCGGCACGCCGATCGTCGAGGCCGCCCTCGCCGCCGGTTTCTGCGACCAGAGCGCGCTCAACAAGCACTTCAAGCGCTGCTTCGGCATCACGCCGCTGCAATGGCTGCGCGCGGCGCGGGGCTGAACGCCGCCGCGCAATTCCAGCCAATAGCGCCCGCCGCGATTCTGCCAGACTGCCCTGAACACCGGGCCGCCGGCTGCCGCTATGGAGCGATGGTCGCCGGCTCAAGCCTCAGGATATCAACGGCATGGCCCGCCACTACTGCCTCGACAATCCGGACATGTTCACGCTCACCACCGCGGTGACGGAAACAGCGCCCGGGCGTTTGCTCCTCGATGAAAGCCCGTTCTACCCGGGTGGTGGCGGGCAATTGCCCGATCGCGGTCTCCTGCGCTGGGCCGGCGGCGAGAGCCGTGTCGTCGGCTTCGAGGCGCAGGGAGGCAAGCTCTGGCACATCCTGGCGGAGCCCGTCGAACTGCCCGCGGGCCCGGTCGAGGCCGTCGTGGATCCGGTCTTCCGCCAGCTCATGCGCGAGCTCCACACCGGCCTCCATGTCGTCAACGCGCTGGTCTACCAGTCCTTCAACGGCGCGCTCGTCACCGGCGTCCAGATGAACGAGGACGGCAGCGCCCGGATCGATTTCGACCTGCCCGAGGCCGACAATGACCGCCTGCGCGCATTGGAGCCGGCGATCAACGACGTCATCAGGCAAAACCTGCCCGTCCGCGATGCTTACGTCACCGAAAGCGCGGCCTTCGACGAACCGGGCCTGATCCGCTCGCGCTCGGTCGCGCCACCTCCTGCCTCCGACGGCACGATCCGCGTGGTCGAGATCGTGGGGCTCGACCGCCAGGCCTGCGGCGGGACCCATCTCGCCACGACCGGGGCGTCACGCCCGATCCGCATCCTCAAGATCGACAACAAGGGCCGCCACAACCGCCGCCTGCGCATCGGCCTCGATGGTGCGGCATGACACATCCCGTCCCGGGACTCGCCGCTCGCCTCTGGGCGCGTCCTGCGCTTCTGCTGTGGCTGCCGCCCTTGTTCTGGGCCGGCAACCTCGTGCTCGGCCGGGCGCTCGGGCCGACCTTCCCGCCGGTCTCGCTCGCCGTCGGGCGCTGGCTCGTGGCGTTCGTCGTGCTCGCCCCTTTCGTGGCGCGGCGCGCCTATGAGCAGCGGCAGCTGCTGCGTCAGCACGCTCTCCTTATTCTCGCCTGCGGAGCCTTCGGCGTCGCCGGCTACAATGCACTGGGCTACCTCGCCCTCCAGACCGTGCCGGCGGCCAGCGTCGCCTTCCTGAACTCGACCTTGCCGCTGATGGTGCCGCTCGCCGCCTTCGCGCTCGGTGTCGAGCCCGTGCGGCCCAAAACCCTGTTCGGCATCGCCCTCTCCTTCCTGGGCGTCACCTGGATCGTGTCGCGCGGCGATCTTGGCAGCCTCGGGCATCTCTCGCTCGGCGGCGGCGAGATCCTGGTCCTGATCGCGGTTGCGAACTACGCGCTCTACTCGGTCCTGATCCGGCGCAAGCCCGCCGCGCTTGACCCGCTCGTCTTCCTCGCCGCGACGATGGTGACGGGCTTGCTCGTGCTGATGCCGTTCTGGGTGACTGAGCTCGCCCGCGGCGCGACGATCCCGCTCGACGCAGGCTCGATTGCCGCCGTGCTCTATATCGGCGTCTTCGCCTCGCTCCTGGCCTTCGTGCTCTGGAACCGTTGCGTCGCCATGCTGGGAGCAACCGTCACCGGCGCGTCCTTCCACCTCGTCGCGCTGTTCACGGCGACGCTCGCCTTCCTGCTGCTGGGCGAGCCCGTCCGCTCGTTCCATCTCATCGGGATCGTGCTGATCTTGGCAGGCTTTGCCGTCGCGACCGCCAGCCGGCAAGCCCCCGGTCCCCGGCTTGGCCGGGCCGACAGCCCCTCCCCGCCCTGACCTTCAGGCGAGCCGAAACCGACGAGAGCGTTTTCGAGCGAAGTCGTCGCCGGCTCGCGTGAATAAAACGCGTCAAAACAAAGGGTTAGATCTGTTGAACGATCCAATTGGATCGGAATCGGCTCTAGATTCGCCAACTCAGCGCGAGAACCGGACCGGCACGGCCAGAGTGATCGTCCCGCCGCCGACGCCCTGCGGCGGCGCCGGCACCGGGCTCGCCCGCCGGACCATCGCGACGGCCTCCTCGTCGAGGATCGCATCGCCCGAGGAACCCGCCAGGCGCGCCGAGAGCACGCGCCCGCCGCGATCAATGCTGAAGGCGACCTGCACCGTGCCGGGGCTCGCCCCGCCGGGGAAGCGCTTGTAGCGGTTGAGATGGGCGATCAGCGTGCCGCGCCAGCTCGCCGGCGACACCGACGGCGTGGAGGCAGCCCCCGCCGAGGGCGCGGCCATGCTGGGCGCTGTCTGGGCCTGTGCGCTCGGCGGCGCGGATGTCTGGCGCATCTGCGGGCGGTCGGGCTCGATCGGCTTGCGCCTCTCGGCCACGCGCGGCTTCGGCGGAGGCGGCTTGCGCTGCACCACCGGGCGCGGCGGCGGTGGCGGCAGCACCACCGGAGCATCGGCGATCTGCGGCGCCTCAGGCAGCTTGATCTCGGGCTCGGGATGCACCACCGGCAGCGGAACCTCCGGCGTCGGCTCGACCGGCTTCACCGCCGGCTCAGGCTCGGGCGGCGTCTCCTCGGGCGGCTTCTCGACGACCTGTTCAGGTACAGGCTCCGGCTGGGCCTCGACCATTTCGGGACCGGGAGCGACCTCCTGCGGCGGCGCTTCGGGTGCGACCGCGATCGGCGCGAGTTCGATCATCACGGCCGCCGGCGGCTCACCCACCGCGGCCTCGGCCTGCTGCCAGTTCAGGATCGTCCAACCGGCCCCGGCATGGGCGCCGACGACGACGAGCGCCGCCACGCTCCAGCGCAGGGCGCCCGGCCAGAAGCGCGAGATGTTCACATCGCGACCCATGCCCACATCACGACCCAAGCTCATGGCCGCCGCATCGACGCTGCGCGGCAATCCAGATCGCAACGCGCCTGCTCGCAACGGCCGGCCTTGGCCTGCCGGTTCGCTTCCAGGCGGATGATACGATTCCTGCGATCCATCGCGGAGTCTGGTCCCAATCGTCAGCGCCCTGGGTCCTTACGGTCCCGTTGCGGCTTAAATCCGACACGGCCGAGCGGAGGGCGCATATCCAAGAAACGGCTCGCTCACCCCAAAACGGGCTGGCTGTGAAGGCTCGGACATTGCCGAACCACGCGCAATCCGCGTGGTCACGGCAACTCGGCGGCACTGCGACGTGCCATAGCAAATCGAAATTTCTTCTGCAACAACAGTAGTTTATATCGATTCCAGAGAAGCCTGGAATTCCGAACCGGACACTGCACAGGCCTGCGCGCAACACAGCCCGGCGCCCGTTCAATGCAGGGGACGGCCGCGCGCCCTTGCAAGCCCATCAACTACGCCCCCGCAATCCCCTCCTCGGCACGGTGGGGCGGACAGGCAAACCATGGAGCGCTCCGGAAGGAACCTGCCTCCATCCCTGCAAAATAGGCCTGCGCCCAATGCTGCAACGCATGACGAAAGGCGATGCTGCAACCGTGATGAGGTAGCGCAACGCAGGATTGATATTATACCTGCATAAATGAATCGCGGGCTTTCCGAACACGCTCGAAATCTTCGAAAAGTGAAGATGTCTACTCTATATAACCAATTTCTGACTACTGATCTGACAGATCTGCCGCGGCGGCCGCGGCGGCATCATTGCAGCGCGTCGCGGCCGGCGGTCTGGGCCAACTTCTCGCCGGATCGAATGAAGCTCGGCCAGGCAAAACGTCACGAGCATGATGATGCCTGACATCGCCATATCGGCGCTGAGGACATTCGCCATGTTCTCCGGCGCACAGGAAGCCACGCTGCGCGATCTCGCGCCAAGCTGCATCTTTCAGTCCTTTTCGGCCGGCATCGAGATCAACCAGGTCGGCCAGGTTCCGCGCTACATCTACTGCCTGCGCTCCGGCTCCATCGAAGCCTGGGCCCGGTTGAACGATGCCGAAACCATCCTCGCCACGACAACGGCGCCGATGGTGTTCGAGGTCGCCGCGACCATGCGAAATCAACCCGCCGCGTTGTCGATCGTCACGCGTGAGGCTTGCGAAGCCATCGCCATCGAAGCGGCGGCCTTCCTGAAGGCGGTGCGCGACGACCAGTCCGTCTGCAACGCCGCGCTGGTTCATGTCTCGGGGACCTATCTGGCGATGACGCACCGGCTTCTCGATCAGAAGCTGCGGACGGCGGAACAGCGGCTCTCGCAATGGATTCTGGCCGAGATGGACCCGAGCGGTCGCTCCGCGACCGTCGAGATCGTCTTCTCGAAACGCGCCCTGGCCTATGAACTCGGCATGTCCCCGGCCAATCTGTCGCGGCTGTTCAATGTCCTGCGCGAGCACGGCATCGCGGTCGACGGCAAGACCATGACCATCACCGACCTCAAAAAGCTCGAGGCATTGGCTCAAGGCTGAGAGTGGAGCTCACGCTCCACTCAAGGTCCGGCGCACGCTGTCGCGCCAACCTGCGACCTTACGCTCCCGCTCGCTCCCGGCCATCGCCGGCGAGAAACGCCGGTCGAGCCGCCAGAGATCGGCGAAACGATCGGGCTCCGGCAGCAGCCCCGCATCCAGCCCGGCGAGATAGGCCGCGCCCAGCGCCGTGGTCTCCAGCACCGAGGGGCGATCGACGGCGAGGTCGAGAATGTCAGCCAGCCGCTGCATCGTCCAGTCCGAGGCCACCATGCCGCCATCGACACGCAATACCGACTGGCCCTGCCCCGCTGCCGGCCAGTCGGCCCGCATCGCCTCGATCAGGTCGAGTGTCTGGTAGCAGACGCTTTCGAGCGCAGCCCGGGCGAATTCGCGCGGACCGCTGTTGCGCGTCAGTCCGAACATCGCGCCGCGCGCCTGCGCATCCCAATGCGGCGCGCCAAGGCCGACGAAGGCCGGCACCA
Organism: Bosea sp. 685; assembly: GCF_031884435.1. Lineage (NCBI taxonomy): Bacteria > Pseudomonadati > Pseudomonadota > Alphaproteobacteria > Hyphomicrobiales > Alloboseaceae > Allobosea > Allobosea sp. 685. The sequence continues at coordinate 2,244,296 of NZ_CP134779.1, read as the reverse complement.
GATAGACCTCCTGCGCCGGATCGGCCGCTTGCGCCAGGGGCCCGGTCTCGCTCGCCTTTTCGATGATGCCGAGCCCGTCACGCAGCCATTGCACCGCCGCTCCCGCGATGAAGATCGAGCCCTCCAGCGCATAGGTTCGTTCGCCGCCGAACTGGTAGGCAATGGTGCTGAGCAGCCGGTGCTTCGAGGCAACCGGCGCAGCCCCCGTATTGAGCAAGGCAAAGCAGCCCGTGCCATAGGTCGACTTCACCATGCCGGGCGAGAAGCAGGCCTGCCCGATCGTCGCCGCCTGCTGGTCCCCAGCGATGCCGCGCACCGGGATCGGCTTGCCGAAATGCTCCGGCGCGCTCTCGCCAAACAGCGCGGCGCAATCCTTGACCTCGGGCAGGAGCGCTGCTGGAACCCCAAACAGCGCCAGCAGCTCCGCATCCCAGGCGCCGCGCCTGATGTCGAACAGCATGGTGCGCGCGGCATTGGTCGCGTCGGTCGCATGCACCGCCCCACCGGTCAGCCGCCAGAGCAGGAATGAATCGACCGTCCCGAAGGCGAGTTCCCCGGCCTCCGCCCGGCGGCGGGCGCCTGGCACATTGTCGAGCAGCCAGGCGATCTTGGTCGCAGAGAAATAGGGGTCGATCCGCAAGCCCGTCCGCTCGGCGACAAGCGCCTCATGCCCTGCCTCGACCAACTTCGCGCAAGCGTCCGCCGTGCGCCGGTCCTGCCAGACGATGGCGCGGTGGATAGCGTGGCCCGTGCTGCGGTCCCAGACCAGCGTGGTCTCGCGCTGATTGGTGATTCCGATCGCAGCGACATCGCCCGCACTGAGGCCCGCCTTCGCGATCGCCTCGCGACAGGTCGCCAGCACACTCTCCCACAGGTCTTCCGGCTCATGCTCGACCCAGCCCGAGGCAGGGAAATGTTGCGTGAATTCCTGCTGGGCGCTGGCGACGGCGCGCAATCCCTCATCGAACAGAATCGCGCGCGAGGAGGTCGTTCCCTGGTCGATCGCGAGGATATGGCGTGCTGCGCCCATGAGGCTTCCGTCCCTGCCCAGTTGATGATCGACTTGCCGCGACCTGCCCGCAGACTGGCCGAAACCGGGAGCGCGCGGCAAGAGCATGATGGACAGCATGATGGCCGGGGTCGACTGCGGCGAAAGGTTCCGCTTGGCACTGCCATCGTGCTGTTGTTACGCTCGCTTCCGAAGCAAGCGGCCGGGCGTGTTGTCCGGCTCCCGCCGCGGCGTGAAAGCGCCTGCGGGCGGTCAGGGGATTGGAAGCGGTGGCGGTGGAGGACCGGCAAGAGCAAGGTGTCGCGACCATGGCGCCGGTGCAGGCCCATAGCGTCGATTCGCTCATGATCGGCGCGATGCCCCGTGACGTGATGCCCCATGACACGATGCCTCATGACACGCTCGCCCCCTTGCCCGTGCACGCCTATGCGCAGCGCCCGCCCGCCGCCACCTATGCCGCGCTCGACCTCGGCACCAATAACTGCCGCCTGCTGATCGCCAGGCCCGCGCAGCACGGCTTTCGCGTCGTCGACGCCTTTTCGCGCATCGTCCGGCTCGGCGAGGGCTTGGCCGCGAGCGGCAAGCTCGGCGAGGCGGCGATGGATCGCGCCGTCGAGGCGTTGAAGGTCTGCCAGACCAAGATGACGAATCGCGGCGTCACCCGCGCCCGGTTGGTGACGACGGAAGCCTGCCGCGCCGCGACCAACGGGCTCGAATTCGTCCGCCGCGTCGCGGACGAAGCCGAGCTCGAACTCGAGATCGTCGACCAGCGCACCGAGGCCTCGCTCGCAGTCTCTGGCTGCGCCGCGCTCGCCGACCCGGCCGCCGAAGGCGTCATCGTCTTCGACATCGGCGGCGGCTCGACCGAGATCATCTGGATGGGCGGGCGCAACGAGGCGCGTGATCCAGCCGCGCGTATCCGCGAATGGGCTTCGCTGCCGATCGGTGTCGTCACAGTCGCCGAGCGCTATGGCGGTGTCGATGTCGATCGCGCCCTCTTCGAGCGCATGGTCGAGGATTGCACGCAGGCGCTGGAGCCCTTCGCGAAGAAGGCCTCGGCAGTGCGCTGCGCCAAGAGCTTCCATCTGCTCGGCACCTCGGGCACCGTGACCACCGTCGCCGGCATCCATCTCGGCTTAGCCCGCTATGATCGCCGCGTCGTCGATGGTTTATGGATGCGGCAGGAAGATATCCTGACGGTCATCGACCAATTGGTCGAGATGGACTATGCCGCTCGGGCGGCGAATGCCTGCATCGGCCGTGAACGCGCCGATCTGGTGCTCGCGGGCTGCGCCATCTTCGAGGCGATCCGCCGGGCCTTTCCGAGCGACCGCGTCCGCATCGCCGATCGCGGCCTGCGCGAGGGCATCCTGCTCAGGATGATGCACGAGGATCGCGCCTGGTGGCGGCGCAGGCAGGCATGAGGCCGGCACGACGATGAAAGCTGGCTGAGCGCCGGCAAAAGGATATGGGCGAACAGCCATGAGTGTCGGCAAACTGGGTGGCAAATCGAATGTCGCCGGAGCCCGCGACCTGCGGGTCAAGGTCAAGAAGGCGGGGAAGCTCAAGCATTCCTCGCAGCTCTGGCTCGAGCGCCAGCTCAACGACCCCTATGTCAAGCGGGCCCGCGAGCTCGGCCATCGCTCGCGCGCCGCCTTCAAGATCGAGGAGATGGACGACCGCTACAAGTTCCTCAAGACGGGACAGAGGCTGATCGATCTCGGCTGCGCCCCCGGCGGCTGGTGCCAGATCGCAGCCAAGCGCATCGGCCTCGAACAGGGCAAGGGCCGCATCGTCGGCATCGATCTGCTCCATGTCGATCCGATCCCCGGCGTCGATCTGATCGAGATGGACTTCATGGCAGAGGAGGCCCCCGCCCTCCTGACCGAACGCCTTGGCGGGCGCGCCGACGGCGTGATGTCCGACATGGCGGCCAACACCACCGGCCACAAGAAGACCGACCATCTCAAGATCATCGCGCTGGCCGAGGCCGCGCTCGAATTCGCCAACGACATCCTGGCGCCGGGCGGCTTCTTCCTGGCGAAGCTCTTCCAGGGCGGCGACAGCGCCGAATTGCTCAAGCAGCTCAAGCGCGATTTCACATTGGTGCGCAACGTCAAGCCAGCGGCAAGCCGTCCCGACTCCTCGGAGCTTTACGTGCTGGCGACGGGATTTCGGCGCAAGCCTGAACCCAGCGACGCAGCGCCGACCGCCTGAGATGACGGGCCTTCCCTTGTTGGAGACCGGGCAGGCTTTCGCGGCCTGGCGTAGGGACACGGTACGCTGGTTGCCGGCAGCGCTCGACATCGCGCGCAGCCATGGCCTGCCTGCGAACGATCCTCATATCTTTGCCACGGGCACCAATCTCGTCCTGGGTCTCGGCCCAGATCTCGTCCTGAAGATCTTTCCCCCGGCCCTCAGGAGCCAGTTCATCTCCGAGCGCGCGACGCTGAAGCAATTGCGCGGACGGCTCGAGATCCCGACGCCCGAGATCGTCCTCGAAGGCGAGCGGGATCAGTGGCCCTATCTCGCAATGACCCGCCTCAGTGGCACGCTTGGCTCAGAAGTCTGGCCCGTTTTGCCCGAAAGCTGGAAGGAAACCGTTCTCCGTCAGATCGGCGAGACGATCGCTCAGGTCCAGCGGGCACCGATCGGCGAGCTCGCGCTCCTCGAGCCCGGCTGGGCCGAGTTCATGTCCCGGCAGATCGCCGGCTGCCGGGCGCGCCAGATCCGCCTCGGATTACCGGAGAAATATTGGGACGAACTCGACGCGCTGGTCGCCGCCGCCTCGTCCCTGATCCCGATGAATACTGCCCCCGTCATCTTGACCGGCGAATATATTCCCGAGAATTTCCTGCTTGAGCCCGCGGGTGACGGCTGGCAGCTCGCCGGCCTCTTCGATTTCGGAGACGTCCTCGCCGGCTGGGGCGAATATGATCTTCTGGGCCCCAGCGCCTTCATGACCGAGGGGCGGCCGGGCCGCGTGCGCAACCTGCTGCAGGGTTTCGGCTATTCGCCCGCCGAGATCGATCCGGCCCTGACGCGGCGATTATTGACGCTGACCTTCCTGCATCGCGCCAGCGATCCCATGAGCAAGATCGCCATCCCGGGCTGGCATCACAAGGCGGCGACCTTGGCTGAGCTTGAACGCATGCTGTGGCCGCTCGACGCCATGGTTCATGACAGCCTCTAGGCCGCGCGGGGCGTGATCGCAGCCAGAGTCGCCCCGATCGCGCGCTTCGCCTCCATCAGGTCGTAGTCGATCTGCAGCCCGAGGAAGAACCCGTCCGACATGCCGAAATAGCGCGCAAGCCGCAGATCGGTGTCAGCCGTTACCGCGCGCTTGCCCAGAACGATCTCGTTGATGCGCCTGGGCGACACCCCGATCGCATGCGCCAGGGCCGTCTGGCTGAGGCCCATCGGTCTTATGAACTCGTCCAGGAGGATGCTCCCAGCATGCGGGTTCAGCAGCAGGTCTTTAGTGGTAATCGACGATTTCGACATCGGCGGGCCCTCCTTCTGTCCAGCGGAAGCAAATCCGCCACTGCTGGTTGATCCGGATAGAATGCTGGCCGGCGCGATTGCCCCGCAGCAGTTCGAGGCGGTTGCCGGGCGGCACTCTCAAATCGTCGAGGTGCTTGGCGCGATTGAGCAAGCGCAGCTTGACCAGTCCCGTCGCCTGAATGTCCGGCGGAAGCCGCCGCGACCGCTCGCCATCCCAGATCCTCGCAGTCTCGCAGTCTCGCTATCCCGGAAGCTGACGATCATAAGCAAGTATAACGCATAACGTTATGCGGTCAAAGAAATCTGTTCGCGGCAGTCTCCGGCGCGAGTTGCTGCCGGTCGGAGCTCGTTCATTGCAGGAGCGCATCGAGCCTGGCCGCCGCGGCGCGCAATTCGCCATCCGCAAACCCAGAAAATCCCAGAACCAGCCCCTGCTGTGGTTGAGCCGTTACGAACATCGATGACAGCGCCCGCGCGCCAACGCCTGCCGCCTTCGCGGCCGCGACGATATCGACATCGCAGCGCGCGGATGTGAGCTTCGCCACCAGATGCAGCCCCTGCTCCGGCACGGTCACATCCAGAACGCCAGCGCGGCAAGCCTGAAGTCCCGCCACCAGCGCATCGCGTGCCGCATGGACCCGCCGGCGGCTGCGGCGCAGATGCGCGGCGAAATGGCCCTCGTTCAGCAGATCCGCCAGCGCGCCTTCGGCCAGGCTCGGCGGATGCCTGTCCGTGCGAGCGCGCAGCTCGAGCACAGCATCGAGCAGCGGCTCCGGCACAACGGCGTAGCCCACCCTCAACCCCGGGAACAGTACTTTTGAGAAGGTGCCGAGATAGGCGACCCGGCCCGAGGCGTCCATGCCCTGCAAGGCGGTGAGAGGCGGCCCGGCATAGCGGAACTCGCTGTCGTAGTCGTCCTCGATGACCCAGGCCTCGTTGCGCCGCGCCCATTCGATCAGGGCCAGGCGGCGGCGCATCGTCATCGTGATGCCAAGCGGAAACTGATGCGAGGGCGTGACGTAGACGGCCCGCGCCCTTGGGCAGAGCGCCTCGCCGAGAACGGGATCCAGCCCCTCGGAATCGACGGGTACGCCGACGACATGGCCGCCGGAATTGGCGAGCGCCGCATGCGCCATGGGATAGCAGGGATCCTCGATCCAGACGGCGTCGCCTGGGCGGATCGCGGCGCGGATCAGCAGATCGAGCCCCTGCTGGGAGCCGGAGGTCACGATGATCTGCTCCGCATCGCAGCGGACGCCCCGCGCCGAGCGGAGATAAGAGGCGATGGCTTGGCGAAGCGCGAGCCCGCCGCGCGGATCGCCATAGTGGAAATGCTCCGGCCCCGGCCGGGCCAGACGCCTGGCCAGCAGGCTCCGGAACACCCGCAGCGTCCGCGCATCGAGTGTGGCTACGCCGAGAGCGCAAGGCAGAGGCGGCGAGACCTCGAGATCCGGCCCGCGATCCATGACGGCCGCCACCGGCAAATGCGGAACCTGCGGCGCGACGAAGGTTCCGGCGCCGATCCTGGCCTCGGCAAAACCATCGGCCGTCAGCATCTCGAAAGCCGCGACCGCCGAAGCACGCGAGAGGCCAAAACGCCGTGCAAGATCGCGCGTCGTCGGCAGCTTGGCCCCTGCCGGCACGAGCCCGGCTTCGATCAATCGCCTGATGGCCGCGTAGAGCTCCCTGGTGCGAGGGCCCTCGCCCGGCAGCACGGGCATGAGCGCCGACCAGTCCGGCAGATTGGTTGGCTTTTTCAGCACAGGATTGGTTCTTTTATGAGCCAATATCATGCCGCAGATTGCACAGGCACGACAGAAGGATGCAAGTACAGTGACCGATACTCAGATCGACGAAGCCTTCCCCATCACAAGCCGCAACCGCGTGAAGCGCCTGCATGAACGCGGCAGCTACGACCGGGCCGCCGTCTTCGCGATCCTCGATGCGGGGCTTCTGTGCCACGTCGCCTATGTGCTCGACGGCCAGCCCTACTGCACCCCGACGATTCACTGGCGCGAGGACGATGTCCTCTACTGGCATGGCTCCTCGGCCAGCCGCATGCTGCGCCACCTGCGCGCGGGAACGCCGGCCTGCCTGACAGTTTCCCATCTCGACGGCCTCGTGCTGGCGCGATCCGGCTTCAATCATTCCGCCAACTACCGCTCGGCGATGTGCTTCGGCACGGCACGGATCATCGACGATCCCGAGGAGAAGGCGCATGCGCTGCTGGGCGTCGTCAACCGGTTCTATCCCGGCCGGGCCGAGACACTGCGCCCGATCAGCACGCAGGAGACCAAGGCCACGATGGTCATCGGCATGCGCATCGAGGATGCCTCGGCAAAAACCCGCGCCAAGGGCGTGGGCGACGACGAGGAGGATTATGATCATCCCGTCTGGGCAGGCGTGATCCCGGTCAGAACAGTTGTCGGCGCCGAGGAGCCCTGCCCGCGATTGCTGCCGGGTCTGTCGCGGCCGGAGAGCCTGTCAGCCTACGGCGAAGGCGCGCGGCTGGACGAAGCTCTCGCGGAGACCCAACGTCTCTATGAGCGCGAGCCCGAGCATTAGGAGGAAGCGTTCTTGTCGCGAACGCCCGGAGCGAAGCCCCCGGCGGTGAACCTCGCTACTCCAGCGACTTCTGGTCCGCCATCACCTCCGCCGTCGCCTTGCGCGCGCTGAACGGAGCGTGGCCCGAGACCTCCGCACCGGCGTCGGGCGCGAGCCGCGCCATCCAGAACACCGACGAGGCCGAAACCAGCCCGACCAGCGCGAAGGCCGGCCAGAAATCGCCCGCTCCGAGCGCCTTGCCGCCATTGAAGGCATTGGCCGTCTCGAGCGCGAAGGCCCCGATGGTGACGCCGACGCTCAATGACAATTGCTGGGCGACACTGGAGAGGCTGGTCGCGCTCGACATCTCCCGATTGGAGACGTCGGCATAGCTCAACGCGTTGATGCCGGTGAATTGCAGCGAGCGGAAGCAGCCGCCGATCAGCAGGACCGAGAGCATCAGCCAATGCGGCGTCAGCGGTGTGAACAGACCCGACGCCGCCAGAAAGGCCGCCCCGAACAGCGCATTGACCGCCAGCACGTTGCGGAAGCCGAAGCGCGCCAGGATCGTCCTGGCGAGCGTCTTCATGATCAGCGCACCGGCGGCCGAGGCGAAGGTGATCAATCCCGATTGCAAGGCGTCGAGACCGAAGCCGAGCTGCAGCATCAGCGGCAGCAGGAAGGGAATTGCGCCTATGCCAGTGCGAAAGATCGAGCCGCCGATCACGCCGATGCGGAAGGTCGGAATCCGCAGCAGCGACAAATTGAGCACGGGATAGGCGACCTTGCGCGCGTGGAACCAGTAGGCGGTCAGCGCCAAGACTCCGCCCGCGATGCAGGCATAGGAGACCGCCTCCGGCACCAGATGGCGCCCGCCCGTGGCCAGGCCCAGCATCAGGCTGGCAAAGCCGAAGGAGGACAGAATGAAGCCGCGAATGTCGAGCGGCGCGACATCCTCCTCGCGTATATCCTCGAAGAACAGGCTCGACAGCACGATGCCGACGAGACCGATCGGGATATTGATGAAGAAGATCCAGCGCCAGTCAAAATAGGTGGTGATAAAGCCGCCCAGCGGCGGGCCGACGACGGGGCCGACCAGCGCCGGCACGGTGAGATAGGCAAGCGCGCTGACGAGCTCCGATTTCTCGACGCTGCGCAGGATCACGAGCCGGCCGACTGGCACCATCATCGCCCCGCCCATGCCCTGGATGAAGCGCGCTCCGACGAAGGCCCCGAGCGAATTCGACAAGGCGCACAGCACCGAGCCGACCATGAAGACACAAAGCGCCGCCCTGAAGACCGTGCGCGCGCCATAGCGGTCTGCCATCCAGCCCGAGATCGGGATGAAGACGGCGAGGCTGACGAGATAGGAGGTCAGGGCCAGCTTCAGCGCGATCGGATCTTCGCCCAGCGATTGCGCGATCACCGGCAGCGAGGTCGCGATCACCGTGGAGTCGGTGTTCTCCATGAACAGCGCACAAGCGACGATCAGGGGCAGGAGCTTGGCGCGCTGAATCAAGACGGAAGACCCTCAAGAGGAGGCCGGACGATTTCGGGAACCATATGGAGCAGAACGCAACGGAAACATAGCTCCCGAGGAGCCGGATTGGTGGGAAGCCGAATTGCTTTCAGGTCATAACGGCGCGCCCGGCCAAGGTGGCAGCCGAGCCTCGACTGACGGCGACGCATCGCTGCCTTGCGTCGCCGTCCGGGTGTTTTTCAACAACGGCCCTAGCGGCGGCGTCACACGCATGATAACGGGCCTCGTCAACCCGATCACGGCTCCCCCGCCCGATCTTGAAAACAGGCCGCTCGATCCGGCCCCGGAGTTGACGATGGCATTCCCGACTGACGGCCTCATTCGCGACGGTTTGACCTTCGACGACGTGCTGCTTGAACCCGGCCCGTCCGAGGTCATGCCGGCCGATGTCGATATCTCGACCAAGCTCACCAAGACGATCTCGCTGAACCTGCCGATCATCGCCTCGGCCATGGACACGGTGACGGAAGCCAGGATGGCGATCGCGATGGCGCAGGCCGGCGGCCTCGGCGTCATCCATCGCAATCTGGAGGCCGACCAGCAGGCCGCCCAGGTCCGCCTCGTCAAGAAGTTCGAATCGGGGATGATCGCCAATCCGATCACGATCTATCCCGACGAGACGCTCGCCGACGCGCTCGGATTGATGAAGCAGAACGGCATCTCCGGCATTCCGGTGGTCGAGCGCGGGCCGCAGGGTCACAAGGGCAAGCTCGTCGGCATCCTGACCAACCGCGATGTCCGCTTCGCCGCCAACCCTGAGCAGCCCGTCGCCGAATTGATGACCAAGGACCGGCTGATCACGGTGCGCGAGGGCGTCGATCAGGACGAGGCGCGCCGCCTCCTCCACCAGTTCCGCATCGAGAAGCTCCTGGTCGTCGACGACCATTATCGCTGCATCGGCCTGATCACCGTCAAGGACATGGAGAAGCGGGTCGCCCACCCCAACGCTGCCAAGGATTCGCATGGCCGCCTTCTGGTCGCGGCTGCGACGACGACGGGCGATCTCGGCTTCGAGCGTTCGGAGATGCTGATCGACGCAGGCGTCGACATCATCGTCGTCGACACCGCCCATGGCCACTCCGCCAAGGTGCTGCAGGCGGTGACGCGGGTGAAGAAGCTCTCCAACGCCGTGCAGATCATCGCCGGCAACGTCGCCACGGCCGGCGGCGCCCAGGCGCTGATCGACGCCGGCGCTGATGCGATCAAGGTCGGCATCGGCCCGGGCTCGATCTGCACCACCCGCATCGTCGCCGGCGTCGGCGTGCCCCAGCTCACCGCCGTGATGGACGCAGCCTCCGCCGCGCAGAAGCTGGGCATCCCGGTCATCGCCGATGGCGGAATCAAATACTCAGGCGATCTCGCCAAGGCATTGGCGGCAGGGGCTTCTTGCGCCATGGTCGGCTCGCTCTTGGCGGGCACGGACGAGACGCCCGGCGAAGCCTTCCTCTATCAGGGCCGATCCTACAAATCCTATCGCGGCATGGGCTCGGTCGGCGCGATGGCGCGCGGCTCGGCCGACCGCTACTTCCAGCAGGACATCAAGGACGCGCTCAAGCTCGTGCCCGAGGGCATCGAGGGCCAGGTCGCCTATAAGGGCCCGGTCTCCAGCGTCCTGCACCAGCTCGCTGGGGGCCTGCGCGCCGCCATGGGCTATGTCGGCGGCAAGGATCTCGCCGACTACCAGGCGAAGGCCCGCTTCATCCGCATCACCAGCGCGGGCCTGCGCGAGAGCCATGTCCACGACGTCACCATCGTGCGCGAGAGCCCGAACTATCCGACCCGTTCTTGAGCGCAAGAGCAGGATGCGAAAAAGTGGGAACCGGTTTTTCGCAATCGATCCTGCTCTCACTTTTGGATGAGAGACGGATTCAGATTTCAGCTGGGATCGCTCTGTGATCCCAGCTGAAATCATCCGGCCCTGGCACAGCCTGTGCCGTAGTCTCATGAAAACCGGGAACGGGAGCGCGCGATGACGTTGAAACTGGTCTACCCCACATTGGCGATGATCCTGTGGATCTTCGTCGTGCTCGTCATCGTCTTCCTGCGCCGCCAGGCCGCCTTCAAGAGCAAGCAGGTGCGCCTGGCCGATATCGCCGTCTCCGCCGAGGGCTATCCCGAGCCCGCCCGGCTGGCGGCGGCGAACTTCTCGAACCAGTTCGAGACGCCGGTCGTCTTCTTCGCGCTGATCATGCTGGCGATGGAGGTCGGCGCGAGCGGCTATGCGATGGCGGGGCTGGCCTGGGCCTTCGTCGCCACCCGCATCGTCCACACATTGATCCATGTCGGCTCGAACGCGATGAAGCCGCGCGCCGGCGTGTTCGCGCTCGGCGTGCTGATCCTGTTCCTGATGTGGATCGGGGTGGTCCTCGCCGTCGTCTGAGACGACGCACGCCAGAGGCGATCCGCGAGCCTGATATATCCCGCTTGGACGCCTGTCACATCCTCGCTACATGCCGCGATAAACCGTGTTTACAGCTTGCGCACCTGACCCAGCGTCGGCATGCTAAATGCTTGCGGCGGTAGCGGTTTGGGGACAACCGTTTGGTTGGGTGCAGAGGCTCGTCCTCCCTCTGGCGCAAGGCTTGACATGGCAGTTCTGACTTTTGGGCGCGTGGCTCTTTTGGCCGTTGTCGGCGCCGTTGGCGCAGGCGCGGGTCTTCATTATGCCGGCAAGCCAGCACCATGGCCTCTCGACAAGATACCTTACGGCAAGGTCATACCACCTCTGACGGAAGCCACGCAGCCCGTGCAGCGCGCAGCAGCCCCGCAACGGCCGCCGGTGACGATCGTCACTGCCAAGGCCGAGCGGATGCCGATGCCCGTGCGGCTCGATGCCATCGGCACGGTGCAGACGCTCTCGGCCGTCACGGTGCGCTCCCGCGTCGAAAGCCAGATCATGGAGGTCGGCTTCAAGGACGGCGATTACGTCAAGAAGGGCGACCTGCTCTTCCGGCTTGATTCCCGCCAGCTCGAAACGCAGCTCAGGCAGGCCGAGGCGAATGTCGTGCGCGACAAGGCCTCGTTGGTCTCGGCCGAGGCCGATCTGCGCCGCGCCGAGGAACTCGCCAAGCGCGACTTCGCCACCGACCAGCGGCTCGAGACGGCGCGCGCCGCGGCCGCGACCTTGCGGGCCTCGATCCGCGGCGGCGAGGCGGCAGTCGACGGGCTGAAAGTCCAGCTCAGCTACTACACCATCATCTCGCCGGTTTCGGGCCGCATCGGCGTCGCGGCGCTGAAGGAAGGCAATATCGCCAAGGTCGGCGATACCTCCGGCGCCTTGGCGACGATCAACCAGATCGACCCGATCTATGCCAGCTTCGCCCTGCCCCAGCGCTATCTGCCGGAAATCCGCGCCGCGATGAACGCCAACACGGCCACGGTCCTGGCGACGCAGCAGGGCGTGGCCAAGGGCGTCGAGGGCAAGATCGCGGTGGTCGACAACACGGTCGACGCCACCACCGGAACGATCCAGCTGCGCGCCATCTTCGACAATGCAGCCGAGATGCTCTGGCCGGGCGCGCTCTGCCAGGTCCGCGTCACCTTGCGCGTCGAGCCCGAGGCGCTGACCGTACCGCGCGAGGCGGTCCAGAACGGCCAGAACGGTCCCTTCGTCTTCGTCGTCGAAGACAACATCGCCAAAGCGCGCACCGTCGTGCTCGACCGCACCGTGGACGGGCGCGTCGTGCTCGCCTCGGGCCTGAAGGGCGGCGAGGCTATCGTCGTCGACGGCGCGCTGCTGCTGACCGACGGCGCCCGCACGATCGAGCGCAATCGCGGCGGCCAGCAAGTGCCGAGCAACCAGACCTCTCAGCGCGGGAGTGCCGGCTGATGAACCTGCCCGAGGCCTGCATTCGTCGTCCGGTGATGACGACGTTGATCATGGCGACCTTCCTGATCTTCGGCTTCTTCGCCTTCAAGCAATTACCGGTCGCGGCGCTGCCGCGGGTCGATTTCCCGACGATCAATGTCAGCGCCCGCATGCCGGGCGCAAGCCCGGAGACGATGGCCTCCTCGATCGCGGCCCCGCTCGAGCGCGAATTCGCCTCGATCTCCGGCATCAACTCGATGTCCTCGGTCTCACAGCAGGGCTCGACCTCGATCACGCTGCAATTCGACCTCAACCGCAATATCGACGGTGCGGCGCTCGATGTGCAGGCGGCGCTCAGCGCCACCGCCCGGCGCCTGCCGCCGGAACTGCCGACGCCGCCAAGCTTCAGGAAGGTCAATCCGGCCGACACGCCGATCCTGTTCATGGTGCTGACCTCGGCAACCAAGCCGCTCTATGAAGTCCATGAGTTCGGCGAGAACGTGCTGCAGCAGCAGATCTCGCAATTGCCGGGCGTGGCCCAGGTCAACATCTTCGGCGCGCAGAAATACGCCGTCCGCATCAAGGTCAATCCCGACGCCGTCTCGGCGCGCGGGCTTGCCCTCTCCGATGTCCGCAACGCCGTCGCCGCCGCCAATTCGAATTCGCCGGTCGGCACGCTGAACGGCGAGAACCAGCGCCTGACGCTGGGGGCCACCGGCCAGCTCGAACGCGCCAACGAATACGGCAATCTGATCGTCGCCCAGAAGAACGGCACACCGATCCGGCTTTCGGACATGGCGACCGTCTACGACTCCGTCGAGAACGACCAGACCGCGAGCTGGTACAATGGCCAGCGCTCGATCCTGCTCGCCGTGTTCCGCCAGTCGGATGCCAACACCGTCGATGTCGTCGACAGCATCAAGGCCCGGATCGAGAGCTACCGCTCCCAGCTTCCCGCCGCGATCGAACTCCACGCCCTCAACGACCGTTCGATCCCGATCCGCGAAGCGGTGGAAGACGTCGAGTTCTCGCTCGTCGTCGCCATCGCCCTGGTGATCATGGTGATCTTCCTCTTCCTGAAGAGTCTGGCTGCAACCGTCATCCCGACGCTGGCGCTGCCGATCTCGCTCGTCGGCACCTTCGCGGTGATGTATGCGCTGGGCTATTCGCTCGACAACATCTCGCTGCTGGCGCTGACGCTCGCCGTCGGCTTCGTCGTCGACGACGCCATCGTCATGCTGGAGAACATCATCCGGCATATCGAGATGGGCAAGAAGCCGTTCCAGGCGGCGCTCGACGGCTCGCGCGAGATCGGCTTCACCATCCTGTCGATTACTATCTCACTGGTCGCGGTCTTCATTCCCGTCTTCTTCATGGGCGGCATCGTCGGCAAGGTCTTCGTCGAGTTCGCCGGCACGATCTCGGCCTCGATCATCGTCTCGGGCTTCGTCTCACTGACGCTGACGCCGATGCTGTGCGCGCGCTTCCTCAAGGCGCATGACCACCACAAGAAGCCCAATATCGTCGAACGCGTCTTCGAGGCCGGGTTCCAGGGCATGCTGAACGGCTATCGCTGGACCCTGGACTGGGTCCTGAGGGCGCGCGTGCTGATGCTCGTCTTCACCCTGGCGACGGTCTACATCTCGGCACAAATGTATGCCTCGATCCCGAAGGGCTTCTTCCCGACCGAGGATACCGGGCTGTTGCGCGGCTCGACTGAAGGTCCGCCTGATACCTCCTTCGAGGCCATGGCCGAGCGCCAGCAGCGCATCGCCGAGATCGTCAAGGCCGATCCCGCGGTCGACTATCTGAACTCCAATATCGGCGGCTTCAACGCCACCAGCAACGGCTTCATGTTCATCTCGCTGAAGCCGAAGCAGGAGCGCGACAAGGCCGATGTCGTGATCGCCCGGCTCAGGCGTGCGACCTCGGAGGTCCCCGGCATCACCGCGGTGTTCCAGCAGGTCCAGAATATCAACCTGAATTCGGGCCGCTCCTCGCGCGCGCAATATCTCTATTCGCTGCAAGGTCCGGATCTGAACCAGATCTTCACCTACGCACCAATGATGCAGCAGCGGCTCTCCCAGATCCCGCAATTGCGCGACGCCAATATCGACCTGCAACTGCGCAACCCGCAGCTTTCGATCGACATCGACCGCGAGCGCGCCGCCAGCCTCGGCATCACCAGCGACCAGATCCGGCAAGCGCTGGGCAACGCCTTCGGCTCGCGCCAGATCGCGACGATCTTCACCCCGGCGACCGATTATCAGGTCATCATGGAGGCCGACCGCATCTACCAGCAGGACCCAGGCGTGCTCTCGCGCCTGCAGCTCAAGGCCGCAAACGGCCTCAACGTGCCGCTGGAATCGGTCGCGACGATCAAGCCGAGCGTCGGCCCGCTGGCGGTCAACCGCATCTCGCAACAGCCGGCGGTGACGATCTCGTTCAACACCGCGCCGGGCATCTCGCTCGGCGACGCGGTCAACGCCATCCGGGCGGCCGAGCGCGACGTCAACCTGCCCAGCACCATCGTCACCAGCTTCGCAGGCTCCGCCCAGCTCTTCCAGGATGCGCTGAAGGGCCAGGGCCTGCTGATCTTCGCCGCGATCCTGGTGATCTACATCATCCTCGGGATCCTCTACGAGAGCTTCATCCATCCCATCACGATCCTGTCCGGCCTGCCCTCAGCCGGTCTCGGCGCCCTGCTCGCGCTCCAGTATTTCGACCTGGACCTCTCGGTGATCGCGATCATCGGCATCCTGATGCTCGTCGGCATCGTCAAGAAGAACGCGATCATGATGGTCGATTTCGCGATCGAGCGGCGCAAGATGGGCGACGACGCGCTCAGCGCCATCCGCGAGGCGGCGCTTGTGCGTTTCCGGCCGATCATGATGACGAGCTTCGCGGCGATCTTCGGCGTGCTGCCGATCGCGCTCGGCCATGGCGCCGGCGCCGAATTGCGCCAGCCCCTCGGCATCGCCGTCGTCGGCGGCCTGATGGTCTCGCAATTGCTGACGCTCTACATCACCCCCGTCGTCTATTTCTATCTCGACAAGGTCGACAGCTGGCTCTCTGGCCGCGATCGGCGGGAAAGCCAGCAGGACATGCTCGTACCTGGCGTCCCCGTGGCGGTGCCCCAGGCCGTCCACAAGCCGGAACTCTGAGGCAAAAGGCGATATTCGCCTCTGTTTGCCTGCCTCCCACGATCCGAAGGGCGCGCTGCGTTAAGCATCGCGCCCATTTTCCGTGCGCTGCGCCGCGGCGGCGTTGAAGCTTAACAAAAAGTGAATTACACCCATTCGGCGGCGGACGAGTAAACAAGCGTAGGGTGGAGTCGACGCGATGTTGCGTGTCCGTGAAGTCCCGGCGGGAGGTTTTTCCCGCAGCGAAAGTCTTGTCGCCGTAAGCGCCGCCGCGCCATCTGCGTCACGAGGCCCACGCGCAACCAAGCTTATCGCCATGACGGGGCTGGGCCTGGCGCTCGGTGCGGGCGGTGCGATCTTCACCATCTCCCTCGTCCAGGCCGAGGACGACGCGGGCGCCCGCGCTTTTCTGCTGCAGGAAGGCGCCAATCGCCGCGCCGCACAGCACGCGGCCTCTGTACCCGCCCCACCGACCGCCTATGCGCCTGCTCGCAGCCGCTGGGAATTGCCGCTCTGGCGCACGCAGGCCGATGGGCGCATCGCCCAACCCACGATCAGCCTCAACCCGTTCCGGCCGCATGACGCTCCCGCTGGCGTGGCGAAGCGCCAGCACGCCAGAACACAACAGGCCAGGACCCAGCAGGCGGTCCGGCTCGATACGGTCTCCGGCGCAGCCGATGTCGCCCGCACCATCTGCGTGCGCTTGTGCGACGGCTTTCACGCGCCGCTCGGCTATCTGCGCAGCCAGTCCGACATGAAGGCGCATGAGGCGCTCTGCCAGGCGATGAATCCGGGCATCCCCGTCAAGGTCTTCCGGGTCGCCGCTGGTGCAGCAACCATCGACGAAGCCCAGGCCGCGGACGGCAAGCGCTATTCCGCCCTGCCAGTCGCCCATGGCCATGAGACCTCTGCCGATCCCGCTTGCCGGCCCGCGATCGTCCAGGCAGGAGAGCGCCGGGTCTCGCTTTTGCGCGATTTCACCCTGCGCCCCGGCGACAGCGTCGTGCTCGACGGTAAGGTCCGCACCTTCACGGGCGGCTCGCGCTGGCCTTACAGCACCAGCGACTTCCGTGATTTCCGCAGCGCTTCCGAGCTCAGCAAGGGGCAGCGCCAGCAGATCGACGAGCGCGTCGGCATCTCGCGCATGGAGGCGCAGGCGCGCGGTCTGCGTCGGCAGATGCTCCTGCGCGAAGCCAGCCTGCATGATGACAGCGTCGTCAGCGACGCGGTTCCCCTTCGCGGCACGCTCGACCCCACCGCGCGTGGGCAGGCCCGCATCATCCCGATCGCCACCTCCGCGACACAGCCCTGAATCCGTCTCTCATCTAAGAGTTAGAGCAGGATCAATGCGAAAAACCGGTTCCTACTTTTTCGCATCCTGCTCTGGCCTTCCCGCCGAAAAACGGCGGGTTCGGCGGCTCTTCCATTCCTTAGAATTGTCCTAAAGTAATGTCAGATTAGAACACCTTCAAGTACCTGATCTTGCTCCATTTTTTGTTGACGCGGCGCTAGCCTGCCACTACCCCTCCCGGCCTCAAGCCCCAGAAGCGGGCCATCAATCGAGAGGGAGCGACCCATGATCCACTCCGCCCGTCTGTCCGCGCTGACTCTGGCCGCTGGCCTGCTGGCGACGCCGGTCATGGCCCAGAGCGTCAACCTCTACACCACGCGTGAGCCCGGCCTGCTCAATCCGGTGCTCGCCGCCTTCACCCAGGACACCGGCATCAAGGTCAACGCCGTGTTCCTGAAGGACGGTTTGCAGGAGCGCATCAAGGCGGAAGGCGCCAACAGCCCTGCCGACGTGATGCTGGTGGTCGATGTCGGCGAGATCAACGCGGCCGTGGACGCCGGCATCACCCAGCCGGTCAAGTCGGCTGCGGTCGACAAGATCGTGCCGGCGCAATTGCGCGGCCCCGACGACAACTGGATCACCCTGACCAAGCGCGCCCGCATCGTCATCGTCTCGAAGGACCGGGTGCAGCAGGACGCGATCACCTATGAGGATCTCGCCGACCCGAAATGGCAGGGCAAGTTCTGCATCCGCGCCGGCCAACACCCCTATAACAACGCCTTCTTCGCGGCCTACCTCGCCCGCAACGGCGCCGAGGAGACGGAAGGCTATCTCAAGGCGTTGAAGGCCAACACCGCCCGCAAGCCCGGCGGCGGCGACCGCGACGTCGCCCGCGACATCCTCTCGGGCCAGTGCGATATCGCCTTGATCAACACCTATTATATCGGCCTGATGAGCCAGGCGAAGAACGAGCAGAAGGGCTGGTATGACGCGATCAAGCCGCTGAAGACTGGCTTTGCCAATGGGGGCACGCATGTGAACGTCTCAGCCGCTGCGATCGCCAAGAATGCGCCCAACAAGGACAATGCGGTCAAGCTGATCGAATACATGCTCACCCCGAAGGCGCAGGAGCTCTATGGCGACGGCAACTTCGAATTCCCGGTCAATGCCGAGGTCAAGGAGAGCGCCGCCGTCAAGCTGCTCGGCGCGATCACGCCCGACAAGACGCCGCTGACCGACATCGCCAGGAACCGCAAGGCCGCGGCCGATCTCGTCGACAAGGTCGGCTTCGACAATTGAGCCTGGGCGCTCCCGCCAGATCGCTGCGACGGCCGTCATTTCCATGGCGGCCGTCGACGTGTTTTGCCTGGGCGTCGCTGCTCGGCGCGGGGCTCGTCGCCACGCCGCTGATCGCACTGGCGCTGACCGCGCTCTCGCCAGAGGCCACACAGATCTGGCCGCATCTCGCCACCAACGTCATTCCCCGGGCGCTCGCTGACACCTTGCGGCTTCTGATCGGCGTCGGTGCCCTCTGCGCAGTGATCGGCGTCGCAACCGCCTGGCTCGTCACGCAATATGAGTTTCCGGGTCGGCGCGCCTTCGAATGGCTGCTGGTCCTGCCGCTGGCGATGCCGACCTACATCACCGCCTATATCTACGTGGAATTCCTAGGCTTTCAGGGGCCGCTCCAAACGGGTCTGCGGGCCCTCACCGGCTGGCGCTCGCTGCGCGACTACTGGTTTCCCGACCCGCGCAATCTCGTCGGCGCGATCGTGATCATGGCGCTCGTGCTCTACCCTTACGTCTATCTCAGCGTGCGAGCGCTCTTCGGCCTGCAGGGCGCGGCGATGGTCGAGGCGGCGCGCACGCTTGGCGCCTCGCGTCGGCGCCTGTTCTGGCGCATCGGCCTGCCGATGGCGCGCCCGGCCCTGGCGGCCGGCCTGACGCTCGCCCTGCTGGAAACCCTGAACGACGTCGGCGCCACCGAATATCTCGGCGTGCGCTCGCTGACGCTGTCGATCTACACAACCTGGGTCAATCGCGGCTCGCTGCCGGGCGCCGCCCAGATCGCCTGCGTCATGCTGGCGATGGTGATCGGGCTGATCCTCGTCGAGAAACGCCTTCGCGGCCAGCGCCGCTTCGCGCTCTCGGTGCGCCAGCCGCGCCCGGTCGGACGCATCAGGCTCACAGGCCGCGCGTCCCTCAGCGCCGCGCTCGTCTGCGTCCTGCCCGTCCTGTTCGGCGCGCTCCTGCCGATTGGCTTCCTGATCAGTGAGGTATTGTCGCGCGGTCTGCTGGAGCAGTTCGATGCCGCCTTGCTGCGAAATCTCGCCAATGCGCTACTGCTCGCGGGCCTCGCCTCGGGCCTCGTCGTCGCGCTCGGCCTCGCCATCGCGGCGGCCAGCCGGCTTGGGCGCGAGGCCTGGCTCCAGGCTCTGGCGCGCACGGCCTCGCTCGGCTACGCCGTGCCCGGCACGGTGCTGGCGTTGGGCTTGCTGGTGCCGCTCGCGGCACTGGACAACAGGCTCGCCGACGCCGCCCAGACCTGGCTCGGCGTCAATCCGGGCCTGCTTCTGATCGGCTCCGGCGCCGCACTCGTCATCGCCTATACCGTGCGCTTTCTCTCGATCGCGATTGCCGGTATCGAAAGCGGGTTCGCGCGGGTTTCGCCGCGCATCGACGACGCCGCCCGACTGCTCGGCGCCGGAGCGCCCGAATTGCTGCGGCGCGTGCATTGGCCGTTGATGCGCCCGGCGATCGCGGCTGCGGCCTTGCTCGTCTTCGTCGATTGCCTGAAGGAGCTGCCGGCGACGCTGCTGCTGCGGCCGCTTAATCTCGATACCCTGGCGACGATCGTCTACGGCCACGCCTCGCGCGGCAGCTTCGAGGACGGTGCGCTCGCCAGCCTGTTGATCGTGCTGGCCGGCCTCTATCCCGCCATCATCCTGGCGCGGGCTGACGGTAAGCCCGCCTGAAATCACGACAAGGTCCGTCATCTCGACAAGGTCGGCCGTCTCGACAAGGTCCTGGCATCGTCATAAACCGGTCACCGGTCGAAAACCGGTTTCGGGCCGGATTCCCGCCACGCAAAGGCTCATGACAAGACGCGCCTCCATTCTCGCCTACGGCCTCGTCATCGCCGTCGTGCTGCTCGGATTGCAATCCTGGAGCATCGCGGTCGGGCGGGTGGAGCAGCGCGTGATCGCGGCCATCGAGCAACGCACCGGGCTCGAGGTCACGGGGCTTGAACGCGCCGAGATCGCACTTCTGCCCTTGCCACGCATCAGCCTGTCGAAGGTCACCTTCCGGCAGCATGACGATCTCCTGACGGGCTCGGCCCTGCGGATCAAGGCGCGCGCGCGCATTCTGCCGCTGCTCATCGGTCAGTTCAGGTTCGACCGCATCGAATTGGTCGTGCCGCAGATCGACGTCGCCGTCGCAGGCACGGATGACGGGCTCGGCGACTGGCTCACGCCGCCCTTGACCTATCTCGAGAAGCTGAAGGCCCAGGGCCGGATCATCATCACCGCCGGCTCGGTCTTCATGCGGGCTCAGGGCGCGATCCAGACCATCCTGCGCGACGTCAACCTGGTCCTCCAGGACCGCGACGCCGGCGAGCCGCTGAGCCTGTCGGGTTCGCTGACCTGGCGCGGCGTGCCGACGCAAATCAGCCTGCTCTGGCCCATGGCAGGCGCGAATGCGCGGCTGGCGCTGACGGCGGCCTCGCCCATGATGAACCTGCAATTCGAGGGCACTCGCAGCGGCCTGAACGACCCCGTCGTCAACGGCCGTCTCTCGCTTGCGACCAAGGCCTTGCCCGAGCTGCTCGGCTGGTTCGGCGAGAAGCCGCGTCTGGCCTCCGCCATCGGCCCGCTGCACCTGAGCGCCGACGCGCAGATCAAGCCGCATGAGGCCTCGCTGAGCAATGTCGCCGTCAGCCTCGAGGGCGAGCGGCTCGAAGGCGCGATCAAGCTCGGCGACGCCGGCGGGCGGCTGGCCCTGTCCGGCACGCTGGCGGGCGCGACGCTCGATCTCGGCCGACTCTACGGTCGCCTCGGCGTGCTGCCCGCCACCGCGCCGGAGAACGAGAACGCCCCGCTCGATTTCGACGCCTGGACCGCCCATGACATCGACCTGCGCATCTCCGTCGATGCAGCCAAGATCAATGGCGCGCGGCTCGACGATGTCGCGACCTATCTCCTGGTCAAGAAGGGGCGCTTCGAGGCCGGGCTGCTGCGCGCAGGCGCTTATGGCGGCAGCGTCAAGGGCCGGTTCCTGGCGCTGGCGGCGCCGGGCGGCGTCGACGTCAAGCTCCAGGGGGGCTTCGACAAGGTCAATCTCGGCAAGGCTGCCGGCGATGTGCCGGATCTGGCGAAGCTCAGCGGCACCGGCACGCTGCAAATCGCGCTGGACGGTCTCGGCGCGTCCTTCGAGGAGGTCGTCGCCTCGCTCAGCGGCAAGGCCGGCCTGAACCTGCGCCAGGGCGAGCTCGGCGGCATCGCCTTCGGCGAGTTGCTGCGCCGGATGGAGCGCAATCCGAGCCTCGTGCAGAGCGACTGGCGGCAGGGCAAGACCCCGTTCGACACAGCGGCCATCAATCTCAGCATCGCCAATGGCGTCGCGATGGTGACCGATGCACAGATGACCGGACCGAGCTACCAATTGACGCTCGCCGGCCAAATCTCGCTGCCTGGGCGCAACTATGAAATGGGCCTCCTGCTCTCGCCCAGCAATGGCCCGCTCCGCCTACCCTTCATCTTCAAGGGCCCGCTCGACAACCCCACGCTGGAACTCGACACCGAGGCGCTGTCACGCGGAGCCACGGCTTTTCCGACGCAGTTGCTGCGCTGAGCCGGGCCTGGCGAGCAAGGTCTGACGCGCCGCTTTTTACGGCTTTCATTGCCGGTGGAATTCCGCTCTCATGCCACCCAAGGCCGCCTGACGGCCGTTCAAGGGGAGGATACCGGCATGAAGCACTGGATTGCGGGCGCGGTCGGCGTCGTGGGATTGATGATGACGGGCATGATCACGGCGGGCACGGCCGAAGCGCAGGAGCTGATCGTCGAAAAGAAGATCTTCGAACTGCCGAGCTACACCACGCAAGGCGGCCGAACCCTCAAGAACGTCAAGGTCGGCTGGGAGAGCTACGGCACGCTCAACGCCGACAAGTCGAACGCGATCCTGATCTGCCATTTCTTCTCGGCCAACTCGCATGCCGCCGGAAAATATGCGGCTGCGGACGCTGCGCCCGGCTATTGGGACGCCATTGTCGGGCCCGGCAAGGCGATCGATACAAACAAATATTTCGTCCTCTCCTCCGATACGCTGGTCAACCTCAACACCGGCGACCCCAAGACCACGACGACCGGCCCCGCCTCGCTCGACCCCGATACCGCTAAGCCCTACGCGCTCGACTTTCCGATCGTGACCATCGGCGATTTCGTCAATGTCCAGAAGGCTTTGGTCGAAAGTCTCGGCATCAGGAAGCTCGCCTTGGTCGCCGGCCCCTCGATGGGCGCCCTCCAGACCTATGAATGGGCGGCGAGCTATCCCGAGATGGTCGCCAAGGCGATGCCGGTGATCGGCGCAGCCGAGGCTGACGCGCAGCTCATCGCCTGGCTGGATGTCTGGGCCGCGCCCATCCTGGTCGACCAGAACTGGAACAAGGGTGACTACTACGGCAAGACCCCACCCAATGCCGGCCTGGCCAAGGCGCTGGCCGTGGTCACGCTCCAGGCCAATCACGGCGACTGGACCAACGGCACCTTCGGCCGCCGTCCCGCCAAGGAAGGCGACGCCCCGGGCAAGGCGCTCGCCAACAAGTTCCAGGTCCAGAGCATCCTGGACACTGCCGGCGAGGCCCGCGCAAAAGTCTCGGACGCCAACCATTTCCTCTATCTGGTCAAAGCGAACCAGCTCTATGCCGCCGGCGGCATCTCGCTCGCGGACGCGGCCAGCAAGATCAAGGCGCCGGTGCTGCTGATCAGCCAGCCCAAGGACCTCGTCTTCACCGCCGACGCGATCGAGCGCACCGCCGAGACGCTCAGGAAGGGCGGCGTCAACGTCACCCAGGCCTTCATCCAGGGCACGCGCGGCCATCTCGACGGCGTCATCTCGATGAAGCAGGCCGAAGGCGCGATCCGGGCATTCCTGGAGAAATAGGCTCGTCCTTTTTCGACCGACCGCGCCGTCATTCTGGACAACAAGTGAGGGCGTTATCCCGGTTTCCGGAAGGCTGCGCCGCCCTCTTCCCTCCTCCCCGTCAAAGTCGGCTGTTGCCGACTTTGACACTTAGGTTGCCCATCGCGCGAGATTCGCGGCCCGCGAACAACGCGTCCTATCCGGCGAACCTGTCGCGATAGCTTTGCGGGCTGGTACCGAGCCTGCGCAGGAAGGCGCGCCGCATCGTCTCCTCCGAGCCGAAGCCGCAGCGGGTCGAGGCCCGCGCTACCGGCAGGCCTTGCTCGAGCAGACGCCGGGCCGTCTCGATCCGGAGATCCTCGACGGCGCGCGCCGGCGTTCGGCCGGTCGCCTGATGGTAGTGGCGCGCGAAGCTGCGCACGCTCATATGCGCGGCCTCCGCCAGCGCGCCCAACGACAGATCGCCGCGCAGATTGGCGATGATCCAGGCATGGAGGCGGTCGAAGCGGCCGTCGCGCTCCTGAAGCGCCAGCGCCGCGCTGAATTGCGCCTGCCCGCCCGGGCGCTTCAGGAAGACGACGAGCTGCCGTGCGATCGCAAGCGCCGTCGCCCGCCCGAGATCGACTTCGACCAGCGCCAGAGCGAGATCAATTCCCGCCGTCACGCCGGCCGAGGTCCAGATCTCGCGGTCCCGGATGAAGATCGGATCGGGATCGAGGCGCACATCGGGAAAGCGTTTCGAGAATTCGGCGCAACGCTGCCAATGGGTGACAGCGCGCCGCCCGTCGAGAAGCCCTGCCGAGGCCAGCAGGAAGGCGCCGCTGCAGACGGAGGCGGTGCGCTGCGCCGCCTTCGCGCGCCGGCTGATCCAGGCGACAAAGCCCGTATCGTCGCAGGCCGCGTTGACGCCCCAGCCGCCGGCAACGATCAGGGTGTGCAGCGGCAGATCGACCGCCGGCAGCGGGACTGTGGCGAGTTCGAGCCCGGCCGTCGTCATCACTCGCTCGCCATCGGCCACCACCACCGGCTCATAGGGCAGCGCACCGCGCTCGACCCTGGCGAGGTCGTTTGCCGTGGCGAAGACCTGCAGCGGCCCGGCGACATCGAGAAGCTGGGCTTTCGGGAAGGTCAGGATTTCGACGCGGCGCGGCAGGTTTGGCATGAAGCGAGGGATGATTGGCAATACGGCCAGAGATTGCTCCGCTAGGCTGGCCCACGTCAATCAGGAGTTTCCCCATGCCCCTTCACTTCGGTATCCTCGTCTTCCCGAACGTGCAGCAGCTCGATCTCACCGGCCCCTACGAGGTCTTTGCATCGGCGTGCGATACGGAGGTCCATCTCGTCTGGAAGGATCGCGAGCCGCTGCTGGCATCGACCCGCCTGTCGCTGACGCCGACCGCGACCTTCGCCGACTGCCCGGCGCTCGATGTCCTGTGCATACCCGGCGGAGGCGGCATCAATGCGCTGCTGCGCGACGACACCGTGCTCGGCTTCGTGCGCGAGCAGGCTGCGAAGGCGCGCTATGTCACCTCGGTCTGCACCGGCTCCCTGGTGCTCGGCGCGGCCGGGCTGCTGCAGGGCAAGCGCGCCACCACCCACTGGAACGCCCATGATTTCCTCGGCCGCTTCGGCGCCATTCCGGTCGACGAGCGCATCGTGCAGGACGGCAACCTGATCACCGCGGGCGGCGTCACCTCGGGCATCGACTTCGGGCTGGCTGTAATCGCGGAGCTGATGGGGCAGGCCGAGGCCGAGATCGTCCAGCTCTCGCTGGAATATGCGCCGCAGCCGCCCTTCCACTCCGGCACGCCGAAGGAGGCTTCGCCGGCGGTGCTGGCGGAAACGAGGCGCCGCCTGGCCGGATCGCGGGCGGCACGCGAGGAGATCCTGCTGAACTTGTGACGGCTTCGCTCGCCCAGGCCTTCATCCAAGGCACGCGCGGCCATCTCGACGGCGTCATCTCGATGAAGCAGGCGGAGGGTGCGATCCGGGCGTTTCTGGAGAAATAGGCTCGTCCTTTTTCGACCGATCGCACCGTCATTTCGGGCAATAGGTGAGGACGTTATCCCCCGTTTCTGGAAGGCTGCGCCGCTTTCTCCCTTCTCCCCATCAAGGGCGGCTGTTGCCGACTTTGACACTTAGGTTGCCCATCTCGGGCAAGCCCGAGATGGGTGGGAGAAGGTGGCTCGGCGCAGCCGAGACGGATGAGGGGGCGCCGTGAGCTCTCCGCCTGGCTGAACACGACGCTAACCGGACAGGGCAAGGCGCCCCCTTCTCCGGCGCTGCGCGCCACCTTCTCCCGCCAGGGGAGAAGGGAAGAAGGCGCCGCTTTCTGAGCCATGCGGGAAAGGGGTTCCCCCACCCGGCCAGAGCCGCAGGCAGTATCGCAAACAGCTTTATCGGCCCGCGCGCCTGTCTTGCTCCCGCTCCCGGCGCCAGGCGATCAGGGAAATGAATAGCGGCCCTGCGGTTACGGCGATGATGGCCCCGCCTGCCATCCATCCCAGCGCGCCGCCGCCGATCAATTCGTCGACGACAAACGCCGCGGCGAAGACTCCAACGAGCGCAAGCAAAACCTTGGCAATCCAACCGCCTCTGGTCATCGAGAGCTCCGTCCAGTTTCCGTTCAACATGAAAATCATACGTCGTCAGCCCCGGAAAGGCTCCTTCTGAGCCGACCGACGGCGCCCGATAGATGGGCGCGATTTAGCCGATCTCCGCAATGGACTGGCAAGCGGACTTTAACGCCGCGTCCTCTTCAGCCGCCTTAAGGCGGGCTTAAGATTGTGGCTCTTACGAGAAGAGCCGCGACCAAAGCATAGCCATGCTTTGGATTTAATAAACTGAGGCTAGATCCGGTCAATCTGTCGATCGGTATCTTGTCGATGCAATGCGAAGGCAAGTTATGAATAGTCAGCATATCCAGGGTATGGTGCAAAATCTGAAAGAGGGACGCCTATCGCGACGCTCCTTCATCCAGAAGATGGCGGCATTTGGCATTGGCGCCCCGATCGCGAGCCAGATTCTCGCCTGGAACAACGTTGCGATGGCCAACGCCACGCTCGAATACAAGCCGACCAAGGCCGGCGGCGGCGGGCCGCTGAAGCTCCTGCTCTGGCAGGCCCCGACCCTGCTGAATCCGCATTTTGCCTCGGGCACCAAGGACCAGATCGCCTCGCGCATCTTCTATGAGCCGCTGGCCGGCTGGGACAAGGAAGGCAACCTGATCCCGCAGCTTGCCGCCGCGATTCCGAGCAAGGAGAATGGCGGCCTTTCGGAAGACGGCACGAGCGTCACCTGGAAGCTGAAGCCTGGCGTGAAGTGGCATGACGGCAAGCCGCTCACTGCCGACGACGTCGTCTTCACCTGGGAATACGCCGCCGACCCGGCGACCGCTGCCTACACCACCGGCGCCTACAAGGACATCAAGGTCGAGAAGGTCGACGATCTCACCGTCAAGGTGATCTTCAGCAAGCCGACGCCGTTCTGGGCCGACCCCTTCGTCGGCGTCGCCGGCATGATCATCCCGAAGCATCATTTCGCCGATTACAAGGGCACCAAATCGCGCGAAGCCCCGGCCAATCTCAAGCCCGTCGGCACCGGCCCTTACAAGTTCGCCGACTTCAAGCCCGGCGACATTCTCACCGGCACGCGCAACGAGGATTATCACGTCAAGAACCAGCCGCATTTCGACACGCTCGAGGTGAAGGGCGGCGGTGACGCGGTCTCGGCGGCACGCGCGGTGCTGCAGACCGGCGAGTACGACTATGCCTGGGATACGCTGGTCGAGGACGAGGTCCTCAAGCGCCTGGAGACCGGCGGCCGCGGCAAGATCAGCGCGGCGCCCGCAGGCGATGTCGAGTTCATCACCCTCAACACGACAGACCCGTGGACCGAGGTCGATGGCGAGCGTTCCAGCGTCAAGACCAAGCACCCGACGCTGTCCGATCCGGCGGTGCGCCAGGCGATCAACCTGCTAATCGACCGCGACTCGATCCAGAAGTTCATCTATGGCCGCGGCGGCACCGCCACGGCGAGCTTCGTCAACGAGCCCAAGCAGTTCAAGTCAAGCAAGCTGAAATACGAGTTCAGCATCGAGAAGGCCAACAAGGTCCTCGACGAGGCCGGCTGGAAGAAGGGCGCCGACGGCGTCCGCGAGAAGGATGGCAAGAAGCTCAAATTCGTCTTCCAGACCTCGATCAACGCCCCGCGCCAGAAGGTCCAGGCCATCGTCAAGCAGGCCTGCCAGCGCGCCGGCATCGAGCTGGAGCTGAAGTCGGTCACCGCTTCGGTGTTCTTCTCGTCTGATGTCGCCAACCCCGACACCTACACCAAGCTCTATGTCGACATGGAGATGTACACCACGACACAGCCGCAGCCCGATCCGGAGCGCTTCCTCAACCAGTTCACCTCCTGGGAGATCGCCAACAAGGAGAACAAATGGCTGGGCCGCAACGTCTCGCGCTACTCCGATCCGGCAGCCGACGAGGCCTATAAGGCCGCCCAGAAGGAGCTCGATCCGGCCAAGCGTGCAGCGCTCTTGATCAAGGTCAACGAGATCTTCTGCGAGGCCAATGTCATCCTCCCGGTCCTTTCCAGAACCAAGGTCGTGGCGGCGGCGCAAAGCCTTTCGCACGACCATAGCGGCTGGGACGTCGACACCTGGAACCTTGCTGCCTGGTATCGCAGCTAAGCATCGGCAAGCCCCTCGCGGAGACACCGTCTGCGCGAGGGGCTGCTTCGCAATAAGAATGCCCGGCGGGTTTGACCCGCCGGGCTTTTCATATTTGGCCGGCGCCGGGACAGAGCGAACCGCCCTACCCCGCCGTGATCACCGCCTTCACGCCATCGATCACGAACTGCACCGCCAACGCCGCCAGGATCACCCCGAGCAGGCGCGTCAGCACGACATTGCCGGTGACGCCGAGCAGGCGCGCCATCGGCACCGCCAGCAGGAAGACGACGAGGCAGGACAGGATCACCAGGCCGCAGATCACGGCGAGCGAGGCCAGCATCAGCGGGTTGCCCTCGGCCCTGCCGGCCAGCAGCATCATCGCCGTCAGCGCGCCCGGCCCCGCCATCAGCGGGATCGCCAGCGGGAAGGCCGCGACATTGCGGATATGGTCCTGCGTGATCGCAATCTCGGCGGTCTGCGCCTTGCGCTCGTTGCGACGCTCGAACACCATCTCGAACGAAATCCAGAACAGCAGCAAACCGCCGGCGATGCGGAAGGCCGGCAGCGAGACGCCGAGCGCCTTCAGCACGACGTCTCCCGCCACGCCGAAGAAAGCCATGATGCCAAACGCGATGATGCAGGCGCGAACCGCGACCTGCCTGCGCTCGTCACCCGTCATGCCGCGCGTCAGCGACAGGAAGATCGGCGCGAGCCCCGGCGGATCGAGCGTGACCAGAAGCGTCACCAGCGCAGAGGTGAGGAAATCGAGGTTCATCGCGGGCAGTAAGCCATGCCGCAGAGGCGACCGCCAGCGCGAAGGTGGAACGGGTTGGACAGGGCTGCGCAAGGCCGCTTCCGCCGCCAATCAAGGCAGCATTGTGGAACGAGCGACGCCACCGCATCTCAGAGCCCCGCAACCATTTGATTTAAATGGCTTATTTTTCCCCTGAAAAGCCAATCGCCGCACTGGCTTCCCCGGCCGGAATCGGGTAGCCAGAGGCTTGAAAAATAGCAGGAATCGGGACCCAATCCCTTGAGCGACGACACAGACGACAAGCGCCCGGACGAGCCGCATTTCGGCGGCGACATCAAGCCGATTGCGATCACCGACGAGATGAAGAAGAGCTATCTCGATTACGCCATGAGCGTGATCGTGAGCCGCGCTCTGCCAGACGTCCGCGACGGTCTGAAGCCCGTGCACCGGCGCATTCTGTTCTCGATGCACGAGAACAAGAACACGCCCGACCGGTCCTACACCAAATGCGCCCGCATCGTCGGCGATACGATGGGTAAATACCATCCGCACGGCAATCTCGCGGTCTATGACGCACTGGTGCGCATGGCGCAGGACTTTTCGCTGCGCCTGCCCCTGATCGACGGCCAGGGCAATTTCGGCTCGATGGACGGCGATAGCGCGGCGGCCGATCGTTATACCGAGGCCAGGCTCGACAAGGCGGCGATGTCGCTGCTGGAGGACCTCGACCTCGATACGGTCGAGTTCCAGCCGAACTATGACGGCAAGGAGCTCGAGCCGAAGGTTCTGCCGGCACGCTTCCCCAATCTGCTCGTCAACGGCGCCGGCGGCATCGCCGTCGGCATGGCGACCAATATCCCGCCGCATAATCTTGGCGAGGTCATCGACGCCTGCGTCGCACTGATCGACAACCCCGAGATCTCGATCGACGAATTGATCGAGATCGTGCCCGGACCCGATTTCCCGACCGGCGCCTCGATCATGGGCCGCAGCGGCATCCACTCCGCCTATCACACCGGCCGCGGCTCGATCGTGATGCGCTCGAAGACGCATATCGAGGAACTGCGCAAGGAGCGCGAGGCGATTATCGTCACCGAGGTTCCCTATCAGGTGAACAAGGCCTCGATGGTCGAGAAGATCGCCGATCTGGTGCGTGAAAAGCGCATCGAGGGCATCTCCGACCTGCGCGACGAATCGAGCCGCGAGGGCGTGCGCGTCGTCATCGAGATCAAGCGCGACGCCGTCGCCGATGTCGTGCTGAACCAGCTCTACCGCTTCACCCCGCTGCAGACCTCGTTTGGCGCCAATATGGTGGCGCTGACCGGCGGCCGGCCGGAGGTTTTGAACCTCAAGGACTTCATCGCGGCCTTCGTCGAGTTCCGCGAGGAGGTCGTCTCGCGACGCACCCGCTATCTGCTCAACAAGGCTCGCGAACGCGCCCATGTGCTCTGCGGCCTCGCCACGGCGGTTGCCAATATCGACGAGGTCATCCGCCTGATCCGGACCGCGCCGACGCCCGCCGCCGCCCATGCCTCGTTGATGGAGCGCAACTGGCCGGCCGAGGACATCGCGCCATTGATCGCGCTGGTCGACGATCCGCGCCATCCGATGAACGCCGACGGCACCTACAAACTGTCGGACGCTCAGGCCAAGGCGATCCTCGAACTGCGCCTTGCCCGCCTGACGGCTCTGGGCCGCGACGAAATCGGCGAGGAGCTGTCGAAGCTCGCCACCGAGATCGCCGATTATCTCGACATCCTGCGTTCGCGCCTCCGCATCCAGACGATCATCAAGAACGAGCTTGTCGAGGTGAAGGCCGCTTTCGCCACGCCGCGCCGCACGGTGATCCAGGATTGGGGTTCCGACCTCGACGACGAGGATCTGATCGCGCGCGAGGACATGGTCGTCACCGTGTCTCACGCCGGCTACATCAAGCGCGTGCCGCTCTCGACCTATCGGGCGCAGAAGCGCGGCGGCAAGGGCCGCTCCGGCATGGCGACCCGCGACGAGGATTTCGTCGCGCGTCTGTTCGTCGCCAGCACGCACACACCGGTGCTGTTCTTCTCCTCGCATGGCCAGGTCTACAAGGAGAAGGTCTGGCGGCTGCCGCTGGCGGCGCCGAACGCGCGCGGCAAGGCGCTGGTCAACATGCTGCCGCTCGAACTGAACGAGCGCATCACCACGATCATGCCGCTGCCGGAGGAGGAGGAGAGCTGGGAGAAGCTCGACGTGATGTTCGCCACCGCCTCGGGCGGGGTCAGGCGCAACAAGCTGTCGGACTTCGTCAACGTCAACCGCGCCGGCAAGATCGCGATGAAGCTCGACGAGGGCGACGCCATCGTCGACGTGCAGATCTGCACCGAGGACAACGACGTGCTGCTGACCACGGCGCTGGGGCAATGCATCCGCTTCCCGGTGCCGGAGGTGCGCGTCTTCAAGGGCCGCGATTCCACCGGCGTGCGCGGCATCAACCTGGCCTCCAGCGACATCGTCATCTCGATGGCGATCCTGCGCCATGTCGAGGCCGACGGCGAGACGCGCCAGGCTTACCTCAAGCTGCGCCGTGCCATCGCCGGCGAGATCGGCGAGGACACCACGGCGAGCGACGGCGAAGAGGCAACCGGCAATGCCGAAATCAGCCAGGAGCGTTATGTCGAGCTCTCCGAGGCCGAGGAGGTCATTCTGACCATCTCGGTGAACGGCTATGGCAAGCGCACCTCGGCCTATGAGTACCGGATCACCGGGCGCGGCGGCAAAGGCATCGTCGCCATGGCCACCACCGAGCGCAACGGCAATCTGATCGCCTCCTTCCCGGTGGAGGAGAGCGACCAGATCATGCTGGTGACCGACGGCGGCCAGCTCATCCGCTGCCCGGTCGACCAGATCGGCGTCAAGGGCCGCTCGACGCAGGGCGTCACCATCTTCAACACCGCCGACGGCGAGAAGGTCGTCTCGGTCGAACGCGTCAGCGACGATGGCGGAGATGACGAGGGCGAAGGCGAGGCCGAGGCCGGCTCGGCACCGGAGGAGAACGGCGGGGAGTGATCCCCTCGCCGGAGGCGACGAAACAGAAAGGGGCTGCATCGCTGCAGCCCCTTTCTTCTTGGCTCTCTATTGGCCCTCGACACTACAGGTCATCCCGGATCTCGCAGAGCCTGCCATCGGGCCGGTTCAAAGCCGGCCCGATGGGGGCGCCCGGGATGACACGCGCTTCTCCAAGCAGGCGGAAATACCTCAGATCGTCTCCAGCAGCCCCTTGATCAGCGCCCGGCGCGGCGCGATCGAGGGGACCAGCCCATACTCGCTCAGCGTATGGGCGCCGCCGCCATCGATGCCGAGTCCGTCCAGCGTGGGAATGCCCAGCGCCGCGGTGAAATTGCCGTCCGAACCGCCGCCGGTCATCGGCACATCCTGCAGGTCGAAGCCGATCCCCGCCGCGATGCCGCGCGCCGTCTCGAACAGCCCGGCCACAGCGGTCGATTTCTCGTAAGGCGGCCGGTTCATCCCGCCCGTGACCTTGATCACGACATCGGGATCGCGCGGCGTCAGACCGATGATGCGGTTCTCCATCATCACGCCGTCGGCGAGGCTGGTGACGCGGCAATCGACCGAAAACCAGGCGTGCTGCGGAATCACATTGGCCGCGGTGCCGCCGCCGACCAGCGCAACCGAGGTCGTGATGCCGCGGGCATAATCGGTCATGCCCTCGATCGCTAGTATCTGATGCGCCGCCTCGCGGATGGCGCTGCGGCCATCGGCATGGCGCGTGCCGGAATGGGCGGGCCTACCTTCGAGCCTGACGTCGAAGCGGCCGACGCCCTTGCGCGCGGTGACAATCCGGCCGCCGTCGCGCGCCGGCTCCGTCACCAGAACGGCCGCCGATTTGCGCCCGATCTCCTCGATCACGCCGCGTGTCGTCGGCGAGCCGATCTCCTCATCGGGCGTGAACAGGAAGACCATCGGCCGCTTGGCCGAGCCCGCGACCGCGACCTCCTTGAAGGCCTGCAGCGCAAGCCAGGCTCCACCCTTCATATCGCAGGCGCCCGGCCCATAGAGCTTGTCGCCCTCGACGCGTACCGGCAGATCCTTGGCGCTCGTGCCGACCGGATGGACCGTGTCGAGATGCGACATCACCGCAACAGCAAGCTCGCCATTATTGGGACCGGCGCGCAGGATCAGGCTGTCGCCGAGTCCGTCGCGACCCGGCAGGCGCTCGACCGCGATCGGCAGCCCTTCGACCTCCTTGGCGACGAGGTCCATCATCCCGTTCACGCCGGGCGCATGATGGGTCGGGCTCTCCAGGGCAAGCCAGACGGACAGGGCGGAAACGGTGGGATCGATGCTGCTCATGTCGCGAGCTTCGCCAAGAAGCATGGCGCGAGCAAGGACGCACTGCGCCGAGGCCGCCTTGTCCACACCGCATGGCGAGCTGCGATTGCGGGTTGACACGGCCCACCGTCTCTACTTAACCATATGGTTAAGTAGAGACGGTGACCAACCCAGCCGCGACAGCCCCGATGGAGGACAACATGCCCAGCATCAAGAAGATCACGCCGTTCCTGTGGTTCGACAATCAGGCCGAGGAGGCGGTCGCCTTCTACCTTTCGATCTTCAAGAATGCGAAGCCCGGCCCGGTGATGCGCTGCGGCGATGCGGGTCCCGCCCCCAAGGGCAGCGTGCTCTGCGCATCCTTCGAGCTCGAAGGCCTGCAGATCACCGCCATGAATGGCGGGCCGCATTTCAAATTCACCGAAGCGATCTCGCTCCTGATCCATTGCGGCTCGCAGGAGGAGGTCGATTATTTCTGGGAGAAGCTCGGCGAAGGCGGCCAGACCAGCCAATGCGGCTGGCTCAAGGACAAATACGGCCTGTCCTGGCAGGTCACGCCCGACCGCCTCCTGGAACTCAACATGGATCCGGACCCCGCCAGGGCCGGCCGGGTCATGCAGGCGATGATGCAGATGACCAAGATCGACATCGCCGCGCTGGAGCGCGCCGCGGCGGGGTGAGCGATCTCCTTAGCTTGTAGAAACGCGCGTCAACCCGGGCGCAGCCCTCGGGTCCGATCTTCGATCGGCCCAAGGATAAACTCCGCGAAGACCCGGGATCCATGCCGGAACGGCTCAGGAATGGATCCCGGATCGGCGCCGCTTCGCGGCTTGTCCGGGATGACGGCGCGTTTTTTCGTTGTACCGCAATGTTCCCAGCTCGAGGCCTCTCCCCTCACACCCGCTTGACGTTCCAGAAGGTCGGGAAGCTCGCCAGCACGCCGGTCAGCGTCTTGCGATAGGCCGTCGGCTGGAAATACTGGCCGAGCGGCGCATAAGGCACGTCCTCGAAGACCTGTTTCTGGATATCGGCCGCAATCGCCTTCTGCGCGGCGAGGTCGGGCGCCTCGATCCAGGCATCGCGCAGCGCCTCGATCTTGGGCGCCACCGGCCAGCCCGGCCAGGCATTGGCGCCATTGCCGCGCAGCGAGAGATGGCCGACAGGGTCGAACATGTCGAGCCCGGCCCAGCCGGTGAAGAAGCAGTTCCAACCGCCCTGCGCCGGCGGCTCCTTCTTGGCGCGCCGCGCGACGACGGTGCCCCAATCCATCGCCTGATAATCGACATTCATGCCGATGCGCATCAGCATCTCGTTGGCGACCTCACATTCCGCCTTGAGGTTGGCGAGGTCGGTGACGCCGAGCAACACGACCTTCTCGCCATTATAGCCGGCCGCCGCCAGCGCCTGCTTGACTTTGCCGACATCGCGCGGGCCGTTGAGCACCTCCATGCCGGCATCGCTTGCCAACGGCGTTCCCGGCGGGAACACGCCGACGCCGGGGCGCCACAAGCTCTTATCGGGCCCGCCGACCGCCTCCATGAACTCGGACTGGTCGATCGCCAGCAGGATCGCCCGGCGGATCGCCGGATTGTCGAAGGGCGGATGCAGGTGGTTCATCCGCATGATCGCAACCGCGCCAGTCGTCTCCTTGATCACGACCTCGATCGCGGGATTCTTCGCCAGCATCGGCAGCAGATCGGGCAAGGGCTGCTCGACCC
Organism: Bosea sp. 685; assembly: GCF_031884435.1. NCBI lineage: Bacteria > Pseudomonadati > Pseudomonadota > Alphaproteobacteria > Hyphomicrobiales > Alloboseaceae > Allobosea > Allobosea sp. 685. The sequence continues at coordinate 2,209,840 of NZ_CP134779.1, read as the reverse complement.
AGTCGATCTCGCCGCTCTGCAGCGCGGCCGCCGCCGTCGCAGGGTCGGGTAGCGTGTGCCATTCGACCCGGTCGAAATTCACGATCTTGGGCCCGGCGGTGCGGCCGGGCACGCCACCGCTGCGCGGAACATAGCCGGCGAATTTCTCATAGACGGCACGGCTGCCCGATTGGCGCTCCGCCGTAACGAAGCGGAACGGGCCGCTGCCGACGACCTCGGTGACCTGAGTGAAGGCGTCCGTGTTCGCCAGCCGCTCCGGCATGATCACCGGCATGAAGGCGGTCATCTTGGCGAGCGCATCAGGCAGGAGCGGGAACGGCTTCTTCAAGCGGAACTGCAGCGTCCTGTCGTCGACGGCCGTGAGCTCGTCGGTCAGGCCCAGCAGCGTCTGGCCGAAGGAATCGCGCTTGCCCCAGCGCTTCAGGCTCGCCACGCAGTCCCGCGCCAGCACGCGCGCGCCGTCATGGAACACCAAGCCGTCGCGCAGCTTGATCGTCCAGACCTTGCCGTCGGCATCGGCGACCGCGCCCTCGGCCATTTGCGGCTGGGCCTTGTAGGTCTCGTCCTGCCCAAACAGCGTGTCGTAGACCATGAAGGCGTGGTTGCGCGTCACCGTCGCCGTCGTCCAGATCGGATCGACCACGGCGAGATCGGCCTGCGGCACGAATTTCAGCACGCTGCGATCGGCCGCACGCCCGATATGCGGAGCGGGCAAGGCCAGCGCCGCGGCGCCAAGCTGGATGAACCTACGCCGTGTCGGCATGATCGACCTCCTCTCGCTGAACCGAAAGCGCAGCACAAGCGAGAGCCTATCCTGCAGCTGGAATCAGGCAAGCGGCATGCCAATGCGCGGCAACCCACCGGGGGAGACGATCAAAAAAAACGAGCGGACCGGACCTCGTCCGAACCGCCCGTTTTGAATGCTTGCCTAAGCAAAAAGCCGACTTCGCACGCCGCTCGGAGACTGGACCGGCCTAGAAGGGAAGAGACGAACGGAAAATCGCAAGGAAGGCGAAAAGGCATGTATCGGCAACGACATAAGCGCTCCCGCCGGCCGATCCAACGAGCGCAAAAGCGGCGCAGCGTCGATAAGCCCGAGAAACGGACCTCGTCTTGGACGCCGATCCCCGGGATTGGGGGGAAGCTCATGACTCGCCGATTTCTCCCCTGGGCCTGCTCTGCCGCCCCAAGCCTCAAAGCAGTGGCCGGCGGAAGACGCTTACAGAACTGCGGCCCATGGCTCTGAACTCGCCGTTAACCTTGATCGGTTAATTCGCCAGACCAGTAGTGGCTTCGCGCTGGCTGTATTTGCTGCGGCGCAAGGATGGCAAATCATGCGGCTCATCGTCGGCGCAATCATCGTCTTCGCCTGCGTCTTCGGCAGCTACGCGGCTATGGGTGGCCACCTCGAGGTCCTTTGGCAGCCATTCGAGTTTGTTATCATCCTCGGTGCTGCGATGGGCGCCTTCGTCATCGGCAACACCGGGCCGGTGCTCAAGGCCGTACCTGCCATGCTCGGCACGCTCGTGAAGGGCCCAAAATACAAGCAGGAATGCTATGTCGAACTGCTGGGGATGCAGTATTCCTTATACAAGCTTGTGAGGCAGAAGGGCATGCTCGCGGTCGAGCAGCACATTGAAAATCCGAGCGAATCGACGCTGTTCAACGCCTTCCCGACTTTTGCAGCGAACCATCACGCCGTCGAGTTCGTCTGCGACTACATGCGCATGTTGACGCAGGGCGCCAACAACGTCCACGAGATAGACGCTCTCATGGACGAGGAACTGGAGACGCACCACCAGGAGCAGGAGCGTATCGTTGCGGCCATGCAGTCGCTCGCCGACGGAACACCGGCGCTCGGCATCGTCGCCGCCGTGCTCGGCGTGATCAAGACGATGGGGGCGATCAAAGAGCCGCCGGAGGTGCTGGGACATCTGATCGGCGGCGCGCTCGTAGGCACCTTCTTCGGCGTCTTCGTCGCCTACGGCTTCTTCGGGCCCATGGCGCAGTCGCTTAGGAGCCTCTTCGAGGCGGAATCCAAATACTACCTTTCACTCAAGGCGGGTCTCCTCGCCCATATCGGCGGCCAGCCGCCGGTGATGGCGGTAGAATTTGCCCGCAAGGCTCTGTTTAGCGACGTCCGGCCGAGCTTCAGCGAAGTGGAAGCGGCAACCGCCGGTCTGCCCGCCTAGATCTGACCCAATCTCCAGTAGGGAACCGATGTCCAACCCCGTCCAGCCGATTATCATCAAAAAGGTCAAGAAGGCCGCTCATGCGCACCATGGCGGGGCCTGGAAGATCGCCTATGCGGACTTCGTGACCGCCATGATGGCGTTCTTTCTGCTGATGTGGCTGATTAGCATGACGACCCAGGAGCAGAAGATCGGCCTGGCGGAATACTTCGCGCCGACGGCCGTGAGTCCTAGCACCAGTGGCGCTGGCGGCATGCTGTGGGGCACCGCCCTGGACACGTCAGGCAGCAAGTCGTCGGCGCCCCGCGACGCGGCGATGGGCCCCACCAAGGAGGACGGAGCGCGTCAGGCCAATTCGGGCCGCACCAGCGACCGCGAGGTCAACCGCCCGGCTGCCCGCGAGCAGGACAACCAGAGCGCCATAGCCAGCCTCCGGCAGGCGCTCCAGAACATGCCCGAAATTGCCGAGCTCTCGCGCAACATCATGATCGAGCCGACCAAGGAGGGGGTGAACGTTTCCCTCATGGACCAGGACGGCCGCTCCATGTTCGCCGAGGGCTCGGTCCAGCCGCACGAGCGCACCCGTCGCGTGCTGGCGGCGATCGCGCCCACCCTGCGCCGGCTGCCCAACCGCCTGTCTGTCACCGGCCACACGGCCGCGGCGCGCCCGGGCTCGGAGCGGGGTGTCGATCCATGGAGCCTTACCGCCGGGCGTGCGCTCGCCGTGCGCGAGATCCTGTCGGTTGCCGGGCTCCCCAACGACCGCTTCATCTCCGTGGTGGGACGCGCCGACACCGAGCCGGTCTTCCCCGACAATCCCTACCTCTCGCCGAACCGACGGGTGGCGATCACGCTGCTCAATGAGGCGCCGCCGCTGCCTCCGAGCGCCTTTCGCTGACGGCGAGGCGCCTCGGCCGCCTCAGAGTCCGTTTGAGATTGAGCTCATTGGCTGACACGGCGAGGCTGACCATTGCGACGTGGATCATGGCCTCGGAGACGTCGATGTGCTGCCCGAAGTCACGGGCCGCCTATGCACAATTCCTGACCGGCGAAGCAAGCTTCAAGCGCGCCATGATCCCGCTGCGCGCCGTGGGTCGGATCGGACGAACCAATCGCTCTTCCCAATCAATTTCGACCCGCAGACAACGTGCGACACTGCTGAAATTTCATACAAATGCGAAAGTTCCGCACGATCTGAAACCGGCTCTAAACGACAGATGTTCGTAAAAAAGCAAAAAGGCGTTGTAAAACAACGCCTTAGTGCCTTATTCCTTACATACTCGGCATAGGTATTCGCTAGAACGGAATATCGTCGTCGAGATGGGTCGAAGATGAGCGACCACCGCCACCACCGCCGCCCGCCATGGCGGGCTGGCGCGGTGCATTGCCGCCGCCCATCGGGCTCGACCGGCCAAAGGAGCTGCCGCCGCCCGAGCGATCCTCCATCGCGCCGCCGCTTTCGCCATATTCGTCCGAACCGCCCTGCCCCCGGCTGTCGAGGATGGTCAGTTCGCCACGGAAGCGCTGCAGCACGATCTCGGTGGTGTATTTCTCGACACCCGACTGATCCTGCCATTTGCGGGTCTGGAGCTGGCCCTCGATATAAATCTTCGAGCCCTTCTTCAGATATTGCTCGGCGACCTTGGCGAGGTTCTCGTTGAAGATCACGACCGAGTGCCACTCGGTGCGCTCCTTCTTCTCGCCCGACTGCTTGTCGCGCCAGGTTTCGGAGGTGGCGATCCGCAGATTGACCACGGGCTCGCCGCTGCCGAGACGCCGCACTTCGGGATCGCGCCCGAGATTGCCGACCAGAATGACCTTGTTGACGCTACCAGCCATGAGAGGCTCCATTTCCTGCGCACATCGAAACCGGCCATCGACCGGAGCCGGACCCTACCGATCCGTGACGCCACTATCAACGATGTTCTTGTTTTGTTCAAGAGCCTTCACTAGGGTTGTCCCCGGAATTCGTGATTCGATTTTACCGGGGCCCGCAGCCGCCCCGTTCAGATTCGCACCGCCGCCGGCAAGACCTTGCCGGGTAGGAGCTTGCCAGGCAGGACTTTGCCAGGATTGAGGATGCCGAGCGGGTCGAGCGCCTGCTTGATCGCGCGCATGACGTCGACCGCCTCGCCATGCTCGCGCTCCATGAACTGCGCTTTGCCATAGCCGATGCCGTGCTCGCCGGTGCAGGTGCCGTCGCAGGCGATGGCACGCTCGATCAGGCGCTCGTTCAAGCGCTTCGCCTCGGCCAGCTCGGCCGGCGAATTCGGATCGATCACCAGGCCGAGATGGAAATTGCCGTCGCCGACATGGCCGACCGTGCCGATATAGAAGCTCGCCGCCTCGATATCGGCCTGCGTCGCCGCAAGGCATGGCGCGAGCTGCGAGATCGGCACGCAGACATCGGTGCTCCAGATCCGCGCATCCGGACGCATCGCTTGCAGCGCGTAATGGATGTTGTGACGGGCGCGCCAGAGCCGGCGCCGCTCATCAGGGTCGGTCGCCCAGGCGAGATGCGTCGCGCCATGCTCGCCGACGATCCCCTCCACCGCCCTGGCCTGCTGCTCGACCTCGGCGGGGCTGCCATGCAATTCGAAAAATAAGGTCGGCGTCTCCGCCAGCTCCAGCTTCGAATGCCGGTTCACCGCCGCGATCGCCCGTGCATCGACCAGCTCCACCCGCGCCACCGGCACGGCGCATTGGATCACCGCCGTCACGGCCTCGACCGCGCCCGCCACCGTGGCGAAGGAGCAGACCAGCGCCGAGACGGCCTCGGGCAGCGGGTGCAGGCGCAGCGTCACCTCGGTGATGATCCCGAGTGTTCCCTCCGAACCGACGAACAACCGGGTCAAATCATAGCCGGCCGAGGATTTGCGCGCCCGCCCGCCGGTCCTGATGATGCGCCCATCGGCCATCACCACGGTGAGCGTCACCACATTCTCGCGCATCGTGCCATAGCGCACCGCATTGGTGCCCGAGGCGCGCGTCGCCGCCATGCCGCCCAGCGTGCATTCGGCTCCCGGATCGACCGGGAAAAACAGCCCGACATCGCGCAGCGCCGCATCGAGCTGCTGGCGGGTGACGCCGGCCTCGACCGTCGCGTCGAAATCCTCCGGCCGGATCGCCAGGATGCGCGTCATGCCGGAGAGATCGAGGCTCACCCCGCCATGCAAGGCCGCGATATGGCCCTCCAGCGAGGTGCCTGCGCCGAAGGCGATCACAGGGGTCTCGTGCTCAGCGCAAAGCCGCACGATCGCAGCCACCTCTTCCGTCGACTGCGCCCTGCACACGGCGTCGGGCGGGCAGCTGGTATGGTAGGATTCGCCCCGGCCATGATGCTCGCGCTCGGCCAGCGAGGTCGAGAAGCGGGGGCCGAGCAGCGCGTGCAGCGCTTCCGCCAGCGCCGGAGCGAGCCCGCCCGCCGCAGGAGCCGTATCGAGGGAGCGCGAGGCTGGCAGGGCGGCTGTCACGGCGGCGTCTCCGATCGAAACGGGCTTGGGTCGAAACGGGCGCGGGCGGGCGCGGCTGCAGCCCGTCCCGGCGTCACCGAGGACTGGCATACAAGCCCGTCTCGTGCAAGGTTCTGTATCTTGCATACAGGACGGAGATTGCCGTGAGCCCTCGCCATTCCCTCGCCGACAGGCTGCGCCAGCCCGGCCTCATCGTCGCCCCCGGCTGCCATGATGCGATCGGCGCGCGGGCCATCGCGCAGGCCGGCTTCGAGGCGGTCTACATGACTGGCAACGGCCTCTCCGCCAGCCTGATCGGCGCGCCCGATATCGGCCTCCTGACCATGACCGAAATGGTGGCGCGCGGACGCGCCTTGGCCGCCGCCGTCCCGGTTCCGGTCATCGCAGACGCTGACACCGGCTATGGCAATCTCAACAACGTCGCCCGCACGGTCGCCGAATACGAGGCCGCCGGCGTCGCCGCGATCCATCTCGAGGACCAGGTCACGCCCAAGCGCTGCGGCGCCATGGCCGGCCTTGCCCTGGTCTCGCGCGAGGAGCACGCCGAAAAGATCAGCATCGCGGTCGCGACGCGGCGCGATCCCGATTTCCTGATCATCGGCCGCTCGGATGCGCGCCTGCCTTTGGGCCTCGACGAGGCGATCGCCCGCGGAAAGGCCTATGCGCGGGCCGGGGCCGATCTCGTCCTGCTGGAGATGCTGCAATCGGAAGACGAGATGCGCCAGGCCCTGCGCGAGATCGAGGCGCCCTTGATGTTCAACTATGTCGAGGGCCGCGTGCCTTCACTTAACGCCGAAGAGTTCGGCCGCATCGGATTCAAACTCCTCAGCTATCCCGTCTCCTCCACCCTCGCCTACGCCCATATGATGACCGCCTTCGCCCGCGAATTGAAGCGCAGCGGCACCACGCGCGGCCTGGAGGCCAACATGCTCGACCTGCCGAGCTATGAAGCCTTTCTCGGCCGCGAGCATTATGCCTGATACCGGCGTCGAATCGCGGAGGGAAACGTGACGAGCATGAAGGCGATCAGGCGTTTCAAGGTCCAGCAGCCGAAATCGCTGGTCACCATCGTCGAGGAACGCCTGCGCAAGGCGATCATCGATGCCGAGATGCGCTTCGGCGAGGCCCTCTCGGAGGATGCGCTGAGCAGCGCGCTCGGCGTCAGCCGCACGCCGGTGCGCGAGGCGCTGGCCCGGCTCCAGCTCCAGGGCCTCGTCACCATCGTGCCGAAGAAGGGCACCTTCGTCTTTGCGCCGACGGCAGACGATGTCGCCGAGCTTTGCACCTTCCGTTTCATGCTGGAGACCAACGCGCTGCGCGAATGCCTGGCAACGGCGCGGGAGGCGACGCTGGACGGCATGACGAGTGCGATCGCGGCCATGGATGCAGCCCAGGCCAGCGGCACGCGCCATGACTATGCCCGCGCCGATACCGGCTTCCACGAGATCTTCTTCCTGCATTGCGGCAACCGCTATCTCGGCAATGCCTATCGCAGCGTCTCGGGCCGGGTCGCGGCGCTACGCACGCATCTCTCGGTGCCGCTTGAAGGCGAGCAGGCCCGCTCGATGAGCGAGCACCGCCTGATGGTCGAGGCCTTCGCCAATGGCCGCCTGGCGGATCTCGACGGCCTCCTGCGCCAGCACATCCTGCGCGCCCGGGACGCCTATGGCGATGTCCTGCGCCGCGCGAGCGCCGGCTGAGGGCACGCGCTCCCAGACACAGCGCCTCACTGCAATCGCCCTACCCCAATCGGCAAGCGACGGTCTGACTAGCCCAATCGCACCACCAACGACACCAACTATACGCAGATCCATCTTGCATACAGTGTCCTACCGATTATGATCGTGACCAGAGCCATTCAAGGCCACTGTGATCTCGGGAGGATCCAATGAAGCTCATGCTGAAGGCGGCCGCTTTGGCGGCTGTGCTCGCCACCGCATCGCCGGCGCTCGCCCAGGACAAGGTCAAGCTCGTCACCATCGCCGAGCTCTCCGGCCCCGGCGCCACGGCCGGCGTCAACTGGAAGAGCGGGATCGAGCTCGCCGTCGAGGAGATCAACGCCAAGGGCGGCATTCTCGGCCGCAAGATCGACTTCGTCGCCTACGACACCCAGACCAATCCGGCCAATGCGCGCGCAGCCGTCCAACGCGCCATCGACGAGGGCACCCATGCCGTGCTCGGCCCGGTCTATACTGGCTCCATCCTGGCCTCGATGCAGGTGGCGCAGCGCGCCGAGATCGCCCAGCTCGCGGCCGGCGACGGCGCAGCCTACACCCAGCAGGGCAACCCTTTCATCTTCCGCACCTCGCTCAGCCAGACGGCGGCGATGCCCAAGATCGCGGCCTATCTCAAGGACGTGGTCAAGGCGAAGTCGGTCGCCGTGGTCTGGGTCAACAACGACTTCGGCAAGGGCGGCCATGATGCCATCGTCAAGGAGCTGGCGAGCCGCGACATCAAGGTCGCCGTCGATCTCTCGACCGAGCAAGGCCAGGCCGATTTCACCAATGACGCGATCAAGATCAAGAACATCCAGGCCGATGCCGTCTTCGTCTATCTGAACGAGGAGGAGAGCGCCCGCCTGCTCGTCGCCCTGAACGACCAGAAGGTCGGCAAACCGATCATCGGCGAGACCACGATCCTGAGCTCCAAGGTGATCGAGCTCGCCGGCAAAGCGGCCGAGGGCGTGCGCGGCCATGTCGGCCAGACCATCGACGCCCCGATCCCGGCCCTGCAGGAGTTCGGCAAGCGCTTCCAGGCGCGCTTCAACTTCCTGCCCGACCATAACGGCATCAAGGGCTATATGGCGGTCCATGCCGTGAAATGGGCAACCGAGAAGCAAGGCAAGTTCGAGCCGACCAAGCTCGCCGCGACGCTGCACGGCGCCACCATCACGCCCGCCGACGAGCCCGGCATCCTGATGGAGACCACCTTCGACAAAAATGGCGACGTCCAGCGCGAGAGCTTCCTCGCCGAGGTCGTCGATGGCCGTCAGAAGATCATCGGCCGCCTGCCGAAGATCAGCAACTGAGGCTGCACGGCCAGGCCGGTCGCGTAACCGGCCCGGGCCGCAGTTCCGAACCCTCAGAAAGCGTAGCGCAGCCTCAGCGAGCCGGCATAGCTGGTCGTGCTCGACGACAATTCGCTGTCGAGGCGCGCGCCCAGGCTCATCTGCGAGCTGAGCTTCACATCCGCGCCGACGCTTAGCAGCGCCGCGTCACGCGCGGGCTTTGCCCCTTCGGTGACGAAGCTCGCGCCGCTCAGGCCGACAAGACCAGCCGAGAAGCCCGCATCGCGCACATAGTAATGCGCCCAGGCCGCCTTGGCGTAGAGATTGACCTGCGCTCCGGCCAGCACGGTATCGAGGTCGAGCTTCGCGCCCAATTCGCTGCGCACCGTGCTGTTGGTGCGCCCGAGCGAGGTCACGCCGAAGGCCGCGCCGGTGAAGCCATTCGTCTCGGTGAAGCCCGGCGTCCTGACGCTCTGCGCCTGGACCGCGGCTGTGGGCGACAAGGTGACGCCGGCGAAGGTCGCGGCGGCCCAGGCCGCTTCCAGCCGCCCGCTCCAGCTTTCCGCCCGATACGAGCCCTTGACCGAATTGACGCCGAGCACCGGCACCGCCCGCTTGGTCTCGACCTGCAGGGACGAATAGGCGCCCGACGCATTGAGGCTGAACGCCCCGAACCGGGTCATGCCGTAGAGACCGGCCTGATAGACATCGGCCGTGGCCGAGCCCATGCCGTTGCCGAGCGTCGCATCCGACTGGCCGCCCGAGACCGCGATGCCGGCGATCGTCCCGGGCAGGATCGCGACATCGACGCCAACAGCGACATGCCCGTCGGAGGTCTTGTTGCGGGCCGAGCCCGCCACAGTGTCGCCATCGAGACGGGCTGAGCCGCCAGCCACAGCGCCCCAGACGCGATAGGTCCTGGGCGCCTCGCGCAGGACAGGCCGCGGCCCCTTGCCACTCGGCAGCTCGACTGCGCTGCGGCTGGCGGAGAACGCAGCCGCGCCGAGGCCGGCCTCAGCGGCCGAGACCAGCGTGCCGTCGCGGCCATTGGCGAAGGGGTCGAGCATCATGCCCAGGAACTGGCCGGACGCCTGGACCGCCATGGTGTTGGCGCTGGTGTGGACCTCGCCCGACAGCGAATTCAACGCACCCGGAAGGGCGCCGGCCTGGGTGTTGTAGAGGTTGAAATAGGCCGACGGATCGGCCCCGCCGGCGACGGCCCGGTCGAAGGCCGCAGCGACGCCGAGCGCATTGCGGCTGAGCGGCGTAGCTCCGACCACCGAGAGAATGGCGTTGGGATCAAGGCTCAGCACCACATCCGTGCCGGTATAAGTCACATTCGTCCGGATCGCGGGGCCAAACGAGCCTTGCGTGTCCACCGTAGCGAAGCTGCCGGAACGGCCGCCTTGCGCCGAGATCAGCGTGTAGTTCGTCCGGAAGGCATAGGGGCCGGCCAGCGGTACGAGCCGCAACGTGCCGGCAATTGCCGCGGTTCCGCTGACGTTGATGCGGTCGGCGGCCGCGCCCTGGATTTCCATCACGGTGGTCGAGCCCGCGCTCAGCGTCAGGTTGCCGTTGATCGTGATGGTGCCGATGGAGTTGCCGGGCGAGATCGTGCCGCCACTGGCGATGGTGACGCTCGGCAAGGTGGAGTTGCCGCCGAGAATGCCGCCCGCGCCGACGCTTAGGCCCGACGAGCCGCTGATCGTGCCGTTGACATGCACTTCGCCCGATTGGATCGCCGTCGTCGCGAACCCGCTGATATTGCCGTTGAGGGTGAAAACCCCACCCTGGCCCAGCGCGAAATTCAGCGTGTTGCTGCCGCTGCCGGCCGTCAGATTGCCGGTGATGCTGCCACCCTGGATGGTGACGCTGTTGTTGCCGTTGCCGAACAGCACCGCCGTGCCGGCCGCGCTCGCGGCCGTGATCTTGCCGGAGCTGGTCAGGCTGTTGTTGCCGTCGCCGAACTGGATGGCGGGGCCGCTGCCGCTTGCCGAGATCGTGCCGGTATTGACGACGGTGTTGTTGCCATTGCCGTTGAAGAACAGCGCCGGCTCCGAACCCGTCCCCGAGATCAGGCCGGAATTGGTGACCGAATTGGCGAAATTACCGACGATCGTCACGCCCGAACCGGCAAGGCCCTGGATCGTGCCGGCATTGTTGATGGTGATCGCGCCATAGGCCGAGCCATTGGCGCCGTCATCGATGAGGATGCCTCTGGTCGCCCCGGAGATCAGCGCGCCGGCCGCGTTCTCGATCAGGCCCCCGCCCATCGCGATGCCTTCGGAACCGTTGGTGCGGCCGCCGGAATCGACGCCGCCGGCACCGGTACCCTGGATGATGCCGAAATTGCGGACCGTGCCGATCAGGTCGATATCGACGCCGTCGCCATCGCCGTTCACCGAAGCGGTGCCGTCCGAATTGAAGATGTTGCCGACCCCGGCATAGGCCCCGGTGATGGTGCCGTAATTCGTCACCGTGCCGGTGCCGTCCGAGCCGACGCCGGAACCGTTGCGCCCGATGATCGTGCCGCCGGCCAGGTTGACCACCGTGATATCGGTATCGGCGGTGATGCCGTGGCGCGCGCCCGAGATCAGCCCGCCGGCATTGTTGGTGACCACGATGCCGGTGCGCCCGCCAGCGTCGATGCCATCAGCCGTGCCGTTGGCGCCGCCGGAGGTGTTGGCCCCGAAGCTGCGGATGATCCCGGAATTGCTGATCGAGGTCGCCTGGCCCGGCCTGACCGCGTCATCGGTCAGGGATTCGATGATACCGGTCGCGCGGTTGACGATGCTGATGCTGTTGCCCGAGGTCGCGGTGATCGCACGCAAATCGAGCGCCTGGCCGAGCCCCGCATAGCCGGTCCCGCCCGCCTGGATCAGCCCGGCATTGTCGATCAGGATGGTGCTGCCGGTCACCGCCGTGTTGATGCGGAAGGCGTCGTTCTGGGCCGAGCGCAGGATCGCGCCCGCCTCATTGGTGAAGGTGAGGTTGCGCGGCGTCAGGGTGCCGCCCGAGGAATCGAAGGCGCGCCCGGTGCCGGTCTGTTCGATGGTGCCCCGGTTGGTCAGGATCACATTGGGGGAGACGGTGTTGTTCCAGGTCACTGCCGCGGTCGCGCCCGAGATGCTCAGGGTGCCGCCCGCCTCGACGGTTCCGGTCTGCGTTCCGTTCAGCGTCTTGGCGGTGTTGTCGGTCGTCCCGGTAGTGACCGTGAAGGTCTGGGCGATGGCCGCCGGCGCCTCGAACATTGCCAGCGCGGCCGCGACCAGCGCCGTGCTGCACAACAGCGCGCGACGACGTGATGTGAAGGAAACGCGCGCATTGCGGGCAGCACACATCGCGGCAGAACTCATCGCAGAGGCTCCAGATCGAATTGAGAGAGCGGCTCTTCGGACGAGCAAACAGCGCAGCTCTTCGGGACGAACCCGATCGGAAATTCCGATAGGTCAGTCCGGCTCATGACCGGGCCAGACATGAGTTTTATGACAAACAGACACAAACCGCCGCGAACCCCGGGAGGCCTGCTCTTCCGTTAGCCCATTGTTGCGAATTGTTGCATTTGCAGCACACAGCAACAGCCCATCCTCACGCGTCCGCGTCCCTTCGTCGGCTCGCGAATGCGGACGCCCCTGCCGTCCCGGCATTCCAGCCCTGCGTGACGCGAATAATTGCGCTGCGGCGTCCGCGCGCAATCCGGCTCTCATCACAAAAAGAGAGCAAATCGATGCAAAAAACCGGTTTCCCCTTTTCCGCATCCTGCTCTAAGGCCATCGCCAATCATCGGCCCTGCGCGCCAGGACAGCCGGGCAAGATATTGGGGATTTCGAGATGAGCGTCGCAAACGGCCGGGCTTTCCTGGCGACTCCAGGCCCGACCAATATTCCCGACCGGGTTCTCCAGGCGATGATGCGCCCGGCCGAGGAGCTCAGCTCGGCCTCGATCGTCAACCTCACCGAGTCAGTGCTCGACGACCTCAAGCAGATCTTCCGCACCACCGGCGAAACCTTCATCTACACCGCCAACGGCCATGGCGGCTGGGAGGCGGCGCTGACCAATGTGCTCTCGCGCGGCGACAAGGTGCTGGTGCTGGCGAGCGGGCGCTTCGCTGTTGGCTGGGGCGAGATGGCGCGCTTCATGGGCGCCGATGTCGAGGTTCTCGCCGGTACCTGGCGCCGCGCGGTCGATCCCGCCGCCGTCGAGGAGCGTCTGCGGCAGGATACAAGGCACGAGATCAAGGCCGTTTTGATGGTCCAGATCGACACCGCCTCGGGCGTCGTCAACGACGTGCCGGCGGTGCGCAAGGCGCTGGACGCAGCAAAGCATCCCGCCCTGTTCATGGTCGACGGTGTCGCCTCGGTCGGCTGCATGCCGTTCGAGATGGACGCCTGGGGCATCGACGTCGCGATGTCGGCCTCGCAGAAGGGGCTGATGTCCTCGCCCGGCCTCGCCTTCGTCGCAGCCAATGAGAAGGCGATGCAGGCCCATCAGACCGCCACGATGAAGACGCTCTATTGGGACTGGTCCTCCCGTATGAACACGCTGGCCTATATGAAGCATTGCGGCACAGCGCCGGAGCACCTGCTCTTCGGCCAGCGCGCCGCGCTCGACATGATCCTGGCTGAGGGGCTGGAAGCGGTCTGGAAGCGCCATGAACTGCTCGCCGGCGCGACCCATGCCGCGGTGTCGAAATGGATCGAGGGTCAGGCGCTCGCCTTCAACATCCCGGAGCCCGCGCAGCGCGCGCCTTCGGTGACGACGATCCTGACGCAAGGCGTCGAGGCCGCGACGATCACCAACCATGCCCGCGACATCTGCGGCGTGACGCTGGGTCTCGGCATCGGCGACCTGACCGGAAAAGCCTTCCGCATCGCCCATATGGGCCATGTCAACGCGCCGATGGTGCTGGGCGCGCTCGGCGCCGTCGAAATGACGCTGCAGGCCAAGGACATCCCCCATGGCAGCGGCGGCGTCGCGGCGGCGGTGGCGTTCCTGGCGGAAGGCGTGCGCTGAAAAGGCTTTTTAAGAGCCCATCGCCCCCCAAGCCCTCATCCTGAGGAGCGCCGCAGGCTTAGTCTCGAAGGATGCTCCAGCTTGCAGGGGAGCCTCCTGGAGCATCCTTCGAGACGCCATTCCCTGCGGAATGGCTCCTCAGGATGAGGGCTCAGGGAGTATTCAGACAGAAATCCCTCATCGGTTCGGCCAGCGCTGGGGCCGAACCGATCCAGGTCCTTCTCCCGGCGGCTCAACCCCCAGCAGACCCGCCCGGAACCACGCCCGCAAAGCCATAAAGCTTATGCGCGTTGTCGACGAAGACGCGCTTGCGCGCCGCCTCGTCCGGCACCCACTCGGCCAGGAGGTCGAGCAGATCGCCGACATTCATCATCGCTTGCCAATGCGCGACATGGGGCCAGTCCGAGCCCCAGACGCAGCGCTCGGGCGCCGCCTCGTGCAGCAGCCGGGCGAAGGGAATGGTGTCCGCATAGGGCGGCCCCTCGACGCTGTTGCGATAGGCGCCCGAGAGCTTGACCCAGCCGCCATCGCGCAGGAGCGAGAGCAGCGTCTGGAAGCCCGGATCGTCGAGGCCGCGCGAGACCGGGAAATGGCCCCAATGGTCGACCACGAAGGGAACCGGCAGATTCCCCAGCTTTGGTGCGAGCGGGACAAGATCGCGCGCATCGATCAGGAACTGCAGATGCCAGCCCATTTCCCGCGCGAGCGCCGCATAGGCATCGAGCTGCTCGAAGCCTATGCCGCCGCCATAGAGGATATTGAGCCTGAGGCCGACAATGCCGGCTTCCTTCAGCTCCGCAAGATCGCGGTCGGGCAGGCCGAGCGGGATGACGGCGATGCCGCGCAGCCTGTCGCGATGGGCCCTCAGGGTCTCGACGGTCAATCGGTTGTCGGTGCCATGCACGCTGACCTGGACCAGCACGCCATGGCTCATCCCGGTGGCGTCGAGCATGGCAAGATAGCGTTCCACCGTGGCTTCCGGCGGGGTGTAGCTGCGGCTGTCCACGAAGGGATAGGCCGGCGGCAGGCCGATGACATGGGCGTGGCTGTCGACCGCGCCTGGCGGCACGCGATAACGCCTCGGCCCATGTGGATGCGGGTCCGGCCCCGGACAAGCCGGGGCGGGATGGTGGCTGGAATCGGTCTCACGCATCGGCATGGAGCACTTTTCCGCGGGTTTCGGGCAAGGCGTAGGCCGCCGCGAAGAACACCACATAGGCGATGACGGCAAAGATGCAGATCGCGTTGGCGAGCGTCGTGGTCTGCGAGAGATAGCCGACCAGGAAGGGGAAGAGCGCCCCCATGCCGCGTCCGAAGTTGTAGCAGAAGCCCTGGCCCGAGCCGCGCAGTCTTGTGGGATAGAGCTCGGTCAGGAACGCGCCCATGCCGGAGAAGTAACCGGAGGCGAAGAAGCCGAGCGGGAAGCCGAGCACCCACAGCACCTCGTTCGACAGCGGCAATTGCGTATAGGCCGCGACGATCGCAATCGCGCCGAGCGAGAAGACGAGGAAGAGGTTCCTGCGGCCGAATCTGTCGGCATACCAGGCCCCCACGAGATAACCGGCGAAGGAGCCCACAATCAGCGCCGCTAGATAGCCGGTCGAGCTCACGATCGAAAGCTTGCGCTCGGTCGTCAGGAAGCGCGGCACCCAGAAGGTGATGGCGTAATAGCCGCCCTGGCAGCCCATCGAGACGAGGGAGGCCAGAACCGTGACCTTCAGGATCGGGCCCTGAAAGATTTCGAGGATGGAGGGGCTCTCACCCTTGGCGGCGACCTTGGCGCGCGTTTCGGCTGCGACCTCGGGCTCCTTCACATAGGCGCGCAGATAGAGCACCAGCAGCGCCGGCAGCGCACCGATCGCGAACATCCAGCGCCAGGCCTGCTCGGGCGGCAAATAGGAGAACAGGGCAGCCTGCGCCAACACCGCGAGCCCCCAGCCGACAGCCCAGCCCGATTGCACGGAGCCCACGGCGCGGCCGCGATATTGCGCCCGGATGGTCTCGCCCATCAGCACGGCGCCAGCCGCCCATTCGCCGCCAAAGCCCAGGCCGAGCAAGGCGCGGCAGATCAGGAGCTGGTCGAAATTCTGTGCGAAGGCACAGAGCAGCGAGAAGAACGAGAACCAGATGATCGTGAACTGGAGCGTCCGCACCCGGCCGATCCTGTCGGCGAGATAGCCCGCGCCCCAGCCGCCGAGGGCCGAGGCCAGCAAGGTCACCGTACCAGCAAGCCCCGCGGTTCCGGGATCGACGTTCCAGAGCTGGATGATCGTGCCGATCACCAGCGGATAGATCATGAAATCCATGCCATCGAGGGCCCAGCCGGTGGCGCAAGCCCAGAAGGTGCGCTTCTCCGGGACGGTCATGTCCCTGTAGAAGCCGGTCAGGCTCGTATCCTCGATCGGAACGATCGTTGTTGGTGTCGTCGACATTCTTGCCTCCCTTGCCTCGCCTTCGGTCGGGCGAGCGCTGAAGCGGGACGATGTTGCGATGCCGGTGGGAATGTCTGCCAGAAAACAGGCGCGCGGCGCGCGGAAACCGCCGCTTCTGTCAGAAAATCACTCTTCGCCACGCTTGAGGCGCCGAAACTGCGCTGGGCTCAAGCCAGTGATCGTCCTGAACGCCGTCCCGAGATGGGATTGCGAGGAGAAGCCGACGGCAAGCGCGATCTCGGCAATCGTCATCCCGGAATCGCGGAGCAGATCTCCGGCCGCCTCGACCCGTTGCTCGACGACGAAACGATGCGGCGTCTGGCCGGTGGATCGTTTGAAGCTGCGGATGAAGGCGGAGGGGCTGAGGCCTGAGAGTTTCGCCATGTCGGAGAGGGCGATGTCCCGCCCCGGATCGGCGCGGACGAAATCCGCGATCCGCATGCGCATGCCGGCGTCGAGATCGCGAGGGTGCTCGCCGGATGCGCTGCTCGGGGCGGCGTAACGATCGGACAGGTGCAGCGCCAGCGTATAGGCGAGCTGCTCGGCCAGCAGGGATTGGCCGGAATGGGCGGCGTCGCTCGCCTCGACCAGCCGCTGGGCGGCCAGCGACAGAAACGGGTCGTCGACATCCCAGGCCTTGTCCATCAATTCGATCGGCGTCGACCTGCCCTGGCCAGCGCCGACATCCCGGAGCAGCGCATCGCCCAGATAAAGCAGCAACAGCTTTCCGGATGGGACATCGGGGACGGCGTCGACGAAGACCTTCCGTCCCGGCTGCCCGATGCGGAAGCGCCCGGCCGCGACGCGTCCGTCGCGGCGGACCCGGCCGTCCTCGATCAGCACATGACGGCGCACATCGTAGAGGGTGATCGCGACGGTCGCGACGGGCAGCTCGCCATAATCATAGAGATGCGGGCCGGTGACGTCGCTCAGCGCCGCTGCAAACCCCGTCTTCGACCACAGGTCGACGAGCGCCGACTGCCTGCGGCCGGTCACGAACTCCGCGTGCCGAACTGGATCTAGCCTCATGGGAAACAAACCGGCTTCAGATGATCGGCGACTTTCCGCATACAAGCGCCGCAACCGCAAGAGAGCACTGCGAAGACGGCCGCGGTGCCCCCGCTTCTACAGCTTTTCCCTCGAACGGGCGCTCCCATACCCTGCGAGGTCATCCTCGACGCCTTGAGCCCCCTCCGACAGCGCCTTCAGCGCCTTGACCGTTTCCCTGAGGCCGCGATGCAGGAGCTTGTCGCGGCGGATCACCACCGCGAGCGTGCGATGCAAGCGAGGCGAGAGCGGGCGCACCACAAAGCTGTCCCGGTTCCTGTCTTTGCTCACGGCCATGCCCGGCAGCACGGCGCAGCCGAGCCCGGCGCCGACCATCTCCTTGATCGCCTCGACGCTGCCCAGCGACATCACCGGCTTCAAGGCCACCCCGCCGCGCGCAAACCATTCATCGGCGATCCGCCTTGTGTTGCCGCCGGGCTCGTAGAGCAGCACCGGCAGGCCCGACAGCGCCGCCGCTGTGACGCGCGTGGGCAGGCGCATTTCGGGCGGCGCGATCACGACGAATTCGTCCTCCAGGACCGGCGTGATCTCGAAGATGCGGCCGGAGACTGGCAGAGAGACCAAGCCGAGATCGAGCAGGTTCTCGTCGATCGCCTTGATCATGTCCGAGGTGTTGCCGGTGCTGACCGTGATCTCGAGCGTCGGAAAGCGCCGGCGCAGTTCGCGCAGGATCGGCGGCAGCAGGAAGGTGCAGGCAGTCGCGCCGGTGCCGAGTCGCACCCGCCCCATCGCCCCCGTGGCGTGCCGGGCCATGCCGTCGAGCGCGGCCGACACCACGGCCTCGATCTGGCCGGCATGGCCGAGCAATTCGACGCCAGCCGCTGTCGGCCGCGCACGGCGCCCGATGCGCTCGATCAGCACCACGCCGAGACGGCGCTCGAGCTGGCGGATCTGCAGGCTTACCCCCGGCTGGCTCAGATTCAGCTTTTCGGCGGCGGCGGTAAAACTGCCGAGCGCGATGACGTCGCAGAAGGTCTGAAGCTGGTCGAGATTGAAGTCGCGCATGCCCAAGGGCTTCCTTTGCCAAGAACTGCCTTTGCCAAGCGATCCTCTTACCAAAGAATTTCTCATGCTTCGCATAATTGGCAAAAGCTTCTTTTATCCAATGCGCTCCGGCAATGTGACCCGGTCGCTCGGAGCCAAACCGGGCTCGTTCAGGCCGCCCTCCCATGCCAACAAGCTCATTCTCGATCGGACGCATCCTGCGCGAGTTCGGCCACCACTTCGCCAACTCACCGCAGTCGCACCATCACCAGGTGCTGGCCCTGTATGAGCTGGATGATCGGTTCCTGGCTGACCTCAGTATCACGCGTCTCGAAGCCGAGCATGGCAAGCCCCTGAGGCCATCCCCTTCCCCACAAGATCGGCCGCACCCGGCCGGAGGAGAATCCGTGAGACATATGGAATTGCATGAAGCCACGGCCAGCCGGCCGGCGATCCTCGTTCGGGACGCGGTCGAGGCCGACATGGCCGCCGTGCAGGCGATCTACGCCCATCACGTCCTGCACGGGCTGGCGAGCTTCGAGGAGACGCCGCCCGGCATCGAGGAGTTGCTGGCGCGCCGGGCCGCCGTGCTGGAGCTTGGCCTGCCCTATCTCGTCGCCGAGCTCGACGGCAAGGTCGCCGGCTATTGCTACGCCACCGCCTATCGCCCTCGGGCGGCCTATCGGCACACCATCGAGGATTCCGTCTATGTCGCAGATGGACTTAGCGGGCACGGCATCGGCACGGCGCTGCTCGCAGCACTGATCGCCCGCTGCGAGGCCGGCCCCTGGCGGCAGATGCTCGCCAATATCGGCAATAGCGGCAATGCCGGGTCGATCGCGCTGCACCGGCGCTTCGGATTCGAGCCCGCCGGCACCTTGCGCTCCGTCGGCTTCAAGCTCGGCCAGTGGGTCGATACCATCCTGATGCAGCGCCCCCTGACCGTGGGGGACAGCACGCTTCCCGCGATCGGCTTCAGCTCAGAACCCAGCTCTTGATCCCGCGCCGGACCACTCTTTGCCTTGGCCTGTCGCAGCTCGTCTCCTGGGGCATCTCCTATTACCTGATCGGCAGCTTCGGCGAATTGATCGCCAATGATCTCGGCTGGTCGGGCACTGTCGTCTATGGCGGCTTTTCCGCCGCGCTGCTGGTGATGGGCCTGGCCTCGCCCATCGTCGGACGCCTGATCGACCGTCATGGCGGCCTGCCCGTGATGATGGCGGGCGCGCTGCTCAACGCCGTCGGCTGCGCCGGCCTCGCTTTCGCTGAGACGATCCCGGCCTATTACGCCGCCTGGATCTGCCTCGGCCTGGCGATGCGCCTGACGCTCTATGATGCCGCGTTTGCGGCGCTGGCGCGGATCGGCGGGCCGCAGGCACGCGGCCCGATAGCGCAGATCACGCTGCTCGGCGGGCTCGCCTCCACCCTGTTCTGGCCTGTTGGCGCCGAGCTCGCCGCGCATCTCGGCTGGCGCGGCGCGCTCCTGGTCTATGCCGGCATCGCGCTGCTCTCCGCGCCGCTTTATCTGGCGATCCCGAACCGCCGCTACCAAAGCCCTGTTTCGCGCGGCGCCGCGAGCGAGCAGCGCCCTCTCGCCACCAGCCGGCGCGACATCGCGATCGCCGGCGCGCTCTATGCGGCGATCGCGACGCTCGCCAATTTCCTCAATGCCGGCATGTCCGCCCATATGATCGGCATCCTGGCCGGCCTGGGTCTCGCCGCCTCGATCTCGGTCTGGATCGCCACGCTGCGCGGCGTCGGCCAGTCGCTGGCGCGCCTCTGCGAGGTCCTGTTCGGCCGGCGGATCGAGCCGCTGACCCTCAATCTCATGGCCTGTGCGCTGCTGCCGTTCTGCTTCGTCGCGGGCCTCGCCAGCGGGCACTCCACCATTGCCGCATTCACCTTCGCCTTCTGCTACGGGGCCGGCAACGGCATCCTGACGATCACGCGCGGCACCTTGCCCTTGCTGCTCTTCGACCATCGCAGCTATGGCAGCTTCGTCGGCAGGCTGCTCGCACCGAGCTTCTTCCTCTCCGCCACCGCGCCCGTCGTCTACGCCTCCGTCATCCGGCATTTCGGCGAGACGGGAGCGCTTTACCTGTCGATCGCCATCGCCGTCCTCATGCTGATCGCGGCGGCTCTGCTCAGGCTGCGTTTCCGGCCGCCGCCGGTTTGAGAGGCAGTTCGAAAATCTGAGCCCTTATCCTTCGAGACGCCGCTTATGCGGCTCCTCAGAGGCCCGAAATGAAGCCAAAGATTTCAATGGCTCAGCCCTGACCATCTACACGCCGTCATCCCGGGCGCAGCGAAGCGAAGACCCGGGATCCATGCCGGAGCGCTGCCTGGTTAGGCTCCGGCATGGATCCCGGATCGGCGCCGCTGCGCGGCTTGTCCGGGATGACGGCGCGGGGGATGTCAACCGATCGGAAATCCCTGATATCGCTCGGTTCATTTCGAGCCCGATGGGGTGCATTCCGCAGGAGCGCGTCTCCAAGGATGCTCCGATGCGGACTGGAGCATCCTTGGAGACGCCGCTTCGCGGCTCCTCAGGGTGAGGGCTGGAGGCTCCAAACCGGCTCCGACGCACGGCCAGACGCAAGCGGTCAGGTCTGCTGACAGCTGTTGTCAGGAGAACGGCTGCGGAACATGGCCTTGCATGCTAATCATGCCCGGCGCGCGAAGCCAGGCCTCGTATGGCCCGGCATTTGCCCTATCTCTACCGCTTACCCCAACCGGACGCCCCCATGGCTCGCAATCCTTCCCTCGTCAGCAAGTCTTCCCTCGCCGACCAGGCCGCTGCGCTTGAGGATATGTTCGACGCCAACCGCAAGGTCGATTCGCGTGTGATTTCCGTGCGCGGCGCGCGCGAGCATAATCTCAAGAATGTCGACCTCGCGATTCCGCGCGACAAGCTCGTCGTCTTCACCGGGCTGTCGGGCTCGGGCAAGTCGTCGCTGGCGTTCGACACGATCTATGCCGAGGGCCAGCGCCGCTATGTCGAGAGCCTCTCGGCCTATGCCCGCCAGTTCCTCGAGATGATGCAGAAGCCCGATGTCGACCAGATCGACGGGCTCTCGCCGGCGATCTCGATCGAGCAGAAGACGACCTCGAAGAACCCGCGCTCGACGGTCGGCACCGTCACCGAGATCCACGACTATATGCGCCTGCTCTGGGCCCGGGCCGGCATTCCCTATTCGCCCGCGACCGGCCTGCCGATCGAGAGCCAGACCGTGCAGCAGATGGTCGACCGCCTGACCGAACTGCCGGAGAAGACGCGCGGCTATCTGCTCGCGCCGGTGGTGCGCGGCCGCAAGGGCGAGTACCGCAAGGAAATGGCCGAATGGCTGAAGCGCGGCTTCCAGCGCGTCAAGGTCAATGGCGAGTTCTTCGAGATCCCTGACGCGCCCGCGCTCGACAAGAAGTTCAAGCACGACATCGACGTCGTGGTTGACCGCATCGTGATCAGGCCCGATCTCGGCGCCCGCCTCGCCGACTCGCTGGAGCAGGCGCTGGAGCTCGCCGACGGCATCGCCGTCTTCGAATATGCCGATGAGAAGGACGAGAATGGCGAGGCCAGGCGCGTCACCTTCTCCTCGAAATTCGCCTGCCCGGTCTCCGGTTTCACCATCCCCGAGATCGAGCCGCGCCTGTTCTCGTTCAACAACCCCTTCGGCGCCTGCCCGGCCTGCGACGGCCTCGGCCATGAGATGCGCATCGATCCCGAGATGATCGTGCCCGATCATGCGCTCTCCCTGAAGAAGGGTGCGATCGCGCCCTGGGCCAAGTCGACCTCGCCCTATTACGGCCAGACGCTCGACTCGCTCGCCAAACATTTCGGCTTCTCGATGACGAAGCCCTGGAGCGAATTGCCGGAGAAGGCCAGGACATCGATCCTGTTCGGCACCGGCACCGAGCCCGTGCGCTTCGCCTATAATGACGGCCTGCGCGCCTACGAGGTGAAGAAGCCCTTCGAGGGCGTGATCACCAATATGGAGCGGCGCTGGAAGGAGACGGAGTCGGACTGGGCCCGCGAGGAGATCGGCCGCTTCATGTCCGAGACGCCGTGCAAGGCCTGCGACGGCTTCCGCCTCAAGCCCGAGGCGCTGGCGGTGAAGATCGACATGCGCCATATCGGCGAGATCTCGCGGCTTTCGGTCAAGGACGCGCTGGAGTGGGTCAGCGCCCTGCCTTCGCGCCTGTCGAAGAAGCAAAACGAGATCGCCCCGCGCATCCTCAAGGAAATCCGCGACCGCCTGACCTTCCTGCTCGATGTCGGGCTGGAATATCTGACGCTCGCCCGCGGCTCCGGCACGCTCTCGGGCGGCGAGAGCCAGCGCATCCGCCTCGCCAGCCAGATCGGCTCCGGGCTCACCGGCGTGCTCTATGTGCTGGACGAGCCCTCGATCGGCCTGCATCAGCGCGACAATGAGCGCCTGCTCGGCACGCTTCGCCGTCTCAGGGACCTCGGCAACACCGTCATCGTCGTCGAGCATGACGAGGACGCGATCCTGACCGCCGATTATGTCGTCGATGTCGGCCCCGGCGCCGGCATCCATGGCGGCGAGATCGTCGCCAAGGGCACGCCACAGGACATTCTCGACAACCCGGACTCGCTCACCGGCCGCTATCTCACCGGCGAGCTCTCGGTCGCGGTGCCCGACAAGCGCCGCAAGGCCCAGAAGGGCCGCTCGCTCAAGATCGTCGGCGCGCGCGGCAACAACCTCAAGGATGTCACGGTCGAGATCCCGCTCGGGCTGTTCACCTGCATCACCGGCGTCTCGGGCGGCGGCAAGTCGACGCTCGTCATCGACACGCTCTACAAGGCGGTGGCGCGCAAGCTCAACGGCGCGATCGACCACCCTGCCCCGCATGAGCGCATCGAGGGCATAGAGCTGCTCGACAAGGTCATCGACATCGACCAGTCACCGATCGGCCGCACGCCGCGCTCCAACCCCGCGACCTATACCGGCGCCTTCACGCCGATCCGCGAATGGTTCGCCGGCCTGCCCGAGGCCAAGGCGCGCGGCTATCAACCAGGCAGGTTCAGCTTCAACGTCAAAGGCGGCCGCTGCGAGGCCTGCCAGGGCGACGGCGTCATCAAGATCGAGATGCACTTCCTGCCCGATGTCTACGTCACCTGCGACGTCTGCAAGGGCAAGCGATACGACCGCGAGACGCTTGAGGTGAAATACCGCGAAAAGTCGATCGCCGATGTGCTCGACATGTCGGTCGAGGAGGCAAAAATCCTGTTCAAGGCCGTGCCCTCGATCCGCGAGAAGATGGAGACGCTGCACCGTGTCGGGCTCGACTACGTCAAGGTCGGCCAGCAGGCGACGACGCTGTCAGGCGGCGAGGCCCAGCGCGTCAAACTCTCGAAGGAGCTCTCCAAGCGCGCCACCGGCCGCACCCTCTACATCCTGGACGAGCCCACCACCGGCCTGCATTTCCACGATGTCGCCAAGCTGATGGAGGTGCTGCACGAGCTGGTCGAGCAGGGCAATTCCGTCGTGGTGATCGAGCATAATCTCGAAGTCATCAAGACCGCCGACTGGATCATCGACATGGGCCCCGAAGGCGGCGACGGCGGCGGCGAGGTCGTGGCCCAGGGCACGCCGGAGGATGTGGTGCGCATCGGCAAGGGCCACACCGCGCGCTTCCTCAAGGAGGTACTGGCACGGCGGCCGATCAAGAAGGGGGCGCGGCAGGCGGCGGAGTGAGGGCGTCAAAGTGATAACAACGGACACCGAGCGTGACCGATAACCGCCCACATAGAATGGGGAGTTAACCCGCTCGGAGCAACCACTGACCGAGAGTCTGCTCTCCATTGCTGGTTATGTAGTAAGATCGGTCCGCTCCAAGATGAACCATTCGCTCCGCCCCGAGCGTTTTCAGGGCGGTAGATACGGAGGGCTGGCTACATTTTGCTGAATTGCCTATAGTAGTGCGATTTATGCCTTTCGGCTTCGCATGAGCAAGCAAGAGTAATACCTCGACCTTTGCCGGGACTGTCTTGCCCACGAAGACCTGCCCATTTATTGATTCCACCATCGGGATGGTACCGCGGGTTAAGGCAAGCATAGCGTCGGCTACAGCCTTTTCGTCCGACTTGTGATAGAGACGGAGAAGTTCTGCCATGATCCAGCCGGCCGCTGCGACAGCAAGTGAAACATCAATTGCCGTGGGGTCTGTCTCTTTCACATGCACCGCGTTTCGTTTGCTCCGCATGCCATAGATCATCCCAGCGGCTCGCGGGATCAAGAAGCGCAGAGGTTCAGGCAGGTTAGCGTCCTTCTCAATGGCCTGTATGGTTGTTGCGACCTGCTTGATTTCAGTCGGGGCAGCACCGGTGCGGATATGTTCGAGCACCCGGAGCACATGTTCGACAAAACGGCCCGCTTTGGTTAGCGCTCCCTCGAAATCCCCACCGCGGTGCTTAGCGACAAGTTGCTCGTACGCCTCTACCAACTCGGTGGCGAGCGAGGCCGGAATCTTCGTTGATAGATCAGCGACGATGGTGTCACGCATGCTACCCGCTCCTGTAGCTCCAAATATCCTTACCCCCTTCCGTGACCTTCTTGCGCGTGAGCTTTCCCGCGCGGACAAGATCAGCGATTGGCCCTGATAAAGATGTCGTTTTGGCAGTAATCGCCATCTCATGGAGCCGAGAGACGACTTTGCCGAGCGTCCGCTCTTCTACGAAGAATCCGGAATCAACGAGCCGATGCAGCGAACTCACGATGGGGACACCGGCTCTCCGGCGTTTTTTCGTAGCGCCGGTTTCGGGAGAGGATGGCGGGCGCTCCGTCGTCCTGAAGTCCTCCTCCGACGAAGCGCGCTTCGTCTTGCGCGGGGTGGGCCTCGCAATGGCTTTCTCGCCCGCGACCACACGACTAATGGCATCGAAATTGGCCACCCGAACAGCGTAGCCCTCGCCCGTCGCCACCACCAAATGTGCGTCCTTGAGTTTCTTAAGCACAGGACGGAGAGTGCCGCCGACAATACCCGTCATCTGCTCCATGGCGGAGGGCTTCGTATCGACGGCTTGAACTTCATCGACTACGTACTTCCACCCAGCGATGGCAACGAGCAGCACCAGAACTTTGGCGTCATTACCCAACGCCAAACCAGCAGGCGTCAATACGACCTCATAAGTGCCGGGATCATACCGCACGTAGTCGCGAACGATTTCCTCAATCGCCGCCTCCGTGAGCTTGCTGCGATCTGCAACCAGGTCCTTTAGAGCCACGATCGAAAATCCCTTCGCTAATTCTTCGCACCAAAATGTCGCTCGACAGCTTGTATGCCAGTCTTCGTCACGTAGTAGTGACCTGACTTTAGGTGATCGTCCGCGATCATTGCCTTACTAATTGCGACGTTGAAGTCGCGGGGGAAATTAGACGGCAGCCGCTCACGTGCTGACTGAAAACGCGCCTTGATATCTTCGCGAGAGAAGATGTCTTTGCCCTCGTGAACGGCCATATAGTGACCGATGGCGACAATCTGATCCGGCTTGGTAATCGCCTTCGCTTCATCCAAAAACTCGCGCAGAGAGACCTTTTCCGGTTTAGCAATGCCGCCGATATTGGACGTTGAGGTGATTACTGCTTCAGACGGAGAGCTGCCTATAATAATGCCCATGATTGCCGCCACTTTGTTGGCACTCACTTCACGCTCGATGGAAATCCCCGGCCCCGTGAGGGTTATGCTGAACATCTCTTCGATCTCGGAACCTGACACTGGCGCCCCCTTAGATTAACGTTCCATCGGCTAGTTAAGCGCGAAAAAATTACATGTCAATATCCATACATCAATATTGCCACATCGTATGTGGTTATCGGAAATCAAATCATCCGAAATTGGCGCCTAAAGTTGCCCCAAAGAGGTGGCCCGAGTCGGAAACATAACCGCGTCGTACCGGATCGCTTCGCAGCTGTACCATTTGGGGAACATTTTGTATCTCATAAAATATTGATTTATATCAGTTTTTTGCGATAATGTATGCAATTATACAACCGCAAAGAAATCCGGTACGTTGCGATTTGTTTTATAGATCAGAACTCGGAAAGCTTAAAGACCCTGAGGTACCAGAGACGGGCCTGCGCCTGCGGGTGGGGTTACGACCCACTCCCGAGAGCTTCGGGGCGCCGCACTCACAGGATCACGCGCGGAGAACCCTTCTCCCGGATGGGAGAGGGACAGGGGTGGGGGGGCGTGCCATTGATTGTTTGGGTGCAACGCCGCCGCCGTGCCTTCTACTGAAAGGGCACACCCTCATCCGGCGCTGCGCGCCACCTTCTCCCGCCCATCTCGAGCTTACCCGAGATGGGCGGTCTAAGTGTCAAAGTCGGCAACAGCCCACTTTGATGGGGAGAAAGAAGCAGTGCGGGATTCCCTTCTCCCCTGGCGGGAGAAGGTGGATCGGCGTAGCCGAGACGGATGAGGGGGCGCTGTGAGCTCACCATTTAGCCTGAACGCGACGCCAACCGGACAGGGCGCGGCGCCCCCTCATCCGGCGCTGCGCGCCACCTTCTCCCGCGAGGGGGGAAGGAAAAAACTGCAGCGGAAACGCCGGCGGAGATTTCGCGCAGCCGCAGGAACCGCAACGGAGAACCCCTCTCCTGTAAGGAGAGGGGTAGGGGTGAGGTGTAGGCCCCTGGACCAGTGGCGTGATGTCCTCACAGCGAAGCAGCGGTGAGGTCGCGGCCAAAGCGTCAAACGGCCGACCCCTCACCCTGCCCTCTCCCTCCGGGAGAGGGTTCCCCGCGTTAGCTGGACGTCGGATTCTCAGGCTCAAGCGTGCGGCTGCAAGGCCCCGTTCGGGCTCAGCGCGTTGATCAGCGTCGGCAGATGGGCGGCGAGGAAGCCGGCCACCTCATCGGGCGAGCGGTTGAAGGTCGAGGCGATCTTGCCGATGACATTGTCACCGAGCGCCGCCTCGATCTGATCAGCCGTCACAGGCTGGTTGGCGCCGCTGCCAAGCCAGGACGCGACCTGCGGGCCCAGCCCCGAGGCTTGCAGTTTCTCGAGCAGCCCCTGCACCGAGCCGAGGCTGGTGCTGGCCAGGGCTTTTGACAGCAATTCGGGCAGCAGCTGCGCCTCCGCCTGTTCGACAAGGCCACCAAGCGCGCCTTTCAACCCATCAAGCAAACTCATCTCGCCCCACCCCTTTCTGGAAACCTCGAAAGGCCCGCCGCCGGGAGATGGCGGGCGGGCCAGGCTCAGGCTATTTTACTCAGGCTTTCTTGCAAGCGTCGCGGAATTTCTTGCGCTCCTTGCCGTGCAGACCCTTCTGGTCGGCCTGTACAGAGCATTCCTTGGACTTCGCCGTCCGCGTCGCGGGAGCGGCAGCCGTAGGCTTGGCAGCGGCAGGGGCCGTGGTGGTGGCAGGCGCGGTCACCGCCGGCTTGGCGGCGGGCGTTGCCGGTGTGGCGGGCGTCGTCTGCGCACCGGCAAACGACATCGACATCAAAAGCAGGCCGGCAGCACCTGAGAGAATTGAGACGTGTTTCATGATCAACCTCGCTCGGCTTGCCCGATATCGGACAGCGAATGCCAAGGAATGACTTAATAAGGGCAGAAATCGGGCGCGATTGGTTTGCCCGGACGAAGTCATCGCAGGCGCCTTGCTGCCGCAACGGAAGTTTTCACAAGGCGGATACTTGCCAGGCGGATATTTGCGCGGATCCAGCCCGGCCGGCGAACCCCGCCCGCGATTTGCGCAGCGCCGCCACAAGGCGCAACTCTCCCCGCTGAAGCTCGACTCGGCATTGCGCCGCAGCCGGGGACGATGCAACCGACGAGACAACCATGCCTCACAGCGCCGCCCTTTCCGCCTCAGACCTTGCCGCCCCAGACCTTGCCGCCTATCTCGCCCGGATCGGCTATGACGGCGCGGTCGCCCCGACGCGTGCCGCACTGAACGCGCTGCATCTCCTGCACCCGCAGGCGATCCCTTTTGAGAATCTCGACCCGCTTTCGGGCCGCACGCCGCCGCTCGACCTGCCGGCGCTCGTCGCGAAACTCGTGCATTCCCAACGCGGCGGCTATTGCTTCGAGCAGAACACCCTGTTCAAGGCCGTGCTGGAGGCCTTCGGCTTCACGGTCGCGCAGATGTCGGGTCGCGTCATGCTCGGCAAGCCCGAGGAGGCTCAGGTTGCGCGCACCCACAAGCTGCTGCGCCTGACCTGCGAGGGACAGGATCTGCTCTGCGATATCGGCCTTGGCGGCCAGGTCCTGACCGGCCCGATGCGGCTCGTCCCCGAAATCGAGCAGCCGACCCCACACGAGCCCTACCGGCTCGACCGCAGCGGCGAGATCTGGTGGCTGCGCGCAAAGGTCGCCGGCGAATGGCGCCTGATCTACCGCTTCACCCTCGACGAAACCTGGCCAATCGACGACCAGCTCGCCAACCATTATGTCGCGACCCACCCCGCCTCGCATTTCACCCACAGCCTGATCGCCGCCCGCGTGCTGCCGCAAGGCCGGCTCGCCCTATTGAACCGGCGCCTATCGGAGCATCGGCTGGGCGAACCGTCGGTCATTCAGGAGATCGCGGACGATGCCGCGCTCAGGGCCGTGCTGGCGCAGCGCTTCGGGATTGAGGTCGAGGATGAGGCCTGGGCGAAGGCAGTGGGCAATATCGCGGGGTGAGCGCGGGCGCCGCGTCCGTCATGGTCGCCCTTGTGGCGACCATCCACGTCTTTGCTGGTCGAAGGCAGTGTTCAAGACGTGGATGCTCGAGACAAGCCCGAGCATGACGGAAAGAGCGCGGACGCAGCGCCTTGCCTGTGCAGGCCGGGATGAACCGCGCCACGTTCCCGCGAGCCCGGTTCAAGGATGTGGGGCAGCACCGGAGCGGTGCAAAATAGCAGCCAGATTATTCAGCGATGCCTTTGCGGCAGGGGTAGGAAATTGCGAATTTGCGCAAGTGTCAGCAGCACCCTAAGGTTGCATTTATGCGGTAGACCTCATCTAAAGATAAGGACGACTTCAGAATGAATGCTATTTCATTGCTCGGCATCGCATCGCTTTGCAGCATCGGCCTGTCGTCAATGGCTTTCGCCCAGTTCGGCGGGACGCCTCAGGAATGCCGGACGTTCAGGGACCGAGTCTCATGCGCATGCGCGCTCGAGAATGGCGGGAGCGTCTACCCCGACCCTCACCGTCCCGGCCACATGCGCTGGCGGTCGGCGAAGCGCGGCAGCCCGGCACATATGGCGTTCATGAACTGCACCAGCATGAGAGGCGCCCGCTGAGGAGCGGAACGCGGTGCCGGATCGCTCCGCAGGATTCGCTTCTGAGCAAGCGGACTGACCATCGACTTTCCCGTCATGGTCGCCCTTGTGGCGACCATTCACGCCTTCGCCGGTCGAAGGCAGCGTTCAAGACGTGGATGCTCGGGACAAGCCCGAGCATGACGAGAGGGTACGGACGGAAGAGAAGAAGCCCGCCCGCCTCCAGGCTCACACCACCCCGTAGGTCTTGAACCAGGCCAGCATCCGGGTCCAGCCGTCATCGGCCGCCGCCTTGCGGTAGCTCGGGCGGTAATCGGCGTGGAAGCCGTGCGGCGTGTCCGGATAGATCACGATCTCGACCGTCTTGCCGGCCGCCTTGGCCGCGTCACGCTGCTTCTCGACATCCGCCACCGGGATGCCGGTGTCGGCGGCGCCGTAGAGCCCCAGCACCGGGGCCTTGATCTCGCCGACTACATCGGCCGCCGTCTTGGGCTGGATGTCGCTGCGGTTGCCGCCGAGCGGGCCATACCAGGCGACGCCGGCCTTCAGCGCCGGATTATGGGCGCAGTAGAGCCAGACGCCGCGCCCGCCGCGGCAGAAACCGGTGACGCCGAGCTTCTGGATATTGCCCTTCGAGCTGGCCGCGGCCCAGGCCACGCTCGCGTCGAGATCCGACAGCATCTCCGCGTCGGGCTTCTTCGCGATCACGTCGCGCACGATCTGTTGCACGTCGGTCATCTTGGTGAGATCGCCCTGCCGGGCGAAGAGTTCGGGCGCGACGGCACAGTAGCCGAGCTTGGCGAGGCGGCGGCAGGTGTCCTTGATATATTCGTGGACGCCGAATATCTCCTCGATCACGAGGATGACCGGGAACGGCCCTGCCCCGCTCGGCATGGCCCGGTAGCCCGGCATCATGCCGTCGCTGGTCGGGATCTTGACCTCGCCGGCCTCCAGCCCCGTCGCATCGGTGGAAATGGTCTGGCCCTGCACCACGGTGGTGGCGGCGGTGAAGCCGGTGACCAGCCCGGTCATGACGAAGCCACGGCGCGAGAAGGGCTCGCGCACGAGGCCGTCCAGGCCCTCCAGCAGGGGTTTGGCGGCTTTCGCGATGGTGCTGCTCGTCACGGTGCTGCTTGTCATGGCGGTTACTCGCTTATCGGAAGGGGCGGCAGAGTGCGGCGGCGTGGATGCACTGCCAAGGGGCCGGGACGGCGCAATCGGCCGCAAATGGTCACAGCTGCGTGATCGCAAGGCCGACGATCGCGGAAAACGCGAATCTTATCGCGCAAGACCATCTGCTTGGCTGACTCTCTCCTTGCGTCAGCATATGGACCCGGCCTTCACGCATGAACTGAGCAGGCGCAACATGCCTAGAAAGAAGGCAAGGCAGCGATTTATTAACGGCCGACGGTTCGAATGGCGCTAAGATAGGCAGAATCGAACCGACTCTAATGGCCTTGCCAGACCCCCACCGCGGGACGACGCCCGATTTATGAAGCATTTCTTAAATCGACATGCGCAAAGCGCATAACGGAACTGATCTGGCGCCTCTGTTTCAGGCAAGGCTGCTCCCATATATGCAGTGCACAACGAATTCATCGCTGTCAGGGCCAAAAGGCCCCGAAAAAACCGAGGACTTTCACCATGTTCGTCACCATGATTGCTGCCAAGATCCGCTCTTATCTGCGTTACCGTGAGACCGTTCGCGAGCTGTCGCGCCTGACCGACCGCGAGCTGGACGATCTCGGCCTGTCGCGTTCGGAAATCGCTTTCGTCGCGCGGACGCACGCCGCCGTCTGAGCCTTCACGGCTTCTACAAGTAGTTCTCCCGGGTTCGTGTCCTCCCCTCGGACCTGGTCGAAGAGCGAATGCCCGCTTTCGAGCGGGCATTTTGCATTTTGGGCCCTGCATGCGCCCCGATCGCGGCTTCGCGCTGGCGAAAAGCGGCAGCCGATTACCCGATAAGCTCGAGCAAGGCCGATCCATCCCTTGACCGCGCGCGCCTGTGGCGACACATCGCTGGCATGACAGTCAAACCCATACACATCATCGGCGGCGGCTTGGCCGGTTCCGAAGCCGCCTGGCAGGTCGCAGAGGCCGGAGTTCCGGTCGTTCTGCACGAGATGCGGCCAGTGCGCGGCACTGAGGCGCACAAGACGGAAGGTCTGGCCGAGCTCGTCTGCTCCAATTCCTTCCGCTCCGACGATTCGCTGAGCAATGCGGTCGGGCAGCTCCACTGGGAGATGCGCCGGCTCGGCTCGGTGATCATAGCCAAGGGCGACGCGCATCAGGTCCCGGCCGGCGGCGCGCTCGCGGTCGACCGCGACGGCTTCTCGCAAGCCGTGACGGCTGCGCTCGAAGCCCATCCGCTGATCACGATCGACCGCGCCGAGATCGCCGGCCTGCCGCCCGCAGACTGGGACAATGTCATCATCGCCACCGGCCCCCTCACCTCGCCGGCGCTGGCGCAAGGCATCCAGTCGCTCACCGGTGAGGATGCGCTCGCCTTCTTCGACGCCATCGCGCCGATCGTGCATTTCGATTCGGTCGACATGGACCAGGCCTGGTTCCAGTCGCGCTACGACAAGGTCGGCCCGGGCGGCACCGGCGCCGATTACATCAACTGCCCGCTCGACCGCGACCAGTACGAGGCCTTCATCGACGCGCTGCTCGCCGCCGAGAAGACCGAGTTCAAGGAATGGGAGGGCACGCCCTATTTCGACGGCTGCCTGCCGATCGAGGTCATGGCCGAGCGCGGCCGCGAGACCCTGCGCTGGGGACCGATGAAGCCGGTTGGCTTGACCAACAAGCACAACCCGACGGTCAAGGCCTATGCCGTGGTGCAACTGCGCCAGGACAATGCGCTCGGCACGCTGTTCAACATGACCGGCTTCCAGACCAAGCTGAAATATGGCGAGCAGGCCGCGATCTTCCGGATGATCCCGGGGCTGCAGAACGCCGAATTCGCCAGGCTCGGCGGCATCCACCGCAACACCTATCTGAACTCGCCAAAGCTGCTCGACGAGCGGCTGCGCCTGAAGGCGGATCCGCGCCTGCGCTTCGCCGGCCAGATCACCGGCTGCGAGGGCTATGTCGAGAGCGCCGCGATCGGCCTGCTGGCGGGCCGCATGGCCGCCGCCGAGCGCCTTGGCCAATCGCTCACGCTGCCGCCGGCGACGACGGCTCTGGGCGCGCTGGTCAACCACATCACCGGCGGCCATATCGTCACCATCGACGAGGGCCCGCGCTCCTTCCAGCCGATGAACATCAATTTCGGCCTGTTCCCGCATATCGAAGGCCAGGCGACGCATGGCCCCGACGGCAAGAAACTGAAAGGCCCGGCCAAGAGCGTCGCGCGCAAGCACGCGCTGACCGCGCGGGCGAAGGCGGAGATGGAGGCCTGGGCGGGAGGCGTGGCCCAAGCGGCGGAATAGCCGCTTCACACCGACTCGTGACCGCCGCCGCTCCGGGCAGACGGCGGTGAGATCGACCAAAAAGCGCGCGAAATATCGGCGCAGCATCGATCGAATGCTGGAATCCCTCTCGGGTCGGGGCGTCTCGACCAAGCTTCAGTTCCCCAAGGTCACCGCGTTTTCGCATGGCGGGGTGCGGCTGGAGTCGTGGCCGGGCGCGGCGCAGTCGACTACCGATCGGCGATCAGAAGATCGTCGAGGGATGGCCCAGGATATGACACATACCCAAGCCGGCACGCGCCCGGCTGCGAAAGACGCGAATATCCGCAAGGCGGTCATGGCCGCCACCGTCGGCACCGTGATCGAGTGGTATGACTACGCCCTCTATGGCGCCGCCTCCGGGCTGATCATCAACAAGCTCTTCTTCCCGAACCTGTCGCCGACCACCGGCGTGCTGGCCGCCTTCGCCACCTTCGCCGTCGGCTACTTCGCCCGGCCGGTCGGCGGTGTCGTGATCTCCCATATCGGCGACAAGTTCGGCCGCAAGCCGGCCCTCATCCTGACCATCGCACTGATGGGCCTCGCCACCGTGCTGATGGGCCTGCTTCCGACCTATGAGACGGTCGGCCTGATGGCGCCGGTTCTGCTGGTGCTGCTGCGGCTCATCCAGGGTTTTGGCGCGGGCGCGGAACTCGCCGGCGCGATCGTTCTGGTCGCCGAGTACGCGCCGCCGCATCGCCGCGCCTTCTACACCGGCCTGCCGAATGCCGCGACGCTGGTCGGCATCCTGCTGGCAACGCTCTCCTTCCTCGCCATCTCCTACCTGCCCGAAGAGGTGTTGCTCGGCTGGGCTTGGCGCGTGCCGTTCCTGCTGTCGGGCGTGCTCTTCCTCGTCGCGCTCTATATCCGCAAGCATCTCGATGAGACGCCGGAATATGTCGCGGCCATGGCCCGAGCCGACGCCAGCAAGCATGAGCAGAAGGTGCCGATCGGCCAACTCTTTCGCGAAAGCCCGCGCGAGGTGTTCTTCGGCTTCCTGTCGGTGACCGGCCACAATGCCAACGCCTATATCCTTTCGACGTTTTCGCTGAGCTACATGGTCAACACGGTCGGCATGAACCGCACTGACGGGTTGATCGCGGTGTCGATCGGCACGCTGTGCGGCATCGCCGGCGTGCCCTTCCTCGGCACCCTGGCCGATCGGATCGGGCCGGCCAAGGTCTATATCGGCGGCTGTCTCTTCATCCTGCTGATGGCCTATCCGCTCTTTGCCTTGCTGGACACGGGCAGCCTGCCCCTGGCGGCGCTCGGCCTCGGCATCTGCTATGCCGGCGGCTTCGGGGCGACGGCGGGCGCGCAGGGCGCCTTCCTCTCGAACCTGTTCCCGACGCGCTACCGCTTCTCGGGCCTCGCCATGTCGCGGGAGCTCAACGGCGTGCTCGTCGCGGGACCGACGCCCTTCATCGCGGCGTCTCTCGTCGCGGCGGCGAATGGCAGGCCGACTTATGTCGCAGCCTATCTGATGACCTGCTGCGCGCTGGCAATCGTCGCGATCGTTTTGGTCAGGCACCGCTCGATCCACGCATAGGACGCCGCACCCCAGACACGAAAGCCCCCGGTTCTAGCCGGGGGCTTTTCGTATTGATCGCGTTCTCTGGTTCAAGCCGCCGTCCGCGCCGCCCGCCAGATCGTCCATTGCCGCTGCCAGGCCGGCAGCGCGATGATCGTGCGATAGGGGTCGTAGCCGCCGCGCTCCATGCGCTTGAGATAGGGCTCGACCAGCGCGACGGGCAGGAAGGCGGGCGTGACCGCCGAGGGCACCGTCTCGCGCATCTCGCGCAGCTTCTTGAGATGCTTGCGCGCGATCTCGCGCAGTTCCTTCAGCGAATAGAGCACGCCCGGCCCGCCGCGCCCGCGCACGATATCGTCGCGGGTCACGCCGTTGCGGGCGAGGATATCGGCCGGGATGTAGACCTGCCCCGCCGCCGAATGCCAGGGAAAGGCCCGCATCAGCCCGCACAGCGCATAAGCCACGCCGGCATGGCCGCAGGCCGCCGCGCCGCCGGGATCCGTGCCATTGGCGAGGACGATCGAGGCAAGCCGGATCAGGGCGCTCGAGGTCTCCCCGGCATAGCCTTCAAGGTCGCGCAAGGACGGCATCGGATCGTCATAGAGATCGAAGATGCGCGCCTCGATCAGCCCCGTCAGCGGCGCGATCGGCAGACGGTAGCGCGCGACCGCATCGAGCAACGCCGCCGCTACGGGGTGCGCCTGACCCTCGCGCTTGCCGCCAAGATCATTGCCGCCAAGATCCTGGCCACCATGCTCATTGGCCTCGTTCTCCAGCAGGTCGCGCCACCATTGCATGCGCACCTCGCCCGGCAGCGGCTCGCTGACCAGCGCCCGCACGCGGGCGATCTCATGGCTGAAGGCATAGAGCGCAAACAGCGCCGGCCGTTGCGCCTCGGGCGCATAGAGGGCCGCGATATAGCGGTCATGGTCATGCTCGCGCACCAGCGCGGCGCAATGCGCATAAGCCTCCGGCAAGGCCGGCACCACGGTCTTGGAACGATCGTCGGTCTGCGTCGTCTGCGGCATGGTTTCCGCCTTGGCCAGCTCTCGGAGGGAAGGCCTCGCTCAACGCTTAGTCTAGGCCCAGGATGGGGTGCGTGGCTATGCGTTCATCGTCATGGCAGGCGCTCAATCAACCGCGATCAGCGCCGCAGCGACCCGCCGGTCCTCGCCGACCAGCACGTTGTAGGTGCGCGCTGCAGCCCCCGTCGCCATGCCCTCGATGGTGATTCCAGCCTCACGGAACGGGTCGCGCAGGGATGCGGGGATGAAGGCGATGTCGTGCCCCGTACCGATCAGCAGGAAATCGATGCCCTCGGCTTCGTCGAGGACCTGCTGCAGGCTCTCGCGCGTGATCCCCGCAAAGGCCGTCACCGGCCAGATCCGGATGCCCGCCGGCGTCGCCAGGATCGAGCCGCGATGGCTCATATCGGCGAAGCGGAAGCCGCCGGCCCCAAAAGCATCGATCTGATGCCGGCCCGGAACGAAACCGTCGAAGCGAGCCATGATCGATCCATTCCAATCCAACCACAGCCCTCAGCCTTCGAGGCGCCGCTCCGCGGCTCCTCAGGGCGAGGGCTTAAGGCGTGAAATCAGGCTTTAGCCTTGGCCTTGGTGGCAGCGGGAGCCTTTTCCTCGGCGCTTTCCGGGCGGCCGAAGCGCACATCCATGTAGAGCAGCACCGGCGTCGAGACGAACATCGCCGAATAGGTGCAGACCACGACGCCAAACAGCATGACGAGCGCGAAACCCTCGATCGCCGAGCCGCCGAAGAAGACCAGTGCCAGCAAGGACAGGAAGGTCGTCGTCGCGGTCATCGCCGTGCGCGAAAGCGTCGAATTCACGGAAAGGTCGAGCAGTTCGTCGATCGGCATCGTCTTGTAGCGGCGCAGCAATTCGCGCGTACGGTCGAACACCACCACCGTCTCGTTCAAGGAATAGCCGACGATGGTCAGGATCGCCGCGATCGAGGTCAGGTTGAACTCGAGCTGCGTGATCAGGAAGAAGCCGATCGTCAGGACGATGTCGTGCAGCGTGCCCAGGATCGCGCCGATCGCCAAGGGCATCTCGAAGCGGAACCAGAGATAGATCAGCACGCCGACGATCGCGAGCACGATGCCGAGCGTGCCGGCCTGAACCAGCTCGCCGGAGACGCGCGGGCCAACCGTCTCGACACGGCGGAAATCATATGTGCCAGCGAAAGCCTCGCGCGCCTTCGTGACGACGACCTGCTGTGCTGCATCCCCGCCTGGCTGCAGAGCAAAACGCATCGAGAGCTCGCTGCCGCTGCCGAATTCCTGGATCTCAGCTTCGCCAAAGCCAAGTCCATGCGCGGTCGAGCGCACCTGGGCGATCTCGGCCTTGCCATCCTTGGCCTGCATCTCGATCAGGGTGCCGCCCTTGAAGTCGATGCCGAAATTCAGCCCCACCGTCAGGAACAGGGCGATCACCAGCACAGAATAGGCGGCCGAGAACGGATAGCTGAAGCGCCGGAAGCGGACGAATTTGAAGCGGGTATTGTCGGGGACGATGCGAAGCAGACGCATGCGCTATCTCCTGAAAAGGGTTGGCAGCGTCAGAACGGCAGATGCTTGGGCCGGGCCCAGCGATACCACAGCGCGATCAGCATCCGCGTCAGCGTCACGGCCGTGATCACGGTCGTCAGGATGCCGAGGATGAAGACGACCGCAAAGCCGCGCACCGGGCCGGAGCCAAGCGAGAATAGCGCCACGGCCGCGATCAGCATGGTGACGTTGGAATCGATGATGGTGGCAAAGGCGCGCTGGAAGCCCGCCTCCAGCGCCGAGACGAGGTTGCGGCCCTGATGCTCCTCCTCGCGCATGCGCTCATAGATCAGCACGTTGGAATCGACCGCCGTGCCGATGGTGAGCACGATGCCGGCAATGCCGGGCAGCGTCATGGTCGCGCCCAGCAGCGACATCAGCCCGAAGATCAGGCAGACATGGACGAGCAGCGCGATCGAGGCGATCAGCCCGAACACGCCATAGGTGCTCAGCATGTAGAGGATCACCAGCGCGGTTGCGATCAATGTCGCGAGCTTGCCGGCATGGATCGAATCGGCACCGAGGCCGGGGCCGACAGTGCGCTCCTCAACGATCGTCATCTTCGCCGGCAACGCGCCGGCGCGCAGCAGGATGGCGAGATTGTTGACGCTCTCGACGGTGAAGTTACCGGAGATCTGGCCCGAGCCGCCGGTGATCGGCGACTGGACGACCGGCGACGAGATCACCTTGTTGTCGAGCACGATCGCAAGCGCACGGCCGAGATTCTCGGTCGTTGCCTGTCCGAAGCGCTGCGCGCCACGCACATTGAAGCGGAAATTGACGATCGGCTGGCTGGTACGGGAATCGAAGGCCGCCTGCGCGTCGGTCAGATCGGCGCCGCCGACGATGACTTGCCGATTGACCGGCACAAGTGCGCCGCCACTATCGTTCGACGGCAACATGTCGACATCGGTCGCGCCCGGCTCGGCGATGAAACGAAATTCGAGCTTTGCCGTCTCGCCGATGCGCTTCTTGATCTCTTCTGGATCGGCGCCGGGCACTTGGACGAGGATGCGGTCGAGCCCCTGACGTTGGATATTCGGCTCCTTGGTGCCGTCGGGGTCGATACGCCGGCGCAAGACCTCGATCGCCTTGGCGGCAGTATCGCGGATCAAATCATTGATCGCGGCTTCCGAGAACGTTGCCTGGATCAGGCCATCCGGCTGCTCGGTGAAATCGATAGTGGATTGGGAGGACGCGCCGAAGGCTCCGAGCGCGCCCAAAGGCTGGGCCAGTTCGCGCAGTTTCGGTAGCAACTTCGCTCGGTCACCGGCGTCTGCGACGCGCAACTGCACGCCACGCGACGTCAAAGTGATGCCGCCCTGGGCCGAAACGCCCGCTTCGCGGAGCTTCGCGCGAGTGTCGTCGCGCAGCGTCGTGATCTTCGTACGGATCAGGTCGGCGCGGTCGATCTCAAGCAGGAAGTGAGCGCCGCCTTGCAGGTCGAGCCCAAGCACGACCGCGTGGATCGGCAGCAAGAACTTCGGAATCCAGGACGGAGCGCCCTGCTCTATCGCCTTGCGCGTCTCAGGTGAGAACAGGTTCGGCAGCGCAAGACCACAACCGAAGAACAGCACGAGAAGGACGGCGATGACCTTGCGGGCCTGGAAACGAAGCATCTGCTTGAACAGCCTTGTTGTCGCGCGCCGGCTCGCTTTGGAGCCGGAGCGTCGTTCAGCCCTTGACCGGCTCGCCCTTGGCGCGAACTTCCTGGATCATGCCCTTGACCAGCCGGATGCGCACACCCTCGGCGATCTCGGCCTCGATCTCGCCGTCGTCGATGACCTTCGACACCTTGGCGACGATGCCGCCGGAGGTGACCACCGTGTCACCGCGGCGGACGTTCTTGATCATCTCCTGATGCGACTTCACCCGCTTCTGCTGCGGGCGGATGATCAGGAACCACATGATGACGAAAATCAGCACGAAGGGCACGAGCGACATCAATACGCTGTCGGAACCGCCCAGGTTGAGGCCTTGAGCGAAAGCAGGGGTGATCACGAATAGGCTCCTTCATCGCGGCGGCGCAAAAGGCCACCGGCCGCGGGGCGCGGCAAAAGCATCGTCAGGCTTGTCAAAATCGCGCGGACTATAGCCACGGACGCCGGTAAATCAATCTGAGAGCGGCCGGACATCCAGCCGCGCCCCCCACCTATGGGCTCGCCATCATTCGCGCAATGGCCTTGCGCTTTGCATCGAGGTGCAGTTTACCGGATTGTTGAACCGTACCGTCGGGTACGGCTGCCGCGGCTCACCTGTTTCAAGGCGCTTTCCAGATGACCGACATCGCTACCGACCAGACGCTCGCAACGCTCCTGCGCATCGCCTCCGCCCTGGAGCGCATCGCTCCTGCTGCCCGCAAACCGGCTGATCTGACAGTGGCCGACGCCTTCGTCTGGCATCCGTCCGGGGCGGAGCTTGCGCCCGTCGCCAGGGTCAACCGGGTGGCGCTCTCGCTGCTGCGCGGCGTCGACCGCGTGCGCGACACTTTGGCCGAGAACACCGAGCGCTTCGCGCGCGGCCTGCCCGCCAACAACGTCCTGCTCTGGGGCGCGCGCGGCATGGGCAAGTCCTCGCTGGTCAAATCGGTCCATGCCGACACCAACACGCGGCTCAAGAGCGAGGCGCTACCGCTGAAGCTGATCGAGATCCATCGCGAGGACATCGAGAGCCTGCCCGTGCTGATGGCGCTGCTGCGGGCGGACAGGCACCGCGCCATCGTGTTCTGCGACGATCTCTCCTTCGACGGCGACGACACCTCGTACAAATCGCTGAAGGCGGCACTCGACGGCGGCGTCGAAGGGCGGCCCGAAAACGTCGTGTTCTACGCCACATCGAATCGCCGGCATCTGATGCCCCGCGACATGATGGATAATGAGCGCTCGACCGCGATCAATCCAGGCGAGGCGATCGAGGAAAAGGTCTCGCTGTCGGACCGATTCGGCCTCTGGCTCGGCTTCCACAAATGCAGCCAGGACGAATATCTGGCGATGATCGACGGCTATGTCGGCCATTTCGGCCTTAAGGTCGCGCCCGAGGACTTGCGTCGCGAGGCGCTGGAATGGGCGACGACGCGCGGCTCGCGCTCGGGCCGCACCGCCTGGCAATACATCCAGGATCTGGCCGGGCGGCTGGGCAAGCGGCTGGAGGGGTGAGGCGCGGTTGACAGCGTCATTCTCGAGGCTGCGCCCCGAGAATCCCAGCCAGAATGAGGCGCGAATACGAGATGGCCGGATCAAGCCCGGCCATGACGTCTGTGCTCAAAGCAATAGCGGGGCGGCCTTTCCTGGGACCGCCCCGCCTTGTTCCGATCGGTGGGGTCTCGCGGGTACCGATCGAATTCCGGGATCTCGAATGCCAAGATCTCGAATGCCAGGATCTCGAATGCTGGGATCTCGAATTCCGGGATCGCTCAGTTGTTCAGGTAAGGCGTCGGATCGACCGGCGAGGAACCCTTGCGCAGCTCGAAATGCAGCTGCGGCGAGGAGACGTTGCCGGACTGGCCGGAGTTGGCCACGACCTGGCCGCGCTTGACCGTGTCGCCGCGCTTGACCTTCAGATCGCCGTTATGGGCATAGGCCGAGACATAGCCGTTGGGGTGGCGGATCAGCACCAGATTGCCGTAGCCCTTCAGCTCGCTGCCGGCATAGGCGACGGTGCCGCCCTCGGCCGCCTTCACCGGCGTGCCTTCCGGCACGGCGATGTTGATGCCCTCATTACCGCCCTTGCCGCTATAGCCGCTGATGACACGGCCACGCGCCGGCCAGCGGAAATCGGCCTTGTCGGAGGCATCCGCCTCGGCCGCCGGCTTGGGCAGGCTCGCGGTGACGACGGGCTCCGGCGCGGCCTTCGGCACGGCCGTGACCTTAGGCTCGGCGGCAGGCGCGCTGGCGACCACCACCGGCTTCGCCTTCTCCGCCGCAGGCTTCTTCACCTCGGCGACGACAGGCTTGGCCACAGGCACGTTGGCGACCGGCGCCGCCGCGACGGTCGTCTTGCGCGCCTCGGCCTTCGCCTTGGCTTCGGCAGCAAATTTGGCGCGCGATTCGCGCATCGCCTGCGCGTCAGTTGCGGCTTTGGTCTTGGCCTGGGCAGCCTCGGTCGCCCTGGACTCGGCGGCAGCGCTCGCCTTGGCTTCGGCGACAGCCTTGGCCCGGGCGGTAGCGCTCGCCGGCATGGCGGGAGCCGCGATGCGGGCCGCAGGAGCTGTCGGCGCCGCGGTCGGCGGCGCGAGGGTGCGGGCGGGTTCCGGTCGGGCGTCGCTTTGAACCTGCGCGCTCTGGGCGAATTGCTGCCGCGCGGCCGGGACTGAGCCTGCATTGGCGTTATAGACGGGAATGGTCAGACGCGAGCCCGGCGCGATAGTGGGGCTGGAAAGCCCGTTCGCGGAGATCAGCGCGGCACGCGGCACGCCATAACGCGAGGAGATCATGTCGAGCGTCTCGCCCTGGGCGACGACGATCGGCGTGCCACCCTGCGCGGACCAGCCCGAGGCGTTGCCGCCAGCCGCAAGCGGAGCCGTATTGCGCAGCGCCACGGCCGATTGCGGCGGCGGCAGCGGCTGCGAGCGGACCGAGGCCATGACCGGGGCAGATGGCGGGTTGAGCGGCGTGCTGGCGACGCGGCCAATCGAGCCCGTGGTTGCAGGATCGCGCATGGGCGGGGCCGCCTGAGCGCTCTTGAAGGGACTGGAGAAGGGCGCGTCAGAGAAGCGCATCGTCTCCGAGGAACAGGCGCTGACGCCCAGGGCAAGCAGGCAGACCGTCGACACACGAAGGACGACGCTGGGCTGGACCGATCCGACTTGAATACGCATGGACTGGCACTCGTGAACAACGCAACTCGATGGGGAGCATTAAAGCCCCGTTCAGGTTACGAAAGCGTTTCGCCCTCTCCCGCCCTCTTCATTTTCTGTGCGACTCCTGAACGTTTTCGCGCGAAGCCGATATCGGCTCGCGTGAAGAAAGCACGCTGGAGCGTTTTCGAGCGAAGTGGATACCGGTTCGCGTGAAGAAAACGCGTTAAACCAAAGAGCTAGAGCTGTTGAACGATCCAATTGGATCGGAAACTGCTCGAGAACAAAAGGCTAGAGCGCCCGCGCCAGGCCCGGCGCGAGCGGCGGCAGGCGCACCACCGGCCCCATGGCATGGTCGAAGCTGCCATCGGCAGCCTTCGTCACCACGACCCGGCGTGCGACGCCCTCGACGCGCAGGGCCCCGACGAGCCGCCCGCCCGGAGAAAGCCGCATCAAAAGCGCCTCGGGCACGGCCTGCGCGACGCCATTGACCAGGATGCGGTCGAAACGGCCCAGGGTCCGGTCCGGCTGAAATCCGTCGGCGTGGCGCAGATCGACCGACTGGCCATAGCCATTGCCGCTGAGGCGCTCATGCGCGGCCAGCGCCAGCGTGCGGTAGCGCTCCAGCGAAACAACCTCGCCGCCCATCGCGGCGAGCAGCGCCGAGACATAGCCCGAGCCGGTGCCGACCTCGAGCACGCGGGCCGAGGGCTGCATCTCGAGCGCGGTCAGGAGCGCGGCGACCGTGTGCGGCGCCGTCATGGTCTGTCCGCAAGGCAGCGGCACCGAGACGTCCTGGCGCGCCAGATCGGCAAAGCGCGACGGCGCGAAACGCTCGCGCGGCACCCGCTCCATGGCGCGCAGCACGGTGAGATCGCGCACGCCCTGCGCCCGCAGCGACAAAAGGAAGGCGACGGTGCGCTCGCCCTCGCTGGCGGCCACCTCCTCGCTCGGAACGTCTTCTCTCATCGCCGGCAATCCACCTCAGCCCTCATCCTGAGGAGCGGGCGTCAGCCCGCGTCTCGAAGGATGCTCCAGAGCGCGCTGGAACATCCTTCGAGACGCCGCTGTACGGCTCCTCAGGATAAGGGCTGAGAACATCACGCCAAGAGGCTCAAGCGAACACCTGCGCGAAACGCGTCAGCGTCGGCTCATGGGTCAGGTCGAGCTCGAGCGGCGTCACCGATATCTTTTTCTCGAACAGCGCGCGCAGATCGGTGCCATTGGCGGGCTCGGATTTGCTGCGCTGGAAGGCAATCCAAAAATACGGGTTGCCGCGCCCGTCCTGGCGCGGCTCCAGCTTCATCAATTCCTGGTCGCGCCGGCCCTGCACCGTGACCGCGACACCGGCGACCTCGCTCGGGGGAACATTGGGGAAGTTAAGGTTGAACAGCACATCCCTGGGAATGCCTTCGTCCAGCAGCCGCCGGATGATGCCGGGCGCATGGTGCTTGGCGCAGTCCCAATGGATCTGGTCGCGGCCCGCCGGCCCATAGGCCTGGCTGACGGCGATCGAGGGAATGCCGAGCAGCGTGCCCTCCATCGCGGCCGCGATCGTGCCGGAATAGGTCACGTCCTCGGCGACGTTCTGGCCGCGATTGACGCCAGACAGCACGAGATCGGGCCGCTCATCGATCATGATCGAGCGCGCCGCCATGATCACGCAATCCGTCGGCGTGCCGGCGACCGCAAAGCGGCGCTTGTCGATCTGGCGCAGGCGCAGCGGGTTGCTGAGCGACAGCGAATGCGCCACGCCCGACTGGTCGGTCTCGGGCGCGACGACCCAGACATCATCGGAAAGCTGGGCGGCGATCGCCTCCAGCACGGCCAGCCCCTCGGCATGGATGCCGTCATCATTGGTGACGAGAATGCGCATGGGTCAGGACTCTTTCATCGTCAGACAGGATGAGGCGGCGAATCGCGACACGCCCCCTCTCCCCTCGCGGGAGAGGGTTGGGGTGAGGGGGAGCGCGACCTTCTCCGTCATGCTCGCCCTTGTGGCGAGCATCCACATCTGGAACATAGCACTCGCCCAAGGAAGACGTGGATGGTCGGGACAAGCCCGACCATGACGGATGACCGACATATGTCGGTCTCCGTCGAAACCTGCCCGACCATGACGGAGAACGTCACGGCGCCCCCTCATCCGGCCGCTGCGCGGCCACCTTCTCCCGCCAGGGGAGAAGGGAAGAGGCGTCGCGCCGTGATGCCGCAGCATCACGCCTTCTCGATCCGCGTCACGCCGCGCATATAAGGTACCAGCGCTTCCGGCACCGTGATCGAGCCGTCGGCGTTCTGGTAGTTCTCCATCACCGCGATCAGCGCCCGGCCGACCGCCGTGCCCGAGCCGTTCAGCGTGTGGACGAAGCGCGGCGCACCACCCTCGCCCGCACGGTAGCGCGCGTTCATCCTCCGCGCCTGGAAATCGCCGCAAACCGAGCAGGACGAAATCTCGCGATAGGTCTTCTGTCCCGGCAGCCAGGCCTCGATGTCGTAGGTCTTCTGCGAGGCAAAGCCCATGTCGCCGGTGCACAGCGTCATCACGCGATAATGCAGATCCAGCTTTTTCAGCACAGCCTCGGCGCAGGCCAGCATGCGCTCATGCTCCTCGCGCGACTTTTCGGGCGTGGTGATCGAGACCAGTTCGACCTTCTCGAACTGGTGCTGGCGCAGCATGCCGCGCGTATCGCGCCCCGCCGAGCCGGCCTCGGCCCGGAAGCAGGGCGTCAGCGCGGTGTAGCGGCGCGGCAGCTCTTCCTCGGAGAGGATCGATTCGCGCACGAGGTTGGTGAGCGGGACTTCGGCTGTGGGTATGAGCCAATGCGCCTGTGCACCCATCCATTGCCGAGTGCGCATCGCATCATCTGCTCGAATGTCTTGAGCCAGCTTGTCGGCGGTCCCGAAC
Source organism: Bosea sp. 685 (assembly GCF_031884435.1). Classification (NCBI taxonomy): domain Bacteria; kingdom Pseudomonadati; phylum Pseudomonadota; class Alphaproteobacteria; order Hyphomicrobiales; family Alloboseaceae; genus Allobosea; species Allobosea sp. 685. The sequence continues at coordinate 2,165,188 of NZ_CP134779.1, read as the reverse complement.
TGTTCAAGGAAATCGCGCGCCTGATAAGACGTGAGCCCATCGATTACAGAAAACTGATCGTCACGAAACTTTGGCAACTGCGCTGTGCCGAACATCGCATCGTCCCGCACCAGCAGCGGCGGGTTCACTTCGGTATAGCCGTGCTCCTCCGTATGCGTGTCGAGCATGAACTGCCCGATCGCCCGACTCAGGCGCGCCACACCGGAATTGAGCACGACGAAACGCGAGCCCGACAGCTTCGCCGCCGTCTCGAAATCCATCTGGCCGAGCGCTTCGCCGAGCTCGTAATGCTCCTTGAGCTGATTGAAGCCGAAGAGCCGGCCGCCGGTTTTCTCCGGCGCCTCGCCATGCACCGACTTGACGACATTGCCATGCTCGTCGGCGCCCTCGGGCACCTCGTCATGGGGCAGATTCGGGATCGCGGCGAGTTGCTCGTTCAGCGCCTCGACCGCCGCCTTCTCCTGCACCTCCAGCGCCGGCTGCAATTCCTTCAAGCTGGCGACCTCGGCCTTAAGGCTGTCGGCAAGCGCGACATCCTTGGCGCCCATCGCCTTGCCGATCTCCTTGGAGAGCGCGTTGCGGCGTTCCTGCGCGCTTTGCGCCTTGGCGATGGCCGAGCGGCGGGTATCGTCGAGTGCGAGCAGCGACGACGACAACGGCTCGAGCCCCCGCCGCTTCAAGCCGGTATCGAACGCCTCGGCGTTCTCGCGAATCCATTTGATGTCGTACATCGGTCTCAGGCCATGCCGTCGCTGCGGAATGCAGCGAGAAATGCTCTAGACCGGGATGACGAGCGATGGAACCACCAACGTCGTGTTGTACCGGCGCCGGCAACATCCGCGACGTCATCCTGGACAAGCGGCGCAGCCGCGCAGCTCCGGGATCCATCATAGGGCTCCGTCGTTCCCTATGATGGATCCCGGAGCTGCGCCGCTAACGCGGCTTGTCCAGGATGACGGTGCGGGGAACCGAAAGGTCAGGGCAAGCGAGACAGCGGAGACTCAGCTCTCCGCCTTCTCTTCCTCAGCCTTCTTGGCCGCCCGCTTCTTCTCGACATAGCGCACCGAGAATACCGAGAGCTCGTAGAGCAGCAGCATCGGCACGGCGAGCATCAGCTGGGAGATCACGTCCGGCGGCGTCAGCACGGCGGCGATGACGAAGACGAAGACGATGGCGTAGCGGCGCTTGTCCTTCAGGAACTGCGAATCGATGATCCCCGCCTGCCCGAGCAGCGTCAGCACCACCGGCAATTGGAAGGCGACGCCGAAGGCGAAGATCAGCGTCATGATCAGCGAGAGATATTCGCTGACTTTGGGCAAGAGCGCGATGCCGGCCTGGGTCTCGGTTGCGGCCTGCTGCATGCCGAGCGAGAACTTCATCAGCACCGGCATGGCGAAGAAGAAGACCAGCGCGGCGCCAAGCGTGAAGAACACCGGCGTCGCCACGAGATAGGGCGCGAACGCCGCCTTCTCGTTCTTATAGAGGCCCGGCGCGACGAATTTGTAGACCTGCGTCGCGATCACCGGAAAGGCGAAGAAGCCAGCCCCGAACGCCGCCACCTTGATATGGGTGAAGAGCAGTTCGAGCGGGCCGGTATAGATGAGCTGCGCGTTCGCGGTGCTCCCGGCGGCCCAGACATAGGGCTGCACCAGGATGTTGTAGATCTGCGTCGAGACCGCAAAGCAGATGAAGAACATCAGCATGAAGGCGATCAGCGACTTGATCAGCCGCGCCCTGAGCTCGATCAGATGGTCGATCAGCGGCGCGCGCGAGGCCTCGATCTCGTCCTCGCCATCCTTCGCATTGACGACGCTCATGCTGCGCTCCCGTCTTCGGGTTCGCTGACCTTGGCCTTGCGCTTGCGCGGGGCGGCCTTGGCAGGCTCGGCCGCCACCGCCACGACCTCAGGCTCCACCTTGGGCGCACGCTTGCGCTTCGGCTTCTCTTCGGGGGCAGCGTCCGCGATCGGCGCGGGCGCGATCTCGACGGGCGGCAAGGGCTCAGGCGCCGGCAGCGCCGCGAGCTTGGCCTCGGCCTCTTTGAGCTGCGCGTCGTCGAGGCCTGTCGAGGTGGGCTCGCTGGGCATATCGATCGGCTTGTAGTCGGAGTTCATGGCCGAAGACACCGAGCCGCCGACATCCTCGACCTGCTTCTTCAGGTCGTGCAGTTCGGCCTCGCGCATCGCGTCATTGAACTGGCCCTGGAACTCGGTGGCCATGCGGCGCACCTTGCCGACCACCTGGCCGACTGTGCGCATGGCTTTGGGCAGATCCTTCGGGCCGATCACGACGAGCGCAACCGCCCCGATCAGCATCAATTCGCTCCAGGCGATGTCGAACATCGATGGCTCGTCCTCTCAACCGCTCGCCTTGAGGCAAGCGGCGCGCCATCAGGCCTTGTGCTCGGCCTTGGCCGCAGCGGGATTGCTCGTGGTCGCCTGGTCGATGACCCGGGGATCGGCCGGGGCAGCGCTCGGCGGCGTGGCCGGCTCGTCATCGTCGGCCATGCCCTTCTTGAAGGATTTGATGCCCTTGGCAACGTCGCCCATCAGCTCGGAAACCTTGCCGCGCCCGAACAGCAGCATCACGATGACGCCAACGACGATCCAGTGCCAGATACTGACGCCACCCATGGCGAACTCCTCCGAATTACAGTGCGGCCGGGCGTTGAGCCTCGGCCAACTTCTTGTGGCGGAACCTATGTGTCCCCCGCAGGGAACACAAGAACTTCATCCGTCGGAATATCGATGCCGACATCGTCGCCCTCGCGAACGCTCCCGGTGAGCGAGATCCGCGCCAGCAGCGGCCGGTCGAAGCCCGAGACCGCGAGCAGGACGTGATCAACCTCGCCGAGGAAGCGCCGCGTCACGACACGGCCCGGCAAGCAGAACCCCTTCGGCGTCAATCGGATCGCTTGTGGCCGGATGCAGACCACGGCTTGCGCGCCTTCGCCGAGCTCGCCCGCCGGAAACCGCCCCACCGGCGTATCGACCGCGCCGCGCAGGACACGGCCTTCTATCTCGGTAAAATCGCAGAAGAATCGGGCAGCAAAGAGGCTGTTGGGCTGACGGTAGAGCTGTTCGCCCGTGCCGACCTGGACGATCCTGCCTGCGCGCATCAGCACGATGCGGTCGGCGATGCGCATTGCATCCTCTGGATCATGCGTCACGATGATCGAGGTCGCGCCGGTTTCCTTGAGCAGCGCCGCCGTCTCGTCGCGCACCACATCGCGCAGGCGCCGGTCGAGATTGGAGAAGGGTTCGTCCATCAAGAGCACGCCGGGGCGCGGCGCTATGGCGCGGGCCAGCGCGACGCGCTGCTGCTCGCCGCCCGACAACATATGTGGATAAGCCTCGCTGAGATCCGCAAGTCCAACGCGAGCGATGGCGCGCAGCGCGGTGGCCTCGGCCGATGTCTCGTCATAGCCGCGCAGGCCGAAGCGAACATTCTCGCGCACGCTCAGATGCGGAAACAGCGCATAGTCCTGGAAGACCAGCCCGACGCCGCGCTGCTCCGGCTCGACGAAGCCTTGCGGTGAGGACACATCCCTGCCCTCCAGCAGCACGCGCCCGGAACTCGGCCGCTCGACGCCGGCCGCAAGCCTGAGCAGCGTCGTCTTGCCGCAGCCCGATTGGCCAAGCAGGGCCACGACCTCACCGGGCTCGATGGACAGGCTGACCTCGCTCAAGGCCGTCACATCGCCGAAGCGCTGCGTCACCCGATCGAACCCCAGCGCCATCGGGATCGCGGCGCCGGCCGTCCCCCGCCTGCCCCAGCTCAGCCAGCGCGCCTTGGTCTCACTCGACGCCAAAAGATGCTCCACCCTATCCACCAACCGCAGCGTCATTCCGGGCGTAGCCCCCGGGTCCGATCTTCGATCGGCCCAAGGGTAAACTCCGCGAAGACCCGGAATCCATCGTAGAGCCAGGCCCGTCAAAGGATTGGCCCTCCGATGGATTCCGGATCGGCGCCGCTGTCGCGGCTTGTCCGGAATGACGGCGCGAGTGGGAAAGAAAGCCTGCCCTACTCATCCGCCCTGTGCGGCGGCCCTTCGCCGTCGTCAAGCGGCGTGAACAGGTCGCCGAGCGGATCCTCATCGGCGCGCAGATCCGGATCATCGTCGGGAATCGGCACGGTGAGGTCCTTGGTCAACCGCCCCTCGATGAAGCCCGAGCCCTTGAGCTCGTCGAGGCCGGGCAGGTCGTCGATGCGGTCGAGACCGAAATGGTCGAGGAAGCCCGGCGTCGTACCATAGGTCACCGGCCGGCCGGGCGAGCGCCGGCGGCCGCGCAAGCGCACCCAGCCCGCCTCCAGCAGGATGTCGAGCGTGCCCTTGGCGGTGGCGACGCCGCGAATCTCCTCGATCTCGGCCCGCGTCACCGGCTGGTGATAGGCGATGATAGAGAGCACCTCGAGCGCCGCCCGTGACAATTTGCGCGGCGGCTCGGCCTCGGCCGCCAGCAGATAGCCGAGATCGGGCGCGGTGCGGAAGGCGAAGCCGCCGGCGACCAGGCGCAGATTCACCCCGCGCGGCGCATAAAGCGCGATCAGATGCTCCAGCACCTGCGCGACATCGACGCCGGCCGGCACCGAGCGCGCCAGTTCCTCGGCGCTCAGCGGCATGGCCGAGGCGAAGAGCAGCGCCTCGACGATGCGCGTGGCCAGGGCCAGCACCTCGGCCTCGCCGCCATCGTCCTCCTCGTCGAAACGCTCGGTCATCGCCACTGTCATCGCCCACTCACAACGGCAGGGCCGGTGGCCGCGCCGAGCGGCGGCGCAGATAGAGCGGAGCGAAGGCTTCGTCCTGGCGCAGATCGAGCGCGCCCTCCTTCACCATCTCCAGCATCGCCGAAAGCGCCGAAGCCCTGACGGTCGCCGTCATCTCGCGCTCCGGCAGGCCATGCGAGGTCATGTAGCGCGCGAGATAGGGGTCGATCGCGGTCCAGTCGCCCGCCTCGCCGACGAGACGCTGCAAGGCCTCGCGCGCCTCGACCAGCGACCAGACGATGCGGTGGCCGACGGAGATATGGCCCTGGACGCGCCTCTGGCGCTGCTGCGCATAGGCCGAGAGCAGATCGTAGAGCTCCGCCTCCCAGATCGGGCGCGCGCCTGCCACGATCGGCTCGGGCGCGCCGCGCGCAAAAACATCCTGCCCCAGCAATTCACGCGAGGCGAGCCGGCGCGACGCCTCGCGGATCGCCTCCAGCCGGCGCAGACGCAAGGCAAGCGCGGTGGCGAGATCGGCCGCGCTCGGCTCCTCGCCCTTGGGCGGCTCGGGCAAGAGCAGGCGTGATTTGAGATAGGCCAGCCAGGCCGCCATCACGAGATAATCGGCCGCCAGTTCGAGCCGGAGCGCCCGCGCCTGCTCGACGAAGACAAGATATTGCTCGGCCAGGGCCAGGATCGAGATGCGGTGCAGATCCACCTTTTGGCGCCGCGCCAGATCGAGCAGCAGGTCGAGCGGACCTTCATAGCCATCGACATCGACGAGGAGCGCGGGCTCGTCCTCACGGCGCGGGCCGTCATCCTCGAATGGCAGTTGCGCCGCCATGGCCGGCCGCCCCTTCTTGATCGCGCCTGCCCACACGCCGCCCTCATCCTGAGGAGACGCGGACTTCCGTCCGCTCCTCAGGATGAGGGCGGCGGTGCTCGACAGGCCCCAACCCCCACGAAGGCCGCAGGTTCGGCTGTTCAGGCGCTCAAGGCAAGCGCGCTTGCAAGCTGCGCCCTCGCTTCATCCACATCCAGGGGTTCGGGCGCGTGCCGGATGCGGGCCAGCGCCATGGCGGCGCGGCGGCCGCGCGCGCCTTTCATCTCCGGCACGGCACCGGCGATCGCCACCATCTCCGCCATGGTGCCGTGGCAATGCAGCACGACATCGACGCCGGCGCGGATCGCAGCCCTGGCCTTCTGCGTGAAGCCGCCCGCGAGCGCCTTCATCGAAATATCGTCGGTCATGATCAAACCGTCGAAGCCGAGTTCGCCGCGCATGATCTCGCGAACGATCGTCTTCGACACCGTCGCCGGGTGCTTCGGGTCCAGCGCGGTGAAGACGACATGGGCCGTCATCGCCATGGGCATGTCGGCGAGATGCCGGAACGGGCGGAAATCGCTCGCCCGCAATTCCGCCAGCGAGGCCTCGACCACCGGCAGGTCGTGATGGCTGTCGGCCTTGGCGCGGCCATGGCCGGGCATGTGCTTGATCACCGGCAGCACGCCGCCCGCGATCAGCCCCTCGGCCGCCGCCCGGCCGAGCCGCGCGATCATGTCGGGCTCATGCGCATAGGCGCGGTTGCCGATGACATCGTGGCTGCCGGCGACGGGAACGTCGAGCACCGGCAGGCAATCGACATCGATGCCGACGGATTTCAGGTCATGCGCCATCAACCGCGCCGAAAGCCGTACGATTTCGCGCTGTTGCACGGGATCGTTGATACCCAGGAAGGCGCGCGCCGGTGGGTAGGCCGGCCAATGCGGCGGCCCCATGCGCTGAACCCGCCCGCCCTCCTGGTCGATCAGGATCGGCGCATGCCAGCCGACGGTCTCGCGCATCTCAGCCGTCAGGGCCGCGACCTGCTCAGGGCTTTGCGTGTTGCGCTTGAACAGGATGAAGCCCCAGGGCCGCGCCTCCCTGAAGAAGGCGCGCTCGTCCTGGGTCAGGCTCGTGCCGAGGCAACCGGCGATGAAGGCGCGTGAGGTCATGTGTGAGGCCTAGAAAGGGGCAGGCCGACGGTCAACCCTCCGCCGTCATCCTGGACAAGCCGCGTAGCGGCGCAGATCCGGGATCCATCATAGGGCGATGCGCTCTACGATGGATCCCGGCGCTCCGCTTCGCTTCGGCCAGGATGACGGCGGAGGACGGGATAACCCTCGCGCCTCAGCGCATCTGTGCCGACATCTGGGCGTTGAATGCGTCGAAAGGCAGCTCGGCGATGCGGAACCAGAGCTGCTCCTTCTTCCAGTAGGGCAGGAACGAATCATAGAAGGTCTTGAAGGCCGGGTTGCTCGCGGCGAGCTCACCATAGAGCGCGAAGGCCTCCTTGAACGCCGCCAGCATCACCTCCTGCGGGAAGGGGCGCAATTCGGCGCCGGCAGCGGCCAGCCGCAACATGGCGTCTGGATTGCCGTGATCGTATTTGGCCACGCACAAGGCGTTGGCCTCCGAGCAGGCGGCTTCGAGCGCGGCCTTGTAGGACGGCGGCAGATCGTTCCACTTGTCGAGGTTGGCGATGAAGCTGACATTGGCGCAGCCCTCCCAGAACCCCGGATAGTAGTAATATTTCGCGACGCGCTGGAAACCGAGCTTTTCGTCGTCGAGCGGGCCGGAAAACTCGACAGCGTCGAGCGTACCACGCTCCAGAGCCGGGTAGATGTCGCCGCCGGCGATCTGCTGCGGCACGACGCCGAGCCGTGCCATGATGCGCCCGCCGAGGCCCGCGATACGGAACTTCAGCCCCTTCAGGTCTTCGAGCGTCTTGATCTCCTTGCGGAACCAGCCGCCCATCTGGGCGCCGGTGTTGCCGGAGGGGATCGTGTAGCAGTTATAGCCCTTCATGAAGGCGCGGCACAGTTCGAGCCCGCCGCCCTGATAGAGCCAGGCATTCTGCTGGCGCGTGTTGAAGCCGAAGGGCAGCGAGGTCTCGAAAGCGAAGGCCGGGTCCTTGCCGATATAAAAGCTCGACAATGTATGGCTGCACTCGACCGTGCCGTTCTGGACGGCATCGAGCGCCTGCAGGCCGGGCACGATCTCGCCGGGTGCGAAGACCTGGATCTGGAACTGGTTGTCGGTGAGCTCGGCGACGCGCTTGGCGACCTGCGTGCTGAGGCCATAGAGCGTGTCCAGGCTCTTGGGATAGCTCGAGGTCAGGCGCCAGCTGACCTTGGGCTGCGACTGGGCAATGGCGGGAGCGGCAATGGCTGTGCCGCCAACTGCAGCGCCCGTGCCTGCAGCCTTGACGAATGTACGACGATCCATGGGTTTCCTCGGTTTCTTGTGTCGCTTGGAATTCTTGTCTCGCGCCCTGCCCTCGCCCCGGCAAGAACATGCGCAAGCTGGGCGGCGACGCTACCCGCACTGGGCCCGCGCTTGAACCCCAACCATGCGGTAGCGTCATGCGCCGCAGGCCGAACGGAAAAGCCGCCGGCAGCGACTGGGCGCTGCCGGCGGCTTTTTATGAGGTCAGGCGTTATGCGACGGCTGAAGCCCGCTTAGTTCTTGTTCGCTCAGTTTTTGGCGATGAAGCACTGGCCGCCGGCCGTCTGCAGCTGCGTGCACATGGCCGTGGCGTCGTCGCGCGAATAGGGGCCGACGCGCAGGCGGTAGACGGTCTTGCCCCCAGCGAGTTCGGTCTTGCGCACGATCGGCGCCTGGCCGCCCAGCTGATCGGGATATTTGCGCTGCAGCGCCGAGAAGGTGGCGCGCGCTTCCGCCTCGCTGCCGGGCGCGCCGAGCTGCACCGCGAAATCGCCGGTGCCGGCACGGATCGCGGCCGTGGCCGGAGCGGCAGTCGTCGTAGCCGGAGCGGCGCTGGCGATGCGCAGCGGCGGCGTCGTCGCGGGCGCCGGCGTCGCGACACGTTCCTGCACTTTCGCGGCTTCCGGCGTCGTGGCCGGGCGCGGGCGCGGCAGGCTTCCGGCCGCCGTCGCATTCGGATTGCTCGCAGCAGAGGCGGTGAGCTTGGCGGGCGCCGACCCCGTAACCGACGGCGATACGGCGTTGATATTGCCGTTGCCGTTCGCGCCGGGAGGCGGCGCGGGCGTGCCGTCGGGCCGGATCGCGACGGTGCGCACGCGGCGCGGCTCGCCCAGCCCGGGAACGGCGGGTCCTGGCATCAAGGCGGGTTCCGCCGGCGTCGCGCTACGCTCGGGCACGGCGGGAGCGTTCGCCAGCGGATTGGTCGTACCGGAGGTGTCAGTGCCGCCAGTGACAACCGAAGAACCGGGGCCAGGCAGGACGACCCGTGCCGGCAAGGACCGCGCCGCCTGCTGGACATCGACCGGCTGTTCCTCGCGGCTGACCACCTGGGTCTGGGTCGAGGGAGCCTGTCCGACCTTTTCGTAGATCTGCTTGTTCTGGTTTGGAATCTCGGTGCCGCCCGGATTGGTCGGCTCGACCTTGGTCGGACCGCGATCGGCGTTGATCACAAGCGGCGATCCGTCCTTGCTCACCGGGCCGGACGAACGGAAGAACGACGCGCCGGCGACGCCAACGATACCGATGACGGCAACCGTGGCCAGCAGCCATAGGCCCTTGCGCGAACGGCGCGGCTCGAGATCGGGCGCATCGTCCTCCGCCATCATCGGCCGCTCAGCCGGCTCGGACATGCCTGGCTGGCTGTAGCCGCCGGACTGCTCATAGGCATAGGAATAGCCGCCGGCCGCCTGATCGAGGTCGCGCGGCGCATCAGCCACGCCTTGCACCGAAGCGGGCCGCTGATAGCTCTGCGGCTCCGGCAGGTGGAAGCCATGCTCCTCGGGCTCGTCATAATACTCGTCAGCGACGGGCGCGGGGACCGGGGGTGTCGCCGGCCGAGCGACGTCATTGCGCCGCAGCAGCGCCTCGAATTCGTCGAGCGCACCGCGCAGCTCCGCCGGCGGAGCAGAGCTTTCGGGCTTCGGCGGAACCGGAACGGGCGCGAAGGAGGGCTCCTGCCGCGGCGGCTGCCAGGACTGCGCCGGCTGTTGCCAGGACTGTACCGGCTGCGGCACCGGTGCCGGCTGGCCGCGATGGGCGAAGATATCCTTCAGCGGATCGTCCTGCCCGACGATGCGCGTCAGTTCCGCGAGCGGATCCGTGGCTTGGCCGGGCTTGGGCGCCTGGGCCGCACCGCGAAGCTGACGCTCGAGATCTTCGAGGTCGAGGGCGAAACGGTTTCTAGCGGGCTCACTCATGGCATGATCCATTCCAGCGCGGGCCGAGGCGACGAATGGAACGCCGAACCTCACGCGCGGTCAAATTGACCTTGTGCGCGCTGCCGGAAGGTTCCGTCAGCGCATCTCTTCCGGCGCCGCTACACCCGCGACTGCCAGACCGGAAGCAAGAACGCTGCGCACCGCATGCACGAACGCCAATCTCGCTTCCGTCGACTTTCGATCAGTTTGATTAACGAACCGTAATTGCGGCGAGTCTTTGCCCTTGTTCCAAAGCGAGTGGAAGGCGCTCGCCAGCTCATGCACGAAAAAGGCCACCCGATGCGGCTCATGCGCCAGGGCTGCGCCCTCGATCATCCTGGGATAGGCCGCGATCATCTTGACGATGCCGATTTCGGCCTCGTCGGTGAGCATAGCGAGGTCCGCTTGAGCCAGCTTGGCGGGCGACAGATCGAGATCGGGAAACGCCTCGCGCGCCTGCCGGAAGATCGAAGCACAGCGCGCATGCGCATACTGGACATAGAAGACCGGATTGTCCTTCGACTGCTCGACGACCTTGGCGAGATCGAAGTCGAGCGTCGCGTCGTTCTTGCGGAAGATCATCATGAAGCGCACCGCGTCGCGGCCGACCTCGTCGATCACCTCGCGCAGCGTGACGAAATCGCCCGAGCGCTTCGACATACGCACCTGCTCGCCATTGCGCAGCAGCCGGACGAGCTGGCAGAGCTTGACGTCGAGCGCCCCTGCCCCGCCGGTCACGGCCTTCACAGCCGCCTGCATGCGCTTGACATAGCCGCCATGATCGGCGCCCCAGACGTCGATCATCTCGGTGAAGCCGCGCGTGAACTTCGAGCGGTGATAGGCGATATCGTTGGCGAAATAGGTGTAGCTGCCATCCGACTTCAAAATCGGCCGGTCGACATCGTCGCCGAACTGGGTGGCGCGGAACAGGGTCTGTTCGCGATCCTCCCAATCCTCGTCCTTCTGGCCCTTGGGCGGCGGCAAGCGGCCCTCATAGATCAGGTCGCGGGCGCGCAGATCCGCGATCGTCTCGGCCACCGCGTCGAGATTGCCGTCGACCTTCTGCAGCGAGCGCTCGGAGAAGAAGACGTCGTGGACGACGCCAAGCGCCGCGAGATCGTCGCGGATCATCGCCATCATGCCGTCGATCGCGACCGCGCGGACGAGCGGCAGCCATTCAGATTCAGGCTTCGCCAGCAGGGCGTCGCCATGCGCCTTGGCCAGCGTCTGGCCGACGGAGACGAGATAGTCGCCGGGATACAAGCCCTCGGGGATCTCGCCGATCGTCTCGCCCAGCGCCTCGCGGTAGCGCAGGAAGGCGGAGCGCGCGAGCACGTCGACCTGCGCGCCGGCGTCGTTGATGTAATATTCCCGCGCCACGTTGTGGCCGGCGAAAACCAGCACATTGGCGAGCGAATCGCCGAACACCGCACCGCGACCATGGCCGACATGCATCGGCCCGGTCGGATTGGCCGAGACATATTCGACATTGATCTTCGGCTCGGGCTTGAATGCGCCCCGGCCGTAGTCAAGGCCGGCTTCGACCGCGCTCTTCAGGATCGCGGTGAAGATCGCCGGCTGCAGCGTCAGGTTGATGAAGCCTGGCCCCGCGATCTCGGTCTTGACGATCGTTTCGTCGCTGGCGAGCTCCTCGCAGATCAATTGCGCCAGCGCGCGCGGATTGGTCCCCGCCTCCTTGGCCAGCACCATTGCGGCATTGGTCGCGAGGTCGCCATGGGCTGCATCCCTGGTCGGCTCGACCACGACCCGGCCGAGATTGAGCCCGGCGGGCAGCGCACCACGCTCGGACAAGCGCGCCAGCGCAGCGTTGACGCAGGCGGAATAGGTCTCGAACAGGTTCATCGCGGTCATTCTTGGCGGTGGTTCGTGCTTGCAGGTTCGTGCTTGCAGGGAAGCGCCCGGCCCTATCGCAGCGAGGGGGTGGCGTCAAACAGGCGGCGGTGTTCGTCGAGCGCGTACCAGTCGGTCATGCCGGCGATATAGTCCGAAATCCGCCGCGCCCGGCGCTGCGGATCGAGCGTGTCGCAGCCCTCGCCCCACTCCGCCGGCATCGCGCCAGGCTCGGCCAGGAAGCGCGAGAACAGGTCGCGCACCACATCGGCCGCCCTGCGCCGGATCTCGGCGATGCGGGGATGCCGATACATATTGGGATAGAGGAAGGCCTTGATCTCGCTGTCGGCTGCCACGATCGTCTCGGAGAAGGCGATGATGGGCGCGCCCGCCCGGCGGACCGCATCGGCGTCCTGCGGCTGCAGCGCCGCAATCCGAACCTGCGACTCCGCGATCACATCCTCGACGAAGCGGGTGATGACGCGCCGGACGAGCTCATTGGTGGCGCGCGGCTTGGCGAGGCCTGGATGCAGCCCGTCGATCTCGTCGAGCAACTCCGCCAGGAACGGCAGCTTGCGCAGATCCGTAAGCTCGAACAGCCCGGCGCGCAGGCCGTCATCGAGATCATGGGCGTTATAGGCGATGTCGTCAGCGAGCGCAGCGGCCTGCGCCTCCGCCGAGGCATGGCTGGCGAGCCAGAGATCCTGCACTGATTGGTATTCGAGGATCGCGGCGGGAATGCCGGTATCCGCGTAGCGCGCGGTCGGCTGGCCATCGGCATCGAGCAGCGGGCCATTATGCTTGACCAGCCCCTCCAGCGTCTCCCAGCTCAGATTGAGCCCGTCGAAGCCGGCATAGCGATGCTCCAATCGCGTCACGATTCGCAGCGTCTGCGCGTTGTGGTCGAAGCCGCCGAACTCCTGCATGCATTCGTCGAGCGCATCCTCGCCGGTATGGCCGAACGGCGTGTGGCCAAGGTCATGCGCCAGCGCCAGCGCCTCGGCGAGATCCTCGTCGAGCCCCAGGGCCCGGGCGAGCGCACGTGCGATCTGCGCCACCTCGATCGTATGCGTCAGTCGCGTGCGATAATGGTCTCCCTCATGCGAAACAAAGACTTGCGTCTTGTGCTTCAAGCGCCGGAAGGCCGTGGAATGGATGATGCGGTCGCGGTCGCGCTGGAATTGGCTGCGCGTCGGCGAGCTCGGCTCATCGACTAGGCGGCCGCGACTCAGGCTTGAGCGGCAGGCATAAATCGCCCGCCAGCGGTCGCCGGGTTCGGGTTCGAGGCTGTGTTGGTGCGGCATGGCGGACCCGTCATCGCCCCCTGCTTGTAGAGGCGCGTGCCGGCAATTACCTTTGTGGGTAACCCGGGTGCAAGGAGCATCTGCCCAAGGAGCTCGCCATGTCGATCGATATCGAGGTCAATCCGCGCGGCGTTGCCGTCACCGGCAAGGCCGCGAGCCGCATTCTCTCCGTGATGGAAAAGGAGCCGCCCGGCTCGATGCTGCGCGTCAGCGTCGCCGGCGGTGGCTGTTCCGGCTTCCAGTACATCTTCGACGTCGACCGGGAAAAAGCGCCGGGGGACCTCGTGATCGAGCGCGATGGCGCAACCGTGCTGATCGACGAGACCTCGCTCGATCTGCTCGAAGGCTGCACGATCGATTTCGTCGACGATCTGGTGGGGCAGTCATTTCGCATCACCAATCCGAACGCGACCAGCTCCTGCGGCTGCGGGACGTCGTTTGCGGTTTAACCCTCAGCCAATTCGGTCACTTTGGCAGAATCGGCAATAGCCGCCGAAGCGCCGAGCTCGGCCGCTCGGGCCTGCTTGGAGGCGTCTCGATACCTAGACGTCTCTCGCAGTCTGTCGCCGCCCTCAGATAGTCTGACCAGGCGCTATTCGCCCTTTCAATGTCATGGGTCGCGGAGGTCTTCTCAGCCTGGTTGAGATTGGGCTGGATGATTGAAGCGTGGAACAGAACGGTGATCGACAACTGCGTATACGCTTGCGAGCAAGCGCCTACGGACGATGCCCGTCGCTCATGGACGATGTCATCCATAATCTCGTTGTGAATGTCGAGAAGCTGCCGGCTTGAGGGTGAAGCGAACGCTTCAAGCGTCATTTTCTCAAGCTGGATGAGTTTACCGTATAACGGATCAGTCTTCACAGCTTGTGCGAAGATTGGCTCTACGCAAAACAGCACGATCACCGCGCCCAACGCTACCGAGCGGCGAAGCTCCACCGAAAAACCCTCGGTCTTCAGCTCAATGCGAACTGATCGCGCCGCCCTGCTCCAGCCGGATCTCGGCAGCCATCAGGCCCTTCGGTCCGGGGCCGTAGCGCACCAGCACGGTCTGGCCCGGGATCAGCTCCACCAGGCCGTAGCGCCGCAGCGTCTCCATATGGACGAAAATGTCAGGCGCGCCCTCGCCCGCCGAGACGAAGCCGAAGCCGCGCAGGCGGTTGAACCACTTCACCACCATGCGCTCGAGGCCGCTGGTCGGCGTGACCGAGACATTGGTGCGCGCCATCGGCAATTCGGCGGGATGGCGCCCGGCGCTGGTGTCGATCGACAGAACCCGCACCGCCTGCCGGCCGCGTGTCTTCTCGATCGCCTCGAGCACGATGCGCGCGCCCTCGGCAATGGCGTTGAAGCCGTCGCGCTTCAGGATGGTGACGTGCACGAGAACATCGGCGCCGCCATCCTCGGGGACGACGAAGCCATAGCCCTTGCTGACGTCGAACCATTTGACATAGCCGGCGAGCTCGACACCGGCCTCATGAGACAGCCCATCGGGCCCATCGAGCCGCATCACGCGATTGAGCGACTGGATCGGTCCTACTGGTGGACGCCCGCTCTCACCGTACTCGTCGGACATGTGCCGCTCACCCCCGCGCGATTGGCTTGATTCGTGGTGTCACGATACCATTGCTGCCAAGGTGCGATACAGCCCGCAGAGCTTCATCCACATCTACGAGAGGGAAATATTCAGTTGTAACCAGCTTGGCCGCTCCAAACTCTGTCGCCATGATCACGCACGCCACCATTTGATTCCGGAGAAACCGGTGCAAGACCTGCAGACCCTGCTTCTCTTTACGGCAGCTTGCGCGGTGCTGACCGCGACGCCGGGGCCCGACATGCTGCTGATCGCCTCGCGCAGCCTGAGCCAGGGCCGCGTCGCCGGTTTCCTGACCTATCTCGGCATCGCGGCGGGTAGCTATCTGCAGGCCTTCGCCGCCGCATTCGGGCTGTCGCAGCTCTTCATCCTGGTCCCGGCCGCCTACGACATCCTGCGCTGGGTCGGCGCGGCCTATCTCGCCTGGCTCGCCTGGACGACGCTGCGTTCGAAAACCCCGCTCTTCGCGCCGGACGCCACGGCAAGCCCCGTCTCGATGCGCCGCATCTTCATGCAGGGCCTGCTGACCAACCTGCTCAACCCCAAGATGGCGCTGTTCATGCTCGCCTTGCTGCCGCAATTCCTGAAGCCGGAAGCCGGCTCGGTCGCACTCCAGGTCATGGTGCTGGCGACGATCCTCAACCTGATGGGGTTGATCACGAATGGCGTCGTGATTCTGACCGCGAGCCGGCTCGGCCACGCCATCGCCAGCCGCCCGCATCTCGCGCGCCTGCCGCAGAAGCTGATGGGCGCGGTCTTCGGCGCATTGGCGATCAGGCTGGCGGTCTCGGCGCGCGAGTGAGGCCCCGGCACGCCACTTAGTCAGTTCTCGGCAGTCCTTCAACCAGGGTCTCGATGAGCCTCCTGTCTGCCGGCGTGGCCGGATTGTAGACGATCAGGCTCAGATCCGGCCGGGCATCGACCGCAAAGGCAGAGTACTCCAGGGTGATCGGCCCCAGCCGGGGATGACGCAGGCGCTTCACGCCGTCGCCATGTGTCTGGACATTGTTGTCGCGCCACATCGATGCGAATTCGGGGCTCGCCTGGCTCAACTCGTCGACCAGCTTCGCAACTTCCGCGTCGGCACCCGCGCGTGCGGCATCGATCCGGAACGTAGCCACGACGAAGCGGGCCACGGCTTCCCATTCCGACTGCGCGGCGCGGACGCGGGGGTCACAGAAGATCAAGCGCAGGACGTTGCGTTGATCGGGCGGAAGAGCGCCATAGTCGGTCAGCACGGCCGCCGCCGCGCGGTTCCAGGCAACGACGTCCCAGGTCGCCGTCCTGACGATCGCGGGGCTGTAGGTCAGCACGTCGAGCAGGCGCTGCAATCGAGGCGTGATAGCGTCGCTGCCGCGATAACGGACCTCGGGCGGACGACCGAGGCCGACAAGGAACAGATGCTCGCGCTCGACATCCGTCAGCGTCAGCGCCCGTGCGATCCGCTCGAGCACGTCCGCCGAAGGGCTTCCGCCGCGCCCCTGCTCCAGCCAGGTGTACCAGGTCGCACTGATATTGGCGCGCTGCGCCACCTCCTCGCGACGCAGCCCCGCGGTTCGCCGCCGGCCGCCGGCGAGGCCGAAGGAAGCAGGATCGAGCTTCGTGCGGCGGTTCTTGAGATAGACGCCGAGCGGATTGCCATCGGACATCGGGCCCATCCTGTTAGTAATTATACCGGGATAATCTCACTACTTTACCTGAATACTCAGCCCGCTCACAATCGCCAGAGTGGAGTTTTGGAGGCTGAACGCATGCGTGTATTCGTGACGGGAGCCACCGGCTGGGTCGGCTCGGCGGTGGTCGAGGAGCTGGTCGGGGCTGGCCATAAAGTGACGGGCCTGGCCCGCTCCGACGAAAAGGCTGCCGTGCTCGCAGTCAGTGGGGCCGATGTGCTGCGCGGCACGCTCGACGATCTCGACGCCTTGCGCAGCGCAGCCTCGGCAGCGGACGCTGTGATCCACACCGCGTTCAACCATGATTTTTCGAGATCTCGCCGAGAATGCCCAGCAGGACTGGCGCGCCATCGAAACGCTGGGAAGCGCGCTGGAGGGATCGGACCGTCCCCTGCTCGTCACTTCGGGTTTCGCGCGCCTCGCTCCGGGCCGGGTCGCGACCGAGAAGGACGTGCCCTCCTCCGATCCATCCTTCCCACGTCGATCCGAGGCGGCAGCGCGCGCGCTGGCGGAGCGTGGCGTGCGCGCGGCAACGATCCGGCTCGCGCCGTCGGTCCACGGCCTTGGCGACCACGGCTTCATCCCGATCCTGATTGCGATGGCGCGCGAGAAAGGCGTGTCGGCCTATATCGGCGCGGGGCTGAACCGCTGGGCCGGCGTGCACCGGCTGGACGCTGGGCGCCTCTACCGGCTCGCACTCGAACAAGGCGTCACCGAGCCCGCCTATCACGCGGTCGCCGACGAAGGCATGCTCTTCAAGGATATCGCCGAGGTGATCGGTCGCGGGCTCGGCTTGCCCGTCGAATCACGTGGCCGCGAGCATTTCGGCTGGTTCGCCGACTTCGCAGGCGCGGATATGGCGGCGTCGAGCGAGCGCACGCGGTCGCTGCTCGGTTGGCAGCCGACCGGTCCGGATCTGCTCAGCGACATCGATCAACCCGGCTATTATGCTGCTC
Organism: Bosea sp. 685; assembly: GCF_031884435.1. Classification (NCBI taxonomy): domain Bacteria; kingdom Pseudomonadati; phylum Pseudomonadota; class Alphaproteobacteria; order Hyphomicrobiales; family Alloboseaceae; genus Allobosea; species Allobosea sp. 685. Next base: position 2,147,920 of record NZ_CP134779.1, on the reverse strand, counting down.
GATGAGGTAGGCGCGGCCCCGACCGCCGGCCTCTAGAGACGGATGATTTCAGATGGAATAACAAAGTGATCCACCTGAAACCTGAATCCACATCTGATCTAAGATTGAGAGCGGGCTCAATGCGAAAAACCGGTTCCCACTTTTTCGCATCCGGCTCTAGCGCAGCCAGGATGGGGCGACGTAACCGACGCAGCGCAGCTCTCCGCGCTTCGGGTTCATCACCTCGAAGGCGGAGACGGGGCAGTTGTTCCCGGGCGCAGCCTGCGTCATCTCTTTGATGCCGCCGCTGCCGGGACCGAGCTTGCGATGCGTCGTGGTCCAGCCGCCGCGGTAATATTGCGTGGTTTCCTGCCAGCCCTGAGCGAGGACCTTTTCGCTGACCAGCGGAGCCGACAGCGCGAAGGCGCAAGCTCCGCCGGCAAGGGCATTCGCGAGCCGTTTCAAGACCGGACGGGAGGACGCCGCAGCGGCATCCGCGTTCGCTTTCGGGGCGTTCTGTGTCATCGGGGGACATCCAAGATTGCGCTGCCCCCAAAGCTGCAATCATGACGCCGGGGAAGTTCGCTGGATGTTGCCCCCGGAATCGCACCGTCATTCCGGGCTAAGGTCGCAAGCTCTGGCGCACGGCTGAAGGGCTGCGGCTTACCAGCTCGGCCATGAGTCCCGGCCGCGCGGAGGGCGTGGCCGAAACGATCGCCCGCACCAGCGGCAGGCGCCGCTGGAATGCCGCGAGGCCGATGACCGGCTCGCCTTCCGTTGCGAGCCACGCCTTGACCAGCGGAATCGCCACCGCCTCATGCAGCCCACCCGCCAGGCGCGCGACGATCGGCGCGGCCAATTCCGCAGGCAAGGCGTGTCGCGCCAGCGCCTCGGCGGCAAAAAGCCGGGTCTCGGGCGCGCCATCGTCGATCCACGCAAACAACCCCGCCAGATGGCGATGGTCGCCCGTCAGCGCGAAAACCGTCTCGCGCCGCACCACATCGAACCGGGACCCGAAGCTCGTCGGCAGGCCCTCCGCCGCGATGAGCCGCGAGACCGTCCCGGCATCTCCGGCCAAGCGCAAGCCATCGAGATCTATCGTGTCGCCACGCAAGGCGCGCTCCAGCAACATGGCGCGCGCCCGGCCCAGCTCCTCCGCCGACAGCCCTTCGAAATCGGACGGAACATAGCCGTCGAGTCGCTCGGGCGGCGTGGCCTCATAGGCGCGCAGGAAGTTGGCGAAGCTCATAGGCTTTCCTTGGAGCGAACGATGCGCCTATGGGCGGCCGTCGCTAGCATGGCTACCGCCCTCGCCCGTCGGAATATCGGCACGGCGCCCTCGCGCCGTTCACGCGACCTAATCCTCGAAGCGGCTCGTGGCGTCGCGATCGCGCTCGTATCGTCTCTTGAGTGGAAACGGTGGCAACCAGGCCTCTCGGCGGATGGTCCAGAGCTCATAGGTCGGCATCAGTTGGTCGGGGGCATCCAGCGATCCCAGGTTCACTTCGATTTCGTCGGCGCTGCGTGCGAAAACAGGCGAGCCGCAGCGGGGACAGAAAAACCGCCCGGCATAGTCGCGTGTTTCGCCATCGATCGTCACCGCATCCTGAGGGAACACCGCGGAAGCGTGGAAAAGCGCCCCATGATGCTTTCGGCAGTCGAGACAGTGACAGAGGCCGACCCGGTATGGGCGCCCCGACGCCACAATCCGGACGTCGCCGCACCGGCAACCGCCCGTGAACCGGTCCATGCTGCATCTCCTCCGACATCCAGCGGTCGAAATGCTTACAGCGCCGCCCGTCGAGCGTCCATGACGGGGGCACCTGCCCTTTCGGCCGCCCCTCAATCAGGCTTTCGATTTCTCCTCCGCATCGCGCTGGTAGACGGCGAAGAAGGCCTTGCCCATCAGCGTGGTCTCGCCGTCGATGCATGTCTGGAGAACGGCCGCGCGGATCGCTTGAATCCGCGCGTCCTCCGGAGCCGCAGCGCCGGCGAATTCGGCAAGCTGAGCCGCAAGCCGCGTCTGGCCTTCCCCGGACAGGATAGCGGCCCGCTCGGCAAGCTTGTCCGCGCCGCCCGCGAGCCGCGCCAGCTCCGATGCCAGTTCGACAGTCCGCGCCGGCTTCAGATGCGCCGGATCGCCATCGAACCAGCCGGCGTAGAAATGGTAGATCGCCCGGACGAGGAATTCGGGATCGTCGTATTTCGGCAGCAGATAGGGCTTCCCCAGATAGCGGGGCGGAACCTTGACCGCGTGCAGCACCTCATCGAGCGTAGCGCCCCGGTTGATCAATCGGAGCGTCTCGCCCGTCAGATATTCGAGCGCCTCAGCGCCGTCCCGCAGCACCTGCGTCGCCCGCTCCGCGCCGAAAATCACCGGCCCATGGCCCGGGATCAGGATCTCCGGCTTGAGCTCTTCCATGCGCCGCAACGCGACCGCCCAATCCGCCGCATAACGCTGGACCTTGCGCGGGTTGCCGGCATTCGGGAACACCCAGATCACGAAGTCCCCGCTCGCCAGAACGCGACGCTTCGGCAACCAGACGAAGCTGGCGTCGTCGGTTTCGCCACGCCCGTGGAAGAGCGCGATCTCCTCGCCGCCAATCGTGAGCGACAAGGTCTCGTCATAGACCTCGTCAGGCCGCCGCTGGCCGATCGGGTAGACATAGTCGGGCTTGTTGAATTGCTGGCCCTGAACCAGGCTGTTGAAGCCGTGCGACGCTTCGTATCGCTCCATGCGGCGCCGAACATTCCGGTGGGCAATGACGCGCGGCCTGGGGCGGCCCCTCGCATCGGCCTCCTCGTCGATGAGCGTGATACCGCTGGTGTGGTCGATATGGCCATGGGTGTAGATCACGGTGTGAACCGGGCTGTCGTCCCAGCTTCGCACCACGCCCAGCGTCTGGGCTGCGGTATCGGGCTTGGCCGTGTCGATCACGACGAGCCCGGCATCGGTGCGGATAGCCGTGACGCTGCCGCAGAAATACGTCGTATGGACGGTGATAATGTTGTCGGCGACCTGCGTGATCGCCCCCTCAGACACCGCCGCCGTCCACTCCTCCATCGGAGCAGCGCCGCTCCAGAGCCGCTCGAACAATGCGTCGTGAGCCATCCCGAAATCCCTCTGAACGGGGCCGAACTCCTTGCTTAGCACCGCCGACGGAGGAGTGAAGCCCGGGCAGGAGAGATGCTGACAGGCCGCGTCAGCTATGGTGCGCATGACGGTGGAGAGCGGCGAGTGCTCGGGCAGCCCGGGAATGTCGCCTCTTGCTCGACAACCGATAGCAACCCCGGCTGTCACCAGAGGCCGGGGATCAATCGCCACCGCACCCGGCGGGAATAATCATCATATCCAGGGAGCTCGGCCCGCAGCAGCTGGTCTTCCCATGATGTGCGCAGGACGAGGACCGCAGCCGCCAGCGCGGCGGGAACGAGCGCCCAGAGCGAGCCCAGCGCAAGCGCCATGCCGAAGAACAGGAATAGTGCGGCGACATAGCCGGGGTGACGCACGAAACGGTAGGGACCGCTATCGATCACGCGCTGATGCCGCTCGGACTGGATCCGGACGCCCGGCTCGAAATACGGATTCATCGCCTGCGCCCAGGCCGTCACCGCAATGCCCGCCAGCACGGCGACATAGCCCGACAGCACCGCCCAGGCCGGCACAGTCGACCAGTGGAACCGCCCGGCATCAAGCGCCGCGACCGGCAGGACCGCCACCATCGCCGGCAGGATGACCGCAAGCAGCGCCTTGTCCCAGTTTTTCGTGCCCGCCTGAAACCGGCTGCGCGCGCGGTAGATGATCGGATTGACCCAGGCGAGCACGAGGGCCGACGCGCCGAAGCCCAAAATCAGAACCGCGAGGAAGACCCATCCGGGCCGCCAGGCGATCGTGCCGGCAGGCCAGAAGATCAATCCGAGCAGCGAGAGCGGGAGGCCGATCGCATAGGCAATGGCCGTGCTGCGCGACATCGCGCTCGGCTCCCGGGGCGTTTCGGTCTGTTCCATGTCCCTCCCTCCTTCGGCGAAATTGTCTCCAGACTGGCTTTGGCGCATGCGGGGAAACGCCGATCGATCGCCTACCCCGCCAATCGCCCCAGCGCCGGACCGATCTCGGCCCGCACCACGAGATCGGCGATGGCGTCGAGCTCAGTCGGCTCGCGGTTGACGATGACAAGTTTCGCGCCATTGCGCTTGGCGATGACGGGGATCGTCGCGGCGGGAAAGACGACGAGCGAGGAGCCGACCACAAGGAAGAGATCGGCCTGCAGCGTCAGAGCATGGGCTCGCTGCATCTGCAGCTGCGGCATCGCCTGGCCAAACGAGATCGTCGCCGATTTGACGTTGCCGCCGCACATGATGCAGCTCGGCGGCTCGCCAGTCGCCTCAAAAGCCGGCCTGATCGCGGCGAGCTCATGGCGCCAGCCGCAGGTCAGGCAGGTGGCGTAGGTGCCGTTGCCGTGCAGTTCGACGATGCGTTCATCGGGAATACCCGAGGCCTGATGCAGGCCGTCAATGTTCTGGGTGACGATGCCGGGCGAGCGGCCCTCGCTCACCAACCGCGCCAAAGCGCGGTGGCCACGATTGGGGCCGGCGCCGGCGAAATGGTCGTCCATTGCGAATTTGCGCCGCCAGGCCTCGACACGCGCCTCGCGGCTGGCGGTGAAGGCAGCAAACGGGATCGGCTTGTGGACCATCCAGGGCGAACCCGGCGTGCGGAAATCCGGCACGCCGGATTCAGTCGAGATGCCGGCTCCGGTAAAGCCGACGATCACGGCTGCCCGGTCGAGCATGGCATGGAGTTCGTCGATCGCGTCGTTGGTCTCGTCCTGCATGCGCAATGATATGGGGTGATAACCCGCCCACGTCCAAGTTGATTGATAGGGATGGCTGATTGACGAGGGCGCCGCCACATCCCAAAGCTGCCTGCCATGTTGAAGACGCCGCAAGCCACCTTGAACCCCGACCTGCTCGACACCGGTACGCCTCCGATCCCGGAGGCCCAAGGCTGGGCGCGTGCCTATGACGGCCGCAACGGGCCGCTGATCGACCTGTCTCAGGCCGTGCCGGGCTCGCCGCCGCCACAGGAACTGCTGCAGCGCCTCGGTGAGGCCGCCGGCGCGACCGACAGCGCCCGCTATGGCGCGATCACCGGCGATCTCGCTCTGCGCGAGGCCTATGCGAAGGAGATGGGGAGCATCTACGGCGCGCGCTTTTCGCCCAGCGAGATCGCGATCACCTCGGGCTGCAACCAGGCTTATGTCATCACGATGATGGCGCTGGCCCGGGCCGGCGACAATGTGCTCTTGCCGACACCCTGGTATTTCAACCACGAGATGACGCTGACCATGCTCGGCGTCGAGCCGAGGCCTCTGCCCTGCGATCCCGCCGCCGGCTTCGTGCCGGATGTCGCGGACGCCGAGAAGCTGATCGACGCGCGCACCCGCGCCATCGTGCTGGTGACGCCGAACAACCCGACCGGCGCGGTCTATCCGGCCGCGACCATCGCCGCCTTCGCCGAGCTCTGCGCACGGCGCGGGCTCTGGCTCGTGCTCGACGAAACCTATCGCGATTTCCTGCCTGAAGGCATTGCGAGACCGCATGAGGTCTTTGCTGCAAGCGCTTGGCAAGACTCCGTCATCGGGCTCTACAGCTTCTCCAAGGCCTATGCCGTGCCGGGCTGGCGCCTGGGCGCGATCACCGCGGGCGAGAAGGTCGTCGCGCAGATCGGCAAGGTGCTCGACTGCGTCCAGATCAGCCCCGTGCGCGCCGGCCAGGCCGCGATCACCTGGGGCATCGAGGGCATCCGCGACTGGCGCGAGGCCAACCGCGTCGAGATCAATGCCCGCGCCGCCTTGTTCCACGCCGCGATGGCCCCGCTGAACGGCTGGTCCGTGCTCGCGGCGGGCGCCTATTTCGCCTATCTCGCGCATCCCTTCGCGGGCGTGCCGGCCGCCGATGTCGCACGTGCGCTCGTGCAGGAACGCGGCGTGCTGGCCCTGCCCGGCCCCTATTTCGGCCCGGAACAGGAGCAGCATCTGCGCATCGCCATTGCCAATGTCGCCGCCGACCGGATCGGCGGGCTTGGCCAGAGGCTGGCCGGGTTTTCGGTTTAAGGAGTGCAGCCGAACCGCCCCGTCATCCCGGACAAGCCGCGAAGCGGCGCAGATCCGGGATCCATCGGAGGCCGCCGCGTTCTACGATGGATCCCGGGTCTGCGCTTCGCTTGCCCGGGATGACGGGCGTGGCTCGTAGATTGAGAAACCTACCGGAACAGCGCCGCGTAGCGCTCGCGATAGGCCCAGACCAACAGGCTCCCGAGCACCACGAGGATGATCGCCACAGGGATGCCCTGCGGGTTGATCACCAGGTGGAACAGCACGATCACCGTCATCACCGGCGCGAGCAATGCGAGGCCAAAGGCCGGCACGATGTTCAGGAGCAGGCTGAGCGCGCCCACCAGATTGACCACCTTCAACAGCGGCCAGAAGAAGCCGGCATTCTGCAGCGCGGTCTCGAAGGCGACGCCGCGCTCGCTGGTCGGCGGATGGATCAGATGCGCCCCGGTCGCGAGCCACCAGAAGCCGTCGACCGCGCTGACGAGGAAGAGCAATCCGAGCAGGATGCGCGGAACCGTAACCAGAAGAATCTGTCGCATGACCGTGCCCCCAGCACCGCTTTACGATACGGAAAGGCCTATCAGTCAAGGCCGGACGGGTGTCAATGCGCCCCTTACCCTTCTCCCCTGGCGGGAGAAGGTGGCACGGCGAAGCCGTGACGGATGAGGGGGCGCCGTGCACTTTCTCGTTTGAAATGGACGAAGATGACGCCAACCGGAACGGTCACGGCGCCCCCTCATCCGGCGCTTCGCGCCACCTTCTCCCGCCAGGGGAGAAGGAAAGCGCTACATCGTCGCCCCGATCTGCCAGGGCACGAACTCGGCGTCGCCATAGCCCATCTCTTCGGACTTCGAATGCTCGCCCGACGCGATGCGCAGCAGGTAGTCGAAGATCTCCTTGCCCTTCTCTTCCAGCGTCACGCCGTCGAGCACATCGCCGCAATTGATGTCCATGTCGTCGGTCTGCTTCAGATACATCGGCGTGTTGGTAGCGAGCTTCACCGAGGGCGTCGGCTTGCAGCCATAGGCCGAGCCGCGGCCGGTGGTGAAGGCGAGGATATTGGCGCCGCCGGCGACCTGCCCCGTGGCGGAGACCGGGTCGTAGCCGGGCGTGTCCATGTAGACGAAGCCCTTGGACTTCACCTGCTCGGCATAATGATAGACGGCGGCCAGCGTCTTGGTGCCGCCCTTGGCGGCAGCGCCGAGCGACTTCTCCAGGATGGTGGTGAGGCCGCCGGCCTTGTTACCGGGCGACGGATTGTTGTTCATGTCCATCCGGGCGCGGGCGGTATAGTCCTCCCACCACTTGATGATGCCGACGAGCTTCTCTCCCACCTCGCGGGTGGCGGCCCGGCGGGTCAGCAAATGCTCGGCGCCGTAGATCTCCGGCGTCTCCGAGAGGATCGCGGTGCCGCCATGCTCGACCAGGAGGTCGACGGCCTTGCCCAATGCCGGGTTGGCGGTGATGCCGGAATAGCCGTCCGAGCCGCCGCATTGCAGCGCCAGCATCAATTCCGAGGCCGGCACAGTCTCGCGCACGGCGCGGTTGGCGATCGGCAGCATCACCTTCAGCGCCTCGATGCCGGCGGCGACCGCCTTTTTCGTCCCGCCCGTCTCCTGGATCGTCAGCGTGCGGAAGACGTCGCTCTCCTCGACGCCATAGGCATCCTTCATCCGCTTGATCTGGAAGCCTTCGCAGCCGAGCCCGACGACGAGGACGGCGGCCATGTTCGGATTGCAGGCATAGCCCCAGGTCGTGCGCTTCAGCACCTCGAAGCTCTCGCCATTATAATCGATGCCGCAGCCGGTGCCGTGGGTCAGCGCGATGACGCCGTCGACATTGGGATAATCGGCGAGCAAGCCCGAGCGCTTGACCTCCTCGGCCATAAAGCGCGCCGCCGAGGCCGAGCAGTTCACCGAAGTGAGGATGCCGACATAGTTGCGCGTGCCGGCCTTGCCATTGGCGCGGCGGAAGCCCTCGAAGGTCGCCTGCTGCTCGACCGGCAGCACGAATTCGGGCTTGGCCTCGGCGCAGAAGGCATAGTCACGCTCGAAGGCGTGGAAGCCGGTATTGTGCTCATGCACCCATTCGCCAGGTGGAATATCGACCGTGGCGAAACCGATGATCTGGCCGAATTTGCGGATCGGCTCGCCGGTCGCGATCTTCGCCAGCGCCAGCTTGTGCCCGCGCGGAATCCGCTTCAGCGCGGTGACGCCCGCGGCAGTGACGCCGACATCGACCGGATCGACCGCGACCGCGACATTGTCGGCGGCGTTGAGCGTGAGCGTGCGGGGAGGAAGCGCTTTGTCGAGCATGTGCGAACCGCTGGCTGGGGTGCGCCGCGACCGGCGCGGCGACATACGCAACACATGCACCTGCGCGGCTCAGTTTTCAATCGTTTGAAGATGACGGCCGTCCGGCGGCGCATGTCAGGCCCCGCCGCCCGCTGCCTTGACGAAATCGAGGAAGGCTCGCAGTGGAGCGGGAACCAGGCGCCTGCCGGGATAATACAGGAACGGCCCCGGAAAGCTCTGCCACCAGGATTCGAGCACCGGTTCGAGCGCGCCGCTCTCGAGATACGGGCGCAGCCAGCCCTCGAAGAGATAGACGATGCCGGAGCCCGCGATTGCAGCATCGACCTTGAGGTCGACCGCACCGATCGTCACCAGAAGCGGTCCTGTGGGATCGACCCGCACCACCTCTCCGTCGCGCTCGAACTCCCAGGGGGCCATGCCGCCGCTCGCAAAGCGGCCACGAAGGCAGGCATGGCCGAGCAGGTCGCGGGGATGCGCCGGACGGCCGGCGCGATCGAGATAGCTCTTGGCCGCCGCAGCCGCAAAACGCTGGACCCGGGGGCCGATCGGCACTGCGATCATGTCCTGCTCCAGGCGCTCGTCATAGCGGATGCCGGCGTCGCAGCCGGCGGCGAGGACATCGACGAAGCTTTCCTCGGCGACCACTTCCAACCGAATCTCCGGATAGGCGGCCAGGAACGGCGGCACGATGGCGGGCAGGATGAGCCGCGACGCGCTGGCCGGCACGTTGAGGCGCAGCGTTCCCGCGGGCCTGTCGCGAAAGCTGTTTACGACGTCGAGCGCCGTTTCCACTTCCGTGAGAGCCGGCCCGAGGCGATCGAGCAGGCGTTGGCCAGCCTCCGTCACTGCCACGCTGCGTGTGGTGCGGTTGAACAGCCTGACACCGAGCTGCGCCTCGAGCCGGCGGACCGCCTCGCTCAATCCCGACGCGCTACCGCCGCTGGCCCGTGCGCCATCGCGAAAGCCCTTGGCGCGCGCGACCGCCACGAAGGCGTTGAGATCGCCCAGATCGACTTTCATTGTTTTGAATCCCGCACAGCCCGTGCCGATTATGACCGGTTATCGTGCGGGCCGGCAATGACTAGCTCAAGGAGGTTCCCAAAGGAGATCACCCATGTCCACGATCGAACCATCCGGCGCATTCGTCCTAGGCGACCGTCCCGTGAAGCGCCTCGGCTACGGCGCCATGCAACTCGCAGGGCCCGGCGTCTTCGGCCCGCCCAAGGATCGCGACGCCGCGCTAGCCGTCCTGCGCGAGGCGGTGGCGGCGAGCGTGAACCACATCGACACCTCGGATTTCTATGGGCCCCACGTCACCAACCGGATTATCCGCGAGGCCCTGCATCCCTATCCCGACGACCTCGTCATCGTGACGAAGGTCGGTGCCCGGCGCGGCGAGGACAAATCCTGGATTCCAGCCTTCTCGGCCGACGAGCTGACGCAGGCGGTCCACGACAACCTCGGCAATCTCGGTCTCGACATATTGGACGTCGTCAATCTCCGCGCCATGTTCGATGTCCACGGCCCGGCGGAAGGATCGCTCGAGGCGCCGCTCGCCACACTGGCCGAACTCCAGCGCAAGGGCCTCATCCGGCATATCGGGCTGAGCAATGTCACGCCGACGCAGGTCGCGGAAGCGCGCAAGATGGTCGAGGTCGTCTGCGTCCAGAACCAGTACAATCTGGCGCACAGGACCGACGACGCCCTGATCGACGATCTCGCCCGCGACGGCCTCGCCTATGTGCCGTTCTTCCCGCTCGGCGGTTTCAACCCCCTGCAGTCGTCCATCCTGTCGGACGTCGCCGCGCAGCTCGGCGCCACGCCGATGCAGGTCGCGCTCGCCTGGCTGCTTCACCGGGCGCCCAACATCCTCCTGATCCCTGGGACCTCGTCCGTCGCGCATCTGCACGACAATCTGGCTGCGGCGGATATCGTCTTGCCCGACGATGCACTCACGGCCCTGGACGGAATCGCGGCGCCGGCAGCTCACGGCTGAAACCTCGATCCAAGCCAAAGAAAAAGCCCGGCCTCACGGCCGGGCTTTATTATCGTGTCAGCGAGCCTGCGCCGCCAGCGGCGGCGTGGCGTCAGCTCACTTGGCGGCCGGAACGGCCTTGGCGACGATGCCTTCGAACGGCTTGTAGGCGTCCTTGGCAAGGGCGGTGTAGAGCTCGCCCATCTTGGTGAGCTGGGCGACGGCGCCCTCGAAAGCGGTCTTGACGTAGTCGGTCTGGATCTCGATCGCCTTGTCCAGGGTCTTCACGGCGGCGAGCTTCTCGATCGTCGCGGTGCCGGCCTCGAAGGACTTCTTGGCGTAGTCGGAAGCCTCGACGGCGATGGTCTGCACGCCCTTGGAGGTGGCGCCGAAAGCCTTCAGGGCCGCATCGACGTTCTCTTTCGAAGCCTTCTGGATCGTCTCGAACTGCTGGATCATGTTTCTTCCCTCCGGCACTTTAGAGTGCCGCCTCTGCTGACGAGCCCATGCGGGCCCAGGTTCTGCGCCCCAAGGTCAGATGAAAAGGTTCACCACCGGGGACAGTCCTCATATTGTGCAGTGCAACATGAATGTCAAGGACGCACCGCATTGCACCAGGCGCAAGCCTCACTGAAGCAGATGCGTCGCTTTTTAACGGCTCCGTAACCGCATCCGCCTAACCTCCCTCACTGTGTCCTTATCGCCACGTTTGTTGACGTGGTGCGGGATCGGGACGTGAGTTCTGTGTTGAGGCGGGTTGCATGGCTTTTTGTTGCGTTGGTACCCGACGCGCGCGTCTTCGCGCGGTCGTCGGACTGATCGGTGTCGTCACGATTGCGGTCAGCATGGCCGCGTCTCCGGCCGAAGCCCGCAAGCGTCGCCACCATGGCGCCGGCGGCGGCTATACGCCGCCTTACGCGGCCATGGTCGTGGACGTGAAGAGCGGCCGTACCCTCCACGCCGTCAATGAGGATGCGCCGCGCATCCCCGCCTCCCTGACCAAGGTCATGACGCTCTATATGCTGTTCGAGCAGATGGAGCGCGGCCGCTTCAGCATGGATTCCGAGCTCAAGGTCTCGGCTTATGCCGCGGCCCAACCGCCGACCAAGCTCGGCCTGCGCCCGGGCTCCACCATCGCGGTCGAGGACGCCATCAAGGGCATGATCACACTCTCGGCCAACGACGCCTCGGTTGTGGTCGCCGAGAGCATCGCCGGCTCGGAGGACGCCTTCGCCGAGTTGATGACGCGCAAGGCGCGCTCGCTCGGCATGAGCTCCACGCGCTTCCACAACCCGCACGGCCTGCCGCATTCCCCGCCGAACCTGACCACGGCACGCGACCTCACCATCCTCGCCCGTGCCATCCAGGAGCGGTTCCCGCGCTATTTCCCGCTCTTCCAGACGCGCTCCTTCCAATATGGCGAGCGCACGATCCGCGGCCACAACCGCCTGCTCGGCCGCATCGAGGGCGTCGACGGCATCAAGACCGGCTACACCCGCGCCTCGGGTTTCAACCTGATGACCTCGGCCAAATCGGAAGGCCGCCAGATCGTCTCGGTCGTGCTCGGCGGCCGCTCCGGCGCCTCCCGCGACAAGATCATGGCCGATCTCGTGGTCGCCAACCTGCCTCGCGCCGCCACCAGCGGCCGCGCCTCGACCATGGTCGCCGAAGCGCCCGAGCCGGAGGAGGCGCCGCGCCGCGCCGCGCCGGTTGCCGCCGCACCGCCGCAGCCTGTCGCCGTCGCCGCCGTCGAGCCCATGCCGGTGCCGCGCCCGCGCATCCAGCAGGAAGCACCGCTTCCCGCCGCCGCCCGCGCCTACACCGCCACCACCACGACGCCGATCGCGCCGCCGCGTCCGCTCAATGTCGGCGCCCAGCCGCTGCAGCTTTCGGGCATGCGCACCGTGACCGCCACGACGACGCCCTCGGCGATGCGCTGGTCGATCGGCTCCCAGCCGGCCGACGCCAAGGTCCTGCGCCCGCCGGCGAATGTCGACGTCACCTCCTCGATCGCCAAGGTCTCCGAGCCCGACGAAGAGGCCCTCGCCAAGCTCGCCCAGGGCAAGCCGCAGGAGGTCAAGCAGCAAGAGACGAAACAGGCCGAGCGCAAGATCGAACTGCGCCAGCCCGTCGCCGTGGCCGTCGCGGATAAGAAGTCCGAGCCTGCCACCACCACCCTTGTCGCCAAGGCTGCAGCCGACACCAAGGCGAACGACGCCCGCCCGGTGGCGAGCCTCGCCAGCGGAAAATGGATTATCCAGCTCGGCGCCACCGATGACGAGGCCAAGGCCAAGGACATCCTCGCCCGCGCCCGCTCCAAGGCGGCCGGCCCCCTGGCCGATGCCTCCGGCTTCACCGAGAAGGTCGAGAAGGGCGGCGCCACCTTGTTCCGCGCCCGCTTCGCCGGTTTCGAGGACCCCAAGGACGCCCAGAACGCCTGCACGAAGCTGAAGCGCGACGGTTTCGCCTGCTTCGCGACCCGCGGCTGACGGACAGGAAAGGATCTGAAACCGATGACGTTCCAGCCCCACACCCTGCCGCCGTTCGGCTCACTTCAGAAGGACGTCCTTGGCCTGGTTGACGCGGGCGGCAAGGCCGCTGCTGCCGCCGGCATCCGGATGAATCCGCTTCATCAGGCTCCGATGGGCCTCGCGGATCGCCTGCTCACCCGCCCCCGGCTGAAGCCCCAGGATCTCGTAGGCCTCCTGCTGCGACATCGCGCCCGGGCCCGCCGCGCCACCTTGCCCCGTGTCGCGGTGACGATCAGCGTCTTCACGCCAGCCGGGCGTCCGGCGGTCGAGATATGCCTCTAGCAGGCGGGCGCCGTCCGGATCGCCCGCGAGGCATTCGCGCATCAAGGCGCTGATCTCCGGCAGGCTCAAGCCATCGAGATCGCGCCCCGCAAAGGCCCCGGCCCGGACCTTGCCGGTCATGCCGCCGCTGTCATGGTCGAGTTCCATCTGCAGCAGCCTGGATTCGACCTTGGAGCGCGCGCCCGGCGTCGTGCTCGTCCCGGCCCCTCCGCCCCAGGGAAAGCGCATTCCGCCCGGCCCATAGGCGCTCCAGCCGAGCAGCCAGGCGCCGAGCCCGCCGACGAAGATCGCCATGTCGAGCCGCCCGCGCAGCATCAGCAGGGCCGCGACGCCGAGCGACAGCACGCCGCCCCCGGTCTTCACCGCCTTGGCCAGGAGCTTCGGATTGGCACCAGCGAACAGTTTCGACACCCACCAGAGCAGGATCAGCACGGCGACGCCGTAAAACAGGCTCAAGCTCGGCCTCCATCCATGGCACTCAAGAGCCGCTTGACCGCGGCGTTGTCGCCGGCGAGCCGCAGCAGCGCCTCGCGCCCGCCGCTGGCATAGGCGGCGGCGCCGCGCAGCAGATCGAGCAGCGAGCCCGGCGCATTCACGTCGAAGCGCGCATGCGCACCGCCGGTCAGGCGCGCGATCGTCGCGAAGGCGGCGCTGGCGGCGGGGTCATGGCCTTCCTGGAACATGAAACCGCGAATCCCACGCAAGCCGAGCTCTCCGCCAAGCGCGGCGAGCGCATCGACATCCTCCTCCATCGCATCGCCGACGAAGACGAAGGCGCGGATCGGCACGGTCTTCGCCTCATTGCGGACATGCTTGAGCACGCGATGGATCTGCGTCTGGCCGCCCTCGCAGGCGATCCGGCTCATCAGCCCGTTGAGGCGCTGCGGCTCGCCGACCCAGCCCGAGGAGCGGCACTCCATCAGCCCGCGGAAATAGACGAGCTGGACCGCAAGCCCGCCGCTCTTGCCCGCGACCTCGAACATCCGCGCCTGCAAGGAGCAGGCAAGATCCCATGTCGGCTGGCGGCTCATCGTGGCGTCGAGCGCGAAGACGAGCCGGCCCGCCTGCCCCGTCGCCAGCGGCGCGAGTTGCTTGGCGGCTCCCAGGAAACGGTCGATCGCACCCGGCGTCGAAGCCCCCGCAGCCTGTGGCGCGGTGGTTTCGGCCTTGCCCAGGGCACGGTCGGTCTTGTCGCTCATGAGGCTCCCGGTCGCACGACGCTGCAAATCATACCCGACCTGATATTGGCCATCGCCCGCGCATTTGCTACCCGTCCGCAAAATGGGAGGACAGGTGCAGTGACGCAGATAGCGGTTTTCGAGACGGTCGCCGCCATGCGGGCCAAGGTCGCGGCCTGGCATGAAGCGGGCGAGAAGGTCGCGCTGGTGCCGACCATGGGCGCGCTGCATCAAGGCCATATCGCGCTGGTGAAGGAAGCCCAGCGCCATGCGCGGCGCGTCATCACCTCGATCTTCGTCAACCCGACGCAGTTCGCTCCGCATGAGGACTTCAAGAAGTATCCGCGCACCTTCGACACGGACTGCGCGATGCTGGCCGAGGCGCAGGCCGACGCGGTCTTCTTCCCCCAGGTCGAGGAGATGTATCCGCCCGGCTTCGCCACCCGCATCCTGCTGCTCGGCCCCGCCGCGGTCGGCCTCGACGACCGCTTCCGGCCGACACATTTCGAAGGCGTTGCAACGGTTTGCTGCAAACTCTTTACCCAGAGTCAGGCTGATTGCGCCGTTTTCGGCGAGAAGGACTATCAGCAGCTCAAGGTGGTGACGCGGATGGCTTCCGATCTCGACCTCGGCATCGAGATCGTCCCGCTGGCGACCTTCCGCGAGCCCGACGGCCTCGCCATGTCCTCGCGCAACCGCTACCTCTCGGCCGAGCATCGCGCGCTCGCGCCGCTGCTGCACAAGGTCATGCAAGCGCTCGCCGCGCGCCTGCGCAACCGCGACGATTTGTTCAGGGCGGTGACCGAGGCGCAGGGCGAGATCATCTCGGCCGGCTTCGAGCTCGACTATCTGGAGGCACGCCACGCAGAGTCACTGGCGCCAGTGACCTCGCTCGCCGACGGGCCGATCCGGATCCTGGTCGCGGCGCGGATCGGCGGAACGCGATTGATCGACAATATTGCCGTTTGAGCCCTGGCGATGACGCCTCTGTACTGGGTCGGAAGCTGTCCCCTCTGCCGGCAAGGCCGCATCATCCTCCAGCGGAACGACGCGTCGGGGACGATCTACGCTCATTGCGAGGAATGCGAGCAAGGCTATGCCGAGCCGGCTGACCGGGATGCCGGGAGCGGCTTTCTGACGCTCGCCCTGGACTACGAGACATCGGATCCCGATTGGACTGCGATTGAAGGCTCGCCTTGGGCGGAACACGTCCTGGGCCGATTGGGCTGAACGACCGACCGGCGGAGCCTACAGCAACCCCAATTCCGCCAACTCCCGCCGCATCGCCTCCGGCATCACGCCGAGATCGCCGCTGCGGCCATCAATGTCGCGCGGCTTGTCCTTGTCGGCGAGATAGCGCCAGCCCTGGAAGGGCCGGCAGGGCCGCGGCTCGACCGGCACCACCACCGGCTCCATCACCAGATGGCAGCGGCCGATGCCGTCCGCGTCGGTGAAGGGCCTGATCTCCATCAGGCGCTGGCGGGCCGAGATCTGGCCCTTGATCACCCAATAGAGCGAGCCGCCATCGACGATCTCGCCAACGCGCTTGGGCACCATGCGGGTGGTATGCGTCTGCTCGTCGGGTCGGCCCATCCGCCGGCGCAGCAGCGACTGCTCCTCGATCCATTCCTCGAGATCGCTGATCGATTCGGCGCCGACGCAGAGTTTGAGCAGGTGAAGTGGCATGGCCGGGATAGTAGCGTCGATCGCCGCTCGCGCCAGCGCCGCCGCGCTCAATCCAAAGCTTTTCTCGAATGCTCGATGGCGTAGGTGCCGCCGTCGAATTTGCGCACCGTGTCCGGCGAATTGGGAGTGGGTGCGGCTGCCGCGTCGAGCATTTCGGCGGTCGAAAGCCCCTGATTGACCTTGTGCAGGATGGTGTCGGAGACCAGGAACGCATTCTCGGCCAAGAGCCGCTTGCGTACGTCCTGGAGGTCATCGGGATCGAGTAGGGTTATGAACGAACAGCCGCCGACCGATTGCAGTTTCGGCTTTCCATCTGTCCAGACCACGGTCGTCGAAGTCGAGAAGGTCCACTGGACCGCGCGCACCGGGACATGCGCACCATCGGGGCGCTCGACGACGAGGGCGGTGATGAAATTCGTTTCGCTGGCGTGCTTCTGCAGGAAATTCCGTTTTGCTGTCAGCATGTTGGCGCGCACGAGACGGGCGGTTCCGCCAGGCGAATCGGTGATCGTGATCGAGCCCTGGCTGTTGTTGGCGACCGGCTTTGCCAGCGCCGAAAAAAACGGCAGCGACGGCGCCGAAAAATTGTTGCCCACGTTCGCGCCGACACAGTCGAGGTTCCAGGTGAAGTTGATCGAGGTCGTGCCAATGGTCTGCGAGCCGTGCTCCGGCTCGAGCCCGGCATAGGACATCGAGAGGAATTTGTGGAACGCGATCTGTTTGAGACCGTAGCCCGTTCCTGCCGGTGCGCCCTTGGGCGTGAAGCTGCAGGTCGTTTTGAACGCCTGCACGCCGCTGTTGGGGGCGAAGCGCCCGACCATCAGCCGCCAGTCGAACGGGTCGGGCTTTTCGAAATCGACCGGGCGACCCCTCGCCGCGTCGGAATTGAAAATATTCTCGAAGGTGACGCCGGAAATGGTGAAGCCCGGCGAAATCGTATGATCGGACATGTCGCCTACCAGTACATGTTGCCGCGCTGCTCGGCCGGGAGAACCCGGTCGAACGCCTGGCCTGTCTTGTATTTCCCGAAATCGGGCAATTCGAGCAACGGGTCCGCGAGGATCAACTGATCGAACAGTCCCAGCGTCTTGGGGCCGATCATCCCATCGGAGGCAAGCCCTTTCTGCAGCTGGAACTTGCGCACATTAGCGTCGGTCTCGCTGCCGAAAATCCCGTCCCACTGGCCATTCTTGAACGATTTGACGAAGCTGAAGCCGAGGTCGTTGAGCAGATCCTGCATCGTCGCGACAGCGGGTCCGGCGGCGCCACGGGCGAGTGGCGCAGACGACGTCACCTTGAGCAAAGGCAGGCAGGCTGAAAGGCGACGGGACCGAAACATCGCAGCGTCTCCGTGATTGTCAGCGTCAGACCAATAGCCATCCAGAATATGACCAAAAACAATCAGACACCGAAACAGCCAGGCTTGTAAATCCACACGGCGCGGCGGCGTGACCGCCGCGACCGAACAGGCTATTCAGACCCGCACACAGGAGACCCACCATGCGCGGACTTGCAGGCAAGGCCATCCTCGTCACCGGCTCCTCGACCGGCATCGGCTACGCCATGGCGCAGCGATTGGTGGCGGATGGCGCGAAAGTGCTCGTCCATGGCCGCGACGAGGCCGAGGTCGAGGCCGCCTGCCGGCATCTCGGCGCCTCAGCGCAAGGGACCACCGGCGACCTCGCCGACCCCGCCACCGCGCAAACGCTGGTCGATGCCACGGTGAAGGCCTTCGGGCGCATCGACGGGCTGGTCAACAATGCCGGCATCTATCCGCGCGGCGTGCTGACTGAGACCACGGCGACCTTCTTCGACCATATCTTCGCGATCAACACCCGCGCGCCGCTGCTTTGCGCCGAGGCCGCGATCCGAGCCTTCCGCCTGCAGAAATCCGGCGGCGCGATCGTCACCGTCGGCTCGATCAACGCCTATTGCGGGCTCTCCAACCTGACCGTCTATTCGATGTCGAAGGGCGCGCTGATGACGATGACGCGCAACCTCGCCAATGCGCTGGGACCTGAGCATATCCGGGTGAACCAGCTCAATGTCGGCTGGACCTTCACCGCCAATGAGGATGTGACACAGCAGCGCGAGGGCCAGAAGCCCGGCTGGCAGGACCATGTCCCGCTCAAGCTCGCCCCGACCGGTCGGATCATGCAGCCCGAGGAGATCGCGGCCCACACCGCCTTCTGGCTCTCCGACGAGAGCGCCCCGGTCTCGGGCCAGCTCTACGAGGCCGAGCAATATCCGCTGATCGGACGCGTCTGATCCGTGGATTCCGCTACGCCTGCCGATTTCGAGTCTTGGCAATATTTTGAGCCCTGGCTGTCACGCTGGGCGCTCACGCCCGATGGCGACGCCATCATCACCCATGGCAGCCGCCTGTTGCCGGTGCGCCGTCAGGGCGAGCCCGCCATGCTGAAGCTGCCCGAGACCGAGGATGAGCGCCTCGGCTACCGCCTACTCGAATACTGGGACGGCGACGGGGCCGCACGCTTGCTTGCCCGCGACGAGGTCGCCATGCTGATTGAACGCGCCATCGGCAAGCGCTCGCTTGCGGCCATGGCACGCAACGGCAGGGACGATGAAGCGACACTCATCCTCTGCGAGGCGATCGCCCGCCTGCAGCAGCCGCGCGGCCCGGCTCCAACCGGACTGATCCCGCTCGAAACCTGGTTCAAGGACCTGTTTGCGATGGCGCAGCAGCGCGGCGGCCTCCTCGCCCGCTCGGCCGCGACGGCGCGCGAACTGCTGGCGGCGCAGCGAGAGATCCTGCCGCTCCATGCCGATCTCCACCACGAGAATGTGCTGGATTTCGAGGGGCGCGGCTGGCGCGCCATCGACCCGAAATGCGTCATCGGCGACCGCGCCTTCGAATACACCATCCTGTTCTGCGACCCCGCTCTCTCCGATCCCGAGCCCCCGGTCGCGCTGGGCCGTTTCGAGCGCCGGCTTGACATCGTCGTCGCGCGATCGGGGCTGGAGCGCCCCCGTTTGCTGCAATGGCTCATCGCCTGGTGCGGCCTCTCGGCCGCCTGGTTCCTCGGTGACGACGACCCGCTGGCCGAGATCAACCTGGCGATCATGGCAAAGGCGATCGCCGCGCTCGACGGTTAGAGCGTTTTCGAGCGAAGTGGACACCGGTCCGCGTGAAGAAAACGCGTTAAAACAAGGCTCTAGAGCCGGGGCATCCCGGAACTTCCCGGCTCGCTCCAGTCGGCCAGTTCGCGCCAACTGCAGCCATCGGAACATTGTCTGGAGCCGGAGATTCGACCCAACGCCGCTCTCGTCGGGATCGAAATCGCGTTTCGCGCGTTGATCAGTCACACCGCCAATCAGGCGCGAGGAGCAGAACATGACAACGATCAGGCAAACGGCCGTTTCCTTAGCCGCTTTTCTCATGCTGGCTTCGCCGGCCATGGCGCAGTCGCGCTCACTCGGTCCGGCGACCGGTACCGTCAGCATCGAGCAGGTCCAGGCGGGCTTTGTCGCCTCCGGCGAGGTTGGCGGCGGTACGCTGCGTTATCACGGCCGCACTTATCCGATCACGGTCGGCGGCATCGGCCTGGGGTCGATCGGCGCATCGCGCACCGTCGCCTCCGGAACGGTCTACGGACTTAAGAACAGGTCCGACCTTGCCGGCGCCTATGTCCAGCTGAAGGAAGGCTGGGCTGTCGGCAATCAGGGACGCGGCAGTGTCTGGCTGAAGAACGACAAGGGAGTGACCTTGCGACTGGCTACGCGCCGGCAGGGGCTTCAGCTCTCTCTTGGCGCCGATGGCGTGCTGATCGGCTTCAAGCAGTAAGACGTGGTCGCGGGCTGACAACCGCTGCCTGGAGCCGAATCTCAGCCTTGGCTCCGGGAGCCGCAACAGCCAGATCCAGTCGAATCTACGAGGGCGGTGGAGCCGTATTTGCCCCCCCGCCCGCGACGGACCGAGTTGGGCCGCAAAGCGGATCCCATGATCGCCGGGGACTGGCCGGCTCGACCGTTCGGTGGCAGGGTTTGCGTCTCCTGGCAGGCCCCGATGGCAAAGCAACCCATACCGCACCCGGTCCTCTCGACCCCACGCCTGCGCCTGCGCCAGTTTCGCGCCGATGACGCGGAGGCGATGCATGAATGCTTCGCCGACCCCGAGGCGATGCGCTTCTGGAACCAGCCGGTCTATACGAAGCCCCTCGAAACCGAGCGGGCCGTGCGCAATTTCATCGACTGCACGCCATCCTATTATCGCTTCTGGGCGGTGACTGAGGCAGGCGATGATCGCTGCCTCGGGCTGGTCAACTACCATGACGGCCATATCCGCAGCAGGCGCGCGAGCATCGGCTATATCATCACCCCGGCGCGCCACCGGCAGGGCTTTGCCAGGGAAGCCGTATCAGCGATGCTCGACTTCTGCTTCGCCGAACTCGGCCTGCATCGCCTCCAGGCCTTCATCCATCCCGACAATACCGCTTCGATCGCACTGATCGACAAACTCGGCTTCAGCCGCGAAGGCCTGTTGCGCGACAATCTGCGCGTCGGCGAGGTCTGGCGCGACGATGTGCTCTACGCGCTGCTGGCGAAGGACTGGCGACGCTAGGGCTGACTTCACATCCTGCGGGGCGGCAGCCCCTGCTCCACCTTCATCGCCCCGACGATGGCTTTGGCTCCTGTTCGCCGCTCCCTGCCCGGTCGGGAACGTCACGGCCAACTCGATATCACGCCGACTTGATGTGACCATGGGCATGGTCATAGGCGATCGCGGCTTTGAAGCTGCCAATCCTCTCGATGATCATGTGGCGATAGAGTTCGGCTGGAATATCGCGATCTTCGACCCGGGTCAGTCCTCGCGACACGGGGACGAGCAAATCGCCGGGGCGGCTGCCTCGCAGGGAGTGAATGCTGGCGATATCGCCGCCTTGAGCCCCCAGACCAGGCGCCAAGATGATGGAGTTGGGCAAGAGCTGCCGCAGACGCGCGCCTTCATTGGGAACTGTCGCCCCGACCACAGCGCCGATTGGACTTAAGGAGCGCAAGTCCGCAGTTGCGAAGCTTCCGATCAAGTCGGCCACGCGATCGGAAACCAGCCGGTTGCCCGCCATCTTGTCCTGGAGCCAGCTTGCTCCCGGATTTGATGTCCGGCAGAGGACGAACAGACCTTTCCCGAAGCGGTTGGCGCATTCAACGAAGGGCTCCAGCGTATCTGGGCCCATCAGCGGGTTGACGGTCAGGCAGTCGGCTTCGAAATCGCCGCTTCCGCCCTCCGAGGCTGGCGTCAGATATGCGCGGGCATAGGCGGCAGCCGTAGCCCCGATATCCCCCCGCTTGGCGTCGAGAATGACGCCCATGCCCGCCGCTTTTGCCCGTTTCATTCCGGAGGCAAGGGCCGCAAGTCCCGCCAGGCCGCAGGCTTCAAAATAGGCCGACTGAAACTTCACAAAGCCAACGCGACCCTCGACCGCGTCGAGGGCGAAATTCACGAAACGGTCGACCCAGCCCCCGACATCGTCGCGTTCAAAAAACCGAGGCAGATCGGCGAGAGATGGGTCGATACCGGCGACAAGTTCGCCATATCGGCCGACATTGTCTTCGACGATTTCAATCCATGTTCGAGCGTTCATGGACTCCCCCTGTAATCTCGCCACTCAAGGTTAGAGTGCGGCGTCCAGGTTTTGCAACGCCGCCTGACCACTATTTCGCAACGATCTGAAGGTCCGCGTCAAAAGGCTCGCCAAGACCACGAGGTCGCGGACAGAACGGCGATTATGGGTGATGGGCCGACCTCAGTCGAAATACCGGCAAGGCCTCATCGGCGCTTCGTCAGCACGGTCGCCAGCATCGAGATACCACGCCGCACCATCTCGGTGTCGAGCGCGGCGTAGCCGAGAATGAACCCTGCCGTCTGGGGCTTGGATAGCTTCGGATCGTATAATGGCGAGACAGGATGAATGCCGAGCCCGATTGACCGCGCGGCCTCGACAATCCCAGCCTCGCGATCCGCGCCAACGCCGTTGATCCAGATGACGACATGCAGGCCCGTATCGGCTCCCTCGATCGATACGGCCGGCCCGCATTCGGCTGACAGGGCCTGGAGCAGCACGGCGCGTCGCTCGGCGTTCTTCCGGCGAATGCTGCGGACGTGGCGCTCATAGGCGCCACTCGCCAGCAGCTCGGCCAGCGCCTCCTGCTCCAGGAGCGGGCTGTGCCGATCGGTGAGGCGCTTGGCCTCGCTGAACGCCCGAGCCAGCCCGGCGGGGAGAACGAGATAGCCCAGTCGCAAGGTCGGCGAGAGCGTCTTGGAGAATGTGCCGACATAGATCACCGACTGTGGGTCAAGCGTCTGCAAGGGCGGGATCGGGGAGATGTCGTGCCTGTACTCGCCATCATAGTCATCCTCGATGACATAGGCGCCCGAGGCTGCAGCCCAGGCCAGGAGCGAGCGTCGGCGCGTCGCGGAGAGGACCCCGCCAAGAGGAAACTGGTGCGAGGGTGTAACGTAGACGAGACGCCCCGGCGGCAGCCCATCAACGCATAGGCCCTCGCCATCGACGGGAATCGGAACCGCAATGCCACCCGCTGCGATGAAGGCGTGACGGGCGAGCATGTATCCGGGATTCTCGATGAGAAAGGCATCGCCGGGGTCGAGCAGCAGCCGGGCGCAGAGATCGAGCCCCTGCTGCGAGCCGTTGACGATGACGATGTCGTCCGGCGAGCAATTGATGCCGCGCGCGCGCCAGAGATAGCCTTGCAGCACCGAGCGCAGATCGGTGGCGCCCTGGGGGTCGGCATAGCGCAGCCGCGCCTTTCGCCGAAGGCTGACCTTGGTCAGCGCGCGCCTCCAGGCCAGCACGGGAAAATCGTCGCCGGCCAGGTCCCCATAGCGGAAATCCGCGACGTTGACCGCCTGAGACGGCGTCGGCGGCGGCAAGCTGAGCAGGCGCTGCGCGAAGCCCGAAAGATGCCGCACCGCCGCCGTCAGTGCGGGCGTCGGCGTCGTCTTGGCCGCGAGGCCCTGCGCCACGATCGGACGTGCGCCGGCCCGCGTGACCAGATAGCCCTCCGCGATCAATTGACCATACGCCGCCGTCACCGTCGTGCGGGATGCTCCCCACTCCATCGCGAAGGCGCGCGACGACGGTAGGCGATCACCGGGCCGATAGGCGCCGCTATGAATCTGCTCCTTGATCGCCGCGATGATCCTGCGGCCGACACCGTCTAACTGGCCCACATCAATCCCTCGCAACTGGCTATTCCCAGCAAGCCAGATTGGCGGCATCTGTCCCGGCAACGCAAGGAGTTCGCAGATGTACACGCCTCCAGCCTTCCGCGACGACGACAGGGACAGCATCCGGGCGACGATCCGGGCCGCGCGGCTCGCCAATTTCGTCACCGCCTCACCCGACGGCGTGCTGGCCACGCCGCTGCCGCTCTATCTCGACGAGAACGAGGGCGAGCACGGCGTGCTCTACGGCCATCTCGCCAAGGCCAACCCGCAATGGCGAACTCCCGTCACCGGCGACGGGCTTGCGATCTTCATGGGGCCGGACGCCTACATCACGCCGTCCTGGTACGCGACCAAGCAGGAGACCGGGAAGGTTGTCCCGACCTGGAACTACGTTGCGGTTCACGCCTATGGCCCGGTCGAGTTCTTCGATGACCCCACCAGGCTGCTGGCGGCCGTGACCCGATTGACCAATATCCATGAGGGCGAGCGCGCGGCGCCCTGGGCCGTCTCCGATGCCCCTCCCGATTTCATCCAGGCGCAGCTGCGCGGGATCGTCGGCATCCGCATGCCGATCACGAGGCTGGAGGGAAAGCGCAAGATGAGCCAGAATCGTCCGGAGGCCGACAGAGCCAATGTCGCGGCCGGCCTTGCCGCGAGCGATCGCCCGGTGGAGCGCACGGCCGCCACCCTGATCCCGTCCTGAGAGAGGGTTCGAGGTTCCCCTCAGCCCTCATCCAGTTACCTCCTCTCTCGACGGGGCCGATCCATGCCTGACTTCTCGCAGCTTGCCCTCTATCTCGCCGCGGCCTTCCTGCTGGCGATCACGCCCGGTCCCGGCATCTTCTACGTCGCGGCTCGCACGCTCGCAGGCGGTCGCGCTGAAGGCATCGCGTCCAGCCTCGGCACCGGCCTGGGTGGAATGGTCCATGTCCTCGCCGGCAGCCTGGGCGTCTCCGCGCTCGTGCTGGCGAGCGCCGAACTCTTCACAGTGCTCAAGCTTGTAGGAGCGGTTTATCTCGTCTGGCTCGGCTTGCGCACCTTCCAGGCCGCCCGGCGCGACGCGGCGAATGTCCTGGCCGGCGGCATTGTCGAGCCTCCGATCGGCCCCCGCCGGGCTTTTCGCGAGGGCGTGCTCGTCGAGGCGCTGAACCCGAAGACGGCGGCGTTCTTCCTGGCCTTCATTCCGCAGTTCGTGGACATGACGGGCAGCGTGGCGTTGCAGTTCATGGTGCTGGGCTTCATCTCCGTCGTGCTCAACACCCTGGCCGACGTCGTGGTGGCCTTTGCGGCCAGCGGTATCCGGGACGGCGCGGCGGCACGGCCCGAGCTCATCAAGCGCCTGCGGGAAGCCTCGGGCGGCGCGATGATTGCGCTGGGCATCGGCCTTGCCCTCGCCAAGCGGCCCGCCAGCTGATCCCGGGGACTGGCCGCGCCTGAGAGGCCCGGCACCGTCCGCCATGGCTCGAACGCCCCTCCCCGGGCACTCACCGCCCCATCAGCCTGATGCAAGCAATTTTCTACGGACGACGATCCCTGTTACAGAAAATGGAACATATTATCCCTGGTCTTGTTCTTTATTCAGCATGTGTCCTTGAGTGCAAATTCGCTTGAATACGCATCGAAGTCGGCAATGTTAGTTTTTCTTCACTTGGATGATCGAACTGAAAATCGGCCCAAATAAATCGATTCGAAAACCTCCCTCGCAGGGGAACTTCAATTCGGTGCCGACTTCTCCGTAATTTCTAGTGGACCGCTGGGGAAGAGATTGCGCGCTTTCGCAATACGCCCCGTCGATAGAGCGCGATGCAATCGATCGAGATGCGAGCCGAAAAGACGGGATAACCGCACCATGTGCCTTTATGAGTGACCGGCCGCCCACCATCGTCGTCATCGGCGCCTCGGCCGGGGGCATCGAGGCCCTGCGCGCTATCGTCGGCGGTCTGCCAAGCGATTTTCCGGCCGCGGTTTTCGTGGTCGTGCATCTGGGCGCGCACAAGAGCGAGCTCCCCTGGCTCCTGAGTCAGATTGGGCCTTTGCCTGTGGTTCATCCCCAAGATGGCGATGACGTTCAAGGTGGCATGATCTTCGTTGCGCCTCCCGATCATCACATGATCGTAAGGCACGGACGGATACGGCTGACGAAGGGCCCGCGCGAAAATTGGGCGCGTCCGGCCATCGACCCGTTGTTTCGCAGCGCGGCGGAGAGCTACGGCGCCGGCGTCGTCGGCGTCATCCTGAGCGGCGGCCTGAACGATGGTTGCGCCGGCCTCTATCAGATCAAGGACAGCGGCGGCGTCACGCTCGTGCAGGACCCCGCCGACGCCATCAACCCCAGCATGCCACGCAGCGCTATCGCCAATGTCACGATCGACCATTGTCTGCCTGCGGCAGAGATGCCGCGCCTGCTCGTCGAGCTCGTCGCAGCGATGGACACCACGAACGTCGCGACGCCGCATCTCCCCGTTGGGTCGAGACAGGAGGAGGTGATGACGGCCTATACCAGCGACCAACCCATCGCGGTGACTTGCCCGGATTGCGGCGGCGCCCTGCGTCGTCAGCACCTGGGTCCGTTCACCCAGTTCCGCTGCCATATCGGCCATGTCTACACAGCCGAAATCATGCTGGCGGCGCAGTTCCTCGCCTCGGAGCAATCGCTCGGCGCGGCGATGCGGACGTTGCGGGAGCGCGGCGAACTCTGTCGTCAGATGGTAAGCAGGACGGAACTTGAGAATACTCCGGCCGCATCGGCCTGGGAGCGCGCGATGCAGGAAGCCTTCGATCAGGCGGATACGGTGCGGCAGCTGCTGGAACGCGAGTGGACGCTCCCCGACGGGATTGGCGTCGTCGAAAGCTCTGGCGCCCCTGCGGCAGGGTGATCCGGCACGGGCTCAACGCGACCGTCTGTCGGTTCTGTGGACAGGCCGACGATTTAACTGCGGTCTCTAGAGCAGGATGCGAAAAAGTGGGAACCGGTTTTTCGAACCGATCCTGCTCTAACTCTTTGATGAGAGACGGATTCAGATTTCAGGTCGGGTCACTTAGCAATCCGACCTGAAATCATCCGGCTCTGGCGTGCTTTCGAGCGAAGTGACCACCGGTTCGCGTGAAGGCTCTGGCGGCGAAATGATTGCGCCAGGCATCGGCCTTGCTCTAGCCAAGCGGCCCGCCACCTGATCCCAGTCTGAGAGGCCGGCTCGTCGCTATCGACTCGAGCGCCGCATGCGAATTGCAAAGCGGAGACATAAGCGTGCTCGCACCTATGCCTGCATCCATGCCCTGAATGAGTCGGGCAGGACATTCGAACCGCATATCACTGCGGCCACGCGCTTGCCGCGATAACGCGCGGGGTCTTCCAGGACTGCAGCAATACCAAGCGCGGCCGAAGGTTCGGCGACGAGGGCAGCGTGCCGGTAGAGCATCCGCATGCCCTCGATGATGCTCTCTTCCTCGACCAGCGGGACGTGGTCTGCGGTGGCGAGCAGGTCGTCGAGAACCGCAGCGATCGGAAATCGGCCGGCGACACCGTCGGCGATCGTATCGGTCCGGTCAGTGGTCACAATCGATCGCGCCCGCCAGGACTTCGCCAGGGCCGGCGCGCCTCTTGGCTGGATGCAGACGACATCCGTCGCCGGCGACAAGGTCTTGAAGACATGCCCCACGCCGGTGGCCAGAGCCCCCCGCCGAGCGCGAGCAGAACCGTATCGATTCGATCGAACCCTTCGACGAGTTCAAGGCCGATCGTGCCCGCGCCTTCGCAAGTGTCGAGATTTTCGCTGTCCTCCACGAGGAACGCATCGCCGCGAGCTGCAATCTCCCGGGCACGCTCGCGAGCGTTCTCGATATCGCCATCGACCAATTCGACTGTCCCGCCGAGCCGGCGGATTCGCTCGATCTTCGCGGCATTGGCGCCTTTGCCCGCAATCACACTGACGGCGATACCGCGTGCCCGGCCGCTATAGGCAAGCGCTTGTCCGAGGTTGCCGGCGCTGGCGCAGACAGCGGCCATGGGACCCGAGCTACTTGCAAGACGTGACATCGCGACCTCTGTCCCACGCCCCTTGAAGCAGCCGATCGGGTTTGCGGTCTCGAGCTTGATGACGAGTTCGCAGCCCAGCAAATCGCCGAGCGTGGCAGACAGGAACTGCGGCGTGTCGCGGAAAACCCGCGAAATCTCCTGCCGCGCTTGCCGGATGCGGTGAAGATCGAGCCTGGTGCTCGGCTGCGTGGCGCCGAAATCTGGTGCGAGACTTCCGCTGACGGGCTGCATGGGACAATCCTCCGGCCTGATGCTACCAACCACAGTTGCGCGCATTCGTGCGCTTTAGCGCACGCCCCATTTGTGCGCAATAACGCACGCTCTGGAGATTGCCCCGGAATGAAGGCCATCAGCCCCGTCGACACGCCGAACCTGCTCAGGTCGATCCGGCGCGATCTTGGCTGGAGCCTCGATCAGACGGCAGCGCGGACCGGCGTCAGCAAGGCGATGCTGGGCCAGATCGAGCGCGGCGAATCCACGCCGACCGTCGCAACGCTTTGGAAGATCGCCACGGGTCTAGGGGTGCCCATGACCGCACTGCTGGAGGCCAATCGCGAGGACGGTGATGTCCTGCTGTTTCGCGACGCCAGCGAACTTCGCGTGCGCCCGGCGCAGGAAGGCATGCAACGCGCGCTCCTGTTTCCATACGAGGCGCGATTTGGTTTCGAACTCTACGAGCTCACCTTCGCGCCCGCTTTCGAGAGCATCTCCGAGCCGCACGAGATTGGCGTCGTGGAGCATGTCACCGTCCTGCACGGCGAAGTTGAATTGCTGGTGGAGGAGGAGTGGAGGCCGCTCAAGCAGGGGCAATCGCTGAGGTTCCCCGCCGATCGTCGGCACGGTTATCGAAACCGGACGCGCGATGACGCCGTCGTCATGGACCTGATTCACTACCGGTTCGCACCGAGCTCCCAGCGCTGAAGCCGGCTCACTCCCCAAGCATCACCATCTTCGCACCGGGCTCGGCCCACGGGCAGGCAGTCAGGACAATGGCGCACGCCTGGTCAGGGCTCGCAAAGAGGCCGTTGCGCGCTAAGGGCATGAAGTCGTGGGCGGAACGACGGCGGCAGGCGGAAAGCCGCTATCCATCTCCGGCAAACTCGCTCACATTCCTTGGAGATCAGGCGACCTATCGAGGGGGCGACAGGTGTGTATCCAAGTTCTCGTTAGTGGCGGGAATGGCCGACTTGCGCGCGCACTGTCGATTGTTGGCGGGACCCGCGTGCACGCGCTATCGCACGCAGAATTGGATGTTACGGATGCGGTTGCCTTTGAGACTGCACTCACGCGGCTGCGCCCGGACGTTGTAATCAATGCAGCCGCCATTAGCAGCGTCGAGGCTTCGGAGATTGCACCAGATCATGCACGCGCGATCAACGCGCTCGCACCTGGTCGCATGGCACATGCGTGTGCACAGATCGGCGCGCCGTTTATTCACATTTCCACGGATTACGTTTTTGGCGACGCGACCAGTCGACCCTGGCGAGAATCGGATCCTGTGTCACCCATCAACAATTATGGTCGTTTGAAAGTCGAAGCCGAGCAAAACGTCCTCGCCGTCAGTGAAGGAGTCTGTGTAGCCAGGGTCGCTTGGCTGTTTGGCGACGGCAAAGACTTCATCACCCACCTTCTGCGAGGTCAGGATGGTATTGCTAAGGTCGCGAGCGATCAAATCGGCTCGCCAACTCCCATTTTCCTGCTTGCCAAGAGATTGCTGGAGTTGGCCCAGCGCATGAAAGAGCGAGACGCTATTCCTCGCATACTGCACTTGGCGGGATCGCCTGCGGTATCACGAGCCGACTGGGTTGATACAGCATTCCAAGCGCTTCAGCTCGCAGGAAGGCGCACGCCCAAGCTGTTGCGGGTCTCGATGCTCGACTTGGGCTCCGCCGTTCAGCGTCCCCATTACAGCGCCCTCGATTGCAGCCTCGCAGCTAACCTCTTTGGTGGAGAACTCGACTGGCGCATTTCGACGGCGCAGGCTGAAACGTTCGCTGATCAGCTCATGCCGGCTTAGGAGCAAACGCGCCCCTCCCTGAACACCCGCCCTACTCCCCCAGCACCACGACCTTCGCGCCCTCGGCCACCTGCGCCCCCGCCTCGCCCGCAACCTCGGTGACGGTGCCGGCGCGCGGGGCCACCAGCACATGCTCCATCTTCATCGCCTCGACGATGGCGAGCCTCTGGCCCTTCACCACCGCCTCGCCAGCCGTGACGAAGAGCGCGATCAGCTTGCCATGCATCGGCGCCTTGATGACGCCGCCAGTGCCCGCCGCCGCATCGAGATCGACGCTGAAGGGGTCAAACAGCGCAACCGCCGTCTGGCGGCCGCGATGCAGCGCGAGATAGGTTCCGCGCTCAGCCTGGGCCAGCACGATCTCGTGCTCGCCCTCCCCGATCTCATGGGCGGGCAGGCTGACGCGCGCGCCCTCCTCATGCCATTCGATCCGCGCCTCGATGCGCTCGCCATCGACCAGCAGGGCCAGGCCCAGCGCCGGCTGCGGCATCAATGAGAAGCCATCCGCGACGAGCCAGGGCGAGCGCGCCTCGCTATCGGAACGCCCCGCGGCGGCCAGCAGCCCGTCCGCCTGCCGCTCTTCCTCCAATTGCAGCGCGGCGGCGGCCACGGCCGCGGCATCGAGCGGCTGCGGCTCTGCTCCGAGGCCTGAGATGTTGCGCTCGATGAAGCCGGTGTCGAACGGGCCTTCGCGAAACCCTTGCGCCTCGGTCAGCGCCTTCAGGAAGGCGAGATTAGTGCGCGGTCCCGCGACGATCGTCTCGCCCAGCGCCGCGCCAAGCCTGTCCAGAGCCTCATCGCGCGTCGCGCCATGGGCGATCACCTTGGCAATCATGGGATCGTAGAACGGCGTCACCGTATCGCCGGCCTCGACGCCGGTATCGATGCGGATGCCCTCGCCTTCGGGAAAGCGCAGTGCCCAGAGCTTACCGGTCGAGGGCAAGAAGCCCTTTTCGGGATCCTCGGCATAAAGCCTGGCCTCGACCGCATGGCCGGTGGCAGTGACATCGGCTTGGCTGAAACCGAGCGGCTCGCCGGCCGCGACCTTGAGCTGGAGCTCGACCAGATCAAGCCCGGTGATCGCCTCGGTCACGGGATGCTCGACCTGGAGGCGCGTATTCATCTCCATGAAATAGAAGCGGTCGGCGCGCAGGCCTTCGCGGCCATCGGCGATGAACTCGACCGTGCCGGCCCCGACATAGCCGACGGCCTTGGCGGCCTCGGTCGCGGCCTTGCCCATGGCGGCGCGGACCTCCGCGCTCATGCCCGGCGCCGGCGCCTCCTCGATCACCTTCTGGTGGCGGCGCTGCAGCGAGCAGTCGCGCTCATAGAGGTGGACGACATTGCCATGGCTGTCGCCAAAGACCTGGATTTCGACATGGCGCGGTGAGAGCACATATTTCTCGACCAGCACGCGCGCATCGCCAAAGGCGTTCTTGCCTTCGCGCTGGGCGCTGGCGAGCGCTTCGTCGAAATCCTCGGGCCGATCGACCTTCTTCATGCCCTTGCCGCCGCCGCCCGCGACCGCCTTGATCAAGACGGGGTAGCCGATGCGCCGTGCTTCCGCGCGCAGGAAATCGGCGCCCTGCTCGGCGCCGTGATAGCCCGGCACCACCGGCACATTGGCCTTCTCGACCAATGCCTTGGCGGCATCCTTCAGGCCCATGGCCCGGATGGCCGAGGCCGGCGGTCCGACAAAAACAATGCCGGCCTTGGCGCAAGCCTCGGCGAAATCGGCGTTCTCGGAGAGAAAGCCATAGCCCGGGTGGATGCAGGCCGCATTCGCCTGTTTCGCCACAGCCAGGATTGTCTCGGCGTCGAGATAGCTTTCGCGCGCCGGCGAGGGCCCGATATGCCAGGCCTCGTCGGCCATCTCGACGAACAGCGCCTCGGCATCCGCATCGGAATAGACCGCGATGGTGCGCAGGCCCAATCGCCGGGCGGTGCGGATGACGCGGCAGGCGATTTCGCCGCGATTGGCGATCAGGATGGAGGGCAGTCTGGCGGCGATCGACATGAGCGACATCCTCGAACAGGTGCCGCCTTTATAGCCGGGAGATCGCCCCTGTCGCCGCCTTGTTCTGCAAATCCGGCTTCGCGGCTTCGAGCCGGCGCACCGAGCGCCAGATCGCCCATGTCGCCTGGAAGCACAGGCCTGCGACGAAGAGATCGAACAGATATTCCGGCCAGCGCACGGGCGCCAATCGCGCGAACAGCCCCATCACGGCAAAGCCCGTGGTCGAGATCACATCGTTGCGGGAGGATAGCCAGGTCGCCTTGATCACCGGGTTGTCCTCGCCCCGGAAGCGCCAGAGCAGGCCGACGATCAAGACGGCGACGATGACCGCGCTCGCGGCGGAGAATTCCAGCGCCCAGAGATCGATCGGGCGCGGGCGCGCGATCTTGTCCCAGAGGTCGTAGAGCGTGTGAAAGCCCGCCACCGCCATTACCGCGCCGATAGCGAGCGCGGCGAGCTTTTCCGCCCGCCCGTCGCGGCCGAAGACCAGCGCCGCGATACCGTAAAGCGCGACGTCATAAACCCAGTCGACGCCGTCCTTGAACAATTGCGCATTACCTGCGGCAAGCGCCCAGGCGACGACGCCCGACGCGAACACCAGGATGCCGAGCGCGATGCCCCAGATGGTGCGGGTATAGGCGCGGGCGATGGCGGCGCTCACGGCCCCGGCGCCCCCCTCCTCGTCATGGTCGGGCTTGTCCCGACCATCCACGTCTTCCGACGTCTGAGGTGAACCGACGGATGGCAAGCTGAGCACTCCGGAGCAAACACCTCACCTGTCACGCATCCGGCCTGCGTCGCAAGACGTGGATGGTCGGGACAAGCCCGACCATGACGGTTAAGGCTCCGCTCCGCGCCCCGCTCCGCAGCGTGTCCTCACCCGCGCCCGACGAAAGGCATCTTCGACGCCATCACCGTCATGAACTGCACATTCGCCTCGATCGGCAGGCTCGCCATGTGCAGCACCGAGGTCGCGACATGGTTCACGTCCATGACCTGCTCGATCTTGATCGAGCCATCCGCCTGCGGCACGCCTTGCGTCATGCGCTGCGCCATCTCGGTCAGCGCATTGCCGATATCGACCTGGCCCACCGCGATGTCGTATTTGCGCCCGTCGAGCGAGGAGGTCTTGGTCAGGCCGGTGATGGCGTGCTTGGTCGCGGTATAGGCGATCGAGTTCGGCCGCGGCGCATAGGCCGAAATCGAGCCATTGTTGATGATGCGCCCGCCCTTGGGCTCCTGTGCCTTCATCAGCTTGAAGGCCTCCTGCGTGCACAGGAACGGCCCGGTCAGGTTGGTGTCGACCACCGCCTGCCACTGCTCGAGCGAGAGGTCTTCCAGCAGGATGCCGCCGGGCGCATTGACGCCGGCATTGTTGAACAGCACGTCGAGCCGCCCGAAAGCCGCCTTGGTCTGGGCGAACAGGTTCTGCACCGAAGCCTGGTCGGTGACGTCGGTGGGCACGGCAAGCGCCTGCTCGGCGGACACGCCCGAGAGCTTGATCGTCTCCGCCAGTGCGTCCGCCCTGCGCCCGGCCAGGACCGTGCGATAGCCGTCCTTCAGGAAGGCCAGCGCGACCGCGCGACCGACGCCCGAACCCGCTCCGGTGATGATGGCGACCTTGTTATGCCCAGACATGCGTATCCTCGCGTTTTTTCTCAGTTCAACCGTTTGAAGGCGGCCGCGACCATAGAGCAGGATGCAGCATACGGAAGAGGGAGCGATGCAGGGCAGACGCGCATTCCGCTATTGGCCGGCGTACATGAGGCCTTTGTAGCGGGGTGAAGGCTGGCCTCGAGGGTCATTGCGAGCGCAGCGAAGCAATCCAGGGCCGTGGCGCGAACCTCCTGGATTGCTTCGGCTCACGCTCGCAATCACGACTGAAGGTGGGGCGGTTGGAACAAGTGGCACCTTGGCAGCGCCTTCCAGAACGTCGAGGGCAGATCAGCGTTGGGTGGGAGCCCATACGCGAAAAGCCGCAAAAGCTTCACGAAAACGGCCAAATTCCTGGATCGAAATCGCAGCAGCCAATCATACTGATCAGGCGCTTATGCCGAGGGGGAAATTCGCCATGCTGCGGACCAGTATTCCTGTGGTCATTTCGCTGA
The DNA here is from genome assembly GCF_031884435.1 of Bosea sp. 685. NCBI lineage: Bacteria > Pseudomonadati > Pseudomonadota > Alphaproteobacteria > Hyphomicrobiales > Alloboseaceae > Allobosea > Allobosea sp. 685. The sequence continues at coordinate 2,114,470 of NZ_CP134779.1, read as the reverse complement.
TGCTCTCTGCCTCAAACTCAATTGCACAAACCTTTCAGTATACCTTGCCACAGGCAGGGCAGGAATTTACCCAGGCGTATGGGGCGGAAAAACAAATCCGCATCCAAGTCAGTTTTCGGTCCGCGATTCAGCCCGTATCGAACGATAGCGAATCCGATATCGCCATGCTGGAAGCGGCAAGAAAGTCCCTTTATACGCAGGCACAGCGGGAATGCTCGGTACTCTCAGAGAGATTCAACAATGCGGATTGTCGCCTGGGAAGCTTGAACATCAATTTAAATGCATTTGTTGCTGCGAATAATCCTCAGCCGCCACAGCTTGTTGCCATCGCCACTTACCTGCTCAAGCCAAAATAGGCGCTCGGCCCGGAATGACAGCGCGGCTCGAATATGGAGCGGTTGAGGGCAATCGGGCTGAGGGACCGCCATGGGCGGATTGCGGCTCCGTTCGACCTCGATCACGATGCAGGGCCTCGTCGGGAATCCACATGCCGCTCATCGTCGACCAGATTGGCCGGTTCAGCTCGTCTCCACTTGGGCAATTCCGTGACCTCAAGCCGTGGGAGCTGACGGCTGGCTCGCCCCAGTTTATCGAGCGACTGCTGGGTCAGCTCGGCGATGATTATTCGGTGACGGCCGGCATCGCCCTTCACGCCTCTGCGATCGTCGACCCGGCAGCGGCGATCAAAGGACCCGCTATTATCGGACCGGGCTGCTTCGTGGGAGCGGGAGCCTTGCTGCGTGGTGGCTGCTGGCTCGAAGCGGATTGCATCCTCGGGCCGGGTACCGAGCTGAAATCGTCCTTTGTGTTCGCAGGCTCAAGGCTCGCCCATTTCAACTTTGTCGGCGACAGCCTGCTGGGGAGCGATGTGAATCTGGAAGCAGGCGCCGTCATCGCAAATCACCGAAACGAGTGGCCCGATAGCGCGATATCGTTCCTGTATAAGGAAGGGCGGATCGATACGGGCGTCGGCAAATTCGGTGCTGTGGTCGGCGACAGAGTGAAAATCGGAGCCAATGCCGTGATCGCACCAGGCGCAATTCTCACACCTGGAACGATCGTGGGGCGCTTGTCGCTGGTCGACCAAGCGCCGGTCGATATCGTCTAGGTGTGCGTTCAAGACGTGGATGCTCGAGATAAGGGCGAGCAGGACGGAAAGGGCGCGGGGAACCCTTCTCCCGGATGGGAGAAGGGCAGGGATGAGGGTGTGCCGGTAGTCATTGAGGCGCGACGGAGCCGCAGCGCCTCCTACTGAGAGGGCACACCCTCATCCGGCGCTCCGCGCCACCTTCTCCCATCCGGATTTCTCTGCGAAAGGGCCCTGGCGTTGAGGTTTGATTGCTGATTCACTTCGCTCGGGTGCGGCGGGGTGATCGGCATGTCGGATCAGATGTCTTTGGCTGAGGCGTTTTTGGACCCACGCCTGGGTGCGAACGCGAAGCTTGCGAAGATCGATGGGCTGATCGCGTGGGATCGGCTGGCGCCCTTGGCCGGCAAGCTGCGCCAGGCTGAGACGGGCAGGCCGCCTTACGCGCCGCTTGCGATGCTCAAGGCGCTCTATCTGCAGGCGCTTTACGATTTGTCGGATCCCGGCCTGGAGGAGGCGCTGCTGGACCGGCTGTCGTTTCGACGTTTCTGCGGGTTTGCGCTCGATGGCGGCACGCCCGACGAGACGACCTTGTGCCGCTTTCGGCTGGCGGCAGCGCAGGCGGGCGTGCTCGAGGCCTGCTTTGCCGAGATCGGCGCGCAGCTCTCGGCCAAGGGTCTGATCCTGAAGAAGGGCACATTGCTCGACGCCACAATCGTTCAGGCGACGCATGCTGCCCCGTCACGCGAAGCCGGGCTGGGCAAGGGCCACCCCCGTGAACCCGGCGCCGACTGGGGCAAGAAGAACGGCAAGGCCCATTTCGGCTACAAGCTGCATGTCGGCGTCGACGAGGGCTCGGGCCTGATCCGCACGGCGCTCGTGACCTCGGCGCGGATACAGGACGTCGAGATGGCCCCAGGGCTCGTCAGCGGCGACGAGGCCGCCGTCTATGCCGATCGCGGCTATGAGAGCAAGGCCCAGCGCGCCGCCCTGAAGGCCTTGGGCATCAAGGACCGGATCATGCATCGCCGGCACAAGCACATCGCTGTCCTGCCGCGCTGGCTGCAGCGCCGCAACGCCCTGATCGCGCGCCGCCGCGCTCCCGTCGAAGCTGTCTTCAGCGCCATGAAGCGCCTCTATGGCAAAGCCCGGACGCGATGCCACTCGTTCGTCGCCAACACCGCAGACCTGATTGCCTTCGCAACCGTCTACAATCTCCGGCGCGCCACCATCATCGCAGGCGGCTGAACCAGGTCGACTGCGAGCTCTCCAAGCCAACCGCTGAAGACCGCCCGTCACAGGCGAACAATCCGCCGTCAAAATATCAGTCCTCAGCCGCGTTTCGCAGAGGAATCCATCCGGGAGAAGGGAAGAGGCGTCGCGGCCCTTCGGAAACGCGCACTTCTCCCCTCGCGGAACAAGATGGCAGCGCACAGCGCTGACGGAGAAGGGAAAGACGGAGTAGCGCTGATCGTCTTTCCTCCAAACCATCCCGTCATTCCGGGGCAGGCCGCAGGCCTGAGCCCGGAACCCAAAACCGATGCGCTCGATCAGTGAAGCTCACCATGCGAGCGCATTATGGAGAACCGGCATCGGCTCTGGGTTCCGGGCTCTTCGCTGACGCGAAGCCCCGGAATGCCAGTGGCGGTTCCAAACCGGCCCTCACATCCTGAACACGCCGAACTTCGTCTCCGGCACTTCGGCGTTGAGGCAGGCCGAGAAAGCCAGCGCCAGCACGCGCCGCGTCTCGGAGGGCAGGATGATGCCGTCGTCCCAGAGCCGGGCGGTGGCGTGATAGGGCGAGCCCTCCTCCTCATATTTCGAGCGGATCGGCGCCTTGAAGGCCTCTTCCTCGTCCGCCGTCCAGCTCTTGCCCTCGGCCTCGATATTGTCGCGGCGCACGGTCGCGAGCACGCTCGCCGCCTGCTCGCCGCCCATCACCGAGATGCGCGAATTCGGCCAGGTGAAGAGGAAGCGCGGCGAATAAGCGCGCCCGCACATGCCGTAATTGCCGGCCCCGAAGGAGCCGCCGACCAGCACGGTGATTTTCGGCACGCGAGCCGAGGCCACCGCCGTCACGAGCTTGGCCCCGTCCTTGGCGATGCCGCGCGTCTCGAAATCGCGGCCGACCATGAAGCCGGTGATGTTTTGCAGGAAGAGCAGCGGAATCCGGCGCTGGCAGCAAAGCTCGATGAAATGCGCGCCCTTCAACGCGCTCTCGGAGAACAGGATGCCGTTATTGGCGATGATGCCGACCGGGATGCCGTGGATGCGGGCAAAGCCGGTGATCAGCGTCGTGCCGTAGAGCTTCTTGAACTCGTCAAATTCCGAGCCATCGACGAGCCGGGCGATGACCTCGCGGATGTCGTATTGCTTCTTGAGATCGGTCGGGACGACGGCTTCCAGCTCCTCGACCGGATAGAGCGGTTCGACCGACTCGGCGATATCGATATCGGGCCGCTTGACGCTGTTGAGGTTGCTGGCGATGCGGCGCGCGATGGCGAGCGCATGGGTGTCGTCGCCGGCATAATGGTCGGCGACGCCGGAGAGGCGGGCATGGACATCGGCGCCGCCGAGATCCTCCGCCGAGACGACCTCACCGGTCGCGGCTTTCACCAAAGGCGGGCCGCCGAGGAAGATCGTGCCCTGGTTCTTGACGATGATCGTCTCGTCCGACATCGCCGGCACATAGGCGCCGCCGGCGGTGCAGGAGCCCATCACCACCGCGACCTGTGGAATGCCTTCGGCCGAGAGATTGGCCTGATTGTAGAAGATCCGGCCGAAATGCTCGCGGTCAGGAAAGACCTCGGTCTGGTGCGGCAGGTTGGCGCCGCCGGAATCGACCAGATAGATGCAAGGAAGCCGGTTCTCGCGCGCGATCTCCTGGGCGCGCAGATGCTTCTTCACCGTCATCGGATAATAGGTGCCGCCTTTGATCGTCGCGTCGTTGCAGACGATCATGCATTCGCGGCCGGAAACGCGCCCGATGCCGGCGATCATGCCGGCGCCATGGATCTCCTTGTCGTACATATCGAAGGCGGCGAGCGCCCCGATCTCGAGGAAGGCGGAACCGGGATCGAGCAGGCGCAGCACACGCTCACGCGGCAGGAGTTTTCCCCGCGCCGTATGGCGCTCGCGCGATTTGGCGTTGCCGCCGAGTGCTGCCGTCATGCGGCGCTCGTGCAATTCGCTGCACAGGGCGGCCCAGTTCTCGGCATTGGCGCGCGTCTCGGCCGAATCCAGATCGACCTTGCTCTCGATGACCGGCACGTCGCGCTCCCTCGTCAGTTCTTGGGATCAGCCTTATGAACGGCTACGCGGGTGCTGCCAACGGGGCGTCATGCCAAGATGGTCGGCCCAAAGATGCGCTCGAATTGTGCGCGCAAGGTCGAATCGACCTCCGGCATCGTCACGGGCAGGCCGAGATCGACCAGCGAGGTTACGCCCTGGTCGCTGACCCCGCAGGGCACGATGCCGTCGAAATGCGCCAGCTCCGGCTCGACATTCAGCGAGATGCCGTGGAACGAGACCCAGCGCCGGACCCGGATGCCGATCGCGGCGATCTTGTCCTCGGCCCCTGTCCGCTTCTCGGGCCGGCGCACCCAGACGCCGACGCGGTCCTCGCGCCGCTCGCCCCTGACATTGAAGGCGTCGAGCGTGCCGATCAGCCAGGCCTCCAGCGCCGCCACAAAACGCCTGAGATCGGGGTCGCGGCGCTTCAGGTCGAGCATCACATAGGCCACGCGCTGGCCCGGGCCGTGATAGGTGAACTGCCCGCCCCGGCCGCTGCGATGCACCGGAAAGCGCTCGGGCGCGATCAGATCCTCATCCTTGGCCGAGGTGCCGGCAGTGTAGAGTGGCGGATGCTCGACCAGCCAGACGCGCTCGGGCGCAAGCCCGTCGGCAATCAGCGCGACACGCGCCTCCATCTCGGCGACGGCGGCCTCATAGCCGGTCAGGCCCTCAGCCACGACCCATTCGACAGGGCCGGCCTCGCCCTCTGTCCCAAACAAAACCGCCAGCGCCTCGCGCGTCTTCACTTCGCCTTAACCCTGTTTGTTCAACGTTCATTCACCGGAAGCGGCAGGCGCCTCTTGCGCTCGAAAATGGCCCTCAGGCAAGCTCTGCAGGCAAGTTTCGTTGGTAGAATTCTGAAGTAGGGTTTCGGAGGCAGGACTTGAAGGCTGATCTCGATCTCGTTCCTGTCATTCTCACCGTCGTGCTGGGCCAGACCCAGATGCCGATCTACAAATTGCTGCGCATGGGCCGCGGCGCCATCATCGAGCTCAACGCGACCGAGACCGAGGAAGTCCAGATTCTCGCCAACAACCACCCCTTCGCCAAGGGCAATGTCGTGGTCAGCGGTTCCAAGATCTCGGTCGAGATCACCCAGATGCTGAAGCGCCCGACGGTCTACTCGCTCCAGAGTGTGGCCGAGGCGGCCTGAGCGGCCGCACGCCTCTCCTCGTCGCCATAGCCTTCATCCTGAGGAGCGCTCCTGGGAGCGCGTCTCGAAGGATGTTTCAGCTATCTCTGAAGCCTTCTGGAGCATCCTTCGAGACGCCGCTTCGCGGCTCCTCAGGATGAGGGCTGTAGGGGATAAACCGAACCATGACGCATTCTTGACGAAACACTCTTGTGGCGGCGGATTCGATTTGCTAGACCCGCGCCGTTCCTGAGTTGCCGCGTTCACACGGCAGTTTTCGAGCCGCTGCGGTCATGGCGGAATTGGTAGACGCACTACCTTGAGGTGGTAGCGGGGAGACCCGTGGAGGTTCGAGTCCTCTTGACCGCACCAGATTTGGGCGAGAGCCCCATAAACGGCGACCCTAGCGGGTCGCCGTTCGTGTTTCGGGCGCGTTTTGGGAATGTGCCGTGAAACGGTCATGCTGCGTTGCAAGAGCGCAAGCGCACTGACACAAGAGCAGCCACCCTTCCCTCGAATCCAAACCATCCCTCAGACCATGGAGCCGGACCGATGGCGGACACGCAAACGGCTCAGGACGCGGTGCTGGAGCGCCCGATTCGCGACGAGGACGGCGCGATCGACGCAGGGCTGATCGAGCAGTTCTCGCAAGCTGTCCTACTCTCGGACCTGACGACGCTGCGCGCCATCGTCGCCGACATGCACGAGGCCGATCTCGGCGCCGTGCTGGAAGCGCTCGACCCCGAGGAGCGCCCGCGCCTGATCTCACTGCTTGGCGCCGATTTCGACTTCACCGCCCTGACCGAGGTCGACGACGCCATCCGCGAGGAGATTCTCGAGGAGCTGTCGGCGCAGACCGTCGCCGAGGGCGTGCGCGATCTCGACACCGACGACGCGGTCTACATCCTCGAGGACCTCAACGAGGCCGACAAGCAGGAGGTTCTCGACAAGCTGACGCCCTCCGAGCGCATCGCGCTGCAGCAGGGCCTCGACTATCCCGAGGGCAGCGCCGGCCGGCGCATGCAGAGCGAGGTCGTGGCGGTGCCACCCTTCTGGACCGTCGGCCAGACCATCGACTATCTGCGCGAGACGGAGGATGTGCCGGAGCGCTTCTTCGAGATCTTCATCGCCGACCCGGCGCATCATTTCGTCGGAACCGTCCAGCTCGACCGCCTGCTGCGGACCAAGCGGCCGGTGCCGGTCGCCGAGCTGGTCGGGGAGGAGAACCGCGTCGTCAAGGCGACCGACGACGTCGAGGATGTCGCGCGGATGTTCCAGCGCTACAACCTCGTCGCCGCACCCGTGATCGACGATGCCGGCCGCCTCGTCGGCGTGATGACGATCGACGACATCGTCGACGTCATCGAGGAGGCGGCCGATGACGACGTCAAGCAACTCGGTGGCGTCGACGCCGACGAGGAGTTGTCCGACCCCGTCCGGCAGATCGCCAAGAGCCGCTTCCGCTGGCTCTTCATCAACCTGCTGACCTCCTTCCTCGCAGCCGCCGTAATGAGCCTGTTCGAGGCGCAGATGACCAAGCTCGTGGCACTGGCGATCCTGGCCCCGATCGTCGCGAGCCAGGGCGGCAACGCAGCGACCCAGACGATGACGGTGGCGGTGCGCGCGCTGGCGACGCAGGAACTCGGCGCCTGGAACCTGCGCCGTTTCTTCACACGCGAAATGATCGTGGGCCTGCTGAACGGCGTCGGCTTCGCGCTGATCACCGGCGTCATCGCCGCGATCTGGTTCTCGAGCACGGGGCTGGGCCTCGTCATCGGCGTCGCGATGATCGTCAACCTGATCGCCGCGGCAGGAGCGGGCGTCGCGATTCCCGTCCTGCTCGACCGGTTCGATATCGATCCCGCGATCGCATCGGGAACCTTCGTCACCACCGTGACGGATGTCGTCGGCTTCTTCGCATTCCTCGGGATCGCGACATTATGGCTCGGCCTGGGCTAGGGCTCGTGGGGATTCACAAGACGGTTTGCATGTGATTCAAGCTTTGGATGGATCGCTCTGTTTTGACGGACGCCCAATGGGCGAAGATGGAACCGCATTGCCTGGGTAAGCCGACTGATCCTGGGCGTAGCGGAGGTGATAACCGGCGTTTCGTCGAGGCGGTGCTGTGGATCGCGCGCACGGGCAGTCCGTGGCGTGATCTGCCGGCCCATTTTGGGAATTGGAGCACGGCGTTTCGACGGTTCCGCGACTGGCGCGCCGCCGATGTCTTCAAACGCCTCTTCGACGCCTGCTCGGAAGAGCCCGATATGGAATATGCCATGGTCGACGCCACGATCGTGAAGGTCCACCGCCACGGACAGGGCGCAAAAGGGGGACTCAAAGCCAGGCCATCGGCCGCTCCAAAGGCGGCATGACCACCAAGATCCTCGCGCTCACCGATGCGCTCGGCAACCTTGTGCGCTTCCAACTCCTGCCTGGCCATCGCTTCGATACGGTGGGCGTCGAGCCACTGATCGAGGGTATCGATTTTGGCGGCCTGATCGCCGACAAGGCGTTCGACAGCAACGTCATCGTCGCCGATCTCAATAAGCGCGGCGCCAAGGTTGTCATCTCGCAGCACCCGCGCCGCACCAAGCCGCTGCCGCTCGACCGCGAACTCTACAAATGGCGCCATCTCATCGAAAACTTCTTTTGCAAGCTCAAGGAGTTCAAGCGCGTCGCCATGCGCGCCGACAAAACCGACCAAAGCTTCTCAGCAATGATCTACCTCTCTGCTGCCGTCATCAATTCTCGATGAATCCCCACAAGCCCTAGGCTAAGCCAGCCGATCCCCGACACCCTGTCGCGGTCAGCGGCTGTCCTTATTTGTCCGGTGTGCAGACGCGCAGGCGGTGACCGTCGGGATCCAGAGCAACGAAAGTGCGCCCGAAGACAGATGTCATCGGTTCCTGCTCGATAGCGATGCCGGCAGTGCGCCAAGTCTCGCAAAGCCTGTCTACAGCCTCGTCGTCATCGACCGTGACGGCCAACTCCGAGCGATGACCGGTTCCAGACGATACGAAATTTGCCGCACTGGTTGACCACAGGCCGAGATTGAGGCCGCTGTCGAACCGGAACGCCACATAGGTCGGGAACGACGCCACGGGCGGCTGTCCGAGCAGCTTTTCATAGAAGCTGCCGCTACGGATAGGGTCCGCGACGTAGAGGAGGAGGAGGTTTGGCGTCGTCATGAGAGATCGTCCTTCATTTGGTTGTGAAACGACCATACGAGACAACGCTGCCAAAAAACGGCAGTGTTGAATCATGGCCCGATCCGAACGACTGCTGTCTCTCCTGCAAGTTCTTCGGCGTCACCGCCGTCCGGTCAGCGGCGCCGTGCTGGCTCAGGAACTCGGCATCAGCATTCGCACGCTCTATCGGGACATCGTCACGTTGCAGGCGCAGGGGGCGGATATCGAGGGAGAGCCCGGCGTCGGCTATGTCCTGCGTCCCGGCTTCATGCTGCCACCCCTGATGTTCTCCCAAGGCGAGCTGGAAGCACTGATGTTGGGCTTCCGCTGGGTGGCCAAGCTGGCCGATGAGCCCATGACGCAGTTGGCGGCCAATGCGCTTGCCAAAATCTCAGCGGTCTTGCCCGATGACCTGAGGGATGAGCTTGAGAACACGACACTGCTTGTTGGCCCAAGAGTGATCAGCGACGACGAGGTCGTTGATCTTGAGACCGTGCGCGCCGCGATCCGCCGGGAGCACAAGGTCCGGATTTCCTATCTTGATGGAGATGGGAACGCCTCCGAGCGGACGATATGGCCGTTCGCATTGGGCTACTTCCAGGAGTCGAGAATTTTGGTCGCCTGGTGTGAAAGCAGAGACGACTTCAGGCATTTCCGGACAGATCGATTGCTGGACCTGACGGAGTTGGACGAGCGCTACCCGCGCAGGCGCGCGGTTATGCTTAGAGAATGGCGCGCAACACAGGCTGACGCTCGCGGCCAGCCAGGTTCCTTCAGCTCTGGCCAGCGACACCAATGATCCGGCCGATGGTCAAACCAGCCCGTCGTCAGCGTTGTGACTGGCTGCGGCCATGATCAATTCGGAATGCCCCCACAAGCCTAGAGCAGGATGCGAAAAAGTGGGCACCGGTTTTTCGCATTGATCCTACTCTAACTCCTTGATGAGAGACGGATTCAGATTTCAGACGGGATCACGAAGTGACCCCGTCTGAAATCATCCGGCTCTAGGCGAAAGTGCAGAAAAACCGGTAACGTAAACCGGGCGTCAAGCTTTCTCCTCAATTTTCAGAGAGATGATCCCGCACCGCATGCTCAGCCGCAAACCCATCTCCCTGCTCGTCGCAGCCGCACTCGCGGTGCTGGGCGGCTGCGTCGCGATGGAGGGCAACTACCCGCTCAAGGGCGACAACCGGCCTCATCCGGGCGTCGCCGCCGCGCATCGCTATGCCGTGCAGGGCATCGACATCTCGCGCTGGCAGGGCGAGATCGACTGGGCTGCGGTGAAGGGCGCCGGGACCCGCTTCGTCTACATGAAGGCGACCGAAGGCGGCGACCATGTCGACCCGGCCTTCCAGCGCAACTGGGATGCGGCGCGCCGGGCCGGTGTGCGCCGCGGCGCCTATCATTTCGTCTATTGGTGCCGCCCGGCCCATGAGCAGGCGATCTGGTTCAAGCAGCAGATTCCCAACGACCCCGACGCGCTGCCGCCGGTGCTCGATGTCGAATGGAACGGCCATTCCAAGACCTGCCCGCAGAAGATCGACCGCTCGCTGGCGCTGGAGAAGATCCAGCTCATGCTGACCGAGCTGGAGCAGCTCACCGGCAAGAAGCCGGTGATCTACACCGACATCACCTTCCACAAGGACGTGCTGGAAGGTGAGTTCAACGACTACCCCTACTGGATCCGCTCGACGGCCGCCCTGCCCGAGACGCGCTATGCCAACCGGCCCTGGGCATTCTGGCAGTTCACCACCACGGGCCGCGTGCCGGGCATCAGGGGCGATGTCGACCGCAACGCCTTCTTCGGCAGCGAAGAGCAGTTCATCGGCTGGATCAACGGCGAGTTCGATATCGGCACGCGCACCTGGGCCAAGCGCCGCCAGTCGCCGGCGCAGCCGAGCCCGAGCATCGTCAACGAGCCGCCCGCACCTGCTCGCTCGCTCCAGCCGCCAGTGCCGGAACCGGTCGAGCCTGAAGACGCGCCCGTCGCGACCGTGCCTGGCGCGATCGAGCCGGTGCCCTCCTCGCTTCACATCGGCCGGAGCGCCGGCAAGCGCAGCTGACGGGGCGTTTTCGCCGCGCCGTCAGACTCGGGAGCGGAAACGTCTTTCCCAGGCGCGGCCCAGGCCGAGCAGGACGAAATAGGCGACCGCGACCAAGAGGACGCCTTTCGCCGGCAGGTCCGGGCGCATCTCCCGCCAGAGCGTCCATAAGGCAGCCCCGGCCCAGAGAGCCAGGATCGAGAGCGTCAGCCCGCGCCAGCGCCGCACCCTGACCGGATGGACGAAGACGACCGGCGCAAACATCAGCACCGTCGCGACCAGGACCACCGCAAGCGCGAGCCAGGCCGGCGGCGCGAAGGCGACGATGTAGAACACCACGATGTTCCACACCGCCGGAAAGCCGCGGAACCACCAATCATCGGTCTTCATGCCGGTATCGGCGAAATAGAGCGCGCTCGTCAGCGTGACGACGATGCCGCAGAGCAGCCCCCAGGGCTGCGTCATCACATCGGCGCGCAGCAGCATCGCGGCTGGGACGAAAACATAGGTGATGAAATCGACGACGAGGTCGAGCTGCGCGCCGTCATAGCGCCGGGCCAGCTCCTTGACCTTGAGCCTGCGCGCCAGCGGCCCGTCGAGCGCATCGACCAGCAGCGCCACCGCCAACCAGCCGAAGGCCTGGGCCAGATCGCCCGCGATCACGGCCTGCAGCGAGAGCAGCCCGAGCGCCGCGCCCAGCGCCGTGAAGACGTGGACGCCATAGGCCAACGCCCTGCGCAACCCCGTCGTCGCCTGCTTGCCTGGCTCCGGCTCCACCGCCGCTCCTCCCCGGTTAACCAAAGCTGAAACAAGCCATTCGGATGCGAGCAAGTTCTAACCGGGCCTTAACCACGTCGCTCTCATCTGGAAAGGCTAGATCACGTCGCATTCGGACGGAACCGTCCGAATGCGACGTGATCGCTTCTAAAAGTTGAGAGCATTGCTCTTGCGAAAAACCGGTACCCGCTTTTTCGCGCAAGGCTCTAATGGAGAAGTGGATGCCCGCGCGAGCGACGATTTTCGGACGAACCCTCTTCAGTGTGCTCAGCCTGCTCGGCCTGCTCACCTGCGAGACCGTGCCCGCCGCCGCGCTCTATCCGAAGAAGGGCGACAGCGATCCCCATCTTGGCGTGCGTGACGCGCGGCGCAAGGCGATCCAGGGCATCGACATCTCGCGCTGGCAGGGCGAGATCGACTGGGCCAAGGTCAAGGATGCCGACACCCGCTTCGCCTTCATCAAGGCGACCGAGGGGGGCGACCATCTCGACCCCAGCTTCAAGCGCAACTGGGCCGAGGCGAAGAAGCACGGCATCCCGCGCGGCGCCTATCATTTCGTCTGGTGGTGCCGCGCGGCGAAGGACCAGGTGCGCTGGTTGAAAAAACACATCCCGCGCGATGCCGATGCGCTGCCGCCCGTGCTCGATGTCGAATGGCAGAACGGCTCGCAATGCACCCGCAAGATCTCGCGCGACCAGGCCCTTGCCAAGATCCGCGAGATGCTGGTGGCGCTGCAGGCCCATACCGGCAAGAAGCCGATCATCTACACCGACATCAACTTCCATGAGGACGTGCTCGAGGGCGAGTTCAACGACTACCCCTATTGGCTGCGCTCGACCGCCGCGCCGCTGAAGCATCGCTACAACCGCGAGAAATGGGAGTTCTGGCAATTCACCACCACGGGCCAGGTCCCCGGCATCTCCGGCGATGTCGATCGCAACGCCTTCTTCGGCACCGAGCAGGAATTCGCCGCCTGGCGCCAGGGGCGCTATGACATCGGCGCGCGCAAATGGCATGGCGGCGAGCCGAAGGTCGCCAGCTCCAAGCAGCCCGCGCGCCCTGCCGGCGCGAATGCGCCCAAGGCGGCAGGCGCGGCGCCGTTCAGGCTGCTCCCGCCTGCGCGCGTGCCGCAACGCACGGCCGTGACGCGCGACGTGGGCAGCACGGGCGCGATCATGCGCGATTGAGCCTCTCGCAGCCGCGAGAGGCCGTCATCAGACCGTCAGCGAAATCGAACAGGTTACCCGAACCTTAACAGGGCTCCGGGGAGCAGTACGATGACGAGTATGACGCTGGACAACGGCACGGGCCACGCTCCCGATGCCGGAAAACCGAAGCTGGAAGCTCCCAAGAGCCTCAGCGCCCTCGCCTTCTTCGCCGGCATCATGACCGCCGGCCTCGCCTATATGGCGTATTCGCTCTACCAGGACATCTCGTCGGCCGGCACGCCGGCCACGACCTGGCTGCCCTTCATCCTGCTCGGCGTGGCCATGCTGATCGCGCTCGGCTTCGAGTTCGTCAACGGTTTCCACGACACCGCCAACGCGGTCGCGACCGTGATCTACACCCATGCGATGCCGGCCAATGTCGCCGTCGTCTGGTCCGGCTTCTTCAACTTCCTCGGCGTGATGATGGCTAGCGGCGCGGTCGCCTTCGGCATCATCTCGCTGCTGCCGGTCGAGCTCATCCTCAATGTCGGCTCCGGGGCGGGCTTCGCCATGGTCTTCGCCCTGCTGATCGCGGCGATCATCTGGAATCTCGGCACCTGGGCGCTCGGCCTGCCGGCTTCGTCCTCGCATACGCTGATCGGCTCGATCATCGGCGTCGGCCTCGCCAACCAGCTCTACAATTCGAACAGCGGCACCTCAGGCGTCGACTGGTCCAAGGCGATCGAGATCGGCCAGTCGCTGCTGATCTCGCCGGTTTTCGGCTTCATCGCCGCGGCGCTCGTTTTCCTGACGCTGAAGATCCTGGTGAAAAGCCCCGAGCTCTATGCCGAGCCGAAGGGCAACAAGCCGCCGCCGCTCTGGATCCGCGCCGTTCTGATCGCGACCTGCACCGGCGTCTCCTTCGCCCATGGCTCAAATGACGGCCAGAAGGGCATGGGCCTGATCATGCTGATCCTGATCGGCTGCGCGCCCACGGCCTATGCGCTGAACCGCGCCATCCCGGCCGGAGATATCGACACCTTCCGCAAGACCGCCATCGCCGCCAGCGCCGTCATCGACCAGAAGGCGCTGGGCTATTCGATCATCGGCGATCCGCGCCAGAACGTGACGCGCTATGTCTCTGATCGGACGATCGACGACTCGACCTTCCCGGCGCTCTCGGCGCTGAACAAGGAGATCGTCAAGCAGATCGAGACCTATGGCCACCCCTCCAAATACCCGGCCGCGATCGTCGGCAACGCCCGCAACGACATGTATCTCGCCTCCGAGGCGATGAAGCACATCTTCAAGGCCGACAAGAAGGAAGAGAAGATCTTCACGGCCGAGGACCTCAAGGTCATGACCGCCTACAAGGCCTCGCTCGACGACGCGACCCGGTTCATTCCGTTCTGGGTCAAGGTCGTGGTGGCGCTGGCTCTCGGGCTCGGCACCATGGTCGGCTGGAAGCGCATCGTCGTCACCGTCGGCGAGAAAATCGGTAAGCAGCACCTGACCTATGCCCAGGGAGCCTCCGCCGAGCTCGTCGCCGCCGCCACGATCGCGGCCGCCGACGTCTACGGCCTGCCGGTCTCGACCACGCACATCCTGTCCTCGGGCGTCGCCGGCACGATGGCGGCCAACAAGTCCGGCCTGCAGATGTCGACCGTGCGCAACATGCTGATGGCCTGGGTGCTGACCCTGCCCTGCGCCATCCTGATCTCCGGCACGTTGTTCGTGGTGTTGCGTCAGGTGTTCTGAAGGCCAAGCGTAAGGCCGGCGCCGCGGCGGCAACGCCTGCGGCGCCGGTGTATTTCAAGAGCAATTGGATGGGGCAGGCCCGCATGAACATCGCATTGGCCACCCATGCCGACCTTCAATCCGGCTCCGGCATCGTCTGGGCCTATCGCTTCGACGAGGCTGGAAAGCCCGGCCTGATCCCGCGCGACGAACTCCCCGGCCTCGCCTCGCCGGCCACCGGCTTCGTCTGGATCCATCTCGATCTCGTCCACACCCGCATAGCGGCCTGGCTCGCCGAGCAGCCCGCCTTGCCAGTGCCGGCGCAGGCGATGTTCCTGTCGCATGACAATCATCAGCGCCTCGACCATTCGCCCGAGCTCGCCTGGGGCATCTCGCACGACCTGATCCGCGACATGACCGACAAATCCGAGAGCGTCGGCGCGTTGCACTGGATCATTGGCGAGCGTTTCCTGCTGACCGGCCGGCGCGGCGCCCTGCAATCGATCCGCATGACGGTCGAGGCCCTGGAGCAGGGCGAGACCATCGCCTCGCCCGTCTCCCTGTTCGAGCACATCATCGAATACATCATCGACGACGTGACCGACGCCGTCATCCGCCTCACCGATGAGATCGACAGCGTCGAGGACCATGTCCTGAGCGACCGCCTCCGCGACGGCCCGCAGCGCGTCGGCGCGGTGCGGCGCACCTCCGTTCGCTTGCACCGGCAGCTCAACGGCCTGCATCTGCTGTTCCGGCGCTTCGCCGAGACCGGCTCGGGCCGCGCCGCGCCGGAAACCGTGAAGGCCTGCGCCGGGCGCCTGCTGCAGCGGGTCGACACCTTGCACCACGACGTCCATTCCGTGCAGGAGCGCGCCCGCCTGCTGCAGGACGAGATCGCCGCCCGCTCGGCGAACCGCACGAATGAGCAGCTCTATGTGCTCTCGATCCTGACCGCCGTCTTCCTGCCCGCGACCTTCATCACCGGGCTCTTCGGCATCAACGCCAAGGGCGTGCCCTGGGCCGAAGACGCCGCGGGCTTCACCTATGTCACCCTGATGTGCCTCGTGGCTGCCTGGGCGGTGATGCTGTTCCTGAAGCGCCGGGGCATGATCGGCTGAGGCCCGTTCGCCTCAGCGCCCGCCCGCCACGCGCAGGATCACGCCTGTCGTATAAGCCGAGGCCTCCGAGAGCAGGAACAGGATCGATTCGGCGATCTCGTGGGGCGTCGCGACGCGCTTGAGCGGGATCGTCGGCGCGATGCGCGCGACGCGGCCGGGCTCGCCGGAGGACATTGCGTGGATATCGGTCTCCGTCATGCCCGGCGCGACCGCGTTGACCCGGATGCCGGCCGGAGCCAGCTCTTTGGCGAGCCCGATGGTGAGGGAGTCGATCGCGCCCTTGGAGGCAGCGTACCAGACGAATTCGCCGGGCGAGCCAAGCGTGACCGCCGCCGAGGAGATGTTGACGATCGCCCTTCCCTTCGCCTCGGCATTGGCACTCAGCGCGCGGGCCGCCTCGCGCGCGACCAGGATCGCACCGGTGACGTTGATGTCGATGCAGGCGCGGATCACGGCGGTGTCGGCCTCGGCGAGCGAGCTCGCCTTGCCGGTGATGCCGGCATTGTTGACGACATGGCTGAGCGGCCCCAGCGCCGCCCCGGCTTGAGCAAAGACGCGGATGATGTCGGTCGCGCTCGCCATGTCGCCCTGGAGCGCCACGGCCTTGGCCCCGTTGGCCTTGCAGGCCGCGACGACCTCGGCGGCGGCATCGGCGTTGCTCTGATAGTTCACCGCGACATCATAGCCGCGCTTGGCCGCCATGATCGCGGTCGCAGCGCCAATGCCACGGCTGCCGCCGGTGACGAGAAGGACGGGGCGGGTCATGGGAGGCTCCTACACAGTTCGGTTGCAGCACTCCCGCGCGGTCGTCATTCCGGGCACAGCGCAGCGGAGACCCGGAATCCATCGAAGGGCCAATCCTTTGACAGGCCTGGCTCTATGATGGATTCCGGATCAGCGCCGCTGCGCGGCTTGTCCGGAATGACGGCGCGCAGGAACAGTGCAGACAGACAATACGAAAAGGGCGGCTCTTGCGAGCCGCCCTTCCACATACCGGACCGTCGTAAAACGATCAGCGCTTCGAGAACTGGAAGCTGCGGCGGGCCTTGGCCTTGCCGAACTTCTTACGCTCGACGACACGCGAATCGCGGGTCAGGAAGCCTTCCTTCTTGAGCGGGCCGCGAAGCTCGGGCTCATAGAAGGTCAGGGCCTTGGAGATGCCGTGGCGCACCGCGCCGGCCTGGCCGGAGAGGCCACCGCCCTTGACCGTGACGACGACGTCGTACTGGGTCAGGCGATCGACATGCTGCAGCGGCTGCTGCAGGACCATGCGCAGCACCGGGCGGGCGAAGTAGACCTCCTGGTCACGCGTGTTGACCGTGATCTTGCCCGAGCCGGGCTTGATCCAGACACGGGCAATGGCGTTCTTGCGCTTGCCGGTGGCATAGGCGCGGCCCTGGGCGTCGATCTTCTTGACGTGGACGGGAGCGTCGGGCTGGGTCGACTTCGCGACCTGGCCGAGCTGCTCGAGAGACTGAAGAACCTCGGCCATGATCAGACCCTCGCATTCTTGCGGTTGAGCGCAGCGACGTCGAGCGTCTCCGGCGACTGGGCGGCGTGAGGATGCTCAGCGCCCTTGTAGACGCGCAGGTTGCCGAGGATCTGGCGGAAGAGCGGGCCGCGCGGGAGCATGCGCTCGACGGCCTTCTCGACGATACGCTCAGGGAAGCGGCCCTCAAGAATGAACTTGGCCGAACGCTCCTTGATGCCGCCGGCAAAGCCGGTGTGGTGGTAATAGACCTTCTGGTCGAGCTTGCGCCCGGTCAGAACCACCTTATCGGCGTTGACGATCACGATATTGTCGCCGCAGTCGACATGCGGGGTGTAATTGGCCTTGTGCTTGCCGCGCAGGCGCATCGCCACGATGGTGGCGAGACGGCCGACGACCAGCCCGGAGGCATCGATCACAACCCACTTTTTTCGACGTCGGCGGGCTTCAGCGACATGGTCTTCATCGCAGCACCCCTTCGGTTAGCTTGAAAAAAGGACAAGCCGCCGGGAATCCGGCGGCGATGTGAGGCGGTGGTTAAGGGGCTGCCGCGGCTATGTCAAGGCAATCCGTCGACGCGAACAGCCAAGAAAACCCATGTTTTCAAACGACATGCAGTAAAAGGTATTCAGATACCGCATAAGGCTGCAATTCATCCCTGTTGCATCGCGCCGAGCTTTCGCAATCATGCGGCAGGAGGAACATCCATGAACAAGAAACCGCTTGCCTGCGCCCTGCTTGCCCTCGGACTCACCGCATCGCCCTTCGTTCTCGCCTCGCCGGCCTTGGCAGAAGTCCATGTCATCAGCTCCGGCGGCTTCACCGCGGCATATAAGGAACTCGTCGCCGGCTGTGAGGTGAAAATCGGCAAGAAGGTCGTCAGCGCTTACGGCGCCTCGATGGGGGCCGCGCCCGACGCCATTCCCAACCGGCTGGCGCGCGGCGAACCCGCCGATATCGTCATCCTGGCCAGCGACGCCTTCGACAAGCTGGTCAAGGACGGCAAGGGCATGCCCGGCAGCCGGGTCGATCTGGTGCGCTCAGTGATCGGCCTCTCGGTCAAGGCCGGCGCGCCCAAGCCCGACATCTCGACGGTCGAGGCGTTGAAGAAGACGCTGCTGGAGGCGAAGTCGATCGCCTATTCCGCCAGCGCCAGCGGAACCTATCTCTCCGAGGAGCTGTTCCCCAAGCTCGATCCCAGCGGCCAGGTCATGGCCAAGTCGAAGAAGATCTTCAGCGAACGCGTCGGCACGGTGGTGGTGCGCGGCGAGGCCGAGCTCGGCTTCCAGCAGGTCAGCGAGCTGGTCACGATCGACGGGCTGGATTTCGTCGGCACGCTGCCCGAGGAGGTCCAGCGCGTGACGATCTTCTCGGCGGGGCTGGCGGCCGGGTCGAAGGAGCCGGAAGCGGCAAAGCAGCTGATCGCCTGCCTGGGCTCGCCGGAGGCCGCGCCGGTGATCAAGAAGACCGGGCTGGAGCCGCTGCCGCAGAAGTGAGCGGCCATGGCGATCCCTCTCCGTCATGCTCGCCCTTGTGGCGAGCATCTACGTCTTGAACGCCCGCCCGAGAGAAGACGTGGATGGTCGGGACAAGCCCGACCATGACGGCGAGTTCAGCGCTCGCGCCGGAATGGAATAGGCCCAAGATCAGCGCCCAGCCGGTTGCGAAAGCCGCACCGAGCGCCGAATCCGCTTGCGCAATGGGCCCTTGACTTAGAGTGCGCTCGAACTTGTATCCAGATCAGCGTCACGACGAACAAGGCAAACCATGAAGATCGGGGACCTCGCGAGGCGCACGGGATTATCGACGCACACGATCCGCTATTACGAGCGGATCGGGTTGCTGCCCTACGCATCGCGCGCCTCCTCGCAGCAGCGCGAATATGATGCCTCCATCCTGGTCTGGATCGAGTTTCTCGGCCGTCTCAAGACGACCGGCATGCCGATCCGCGACAAGCTGCGTTATGCGCGTTTGCGCGAGCGCGGCCCGGAGACGCAGGAGGATCGCCGCATCCTGCTGGAGAAGCACCGGACCAAGGTCCGGACCCATATCGCCGAGCTTCAGGCCTGCCTTGCCGTCCTCGACACCAAAATCGCCGGCTATGCCGGCTCCGACATGGTGGAGAAGAATGATGATGCTGCAACAGAACGGCGCAAACGAGCGGTTCGAGAGGGGCTTGCGCGCCCTCTCCGAGATTGACGGGCATGCCGGCGAGAACGTTGTCAATCAGCTCGCCGATATCGCTCCGGATTTCGCGCGCTACGTGATCGAGTTCCCCTTCGGCGACATCTATTCCCGCCCGGGCCTCGATCTCCGAAGCCGCGAGATTGCAACCATTGCGGCACTGGCCGCACTCGGGAATGCCGCACCGCAATTGAAGGTCCATATCGAGGCGTGCCTGAATGTCGGGGTCAGCCGAGAGGAGATCGTCGAGGTCCTGATGCAGATGGCCGTCTATGCCGGCTTTCCCGCCGCGGTGAACGGGCTCTTCGCCGCGAAGGAGGTCTTTGCGGCCAGAGGCGACACTGGGCGGGAGCGCGCGGCATGATGATGTCCAACCTCCGCGCTGCCTTCGCGAGCAGCATCGTGGCCCTCGTGCGAACGGCGATCGGGCTCTCGGTCAAGGCCGGCGCGCCAAGCCCGATATCTCGACGGTCGAAGCGCTGAAGAAGACGCTGCTGGAAGCGAAGTGCCTATCTGTCATTCCGGGTTCTTCGCTAGCGCGAAGCCCCGGGATGACATGGTGGTTCCGATCGACCCGTTACCGCTCGGCCGGAATGGAATAAGTCCCCGTTGCATGGCAGACCATCTCGCTCTCGCCTTGCGAGAACAGGGAGACTTCGCCGACTGCCAGCCGCCTGCCGAGCTTGAGCAGCCTGGCCTCCGCGATCAGCGCCGCCTGCCCGGGCTTGCGCAGGAAATTGTAGTTGAGGCTCGTCGTCACCGCGAGCGCGACCGGGCCGATCTGGGCCAGGATCGCGGCATAGAGCGCCAGATCCGCCAATGCCATCATGGTCGGCCCCGAGATCGTGCCGCCGGGGCGCAAATGGCGCTCATGATAGTCGCAGCGCATGCGCGCGCTCATCGGTCCGACATCCTCGATGAAATAGGTGCGCCCGCCATAATGCAGCTGCGGGAACACCTGGTCGAGAAAAGCCTCCAGTTCGGAGACGGTCATGCGTGTCGTCATGGTGCGGGAAACCGGAAGCGGATCGGACATCCCTCCCCTTGCAGCATGGCGATCCCGCTCCGACAATAGGTGGGATCGCGAAAGGCCATGCCATGAATGCCCATACCGGACCCGAAGCCGCGCCAGCGCTGTTGCGCAGCGATGCGGACGGCGTCGCGACGCTGACGCTGAACCGCCCGCAATCGCGCAACCCGCTGAGCGAAGCGATGCTGGCGGCGCTGAGCGAGGCCTTCGCCGCGATCGCAGGCGACCGCAGCGTGCGCGCCGTCGTGCTCAACGCTGCGGGACCGGTGTTCTGCGCCGGACATGATCTGAAGGAGATGAGCGCGCATCGCGCCGACCCGGATCGCGGCCGCGCCTATTTCGCGGATATTCTCGGGCGCTGCTCGGCGATGATGCAGCAGATCACCAGCCTGCCCCAGCCCGTGATCGCGGCCGTCGAAGGCACCGCGACCGCCGCCGGCTGCCAGCTCGTGGCAAGCTGCGATCTCGCGGTCGCGGGCGCGCAGGCAAAATTCTGCACGCCGGGCGTCCATATCGGCCTGTTCTGCTCGACGCCTATGGTGGCGCTCTCGCGCAATCTCGCGGCCAAGCACGCGCTGGAGATGCTGCTGCTCGGCGAGATGGTGCCGGCGCCTGAGGCCGCGCGGATGGGGCTGGTGAACCGTGTCGTCCCGGCGGGCGAGGCCCTGGCGGAGACGCAGCGCCTTGCCGGCGTGATCGCCTCGAAATCCCCGGCGACCGTCAAGATCGGCAAGCGCGCCTTCTACGAGCAGCGCGAGATGGGCTTGAGCGCCGCCTATGACCACGCCTCGGCGGTGATGGTCGAGAACATGCTGGCGCGCGATGCCGAGGAAGGCATCGGCGCCTTCATGGAGAAGCGCGCCCCGGTGTGGGAGAGCTAGCTGGAGCGTTTTCGAGCGAAGTGGACACCGGTTCGCGTGAAGAAAACGCGTTAAAACAAGGGGCTAGAGTATCGGCCCCGAAAACCGAGAACCGGTTTTCGAGACAAGCCGATGCGGCATCAAAGCACTCCGCTCCTGGGCGGTTCCGCACGGTTCTGCGCGCTGACAGGCTCCGTTTCCGGGCTATAACGCAGAGCAAGAGCGATCACAGCGCGCCAGCCAATCCGGGAGATCAGACCATGCTCGCCAACGCACCGCGCCCCTTCAATTTCGACCTCGGCGAAACCGCCGACGCGATCCGCGACACGGTCCATGCCTTCGCTCAGGAGAAGATCGCGCCGCACGCCGAAGAGATAGACAAGACCAACACCTTCCCGCGCGATGTCTGGCCACAAATGGGCGCGCTCGGCCTGCACGGCATCACGGTGAAGGAAGAGGATGGCGGCGCGGGGCTCGGCTATCTCGAGCATGTCGTGGCGATCGAGGAGGTTTCGCGTGCCTCTGCCTCTGTCGGCCTCAGCTATGGCGCCCATTCAAATCTCTGCATCAACCAGATCGCCCGCAACGGCAACGCGGCGCAGAAGGCGAAATACCTGCCAAAACTGATCTCCGGCGAGCATGTCGGCGCGCTCGCCATGTCCGAGCCGGGAGCAGGCTCCGACGTCGTCTCGATGAAGACGAAGGCGGTGAAGAAGGGCGACCGCTATGTGCTCACCGGCAACAAGATGTGGATCACCAACGGCCCGATCGCCGAGACGCTCGTCGTCTACGCCAAGACCGACCCGGAAGCCGGCTCGCGCGGCATCTCGGCCTTCCTGATCGAGAAGGGCATGAAGGGTTTCTCGACCGCCCAGAAGCTCGACAAGCTCGGCATGCGCGGCTCGGACACTTGCGAGCTCGTCTTCGAGGAGTGCGAGGTTCCCGAGGAGAACGTGCTCGGCTCAGTGGGGCGCGGCGTCAATGTGCTGATGTCGGGCCTCGATTATGAGCGCGTCGTGCTCTCGGCCGGGCCGCTCGGCATCATGCAGGCGGCGCTCGACGTGGTCATGCCCTATGTCCATGAGCGCAAGCAGTTCGGCCAGGCGATCGGCGAGTTCCAGCTCGTCCAGGGCAAGCTCGCCGACATGTATGTGATGATGAACGCCTGCAAGGCCTATGTGTACGCCGTCGCGAAAGCCTGCGACCGCGGCGAGACCACCCGCGAGGACGCGGCCGGCGCGATCCTGATCTCGGCCGAGAAGGCGACGCAGATCGCGCTCGACGCGATCCAGCTTCTGGGCGGCAACGGCTACATCAACGACTACCCGACCGGGCGTTTGCTGCGCGACGCAAAGCTCTACGAGATCGGCGCCGGCACCAGCGAGATCCGGCGCATGCTGATCGGGCGGGAATTGTTCCAGAAGACGAAATAGGACAGAGGAGCCGCGACGCCTCTTCCCTTCTCCCGGATGGGAGAAGGTGGCGCGGAGCGCCGGATGAGGGCCTGCCCTCTCAGCAGAAGGCACAACGGCTCCGTCGCACTTTGACGATCGGCGGCACACCCTCACCCCTGCCCCTCTCACTGAACCCGGGTATACCCAGGTTCAGCACTTAGAGTATCGAAGTCGGGTATACCCGACTTCGATGCGGGAGAGGGGTTCCCCGCGCTCTCTGGAAACACCGAACCGGCATGCCCCTCTACTTCGCCTATGGCGCCAATATGGATATCGCCGCGATGGCGACGCGCTGCCCGCGCTCGAAGCCGCTCGGGCTCGCGCGCCTGCCGCGCCATCGCTTCATCGTGACGCGCGACGGCTATGCCTCCGTCATCCGCGACCCGCGCGAAGAGGTCCATGGCGTGCTCTGGGATTGCGCGCTCAGCGATATCCGCACCCTCGACAAGTTTGAGGACATCGCCAGCGGTCTCTATGTGAAGATCAACCAACCGGTGATCGTGCCGGGCGGAGCCAAGCGCGCGCTGGTCTATATCGGGCGCTCCGGAGAGGTCGGACGGCCCAAACCAGGCTATCTCGAGGACGTCATCGCCAGCGCGAAACACTGGGCGTTGCCAGAGGCTTACATCGCGGGAATGAATCGTTTCCTGAGCAAGCCGAATCTGGATGTGAAGACGTTGAATCAGGATCTGAAGGAAGCCTTGCCACCCGGGCCGGTCGCCGGCGTGCGGCCCAGGGCGCTGGCACCGAAATAGGATAGTCCCGTCATGCTCGGGCATGTCCCGGGCTAAACACTTGACCCGAGCATCTCCCGACAAGATGGCTCTCGGTGGAAACGGAACCCTTCTCGGCACGAGGTTCTCGGGTCCGCACGATGCGCGGCCCGAGAATGACGCAGGCGTCAGGGGCTGGCAGCTTCACACCGCCAACCCCTTCGCCATCTCGCTGACCTGCTTCTCGAACAGCGCACGATAGGCGCCGTTCTCGCGCTGGAGCAGCGCCTCATGCGGGCCTTCCTCGACCACGCGGCCGCGATCGAAGACCAGGATGCGGTCCATCGCGCGCACGGTTGAGAGCCGGTGCGCGATGACGATGGTGGTGCGGCCTTCCATCAGCCGCTCCATCGCCTGCTGGATCAGCGCCTCCGATTCCGAATCGAGGCTCGAGGTCGCCTCGTCCAGGATCAGGATCGGCGCATCCGCCAGGAAGGCGCGCGCCAGCGCGACACGCTGGCGCTCGCCACCCGAAAGCTTGACGCCGCGCTCGCCGACCAGCGTGGCATAGCCCTTGGGCAGGCGCATGATGAACTCATGCGCGTTGGCGAGTTCCGCCGCCTGCTCGATCTGGGCGAGCGAGGCCCCGGGCCTACCATAGGCGATGTTCTCGGCCAGCGAGCGGTGGAACAGCACCGGCTCCTGCTGCACGATCGCGATCTGCCCGCGCAGGCTCGCCTGCGTCGCCGAGGCGATATCGACGCCGTCGATCGCGATGCGCCCCTGCGTGACGTCGTAGAGCCGCTGCACCAGCTTGACGAAGGTCGTCTTGCCGGAGCCGGAGCGCCCGACGAGGCCGACCTTCTCGCCCGCACTGATCGTCAGCGAGAAATCGCGATAGAGCGGCTCGACATGGCCGCCATAGTGGAAGGTCACATCCTCGAAGGCGATCTCGCCCGCCGTCACCGCCATCTCGGTCGCGCCCTTGCGGTCTGGCACGCCATAGGGCTGGCCATGCATGGCGACGAGTTCCTCCATGTCGTTCACCGAACGCTGCAGGTTGTGCACATGCTGGCCGACATCGCGCAGATAGCCGTGCACGACCGAATAGGAGGTCAGCACAAAAGCGATATCGCCCGGGCTCGCCTGCCCGCTCGCCCAGAGCCAGATCGCCAGGCCCACGACCGAGCCGCGCATGACCAGCAGCACGAGCTGCTGCGCTGTGCCCGAGATCGTGCCGCGCACCCAGTTCCGCCGCGTGCGCAGCGACCATTTCGCCAGCACGCCTGAAAGGCGCGAATCCTCGCGCAGCTCCGCGCCATAGGCCTTGACCACGGGATTGCACGAGATCGCGTCGGCCAGCGCCCCGCCGATGCGCGTGTCCCAGCTGTTGGCGAGCCGGGCCGCCGGCGCGACATAGTTCAGCGAAAGCGCGACGGTGACGCCGACATAGAGCAGCGCCCCAGTCAGCACGACCGCGCCCATCACCGGCCAGTGCCAAGCCAGCAGCATCGTCGTGCCGACAAGCACGATCAGCGAAGGCAGGAGCGCGATCAGGACCGTATCGGTCAAGAGGTCGAGCGCCCACATGCCGCGCGTGATCTTGCGCACGGTCGAGCCGGCGAAGTTGTTGGCGTGCCAGTCGGTTGAGAAGCGCTGCAGCCGCGCAAAGGCCTCCTGCGCGACATCGCTCATCGTCCGCAGCGTCATGCCGGTGATGCCGATGAAGCTGAAATGGCGAGCGATCACCGTCACCGCGCCGAGCGCGATCATCACGCCAAGCGCGTGCAAGGCGATGCCGAGCCCGGCCGCACGCTCGCCAGCGACCGCATCGACGAGGCGGCCGGCATAGAGCGGCATGAACAGGTCGGCCGCCGTGGCGACCATGACGGTCGCGACGACGAAGGCGACGCGGCTCGGCGCGCGCGCCCAATGGCGGAAAGTGAAGCCGAGAACGGCCCGGAACGGCTCAGGCCGCCTGGTCTGGGTCTGACGGGACATCGATTCATTCGGCGCCGCGACGGCAGCCGACTCCAATTCAAGCGAAGCCCGGGCACTGCCCCGGTCTTCCGAAAACGCGATGGGATTGCTGGGCTCAGGCCGCCTTAAGTCAGGCGGGCCGCGCGGTCGTCCGACTTAACGGGACGACGGCATTCGGGGAGCGGTGATGATGATGAATTTCATTCAGCCCTCCCTTTCTGGTGTTGGAGCCAAGAGATGCACGATAAGCGGGCAGGCGCGAATCGCGCAAGTCGCAATTTTCGCATGGGGTGTTTGCGGCAAGCGCCGGGCGAGCAGGCTTCGCGCTTTGCTCACCCCAAGCCCCGCTTGCCCCAGGCCTCAACCACCCCGAGCCTCAACCACCCCGAGCCTCACTCGCCCCAAGCCTCACTTGCGACAGGAGAAGGGCAGGAAGGTGCTCGCCGTTCCCGCATTCATCGCCAGGATGACCATGATGTTCGCGAGTTCGAGCTCCTCCGTGGATTTCGGGCAGACATTGGCCTGCGCCATGCAGCCCGATGCGAGGAAGGCGTCATGATTGTCGAGGAACTCCGGCCCTAAGCCTTGCGTCCCCCGGCGCGTCAGGGCCTCGGACCAGGCCTTCTTGTAGCGGGCGCATTTCACCTCGGACCAACTCTGGGGCTGGCCGTCCTGCGCGAGGGCAAGCGTGGCCCCGCTCGCGAGAGAGGCGGCCAGCAGGGCCGCGATCAGCCTGGTCCAGCGATTCATCTCATGGCTTCCCACTCAGCGAGAAAGGTCATGCAGGCTTCGCACAGTCGCCGCAAGTCGCGTCCGGATCTCAGGCACCTGCGCTTCACCATCGAACTGGATGACGTTGAGGATGAACGGCTTGCCCTGCCACAAGGTGAAAGCCGAGACGCCGGCAAGGCCGGGCCGCCCATCCCTCCCCATTTGCCTCTGCTCCACATAGACCGCATAGCCATCTCGCCCGAGCACCGGCGCCTTGGACGCGATCTCAGCTCGGCTGAAGCGCGTCTCCAGAGCGCCGAGGGCGCCTTCCAATGAATTGGGCAGGCGAGGGTCGGGAGGCGAAGTGAGGACGCTGAACAGGCTTCGCGGGCGGCGCAGCGGTCCCGTCTCGATCTCTCGCAGGGTCGCGCAATCGATTTCAAGTGCAAGGAGCTTGCTGTTGCGCTGCGGCGGCGGGGTGAAGCTCTCCCAGAGCTTGGCATGATTGCCGCCACGTTGCGGCTCGACCGGGCAAAACCCGGCGGGAACGTCGAGACGAGGCAGCTCACGCTCGGCCGCAATGTCCTGCCCTGGCCCGCCACCGCCTTCGGCGGGCCCTGCGGCCCATGCCATCCAGCTATCGACCGAAGCTGAAAGGAGAATGCCCGCAACCAGCAGCAGGGCGAAGCGCCGAGCTCTCGTCATGCCTTCATTGTTTCCTTCTGCGAGCCGCCGTCACCAGAACAGCACGACCACCCTCAAGACGATCACCAACACGAAGGCGGTGATGATGGTTCCCAGAACCTGCTGGCGCTTGGCCCGGTTCGGGAACTGGCGGCCAAGAATCCGCCCCAGCGGCTTGCGGAACAGGAAGGCGATAACCGCCAGAACGATCAGGATATGGGACAAGTCAGGGTCTCAATTCTTGCCGCCGGTCTCTCTCGGCTCCGCCGCCTCAAAAGGCGCGCCGGCCTTCTTCCAGGCGCCGAAACCGCCGGCGATATGGGCAACCGGCTTCAGCCCCATCTCCTGGGCGGTCAAGGCCGCCAGCGCCGAACGCCAGCCGCCGGCGCAGAAGAAGACGAAGCGCTTGTCCTGGCTGAAGACCGGCTTGGCATAGGGGCTCTCGGGATCGATCCAGAACTCCAGCATGCCGCGCGGGCAGTGGAAGGCATCGGGCATGCGCCCTTCCCGCTCCAATTCGCGCGGATCGCGCAGGTCGATGAAGACGATGTCGTCGCTGCCATACAGCGCCCTGGCCTCATCGACCGAGAGCGTTTCCACAGCTGCCTCGGCCTCCGCCAGCAGCGCCTTGTAGCCCTTGGTGATAATCTGCGGCATGGCAGGTCTCCATTGTCGCGGCACCGTGTCGGCTCGGGGCGTCGCGGTCAATCGTCCTGCCTTGCGCCCTGCCCTGCGAGCGCGACCTTGGCAAGCCGGCCCGCACCGAGCAGTGTGGGATTCTAGAGCATTTTCGAGCGAAGTGGGCACCGGTTCGCATGAAGAAAATGTGATAAAACAAGGAGCTAGAGCGTTTCCGCGATTCGGAAAAACGCGGAACTGCTCTAGGAGATGGAATGATCGGATTCAGCACCTTCGACATCATCGGCTTCGCCTTCTTCGTGGCATCGTGGATCGGCTATCATTTCGCGGTGGAGCTCGGCCCGCACGCAGCGAAGAGCCTGAACATGCGGATGAACCTGCGCCGCGCGCGCTGGGTGCGCGAAGCCCTGGGCCGCGATAACCGCATCGTCGACACGCAGGTGATGAACGGGCTGCAGAACGGCACCGCCTTCTTCGCCTCGACCTCGCTGATCGCGATCGGCGGTTCGCTCTCCCTGCTGCAATCGACCGACCGCGTCGTTGCCCTCTTTGCCGACCTGCCCTTCGGCACGCCGACCACTCGCGCGGCCTGGGAGATGAAGGTGATCGGGCTCGCGGTGATCTTCGGCTACGCCTTCTTCAAATTCGCCTGGGCCTACCGGCTGTTCAACTACTGCGTCATCCTGATCGGCGCCCTGCCCCCGGCCAAGAGCCATGACGAGCGCGACGCCGCCCGTGCCGTCCATGAAATGACCGAGATGAATATCGCCGCCGGCCGGCACTTCAACCGCGGCCAGCGCGCCTTCTTCTTCGCGCTCGCCTATATGGGCTGGTTCCTCGGACCCGCGACCTTCATGATCTTCACCGCCGCGGTCCTAATCGCGATGTATCGCCGCCAGTTCGCCTCGGACGCCGCCCGCGTCTTCAGCTATGCCAACGCCCTGATCGACCAGGCCGCAGCACGCAAGGCTAGTGATGACTGACCCGCTGGACGCCCTCGAGGCGGCAATGCTGCGCCTCGTCACTGAGCGTGGTCCGGGCGGCACGATCAGCCCGACCGACGCCGCCCGCGCCGTTGGCGGCGATCACCCCGATGGCTGGGGGCCGTTGATGCAGCCGGCGCGCAAGATCGCGGTCAGGTTGATGAAGGAAGGCCGCCTCGTCATCACCCGCAAGGGCAAGCCGGTGGACCCGGATGATTTTCGCGGGGTGTATCGCTTGCGACTGCCTGAGGGCGGCAGTGGCCAGTAGGCAGTAGGCAGTCGAAAAGTACCGGACAACGACTGCCTATTGCCGACTGCCGCCTCAAGGCCCTGGAAACAGCGCGTCGGTGTATCCCGCCAGCCGGTAGGCCAAGAGCCCGACCCATTCCTTGAAGCCGTCATCGGCGATGCTCAGGCCGCGCGGCGCCCGGCCATAGGGCCTGATGAAATCGGCCGGCTCATTCTCGGACCAGTAGTCGACGGGAAAGGCCTCGACCGCAAAGCCCGCCTTGCGGAACACGCCCATCGCACGCGGCATATGCCAGGCCGAGGTCACCAGCAGCCAGCGCTCGCCGGGCTTGGGCTCGACCAATCGGCGGGTAAAGACGGCGTTCTCGCGGGTGTTGCGCGACCTGTCCTCCAGTACGAGCCGCTCCGGTGACAGGCCGAGCCCCTCGAACAGCAATCGCGCGCCATCGGCTTCGGTCTCGGTGACCGGTGTGACCAAATTGGCGGCGCCGCCGGTGAAGACGATCTTGGCCTCGGGATGAAGCCGCGCGAGCTCGACCGCCTTGGTCATGCGCGCGGCAGCGGAGGTCAACACCACATCGCCGCGCGCAATCCCGATGGCGCCGCCCAGCACGACGATGCCCGTGACCGGCCGCTTCGCGGCATCCTGCTGCGGGAAGCGGTTCTCGAGCGGGCGGATCACGATGCGCGGCAGCGGGCTGAACGCCATCAATGACAGGGCGAGCAAGGCGAGAACACCGAGCCAGCGCCCGAACCGGGCGAAGCGCGTGAAGGCCAGCAAAGCGGCAAGCCCGGCCAGCAGGATCGCCAGGTTCACCGGAGAGAAGACGAACCAGACGAGCTTGGAGAGAGTGAAGAACATCGACGGCCCCCGGCACAACTCAGCCAAGTATAGAGCCTTCATGCTGACGGCATGCTAACGCGGAGCGTCCCGCCGCCTCAGCGGATGATGCGCGGCGGCTCTTGCGGCTGTCGCGGCTGGGCCTGCGGCAGCGACCATTCGAGCTCGATCGCGCGGTTGGCGACCTCGCGCAGTTCGCAGCCCGCTTGCCGGCCGAGCTGCCAGCCTTCCCGCTGCGTCGTTCCGTAAAAGGCGCATTTCTGCGCGACGAAACTCTCCCAGGCGACCTGCAGGGCGACAACCCGGTTGCGCTGGCCTGCGTCGAGCGAGCGCCCCTTCAAGCGCAGCGCCAGCAGCAGCCGCTCGCGCCAGACCGCCTCCTCCCGGCGTGCGCAACCAGCCTCGGCCGCGCGCTGATCGACGCCGACCGCACGCACGCAAGCGACCGCGATCATGCCGATGCAGGATGGCGCGGCGATGCGGCCCTCGCGCAGGCAGGTCGCCAATTGCGCCCGGTCGCTCGCGAGCACCGCGCTGCCCGGCGGCGGCGCGGGTGCCTGCGCCCACAGCGGCGTGGCGCTGACCATCAACAGAAAGACCGGGAGCACGTTCAGCGGGATCATCGGTTCATCATCCGCGCCGAGACGGCCAGATCAAGGCCACGGGAGCGTTTTCGAGCGAAGTGGACACCGGTTCCCTCGCGACAAACGCGAAGCGTTTGCGCGGAGAAAACGCGATAAAACAAGGAGCTGGAGCAGGATGCGAAAAAGCGGGAACCGGTTTTCGCATTGATCCTGCTCTAACTCCTTGATGAGAGCCGGATGATTTCAGATGAGATCACTCCGTGATTCCATCTGAAATCATCCGGCTCTGGGCGTCATCTCACGAAATCGGCAACGGCAAGGCCGGCTTGGCGGCCGGGCGCGCGAAGAGGGTCTCGTACCAGCGCTGCATATGCGGCCGCACTGGGCGCTCGACCGGCATGTTCAGCCAGCGATGCGCGCCGCAGCCGACCGTGATGTCGGCCATGCCGAAACGCTCGCCCGCGAGAAAGCTCCGCGTCGCCAGATGCGCCTCCAGGATATCCATCTTGGCCTCGGTCTTGGCGATGGAAGCCGCGATCACCTCTGGGTCGGTATGCCCTGGCATTTTCCGCACCAGCCCCCAGAAGGCCGGCGTCATCGAGGGCTGCAATTCGGAGATCATCCAATCCATCCAGCGGTCGGCCTCCGTGCGCAGCGCCGCATCCTCCTCCCAGATCCAGCCGGCGCCATAGCGCGCTGCCAGATAACGCACGATGCTGTTGGATTCCCAGATGCAGACATCGCCGTCTTCCAGAACGGGAATCTGAGCGTTGGGGTTCTTGGCGAGAAAGGTCGGCTCGCGCGTACCGCCGAATGTGCCGCCAAGGTCGATGCGCTCGAAGGTTTGACCAACCTCGCCTGCAGCCCAGACCACCTTCTGCACATTGATGGAGCTGATGCGCCCCCAGATCGTCAGCATATCTATTCGTCCTATCTAGCCTTAGCGGCAACTCTCGGGCCCGCGGCCGCAATTGGCAAGGAAGAGGCGAAAGCCTGCCCCTGTCCTCAGGCGAATTCCATGATGACGGCATCGACCGCGAGTGAATCACCCTCCTTCGCCAGGATCTTGGCGATGGTGACGTCCTTCTCGGCGCGCAGCACGTTCTCCATCTTCATGGCTTCGACCATGCAGAGCGCCTCGCCCGCCTTGACCTCCTGGCCGACGGTGACGGAGACCGCCTTGACCAGCCCCGGCATCGGGCAGAGCAGGAACTTGCCGGTGTCGGCCGCGACCTTCCCCGGCATCAAGGCCGCGAGCTCTGCCTCGCGCACCGTGTAGACATGGGCGTTCGCATAGGCGCCGGCATGGCCGAGCGCGACGCCGTTGAGGATCGCCCTCACCTGGGCCGCCACGCTCACCCCGTCGAGCGTGCCGCGCCAGACCGGCTCGCCGGGCCGCCAATCGCTGACGACCGTGATGCTGCGCTCGCCGAAGGCGATGACGACCGCGCCGGCCTGCTCCGAGACCTCACCCTCCAAGATCTGGCCCTCCAAGATCTGACCCTCGAAGCGTTCCGCCCCGAGCTGGACGATGCGCGTGCGGTCGAAGGAGACCTTGCGCCAGCCTTCCATCTGCGCCGAGACATTGCGCTTGCGCTGGTTCAGGCGATGGTCGCAGGCGATCGCGATCGCCGCCATCCGCGACGCAACCTCGCCCTTGGGCTGCGGTAGCGCGAAGCCTTCCGGGAACTCCTCGGCAATGAAGCCGGTCGAGAGATTGCCTGCGATCCAGCGCGGGTGGTGCATCAAGGCCGAGACGAAGGGGATGTTGTGGCGGATGCCCTCGATGGCAAAGGCGTCGAGCGCGCGGCCTTGCGCCTCGATCGCGGCCAGCCGCGTCGGCGCATGGGTGACGAGCTTGGCGATCATCGGGTCGTAATAGATCGAGATCTCGCCGCCCTCGAAGACGCCGGTGTCGTTGCGCACCGTGGCATCGCCATCCCGCCCTTCCGCCGGCGGGCGATAGGTCACGAGCCGGCCGGTCGAAGGCAGGAAGTTGCGGGTCGGATCCTCGGCATAGACCCTGGATTCCACCGCCCAGCCGTTCAGCTTCACCTGGTCTTGAGTCAGGCGCAGCTTTTCGCCGAAGGCGACGCGGATCATCTCCTCGACGAGATCGACGCCGGTAATCATCTCGGTGACGGGATGCTCGACCTGGAGGCGCGTATTCATCTCGAGGAAGTAGAAGGATTTGTCCTGGCCGGCGACGAACTCGACCGTGCCGGCGCTGTCGTAGTTCACCGCCTTGGCCAGCGCGACCGCCTGCTCGCCCATCTTGCGGCGCGTCGCCTCGTCGAGCAGCGGCGACGGCGCCTCCTCGACGACCTTCTGGTTGCGGCGCTGGATCGAGCATTCGCGCTCGCCGAGATAGATGACGTTGCCGTGCTTATCGCCAAGCACCTGGATTTCGATATGGCGGGGATCGACGATGAATTTCTCGACGAAGACGCGGTCGTCGCCGAAGGAGGACGCGGCCTCTGACTTGGCGCGGGCGAAGCCCTCCGCCACCTCGCCGGCTGAATAGGCGATGCGCATGCCCTTGCCGCCGCCGCCGGCCGAGGCCTTGATCATGACGGGATAGCCGATCTCGTCAGCGATGATCACCGCGTGCGCGGGATCCTCGATGATGCCGAGATGGCCCGGAACGGTCGAGACCTTGGCGGCGGCCGCCGCCTTCTTCGATTCGATCTTGTCGCCCATCGCGGCGATGGCGCCGGGATTGGGGCCGATGAAGACGATGCCGTTATCCTTCAGCGCCTGGGCAAAGGCCTCGCGCTCGGAGAGGAAACCGTAGCCGGGATGGACGGCCTGCGCGCCGGTCGCCTTGCAGGCGGCGACGATCTTGTCGATCAGCAGATAGGATTGGGCGGCTGCGGGCGGGCCGATATGCACGGCCTCGTCGGCCATCTCGACATGGAGCGCGTCGCGGTCGGCATCGGAATAGACCGCGACCGTCTTGATGCCCATGCGGCGCGCCGTCTTGATGACACGGCAGGCGATCTCGCCACGGTTCGCGATCAGGATCTTCGTGAACATCGATGGCGTCTCCCGGCCGTCTCACCAAATCAGTGGCCGCCGGGGTTTAGTGAACGCCGCAGCCGGCGTCCATTGATGCAAAAGTTCAGCCGCTGGCAAGCGGTTGTGCGCAGATCGGCTCAGCTCGCCAGCAGCACGCGCTCGGCGCCGAGGCCGCGAAGCTTCTCCGAGCCCTTGCGCAGCGCAAAGCCGATCAGCGCCTCGTCGCAGCGTTGTGCCTCGCGCACGATCTCGAAAGCGATGCGCTGGGCCGTAGCGCTCGGACCGTCGCCGGCGCTAAGCGTCGTCACCAGCCAATGCGCCTTGTCACGGTCGATGATCCCCGTCGGGCGGCTTTCCCAGACGGCGTAGTCGACGGTCAGCGTGACCAGGTAATCGGCGAAAGCCGCGCAGGCCTCAGGCACCGCCCGATCGAGCGCGACCAGCACATCGATGATATCGCGTGTCATCACGACATCGATCAAGATCTCGCGCTGAAGCATCTTGACGTCTTCATCGTCGATCGCGTGATGATCCATCACGCGATCGACGAATTCACGAAGCTCATGACCAATCATTGTTCAATCCTCGTCCGGCTTTGTTTTGCGCCGGTATGTTCCTGTTGCAGGAACACCATGGATCCCCACCCCCCAGCAGGTGGTTAACGCCCAAATCTGAACGATTATTCAGGTTAAACAGAGCTAATCCGACGTGGTTGCGCAGACGTTACGATCAGCGCCGGCTCACGACCCGGCACGAGCAATCGCGTCGGCCGGCAGGCAGTTGCCGCTATGACCGCGTGCAAGCGGCGAGACCGGCAGGAAGCTGTCATCGTCGGGGCGTCCCGCCTTGCCCTCGGCCAGGGTCAGGAGACGGTCGGTCAGCGTCTGGAGCGAATGCTGCGCGACGATCGAGCCGCCCTCGATCAGATTGAAGCGGATATGCCTGATCTGAGGATCACAGGCCGAAGGCGGATAGATGTTGCGCAGCAGCAGGCGCGGATAGGCCAGAATTTCGCCATGCTCGTAGACGCGCTCGATCTTCAGGCCCTTGGCGTTGTTGTCCCGCTCCTTCGGATCGAGATCGTAATAACCGGTGACGAAACTGGGATCGAAGGCAAAGACGCGCCGGACACGGCCGTCGCGATAGGCAGCCTGCTGCGCCAGCCCGCCACCGAGCGAATGGCCGACGGCGAGGATCTCGGTGCGGCCGGGGCGATAACAGGGAAAGCGCTTCAGCCGCTCGATGATCGGGCCAATATGATCCTGCACCTGCTCATACTGGTCGTAGAGCTGCAGGCCACGTGTCACCCAGCGGAAATTCGAATACCAGTCATCCCTCTGCTTGCGGTCCGTGCCGCGAAAGGCCAGCACCACGGCACGACAGAAGGACGAATCCGGGCGGCCATGCGTCCAGATCTGCAGGCCGAGCCCGTCGAGGATGCGTCCTCGCGGTGAATCGCTTTCGAGGCAGGAGCCCTTGCGACCGCCATAGCCGAAATCGCGCCGGGCTCCGGCATGATCGTCGCACTGGTTGATCAGCTTCCCCGCCAGAACCCAGGGCTCGACCCAGGGCTGGGCGCGACGCTGGAAGTCGCCATCCTCGGATTCGAGCGCCGTCACCGTCCGCGGGCTGGTCTTGCCCGCCGGCCTGTCCCCAACGCCATAGAGCGCATCGTCATAAGCTGCGAGCGAGAGCAGCGCATAGCCGACGACATAAGGCGCGACCTTCTTGGCGGGCAGCGCCTTGGCATCGTCGATGCCGACGCGAATGCGCGCGACAGCGGGATCCTGGATGAGCTCAATCGTACCGCAGCCGCCGAGCCCGAACGTCAGCGCGAACATCGCGGCACAAGCCGCCCCACGAAACACAGATTCGACCATGCTCGCCCCCGAAGGCTACCGTAGCGTCAACGCAACGGCAGGCAAGAGCGGCGCGTGGCTCAGGCCGACTCGTTCACCAAGGCATCAAGCAGGCCAGGTAGCTCGCCGGCATGGGTGAGGCTGTGACGCACCCCCAGCGCCATGAGGCCCGCCACCGGCTGGAACCCCCAGGACACCGCGACCGGTGCGACGCCGGCCGCCAGGGCCATTTCCATGTCGAAAGACGAATCGCCCACCATGGCGCTGCGTTCGGCGCGCGCGCCCGTCTCGGTCAACGCCCGCAGGATCATGCCGGGATGCGGCTTGGAAGGCGCGTCATCGGCCGTCTGGATCGTGGCGAAGAGCCCTTCCCAGCCATGCCGGGCGACGATGTAGTCGGCGCCGCGCCGCGACTTGCCGGTGGCGATGCCGAGTTTGAGGCCGGGCCTCGCCGCCAGATCCACCAGCATCGCGGCGACACCGGGAAAGAGCGGCTCGTCCAGCGCCGGATCGCCGCTTTCGGCCTCACGCCGCATCCGTCCGAACACCTCCCGATAGGTCGCGGTCAGCGCATCATCGGGCTCAGTCAGGCCGGCAAGGCGCATCAGCGCAATATCGAGCGTCAGCCCGATCACGCCCAACCCGGCCTCCCGGCCCGGATGCGTGAAACCGCAGCGTGCGAAGGTTTCAAACTGCGATTCCAGAATGATCTTCTCGGAATCGATCAGCGTGCCGTCGAGGTCGAAAATAACGAGATCCATGGCGCGGGTTTAGAGGTTGTTATGGACCATGGGAAGGATTTGATGAGGTCAAAACGGCGGAGATGGGAGGAGCATTGCGCAGGCGATACCCTCGGTATCGGCAAGCGATGCGACGCTGCAGCTCCGCCGTTTTCACCTCACCCGCAGGGCGCGGCGCTTTTGCGCGACTGCGGCGTCGTTCTTCGTAGCAAGCCGGAAGGCTTGCGTCCTCGAACTCCTGGCATTCGCGCAAAATCGCCAGCGTCAAATCGACCCCATGGCTCATAACAACCTCTAAGAGCATGACGCCTAAGACTGCCAACCAGTTTCAGCCGGCGTCATGCCGTGTTGTGAGCGGGCAACGCCGCCGCTTCAGGATCGCGTCGCAGCCGGGGTCTGCGGCGCGCCGGACTTGGCCTCGCGGGCGCAGCTGTCGACCGCCTTGCGCAGATCATCGCCGTCGAGCCCCTTCCCGCGCGCATCCTTGCGGCAGGCCGCACGCTGGGCGAGATCGGGACGTTTGTCATTGAAGCAGGCGACGAGCGCGGCCGTGCGGGTTGAGCCTTCGAGCTTGCGGCCGTCGACCTCCTCCTTGCAGGCGGCGCGGGCTGAAGCCGCGGTCGGTTTGCCGTCGCGCGTCACCCCGTCGCGAGCATAAAGCTGCACGCCGGGAAATTTGGCCTGGAGGCAGTCGCGCATCGCCGCGCGCAAATCATCGCCCGAGAGCGCGACATTGTCGGCAAGGCATTCCCGGCGCGCCTTGGCGCGGGCTTCGCGCGGCACGGGATCATCAGGGGTGGACGCGGCCGAAGCCGCCTGGCGCGGCGCGGGTGTCTGCGCACCGGCCGGAGCCGCGACGCAAAGGGACAGAGACAGGCCAGTGAAGAGAACGGCGAAACGCATCATCGGAGCACCTGCGTAAGAGTGATGGGAACAGAACTAGAACACAACCCCGTTTGTTCTGCAACTGTTCTCTTACGCTCCGTCAGCGCCTCGAACGAAACATGGCCTGCCCCCTACTCGTCGGGCGCGTCGACGATCGGATCGTAGCGCTCATCCTCGAAGCCGAGCAGGTTCCAGGACTGGCGCATATGCGGTGGTAGCGGCGCGCTGACATCGATCGTGCCCTTGCCGCGCGGATGCGGCAGCACGATGCGCCGCGCCAGCAGATGCAGCTTGTTCTGGATGCCGCCGGGCAGTTCCCAGTTCTTGATGTTGAAGTATTTCGGGTCGCCGACGATCGGGTGGCCGATATGGGCGGCATGGGCGCGCAATTGGTGGGTGCGGCCCGTCACCGGTTTCAGCGAGAGCCAGCCGAGCTTCTGCGCCGCGGTCTCGACCACGGCGTAATAGGTCACGGCATGCATCGCGCCGTCGTCGCCATGCTTGGCGACCGCCATGCGCTGATCGCCGTCATAAGCCTCCTCGCGGGCGAGATAGGTCGAGATCCGGCCCTGGCGTACGCGCGGCACGCCGGCGACCAGCGCCCAATAGACTTTGCGTGCCGAACGCGACCGGAAGGTCTTGGCCAAAGTCGCCGCGGCAAAGCGCGATTTGGCGATGACGAGGCAGCCGGCGGTGTCCTTGTCGAGCCGGTGCACCAGGCGCGGCTTCTGGCCGTCCTTGCCCATCATCGCGTCGAGCATCTGGTCGACATGGCGCGTGGTGCCCGAGCCGCCTTGCACGGCGAGCCCAGCCGGCTTGTTCAGCACGATGACGTCGTCATCCTCGTAAAGCGTGATCGAGCGCAGGAAGCCGAGCGTGTCGTCATCGGCCTTGAGCGAGCGCGGCCGCTGCTCCTGCGGCTCGAGCTTGAGCGGCGGGATGCGCACGGTCTGGCCCTCTTCGAGCCGGTCCTTGCTGTCGGCGCGCTTGCCGTTGACGCGCAATTCGCCCTTCCGAACGATGCGCTGGATATGGCTGAAGGAGAGCTGCGGAAACCGGTTTTCCAGAAAGCGGTCGATCCGCATCTCGTTCTCGTCCGCCGTCACCACGAGCTGCTGCACGCCGGTGGCGAGCACCTGCGCCGTCTCGGCCTTGACCTCGGCGCGCGTCGGCGCATCCGTCACCGGCGCTTTGCGTGGCGCCGCAGGCTTGCGCGGGCCGGCCGCGCGCGGCACAGGATGATGAGGAGCCGGGTTGCGCGTCGGCTCGGTGCGCACGACGCCCTCCTCCTGCTCCGGCCGAGGCCTGGCCGAAGCCCGCGCCGAGCGGCGCGCATCATGGCTCGGGCGCTTGCCCTTTGCTGCTGGCCCCCTGGGCGCGCCCGAGGCCGGTGGCCTGCCGCCGCGCTTCGGTCCGCTGCCCTTGGGGCCGCCATTCTTGGGGCCGCCGGGCCCCTTGTTTCCGGTTCTCATGTCAGTCCCCGCATGATCGCAAGACCGCCGACCAGAGCCGCAAGCGACACCACGACAGAGCCAAGGACATAGGCCGCAGCCAGCGTCGCTTCGCCCCGCTCCCAGAGCAGGATCGCGTCGAGCGAGAAGGCGGAAAAGGTGGTGAAGCCGCCCAGGATGCCGGTGGTCAGGAACAGCCGCAGATCCTGCGGCGTGCCCTCGCCAGCCTTGAAGGCGAACCAGCCCGCGACCAGGCCCATCAGGCCGGAGCCGACGATGTTGATTGCGAGCGTGCCATAGGGAAAGCCGGGGCCGACCCATTTGAGCGAAGCGAGATTGACGCCGTGCCGCAGCACGCCGCCGATGCCGGCGCCGAGAAAGACGAGGAAGGTGGAGATCATCCGTTTCGCATAGAGCGCGAGGCGGCAGCGCACAAACGAAATCGCAGCGGTGTCATCCCGCACGCGCTGCGGCACGCAGTGCTGCTGCGCAGATGCGGGATCGCAATCAGGGCAAGGCAGCCGGCCGCACTGGGAGGACAGGAGCTCTCTTGTCGCGCGGTCCCGTGTCTGCGCAGCAGCACTTTCGTGCCGCAGCGCGCACGGGATGACACCCTACTCCCCCGCTCCCGCCGCAGCTTCTCCCAATACTCCAGCCGCTTGCGGATCTCGCGCTCGAAGCCGCGCTCGGGCGGATCGTAGAAGCGCTGCCGGCCAAGCGCGTCGGGCCAGTAGTTCTGGCCGGAGAAGGCGTCGGGCGCGTCGTGGTCGTAGGAATAATCCGCGCCGTAGCCTTCTTCCTTCATCAGCTTGGTCGGCGCGTTGAGGATCGTCTTGGGCGGCATCAGCGAGCCGCCCTGCTTGGCTGCCCGCACAGCCGCGCCATAGGCCTTGTAGGCGGCGTTCGATTTCGGCGCGGTCGCGAGATAGATCACCGTATTGGCGAGCGCGAGTTCGCCCTCGGGCGAGCCAAGCTGCTCATAGGTCTGCGCGGCGGCACGCGCATGCAGCAGCGCCTGCGGATCGGCCATGCCGATATCCTCGACCGCCATCCTGACCAGCCGCCGCGCCAGGAAGCGCGGATCCTCGCCTGCATCGAGCATGCGGGCGAAATAGTACAATGCCGCGTCGGGATCGGAGCCCCGGATCGTCTTGTGCAGGGCCGAGATCAGATTGTAGTGACCGTCCTGCGCCTTGTCATAGATCGGCGCGCGGCGCTGGATGACTTCGGCCAGCCCCGCCTCGTCGAAGATCTCGTCGGGCTTGGCGGCGCGCCACAGCTCCTCGGCCAGCGTCAGCACCGCGCGCCCGTCGCCATCGGCGAAGCGGGCAAGCGCCAGGCGCGCCTCCGGCGTCAGCGGCAAGGACCGATTTTCCAGAAGCTCGGCCCGGCCGAGCAGGAAGAGCAGCGAGCCCTCGTCCAGCGACTTGAAGGTCAGAACCCTGGCGCGCGACAAAAGCGCGGCGTTGAGCGCGAAGGAGGGGTTCTCTGTGGTCGCTCCGACCAGCGTGATCGTGCCGTCCTCCATCACGGGCAGGAAAGCATCGAGCTGGGCGCGGTTGAAGCGATGGATCTCGTCGACGAAGAGCAAGGTGCCCTTGCCGCCGAACCGGCGTCCGCGCGCCAGCTCGAACACCTTCTTCAGATCGGCGATGCCGGAGAAGATCGCGCTGATCTGCTCGAAGCCGAGATCGACCTGCCCGGCGAGCAGGCGCGCGACGGTGGTCTTGCCGGTGCCGGGCGGGCCCCAGAAGATCAGGCTGCCGAGCGAGCCGGAGGCGACGAGCCGCGTCAGCGCCCCGTCATGACCGGTCAGATGCTCCTGCCCTGCGACCTCCGCCAGCGTCGTCGGGCGCAGGCGGTCGGCGAGCGGGCGCGGTCCCGACTTATCCAGCCCGGAGGCGGCGAAGAGATCGCTCACCCCGGGAAGACCGAGGTCACGGTCTGGCCGCCGCGCGAGATCGTCACTTCCCAGGCGCGCTTGCGCTCCTTGGTGGCGTTCTCGATATCCCGCGACGTCGCC
This sequence comes from Bosea sp. 685, assembly GCF_031884435.1. Classification (NCBI taxonomy): domain Bacteria; kingdom Pseudomonadati; phylum Pseudomonadota; class Alphaproteobacteria; order Hyphomicrobiales; family Alloboseaceae; genus Allobosea; species Allobosea sp. 685. The sequence goes on along the minus strand of NZ_CP134779.1, from coordinate 2,074,567 downwards.
ATGCGCTCGCCGTTGAGTGCCTGGATGATGTCGCCCTTCTGGAAGCCGACGCGCGCCGCCACGCTGCCCTCCTCGATCTCGCTGACGGCGACGCCCTCTGTCGCGGCGTCGATCGAAAGCTCCTCGGAGACGGCCGGCGACAGGTTCATCACGGTGAGCCCCGTCAAGGGCGAGCGCCCCGCCAGCACGACGGCGTCGCGCGGGCGGGTTTCCGGCGCCGGGATCAGCTTGACCGGGAGCGTCAATCGCTTGCCGCCGCGCAGCACGGTCAGTCCGGTCGTGCCGTTGAGCGGGCGGGTGGCGAAGCGATAGCCGAAGGCCTCGGGATCATCGACCCCGACCCCGTCGACCGCCAGGATCACGTCGGAGCGGCGCAGGCCGGCTTCAGCGGCCGGCCCCTTCTCGACCACGCTGGCGACGACGGAACCTGCCGGCCGGTCAAGACCAAGCCCGTCGGCGACATCGGCCGTCAAGGCCTGGAGGCGGGCTCCGAACCAGGGCCTGCGCACCGTCGTCGCGCCGGCTCGCGCGCTCTCGACCACGACACGCACCATGGCGGAGGGGATGGCGAAACCGATGCCGATGCTGCCGCCCGAGCGCGAGAAGATCGCGGTGTTGATGCCGACGACGCGGCCCTGCATGTCGACCAATGCGCCACCGGAATTGCCGGGATTGATCGCCGCGTCTGTCTGGATGAACGACTGCGCGTCGCCGACGCCGATCTGCGTGCGCGCCAGCGCCGAGATGATGCCTTGAGTCACCGTCTGGCCGACGCCGAAGGGGTTGCCGATCGCCAGCACGATATCGCCGATCTCGACCTTGTCGGAATCGGCGAGCTCGATCGCGGCGAGATCCTTGACGCCCTTGAGCTTCAGCACGGCGAGATCGGTGCGCGGATCGCGCAGCAGGATCGTCGCCTCGACCTCGCGCTTGTCGGCAAAGGCGACCTTGACCTCGCTCATGCCCTCGATGACGTGGTTGTTGGTGACGACGAGGCCCGAGGCATCGACCACGACGCCGGAGCCGAGCGAGCGCTGCACGCGCTCCTGCGGCACGCCAAAACCGCGATCGCCGAAGAAGCGGCGGAAGAACGGATCGTCCATGAAGGGGTTGCGCGGCTGCTTCTCGACGCGCGCGCCATAGACGTTGACGACGCTCGCCACGCTCTGGCGCACGATCGGCGCAAAGGAGAGCGTGATCTGCTGGCGGGTCTCGGGGGCCTGTTTCGGCTGGGCCTGCGCCAAAGCGAATTGCGGCCAGGCCAGCGCGGTCACGATGGCGACGGCGGTCAGGCTGCGGCGAGCGGGCATGCGGATTCTCCTTGACGATCAGGCCGAGACATAGGCCGCACCGACGGGTTTTTCCAGCGCCCATGCAGCCTCGGCTCGGGCTAGGGCGTCGAGACGATCATCCGCAGCGAGCCGTCATAGCTCTCTTGCCGCCGCAGATGGCCGCGACGCCTGTCCCACGCGCCGTCGCCGAGATCGCGCGCGAGATGCGCGACATAATGCGCTATGGTGGCGGCATCGACGAAACTCCAGGCCGAATTCGCCAGGCGCGCGCCATCCTCGAGCAGGCGCTCCGGCCGCCCGTAATAGGCCTCGCCGAAACCGTCCCGGCACATCAAAGGGATCGCTACGGGGTGAACGCTGCCGCCGCCGAGCGCAAGGGCGATCCGGTCCAAAGGCGGATAGCGACGCGCCTCCGCCGCCAGGACGAGCGGCGCATAGTCGTTCAGCCAGAAGCGCTGCACCAATTCGGGGGCGCAGGACAAAATCACGACCGGCCCGCGCGTCACCCGCCGCATCTCGCGCAAGCCAGCCTCCAGATCCGCCCATTGATGCACCGTGAAGGTCGCCATCGCCGCATCGAAATGCCGATCAGGAAAAGGCAGCCTTTCCGCCACGGCGTCGATCGCCGCAGTGAGCTCCGGCGGCCGCTGCGCCCGCATCGAGGCCGAAGGCTCGACCGCGGTGACCTCGCGGTCGCGCGGCTCGTAGGAGCCCGCCCCTGCCCCGACATTGAGCACGCTGCGCGCCGTGCCGAGCGCCCGCTCGAGCAGAGCGGCGATGGCGGGTTCAGGCTGACGGTAGCCGGCATAGCCCATGCCGATGACGCCATAATTGGCATCCCCGGCGCTACCGTCCTGTTGTCTTTCGATCATGAAACCTCCTCACTCACACACCAACCGGCAGAGGCCGGCCGAGTAGCAGCCATTTGTGAGGCATGAGCACGGAGGGATCCGGAGTTCCCCCGGAACCGTCTCACGCCCGTTGCGCCAAGCGGCAAAGGAAGTGCCGCTCTCCCGCATGATCTAGCGTCTCGATGACAGTGCGGATATGCAGTAGTTCTCCCTTATTTGTGAGCCAAACTCACGGATTGCCATTGCTCCGCCGCCTCCCGCCCCTGTCAGCCCTCCGCGCCTTCGAGGCCACGGCCCGCCTGGGATCGGTGACGCGCGCAGCGGAGGAACTCGGCCGCACGCATGGCGCAGTGAGCCGGCAACTGCGGTCGCTCCAGGAACAGGCCGGCTTGCCGTTGTTCGACAAGGCGGGCACGGGGCTTGCCCTCAACCAGCATGGCGCGGCGTTGCAGGAGGTGGTCGCAGGCGCGCTCGATGACCTGGAACAGGGCTGGCTGCGTGTCCTCCACGAAGCACACGGACCAAGCCTGCATGTCGCCTGCAGCGCGACCTTCGCGATGCGTTGGCTGGTGCCGCATCTGGCCGGCTTCTATCGCCTGCATCCGGAGGTGCGGGTGCGTCTGTCGATGACCTCGGCTCGGGACATCCGCCATCAAGGCGCTGACCTCGTCCTGGCCTGGGATCGCCTCTCCTATCCCGCTCGCGACCAGGCGCGGGCGATCCGCATCGGCAGCATCGCCTTCGGCCCGGTCTGCGCGCCGGGATACCCCGTCGCCCGCGATGGCAGCCGCCTGACCTACGCCACGCGGATCGCACACGACTTCACCACCCGGGCCTGGACGGACTGGGAGCAGGAGAGTGGTCTCACTGTGGCGCATGAGGCAGAGCTGCGCTTTCCCCACACCCATCTGTGTATCGAAGCCGCATTGGCCGGGCTCGGCGTTGCCCTGGTCGAGCAGCGCATGGTGCGCGACGACCTCGCAACCGCGAGGCTGGTTGCGCCCTGCGGCTTCCTGCCATTCGAGGACGGCCTTGCCGTGGTGCCGGCCTCGGAGCGAGCAATGTCCCGCGCCGCTCAGGCCTTCCTGGCCTGGATCACCACGGAGCTTGCAGCCCAGCGCGTCTGAGGGCGCAGGCTAGCGAACCCGCTACTTGTCCTGCAACAGCAACCGGTAGCGCTCGATCTCGCCGGGCACGAAGCCTGCGACGAAGGCAGGCGTCACCTCATCAGCCGTGGGCGGAACCGAGGAGAGCTCCTTGAATCGAGCTTGCAGCGTCTGGCTCGAAAGCGCTGTTTTCAAAGCCTCATTCAGCTTGGCGATGATCGGCTGCGGCGTGTTCTTCGGGGCAAACAGCGCGTTCCAGCCCTGCGCCTCGAAGGCCGGCAGGCCGGCCTCCTTCGAGGTCGGAACATCGGGCAGGCTTGCAAGCCGTCCCGGCGTCGCCACCGCCAGGGCCTTCACCTTCTTGCTTTCGACCGCGCCGTACAACGATGTCGCCGCATCGCAGACACCGTCGATCTGCCCGCCCATCAGGTCGTTCAGCGCCGGCCCCGCGCCGCGATAGCTGACCAGTGCCACATCGACACCAGCCGCCTTCACGAAATTGCGGCAGATCAGATAATTCGACGAGCCGACGCCGGCATGGCCGAGGCTGACCTTGCCCGGGTTCTGCTTGGCATAGGCGACGAACTCCATCAGGTCCTTGGCCGGGAAATCGAGCTTCAGCGCGATCATCGGCGAGGTCTTGGCGACGAGGCCGATCGGTGCGAAATCCGCATTGGTGTATTTGAGGTCGGGATAGATCGTATAGGAGGCGGCATTGGTGCCGCTATTGCCGATCACGATCGTATAGCCATCCGGCTCGGCGCGGGAGGCACGCGCCAGGGCGGTCGCCCCGCCTGCCCCGCCCATGTTCTCCATCACGATGCGCTGCCCGAGCGCACGGCCCATCTCGTCACCGACAAGGCGCGCGATGACGTCCGACGAGCCGCCCGCCGCGAAGGGCACGATCATGGTGATCGCCTTGGAAGGGTAGGTGTCCTGAGCCAAGGCCGGCGCCGACACCGACAGCACGGCAGCCAGGGCAGAGATGGAGGCGATCGACTTCAGCATGTTTCACTCCCAGCATACAGCCTCGTAAGGCAGGCCTTCGTGCAGGCTAGCGCACCCCTCAATGGAACGAAACGCGTTTGCCGTTCCCCCACCAAGTCCTTAGCGAGCCAGCCTCTCAACGCAGTGGCCGCGCCGGATTGCCCACCACGGTCGCGCCGGCCGCAACGTCGCGTGTGACCACACTGCCCGCGCCGATGATCGCGTCGTCGCCGATCGTGATGCCGGGCAGGATCAGCGCGCCGCCTCCGATCCAAACATTGCGGCCGATCGTGACGGGGCGCCCGAACTCCAGCCCCGCCTCCCGCTGGGCGGGATCGCGCGGATGATCGGCGGTCAGGATCTGGACGCCGGGCCCGATCTGCGTCCGGTCACCGATCGTCACAGCGACGACATCGAGAATCACGCAGTTGAAGTTCAGGAAGACGCCTGCGCCCACGCTGATGTTGAAGCCATAATCGCAATGAAAAGGCGGGCGGATGGTGCTGCCCTCGCCCACGGCAGCCAAACGCTCCGCCAGCAGCATACGGCGCTCTCGCGTCGGTGTCGCGAGCGCCGCATTGTAGCGCACCAACCAGTCCCGGGTGGCAGCAAGCGCTGCCTGCAGCTCGGCGTCACCGGCGTCGTAGAGCTCGCCCGCCAGCATCTTGTCTTTCTCGCTTCGTGCCATGGCCTCGCTGTCCTTCTCATTGCGCCGCGCTACGGGATCGGACGCAGCCTATGGAAACGAAAAAAGGCGGCCCGAAGACCGCCCTTTCGAAATTGCCTGCGATAGAGAGACGGCTCAGGCCGCCTCGTCTTCCGCCGTGAAGACCGGGCCGGAATCCTTGCCCTTGGCGTCGACATCGCGATCGACGAACTCGATCACGGCGAGCGGAGCGTTGTCGCCGAAGCGGAAGCCCGCCTTCATGATGCGCAGATAGCCGCCATTGCGCTCCTTGTAGCGCGGGCCCAGCACCGCGAAGAGCTTGCCGACCAGAGCGACGTCCTTGATCTGCGCGATCGCCTGACGGCGGGCATGCAGATCGCCGCGCTTGGCGAGCGTGATCAGCTTTTCGACGACCGGACGCAGATCCTTGGCCTTCGGCAGCGTGGTGGTGATCTGCTCGTGCTTGATCAGGGCCTGGGACATGTTGGCGAACATCGCCTTGCGATGCTCGACCGAGCGGTTGAAACGACGACCGCGAAAACCGTGACGCATTGTTTGGCTCCTTCGTTGATTACGCCCCGCCGTGCCACGGTACGGAGCGTCTGGTTGTTTTTAGGCAGTAGGCAATGGGCAGTCGGCAGTCGGAAAAGGCGCCGGAGACCGGCTGCCTATTGCCTACTGCCGACTGCCCAAATCTCAGTAATGCTCCTCGAAGCGCTTCGCGAGCTCTTCGATGTTCTCCGGCGGCCAGCCGGTGACGTCCATGCCGAGATGGAGGCCCATGGTGGCGAGCACTTCCTTGATCTCGTTCAGCGACTTGCGGCCGAAGTTCGGGGTGCGCAGCATCTCGCCCTCCGACTTCTGGATCAGGTCGCCGATATAGACGATGTTGTCGTTCTTCAGGCAGTTCGCCGAACGCACGGACAGTTCGAGCTCGTCGACCTTCTTGAGCAGCGCCGGGTTGAAGGGCAGCTGCGGCGCGGTCGAGACGGCCTCTTCCTTGCGCGGCTCCTCGAAGGTGATGAAGACGGCGAGCTGGTCCTGCAGGATGCGGGCGGCCAGCGCCAGCGCGTCCTCAGGGGTGACCGAGCCGTTGGTCTCGATCTGCAGGGTCAGCATGTCGCGGTCGAGGTTCTGGCCCTCGCGGGTGTTCTCGACGCGATAGGAGACCTTCTTGACCGGCGAATACAGGCTGTCGACCGGGATCAGGCCGATCGGCGCGTCTTCCGGACGGTTCTGCTCGGAGGGGACATAGCCCTTGCCGGTGTTGACGGTGAACTCCATGCGGATCTCGGAGCCCTCGTCCAGCGTGCAGAGCACGAGGTCGGGGTTCAGGATCGAAACGTCGCCGATGGTGTTGATGTCGCCGGCGGTGACGGTGCCAGGGCCCGTCTTGCGCAGGGTCATGCGCTTGGGGCCTTCGCCCTGCATCTTGACCGCGATCGCCTTGATGTTGAGGACGATGTCGGTGACGTCCTCGCGCACGCCGGGGATCGAGGAGAATTCATGCAGCACGCCGTCGATCTGGACGGCGGTGACGGCCGCGCCCTGGAGCGAGGACAGCAGCACGCGACGCAGCGCATTGCCGAGCGTCATGCCGAAGCCGCGCTCCAGCGGGCGGGCGATCACGGTGGCGTGACGCTTCGGGTCGTCGCCGACCTTGATTTCGAGCTTGTTGGGCTTTGACAGATCCTGCCAGTTCTTGCTGATCACGACCGCACTCCTGGTGCTTGAATTCAATGGCGGCGGCGGGCCGCCCCGGACAGGCGCCCGCCGGTGCGGGCGCCAGAGAACCGAAAGCTAGAACATGATGCCGAAAACCGGTCCCCGTTTTTCGGCATCATGCTTTGGGTCAGACGTCAGACGCGACGGCGCTTGCGCGGACGGCAACCGTTATGCGGGATCGGCGTCACGTCGCGGATCGAGGTCACGGTGAAGCCCGCGGCCTGCAGGGCGCGCAGCGCCGATTCACGACCCGAACCCGGACCGGTGACTTCGACTTCCAGCGTACGCATGCCGTGCTCGGCTGCCTTGCGGGCGGCGTCCTCAGCGGCAACCTGGGCGGCATAGGGGGTCGACTTGCGCGAGCCCTTGAAGCCCATCGTGCCGGCGGACGACCACGAGATCGTGTTGCCCTGCGCGTCGGTGATGGTGATCATGGTGTTGTTGAACGAGGCGTTCACATGGGCGACGCCGGAGACGATGTTCTTACGTTCGCGGCGACGAACGCGTTGGGCTTCCTTGGCCATAGGTCTTTCATCCTTCGAGCGCGCCCGTCATGCCAGGCGCTGGGGAGTAGAAAGGCAGTAGGCAATCGGCAGTCGGCAATCGATCACGACTGCCTACTGCCCAAAGCCTACTGCCCCGAAATCACTTCTTCTTGCCGGCGATCGGCTTCGCCTTGCCCTTGCGGGTACGGGCGTTGGTGTGTGGCGCTGGCCGCGAACCGGCAACGAGCGGCGATGGCGCAGGCCGCGATAGCAGCCGAGATCCATCAGGCGCTTGATGTTCATCGAGACTTCACGGCGCAGATCGCCCTCGACGAGGTAGTCGCGGTCGATCGTCTCGCGGATCTGCAGGACTTCGGCATCGGTCAGCTGGTTGACCCGGCGCTCGTCGGCGATGCCGACCTTGGAGCAGATCTCCTTGGCCTTCTGGGCGCCGATGCCGTGGATGTACTGCAAGCCGATGACGACGCGCTTGCCAGTAGGAATGTTAACGCCCGCGATACGAGCCATGGTCTCTTCTCCATGTCGGCCGAGACGCCCGATGGCGCGCCGGCGGTGAAAAATAACCCCGCGCCGGTGGAGGCCGGCCTCTGCGAGGCGTTGAAACGGTCACATGCATAAACGCGACGCCGTCCCCTCTTGCGAAGGTGTCGGCATCGCTGCATGAAACCGGAAGTGGGGTCGTTAGTCGCTTGGGCGCAACGAGTCAACCCGCCGCGACCAAGAATCGTGCCAAAGCAAAAATCGGTATCAGGCCAACGCCTTCTCGATCGCCGCTGTCACGGCGTCGATCGGTTGCATGCCGTCGATATCGGTCAGTTGCCCGCGCTTGGCGTAATAGGGCGCAACCACCGCGGTATCGCGATTATAGGCCTCGAGCCTGGTCTTGAAGACCTCCGGATCGTCGTCCTTGCGCACCGGCTGCCCGGCCGCCCTCGCCTCCTCGGCGCGCTTGACGATGCGGTCGACGAGCTTGGTCTGGTCGACCTTGAGCTCCAGCACCTTGTCGAGCTTGAGCCCTTTGGACGCCAGCATCGCGTCGAGCGCCTCGGCCTGCGCCAGGGTGCGCGGGAAGCCATCGAGGATGAATCCCTTCTTGGCATCCGCATGCTCGATTCGCTCGGCGACGATGCCGATGACGATATCGTCCGAAACCAGCGCGCCGGAATCCATCACCGACTTCGCCTTGATGCCGATCGGCGTGCCCGCAGTGACCGCCGCACGCAGCATGTCGCCCGTGGAAAGCTGAGGAATGCCGTGCGCTTCGACGATACGCGCCGCTTGAGTGCCCTTACCCGCCCCCGGCGGCCCCAAGAAAATCAATCGCATCAGCGCTTCGCCCCTCGCAGCTTGGCCTTCTTGACCAGCCCTTCATACTGATGGGCCAGCAAATGTCCGTGAACCTGCGCCACGGTATCCATCGTCGTCGTCACCACGATCAGCAGCGACGTGCCGCCCAGGAGAATGATCGGTATCTGGGCATAGGTGATCATGATCTCGGGGATAAGGCAGACGATAGTCAAATAGCCGGCTCCGAGCACCGTGATGCGAGTCAGCACGCGGTCGATATGCTCGGCGGTGCGCTCGCCCGGGCGGATGCCGGGCATGAAGCCGCCATGCTTCTTGAGATTGTCGGCTGTCTCCACCGGATTGAACACGATCGCGGTGTAGAAGAAGCAGAAGAAGATGATCAGCGCCGCATAGAGGAACATGAACAGCGGCCGGCCATGGGCCAGATAGGTCGCGATCACCGACAGAAAGCCCGTGCCGCCCGAAGCCTGCGAGAAGCTCGCGATCGTGGTCGGCAGCAGCAGCAGCGAGGAGGCGAAGATCGGCGGAATCACGCCGGCCGTGTTGAGCTTCAGCGGCAGGAACGAGGTCTGGCCCTCATACATGCGGTTGCCGACCTGGCGCTTGGGATAGTTGATCAGGAGCCGGCGCTGGGCGCGCTCCATGAAGACGCAGAAGGCGATGACGCAGATCGCCATCACCAGGATCAACAGCAGTAGGCCGGTCGAGATCGCGCCCTGACGGCCGAGTTCGAGGGTCTGGGCGAGCTGCGACGGGAATTCGGCGATGATGCCCGAGAAGATGATCATCGAGGTGCCGTTGCCGATGCCGCGGCTGGTGATCTGCTCGCCGAGCCAGAGCAGGAACATCGTGCCGCCGACCAGCGTGATCGTGGTCGAGAGCAGGAAGAACGGGCCCGGCTCCAGCACGAGATTGCCCGAGCCCTGCAGGCCGACGCCGATGCCATAAGCCTGGAAGACCGCGAGAACCAGCGTCAGGTAGCGGGTGTACTGGTTCAGGACCTTGCGGCCCTGCTCGCCTTCCTTCTTCAGCGCCTCGAAGGTCGGGATCACGCTGGAGAGCAGCTGCACGATGATCGAGGCCGAGATGTACGGCATGATCGCAAGCGCGAAGATCGCAAGCCGGCCGACCGCGCCGCCGGAAAACATGTTGAACAGGCCAAGCACGCCGGACTGCGACTGCTTGAACAGGTCCGAGACGGCGTCGGGATTCATGCCGGGCAGCGGGATATAGGTGCCGAGCCGGTAGATGATCAGCGCGCCGAGCGTGAACCAGATGCGTTTCTTCAGCTCATCCGCCTTGGCGAACGCGCCGAAATTCAGGTTTGAAGCAAGCTGTTCAGCCGCCGATGCCATGCGTCCGGTCCTTGGATGGTATCATAAACAGTCAAACGGCGGCCTGGGCTTCGGGCCCGGCCGCCGTTCGCAAACGCTCATGTAAGAGCTTGGCTCACGCCTGTGAAGCGGCAGGCGCCAGGATCTTCGCAGGCGCCAGGATCTTCACCGAACCGCCGGCCTTCTCGATAGCGGCAACCGCCGACTTCGACGCACCGGCCACCTCGAAGGCGAGCTTCGCCTTGAGTTCGCCGACGCCCAGGATCTTGACGCCGTCGGTCGCCTGACGGGTGATCACGCCGGCGGCGACGAGCGCCTCGATCGTGACCGCGCCCTTGGCGTCGAGCTTGCCGGCTTCGACCGCCTGCTGGATCCGGCCGAGATTGACCTCGTTCAGATCCTTGGAGAACAGGTTGTGGAAGCCACGCTTGGGCAGGCGGCGATAGAGCGGCATCTGGCCGCCTTCAAAGCCCTTGACCGCCACGCCGGAACGAGCCTTCTGGCCCTTGACGCCGCGCCCGCCGGTCTTGCCCTTGCCGGAGCCGATACCGCGGCCGACACGGATGCGCGACTTGTGCGCGCCATCGTTGTCACGAATGTCTGTGAGTTTCATCGAACGATTCCCCTCACTTCGCGTCAATGACGCGGACGAGGTGCCTGACCTTGTCGATCATGCCACGCACGGAGGGCGTGTCGACCAGGGTCGAGCGCCGGCGGATCTTGTTCAGGCCGAGACCGATCAGGGTCTGGCGCTGCGAAGCCTCGCGGCGGATCGGGCTACCGATCTGCTCGACGACGACGGTGGTTTCAGCTTTTGCCATGATCCCACCCTCAGACTTCGGCCGCGGCATCGGTGCCAGCATCGCGACGACGCGTCTGCAGGGCCGAAACCTTCAGGGACCGACGCGCGGCGACGCCGCGCGGGCTGTCCTCGTTCTTCAGCGCGTCGAAAGTCGCGCGGACGAGGTTGTAGGGGTTCGAGGAGCCGAGTGACTTCGACACCACGTCCTGCATGCCGACCGCCTCGAAGACGGCGCGCATCGGACCGCCGGCGATGATGCCGGTACCGGCCGGGGCAGCGCGCAGCACGACCTTGCCGGCGCCGTGACGGCCCTGGACATCGTGATGGAGCGTGCGGCCTTCGCGCAGCGGAATGCGGACGAGACCACGCTTGGCGGCTTCAGTCGCCTTGCGGATCGCTTCCGGCACTTCGCGGGCCTTGCCATGGCCGAAGCCGACGCGGCCCTTCTGGTCGCCGACGACGACGAGCGCGGCGAAGCCGAAGCGACGCCCACCCTTCACCACCTTGGCGACGCGGTTGATGTGGACCAGCTTGTCCACGAATTCCGAATCGCGCTCTTCGCGATCGCGGTCACGAGGTTCTCTCGCCATTTCAGTCCTCTTACTTGCGCGGACGACGCTCCAAGGCGTTCGCCGCTCGCTCGAGCGTTCCGGATGGAACGACGTTGAAGCGTGCCCTGCGAGAGTGGATTCCACATCTCGACAGGAGCACGCTCAGTTCTTCAGCTTTCGTCCGGCCGTGTCCGGCCGAACGGAATGCGCGTCAGAAGTTCAGGCCGCCCTCGCGGGCCGCCTCGGCCAGCGCCTTGACGCGGCCGTGATACATGTAGGAGCCGCGATCGAAGACCACGTCCTTCACGCCCGCCTTGACGGCGCGCTCGGCGATCAGCTTGCCGATCGCGGTCGCGGCCTCGACATTCGCGCCCGACTTGATGTCGGCGCGGATGTCCTTGTCCAGCGACGAAGCCGAAGCGAGGGTGACCCCCTTCGCGTCGTCGATGACCTGGGCATAAATCTGCTTGCCGGTGCGGTGCACCGACAGGCGAGCGCGGCCATTGGCGACCGCCTTGATGGCGCGACGGACGCGAGCCCGACGGCGCGCAGTGTTTTCTGTCTGCTTGCTGCTCATGGCGCTTACTTCTTCTTCCCTTCCTTGCGGAAGATGAATTCGCCGGCGTACTTGACGCCCTTGCCCTTATAGGGCTCGGGGCCGCGATAATCGCGGATCTCGGCGGCGGTCTGGCCGACCACCTGCTTATCGATGCCGGTGATCACGATTTCGGTCGGCTTCGGCGTGACGATCGCGACACCTTCCGGGATCGGATAATCGATGTCGTGGCTGTAGCCGAGCGACAGCTTGAGCACCTTGCCATTGACGGCGGCCTTGTAGCCGACGCCGTTGATCTCGAGCTTCTTCTCGAAGCCCGTGGTGACGCCCAGCACCAGATTGGCGACGCGAGCGCGTGACGTGCCCCAGAGCGAGCGAGCCCGCTTGGTCTGGGAGCGCGGCTGGACGGCGATGGCGCCGTTGTCCATGGCGACCGAGACGTCATCGGGCACCTCGAAGGAGAGTTCCCCCTTCGAGCCCTTGATCTTGACGAGCTGGCCGGCGACGTTGGCGGTGACGCCAGCGGGAACCGGAACAGGCTTCTTACCGATACGAGACATTGGATTTCTCCTGAAAATGAGCGGCGCGGAAGGTCAGAAGACCTTGCAAAGCACTTCGCCGCCCACGTTCTGCTCGCGGGCAAGATGATCGGGCATCACACCCTTCGGCGTCGAGATGATGGTCACGCCAAGGCCATCGGCCACGCGCGGCATCGTCTCCACCGAAGAATAGACGCGGCGGCCGGGCTTCGACACACGCGAGATCGACCGGATGACCGGCTGTCCCTCATGGTACTTCAGCTCGATATCGAACTCGGTCCGGCCATTGCCGAACTCGGTCTGGGTGTAGCCACGGATGTAGCCCTCGGTCTGAAGCACGTCGAGCACACGGGCCCTGAGCTTCGAACCAGGCGTCGAAACGCGCGACTTGCGCCGCATCTGCGCATTGCGGATGCGGGTCAGCATATCTCCAAGCGGATCAATGATCACGATGCGTCCTCCTCACCAGCTCGACTTGACGAGGCCGGGAACCAGCCCCTTGTTGCCGAGCTCGCGCAAGGCAATGCGCGACATCTTCAGCTTGCGGTACACGGCGCGCGGACGCCCCGTGACTTCGCAGCGGTTACGCACCCGGGTCGGAGCCGAATTGCGCGGCAGTTCAGCCAGCTTGAGGCGAGCGAGAAAACGCTCGTCCATGGACTGGCTGTCGTCATTGGCGATCGCGAGAAGCCGCGCGCGCTTGCCCGCGAATTTCTTCACGAGAGCCTTGCGGTGGTTGTTGTTCTCGACGGAGCTTTTCTTAGCCATCGATCTCTCCTGGTTTCCGCGTATGAGCGGTAAGGCTCACTGCCGGAACGGGAAGTTGAAGTGCTTGAGCAAGGCGCGTGCCTCGTCGTCCGACTTCGCAGTCGTGCAGACGATCACGTCCATGCCCCACACGGCGTCGACCTTGTCGTAGTTGATCTCAGGAAACACGATGTGCTCCTTGATCCCGAGCGCGAAATTGCCGCGCCCGTCGAACGACTTGGGGTTGAGGCCCCGGAAGTCGCGCACGCGGGGCAAGGCGATGGTGACGAGCCGGTCGACGAACTCGAACATCTTGGTCTTGCGCAGCGTGACCTTGCAGCCGACCGCCATGTTCTCGCGCAGCTTGAAGCCAGCGATGGCGAGGCGGGACTTGGTGATGACCGGCCGCTGGCCGGCGATGAGGGCGAGATCGCCGGCAGCATTGTCGACCTTCTTGCGGTCGGCCGTCGCTTCACCGACGCCCATGTTGATGACGACCTTCTCGATGGTCGGCACTTCCATGGCGTTCTTGTAGCCGAACTCGGCGATCATCGCCGGACGGACCACGTCCTCATAATGCTGCTTCATACGCGGCGTGAGAGCCGCCTGCTGATTCTCAGCCATCGATCAGATCCCCCGAACGCTTGGCGAAACGGACCTTGCGACCGTCGTCCAGAACTTTGAAACCGACGCGGGTCGGCTTGCCATCCTTGGGATCGGCCACGGCGAGGTTCGACAGGTCGATGGTGGCTTCCTTGGAGATGATGCCGCCTTCCGACTGGGCAGAAGCCTTGGTGTGCTTCTTGACCATCATGACGCCACGCACCACGGCGCGGGCATCCTTCGGGATAACCTGGAGCACTTCGCCAGCCTTGCCCTTATCGCGGCCGGCCAGCACGACGACCTTGTCGCCCTTCTTGATCTTTGCAGCCATTACAGCACCTCTGGCGCAAGCGAGATGATCTTCATGTGGTTCTTGGCGCGAAGTTCGCGCGGAACCGGTCCGAAGATACGGGTGCCGACAGGCTCCTTCTGGTTGTTGATCAGAACGGCCGCATTGCGGTCGAACCGAATCACCGAACCATCGGCGCGCTTGACGTCCTTGGCGGTGCGAACGACGACCGCCTTCATGACGTCGCCCTTCTTCACGCGGCCGCGGGGAATGGCTTCCTTGATCGAAACGACAATGATGTCGCCAATGCGGGCGTAACGCCGCTTCGACCCGCCGAGAACCTTGATGCACATCACACGACGGGCGCCGGAGTTATCCGCGACCTCGAGATTAGTCTGCACCTGGATCATGGCCTTGATCCTTCCATATGCATATCAGCGCGGTTTCCCGGCAGGCATTAGCGCCGCCGGGACTACGACTGACGGGGGTCGATCGCCCCCTGGCCTCAAATTTGACTTACGCCTTGGGAGCGTTGTCGAGCACAACCCAGCTTTTCAGCTTGGAAATGGGCTTGGACTCCTCGATCCAGACCTGGTCGCCAACCTTCGAGACCTGAGCCTCGTCGTGGGCATGATAGTTTTTCGTGCGGCGAACGGTCTTCTTGAGGAGCGGGTGCGTATAGCGCCGCTCGACCTTCACCACAACTGTTTTATTTTGCTTGTCGCTGACGACGACGCCCTGCAGCACGCGCTTCGGCATGTCTCAAACTCCTCAGGCGCTCACTGCGGCGGTCTTGGACCGCTGCAGTGTTTTGATGCGGGCGATGTCCTTGCGCACTTCGGTGACCCGAGCGGTGTTCTCGAGCTGGCCGGTGGCGCGTTGGAAACGCAGGTTGAACTGCTCCTTCTTCAGCTTCAGGAGCTCGTCCTGCAGCAGGTCCACGCTCATGACCTTCAGGTCGGACAGGCGTTTTGCGGTCTTCATGTCGTCCTCCCTTACTCGGCGATGCGTTGGATGAAGCGGGTCTTGATCGGCAGCTTGGCTGCGCCGAGGCGCATGGCCTCGCGCGCGGTCTCTTCCGGCACGCCGTCGATCTCGAACATGATCCGGCCCGGCTTGACCTTGGCTGCCCAGAATTCAGGCGCGCCCTTGCCCTTGCCCATGCGGACTTCGGTCGGCTTCTTCGAAACCGGCACGTCCGGGAAAATCCGGATCCAGACACGGCCGGCGCGCTTCATGGCACGCGTAATCGCGCGGCGAGCCGCCTCGATCTGGCGTGCGGTGACGCGTTCCGGCATCAGTGCCTTGAGGCCGAACTGGCCGAAATTCAGATCCGTGCCGCCCTTGGCGACGCCGGAAATGCGCCCCTTGAACTGCTTGCGGAACTTAGTCTTCTTTGGTTGCAACATGGCTCTTCTCGATCAGCCTTACGCGGCGTGGTCACGACGATGGCCACCGCCGGAACGGCTGCCCTCATCGGCCATGCGCTTGTCCTGGGCCATCGGGTCGTGTTCGAGGATCTCGCCCTTGAAGATCCAGACCTTGATGCCGCACGTGCCGTAGGTGGTGAAGGCAGTCGCCACACCATAATCCACATCGGCGCGCAGCGTGTGCAGCGGCACGCGACCTTCGCGATACCATTCCAGACGCGCGATTTCGGCGCCGCCGAGACGGCCCGAGCAGTTGATGCGGATGCCCTCGGCGCCCAGACGCATGGCCGACTGAACGGCCCGCTTCATGGCACGACGGAACGCGACGCGGCGCTCGAGCTGCTGCGCGATCGAATCGGCGACCAGGGTCGCGTCGATCTCGGGCTTGCGCACCTCGACGATGTTGATGGCAACATCGGCCTTGGTGAGCGTCATCACCGTCTTGCGCAGCTTCTCGATATCGGCGCCCTTTTTGCCGATCACCACGCCCGGACGCGCCGAGTGAATGGTGACGCGGCACTTCTTGTGCGGACGCTCGATGATGATCTTGGAGATCGCAGCCTGCTTCAGCAGCTTCATGAGGGCGGCGCGGATCGCCATGTCCTCATGCAGAAGCTTGCCGTACTCGCCCTTCTGCGCGAACCAGCGCGAATCCCAGGTGCGGTTGATGCCGAGGCGAAGCCCGATCGGATTGATTTTCTGACCCATCGTTCTCTCCTCAGGCCTTGGCCGCCGCGACTTCGCGCACCACGATCGTGATGTTGGCGAAGGGCTTCAGGATGCGGGCGCCACGGCCGCGGGCGCGAGCGTGGAAACGCTTCATGACCAGCGCCTTGCCGACGAAGGCCTGCGCCACGACGAGATCATCGACGTCGAGATCATGGTTGTTCTCGGCGTTCGCAATCGCGCTCTGGAGGCACTTGCGCACGTCCAGCGAAATCCGCTTGCGCGAGAATTCGAGGTCGGCGAGCGCGGTCGAGACCTTCTTGCCACGGATCAGCTGGGCGAGGAGGTTGAGCTTCTGCGGGCTGACGCGAAGGTTGCGAGCAATCGCAACGGCTTCGTTGTCAGGCAGCGCACGGGGGAAGGATGCTTTTCCCATGGCTTACTTCCTCTTCGCCTTCTTGTCGGCAGCGTGGCCGTGGAAGGTGCGCGTCGGCGAGAACTCGCCGAACTTGTGGCCCACCATCTCCTCGGACACGGACACCGGCACATGCTTGTGGCCGTTGTAGACGCCGAACGTCAGACCGACGAACTGCGGAAGGATCGTGGAGCGACGGCTCCAGATCTTGATGACCTCAGACCGGGCCGCCGAACGGGCAACCTCGGCCTTTTTCAGAAGGTATCCGTCGACAAACGGACCTTTCCAAAGCGAACGCGCCATGACGGACCTCAGTTCTTCTTCTTGCGGGCGTGACGGCTCGACACGATGAACGTATCGGTCCGCTTGTTCGAGCGGGTCTTCTTACCCTTGGTCGGCTTGCCCCAGGGGGTGACCGGGTGACGACCACCGGAGGTGCGGCCTTCGCCGCCGCCATGGGGATGGTCGACAGGGTTCATCGAGACGCCGCGGTTATGCGGACGACGACCGAGCCAGCGCGAGCGCCCTGCCTTGCCATCATTCCGGTTCATGTGGTCGGGGTTCGAAACCGCGCCCACAGTCGCATAGCACAGGCCGCTGATCAGGCGCTGCTCGCCCGAGTTCAGACGGACGATGACGTAGCCTTGGTCGCGACCGACGATCTGGGCGTAGTTGCCCGCAGACCGCGCCAGCGCCCCGCCCTTGCCGATCTTGAGCTCGACATTGTGGACGATGGTGCCGATCGGCAGCGTACCCATCGGGGCAGCGTTGCCGGGCTTGACGTCGACCGACGGACCCGAGATCACGCTGTCACCGACGGCGAGGCGCTGCGGGGCCAGGATATACGCCTGCTCGCCGTCGCTGTACTTGATCAGCGCGATGAAGGCGGTGCGGTTGGGATCGTATTCGATCCGTTCCACCACGGCCGGAATGCCGTCCTTGCCACGACGCTTGAAGTCGATCAGGCGCAGCGTGCGCTTGTGACCACCGCCGCGGAAGCGGACGGTGATGCGGCCGAGGTTGTTGCGGCCGCCCGAGGACGACTTGCCCTCGGTCAGCACCTTGAGCGGCTTGCCCTTATAGAGCTCGCTGCGGTCGACGATCACGAGCTGGCGAAGGCTCGGCGTGGTCGGCTTGAAACTCTTCAAAGCCATGATGCAGATCCTCCCTTCACAGACCCGTGGTCACGTCGATGGAATGACCATCTTCGAGCGTCACGATTGCCTTCTTGACGTCCGAACGCTGGCCGAGGCGGCCACGGAAGACCTTGATCTTCCCTTCGGTGACGAGCGTGTTCACGCTCTTCACCTTGACGTCGAACAGCTTTTCGATCGCGGCCTTGATCTGCGGCTTGGTCGCAGTCTTGGAGACCTCGAAGACGACCTTGTTATGCTCAGAGAGCATCGTCGCCTTCTCGGTGATCACCGGGCTACGAATGACGTCGTAGTGGCGCGGATCCAGATTCTTTGCAGCCTGGCTCATTTGAAGCGCGCCTCCAGCGCATCGACAGCCGCGCGGGTCAAGACGAGCTTGTCGCGACGCAGGATGTCATAAACGTTGATGCCCTGGATCGGCAGGACGTCGACATTCGGGATCGAACGCGCGGCCAGGCCGAAGTTCACGTCGATCTCGGCGCCGCCGATCACCAGCACGCTGGACAGGTCCAGCTTGCTGAAATGGCCGAGCAGAAGCTTGGTCTTGGGCTCCGAGAGCTTGGCATCATCGATGATGATGATCTCGGAACCCTTGGCCTTGGCCGAGAGCGCATGACGAAGAGCCAGAGCGCGCACCTTCTTGGGCAGATCATGCGCATGGTCGCGCACGATCGGGCCGAAGGCCTTGCCGCCGCCGCGGAACTGCGGGGCCGAAGCCGCGCCGTGGCGAGCGCCGCCAGTGCCCTTCTGCTTATAGATCTTCTTGCGGGTGCGATCGACTTCCGAGCGGCCCTTGGACTTGTGCGTCCCAGCGCGGCGCTTGGCGAGCTGATAGCGCACCATACGGGCGAGGATGTCGGCGCGCGGCTCAAGGCCGAAGATCGCATCCGACAATTCGACGGAGCCGGCAGAGCCGCCTTCGAGGGTGGTGATATCGAGCTTCATCACGCGTTCTCCTCAACGGTCTCAGTCGCGGGAGCCTGCGTTTCGCCGCCGGCAACCTTGAACTTGCCCGGCAGGGGCGCATCCTTGGGCAGCGCACGCTTGACGGCGTCGCGGACGTGGATCCAGCCACCGGCATGACCGGGAACCGCACCCTCGACCAGGATCAGGCCGCGCGCGACATCCGTCTGGACGACGCGCAGGTTCTGCGTGGTGACGCGCTCGGCGCCGAGATGGCCCGGCATCTTCTTGTTCTTGAAGGTCTTGCCCGGGTCCTGACGGCCACCGGTCGAACCGATCGAGCGATGCGAGACCGAAACACCGTGCGTGGCGCGAAGGCCGCCGAAGTTCCAGCGCTTCATGCCGCCGGCGAAACCCTTGCCGATGGTCGTGCCGCTGACATCGACGAACTGGCCGACGACGAAGTGGTCAGCCGTCAGCTCGGCGCCGACCGGGATCAACGCGTCGTCGCTGACGCGGAACTCGACGATCTTGCGCTTGGGCTCGACCTTGGCGACGGCGAAATGGCCACGCTCAGCCTTCGAGACGTTCTTGACCTTGGCCAAGCCCGACCCAAGCTGAACGGCGACATAGCCGTTCTTCTCAACCGTACGATGCGCGACAACCTGACAGTTATCGAGCTTCAGCACGGTGACCGGGATATGTTCGCCGGCATCCGTGAAGATGCGGGTCATCCCGACTTTCTGTGCAATCACACCGGAACGCATCGGTGCATACCTTCCCTTGGGGTCATGTTCATCCTGCCAAAACGCAGGAGACAGAGGACCCGGCTAAAGATCAGAACATGGCCAGACGACGGGAGTATCGGATCGTCGTCTGGACCATGGTCAACTTACAACTTGATTTCGACGTCGACGCCGGCGGCGAGATCAAGCTTCATCAGGGCGTCGACCGTCTGCGGGGTCGGGTCGACGATATCGAGAACCCGCTTGTGGGTCCGCATCTCAAACTGCTCGCGCGACTTCTTGTCGATGTGCGGCGAGCGGTTGACCGTGAACTTCTCAATGAGCGTGGGCAGCGGGATGGGCCCGCGGACCTGGGCGCCCGTCCTCTTGGCCGTCGACACGATCTCGCGCGTCGAAGCGTCGAGAATGCGATGGTCGAACGCCTTGAGGCGGATCCGGATGTTCTGACCGTTCATGGTCTTGTGTTCTCCGTGACGTGAAAAGGCAAAGGCCCGGTAGGGCCTTCGCCCTCACGAAAACGCGTTACGCGATGATGCTTGCGACGACGCCTGCACCGACGGTGCGGCCGCCTTCGCGGATGGCGAAGCGCAGCTTCTCCTCCATCGCGATCGGCACGATCAGGTGCACTTCCATGGCGATGTTGTCGCCAGGCATCACCATCTCGGTGCCCTCAGGCAGGTGCACCACGCCGGTCACGTCCGTCGTGCGGAAGTAGAACTGCGGGCGGTAGTTGGTGAAGAACGGGGTATGACGACCGCCCTCCTCCTTCGTCAGGATGTAGGCCTCGGCCTTGAACTTGGTGTGCGGCTTCACCGAACCCGGCTTGCACAGGATCTGCCCGCGCTCGACGTCCTCGCGCTTCGTGCCGCGCAGCAGCGCGCCGATGTTGTCGCCCGCCTGGCCCTGGTCGAGCAGCTTGCGGAACATCTCGACGCCCGTCACCGTCGTCTTGACCGTGTCCTTCAGGCCGACGATCTCGATTTCCTCGCCGACCTTGACGATGCCGCGCTCGACGCGACCCGTCACAACCGTGCCGCGACCCGAAATCGAGAACACGTCCTCGACCGGCATCAGGAACGGCAGGTCCAGCGGACGCGCCGGCTGCGGGATGTACTCGTCGACCGTCTTCATCAGCGCGAGCACCGCGTCATGGCCGATCGTCTTGTCGCCATTGTCCAGCGCAACCTTCGCCGAACCCTTGGTGATCGGGATGTCGTCGCCCGGGAAGTCGTACTTCGACAGAAGCTCGCGGATCTCCATCTCGACCAGCTCGAGCAGCTCGGCGTCGTCGACCAGGTCGACCTTGTTCATGAACACAACCAGCGCGGGAACGCCGACCTGGCGCGCCAGCAGGATGTGCTCGCGGGTCTGCGGCATCGGGCCGTCGGCAGCCGACACAACCAGGATCGCGCCGTCCATCTGCGCCGCGCCCGTGATCATGTTCTTCACATAGTCGGCGTGGCCGGGGCAGTCGACGTGGGCATAGTGGCGCGCAACCGTCTCGTACTCGACGTGAGCGGTCGAGATCGTGATGCCGCGAGCCTTCTCTTCCGGAGCCTTGTCAATCTGGTCATACGCCGTGAACGTGGCTCCGCCCGACTCGGCCAGAACCTTCGTGATCGCGGCCGTCAAAGACGTCTTGCCATGGTCAACGTGACCAATCGTTCCAATGTTGCAATGCGGCTTCGTGCGCGCGAATTTCTCTTTGGCCATCGTAGCCTCCGTCCGTCAGGTCGTTTTCAATGTTCAGCGAATAGTTTTGTCGGTTCAGGCGTACTTGGCCTGGACCTCGGCGGCGACCGCCGAAGGCACTTGCTCGTAGTGGTCGAACTGCATCGTGTAGTTGGCGCGTCCCTGGCTGAACGAACGCAGCTGGTTGACGTAGCCGAACATGTTGGCGAGCGGGACCATCGCGTTGACGACGACCGCGTTGCCGCGCATGTCCTGGCCCTGGATCTGGCCGCGACGCGAATTCAGATCGCCGATGACCGAACCGGTATAGTCTTCCGGGGTCACCACCTCGACCTTCATGATCGGCTCGAGCAGCACGGAGCCGCCCTTCTGCAGACCTTCACGCAAAGCGGCGCGCGAGGCGATTTCGAAGGCCAGAGCCGAGGAGTCGACCTCGTGGAAGGCGCCGTCGACCAGCGTGACCTTGACGTCAACGACCGGGAAGCCGGCGATCACGCCAGAGCCGATGACCGAGTTCAGGCCCTTTTCGACGCCGGGGATGTATTCCTTAGGAACCGTACCACCGACGACCTTCGACTCGAAGGCGAAGCCCTTGCCGACTTCGTTGGGCTCGATCACCAGCTTGACGCGGGCGAACTGGCCGGTACCGCCGGTCTGCTTCTTGTGGGTGTAGTCGATCTCGGCCTTCTTGGTGATCGTCTCGCGATAGGCCACCTGGGGAGCGCCGATATTGGCGTCCACCTTGTAGGTCCGGCGCAAGATGTCGACCTTGATGTCGAGATGCAGCTCGCCCATGCCCTTGAGAATGGTCTGGCCGCTCTCCTGGTCGGTCGAAACGCGGAACGAGGGATCCTCGTTGGCAAGCTTCGCCAGCGCCAGGCCAAGCTTCTCCTGGTCGGCCTTGGACTTCGGCTCGATCGCGATCGTGATGACCGGCTCGGGGAATTCCATGCGCTCCAGGATGACCGCCTTGATGGGGTCGCACAGCGTGTCACCGGTGCGGACATCCTTGAGGCCGGCCAGGGCGACGATGTCGCCAGCGAAAGCCTCCTTGATGTCTTCGCGGTTGTTCGCATGCATCAGCAGCATGCGGCCGACACGCTCTTTCTTGTCGCGGGTCGAGTTGATGACGCCCGCGCCGGTCTCGACCTTGCCCGAATAGACGCGGCAGAAGGTGATGGTGCCGACGAAGGGGTCGTCCATGATCTTGAAGGCGAGCATGGAGAAGGGATCCTCATCCGTCGGGTGACGAACGGTCTCTTCCTCGGTCTTGAAGTCGATGCCCTTGATCTCGCCACGATCGACCGGCGACGGCAGGAAGTCGACGACGGCGTCGAGCAGCGGCTGGACGCCCTTGTTCTTGAAGGCGGAACCGCAGAGCACGGGATGGAAGGCGCGACGCTGCACCGCGGTACGGATCAGCTTGCGCAGCGTCTCCGCATCCGGCTCGGTGCCGTCGAGATAGGCTTCCATTGCCGCATCGTCCATGTCGACGGCGGCTTCAACGAGCTTGTTGCGATACTCGGCGGCCTTGTCGGCGAGATCGGCGGGGATCTCCTTCTCTTCGAAGGAAGCGCCGAGCGCCTCGCCGTTCCAGACGATCGCCTTCATCTTGATCAGGTCGACGACGCCGACGAAATCGGACTCGGCACCGATCGGGATCTGCAGGCAGACCGGCTTGCCGGCGACGCGGTCAATGATGTCCTGGACGCAGCGATAGAAATCGGCGCCGATCTTGTCCATCTTGTTGACGAAGACGATGCGCGGCACGTCGTATTTGTCGGCCTGGCGCCAGACGGTCTCGGTCTGGGGCTCAACGCCCTGGTTGCCATCGAGCACGCAGACGGCACCGTCGAGCACGCGCAGCGAACGCTCGACTTCAATGGTGAAGTCGACGTGGCCGGGGGTGTCGATGATGTTCAGGCGATGTTCGCGCCACAGACAGGTGGTCGCAGCCGAGGTGATCGTGATGCCACGCTCCTGCTCCTGCTCCATCCAGTCCATGGTGGCGGCGCCGTCATGGACTTCGCCGATCTTGTGCGACTTGCCGGTGTAATACAGCACGCGCTCGGTCGTCGTCGTCTTGCCGGCGTCGATATGCGCCATGATGCCGAAATTGCGGTATCGGTCGATGGGATGAGTGCGTGCCATAGGAGCGCTCTGTCTTTCCTAGTCTGACGAACGGTTACCAGCGATAATGCGAGAAGGCGCGGTTGGCTTCCGCCATCCGGTGCGTGTCTTCACGCTTCTTCACGGCATTTCCGCGGTTGTTGGCGGCATCCATCAGCTCCGAGGAGAGCCGCTCGACCATCGTCTTGTCGTTGCGGCCGCGAGCAGCCGTGATCAGCCAGCGGATCGCCAGCGCCTGACGGCGCTCGGTGCGAACCTCGACCGGGACCTGATAGGTGGCGCCGCCGACGCGACGCGAACGAACCTCGATCGCCGGAGCGACATTCTCGAGCGCAGTCTTGAAGACGGCGAGCGGGTCGCTCTTCAGCTTGCCTTCGATGATCTCGAAAGCACCATAGACGATCCGCTCGGCGGTCGACTTCTTGCCTTCGTACATCACCGAATTCATGAACTTCGTCACGATGATATCGTGGAACTTCGGATCGGGAATGATCTCGCGCTTTTCAGCGCTATGGCGGCGGGACATCGTCTAGTCTCCGGTCAAATCTTAAAAGCTGCGAACAGGCTTGGGCTCATCGCCCCGCCAGTCTGGCAGAACTCACTTCGGACGCTTGGCGCCGTACTTCGAACGGCGTTGCTTACGGTTCTTCACGCCCTGCGTGTCGAGCACACCGCGAAGGATGTGATAACGCACGCCGGGCAAATCCTTGACGCGGCCGCCGCGGATCATGACGACCGAGTGCTCCTGGAGGTTGTGACCCTCACCAGGAATATAGCCGATCACTTCGAAGCCGTTGGTCAGGCGCACCTTGGCGACCTTACGCAACGCGGAGTTCGGCTTCTTCGGCGTCGTCGTATAAACGCGCGTGCAGACGCCGCGCTTCTGCGGGCAGGATTCAAGCGCCGGAGCGGTGTTGCGCGCCTTGACGGGCGAACGCGGCTTGCGAATGAGCTGGCTGATTGTCGGCATTCTGGCCTCTCGCTCCACTGAGCGTTTGGAAATCTCTAAATCGACGGCCCAGATCAAGCGAAGCCATGGCACAAACGAAACTGCGCCATCGGCTCCCGGCAGGGAAACCTCAGGCGCATTCGCCAGCAGAGGAACACGGATCGCTCCGCATTCATGCTTCTCACCATGTCGTCAATCGACGCTGGAATTCCGAAGGCGTTTCGGTCGCGACATTCGCTCGCAACGAGGCAAGCGACAAACGTGTCCGACAACCTTCGACAGTGGCGCGCTTATGACTCGCAACCCGAGTCGCGTCAACCCCAATTCTGGCGACTTCGCCCTGCACACGGCCCAAACAGCGTGTTCAGCCGCAGCAACGGGTCGAGCGCCCTCCCCCACACAGCAAAATGGCCGCCCGGAGGCGGCCATTTCGTAACGATCAAGCGTCAGTGCGCCGTCATTCGGCCGCGGGCAGTGCCGCCGCCACTGCGGCCGCTGTTGCAGCTGCCGCCTTGGCCGCTGAGGCCGCCGCCTTCGCCGCCGCATCGGCCTTCTGACCGACGATGAGATCGTCGCGACGCGTCGCCACCTGCTTGATACGGGCGACCTGCGCGCCGGTGCCAGCCGGGATCAGCGAGCCGACGATGACGTTCTCCTTGAGGCCTTCCAGCGTGTCGTACTTGCCGTTGACCGCCGCCTCGGTGAGGACGCGGGTGGTCTCCTGGAACGACGCCGCCGAGATGAAGGAGCGGGTCTGCAAGCTCGCCTTGGTGATGCCGAGCAGCACGGGGACGCCGGAAGCGGGCTTCTTGCCCTCCTCCTTCATCTTCGCATTGATCTCCTGCAGCTCGATGCGGTCGACCTGGTCACCGGTCAGGATGTCGGTGTCACCCGACTCGGTGATCTCGATCTTCTGCAGCATCTGCCGGACGATGACCTCGATGTGCTTGTCGTTGATGCCCACGCCCTGGAGGCGATAGACCTCCTGGATCTCGTTCACCAGATAAGCCGCCAGCTCCTCGACGCCCTTGATCGCCAGGATGTCGTGCGGGGCCGGGTTGCCATCGAGGATGTAGTCGCCCGTCTCCACGACGTCGCCGTCCTGGAGATGGATGTGCTTGCCCTTGGGGATCAGGTACTCGAGCCCCTCGGAACCGTCATGCGGGGTCAGCGTGACCCGGCGCTTGTTCTTGTAGTCCTTGCCGAAGCCGATGACGCCGGCCTTCTCGGCGATGATCGCCGCATCCTTGGGACGACGCGCCTCGAACAGCTCCGCCACCCGCGGCAGACCGCCGGTGATGTCGCGGGTCTTGGCGGAGTCCGTCGAAACACGGGCCAGCACGTCACCCGCCTTGATATGGGAGCCGGGCTCGACCGAGATGATGCCGTCGACAGGCAGGATGTAGCGGGCTTCACCGCCACGCGCGAGCTTGGCGATCTTGCCGTCCGGGCCATGCACCGTCAGAGCCGGGCGCAGATCGGACGTACGGGCCGAGCCGCGCCAGTCGATGACGACGCGCTTGTTGATGCCCGTCGCTTCGTCGGTCGTCTCGGTGATCGACATGCCGTCGACCAGGTCCTCGAAGCCGACGGAGCCGTCGACCTCGGCCAGGATCGGGCGGGAATAGGGATCCCACTCGATCAGGCGCTGGCCGCGCTTGACCTTGTCGCCTTCGTCGATGCGCAGCTTCGAGCCGAACTGGACGCGGTGAACCGCGCGCTCGGCGCCGTCCGGCCCCACGATCACGACGGCGATGTTGCGCGCCATTGCGATCAGGTCGCCGTCCGAATTCCGGGCGAGGTTGCGGTTGCGGATCTTGACCACGCCTTCGAAGTTCGACTCGACGAAGGACTGGTCGGCGATCGTCGCCGCACCACCGATGTGGAAGGTGCGCATGGTGAGCTGCGTACCCGGCTCGCCGATCGACTGCGCCGCGATGACACCGACGGCCTCGCCCATGTTGACGGGCGTGCCGCGAGCAAGATCGCGTCCATAGCAGGTGGCGCAGACGCCGTTCTTTGTGGCGCAGGTCAGCACCGAACGGATCTTCACCTCCTGCACACCGGCGGCGTTGATCGCCTCGATGTGGTGCTCGTCGATCATCGTGCCCTTCGGCACCAGGACCTTGCCGTCGATGTCGGTGACATCTTCTGCCGCCGAGCGGCCGAGGATGCGGATGCCGAGCGAAGCGACGACCTGACCCGCGTCGATGATGGCGCGCATCTTGATGCCGCTCTCCGAGCCGCAATCGACCTCGGAGATGATGGCGTCCTGCGCCACGTCGACGAGACGGCGCGTGAGATAGCCGGAGTTGGCCGTCTTGAGCGCGGTATCGGCGAGGCCCTTGCGGGCGCCGTGGGTCGAGTTGAAGTACTCGAGAACGTCGAGGCCTTCCTTGAAGTTCGAGATGATCGGCGACTCGATGATCTCGCCCGAGGGCTTGGCCATCAGGCCGCGCATCGCCGCGAGCTGCTTCATCTGGGCTGGCGAACCACGCGCTCCGGAGTGGCTCATCATGTAGATCGAGTTGATCGGCTTATCGCGACCGTTCTCGTCCTTCTTCACGGTCGAGATGCGGGCCATCATCTCCTGGGCGAGCTTGTCGGAGCACTTCGCCCAGGCGTCGACGACCTTGTTGTACTTCTCGCCCTGAGTGATCAGGCCGTCCTGGTACTGCTGCTCGTAATCCTTGGCGAGCGCGCGGGTGGTGTCGACGATCTCCCACTTGTTCTCCGGCACGACCATGTCGTCCTTGCCGAAGGAGATGCCGGCCTTGAAGGCGTGGGTGAAGCCCAGCGACATGATGCGGTCGCAGAAGATCACCGATTCCTTCTGACCGCAGCCGCGATAGACGGCGTCGATCATCCCCGAGATTTCCTTCTTCGTCATCAGGCGGTTGCTGACGTCGAAGGTCATGTTCGGGTGCTTGGGCAGCGCGGTCGAGAGAATGACGCGGCCAGGCGTGGTGTCGTAGATCTTGGTGTAGGACTTGCCGTCCTGATTGACGCCGGTCCAGCGGTATTTGATCTTCGAATGCAGCGTCACGACCTTCTCGTGCAGCGCGTATTCGAGCTCGCCGAAGTCGCCGAAGATCTTGCCCTGGCCCGGCTCGCCGTCAGAGACGATCGAGAGGTAGTAGAGGCCGAGCACGATGTCCTGCGACGGCACGATGATCGGAAGACCGTTGGCCGGGTGCAGGATGTTGTTGGTCGACATCATCAGGACGCGCGCTTCCAGCTGCGCTTCCAGCGACAGCGGAACGTGCACGGCCATCTGGTCGCCGTCGAAGTCGGCGTTGAAGGCAGCGCAGACCAGCGGGTGAAGCTGGATCGCCTTGCCTTCGATCAGCACCGGCTCGAAGGCCTGGATGCCGAGCCTGTGCAGCGTCGGGGCGCGGTTCAGCAGCACCGGATGCTCGCGGATGACCTCGTCCAGGATGTCCCAGACCTCGGGCTTCTCCTTCTCGACCAGCTTCTTGGCCTGCTTGACCGTGGTCGAGTAGCCCTTGGCGTCGAGGCGCGCATAGATGAACGGCTTGAACAGCTCGAGCGCCATCTTCTTGGGCAGCCCGCACTGGTGCAGCTTCATCTCCGGGCCGACCACGATGACCGAACGGCCCGAGTAGTCGACGCGCTTGCCGAGCAGGTTCTGGCGGAAGCGGCCCTGCTTGCCCTTCAGCATGTCGGCGAGCGACTTCAGCGGGCGCTTGTTGGCGCCCGTGATGACGCGGCCACGGCGACCGTTATCGAACAGCGCATCGACCGATTCCTGCAGCATCCGCTTCTCGTTGCGGATGATGATGTCGGGTGCGCGCAATTCGATCAGCCGCTTCAGGCGGTTGTTGCGGTTGATGACGCGGCGATAGAGGTCGTTCAGGTCGGAGGTCGCGAAGCGGCCGCCATCGAGCGGCACCAGCGGGCGCAGATCGGGCGGGATCACCGGAATGATGGTCATGACCATCCATTCCGGCTTGTTGCCGGACTGCTGGAACGCCTCGATGATCTTGAGGCGCTTCATCAGCTTCTTGGGCTTCAGCTCCGACGTCGTCGTCGCGATCTCATGCTTGAGATCGGCGTTGATCTGGTCAAGGTCGAGCGCGCGCAGCATCTCGCGGATGGCTTCCGCGCCGATCATCGCCGTGAAGGTGTCAGCGCCATACTCTTCCTGGCAGCGGACATACTCTTCCTCGGACAGGATCTGACGGTCCTTGAGAGGCGTCAGGCCCGGCTCGATGACGACATAGGACTCGAAATAGAGAATGCGCTCGAGATCCTTGAGCGGCATGTCCATCAGGAGGCCGATGCGCGAGGGCAGCGACTT
This sequence comes from Bosea sp. 685, assembly GCF_031884435.1. Lineage (NCBI taxonomy): Bacteria > Pseudomonadati > Pseudomonadota > Alphaproteobacteria > Hyphomicrobiales > Alloboseaceae > Allobosea > Allobosea sp. 685. The sequence goes on along the minus strand of NZ_CP134779.1, from coordinate 2,046,298 downwards.
CAGGAACCAGATATGCGCGACGGGAGCGGCGAGCTCGATATGGCCCATGCGCTCGCGCCGGACGCGCGCAAGCGTGACTTCCACGCCGCACTTCTCGCAGATGACGCCCTTGAACTTCATGCGCTTGTACTTGCCGCACAGGCACTCGTAGTCCTTGATCGGCCCGAAGATGCGGGCGCAGAACAGGCCGTCGCGCTCGGGCTTGAAGGTCCGGTAGTTGATGGTCTCCGGCTTTTTGATCTCGCCATAGGACCAGGACAGGATCTTCTCCGGGCTCGCGATCGAGATCTTGATCGCGTCGAAGGCCTGCTGCACCGGCTGCTGGCCGAAAAGGTTCATGACCTCTTGCTTCATCGCCTGTCTCCTACCGCCGGCGGGGGATAAGACCGCCCTGCCCGGCTATCATAACCATCGGCCTGCGGCGTGAGTGCCGCAGGCATTGTCTCATTCCCGGCGCGTCTTGAGCGACGCGCCGTGCGGCTTACTCGGCCGCTTCAGCCGGCGGCAACTCGCCCGGCTTCACCTTGTTGCTGATCAACTCGACGTTGAGGCCGAGCGAGCGCATTTCCTTGACGAGCACGTTGAAGCTCTCGGGGATACCGGCTTCGAAGTTGTCCTCGCCGCGCACGATCGACTCGTAGACCTTGGTGCGGCCCGCGACGTCGTCCGACTTCACCGTCAGCATTTCCTGCAGCGTGTAGGCGGCGCCGTAAGCCTCGAGCGCCCAGACCTCCATCTCGCCGAAGCGCTGACCGCCGAACTGCGCCTTGCCGCCCAGCGGCTGCTGGGTGACGAGCGAGTACGGGCCGATCGAACGGGCATGGATCTTGTCGTCGACCAGATGGTGCAGCTTCAGCATGTAGATGTAGCCCACCGTGACCTTGCGGTCGAAGGGCTCGCCGGTACGGCCGTCATAGAGCGTCGACTGACCAGACGAGTGAAGCCCCGCCTGCTCCAGCAGCCGTTCGATATCGGCCTCCTTGGCGCCGTTGAACACAGGCGTCGCCATCGGCACGCCGCGACGCAGGTTCTGGCCCATCTCGACGAGCTCATTCTCGTCCATCGACGCGATGATCTCGTTATCGTCGTAGACAGCGTCGAACGAAGCCCGCAGCGCCTTGACGTCATGGCCCTTCTTATAGGCGTCGAGCGCGGCGCCGATCTGCTTGCCCAGACCCGCGGCGGCCCATCCAAGATGGGTCTCCAGGATCTGGCCGACGTTCATGCGCGAAGGCACGCCCAGCGGGTTCAGCACGATGTCGGCATGGGTGCCGTCCTCAAGGAACGGCATGTCCTCGGCCGCAACGATGCGCGAGACCACGCCCTTGTTGCCGTGACGGCCGGCCATCTTGTCGCCCGGCTGGATCTTGCGCTTCACCGCGACGAAGACCTTGACCATCTTCATCACGCCCGGAGGCAGTTCGTCGCCGCGCTGCAGCTTCTCGACCTTGTCGAGGAAGCGCTGCTCGAGGCGCTTCTTCGACTCGTCGTACTGCTTCCGCATCGCTTCGATCTCGGTCATCAGCGGATCGTCGCCGACCGCAAACAGCCACCACTGCGAACGCGGGAACTCGCTCATGCCCTCGCGGGTGATGACCGTGTCCTTCTTGAAGCCCTTGGGCCCGGCAAGACCGGTCTTGCCGTTCAGGATGTCGGCGAGACGGGCGAAGGTGTTGCGGTCGAGGATCGCCTGCTCGTCGTCGCGGTCCTTGGCGAGACGCTCGATCTCCTCGCGCTCGATCGCCTGGGCGCGCTCATCCTTGTCGACGCCATGGCGGTTGAACACGCGCACTTCGACGATCGTGCCCTGCACGCCCGGCGGCACTCGCAGCGAGGTGTCGCGCACGTCCGAGGCCTTTTCGCCGAAGATGGCGCGCAGCAGCTTCTCTTCCGGCGTCATCGGGCTTTCGCCCTTGGGCGTGATCTTGCCGACGAGGATGTCGCCAGCCGCCACTTCGGCGCCGATATAGACGATGCCGGCTTCGTCCAGGTTCTTCAGCGCTTCTTCCGAAACGTTCGGGATGTCGCGCGTGATTTCCTCCGGACCCAGCTTGGTGTCGCGGGCCATGACTTCGAATTCCTCGATATGGATCGAGGTGAAGATGTCTTCCGAGACGATCTTCTCCGAGAGCAGGATCGAGTCCTCGAAGTTGTAGCCGTTCCACGGCATGAACGCGACGAGCACGTTGCGGCCGAGCGCGAGCTCGCCGAACTCGGTCGACGGGCCGTCGGCGACGATGTCACCCTTCTTGATGACGTCGCCGACGCGCACCAGCGGACGCTGCGTGATGCAGGTCGACTGGTTGGAGCGCTGGAACTTCTGCAGGCGATAGATGTCGACGCCGGGCTTGGTCGGATCCATCTCGTCGGACGCGCGAATAACGATACGCGTCGCATCGACCTGGTCGACGATGCCGCCACGGCGGGCAGCGATCGCAGCGCCCGAATCGCGGGCGACGACAGCTTCCATGCCGGTGCCGACGAACGGCGCGTCGGCGCGAACCAACGGCACCGCCTGGCGCTGCATGTTCGAACCCATCAGCGCGCGGTTCGCGTCGTCGTTCTCGAGGAACGGGATCAGCGCCGCAGCGACCGAAACGAGCTGCTTGGGCGACACGTCCTGGAAATCGACCTTGTCGACCGGCGTGACGATGACTTCACCGGCGCGGCGGCAGACGATCAGGTCGTCGGTGAGACGGCCTTCCTTGTCGACGGCGGCATTGGCCTGGGCGACGTTGTACTTCGCCTCCTCCATGGCCGAGAGGTAGATGATCTCCTCGGTCTGCTTGCCGTCGCGGATGCGGCGATAGGGGCTCTCGATGAAGCCGTACTTGTTCACCCGCGCGAAGGTGGCGAGCGAGTTGATCAGGCCGATATTCGGGCCTTCCGGCGTCTCGATCGGGCAGATGCGGCCGTAATGGGTCGGGTGCACGTCGCGCACCTCGAAGCCGGCGCGCTCGCGGGTCAGGCCGCCCGGTCCAAGCGCCGAAAGACGACGCTTATGCGTGACTTCCGAGAGCGGGTTGGTCTGGTCCATGAACTGCGAGAGCTGCGACGAGCCGAAGAACTCGCGCACGGCGGCAGCCGCCGGCTTGGCGTTGATCAGGTCCTGCGGCATCACCGTGTCGATGTCGACCGAGGACATGCGCTCCTTGATGGCGCGCTCCATGCGCAGCAGACCCAGGCGATACTGGTTCTCCATCAGCTCGCCGACCGAGCGGACGCGGCGGTTGCCGAGATGGTCGATGTCGTCGATCTCGCCCTTGCCGTCGCGCAGGTCGACCAGCGCCTTGACGACCGCGAAGATGTCCTCCTTGCGCAGGATGCGCACGGTGTCCTCGGCATCGAGGTCGAGGCGCATGTTCATCTTGACGCGACCGACGGCCGACAGGTCGTAGCGCTCCGAGTCGAAGAACAGCGACTGGAACATGTTCTCGGCGGTCTCAAGCGTCGGCGGCTCGCCGGGACGCATCACGCGGTAGATGTCGAACAGCGCCTCTTCACGGCGCGAGTTCTTGTCCACGTTGAGCGTGTTGCGGATATAGGGGCCGACCGTGATGTGATCGATGTCGAGCACCGGGATCTCGTCGAAGCCCGCATCGGTGAGCAGCTTCAGCGACTTCTCGGTGATCTCCTCGCCGGCCTCGGCGAAGACTTCGCCGGTCGCGGGGTTGACCAGGTCCTCGGCGATGTACTGGGTGTAGAGGTCCTCGTCCGTGGCGCGCAGGAACTTGAGGCCCTTCTCGGCGAGCTGCCGCGCGGTGCGCGCGACAAGCTTCTTGCCGGCCTCGACCACGACCTCGCCGGTGTCGGCGTCGATCATGTCGGCGGTGGCCTTGAAGCCCTTCATGCGCTCCGCGTCATAGGGAACGCGCCAGCCCTTGGCGTCGCGGACATAGTTGATGTGGGCGTAGAAGCGGCTGAGGATCTCCTCGCCGTCCATGCCGAGCGCGAACAGCAGCGACGTGACCGGGATCTTACGCTTCCGGTCGATGCGGGCGTAGACGATGTCCTTGGCGTCGAATTCGATGTCGAGCCAGGAGCCGCGATAGGGGATGATGCGCGCGGCGAAGAGCAGCTTGCCCGAGGAATGGGTCTTGCCCTTGTCGTGGTCGAAGAACACGCCCGGCGAACGATGCATCTGCGAGACGATGACGCGCTCGGTGCCGTTGACGATGAAGGTGCCGTTATCGGTCATGAGCGGCATGTCGCCCATGTAGACATCCTGCTCCTTGATGTCCTTGACCGACTTCGCCTGGGTGTCGGGATCGATATCGAACACGATCAGGCGCAGCGTTACCTTGAGCGGCGCAGAGAAGGTCATGCCGCGCTGGCGGCACTCGTCGACGTCGTATTTCGGCGGCTCGAAGGTGTACTTGACGAATTCGAGCAGCGAAGCGCCCGAGAAATCGCCGATCGGGAAGACCGACTTGAAGACGGATTGCAGGCCTTCGTCGCCGCGGCCGCCCTTGGGCTCGTCGACCATCAGGAACTGGTCGTAGGACGCCTTCTGAACCTCGATGAGGTTCGGCATCTGCGCCACTTCCTTGAGTTTTCCGAAGAACTTGCGGACGCGCCTGCGGCCCTGGAGCGAATTGACCATTTTGTTCCTCGCAATCTCTCGGACGGCTCACCCGGCAGTCTGCCGCGGTAGAGGCGGCTTGGCCGCCGGGTGAGCCGTTCGGCGCATCATCGCGCCGACATCATCTGAACTGGAGCTTCACAACGCAAGGTTGCGCCGGGAGCTTTCTCAACCTGTCCGCACGCAAGTACGGAAACGACGCAACAGCCCCGGAGGCGGAAAACCGCCCCGGGACTGTCTGTGTTGACTAGGGTCGGACCGGCATTACGCCGGCCCAGCTCACTTGAGCTCGACCTTGGCGCCGACGGCCTCGAGCTGCTTCTTGAGCTTCTCGGCCTCGTCCTTGGTCACCGACTCCTTGACAGCCTTCGGAGCGGCCTCGACCAGGTCCTTGGCTTCCTTGAGGCCCAGGCCAGTGATGGCGCGGACTTCCTTGATGACTTCAATCTTCTTGTCGCCGACGGCGGCAAGAATGACGTTGAACTCGGTCTGCTCTTCGACAGCAGCCGCAGCGGGGCCAGCGGCGGGGCCGGCAACCGCAACGGCGGCAGCGGCGGAGACGCCCCACTTCTCTTCGAGAAGCTTGGCGAGGTCGGCGGCCTCGAGGACCGTGAGGGACGACAGCTCGTCAACGAGCTTAGCAAGATCAGCCATGGTTAAGTTCCTACGTAAAAGAGGTTCGAACGTTGATCAGGGGTAACTGGCCGTTCAGGCCGCATCCTTGTCGGCATATGCCTGAAACACGCGCGCGAGCTTCGCAGCAGGCGCGGTCGAGAGCTGGGCAAGCTTGGTTGCAGGAGCCTGAAGCAGGCCGAGCAACTTGGCGCGCAGTTCGTCGAGCGAGGGCATCGTGGCCAGGGCCTTGACGCCGTCGGGGTTCAGGGCGGTCTTGCCCATCGCGCCGCCGAGGATGACGAGCTTGTCATTGTCCTTGGCGAAAGCGGTGGCGACCTTCGGCGCCGCGACCGGATCGTTGGAATAAGCGATCAGGGTGGGACCCGTCAGCAGGTTGCTGATGGACGCGACGTCGGTGCCTTCAAGAGCGATCTTGGCCAGCCGGTTCTTTGCGACCTTCACGGTGGCGCCATTGGCCTTCATCTCGCGACGAAGCTTCTGGAACTGGGCCACCGTCAAACCCGCATAGTGGGCCACGACAACGACCGACGTGTTCGCAAACACACCGTTCAGCGTCGCGACGGCATCATTCTTTGCCGTTCTATCCACTGGGCTCTCTCCGGTAGGCGGCAGGCTTGAGGGCTTGCCGCCGGTTGCACGTGTCGCTCTCAAGAAACCCCGGTTGACACCGGCGCTGGATAAGAGCGACGCTCAGTGCCCTGTCCCCGCTCTTGACCGTTGCCGGCCGCGATCGGGCGAGATGGTTCGAACCGTCTTCGGGACCTTGCGATCCCGCTTGAGCTCTTGCACCGTCTATGCAGGCCTCTTGGCGAAATTATGCCCCCAGCCGAAGCCGAGGAGCACCTGCAGTCTCAGACAGGACTGGATGATTCGGGCCCAAAGATCGCTCTCCGCGCCCCAAACATCCATTCTTCGGCGGCAAACCGCCGAAAAACGCGAAACGGACCCCCTCGTGCGAAGCACGTTGGAGCCCACATCACTTATGGAAACAGGCCTGCGTCTTAACGCTTTCGCCTGCTTCTGCCAAGTGGGGACTTGACCCCGTCGGATCAAGCCCGGGCAACGGCCGGCGCAAAGCCGGCCGTCAGGCCTCTCAGCCGCCCATCACCGTGTTGGGCTCGATCTTGACGCCCGGACCCATGGTCGAGGAAATCGCGACGCGCTGGATATAGGTGCCCTTGGCGCCGGCAGGCTTGGCCTTGGCGACGGAATCGGCGAACGCCTTGATGTTCTCGGCGAGCTTGTCGGCCGTGAACGAGACCTTGCCGACGGCGGCATGCACGATGCCGGCCTTCTCGACGCGGAACTCGACCGAGCCGCCCTTGGACGCCGCAACCGCGGTGGTGATGTCCATGGTGACGGTGCCGACCTTCGGGTTCGGCATCAGGCCGCGCGGGCCCAGCACCTTACCGAGACGGCCAACCAGCGGCATCATGTCCGGGGTCGCGATGCAGCGATCGAACTCGATCGTGCCCTTGGAGACGAGATCGACCAGCTCTTCGGCGCCGACGATGTCAGCCCCGGCCTTCTTGGCCTCTTCCGCCTTGGCGCCGCGAGCAAACACGGCGACGCGCAGGACGCGGCCCGAGCCGTTGGGCAGATTGCAGACGCCGCGGACCATCTGGTCGGCGTGGCGCGGATCGACGCCCAGGTTCATCGCGACCTCAACGGTCTCGTCGAACTTGGCGTTGGCGCGCTCCTTGACCATCGCGACTGCGAGATCGAGCGGGTAGAGCTTGGTGCGGTCAATGCCCTCACGGGCCTTCACGACGCGCTTTGCGACATGTGCCATCGTCTGTTTCCCCTCAGCCCACGACTTCCAGGCCCATGGACCGGGCGGAGCCCTTGATCATGGACGAGGCGGATTCGATCGAATCGCAGTTGAGATCGGCCATCTTCTTCTCGGCGATCTCATTGATCTGAGCGACGGTGACCTTGCCGACATTGCCGCCGCGACCAGGCGTCTTCGAGCCGGCGGTCAGGCCAGCGGCCTTCTTCAGCCAGTACGAGACCGGCGGCTGCTTCATCTCGAAGGTGAAGGAGCGATCCTGATACGCGGTGATGATCACCGGGATCGGCATGCCCTTTTCCATCTGCGCGGTCTTCGCGTTGAAGGCCTTGCAGAATTCCATGATGTTGAGGCCGCGCTGACCCAGCGCCGGACCGATCGGCGGCGACGGATTGGCCGCGCCCGCCGGAACCTGAAGCTTCACGTAACCCGTGATCTTCTTTGCCATGATGGCTGCTCCTGCCGTCCGCTCCGACGCCTATCGGAACGACGACGCCCTGCCCGCGAACTGCTTCGCTCGGGGTCAGGGTGGTTGCAGAGCGTGGTGCGGCAGGGAATTCCGGTTGGCGACCGGCCGGCCTCCCACGCAAGTGAGGCGCGGGCTATTACATATTCGAAGCGGAAGGGGAAGCACTTTCCGGCTGCGTCATCTTGCCCGGCAGCAAAGCCGCGCGCGCACCACCGCGCTGAATGAAGTCCCCGAGCGCGATGCCGACATGCGCCACGACCAGCGCGATCAAGCCGAAAGCGAGCCAGGCATGGCTCCTGAACAGCAGATCCGAATAGCCGGCTCCTTCAGGCCAGATCAGCGGCAGCGAAAGACCGAAATAGACATCGCGCGCGCCATAGTCGGATATGCCGGCCAAGCCCAATAGCGGCGTCAGGATCAGCCCCGCATAGAGAATGCCATGGATGACATGGCTCCCCGCGCCGCGGCGCCAACGCCCCGTCAGTTGCGTAAAGACGCGATAGCAGAGCCGCAGCAGGACCAGCGCCAGCAAACTCGCCCCAGCCATCTTGTGGAAGGTGTAGAATGCGTCCGCCAGCGGTCCGTCGCCGATCTGCTTCATCAAGACGCCGGTCGCGAACATGACGAGCACGAGCCCGGCCGTCAGCCAATGCAGCGACTTCGAGATGGCCGGGAAGGTTCGCGGCCCCTGCCCCGCGACGATATGGATCGACTCGAAAGCTTCCGCGCCCCCGCCTGCGACCGGCGCGTTCATGCACTCACCCTGTGCGTCTCGACGATGAAGGCATCGACCGCCTCCCGCAGCTCGGAGGCCTTGCGGTCGAGATCCGCCGAGGCCAGCGTCGCGACCTCGCCGGTCCGCCGCCAGCTCTCGACCATGCCAGCGACCTGCCCGACCTGTTCCGCCGCGAGCCGGACATCGCCCGCCGTCTTGGCAGTGCTATTGCTGATCGAGCGCGAGCTCGCCTCCTGGCGCTGCGCCAGCGCCGAAATCGCCGCAGCCGCGCGGTCGACCTGATCGACCGAGGCGACAAGCGCGCCGACACGCTCCGACATGCCACCGGCCGCCACACGGATCGCCGCTAGTCCGCGCCGGACCTCCTCCGTCGCTTGCGCCGTCCGGTTGGCGAGCTGCTTGACCTCGGCGGCGACCACGGCGAAGCCTCGCCCGGCCTCGCCGGCATGCGCAGCCTCGATCGTCGCGTTGAGAGCGAGCAGATTGGTCTTGCTCGCCACCTGCTCGATGATGCCGATGACCTGGTCGATGCTGCGTACCGCCTCCGCCAGCTCGACATTGTCGTCGGCTGCTGCCGAAACCAGGGATTTGGCCGCTTCGGCCACTGCCGAAGTCGCCTGCGCCTCGCCGGTCGTGTTGGCCAGGAGCGTCGACACCTCCGCGATGGAACGGGCGACATCGTCGACATGGGACGAGGCGCGCTGCGTCGACTGCGCGGCTGCTGTCGCTTGCGCATCGACGGAGCCGGACAGACGGGCGAGCTCGCCCGACGCCCCCGACATCCGCGCAGCATGCTGCTCCAGCGCAGACGCGATCGCGGCGATCCTCTCCTGGAAGGCGACGCTGTGGACCTGAATCCGCTCCTGTCTGGCGATCTCCTCCGCCAGGGACGAGAGCCGCGCCGCCGCCACGGCCTGCTGCGAGCGCTGCTCGCCGAGATGCGTCGCCAAGGCACGGCCGAGCATGCCGATCTCGTCGCGGCGCATCGCGACCTTGTCGAGCCAGGCCTGGTCCCGCTCACGCGTGCCGAGCGCGCGGGCCATGCCGAGGATCGGCTTGACCAGCCAGCGATATTCGAGCGTCACGATCATCACGACGGTGAACACGGCCAGCAGCGACAGCAGGATCTTGTTCTGGCGCGCATTGTCGATGTGGTAGGCGAGCCGGCCGGCGACCGTGCCGACGCCCTCGTTCAGGGCCATGCGCAGCTCGTTGCGCTTGATTGTGGATTGGCGGAGCGCGCCGCGCGCCGCCTCGCGATCTGTAGCGGCAAACCGGGCCAGTTCGCGCAGCAGCGCGACAGCCTCCTCGGCACGCATCCGAACCTCGCCGTCGAGCGAAGCGGCGACGCCAGCCGTAACGCCCTCGACCGATTCGATATCGACCCGCTCCGGCACGGCGCCATTATCGGGCAACAGGGCGTTGATCACGCGCTGATAGGCGGGGCTCGTCGTCGCCATCGCATCGGCGGCGGCCGTCCGCGCGACGAGTTCGCGCGAGAACTCGGATAGCCGGCTGGCGCCGACGAATTCGGTCGCAGCAAACAGGCAGGCAAGCAAGCCGAGCATGGCGCCCCAGAGCGCCAGACGCTGATCGACAGTCGCCCTGAAGGACTTTGGAAACATGCCACCCGCGCCAGATCGTCAGGCGCGGACCTTGCGGCAAGTGGGTGAAGGAGCCGTTAACCACGACGGCTCGGTGGGCACGCGGCCCGCCGAACCTTGTCGGGCAATGCTCAGAGCTTCTCGACCTGGCCGTATTCGAGCTCGACCGGGGTCGCGCGGCCGAAAATCGAGACCGCGACCTTGAGCCGGGCGCGGCCGTGATCGACATCCTCGACCACGCCGTTGAACGAGGCGAAGGGCCCGTCGGAGACCTTCACCTGCTCGCCGATCTCGAAGACGACCGTCGGCTTCGGCCGCTCGATGCCCTCGGCGACCTGGCCCTTGATCCGCATCGCCTCGACCTCGGGGATCGGCATGGGCTTGGCCTTGTCGGCGCCCAGGAAGCCGGTGACCTTCGGCGTGTTCTTGATCAGGTGGTAGACCTCATCGGTCATCTCACACTTCACCAGCACATAACCGGGGAAGAACTTGCGCTCGGCATCGACCTTGCGGCCGCGCCGAACCTCGACGACCTTCTCGGTCGGCACTAGGACCTCGTCGAACTTGTCGGCGAGATTGCGCTGCGCCGCCTGATCGCGGATCGACTGCGCGACCTTGTTCTCGAAGTTGGAATAGGCGTGGACGATGTACCAGCGAGTTGTCACGTGTCTGATTCCGTTCAGCGTGCGCCGAGGATGATGCCGAGCGACCAACGAATGATCGTATCGGTGAAAAGGAAGAACAGGCTCGAGACGACCACCATGGCAAGCACGAGACCCGTCGTGATCAGCGTCTCGCGCCGCGACGGCCAGGTAACCTTCGTCGCTTCGGTGCGAACGTCCTGCAGGAAGCTGAAGGGGTTGGTCTTAGCCATCGTATCACCTCGGGTTCCAAAACCGCGCTCCGGCCCTCGCCGAAGGCCGAATCGGCCGTCCTGAAACATTCGCGGCGCGGGGCTCGTGGAGCCGCGCGCCGTCATGACGTGCCTCTTACAACGGGCCGCAGCGTTAGCCAAGCGCCTTTTCAAAGGCCTGCGAGCAGCCCTGGACGGGAGCTAAAGGCGTTTGCAGCCCAGCAGCAGGAAGGATGGTCGCTCCCGCTCCTTCGCCCATTCCGGATGGGCCGCGACCTGATCTTCGCTGGGAGCCCATTCCATGCAATGCGTCAGGGCAAAGCCGGCTCGGAGCATGAGGTCGAGATAGGTCGCGATCGTGCGGTGCTGCTTGATCACGCCCTTCGCCAGCCAGTCCGTGGTGCGCGGCCCTTCCGCCAGATAGCCGTTCACCGGCCAGGCCGGCTGCCCGTCGCGGTCGAGCGACCAGCCCTGATGGGCGGGAGCCGTCATCAAGGGATGTTCGACCGAGCAGACCAGCATGCCGCCAAGTGGCAGCGCCTGGCCGACCCTCTCGAGCAACCCGCCCAGATCCGTCAGATAGTGAAAGGCAAGCGAGCTATAGACGAAATCGAAGCTGCCGGGCGCGGGCGCGAAGCGCTCCAGATCGGCGCGCTCATAGCTGACGGCCCTGTCGCCGGTCTCTTCCCGCGCCCTTGCCAGCATGCGCTCGGAGACATCGACACCGAGCACGCTCGCCGCGCCGTTCTCCCGCACCCAGCGGCAAAACCAGCCAAAACCGCAGCCGAGATCGAGAACCCTGAGGTCGCGCAGATCGGGAAGGAAGCTCTGCAGCACCGGCCATTCGGGCGCGCCGTCGAGGCCGTGAACCGAACGTGGCAGCTGGCTGTAGGCGCTGAAGAAAGCCGGCGTATCGTAGATGTTCTGCGTCATCGGCGATCTACAGAACCAACCGGCGCCGGAAAGCGGCTGCGTGCGGGACTGGCAGGGGCGGTAGGGCTCGAACCTACGACAACCGGTTTTGGAGACCGGTACTCTACCAACTGAGCTACACCCCTGTAGTCGGCGATGCTTTGCCTCAAGGCGCGGAGGTTTTCAAGTCGAAAACGCAGCCGATCATCATCCCGTGCGATAGGGTCCGAGTTCCCTGGCATAACGCTCGACCAGCTTCAGGCCGAATTCCGTCGGCCGCAGCGCCGGGCCGCGATCATGGATGGCGATCCCCGCCCGCGCCCCGAATATCCGCTTGCCATAGCAGAGCAGGGTCTCGATCGACTGCATGATGAAGATAATGGCCGGCAGCACCTGCCGATAGACGGCCTCGGCCTCCGCCTCGTCCCCCGCAACATAGCGATTATAGGCGCGCAGCGCATAGTCGATCGTGTCTGGCGCCAGGATCATGCCGACACAGCCGGCGCGGAAATTGTCGATCAATTCGAGCCCGCCTCGACCATTCAGGATCGGCAGATGCCCTTCGGTGATCGCGATCAGCCGCTCGATCTCGACGACGGAGCCCTCTCCCTTGATGAGGCAGATGTTGGGATGCTGCCGTACCAGTTCGCGGATGTCCTCCGCCGATAGGCCACGGCCCATATAGGCAGGGGCGTTCTGGATCGCGACCGGTAACGAGGTTGCCTCGGCGACGCGCCCGAAGAAGCGGATATACTCGGCGGCGCCGAAGCTGCCGACCATGGGCGGCTGGAGAATCACCCAATCCGCGCCATTCCGCTCCGCGACGCGGACGAGATCGATCTGCTCCGCCACCGATGAGCCGAAGATGGTGAAGGCGAGCGGCTTGCGGCCGGCAACGTCCTCCGCCATCCATTCCATGACCGTGCAGCGCTCGGCGACGGTGAGCTTCGAGACTTCGGTGGCGAGGCCAAGCGCCGCCATACCCTGCACATCGAGATCGAGGCTGATCTGGGTCTGCCGGCGCATCGCCTCCCGATCCAGCCGCTCTTGCGCGTCAAACAGGGCGAAGACGATCGAATGGATGCCGGGAAAGGGTGGCTTGAAAGGCATCGGGCATGCTCCTCCATGATCGGAGCGGCTGGGCCCGCTCTCTCAGGCAAATCTAGAGCATGGAATTCGCAGGCGGCGCATAACGCTTCGGCGGGCCGGCTGCGCGGCAAGGGCATGGATTAAAACAGAAAAGGGCGGCGTTTCCGCCGCCCTTTCAAAGCTTTGCAGCCGATGCTTGAATCAAGCGATGATGCTTGCGACGACGCCTGCACCGACGGTGCGGCCGCCTTCGCGGATGGCGAAGCGCAGCTTCTCCTCCATCGCGATCGGCACGATCAGGTGCACTTCCATGGCGATGTTGTCGCCAGGCATCACCATCTCGGTGCCCTCAGGCAGGTGCACCACGCCGGTCACGTCCGTCGTGCGGAAGTAGAACTGCGGGCGGTAGTTGGTGAAGAACGGGGTATGACGACCGCCCTCCTCCTTCGTCAGGATGTAGGCCTCGGCCTTGAACTTGGTGTGCGGCTTCACCGAACCCGGCTTGCACAGGATCTGCCCGCGCTCGACGTCCTCGCGCTTCGTGCCGCGCAGCAGCGCGCCGATGTTGTCGCCCGCCTGGCCCTGGTCGAGCAGCTTGCGGAACATCTCGACGCCCGTCACCGTCGTCTTGACCGTGTCCTTCAGGCCGACGATCTCGATTTCCTCGCCGACCTTGACGATGCCGCGCTCGACGCGACCCGTCACAACCGTGCCGCGACCCGAAATCGAGAACACGTCCTCGACCGGCATCAGGAACGGCAGGTCCAGCGGACGCGCCGGCTGCGGGATGTACTCGTCGACCGTCTTCATCAGCGCGAGCACCGCGTCATGGCCGATCGTCTTGTCGCCATTGTCCAGCGCAACCTTCGCCGAACCCTTGGTGATCGGGATGTCGTCGCCCGGGAAGTCGTACTTCGACAGAAGCTCGCGGATCTCCATCTCGACCAGCTCGAGCAGCTCGGCGTCGTCGACCAGGTCGACCTTGTTCATGAACACAACCAGCGCGGGAACGCCGACCTGGCGCGCCAGCAGGATGTGCTCGCGGGTCTGCGGCATCGGGCCGTCGGCAGCCGACACAACCAGGATCGCGCCGTCCATCTGCGCCGCGCCCGTGATCATGTTCTTCACATAGTCGGCGTGGCCGGGGCAGTCGACGTGGGCATAGTGGCGCGCAACCGTCTCGTACTCGACGTGAGCGGTCGAGATCGTGATGCCGCGAGCCTTCTCTTCCGGAGCCTTGTCAATCTGGTCATACGCCGTGAACGTGGCACCGCCCGACTCGGCCAGAACCTTCGTGATCGCGGCCGTCAAAGACGTCTTGCCATGGTCAACGTGACCAATCGTTCCAATGTTGCAATGCGGCTTCGTGCGCGCGAATTTCTCTTTGGCCATGACACCTGTTTCCTGACAACGGCCCTACGAGGCCTGAAAAGCGCGGTCGCATTAAGGGGTTTTGGGAGAGGATGCAAGGTTGACGCACGTGTACGCCGCTCGTTTTTGCCAGCGCCACGCGGTTACCGGTATGCCACGGCAGCGATCAGGGAATTCTCTCACGTCCACAGGCCATCTCGCTCAGTCTCCAACCACCTGGCGCCTGACGATCGCCTGACACGGCCTTGGCCTTCGCGACCGACAGTTGGAGTTGTCTGCATTTGCTTGCTTCGACCCCTTGCTTGGACCGTATGTCGCACAGCAAGCAGGTGATCATAGCCAAAGCACGCGCAAACCCTCGGGTTGGGCCATGTGATCAGACGAAGCCAAGTTCAGACGAAGCCAAGTCGTCGCGGCGTCGCGCCCAGCCTTTTTACGTCAATTCGAACCCGGACCAATATTGGAGCCATCGCGCTGGTTCTGGACGCGCCGTTCGATAATCCGCGATCCGAACAGATGCGTCGCGATCCCAAGGCCAAGCACGGCCAGCGATCCGCCAAAGCCCGGCAGCACGCTGTTGATCACCGTTGGCAGCAAAGTCTCCACCAGCCCTGAAGCAGACGGGGACGAAACGACCGCGGCTCCAGCCTTCTGCGCCGCAGCAATAGCAATATCGTGCGCCTTGGCGATTGCAGCATTCATCTGTTGCGGGTTGACTGGGAAAAACTGCTGAAGAATCGCCGCTGGCACGTCCTTGATCAGGCGCGCAAAGGCCTCTGCCGACATCGCCGCATCAGCCGTGACTGTCGATGTCACCTGTGACGCCGCGCGAGTGCCCGTGCCGAGATTATTGTAGGCGCTATTGCCAAGGCCGAGCGTTCCGAGAATTGACGAAGCCCAGCCCATGAAACGCGTGCGGTCGGCATTGGCGACGATGACGGAGCCGGAACGGCGCAAATCGTCGGCCGTCGTGTCACGGCGCTCTTTCGAGAGCGGCCGGCTCGGCGCATCGTTCAGCGCTGTCCAGGTCGTGTCATCGACCTGCCCGATCGCATTCGCCGAGACGTTGTAGTCGATCTGAAAAGCGGAAACCGCCGCCGTTGTCAGCGTTCCGAAAATTCCATCGATCTTGCCGACCTCGTATTGTCGCTCATGCAAGGCTTGCTGCAGCGCCTTGACTTGCGGACCACGGTCCCCCTGCTTCAAGACGGTGTACCCGTCTCCCGGGCTAGGAACGTCTTTCTGCAAGAGTCGCTGGAGCAACTCGACCAGAATGTCGGCGGAATAGGGCATCGGGCGACCGTTGGGGGGGATGACCGTGACCGGGCCGTCGCGTTCATCGTACTTTGCGAGAATCGTTGCCGATGGCTGCCTTTGCAAGCTGGCCCATTCGAGACCGAGCGCGTGCGCATCTCTCCCGCGCCCCTGGATCAGCACCACGCCCAGCCGGTCCTGCAAATCAGCCGAGAAGATCTGCGACCCCGACAAGCCGAGCTTCTGCCGCAGGCCGCGCAAGGTTTTCCCGACGATCTGGTAGCGGCCGAGCGCCGACGAATTGAGCTTGTTCCTCGGGTGCTGAAGCATCCTCCTTTGCAGGCTGTCAATCTCATCGAGCGTCATGCTGGTCAGCGACTGCTCTCCCCCTGTGAAGATGCCGTAGCCGAGCGAGGTATCGTAACCTCCGCCGGGCCGGTTTGCCGTGCCCTCACATTCCGCGATGAAATCCAGCAGCGGACGAAAGCGCTGCACGCTGCTCATTTCGGCCATCTGCGTCTCCTCGAATAAAGGGAAAGCGGACATATCGTCGTCATGCGAATGCACGTGATCCTGTTCCTCCTCCTCCGAAGAGGAGACGCCAGCGTCATGATCCCCGCCGACAAAGTCTTGATGTCCTGACACGCTCGACCAATCGATCCCGAAGCCCATCTCGGTGGGCGAGACATCGATATGGAAGTGCATCGCATCCTTCTTGGAATTCCAGTCGCCGCCCCAGCCGAACAGTGTCTTGCCGCCGAGCGTCCGGATCGCCCGGACATCGGCGATCATCTCGCGCGTCATGTCGGTGTCGGCGATGTTCTGCTTCACATCCCGGGCGCGCTCACGTTGGGTCGCCTTGTCCGAGAATCTGACCTTGCGCCCGTTGGGCGTCTTTCGCACCGGATTGGTCGAAGCATTGATGTCGATCGCAAGTCCGAATGCGTGAAGACTGCGAGCATCTGATCCTTCGACATTGCGGGGAAAGTATCCATGGCTGTCGCCAGCGCTGACGACATAGTCATGGACTTCAAGGACCGTTTCGAGCGCGCGCCAGGCCTCGACAGTGGGGCGAGCCACGCGCATGCGATCAGGACCGAAGCTGATCTCCACCATGGCCGCTTCGTTGCTGTCATAGCTTTTCCAAGCCAGACGCTGCGCCGCTTCACTCATCATTTTCTCCACGAGACCTGACGCTGACGCAAATGCGCTACCTTGGGACGGAGACGGAAGAGAGCTTCCACCCCTGGAATGCTTGAGATTACGTAACATACCTAGCGCAACAAGCCGAAATCGAATCGGCAAAAACGTTAATTCATCATCGCATCAAAATGTCGAAGTAATCTCATAAAATTTTGCATGATAATTACGAATCCTGTTCGCTAAATTTAAACACAACGATAATGATACACCAATTTATTGAAGTAAATTTTGATAAATTACAGAATAAAAATAGCATTACTTGTTTGCAATGGCAATTTTACCGGAAATAATGCCGATTCCCCGCGCGAGCATAAGCTTCAACCGAACGCCGCCGGTGTCTCACCACATCCGCCGCGCCCAAAACCATCTCGGATTTATCCGACGCATGCCGCAGCATTAGCGCGGTAACGCTCAGATAGGGCTCATTGCGCTGTGCTTGCGGCCCGCAACGCCAGCCAGGCCACGACCGGCACCGCGAGAACGGCCAGGACAGCTGCGATCAGGAAATAGCCGGCAATGCCCAGATGCTGCGCCACCCAGCCGGCCCCGAGACCACCGGCCATGCTGATGATGGCGTCCATGCCTTGCAGCAGCGTGAAATCGATCCCGGCCTGGCGCGGATCGGCGCTAAGGCATGGCTCCGATTTCGGCGGCACCCTCAAAAAGGTGCCCAATTCGCCGTGGCTAGGAATCCCGCCGTCCGCGCGATGGGGCGCCTAGAGCATTTTCGAGCGAAGTGGACACCGGTTCGCGTGAAGAAAATGCGATAAAACAAGGAGCTAGAGCATTTCCGCGCTTCGGAGAAACGCGGAAATGCTCTAGCCGCCGAACACCCGCCGATATCGCGCCACCACATCCGCCGCGCCCGAGACCTTCTCGGGATTGTCCGAGAGCTTCACCGCCGGACGGCCATTGGCCTTGCTCACCTTGCAGACCAGCGACATCGGGTCGAGTTCGCGCGAACCGTCGGGCGAGCAGCCGACGAGATCGTTGGTGAGATCAGTGCCCCAGCCAAAGGCCATGCGGACCTTGCCGTCGAAATGATGGTAGACGCGCTCGATCGCGGAGACATCGAGCCCATCGGAGAAGACCAGCAGTTTCTCCCTGGGATCGCGGCCCCTGGTGCGCCACCACGCCATGATCTCCTCGCCGGCCGGGATCGGCGGGGCGGAATCGGGCCGGAAACCGGTCCAGTCGGCGACCCAATCGGGCGCGTGCCGCAGGAAGCTCGTGGTGCCGAAGGCGTCGGGCAAGGCGACCAGCAGATTGCCACCATAGACCTGGCGCCATTCGTCGAGCACGCGATAGGGCGCGCGCAGCAGCTCCTCATCGTTTTCGGCCAGCGCAGCCAGCACCATCGGCAGTTCATGCGCGTTGGTGCCGATCGCCTCCAGGTCGTTGTCCATCGCCAGCAGCACGTTGGAGGTGCCGCTGAAGGCCGGCCCCAGCCCCTCCTTCAGTGCCTCGACGCACCAGCGCTGCCAGAGATGGCCATGGCGCCGGCGCGTGCCGAAATCGGAGAGCCGCAGATTCGGCAGCTTCTGCAGCCGGTCGACCTTGTCCCACATCTTCGCCTTGGCGCGGGCATAGAGCACGTCGAGCGAGAAACGCTTCTGGCCAACCATGACGCGGCGGGCACGCAATTCGTTGATGATGGCGAGAGCCGGAACCTCCCACATCGTGGTATGCGTCCAGGGCCCTTCGAAATGCAGTTCGAACTGCCCGTCGACCTTGCGCAGATCGTATTCGGGCAGGCGGAAATCCGCGAGCCAGGTGATGAAATCCGGCGAGAACATCTGCGTCTTGCCGTAGAAGCTGTTGCCCGCCAGCCAGATCAGTTCCTTCTTCGAGAAGCGGACCTCGCGCGCATGGTCGAGCTGGGCGCGCAACTCGGCCTCGTCGACGATATCGGCAAGCCGGATGTGGCGCGAGCGGTTGATCAGCGAGAACGTGACCTGCACCTCCGGATGGAAGGCCCGGATCATCTGCAGCATCAGGAGCTTGTAGAAATCGGTGTCGAGCAGACTGCGGATGATCGGATCAAGCCGCCAGCCATGATTATAGGTGCGCGACGCGATATCGGTGACGGTCATGGCGGGGCCGCAGGGTCCGTGATGCTCGAAGGGCAGCACATGACTAGGCGAGGTCGCGCCTTTTTGACAATCGTCTTGCATCGGGATGCATCGACGGGCGCGCATGCCCCTTCGGCAGATCAGGCGCTTGTCTCGACACCGCGAAGCGGGAACAGTCGCGGCAAATCAAAAAACGGCCCTCAGGGAGAGACGATGAAATCGAACGGCAGCATCGCCGGCTGGCGGTCCCATGGCTGAGAGCACCGGCCACACGTTTCCCCATATCAACTTGCCCAATGTCAGCCTCGCCGAACGGGCCTGGCGCATTCGCCGCAACGCCTTGCGCATGGGCGAGGTCCAGGGCCAGGGCTATATCGCCCAGGCGCTCGGTGTCGCCGACGTGCTCGCGGTCTCGTATTTCCACGCTTTGAGCTATCGCCCGCACGAGCCGGAATGGGAGGGACGCGACCGTTTCCTGCTCTCGATCGGGCATTATGCGATTGCGCTCTATGCCGCACTGATCGAGGCCGGGATCATTCCCGAGGATGAGCTTGAAACCTATGGTGGCGACGACAGCCGGCTGCCGATGTCGGCTATGGCGGCCTATACGCCGGGCATGGAGATCACCGGCGGCTCGCTCGGCCATGGGCTCGGCATCGCCGTCGGCATGGCGCTGGGCCTGAAGCGCAAGGCGTCAAAGAGCTTCGTCTACAACCTGTTCTCCGATGGCGAACTCGATGAGGGCTCGACCTGGGAGGCGGCCATGGCGGCAGGCTCCCATAAGCTCGACAACCTGATCGGCATCGTTGACGTCAACAACATGCAGGCCGACGGCCCCTCGACACAGGTGATGAATTTCGAGCCGCTGGTTCCGAAATTCGAGGCTTTCGGCTGGCATGTCCAGCGCGTCGACGGCAACGACCTCGCGGCGCTGGTCGAGGCCTTCGACGCGGCGCGCCATAGCGAGGCGAGGAAGCCCCGCATCATCATCTGCGACACCAGGATGGCCAAGGGCGTGCCCTTCCTCGAGGAACGCGAGCGCAATCATTTCCTGCGCGTCGAACCGGAGGAATGGGTCGAAGCTCTGGCCATTCTCGATGCAGGGAGGCCGGCATGAGGCCCTCGAAATACGAACGCCCCGCCCATCTCGACAATCCGGCGCTCGGCGGCACGCGGCTCACCACCTCGGCGATGATCGCCTCGATCGCAGGGCCGGACCAGCGCACCAAGGCAGCACCATTCGGCTACGCCTTGGTCGAACTCGCCAGGACACGGCCCGACATCGTCGGCGTCACCGCCGATCTGAGCAAATACACCGACCTGCATCTCTTCGCGAAGGCCTATCCCGACCGCTTCTACCAGATGGGCATGGCCGAGCAGGTGATGATTTCGACGGCGGCGGGGCTGGCGCGCGAAGGTTTCACGCCTTTTGCCACGACCTATGCGGTCTTCGCGGCGCGGCGCGCCTACGACTTCATCTTCATGGCGATCGCGGAGGAGAACCTCAACGTCAAGATCGTCTGCGCCCTGCCCGGCCTGACCACGGGCTACGGCCCGAGCCACCAGGCGACCGAGGACATCGCGATCTTCCGCGGCATGCCGAACCTGACCATCATCGACCCTTGCGACGCCCATGAGATCGAGCAGGCGGTCCCCGCGATCGCGGCGCATCGGGGACCGGTCTATATGCGGCTCTTGCGCGGCAATGTCCCGCTCGTGCTCGACGAGTACGGCTACCGTTTCGAACTCGGCAAAGCCAAGACGATCCGCGACGGCCGCGACGTGCTGATCATCTCCTCGGGCTTGATGACGATGCGGGCCCTGGAGACCGCTAAGCGGCTCGAGGCTGACCGCATCGATGTCGCGGTGCTGCACGTGCCCACGATCAAGCCGCTCGATGGCGAGACGATCGAGCGCGAGGCCGCCCGCACCGGCCGCATGGTGATCGTGGCCGAGAACCACTCGGTCGTCGGCGGGCTCGGCGAGGCGGTGGCGGGTGTGCTGATGCGTGCCGGTATCCACCCACCCGCCTTCCGCCAGATCGCCCTGCCCGACGCTTTCCTCGATGCGGGCGCCTTGCCGACACTGCACGACCGCTACGGCATCTCGACCGACGCGATGGTCGCGAGCATCAAGAGCTGGCTCTGACGAACCAATCCCTCATGGCTTCGCTTCACACGCTTTGACGGGAGCTGCGTTGACAGCCTCGACCAACTCGGCAAGGAGCAAGCCTCGTCGGCGCGCTCGCATGCGCCGCGTTGTCGGGAGCCTGGATTGAGCGCGACATCACAAGCAGCGCAGAGTTTCATCGACCGTGTCCACGGCCGGGAGGTCGTGCTCGGCATCGTCGGCCTCGGCTATGTCGGCATCCCGCTGGCGCTGGCAGCGCTGCGCCGAGGCATCAAGGTCGTGGGTTTCGATATCGACCAGCCGCGGGTCGATCAGATCAATGTGGGCAAGGAGACGATCAAGCACATCCCGATGGAGCTGATCGTCGAGGGCCTGAAGACGGGGCGCTTCAATGCCACGACAGATTTCGACCGGTTGGCCGAGCCCGATGCCCTGCTGATCTGCGTGCCGACGCCACTCTCGCGCCATCGCGAACCCGATCTCTCCTATGTCCGCCAGACCACGGAAGCGATCGCCCGGCGCCTGCGGCCGGGTCAGTTGATCGTGCTGGAATCGACCACCTATCCAGGCACGACCGATGAATTGATGCGCCCGATCCTGGAGACCGCCTCCGGCCTCAAGAGCGGGCGGGATTTCTTCCTCGCCTATTCGCCCGAGCGCGAGGATCCCGGCAACGGGGAATTCGGCACCTCCGACATCCCCAAGGTCGTCGGCGGCGACGGCCCCGATGCGCTCGCCATGGCCGACGCGCTCTACGCCGCGCTCGTGGTCAAGACCGTTCCGGTTTCCTCGACCGCAACCGCCGAGGCGGTGAAGCTGACCGAGAACATCTTCCGCGCCGTCAACATCGCGCTCGTCAACGAGTTGAAGCAGGTCTACGCCGCGATGGGCATCGACATCTGGGAGGTGATCGACGCCGCCAAGACGAAACCCTTCGGCTACATGCCGTTCTATCCGGGGCCGGGCTTAGGCGGACACTGCATCCCGATCGACCCGTTCTACCTGACCTGGAAGGCACGCGAATTCGACGTCACGACGCGCTTCATCGAGCTCGCCGGCCAGATCAACACCGACATGCCCTACCGCGTCGTCGACCGGCTGGCGGAGCTTGTGGACACACAGCTCGGCCGCGGCTTCAGCGGCGCGCGTATCCTCGTCCTCGGCATCGCCTACAAGAAGAACATCGAGGACATGCGCGAAAGCCCTGCTCTCAAGCTGATCGAGTTGATCGAGGCCCGCGGCGCGAGCGCTGCCTATCATGACCCGCATATCCCCGAGATCCGGCCGACGCGAAAGCATGGCGGCCTGACCGCCCGCAAGAGCCAGGCGCTGAGCGCCGAGACGCTTACCGCCTTCGACGCCGTGCTGATCGCGACCGACCATGACGATGTCGATTACGGCCTCGTCGTCGCCCATGCCAAACTCGTGGTGGATACCCGCAACGCCTGCGCCCGGCATGGGCTTGCGGCCAAGACCATCTTCAAGGCCTGATGCGACGATGAAGAGCACTGAGCCAACTTACGATCTCGCCGTCATCGGCGGTGGCATCAATGGTTGCGGCATCGCCCGTGACGCTACCGGGCGCGGCGCCTCGGTCATCCTGTTCGAGAAGGACGACCTCGCCAGCGCCACCTCCTCGGCCTCGACCAAGCTGATCCATGGCGGCCTGCGCTATCTCGAGCATTACGAATTCCGGCTGGTGCGCGAAGCGCTGATGGAGCGCGAGCGCCTCTGGCGGCTCGCGCCGCACATCATCCGGCCGCTGCGCTTCGTGCTGCCGCACCATGCCGGCCTGCGCCCTGCCTGGCTGCTCCGGCTCGGGCTTTTCCTCTACGACCATATCGGCGGACGAAAGCTCCTGCCGGCGACGAAGACACTCGATCTTGCTCATGACCTTGCCGGCCGGCCGCTCAAGGACGACCATGCGCGGGCTTTCGAATATTCCGATTGCTGGGTCGAGGATTCCCGCCTCGTCGTGCTGAACGCGGCTGATGCAGCCACTAAGGGAGCCGCGATCCACACACGAACAAAGGTCGTCTCGGCCGATCGCGACGGCGACCTCTGGCGAATCGTCGGGGAAGACGAAGCCGGCCGTATCACCGTGACCGCCAAGGCGCTGGTCAACGCCGCCGGCCCCTGGGTCGGCGAGGTTTTGGGCGGCGTCGTGCGCTCGAACACCAAGGCCGCCGTCCGCATGGTCCAGGGCAGCCATATCGTCGTGCCCAAACTCTACGAGCACGACCGCTGCTACATCTTCCAGAACGCCGATGGCCGCATCATCTTCGCGATCCCCTATGAGCGCGACTTCACCCTGATCGGCACCACCGACCGCGACTACAAGGGCGATCCTGCCCAGGCGAAAGCGACGCCCGAGGAGATCGATTATCTCTGCGCCGCCGCGAGCGAGTATTTTCGTGCACCCGTCACGCCCGAGCAGGTCGTCTGGACCTATTCCGGCGTGCGCCCGCTCTATGACGACGGCGCCTCCAAGGCCCAGGAAGCGACGCGCGACTATGTGCTGACGCTCGACGCGCCCGAGGGCGAAGCCCCGCTGCTCTCGGTCTTCGGCGGCAAGATCACGACCTATCGCCGCCTCGCCGAAGCGGCTCTGGACAAGCTCGCGCCGCATGCCGACTGGGCCAGCAGGCCTACCTGGACCGTCAACGGCACATTGCCTGGCGGCGATTTCCCGGTGACCGGCTTCGAGGCGCTGGTCAACGAGATCGCCGCCGCCCGTCCCTGGCTGGCGCGATCGACCGTGACGCGGTTGGTACGCGCCTATGGCACGAAGGCGCGCGAGATCCTCGCCGGCGCGCAAGGCATGATCGATCTCGGCCGCCATTTCGGCGCCGATCTCTATGAACGCGAGCTGCGCTATCTGATCCGCGCGGAATGGGCGAAGCGCGGCGCGGACGTGCTCTGGCGGCGCGGCAAGCTGGGCTTGCGCCTCTCAGTGGATGAGCGCGAAGGGCTGGACGCCTTCATGCTGGCTGAGGCGAAGACGACGACTGAGCCGGCTGTCTGAAGGCAATCGAGGTTGGCTGGCGGCTCAGCCCACCTTGCGCGCCAGCAGGAAGAGCGCAACGGCGGCAAGCGCCGACAAGGCGATGAGAAGCAAGCTGCTCGGCATCAACCCCGCCCGCTCGATCAGGATGGCGAAGGCCAGCGGAGCGGCGGCTTTCACCGCGAGCCCCGGTGCTGAAAGCTTACCCAGCATCGCGCCATATCCGGCCGGGCCGAAGAGCTGCAACGGCACGGTTCCACGTACGATCGAGCTCAGGCCCATGCTGACGCCATAAGCGATGGCGAAGAGCCCGGCGAGCGTCGCAGTCGTATTGCCGATCATAAGCGTGAGGAAGCCGAACGGCATCAGCGCAGCCGAAACCCAGGCCGTGGTGACAGGGTCGAGCGTGGTGCCGAAGAGCATCTCGGCCAGGCGTCCCGCGACCTGCGAAGGGCCGACCATGGCGCCGATGCCGACAGCGAGCCCGGCGCTCAGGCCCAGCCCCTGCAGCATCGTCAGCATATGCACCGACATGGCCGAGACGACGAAGCCCTGCAGCGAGAAGGCCAGCGCAAGCAGCATGAAAGCGCGTCGCCGCGCCGCGCCTTCGAGATAGCCATCCTGCGGCGCCGTCACCGCAGTGGCTATGGGCGTCACAACCGGCGGGCGATGCGGGCGCCCGGGCAGCAGGAACAGATGCAGGGGCGCGCAGAGCACGAACTGCAGCACGGCATAGAGCCGGTAGATCTCGCGCCAGTCGAGCCCGTTCAGCAGGGCCGTCGTCAGCGGCCAGAACAGGGTCGAGGCAAAGCCACCGATCAAGGTGAGCTGGCTGATGGCGCGCCGCGCGCCACCGCCCTTGGCCTGCGTCAGGGCGGTGAAGGCGGCGTCGTACAGCACCATGGTCGAGACGACCTCGAGCGCGATCATGGCGGCGAAATAGCCAACCGGCCCGCGTGCCTCCGCCAGCGCCAGCAGCGAAAGACCGGCCAGGGCCGAACCCAGGCTCATGATCATGCGGGTGCCATGCTGGTCGATCAGACGACCCACGAGCGGCGCGATCAGCCCGCCGGCCAGCAAGCCGGCAGCAAAGCCGCCATAGGTCCATTCCGGAGCCCAGCCGAAGCTCGCCGTCACGCCCGGCGCGAGCACGGCGAAGGCATAGTACAGGCAGCCATAGCCGACGACCTGGGTAATGCCGAGGGCGAGGATGAGGGACAGCTCTCTCCCTCCGGACGGAGCGGGTGACGGCAGCAACGAGCCCAGCATCAGACCTCGGCCACCTCATGAGCGGCACTGCGAACCGGCGTGCCTCCACAGCCGCAACCAGCTTCGCCGGAAGCTTTCGCCCGGGCATCATCCGCGCAGCAGGCATCGACCGCCGCGGGAGCCGGGCCGCCACAGCAGCCGGAGTCGGCCACGGCAGGGCCGCCGGGCCTCGTGCTGCAGACGCCGGTTTCGGGCAGCATGAGCTCGACTCGCCGCGCCGCCGCGTGATCGCCCGCGATCTCGGCCACGATCGAGCGGACCTGTTCATGGCCGGTGGCCAGCAGGAAAGTCGGCGCCCGGCCATAAGCCTTCATGCCCGCTATGTAGAAGTCGGGCTCGGGATGGGCGAGTTCGACCGCACCATGTGGACGCACCGTGCCGCAGGAATGTGCGTTGGGATCGATCAGGGGCGCAAGGGCGGGTGGGCATTCCAGCGCCGGATCGAGCTCGACCCTGAGTTCACGCAGCCAAGCGAGATCGGGCCGGAACCCGGTCGCGACGATCAACTCGTCGACCGTCACATCGCGTCCGCCACCATTGACCGCCACAAGATGCAGACTGGCCTCCCCCCGTTCGGCCCGTTCGAGCTGGAAGTCCGTCTCGACTGCGATCAGGCCGCGCTCGACGAGCTTTGCGATGCGCGTGCCCAGTTCGCCGCGCGCGGTCAACTGATCGGCCGCCCCACCCCCAAAGGCCTTGGACAGCATGGCGCCGCGATAAAGCCAGACGATCCGGGTTTCGGGCGCACTCGCCTGCAGATCGGCGAGCGCGATCAGCGTGCCGATGGCGGAATGTCCGCTGCCCAAAACCGCAATCCGCTTGCCGGCATGGCGCGCCCGCGCTTCGCCGAGCACATCGGGCATACCGTAGCTGATCGCAGCAGCGGCCTCGCGCTCCCCGAGCGCCGTCAGCCCACCCGAGCCAGCCGGGTTGGGCGAGAACCAGGTGCCGGAGGCGTCGATCACGGCGTCCGCCAGCAGGGTTTTCTCGCCGGTTCCACTGCCATAACGCAGAGCAAAGGGCGCGGAATCACGCCCGGCCGTCCGGACCTTGTCGAAACCGGACCGGGTCACGGAGAGCACGCGCGCCTCGAAATGGATCGCACCGCGCAGCGCCGTGTGTTGCGCCAAGGGTGCAAGATAGCGATCGATCAGCTCGCCGCCGGTCGGGTATCCGCCCGGATCTGGACGGCTCCAGCCGGACGCGACCAGCAGCCGCTCCGCCGCGCCATCGATGTTGAAAGCCCAGGGCGAGAACATCGGCACATGCGCCCAATGCCGCACGGCATGCCCAACCGCACTGCCCTGCTCCAGCACGACCGGTCTCAGGCCGCGTTCGGTGGCATGGGCCGCCGCCGCCAGCCCAACCGGCCCTGCCCCGATGATCGCAATGGTCTTGATCTCCGCCATCTCATGATCCTCAAATTCTGGAATAATCGAAATAGCAGGCGGAGACATCAGGCCGCGTCCTGCTCGTTTGGGCCACAGCGGCTCTCGACGCAGCACTCGGCCACGAGGAACTGCAGCAACGCGTTCATCAGGTCGAAATTGGCCCGGCAGATCAGCGTGGTGCCGTCGCGCTCTTGGCTGACGAGTCCCACGATGATCAGCGTCTTGAGGTGATGCGACAGGGTCGATGCCGCGATCTCGAGCCGTTGCTGGCACTGGCCGACTGAGAGCCCGTCATGGCCGGCGCGGACCAGCAGGCGGAAGAGCGAGAGCCGGGTCGGATTGCCCAGGGCCTCGAGTCTGGCGGCGGCGTCTTGCGTGTTCATGCAACCACGATGCTCCAGGCTCGGCCGGCGGTCAATCCGTATTTCCGGAATTATGGAATAATACGATTTCCGCGCAGATGGCCCCGGGGCCGCGCGACCGACAGCGCTATGCCAGCACGCTCTGATCCGCGAGATGGACGAGCCTGCCGCCGGCGATCGTCGCGACAACGCGCGGCTGCGGCCCCTCCGCGACCAGGATAAGATCGGCGCGTTTGCCGGGCGCGATCACGCCGCGATCATGCAGCCCCAGCGCCTGCGCCGGCGCTTGCGAGACCAGCTTCCAGGCTTCCGTGAACACCGCCGCCCCCTTGCGCGCCAGAATGAACGGCGCCAGCGCCAGCGCCGGGTAATAATAGTCCGAGGCCAGGATCGTGCAGAGCCCCTGGCGCACCATGTCCTCGGCCCCGGGGCAGCCGAGATGCGAGCCGCCGCGCACGACATTGGGCGCGCCGAAGACGATCGCCTCGCCATGGGCGGCAGCCTCGCGCGCCGTTGCCACATCGATCGGGAATTCCGCGACGCGCACGCCGAGCGAGCGATACCAGGCCCGCATCTGCGGCGTCATGTCGTCGTGCGACAAGGTCGGCACGCCAGCCTCGAGCGCCGCCTGCGCCAGCCGCGAGACCGAGCCCGCGACCTCGTTGCGGCGGGAATAGACCGCCTCCGCCAGCCTCATGAAATCGGCCGAAGACAGCCCGGTACGTTCGACCATCTTGGCGACCTTGGACGCGCGGACGCCCTCCTTCAGCAGGCCTTCGGTATGGTCGTTGAAGGCGAGCACGCCGACCTTGCCCTTGGCGATCCAGTCGAGAATCTCGGCCTCGGCGTCGAGATTGAAGGTCTCGTGGCGCAGATGGAAGCGCGTATCCGCGCCAAGCTCGGGCGCAAGACGCGCCATCGCCTCGATCAGCGAGCGCGCATTGTCGGCACCGCGCAGGCCCGGCTCCCAGGACCAGGTTACGCCATGGAAGGCTGTCGTGATGCCGCTCGCCAGCATGGCGCGATCAGCATCGCGCAAGGCAAGATCGATGTCGAAGGACACGCCGGGACGCGGCATGATGTGGCGCTCGAAAGCGTCACCGTGGCAATCGACGAGCCCCGGCAGCACGAGCAGGCCGGAGGCATCGAGCCGTAAAGCACCGGCAGGAGCAGGCGCGCCCGGCTCCGCGATCCTGCCGCCCGCGACGACGATATCGGCCTCGACCAGCTCCTCCAGCAGCGCCCTGCCACCCGTGATCACGATCGACATCTCATTCCTCTCAGCCAGCGCGACGAATCGGCGTGAACACCTGCCGATGAAAGCGGTGCATGACGATGCGATGACGACGAGCCCCGGCCGGCAGAACGGCACCGTGCCGGCTTGCCCCGCGTCTCATATGCCGGCAAGAGGCTTGTGTCGGCGAGAGGCTTGCGCAAGAACCGCGCGCCCCGGTCGGCTTAACGGTTCACCGCCTGACCGCTACGGAGCGAAAGCCAATGACCGACGTGAAACCGCCCCGCATCGCCATCACCTATTGCACGCAGTGCAACTGGCTGCTGCGCTCGGCCTGGATGGCGCAGGAGCTGCTTCACACCTTCGGCCCTGATCTCGGCGAGGTCGCCTTGCGACCGGGCTCAGGCGGCAGCTTCCAGATCCATTACGACGACACGCTGATCTGGGACCGCGTCGCCGATGACGGCTTTCCCGACGTCAAGGCGCTGAAGCAGCGCGTCCGCGACCGGCTCGACCCCAGCCGCGACCTCGGCCATCTCGACCGGGCGGCGCAGTAAAGCGTTGCGCGAAAAGCTGGGTACCGGTTTTTCGCGGGAGCAATGCTCTCAATTTTTAGAAGCGATCACGCCTCACGCGCTCTTCGCTACCGCCTCGATCTTGTCGATGCCGCCGAGCTTGGGCGCAAACGAGATCCAGACCTTGCGCGCGCCCTCCTCCCAGGCTGGCCGGTCCTGCGGCTGCACGACCTTGCCGCCTTCCGCCGCAGCCTTCGCCATCGAGGCCTCCTCGTCGGCAATGATCAGATCGTCGAAATAGCCAACGCCCTCAGTGGCGGCGGCCGACAGCGCCGCCTTGTCTTCGGCTGAAAGTCCCTTCCAGAACGCGGCCGAGACATAGATCACGCCCGAGGCCCAGATATGGCCGGTCTCGATCAGATAGGGCACGACCTCGTGCAGCTTGAAGCCGACATAGGCCGATTTGGTCAGGTCCATGCAATCGACCACGCCGGTCTTCAGCGCGTTGTAGGTCTCGGGGATCGGGATCGGCGTCGGGTAGGCGCCGAGCCCCGACCAGAGCTCCGTGTGCAGCGGGCTCTGGATCACGCGGATGCGCTTGCCCTTGATGCCTGCGGGCGTAGTGATCGGCTCCTTGGCCAGGAGATGGCGTGCGCCGTAATTGATGAAGCCGAGCACGACGAAGCCCTGCCCCTCGAACTTGCCCTTGAGCTCGTCGCCAAGCGGTCCCGCCAGCACACGCTTGAGATGGCCCCGGTCGCGGAACAGGAAGGGTAGATCGAGGATCTGGCTGTCGGGAACCCAGCCCGACAAGGCCGAGATCGTCGAGAGCGAGGCCTGGACCGAACCAAGCCGGACGCCCTCGGCGACCTCCTTCTCGCCGCCCAGCGCAGCATTGCCGACGATGCGCAGATCGAAGCGGCCGGGTGCGGTCCGGTTCAGGATCTCGGCGATCTTCCGCCAGACCCTGGTCTCAGGCTTGTCCTCGCCGAAGAGCGAGGCGACCGTCACGGGCCGGCCGGCGGCATGGGCCGTGCGGGTGGACAGCAGCGCGGGCGCGGCCAACAGGCTAGCCGTGATCTCGCGGCGGGTCGGCGACATCAGAACAACTCCTTGAAGGATGGTGGAAGCGAGGGCCAGGCGGCCGCCCCCAGGCACAGCACGGCAAGCGCGACCAGAAGCGTCGCCAGCAGCGGCAAGACCGCCCGGAAGACGGCACCTGCCG
The DNA here is from genome assembly GCF_031884435.1 of Bosea sp. 685. Classification (NCBI taxonomy): domain Bacteria; kingdom Pseudomonadati; phylum Pseudomonadota; class Alphaproteobacteria; order Hyphomicrobiales; family Alloboseaceae; genus Allobosea; species Allobosea sp. 685. The sequence continues at coordinate 2,016,598 of NZ_CP134779.1, read as the reverse complement.
GAACCCGAGTGATGCCGCTGACGACATAGACCAGGATGCCCAGCGGCGGGGTCAGGCCATGGATCATCAGGTTGACCACGAGGATGACGCCGAACTGGATCGGATCGAGCCCGGCCGAGATCGCAACGGGCAGGAGCAGCGGCGCCAGCAGCAGGATCGCCGCGCCGATATCGAGGAAAAGCCCGGCCACCAGCAAGACGAGATTGGCGAGCAGCATCACCGCATAGGGGCCGCCGCCAAGCGCCGTCACCAGCCCCGCCATCTGGTCTGAAACCCGATCGACCGCGAGCAGGAAGGCGAAGGGCGCCGACGCACCGATCAGCATGCCCACGGCCGCTGCTTCCGTCGCCGATTTGCGCAAGGCGCCGAAGACCGTGCCGATATTCAAGCTGCGCAGCGCCAGACAGGCGACGAGCGCATAGGCCACCGCCAGCGCCGAGGCCTCGGTGACGGTGACGACACCGAAGCGGATACCGACCACGACGACGACGCCGAGCCCGATCGCCGGCAGCGCGCCGATGAAGCTCTTCGCCCTCTCCTGCCCGCTGGCCTTGGGCGCAGCATCGACCACCTCGCGCACGCTGAGATGGATGCCGATCGCCAACGCCAGCGCCAGGACCCCGCCGGCGATGAAGCCGCCGACCAGAAGCGAGCCGACCGACAGATTGGTCGCGGTCGCCAGGATCAGGAAGGCGATCGAGGGCGGGATGATGTTGTCGAGCATCGAGACGCCGGCCACGATCGCCGCCGCATGGGCCGGCGGGTAACCGCGCGCGATGAGGGCCGGCGCCATCACCTTGGCGCCGAAGGCGGCGTTGGCCACCGAGGAGCCTGACGCGCCTGAAAACAGCACGCTGGACATCAGCGTCGTCTGCGCAAGCCCCGCCCGCCAATGCCCGACCAGCGAGGCGGCGAAGCGCACCAGCCGCTCGGCCAATCCTCCCGCCGTCAGCAACTCGCCGGCGAGCAGGAAGAACGGAATCGCCAGCAGCAGGAATTTCGAGACGCCCGAGACCGTGTTCTGGACGATGGCCGGCTCGGGCAACAGCCCGCCGAAGGCGCCGCTGAGCGAAACGCCGGCAAGCAGCGCATAGGGCAGCGGCGCGCCCAGGATTAAACCGAGCCCGGCGAGCGAGGCCGCGACCAGACTCGGCGTTTCCACGAAAAATCCCGTGACGCTCTGCGCCGCCAGATAAAAGCCGATGCCGAGAAGCAGCGAGGCCAGGGCCGCCGGCCAGGAACTGTCCAGCGCGGCTCGCCACAGCACGACGACAACGGTCAGCCCGCCACCGAGCGCAAAGGCGGCGAAGCGCAAGCTTTCCGGCAGGCCGAGAACAGTCGAGCTGCCGCCGACGAGCGCCACGACGCTGGCCCCGCCGAAGGCGAGCACGAGCGAGCCATGGACCGCGACCGCATCGGCAAAAACCGAAGCCAGGCGCTGCGCTCCGACGGGCAGCAGGCGCACGATCACGTCGAGCCGCATCGCCAGCGCGCTCGTCGCGGCCAATGGCGCGCCAACGGCAACCAGCGCCACGTTCAGCCAGATCGCCAATTCGTCGGACCAGACGAATCCACCGCCAAACACATAGCGGCGCAGCACGGCTGCCATCACCACGGCGAAGAGCACCGCGAGGATGATGGCTCCCAGCCATTCCAGCCCGGTCACAAGGCAAGACAGCCCGCGCTCGGCCTGGCGGCGCAGCGACGGCTTCAGCGGCAATGATGAAGAAGCAAGGCTCGTCATGGTGCTAACGCAGTGGCGAGAATGCGTGCGGACGCAAGAGGCGGCCGCGCATTCCTAGAAAACCGGGTGGAGCTGCGGCGCAAAATCCTGGCCCGCGCAGCGCCGCATCAATCGTGCGGCAGAGATGTTCACCAGCATTGTCACACCGCGCGCCCGGGAGCTTGCGAAGGCCGCCCCATATCAAAAACTGGAGGCACCTTAGGGAGAAAGCCAGGCGGGTCCAGAGGCGCGGCTCAAAAACGATAAATCTCTGGAGAATCGACCATTTCGAGAAAATCGATCCGAAAGCAGAGCGGGAATGGCGGTCAATTCTCTTGCCGCCTTGCCACGGCTCGGACATGCCGGGAGTTCTCGCGCGAGCGAATCCCGGGGCGGCCTTGTCCAGGTTCACCCGAACGATGCTTTGGAATATGGCTACCAGTGCGCATGCCCGTAAGGCCATACCTTTATAGACACAGTGAGCGCGGCGCCTCAGGTTTTGAGACACATCTGAGCCACGCGTAGATAGTTCCCGCCGAGGATGTCGGCGGTCTCTTCGGGCGTGAACCGCATGAGCAGATGGGCGGCTAAATCTGGTAGTGCTGTGTAGTCCGGCAGGGCACTCGGACCGACCAAGCCCATCATGTCCGACCCCAACCCGACATGCGCCGGACCAACGACGTCCGCCATGCGCGCGATGCCGTCCGACAACGCCGCCAAGTCTGGAAACACGCTCGCCGGCGGCCAGATGCAGATGACGCCGCCTGTTCCTGCCACGATCCGGGCATGGTCGGGAGTGATGCGACGGGTGCGGATCGCAGGCTTCGTCGTGAGCGAGGTGTGGGAGAGGATGAGGGGCTTGCGCGCCACTTCCGCCGCTCGGCGCACGAGAGCCTCAGTCCCGTGCGCGACGTCCACGATGACGCCGAGCGCCTCGCAGCGTCGGATCACCTCGGCTCCGAAGGCCGTGAGGCCGCCATGCACGGGTGGCTCGGTCTGGATGTCCCCGAGGGCGTTCACCCGGTAGTGCGTAAGTTGCAGATGGCGCAGGGCGGCGCGGCGGTAAGCCTCGTCCAGAGGGCCGAGATCGCCTTCCAGGAAGTCCGCGCCCTCCGCCGCAACGAGGACCGCCGGGGTATCGGCGCGGGCCATGGCGAGATCGGCGCCGGTCCGGACGATGCGCAAACCCTGGTCGCGTATCAGAGCGTGGAGGCGTGCGAAGCCGCGCTCGGCATATGCCGCAAGCTCGCCGGGTTCGGGCTCGCGGAAAGCTTTGATCCGTCCCTCGGGCGTAACCCGGTGCGTGGGGGAATCGGAGACGATTGCTAGGCAGGTAACGGCGAGCCCCCCGAGGCGCATCGGCTCTGCGAGAGGCGTGAAGGGCGCGTGCCCCCCCTGTTGGCGCATGCGGAGGATGCCGCCGGCGTGGCTGTGGCAGTCAATCGTCGGGCGCACGGCGAGGAAGGCGGCGGCCTCCGTGCGCCGAGCCGCGCTCACCCCGTCAGACGGTGGTGCCTGCGCACTCGCCGCGACCGGCAGACAGAGGAGCGAGGCAGCCGCGACGAGCCCACGACGGGACAGGCCGAAGCGCGGCCTCTGCGCCGGGCTGGGAACAACGGCAGCCTCATCGAGCCTGTAGTGCCAGCCGCAGGGATCATCACGCAGGCGATGAAGCACGCCCCGCAGCACGACCTCCCGGCCATTGAGGGGAACCGGCATGACCGCGACCACCTCAATGCAGGTCGTGGGATCGCTCGGCAGACATCCGCGACAACAGACTGGTTCGGGCGTGAGCAGGCAGTACGGCGCCTCGAATGCCTCCATTGCCGTTACGGGCCAGCCGGCGACAGTAACGGGGGTTCCATCGTATCGGTCGGCCGATCCGTCGAGGAGCGCTGTCCAGGGCAGGTGCGCGCCTGAGCCACATGCAGAAGGGTCAAGCATCGACATGGCTCAGAGGACCTGTTCGAACAAAGGAAGGCGACGCAACAGGCAGGCGATGGCCCAACTCGCGACGATCGCAACTGTGAAGGTGATCGTCCCCTTTAGGAGTGCGCTGGCCTAAACCGAGAGCAGACCGTACTGCACCCACGTCACGACGGGGTGGTGCAGCAGGTCGATGGCGAAACTGTGGTTATCCCAGGTCCGCGAATGCCGGCTGCCCAGGAGGATGAGTTCTGCTTGTCCGTAGCCACCCCTCGGGGCCTCTAGGCGGGGCGTTCAGGTGGTATCCGAGTTGTATCTGGCGCTTGGAGCAGGCGCCGCAGATACCACCCCGACATGCGTATCGTATTGCACGTAAGGCGAAATTCGAAGGAGAGAGTGGAGCGGGCGGAGAGAATCGAACCCTCGTATTCAGCTTGGAAGGCTGCGATTTGCCCATTTACGTCGCTAGAGCGGCAAGAGCGATGGCTGCGAGGACATTGACAGCGAGTCTGTCGTATCGTGTTGCGATGCGCTTCCATGTCTTGAGCTTGCCGCATAGAAACTCGACAGCCGGCAGCGATACCGGCTGTATCGCATTTGGCTACGTCTTATGCATGTGCCGCGTTCAGCCAAAAATCCATTTGGCTGACCCGTTCAGCTCTCCCAAACCTGCTCTTGATAAGGCCGGGTTGTTCCGAGACTGTCTTGATGTCTATCGAGTCTGCTGAACACCCGGCTCGCCAGACGTGCCCCAGTCCAAATCGCCAACTCGGCGGATACAGCTGCGCAAGATGGCCTCGAATGCGAGTACGGCTGGCGAAGGCGAACGACCGCTGGGACGGATCATGACGACATCGCGCGCGATCGTCGGCTCGACCAACGGGCGCGTGGCAATCGGTCGGCCCGAGGTCATGGCCAGCGCATAAGTCGGTAGAACTGCAACACCGAGATCCGCCTCGACCAACGCCAAGGCCGTCGTGATCTGCGAGACCTCGTAGAGCGGGCGAAGTGGAACCTCCGCAGTCTCGTAGCCGACCTCCACCAGCAGCCTGATGCCACTGTCCCTGGTCAAGGTGATGAGCGGCTGCTCGGCCAGGTCAGCCCATGGCAGCGAGGTGCGAGCGGCGAAAGGATGCGCACTGGCGCAGAAAAGCATGAGGCTGTCCCGCGTGAGCGGCATCCGTTCAATGCCATCCTCAATGGCGGAGAAGGTCCCCAGGCCGCAATCCGCCCGCCCAAGCCTCACCTCTTCGACGATCTTGTCGGTCCGGGCATCTATGATTGCGACTTCGATGCCCGGATGGCGCTGGCGGAGTTCCACGATGGCCGAAGGCAGCAGGATGGCCGCGAGCAAAGGCGGGGCTGCGACGACGATCCGGCCGCGCCGCCTCTCCGCAAGGTTGTTGGCGTTGCGCACGGCAAGATCGAGATCATGCATGATCTTAGCCGACGCGCCCTGAAATTCGCGCCCTCCCTCGGTCAATTCGACACGCCGCGTCGTCCGGTCGAACAGCCGGATGCCGAGCTCGCGCTCCAGTTCGCGGACCAGCTGCGAGAGGGCGGGCTGCGCCATGTGGAGCCGCTCGGCAGCCTTGGTGAAGGTGCCGCACTCGGCCACGGAGAGAAAAGACTGAATCTGGCGAAGTGAAATGGCCATCGCCGATTTATAATCAAACCATCTGAATTAATACAAATATGTAGAATTGCCCTATACCCCCCGGTCAATGCGATGATCCAGCTCAAGGGCAGAGGTCGCGCATCCGGCGAGACGAACCCGGGAGACGGCCGGGCTTGCATAACCCAACGGCAAACGGCGCCGACAACGCCAGCTTCCCATGCCCGGAGCAGGCCCTGCCGCAGGTCAATTGCGCTGCGCGTCACAGATTTCGAAGTTGACGCGGAGCGGCACCACCACCTCGCCGGCTGCAAATGCCGCCCCCGCGCTCGCTCCGTCCATTCAAGGTAACTCATGAACCGCTACCCAGATCTCCTCATGTATATCGGCGGCGCCTGGAAGAGCGCATCGAACGGGCAGCCGGTTCTGAACCCGGCGGATGAAAGCGTGATCGGCGAGGTTCCGACCGCTTCGCGGTCGGATCTGGACGCAGCGCTCGCCGCCTCCGCCGATGGGTTCAAGGTCTGGAGCCGGACATCGCCGCGCCAGCGCTCCGACATCATCCTCAAAGCAGCCGCCCTCATGCGCGAGCGGATCGAGGAGATCGCCTATTCGATTACCCTCGAACATGGAAAGCCAATCGGCCAGGCCCGGCTGGAAGTCATCAGGGGCTGCGAGTTCTTCGAGTGGGATGCCGCCGAGGGCCAGCGCACCTATGGGCGCCTCATTCCAAGCGAGCCCGGCATCAAATACATCGTGATGCACCAGCCGATCGGGATGGTGGCGGCGTTCTCGCCGTGGAATTTTCCGATGAGCCAGCCCTCGCGCAAGATCGCGGGCGCTCTCGCTGCCGGCTGCTCGATCATCATCAAGGCCGCCGAGGAGACGCCCGCCGGCGCGATCCATATCGCCCGGGCCTTCCACGATGCCGGCCTGCCGCCTGGCGTGTTGAACCTCGTCTTCGGCATCCCGTCGGAGATATCGGACTACCTGATCCCCCAGGAGCAGACACGCCTCATCGCCTTCACCGGCTCCACGGCCGTCGGCAAGCACCTGACCGGCCTGGCCGCGCAGCATATGAAGCCCGTGCTGATGGAGCTTGGCGGCCATGCCCCCGTCATCGTCTGCGACGATGTCGATCCGGTGGCGGCCGCCATTTCGTCCGCTGTCCGGAAATCGCGCAATGCAGGCCAGGTCTGCACCTCGCCGACACGCTTCTTCGTTCATGACAGCATCTACGAGACCTTCGCCAGGACCTTCGCCGAGAAGGCGCGCTCGGTGGCGATCGGCAACGGCCTCGACCCGTCGACGGAGATGGGGCCTCTGGCGAACTCCCGCCGCATCGATGCGCTGGAAATGCTCGTCGCCGATGCCAGAGCTAAGGGAGCGCGCGTTCTGGCGGGCGGAGAGCGCCTCGGAAGCCGCGGCTATTTCTTCCCGGTCACCGTCATCGCCGATCTCCCGGACGACGCACGCGCCATGCGCGAAGAGCCTTTCGGGCCGATGGCGCTGATCAACCCGGTGTCGTCCCTCGACGAGGCCATCGAGAAAGCCAACTCCCTCCCCTTCGGGCTCGCCGCCTATGCCTTCACGCATTCGGCAAGCAATGCGGACCGGCTGGCGGAGGGCATCGAGGCCGGCAACCTGTCGATCAACACCCTGGAGGCGTCGGTCGCAGAGACGCCCTTCGGCGGCGTCAAGGACAGCGGCTATGGCCGCGAGGGCGGGGCCGAAGGGCTTTCGCACTACACGGTCATCAAGAACGTCTCTCACCGCATGAGCATCTAGCTGCGGTGCCCGACCGGCTCAGCTTCAGGAGGAGCATCGGCATGAAATACGCGAAGAAGGACGCCAAGGCCTACGCCCGCGCCCATATGAGGGGCATCTGGGCTGCCGCGCTGACGCCGTTCAATCCGGATCTCGCGATCGACGAGGACGGCTTCCGAGCGAACCTCCGGCACTGGACGGAGGACCTCGGGATCGACGGCCTGTTCATCGCCGGCAAGCAGGGCGAGTTCTTCTCCATGTCGATCGAGGAGCGCAAGCGCAGCTTCGAACTCGCTGTCGCGGCAACGGAAGGCCGGGGCGCGACGATCATGTCCTGTTCCGACCAGAACATGGATGTCGTCATCGATCTCGCCCGGCATGCGCAGAAGATCGGCGCCGACTACATCGTCGTACATGCGCCGATCCTGCATTTCTTCAAGGCGCAGGACGAGACCATCTACGAATACTACCGGACGATCGCGGAGAAGGTCGATATCGGCATCGCGCTCTGGAGCCATCCCGACAGCGGCTATCTGCTGTCGCCGCAGCTCTGCAACCGCCTGGCGGACATCGAGAACGTCGTCGCGATCAAGTACTCCGTGCCGCGCCAGATGTATGCCGAGCTCACCAAGCTCGCCGGCGACCGCATCCTGGTGAGCACGGCGTCCGAAGAGGAATGGCTCGACAACATCCTTGAGCTCGGCTGGCAGCTCTATCTCTGCTCCTCACCACCCTATCTGCTCCAGACCGCGCAGGATCGCAGGATGCGCGAATACACCGACCTCGCCTTCCGCGGCGAGGCCGCGAAGGCGCGCGCCGTCCGCGACAGCCTGAACCCGGTGAGGGAGGCGCTGCGCGGCACGCGGCCGGCCGAGAAGCCTCACGCCCACCAGAAGTACTGGCAGGAGCTGCTCGGACAGGTCGGAGGCCGCGTCAGGCCGCCGATGCTGGAGCTGACGGATGGCGAGAAGGCCGCCACGCGCGCGGCTTTCGAGGCCTGCGGCCTGACACTCAAGGCAGACGATGCACCATTGGCCAAAGTCGGCTGAGCCGACGGCTGACAACAGGGGAAAGGTGGAACCATGGCGACGGAAGGACGGCTGAAGGCCTTCAATTTTGCGAAATGGATCGAGGAGCATCAGCATCTGCTCAAGCCGCCGGTCGGCAATCAGCAGATCTGGACGGACTCGGACTTGATGGTGACCGTGGTGGGGGGCCCCAATCAGCGGACCGACTATCACGACGACCCCGTCGAGGAGTTCTTCTACCAGATCAAGGGCGACATGATGCTCAAGGTCGTCGACGACGGAGAGCACTATGAGGTGACGATCCGGGAGGGTGAGATCTTCCTGCTGCCGCCGCATGTGCGGCATTCGCCGCAGCGCCCGCAGGAGGGATCGATCGGCCTCGTCATCGAGCCGAAGCGGCCCGATGGCTGGCTCGATGCTTTCGAATGGTACTGCTTCGACTGCAAGAAGCTGGTGCATCGCGTCGAGCTCGATCTCGTCAGCATCGTTGACGACCTGCCGCCGCTGTACAGGGCATTCTACGGCAATGAGAAGGCTCGCACCTGTTCGCATTGCGGGACTGTGCACCCCGGCAAAGAACCGCCCGCCGGGTGGGTCTGCCTTTAGAGGCTTGCGGGGCGGTCGTCGCACGATCGCCCCGTAGGATTTCGCTCGGGAAGCGCCGGGACATAACAGGCGCCCCTCAATTCTCAGAGGCATGAACGCACGCAACTGGAGCTCATCATGAAACGTCGCACACTGCTATTGGGCCTCGCGGCCTCGGCCTTGCTGGCCGGGGGCGGCCACGCCCAGCAGCCTGTCAAGATCGGCATGGTCACCACGCTGTCGGGTCCAGGCGGCTATCTCGGCCAGGACATCCGCGACGGCTTCAAGCTCGCCATCGACATGGCAGGCGGAAAGCTCGGCGGCGTCCCCGTCGAACTCGTCGTCGAAGACGATGGCCTGAAGCCCGGTCAGGGCAAGCAGATCGCGGAGCGCATGCTCAAGAGCGACGGGATCAAGATCCTCACCGGCATCGTCTTCTCGAACGTGGCCGGCGCCACCGTGCCCGACATTGTCGATTCCGGCGCGCTCTATGTCAGCCCCAATGCCGGCCCGTCCAACCTCGCCGGCAAGGAGTGCCACGAGAACTATTTCGTCGTGTCCTGGCAGAACGACAGCCTGCACGAGAGTGCCGGCCAGAACGCCACCAACCTCGGCTACAAGAAAGCCTTCGTCCTGGCCGCCAACTACCAGGCCGGCAAGGACGCCGTCGCGGGCTTCAAGCGGCTGTTCAAAGGCGAGGTCGTCGGAGAGGTCTACACCCGTCTCGACCAGACCGATTTCGCCGCCGAGATGGCGCAGATCCGTGCCGCCAATCCCGATGTCGTCTACCAGTTCAACCCCGGCGGTCTCGGCATCGCCTTCCTGCGCCAATACCAGCAGGCGGGGCTGACGGCCAAGATCCCCATGGTCGTGGCGGCGCCCTCGCTCGATGCCGTCACGCTCGCCGCGGTCGGCGACGCAGCGCTCGGCCTGAACGTCTCGAGCCACTGGAATGCGGACTTCGACAATCCGGCGAACAGGGCTTTCATGGCCGCCTGGACCAAGGCGTATAACCGCCCCGCGACTTACTACGCCAGCCAAGGCTACGACACGGCGCTAGCCATCGCCTCCGCGCTCAAGGCCACGAGCGGCAAGGTCGATGTGCCGGCCCTGCGCAAGGCCCTCGTCAAGGCCGATTTCGCATCCGTGCGCGGAGCCTTCAAATTCGGCCCCAACCAGCATCCCGTTCAGGATTGGTACGGGCTGCGGGTCGAGAAGGACGCCGATGGCAAGCTGGCGCTCAAGACCGTCAGCAAGATCCTGACGAACCATGGCGACGCCTATTCGGCGCTGTGCAAGCTCTGATCGGGTCCAGGCGCCCATGACGCTGATCCTCGAACAACTGCTCAACGGCCTGCAGTTCGGCGTGATGCTGTTCCTGCTCGCCGCAGGGTTGACGCTCATCTTCGGCATCATGGGCGTGATCAACCTCGCGCATGGGTCGCTCTACATGGTGGGCGCCTATGCCGGGGCCTTCGTCGCGGACAAGACCGGCTCGCTGCTGCTTGCTGTACCGGCCGGGCTTGCGGCCGCAGCGCTGGCGGGCATGACGATCGAATTTCTGATCCTGCGACGGCTCTACGGCCGCGATCACCTCGACCAGGTGCTCGCGACCTTCGCGCTCATCCTGATCTTCAACCAGTCGGTGACGATCCTGTTCGGCAGGCAGCCGCTCTTCGTGGCGATGCCACCGGCGCTGAACGGCTCTGTCGAGCTTCTGCCGGGCCTGATCTATCCGCTTTACCGCCTCATGGTCATCGCGGTCGGCCTTGCTGTCGCGCTCGGGCTTTATCTCCTGATCAACCGCACGCGGGTCGGCATGCTGGTGCGGGCGGGCGCGACGCATCGCGAGATGGTGCGGGCGCTCGGCGTCGATATCCGCCTGCTCTACACCGCCGTTTTCGGGCTTGGCGCGCTGCTCGCGGGACTGGCCGGGCTGATGGCCGGGCCGATCCTCGCCGTCCAGGTCGGCATGGGGGAGCAGATCCTGATCATGACGTTCGTCGTCGTGGTGATCGGCGGCGTCGGATCGATCCGCGGCGCCTTCTTCGGCGCGCTGATCGTGGGCCTGGTCGATACCAGCCTGCGCGCCTTCCTGCCCGGCCTGCTGCGCCAGATCATGACCGGCCCGGAAGCCGACGCGCTCGGCGCCGGCCTCTCCTCGATGGGAATCTATCTGCTCATGGCCCTGGTGCTGCTCGTCCGTCCCAGGGGGCTGTTCCCCGCCAATGTCTGACCAGACCGTGCCCCGACCAGCCCCGATGACACCGGCCTATGGCTGGCTTCTGGCCGTCGCCGCGATCGGCCTCGTGCTGGCCGCCCTGCCCTTCGTCATGCAGGCCATCGGCCAGCCCTCGCTGGTGCCGCTGGCGACGCGCGTGCTGATCTATGCCATCGCCGCAGCCAGCCTCAATCTGGCGCTGGGCTTCGGCGGGATGGTCAGCTTCGGCCACGCAGCCTTCTTCGGCATAGGCGGTTACGTCGTCGGCATCCTCAATCAGAGCTTCGTCGGCGACACCATGCTCTTCGGGCTGATCCCCGGCACCAACCAGCTCCTTGTCACGATCCCGGCGGCCATGCTGGTGGCTGGGCTGCTGGCGCTCATCATCGGCGCGCTCTCGCTGCGCACCAGTGGCGTGCAGTTCATCATGATCACGCTCGCCTTTGCGCAGATGCTGTTCTTCTTCTTCGTCTCGCTGAAGGCCTATGGCGGCGATGACGGCCTGATCATCCGCCGCCGCAATGTCCTGTTCGACCTCGACACCCGCAACGACACGACCTTCTATTACATCTGCCTCGTGGCGACGGCAGCCACCTTTGGGCTGCTGTGGCGCATCGTCGGCTCGCGCTTCGGTATGGTTCTCGCCGGTATCCGCCAGAACGAGCGGCGTATGGCGGCGATCGGCATCGCGCCCTACTCCCACAAGCTCATGGCCTTCGTCATGTCCGGGATGGGCTCCGGGCTTGCCGGCGCGTTGATGGCGAACTACCTGCGCTTCGTCAGCCCCGACATGCTGCATTGGACCAAGTCCGGCGAACTGATGATCATGGTCATCCTCGGCGGAGTCGGCACGCTGCTGGGGCCGCTGCTTGGGGCCGCCGCGCTCGTCGTCCTGGAAACCGTACTCACCGCCTGGACCGAGCATTGGCAGCTTGTCCTTGGCCCGATCTTGCTGATGATCGTGCTGTTCACCCAAGGCGGACTCAACGCGCTGATCGGCCGCCTGCGGAGGCCGGGACGATGACGCGGGTCCTGCTCTCCATCCGCAACCTGCGCAAACGCTTCGGTGGACTGGTCGCGACCGACGCGGTCGATCTCGACGTCGTCGAAGGCGAGATTCACGCGCTGATCGGCCCCAATGGCGCCGGCAAGACCACGCTGATCACGCAGCTCTTCGGCGAACTCTCCCAGGACGAGGGCGAAATCCGGCTCGACGGCGAGGATATAGGCCGCCTGACGACACCACAGCGCGTCCGTCGCGGTCTTGCGCGCACCTTCCAGATCACCCAGTTGCTGCCGGACTTCTCGATGCTCGAGAATGTTGCGCTCGCCGTGCAGACACATGAAGGGCACAGCTTCCGGTTCTTCGCCGATGCCCGAGGAGACGAGGGCCTGCGCGCCCGTGCCCGGGAGCATCTGGCGGCAGCAGGTCTGGCGGCCCGCGCCGAGGTCAAGGTCGCCGATCTCTCCCATGGCGAGCAGAAGCAGCTCGAATTGGCAGTAGCCCTCGCCCGTGAGCCGCGCCTGCTCCTGCTCGACGAGCCGATGGCCGGTCTCGGTCACGCCGAAAGCGAGGAGATGGTCGCGATGCTGTCGAGCCTGAAGGGGCACGTCACCATGCTCTTGGTCGAGCACGACATGGATGCCGTCTTCGCGCTCGCGGACCGGATTTCGGTCCTGGTCTATGGCCGCATTATCGCCACCGGCACGGCCGACGAGATCCGCGACAACCCGGATGTCCGCGTCGCCTATCTCGGCGAGGGAGACGCCTGATGCTCAGCGTCCGCAACCTGCAATCGGCCTATGGTGCGAGCCAGGTTCTCTTCGACGTCGCGCTCGACATCGAAGAGGGCGAGGTCGTGACGCTGCTCGGCCGCAACGGCATGGGCAAGACTACGACGATCCGCTCGATCATGGGCCTGCTCTCGCCGAAAGCCGGTGAAGTGCGCTTCGACGGCCGCATGGTGCAAGGCATCGCCCCGGAGAAGATCGCCCGCTGCGGCATCGGCCTTGTGCCGGAAGGCCGTCTGGTCTTCCCCACTCTGACCGTGCGCGAGAACCTCGTTGCCACAGCGTCGAACCGGCTCAAGCGTTCGTCGCCATGGACGCTTGAGCGGGTCTACGGCCTGTTCCCACGGCTTCAGGAGCGCGCCGGCCAATCGGCCCGCACCCTGTCCGGCGGCGAGCAGCAGATGCTGGCCGTGGGCCGGGCGCTGATGACCAATCCCAGGCTCCTCATTCTCGACGAGGCGACGGAAGGGCTTGCCCCCGTGATCCGCGCCGAGATCTGGTCCTGCATCGAGACGTTGAAATCGCAGGGACAATCGATCCTGCTGATCGACAAGAACATCAATGTCCTCAAGCGTATCGCCGACCGGCACTACATCCTCGAAAAGGGCCGTACCGTCTGGTCGGGCGACAGCGCCGATCTGGCCGCAAACGCAGAGTTGGTGCATCGTTATGTCGGCGTCTGAAACAGCTGCGACGGAGATCGTCGCCACGACATCCCAGACCGATCCGGTCGAGGCGTTGCGCGATGCGTTATCGGCTATCCTCGACGGGCTGATAGCGGCCGGCTGCGGTCCCCACCATCTGCTCTCGATGACATGGGAAGCCGGCGAGCCTGCGGCCTTCCATCTCTCGCGCCACGCGGTCGAGCTCGCCTATCGCGAGGTCTTCGCGGGCTTCCGGCCGCCGATCCGCCTGCTGCCGGGATCAGCGCCTGGACTGACGATCCGGGCTCACCACGCCGCGCCAGCGCCGCCGCCGGATCTTCGCGTCGATGGCTACACGCTGCGCGAGCTCGGCCGCCAGTACAGCCCGCGGCTTCAGGCCGACATGAAGGCGCTGTTCCGGCAATGGAGCCGCGACGGCGAGGCGTTCCGCGCGCTGCATCGCGGAACCGATCTCGCCTATGGCCCGGCGCGCTTCGAGACGCTCGATCTCTATATCCCGCAAGGCGTGCCGCGCCCGCCGGTCTGGGTCTTCGTCCATGGCGGCTACTGGCAGGCCTCCGACAAGGTTCAGCACGCCCAATTCGCGCAAGGCATGCTCGATGCCGGCTTCGCCGTCGCCATGCCGAATTATGGCCTCTCCCCACAGGTCGCGCTGGAGCAGAGTACGGCACAGATCGTAGCAGTGCTGAATTTCCTGGTTGGCGAGGCCGAAGCGCTCGGCATCGACGCCTCGCGACTGCACCTGTCCGGGCACTCCGCCGGCGGCCATCTTGCCGCGATGGCGCTGGTGGATTCCGACGCGCCGCCGATCGCTTCCGCCCTGCTGCTGTCGGGGCTCTACGACCTGAAGCCGCTCGGCCATCTGCCGCTCGGCCGCCTGCTCGGCCTCGACGACACGGCCCGCGCCGAAAGGCTCAGCCCCCTCCGCCTTCCCCGTCCGGCCAGAACGCGGTTGGCCCTGGCCGTCGGCGACGCCGAGAGCGACGCATTCAAGGCCCAGTCAGTGGCTCTGGCCTCGGCCTGGTTGGCATCCTCGCCCCTGATCTGCCCAGGCCATCATTTCAGCCTGCTCGACGGGCTGAACGGAGGTCCCCTGCTCGATCTCGCCCTCAGGACCGCGGCCGCCTGATCATGTCATCTTCGAGCAGCAAGCCACTTCGCGTCGGCCTGATCGACTGGGGCGCGATCAGCCGCCATGTTGCCGAACTGCTCATCCAGCACCCATTTCTCGGCTGGTCGTTCCCGGAATAACCGCAGCAGAATCGTCCCCAAGTTTTTGATGCGAACCGAGTCCACCTCGGAGGGAGTATCCCGCGGCGGCGGCATCGCTTCCAAGACAGGGCAAAAATCTGCTGCAAAAGCCAGATTCAAGTCGCTGAAATATTTGGCTGAGGCGATGGAGCGGGTGGAGGGAATCGAACCCTCGTATTCAGCTTGGAAGGCTGCTGCTCTACCATTGAGCTACACCCGCATCGCCGGACCGGAATCGACGATGAATGAAGCGATGTCAAGATGCCGGGGCGCGGTGTCGGAAACCGGCCGGCTCCCGGCGGCCCAAGGCGAGCCGTAACCGCTTCGTCTCGCCGCTGCCGGGCAGGAAAGGATGGTGGGGGAAGCAGGACTCGAACCTGCGAAGGCATAGCCAGCGGATTTACAGTCCGCCCCCTTTGCCGCTCGGGACATTCCCCCGCCCGCGCCTGTTGCGGCTGAACCGCAGGCGACCGCCTGTGTCACTTGCGTGACGGGCGACAGGCGCGGCCGGACTTATGGTGACCGGGCTTCGGCGTGTCAACCCTCAGTCGCACACCGAATGTCGCATTGCACCGATCCGTGCAGCGACCATGTCCGCGCGCTCCTCGACGCTCCCCAAGGGAAGCGCCGTCAGCCCAGGGCAGGCCGGCGCCATCGATCGCGACCTGGTGGCGGAGATCGCGCGCCCGGCCTCGGGCGAGGTCGCGATGCCGCGTGCCGCCAGCAGCGTCGTCTTGCCTGAACCCGGGCCGCCGGTGACGATGATCAGGCGCTCGCTTCCATCATCGATCTTGCATCCATCATCGATAGCGCCTCCTTCTTGCAGCGAGTTTCGTTCGGATCGCGCCGCCGTGGCTCCTCGGCACTGGTCAAGCGGCGCGTGTCATGGCACGGCACAGATCCGCCCCCTGGAGACCGATGATGCCTGCGCCGTTCCGCCCCAAGCCGGGAAGACCCGCTGGCCACCATGCCGGCGGCCGCCGGCCGCACCACGCCGACGGGCCACCGCCGCATCGCCCCGGCGATATCGACGAGGCCGTGCTCTATGGCGTCCATCCCGTCATCGAGGCCTTGCGCAATCCCAAGCGCCGCCATCGCCGCCTGCTCGCCACCGAGAACGCGCTGAAGCGGTTGACCGAGGAGATCGGCGAGTTGCCGCTGCAGGCCGAGCTCGTCCGGCCGTCCGAGATCGACCGGCTGCTGACGCCCGATTCGGTGCATCAGGGGCTTTATCTCGTCTGCGATCCCCTGCCCTCGCCCGATCTCGACAGCCTGCCCGACGATGCGGTCGTGCTGGCGCTCGACCAGATCACCGACCCGCACAATGTCGGCGCGATCCTGCGCTCGGCCGCCGCCTTCGCGGCAGCCGCGGTGATCGTCACCATCCGCCATTCCCCGGCCGCGACCGGCGTGCTGGCGAAATCGGCCTCGGGCGCGCTCGAACATGTGCCGCTGATCGCCGTGCGCAATCTCGGCGATGCGCTCGACGAACTCGGCAAGCGCGGTTTCCTGCGCATCGGTTTTGATTCGGATGGCGAAGTCGCCTTCGACGATGTCGAACTCCGTCGCCCGCTCGTCATGGTGATGGGCGCAGAGGGCAAGGGCCTGCGCCAACGCAGCCGCGATCTCTGCGATCATGTCGCGCGGCTCGAGGTGCCGGGCACGATCACCAGCCTCAACGTCTCGAACGCGACCGCGATCGCGCTCTACGCCGCCAGCCGGCGGCGCTGAGGCGGCCCCAGCTCGACCGGCACGCGAGAGCCTGAAGCGTCAGCAGCAGCGCGCCCGTCTCGGCATGGACATGATCGTGCCGATGGCCAACTGGAGCCCCCCCCAGCCAAAGGTCTTAAGCCTAAAGATGCAAGACCATCTGCCTGATTGCACTGCGTAATTCGTGCGCGCATTGCTTCGGTCAGACCGGAAATGGGGGGCCTTTGGCCTCGGTCCGGCGACATGGGGCTACGCTTCGCAAGAAAACGAGCCGCGTGCAATCGGGCAGTCCGGATTTTCCGACTGTCGGGCAACGAGCAGGGGAGAACGCCATGAGCATGGCAGCACAGACATCGGGGGCCGCGACGCCGCGCCCGATGACCAAGGAAGAACGCAAGGTCATCATCGCCTCGTCGGCCGGCACGGTCTTCGAATGGTATGATTTCTATCTGGCCGGCTCGCTCGCCGCCAACATCGCGCAGACTTTCGTTCCCGGCACCAACGACACGGCGAAGTTCATCTTCGTCCTCTTCGGTTTCGCCGCCGGCTTCGCCGTGCGTCCCTTCGGTGCGCTGTTCTTCGGTCGTCTCGGCGATCTGATCGGCCGCAAATACACCTTCCTCGTCACCATGACCGTCATGGGTCTGGCGACCTTCGTCGTCGGCCTGCTGCCAAGCTACGAATCGATTGGCTATCTCGCGCCAGCCGCCTTCATCGTCTGCCGCCTGCTCCAGGGCCTGGCGCTCGGCGGCGAATATGGCGGCGCCGCGACCTATGTCGCCGAGCACGCCCCGCAAGGCCGGCGCGGCTTCTACACCTCCTGGATCCAGACGACCGCGACCGTCGGCCTGATGCTGTCGCTGATCGTCATCCTGGTCCTGCGACTCAGCATGTCGCCTGAGGCCTTCGCGGCCTGGGGCTGGCGCGTTCCGTTCCTGGTCTCGATCCTGCTGCTGGGCGTCTCGATCTGGATTCGCCTCCAGCTCGCCGAATCACCGGCCTTCGTGAAGATGAAGGAAGAGGGCACCGGCTCGAAGGCCCCCCTCAGCGAGGCTTTCGGCACCTGGTCCAACGCCAAGATCGGTCTGATCGCGCTCTTTGGCGGCACCGCCGGCCAGGCCGTTGTCTGGTACACGGGACAGTTCTACGCCCTGTTCTTCATGACCCAGACGCTGAAGATCGACGGCACCACCGCCAACCTCCTGATCGCACTCTCGCTGCTCTTGGGCACGCCGTTCTTCATCTTCTTCGGCTGGCTCTCGGACAAGATCGGCCGCAAGCCGATCCTGCTGGCGGGCTGCCTGATCGCCGCGATCAGCTACTTCCCGCTGTTCACGATGCTGGCCAAGACCGCAAATCCCAAGCTGATCAACGCGACCGAGACGGTGAAGCTCGTGATCACCGCCGATCCGGCCAAGTGCGGCTCGCTGTTCGACCCGGTCGGCGTGCGCACCTTCACCGAGCCCTGCGACACCGTGCGCCGGACGCTTGCGACCAACTCGATCCACTACGACCTCGTCAACGGTCCCGCCGGCTCGGCTTTGGCGACGACGATCAACGGTACGGCGGCGCCGTCGGCAGCCGCTGATCTGGTCACGGCGGCGCAAGCGGCGGGTTATCCCAAGCCCGGCGATCCGACGATCCTGAAGACGCCGTCGATCGGCGAGATGTTCAGCAGCGCCCGCGCAATGCAGGCCGCCGGTATCCTGTTCATCCTCGTCATCTTCGTGACGATGGTCTACGGGCCGATCGCAGCCCTGCTGGTCGAGCTGTTCCCGACCCGCATCCGCTACACCGGCATGTCGCTGCCCTACCATATCGGCAATGGCTGGTTCGGCGGCTTCCTGCCTCCGACGGCCTTCGCCATCGTGGCGGCCAGCGGCAACATCTTCTCAGGCCTGTGGTATCCGATCATCGTCGCGATGATGACCTTCGTGATTGGCCTCCTGCTGCTGCCGGAGACCAAGGATCGCGACATCTACAAGTCGTAAAATCGCCTGCAACGGCCATAGATCACGTCGCATTCGGACCGAAGCGTCCGAATGCGACGTGATCGAGTCTAAAGTTAAGAGCATTGCTCTTGCGAAAAACCGGTACCCACTTTTTCGCGCAATGCTCTGACGCGAAGCCCCGCCCATGTGGCGGGGCTTTTCTTTTGGCGCGGACCGCCCGATCTTGCTCTCGGAGCGATCGACTGGTAACCGCATGCCCTGTGATCGGACGCCGGTTTAGCTCAGCGGTAGAGCAGCGGTTTTGTAAACCGAAGGTCGGGGGTTCAATCCCCTCAACCGGCACCAGTCACAATCGGGGCCTCGATGCAGGCGGCCTGCATTTTGCTGGTGACGGCGCAAGAAGACGACACAGGAAGCCGATGCCGGGAGCCGAAGCAAGGCTGCTGCCGGCGGCACGCATCGTAAGGAACCGCCTGGACGAGGATGATGGACACTCGACCGGAACATCTGCTGGCGCTGGCCGAACGCTGCGAGGAGGCGAGCAAGCCCGACCGCATGCTCGACGCCGAGATCTACGAGGCGCTGGGCTATACCGTCCGGCGCAAGCCCACCAATCTGGTCAGCCGGCGCGCGCCTGCGGGCGGCATCTACCAGCAGGGCTCGCTGTGGAAGACGCTGGGCACCGTCTCCGGCGACATCGAGGTCGCAGTCGGATTGTTGCGCCAGAAGGCCCCGGAATGGGGCTGGAGCCTGCAATGCATGACCGGCGAGAACACAGCAGCCTTCCAGGCGCTGGTCGCCGAATGCGCCGGCAACGGCGTGATCGGGTCGCTGGCGCTGTGCGCGGCGATGCTGCGCGCCTTCGCGCGGCAGGACGACCACGCGCCCCGGCCGCGCCCCGCCTCGAAGCCCTGAACGCAAGCCGTACCTTCGGGCGACGCGTTGCGCTCACGGAAACTTGACCCCGCGCAGCCACGGCGCTGTTGAACCTGCCACGCCGGTCTTTAGGGTCCAGCGAGGCTGAACCGAGCCAAGAGCATTGCGCGAAAAAATGGGTACCGGTTTTTCGCATGAGCAATGCTCTCAACTTTTAGCACAGATCACGTCGCATTCGGACGATGCCGTCCGAATGCGACGTGATCTCGGGGGAGAAACATCCATGATGAAATTCGAGCCATCGCGCCGCGCCGTTCTCGCCAGCGCAGGCGCCCTCGCCGCCGCCACGACTTTCAACCTGCCCGCCGGCCCCAGCCCGGCCCAGGCGCAAGGAGCCCCCGTGAACCAGGCCCCCGGATTCTATCGTTACAAGATCGGCGACGTCACGCTGACCGCCATCAATGACGGCTTCGGCAAGCGGCCGCTCGAAGGCTTCGTCAAGAACGCCGAACTCGCCGACGTCAAGAAGGCGATGGAGCAGGCCTTCCTGCCCGCCGACGCGCTGAACATCACCTTCACCACGCTCGCCATCGAGAACGCCGGCAAGCTGACCCTGATCGACACTGGCAACGGTGATTCCGGCGCACCCACATCGGGCACCTGGATGGCCAATTTCAAGGCCGCCGGCTTCGATCCCAAGAACGTCTCGACCGTGGTCTTCAGCCATTTCCACGGCGACCACATCAACGGCTTCCGCCTGAAGGACGGCAGCACCGTCTTCCCGAATGCCGAGGTGATGGTGCCGGCCGCCGAATGGGCCTTCTGGATGGACGACGCCAAGATGAGCGCCGCGCCCGATGGCCTGAAGGGCGCCTTCGCCGGCGTCCGCCGCGTCTTTTCGCCCATCGCCAAGGATGTGAAGCAATTCGAGAGCGGCAAGGAGATCCTGCCGGGCCTGACCGCGATCGCCGCGCCTGGCCATACGCCGGGACACACCACCTTCGCGCTGAGCTCCGGCTCGGGCAGGATGATGATCATGTCCGACACCACCAATCACCCGGCGCTGTTCGTGCGTAATCCGGACTGGTCGGCCGTGTTCGACATGGACGGGCCGCAGGCCGCAGCGACGCGCCGCAAGCTGCTCGACATGGTCTCGGCCGACAAGATGCAGGTCGCGTTCTACCACGCCCCCTTCCCCGCCACGGGCTACATCGCCAAGGCCGGCAACGGCTTCGAGATGGTGCCGGTGCAGTGGAGCGCGGCGATCTGACCGTTCGCGCCGCTCGAAGGCGCTGCGAGGCCGGGGGCAACCCCGGCCTTTTTTTGTCGCGGCGGCATCTCGCGGCTTTCGCCCGGGCCGTGCTAGAGCATTGCGCGCAAAAGTGGGTACCGATTTTTCGCATAGGCAATGCTCTAAACTTTTAGCATCGATCACGTTTTTCGTATTCGGGCGGACATGTCCGAATACGAAAAACGTGATCCAGGCCACGACACCGCTCCCAGGCGCGCGTCGCTTTTCAGGATCCGTGATGACCGAGCACTTCGGAACCATCTCCTTCGTCGCCAGCGAGACGCCGGAGGCGGAAGCCGCCTTGCTCAAGCTCGCCGATCGCTACGGCAATGCCGATCCGGCGACGGCCGATGTCATCGTCGCGCTCGGCGGCGACGGGCTGATGCTGCAGACGCTGCATCGCTTCCTCGGCACCGGCAAGCCGATCTACGGCATGAATCGCGGCTCCGTCGGCTTCCTGATGAACGAGTTCCGGGAACGGGGGCTGACCAAGAAACTGGAGGCCGCGCAGCGCAGCGTCGTCCACCCGCTCTCGATGCGCGCCGTCGACCAGAACGGCGATGTGGTCCAGGCCAAGGCGATCAACGAGGTCTCGCTGCTGCGCCGCTCCTATCAGGCGGCGAAGCTGCGCCTTTCGGTCGATGGCCAGGTCCGGCTGAGCGAGCTTGTCGCCGACGGCGTGCTGCTGGCGACACCGGCGGGCTCGACCGCCTATAATCTCTCGGCCAACGGCCCGATCCTGCCGCTCGACGCGCCGCTGCTCGCCTTGACCCCGATCTCGGCCTTCCGGCCCAGGCGCTGGCGCGGCGCGCTTTTGCCCGACCATGCCAAGGTCACGATCGAGGTGCTGGAGGCCGCCAAGCGGCCGGTCAGTGCCGTCGCCGACCATACCCAGATCGAGAACGTCGTCCTGGTCGAGATCGAGATCGACCGCAGCGTCGACCTCGTCATGCTGCATGACCCCGGCCACAGTCTGGACGAGCGGATCCTGCGCGAGCAGTTCGGGTATTGAGGAGCGAGCTCAGGCTTGCGAGGTGCAGAGGCGCGCTTCGGTCTTGTCCGCCGGCTCGGTAACCTGCTCAGTCCCACGCCCGAGAAAGACGAAGACGACGATAGCGGTGACGACGGTGATGGCGCAGAGCATCAGGAGGAGCGTGGCGAAGGCGGCGCCATAGCCCTGAAGCAACATCGCATGACCAATCTGCGGCAAAGCGGCCGTTGCGCCCACCAGATCGCCGGTGACGAGACGTTGCGCGGCCGGGCCGGCATTCGCAGCCGCACCGCCCGCCCCCAGATGCCCCGCTGTCAGGGCCGAGAGCACGGCGCTGACCACAGCGAGCGCCACGCCCTCGCCAGCGACGCGGGTGGTGCTGAAGATGCCGGTCGCCATGCCCGCGCGCTCCTTGGGCACGACGCTGACGGCAAGCCCGTCCATCAGCCCCCAGGGCAGGCTGATGCCGATGCCGATCAGCGCCATCGGCAGGACGACGCCCATGATCTCGCCACCGACCGAGATCCGGCTCAGCCAGAACAAGCCGAGAGCCGCGATCAGAAGCCCGACGCCGCAAATAGTCGCCGGTGAGAACCAGCGCGTCAGCAGGCCAGCTGCGATCGGAAGCACGAGCAGCGGCGCCGACAAGGCGATCATCAGGCGGCCGGCAGCGATCTCGCTCAGGCCCTCGATGCCGATGAAGCGCACCGGCAGCAGGATCAACAGCACCACGAAGGCATAGGCTGGTGCCGCCGCCAGCAACTGCACGCCGACGAAGCGCGGATAGCGGAACAGGGCCAGGTCCAGCATCGGTCGGGCGACGCTCCGCTCGATCACGCCGAAGGCGACGAACAGCGCAACGGCACCGGCCAGCAGGCCCATCACGGTCGGCTCGGTCCAGCCGCGCTCGGGCGCCAGCAGCACGCCATAGGTGAAGAGCGCGAGCCCCAGGGTGAAGCTGATTGCGCCCGGCCAATCCAGTCCGCCGGCTTGCGGATCACGCGATTCCCGCAGAGCGCGCATGCCGAGCGCGAAGGCCAGCACCGCCAGCGCGACGACGAGCCCAAAGATGCTGCGCCAGCCGAAGGCCTCGATCATCAGGCCCGACGCAATCGGCCCGAAGGCGAGGCCGACGCCAAAACTGGTGCCGACGATGCTGAAGGCGCGGATGCGTGCCGACCCGTCGAATTCCTGGGCAAGTGCCGCCATGCCGCTCGAAAATGCGGCTGCCGCCGCCAGGCCCTGAGCCGCGCGCCCCAGATCGAACCAGAGGATATCGGGCGCAGCGGCGAGCGCCATCGAGAGCACGGCGAATGCGCCCACGCCGATGAGGAAGAGGCGCTTGCGGCCATAGGCATCGGCGAGCGCGCCTGCCACCATCAGGCTCGATCCGAAGGTCAGCATGAAGGCATTGGTGACCCAGTTGAGCGCTATCGGGCTGCCGCCGAGCGCCCGACCGATGGCAGGCAGCGCCACAGCCGGCCCGGTGAAGGTCAGCGGCATCGCCGCGGCGGCAAGGCAGACGGAGAAAAGCACGAGCGCTGGTTGGGCCATGTTCGGCCGTGGGTTGGTTTGCGTCATGGCTATGATTGTCCTGTTCGGCGTCCGGCGGGATGGCCGGCTTGCAGCGGCCGAGGCTCGCTTTCCGGTCGAAACAGGATAATCTCGAGGTAATGGCAGCCAAAGAGCCATCTGATCCGATATCAGCGGAACAGAACGCTCGAATGACCATACGTTCCAAGAGGGCCAAGCATGGATTCATTGACCGGCCTGATGGCCTTCGTCCGCACGGCCGATCTTGGCAGCTTCGTCGCGGCTGGCCGCGTGCTCGGGCTTTCGGCTTCGGCTGTCGGCAAGGCCGTGACCAAGCTCGAGCAGCAGCTCGCAATCCGGCTGTTCCAGCGCTCGACGCGCAGCCTGCGGCTGACCGAGGAAGGACGCGCCTTCCACGAGCGCTGCCGGCGCATTCTCGACGATCTCGACGACGCCCGCGCGATGCTCGCCCGCACGATCGAGGCGCCGCGCGGTCGGCTGCGCGTCAGCACGCCGATCGTCAGCTATCATCTGCTGCTGCCGGTGCTGCCTGAGTTCATGACGCGCTATCCCGAGATCGAGGTCGATCTCGATTTCAACGACCGCATCGTCGAGCTGATCGATGAGGGCGTCGATGTCGCGATCCGCAGTGGCGTCCTGCCGGATTCGCGCCTGATGGCGCGCAGCTTGCGCCCCTTCCAGATGCTGCTCTGCGCCGCGCCGGCCTATCTGGAACGCCACGGCACACCGGAATGCCCACACGATCTCGACCGGCATCTCGGTGTCCGCTTCCGCTATCCCAACAGCGGCAAGGTTCAGCCCTGGCCGCTGACCCTGCCTGCCGGAGAGCCGGAACTGCGCACGCGCACGGTCCTGACCTGCAACAATATGGAGGCGCTGCGCGGCGCCACCATCGCCGGCCTCGGCATCGGCTGCATGCCGGATTTTCTGGCGCGCGAGCCGCTGGCGAACGGCACGTTGCGGACCCTGCTCGACGACCGGATCGACGGTCCCGGCCAGTTCAGCCTGATCTGGCCTTCGAACCGCAACCTTTCGCCGAAGGTCCGGGTCTTCGTCGACTTCGTCGGCGACAGGCTTTTCGCGACACGTTGCGAGACCCCGACAGAGGCTTATCGCGAATTCTAGCGCCGGATCGATCGAGAGCTCGCACGGATCAAGCTCTCAAGCCGCGTCGCGCAGATCGCCGATTTCGAGTTCGACCAGCAGCGCAGGATCTGCCTCGACGAACAGCGCCAGCGCCGCATCGTCGGCAAGCGCATCGGCCATGGTGCGGGCTTCCTCGCGCGCCGCTTCGGAATCCATCCGCCGCAGCAGCCCCATCAGCGCGTCGGTGTCAGGCCCCTCCAGCGTCTCGCAGGCGATCAGCACCTCGCGCAGGATCACCCGGTCGATGCCGCGCCCATTGCCGCCCGCATCGAAGCCGCGCAGGTTCAGTGCGGTGATCGCGGCGGTGAAGGCAGGCTGCAGCGCGCGCGGCAAGCCGGCCTTGCGATAAAGCGCCTTGAGGCCCGTGCCGCGCCGGTCGCGCAGCAATGCCGCCACACGCGGCTGCGGCAACTCCGAGAGCATGACGAAAGCGGCCTCGGCCAGCGCCGGCTCGCCGCTCAGGAGCGAGCGCAGCATCAGTCCCGGCGTCAACCTGCCATCGGCGCGCAGCACCTCGGCGATCGCCGGCGCATCGCTGGCTTCACCGCCCGCCGCAAGCGCAACCGCAACGCGCTCCGTCGCCTCGCGGGTGAGCCGTGCGCTGCGCTCAGGCGTCAGCCAGCCGCAACCGGTCACGAAACTCATCAAGGTGTCGGACACCATCGTCGCGATGACCTGCCTGAGGCCCCCCGGCAAGTCGCCGCGGGCGAGCAGCGCCTCGCGCAACGGCCCGCAGGCGCCAGCGCGCTCGACCATGCGTTCCAGCGAGAAATCGGGAATGTCGGCCGTCGGATTTCCGGCAAGCGTCACCAGCGCCTCATCTCCGCCGACCTCGGCGAGCGCCGCAGCGACGGAGGCTGCGAGATTGGGTCTGAGCGCGATGGCACGCTGGGCCAGATCGTCGCCGACCGCCGCCGCATCGACCAGATCGGCCTCCGTCAGCACCGGCGAATGGGCGAGCATCAGGGCCGCGACATCACTCTGGTCGGCGATCAGGCTCAGCACCAGCGTGCGCGGCGCCTGCGGCGAAGCAGCCATCTCCTCGGCGATGGCGCGCCGCACCAGCGGCGACGGATCGTCGACCAGCGAAATCAGCGCCGTCTCAGCCTCGCGCCGGTCCTCATCGGCCATGCCTGAGCGCAGATAGGCGCCAGCCAGTGCCGCCGCGCCGGAAGCCCGCGCCTCGGCATTGGCCGTGCGGGCCCAGAGCAGGAAGCGACGGACGATCACGAGCGCGCTCGCGGAAGCATGAAGGAGGACAGGTCGAGCGGCGCGCGCCTTTGCCTGGAGACGGGCTTGGCCTGGGCGGCCGCCGGTTGCGTCAGCTCGACAGGTCGCGACGGTGGCAAGGGAGCATTGACCGCTCGCACCGGCGCGGACGGCGCATTGGTCGTAGCCTGTGCCGCGGCTGCCGGAGCAGACGCGGTATCGCTCTGCGTCTGCGTCTGGGTCTGGGTCTGGCGCGGGAAATAACGATCGGCCGGATCGAGCGAAGCCAGGCGCGTCGTGGCGTCCATCCTGGGCGTGGTCCAGAGATTGGCGACGGCTTTCGAGACCGGCTCGCGTGAGCCTTCAGTCGAGAACAGCCCGATCAGTCCCTTGGCGCGCCCGGGCGCGAGTGCAGCCGCGATCGGCGCGGGCTGGTCGACGCCCTGCCCCGCAGCCCCCGCCGCAGTGCCAGAGGCCGCAGCGGCAGCAGCCGTCGAGGCGGCGAGCTGCGTGCTGGCATGGCTCGCCGAGAGCACGCCATAAACCTCCTGCACCGAGCGTGCCCGCCCGGTCTTGTCGTAGAACAGGCCGCGATTGGCCGCGGCGGCATCGGGGAAATCCTTGGCGGCAGTGCGCGTCGGGTCGCTGGCGGCGGCCTTGATCAGGTCGGAGGCACCGCGCGCGCCGAGCACATGGGCGATGTAGAGCTCCCCGGCCTGCGGCTGCCGGCCGAGCACCGAAGCGAGCTGGTCGCTGTTCTTCTGCGTCAACGCGCCGGCCATCACGGCGGCGACCTGGGGGTCGTTGCGGAGCTGCAAGATCTTTTCGCGCGCTGCGGGGTCCGCCACCGTCAGGCGGCCGTCGCTGCCTTCGCTGATGGCGCTGGCATAGCCCGAGAGCCCCTGCTTTGGCCCCTCCTGCTTGACCATGGACAACCAGGTCTGCTCGATGAACTGGAACAGCCCGGTCGCGCTCGAGGTCTTGGCCTTGGCGTCGGGCTCCAGCGACGATTCGCGCTGGGCCGTCTTGAGGAGGTAGTCGAAGCCTGCACCCGTCTTCTGCGCGCCCTCGCGAATGGCGTTGACGACCGGGTTGGCGGCTGGAGCTTCGCTGGTCTGCGGCGTGCTGAACAGGAACATTGGGTATCTCGGGCGCGAGCCTGCCGCCAAGGTGCCCTCGCGATATCGCCGAGCGCCTGTGGAGACTGGACCGATTATGGTAAGCGAACCGTTAAAGTGAGGAATCGCGGAGCCGGCTCACCGGTGCGATTCGAGCTCGTGGAGAAGCGTCGATGACCGAGGTCAAACGTCACAAGCGCGGCGGGATCTATTTCGAGGACTTCCATGTCGGCTCGGTCATCGAGCACGGCCTGACCCGGACCGTGACGCAAATGGACAACATGCTGTTCTCCAACATGACGTTGAACCCGCAACCGCTTCATATCGATGCACATTTCTGCGCGACCGAGACCGAATGGGGCAAGCCGCTGATGAACTCGCTCTTCACGCTCGGGCTGATGATCGGCATCTCGGTCAACGACACCACGGTCGGCACCACGATCGGCAATCTCGGCATGACCGACGTGACCTTCCCCGCCCCGCTCTTCGAGGGTGACACCATCAACTGCACCACGGAGATCGTGGCCAAGCGCGAGTCGCGCTCGCGGCCCGATGCCGGCATCGTCGAGTTCCAGCACAAGGCCTACAAGCAGGACGGCACGCTGGTCGCGCAATGCCGCCGCCAGGCCTTCATGCGCCGGCGGCCCGCGCCCGCCACGATCGCGGTCTGAGCTTATGCGCTCACTCCTGTTCGTGCCGGGCGACAGCCCGAAGAAGCAGCAGAAGGGTCTGGAGAGCGGCGCGGACGCGCTGATCCTCGACCTTGAGGATTCCGTCGCGCTCGAAGCCAAGCCGCAGGCCCGCGAGATCACACTGGCCTTCCTGAAAGCCGCCCACGCTTTGCCCAGGCGCCCGCGCCTGATCGTGCGGGTCAACGCGCTGTCGACCGGGCTGACCCAGGCCGATCTCGACGTCGTGATGCAAGGCGCGCCCGACGCGATCATGCTGCCCAAATCCGAGGGTGGCATCGATGTCGGCCATCTCGCTGCCCGCATCGCGGTGCGCGAGGCAGAAAACGACCTGCCCGACGGCGCGACCAAGATCATCCCGATCGCCACCGAGACCGGCAAGGGTATCTTCGGCCTGGGCAGCTATGCCGGCGCGAGCCACCGCCTCAACGGCCTGACCTGGGGAGCGGAGGATCTCTCGGCCGATCTCGGGGCCGAAGCCAATCGCCTGAGCGACGGCTCCTATGCCGACCCGTATCGCCTCGCCCGTTCGCTCACCTTGTTTGCAGCCGCCGCCGCGCAGGTCGATGCGATCGACACCGTCTTTACCAATTTCCGCGACGATGCCGGCTTCCGCGCCGAGTGCATCGCGGCGCGGCGCGACGGTTTCACCGGCAAGATGGCGATCCACCCGGCGCAGGTCGCCGCCGCCAACGAGGTCTTCTCGCCCGCCCCCGCTGAACTCGCCAAGGCAGAGGCGATCATCGCGCTGTTCGCCGCCAATCCCGGCCTCGGCGTGATCGGGCTCGACGGCGAAATGCTCGACCGACCCCATCTCGTCAGAGCCCAGCGATTGAAGGCGCGCGCTGACAGGCTCACCGCCTGACGCGGGAATGTCGCGGCCAGGAAGGCGGCGCCACGCGTTGCGCGCGGCCTTGCCGGTAAGGCATTTCGGCCTTACATTAGAGCCATCAATGCGAGAGTACCCCATGGCCACGCTCACCGTCACCGCCAAAGGCCAGGTTACCTTGCGCAAGGACCTGCTTCAGCATCTTGGCGTGCATCCCGGCGACAAGCTCACCGTGGACAAGCTGCCCGATGGGCGGGTCGCAGTGAAAGCCGCCAGGCCCGCCGGCGCAATCTCGGATGTCTTCGATCTTTTGAAGCGTGAGAATGGTCCTTCGCTGTCGATCGAGGAGATGCATGAGATCGCCGCGCAGGGCTGGGCCAGCAAGAGATGAAGATCACAGCCGACACCAATGTTCTCGTCCGGGCGCTGACAGGCGACGATGCGCTGCAAAGCAAGATCGCCCAGAGCGAGCTGGCTCAGGCGGAGTTGGTGGCGCTGGCCTTGCCGGCCCTGTGCGAACTGGTTTGGGTATTGTCGCAAGGCTACAAGATTCCGGCTGCCGATATCGCGGAAGCAATCGGGCGCCTGCTGGATAGCGCAAATGTTATTGTGAACCGCCCAGCCGCGGAGGCCGGCTTGAGCCAGTTGATGGCCGGCGGCGACTTTGCTGATGGCGTCATCGCCTATGAAGGGCGTTGGCTCGGCGCCGACAGCTTCGTCTCCTTCGACAAGAAGGCGGTGAAGCGGATGCAGGCGCAAGGAGAAGCCGCCCGCCTGCTCTCGAACTGATCGAATAAATCGCCACAGGCGATTCCAATGACTCAGTTTATTCCGGGATCGCTTCCGCTCACTGCGTCTCGATGCGCCGGCAGGCCCGCATCGTCGAGGACAGGCAATCCTGCGCCTTGCGCGCGCGGTCGAGCTCGAAGATCAGCCAGACCCCGGCGCCGAGCACGAGCAGGATAACGATGATCCCGAGCAGGTTCACCGTGGTCTTCCAGTCGTCATCCGGTTCGCTCGGCTGCGGCAAGGCCCCTCCTTGGATCACGTCGGTTCCGGATGATTCCGTCCGAACGCGACGTAATCGATTCTAAAAACTGAGAGCATTGCTTACGCGAAAAACTGGCGCCCAGTTTTTTTGCACAATGCTCTTTCGTATCCTGCTCTAACCGCCAGCCGGGCGGATGATCGAGAACAGGTGGTCGACCTCAGCATAATCGGCATAGCCGCAACGCGCGATCGGGTTGGCGGCAGCCGTGTCGAAGCGGCCATCGCGGACATAGGCGTCGTCCATGAAGATGCCGACGACCTGCCCCAGCACCATCCAGCGCGGGACCAGCTTGCCATCGAGGTCGACGAGCTGCTGCACCGAAAGCAGCTTGCATTCCAGTGCTGCCGGGCTGCCGGCCACACGCGGCGGTTTGACGAATCTGGAAGTGGCCATCTCCAGCCCGGCATGGGCGTATTCGCTCTGGCCCGCCGGCAGCGGCGCCGAGGTCAGGTTCATCTGCTGCGCCAACGCCTTGGTGACGAGCGAGCAGGTGAATTCGCCGGTCTCCTCGACGAAGGAAACGGCGTCCTTCTTGTCTTCGGAGCCGAACATCACGATGTGCGGTCGTGACGAGACCGCGTTGAAGAAGCTGTAGGGCGAGAGATTGACCTCGCCCTTGGCGTTCAGCGCCGTGATCCAGCCGATCGGCCGCGGAGTGACGATCGCCTTGAACGGATCATGCGGCAGCCCGTGATCCTGCAACGCGGTCGAATAGATCATGACGCATCATGCCCCATAATGGCTGACGATGTCGGTGAGTACCGGCCGCTCGCGATCGGCCGGCGCTGCGGTTGGCGTGCCGATATGGATGAAGCCGGCGATGCGCTCGTCAGTGCCGAGCCCGAGCGCGGTCAGCACGGCGCGGTCGAACGAGAACCAGTTGGTCAGCCAGGATGCGCCGAATCCCATCGCATGGGCAGCGACCAGCATGTTCATGCAGACAGCGCCGGCCGAGAGCTCCTGCTCCCATTCCGGAATCTTCACATGCGGCTTGGCGGTGGAGACGACGGCGACAATCACCGGCGCCTGCAGCAGGCGGTTGCGCTCGAAGGCGACCTTATCGGCATCGGCCTCCGGATACTTCGCCTTGAAGGCCTGCGCCACGATCTCGGCCGCCTTGTCGCGCCCCGCGCCGGAAAAGACGATGAAGCGCCACGGCGCGAGTTTGCCATGGTCGGGCACGCGCGCGCCGATGGTCAGGATATCGCCAAGCTGGCTCTCGTCGGGCCCGGGCGCGGTCAGGAATTGCGGCGGCACCGAGCGGCGCAGCTTGAGCAGGGCGAGCGTATCGGTCATGAAGCATCCGGGCGCGAGTTGAGGCCACCGGAACGGAGAGCCGGCAGCGCGAGGTCTCCTGAACTAGTGGTTCGCCATGATGAGGACAAGCAAACCTGCTCAGACACGCATGCAGGGGTGCCGAGGGCCATGAGCATGTTTCAATTCGAGGGGTTCCAGACAAGCGCGCGGCTGGCCGGGCGCATGCTCGCTCTGACGTTGGCCTTGTCCGCGAACCCTGCCTTCGCGCAATCGCCGCAGATCGCTCCGTTCGCGCCCGGCGATACCGGTGTCGGCGTCGCCACGGCCCCTGCTTCGCTGACGCTCGGCGCGCAATTCTCCGGCGACCGCAAGCCGATCCGCTCCGGCCTGGTCTGGCGCGTCCTGAGCGAGACTGCCGACGGTTCGCCGCCGCGCATCGTCGCGCGCTCGAACGATGCCCAGCCCGTCTTCATGCTCGAACCCGGCACCTATCTGCTGCACGCCGCCTATGGTTTCGCCAGCGGCACCAAGCGCATCACGCTCGGCCCACAGGGCCTGCGCGACCAGGTCTCGATCAGTGCCGGCGGATTGTCGCTGGCGGGCTCGATCGGCGACAATCCGATTGCCGCAAACCAGCTCAACTTCTCGGTCTTCGTCCCGCTCCAGGGTAATTCGGAAGGGCGCCTCGTCGTCTCCAACGCCAAAGCCGGCGAACTCATCCGCTTGCCGGAGGGCACCTATCACGTCGTTTCGACCTATGGCGATTCGAACGCGATCCAGCGCGCCGACGTGAAGGTCGAGTCGGGTAAAGTCACGGACGCCACCTTGCACCACCGCGCCGCTCGGGTGACGCTGAAGCTGGTCGCATCGCCCGGCGGCGAGGCTTTCGCCGGCACCGCCTTCAGCGTGCTGACACCCGGCGGCGACGTCATCCGCGAAGCGATCGGCGCCTTTCCGCAGGTCGTCCTGGCGGAAGGCGATTATGTGCTGATCGCCAGGCAGGAAGGCCAGGTCCATTCGCGCGACTTCAAGGTGGAGACGGGCCTCGACCGCGATATCGAAGTGCTCTCGCGCTAAGATCAATTGGTCGAACGAGGCTTGTCCGGGAAGTCGGACTTCTCCCCGGTCAATCCGCTGACGAGGCCGTCGGCCATGCGGATCGCCAGGCAGCGATAGCTGGAATCGACCATGTGCAGGCCGTCCATGCCGACCAGCTCCTCCGAGGAGAACTGCTTCGACCTCGCCCAATTCCGCATCATTGCATAGCGCGGAAAGATCGAGACCGCGTGTTCCAGCGCGGTCTTGGCCAGGACGGCGCGGTAATCCTCATATTTCGGATAGCGGTCCTCGCGCGGCAGCCATTGCAGGTCCATCACGACCATGTCGATGCCGGCCTCGTGGACCTTCCTGATGCCCTTGCGCAGGATCTTGGCGAGCTTCTCCTCGCCGACATCGCGGACCACGTCGTTGACCACCGTCTGCCAGATGACGATCGAGGGCTTCTCCTCGATCACGTCGGCATCCATGCGCAACAGCATGTCGTAGGCCGACTGGCCGCCGACGCCCTTGTTGATGACCTTGACCTCGGCATTGGGAAGGCGCCGCTTCAGCTCCGCTTCCAGCACCGCGGGGTAGCTCTTATCGGTGGCGCTGGCGCCGGAACCCGCCGTCGCCGACGAGCCGAGCGCGACGATCGTCACCGAGCCGGTCTCCTGCAGCACCTTCCTGGCCGCCGGCAGCTCCGGCAGGAACGACTGCTGCGCCGCGCCGTGCCGGCAACGCAAATCGGTGATCGTGCCCGCCGGCATCGGCCCGGCGAGGGTCGGACCGGCGAACAGCAACGCTATCAGCGTTGCGGCCCCGACGCGCCGAGCGTGAGGGACGGTTTGGCGGGCGCATTGCGAGACGATGCCGAATGATGCCAAGAGAGGAAAACCCCTAATCCGATCAACATCGTAACGCCGATGGCGCAAACCAGCAACTGAACGCCCAGAGCGAAGGCGGTTTCCGCCAGGATGACCTGGCCGATGATTGCGAGCACGATGCCGGCGCAGAAGACTTCGAGCGAGTGCCGGCCGAGCCCGGCGAGAAGGCGGGCAGCAGACGAGCTCAGCATGGCGGAGCCGACCGGCACGAAGCGGATCACCAGCCAGGCCAGCGCCGCGACATGGAGCACGCGCTCCCAGCCGAGATTGGTCTTGTCCATTCCGAGCTGCACGGTATCGATCCAATCATTCATCGCGGCGATACCGAACGGGTTGCCCGAAGCGGTTTTGACGATCACGGCGAAGACGAGATAGCCCGCCGCCGCGACATCCAGCGGCCTCAGATGCGGGGCCACCAAGCCGAGCTGCCGGCTCCGGCCGATCACCACGCCCATGGTGAAGAGGAACTGCCAGGCAAAGGGGTTGAAGAACCAGCCGGCGGAGCCCGTATTGGGCAGGTTCAGCTCGAGGAAGACCGCACCCTGCCAGAGCCCGGCCGAAAGAATGAGCGTCAGGGCCGGGCTGAGGCGGACGCCGAGATGGATCAGCGGGAACAGCGCCAAGAGCGCGATATAGAGCGGCAGGATATCGAGATAGTTCGGCTGATATTGCAGCGTCAGCGCGTGGAGCAAGGCCGTCGGCGTGTCGCTGAAAAAGGGCTGGATGTTGATCGTCTCGATATAGAGCGGGTTTTGCGTGCGCGTGACCGCCGCCGCGACGACGCCGCAGACGATCAGGAAAACCGCGATATGGGCGATGTAGAGCGTCCGCAGCCGCCGCGCGATCCTGCGGGTGCCGAAGGTTAGCCCATGCCGGTCGATCAACGGCCCATAGGCCAGGGCGGCCGAGACGCCTGCCAACAGCACGAAGGCGTCGGCCGCATCCGAGAAGCCGAAATTATGCGGCGTGTAGCCCGCAAGGACGTTACCGGGCATGTGGTTGATGAAGATGACCAGCAGCGCCAGGCCGCGGATGATGTCGATGCGCGCATCGCGCCCAGGCTGCAGCCCTGCGGTCGCGGCGTGCCGCCCAAAGGCCAGAAAGCGCCCGAAGATCAACGCTTGCGACACCTGATGCTCCTCCAGGCCATTGACGGCAGAGGTTGGCTCCCCCGCCGCAACATGAACGTTACCTGCTCATGGTGTTCATCTCGTGTTCATATAAAGACAAAGCCTCCACGGGTCACCAAACACGAGATCACATCCGCGTGTCAGCGGTGTGGCCGGAACGGGACTGGAGGATTACGAGCGCTCGCCGCAGGCTGAGCGCAGCAGTCGGCTCAGTAAGGCGGCTCGGCGTGGACGAGCTTGCCGTCGATCAGCAGGCGCTTGATCGCGGCTTCGCCGGAGGGCGACACCGCCGCCACGACCTCGATGCGCTGGCGCTCGGTGCGTTCGATCGCCAGACCCGAGCCTTGCGGCACGAAATAGCTTTCGAGCCCATAGGCAACGCGCAAACCGCGCCGCTCCTGCGAGCAATCAGTAGCGCCGCTGTCATTGGTCCCGCAGGCATTGGTGCCGACGACGCGCCCTGCAATCACCGGCTCCGCCGCCGTGCTCGCCGGCCGGCTTCTGGAGAGGGCGACGGCGCGCGCAAAACCGTCCGGCCCCGGCGCAAGCCGGACATGGACGGTCTCGCCGCGCCGGAAGTCGCTCTCGCCGCCGAGCTTTGCCGGGTCGAGCGTGCTGATCTCGTAGCCGAGCACGACATAGTCGCCGCGGAACAGGTCGCGCGGATCGACCGGCACCGTCCGCAGCCGAACCTCGGTTCCAGAGCGCAGGATGGTGGCGCGGCTCTCGACGAGCGCAAGCAGCACGCCGCACAGAGCGAGAATGGCCAGAAGCGCGCGCCAGAGCAGCGGCACGCGGGCAATGAGGCGGTCGGCGCTTGCGATACGCATCAGCGCGCCTCCGCCGGGGGACTCAGCCGCGCGAACAGCTTGCGTGCGCCGCCCGCCAGGGCGAGCAGCAAGCCGCCCGCGACCAGGAAGAACACGGACTGGTCGAGCAGCGTGCCGATGGTCTGGCCGAGCAGGATCAGGATGGCGAGGCCGAACAGGGCCGAGCCTGCCAGCATGATCCGCCGGACCCCACCCGAGACGCCGGCGACCACGAAGCCGATCGCGGCGACGAGGATCAGCCCCGCGACGACGGCCTTGCCCGGCAGCCCGACGACGCGCCCGCTCCAGAACACCAGCGGCACGATCAGCGCGGTCAGCAGCGCGGTTGCCAGCGGCAGGGCAAAGCGCCTCTCGCGCGCCAGCGCCAGAAGCGCCGCGATCGCCGGAACGGCAAGACCATAGGCGAGATAGTTCAACCAGACCGCGCTGCCGGCCCGCGACTCAGACGCGTCGAGAATGCGGATCAGCTCGACGCTGAGCACGGCCATCAAGGCGAGCAGCCCCCAGGGCAGGCAGCAGGTCAGCAGCGCCGGCCCGCCGCGATCGAGCGCGACTGCCCCGAGCACGACATAGACGGCCGCGAGCCCGAGCGCATAGGCGAGCAGGCCATAGTCGAAGCGGCCATAGAGCCAGTCGCCCGGCAACAGCGCGAGCCACAGCGCCAGCGCCAGCACGGCAGCATGGTGGACGAAGCGATTTGTACGGCCGAAGGCAAGCCAGAGCGCCGGCAGATAGAGCAGGAAGAAGGGCAGGTGCAGCGCGCCGCGACTCTCCTCCCAACGTCCGCAACTCCACGCCGCCATCGCGACGAAGGCGATGATCAGCGCGCCGTTGGAACGCAGCAGCAGCGCGACGAGCAGCGCCCCGATCGCGACCAGGGATGCACCCGCGGGCCAATCGGCCGGAAGATGGTACATCTGGCCGATCAGCGCGATGCCGGCGCCGAAGATCAGCGTGCCGCAGGTCGAGGCCGCATCGGCGCCCAGCGTCGAGCCGCCCGCCTGCAGCCTTGCACTAATGCCGAGCGCGGCCGCGAGGCTGACCAGGATCATGCCGAGCTTCACCAGCCGCGGCATCTCCTCCCAGTTCGCCGCCACAAAGGCCACGACGCTGGAAGCGATCAGGAGCCCGCCGAACATGCCAAGCAGCGCCGGCAGCTTGAAGCCACCCTCGCGGGCAAGCGATTGGCGGATGGAGGTCGCGCTCTCGGCCGGGAGAAGTCCCTCTCCGACCCAACGGATCAGATCGGCATCGAGTCGTTTGCGATAGGAGCCAGTCAACATGGCCGGCAATCTGGCATGCGGTTTTCACCTTGGCGAGAGCCGACCAACCGTCATCCCGCCTCTCAGCCCTCATCCTGAGGGCTGAGAGGCGGCTTCCTTGATTAGGCGGCGGCCCTCTGAGCCTTGAGCCGCTTCAGGTCCGGCGGCGTCGCCTCGTCGGTCAGCGCCTCCAGCATCGCGTCGAGCGTCATCACGTTTTGCGCCTGGCTGCCGAGACGGCGGATCGTCACGGTCTTCTCCTCCGCCTCACGCTTGCCGACTGCCAGGATCACCGGGACCTTGGCCAGCGAATGCTCGCGCACCTTGTAGCTGATCTTCTCGTTGCGAAGATCGGCGCGCGCCCTGAGGCCCGCATTCATGCAGGCGATCGTGACCTGCTCGGCATAGGCATCGGCCTCCGAGGTGATCGGGCAGACGAGAATCTGCTCGGGCGCGAGCCAGAGCGGGAAATGCCCGGCATGATGCTCGATCAGGATACCGGCGAAGCGCTCCAGCGAGCCGCAAATGGCGCGGTGGACCATGCTCGGCGTCTTCTTCTCGCCATCGGAGCCGATATAGAAGGCCCCGAAGCGCTCCGGCAGGTTGAAGTCGACCTGCGTGGTGCCGCATTGCCAGTCGCGGCCGATGGCGTCGCGCAGGACATATTCGAATTTCGGCCCGTAGAAAGCGCCCTCGCCAGGATTGATCTCGGTCTTGATCCGGTTGCCGGACTGCGCCGCGATCTCCACCAGAACGCGGTTCATCACGTCCTCGGCATGGTCCCACATCGCATCCGTCCCGACGCGCTTGTCGGGCCGCGTCGAGAGCTTGATGACGAGATCGTCGGTGAAGCCGAAATCGGCATAAACCGAGAGGATCAGCTCGTTGATTTTCAGGCACTCCGCCGCGAGGTGGTCTTCCGAGCAGAAGATATGCGCGTCGTCCTGGGTGAAGCCGCGCACGCGCATCAGCCCGTGCAAGGCGCCCGACGGCTCATAGCGATGCACCGCCCCGAATTCGGCAAGCCGGATCGGCAGATCGCGATAGCTCTTCAGCCCATGCTTGAAGATCTGGACATGGCCCGGGCAGTTCATCGGCTTCAGCGCGAAGACCTTCTGGTCGCGCGTCGGGTCGTTGGGGTTCTCGAACGCGCTCGCCGATTTCACCGCGAACATGTTGTCCTGGTACCAGCCCCAATGGCCAGACGTCTCCCAGAGCGACTTGTCGAGGATCTGCGGCGCGTTGACCTCTTCATAGTCGGCAGCAAGCCGCCGGCGCATATAGGTCAGGATTTCCTGGAACAGCCGCCAGCCCTTGGAGTGCCAGAAGACGACGCCCGGCCCCTCCTCCTGGAAGTGGAACAGGTTCATCTCGCGGCCGAGCTTGCGGTGGTCGCGCTTCTCCGCCTCCTCGATCTGCTTGAGATGGGCGTCGAGCTCCTCCTGCTTGGCGAAGGCGGTGCCGTAGATGCGCGTCAGCATGGCGTTGTTGCTGTCGCCGCGCCAATAGGCGCCGGCGACCTTCATCAGCTTGAAGGCATTGCCGACCTTGCCGACCGAGGTCATGTGCGGGCCGCGGCAGAGGTCGATCCAGTCGCCTTGCGCGTACATCTTCAGCGTCTGGTCAGCCGGAATCGCATCGACCAGCTCGACCTTGTAGGCCTCGCCCTTCTCCTTGAAGAAGGCCTTGGCCTTGTCGCGGCTCCACTCTTCCTTGGTGAAGGAAGCGTCGCGCGCGATGATCTCGCGCATCTTCTTCTCGATCGGTTCGAAATCCTCCGGCGTGAAGGGTTCGTTGCGGGCGAAATCGTAGAAGAAGCCGCCCTCGATCACCGGGCCGATCGTCACCTGCGTGCCGGGATAGAGCGCCTGCACGGCCTCTGCCAGGACGTGGGCGCAGTCATGGCGGATGAGCTCGAGCGCGCGCGGATCCTCGCGGGTCAGGAACTCGATCTTCGAGTCCTTCTCGATCGGGTCGCCGAGATCGACGACCACGCCATCGAGCGCCATCGCGACAGTGCGCTTCAGCAGGGAGGGAGAAATGCCACCGGCGATCGCCTTTCCGGTGATGCCGGAAGGAAATTCGCGCTTGGCGCCATCAGGAAATGTCAGGGAAATCGTCATCGATCGGACTCCTGCTCACTCGGGGATACGAACCCCGTAAGCGAAGATGGGCTGCGGACCCGCCGGAGGGGACGGCCGCGCGATGCCGTTCCAAGCCGGACCATCGCGCCGCCTGCCTATACAATGAACCCGGCGTCCGCAATGCACGCGACGCGCCATTGGCGAGCCCCTCTTGCAACCGCCCCTTGCAACCCTGCAGATGTTAACCTAGCGTCACTCGCCTGCCGCGATCACGGTCCCCATCATGGTCGAGCCTCAAGCCCCGATCCTACGCGATGTCGGCCCGTGGCCCTTCACCTGGGTCGGTGATCTGCTGCGCGTCATCTATGCCTGCCGGGTGGCCGTGATCGGCGTCGCGCTCGGCTTCCTGCTGCTGACACGGGTGCCGCAGGCGCGCGATCTGTTCCTCGTCTTCAGCGGCTCGGCCATCGCCGAAGGTGCGGATTATTCCCGCAATTTCGAGATGTTCCTGCGCTGGTTCTTCTATTTCATCATCCACGTCCTAGCCTGGAGCGCGATGGTACAGGCCTCCGCCGAGGATCTGCTCGGCAGCAACGCCTGGCTGATCGGCCCGGCGCGCAAGCTCACCGCCCTCGATATGGAGATCTATGATCGGCGCTTCCGCTGGATCGTCATCGCCCTGCCCTATCTGCTCGCTTTGTCCACCTTCGTGCTCGTCGCCTGGGGTTATCACCTCGCCTTGACCGACCTGCCGAGCGCGACAGGCGGCTCGCTCTCCAAATCGGCCGCTATCATTCGCAGCGGCTCGCTCGGCTTCTATCTGGCTCTGGCTTGCGGCATCGCCATGCACGCCCTTCTGTGGCGGCGCAATCTCGGCGAGATCCAGCAGGGCGAGATGCATCCGGGGTTTCGCGTCGCCGGGCACCCGCCCAGCGACGCCTTGGAACGGCGCGCTGTCCATCTCCATGCCAATGCCTGGCTCGGGCTGGGCCTCCTCTTTCTCGCACTCGCGGCGATCTGGGGCGGCAGCGTCGTACAGGCCGTTTCCGGCGTCTATCTCGTCCCGATCCTGCTCGGCGCCTGGATTCCGCTGTTCTCCAAGATCGGCACGCTCAGCCAGCGCACGCGCTTCCCCTTCACGCTGCTAATCCTCGCGCTGTGGCTCTTCGCGGCAAACCATTGGGGTCATTCGAACCGGGTGATGCGCGCCGAGGCCGAACCGCGTGCCGGGATGGGCTTCGATACCGCGGTCGCGGCCTGGAAGAACGCAAACTGCCGCGGCCCGGATGCCTGCCCGCGCCCCATCCTGGTGACGATCGCCGGCGGAGCCTCGCGCGCCGCATTCTTCGCCGCCACCGTGCTCGGTGAGCTCATCGACAATCCTTGCCTCGAACCTGGACGCGACTGCGAGCCGCCGGGCGCGACCACCCCG
Source organism: Bosea sp. 685 (assembly GCF_031884435.1). Classification (NCBI taxonomy): domain Bacteria; kingdom Pseudomonadati; phylum Pseudomonadota; class Alphaproteobacteria; order Hyphomicrobiales; family Alloboseaceae; genus Allobosea; species Allobosea sp. 685. The sequence continues at coordinate 1,977,690 of NZ_CP134779.1, read as the reverse complement.
CTTCTCGGCCAGCGCATCTTCGCGATCTCGGGGGTGTCGGGAGGCTCGCTCGGCGCCGTGCAGGCACTGGCGGCGATGAACGACGCTATCACCGGCCCGCAGCAACGCCCCGCCCCGCCCTGCCGCGTCAAGGAACCGTATCAATATTTCAAGACGCCCAACCCCGAGAGCTGGCGCGACTGCCTGCAAACCCTGGCGAGCGGCGACTTCCTGTCCAAGACCGTCCTCGCCTTGGTGACGAGCGAGCCCTTCCTGGCGCTGGAACCATTGATCGGTCGGCTATGGCGCCGCGGCTATTTCCTCGACCGTGCCGCGATCCTCGAACAAACTTGGATCGACGCCTATCGGGCGGCCCTGAACGATCCGCAGGGAGCAGCCGCAACGGATGCCGGGCTCGGCGGCCCCTTCAGCGAACTCGGCCGAGCCAAACGAGACGGCAAATCCTGGCTGCCGCTCTTGCTGCTCAACGCCACCTCGCAGGACAGCGGCAAGCGCGTTCTCGCCAGTCAGCTCAACGGGGAGCTCGGCACCGGACACCTCTTTGTCGATGCCTTCGAGGTCGATCAATTCCTCCGATCCCAACCTGCCGACCCTGCGCCGGCCTGCCCCGTCGCACGTTTCAACGGACATGACCTGACCGTCGCGAGCGCGGCGCTGCTCAGCGCCCGCTTCCCGATCGTCTCTCCCGCCGGGCACTTCTCGCCGGATTGCCTGACGGGCCTGCGCGTCGTCGATGGCGGTTATTTCGAGAATGACGGCGCAACGACCGCCAATGAGATCGCGATCGCGCTACGCAATGCCGGCCTCACCCCCGTCGTGCTCCATATCGCCAACGAGCCGATCGACCAGATCGCCGATCCGGAACGCGACAAGCATCCCTTACTGCGCAAGGATTCATGGTTGGCGCTCCTCACCACGCCGCTCGACACCGTGCTTGCCACCCGCGAGGCGCGAGGCGCCTATGCGCTCGCGGCGCTGCGAGGCACGGTTCGCGCCGAGAATTTCGTCGATTTCCTCGTCTATGGCGAGCCGAAGGTCGATGCCAAGGGCGCGATGCCGCAGGTCGAGGGCGTGAGCGGCTTCCGCTCCATCTCGCAGAGCCCGCTCAAGCACGAATGCTTCGAGCGCGCCGCCAAGGATGTGAGCGGAGCGACATCGGCGCTCAAGCAGGTCTCGATGAGCTGGTGGCTGTCGAAGCCGGTTCAGGAATATCTCGACCGGCAGACCTATGTCCGGCGCAATTGCGATGGCCTGCTGCGGGTGCGGCACTGGCTCGAAGAGAAGATGGTCGCAGATCCCGCCGCCGCCAAGACGGCTCCCACTGCCGCTCCCATCAAGGCCCCGGATCGTTGACGCCGCGCCAGCGGCCATAGCGCCATGGCCGGTACCAGGCCGCGTCGGGCGGCAATTCCTCGCAGACGAGATCGATGCCGCTGGTACCGTAAGGATTGCAGCGGCAGATCCGGGCAAAGCCGATCCAGCCACCACACCACAGCCCGTGGCGCTGGATCGCCTCGTCGGTATAGGCCGAACAGCTTGGCCAGTGCCGGCAATGCCGCCCGACCAGCAAGGACAGGCTAAGCTGGTAGCCCCGGATCAGCCCATGCGCGACACGGCGCGGCGCGCGCGCGACCATCCGGGCGGCGGACGACCGGCCGGCTGAAAGCCTTTGTTCAGTAGGCTCGTGCGAATTTGGCTCCGTCGACTGTTTCCGGTAGTCCGTCACTTGGTCCGCTTTTCTCAAAACGACGACACATGAATCACGCTCAGCGCTTTCGTTACGCCATCGCCGGCCTCGGCCTGTCCCTGGGGCTTGGTCTTGCCATGCCCGCTGCCGCCCAGCAGCGTTCCTATCTGATCTGGCTCGAACCGGGAAAGATCGACCTCGCCAAGATCATTGGCCTGCCGCCGGCCCAGAACTCGCCCGAGAACAAGGCCGAGTTCGACCGCGTGTTGCAAATCTCCTCGACCCGGACACCCGAGCGCGAGAAGGCCGCGATCGCCGATCAGTACCAGACCCTCAACCGCTTCCTCGACGGCATCGACCAGAGCTATGTCGACGCGACGCATCGCGAGATGCGGCTCCTGTTCAAGGAGGCGCAGGTCGAGGCCAGCATCGTGCTCCTCAGCGTCCGTCGCCTGACCAGCCGGCAAAGGCCCTTCACCGTCTGGAACAAGGTCAGGATCAAGCCCTGCCCCGGCGGCCGTCCCGACGGCACTTCCTTTCCTTCCGGCCATGCCGCCACCGCGGCGCTCTACGCCGAATTGCTGTCCGAGGCCGCGCCCGAGCTCGCCGCGAAATTCGAGGAGCGGGTCAAGAGCTATGACGAGAGCCGCCTCGTCTGCGGCTTCCATTATCCCTCCGATCTCACCGCTGGCGACAAGGCCGGGCGCGCCATCGCCAAGGCGCTCCTGGCCGAGCGTGCCTTCCGCACCCGCTTCGACGAGACGCGCCCCGAGATCAGGAAGGCGTTCGGCCTGACTTGAAGCGCCTTCATGCGAAGTGGGGACCGGTTCGCGTGAAGAAAACGCGCCGGACATGAAAGCTTATTCGGCTGCCTGCTGCCGCCGCGCTTCGATCTGGCCGATCGCGTCCACCACCGCATCGAAGGTCAGCATGGTCGAGGCGTGGCGCGCCTTGTAGTCACGCACCGGCACGAGCACGGACAGATCACTCCATTTCCCGTCCGGCGGCTCGGCATTCTCCTTCAGGATGGCCCGCGCCTGCTCGCGGACGCGGCGCAGTTCGTCGGCCGTCGAGCCCACGACATGACGCGCCATGATCGAGGACGAGGCCTGTCCGAGCGCACAGGCCTTCACCTCATGGCCGAAGGCTGTGACGACATCGCCCTCCATGCTGACATCGACTGTCACCGTCGAGCCGCATAGCTTGGAATGCGCCTTGGCGGTGGCATCGGGAGCCGGCAGCCTTTCCAGCAGCGGAATATTGCCGGCAAGTTCGAGGATCCGCTTGTTATAGACGTCGCTCAGCATATCTCGGTCTCCACCGGGGTCTGGAGTGACCGGGGCGCCCACCCAATATAGGGTGGATCGTCAGCGGGCGGGAGTGCGTGCAAGCGCACCCTGTCACAGGAGTGAAACTTGTCGCAGCCCCGTGCACCGGTCTTTGGCCGGCCCCGCCGCGGGACATGTCATCGTAAACGGGAGGCACCACATGAACCCTGTGGTTAAGTCCTTGTCCGTCGAGCGGGTGCTCAGCCCCTCTGCAGACAAGTTTCTGATCAAGAAGCCGACGCAGGAACAGGCCGAGGAAGCGGTGCGCACGCTGATCCTCTGGGCCGGTGACGATCCCTCGCGCGAAGGCCTCACCGATACGCCGCGCCGCGTCACCAAGGCCTATAGGGAATTCTACAAGGGCTATCACGAGGATGCGCACGAGGTTCTCGAACGCGTCTTCGAGGAGGTCGAGGGCTATAAGGACATGGTCCTGGTGCGCGACATCCCGTTTTATTCGCATTGCGAGCACCACATGGTGCCCTTCGTCGGCAAGGCGCATATCGGCTACTACCCGTCCAAGGGCGTGGTCGGGCTGTCCAAGCTCGCCCGTATCGTCGACGTCTATGCGCGCCGCCTGCAGACGCAGGAGACGATGACAGCGCAGATCGCTCAGGTCATCGACAAGGTGCTGAAGCCCCGCGGCGTGGCCGTGCTGATCGAGGCCGAGCACATGTGCATGTCGATGCGCGGCGTGCAGAAGCAGGGCTCCTCGACCATGACGACGCAATATAGCGGCGTCTTCAAGGACCCCGCCGAGCAGGTCCGCTTCTTCACCATGGTCAAGTCGCCCGGTCTATAGCCCCGGGCAGAAGGCCGATTGGCAGCGGTTGCCTGCATCCCTACAAGGGCGCGTCAAGTCGACGCGCCCTTTGCCCTTCCGGAGCCCCCATGAGCCTCTTCCCGGTAGCCACGGACAAGCAAGCCCTCGAGGAGGGCGATGCGCTCAGCCCCCGCTTCGACGCAAACGGCCTCGTCACCTGCGTCACGACAGACGCGGCGACGGGCGAGTTGCTGATGGTCGCGCATATGAACGCCGAGGCCTTGCAGCGCAGCATCGAGACCGGCGAGGCCTGGTATTGGTCGCGCTCGCGCAAGGAACTCTGGCATAAAGGCGCGACTTCGGGGCAGATTCAGACGATCGTCGAGATGCGCGTCGATTGCGACCAGGACGCGGTCTGGCTCAAGGTCAACGTCGCCGGCGATGGCGGCTGCTGCCATACCGGGCGGCATTCCTGTTTCTACAGGCGCCAGCCACTGGGTCGCGACGCCGAGCCGAATACCGGCTTCCGGCCGCTGGAGCCATCTGACATCTGAATCCTGCTTTGATCTAAGAATGAGAGCAGGATGACTGCGAAAAAACCGGTTCCCGCTCTTCGCATCCTGCTCTCGCATTCGCCTGAACGGGGGCCCGCAGGATGCGCCACGGCGTTGGCGATCCTTTCACCAAACCTTCATGTTTTCGACAAAAGCCACCGGTATTCGCAAGGATCGGCCTGCCTGATTCACGATTCCCTCACCCTCGCCTGCGACTCTGCTCCTCCCGCGGAGGATCGGGTCCATGTTGTGGGATGACATCGCCAAGCATGCCTTTGGGTTAGGCGGAGGTGGAGCCACGATGAACGACATGACCATCGAGGCGCCGCCGCGACGCGGCAGGCCCCGGATCGGGCTTGCGCTCGGTGGCGGAGCGGCGCGCGGCTGGGCCCATATCGGCGTGATTCAGGCGCTGACGGAAGCCGGCTATCGTCCCGACGTGATCGCGGGAACCTCGATCGGCGCCGTCGTCGGCGGCTGTTTTGCCGCCGGCAAGCTCACGGAGCTGTCGGATTTCGCGATCAGCCTGACCAAGCGCCGCGTCGTCGGGCTGATGGATTTCCATATCGGCGGAGCCGGTCTCATCGCCGGCGGGCGGCTCAAGCGACTCCTGGAGCGCGACCTCACCAACACCCGCATCGAGGCACTGCCGGTGCGTTTCGTCGCGATTGCGACCGAACTCGGCTCCGGCCACGAGATCTGGCTGACGCATGGCCCGCTGGTCGAGGCGCTACGCGCCTCCTACGCCCTGCCCGGTGTCTTCGACCCCGTGAAGCTCGGCGGGCGCTGGCTGATGGACGGCGCGCTGGTCAACCCGGTGCCGGTTTCGGCCGCGCGCGCGATGGGCGCCGACGTCGTCATCTGCGTCAATCTCAACAGCGATCTTACCGGGCGCGGCACTACCATCCAGAGCCACGCGGCCGAACCCGATCCCGAGCCTGAGCTCGATGCACCGCCGACATCGCGCTGGTTCGGCGGCATCACCGGTGCGGCCAAGCGCGTGCGCGGCATGGTCGGCCGCCCCAGCAGCGACCGGCCGGGGCTCGCCGGCGTCATGATCGACGCCTTCAATATCACGCAGGACCGGATCTCGCGCTCACGCCTCGCCGGCGATCCGCCCGATGTGATGATCGGCCCAAAGCTCGGCCGCATCGGGCTGTTCGATTTCCACCGCGCCGACGAGGCCTTCGAACTCGGCCGCCAGGCCACCCAGCGCGTCATGGACGAGATCGAGGCCATGGTCGGCAGCCGTACAGTCAGCGTCGACTGAGCTGGCCGAAGCCTAGAGCAGGATGCGAAAAAGTGGGAACCGGTTTTTCGCACTAATCCTGCTCTAACTCCTTGATGAGAGACGGATTCAGATTTCAGACGGAGTCACTTTGTGACCCCGCCTGAAATCATCCGGCTCTAGCCTTCAGGCCATCGCGATATAGTCGCGCATCGCCCGGCTCTCCGCCTCGATCTCGGCGACGCGGTGCTTCACGACGTCGCCAATCGAGACGATGCCGGCAATCCTGCCGTTGTCGACGATCGGGACATGCCGGAACCGGCCCGACGTCATCATCTCCATCAATTCGTCCATGCTGGTCTGTGGCCGGCAGGTCACGACCTTGGCGGTCATCGCCCGCGAGACCGGCATATCCAGCGCCGCCGCACCGTTCGCGCCGAGCGCGCGGATGATGTCGCGCTCCGACAGGATGCCGACGAGTGCGCCGTCCGCGCCCGTCACCACCACTGCGCCGATGCGCTTTTCGCTGAGGGTACGCACGGCTTCGGCCAATGTGCGGTGCGGTAGCACCGAGATCACATCATGGCCCTTGTCACCGAGAAGTTGAGCGACGTTCATGGAAACGATCCTCCTTTTTCAGGTGGCGCCGTTGACCGGCACGCGTTCAGCGGGACTGGAGTCCGGCCGCTGACGGATCGACTCGCCAAGAAGGCAGTTCCAGGTCCTTCGCAATGACGTGAGTGTGAGGGAAGACCGGGGCGCAGGCAAGGCTCCTCTGGCCTTCAAGCATCGGCCCGAAAAGTGGGAACCGGTTTTCGGGACAAGCCGATGCAGAACCAAAGCCCTGCCGCGTTAGGTTTTGACCGCGCCCTTGTCCAGAAGCGGAAATAGCAACAGGCCGACGAGGAAGCCGCCGATATGGGCCTCCCAGGCGATGCTGGTCTCCTCGCCGAAGATCGGTACGAGCCCGGAACCGAACAGGATGTTGGTGACGAACCAGATCCCGATGAACAGGAGCGCCCGCGAATTGCGCCAGATCTGGCCGATGCGCTCAGCGGGAATTGCCTTGACGACCGCATCATCTCCGAGCGCACCAAAGCGCAAGCCAGGCGCGAAGACGAAGCGCGCGGCCGCCGCGGTAGCGCCCGCGACGCCGGCCGAGGCGCCCACCAGCGGCAGCACGTCGAGATCGCGCGACCACCAATGCAGCAGCGCGCCGCCGATGGTCGACAGGCCCATCAGATTGAGGAAGCGCCCCGTACCGAGTCGGCGCGCGACCGGGCTGCCGAAAGCCGCGAGCCAGACGACGTTCGAGATCAGATGCACCCAGGAGCCGTGCAGCAGACCATAGCTGAGCAGCGTCCAGAGCCTGGGGCCGCCATCGGCCAGGAGCAGCCGGGCGAGGCCGAGCCGGTCGGCGAGATCCTGCCCCTGCAGCGACTGCGCCAGCGCGCTCAGCACCTCCTCCAGCCGCTCGGGCGCAAACCAGATGGTCAATCGCGCCGGCACGAAGGCGAACCAGGACATCACCATGTAGTCGTCATAGTCGGACAGCAGGCCGCGCCCGGCCTGGATCAGCGCCAGCAGCGCCACCAGCCAGATAATGACGGCGGGAAGGTTCAGGATCGGCTCGCGCCCGGAAGGAGCGCCAGGACCGGAGGATGTGTCCGACATGCAGGCCAACCCTTGCCGATGGAACAGGCCGACGCAAGCCTGCTCAAACGCGAACGCCCGGAGACAGAAAAAAGGGAGAGCCTCGCGGCTCTCCCTCCTCCAGGCTGCGACCGGCGCGGGCCGTTAAGACCTGCGCCGGGGTCACTTCCCCTCCGCCCCCGCGGAACCTCTAAAATTTATGATACATTCTAACGAGTTATCCACAATCCTAAGCTTTCATTAACCTTAACCGACCCCTGCGCAGGCCGCCCCGCCCCCGGCATGGCAAGACGGCATGCCGACTGCGTCCTCGATTCCCGTGAGGACCCGATTGTCCTTCCTCCTGACGCTTGTGGCCCATCGCGGCACGCAAGCCGTGCCGGAGAGGGACGACAGGCAGCATTGGACGCGCAATGAAGAATACGAGCACCCGACTGGTCCACGAATATTGGGACGCGTTGCGCGGCGACCGCGCCGCCCCCGAACGTGGCGAGATCGAACCCGGCGCGCTGCGACATGCGCTGGCTGATACCTTCGTGCTGGAAAACGAGCCGATCGGCCCGGTTTTCCGGCTGGCGGGGACGCGGCTCTGCGCCCTCATCGGCAATGAACTGCGCGGTCGCGCCTTCACCGCGCTGTGGCCCGATGTCGAATCGCAAGGCGAGATGCGCCGCCTCGTCCAGACCGTGATGGACGAGACGGCAGGCGCCGTCGCCGGACTCTCCGGCGAGACGAAGACCGGCGCGCCGGTCTATCTTGAACTTTTGCTGCTGCCACTGCGCTATCGCGGCCGGACTCATGCGCGCGTGCTCGGCGCGCTGTCGCCGGCGGTCACGCCGACCTGGCTCGGCCTCGACACATTGGCCGCGATGCGCATGATCTCGCTGCGCATGCTCTGGCCGCCCGTTTCGTCCCAGCGTGCCCCGGAGCCGCCGATGCGCGCCGGGCCGCCAAAATTGATGGTCCTTCCCGGCGGAAGACTCTGAAAGCCTAACCAAGCGTTAACCCAAGCGCGACTAGGATCAGCTGAAATCAGGCTGGTCATTGATGTTGAGCGCATTGCAAACGCCCCGTACGGTCTCCCGTGCTGCTGAGCGCAGGCGGCACTATCGTATGAAGGTCGTTCTGCTGGGCCGCTACATGCTGCCCAACCGCATGGAATACCCCTGCCAATCCGTCGACATCTCGCCCGGAGGCCTGCATCTCGCCGCGCCTGCCAAGGCAGCGCCGGGTGATCGCGTCATCGTCTATCTGGAACATCTCGGTCGCATCGAAGGCGTCGCCGTACGCACCACGATGGAGGGCTTCGCGATGACCATCACCGCGACCAGCCGCAAACGCGAGAAATTCACCGCCCAGCTCACCTGGCTCGCCAACCGCGACGAATTGGGCCTGCCCGAAGATCGCCGCCACGAGCGCATCGTGCCGCGCAATCCGCGCTCGGTCCTGACGATGGAGGATGGCATCGAGCATGTCGTGCGCATCATCGACATCTCGCTATCGGGCACCGCATTCTCGACCGATCTCGATTTGCCCATGGGCATGCCGGTGAAGATCGGCTCGACGCCCGCCAAGATCGTGCGCCGCTTCGACGGCGGTTTTGCCGCCGAATTCCGCTTCCCGCTCTCGGCGGACCTGCTCGACGAGAATCTCGAGCTCTAGACGCGCGGCTTCCTGCCCGAAGAGCAATGCTCTCAACTCCAGGAATCGATCACATTTTCGCATTCGGACGATTCCGTCCGAATGCGACGTGATCCAGGGCCACGCGGCGGCAAACTGCATAGCCGGCTCTTGCGCGACGCGCAGACTACGACCAAAGCAGTGGCCCGTATCACTGGGACGCCGCGACGCCTTGGTCACCGCCTATCGACTCGTCATCTTCGACTTCGACGGAACCCTCGCCGACACCTACCCCTGGTTCGTGGGGGTGATGAACGGCGTCGCCGACCGCTACCGCTTTCGCCGCGTCGCGGAGCATGAGGTCGATACGCTGAGAGGCCAGAGCGCGCGGCAGGTCATTGCCCATCTCGGCGTGGCGAGCTGGAAGCTGCCCTTCATCGCCCGCCACATCCGCGGCCTCGCCGCCCGCGACAGCGAGCAGATCCCACTCTTCGACGGCATTCACGCCATGCTGCTCAGGCTGAAGCAGGAGGGCTACGTCCTCGCCATCGCGAGCTCCAACTCCGAGCGCAATATCCGGCGCACGCTGGGACCCGAGACCGCGGCCTTGATCGCGCATTATGCCTGCGGGGCGGGTTTGTACGGCAAGGCGACGAAGTTCAGGCGGCTGGCGAAGGAGGCTCACATCCCGCATCGGCAATGCATCTGCATCGGCGATGAAATCAGGGATGCCGAGGCCGCCCGCGAGGCCGGCATGGCCTTCGGCGCAGTCGCCTGGGGCTTCACCAACCCCGACGCGCTGCAGGCGCAGCGGCCGGCCTCCCTGTTCAGGCACCTCGACGAGATCGTCGCCGGTCTCTGCATCGCTCCGGGTGCAGAAGCGCGCTGATCCGCGACATCCGTTCCAGCTCAGCAGGCAAGCGCCATGGCGGAACGACGCATCTTCGACACACTTCGCTAAAGTTAATCAAACCTGGACGCGCTAGCCGGCATCTCATAGTTAATGCGCACTAAAGCTAGCGCTCATATTTCTTACCTTCTCGTTCCGCGTTGATTTATACTGACTTTCATACCAGAGCCGGAATGGCAAAATACATAAATTTGCTTGTATTCATTTCAATCGAAATCCATCCGCACTGAGCATGGTCATCCCCGGGACAAGGAAAGGGGACACCATGCTTTCAATTCACCGCAATTTTATCGGATCCGCGCTGGTCGCTTTGATCATCGGAACCGGCGCAACGCAGGTTCAGGCCCAGTCGCCCGGCGGCGTTCCTGTCGCGAGTTTGCCGATCACCGCCTCGGGCGAGGCGCGTGCGCCCTATGCCTGGAGCGACTTCTGCAAGCGCATGCCGTCGGAATGCCGGGTCAATATCAGCGAGCCAGAGCGCGTCGAGATGACCGCGAAGCTGTGGAAGACCGTCGTTGCGGTCAACGGCAAGATCAATCGCGAGATCGAGCCGGTGACCGACATGGAACATTGGGGCGTCGTCGACCATTGGGACATTCCCGATGACGGCAAGGGCGACTGCGAGGATTATGCGCTGCTGAAGCGCAAGCGTCTGGCAGAGGCCGGCATTCCGCGCCGCGCCATGCTGATGACGGTCGTGATCGACGAGGAGAACGCCGGCCATGCCGTGCTGATGATCCGCACCGATCGCGGCGACTTCATCCTCGACAACAAGCGCAACGCGATCCTGCCCTGGAACCAGACGGGCTATGTCTATGTGAAGCGCGAATCCCAGTACCAGACGGGCTGGACTTCGCTCGGCGGCGCTCAGACGCCGACCGTCGCCTCGGTGCGCTGACGCCCGCTCATTGCGCGAGCGCCCCGTTGCGGGCGCTCCGACATCCTCTTGGAGACCCGCTCGCGGCTTTACACCGCAGTTGGTCTCCCATCTGACGGCGAGGCTCGGTCACGTCCCCACCCGTCCCCCAAGACTGGGTTTCGCCATAGGGCCGGTTCCTCTTCCCCGAGGAACCGGCCCGATCCATTTTTGGGCCAGAGCAGGATGCGAAAAAGCGGGCACCGGTTTTTCGCACTGATCCTGCTCTCACTCCTGGATGAGAGACGGCTTCAGATGTCTGATGGAATCATCCGGCACTACCCAAGGCGCTGCAGCCCAGTGGCAAACTGCTTCCAGCGCGCAACATAGCCCCGCGCCGAGGCGGTGATGCCGGCCGCGGCCGCCGCATCGAGCGTGCGCACGGCCCGCGCCGGCGAGCCGACGATCAGCGAATTGTCGGGAAACTCCTTGCCTTCCGTCACCAGCGCATTGGCGCCGACGAGGCAGTTGGCACCGATCCTGGCGCCGTTCAGCACCGTCGCGCCCATGCCCACCAGGCTGTTCTCGCCGATGATGCAGCCATGCAGGATGGCGCGGTGGCCAATCGTGCAGCCTGCGCCGACGCGCAGCGGAAAGCCCATATCGGTGTGCAGCACGCAGCCTTCCTGGATGTTGCTGCCCGCGCCGATCTCGATCCATTCATTGTCACCGCGCAGAACCGCGCCGAACCAGATGCCGACCTCGGCGCCGATCCTGACCCGGCCGATCAGATGCGCCTCGGGCGCAAGCCACCAGCTGCCTTCGGGCGGGGTTTCCGGGGCGGTTCCGTCAAGCGAGTAGAGCGGCATAGGCCAATATCCTTCCAGGATCTGTCATGCAGGCAGGATCTGCATGCAGGCAGGATCTGCATGCAGGCAGGATCTGAATGCAGGATTGCAGGCCCGGCCGGTCTTCCGTCAAGCGCTGCCGAGGAGATGCAGCAGATCGAGCACCACCCGCCCCGAGGCCATGCTCCAGAGCGAGGCGATCATGCTCGCCAGCATGACGAAGACGAAGGGCCGCCCCTCGATGCGCCGGCCGCGCACGGTGTTGCGCAGGATCAGGAAGGGCGCGCTGAAGACGACGACGGGAACGCTCGCCACCGCCGCCAGCCCGCCAGCCTGCAGCAAGCGGAAATCGGCGCGCTGCGTCGTGAACAACTCGAACGCGCTGGCAAGCAAACCGGCAAAGGCGAAGCCGATGAACAGCGCCTGCAGCGCATCATAGGCAGCGGGCTCGATCGACAAGGGCGGGCACTCCAAACCGGACCTTTCCACCTTGCCGCATGGTTTACGAACTGTGAAGAAAACTCATAAGCAATGGTTAACCGGCCGCCAGCGCTTCGCCCACGCCCCGGCAACGCGCCACAGCCCGCGCGATCATGGTTTACGCTCCCTTAAGCGGCCTCTGCTTCACTGGATGTCATCGATCCATCCGTCTCCCGTCATGGAGAGCACGATGTCGTCCGGAAACCTGTCTTTGCTTTTCGGCGTCAGGCTCAGAGGCCCCCGCACGTGACCGCGTCCTTGTCCCAAAACTCCCTGTCGCAAGAGCATTCCGCCCAATTGGCCTCCGACCTCGCGACTTTGGTCCGCTCGCGCCTGAGGCGGCCACCGCCACCGCTGCCGCGCGCCGACTCTGCTCTTGTGAAGGCGGCCTTCGCGATCATGCTGCTTGGTGCGGCCGCGACCGGCCTTGGCCTCTACGCCACGCATAAGGGCCGCGAGACGGAGACGACGCTCCAGCCCGCCCGCATCGGCAACAACGTGCTGATGGTGCCGCAGGACCTGACCGGTGCCGAGGCCGACGATTCGAGCCGCCTCGTCGGCATGGTGCGCCTCAGGCTGGGCTGGCCGGATCTCGGCCCGGCCCAGAACCGCAACCGCCTGCTGGTGACGCTGAGCCCGCCCGACAAGGTCAACGAGCCGGCGACGCAGCTTGCCGTCTATGCCCGTTTCCTGACGCCGACGGTCTGGTCCAATCCCGGCGGTCTGGTGGTGCGCGGCTTCCGCAAAGGCTCGCCCTATGAGGGCGACGAGCTCTATGTCTCCGTGCCCGACGGGCGCGGCTTCGCGGCACGCTGCCCGCTCGACACCGCGGCAGGCGCCGCGCTCGACGAGCTCTGCCGGGTGACGTTTCGCCACCGCGGCATCGACGTCAACATCCGCTTCCCGCGCCGGATCATCGCCGATTGGGAGCTGATGATCGGCGGTGTCCGCCGCACCATCGACGGCATGCTGCGCTGAGCATTTTCAGCCACGCCGCAAGCCGGTCCCGAGGTGCGCTCCGGTGGGTCGGCTGGCGCGGCTTTCGAGAACCGGAGCGGAGCGGACTTTTCGTCCGTGAGCACCGGAAGCGCAGAAAGCCGCGTCAGACGGCCTCCGGAGTAGCGCTTCGAGGCCGGCGGCTCAGTCCTCGAGATCGACGTCGAGGATCGCCATGGTGAAGTTGAACGAGCGGTCGCCGTCCTCGTCATCGACATGGATGATGCCGATGAACTCGTCGGCCAGATAAACCTCGGCCGAATCGTTCTTCTTCATGCGCGCCCGCACGCTGATCGCATGGTTGGCGAAGGTGCGGCGCAGGTAGCCTTCGAGCTTGGCGAGTTCTGTCTTGTCCACGGTATCGGTCCTTATCGGTTGCCGGGACGGATGCCATGGCGGGGCCGGAAGGGCAAGCCGGAAGGCTGTCGCGCCGCCAATCGACGGTTCCCATGCTCGTCATCGCGAGCGCCGCCCTCCCATTCCCGCATGGCGGTAGCCGCCTGGCGCGCCTGCATGCGCCGGCGCGATCTGCAATAGTGGGCGCTCCCTTCGCTCATGATGGATCGCCCCATGACGCCGTGGCTGCCTGCCGCCCTCGCCTATGTCTCCAACTGGCTCGCGTTCCAGCTCCGCCATCACGACCAGCCGGGATGCTCCATCGCAATCGCGAGCGGGCGGGAAATCGTTCTGGAAGCCGCCTTCGGCAAGGCCGACATCGCGACCGGCGAGGCGCTGACGCCGCGCCATGGCTTCCGCATCGCCTCGCATTCGAAGAGCTTCACCTCAGCCGGCATCCTGCGCCTGGTCGAGGCCGGCCGCCTTCGTCTCGACGACAAGGCGGGCAGCTTCGTGCCTGGCCTCCATCCCGAGGTCGCGACCGTGACGCTGGCGCAGCTCCTCTCCAACAGCGCCGGCCTGACGCGCGACGGCCCCGACAACGGCCAGTTCTTCGACCGCAAGCCCTATTGCGACAAGGCCGAACTGCTCGCCGACCTGGCCTCACCGCCCGTCCTGCCCGCCTCGCAGCGCCTCAAATACTCCAATCACGGCTTCGGCCTGCTCGGCCTGGTGATCGAGGCGGTGACGGGCGAGCCCTATGCGGAGTGGATCGCCAGGGAGGTCGTGAGCGCAGTCGGACTTGCCGAAACCAAACCCGATATCGGCCTCTGGACCGGCCCGATGGCTCGGGGCCACAGCCCGAAATGGCCGCTCGGACATCGCGTCGTCGTGCCCGGCGACAATCCTTGCCAGGCGATGATATCTGCCGCCGGCTTCGTCGCCACGGCCGCCGATGTCGCGCGCTATTTCGCGCAGCTCTCGCCGAAGGCAGAGCGCAGCATCCTCTCGCCCCTCAATCGCCGCGAGATGAGCCGCCGGCTCTGGACCGACGAGGAAAGCAGCCTAGGCCGCCATTACGGCCTCGGCACCATCTCCGGCGGCGAGGGCGACTGGGCCTGGTTCGGCCATTCCGGCGGTTTCCAGGGCTTCATCACCCGCACTGCCGTCCTGCCGGAGCAGGATCTGACGATCTCGGTGCTGACCAACGCCATCGACGGCCTCGCCCATCCCTGGCTCGACGGCGTCGTCCAGATCCTCAAGCGCTTCCAGGAGCTGGGCGCCCCCTCGGCCGCGACCAAGGATTGGGCCGGGCGCTGGTGGACGATCTGGAACCCTGGCGACCTCGTGCCCTTCGCCGACAAGGTGCTGGTTGCCAACCCGACCCTGTTCAGCCCGTTCCTCGATGCCGGCGAGATCGCGATCGAAGCGCAAGATCGCGGCCGCATCGTCAAGGCCTCCTCCTTCAACAGCCCCGGCGAAACGGCGCGGCTGGTGCGCGACGATGCAGGCCGCGTCGAGTCGGTCTGGCTCGGCGGCGCGCATGTCGTCTCGGAGGCAGCGCTGAAGGCGGAGCTGCTTGCGCGCTATCAGAGCGGCAACGCCTAGCGCTTTTTGCCACCTTGGCTCGGGCCGGCCTCCAGAGAAGTCACGAACCGACGAGCCCGAGCTGGGGGCTCGACGCTTCGGCACGGCCACGGCGCGGAATGCGCCCAGCCCCGCGTGCATCCCAACCGGCCTCGACGGCGTGGCGCATGGCGCGCGCCATCCGGACCGGATCGTTCGCCTTGGCGATCGCGGTGTTGAGCAGCACGGCGCTCGCGCCGCATTCCATCGCAATAGTGGCGTCCGACGCCGTGCCAAGCCCGGCATCGACGATCACGGGAACGGACGAGCGCGCGCAGATCAATTCGAGATTGGCCGGGTTGGCGACGCCCATGCCGGAGCCGATCAGCGAGCCCATTGGCATCACGGCAGCGGCTCCGAGATCGGCGAGGCGCGCGCAGACGACCGGATCGTCATTGCAATAGGGCAGCACGACGAAGCCCATCTCGACGAGCTGGCGCGTCGCCTCGAGCAGCTCCCCGACATCGGGATAGAGCGTCTCGCGATCGCCGAAGACCTCGAGCTTGATCCAGTTGGTCCCAAGCGCCTCGCGAGCGAGCTCCGCCGTCAGGATGGCGTCGCGCGCCGTCTCGCAGCCGGCGGTGTTGGGCAGGAAGCGGTAGCCGGACAAGAGCTGCGCCGTATCGGAGCCATGGCCCGCCAGCGAGATCCGGCGCAGCGACAGGGTCACGATCTCCGCGCCGCTGGCGGCGACCGCTTCCACCATGATGCGCTGGTTCGGATAGCCGGCCGTCCCGATCAGCAGGCGGGAGGCAAGCGGGGTTCCGGCGATCGTGAAACTCTGTTCCGCGACACTCATCTCAACCTCCTTGAAAGGCGCGAATGATTTCGACGCGGTCACCAGACGCCAGACGCGTGACCTGCCATTGCGACTGCTTCACAACCATCCCGTTCAGCGCGATGGCGAAGCCCTGGGGGCCCGGCAGATCGAGCTCGGCCGTACGCTCCCGCCATAGCGCCAGCAGATCCTCGGCCGCGCTGTCGTGATCGCGTCCATTGACGATGAGCTTCATGCCACTGCCTCCTGTGCTGCAAAGCGCTCCGGCCCAAAGGATGAGGCCGGCCCTGTAATCCGCCCCTCGGTGGCGAGTTGCGTGATCGCCACAGCGGTGACGGGGGCCAGCAGATAGCCGTTGCGATGATGTCCGGTGGCGAGGAGCAGGCCTGGAATCCGGGTCTCGCCGAGAATCGGCGCGTCATCGGCAGTGGTGGGACGGAAGCCCGACCAGATCGCCGCGATCGGCAGGTCCTCGATGCCGGGCAGGACGCGCCGCGCGCCTTCGAGCAGCGCATAGACGCCGCCGGCGGTCACGGCATCGTCGAAGCCGCACTCCTCCATGGTCGCGCCGACGATCAGCGTGCCGTCACTCTTGGGCGCGAGATGGACCTGGTCGGTCCAGACCATGCGCGAGAGAACCGGCCGGTGCGACGGGCATGTCAGCGCCAGCGACTGCCCCTTGAGCGGCCGCAATGGCAGGGAGAGCCCCCCAATCTCGGTCCAGGCTCCACCGGCCGCGACGACGATTCCGGCCTTCACCGCCCCCCGCGGCGTCGTGACGCCCACGGCGCGCCCGGCTTGCAGCCAGGGCGTTGCCGCCAGGCCTTCGAGCAGGATGCCGCCGCGTTCGATGAAGGCCTGCCGCAGGGCCGCTATCACCCTGGCCGGGTCGACCTGATGATCATCGGGACAATGGATGCCGGCCACGACGGAAGGCCGCAGGCCGGGCTCAAAGCCTCGGCACGCAGCCCCATCCAGCCACTGCGTCGCGAGCCCGGCCTGCCGCTGCATCTCGTGGCGGAAGCGCAGCCGCGCCACCTCGTCGCGCGTCGTGGCGACGAGGAGCACGCCATCCCTGCGATAGTCGATATCGAACCCGCCATCGGCCGATAATTCGGCAGCAAAGCCGGGCCAGAGGCGCTGGCTCTCCAGGGCGAGCGCGACATGCTCCTCGCCGCCGGGCTCGAACTCGGCGGCCGCCGCCAGCATCCCGGTGGCGGCGAGGCTCGCCCCTTGGCCGACCGTGCCACGCTCGAAGAGGGCGACCCGCAGGCCGGCGCGCAGAAGCCGCCAGCCGGTCATCAGGCCGATCACCCCGCCGCCGATGATGGCGACATCCGTCAAAGCCGGCGGTGCCGGAGCATCGGGCGGGCCGGCCTGTTGGCGGCGCAAACTCGTGTCGGGCGGGCCTCTCATCGCAAACTCCTCGCCGCGACGGGGGGCGAGGATATCTGCGGCCTTGCGGGCCGCCGGCTTTAAGCCGGGAAATCCATCCCTCCGCCGGTATGAACCGGATCAGGTTCGAAGGATTTCCGCGCGCTTGTCCGGGTTGCCCCGGTCTGCCAGCGGTGTCTCAGCCCCTTGCCGGGGATCTCCCTGGAATGACGAGACTGTGAAAGCTCGGCGGCCGATGGTCAAGTGGGCCCGAGCGCAGCCAAGCTCCCTGCCCCTCAGCGCATGAAATGCAGCTCTCGGAAGGCCGTGACGTCCTTCGCAATCGCGTCTGCCGGCCGCAAGCCGTTCGAGCCCTTACTCGACGCCAGCAAGATCGCGATAGAGGCTCCCGATCGCGGCCGCATCGTCAAGTCCTCCTCCTTCAACAGCCCCGGCGAGACCGCGCGGCTGGTGCGCGACGACGCGGGCCACTTCGAGTCGGTCTGACTCAGCGGAGCGCATGTCGTCTCGGAAGGCTCACTGAAGGCAGAGATGGCCGGCCGGCACGGAGAACGAGGATGATGCTTAAGCGCAAATTTCGCCCGAAAAGGGAGCGATTATTAGGGAGTGGACATCTATCTGGAGGTGGCTCGCATTTTTATACGACGGTAACGCAACTGTCGAAACTCGTCAGATAGGCCGTGCGATCTAAGATCGCATGTAAAACGAGGAGCAATGGTGTCTACAAATTCGATCGATACTCATTCGACCGCAATTGGCTATAGACAGTCGATGTCGTGTCGAAATCGCGCCTTTCTACTGGCGATCGTCGCGTTCACCATATCGATGTGTTTTCCTAAATCGTCGATCGCGCAGACAAAAGATACAATTGAGAATTTTATTTGTAGTGACAATCAACCGAAACCTGACGAAATTGAACGAGTAATAAATCAATCCTCGACAGACTACAGAGTTTTGAGGAAATATGGTGAGAATGAATACAAAATACCATGGCAATATACGAGAGACGTTATATCTCGCGTCAATTGCCCTCCCGATTCAACAGGATTTTTGTTGATTTATTGGATGCCAAATCTGGACCCATCACATCCAGGAATTTACATCGACTGGCCGAGAATCGATAAATTTCGTCGCCGAGAGCCAGGCCGGCCAGAAGGAGGTTCGGACGAGTATCTGGTCCGTGTCAACGTCGGCGACATCTCGATAACGCGAGAGCAGCTCATTCAAAACATAAAAAGAGACGAAAAAAGATTCAATACTTCTGCAATTTTCGATACAGCAACTGGATTGCATCGCTTTCCAGAGGAGAGCAATCAAAAAGAAGAAAACGATTCAGAGCAATGGTTTTTGATCGAAGAAAACAAAATGATATACATGTATTGCAATAAACCAACGGTCAAACCAAAATATACGATATCGTCACATCTTATTTATGGATGCGATCTTAAAATTGATCTACCTGAAAAGAAACTCTCATTCACGATCAATTTTTTACGCGAAAGAATCACCAATACGATGCCAATTTATCACGCAACGCTAGAGCTTCTCGCCCGGTGGGCGGTTAAGGAAACAAAATAAAATAGGCGCCCACAACACCGATACTAGAATAGAGCAGAATCATGAGCACTTCTATTCGAGACGGAACGGAAGCCTCCGCCTCCTCACCGCATGAAGTGCAACTCGCGGAAGCGCCCACGGAACGCCGTCACATCCCTGGCCACGGCCTCGGCTGGCCGCGAACCGTTCAGCCCCTCGGCGATATAGCCGGCGAGTTCCGGCATGTCGGCGGGCGTCATGCCGAAGCGCACGATCTCGGGCGTGCCGAGCCTGAGCCCGTTCACGTCGCCTGCGACCTCCGGCAGGGGCAAGCCGATGCCGCAGCTCAGGATGTTGATGGCGCGCAAAGTCTTGGCCGCCGCCTGGCCGCCGCCATAGCCGTGAGCCTCGATGGCGAATTGATGCGAGGTCGTCAGGCCGCGATCGCGCGCGAAAACCGGCACCTGCCGCTCGACCAGCGCCTCGCCCAGCGCCTTCGCCGTCTCAGCCATCATCTGCGCGTAAGCACGGCCATGCGCCTTCCAGTCGAGCAGGGTGATCGCCAGCGAGGCCGATTTCGCCGCATCGAAATTCGCGGTCAGGCCGGGATAGGCAATCGCGTCGAGGCGTTTGGCGATCTCGGCGTCGTTGGTGACGATCAGGCCAGAGGGCGGCCCGCCCAGGCTCTTATAGGTGCTCATCGTCATCAGATGAGCACCCTCCTCCAGCGGCTGCTGCCAGCCATGGCCGGCGATCATGCCCGACATATGCGCGGCGTCGAACAGCACGATCGCGCCGATTTCGTCGGCAATGGCGCGGATCTCGCGGATCGGATGGGCGAAGAGGTTGAGGCTGCCGCCGATCGAGATCAGCTTGGGCTTCAACCGCAAGGCATCCTCGCGCAGGCGCGCAAGGTCGACGGTGTAGTTCACCGGATCGACCGGAGCGGGATGGGTAACGATGCCGTAGAGGCCGGCCGCGCCCGCGCCATGATGGGTGACATGGCCGCCGATCGCGCCCGGCGGCGCGATGATGCAATCGCCGGGCTTGGCCGCGACCATGAAGGCATAGAGATTGGCGATGGCGCCCGAGGGCACGCGGATCTCGGCGTATGTCGCGCCAAAGACCTCGGCGGCGAGTTCGGCGGCGATGATCTCGATCTTTTCGAT
The DNA here is from genome assembly GCF_031884435.1 of Bosea sp. 685. Taxonomy (NCBI): domain Bacteria; kingdom Pseudomonadati; phylum Pseudomonadota; class Alphaproteobacteria; order Hyphomicrobiales; family Alloboseaceae; genus Allobosea; species Allobosea sp. 685. The sequence goes on along the minus strand of NZ_CP134779.1, from coordinate 1,957,927 downwards.
CGCCTCCAGCCCCATCTCGTATTTGTCGCCGGGATAGCCGAGCGAGGGCCGAGCACCAAGCCCCGCCGCAAGCACGGCCTCGGCCTTGGGGTTCATCACATTGGTCGCGGGATTGAGGTTGATGCAGTCGCGCTCATGGATGTTGCGGTTCTCGACCGTCAGCGCCGCGATCCGCGCCTCGACCGCGTCGAGCGACTGGCCGGCCGTCTCAGCGGCGATGCCGAGCACATAATCCTCGCTCGCTTGCGGAACCCAGTCGCGCCTGCCCAGAGCCGTCATCGATCGATCCTCCCAGAATGCAAAGGATATGACCGGTTTGCGCCGCGCTGCGCAAACGAGTAATCCTCGCTCTCAGGCAGAGAAAATCTCAGCCTAGAAGGCAAGAGTTCGAATCCTCAGCCGTTGCTCCGATCCATCAATCAGCCCTCATCCTGAGGAGCCGCGAAGCGGCGTCTCGAAGGATGGTCCAGGAGGCTCTGGAACCATCTGGAGCATCCTTCGAGACGCGAGCCCTTGGCTCGCTCCTCAGGATGAGGGCTCAGGAGAAGATGTTCCCACCATGCCCGTCAAGCCGCCGCGCCCGCGCCTGCCCTCCCTCAACGCCTTGCGGGCTTTCGAGGCGGCGGCGCGCTGCGAGAGCTTCGTCAAGGCAGCCGAAGAGCTCGGCGTCACGGCCGGCGCAGTGACGCAGCAGATCCGGCAGTTGGAGGCATGGCTCGGCTTCCCGCTGTTTCGCCGCCTCGCCCAGGGAGTGGAACTCACGGAGAGCGCGCGCAACGCCCTGCCCAAGCTGACGCGCGGCTTCGACACGCTGGGACAAGCCGTGCAGGAGCTTCGCGCCGGGCATGAAGGCCGCACGCTCACCATCGCCGCCCTGCCCTGCATCGCCCAGCTCTGGCTCTCGCCGCGCTTGGCCGCGCTGCAGGCGGCGTTTCCCGGGCTGCAGATCTCGGTCTCGGCGATGGAGCAGCCGCCCGATCCACGTCGCGAGCCGCATGATCTGGCGCTGTTTTATCTCGGCGCCGAGGCGATCCCCGCCGATGCGCTGACGCTGGGCCCGGACATGATCCTGCCGGTCTGCGCGCCGGCACTCGCGCGCACGCTCACAAGCGTCGGTGATCTGGCGCACGCGACCTTGTTGCATGACGCGGTCTGGCGCGAGGATTGGCGGCGCTGGCTCGCCTTCACCGGGAGCCCCGGGACGATCGACCCCACGCGCGGCCCCTCCTTCTCGCTCTACAGCCTGGCGCTCGACGCCGCGCTCTCGGGCTCCGGCGTGCTGATGGGCCGGATGAGCTTGATCGCGCCCTGGCTCGACTCAGGCAGACTGATAGCGCCCTTCGCAACGGCGAAGCCGACCGGCGATATGCTTTGCCTGACCGAACCTCATGACCACGCCTTGTTCCGGAGACGCCCCGGCGTCGCATCCTGGTTTCTGGAGAGCAAAGCGGTATCGCACGAAGGTTGACGATTGACGTACATCGTCAACGCAGTAGATTCCCGCATGATCCTGAGCTATCGTGACAAACGCACCGAGAGATTTGCCGAAGGTGACTTCGTCAAGGATTTTCAGGGTTTCGAAAGACAGGCTTGGAAGCGGCTCGATGACCTCCGAGCACTTCCCAATAACAGGCTGGAAAGCCTGAAAGGTGATCGGTCGGAGCAGTTCAGCATCCGCATCAATCAGCAATGGCGGCTTTGTTTTGCATGGCCGCAAGGCAACGCCGGCCCAAGCCAGGTCGAAATCGTCGATTATCACTGAAGGAACGAAAGCGATGCCGCGCCCCGCTATTCACCCAGGCGAAATCCTCGCCGAAGAACTCGCCGAGCTTTCCGTCACGCCAACCGAATTGGCCCGGCAGATCAAGGTGCCCCCCAACCGCCTATCTCAGATCATCCTGGGCAAGCGAGGCGTGTCGGGCGACACGGCCCTGAGGCTCGGACATTGGTTCGGAAGCAGCGCACAGTTCTGGTTGAATCTACAGGCGGCCTACGATCTCCGGCTGGCTGAGCAGGCGGCCGGCAACGAGATCGCCAAACTGCCAACGCGGGTGGTCGAGCAGGCAGCCTGACCCAGCCACGCGATACGACCGGCAACGCGCCTCAAATCGCGCTACCGCAATCCCCGGCCAGGATCTGATCCATCGAGCGCGACGGCTCGGCGCAGCCGGCCTCGCCGACGACCTTGGCCGGCACGCCGGCAACCGTCTTGTTGCGCGGCACGGCCTGCAGCACGACCGAACCCGCCGCGACGCGGGCGCATTGGCCGATCTCGATATTGCCGAGGATTTTTGCGCCGGCGCCGATCAGCACGCCCTTGCGGATCTTGGGATGACGGTCGCCGCCCTGCTTGCCGGTTCCGCCCAGCGTCACGTCCTGCAGCATCGAGACATCGTCCTCGATCACCGTGGTCTCGCCGACGACGAGGCCGGTGGCATGGTCGAGGAAGATCCCCTTGCCGATCACCGCAGCCGGGTTGATGTCGGTCTGGAACACCTCCGACGAGCGACTCTGCAGATAAAGCGCGAAATCGCGCCGACCCTGTCGGTGCAGCCAATGAGCGAGCCTATGGGCCTGCAAGGCGTGGAAGCCCTTGAAGAACAGCACCGGCTCCAGCACCCGGTAGCAGGCCGGGTCGCGGTCCATCACCGCGAGCGCATCGGCCCTTATGCCCTGGCTGATCTCCGGATCGGCAATAAGCGCCTCCTCGAAAGCCTGTGCGATCAGATCGGCGGGCACCGCCACATGCCCGAGACGCATCGCGACGCGGTGGCTGACCGCCGCCTCGAAGCTCTGCTGGTTTAGCACGCAAGCCGTGATCAGGCTGGCAAGCGACGGCTCGCTGGCGACCGCAGCTTCAGCCTCGCGCCGCAGCCTGGCCCAGACGGGGTCGACACGGTCGAGCCCGGTCGCGGGATCGCGTGCTTCTATGACGGAGCGCCCAGACGGCATGATCATTCTCCGATGGAGACGTAAGACGAATTCAAACTCTAGCACATTGCGGTGGTGAACCGCCAAACGCGAAAGCTCGAATTTGCGAGATCGTGGTTGCGCGCGCCTGAATCAAGATGGCAGCGCCAGTGCGTAAGCCTATGGTGACGCGCGGTTTCTTGCTGTCCGGAATACCTCGCCTCACAGCCGCGCCAGGAAATCCAGCACCGCCTGTTTGTGGCTCTTGTCGCCGACCGCGAGATTGTGATCGCGGCCTTCGATGTCGAAAGCCTCCGCACCGGGAATGAGCGCCGCGAGCTCCGGCCCGGAACCCGCGACATCGTCCTTCGTGCCGACGCTGACCAGGGTCGGCACCGCAATCTGCCCGACCTGCGCGACAGTCAATGTCTGGCGCGAGCCCCTGATACAGGCCGCGAGCGCCCTAAGATCGCTCTTGGTCGCATCGGCGAAGGCGCGGAACATCCGCTGCATCGGGTCGCTCAGGACATCGAGCGAGGGCGCTTCCATGGCATCGGCAATGCTAAGCGGCAGTCCGACGCCCTCGACCAGATGGATGCCGAGCCCGCCGAGCAGCAAGGCCCGCAGGCGATCTGGATGCGCCAGCGCCAGATGCGCCGAGATCCGCGCGCCCATCGAATAGCCCATCACCGCCGCTTGGGCGATATCGAGATGGTCCATCAGGCGGCGCACATCCTCGGCCATGATCTGTGAGGAATAGGCGGCCGGCTCATAGAGCTTCTCGCTCTGGCCATGGCCGCGATTGTCGAGCGCGACGACGCGGTATCCGGCATGGGTCAGCGTCTTGGTCCATTGGGTGTTGACCCAGTTGACCATATGGCTGGAGCCGAAGCCATGAACGAGTATGACCGTCTCGCCGCGTGAAACCTCGCTCGTCGGAGCGAGGTCGATATAGGCGAGATTGACGCCGTCGGATGAGAAACTCTGCATGATCCGTATCGCTTGGGCCGTTGCCGTTGCCCTCTCCCTGCCACGCAGCCACTGCTTTGGGTAGCGGGCTCGACGCCGCTTGCCTATGAAGACGGATATGAGCACTGCCGACCTCAGCCCGACATCGCCCGTCGCCCGCCCCCGCTTCGCGTTCATCGATCTGGCGCGCGGCATCGCCCTGCTGGCGATGTTCGTCTTCCACTTCACCTATGACCTCGCCTATTTCGAGCTGATCGATGTCGACACCCCGGTCGAGCCGGGCTGGCACTGGTTCGCCCGCTCGATCGCCGCGAGCTTCCTGACGCTGGTCGGCGTCAGCCTCGTACTCGCGACCCGCAACGGGCTGAACCGCCAAGTCTATCTAAACCGCCACGCCTATCTGAAGCGCCTCGCCATGGTCGCGGGCGCAGCCGCGCTGGTGACTGTCGGCACTTGGTTTGCCATGCCCGACAGCTTCATCTTCTTCGGCATCCTGCATCAGGTCGCGCTGGCGAGCGTCGTCGCCCTGCCCTTCCTGCGGCTACCGACGCTCGTGATCGCGCTTGCCGCGCTCTTCGTCTTCGCGGTGCCGTATCTGGCGGCGCCGTATCTGACTGCCCATCCCGTCCTCGACCAATCGTGGCTGCTCTGGCTCGGGCTGGCCCAGGAGGTTCCGGCCTCCGCCGATTTCGTGCCTGTTTTCCCCTGGTTCGGCTGGGTTCTGACCGGAATCGCGCTGGCGAGGCTGACACTGCCGCGCCTCGCCCAATCGCGCCTCGCCGGCTGGCGGCCCCACACTTTGCCCGCGCGGGTCGTCGCCTGGGGCGGCCGCAACAGCCTGCTGGTCTATCTCGTGCACCAGCCGGTCTTCATCGGGGCGCTCATGCTGGCGACGCAGTTTGCGATCGCGCGGCCCGCCGACGAACAGCCCTTCATGCAGTCCTGCGAGCGTAGCTGCATGCAAGGAGCGCACGACGCCGGCGCCTGCCGGATGCTCTGCGGCTGTACGGTCGACGCCATCAAGCGCGAGGATCTCTGGCGAAAACTACTCGAGAATGCGCTCAGCCCGGAGGAGCGCAGCCGCGTCTCGGCGCTTGCCAAAGTTTGCTTTCGCTGATCCCGCGACACGGCAGGCATCGCCCTGAGGCAATCGCGCACTGGCGCGGGCAGGCAGCGCGCGCTAGTTTGCGCGCCAGCATCACTGCAAGACCTCCCATTCACTGCAAGACATCCCATTCGCAGAGCGACGATCATGGCCGAGACGGGCATTCCGCATTTCCACAATGATTCCGGCGTGGCCGTGATCCATGTCGGCGCGCATGAGTTCATGTGCATCGGCGCCAAGCCGCCCTTCGACCATCCCCATGTCTTCCTCGATATGGGCTCCGACCACGAGATCATCTGCCCCTATTGCTCGACGCTGTTCAAATATGATCCGTCGTTGAAGGGCTCAGCCTGCACGCCGCCTGAATGCGCGCATCACGAGACTTCGCAGGCGGCATGACGATGAACCTGGTCCGCACGGTCACCGGCGCGGTTCTGTTGGCGGCGACGCTTCTCGCCGGCTGCCAGTCAGTGTCCAGGGAGACCGCGCCGCGCCTCGGTGGCAAGGCCGAGCCCTATGCCCGCAGTTGGGCCGAGCCGGGTTCGCCCCGCCCGGACCTGCCGCCCGATCGCGACGGCCGCAGCAACAAGGACTGACGTTTCGGTCCGCCTACCCACACATCGTCAGCCGGATATCCCGTGCCAACTCCCCATATCCTGATCGCCGGCGCCGGGATCGGCGGTCTGACGGCCGCCATCGCGCTCGCCCGGCGCGGCATTGCGGTGACGCTGGCTGAGAAGCGCACCGGCTTCGGCGAGACCGGCGCCGGCCTGCAATTATCGCCCAATGCCGGCCGCGTGCTCGCGGCGCTCGATCTCGGCTTCGCGTTGAAGCGCGTCGGCGTCACGGCCGACAGGCTCGTCATCCGGCGCTGGCGAAACGGCACCGAGATCGCCGGCATGCCGATGGCTGTCGCATCGGCGGAAACACCCTTCCGCGTGCTGAAGCGCTCCGACCTGCACATGCTGCTGCTCGATGCCGCCCGCCAGCTCCCCAATATCCGCCTCGTCGTCGGCCGGGGCCTGCAGGAGATCGCCCAGACCCAGGACGGCATCAGCGCGACCCTGGTCAGCGATGCCGGGCAGATCGAGACCGTGCAGGCGCTCGGCGCGGTCGGCGCGGACGGGCTCTGGTCCAGGCTCAGAGAACTCAGCGGCGACACCGCGCCGCCCGCCTTCACCGGCTTCGAGGCCTGGCGCACACTGGTCCCGGCCGGCCACGACAAGCCCGCAGCCGAAATCACGCTCCATCTCGGTGCGGGCCGTCATGCCGTGCATTATCCGGTCGCGAGCGGGCGCGAGATCAATCTCGTCGTCGTCCGGGAAGCCAAAGAAGCGCGCGAAGGCTGGAGCCGCGAAGGCGATGCGCGCCTGCTGGCGAGCCATCTCGCGGGCGCTGCTCCCGATCTGCGTCGCCTCGCCGGCGCGGCCGGCCCGTGGCAGGTCTGGTCGCTGTTCGACAGAACCCCGGCCGTGATGGCGCAGGGCCGCATCGCCTTGCTCGGCGACGCCGCCCATCCCGTGCTGCCCTTCTTCGCCCAGGGCGCGGCGCTGGCAATCGAGGACTCGGCCGTGCTGGCGCATGAGCTGGCGACGCATCTGGAACGCGACGGCGCCTCCGGCGTGCCGGCAGCAATGGCGGCCTATGCCCGGGCGCGCACCGAGCGCGTCGCCCGTGTCCAGGCGACGAGCCGCAGCAATGGCCGCGCCTATCATCTTGGCCGGCCCTGGAGTCTTGGCCGTGACCTGGTGATGCGCCGGCTCGGCCCCGACGGCATACGCCGGCGCTATGACTGGCTCTATGACTGGCGCGCCCCGGTCTGAGCCCGCTGCGGCGTTCGGCCGCCCTACCCCTGCGACAGCCGCTCTCGTCTTCGCCGCATTTCATCCCTATCTCTCATCCTCGATCCATTGGACGAGGGCCAGATGATCCGCGTCAATCTCCATGAACAGCTTGGCGGCCGCCCCCAGCGCGGGCCGCGTTGGATGACATGGCTTGCCATGGCGGCGAGCCTGGTTGTCGGCGTCACCCTGTTCCTGCTCGCAGCCAGCCTCGCATTGATCCTGATCCCGGTCGTCATGATCGTCGGGGCGGTCGCCGCCTGGCGTTTGCGCAACAGGTTGAAGGCCGCCGGCTTTGGCCGGCCCGATCCCTTCGCAGCGCAGAGACGGCCGGCGGAGCGCGTCGACGTGATCGACGCCGAGTACCGCATCATCGAGCCGGGCGAGCCGCCGCGCCGCTGAAGCCCGGCATGACGATCAGGCTGGAAGTCGCGTCAGCACCACACCTGCCGCGGCGCAGGCCGCAAGCGTCGGGATCATCCCGGTCTTGAAGCGCAGCATCGCGACCATCGCAGCCGCCGAGAGCAGCGCCGCGCGCCAATCCAGCGAGGCCAGCACGGGCCAGTCGGGACTGGCGAACAGCAGCTCGATCCGGCGCACCTCCCTGAACAGGACATGCAGGCCGAACCAGAGCGCGAGATTCATGATCACGCCGACGACCGCAGCCGTGATCGTGCTCAGCGCCGCCGACAGCGCCTTGTTGCCGCGCAATGCCTCGACATAGGGCGCACCCAGGAAAATCCAGAGGAAGCAGGGCGCGAAGGTCACCCAGAGCGTCAAGAACGCACCCATCCCGCCCGCCAGCAGCGGCGGCATGCTGCCCGGCGCGCGGAATCCGGCCAGGAAGCCGACGAATTGCAGCACCAGGATCAAGGGGCCGGGCGTCGTCTCGGCGAGGCCGAGCCCATCGACCATCTCGCCGGCGACGAGCCAGTGATAACTCTCGACCGCCGCCTGCGCGACATAGGCCAACACCGCATAGGCGCCGCCGAAGGTGACGACTGCCATGGTGCTGAAGAACGTCCCCAGATGCGTCCAGACGCTCGCGCCCCCCGTCATCAGCCAGAGCAGGAGCACCGGCCCAAGCCAGAGCGGCAGCCAGATGGCCAGGACCCGCAGCGCCTTACCTGCTGACGGGCGCGCATGCGCCATCTCGCCGCGCGCGAACATCTGATCGACCAGCCCGACGACGTCCGGCCCCGACGCGCCATGCCCTGAGCCTGGGCCGAACAAATCGGGCCTGACGCGATGGCCGAGCCAGCCGATCAGCCCCGCCGCCAGAATGATCAGCGGAAATGGCGTCTTGAACAGGACAATCGCGATGAAGGCTGCGATCGCCACCGCCACCATGGCGCGGTTCTTCAGCGCCCGCCGGCTGATCCGCAAGCCCGCCTCGATCACCACGGCGAGCACCGCGGCCTTCACCCCGAAGAAGATCCCGTCGATGAGCGGAACCTGCCGGTAGAGTACATAGAGCGTGCTGAGCCCGAGCATCACCAGCGCGCCGGGGATGATGAACAGCAGGCCGGCGACGAACCCCCCGAGCGTGCGATGCATCAACCAGCCGATATAGACGGCAAGCTGCTGCGCCTCCGGGCCCGGCAGGAGCATGCAGTAATTGAGCGCATGCAGGAAACGCTGCTCGCCGATCCAGCGCCGCTCCTCGACCAGTTCCTTATGCATCAAGGCGATCTGCCCGGCCGGCCCGCCAAACGACAGCAGGCCGATCTTCGCCCAGACGCGGGTGGCTTCCGCCAGCGTCGGCATGGCGGGCGTTGCTTCGATCGAAGCGGTTGTCGTCGCGATCGTCATCGCCGCACCTCAGATCTTGGCCGAGCGTGCGGGCCAGTTATGGCTTTCCTCGCTCGCATCGCGGCACCAGCGATAGAACGCGTCGTAAAGCAGCATGCCGGCCTCCAGTTGCGCGAGATCATCCTTGAACATGCGCGACAAGCCCAGCGAGGCCGCGAGCAGCCCCGCCGCCTGCGGCGCGAGATCGAGCTCCGCCGTATCGGCCGCCCGCACGATCGTCGCCAGCTTGTCGAGCGGCGGGCTCGACAGGCCGAACTCCTCGATCATGACGTCGAAGCTGCAGCGCGCCCCGCGATGGCTCCAGAACACGCCGTCGATATCGAAGGGCGTCGCGCCGAAACGATCGGCCACGTCAGCGACCTCCGATGGCGAGACGAACAGGAAGACCGCAGCGCGATCGACGAAGCGCCGGATCAGCCAGGGACAGGCGATGCGGTCGACCTTGGGCCGGGTCCGCGTGACCCAGACGGTGTTGCCGGCGGCATTGCGCGGCGGAACCTTGGCCGGCGCGACCAGCATTCCGCCGGCGGCGCGCCAGGCCTCGAATCCGCCTGCGAGGTTTTCCGCCTCGACACCTTCATGTCTCAGCCAGGCGGCGACGCCCTCGCTGAGCTTGAGACCGCGCTGGCAGGAGACCACGACGCGCCGGCCGGCATAGCCCCTGGCCCAGGCGGCCACATCCGTGTGGCTGCGCCGTTCGGAGGCTGGCAGCAAGCGCGGGTCGGCGTCGAAATCCTGTGGAATACGAACGTCGATGAGCACCGGAGCGTCGGGCAAGCCGATGAGCCGGGACAATTGGGCAGTGCTGATTTCAATGTTGGAAGACATGGCGTCCATCCCACGAGAAAGGAATCTGGACGCGAACTTTGGGCCGGAGCCTCACGGGGTCGTCGCGGTGAACCCCTTGGGGACTTTAGACCACGGCGCGGCGATCACCGTCAATGCCCGCAAGCCGGCCTCACTCGATCCGGCTGACCAGCACCTTGTCGATCCGGCGCCCATCGAGATCGACCACCTCATAGCGCCAATGCCCCTTGTCGAAGAACTCGCCGACATTGGGCAGACGGTTGAGCTCAGCCAGGATGAAGCCCGCCACCGTCTGGAAGTCGGCGTCGCGCGGGATATGGATACCGAGCTCATGCGAGAACTCGTCGACCTGCATCCAGCCAGCGACCAGATAAGAGCCGTCGGCGCGCGTCACGATCGGCGGCTCGCTCTCCTCCTCCTCCTGGAAGGCGCCAATGATCGCTTCCAGCACGTCGCCTGGCGTGATGATGCCCTCGAAATGCCCGTACTCGTCGAAGACCAGCGCCATATGCACCTTGGAGGCGCGGATATCGCGCAGGATCCGCAAAGCATTGGCCGTGTCCATCACCACCGGCGCCTCGTCGACGAGCTGGCGCAGATCATGCGCCGCGCCGTCCGAGAGCAGATCGATCATATCCTTGACGATGACGACGCCGATGATCGAGTCGGGTTCGCCGTCCTGGACCGGTAGCCGCGAGCGGCGCGTCGCGCGCAACTGGGCCCGGATCTCGTCGGCGCTGTCGGCGAGATCGATCACCTCGACCTCACGGCGCGGCGTCATCAGCGCACGCGCCGACCGATCGGCGAGCCGCATCACGCCCGAGATCATCTCGCGCTCGTCGCGCTCCAGCACGCCGGCCGTCTCCGCCTCGGCAATGATGGTGCGGACCTCCTCCTCGGTGACCTTCTCCTCGGGTTCGCCCTTCTGGCCGAGCAGGCTCAGCACGGCGCGCCCCGAGAGATCGAGCAGGAAGACCAAAGGCGCGCCAATCTTGGAGAGGAACAGCATGGCGGGCGCGGCGCGCGCGGCGACGCGCTCGGGATCGCGCAAGGCGATCTGCTTGGGCACCAGTTCACCCAGGATCAGCGAGAGATAGGTGATCGCCACCACCACCGCACCGACGCCAAGCCCGTCCGAGGCCGCACGCGACAGGCCCTGCTGCGCCAGCCACTCGGCCAGCCGCGCCCCCAGGGTCGCGCCCGAAAAGGCGCCCGAGAGCACGCCCACCAGCGTGATGCCGATCTGCACGGTCGAGAGGAAGCGGCCCGGATTCTCGGTCAGGCGGATCGCGATCGCCGCGCCCTTATTGCCTTGATCGCTGAGAACCTTGAGCCTGGCTGGGCGGGACGAGACGACGGCCAATTCGGACATGGACAGAAGACCGTTAATCACGGTCAATGCCACGACGATCAATATCTCGGTTAACAAAACCAGCCCGCGCCATGCAAAGCCGCACTCGTCAGCGGCCTGCTTCAAAAGCCCTTATAGCGTATCGCGATTGCGTGGCGATGGGTCGCAGCAAAGATTCGCAAGACTCGATGGTCGCAAGGCCCTGGATCGCAAGGCCCTGGATCGCAAGCCCCGGTCGAAAGGCAGGATGGACATGACGAGCAAGACAAGCGGGCCGTGGCAGCCGGCCGCGAGCGAAACGAGGCCCAGTGACCAGCGCCTCTTCGCGCCCGCCACGCAGCGCAACCGCGACGCGATCCTTGCAGTGTTGCGCGACGTGCTGCCCGCGACCGGGCTCGTGCTGGAGATCGCCAGCGGCTCGGGCGAGCATGCCCTGCATTTCGCCAGCGCCCTGCCCGGCCTCGCCTTCCAGCCCAGCGACCCCTCGCCCGAGGCGCTGGAGAGCATCAAGGCCTGGACGCAAGGCGCGCAAAATATCCGCCCGCCCGTGCTGATCGACGCAGCGGCTCCGGCCTGGCCGGTTGCGAGCGCCGACGCGATCCTCTGCATCAACATGATCCATATCGCGCCCTGGGCGGCGACGCAGGGCCTGATCCGCCAGGCCGGGCGCATCCTGAAAGCCGGCGCGCCGCTCTATCTCTACGGTCCCTATCGCCGCCCCGGCCGCGCGCTCGAGCCCAGCAACGCCGCCTTCGACGCGAGCCTGCGCAGCCGCAACCCGGACTGGGGCCTGCGCGATCTCGATGAGGTCGCAGCATTGGCAGGGGAAGCAGGCTTCTCAGTGCCCGAGGTCATCGAGATGCCGGCGAACAATCTGAGCGTGGTGTTTCGGAAGTTGTGAGGCAGCATTGCCGGCCATCTCGCCTTGATAGGATTTAATCGGGCGCCGTGCTGCGCCCCACTGCGAGCAACCGGGCGCCAGCCCCAACCATAATCCCGTCGGCATGAGCCGTGGAGGGCGTCAATCGGCGCGCGTAGCTTTCGGCCAAGGGCGGGGAGCGGACCTCCACGGGCCGGATCGATCGAAGCCTAGCCTTAGCGTTCCGTAGCCAAGCAGTTCGTCGGGATCAGCCGCTGGCGATGGCTGAGCGTTACGACGTTCCACACCATGCCACCGGTTGCTTTGAGGAACCGCACCCCGTCGTAGAGGCGGAGGAAACATGATGCGGCGGGCTCTTCAGGCGTTCGAAATCGCAGTTTCTGATTTAAGCCAGTTGCGAAACGCGAGCATCGCTGAAGACATCGAGCGCGACTGAAGCCATGTCAGCCAGTAGCTCCCGAGCGATACGGAGGTCGAAAAGGGACAGACGAGCCTTCCCGCTGCGATGTGGTTCTGGAACATGGCCGTGGGCACCAGGGCGACGCCGGCACCAGATGCTGCGACTTCGGCGAGCGCAAGGGAACTGTCGAACACAGGGCCTCTACCATGCAGCGGTCCGATACCGGCAGCGCTGGCCCAGCCCAGCCATTCGTCAGAGCGATACGATCTCAACAAGACCTCGTCCTTGAGGTCGTTAGGGTGCTTTAGGCCTGCTGCGATGGCCGGTACGCAAACCGGGGCCATGGGGGCGTCGAAAACCTTCTCGGCAACGGTGGCGTGCCAGGCACCGCTGCCAAAGCGGATGGCGTAATCCAGCCCCTCGGCAGCGATGTCGACCCGATTATTGTTAGTCGACAGCCTGAGTTCCACCGAAGGATGCAACTCATGGAACGCCTTCAGCCTCGGTAGGAGCCATCCCAAAGCGAACGTGCCGACGCTGCCCACGACCAGCACCTCGCGCTTTGCACCAGGCGCGAAGCGATCGAGCGTTTGCGCGATCAGGTCGAAGCTCTCCCGCAGCGTCGGCAGCAGGGATCGTCCTTCGTCGCTGAGTGCCAACCCCCGCGGCAGACGCCGGAAGAGCTCGACGGCGAGCCGGACCTCTAGCGACCTGACCTGTTGACTCACAGCCGCCTGGGTCACGCAGAGCTCGATGGCAGCCTTGGTGAAGCTCAGGTGCCTCGCCGAGGCCTCGAAGGCGCGTAGCGCGTTCAGCGGAAGAAGCGGTCGGTCCATTCAAAGCCTAAAGAAAATCCATTGGCTCGTTAGAGATATCGCCGTTTGTGCAGCGTCAAGTGACAACCGATGAAGAGCGCAGAGAGCCTTGGCTTTCCACACCCTTCAACGATGAGGAAGCGATGCGACGCCCCCTGCCTCTTACCGCGAGCTTGCTCGCGATATTCTTCATGGCCGGACTTGCCGCCCAGGCAGGCGAGGTGAAGGAAGAGCGACGCCTTTATGGGCCATCTTCGACGCATCTCGTCGAGGTCGAGACTCTCACCAAAACTCCGATCGACGCATTCAAACCGGACATCTTCACGGTGTCCGAGGGTCGAACAATTCCGTATCGTTTGCTCTCGCCATCCAAGCACGGCCAAGCCAAATCGCCGCTTGTCGTTGCGCTGCATGCATCGGGCGCGGTCGGAGCGGACAACGTCAGCCAAGTCGGACCGTTAATCCGGAGTTGGTCCATCCCGAAAATCGCGGACGATTTCCCGGCTTACGTCGTCGCGCCGCAATTCCCCACGCGTAGCGCGAACTATAGCGGCGAAGGCAGCAACCGGGTCGCCCACGCTGGAGAACACCTCGCCGATGTCCTGGCTCTGGTCGAAGACTTGAAGCGGCGCCTACCGATCGATCCGCAGCGGGTCTATCTGGTCGGGTTCTCGATGGGAGCCTCGGCAGCGATGATCGCGGCCGCTACGAAGCCGAAAACGTTCGCGGGCGTCGTAGCCTTCTCGGGAGTGCCACCGCGGCGCAGTCTCGCGGCGAACGCAGCGAAGGTCCCATTCCTGCTCGTGCACGGCACAGAGGATAAGGAGAACCCCTATGCCGCAAGCCGGTCATGGGCGGGTGCGCTAGCGAAAGCGGGCAATTCGCCGACATTCGTGACCTATGACGGCATGGATCATCGGCTTAGCCCTGACCAGTTTCTATCGTTGGGCTGGCGCACATGGCTGTTCAAGCAGCGACGGGGATCCTGACCGCCGAGGTTGATGACTGCACTGCCGGACAGGAGGAGGCGGCAACTCCGGTTCGGCCACAACAGGCCATAGCTCATGGCCCCTCCATTATCGGGGCGAACACCTTCGTCGCAGGCTATGGAGTGCCCAAGCTCGCTCACGTTTCAGTTCGCTAGAGCGTTTTCGAGCGAAGTGGAAACCGGTTCATGTGAAGAAAATGCAATAAAACAAGGAGGTAGAGCATTTCCGCGATTCGGAGAAACGTGGAAATTCTCTAAGTGTCGCGAACGGGACTTCAAGACTGGCTTCATAAAAGCCATTTGGTCTAACGGGATCATCCGTGAAACCGATCACCGGACCCCCAGCTTCCCGGCTGGGGGTTTCCGTGTTTTTGGCGCTGGATCGCGACGAGGAATGGCTCTGAGAGGTGACGCCGCCGGCGAGACGTGAACCCGCACAGCCTTTCAGCCGAGAGGCTTTGGCCGACCGAGCGGCAACACGAAGCGGCCCGGACCGAAGGCGCAAAGCACGAGGAGCCCCCCTGCGATCGCCAGATCCTTCTCGAAATGCAGCAACTGATTGCCATCGGACAGGGCATTGTGGAACAGGCCCGCCGCAACGACGCAAAATGCCGCCAGCGCCAGAGCCGCATGGCGGCTGAACAGTCCCAGCACGAGCAGGACGCCGCCACCGAGTTCGACGACAAGCACGCCAGGCAGCAGCCGACCGGGAATGCCGAAGCGCTCCATATAGGCCATGGATGGGCCAAAATGCGTCAGCTTCACCCAGGATTCGTGCAGGAACAGTGCAGCGAGCAGCAGGCGACCCAGCAATGCCGCACTGTCGCGGAACATCGATCGTGTCATGGTCTCGTCCTTGCCAGATCTCGTTCTTGATAGGTCGTACCGGATCGGCTCCGAGGCCGATCCGGGATGGCGTGATCGTCGGGCTCAGTTCGTCTTCGCCACCGCAGCGAGCGCCTTTTCGAGGTCCTCGCGCTCCTCGCACCCCTGTGGACAGAGCTTGACCAGGGTCGCGAGATTGTCGCGCGCCTTGGCGATCTCGCCCATCTCGACATAAAGCTCGCCCTGATATTCGAGAGCGCCCTTATGGCCGGGGTCGAAGTCGAGCGCCTTACGGTAATAGGTCAGCGCCGTCTTCTGGTCGCCGCTCTTGCGCAGGGAGAAGCCGAGCAGATTGTAGACGTCGGCATGCTGGACACCGGCGTCGATCATGCCGTTCAGGTCTTTGATCGCGGCTTTGAACTCCTTGGCCTTGATCTCCGACCTGACGGCGCTCAGGTCGGGCGCGCCCCTGGTCGGTGTGGTATCGACGGCGAATGCTGCAGTCGAAGCAGCGAGAGCGCTCGCGAAAGCTGCGCATACGATTTTGCGGATCATAACTGTCTCCAGGATTGGGATCACGGCAGGATTGGGATCAGGGAACCACTGGGTCGCATTCAGCGCCGGCCCGGGCGGGTTAGGCCTTCTCGGGGGTAAAGGCGTAGCCGGCGCCGTCCTTGGCGAAGACCCCTTTGCCGGGGAACGGGAAATGCGCCCCGCAGATCGCCATCTTCTCGGCGATGACGCGATCGATCAGCGTGCGACGCGTCTCGACGGCCGTTGCGCTGTCCTGATCATAGCTGCCCTGCCAATCCGGATGCGGTGCGAGCAGGGCCGGGACATAGGCGACATCGTTGGAGATCATCAGCTGCTCGTTGCCCGAGCTGACATGGAAGGCGGCGTGCCCGGGCGTATGGCCCGGCGTCCTGACCAGCCTGACGCCCGGCGCGACCTCGGGCTCGCCATCGACGAGCCTGAAGTTCTTCCAGCCCGGAAAGACCGCGTTGATCCTTTGCCCGAGCGCCTTGCGCGCATCGGGCAGCTTCTCGACGCGGCCGGGCTCTGTCCACCATTTATACTCGGTCGCGGTGACGATGATCTCGGCGTGGGGAAACACGGGAGCGTTGGTGCCACGATCCATCAGGCCAAAAATGTGGTCGGGATGGAAATGCGAGACCAGGATCGTGCCGATCTTGGTCGGATCGATGCCCGCGGCCGCCATGTTGGCTGCGAGCTTGGTGGCCGTAGGCTGCCATTGCGCGGCGCCGGAACCGGCATCGACCATGACATAGCGTTCGCCGATCTTAAGCACGACGACGGTCAGCGGGATCGGCACGAAGGCCGTCGTCTGGCCAGCCTTGGCGAGCGCCTCCTTGGTCTCCTCGATCGAGGCATTCTTGATGAAGGCGGGGTCGTGCGGCTTTTCCCAGATCCCGTCATAGAGCGCGGTGACCTCGATCGAACCGACCTTGTAGCGGAGAAAGCCGACGGCCGGATCGGGAATGGTCTGGGCTTGGGCCGGCGCGACGAGATGCAGCGGCTTCGTCAATCCGAAGGCGGCGGCAAGCGAACTCGCGACAAGCGCATCGCGGCGTGAGAGAAGGATCATCGAGCAACTCCCGGAGGTCTCAAGGCGAGCGCCGCAGTGGCGTCGCGCAGTCCAAGAGCCGGGGCCGACCCGGTTTATTCCCGCGATCAAGCAAAAGAGCGCGGGAATAAACCGGACGTGATCGGGATCATAGAGGAGAGCCGCTAGCTTCCACCGATCTCCTCAGTCCAAGGCAAACACGGGATCATGCCCATTCCGTCTCGTTTCGAGCAGCTGGCATTGCCGCATCAGGAGGCTGCCTTCGGCCTGGCCTTCTGGCTGCTGAGTTCGCGGGCCGATGCCGAGGACGTCGTGCAGGAAGCGTTTTTGCGTGCCTTCCGCGCCTTTGACGGCTTTCGCGGCGAGGACATCCGGCCATGGCTCTTCGCCATTGTCCGCAACGCCGCCTACCGCACACTCAACAACCGCCAGCGCACCGCAAACGTGATCTCCCTCGACGCCGCTTTTTACAGACGGGAGGGTGACACGGGAGCCCCATTCGACATTGCCGCCGAGGCCCCCTCTGCCGAGGACGCGCTGATCGGCGAAGCGGAGCGAGACCTCGTACGCCTCGCTCTGGCGGAACTGCCCACGGCCTTCCGCGAAGTCGTCGTACTGCGCGAGATCGAGGGGCTCAGCTATCGCGAGATCTCCGAGATCACCGGCACGGCGGTTGGAACCGTGATGTCGCGGCTGTCGCGCGGCCGCCTGTTGCTGCGTCGGGCGCTTGCCCGCGAAACCGGGAAGGATCGCTCCCATGCCTTGTGACCGGCACGCTCATCTGCTGAGCGCCTATCTCGACAGGGAACTGCCGGATGACGAGCATGACGCGCTTGCGCGCCATATTGCGGACTGCCCGGACTGCGCGACGCTTGTCTCCGATCTGCGCCAAACAAGCAGGGCCGTCGCCGGCCTTGGCCGAGAGCCTATGCCCGAAGGCCTGTCTCAGCGCCTCAGGCAGTCACTGGAGCAGGAATCGGACGCTTTAGCGCCGTCACCGTCTCCTCGCCCCGTACCGGCCCTTTCCGCATCAATCGTGCCGCGGCGCTGGACGGCCTCAGCGCTTATACGGCAGGCCGCCGTGCTCGTATTCGCATGTCTTCTGTCGGCGCTTGCGACATGGTGGTTCGTGACCGGATCTGCACGCGATACGCTGCTCGCACGGGATCTGCTTTCGGCCCATCTGCGCTCGCTGCAGCAGGAAAGCCCAATCCAGGTCGCCTCCTCCGACGCTCACACGGTGAAGCCCTGGTTCGCCGGAAAGGTCGATTTCTCACCCGAGGTCCGCGATCTCGCCGCACAAGGCTATCCGCTACTCGGCGGCCGGCTCGATACGATCGCCGGCCGGCGCGTCGGCGTCCTCGTCTACAAGCGCCGGCTCCACCTGATCAATGTTTTCGCCTGGGCCTCCGACGCCCCGGACACAGCGCCCGCCCTGACGAAGCGCAACGGCTATAATCTGCTGAGCTGGACACGCGGGGGTGTCGTCTACACGGCCGTCTCCGATCTCGACGGGGACGAGCTCAAGCAGCTTTCCCAAATGCTCTGAGAGGTCGCTGAGGTGGTGGTGCGGACGGCGGGGATCGAACCCGCACAGCCTTTCGGGCCGAGAGATTTTAAGTCTCTTGCGTCTACCAGTTTCGCCACGTCCGCCTGCCCGCAGGGGTAGCGGGCGCAGGCTCCCGGCGCAAGCGGCTCCAGGCTCTTGCGCGCAAGCCATTCAATGCCGGCGGGCGGGCTTGTACCATTCGACGCCGTCGGGATCGACATAGAGGCCCGGTGCGACATTGGAGCCAATGCTCTTCTGCTCCATCGGCACGCGCACCGTATCGTCGCGGTCGCCGCGTTTCACGTAAGGTCCTGCGGCTTGCGTCTGGTGGCCATGCCGGCTGCTGCGCGCCTCGGTCGGCCCGGACACGTTTTGCCGGCCCGCCACCTTGTCCTGAAGCTCCGTCACCGAACGCCCGGCGAAGGCGACCCGCCCGGCCCCCTCGACCACCGGCAAGGCCCGCAAGGCGGTGCCCTCGCCCGTCAGGCGCACGCCGTTGAAGCGCGGCACATAGGTCGCTCCACCGCGCCCGAGCGTATCCCAGCCACCGGCTGCGACCAGTTGCGCGCCGCAGCGCTTATGGATCTGCTCGCAGGACGCGCGCGAGGCATAGCGCGGCGCCTTCTGCTCGAATTCGGCGCGGGCATTGCGATAGGCGAACTCGCATTGCTCGGCACTCAGCAGGCCGGCCTCGACGCATTCGTCGCGCCGCTCATAAACCGCGCTCTTGCCCTGGATCACGCTCTTGCCTTGCGCCGCGAGATCGGCGGGCGAGCCCAGATAGAGCGCCGGGGCGAGCGCCGCTATGCGGAGAGTGGAGAGGAGCGCGGAGGCGGAGACCGTGATCATGCGCTGCACCATAGCCAAGATTGTGGCGTCACAGCAGCGAACGTCGCGAGGCCGCAAGCTCGCGCGTCGCGCCATAGTCGATCTTGCCGTTGCCGAGCACCGGAATCGAATTGGTCACCAGGATCGCGCGCGGCACCCATAATTCGGGAAAGCCCTGCGCCTTCGCCTCGTCCAGCAAGGCGCGCTTCTCGGCATCGGGCTTTTCGGTGACGAGGACGAGCTGCTCGCCCTTGCGCGCATCGGGCAGCGCCACCACGACATGGTTCTGCTCCGGCCAGAGTCCAGCGATCATCGCCTCGACCGCGGCAAGCGAGACCATCTCTCCGCCGAGCTTGGCGAAACGCTTGGCGCGGCCCTTGATCACCACGAAGCCGTCATCGATCGCGACGATGTCGCCGGTGTCGTGCCAGCCGCCCTCCGGCGGCACGATCTTGCCCGGCTCCTCGGCGCTGAGATAGCCGGCCATGACATTGGGGCCCCGCACGCAAAGCTTGCCGCCCTCGGTGATGCCCTCGACCGGATCGAGCCTCGCCTCGATGCCCGGCAGCAGGCGCCCGACGCTGCCCTCGCGCATGGCCACAGGCGTGTTGCAGGCGAGCACGGGAGAGCATTCGGTGCAGCCATAGCCTTCCAGGATCGTGGTGCCGTAAGGCTCCCACATCCGGCGTGTCTCCGGCTTCACCCGCTCGGCACCGGCGACGACATAGCGCACGCTCTTGAGGTCGTCGGGATCGGCGGCGCGCGCATAGCCTTGCAGGAAGGTGTCGGTCGCGAACAGGAAGCTGCAGCCCATCTCGCCGATCAGCCTGGGCACCTGCTTGTAGTGCAGCGGGCTCGGATAGAGCACGACCTTCATGCCCTGCAGCAGCGGCATCAGGAGCCCCGCCGTCAGCCCGAAGGAGTGGAAGGCCGGCAGCGGGTTCATGACGATGTCGCGCTCGGAAAGGAAGCCGGCGGCGAGCTGGAAGATCTGGCGTGCGTTCGAGACCAGATTGGCGTGGGAGAGCACGACGCCCTTCGGCCTGCCCTCGGTGCCGGAGGTGAACAGCACCACCGCCGCATCGTCCGGCTTGGCCTCGTAAGCGCGATGCGCGAGCCCGGGCGCGAGGCTGAGCAGCGCACCATAGGCCTTGTCGAAACTGGTGATCTGCTTGCGGATTTCCTCGAGATAGATCACCCGCCGGCCTTCACCCAGGGCCGCGATCTCGTCGTCGAGCTTGGCCTGGTCGATGAAGCGACGCGAGGTGATGATCGTCTTGAGCCCGGCAAGCTCGGCTGCCGCCCGCAGATTCTTCACCCCGGCGGTGAAGTTCAGCAGCGCCGGCACGCGGCCGAAGGCGGAGAGTCCGAACAGCGTCACCGCCATGCCCTGCATATTGGGCAGCAGCAGGCCGACGCGTTCAGCCGTTTGCGTGACGCCTGCAAGCTTGCGCCCCAACACCAGCGCGCCCAGCATGAGCCGCCCGAAGCTGATCGGCTGGCGCTCGGGATCCTCCAGAGCGATCCGGGCCCGGCCGTGGCGAGTGCTCGCCTGGATCAGCGCACGAAACAGGGTGATCCGCGCCGCCGGCGCGTCGAAGGACGGGACGTCGAATTCCGTGTCGGCCATGTTTGGCTCGGCTCCAGCTAGGCGTTTCCCTCAACGCCTACCTAAGGGCTTTGGCGGTCGTTGCAATCAAAAGGGCGCGCCTTATCCAATTAAGGCGCCGTCATTCCGGGGCAGCGAGCGCAGCCGAAAACCTAGCCGAAGGCCCCGATCTCGTGCTGGATCGCGCCCGAGATCTCGCGCAGCAGGTCGAAGCAGGCTCGCATCGGCGCGAAGACGTCGCGGTGCAACGCTTCATAAGTCCCGCCCTCGCGCGGTCCCGGCGGCTCGCCGAAATCCAGCCCGATCGTCGGATCGGGATTGAGCGGGAAGATCTCGCCGAGCAGGAGCAGCGAGGCCGGAATGTCGAGCCGCAGGATGCGCTCGATCAAGGCCTCGCGCGTCAAGCCGGCATGGGGCCGGAAATCCGGGATATGCGTGGCCGAAAGCCAGATCCGGTGCATCACCGCAAGCCGCAGCGCATGCAGCGCGACCAGCCTGACCGACATGCGCGGCGTGTCGCCCGCCACCGTCTGCAGCTTCAGCCAGTCCGATGAGAGCCGCCAGAACAGGCGCCTCAACGCCGGCGCGAGCTCAAGCCGCGCCAGCGCGTCGGCAACCGCAAGCAATTCGTCGCGCCGCCCCTCCCGCACCGTTCGCCGCGCACGATCGAACCAGTTGCCGGGGTCGAGCGTGTCGAGATAGGCGCGCAGCACGTCGAGATCGCTATTGGCCATGGCGTAAGCCGCGAGGCTGTAGGCGCGCTCGAAGCGGTCGGAGCGCTCGCGCATGGCACGGAACAGATCGGGCGCGCGCCCGGCCGCCTGGCCAAGACCATGCACGCTGTTGGCGAGCCAGCCGAGTTGTTGGAGAATCGCATTGTTGGGGATGGCGCGCAGTTCGCGCGGATGGCGGATGCGCGTCGGCCCGCCCGCATCGCTTTGCCGCGCCGCCGGGCGTGAGCCGGTCTTGTCGAGCAGCGACGGGCCGAAGGTGCCGATCAGCGCGGCATAGCCGGGATCATCGACCAGAGCGGTCATCTCCTCTCGCACGGTCTGGAAGAACTCCGAGGCGAAATCCGGCTCCTGATAGATCGGGTCGGCGGCCGCATCATTGCCCGCATCCCGGCCTTCGCCGAAGACGGCCTCGGCGATACGCCCGACGGTCGCCGCCGCAATCTGCGGCGTGCCGAAGAGCAGATAGCCGTCGCTGCCCTGGAAGCTCGTCTCGCGCACCGTTGCGATGCCCGCCCGCTTGAAGGCCTGCCGCGCGAAAGCCGGATCGAGATAGGCCAGGCGATCGCTGAGGCTGCGCGGATGCGCGCCGCGCCCTGCCGACTCGCCATGGGTGTCGAAGATCACGAGTTCGATATCGCTCAGCCCGTAGCGCGTCAGCAATTCGCAGATGCGGATGCGCAGGCGCTCGACCCAGAAGGTCGCCGCGACCTGACCGATATAGCGCCCGGAATCGGAATAGCCAAACTGGATGCAGAGCCGGCCATGCTGCTTGAGATAGTCGCGGAAATGCGGACTACGCAGCGCCTCGTCGATGATGCGCGGCCCCTGCTCCAGCGCGTCCGAGGTCTCGAATAGCGGCGAGATCTCGACCTTGTCGGCAATGCCGAAGCGCTTCGCCAGCCAGAGCGCGCAGAGCAGCGTGTAGCCCGTCTCGGTTTCCGCCACGAGGAAGCGCACCGGGCGCGTCCCGTCGAGATGCTTCACGATCTGCGCGATCGTCATCATCATCCGCGCGGCCGAGGCGCGCTCGGCCGCGAGCGCGCCGAAATCGACCGCCGTCGGCTCGACCTTGCCGAGCAGGGCGTTGGCCGCGCTGAGGAAGGCGCGCCGCTGCGCCGGCAAGGCAGGTTCCTCATCGAGCGGAATGACCCCGCGCATCGCATTGTGGAGCTGCGAGGCGTTGAGCCGGAAATGCGGCAGCGCAATCGAGACGCCATGGGCAACGCAACCTGCCTTGACCAGGCACAGCGCCATCGCCGTGTCGTCATCGGCGCGGGCCGCCGCGATCGCCCGATCGAGCGCCGCGATCAATCCGGAGGCCTCCGGCAGGGCCGTCTCGCGCTCCCCGACCAGAGCCAGGGCGAAGGCCTGCAGCGCGGTCAGCGCCGGTTGCGTGCCGATCGGCGGCGCGAGTGCGAGCTGGCGTTCGACGGCGGCAAGTGCGGCCGACACCATCGCTCGCACCTCGACTGTGGCAGCCACCTCCGGCAGCTTCTCCAGAATGCGCACGAACTGTCCGCGCTTGGATTCGAGCCGGTAGCGCAGCGTGTCCCACCAGCCGATATCGGTGCGACCATCCGTGTCGCAACCGACCCAGGAGGCCAGGATCAAGGGCCGCGGCGCGAGCTCGCGCCAGCGCTCCGGCCAGCGCAAGCGCGCCGCCGTCAGCAGCGCCGCGTTCAAGCGGTCGAGCGCATCGCGGGCATGGCGCACGGCGAAGCGCGCCTGCTCGAATTCGTCCTGCAGCGTGATAGCGCCATCGGGCCGGAAGGAGAGCGCCTCATTCTCAACCACCGCTGCGCCAGCCGCATCGCCCGAGGCGAGATCGGCCAGCGCATGCGCCAGCTTCCGGCTCATGCCGAAGGTCGGATGGGCCGTGAACACGGCAGCGAAGCGTGGCCGGGCGGTCGCAGTGCGAAAATGCGCGAAGGGCTCGGGCTCTCCCTCAGCCGCAGCAGCCAGCCGCTCGGCCAGCGCCAGCAGCGGCACATCGCCATCATCCGTCAGCCCGACATAGGCCGCTACGCGCCCCGCCCGCTCGCGCAAGGCCTCGCGGCCAAGATGGCGCACGAGACCAAGCGCAGCGTCCAATGTCAGCTCGCCGCGATCCATCCGCCGCGTCAGCCAGAGCGTGACCCTGAGCACGGGATTGCCGAACGGGTCTTCGCGCGCATCCTTGCGCGCCTGCTCGACCGCGCCCTGGAGCTCCAGCGCCAGCGCCGCCGATCCACCTTGCTCCTCGAGCCCGTCCGTCATCGCCCGCTCTCCCTCACGGATGGAGCAGGCAAGTTTTGGACCTGCGATGCAAGATGGCTTCGATGCAAGATGCCTGGGAGGCGAGATGCCTGGGACGCAAGACCAAGACGAGGACGAAGATCACGCCACGCGGGTCTCACGGCAGGCGATCGGCAAGAGCCAGTCGACGGCGCGCGAAGCGGGAACCGCCGGCGAGAACAGGAAGCCCTGGCCGAATGGGCAGCCCAGCGCCTTCAGTGCCTGCAATTGCGCCGCCGTCTCGATGCCTTCGGCGACGATGTCCATGCCCAGGCTCGCCCCGAGGCGTAGGATCGTCTCCAAGATGGCGCGATCCTGCGCCGAGCTGAGGAAACGCTGCACGAAGGATTTGTCGATCTTGATGACGTCGATCGGATAGCTGCGCAGATGCACGAGCGAGGCATAGCCCGTTCCGAAATCATCGAGCGCGACGCGCATGCCGCTCTGCTTCAGGCGCTCGAGGATGCGCTTCACCGGGCCAGATTCATCATCGAGGAAGACGCCCTCCGTCACCTCGATCTCGATCATGCCGGGCGTCAGGCCCTGCTCGGCGACGCGCTCGATCAGCGTCTCCGCGAAGTGATGGTCATGGAGCTGCGAGGCGCTCAGATTGATCGCGAGGCTGCCGAAATCGAAGCCAGCACGATGCCAGAGCCCGGCCTGGCACAAGGCCTTCTCGACCACCCATTTGCCCAGCCGCGCCGAAAGGTCGGGATCGTTCAAGGCCGCCTGGAAGGCCCCGGCCGCGACCACCCGCCCATCGGGCATCCGCCGACGCAGGAGCGCCTCGAACCCCGACAGGTTCTGGTCGGAAAGCCGCAGCTTGGGCTGGTAGTACAGTTCGAGCTGATTCTCGATCAGGGCGCGGCCGATATCCCGGACGGTCTCGAAGCGCCGCTCACCCTCGCTCTTCATCTGCGGATCGAAGACCCTGAACGTGTTCTTGCCGGCCGCCTTGGCTGCATAGAGCGCGATATCGGCATGGCTGAACAGCTCCGCCGCGCTTGAGGCGTCGAAGCCCTGCGGGATCGCGATCCCCGCCGAGGCGCCGAGCTGGAAAGCATGCGCGCCCCAGGCGATCGGGCGGCGCAAAGCGTCGAGGATGCGCTCGGTCAGGGCCTCGGCAGCCAACCGATCGGCAGCCGCGCCCATCAGCACCGCGAACTCATCGCCGCCGATCCGCGCCACCAATCGCGCCTCGGCGCAGATACCGCTCAGGCGCAGCGCGACCTGCTTCAGGCATTCGTCGCCGTGCCCATGGCCGAAGGTGTCGTTGACCTGCTTGAAGCCGTCGAGATCGACGAGCAGGAGCGGACCGGCAGGCTCTGCCTTCTGGCCGGACAAGATCGCCTGGAACTGGCTGCGATTGGCGAGCCCGGTCATCAGGTCGATTTCCGCCAGGAACCGCGTCTGGTCCCAGAGCGCCCGCTCCTCGGTGATGTCCTGCTTCATGCCGAAGATGCGCACCGCGACGCCGTTTTCGCTCTCGACATCGGCGGTGAGCCGCATCCAGCGCTCCTTGCCGAGCGCGGTCGTGATCTTGGCGTCGAGCGTGAATCCGCCCCGTTCGCGAATCGCCTTGCTGCGCAGGGTCTGCATCGCGACGCGCGACTCAGGGTCGTACATCTCGACGATTCTGGGCCGATCGAGCTTGGAGCCGCGCGGGAGCTCGAAGAGATCGTAGACGGCGTCGGTCCAGCGCAAGGAATCGGCATTGGTCAGATCACATTCCCAGACGCCGATTTTCGCAGCTTCGGAGGAGCGGTCGAAGATCTTCTTGCTATGCGCCAGTGCCTCGTCGCGCTCGCGCAGGAGCTGGGATTTCTCTTCCACCTCCCGCTGCAATCGTTCGACCCGCTCCAGCAGGCAAGCCAGTTCGCCATCGGACTGCGCCATGGCGACGCCGGACTCGCGCCAGGCCGCGGAACGCGCCGGCTCGGGTTCCGGCAAGGGGTGGTCGCGCACGATAGGCTCTTTCAACTGAGAATCCGCTCAGGACGCCATGCTAGTGCTCAGTCGATTAAGCCTTTGTTAGCCGCAATGAAGCGGGCGGGCCTAGAGGCTGCCCTACTCCATCACCATCGCATGATCGTCGGCGGGAGCCTCCTGCCGCTTCGGGCTGCGCAGCAGGATGACCAGCGGGATCGCGGCCAGGCACAAGAGCATCAGCAACTTGAAATCATCGATATAGGCGATGATCGTGGCTTGCTTCGTGACCACCTCGTCGAGCGCGGCGCGGCCGGCAAGCTTCAGCGGATCCCAGGCCTGCTTGATCGCCGGGTTCTCGAAGACGCGATTATATGGAGTGACGTAATTGGCTATCTCCGCATGGTTCACCTGCGTGTTGCGGGTCAGGAGATAGGCAACGAAGGAAATGCCGACGCTGGAGCCGATATTGCGCGACAGGTTGTAGAGGCCCGTGCCGTCGCCGCGGAACTGCGCCGGCAAGGTCGCGAAGGTCACCGTCGTCAACGGCACGAACAAGAGGCCCAAGCCGGCGCCCTGGATGAAGCCCGTAACCATGATCGTGGTCTGCGAGACATCAGGCGTCCAGCCGGACATGTCGTACATCGCCCAGGCGCTGACGCCGAGGCCGGCCGTCAGCAGCAGGCGGATATCGACCTTGCCGATCAGCCGCCCGACGAGGAACATGCAGACCATGGTGCCAAGCCCGCGCGGCCCCATGACGACGCCGGCGGTGACGACCGGATAGCCCATCAGCGTCTGCAGATAGGGCGTCATCAACGCCATCGAGGCGAGGTAGGTGATGCCGACGACGAAGATGAAGATCATGCCGACGCTGAAGTTCCGGTCGAGGAACAGGCGCGGCTTGATGAAGGAATTCTGGGCCGTGAAGGTGTGGACGACGAGGATGTAGAAGGCGGCAGCGCAGACCGCGGCCTCGATGATGATCTCGCCGGAATCGAACCAGTCGAGCTGCGCGCCGCGATCGAGGAAGATCTGCAGCGAGGCGATGCCGAGGCTCAGCGCCCCGAAACCGATCCAGTCGAGCTTCGCGGTGACGTTGGTGGCGGTTTCCTTGAGGTAAATCGCAACGCCCGTGAAGGCGAGCGCGCCGAGCGGCAGGTTGATGTAGAAGACCCAGCGCCAGGAGATGTTCTCGGTCAGCCAGCCGCCGATCACCGGGCCGAGCACCGGGCCGACCATCACCGAGACGCCAAACAGCGCCATCGCCGAGCCGCGCTCCTCGGGCGTGTAGATATCGAGCAGGATGCCCTGAGAGATCGGCACCAGCGCCGCGCCGAAGAAGCCCTGCAGCAGGCGGAAGCCGACGATCTGCGACAGCGACTGCGCCGCGCCGCACAGCATCGAGGCCACGACGAAGCCGACGATCGCGACCGAGAGCACGCGCTTGCGGCCGAAGCGCGCAGCCAGGAAGCCCGAGGGCGGCGTCATAATCGCAGCCGCAACGATATAGGAGGTCAGGACCCAGTTGATCTGGTCCGCGCTCGCCGAGACACTGCCCTGGATATAGGGCAGTGCGACATTCGCGATCGTCGTGTCGAGCGCCTGCATCACCACGGAAAGGATCACGCAGGCGGTGATCGCGCCGCGATTGGCGACGCG
Source organism: Bosea sp. 685 (assembly GCF_031884435.1). Taxonomy (NCBI): domain Bacteria; kingdom Pseudomonadati; phylum Pseudomonadota; class Alphaproteobacteria; order Hyphomicrobiales; family Alloboseaceae; genus Allobosea; species Allobosea sp. 685. The sequence goes on along the minus strand of NZ_CP134779.1, from coordinate 1,931,057 downwards.
GACGAACACCGGCGCGGCGGGATCAGCCATGGCGGGGCTCTGACTTTCCAAACGGCCAGGACTTTTCAAACGACCAGGAGACGAAGCGCGGCAGGCCGCGCGCATGGCCGGTGTCGATGTCGAGCACCACACTCATGCCGGCACGCAGTTGCGGCTTGTCCGCCGGGGTTTCGATGCGCACGCGCATGGCGATGCGCTGGACGACCTTGACCCAGTTGCCGCTGGTGTTCTGGGCGGGCAGCAGCGAGAAGCTCGCCGCCGAGGCCGGGCTGATGCTGTCGACGACGCCGGTCCAGTCCTGGCCCGGATAGCTGTCGACCGCGACCGTCGCCTTCTGGCCCGGGCGCACCCAGGTCAGCTCGGTTTCCTTGGGGCTCGCCTGGATCCAGACATGGTCGGTCGAGACCAGGCTGAAGGCGTTCGTCGCCGCGGCGAGATATTGCCCCTTCTGCAGGGAGGGCACATTCGTCACGATGCCGTCCATCGGCGCCCTGACCTCCGTATGCGCCAATTGGCGGGCGGCCTCGCCGCGCGCGGCGACGGCGTCCTTGTAGCGGGGATGGTCGGTTGCGGGCGCGTCGGGATCGCCATTGAGATTGGCGGCGATGCCGGCAAGCTGGGTCTGGAGCAAGGCCAGCTTCTGCACCGCGCCGTCAAGATCATGCTTCGCCTGATCGAAGATCGCCTGCGAGGCATAGGACTTCGTCGCCAGATCCTGCTGGCGCTTGAACGCCACGGTATAGAAATCGATATCGATCTTCGCCTGAACGATCTGGCTCTGCACACCCTTGTAGCTCGCCTGCAGCGCGGCGATGTCGTTCTTGACGATGCCGATCTGCGCATCCGCCCGGTCGAGAGCAAGACGGAACTGCTGGTCGTCGAGCGTGAACAGGACATCGCCGGCCTTCACGACCTGATTATCGTGAACCCCGATGTCACTGACGATGCCGGCGACATCGGTCGAGAGGCCGACAATATCGGCCTGAACATAGGCGTTCTCGGTCGACATCACCTGCCCGCCGACAACATAGAAATAACCGCCGACGACGAGCGCGACGGGCAGCAGCGCAAACAGCACCCGCCGCCGGATGCCGGCCCGTTTCGCGGCGACGACCTTGCTGGCCGGCGCCTCCGCCTGAGGCGTCGCCTCGGCCGAAGGGGCGAGCTTGCTCGCGGCGCGGCGGATCTCGGTCACGTTGCTGGCCGGCGTCGGTTCGTCATTGGCCTGGGATTGGGACTTCATGGCTGCTTCATCCATGGCTGGCCTGCTTTTCCGCACGCGGCGTGCTGCTGCAGGCGGCGGTCAGGTTCGATTTCATCGCCCCCAGAAGGGCGAGAAGATGTTCGCGCTCGGCATCCGAGATTTCGCCGAAGGCTTCCGCCCGGGTGATTTCGCCGATCCCGCGCATCTCCGCGAGCTTCGGCCCGGCCTTCTCGGTGAGGAAGAGCCGCCAGACCCGCCGGTCCGTCGCATGCGCGCGACGCTCGACCAGGCCGCAGGCCTCGAGCTTGTCGACGATGCGCCCGAGCGTGATCGGCTCGACCTCCAGCAATTCGGCGAGCCCGCCCTGCTGAATGCCCTCGTTATGGTTGAGATAGGCGAGCACCTGCCATTGCGAGCGCGTCAGACCGAGGCTGCTCGCCCGGCCATGCTGCTCGAAACGCTTCCGCAGCAGACGCGCCACATCGTGCAGGAGGAAGCCGACGGAAGGAGGCGGATGCCCTGTCGGGTCATTAGGCATGCTGTTCATAGGCATGCTTATAATATTGACGCCTAGGACTTCCAACGGGCGCGATGCGTTTTGTCGCAGACCACAGCGCAGGGCCGCCATGCCGCCAGGGCGGTGCTGTCTTCTGTCCCGGCGCAGCGAGAGGGGACGACCGTTTGATGCTTGGGCTGTGAGCTGACCGCCGCTCCTCCGTCATTCCGGGGCTTCGCGTCAGCGAAGAGCCTGGAACCCAGAGCCGATGCCGGTCCTCCATAGTGCGGCTCGCATGGTGAGCTTCACTGATCGAGCGCATCGGTTCTGGGTTCCGGGCTCAGGCCTGCGGCCCGCCCCGGAATGACGGGATGGTTCGGAGGGAGAAAACGATCTGCGTTGCGCCTTCCTTCCCTCATCCGTCAGCGCTACGCGCTGCCACCTTCTCCCCCGAGGGGAGAAGGGAAAAGGAGCGCCACGCCTTCATCCGCCGTGCACGGACTACTCGATCGGCAGCCTCAGCGGCGGCAATCTGCGCGGGACGGGAGACGACTGGATGATCGACGTGTTCGTCATCGAATAGGGGATGAGCTTGTCGATCAACTGCTCCAGCGCCTCGACACTCTCGACATGGGCGCGAGCGATGAAGCAGTCTTCGCCGGTGATGCGGTCGCATTCCACGATCTCCGGAATCCCCCGCAGGATTTCGGTCACGTTGTGAAGCTGGCCGGGAATCGGCCGGATACGGAGCCAGGCCGCGAGCGGCAGGCCAAGCGCCTTGGGGTTGATCGTGACGGTATAGCCCTCGATCACGCCCGCCTCCTCCAGCCGCCTGACCCTTTCAGATACGCTCGGCGAAGACAGCCCGACGAGACGCCCCAGCTCCGCGATGCTGATCCGCGCATCGGCGGCGAGCGCATCGAGCAGCCGAAGATCCGTCGCGTCCAATCCGCCATTTTCATATCGAAGGCGCTTCATCGAAATCACCATGCGCTTGCAAGGAAGAAATAGAAATTCTCCTCGCATCAGGCATTTAATCGAGCGAACTATCCTCTCATGATGATGGCGAGGGAGCAACTCGTGCCATCATCGAAGCTGACGCTCAATGGAGCCGCCGAAGCCGTTCCGCCTTATGCCTGGTTCGGGGTCAGCGCCATCTTCCACTATCTCGGGCCGTCCTTCGCCGTGCTGCTTTTTCCAGCGGTCGGAGTTCTTGGCGTGGCGTGGTTCCGGATCGCGTCAGCAGCGCTCATCTTCGCGCCCTTCACCAAACCGTGGAGAACGATCCGGGAGGCCGACGCGAAGACGAGGCTGCTGCTGCTCGGCCTCGGCGCCTGCCTCGCGGCCATGAACACGGCCTTCTATCTGGCTCTCGACCGCCTCCCCATGAGCCTCGTGGCGGCCATGGAGTTCGTCGGCACGATCGGTGTCGCCCTCTACGGGCTGCGCACGCGCCGCAACGCCCTGGCGCTGCTTCTGGCGGTGCTCGGCGTCGTCATCATGATCGACTTGAAAGGGTCGACGGACATGCTGGGGCTGCTCTGGGCAAGCCTGAACGGAGCGCTTTTCGTGGGCTATATCGTGCTCGGTCACAAAGCCGCGGAAGATGGGGCGAATGGCGGCGTCGAGCGTCTTGGCGCCGCCATGGCTATTGCCTTCGTCATCCTCATGCCGATCGGCTTCACCGAGGCGGCCAGGGCATTTGGCGCGATCAATCTGGTGCTTGCCGGCATCGCGGTCGGCCTATGCTCGTCGGTCATTCCCTACATAGCCGACCAGCTTGCGATGTCCCGCCTGCCGCGTCAGACCTTCGCGCTTTGCCTGGCGATCCTGCCTGCGACGGCAACCGTCATTGCGGCGATCGTCCTCGCCCAGATCCCGAGCCTGCAAGACATTCTCGGCGTGGCTCTGGTCATAGCCGGCGTTGCGGTCCACTCGCCGCCGAAGGCGAGCGAGGGATAGCCGCTTGGCCAAGTGGGCGGGGGCGGAATAGGCCGGGGCTTTTGGGGCCGAGAATAAACGGGAAGGTCGTCTCCGCCCTCATGCACGGCTTGTCCCGAGCATGACGAGAACGGGGCGGAGACCCCTTCTCCCCTGGCGGGAGAAGGTGGCTCGGCGAAGCCGAGACGGATGAGGGGGCGCTGTGAGCTCACCGTCTGGCCTGAACGCCACGCCAACCGGAAAGGGCACGGCGCCCCCTCATCCGGCGCTGCGCGCCACCTTCTCCCGCCAGGGGAGAAGGAATAAAGAGCGCGGGAGCCGCGCCGCCTCAGAGCTGATCCTGATAGTCAGTCTTCAGCCCATGCTTGCCCGCCTGCTTCTCCAGGGCGAGTTCGATCAGGCGGCTCAGCAGGTCCCGGTAAGGCAGCCCGGAGGCTTCCATCATCTTGGGATACATGCTGATCGAGGTGAAGCCCGGCAAGGTGTTGATTTCGTTGAAGTAGAAATCACCGCCCCGGCGGTCGAGGAAGAAATCGACCCGGGCAAGGCCGCTGCATTCGAGCGCGACGAAGGCGTCATTCGCGAGCTGCCTGACCCGGTCCATCTGCGCAGTGTCGAGCTTGGCCGGCAGATCGACGGTCGCGCCGTCCTGATCGAGGTATTTGGCCTCGTAGGAATAAAATTCATGCTTGGGGTTGGCATTGATCTCGCTCGCCACGCTCACGAACAGCGGCTCGCCCTCGAGCACTGCCACCTCGATCTCGCGGACATCGATACCCTGCTCGACCAACACCTTGACGTCGTAGAGGAAGGCGTCGCGCAGCGCCGCATCCAGCGCGTCCCATTGCTTCACCTTATGCACGCCGACGCTTGAGCCCATATTGCAGGGCTTCACGAAGACGGGCAGCGTCAGCTTCTCGCGCACGGCCTGGGCCCAGCGGGCCGGGTCGCGCTCATAATCGCGCTTCGCCAGCGCCAGATAGGGCAGCACCGGCAACCCCGCGAACAAGGCCAGCCGCTTGGCGATGTCCTTGTCCATCCCGATCGCCGAGCTCAGCACGCCGGAGCCGACATAGGCGACGCCGGCGAGCTCCAGGACGCCCTGCACCGCCCCATCCTCGTAGAGCGGACCGTGCATCACCGGGAAGACCACGTCGATTGGCCGCGGCGACGTCGCTGAACCGATCACCGGCAGGAGCGTGGCGCGCCCGTCGGCCTGGGGCGAGAGCCGCATTTCCGGGGCATCATCGAAGATGGGCAACGCCCGCCCCTTCGCCTCCTCGATGAGGCGCAGGTCGTTCCACTGCCACTTGCCCTGCTTGTCGATGCTGATCGGGACCACGTCGAAGCGATCCCGGTCGAGATGCTCGATCACCGAGGCCGCCGATTGCAGCGAAACCTCATGTTCCCCGGATTTGCCCCCGTAGAGGACCGCGACTCGGATTTTCTCTTTCATGACCAGCGTTCTAGCTTGTCGGATCGCGCCTGCAAATCCGGTCGCGCCAGGAGAGCCTCGCTCAGCCACGCTCGGGGCTGCTCAGGCCGCGCGGCACCGCCATCGAGATCGGGCGGGAACAGAGATGGCGAACCCATCGAGAGCCTGGTGACGTTGGTGAGTGACAGAACCAGCACCGCGCTCTCGCTCATCGCCGAATCCAAATATTCATCCCATCAGAAATCAGCGCTCAATTTACGGAACGGAGCCAAATATCCATGGGCGGCAGCATTATTTGTAGTTAACTGCAATTTTTGCTGAACGACTTTCTACAGAGTATTTCAACAAATATTATTTAAATTGACATTCCAACATTTCTGCCAGAACAAAACACAGTCGCGAACGGCGACACGGGGGGAGGCTTGAAAACTATGACTGCATTCTTATTTTCTTCTGATGGCCGCATCGGACGAGGAAAATTCTGGTCCGCGATATTGTATTATATCGGCGCGTCGATAATCGTAGGACTGCTGCTGTTTGTGCTGTGGCAGATAATCCCGGGCGAAGTCAGCGCAGAAGGTAGCTACAACGTCACAGGCGCCAAGTCTGTGCCCTACCTCATCCTTGTCTTCGGCTATATTATTTTCTGCATTTGGTCAGGCATCTGCGTCGGCGTGAAACGCTACCACGACCGCAACAAATCCGGCTGGTGGTTGCTCATTCAATTTGTCCCGCTGATCGGCGCTGCCTGGTATTTCATCGAGGCCGGATGCCTGCGCGGTACTGCAGGAGCAAACCGGTTTGGTCCCGATCCTCTGGGCACGCCAGCAATCGCGGCTTGACCGTCCGCCGTGAACGGAGCCGCGACCTAAAGAAAAGCCGCCGCTCGATGACCCGAGCGGCGGCTTTTTCATTCAGGCGGAGAAGGCCGCAGCGCGGAGGAGATCGGGATTTCGCGCCGACCGGCTCCGCGACGATGCGTCACGCGACGCCAACCACGTCCTTACCCCCGCTTGGGGCTGTCCAGGCCGCGCTGCACTGCCGGCCGCGCCAGGCCGCGTTCGAGCCAGAGCGGGACCTGTTTCAGGCTGGCATAGTCGACGAGTTCGGCCGCGCCGTAGAAGCCGACGAGATTGCGCACCCAGCCGAGCAAGGCGATGTCGGCGATGCTGTAGTCCTTGCCCATGATCCAGTCGCGGCCGGTGAGCCTGGTCTCCAGCACGCCGAGCAGGCGCTTGCTCTCATTGGCGTAACGGTCGCGCGGGCGCTTATCCTCATAGTCCTTGCCGGCGAATTTGTGGAAGAAGCCGAGCTGGCCGAACATCGGCCCCACCGCCGCCATCTGGAAGAAGACCCATTGCAGGGTCTCATAGCGCAGGCCTGCGTCGCTCGGGATGAGCTTGCCGGTCTTCTCGGCGAGATAGACCAGGATCGCGCCCGACTCCCACAGCCCGAAAGGCTTTCCGCCCGGCCCGTTGGGATCGATGATCGCGGGGATTTTGCCATTGGGGTTCAGCGAGAGGAATTCCGGGCCCCAGGTCTCGTTCTTGCCGATATCGATCAGATGCGGCTCGTAGGGCAGTTCGAGTTCCTCCAGCGCGATCGAGACCTTCACACCATTGGGCGTCGGCAGCGAATAGAGCTGGATGCGGTCGGGATGCTGGGCCGGCCAGCGCTTGGTGATCGGGAAAGCGGAGAGATCGGTCATGGCACTGGCCCTCGTCTAAAGGAGCGAAACCGCAGCGAAGCGGCGCGGTTTCGCGAAAGCTAGAGGCCGGCGCGCGCTGCGCATAGAGGCATGACTGCAAACGCGGCCATGCAGCCACAGGGGCTTGAAGCGACCAAGTCCTGAACGGTTATGCGCCGGGCTCGGGACCGCCCCAAGGCGCGCGCCCTTGCCCCGCGGGCCGCCGTGCCGGCATAGCAGCGCCACCCTAGAGCCGGATGATTTCAGATGGGAACACACAGTGATCCCATCTGATATCTGAATCCGTCTCTCACCCAAGAGTGAGAGCAGGATCAATGCGAAAAACCGGTTCCCACTTTTTCGCATCCTGCTCTTGCAGAGGCGCGCAACGCACCGCCTCCCCCGGAAAGCACACCCCGTGAACCAGGCCGTTCCGCCGCGTCAACTCGCCACCGCCACGCGCCTCGCCGCGCCTGCCGGCCGGACGCCCTGGCTCGGCATCGCCTGCGGCCTGACGACCAGCCTGATCTGGGGCATCCAGGCTGTGGTCTCACGCCAGTCGGTTGCCGACGGGCTGACCCCGGCCGACGTCACGATCCTGCGTTTTGCGACCGCCGCGCTCCTGCTGTTGCCCTTCGCGCTGCGGCGGGTGCGGCCTTTCCCGATCGGGCGGATCGGCTGGCGCCGCGCCCTGGTGCTGACCGCGCTTACCGGCGCACCCTATTCGTTGGTGCTCATCGCCGGCGCCTCCTTTGCCCCGGCGCTGCATTCCGCGACCATCACGCCAGGATTGATCCCGGTCTTCACCGCCATCCTCGCCTATCTCCTGGCGGGTGAACGGCCGGGGCGGATGAGGCTGGCCGGGCTCGCGCTGGTTCTGGCGGGCGTCGGCGCCTTCTCCTGGCAGGCGCTTTCTTGGCAGGCGCTTTCCTCGCAGCCCCTTGGACATGCCCCCGCCCATGACAGCGCCTGGATCGGCGATCTGCTCTTCGTGCTCACCGCAATGATGTGGTCGTTGTTCGGGCTGCTGGCGAGACGCTGGGGCGCGGATGCGATCGATGTCACCATCGCGACCTGCCTGCTCTCGCTGCTGTTCCTGCCCGTCGCGGCGCTAGCGCTGCCGATCCGGCTCGGCGAGATAGCTTGGGGGGCGCTTGCCCTGCAGGCCTTCTACCAGGGCGCCCTGGTCGGCGTCGGGGCGCTGTTTCTCTACACGCAGACGGTGGCGCTGCTGGGAGCGGCGCGCGCAACCTTGTTCCTGCCGTTGAACCCGGCGATCACGGCGCTCGCTGGGGCGGTCCTGCTCGGCGAATGGCCCTCGACGGCGGAGATCATCGGCATGCTGCTGGTCATCACCGGCATGACCGTGGCGCTGCGCTCACGCAGCACGACTTGAAACCTCAGCCGCCGCCTGACGCTTCAGCCCTTGTGGTCCTTAGCCCTTGTGGTCCTTGGCGATAGGCTCGACATAGGCGAGCCCCATATCCCAGGGGAAATAGATCCAGGTGTCCTGGCTGACCTCGGTGATGAAGGTGTCGACCGTCGGCACGCCGGCAGGCTTGGCATAGACCGTGGCGAAATGGGCGTTGGGCAGCATTTCGCGCACGACGCGGGCGGTCTTGCCGGTGTCGGTCAAATCGTCGACGACGAGCACGCCCTTGCCCCGGCCGTCGCCGATCGCCTTGATCGAGGGCGCGACGTCCTTCAGCACCTTGAGCTCGGACTGGTTCTTGTAGTCGTGATAGCTCGCGACACAGACCGTTTCGATCAGGCGCAAGCCGAGCTCCCGGCAGATGATCGCGGCCGGCACGAGCCCGCCGCGCGTGATGCAGACGATAGCCTCAAAAGGCCCCTTCTCGGCCAATCGCCAGGCGAGCGCGCGCGCGTCGCGGTGGAACTGGTCCCAGGATACGGGAAAGGCCTTGTTGGAGGTCGGTTCGGCCATGGCGCGGGCTCCGGGCTTCATCTGGCGCATATAGAGCGTTTTCGAGCAAAGTGGATACCGGTTCGCGTGAAGAAAACGCGTTAAAACAAAGAGCTAGAGCAATTGAGCGATTCAACTGAATCAGAAATTGCTCTAGCGCCGCTCTCATCGCAAACCCTATCCCCGCCGCGCTGACAAGAGGCCGCCGCCCGCCATCCCCAGAAGGCCGGGAGTGCGGGGGGCGGATCGCCGTTCAGAACCTGCTTTTCATGCTCGGAACCATACCGTCATTCCGGGGCGACCCGCAGCGTCGAGCCAGGAATGACGGTGTTTTTCCGAGCCACAAGACAACGGTCTCTAAAACTCCGCCCAGCCCTCGGCGCTGCCGCCGGCTACCGCCAAGCGGGGCCGCACGCGCGGAGCGGGCATGGAGGCAAAAGAGGACTTGGGGACAGGAGCAGGCGCCGGCGCGCGGCGCTGGAGCTGCGGCGCGGCCTGCCTGATCTCGCCTGCGACCCGTGCCGCGAAGTCCGCGCCAGCGTCGAGCGTGAAGGCCGCGACCATCGCGCTGAGCGCCGAGGTGTCTTGCTGGAGATCGCGCGCGACCTTGGCGCTCTGGTCGGCCAGGAGCGCGTTCTGCTGGGTCATCTCGTCCATATGCGCGACGGTGCGCGCCATCTCGTCGATACCGTTGGCCTGTTCGATACTGGCCTGCGAGATCTCGCTGACGGTGGTCGAGACTTTCGAGGCGGCCGAGACGATCTCGCGCAGGGTCGTGCCGGCATCCTTGACGAGCTGCACGCCGGTCTGGATCTGCTGCGTCGAATTCGCGATCAGCGATTTGACGCCATTGGCGGATTCGCTGCAGCGCTTGGCGAGCGCGCGTACTTCGGAGGCGACCACCGCGAAACCCCGGCCGGCATCGCCGGCACGGGCCGCCTCGACCGCCGCATTGAGCGCGAGCAGATTGGTCTGGAAGGCGATCTCGTCGATCATCGCGATGATCTCGGAAATGCTGGACGAGGCCTTCTCGATCCGCTCCATCGCACCGACGGCCTCGGTCACGATCGCCCCGCCGCGCACCGCGACCTGGGTCGCCTCCTCGCCGAGCGCCACAGCGGCGCGCGAATTGCCGGCGCTGTGCTTGACCGACGCCGCGAGTTCCTCCGTCGTCGCCGCCGTTTCCTGCAGGCTGGAGGCGTTGGCCTCGGTCCGCTCCGCGAGCTGGGCGCTGTCCGAGGAGATGCTGGTCGAAGCCTCGTCGATCCGGCCGGAAATCTCGCGGACGGAGGACACCACCGCCGCCATCGTGTCGATCAGATCGTTCACCCCGGCGCAGAGCTGGGCGATCTCACCGCTCTTGCCCTCGAGCGAGACGCGTCCCGTCAGATCCTTGTCCTTGGCGCGGGCGATGACCTCGCCGGTTTCGCGCACCGCCGCCTCGAGCTGCTGGCCCTTGAAGCTCGCCGTGATGTCGGTGGCGAATTTCACCACCTTATAGGGCTGGCCCTTGGCATCCATGATCGGGTTGTAGCTCGCCTGGATCCAGATCTGATTGCCGGCCTTGCCGACGCGGCGGTATTGCGCGGCATCGTATTCGCCCCGCCCGAGGCGCTCCCAGAACTGGCGATAGGCCGACGTTTCGCGCTCAGCGGGGTCGACGAACATGGAGTGATGCCGGCCGACCACCTCGGAGAGGGAGTAGCCGAGCACCGCCAGGAAGTTCTCATTGGCATGCAGCACCTTGCCGGTGAGATCGAACTCGATCACGGCCTGGGCCTTGTTGATCGCCTGCTGCTGACCTTCCAGATCGGCGAGACGGTTCTTCTCCTGCGTGATGTCGGTCGCGAACTTGATCACGCCGACCGGCTTGCCGCCGGCGCCGAGGATCGGGTTGTAGCTCGCCTGGATCCAGATCTCCTTGCCGCCCTTGCCGATGCGCAGATATTGCCCGCGCGAGAACTCACCGCGGCCGAGATCGAGCCAGAACTGCTTGTAGGCGGCCGTATCGCGCTCAGCGGGCGACACGAACATGCTGTGGTGCTGGCCCTTGATCTCGGCCAACGTGTAACCCAGCGTCGCCAGGAAATTCTCGTTGGCGTTCAACACTTTGCCGGTGAGATCGAACTCGATCACCGCTTGCGAGCGGTTGATGGCATCAAGTTGGCCCGTGACATGGCGGTTCGAAAACAGGCTGGAAAGGCGCGACATGGTTTCCCCCTTGAGCTGTCCCCCGGACACCCTTGCATGGCAGGTTTCGGCGGCCGGATGCCGACGACAACCGCCAGGAAAGGGCGCCAGGAGTTATGCAACTTAAGATTGTCATGACCTAGTTAATACAACCTGTAGATTAATCTTCTCCGCCCGAGAACCTGTTGATTATGCTCGGAACCTCTACGTCACCTGGACAAGCCGCCCTCGGGTCCGGCCTTCGGCCGGCCCAAGGACGTAAGCTCCGCCGCGCCGATCGGGGATCCATCGTAGAGCGTCATTCTCGGGCTTGCGCCCTGAGAATCTCATGACCAGTTGGCTGAAATCAGGGATGGTCGGGTCAAGCCCGACCATGACGCGCTTCGGATCCCGACCTCCGCTTCGTCCGGGATGACGGCGTGGTTCCGAGAGGATATGGCGAGCCTAGACCGCGAGCCTTGCGCGTTCGCTGTCGATCATCGCCTGGACGGCCGCCCTCGCGACCGCGAGCTTTTCGGGGTCGCGCGAGCGCACCACGATGTTGGTGTCGGGACCCGCTTCCGAAAAGAACGGGTAGGAGCCGATCGAGACCTCGGGATGCGCCTTGGCCACCTGCGCCAGCGCCGTGCCGATATCGCCCTCGCGCATGCCCGCGCGCACGGTCTCCGATAGCATCCTGACCCCGGTCTTCAATGTCGGCGCGACGACATCGAGCATCGCCTGCATGATCGAGGGCACGCCGGCCATGACATAGACATTGCCGATATTGAAGCCCGGCGCCTTGGAGACCGAATTGGCGATCAAATCCGCGCCGGCCGGAATGCGGGCCATGCGTAGCCTTGCCTCGTTGAGCTGGTCGGCTGGAAAGCGCTCGGACAGCATCGCGATGGCGCGCGGATCATGGTCGATCGAGACGCCGAAGGCCACTGCTACCGAGTCGGCGGTGATGTCGTCATGCGTCGGGCCAATGCCGCCGGTGGTGAAGACGTAAGTGTAGCGGGCGCGCAGCGCGTTCAGCGCCTGAACGATCTCATCCTGGATATCGGGCACCACGCGCACCTCGCGCAGATCGATGCCGATATTGGTGAGATATTCGGCGATATAGCCGATATTCTTGTCCTTGGTCCGGCCGCTGAGGATCTCGTCGCCGATCACCAGGATCGCCGCCGTCACGGGCGTGGTTTCACTGCTGGACGTCATGGCCGGTGCCTCTGGCTGGGCGGCCGGCAAAGCGCGGACGGCCGTTCTCCCCTACAGCTAGGGCCTCCCGCAGGCGGGCTCAAGCCGTCGCCCGCACAGCCCTCATGCGCGGCGGGCCAAACTCAGGCAGCGTCGCGCTCGAAGACGAGGTTCAGTCGCGTCTGCGCCAGCATACGATAGCCGCGCTGCGTCAGCAGCCCCACCAGGTCCACCTGCCAGCGCTCGCGCGAATCCTCGATGATGACGAAGCTCGGCCAGAGCGCCTCCGGCGCGTCGCGCAGGAAGGGTTCGAGGATCAGATCCTCCGCGCCCTCGACATCGAGCTTGACCGCGTCGAGCCGCTCATAGCCCTCGCTCTGGAGCAGCGCCAGCAGCGTCGTCGCCGGCACCTTGACGGTGGCGCCCGTGCTGGAACGCAGAATGCGCACGCTCGACTCGCCCTTATTGGCCGGGTCGAGGAACAGCGTCAGCTCGCCTGGCTTGTCGGCGAGCGCGCAGGCGATCGCCTTGACCGTGCCGAACGGGTTCTGAGCAATATTAAAGGCAAGCCGCGCGAACACATCGGGCTGCGGCTCGACCGCGAGAATCCGGGCGCCCGGCCCCGCCTTCGCCGCAACGAACAGGGAGTAGGCCCCGATATTCGCGCCGATATCGATGAAGCGGAAACCCTCGCGAATGCGGCCGGCGAGCAGATCGCGCTCGCGCTGGTCGAAATATTGCGGCGTGAACAGCACGCGCTTCTCACAGACATTGCCGTCCGGATAGAGCCGCATCTTCGCGCCGAGCGATTCGATGTCGACCGGCGCGCCGGCGAGCGAGCGCAATCCGAGGCGGCGCAGCGCATAGGCGATCTTGCGGCCGAGGAAGCTGTCGGGAGCAGCCCGCGTCCAGCTGATGATGCGCGAGAGAACGCCGCGGGGCGCGAAGGCACCGAAAGGCTTCGCCTCGACTTGTGTTTGATCGATGATGGCCATGGGGCGGCGTGATACACCCCATGTCGCGCGCGCGCCAGCCGGAACAGCTTTTGCTTCCATCCGCCTTCCGTCGGCCGGTCTGGCATCTCGCCCTGCCACCCCACACCCGGCGCTTCAGCCACGGAGCCTGTCGATGAGATTCCTCCCAGCACTTGCCTTGCCAACGCTTGTCTTGCCAACACTTGGCTTGCCAACGCTTGCCTTGCCAACACTTGCCTTGGCTCTGGGCCTGATGTGTCCGGCTTTGGCGCAGAAGGCTTGGGCACAGGAAGCGCGCTGGGACGTCATCAACGAATATCCGGCCTCGTCGCTGCCCGGCGAGGCGGACGCCTTCTTCGCCGAGACCGTAAAGGCGAAAGTCCAGGGCAAGCTGACGATCAACCCGATTCCCGACGCGAAATCGGGACTGCGTACGCGCGAGCAGTTGAACGCGGTCTCGGACGGGCGCTTCGCCATGGCCAACAGCTTTGGCGGCGCGCTGGGCGACGAGGCCCCGCTCTTCCTGCTCTCCTCCCTGCCCTTCATCACTGCTTCGACGGCGGATGCGAAGGCGCTCTATGACGCTGCCAAGCCACTCTATGAGGCGCTCTTCGCGGCGCGCGGGCAGAAGCTGCTCTATATCTCGCCCTGGCCGCCCTCCGGCATCTGGTCGGCGGCGCCGCTGAAGGACCTTGCAGCGCTGAAGGCGCTGAAGATCAGAACCTATGACAAGACGGGAACGGAGGTGCTGGCGCAGGTCGCGGCAAGCGCCGGCATCGTCTCCTTCTCCGACCTCAACCCCAAGCTGGACTCCGGCGAGATCAACGCCGTGCTCTCCTCCGGCGATGGCGGGGCCGGCCGGCAATTGTGGAAGTACACCCGCAACTTCTCGGAGATCCTCTACGCCGTGCCCCTGAGCTTCGCCTCGGTCTCGCTCGACGCCTGGCGGACGCTCGATGCCGCGACGCAAGCCGCCGTCGAGGCTGCAGCAGTCGAAACGAGCGCGCATCAATGGCAGGCGATGAGCGGCCGCGTCGCCGTCAACTACAAGCGCATGCGCGACAATGGCGTCACGATCGACGAGGCCCCGCCCAAGGAGGTGATGAACGCCTTGCGGGGCGCGGCCACACAATCCGTGGCGCAATGGAAAACCACGGCCGATCCGGCGGCGCAGCAAGTCCTGACGGATTTCCTGGCGCGCCCGCGCTGAACCCGCTCACAGGTTGTCGTGCAGAAGCCCCAGGGCCGACGCTGCAAAGACGCGCATATTGCCGATGCGGTCACCCGAGCCGGTCTCGATCGTCCTGATCAGTTCGACAGGCCCGGAGATCGCCAGGCAGCTATGGCCCGGCGCATCGCCATAGCTGTTGCCCGAGGGCCCGGAAGCGCCGGTTTCCGCCAGCCCCCAGGTCGCGCCAAAGCGCTCGCGCAACCGCCGCGCCAGCAGCAAGGCATAGGGCTCGCTGGCCGAGCGGATGCCGTCCATCTCCGCCAGCGAGATGCCCATCAAACCCTCGCGCGCCTGCCTGGTGTAGACGACGGCGCCGCTGACGAAGAAGGCGGATGCGCCGGCCTGGGCCAGGAGCGAGGCCGCGACCAGGCCGCCAGCCGAGGATTCAGCCACGGCCACGGTCTCGCCGCGCGCCTTGAGACGCGCCCCGATCTGCCCCGCCAGTTCCAACAATCCCTGCATACCCGCTCCAACCCTTTTCGGCGCTGCGATCGCGCACCTGATGGCGGTTGCAGACCCTGCCCGAATGCGCCTCAAGCGACCCGGTCCGCACGGCAACCGTCTTGCACCATACGCCAAACCCAATAGATATGGGCGGCAAGGAGCCATGACGTCACGATGACATTCGACGAAACCCTGGGGCGGTCGCGCATGCGCGATCCGGTGATCAAGCTGCACGGCGCCGAAGCCTTCGCGGCCATGCACAAGGCCGGCCGGTTGACCGCCGCGGGCCTCGACATGCTCGGCGACTACGTCAAGCCGGGCGTCACCACCCAGCGCCTCGACGACCTCGCCTTCCAGTTCGCCATGGACAACGGCGCCTATCCGGCGACTTTGTTCTATCGCGGCTACACCAAGTCGATCTGCACCTCGATCAACCATGTCGTCTGCCACGGCATCCCCGACGACAAGCCGCTGCGCGAGGGCGACGTCCTCAATATCGACTACACATTGATCGTCGATGGCTGGCATGGCGATTCCAGCCGGATGTACGGCGTCGGCGAAATCTCGCGCAAGGCCGAGCGCCTGATCGAGATCACCTATGAGAGCCTGCTGCGCGGCATCAAGGCCGTGCGCGCCGGCGCGACCACAGGCGATATCGGCTTCGCCATCCAGCGCTATGCCGAAGGCGAGCGCTGCTCGGTGGTCCGGGATTTCTGCGGGCATGGCGTCGGCCAGGTCTTCCACGACGCGCCCAACATCCTGCATTACGGTTCGCCCGGCGAAGGCCCGCAGCTCAAGACCGGCATGATCTTCACCATCGAGCCGATGATCAATCTCGGCAAATCAGGCGTCAAAGTCCTCTCCGACGGCTGGACCGCCGTGACGCGCGACCGCTCGCTCTCGGCCCAGTTCGAGCACACCATCGGCGTTACCGAAACCGGCTGCGAGATCTTCACCCTGTCGCCGACCGGACGCGACAATCCGCTCGCCCTGCGATGACGGCAGGCGGCGGCAAGGTTTCAAACCGCGCCGCTCCTTCAGGCGCAGCTGCCGACGCCACCCCGCATTATCACGGCCATCGCGACCGCCTGCGCGCCCGCTTCCAGGATGCGGGCGCGGCCGCCCTGCCCGACTACGAACTGCTCGAACTGCTGCTCTTCCGCTCGATCCCGCAACGCGACGTCAAGCCGCTCGCCAAGGAACTGATCCAGCGCTTCGGCTCCTTCGCCGAGGTGCTCGCCGCCCCATCCGCGCGGCTCACCGAGGTCAAGGGCGTCGGCGCGGGCGTCGCGCTCGACCTCAAGATCGTCGAGGCCGCGCTGACACGCATGGCCAAGGGCGCGGTCGCCAAGCGCACCGTGCTCTCATCCTGGTCGGCCGTGCTCGATTATTGCCGCATGGCGATGGCCTTCGCCGAGCGCGAGCAGCTCCGCATCCTCTTTCTCGACAAGAAGAACGCGCTGATCGCCGATGAGCTGCAGCAGACCGGCACGGTCGACCACACCCCGGTCTATCCGCGCGAGGTCATCCGCCGGGCGCTGGAACTCTCGGCAACGGCGCTGATCCTCGTCCACAACCACCCCTCCGGCGACCCGGCGCCGTCGCAGGCCGACATCCAGGTAACCAAGGCGATCGTCGATATCGCGACTCCGCTTGGCATCGCCGTGCATGACCACGTCATCGTCGGCAAAAACGGCCATGCGAGTTTGAAGGAGCTGCGGCTGATTTGAGGGCGACACCTGCCTCCAAAGGAACAGGCCGGTAGCGGACATTTTGCAGTGTCGGTAACGGCGACAGGGCCGCAAAGCAGCCTTCGCGCTGGCGCGCGAGCGTGTTCATGCAGATCATCGATCCGCAGGCCTTTGCCGGCCATGACGCGTCCGTGGCGCAGACAGCCTTCTTCGCCGACCAGTGCCGTGCCAATCCGGCTATCGGTTCTGACGCCCCAGTACGACTGCCGGGCGATCAAGCATCGGCAAGCCTTGATCGGGCGATAAGGGCAGGCCTCGGCATCCCAGCCAAGACCATCGCAGAGCTCAACCAATGGGCCGTCAAATTGCGCCTCGATCCAGTTGGATTTTAGCACCGGAGCGGCGCGGAGTGCTGGTTGCCCGAGCGACCACACGAAACTGAATCTAGCCTATGATACACATGCGGCCTATATGCCTGCGCCCCGCCTACCCGCAGGTGCTGTCGGATAGGAGTGATGAAGCGTGGCCACTCGACAGAGCGCGAAGGCGCTCGAAGCGGAGCAGAAGAGCGCAGAGCCCAAGCGGCGCGGACGCGCAGCCGACAGCGTCGAGCGGATTTATGGGATCGTGAAGGAGTTCGCGATCGACTTCCGCTTCCGGCCCGGCGAGAAGATCAATGAGGTCGAGCTCGCTGCGCAGCTCGGTGTCAGCCGCACGCCGGTCCGCGCCGCCCTCAACCGGCTGGAGAGCGACGGCTTCGTCGTCTCGGTGCCGAACAAGGGTTTTTACGCGCGCAATCTGACGCCCGACGCCGTCCGCGACCTCTACGAACTGCGTTCCGCCATCGAATGCGCCGCCTTCGTGCTCGCTTGCGAGCGCGCCACAGATCATGAGGTCGAGGCGACCATCGCGGCCTGGGAACAGCATAGCGACCTCGACGAGCAAGGCTCTTGGGCGAAGATCGCGCTCGCCGACGAAGCCTTCCACATGGCGCTGACAAAGCTCTCCAAGAACACCCAGATGGCCTCGGCGCTCGAGGCGCTCGCCTCCCGGATCCGGTTCTTCCGCCGCGTCAATCTCGAAGTCCTGGCGCAGCGGACCGGAAGCTACCAGGAGCATGCCGCGATCATCGGCGCCTTACGTCGGCGCGACGCCGCCAAGGGCGCCGCGATCCTGCAAAAGCACATCACGCTGAGCTCGGCCCATGCCATCGATGTCGCCACGCGCGGGCTCGCCCTGATCTTCTTCGGCAAGGCCGCCTGAGAGAGCGTTTCGAAACCTCCCGAGCCCTCATCCTTCGAGACGCTATTTCCCTTGGGATTGGCGTCTCGAAGGATGCTCCAGGAGCAGAGTGCTTAGGCTCAAAACCACGCCGTCATCCTGGGCTTCGCGCAGCGAAGTCCCGGGATCCATCGTAGAGTGCTGAGCCCTTCGATGGATCCCGGAGCTGCGCGGCTTCGCCGCTTGTCCAGGATGACGCAGCGGGTCCGAGGATGAACGGCCTGCCCCATGAGGCTGTCTGGCCCCCTGAGCCCTCATCCTGAGGAGCGGGCGCCACCCGGACCGCCCTCCTCCCCCCGACCATCCCCGCCTTTTTGCCGCGAAACCACCCAGTCTGCCCGGCGCGCAGGCAGCTTCCGCACAATATTTCGGATTGCGCATCACCAGCAGAATTATAAAGTGTACTCACTTTGATACGCGGCGACGCCGGCCTCTCGCCGGTGATGATGGACGAGGTCTTCGACGAGATCGTGCGCATCCGCGACCGCACCGGCATGACCATCCTGATGGTCGAGCAGAATGCGGCCCAGGCGCTGGCGGTCTCGGAGCGTGCCTATGTGCTCTCGCTCGGCCGCGTCGCCATCGAGCAGCGCGCCTCGGAGCTCATCGACAACCCGGAGCTCGCCGGGCTCTATCTCGGCGCGCAGTGAAAAACCGCCTGGCAACCAGAACCATCGGGCAGAACCATCTGGGAGGAGCGAGCATGGCAAAACGCATCATCATCCTGGGAGGCGGCGTCGTCGGCGTGACGACGGCCTATCAGCTCCAGAAGGACGGCCACGAGGTCGTGCTGATCGAGCGCAACGCGCAGGTCGCGGCGGAGGCGAGTTGGGGCAATGCCGGCATGATCGCGCCCGGCCATTCCTTCGTCTGGTCCTCCCCCAAGGCACCGATGATCCTGCTGAAGTCGCTGTTCCTCAAGGACCAGGCGCTGCGCTTCAGACTCTCGGCCGATCCGCAGCTCTATCGCTGGTCCCTGGCGTTCCTGATGGAGTGCACAAAGGCCAAGGCGAAGCGCAATACGCTGCTCAAGCACCGGCTGGCGGCCTATTCGCAGGCCGTGCTGCAGGAGGTCATCGGGCAGGAGACGATCGCCTATGACCGCAACGATCGCGGCATCCTCTATTTCCACCGCAGCCAGGAGGCGCTCGATCGCGGCGTGCAGCAGATGAAGCTGCTGGAGTCCGATGGGCAGATCATCAAGGTGCTGGACTGGGCCGGCGTGGTCGCGCTCGACCCCGCGCTCGCCGGCATGGGCAGCAAGATCGCCGGCGCGATCCATTGCCCGACTGACGAGACCGGCGATTCCGCCCTGTTCACCCGGGCGCTCGCCGCGATCGTGGCGGCGCGCGGCGGCGAGATCTTGACCGCCACGACGATCACCGGGATCGAGACGGCCGGCGACGGCATCGCGCGGGTTACCACCGACAAGGGCCCACTCAAGGGCGACGCCTATGTGCTGGCGCTGGGCGCGCAAAGTGCCGGCCTCGCGCGCCGCATCGGGCTGTCCCTGCCGATCTATCCGATCAAGGGCTATTCCCTGACGATTCCGGTTGGCAACCGCCCGCAGCCTCCGAGCCTGGCCAGCGTCGACGAGCATAACCTTGTCGCGATCTCGCGCTTCGGCGAGCGCATCCGCGTCACCGCCACGGCCGAATTCGCCGGCTACGACAAGAGCCACAAACCCGCCGATTTCGCCTTCATGAAGCGCGTCACGCAGGAGCTCTACCCCGAGGGCGCCGATTACGACCGCGCCGAGATGTGGGCCGGCCTGAGGCCGATGACGCCGACGAACCTGCCTATCTTCGGTCGCCAGCGCTACGCCAACCTCTTCCTCAACACCGGCCACGGCCATATCGGCTGGACCATGTCGCATGGCTCGGCCCGCATCACGGCCGACCTGATCGCCGGCCGCACTCCCGCCATCCCGATGGACGGCCTCCTGGCCGCCTGAACGCGAAAGGACCGCTCGTCCATGTCCGCACTCGCCCCCTCGCCCACCGCCACGCCGTTCGATCTCGGCGTCCTGCCCTCCGTCCTCGACGCGCCGCTTGGCTCACGCGCCGCGATCGGCCTCGTCGTGCTCGCCACCGACCAGACGCTGGAACACGAATACCGTTCGCTGATCCGCGCGCCCGGCATCGCCTTTTACGAGGCGAGGCTGTTCAACGACGCCGAGATCACGCCGGAGACACTGCGCGCGATCGGCCCGCGCATCGCACCTTGCACCGAATTGATCCTGCCCGGCTTGCCGCTCGACGTCGTCGCCTTCGGCTGCACCTCGGCCACGATGACGCTGGGCGAGGAGTATGTCTTCGGCGAGATCCGCAAGGCGCGCCCCGGCATCGCCTGCACGACGCCGGTGACCGGCGCGCTCGCCGCTTTCGCTGCGCTGAATGTCGGGCGCATCGGCCTGCTCACGCCCTACGCTCCCGTCATCAACGCCAATCTCGCCCGCTATTTCCAGTCGCGCGGTATCGCCGTGCCCGTCTTTGCGACCTTCGACCGGCCCGATGACCGCGAGGCCGCGCTGATCTCGGTCGCTTCGATCGAGGCAGCCGCCGAGACGCTCGCCGCGCAGCCCGGCGTGGAGGCGATCTTCGTGTCCTGCACCAGCCTTCGCGTCGCCGAAGCGGTGGCGCGCCTGGAGCAGCGCATCGGCATCCCGGTCACCTCGAGCAACCACGCCATGGCCTGGCACAGCTTGCGGCTCGCCGGGGTCGAGGACGCGATGCCGGAAGCCGGACGTCTCTTCGAGCGCGGCATCGCCTGACCAGACTTGTTCCGGCACCGTCCGGTTCGCCAATTTCCAACCAGCATATCCATCGAAAGTTCTTCACATGACCGCCCCCGCGCGAATCCAGCCCGGCCCACGCATGAGCCAGGCCGTCATCCATGCCGGCAGCGTCCATCTGGCGGGCCAGGTTGCCCTCGGTGCGCCCGGCGCCTCCGTCACCGACCAGACCCGCGACATCCTCGGGCGGATCGACGCGCTGCTGACCGAGGCCGGGAGCGCGCGGGACAAGCTGATCTCCGCAACGATCTGGTTGAGCGATATCTCGTCCTTCGCCGAGATGAACGCGGTCTGGGACGGCTGGGTCGTCCCGGGTGCGACGCCTGCGCGCGCCTGCGTGGAGGCAAGACTGGCCGCCCCCCAATTCACCGTCGAGATCGCGATCATCGCGGCCCTCTGAGTCAACCGGCGTGCCGGCCGGCAGAGAACGCCGGCATGCCGCCAGCAGCACAGGCATCCCCGATCATGAAGACTCGCGAGGCGGCGGTCGCCGCCTCATCCCCTTCGCCGTCGCTCCTGTCCTACGGGCATCTCCTGATCATCTATCTCGTCTGGGGAGCAGCCTATCTTGCCGTCAAGATCTGCCTGAGCGGGCCTGCGACGATCACGGTGCTGCAGCTGCAGACCGCGCGCCTCTGGGGCGCAGCGCTGCTGCTGGCCGCCGTCAGCGCCATCACCTCCGGCCGGCCGCCTCGCCTGTCCCGGCGCGATTTTTGGCTATGCGCGCTCTCGGGCGTGTTGATGTGGGTCGGTGGCAACGGGCTCGCCGCCGTCGCGTCGCTGCATGCGGCCTCAAACTTCGTCGTGATGGCTCTGGGCGCCATCCCGCTCTGGAGCAGCCTGCTGGACCTTCTGTTTCGGGGCGAGAAACCGCAGCCGAGGATGCTGGCCGGGCTTGCGATCGGCCTGTGCGGTCTCGTCCTGGTCATGGCGCCGGCACTGCTCGCCGGCGATAGAGCCACGCTGGATCCCGAGCATGCGCATGCGACCCTGGCCTGCCTCGCCGGAGCCGGGATGAGCTGGGCGCTGGGCACTCTGCTGCAACGCCCGCTGATGGGCCGCAGCGGGCCAGCCTGGACGGCGACCTATCAGATCCTCGCAGCCGCGCTGGTGCCGACGCTTCCCGCCTTAGTCGAGGGCGCCGCGCTTCCCCTCGCGCCCAGCAACGCCCAACTCGGCGCCTTCGCCTTCCTGATTGTCTTCGCCTCGGTCATCGGCCTGATGTCCTTCATCCATGTCGTGCGCAGCTTCACGCCGTCCATCGCATCCACATTCGCTTACGTGAATCCGGTGGTCGGCATTCTCCTTGGCTGGCTTGTCCTGGGCGAAATCCCGGCCACCCTTTCGCTGGTCGGCATGGCGATCGTCCTCGTCGGCATCGCGATCATCCTGAGGCAAGCGAGCGAGCGCAGTAGCGCGGGGAAAGCCGAGCCCGTCTGCAGCCGTCGGGATAAGCCGCGCTAGCGCGTTTTCGAGCGAAGTGGGCACTGGGTCAGGGGGAGCGTCGTCCCGCTACGCCGTGAGGCGCGCGAGCGCCCGTTCTATGCGGGAACAGCCGGAACTCGCCCGGCTTTTCTCGTAGGATGCCTTGAGCCGGCCATTGGCAAAGGAGCGGACCACCAACTCGTGAACATAGCTCTTGCGGACCACGGCCGGGGTGTTCGTCAAGCGTTCCGCGATATCGCGCATGATATGGGCGAGCTGACGCTTCCTACCGGCCTTGGAGACTTCGATATCGGCCGCGAGCAACAGTTCGGCCGCCGCCGCATTACCGGCCAACATGCGCAAATCCTTGCTGCTGATCGGCATCCCCGTGATCTGGCGAAGATAGGTGTTGATCTCGTCGGCCCTTATGGGAACGCTCGCGCCGCCTTCACCGCAGTATTGCAGCAAACGGCGCCCGGGTAATCTCAGCAGGCGTTGGAGCGCGCGGGCCAGGCGCGCATCCGCGAAGGCGCATGCGATCGCCTTGCCACCTTTGCCCCGGAACGAGAGCTCGACCCGCCCGCCGCACAGCTCGACGTGGCGCTTGAGCAATGTCGACGCTCCATAGCTCCCATTCGCCTCGGCATAGACTTCGTGCCCGACGCGAATATGGCCGCGATCCATGATCGCAACGGCGCAAGCCAGCGCCTTGTCCCGGTTGAGCGTCACCGAGCCCATGTCACGCGCAACAGCGGCCCTCAACCCCGGCAGCGCCCCGATGAGGGCGTGCAGCCGCTTGAGCTTGCGACGCTCGCGCACCCTGTCCCATTGTGGATGATAGCGGTGCTGGATGCGCCCGGCCTCGTCCCGGCCGAGCGCTTGCAAATGGGCGCATGGATCAGCCGCGATGCGGACGTCGCGATAGGCCGGGGGAACGGCAAGCGAGCGGATGCGCGCGAGCGTCCGCGTGTCGCGGATCGTATTGCCGTTCTCGTCTAGATAGGAAAACCCTCGCCCTCGGGGATGACGCTGAATCGTCAAGTCCTCGCCGCGCACCCGCTTCAGGCGAATCCTCGCCAGACCGTTCCCGTCCGACATGCTCCGTGCTCCGACGCGTCACCAGCTCCACCGATCCCGGCTCGACAACCTTCCCTCCTCCCGGCAGGGCGAGAGCGAAGCGCATGCCGGGAGCAAGCGATCCATGACCCTCGATATTTCCCGTCCTGTGAAACGGAGAAGGTCGAGGCTTGCCCGCTACAGCGCTTTCTCCCCGCCAAAATCGGCCCAGGCGTCGTCAGAGGTGATTTTGGTCAGATCACCCATGACGTGGAAGTCATCAGGTTTCAGGCCGTGCTCCAGCCCCTCCCAACGAACCGGCATCGCTATCGCGGCCCCCGGCCGCGCTCGCGTCGAATAGGGCGCGATCGCCGTCGCGCCCCGGCCATTGCGAAGGTAGTCGATGAAGATGCGGCCCTTGCGCGCCTTCTTCGACAGAGTCGCCGTATAGAGCTCCGGCTCAGCCTGTTCGATCGCCCTGGCGAAATCGCGGGCGAAGGCCTTCACACGTTCCCAATCGGCTCTGGGCTTGAGCGGCATGACGACATGGAAGCCCTTGCCTCCGGAGGTCTTCAGGAAGCTGGTGAAACCGAGCTCGCCGAGCCGCTCGCGAATGGTGAGCGCGGCCTCGCGCACGCGCTCGAGCGGCACGCCTTCGTCCGGATCAAGATCGAAGATGACCTGGTCGGGGGTTTCGATCGCGTCGATCGTCGCACCCCAGACATGGATTTCGACCGTGCCGAGCTGGACCAGGGCGGCCAGCCCGTCAAAATCGCGGATATACAGCAGCTCCTCGCCATCCGTGTCGCGGCGTGTCGCGACCGCCTTGTTCAGGCCGGGGCCGGCGTGCTTCTGGAAGAAGGCATGGCCGGTGATGCCGTTGGGAGCGCGCAGCAGGCTGAGAGGCCGATCGACGACGAAGGGCCGCATCAATGGCCAGACGCTCGCGTAATAGTCGAGCAGGCCCTGCTTGGTGAGCCCGATTTCGGGCCAGAGCGGCTTGTCGGGGTTGCTGAGCTTGACCGTGGTCTCGGCGCGCGTCGGCGGCACCCCTCCGGGCTTTGCCGAGATGGCCTTGGCCGAGTTGGCCTTGGCCTTCGGTGCCGAAGCCTGCGAGGTCGTCCTGGACGAAACCGGCGTTTCCGCCACGACCTCAGCGACGGGCTTGTCCTCGCGCAGGCCGAGGAAAGAAGCATGCCGCAGCGTTTTTGACGCGGTCCAGGCGCGAAACTCGATTTCGGCGACGAGCTCGGGCTCGACCCAGACCACCTCACGGTCACGCCCAGTGGCGCCCGCGAAGGGCGGGTTTTCGGTCCTTATCCCATCGAGCTTTCGCTTGACTGCGGCGGCGGATTTGCGGGTGAAGCCGGTCCCGACCCGTCCCGCTGGCTGCAGCGCGCCATCGGCCTGGTAGCCGAGCACGAGCGAGCCGAGCTCACGCCCAGAGCCCTTGGAGGGCACATAGCCGGCGACGACGAATTCCTGGCGCTGGGTGCATTTCGATTTGATCCAGTCGCGCCCGCGACCGCTGCGATAGGGCGCGTCGACCCGCTTGGAGACGACGCCCTCCAGCCCCATGCGGCAGGCATGGCGCAACATGGTCTGGCCGGGCTCGACGAAATGCTCGCTGTAGCGCAGCGGGCCGTCTGGCGCGGTGCTCTGGAGCACGGCTTCGAGCTGCTCCTTGCGCGCCAGCAGCGGCTCGGCCCGCAGATCCTCACCGTCGAGATGCAGCAGATCGAAGGCGAAGAAGACGAGATTGCCGGTGCGCCCTTCGGAGAGCGCCTCCTGCAGGGCCGAGAAAGACGAAATGCCGGTCTCGCCCAGGGCAACGACCTCACCATCGATCAGCGCCGTTTCGCAAGGCAGCTTCGCGAGCGCTTCCACAAGCGTTGCGCCGAAGCGTTCCGTCCAGTCGAGCCCCGAGCGCGTCGATAATCTTACCTTGCCGGCTTCGCTCACTTGTCCGGCCTCGATCCGCGCCTGCAGCCGGTAACCGTCGAACTTGACCTCGTGCAGCCAGTTGTCTCCTGCCGGCGGCTTGTCCTGCAAGGTTGCGAGGCAGGGCTCGACGAAAGGCGGAAGCACCACGCCAGCTTTGGCCGTTCTTGTGACCGCGCCCCGTTTCGTGCCCGCCACCTTGCGAGCGCCCGCTCCGGGCCGCTTCGTCTTCGGCCAGAGCTTCGTGCCGTCCGCGCCGATCTCCTCGATGCTTCGCCCGGATTTCACTGAAAGCGGCGCGATTTCCAGGATGTCCTCGTCATCCCTGGCGAATTCGTCCCGGACCTTGATCAAGAGCCAGTTGTCTCGCTTTTCGCCACGCCGGGGTTTCAGCCGAACCAGATGCCATTTGCCGGCGAGCTTATGCCCTTCCAGCGTGAAGGCGAGATGGCCCTTGCTCATGCCGAAGGTGGGGTCGCCCTCGGGAAGCCACTGGCCTTCGTCCCAGATGATGACCGAGCCGGCGCCGTATTGACCCTCGGGTATGGTTCCCTCGAAGGCGCCATATTCGATCGGGTGGTCCTCGACATGTACGGCGAGGCGCTTGTCGTCGGGATCGAGACTGGGACCGCGCGTCACGGCCCAGGACCAGAGCACGCCCTCATGTTCGAGCCTGAGGTCGTAATGCAGGCGGCGCGCCGCATGTTTGTGAATGACGAAGGCACCGCCCCGGCTTATCGCCTTGTCGCGCGCCGCGGCGCCTTTCGGCTCCCCGGTGCGCGCAAAATTCCGCTTGGCACGATAAAGCTCGAGACTGGCCATGGTCCGGGCCTCCGCCGATCAGACGCTCTTGCGGGTTTTGGCGGCCTTGCGGGGTTTGGCGGCGGATTTTCGAGCGGCCGCTTTCTCCGCTGCCGGAGTCTTTGATGCCGGTGTCTTCGATGCAGGACTCTTCGACGCAGGACTCTTGGCTCCGCTGTCCCCTGCAAGGCTCTGCTTGAGCGCGTCGAACAGATTGACGACATTGGCCGGGCGCTCGGCCGCCTGCACCACCGACGGCGTCTTGCCCTTCTGCTTGGCCTGGATCAGCTCCAGCAGCGCCGCCTCATAGCCGTCCTCGAAATGGGAGGGGTCGAATGCCGCCTGTTTCTTGTCGATGATGTGGGTCGCCAGTTCGATCAGCTCCGGATCCAATCTGGACTTGGCGAGGCCGGCAAAGACCTCGTCTGGCTTGCGCACCGTCTTGTCGTAGCGCAGCGTCGTCAGCAGCAGGCCCTTGTCGAAGGGCTCGATCATCACCGGGCGCTCGCGGCGATACAGCACGATGCGCGCGATCCCGGCCTTGTCTTGCCGCGCCATCGCCTCGCGGATCACCGCAAAGGCCTCTTCCGAGGCGTCATCCGACGGGGTGACGTAATAGGGCATGTCGAAATAGATCTGCGAAATATCGTCGCGGTCGACGAAATG
This sequence comes from Bosea sp. 685, assembly GCF_031884435.1. Classification (NCBI taxonomy): domain Bacteria; kingdom Pseudomonadati; phylum Pseudomonadota; class Alphaproteobacteria; order Hyphomicrobiales; family Alloboseaceae; genus Allobosea; species Allobosea sp. 685. Next base: position 1,904,697 of record NZ_CP134779.1, on the reverse strand, counting down.
CTCGATCGCCAGGGTGTGCGAGGATTCGATCTGGACCGCGTCGATCTCATCCTCCTCGACCAGCAGATACTCGTCGTCGCCGATCTCATAGCCCTTGACCTCATCGTCATCGGGCACCGGCTTGCCGGTGACGCTGTCGATATATTGCCGGCGGACGGTGTTGCCGGTCTTGCGGTTCAGGATGCGGAAGGAGACCTTCTCGCTGTGATCCGTCGCACCAGTCAGTTCGACGGCGCAGGACACAAGCGAGAGCTTGAGATAGCCCTTCCAGGCGGGACGCGGAGCCATTATGCCGCCTCCCGCCGCGATGCCTTGCCGCCACGCCGGGGCGCATCCTTCCGGGACCGATTTTGCCGGGATAGATCCTTCCCAGACAGATCCTTCCCAGACAGATCCTTCCCAGACGGAGCCTGCCGGGACAGAGCATCGGCGCGATTGAGATCGTCCTGCGTGAACACCGGAACCGGGTCGGTCAGGATGGCCGTGAGAACATCGGTATCCAGCTGGCCGTTGGCGATGACGAAGGCGAGCGCGTCGCGCGTCTCACGTTCGGCGCGAAGCTGCGCAGCCAGGGCCGCAATCAACCTGTCTTTCGCCGTCAGATGCATAAAGCTACCCCCGAAGAAGCCCCAACCCGGCAGCCAAGCCTCACCCCTTTCAACGTGCCACGCGCAGGGCTGTTCCCAAGCGAGTGGTAAAGGCGAACCACTGCCGCTCTGTGAGGCGAATGTCTTCGATGCGAATGTCTTGGGCGCGGGAAGCTCTTGGGCGCCGGAAGCTCTTGGGCGCCGGAAGCTTTTGGGCGCCGGAAGCTGTTGTGTCGAGCGGAGGGGCGACCGAGTCAGGCCGCCCATACAATCGATCGCGCCGGCTTTGTTTCCAGCCACCAGGGCGCGACAAAATCCCAGATCCTTCAGGGAGCGTGCTTGGACATCCCGGCAAGATCGCTCTGTCGCGCGCCTAGCGAAACAAGGCCAGGAGAATAATGATCGGCAGGGGAATTCCCAACATCCAAAGTAATATACCGCGTCCCATGATCGAACCTCCCGCTATATGACTGATCAACCCATCATCGTCCTGAGTGTTCCATTCATCCGGGCTCCGACGGGAACTATGTGACCACTATGCTCGTTCTACAGCAGTCACATGTGTGGCGATGCAACGGGAGGGCATCATGGACGGCATCATTTATCTCGTCGGGCTTATCGTGGTCGTGTTGGCCATCCTTTCGTTCCTCGGCTTGCGATAGGGAGCGGCATCATGTCGATGGGCACAACTGACGTCGTCGTCGTCTCCCCAGCTATCGCCAAGAGCGGATCGGACGGCTCCTATCTCGAATGGAGCGCCATTTTCGGTGGCGCGGTTCTTTCAGCGGCCATCACCACGGTCATGGCCGCTTTCGGCTCAGCGCTGGGATTATCGATGGTCTCGGCCGATACGGCGCGCTCCTCCAGCTTGATTGCGCTCACCATCGCCGGCGGCCTCTGGGCCATCTGGATCACCGTCTCGGCCTGTTATGCCGGCGGGTACCTCGCGGGCCGCATGCGCCGTCCGGCGGGCGATGCCAGCAACCATGAGCGCCATGTCCGCGACGGCGCCCACGGCCTCGTTGTCTGGGCCGCCGGAGCGCTGCTCGTGACGATCGTCGCAAGCTCGTCGCTGTTCGGCGCAGCCAAGACCGCCGTCACTGGGGCAGCTGCAGTATCCGGTGGCGCAGCCAATCTGATCAGCCAGCAGGCCGATCCGCTGGGCTCGGCACTGGACTCTGTCATGAGATCCACGGGAACGACGCCCCCGACCGCAAGCGAGCGCGAGGAAGCCTCGCGGATCCTCATAACCGGGCTGAGTTCCGGAAAGCTCGAACAGGCGGATCGCGACTACATCGCCGCTCGCGTTGCGGCTCGAATGGGCATCCCGCAGCCCGAGGCCCAGAAGCGCGTCGATGATGCCTTCGCCAAGCTCGAACAGGCCAAGGAAACCGCCAAGCAGGCCGCCGAGCGCGCACGCAAGACTGCGGTCATCACGGCCTTCCTGACGGCAGCCGTGCTCCTGCTCGGCGCTGCGGCCGCCTGGCTCGCTGCCCAGCTCGGCGGAAAGCATCGGGACGAGGAAATGGATCTTAGCACCTTGTTCGGCCGGCGTTGAACGGGTCCCGCCGGGCGAGGCTTTCGCGAGCCTTGCTCGGTGCTTCCCCCGTCCAGGCGCGTTTCAGCTGGATAGAGATCGTTGGCTCAAGGGGGGCTTCTATGAGAACTGCCAATCTATGCATGGCGATGCTGGCGGTGGTTCTGGGGCTCAGAACAAACTCAGTTCTCGCACTCACTGCTGATCAGATTAACCAGGTGACGTTCTCCGACCGGCAGCGCCAGTCGGAGGCGGGACCGGATCCCTTTATCGTCAAGGCCCAGGTGCTGCTCAGTCGTCGCAGCATATCGCCAGGTGTCATCGACGGTGGCGACGGTGAGAACTTTCGCAAGGCCGTTGCGCAGTTCCGACGTCAGGCGAACCTTGGCGGCGGCGATGAGATAGATGAGCTCGCCTGGCTCGGCCTTGGTGGCGACAGCGCCAACGATGTCGTGACCGAGTACAAGCTCTCGGAAAAGGACGCAGCGTACGACTTCGCCGACGCCATACCGCGCGACTATGCCAAGCAGGCCAGGATGAAGCGCCTCTCCTACACGAGCCCCGAGGAGATGCTGGGAGAGCGCTTTCACATGAGCGAGAAGCTTTTGAGGGCCCTCAATCCCGGCGCGGCTTTCTCGGCGCCAGGCGAGAGCCTCTTCGTGGTCTCGGCCGGACGCTCGCTCGAGAAGGGCAGCGCCCAACGGATCGACGCGGTCAAGAGCACCGGAATGGTTGTCGTCTTCGCCGCGGATGACAAGGTTCTGGCGAGTTATCCGGCCACCATCGGCAGCGAGAACACCCCGTCTCCTACGGGCGAATACACGGTCGAGAGGGTGGCAAGGAATCCGAACTACACCTACGATCCCGAAAAAAACTTCCAGCAGGGCAAGAACACCGAGACCCTCGTGCTCCCACCCGGCCCCAATGGCCCGGTCGGCACGATCTGGATTGCGCTGTCCAAGCCGACGTACGGAATTCACGGCACCCCCGAACCCTCGCAGGTCAGCAAGACGACGTCGCATGGCTGTGTAAGGCTGACGAACTGGGATGCGGAGGAACTCGCCGACCTGGTGAAGCCGGGCGTGCCGGTGCGCTTCGTGGACTGAATGCGTGCGTGTCCAGAGCCGATATTGGCAGGCCGTCGCAATCTCGGTCGCCTTGCTCATGAGTCTGGTACCGGCCTCGTCTGCGCCGGCCGCTCCGGATCGTGCCGTTGGGGCGAAACGATCAGCGCGCCCGACGCGAACCTTGATAATCATGCCCCTGCCGCCGCGGCGCCCGGCCGAGTTCGCACCTGACCCGAAGGCGAAGGCCGCCTCCACGCCCTCGCAGGCGGAACTATCGGAGAAATCACCGGGCCCATCAGCCTGCGTCGGGACGTTCAAGGAGCGCGGTGGCGTAGCACTTTCCCCGGCACCAGCCAGCAGCTCCGGCGACTGCGGTATCGACGATCCGGTCACGTTCGAGCGTATCGACAGGCCGGACGGATCCAAAGTCGAGCTGGACAGCGCGATCACGGTCCGCTGCTCGTTTGCGCTCGAAGTCCTGGCATGGATTCGCGACGACCTCTCGGAGATAGCCGCAGGTGAGAACGCCAAGCTCGCCACTCTGGCCGGTGTCGGTGGACATGCCTGTCGTCCACGCAACGGTGTCGCGGGCGCTCCGATCAGTGAGCACGCCAGCGGCAACGCGCTGGATGTCAGCGCGTTGAAAATGCAGGACGGGCGCATCATCCCGCTGGCTGGCCGCGACGCGGCGACGCTGTCGATGCGTGGCGCGATCAGCAAGAGCGCGTGCGCAAGATTTACGACCGTTCTCGGGCCGGGATCTGACAGCGCCCATAAAGATCACCTCCACCTCGACATGCGGAAGCGCTCGCGCGACTTTCGAATCTGCCAATGGACGGTCGAATAAGCGAGCGCGTCTGACCAGGTTGCTCGCCGCGTCGCGGAAGCCGACTCGGCCTCTGAGGATTGGATAACGCAGGGCAGCGCTCGCGATAAGGCCGATGCCGACGGTGATGCTTAGAGCGTTTTCGAGCGAAGTGGCTACCGGTTCGCGTGAAGAAAACGCGTTAAAACAAGGGGCTAGAGCTGTTGAACGATCCAGTTGGATCGGAAACCGCTCTAGGCCAGCGCGCAACCACCGTCCCCTCGGCCGGAAAGGTCCAATATGCGACGCCGGTTCGGATCAGCCCTCGATAAGCGCTCCGCCTGCCTTTTGCATTCCCCCGGTCTCTCCTCAACTTTGGAGGAAAAATCGGATCATCTCACGCGAGGCATCGGGGCCTGTTGCGTCTGCAAAGCTCCCTTTATTGTCACCGCCCGACCAGGCGTGGCCACTGCCATGAACGATCCAATACTCGGCGATCGCGGGACCGGTTGCCGGGCCGAGCAACGTCCGGGTGACGCGTTTGCCGTTTACGATGCCATCGGTCGTGACCTCCGGCAGCTTCCCATGGCGAGACTGCGCTCCGTCGAACAGCATCTTGCCATTTGACGGGTTGACCGTGACATCGGCGTCGCCGTGGAAGATGATCTTTCTGCCAGCCATTTCTCGCGCCTGATAGGCCGCTTTCGAGGAGCCCTTCATTGCGGCGAATGCCGACATGACGTCGCTGGCTGCCCCATGCGGCAGGCCCGAATGAATGCCGGCCGCGGAAAAGACGTCGGGATAGGTCGCAGACAGCACATCCGCCATTGCGCCACCTGCCGACAGACCCGCAACGAAGACCCGCTTGCCATCGATCTTGAAGTCTGCGGCCAGTTCCTGGGCCAGGCCCGCCAGTACCGCGGGCTCGCCTGAACCACGCCTCTGATGACGTGTATCGAACCATTGCCAACAGCCTTGCGCGTTGGCCGATCGCGGTTGGTGCGGATAGGCGACGATCAAGCCGAATTCGTCGGCCAGTGCGTTCATCCGCGTCCCGCGCGCAAAATCGTCCGGGTCCTGCGTGCAGCCATGCAGCATCATGACCAGCGCCAGTTCCCGCTCGGCATGGCCCGCTGGTATGTAAAGTTTGTACGTCACCGATCCGGCCGCAGCCTGAAAGTTGCGTTGGCAAAAGCGCTCGTCATCGTCTGAGGCATCAGGACCGCGCTTGGTCTCCGCTGCGGCGTGCTCGAACTGACCTCGCTCGTTGCGAAGTGTTCGCAGGACATCACCAAGCCGGCGCGGGAGAGGAGCCTTGAACCCGACCGCGCTTGCCTTGCCGTCTTCGGCGCGCCGTTGTCCTTGCGGGGCCTCGCCGGAGAGCGCGCGCTGCACCGCAGCCGTTGCGCCCGCGACGTCGGCCGTTCGGAGGCGGCTCATGGCTTCGCCGATAGCGGCGTGAAAGCGCGGGTTCATGGGAAATGTCCTTTGTGTCATGTCAGGCGGTCGGCCAAAGCGGCCTTGATCTCGGGAGCAGCATGCAGCGCGCCGAGAACCGTCAGGGAGGCGATGGCGTCTCTGGCAAGCTTCGGAGAGACGTCGTTTGCGATGATAGCCAGGCCCAGAACCCGGATCTCAAGGCGTTCACCGGCGGCGATGACCGCCTCCAGATCCTGCCGGGTGAAAGTTCGCAGTCCAAGTTCGAGAGCCAGCCGCGTCGTGGCTTTCTCCGCGACCTCGGCATGCGTCGAAAGCTGGTTACGGATCGCCGTGCGAATGAAATCCGAGCGGTTCGAGTAAAAGCCATCCCTGACTAGGAGGTCGATACGGCCAAGGTCCACGAAGCCCAGATTCAGGGTCAGTTTTTCGCTATCGGGCGTTTTCATGTTTCATCCATATACCATCCATACGGATGGTATATGGATGTCGGCACGCAGATATCAAGGCACAGCTCTCGATACGCGCTACGGTCCTGGCCTGTCGGTGCGCATGAAGCGGAGCAACTCCGCCGCCAGCCGATCAGGCGCCTCCTCGGCCATGTGATGCCCGCTATCGATGCCATGGCCGCGCAGGTCCGGCGCCCAGGGCCTCCAGACCGCCAGTACATCACCGTATACATCCTCCAGATCGTCGCGCAGCGACCATAGGCTCAATACCGGACATCTCAGGACCTTCCCTTGGCGGCGATCCTCTTCGTCATGCGCGCGATCAATGCCGAGACCAGCTCGATAGTCTTCGATCATGCCATGCACCGTCTCGGGGTCGCGGATCGCGCGTTGGAAGTCAGCAAAATTCTCGATGCCCATGGCCTCCGGCGAGCCGCCATACCAAGCGTCGGGATCAGCGAGAATGGCCCGCTCCGGCTTGTCAGGCTGCGCAAAGAAGAACCAGTGCCACCATTGGCGCGCAAATCGTTCGGTGCAGCGTTCCAGGGCCTCGATAATCGGGACGCCATCGAGAATGGCGAGAGAGCTGACCGATTCCGGGTGGTCCATCGCCATGCGGAAGGCGGTGTACGAGCCACGATCGTGGCCAACCAGAGCAAAGCGGTCAAAGCCCAACGACCTCATCAGGGCGATGCAATCGCGAGCCTTGGCGCGCTTTGACGAACCGGAATGATCGGCGCTATCCGGAGGTTTATCTGACTGGCCAAAACCTCTCAGATCCGGGCAAACGACCGTGTGGGTCCGCGCGAGAATAGGCGCGACACGATGCCAGGTCGTGTGGGTGCGTGGATGTCCGTGCAGTAGCAGCACGGGCGGCCCGGCTCCGCCGTAGCGGACGCGCAATGTCGCTTCGGGCGTTTCAATAAAGTCGAGTTTGAAATTCTCGAACACAGCCGCCCCGCTTTTGCGCTGAGACATGAACGGCCCTCGGGAGCGAGCGTTCCAAAATTTCTGGTCTCCCCAGGGAGCGGGAACGCAAACTGGCTCGCGGCCGGTTCCGTGGGCGGTGAGCTAAGCTGATCCCACCTCCTTTTCGAACTCGGTTACACGCGTTTTGTACATCTCCCTCGCCCGTCGGGCGATGGCAGCAGGAATGGCAGGGACGATCGCGTGGAGCTCCATACTCTGCCGCGGCTCGACCTGGCGCTGTCATCTCCCGAAGGCCACGTGGACATCGTCGGCGAGGAGGATGACGACCAGTTCACCCTTGCCTGGATCGAAAGCGGCGAGCCAGCCGCGGAGCAGTCAAGCGACGGCGACGGTTTCGGCACTCTTCTCGCAAGGGCCACCGTAAAGGGGCAACTTGGCGGCGAAATCCTTCGCGACTGGAGGCCGGAGGGATTGTCAATTCGCCTGACTGTCGCCCGCGATCGCCTGGGCATGTAGGCGGCCCGACACGCGACATGACGCCAGCTCTCGACAGTGCCGGCGTCCCTCGTCATGACGCAGGACACCGGCCGGCAAGGGCAAAAAACTCCCGCTGTAAGCCTGGGCGGGAAGCCTCTATCATCGGATGCCTGCCAGACCGCTCAGATCGAGACACATGACGACGTCGCAGAAGCTGGGATTTGATCTTTGGCAATTGGAGATCTTTCGAACGGTCGTCGCCACCGGTAGCCTGACAAAGGGCGCGCGGCGGGTCGGATTGACGCAATCGGCGGTGTCGCAGGTTGTGGCCAATCTCGAAAAAGCCATGGGTGTCACCCTGCTCGACCGCGACATCCGGCCCGTACAGGCGACGACGGCTGGCCGGTTGCTCATGGAAAAGGCGCATGACTTGCTGGAGCAGGCCCGCGAGCTTGAGACGGCTGTCAAATCCTCCGCCCACCATGTGATCCCGACCTTGCGGATCTCGATGGTCGCCTCGCTGACCACGACGCTCGGGCCAGATTTCGTCCGGGAACTGGGCAAGAGCGTCAAACGGTGCTCGCTGTTTGCGAACATGCGGGGCATCAGCGAGGAACAGTTCCAGGCTCGTGAAATCGACATCCTCATCGGCGTCGATCTTCTCAGGGAAGTCGATGCGGCCATCACGATTCCGCTCCTGATCGAGCCCTACGCCCTGGCGCTGCCTGCCGAATGGGATATCGAGGTCCGGTCTTTGGCCGATCTCAAGGGTCGCAATTTCATTCGGCATACCCATCGCACGAGTGCAGGCCGCCAGGTCGAGCAGGTGATCCGGCAGTTGCGGCTGGAGTTTCCCCGCGAGTTCGAGAGCGATACGGCCGACACCATCGCAACCATGGTGTCGGCGGGTCTCGGCTGGTCGATCACCACGCCGCTGATGGCGCTGCAGACGAAGGAACGCATGACCGGGGTGCGGCTGCTGCCACTGCCGGGCATCAAGATACGCCGGCGTATTGACCTATATTCCCGGAAATCCGAACTCGGCGCGATTCCGCAAGAGGTCGCCCATGTTCTTCACGTCCTGCTTCGGGACAAGATTGCGCCCAGCCTGCACGCCATTGCTCCGTGGATGGGTGATCAGTTCCACGTCTTCGAGCAGCCTCGCGGTTGACGTGCCGGGAAGGCAGCCTGCGGGACAGCAATCCCGCAAGCCTGTAACCGGTTACTTCAACGGCACTTCATTGATGGAAACCTCGGTGATCGCGCTGGGCTGCACCTCATATTTGGCGACGATCTTGTTGTAGGTCCCATCAGTCAGCATCGCCTTGAGTGCGCCCGCGACGGCATCGCGCAAGGCGCCATTCTTTTTCGCCACCCCGATGCCTTGGTAGGTGATGGCAAAGGGAGTTCCGAGGAGCTTGTAGGTATCGGGGTCGAGCTTCATCAGGTAGGGAAGGCTCTCATTACCCTGGGCGCCGGCATCGATGCGGCCCTGTCGGAGCTGTGCCCGCGCATCGGCTGAACCTTCCGTACCCAGCACCTTGATTGCAGGCTTGCCGGCCTTGACGCACCACTCCTGGCTCCAGGCATCGATATCCTTGGGAAAGTTCGTGCGGCGGCTCGCCCCCACCGTCTTGCCGCAGAGGTCGGTGGCCTCCTTGAATTCGCCCGAGCGCTTGTGCTGGACGAAGAACTGGACCCCGGACTTCATATAGTCGATGAAATCGACCGTCTCGCGGCGGGCGGGGAGATCGTTCATCCCGCCGAGGATGAGATCGATCCGGTCGGTCGTGACCCCGCTGATCATCTGCTCGAAGCTGGTGTCCTGCCATTCGATCTTGATGCCCAGCTTCTCGCCGATGGCATTGCCGATTTCGATATCGTAGCCGGTGAGCTGGTTGGTCGCCGGATCCTTGAACGTCACGGGCGGGTAGTTCGGCGTCGTGCCGATGACGATCTTCCCCGCGCTTTTATATTTCTCGGGCAGGGCTTGGGCATGAGCCGCAGTGGCGCTGAGCACCAGCAGGGCTCCCGTGGCGATGACGGCGAATTTCATTGTCCCACTCCTTTATTGTCGTTGATGATCTCGAGGCAGCTCAGGCGCGCACCGCCGAGATGAAATCCTGGGTGCGTTTTTGGCGTGGCGAGGACAGCAGGTCCTGGGCGAGGCCGACCTCGATGATCTCGCCCTGATCCATGAAGACGATGCGGTCGGCGACCTCGCGCGCGAAGCCGAGCTCATGCGTCACCACGACCATGGTCATGCCGCTCGTGGCGAGGTCCTTCATCACGGACAGGACGTCGCCGACGAGTTCCGGGTCGAGGGCCGAGGTCGGCTCGTCGAACAGCATGATCTCCGGTCGCATGGCGAGACCGCGCGCGATCGCCACACGCTGTTGCTGCCCGCCCGACAATTCGGATGGATAGGCGTTTTCCTTGTCGGCCAGGCCGACCTGGGCAAGCAATGCCCGACCACGTGCCTGGGCCTGCTTCAACGGCTCGCCCAGGACCTGCACCGGGCCTTCCGTGACGTTTTCCAGCGCCGTGAAGTGAGGGAACAGGTTGAAGCGCTGGAAGACCATGCCCACGCATTGCCGCTGCCGGGCGATCTCGGCGTCCGTCAGATGATAGAGTTTGGTCCCTTCGCGGCGATAGCCGATCAGTTCCGCATTGACCCAGATGGCACCGCCATCGATCTGTTCGAGCTGATTGATGCAGCGCAGAAGCGTGCTCTTGCCTGAACCGGACGGGCCGATGATGCAGACGACTTCGCCGGCATCGACCTCCAGATTGACGTTTTTGAGAGCGTCGAAATTGCCGAAGCGCTTGCAGACGTCGATTGCCCGGACGATGGGACTGGTTGAGGGGGAGTTCATCTCGCGCCTCCCGTCACAAGCCGTGGCGGACGGCGGCGACGCCGCGCCCGAAATAGCGCTCGACGAAGCTCTGGCCGAAACTCAGCACCGAGACGATGACGAGGTACCAGATGCTCGCGACGATCAGGAGTTCGAGCACGCGGGAATTCGCGTAGTAGATCGTCTGCGCGGCATGGAGCATTTCAGAGTACTGGATCACGCTCGCCAGCGAGGTCAGCTTCACCATTCCGATGAACTCGTTGCCGACGGGCGGAACGATGACGCGCATCGCTTGCGGCATCACGATGCGCCTCAGCATCCGCAGGCGGGTCATGCCGATCGCCTGGGCTGCTTCATATTGGCCGCGATCGACGGAGAGGAGGCCCGCTCGGACGACCTCGGATGTGTAGGCGCCCTGCTGGATGCCCAGGCCGAGCAATCCGGCGACGAACGGCGTCATCACATCGACCGTGCGCAGGTCGAAGAGACCGGGGAAAGCGATCCGGGGGAAGATCAGAGCCAGGTTGAACCAGATCAGCAACTGCAGCAGCGCCGGCGCGCCGCGAAACAGCCAGACATAGAGCTTCGCCACGGTGCTCAGGACGGGGTTCTTCGAGAGGCGCATCACGGCGAAGAGCACGCCGAGAACGACCCCCAGCAGCATGGCGCAGATCGCGAGCAGGATGGTGTTGGCAAGCCCGGTCATGATGGCCGGCGCCGTCAGAAACAGGCCGACATAGCGCCACTCGATATCGCCGACGGCAAAGGCCCGGATCAGCACCGCCAGGACCGCGAGGATCGCGACGGTGGCGAGGATCCGGCCATAATGGCGCCGGGGCACGATCGTGTAATGGGCGATCTTGTAGGCGTCAGCCGGCAAGGCGGACTGTAGAGCGGAGATCGCGCTGCCCCCGGCGGGGCCCGTGTTGGAAGGCGGCATGCGTCACCCTCCCCTTCGGCCGTGAAGCCGCGCCTGCTGATGCAGCGCCTGGGTCGGCTCGAATCTGCGCGTCATCGGCTTCATTACGTTGTCCCCTCGGCCTTTTTTGCTCGGCGCCGATGTGTATGCCGCGCGCTGCGTCAAACGGCGCGTTACGCCGGGCGCGGATCGGAGCTGATGTTTTGGCTGGTGTTTTGGGACAACGCGGCGCCCGTATTGCCGAGATAGTCCAGGACGCACATCACCTGCAGTTTGAGCACGGCGATGGCCTCGTCGATGGTGACGTGCTCGTCATCGCGTCCCATGCTGATCGGCGAAGGGCCGCAGATGATCGCGGGGATTTTGCGCCAGCGCCAATAGCGCGTGTCGGTACCCCCGAGGCTTGAAACCGGCGGCGCGTCATGCCCGAGCAGGGATTTGATGTTGCCGCGCAGAATCGTCGCCATCTCGCCGAACGGATCGGTCATGCTCGCGGGATAGCTGTGGTCCTCGTTCACGACCATCTCGCAGCCATGCTCTGAAGCCAGCGTTTCGAGATCGCGTCGGATGACGTCGCGGTCGGAGCCGATCGGTACGCGGATGTCGAGATGCGTGCTGCATCCGGTGGGAATCTGCGTCGCCTTCTGTCCGCCCTCGATGATGCCGACATTGACGGTGATGCGGCGCGCGATATCGCCTGCGCCCTTGCCGAGATTGGCATCCGCCGCAGCGATCGTTTCAGGCGATGTCAGGACCGCATCGATCTCGGGAGGCAAGGTCGCGAGCTTGAGATGGTAGCGCTCATAGATCGCAGCGACGAGCTTGCAGATCGCCTCGATTGGGTTGGGCGCGCGATGCGGATAGCCGCCATGCCCTCCCGCGCTCCTGGCGGAAAGCTGGAAGCGCAGGGTTCCCTTCTCCGTGAAGCGCAGATTGGCCAGCCCGCTGGGCTCGCCGTTTAGGCAGCAATCTCCGGCGATTTCATCGGCGAATTCATCGAACAGATATTTCGTGCCGTATCGTCCACCGGACTGCTCGTCGGAGACGACCGTCAGGGTCAAGGCGCCGCTGAGATGCTCGCTATAGGGATAGAGATAGCAATAGGTCAGGATCGAGGCGAGCGTCCCTGTCTTCATGTCGGAGGCGCCGCGGCCCATGATCTTGCCATCGACGATAGCGGCGTCCCACAAGCGTTCATTGGTGACGGGGAAGACGTCCATATGCCCGTTCAAGACGAGATGACGGCCTGGTCTGGGCGCGTCCCAGCGGCCGATGATATTCGGCATGTCGTCCCTGAGAGCGACAGTCCTGTGCGGGCTTCCGAATTCGTCGAGGATGCTGCGGACGAAATCAGCCGTCTCGCGCATGTCACCTGGCGGGTTGACGCTTTTGATCTGAAGGAACCGCTGGAGCAAGGCGATGATCTCGTCGCGCCTTTCGTCGATCATCTGGCAAAGTTCGGCTTTGATGGCCGCGACATCTTTGGACATGGGAAACCTGCTTGCCGTGACGATCTCCGGGGGCTGGGCGAGCCGAGCCCCGGTCGAGTCATCAAATCACAGCGCAGGAAGGTCCAAAGGTATTATAATAATATCTAATTCAAATAATCGATATTGCTAATGCCTTCGTTTTGCAGGCTGGCACTGCACTCTCCCGCGAAATGCGCGCGAGAACGGTCACTCGCTGGGCTAGCTGATGCGCCGAGCCACCCATTAGGCGCGCATCAAGGTTTCCAGTGGTCGTCCGGCGGTGGATCCCAATCGTTCAGGACGCAGCTATAGACGGCGCTCCCGTCGAAGGGATAGCGCGCTTCCATCTCGGGGGTCAGGGTCAGGCCGAGGCCCGGCGCGGTGGGGCGCAGCAGGCGGCCTTTTTCGATCCGCCCCTGATCGCCGATCATCTCGCGGCCGAGCGGGAAATCGAGCATCGGGAATTCCACCAGCCCGCCGCCGCCGGCAAAGGCGGCATGGTAATTCGCCATGATCGCGGCCGCTCCGCCCCAGGCATGCACGACGACATCGATCTTGAGCGCGTCGGCCACAGTGAAGATCTCCATCACCGCGCTGACGCCGCCGATCACGGAGGCGTCGGGCTGGACGAAGGCATAGGCGCCGACGCGCATGCGCTCGATCATCTCTTTCGGCGTCGTGATGATCTCGCCGCCGCAGACAGGAACGTCGATGCGCTGGCGCAGCGCGCGGAACGCCTCGGGGCTGTCGGGACCGACGGCCTCTTCGAGGAACAGCATGCGCTGCTCCGTCCTGGCATGCACGGCCTCGACGAAGGCGACGACATCATCCACGGGCTGCGGCGGATCGGCCAGATTCTGGCACATGTCCACGGCCACGCGAATGCCGCGCCTGGCCGCTTCCTCCAGCGCCCAGACGGTGCGCCAGATGTCGTGCTTGAGCGAGCGGATCTTGTAGATGCCGATGCCCTTCGCGCTCAGCAGGTCGAGCTCGCGGATGAACTGGTGCTTGGCATCGCAGCAGCCGCCACTGCCATAGATCTGGATCGAGTCGCGTTTCGCGCCGCCGAGCAGCTCATAGACGGGCACGCCGAGGCTCTTGCCCCTGGCGTCCTGCAACGCGGCCTCGAACGCGCTGATGACATGGCGCGCCGCGCCCTGGAGCGACCAGTAATCGCACAGCGAGCGCAGATCCTTGACCCGCCGTGGAATGTCGAAGCCGTCCTTGCCTAGCATCAGCGGCGTGCAGAGATCGACGATCGATTTGAAGACCAGCGGCGCGAACACGGCGAGATAGCCTTCGCCGATGCCGGTCACGCCATTGTCCAGCGTCACCTCGACCATGCCGATCGTGCGCTTCGGCCCGTTCGGGAAACAGGCCTTGATCTCGCGCTCATCCGCATCGGCATAGGGCGAACTCAAGAGGACGCAGCGAACTCTGGTGATCTCAGGCATCGGGCTCCCTCGTTTCGACAACGGCCGCCGTTTCGACCACGGCAACACATGGCCTGGCTCAGCGCGCGTCCATGATCTCCGGCATCATGCGCCGCGCGATCGGCCTCAGCCGCTCGGCCTCGGCTGCCTCGATCCAGCGATAGGGCCGGCGCAGGCGCGGACTAAGGGGCGCCCAGTTGCCGATCGCGGCGAGCAGCTTGTCGAGGGCGGCGTTGGAATAGCCATGGTCGCGCCGGAACGGCAGGATATGCGCGTCCATGAATTCGCAGATGCGCTGCTCGATCTCGCATGCCCCTGCAATGTCTGTCCGCATCATCTCGGTCCATAGCTGCGCGCCGCGCGGGCTGAGGCAGGCGACATTGGAGAAGGCCCCGGCCGCGACGCCAGCCTTAACCCCGGTCGCGAGATGGTGGCCCGGCACATACAGCGCCCAATCCCGCAGATGCTTGTCGGCCGCCGCGTACCAGTCAGCATCGCCGTCGGCCAGCTTGACACCGACGACCCCGGGCACCTGTTTCAGCACGGCGGCCAGCGTGGCCGGCGACAGCACGCGCTTCGCATGCGGCGGATTGTAGAGCACGAGCGGAATGTCTCCCGCCGCCTCGGCCGCCATCTGCAGGAAGTCCACGGCCTCGGGATCGGTGACCGGCCACCAATCCGGCAGGATCACCTGGATTCCATCGGGCGCATGCGCAACGGCCCGGCGCAGCCGGTCGAGCGCCAGGCTCGGATCGGGCTGGCAGGCGCCGATGACGAAAGGAGTCCTCGACCGGCTGCAGCGTTCGGCCAGGATGCGCTGGATTGCGTCGAATTCGGCCTCGGTCTGGTTGCAGCACTCGCCCGCGGTGCCGTTCGAATAGATGCCATCGACCTTGGCAGCGATCAGAACGTCGATCTCGTCGGCCAACCCCGACAGATCGATGGCGCCGTCGGGCGCGATCGGCAGCAGCAGCGTCGCCCAATTGCCGCGCAATTTGCCCCACCTGCCCGCTCGTTCGAGCTTCCCGGCCATCTTCGTTTCCCGTCTCGCCGGCTTGTTGACTTAAGGGATATCCTACAAGTAAATATCGATCAACCAATGGACGGCATCCGCCAGTGCTCGGAGAAGGCACCCCGCGCGCCACCCATGACGAGGTCGAAGGCCCGTGAACCGGACGATCAAGCCTCTGGTGAAACCGCAATCGCTGCACGTCTCGGTGCTCGAAAGCGTCAAGGCCTATATCGACGAGAGCGGTCTGCCTCCGGGCAGTCCGCTTCCGCCGGAGAACGACCTCGCCCAACAGCTTGGCGTCAGTCGCAATTCGGTGCGCGAGGCGGTCAAGGCGCTGGAATCCGTCGGCATCGTCGAGACCAGGCGCGGCATCGGCATCTTCGTCAGCGACTTCTCCTTCGCCCCGCTGCTCGACAACCTCGCCTTCGGTCTGCGTGGCCGGCTCGACGATTTCGAGGAGCTCCTGACCATTCGCCGCGCGCTGGAAGGCGCGCTGATCGGCAGGACGGTGGAGGTGATCGGCGCCGACGACATCGCCGAACTGCGCGCCATCACGGCCCAGATGAAGGCGAGCGTCGATGCGGGCAAAAGCTTCCTGGAGGAGGACCGGCGCTTCCACCGCACCTTGTTCCGCTGCCAGAACAATCAGCTCCTACTGAAGCTGCTCGACATCTTCTGGCAGGCCTTCGTCAAAGCCTCGGACTTCTTCAATCTCGAAAACCGCGATCCCGTCGCCACCTGGCGCGATCACCACGAGATCGTCGAAGCTGTCGCAGCGCGCGACGCCGAAACGGCGCGCGAGCGCCTCGACCACCACTATCACGGCATCTCAAAAATAATAGCAGCCAGCAAGGCGAGCTAATGGGAGGTTACCATGACCATGAGGATGTATCGTAAGGCGCTGATCGGCGCTGTGTTGCTGGCCGGCACGATGATGACGCCGGCTTTCGCCCAGATGAAGACGATCACCGGCGGCTTCGACGTCGGCCCCGGCGGCCTGCAGGGCAATTTCAACCCGATGACGGCGCCCGCCGGCTATACTTGGCTGAACACTTATTTCGAGCCGCTGGTCACTTATGATGCCGGCCTGACCAAGCTCGTGCCGGCACTGGCGGCGAGCTGGGAGATCAGCCAGGACAAGCTGAGCTATACCTTCAAACTGACGGAAGAAAGCTGGCATGACGGCCAGAAGTTCACCGCTGCCGATGTGAAGTTCACCATCGAGCTCAACAAGAACCCGAAGACCGCGAGCCTGCTGTCGGCGCGGCTGTCCGCCGTCGACAGCGTCGAGGTCAAGGACCCGCGCACCGTCGTCGTCAAGCTGTCGCGGCCCGACAACGCCCTGATCGTCAGCTTGACCAAGATGATGATCCTGCCGGCGCATGCGCTCGCAGCAATAGCACCGGAAGACATGGCGAAGAACGCGATGTGGTCGACCAAGCCGATCGGCACCGGCCCGTTCAAATTCGTGCGCTACGAGACCGACCGCTTCGTCGAACTCGCCGCCAACGAAACCTATCGCGGCGGCAAGCCCAAGGTCGACCGGTTGATCAACCGCTACTTCGCCAATGCAGCCGCGGCGATCTCGGCGCTGCGGGCCGGCGAAATCCAGTTCACCTATATCGAGTCCGACGACGTCCCGACCTTCAAGGGCAACAAGGACTACGCCATCATCGAAGGCGCCTCCTACGTCGCCAACTATATCGGCTTCAACAACCAGCTGCCGCTCTGGAACGACATCCGCGTCCGCCAGGCGGTGATGCATGCGATTGACCGCAACACGATCATCGACAGTCTCTACAAGGGCGCCGCCAAGAAGGCCGATTGCGGCTATGTCGAGGGAAGCCTGATCCCGAAGGCGCTCGACGAATATGCCTATGACCCGGCCAAGGCGACGCGGCTGCTCAAGGAGGCCGGCTGGGACAAGATCAACGGCGCCAAGCCGATCTCCTGGATCACCTATTACAACAACCCGCTGACCGCCAACGTCATGGCCGCGGTCCAGGCCATGCTCGCCCAGGTCGGCATCAATGTCGTGCCGCGCGCATTGGATTCGGCGGGCTATAACGGCATCGTCATGTCCCGGACGCCAAACCCAGCCGATTTCCCGCTGGTCTATGCCGGGCTGCAGAATGGCCCCGATCCCGGAACGCTCAATCTCGGTCTGAACGAGAGCCAGATCCCGCCCGTCGGCCAGAACTTCCTGCAGATCAAGATTCCCGAACTCAATGCCGCGCTGAACACCGCCGTCGCCGAGACCGACCAGGCCAAGGCGACGACAAAATACCAGGACGTCTGCGCCGTCATGAACAAGACGCTGCCCTGGGGCACGATGTGGGTCGCCAACCGCTACGGCGTCGCCTCGGTCAAGCTCAAGGACTTCGTCTGGACACCGGCGCCGGGTGGCGGGCCGTTCGCGGCCACGCCGGAGAAATGGTCGATCGCGCCCTGAGCTCCCCTCGACGACGGCGTGAACCATGCTTGGCTTCTATCTGAAACGGCTCGCCGCCGGCCTGACGATGCTGATTGCGCTCAGCATCATGGTCTTCGTGCTACTGCGCCTGGCGCCGGGTGACCCGATCGATGCCTATCTCAATCCGCTGGCCCCGCTGAGCCAGGTCGAGATGGACGCGCTGCGCCAACGGCTCGGGCTCGACCAGCCCTGGCCAGTGCAATATTTCGCCTGGCTGCGCGCGGCGCTTGGCGGCGATCTCGGTTACTCGATCGACCGGGCCGGCGTACGCGTACTGCCGCTTCTGATGGAGCGCACCGGGCCGACGCTGCTGCTGATGCTGACCGGCCTGGCCATGGCGATCGTGCTGGGCATTGCCGCCGGCGTCATCAGTGCGGTCAAGCGCAACTCCGTCATCGATCTCGGCCTCGGCGTCCTCGCCTTCCTCGCCATCTCGACCCCGGCCTTCCTCAACGCTCTGCTCGGCCTCTACGTCTTTGCAGTGGTGCTGCGCTGGGCTCCCTCGGGCGGGATGCTGACGCCGGGCGCACCCTTCTCGCTCTCGGATCTGCTGGCCCACCTCATCCTGCCCGCCTCTTTGCTCGCGCTCGTCTATTCCGCGCTGTTCATGCGCTACATGCGCTCCTCGCTGATCGAGGTGTTGAACCAGGATTATCTGCGCACGGCCCGGGCCAAGGGCGTCGGCGAATTCGCGGTGATCGTCAGGCACGCCCTGCGCAACGCCATCCTACCCGTCATCACCCTGATCGGCTCGACCATCGGCATTGCCATCGGTGGCGCGATCTTCATCGAAAGCGTCTTCGACTGGCCGGGCATGGGGCTCTTGATGGTCAAGGCGGTCGAGACCCGCGACTACCCGGTGATCATGGGCGCGACGCTCTTGGTCGGCGTCGGCGTCATCCTGGTCAATCTCCTGACAGACCTTGCCTATGCGGCGGTCGATCCGCGCATTCAGGTGAGCTGATGAGCGCGGATACGCCCATGGCCGCAAGCGTCGTTTCCCTGCAAAGGCGCAGCCGGAGCCCGCTGCAACGCGCGCTCGGGCGCTTTTTCCGCAATGGAGCGGCGATTGCCGGCCTGCTCATCCTGGCGCCGGTGCTGCTCGCGGTGCTGACCTATCCGCTCTGGTGGCGCTATGCGCCCAACAGCATCGATCTGCGGGCGCTGAACTCCGGGCCCTCAATGGCCCATTGGCTCGGCACCGACGGCGTCGGCCGCGATACGCTGGCCCGCCTGCTGCAGGGCGGGCGGATCTCGCTGCTGATCGCGTCCGTCTCGGTCGCGATCTCGCTTTTCATCGGTTTTGTCGTCGGCGCGCTCGCCGCCTTTGGCGGGCGCGCCGTCGATAGTGCGATCATGCGTTTCGTCGATCTCGCCATGACGCTGCCGCCGGTCATCCTGCTGCTGGTGCTCGCCTCGATCACCGGCACCGGCATCCTGCCGACGATCTTCGTGATCTCGCTCCTGTCCTGGCCGGTGCTGTCGCGCATGGTGCGGGCTCGCCTGCTGGAACTTCGCGAACGCGATTTCGTCGTCGCCTCCCGCGGCTTCGGCGCCGGTCTCGGGCATCTGCTCTTCCGCCATGCCTTGCCGAACTCGCTCGACATCCTCGTGGTCTACGCCACCGTGCAGTTCGCCAATGCGATCCTCCTCGAAGCCGGCCTCTCCTTTCTTGGCATGGGCATCGTTCCGCCCGAAGCGAGCTGGGGCAACATGCTGAGGGCGGCGCGCTCGACTGCGGTGCTGGAGCTGCACCCCTCGCAATGGATGCCGGCGGGCGCCGCGCTCGTGGCGACCGTGCTCGCCATCAACTTCATCGGCGACGGTCTCCGCGACGCCTTCGATCCGCGCACAGAGCTCGAGTAATCCAAGCCTTGAGTAATCCAAGCAGAGAAAGCCTCAGCCCATGACACGTTTTCACGGTGTGGTTCCCCCGGTCGTCACCCCCCTGACCCTGGATTTCAAGGTCGACTACCCATCCTTCACCCGCGTGATCGAGCATCTGCTCGAGGGCGGCGTCGATGGCCTGTTCGTGCTGGGGTCGACCAGCGAAGTCGTCTTCCACGACAATGACGAGCGCGCGAGGATCATCGAGCACGCCGTCAAGATCAACAATGGCCGCGTGCCGATCTTCGCCGGCGTGATCGACCCGACGACCGACCGCGTCATCCAGCATGCGAAGGTCGCGCAATCCGCGGGCGCCGACGCGCTGGTCGTGACCGCCCCGTTCTACACCCGCACCAGCCAGGCCGAGACCATCGACCATTTCCGCTATGTGCGCGAGGCGGTCGACCGCCCGGTCATCGCCTATGACATCCCCGTCTGCGTCCACATCAAGCTTGAGCGCAAGACGACCGTCACGCTCGCCCGCGAAGGCACCGTGGCAGGCCTGAAGGATTCCAGCGGGGACGACGGCAATTTCCGCTTCGTCAAACAAGACCTGGCGGACATCCCCGATTTCTTCGCGATGACGGGGTCCGAGATTGTGGTCGACAACGCGGCGCTGATGGGCGCCCAGGGCGTGGTGCCCGGCCTCGCCAATGTGGACCCCAAGGGCTACGTCAAGCTCTGGCGGCTGACCCAGGCCGGTAAATGGGACGAGGCTCGCCAGGAGCAGGAACGGCTCTGCCGGCTGTTCGAGATGGTCTGGATCTCGCTCGGCCGCACCAGCGCCGGCTCGGCCGGCGTCGGCGCATTCAAAACGGCAATGCAGCTTCTCGGCGTCATCGACACCAACACGATGGCCCGGCCGCAACGCTCCCTCAACGCCGAGGAAGCAGCGTCCGTCAAAACGATTCTCAAGCAGACCGGGCTTCTCGGCTAGCTCCGCGACGAGCCTCGGAACGACGCCTTCGCTCTGAGGCGGTGGCTCGAAAACGATCAGGCGGACCGGTTCTGACGCGGGCCGCGCCGCAGCGGGCGATTCTGTCGAAGGCCCACTGCGGCCCAACTCGGCGCGATGCGCCTCATCCCTTTTGACGACTCGACAAGCGCACCGGCCGCACCAACGCCGGAATTGCTCAAGGATTAGGCAGACATCGACGCAGCCCTGACCATGCGCCCCCTTCCCGAACGATCGCGAATAGGCATAGGCTGCCCGAAATGGGGAAAACACCTACGATGGTCGCGTTCGACGAAATGACCGGCTCCGGCTCCGATTTACGGCCGGCCTATGCTGAGCTCGACCGCTGGCTGAAGGAAGCGCCGCCGGAAACGCTGGCGCTGCGGCGCAGCCAGGCCGAACTGTTCTTCCGCCGCATCGGCATCACCTTCGCCGTCTATGGCGACGAAGAGTCGACCGAGCGTCTGATCCCCTTCGACATCATTCCCCGGGTCCTGACCAAGCCGGAATGGACCAAGCTCGAGGCGGGCCTGCGCCAGCGCGTGACCGCGCTGAACATGTTCCTGGCCGATGTCTACGGGCCCAAGGAATGCCTCAAGGCCGGGATCATCCCGCCCGACCTGGTCTATGGCAATGCCTGCTACCAGCTCGAAATGGTCGATTTTCAGGTGCCGCACGGCATCTACTGCCACATCGCCGGCATCGACGTGGTCCGGGTCGATGCCGATACCTTCTATGTCCTGGAGGACAATGCGCGCACGCCCTCAGGCGTCTCCTACATGATGGAGAACCGCGAGGTGATGCTCAGGCTCTTCCCGGAGCTCTTCGCCACGCATCGCGTCGCACCCGTCGACAATTATCCCGACCAGTTGCTGGCGACCCTGCGCTCGGTCGCGCCGCGCAGCGCGCCCTCCGACCCGTCGATCTGCCTGCTGACGCCCGGACAGTTCAATTCGGCCTTCTACGAACACTCCTTCCTGGCCGACAAGCTTGGCGTCGAGCTGGTCGAGGGCTCGGACCTGCTGGTCAAGGACGACGTCGTCTATATGCGCACCACGCAGGGGCCCAAGCGGGTCGATGTGATCTACCGGCGCATCGACGACGACTTCATCGACCCGCTCGTCTTCCGCGGCGATTCCGTGCTCGGCGTGCCCGGGCTGATCGGCGCCTACAAGGCCGGCAACGTCACGCTGGCCAACGCGGTCGGCACCGGCGTCGCCGACGACAAGGCGGTCTACAGCTACATGCCCGAGATCGTGAAGTTCTTCACCGGCGAGGAGCCGATCCTGAAGAACGTGCCGACCTGGCGCTGCCGCGAGCCCGAGGCCAATGCCTATGTGCTCGACAATCTCGATAAGCTCGTCGTCAAGGAGGTCAACGGCTCCGGCGGCTACGGCATGCTTGTGGGCCCGCACGCCAACAAGGCGCAGATCGAGACCTTCCGTAAGAAGCTGAAGGCGAGCCCTGAGGGCTTCATCGCCCAGCCTACCCTCGCCCTCTCGACCTGCCCGACCTTCGTGGCCTCGGGCGTGGCCCCACGCCATGTCGATTTGCGCCCCTATGTGCTCTCGGGCGCCAACGGCATCTCCTGCGTGCCTGGCGGCCTCACCCGCGTCGCGCTGAAGGAAGGCTCGCTCGTCGTCAATTCCAGCCAGGGCGGCGGAACCAAGGACACCTGGGTGCTCGATGCATAACATCAACAGCGGCATTCATCCCGGACGGAACGCCGACGCACCGCGCCCCGCCACGAAAAGGCCCGAACTGACCATGCTCTCGCGCACAGCCGACAGCCTTTACTGGGTCTCCCGCTATGTCGAGCGGGCCGAGTACCTCGCCCGCATCCTCGATGCGACGACACGATTGACCAACCTGCCCCACGCCTATGGCGGCGCCGGCACGGAATGGCAGAGCGCGGTCTCGACCGCCGGCTGCGAGGAGGCCTTCGCCAAGGCCTATGGCGAGGCCAATGAGCGCAATGTCTGCGACTTCCTGACCTTCAACCCCGACAACCACTCCTCGATCCGCAACTGCCTGGCGCTCGCCCGCTCCAATGCGCGCGCGGTGCGCACCGCGTTGACCTCGGAGATGTGGGACGCGCTGAACGGCGCCTGGCTCGAACTGCAACGCTTCGAAAAGAAGCGTATGGACCGTGAGGAACTGGCGCGCTTCCTGGACTGGGTGAAAAACGTCTCGCTGGTCTTCGACGGCTCGGCCTACCGCACCATGCTGCGCGACGACGGCTACTGGTTTTCGCGCCTGGGCGTCTATGTCGAGCGCGCCGACAACACGGCCCGCATCCTCGACGTGAAGTACCATGTGCTGCTGCCGGACAACGAGCAGGTCGGCGGTTCGCTCGACTATTTCCAGTGGACCACGATCCTGCGCGAGGTTTCGGCGCTGACGGCCTATCACTGGGTCTATCGCGAGGCGGTGAAGCCGCTGCTGATCGCCGACCTCCTGATCCTGAACCGGCGCATGCCGCGCTCGCTGGCGAGCTGCTACGAGAACATCTCGCGCTTCCTCGACGCGCTCGGCGACGCCTATGGCCGCCAGGGACCGGCCCAGCGCCAGGCGCGCAAGACGCTCGCCAACCTCAACAACACCCGCATCGACGACATCTTCCAGCACGGGCTGCACGAGTTCATCTCGGACTTCATCACCGAGAATAATCGCCTTGGGGGCACCATCATCGAGCAGTATCTGCAATGAAACCGGGCTTCGGGCTCGCTTCCAGCCGCATGGCCCGCTAAAGAGAGGCCGTCCACGCCCCACCGCCCGAGACCCAGCGACGCCATGCGGATCCGGATTTCCCACTCGATCGCTTACGCCTATGCCGAGCCCGCCCGGCACATCACGCAGATCCTGCGGCTGACTCCGCGCGACCATGACGGCCAGCACGTCATGTCCTGGCGCATCGAGCCCACGGTCGATGGCCGCCTGCGTGCCGGCCAGGACCCTCACGGCAACCTGATTCACACCTTCTCGGCCGATGGCCCGATTGCGACGCTGGCGATCCAGGTCAGTGGCCTGATCGAGACCACCGACCTCGCCGGCGTCGTGCGTGGCGGCATCGAGCGCGTTCCGCCCGAGGTTTTTCGCCGTGACACGCTGCTGAGCGCGCCAGACGAGGCGCTCCGCAGCTTCGCGCTGGAGACGACGCGCGAAGCCGGAACGCCGCTTGCCAGGATGCACGCCCTGATGGACGCGCTGCACGAAGAGATGACCTGTCTGGAGCCCGCCGACCGCACCGGGATCGGCGCCGCCGCCGCCTTCGCGGCGCGCGAGGGCATCGCGCAGGATCTCGCTCATGTCTTCATGGCCTGCGCCCGCCATCTCGGCATGCCCGCGCGCTACGTCTCCGGCTATGTCGCCGAAAGCCAGTCCCTGCCCCATGCCAACGGCGCCCATGCCTGGGCCGAGGTCCATCTCGACGATTATGGCTGGATCGGCTTCGATTGCGCCAACGGCCTGTGCCCGATCGACACCCATGTGCGCATCGCCTCGGGCCTCGACTATTCCGATGCCGCTCCGGTGCGCGGGGCGCGCAAGGGCGGCGACGGTGAGCGCCTCTCCGTGATCGTCAGCGCGCGCCAGGCCGCCGGCTTCCAGGCCAACCAATGACGGAGCGGCCGGGCGCGTCCCGGCCAATCCCACGACAAGGACTCGCCTCGTGACCTATTGCGCCGGAATCCTCGTGCAGGACGGGCTGGTGATGATCGCCGACACCCGCACCAATGCGGGGCTCGACGACGTCTCGACCTTCCGCAAGCTGCATGTCTTTTCCACGCCGGGCGAGCGCACCTTCGGGTTGATGACAGCGGGCAACCTCTCCGTGACTCAGTCGGTGGTCAGCCTGCTGCATGAGGGGCTGGCCAATCCCGAAACCGGCGAGATGGACACCCTGCTCAACGCGACGACGATGTTCCGCGCCGCCCAGCTCGTCGGTCGCGCCATTCGCGCCGTCAGGGACATGGATGGCGACGCCATGAAGGAAGCGGGCGTGAAGTTCGACGTCTCGATGCTGTTCGGCGGCCAGATCATGGGCCAGCCTATGCGGCTTTTCATGGTCTATGGCGCCGGCAACTTCATCGAATGCGGCATGGATGCGCCCTTCCTCCAGATCGGCGAGCACAAATACGGCAAGCCGATCCTCGACCGCGCTGTGACCTACAAGACGCATCTCTACGACGCGCTCAAGGTCGGCCTGATCTCGATGGATTCGACGATGCGCTCCAATCTCGGCGTCGGCCTGCCGATCGACCTGATCGTGCTGCGCCGCGACACCGCCGAGCCCGAGCTCAACCGCCGGATCGAAGCCGGCGAGCCCTATTTCCACGACCTGCGCGAGCGCTGGTCGGCGGCGTTGCGCGCGGCCCACACCGCGATACCCCGACCGCCCTATGGACCGCCAGCCGGTTAAAAACCCCAAAGAATCCGCACGCGCGGCAACGGGATGTCAACAATCCCTTGGCATTATGCATGTCCTGATGCCCTTTCCGGATAGCTGATGCGCGCGCCTGCCGTCGCGAAGATGACCAACGCGGACTCGTCGGCGCGGATGCTCAAGAGCACCGTGGCGACGCTCGGCTGTGCGTTCCTGCTGGTCTTGTCCGCCCTGGTCGCCGTCGTGCTCGCGATCACCAACGACGCCAACAAGCTCGAGGCGATGCGCCAGCGCGACCGCATCGAGGCGGCCATCGACAGCCAGCTCAAGCTTCGCCGCTTGCGGCTCGACAGCCTCGCGGCAAGCGGGGAACTGCAGGCCGCCCTCTCCGCGAGCGATGATCCGCTCGCGACGCTCCAATCCGCTTTCACGCGCCTCAGCACGCGCTTCCTGGAATTCGACGGCGCTTATATCGTGACCGGCACTGGCCGGGTTCTCGCCGGCGTCGAATCCGGCGCGCAGGCCGGCCAGACCGGCTATAATGGGCTCAAGCATTTCAGCCAGCGCATTCCCGGAGGCTCGGCCGCCTCGACTGCGCCGGCGACGAACATCGCCGAACCGACGGTCAGCTTCATTATTCATGACGGCCAAGAGGCCATCATCGTCCTGGTCGCCGATCTCGCGGCCGCAGCCACGCCCGCGGTCCCCCGCTGGCCCGGCAGTCTGAAGCTCGTCGGCTACCGGCGATTGACCAGCGCGGTGCTGCGTGACATCGCTGATCGCTACCGCGTCGCCGATGTCCGCCTGACCGGGCGGATGCCTGAGGATCCGGTGTCGCGCCGCCAGGTTCTGGCGCCCGACGGCGCCGTCAAGGCCTGGCTGACCTGGGCGCCCGAGCGCCCGGGCGATGCCATGCTGCACCAGTTCTTCTGGAGCTTCGTCGCGGTCGGCCTGCTCTTCGCGGCTATCTTCGCCTATGTCGTCCAGAGGTTGCGCGGCGCCGCAAGCCAGGTCGCGCTCAGGGAACGCCAGATCCAGCGCCTCGCCGGGCAGGACGAGCTCTCGCTGCTGCCGAACCGGCGCACCTTCGACCTCCGGCTCGACCAGGAGTTGGCCCAACTTGCTCGCTCGGGCGCGAGCTTGGCGGTCATGCTGCTCGACCTCGACCGCTTCAAGGCCGTCAACGACACCTATGGCCACACCGCCGGCGACGAGCTGATCCGCCAGGTCGCCGACAGGCTTCTGGGCATCATGCGGCTGGGCGACACTGTGGCGCGGCTTGGCGGCGACGAATTCGGCATCATCCAGACCAATATCCATGATCCGGCCGGCTGCGCCGCCCTGGGCGAACGCATCCTTGAGGCCCTGACCAAGCCTTTCACCATCTTCGGAGTGGAAACCTCGATCGGCTGCTCGATCGGCATCGCGCTCGCACCGCAGGACGGCAGCGACCGCGGCTTGCTGCTCCGGCTCGCCGACACCGCGCTCTACCAATCCAAGAACGAAGGCCGGAACCGCTATTCCTTCTTCGAAGAGCACATGAATCGCTCGCTGCAACTCAAGCGCATGGTCGAGGAGGATCTGCGCAAGGCGATCACCGACGACCAGCTCGTACTGCACTACCAGCCGCAGGTCTCGATCGACGGATCGTCGATCATCGGCGTCGAGGCTCTGGTGCGCTGGCCGCACCCGGAACACGGCCTGGTACCGCCTTCCGAATTCGTCGGCATCGCCGAGGAGCGCGGGCTGATAGTGCCCCTGAGCGACTGGGTGCTGCGGCGCGCCTGCACGGAAGCCTTGCGCTGGGAGGGCGTCAAGCTCGCGGTCAACGTCTCGCCGATCCAGTTCCGCCACAAGGATTTCGTCGCCAACGTCATCGCCATCCTCGAGGAGACCGGCTTCGACCCGGCGCGTCTCGAACTGGAGTTGACCGAGGGCGTCGTCGTCGAGGACGCCGATGCGGCGGAGGCCGCGATGATGGATCTGCGCAGCCATGGCGTCGGCCTCGCGCTGGACGATTTCGGCACCGGCTATTCGAGCCTGATCTATCTACGCCGCTTTGCCTTCGACAAGATCAAGATCGACCGCTCCTTCCTGGAATACATGGAGACGACAGGAGAATCGGCGATTCTGGTCCATTCGATCGCCCATCTGGGTCGCGCACTCGGCCTGCGCGTCTGCGCCGAGGGCGTCGAGACGGTCGAGCAGCACCGCTTCCTGCAGGCGATCGGCTGCCACGAATTGCAGGGCTTCCTGTTCTCGAAGGCCGTCTCGGCGGACGAGATCGATCGGCTCCTGGCGCAGGACGCGCCTTTTGCCGCCCGCCTTGCAGCGGCTTGATTTTTTAGAGCGTTTTCGAGCGAAGTGGACACCGGTTCCCTCGCGACAAACGCGAAGCGTTTGCGCGGAGAAAACGCGTTAAAACCAAAAGCTAGAACAACCCGGAAAGACCGCTGACGATCGCATAGGCGAAACCAGCGCTGAGGATCAGCCCGCCCGCGCCGATGACAGCGCCGGCGATGATGAACAACCCGTCGCGCTCGACGAGACCCAGGCCGACCAGGCAGACGGCGAGCCCAAGCGGGATCTGGCCAATGAAGGGCGCCGCGACGACAAGGCCGAGCGCCAGCACGAGGATGATCAGCCCGAGCACCGGGGTTGCGAAGGCGCTGCCCAGGGCGGTCAGGCGGGGCCGCGAAAAGCGCTCGAGCCGCGTCAGCACCGGCACGGCGCGCGCCACGGCGCGGCTGAGTTCGGGCTTACCCACGCTCTTGCCGAGGACGGCCTGAGGCAGCCACGGCATGGCGCGGCCGGTCAGCATCTGCACCGCGACGAAGGCGAGCACCAGGCCGCAGACCAGCGGGATCGGCGGCGGCATCGGCAGGCAGTTCGGCAAGCCGAGCAGGACCACGAGCAGCGCGTAGGTCCGGTCCTTGAGCGCGGACATGATCGTGGCGACCCCGATGCGCTCTCCAGGCAGGGCGGCGAGCGCCGTCAGTAGTCCGGAAGTGCGTAATGGAGGTGACAATAGGACAAGGCCGGGCCGGGTCGGGAGCAGCGGCCTAGCATGCGCAGGCCCCGCGCAACAAGCGCGGCGACGCCGAGGGCAGGATGCAAAAAAGTGGGTACCGGCACTTTGCGCCCCGCCCGGGCGCGCGGGCTAGAGCAGTCGATCCTGCTCTAACTCTTTGATGAGGGCCTTCAATGTAGCGTCAGCACGCCGTTGACGTTGACGATTTCGGCCGGACGGATCAGGCGCGAATGCGCGACTGTGACCGAATGAAGCGGGCCTTCCAGTTCCCGCTTCCAGAAATCGAGAAAGTCGTGCAGCTGCGGGAAACGCGGGGCGAGATCATATTGCTGCCAGATATAGGTCTGCAGCAATTTCGGGTGATCGGGCAAGCGGTAGAGGATCGTCGCCGTCGTCAACCCGTATCCCGCCAGTTGCCGGATGAAGTCCGCTGAAGCCATTGCCATCTCCCTTCGCCACGTCACGATGAAAGTTGAGCCGGTTAGATATAGGCTGCGCCTGCTTGGTTAACAAAAGCTTGCAAGCCTCCTGCCAAGCTGCGGCAACCATCCCCTGTGCATCCGGCCATGCGCAGGGGATGGTTGCATCCAGTGCTGGAGTGGGGATGACGGCGCGTCATGCGAATGCCGGGGCTAGGCGTTTGACCGCGCTCGCCGCGTGTCACGGCGCCTTCGGCGAGAGCGGGCTCGACGACAGCGGCCTCCGCAACTGGGCCTCGTTCGGAGCCGTCCGCGAACAGACACAGCGGCGGCCACCTGCAGCATCGCCCACAAGCTGGAGAGACAGACGCTAGTCGGCTATGAATGGCGTCCTATCTGGCCATTCCGATAGTCATGGGCTCCGGGCTCGGCCCTATGGGCCATCCCGAAATGACGCCGCAGCTCCAAATCGAGCCATCTCCCTACCCAACCAGCGCCCGCAACGCCTCCGGCGTATCGACGTCGAGCGCGATCGCCGGGTCGTCCAGCGGCACCTCGGCGACGGCCTCGCCGGCCTCGTCGAGCAGACGCCTGGCCCCCTGATCGCCGCTCAACCGCGCCACCGCCGGGAACAGTGCCCGCGCGAGCAGCACGGGATTGCCGCGCTGACCGAGCAGCGTCGGCACCACCGCCAGCGCATCCGGCCTGTCGGCGAAGACTTCGGCCAGCCTATCAATCACTTGCGCGGTCACATTGGGCATGTCGCCAAGCGAAACCACGACGCCCGGCGCCGAAACCGGCAATGCGGCAAGGCCCGCCTTCACAGAACTGGCAAGGCCACTGGCGAAATCGGGATTATGGACGAGGCGAATATCGAGGCCGGCCAGCGCGGCGGCGACCTCCTTCTGCTGATGACCCGTCACCACCAGGACAGGCGCAGCCTTTGAGGCCAGTTGCGCCTCGACGGCATGGCGCACCAGTGGCTTGCCCCGCACAGCCTGCAACAGCTTGTTGGCCTCGCCCATCCGGGTCGAGCGGCCGGCCGCGAGCACCATGCCGGCGACCGGCGCGGCCTCGGCATGGCCCGGAGCCCGTGGCTGCGGGCGCGAGACGATCTCCATCAGGAGGCCGCCGACGCCCATCGCCTGAATATCGGCCTTGCGGACGGGAATGCCGGCGAGACAGCGCTGCAGCACCCAGTCGAAGCCGTTCTCCTTGGGCGAGCGGGCGCAGCCGGGCGCGCCGATCACCGGTTTGCCGCCGAGCTCGCCAATCAGCAGCAGGTTCCCAGGGTCGACCGGCATGCCGAGATGCTCGATCCGCCCACCGGCCGCGAGCAGCGCCTGCGGGATCACATCGCGCCGATCGGTGATGGCCGAGGCCCCGAAGACGATGACGATATCGGCCGGCCCCGCCACCATCTTCGCAAGCGCCTGCGCCAATGGCGTAACCTCATGCGGCACGCGCCTGTCGGCGGACAAGTTCGCGCCGGCCGGCGTGAGCCGGTCAACCATGATGCGCAGGGTCTTCTCGATGACCGAGGGCTTGAGCCCTGGCAGGAGCGTCGAAATCACCCCGACCGAAGCGGGCCGATAGGCTGCGACCGAGATCGGCGCAGCCATGACGGCCGCCAGCGCCTCGTCGACCAGGCTCCCGGCAAGGCCATAGGGGATGATCTTGACCGTGCCGACCATCTCGCCCGCAACGACAGGCTTCATCGCCGGCAAGGTCGCGGCAGTGATCGCCTCGTCGACCCGGTTGAAGCGGTCGATCGCCGTGACATCGATCGTCAGCACGCCTGCTGTGGTCGCGAAGAGATTGACGCGACCGGTGAAGGGGGTCTCGGTGACGATGCCCTGCCCCGCCAGCGCAGCGGCCAGCTTCGCCGCCGCGGCATTCTCGTCGATATCGCCTGGCTCCAACCTGACGGCGACGAGCTCAGTCAGCCCAGCGGCCGCGAGCCTGACGGCATCCTCCGCGCTGATCGTCGCGCCCTTCCTGACGATGACATCGCCGGCGCGGACGGTGTGCGCGGCGATGCAGCCTGCGGCATCGGTGATGGCGACGGGTCCGAATTTCATCTGGTTTGTGGCTCAGACCGGTTTGCGGCGCGGGCCGCGCAAGCTGCTAACGATCTCAGCCAGGATCGCGAGCGCGATCTCGGCTGGCGAGACCGCGCCGATGTCGAGCCCGATCGGCGCATGGATGCGCCCGGTCGCGGTCTCATCGAAGCCCGCAGCCGCCAGCCGCTCGATACGCCGGGCATGCGTCTTCCGGCTGCCGAGCGCGCCGATATAGAAGCAATCGGACCGCAGAGCGGCCTCCAGCCCGGGATCGTCGATCTTGGGATCATGCGTCAGCGCGACGAAGGCCGTGTAGCTGTCGAGCCCGAGCGTCGCGATCGCCTCATCCGGCCACTCGGTCAGGAGGCGCACGCCGGGAAAGCGCTCGGGCGTGGCGAAAGCGGTGCGCGGATCGACGATCACGAGGTCGAGGTCGAGCAGCTTCGCCATTGGCGCCATCGCCTGCGAGACATGGACGGCGCCGGTGATGACGATGCGCGGATGCGGCGCCTGCACGGTCAGGAAATACTGCGCTCCTGCGACCTCGACCATCGCGCTCTTGGCCATGCGCAACTGCTTGTCGAGCACCTCCGCCAGCGGGTCGGCCGCGATGTCGGCCGCCTTGACCAGCCGCTGCGTGCCGCTTTCGATCGTGGTGACGAGAACGCTCGCGCGCCGCGCAGTGCGCTCGGCATTGAGCGCAGATAAGATCGAAAGTTCCATCGCGTCAGCCCTTGTCGATCGCGAGCTTCAGCCCAAGCCCGATCATCATTGAGCCGCCGAGCCAGCGCCCGAAGGCGAAGCCGGCCTTCGTCTGCTTCATCGTCTTGACCACGGCGGACGCCCCCAGGACGGTAACGAAATCGGCCGAGGAAAAGGCGAAATTGACGATCGTGCCAAGGATCAGGAACTGCGCCCAGACCGGCAGGGAGCCGGCCGGATCGACGAATTGCGGCAAGAGCGCAATGAAGAACAGCGCAACCTTGGGGTTCAGCACCTCGACAATGAAGCTGTCGATCAAGGCACGCTTGACCGTCTTGGGCGGCGTTGCGGAGGCTTCGCCCTGGGTCAGCTTGGCGCGGATCATGCCGATGCCGAGCCAGACGAGATAGAACGCGCCCGCAAGCTTCACCGCGACATAGAGCTCGGGCACATGCTTGAACACCGCCGACAGGCCGAAGGCGGCGGCAAAGACATGCAGATAGCAGCCGAGATGGATGCCGAGCATCGCCATGAAGCCGGCGCGGCGGCCATGCGAGATCGTCTGCGCCGCCGTATAGAGCAGCGCCGGCCCCGGGAAATAGGCAACCAGGATGGTCAGCGTCGCGAAGGCGACAAGGGTTTCCCAGGACGCCATCAGTTCACCTTTTCCACATAGACCCGAATCCGCCCGCCGCAGGAGAGCCCGACCTTCCAGGCGGTCTCGTCGGCAACGCCGAATTCGAGCGTGCGGGCTTTTCCGCCGCCGATGACCTCGGCTGCCTCCTCGACGACCGCGCCCTCGACGCAACCGCCAGAGACCGAGCCCTGGAAATTACCTTCGTCATCGATGACGAGATGCGAGCCGACCGGGCGCGGGGCCGAGCCCCAGGTTTCGATCACGGTGGCGAGCGCCACGCCACGGCCCGACTTGGCCCAGGCTTCGGCCAGGCTGAGGATGTCTGTGTCGGTGCTGATCATGGGATGACCTTCGATCTCGCTATGATTTCAGATGCTTCCCGTCACTACGAGCGCAGCTTGAAAATCCTCATCGATATCATGCCTCACCCGGCCTTCTTCAACCACTGGCGCGGATCGCTCTTCCGGTCTGCATCCGGCGACAGTGCCGCGCAGAGATCGGCCATCGCCGCGAGATTGTGGATCGGTCGGAAACTGTCGACATGGGGCAGCATCGCGCGGATGCCGCTGGCGCGCGCCTCGAAGGCCTCGAAGCGCAAGAGCGGGTTGAGCCAGACGAGTTGGCGGCAGGAGCGGTGCAGGCGGTCCATCTCGAAGGAGAGCTCTCCGTCGAGATGCCGCTCCAGCCCGTCGGTGAAGAGCAGGACGACCGCCCCGCCCCCCAGCACCCGGCGCGACCAGACCCGGTTGAACGTATGCAGCGCCGTCGAGATGCGCGTGCCGCCTTCCCAGTCGGGCGCGGCGCGCCCCGCCAGGGCCAGCGCGTCGTCGGGGTCGCGGGCGCGCAAGGAGCGCGTGACATTGGTCAGCCTTGTGCCGAAAACGAAGGAATGCACGCGGTGGCGCTTCTCGGTGAGCGCATGCAGGAAATGCAGGAAGATGCGCGAATACTCCGCCATCGAGCCCGAGATATCGACCAGCGCGACGACCGGCGGATGCACCTCGGCGCGCTCGCGGAACGCCAGATCGATCGAACCGCCGCCGCCCCGCAGGGAGCGGCGAAAGGTCCGGCGCGGGTCGATGCGCGCGCCCTGATGTGCGGCCTGGAAGCGCCGTGTCGGCACCCTGTCGTCAGGCAGGCTCAAGCCCGCGATCAACTGCTTGGCCCGCGCGATCTCGGCCGCGCTCATCTGGGCGAAATCGCGCGATTTCAATGTCTCGCGATCGGAGACGGTCATCTGCGCGCTGAACTCGGTCAGCTCTCGCGGCGGTTCATCCTCCTCGCGCTTGGGCGGCGCGAAGGCCTCCGCCACCCGCAGCGCGCCGGCCTCCTCCTTCTGCGGCGAGCTGTCGCCGCCAGGCGAGACGGGCGACATCTGCGCCATCAATTTCTCGATCAGCGCCCGCCTGCGCCAGAACAGCCGGAAGGCCTGATCGTAGACGACGCTATCCTCATGCTTCTTCACGAAGATCGCATGCAGAGCCCAATAGACGTCATCGCGCTCGCCGAGCGCCCCTTCGGCCAGCGCCTCGACCGCCTCGACCACCGCACCGGGACCAACGGGCACGCCGGCGATGCGCAGCGCTCGGGCGAAATAGGCGACGTTTTCGGGGAGCTTGCCAGTCATCGGTGAGCCGCGTCCGGCATGCTAGGGCTTGTCCCGAGCATCCACGTCTTCGCTTCCACCGGTATCAACGTCACAAGGCGTGGATGGCCGGCACAAGGCCGACCATGACGGAGAGTGTCGCTATTCACTCCCGCACCTCGGTCATGAACACCTTCTGCACGACCTGCCATTTGCTATCGACCTTCAGGAAGGACAAGAGATCGGTGAAATAGCGCGGCGGCATCTGGCATTTGACCTTGACCAGCGCCAGCGTCGGCCCAACCAGATCGATGGTCAGGATATGGTCGCCGCGCGCCAGGCCGGCGGCTTTCGGAGAGGGCCGGCTGCGTACCCACTCCAACCACTGGTCGCGCGGTAGGATCTTGATCGCGCCGTCCTCCTGCGCCGAGGTCAGCGCGCTGGTCGGATGGAAGACATGGGAGAGCTTGTCGACATCGCCCTCATAAAGTCCGTTGAGATAGGTCCAGGTCGCCGCCTCGATCGCCTTGAGATCATTGTACATGGTGTCCCTCCTCTGTTGGCGCGTCTTGGTCGGCCCTGAGCCGACCATCTCCCGCAAGAGATTCTCGGGTCTGCGCTTCGCTCCGCCCGAGAACGACGTCTGCGGCCTCACCCTCGCGCTTCCGCCTTCACCTGATCCAGCAGCTCCTTCACCTTCGAGCCTTGCATCGCCTGGATATCGTCCTGGTATTTCAGCAGCGCGCCCAGCGTGTCCGAGACCAGCGCGGGATCGAGCGCGACCGCGTCGAGCTCCACCAAAGCGCTCGCCCAGTCGAGCGTCTCGGCGACGCCGGGCGCCTTGAACAATTCCTCCTTGCGGATCGCCTGCACGAAGGAGACGACCTGCTTCGCCAGCTTGGCGGGAGCGCCTGGCGCGCGCGCCTTGAGGATGGCGAGCTCGCGGGCCGCATCGGGGTAGCCGACCCAGTGATAGAGGCAGCGCCGCTTCAGCGCGTCATGAATCTCGCGGGTGCGGTTCGAGGTCAGGATCACGATCGGCGGCTCGGCAGCCTTGATCGTGCCGAGTTCGGGAATCGTCACCTGCGCATCCGCCAGAACTTCGAGCAGGAAGGCCTCGAAAGCCTCGTCGGTACGGTCGAGCTCGTCGATCAGCAGGATCGGCGCGCCACCCTCCTGCGGCTCCAGTGCCTGCAGGAGCGGACGCTTGACCAGATATTTCTCCGAGAAGATGTCGGCCTCCAGCCGCTCGCGATCACCCGTCACACCGCCGGCTTCCGCCAGCCGGATCGCCATCATCTGCCCGGCGTAGTTCCATTCATAGACCGCCGAGGCGAGGTCGAGCCCCTCATAGCATTGCAGCCGGATCAGCTTGCGCCCCAAAGCAGCCGAAAGCACTTTCGCGATCTCGGTCTTGCCGGTGCCCGCCTCGCCCTCCAGTAGCAGCGGCCGCTTCATCCTCAGCGCCAGGAACAGCACGGTCGCAAGCGAGCGGTCGGCGACATAGCCCTGCGATTGCAGGAGAGCCTGCGTCGCGTCGATGGAATCCGGCAAGGCAATCATCGCAAACTCTCATCATTCCCGGTTCAGGTGCGCCGGCCTGCCCGGAGCCCCCTGACGACAACCGTCCAGGCGTCCCGAAACCGGCGCGACCCCGACGGAATCGACGGAGGAGCGAACCCAGTCGCATCCCGACACCACCGTCGCCGCTGGCGAGGCGGCAACGGCAATGGGAAACATCACATCATTTCGCGTAGATCAACACCTTGAACGTATTCGGATAAAACGTGTTGGCATAATAGGGCGAAACGGTCGTCGTCACCTTCTTGGCATAATCGGCCGAGCCCTCGGCCGTTACCGCGAAGATTTTCTTGCTCTTGGCGTCCAGCGCCAGCGAGCGCACCCCGGCATGGGTGCCCAGAGCCTCGATCTGCCAGTAGGTATTGGCATCGACCTGTTCGAACACGTTCATGACGGCGTTGACGCCGTTGGTCAGGAAGATCCGCTTCAGCTCCGCATCATAGGCGATGCCGTCATTGCCGCCGCCCACCTCCTGCGAAAAGATCACCTTGCCGGTTTCGGAATCCATCACCGCGAAGGCAGGTTTTGCCTTGTCGCTGCCGCGGCAGCCCAAGAAGATGCGCTTGTTGGCGGCATCCATTGTCAGGCTGTTGGTCTGGCCGCATCCGGGAGTGGGCCACTCCGCGGTGACCTTCATCTCCTTCATGTCGATGCGGTAGACCAGTTCCAGGTCGCGCGAGGCCAAGAAAAGGTTGCCCTTGCCGTCGCCGTCGGCATGCTCAGGCTTCTTGCTTGCGACCTTGATGACGCCGACCTTCTCGAGCGAGGGAGCCTGCAGGACGACGAGCTCCGTGCCATCCTTGCCCGCGGCCATGTTGACCAGGATCCGCTTCGAGACCGGATCGTAGTGGCTGGTGTCGAGTTCCTCGCCGAGCTTGATCGGCGCGCGCGACTCCATCGTCGACATCTTGAACGGCGTGATCGATCCGTCCTCGTTATTGGAGAAGCCAAGATCGAATTCGGGCATCAGCGTCGCGCCGTTCGAGCTTTGCGTCGCGGTATTGTCGAGCGTCTTCAGCAGCTTCCTGCCCGCGGTGTCGAAGACCTGCAGACCTTCCTTCCGATGGCCGATATAGAGCCGGCCGGACGCGCCATCCAGGCTGATATAGTCCCAGGCCGCACCCTTGCCTTCGATCGTGGCAGAACTCTCGAGATGCCAACCGTCGAAGGCGGAGGCCGGCAGAGCGAGGAGCGTCACGAGGGCGGCTGCCCCCACGAAAGTGGCATATCTCATCGGCGCATCCCCCGGATTGGATCGATCGTTGCGATCCGTTTCGTCTCAGGGCGATGCCGAACGACATCGCCCTCGACAAAGCTCGATTATGCAGCGCCCTACTTCCCGGTCGCGCGCACCACAGCTTCCTTCGCCATCACGCCGATCAGATGGGCGCGATATTCGGCATCGGCATGCATGTCGGCGTTGATGCCCTTGGCCGAGGCCTTGAGGCCATCGAGCGATTTCGCGGTGAAGCGCGCCTTCAGAGCAGCCTCAGCCTCGGGCCAGCGGAAGACGCCGCCTTCGCCCGCGCCCGTGACCGCGACGCGGACATCGGAGCCGCGCTTGGCGACGAAGACGCCGACCAGCGCATAGCGCGAGGCAGGATTGCGGAATTTCGCATAGGCAGCCTTGGAGGCCAGCGGAAAGGCGATCTTGGTGATGATCTCGCCCTCCTCCAGCGCGGTCTCGTAAAGGCCGGTGAAGAACTCGTCCGCCCCGATCTTGCGCTTGTTGGTGACGATGGTCGCCCCCAGCGCGAGGCAGGCTGCGGGATAGTCCGCCGCAGGGTCATTATTGGCGACCGAACCGCCGATCGTGCCGCGATGACGCACATGCGGATCGCCGATATGCGAGGCGAGATAGGCCAGGCCCGGAATGGCCTCCTGCACGACTGGCGAAGCCGCGACCTCGGCATGGGTCGTCATCGCGCCGATCACGACCGTGCGGCCCTTGCGCTCGATGCCCTTGAGATCGGCGCAGCCGCCGAGATCGACGAGAGCGCCTGGCGAAGCGAGGCGCTGCTTCATCGTCGGAAGCAGCGTGTGTCCGCCGGCGAGCAATTTGGCGTCCTCCTTCTTGGCGAGGAGACCGACGGCCTGGCGCGCCGTGGCCGGGCGATGGAAGGTGAAGGCGTACATGGGCATGATCCCTTTCGAAACGTCGCAGGCGCTGGATAGGCGAACGACGGCCACACGCCGCCATCCGCCCTCTCGATGCTTACTCGGCAGCCATTCTCTTGATGCTCTTCTGCGCCGCGCGCCAGACCGCCTGGGGCGTCGCCGGCATGGCGATGTCCTCATGGCCGAGCGCATCGGTGATGGCGTTGATCACGGCGGGCGGGGCGGCAATGGCGCCGGCCTCGCCACAGCCCTTGATGCCGAGCGGGTTGGACGGACATGGCGTCACTGTCATGCCGACATCGAAGGATGGCAGATCGTCGGCGCGGGGCATGCAGTAATCCATGAAGCTCGCGGTCACGAGCTGCCCGTCACTGTTGTACTTCGCCCCTTCCAGCAGCGCCTGGCCGACACCTTGGGCGATGCCGCCATGGACCTGCCCCTCGACGATCATCGGGTTGATGACATTGCCGAAATCGTCCACCGCCGCCCAGCGCTCGATATGGGTCAC
Source organism: Bosea sp. 685 (assembly GCF_031884435.1). Taxonomy (NCBI): domain Bacteria; kingdom Pseudomonadati; phylum Pseudomonadota; class Alphaproteobacteria; order Hyphomicrobiales; family Alloboseaceae; genus Allobosea; species Allobosea sp. 685. The sequence goes on along the minus strand of NZ_CP134779.1, from coordinate 1,867,377 downwards.
GCCGGTCGTGGGGTCGATCTCGAGCTCGCAGATATGGACGCCGGCCGGGAAGGTGAAATTGGTCGGGTCGTAGAACGCGCCCTCCTTCAGCCCGGGCTCGAGATCCTGCCCGTTGAACTTGTGCGCGACATAGGCCTGCAGCGCACAGGAGCCGAAATCGAGCGTCTTGTCCGTGCCCTTCACCTTGAAGTGCCCATCCGCGAAGTCGATGTCGGCCTCGTCGGCCTCCAGCACATAGGCTGCGACCTTCTTGCCCTTGGCGATGACCTTGTCGACGGCCCTGAAGATCGCCGACATGCCGACCGCGCCGGAGCGCGAGCCATAGGTGCCCATGCCCATCTGCACCTTGTCGGTGTCGCCATGGACGATCGAGACGTTCTCGATCGGGATGCCGAGCTTGTCGGAGACGAGCTGGGCGAAGGTCGTCTCATGGCCCTGGCCATGGCTGTGAGAGCCGGTCAAAACCTCGACGGTACCGATCGGGTTGACCCTGACCTCCGCCGATTCCCATAGGCCGACGCCGGCACCGAGCGAGCCCACAGCGGCCGACGGCGCAATGCCGCAAGCCTCGATATAGGAGGAGAAGCCGATGCCGCGCAGCTTGCCGTTACGGGCCGAGTCGCGCTTGCGCTTGCCGATGCCCTTATAGTCGATGATCTCCAGCGCCTTCTTCATCGCCGCACCATAATTGCCGGCGTCGTACATCATGATCACCGGCGTCTGGTGCGGGAACTTCTTGATGTAGTTCTGCATCCGGAATTTTGCCGGATCCTTGCCGAGTTCGCGCGCCGCGACCTCAACCAGCCGCTCGACCACGAAGGTCGCCTCCGGCCGCCCCGCCCCGCGATAGGCGTCGACGGGAGCCGTATTGGTGTAGACCGCATCGACCTCGGCATAGATCGCCGGGATGTCGTAGGAGCCCGAGAGCAGCGGCGCGTAAAGATAGGTCGGCACCGAGGAAGAGAAGGTCGAGAGATAGGCGCCGAGATTGGCCGTGGTCTTGACCCTGAGGCCGGTGATCTTGCCATCCGCGTCGGTCGCGAGCTCGGCATGGGTGACATGGTCGCGGCCATGCGCGTCGGAAAGGAAGGCCTCGGAACGGTCCGACGTCCATTTCACCGGCCGGCCGACCTTCTTGGCCGCCCAGACGCAAACCGTCTCCTCAGCGTAGATGAAGATTTTCGAGCCGAAGCCGCCGCCGACATCGGGCGCGATCACGCGCAGTTTGTTCTCGGGCGCGATGCCGATGAAGGCCGAGAGCACGAGGCGGGCGACATGGGGGTTCTGGCTTGTGGTGTAGAGCGTGAATGCCCCCTCACCCTGATCGTAATCGCCGACGGCCGCGCGCGGCTCCATCGGGTTGGGCACCAGTCGGTTGTTGACGATGTCGAGCTTCGTCACATGCTTGGCCGCCTTGAAGGCCTTCTCTGTCTCGTCCTTGTTGCCGAGATGCCAGTTGAACACCGTGTTGTCGGGCGCCTCCGCATGGACCACGGTCTTGGCCTTGGCGGCGCTTGCGGTGTCGACCACCGCCGGCAGCACGCCATAATCGACGACGATTGCCTCTGACGCGTCGCGCGCTTGGGCCAGCGTCTCGGCGACGATCACGCAGACATGGTCGCCGACATAGCGGACCTTGCCCTGGGCCAGGGCCGGATGGGCGCCGGCGCGCATCGGCGAGCCGTCCTTGTTGTGAATCATCCAGCCGCAGATCAGCCCGCCGACCTTATCGGAAGTGAGATCGTCGCCTGTGAAGATTCCAAGCACGCCGGGCATCTTGGCTGCGGCCTTGGTGTCGATCTTGTTGACCGTGGCGTGGGCGTGGGGCGAGCGCAGGAAATAGGCGTGGGCCTGGCCGGGGCGGTTGATGTCGTCGGTATAGCGACCCTGGCCCGTGATGAAGCGGTGGTCTTCCTTGCGGCGGACTGAGGCGCCGATTCCGGTGGCGGAGCTTGATTGAGAAGACATTGGTGTTCCCTCCTCGCAGCGCGCCTCTGGCGGGCACGTCATGGCATGAGAAAAAGCCCGCGCGGGATAGCGCGGGCGAAACGCCTTACTCCGCGGCCTGGCGGGCCGGCTTCGCCTTGCCGCCCATGGCCTCGGCCCCGGCTGCAATCGCCTTGACGATGTTGTGGTAGCCGGTGCAGCGGCAGATATTACCGTCGAGATCCTCGCGGATCGTCTGCTCATCGAGCGCGTGGCCGCGCCGGTTCACGATATCGACGGCCGCCATGATCATGCCCGGCGTGCAATAGCCACACTGAAGCCCGTGATGCTCGCGGAAAGCCTCCTGCATCGGATGCAGCACACCGTTCGCCGCCAGCCCCTCGATCGTCGTCACGGAGGCTCCCTCGAGCGACAGCGCCAGTGTCGTGCAGGACTTGATCGCCTTGCCGTCGACATGGACGACGCAGGCGCCGCACTGGCTGGTGTCGCAGCCGACATGCGTGCCCGTCAGGCGCAAATTCTCGCGCAGGAACTGAACGAGCAGAGTACGGGGATCGATTGTGCCGGTGACGGCTTTGCCGTTCACCGTCATCGAAACGGTGGCCATGGGGCATTCCTCCTGGGACCCGGGTCTGGCGCCCGGCTAAGACATCTCGAAGCCGTAGCGTAATCTCCCCTCGCGCGACCGCAATCGACGAAGAGCAGCTCTTCCTTGGAATAGCTCGAAATTGAATGTGGACCCGCATTTTTGCGCGGTCAAGCCGGGGACATCTAGACAAGGCAGGCTGTTTTGTACCGTTTCGCGGTGATTCATCGCGTTCGGCTGGAGCTCGACCAGAATTTGCGAGACCGCGTACCTATGTCGCATTGCCGGAATTTTAACCGGGGCCACTCACCGTGAGCCAGCGCGTTGGAGCGCTTTTGGCGGCGGCGCGAGGGCCGATCTTGACATCGATTTCAGAACAGGTCGCACGCCGCCTGCGCTCGACAGGCTACGGCGAGCAAAAGCGCACCGCGCTGCGGGGCTATCGCAAGCACGTCGATCTCGTCATCGAAGGCATCGTCGCCAAGGCCTTCTCCTACGGTCGCCAGATCCATCCCGGGCTGAAAGACAGCATCGCGCCGCTAAACGAGAACCTCTACGAGATCACGGAGCAGCATTTCAGGTTGATCTTTGAAGGTGATTTCGACGAGCGCTACCACACCTCCATGGAGCGCATGTGCATGCTGGAGCGCGCCGTCAAGGTCGGCACCCGTTCCCGCGTATCGATCGCGGGGGCCCTTTTCAGAGCAATCGCGACGAAGCCGCGCCTGGCCTCTCTGCTGTCTCCCAGCCGTTTCGCGAGAGACATGGAGATCATCGAAAACGTCCTGGTCATGGACATCAATACCGCTATCACCCTGGATCATGCCCTTGAGGCCGCGGAGGCCAGGCATCGCCGCGACGCGCTCGACACCGCCGCGCATATGCTGAAATCACGGATCGGCACGCTCGATTCGACGATCAGCGGCGCCGTTGAGCAGTTCGTCGGCGCCACAGACGAAACCACGAGCGCGACAGCCTTCATCCGGACACAGGTCCTCGATGTCACGCGTGCCGCCGAAATGATGAGAGACCGCGCCCGCCAGACGGCAGCCGCGACCGAAGAGATGTCGGCTAATATCGGCGAGATCGGCCATCGCGCCCGTCAAAGCGTCGCCATCGCCACCCGCGCCGTCGGCGACGCCGAGGCGATGAACCACGCGATCACGCAATTGCGTGAATCGACCGCCAGCATCGGCTCGGTTCTCGGCCTGATCGCAGACATCGCCGCGCAGACCAATCTGCTCGCACTCAACGCCACGATCGAGGCGGCCCGAGCGGGGAAGCCGGGCGCGGCTTCGCCGTCGTTGCCTCGGAGGTAAAGTCGCTGGCAACGCAGACAGCCAATGCGACGCGGGAAATCTCTCGCCAGATCACCGAATTCTCGGCAAACGCCGCGGCATGCGGCCAGCATGCCGCATCGATCAGCACGACGATCGGCGAAATCCGGGGCGATTCCGAGGCGATATCCGACTCGGTCGCCCAGCAGAGCCTCGTCACCTCGGGCATAGCGCGCGACGCCTCGGATGTGGCCGGGTGTTCGGATGACACGATCGCCAGCGCCCAAGCCGTCGGCGACAGCCTGGAGACGACGACGAGGGCGATCGAACGCGCCACCCTCGTCGCTTCACAGATCGCACTTCAAGTCGGCGCGGCGGAGGCCACCGTCAGCGAGGCGCTGACGGCGCTGAGACAGGTGTCCTGACGCGCTCAGTTCGCTGACCGTTCTGATGCCGAAGAACGCGTCAGCCTTCGCTGACCGCTTTGGCGAAATTGGCGAAAAACTCATCGGCGAGCTTCTTCGAGACCGAATCGATCAGCCTCGCGCCGAGTTGCATCAGCTTACCACCGACCTGCGCCTCGACATCGTAGCGCAGCAGCGTCTGCCCCCCTCGGCGTCGCTGAGCGCGACCTTGGCGCCGCCCTTGGCAAAGCCCGCGATGCCGCCCTCACCCTCGCCCTGGATGCGATAGCCATTGGGCGGGTCGAGGTCGACAAGTTCGACCTTGCCTCGGAAGGTCGCCTTCACCGGCCCGAGCTTGACCTTCACGATCGCCGAGAAATGAGTGTCGTCCTTGGTCAGTTGATCACAGCCGGGAATGCAGGCCTTGAGCACCTCCGCGTCGTTCAGCTTGGCCCAGACCACATCCTTGGCAGCCGGCAAGGTGACCTCGCCATTCATCGTCATCGCCATGCCGCTACTCCCTCATTCCAAGATCAAGCCGACCCCGCCGCTGTTGCAGCCGGCCATGCCTCGGGTCTATCCAAGGCTCGGGTCGGCTATCCATGAGCGGAAAGCCCCTCGCTGCACAAGGGGACAAAAGTGAACAGCGCCCAAGCTACGCCCGCCGCGCCCCGGTCCGTGGACAGATGAGCGGCTCTCTCGGCCTGTTCGGCGAGTTGTTCGCCGATGCGCAAATGGCAGCGCTGCTCGACGACCGCGCGGCGCTGCAAGGCATGCTGGATTTCGAGGCGGCGCTGGCCCGCGCGGAAGCCACGGCCGGCGTCATCCCAGCCGAGGCCGCAGAAGCGATCGGTGCGCAATGCAAGGCGGAGTTCTACGACATCGCCACCATCGGCAAGGCGGCGACGCTGGCCGGCAATCCTGCAATCCCGCTGGTCAAGGCGCTGACGGCCCGCGTCGCCGCAATCGATCCCGAAGCCGCGAAATGGGTGCATTACGGCGCCACCAGCCAGGATGTGATCGATTCCGGCCATGCGCAGCAATATGGCGCGGCATGGGAGCTGCTTCTGAAGCGAGCAGCCCGTCTTGCGAAGGCCCTCGCTGAGCTGACAAGGCGCCATCGCCACACCCCGATGATCGGCCGCACGTTCCTGCAACACGCCGTGCCGATCTCCTTCGGCATCAAGGCGGCGAACTGGCTCGGCCCTGTCGTCTCCTTCCACGACGACTTCATGATCTACGGCCGATCCGCGCATCAGCTCGGCGGAGCAGCGGGCACGCTGGCTTCGCTCGGCGAGCAGGCCGAGGCCGTCCTTCAGGCCTTCGGCAGAACGATGCCTTCCATCGGCGCCGTCAACACGCCCTGGCACACAGAACGCCAGCGCCCGGCACGGATCGCCACCGGCCTCGGCATCCTCATCGGCCATCTCGGCAAGATCGCGCAGGACATCGCGCTGATGGCGCAAACCGAGATCGGTGAATTGGCCGAACCGGAAGCCCCCGGCAAGGGCGGCTCCTCCGCTATGCCACACAAGCGCAACCCGGTGCTGTGCACGCTGATCCTCGCCGCCGCCAAGCGCGCACCTGGCCTGGTCTCGACCATGCTCGCCACCATGCCGCAGGAACACGAGCGCGCTATGGGCGGCTGGCACGCCGAATGGCTGACGATGACGGAGCTCTTCACCATCGCCGGCTCCGCCTTGAACCAGATGGTGACGCTGATCGAAGGGCTTCAGGTCTTCCCCGAGCGGATGCGGCAGAATCTCGAGCTCACCAATGGCCTGGTCATGGCTGAGCGCGTCTCGCTCGCCCTCGCCGCCAGCATCGGCAGGGGAGAGGCACATCACTTGCTCGAGGAGGCCAGCCGCATCTGCATCGCCAGCGGCCGCCATCTCAAGGAGGTGCTTGCCGAGCCCCCCACCCTCGCCGGCAAGCTGGCCTCCGACGAGCTCGACAAGCTCTTCGACCCGACGACCTATCGCGGCGCGACTGACACAATCATCGACCGCATCCTCGCTCTCTACGAAGAGGAGCGGGAGTATATGGATTCCGATGCTTGAACTCTCCGCCCAGGAACGCAGCATCGCCTCAGGCGCGCAAGGCGAAGGCGCCGCCATGGCGCTGCGCATCGTCACGGAGGCCGCCCGCCTGATGGGGGCGCCGAGGCTGATCCCGATCGCCTCCGCCCATATCGACGGCGCGCTCTATCATGGCGATTCCGGCACGCTCTTCGCCGAAAGGCTGGTCGCGGGCGGCGCCAGGGTCGCGGTGCGTGCCACCTTGAATGTCGGCGCGCTTGCCCCCGCCGGCTGCGCCGCGATCCGCCTGCCCGCGCATGAGCGCGACATGGCGGGGCGGATGATGCGCGCCTATGAGGCCATGGGCTGCGAGCCCTCCTGGACCTGCGCGCCCTATCAGGCGGGACATCGCCCAGCTGTGGGCACAGATGTCGCCTGGGGCGAGTCCAACGCCGTCATCTTCTGCAATTCAGTGCTCGGCGCGCGAACCAACCGCTATGGCGATTTCCTCGACATTGCCTGCGCCATTGCCGGCTGCGCACCCGATTACGGCCTGCACCGGCCGGAGAATCGCGTCGCCTCCCTGCTGATCGACGTCAGCGGCCTGTCATCAACCCTGCGCAGCTCGGATGTGTTCTATCCGGTGCTGGGGACCTATCTCGGCCGCGCCGCCGGCAGTGCGGTCGCGGTCATCGAGGGCTTGCAAGGCTGCACCAATGAGGACCGGCTGAAGGCGCTGGGCGCGGCCGCAGCCTCCGCCGGCGGCGTCGGGCTGTTCCATGTCGCGGGCGTGACGCCGGAAGCGCCCGATGCCGCAACCGCACTCGGGCATGTCCCGCCGCGCGAGCATCTTGTCTTGACCCCACAGGAGTTGCAGGCGGCACTGGCGCGGCTCTCGACCGCCGGCACGACGCAGCGGATCGACGCTGTCGCGATCGGCTCGCCACATCTCTCCCTGGCCGAGATCGCGGAGGTCGAGCGGCTGCTCGCCGGCCGCAGGCTCGCCGCGCCGCTCTATGCCAATACTGGCCGCCATGTGGTGGGGCCGCTCGCTGCCGATGGCCGCCGCGCCGCGCTGGAAGCGGCGGGCGTGGTCTTCGTGGTCGATACCTGCGTCGTCGTCACGCCGATCCTGCCTGAAATCGAGGGCGCGGTGCTGATGACCAATTCCGGTAAGTTCGCACATTGTGCGCCAGGCAATACCGGCTATGCCGTGACCTATGGCTCGCTCTCGGAATGCGTCGAGAGCGCCGTCGCGGGCCGCCTCGTCAGGGAGGCCCAGCAATGGAGCTGACGGCTGAGATCCTGATCCCGGGCGAAGCGGTCTCCGCGTCATGTCTGGCGCTCACCGCCCCCATCAGCTTCTGGGGCGGCGTCGATCCCAAAACCGGCCTGATCATCGATGCGCGCCATCCGCAGCGCGGCGCGAGCATCGCCGGCACGGTGCTGGCGCTGCCGGGCACGATCGGCTCCTCCTCGGCTTCGGCCGTGCTGCTGGAACTCGTCCATGCCGGCAAGGCCCCGGCCGCGATCCTGATGGATGCGCCCGACGCCATCCTGCTGCTCGGCATCATCGTCGCGCGCGAAATGGGCTGGCAAGCACCGCCAGCGCTCCGGTTTCCAGCCGAGCGGCAGCAGGCTTTGGCCGGCCGGCGGCTGACGCTGTCCGCCAGCGGCGCGATCACCGTCAATTGACAACACGCAACTGACAACACGAGAGAAACGCCATGCCGATCGAGACCATCAGGGGCGAACCCTTCAACATCAGGATCGACGGCCCGGCCGACGCGCCCGTGCTGCTGCTCTCGAACTCGCTCGGCACCAATCTCTCGATGTGGGATCCGCAGATCCCGGAATGGTCAAGGGCCTTCCGCGTCGTGCGCTATGATTCACGCGGTCACGGCCAATCGACCGCAGCCGACAAACCCTATTCGATCGCCATGCTCGGCGAGGACGCGCTGGCGATCCTCGATCATCTCGGCATCGCCAAGGCCCATTGGTGCGGCCTCTCCAAGGGCGGCATGGTCGGCCAATGGCTCGCGACCCATGCCGGCAAGCGCCTCGACCGGGTGGTGCTGGCCAATACCGGCGCCCGCATGGGCCCGCCCGATCTCTGGAACACCCGCATCAAATCCGTGCGCGCCAACGGCATGGCAGGGCTGATCCAGCCGATACTGGAGCGTTGGTTCAGCCAGGAGTTCCGTGAGCGCGACAGCGCGACCGTGGCCAAGGTCAGCGAAATGCTCAGCACCACTCCGCCGCTCGGCTACGCCAATTGCTGCGCGGCGATCCGCGACATGGACCAGCGCGAGCCGATCCGCGCGATCACCAATCCGGTGCTCGTCATCATCGGCAAGGTCGATCCCGCGACGCCGCCCGCCGCCGGGCACCTGATCGCTGAGGCCATCCACGGCGCGCAGACGGTCGAGCTCGACGCCGCCCATCTCTCCAATCTCGAGCAGCCTGCCGCCTTCACCAAGGCGGTGCTCGACTTCCTGCAAGCTTGAGGTCAACCGCCATGGACGAGAAAACCCGTTACGACAACGGCATGAAGACCCGCCGGGCCGTACTGAGCGACGCCTATGTCGACAAGGCTAGCGCCGGCGTCACCGCCTTCAATGGCGAGTGGCAGGAGTTCATTACCCGCACCGCCTGGAACGACATCTGGAACCGGCCCGGCCTGGTGCGCCGGGAGCGCTCGATCATCGTGCTCTCGATCGCCTGTGCGCTCGGCGCCTGGGGCGAGTTCCGCATCCATGTCCGCGGTGCGCTCAATAACGGCATGACGCGCGACGAGATCAAGGAGGTGCTGATGCAGGCGGCGATCTATGCAGGCGTCCCCGCCGCCAACCACGCCTTCAAGGAGGCGGCCAGCGTCTTCGCCGAGATCGAGGCGGAAGCCAGCAAGCCTTGAGCCATCAGACCGTCTCGAAGCGCCGGTCGCGATAGATCAGGCCGGCGCCCTGCCCCGTACCGCCCAGTGCCAAGACCTCGCCAATGACGATGCGATGCGTCGCGACCTCCTGGATCGCGATGAGCCGGCAATCGAAGGCGGCCAGTGCCTGCTCCAGCACCGGCGCGCCACTCGCCAGCCTGCCCCAGCGCGCCGAGGCGAAACGCGCCTCCCCCTCGATGCCGCGACGCCCGGCAAGGTCTCAGCCAGGTCGGCAGAGCCACCTGGCAATGTGTTGATGCAGAAGACGCCGTTGGCCGCGATCGCCGCCAGAGTCCGGCTGTTGCCCTCGATGCAGACCAGCACGGTCGGCGGCGCGTCCGAGACCGAAGCGACGGCGGTCGCGGTCAAGCCGGCTCGGCCGTTTTGCCCCGCCGTCGTGACGATATGGGTCGGGCTCGCCAGCCGCGCCATGGCGTCACGGAAGGCCTGCCCATCGGCCGCCGGCGTCAGGCGCGGCGCCGCCTCAACGATCTTGGTCATTCGCCCAGCCTGCTGCATGAACTCTAGCCCGTTGATTTAGGGGCGCACGCCCGCGAAAGCCAGTTCACGGAACGACACACCGGCTCGTTCAATCATGAGCCGTCTTGATGAAGACAACGTGTTCGAGACCTTCGAAATGGCGATCGCAGATCAGGCAGTCGCCGCTCTTGTCGAGCGCCGCGGCATGGGCGCCCCCTCCACCATGGCGAGCGGCGAGTTCGACGCGACTTCAGAAGATATATCAGAGGTGCTCTAACCCTGCCCGCATCGCTCCGCCCGACCTCTCAATCCCGCCCCAGCGCGCCGAGCAGGCCACGACGAAAATGCAGCATCAGCGCGTCACTCGCGATCATCGCTGCGGCAGGATCGGCCGTCGCGATCGCCTGCGCGAAGGCGACATGCAGATGCGCGGAGGGCACGAGGTCGTCCTGCCGCTCGAAATGATACCAGGCGCGCCGCATCAGCGCCTGCAGCGGCTCGACGGCGCGCGTCGCATAGGGGCTGCGCGCGGCAGCCGCCACCATGCCGTTGAGCTCCGTGTCGATGCGCATGAAGGCGTTGACGTCGCCGGTTTCGGCCGCCGCGCGCATCGCCTTGGCCTGCTCGATGATGAGGATGCGCTCGCGCGGGCTCGCCCGTTTGGCGGCATCGCCCGCGATCAGCCGCTCCAGCACCTCGCGCGCATCGAGCGCCGCCATCACGTCGATGGCGTTGATGTCGGCTACGGCGACGCCCTTGCGCGGCAGGATCTCGACCAGCCCCTGCTGCGCCAGCCGGATCAGCGCCTCGCGCACCGGCGTGCGCCCGACGCCGACGAGATCGATCAGCTGCGCCTCCGTCAGCACCGCGCCTGGACGCAACGACAGGGTCACGATCGCCTCCTCGAGCCGGCGATAGGCCGTCTCCGACAGGCTGGGCGCCGCAGGCGGCGGAAGCGGGGCAAGTGCCTCCTCATCGGCACGGGCATCGGAGACCGGGCGCAGACTCATGCGCGCTCCGACAGTCGATAAGGTTGGATTGACGCGCGACCGATCATTGATATATCACCTATGTCGCTGAGAGCCGAAGCTCGCCTGTTTGCAATCTGCAAGCGAAACGGGCCGGCGCGCAAGGAGCTTTGTGCCATGAGCCATTGGACCGGCGTTCTGCCTGCGGTGACGACGAAATTCACCAGCGACGACCATCTCGACATTCCCGAAATGGAGCGTTGTTTCGCCCTCCAGATCGAGGCCGGCGTACACGGGCTGATCGTCTGTGGCTCGCTCGGCGAGGCCTCGACGCTGGAACCCGATGAGAAGATCGAGGTCCTGAAAACCGCCTTGCACGTCGCCGCCGGCAAGGTGCCGGTGCTGCTGACAGTCTCTCAGGGCTCGACCAGGGCTTCCTGCAAACTGGCGGAAGCCGGTGCCAAGGCCGGCGCGGCCGGCTTCATGGTGCTGCCCGGCATCCCCTATAAATCCGAGCCACACGAGACCGCAGCGCATTACCGGACCGTTGCCAAGGCTGGAGGCCTGCCGGTGATGATCTACAACAATCCGCCCGCCTACGGCGTCGATATCCCGCCCGCCATGCTGGTCGAGCTGGCCGATGAGCCGCTCTTCACAGCCATCAAGGAATCGTCCGACGACATCCGCCGCATCAGCGAGATCAAGTCGCTCTGCGGCGATCGTTTCAAGCTGCTGACCGGCGTCGACAACCTCGCCTTGGAAAGCCTGGCGATGGGTGCCGATGGCTGGGTCGCGGGGCTGGTCGTGGCCTATCCGCGCGAGACCGTCGCGATCTACGAACTCGCCAAGGCCGGCCGCATGAACGAGGCGATCGCGATCTATCGCTGGTTCCGCCCGCTGCTCGATCTCGACGTCTCGGCGAGACTCGTCCAGAACATCAAGCTGGTCGAGGCGCTGGTGATTGGCTCCAATGACCGCTGCCGCGCTCCGCGTCAGCGCTGCAGGGCTCCGAACGTGCCCGCCTCACGGCGATCGTCAAGGCAGCCGAAGCGACACGTCCGACGCTGCCGAGTTTCTGAAAGACCCGAGTTTCTAAAAGACCGGAGACGCCATGGCCTTCGCCTGCACCCTCCCCGCCATCCCGACGCTCCAGCAGGATGACGAGACGATCCGGATCACGCGCTGGGATTTCGAGCCCGGCGCCGTGACCGGCTGGCATACGCATGGCTGGCCCTATTTCGTGGTGATGCTGGTCGCGGGCACGCTGCGCATCCACGACGGCAAGACGGAAACCGATGTGCCGCTGGCGCAGGGCCAGGCCTATATGCGTCCGGCGGGTGTCCAGCACGACGTCATGAACGGCTCCACCCACCCGATCGCCTTCGTCGAGATCGAGGTGAAGCAGCCCGGCGCTCTGAAGGAATTGTCGCTGCCATGAAGGCCCTGTCGTGAAGATCGCCGTCGTCGGCGCCGGCATCGTCGGCTGCGCCATCGCGCATGCCTTGCTCGACGAAGGCCATGAGGTCCTGATCCTCGACAAGGAAGGGCCCGCCTTCGGCCCCTCGCGCGGCAATGCCGGCTGGATGGCTCATACCGACATCCTGCCGATCGCCAGTCCCAAAAACCTGCGGCAGGTGCCGAAATTCCTGCTCGATCCGCTCGGGCCGCTCTCGATCCGCCCGGCCTATTTTCCCAAGCTCCTGCCCTGGCTCGTCCGCTTCGTACTGGCGGCGCGGCCGGATGCCTATGAGCGTTCGATCCAGGGGCTCGCCGCCCTGCAGCAGCTCGCCTTGCCGGCCTGGCTGGCGCGGGCCGAGAGCCTGAACCTCAGCCGCCACATCCATCGCCAGGGCGGGCTCTATGTCTTCACCGACAAGGCGGCTTTAGACGAGGCCGGCCATGTCGCCAGGCGTCAGGCGGAGTTCGGCATCAAGGTCGAGATGATCGGCCCCGAGGAGCTCAGCCAATTCGAGCCGGCGTTGAAGCGGCGCTTCGTCGGCGCCGCCTTCCATCCCGACACTGCCCATATCAGCGATCCCCTGCAATTGACGCTGGCCCTGCTCGAGGCGGCGCTGGCGCGCGGCGCGGTCTTCGAGAAGGCCGAGGTCAGCAACATCTCGATGGGCGAGCGCCCGTCCCTGATCGGCCCCGATGGCTGGCAACGCGTCGTCGATCGCGCGGTGATCGCGGCAGGCGCCTGGTCGAAGCCGCTGGCGGCAGCGCTCGGCGATGCCGTCCCGCTCGACACCGAGCGCGGCTACAATGTCAGCTTTCCCGGCGTCACCGGCCTGACCTCGCGCCCGGTCGGTTTCGAGGGCCATGGCTTCGTCATGACGCCATTGGAGAGCGGCCTGCGCATCGGCGGCGCCGTCGAGTTCGGCGGGCTGAAGGCTGCGCCCAACCACGCTCGGACACGCAGCCTCTACGACAGGGCCGCGAGCCTGGTCGACGGCCTGCCGCCCTTCGAGAGCGGGACGCTCTGGATGGGTTTTAGGCCGTCGCTGCCGGATTCATTGCCCGTGATCGGCGAGGCGAGCCGCAATCGCCACGTCGTCTACGCCTTCGGCCACGGCCATTACGGCATGACGCAATCGACCGCGACGGCAGGCCTCGTCGCCGCGTCGATCGCCGGCCGCAAGCCCGCGATCGATCTCGCGCCCTTCAGTCCGCGCCGGTTCTAAAAGCCATGACCACCGGCCCAATCCTCAGTATCGAGACGAAGGCGGGCGCGGGAATCGCCCCTGCCCTCCCGATCGAGCACGGCCTCCCGGCGCCTGAAACAGGATCTGGGCCGATGGGGCCAAGACGATGATTCGTACCCTGTTTCTGGCCGGCCTCGCCTGCCTTGGCGGCTGCGCCACCGTCGCGCCGCTCGCCTGCACGCCGGGCCAGCAGGCGATGCTCGTCGCTGAATTGCTGTTCGGCCGCAATATCGGCGACAGGCTCGGCGTCAGCGAGAAAGCCTTCGGCCGCTTCGTCGATGACGAGGTGACGCCGCGCTTCCCCGACGGGCTGACGATCCTTGCCGGGCAAGGGCAGTATCGCGATACCACGCGCGGCGTCCTGGTGCGGGAGCAGGCAAAACTCCTCGTCCTCGCCCTGAAGGACGAGCCCGAAGGGCGCGCCAAGCTCGCGGCCATCGCCGAAGCCTATAAGCAGCGTTTCAACCAGCAATCGGTCGGCACGATCCTGAAGCCGGCCTGCATATCCTTCTGAGTGGATGCCATGACGACCCACACCTTCTTCTGCGTCGACGGTCATACCTGCGGCAATCCGGTGCGCCTCGTCGCCGGCGGCGGCCCTGCCCTGAAGGGCAACACCATGGTCGAGAAGCGCGCGCATTTCCTGGCGGAATTCGACTGGATCCGAACCGGGCTGATGTTCGAGCCGCGCGGCCACGACATGATGTCGGGCGCGATCCTCTATCCACCGACGCGCGAGGACGCCGACATCGCCTTCCTTTTCATCGAGACCTCGGGCTGCCTGCCGATGTGCGGCCATGGCACGATCGGCACCGTCACCATGGCGCTGGAGCGCGGGCTGGTGACGCCGCGCCGGGAGGGCGTGCTGAAGATCGACACGCCCGCCGGCCTCGTCACCGCGACCTATGTCCGCAACGGGCCCTATGTCGACAGCGTCCGCATCACCAACATCGCCTCCTATCTGCACGCGACCGGCCTCTCTGCCGAGATCGAAGGGCTGGGCGAGGTTAAGGTCGATGTCGCCTATGGCGGCAATTTCTACGCGATCGTCGATCCGCAAGCCGCGATCCGCGACATCGCGGAGGTGAACCCCTCAGACCTGCTGCGCTGGAGCCCGAAGCTGCGCGCTGCCCTCAACGCGAAATACCAGTTCGTCCACCCCGAGAACCCAGCGATCAACGGCCTCTCCCATATCCTCTGGACAGGCGCGCCGACGAAGCCCGAGGCGCATGCCCGCAACGCCGTGTTCTATGGCGACAAGGCGCTCGACCGCTCGCCCTGCGGCACCGGCACCTCCTCGCGCATGGCGCAATGGGCCGCGCAGGGAAAGCTCAAGGTCGGCGACGACTTCGTCCATGAGAGCATCATCGGCACGCTCTTCCGCGGCCGGGTCGAGGCGGCGGCGAAGGTCGGCCCCCATGACGCGATCATCCCTTCGATCGAGGGCTGGGCCCGGATGACCGGCTATAACACCATCTTCATCGACGACCGCGACCCGCTGGCGCATGGCTTCCAGCTCGCCGACCGTGCCTGACGCGGCAAAACTGCCCAAGAGCATTGCTCTTGCGAAAAAGTGGGTACCGGTTTTTCGCAAGAGCAATGCTCTCAACTCCTGGAATCGATCACGTTTTTCGCATTCGGACGGAACCGTCCGAATGCGACGTGATCTAGCGTCGGGCGACGCAGCCATGCTCCGTTGGAAGCCGATTGGGTGCAGAAAGATCATCCTAGACGGTTTTTCGCGCCCATATTCACAGCGCATCAGGCCCAAATACCCGTTGCAGAAGTGCCCACCTCGCAATCATCTTGCGCGAAATCGCCGCCGTACCGCAGAGATGCCTGCACAAACAGCAGGCAAAACGTGCCAGATTGCTTTTGACAGAATTGTGGCCCGGCGCGATTGTCGAAGCCGCAAGCCGTTGGTAGCTCTGCGTAGCAATCGCATCCCGCATGCGTCGGCGTCATGCCGCCGAAAAGAACGGGAGCGGATGAGAGGGGTTAGGCGTCGTCAATGGAAGTGTTTCTCCAGCAGCTCATCAATGGGCTGACCCTGGGGTCGATCTACGGCCTCATCGCCATCGGCTACACGATGGTCTTCGGCATCATCGGCATGGTGAACTTCGCCCATGGCGACATCTTCATGCTGTCGGCCTTCATCGCGCTGATCTTCTTCATGCTGATCGCCTCCTGGTTCGGCGCCGGGCTGATCGTGGTGGCGCTCATCGTCGTGCTCGCCTTGGCGATGTTCTTCACCTCGCTGTGGAACTGGGCGATCGAACGCGTCGCCTACCGACCGCTGCGCGGCTCCTTCCGCCTCGCGCCGTTGATCTCGGCGATCGGCATGTCGATCTTCCTGTCGAACTTCGTCCAGGTCGTGCAGGGCCCGCGCAATAAATCGACCGCGCCGATGCTGAACGACTCGATCACGCTGATCGAAAGCGCGACCTATTCGGTCCAGATCTCCTACAAGCAGATCGTCATCATCGTGACGACGGCCGTGCTGCTGGCGGCCTTCTGGTACATCGTCCAGAAGACGCCGCTCGGTCGGGCTCAGCGCGCCTGCGAGCAGGACCGCAAGATGGCCGCGCTCCTTGGCATCGACGTCGACCGCACGATCTCGATCACCTTCATCATGGGCGCCGCCTTGGCCGCGGTCGCCGGCGTGATGTACCTCGTCCTCTACGGCGTGGTCTCATTCAATGATGGCTTCATCCCCGGCGTGAAGGCCTTCACCGCCGCCGTGCTCGGCGGCATCGGCTCGCTGCCCGGCGCCGTCATCGGCGGCCTGCTGATCGGCCTGATCGAGGTGATGTGGTCGGCCTATTTTACCATCGACTACAAGGACGTCGCGGCCTTCTGCATCCTCGCGATCGTGCTCGTCTTCATGCCCTCGGGCATCCTTGGCCGCCCCGAAGTCGAGAAAGTCTGACAGCCATGGCGACGACCATTTCGACGCCCGCGGCGCCTCCTCGCGACATCAAGGCGGCGCTCAAGGAGGCCGGCTTTGCCGCCCTCGTCACCTTCGGCCTGTGCATCCCGATCATCGCCTGGGGCACCCGCCAGAACATGGAGAACGTGCTGGTGCTCGACCAGCGCTGGGAGGCCGTCGCCTGGGCCGTCGCCATCGTCTTCATCGGGCGCTTCCTGGTGGTGCTGCGCCAGCAGGGCAAGGACGAGCGCAAGTCGCTGGTGCGCTTTCTGCCGCACGGCACCTTTGCTTTCTTTCAGCGCAACTCGCGCATCTTCTCGCTGTTCGGGCTCGGTTTCCTCATCACCTTCCCGATGATCGCGATCGGCCTGAGCGGCTGGGGCGGCGCGTTGAAATGGATCGACAATTTCGGCGTCCAGATCCTGATCTACGTCATGCTCGGCTGGGGGCTGAACATCGTCGTTGGCCTCGCCGGTCTGCTCGACCTCGGCTATGTCGCCTTCTACGCGGTCGGCGCCTATTCCTACGCGCTGCTGGCCAAGAATTTCGGCCTGTCCTTCTGGGTCCTGCTGCCGCTCTCGGGTATCCTCGCCGCCTTCTGGGGCATGCTGCTCGGCTTCCCCGTGCTGCGCCTGCGCGGCGACTATCTCGCCATCGTCACGCTCGCCTTCGGCGAGATCATCCGCCTCGTTCTGATCAACTGGGTCGATTTTTCCAACGGCTATGCCGGCATCTCCGGCATTCCGCGGCCGAGCTTCTTCGGTATCCCGTTCAATGCCAGCGACGAAGGCTTCGCGGCCGTGTTCGGGCTGGAATTCTCGCCGCTCTACCGAACGATCTTCCTCTATTACCTGATCCTGGCGCTCGCGCTGCTGACCGCCTTCGTGACGCTACGGCTCAGACGATTACCAGTGGGCCGCGCCTGGGAAGCCCTACGCGAGGACGAAATCGCCTGCCGCTCGCTCGGCATCAACACCACCAACACCAAGCTCACCGCCTTCTCGATCGGCGCCATGTTCGGCGGCTTCGCCGGCGCCTTCTTCTCGGCGCGGCAGGGCTTCATCTCGCCTGAATCCTTCGTCTTCATGGAATCGGCGATGGTGCTGGCGATCGTCGTGCTCGGCGGCATGGGTTCGCTCTGGGGTTGCGCCATCGCCGCGATCGCCATGATCGGCGGCACCGAGCTGCTGCGCGAGCTCGACTGGCTGAAGGCGATCTTCGGCAATGATTTCGACCCGACCAAATACCGCATGCTGATCTTCGGCCTGGCCATGGTGGTGATCATGATCTGGAAGCCGCGCGGACTGATCTCGACGCGTGAGCCGACTGCCTTCCTCAAGGAAAAGAAGGCGATTTCGTCCGACATGGTCCAGGAGGGCCACGGCTGATGGTGACCGCCCCGCTTCTCCAGGTCGAGCATGTCACCATGCGTTTCGGCGGCCTCACCGCCGTCAACGACCTCTCCTTCGAGGCCCGCAAGGGCGATATCACCGCACTGATCGGCCCCAACGGGGCCGGTAAGACCACGGTCTTCAACTGCATTACCGGCTTCTACAAGCCGACCGAAGGCATGATGGCGCTGACACATGACAGCGGCGCGAGCTATCTGCTCGAGCGGATGCCGGACTTCCGGATCTCATGGAAAGCGCGGGTTGCCCGCACCTTCCAGAACATCCGCCTCTTCGGCGGCATGACCGTGCTGGAAAACCTTCTCGTCGCCCAGCACAACCCGCTGATGATCGCCTCGGGCTTCACCTTCCTCGGCGTGCTCGGCGTCGGCGGCTACAAGGCGCGCGAGAAGGAAGCGATCGAGAAGGCCAAGTTCTGGCTGGAGAAGATCAAGCTGATCGACCGCGCCGACGATCCCGCCGCCGACCTGCCCTATGGCGACCAGCGCCGCCTCGAGATCGCACGCGCCATGTGCACCGAGCCGGTCCTGCTCTGCCTCGACGAACCGGCTGCCGGCCTCAACCCGCGCGAGAGCCATGACCTCAACGAGCTGCTGCTCTCGATCCGCAAGGATATCGGCACAGCGCTCCTGCTGATCGAACATGACATGTCGGTGGTGATGGAGATTTCAGACCATGTCGTGGTGCTCGACTACGGCACCAAGATCGCCGACGGCACGCCGGCCGAGGTCCAGGCCGATCCCAAGGTGATCGCCGCCTATCTCGGCGTCGACGACGACGAGGTCGCGGCCGTTGAAGCAGAGGTCGGACTGTGATGACCGAAGCTCAGCCTCTTCTCACCGTACGCGGCGTCAAGACCTATTACGGCAAGATCATCGCTCTCAAGGGCGTCGACATCGACGTCCATGCCGGCGAGATCGTCACCATGATCGGCGCCAACGGCGCCGGCAAATCGACCCTGATGATGACGATCTTCGGCAACCCGCAGGCGCGCGAGGGCACGATCACCTATGAGGGGCGCGACATCACCAAGATGCCGAGCCACCTGATCGCGAGGCTGGGCATCGCTCAATCCCCAGAGGGACGGCGCATCTTCCCGCGCATGACCGTCTACGAGAATCTGCAGATGGGCGCGGCCGTGCGCGACCTCGCCCATTTCGACGAGGACCTCGAAAAGATCTGCGTGCTCTTCCCGCGCATCAAGGAGCGGCTGCAGCAGCGCGGCGGCACGCTCTCGGGCGGCGAGCAGCAGATGGTTGCGATCGCGCGCGCCCTGATGGCCAGGCCCAAGCTGCTCCTGCTCGACGAACCCTCGCTGGGGCTTGCCCCGCTGATCGTGAAGCAGATCTTCGAGGCGATCCGAGAACTCAACAAGACGGAAGGGTTGACCGTCTTCCTGGTCGAGCAGAACGCCTTCCACGCGCTCAAGCTCGCCCATCGCGGCTATGTCATGGTCAACGGCGTCGTCACCATGAGCGGCACGGGCCAGGAGCTGCTCGCCAATCCGCAGGTGCGCGCCGCCTATCTCGAAGGCGGGAGGCACTGACATGCAAGGCATCCTCTACGAAGAACCGACGGTCTGGCTGTTCCTGCTGGTCACGGTGGTGATGGGCGGCTGGCTCGCCTGGATGTCGGGCCGCGCCGTGGCCAAGGCATGGAAGCCGACTGTCCAGCTCGTGCTCTACATCCTGGTTCTCGGGCTCGCCGTGCGCTTCATCCATTTCGCACTGTTCGAGGCGACGCTGCTGACGCTGCACTACTACATTGTCGATACCATCGTGCTGATGGCTTTCGGCTTCGCTGGCTGGCGCTACAACCGCGCCAGGCAGATGACGACCCAATATCGCTGGCTCTTCGAGCGCACCGGCCCATTCAGCTGGAAAGCGCGCGAAGGCGCAAAGATCAGGGCCGAAATAGCCTGAAAATGGCGACGAGCTTGACGCGTGACAGACCGTTGAAAAAGCGCAAGACTGCGTCTCACGGTAGCCGCGCGCGCCGAGACGGGCGGACCATCCAGCCCGTTCATAGTAATCATAGGGGAGTCTGATCTCATGAAGAAACTGCTGTTGAGCGGTATCGCGCTCGGCGCCGTCCTCGCCTTCTCCGGCGTGGCGAATGCACAGATCAAGTTCGGCGTCGCCGGACCGATCACAGGCCCCAACGCCGCCTTCGGCGCCCAGCTGAAGAACGGCACCGAGCAGGCGATCGACGACATCAACGCGGCTGGCGGCATCCTGGGCCAGAAGATCGCGCTCTCGGTCGGCGACGACGTCTCCGATCCCAAGCAAGGCGTCTCCGTCGCCAACAAGTTCGTCGGCGACGGCGTCAAGTTCGTGATCGGCCACTTCAACTCCGGCGTCACCATGCCGGCCTCGGAAGTCTATGCCGAGAACGGCATCGCGATGATCTCGCCTTCGGCCACCAACCCGAAGATCACCGAGCGCGGCCTCTGGAACGTGTTCCGCACCTGCGGTCGCGACGACCAGCAGGGTGAGGTCGCGGCTGCCTATATCGCCAAGAACCTCAAGGGCAAGAAGATCGCCATCGTCCACGACAAGACCACCTATGGCCAGGGCCTCGCCGACGAGACCCGCAAGGGCCTGACCAAGGCGGGCGTCAAGGACGTGCTCTATGAAGGCGTCAACGCCGGCGAGAAGGACTATTCGGCACTGATCTCCAAGCTGAAGTCCGTCGGCGCCGACTACCTCTACTGGGGTGGCCTGCACACCGAAGGCGGCCTGATCGTGCGCCAGATGCGCGACCAGGGTCTGAAGACCGTGATGATCTCGGGCGACGGCATCACCACCGACGAGTTCGCCACGATCGGCGGCCCCGGCGTCGAAGGCACGCTGATGACCTTCCCGCCGGACCCGCAGAAGCGTCCTGAAGCCGCGGCCATCCTCAAGAAGTTCGAGGCCCGCAAGTTCAAGCCGGAGGCGTATACGCTCTATTCCTACGCCGCCGTCGAGATCTTCAAGCAGGCCGCCGAAGGCGCCAAGTCCCTCGATCCCAAGAAGGTCTCCGAGTACATGCGCTCGGGCAAGACCTTCAAGACCGTGATCGGCGACATCACCTACGACAAGAAGGGCGACATCACCCGCCCGGACTACACCGTCTACACCTGGAAGAAGGGCGCCGACGGCAAGATCACCTATGTCGAGAATTGATCTCGACGGCTGATCGCGCTCACGCGTGAAACGAGACCGCCTCGGAGCAATCCCGGGCGGTTTTGTTTTGGAGGTGCCCGAACCGGGCATCCGCATCATTGCGAGAAGCGAAAGCGACGGGGCAATCCAGGGGGCTGTGTGAGACCTCCTGGATTGCTTCGCTCACGCTCGCAATGACGATTGAATCAAACCCGCAGCCGTTCAGCCCAAGCGCCTGAGAAAGCTCGCGAACTGCAGCAACCCGTCCGGCCAGGGGCCATGCCCGGACTCAGTGTTGAGGTGGCCGCTGTCGCCGGCATCGACGAAGGTCGCGCCCCAGGCTTCCGCCAGCGCCCTCGCCTCGTCCAGCGAACAATAGGGATCGGTCGCGCTGGCGATGACCGTGGCGGGAAAGGGCAGCTGCTCGCGCCTATGCGTGGCGAATGCGGCCTCCATGTCCGGAAGCGCGCGTTTCGCGGCCTCCGACGGCGGAGAGACCAGGAACGCCCCCGCGACCTCGCCGGGCTTCAGATGTTCCGCCGCATGCGCGACCGCGCTGACGCCGGCCGAATGCGCGACGAGCACCACGGGGCGCGTGGCGGCTCGCACCGCCTCGATGATGCGCGCGGCCCATTCCTCGCGTCGCGGCTTGTGCCAATCCGCCTGCTCGACGCGCCGCGCCGTCGGGAGCTTGGCCTCCCAGCGGCTCTGCCAGTGGTCGGGCCCGGACCCGGACCAGCCGGGGATGATGAGGATGTCGGCTTCGGAAGATTTCATGAAAGCTCAGATAGCGACGCTCGCGCACTTGTCCAGACGTGGATTGCTCACGCCTCCCCGAACACCCGCGCAAAGATCGTGTCGACATGCTTGAAGTGGTAGCCCTCGTCGAACATCGCCTCGAGTTCCGCCGCTGACAACTTCGCCGTCACCTCGGCATCCTTCTTGAGGTTGGTGAGGAAGTCCTCGCCATGCTCCCAGGTGCGCATCGCGTTGCGCTGGACGAGCGAATAGCTCTCCTCGCGGCTAGCGCCGGCCTGGGTCAGGGCCAGCAGCACGCGCTGCGAATTGTGCAGGCCGCCGAGCCGGTCGAGGTTCTTGCGCATGTTCTGCGGGTAGATCAGCAGCTTGTCGACGACGCCAGTCAGCCGAGCGAGCGCGAAATCGAGCGTCACCGTGGCGTCGGGGCCGATCATCCGCTCGACCGAGGAATGCGAGATGTCGCGCTCATGCCAGAGCGCGACATTCTCCAGCGCCGGCACGACCATGCCGCGCACGAGGCGGGCAAGCCCGGTCAGGTTCTCGGTCAGCACCGGGTTGCGCTTGTGCGGCATCGCCGAGGAGCCCTTCTGGCCGGGCGAGAAGAACTCCTCCGCCTCATAGACCTCGGTGCGCTGCAGATGCCGGATCTCGGTCGCGAGTCGCTCGACCGAGGAGGCCACGACGCCAAGCGTGGCGAAATACATCGCATGCCGGTCGCGCGGGATGACCTGGGTCGAGACCGGCTCGACACTCAGCCCCATCTTCTCAGCGACATAGGCCTCCACACTCGGATCGATATTGGCGAAGGTGCCGACCGCGCCCGAGATCGCGCAGGTCGCGATCTCGGCCCGAGCTGCGACCAATCGGGCCTTGCAGCGGTCGAACTCGGCATAGGCTTGCGCCAGCTTCAGCCCGAAGGTCACCGGCTCGGCGTGGATGCCATGCGAACGGCCGATTGTCGGCGTCAGCTTGTGTTCGAAAGCCCGGCGCTTGATCGCCGCAAGCAGTGCATCGACATCCGCGATCAAGAGGTCGGTGGCGCGCGCGAGCTGCACCGAGAGCGTTGTGTCGAGAATATCCGAGGAGGTCATGCCCTGATGGACGAAGCGGGCTTCCGGCCCGACGATCTCGGCCAGATGCGTGAGAAACGCGATGACGTCATGCTTGGTGACGCGCTCGATCTCGTCGATGCGCGCGACATCGAAGGTCGCGTCCTTGGCCTTGGCCCAGATCGTGGCCGCAGCCTCCTTTGGCACCACGCCGAGCTCGGCGAGCTTGTCGGTGGCATGCGCCTCGATCTCGAACCAGATCCGGAAGCGGGTCTGCGGCTCCCAGATCGCAACCATCTCGGGGCGGGAATAGCGCGGGATCATCGTCTCGTCCTTATGACAAACGAGCCCTCATCCTGAGGAGCGCTCCGCAGGAGCGCGTCTCGAAGGATGCTCCAGAAGGCGCTCGCTGGATCATCCTTCGAGACGCCGCTTCGCGGCTCCTCAGGATGAGGGCTGTACTAAAACCTTAAACCCACTGCCCACGCGCGGCTTCGGCCGCCTTGCGGATCGCGGAGATATTGGCGGCATAGGCGGCAGGTCCGCCCTTGAACACGGCAGAGCCGGCGACGAGAACATTCGCTCCGGCCTTTGCCGCGAGCGGCGCGGTCTCAGGGCTAGCCCCGCCATCGATTTCGAGTGCGATCGGCCGCTCGCCCATCATAGCACGCACCCGGGCGATCTTCTCGAGCACGGAGCGGATGAAGCTCTGCCCGCCGAAGCCGGGATTGACAGTCATCAGCAGGATCAGGTCGAGATCGTCGAGCAGCGGCTCGATGGCGCTTTCATGCGTGCCGGGATTGAGCACGATGCCGGCCTGCTTGCCGTGGCCCCGGATCGTCTGCAGCGTCCGGTGGGCATGCGGCCCGGCCTCGACATGGAACGAAATGAGATCGGCGCCCGCCTTGGCGAAGGCTTCGACATAAGGATCGACCGGCGCGATCATCAGATGCACGTCGAAGGGCTTCTTGGTGCAGGGGCGGATCGCCTTCAGCACATCCGGCCCGAAGGTGATGTTGGGCACGAAATGCCCATCCATCACATCGCAATGGATCCAGTCGGCCCCCGCCTCGTCGATCGCACGCACTTCCTCGCCCAGCTTCGAGAAATCGGCCGAGAGGATCGAGGGGGCGATACGGATGGGAGCGCTCATGCGCCAAGCGTTTAACGCCCGCAGGCCGGCGCCGCAATCAAATCCAGAGGCTTTTCAACGCCGCTTCACCGGGTATGACAGCCGCCGGTCGGCCTCGGTCACTTCCTCAACGGCCACAGCGAAGGCCGACCGGCTGCTCAAACGGCCAAACCAGCCGGCAAGCTCGCTATAGTCGGCTAGCGACGGGCCGCCGAGACGCAAGCCCCAAAACAGGGTCATGAACAGCCCGATATCGGCCACGGACAACGCCTCGCCGAAGAAGTCGCGGCCGGCCAATCGCTCATTAAGCCCGCAATAATGCCGCGCGAGCTCGGCCTCGGCGATCAGCGCATCGGTCTCCTGCGCCACCCGCTTGTTGCGGTCCGCCGTCGGCGGCTCGCTGCGATGCATCAGCGGGCGCACGGCCATGAACAGGATTTCGTCCGCGAACAGCTCGTCCAGCCGGCAGCGGGCGCGCTCCGCCGGGGTCTTGGGATAGAGCGACGGCTGCGGATAGGCCTCATCGAGATATTCGAGGATGATCGTGGAATCGTAGACGACAAACCCTTCGTCATTCAGGATCGGCACCTGCCTTTTCGGGTTCAGCGCCAGCACTTCAGGATGCCTGGGCTCATAGCCCGCGGTCTGGCTGAAGGGCACCATGATGCGCTCAAAAGGCAGCGCCTTCTCCCGCAGCGCGATCTCGACCTTGCGGGAGAACAGGCTGAGCGGCCCGGAATAGAGCGTGATCATGACGGCGAGGCCCCCGGTTTCGTTGGGGCGACCTTCGCAAAGCGAGCCGTCAGCTCACGGCAGGAGACTTCAAACCTCAGGCTTCAGGTCCAAGACTTCAGGCCTCCCTGCGGCGAATACGCGCCGCGAGGCCGCGCAGCAGCCAAGGCTGCAGATAGATCGGGAACTGCGCCAGGGCAAAGAACAGGAAGGTCGAGGGCGGCACGCCGGCTCCCAGCGCCGCAACGATCATGCCCATGTTCCGCTGGCCCGAGCCGTAGCCGATCATGAAGCGCTCCGAGGCCGGCAGGCGGCGCAAGACGAAATAGGCCGTGAGCAGCCCGAAGCCCGAGACCGCGAAGACGCAGGCCAGGAAGAGCAGGACGCGCTTGGGATCGTCGATCGCCGCCTGCGTGACGCCGTCCATCGCGGCGATGGCGAAGATGAAATACATCAGCACGCCAAAACCATCGAGATTGGCCTTCATCCCCTTGATCCGCGCGACGCCGAGCCAGACCCGTAACGCCGCCGCGACCGCCATGCCACCGCCGACGAAGAGCAAAAGCCTGAACGCCAAGACCCAGCTGTCGAGCGGCACAGCGGCGCCCGCCAGCAATTCGACCAGGAAGGGCGCGACAATCGGGCTGATGATCGTGGTCAGGATAACGCAGGCGATGATCAGCGACGGCTCGAAGCTATAGAGGATCGCAACCGCCGGCGACGACATGATCGGCGGCGCGGCGCCCATGATGGCGAGCCCCAGCAGCAGCCCCGGATCGAGCGCCTCCCGACCAAGCAGGAGGAAGGCCCCGCCGATCATCAGGACCGGCGCCGCGACCAGCCAGAGACAGGAGAGGATGAGCTTGCCCGGCCGCCGCACAAGCCCGGCGATGATGCCGAGATCGGCCCGCATGAACACGATCGTGGTGAAGCAGAAAATCGTGATCGGCAGCACCGGACGCGCCGCAGCCGAGAACTGCGGCAAGGCCAGTCCGAGGAAGATCGAGAGCGCGAAACCTTGCGTGCCATGACGGCCGAGCCAGGCCAAAGCGGCGGCGATTGAAGCGGCGAAACGCGAAAGCATGAAGGCCCGGTTTGGACTGGAAGGGCCGCGACACTCGCCGATCTGCCGCCTTGCGTCACCCGCCATCGCCGCAGGCCCGCCCTGCGTCCGCAGAAAATTGCGAGAGAAAGCCGGCAAAGCGAGGCAAACCCACGGCTTGCCGCCGATTGGCGCAAATCTTGCGAAACTTTGGCCGTAAGGCCGCAAAAATGCGCCGTGGCGCTGACATCGCCCCACAAACGGCTATTTTGCTGCAGCAGCGAGCTGGCAGGAGCATGACATGCAGACGGATACCATCGTCCTCGGCGCAGGGATCGTCGGCATTTCGGTGGCGCTGCATCTGCAAAAGGCGGGCCGCTCCGTGCTGCTCGTCGACAAGCGCGGCCCGGGCCAGGAGACGAGCTACGGCAATGCCGGGCTGATCCAGCGCGAGGGCGTCTACCCCTACGGCTTCCCGCATGATTTCGGCGCGCTCATCCGCTACGCGATGAACAACACCATCGACGCGCACTACCATTGGAGCGCGATCCCCAAGCTGGCGCCCTTCCTGTGGTCGTACTGGATGCATTCGCGCGCCTCGCAGCATGAGGCTATCGCCCATAAATATGCGACGCTGATCGAGCATTGCGTCAGCGAGCATGACGCACTTGCGCAGGAAGCCGGCGCGACCAATCTGCTGCGCCGCAAGGGCTGGATGAAGGTGTTTCGCACCGCAGCCCAGCAGGACGAGCGCCTGGCCGAGGCTGCGCGCTGGAACCGCGATTTCGGCCTGAACTACAAGGCTCTCGATGTCGCGACGCTGCGCAGCGAGGAACCTCATCTCGACCAGAGCCTGATCGGCGGCCTGCACTGGACCGACCCGGTGACGGTGGTCGATCCGCTGGGCCTGTCCAAAGCCT
This sequence comes from Bosea sp. 685, assembly GCF_031884435.1. Classification (NCBI taxonomy): domain Bacteria; kingdom Pseudomonadati; phylum Pseudomonadota; class Alphaproteobacteria; order Hyphomicrobiales; family Alloboseaceae; genus Allobosea; species Allobosea sp. 685. Next base: position 1,840,942 of record NZ_CP134779.1, on the reverse strand, counting down.
ATGTCGCGCGGTTCGAAGAGCTCGGCGGCAAGCTCGCGCTCGGCGACGCCGGCACGCTGGTCCAGGACGCCGCCGGCTGGAGCGTGACGCTCACTGATGGCAGCAAGGCCCAGGCCAAGGACGCCGTCGTCGCGCTCGGCCCCTGGGCCGATGTGGTGACCACCAAGCTCGGCTACCATCTGCCGCTCGCGGTCAAGCGCGGCTACCACATGCATTACAAGGCGCAAGGTAACGCCGTGCTCAACCACCCGGTGCTCGACACCGAGCGCGGTTATTTCCTCGCGCCGATGCTGCAGGGCATCCGCCTGACCACGGGCGCGGAATTTGCCGACCGTGACGCGCCCAAGACGCCGGTCCAGCTCGCCCGCGCCGAGCCGATCGCCAGGACGCTGTTCCCGCTTGGCGAGCGGATCGATGCCGAGCCCTGGCTCGGCCGCCGGCCCTGCACACCCGACATGATGCCGATCATCGGCCCCGCGCCCAAGCACAAGAACCTGTGGTTCTCGATCGGCCACGCCCATCACGGGCTGACGCTGGCGGCCGTCACCGGCCGGATGATCGCCGAGATGGTAACGGGCCAGAAGGTCTTCGTCGATCCGACCCCGTTCTCGGCTGCGCGGTTCGGCTGAGGCGGTGTCATCCCGCACGCGCTGCAGCACACAGTGCTGCTGCGCAGATGCGGGACCGCTCTTGGTAAAGAGGCGCCCTCTCGTCACGCGGTCCCGTGTCTACGCAGCAGGGTTTTACGCTGCGGCGCGCACGGGATGACACCCCTGCGCTTTCCCCTCTCGCTTCTCACGCCCTGCCCTGCCACGATCCCGGCCGCTCTCGATTCCAGCTCAAGGTTGCGCCATGGCCCTCGCCGAAGCTCCCGTTCAGGACAATGCCTACGTCGCCGCGCTCGCACTGCTCGACCGCGCGCCGATGATCGACGGCCATAATGACCTGCCCTATGTCATCAGGCTCGACCGCAACGCCAAGGGCGATGTCGCGGCCTATGATCTCGCCAAGCTGCATCCCGACGTCGACACCGACATTCCGCGCATGCAGGCCGGCAAGCTCGCCGGGCAGTTCTTTGCGGCCTATGTGCCGCCGAACCACCCCAAGCCTGCCGGCTTCGCGCTCGCCCAGATCGCGCTGATGCGCGACATCCTGAAGCGCCATGCCGACGTGTTCCGGCCGGGCCTCTCGGCTGCCGATGTCGCTGCAGCCAAAGCCGAGGGCAGGATCGCGCTGTTCATGACGATCGAGAACGGCTCGGCGCTCGACAATCAGCTCGATGCGCTCGACGCCTATTACGATCTCGGCGTGCGATTGATGACGCTTTGCCACAACGGCACGCATGACTGGTGCGATTCCGCGACCGACGCCCCAAAGCACAACGGCCTGACCGCCTTCGGCAAGGATGTCATCGCGCGCATGAACAAGCTCGGCATGGTCGTCGACCTCGCCCATGTCTCGCCCAAGGTGATGCATGACGTGCTCGACGTCACGAGCGCCCCCGTCGTTTGGTCGCATTCCAATGCGTTTTCGCTCTGCGACCATCCGCGCAACGTGCCCGATGACGTGCTCGATCGCGTTGCCGGCAATGGCGGCGTGGTGATGGCGACCTTCGTGCCCGATTTCATCAACCAGGCCGCGCGCGACTGGCACCGCCCGGTCAAGGACCAGTACGGCAAGACACCCGAAGGGCTCGATTACGCCAAGGCGGAACAGGAGATCGAGCGCAAGGTCGGGCCCCGCCCCAAGGCAACGCTGCCGCAATATTGCGACCATCTCGATTACCTCGCCAAGCGTATCGGCCACGACCATATCGGCGTCGGCTCGGACTTCTTCGGCTGGGTCAATCCCGATGGGCTCGAGGACACCACGGTCTTCCCCTCGCTGATCGCGGAATTGATCCGGCGCGGCTGGTCGGAAGACAACCTCGAAAAGCTTGCCGGCGGCAACACGCTGCGGGTCATGCGGGCGGTGGAGAAAGCTGCCGCCTGATTCGCAGGACGGCGCCGGAGCGTTTTCGAGCGAAGCGGATACCGGTTCGCATGAACAAAACGCGTTAAACAATGGGCCAGAGCAATTTCCGACCCAAGTGGATCCGAAATTGCTCTGAAAGCCGACTTCCCGGGATTTCAACGCCCCTGGATTGCATATCCGAACCGGGCACGCCCGATACGTGTAGAAATGGGTGATTTATCAGCTAGAAGCTGTTGATTTCATTGATCCTTAACCGCCTTCGCTAACCATCCCGATCAGCAGCAGCAGCTCGAGATGGCCATGATCAACCTGAATAATATCAAGATCGGTACGAAATTCGTCAGCGCCATCATCCTGATGGGCCTGATCGGGCTGGGCGCCTGCCTCTATGCCGGCCGGCAGATGAAGCAAATCGACACCGACTACTCCGTCATGCTGGACACCCGCCCCAAGGCCATCCTCGCCAGCGCCCGCGCCTCGCGGACGGCGAACGACCTGATCGGGCAAACCTACAAGATCATCGCCTACCCTGCCGGTGCGCCCGCGATCGCCGAGGCCAAGGCGCAAGGCGAGTCCTCGTATAAGGACACGCTCACCTATCTCACCGAGGCTGCCACGATCCTGCCGGAGATGAAGGAGCGTTTTGAAGGCTTCGCCACGCAGGCGCGCGGCCTGAAGGCCTCCGTCGACCAGGCCATCCAGCTCGGAGAGCAGGATGAGAATACCAAGGCGCTGGCGGTGATGAGCACGCTGGACGGCAAGCTTCGCGGGCTCGTCAGCGAGATCGCCGCCTTCAACACGGCGCTGCTCAAGGATCTCGACGCCAAATCCGATGCATTGACCGCGACGACCGAGCACACAGCCGCCATCACCCTCGCAGCCAGCGTCGCTGGGCTCCTGCTCGGGCTCGTCGGCGCCATCCTGATGTCCTCGCGCACCATCACGCGCCCGCTGGACCGCCTGAAGCTTGCGATGAGCGAACTCGCGGCCGGCAATTTCGACGCGGCTGTCGAGGGCGACGCCCGCAAGGACGAAGTCGGCGCCATGGCCAAGACCGTGCTCGTCTTCAAGCAGAACGGCCTCGAAATGCGGCGGCTGGAAGAGGAGACCGTACAGTCCCGCACCGCCTCCGAGACACAGCGCCAGCAGATCGAGCGCGACCGCGCCGCCAATGCCCGCGAGCAGGAACGCCTCGCCACGGAACAGCGCGAGGTCATGGATCTGCTCGCCGGCGGTCTCGACATGCTGTCCAAGGGCGACCTGACCTGCCGGATCGATAGCGATGTCGCAGCCGCCTATGAGAAGCTGCGCGACGACTTCAACACCGCGGTCGCCCGCCTCAGCGAGACGGTCTCGACGATCCAGGCCACCTCCACCGATGTCGGAAACTCGGCCCGCGAGATCAATATGGGCGCTGACGACCTGTCGAAGCGCACCGAGGAGCAAGCCTCCTCGCTCGAAGAGACGGCGGCCACCACGGAGGAACTTGCAGCCTCGGTAAAGGCCTCGGCCACAGCCTCCAGGCAGGCGGTCGCGCTGGCCGAACAGGCGATGTCGGTCGCGGAGAAGGGCGGCGCCATCGTCACCAACGCGGTCGATGCGATGGCGCGGATCGAACTCGCCTCGAAGAAGATTTCGGACATCACCTCGGTGATCGACGAGATCGCCTTCCAGACCAATCTGCTGGCGCTTAACGCCGCGGTGGAAGCCGCCCGCGCCGGCGACGCCGGCAAGGGTTTTGCCGTCGTCGCCTCCGAGGTCCGTACCCTGGCGCAGCGCTCCGGTGACGCCGCCAAGGACATCACGGCGCTGATCGGCGAATCCGGCCGCGAGGTCGAGCAGGGCGTGGCGCTGGTGCGCTCCGCCGGCGAGGCGCTCAACCAGATCGTCGAAGCCTCGCGTAAAGTCTCCGCGACCGTGACCGACATCTCGGCCGCCTCCGCCGAACAGGCCAACGGCATCGACGAGATGAGCCAGACCGTGGCGCATATGGACGAGATGACCCAGCAGAACGCGGCGCTCGCCGAGGAAAGCGCGGCCTCGGCCACATCGCTGCTGAGCCAGATCCAGCGCCTCAACGGCCTGGTCGCGACCTTCCGGACCCATACCAGCTCGGCCAGCCAGCAGGCCCCAATGGTGCAGCCGCAGCGCCGCTACGCCGCCTGATCTCAGGCCGGCAGGCCGCCCGGCAAGAGATCGCTCGCTCAAGAGATTGCTTGCCGAAGCTGCTCCATCCGTTAAGGGCTCGCTCTCTTCCCGAGAGCGAGCCCATTTCATGACTGGATCCGGCACAGACCGCACACGCCCGCCGACCATGGTGCCGGCCCCGGTCATCATCCTGGTCGAACCGCAAATGGCCGAGAATATCGGCATGTGCGCCCGTGCCATGGCGAATTTCGGCCTGTCGGAGATGCGCCTTGTCGCGCCGCGCGACGGCTGGCCGACGGGCGGCGGCCTGAAGAAGGGCGCAACCTCCGCAGCCTCTGGTGCGACCCATATCCTGGAGAACGCCAGGCTCTTTCCAGACACCGCCTCGGCCATCGCCGATCTCAACCATGTGCTCGCCACCACCGCCCGCGAGCGCGGCCAGATGAAGCGCGTGGTCACGCCGGCCGAGGCGATGCCGCCGCTCGCGGAGCGCGTCAGCACAGGCGAACGCGTCGGCATCTTGTTCGGGCGCGAGCGCATCGGCCTGACCAATGAGGAGATCAGCTTCGCCGACGCGATCCTGACCTTCCCGGTCAACCCGGCCTTCGCCTCGCTCAACCTGGCGCAGGCCGTGCTGCTCGCCGGCTATGAGTGGTTCAAGGCGACCGGCGGCGAACCGCCCTTCCGCGAGAGCAACACCTCGCCGCCGGCGACGCGCGAGACGATCCTGTCGATGTTTGATTATGTCGAAGGTGAGCTCGACATCTGCGGCTTCTTTCCACCGGGCAAGAAGCCGGTAATGACCGCCAATCTGCGCGACATCCTGCACCGGCTGAGCCTGACCGAGCAGGAGGCGCGCACCTTGCGCGGCGTCTTCAAATCGCTGGCCGAAGGGCCGCGGCGGCTGCGCGTGCCCAAGCCACCGCATGGCGAATAAAAAAGAGCCACCGCATGGCAAATGAAAAAGCCGGCCACAGGCGGCCGGCTTTCGACATTGTCAGCCGGCGCCGCGGCACCCGCCGAGAGATCTGTTCTCAGAACTGGTACTTCATCGTCGCCTTCACGGTGCGACCGGGCTCGCTGTAATAGTCGCGGCCCTGGGGGCGCGAGAGCGGGACATTGACGGCATCGAAATACTTGCGGTCGAAGATGTTGTAGACTCCGACCTGTAATTCGAGATCCGCGATCTGCGGCAGCGGCCGCCACCACGCCGAAGCATTGAAGATCGCATAGCCCGGCGCCTTGAAGCCGGTGCCCCCTGAAACCGTCGAGACGTCGTCGCGCGCAGCCGCCAGCTTGGTCGAAACCTCGGCCCCCCAGACATCGGTGCCGTAAGCGATCGCGACGATACCCTGAACCGGCGGGATCGAGTTCAGGAAGGTGTTGTCGTCCTTGTTCTGTCCGCGGGTATAAGCGAACGAGCCGCGCGCCAGCCAATTCGCTGCGAAGGCGTATTGCCCGTTGAGTTCGACACCCTGGATCTCGGCACGGCTTATATTCCGATAGCCGGTGATGCCCCCTTGCGGATACAGCCCACCGACGCCCGCCGCCTGAACCTGATAGGTCTCGATGAAATTGCGGTAATTGGTGTTGAAATAGGTGATCGAGCCGCCGAGCTGCTTGTCGCCGAAGCGCAAGCCGACATCGATGCCGTTGCCGACTTCAGGGCGCAGATTCGGATTGCCGGTGCGCAGATAGGTGGAGGTTCCGCCGAAGCGGCCATAGAGTTCGTCCGCCGTCGGCGCCCGGAAGGTCTTGGCCCATTGCGCGAAGACGGTAACGTCCTTCACCAGGGGCGCGTTCTTCAGGATGTCGTATTCGAACCGGACGCGCGGCGACCAGCCCGTGTCGCTCGATGACGGCGGCAAACCGACCGGGCGCGAGCCGCCATTCGTGTAGGCCGGCGTATCCTGCGGCTTCTCCTCGTACCAGTCGAAGCGCACGCCAGGCGTGATGCGCAGGCGGTTGTCGATCAGGCCGATCTCGTCATGCGCGTAAAGGCCGACGAGCTTTCCGTCGATCTTCGGCTGGTCGGCCTGGTTGGTGAAAAGGTTGTTGCAGGTGGCGAGCGCCCCCGTGAATGCACCCGACGCCGGACGCGCCGGGCAGTTGTCGACGCCGGCCGAATACTGCTCCAGCGAAGTGGTGCGCAGCTCGGTGCCAAGCGTGACGCGGTGCGACAGCACGCCGGTCTGGAAGTTCTTCAGCAGATGGCCGTTGAAGCCGTAGGCGTTCTCTTCATTGGAATTGTCGCGGACATAGGGGCCGACGATGCTCGTGAAGCGCCAGGCATTGGTGAGGTCGTCGCGCTTCAGCCGCTGCCAGTAGAGCGTCGCATGCGCCTCGTCGATGAAGCCGCCAGGCTGCTTGTAGTCATAGGTCAGCGAAACACGGTTACGCTCGACGTCCTCGCCGCTCTGATAGGCGCCCGGACGGAAATTGCCGGTCAGCGAGACCGTATTGTTCCGGACCTGGATGCGATCCGCGCGCTTGAAGAACTCGGCGGTGAGGCCGAAGCGATGCTCGCCGACCTCCTGATAGATCTTGCCGAGGAAGTTATACTGGCTGAAATCGCTCGGGTTCGGCGCCGTGCGCGTTGCACCGATGCTCTTGTTCGAGCCCTTGCTGTCGATCTCGTGGCCGTCGCGGAAGCCGCCTTGCAGCAGGACGGAGGTGTTGCCCATGCGGGCGGCGACCGCACCGCTGCCGAACCAGGCCCGGTCGGTGCTGTCATAGCCGGTCTTGGCGAGCGCACCATAGGAGCGGCCGTTACGCAGCAGGTCCTCGGGGTCGAGCGTGCGCACGGCGAGCGCACCGCCGAGCGCGCCGCCGCCCAGCGTGCTGGCGCCGCTGCCGCCGCGCAGCAGGTCGAGCGTCGAGAGCGAATCGAAATCGAAGGCGTTCTGGGCGCCGCGAGTGATGCGCGTATCGATCAGGAAGGGTTGGCGAATGCCGTCGATCGTCGTCAGCACGCGGGCGCCGTCGAGGCCGCGGATGTTGAGCGAATTGTTCTGGCGATTGAAGCTGATACCGGCTTCGACGCGGTTTGCCAGATCCGTCAGATTCTGAACCTGCTCGCGGTCGAGTTCCTGGCGCGTCACGCGGGTGGTCGTCGGCCCGCTGAGAAGCGCCCCTCCGGGCACGCCTTCCCCCTGGACGTTGATCTGGTCGAGAACCACCGGACTGTCCGGATTGGCCGCGCCGGCAACGGATTGCACCCGGCTTTGTTGCTGCGCGTAAGCCGGCCCAGCCATCAAAGCCAACATCAAGCTTCCAAGCGCCACGCCCCCGCGCAGTCTACCGGAATAATCGCCCATCGCCCAAGTCCAGTCCTTGTCACCGCAACCCAGCGAAATCGCCGCGCCATCGGAGATTAAAATGAATATAAACAAGGCCTTATACAGCAGTACAAGACGACGATCAGATATTTGCCATATTTGTAGCTGTCAATCTTTTGCGGCACCGCAACTAAACTATGGATTTATTCTAACGAACAACTGAAGCGCCAAATCGACTGCCTCTAATGCGGCAAATCGCTCCGCAGCTGCGACATGCTTGGCAACATTCGGCTCCCGCGCGCGTCACTCCCGATCTCGTGATCGTCACAACGCCGCCGCAAGACAGCTTCCTATTGCAACGCACAAGCGCCGGAGCATCATGGGCAGGCGCCATCCAGGGAACCCACGCATGCTCGATCGCCGGAGCCTTTTGAGCGGAGCCAGCGCCATGGCGGCCACGCTTGCCGGGACGCGACGCAGCCTCGCGGCCACCGATGTCGATGTCGTCATCATCGGCGCAGGCGCGGCCGGCATCGCCGCCGCCCATGGGCTGAAGGCGGCGGGCCGCCAGGCGATCCTGCTCGAAGCCCGCAACCGCATCGGCGGCCGCGCCTTCACGGACAGCTCGCTTGGCCCCGCCTTTGACGCCGGTGCGATGTTCATCCACTGGGCCGAGCGCAACCCATGGGTCCAGATTGCCCGCGAGCTCGGCGTCGAGACGCCGAACGAACCTCAGGGTGGCGGCTTCCGGGTCTTCGCCGACGGCAAGCCCATGCCGGAGACCGACCGCCTGAAGCGCCGCAGCGCCTTCGGGCAGATCGATCGCAGGCTGGAGACGGTCGATCTGACCAAGCGCGATCTCTCGGTCGCCGAACTGCTCGGCGATCTCGGCCCCGACATGGCCCCAATCGCCTCCTCGGGCCTGCTGCTCTCGATCGGCGAGGAATCGGAGCGCATCTCGGCGCGCGACTACCAGCGCCTCTGGGCCGGCGACGACCTCGTCGTACCCACCGGTTACGGCAATCTCGTCACGCGCCATGGCGTGGGTCTCGACATCCGCCTGAACGAACCCGTCAGCGCTATCACCTGGGACGGGCCGGGCGTCGTCGTCACAAGCCGCTCCGGCAGCTTGCGGGCGAATGCCTGCATCGTCACGGTACCGGTCGGCGTGCTGAAGGCGGGCGCGATCCGCTTCACACCCGAATTGCCGGCGGCGACACGCGACGCGCTGTCCGGCATCGGTATGGGCGCGCTGACCAAGATCGCCCTCAAGGTCGAGGGCGATCGCTTCGGCGTGACGCCGGGCATGAGCCTTCTCGAGGCCGGCTCGCCCAAGACGCTGATGAATTTCGACCTGTTCCCCGACGATCAGGACATCATCATCGGCTATTTCGGTGGTGACCATGCCCGTGAATTGGCGAAGGCCGGCACGGCCGAAGCACAGGCCCATATCACCGATCTGCTCTCGCAGATGCTTGGCGGGGATGTCCGCAAGGCGGTCAAGGCCTGCTCCTTCCCCGCCTGGTGGACCGACCCGTTCTCGCTCGGCTCCTATTCGGTCTGCCTGCCCGGCCGGGAGACGGCGCGCGACGCGTTGGCCCAGCCGATCGGCGGACGCATCTTCATCGCAGGCGAGGCAACCGCCGGCGGCGGCGCGATGACGGTCGGCGGAGCGACGCTAGCCGGGCGGGCGGCGGCAGCGGCGGTCGCGCGGCTGAAGGCGTGAACCAAGGGGCCGGCCTCCAACAGCCAGAATCGCCCAAATCCGAGACAGTTTCGAAAGCGCCCCTTAACCCTTTCGCAACCCGCCTCTGGCGCAATCCTGGCCCGGTTCTCTTTCGGCAAGCCACCTCCCTTTACGATAAGCCAGCTCTCTTTTTTACGATAAGCGTCGCGTCATGCAGGTCGATCTTTTAGCCGGAACGGCCTATGGCACGGCAGCGATGCCGCTGCGCCAACCCACCATCCTGGTTTTCGATTCCGGTCTGGGCGGACTCACCGTCCTGGCTGAGATGACGCGCGCGCGTTCCGATGCCCGCATCGTCTATGCCGCCGACGATGCCGGCTTTCCCTATGGCCGCCTCGACGAGGCGGCGCTGGTCGAGCGCGTGCTGAGCGTGATGGAGCGGCTGGTCGAGCGCTGCCATCCCGATCTTGTCGTCATCGCCTGCAACACCGCCTCGACCTTGGTGCTGCCCGCCTTGCGGGCGCGTTTCAGCATCCCCTTCGTCGGCACGGTTCCGGCGATCAAGCCGGCCGCCGAGCTGACACGGAGCCGCCTGATCTCGGTGCTGGCGACGCCCGGCACGGTCGCCCGCGACTACACCCGTGACCTGATCGCAACCTATGCCGGGGCCTGCCAGGTCACGCTGGTCGGCGCGACGCGGCTTGCCGGCCTCGCCGAAGCGGCGCTCAAGGGCGAGGCCATCGACGACGCAGCGATCCTGGCCGAGATCGCGCCCTGCTTCGTCGCCAGCGACGGCGCCCGCACCGATGTGGTCACGCTGTCCTGTACCCATTACCCCTTGCTGATCGAGCGGATGCGGCGGCTCGCTCCCTGGCCAGTGAACTGGATCGACCCGGCCCCGGCGGTCGCCCGGCGTGTCACCCAGCTCCTCGGATCGGCCATGCCCCGGCTCGCGGATGCTGTCGGTGAAGCGCCCGCGATCTTCACCAGCGGCGCCGGCATCAGCGGCCCGCTGCGCATCGCCTTGGCCGGCTACGGGCTGACGCAGATCACCATCGAGCCGATGCCGCTTGCGAATTGACGCAGCATCATAGTCGGGTCGCTTGAGCCGAAAATGACGCTCCCGGTTTGACAAACCCGCTCCCGCATGGTTCTAAGCCGGCGTCGCGCGGGCCCAAAAGGCCCGCGTGGCTTTTTCCGCACCCGTGATCCGCTCTCAGGAGCCGGATCTGTCGCCCCGGAGATGGGGAGCAGGAGGGCGCGGTCCTCACTCGCGAACCTAGAGGACACGCGAAACATGACCAAGCGCCACGAGGCGAAGTACAAGATTGACCGCCGTCTCGGTCAGAACATCTGGGGCCGCCCGAAATCCCCGGTCAACCGCCGCGAATACGGCCCCGGCCAGCACGGCCAGCGCCGCAAGGGCAAGCCTTCCGATTTCGGCACGCAGCTGCGCGCCAAGCAGAAGCTCAAGGGCTATTACGGCTCGATCTCCGAGAAGCAGTTCCGTCGCTACTACGCCGAGGCGATCCGCCTCAAGGGCGATTCGGGCGAGAACCTGGTCGGCCTGCTCGAGCGCCGCCTGGACGCCGTGATCTACCGCGCCAAGTTCGTGGCGACGGTCTTCGCCGCCCGCCAGTTCGTCAACCACGGCCATGTCACGGTCAACGGCAAGCGCGTCAACATCGCGTCCTACCAGGTCAAGCCGGGTGACGTGATCGCGGTCAAGGAGAGCTCGCGCCAGCTCGCCATCGTGATCGAAGCCGCCGCTCTCGCCGAACGCGACGTGCCCGACTACATCGAGGCCGACCACAACAAGTCGACCGCCACCTTCACCCGCACGCCGACCCTGACGGACGTGCCCTATGCGGTGCAGATGGAACCGAACCTGGTCATCGAGTTCTACTCGCGCTGATTTCAGTTTCGCAGAGCCGGGCCGCAAGCGCCTGGCAAAATTCACGAAAGGGCGGCTCGCAAGAGCCGCCCTTTTTTGTATTTTGTCCCCGAGCCAGCGAAGCGCGGCGCCAGCGATCCAGCCTATCGTGGAAGCGCCGGGTCGATGCCGGCCCAGGCGGGATGCCCGGCCGGGCTCTCGTCCCAGAACAGAATGTCGTCGAACAGGATCGTCTGGGCTGTCTCGGGCAGCGCATCCCGATAGATGCCGAAGCGCGGTTGCGTATCGATCACCGGCGTGCCCTGCCGCTTCACGCCGTAGCGCGGATAGCCGAGAAGGCCGCGATAGACCGGGCAGGCGCGCCCGTCGAACCAGAGCCGCAGCAGGCTGTCGCCCTCCGCCCGGCCCGGCCTGATCAGCACATTGACACGATGCCAGCGCCCCGTCTCGACCGGCCAGTCGCCGCAGAAGCGTTGCTGGCCGACGCTGTCGCCGCAGCCTTGCGTGCCCGCGACCTTGGCCCGGAACACCGGTGTCGCTCCATCCGAATCGACCTCGATCTTGAAGAGCGGATTGGCCGCGTCGCAGGTCTCCTCGCCGCCCCTGCCCTTCTCGTAACGCGGATCGATGTTCTGCTTGATCTGCTGAATGACCGTCCGGTTCTTGTGCGATGGCCAGTCGCCATCGATCCGGAAGCTGAAGCTGTACCAGGTCGCGGCATCGAAACGCACGACTTCATGGCGGAGTTGGACCTCGGCCCGCTCCGTCGGGACCGAACCGGGATTGGGATCATAGCCGTCTCCCGGCTTGACCGTGATGCCCAGCGCATGCTGGCCACCAGCCGTCTCGACACAGCGGATGCGACTGGAATGCACGACGCTGTCGAGCTGCGAGGAGATGCGCCAATCCTGGCCGGAGATGCAGGATGTCTCGAAATCAGCGGCGAAGACCGGCCGTGCCCCGTCCGCGCGCGCGATCACGGGCCAGAGCGGGATCGCAAGCACCAACACCATCGAACGAAGCAGAGCGCGCACCGCACCACCTTCGCAAAAGCCGACCGAGAGCATTGCACGAAAAAGTGGATACCGGTTTTTCGCAAGAGCAATGCTCTCAACTCTTGGAATAGATCACGTCGCATTCGAACGGAAACGTCCGAATGCGACGTGATCTAGCGATACACTGGATCGATCGCCCTGGCCGCGCAACACCCTGGGGACCAAGGCCGCGCAGAATTCAGGCGGGCTCACAGATGCGAGCCGGCCTCGTCGCGAAAGCAATAGCAGCCGACGCAGAGGCAGCCGATCAGGATCGAGATCGCATAAGGCCCCAAGAGGCACAAAACGAAGACCGAGCCGATGAAGCTCCGCATCCCCCATGTCAACCATGTCGCCCTCATGGTCACCTCCTCGCAGTGGATTTACTGCCGAAACGTAAATGCAAAGCGATGAATTCAACTTAAACAAGTATGGTGAATCGCAGACCCGCCGATTTTACCTGTTGTCAGCGATGTTCGCCTTCCCCTCGGCTGACAGTGCCGCATAATTTTACCAGGCCTTGTCGGCCCTGATTCGGGAAAGGATGACCATGATGAAGACGCTGCTCGCCGCCCTCGCCTTAACCTGTCTCTCCAGCCTTGCCCATGCGCAAAGCTGCGCGGTCCAGGCCGGAGACAAGAAACTCAACGGCGCTGCCAAGACCAGCTTCCTGACGAAATGCGAGAAGGATGCCGGCGCGGCTTGCGACAAGCAGGCGGCGGACAAGAAGCTCGCCGGCGCGGCCAAGACCAGCTTCACCAAAAAATGCGTCTCGGACGCCGCTGGCACCTGAAATCATCCGGCTCCCATCAAAAAGTGAGAGCAGGATGCGTCAGTCCGCCGTGCTGCTCTCCCAGGTGGCGTGCTTGACGGCGGGCAGCAGCGCGAGGCGCTCGACCACATTGTCGAGTTCCTTGCGGTCGACCGCCGTGCTGATCAGCTTGGCAATCACCTCGACCGCATCCTCGCCGCGCTCGGTCGTCGTGATGTCGCTGACCGGGTATTGCGCCGCCTCGAGGTGCTCGACCAGCGCTTCGCGGACCACGGCCAAGGAGAGCGGATCGGTGGTCACGACGACCTCATAGGTCGCCTCCGAGCTCTGCTCGTTCAGCGGAATCCGGTTGATGGCGTTGACCAGCGGCCGCAGCAGCGTATTTCCTGCGATGACGAAGACCGTGATCAGGGCTGCTTCGGCAACCATGTCGGCTCCGGCGCAGGCACCGACCGCAGCCGAACACCAGAGCGTGGCGGCCGTATTGAGGCCGCGCACATTCATGCCTTCCTTCATGATGACGCCAGCGCCGAGGAAACCGATGCCGGAGACGACATAGGCGATGACCCGGATCGCCCCCGACGCGCCGTCGAGACGCATGGCGAGATCGACGAAGGCCGCCGCCCCCAGCGCAACGAGCGCCGTCGTTCGCAAACCCGCGGTGCGCTGGCGGTACTGGCGCTCGGCGCCGATCAGGACGCCGAGAACGAACGCCGCGATGAGGCTGACGACCGTATCGAGGAACGGCAGCAGCTCGAAAGTCTGGATGAAGCGCAAGCCTGGTGCCTCCCGCACAGGTTCGCGCGTTCAATTGCATTGCAGCCCACGGCCGGCAAGAGCTGGCCGTGGGCCGTCAGGGCAAGTCACTGGCGGCAAGTCGCTGGCGAGGCAAGTCTCCGGAGCGGCAAGTCTCCGGAGAGAACCGACGCGTCGCCTCAGCCGCGACGCTCGCGCCAATCGTCCCGCCCACGGCGCGGACCACGGTCGTCATCGTCACGGCCACCACCGCGGCGCTCCTCGAAACGCTCGCGCATGCGCTGCATCATGCCGCGTCCCTCGGCCATCGCTTCACGTACGGCGCGACGGACGACCGTCTTCTGCTCGTCGCTGAGCGTCGTCCAGAGCGGGCGGACAGCGTCGGCGAGTTCCTTGGTCCGCGCGGCGCGCTCGGCCTGGCGGCCCGATGTCATGTCGAGTCGCTCCATGATGTCGGCGTGACGGAAGGTCTCGCGCTGCTCGCGCAGCGCCGCCCAGCCCTCGCGGCGCTTCTCGGCGCCCTTCTTGATGACGTTCTCGACAGTGTCGAACAACGGCACTTGCTCGGGCTTGAGCTTCATGTCGGCGCGCAGCTTGGTCAGGCGCTCGGTCAGGCGGGCCTGCATGCGCTCGGCCCGCTGCTCGCGGGATTCACCGCGCCGGTCGTCACGCGAATCGCTCCGCTCCTGCTGGGAGCGATCGCGATCGGAACCACCGGCCGGCGGCAGCGGCTGCGGCTGGGCCAGCGCAAGCGAGGCCGTGATGGCGGCAGCTGCCGAAGCTGCGATCAGGGCAATGCGTTTCATCTTGATCTCCCATGACACGAAACGAATATCTGGCACGAAACGAATATCGGGTCGCTGAGCGGGTCTCGAAGCCGGTTCACGATGGTCGCAAGGTGAGGCCGCGGGCGTGACCCGGCGATGGCGCAAGCATGAAAAGATCGTAATGTGGGCAGGCCCGGCACGGAAGTCTCGTTCCCCGACGAGAGCATTCTCAAGTGAAGTGGACGCCGGATCGCGTGAAGAAAATGCGTTAAAACAATGACATAGAGTAATTTTCAATCCGTTTGGATCGAAAGTTACTCCAGCCTGAAGTCTGACCTTGATGCGCAATCTCATCACCGATGTTCGCGGCGTCCTCGTCGGCAACGCGCAGGACCCTCAGGCTGCGACCGGCGTCACCGTCGCTCTGTTCGAGCGCCCCAGCATAGCCTCGATCGCTGTGCTCGGCGGTGCGCCCGGCACGCGCGACACTGCGCTGCTGGAGCCGGAGATGACGGCGGAGCATATCGACGCGATCGTGCTCTCGGGCGGCTCTGCCTGGGGGCTGGCCGCAGCCGATGGCGTGATGGCGGGGCTCGCCGCAAGACAGCGCGGCTTTCAGATCGGCAGCCTGCGCGTGCCGCTCGTACCGCAAGCGATCCTGTTCGATCTGCTCAATGGCGGCGAGAAGCCCTGGGCCAGGGACGGCGCGAGCGAGCCGCCCTACCGCGCACTCGGACGCGCCGCGTTCGATGCGGCGGCAGGCGATTTCGCGCTCGGCACTGCTGGCGCGGGCTATGGCGCCAGCACCGTCAACCTCAAGGGCGGCCTTGGCTCCGCCAGCGCGCGGGCGGCGACAGGACAGATCGTCGGGGCGCTGGTTGCCGTCAATGCGGTCGGCACGGCAACGATCGGCAAGGGGCCACATTTCTGGGCCGCACCCTACGAGCAGGGCCAAGAATTCGCCGGACTCGGCTGGCCCGCCGCGATCTCCTCCGCCGACAGCGCGATCCGGTTCAAGGGCGGCCCCGGCCAGAACACCACGATCGCGCTGGTCGCGACCGACGCCGTCTTGACCAAGGCCCAGGCCAAGCGGCTGGCGCTCGCAGCCCATGACGGCCTTGCCCGCGCCCTGAGGCCAGCCCATGGCGCGCTCGACGGCGATATCGTCTTCGCGGCGGCCACCGGCCATGCCGGCGCTCCGTCCGACGCCTTTGCGCTGACCGAGCTTTGCGCCGTGGCCGCAGACGTGCTGGCGCGTGCCGTCGCGCGTGGCGTCCATGCCGCGACCGCCCTGCCCTTTCCCGGCGCAAAGCCGGCCTGGCGCGACCTGTTCGGGAGCCGATAACTCAAGCAGCACGCCTGCAACCTCGAGGAGATACCAATGGCCAGCATCAGATACCTTGTGAACGACGTCGATGAAGCCGTCGCGTTCTACAGGGACAAGCTGTCTTTCGTACTGAAGCAGCAGTTCGGCCCGGCCATGGCGATCCTGGAGAGCGAAGGGCTGACCTTGTGGCTCGCCGGTCCACTCGCATCCGCCTCCAGACCAATGCCGGACGGCCGCAAACCCGAGCCCGGCGGCTGGAACCGCTTCGTCCTGGAAGTTACCGATCTGCCAGCCCTGGTCGAAGCGCTGCGCGCCCAGGGCGTGCCGTTCCGCAACGCTATCGTCGAAGGTCCAGGCGGCCGCCAGATCCTGTGCGAGGACCCATCTGGCAATGTGATCGAGCTTTTCCAGCGTGCCTGAGCGGCGGCGCGGCGCGATCGGCCTCGCGCGCCCCCAAAAGACTGTATTTATTTTCATATATGCGCGACGGATTTACGTCTTAGAAAGTCAGAGAACCACACAATTCAATCACTGGTTGTAATTCGCCGTTTGGTTGATCGCCTCGCGCCAGTGGCACGCAACCGTCGGGAAAGGCTGTGGTATGCGTGAGATCGCCTTCGGCGCCGTCTTCAGCCTCCTCATCGCGATCGGAGCCTTTCTCATCGCCGCCTGGCCCGTGCCGGGCCGCCCGGTCGCGGCCTATTTCCGGTCGGGCACATCGGCCGCGCAAGTCGCGGACGCCGTCGCCCAGGCCGGCGGCAACCTGCTGCAGTTCGGTGCTACGCCTGCCCTCGTCATCAGCCTCAGCGACCGGCCCGACTACGCTACCCAGCTCTACCAATCCGGCGCCTGGCTGGTGATCGACGGCGAACTGGCGCGCCTGTGCGCGGGCGGGTCCTGGCAGGCCCAGACATGACGGATGTGGAGCGGTTCAGGGCGCGTTTCGCCTATGTGATCATCGCCGTGCTCTGGAGCAACACCGTGCTGCTGGCGCTTGCGAGCAAGTTGGGGCGAGCCAGCAATCCCGATCAGATCGTGGCTGCCGGCATCGCGCTCGCGGCGATCACGACACTGGTCTGGTGGGCCTGCGGCACCAACTGGATAACCCGGCAGGTCAGCTCGATCACGTCGCTCGGCCAGGTCATGCTGCTGGTCTACACCTTCGCGGGGCATCCCTATCAGTCCGACATGCACATGTATTTCTTCGCCATCTTGGCGGTGCTCGCGGGCTGGCTCGACTGGCGGATTTTTGTCCCCGCCTCGCTTGCTGTCGCGGCCCATCATGCCGTGCTGAGCATCGTCTATCCGCTCGGTGTCTTTCCCAACGGCAATAGTTTCGACCGCGTCCTGCTGCACGCCGTCATCGTCGTCGTGCAGGCGCTGGCGCTGAGCTGGACGGTATCCTCCCTCAGGGTCGCCCTGGCGACCTCGGAGACGGAAAAGCAGGAGGCGACCACAGCCAGGCGCGCGGCCGAGGATGCCCGCTATGAGGCCGCCGCCACGACCCAGAAGGCCGCCCAGGAGCGCAAGACGATGCTCTATGCGGTCGCCGAGGATTTCGAGCACAAGATCGCCGGCATCGCCAAGGACGTGATCGCCTCGGTCAGGACCTTGCGCACGGCTTCGCAGCAGATGCAGGCCGGCGCCTCCGAGGTGGCGGAGCGGGCCGGCGCCGCCTTTCTGTCCTCGCACCACACCTCGTCCAATGTCGTCGCCATCACAAACGCCACCGCCGAGCTCGCGACCTCCTTCGGCGAAATCGACAAGCAGGTCGGCGAGACCACCCGCATTGTCGGCGCGACGACCTCCACGGCCAAGACTGTGCTCGCCACGGTCAACCATCTCTCGACCAAGGCAGAGGATATCGGCAACATCGCCGGGATGATCTCGACGATCGCGGAGCATACCAATCTGCTCGCGCTCAACGCCGCGATCGAAGCCGCGCGCTTCGGTCGGTCCGGCGGTGGCTTCACGGTCGTCGCCCAGGAGATCAAGACGCTCGCGAACCAGACCTCGCGGGCGACCGAGGAGATCCAGGGCCAGATCGAAGCGATCCGTAGCTCGAGCGAGGACGCCATCCGCGCCATCGATGCCATGAACGCGACGATCGGCTCGCTGAACGAGGTCTCGGCCGCCGTCGCAACCGTGGTGGAGCAGCAGAGCGCAGCGACCGCCGGGATCGCCAGCAACATCCAGGTCGCGGCCAAGGAAACCGTATCGGCCTCCGGCAATATCGAGATCGTCAGCCGCATTGCAACCGAGACCGGCGACGCCGCCGCCTTCGTCGCCAAATCGGCCGACAGGCTGGACCGGCAATCGGCCGATCTCGACCTCGAGGTCGCGCAGTTCCTGGACCGCATCCGCGAGGCCTGAGCAACGGCGCGAAGAGCGATTTTCGCGGCTCAGAAAATGCGCTCTCATCTAAGAGTGAGAGAAGGATGCGAAAAACCGGTTTCCACTTTTTCGCATCCTGCTCTATGGGGCTGTCATGTCGACAGATGCCTTCCTTGCGCGTTTCGGCGCGCCCGGCGCAAGCCAGCCCGACCCCGTTGCCGCCGCGCAGTCCGCGATGCGCAACGCCCTGCCCCGCCGCTTCTACGAGGCGGCGGCGGTGCTGGAGCGTGACGGGCTGTTCCATGTCGCGCTCGACGGCAAGACGGCGCGCACCCCGGCGCGCAACCCGCTGGCAGTGACCTCCCGCCCTGCCGCCGAGGCGCTGGCTACCGAATGGCAGGCGCAGCTGGAGAAGATCGACCCCGCTCGCATGCCGTTGACGCGATTGGTCAATTCTGCGCTCGACGGCGTCGCCGACCAGCGCGAGGCCGTGCGCGCCGAGATCGTGCGCTATGCCGGCAGCGATGCGCTCTGCTACCGTGCGGCCGAGCCCGACACGCTGGTCGAACGCCAGAACGCGATCTGGAATCCGATCATCGCCGCGGTCGAGGCGGCGATCGGCGCCCGCTTCGAGCTGACTGAGGGCGTGATGTTCGCCGCCCAGCCCGCCGGCACGCTGGAGGCCGTCGCCGCCCGCATCGCCGCGATCCCGGCGCCGCTCGCGCTCGCGGGCGCGCACAACGTCATGACGCTGACCGGCTCGACCATCCTGATGCTGGCGCTCGCCGACGGACAGCTCAGTCCCGATGCGGTCTGGAACGCCGCCCATCTCGACGAGGATTACCAGATCGCGATCTGGGGCCAGGACGAGGACGCAGCCGAACGCCGCGTCATCCGCCGCAAGGAATTCGACGCGGCGTCGCTGTTGCTGATGCAGGGCTGAGAGCCTGATCGCACCCGGCCTTGCACCAAAGCGGCAGGCGCCCCCGATGGACAGCCCGGCCTTCCGCCCTTAAGCCGGATAGGAACTTGGCTCGGCTCGCGGGGGCTCCATGAAAGACATTCTCGAACAGCTCGAAGACCGTCGCGACGGCGCCCGCAAGGGCGGCGGTGAGCGCCGGATCGAAGCGCAGCACAAGCGTGGCAAGCTGACCGCTCGCGAGCGCATCGAACTCCTGCTCGACCGCGACTCCTTCGAGGAGTTCGACATGTTCGTGCAGCATCGCTGCGTCGATTTCGGCATGGAGAAGGGCGAGAAGATCCCCGGCGACGGCGTCGTCACCGGCTGGGGCACGGTCAATGGCCGCACCGTCTTCGTCTTCTCCAAGGACTTCACCGTCTTCGGCGGCTCGCTGTCGGAGACCCACGCCCAGAAGATCACCAAGATCCAGGACATGGCGCTGAAGATGCGCGCGCCGATCGTCGGCCTGTTCGATGCCGGCGGCGCCCGCATCCAGGAGGGCGTTGCGGCGCTCGGCGGCTATGGCGAGGTCTTCAAGCGCAATGTCGCGGCCTCGGGCGTGATCCCGCAGATCTCCGTGATCATGGGCCCCTGCGCCGGCGGCGACGTCTATTCGCCGGCGATGACCGACTTCATCTTCATGGTCCGCGATACCAGCTACATGTTCGTGACCGGCCCCGAGGTGGTGAAGACCGTCACCAACGAGACCGTGACCTCCGAGGAGCTCGGCGGCGCGAAAGTCCACACCACGAAATCCTCGGTCGCCGACGGCTCCTTCGAGAACGATGTCGAGGCACTGCTGCAGGTGCGCCGGCTGATCGACTTCCTGCCCGCCAACAACACCGCAGGCGTGCCGGAATGGCCCTCCTTCGACGTGCCCGACCGTGTCGATATGAGCCTGGACACGCTGGTGCCGGACAATCCGAACAAGCCCTACGACATCAAGGAACTGATCCTGAAAACGCTCGACGAGGGCGATTTCTTCGAGATCCAGGCAGCCTATGCCGGCAACATCGTCACCGGCTTCGGCCGCATCGAGGGCCGTACCGTCGGCGTCGTCGCCAACCAGCCCATGGTACTGGCCGGCGTGCTCGACTCGGACGCCTCAAGGAAGGCCGCGCGCTTCGTGCGCTATTGCGACGCCTTCGAGATCCCGATCGTGACGCTGGTCGACGTGCCGGGCTTCCTGCCGGGCACGGCGCAGGAATATGGCGGGCTGATCAAGCATGGCGCAAAGCTGCTCTACGCCTATAGCGAATGCACTGTGCCGCTGGTCACGGTGATCACCCGCAAGGCCTTCGGCGGCGCCTATGACGTGATGGCGTCAAAGCATATCGGCGCCGACGTCAACTATGCCTGGCCGACCGCGCAGATCGCGGTGATGGGCGCCAAGGGCGCGGTCGAGATCATCTTCCGTGGCGGCGACGCCGAGACCATCGCCCGCCAGACCAAGGAATACGAGGACCGCTTCATGTCGCCCTTCGTGGCGGCCGAGCGCGGCTATATCGACGAGGTCATCCTGCCGCATGGAACGCGCCGCCGCATCGCCCGCGCGCTCGCCATGCTGCGCACCAAGAGCGTCGAGCGGCCCTGGCGCAAGCACGACAATATTCCGCTGTAAGGGGCGTCGCGTGCTCAGCGCGACGCCCGAAACGCCTCGTCCGTCCAGTCGAGCAGCTTGCCGAGGAAGCGCGACGCCGCCGGCATGAAGAAGCTGCCGTGATGGTAGAACGGGTCGAGCGTGGTCACGATCATCCGGCCCGGCCCACCGCCGACATTGCGGTGATCGTAGAGGATCGAGCCGCCCTTGCCGTGTGGATCGCCCTCCGGCGTGATCTCGACCAATGAGGTCGCGCCCGGCGGCGGCGTCAGCAGCCCGTGATAATGCCAGACCAGCTCGCTCATGCCGACATGGCGGAAGATCTCGTGACCGGGGGCGACGATGCGGTGGCCCGGATCGGCTCCCGTCTCCAGCCACCACCAGAAATTCGTCGGCCTGAACTCCCAGGCGACGCCCGGCGCCCAGTCCTGCGCCCGATTTTCGCCCAGCACGATCAGCGTGCCGCCCGCCGCGAGATAGCCGAGCAGGAGCGGCCGCTTGCGCCGCAGCACCGCCGGATGAATGCGGTCGGCGACAATCAGCGCGTCGCAGCCCGCGAGAGCCGCGGCATCGAGTTCTGGTGCGTATATCGTGCGGTCGAAGCGTCCTGTCAGGCGCTCGCCATCGATCGCCTCTTTGTGGAAATAGGTTCCACCTTCGATCAGCGCCAGCATCACCAGGCCTCCATCGGGGCTGTGATCCAATCGAGCAGTTGCGGCATGATCCGGTCCGCGGTCGAGCCGGAGCCGTGATAGCCCCAGAGATCCGCCCCCGCATGGACCAATAGCCGCCCGCCAACCGACGGCCGGCACTCGAAATCGACCGGGTGGCGGCCGGGCCCGAGACTGTTGAGCACACGCGTGCCCGGTGGCGGCGGGTTCGAGCCGCGACCGTAGAAGCCCGCCACGCCCCGGCGGCGCGACAGATGCTCCATCTCGACTCCCTCCCAGACCGGATGCGCCGCTTCGCGTTTCACTTCGAGATCCTCGACGCGATAGTTCGGGATCGGCACGAAGGGATTCAGCTCGGCCAGGAAGGGATGACCGACATGGCCACAGACCACGATTGTCCCTCCCTGCGCCAGGAAGCCTTCAAGCTGGGCTCGGCGCGAGGAAAGATAGCGCTGGTCGGCATGGAGGCCGACCAGCAAGCCGCGAAAGGCGGCGAGATCGGTCCGCTCCAGATCGTAGAGCGGCAGCAAAGCAATGCGCGGCCCCAGCACGAGGTCGCGGATGAGATCCTGGACGCCGCCCTCGGCCTGTTCGCAATCGAGCAGGACGACGTCGTTCACGGCTTGAACGCCAGCGGATCGATCAGATCGGCGCGGATGTCGATCGTCTTCTGCAGCATGCCGGCCTCGACCATGAAGCGCTGGTCGCCGGCGAGGTTCTCGATGTCGCGATCGGTCATCGCCAGGGTGAAATCGTACCAAGGCAGCTGCTTGCGCGCGTCATCGATCGAGATCTTCTGGTCCTCGGCCGCGATCTTCAAAGCCTCCTCGGGGTTGTCGCGCATGAAGTCGAGCGCCTTGCGATGGGCGGCGAGATAGGCCGCAACCAGAGCGGGCTGCTCCCGCAGGAAGGCGCCGCGGACGGCAATCACCGAGATCGGCGCGATCAGCCCCTCTCCGCTCGCGAGAATGCGCCCGCCGGCCGCCTCCACCTGCAGCGCATTGGCGCCGGCCAGCGTCGCAGCATCGACCTTGCCGGCGAGCAGCGCGGCGCGCGCGGCCGGCAGCTCCATGTTGAGATACTCGACATCGGTCAGCTTCATGCCCTTGGAAGCGAGCGCCGCCGCGAGGAGTTGGTTGAGCGTCGTGCCCTTCGGCCCGGCGACGCTCTTACCCTTGAGCGCCTCGATGCTGCCGGGGCCATTCGCACCGGTCATCACGAAGAAGGCCTTGGGCGAGCGCGAATAGGCGGCGATGACCTTGAGGTCGATGCCGTTGGCACGACCGAGGATCGCCGAGGTGCCGCCGAGCACGCTGGCAATATCGATGGCCCCGGCCGCAAGCGCCTGAATCTGCGCACCGCCCGAGGTGATCTCCGGATTCTCCGTCTTGACGCCGAGCGCGCCGAAGGCATCGTCGAGGAAGCCCTTCTTGCGCATGATGATCGAGGGCACGTTGAAGGGCGAGGAGACATAGGTGACGCTGACCTTCGCCGGTTTATCGGCGGCATGGGCGGCGATCATCGGCGACGTCGCGAGCATTGCCGCGGCGACGAAGAGCTTCAGACGTCTCATGGCACTGTTTCCTTGAGGTGAGAATTCGGCCCTGTTTCGAGCAGCCGCTCCAGCACGGTGCGGCGATGGGCGAGCAGAGCGGGATCGGTGGCGTCACGCGGATAGGGCAGATCGACCCTATGCAGGCCGACGAGCCGACCTTCGGAGAGTTCGGCGACCGCCTGCCCCAGCAGCACGGCTTCCTCGACATCATGCGTAACGAAGACGATCGTCGTGCCCCGCGCCCGCCAGATCTCGACCAGCTCCATCTGCAAGCTGCGGCGGGTGAAGGCGTCGAGCGCGCCAAAAGGCTCGTCAAGCAGCAACAGGTCGGGTTCGAGCACGAGGGCGCGCGCAAGCGCGACGCGCTGGGCCATGCCGCCGGACAACTGGTCCGGCGTCGCCTCGGCGAAGCCGGACAGGCCGACGAGTTGCAGCGCCTCCGTGACGCGGCGTACCAGTAGCCCCTTGTCGAGGCGGCCCACGAGGCCCAGGCCGACATTGCGGGCGACGCTGAGCCAAGGCATCAGCCGCGGCTCCTGGAAGACGTAGCCGATACGGGGGCGACCACCGCTCTCGAAGCGCAGTTCGCCATCGCTCGGTTCCGCCAGCCCGGCCAGCAGCCGCAGCAGCGTGGTCTTGCCGCAGCCGCTGCGCCCGACGATGGTGGTGAACCCGCCGCGAGGCAGGCTGAGGTCAACGCCCTCCAGCGCCGCGAACTCGCGCTCGCCGACGGTATAGCGCAAACCGAGATTGCGCGCTTCAAACACGGCCGAGCTCCAGCTGCGAGCGCAGCCACGGCGCCGATCTGCGCAAGGCGGCGCGCGCCAGCGCATCGGCGATAAGCCCGAGCACGCCGATGACCAGCACGCCGACGAGCACGATGTCGGTCCGCGCCATGTTCTGGGCGTCGATGATCAGATAGCCGAGCCCCGCACTCGAGGCGATCAGTTCGGCCCCGACCAGCGCCCGCCAGCTATAGCCGAGCGCGATCCGCAGCCCGACCACCAGCGCCGGCAGGGAAGCCGGCAGAACGATGCGTGTCAGGATTTCCCGCCGGCTCAGGCCGCAGATGCGCCCGACCTCGATCAGCTTCGGATCGGCCTGGGCGATGCCGCCGAGCGCTCCGAGAAAGATCGGAAAGAAGCAGGACAGCACGATGACGCCAACCTTCTGCACCTCGCCGATACCGAGCCAGAGAATCAGCAACGGCAGCAGAGCCAACGGCGGAATCTGGCGCAGGAATTCGAGCGCAGGCTCGCAGAAGGAGCGCAGGCGCGGCAACAGCCCAAACAGCAGCGCCAGCGGCAGCGCAAGAATGACCGACAATCCGTAGCCGAGGCCGACGCGCTGGAGGCTGATCGCCGCGTGTTTGGCGAGCGAGCCATCCTGGATCAGCTGCCAGCCTGCCTGTGCCACCGCGAAGGGCCCCGGCAGCAGAAATGGCGAGACGAAGCCGGTTGCACTGGTCACGAACCAGGCAAGCCCCAAAACCCCAAAGACAAGGAATCCGCTGAAAGCCGGCATATCTGGACAATGGGACCTGCCTGGCGCGCGACATCCGCGATGGCGAGCGAAGCCCTAACGGCGATATGGCTAAAAATCCAATATAAACTTCAATTTCGAATATTATTTACTTAGAATAATCAAGATGTAAGCCAAGAATTATAATAATTACAAACTTTAGCGAGAAATTCTAGAGAGATAGAACAGATCCACTATCCTAGCTTACCCCGCTGTCCTGGCCGGGGGCGAGTCTGATGTGGGAAACGTATTTTTCCGGCGCTCCCCGCATCAGCAAGGCATGAGCGGTCCTATTCCCAACGCCGGAACACCACGCTGGCATTCACGCCACCGAACCCAAATCCGTTCGAAATGGCGTGCTCCATCGCGAGTGGCCGTGCCTGCCTGGCCACAACATCCAGCCCGGCGGCCATCTCATCGGGGTGTTCGAGGTTGAGCGTCGGCGGCGCGATCTGGTCACGCAACGCCAGGATCGTGAAGACCGCCTCCAGCCCGCCGGCCGCGCCGAGCAGGTGGCCCGTCGCCGATTTCGTCGCGCTGATCGCAATGCTCTTCTCGGTGCCGAAGACGGCCTTGATCGCCGCCAGTTCGCCGCGGTCGCCGACCTGCGTCGAGGTGGAATGGGCATTGAGGTGCTGGACATCGCCGGGCTTCAGCCCAGCTTGTTTCAGCGCAATCTCCATGGCGCGGCGCGCACCCGAGCCATCCTCGGGTCCGGAGGTGATATGATAGGCGTCGGCGCTGGTGCCATAGCCGGTGATCTCGGCCAGGATTTTGGCGCCGCGCGCCTGGGCATGCTCCAGCGCCTCTATCACCAGCAGGCCGGCGCCCTCGCCCATGACGAAGCCATCGCGGTCACGGTCGAACGGGCGCGAGGCCTTTTCGGGCTCTTCGTTGAAGCCGGTCGAGAGTGCGCGCGCCGCAGCAAAACCGCCGAGCGCGACGAGATCGATGCAGGCCTCGCTGCCGCCGCAAAGCGCGACATCAGCCTCGCCCGAACGGATCAGCCGCGCCGCGTCGCCGATCGCCTGGACGCCGGCGGCGCAAGCCGTCACCGGCGCACCGATCGGCCCCTTGAAGCCATGGTCGATCGAGACATGGCCGGCAGCGAGATTGACCAGGAAGGACGGGATCGTGAAGGGCGAGAGTCGACGCACTCCGCGCGCATCGGTGATACGCACGGCCTCTGCGATCGCCGGGAAGCCTCCTATGCCAGAGGCGATCACCGTCGCGGTGCGCTCCTGCTCGACTTCGCTCACTGGGTGCCAATTCGCCTGGATCAGCGCCTCCTTGGCCGCGACCAGCGCGAACTGAATGAAGCGGTCCATCTTGCGTTGGTCCTTCGGCGCGATCGCACCGTCAGGATCGAAACCGCCCTCGCTATCCTCTTCCTTCGACGGCACCGCACCGGCGACCTTGGCCGGCAAACTCTCGACGATCGAATCCGGCAGGCGACGCAAGCCGGAGCGGCCGGCGAGCAAGCGCTGCCAGGCCAGATCTGCTCCGCAGCCAAGAGGCGAGACCACGCCCATACCGGTTACGACTACACGGCGCATATGAATGTCCTATTCGCTATGGGAGGGCGCCGCTGAGCGCAGCTTCGCGATGGTGGCCAGGCGCTGGCGCATGCCGGGGCTCGCGCGCGGGCCAGCAACCACCGTGACAGTCTCAGGCGTGATCGGACGCAAGCTCGCGGCATCGACCATGACAAGCTCGATTGGCCGCGCGGTCTCGCGCTCGGCCAGCACCAGCGCCACGCCTTCGGGCGCCAGATGCCGATTGCCGAAAGCGACCATCGCGGCGATCACGGGGAAGAAATCCCTGCCCTTCGCGGTCAGCACGTATTCGTAGCGCTGCGGCCGCTGCTGATAGAGCCGCCGCTCGAACAGCCCGCTCTCGGTCAGATGCTTCAGCCGCCGCGCCAGCATGTTCGGCGCGATGCCGAGGCTACGCTGGAATTCGTCGAAGCGCGTGAAACCCTGCAAGGCATCGCGCAGAATCAGGATGCTCCACCATTCGCCGACGGTCTCGACCGTGCGGGCGCAGGGGCATTCGGCAAGCGGAACGAGCTTCGGTTGCATGGTGCGCCCGAGCTAAAGCAGTTACTATCTTTTTGCAAGCTATGCGGCGCCGCAGCCGCCTCTCGCTTGCCTCAATCCAGCGTGCTCCTGAATCTCATCAGCGCGAGCCCGGCATAGGCGGGCACGAAGACGGAGAGCCAGAACACCTCGACGCCGACATCGTCGAGGCCCGCGCCCTTCAGCATGATCGCCCGGATGACCCGCAGGAAATGCGTCAGCGGGAACAGCTCACCGATCGCCTGAGCCCAGCCCGGCATGCCGGCGAACGGAAACATGAAGCCCGAGAGCAGCAGCGATGGCAGGAAGAAGAAGAAGGTCAGCTGCATCGCCTGCAACTGCGTCCGCGCCATGGTCGAGATCGTGTAGCCGAGCAGGACGAGCGCCAGCACGAAAATCAGGACACAGGTAAGCAGCAGCAGCAGGCTCCCCAGAAACGGCACGCCGAACAGCAGTTTTGCGGCGCTGAGCACGACCACAACCTGGACGCTGCCGACGGCGAGATAGGGCAGAACCTTGCCGAGCATGATCTCGGCCGGCGTCGCCGGCATGGCCAGCAGGTTCTCCATGGTGCCGCGCTCGATCTCGCGGGTGAGCGCCATCGAGGTCATCATCACCATCGTCATCTGCAGGATGACGCCGAGCAGGCCGGGGACGATGTTGTACTGGGTGATGCCTTCAGGATTGTAGCGCCGATGCACGATGAAGGAGAGCGCGCTCTGGCTCTGCTCGCGCGCCGCCTCCTCACTGCCGAGGGCTCGGGTCAGGGCCCGGCCGGCGATGGTCTGCAGGGCCGCGACTGCACCGCTCGACGCCGCTGGATCGGTCGCATCGGCCTCGACCAGGATACGCGGCTCGTCGCCACGCTCGACCCGGGCGCCGAAATCGCTGGGGATGGTGACGAGGAAGGAGATCGCGCCGCGCGCCATCAGGCTTTCGGCCTCGGCCGCGCTCTCCGGCTGCCGGCCGAACCGGTAATAGCCCGAGACCTGCAGCGCGGCGACGACCGAGCGGGTGTAGCGGTCCTGGCCGAGCGCCAGCACCGCCGCCGGTAGACCCTTGGGGTCGTTATTGATGGCGTAGCCGAACAGGAGCAGCTGCACGATCGGCACCGCGAGCATCATCGCGAAGGTGATGCGATCGCGCCGCATCTGCACGAACTCCTTGGCGAGCACGGCGCCGAGCCGCCCCAGGGACAGCACGCTGCTGATGGCCATTGCGCTCATGCCGCCCTCGCCTGAGCACCGGTCATGAACTTGATGAAGACGTCCTCGAGGCTGGTCTCGCCGGGCTCGACGCGGACCCCTTGCTGCGCCTTCAGCGGCGCCAGCGCTGCCTCGAGCTTGCCCCTGTCGCTACCGACGACATGCAGTGTCGTACCGAAGGGCGCGACCTGCTCGACGCCATCGACCATTGAGAGTTCGCGGATCTGGGCTGCAGTCAATGGGCCATGCACCACGAAGGTGACCAGCCCCGAGCCCCGCACCACCTCCTCGACCGTGCCGGTGGCCAGCATCTTGCCATAAGCGATGTAGCCGATGCGGTGGCAGCGCTCGGCCTCGTCCATGTAATGCGTCGAGACGAGCACCGTCAGGCCGTCGCCGGCGAGCCGGTGGATCTCGTCCCAGAACTCGCGCCGCGCCTTGGGATCGACGCCAGCCGTCGGCTCGTCGAGCAGGAGCAATTTCGGCTGGTGCATGATGCAGGCGGCGAGCGCCAGTCGCTGCTTCCAGCCGCCAGACAGCGTGCCGGCGAGCTGGTCCTTGCGCGAGGTCAGGCCAAGGCCATCGAGCGTCCGCGCCACCGCATCCTGCACAGGCTTCAACTCGTAGAGCCGCGCGACGAAGGTCAGATTCTCCTCGATCGTCAGATCCTCGTAGAAGGAGAATTTCTGCGTCATGTAGCCGACCTGGCGCTTGATCGCGGCGCTGTCGCGCCTGACGTCGAGACCAAGCACCGTGCCCTCGCCGGCATCGGGCGTCAGCAGCCCGCAGATCAGCCGGATCGTCGTCGTCTTGCCCGAGCCGTTGGGGCCGAGGAAGCCGACGATCTCGCCCGTCGCGACCGTGAGATCGACATTGTCGACGACGGTGCGGGTACCGAAGCGCTTGGTCAGCCCCTTGACCTCGATGACGTTCATCGTCGGCCCCGCAGCACGACATCGATGATCTGACCCGGCTGAAGCTTCGCCGCCTGCGCGCCTTCCGGCCGGGCCTCGACCAGATAGACCAGCTTCTGCCGGGTCTCGGCCGAATAGATCACCGGCGGCGTGAATTCCGGCTCCTGCGCGACATAGGACACCGTGGCGGACAGACCGGACGGACAGCCGCTGCAACGGATGTCGAGCAGCGTCCCGACACGGGTGCCGGCCAGCAGCGCCTCCGGCACATAGACCATCAGCTTGATCGCCCCGTCCGGCAGGAAGGTCAGCACCGGCGCCGCCGGACCCGCGAGTTCGCCGGGATAGCGCACGAGATCGGTGACGATCCCGGCCGCCGGCGCAACGAGCCTTCGCTGCAACAGGCGCCATTTCGCCTGGGCGAGAGCGGCCTGCGCCTGCGTCACCTGATTCTGTGCCGCCTTGATCTCCTCCTCGCGCGCCGGCAACCGGGCAACCGCGAGATTGGCAGCGCTCTGGCGTACATTGGCGGCCGCGACGTCGCGCGCCGTCTGCGCCTGGTCGAGATCGGCCTGGGTCGAGACGCCGCGACGAAAAAGGTCCTGCCGCCGCTCCAGCGCCCGGTCGGCCTCGCGCTCCTGCGCCTGGGAGGAGGCCGCACTCGCCTCGATCACGGCGATCTCTTCCGGCCGCCGACCGCTGAGCAGATTGGCAAGCTGGGCCTTGGCCTGCACCAGTCGGGCATCGCTCTCGGCGACGGCATTTTGCGCATCATCGGCCTGCAGCACCGCGACGACGGCACCGGGCGCGACGCGCTCGCCGCGCCTGACCGCGACGCTCTCGATCCGGGCGGTATCGATCGGGCCGAGGCGAACATATTCGCCTTCGACATAGCCGGCGATGCGCGTCGTCGGCGGCCCGCAGAAGGCGAGTGAGGCAGCAATGCTAAAAGAACAGATGAATTCAGCGATCATGGCTGCCCCTCCCGCATGGCGGCGATGCTGGCCCGGACATTGGCGCGGATGACGGTGGCGATCGCCTCGCTCTCGGCCTCGCCGATGTCGCTCCAGCCCATGCGCCGCATCACGGCCGGCCGGGCCAGCCGGAAATAGAGTACCTGCCCGACCATCGCGAAGACGGCGAGCTTGGTCGCCTGCGCCTCGGCCTCGAGGCCGGCCGCGACAGCCCAGAGCGTGCAAAGACGACCATGGACCGGGCCGACCAGCCCCTCATAGAGCGTCTCGAACGCCGAGGTCGGCTCCATCATCTCGCGCACGACGAAGCGGGCGATGGTCTCGCTCTCCGGCACGCGCGCCGCAAAGGCCGTAACCCGGCTCACGACCGCAACCAAGAGCTCCACCGCCGCCTCCGGCGGGAGCCCTTCCAGCGGCGGCATGGTCGCGGCGGCCCCGAAGACCCGCTCCTTCATCGTGGCGACGATGGCCGCGGCGCAAGCCTGACGCAGTCCGTCTTTGCCACCGAAATGATAGGCGATGCCGGCACTGTTGACCCCGGCCGCCTGCGCGATCTGGCGGATCGAGATCGCATCAAAGCCGTGCCGCCCGAACAGGTCGAGCCCGGCGCGCATCAACGCTTCGCGAGCGCCTTGGTCGTTGCCGGAGGCTAGTTTCATCCACCTTACCTAGCGCGGAATCTCGATTTAATCAATCGATTGATTGAACGCATGGCGACACCCAGGGCAAAGGCCACGCTCGACATGACTTGCGCGGGACAATGGTCTAAGGCGGCCCTTCCTGCACAGCCACCGGCCCAATGCTCTTCAACTCCTTCGCTTTCCTGCTCGGCTTCCTGCCGCTCGCACTCGGCCTGCATTGGCTCGCCGAGCGCTTTGCGCCGCAGTGGCGGCTGCCCGTGCTGGTGGCGCTGTCCTTCACCTTCTACGGCTACTGGGACTGGCGTTTCGTGCCGTTGCTCGCGCTCTCGATCGGGCTGAACTGGCTCATCGCCGAAGCGTTCCAGAAGACCAGGGCGGGCGCGCTGATCACGCTGGCGATCATCTTGAACCTCGCCGCACTTGCGCTGTTCAAATACGTCAACTTCTTCGCCGATCTCGCTGGAATGATTCCAGGATTTGCGACGCCGCGGCTCGATCTCGCGCTGCCGCTCGGCATCTCCTTCTTCACCTTCCACCACGTCATGTACCTGACCGATCTCAGGCGCGGCGAGGCACCGCGCTACGATCTGGTGCGTTACGCGCTCTATATCGCCTTCTTCCCGCAGGTGCTGGCGGGGCCGTTGGTGCGCTGGCGCGAGATCATGCACCAGTTCGAGGAGCGGCCCTATCAGCGGCCCGATGCAGCCGAGCGGATCGCGCGCGGCCTGCTGCTGCTGACCGCCGGCCTCGCCAAGAAGGTGCTGCTTGGTGACCCGCTGGCCGAATACGCCAACCCGGTCTTCGCCGCCGCCGCCGTCGGAAAGGTCGTCAGCATGGCGGAGGCCTGGCAAGGCATGCTCGCCTTCACCTTCCAGATCTATTTCGACTTTTCCGGCTACACCGACATGGCGCTCGGGCTGGCGCTGCTCTTCGGCATCGTGCTGCCGCAGAATTTCGAGGCGCCCTATCGTTCGACGAGCATCCAGGATTTCTGGCGGCGCTGGCATATGACGCTGTCGCGCTTCCTGCGCGACTACCTCTATATCTGGCTCGGCGGCTCCCGACATGGCCTGCCGACCCAGGTCTGGGCGCTGTTTGCGACCATGGCGCTGGGCGGGCTCTGGCACGGCGCGGGGCTCACCTATGTTGCCTGGGGCGTCGCGCATGGCCTCGCCCTGATCGTGGCGCTGCTCTGGCGGCGCGCCGAACTGCCGATGCCCAAGCCGCTTGGCTGGCTCCTGACCTTCGTCTTCGTCATGCTGTGCTGGGTAGTCTTCCGCGCCACGAGTTTTGAGGCGGCATTGACGATCTATAAGGGGCTGCTCGGCCTGGCTCCGGCGGGGACGGGCTTCAAATGGCGCGCGCTGCTGCCGGCCGCTGCCTTCGCGTGTCTTGGACCCACGGCCTGGACGCTCGTGCAGCGGCTGCCCCCAGTGCGCTGGATTGCGGTGATTGCGGCGATCCTCTTCGTCATCGTCCTGTTCAAGATCGGTGACGACGCCAATTATGAATTCATCTACTTCCAGTTCTGAAGGCATCGCGCCGATGTCGGCAGTGCGCTGGGCCGGTTTCGCACGCGCCTTCCTGGCGACGGCCCTGCTGTTGGCGGCCAGCCTTCTAGGGCTAGCCTTTCTGCTCGACCCCTACGACACCGGCCATTCCCCGCTTGCGCTCAAGCCAGGCGTCAGGCCGCAGGGACCGCGCATGGCCGCAGCAAGCCGCGGGCGCGACCCCGCTTTTCAAGCAGTGATCATCGGCAACTCCCACATCCAGCTCGTCTCTCCCGAGGAACTCAAGGCGAGGACCGGCATCGCCTTCCTCTCCCTTGCGACACCGGGAACCGGTCCCAAGGAAGCTCTTGCCCTGCTCGAGTGGTTCCTGCGCAAGCGGCTCGAACCGGCGCGCGCGATTGTCGTGGGAATCGACGAACATTGGTGCACGCCCGATCCGGCGCTGCCGAACAAGCGACCTTTCCCGTTCTGGCTCTTCAGCCGCAATCTTGGCGACTATCTCCTGGGCCTCGCACGCTACGACGTCATCCAGGAACTACCCTTCCGAATCGCTTATCTGCGCAACCCCGACAGCGCCCGCGCCCGCCCCGATGGTTATTGGAACTATGAAGCGCATTTCGATGCGCAGGGCCCCGAGGCAGAACGCGACCGCCGCGTCACGCTAGGGACCTCCTTGCAGATTGGTGGCCGCAATCACTCCGGACCGTTTCCCGCCGCACGGGCGCTCGAAGCGCTGGCCCTGGCGGCTGCGCCGGAAGCGGCCCTGATCCTGCTGCGCCCGCCAAGCTATGCGACGAGCCACCCGGAGCCCGGCAGCCAGAATGCTGCGGCGGATTCGGCATGCCGCGCCGCCTTTGCCGAGATAACGCAGCGACATCCCCGCTCCGTGCTGATCGACTGGCGAATCGGCCGGCCGGAGAACGGGGACCCCGACCGATTCTTCGACCACACCCACTACCGTCGCAGCCTCGCCGTGCTGGTCGAGGCGGACATCGCCGCCGTCCTGGCACCGCCACCTTGAAGCAAGGGCAAGAATCAGGGGCAGAAAACGCCCGTTTCGGCGCTCTATCGCCCAGTCGAGGCAATGTGTTGACGGAAGCGGTTGAAGACGCGCGGCAGTGATTGTTACTGCCCATGTCCCTCGCTATAAGGGCGCGAAATCGGCGGGCCTCCCACGGCGGAGTCGGTGGGCGCGCCGAGACGACCAACTCAGAGAGTGTGCCTATGTCGAAGCAAATCATTCTCGAAGCGGACTACAAACCCACCGACAGCGAGCCGTTCATGAACGAGCGGCAGCGCGAGTATTTCCGCAGCAAGCTGCTGTCCTGGAAGAATGAGATTCTGAAGGAAGCAAAGGAAACACTCGTCACTCTGCAGAGCGAAAGCGAGAACCACCCCGACATCGCCGACCGCGCCTCCTCCGAAACCGACCGCGCCATCGAGCTGCGCGCCCGCGATCGCCAGCGCAAGCTGATCGCCAAGATCGAATCCGCCATCGCCCGCATCGACGAGGGCTCCTATGGCTATTGCGAGGACACCGGCGAGCCGATCTCCCTGAAGCGCCTCGAAGCCCGGCCGATCGCGACACTCTCGCTGGAAGCGCAGGAACGTCACGAGCGCAATGAGCGTGTATTCCGCGACGATTAGGCTAAGGCCTGCTTCGCAGCCATGCCGGAGGCCTTCTGCAATGCGCGGAGGGCCTTTTTTATTTCGCGAGCAGAAGCCCCGCGCGGGAGGCGCGGGGCTTCTTTCTGGCCGCCAGCCCTGTGAGCTTGGGGAGCGTGACGGGCGACCGGGATGAGAGCGGGATGACGAAAAGCGGGAGGCCGTCACTCGTCTACCACTCTCAACTAGAGCGTTTTCGAGCGAAGTGGACACCGGTTCGCGTGAAGAAACCGCGTTAGAACAAAGAGATAGAGCTGTTGAACGATCCAATCGGATCGAAAACTGCTCTCGAGCAGGAGGCGAAAAAGTGGGAACCGGTTTTTCGCCTTGATCCTGCTCTCACTCTTAGATGAGAGACGGATTCAGACTTCAGCTGGGATCACTCTGTGATTCCAGCTGAAGTCATCCGGCTCTTGGCGATAAGAGCCGGCGGCTCGGGAGAGACCGCCGGCCGGCCAGCGCGGGAATAAGCGGGGAGCGTTCCACGCCGGCCGGAACTTCGTGAGATCTATGCGATGCTTTTAGAAGGGCAGCAGGATATCCATGACCTGCTGGCCATAGCGCGGCTGCTGGACATCGGTGAGCTGGCCGCGCCCGCCATAGGCGATCCGGGCCTGGGCGATCTTGGTCGAATCGATAGTGTTGTCCGATTCGATGTCCTCGGGCCGGATCACGCCGGCGACGATCAACTCGCGCACTTCGAAATTGACCCGGATCTCCTGCTTGCCCTCAACCACCAGATTGCCGTTAGGCAGGGTCTGCGTGACCACGGCAGCGACATTCGTCGCCAGGGTCTCGGCGCGACGCACCGAGCCCACGCCCTCGCTCGAAGCGGTCGAATCGAGCTTCAGGAGCGAGCCGGCAGTGGCGCCGTTAGGCAGCTTGTTCTCGTAGCCGAGGATATTGTCGGCGCCCGCATCCTCGCCGTTCTTGCGGCTGCGCTTGGTCGTGTTGTCGAGCTGGGCCTTGTCGGTGACCTTGACCTTGACCGTCACGAGATCGCCGACCACCCGTGCGCGCTGATCCTTGAAGAAGGCGCGCGAGCCGGTGCGCCAGAGCGAGTTCGGCGCGAAGGAGGCGTGCTCCACCGCCGGCATCGGCATCTGCACGGGCTTGTAGCCCTTCACCGCCGTTGGATCCTCGATCGCGGAGAGGGCCGGCGCCTGGCCGACATTGGCGAGCCGGTCGGCCGCGCCACAGGCGCTGAGAGCGACACCGAGGGCAAGGAGCCCGAAAAGTCTGACGAGAATGCGTGAGGTCATGATCGGGGTCCGCAACTGTCTGGATCAGGGAGCGCTGGCGACACGGCCGATGGCGGAGCTTTTGACGGAAACCCGCCCGGGCCCGCTGACCGTGCCCTGCAGCACGCGCTTGGATTGGGGATTGGTGATGGTGATGACATCGCCCATCGCGCCGGCCTCGCCGGACTTGCCGCGCATCGAGATGAGCAGGCCGGGCGCCTCGTAGACGATGGTGACGAGATCGCCCTTCCCGACGATCTCCTCGCGCTGCACGTCACCGACGCGCAGCGGCATGCCGACAGTGAGCGCGCGCCGCGCCACCTTGTCGACGGCCGCCTTCGCGTCGCCGATGAGTTCGGTCGCCTGCCCGTCGCGCGGACGGCGCTCGACGATAACATCGGCCGCGCTCAACGTTTCCCCGCGGGCGATGCTGCGGCGCGGCACCACGACCTCGATGGTGTCGACCATCTGGCCGGTGATGCGGATGGGCTTCAGGCGCATCGCCGCGCTGCCTGGTACGATCAGCCGGGCCTGCACACGGCGCGAGCGGGCGTCATAACCGAGATCGAGCACCGTCACGTCGCCGGTCAATTCGGGCTCGATCGCGATCGCCGGCGCACCGCCATCGATCGCAAGCGCCAGCGCCCGGGCATCGACCCCGAAACGCTCCTGGAGCCCGGTCTTTACCGCCGCCTCGAGATCGGACGCCATCAGGCGGCGCGCGGCACGGGTCACGATCACCTGCGCGAAGCCATGGCTCTCGATGTCGCTGGCGTCGCGAATGATGCCGGCGGCACGCGCCGCCTCCATGATGCGGCTGACCTGGATCGTGCCGGTCTCGCCAAGTGCAGGAGCCCGGAAACCGGGTGTCGCGGCAGCGTCGCTCGACAATCCCGAGAGCAGATCGCCAAAGCTGACGAGCTCGCTCGTGAGCGTGAGCTCCGGACGCAGGAAGGGTTTGCGCACCGGCGTCGGAGCCGGCGGCTGTTGCGGCGGCGGCGCGACGATCGCTGCGACGGCGCCGGCCCCGGCCCCGGCGCGAGCGGCTGGATGAGGCTGGGCGGCGAACGCCGTACCAGCCAGCGCGACGGCAGCGAGGAGGGTCGATAAGCGGATCATGGCGCGCATCCTCAGGCCTAGCCGCGGAACATCGACGTCGTCGCCGACATCATCTGGTCAGCGGCGGTGATGACCTTGGAGTTCATCTCATAGGCGCGCTGAGCCGCGATCAGGGTGGTGAGCTCGGTCACAGCCTGGACGTTGCCTTCTTCGAGATAGTTCTGCTGCAGCGTGCCGAAGCCCTCGCCGCCGCCGACGCCGTCGATCGCCGGCCCCGAGGCCGCGGTCTCGACGAACAGGTTGTCGCCCATCGATTCGAGACCGACCTTGTTGATGAAGCGGGTGAGTTGGAGCTGGCCCAGCGTCTGCGGCGCGGTCTGACCGGGAAGCTGGACTTCGACCGTGCCCTGCGCGTTGATGCTGACGCTGGTTGCGTTGTTGGGAACCGTGATGCCAGGCTCGACTATGTAGCCGTCGCGGGTCACGAGCTGGCCCTGGGCGTCGAGGTCGAAGGAGCCGTCGCGCGTATAAGTCGTGCGGCCATCGGGCATGCGGATCTTGAAGAAGCCCTCGCCGCGGATGCCGACGTCGTACTCTTTTTCCGTCGACGACAGGTTGCCCTGGCTCATGACGCGCCCGGTCGACGTCGTCTTGACGCCGGAGCCGACGAAGGTGCCGGCCGGAACCATCGTGCTCTGGTCGGAGGTGGCCGATCCGGCGCGCCGGAAATTCTCATAGAGAAGATCCTGAAAATGCACGGTCTGGCGCTTGTAACCAGTGGTGCGCACGTTGGCGATGTTGTTCGAGATGACCTGGACGTTGAGTTCCTGGGCCATCATGCCGGTGGCGGCTGTCTGCAGGGCGCGCATTGACTTGCTCCTTCCCCGGTTCAGGCTTGCTGATCGGCCAGGCGAGAAATCGCCTTGGTGCGCAGTTCGTCGGTCTTGGTCATCATGTTGGCGATGCCCTGATAGGAGCGCTGGACCTCCATCAGGCGGGTCATCTCCAGGATCGCCTTCACATTCGAGCCCTCAATCGCGCCGGGCTCGAGCCGGGCCTGCGGTCCGGCCGGCAGCGGCGGCGTCGCCGAGGCGAACAGGTTGTTGCCGTCGCTGCTCAGCGCGCGCGGATTGTCGAAGCGGACTTGCCTGAGCTTGCCGCGGACGCCCTGGTCGCTGGAGATGGTGCCATCGACGGCGATGCTGAAATTGCTTTCGGTGTTGCCGAAACGGATCGGACCGCCCTCGCCCAGCACCTGGTAGCCGCCTTGCGTCACGAGCTCGCCCTGCTGGTTCAGGCTCATCGAGCCCGCGCGGGTGTAGCGCTGGCCGTTCGGCGTCTGGACGACCAGGTAGTTGTTCTCGCGCAGCGCCACGTCGAGGGGGTTGCCGGTGCGCTCCAGCGCTCCCTGCGACAGATCGATGGGCGTGCCCTTGTCGATGACATAGGAGAGCTTCCGGTCGCCGCTCGGAAAGGTCTCGGCGCTGGCGACCGGCATGATGAATTCATTGAAGCGCGCCGAGCGCGACTTGAAGCCGTTCGTGCCGGTATTCGCCAGATTGTTGGCGATGACATCCAGCTCGCGCGCCAAAGCCATTTGACGCGATAGGCCGACGAGAAGCGCGTTCTCCACGGCATGGTCTCCCGAATTGTCCCGCGATCGCTTCGACGCTCCCCAGCGCAGCCATCGCAGCACCACAGCCGCAAGCGCTGTGCCAACATGGTTAATATCGGCATCTATTTGATTTTAAAAAGATATTACTAAATCGACCGACCGCGCAGGCCTCGGCAATTCCAGGACTTCGGGCAGAAATGACCCGGCAAGATTTGCCGTCCTTAACGACACGTTAACCGTGAATGATCAGGGTGGAGACAGGGAGCAGGGCATCGATGCCGCGCGCGCCCAGCCCGAGGCGGTGCTGCGATGTCGAAGAAGGCCGGAAAGACCGACGAAGAGAATGCCGGGGGCGGCGAAGCGTCCAAGCCCGGTAAGAAGAAGCTGATCATGATCCTCGGCGGCGTGCTGCTGCTCAGCGGGCTCGGCGGCGGCGGCTGGTTCTTCTTCCTCAGGCACCCCTCTCCGGAGCAGATGGCAGCGGCCGAGCAGGCCAAGGCCGCCAAGAAGCCGGCGAGCTTCGTCGAGATGCGGGACATGATGATCGGCATCTCGCCGGGCGGCCAGCAGGACCGCCAGCCGATCATCAAGGTCAAGGTCGTGCTCGAGATCGCCGACGCCAAGGTCTCCGAGGAGATCAAGCCGTTGCTGCCACGCGTCGAGGACGCCTTCCAGGTGTTCATGCGCGAATTGCGCCCGGCCGATCTGGAAGGCTCGGCCGGCATGTACCGCCTCAAGGAAGAATTGCTGCGGCGCGTCAACGTCACGGTCTATCCGGCCAAGATCGACGCGGTGCTGTTCAAGGAATTGCTGGTGCAGTGAGCCCTCCGGGCTTCCACGCACCAGCCGGGATGACGACGAAGACATGAGCAACGACGACCTCGATCCAGCCGGCAAGCCCAAGAACGAGCCCCTCAGCCCGGAAGGGATGGCGGCCGAATGGGCGACCATGCCCGACATGCTGGTGGAGGAAGGCGAGCAGGATGGCGGCACCGACCGCCTGATGTCGCAGGACGAAATCGACACGATGCTCGGTTTCTCCATCGGCGACGACAGGGACGCCCGCAACGGCATCCAGGCCATCGTCGATTCCGGCTCGGTCGCCTATGAACGGCTGCCGATGCTCGAAATCATCTTCGAGCGTCTCGTGCGCCTGCTCTCGACCAGTCTGCGCAACTTCTTCACCGACAATGTCGAGGTCTCGCTGGAGAGCATCCGCTCGGTGCGCTTCGGCGATTACATCAATTCGATCTCGCTGCCCGCCATGCTCTCGGTGTTCAAGGCAGAGGAGTGGGACAATTTCGGCCTGATCACAATCGAGTCCTCGCTGATCTATTCGGTGCTCGACACGATGTTCGGCGGCAAGCGCGGCCAGCCGGCGCCGCGCGTCGACGGCCGTCCTTTCACCTCGATCGAGATCAACATGCTCAAGCGCGTCATCGCGCTGATCCTGAATGATGCCGAGGCTGCCTTCAAACCGCTCTCACCGGTGAGATTCACGGTCGATCGCATCGAGTCCAATCCGCGCTTCGTCTCGATCTCCCGCCCCGCCAACGCCGCCATCCGCGTCGAGCTCAAATTCGACATGGAAGGCCGGGGCGGCTGCCTGCATCTGCTGCTGCCTTACGCCACGATCGAGCCGATCCGCGAATTGCTGCTCGAAAGCTTCATGGGTGAGAAGCTCGGGCGCGATGCGATCTGGGAAAACCATCTCGCGACTGAGGTCTGGCAGACCGACGTCGCCGTGACCTGCGTGCTCCATGAGACGCAGATGCCGTTGAAGCGGGTGATGAAACTCGAGATCGGCGACACCTTGATGTTCGATGCCAGGCCCGATTCGACGGTCGCACTGCGCTGCGGCGACTTCATCGTCAGCGAGGGCCGGATCGGACGCGTCGACGACAAGATCGCCGTTCAGGTCGTCAGCCCGCTGCGCCGCTCCAAGACCACGATCGCCGCCTTCGACAGCGCCACGAGCCATCTCGGTTCTCCCTCCTGACGCGGATATTCACCAAGCCATGACGATCACCCTCATCGCCGATGCCCTGGTCGCAAGCCTCCTCGTCGCGACCATCATCACCTGCTACGTGCTGGCCAAGCGTATCGAGCGGCTCAAGGCCGACGAAGGCGCCATGCGCCAGACCGTCGGCGCGCTGATCTCGGCGACCGATACCGCCGAGCGCGCCATCGCCGGGTTGAAGCTGACGCTGGGCGACTGCGACCGCACCCTGGCCGAGCGCCTGCGCACCGCCGAGCGCTACGCCGCCGACCTCGCCGCCCAGATCGAAGCCGGCCAGACCGTGATGGAGCGGATCTCGCAGATCGTCAGCGCTGCCACGCTGGTCGCGCCCAAAGCCCCGGAGCCGCCAGCGCCCGAGCCCACCCCGATTTCGCGCATGACCAGCGCCGCCGAATCCGCAGCCGCCATCCGCGCCCGTGCCGCCCGGCGCCTGGAAGGCCAGGCCGCGTGATCGAAAGGCCCCGCCTCTTTCCGGCAGTGATTCTCGGCGCCATGGGTCTCCTGGCGCTGAAACTGCTTGCCTGGACGGCGGAGCCTTATCCGGGAAAGGTGCCAGCAAGCGAGAGCGTCTTTTCGTCCGATAGCACTCGCCCGGTGAAGCCGGAGCCCCAGGTCTGGGGTCTCGCCAAGGTGATCGCCCAGGCGCATGCACCCGATGGCGCCCTGCGCGACCCGGAGACGACCGGCTCGGTCGACAAGCCTGATCCGAAGAAGGAGCAGGAGAAGGCCGAAGCGGAAGCCAAGGCCGATGCGGCGCGCGCCGCCAACCCCAACAACAAGGCCGGCGTCGTCAACGGCACGGCCAAGCTCACCTCTCCCGCCGAACGCGCCATTCTCGAACGCCTGGGCGAGCGGCGTGAAGAAATCGATGCCCGGATTCGCGAACTGGAGATGCGCGAACGCCTGCTCGACACCGCCGAGAAGAAGCTCGACGGCCGCGTCGGCGACCTGAAGCAACTCGAAGACAAGGTCGACGGCCCCAAGCGCAAGCCCGCCGAGGACGAACTCAAGGCGATCAGGAATCTCGTGATCATGTACGAGACGATGAAGCCGAAGGACGCCGCACGCGTCTTCGACCGCCTCGGCCTCGACGTGCTGCTACCGGTTGTCCAGCAGATGAACCCACGCAAGATGTCCGACGTGCTCGCCGCCATGGCGCCCGACCGGGCCGAGAAGCTGACAGTGGCCCTCGCCACCAGTTCGCGCGCGCCAGAGCGCAGCACCGCCGAACTCATGCCGCTACCGGGCAACGAACTGCCGGCCATCGCGCCCGCTCCGCGACGCTGATCGCACTAAAAGAAGGCCGGGCTCAACGCAACCGAGCTGCCGCTTTCCCTCATGGGTGGTCAGGCAATAGAGGGCCGCCTTCATGAATTCGCGGGCCGCAGCAAACGATGATCTGATTGCCGGCATTGGCGATGGCGAGCCGACGTGAAAAAATCGAGCGCCGCAAGCAGATCAGGCTCCGGCAAAAACGTTCGCCCAAAGGCTGTTGACCGTCACGATAGCGCTGCTATTCGTCAGCGCGACGATGTCATGGATCGGATTTCTTGGCTGGGCGGCCTGGCCGTCTGCTGAACATCAGTCCATGACCGGAGCGCGATCGACCAGCTCCAGGAAGACCGCGAAGCACGACAAATAGAAAATCCCGACATAAATCAGCATCGCGTCCTCCAACCCAGCTCTTGTTTCGGATAGAACGCGACCCCCTACTGATAAGTTCGCAAGTATGGTTAACTTCTCGATAATTGCACCAGCTTTTTAGCCGGAACCGCATAATCTTGGCTTTGCGAGTGCCAAGCCAGCACGCGCAGCCAGCGAGCAAATGTAAATCGTCCGCACCCTGGAAATCATCGCGTGGCTGGCGCCGTGCCATGGCCCGCTCCCTTGTCTTCCCGAGTCCGCAATCCCGACGAACCCTCTAAACGATTGTTCCACAAGGATATTATGCCGGGGCCACGTTAACCCGGCATTATCCTTGACAGTCTAGCGTCTAAAGCAGGCGGACGGCCTGGTCAGGCAGCTCCGGCCCGGTCGTGTCGCGTTGCGTGAGTTCTCCGGTTTTGCGTGTCCCGCGTTCCCTTGCCTTCGGTATCGGGTTGGCTGCGCTCGCCATCGGCGCGGGCCTGTGCGAGCCCACGCTCGCCGCCAACGCCACCTTGCGCGGCCAAGACATGCCGCCGGGCTTCGGCCGCCTCGCCCTGACCTTCGACGAGCCGACGCCGACCCGCATCCGCGTCAACAATGGCGTGCTCGTGGTCGCCTTCGCCTCCCCGGTGAAGATCGACATCAACAAGATCGCCAAGGAGCTGCCGGAATACATTACCCTGGCGCGGCTCGATCCCGACGGGCGCGGCATGCGCTTCGCGCTTCCCAAGATGTTCCGCGCCAATCTGATCGAGGCCGGCGACAAGGCCTTCATCGACCTTTTGCCCGAGAACTGGACCGGGTTGCTGCCGGGCCCCCCGCCCGAAGTGATCACCGAGATGGCGGAGCGCTTGAGGCAGGCCGAAGCCCGCGTCAAGGAAGCCGCCCGCCAGCCACGGCCCCAGAACAAGCCCTTGATCGTGCGCGGCGCCAAGCTGCCGACGCTGGAGCGCCTTGTCTTCCAGGCCCCCCTG
Organism: Bosea sp. 685; assembly: GCF_031884435.1. NCBI lineage: Bacteria > Pseudomonadati > Pseudomonadota > Alphaproteobacteria > Hyphomicrobiales > Alloboseaceae > Allobosea > Allobosea sp. 685. Next base: position 1,799,119 of record NZ_CP134779.1, on the reverse strand, counting down.
GAACCGGTCTCACGACTGCGCTCGAGGACGGCACGCTGAAGCTGACCCTCGACCAGCCTTTGACAGTCGAGCCCGCAGCCCTCAAACGCGCCTTGCCGGACGGCGTCGCGCTGCTCTCCCAGGAGACCGACGAGGTCGCGACACGGCTTGAACTCTCGATTCCGAAGGATTGGCAGGTCAGGAACTTCCAGGACGAGGATGGGCTGACGGTCGATCTCCTGCGCCCCACCAAAACCAACGGTCCGACATTGGCGAGCCTGCCAGAGGGAATGGATGCGGCGGTGAAGGCGCCGCCGACGCCGGCCTCCTTGCCGGCTGCGGCAGTGGCTTCCGCCGCCACTCCCGACCGCCAGCCCGCGACCGTTCCTGCAGCCGTCGCCGCGCCGGTCATCGACCCGGCGCCCCAGGCGGTGAAGATCGAGGCTGCCGGCACTGCACAAGGCGGCCATATCGATTTCCGCTTTCCGCGCATGACCGGCGCGGCCGCCTTCGTCGATGCGGGGATCGTCACGCTCGTCTTCGACACGCGCGACACGATCAACCCGGCCGATTTCAAGACCATTCTGCCGCAGCTGGTCGAAGACGCGACCGTAACCCGCGAGGGCAAGGTCACGCTGGTGCGTCTGCGACTGGCGAGTCAGCAATTGACACGGCTGATCGATGACGGCCCGATTTGGTCGCTGAGCCTTGGCGAGCCGCAGAAGAAGACGGCGACCCCGGTCGCCCCGCGCCGCACGGTCGACGAGCGCGGCCAGACCATCCTCGCCGTACCGCTGTCCGGCATGACGGGGGTGCACTGGCTCGAGCCGGGCCCGTCCGGCACGCCGCTGGCGGTCGCGACAGCGTTCGGGCCGGCGCGCGTCACGGCCAAGCCCTATCAGTTCGTCGAATTCAACTTGCTCCAGACCGCCCATGGTCTTGCCGTCGCGCCCCGCGCCGACGATCTCGTGGTGCGCGCCGCGGCCGACCAGGCCCAGATCGGCCGCGCCGGCGGCTTGACGGTGACGCTCGACGTAGCCGCCGAGGCGCAAAGCGACACGAGCCAGACGGCGGCCGCCCAGCCGCCCCTGCTCGACCCCGAGCAATGGAACAAGCTGCACGTCGACACTGTGCGGGACGGCGCACGCGCCCTGCTGCGCGACGTCGCCGACGCCTCGCGCGGCCGCAAATCCGAGGCTCGCCTCGCCTTGGCGCGTTTCTACGCGGCCAATGGCCTGATGGCGGAAGCCAATGGCCCCTTGTCGGTCATGATGGCAGACGACCCGGCCATGCGGAACCAGCGCGAGCCGCTCTTCCTGAAGGGGCTGATCGCGGTGCGCATGCATCGCAATCAGGAGGCGATCACCGCCTTCGACGCCGGCCCGATCAAGGAGGATGTCGAAGCCGGCCTCTGGCGCGCTTTGCCGGAGCAGAGACTTGGGCGCAACGCCCAGGCGCTCATCGGCTTTCGCCGCGCGGAGGCAATCCTCGATCGCTATCCGCCGGAGATCCAGGCCGAGCTGCGCTTCGCAAAGGCCCGCGCGGCGCTGGCGACGCAGGACCTCACCGTCGCCGAGCGCGAGATCGAAAAACTATCGGACCTGCCGCGCGGCCTGGTCGACCCCGAGAAACTGGCGCTCCTGCGCGCCATCCTCGACGATGTCAGCGGCCGGCCGGAAGCGGCGCTGAACGGCTACAAGCCCTTGTTCGAGGCCCACAGCCGGCCTGTCGCCTCCGAGGCGCAATTGCGCGCGGTCAAGCTGGCGCAAGTCGAAAAGCGGCCGGACATGTCGTCCGACGAAGCCATCGCCCGCCTGGAGACGGTGTCGATCATCTGGCGCGGCGGAGATCTGGAGATGGAAGCGCTGGCCGAGCTTGGCCGGCTCTATGCCGACCATCAGCGCTGGCGCGACGCCTTCATGGTCGCGCGCCGGGCCAATGAGAACTACCCCGACAACCCGCTGACGCGGCGCATGCATGACGAGACCGCCCAGCGCTTCGCCGAATTGTTCAGCGGTCGCGGCGCCGAGCAGTTGCCGCGCATCGAAGCGCTCGCGCTGTTCTACGACTTCAAGGAATTCCTGCCGGTCGGCCGGCGCGGCGACGAAATCACCCGGCTCTTGGCCGACAGGCTGGTCGAGCTCGACCTGCTGGATCAGGCGAGCGAAATCCTGCGCTACCAGATCGAGAAGCGCCTGACCGGCGCGGCGCGCTCCACCGTCGCCACCAAGCTCGCCATGATCAGCCTGATGAACGGCAAGCCGGTCGAGGCGCTGCGTGCGCTCAACGCGACGCGGCTGATCGAACTGCCCGGCGACGTCAAGCGCGCCCGCCTGCTGCTCGAGGCCAAGGCATTGTCCGATTTGTCGCGCACCGACCAGGCGCTCGAACTGCTGGAAGCGGAACGTGGACCCGAGGTCGACCGTTTGCGCGCCGACATCTTCTGGACCGGCAAGCGCTGGCGGGAGGCCGGCGAGGCGCATGAACGCATGCTCGGCGAAAGCTGGCGCGGAACGGAGCCTCTCAGCGAAGGCGAGCGCGCCGACGTTATGCGCAGCGCGATTTCCTATGTCATGTCGAACGAGGCGCTCTCGCTCGACCGGCTGCGGGGCAAATTCGCCGCCAAGATGGCGCAGAGCACGGATGCGCGCACCTTTGCCTTCGTCACCGGCGCCAGCCGCGCCAAGGCCTCCGACATCCGCGAGATGGCGCGTGCGGCAGCAGGCTCCGACACCCTGACCGACTTCATGACGGCTTATCGCGCCCGCTACCCAGCCTACTCCACCACCGTGCGGCAGCGCCCCAGGCCCGAGCAGCCACCGACCGAGGGCCAGACCGGCGCCGCCGACAGCGCAGCCCCGCCGTCCAGGCAGGGCTGAGCCCTATCCCGACCCGCCATAGCTCTTGACCAGCGAGCTCGCGACGAGCCCCCAGCCGTCGACCAGCACGAAGAAGATCAGCTTGAACGGCAGCGCCACCGTCACCGGCGGCAGCATCATCATGCCGACCGACATCAGGATCGAGGCCACCACCAGGTCGATGATCAGGAAGGGCACGAACAGCAGGAAGCCGATCTCGAAGGCGCGGCGCAGTTCCGAGATCATGAAGGCTGGCACCAGCACCTGGATCTGGACGTCCTCGGGCCGCGCGGGAACCGGCTCGCGCGACATCTCCATGAACAACGCCAGATCCTTCTCGCGGACATTCTTGAGCATGAACGCCTTGAACGGCACGACCCCGCGATTATAGGCCTCCTGCGGCTGGATCTGGCCGGCAACGAGCGGTTCGATCGCCGTGCGATAGGCCTCGCGGAGCGTCGGCGTCATCACGAAGCCGGTCAGGAACAGCGCCAGCCCGATGATCACGGCATTCGGCGGGGCGGTCTGCGTGCCGAGCGCCGAGCGCAGCAACGACAGCACGACGGCGATGCGCGTGAACGACGTCACCATGACCAGGATCGACGGTGCGAGCGACAGCACCGTGATGACGGCGATGAGCTGGAGCGCACGCTCGGCGACGCCCCCGCCTTGCCCCAGGTCGAGCGAAAGCGTCTGCGCCCAGGCCGGAGCCGCCAGCACCGGCAAGAGCGCTAGCGCGCCCCATAGGGCGCGGCCGCCTCGCAGCGATCTCTCAAGGGTTCTCGTCAAGGTCACGCCGGGCCGGAACAACGCCCGACTCAGTCGATCGGGCCGGCCAACGCTAGAGCCGGCCAGCGCGCCCCGGCAACCGGGGACGGGGCGTCAGGCCCGCGCACACCGACAATCCTGTTGATCGTGCCTGTTGATCGTGCCCAGGGCCGCCTCGCCGAGGCGACGAGGCGGCCCTGGGTGATGTCAAGATTTGTGATGTCAGGATTTAGGTTTGGGATCGCGGCCGAGCAGACGCGCAAACTCCGCCTCGATCGCATCGACGGAGAACGGGTCGATGGCGGCAGGCTTCAGCTCGGGCGCAGCCTCGGGCTTGGGTTCAGGCTTGGGTTCAGGCTTGAAGGCGGGTTCCGGTTCGCTCGCCGACATCTTGGGCTCGGGGGCGGCACTCGCCTCATGCTTATGCTCCGGTGCGGGCGCGGACTCGGCGGGCTTGGCGGGAGCTTCGAGGAACGAATCCTCGATATCGTCGGGAGGAGCCGACTCAGTCACGGCCGCAGGCTCGCTCTTGGCTGGGGCAGCCTTGATGGGTTCCGGCGCCACGACTGGCTCCGGCATGGGAGGCGCGGGCGGCGCTGCGACAGGAGCGGGTTTCACTGTTACGGTGACGGGAGGCGCCTTGGGAACCACGCGTTCGGGCCTGAGGCCCAGGGCCATTTCGAGCTCGGCCTCGACATCGGCCGGCAACGGAATCGGCCGCCCTGCCGTTTCCGGCGGCGCGGGCGGAGTCGGCGTCGGCATCGCCGGCGCGATAGGGGGAGATCGACCACCGGCTCGACCAGCGGCGCAGGCGGCTTGGGTTCGTCCTGAAGCCGTGGCGGTTCGGCTGGTGCATTCGCCGGGCGGACGGCCGAATGCGGCCGCTTCAGCGCCTCCTCCAATTGCTGCGTCATGCTGTCGAGCTCGACGGCGCTGGCCGACTGCGACGGGGAAAAATCACGCGTAAAGCTCGGTGGCTGAACCGCCGGCGCCGGTATCTGGGTTGCCGCAGCCGCAAGGCTGGGCAGGACGACGCCGGCAGCAATAGCGGCAGGAGCCTCGACCTGCGTCGACCCCTGCTGCGCGGGACGCGACGGCGCACCGCCTGGGGCCGATCGGATCGGCAACCGTTCTAATGTGGGCTGTTCCTGGCGCAGGTCTTGGCGCAAATCTTGGCGCGTGTCTTGGCGCGCGGCCTCGGCCGACGGCAAGGGTTCGAAGGCGCCCGGCCGCTCGGTCACCGGGGTCTCCATGGGAAGCGCCGCCGCCGCGCGGCCGCCGCTGCGCAGGATGTTGGTTTCGACCACGACGTCCGAGGCGCCGCCGATCATGATCAGATGCTCAACATTGTCGCGTCGGATCAGGATGAGCTGGCGCTGCCGGTCGAGAGTATGGGTATCGACGACGCCAAGCCGCGGCTGGCGCTGGCGCCCTCCGCCCTGCCCCTTCATTCTCAGCCGACCGCCTTGGATCTGACGCACGAATAAGCCGAGCAGGATCAGCAGCACGAGAATCACGACAGAAGCGACAATCACCTTCTGCGCGGTCGTAAGATCGAAGCCGAACAACGTCTGCAATGTTTGCCTCATGAGCGACGGCGACCTACCCGGGCGGCTGATGTTTCCGCCCAAGGTTCAACGCCTTGGCTATAGCATAACGCTTTTCTTATCGGGCAACATGGTGAACGCGTGGTTAACTGTTTCGCACAGCCAAACCGATTTTAACCGGTCGTTAACCCTGTACCCGGCAATATTTACCCAGTGAGCGAAAGCCTCCGCCGCGCAGCCGCCCCTCGGCGACAGCCGGCCCCAGGGTGACCGGAACGGAACGATCGACCATGGCCGACACTGCTTTGGGCACCGGCGGAAACCTGATGCAGGCGCTGAAGACGCGCATGCACTGGCACCAATCGCGCCAGAAGCTGCTGGCCGAGAACGTCGCCAATGCCGACAGCCCGGGTTTTCGCCCGCATGACTTGAAGGCGCCCGCGATCGCGCCCGGCCAGGCCGGCGTCGTGATGGCGCAGACCAGCCCCAGTCATATGGGCCTCTCCGGCCAGCGTGGCGGCTTCGACAGCACGGGCGCTCCGCGTTTCGAAATCACGCCGAACGGCAACGCGGTCAATCTCGAGGACGAGATGATGAAGGTCGCGCAGAACCAGTCTGACTACCAGCTCGCCGCCTCGCTCTACACCAAGGGGCTGGGCCTGATGAAGATCGCGATCGGCAAGGGCCGGTGACCGGCGCAGCGTTTTCGAGCGAAGTGGGCACCGGTTCGCGTGAAGAAAACGCGTTAAAACAAGGAGATAGAGCGGTTGAACGATCCAATAGGATCGGAAACCGCTCTAATATGGCGGGAGGCAAATCATGGATTTGATGAAGAGCATCGCGGTCGCGGCATCAGGCCTGCGCACCCAGTCCGGCCGCATGCGGGTCATCGCGGAGAATATGGCCAACGCCGATTCCGGGCCCGCCAGCGCCGGCGCCGACCCTTATCGCCGCAAGATCCCGACCTTTCAGCGCCGTTTCGACCGCGACCTCGACGCACAATTGGTCAATCTCGGCCGCGTCCAGCGCGACCAGAGCGCCTTCCGCACGAAATTCGAGCCCGGCAATCCGGTCGCCGACGCCTCGGGCAATGTCCGCATGCCCAATGTCGACACCCTGATCGAGACCGTGGACATGCGCGAGGCCCAGCGCAGCTACGAGGCCAACCTCAATCTGATCTCCTCCACGCGCCGGATGATCCAGCGCACCATCGACATCCTGCGCACCTGATCGCGCGGCCCGGAACAGGAACCCCAGCCATGGCCACACCCAGCTTCGCCGCGGGAGCCTACGCCTCGATCCAGGGGATGGGCGCGGGCAATCTGATGCGCAAGCCGCTCGCCTCAGCGACCGGCGCAGGCGACGGCCCGGATTTCTCGTCGCTGATCAGCAAGGCGCTCGAAGCCACCGCCGACGCCGGCAAGAAGAGCGACACGCAGACGGCCAATGTCGCCGCCGGCCGCTCCGATGTCGTCGATGTCGTGACCGCCGTCGCCGAAAGCGAGGCCGCGATCGAGACGCTCGTCGCCGTGCGCGACAAGATCATCGCGGCCTATGAGGAAATCATGCGGATGCCGGTCTGACGGCCGCCGCGTTTCAGGACGAGAAGCCAGGACAAGAAACGAAGCAATGACCTCCGGAGCCATCCTCGACGTCGCGCGCGACGGCATTTTCGTCTTCCTCAAGGCCGGTGGGCCGGTGATGGCGGTTGCCCTCATCGTCGGCCTCGCGGTCTCGCTGGTGCAGGCCCTGACGCAGATCCAGGAACAGACGCTCGTCTACGTTCCGAAGATCCTCGCCGTTTTCGTGACGCTGATGGTGTTTCTTCCGTTCATGGGCGACGCGCTCGCAGGCTATATGGGGCGGGTCGCCGTCCGAATCGCCACGGGCGAATGAACCTGCCGCAGCTTTGCCCAGCCATGGTCGCCCATGGCTCCAGCTTGCGACGCACCGATCGGCGAAGAGGCCAGCCGCGCCCGATGCAGATCGCGATCCTGCCCGAGATCAGCGCCGTTTTCGTGCTTGTCTTCGCGCGCGTTGGAACAATGGTCATGCTGATGCCGGGCATCGGCGAGCGCTTCGTCTTTTCGCGTGCGCGGCTGTCGCTGGCCTTCTTCATCGCTCTGATGATAGCGCCGATGGTCCGTCCGCTGCTGCGCGTGCCGAGCGACATGCCCGGCGTCGTCGGCTTGCTCGCCAGCGAGGTGCTGATCGGCCTCGTCATCGGCCTCTGCTCGCGCTTCGTCATGGCCTGCCTGCAATCGGCGGGCGCGATCGTCGCGCAGACGATGGGGCTGGGCTTCGCCACGACGATCGACCCGACGGGCGGGCAACAGAATCCCTCGGTCGGCAACCTGCTGACCATGCTCGGCATCACACTCATCCTGACGACAGACCTGCATCATGTCGCCATCGTCGCGGTCCATGAAAGTTACCGCGTGCTGCCGCCCGGCGGCCTGCCCGACGTCAACGACATACTGACCCTGGCCGTCCGCGCTGCCGCGCAAGGGTTTGCGCTCGCTGTCCAGATCTCGGCCCCCTTCATCGTCTTCGGGCTGCTGTTCAATCTGGGGCTGGGCGTGCTCGCGCGCATGATGCCGCAGCTCCAGGTCTTCTTTCTGGCCGTCCCGGCCTCGATCTTCGGCGGCATGGTCGTGCTCATCGCTGTCATCGGCGTCATGATGAGCGTCTTCCTCAACGATCTCGGCGTCTTCCTGCGCCAGTTCACCGGAAGCTGAGCGGCGATGTCAGACGAGGCCGACAACGAGGACAGAACAGAAGACCCGACCCAGCGAAAGCTGGATCAGGCGATCGAAAAGGGCGACGTCGCCCGCTCCAACGAAATCGGCACCTTCTTCGTGCTTTGCGGCTTCACCTTGGCACTGCTCGTCGCCGCCGGCTGGTCGGCGAGGGAAGCGGCACTCTCGCTGCGCAGCTTCCTGATGAACGCCCATCAGGTACCCTCCGACGGCACGTCCTTCATGAACGTCACCCGGCAAGGCGTCATGACCGGCTTTTCCGCGATCGGGCTGCCTCTTGCCTTCATCCTCTGCGCCGCACTCGCCGGCGCGCTGATCCAGCACAGGCCACTCTGGACCTTCGAGCCGATGATGCCGAAGTTCAGCCGCATCTCGCCCATGGCCGGCGCCAAGCGCATGTTCGGCAAGGAAGCCTGGGTGAATTTCGCCAAGGGGCTCGCCAAGACCGGCCTGATTGGCGTCGTGCTCTGGACCACGCTTTGGAACGAGCATGACCGGCTCGAGAGTTTTGCCCAGATGGACGTCTCGGCGCTGCTGCCGGCGACGCTGGCCTTGACGATCAAGCTGATGGCGAGCGCGCTCGCTTTGTTCGCGGTGATCGCGATCGGCGATTTCGGCTATCAGCGCTACTCCTGGTACCAGCGCCAGAAGATGACCAAGCAGGAGCTCAAGGACGAGTACAAGAACTCGGAAGGCAATCCCGAGGTCAAGGCGAAGCTGCGCCAGATCCGCGCCCAGCGCGTGCGCAAGCGCATGATGGCCGCCGTTCCCAAGGCGACCGTGATCATCACCAACCCGACCCACTTCGCCGTCGCTCTGCAATACGAACCCGGCATGGGCGCGCCGCTCTGCCTCGCCAAGGGCGTCGATGCTGTCGCGCTCAGGATCCGCGAGGTCGCGGGCCAGCACAGTGTGCCGATCATCGAGAACCCGCCTTTGGCCCGGGCGCTTTACGCAACCGTCGAGATCGACGAAGAGATTCCTGTCGAACACTACAAGGCCGTCGCCGAAGTGATCGGTTACATCTTGCGCCTGAAGGGCCGGCGCGCCTAACTCGCAAGAGCTTGGCGCGCAAGGTAGGCTGGCGCGCAAGATGGGCTTAAACGCGCAAGACAGGCTGAGCGCGCATCGGCCGGTCGCAGGACCACCGCTGCGGTGTCAATGGAACGGACCAAACCGCAATGAGCGGAACCACGGCGACCACTGCGATCGATCGCTCCGACAAGCCCGGCCATATCGGCGTCATCCTGCTCGTCGCGGGGCTGCTCGTCGGCGCCGCGATCGCGCTCGGCTTCATCGCCAATGAATGGGCGCAGCCGCTGATCCTCGGATTGCTGGCGCTGCTCTCTGTCGTCGGCGTCTTCGGCCTCTTCGCCTTCGCCATCGGCCTCATCCAGTTCTCCGGCCGCGCCGCCCGCAACGACTTGACCAAGGCCATAGTCGACGGCGCCGAGGACGGCGTCGTCGTCACCGAGGGCGAGAACCGCATCGTTTATGCCAACGAGGCCTATCTCGCTTTGGCCGGCGCCCGCGGCGCCAGCGACATCCGCCCGGTCGAGCGCCTCTTCACCGGCCGCGCCGACGTCTCGGAGGCGATCTACCGCCTCGCCACTGCAGCACGCGAAAACCGTCGCCTCATCGAGGAGGTCCGGCTCGAGCCCGCGCTCGACGGGCGCGGCGGCGTCGGCTGGTACCGCATCCGCGTCTCCTCCGTGCACCGCGATAGCAGGGCAGCCACGCTCTGGAGCGTCTCGGACGTAACGCCCGAGCGCGAGCGCCAGGAGAACGCCTTCCAGGAGCTACAGCACGCGATCGACTATCTCGACCATGCGCCGGCCGGTTTCGTTTCGATCGATGCCGATGGCGAGGTCTCCTATCTCAATGCCACCCTCTCCGGCTGGCTCGATTTCGATCTCGCCCGCTTCGGCTCCGGCGGCCTGCATCTCGACGACATCGCGACGCCCAACGCGGCTGCCCTCGTCCAGGCCATTCGCGGCCTGCCCGGCGATGTCCGCACCGAGGTGCTCGATGTCGACCTCAAGCGCCGCAACGGCGTGCCGCTGCCCGTCAGGCTGCATCATCAGGTCGCGTTCGGCAGCGACGGCCGCGCCGGCCCCTCGCGCACGCTGGTGCTGAACCGCACCTCCGGCGAGGCCGGCTCCGACGGCCGCAGCGACGCCGAGGTCCGCTTCGCCCGCTTCTTCCATTCCACGCCGATGGCGATCGCCACCGTCGACAAGGCCGGCGCCATCCTGCGCTCCAACGCCGCGTTCACGCGCTTGACGCAGGCCGGCCCCCAGCCGGCCGCGATCCAGGACCTGGTCACGCCAAGCACGGCCGAGCTCGAGCGCGCCTTGTCGGACGCGATGGATGGCCGCGCCGACATCGCCCCGCTCGACGTGACGCTTGCGGGCGAGGATGGACGCTCGGCCAGGCTCTACCTCTCCCCCGTGGCAGCCACGGAGGATGGCGACGGCGAACGCGCCATCATCTACGCGCTGGAGACCACCGACGAGCGCAAGCTCAAGGACAATATGGACCAGGCCGGCAAGATGCAGGCGGTGGGCCAGCTCGCCGGCGGCATCGCGCATGACTTCAACAATGTGCTGCAGGTCATCATCAACGCCTCGGAGTTCCTGCTCGCCAGCCACCGGCCGACGGACCCCTCCTTCCCCGACATCATGCAGATCAAGCAGAACGCCTATCGCGCGGCGGCTCTGGTGCGGCAATTGCTCGCCTTCTCGCGCCGGCAGACGCTGCGTCCGCAGGTGCTCGAACTCGGCGACGTGCTCTCCGACCTCTCGCTGATGCTGAAGCGCGTGGTCGCCGACAAGGTCGGGCTCGACGTCCGCCAGGGCCGTGACCTCTGGCCGGTCAAGGCCGATCTCGGCCAGCTCGAACAGGTCATCGTCAATCTCGCGGTCAACGCCCGCGACGCCATGCCCGATGGCGGCAAGCTGACGGTGCGCACGCGCAATGTCGCGGCAGCCGATGCGGCGGGCTTCGGCCATGCCGCCTTGCCGGCCGACGACTATGTGCTGCTCGAGGTCGAGGACACCGGCACCGGCATCTCGCCCGAGCATCTCGACAAGATCTTCGAGCCCTTCTTCACCACCAAGGAGGTCGGCAAGGGCACGGGCCTGGGCCTCTCCATGGTCTATGGCATCGTCAAGCAGACCGGCGGCTTCGTCTTCTGCGATTCCGCCGTCGGCCGGGGCACGACCTTCCGCATCTTCCTACCCAGGCATGTGCCGAGCGCCGAGGAGATCGCGGCCGAAGCCGCTGCCAAGGAGGCGCCCAAGAAGCTCGCCGCCGACCATACCGGCGCTGGCGTCATCCTGCTGGTCGAGGATGAGGATGCGGTCCGCGCGCTCAACGCCCGCATGCTGGTCTCGCGCGGCTACACGGTCCACGAGGCGGCCTCGGGCGTCGAGGCGCTCGACATCTTCATGAAGCATGACGGCCGCATTGATCTCGTCGTCTCCGACGTGGTGATGCCGGAAATGGACGGCCCGACCCTGCTCGGCGAACTGCGCCAGCGCAACCCTGCGACCAAGGTCGTCTTCGTCTCCGGCTACGCCGAGGAAGCCTTCCGCAAGAACCTGCCCGAGGGCGAGGACTTCCAGTTCCTGCCAAAACCCTTCACGATGAAGCAGCTGGTCGAAACGGTGAAGGCGGCGATGGCGTGAGCGGGACAGGTTGCAACGTCAATGCAACGCCACGCCGAAGCCGGCCTGGATTTACGGTCTGAAGTCCCGCTGGCGACCGATTGGGCAAGCCCCGAAGACGCGGCGGACCGTGAGAACAAAAAAAGAACTTGCCTATGAGAACAAACCATGATCAGATAACACCATGGCGCGCATTGAGATGTGGTCGCGCCCCTGCCATAAGGAGCGCAACCCGTGAATCAGGCGAATCTCAAGCTCGTGGAAGGCTCCTCGATGGACAAGGCCAAGGCGCTGGACGCAGCGCTCTCGCAGATCGAACGTGCCTTCGGCAAGGGCTCGATCATGCGCCTGGGCAAGAACCAGCAGGCGATCGAGATCGAGACGGTTTCGACGGGTTCGCTGGGTCTCGACATCGCGCTCGGCGTCGGCGGCCTGCCGCGCGGTCGCGTCATCGAGATCTACGGGCCTGAATCCTCCGGCAAGACGACGCTGGCACTCCACACCATCGCCGAGGCCCAGAAGAAGGGTGGCGTCTGCGCCTTCGTCGACGCCGAGCATGCGCTTGATCCGGTCTATGCCCGCAAGCTCGGGGTCAACCTCGACGATCTGCTGATCTCGCAGCCCGACACCGGCGAACAGGCGCTGGAGATTACCGACACGCTGGTGCGTTCCGGCGCAATCGACGTGCTGGTGATCGACTCGGTCGCCGCATTGACCCCGCGCGCCGAAATCGAGGGCGAGATGGGCGATGTCCAGCCCGGCCTGCAGGCCCGCCTGATGAGCCAGGCGTTGCGCAAGCTGACAGCCTCGATCTCGCGCTCGAACTGCATGGTCATCTTCATCAACCAGATCCGCATGAAGATCGGCGTGATGTATGGCTCGCCCGAGACCACGACCGGCGGCAACGCGCTGAAATTCTACGCCTCGGTGCGCCTCGATATCCGGCGCATCTCGACACTGAAGGATCGCGAGGAAGCGACCGGCAACCAGGTCCGCGTCAAGGTCGTGAAGAACAAGGTCGCCCCGCCCTTCAAGCAGGTCGAGTTCGACATCATGTTCGGCGAGGGTATCTCCAAGGTCGGCGAACTGGTCGATCTCGGCGTCAAGGCCGGCATGGTCGAAAAGTCCGGCGCCTGGTTCTCCTTCGACAGCCAGCGCCTCGGCCAGGGCCGCGAGAATGCCAAGGCTTTCCTCAAGGCCAATCCGGATGTGGCGGCCAAGATCGAGGCGACGATCCGCCAGAATTCCGGCCTCGTCGCCGAGCGCATCCTCGACCAGGCGACCCCGACCGACGACGATCTCGACGAGGGAGAGGCCTGAGCTCAAAACGGGCTGCGAGAAAGCGGGCATCGTTTTTTCGCATTGATCCTGCTCTCACTCTGAGATGAGAGCCCGAAAAGCGGGAACCGCTTTTCGGGGCAAGCCGCGGCAAGACCAAAGCCAGGCGAAACGGAGATCTCAGCGGGCGGCCGATCGGGCCGCCCGTTTTCGTTTGCGGCCAAGGCTTCGTTTGCGGCCAAGGCTTCGTTTACGACCAAGGTTTCGTTTGCAGTCAAGGCGTTGGGACAACATCTCGCGCTTCGGCTCTCTCGACAGGGGCAAGCCGCCTGACTAGAACGCTGATGTCGCCGGGAAGCGCCCCGGCCCCGTCCTGAACCAGAGTTTCCAATTGCGATGAGCGGCGTCAACGAGATCCGGTCCACCTTCCTCGATTATTTCAAGTCGGCCGGCCATGAGGTCGTCGCCTCGAGCCCGCTCGTGCCGCGCAACGATCCGACGCTGATGTTCGCCAATTCGGGCATGGTGCAGTTCAAGAACGTCTTCACCGGCCAGGAAAAGCGCCCCTATGCTCGCGCCACCACGGCGCAGAAATGCGTGCGCGCCGGCGGTAAGCACAACGACCTCGACAATGTCGGCTACACCGCCCGCCACCACACCTTCTTCGAGATGCTGGGGAACTTCTCCTTCGGCGACTATTTCAAGGAACAGGCGATCACTCACGCCTGGACCCTGATCACGCGCGAATTCGGCCTGCCCAAGGACAAGCTGACCGTCACCGTCTATTCCGAGGACGACGAGGCGCATGCGCTCTGGAAGAAGATCGCCGGGCTCCCGGATTCGCGGATCATCCGCATCCCGACCTCAGATAATTTCTGGCGCATGGGCGACACCGGTCCCTGCGGCCCCTGCTCCGAGATCTTCTACGACCATGGCGACCATATTCCCGGTGGTCCTCCGGGCTCGCCCGACGAGGATGGCGACCGCTTCATCGAGATCTGGAATCTCGTTTTCATGCAATATGAAGAGGCGGCGGGTGGCATCAGGACCGAGCTGCCGCGCCCCTCGATCGACACCGGCATGGGCCTGGAGCGCATCGCCGCCGTGCTCCAGGGCACGCATGACAACTACGCCATCGACCTGTTCGCGGCCCTGATCGGCGCCATCGCCGACCTGACCAACGTCCCCTCCGACGGGCCGATGAAGGCAAGCCACCGTGTCATCGCCGACCATCTGCGCTGCTCGGCCTTCCTGATCGCCGACGGCGTGCTGCCCTCGAACGAGGGCCGCGGTTATGTGCTGCGCCGGATCATGCGGCGCGGCATGCGCCATGCCCAGCTGCTCGGCGCCAAGGAGCCGCTGCTCTACAAGCTCGTGCCGGTGCTGACGCGCGAGATGGGCCGCGCCTATCCCGAACTGCTGCGCGCCGAGAGCCTGATCTCCGAGACGCTGAAGCTCGAGGAGGGGCGCTTCCGCACCACGCTGGCGCGCGGCCTGACGCTGCTCGACGACGCCAGTCGCGACCTGGTCTCCGGCCAGAGCCTGAAGGGCGATGTCGCCTTCACGCTCTACGATACCTATGGCTTCCCGCTCGATCTGACGCAGGACGCGCTGCGCGCGCGTGGCGTCTCGGTCGATACCGAGGGCTTTGATGCGGCGATGCAGCAGCAGAAGGCCAAGGCGCGCGCTGCCTGGGCCGGCACCGGCGAAGCCGCGACCGAAAAACTCTGGTTCCCGCTGCGCGATCGCGTCGGCGCAACCGAGTTCCTCGGCTATGACACCGAGACCGCAGAGGGCGTGGTCACGGCGCTGATCCGCGACAATGCCGAGGTCGAGAGCCTGAAATCCGGCGAGAGCGGCTTCGTGATCGTCAACCAGACGCCGTTCTACGGTGAATCTGGCGGCCAGATCGGCGACGCCGGCACGATCCGCGCGCCTGGCACCGTCGCCGAAGTTTCCGACGTCCAGAAGAAGCTCGGCGATGTCTTCGCCCACGTCGTCACCGTGAAGGACGGCGAGTTGAAGCGCGGCCAGGCGGTCGAGCTCCTGGTCGATCATGCCCGCCGCGGCGCGATCCGCGCCAACCATTCCGCGACCCATCTGCTGCATGAGGCGCTGCGCCTCGTGCTCGGCGACCATGTCGCCCAGAAGGGCTCGCTGGTCTCGCCCGAGCGTCTGCGTTTCGACTTCTCGCATCCCAAGCCGATCTCGGCGGAGGAGCTGCGCGAGGTCGAGGAGATCGCCAATGCGATCGTGCTGCGCAACGAGCCGGTGACGACCCGGTTGATGAGCGTCGACGAAGCGACCGCGTCGGGCGCGCGCGCTCTTCGGCGAGAAGTATGGCGATGAAGTCCGCGTCGTCGCGATGGGAACGACGGCTGCGGACAAGCCGTTCTCGATCGAGCTCTGCGGCGGCACCCATGCGACGCGCACCGGCGATATCGGCCTCGTCAGCGTCGTCGGCGAGAGCGCGGTAGCGGCCGGCGTGCGGCGCTTGGAGGCGATGACCGGAAACCATGCCCGCGCGCATCTGAACTCCGAATCCCGCTTGCTGCAGGGCCTCGCCAGCCTGTTGAAGGTTCCGGCCTCCGAGGCCGGAACCAGGCTTACGGCCCTGATCGAGGAGCGCCGCAAGCTCGATCGCGACCTAACCGAAGCGCGCAAGAAGCTCGCCATGGGCGGCGGTGGCGCTGCCGAAGACCCCATCCAGGAGATCGCCGGCGCGAAGCTGCTCGCGCGGGCCGTATCCGGCGTCGAGATGAAGGATCTGAAGAGCCTGGCGGACGAAGCCAAGACGCGCGTCGGTTCCGGCGTGGTTGTCATCGTCGGCGTCGCCGATGATGGCAAGGCAGGCGTGGTCGTTGGCGTCACCGAGGACATGACCGCTCGCTTCGACGCGGTGGCGCTGGTGCGCGCAGCCTCCGAACAGCTTGGCGGCAAGGGCGGCGGTGGCCGGCGCGACATGGCCCAGGCAGGCGGCCCCGACGGCGACAAGGCGCAGGCTGCGCTCGACGCCGTCGCCGCCGCGATGGGCTGAGGCGCGCGCCCGCTTGTTCAAACGATGAGGTCACGGCGGCCTATCCTGACGGGCCTCATCGTCCTGCTGGCGTCTTCGCCGGCGGGCTCGCAGACACGGCCTCGCGCGCCAGCCGGCCCTGGCCTCTCGGCTTCGCAAAGCGTCATGGCCGGCTCGATGCTGAGCGTCGCCATCAGCAACGCTCCAGGCACGGCAAGGCTCGCCATCGCACGGCCCGATGACGCCGCGACGCGCGCCATCATCGTCGCTGAATTATCCGGCCGGCCCTCCGCAAGCCTGCAGACGCCCGGCGATGCGGGCTCCTACGAATTGCGATTGACCCAAGATCGCGACGGCGCGCCGGTCATCCTGCTGCGCCAGCCGCTGATTACGACGCCGCCCAGCGCGACGCTCTCCGCACCCTCCCGCGTCGCGCGCGGCAAGGGCCTGCCAGCGCGTGGCATCGGCCCCAATGGCGAGCAGGATCGCGTCGTCATCGCGCCGAAGGATGCTGCCGCAGACGCTGCAGGCCCCTCATTCTTCCCGGCAGAAAATAGCGAGGCGACATTGGAGGCTCCCGAGACGCCGGGCGCTTACGAATTACGCTATGTCATGCACGCGCCGCTGGCCGAACACCGCATCCTGGCCCGGCAGGAGATCACGGTCGAATAAGACTGACCGCCTTCAGCGCTTAGAGCCCGTCTGGAAACTGCGCGAGCCTTCATCCTGATGCTGCAGGGTTTTGCTCTTGCATCGGCCTGTCCCGATCATGGCTCGCCACGGCATCGGCTGATAGGGCGCGGGGAACCCTCTCCCGGAGGGAGAGGGCAGGGTGAGGGGTCGGCCGTTTGACGCTTTGGCCGTGACCTCACCGCTGCCACGCTGCGAGGCTTCCACGCAACTGGCCCAGGGGCCGACACCTCACCCCTGCCCCTCTCCTTACAGGAGAGGGGTTCCCCGCGCTTTTCGCTGCATCAGAAAGTGAGTGCCGGATTGGAGCAGCCAAACCCAGGCCTGCTCAAGGTTCCTGATCTGGATGCTGGCGCGAACGGTATCGGGCGAACTCGTCCGGCGGGATATCATCCTCCGTGCTCGTGCCGGAAAGCCGGCAGAGATCGTCGAACCAGGGCATGCGGCCCTCGACGCCATAAGCCAGGGTCGGCGGATGGCCCGCCGGATCATCGAGACTGCCGGCGGTGACCGAAATCCGGCCGCTGCCACGATAGCTGAAGCTCAATGGCGTGCCGCAAGACGAACAGAAGCCGCGCTCTGCCGCCTCGGAGGACGCGAAGATGCTGGACTGCCCCCTGGTCCAGACAAGATCAGCGAGCGCTGAGCTCGCAAAAGCGCCGAAATAGCCGCCGACGGCCTTCTGGCACATCCGACAGAAGCAGATCGAGACCTTGGACGGCGGCTGTTCGAGCCGATAGCGCACGGCGCCGCATTGGCAGCCACCGGTCACAGGCTGTGTCTTGGCCATGATGTGTGGTCCCCACGAAAAAGCCCGGCCAATCTGGCCGGGCTTGAAAGCGGCGACAAGTCGCGCTGGCGCCTGCCTCAGGCGGCCATCGCCTTGCGCAGGTTGTCGCTGACCTTGTCGAGGAAGCCGGTGGTCGAAAGCCACTTCTGCTCCGCGCCGACCAGCAGCGCCAGGTCCTTGGTCATGTCGCCGGCCTCGACCGTGTCGACCGTGACCTTCTCCAACAGCAGCGCGAACTTGGCGAGCTCGGCATTGCCGTCGAGCTTGGCGCGGTGGCTGAGGCCACGCGTCCAGGCGAAGATCGAAGCGATCGAGTTCGTCGAGGTCTCCTTGCCCTTCTGGTGCTCGCGATAATGGCGCGTCACCGTGCCATGCGCGGCCTCGGCCTCGACGGTCTTGCCGTCCGGCGTCATCAGCACCGAGGTCATCAGGCCGAGCGAACCAAAGCCCTGCGCGACGGTGTCGGACTGCACGTCGCCATCATAGTTCTTGCAGGCCCAGACATATCCGCCCGACCACTTCATCGCGGAGGCGACCATGTCGTCGATCAGGCGGTGCTCATAGGTGATGCCGAGCTTGTCGAATTCGGCCTTGAACTCGGCCTGGTAGATCTCCTCGAAGATATCCTTGAAGCGGCCGTCATAGGTCTTGAGGATAGTGTTCTTGGTCGAGAGATAGACCGGGTATTTGCGGATCAGGCCATAATTCAACGAAGCGCGGGCGAAATCCCGAATCGAGTCGTCGAGGTTGTACATCGCCATGGCGACGCCGGCGTCGGGGGCCTTGAAGACCTCCTTCTCGATCACCGCGCCGTCCTCGCCGACGAACTTGATCGACAGCGTGCCCTTGCCGGGGAACTTGAAGTCGGTGGCGCGATACTGGTCGCCATAGGCATGGCGGCCGATGACGATCGGCTGGGTCCAGCCCGGCACAAGGCGCGGCACATTCTTGCAGATGATCGGCTCGCGGAAGATCACGCCGCCGAGGATGTTGCGGATCGTGCCGTTGGGCGACTTCCACATCGACTTCAGGTTGAATTCCTTCACGCGGCCTTCATCGGGCGTGATCGTCGCGCATTTCACCGCGACGCCATGCTTCTTGGTGGCGTTGGCGGCGTCGATGGTGACCTGGTCGTCAGTGGCGTCGCGGTTCTCGACCGAGAGATCGTAATAATCCAGCTCGAGGTCGAGATAGGGGAAGATCAAGGTCTCCTTGATCTTCTGCCAGATGATGCGGGTCATCTCATCGCCGTCCATATCGACGACCGGGTTGGCGACCTTGATCTTGCTCATGTGATTTCGACCCCTGATGCTGGCCAGACTGGAACGATTCCGGCCTGCAGCAAGCACGCGGCAGGCGGCTGCGCGCTTCCTAGCGGGTTCGGGGGCAAGGGGGAAGCACGGCTTTTGGGCGAATGCCTCGAAGGCGATGCTGCACCGCCGCAAAAATTGCACGGTCCCGTTCTAGCTTCGCCTGCTGATCGTCATCGCGCAGGGGCGACCGCCATGCATCCCCACCATCGCAGACTTCACCTTGGCCCGCTCGCCTGGATGCGCGCCGGCGTCGTGGGAGCCATGCTCGTCACGGCAGGCGCCGTGCAGGCCAATGAGGGCTTGCCCTACAGCCCCCATATCCCGATCCCCAAGCCGGCGCTCGATTTCGAAGCTCCCGGAGACACACTCGACCAGAGCAAACAGGACAGCGCCAGTGACGCCAGCGCCGCTCTTCTCGAACCCGATCTGACCGGGCTCGCGGCGCAGATCGCCGCATCGAACGCCCATGGCCAGGCCCGCGCGCCGATTCCCGTCGACATCATTCGCAAGGGCTTTGCCGCCCGCAGCACCATAGCAGGTGCGCTGCCGGAACGCTCGGTCGGCTTCAAGCTCGGCGCCGATATTGTCTCGGTCTCCACCAAGCTGATCGCGCCTGGTGGAGATGAGCGCGGTCGCGACGCCCGCATCGACTGGCGGCTCGCCCGCCCGATCGCCAATGCCGGTCCCGGCTTCATCTGGACGATCTCGACGGGCGGCGGCAGCGGCGTCGTCGGCAATCCCGAGCAGAACGCCAATCTGCTCGTCGGCTACCGCCACCAGCTCTTCGAGCACCTGACCATGACCTCACAAGTGAGCATGGGAGGCAATTATGTCTTCGCTCCCGGCGACGGCCCGCACTCGACCCTCGTGCCCGAAGTCAAGCTCTCGGCCAATCTCGCGGCCCTCGCCGACCTGCCCTGGGAGGCCTCCCTCGACGTCGCGCTGGCGCGGCAGATGCCGCTCGTCGCGAGCGATTTCGAGACGCGCGGCACCGCCATGCTGCGCCTGAAATACAATCTGGACTGACGAGACCCTGCTCGATTGACGAGGCCCTGCCCCGCCTTCCAGGAGCTTCCCCCTTTGCGTCGGCCGCTTTAGCTTGACGCCGCCATGGACAACGCATCTTCCAAATTCGCCCTCGTCACCGGCGGCACGCGCGGCATCGGCGCGGGAGCAGCACTCGCTCTCGCCCAGGCCGGCTACGAGGTTCTCGCCACGGGATTGACCGCGGAGGAGGTTGCCGCCGCCCCGCCCCATCCCGCGATCCGCCACGCACGGCTCGACGTCACCAGCGACGCGCAGGTCGCAAGCATCGTTGCCCTGTGCCCGCGTCTCGACGCGTTGGTGAACTGCGCCGGCATGATCCAGCGCAACGGCAAGGAGTTCGAGATCGACGCCTTCCGCATGACGATCGAGGTCAACCTCAACGGCACCATGCGGATGTGCCTCGCGGCAAAGGACAAGCTGGCGGCGAAGGCGCAGGGCAAGGCAGGCGGCGCGATCGTCAACATCGCCTCTATGCTGACCTTCCACGGCTCGGCCTATGCGCCGGGTTACTCCGCCTCCAAGGGTGCGATCGGCCAGCTCACCAAATCGCTGGCAGCGGCCTGGGCGACCGAGGGCATTCGCGTCAACGCGGTCGCACCGGGCTGGATCGCAACCGAGCTGACGAAACCGCTGGTCGAGGATGCCGCCCGCTCGGCGCCGATCCTGGCGCGCACGCCGATGGGCCGCTGGGGCGAGCCCGGCGATGTCGGCGGTGCGATCGCCTTCCTGCTCTCGGACGCGGCGGCCTTCGTCACGGGTGCGATCCTGCCTGTCGATGGCGGCTATCTCGCGGTCTGAACGACAAGCACAGCGCGACGACAAAAACACCAACCGGCGCAATGAGATGCCGGACTTTGCGAAATCAGGTCGGCAACGACTTGAATCAGGATGTCAGAACCGGAGAGACGCCATGAACAAGGTCAGCCCCATTCCCGTCATCGCCTCGGACGCCGAGCGCTGGACGCCCTATCGCCATCCCCAGCCGAAAGATTCCCCGCCCGAGCTGATCGTGCCCAACGTCATTCCCAGCGATGAACGCGTCTGGGTGCCGGTCGACGACAATGTCTGGTTCCGGCCGCTCTGCCTTAGCGTCACGCGCGGCTATTGGATGAACCTGCTGCGCGTGCGCCGCTCCGGCGTGCTCTCGCGCCACCGCCATCCTCAGCCGGTGCATGGCTATGTGCTGAAAGGCCAGTGGCGCTATCTCGAACATGACTGGGTCGCGACCGAAGGCGCCTATGTCTATGAGGCGCCGGGCGAGACCCACACGCTGGTGGTCGACCCCGAGACGGAGGAGATGATCACCATGTTCCAGGTCAATGGCGCGATGATCTATGTCGATCCCGACGGCAAATGCCTCGGCTATGACGACGTCTTCACCCGCCTCGACAAGTGCCGGGCGCATTATGCCAGCAACGGGCTTGGAGCAGATTACGCGGATCAGTTCATCCGCTGAGACGACAAGCGCCTTAAACCTCTCCGTCATTCCGGGGCAGCGCGTCAGCGCTGAGCCCGGAATGACGGAGAGCGCTACCGCCCGAGCTTGGCCAGCTCCACCGCCGCCCGCAATTCGATATGCGCCAGCACGTCGTCCAAACGCGGGTCGTCGGTCATCTCGCGCCGCAGCGACAGCGTCGTCTTCAAATTCTCGAGCTCGGAGATCTGGACGCGGCCCGAGAGCAGCGCTGCCTTCAGCTTGTCGAGCCCATCGAGCAGGTCATGCCCGCGCTTGGCCTGGCGCTTCTTGCGTTCCAGGGGCTCTTCATAGGCCTGTACGGCGATGAGGGTCTCGAGCCCGCTGGTCGAGCTCACAGCCTGCCCGCGCGCCGTGGTCGCGGTTTCCTTGGTTGGAAGCGTGAACGCCGCCCCCCGCTGCGCCGGGCGGTATTGGCCTGGCCGGCATTGGTGACGGGCGCGCGCTGGTCGATCCGGATCATGGCGGCCTCGCGAAATGGTGCCACAAGACTAGGGCGTTGCGTGGTTAACAACCGGTAAACCACCCGGCAGAAACTGCCGGGCCGGCAGGAAAGGCGGCAAGGATGCGCCACCCCAGACCATGCCGCCAATTCCCAAAACATTGATAAACAAAGGCTTTCGATTTGCACCTAACTGGCACGGGGATCGCAAGGCATCAGCGCTATCCCTGCCCTCTTGCCGGTGCATTCATGTTTCGCCTGCCAGCCCTCCACACCCTGCTGACACCCGTCGCGGCCCTGCTCGCGCTCGGCCTCGTCATGGCGGCCGGGCCGGCGCAGGCGCTCTCCCGCATCAAGGACCTCGCCTCCGTCGAGGGCGTCCGCTCCAACCAGATCCTGGGCTACGGCATCGTCGTTGGCCTCAACGGCACCGGCGACACGCTGAACAACGCCCCCTTCACCAAGCAGTCGCTCACCGCGATGCTGGAGCGGCTCGGCGTCAATACGCGCGGCGCCAATATGCGCACCGCCAACGTCGCCGCCGTGATGGTGACCGCCAACCTGCCGCCTTTCGCAACGCAAGGCACCCGGCTCGACATCACGGTGTCGGCGCTGGGCGACGCCAAGTCGCTGCAGGGCGGCACACTGCTGGCAACGCCGCTGCTCGGCGCCGATGGCGAGGTCTATGCGGTCTCGCAAGGGCCGGTCGCGATCGCCGGCTTCTCGGCCGAGGGCGAGGCAAGCAAGATCACCCGCGGCGTGCCGACCGTCGGGCGCATCGCCAATGGCGGCCTCGTCGAGCGCGAAATCGACTTCGCGCTGAACAAGCTCAAGACGCTGCGGCTCTCACTGCGCAATCCCGATCTGACGACGGCGCGCCGGGTAGCCGCCGCCATCAACGACTTCCTCGGCGGCGATGCGGCCGAGCCGACCGATCCCTCGACCATCGTGCTCCAGATCCCGCCGCGCTTCCAAGGCAACATGATCCGGATGCTCACCGATATCGAGCAGCTCAAGATCGAGCCCGACCAGCTCGCCCGCATCGTCATCGACGAGCGCTCCGGCATCATCGTGATGGGCAAGGATGTCCGCGTCTCCACCGTCGCCGTGGCGCAGGGCAACCTGACGGTCACGATCAGCGAGCAGGCGCAGGTCAGCCAGCCTGCCCCGCTCAGCAACGGCCAGACCACCGTGGTGCCGCGTTCCAACGTCAAGGTCGATACCGAAGGCGGCAACAAGCTGGCGCTCGTCCGCGAGAGCGTGACGCTGGCCGAGCTCGTCGACGGCCTCAATGCGCTCGGCATCGGCCCGCGCGACCTGATCTCCATTCTCCAGGCCATCAAGACGGCCGGCGCTCTCCAGGCAGAAATCGAGGTGATGTGATGACTGCTGCTCTTGCAATCCCCGCCGCAAAGCTGGCGCTGAATACCGCCGGCAGCGTTCTCGACAGCGTCAAGAACGCGCTCGACCCCGCCAAGGTCAAGGCCAAGAAGCAGGCCGACGACTTCGAGACCGTCTTCTTGGAACAGACCACCGAACGCCTCCTCGCCACCCCCGAGGGCACCGAAGGCCCGCTCGGCGAGAACGGCACCGGCGGCGGCATTTACAAGTCGATGCTGAGCCAGCAATACGCCAAGCAGCTGCAGAAGGCCGGCGGCGTCGGCCTTTCCGACCAGATCATGCGCGACCTGCTCAAGGTCCAGGAGCAGAGCAGCACACAGAGCAGCGGAGCGTCGCATGTCGGTGGCTAAGCGCATTCTCGACGAGCGCCCGCGCATCGCGAGCCCCCTCGAAGCCCGCGCGCTGATCGAGGCGGTGCTCGAGGCGCTCAGCGCCTTGTCACACATCGTCGGCGAGGAAACCGAGCTCGTCCGCGCCGGGCGCCTGCCCGAGGCCATGACGCGCGAGCCGCGCAAGGCCGAGCTCGCCGGCATCTATATGCGTGGCGTCGAGCAGGTGAAGCTCAACGCGGTCGCGCTGGCGCGCTTTGCCCCCGACCAGGTCACGCGGCTCAAGCTCGCTCATATCGGTTTCCAGGCGTTGATCGACATCAACCAGCTCGTCCTGGCCACGGCCCGCGCGGTCTCGGAATCGATCGTCCGCGATCTCGCGACCGATGCCGGCAAGCCCTCGCGCGCCGCCGGCTACGGCCCGGCCTCCACGGTCGGTGCCGGCGTCTTCGCGCGCCCCAATGCTGGACCCTTGGTGGTTTCGCGGCGGCTCTGAAGCGGCCGCCACGTAAACCATCAATATTTACCTAATTCCCTAACGTCAGATTCAAGCTTGTCTGCAATATTGCGCAGCTGGCGCGGCATGTCCCGCGCCAGTCTTGCTACGGGACGCGGCGCATCGGCGCCGTGATATGCTCCAGAAGGAGTAAAGCTATGGATCTTGGCAACACACCGAGGGTAACGGGAGTAGCCGGCGTCAACATCATTCCGCGCTCCGACGTCGTCGCGGCCAAAGGCAGCGTCACGGTCGATCTGCCGCCAGAGCAGACCGTGCAATCGGCGGGCGAGGCCGTCAGGATCGAGATCCGGACGCAGGACCGCAAGACCCAGACCAGCGCCGACCGCAGTGCGGCCAATCGCCAAAGCGAGCAGGCCTCGCGCGACGTGATCGAGAGCCATCTCTATATCGAGCCGCTGACGCGCAGCCTTGTCCTGCAGAAGAAGAACATGCAGACGGGCGAGACCACGGAGCAGGTGCCCGATGAGGCGACGCTGAAGCTGCGTGTCTATAATCGTCAGCTCGCCGAGCTTGCCCGCGAGGCCAGCGAGGTCGCAGCGCACACCGTCGAACGCACCGCCTGACCAGAGCACCAGGAACAAGCCCGATTTCAACCGCCCGCCTCCAAGCGGGCGGTTTTCGTTTGGGCCTATCGATGCGCCTCGTTTCACCCTGCGAAGGGAATTGACGCCTCGTTAACCACGCCCAGCCTTCAGCGCGTTCCTGCACAATTCGACGGCAGAAATTTACCGCTTGTTACGAGCTGGCGGACGAGTGTCCCGGTGTCGCGGCCAGAATGATCGCGACGCCAGAAGGCATCATCCCAGAAGGGTACTAGTCACATGTCCACCGTTTCGCTTTCCTCTGGCGTTCGCGCCGCGCTCGGCTCGCTCTCCTCCGTCAAGGACGCCGCTTCGACCGCCCAGTACCGCCTCTCCACCGGCAAGAAGGTCAACTCCGCGGTCGATAACCCGGTCAACTTCTTCACCGCCGCCGGCCTGAACGATCGCGCCGCTCAGCTCACCAGCAATCTCGACGGCATCTCGAACGGCATCCAGACCATCACCGCCGCTTCGCAGGGCATCGACGCCATCACCAAGCTGATCTCGTCGCTGCAGTCGACCGTCAAGCAGGCCCAGGCCGACAACGCGGCCAACCGTCCGACCACGAGCGGCACCAACGCCAGCACCACCCTAGCGACTGCCGCCGAAGCGGCCGCCACCGGCAAGAGCCTCCGTGACGTCACTCTCGACAAGGCGCTTGTTGACAACGACGGCACCGGCACCAACAACGCCGCCGTCGGCAGCGGGACCTTGCCTGCAGGTTCAACCGCCAACGGCAACCTTGGCATCGCCACTGCCACGACCAACTTCAACCTGACGATCAAGGCCGGCAATACCACCTATACGTCGACCTCGCTGACCGCCACCTCGACGGTCCGCGACGTCGTCAATGAGATCAACAAGTCGGGCATCGCCACCGCTTCGATCGACGACGCCGGCAAGCTCAACATCACCGGCGCAGGCTCGGACACGCTGACGGTCAATCTCGGCGCTGGCACGAGCCAGGCCGCCGCCAATACCGACGCGTTGACGGGCGGCCAAAACGCCGCGTTTGGTCTCGCGGCGGCCGTTTCGACGGGCCTCACCGCCACCGGCAACTCGACTGTCCGTTCGAACCTCGTCAACCAGTTCAACGACCTGACCTCTCAGATCGACCAACTGGCGAAGGACGCAGGCTTCAACGGCAAGAACCTGCTGACGGGCGACAAGCTCTCGATCGTCTTCAACGAGAAGACCGGATCCAACCAGTCGAAGCTCGATGTTCAGGGCCAGACGATCACTTCGGCAAACCTGGGTATCGGCCAGGCGGTCAACGGCAGCCCTTTGACGGGTCAGTTCAACATCCAGGACGACTCAGCCCTTTCGACGATGGCCGATACGCTGACCGGCTCACTCTCGTCGCTGCGTTCGACCTCCTCGTCGCTGGGCGCCAGCCTGTCGACGGTGCAGACCCGCCAGGACTTCACCAAGAACCTGTCGAACACCCTGACCGCCGGCGCCGACAACCTCGTCTCCGCCGACACGAACCAGGAAGCCGCCAACCTGCTTGCTCTCCAGACCCGCCAGCAGCTGTCGCAGACGGCCCTGTCGCTCTCGAACCAGGCCGACCAGGCGATCCTGCGTCTGTTCTGATCCTTCGTCCGCAGAAGCGGGCTTGCCCACAGAATGTGGGCCGAAGACAAGAGGCGGCGGAGCGAAAGCTCCGCCGCCTTTTTCATTTCTCCCCTCGAAACGCAGACCGCGATCAAAGCGAACGAGAAACGCCGGAAACACCGCGCTCTTAACGTTTTATTATCCTTAACAAAGCATTTTTCGGTCAGAGCAAACCGCGCAAGCGCTGAATCGCGCTGTAGGGGACCGAACGATGGCCAATACGATTCTCACCAGTGGCGTCAGGCAGAATCTTCTGACCCTTCAGCAGACCCGCGATCAGCAGTCCGTGATCCAGAACCGGCTCTCCACGGGCAAAAAGGTCAACTCGGCCATCGACAACCCGGTCAACTACTTCACCTCACTAGGCCTGAGCGATCGCTCCAGCGCGTTGACGGGCCTGCTGGACGGCATTTCCAACGGCATCCAGACGATTACAGCGGCCTCTCAGGGCGTGGACGCGATTGCCAAACTGGTCCAGCAGCTCCAGTCCACCATCAAGCAAGCTCAGGCCGACGCCGCTGCCAACCGCCCGACCAAGGTCGGAACGGCCCTGGCAACGACAGCTGAAACAGTCGCCACGAACAAGAGCCTCAAGGATGTCACGCTCGACAAGGCATTGGTCGACAACGACGCCACGGGAACCAACAACGCGGCCGTCGGCAGCGGAACCTTGCCGGCAGGTTCGACGGCCAACGGCAACGTCGGCATCGTCAACACCACGACCAACCTTGCCCTGACGATCACAGCCGGCAACACGACCTTCACCTCCACGTCACTTGGTCCAACCGCAACGGTCCGCGACCTCGTCAACGAGATCAACAAATCCGGCATCGCGACGGCGTCGATCGACGATTCCGGCAAGCTCAACGTCACCGGCGCCGGCTCCAGCACCTTGAAGATCGGCATTGGCGCCGGCGCCAATGCTGGCGCCGCTCTGACGGACGCACAAGCCGGCGGCCAGAACGGCTTGCTCGGTTTTGCGGCCGCCGACGCGACCACCGGCCTTTCGGCGACGGGCAACTCGACTGTTCGCTCGAACCTGATCAACCAGTTCAATGACCTGACCTCGCAAATCGATCAATTGGCCAGGGACGCCGGGTTCAACGGCAAGAATCTGCTC
Source organism: Bosea sp. 685 (assembly GCF_031884435.1). Lineage (NCBI taxonomy): Bacteria > Pseudomonadati > Pseudomonadota > Alphaproteobacteria > Hyphomicrobiales > Alloboseaceae > Allobosea > Allobosea sp. 685. The sequence goes on along the minus strand of NZ_CP134779.1, from coordinate 1,771,925 downwards.
TCCGGCGACAAGCTCTCGATCATCTTCAACGAGAAGACCGGCACCAACCAGGCCAAGCTCGACGTTCAGGGCCAGACGATCACCGCAGCCAATCTTGGCATCAGCCAGGCCGTCAGCGGCACGGCCACGACTGGCCAGTTCAATATTCAGGACGATACCGACCTCAACAATATCGCCGACGTGCTGACCGGCGCCCTGACCTCGCTGCGCTCGACCTCCTCGACGCTCGGCTCAAACCTCTCCGTCGTCCAGACCCGGCAGGACTTCACCAAGAACCTGGCCAACACGCTGACGACCGGCGCCGACAACCTCGTCGCAGCCGACTCGAACGCCGAAGGCGCCAGCCTGCTTGCGCTCAACACGCGCCAGCAGCTCTCGCAGACGGCGCTCTCGCTCGCCAACCAGGCCGACCAGGGCGTGCTGCGGCTCTTCCAGTAAGAGCCCGGCCGCCCGACCGCCCTTCCCGCAGCCAGACGGCAGGACAGCTATGGCCCTCAAGGTCGAACTCAAGCCCAATGAGCGCATCATCATCGGCCAGGTGGTGATCCGCAATGACGAGCAGCGCACGCGCTTCTTCATCGATGGCGACGCGCCGATCCTGCGCGAGAAGGACATTCTCACCGCGGCCAGCGCCGATACGCCGGCCAAGAAGATCTACCTCGCCATCCAGCTGATGTATCTCGCGCAGGATCCGACGCGCGAGCACGACATCTATTTCGAGCTGGTACGCGATTTCGTCCAGGCCGCGCCAAGTTCTCTGCCGCATATTCATGAGATCAATAACCGCATCTTAAGCGGCGATCTGTACAAAGCCCTGAAGGCAGCGAAAAAGCTGATCGCCTACGAAGCGGAACTCATCGAGAATGCAACACGGGTTTAACGCGTACGCCTCCGCCGCCAAGACGGCTCAAGCCACCGTCTCTCCTCGCGAACTCGAAGCCTCCCTGCTGATCAAGGCCGCCATGCGGCTCCAGTCGATCGCCGACGATTGGACAGAGCGCGCGCGCGATCTCGACGAGGCGCTGCACTATAATCGCAAGCTCTGGACCCTGCTGGTCTCGGCCGTGATCGCCGAGGACAACCCGCTGCCCGTCGGCATCAAGCAGAACATCCTCGCCCTGGCGAATTTCATCTTCAACCAGACTTTCAGGATCGCGGCTGCACCTGCGCCTGAAGCCGTCACCGTGCTGATCAACATCAATCGCGACATCGCCGCGGGCCTGCGCGGCCGCTGAGGCGGCTCCTCAGGTCTTCTCCACATCGCAGAAAACAAAACGGGCGTCGCCTTTACGAAGGCGACGCCCGCTTCGTTTTGTGCCGTCGCTCTTGAGAGCATGCCGTCTTTGCTCAGAACCACGCCCGTCATCCTGGGCGACCGAAGGTCGTCCCGGGATCCATCGGAGGGCGATGCGTTCTACGATGGATCCCGGATCTGCGCCGCTTCGCGGCTTGTCCAGGATGACGCTGAGGTTCCGAGCACTAGACGGACCTGCTTTGGCTCAGAGGTAGTTCGTCAGCGAGAGCTTCGACAGGATCGAGGTCACCTGATAGCTCGCCTGCAATTGGTTCTGCAGCGCCAGGATCTGCGTGGCGACCTCTTCGGTCGTGACGTTCTCGACGCCCGAAACAGCCGTCGTCAGGTAGTTCTTCGTGGTGTCGTTGCGGTCCTTCGCCGCCGCCAGCGAACTCTGCGCCGTGCCCAGTTCGGTGATGATCTCGGCCGGCTTCTGCACGCTGCCACCAAAACCGAGATTGTTGCTCGCCCGTTCAGTCAGCGCCTCATAGCGCGCCTGCGAATTGGTGTCGGTCGCGGGGAATGTCTCGATCGCGAGTGCGGCGAACTGGGCAAGGCCGACGCGGAAGGCCTCCTCATTGGCGCGCGCACCAGTGCCCACGACCTGGTTCTTGTCGACCTGCACCGTCGCGGTGCTGCGGGCGGGGTCCGTGCCGTCATCGCCTTGATACCAGATCACGGTGTTCGCCGCGGTCCCAGGCGCCGGAGCGCCGGTCGCGGTGTCGAAGGGCGGGCCCGGCACGCGCAATGGCGGATTGGTGACGCTGCCATCGAAAAAGTTCTTGGCCGCGACCATCGTCGAGGCCGCCGACAGCGTCGTCGCAGCTTGCGTGCCCAGCGCGGCGGTGATCGAAGCGCGCAGATTGGCAGCCGTCGCATTCGCATCAGCGCCGATCTCGAAGCTATCATTGGCATTGCCGGTCGTTCCCGTAGCGCGCGCCGTCAGGACCACATCCTGCTGCGTGCCGTCGGGCAGGTTGAGCTTGATGTGCAGGCTCTCGCCCGGCAGAGGCTGGCCGACGACATTGACGCCGATATCCGCCGGCGGGCCCGCATTATAGGTGGGGACCAGCGCAGCCGAATCCGTCGAAGTGCCGGCGAGCTTGAAGCCATAGGGCTGGGCCGGATTTTCCTCGGCGATCGTCGCCGTCGTACCCGCGCCCGCCGCCGTCAGGCGTCCGAGGCCCGTGGTGCCGAGATCGGCCGCCTTGCGCTCCGAGACCAGCTGCTTCAGCCCGGCGCGCCCTGCCCCGTCGCCATCCATCATTTCGGAATAGCTCACTGTCGGCTGGACGTCCGAGGTCCGGCCGGAGAACAGGTAGCGTCCGTTCACATTGGTGTTGAGCAGATCGAGCGTCTGCTTGAACTTTTCCTCGGCCAGGACCTGCGGCGCCGAACGGCCGCTGGCGCTCGCGACATAGCTGTTCGAGCGCACGTCGTTCTTGGTCTCGCTGGTCATCGTCGCGAAATTCTGGACGGCCTGCGTCTGGAGGTTGAGATTGACGGTGGCGAGCTGGATGCCTGATTGCCAGGAATCGATCGCCGAAATCTTGGAGTTGAGATCGAGGCTGGTGCCGCGTGCGATGCCGAGATCGCCATAGGTCTCGCTGCGCTTCTGCGTCGTGAGCTGGCGCTGCAGATCGTCGAACTGGCTGCGGGTCGCGACGAATTCGTTCGGCTTGGCCGAACGGTAGGCGCCTGTGCCATAGGAGGTGATGGTCATCGTCTAGGTCCTCACACTCTCAGCAGCACGTCCATCATCTCCTTGATGGTCGAGATGATGCGCGCATTGGCGGCGTAAGCGGTCTGGAGTTCGATCAGCGTCGACATCTCCTGGTCGACGCTGACCTGGGAGGTGGCCTGGAAGCGGCTCTGCACCGAAGCCAGCGCCACCTGCTGCCCCTGGTCGAGGCGCTTGGCCGTGTCCGCCGCCTGGCCGGTGGAGCTGACCACGCGCTGGACGAAGGAGGTGATGGTCTGGCTGGAGGTCGCGGTCGAGCCGTCGAAGCCCGTTGCATTGGTGAAGGCGCGCTGGCTCTGCGTCAGTCGCTGCAGCATGAGCTGCGGCCGCGTCGTATCGCCCGCCGCGGTCGAGGTGTCGTAGGTGACGAGGTTGGCGCGGTTGGCGATCAGCGCAGGGTTGACCACGATCCGGCCGGCATAGCCGACGATCTGAGAGCCGTTGTCATAAGAGCCGGTATAGGCCGCGTTGCTGCGACCGCCATCGACGAAGAAGGGCAGCTCCGCCGCGCCGCCCGCCGAGGACAGCACCGAATTGGTCGGCCGTGCGGTCACGCCGAGGACATTTCGCGTGCCGGCCGCGCCGTCATCGAGGATGGTGAGCGTCGAGCCCGAGCCCGACACCGTGAAGTTCGTGCCCACGGCGGCCTGGATCTGGGCCGCGACTGAGGCCGTGCCGCCGGAGAAATCGATGCCGACGACGCGGTTGTTGGAGTCCCCGCTGGCGGAAGCCGGCAGGGGCAGCGAAGAGGCGGAATCGACCCGCACGAAGGTGAAGCGCTGCGTCTGCGTGCTCGGCGGGACCTGATAGTCGAGCGTGACCGTGTTGCCCGATTGCAGCCCGGTAAGGTCGACATCGAAGCCGGTCGCGGCGCCCGAGGTCGCGGCCGTGCCCTTGACCTCGCGGTCCGACAGCGCGCTCGACATCTGCGCGGCGACCTCATCGAGCTGCGCCTGGGCCTGGACCAGGGTCTTGTCGCGCAACTCGATATTGGCCCCGATCTCGCCGGAGCGGAACGTGCCGTTGGCGATCGCATCCCGGGAATTACCCGAGCTGTCGGTCATCGTGATGGTGCCGACGCCGCGCTTCGTCGGGTCCGAGCTCCACTGCGATCCCGCGCTTATTCCCTGGTGCTCGTCGAAGGAGAAGCTCACCGACGGGCGACCATCGAAGAGCTGCGTGCCCGAGCTGGTCGAAATGCTCAGCGACCCTTGCGCGTCTTCGCTGGTCTTGATGTCCACATACTGAGAAAGCTCGGCGACGACCCGGTCGCGCTGATCCTTGAGATCGGCCGTACCCGTATCATTCGGCTTGCCGACGATGCTGGCGTTGATCGAGGTCAGCGAATTCAGCAGCGAGTTGACCTTGGTGACGCCGTCGGCGATCCCGGCCTCGGCCTGCGCCCGCAGATTCTGCACGCCGTCGGAGAGCGTGTTCAACTGGCCGGCGAGCTGGGTGGCGGCGTCGAGAACACCGGTGCGCAGGCTGTAGGACGACGGATCGTTCTGCAGGGACTGCAGCGAGCTGGTGAAATTGCTGTAGATCGAATCCAGCGCCGTCGTGCTGCCTGGCGCGCCGAAGAGCTGGTCGAGGTTCGACAGCGCATTGGAGCGCGTCGAGGTATAGGCAGCGCCGGAGGTCGATTGCCAGAGCTGGCGCTGGACGATGACATCGAGCAGACGCTGAACCGCGGTGCTGCCGGTGCTGACTGTATTGCCGCCCAGCGTGTCCGTGGTCGAGACCTGGCGACGGACATAGCCCGCCGTACCGGCATTGGAGACGTTTTGCGAAACGACGCCGATGCCGATCTGCGTGGCGTTGAGGCCGGCGACCGCGGTATTCAGGGAAGTGCTGAGACCCATCGTCAACTCCTGTCGTCACCCGCGGCCCTTCTGGGCCGCGTCAACTCCTTGCGAGACTTCAGCGGATGATGGCGAACACGTCGCGCAGCATGTCCTGCGCCGTGGTGATCACCTTCGTGTTGGCCGAATAGGCCTGCTGGGTGACGATCATCTTCGAGAATTCGTCGGCAATATCGGTGTTGGACTGCTCGACATTGCCGCCGATGAGCGTCGAGGTACCCAGGCCCACAATCGGCGCGCCGGACTCGATCGTCTCCGCGAAAGCGCCGCCATCCAGCCGCTTCAGGGCATTGCCGGCGTTGAAGCGGGCGGTCGCAATCTGCGCCAGCGCCTTGACCTGACCATTGCTGAAGGTGCCGACGACTTGCCCCGCAGCCGAGATCGAGACACGGTCGAGCGTGCCGGCGGTGTAGCCGTCCTGGCGGATGCTGCGGGCATTGATCTCGCCGCTGACATCGCCATTCTGCGTCAGGCTGAGGCCGCCATTGGTGGTGAGGTTGATCGGGTTCGCCGTCGAACTGATCGTCGTACCGGCAATCGTCATGGTCGGCAGCAGGATATTGCCGCCCGCGGGCGACGTCATCTTGCCGGTGCTGTCGAACGTGACGTCCACATTGGCGTTGCGATAGGCCACCGTCGTGCCTGTGGCGCTGGTGTTTTCGGCCACGAACAGGTTCCAGGTATCTGGAACGGCGGGCGACGCTACGATCGGAGGAATTGCGGTGGGATCGGCCGCTACGGCCGCTGTGGCATTGGACACCTTGGCCCAGCGCAGATCGACGCTGGTCGCCTTGCCCAGGGAATCGTAGACCGTTGCCGAGCCGCCAGTGATCGACTGGGCCAGGAAGTTGGTCAGGTCGGTGCCGGTGACGACGCCGTTGCCGCCCGAGGTCGTCGAATGCGGATCCTTTCCGGTAGCGTATGAGGCAGCCGGCTGAAGCAATTCGGAGCCCGGGACGGTTTTGTCGGAGCGCGTCGTCGCCGGATAGGCCGGGATATTGGCGCTGTACTCGATCGAGGTCGTCGCCTTCGCCGGATACTGCTCCTGCGTGATGCGCAGCACCTGGGGGTCGCTGCCGATCACTTGCCCCGTGACGGTGTCGATCTTCTGGCCCTTCAGGAAATAGCCGGCGCCATTGACGAGATAGCCATTGGCGTCGAAGTCGAAATCGCCGCGGCGGGTGTAGAGGTTTGAGTTGGAGAAGGTGGTGTTGCTGCCGAGCCCGCTCTGACGCTGGTCGACGACGAAGAAACCGTCGCCGTTGATCGCCGCATTGGTGTCGATCTTGGTCGCCGAAAGATCGCCCTGGATCGTCGTGGTCGCCTGGCTATAGGCCGCCACCGAACCCGCAATCTGGCGGTTCAGCGCCGAGTCGGGGATCAGGTCGGAGAAGGTCGTATCGACGCGCTTGAACCCAGCGGTCCGCGAGTTGGCGATGTTGCCGGAAATGTTTTCCAGCGCGTAGGACTGCGCCTGAAGACCCGACACCGCCGTCGTCAACGCACTGAAAACACCCATGGCAACCTCACCTCGACTGGCGCACGATGGGCGCCCCACAACATCGAGGCTTGATCTGCATGGCCTGTGCCATGCGTTTGGGCCTTATTTGTCAAAGACTTGGATGGTTTCCAAAGCGTAGCGCGGCGGTTTCGACCGGGCAAAACCGCCGCAGCCCGGCACAATTTGCCGGGCTGCGCTCAGCTCTGCGTTCCAGTACCGCGCCAGCCCGACAGATCGCCGGCGACATCCGATAGGGATGGCGGTCGCGCCTCGACGAATGGCAGCGGCCGGCAGACCGCCAATGCCGCCAGCCCGATGCGGGCGGTCAAAAGCCCGTTCAGCACGCCCTCGCCCAGCTTGGCGGAGAGCCTGGCCGCGAGCCCCTGCCCCACCACCTGCTGGATCACGGCATCGCCGGCTGCAATGCCACCGGTGACGACGAGATGGCCCAGCACCTGCCGCGCCAGCCGCAACAGGCCGAGCGCGCCGGGCCTGCCGGCATAAATGCCGGCGATCGCGCGCAACAGCCTTGCGCAGGCGACGAGCACGAAGACGATGTCGACCAGCGCGCGCGGGCTCACCGCCGTGACCAGCGAGACGCGCCGCGCGGCCTGCGCGATCTGCGCCTGGGCAGCAATGTCGAGCGGCGCCATCAAGCTGCGCTCAGTGATGGCGAGCACGTCTCGCGCCGCGAAGAGCTGCGGCAGCGCCTCGTCGAGTGCGGCACGCCCCTTCGCCGTTTCGGGGCGCGAGGCGTAAAGCGCCTTGAGTTCCCCGGCGATCGCCTTGGCCTCGTCCGTGCTGCCGCCCGCGAGAAGAGCCGTTGCGCGCAGGCGCAGCGCCTCGACTTTGCGCTCGCGCAGGATGTCGCTGAGGACGCGGGCCAGCATCACCAGGAGCGCAAGCGCGGCGAAACCAGCGCAAACCAGCGCCGCATAGCCGAGCACCGGGTTCTGCGTCATCAGCGCGGTGACAGTGTTCTCCACCCAGACCCCGACCGCGAGCGTCAGGAAGCCTGACAGGCCAGCGACGAACACGCCGCCCCAGGAGAAACGCCGCCGCGCCACGGGAACTGCCGCCGGCTCGGCGGCCTCGAACGGCTCGCTCTCCGGCAGGATGGCGACATTGGTGTCCCGGATAGTGCCGGCGCCAGCCGCCTCCAGCGGTTGCGGATCCAGCCGGACCGCGCGGGGCGCCTTGCCCGTCATGACAGAAACCCCATCGGGTTGGCCTCCTTCATGCGAGCTTGTCCCCGATCAGGAATTCGAGCGCGCGGTCGAGCCGGATCTGCGGCGGCGGCCGCGTCCGCCCGCCGGCATCGGGCGCGACCAGAGGCGGCCGGAAGCGTGGCGCGCGAATCTGCCAGCGAGCAGCTGGATCGAAGATCGCCTCGGGACGCTCCGGCAACTCGCCGGGAAAGATCGCCGCCTCCGCCATGCCGTCGAAGATCTCCCCGCCGATCTCCTCGCCAGCCTCCGGCACACCAGCGATCGCGGGCAGTTCGTCGCGCCCTTCCTTGATCCGGACCTCGCGCGTCGCGCGCACGGCGGCGAGCGCCATCGTTTCCACCCGCGCACCCGCCCCTTGCGCCCGGGAAGCCGCCCGCGCCACGAGATGCGACATCACCGCCGCCAGACGGTCATGGCTGGCATGGTGGATATGGTCGGCCTTGGTCGCGACGAAGAGCACCCGCTCGATCCGGGGCGCGAACCAACTCGACAGCCAGGAATTGCGGCCGACCTGGAAGGCCGCCAGCGCCTGTCCCAGCGCCGTCTCCAGATCGGCCAGGGCCGGCGCGCCGGCATCGAGCGCAGCCAAGGCATCGACCAGCACGATCTGCCGGTCGAGGCGTGCGAAATGATCGCGGAAAAACGGCGCCACGACGACGCGCTTATAGGCCTCGAAGCGCTCGGCCATCAGCCCGGCCAGCGTACCGGGCAAAGGCTCGGTGTCATGTCCGAAGTCGAGCGGCGCGAAGGTCAGCGCCGGCGAGCCCTCGAGATCGCCCGGCATCAGGAAGCGCCCCGGCGGCGTCACCGCGACCGCCTCGGGATCGGCCCGCAGCGCCGCGAGATAGGTCTTGAAAACGATGCTCGCTGATTCCGCCGCAAGCTCATCGGCCGGCCCCGCCGGATCGCGCCCGGCCAGATCCGCAAGCCAGCCTGAGGCGACAGCACGGCGATGGGGCTTGCGCGCATCGGCCACGGCCTGGGTCGACCAGGCCTTGTAGTCCTGGCCCATCAAGGCGAGATCGAGCAGCCACTCGCCGGGATAGTCGACGATGTCGAGGGTCAGCGTCGCCGGTCCCTTGAACCAGCCGGCGGCGCGCTCATAGTCGATCTCGACGCGCAATTCGGAGATACGCCGCGTCGATTCCGGCCAGCGCCGCTCGGGGCCGTTCAGCGCGGCACGATGCGCCTCATAGGGAAAGCGCGGAATATCCGGGTCGGGCTGCGGCACCAGCCTGACCCGCGCGATCCGCCCCTCAGTCGCGGCTTTCAGCACCGGCAACTTCGCCCCCTCGATCAGGTTCTGGATCAATGCCGTGGTGAAGACCGTCTTGCCCGAGCGCGACAGGCCGGTGACGCCCAGCCGCAGGCGCGGCCGCGCCAGGCCAAGCAGGCTGTCGCCGAAGGCGAGCGCGGCGCTGCGGGCCTCGTCGAGATAGGAAGGCTGGCTCATGAGCAAACGCGAACTGGCATGCGAGGCAAGGATGGCTCGATACGCCGCCGGGGCGAGCAGGCTGGCGCGGCCGTCGAGAACCGGAGCGGAGCGGACATCTGTCCGTGAGCACCGGAAGCCAAGATGGCCGAAGCGGAGACGGTCGCGTCAGACGGCCGCTCCGGTGGATGGATCGCGCCATCCCTCACTCGTCGGGGCCTTCGCCCAAGGATGCAGGCGTGACGAAACGGTCGAGCCGGCCGCCGCGCGGGCTCAGATCGCGCCAGTCCTCGATCGCGAAATCCAGCACGGCGAGCCCGCAGGTCGGATATTTCTGGCTCATCCGCGCCGAGGCGTAGCGGTCACCATGGCCGGTCAGCATCGCGGCCAGCTCCTCGAAGCCGGGATTGTGGCCGATCATCAGCAGCGTTCGGACGCCGGGATCGACCTCCTGCGCGGTGTGCAGCAGGCGTTCCGTCTTGGCCTCGTAGATGCGCGGCTCGACATGGCTCGGCGGCTTTTCCGGCAGCATCGCCGCCACCAGGTCCCAGGTCTCCAGCGTGCGCCGCGCCGGCGAGATCAGCACGAGGTCGGGCAGCAGCAACTCCTCGGCGAGATAGCGTCCCATGACCGGCGCTGCCTCGCGTCCGCGTGTCGCGAGCGGGCGCTCACGATCGGCCATCCCGGTAGGCCAGTTCGACTTGGCATGGCGCAGAAGCATGAGGCGTCGCATAAGCGCAACCTAACCATCCCCCCGCGGTTTTGCGAGAGCTTCCGGCGGCGGCAGAGCAAGCGTCCGCAACGCCGCGATCAGGATCGCAACGAGCTGCCGCGAATAGAGCCCGAGCAGCGCCTCGCGGCCTCCTTCTTCCGCCAGGAAATCGAGCTGGCCGTCGATCAGGAGCGTGGTGAAGCCATGCGTCACCGACCAGACGAACAGGATCGCCGCGAGGTCGGGCTCGCCGGCGAAACTCGGCGGATGGTGCGTGAGCAGATCCTCTCCGCTCTCGCGGCCCAGTTCGCAGCGCGTTTCGCGCACCAGGATGCCGAAGGCGCGCCCGGCCGCGCGCTTGAAGGCAGGCTCCTCCCAATTCAGCCCCATCTGGCCGAAGACGACGCGAAACCGCCCGGGCTTGTCGAGCGCGGTCGCGAGATAGGCATCACAGATCGCAGCCATCCTGTTGCCGTTCGCGCGGTGCGAGGCGGCCTCGGCCGCCGCCTCCATCGCGTCGGACAGGCCATCGAAGCCAAGCGTCGCGATTGCCGTCAGCAAGCCGGTGAGGTTGCCGAAATGATGCGCCGGCGCAGCCGGCGAGACCCCCGCCCGGCGCGCGCATTCACGCAGTGTGAATCCGGCCATGCCCTTCTCGGCCAGAACAGCTTCGGCGGCAGTGATCATCGCCTGCCTGAGGTCGCCATGGTGATAGGCGCCGCGAGCAGAGCCAGCCTCGATCTTCGTCATTTCCAGCCCGCGATCTGAACATCGTCAAAATTAATCTTGACGCCGTCAAGATAGCGATTTATCACGACACCGCAACTTAACAGCGTTCAGATGGAGAACATCATGCTGCCGGGGACGCTCGACGACGCCTTCATGCTGGGTTCGCTCCTGGCGATCCTGGGCTGGCTCGCCCTTCTCCTGCTGCCGCGCTGGCGCGGCCTCTCGGCGATCCTCGCTGGCGCCGTGATTCCTGCGGTACTGTCGCTCGGCTACTTCGTGCTGATCGCCGTGTTCTGGAGTGAGGCGAAGGGGGATTTCTCCTCATTGGACGGCATAGCGGGGCTCTTCGCCTCCAGACCGTTACTGCTCGCTGGCTGGCTGCACTATCTCGCCTTCGACCTCTTCCTCGGCAATTGGATCCTGCGCAGGGCGCAGGAGGAGGCGATCCCGCACTGGCTGATGCTGCCTGTGCTGCTGGCGACCTTTCTGTTCGGGCCGATCGGCTTCCTCGCATTTCTGCTGCTCCACGCGAGCGTCAAGCTCAGCCGGGAGGACCGCATTGCCCGCACGCTGGCGAAGCTGCCGGCATGGCTGCGAGCACTGGATTTCGAGCCGCGCCTGACTTCCGCCAGCCTCGCCATGGCGGCCCTGATCGTGCCGACTTGGCTCGCCTACACCATCGACGCGCGATCGCTCGAGGCGGTGGATGTCTGGTTGAAGCCTTTGAAGTTCGAAGCTTCGCTCGTCTTGTATTTCGTCACGCTGGCGCTCTTCCTGCCGCTGGCGAGCCAAGCCTTCCGCGCCTCATGGCTGGGACGTTATACCGTCTGGCCTCCGATCGTAGCGGGCTTCCTCGAGGTCGCCTATATCGGCTGGCGCGCCTCACGTGCCGAAGCCTCACACTATAACACGGTCACCTGGCTCGACGCTTCGCTCTATAACGCCATGGGCGTCGGCGCGGTGATGATCACGCTCGCATCCGGCGCATTGGCCTATGGCCTCGCCCGCCGCGACGTCGAGCGCATCGCCCCGGCCTTGCGCTGGTCGCTGGTGATCGGGCTCGCTTCGACCTGCATCCTCGGTCTCGTCAGCGGCGGCCTGCTCGGCAGTGCTCCCGGCCATTTCGTCGGCGTCGTGCCGGCCGTGCACCCGACCGTACCGCTCTTCGGCTGGTCGCTCGCGATCGGCGATCTGCGCGTCGCGCATTTCCTCGGCCTGCACGCCCTGCAGATCATCCCGGCCTTCGGACTGCTCGTCTGGCTGCTGACACGGCAGGCGCGGATCGGCGTGGCGGCCGTCGCGGCTTTCTCGTGCTTCTATGCGGCCGTGACGCTGGCGGCCCTGGTCGCGGCGCTGCAGGCAAAGCCGCTGCTCGGGCTGGGCTGACCCGTCAAGCCTCCGGACCGATGCCGTCGAGCGCGAGATCGTCCTCGCCGGGCTCGTAGCGCAGGAGATCGCCCGGCTGGCACTCGAGCACGCTGCAGATGCGCGTCAGCGTGTCGAAGCGCATGCCGCGGACCTTGCCGGACTTCAGCTGCGAAACCTGCTGCTCGGTCAGACCGATGCGCTGGGCGAGTTCCTTCGAGCGCATCTTGCGGCGCGCCAGCATGACATCCAGTTCGACGACGATCGGCATCACGTCCGTCCTACACGAAACTCTGATTCTCGTCCGCGAGCCGCACCGCTTCCTTGAGCACCAGACCGAAGGCGATCAGGACCGCTCCGGCAGCCAGCGCTCCGAAGGTGCCGGGGTCGAGCATGATCGCGAGCTGCTTCTGGCCAGCCGGGTTGTCGAAGGTCAGCGCCACACTCTGCAGGGCGCGCGCGACCGGCGTGGCAAGGCCGAGCCCGGCGAAAAGCCAGCCGACCCGGCCGAGCCGCCGCGCATTCTCCTCCTCCAGCACAAGCCCCTTGCCGAAACGCCGGAACAAGGCGGCGAGGCTGAGCATGGCGGCGATGAACAGGCCGGCCGGCACCGTGCCGAGCACTAACGCTGTCCAGTAGCCGCGTCCCGAAGGCGCGATCGAGCCGCCACCCAGCCCGATTGTGCCGTGTGCATAGCTCGCGAGGCTTTCGGGATCGCGCCACAGCCAGACCATGCCAAACGCCATCAGTGCCGCCGCCGCATAGCTGAAGAACCGCGCCACGACGCTGATGCGCCGCAGCCGGAGCAAGCTCACACTGGTGCTCGACGGGGCCGTTGAAGTCATCATTTAATTCGCCCTCCGATTGACAAAATTAAACTAATAGACGAATTTTTGAATGTCCAGACCGTATTATCCAGACAACCAACGAGAGCTGCGATGCGCCCTTCCCTGCTTGCGTCCCTGATCACTGCCGCCCTTGCCGGCGCCTGCGGCCATGTTCCGCTGACCTCCCTGCCCAAACTCTCGAAGATCGATATCCGAACGACGCAGCTCACGGAGCTGCGGGCCGGCATCAGCCTTCCCGCCGACATCCGTCCGCTTCCCGGCGGCATCACCATGACGGTCATAGCCTTGCCGAAGGATGGCGGCCGCCATGAACGGAAGGTCGTTCTGGAAGAGGTACGGGACGCAGGCGAGCTTGCGAAGCTTCCGGCCGTAGCTGCGCCCGGACGCCGTTTCACCGTGTTCAGGCTGAGCAACGGCGATGCCGCCCGCATCGGTGCCTTCCGGGAAGAGATGTTCGTTGGGTCGCAGAACAGCGGCAACCGCGGCAGCCTTGCCCTGATGGCCGAAAAGGCCTGCAGGCTCGGCGACCTTTCCGGCAAGCCGATCCAGATGACGAGCTATCTCAAGACATCCGAGACCCAGGACTATGTCCTGCTCACTCGCGATGTCGATCTGCGCGAGGCCGTCCGAGACGCCGATCCGAAAGTCGATCTGGCGGCGGCGATCCCGCCCTGTGACGCCTAGAGCCGGATGATTTCAGACGGAGTCACAAAGTGTCTCCGTCTGAAATCTGAATCCGTTTCTCATCAAGAAGTTAGAGCAGGATCAATGCGAAAAACCGGTACCCACTTTTTCGCATCCTGCTCTAGCCGGCCTCAGCGGCTCTCGCGCCGCGTCATGAAGGCGAGCTTCTCGAACAGCGAGACGTCCTGCTCGTTCTTGAGCAGAGCGCCATGCAGTGGCGGGATCAGCTTGCGCGGGTCACGCTCGCGCAGCATCTCGGGCGTCATCTCCTCGGCGACCAGAAGCTTGAGCCAGTCGAGCAGTTCCGAGGTCGAAGGCTTCTTCTTGATGCCGGGAACCTCGCGCACCTCGAAGAACAGCTTCAGCGCCTCCTCCATCAACCGCTTCTTGATGCCGGGGAAATGCACTTCGACGATTGCCTGCATCGTCTGCGCATCGGGGAAGCGGATGTAATGGAAAAAGCAGCGCCGCAGGAAGGCGTCGGGCAATTCCTTCTCGTTGTTGGAGGTGATGATCATCACCGGCCGCCGCGCCGCCTTGATCGTCTCGCCGGTCTCGTAGACATGGAATTCCATGCGATCGAGCTCGAGCAGCAGATCGTTGGGGAACTCGATATCGGCCTTGTCGATCTCGTCGATCAACAGCACCGGCCGCTCAGCCGAGACGAAGGCCTCCCAGAGCTTGCCGCGCTTGATGTAGTTGGCGATGTCGGAGACGCGCGCATCGCCGAGCTGGCTGTCGCGCAACCGGCTGACCGCATCATATTCGTAGAGCCCCTGCTGCGCCTTGGTAGTCGACTTGATGTGCCAGGTGATCAGCGGTGCGCCCAGCGCCGCAGCGATCTCCTCCGCCAGCACCGTCTTGCCGGTACCGGGTTCGCCCTTGACCAGCAGCGGCCGCTCCAGCCGGATCGCGGCATTGACGGCAACCGTCAGATCCTCGGTCGCGACGTAATTCTCAGTGCCTGCAAAACGCATCGTCGGTCCCTTTGAAAGATGCCGTAGACGCTAGCCCAGGAACGCCGAAACCGGAAACCCGCTTCCCGTGAAGTCGTGCCCGAACCACGAGGCGTAAAGCCGCATGCGCAAAGGCTAGTTCCGGCATGAATGCGGGCCTCCAACGGTTGTATTGCCGTCGCGTAACCCGCAAGCTCCCAGGCCTCTTCTCACCGCCGACTCGCAAGGACTGACGTGGCCGGAACTGTCGACCCTTCCGTCTATAAGGATGCCATCGTCGTGCTCGCCACGGCCGGCGTCATCGTGCCCTTCGCCAAGCGATTCAAGGTCAATTCGGTCGTCGCCTTCATGGCCTGCGGCGCGCTGCTGGGGCCTTTCGGCCTCGGCGGGCTCGCCTCCTCGGTTCCGCTGCTGAGCAGCATCACCGTGGCGAAGGCGGAAGCCCTGGCTGGGCCGGCCGAACTCGGCGTCGCCTTCCTGCTCTTCGTCATCGGGCTCGAGCTGTCCTTCGAGCGCCTGATGACCATGCGCCGGCTCGTCTTCGGCCTGGGACTCGGCCAGGTCGCGCTCTCGGGCGGCGTCATCGGCGCAGTGGCCTATTGGCTTGGGCAGCCAGCGGCGGCCGCGCTTATCATCGGCTTCGGCCTCGCCTTGTCATCGACCGCCATGGTCGTCGAGTTGCTCTCGGCCAAGCGCCGCATGACCTCCTCGGCCGGCCGCGCCAGCTTCGCCATCCTGCTCTGCCAGGATATCGCCGTCATCCCGCTGCTCTTCCTGGTCAGCGTGCTCGGTGCGCAAGCCGATGGCGGCTCTCTGCTGGCGGGCCTCGCCCAGGCCCTGGTCCAGGCCTTCGGGGCGATTGCCGCCATCGTGGTGATCGGCCGGCTGGCGCTGCGGCCGCTGTTTCGCCTGGTCGCCTCAACCGATTCGTCGGAGAGCTTCATGGCGGCGACGCTGCTGATCGCGCTCGGAACCGGCCTGATCGCCGCAGCAGCCGGCCTGTCGATGGGGCTGGGCGCCTTCATCGCCGGCCTGCTCCTGGCCGAGACAGAATATCGCCGCGCAATCGAGGTCACGATCGAGCCGTTCAAATCGCTGCTGATCGGCGTGTTCTTCCTCACCGTCGGCATGGGCGTGAACCCGGCCGATCTCGCCGCCCATCCCTTCGCCATCCTGGGGATCGCGATCGGCCTGTTCGCGGCGAAATCCCTGCTCGTCTTCGGGCTGGCGCGCCGCTTCAAGCTGTCACGCGCGACCGCGCTTGAAACCGCGATCATGATCGGGCCCGGCGGCGAGTTCGCCTTCGTGCTGTTCGGCGGCGCGGTCTCGGCCAAGCTGCTCTCGCAGAATGCCGAGAGTCTCGTGCTGGCGGCGGTCTCGCTGACGATGGTCGTGCTGCCGCTCCTGGCCCGGCTGGCCCGGGCCTTGTCGCTGCGGCTGGCCGTGCCCGCGACCCTGCCTGATGAGGCCAAGGTGCTGCCGCCGGACGATCGTTCGGCGCGCGCCATCGTCGTCGGCTGCGGTCGCGTCGGCCGGCTCGTCGGCGCGATGCTGGAGGAGCACCGCAAGCCCTATATCGCGATCGATCTCGACCCTGCGCTGGTTGCGACCCAGCGCCGGGCCGGTCGGCCCGTCTTCTACGGCGATGCGGCGAATCTGGACTTTCTGCGCCTCACCGGCCTCGACGAGGCGACGGCGCTGATCGTGACCATCGACAATCCGCGCGCGGTCGATGCGACCGTGCTGGCAGCGCGCACGCTCAGGCCCGATCTGGTGATCGTCGCCCGTGCCCGCGACGCCAGCCATGCCCGCCATCTCTACCAGATCGGCGTCAACGATGCGGTTCCAGAGACAATCGAGGCGAGTCTGCAGCTCTCGGAGGCGGCTCTGGTCGGGCTAGGCGTGCCGATGGGCCTCGTCATCGCCTCGATCCATGAACGGCGCGATCAGTTCCGCACCGAACTCAAGCCCGCAGGCACTCCGGCACAGGCCCTTCCGCGGCACGCGCGCTCACGAAGGTTGTGACGCTCTGCAGCGGCGCGCAGGGCGGCTCGTTGCGCAGCGCCTGCCCCGATTGCTGCGCCACCCGCTGGATATGGCCGTAGAACTGCTCGGCGCTGCGGCGCCAGCTATAATGCGAGGCGAGCTCCAGGCAGGTCTCGCGCGGGATCCGCAGCGCCGCCAGCGCCGCCGCCCGGAGATCCTCGCTCAGCACGGCAGCCCCGCTGCCGGCGAAGACATCGCTCGGCCCCTGAACCGGGAAGGCCGCAACCGGAAGGCCGCTGGCCGCCGCCTCGAGCAGCACGATGCCGAAGGTGTCAGTCAGGCTCGGAAACACGAAGACGTCGGAGGAGGCATAGATCGAGGCCAGATCCTCGCCCTCGCGCGTGCCGAGGAAATGCGCGTCCGGATAAGCCCGCTGCAGATCGGCCCGCGCCGGCCCGTCGCCGATCACCACCTTGCTGCCGGGCAAGCGCAGCGAGAGGAAAGCCTCGAGGTTCTTCTCGACGGCGACGCGCCCGACGCTGAGGAAAATCGGCCGCGGCAAGTCGAGTACGCTCACCGGGCGTGGATGGAACAGCCCGAGATCGACGCCCCGCCCCCAGCGTACGATCTTCTCGAAACCATGCTGCCTGAGCTCGGCCTCGACCGAGGCCGTCGACACCATGATCGCCTCGGCCGGGCCATGGAACCGGCGCAGGAAGCGGTAGCTCCAGCTCTCGGGAATGGGCCAGCGCGCCGCGACATATTGCGGAAAGCGCGTGTGGTAGCTCGTCGTGAAGGGCCGTTTCTGGGCCAGGCAGACGGCACGCGTCAGCCAGCCGATCGGCCCTTCCGTGGCGATGTGGATATGGTCCGGCCTGAACTCCGCGATCCGCGCTGCAACCGCCCGGCGCGTCGCCAGCGCGATCCTGATGTCGGGATAGGTCGGCAAGCCGATCTGCCGAAAACCGTCCGGCGTCAGCACCTGCGGCGTCACGCCGAAGGCCGGCCCCGCCTCGAACATCCGCTCCAGCGACCTGACCACCCCGTTGATCTGGGGCCGCCAGGCATCCGTCGCGATCAGCAGGCGCATCACGCGGCCTCGACGAGCGCGGCGGCCGGCTCCGGGCGCAGCTTGCTGACGACAGGCACCGGCGCCTCGCCCTTCAGCCGGTATTGCGGCCAGCGGATCATCTCGAAGCGCCCGTCATGGTGCTCGACGAAGGCGGTACAGCTTTCGACCCAATCGCCGGTGTTGATATAGGTCAGGCCCTCAATCTCGCGATGCGCGGCGTGGTGGATATGCCCGCAGATCACGCCATCGGCATGGTGCCTGCGCGCCTCGGCCGCGAGGCAGGTCTCGAACTCGCCGATATAGTTGACCGCGTTCTTGACCTTGAGCTTGGCCCAGGCCGAGAGCGACCAGTGCGGCAAATGCAGCCGGCGGCGCACCTTGTTGACGACGGTATTGCAGGCGAGCGCGACGGTGTAGGCCCAGTCGCCCATCAGCGCGAGCCATTTGGCGTTGCGCACGACGAGGTCGAACAGATCGCCATGGATCACGAGCAGGCGCTTGCCGTCGGCGGTCTCGTGGATGATCTCGTCGACCAGTGTGATGCCGCCGAACTGCAGGCCGGCGAAGTCCCGCAGGAAATCGTCGTGATTGCCGGTGACGTAGATCAGCTTCGAGCCCTTGCGCACCTTGCGCAGCAGCTTCTGGATGACGTCGTTATGCGACTGCGGGAAATACCAGCCGCTCTTCAGGCGCCAGCCATCGATGATGTCGCCGACCAGATAGATCTGCGGCGCGTCATAGGCGCGCAGGAATTCCAGCACGAGATCGGCCTGTGCGCCGCGCGTGCCAAGATGCAGATCGGAGATGAAGATGCTGCGAACCTGCTTCGCCTCGTCATCGTCGCTCATGCCCGCTTGCCCATTCCGTTGCGATGCTGTCGGCGTTTGGCTGATTTGCGTTGCGCTTTGATGACGGAACCAGCGATCCGTGCTCTGGCTCGCTTTCGAGGCAACTAGTTTCCGGAGAAAAATCATGGATCTTGGGATTTCCGGCCGCACGGCCATCGTCTGCGCCTCCAGCAAGGGTCTTGGCCGCGGCTGCGCGCAAGCGCTCGCCGAGGCTGGTTGCATTGTCGTGGTCAATGGCCGCGACGCGACCACGCTCGAAGCCACCGCGAGCCAGATTCGTGCCAGCACCGGCGCGACGGTCATTGCCGTGGTGGCTGACGTTTCGACACGTGCGGGGCAGGACGCCTTGCTCACGGCGGCACCCGAGCCCGACATCCTGATCAACAACAATGGCGGGCCTCCGCCGAAACCGTTTCGCGATGTATCTCGCGAAGCGCTGCTCGAAGGCGTCATCCAGAACATGGCGACGCCGCTGGAGCTGGTTCAGCGCGTCGTCGACGGCATGATCGCGCGGCGCTTCGGCCGCATCGTCAACATCACCTCGGCGAGCGTGCTGACGCCGCTGACAGGGCTCGACGTCTCCTCGGCGGCGCGCGCCGGGTTGACGGCCTTCCTCGCCGGTGTGGCGCGCGAGGTGGCGCATGCCAACGTCACCATCAACAATGTCCTGCCCGGATCCTTCGACACCGACCGGCTCAAGAGCGGAACGGTGCGAATGGCTGCCATCAAGGGCATGACGCCAGAGGACTTCGCCGCCACCCGCAAGGCCGAGATCCCGGCCAGGCGCTTCGGCACGGCCGAGGAATTCGGCAATGTCTGCGCCTTCCTGGCCAGCCAGCATGCCGGCTACATCACCGGCCAGAACCTGCTGATCGACGGCGGCGTGTTCAGGGGCAGTTTCTGAGCCGCCGCTCGGCCATCCCTCCGACCATCGAGACGAGGATGGCCGCCGACCGGCAGCCCATCAGGCCGGGACACCAGCGTCAGACAAGACATGGTCGTTGACGCCGCTTGGGCGGCTCGCTATCGGCCGCCCGGGAAAATGGCCGGAACGAACATCTGCGGGGACTGGAAAATGCTCAAATATGCGATTGTATTCGGCGGCCTATATTTGCTTTGCACCGTCATTTCGGTTGCCGCTTCGAGCCTGCTGAATTTCGATCTGCCCTCTTCGATGGGCATCATCATTCTGATCGCCGCGCTCACCGCCCCCGTGCAAAGCTTCGTGAAAGACCATCGGCGCGTCTTTACCACGGGCGAGCGGGCGCTCTTCGCCGCCTGGATCGGCTTGGCCGTGGTCGTGCTCAATCTCTGCCTGGGCCTAGCGTTTCTCTACGGCGCCGACGCTTTGCTTGGCGGGACAAACCCGATCAAGGCCATGCTCGCCCAGGCGGCAAGGAGCGGCATTTCCGCGCCAGTGGCTTTTCTCGCCGTGGCCGCGATATCCTTCGTGGTCAGCTGGATCGTCACGTTTGTCTTCGCCGGCTTCTATGCACGGCAAAGCCTGAAGCGCCTCGGGGTCTCATAAGAGCGTTACAGCCAAGCCTGCGGAGACTCCCGCCCCCCGCCTATCAGGGTTGCAGAGTTGACGCTTTGAAGTGGCGCTTCGACATGGTCTAAGAGGAGCGGTCTTCTACAAGACCCTCCTCCCTTGCCCTGCTCCCTTGCCCTCCCTCCGCGCCGGTCCGTTGTCTCCTCTCCTCGGCATTTGCCTCAAGCTCATCTCTGCCCTCGCCTTTACCTTGATGGCAGCCGGCGTGAAATCGATCGCGAGCCGTTATCCGACGGGCGAAATCGTCTTCGTGCGGTCCTTCTTCGCCCTGATTCCCCTGCTCACCTGGCTCGCCTGGCAAGGCGGCGTCGTCGCCTCGCTGAGGACCAGCAATCTGCGCGGCCATCTCAAGCGCGGCGTCATCGGCTCGACAGGCATGTTCTGCGGCTTCGCCTCGCTGCAGTTCCTGCCCCTCTCCGATTCGATCGCGATCGGCTATGCCGCGCCGCTCGCCGTCGTGGTGCTGGCCGCCGTCATCCTGAAGGAACGCGTGCGAATCTATCGCTGGAGCGCGGTCACGATCGGCTTCGTCGGCGTGCTGATCATGCTCTCGCCCTATATCAGCGGCCTCGGCAAGGGGCTTGCCCCGGGACCTGCCTTCGGCGCGGCGATCGGCCTGGCAGGCGCCTGCTGCTCGGCCTTCGCCTCGATCGAGGTCAGGCAATTGACCCGCAGCGAGGGCACCGGCGCGATCGTGTTCTATTTCATGCTGATGACCAGCGCGCTCGGGCTCTCGACCGCGATGTTCGGCTGGCACATGCCGAACCTGCAGGATGCGGCAATGATGCTGGCGATCGGCATCCTCGGCGGCCTCGGCCAGATCTTCCTCGTCCAGGCCTATCGCTATGGCGACGCCTCCCTGATCGCGCCCTTCGAATACTCGACGATGCTCTGGGCGGTCGCGATCGGCTGGTTCGTCTTCGGCGACTGGCCGGCGACCGCCGTGCTGATCGGCGCGGCGATCGTCATCACCTCCGGCATCTATGTGATCCTGCGCGAACAACAGCTCGGCCTGCTCCGGCGCGAGCAGCGCGAAGTCGGGTCGACGCGCACGACCTGACGCAGGCGCAACCGCGAGCTTCGGCTTGCTGCTTGCTTCAGGAACTTGCCGCTTGCATCAGGAACGGGCATTGTCCGCTCAGACAAACAATCGTTCGCCTCCGCAAACGACAGACAGGTAAGACGGTCAAAACGCATGGGCATCGAGACCAAGGAGCGCAGTGGCCGGGAGCTTGAATCCGGGGCCCAGATCGTCTCCGGGCAGCTCGGAAAGACGATTCAGCGCCTGCGCAAGGCCTATAATCTCTCGCTCTCGGAACTCGCCGAGCAATCGGGCGTGGCGAAGTCGATCATCAGCCAGATCGAGCGCAACGAGACCAACCCGACGCTGGCGACGATCTGGCGGCTGTCGCAGGCGCTCGACATCTCGATCGAGCGCGTGCTCTCCAGCGGCGAGGAAGAGCCCTTCATCGACAAGACCAGCCGCAGCGACACGCCGATCCTGGTCTCCGAGGACGGCAAGCTCAGGCTCGCCATCATCGGCTGGATCAAGACCGTCGAATGGCTGCAGTGGTACGAGATCCAGGCCGAGCCGGGCGGCGAGCTCGACTCGGAAGGTCACCAGCGCGGCTCGATCGAATCGCTCTCCGTCACCTCGGGCGAGTTCGAGGTCGAGGTCGGCGACATCATCCAGCGCGCCAAGGCCGGCGACACGCTGCGCTATCGCTGCGACCGCCGCCACATCGTCCGCTGCGTCGGCGACCAGCCGGGAAGCGCGCTGATGGTGTGCATCCTCAAGGCGGCGGTGATGGAGTAAGGCCCGCCCGCCGAAGCGGGCTGACTTTCCGTCGAGCCACATCGTCGTTCCGGGGCTGGCTGCAGGCCTGAGACACCGTTTGGAAACTCCAGCCCTCATCCTGAGGAGCTGCGAAGCAGCGTCTCGAAGGAGGGTCCAAATGGTTCGGGAGCCTCCTGAAGCATCCTTCGAGACGCCATTCCCTGGGGAATGGCTCCTCAGAGCCTAGCCTGAAACGAACCGAGCGATATCAAAGACTTCCGATCGCTCGTTATCACCCGCGCCGTCATCCTGGACAAGCGGCGAAGCCGCGCAGCTCCGGGATCCATCGTAGGGCTCCGGAACTCTACGATGGATCCCGGGACGAAGCTTCGCTTCGCCCAGGATGACGGCGCATAGGTGGTCAAGACAGAGCCATTGAAATCATTGGCTTCATTTCAGGCCAGGCTCCTCAGGATGAGGGCTGAGGGAATTCCCAAACGGGCTCTGAACCCGGAGCGCGGTTCAGCCCCCCGCAGCGGCCTTGACCGAAACTGCAGGCGAGGCGATTGCGAGCTCCAGCGCCTTCTCTGTCATCGCCCACTCCTCCGCGATCATGCCGGGATTGTCGTTGAGCTTCACCCCATAGCTCGGGATGATCTCGCGGAGCTTCTTCTGCCATTCAGGGGTCGCGACCTTGTCCGCGAACACCTTGCCGAGCAGGTTGATCATGATCGGAGGCGAAGTCGAAGCGCCCGGGGAGGCGCCGAGCAGCGCCGCCATGGACCCGTCCGCAGCCGCCACGATCTCGGTTCCGAAGGTCAGAACGCCACCGCCCTGGGGGCTCTTCTTGATGATTTGAACCCGCTGCCCTGCCTGCCAGAGGCGCCAGTCTTCATCCCTAGCCTGGGGCAGATATTCCCGAAGCGCATCCATTTGGCCGCTATGGGACATCGTCAGCTGGCCGGCGAGATATTGGACCAGATCGAATTCATTCCATCCCACGGAGACCATCGGCCGGATGTTTTCCAGCGAGACCGACGACGGCAAGTCGAAATAGGAGCCGTTCTTCAGGAATTTGGTCGAGAAGGTCGCGAATGGCCCGAAAAGCAGGACCTGCTTTCCGTCGAGCATCCGCGTATCGAGATGCGGGACGGACATCGGCGGCGAACCGACGGACGCCTTGCCATAGACCTTCGCCAGATGGCGGTTGACGATTTCGGGCTTCTCCGTGACTAGGAAGGAACCGCCGACCGGGAACCCGCCATAGCCATGGGCTTCGGGAATATCCGCGAGTTGCAGGAGAGGCAGCGCGGTGCCGCCCGCGCCGATGAAAACAAAGCGGGCGTCGACGGTTTGCACCGCTTTGCCGGTCTTCAGGTCGAATGCCGAGACGCGCCAGGTGCCATCACCATTCCGGGTGATCGAGCGGACCTCGTGTCCGGTGAGCAGGCGAAATTCCGGCTGGCCCTTCAGGAACGCGGTGAACTGGCGTGTGATTTCGCCGAAATTGACGTCGGTCCCCAGTGGCGATTTCGCCGCCGCGAGCGGCATCGAAGCCTTGCGGCCCTCCATCATGATCGGGACCCATTCGGCGATCTTCGCCGGGTCCTTCGTGAACTCCATCCCTGAGAACAGCGGGCTGGCCTTCAACGCCTCGAAGCGCTTCTCGAGAAAGGTGACGTTGTCGGCGCCCCAGACGAGATTCATATGCGGCGTCGAGTTGATGAATGAGCGCGGCTCCTTCAGGACGCCCTGCTTCAATTGATGCGCCCAGAACTGACGCGAGATCTGAAATTGCTCGTTGACGGCGATCGCCGTGGCAATCTGCACATTCCCTTTCGCATCCTGCGGGGTGTAGTTCAGCTCGCAAAGCGCCGAATGGCCCGTGCCCGCATTGTTCCAGCCGTTGGAGCTCTCCCCCGCGACGCCGTCGAGACGCTCCATCAGCTCCATGGTCCAGCGCGGCTCGAGCTCATGGAGCAGCACGGCCAGCGTGGCGCTCATGATGCCGCCACCGATCAGCAGGACATCGACCTTTCGGTCCGCGGTCGCGGCACGGTACTGGCCGCCCGTCAGCGAAATCCCTGCGGCGGCAACGGCCCCCACCGCCACAGCCGAACCTACCAACCGGCGACGGGTCAGCGAGAACCGGCCCTTATCCTTCTTCGAGCCGGTCGGCGGCGCTTTATCATTAGTATCGTTCAATGTAGCCATCCACGTTCGCCGATCGAGCTCGTGGAACGGAGTCTGATCGGCAGCTAATAGCGATATAGCCTGCGTATAGGGTATATCGACCTGACCCTCAACCGGCAGCCGAGCGCTGATCGATCTTGTCACGGAGCCTCGAAATGAGGCATCAACTGCCGCGGCGGAAGCATTGGCACGAGCTCGCATAGTTGCGGACGAAATCAATACGAGACGAATTCGAACCCGATTGTTTCATGGAGCGCAGGGCAGCCCGCCTGCAGAACAGGCGCGAAGCGAGGTGCGAAGCTGGCGCGGAATTTCAGACTGCTTCAGCTCGCCTCAAGACGGTGGTGCTCCGTCTGTACGATCGAACGCCGGCCAAGAAGCTGCCGTGATCTCGGCCCCGTCGCGCGCAACTCCCGGTATCAAGAACGAGCTAAGATCTCAATTCGTGGTCTTGCCCGGCCTCGCCGGCCCCTGCACCGCCGCCAGCGATTTCAGATATTCCGCCATCGCCAGACGATCGGCATCGGAAAGCTGGGCGATGTTGCGCACCACCGCCGCCATTGAGCCGCCGACGCTGTCGAAGCTCGGCGTGAAGCCGGTCTTGAGCAGTTCGGCGATCTCCTCCTTCGACCATTTGCCCAGACCGTCCTCGGCCTGGGTGATATTGGGAACCCAGCCCTTGCCCTCCGGATCAGGCCCGCCGGCGAAGCGCGTCGCTTGGACGATGGCGCCCAGCGCGTTGCGGCTCGAATGGCATTCAGCGCAATGGCCGGGGCCGTTCACCAGATAGAAGCCGCGATTCCATGCCTCGCTCTTGCCCGGATCGGGCTTGAACGAGGCCCCGTCGAAGAAGAGCAGCTTCCAGCCGCCGACGACGCGGCGGATGTTGAAGGGGAACGGCAGTTCATGCGGCGCGGCCTTGCCCTCGACGGGCGCGAGCGTGCGAATATAGGCGAAGAGATCGGCCAGCGCCTTGGGCGGGATCAACCGGTAGGAGGTATAGGGGAAGGCCGGATAATAATGCTGCCCGGCCGGCGAGACGCCGGTCGCCATCGCGTCGACGAAGTCCTTCACGCCCCAATTTCCGATGCCGTCGCGCGTATGCGGCGAGATATTGGGCGCGTGGAAGGTGCCGAAGGGCGAGCCCAGCGCGAGCCCGCCTCCGAGCCTGAGCTTGTCGTCCTGGCCGGGCGTCGCGTGGCAGGATGAACAGCCGCCCGCGGCGAAGAGCAGCTTGCCGTTCTCGATGTCTGGCGCCGGCAGCGCACCGATCTGCGGAGCAGGCGACACTACGCGCGGGTCGGTCAATACGTAGAAACCGGCAAGGCCGAGCGCCGCCAGCGCGACGAGGGTAACCAGCAGGCGGCGCAGCAGCAGCATTCTCATCCTCTCCCGAGATTGCGCGCAGTCTAGAGCGTTTTCGAGCGAAGTGGATACCGGTTCGCGTGAAGAAAACGCGTCAAAACAAAGGCCTAGAGCAATTGAACGATCCGATTGGATCGGAAATCGGTCTAGCTCGGAATCACGACGTCATCCCGGACGCGTCACGAAGCGACGCCGATCCGGGATGACCCCGCATGTTCGAGCAAGACCGATACAGTGCTGGCATGGAACGCGCCGCGTAGCAGAAAGCTCCACCGGCCGCCGTCAAAAACCGACAGCGCTCACTTCTTGATGCGATAGGTCTCGTGGCAGGCGGCGCAGTTCTTGGTGACGGTGCCGAATGCGGTGCGGAACGAGGCGAGATCGGTGGCGGCAGTCGCCGCGGCCGCGGCATCGCTTTCGAACTTGACCTGTAACGCCTTGAAGCCCGCCTGATCTTCCCAGATCTTCGGGCCGGCGGTGGTGTCGCCGGTCTTGGAGCTGTCGGGAAACAGCGTCTCCATCTTCTTGCCGGAGTCGACATAGGTCTTGAAGATGCCCTGGACCTTGGCGGCGTCGAACGCCTCCTCGCCCTTGGCGATCTTGGCGCCGAGCCCGGTGGCTCCGCCGATCATCTTCATCGTGGCCTTGCGTTCGGCAATCGGATCGGACTGCGCCATGACGGCGGAAAAACCGAGCACCAGAGCAGTGGCGGCAAGAGCAAAGCGGATCATGCGTCGTCATCCCCGAAGGCTGTCCGGCGCTCAGGATGACGCCGGTTAGAACCTTTCCAGATCACAACAGCGCAGCGCTCGCGCCAAGCCGGTCTCACGCGATTGGCATTTGCATTATAGCAAATGCAATCTTGCGCCGGAGCCGATTTCGATCAGGTCGAGGCGACCTGATCGTTGAATCCATTTCTAAACCTAGAGATGGAGACCGTTTTATCGATCAGCTTGCGATGCAAGCGGATCGGAACGGGCTCTACAGCGGATACCCGGCCTGCTTCAGCGCGTTGAAGACCTTGATCGGGGTCGCCGGCATGTCGATCGCCTTGATGCCGGCCGCGCGGTCGAGCGCATCCACCATCGCGTTCATCACCGCCGGGCATGCCCCGATGGCGCCCGCCTCACCCGCACCCTTCACACCCAGCGCATTGGTGACGCAGCGCACATTGCGCGTCTCGAAATGGAAGCTCGGCACGTCGACCGCGCGCGGCAGGGCATAGTCCATGAAGGTCGCGGTCAGCATCTGGCCTTCCGTATCGAAGCGGATCTCCTCCATCAGGGCCTGGCCGATGCCTTGCGCCGCACCGCCATGAACCTGCCCCTGCAGCATGATCGGGTTCAGCGTCACGCCGAAATCGTCGACCACGACATAGTTGAGGATCGCGGTCGCTCCGGTACCGGGATCGACCTCCAATTCGCAGACATGCGTCCCGTTGGGATAAGTCGCTTCCGGCGGCGTCCAGCTCTGGTGCACCTTGAGCATGGCCGAGGTCGCGCCCGGCAGCGCCGCGATGGCAGCGAGGTCGAGCGCCTTGTCGGTGCCGACGACGCGCACCGCGCCATCGACGATCTCGAGATCGCCCACGCCGGCTTCGAGCTTCTCCGAGGCAAGCTGCTTGAGATTGTCGGAGAGGATCGCAGTCGCCTTGTCGAGTGCCGCGCCGCCGACAGGGATCGAACGTGAACCGCCGGTGCCCGAACCCGTCTCGACCTTGTCGGTATCGCCCTGGATGACGCGGATGCGGTCCATCGGAATGTCGAGATGCTGAGAAACGAGCTGTGAATAGGCGGTCTCATGCCCCTGCCCGTTCGACTGCGTCCCGATCAGCACGGTCACCATGCCGTCCTTCTCGAGGATCACGGTCGAGCTCTCCGGCCCACCGCCGCCGCAGGCCTCGATATAGCAGGCGAGGCCGATGCCGCGGATCTTGCCGGCCTTGGTCGAGGCCTTGAGGCGGCTCTTGAAGCCCTTCCAGTCAGCCACGTCCATGGCGCGGCGCATATGCCCCTCGAACTCGCCGGAATCATAGACCGGCCCGGTCTGGGTCTTGTGCGGCATCTCGCTTGGCTTGACGAAGTTGAGCGCGCGCACGGCGTCGGGCGTCTTGCCGGTCTCGCGTGCGACTGCATCGACCAATCGCTCGATCAGATAGGCCGCCTCGGGGCGGCCCGCGCCGCGATAGGCATCGACCGGCGTCGTATTCGTCAGCACGCCCCTAAAGCGAACATGCACGGCGGGAATGCTGTAGCAGCCCGGCGTCATCGTGGTCCCGACCCAGGGGATGAAAGGTCCGTACTGGGAGAGATAGGAGCCCATCTCGGCGGCAAGATCGACCTTGAGGGCGATGAACTTGCCCTTCTTGTCGAGCGCGACCGTCGCCGTGGCGAGATTGGCGCGGCCATGGGTGTCGGCGAGGAAATGCTCGGTGCGGTCGGAGACCCAGCGCACCGGGCGTTTCAGCATCTCGGCCGCGACCATGGTCAGCGGGTATTCGCGATACATGAAGATCTTGGTGCCGAAGCCGCCGCCGACATCGGGCGTGACGACGCGGATGCGCTTGGGATCGACCTTCAGGATATAGCTCGCCAGGATGTCGCGCGTGCCATGGCTGCCCTGGCTGCCGAGCGTCAGCGTCCAGCGCTTGGTCTCCTTGTCGTATTCGGCGATGCAGGCGCGCGTCTCCATATAGTTGGAGGCAAGCCGATTGTTGACGATAGTGACGGAGACGGTGCGGTCGGCCTTGGCGAAAGCCGCCTCGGTCTTGGCCTTGTCGCCCTGCTCGGCCTCGAAGGCGACATTGCCCGGCCGGTCCGGCCAGACCTGCGGCGCCTTGGGCTCCAGCGCAGCAGCGATGCCGGTTATCGAGGGCAGCGTCTCCCAGGAAATGTCGATGGCCTCGGCTGCGTCGCGCGCCTGGTCGAGCGTCTCGGCGACGATGAAAGCGACCGCCTCGCCGACATGGCGCACGGTATCGGTCGGCAGCACCGGCACCGGCAACGGCACGACCGGCTCGCCCGAGATCGTCTTGATCAGACCCTTGCAGGGAATGCCGCCGAGATGGGCGACGTCCTCACCCGTCAGGATCAACTTCACGCCCTTCATCTTGCAGGCGGCAGCCTTGTCTCGGATCGTGAACCTGGCATGCGCGTATTGCGAGCGCAGCACGAAGGCATGCAGCGCGCCCTCGACGGCCGTATCATCCGTGTAACGACCTGCGCCCGTGGTCAGGCGGTGATCCTCGACGCGCCGCACGGGCTGGCCGAATCCGAATTTCATGGGACGCATGGGCATCAATCCTCAGATAAGTCGAATGAAAGACTGGCCTAGAAACGCGGCTCAGTCACCCCGGCACGCAACACGCCGGGATGCATGCAGCGCATCGCTCCCCGCTCAGCGGATGGTGCGGATCGCGGTCTCCGACAGCGAGACCATGGTGTTGTAGGAGCTGACGAGCCAGTTCGCGTCGTTGGCCGCACCGCGCCGGACGTCGCCCTTGCCGCGGCCGAGCTTATCACGAAAATCCCTCAGCCTGCCCAGCCAGGAACTCGCCTGGCTTTCGATGAAGGGCGCGCCTTTGGGCTCGGTCTCCTTGAATCGGTCCATCTCGCGCACCGCGCCGGCATAATCAGCCACGGCCGCGTCGAACGCCTTGAGGTCGACGACCGGCTTCTCATTGCTCGGCATCAGATCCATCACCCCTCGGGCGTTGATCATGACGTTGCGGACCTGCCAGCGCACCGAGCGACCTTCCCGCTGCTCGACGGCGGCGAGCTCGCGCTGATCGAGCCCTTTCTTGTAGACGCGCATCTGGGCATCGAGCGTCGCGCGCTCATCGAGGAAGGTTTTTGCGGCCGGCACCATCGATATGTGCAGGTTGCGCCCCTCGGCGGCGTTATCGTCGCGATAATCCTTGCGCTCGTAATAGCGCTCCGCCCTGGTGACCAGCGGCGCGAGTTCCTGATAAGCCTTGATGTAGCGCCTGATCGTCTGGTCGATCTCCGGCAGCGCCGGCGCCTGGGTGACGGCCTCCTCGGCGCGTTTGATCTCGCCGGCGACGTCGTAGAGGCTGTAGAGCCCGTAGTCGATGTAGCGCTCCTTGCCGGTCGGCCCCTTCTTCATGTCGACCCAGCTCGCATAGCGCTCCCAGGACTGGATCGCACGCAACGTCCGGTTCATAAGGGCGGTATAGGCGTTGGACTTGGCGATGGCGGCCTGGAGGTCGGCCTCGTTGGCGGCTGGCGCGGCAGTTGTCGCGGCTCCCTGAGCCAGAACACCGGCAGGTGTCAGCGCCAGGAGCGCGAAGGCAAAGGTCGCGCTGCGGAAAAACATGGAAACCGTCATGTCTGAATCCTCGTCATCCGCCAGGGCTTGAAGGCCGCAGGCCCGGCAAGCCCTCAGCGCTCGACCGGCCCGCCCTGCATCGCCCAATCCTTGAAGCCGCCGAGATAATGGCTGTCGATGTCGAGCCCCGCCGATTGCGCGAATTCGAGCGCGCGCAGCGAGCGCACGCCGGCCGCGCAGGAGAAGACGATGCGCTTGCCGGACTCGTCGGGAATGGCGGCAGGGTCGAATTGCGAGAGCGGCAGCGAGGTCGAGCCGGGAATATGACCGGCCGCGAATTCATGCGGCTCGCGCACATCGACCACCAGGATCGATCCATCCGCAAGCCCGGCCTTGACGGCGTCGATATCGAGATCCTTCACGATCAAGGCACATCTCCAGCTCAATCCAGCAGATTTACCAGATAGAGCGTGGGCGCCAGAATTGCCACCATGCTGCCGAGCCGGATGCAGCCTTCCCGATCAACTCGCCAACGGTAGGTATCTTGATCGAACAGCTTGGCGCGCATCGATCTGGAGCAAGCGGAGCTTGGTGATCGCCGCTTGAATACCCGGCCGAAACGATCCGCGCATATCGCCATGCAGGAGATAATGGAGATTCGGTCGCAAACAGGGCTTCCACGCCGGCCGTTCCGGCCGGTCTTGCGGCTGCGCCTTGAGGGACGCAGCCGGTCTTGGGATCCGTAGTCGGATCGAGCCTTGAGCCGCGTCAGGCTTGCGCCGGAATCCGTAGCACCCAGCCTGGCTGGATCAGGTCGGGATTTTTCACCGGCGGCGTATTGGCCTTGACGATGTCGGTGTATTTGGCGCCCTGGCCCTTGCCGTAATGCTCTTCGGCGATCTTCCAGAGCGTGTCGCCCTTCTTGACCGTGTAGAACACGGCGGCGGCGGTTTCCTTGGTCACCGCGAGATCGGATTCGACCGAGGCGACCCCGGTCGTGTTCCCCAGCGCCAGGATGATCTTCTCGGCCTGCTCGGTCGAGACCGCCTTGCCCGAGACCTTGACCTTGTCGCCATCGATCGAGATCGCGACGTCGGACGGCAAGCCATGACCGGCCAGCTCTTTCTGCAACTCGTCCGCCGTGGCGGCCTTGGCTGGTGTCGAGCCGAAAATCTTCGCGCCCGCATCCTTGATGAAACTGAACAGACCCATGAGGCTTCTCCATCTGTTGGGGGGCATATCAAGCCCTCTCAGCGTGATAAGTTCAAGACAGGCGTTGCATTTTTGCGCGAATACAACTCTTCCTTGCGTCACCTGACAGGCCCTTTTCGGCACAACTGCTCTGACGCGGCGGCCTCTTCCCCCCGCAATGACGGGCCGGCACAAGCGCTCCAGGCCACCACCTCAAGACACCAACGGAGTTCCCCCGATGCTGACGCTCGCCCAGGCCCAGACCATTCTCGCAGCCGCCCTTAGCCACGCCGAAAAGAGCGGGTTCAAGCCGCTCGCCATCGCGGTCCTCGACGCGCGCGGCGCGCAGAAGGTCTTCGCGGCGCAGGACGGCACCAGCCTGAAGCGCGGCGAGATCGCGCTCGGCAAGGCCCATGGCTCGGTCGCGATGGGCCTCGGCTCGCGTGCGCTCCACAAGATGGCGGAGGAACGGCCCTATTTCATCGAGGCGGCAACGCATGCGGTTGGCGGCTCGCTCGTGCCGGTGCCCGGCGGCGTGCTGATCCGCGACACGAACAACCTGCTGCTCGGTGCGATCGGCATATCCGGCGACACCTCCGACAATGACGAGGCGGCCGCCGTCACCGGAATCACCGCCGCCGGCCTCAGGGCCGACACTGGCGCCTAGTTTCACCCGAAAACGCGCGGCAACCCCGAAAACACTTGCCAGACGCCGCGCGAGGCATCATGCACGCGCGGCGCTGTTCGGTTTGCAGAATTTTTGAACGTTTCAAAGGAAATGAGATGAGCGACGTGGCCGTTGCCGGTGAGGTCATCACCACGGATGTCGTGATAGTCGGCGCGGGTCCGTGCGGGCTGTTTGCGGTGTTCGAGCTGGGCTTGCTCGACATCAAGGCGCATCTGGTCGACATCCTGCCCAAGGTCGGCGGGCAATGCGCCGAGCTCTATCCGGAAAAGCCGATCTACGACATTCCCGGCTTCCCGATCGTCACCGGCCAGGGCCTGGTCGACAACCTCGTCGAGCAGATCAAGCCGTTTGGCCCGACCTTCCATTTGAACCAGATGATCGAGGCGCTGGAGCCGATCGGCACGGCAGACGCTCCGCGCTTCCGCGTCACCACCGATGCCGGCACCGTGTTCGAGACCAAGACCGTCATCGTCGCCGCCGGCGGCGGCTCGTTCCAGCCCAAGAAGCCGCCGATCCCCGGCATCGACGCTTATGAAGGCAACTCGGTCTTCTACGCCGTGCGCAAGATGGAGGCCTTCCGCGGCCGCGACATCCTGATCGTCGGCGGCGGAGACTCGGCGCTCGACTGGACGCTCAACCTGCAGCCCATCGCCAGGCGCGTCACGCTGATGCATCGCCGCGACGATTTCCGCGCCGCGCCCCATTCGGTCGAGCAGATGCGCGCGCTCGTCGCATCCGGCCAGATGGACATGAAGCTCGGCCAGGTCACCGGCCTCAAGGGCGAAGGCTCGGCGCTGCAGGCTGCGATCTGCCGCGACAATGCCGGCGAGACCTTCGAGATCGCCTGCGATACGCTCCTGCCCTTCTTCGGCCTGACCATGAAGCTCGGCCCGATCGCCGATTGGGGCCTCAATCTCAACGAGAACCTGATCCCGGCCGACACCGAGAAGTTCGAAACCTCGACGCCCGGCATCTTCGCCATCGGTGACATCAACACCTATCCCGGCAAGCTCAAGCTGATCCTCTCGGGCTTCCACGAGGCCGCGCTCGCAGCCCAAAAAGTCCATCGCTACGTCTATCCCGACAAGCGACTGACCTTCCAGTACACGACCTCCTCGACATCCCTCCAGAAGAAACTCGGAGTCGCATGAGCAGACGCCTGACGAGGCCACGCGCCCCGTCAAGAGCCGGATGAATTCAGATGGAACCACCAAGTGATCCCATCTGAAATCTGAATCCGTCTCTCATCTGGAAGCGAGAGCAGGATGCGAAAAACCGGTTCCCACTTTTTCGCATCCTGCTCTCGCGTTCAGTACTCCCGCGTCGAGGACATGTGCGAGCGCTCGCCAATCTGAGGCTGCGGCACAGAACCCAGACGCAGCGTCTCCAGCGTCGCGCGTGACGGCGTAGCCAACGCCGGCTGGAAGCGGCCGACGGCATCTCCAGACGCGATCTGCGGCTGCAGCGGCCCAGGCACCGGCAGATCGTCCTCGATATCGCGCGGCGGATCGACGCGATCCCGGAACTCGGCCAGCGCGCCTTCGATCGGATGGAAGCTGAAGCGGACCTTATGCGTCCCGGCCGACACCTGCACGGCGCGGAACAGCACATTCGCCTTCAGGATCTCCGTGTCGACACCGTCGACCTGCGCCTGCCACCAGGGATGCCAGATGTCGTTCAGCACGACGAAGCCGGCCTGTGTCGCCGTGACCTCGATCTCGATCTCGGTGTTCTGGTAGCGACCCAGCTTGACTTCGCCTTGCGCCGTGCTCGGCCCTTCCGGCAACACATCGGGCGGCTCGGAATCGAGCAACACGGCCTGATGCGGATCAACATCCGGCCAGCGCCCGCCAGCCTTCATGCCGTCGAAATCGGCCATCTGCCAGCCACCGACAAACATCACACGCGGCAGCGCGCGGGGGTTCTCGTAGATGTAGCCCTCCTTGGTGCGCGCGACGAGCTTGAGATCGCCGTCATGGAGCTTGTAATCGACCTGGCCGATCGGCACCGGCGTCGCGATGTAGCGCAGGCCGAGCAGATCGGCGAGGCGGCAGCGATAGGACGGGAAAAGCGGCGTGAACTTGCGCTCTTTCGGGTCGCCAATCGAATCGCGTGTACCGACCGCCTCGGAGAAATCAGCCAGCCGCAGGGGATTGTAGCCCAGCGTATGGTCGAAGCCATGCACCATGCCGACATTGGGCCATTCGAAGCCCATGCCGAGCAGTTCGACACGATCACGGCGCGGCGATCCCGTCGGCTGCGCAACAAGCCGCTTCAGCGTCCGGACGGTCTCGTTTTGCGTATCGGGACGCAGCACGTCGTACATGTCGGGCGACAGCGCGGTCGATTCATTGGGGCCATTATTGCGGCCGAGATCGGCGCCGATGACGCCCGTGACCAGGACGGCAGCGGCAAGCGGGCCGATGCCGTCACGCCAGCGCATCAGGACGCCCACCACCAGCAGCGCCGCGGCGAACCACGCCGCGGAGGACGCTGCAGGCCACCACGCGTCGCGCAGATGCCGCTCATCGGCCGAGACCACGAGCGCCAGCACGATCACCGCCGCCACGACCCCGGCTCCGATCGCGAAATCGCGCTTCAGCGAGCCCAGATTCTCCTCCGACAGCAGGCGATGCAGCACATAGCCAGCGAGGATGGCGCCGAGCCCGCCGATCAGGAAGGTCGAATCCGCCGGCCTGCGGAAGGCCTTCACCCCCGGCAGATATTCGTAGAACAGGTGGAAGGCCGGCGTGTAGCGGCCAAGCGCGAACAGCACCATGAAGAGGAAGAGCAGGCTGAGCGGCCGGATGGCCTTGTCCCAGAGCCAGCCACGCGTCAGGCCGGGCGCGATCAGCAAGAGCAGCGGCAACGCACCGATATAGACCTGCCCCATGTTCTGCGACAGGAACAGCTCCTTGGCATTCCAGGCGGGGCTGTAGGGACCCCAGAAATCGACGGCCGGATCACGCGCGCCGAACAGATCCGCAACGAAGGCGGTGAGCAGCGAGGCCGGGTGCAGCGAGCCGCGGCCTGCCTCGACGAAATCGATCTCCGGCCGCGTCGTCGCCTCCGCGAAGAGCCAGGTCCAGAGCAAGGGCAGCGCAATCGTCAGGATCCCGGCCAGGCTCGCCACCGTGATCGGCGCGAGGCTGGTGCGGACAGCAGCCCAGCCGCCCGAGAGCCAATGCGCCAAAACCATGCCGATCAGCACATAGGCGCCCAGCATCGCGACCTGGTCCGGCTCCAGCACCATCATACCGCCGGCGAGGCCCGCAAGCGCGCCGGAGAGCAGCGAGGAGCGTTGCAGCATGCGCGCCGTCAGCCAGAAGGCTATGGCGAAGAAGGCAAGGCTCGCAATCTGCCCGACATGCTGCACGCGCCATGCGGCCGAGGCGCCGAAAGCGAATACGATCGCTGCGAGCAGGCCGCCGGCAGGGTGCCATTTGCGGTCGCGGAAGAACATCAGCAGGGCAAGGCCGCCCGCAAGCAGATGCGCCAACACATAGGCATCAACCTCGCGGAAGCTCGGCGACGACGTCAGCAAAGCGAGCAGGATCGCGGGCGAAAAGATCAGCGATTGCGGATCGGCGACCTGGGGGGAGCCGCCGAAGACATTATGCGTCCAGAACGGCGACTGGCCGCTATGCAGAGCCTGCGCCAGGAACTGGATCTGCGCCTGGAAATGCGCCTTGGCGTCGAATGGAATCGTGACGGAACCTGAAAGCCATGGCCAGCACAGGATCACCCAGACACAAACGAAACCCACGGCCGCCAGCCGATAGCTGACGCCCTTCTTCAGAAAAGTGTTCAAGCGGACCCCCCGGTCCCCTCAGTACTGGACGATCCCGGTGTCGGAACCAGCCTCCATTCTGTCAGTGCGGAGGAAAATGCAGTGGTCGATGTGAACCGAAACTGAATGAAATCGGCGAGGCGTTCAGCTTCCACGCGACAAGGTCAAGGCTTGGTGAGCGCCAGCATCCGTTTCAGCGGGTATTCCCGAGCCAGGCGGCCAGCACCCTGCGTTCATCCTGGGTCATGCCGGAGAGATTATTGGGCGGCATCGCATGCGTCATCACCGCTTGCACCCTGATGGCGCGGGCATGGGCGGCGATGAGTTCCGGCTCGTGCAGCAGCACGCCCTTGGGCGCGATCTGGATACCGGGCCAGGACGGCTCCGGCGCATGGCACATGGCGCAGCGCCCGCTGACGATGTTGCTGATCTCGACCGGCGGCAAGGCCATTCCCGCCAGCAACACGGGTTTGGCCGCCGCCAGCGGCGAAAGTCCCAGCCGCTCGCGCCCGCCCGGGGAGGACGCCATCGCAATCCAGAAGGCAAGCCAGAGCGCCAGGATCGCGACGCCCCAGCACCACCAGGGTGACTTCGCATGGTCGGCATGGCGCAGATTGTAGAAATGCCGGATCAACGCGCCCGCGACGATGATCAGCGCCACCAGCACTGGAATCACCGCCGAATTGGCGTAGGTCACCGGATAATGGTTAGACAGCATCAGGAACAGCACCGGCAGGGTGATATAGTTGTTATGCGTCGAGCGCTGCTTGGCCGCCTTGCCATATTTCGGATCGGGCTTTTCGCCCGCCGTCAGCGCCGCGATCACTTTGCGTTGGCCCGGCATGATGTTGAAGAAGACATTGGCGGTCATGATCGTCGCCATCAGCGCGCCGGTATGGATCAAGGCGCCACGCCCGGAAAAGACGCTGGCGAAGGCCCAGCTCGCCGCGACGACATAGCCGAAGCCGAGCAGGCCCAGCACGACGTCGTTCCTGCCCAGCCGCGAGCGGCACAGCCAGTCATAGAACAGCCAGCCCAGGGCCAGCGCTGCGATGCCGATCGCACCCGCCGCGAACGGCGAAAGCGCCATCACCGCCGGATCGATCAGATAGAGCTCCGACTGCGCGTAATAGACCCAGACCAGCAGGAAGAAGCCCGAGATCCAGGTCCAGTAGCTCTGCCATTTATGCCAGGTCAGCTCGGCTGGCATCACGGCCGGAGCGACCATGTATTTGCGCATCTCGTAGAAGCCGCCGCCATGGACCTGCCAAGCGCGCCCACCCTCACCTGGCGGAATGTCGGCGGCGGGCCTCAAGCTGGCGTCGAGATGGATGAAGAAGAAGGACGAGCCGATCCAGGCGATCGCCGTGATCACATGCAGCCAGCGCAGCAGCATGCCGCCCCATTCCATGAGATAGGCGTCAAGCATCGCCGAGCAGGCCTCGTGTTGCGCGCGCCGGCAATTGACAGGGCCGAATCCGGGGTAGAATTCTCATGATGCGTCCAGACTAGGGCAGGATGCAAAAAACTGGGAACCGGTTTTTCGCATTGATCCTGCTCTAACTCTTTGATGAGAGACGGATAGCCTTTTCACGAAGGCAAGCTTCGTTCCGAGCCACGCGCATCCGCAAAGGGTATCACGACGAATGGGACGCCTCTCCACCCATGTGCTGGACACGGTCAACGGCAGGCCGGCGCCGGGCGTGGCGATCACGCTCGACCGCCTGCTGCCGGATGGTTCGCGCCGCCGCCTCGTCGAGACGCGGACCAATGCCGACGGCCGCACCGATGCGCCGCTCCTGAGCGGAGACGGACTGACCACCGGCACCTATGAACTGAGCTTCGCGATCGGCGCTTATTTCCGCGCGCTGGGCACACCCCTGCCGGAGCCCGCCTTCCTCGATATCGTGCCGCTGCGCTTCGGCATCGCCGACGCGCAAGGCCATTATCACGTCCCGCTCCTGGCCTCGCCCTGGAGCTACTCCACCTACCGCGGCAGCTGACCCTCATGACCGACACCGCCTATCCGCGCGACCTCAAGGGCTATGGCCGCGACGCCCCCAATCCGCATTGGCCGGGCCAGGCCCGCATCGCCGTGCAGTTCGTGATCAACTACGAGGAAGGCGGCGAGAACAACATCCTGCATGGCGACGCGGCCTCGGAGGCTTTCCTGTCCGAGATCGTCGGCGCGGCGCCCTGGCCCGGCCAGCGCCACATGAACATGGAGTCGATCTACGAATACGGCTCGCGCGCCGGCTATTGGCGGCTCTGGCGCATGTTCACCGAACGGAAGATGCCGGTCACCGTCTTCGCGGTGGCAAGCGCGCTCGCCCGCTATCCCGAGATCGTCGCATCGATGCAGGAGGCCCATTGGGAGATCGCGACCCACGGCCTGAAATGGATCGACTATCGCGATGTACCGGCCGAGCGCGAACGCGCCGACATTCTCGAAGCCATCCGCATCCAGACCGAACTCACCGGCGAGCGCCCGCTCGGCTGCTATCAGGGCCGCACATCACAGAACACGATTCCGCTCACCATGGCGGAAGGCGGCTTCCTCTATACGGCCGATATCTATGCCGATGAATTGCCCTATTGGCTTGCCGGCCCGAGCGGCCCGCAGCTCGCCGTGCCCTATACGCTCGACGCCAACGACATGCGCTTCGCCACGCCGCAGGGCTTCAATGCCGGCGACCAGTTCTTCGCCTATCTGAAGGACTCGTTCGACATGCTCTATGCCGAGGGCGAGACGGCGCCCAAGATGATGTCGGTCGGGCTGCATTGCCGGCTCGTCGGCAGGCCCGGACGCGCCGCGGCACTGGCGCGCTTCCTCGACTATGTTCAGAGCCATGATCGCGTCTGGGTCGCGACCCGGCTCGAGATCGCCCGCCACTGGATCAGGCATCACCCGCCGGCAGGCGATTATGTGCCCTCGAAACTGCCCAAGGCGCTCTTCGTCGAGGTCTTCGGCCGGGTCTGGGAGCATTCGCCCTGGGTCGCGGCAGCCAGCCATGACGCCGGCCTGGCCGCGAGCCAGGACAGCGCCACCGGCCTGCACGCGGCGATGGCGAAAGCGATGCGCGCCGGCTCACGCGACCAGCAGAAGGCGCTCCTGCTCGCCCATCCCGACCTTGCCGGCAAGCTCGCTGCCGCAGGCGAACTGACGCCAGAATCGAGCCAGGAACAGGCCTCTGCCGGGCTCGACCGGTTGACCAGCGACGAGCGCGTCCGCTTCACCGCATTGAACGAGGCCTATAAGGCCCGCTTCGGCATCCCCTTCATCATCGCCGTGAAGGGGCTGTCGAAGCCGGAGATCCTGGCCGCCTTCGAAGCGCGCCTGAAAAGCTCGCCTGAGCAGGAATTCGAAACAGCACTCGGACAGGTCGAGACGATCGCGCTGTTGCGGCTGAAGGAGTTGCTGCCGGGATAAGCGAGGGCGCGGGGAACCCCTCTCCCGAGTGGGCTACGGCATTCACACATCGCTGTTGAAGACTGCATTGGCGTGTGATTCCGTCGGGATTGTTGAGCGGGAGAAGAGAGATGGATGTGTCGCTGGGGCGGTTTGGGGACCGCCGCCTGGAAAAAGGAGGGCCTATCTTCTGGCCCGTCTTGTCGAGAGCGGGGGGCGCAAGGTTCGGGTTCGGCGGCTTGGCGGGGACCGTGCGGGAGAAATTCAGCTGACGCGGTTTCTGCGCAACGATGCGGTCAGCGTCGAGGAGATGCTGGCGGAGGCATCGGCGCGGACGGCGCAACGCTGCTTGGGACGCGATGTCGTTGCGATCCAGGACACGACGGTGCTGGGTTCGACGGGTGGCGGCGGGGCGTATCTGCATGCGGTGCTGGCTGTCGACGCCGGGGATGGGGCGATCCTTGGCCTGATCGACGGCCGGTTTCTGGAGCGCCGCGCCGGCCGCCGGGCGGCCCGGCGGGCGGCGCCGATCGAGGAGAAGGAGAGCTTCCGCTGGCTGGAAGGCGCCGATCAGGCGGCCTCGGTCTGCGCCGGGGCGGATCGGGTGACGGTGGTGTCCGACCGCGAGGGCGACATCTTTGAGGCGTTCGCGCTGTGTCGGGAGGGAGTCGAACTGCTGGTCCGCGCCGCCCACGACCGCAGCCTCGACGATGGCGGGACGTTGTTCGCCAGGCTCGACGCCCAGCCGGTGGCCGGATGGGCCGAATTGGAGCTGGCGGCCAAGCCGGGGCGCAAGCAGCGCACGGCGAGGATGGCGGCCCGCTTCATGTCGGTGCGGCTTTGCCGGCCCGGCAACGGCCGACGCGCCGGCCTGCCAGAAAGCGTCGAGGTGCATCTGGTCGATGTCCGCGAGAGCGATCCGCCGCCGGGCGAAGCGGCTGTCCACTGGCGGCTTGTGACCACGCGAGCGGTGACCAGCCTTGCCGAGGCCTGGGCCGTGGCCGACCTGTACAGGCGGCGCTGGGCCATCGAGCAGATGTTCCGCACGCTCAAAACACAGGGCTTCGACATTGAGGGGCTGCGCATCGCGGAAGCGGCGCCACGCAACCGCCTGGTGACGGCGACCCTGATCGCGGCCGTCTGCATCCAGCAACTCGTCCATGCCCGCGACGGCGGACCGGGACCGCTGCGGCCGTTGACCGATGCGTTCATGCCCGGCGACGCCGCCCTGCTCGAAGCCTGTTGCGCCAGGCTCGAAGGCAAGACTGCGCGGCAGAAAAATCCCCACCCCAAAGGCTCGCTGGCCTATGCCGCATGGGTCTGCGCCCGTCTGGGAGGATGGACCGGCTACTACGGCAAGCCGGGTCCCATCGTCATGCTCGAAGGATGGCTCGAGTTCCAGGCCATGAAACGAGGCCTAACTCTGATCCAGCCTCATCTCAATGGCTCCGAACACGATGTGTGAATCCGCTAGCCCGAGTGGGAGAGGGGCAGGGGTGAGGGCCGGACGCTAAACCAGTTGCGAAAGAGGACGGCGTTCGAACGTCGAGACCTACCGTCCAACGGCCTACACCTCACCCCTGCCCCTCTCCTTACAGGAGAGGGGTTCCCCGCGGCTCCAAGCCTCAATTTCTCAAATAATAAGGGCTGCTGGGATCACAGCCCACTCACCAGATGCCCCCCGTCGACAGCGATGACCGACCCGGTCATGAAGCGCGAGGCATCGGCGCAGAGCAGCAACAGCGCTCCGTCGAGATCGCCGAGCTCGGCGGCGCGGCGCATCGGGATGCGCTTGATCAGCGCCTGCCCTGGCTCGGTCTCGAAGAAATCGCGGTTGAGATCGGTGATGACATAGCCCGGCGCCAACGCGTTCACCCGGACCTTGTGGCGCGCCCATTCCAGCGCCAGCGCTTTGGTGAGCTGGATCAGGCCGGCTTTCGCCGCCGCATAGGGCGCGACCGAGATCGCGACCCGTTCGCCCAGGATCGAGGCGATGTTGACGATCGCGCCGCCGCCATCCTGCCTGGCCATGATCCGCGCCGCGGCCTGCGCGGCAAAGAAGCAGCCCTTCAGATTGACGTCGAGATGTGCATCCCATTGCGCCTCGCTCAAGTCGAGCGCACGCTCGGGCTCGGCGACGCCGGCATTGTTGATCAGCACGTCGAGCCCGCCCATCGCCGCGCTCGCCTCGGCAAGCCCGGCCTCGATCGCGGCGACGGAGGCGACATCCAGCACAAGCGGCCTCACCGTGCCGGGAAGACCTTCGCAGGCCTGCGCCAGCGCGCTCAACCGGTCGAGCCGTCGTGCTGCCGCGACGACCTCGGCGCCCTGCTCCGCCAGCAGCCTGACGAAATGCGCTCCCAGGCCCGACGAGGCGCCCGTCACCAGCACGCGCTTGCCGCTCA
Organism: Bosea sp. 685; assembly: GCF_031884435.1. Taxonomy (NCBI): domain Bacteria; kingdom Pseudomonadati; phylum Pseudomonadota; class Alphaproteobacteria; order Hyphomicrobiales; family Alloboseaceae; genus Allobosea; species Allobosea sp. 685. The sequence goes on along the minus strand of NZ_CP134779.1, from coordinate 1,731,009 downwards.
GATCCTCGAACATGCCGGTTCCCTGTTTCCATCCCCGCTGGGAGGGGACACCGCGAAGCCGGGCGGGTCAACCGGCTATCGGACCGCCCAAAAAGGAACTCTCCTGGCCGGAACGCGTTGATGAGGCTGGGTCGACTTGGGAGGGATAGATGTTCCGTCTTCTTTTGATTATCGCGGTGCTCGCGATCGGCTATGACGCGGTCGTGCATCAGGGCGCCTATACACGTAGCGCCTGGACCAGCATCGTCGGCATCACCGATTCAGCTGTGACCAACGCCAAGAACTTCAGTTCGACAGCGCGCGAGGAACCCCGCAGCCAGACCAACTGAGCGAGGCGCATCCGCGAAATCCGGCAGCCAGACGGCCACCGGCTTTCATCCGCCTGACCGAGCTCACCGCGAAAGATGCTGCAGTGCGGTGGTTTCGGCTGGACTTGATCGGGCGTTGCCTCGACACTCGCGGCAGCGAAACAGCCGGGATTTCCACGCTTGACCGAGACAGCCTCCGAAGCAAGGCCGGCATCCGCCGCTGAATCGAAAGATCTGGTCGAAACGCTGAAGGCCGAGATCGTCAGGAAACTGACCTATTCGCTCGGCAAGAACCTCACCGTCGCGCAGCCGCATGACTGGGTGACCGCGGTTATCCTCGCCGTGCGCGACCATGTCGTCGACGTCTGGCAGCGCTCGACCCGCGAGAGCTACCAGACCGGGCGCAAGCGGGTTTACTATCTCTCGCTCGAATTCCTGATCGGCCGTTCGCTCGCCGACGCGCTGAACAATCTCGGCCTCACCGGCCCGGTGGCGCAGGCCATGGCCGATCTCGGGGTCGATCTCGGCGCGATCGAGACGATCGAGCCCGATGCGGCGCTGGGCAATGGCGGCCTGGGCCGTCTCGCCGCCTGCTATCTCGAGGCGATGGCGTCGACCGGCGTTCCCGCTCTGGGCTACGGCATTCGCTACGACCACGGCCTGTTCAAGCAGGTGATCGACGGCGGCAAGCAGGTCGAGCTGCCCGAGGACTGGCTCTCCTTCCGCAATCCCTGGGAGTTCGAGCGCCGCGAAAGCGCTTACCAGATCGGTTTCGGCGGCGCCGTCGTCGCCACGGAGAAGCCCGGCGAGGTCTCCTGGAGACCGGAGGAAACGGTCTTCGCAGTCGCATACGACACGCCGATCGTCGGCTGGCGCGGCCGCGACGCCACGACATTGCGGCTCTGGCGGGCGCGAGCCAAGCATCCGCTTTCTCTCGACGCTTTCAATCAAGGCGACCTTGTCGGGGCCGTCGCCGAGCGCAACCGCGCCGAGGCGATCTCGAAGGTACTCTACCCCAACGACTCCACCCCGGCCGGCCAGGAATTACGGCTGCGCCAGGAGTTCTTCTTCACCTCGGCCTCGCTGCAGGATCTTGTGCGCCGGCACTACCGCCAGTTCGGCAAGTTAGACAACCTGCCTGACAAGGTCGCGATCCAGCTCAACGACACCCATCCGGCGCTCGCCGTCGCCGAGATGATGCGGCTCCTGATCGACGAGCGCGGGTTCTCCTGGGAGGACGCCTGGACGATCACCAACGGCACCATCTCCTACACCAACCACACCCTCCTGCCCGAGGCGCTGGAGACCTGGCCGGTGGCGCTGATGGAGCGGCTCCTGCCGCGCCATATGCAGATCATCTTCGGCATCAATGCCCGCTTTCTCGACGGCGTGCGCCGCTCTGCCGGCGGAGAGAGCGTGGATCTCGCCTCGATCTCGCTGATCGACGAATCCCATGGCCGGCGCGTCCGCATGGCGCACCTCGCCTTCGTCGGCTCGCATACGGTCAACGGCGTCTCGGCGCTGCATTCGGCCCTGATGCAGCAGACCGTCTTCGCCCCGCTTCATGCGATCTTTCCCGAGCGCATCACCAACGTCACCAACGGCATCACGCCGCGCCGCTGGCTGTTCAGCGCCAATCACGGCCTGACGAAGCTGTTGACGGAGGTCTGTGGCGACGGCCTCACCGACGATATCGAGCAGATCGACAGGCTGGCCGCCCATGCCAACGACCCGGGCATGCAGGAGCGATTGATCGCGATCCGCCGCGACAACAAGCTCAAGCTCGCCAAGGTGATCCGGCAGGAGACTGGCGTCGTGGTCGATCCTTCCGCGCTGTTCGACGTCCAGATCAAACGCATCCACGAATACAAGCGGCAATTGCTCAACATCCTGGAGACGATCGCGCTCTATGATGCGATCCGCTCCGAGCCCTATCGCGACTGGGCCCCGCGCGTGAAGATCTTCGCTGGCAAGGCCGCCTCGAATTACGGCACGGCGAAAGCGATCATCAACCTGATCAACGACGTCGCGACGGTGGTGAACAACGACATCACCACCCGCGACCGGCTGAAGGTGGTGTTCATCCCCAACTACAATGTCAGCGCTGCCGAGATCATCATCCCCGCGGCCGACGTCTCCGAGCAGATCTCGACCGCCGGCCTCGAGGCCTCGGGCACCGGCAACATGAAGTTCGCGCTCAACGGCGCCCTCACCATCGGCACGATGGACGGCGCCAATATCGAAATCAGCGAACGCGTCGGCCTCGACAACATCGTGATCTTCGGCATGTCGGCGGCCGAGGTCGAAGCAGCCAAGCGCAACCCGCGCCCGACCGGCGAGGTCATCGCCACGACCCCGCATCTCGAAGGCGTGCTCGACGCGGTCGCTGGCGGTGCCTATTCGCCCGGCGACCGCAACCGCTATGCCGGGCTGGTCGACGGTTTGCGGGCCAATGACTGGTTCATGGTCCTGAACGATTTCGAGAGCTACCGACTGGCGCAGCGCCGCATCGACGGGCTCTGGGCCAACCAGCCGGAATGGTGGCGCATGTCGATCGCCAACACCGCCCATTGCGGCTGGTTCAGCGCCGACCGCGCCATCCGCGAATATGCGCAGCGCATCTGGCGGGTGCCCGCCGGCTTCGCCGCGAAGGGCTAGCGTCTTTGGGCGCGCCCTGGCGGATCGCGCCCTGCGCCCTGCCGGAGCGGATGGGCGCGAGCAGCGCGCAGGACGGCGTCGCGTTCGCGGTGTTTTCGCGCAATGGCGACAGCGTTCAGCTCTGCCTGTTCGACGATGACGGCGAGCGCGAGATCGCCCGCCTGCCCTTGCCCTGCCGCAGCGGCGATATCCATCATGGTCGGCTGCTGGGCGCGAAACCCGGCCTGCGCTACGGCCTGCGTGTCGAGGGGCCCTGGCAGCCTGAACGCGGGCACCGCTTCGATGCGACCAAGCTGCTGGTCGATCCCTATGCGACGCTGATCGACCGGCCGTTTCGCTGGAATCCCGCTTTGGCGGCTCCTCCCTCGGCCGGGGCAGACACAGCCGCGCTCGTGCCGCGCTGCATCGTCGTGGGAACCGAGCCAGCCCAGATCAGGCCTGACCGAGAGCAGACGCCCGCCTTCATCTACGAACTCGGCGTCAAATCCTTCACGATGCGCCATCCCGGCATCCCGCAGCCTCTGCGCGGAACGCTGGCGGCGCTCACCGCCGAACCTGTCCTTGCCCATCTGCAACGGCTCGGCGTCAGCCATGTCGAATTGATGCCGGTCGCAGCCTGGATGGATGAGCGCCATCTGCCGCCGCTCGGGCTGAGCAATGCCTGGGGCTACAACCCGATCAATTTCTTCGCGCTCGATCCGCGCCTCGCTCCCGGCGGCGAGGCCGATCTGCGCGCGCTCTGCGCGGCCTACGCCCAAGCCGGCATCGGCGTCATCCTCGACATCGTCCTCAACCACACCGCCGAAAGCGACGAGCATGGCGCGACGATCTGCCTGCGCGGCCTCGACAACGCGGTCTATTACCGCCACGCCACGGACGATCCCGGCAAGCTGATCAACGACACCGGCTGCGGCCATACACTGGCGCTCGACCGCGCGCCGGTCCTGCATATGGCAACGGATGCGCTCAGGCATTGGCGGGCTTGCGGCGTCGCGGGCTTCCGCTTCGACCTCGGCACGGTGATGGGCCGCTCCGATACCGGCTTCTCGGCCGAAGCCCCGCTTTTCGCCGCCATCCTGCAGGACCCCGACCTCGCCAACGTGCTGCTCATCGCCGAGCCCTGGGACATAGGCCCCGGCGGCTACCGGCTCGGCGAATTCCCCGCCCCCTTCGCCGAATGGAACGGCCGCTATCGCGACGATGTCCGCCGCTTCTGGCGCGGCGATGAAGGGGCGGCCGGCGCGCTGGCGACGCGTTTGTCAGGCTCGGCCGATCTCTTCGCCAGCCGGCATCGGGGGCCCAATGCCAGCATCAATTTCATCGCCGCCCATGACGGCTTCACGCTCGCCGACCTCGTCGCCTACGCCGCCAAGCACAACGAGGCCAATGGCGAAGACAATCGCGATGGCGACAATGACAGCCACAGCTGGAACAACGGTACCGAAGGCGCCAGCGACGACGCGGCTGTGAAGGCCGCGCGCGATCGCGATGTCCGCGCGCTGCTGGCGACCCTGTTCCTCTCGCGCGGCATTGCGATGCTGACAGCCGGCGACGAATTCGGCCGATCCCAGTTCGGCAACAACAACGCCTATGCCCAGGACAATGACCGGTTCTGGCTGGATTGGGCGGGAGCGGATCAGGAGCTGATCGCCTTCGTCGCCCGGCTGGCCGCCCTGCGCGAAGAATACCCCCCGATCCGTGGCGAGAGCTTTCTGACAGGGCAGCTTCCGGAGGGCTCGGAACGACCCGACGCGACCTGGCTGCGCGCCGATGGAACGCCTCTCGCTGACGCCGACTGGCGCGGCCTCGATGTTTTTGGGCTGCTGCTTACGGGGTCCAATGACGCCGTGCTGATCGCGTTCAATCGCCGACACGAACCGGCGATATTTACGCCGCCGGACGCCTTGGCGGGAAGAGCCTGGCGTCAGGTCTTCTGCAGCTCCTCTGCCGCAGAAGCAGCCCAGCTGCCGCCACGCAGCGTTTCGCTGTTCGCAGAGGTCTCCTGAACTACGCCGTCATTCCCAGGCGAAGCCCTCGGGTCCGATATTCGATCGGCCCAAGGATAAACTCCGCGCAGACCTGAGAATCCCTGATCAGATCGGCTTGGGCGCTCGCTTACATCAGGACGATCAGAGACCTTGCCGAGAGCGTTAGTTCGCTCTCGGCCTTCAAGCCCTTGCGTCCCTCGTCCGAACCCGGACCCGTCTCTGTGTCGAGCACAACCGACCAGGCCCCCTGCTTCACCCGCACCGGCAACTTGAACACCACCTCACCGTCGAAGGCATTGAACAGGATCAGAGCCTCGTCGCCACCTTGCTCGACGTCTGGCATGTGCATCAGGAGGCCGATGGCGCGCACGCCCTCATCGTCCCAATGCTCCTCTTGCTGGTCGCCGCCGGCCGGGTTGACCCAGCGCAGCACGCAGCCGTCGCGGAAGCTGGCGCGACGGAAGATCGCGTGCTCTGCGCGCAAGCTGGTGACGCGCTGCACGAACGCGGTCAGCGCCTTGTCGCGCTCGGTCAGTTCGTCCCATTTGATCCAGGCGAGTTCGTTGTCCTGGCAGTAGACGTTGTTGTTGCCATCCTGCGAATGGCCGAGCTCGTCACCGGCCAGGATCAGCGGCGTGCCATGCGAGAGCAGCAGGGTCGCGAGCAGATTGCGCTTCTGGCGTTCGCGGGCGGCAATGACGCTCTCGTCATCGGTCGGTCCCTCCACGCCGAAATTGAAGGACAGGTTATGCCCGTGACCGTCCTTGTTGTCCTCGCCATTCGCGTCATTGTGCTTCTCGTTGTAGGAGACGACATCGTTCAGCGTGAAGCCATCATGAGCGGTAATGAAGTTGACGCTCGACCAAGGCCGGCGCCCGCGCAGATCATAGACATCGCCCGAACCCGTCACGCGCGCCGCGAGATCGCGGATGATGCCCTCCTCGCTCTTCCAATAGGCCCGCGTGGTGTCCCGATACTTGTCGTTCCACTCGGCCCAGCCGGGCGGAAAACCACCGACCTGATAGCCCCCCGGCCCGATGTCCCAGGGCTCCCCCACGAGCTTGACGTTGCGCAGAACCGGATCCTGGCCCATCGCATCGAAAAAGCCGCCGCGCTGGTCGAAGCCGTGCGGCTCACGGCCCAGGATGGTGCCGAGGTCGAAGCGGAACCCGTCTACCTCCATCACCTCAGTCCAGTAGCGCAGCGAATCCAGCACCATCTGCAGCACGCGCGGATGGCTGGTGTTGACCGTATTCCCGGTGCCGGTGTCGTTGATGTAGAAGCGCGCCTCGTCGGGCATTGTGCGGTAATAGGAGAGGTTGTCGATGCCCTTGAAGGAGAGCGTCGGGCCGAGCTCGTTGCCCTCGGCGGTGTGGTTGTAGACGACATCGAGAATGACCTCGAGCCCGGCATCGTGGAAGCGCCGCACCATCTCGCGGAAGGACGCCAATCCAGCCCGCCCCTCATAGCGCTGCTCGGGCGCGAAGAAGCCGATCGTGTTGTAGCCCCAGTAATTGGTCAGGCCCTTGGCGACGAGATGGTGGTCGTCGAGATAGGCATGGACCGGCAGAAGCTCGACCGAGGTCACGCCAAGGCTCTTGATGTAGTCGACGACTGCCTGTTGCCCGAGCCCGTCGAAAGTTCCGCGCATGTCCTTGGGCACCGCCGGATGCAGCTTGGTGAAACCGCGCACATGGGTTTCGTAGAAGATCGTCCGATCCCACGGAATCAACGGCCTGGCCGGCGCCTCCGGATCGGCTAGCAGATCGCAAACGACGCATTTTTGCGTGAACGACGCGCTGTCGAGTTCGCTGAAGCTCAGATCCTTGTCGACCTCGGCGTTGACGTCATAGCCGTAATGGGCGTCATTCCAGGCGATATCGCCGGCATATTCCTTGGCATAGGGGTCGAGCAGCAACTTGTTGGGGTTGAAGCGATGGCCCTCTTCCGGCGCAAAACGGCCATGGACGCGATAGCCGTAGCGTTGCCCTGGCCTTACGCCCGGCAAATAGCCGTGCCAGACCTCATTGGTGTATTCCGGCAGAGTGATGCGGGCGATCTCGCTCTGCCCGCTCTCATCGAAAAGGCAAAGTTCGACGCGCTCGGCAGACGCTGAAAACAGCGCGAAATTCGTGCCGTCTCCGTCGAAGGCAGCACCCAGATCGCCCGCCTGCCCAGCCTCGACATCGAAGCGCGCGCCATTATTGTCAGCCATGTCTGCCCTCTTGCATGCCCGCCCCTCTCGCATGCCTGCCCTCTTGGCAGACCAGGCGCGACGGCGGTCGCAGCGGCAGCTGCTCCTTATCCGCCGCATCGCGCGTTACACCTGCCGCGAAATCTGCAACGCCTCCGCCGCCCCAGCAGTTCCCGGAGGTCGGCCCGGAATTTGCATTAATATTTTGCATTGCAACATGGAACTTTAATCTTTTCGAAGTGTTCTCAAATCAGCGTTCAGGCGGGAATTGCGACGATGTCCGAAGTGCCTATGCAGGCCGTGATTGACACCAGTTCCGCAACCTCCGGCCACGCCTTGACCTACGCTGCGGCAGTCAAGGACGGAGCCCCCGATCCACGCTCCGCCCTGCCGGCCACCACAAGGCTTCTCTTCGTCACCTCGGAGATGGGCGACTTCATCAAGGCCGGCGGCTTGGGCGAGGTCTCCTCGGCCCTGCCGCGCCAATTGCGCGCGCTCTGCGATGTCCGCGTACTCATCCCCGGCTTCAGGAAGGTTCGTGCCGCCAGGCCGGCCATGGACATCGTCGCGCAAATGCCGCGCACGGCGAACCTGCCGCCCTGGTCGCTCGGCCGGTTCAACACGCCAGACGGGCTCACGATCTACGCCGTGCTCTGCGACGAGCTTTATGACCGCGAAGGCTCTCCCTATGGCCCCTTCGCGGGCGGCGACTTCACCGACAACGATATCCGCTTCGCCAGGCTGTCATTGGCGGCGGCCGAGATCGCGGCCGGCGAAGCCGATCCGAACTGGAAGCCCGACATCATCCACGTCAACGACTGGCCCTCAGCCTTGGCGCCGGGCTATCTGCGCTGGAAGGGGCTCAGCACGCCCTCGATCCTGACCATCCACAACCTGGCCTATCAGGGGCTCTACCAGCCGGCCCGCATGGCGGCGCTCGGCATCCCCGATCTCGCCTTCTCGGTCAACGGCGCCGAGTTCCACGGCAAGATCTCCTTCTTGAAGACCGGCATCTACTACGGCTCACATATCACGACGGTGAGCGAGACCTATGCCCGTGAGATCACCACTGCCGAGCATGGCTGCGGCCTTGAAGGCCTGCTCAAGACACGAATGGACGAAGGCCGCCTGACCGGCATCGTCAACGGCATCGACGATAGCTGGATCTCGCCGATCGCCGGAGAAAAGGCGCGTACGCAGCTAATTCGCCAGTGGAAACAGAAAAACGCGACCGATATCCGCCAGACCTTCGACCTGCCGCAATCGCGCGGGCCGCTCTTCTCGATCATTTCCCGCCTCGTCCACCAGAAGGGCATCGACCTGTCGATCGAGGCAGCCGAGACCATCGTCGCCAATGGCGGCCAGCTCATCGTCACCGGGCGCGGGGAGCCGCGATTGGAGGACGCGATCGAGCGGCTCGCCCGGCAGAATCCGCACGCCATCGCCGCCCGCATCGGCTTCGACGATGCCGAGGCGCGGCGCATCTTCGCCGCCAGCGATTTCCTGCTGATGCCATCGCGCTTCGAGCCCTGCGGCTTGAGCCAGATGTACGCCCAACGCTTCGGCACGCTGCCGATCGCCTATCGCACCGGGGGATTGGTCGACACCATCGAGGACGGGCTCTCCGGCTTCCTGTTCTCCTCGCCGACCGGCGCCGGGCTGACCTCGGCCGTAACGCGTGCCTTGCAAGCGTTCAAGACGAAGCGGGCCTTCAAGCAGATGCGCGAGCACGCCATGGCCAAGCGCTTTGACTGGGCACGCCCGACCCATCGTTATGCCGATGTCTATGCCAGGGCGCTCGCGGCTTGAGTTCACCCGCTCTTTTGCTCGCCGGACACAGGCCTACCGCACGTCCTCGTTCAGCCTTTCTTCGCCGACGTGGCCGTCTTGTCGGGAGGCGCGGCTTTGGCAGAGGACTTTGCAACGGAGACGGGCGCCTTGCCCTTGGCCGCGGGCATGGTTTTCGCGGGCTTGGCTTTCTCGGGCTTGGCTTTCGCAGCTGCGCTCTCGGCGACGCGCGCTTCTGCCTGCCGCCAATGCGCCAGATCGCGCCCCTCGGGCTTTCCCTCCGCCTCCCAGATCGCATAGGCGGTGTCACGAACGATCTGTTCTCGGCTCATCGCATGTCTCCCTTTCACACGCCGCTCGCGCCGTGTGACAACCGCAATTGCAAAGCTTGGTTCCATGTCCAGCGCGGCACCGAACACAATCTCCCCAGCGCGGAACGCAAGGTGACTCTGTTGCGTTGCATCATCGAGAATTCCGCGCCATCAGCGGGATTCGGTTCACGATGGGACCAGGATAGATGACGCGCCAGATTCCGCTCCGCCTCCCCAGCCTACCGGCGCGCGATCTCGCCCTTCTGGAAGAGGGCCGCCACCCCGATGCCTTCGCCGTGCTGGGCCGCCATACCGTGGGCGACGTCATCGTCGTGCGCGCCTTCCTGCCCGGCGCGAACTATGTCGAGCTAATCCTCGGCGAAGGCCGCGACGCTATTGCCATGATCGGCCAGGGCACTGGCCTGTTCGAGGCGCCTGCCCCTGCTGAGGGGCCATACCGATTGCGCGCGGCCTGGCCGGGCGGCATCACCGAAAGCGCCGATCCCTACAGCTTCGGCCTGCTGCTCTCCGAAGACGACATCTATCTCTTCGCCGAGGGCCGCCATTTCGACCTCGCGACGCGGCTTGGCGCCAATCTGCGCACGATCGACGGCGTCGAGGGCGCGCTCTTTGCCGTCTGGGCTCCCAACGCCTCCCATGTCGCGGTCGTCGGCGATTTCAACAGTTGGGACGGCCGCCGCCATCCGATGCGCCGCAGGCTCGGCCCAGGCGTCTGGGAGCTGTTCATCCCCGGCGTCGAGGCGGGCGCGGTCTATAAATACGCGATCATCGCGGCCTCGGGCGAACGCCTGCCCTGGAAGGCCGACCCGCTGGCCCGCCGTACCGAGGCGCCGCCGCGCACCGGCTCCGTCGTCGCCGCTCCCGCCGAGTTCAACTGGAGCGACGAAGCCTGGCTCGCGCATCGCGAGCGCGCCCACCCGATGGCAGAGCCGATGGCCTGCTACGAGATCCATGTCGGCTCCTGGCTGCGCACGGAATGGGGCCAGATGGGCTCCTGGGACGAGGCAGTCGACCGGCTGATCCCCTATCTCCAGCATATGGGCTTCAGCCATGTCGAACTGATGCCGATCACCGAGCATCCTTTCGGAGGCTCCTGGGGCTACCAGCCGCTGGGGATGTACGCCCCGACCGCGCGGCTTGGCCCGCCCGAGGCCTTCGCCCGCTTCGTCGATCGCTGCCATGCCGCCGGCATCGGCGTGATCCTCGACTGGGTGCCGGCGCATTTCCCCTCCGACGAGCACGGGCTCGCCCGCTTCGACGGCAGCGCGCTCTACGAGCACGAGGATCCGCGCGAGGGCTTCCACCGCGACTGGAACACGCTGATCTACAATGTCGGCCGGCGCGAGGTGCGCGGCTTCCTGATCGCCTCGGCGCTGTGGTGGGTCGAGACCTTCCATCTCGATGGCCTGCGTGTCGATGCAGTCGCCTCGATGCTCTATCGTGACTATAGCCGCCTGCCGGGCGAATGGGTGCCCAACCAATATGGTGGCCGCGAGAATCTGGAGGCCGTCAGCTTCTTCCAGGAGCTCAACACGCTGATCGGCGCGCGCGGGCGCGGCGCGGTCAGCATCGCCGAGGAATCGACCGCCTGGGCTGGCGTCACCTCGCCGGTCCACCATGGCGGGCTGGGCTTCCATTTCAAATGGAACATGGGCTGGATGCACGACACGCTGCGCTATTTCGCACGCGATCCGATCCATCGCGGCCATCACGGGGACGACGTCACCTTCGGGCTGCTCTACGCCTTCTCCGAGAATTTCATGCTGCCGATCTCGCATGACGAGGTCGTGCACGGCAAAGGCTCGCTGCTCTCGCGCATGCCGGGCGACGACTGGCAGCGTTTCGCGAACCTGCGCCTCTGCTTGGCGCTGATGTGGAGTCATCCCGGCAAGAAGCTGCTCTTCATGGGCTGCGAGTTCGGAGCGCAGGACGAGTGGAACGTCGACGCTCCCTTCCCCTGGCCGCACCCCGATGACGCGCGACGCCGCGGCGCAATGCAACTCGTTCGCGATCTCAACGCGCTCTACCGTTCGACCCCCGCCCTCCACCGCCTCGACCATGCGCCCGAAGGCTTCGCCTGGCTGATCGCCGACGATAGCGCCAACTGCGTCTTCGCCTTCACCCGCTCGGCCGGAGACGGGGCGCCACCGCTGCTGGTGGTGGCCAATATGACACCGGTCCCGCGCCATGATTATCGCATCGGCGTCGCAGCGCCCGGTCTCTGGCGCGAACGGCTCAACAGCGATGCTGGCATCTATGGCGGCGCCGATATCGGTAATGGCGGGCAATGCAGAACCAGTTCTACCTCCCGGCATGGCCAGCGCCAGAGCCTGTCGCTGACCTTGCCGCCGCTTGGCCTGCTCGTGCTCGAGCACGATGCGGCAGGCAGCTAGGGATGATGCTTAGCCTTCCAAACACAGCGCCGTCATCCCGGACGAACCCTCGGGTCCGGGATGACGGTGCAATTATGAGGATAAGCGGCAGGGTCAAAAGCCTAACGCCGTGACAACTCGCCCGCGGAGACTTCGATGAGCGACGAAACCCTGCGCCAGCTTGCGGCCAAGGCCGGCGTCGCGCCGCATTGGACAGACCAGACCGGGGCGGAGCGCGCGGTTACACCCGAGAGCCTGCGCGCCATCCTGTCGGCGCTTGGCCTGCCGGCCGATAGCGATTCAACCCTGCGCAACTCGCTCTCGATGCTGGAGAGCGGCGTGAATGCGGCAGCAACCTCGCGCTTCACCACGGCGCGTGTCGGCCAGCCGGTCAGCTTGCCACTGAGCGCACCCGGCGGGACGACGGTCGAGATCGTGCTGGAAGGCGGCGCGCATCGCGTCGTGACCTCCGAGGAGGGCTATGACGGCGCTTTGACCCTGCCGGCCTTCGCCGAGCCCGGCTATCATATCGTCCGGACCTCGGAGGGCGATTTCTCAATTGCGACCGCCCCCGAGCGCTGTATCACCTTCGCCGACCTTAATGCGGGCGCCCCCGGCTGGGGGCTGGCGGCGCAGACCTATTCGCTGCGAACAGCCGGCGATGGCGGCATCGGCAACTTCGCCGGCGTCGCGGCCTTGGGCCGCAGCGCCGCCAGGCGGGGAGCCGATGCGTTGGCGATCAGTCCGGTCCATTCGCTTTATGGAGCCGAACCCGCTCTCTTCAGCCCCTACTCACCCTCCACGCGCCTGTTCTACAATCCGCTTCACGCCGACCCTGCGGCCGTGCTTCCAGGCGAGCTGATCCAGGATGTGATCGCGAAGCTCGGCCTCGCCGACGAGATGGCGAAGCTTGGATCCCTGCCCCAGGTCGACTGGCTTGCCGCGACTGCGCAGCGTTGGACGCTGCTGCGTGCGCTGTTCGATGCCCTGCACGATCCCGCCTGCGCTGCCGAGGCTCCGCGAGCCGATTTCGAACGCCATCTGGCTGAGGCCTCGCCACTTCTGAAGGCCCATGCCGTCTTCGAGGTCTTGCACACGGCTGAGCTGCGCCGCGATCCGGGCCTCAGGAACTGGCGCGACTGGCGGCTGGCCTATCGCGATCCCGACAGCCCCGAAGTCGCTGCCTTCGCCGCCGAGCATCAGGACGAGGTCGCCTATCAGATCTTCCTGCAATGGCTGACGGGCCGTTCCTATGGCGAGGCTCAGCGGGTCTGCCGCGAGAACGGCATGAATGTCGGGCTCATCGCCGATCTCGCCATCGGCATGGACGGCTCCGGCAGCCACGCCTGGAGCCGCCAGCATGAGGTGTTGGGCGGCCTCAGCATCGGCGCACCGCCCGACTATTATGCGGCGGAGGGGCAGAACTGGGCCCTGACCACCTTCTCGCCGCGCGGCCTCGCTGCATCAGGCTTTGCGCCCTTCATCGAGACGCTGCGCGCGAGCCTGCGCTATGTCGGCGGCATCCGGATCGACCATGTCATGGGCATGAGCAGGCTCTGGCTGATCCCCGAAGGCGCGGGTGCGCTTGACGGCGCCTATGTCAGCTTCCCCTCGGAGACACTGTTTCGCCTGATCGCGCTCGAATCCTGGCGGCACAGCGCGATCGTCATCGGCGAGGATCTCGGCACGCTCCCGAACGGCTTTCGCGACGATCTGCGCGCGCAGGGCGTTGCCGGCCTGCGCGTGCTGCGCTTCGAGAAGACTGAGCACAGCTATGTGCCGCCGGAACAATGGGATGCCGGTGCGGTCGCCCTGACCACGACCCATGACCTGCCGCCGACCGCCGGCTGGTGGGCCGGAACCGATATCGACCCCAGCGACGACGGCATCGACCAGGACAATCTGCGCGCCTGGGATCGCGGCGTGCTCTGGGGCGCCTTCCAGAATGCCGGGCTGGTCGAGGGCGAGCGACCCGGTCCCGACGACACAGACCCGGTGGTCGACGCTGCGATCCGCTACATCGCCCGGACGCCTTGCACGTTGAAAATGCTGCCGATCGAGGACGCGCTCGGCATCAGGACGCAGCCCAACGTGCCGGGCACGACGACGGAGAAACCGAACTGGCGGCATCGGCTGGATGGCGAGGCAGGGCAGTTGCTGGACGATGCAACCGTGCAGGCAAGGCTGCGCCATCTCGGCCTGCCGCGCGAGGAAGCATGACGCACTATCCGTCATTGCGAGCGTAAGCGAAGCAATCCAGGAGTCTCGCGTAGTCCCTTTGGATTGCTTCGTCGCTTTCGCTCCTCGCAATGACAGTGAGGCGCTCGGCAGCCGCAGCTACGCGGCCGCCCGCGCTTCGACGATGCCCGCAATCGCCTCCAGCATGCGCGTATCGTCGCCTGCCAGCCCCTCCATTGCCGCCATACGCGCGATCACGGTGCCGGCGACCGCCTCCTCGACCGTGTCCTCGGCATAGGCATAGAAGATCGTCGCATGCTGGCCGTCACGGTGGCAGCGCCCCTCGATCTGCTGGAGCTGGATCGCCGAGTGGCGCATGTCATGGATCACCAGCGAACGCTCGCGCTCGCCGCCCGGCATCTCGCCGCGATGCAGCGAGATCGATTCCGTCACGGTGAAGATCACCGCATCGAGCCGGCCGGTCTGGAAGGAAAGCCTCGTCTCTTCATTGACCGCGCCGGAGCGCTCGCCATTGATCTCTCCGACCGTCCAGCCGCGCCCGCGCAAGGACTCGGCCAGCATGGCGCTGGTCTCGAGGAAAGCGACCGACACCGCGACCTGCTCGTCATTGCCAAGCAGATCGTCGCAGAAATCGACCGTTCCCGGAATCCGCAGCAGGCTCGCCTTCTGGCGGAAGCGCAGATCGGCCGCCCAGCCCTGCGGCTTGCGCGTGCTCCCCCCGGCCAGCCCCAATTCGCGCCGGAATTCGCGCCAGGTCGCGTCATAGAGCTTGCGCGCCGCGCTATCCAACGCCACCGGCGCAAGCTCACGCTGCACCTCCGGCCAGCCCGCGATCTCTTCGGGCCGGCGGCGCAGGCCGATGGCGCGCTCGCTGCGATAGAGCAAGGCCGCCATCACCTTGCGATCGGCCTCGTTGGGCTCCCAGCTCCAGTTCTTCCAGCGCCCTTTCGCCCTGCCCATCTTGAGTTGCTTCATCAGCACGCGAAACCCGTCGAGATCGGCGCTCGGCATGCCCGCCGCGCGCGCCAGCAGTGGCCCGAGATAGGAGAGCTCATGCGGCGACTGGCCGGCGGTGGCGCTCATATAGATCGTGAAGCGCGCGGCCGCCGCCATCTGCCGGCAGACCAGCCCCTGCTGCGAATTCGGGTTGCGGATGCGGTGGGCCTCGTCGATCACGACGAGCGGCCAGACGCGCTTGGGCGCACCATGCTTGGCGAGCTCGTTGTTCTTCGCCCGGGTCGAGCGCTTCTTGCTGTCGGCCGGGGCTGCCAACAGCGACTTCGTCCGCTCGAAATTCATCAGCGTGACGCGTTTCGCCGGCAGGCCCGAGAGCGCCATCGTCCGCCGCCATTGCGGGATCGCCCCCTTCGGGCAGATCACCAATATGTCATCCTCCGGCATCGCCGAGAGCGCGAGCCAGGCCGACAGCGTCTTGCCGAGCCCGGTCAGGTCGCCGAGCAGGAAGCCAGGCGCGCCCTTGGCGCGCGCCGCGAGAATAGCGTCGCGCGCCACGATCTGATGGGCGTGCGGTACCATCAGGGCGGCGCCGTCGGCCTGCGTCCCGGAGATTGAAGTCATGCCGTCTGCGTTGCCATGCCCATGGCGGGCGCCGCAAGCCCCGAGCCTCGCCCCGCCGCCGGCGTAAGCCTGTCGACGCTCTCCAGCTCCTGCGCCAGGAGCGCCAGGAAATTCGTCACCAGCCGCGGCAGGACACGGCCCGACATGGTTTGCAATTGCAGGCTGCGCGAGGGCATCTCGGCATCCTTCAATGGCAATGCGACGAGCGAGCCGTCGCGTTCCGAAGCCCCGAAGGCAATGCTGCTGGCGAAGGTTATCGCCCCACCGAGCCGGCAGAAATGCAGCACGCTGGTGACATTGGTCGAGGTCAGTACCGGGTCCAGCGTCAGTCCCCGCGCCGCGCAATGAATGTCCATGACCTTGCGCACCGTCGCCTCGCCATCGAGCATCGCGATCGGATAGGCGAAGACCTCCTCCATGCTGACCGGCGCCCGCGCCAGCAGCGGGTGGTTCGAGGCGACATAGGCATAGGTCGGGACCGCGCGCTGCCAATGGGTCGTGATGCCGCGCTCGGAGGTCAGCACGAAGGTCGCACCGATATCGACCGAGCCCATCCGCACCTGTTCCGTCACCACCAGCGGCGACATCACCTTGACGTCGAAAGCGACCTCCGTATGCCGCTTGCGGAAGGCGTGGATCATCTCGGGAATGAAGCTGATCGCCAGGCCCTCAGTGACGCCGAGCCGGATCAGCCCCTTGTCGGCGCTGTTGAGTTCGCGGATTTCGCTGACGACCTGCTCGCTCTCCAGCGCCAGGCGCTGCGCATAGGCGGCCAGCGTCTCTCCGGCCTGGGTCAGGATCATGCCGCGCGCGCGCCGCTCGAACAGCAGCGCGTCGAGCTCCTTCTCGAGATTGGAGACCTGCCGGCTGACCGCCGACGCCGCTACGCGCAGGCGCTGGGCCGCCGCGCTGACCGAGCCGGTCCGCGCCACCTCGAGGAAATATCGCAGGGCTGATGACTGCATGGGAACGCCTGTAGCCGTCCCATGCCCAAACGGCAACGATCCGTTCGATTCATTCTTATGGCGGCAAGCGCAATCCTTGGGCAGATTTGTTTCCGCACAAAGGAACGGCAGCGACGGCAAAGCCGCGACGCCGCAAACCGCTTCGAGGGGACCGAAGAATGACATTGATAGCCAAGGCTTGCGCGCTGATGCTGGCTTCGACCGCGCTTGTGGCGACGGTGTCCAGCCCCGCACTCGCCCAGAAGGCCGCCAACACCGTCCGCTTCGCCTATGATCAGGCGCCCGAGAACGTCGATCCGTTCTTCAACAATGTCCGTATCGGCGTGATCATCGGCGCCAATGTCTGGGACACGCTGATCTACCGCGACCCCGACACCAACGAGTACAAGGGCCAGCTCGCCAAGAGCTGGAAGCAGGTCGACGACAAGACGATCGAGTTCGATTTGCGCGAGGGCGTCAAGTTTCACAATGGCGAGGAGTTCGATGCCGACGACGTCGTCTACACGCTGAACTTCATCGCCAAGCCCGAGAACAAGGTCGTCACCCAAGGCAACGTCAACTGGATCGAGAAGGCCGAGAAGCTCGACAAATACAGGGTCCGCGTCACGACCAAGGAGATCTTCCCAGCCGCAATCGAATATCTCGCCGGACCGGTCGTGATCCATCCCAACACCTATTACGAGAAGGTCGGCCCCAAGGGCCAGAACGAGAAGCCGGTCGGCTCGGGCCCCTACAAAGTCACCAATTACGTGCCGGGCAAGTCGATCACGCTCGAAGCCAACAAGGACTACTTCAAGGATTCGCCGAAGAAGTCCGGCAAGATCGGCAAGATCGAGATCCGCTTCATCCCTGATCGCCAGACCCAGATGGCCGAGGCGCTGTCGGGCGGCGTCGACCTGATCATGCATGTCCCCAAGGACCAGGCCGACCAGCTCAAGGCCGTGCCGACGCTGCAGGTCGTCTCCGGCGAGACGATGCGCATCGTCTTCATGCAGATCAATTCGCTGGAGAACACACCGGCTCCGGCGCTGAAGGACGAGCGCGTCCGCAAGGCGATCAACCACGCCATCGACCGCGAGGCGATGGTCAAGAACATCGTTGGCGAGGGCTCGCGCGTCCTCAACACGATCTGCTTCCCCTCGCAGTTCGGCTGCACCGACGAAGGCGCGGCGCGCTACCCCTATGATCCCGCCAAGGCCAAGGCCCTGCTCGCCGAGGCCGGCGTCAAGGACCTGACGCTCGATATCGTCGCCTATCGCGAGCGCAACCAGACCGAGGCGCTGATCGGCTATCTCCAGCAGGTCGGCATCAAGACCAATCTGCGCTTCCTGCAATATGCCGCGATGCGCGAGGTCATCAGCACCAACAAGGCCAACCTGACCCACCAGACCTGGGGTTCCTTCTCGGTCAACGACGTCTCGGCCAACACGCCGAACTATTTCGCCTTCCGCACCGAGGACATCACCAAGGACGCAACCGTTCGCGACCTGCTCAACAAGGGCAACAACTCGGTCGCGCCCGATATCCGCAAGGCGGCCTATCAGGAAGCGCTGAAGATCATCGCCGACAAGGCCTATGCCGTGCCGCTCTACTCGCTGCCGGTCTACTACGTCGCCAGCAAGGATCTCGGCTTCAAGGCCTATCCCGACGAGATGGTGCGGTTCTGGGAAATGGGCTGGAAGTAAGCTCGACCCAGCCCCCAACCTCTCGCCGTCATTGCAAGCGTAGCGAAGCAATCCAGAAGGTCGCGCGCGGCCCCTGGATTGCGTCGTCGCTGCGCTCCTTGCAATGACGGTCTCGCGTCGGAAGGAGTTTGCATGCCGACGATTCTCAAAGCGCAGGGACCCACCCCTTGCTAGGCTTCATCCTCAAACGCCTCGGCCTCGCCGTTCTCGTCGCGCTGACGGTGTCGGCGCTGGCTTTCATCCTGCTGCGCCTCTCCGGCGATGTCGCAGTCGCGATCGCCGGCGAAGGCGCGCAGCAGGCTGATATCGACCTGATCCGCGAGACTTACGGCCTCAACCGCCCCATCATCATCCAGTATCTCGACTGGCTCTGGCGGACGCTGCAGGGCGATTTCGGCACCTCGATCTATTTCAAGACCGATGTCGCGGCTCTCGTCTTCTCCAAGCTCCCGGCCACGCTGATCCTCGGCCTGAGCTCGCTCGTCTTCGCGCTGGCGATCTCGATCCCGCTCGGCGTACTGGCGGCGGTTTATGCCAATAGCTGGATCGACCGGCTCGCGCTCGCCATCGCCGTCGTCGGCCAGGCCCTGCCAAATTTCTTCTTCGCCTTATGCCTCGTCATGCTGTTCTCGATCACGCTGCGCTGGCTCCCGGTCTCCGGCTCGCAGAGCTGGCAGCACTACGTCATGCCGACGATCGCGCTCGGCTACTACGCGGCGCCGGCTTTCATGCGCCTGATCCGCGCCGGCATGATCGAGGTACTCTCCGCCGACTACATCCGCACCGCCCGCGCCAAGGGCGTCTCGCCGCGCAAGGTCGTCTTCACCCATGCGCTGCGCAACGCGCTCGTGCCGGTCGTGGCGCTGACCGCCGTGCAGCTCGGCTTCCTGCTCGGCGGCTCGGTGGTGATCGAGACGATCTTCGCGCTCGATGGGCTGGGCTATCTCGCCTATCAGAGCATCACCTACAAGGACTTCCCGGTCATGCAGATGGTCGTGATGCTGCTCTCGGCGGTCTATGTTCTGCTGACGCTCGCGGCCGACATCGCCAATGCCTGGCTCGATCCACGCATCAGGGTGTCCTGAGATGCAGGGTATTCCAAGATGAGCGACGCCCCCCTCGCCCTCCCGCGGCCCACCGCCCTGCCCCAGGGCAAGAGCCTGCTGCAGCGCATGCTCTCGCAGACGACGCTGCTGATCGGGCTTAGCCTGCTGGCCTGCTTCATCGCAATCGCCGTGCTTGCGCCCGTGCTCGCCCCGCACGACCCCTATGTCCAGAACCTCACGGCCCGCAACATCCCGCCCTTCTGGTACGACAAGGGCAACTGGGCCCATCCGCTCGGCACCGACCCGCTCGGCCGCGACTATCTCTCGCGGCTGCTTTATGGCGCCCGCATCTCGCTGCTAATCGGCATCAGCGTGGTGATCTTGTCGGGGTTGATCGGCGCGACCATGGGCCTGCTCGCCGGCTATTTCGGCGGCCGCACCGACCTTGCCGTCACATTCATGGTGACGACGCGGCTCGCCATGCCGGTGATCCTGGTCGCGCTCGCCGTCGTCGCCATCATCGGCTCTTCGCTCTGGGTCGTGATCCTGGTGCTCGGCCTGCTGAAATGGGACCGCTTTGCCGTGGTGATGCGCAGCGCGACCCAGCAGGTGCGCTCGCTCGACTATATCGCGGCGGCCCAAGCCTCGGGCGCCTCGACGCTGCGCATCATCCTGAAGGAGGTGCTGCCCAACGTCATGCCGCACCTCATCGTGGTCGCGACCCTGGAGGCCGCGAGCGCGATCCTGCTGGAAGCCGCGCTCTCTTTCCTCGGCCTCGGCGTGCAGCCGCCGCTGCCCTCCTGGGGTTTGATGATCTCCGAGGCGAAGGCCTACATGTTCTTCGGCTTCTGGCTTATCGCCTTGCCGGGCTCTGCGCTGGCGCTGCTGATCTTCGCGATCAACCTCGCCGGAGACGGCCTGCGCGACGCGCTTTCGCCACCCCGCAATGTTTGATTCCATCGACCCTTTCTGCCGCTAAACGGAGACCACCCATGACCCGCGCCCAGGCCATCGCGCATGCGCAAGACTATTTCGACTCCGGCAGCTTCAAGAGCGATCTCGCCCGCCTCGTCGCCATGCCGACCGAGAGCCAGAACCCCGACCGTGCCCCCGTCCTCGCGGAATATCTCGAAACCGAGATGCGCCCGCTGCTGGAAGGGCTCGGCTTCGCCTGCCAGACGCTGACCCACCCGCTGTCGCGCGGGCCCTTCCTGCTCGCCACCCGCATCGAGGACCCGGCCCTGCCGACGATCCTCGGCTATGGCCATGGCGACGTCATCCGCGGGCTCGACGCGCAATGGAGCGAAGGGCTCTCGCCCTGGCGGCTCGTCGAGAAGGACGGTCGCTGGTACGGCCGCGGTGTCGTCGACAACAAGGGCCAGCACGTCATCAACATCAACGCCCTGCGCGCCGTTCTCGAAACCCGCGGCAAGCTCGGCTTCAACGTCAAATACCTGATCGAGATGGGCGAGGAATCGGGCTCTCCCGGCCTGCGCGAGCTCTGCAGCGAGCAGAAGGAGCTGTTCAAGGCCGATGTGCTGATCGCCTCCGACGGGCCGCGCCTCAATGCGGAGCGGCCGACGGTTTTCCTCGGCGCGCGTGGCGGCGTCACCTTCGATCTCTCGATCGTCGCGCGCGAAGGCGGCCACCATTCCGGCAATTGGGGCGGTATCCTCTCCGATCCGGCGATCCAGCTCGCCCACGCCATCGCCTCGATCACCTCCCCCAGCGGCCAGATCCGCATCCATGAATGGGTGCCCAAGGAGTTGCCCGCCGCCGTCAGCAAGGCACTGGTCGGCTGCGAGATCGATGGTGGCCCGGACGGCCCGGCGATCGACCCCGACTGGGGCGAGCCCGGCCTGACCCCGGCCGAGCAGGTCTTCGGCTGGTGCTCCTTCGACGTGCTGGCAATGAAATCCGGCGTGCCGGAGACGCCGGTCAACGCCGTGCCACCGAGCGCCTGGGCGCGCTGCCAGCTGCGTTTCGTCGTCGGCATCGACCAGAACGATATCGTGCCGGCCTTGCGCCGCCACCTGCAGCGCAACGGCTTCCCGATGGTTGAAGTCTCGCTGGCGCGCGAGGCGATCTTCGGCGCGACCCGGCTCGACCCGGAAGACCCCTGGGTGGATTTCGCCCTCGCTTCGATCGCCAAGAGCACCAACAAGAAGCCGGCCCTCCTGCCCAATCTCGGCGGCTCGCTGCCCAACGACATCTTCGCGGATGTGCTTGGCCTGCGCACGATCTGGGTGCCGCATTCCTATCCCGGCTGCTCGCAGCATGCGCCGGACGAGCACCTTCCCGTCACGATCGCTCGCGAGGGCCTGACGCTGATGGCCGGGCTCTACTGGGACATCGGCAGCGGCGAGGCGCCCCCGGTCTGAGGGCGCGGCGCTATTCCTGCGGCTGACGCGGAGCGCTGCCGGGCGGCAGTTCGATCGGCGTCATCGGAGGGCCCTCGGGCGGCCCATTCGGCGGCAATTCCGGAGGCGGCTCGGCCGGGATGCCGGCCGGCGCCTCGTCCGGCGGCGATTCGACCGGAGGCGCCGGTGGAATCTCGGTCGGCATCAGGGGTGGCGCCTCGGGCGGCGGGTTCGGCGCCGCCGGCGTGCCGCCTGGATCGGCGGCGCTGTGTCGGAGCAAATCGATCATGCACTGTCCTCCACCGGAGGAAACGCCTGATACGGCACAAGGTTCGCAACTCATGCGAAAAGCAAACGGCCGCGCAGGGGCGCGGCCGTCATCTCGAGGCGGATCTGGAACCGCTCAGAACTGGTAGCGCAGCCCGCCATTGAAGGCGTAGCCCTCGATCCGCTCGCCGAAGCGCAGATCGGCGCGCACGAAGCCCGACAGGCCGGGAGTCGTCGAGGAGACGGCCATACCCGCGCTAAACTGGCCATAGGTCCCGACCCGGTCCGTGGTCGTCGGGAAGCTCAGGCCGCCGATCTCGCCTGACGCCTTGCTCTTGCCGGCGAATTCGCGCCAGACGCTGGCCGCGATATAGGGCGCGAGCACAATCGTCTCAGTGGGCTGGATGAAGGTGCCGAGCTGCACGCCAAAGCGGCCGGTGACGCTCTCGATCGGCTGCCAACTGACATTGGCCTGCAGCGTCCGCAGCAGGTCGACCTCGGCACGCGAATAGAGCAGCGCGACGGAGGGGTCGATATAGATGCTGTCGGTGATGTTGAAGCGCTGGCTCATCGAGGCCAGGCCGCTCCAGCCATCCGCCTTGAACTTCGCATTGGTGATACCGGCCGAGGCGGAATTCAGCTTCAGGTCGAAATTGTCCCGCCGCACCAGCACGTCGAGGGCGAAGCCCGAGCCGCTCCGGACCGCGCCATAGAGGCCATAGAAGGGCTGCTCGACCTCGAGGCGCGTATCGGGCGTCGTGACCTTGGCATCGACCTTGCCGCCATGGACGCCGAGATTGGCGGTCCAGCCGGTGCCGTTGATGTTGTAGAGGCCGGCGTCGATGCCGAGCTGAAAACCGTTGAAGCCGGCCTCGTTGACGCTGCGGAATGAACGCGAGACACCGCCGAGGCTGCCGACAGTGCTGTTCGAAGTGATGTCGAAGCGCCCGCCCCGCGCGCGGCCCCAGGTGCCGAGCGAGAAGGTGTTCGGCTTCGGGTCGGACGGGCCGTTGATGAAAGCCGAGGCCGGCTCGCTGAAGGCGTTGATCGAGGATAAGGCGCTCGACACGGAGGCGACGAAGCCCGTGGCCGCGACGACGTTGAGATCCGGCCGCACGACGTAATTGCCCGAGCCGGGCGTGGCCTCGCCGAACCAGTACTGCACCAGGCCGTTATTGGTGATGAGCTGGCCGCCGCCATTCGGGAACGGGCTCGGCCCGGTTGGAGTGAGCGCATTGGCGGCGACGAACTGGGCGCCGGCCGCACCGTTGACCACCAGAACATCGCGATTGAGCACCGCGGATGTCGAGGTCAGCTGTGCGAAACTGACCGTTGTCAGGCCCGAGGATGCCCCGACGACACTGATCCGGTCTGCCGCCGCGTTGACGATGTCGAGATCGAGCCCGACCCGGCCATTGCCGGACCAGCCGCCGCCGACCGTGACGAGGTTGTTGGTGGCGCCATTGCGCAGATCGATCATGCCCGTGTTGGCGAGGTTGCCGGAGGTCGTCAGCCTCGCACCCTGGCCGAGGCTGACGCTGCCCGCATTCGAGAGCGAAGCGAGATTGGCGGCGAGATTGGCCGCAATGGTCACCTGGCCGCTGTTGCTGAGGGGACCGGCGACGTTGAGATTGCCGCCGATGAGGTTGATCGCGCCGGCATTGTTGACCTGCAGGCCGCTGCTCAGCGTCGCCGTCCCGCCGGGCCCGTTGAAGTTGATCACGCCGCTGGCGAGATTGTTGATCGCCCCCGCATCGAGGATCGCGCCGTTCGTGCCGACATTGATCGTCGCGGCGTTGTTCAGCGTGTTGGCGGTGCCTTGCAGGATCGCGCCGACATCAAGCGCGATCGTGCCGGCATTGTTGGTGATCGTACCTACCGACAGCGTCCGGCCGGCGCCGATGGTGACCGAGCCGGCGTTGACGAGGCTGGCGAGCCCCGTGAAATTGCCGCCGTTCACGGCGAGAATGGCGCCGCCGGCATTGCTGAAGGCGCCATTGCCGGCGAGTACGCCGGCCACCGTGAAGGTTCCGGCGTTGTTGGCGATAGCGCCGTTGATCGTGCCGGCCGCATTGACCGTGCCGCTATTGGTGACGCCGCTCTGGATCGTGCCGGTCGTCGTCAGCGTGCCCGAATTGGTCACGCTCCCCGCGATCAGGCCGCTGTTGTTCGTCGTGCCGCTATTGATCACAGATGCGTTGACCGTGCCGGCATTGTTGAACGTGCCAGCCGCAGCCACCGTCACATTCGAGGCCAGGACGCCGCCGGCGAGCAGGCCGAGCGTGCCGTCGGAGACCGTCGTGCCGCCGGTATAGGTGTTAACGCCGCCGAGGTTGAGCGTGCCGGTGCCGACCTTGATCAGGCTCGTCCCCACGCCATCGACGATCGCCGAATTGATGGTTGCTGTCAGGCCAGGGCCGTTGACGTTGATCGT
The DNA here is from genome assembly GCF_031884435.1 of Bosea sp. 685. Classification (NCBI taxonomy): domain Bacteria; kingdom Pseudomonadati; phylum Pseudomonadota; class Alphaproteobacteria; order Hyphomicrobiales; family Alloboseaceae; genus Allobosea; species Allobosea sp. 685. The sequence continues at coordinate 1,706,835 of NZ_CP134779.1, read as the reverse complement.
GCCCCCGCCGGCAACGCCGATGCCGAGCTGGCCGCCATTCAGCGTATAGCCGTCGACATTGAACTGCAGCGTGTCGAAAGCCTGCGTTCCCGCGACGGTGACGACGCCGGCCGTGCCCTGGAACACGCCGACGGAGCTCTGCCAGGAGGCGTTCACCCCGGCCTGGCCCGGCAGGCCGGTCCAGTTCGTATTGGCCGCGTTCCAGGTGCCTGGACCGCCATCGACCGTGCCGTTGCCGAGCGTGTCGGCTCCGTCCCAGAACTGCATGATCTGACCTGCGCCGAGCACGGCGAGGTTGACCTGCTCGGCCGCGCCCGGGGCGTTGGTGTAGACCTGCCCCGTGAAGCCCGCGACAGTGACCGTGGCGTAGTTCCCGGTGATCGCCCCGCCGCCGACGACGTTGATGAGCCGATAGAAACCCGCAGATGCGGCGGTCGCGGTCAGCGTGCCGCCGAGCTGGACCGGCCCGTTGGAGATCACGAGGTCGTTGGTGACGCCGCCGACTGCGCCCGGGGTGTTGAGCTCGAACACCGAATTGGAGCCGGCGTTCAGGGTCAGCGAGCCGACTATCAGCGTGCCCGGGCTTTGCCCGGCCGAGAGCGTACCGCCGTTATTGACGGTAACAGCGCCGCCGATCGTGCCGATGCCGGACAAGGTGCCGGTGTTGTTGACCGCCACCGCCGTCGCACCGAGCGAGCCATTGACCCGCAACTCGCCGCCGTTGATCGTGGTTGCCCCGGTATAGGTGTTGGCGCCCGACAGCACGAGCAGGCCCGCGCCGTCCTTCGTCAATGTGTTCGCGCCGGTGGCGATGGCGCCCGAAATCGTGGTGTTGCCGACCCCGCCGACCGTCAGGGCGAAGGCGCCGGTGATGCCGCCCGACAGCGTCAGAGTGCCAGCATCGGAATTGATCCGGCTGGCGCTGGCCAGAGTGATCGCGCCGGCGAAGCTGTTGGTCCCGGAGATATTGCGCAGCGCGCCATCATTGGCGATGCCCGTGCCGCTCAGCGAAAGCGCCTCGGCCCCGACCGCGATATTGCCCTGAATCTGCAAGGCCGCGCCATTGGCGACGGTGGTGCCGCCAGCCGTCGTACCGAGCGCGGTGGCGTTCTGGATGTTCAGCACGCCGGCATTGATCGTCGTCGTGCCGCTATATGTATTGGCGCCTGAGAGCGTGAAGGTGCCAGCGCCTTGCTTCACCAGATTGCCGGCGCCCACCTGTTCGTTGATGGAGCCCGAAAACACGGTCGATGTCGCATCGCCGGTCGTCAGCGTCGACCCGCTGCTGAGCAGGATGCCGCCGTTGCCGGCGAGGGAACCGACCGTCTCCGAGGAGAACAGGTTCACCTGGCCCAGCGCGTTGATGACGACGGCGCCGGCATCTGCGATGGCTGCGCCGTTGACCAGGATCAGAAAGCCGCCATTGACCGTGGTCACGCCGGTATAGGTGTTGGTCCCACCGAGCTGAACGTTTCCGGCCCCGTCCTTCGTAAACGCGCCGGCACCCGTCGTGACGTTGCCGATGATGTTGATGGTGCCCGCCCCGCCGACGGTGAGATCCTGGCCCGCGCCCGTAATGTTGCCGGTGATGTTGAGCTGGCCACCGGCATCCGCATTGATCCGGGCAGTTGAGGCGAGCGTGATGACGCCGCCATAGCCATTGGTCCCGCTAATGTTGCGCAGGGCGCCACCGCTGGCAACGCCGTCGCCATTCAGCGAAAGCGCCTCCGCGCCAATGGTAATAGCGCCCTGGAGTTCGAGCGCCGCGCCGGCCGCGACCGTGGTCCCGGCCGCCGTCGTGCCGAGCGCCGTCGCGTTCTGGATGTTCAGCACGCCGGCGGAGATCGTGGTCGCGCCGGTATAGCTGTTCGCGCCGGTCAGGGTGACCGTGCCGCCCGTCGTCTTGGTCAACCCAGCTCCGCCTGCGAGAACCGCATCGACCGAGCCAGCCTGCACGCCGAACGCGCCCGATGAAGTCAGCGTGCCGTTGCTGATCGTCCCGCCCGTCAGCGTCAGCCCGCCATTCTGCGTGATGTTCAAGGTACCGAGGTCGAGCGTACCGCCGGAAACCGTCAAGGCATTGGCGCTCGCGCCGAGCGTCGTCCCCACACCCGACAGCGTCAGCGTGCCGGCGCTGACCGTCGTACCGCCAGTATAGGTGTTGGCACCCGACAGCGTAACGGCGCCTGCGGTCGTCTTGCTGACCGCTCCGGCGCCGGCGAGAATAGCGGTGCTCACCCCGTTCTGGAGATCGAATGTTCCGTTCGATGTGAACGTGCCGTTCTGGACTATGCCGCCCTGGAGTACGAGCCCGCCATTTTGCGTCACCGTGAAGCCGCCGAGATCGAGCACACCGCCCGTCACCCCCGTCGCGTTCGCGACGTTGCCGAGCGCGCTGGCGTTGCCCACCGTGAGCTGGCCGGCGCTGACCGTTGTGCCGCCGGTGTAAGTGTTGACGCCCGACAGCGTCAGCGTGCCGGGGCCGGACTGAACAACGCTTCCAGCGCCGCCGAGGATCGCCGAGATCGTCTGGTTCGCGCTCGAATTGTTGGTCAGGCCACCGCCCGTGAAGTTCGCAGTGCCGTTCTGGAACGTGAAGGCAGTGCTGCCGTTGATCGTCCAGGTACTCGGCGTGAAGGTCGCAGCCCCGAGATCGACGATGGCCGAACCTGCCCCGACGCTATTGTCAAAAACGCCGGCAACGCCACCCGTCGCGACAGCGTTTGGATTCCAGTTTGTCGCGGTGCCGTAATTGGCAGTTGCGCCGGTCCAAATCGACTGCGCCTGCGCCGCGTTCGGCTGGAACAGCATCATCCCGACGATCACGCCCGTCGCCAGGGCGGTTGTCGCGGTGAGTCGCCGCAAGCCTTCGCTGGCGGTCACGGTCGGCATGGGCGCGCTCAGCCTGTGAGCGTCCAGAACGTCGGCCGTCTTCAGCATCTAGGACCTCAAGTCGTATTTGCAGCGTGTCCGTATTCGTCGGTCTGGCGCCAGAGAGAAGCGAAGCGGAAACAACTCAGCCGCCAAATCGACAAAATTTCACCTGAATCCATCCTCTGATTGCTCCCCTTAAGTCAATACCATGCCCGACAGTCAGAAGCCCAAGCGGCCAGATCTGAGCGCGACTGACGCAAGTGGCGTATTCAGCTAATTCTATTGAAATCAAATTCTTACCGCCGTCTTCTCAAGAACGGGCGGCGCACGTGCCGACTCCGGCGAGATCACGCCGGCCGTTTTTGCGAGCGCGTTACAGAAATACCACGCGGATGTCGGCCAAACCGCATTTTTTCGGCCAGAAGCAGCGCCTTATTTCGCTCGTCATCATGCGCATCGTCTGCTGCGCGTCGGCGAACGTAGAGAAAATCGACGTGAATTCCTTGGCTTACGTGAGTTTCTCAATGTTACCGATACACAAACACCTGACCGAAGCGCGTGCCCGCCAGTATTCGTGCATCCGACATCGTTGCCGCGCGGACATCCTGCAGGGTCAAGGTATGCAGGGCAGCGCCCCCCGGCGCGCCGCATGGAGTGCGCCCCTCGCCACATTCGGTGCCCGATCGCCGCGAAGCGTGATTCGAACGGGCGCGACGCAAGGCCGGCAACGCCAGGCGGCACATGTGCCGCCTCTATGCCGTGAGCTGCCTGATGCGGCTGGGCTCCAGTCTCAAACAAAAAAGGGAGCGCTCAACGCGCTCCCTTGCCGCAAACGGCGCAGCGAAAGGATGCCCCCGCTGTCAGGGCTTCCCGTCCGATCAGTATCGGTCGTAACGGCGGTAGCCGGGAGGCGGGCCATCATAGCCGCGTCGCGGCCCGTATCCGTAGCCAGGGCCGCGCCCGTAACCTCTGCGCCCGTAACGCTGCTGGCGCTGCGTTTCTTCGATAATCATGAGGCGGCGCTGCTTGGCCGCAGTCATGGTGAACTCTGCAGCCTGCCCGTCGAGCTGATGAGCCACCGTGGCAGGCAACGCCTCGGCCGCATTAACTGCCGTTGAGGTAGCAATCGCAGCACTCGCGAGAGCAATGGCACCGACGAAGCCGGCAAAGATAGACTTCCTGTTCATATTGAATCCTCTCGTGCCACATCAGGCGGGCAAACAACAACGCGAAGAGCGTCGAATCGTTCCACTCACCGTACTGGGGAGTTTGCGCCGCGTTCAAGCCTCGCCGAGCCGCTGCCTGGGCGCCAAGACCGCTGCAGCGCCACGCCTATACTTCTCCAGCCTTCGGATGAATGCCGTCATCGCGGCCGTAGAGCAGTCATCGGCAAGGTCGCCGGAGCGATCAACCGCGCCTTTTGGTGCTCGACATACGGACGTTGCAAAACGAAAGACGAACCGCACAAACCGTTCCGGCGTTGTGTCGCCGGCCGATCTGTCTATGCTTTCGTTTTCGCGGAAGTGTCCGTGGTGGGTGATGTAGGGCTCGAACCTACGACCCGCTGATTAAGAGTCAGCTGCTCTACCAACTGAGCTAATCACCCATACGCCACGAAGCGTCGCCGTCGCTGCGGCCGAGGCCGCGTCAGGCAGGCCGGCGATGTAGCAAACGCCCCCCGCCCTGTCCACCCATCTGCGACAGAAATATGCCAAGCCGTCGAAATGAATTCGGCGCGAGAGCAGGATGCGAAAAAGTGGGAACCGGTTTTTCGCATTGATCCTGCTCTCACTCTTAGATGAGAGACGGATTCAGATTTCAGATCGGGTCACTTCGTGACCCGATCTGAAATCATCCGGCTCTAGAGCAGGATGCGAAAAAGTGGGAACCGGTTTTTCGCGTCGATCCTGCTCTAACTCTTTGATGAGAGACGGATTCAGATTTCAGATCGGATCACTTGGTGACCCGATCTGAAATCATCCGGCTCTAGGCGCGACGGCCTCATCCCGGCCGGCGATTCAGCAGGTGATAGAGCGCGATAGCCCCGAAGGTCGCGGTGCCGATGCCGCCGAGTTCAAAGCCGAAGAGCGGCAGCTTCAGATCGCCCGCACCCAGGATCAGCGCGGTCGCGACCGTCAGCAGATTCTTCGGGTTCGCGAAGTCGACCTGGTTCTCGACCCAGATTCGTCCCGCCGTGGCGGCAATCAGACCGAAGACGACGATTGCCAGCCCGCCGAGCACCGCGACCGGAATCGTGCCGATGACCGCACCGAATTTGGGGGAGAAGCCGAGCACCAGCGCGATGATTCCCGCCGCGACGAAGACCAGCGTCGAATAGACTCGTGTCACCGCCATCACGCCCATATTCTCGGCATAGGTCGTCACGCCCGTGCCGCCGCCGGAGCCCGCGATCATGGTGGCGAGCCCGTCCGCCATGAAGCCGCGCCCGATCAGCGGATCCAGATTGCGACCGGTCATCACGGCAATGCCCTTGATGTGTCCGAGATTCTCCGCGACCAGGATGAGCGCGACCGGAGCGATCAGCGCCATCGCCTTGAAATCGAACACCGGCGCGACGAAGTTCGGCATCCCGAGCCAGGCCGCGGCTCCGATCCGCCCGAAATCGACCGCCGGGGCGCCGAAACTCGGTGCCGTCGCCGCGTAGAGGATATAGGCGCCGGCACCGCCGATCAGCACCGGCAGGCGCTGTGCGAGGCCTCTGCCATAAACCGCCACCAGCGCGACCGCGACGACCGTGAACAGTGCGATCCATTTGGTGTAGGGGCTGGCCGAGATCATGCCGATCGCCACCGCCGTCAGATTGAGCCCGATCGCGCCGATGACCGCGCCGGTGACGACCGGGGGCAGCAGCTTCTCGATCCAGGCCGTGCCGACGCCCTGGACCAGGAGCCCGATGGCGGCATAGACCGCACCGCAGGCGATGATGCCGCCGAGCGCCAAGCCGATATTCGCGTTGGGTCCGGAGCCGGCATAGCCGCTCGCCGCGATCACCACCCCAATGAAGGCGAAGGACGAACCAAGATAACTCGGTAATTGCCCGCGCGTGATCACGAAGAACAGCAGCGTCGCGATGCCGGAGAAGAAGATCGCCACATTGGGGTCGAACCCCATCAGGATCGGCGCCAGCGCCGTCGCGCCGAACATGGCGACGACATGCTGCAGGCCCGCGATGAAGGTCTGGACGGTCGACAGACGCTCGTCCGGCATCACCGCGCCGGAGGTCTTCAAGGTCCAGTTCGGAAAATAAGACATGGCGCGCTCCCCAGCGGGCGCGCGCTCTTTCGGCCGCGCCGAGACCGAACTACAGGCAAAGATCCTGTCCACGCCAAGCCCGCCCTGGCGTGGCGCGCGCGATTTCAGGGGAAAACCAGGCCTGCAACGCCCTCAGGAGGCGATCTTCGCAAGGTGATGGCTGTCGTCGCCGCGCCGCAGCGAGCGGTCGCGCGGCAGCACGCTGCCCGGCATCGCCGACATGCGCTCCTCCTTCGTCCCGACGACAATCAAGCCGGACAAGGGCTGGCCGGTGTGGGGGGCATAGCGTGTCATCCCGCACGCGCTGCGGCACAAAGTGCCGCGGCGCAGATGCGGGACCGTCATCAGGACAAGCGCCTTCTCGTCGTGCGGTCCCGTGTCTGCGCCGCGGCATGAATGCCGCAGCGCGCACGGGATGACACGGCGTCCCTACTCCGCCGCGGCCTGCGCGTGCAGGCGCACGCCCTTGGCGACGAGCTTGTTGAGCGCCACCAGATAGGCCTTGGCCGAGGAGACCAGCGTATCGGGATCAGCGCCGCGCCCGGTCACGGAAGAGCCCTCATGCGAGAGCCTGACCGTCACCTCGGCCTGCGCGTCGGTGCCCTCGGTCACAGCGTGCACGTCGTAGAGCTCCAGCACCGCCTCATGCGGCACGATCGCCTTGATGGCGTTGAACACGGCGTCGATCGGTCCGTTGCCCTCGGCTTCCTCGGTGACGAAGCGGCCGTCGACATCGAGCTTCATCGTGGCGCGCTGCGGCCCGCGCGTGCCGGCGATCACGGTCAGCGAAACCAGCCTGACGCGGTCATGCGCCGAGGCCAGGTTCTCATCGACCAGCGCCTCGATATCCTCGTCATAGACATGCTTCTTGCGGTCGGCCAAGGCCTTGAAGCGCGTGAAGGCGTCCTCGAGCTGGTTGTCGCCCAGATCGTAGCCCATCTCCTTCAGCTTGGAGCGGAAGGCGGCGCGGCCGGAATGCTTGCCCATCACCAGCGAGGTCTTGGAGACGCCGACCGATTCCGGCGTCATGATCTCATAGGTCGTCTGGTTCTTCAGCATGCCGTCCTGGTGGATGCCGCTCTCATGGGCGAAGGCGTTCCGGCCGACGATCGCCTTGTTGTACTGCACCGGGAAGGAGCAGGCGGTCGAGACGGCCTTCGAGGCGCGCGTCAGCAGCGAGGCGTCGATGCCGGTGTCGTAGGGCAGGACATCGCCGCGCACGCGCAGCGCCATCACCACCTCTTCCAGAGCGGCATTGCCGGCACGCTCGCCGATGCCATTGATGGTGCATTCGATCTGGCGCGCCCCGCCCTCGATGCCGGCCAGCGAATTGGCCACCGCCAGCCCCAGGTCATTGTGGCAATGCACCGAGAAGATCGCCTTGTCGGCATTGGGCACGCGCTCGCGGATCTGGCGGAACATGGCGCGATACTCGTCGGGCACCGCATAGCCGACCGTATCGGGCAGGTTGATCGTGGTCGCGCCGGCCTTGATGGCGGCCTCGACCGTGCGGCAGAGATAGTCGATCGGAGTGCGGGTCGCGTCCATCGCCGACCATTCGACATCATCGACCAGGTTGCGGGCCTGGGCCACCGTCTTCGTGATGATCTCCAGAACCTCGTCTTCGCTCTTGCGCATCTGGTGCTCCAGATGGATCGGCGAGGTCGAGACGAAGGTGTGGATGCGCGGCTTGGCGGCATGGCGCACCGCCTCGCCGGCGCGGGCGATGTCGGCGCTGATCGCGCGGGCGAGGCCCGCGACGGTCGCACGCTTGATCCGCCTGGCGATGGCGGAGACCGCCTCGAAATCGCCGTCGGAGGCAATCGGGAAGCCGGCCTCGATGATATCGACGCCCATCGCGTCGAGTACGTCGGCAACCTCGAGCTTCTCCTCGAAGGTCATGGTGGCGCCGGGGCATTGCTCGCCGTCGCGCAAGGTGGTGTCGAAGATCAGCACGCGGTCCTTGGAAGAGGAGGCGTTGCGGGTCGCATCGGTCATGGTCGTGATCCTGTAGAGGGTCGCGCCGCTATGGTTGAAGGCAGGCGCAGAATGTCTGGAAGGCGGTTCTCGTCACTCCCCTGAGCGCCCAGGCATGCATGCCCGGCCGGCCCTCAGGGGCGGCTAAGGAGAAGAAGCAGACCAAGACCGAGCGGAGCGCGCATGCCGGCAGCCCGCGCAGCAGCGCGGTTCTGGCTCAGGGCATGGGTGGCGGATGCGGCCACAGGCGTTCCTCGTATCGACAAAAACTGCATAACCGATAGCAGGGGGGCAAGGCAAGGCAGGGTTTTCCGTCTCGCCTCCCCTTCGATCCCTGCCCACTCTCACACCGCTGCGCTGCTGCGGGCCTTGACCACGGCGAGCGGGGCCATGGGCGCGGGCCAGAGCTGGACACGATAGAAGTCGTCACCCTCGAGCCCGTCCTCGCTCAGCGTATCGAGGCCGGCATAGGAGACGCGAACCCGGTAGCTCCCCGGCGGCACGCCGAGACGCGGCGCATCGGGCAGATAATCCGTGCAGCCGGCAATCGCGACGCTGCCGGAGCGGACGGTGAAGGAGCCTTCATTGACCATGTCCCACTCGCCGAAATCGGCGGGTGGCTCCTGCGCATGAAGCGAGACGACGACCGGCACGGTCATGTTGCGCACTGTGCCGACGCCGATGGATTGCGCTGAGGCCGCAAACAGCCGCTCGACGGCCTCCTCCGTCCAGAGCGAGCCGAAATCGTCATTGGCCGTCTCGTCCTGGATATAGAACTGGAAATAATCGGCGAAGATCGCGAGTTCGATCGTGGTCTCCGTCGTCATGGGTGCTCCTCTTGAAACTGCGCCAGTCTTGCATCAACGCAAATCTTGCAACAGCGCCCGCAACCTCCGGCGCGACCATGTCGAGAGTGTGTCGCGCCACGCAGCCGCGCATGTTGGCGGCCGCTGCGGAATCGGTCATGGTCGCAAGTCTTTCGTCGATCGGACATGCCGCCATGCGCGCTTTTGCTCTCCTCGCCATCCTCGGAATCGCTCTCGGCGGCTGCCAGACCCGGCCTGTCGCACCGCCAGCGCCGCCGCCGGAGCAGGCCTATCCCGGCGTGACGCCCAGCACCTTCCATATGCCGGGCGGTTCGGGATGCTCGGGCGAGGTCGAGCGCTTCCAGGCCGTGATGGATAACGACCTCGCCACCGGCCACACCACCAAGGGCGTCCACTCCCGCGTCAGCGCCGAGATCGCAACCGCCCGCTCGAGCTGCACCGCGGGCAATGAAGGCGGCGCGATGGGGCAGCTCCACGCGACCAAGACGAAGTTCGGCTATCCGGGGTGATTCCTTCTCCCCTCGCGGGAGAAGGTGGCTCGGCGAAGCCGAGACGGATGAGGGGGCGCTGTGAGCTGCCCGTCTAGCTGAACACGACGCTTGCCGGAAAGGGCACGGCGCCCCCTCATCCGGCGCTGCGCGCCACCTTCTCCCGCCAGGGGAGAAGGGCGCGTCATTCTCGGGCGCCGCGAAGCGTAGACCCGAGAATCTCCTGCAGGGGATGCTCGGGGCGAGCCCGAGCACGACGGTTGGGTTCTAAGCCGCCAGCCCACGCTTCTCCAGCAGCGCCTCCGGCGTCGGCAGCCTGCCCCTGAACAGCGTATAGGCCTCGGCCGGGTCGCGCGTATCGCCAGCCGAATAGATGTAGCGCTTCAGCTTGTTGGCGACCACAGGCGCGAAGACGTCGCCCGCCTCGATGAAGGCGTTGAAGGCGTCGGCATCCATCACCTCTGACCAGAGATAGCTGTAATAGCCGGCCGAATAGCCGTCGCCGGAGAAGACATGGGTGAAATGCGGCGTGCGGTGGCGCATGATGATCTCCGCCGGCATGCCGATCCGCTTAAGCTCCGCCGCCTCGAAAGCAAGCGGGTCGATCTCGCCCGGATTCTCCAGCGAATGGAAGGCGAGATCGACCAGCGCCGATGAGGTGTACTCCACGGTGGAGAACCCCTGATTGAAGGTCTGCGCCGTCTTGATCTTATCGATCAGCGCCTCGGGAATGGGCTCGTTCGTCTCGGCATGCAGGCAATAGGCCTGCATCACCTCACGCGTCAGGAACCAGTGCTCATAGAGCTGCGAGGGCAGTTCGACGAAATCGCGCGAGACCGAAGTGCCGGCGAGCGAGCCGTAGCGCACATCCGACAGCAAACCATGCAGCGCGTGGCCGAATTCGTGGAACAGCGTGCGCGCATCGTCGATCGAGAGCAGCGCCGGCTTGCCCTCCGCCGGCTTGGCGAAATTGCAGACGTTGACGATGATCGGCCGAACCTCACCGTCGAAATTGCGCTGGCCGCGATAGGCGCTCATCCAGGCGCCCGAGCGCTTCGATGCGCGGGCGAAATAATCGCCGAGGAACAGGCCGATATGCCGGTCGCTCGCCGCCTCCTTGACCTCCCAGATCCGCACATCGGGGTGATAGCCCTTGAGCTCAGGCTTCGCCTCGAAGGCAAGCCCGAACAGCTTGCCGGCGACATCGAAGGCAGCATTGATGATGCGGTCGAGCTGGAGATAGGGCTTCAGCACCGCCTCATCGAGCGCATAGGTCTGCTGGCGCACCTTCTCGGCATAGTGGCGCCAATCCCAGGGGCGGATCGGCCCGTTCTCGCCCTCCCTCTGCGCCAGCGCGGCGAGATCGGCGGCCTCCTGCGCGGCGCGCGCCTTGGCCGGTTTCCAGACCAGTTCGAGCAGGTCGCGGACATGGGTCGGCGTCTTCGCCATGGAATCGTCGAGCTTGAAATGCGCGAAGGTCGGGAAGCCGAGCAGCTTCGCCTTCTCGGCCCGAAGCTTCACCGTCTCGGCGACGATGGCGCGGTTGTCGGTCTCACCGCCATTCTCGCCGCGTTTGCTCCAGGCAATGAAGGCCTCCTCGCGCAGATCGCGACGCGTCGAGAAGGTCAGGAAGGGCTCGATGATCGAGCGCGACAGCGTCACCGCATGCTTGCCCGCATGACCGCGGTCAGTAGCGGCACGCGCCATCGCCGCGATCAGGAAGGCCGGCAGGCCAGCAAGCCCGGTCTCGTCCGCGATGATCAGCGCATAGCTCGATTCGTCCTTCAGCACGTTTTGGCTGAACTGCGTGCCGAGCCCGGCAAGGCGTTCGTTGATCGCGGCGAGCCGCGTCTTGTCCTCCGGGCCGAGCTGCGCGCCCGAACGGATGAAGCCGCGATGCGTCCGCTCCAGCAGCCGCGCCTGCTCGGCGTCGAGGCCAAGCGTCTCACGCCTGGCGAACACCGCATCGACGCGAGCAAACAGCGCGGGGTCCATCATGATAGCCGACCAGTGCCGCGAGGTGAGCGGCGAGAGCTCACGCTCGATCGCCTGCAGCGCCTCGTTCGTGTCGGCGCCAGTGAGATTGTAGAATACGCCGCCAACGCGGCTGAGCGCCCTGCCCGCGCGCTCCAGCGCCTCGACGGTGTTGGCGAAGTCCGGTGCTGCGGCCTCAGTGGTCAGCGCGTCGATCTCGGACCTGTGCTTGACCAGGGCCGCTTCAAAAGCCGGGCGGATATGCTCGGGCGCGATCGCGGCAAAAGGCGGCAGGCCGAAGGGCGTGTCCCAGGCACGCGAAAACGGATTGTTGGCGGGCAGCGGCAGGCCTTCGGGGGCAAGCGTGGCTTCGGGGGAAAGAGTGGCTTCGGGGGCAAGCGTCATCGGGGCATCCGGTTGAATTGAGAGCGCAGAACTCGGGCGAACACTCGAAGGCTCAGTCTTGCCGCCAGATATGGGCGAGATAAGGCCGCATGAAGAGTGGCATGTCGAGGTGCTCGGCATCCTCGGGGCCGCGGACGATGGCGATGTCGGCAAGCTCCGGCTCATCCTGCGTCGCCATGCGCGCGAGCATCAGCGCGCGCGCCGCCTCGGCCGGCATGGCGACGGAGACAGGCCGCATGAAGGCGATGCGCCCGGGCTGGATCACCGCCGTCCAGCTCTCCTCCACCGTGATCTCGTCAAGCCTCAGCCCGGTCTCCTCGCAGAGCTCGCGCGTCACGCTGCCGGCGAGGTCGAGCGTGCCGTCGGGCCGCGCATCCTCGCGGTCGGGCGTGCCGGCGGCGAAATAGACCTTGCCGGGATTGGCGGTGTGCTGCCCCATCACCCCGCAGAGGAACGCGCCATCCGCGGCGCGCAGGGCCGCCATCGCAAAACCATTGCGCACCACCGAGCCCGGATGGCCGAAATCGCGCCAGCTGATGAAGGCGGCATAGTCGGTCTCGAAATAGCCAGCCTGGAAGACGCCATCGACGATCGCCGCGCGGTGCTGCAGCATCACCTTGCCGTTGAACATCGCCGGCTTGCCGGCGCTGATACGGCCCCAATGCGCCGCGATCTCGTCCGCCCGCTCCCGCGCGAAAACCCAGTCATAGGGCTCGATCAGCGCCTCCAGGCCAGCAAGCTCGACGATCGCGCCATCGACGATGCCGTTCTGTACCTGCGACGTCACAGCAGCACGCCCTCGCTGACCAGCACCGCCGAGCCGCCGATGCGTGCCGAAACCAGCGCCCCGTTCTCGACCGTCAGTTCGAGCGTAATCTGCGAAGGCCGGCCCATCTCGTAGCCCTGCTCGATGACGAAGCGATGCTCGCCATCGGCGGGTTTGTCGAAGGCCATGACCACGCCGGCGAAGGCGGCAGCAGCCCCACCGGTCGCGGGATCCTCCGCGATCCCGGCACCGGGCCAGAACATGCGCGCGTGGTAATGATGCCCCGTCTCAACGGTCTGCCGGCAGTAGACGAAGGCGTTGGGATGCTCAGCGGGCTTCATCACCGCGTCCCAGCGGGACAGGTCGAGTTTGACCCGGCCGATCGCATCGAGGCCGGCCACCGGCACGAAGGTAAAGGGGACACCGGCGGAGAACACAGCGGCGCGATGCCCCTCGAACCCGATTTCGCTCTCCTCGAGCCCGAGCGCTGCAGCGAGCGCGGCGTTGGCGGACGCGGCCTCGATCTCCTGCGGCAGACGCGGCATGGTGAAGACCGCGCGGCCGGACCGAGGCCCATCGACCGAGACCGCACAAGGCACGGGCCCGACCTTCTCCTCCAGCACCAGGAAATCGGCCCCGTTGCCCTCAGCCGCATCGCGCAGGGCCAGCAGCACGGCCGTGCCGACCGTCGGATGTCCCGCGAAGGGCAGCTCCCGGCCGGGCGTGAAGATGCGGATCGCGGCGCGATGGCCGGCTTCAGCCGGCGACGCCACGAACACCGTCTCCGACAGGTTGAACTCGCGCGTGATCGCCTGCATCGCCTCGGTGTCGAGCCCCTCGGCATCGAGCACCACGGCCAGCGGGTTGCCGGCATGCGCCCGGGTGGTGAAGACGTCGAGCGTGACGAAACGGCGCTTCATGAAGACGGTCCCTTGGGAATGACGAGATCGATGGTCAGAGGGCTGTGGTCGGAGGCCTTCGGCCGGTCCCAACCGACGCGCGGATAGCGGTCGGCGCAGGTCGCGAGCGTAGCCATCGAGCGGTCGGGTGCGCGCGGATCGAGCGGCACGCGATAAGGCAGGCCGCGCCGGATCATCTGCATCGCGGGCTTAGGGTTCGCCGCCGCCAGGGCGGACGAGAGCAGGATGTGGTCGAGCGGCATGTGGCTGTCGATCAACCTCTCCTGGCTTTCCGACCAGAAGCGTCGAAAATGCGTCCAGCGCTCATGCGCAGGCAGCGCCTCCATCGGATCGATGGCGAAATCCTCCAGCAGCGGCTCGATGCCGCTCTCGCCCTCGTCGACGATCTCGGCCAGGGGGCCGAGCCCATAGCGATAGGCGTTGAGATCGCCGAGCACGATCCAGTTCGCCTCGCGCCAGCCTTCGCCGAAGCGCGCCTTGACGATCTGCTTCACGGCCCTCGCCTCGGCGCGGCGCACCGGCAGCGTCGCCTGCCGCCCGTCGTCGCGGCCATTGTTCATCGACTTCAGATGGCAGCCGAACAGGCTCAAGCTTCGCCCGCCGAAATCCAGCGCGACCTCCAGGCAATCGCGGGCAAAGACCTTGCCATCGGGGCTGATGCCAAGGGCTGCAAGATCGCGATCATGCGCGCCAGCCTGCGCGAAGGTCAGCTCCTTGTGGGAGCGCACCGTGACCGCCTGCGGCGCCAGCAGGTCGCGCCGCGCCGCGAAGCCGATATCGATGTCGCGCCGGTCATTGCCATCGAGCAACGCGAAATGGCCGTAGCGATGGTCGGAGCTGCGATGGACGTAGTTGGCGAAGAAGGCCTGCAGGCTCGCGAGTGAATCGACCTCCTGCAGCATCCACAGATCGGCCTGCGCCTCGGCGATGGCGAGCGCGGTCATCTGGCGCTTGTCGTCCTCCAGCGCGACCGCCAGCGAGCGCTCGACAGCGTCGCGTTCGTCCGCGCGCGGGAAGTGGAACAGCGACATCGCCGCATCGGTCTCGAACCGTCCGCTCGGCCCGAAGCGATGCCGCGTCAGCAGGTTCTCGACATTGAAGGTGCCGATACGCAGCTTCATGCCGGTTCAGACCGGCTCGGGCGCAAACTGGTGCGACGGCGTCACGAACTCGTCCTGCGCCGCGACCATCAGGATCTCGCGCGAACCCGCCTCCTTGGTTCGCTTCAGCAGGCCGTAGATCGAGGCCGAGGCCTTGGCGAGCGCAGCCGCCGCCGATCCCTCGCGCAGATAATGGGTGAAGAACAGCGCCGCGATGGCGTCGCCAGCGCCATTGACGCTGACATCGAGTTTCGGCGTGCGCACGCGCCAGGAGCCCTTGGCGTCGGAGGCCATCATATCGATGGCATCGTCAGGGGTCTCGTTGGTCGACAATGAAGTCACCAGCACGACCTTCGGCCCGGTGTCGCGCAGCGCCTCGACCGCGCGATGCGCATCGGCGATGGTCTTGACCGCGATATCGGTCAGCAATTCCAGCTCGAACTGATTGGGCGTCACGATATCGGCTGCAGGCACCGCCTGCTCGCGCATGAATTCGGGGATGCCCGGCCGCACGAAGACCCCGCGACCGACATCGCCGATGACGGGATCACAGCAATAGAGGGCCTTGGGGTTGGCCGCGCGCACGCGCTCCACCGCCGAGAGGATGGCATGTCCGACATCGGCCGAGCCCATATAGCCGGAGAGCACGCCGTCGCAGGACGGCAGCACGCCGCGCTCGGCAATGCCTTCCATTACCTCGTCGATCATGCCGCCGTCGAAGACGCGGCCCTTCCAGGCGCCATAACCGGTGTGATTGGAGAACTGGACGGTATGGATCGGCCAGACCTCGACGCCGAGGCGCTGCATCGGGAACACGGCGGAGGCATTGCCGACATGGCCATAGGCGACATGCGACTGGATCGAGAGGATGTTCATGAGGCAACGCGCTTGGTGACGGAAACGAAAGCTCTACCCGCTCGCCCCGCCTCGCCGCAAATCGAAAGCGGTGATGGCCGCGATCAAGCCTTCAGGGTCACGAGCCAGTCAGCTGGGTGACGCCGGCCGTATCGGTGAACTGGACCAGGCTCAGGATCTTACCGTCCGCGAACGTGAACAGGTCCATGACCTCGAAGGGCGCGCTGCGCCCGCTCGGGACACACAGCACATCCGCTCGCCAATGCAATGCCGCCCGGTCGTCCTCGACCGTCAGCGACACCGTTTCAATGTTGCTGAAGGCGAAGGCGCCGATCAGCTCTGCCATCTGCGCGCGCACGGCGGCATGGCCGGTCGGCTGCATGAACATCGGCGCGGGAGCCGACGCTCCCGAGAGCCGATAGCTGCAATCGCGATGGAAATAGCCCATCACGGCGTCGAGGTCGCCGCGATGGCGCGCCTCATAGGCATCTTTGATCAGGGTCTCGATCGCAGCGCGCCCGGTCATCTCGCCTCTCCTTGCGTCAGAGGCGAGTGTGACCAGCGCGCCGGACAATGTCGAGAGGTCAGGAGCCGGACGCTGCCTTCTTCGCGAAGGTATCGATGAAGGTCTTCTTCAGATCGACATTCGACGTCGCCAGTTCCGGGTCGAGCAGCTTCAGCGCGTCATAGACGCTCTGCTGGCCTTCGGGCGGCGAGATGCCGGTGCGGGAATAGCTCTCCTGCGAATTCTTGACCGCGCGCAGATAGAGCGGCTTGTCGCCGAGCAGATATTCCGGTGGCACCAGGTCGGCGACATCCTCTGGCTTGGCAGTCTCCAGCCATTTCAGCGCCTTGACGAAGGCATTGACGAGCTTTTGCGTCGTCACCGGGTTCTTCTCGGCGAATTCGCCCTTGAGATAAAGCACGGCGGCCGGATTCGAGCCGCCGAAGAGGGCGCGCGTGCCGGCCTCTGTGCGGGTGTCGATCAGCGTGACGATGTCGCCATCGGCCTCGAGCTTCGAGGTCACGGGATCGAGATGCGAGATGATGTCGACCTGGCCCTGCTTGATCGCGGCAACCGCGCTCGCGCCCGCGCCGATGCCGATGATCGGCGCATCCGTCGCCTTCAGCCCGGCCTTGACCATGGCGTATTGCGCGGTCAGCGCCGTCGATGACCCCGGCGCGGTGACGCCGATCTTCAACCCCTTGAAGTCGGCGGCCGATTTGACCTTGTCGGCGAGCTCCTTGCGCACGGCGATGGTGATCGCCGGAAAGCGCCCGAGCTCGACCACGGCGCGCACATCCTGGCCCTTGGCCTGCATGCGGATGGTGTGCTCATAGGCGCCGGTGACGACATCGACCGAGCCGCCGACCAGCGCCTGCAGCGACTTCGCACCACCGCCGAAATCATTGATCTCGACCTCGAGCCCCTGCTCCTTGAAGAAGCCCTTCTTCTCGGCGACCGTCAGCGGGAGGTAATAGAGCAGTTGCTTGCCGCCAACGCCGAGCGTCAGCTTGGGTTTTTCGGCGTTCTGGGCCAACGCGGTCGGGGTAAAGCCCGGAGCGCTCCAGGCCGCCAGCGCGACGCCGGCCGCCATGATCAGATGTCTGCGGTTCATCGGGTTTCCTTCCCTGAGGATGCTTTGCTTCGAAAGCCTTGTTGGGAAGCAGTTCTAGATTAGTCGCAGGCGTCGCGCCAATCCCGCCTTGAGTCAAAGGCGTTGCGGAAACGAGCGGGCGATTTCACCGGAGAATGTGGCTGGCATAGAGCGCGACGCCGAAGCAGAACAGTGCGATCCCGAACAGGATCCAGCTCGCGCCGGTCGGGTTCTCCAGCGCGGCCTGCGAGGGATTGGCAGGGTCGTAATGCACCTCGACCTCGGCACCGGCCGGATAGCGCTTGACGACCTTCTCCGCGCCCCCTTGCGAGCCCGACATCTGCATGCCGAGCGCGATCTGGCGGCTACTGAAGCTGTGGCCGCGAACCTGATAGGTGAATTCGACGACCGGCGCGTAGCTTATGCGGGTCCGGCCGTCGTCCGTGCTCTTGCGCTGCTCGATGCGGCTCACGGTGACGCGCCCCGGCACGATCGGCCAGGCATTGGCGCGAGCGAGAGAGCGGCGAAAGACGAGGAAAAACAGCAGCGCCGCGCAGCCGAAGCCGAAGGCGAACAGCATCACCGGCACTTCGGCTTGCGGCATGCTCGCCTGCAGCGCCTCGGTCCCTTGCGTGGCCACCCAGTATCCACCCGCACCCAGGAGGGCCAGCACCAGCAGAACCCCGCCGCAACCCTTGACCACGCCCTTGGGCGCATCCCGCTCCAGCACGCAGTTCTCGGGATCGGCGGGGTCGTAATACACCGTCACCGCCGCGCCGACCGGGTAGCGCCCCAGCGCCTCCTCGGCGAAGGGGCCGCTGATATCGCCGATGCTGATCCGGCTGCCCTGATAACTCCGCCCGCCGGCCGAGAAGCTGTAGGCGACGGCGGGAATGTTGACGATGGTGGCGCCCTCGCCCACTCCGGACCGGCGCGTCGCCATGCGCGAACTCGTGATGCGCCCCTGCACTGGCAGCCAGCTCTTGGCCCGGCGCAGCTGGATCGCCTTATGGGCGACCATCGCGATGATCATGATCACCATCGGAAAGGCGATCAGCCCGATCATGCCCAGCGTCGTATTGGGAACAGGCAGCCGCTCCAACCAGCTATCGGGCAGATTGGTGACCACGAAGACCAGTGCGATCGAGGCGATGACCGCTGCGATCGCCCAGACCGGCGGCTCGCCTGCCGCCTCGGCGGCTTTCGCCGGCGACAATTGGCGCAGCCACACACGGTCGCGGCGCCAGCCAATCTCGCCATTCAGGGCCGCAAGCAGGATCGTCTTCAAGGTCGCGGCATCGACCGGGTCGGCCGCGGTGAAGCGATCCTTGCCGTCATGATAGGTCAGCCGGAACGAGCCGTCGCCGTTCAGAAAAGCTTCGACATCGCTATCATCGTCGCTGAGATTGACGAACCAGTCGGGCCCGCCGCCATGCCCGTCGATGGCGCCGGTGATGTCGGCAGGCTTCGGCGCCTCAATGATGCGACCGTTGAGTTCGAGTTCCATGGCACGCCTCCGCCATCGCGGAGACGAGCATGAGCCTGCAATCGCCGGCGATCAAGCGAAGATGACGTTACGTCGTCGTGGTCGAACTCTGCCCCGGTCGCCAGACCAACGCCCGAACGGGAACGCTCTCTAACGACGTAAAGCCATCGCATCGCCAACGTCACTGTGGCGCGCGCTGAACCGATACATCTCTCGAACCGTGACAAACCCAAGCCGTTCATAGACCGATAGCGCAGCCGGATTTGAGCTCGACACGTTCAAACCTGCAGGTCGGTCGCGCTCTAAGCCAGCAGCGCTCAATGCTCGAAAGGCCAAGGCGCTGCCGAGCCCTCGATTCTGACATGCCGGATCAACGGCGATGCTCTCAAGCCAAATCAGGTCGTTTTCCAGTTCAAGCCGGCAGAAACCAACGGCGCCCGATGTGTCCGTCGCAATCCAGACCGCGTCGTGCTCGATAAGGCGCGCCATCTCTGCCGGCGTCGTGTGCCGAAAGGCGGCATCCGAGGCGAAAGCGGCATTGTGAATACGGGCGATATCGACGGCATGATCCGCAGGAGCCGCTACGCGCACCAGCGAAAAACCCTCCGCTTGCGCGGCTGGCGGCGCGGTAAGCGTCGAACAGCGCATGCTGATCTCGGATTCGATGTGCCCGAATCCCAGAGCGCCGAGAAAAGCCAGCCCGGCAGGCCAGTCACGAGCGGCAAGCGTCTGTAGTGACAACGCGTCATTCGATTGATCAAGCGTCAACAGTTCAGCCAGCAGGGCGCTACCAATTCCACGGCGGCGCATGGCAGGGTCAACGATCAGCTTGAAGAAGCGAACGCGCCGCTCGGCCTGATCTCGCAACGAAGATTCAGCGAGCCCGACAAGACGTCCCTCGCTGAGGGCGACGCGAAAGTCTCGCCCACAATGGTTCTGCGGCTGCCTAACAAAGCGCTCCCAATCGGAGCCGTGGATGGGACCAATGCGAGGATCGACAGTCGCGGCACGCGCGTAGAGTTCGACGATATCGTCGGTGTCATCCTCGATCAGCCCGCGAATGCGGGTGGCTTGTTGCGACGCGCCTTGGCGCGGGTCTCGATCAGCAATCAAGGCTCTTCAGAACCTCACGTCGTCGTGGTCGAACTCTGCCCTGGCCGCCAGACCAGCAGCCGCTTCTCCACCATGGTCACGGCCGCGTCGATCGCGATTACGAAGATCGCCAGGATCAGCATGCCGGAGAACACGCCGGTGACGTCGAAGACGCTCTCGGCCTCGTGGATCTTGTAGCCGAGCCCCGCCGAGGAGCCGAGATATTCGCCAACCACCGCTCCCACCAGCGCAAAGCCCACCGACGTGTGCAGCGAGGAGAACATCCAGGTCAGCGCAGAAGGCCAATAGACATGGCGGAAGAGCTGACGCTCGTTCATGCCGAGCATGCGGGCGTTCGCCAGCACGGTCGGCGAAACCTCGCGCACGCCTTGGTAAACGTTGAAGAAGACGATGAAGAACACCAGCGTGAAGCCGAGCGCCACCTTCGACCAGATGCCGAGCCCAAACCAGAGCGCGAAGATTGGAGCCAGCACGACGCGCGGCAGGGCGTTCGCCGCCTTGATATAGGGGTCGAACACCGCCGCCAGCAATTCCTGCCGCGCGAAGGTGAAGCCGAAGAAGATGCCCGCGGCCGAGCCGATGACGAAGGCGAGCACGGTCTCGGTCAGCGTGATGCCGAGATGCCAGTAGATATCGGGTCCGATCAACTGGTTGAAGGTCCGCCCCAGCACGGCGGCCGGCGTCGAGAAGAAGAACTGGATCGTCTTGACCTCGCCGAAGATCGGATAGGCCGTCACGACGTGCCAGATCAGCAGGAAGACGACCATGACCAGCGCCTGCAGGCCAAGCAGCTTGGCGCGGTTCATGACGCGGCTCCTTCGACCAGCTCGCGCCCGTCGCCCATCGCATAGGCCTTCTGCACCTCGACCCTGAGCGAGGCCCAGATGTCGCGATGGATCTCGTGGAAGGCTTTTTCCAGCCGAATCTCGGCGATGTCGCGCGGCCGCGGCAGCGGCACGCGGTAATCGGCGACGATGCCGGCGGCCGGCCCCGCCGACATCACGACGACGCGGTCGGAGAGCGAGATCGCCTCCTCCAGATCATGCGTCACGAAGATCAGCGCCTTGCGGTCCTTCGACCAGAGATCGAGCAGGAGATTGCCCATGATCTGCCGGGTCTGCGCGTCGAGCGGGCCGAAAGGCTCGTCCATCAGCAGGATTTCCGGGTCGCGGATCAACATCTGCGCGAGGCTGACGCGCTTGCGCTGCCCGCCTGAAAGCATATGCGGATAGCGATCGACGAAGGCGCGCAAGCCCACCCTGCCGAGCCATTCGCGCGCCCGGGCGTCGGCCTGCGCATCGGAAACGCCCATCGGCTCCAGCGCGACCTTGACGTTTTCGAGCGCCGTCTTCCACGGCATCAGCGCATCGGCCTGGAAGAGATAGCCGGCCCGGCGGTTCAGGCCCGAGAGCGGCTTGCCGAAGATGCCGACCGTGCCGGCCGAGGGCACGAGCAGGCCCGCCGCCGCGTTGAGCAAGGTCGACTTGCCACAGCCGGTCGGCCCGACGACCGAGACGAACTCGCCCGCCGCAACCGAGAGGTTGATCCCGGTGACCGCCTTGTAGCGCTTGCCGCCATCGATGTGGAAGGTGATGTCGAGCCCGTTGAGGGCGACCGCAGGCGACGTCTCGCCTGCTCCCGCATCGCGCTGCGGGGGGTGGTGCAACTCCATGAAATCCGTTTCCCCGTCGGCCTGGCGCCCATTCTGCGCTCGCCGCTCATGCCTTGATCTTTGCGGCCAAGACCCTGACCTTTGCGGCTAAGACTATGCGATCCCCCGGCGAAGGCAAAGTCGTCCTTCGGCGAAGGAGGCCGCCTTTCGCGCAAGGCCTGTGGTTGCATAACCCTGCGGTAGACGCGATAAGCCGGCGCCTCCCGCCGGAAAGATCGCGCTCGCCATGGCCCAACTCGAACTCTGGATGCAAGCGCTCGTCGAGTTCATGCGGGCCCATCAGGAATGGGCGATCCCGATCGTCTTCCTGGTCGCCTTCTGCGAATGCGTCGCGGTGTTGTCCTGGCTCGTGCCGGCAACCGTGTTCTTCACCGCCTTCGGGGCGGCGGCCGGAGCGTCGGGCCTCAATCTGATTCCGCTCGCCTTTGCGGCTTCGGTCGGCGCCGGCTGCGGCTTCTGGGTCTCGTATTGGGCGGGCCTCGTGCTGGGCCCGCGCGTCGGCGATTACTGGCCACTCAACAAGAACCCGCAATTGCTCGAGCGCGGCCACGCCTTCTTCGAGAAATGGGGCGTCGCCAGCATCCTGATCGGCCACTTCTTCGGGCCGTTGCGCGCCGTGATCGCGATCGTCGCCGGTATCGTGCAGATGCCGTTCTGGCCTTTCCAGATCGCCAACTGGATCGCCTCGACCGCCTGGGGTTTCGCGCTGCTTTACGGCGCCGGGCGCCTCGCCGAGTTCATGACGAAATAGCGCGGGCGGCGACAAGCAGGCACCGGTTACCCGCGATCGGAAACCCCACGCCGAAACACTGCAATTGGCTGAATGCGCCATTCAGCACGGGTTCACGCCGCCAGGCGCGATATGGCGTCGTCACGTCGGCGCCCCGCCATCGAGCGGTTCGACGCCGCCGTGACACGCTGGACCGGCCCCAAGCCGGCAGCGTCGTCTGGCGAAGGGCCCGGCCTCCGTCAGATGCGACAAACCGGGCCGAACACTGAGGTCCATGACATGACGATCTCCCGTTTCCTGATCCCCCTCGCCGCGCTCGCTTTGACCGCCGGCCAGGGCTTCGCACAGACGGCGACGCAGCCCGCGACGCCTGCAAAGCCGACCGCTCCGGTCACCGCTCCAGCGGCTCCAGCAGTTCAGCCCGCCAAGCCGATAGCGACGCAGCCCGCCCAGGCCAAGAAGATCAACATCAACACGGCGACCGCCGCCGAACTCGACACGCTGAAGGGTATCGGCGAGGCCCGTTCCAAGAAGATCATCGAGGAGCGCGCCAAGACGAAGTTCAAGGACTTCGCCGATCTGGTGAAGCGCAACGTGCTGCCCTCCAATGTCGAAGCCGACATCAAGGACAAGATCACCTTCTGAACCGACTGAATCGGCGTCTGCGCCGGTTCGCCGACGAGACGAAGCGAGGCCCGGCGGAACACCGCCGGGCCTTTTCTTCAGAACGGTTTCCGATCCAACTGGATCATTCAACAGCAGCCCTGGCCGATTGTTCAACGCGTCTTCGTTACGCGAACCGATATCCACTCCGCTCGAAAACGCTCTCGCGCGAAGACGCTCTCGTGTCGGAATAGGCCGGTCAGCTCCTGATCAGGCCGGCGATGACCGCCGCCATCAGACCGAAGCACAGCCCCAGCACGATGCGCGTGAGGGTCTGCGAGTCGAGCAGCTTCAAAACCGTCATGTCACCCTCCTCAGTCATGTCGAAAATCTTGCATGTCGAAGGCCGCGAGCCTTACGGCTCAGCTCGGGAACGCTCCGACGAGAAGGCCCGCCATGGCGGTCAGGATCAGGGCAACGGCGAGCACCAACAGGACAGGCTTGCCGAGGAAACCCTGACGCGCCTCGACGGGCGTCTCGACCGCGGGATCGGCATCGGAATGGTCGTCGGCCCGCATCGGCGGAATTCGGTTGCCGTCCTGCAGCCCTTCGGATTGCGCCTTGGCGCGTTCCTCTGTCTCGGTCGTCATCTGTGCCTCCTTCCCCAGCCGCGATCGTCGCGGACGGATCAACCGGGCAGCAGGCCGACGAAGGTGTTGGCGAGTAGCGTGACCACGAGACCACCGAGAAGCGCGAGCAGCAACGGCCAATTCGGGCCACCCTCCTGCTGAAGGACATCGCCAGGGTCGGCCTCGGTCTCGCGCGCCTGCCGGTCGCGCTCGCGGATCGCCCGTTCGCTGGAATCCCAATCCCGTGCCATGCCCGTGCCCCGGTTGATCCTGCTAGCCATGGAAACGCACCAAGCGCGCCTCGGTTCCGCCTGATGTGGCGAACCGCGCTCCAGAATGAGAAAGGCGGACGCATCGCTGCGCCCGCCTCCTTTGGAAATCAGGATTATCTTAACCTTACCAAGACCTTCCACTGAGAAGCGGAATCAAGCCGACAAGACGTTGAATCAGCATGTCAGCGAGCTGGCAGGCGCCAGATCAGGTCTTGATCTTGATCCCAAAGGCCCGGCGCGAGCCGGGCCGTCGCGGAAGAAGAAGGGGTCAGTTCTTGGTCTTGTCGACCAGAGCCTTCGCCTTGATCCAGGGCATCATGTCGCGCAGCTTGGCGCCGACTTCCTCGATCGGGTGGGCGGCCATGCGGGCGCGGGTCGCCTTGAACGAGGTCTGGTTGACCTTGTTCTCCAGCATCCAGTCGCGTGTGAACTTGCCCGACTGGATGTCGGTCAGCACGCGCTTCATCTCGGCCTTGGTCTCAGGCGTGATGATGCGCGGGCCGGTGACGTACTCGCCATACTCGGCCGTGTTCGAGATCGAGTAGTTCATGTTCGCGATGCCGCCCTCATAGATCAGGTCGACGATCAGCTTCACCTCGTGCAGGCACTCGAAATAGGCCATCTCGGGGGCGTAGCCGGCCTCGGTCAGCGTCTCGTAGCCAGCCTTGATCAATTCGACGATGCCGCCGCAGAGCACGACCTGCTCGCCGAAGAGATCGGTCTCGCACTCTTCCTTGAAGGTGGTCTCGATGATGCCGGCGCGGCCGCCGCCATTGGCGCTGGCGTAGCTGAGGCCGAGGTCATGGGCGTTTCCGGTCGCGTCCTGGTGGATCGCGATCAGGGTCGGCACGCCGCCGCCGCGCTGATATTCCGAACGCACCGTGTGGCCGGGGCCCTTGGGGGCGACCATCAGCACGTCGAGGTCCTTGCGCGGCTCGATCAGGTTGAAATGGACGTTGAGGCCATGCGCGAACAGAAGGGCGGCGCCCTCCTTCATGTTGCCGTGCAGTTCGTCGCGATAGATGTCGCCCTGCAGCTCGTCGGGGGTCAGCATCATCATGATGTCGGAGACCTTGGCGGCCTCGGTCGGCGTCATCACCTTGAAGCCGGCCTCTTCGGCCTTCTTGCGCGTCGCCGAACCGGTCTTGAGCGCGATGATGACGTCCTTGACGCCGGAATCGCGCAGGTTCAGCGCGTGGGCATGGCCCTGCGAGCCGTAGCCCACGATGCAGACCTTCTTGCCCTTGATCAGATTGATGTCCGCATCACGATCGTAATAAACGCGCATTGGGTGTCTCCTTTTGTCACGCGTTGGTCTTATCCAGGCCCGGATCGTTTTTCGCCGTGCCGTAGAGGGTGAGAAACTGCTCGGTCGCGCGCTCCGCGTCGCGTTCGATCTCGGCCTGTCCAAGCGGCAGCGCATCGCCCAGCAATAGCCGGATCTGCACATCGCGGCCGACAAGGCCCAGGAAACTGCGAAACGCCGTCTCGGTGTCGTCATAGGCCAGGAGACCGGCCTCGCGCCCTGCATCGAGGACCGGCTTCAGGCGCTCGCCGATCGCGAAGCGCCCATTGGCAAGCACGATGGCGCCGAGATTGCCGGCCCGCGAGCCGGCCTGGCTGATCGCGATGCGGTTCAGGGCGACCGAGGTCGAGCTCGAGATCACGCCGAGCCAGTTCGCGGCGAAACGCGTCAGGCTGTCGCGCAGGCCAAGCGCGTTGAGCGTCTGCCGGTCGTAGTTGCCCGCCCGGACTTTCGAGGCCTGCCACTGCACGGTCGCTGTCAGCAAACCGTCGCGGTCACCGAACCATTTGTAAAGCGTTTCCTTCGAGCAGCTCGCGCGGCGGGCGACAGCCGTCATGGTCAGGTGATCGCCCTTCTCCACCATCAGCGCGAGCACGGCGTCGAGCACGGCCTGCTGGCGCGCGGTCGGACCTTCCTGCTGTGCGTCGATGGGATTGGCCATGATAAGGAGCCGCGATTGCGTACCGTACGTTACGGTTCAGTCGTCTACCGAAGCTTGCGCGACGATGCAAGCGGCTCGCTCCGCCACAGCGGATTTTCCTTGGCCGCACGCGGGACCCGCGCTACCTCGCCCGCCAAGAGCCTTCGCCTGAACTCAAGAGCCTTCGCGTGATCTTAGGAGATGCACCATGAACCTGCCCTCCGCAGCGCAGATCGTCACCTTCTGGCGCGAGGCCGGCCCGGACAAATGGTTCGCCAAAGACGCTGCCTTCGACGCCGAGATCCATCGGCGCTTCCTGGCGGTGCATGAAGCTGCGGCGGCCGGCAAGCTGACCGATTGGGAGGCGACGCCCGAAGACGTTTATGCATTGCTGATCCTGCTCGACCAGTTTCCGCGGAACCTGTTCCGCGGCAGCCCGCGCGCCTTCGCCACCGACGCCATGGCGCTCGGCATCGCCGAGCGGGCGGTCGCCAGGGGATTCGACCGCGCCTTCACGCCGCCCGAGAGCCGCTTCATCTACATGCCATTCATGCATGCCGAGGATCTCAGGCATCAGGAACGCTGCATCGCGCTCTGCGCGGCCTCGGACGATCCCGACGGCGTGAAATTCGCCGAGATCCACCGCGAGATCATCCGCGATTTCGGCCGCTTCCCGCACCGCAACCCGGTGCTGGGACGAACGACCACTGAAGCCGAGCACGCATTCCTCAATGAAGGCGGCTTCAGTGGCTGAAGCCGGCATGACACCAACCGCCGCGAGCTAGGACGCAATCAGGCTGCGGCGGCCTCCCGATGGGCCTGCGCCAATTCGGCGAGGCTCTTGAAGTGGAAGTTCACCTTCGGTTGGTGTTCAGGCAACGGGGTCGCGCCGCTGCCGGACTTGCCGAAGCGCCGGTCAATCCAGGCGCAAGCGAGCCCCGCCTCCTTGGCCGGCCCATGGTCATGGTAGAGGCTTTGTGCGGTATGCAACACCGCACTCGGACCGAGGTCCAGATCGGCCGCGAGATGTTCGAGCAGATAGGCGAAATTGCGCGGATCGGGCTTGTACGAGCCAACATCCTCGGCGGTGTAGATGCCGTCGAAGCTCACGCCGAGTTTCCTGTTGCTGGCCGCAAAGCTCTGGCGGTCGACATTCGACAGGATGACGAGCCGGTAGTGCCGCTTGAGATAGGCGAGCGCTTCGGCGGAGTCCGGAAAGGCCGGCCAGTCCGGCACGGACGCACCGAAGCGCTCATTCAGATCGGCATGGATGCGCACCCCGAGATCCCTGGCGAAGCGCGCATGAACCACGGACAGCAGCGTGGAATAGCGCAGCGATGGCGTTGCCTGTTCCTGCTCGCTCTCATAGCGCCCGAAACGAGCGAGCGCCTCCTCGCGCCCCAGATCGAGTTGCCCAGCGCTCAACAGCGGCTGCAGCGCGTTCCAGATCCCGGTTTCCCAGTCGATCAGCGTCCCATAGCAATCGAACGTCAAAGCCTTGAACTCGGTCAGCTTCATCGAAAGGCCTCCTCATACGGCGTCATGAGGCTCGACCTTAGCGGGGCCTTGCAAGGCCGTGATGAGGCGAAGCTCCGAACGAGTTGACCGAAGCTGCGATCCTCAGGCTCAGTTCCCCGCCTGGTTGCGGCTCGCGGCACGGAATTCGGACGGCGTCAGGCCGAAGCGCCGCTTGAACTGCCGGTTGAAGGACGAGGCGTTCTGATAGCCCAATCCGTAGGCGATCTCTGATATCGGCTTGGACGTGCCGACCAATGCGTCGACGGCTCTCTCGAACAGCTGGCTGAGTTGCAATTGCTTCGGCGATTGGCCCGTGGTCGTGCGAAACAGCGCGTGGAACTGGCTTTGGCCGAGGCCGGCCATCCGGGCCATCTCCGCCACGCTCGCCGTCCGCGCAGCGCCCGCGACGCCAAGGACACGGTGCTCGGAGCGCGACCAGGGCCGAGGCCCTCTGCTGGGCTCGACGAGATGCAGCCCCGCCAGCGCCAACTGGGCAGCATCAGGAGCCCGGCATGCGCCAGCTTCGACTTCAGCGCCGAGTTGGCGGAACATCCGCCACAGCCAGGGCTCGATCCGCGTGAGCGACGGGCTCGCATGGCGCAGCAAAGCCGGCATAGCCTCGCCGGCGAACGCCGTTGTTTCGACGTCGAGGATGAGCATGCTGCAGTCCGGGCTTGGCACGAAGTCGTGCTCGCAGTCCTGCGGGACGACCGCAACGCAATTGCTCGAGACGATGCCGGAACGTCCCTCGATATCGAGCGTCATGGCGCCATGCATCGGCAGCAGGATCTGGCTGAAGTCGTGGCGATGGCGGTCGCCGCCGCGATAGCTCCGGATTTCGAGATGGACCGACATCGCGTCCCCATGTCCCCGGGATCATGCCGGTCCATTTGCCGCCAACGACCGCAAGTGATCAAGAGCAGGCTGCACATCGCCCGCGAGGCGTTCTTGGAAACAGACTCTAGCCGCCCATCTGCTGGCTCGCGATCCGTTGCAGGAAGATCGCCGCGATCGTCAGGATGAAGCCCACCCACCACAGCGGCGAGCGCAGGCTCTTGCCGCTGCCGGGCGCCTCGGGCTCCGCCTTGCCGTTCATGCGCTGGATGATCGGCCAGGCAAAGCAGGCGAAGCCGACAATGCCGAGGCCAAGGGCGATCTGTTCGAGGGTGAGGGTCATGGCGCTTCCGGTTCAAGCATTGGCGCGATGCCCATATAGGCCGCGATGCGGTGCTTGACCCGCACAGTCAGATCATCGGGCAGTCGACCGATATAACGGAGTGCCCGCGTCCGATCGAGCATGCGGGCCCGATCCGTCAGGAGCGCCCCCGAGACCACGCAGCCCGGCGGAATGACGACTTTCGTCGGCCAGGGCTGGCGGTTGGAGGTAATTGGGCACACCAGGATTCGACCAGACATGCGATGCAAGGACTCGTCCGACAGAATCAGGACCGGCCGGCGACCGCTCTGTTCAGAGCCGACGACCGGGTCGAGATCGACCCAATAGACGTCGCCGGGCTCAAAGCGCTTTTCGGCGGGGGTTGTAGTCGTCATAGATGATTTCTGAAACGACGTCAGGGCCCCAATCGAAATCGTCCGCCGGCGCGTTTTTCAGCCCGCCGAGCCGCTCGGCCTCCGCGATCATCCACTCCATCGTGACAGGAAAAGGCTCCGGCTTCCCGGCCAAAGCGCCTTCGGTCTTGGCCTCCTCCAGGTCCGGCGCAAGCCGCACCACCCCGTCATCGACCGAGACGTCGAGCATCATGCCGCTGGTCAAGCCGAGCTGCCTGACCACGGCCTTGGGCAGCCGCACTGCGGTGCTGTTGCCCCATTTTGCGACCTGGACCTTCATCGCCGCCTCCGCTTTCGGATATCCAATATACCCGATCCGGATATCCGGCAATTCACATCGCATCCGGGCCACGGCTCATCGCCGCGATGCCCGTGCGCGAGACCTCGGTCAGACCGACCACCGTCATCAGCTTGATGAAGCGCTCGATCTCATCGGTCGATCCCGTCAATTCGAAGACGAAGGAGGTCAGCGAGGCGTCGAGCGTGCGCGCGCCGAAGGCCGCGGCCAGGCGCATCGCCTCGACCCGGTGTTCGCCCTTGCCGACGACCTTGACCAGAGCGAGCTCGCGCTCGAGCGCCTCGCCCTGCAAGGTCAGGTCGACGACACGATGAACCGGCACCAGCCGGTCGAGATGCGCCTTGATCTGGTCGATGATGTGGGCCGTGCCCGACGTCACCACCGTGATCCGCGAGATATGCTTGTCGTGCTCGGTCTCCGAGACCGTGAGGCTTTCGATGTTGTAGCCGCGGCCCGAGAACAGGCCCGCAATGCGGGCGAGGACACCGGGCTCGTTGTCGACGATCACGGCAAGCGTGTGCCGGGCGGTGGGCTCGGTTTTGGGGGCGTTGGGGTAATGCGTGGCGGAATTGGGCATCGGACAACCTGTGAGCGTCGCGGAAGGAGACAGGGATTAGGATTGGCGGAGATCGACCAAAGCCGGCTCGTCGACTTCGTCCTGATCGAGGATCCAGGGCTCTACGAGAGCAGCCTCGAGCCAGTCGCGATAGGCGGGATGCGCCAGCACGACGTCGCTGTAATCCTGGCATAGGGAATCCACCGCGATCCCGTAGGTGTCGAGGCGGCTGGCAACCGGCGCGAACATCGCGTCCGCGGCGCAGAACTCGCCATAGAGATAGGGGCCGCCGGCCGGCATGCCGAAACGCTCGCGCGCCATGCGCCAGAGCGCGTTGATGCGGGCGACATCCCTGGCAACTGCCGCGCCCCGGTCGCGGCTCGCGAAGCGCTTGCCGAGATTCATCGGGCACGTGCTGCGAAGCGCCATGAATCCGGCATGCATCTCGCTGACAGCCGCCCGGGCATGGGCGCGCGCCGCGGCATCGCGCGGCCAGATGCCGAGCGTGGGATGCTTCTCGTGCAGATATTCGAAGATCGCCAGCGTTTCCCAGACGGCGACCTCGCCATCGATCAGCAGCGGCATTGTCCCGCCACTGCCGGGCGCATGAGCCAAGATCGCTTCCTTGAAGCCGGGCTGGTCGAGCGGGATCAGCACCTCCTCGAAGGCGATGCCCTTGGCGCGCATCAACAGCCAGGCGCGCAGCGACCAGGACGAATAGCATTTGTTGCCGATGAGGAGCTTCATGCCGCGGCACTCGCGGTCTCTGCCAGCGCGTCGAGCGCCGCCTCGACATGCAGCGCCGTGGTGTCGAACACCGGAATGGCGAAATCGGCCTGGGAGACCAGCAGCGTGATCTCGGTACAGCCGAGAATGACGCCGTCGGCGCCCTGCCCGACTGCCTCCGCGACGATATCGAGATAGCGCGCCTTGGAGGCGGGCTCGATCACGCCCCGGCACAGCTCATCATAGATGATGCGGTGGACATCACCGCGCTGCGCGGCATCGGGCACCATCGCGTCGACGCCGAAGGCGCGCAGGCGGTCGCGGTAGAAATCCTGCTCCATGGTGAAGCGTGTCGCCAGCAACAGCGGCCGCCGCGACGGGCTGCGCTTGATCGCCTTGGCGGTGACGTCGGCCAGATGCAGGAACGGCACGCGCGTTGCCCCGGTGATCCTGTCGGCCAGCTTGTGCATGGTGTTGGTGCACAAGATGATGCAGCCGGCGCCTGCCTGTTCGAGCCGCCTGGCGCTGTCGGCCAGCACATCGCCGGCCGCCTCCCAGTCGCCCCTCGCCTGCATCTCGGCGATCGGCCCGAAATCCAGCGAATGCAGCATGATGTCGGCAGAATGCAGCCCGCCCAGGCGCGCGCGCACGCCCTCATTGAGAAGGCGGTAATACACCGCCGTCGATTCCCAGCTCATGCCGCCGATCAGGCCGATTGTCGTCATGATGGTTCCTTTCCCTGCCGCACCGACCTCGTCATTCTCGGGCGCAGCGAAGCGCAGATCCGAGAATCCCGGGCAGGATGAGACGTCCCATCCGGCCAGAGATGCTCGGGTCAAGCCCGAGCATAACGGCTGCGCTCAAACGAGCTGCTTGCCCTTGGCGTCAATGATGTCGCCGGTGTCGCCTTCGAAATCGGGCAAGATCATCTCGTTATGCGCCTTGCCGGACGGGATCATCGGAAAGCAGTTCTCTTCCTTGGCGACGAGACAGTCGAAGATCACGGGCTTGGGCGTGTCGATCATCTCCATGATCGCGGCATCAAGCGAGGCCGGATCGGAGCAGCGGATGCCGTGCCCGCCATAGGCTTCGGCGAGCTTCACGAAATCGGGCAGCGATTGCGAATAGCTCTCCGAATAGCGCCCGCCATGCAGCAATTCCTGCCACTGGCGCACCATGCCCATGTACTCGTTGTTGAGGATGAAGATCTTGACCGGCAGCCGATACTGCACCGCCGTCGACATCTCCTGGATGTTCATCAGGATCGAGGCCTCGCCGGCAACGTCGATGACGAGGGCCTTGGGATGCTTCATCTGCACGCCGATCGCCGCCGGCAGCCCGTAGCCCATCGTGCCTAGCCCGCCCGAGGTCATCCAGCGGTTCGGCTCCTGGAAGTGGAGATACTGCGCCGCCCACATCTGGTGCTGCCCGACCTCAGTCGTGATGTAGGTATCGCGGTCCTTGGTCAACGCATGCAGCCGTTCGAGCGCGTATTGCGGCTTGATGATCGAGGACGAGTTCTTGTAGGCGAGGCTCTTGCGCGCCCGCCAGCCCTCGATCTGCGTCCACCAGGCGGTCAGCGCCGTCTTGTCGATCTGGGGCGAAGTCTCGCGCCAGATCCGGACCATATCCTCCAGCACATGGGCGCAGTCGCCGACGATGCCGATATCGACCTTGACGTTCTTGTTGATCGAGGACCGGTCGATATCGACATGGATCTTCTTCGAGCGTGGCGAGAAGGCGTCGAGCCGGCCGGTGATGCGGTCGTCGAAGCGCGCGCCGATATTGATCATGACGTCGCAGTCATGCATCGCGAGGTTCGCCTCGTAGGTGCCGTGCATGCCCAGCATGCCGAGCCATTGCCGGTCGGCGGCGGGATAAGCGCCAAGCCCCATCAATGTCGAGGTGACGGGATAGCCGGTCAGCCGCGCGAGTTCGCGCAGCAGCGCCGAAGCGTGCGGCCCCGAATTGATCACGCCACCGCCGGTGTAGAACACCGGGCGCTTCGCCTTGGCGATCAGTTCGACCGCGGCCTTGATCTGATTCAGATCACCCTTGACCGTCGGCCGATAGGTCTTGTGCTGGTTGTCGCGCGGACGGCTATAGGCCCCGGTCGCGAACTGGATGTCCTTCGGGATGTCGATGACGACGGGGCCCGGACGGCCATTGGCCGCGACATAGAAGGCCTCGTGCAGGACGCGCGGCAGGTCCGCGATGCTCTTCACCAAGTAGTTGTGCTTGGTGCAGGAGCGCGTGATGCCGACCGTGTCGCATTCCTGGAAGGCGTCGGAGCCGATCAGATGGGTCGGAACCTGACCGGTGATGACGACGATCGGGATCGAATCCAGCAGCGCGTCGGTCAGCCCGGTGACGGCATTGGTCGCGCCGGGACCGGAGGTGACGAGCACGCAGCCAACCTTGCCCGAGGAGGAACGGGCATAGCCCTCAGCCGCATGGACCGCGCCCTGCTCGTGCCGGACGAGGACATGCTTGACCTTGTCCTGCTGGAACAGCGCGTCATAGATCGGCAGCACCGCGCCACCGGGATAGCCGAACAGATGTTCGACGCCCTGGTCCTGAAGCGCGCGGACGACCATTTCGGCTCCGGTCATCATCTCGCTCATAACGATCTCCTGCGGCAGCTATGTTGAGGTCGGTCGGGGGGAAGCAGGCAATAAAAAAGGCCCTCGAAGGGGCCTGGACGTGCGCTGGCGTCGGGGACGCGCGGTTTGTTGAAACCGGCCCCTACCAGCGCACCCGTACGATAATAAGCTTGCGCATCGCGCTTCCACCTTTTGCAGATATTGCCGGACGCTAGCCGAGGCGCCGCGCCCGGTCAAGCGGCAACGCGAACCACCTTCCCACAGTCGCGCGAGCGGGCTTTCGCCAACCCCGCCGCCAACCCCGAAAATCGATTGACCGAAGGGAACACTTTTTCAAGGTCACGCTGATAGCGTCGACCGACTTGGGTTCAGGAACGCCATGTATCAGGAAGTCCACACCGAAAACATCGTGGCGCGGGCCCATGCGAAGGAGATCGCGGAGCTCCTGCAACGCTTCGCGCGGCATGCCCAGGATGAAGGTGGCGCGCCGCATGAAGCGTTCTGCGACGAGGTTCTGCCGCGCTTCGGTGAGGATGTGATGGTGCTCGCCCCCACAGAGGACGGCGACTACACCTATGTCCACTACGGCCGCGAAATCACGCGCTATGTCGGCGGCAGTCGACTCGGCGAGCGCATCTCCAGCATGACGCCCCAGGTCGCCCGCTTCACCGCCTCCTGCTACGATCAGGCGCTCAGCGACGGCAAGCCGGCCTATACCGTGCATCGCTCGCTCAAGACGGTTCGCGTCTGCCTGTGGGAGCGGCTGGTGATGCCGACCACGGCGCGCAATGGCGAGCGCTTCCTCGTGGTCTTCAGCCGACCGCTGCAGTTTCACGAGGAGCTTCTCACCACGGTCCTGGAGACCTCGCCCTCGGGCATCGTGGCGCTGCGGGCCATGCGCGACGACCAGGGCGACATCACCCGCACGCTGATCATCACCGCCAATCAACGCGCGGCGGTGATGGCGGGTCGCGGCGACGAGAACCTGCACGATACCGATGCGCGCGAGAGCCTGCCCTTCCTCGCCGACGCCATGATCTGGCGACGCTGCCTCTATGCCATCGAACTGCGCCGCAGCGACATGATCGAGACCTCCTTCAGCCATGGCGACAAGGTCACCTGGCTGCAGATCGCCATCGCGCCGCTCGGCGACGGGCTCGTGATGACGATGACCGACGTCTCCGAATTGATGGTCGCCAACCAGACCCTGCAGAGCCGGGCGGCGACGCTGGCGCTCGAGATCGGCCGCGAACGCGCGACGCGCCGGGCCCTGTCGCATGAGATCGGCCAGCGCGAGGAGCGCGAACAGGAATTGCGGCGCCTGGCCGAGACCGACCCTCTGACTGCACTGTTAAACCGGCGCTCCTTCATCGAGAAGGCCAACGACGCCATCGCGGCCTGCGATGCATGCGGCGCCGACACCTCGCTGATCATCGTTGATCTCGACCATTTCAAGAGCGTCAACGACAGCCACGGCCACGCCGCCGGCGATGCCGTGATCCGCGCCTTCGCCGATCTGCTGCTCGGCACGGTCCGCTCAGACCGCGACCTCGTCGGCCGCTTCGGCGGCGAGGAGTTCGCCGTCTTCCTGCCTCGCGCCAATGCGGCGACGGCGCGGCGCATGGCGCAGCGCATGCAGCACTCCCTCGAAACCAAGCGCTTGCCGGTGTCGGAGACGCTGGCCCTGCAGGTTTCGGCGAGCTTCGGTATCGCCACCCGGCAAAAGGGCGAGAACTTCACCGCCTTCATCGAGCGCGCCGACCGCGCGCTTTACCGCGCCAAGAACGACGGCCGCGACTGCATCAGGCTGGCCGAGCCCGCCCTCGTCACCGCAGCCGTAGCCGCGGCCTGACCCTCAGGACGCAGCCTCGATCGCCTGCAAGGCGGCTTCCAGCGCAGCGGCGGGCGCGACCGCCGTCCATCCCGCCATCTGATGCCTAAACCAGGTGACCTGCCGCTTGGCGTAGGCGCGCGTATCGGCCTGCCCACGCGCAACCGCCTCCGCCAGCGCGAGATCGCCGTCGAGATGGGCGATCAGCCCCGGCACGCCATGGGCGCGCATCACCGGCAGCAGCGGGTCGAGCCTGCGCTCGCGCAGCCGCGCGACCTCGTCCAGCGCACCTTCCGCCATCATCGCCTCGAAGCGTCGGTCGATCCGCGCGCGGATCTCCTCGCGCTCCGGCGCCACGAAGAAGCGCAGCAGCGGCAGGCCGTCGAGCGGGCCCGGCCGGCGGTCCCCCTGGAAACTCGCCAGCGAACGCCCCGTCGCCTCCAACACCTCCAGCGCCCGCATGGTTCGCATGCGGTCGCTCGGCCGCAACCGCTCCGCCATGGCGCTATCGCGCGCCCGCAGTTCATCATGCAAGGCTGCCGTCTCCAGCCCCTCGACGCGGGCGCGGAACGCTGCCCGCACTGCCTCCGGCACCGGCGGAATCGCCGAGAACCCTTCGGTCAGCGCCTTGAAATAGAGCCCGGTTCCGCCGACCAGCACCGGTAGCGAGCCAGCTTGCTGGAGCTCCGCCAGCAGCGCGCCGGTCTCGGCGGCGTAGCGCATCGCCGAATAGTTCTCCGCACCGTCGACATGGCCATAGAGCCGATGCGGCACGGAGGCTTCCTCGGCTTGCGTCGGGCGCGCCGTGATGACCCGGAGATCGGCATAGACCTGCATGGAATCGGCATTGACCACGGTGCCGCCAAAGCGCCGCGCAATCGCCATCGCCAGCGCGGACTTGCCGCTGGCCGTCGGACCTGCGATGAGCACCGCCCTGATCGTCACCCTGCCCGGTCCTTCCTCATGCTCGTCGCCACGCTCGTTTCCGCCCATGGCCAGGCGCTGGTCGATGACAGCTTGCTGAGCCACTTGTCGGCGACCATCCCCGGCCTTACGCGCAGCGCAGGCCTCGACGGTGAGATCGCCGCCGACGTCTTCGCGGAAGCGAACGACGCGCGCAAGCTGGAAGCCGAGATCCGCCTCGCGCTCGCGGGCGCCGCGATCGATATCGTCGTCCAGCCGGAAGCGACGCGGCGCAAGGCGCTGTTCCTCGCCGATATGGATTCGACCATGATCGGCCAGGAGTGCATCGACGAGCTCGCCGCCTATGTCGGCCTCAAGGAGAAGGTCTCCGGCATCACCGAGCGCGCCATGCGCGGCGAAATCGCCTTCGAGCCGGCCCTGCGCGAGCGCGTCGCTCTGCTGAAGGGCGTGCCGCTTTCGGTCGTCGGCGAGATCATCACTGACCGCATCACACTGACGCCGGGCGGCTCGGCCCTCGTGCGCACCATGCGCGCCCATGGCGGCTATACCGCGCTGGTCTCGGGTGGCTTCACCGTCTTCACCGGGCCGATCAGCACGACGATCGGCTTCGACGAGCACCGTTCCAATGTCCTGCTCGCGCATGAGGGCGTGCTGACCGGCGAGGTCGCCGACCCGATCCTCGGCAAGCAGGCCAAGCTCGATGCGCTATTGGAATTACGCGGGCGTCTTGGCCTCGCCCCGGCACAGACGCTCGCCGTCGGAGACGGCGCCAATGACCTCGCCATGCTGGGCGAAGCGGGCCTGGGCGCAGCCTTCCGCGCCAAGCCGGCGGTCGCCGCCGCCGCTCATGCGCGGCTCGACCACGCCGATCTGACGGCGCTGCTCTATGCCCAGGGCTATACCGGCGCGGAGATCGTCAGGTAGCACCTGACCTTGGAAGCTCCGGAATCTCGACGCTCCGGAACAAAGCCTCCAAGGCGACAACACGAAAAAGGGCGGCCTCGACGGCCGCCCTTTCGCAAATCCATGACGCCCAGTGTTAGTTCATCGATACCGCGACGAAGCGGACCTCGCCCTGCGCGTTCGAGACCAGCAGCAAGGCGGACTTCTTGCCGTCCTTCTTCAAGGCATCGAGACGCTTGGTCACATCCTCAGGCGAGTTCACCGGCTCCTGGCCGACCTCGACGATCAGTTCGCCAACCGAGATGCGCTTATCCGCGGCGTTCGAATTCGGGTCGACTTTGGTGATGATGACGCCCTTGGTGCCGTCCTTGATCGCGTAGCGCTTCTTCAGCTCCTCGGTCTGCGGCGAGAATTCGAGGCCGAGAGCGCTGGTCACGGCAGGCTTGGCAGGCTCCGCCGGCGTGCGTGCCGAGGCGGGCTGGACCTTCTCGCCATCCTCGAGGCGGCCAAGCTTGACCGTCTTCACCTCTTCCTTGCCCTTGCGCACGATGCTGACAGGCACATCCTTGCCCACAGGCGTCGCGGCGACGATGCGCGGCAGGTCGCGCGAATCCTTGACCTCCTTGCCGTCGAACTTGACGACCACGTCGCCGATCTCGAGGCCCGCGGGCTTGGCCGGTCCCTTGTCGTCGATGCCGGCGATCAGCGCGCCACGCGCCGTACCAAGGCCGAGCGCCTCGGCGGTGGCATCGTCAACGCTCTGGATGCGCACGCCGAGCCAGCCGCGGCGTGTCTCGCCGAACTCGCGCAATTGCTCGACGACATTGGCCGCGAGCGAGGACGGCACGGCAAAGCCGATGCCGACCGAACCGCCCGTCGGCGACAGGATCGCCGTGTTGATGCCGATGACCTCGCCCGCCATGTTGAACAGCGGCCCGCCAGAATTGCCCTTGTTGATGGCAGCGTCGGTCTGGATATAGGTGTCGTAGGGTCCCTGGCTGATGTCGCGGTTGCGTGCCGAGATGATACCCGACGAAACCGAACCGCCCAGCGCGAACGGATTGCCGATCGCCATCACCGGATCGCCGATGCGCATCGCATCGGAATCGCCGAACTTGACCGCAGGCAGCGGCTTGTCGTGCTTCACCCGCAGCACCGCGAGATCGACCTTGGCGTCCTTGCCGATGACCTCGGCCTTGAGGCGCAGGCCGTTGGGGAAGATCACCGTGATCTCGTTGGCGTCACCGATGACGTGGTTGTTCGTCACGACGATGCCCGACGCGTCGATCACGAAGCCCGAGCCCGCCGATTGCGAGCGGCGCGGCTGCGGCGCCTGGCGCTCGCCCTGCTGGTTCTGGCCGTCGCGACCTTGGCCGCGCCGGTTGAAGAATTCCTCGAACAGGTCGCCGAAGGGCGTGTCGGGGCCGAGCTGCGGCAGTTGCGGCAGGGTGCGGCCCTTGGCATCTCCCGTCGTCACCGCCGAGATGTTGACCACCGCGGGCATGACCTTGTCGACGAGATCGGCCAGCGAAACCTGGCCGGCCAGCACCGGCGAATTCGCCTGCGCGGGAGCCGAGACGGCGCCCAGCGGCAGCAGAGCCGTGCTGCAGACCAGTGCAATCCGGGCGAGCCGAAGAGGAGACTGTTTGAATGCCATCAGGGTCCTCATGAGAAGAATGGGCAGGCAATCAGCCTGCCAGAATAGGCTGAAGTAATGAACCTGAAAATACGGCGGAAGCGCGATGCAGCGTGAATCGCGGTGCACGATCGCGTCATCGGGCATCCCGCACGGCCAAGCCCGCCCCACGCAGGAGCCTTGCGAGAGGCCGGCAGACGCGAGGGCACCAATCCGATGCTGAAACGACGGTCCGCCCGCCGCTTGCAAGCAGATCTTACCTAAACGCCGCCGCGCACCAGCCAGACCAAGACGACACCGAGCACGGCGGAGCCGATTCCGATCAACCGCATACGGTCGACCGGCGTCTCGGCTGCGCTGCGCAAAGCATCCTTGGCGAGGTTCGGCACCGCCGCGAACAGGATGCCCTCGATGGCGAAAACCAGGCCGAGCGCCGCGATGAAATCCCACATACGCGGCGCCCGGGTTCGAATCAGGGCCGCGCCGGCGCGGCCGGCACGGTGGTCGTCGCGCCCGCATCCCGCTGGGCTTGCGGCCCATTGAAGAAGCGGAAGAACGGGGTATCGGGCGAGAGCACCATGCGCGTATCGCCCGGCTTGATGCTGGCCTCATAGGCCTGCATCGAACGATAGAACGCGAAGAACTCCGGATCCTTGCCGAAGGCTTCGGCGAAGACGCGGTTGCGCTCGCCTTCACCCTCGCCGCGAACTTCGTCCGAACGGCGCTGTGCCTCGGCGACGATCACGGTCGAATCCCTGTCGGCACGCGCCCTGATCTCCTGCGCCTGCTGGGCACCGAGCGCACGGGCTTCGGCCGCCTCGCGCTGACGTTCCGTCTGCATGCGCTGGAACACGGCTTGCGAGTTGGCAGCCGGCAGATCGACGCGGCGCAGGCGCACATCGACGACGGTCATGCCGAAGCGCGCCGCCTCACGGTTCACATCGTCACGAATACGGCTCATCAAGCGCGAACGGTCGGTACGGACCATGGCGGTAAAGCTCGCCTCAGCTAACACGCTGCGGACATTGCCGTTGACGATCGAGGCAAGCTGCGAGTTGGCGCGCGGGATGCTGTTGACCGCCTGATAGAACTTCAGCGGGTCGGAGATCCGGTAGCGCGTGAAGGCATCGACGACGAGCCGCTTCTGGTCCGAGGCGATGATTTCCTGCGACGGCAAGTCCAGATCGAGGATGCGGTTGTCGAGGAAGGTCACCGTCTCGAACGGCGCCGGCAGCTTGAAGTAGAGCCCGGGCGCGGTCGCAATGGTGCGCACTCGCCCGAACTGCAGCACGATGGCCGATTGCGTCTGCTGCACGACGAAGGTGCCGGCATAGAGCAGGACCGCGGCGAGGCCGACGAGGATGAGCGCACCAAGGCGCAGGATCGAACCGTTCATCGGACCGCTCCTCCCTGCTGAGCGCCCGGCGCCGTGCGCCGCTGCTGGAGTTCGTTGAGAGGCAGATAGGGCACGACGCCCTGGCTACCATTCTTCTGGTCGATGATCACCTTATCGGTGCCGCCAAGCACGCGCTCCATCGTCTCGATGAAGAGGCGCTCGCGGGTCACGGCCGGCGCATTCTTGTACTGCGCATAGACCGCATTGAAACGGCTCGCCTGACCCAGCGCTTCGGCCACCGTCTGGTCCTTATAGGCTTCGGCCGACTGGACGAGCTGTGCCGAACGGCCGCGCGCTTCCGGCACGACGCGGTTGGCATAGGTCTGCGCTTCGTTGCGCAGGCGCTCCTGGTCGGCGCGCGCCGCCTGGACGTCGCGGAACGAATCGATGACCTGCTGCGGCGGATCGACCTTCTGCATCTGCACGAGGCGGATCTGGACGCCGGCCTTGTAGGTGTCCAACGTCTCCTGCATCAAATGGCGCACCTCGGTCTCGATCGCGCCGCGATCGGTGGTCAGCACCGGCTGGATGTTGCGGCGGCCGACGACTTCGCGCATCGCGCTCTCGGCAACGGCCTTCACCGTGCCCGGCGGATCCTGGATATTGAAGACGTAGTTCTCGGGCGCGACGGGGTCGATCTGCCACTGCACGATGACGTCGACGTCAACGATGTTCTCGTCGCCGGTCAGCATCAGGCTCTCTTCGATCACGTCGGTTTGCCGCGAGGTGCGCACCGATTCGACCGTGCGGAAGCCGACCTCGGTGGTGACGACATTGGTCACCTGGGGCTTGATCACGCCGCCGATCGGATAGGGCCAGTTCCAGTTGGCGCCTTCGCCGGTCTTGCCGATATATTTGCCGAAGACGGTGTTGAGGCCGACCTCGTTGGGGCGCACGAAATAAACACCGGTCGCGAGC
This sequence comes from Bosea sp. 685, assembly GCF_031884435.1. Taxonomy (NCBI): domain Bacteria; kingdom Pseudomonadati; phylum Pseudomonadota; class Alphaproteobacteria; order Hyphomicrobiales; family Alloboseaceae; genus Allobosea; species Allobosea sp. 685. The sequence continues at coordinate 1,666,449 of NZ_CP134779.1, read as the reverse complement.
CAGACCAGCACCAGGACGAGCACGCCGAGAATCAGGCCGCGCCCGCCGACATTGCCGCCCGGAAGCAAATTCTTGAGCCGGTCCTGGCTGCGCCGCAGGATCTCTTCCAGATCGGGCGGCGAACCGCCACCGCTGCCGCCGCCATTCGAGCCGCCGCCCCAAGGGCCGCCACCGCCGCCGCTTCCACCGCGATTGCCCCAGGGTCCACCCCCGCCGCCACCGCTCCCACTACCGCCGCTCTGGTTGCTCCAAGGCATACTTGCGCCGTTCCCTTACGCTCGTGTCAGGCCGTGCAATAGGCGAATGCCGGCCATTTGTCAGCGCCCTTGCGGGGCCGTGGCGCTGACTTGGGCATGGGACATGGATTCGTCAACGGCGCAAGCCATTCATCGTCAACGGAAAGCCGGCTCATGGCCGGCGACGAAACGTCGCGAAGGTGAAGGCGTGCTCATCATCGGGACCGTGGGGGTGCTCTTCGCGTGCGACACCTTCGAAGGCGGCGCGATTCCAGTCCGGGAAAACCGCATCGCCCTGCGGCGCCGCATGCACGAAGGTCAGTTCGAGCCGGTCGACGAAAGGCAGGGCCTGGCCATAGATCTCCGTGCCGCCGCCGATGATGACCGAATGCGCGCCCATCGCGCCGCCCAGGCTCTGGGCGAGCTCGAGCGCTCCTTCAAGTGAATGCGCGACATGCACGCCCTCTGCGCTGAAATGCGCATCGCGCGTCAGCACGATCGTCTCGCGTCCCGGCAGCGGCTTGCCGATCGAGAGATAGGTCTTGCGCCCCATGATGATAGGGCAACCCGTCGTCAGGCGGCGGAACCGCCGCATATCGGTCTTCAATCGCCAGATCAGCTTGTTGTCGTCGCCGATGACATTGTTGTCAGCGATGGCTGCGACAATGACGAGGGGAAGCGCTGCCATCGTCTCAGTTCCCCTGCCCCAACCGCGCCAAAGCCTCGCCTTCGAGCCGCTTCACCGTCCACTCGTCCTGCGCGGCGGCTCCGATCGAGCGATAGAACACCCGCGACGGCTCGTTCCAGTTCAGCACCCACCAGGCCAGGCGCGGCAGTCCCTCCTCGACGCAGCGCCTGGCAAGGTTCGCGATCAGCCCCTTGCCGATGCCGCGCCCGCGCTGACCGGGCCGCACATAGAGATCCTCCAGCCAGATGCCGTGCCGGCCCGAGAAGGTGGAATAGGTGTAGAACCAGACCGCGAAGCCGACCGGCTCGCCCTCCCACTCCGCGATGTCGCAGAATGTGCGCGGGTTCGGGCCAAACAGCGCCAAGGCGATGTCAGCCTCCGTCGCCGCGACCTCATGCAGCAGCTTCTCGTATTCGGCCAGTTCCCTGATGAAACCGAGGACGAGGCCAGCCTCGTCTGGACGGGCGGGGCGGATGGTCAAGCTCATGGCGAGAGGCCCTGCGACGACGACCGCCGCGCTCATGGAAACATGAAGGAGAATCGGCAAGCCGACACGCCACGATTTGTCTCGCGCATAACCCGGAAAAGCGCCAGCCGGCAGAACCGACGTGACATGCAGAAGGCCGCACTCAGGCGGCAGCGGTCACGATGATCTCGACGCGAAAGTCCGGATCGGCCATGCCGACGGTGCCGCAGCTGCGCGCCGGCGCGTTGTCTCGGTCGATCCAGGCGTCCCACACCGCATTCATGCCGTCGTAATCGTCCATGGTTCTCAGCCAGATCGTGGCTGAGAGGACCTTGCTCCGGCCACTTCCGACTTCGGCAAGCGCGGCATCGATCTTGGCGAAAGCCTCTTGCGTCTGCTGGGCGATGTCGCCCCGCTTGTCGTCGCAGACCTGGCCGGTCAGGTAGATGACGCCACCATGCACCACCGCGCGGCTACGGCGGCTATTCGCGCCGATACGCTGGATATCGTTCATGTCCTGTCCTTGTTGCTGGTGAGAGATGCAGCCGTTCAGGCGCTCGCGAGGGCCGGCGTCTCGACGACGCCTTCCGCCTGGCGCCAGGCGAAGCCCAGATGGGCCTGGAGCAGCCGGTTGAGCAGCGGTCCGTCGCGATCGAGGAAGGCCTTCAGGATGTCGGCGTGCTGGTAGGCCGCCGAGGTCCAGTCCTTGATCTGCATGACCGCGAGATAGCGGGTGCGATAGAGCCTGAGGTTCAATTGGCCGTGGATCTCGACCAACGTCGGATTCCCCGAGCCGGCGACGATACCGAGATGGAAGGCCTGGTTTGCCTGGAAATAGGCGGAGCGGTCCTTGGCCTCGAACGCCACCTGCAACAGCTCGTATTGCAGCTTGACCTCAGCCACCTGCGCCGGCTGGGCGCTGAGGCAGGCGAGTTCGCCGCCGAGCCCGTCGAGCATGCTGTAGACCTTCAGCATGCCGCGCAGATCCTCGACGCCGGGATTGGCCACGACTGCTCCCCGATTGGGCAGGATATCGACGAGCCGTTCCGTCGCGAGGATCTGAAGCGCCTCGCGGATCGGCGTGCGCGAGACTCGCAGTTGCTCGGAGATCGGCTGCTCGCGGATGCGTTCACCGGGCTTCAGGCCGTCATGAATGATCTGATCGCGGATATGGTTCGCGATCTGCTGCGTCAGAGGCTGGGCCGCCACAGTCAGCGACAGCCTCGGCACGGCTTCGTCGGAGACGGGGCTCTGGCCATCCGGAACGCGGGTCAAGCTCATGAAGGTCTCGTTTCCAGCAAGCGCCTACCTGGCAGCCGCTTATTTACGCTTGCAAGGCTATCGCGCCTGCGTATTGTCGACAATATGGAAAATGACTATCCGCGAGAATGATTGTCGTCCCCACAACGCCGCGCCGCTTGCCAAGCGGTGTCGGCAGAGATCGTGCCGAGCCGATCGCCAGCTTGCGGACGCTATCGCCGACAGCCTCGTTTCACACAGCCTTGAGTGACGATCGAAGGGGAGAGATGCGCCATGACGACGACAGATGATCGAGACGTGCCCCCGAAAGCGACGCGCCGGGACTTTCTCGCCACCGCTGCGCTGGCCGGGGCTGCTGCGACGATGGGCTCGGTGTCATCGGCGCTCGCCGCCGAGAAGATCACCGTCGCCGACCCGGGCGGCATCTATCAATCGGGCTTCGGCGCCGCCTTCTACAAACCCTTCCAGGCCGAGACCGGCATCGAGATCGTCAATGTCGCCCGTGAGGCGGAACCGACCAGCCAGATCAAGGCGATTGTCGAGGCGAAATCCTATGTCTGGGACGTGGTGTCGGTGACGCTTTCGTCGCGCAAGCTGCTCTCCGACCAGGGACTGCTCGAGCCGCTGGACTGGAGCGGGCCGGAGATGGATGCGCTTATCCCGGCCGCGCGCCAGCCCGACTGGATGGGCACCAACGTCTTCGCCAGCCTGCTCGCCTATCGCACGGACACGATGAAGACCGCGCCCAACAGCTGGGCGGATTTCTTCGACGTGAAGAAATTCCCCGGCCGCCGTTCGCTGCCCAAGAGCCCGATCATCGTCCTGGAAGGCGCGCTGCTGGCCGATGGCGTTCCGCTCGACAGGCTCTACCCGCTCGATGTCGACCGCGCCTTCAGGAAACTCGACGAGATCAAGCCCCATGTCAGCGTCTGGTGGGCGAGCTTCGGCCAGACGACCCAGTTGCTGCAGAGCGGCGAGGTCGACATGCTCTACAGCAGCAATGCGCGCATTCAGGCCGCGATCGACAGCGGCGCGCCGGTCCAGCTGATCTGGAACCAGGCGCTCTATGGGCTCGAAGGCTGGGCGATCCCGAAAGGCTCGCCGCGCGCCGCGCTCGCCAAGCGCTTCATCAAATACTGCGCCAATGGCGCGCGGCAGGCCGCCTACACCAACGCCCTCGCCTATGGCCCGACCAACCCTGCGGCCTTCGACAAGATCGCGCCGGAGCGGGCGAAATTCCTGCCGACCGCACCCGAGAACTTCAAGGGCATGGCCCAGATCAACGACGACTGGTGGGGCGCCAACAAGGACAAGATGTTCGACCGCTTCAACGCCTGGCTGCTGCGCTGACGGCTGCGGATCGACACGCCATGGCCACCGGCAAATCGCCCGAGAACTACACGTCGCCCGAGAACAAGTCGCTGAAGAAGCTGAGCATCGTGGACGTGTCGAAGCGCTACGGCGATGTCGCTGCACTCGACAGCACCGACCTCGATATGGCCGAGGGCGAGTTCCTGACCCTGCTGGGGCCATCCGGCTCGGGCAAGACGACACTGCTCTCGATCGTGGCCGGGCTCATCAGCCCGACCACCGGCGAGGTCTGGATCGACGGCCATTGCTCCACCCGGCTGCCGCCGTTCAAGCGGGGCATCGGCATGGTGTTCCAGAACTATGCGCTGTTTCCGCATCTGACGGTGTTCGAGAACATCGCCTTCCCACTGCATATGCGCCGCCTGCCCGCAGTGGAGGTGGAGCACGAGGTGCGCCGCGTTCTGGACATCGTCAAGCTGCCCCAGGTCGCCGACCGGTTCCCGCGCGAGCTCTCGGGCGGGCAGCAGCAGCGCATCGCGCTGGCTCGCTGCATCGTCTACAGCCCGTCGATCGTGCTGATGGACGAGCCGCTGGGCGCGCTCGACAAGAATCTGCGCGACCACATGCAGATGGAAATCAAGCGCCTCCACACCGAGATCGGCATCACCGTCCTCTATGTCACCCACGACCAGGAGGAGGCGTTGGCGATGTCGGACAGGATCTGCCTGATGAACAATGCCCGCATCGAGCAGGTCGGTACGCCCGATGATCTCTATTTCCGGCCCCGGAGCATCTTCGCGGCAAGCTTCCTCGGCGAATCCAATATCCTCGACGGCGTCGTCCGGACGATGGGCGAGAAGGCCGTGATCAGCGTCCGGGCCGGCGCGACCTTCGAGGCGCGGCCGGATGCGCGCTTCAAGGCCGAGGAGCGCCTGAGCTGGATGGTGCGGCCCGAGAGCCTGCGCGTGACGCGCGATGCGGGCCCGCCGGGCAATACGCTGCGCGGCCGGCTGCAGGATGTCGTCTTCGCCGGTGGCGTCACCAAGATCCATGTCCGCACCGACCAGGGCGAAACGCTCGTCGCCAAGCAGCTGACCACCGCCAACGGCGTGCCCAATCAGGGCGAGGAGGTCTTCGTCAGTTGGAGCGGCGAGGATACGGTCCTGCTACCGGCGGCCACGCCGTGACCGGCGAAGCGACGACACTGCGCCCGGCCGCGCTCTCCCAGCCGCTATCGCCGCTGTTCGCGCTCTGGCCACTGCTGCCGATCGCCCTGTTCCTGGGCGCCTTCTTCGTCTACCCGGTGCTGCAATTGCTGACCCTTTCGGTCCGCACGTCGGCAGGCGAGATGACGGCCCAGAACTATCTGCGCATCGTCTCCGACCCGATCTACGCCAATGTGCTGGCGATCACCTTCAAGATCGCGTTCTGGACCACGCTGGTCTCGATCCTGGGCGCATATCCCGTCGCCTATCTCCTCGCCACCGCCTCGGCCAAGCGACGCAACAGCCTGATGATCTGGGTGCTCGTGCCGTTCTGGACGAGCTTCCTGGTGCGGACCTTCGCCTGGATGATCCTGCTCGGGCGCAATGGCGCGATTAACCGCATGCTGATCTCCCTGGGCATCACCGATGCTCCGGTCGCGCTGATCTACAACCTGACCGGGACGCTGATCGGCATGAGCCATGTCATGATCCCGCTGGCAATCATGACCATGCTGCCGGTGATGCAGACGATCGACCCCAATCTGACGCGGGCTGCCGACACGCTCGGCGCCCGCCGCGGCCAGACCTTCTGGCGAATCTATGTCCCGCAATCCATGCCCGGCGTCAGCGCCGCCTGCATCATGGTGTTCATCACCTCGCTCGGCTTCTTCATCACGCCCGCGCTGCTTGGCGGCGCCCGGGAGACGATGATCACGCAGGTCATCATCACGCAGGTCCAGGAACTGCTGAACTGGGGCTTTGCCGGCGCACTTGCCGTCTTCCTGCTGGCGGCGGCGCTGCTGGTCTTCGCGCTCTATGACCGCGTCGTCGGCATGGCGACGCTGGCTGGTGCATCGGCATCGGTGGGCCGCTCGCGCCCCTCCATGCTGGGGCGCGTCGGTGCGCGCCTGGGCGGCGCCATCCTCAGTGCCCTCGGCAATCTCTGCGCGGCGGTCGCCGAGCGCTGGGAGCGGACCATTCCGGAGAGCGCACAAGGCGTGCTCGGCAAGGCTGCGTTGCGGCTCGCCTTCGGTCTCGTCATCGGCTTCCTGATCCTGCCGGCGCTGTTCGTCATCCCCGCCTCCTTCACCGCAGGCGCCGCCGTCGAGTTTCCGCCGCGCGGCTTCTCGCTGCGCTGGTATCAGACCTATCTCTCCTCGCCGGACTGGATCAGCGCGACCTACAACTCCTTCGCCATCGCCACGATGTCGGGGCTGGTGGCGCTGCTGATCGGGACCATGGCGGCCTTCGCCCTGACGCGGCGGCGGATCCCGGGTAAGACGGCTGTTCTGGCTCTGGTCCTGTCGCCGCTGATCGTGCCGCGCGTCGTCATCGCGGTGGCACTGTTCTACCTCTACTCGCGGCTTGAACTGGTCGGGACGATCACCGGCCTCGTCATCGGCCATGCCGTCCTGGCGGTGCCCTATGTCGTCATCACGGTGATGGCGGTGCTCAGCACCTATGACCAACGCTACGACCAGGCTGCCTCAACGCTGGGCGCGAGCCCGCTGCGCACGCTCTGGCGCATCACCCTGCCGCAGATCAGGCCGGGTCTGATCGCCGCCTTCCTGTTCGCCTTCATCACATCCTTCGACGAACTCACCATCGCCCTGTTCGTGACCGGCGGCGCGGTCTCGACGCTGCCGCGCCAGATGTGGAGCGACATGCTGCTCCAGATCAATCCGACGCTGGCAGCCGTCGCCACGATCCTGCTGGTCGTGATGACGCTGCTTCTCTTCGCCGGCGAATATCTACGCCGGCGCAGCCCATGAGCGGGGTGCTCTCGCCCCCTCGCCTATCCCAGGACATCGCCCATGCAGCCCATGAAGAAGACCTATTACGGCGTCACCCTCGGCATCCTGATGGTGAAGAGCCATTTCCGCCGGTTCCATGGCGATATCGGCCATGCCGGGACCTGGTCGTTCCCGGTGCAGTACCGCATCGTCGCCGATGCCGTGCCCTCACGGATGACGGAGATGCACAATGTCAGCCTGCTCGAGCCGTTCAAGGCCGCCGCCCAGGAGCTGATCGAGGCCGGCGTCGACGGCATCACCACGACCTGCGGCTTCCTGTCGATCTATCAGCGCGAGCTCGCCGATTTCTGCTCGGTGCCGGTGGCGACGAGCGCATTGCTGCAGGTGCCGATGGTCGAGCGCATCATCCCCAGCAACAAGAAGGTCGGCATCCTGACCTATAATGGCGATGCCCTGACGGGCCGCTATCTCGAAGCCGCGGGCGTCGCCGCCGACACGCCGGTCGTCGGCATGCCCCCGACCTCGGAGTTCGTCCGCTCGATCCGCGACGGCGACGACAGCGTGCCCTTCGAGATCTTGCGCGAGGAGGTGCTGGCGACGGCCGGCACGCTGATGGCCCGGCATCCCGACATCGGCGCGATCGTTTCCGAATGCACCAATCTGACGCCGTTCAGCGCCGATATCGCGCAGCGCTTCCGCGTGCCGGTGTTCGACGCCGTGACCATGGTCAATTGCTTCCACGCCGCGCTGAAGCCACAGCGCTTCGTGCAGGACTGAGCTCGAAAATCATCGCGCGACGCAAGGCAGGCCACGAATGACCGGGCTGCCGGCGGCGCCAGCTCAAGCCGGTCGCGATTGGCGACGCCACCGGCTCCGACGAACAGATCGCCATCTGGAGGAAACCACCATGGCCAAGCCGACACCGATCGAATACGCCGATGCCTCGCCGGAGGTGCGCGCCGTGTTCGACGACATCATGACCTCGCGAAACCTCAAGGACGTCAACAATTTCTGGAAATATCTCGCACGCGACCCCGTCTCGCTGCGCCGGACCTGGGAGAGCGTCAAGGAGGTCATGGCGCCCGGCGCCCTCGACCCGCTGGTCAAGGAGATGGTCTATCTCGCCGTCAGCGTGACCAACAGCTGCGGCTATTGCATCGCCAGCCACTCGGCGGCGGCAGCCAAGGCCGGCATGAGCGAGGCCATGTTTGGCGAGCTCATGGCGGTCGTGGGCATGGCCAACGAGACCAACCGCCTCGTCAATGGCTATCGCGTCCCCATCGACGCCGCCTTCGATCGCTGACGGCGGGGTACCCTCTAGACCGCAATCGGCGCCTTGATCGCCGGGTGCGGATCGTAGCCTTCGATCAGCACGTCCGCGAAGGAGAAATCCTCCAGCCGCTTCACATCCGGATTGAGCGTCAGCTTCGGCAGGGGGCGCAGCTCTCGCGTCAATTGCAGCCGGGCCTGGTCGACATGGTTCACATAAAGATGGGTATCGCCGAAGGAATGGACGAAGTCGCCCACCGCCAGCCCCGTCACCTGCGCCACCATATGCGTCAGCAACGCGTAACTCGCGATGTTGAAGGGCACGCCGAGCAGGACATCGGCCGAGCGCTGGTAGAGCTGGCAGGAGAGCTTGCCGGGCCCGTCCGTCGAAGGCTGGACGAAGAACTGGAACAGGCAGTGGCAGGGCGCCAGCGCCATCTTCGGGATATCGGCCGGATTCCAGGCCGAGATGATCAGCCGGCGCGAATCCGGGTTGCGCCGGATCTCGCTGACCAGCCAGGCGATCTGGTCGATCGTCGTGCCGTCGGGCGCGGGCCATGAGCGCCATTGCCGGCCATAGACGGGGCCGAGATCGCCGTTTTCGTCCGCCCATTCGTCCCAGATCGTGACGCCGTTTTCCTGCAGGTAGCGCACATTGGTGTCGCCGCGCAGGAACCAGATCAATTCGTGGATGATCGATTTCAGATGCAGCTTCTTGGTCGTGACGAGCGGAAAGCCCTCCGCGAGATCGAAGCGCATCTGATGGCCGAACACCGCGATGGTGCCGGTTCCCGTGCGGTCGTCCTTGCGGACGCCTTCGGTCAGGACGCGATTGAGGAGATCGTGATATTGGCGCATGGCGAATCTCGTGAGGCGAGACAGTTTAGCGGCTTTGCTTCGGGCGCGCCGCCCTGTCGTCGCAAGCTATCCCATGCATTCTCGCCATGCCTGCTCGCCATGCCCGCCTGCCTGGCTCCCCAACTCGCCCTTCCGGCGCACCGGCTTCGCCATCGCTATGCCGGAACAAAGCCATGAAGCCGTGTTTCTCTCCGGCAAAACAGCATTAGGGAGAAAGCAATGCCGCTTTATCGCGCTGCGTCCGCCTGGGCGCTCGCAGGCTCGCTGATATTGCAAGCGGGCAGCGCCGCCGCTCAGCCGGCTGCCCCGAATCAACCAGGCGAGCCGGGTATCTCGATGAACGAGGCCCGTCGCATCGCCATCGACAACGGCATGGTGCGAATCGAGGAGATCGAGCTCGAGGACTGCCTCTGGCAGCTCAATGGCAGCGACAATCTCGGCGCCGACATCGAGATCGACCTGCGCGCCAGTGACGGCAAAGTCGTCAAGATCGAGCGTGACGACCCGCTCTCCGCCGCCGCGCCGCCTTGAGCGGCAAGGCTTCCACGCGGAGCGGCAGGGCCTCGGCGCGACGTTCCCGCTCACGAGATCGGGAAATGACGTGAACCATGAACGCCCCAACCGCCTTCAGGCCGGCCACAATTCCAGGGATTTATCCGCCTCGATCGATGAGGCGTCGCTGGAGGCCTGTGTTGGAGGCATATGATGAATTTTCGCGGCCGGATGACCGGATTGGCGCTATTGAGCGCCGTGATGACGATCGCGGGGCCGGCGCTGTCCATGACATCGAATCATCCCCCTCCCGGCAAGCCGGCGCTGCTCTCCGAGCATGGCGCGCGCCAGATCGCCTGGCGTTTCGGCATCACCCATGTCGAGGAGATCGCTCGTTCCGGCAGTCGCTGGGAAATCGCCGGGCGCGACCGTGACGGGAATGAAACGGTGCTCGATATCAGCGCTTATGACGGCCGGATTCTCGACTGAAACGAAGGCCTGGGAAATTAAGCCGGCATGGCTCACGTTCCTCTCTTTCCCCGCACGTCCGCAGCCCCTATATTCGCCTTGCCGTTCGCAAGACCGGCTATGGCGATAAACGGACGTCGTAATAAGCTTTTCGGACCCGGGGGCGGTACCCGGCGCCTCCACCACAGCCCTGCGGCGCAAGCTTTGGGGCGGCCTGCGGGATCTTGGACCGCGGGCTCGCCAGGCCACTCAGTGGCAGGGTTGCGGCGGGGGCGAAATAGGATCGACGAGGGTGTAAAGGCCGTTCTTTTGCTCGGTATGGTTCCGCCGTTATAGGGCTAACGCATAGTTGCCAATGACAACAATGCTCGGGTCGCTGTCGCCGCGTAAGCGGTGCTGGTTCCCAAACCTAAGTCCTTCCGTTTAGCGACGTAAGGCGGGGCCCGGAGGCGCCTGGCAACAGAAGCCTCCACTTTTTTATGCAGGCCTGCCGGCTGTTCCCGCCGGAAGCGCGAAGCGGAAACGGATTCTCGACACGATGGCAAAGGATATTCTTCGCTACGATCTCATGGTGCAGGAGGCACTCAAGGGCGTCGTGCGCAAGATTCTGACCGAGGCCGGCCGCGACGGCCTGCCCGGCGACCATCATTTCTACGTCACCTTCCGTTCCACCGCGCCCGGTGTGCGGCTGTCGCAGCGCCTGCGCGACAAGCACCCGGAAGAGATGACGATCGTCCTCCAGCACCAGTTCTGGGATCTGAACGTCAGCGAACATTCCTTCGAGGTCGGGCTGTCTTTCTCCGGCGTGCCCGAGCGCCTGCTGGTTCCCTTCGACGCGATCACGACATTCTTCGACCCTTCCGTGCAGTTCGGCCTGAAATTCGAGGCGCAGGACGCCGTCGAAGGCGCAGCTGTCGAGGACGACGCGCCAGGTCCAGGCAAGGCGCCGCGCGGCGCCGGCTCCGAGCCGAGCGTCTCCCCGCCCGCTCCCATCGCCCTGCCCGCCAAGGTGACGCCCGCCGGCGTCCCTGCTCTCAAGCTCAAGCCCGCGGAGCGGGATGCCGAACCGGCAGCCAAGATCTCCGGCAAGGCAAGCGCTAAGAAGGCCGAGGCGGATGAGGGTGAAGAGGCCGGCAGCGCGCAGGTCGTCAGCCTCGATTCCTTCCGCAAGAAGACCTGACGCACAAGACGACCTGACCCACCCGAGAACCTGACGGCGCCCCCATGTCCGAGACCCGCACCGAAACCGATTCCTTCGGGCCGATCGCCGTGCCTGCCGATCGTTACTGGGGCGCTCAGACGCAGCGCTCGCTCGAGAATTTCCGCATCGGCGGCGAGCGCGAGCGCATGCCCCTGCCGCTCATCCACGCACTCGTGCTGGTCAAGAAGGCCGCCGCCCATGTCAATGCGCGCCTCGGCCTGGTCGAGCAGCGTGTCGCGGGCGCGATCGGCCAGGCGGCCGATGAGGCGCTCAGCGGCAAGTTCGACGGGCATTTTCCGCTGGTCGTCTGGCAGACGGGCTCGGGCACGCAGACCAATATGAACGTCAACGAGGTGCTGGCGAACCGCGCCAACGAGATCCTCGGCGTCGGCCTCGGCGCGAAGAGCCCTGTCCACCCCAATGACCACGTCAATCGCGGCCAGTCATCGAACGACTGCTTCCCCACCGCGATGCATATCGCTGCCGCGCTCGAACTCTCCCGGCTGCTGCTGCCGGCGCTGCGCAACCTTGAGAAGGCGCTGCAGGCCAAGGCCGAGGCCTTCAAGGACCTGATCAAGATCGGCCGCACCCATCTCCAGGATGCGACGCCGGTTACGCTCGGCCAGGAATTCTCCGGCTACGCCGCGCAGATCCATCTCGGCATCGGCCGCATCGAGGCCTCGCTCGGTGGCCTCTACGCGCTGGCGCAGGGCGGCACGGCGGTCGGCACCGGCCTCAACACCCATCGCGATTTCGCCGTGCTCTTCGCCAAGGAAGTCACCGCCTTGACCGGCCTACCTTTCCGCACGGCCGACAACAAGTTCGAGGCCCTGGCGAGCCATGGCGCGCTGACCGCGGCGCATGGTGCGCTCGCGGCACTGGCGTCGGACCTGTTCAAGATCGGCAACGACATCCGCCTGATGGGCTCCGGCCCACGCTCGGGTCTTGGCGAGATCAGCCTGCCGGAGAACGAGCCCGGCTCCTCGATCATGCCCGGCAAGGTCAACCCGACCCAGGCCGAGGCACTGACCATGGTCGCGACCCAAGTCCATGGCAATCAGGCGACGATCGGCTTCGCCGCGAGCCAGGGCCATTTCGAGCTGAACGTGTTCAAGCCGGTGATCGCCAGCGCCTTCCTGCAATCGGTCCGGCTGCTGGCTGACGCGGCCGCGAGTTTCCAGGCCCATTGCGTCGAAGGCATCGTCGCCAATGAGGATCGCCTGACGGAGTTGCTCTCGCGCTCGCTGATGCTGGTCACGGCGCTGGCGCCCGCCATCGGCTACGACCAGGCAGCCGGCATCGCCAAGGCCGCCCATCACAACGGCACGACCCTGCGCGAGGAGGCCTTGCGCGCCGGCGTACCGGGCGAGTTGTTCGACGCAACGGTCAAGCCCGAGCTGATGCTCGGGCCCGCCTGAGCGCAGAGCGCGCCATGGCCGAGATCATCAATCTCCGCCGCGCCCGCAAGCAGCGCGCCCGGCAGGATGCCGAAGACCAGGCGCAGCAGAACCGCATCGCCTTCGGCCGCAGCAAGGCCGAACGCAGCCTGAGCGAGGCCGAGCGCGACAAGGCCGCCCGGGAACTCGACGGCCACCGGCTCGACGGCGACGCCCCAAAACGATGAGCCGCGAGCGCAAGCACTCGCTCTCCATCGCGGGCCACCGTACGAGCGTCTCGCTTGAGGATCCGTTCTGGACAGCCCTGAAGGAGATCGCGGCAACCGAAGGGTGCACGATGGCAGCGCTGATCGCCGAGATCGATTCCCGGCGCGAGGGCAACAACCTGTCCTCGGCGCTGCGCCTGCATGTGCTCGCGCATTACCGCCGGCTCACCGCAGGGGCATAAGCGCCGCGACAAAAATGGTGCGATCCTAACGGCTTGCAGCGCCGTATTGAATCAAGTCGTCAGCAACTTGAATCACTTTGCCAAGAACTTGCTGCGAAGAACTTGAATCAGTTTGGCTGGACGCTGCGCGAAAGCGGCCGCGGCACGGATTCAATCGCCATCGGAGGCGGCAGAGGCGGCACCGAGCCGCCCGGCTTCGCCGGCTGAAGATCGGGCTCCGGAAAATTCGCGCGCGGCGCACTGGGCAGCACCAGCGGGCCGGGCTGTTGCGGTTGCGACGCCCCGCGAGCCGCCGCGGCACGGGCGCGCTCCTCGGCCTCGGACCGGCCACGCCCCTCCTGCTCCTGCCGGGCCTGTTCGGCCCGCCTGGCGTCCTCGGCCTTCTTCTCCTCGGCGATGCGACGCAGCTCCTCCAAGCGCTTTGCCTCCTCCGCACGCTTTTCCTCGGCGAGCCTGCGCTCTTCCTCGGCCTTGATGAACTCGGCGAGCTTGCGCTCGTTCTCGCGCATCTCGCGCTCGGCCCGGAGCCGCCGCGAATTCGCCGCCCGCTCGCGCGCATCAGCCTCGAAGGCCTCGACGCGCTCGATCTCGCGCGCCAGGGCACGGGCGGCAACCGCATTGGACAGCGCCCCGACATCGGTCTCGCGCTGCGGCGCCGAGAGCGGCCCACGCCAGGCGACGCCGATCTGCGGCGCATCGGTCGGCCAACCCTTCGGCAGGCCTCCAAGCGGCCGCAGGCCCAAGCGCAGATCGGCGGTCAGGGCGCGCAGGTCGATGAGGCCGGTCGTCTCCGCGCGCAAACCGCTGCGCTCGAAGCTGAAGGGCTGCAGCCGCGCGAGACCGCCAGCCAGCGTGAAGGGCAAGGTCACGTCCCCGAGTGCCCAGGCGCCACTGTCGAGCGCCTCGCCGAGACGGCCCTGCAATCGCGCTGTCTCGCTCTCGGAGGCGTCCTCGCCCGTTCCGGCAATGACGCGCGAATAGGCTGCCGGGTCGAAGCGCGACAGGCTGGCGCCGGTCAGCGTCACAGAGCCGGCTCCGCCGAGCCCGGCGATCAACCGCGCCGGGCTTTCGCCGGAGCCGCCGGCCTCGACCTGGCCGGACAGCTTGCCTCCAAGCGCACCATTCGTCAGCGCAGCGAGGTCGAGCTGCGTAAGCCCGATACGGCCCGAAAGCTGCGCCAGCCCGCCATCGCGACGCAACGCGACGCGACCCGATAGGGTCCCGCCGCCATAGGCTCCCGTCAGATTCTCGATGCTCGCCCCGTCGCGGTCGGCCTGGAGCGTGAAGCGGGCGTCGCGCAGCATGACGCCATCGCTTGCGATGAGCGAGGCGGCCTCGATCGCGAGCTTGAGATCGCCGAGCCCAATGACGGGTCCAAAACGGGTGGTCGACCAGGTCGACCCCGGCGCCGCCGGACTTGCGCCCAGCGCACCGCCGAGCAGGGCGCGCAGATCCAGGCCCGGCAGCGACAGCCGGCCCGACAACCCGCCATCGCGCGCCAGAACGACAGCCCCCTTCGCGCTGACGCCGCCGAGATTGGCGACGAGACCGTCGAGCGCGACGCCATCAGAGGTGAAGCCGACGCGGCCGCTCGCATCGAACAGCCCGTCCGGCATCAATCGCGCCGGCCCTTCGGGCAGGATCTGACCGGGGCGGTCCGCCTGCAGGCTCAACCGCGCAGCATTGCCCCCCTCGCCCTCCAGCACCAGCGAAAGGCCGGGTCCCGCGAGCGAACCGATCAAGCGGCCGGGCTGCTGCTCCAGGGTGAAACGGCCGGGACCGCCGAGCTGCGGCGCGGGCAGACCCAGCGCCGCGAAGACCTGGCGCCGGTCGGTCATGTCGAAGCGCAAGCCGGCATTGCGCCATGCGCCGGAAGGGTCGAGCCGGCCGTCGAGCGCAAGCGCGCCGGCCTGCGCCGTACCCTCGGCCGCGATCCCGGTCTCGCCTCCAGCCGAGCGTGTCAGGCGAAAACCCGCATCCAACCGGGAGAGCCCGTCGCCCGCGCGCGCCAGCGCCTGCCGGACCACCTCGGGCAGCAACGGACCGGCTAGCGCGGCCAATGTCTCGAAGCGCGGGGCGCGGATGCGGCCGGTTATCTCGCCGCCCTCGGCGAGCAACGCGCCCGAGCCCGAGACCGCGACGCCGCCGAAGCCTTCGATCGCAAGCCGGCTGAGCCGCCAGACCGCGCCCTCGCGACGCAGGTCGAGGCTGGCCGAGCCCGCAGGCGCATTGCGGAAGCGGGCATTGGTCAAGGCGAGATCGAGCGCGAGATCGCGCCCGCCGACGAGCCCCGCCAAACTCTCGGCCGGAGGCAGCATGTTGAGGTCGAAACCATTGAGCGCAAGCTTCGCCGCCAGGCGCTCGGCGACGATATCGCCGGAGCCCTCCAGCCTGAGGCCCGACGAGCCCGTCACCAGCAGGCGTTCGAAGGCGACCCGCCCGCCATCCCAGGCGCCCACCGCCTCGGCGTCGATCTGGCCCAGCCCCGCGACGAGGTCGGCCAAAGCCGGGTCGAGTCCGGCCCGTGCGAGCACGAGCGCAACACGGCGGGAATCCTCGGCCTTGAGGTTGAGACGGCCGGCAACACCCTTGGCATCAGCGGCCCCGGTCGCCCCGACCAGCGCGCCCGCGACACGTACGGAAGCCGCCGCGCTGCTCAAGCCGCCTTCGTCGAGCCGCCCACGCAACCCGAAAGCCGAGAAATCCTCGCCACGCCAGATCAACTGGTCGAGGTCAAGGCTGATGTCGAACGGGCCGGGCAATGCGTGGAGCGAGTGCTCGAAACCGGCGCGCTCGGAGAGCGCCTTCGCCAGCGCATCGAGATCGAGCCGGCGCGCCCTGAGCGCTAGCGAACCCGTCCCGCCCGCCGGCAAGAACTGGCCCTCGCCTTCAAGCCGCGCCGCGCCGCCGCCGATGTCGAGCACGAGGCCGGCGAGGTCGAGCTGCTTGCTGCCGCCGCTGACGCGTCCTGCCAGGTTGATCGCGCCGCCAGGCGACAGCGTGAAGGCTCCCTCCAGCCCGGCGCTGATGCCGTCCTGAACCGTGGGGAGCAGGAAATTGCCATCGAAGCCGACCTGGATGGCGTCGCCCGTGATCGAAGCCTTGGCGCGCAAGCGGCCATCGGGCTCGATCGCGCCGGTGGTGATACGCAGCGACGAACCCGCGACTTCACCCTCGATCCGCCAGGGCCCGGCGAGACTGACGGCGGAGACTTCGGCCGCGACAGGCATCAGCGTCACCGGCGCCTTGCCGGCATCGCGCCAGATCAGCGCCGAGCGCCGGATGCTGAGCTTGTCGAGGCTGGTATGCGCCGGCAGGCCACCGCCAACGCTTGCCGGGAGCCGGATAGCTCCCGCCTCGTCAACGACGATGGAGAGCGTCGCGCCTTCGACCTGCGCGTCGGCGAAGCGGAAATCGCCGCGCGCCAAGGCCGACAGCGCCAGCTCGACGGTCAACTGCTCGACGGCGACCGAGCTCGACGCCTCGGGTGCACCGCCGACCCGGACATCGCTCAGGGTCAGGCGCGGCGACGGCAACAGGCGCAAGCCGATGCCGCCGGCGATACGCGTCTCGACGCCGAGCACAGAGCTGAGCCGCGCCTCGATCTGCGGCCGGTAGCCTCGCCAGTCGACGAAGCCCGGTCCGATCAAGGCGGCAAGCAGCGCCAGCACGAGCAGGCCGGCCAGGACTGTCAGAGTCTCACGCAACGGCGGGCTGTGTCCTCGTCGTTTCCGGTCCAGGCATTTCAGGCTTCGACATGCCAGATTTGGGCATGCCTGATTTGGTGATCATGCCGCCGCGTCGCGGCAAGATCACGACATTTCGCTCCCGGGAAGCAGCCCCGCACGGTCACGGCGCCTCACAGCGCGATGATCTTGCCCGGATTGAGGATGTTCTGCGGGTCGAGCGAGCGCTTCAGCGTCCGCATCACCGCGAGCGCCGGCGCGCCATGCTCGGCCTCAAGATATTTGATTTTCTTCTGGCCGACGCCATGCTCGCCGGTGCAGGTGCCGCCCATGGCGAGCGCACGCTTGACCAGGCGGTCGATGAAGCCCTGGCTGCGGGCGACCTCGTCGGGATCGTTCAGATCAACGATCGGCTGGGTGTGGAAATTGCCGTCGCCGACATGGCCGGCGATCGGCGCGATCAGGCCCATGGCATCGATGTCGCGCTTCGTCTCCTCGACGCATTCAGCCAGCCGCGAGATCGGCACGCAGACATCGGTGGCAACGGAATCGAAGCCCGGCCGCAGCGCCTTGGCCGCCCAATAGGCATCGTGCCGCGCCTGCCAGAGTTTCGAGCGGTCCTCGGCCTTGGTCGCCCAGTCGAACGGCCCGCCGCCATATTCGGCCGCGATCTCGCCGAAACGCTCCGCCTGCTCCTTCACGCCGGCTTCCGAGCCGTGGAACTCGACGAAGAGCATGGTGGTCTCGGGCAGGCCGAGCTTGGAGTGCAGGTTGACGCCGCGGATCATCACATCGTCGAGCAATTCGATGCGCGCCACCGGTAGGCCGGACTGGATCGTGACGATGGTCGCATCGCAAGCCGCCTTGACCGAGGGAAACGGGCACACGCCGGCCGAGATCGCCTCGGGAATGCCGTGCAGCTTCAGCGTGACCTCGGTGATGATGCCGAGCGTGCCTTCCGAGCCGACGAGCAGGCGGGTGAGGTCATAGCCGGCCGAGGTCTTCCGCGCCCGCGTCGAGGTCTTCACGATCGAGCCGTCGGCCATCACTGCGGTCAGCGCCAGGACATTGTCCTTCATCGTGCCATAACGCACGGCGTTGGTGCCCGAGGCGCGCGTCGCCGCCATGCCGCCGATCGAGGCGTCGGCGCCCGGATCGATCGGGAAGAACAGGCCCTGATCGCGCAGGTTCTCGTTCAATTCCTTGCGGGTGACGCCGGCCTCGACCACGCAGTCGAGATCCTCGCCATGCACCGCGATGATCCGCTTCATCTGGCTCATATCGATGCAGACGCCGCCAAAGGGCGCGTTGACATGGCCTTCCAGCGAAGTGCCGGTGCCAAACGCGATGACGGGCACGCCATGGGTGCCGCAGAGCTTGACGATCTCGGCCACCTCCTGCGTGCTCTGCGGGAACACGACGGCATCGGGCGGCTGGTTCGGGATCCAGGTCAGCGTGTGACCATGCTGCTGGCGCACCGCCAGGCTGGTGACGAGCCGGTTGCCGAAAGAGGCCGCCAGAGCGCGCGTCACGGCCGCGACGGCCTCGGGCGAAGGCGGCAGCGTTGCGGCTGAAGCGGGGGTGTCATGAAGGGCGGCGGCGGGCAAGCTCATTGTCAACATCCGGTTCTAGCGCTTAGACTTGGAACTATTCGGTTTCGCAGATGGTCACGATCTCGACACCAGCATGGCGAAGCAGGCTCTCTTGCCCCACCGCCGGGCTGACGGCAAACAGGATTGGTGCATAGTAGACCATGCCGACACGGAATAGGCAGCCGCAATGACGCGGTTGCGGATTGATCATCATCTACGTGTCGCGGACGGACTGCCCCCGTCGGTGTGGCGTTGAGTAGGGAGGGCGACCGTGAAAGACGATATCCGCGCCCCGGCGCTGTTCTTCGCGCCCTTCGTCTCGTCGGCCATGCGGATCGAGCCGCAATGGATCGACTATAACGGCCATCTCAATATGGCCTATTATCATGTGCTGTTCGACAGGGCTGTCGACGAGGTGTTCTCGCTCGTCGGGCTGAACCAGGACTATCTCGAGACGCGCCACGCCTCCTGCTTCACGGCCGAATGCCATGTCCTCTACAAGCGCGAATTGACCGAGGGCGACCAGGTCCGCGTCACGGCGCAACTCATCGCCTTCGACGACAAGCGGCTGCACTACTATCTCGAAATGCGCCACGCCCATGAAGGCTGGCTCGCCGCCACCAGCGAGAACCTCTCGCTCCATGTCGACATGACGAGCCGCAAGGTCACGCCCTTCCCGCCCGACATCCTGGCAAATCTCGCGCTGATGAAGGCCTCCCACAGCATGATGCCGCTGCCCGCCACGATCGGCCGGATCATCGGCATGCCGAAACGCACCGCAATCACGGTCGAGGGCATGACCGGCGAACGCGAGACCGAAACGCGGCATTGAGCCGGAAACGATCGACATTCATCGTAGCGATATCATTGTCGCGGCGAGGTATACGAAGCCTTTGAAGCGTGTGGTGTTCCGGTCGCAGCGTCTGGCGAAGCGGGTTGCGGCGGGCGTCTATGTCACCACCGGCGGCGGACTGTTCTCGCCGTGCCAGGGCGCGTTGCAGGAAGCGAAGTTGGTCCACATCGACGTCGGCGAAACCGGCGGCTCGCGGATCGACCGGCCTTGAAGCAGCAGCACCCATGGAGGAATTCGAAGAAGCCGCCGAAGAATTCTGGCGCGCAAAAGTCTGGAGCGGTTCATGCCATCACTGTTTGAATTCGCTGGCGGTGAAGACGCGCTGCATCACCTGGAAAGCATATTCTACGCGAGCGTCCTGGCAGACCCGCTGTTGAAGCCGCTGTTCGGCGACGGCAAGCCGGAGCATGTTGATCATCTGACGGCGTTCACCGCGGAGTCATTCGGCGGGCCTGACAGCTTCAGTAAGGAGCTCGGGTTCGCCCATTTGATCGCCGTGCACCGCGGGCTCCATATTGGAGAAGAGCAGCGGGCGCGCTTCGTCGAACTCTACATGACGGCCATGGACAAAGCCGGCATGCCGCAAGACGAAGCGTTTCGTACGGCCGTTCGCGACCATGTCGAATTTGGCTCTCATGTCGCGATGCAGAACTCCAACGCCGCGACAGAGGCCGAGCTGCACCCGCTTCGATCGGTCCCGAAATGGACTTGGCCGGGGGAAGAATCGTAAGGGCTGAGTATGCCTGGCGGCACGCTACGAACCATGATGCCGCTCTTCCCCACTGCCAATCCGCCGAATTTTTTCGCTCTCGATCTCAAAGGAAAATTTGTGCGATTCAAATCCTGCGTGGCTTCGACAACCATCTGCATCGATTAGTCGATTTCGTCAAAATCTCAGATAAGCTTGGCATGGCCGCCGCCCTGCCGCGCCACCGCCTGCACGGCATAGCCGCGATAGAGCGGCGTGGTTTTCGCCACCGCGCCTTCAGCCTGCGCGATCTCATCCAGCACCGCAGCGAGGTCGCCGCGCGGCGTGACATGGAACAGCCCGAGCCAGCGATTGAGCATCGCCCTGAATGGCGGCGGCAGGCCCGCCTGATCGCCGAAATCGACGATGTGCAATTCGCCATTCCGCGTCAGCGAACGCAATGCCTGCCGCACCACGCTTTGCCAGGGCGGGATCATCGAGAGCGCATAGGAGATCACGATCCGCTCAAAACCCGCCTGGCCGAACAAGGCCTGCGCATCGAACGCCGTCGCATCCGCCTGCGCCAGATGGATGCGCTCGGAGAGCCCGGCGCGGCCCACCGCCTGCCGCGCCGTCGCCAGCATCTCGGAGGAGACATCGAGCCCGTAACAGGGCCGGCCGGGATAGGCCTGCGCGATCTTGATCAGATTGCGCCCGGTGCCGCAGCCGACTTCCAGGATGCTGCCGCCCGCGGGCGGCGCCAGCCCGGCGATGAGTTCGTCGCGACCGAGCAGATAGAATTTCCGGCTGGCGTCGTAGATATGGCGCTGATGCCGGTACATCGCGTCCATCAGCCCGGCCGCCTCGCCGCGCGGCAGGTCGAGGCTCACGCGGCGCGCTCCGGCAGGGCATAGAGGTGGAACGCACCATAGATCGAGGAGCGGTCCTGCGCGCCGAGCTCGCGGCTGCGCGCCTCCTGATAATGCCATTGCCCGAGGATCGCGTCCGGCACGCGGCCGGGCAGCAGGCGCTCATCGGCGGCCGTACGAAAGATCACCCGCGCACCAGGCCTCGCCGTGCGCGTGATCTGCGACCAGAGCGCGGTGAGATCGGCGTCGTTCATCCAGTCCTGCGCGTCGAGCAGCACATAGGCATCGCAGCTCTCGGCAGGCTGGCGCTCCAGGAAGGCGGTGATCGCGCTCTGGTGATAGGCAACGCGGTCCGCCCGCGCCTTCACGGCAGCGAAGTTGCCGCTCTGCAGATAAGGCGGCAGGGCCGCGTCCGGCCCAGGCTCATAGCCGCGCCCGAAGGCCTGGCGAGCGAAGTAGTTGGTCTTGAGATCGAAGCCGCAGGCGAGCCGCTCCAGCCGGTGGCGCAGCACGCCGCGAATGCCGTCATCGCCATCGGCAGCCAGCGCCTTGTATTGCGCCGGCGGGATGCCGAGCCCGTAAAGCGAGGCCGGCTGGCGCACCAGCCAGCGCACCAGGCGCTTGTCGAAGACCGGCGCGAGATGCCTGTCGAACAGCACGCGCTGCTCGTCCATGCTGCGCGCCTTGAGCATGATGCGCGGATCGCAGCCGAGCGTGCGCCCCAGCAGATGGCCCGCCCCGATGAAGCGGCCGAGCAGGCCGTAGCGATAGAAATTGCGGGCGAAGAGATTGATCCGGCGCCGTCCGTTCAGGCCGCGCCCCTCCCAATAGGCACGCGACACCGGATCGAGATGCGGCGCGATCTCGCTGTCGTAGAACGCGACATTGCTGCGCGACTGCGCCTGCCCGAAGAAGCGCAGCACCTCGTCATGGCCCTGCATCCGCGCGAAAGCGGCGAGCTTGAGCTTGCCGAGCGCGATATGGGCGCCGTTGAGATCGATCGCGCTGATCCGGCCGGGATCGTCGGCGAGATAGGACAGGATGTTGCAGGAGCCCGAGGCGATGGCGACGACATGGTCGCTTGGCTTGAGCTGCAGCGCCGCCATGTCGACGACCGGGTCTTCCCAGATCTGCGGATAGACCAAGCCGGAAAAGGCGAGCGTGAACATGCGCTCGAGCACGCCCGCCTTTGAGAGCGGCTTGTTGCGATGGACTGCCGAGGTCAGCCCCGATGCCGTCTCCCGCCGAACCGCGCGCGCCGTCTGCATCGTCTGAAGCCCCTTGGTCGGCCCATGGTGATGGCGAGCCGACTAGAGGAGTCGCGTGACGGTTGGGTGACGAGCATCTACTGCGCGGTGACGCCGGCCGCCTTGATCACAGGCGTCCATTTATCGACCTCGGCGCGGACATGGGCACCAAGCGCAGCCGAGCTCTGCCCTGCCTCGTCTGGAATTTCGCAGCCGAGTTCGAGCAGCCGGGCGCGCACGCCTGCATCCGCCAGCGCCGCACGGCCGGCGGCGTTGAGCTTGTCGACGATCTCGCGCGGCGTTTCCTTCGGCGCGAAGATCGCGTTCCAGCCGACCGCCTGGAATTCAGGCAGGCCAGCCTCCGCGCTCGTCGGCACGTCCTTGGCGACCTCCAGCCGCTTCGGCGTCGCCACCACATAGGCCTTGAGATTGCTGAGCTGCGGCACGATCCCGACGGTCTGGTCGCAGACATAGTCGAGCTGTTTTGCGATCAGCGCGTTCATCGCCGGGCCGGAGCCGCGGAACGGCACCTGCTGCACCGGCGCCTTGATCAGATGATGGAAATAGACACAGGTCAGATGCGAGGTCGAGCCGATGCCGCCATGGCCGTAATTGTACTTGTCCGGATTGGCCTTCAGCAGCGCGACGAACTCCTGCAGCGTATTGGCCGGAAAGTCCCTATGCGCCGCGATCAGCATCGGCGTGCCGGCCGTGTTGATCACCGGAGCGAAATCGGTGCGCGGATCATAGGCGAGATTGGGATAGAGCCCGACCGAGGCCGAATGCGTGCCGAGATTGCCCATCATGATGGTATAGCCATCGGGCGTGGCTCTCGCGACGCGCAGTGAGCCGGTCGTACCACCGGCGCCCGCGACATTCTCGACGATGACCGATTGCCCCAGCGTGCGGCCCATATGCTCGCCGACGATACGGGCGATGATGTCGGTCGGGCCACCAGCAGCGAAGGGCACGATCAGGGCGATCGAACGCGAGGGATAGGCTTGGCCTAGCGCAGGCATAGCGGCAAGCGAGAATGCGGCCAAAGCGGCCAGAAACAGGCGTCGCATGGATGTCCTCCCAGGTTGATAGCCGCGTTCGTCGCGGTCTTCAGGTCTGATGCGATGGTCGAGCAGCCTGCTAGAGATGGCGCAGGCCGATGCTTTCGATCAGCGGCAGCAATTCGTCGCGCGCCCTGACGCGGTGCTGGCGGGCCGCCTCGCGGGCGGCCTCAGACGCGCCGTCGCGAATGGCGTCGATGGTGGTGTGGTGCTCCTCAGTCGAAATCGGCAGGCGAGGACGCAAGCGCAAAGTCAGCATGCGGGCGCGATGTGACTGGTCGTTCACCGTCTGGATGATGCGGACGAAGCGGCTGTTGCCGCAGCGCTCGACCAGGATGCGGTGGAAGGCCTCGTCAGCTCGCCCCCAATCGGCGAGGTCACCTGCGTCCAGCGCTCGCGCCATGGCGTCGGTCTCGCGCGCCAGATCCTGCGCCATCAGCAGCCGCTCGGCCTCCGGCAGCCCAGCCGCGAGCTCAGCCGCGCCGGCCTCGATCGCAATCAACACCTCGTAAATCTCGCGGATATCGTCGGGCGCCAGCGCGCAGATCAGGATGCCGCGCTTCGGGACGATGCGGACAAGCCCTTCCTCCTGGAGTCTGAGCGCCGCCTCATGCACCGGCGTGCGGCTGACGCCGAGGCGAAAGGCCAATTCGCCGGCCGAAGCCTGGTAGCCCGGCGCGAAAACGCTCTCGCGAATGGCCTGTTTCAGCGCGGCATAAGCGCTGTCGACGAGGCTCGGCGCCCGGTCATTCGCCTGATCGATCGCCTTCAACCCAGCCTGCATTCCGCCCTCCGATCCCGATAGCGTACCATCTTCCATGGAAGCTGCAATGCAATGTTGACTCGCAGGCTGCTTGAGCCGCAAAGACTGCTTGAGCCGCAAGGCCTGCGGCTCACATCGGATCGGAGGCAGCATCATGAAGACCTACAGGATCGCGGCGATCCCCGGAGACGGCATCGGCGTCGAGGTCATCGCGGCCGGCGTCGAGGTGCTGCAGGCCCTGGCCGGACGCGATGGCTCCTTCGATTTCGCCTTCGACCATTTCGACTGGGGCTCGGATTACTACAAGCGCACCGGGCTGATGATGCCGGAAGATGGCCGCGAGCAGATCAAGGGCCATGACGCGATCTTCTTCGGCGCGGTCGGCGCGCCCGACGTGCCCGACCATGTCACGCTCTGGGGGCTGAGGCTCGCGATCTGCCAACCCTTCGACCAATACGCCAATGTCCGGCCGACCCGCGTGCTGCCCGGCATCACGTCGCCGCTGCGCTCGGTATCCGGCCCGGAACTCGACTGGGTGATCGTGCGCGAAAATTCGGAGGGCGAATATGCCGGCGTCGGCGGGCGCGTGCACAAGGGCTTCCCGGAGGAGGTCGCGACCGATGTCTCGATGATGACGCGCTCGGGCGTCGCCCGCATCATCCGCTATGCCTTTCGCCTCGCCCGGTCCCGGCCGCGCAAGCTGCTGACCGTCGTCACCAAATCGAACGCCCAGCGCCACGCCATGGTGATGTGGGATGAGATCGCCGCCGAGGTCGCGGCCGAGTTTCCCGATGTAACCTGGGACAAGATGCTGGTCGACGCCATGACCATGCGCATGGTGATCAAGCCGCAGAGCATCGACACCATCGTCGCGACCAACCTCCACGCCGATATTCTATCGGATCTGGCCGCCGCGCTCGCCGGCTCTCTCGGCATCGCGCCGACCGCCAACCTCAACCCCGAGCGCGCCTTCCCCTCGATGTTCGAGCCGATCCATGGTTCGGCCTTCGACATCGCAGGCCAAGGTATCGCCAACCCGATCGGCACCTTCTGGACCGCGACGATGATGCTCGACCATCTCGGCGAGCCGGCCGCCTCGGCGAGGCTGATGCGCGCGATCGAGCGCGTCACGGCCGATGCGAGCTTCCACACGCCAGATCTTGGGGGCAAAGCGACGACGCGACAGGTCACCGACGCGGTCATTGCCGCGATTGCCGGCGACAACGCCTGAGGTCAAAGGCCGCCAGCCGGGGAACGACGGCCAGGGACTACGACATCGTGACCATGTTTGAGATCGCGCCGGGCTGAATTCCGCGCCATAATCGCCATATTGCTCGTCGAACGAGTAGGGGCGATGGATCGAGCCTCGCGACGAAAGGAAGACGGATATGGGCCTGATGAGCATGTTCGGCAGCGAGACTGCGCAAGCCGAGACTTTCGAGGTCACGCTGACCGACGCTGAATGGCGGGCGAAGCTCAGCCCCGAACAGTACCGCGTGCTGCGCGGCCATGGCACCGAGCGCGCCGGCTCCTGCGCCTTGAACTATGAGAAGCGCGCTGGAACCTTCGTCTGCGCCGGTTGCGGCAACCCGCTGTTCAAGGCCGGCACCAAATTCGAAAGCGGCACCGGTTGGCCGAGCTTCGACCAGCCGCTGGAAGGCGCGGTCGGTACGACCGAGGACGGCAGCTTCATGATGACGCGCACCGAGGTGCATTGCTCCCGCTGCGGCGGCCATCTCGGCCACGTCTTCCCCGACGGCCCGCCCCCGACAGGCTTGCGCTACTGCATGAACGGCGTCGCGATGGATTTCGTGCCGGCGGAGGGTTAGCGCGCTCAGCCGTCATGGTCGGGCTTGTCCCGGCCATCCACGTCTTCGCTAGTCGAGGCGCGTGTTCAAGACGTGGATGCTCGCCACAAGGGCGAGCATGACGGGACAATGTCACCCCAGCGCCGGCACCGCCCGCCGCGCCAGAGCCGCCGCATCCACGCCCGTCGGCAGATCACCGAAATGCCCCGACCAGCCGCCGTCCAGCCGGCTGGCGACAAAGGCGTCGGCAACAGCGGGCGCGGCATGGCGCAGCAGCAGCGAGGCTTGCAGCAACAGCGCCAATCGCTCGACCAGCCGGCGCGCCTGGCCCTCGTGCCGGACGAGTTCAGGCAGCGCGCTGTCCAGCGCGGCGAGCGCCGCGTCATAACGCCGATCCGCGCCCTTGGCGGCGCGCAATTCGTCCCGCAGTGCCGGCAGCGCACCTGGCTCCCGTTCCAATGAGCGCAGCACATCGAGGCAGATGACGTTGCCCGAACCCTCCCAGATCGAGTTCAGCGGCGCCTCGCGATAGTGCCGCGCCATCGCGTGCTCCTCGATGAAGCCGTTGCCGCCATGGCATTCCAGCGCCTCGACGAGGACGGCGGGCGTGCGCTTCGCGACCCAGTATTTCGCGATCGGCGCACCGATCCGCGCGAGCAAGCGCTCGCTCTGCGAAGTCTCCTGCCGGTCCACCGCCGCAAACAGCCGAAAGGCGAGCCAGGCCGCGGCTTCGGCCTCGATGGCGAGATCGGCGAGGACGTTCTGCATGATCGGCTGGTCGATCAGCGCCCGCTGGAAAGCGTGCCGGTGCGCGCAGTGATGCGCGGCCTGCGCCACCGCCTGCCGCATCAACCCGGCGGAAGCCGCGGCAATGTCGAGCCGCGTGTTGTGGTTCATCGCAAGCCCGGTCCGCAGGCCCCGCCCCGGCTCGCCGAGCATGTGCCCGATCGCGCCGCGAAACTCGATCTCCGAGGAAGCGTTGGAGCGGTTGCCGCATTTCTCCTTGAGCCGCTGGATCGCGATGCCGTTGCGCTCGCCCGAGGGCAGCCAGCCCGCCACGACGAAGCAGGAGACACCCTCAACGGTGCGCGCCAGCGTCAGGAAGACGTCGGAATGCGGAACGGAGAAGAACCATTTCTGTCCGAACAGCGAATGCGTGCCGTCGCCATTGTCCCTGGCGAGCGTCTGCGTCTGGCGCAGATCCGAGCCGCCTTGCGTCTCCGTCATTGCCATGCCGACGGTCGCACCGGTCTTGGTCGCAGCCGGCCCCTGCCGGCTGTCATAGGCGTTGGAGGTGATGAGCGCGCCCCACTCCGCCCAGCGCGCCGCATCCTGCCTCAGGACCGGGATCGCCGAATAGGTCATGCTGACCGGGCAGCAGACCCCGCTTTCCGCGCCGTACCAGAGATATTGCAGCGCCGCGCGCGCGACCTGCGCGCCCGGTCCCGGACGGTTCCAGCACAGGGCATGCGTCTCCTGGCCGATGGTCAGGCCCATCAGCTCTTGCCAGGCCGGGTGGAAGGCGATCTGGTCGATGCGGTTGCCGAAGCGGTCATGCGTGCGCGCCTCCGGCGTGAAGCGGTTGGCGAGCCGCGCCAGCTCCTGCACCTGGGCGGAGCCGACACAGCGCCCGGTCTCGTGCAGGCGGTTGGCGGCCCAATCCGCGTCGAAGACGGTGATCACCGCCCGCAGCACCGGATCGGCCGCGAAGGCGTCGTAATCGGCCAAGGGCGGGGCCTGGTTCGTGACCTCATAGGTGGAATAGCGGGGACCGGGGTCCATGCTCATCGGCACGCATCCTGACTACGGATTCGACGGTGCATTCAACGCCCATCCGTCTTGTCCAGCAATCCGCCGCACAACACCCTATATTGACGCCAGAACGAATCACGATCGAGCGCTGCGCCCCTTGTCCGACCACAACGCCACCTCCGCCCCTTTGCCCCGCCCCGGCGGCTTGGCCTCACGCGCCGCGGCTGCGCCTGCGGCCGGCTATCTCGCTGGCCTCAACCCGGAGCAGCGCCTCGCCGTCGAGGCGACGGACGGCCCCGTGCTCGTGCTGGCCGGCGCCGGCACCGGCAAGACGCGCGTGCTGACCACCCGCATCGCCCATCTCATCGCGACCAACCGTGCCTACCCCTCGCAAATCCTGTCGGTGACCTTCACCAACAAGGCGGCGCGCGAGATGAAGGAGCGCATCGCCCATCTCGTCGGCCCGGTCGCCGAGGGCATGCCGTGGCTGGGCACCTTCCACTCGATCTCGGCCAAGCTGCTGCGCCGCCATGCCGAACTGCTCGGCCTGCGCTCGGATTTCACCATCCTCGACACCGATGACCAGATCCGCCTGATGAAGCAGGTGATCGCCGCCGCCGATATCGATGAGAAGCGCTGGCCCGGCCGCATGCTGGCGGGCTTCATCGATAGCTGGAAGAACCGTGGCCTCGCCCCCAAGGACGTCCCGCCCGGCGAGGCCGCCGTCTTCGCCAATGGCAAGGGCGGCGCGCTCTACCTCGCTTATCAGGAGCGCTTGAAGACGCTGAACGCCGTCGATTTCGGCGACCTCTTGCTGCACTGCCTAACGCTGTTTCGCGACAATCCCGACGTGCTCGCAACCTATCACGAGCGCTTCCGCTACATCCTGGTCGACGAGTATCAGGACACCAACACGGCCCAGTATCTTTGGCTGCGCCTGCTCGCCCAGGGCCGGCGCAACATCGCCTGCGTCGGCGACGACGACCAGTCGATCTATGGCTGGCGCGGCGCCGAGGTCGACAACATTCTGCGCTTCGAGCACGATTTTCCCGGTGCGACCGTGGTCCGGCTGGAGCGCAATTACCGCTCGACCGGGCATATTCTCGCCACCGCCTCAAAACTAATCGCCCGCAATGAGGGCCGGCTCGGCAAGACGCTGCGTACCGAGGATGTCGAGGGCGAGAAGGTCACCATCACCGGCGCCTGGGACAGCCAGGAAGAGGCCAGGCTGATCGGCGACGAGATCGAGAGCCTGCAGCGCAACGGCCATAACCTCTCCGAGATCGCGATCCTGGTACGCATCTCGGCGCAGATGCGCGAGATCGAGGATCGTTTCGTCCATCTCGGCCTGCCCTATCGCGTCATCGGCGGCCCGCGCTTCTATGAGCGCGCCGAAATCCGCGACGCCATGGCCTATCTGCGCTGCGTCGTCTCGCCAACCGACGACCTCGCCTTCGAGCGCATCGTCAATGTGCCCAAGCGCGGGCTCGGCGACGCCACCATCCAGATCCTGCACAACCACGCCCGCGCATCCCAGGTCTCGCTGCTGCAATCGGCCCGCATGGTGGTCGAGAGCGACGAGTTGAAGCCCAAGGCCAGAACCGCCTTGCGCGAACTGGTCGAGGCCTTCGGCCGTTGGTCGGCCAGGGCCGAGCACATGCCGCAAGGCGAGCTCGCCGAGCTCGTGCTGGAAGAGTCGGGCTATACCGAGATGTGGCAGAAGGACCGCTCGGCCGATGCCGCCGGCCGGCTCGAAAACCTCAAGGAGCTCGTCCGCTCGCTCGACGAATTCCCCGACCTGCCGGCCTTCCTCGAGCATGTCTCGCTGGTGATGGACGCTGATTCCGGCGAAACCGCCGAGCGCGTCTCGATCATGACCCTGCACGGCGCCAAGGGGTTGGAGTTCGACACCGTCTTCCTGCCCGGCTGGGAGGAAGGGCTCTTCCCCAATCAGCGCGCGCTTGACGAGAGCGGTCGCGCCGGCCTGGAGGAGGAGCGCCGCCTCGCCCATGTCGGCCTGACCCGGGCCCGCAAGCGGCTCAAGCTCTATTTTGCCTCGAACCGCCGCATCCACGGCCTCTGGCAATCGAGCCTGCCCAGCCGCTTCATCGACGAATTGCCGGAAGAGCATGTCGAGGTCGTCCAGGCCGCCTCCAATTACAGCCAGGGCGGCTATGGCGCCTCGCGCTTCGACCGCATGGAGAGCTTCGGCTCCAGCTACAACACGCCGGGCTGGCAGCGCGCCCAGGAAAACAAGGCCAAGGCCGGCTCAGGCAGCGGCTCGGGCTTCTCCGACAGCGGCGGACGCGGCTTCGGCTCGGGCGGTTTCGGCGGCGGCCGGCAGCGCGGCCCGATGCTGATCGAAGGCGAGCTCACCGCCAAATCGACCGGCACATCGGCCTATGACGCCGGCGCCCGCGTCTTCCACGTCAAATTCGGCCCCGGCTCCGTCGCCAGCGTCGACGGCAACAAGCTGACCGTCGATTTCGACAAGGCTGGGCGGAAGATGGTGCTGGATAGTTTCGTGCAGAAGGCGGGGTGAGCGGCTGCGTTTACCGGGAATGTCGTCGCGTTATGATCGGCTGACGGAGGCTCCGCCATGCATCATAAACGCAAACGCCCCAAGAGCGCCCGCGCGGGGTGCCTGCTCTGCAAGCCGCACAAGGCCAATGGTTGCTGCGCCGACCACAAGAACATGCGCCATGGCAATCGTCGCCGCTACGAAGGAGGCCGCGATCAATTGCGCTGCGAGGGTTTTGCAGCCCGCTGATCGCGTTCGTTCCTACTCCGCCTCATGGCAGCAGACACAAAGCTTGTTGCCGTCCGGATCGCGGACATAAGCCCCGTAATAATTCGCGTGATAATGCGGCCTCAGGCCCGGCTGCCCTTCGCAGGTCCCGCCATGCGCCAGGGCCGCGGCATGGCAGCGATCGACGATCGCGCGGCTCATTGCCAGCAGGGCGATCATCTGGCCGTTGCCCGGATCGGCCGCCGCACCATCGAAGGGCGTTCCCACGAAGAAGTACGGGCGCGGCGCATCGCGCGGCTGCCAGGCCGCCAGGGGCTTGGCGCGATCGCAGAACCAGAGCTTGTGGCCGAGCGCCTCGAACAGCGCCGCATGGAAGCGAAAGGCCTTCTCGAAATCATTCGTGCTCAAGACGATATGCGACAGCACAACCCACCTCGCTTCTGCACCCGGCTCCGAACGACAATCTAGCGCACACCACTTATCCTCGGAACCACCCGGTCGCACATCGCCTCACCGCCCCTCCCGCGCCTTGAACGCCGCCCGCGCCGCCTCCACCTGTGCGTAATAAGTCTCGGCCCAGACCCAGACTCCGCAGAACGCCGCCGTCAGCTCGCGGCCGAGCTCGGTCTGCGTATAGTCGACATGCGGCGGGATCACCGGATGGACCTTGCGCGTGATCAGCCCGTCGCATTCCATCTGGCGCACCGTCTTGGTCAGCATCTTCTGGCTGATGCCGCCGACGATCCGGCCGATCTGGGTGAAGCGCAGCGTGCCGTGCTCCTCCAGCGCCTCCAGGATCAGCATCGTCCATTTATCCGCAACCTGGGCGATCACGTCGCGCACCAGCGCCTCGACCGCCGGGCTGACCTCGGGATGGGAGAAACCGCCCTGCTCCTGCACGGCCGCGACCGCGTCGCGTATCGTCTGCATCCGACACTCTCCTTTTGGTGCCTATAGAACTTCTGGGTGCCTTCTTTCGTTTGGAGAGCATCGCGCCTAGCTCTTGCCCGCGCAACCACGAAAGGCGCACTCGCGAAAGGACTTGGCGATGAACATCACAGGCAACACCATCCTCATCACCGGCGGCGGCTCGGGCATCGGCCGCGCACTCGCCGAAGCGCTGCACGCCAGGGGCAACAAGGTCATCATCTCCGGCCGCCGCGAGCAATTGCTCGACGAGGTCACCGCGGCCAATCCGGGTATGGCGTCGATCGTGCTCGACATCCAGGACAAGGCGGACATAGCAGCCTTCGCTCGTGACGCCGCCGAGCGCTTCCCGGCGCTGAACGTCGTCATCAACAATGCCGGCATCATGAAGGACGAGGACGTCACCGCGACGGAAGACCACCTCGCCATCGCCGAGGAGACCATCGTCACCAACCTGCTCGGGCCGATCCGGCTGACCGCAGCCCTGCTGCCGCATCTGCTGAGCCAGCCGCAATCGACCGTGATGACCGTGAGCTCGGGATTGGCATTCGTGCCCATGGTGGCGACGCCGAGCTACAGCGCCACCAAGGCCGCGATACATTCCTATTCGATGGCGCTGCGGGCGCAGCTTGCGGGCACCTCGACCCAAGTCATCGAGCTTGCCCCGCCTTACGTCCAAACCGAGTTGCGCGGGCCCAAACAGGCGGTCGATCCCATGGCGATGCCGCTGGCCGATTTCATCACCGAGGTCATGACGATCCTGGAAACGCAAGCCGACGCCCACGAGGTCATCGTCGAACGCTGCAAGCCGCTACGCTTCGCCGCCGAGAACGGTAATCTCGCCGGCGTCTTCGCCATGCTGAACAGCCTGCATTGAGACGAGGAGCTCCGCGCGCCGCGCCGCATGACAAGCGGCGCGCGGGCTGCTATCGCGCTGCCATGCGTGAAGGTCTCCTGCCATCGACGGTCGCGACCGTCCTCGAACTCTCCACCAGCGGCGAGAAGGCGCGCGCGCTGACGGAACTTCTGGGCGAGGTCTTCGACCCGACCGAAACCGCGATCTCCGCCTTCGAGATCGAGAGCGGTGTCACCACGCTCTCGCTGAACGCGCCCTGGAAGGTCGAGATCTATTTCGCCACACACCCGGACGAAGACGCCGTACGCGACATGCTGCGGCCGATCGTCGGCGACGTCATCGACACGACGCCCTTCATGACCGTGAACCAGCAGGATTGGGTCGCGGCCAGTCTCGATGGCCTCAAGCCCGTGCGCGCCGGCCGCGTCCTTGTCCATGGTGAGCATGATCGCGACGCGGTGCGCATCAACGATGTCGGCATCGAGATTCCAGCCGCGCTCGCCTTCGGCACCGGCCATCACGGCACCACGGCGGGCTGCCTCTTGGCGCTCGACGCCGAACTGAAGCAGCGCCGGCCGCGCAACGCCATCGACGTCGGCACCGGCACCGGGATCCTGGCGCTGGCGCTGGCCAAGCAGATCAAGCGCAAGGTCGTCGCCGGCGATATCGACCTCGTCGCGGTCGAGGTTGCCGCGCATAATGCTCGCGTCAACCACGCCCCTCATGGCCTCGACCTCTATGTCGCGCCGGGCCTGCGCCATGCCAAGGCGAACCGGCCCGGCCATTTCGACCTCATCTTTGCCAATATCCTGGCCGGGCCGCTGAAGCGCCTGGCACCTTCGATCGCCCTGGCCCTCTCAGGCGACGGTACGGTGATCCTGTCGGGCCTGCTGGCGATGGATGTCGCCGGCGTCGTCTCGACCTACCGGCATCAGGGGCTCTATCTCGCCCGCCAGTCGCTGCGCGAGGGCTGGGCGACGCTGGTCATGAAAAAAGGCGGCGCAGCCCCCAGGCCACGCCGCCTTCGATAGATCAGGCAAACCACATCAAAGACCCGGAACGTCCCGGGAGCGATCCTTCGCCAGGCTGAGTCGCATGGCGTGGCGTTCGAGAACCGGAGCGGAGCGGACTTTTGTCCGTGAGCACCGGAAGCGCAGAACGCCGCGCCAGGCGGCCAGCATCGCGAAGGAGCGCGGGCTCAGAAGCCCATATGGCCGTATTTGGCTTCCGCCTCAGCCTGCATCGAGCGGGCATCGTGCCAGACAGCGGCGGTGAACTTGGCCGTGTCGATGGCCCACTCATAGACGTGCTTGACGATGGCGATCATGATCGTTGTCCGATGTTGCGCGGCGCGGCGCGAAGCCGGCGCGTGAGATCAGGGATTGCTGGGTTCAGCGATTGAAAGGCAGCTTGGCGTCGTTGCTGAGAGCGGTCTGCGGGAAACCGCCCAGAACGATCTCGGCCTCGTTGACCAAATAGGAACGCGCACGCAGCTCACGGGCGGCGGAACGACGGCGGCTCTCGACCAGCGCCGCAAAGAGCCGCTGCCAGAAGCTCGGGCTGCTCGGAGCGGCGGCCTCGGAAGCGGGCAGAACGGCGGTGTTGTTCATCACATAGGTCACAGGTCCATCTCCTCATTCAAACGAAGGACAGTCCCGGTCGCTTCCTCGTTCTCTTATGCGACTAAAGTGGACCTTCTTCGCACTTGCGAAAAGGGGCCTTCGCAGATGCGAGATATGCACAGAATGCATGCACTTGGCCTCGTTTCGTTAACGATCGCGATTTTCGCATAACAAAGAGGCAGCAAGCCCAAACGCGAGGCCGCTGCGGCCTGCGGAGAAAGCAGAGTGGAAAGCCGCTTTTGCTCTGGCTTTCGCGGGCCCGAGTCGCGACCATGGCCAAAACCACCGCTTCCGGACCCGTCATGACCGAATCGCCCGCCGCCTGCCGCTTCCAGTCCTTCTCGGAACCGAGCGACCCCTCCCAGGTCGCCCCCAGGGTCGCCGCCCTGCGCGGCGCGCTCGCGGCGCAAGGGCTGGACGGCTTCATCATCCCGCGCGCCGACGAGCACCAGGGCGAGTACGTCCCGGCGCATATGGCCCGCCTCGCCTGGCTGACGGGCTTCACCGGCTCGGCCGGCAACGCCATCGTGCTAGCCGACAAGGCGGCGCTGATCGTCGATGGCCGCTACACCATCCAATCGGCCGAGCAGACAGACACCGCCAGTATCACGCCGACGAAGCTGGAGGAGATGCCGCTGGAGCGCTGGATCGAGACGAACCTGCAGGCTGGCGGCAAGCTCGGCTACGATCCCTGGCTCCACACCGTCGACGGCGTCATCAAGCTGGAGAAGGCGGTCGCGGCAGCCGGCGGCACGCTGGTCGCGCTCAAGGCGAACCCGATCGACGCGCTCTGGAGCGACCGCCCTGCCCCGCCCGCTGCTCCAGTCAAGGCGCATCGCGCCGATTTTGCCGGTGAGAGCACGGCGAGCAAGCTCGCCCGCATCCAGGAGGCGCTCGCCAAGGCCAAGGTCGATGCGCTCGTGGTCTCGGACCCGCATGCGCTGGCCTGGACCTTCAACATCCGCGGCGGCGATGTCGAGCACACCCCGCTGCCGCTGGGCTATGCCATCGTGCCGCGCGAGGGCCGACCCACCGTCTTTCTGGCCCCGGAAAAGGTGACGAACGAGGCCGGCGATGCCATCGGCGCAGTCGGCGAGATCGCTCCCCCCGCAGCGTTGGAGACGCAGCTCAACGCGCTGGGCGCGGCCAAGGCCAAGGTCCGGCTCGACTCGGCGACCGCAGCCTCCGCGCTCGCAACGCTGATCGCCAAGGCCGGCGGCACGCCCGATGCCGGCGCGGACCCGATCGCCCTGATGAAGGCGCGCAAGAACGAGGCGGAGCTGAAAGGCGCGCGCGACGCCCATCTGCGCGACGGCGCGGCGATCGTGCGTTAC
Organism: Bosea sp. 685; assembly: GCF_031884435.1. NCBI lineage: Bacteria > Pseudomonadati > Pseudomonadota > Alphaproteobacteria > Hyphomicrobiales > Alloboseaceae > Allobosea > Allobosea sp. 685. The sequence continues at coordinate 1,631,592 of NZ_CP134779.1, read as the reverse complement.
CTCTCCTGGCTGGCGCGCGAGGCGCCCAAGGGCGGTTTGACCGAGATCGATGCTGTCGCGGCACTCGAAGCCGAGCGCATGAAGACCGGGCTGCTCAAGGATGTCTCCTTCACCACCATCGCCGGCGCCGGCCCCAATGCCGCCCTGCCGCATTACCGCGTCAGCGAGGCCAGTAACCGCAGAATCGAGCCCGGCATCCTCCTGGTCGATTCCGGCGGGCAATATGAGGACGGCACCACCGATATCACCCGCACCATGGCAGTGGGCGAGCCCACCGACGAGATGCGCGACCGCTACACCCGCGTGCTCAAAGGCCATCTCGCGATTTCGCGCGTCGTCTTCGTCAAGGGCACCTCGGGCGCGCAGCTCGATGCGCTGGCGCGGTTGCCGCTCTGGCAGGCGGGCTTGGATTTCGACCACGGCACGGGCCATGGCGTTGGCAGCTATCTCTCGGTGCATGAGGGGCCGCAGCGCCTCTCCAAGCTCGGCACCACGCCATTGGAGCCGGGCATGATCCTCTCCAACGAGCCGGGCTACTATAAGGAAGGCGAATACGGCATCCGCATCGAGAACCTGATCGTGGTCGAGGAGCGTGTCATCCCTGGCGGCGACCGCACCATCTACGGCTTCGAGACCATCACCTGGGCGCCCTATGAGCGCGCCTTGATTGATCTGAAGCTGCTCGACGCCGGCGAGATCGCCTGGATCAACGCCTATCACGCCCAGGTCTGGAGCAATCTCGCCCCGCTGGTCGAGGGTGAGGCGAAGGCCTGGCTGGAGAAGGCGTGCTTGCCGCTTTGAGAGCCTTCCCATCTCCCCTCGCGGGAGAAGGGAAGAGCGCTATGTCAACGCCCTGAGCCCCACTACCGCAATCACCCCGACCACCACCACGGCCAGGAAGGGCAGCCGCGTCGCAGCCAGCGCGGTCACGGCAGCCGCAGCCGTCTCGGGCCAGCCGGTCGCGAGCGCGCTCGGTGCGATCACGGCGATCAGGACAGCCGGCGGAATCGCATCGAAAGCAGCCTGCGCGCGCGGCGACAGATCGAACCGGCCAGCCAGCGCCAGTCCCGCCACCCGTGTCGCATAGGTCACCACAGCCATTCCGAGGATGGCGAGAAGGTTGAGGCTGTCGAGCGCCATCACGCCGCCTCCTCGCTGGCAACCGCGGCATCGCTGCCGGCCGCGAGCCACGCCGCCGCCAGCCCGCAAAGCGCGCCGGCCAGCACATGCCAAGGCGGTCCGGCCAAGCGGTAGGTCAGGGCCGAGGCGACGCCGGAGGCCGCCACGGTCCAGGCCGTGACGCGCCCTTTCCAGAAAGCGGCGGTCAACGCGATGAAGATGGCGGTGAAGGCGAAATCCGCGCCGAAGCGCCGTGGATCGCCCAGCGCCGGGCCGACCACGGCGCCGAGCGTCGTCATCATCAGCCAGCAGCCGACGAAGGGCACGATCATGCCGAACCAATAGCCCGGCGTCAGGCTATGCGTGCGCGCCCGCTTCTCGGCCAGCGCCCAGTTCTCATCGGCCATATAGGCGAGGCCGAGCCATTTTTGCCAGGGCGCGAAGCCATCGAGCTTCGGCACCAGCGAGGTGCCCATCAACACATGGCGGGCATTGATCAGCAGCGTCGAGAAGATCAGCGCCGCGACCGGGGCTGGCGTCGCCCATAATTCGACGGCGGCGAACTGAGCCCCGCCGGCGAAGACGAGCGCGCTCATCAGGAAAACCTCGAATGGCGACAGACCCTTGCCTGCCGCGAGCGCGCCGAACAGCAAGGCGAAGGGCGCAGCCGCCAGCATAGCCGGCCAGATGTCGGAAAAGCCCGTGCGGGCGTCGTCGAGAGTTGATGACATGAGGTGCTGAGGATGGGGCGCTGAAGGTCAGGAGAGATGGGCGGAGCGCAGCACGCCGGGCGTCACGCCATAGCGCGCCTTGAAGGCTCGGGTCAGATGGGCCTGGTCGCAGAAACCGGTCGCCGCCGCGACATCGCCCGGCGTCTCGCCGCGACGCAACCGGTCACGGGCGCGCCGGACGCGGACATCGATCAGCCAGGCATGGGGCGTCAGCCCGGTTTCACGCCGGAATGCGCGGATCAGGTGATGGCGCGGCAGCCCCGCGGCCCGGGCGAGATCCGCGAGCGAGAGATCCTCGCCATGGCGCGCCTCGATCAGCGCCTTGACGATCGCGACCGGGCCCGTCTCCTGCCCGACGGAACGCACCGCAAGACTGGCGTGGTGGCCAAGGAAATGGGCGTAGGCGCGCACCAGCCTCTCCTCGCCGGCGAGCGCATCCGTGCCCTCCTCCAGCAATTGATGCGCCGCGCTGAACAGCGCCGCCCCGACAGGATCATGCACCACGGGCTCGCGGAAGAACGGCGTGCCGATGCCATCATGCCCCGTCAGCGAGGCGGCCAGCTCCTGCATCAGCCCGATCGTCGGATAGCTCATCCGGTAGCGGTAGCCGCCCTCGCTCGGCGCGCCGTCATGAACGTCGAGCGGGTGGTTCATCACGATGTCGCCCGCCCCGGCATAGAGCTTGCGGCCGCGCGCATGCCAGACCTCGCAACCGGTCTCGATCGTCCCGATCGCATAGGTGTCGTGCGCATGCGGCGCATAGGCATGGGTACGGAAGGTCGCGGCCAGGAACTCGAGCGCGCCGAAGCGCGGCGCGGTGAAGAGGTGCGCCCTCTCCTCCGCCCGCAGCGGCGATGCCGACAAGGCCTGTCCCTGGCTGATCAATTCCATGGGACGAGCTTAGACTGGATTGGGCTCGCCCTGTCTTGAAGAAAAGTGATGAAGCCGATCAGGCCGGCTTCATCTCGCCGCGCCCGGCAAAGGCGACGAGAAGCGCGCCCGCCAGTGTCGCCAGGGCGCAATAGCCGGTCGCGCCCGTGGCGCCGAAATGGTCGACCAGCACCCCGCCGAGAACGGCCCCGCTGGCGATCGCGACCTGGAAGGCGGCAACCAGCAAACCACCCACGGCTTCCGCCTGGTCCGGCGCGACGCGCACCATCCAGGTCTGGAGACCGACCGGCAGCGCACCGAAAGCGAAGCCCCAGAGCGCGACGGCGCCGGCTGCGACCCAGAGACTGCCGCCAAAGGCAACGAGCGCCGCCGCCGTCACTGCGGCGAGCAGGGCGCCGAAGATTACCGCGGCGGGCGCGCTGCGCTCGACGATCGCCGCGCCGGCGAAATTGCCGAAGAAGCCGCCGATGCCATAGGCCAGGAGCACAAGCGAGATCGTCTCGACCGAAAGCCGCGGCACCTGTTCAAGGAAGGGGCGGACATAGGTGAAGCCGGCGAAATGGCCCGAGATCACGATGAGCACCGTCGCCAGGACGAGCCGGACATTGCCGCGCCGCAGCAACGAAAACAGCGTCCCGAGCTGCGCGGCCGCCAGCGGCGGCAGGCGCGGCATGGTGGCGAGCTGGGCGATCAGGGCCAGGATTCCGACTACGGCCCCGATCGCGAAGACCGAGCGCCAGCCGAGCAGGTCGCCGAGATAGGCACCGACCGGCGCGGCGCTGACCGTCGCGAAGGAGACGCCGGTGAAGATGATCGACATGGCGCGGGGCAGCGCGCGCTCCGGCACCAGCCGCATCGCGGTTGCCGCCATCATCGACCAGAAGCCGCCGAGCCCGATGCCGAGCAGCACCCGCGCCGCCAAGAGCGTAGCGAGGCCGTCGGAGAGTGCGGCGAGGATGTTGGACAGCACCAAGAGGACGGTGAAACCCCAGATCACGAGGCGGCGGTCGAGCCCGCGCGTCAGGATCGACGTGAAGAGCGCGGCAAGAATCGCGACCACGGCGGTCGCGGTCACGGTCTGCCCGGCCGCACCGTCCGAAACGCCGAGATCCGCCGCCATCGGCGTCAGCAGGCTGGCGGGCAGGAATTCGGCCGTGACCAGGCCGAAAACGCCGAGGGTGAGCGAGGCGATCGCGGACCAGGCCGGGCTTTGCTCATCGGCATCGGCCGGAGAATCGAATGGCAGGGTTGCCACTGCGGCTGCGGATTCGGACATGGCTGTCTCCAAAGGGTTGCCGCAAGATGGGCGTGACCGCCTGGAGCTTCCATGCTAGTTTCTCCATAATGCTTGACCATTCGTCCAAGATTGCTGCGCCTGCGAACGATCCGCTGACCGAGATGCTGCGGGGTCTGCGGCTCGATGGCGTCGAATATGGCCGCTGTCAGATGGCGGAGCCCTGGGCCATCGCCGTTCCCGCCCAGAAGGCCGCGCGCTTCTACTTCATCGGCAAGCGCGGCTGCTGGCTGCTGACCCCCGCGAAGGAATGGATCGAATTGCGCGACGGCGACGCGCTGCTGTTCCCGCGCGGCGCCGAGCATGTGCTCGCCAGCGCGCCGGATGTCGAGGCCTTTCCGCTGGGAAGCTGCCAGGTCCAGAAGGTCTGCGGCAACATCTTCGATCTCAAGGGCGGCGGGGACGGCGAGGCCACCCTGCTCTTCAGCGGCAGCATGACCTTCAATGTCGACAGCGCCCATCCCCTGCTGCGGATGATGCCCGAGCTGATGCGCATGTGCGATCTGGCGACGAGCGAATCGGGCATCCCGCATCTCCTGGAGGCGATGGCCCGCGAAGTGGCGATGGACCGGGTCGGCGCCGGCGGCATCCTGGCGCGGCTCGCCGATGTGCTGGCCGCCAGCATCATCCGCTCCTGGGTCGAGAGCGGCTGCGGCGACGCCACGGGCTGGATCGCGGCGGCGCGCTGCCCCGATGTCGGCAAGGTGCTGGCGGCGATCCATCTCGACCCGGAGCGCGACTGGACGGTCGCTTCGCTCGCCAGGCTGATGGGCGCCTCGCGCTCCGCCTTCGCCGAGCGCTTCGCCAGCGTCGTCGGCGAGACGCCGGCCCGCTATGTCGCGCAGATGCGCATGCATCAGGCCCGGCAATGGCTCGCCGGCGACAAGCTCAAGATCTCGGTCGTGGCCCGGCGTCTCGGCTATGAATCGGAAGCCTCCTTCAGTCGCGCCTTCAAGCGCGTCATCGGCACGGCGCCGAGCCATGTCCGGACAGACGGCGCCAACGGACAGAATGGAGCGACGCGGCCAAGCGCGGGCAACTGACCGCGTGACGCCATCCGCCCCCGCGCGTTCAGCTTGCGAGCTTGAAGCGGCAATCCGAGTTCAGCAAAATAATCGGCGACATCACCTCGGGCATCGCAGCCATGCGTCGACCCGAACGGAACAATGACGCGCTGCGCCGGTTCTGTTTGGGACCGCCGAGCGCCCGAAAGCCGGCGCTGCGGCCCATGCGAACGGACATTCCTCATGACAATCAAACGTATCACCTTGGCCGGCGCAGCGGCGTTGGCGCTCCTGGCCCTCCCCCTCAGCGCCAGCGCGCAGGGCATTCCGCGCGGCGCGTCTGAAGGCGCGCGCGTCGGCAACCAGGCGGCCGGCCCGGTCGGCGGCGCTGCGGGCGCGGTCGTTGGCGGCGTTGCCGGTGGCGTGGTCGGCGGCGTCAAGGGCGTCGTCGGCATTCCGCAGAGGACCGGCGTTTCGCATCGCCATCGCCACCACCACAGGCGCCATCATCGCCACTGAAGGCGGTATCCAGAGCGTTTTCGAGCGAAGTGGATACCGGTTCGTGTGAAGAAAACGCGTTAAAACAAAAAGCTGGAGCAATTGAGCGATCCAACTGGATCGGGCAATGCTCTAGCCTCCGACGAGGGTGAACCAACCTGCCTCGTCGATGACCTGGACGCCGTGCTTTGCGGCGTCCTTGAGCTTCGAGCCGGCGCCAGGCCCCGCGACCAGAAGATCGGTCTTCGAGGAGACCGAGCCCGCGACCTTGGCGCCGAGCCGCTCGGCCATCGCCTTGGCCTCGTCACGGGTCATCTGCTCCAGCGCGCCGGTGAAGACGACGATCTTGCCCGCAACCGGGCTGACCGAGGCGACCGCCTCCAGTGGCTGCGGCACGACCTGAGCCAAAAGCCGGTCGAGCAACTCCACATTATGCGCCTCGGCGAAGAACTGCATCAACGCCTCGACCACGGTCGGCCCGACGCCGTCGATCGCGTCGAGTTCCTGGCGCTCGGGCGAGACCGGATCGGCAGCTGCGATGCCAGCCGCGCGCAAAGCCTCGAACGAACCGTAATGCCGCGCCAAAAGCCGGGCATTGGTCTCGCCGATATGGCGGATGCCGAGCCCGAAGATGAAGCGGTTGAGCGGTGGCTGGCGCCTGTCCTCGATCGCGGCGAACAGCTTGGCGACGCTCTGGCTGCCAAAACCTTCCTTGTCCTTGAGCTTCTTGAAATTCGCGGCGTCGCGCTGCGCCAGCGTGAAGATGTCGGCCGGCTCCTTCACCGGCAGGTCGGGATCGGCATGGAAGAACTCGATCTGCTTGTCGCCGAGCCCGTCAATGTCGAGCGCGTCGCGCGAGACGAAGTGCTTCAGGCGCTCCACCGCTTGGGCCGGGCAGATGAGGCCGCCGGTGCAGCGGCGCACCGCATCCTCCTTGCCGCTGCGCGGGTTCATCTCCCGGGTCGCATGGCTGCCGCAGGCCGGACATAGCGTCGGGAAGGTATAAGGCTGCGAATCCGCTGGCCGCTTGGCGAGATCGACCGACTGGACGCGCGGAATGACGTCGCCCGCGCGCTTCACCGTCACCGTATCGCCGACGCGAATGTCGGAGCCGTCGCGGATCGGCAGCCCCTTGGAATCGAAGCCGCGGATATAATCCTCATTGTGCAGCGTCGCATTGGAGACAACGACGCCGCCGACTGTCACCGGCCTGAGCTTGGCGACGGGGCTGAGCGCGCCGGTGCGCCCGACCTGGATCTCGATCGCCTCCAGTACCGTGGTCGCGAGCTCGGCCGGGAATTTATGCGCGATCGCCCAACGCGGCGCGCGCGCGACGAAGCCGAGCCGCGTCTGCAGGACAAGCTCGTCGACCTTGTAGACGACGCCGTCGATATCGTAGCCGAGCGTGGCGCGCTGGCTCTCGATCAATCGGTAGCGTTCCAGCAACTCCTCGACGCTCTCGCAGCGCTTCATCAGCGGATTGGTGCGAAAACCCCAGCGCTTGAAGGCCTCGACCACGCCGAACTGCGTCCCAGCCGGCAAGACCGGCATCTCGCCCCAGGCATAGGCGAAGAAGCGCAAAGGCCGCGCTGCGGTGATCGAAACATCGAGCTGGCGCAACGAGCCCGCCGCCGCATTGCGCGGATTGGCGAATTCGGGCAGCCCCTTCTCGCGCTGGCGTTCGTTGATGCCGGCGAAATCGGCATGGCCGAGATAGACCTCGCCGCGCACCTCGGCGATCTCGGGCACATCATCGCCAGAAAGCACATGCGGGATTTCGGAAATCGTGCGGGCATTCAGCGTGACGTCCTCGCCCTCCTCGCCATCGCCGCGCGTCGCGGCGGAGACAAGCCTGCCCTCCTCGTAGCGCAGCGAGAGCGAGAGACCGTCGATCTTGGGCTCCGCCGTGAAGGCGATGCCGCCCTCCTCCTTCATGCCGAGGAAGCTGCGCACGCGCTGCACGAAATCGGCGACATCCTCATCCGTGAAGGCGTTGCCGAGCGAGAGCATCGGCACGCGGTGCCGGATCTTGGCGAATTTCCCCGAGAGCTTGGCGCCGACCTTGTCGCTGACGGACCCCGCGTCCTTCAGGGCCGGGAACGCCTCCTCCAGCACGACGAGCCGACGGCGCTTGGCGTCATAGCTCGCATCGTCGAGGATCGGCTGGTCGTCCTGGAAATAGGCGCTGTCGGCAGCCGCAATCTCGGCGGCGAGCAGCTTGTGCTCCGCCCTGGCCTGGCGCTGCGTCAACTCCGCGACGGGAATGGCTTGGGACTCGCTCATGGCCCTTCATTAAGCGAGATGCCTGTGACGAGAAAGGGCAGGAGCCGACGCGACCTAGCATCGGCCCGAAAAGTGGGAACCGGTTTTCGGAATAAGCCGATGCTAGATCAAAACCCTGCAGCATCAGACCGAATGCGATATTCGGTCTGATGCTGCAGCCTCCGCGTCCCGCTTTCGTGTTCGGCATGCATGCGACAAGACGCCCGTTCGCGCGTATAATGGCAGCGCTGGGAATTGGAAGCTCGACGCCTGCAGGCCGTTGACCCAAGGATGGCGTCGATTGCCGCAGGCGAACCGGGCCAGAACCGGGAGAAACGCCATGGCAAACCTCGACGGCACAATATCCGATGCCGGTACGCGCCTCGCGGCGCAGCACGCCGAACCGAAGATCAACATCATCACCACCCGCGACCTTCGCGACGCGCTCCTGCGCGGCTGGGAGGATTTCAAGGCGCAGCCGAGCCACCTCATCTTCATCGCGCTGATCTATCCGATCGCCGGCGTGATGCTCGCGCAGCTGACCGTGAGCTACAACATCTTCCCGCTGCTCTTCCCGCTGCTGGGCGGCTTCGCCTTGCTCGGCCCCTTCGCCGCGATCGGCCTCTACGAGGTCAGCCGCAGGCGCGAGCTCGGCCTGGATTCCTCCTGGAGCCATGCCTTCGGCATCCTGAGATCGCCCTCGATCGGCCAGATCCTCCTGCTCGGCGCCATGCTGACCGGGCTCTTCATCGCCTGGCTGTTTGCCGCCTGGTTCATCTATCGCGGCCTGCTCGACCTGCCGCCAGACGTCTCGACGCCGGACTTCCTGCGCGCGGTCTTCACCACCTTCGACGGCTGGGTGATGATCATCGTCGGCAATTCGCTCGGCCTGCTCTTCGCCATCCTCGCCTTCTCGATCTCGGTGGTGTCCTTCCCGCTGATCATCGACAAGGGCGTCGACGCGCCGACCGCGATCAAGACCTCGATCGCCGCCGTCGAGGCCAATCCGCGCGTAATGATGTATTGGGGTTTGATGATCACCGGGCTTCTGGTGCTCGGCTGCCTGCCAGTGCTGGTCGGCCTGATCGTGGTCATGCCGGTGCTTGGCCACGCAACCTGGCACCTCTACCGCAAGCTCGTGGAGGCCTGACGGGAAAGCCTTCCGTTCCGGCAGCGGCGCCTGGAACGCCTCAATAGTCCAGCGTTCTTGCGCCCGGCGTGCCGCCCGCTCCGAACCGTTGAATGAGCTGGCGGCGGCTGGCCTGACTCATGGCAGCGACAGGGGCGGTGACCGCCGCCCCCGCAATGCGCGCGCCTCCCAGCGCCGCCATGCCGACCTGCTCGGTCAGGCTGGCCTCGCCGCCCGCCAGCGACTGGCCGGACAGGCGCTGCCCCAGCACGCGCACCATCTCAGGGCTGTCCGCGAAGGTATTGTGCGCGAGCGGATCCCCGGCCTTCACGTCCGAGGTGTCGATGATCGAAATCCCGAGCGCGGCGAGCGCGGCAGCATAAGGCCGCATATCTGCGGCGCCGACGCGCTCGACATCTCCCGAGAGCCAGCGCGACAAGGCCAGCGCGCGATCGTTGCGGGAGGAGAAGATCGTAAAATGCGGCCGCTTCGAACCCATCTCGATGATCTGGCGGCGAAACACGTCGAGATCGATGTCCGGCGAGGCGAGCACGACGTTCCGGATCTTGGCGGAAATCCCCTTGTCGCGCAGAGCGATGTCGCGCAGCGCTTCCGTGACCAGCCAGCTTCCCATCGAATGCGCCAGGATCGTCACCTCGCCGACATCGGGGCTTCTGGTGGCCCCCAGCAACAGCTCCTCCAGCGCATGGCGGGAAAAATTCGTGCTCTCCTTGTCGTAGACATAATCGAACACGCTGGCGCGCGACGGCCAGGTGAACAGGACCGGAGAGGCGTCGATACCCGCGTCATGGGAGATCTGGGCGAAGCGATAGACGGCGTCGGAATAGGTGTTGTTGAAGCCATGCACGAAGACGAGCAACCGGCGCTTCGAACCGCGATTGCGCCGGTACCAGTCCATGGCCGCGTTGGTGGACAGGACCGGCGCGACCTTGAGCGTGACAAAATCGGTCTCCGGATTGCCCGGCGACCTGCCGGGCCACTGGATTTCCCCGACCTTGCGATTGCTGTCGGGCGGGACGGAGACCACGATGTTCGTCAGCGAGATCGCCGTCGCCCGTTCCCCGGTGAAGAGCTCGCCCGGGTCGCTCGCCGGCTTGCGTGTCGTGGCGACGAGCATGTCGACGCGGCTCGCGCCTGGCACGGAGGCAGCGACCGGCACAAGAATTTTCGATGGCTGCGTCGCGCAGGCGCCCAGAAACAGGCAAAGACCGATCACCAGGCGATTGGAAGAGCCCATCATCACGCTGCTCGCTCCCCAGCCGGCATGTGCCGCCCCGGTCTGGTCAAGGATGTCAGGAAGCTGCGGATGATCGCAACCCCGTCCCGGGCAAGCGAGAGATCAGCCTCCTCGAGGAGCCACTCATTGATCAGACCGTCCAGCAGGGCATAGAGCGCGGTCGCAGCGGAACGCGCCGTCCAAGGCGCCGATAGCGCGCCGTTGCGTTGCGCGGCCTCGCATATCTCCGTCAGAGCCAGTCTGACCTGCTGCCGAAAATATCGCGCGCTGCTGACATCGTCATACGCCTGATCAGCATCGATCGCCTTGAGCAGCTTGAGGATGGGCTTCTTTGCGGGCTTGCCCTGAAGCTCGACAAAAGTCGTCGCGATCACATCGCCCAGGGCATCGAGCGGAGCGAGCGTCGCGCCACCCAACAGACTCTGCGCAAGCTGCCGCATCGGCAGGATCAGCTCGTCCCGAAACGCGAACAGCAGTCCGAGCTTGTTTCGAAAATGGAAGTGGATGGCTCCGCGCGAGACGCCGGCCGCCACCGCGATCTCATCCAGCGAACAAGTCTCATAGCCGCGCTGAAGGAACAGCGCTTCAGCCGCCTGCAGGATCGTCTGCCGCGTCTCCGCAGCCTGCTCTTTGGTCCTGCGCACGGATCCGCCTCTCGCTTCGTGCAAGGCATATATACAAACGAACCGATTGTATATGAATATCCGCACCGTCATTGCGAGCGCACCGAAGCAATCCAGAAGGCGTAGAGCGAGCCCTCCTGGATCGCCTCGCTGTTCAAGCTCCTCGCAATGACGGTTCAAGCCGCGCGGAAAATGATTCAGCTAAGCGCGCCCTCACTCACCCGAGAAAAAAACGCGATCGCTTTGAACCTGCCTGGCTTCTCCCGCGACCAATGGGCATGGAGCTGCATGGTGCGGCTCCTTCCAAAACTCCAAGGGAGACGATCATGACCACTCGCACCACCGTCGCCGGCCTCGCCACCGCCTTCGTTCTCGGCGCAGGCGCCCTGATCGGCGGCTCGCTCGCCACCTCCTCCGCCGCCCAGGCAGCGCCTGGCTGGCATGGCGGCTACGGCCATCACAGCCATTTCGGCCATTTCGGCGGAGGCCATGGCCGCTGGGGCCATCGCGGCGGCTGGGGTCGCCCGATCTATGCCGGAGGCTATTATGGCGGCTGCTACACCGTCCTGCGGACCCGCTTCGTCCCCGGCCTCGGCTATGTCGAGCGCCCCGTGACCCGCTGCCGCTGATCACGATCATGCCGCGCCATGCAGGGAGCCGGAGCGATCCGGCTCCCTCGGCGTTTAAGATTGGGGCGCACGGCTCATGCTCGGAACTGCGTCGCGATCCAGGAACCTTTGCCAGCGAATCCGGTTCACTTTGCGTCACGCAAGCCGTGACGCGCTATTCACGCGGACCGCCATGGTCCGCCCGGAACCGGGGCTACCATGAACAACATCATCTATATCGTCGGCCTGATCGTGGTCGTCCTGGCGATCCTGTCCTTCCTCGGCCTACGCTGAGGGCCCTAGCAAAACACCAGGCAAAAACAGGAGGGACCAAGCCGGGCAGGGCTCAGCCGCGGTCGTCGCGACCCGGCTTCTTGCCCTTGAAGGGTTTGCCCGCAGGCTTGCCGCCGAAGCCGGGCTTGTTCCCGGCATAGGGCTTCGCTCCACCCGGCTTGCCGGCATAGGGCTTCGGCCCCGACCTGAACGAGACATTGGGGTCGGACAGCGCGTCCCGGTCGCTGCGAACCGGATCATAGGGCTTGGCCGCGCCGAACGGCTTGCCCTTGCCCTCATAGGCCTTCTTCTTGCCCTCATAGGGCTTCTTCTCGCCGCCCTCATAGGGCTTTCGCTCATAGGGCTTCTTCTCGTAGGGCTTCTTCTCATAAGCCCTGGCAGGCGGGCGGTCTGTATCGCGCTCAGGGCGCGCATAGGCCGAAGGCGCATGGCTTGCCTTTTCGGCGAAGGGCTTTGCCGGGCGCCGTTCCTCCTCACCGGTGACAGGCTGGATCACGATCTTGTCGCGATCGACGGCCTTTGCCAGCTCGTAGAAGCGCTCGGCGACATCGGCGTCGATCTCGACCTTGGTCTCCTTGTCGAAGATCCGGATCGCGCCGACCTCGTCGCGCGTGATCTTGCCGCGACGGCACAGCATCGGCAGCAATTGGCGCGGATCGGCGCCGTCCTTGCGGCCGATATTCAGAACGAACCAGACCGTATTGCCGCGCGGGCCGGCCTTACGCGGCCCCTCGGCGCGCGGACTGTCCTCGCGGCCTTCGCCGAACCGGCCACCTTCGCGTGGCGCATACTCCTCGCGCGAACGGATCGGCCGCGAATCGCGTTGAAAGTTCGGATCGCCGACCTCTTCGGCGCCGGGCAGGCGCGAACGGTAGACCCGCACCAGCGCAGCCGCGATCTCCTGCGGCGAACGTCCCGCCAGCAGCGCCTCGACCATGGGGGCGTCGTCCTCGTCAGCCTCTCCCGTCAACAGCGGATCGCTCAACAGCCGCTGCTGGTCGAGCGCGCGGATTTCCTCGGCCGTCGGCGGCCCGGCCCAGACCGCCTCGACCTTGGCCTCGGCGATCAGCATCTCGGCCTTGCGACGCCGCGACACCGGCACCAGCAGGACACTCGTGCCCTTGTTGCCGGCGCGGCCGGTGCGGCCCGAGCGATGCTGCATGACCTCGGGGTCGTTGGGCAGTTCGGCATGGATGACCAGCGTCAGGCCGGGCAGATCGATGCCGCGTGCCGCGACATCGGTCGCGACGCAGACCCGCGCCCGACCGTCGCGCAGCGCCTGCAGCGCCGAATTGCGCTCGCTCTGGCTGAGCTCGCCCGAGAGCGCCACCGCCGAGAAGCCGCGCTCCAGCAGGATCGCCTCGAGATGGCGCACGGCGTTGCGGGTGTTGCAGAACACCAGCGAGCACGGCGAATCATGGAAGCGCAGCAGGTTGACGACAGCGAGCTCGGCCTCCTTCGGATAGACCCGGATGGCGCGATATTCGATATCGGCATGGCCGCGCGAGCCGCCTGTGACCTCGATGCGCAGCGCGTTGCGCTGGTAGTTGGTCGCGAGCTGGATGATCGCCTTGGGCAGCGTCGCCGAAAAGAGCAGGCTCTGGCGCTCGGCCGGCGTCGTCTTCAGGATGAATTCGAGATCGTCGCGGAAGCCGAGATCAAGCATCTCGTCGGCCTCGTCGAGCACGACGGCCTTGAGCGCGGAAACGTCGAGGCGGTGGCGCTCGATATGGTCGCGCAGGCGGCCGGGCGTGCCGACGACGATATGGGCGCCTTCATCGAGCAGCGCGGCCTCGCGGCGCGGGTCCATGCCGCCGACGCAGGCGATGACGCGGGCATTAGCGTATTTGTAGAGCCAGGCGAGTTCGCGCTGGACCTGCAGCGCCAATTCGCGCGTCGGCGCGATGATCAGCGCCAGCGGCTTGCCAGCGCGGCCGAAGGCTTCCGCCTCGCCGAGCAGGGTCGTGGCGATGGCGAGCCCATAGGCGACCGTCTTGCCGGAGCCGGTTTGCGACGAGACCAGCAGGTCGCGCCCGGCGGCAGCGTCTTCGAGCACGGCGTTCTGCACCGGCGTCGGATCGGAATAGTTGCGCTCGGCGAGCGCACGCGCGAGCGGCGGGCTCGTAGGAAGAAAGGACATGAGGTGTCGTGCCTAGGGTTACGGCGCAGATCAGGAGACGGCGCAGGAATTCGGGCGATGAGCGGCGCGGCGCGCAAATGCAGCCAGTCCGCAGCCATCGATTGAAATGGGCTCATAAAGCAGATCGCGGCAAAAGGGAATGGAGGGGGTGGATGACACGGCCACCACCACCTGATTTGCCCGCCCGCTCTTCCGCAGACGGCCCCCATGGCGTAAGGGCGCGGGAAATCCGCTTCCCCCAGGTTCCGTGAACGCATGATCCGCCTCGAAAACATCAGCAAGCAGAACGGTCAGCAGATCGTCTTCATCGAGGCCTCGGCGGCGCTCCAGAAGGGGGAGAAGGTCGGCCTCGTCGGCCCCAATGGCGCGGGCAAGACCACTTTGTTCCGGATGATTACCGGGCAGGAACAGCCCGATGAGGGGCAGGTTGGCGTCGATCGCGGTGTGACCATCGGCTATTTCAGCCAGGATGTCGGCGACATGAAGGGCGTCAGCGCCGTCTCCGCCGTCATGGACGGAGCGGGCCCAGTGAGCAGCGTCGCCGCCGAATTGCGCGAGCTGGAAGCCGCCATGGCCGATCCCGACCGCGTCGACGAGATGGACGAGATCATCATGCGCTATGGTGAGGTCCAGGGCCGCTTCGAGGAACTCGACGGCTATGCGCTCGACGGCCGGGCGCGCGAGGTGCTCAGCGGTCTCGGCTTCAGCCAGGAGATGATGGACGGCGATGTCGGCGCGCTCTCGGGTGGCTGGAAGATGCGGGTCGCACTCGCCCGCATCCTGCTGATGCGGCCCGACGCGATGTTGCTCGACGAGCCGAGCAACCATCTCGACCTGGAGAGCCTGATCTGGCTGGAGGAGTTCCTGAAGGGCTATGACGGCGCGCTTCTGATGACCTCGCATGATCGCGAATTCATGAACCGGATCGTCAACAAGGTGGTCGAGATCGATGGCGGTTCGCTGACCGCCTATTCCGGCAATTACGAGTTCTACCAGGAGCAGCGCGCGCTCGCCGAGAAGCAGCAGCAGGCCCAGTTCGAGCGCCAGCAGGCGATGCTCGCCAAGGAGATCAACTTCATCGAGCGCTTCAAGGCGCGCGCCTCGCACGCGGCCCAGGTCCAGAGCCGGGTGAAGAAGCTCGACAAGATCGACCGGGTCGAGCCGCCCAAGCGCCGCCAGACCGTGTCCTTCGAGTTCCAGCCGGCGCCGCGCTCGGGCGAAGACGTCGTCACGCTCAAGAACGTGAACAAAGCTTACGGCAGCCGCAGCATCTATGAAGGGCTCGACTTCCAGGTGCGCCGCAAGGAGCGCTGGTGCGTGATGGGCGTCAACGGCGCCGGCAAATCGACGCTGTTGAAGCTGGTGACGGGCGCCACCGAGCCCGACACAGGAACGGTCGCGCTCGGCGCCACCATCAAGCTGGGCTATTTCGCCCAGCACGCCATGGAGGTGCTGGATGGCGACCGGACCGTGTTCCAATCGCTGGAGGATTCGTTCCCGCAGGCTGGCCAGGGCTCGCTGCGCTCGCTTGCCGGCTGCTTCGGCTTCTCCGGCGACGATGTCGAGAAGCGCTGCCGGGTGCTCTCGGGCGGCGAGAAGGCGCGCCTCGTCATGGCCAAGATGCTCTATGACCCGCCGAATTTCCTCGTGTTGGACGAGCCGACCAACCATCTCGACATCGCCACCAAGGAGATGCTGATCACAGCGCTCTCGCAGTATGAGGGCACCATGCTGTTCGTCAGCCACGACCGCCACTTCCTGGCGGCGCTGTCGAACCGTTTGCTGGAGCTGACACCCGAGGGCGTGCACGCCTATGGCGGCGGCTATACGGAATATGTTGCGCGCACGGGCCAGGAGGCGCCGGGCCTGCGGAGCTAGAGCGTTTTAAAGCGAAGTGGACACCATTTCGCGTGAAGAAAACGCGTTAAAACAAGCAGCTAGAGCATCGGCCCGAAAAGTGGGAACCGGTTTTCGGGGAAAGCCGATGCAAAACCAAACTCTACAGCATCTGACCGAATATCGAATTCGGGCAGATGCTGTGATCAGGCCTGCGCGACGGTGGCCTTCAGCAGGCGCCCGGCTGCCGCCCGCGCCTCCTCGGTGATGCTCGCGCCTGCCAGCATGCGGGCGATCTCCTCGCGCCGCGCCTGATCGGCCAGCGCCGAGACGCGGGTGACGGTGCGCGAGGCGCTGTCCCCGTCGAGCGCCGATTTGGCGATCAGGAAATGCTGCCCGGCCTTGGCCGCGACCTGCGGCGCATGGGTCACCGAGATGACCTGGACCTTTTGCGCGAGCCGCGCCAGGCGCTCGCCGATCGCATCCGCGACCGCGCCACCGACGCCGGTGTCGATCTCGTCGAAGACAAGGGTGGGGGCCGAGCCGCGCTCGGCCAGCACCACCTTCAGCGCCAGCATGAAGCGCGACAGCTCGCCGCCGGAAGCAACCTTCATCATCGGGCCCGGCCGCGTGCCGGGATTGGTCTCGACCCAGAACTCGACGCGGTCGAAGCCTTCGGGCCCGCGCGCCGTCTCGTCTGAGTCGATCTGGGTGATGAAGCGCGCCCGCTCCAGCTTCAATGGCGGCAATTCCGCCTTGACCGCGCCGTCGAGCCTGGCTGCGGCCTGCTTGCGCTGCGCCGACAAGGCCTTCGCCAGTTTGACGAAGGCAGCCTCCGCCTCGCGCAACTCCGCCTCGAGCCGGCCAAGCGAGGTCTCGCTCTCGTCGAGCGCCGCGAGATCGGCGACCATGCTCTCGGCGAGCACGGCCAGACCGTCGACGGGCACGTCGTATTTGCGCGCAGCTGCGCGCAAGGCGAACAGGCGTTCCTCGACGCGCTCCTGCTCGCGCGGATCGTATTCGGCGGCACGCATCGCAGCGGCGAGCGTCTCCGACGCCTCCTCCAATGCGACGAGCGCGGTGTTGAGTGCGGCGAGCGATGGATCGATCAGGCCCGGCGCCTGCGCGGCACGGCGCTCCAGCCGCCGCAGCACGGCGGCGAGCGCCGGCACCGGGGAGCCCTGCCCGCCCACGGCCTCATGCGCGTCGATCAGGTCGCGCGCGACCTTCTCCGCCTGCATCATGCCTTGCCGCGTTGCGGCGAGGCTATCTTCCTCCCCGGGCTGTGGCGCGAGCTTGCCGAGTTCCTGAACCGCATGGCGCAGGAAATCGGCCTCCTTGCGCGCCGCCTCGACGCGGATGCGCTGCGCCTGCAAGGCCTGGCGCGCGCGTTTCAGCGTCTCGCTGGCTTCAGCCACGGCCGCGGACTGGCTTTCCAGCCCACCGAAACCGTCGAGGATGAGGCGGTGCTGCGCCGGGTCGGTCAAGGCACGGTCGTCATGCTGGCCGTGGATCTCGACGATGGCCGCACCGATCATCCGCAGGATCTGGACGCTGACCGGCTGGTCGTTGACGAAGGCGCGCGTGCGCCCGTCGGCATATTGCACCCGCCGCAGGATCAGGTCGCCATCAGTGTCGATTTCCTGCGCCTGCGCCAGGAGCCGCGCTGGATGCTGCATCGGCAGATCGAAAACCGCCCCGACCTGGCCCTGCGTTTCGCCATGGCGTACGAGCCCGCCATCGCCGCGCCCACCCAAAGCGAGCGCGAAGGCATCGAGCACGATCGACTTGCCGGCGCCAGTCTCACCGGTCAGCACGCTCAAGCCCTCGCCGAAGCTCAGATCGAGCCGGTCGATCAGGACGATGTCGCGTATCGAGAGCTGCGCCAGCATGGCGCTTAGCGCAGGCTCAGAAAGCGGGGCATGCGCGGAAAACCCTCATGCGTTCGATCTAGAACAATGTCCGATCCGATGGACCGGGCGTTGTCCTATCTTTTCGTTTCGGCGCGTTTTCTTCACGCGAACCGGCACCCACTTCGCTCGAAAACGCTCTAGAACGGGTTCAGGCTGACGACAGCTCGCGAGAAGCCCTGGAAGGCGCGGCTGATATAGGAGCCGCGATCCTCGCGCGGAGCCAGGCCACCGCTCTCGAGCAGCACATAGGCGTCCTTGTACCAGGGGCTGTCGGGGAAGTTATGCCCGAGAACGGCTGCTGCCGTCTGCGCCTCATTGGTGATGCCCAACGCCATATAGGCCTCGGTCAGGCGCATCAGCGCCTCCTCGACATGGCGCGTGGTCTGGTACTTGGTGATGACGTCGCGGAAGCGGTTCACCGCGCCGGTGTAGTTGCGCTTCTCCAGATAGAAGCGCCCGACATTCATCTCCTTGCCCGCGAGCTGGTCGCGCGCGACGATCACCTTCTCCTTGGCGTCGGTGACATATTCGGACTTCGGATATTTCTGCAGCAGTTCGTCGAAGGCGGCGATCGCCTTCTCCGTCCGCTCCTGGTCGCGCGTCGCATCCGGAATCTGGTTATAATAGGACATCGCCATCAGATACTGCGCATAGGCAGCGTCAGGGCTCGCCGGGTTCTGCGCGATGAAGCGCTTCGAGGCGGTGATCGCGTCGTCCCACTTGCTCGCCTGGTAATTCGTATAGGCGGACAGGATCAGGCCCTTCTTGGCGAAGGGAGAGAACGGCGCGTTCTTATCGATCTCGCCGAATTTTTTGGTCGCGCCCTCGCTATCGCCATTCTGCATCCGCGCCAGGCCCTCATTATAGAGCCTGTCGGCGGGAACATCGGCGACGACCTCGGGCTTGTAGACCTCGGGTTTGTCGAAGGGATTCATGTTCGACAGCGTATCGCAGCCGCCGAGCATCAGGGCGACGCCAAGAGCAAGGCCCGTGCTGCTGCGCATCGATCCGGCGCGATGGATTGTCGGAATGGTCAGCCGCTTGACGCTCACGTCGTCTGTCCTCTTTCGATCGTCCCCACTTAATGGGGAAGCATGCCTTACCTCAGACGCCGCCCATGCGCCACCGTCGAAAACGAGGCGCATGATCTGGAACAACCGGACGAGCGGCGATAGCGGCGCGGAACCTGTCGCCCCGCGATAACATCCGGTGCGAGCCGATTCCAGCAGCGTACATTCGACAGAAAGCAGGCGAATGGAAGGCGCAGACGCGTCTTAGCCGCGCGCGTCAGTGCAAATCCGGCGCGAAGGCGGCCGGCGCTGCCGCCGCCATCTGCACGGCGCGCGGAGCCGCGTAAACCGGCTCGGCCTCGACGATCGCGTAATTGGCGCGGTCGGCGAACAGCGCCTCCAGGATGCGGACATTCATGCGATGGCCGCCGCAATAGGAGCGGAACTCACCCTGGATCGGATAGCCGGCAAGCGCGAGATCGCCGATCGCGTCCAGCACCTTGTGGCGCACGAACTCGTCGGCATAGCGCAAGCCTTCGGGATTGATGACCTTGTCGTCACCGATCGCGACCGTGTTGTCGAGCGAGGCGCCGAGCGCGAAGCCCGCCTTCCAGAGCTGCTCGACATCGCGCATGAAGCCGAAGGTCCGCGCGCGGGAAATCTCACGCGCATAAGCCACCGGCTCCAGGTCGAAGACCTTACGCTGGCGGCCGATCACGGTGGTGTCGAAATCGATCTCGACGTCGAGGCGGAAGCCCTCTTGATCCGACGGAAGCAATTCGGCGAAGGCGCGGCCATGCTCGATGCGCACCGGCTGCAGGATCTTGAGGTAGCGCCGGGCGGCCTGCAGCGTCGTGACGCCGGCAGTCTCGATCGCGTTGACGAATTCGGTGGCGCTGCCGTCCATGATCGGCATCTCGGGGCCGTCGATCTCGACAAGCACGTTGTCGAGGCCAAGACCGGCGCAGGCCGACATCAGATGCTCGATGGTCGCGACCGAAGCCGAAGCCTTGTCACCGATCACGGTGCAAAGCTCGGTAGCGCTGACCTTGGTGTGTTTGGCATGGATCAATTGCGCCGGCTGGGCATCGAGCCCCTTGCGCAGGAAGACCACGCCCGAATTGGCGCTGGAGGGCTTCAGGCAAATGGTGGCGGGTGCTCCGGAGTGCACGCCGATCCCGGTCAGGGTCACGGGGGCGCGCAGTGTCGTCTGCCGATCGAAGCTCATCTGGTATCCAATCCTGATCGCTGGGAACGTGGCAGAGCCTGACATGGCTCCCGAACCGACCGTCGCTGCGATGCCTCGGACATCAAACCCCTGGCCGAAGCCCTGCGCCGATGTCCCCGTTAGTGCAGATGCAACATAAGCGCTTCGGACAGGGTGACAAAATCACGCTTTCTTTCGCTGTGTTACAGCCCTCACAAAGCCAGGAAAGATTGATCATCCCGTTGATAAATATGGTTTTCCAGACATGAACAAAGCCCGGTTCGCTGCAGCGCACCGGGCTTTGTTACAGAGGCGTGGGAGCTACCCCTGCGTCAGTTCGCCTGGCGACGCAGGAATGCGGGGATTTCCAGCTGGTCTTCCTCGCTGCTGCGATTCGGGGCGGCGCGACCCATCTGGTCGAGCTGACCCTGCGCCGGGCGCGCGACCGGCGCCGCCGGACGGCGCATATACTCGGCATGGGCCGCGCTCGGCGCGGGCGCCGCGGCGGGAGGCTGCGGAGCCTGGCGCAGCGGAGCCTGAGGCTCCTGAGCCTCATCCTCCTTGCGGCCGAAGCCGACCGAGGCCAGGCGCTGCATCAGCGACATCCGCTTCTGGTCGACGGAGCTTGGCGGCTGGGGAGCCGACTGCGCGCCACGCTGGGCGGCAATCTGGTTCTGCGCCGGCACCGGCAGATCCTCGATGCGGGGCATCCGCGTCGGGCGGATCACGGCGCGCTCCGGAGAAGGCGGGATGAAGCTGCTCTCCGGCATGGCCTGCTGCGCGACCGACAGCATCGGCTCGGGAGCCGGCGCCGCCGACATCATCGCGCGCGGCTGGACCGGCTCGATATGGATGTCCTCGGTGATCGGAGCAGGCGCCGGGGCGCGCAGCGTCTCGACCTGCTGCGGCATGCGCAGATCCATCACAGGCTCGGGCGCCGGCGGCGGCGTGAAGCCGCGCACCGGGGCGCTGGTGCTGCGCAGGCGGGCTTCCGCCTTCAGGCGTTCGGCGACCTGGGCGATGCGGGCCTCGGTCTCGTCCATCTCGGCCTGGGTGGTGACGGGCTTGTCGATGCCGGTCGCCACGACCGAGACGCGCACGATGCCTTCGAGCGATTCGTCGAAGGTCGCGCCGACGATGATGTTGGCCTCGGAATCGACCTCCTCGCGGATACGGGTGGCGGCCTCGTCGACCTCATAGAGCTTCATGTCGCGCCCGCCGGTGATCGAGATCAGCAGGCCGCGCGCGCCCTTCATCGAGACGTCGTCGAGCAGCGGGTTGTTGATCGCGGCCTGGGCAGCCGACAGAGCGCGCTTCTCGCCCTGCGCCTCGCCGGTGCCCATCATCGCCTTGCCCATGCCGCGCATCACGGCGCGCACGTCGGCGAAGTCGAGGTTGATCAGGCCTGGGCGCACCATCAAGTCGGTGATGCAGGCGACGCCGGAATAGAGCACCTGGTCGGCCATGCCGAAGGCGTCGGCAAAGCCCGTGGTCTCGTTGGCGACGCGGAACAGGTTCTGGTTCGGGATCACGATCAGCGTGTCGACCGCCTCGTTCAGCTCGCCGATGCCGGCTTCCGCCATGCGCATGCGGCGATGGCCCTCGAACTGGAACGGCTTGGTGACGACGCCGACGGTGAGGATGCCCATGTCGCGGGCGACGCGGGCGATCGCGGGAGCAGCACCGGTGCCGGTGCCGCCGCCCATGCCGGCGGTGATGAAGACCATATGCGCGCCCGCCAGGTGGTCGCGGATCTCGTCGATGACCTCTTCGGCCGCCGCGCGCCCGACTTCAGGCTGCGAGCCGGCGCCAAGACCCTCGGTGACCTGCAGGCCCATCTGGATGATGCGCGAGGCACGGCTGAGCGCCAGCGCCTGGGCGTCCGTGTTGGCGACCACGAAATCGACGCCGTCGAGACCGGCCTCGATCATGTTGTTCACGGCGTTGCCGCCGGCTCCACCAACGCCGAACACCGTGATCCGGGGCTTGAGTTCCCGGATGTCCGGGGCTTGCAGATTCATCGCCATGGTTGCCTCTTTTGATCCTTGTCCGGCGCCTGGCGGGAGCCGTCCCGATTGCTACGATTGACACTTGGCGCCGCCGGAAAAACGCCCCGGCGCACCGTTACCCCTTAGAAACTTTCCTTCAGCCACCGGCCGACGCGGGAGAAATACCCGTCCGTTCCCGTGGCGAAATAAGCCGAGCTGGCGCGCGGCTCGAAATGCTCGACATGCGCCACCTGCGGATAGACCAGGAGCCCGACGGCCGCCGCGAAGGCCGGCCCCTTGCCCGCTTCCGGCAAACCCTTGATGCCGAGCGGCCGGCCGGTGCGGACCTGGCCGCCGAGGATGCGGCGCGCCGCCTCGGGCAGGCCGGTGAGCTGGCAGGCGCCGCCCGTCAGCACGACGCGGCGTCCCGCCTGGGCGGAGAAGCCTGCATTGCTGAGCCTGTCGCGCACCAGCTCGAGGATCTCCTCGACGCGCGGCTTGATGATCCGCACGAGATGCGACTTGGCCAGGTGGTTGGGCATGTCGCGCTCGTCGTCATCGACCTGCGGCACGGAGATCATGTCGCGTTCGTCCGAGGCGCTGGAGATCGCCGAGCCGTGCAGCGTCTTCAGCCGCTCGGCCGCCGAGACGCGGGTGGAGAGCCCGCGCGCCACGTCCATGGTGATGTGGTTGCCGCCGACTGCGATCGCGTCGGCATGCATCAGATGGCCGCCGGAGAAGACACCGAGGCTCGTCGTGCCGCCGCCCATATCGACGACCACGACGCCCATCTCGGCCTCGTCATCGACCAGTACGGAGAGACCCGACGCGTAAGGCGTCGCGACGACCGCCTCGACCTCGAGATGGCAACGCTCGACTGCCAGCATGACATTGCGCGCGGCCGAGGCCTCGCTGGCGACGACATGCATGTCGACCGAGAGCTTGCCGCCGATCAAACCGCGCGGATCGAGCACGCCGGGGGAACCATCGAGCGCATAGCCGGTGGGGAGCGCATGCAGCACGGCCTTGCCGGGCTTGAGCGCATGCATCGCGGCCGCGGCCAGCACGCGCTTGACGTCGCTGTCGCCGACCGCGCCGGCGCGCAGATCGACGCCCGCCGCATAATGCTGGGAGCCAAGCCGGCCGCCGGTCAGGTTGACGATGACCGATTGGACCTCGACCTTGGCCATGCGCTCGGCCGCGTCGACCGCCGCGCGGATAGCCCGCTCGGCGCTTTCGAGATCGATAATCGCCCCGCCCTTGAGGCCGAGCGAACGCTGATGGCCGATGCCGATGATGCGCGCGACATGGGTGCGACCGCGCAGCCGTTCATTGGCCTCGGCTGGGTTCAGTTCGGCGATCAGGCAAACGACCTTGCTGGTGCCGATGTCTAGAATCGACAAGGTCGCGCTCTTGCGCGACGACAAGGGCCGCATCCGCGGCGTCAGGCCCTGGGAGGTCAGATTCATGCTTCGCCTCCCTTCTTCTTGGTCTTGCTCTTGAGCTGCTCAGTGCGGGCGCTGGCCGCCTCTTCCGACAATCGCATCACCACCCGGTCGGGCTGGCGCAGGTCGATCGCGAGCAGATCCTTGTCGAGCACGCGGAAATCGCTTTCGAGCCCGGCGAGCCGCTTGACCGCGACGCCAGGCTGAGTTTCGGGCAGGCGCACATCCATTCCGTTGTCGAGCTTGAGTGTCCAGCGGCGTCCGGAGACGAGCGTCGCCGCCCGGATATGCGCCGCCAGCGGCCCGGCCTCGCCGCGCAGCGCGATGTACTCGGCCGCGCGCAGATTGGCGCCGGGCCCGACGACGAGCGGCAGATGCGCGAAGCGTCCGTCATCCATCTTGTCGATCACCGTCCCGTCGGCTGCGATCACGAACAGGTCGCCCTTGACCTGCCAGAGCGCGTAGGGCTCGCGCTCGACCAGCGTGATCGAGATCTCGCCCGGATAGAGCTTGCGGACCGTCGCCTCGCGAATCAGCGGCGTCGCCTCCAGGAGCTTGCGCGCCTGGTCGGCATCGAAGAAGGCGAGCGAGATCTTCGGATCGATCCCGGCAGCGACCAGGACCTCGACCTCGGACAGCTCCGTGAGGCCCGAGATCGTGACGCGGTCAATGCCGAGCCCGACCAGCCGGGCCAGCATGTGGTGCGGCTCGCCATAGGCCTGGCGCAGCGCCTCGACATGGCCGCCAAGAACGCTGCCCGCGCCGATGCTCAGGCTCAGGAAACCGAGCGCGAGCCAGGTGCCGATGCGGCGCGGCAGGCGCTGCGCCAGAGGCACCGCGACCGCGCTGCGCCGCGAGCGGCGCAGCCAGCGCCCAGACCGCTCCCCGACGAGGAGTTGCGGTCCGGCGGCAGGGACCGGCAAGCGGGAGGTGGCTGACGCCATCACCGCATTCACCGATCGAGGGAGGCGTCCTCCACCATCCATTTGACGAGTTCACCGAAGTTCATGCCCGCATGGGCGGCCAATTCGGGCACCAAGCTCGTTTCGGTCATGCCGGGCTGCGTGTTGACTTCCAGCCAGACGAGAGTGTCGGTCTCGTCGTCATAGCGGAAGTCAGACCTGCTAACGCCCCGGCACCCGATTGCTTGATGCGCCGTTAACGCACACTCTTCGATCTGCTGGTAAATTTTTGGTAAAATTTGAGCCGGGCAGATGTGGATCGAACCACCTTTCGTGTATTTCGCATCGTAGTCGTAGAACTCCCCGGTCGAGGCCCGGATCTCGGTCACGCCCAGCGACTTGCCGCCCAGCGATTTGCCGCCCATGACGGCGCAGGTCAGCTCGCGCCCCTTGATGAAGCTTTCAGCCAACAGCGTATCGCCGCAGGGCCAATCCTCGCGGGCGATTTCCTGCGGCGGGTGCTCGCGACCCTTCTTGACGATCACGACGCCGACGGACGAACCCTCATCCACCGGCTTGAGCACGTAAGGCGGCGGCAGAACGTGCTTTCTCGCCGCATCGAAGCGGGAAACCACAATTCCATGCGCCACCGGCACGCCGGCCGCCGCGACGACGAGCTTGGCCTTGTCCTTGCGAATCGCGAGCGCCGAGGCGAGCACGCCCGAATGCGTGTAGGGGATGCGCAGAATCTCGAGCACGCCCTGAATCAGGCCATCCTCGCCGAAGCGCCCATGCAGGGCGTTGAAGGCGACGTCCGGGTGCAATTCATCGAGCACCTGGGCGATGTTGGGCTGCACATCGATGCGCGTAACGCGGAAGCCGACGCTCTCCAGCGCCCGCGCACAGGCCGCACCGCTGTTGAGGCTGACCTCCCGCTCAACGGACCATCCGCCCATCAGCACTGCGACGTGTTTGGTCATCGAGGTCATGGCTCCGCGTTGTCGCGAACCTCGACCCGTCATGGTTAATGCAACGTTAAGAGATGGCGCGAGAGCCGGCTGCCGGTGCCAAAACCTGCATATACGAGTTTGTCTCTGGGCTCGTTATCTTGTATATACCGATTGATGAGAATCCTGTGGGACGAACCGAAACGGCTCGCCAATCTCGTCAAGCACGGGATGGATTTCGCCTCGCTCGATCTCGATTTCTTTGCTCGCGCCGCAATCGGCCGAGCCAAAGATGGACGCCTGATCGCGGTGGGCGAACTGAATGGAATTATCACCGTGATCTTCATCATGCTCGGAACCGAAGCGCTATCGGTCATCAGCATGCGGCCTGCGTCGATCAAGGAAAGGAGAGGCCTATGACCAAGAAATTAGTTCCTGGCCAAGGGTACACGAAGGAGGACTGGGACGCCGTCGACAGTCCCGAACTGACTGACGAGGAGCTTGCGGGGCTTCGCCCGATGAAGGAGGCGCTTCCAGATTTCTATGCCGCCATCCAGGAGGAAATCCGCAAGCGCGGCCCGGCCCGGACCAAGGAAGCGATCTCGATCCGGCTCGACATCGATCTCGTCGAAAAGTTGCGCGCCTCCGGTCCGGGCTGGCAGTCGCGTGTCAACGAAGCGCTGCGGGACTGGCTGGAGCGGCCAGCGGCCTGAAAATTCAGGCCGCCACGCCGAGCCGCTTGATCTCCCATTGCAGTTCGAAGCCGGAATTCTGCTTCACCCGGCGCCGGACCTCTTCGCCCAGCCCCTCGATATCGGCCGCCGTGGCGCCGCCGGTGTTGATCAGGAAGTTGCAGTGCATCTCCGAGACCTGCGCCCCACCGATGCGCAGGCCGCGGCAGCCGGCTGCATCGATCAACTGCCAGGCCTTGCCGCCTTGCGGGTTCTTGAAGGTCGAGCCGCCGGTGCGCTCCTTGATCGGCTGGGCCGCCTCGCGCGCCGCCGTGACCCGGTCCATCTCGGCGAAGATGGCCGCCTGATCGCCCGGCCGGCCCTGGAACAGCGCCGAAGTGAAGATGATCTCATGGGTCTCGGCCGCGCTGTTGCGGTAGGTGAAGCCCATCTGCGTATGGCTCAGCGTGACGATCTCGCCCTTGCGGGTGACGCCGCGCGCCTCGACCAGCACATCGGTCGTCTCGCCGCCGTGGGCGCCGGCATTCATGCGCAGCGCCCCGCCGATGCAGCCGGGAATGCCACGATAGAAGGCAAGCCGGTCGAGCGAGGCGTCGGCCGCCGCGCGCGCGACCTTGACGTCGGGCACGGCGGTGCCGACGCGCAGGCGGTCACCCGCCTCCAGCGAAATCTCGCCGAAGGCCTTGCCGCCGAGCCGGATCACGACACCGGGAATGCCGCCATCGCGCACGATCAGATTCGAGCCGAGCCCGACCACCGTGACGGGGATATCGGCCGACAGATGAGCCAGCAGATGCGCCAGATCCTCCTCATCGGCCGGCGTGAACAGCACCTGCGCCGGCCCGCCGACGCGGAACCAGGTCAAGCCGGACATGTCGTGATTGGGCAGAAGCCGGCCGCGCAATTGCGGCGCAGCGGCGCGGAGATCGGGTGTGATGTCGGGGAAGGTCATGGGGTCGCTTTAGCGGTTCTCCCCCGAGGGGAGAAGGGTCAATCGGTGTGGCTCACCCCTTCAACGCCGCCAGCTCTCCCGGCAGCGCATAAGCCCATTGCGTGATGTTGCCGGCGCCCAGGAACACGACATAGTCGCCCGGTCCCGCCAGCTCCGCCACGATGCCGGCAAGCTGCTCCGGCCCCTCCAGCGCCAGCGTATGCCGGTGCCCGCGCGCCTTGATCCCTGACACCAGCGAATCGCGGTCGGCTCCGGCGATCGGCGTCTCGCCGGCCGCATAGGTCTCGGCCACGATCACCGTGTCGGCATCGTTGAAGCAGGCGGCGAAATCGTCGAACAGGCTGGAGAGCCGGGTGTAGCGATGCGGCTGCACGACGGCGATCACCTTGCTCTTGGTCGAGGCGCGCGCCGCCTTGAGCACGGCGGCGATCTCGACCGGGTGGTGGCCATAATCGTCGAAGATCAGCGCGCCGTTCCATTCGCCGGTCTTGGTGAAGCGCCGCTTGACCCCGCCGAAGCCAGCGAGAGCCGCACGGATGCTCTCGACCGGGATGCCGAGATCATAGGCGACCGCGATCGCCGCCGTGGCGTTGAGCGCGTTGTGGTGGCCCGGCATCGGCATGATCAGGTCACGCACGACCTCGTCGCGGCCGCGCTTGCGGTCGCGGATCAGGAGCGTGAACTTGGCCTGGCCGCCGGAGAGATCGATGTCGATCAGGCGGAAATCGGCCTGCGGATTCTCGCCATAGGTGACGACGCGGCGATCCTCGATCTGCCCGACCAGCCCCTGCACGGTCGGATGATCGATGCACATCACCGCGAAGCCGTAGAATGGCAGGTTCTCGACGAAGCTGCGGAAGGCCGCCTTGATCGCGTCGAAGGTGCCGAAATGGTCGAGATGCTCGGGGTCGATATTGGTGATAACAGCGACATCGGCCGGCAGCTTCAGGAAGGTGCCGTCCGATTCATCGGCCTCGACCACCATCCAGTCGCTCTCGCCCATGCGGGCATTGGTGCCATAGGCGTTGATGATGCCGCCATTGATCACGGTCGGGTCGAGCCCGCCCTTCTCCAGCAACGTTGCGACGAGCGAGGTCGTCGTCGTCTTGCCATGGGTGCCGGCGATGGCGACGCAGCTCTTCAGCCGCATCAGCTCGGCCAGCATCTCGGCACGGCGCACCACCGGCAGGCGTTGCTCGCGCGCGGCGATGAGCTCGGGATTGTCGCGTTTGATCGCGGTCGAGACCACAACGACCTCGGCCTCGCCGAGATTCTCGGCCTTGTGGCCGACGAAGGTCTTGATGCCCTTGTCGGCGAGGCGCTTGACGTTGGCGCCGTCGGCGGCGTCCGAGCCCTGCACCTTGTAGCCGAGATTGTGCAGCACCTCGGCGATGCCGGACATGCCGATGCCGCCGATGCCGACGAAATGGATGGAGCCGAGCTTTGGCGGCAGCTTCATCGGGGAACTCCTGTGGCGACGAGAGGCTGTACAGCCTCTAGGACGCAGCGACGTCGATGACGAGGCGGGCGAGTCGTTCGGCCGCATCGGGAATGCCGGCGCTCTTGGCGTTGCCCGCCATCGCCGTCAAGCGGTTGGGGTCGGCAAGCAGGCCGGAAAGCTCGCTCGCCAGCCGTCTCGGCGTGAAATCGGATTGCAGGATACGGATCGCGCCGCCGGCGCGTTCCAGCACGGCGGCGTTGGCCGCCTGGTCCTGGTCGAGCGCGCCCGGCAGCGGCACGAGGATCCCCGGCCGGCCGATCACCGTCAGCTCCGCCACGGTCGAGGCACCGGCACGTCCGATGACGAGTTGCGCTGCTGCCATGCGCGCCGGCAGGTCCTTGAAGAAGGGTGCGATCTCGGCCTTGACCCCGGCGCTCGCATAGATGCGGCGCACCCGCTCGTCATCCTCCGGCCGGGCCTGCTGCATCACGGTCAGGCGCGCGCGCTCGGCCTCGGTCAGCAATTGGACCGCCGGCGGCACGATATCGGCCATGACCCGCGCACCCTGGCTGCCGCCGAAGACGAGGAGATTGAGCATGCCGTCGCCGGGAGCAGCATAGGGCGAGGCCGCCTCTAGCACGGCCGGGCGAACCGGGTTGCCGACCTGCCGGCATTTCGCCTTGGTCGAGGCCGACAGCCCGCCGACCTCGGCGAAGCCCGTCGCGATGATGTCGACGCGACCAGCCAGGAAGCGGTTGGCACGGCCGATCACGGCGTTCTGCTCGTGGATCAGCGTCCTGGCGCCCGCAAGCGAGGCGCCGAGCACCGGAGGAACCGTCGGATAGCCGCCGAAGCCAACGACGATCGCCGGTTTCAGTTCCTTGACGATCCGCCGCGCTGCGAAGACGCCCTTCGCCAGCGTCAGCAGTGCGCCGGCCATCTTCAGGGGCGAACGGCCCGACGGCGTTGCCGCCTGGACGGCATGCACCGCCTCGGCTGGAAAATCGCCGGCATATTCGGCGGCGCGCGTATCGGTCATCAGCACGACGCGCGCTCCTTGAGCATGCAGCGCATGGCTCAGTGCCTCGGCCGGAAAGAGATGGCCGCCGGTGCCCCCGGCGGCCAGAACGACGAGCATGTCTCTTGCCATCGCGGTCAGCGCCTGAATGCGCCGAGATCGACGGCGCGCGGGCGCTTGCGCGTCAAGGCCAGCAGGAAGCCGGTGCCGATGGCGAGCGAGATCAGTGACGAGCCGCCATAGGAGATGAACGGCAAAGTCATGCCCTTGGCCGGCATCATGTGCAGATTGACCATCATGTTGATCGCGGCCTGGATGCCGAAGAGCAGCGAGAGGCCCGTCGTCGCCAGGCGCACGAAGGGATCCTCGGCCTTCTGCGCCACGAACAGCGCCCGCAGCACGATCAGCGCGAACAGCATGACCAGCGCGATGCAGACGATGATGCCGAACTCCTCCGCCGTGACGGCGAAGATGAAGTCGGTATGCGCGTCCGGCAGGATGCGCTTCACGGTGCCCTCACCCGGCCCTTTGCCGAACCAGCCGCCCTGCGCGAAGCTCTCCAGCGCGGTGTCGACCTGGAAGGTGTCGCCCGAACCCTTGTCCATGAAGCGCTCGATGCGGGCACGGACGTGCGGCACGAGCTGATAGGCGACCAGGATGCCGAAGGCGCCGGCGCCGCCGAGCCCCAGCACCCAGAACCAGTGCAAGCCGGCGACGAAGAACAGCCCGGCCCAGACCAGTGTGATCAGCATGGTCTGGCCGAAATCGGGCTGCAGCACGAGCGGTACGATCGTCAATGGCAACAGCAGGAAGGCCATGATCGTACCCGGCAGGTCGGGCCGGCGCGTACCCTCGGCGAAGGCCCAGGCCGCGAGCACGACAAAGGCGGGCTTCAGGAATTCGGAGGGCTGCACCGAGCCCAGCGGCCCCATGGTCAGCCAGCGCCGCGCGCCCTTGACCTCGACGCCGAGATAGAGCGTCGCCACCACCATGGCGAGCGAAACCACGAAGAGCAGCAAGGCCGAACGCCGGACCTGGCGCGGCGTCATGAACGAAACGACGATGACGACCGTCAGCGCGACCAGCAGATAGACCGCCTGGCGGTTGACGAAATGGAAGGTCGAGAGCCCGAGCCGTTCCGAGACCGGCGGCCCACCCGCCATCAGCAAGACGACGCCCGACACCATCAGCGCCACGAGGGCGCTGAGGATGAGGCGGTCGATCGACCACCACCAGCGGCCGCTGAGACTGGGTTCCGCGCGAGAGACCATACTTGGCTCCAAGATCGAGCACGGCGCAGAGATGCGCCTCGTTTCCGAATCACTCTGTCAATGAATGGTTAAGCGTTTGATTCCGAGGGCGCGGTGAGTAGCGCGATCTGCCAGGTGAAGCCCTGTCCTTATCGGACCGGGAGGTTCGATCATGTTGCGAAGCTCGGCTGACGCGGTGCCGCAGAATCTGGCATGAAGCCGTTACCTCAATCGGATCTCGTCGAAACCATGGCACCAAATGAGAGCGACCCATTGGCCGACGGTCTTCAGGACGTGATCAGGGATTTCATCGAAGCACGGATTGTCGTCGGCAATCTGGCCTTGCCGACCCACTACCCCGAACTTCACGAGATCGGGGCTTGGCAGGTCGGCTTCCGCTCTCACGGGATCACGGGCGAAAGCCTTGTGTCACGAGCATCGGGCGATTGGCAGCCGGGATGGTATGTCATCGCACTGAACGGCTTCGACGACCCCTTCTTCATCGACATCGATGAAAGATCGGCCGGCTTCCCCGTCTACTACGCAGCGCACGGTGCCGGGCGCTGGGATGCCGTCACTGCGGCTGCGAGCCTTCAACGTTTCGGTCAGCTTCTGTCGGCTCTGAACGACGTGAAGGATGACGATGAGCAGCTCCTGAAGCTCATCGAGACCGAAGCCGACATGACAAACGCGTTATGGAGCGAGGTCCATCAGGGTGTCATTGAGCGGGAGGCACTGGAGCGGGAGGCACTGGAGCGGGAGGCACTGGAGCGGGAGGCACTGGAGAAGGAGTTTCCGCTGGACGAAACGACATGCGACCCAGCGGACTTCCAGCAGGGCGCTCTGGTCATCACCGATGTCGGCTCGCAAAAGCTCAAGGTGGTTCAGGTTATGAGACAGGCTCTCGGCCTGTCGTTGCCAGAAGTCCTGGCCTTGGCGGGGGAGCGCGACATCGTCGTTGGGACCGGCCTGCCGATCCAGCTGCGTCGCCTCCGCGACAAGCTGGTCGAACTAGGCGCCACGGTGGAGTTTCGCCCGGAGCCGACTGCATGAGGCGGAGCGGGATCGACGCGAAAAACCGGTTTCCACTTTTCGCATCCTGCTCTAGCCGCGCTGTCCGCCGACAGAGATGAAGGCCATGAGACAGGGCTCCGGCAACGGGTTGCGCCAGCGATGCCGGGTTCCGTTCTGCACGATGCAATCGCCTTGGCGCAGATGGACGATCTTTCCGTCGTCCAGTTCCAGCGTCATCTCGCCACGAACCACGACCCCATAGTCGATGGTGTCCGAGGTGTGCATGCCTGGCGCGCCCTGCTCGAAATGATCCCCCATGCGAGGGATCTTCTCCGACATTTCTCCCAACGCGCTCGCGAAAGTGACGCCGGGCGGCGGCTTCCAGCCCTCGGGTCGCTTCGGCGGATACGAGATCAGGCGAAACATCGTGCCGCCCGGGCCGGGAAAGGCCCTCGTTCCCTGGAGCATCGGGTCCAGCTCCTGGCCGGTGAGCCGTGGCACGCCCTCGGTCATATAGAGTTCGTAGAATGTCAGTCCCGGATTGGAATCGATCTCCACCACCTTGGAGGTGACATCGACGGATTTGAACACCGACTTGCCAGCCGCATCGCGACCGGTCAGCACCCGTTTGGGGGGCGGCAATTCGCTCGAATCCTTCGCACCCGCGGGTTGCGGCATCGCAGCCAGGGCGCCGCCGCCGGCGATGGCGGAGAGTGCCTGGAGCAGTTGGCGCCGATCCTCGCCTTCAAACCGTCCGGAAGAGAGCCCCGCCTCGTCCAGGGATTTGTTCTTGTTTCGCGACCACCAGCGCCAAGAGAGCCTGCCCATCTGTGTCCTCCGCTGTCTGGGTTCTTTTTGTCGGTGTCTTTCTTCGTCGCTGTTTTGCGTCGCCGCTGTCGCGCCGGACCCTCAATCGATTTCGTTGGGAGCATATCGTAAGGTCATCGTTGTGCTGAAGGCGGCGGACCCAAGCAACTAGACCTTAGGCGCAGCGTGCAGATGGTGACGCTGCTGCGACGACGATCTCACGCGCCGGGCAGCGATCTTATGCGACCGCATCCGACTAAAGCCCAATAGTGTCGAGGCTATATCCAGGCGGATATTGTTGCAGCCTTCTGCCGTAAAACCCCTTGCACGGCGGGAACGTTACGGGTGCTCGCATGACGACGGATGCCGCTGCCTTCTTCGCCATCGTCATTCTGATGCTTCCGATGGCTTATTTCCTGCTGGCGGCGCCCGGCTTTCTCTTCTTCAAACTCGACATCCCGCAAGTCGCCCGGCTTTTGCGCGGCATGTTCCATGCTTATTTCCTGGCATTGACGATCACCAGTGTCATTGGAACGGTGGCTTTCGCCGTGGCGGGTCGACGGGCCGTCGTCATTGGCATCGGCGTCTTGGCTTTCACGGTCTCGGCGCGCCGCTGGTTCTTGCCGCGGTTGGATGCCCAGATCGATGCCCGGCCTGCCGATGCGGCCCGTCAGCTACGCTGGCTGCATTGCGGCGGCATGCTCTTCAATGCGATCGAGCTCGCCATCGTCGCGAGCAGCGTTCCCTACATCATGGACACATCGACATGATCGGGTTTGACGAGCATGTCTGTGGAACGGCCTAACCCGCTCCGAACCCCACAAATCCCGGCAAGGCCTTGACCAACGCCCTGAAGGCGTCGCCGCGCACCTCGAAATTCGGGAACTGGTCGAAGGAGGCGCAAGCCGGCGAGAGCAGCACCGCGATCTCGCCTTCGCCGGGCTGAGCCTGCGCGTCGCGTGTCGCGGCAGCGACCGCGACATCGAGCGTGCCGCTGCGCTCGTAAGCGACGCGGCCGTCCTGATCGAAGGTCGCCGCGAACAGATCGCTCGCCGCGCCGATGAGATAGGCCTTGGCGATGTTGGGGAAGTAGCGCGTCAGGCTCTCGATGCCGCCCTCCTTCGCCTTGCCGCCCAAAATCCAGAAGATGTCGCGGAAGGAGGTCAGCGCCTTTTCGGTGGAATCGGCGTTGGTCGCCTTGGAATCATTGATGAAGACGATCCGGCCGACGCGGCCGATCTCCTCCATGCGGTGGGCCAGCCCCGGATAGGTCTTGAAGCCCGCCGCGATCTCCTCGGCGCTCAGTCCCAGCGCGAAACAGGCCGCAAAAGCCGCCGCCGCGTTCTGGGCATTGTGGGAGCCGCGTAAGCTGCCGATGCCGGCGAGGTTCGCCACGACCTTGGGCTTGCCGTCCTTGACCTGGACGATGCGGGTGTCGAGCTTGCCGGCATTGGCCGTGATGCCGGCGAAGACGCCCTCATCCAGCGGCTGCTCGCCGCTGATCTTGACCAGCGGCAGGCCTGAGGCCGCGCGCCGCCGCGCCATCTGCTTGGACGGCTCGTCATCGACGCCGATCACGGCGATGTCGGACTGGGCGACGAGGCGCTCCTTGATCGCGCCGTAGTTTTCGAAGGTGCCGTGCCGGTCGAGATGGTCCGGCGTCAGGTTCATCTGGATGCCGACGGTCGGCGTCAGCGAGGGCGCGAGGTCGATCTGGTAGCTCGAGCATTCGATGACATGGATGCGGGCTTGCGCCGGCGGCTCCAGCGCCAGCACGGCCGTGCCGATATTGCCGCCCATCTGCACATCGCGGCCGGCCTGGCGCAGCACATGCGCGATCAGCGCCGTCGTCGTCGACTTGCCATTGGTGCCGGTGATGCAGACGACCGGCGCGGCGGGCGCGATCTTCGCCCGCTCGCGGAAGAACAATTCGACATCGCCGATGATCTCGACGCCGGCGACCCTGGCCTTCTCGACCGTCCAATGCGGCTGCGGATGGGTCAGCGGCACGCCCGGCGATAGGATGAACGCCGCAAAACCCGCCCAGTCCGCCAAGGCGAGATCGACGATCGCAATGCCCTCGACTGAAGCCTTGTCGCGGCTCGCTTGGTTGTCGTCCCAAGCCGCGACCTCCGCCCCGCCCGCCTTCAAGGCGCGCACTGTGGCCAGCCCCGAGCCGCCGAGCCCGAATAGAGCCAGGCGCTTGCCTTTGAAAACTGTCACGGGCGTCATGTCAGCGCAGCTTGAGCGTGGAGAGACCGACCAGCGCCAGCACCACCGAGATGATCCAGAAGCGGATCACCACTTGCGGCTCGGTCCAGCCCAGCTTCTCGAAATGATGGTGGATCGGTGCCATCAGGAAGACGCGCTTGCCGGTGCGCTTGAACACCGCGACCTGGATGATGACCGAGAGCGCCTCGACCACGAACAGGCCGCCGACGATGGCGAGCACGATCTCGTGCTTGATCGCGACCGCTATGGTGCCGAGCATGCCGCCCAGGCCGAGCGAGCCGGTGTCGCCCATGAAGATCTGCGCCGGCGGCGCATTGAACCAGAGGAAGCCGAGCCCCGCACCCATCATCGCGCCGCAGATCACGGCGAGCTCGCCGACGCCTGGGACATGATGGATCTGCAGATAGTTGGCGAAGATGGCGTTACCGGCGAGATAAGCAATGAAGCCGAAGGTGCCGGCCGCGATCATCACCGGCACGATGGCGAGCCCGTCGAGCCCGTCGGTCAGGTTCACCGAATTACCGGCCCCGACCACGACGAAGGCGGCGACCAGCGGGAACAGGATGCCGAGCGGAATGATCGCTTCCTTGAGGAAGGGCATGGCGAAGCCCGACGAGATCGCCGGCGGCTGCGTCTGCATGATGAAGGTGCAGGCGATCAGCGCGATCGCCACCTCGAGCAGGAGCCTTGCCCTGCCGGAGAAGCCCTTGTGGGACTGCTTCGTGACCTTCAGGAAATCGTCGTAGAAGCCGATGGCGCCGTAGCTCGCGGTGACCCCGAGCACGATCCAGACGTAAGGATTGCGCAGATTGCCCCAGAGCAGCGTTGCCGCGAACAGCCCGGCCAGGATCATCAGCCCGCCCATGGTCGGCGTGCCGCGCTTGGCGAGATGGGATTCCGGTCCGTCAGTGCGGATCGGCTGGCCCTTGCCTTGCTTGATGCGCAGCCAGGAGATCGCAACCGGACCGAAGAAGAAGACAAAAAGAAGCGCGGTCGCAGTTGCACCGCCAGCGCGGAAGGTGATGTAGCGGAACACGTTCAGGATCGGGAACGTGCCGGAGAAGTCGGCGAGCCAGACAAGCATCGGTTTTCAGTCTCTTGTTCTATTCATCGGCCTGCAGGGCCGGAAAGCGCGCCACGATCGCCTTCACGATCGGCCCCATGCGCGAACCCAGCGACCCCTTGACCGTGACGACGTCGCCGGCCCTGATCGCATCCAGTACGAGCGGCTCGAGTCCGCTCGACTGGGCGGCATAAGCCCCCCGAAGGGTGGATGGCAAGCTGTCGTAGAGCCCGCGCATCAATGGACCACAGGCGAAAACCTTGTCGACGCCGTTGCCGAGCACAACCTCGGCCAGGCCTTTGTGGAGGTCGGGCCCGCTCGGCCCAAGCTCCAGCATGTCGCCCAGCACGGCAACGCGCCGGCCGCGCCCGGAGACCGGCATGCGACCGAGATTCTCGATCGCCGCCCGCATCGAGGCCGGGTTGCCGTTATAGCTCTCGTCGATCAGTGCGAAGGCCCCGCCCGGCCCTTGCAGGATCTGCCGTGCGCCGCGTCCGGCCGGCGGCTTGAGATCGCCCAGCGCCAGCGCCGCCAAAGCGAGATCGGCGCCAAGCGCCGCGACGGCAGCGAGAACCGCGAGCGAATTCAGCACGATATGCTTGCCCGGGCTGCCGAGCCGATAGGTGACCGGCTGGCCCATCACCACGGCATCGACCGTGGAGACATCCGGTTTCAGCGCGCAGGAAACCAGCCTGACATCGGCATCCATGCTCTCGCCGAAGCTGATGATGCGCCCGGCCGGGCCGGCCTTGGCGAGACTGCGCAAGAGCTCGGTCTGTGGGATGTCGGCGTTGATGATGGCGGTGCCGCCAGGCTCCAAGGCCCAGAACACCGAGGCCTTTTCTTCGGCGATGCCTTCGAGCGAGGCGAAGGCCGCCAAATGCACCGGCTGGATCGTCGTGATGATCGCGACATGCGGGCGCACGAGCCGGGCCAGCGGCAGGATTTCGCCGGGGTTGCTCATGCCGATCTCATAAACGCCATAGGCGACATCGGCCGGCGTGCGGCACAAGGTCAGTGGCACGCCCCAGTGATTATTGTAGGAGGCGACCGGTGCGTGCGTCTTGCCCTGACGCGACAGGACGAGCCGCAGCGCTTCCTTGGTGCCGGTCTTGCCGACGGAGCCCGTCACCGCGACGACCTGGGCCTTGAGTTCGGCCCGGCGCGCCGCGCCGGCCAACTCCATCGCCCGCAGCACGTCGGGCACCACGGCGTAAGGCCCCTCGCCGCTGAATCGTGCGGCATGCGCCTCGTCGATCACCGCGAGCGCGGCGCCTTTCGCGAGCGCCCCAGCGACGAATTCATGGCCGTCGCGCGCCTCCCCCTGGATGGCGAAGAAGGCGTCGCCCGGCTCCAGCGTGCGGGTGTCGATCGAAGCCCCTGTCACGGCGGCCGGCATTGCCCCGGCAAGCCGCGCCCCCATGGCCGCGACCAGGCTGTCTCCGCTCCACAAGGGCGCGCTCATTGACTCATCTCCGCAATCGCCGCCCGCACGACGTCCTGATCCGAGAACGGTAATGTCCGGTCGCCGATGATCTGGCCGGTTTCATGGCCTTTTCCGGCTACGACGAGGACATCGCCTGCGCCCAGCAGGCCGACAGCGTGGCGAATGGCCTTCGCCCGGTCGCCGATCTCGGTCAGCTTGGGGGAAGCCGCCAGGATTTCGGCCCGGATCGCGGCGGGATCCTCGGTTCGCGGATTGTCGTCTGTCACGATCGCGAGATCGGCGAGATCGGCCGCGATCTGGCCCATCACCGGCCGCTTGCCGCGGTCGCGATCGCCGCCGCAGCCGAAAACGCAGATCAGACGCCCCGCCGCATAGGGCCGCAAGGTCGCAAGCACGGCCTCCAGGGCGTCGGGCTTATGGGCGAAATCGACGACGGCGAGCCCACCCTTCAGCGAGCCGACGCGTTCGAGCCGCCCCGGCACGCCGACGAGGCCCGACAAAGCGTTGAGCGCGGCCTCTGGCGCCTCGCCCGTCGCGACAGCGAGCCCGGCGGCGGCCAGCGCATTGCCGGCCATGAAATCGCCGACCAGCGGCAGCACGACCTCGATCTCCCGACCCTGAGCCCGAACCCGCAGACGCTGCGAAAAGCCCTCCCGCAGCACCTCCAGCAATGTCAGCGTCTCACCGGTACGGCCGACGCCGATGATGGGATGGCCCTTCGCTATAGCGGCGGCGGCGGCCTTGTCGGCAAACGCCCCGTCGCGATTGATCACGACCGGCGCGCCAGCGGGCAGCAGATCCCAGAGCCGCAGCTTGGCGTCGAGATAGTCCTCGACGGTGGGGTGGTAATCGAGATGGTCGCGGCCGAGATTGAGATAGGCGCCGGCAGCAAGCCGCACCCCGTCGAGCCGGCGCTGGTCGAGCCCATGCGAGGAGGCCTCCATCGCCAGATGCGTGACGCCATCGCTCGCAAGCTTGTCGAGCGAGGCATGCAGCGACAGCGGATCGGGCGTCGTCAGCGAGCCGTATTTCGAGCCCTTGGAGGTGACGATACCGACCGTGCCGAGGCTCGCCGCCTCATGGCCGAGCACCTGGAAGATCTGGCGTGTGAAGTCGGCGACCGAGGATTTGCCGCTCGTGCCCGTCACCGCGACGATGGTTGCGGGCTGGCGCGGATGGACGACCGCCGCCGCCAACGACAAGGCCAGGCGCGGATCGCCGACCTGTGCGAAGGCGATCGTGCCGTCGAGATCCTTCGGCCTGGGCTGGCCCGAGACGACGGCAGTCGCACCCCGCGCGACCGCGTCCGCGACGAAGCGCGCACCGTCGGCCTTGGCCCCGGCGAGTGCCACGAAGACTGTGCCGGGCGCGACCTTACGGCTGTCGAAGGCGACACCCGTTACGCTGCGGTCCTTGTCGGAGGGGAAGGCCTCGGGAAAAAGTTGGCCAAGGCTCCAGTTTCGCGCATTCATCGCTCGCTCAAAGCCCTGCCTGCCCACAACAACAACCGCCCCGCCATGCTATCAGCGACTGCCCCAGGCGCCGAGCTTCGCCATCAGCGGGAACGGCGCCGTCGGGGGCTCGAAGCGCGGCGCCAGGCCGAGAATCGGCGCCGCGCGCTCGATCACCTTGCCGGTGGTGACACCGGCGTTCCAGGCGGCCGTCGAGTAGCCGCCGCTTTCGGCATAGCCCTTGGGTTCGTCATAGATCGCAAGGAAGAGGAAGCGCGGCTTGTCGGACGGCGCAATCGCCGTGAAGGTGGTGAAGTTGCGGTTCTTGGCGTAGCGCCCGTTGATGACCTTTTCGGCCGTTCCCGTTTTGCCGCCGACGAAATAGCCGGGGATGTCGGCCTTGCGGGCCGAGCCCTTCTCGCCATTGACGCGCATGATGAAGCGCATCGCTTCCGAGGTCTCCGGCTTGATCACGCGCACGCCGGTCTTCTTTGCGTCCTCTTCGGAACGCTTCAGGAAGGTCGGAGTGATGAAGGTGCCGCCATTGACCAGCGCGCCCACCGCCGCCATCGCCTGAATCGGCGCAACCGCGAGCCCGTGACCGAAGGCGATCGTCGCCGTGTTGATCTCGCCCCAGCGCGTAGGCACGATCGGCGATGCGCTTTCCGGCAATTCGGTCTGCATCCGGTCGAGCTGCATCATCTTCTTCAGGAAGGCCTTGTGGCCCTCGACGCCGACGGAGAGCGCCATCTTGATCGAACCCATGTTCGACGAATGCACGAACACTTCCGGCACCGTCAGCGTGCGCCCCGTGCCATGGTATTCCTTGATGACCTGCCGGCCGAAGCGCATCATCCCGCCCGCGGTCGAATAGCTCGAATTGATGTTCGCCTTGCCCGAATCCAGCGCCATCGCGATGGTCAGCGCCTTGAAGGTCGAGCCCATTTCATAGACGCCGACATTCATCCGGTTGATCCGGTCCTTCTCCAGCGCGTCAACCGGATTGCCCGGGTCGAAATCCGGCAGCGAGACCAGCCCCAGCACCTCGCCGGTGTTGACGTCCAGGATGGCGCCAGCGGCGGCGATCGCCTTGAATCGCTCCATGCCCTTGACCAATTCGTCTCGCAGCAGGTGCTGGATACGCAGATCGACCGAGAGCGTCACCGGTTTCAGGTCGGAGGCCTGCGTCGCGAGCCCCGCCCCGTACAGGTCCTGCAGGCCCTGCGTGTCGATGTATTTCTCCATACCGGCGATGCCGACATTGTCGACGCTGGCGAAGCCCAACACATGGGCCGCGGCCGGTCCGTTGGGGTAGACGCGCTTGTTCTCGGGCACGAATCCAACCCCGGGGATGCCGAGCCGGTGGACCTCCGCCTGCTGGCGCGGCGTGATCTCGCGCTTGATCCAGACGAAGCCCTTCCTGGTGCCGAGCTTCTCGCGCAGCTCCTTGGCGTCGAGATCGGGCAGGACGGCGGTCAGGAGCTCCGTCGCCTCGTCCTTGTCGAGGATGTTGCGCGGTTCGGCGAAGACCGAAACCGTCCTGATATCGGTCGCCAGCACCACGCCGTTGCGGTCGAGGATATCGGGCCGCGCAGCGGAGATCGCATTCGCGGTGGCCCGGCGCAGGCCGACCTGCTCGCTGGGCAGCGTCGCCAGCATGACGAGCCGGCCGGTGATGGCGAGGAACAGCGCGGAGAAGGCGAGGATCACCAGGCCGACGCGCGGCTGGCTCTTCTCGCCGCTCATGCGGAAGACCTCGCGCAGGAAGCCGAACAGCCGGCGTGCCGGCGGCGGCGCCTCGGCGCCAGGCTCGGAGGTCGTCTCAACGCTCATGGCCGGCCTCCGGGCGTGGTTGCGCTCGCCTTGCGATCCCTGGGGGTCTCTGTCGGCAGGCCCAGCCCGAGATCCTCAAGCTTGCGGCCGATGGCGTCGACCTTGGGGCCGCGATTGGGAATGTCGGAGGCGCGCACGACCTGCGTCACCGAGAAGGGCTGCAGATCGAGATGGCGGTCGGCCAGCGTCTGCAAGCGATCGGGCCGGGTGAGGAACTGCCATTCCGCCTTGAGCACGGCGATGGCCTCGCGCTCGCGCTGCGTCTTGCCCTTGATCTTCTGCAATTGCTCGGCCTCCAGAGTGGTGCCGTATTTGATCGTGTAGGCATAGAGCGCCGAGGAAACGAGCGCGCCGATGGCGACGACATGGAGCAGCTTGATCACGCTCAGGGCCTCCGGCGCGGCTGTGGGTCGGGCACTTCGGCGAGCGCCACCAGATCCGGCTCGGCGGCACGCGCGGCAGTGGCCAGTCGCTCGGCCGCGCGCAGCTTGGCCGAGCGCGCCCGCGGATTGAGCCGCATCTCGGCCTCTGTCGGCGCGACCGCCCCCTTCGAGACGAGACGGAAGGTCGGCTCGGCGATGGCGACCACGGGCGCGTGGCGCGAGCCCGCAGGGCTACGGCCCGAACGCGCCGCCATGAACTGCTTGACGATGCGGTCCTCCAGCGAGTGGAAGGTCACCACGACCAGCCGCCCGCCGGGCTTGAGCACGGCTTCGGCGGCGTGCAGCGCCTTGACCAGCTCGCCAAGCTCGTCATTGACCGCGATGCGCAAGGCCTGGAACACCCGCGTCGCGGGATGGGCCCCGCCGGGCTCGGTCCAGACGATGCCGGCGACGAGATCGGCAAGCTGCTTTGTCGTCGTCAGCGGCTCCTTGCGCCGCGCCTCGACTACGGCGCGCGCCACGGCGCGCGAGCGCCGCTCCTCGCCATAGTGATAGAAGATGTTGGCGAGCAGCCCTTCCTCGGACTCGTTGAGGATGTCGGCAGCGCTTTGGCCCTCGCGCCCCATGCGCATGTCGAGCGGCCCGTCGAAGCGAAACGAGAAGCCGCGCTCTGCCTGATCGATCTGCATGGAGGAGACGCCGATATCGAGCACAACGCCGTCGAGCGGCGCCATCTGGAAACGCCGCGCCTCCTCGGCGAGTTCGCCGAAGCGCGCCTGCGACAAGGTCAGCCGGCCAGCCATCTCGGCGACGAGATCCGCCCCGCCCGCGATCGCCGTCGGATCACGGTCGAGCCCCAGAAGGGTCGCGCCGGGCGCAGCCTCGAGCAGGGCGCGGGCATAGCCGCCGGCCCCGAAGGTGCCATCGAGATAGCGGCCGCCCGGCTGCAATGCGAGCGCCTGCAGGACCTCGGCGAGCAGCACCGGGACATGGCGGGCGCCCGTGTCGACCGCGACCTCGTCGAGCCTACGACGCCCCCTCATGTCCCCGCCCCCGAAGTGGCTGGAATTGGCAATGATACTCCCAGGCTGCGTTTGACGTCTCGCAGCCGCGTCCGCGCCGCCTCCAGATGCGCCTCGAAGCGGGACGGCTCCCAGATCTGGAACTTGTGGCCGTGGCCGACAAAGGTCACCGCATCTGCGATGCCGGCATGCGTCTTCAGCGCCTCGCTGAGCATGATGCGTCCCTCCGGATCGACCTTCAGCACCTCCGAGGCGCCGTTCAGAGCCGTCGACAGCAATTCCCATTCGTCCGAGAAGGGCGAGAAGCGGGCCAGGATATCGTCGATCGTCGCCCGCAAGGCGTGGCCGCCTGCATCCAGCGCCGGCAGGTCCAGCGTGCGATGGACGTAAAGCCCCTCGTAGCCGTCCTTCGCCAGGACCGATCGGAAACTCGCAGGGATGGACACGCGCCCTTTGGCGTCGAGCCGATTGGTGAAGTTCGAGACGAAGCGGTCTGTCAACGCCGCCTCCCGGCCTGCTCTTCACATGCATGCCCGGCTCGGCAACAGCCGAGGGCACGACACCCCGTCGAAGCAGGCAAAGCGCGAGGGCGGGCCGAAATCCGCGCGGCACACGGACCTTGACCTGACTGTCGCCTGTCTGCTTCGACGGGATGATTTGGGATAGCATGGGTTCTTATGGGCGTCAATGGAATCGCATGCGCCGACAGGTACCTGCCGATGCTTCGCCCCATCACAGCCCGTTAAGGTTAAGTATCCGTAAGCATGCGCGGAATGACGCCGAAACCGGCCCCGCAACGACCATACGGCAGCCGCGCGGGCGGGCAGCCCATGCGAAATAATTTTCGGGCTTCTGTTGCGCCTCAGGCCGGCTCGGCCGCCGCGAGCAGCGCATCGCGCAAGGCGTTCAACTGCTCCAGCAGCCGGTCCTTGGATTCCAGCGTGCCACCGAGCGCGCGCGCCATGCCGTCCGGCACACAGCGCCCCTTATCGCGCAGGCTCTCGCCCTGCGCCGTCAGGTATAGCCGCACCTGCCGCTCATCCTCGCGGTCGCGCTCGCGGCGGATCAGGCCGGCGGCCTCCAGTCGCTTCAGCAGCGGCGTCAACGTGCCGGAATCGAGCATGAGCCGCTCACCCATCCCCTTCACCGTCAACCCGTCACATTCCCACAGCACGAGCATGGCCAGATATTGCGGATAGGTCAGGCCGAGCTCGGCCAGCACCGAGCGATACACGCGGTTGAAGGCATGGCCCGCGAGATAGACCGCGAAGCAAAGCTGATCCTCCAGCCGGGGCGAATGCTGCTCGGGAACCTTCTTAGCCGTCATCGCTTCCCTTCCCAGCGCCAGCCGCCACCTCCTGCTCACCCCAGACCAGAACGCAGCCGGCGACGCAATCAACTCAACGTGAGCGGGCTCATTTTGCTCGTTGACAATTCAATTGTGCACGATCTAAATCGCCGATGCAAGTTCGCCGATCAACCGGTCCCGCATCGCGACCCGCCGAACGATCACCAAGACCCGAACGATCACCAAGACCAAGGAGATTCCCGATGAAAATCCTCTACACCGCCCATGGTTCCGCCACCGGAGGCCGCGAGGGCAAGGCCGCCACGGATAGCGGCAATGTCGATGTCGTGCTCAACACGCCCAAGGAACTCGGCGGCGGCGGCGGCAACGGCACCAATCCCGAGCAATTGTTCTCGCTCGGCTATTCCGCCTGCTTCCTCGGCGCGCTGAAATTCGTCGCCGGCAAGGAGAAGGTGAAGATCCCGGACGACGCCCGCGTCAGCGCCGAT
Source organism: Bosea sp. 685 (assembly GCF_031884435.1). Lineage (NCBI taxonomy): Bacteria > Pseudomonadati > Pseudomonadota > Alphaproteobacteria > Hyphomicrobiales > Alloboseaceae > Allobosea > Allobosea sp. 685. The sequence goes on along the minus strand of NZ_CP134779.1, from coordinate 1,588,091 downwards.
GTCGGCATCGGCCCGCGCGATGACGGCGCCGGCTTCGGCATCGCAGTCAAGCTGACCATCTCGGTACCGGGCATCGACAAGACCGTGGCCGAAGACCTGGTCCAGAAGGCCCATATCGTCTGCCCCTACTCGCACGCGACCAAGGGCAATATCGACGTCGAGCTGAAGGTCGCGTGAGCCGATAGGCCGCGAGACGTCTCGTGAGGCCTCGGACCATCCGAGGCCGATCGGAGATTCGCTCCGGTGAGTCAGCTGGCGTGGCTTTCGAGAACCGGAGCGGAGCGGACATCGGTCCGTGAGCACCGGAAGCGCAGAAAGCCGCGTCAGATGTCCGCCGGAGTAGAATATCCGACGGTCGAGAATTGCCAGTCGGCCTATAAGCCGGGTTCTGGATGGCCGGAGGATCGCTCCCCCGACGTGACGGCCATTCCTCTGGGACGCACATTGCTGCGCGCCTCGAGCAACCAACCCGGACGACAAGGCCCAGAAACAGGCCCCTCCCCGCTTGCGCGGAAAGCATCGTCCCTATTCGGTTTTGCTCCCGGTGGGGCTTGCCATGCCGTCCCCGTTGCCGGGTCCGCGGTGCGCTCTTACCGCACCTTTTCACCCTTACCTTCGCACCGAGGCGCCGAAGCGCTTGGCAGAAGGCGGTTCGATCTCTGTGGCGCTTTCCCTGGGGTCGCCCCCGCCGGACGTTATCCGGCACCGTGTTTCCGTGGAGCCCGGACTTTCCCTCCCCCGCGAACGGGAGCGGCCGTCCGGCCGACTGGCGGGTCGCTAGTGCGCGCTTGGGCGCGCCGCGTCAAGCCGGCCGGGCCGCGGCTCAGCTATGGGCGCTGATGGTGCGGACCTTGGCGCAATAGGTTCGGTTGGCGCCGCTCATGCGCTCAGTCATGTGGCCGCTCTGATATTTCATCACGGTCTTGCAGGTATCGCCGCCGGCAAGGCGATAGGCCTGAGCCAGATATTTCATCGCATAGCGCGCATTGGTCTCGGCATCGAGCAGGCCGCTCGCCCCGCCGGTATAGCCCAGGCCGCGCGCGGTCTGGTGGCGGATCTGCATCAGGCCGTAATTGCCGGCATGGGCCGCGCGGGGGTTGTAGCGGCTCTCGATCCGCACGACAGCGTCAGCCAGCGCGAACGGCACGCCATTGGCCGCTGCATGGCGCGCAACCAGCGCCTTGAGGCCCTCGGAACCGGCCGGCGCGGCCAGCGCAGGGACTGCGCGCATCGCCGTCTTCCCGGACCGGGCAAGCCGTGCCTGCGAGGCCTTTTCAGTCTTCGCGGTCTCGTGCCCACCCTGCGCGGCAGCCTTGTCACGAGCGATCTCAGCGTCCCTCACGATGAACGCCAGCGCATCCTTTTCGTCGTTGACCGATTCAGCTTTGGCAGGCTGAAATCCGATGAGGCAAATCGCGAAAATGGCGGCGGCGCTTGTGGTATATCGCATGATCAATTTTACCCTTCATGCTGGAACATGGCTGAAGGGCAGAGGCAAATGATCAGTAAATGCGACCATAATCTGACCGGAGGCACAATAAATCTGTGCTTTGGCGCTATCAACAGGGAATTATTCGATATTGATCGCTGGAGTATTCGGCATGTAATCGAATCAAGAGCGCGCAACCGAAGGTTGCGTTAACCCAACGACAATCTCGACCGAAGACATTGCCCCATTGAGGACGCATTTCACGGCCGGAGTGGTGAAATCGCCTCTCGGGCGATGCCGCAGCGAAAAAATATCGCTAACGGCACCATCCCGCGCCGAGCCGGCCTGTCCGACGCGGCCCTTCGTCACTATCCTCATCCACCAGGTCAGGCCGGGAGTTGCCCGTATCATGGTTTCGTCATTCTGGGGGGCGCTGAGCGGTGGCGGCCTCGGTCTTGCGCTCGGCGGCCCGCTCGGCGCGCTGATCGGCGCGGTCGCCGGCCATGTCCTGATCGACCGGGAGGGCGCGCCATTCGGGCCGGCCCCGCGCGAGCTCGTCTTCACCACAGGGCTGGTCGCGCTTGCGGCCAAGATGGCGCGTTCGGACGGCGTCGTGACGCGCGACGAGATCGCCGCCTTCCGGCGTATCGTCATCGTACCGCCCGACCAGCAGGCCCGGATCGAAAGCCTGTTCGACCTCGCCAAGCAGACCAGCGCCGGCTTCGAAGCCTATGCGACGCAGATCGCGGAAGCCTTCCGCGACGAGCCTGCCTTGCTCGAGGACGTCCTCGACGGGCTGTTCCTGATCGCGGCGGCCGATGGCGCGATCCATCAGGACGAGCACGCCTATCTGCGCGACGTCGCCACGATCTTCGGCATCGCTGAGGCCGGTTTCGCCCGCATCGAGGCGCGCCATATGCGCCGGCCCGACGACCCCTATCTGGTGCTGGGCGCGACGCGCGAGATGAACGATGCCGCCTTGAAGCAGCATTATCGCAAGCTGGTCGCACAGACCCATCCCGACCGCGAGATCGCGCGCGGCCTGCCTGAGGAGGCTGTAGCCATCGCCACACGCCGCCTCGCCGCGATCAATGCCGCCTGGGATACGATCGAGGCGGAACGCGGGCTGGCGGCCAAGAACCTGGCGACCAAGCGCCCGCGAGAACCGGCCTGAGAGAACCCAGCATGAGCCAAACCGCCCATCCCGACAGCCGCTTCGCGGCCAAGATCTTTCCGTCACCGAATCATGGCGAGCGCAAGCCGAGCGGCAATGGCGCGGGCGACGACGCCGGTGATGACGCCCCTGCCCGCCGCCCGGACATGCTGATCCTGCACTACACCGGCATGAGCGACGCCGGCGAAGCGCTGCAATGGCTGTGCAATCCGGTCTCGCAGGTCTCGTCGCATTATTTCGTCTTCGAGAACGGCCATACGCTGCAACTCGTTCCGGAGGGCCGTCGGGCCTGGCATGCCGGAGCCTCGCATTGGGCCGGCGAGACCGACATCAACTCCTGCTCGATCGGCATCGAGATCGCCAATCCCGGCCATCCCGGCGGCCTGCCCGATTTCCCGCCCGAGCAGATCGCGGCGACCTTGAACCTCTGCCGCGACATCTGCGAGCGCTGGGCCATCCCGCCCGAGCGCGTGCTCGCCCATTCCGACATCGCGCCCGGCCGCAAGATCGACCCCGGCGAGAAATTCCCGTGGCGCTATTTCGCCGAAGGCGGCGTCGGCGTCTGGGCGGAACCCGCTCCGATCCGCAGCGGCCGCTTCCTGGCGCGTGGCGAAAGCGGCCAGCCGGTCGAGGCGCTGCAGGCGATGTTCGCGATGCTGGGCTATGGCGTGACGGTCGACGGCGTCTTCGACGAGAGGCTCGAGGCCGTGGTCGCGGCCTTCCAGCGCCATTGGCGGCAGGACAAGGTCGACGGCGTCGCCGACGCCTCGACGATCACCACCTTGCGCGACCTGCTGGCGGCGACCCGGGACGCGCGGACGGCCTGAGCGACCTTGCGCAAGTGGTTGATCGGATCACCGCCGCCGTGCGCGCACCGGCACGCTGACCCCGGTCACCACCGTCCTCGTCGGCTCGCAGCTTTCGGGCCAGGTCGTCGAAATTCTCACCGATTATAATTCGCAGGTGAAGGCCGGCCAGGTCGTCGCCCGGCTGAACGGCGACCAGATCAAGACTCGAGATCGCCAACACGCTGTCCTGGCTGCTCGCGGCGGTCGCCGCCGTCTCGCTCCTGGTCGGCGGCATCGGCATCATGAACATCATGCTGGTCTCGGTCACGGAGCGTACCCGCGAGATCGGGCTCAGGCTCGCCGTCGGTGAGCGCCAGCGCGACGTACTGGCGCAGTTCCTGATCGAGGCGACGATCGGCGGCGCGGTCGGGATCGCGCTCGGCATCGCAGCGGCGCTGACCATCGCGAATTTCGCCGGCTGGCCATCCGTCGTCTCGATCGAGACGATCCTGATCGCGGTCGGCGTCTCCGGGATGATCGGCGTCTTCTTCGGCTTCTACCCGGCAACGCAGGCGGCGCGGCTCGACCCGATCGAAGCGCTGCGACGGGAGTAGGCTGCGCTCCGGCGCCTTCCTTGCGCCTGGCAATTTGTCTTGGCTCGGAACCACGCCGTCATCCTGGGCGACCGCAGGTCGTCCCGGCAACTGTGTTGTTTGGAGTGTCATGGTTGGAAGGCGGTGTCAGTTTTGAGCATGGCGTTGAGGGTTACGAGGAGCTTTCTTGCGACGGCGATGATGGCGACCTTTGCGGCTGGGCTGCGTGCGCGGATTGCGTCGTAGAAGGTCTTGAAGCGCGCAGATGTCCGGATGGCGGCGAGCGCGGCCATGTAGAGGGCTTTGCGGACGCGTCGCCTTCCGCCCTTGATCATGCGCTGGCCGCGCCTGCGCCCGCTGTCGTCGTTGAAGGGTGCGAGGCCTGCGAGCGCGGCGATGGCCTTTGGCGAGACGTGGCCGAGTTCGGGCATCAGGGCGATGAGAGTGGCGGCTGTGACGGGGCCGATGCCGGGCGCCGAGCGCAGCAGGGCCTGCGTCCTTGTCAGGGTCTCATCTGCCTGCAGTGCCTCGCTGACGAGGTGCTCGAGCGTAGCGATCTCCGCATCGAGCCAAGCGAGATGGCGGGCGAGGCTGCCGGTGGGATCTTGCCCCTCGCTGTCGCGGACCCGCTCGGCGGCGCGCATCTCGACGAGTTGGTCGCGGCGTTTGTGAAGCTGCGCCAAGGTGTTGCGGGCGGGATCGGAGGCTGCGTCGGGCGTGAGTGCCAGCATGCGCGCCATCGCAGCCAGCATGTGAGCGTCGATCGCATCGGTCTTGGCCAGACGGCCTGTGGCGCGGGCGAAGTCACGGGCACGCGCCGGGTTGATCCGGGTAAAGCGGCAGCCGACCTGCTCCAGGGCCTGGCGCAGCGCACGGTCATAGGGGCCGGTCGCCTCGAAAGCGACGAAGCTGGCCTGGCAGTCGAGCGACGACAGCCAGCTCGCAATCGCCTCGCTCGTATTGGCGATCCGAAGGCTCGTCCCGCTCGTCTCCTCGAACAGGTCGAGATGGCTCTTGGCGATATCGCAACCGATGAAGCAGGGGTGTATGGTCATGGTGCCTGTCCCTGTGCTGCGAGGTCCGGTGCAAGCGGCCTCGGTCAACTGTTCAGGATGGGGTCTTCGAACGCGGGCGGGAACCGAGCCGGAACGCGGTGTTTGCCACCCGGGATCCAACGGCTTCCCGCCCGCACCAATCATGACACCAATCAAACACACAGGGATCCATCGTAAAGCTCGCCGCTCTATGATGGATCCCGGCGCTGCGCCGCTTGCGCGGCTTGTCCAGGATGACGGCGCGGTTCCGAGGGGAACGCCCGCGCCAACGCTCGAAAGCCGCGCCTCAAACGATCTTGATCGACAGATCCGGCAGGCCCTCGAGCTTGCACAGGATCACGTCGCCCTTGACCACGGGTCCGACATTCTCGGGCGTACCGGAATAGATGATGTCGCCGGCCTTGAGCTCGAAGGCGTCCGACAGCTTCGAGATCTGCTCGGCCACCGACCAGATCATGTGGGTCAGGTTCGAGTTCTGCTTCACCGTGCCGTTCACGGAAAGCGAGATCGCGCCCTTGGTGAAGTGCTCGACTGTGCCGACAGGGTGGATCGGGCCGATCGGGGCCGAGCTGTCGAAGCTCTTGCCGATCTCCCAGGGCTTCTTCTCATCGCCCGAGGCGCGCTGCAGATCGCGCCGCGTCATGTCGAGGCCGAGCGCATAGCCGAAGACATGCTCGAGCGCCTTGTCGATCGGGATGTTGCGCCCGCCCGATTTCAGCGCGGCGACGAGCTCGACCTCGTAATGATAGTTCTTGGTCAGCGAGGGATAGGGATGGTCGGCGACCTCGCCGGGCTTGACGAGCTGGATCGCGTCGGTCGGTTTCTGGAAGAAGAAGGGCGGCTCGCGTGTCGGATCAGAGCCCATCTCGCGGGCATGGGCTGCGTAGTTGCGCCCGATGCAGTAAATCCGCCGAACCGGGAAGGCATCCTGCGATCCGACGATCGGGATTGTCGTCTGCGCAACCGCGAAGGGCGTCTTCACGGTGGCGACAGGCTGCGCCTGTGCGGCACCCGCAGCAAGAGTGGCCGCGGCTCCACCGGAGCCCAGCATGGTACGTCGTGTCAGGGTCATGGCGCGTCTCCCTTGGATGACCGGCCCTCTCACGGGGCCGCTTTCGCCCGGCTGCAGCAGCTGCGCTGCCGTGCCGGATCAGAGAAGCAAGTCAACAACCATCGGCCAGACGAGACAAGGCCGCGACCCGGTCGGGATCGCGGCCCTTTCGGCAAAGCTGTTGTGCCGGGCTGGAGAAGCCCGGGCCAGAGCGGTTTCCGATCCAGTTGGATCGTTCAACAGCTCCAGCTCTTTATTTTAACGCGTTGTCTTCACGCGAACTGGCGTCCACTTCGCTCGAAAACGCTCCAATCAGCCTTTCACGCTCTTGACCACCTCGGCGACGTTCTTGCCGAAGGCCTCGGCCGTCTTCAGGTCGCCCGGGATCATCTCCTCGACGCTGCCATCGGCGGGCGAGGCGGTGAGCAGGCCCGAGAAGCCGCCGAGCCGGTTGAGGTCGTCGCGGGTGTTCGCCTTGGCGCTGGCCGGCATCATGCCGGTGCCGGTCCAGAGCAGCTTATGCTGCATGGCGAGCGTGATGAAGTACTGGATGGTCGAGAACTTGTCGCCGTTCAGCGAGGCCGAGTTGGAGAAACCAGCCGCAACCTTGCCCTTCCACTCGCCGCTGTACCAGGGCTTGCTGGAGGCGTCGGCGAATTTTTTGAACTGCCAGGACGGGCCGCCCATATAGGTCGGCGAGCCGAAGATGATGCCGTCGGCGGCCTTGATGGTCTCCCAGGCGCTGTCGGGCAGGTTGCCTTCGGCGTCGATGGCGATGAGTTCGACCTTGGCGCCGGTCGAGGCCGCGCCCTTCTCGACGTGCTCGGCGACCTTCTTGGTGTGGCCGTAGCCGGAATGGAAAACGATGGCGATGGTGGTCATGGCAACCTCTGTCGGAACGGGACCGTTCGGTGAGGCGCAAAATGTTGCAGATGCGAAGGCTCTTCAATGCCCGCGCCATTGCGCCTGCGCAGGCGCGATCTGGCACTGCAGCAATGACGATCGCCCGCCGATAGCCCTTCAGCCCGGCATCATCACGAACACGCAGCTCATCGAGCCTACGGCCCATGCCGCGCCAGCCGCGACGGAAGACGGCGTTACTCCGCCGCTTCCAATCGATAGGCCGAAGGCTCGTAGTTCAGGATCGGCGCGAGCCAGCGCTCGACCTCGTGGATCGGCATGCTCTTGCGGGCGGCGTAATCCTCGACCTGATCGCGCTCGACCTTGGCGACGCCGAAGTAATAGGCGTCGGGGTGCGAGAGATAGAGCCCCGAGACCGAGGAGCCCGGCCACATCGCAAAGCTCTCGGTCAGCTTCACGCCGACGCGCCGCTCCGCCTGCAGCAGCTCGAACAGGGTTTCCTTCTCGGTATGGTCGGGCTGAGCCGGATAGCCCGGCGCCGGCCTGATGCCGCGATACTCCTCGCGGATCAGGTCCTCATTGGCCAGGTTCTCGTCGGGCGCATAGCCCCAGAACTCGGTGCGGACCTTCTGATGCATGCGTTCGGCCATGGCCTCGGCGATGCGGTCGGCCAGCGCCTTGACCATGATCGAGCGATAGTCGTCATTGTCGCGTGCGAATTTCTCGGAGATGCGCTCCTCCTCCGCACCCGTGGTCACGACGAAGGCGCCGATATAGTCGGGCCGTTCAATCCCCTCCGGTGCAACGAAATCCGACAGGCACATATTCGGCTTGCCGTCGCGCTTGGAGAGCTGCTGGCGCAGACCGTGGAAGCTCGCGAGCGTCTCCTGCCGGCTCTCACCGGTATAGAGGCGGATATCGTCGCCCACCGCATTGGCCGGCCAGAAGCCGATGACGGCCTTGGGATTGAACCAGCGTTCTTCGACGATACGTTTCAGCATCGCCTGCGCATCCTCCCAGAGCGCGCGCGCCGCCTCACCCTGCTTCTCGTCCTGGAGGATCGCAGGAAAACGCCCCTTCATCTCCCAGGTCTGGAAGAACGGCGTCCAGTCGATCACCGGCACGAGATCGGCGACGTCATAGGTGCGGAAGACACGCGTGCCGAGGAAGCTGGGCTTGGGCGGCATATAGCTCGTCCAGTCCGGCTTGAAGGCATTAGTGCGCGCCTTGACCAGCGGCAGGCGCTGCTTGTCGGCCTCGGAGCGGCGATGCGCCGCCGCGACCTTGGCATATTCAGCCTGGACGCCCTCGATATAGGCCGGCTTCTGGTCCTGCGACAGCAGGCTGGAGACGACGCCAACCGCACGTGAGGCGTCGGTGACATAGACCGTCTGGCCCTGGCTGTAGGCCGGGTGAATCTTCACCGCCGTATGGACGCGGCTGGTCGTCGCCCCGCCGATCAGCAGGGGAATGTCAAAACCCTCGCGCTCCATCTCGGAGGCGACCGTCACCATCTCGTCGAGCGAAGGCGTGATCAGGCCGGACAATCCGATGATGTCGACCTTCTCCCGGCGGGCGGTGTCGAGGATCTTCTGCGTCGGCACCATCACGCCGAGATCGATGACCTCATAATTGTTGCACTGGAGCACGACGCCGACGATGTTCTTGCCGATGTCGTGGACATCGCCCTTGACGGTCGCCATCAGCACCTTGCCGGCAGCCGAGCGCTCGGTGCCGCCGTTCAGGCGCTTCTCCTCCTCCATATAGGGCATCAGATAGGCCACCGCCTGCTTCATCACGCGAGCGGACTTCACCACTTGCGGCAGAAACATCTTGCCGGCGCCGAACAGATCGCCGACCACGTTCATGCCGGCCATCAGCGGGCCTTCGATGACATGCAGCGGCTTGTCGGCCTTGGCGCGGGCCTCCTCGACATCCACGTCGATGAAGGCGGTGATGCCGTTGACCAGCGCATATTCGAGACGCTTCTCGACCGGGTTGTCGCGCCAGACGAGATCCTTGGCCGAGACAGCGACGGAACCGTCGCCCTTGAAGCGCGGGGCGGCATCGAGCAGCCGCTCGGTCGAATCCTTGCGGCGGTTGAGGACGACATCCTCGCAGAGCTCGCGCAACTCGGGGTCGAGGTCGTCATAGGAGCCGAGCTGGCCCGCATTGACGATGCCCATATCCATGCCGACTTTGATGCAGTGGTACAGGAAGACCGAATGCATCGCTTCGCGGACTTTTTCGTTGCCACGAAACGAGAACGACAAGTTCGAGACGCCGCCCGAGATATGGGCGTGCGGCAAGGTCTCGCGGATCGTCTTGGTCGCCTCGATGAAGTCGTTGCCGTAATTATCGTGCTCTTCGATGCCCGTCGCGACCGCGAAAATATTGGGGTCGAAGATGATGTCTTCGGGCGGGAAGCCGATCTCCTCGGTCAGGAGCTTGTAGGCGCGGGTGCAGATCTCGATCTTGCGCTGATAGGTATCGGCCTGCCCGGTCTCATCGAAGGCCATGACGACGACGGCCGCACCATAATTGCGGCAGATGCGGGCATGTTCGAGGAAGGCTTCTTCACCCTCCTTCATCGAGATCGAATTGACGATCGGCTTGCCCTGGATCGTCTTCAGCCCGGCCTCGATGACATTGAACTTCGACGAATCGACCATGATCGGAACCCGCGAAATATCCGGCTCCGAGGCGATCAGATTGCAGAACTCGGTCATCGCGGCCTGCGAGTCGAGCAGGCCCTCATCCATGTTGATGTCGATGACCTGCGCGCCATTGGCGACCTGGTCGCGCGCGACATCGAGCGCGGCGGCAAAATCGCCCTCCTTGACCAGCTTGCGGAAGCGGGCCGAGCCGGTGACGTTGGTGCGCTCGCCGACATTGACGAAGGGGATGGTCTCGTCGAGCGTGAAGGGTTCAAGCCCCGCCAGCCTGAGATAACGCTTGATCTCAGGGACCTGCCGCGGCGCCTTGCCGGCGACAGCTTCCGCAATGGCACGGATATGGCCGGGCGTCGTGCCGCAGCAGCCGCCGACGACATTGACGAGGCCGGCATCGGCGAATTCGGCCAGCATGCCGGCCGTCGCCTCCGGGCTCTCGTCATAGAGGCCGAATTCGTTGGGCAGGCCAGCATTGGGATAAGCGCAGATCAGCGTATCGGCGACGCGCGACAGATCCTTGATATGCGCCCGCATCTCGCGCGCGCCGAGCGCGCAGTTGAGGCCGACCGTCATCGGATTGGAATGGCGGATCGCATTCCAGAAGGCCTCAGTCGTCTGCCCCGACAATGTGCGGCCGGAGAGGTCCGTGATCGTGCCGGAGATCATCACCGGCAGGCGCAACCCCTTCTCGCGATAAACATCCTCGATCGCCACGATCGCCGCCTTGGCGTTGAGTGTATCGAAGATGGTCTCGACCAGGATCAGCTCCGAGCCGCCATCGATCAGCCCGCGCACCTGCTCGGCGTAAGAATCGCGGACCTGGTCGAAGGTCACCGCGCGGAAGCCGGGATTATTGACGTCGGGCGAGATCGAGAGCGTGCGATTGGTCGGGCCGATCGCACCGGCGACATAGCGGCGGCGGCCATCGGCCTTTTGGGCGATCGCGGCAGCCTCGCGGGCGAGCTTCGCCGAGGCGACGTTCAATTCATAAGCCAGCGCCTCCATGCCGTAATCGGCCTGGGCGATCTGGGTCGAGGAGAAGGTGTTGGTCTCGACGATGTCCGCGCCGGCCATGAAGTAAGCCAGGTGGATGTCGCGGATCGCCTCTGGCTGGGTCAGCACCAGCAGGTCGTTATTGCCCTTGAGGTCATGGTTCCAGCCCTTGAAGCGCTCGGCCCGGAACTCGGCCTCCGAGAGCTTCAGGTTCTGGATCTGCGTGCCCATCGCGCCGTCGAGCACGAGGATGCGCTCGGAGGCGGACTGGCGCAGCGCGCGCTCGATCTCGGCGCCGTCGACAGGAGTAGGCTTGAACTCGGACATCGTCACGCTTTCGTCTCAAGTTTTATGGCGCCGACAGCGCGCCCTCAGCGTCATTGCGAGGCGTGAAACGACGAAGCAATCCAGGGTTCGTAAAACTCTATGAATCTGGATTGCTTCGCTTCGCTCGCAATGCCGAAATCACTCCGCCGCAACAGCCTGCGCCGCCGTCTTCTCGGGCTTCAGGCCAACCAGATGGCAGATCGCATAGACCAGATCAGCCTTGTTCATCGTGTAGAAATGCAGGTCCGAAACGCCGCGATCGATCAGATCGAGCACCTGCTCGGCGCAGACGGCAGCCGCGACCAGCCGACGCGTCGCGGCGTCGTCCTCCAGCCCCTCGAAGCGGTCGGCGAGCCATTGCGGCACGCTCGCGCCGGTCTTGCGGGCGAAGTTCGCGGTCTGCTTGAAATTCTGCACCGGCACGATGCCGGGCAGGATCGGAATATCGATGCCTCGCGCCCGGACCTTGTCGAGATAGCGGAAATAGACGTCGTTATCGAAGAAGAACTGGGTGATGGCGCGCGTCGCCCCGGCGTCGACCTTCTTCTTCAGCGCGTCGATATCGGCGTCGAGCGAGGCGGCTTCCGGATGCTTTTCCGGATAGGCCGAGACGGTGACCTCGAAATCGCCGACGCGCCGGATACCGGCGACGAGATCCGAGGTCTGGTGATAGCCCTGCGGATGCGGCTCGTAAGCCGTCCCCAAGCCACCCGCCGGGTCGCCGCGCAGCGCCACGATATGGCGCACGCCAGCCTCCCAATAGGAGCGGATGACGTCATCGACCTCGTCGCGCGTCGCCGACACGCAGGTCAGATGTGCGGCCGGCTTCAGTGCCGTCTCCTCGACCATGCGCTTGACGGTGGCGTGGGTGCGCTCACGCGTCGAACCGCCGGCGCCATAGGTCACCGAGACGAAGCTCGGCACCAGCGGCTCGAGCCGGCGCACGCTTTCCCATAGCGCGGTCTCCATCTCCGCCGTCTTGGGCGGGAAGAATTCGAAGGAGACTTTTGGGCGGCGCGAGCCGTGCCGGCTGGGGCGAAACGCATTCATCAGGCAACCTCGAGATTGGTTTGACGCAAGCTCTGCTCAGCCGGCTTGCGCCGGTCCTGCCCGCGCCAGAGCATGACGGTGAGCTCAGCGGAGACGCCGCCCGCTGATTTGATCTCCTCGGCGAGATCGCAGTTAAGCCCGGCCTCCGAGAACCAGCCGGAAATCTGGGCTTTTGAGAAGCCCAGCCGGCGATGCGCATGCTCGGCGCGCAGGAACTCCATCTCATGGGGCGCGAAATCGACCACGATCAAGCGCCCGCCGGGGCTGAGCATCGCCGTCGCCTCGCGCACGGCGCGGCCAGGATCGTCGAGGAAATGCAGGACCTGATGGATCACGACGAGATCGAAGGAGCCGCGCGTGAAGGGCAGCGCGTAGATGTCGCCCTGGCGCAATTCCACGCGCGACAGCCCGGCCTTCTCCAGATTGGCGCGCGCAACCGCAAGCATGGCGTGATTGGCGTCGACGCCGACGGCGCGGCCGAAGGTCGGCGCAATCCGCTCCAGCATGCGTCCCGTGCCGGTGCCGAGATCGAGCAGCGCGCCACGCGCGCCTTCGCGGGCGGCGGCTTCCACGGCGGCTTCGACCGCCTCATCAGGCACATGCAGCGAGCGCAGCCGGTCCCAGTCGCGCGCAACGCTGGCGAAATAGCCCTGCGCCGCCTCGGCGCGCGACATGCGCACCGCCGACAGCCGTTCGCGATCGGCAGCGAGCACCGGATCGCGCGGATCGAGCCAGGCCGCGAGCGAAGCGGCGAAGGCGCCGCCCGCCCCGGTCTCGTCGAGCCGGAAGAAGGCCCAGGCCCCCTCGCGCGAGCGCCGCACCAGCCCGGCCTCGGTCAGCAATTTGAGATGGCGCGAAATGCGCGGCTGCGACTGGCCGAGAATGTCGGTCAGATCCGACACCGACAATTCACCCTCGGAGAGCAGCGCCAGGATACGCAGCCGCGTCTCTTCACCGGCCGCGCGCAGGCCGGCGAGCAGAACATCGGACGAGACCATGGTCGGCTGGCGCAAGCGCTCGAACTCCGCGATGAAGCCAAGAAAGATATAAAGATATCTTTATGTCAATCACGGCGTTCGCGCAAGCTCAATCTGTGCCGGCGCCCCGCGCCGCGCACCGTGCCGCGCGGCGGTCGCCATGGCCCGCCCAAGCGCGCTGAACAGACGCGGATCGCTGGATTGCGCGACATTGAAGCGCAGGAACCGGCCCGCCGATTGCGACAGGCTGTAGACGTTACCCGGCGCCAGCACGATGTCCTCCGCCAGCAACTGCCGCGCGATCATCGAGGAATCCAGCCCCTCGGGCAGCACGCACCACAGGAACATGCCGCCGCGCGGCTCTATCCAGGGCTGGATGCCCATGGCCTTGAGCCGTGCCGAGGTCTCGCTCATGGCCCGCGCCAGACGCGCGCGCAGCCCATCCATGTATTTGCGATAGCTGCCATCCCTGAGGATGGTCAGGACCATCTCGGCCGCAAGGCGGCCGGTGCCGAAGGAGGCCGCAATCTTGAGATCGATCAGCCCCTCGATCCAGTCCCGCTTTGCCGCAATGTAGCCACAGCGCACCGAAGCCGAGAGCGACTTGGAAAAGCTGCCGATCTGGACGACGCGGTCGAGCCCGTCGAAAGCGGCCAGGCGCGGGGCCGGCTCCAGCTCGAAATCGGCGAAGATGTCGTCCTCGATGATCGTCAAGCCGAACTGGTCGGCGAGCTTCAACACGCGATGGGCGACGACCGGGGACAGCGTCGCGCCAGTCGGGTTGTGAAGCGCGGAATTGGTGATGTAGAGGCGCGGGCGATGCTCCGCCAGCACCTGCTCGAACTGCACGGTGTCCGGCCCGTTCTGGGTATAGGGCACGCCCACGATGCGGACGCGATGCGCCCGCAGCAGGGCGTGAAAATTGAAATAGCAGGGATCGTCGACGAGAACCGTGTCACCCGGCTCGACCAGAAAACGACAGGCGAGGTCAAGCGCCTGCGTACCGGATTCCGTCAGCATGATCCGGTCCGGCCCAACCTCGATGCCGTGGAGCGCCATGCGGCGGGCCAGCACCTGCCGCAGCGGCGCCAAGCCCAGCGGGGTACCGTAATCCGCCAGCGTTTCGGCCGGCGCACGCGACAGCGCCCGCAACGCCCGGCGCATGCTGTCCTCCGGCAGCCAATCGGCCGGCAGCCAGCCACAGCCTGGCTTGAGAACGCCATCACCGGCATCGAGCGATTGCCGCGAGACCCAGAACGGATCGACCGCGCGCTCGAGCCTTGGGCCCAGATCGGCGACCGAGAAGGGCGGCGCATGTCCCACCACATAAAAGCCGGAGCCGCGCCGCGCCTGGATCACGCCTTCGGCCGCGAGGCGATCATAGGCCTCCACCACGGTCGATTTCGACACGCCCATCGTCTCGGCGAGGCTGCGCAGCGAAGGCAGCTTGGCTCCCGGCGCAAGCGCCCGCCCCGCAATCCGCTGGTTGACGGCCGCCATGACGCGCTCGACCAGCGTGCCGTCATCGCTGTTCGGCAGAACCCAATCATGCATCCGTATCGCTCCTGAAAGCAGCACAGTTTGTATCAACTGTATTGAACTGTCTCTGGAAAAACGACGCCGCACCCTCGATGCATGCAGAAATCGGAGCGTGATCGATGGACAAGACCTTGAGCGGCTGGATCAACGGCTTGATCGGCGTGCTGATCTTCAGCGGCTCGCTGCCTGCGACGCGGGTGGCGGTGGCCGATTTCGACCCCGTCTTCCTCACCGCCGCGCGGGCCGCCATCGCCGGCATCCTCGCGCTCGGGCTCTTGCTCGCTTTCCGGCAGAAGCGGCCGGAACGGGGAGATCTCGTCTCGCTCGTCGTGGTCGCGCTCAGCGTCGTCGTGGGCTTCCCGCTCCTGACGGCGCTGGCGCTGAAGCACGTCACCTCGGCCCATTCCATCGTCTTCATCGGGCTGCTGCCGCTGGCGACGGCGATATTCGGCGTGCTGCGCGGCGGCGAGCGTCCGCGCCTGGCCTTCTGGCTGTTCTCCTGCCTGGGCAGCGCACTCGTCGCCGGCTTCGCCATGACCCACGGCTTCGACGCCTCACCGCTGGGCGATCTCCTGATGCTCGCCGCCATCATCATCTGCGGCCTCGGCTATGCCGAAGGCGCGGCGCTGTCGCGCAGGCTCGGCGGCTGGCAGGTGATCTCCTGGGCGCTGGTCCTGGCCTTGCCGATCATGGCGGCGCTCACTTTCAGCACCATGCCGGCGTCGCTCGCGCAGACAGGCGGACCGGCCTGGCTCGGGCTCGGCTATGTCTCGCTGTTCAGCATGCTGATCGGCTTCGTCTTCTGGTATCGCGGCCTCGCCCAGGGCGGCATCGCCGCCGTCGGGCAATTGCAATTGTTGCAGCCCTTCTTCGGATTGCTGCTGGCGTCGATGCTGTTGAACGAGGCGGTCAGCTGGCAAATGGTCGCCGTCTCGGCGGCCGTGGCGCTCTGCGTCGCAGGAGCCAAGCGCTTCGCGCGATGACCAGGGCGGCGGCCTACTCGCGCTCGCAAGCGTCTGCGGCGATCGTCACGATACCGCGAGCCCGCTGCCCGAGTTCCACCGCAGCGAAAAACCGCCCGCGATCTCCTGCGCAAAGCCCTTCGTTATCGCAGCAGCCAGGATGCGATCTCCAGACATAGGCCAAGCTCGAAAGGGTCAGATCAGCTGGAGCGATCCCGCCGCCGTCTTGCCGCGCTCGGTCTTGAGCTCGAACGAGACTTTCTGCCCTTCCGTCAGGGTCATCAGGCCTGCTTCCTTTACGGCAGTTATATGGACGAACACGTCCTTGCCGCCGTCAGCAGGTTGAATGAAACCAAAGCCCTTCTCAGTATTGAACCATTTTACGGTTCCGGTCGCCATCGCCGCATCCTTTGGAGCCACGCATCTTGCCAGCCGACGGATGCAAGCGTCCGAAGGCCGCGCCCTCAAAGGATTGACCGAAAATTCATCCTTGTCGAGACCAAAGGGAATGCAGGGCGCGAGGCGATCCGATCAAGACTTGGTCAGAATGAAGCTGACCGTTTCCGACGCCCGCGACGAGCCGCCGAGATAGATTTCGAAGGTTCCGGGGTCGAGGACATAGCGCCCCGCGTCGTCATGGACGCCGAGCCGGGCCACATCCAGCTTGAAGCGCACCGTCCGCGTCTCCCCGGCGCGCAACGCGACCTTCTCAAATGCCTTCAATTCGCGCAGCGGCCGCGAGCGGCTGGCGACCGGCTGGCGGATATAGAGTTGCACCACCTCCTGCCCGTCGCGGGAGCCGGCATTGCCGACATCGACCGAGACCTCGACGGTCCCGTTCATCGGTACGCTTGCCTTGTCGACACGCGGATTGGCATAGGTGAAGCGGGAATAGGACAGGCCATAGCCGAACGGGTAGAGCGCCTCGTTCTTCTCGTCCATGAAGATGGATTCATAGCGCTGGCGGACCTTCTCGGGCCGGCCGGTCGGCAACTGGTCGTAATAAACCGGGATCTGCCCGACCGAGCGCGGAAAACTCATCGGCACGCGCCCTGACGGATTGACCTTGCCGGCCAGAACATCAGCGATGGCGGTCCGCCCTTCCGTGCCGCCATGGAAGGTCTGGACGATCGCCGCGACATGGGCCTCGGCCCAGCTCAACACCAAAGGCCGCGCCGTCGCCAGCACCAGCACGACCGGCTTGCCGGTAGCGACCAGCGCCTCCAGCAGTTCCTGCTGCACCCCGGGCAGGCCGAGATTGGTGCGCGAGGCGCCCTCGCCCATGAACTCGCAATCCTCACCCAGCATCGCGACGATCACGTCGCTCGCGGCAGCCGCGCGCAGCGCAGCGCCCTTGTCGGCGAACTCCGTGCCGCAGGCTTTGGTGAAGGCGGGCTCGTAGACGACGTTCGCGTCAGCCGGCAGTCGCTCCTTCAGCGCCTCGGGCAGCGCCTGGATGACGCGCCGGCCAAGCCCGGCGGGATCGGTCCAGACCCGCTCATCCTCGGGGCGCGCCATCGCGCCGATGACCGCGACCGATTTGACGCCCGCCGCGATCGGCAGCGTCTCATTGGCGTTCTTCAGCAGGATCACCCCTTCCTGGGCCGCCTTCAGTGCCACCTCGCGGGCGGCCTGCGTCTGCATCAGCGCCGGCGCCGCAGCCGGATCGATATCGGCGCGCTCGAACAGGCCGAGATGGAATTTCACCCGCAGCACCCGGCGCACGGCCTCGTTCAGAGCCTTCATCGGCACGCGGCCGGCCGTCACCTCATTGCCGAGATGCTTGAGATAGACATCGCCCATCATGTCCATGTCGATGCCGGCAAGCAGCGCCTTGCGCGCGGCCTCGGCATCATCCTTGGCGATACCGTGCAGCCTGAGTTCGGTGATCGAGCCGAAATCCGAGGTGACGAAGCCCTTGAAGCCCCATTTCCCGCGCAGCAGATCGGTCAGCATGCCGCGATGGGCGGTCGCTGGCATGCCGTTCAGCGCGTTGAACGCCGCCATCGCCGTCATCGAGCCCGCCTCGAACGACGCCTTGAACGGCGGCAGGTAGAGATCGTACAGCTGGCTCGTCGGGATCCAGGTCGAATTATAGTCGCGGCCGGCTTCCGCCGCGCCATAGCCGACGAAATGCTTCGCCGTGGTCGCGACGCCGCCGCGCTGATAGCCATGGGTGCGCGCTGCGGCCACGACCGAGGCGAGATACGGGTCCTCCCCCGCCCCTTCCAGCACCCGGCCCCAGCGCGGATCACGCGAGATGTCGACCATCGGCGCAAAGGTCCACTGGATGCCCGCGGCGCGCGCCTCGCGGCCGGTCCAATAGGCCGCCTCTTCGATCAGCTTGGGATTCCAGGTCGAGGCCTGGCCGAGCGGCAGCGGAAAATAGGTCGAGAAGCCGTGAACCGCGTCGAGCCCGATGATCACCGGGATCTTCAGGCGCGATTCGCGCGCGGCGTGCTGGACGGCGAGCACCTCGCTGGGCACGACGAAGTTCATCACCCCGCCCATGTGGCCGGTCTTGATCTGGTTGATGTCGAAGCCGTCGCCGCGCCCCGAGAGATGGAGCTGCCCCACCTTCTCCTCCAGCGTCATCTTCGCCAGCAGCGCGTCGATGCGCCGTTCGATCGCGGCGGCCTCGCGCCCGGTCTTCCAGGCGACGGTGTCATCGGCAAAGGCGTTATCAGCAAAGGCCTGGGGCGCAACAAGGCAGAGCAGGAACGCAGCGACGAGCCGCAGGATCATGGAACAGGTCTCGCTCACTGGCGGAAAGGGTGGTCCGGCCCTACAGGATCGCTCCGCATGGCTCAACCGTTGCATCGCCGCAGGGCGAGCCCTGCCGAAGGCGCGCGAACCGGGATGACGCGATGACGCAAGCTGCCACCGCCTTGGAGACGGGCGAACGCCACCGCTTCTATGAAGACGTGTTGGCAATGCTGCTCGGCACCTTGATGGTGAGCATCGGCATCGTGCTCTACACCAAGGCGACCTTGCTCACGAGCGGGGCGGCGGGCCTGGCGCTCCTGCTGCAATTCGCCACCGGCATCAATTTCGGCATCCTGTTCTTCGCCCTCAACCTGCCCTTCTACTGGCTGGCGATCCGCCGCATGGGCTGGCGCTTCGCGGCGCGCACCTTCATCGCGGTCGGGCTTGTCTCGGTCTTCACCTGGGCGACACCGGCCTGGCTCCGGATCGAGGCTGTCGACCCGCTCTATGCCGCGATCGCGGGCGGCAGCTTCATGGGGCTCGGCCTGCTCGCGCTCTTCCGCCACCGCACCGGGCTTGGCGGCATCAACATCCTGGCGCTCTATCTGCAGGAGCATCACGGCATCCGCGCCGGCTGGTTCCAGCTCGGCGTCGATGTGGTGATCCTCACCGGGGCGCTCTTCCTGCTGCCGCTCGACAAGGTGCTGATCTCGCTAGCCGGCGCAGCCGTGCTCAACCTCATCCTCGCGATCAACCACAAGCCCGGACGGTATATGGGGGTGTCGTAAGGAGCGGTTGCCACCTGCAAATTTCCATGCGACCTCGCCGTCAAACACACGCGTGGAGGCGACGAGCATGGCCCAGCCCCTGACCATCGAGGATCTGCGCATCCTGGCCAAGCGCCGGGTGCCGCGCATGTTCTACGACTACGCCGATTCCGGCGCCTGGACCGAGGGCACCTACCGCGCCAACGAGACCGATTTCGCCGTCATCAAGCTGCGCCAGCGCGTCGCCGTCGACATGACCAACCGCACGCTGGCTTCGACCATGGTCGGCCAGCCCGTCGCCATGCCGGTCGCGCTCGCCCCCACCGGCCTCACCGGCATGCAGCACGCCGATGGCGAAATCCTCGCCGCGCGCGCCGCGGCCAAGGCCGGCGTGCCCTTCACGCTCTCGACCATGAGCATCTGCTCGCTCGAGGACATCGCCAACCATGTCGGCAAGCCGTTCTGGTTCCAGCTCTATGTGATGAAGGACCGCGACTTCATCGCCCGGCTGATCCAGCGCGCCAAGGATGCCGGCGTCACGGCGCTGGTGCTGACGCTCGACCTGCAGATCCTCGGCCAGCGCCACAAGGACATCCGCAACGGCCTCAGCGCACCGCCCAAGCCCACCATCGCCAACCTGATCAACCTCGCCACCAAGCCGCGCTGGTGCCTGGGCATGCTCGACACGCCGCGCCGCTCCTTCGGCAATATCGTCGGCCACGCCAAGGGCGTCGGCGATCTCTCCTCGCTCTCCTCCTGGACCGCCGAGCAGTTCGACCCGGCCCTGAGCTGGGACGACGTCAAATGGATCAAGGATCTCTGGGGCGGCAAGCTGATCCTCAAGGGCATCCTCGACCCCGAAGATGCCGAGATGGCAGCCAAGAGCGGCGCCGACGCGTTGATCGTCTCCAACCATGGCGGCCGCCAGCTCGACGGCGCACTGTCCTCGATCGCGGCGCTGCCGGCTATCGTCGAGCAGGTCGGCGGGCGCATGGAGATCCTGTTCGACGGCGGCATCCGCTCGGGCCAGGACGTGATCAAGGCGCTGGCGCTCGGCGCCCACGGCACCTTCATCGGCCGCGCCTTCCTCTATGGGCTGGGCGCCATGGGCGAAGAGGGCGTCACCCGCTGCCTCGACATCATCCGCAAGGAACTCGACATCACCATGGCGCTGTGCGGCCTGCGCGATGTGCGCGATGTCGATGGGCGGATTCTGGTGGGCGGCAAGGGCTGAAGCCCCCGTTCACTCGGCCGTCAGGGCCTCGAGCGGCGCCACCAGCGTGAAGATGACACCCGTCGGCGGGTATTCCATCCCGGCCGTACCGGCAAAATAGCCCGCCAGCGCCCGCTCGATCATGCGTGAGCCGAACCCGACATGCGATGGCGGGGTGACGACCGGCCCGCCTGTCTCCCGCCACTCGAACCGGAACTGCGGCGGGCTCGCCGCGTGGTCGATCGTCCAGGCCACGCCGACCCGGCCAACCTCTCCCAACAGGGCCCCGTATTTCATCGCATTGGTCGTCAACTCGTGCAGCGCCAGCGACATCGCCAGCGCGCATTTCGAGGACAATTCGACATCGGGCCCGTCAACCCCAATCCGGTCCGCCTCGCCCTGGGGCGTTACGACTTTGGCGACGAGCTCATGCATGCGAGCTCTCGACCAGGCCGACTGCGTCAGCAGATCCTGGGCATCGGCCATGTTCTTCAGCCGGTCCATCAGCGCGGCCTTGGCATCGGCCAGTTCCGCGCCGCTCCTCAGCGTCTGGTTCGCGATCGCCTGGATCATGGCGATGGTGTTCTTGATGCGATGCTTGAGCTCCAGCGCGAGCAGCCGCTGGCGCTCCTCGGCGCGCTTGAGTTCCGTGACGTCGCGGGAGACCGACAGGATGCTTTCGGGGCGCCCGTCCGGACCCAGAATGGGCGAAACCTGCACATCCCACCAGCGCGGATTTCCCAGCGCGGTATTGGCGGCGCCCTGGAAACGCGAGCTTCGTCCCGCTTTTGCCGCCGCAATCGCCGCCTTCGCATCGGCATTGCCGTCGCCCTGCCAGAAGTCCGGCCAGGAGCAGCCCCTGACCGCATTGAAGTCGCTGATCTCCATCACGCGCTGGCCACCCTCGCTCATGAAGCTGAGCGCGCCGTCGAGGGTCAAAACCTTGATGCAGTCGTCCGATGCGGCCAGCAGGCTGCGCATGAACCTCGCATCGACCTCCTGCCGCTCCGGAGCTGGGCCTTCATCGGCGAGGTCGTACACGGGTCGTTCGTTCCATTCACTGCGGAGACGTCAAACTTCGGCCTATAGAGGCGTGATCACCCCATGTCCGTGTCTTTTGACATATCATACGCGCCAAACCTCGCATCGGAGGCAGCCCCCCGGTGCGCGAAGCAAATCCCGAAGCATGAGACACGTCTCAACGCATAAAGAACCGGCGCATAAAGAAAGGGCCAGCGCTCCGGTCCCGGAACGCTGGCCCTGAAAGTCGAATCCGTCTCGTCAGCGCGAGAACTTCTTGTACTGGATGCGCTTGGGAATCGTGGAATCGATGCCCAAACGGCGCTTCTTGTCTTCCTCGTAATCGGCAAAATTGCCCTCGAACCATTCGACATGGCTCTCACCCTCGAAGGCGAGGATATGGGTCGCGATGCGGTCGAGGAACCAGCGATCATGGCTGATGATCACAGCGCAGCCGGCGTAGTCCTCCAGCGCCTCCTCCAGCGCCCGCAGCGTATCGACGTCGAGATCGTTGGTCGGCTCGTCGAGCAGCAGGACATTGGAGCCCGCCTTCAGCATCTTGGCGAGATGGACGCGGTTGCGCTCGCCGCCCGAGAGCGAGCCGACCTTCTTCTGCTGGTCGCCGCCCTTGAAATTGAAGGTCGAGCAATAGGCGCGTGAATTGATCTCGCGCTTGCCGAGATAAAGGATGTCGTTGCCGCCCGAGATTTCCTCCCAGACATTCTTCTTGTCGTCGAGCGAGTCGCGGCTCTGGTCGACATAGCCGAGCGTGACGCTCTCGCCGACGGCGATCGTGCCAGAATCGGGCTTGTCCTGGCCGGTGATCATCTTGAACAGCGTGGTCTTACCGGCGCCGTTGGGGCCGATCACGCCGACGATGCCGCCCGGCGGCAGCTTGAAGGACAGGCCGTCGATCAGGAGCTTGTCCTGGAAACCCTTCGACAGATTGTCGAAATCGACGACGTTGTTGCCGAGCCGCTCGGCGATCGGGATGATGATCTGCGCGGTGTCGGGCCCCTTGTTGTTGGCCTTCTGCACGAGCTCGTCATAGCGCTGGATACGGGCCTTGCTCTTGGCCTGGCGCGCCTTGGGCGAGGCCAGAACCCATTCCTGCTCGCGCTCCAGCGTCTTCTGACGCGCGACATCCTCGCGGCCTTCCTGGGCGAGGCGCTTCTGTTTCTGCACCGACCAGGCCGAGTAATTGCCCTCATAGGGAATGCCCTGGCCGCGATCGAGCTCGAGGATCCAGCTGGTGACGTTGTCGAGGAAGTAGCGATCATGGGTCACGATCAGGATCGCGCCCGGATAAGTCCGCAGATGGCCTTCGAGCCAGGCGGTGGTCTCGGCGTCGAGATGGTTGGTCGGCTCGTCGAGTAGCAGCAGCTCCGGCTGCTCGAGCAAAAGCTTGCACAGCGCGACGCGGCGGCGCTCACCGCCCGAGAGCTTCGAGACTTCCCAATCGTCCGGCGGGCAGCCCAGCGCGTCCATCGCCTGCTCGACCTTGGAATCGAGATCCCACAGGCCCTTGGCCTCGATCTCGTCCTGCAGCTTGGTCATCTCGTCGGCGGTCTCGTCGGAATAGTTCATCGCGAGCTCGTTGTAGCGATCCATGATCGCCTTTTGCGGCGCCACGCCGAGCATGACGTTGTCACGGACGTTGAGTGTCTCGTCGAGCTTGGGCTCCTGCGGCAGGTAGCCGACGCGCGCGCCCTCGGCGACCCAGGCCTCGCCAGTCCATTCCTTGTCGAAGCCCGCCATGATCTTGAGCAGGGTCGACTTACCCGCGCCGTTGACCCCGAGCACGCCGATCTTGGCGTCGGGGTAGAAGGAGAGATGGATGTCCTTGAGGATCTGCTTGCCGCCCGGATAAGTCTTCGACAGGCCGCGCATATGGTAGATGAACTGACGGGACATGGGGCGTGCGGGCTCCGCTCTCGGACTGGTGGGCCGGGGCTTTCGGGAATGTGCCGCGTATGTAGCGAGGCGGGCCGCTTGCCGCAACCGGTGCGGTGCAAGCCCGCCGGTCCCACGTGTCGCGCGTGGCGTCCTCGCCTCGCCACCTCTACCCTGTGAAGATCGGCTTCAGCGCGGCCCGCTGTTCGACGATGAAATCAAAGAAGGCAGCGACGCGAGGCGTACGCCGGAGATCGGGGTGAGCCAGGATTCGCCAGCTTCGCGTCAGTTCCGGGATCGGGCCGAGGATCCGCACGAGACCGTCATCGGCGTCTCCGAGCGCGGTCGGCAATGGGCCGATGCCCACGCCGGATTTGACTGCCGAAACCAGGCCGAGGACGCTGTTGTTGCGCACGGCGAAGCGGGCGGCCGGTGCGACCTCCGCGAGCCATGTCAGCATGCGGTGCGAGCCGAGCGTCGTTTCAAAGCCGACCAGCGGGTGCTGCGCCAGTTCCTGCGCGGTCGTCGGCCGACCGTGCCGCTCGACATAGTCGGGGCTGGCATAGATCGCCCAGAGCGAGTCGGCGATCTTGCGTCCGACAAGCTCATCATCGGTGTCGCCGGAGCGGAAGGCGACATCCGCCTCGCCCTGCGACAGATCGAGATAGCGGTCGCTGGTCACGAACTCGACGCGCAGCTTCGGATGGCGCGCATGGAAGGCGTCGAGCAGCTTCGACTGAACGATGCGCAGCACCAGCGGCTCGGGACAGGTGACGCGGATCACGCCGTCGAGTTCCCGCGCGGTGTCGTCGAGATACTGCTCCAACTCGCCCACAGCGCGAGCGACCCTGCGGGCCATCGGCAACAGGCTCAAGCCATCGGCCGTGAGCCGATATCCCGCAGGATGCCGGACGACCAGGGCGCGGCCGATCCGCCGCTCGAGTTCCGAAAGCCGTCGCTGCACGGTCGACTGACTGAGGCCGAGCGATTTCCCCGCCGCGATCATGCTTTGATGCTGCGCGACAGCAAGGAAAGGCTTCAGATCGTTCCAATCGAACATGCTCGACCTTGCAGTCTTGCGGCCCCTGTCCACAGCATTGAGGCTGCCATAATCCGCAGCTCAGGCCTACCCTTTCGGCAGTTCTGACAAGGCGTCAGACCCTAGCCGGAGGAAAGCGCCATGCGCATATCATCATGTTTGGCTGCGGCGGCTGTCGTGGGTCTTCTTCTGGGGGCCAGCGCGCAGGCGCAGGAGGCCGGTCTTGCGAAGCCGAACCTCGTGCTGCGCCAACTCGTCGAAGCCATGCCGCGTGACGCCTCGCAGGAAGTCCGCATCCTGACCGCGACCTTCAAGCCCGGCGACAGGACCGTCCGGCACAGCCACCGCTTTCCCGTGACGGTCTATGTCCTCGAAGGCGCCTTCACGCTGGAACTGAAGGGACAGCCAACCGTGGTGGTGAAGGCTGGCGAGGCCTATGTCGAACCGCCGCATGTCGAGATGGTCGGCTACAACCGCAGCGCCGCCGAGCCGACGAAGGTGGTGATCTTCTATGTGAGCGGCCGCGACACGCCATTCCTCGACCCGCTGCACTGACGTGGCCACGCTACCTCTCCCGACGGCCTCTCGCTTCACAAACGCGCCAGCCCTGCTCCTGCCCGCTTCCCCCGGCCCGGCAATTGCCTAAGCTCGTGGACGCTGGAACGATGCGGGGTGCCGATGATGAATCCGCCGACCATCCTGGGACGCAGGCTCTGCGGCGCGATACTGGGTATCGCAATGGCCGCGCTCGCCACCCCCACCCGCGCCCAGTCCGACGAGCCCGGCTGCCGGCCCGAGATGGCGAGCTACCGCCTGCCGATCCAGCGCGCCGCGCTCGCCAAGGACGAGGTCCGCCTCACCTTCGTCGGCCACGCCACCTTCCTGATCGAGACGCCGGGCGGCATCAGGGCCGCAACCGACTACAACGATTATGTCCGCCCGCGTGAGACGCCCGACATCGCCACGATGAACAAGGCGCATTCGACGCATAATTCGCGCAACCCGGACCCGGCCATCAAATATGTGCTGCCGGGCTGGGATCCGAGCGGCCAGGGCGCGGCGAAACACGATGTCACGCTCGGCGACATGCGCGTGCGCAACGTGCCGACCAATATCCGCTCCTATTCCGGCGCGACCGACTATGACGGCAATTCGATGTTCGTCTTCGAGATCGGCGATCTCTGCATCGCCCATCTCGGCCATCTGCATCACCCGCTGGAGCCCGGCCATCTGCGCGCACTCGGCCGCGTCGACATCGTGCTCTTCCCGGTCGATGGCAGCTACACGCTCGACCAGGAAGGCATGGTCGAGGTGCTGAAATCCCTGCAGGCCAAGGTGATGATCCCGATGCATTTCTTCGGCGGCTCCAGCCTGGAGCGCTTCCTGCGCCGCACCGACGGCGTCTGGGCCACCGAGCGTAAGACCGAGCCGACAATTACGCTCACCAAGGCCGGCCTGCCCGCACAACCGACCATCATCGTGCTGCCGGGCAACTAGATCGCGTCGCCCGCCATTCGGCTTAACCTCGCGCTTAGGTTGTTGCGACGTCGCGCTTTGCAAATTCCGATCATGCCGGCAGGCTGAGATCGCCCGCTAAAGCAGAGGAACGCGGCATGCTCAGGGTTCTCGCGATCGCCATCATCGCCACCGCCTGCCTGCCGCTCGATGCCGAGGCGGCAAGGCTGCGCTTCGGCGGCTTCTGCGTCATGCACTGACGCGACGCGATGCACTGACGCAACGAGGCCCGGCGGCGCGTTTCCGCGCCGGCCGGTTAACATCCTGCTTAGGCTGATCGCAAATGCCGCTTTCACCGGCGCCTGCGATGAGGCAGCGTGCGCGCCGTTCCTGGGGAAATGGCATGCTGCGTCTCGTTCTGGTCTGCACTGTGGCAGCCCTTCAGTTGTCTGCGGCCTCTGCCGTCGCGCAATCCAGCTCCAATCCGGACAACATCAGCGCGAGCAGCGGCGGATCGAGCCATGACGGGAGCGCTGTCGAGCTCCCCGCCCCGCCCCTGGGTCCCAGCGTCCAGGTGGTGCCGCAGGGATGGCAATCCTCGCGCAACAACAAGCCGGGAGAGGCTCCCAGATCAGCCTGCCAAAGCGACCACAATGTCGGCGGCTTCTGCCTGGTGAACTGAGCCGCCGTTGCGCTGGAGGGATAGCGTCTAGGTATTGACGCCGCCATCGATGGCGAAACCGGCGCCGGTCACAAAGCGCGCCTCCGCGCTGGCGAGATAGGCCACGAGTCCGGCGATATCCTCCGGCTTGCCATAGCGCGGGATCGCCATCTTGGCGCGCTGCGCGTCGGCCCGTTCCCCGGCAGCCGGGTTCATATCGGTGTCGGTCGAGCCGGGATGGACGATATTGACGGTGACGCCGCGTGGCCCGAGATCGCGCGCCAGGCCCTTGGTGAAGCCGATCAGCGCGGCCTTGCTCATCGCATAGAGCGAGACGCCGGGCTCGACCACGCGCTCGGCCAGGCATGAACCGATCGAAATAATGCGCCCGCCTTCGCCGAGATGGGCGGCGGCCGCCTGCGACGCCAGCACGACGGCGCGGATATTCACTGCCAGCGTCGCGTCGATATCGGCGAGGCTCCACTCCGCGATCGGTCCGCCACGGAAAATGCCGGCATTGTTGACCAGGATGTCGAGGCCTCCGAGCAGAGCGGCAGCCTTGCCGACGCAGGCCGTCACCGCCTCGGCATCGGCGCTGTCGGCCGCGAGCGCGAAGCCCTTGCGTCCAAGGGCCTCGATCTGGCCGACCACCGCCTGCGCCTTGTCCTGCGAGCGCTCATAGGTCAGCGCGACATCGGCGCCTTCCTGCGCCAGCCGCAACGCGATCGCCGCGCCGATGCCGCGGCTCCCACCGGTCACCAGCGCCTTCTTCCCGATCAGCCGTTCCATGAGAGATTCCTTTTCTGTGCCGTTCGATACATAAATATTTGCGGCGCTTGCCGGCACCCGTCAAGCGATTTATGTATCGCTTGGCACAAAACGGGTGATCATGTCCGAGCGCGGCAGACCGAGAAGCTTTGATCGCGACGAGGCGCTGCGCCGCGCCATGGATTTGTTCTGGCGCAACGGCTTCCAGGGCACCTCGATGGGTGATCTGACCGAGGCGATGGGCATCGGCTCGCCCAGCCTCTACGCCGCCTTCGGCAGCAAGGAGGCGCTCTATCGCGAGGCGATGGCGCTATACGAGGCCTGCGACGGCAAGGAACTGGCCCAGGCGGTTGCCGATGCCCCGACGGCCCGGGCCGCGATAGAAACCTTCCTGATGCGCTCAGTGGCAATGTTCACGCGGCCGGGCAAACCGGCCGGCTGCATGATCGTGCTGGCGGTGGTCCATGCCGCCGGCGCGAGCGAGGCGCTCCGGGCCGATTTACGAGGCGTGCGCGAGCGGGCGATCGCCAGCTTCACGCAGCGGCTGCGAGAAGCGGTCGAAAGTGGCGAGTTGCCGGCCGCGACCGATACCGAGATGATCGCAAGCTTCTATGTCACGGTGCAGCAAGGCATATCGTTGCGCGCGCGCGACGGCGCCACGCGCGCCGAACTGGAGGCCATCGCCCAGGCCGCCATGGTAGCCTGGAGCGGGCTCGTCGCGGTCGCCGCCTGATCAGTCCGCGCCGCCTGATCAGCCCGTCAACGCCTTGCGGCCCTCGAGCGGATAGGCCGGGTCGCTATAGCCCGGCGTCGAGGGATGGCCGGCGGGCACGAGCCCATCCACCAGCGCCTCGTCCTCGGGGGTGAACGCGACATCCAGCGCCGCGAGATAGGCCTGCCACTGCTCCAGCGTGCGCGGCCCGGCGATCGCGGCGGTGAGGAAGGCATTGTTCAGGACCCAGCGTACCGCGAACTGGATCGGCGTCATGCCGCGCGCCTCCGCATGCGCCTTGATCGTCTGGGCGATGGCGAGGCTCTCCTCGCGCCATTCCGTCTGCAGGATGCGCTTGTCGCCGCGTGCCGCGCGCGTGCCTTGCTGCGGCGCCTGGCCGGGCTCGTATTTACCGGTCAGCACGCCGCGCGCCAGCGGCGAATAGGAGGCGACGCCGAGCCCGTAGAAGCCGCAGGCCGGCAGATGCTCGACCTCGGGCATGCGATTCATCGCGTTGTAATAGGGCTGGCTGACGACCGGCCGGTCGATACCGAAATCGTCGCAGAGCCGGCAGATCTCGGCGAGCCGCCAGGAGCGGTAATTCGAGACGCCGAAATGCCGGATCTTGCCCTGGGCAACGAGATCGCCGAGTGCGCGCACGGTCTCGGCCAGCGGCGTCGCATGGTCTTCCTTGTGCAGATAGTAGACATCGATGAAATCGGTGCCGAGCCGGCGCAGACTGTCCTCGCAGGCTTGCATCAGCCATTTGCGCGAGAGCCCGACCCGGTTGGGGCCTGCCCCCATCTGGTTGGCGACCTTGGTCGCAAGCACCCAGTCATGGCGCTGCGCGGCGATGGCGCGGCCGGTCACCTCTTCGGAGCGGCCTTCATTGTAGACATCGGCTGTGTCGATGAAATTGATGCCGGCTTCGCGCGCATGATCGATGATCGCGCGCGAATCCAGCTCGCTCGTCGCGCCACCGAACATCATCGTGCCCAGGCACAAAGGCGAGACCTTGAGGCCGGAGCGGCCGAGCTGGCGATATTCCATGGGTCAGACTCCCAGAGTTCGGGGCAAAGACCCTGCCCCAGCCTCGCGCCACGCGCCAGCGCGCTCCGCGCAGGGCGCGCCCGCCAAATCCTGCGCGCAACAAAATGCTTAACCTTTCATGTCAGGGTCTTGGCCTCGCTCTCATGGCTTCGCCTCGATGAATCTCGCCCAGCTCGTCCAGAGCCAGAACCTCGCCACTCTGCTGCAGGCGCTCGCGCCTACGGCCGAGCTCGCGCCGGGCCAGACCGTCGAGGCGCAGTTGCTGACGCTTGACGGCAACGGCCTGGCGACGGCGCTCATCGGCGACACCAAGATATCGCTCGTGCTCGCCGGGCCGGAAGCGAAGCAGGCGGCTCTGCTCCCCGGCGCGACGCTGCTGCTCAGGATCGACGCCGCCGAGGAGCCAGGCGGAAGCCTGCGCGCGACCTTGGTCGAGACGCGCCCGCCCGCTCCGGCCGGCGTTGCACCCGCGACACCGCAATCCACCCCGCAGACCGGCCAGGCCACGGCCCCCAATCCCACGCCAATGGTCTCCCCGACGACAACCTCCCCGGCCGAGCCTCCGCGCGCATCGGCCCCCCTCCAGCCGAGTTCGCTCCTGCAGGCCGCAGTGACAGCCGACGCGCCGCGCTCGGGTGCCGCCTCCCAACCGGTGCAAGCACAGGCCAACGCGGCGACCTCACCTCGTGCCATCGCCGGGCCTCTGCTCGGGCCGGTACTGGCCAATCAGGACGGTCTCGCGCCGCTCTTCGCCAATCTGCGCAGCATCTCCGAAGGCTCGGTCGCGCTCACCCTGCCCAAGCCGCTGCTGACCCTGATCGAGCGCGTCCTGGCCCAGGCCGTCCCTGTCGAGCGCAGGCCGCTTGGGGCCGAGGTCCTGAAGGACGCCGTCCAGCGCTCCGGCCTGTTCATGGAGAGCCGCCAAGTCGCGACGAGCCAAGCCACGAGCCAGGCCGTACCGCCGCAGGCCGACCTCAAGGCGAACCTGGTGACGCTGCGCGACGCCCTCGCTGCCGTGATCGAGCGCTTCGTGCCGACGCCGGCCGGCAAGCCGCAAGCCGCGCTCCTGCTTTCGCCGCAAACGGCCGGTATGCCGACCGCGCCGGCAAAACCCACGCCGCCGCGCCGCGACGGCCCACTTGCGCTCCAGCCGATCGTGGAGCCGACCCTCGCCGCGGGCGAAAAGCCGCTGACGATCGCGCAAACCCTGCTGGAGCAGACTGACGCGGCCCTCGACCGCGTCACGCTTTCGCAATTCGCCTCGCTGCCGCTGGACGGCGCGCGGCCCGACCAGAACCAAGCCCCACGCTGGCTGACCGAGATCCCTCTCGCCTTCCATTCCGGCGCGGCCGTCCTGCCGCTTCATATCGAGAAGGAGCCGCCCCGCCGCGGCCCCAACGGCGTCGAAGCACCGCTCTGGCGTATCCGCTTCGCGCTCGATGTCGAGCCGATGGGTCCGCTGCAGGGCGTGGTCACGCTGCAGGGCCGCAGCGTCGGCGTCACGCTCTGGGCCGAGCGCGAGGAGACCAGCCGGCTGCTGCGCGGCGCTGCTCCCGGGCTGGAGGCTGCGCTCGTCGATGCGCAGTTCGAGAATGGCGCCATCGATATCCACACCGGCCAACCGCGCGTCATGCAGCCGACCGCCGGCCAGTTCCTGGACCGGATGTCATGACCGGTCCCTCGCCTCGCCAGATCGCCGTCGCGCTCGAATATGATGGGCAAGGCGCGCCGCGCGTCACCGCCAAGGGCCGGGGCGAACTGGCCCAGCGCATTATCGAAACCGGCCGGGAGCACGGCGTCGCCGTCGAAGAGAACGCTGTGCTGGCGCAGGCGCTCTCGGCCGTCGAGCTTGACGACCAGATCCCCGAAGAGCTCTACCGCGCCGCAGCCCAGGTCATTGCCTTCGTGCTGTCGCTGCGCGGCGAGATCAAGCGCGTGCGGCGCGACGGCGTCTCGCCTTGAACGCCACGATCGTCGTCAGGCGCATCCGCCCTGCGGATTATGTCGAGCGCAACGCAGCCTTCACCGAGCTCAGCCTGCGCGCGCTCGCCGCCAACCCGCATATGGCGCCAGCCGCCATCGCGGCCGCGCGCCTGCTCATACCCGACGACAGGATCATCGTGCTCGCCGCCTGGCATAGCGAGGCGCTGGGCTCCGAGCGCCTCGCCGGCCTCTGGGCCTTGCATCGGAAGCGCGACTGGCGCAGCGGTTTTGCACCCGTGCTCGTCGCGCCGCTGCTGCCGCTCTACGAGGTCTCCTCGATTCCGGTTCTCGATCGCGACCTCGCCAACGATGCGGCGGAGGCCATGCTCCGTCATATCCTGGCCTCGAGCGACCTGCCCAAGACGCTGGTGCTGCCATTGCTGCCGCTGGAAGGGGCCTGCCACGCCGTGCTCTCCGAGGCCTTTCGCAGCACGGGCAGCAGGCTCGCAATCCATGAGCGCTGGAGCCGGCCGATGCTGCTGCCGGAGGCCGGCGACGATGCCGAGCGCTATCTCAGGCGCGCGCTCGGACAGAGCTACAAGAAGCGCATGCAGCAGTTCCGTACCGTCACCAAGGCGGGCGAGGCCGCGTTCCGGCGCGAGCGGGGCGAGGCCGCGCAAAACAGCTTCGACGCCTTCCTCGCCCTCGAAGCCGCTGGCTGGAAGGGCGAGGCCGGCACCGCGATCGCGCGGCTACCGCGGGACACCGCCTATTTCCGCCAGCTCGTCGCCGGTTTCGCGGCACAGGACGCCTTGCAGGTCGATAGCTTGCGACTGGATGGCGAGCCGATCGCCATGGGTCTGCTGATCGAGAGCGCCGGCACGCGGCATTTCCTCAAGATCGCCTATGACGAGGGCCAAAGCCGGCTCTCGCCCGGGCGGGCGCTCACCATCGCCATGCTCCAGGCCGATTTCGCCGGCACGCCGCCTGTCGTCTTCGACAGCGGCGCGGGAGACGGCGTCGATGCCGGAACCTATGTCTGGGGCGAGCGGCGCGAGATGGGCCATGCGATCGTCACCCTCGGCAGCCGCCGGCCGGCTCTGCCGGAGCTGGCAGCGCATGCGCGCCAGGGGCTGCGCCGCCTGCGCAAGCGCCTCAAGGGCTGAGCCGGTCTTTTCGGTAGCCCGCGCGGCGCCGATCGGTCACATCTGCCTTGCAGCATCAGGCCAGGGTTTCAGGATATGAGCACGGATATCAGGATCGGCATCGTCACGGTTTCCGACCGCGCTTCGGCCGGCATCTATGCCGATGAGGGCGGCCCCGCCATCGAGGCCTATCTCGCCAAGGTGCTGACGAGCCCGTGGACGCCGGTCGCCCGCGTCATTCCCGACGACCGCAAGCTGATCGCCGACACGCTGAAAGCGCTGGCCGATGAGGAGGGCTGCTGCCTGATCGTCACCACCGGCGGCACGGGCCCCGCTCCGCGCGACGTCACGCCCGAGGCAACCGAGGACGTGATCGAGAAGCCGATGCCCGGTTTCGGCGAATTGATGCGCCAGGTCAGCCTCGCCAAGGTGCCGACCGCGATCCTGTCGCGCCAGACTGCCGGCATTCGCGGCAAGGCGTTGATCGTCAACCTGCCCGGCCGCCCGCGCGCCATCGCCGAATGCCTGGACGCAGTGATGCCGGCGATCCCCTATTGCATCGACCTGATCGAAGGGCCCTATCTGGAGACCGATCCGGCGGTGATCGTGGCGTTTCGACCGGGGCAGAAGCCCAAGACTTGACGTTACATAACGTGATGTGACGCCGCTCAGCCCTGCTTCGCCAGCCAGCCAGCATAGTTGTCGCGCCTGAGGTCGAAGCGATCGTTCTGGCGCGAATAGCCGTCTCCGAACATGCGGCCGACCGGCTTGTAGTCGCTCATGCTGACCCGCAGCGTCCTGGGATCGACGAGCCCCGCGCGAGCATGGATGCGAACGACCTCGCCGATCAGCAATTCCCGCGTCGGGCTGAAGGCGAGCGAAACCTGCTTGCGGCATTCCAATGCGAAAGGGGCTTCCGCGATACGCGGCACGGCGACGCTGACGCCCGGCAGCAGCGAAAGCTTGGCCGCGTCGATCTCGCTGACCTCGGGCGGGAAGTCGATGGCGCAGATATTCATCGCCTCCGCCAAGCCCTCGTCGACCAGATTGACGACGAATTCACCGGCCGCCGCGATGTGGCGGGTGGTGTCCTTGGGGCGGTTGCCCGGTCCGTGCTGCAGGCCGAGCACCACCAGGGCCGGCTCCTCCGAGAAGACGTTGAAGAAGCTGAACGGCGCCGCATTGACGACGCCTTCGGGCGAAACGCAGGTGACGAGCGCGATCGGGCGCGGCGTCACGCTGGCGCACAGCAATTTGTAGCGCTCACGCGGTTCGAGATCGGCGAAGGCGGCGGTGAAGTCGGTCATTCGGCGATCCGCTCAGATGTCTCGCTGCAGCATCAAACATAACGCGGTCATCCCGGCCGAAGCCCTCGGGTCCGATCTTCGATCGGCCCAAGGATAAACTCCGGGAGACCCGGGATGACCCGCGAGGATGGATTCAGGTGAGCCTCACTTCGGCTCGATCACGCCGACCTGCGCCGTGATCGGCCCGTAATGCTCGATGCGGCGATGGCGCTTGAAATCGAAGATCGTCTCCTTACCGAAGCGGGTGTCGTCGAGGTCGCAGGCATGGACGATGACGCCATCCGCCTCGCCCTCCAGCTCGGCGACGATCTCGCCGTCGGGATTCACGATCAGCGTGCCGCCCATGCAGTGATGCCCATCCTCGTCGCCGGCCTTGGCCACAGCGACGACCCAGGTCGCATTCTGATAGGCCCCGGCCTGGACCGAGAGCCTGTGATGGAACAGCCGCTGCGCCATGCCCTCGCCGGACTTTTGCGAATTGACCGACGGCGTGTTGAAGCCAAGCACCACCATCTCGACGCCCTGCAGGCCCATGACACGATAGCTCTCGGGCCAGCGCCGGTCGTTGCAGATCATCATGCCCATCAGCCCGCCCATCATCCGCCAGACCGGAAAGCCGAGATCTCCCGGCTCGAAATAGCGCTTCTCGAGATGCTGATGCGCGCGCTCGGGATCGAACTCGACATGGCCCGGCAGATGGATCTTGCGGTATTTGCCGACGATCACGCCCTCACGATCGACCAGGATCGAGGTGTTGAAATGCCGGCCCTCCGGCGTGAGTTCGGCATAGCCGAAGCTCATCCCCATGCCGTGCTCGCGCGCCCGGTCAAACAGCGGCTGCACCGCCGGGTTCGGCATCGCGGCCTCGAACCAATGGTCAGCCTCGGCCCGGTCCTCGTGATGCCAGCGCGGGAAGAAGGTGGTCAGCGCCAGCTCCGGATAGACGATCAGTTCGGCGCCCTTCGCCTTGGCTTCATCCATCAGGGCGATCATCCGGGCGACGACGATGTCGCGGCCCTCGGCTTTCTGGATCGGCCCGAGCTGGGCGGCGGCGACGGTCAGGATACGGGACATGGAACCTCGGTATCAGAAATCTAAGGCAGGCTTTGCCGGAGGGGTTGCGTCTGGATGGCGATGACGGCGCCATCCTTGCGCCGACACGCGCTTGCGCCAAGACGGCGCGACGCAAGGGGGCCAAGCGAAAACGATGCCAAGCCCGCGGGACCACGCCGGACCTTTGCTCAGGCCGCCTGCAACTCCTGGCCGATCGCACGCACGAGCTGCGGGCCGATCGGATCGGTACCGCTTGAAAAGCCGCCGACCAGCTCGCCATCGCGGCCGACCAGGTATTTGTGGAAATTCCAGCTCGGCGTCTCGGCTGGGCGCTGCGCGGCGGCCCAGCGGTAGAACGGGTGCGCGTCAGGCCCGCGCACGCTGCATTTCTCGGCGAACGCATAGGTCGCGCCATAGCTCTGCAGCGCCGCCTCGGCGATCGCTGCACCCTGCAGCGGCTCCTGCCCGCCGAAATCATTGCTCGGCACCGCGATCAGCATCAAGCCACGTCCGGAATAGCGCTGCCAGAGCTGCTGCAGCGTCGCGAACTGCCCGGCAAAGCCGCATTGGGTCGCCGTATTGACGATCAGGATCGGATGACCGCGATAGGCCGACAATGCGAGCCGGCGACCACCAGGCTGGTCGAACGAAAAACCATAGGCATTCGCCTGGCTCTGCGCGCCCGCCGAAACGATGAAACCTGGCGCTGCAACCGCACCTGCGATCAGCCCCAGTACCTCCCGGCGCAGCAGCGACATATGCGATCTCCCGTAGAGCCGGATGATTTCAGATGGAATCACGCAGCGATCCCATCTGAAATCTGAATCGGTCTCTCATCAAAGAGTGAGAGCAGGATAGGTTCCATTCCTGCGTCTACGCACGGTAGCCCAATACGGATGCGCCCCGCAGCCTTGCGGCTCGGGGCGCTGGAATAGGTGATGTGTCGAGCCGCGGCGCGATTATGAACTCAGCGACAGAACCTTCTTCACGCGCACTTCGAGGTCGCGCAGCTCATAGGGCTTCACCACATAATGGTCGGCGCCGTTGGTGGTCGCCTCGTCCATCTTGTCGACCGAGCGCTCGGAGGTCGCCATGATGATCTTGATCTGGTTCAGCTCCGGCACCGAACGGATCGCACGCAGCAGATCAATGCCGCTCATGCCATCCATGTTCCAGTCGAGCAGCAGCAGATCGTAGCGCTTGCTCTGCATCTTCATCAGGGCCTCGCGGGCATTCTCAGCCTCGTCGATGTCCTGGAATTCGATCTGCTTCAGAAAATACGTCGCGAGCCCGCGCATGCTCTTCTGATCGTCGACCACGAGGATCCTGTAGTCGCTTCTCGCCTTCATCACGCTCTCCTCACGCGGTGCGCAGATGCGGTCGCTCACCGATCAGGTTGCCGACGGCAGCCCCGATCTGATCCAGCGGCACCACCCTGTCGGCGGCTCCCAACTCGTAGGCCGCTTTCGGCATCCCGTTTACCACACAGGTTTCCCCACTTTGGATTAACGTCTCCGCACCAGCTTTACGCATGGCTAACAAACCGTCAGCGCCGTCGCGGCCCATCCCGGTGAGCAGAATGCCGACCGCATGCTGGCCGAGACTGCGCGCCACCGAATGGAACATCACGTCGACGGATGGGCTGTGGCCGCTGACCAATGGCCCTTCCCGCAGGACGCAGACGAGCTCGCCCCGGCGCTCCTCGATTTCGAGATGGCGCGGCCCGCCGGGCGCGACCACCGCCATGCCGGGTTTCAGCTTGTCGCCGTCCGCGGCCTCGCGGACATCGAGCCCAGTTGCCGTCGCCAGGCGCGCCGCGAATTTCGCGGTGTAGCCCGGCGGCATATGCTGCACCACGACGACCGGGATACGTAGATGCGCGAGGTCCCGCATCACCACCTGGACGGCCGGCACGCCTCCCGTCGAGGCGCCGATCGCGATCAGCGAAGTGCGCCCGCCGCGCGCCGGCTCGCGCGCCAGCACCGGACGCGCGGGCGCGACCTCACGCCGCGCTGCGAACATGCGCCGGCTCACCGAGGCACGCGACAGTGCCGCGACCAGATGCTTCATGAAGCCTTCGAGCGTATGCGTCGTGCCGTCGGGCTTCTCGATGAAGTCGATCGCGCCGAGCTCCAGCGCCTGGATGGTGTTGTCGGCGCCCGGCCCTCCGAAAGCCGAGACGATCAGCACCGGCAACGGGTCCTGCTTGAGCACGCGCGCCAGCAGCTTGAGGCCGTGGCGACCTGGCAATTCAAGATCGAGCGTCAGGATGTCGGGCCGCAAGTCCTGGATCGCGTCCCAGCCTTCCTCGGCGCTGCCGGCGACGCCGATCACCTTGAAGCCGGGCGCGGAATCGATGATCTGCGTCATCAACTTCTGCATCAGCACGGAATCGTCGACGACGAGGACTTTCACCTGGCCGCCGGGAGAGGTCAGCGTGCTCATCACCAGATCTCCACTTCACCAGCCACGGGTTGAGTCTTGAGGCGATTGAGATAAGCGACTTCCTGCTCGTGCTCGCTGTCGCGCGTGCTCGGCTGCACATGCTGCACCCAGGCCCGGCCGGTCGAAGGCTGGTAATGGATGCGGCGCGAGCGCGTGCCGCCGACATCCTTGGACACCACGGGAATGCCCTCCACCTTCAGAAACTCATTGACGAAGGCAATGTTGCCGTCGCCGATCGCCAGCATCGTCGCGCCCGAGAGCACGCGCGCCCCGCCGAAGACCTTGGCTTCGAGATTGCCGCGCCTGGCGCCGCGCTTGAGCAGGCCGTTGATCAGGACCTCCATGGCGGTGTCGCCATAGCGCTCACCGGCATTGGTGTCCGAGCCGCCATTGTTCTTTGGCAGCAGGAAATGGTTCAGCCCACCGACCCCGACTTGGGGATCGCGCATGCACACCGAGATGCAGGAGCCGAGCACGGTCGCCACGATCTCGTCCTTGGCGGCGGTGATCTCATGCTCGCCTGGCGCGACCGTGATGATCGTCGCCTCGAAGCGCGGGTCGAAATAGCGACGAGAGGCCCGGGCAACACTCATGCTGTTCTCTCATAGATGGTGCGACCGATCAGCCGGAGCTGAGGATGCGGCTGCGGGAGCGATTCCGAAT
This sequence comes from Bosea sp. 685, assembly GCF_031884435.1. Lineage (NCBI taxonomy): Bacteria > Pseudomonadati > Pseudomonadota > Alphaproteobacteria > Hyphomicrobiales > Alloboseaceae > Allobosea > Allobosea sp. 685. The sequence continues at coordinate 1,550,800 of NZ_CP134779.1, read as the reverse complement.
GGCCGAGATAGAGGAAGCCGCCCGGCGCCAGCAGCGCCACGAAGCGGTCGAGGATCGAAGCCTTGGTCTGGGTGTCGAAATAGATGAAGACATTGCGGCAGAAGATCACGTCGAACGGCCCGCCCATCGGCCATTTCTCGATCAGGTTGAGCCGCTTGAATGCGATCAGCCGGCGCAAATCCTCGCTGATGCGCGCCTCGCCCCTGGCTGCAGCCTCGAGCTTGAGCAGCGGCTTGACGTCGGGCGGCAGCCGCTCGAACAATTCGCTCGGATAGATTCCCGCCTCCGCCCGCTCCAGGATATCGGTGTCGATGTCGGTCGCCAGGATACGGAAGTCGACATCGCTGCGCGAACCCAGCACGTCGCGCGAGGTCGCCGCGATGCTGTAAGGCTCCTCGCCCGAGGAACAGGCCGAGGACCAGATCCGGATACGCCCGCGCCGCCCGCTGCGCTCCTGCAGCAATTTCGGCAGCACATCCTTGCGCAGATGGTCGAAATGATGCCGCTCGCGGAAGAAGGCGGTGTGGTTGGTGGTCACCGCATTGATCAGCTCGGGAATCTCGGAGACGGCGCCCGGCGTTCTCAGGAAAGCACAGTATTCGGCGACCGAGCCCAGCCCCAGCGCCTTGACGCGACGCGCCAACCGGCCGCGCGTCATCGCCTCCTTATGCTCGCGGATGACGATGCCGGCATGCTCGTAGACGAGCTTGGCGATGAAGCCCATGTCGTCGCGCGTCAATGTCGCGTCGGCGAAGGGCTGGGGAACAAGCATGGCGTTGGACCTCGACACTAGAATTCCGCCCATTCCTCGGCGCGACCGCCGCCTGCCACCCGACGACGAAGAGCTGCCTTCTGCGGCTGGGCCGGCTCCGGCCGGCGCGTCTCGACACGGCGCGGCAGATGCGCCGGCTCTGCCCTGATCTGCACTGCGCCGAACCGCGGGGCCGTCTCCGTCTGGAAAAACGCAACGAGTTCCTTCAGCGTCGCGATCTGCTCCATGAGTTCGCCGGCCGAGGTCGCGCTCTGCTCGGCCAGCGCCGAGTTCGCCTGCGTCGTCTCGTCCATATGCGCGACGGTCTGGCTCATCTCCTCGATGCCATGCGCCTGTTCGGCAGCAGCCGACGAAATCTCGATGATGGTCGCGGAAACCTTGCCTGCGGCCGTGACGATCCGGTCCAGCGCCTCGCCGGTCGAGCGCACGAAACGGACCCCGTCCCCAACCTGCTCGTTCGAGCTCGCGATCAGGGTCTTGATGTCCTTGGCCGCCTGGCTGGAACGCTGGGCGAGCGAGCGGACTTCGGATGCCACCACGGCAAAACCCTTGCCGGCATCGCCGGCGCGCGCCGCCTCGACGGCTGCGTTCAACGCCAGCAGATTGGTCTGGAAGGCGATACCTTCGATGACGGAGACGATCTCGGAAATCTTGACCGACGAATCCTCGATCCGCTCGATCGCGCCCACGGTCTTGGAGACGACGGCCTTACCGCCCTCAGCAGCGCCCATCGCCTCGCTGGCGAGCTCCGTCGCCTCACGCGAGCGCGCCGCGCTCTGCTTGACGGAAGCCGCGAGTTGCTCCGTCGTCGCTGCCGTTTCCTCGAGATTGACCGCCGTCTGCTCGGTGCGCTGGGCAAGGTCGCCGGCGCCGGCATTGATCTCGTGCGCTGCGCGCGAGACATGGGCGGCTGTCGCCTGGATCGTCGCCACGGTCTGGGCGAGATGCTCCATCGTGCCGTTCAGGCTCTGCTTCAACTCGCCGAAGCGGCCGCGATAGGTGCCCTGCACGCGCGATGTCAGGTCGCCCTCGGACAACCCTCCGAGCACGCCGGCGAATTCGCCGACCGCGCCCTCGACGAGAGCATTGATGCTGTTGATGCCCTCGGCGATCCGCATCAGCGCCTCAGGCTTGCCGACCAGCGGAACGCGGCGCGAGAAATCGCCGTCAACGGCAGCCGAGACCATGTCGGCGACCTCAGCCGAGGCCGCGAGTTCGTCGGTGAGCTCGAGCCATTCGACCGCGGTGCCGAAGCGGCGTCCGTCGGCATGCATCACGGAGGTCAGCGAGAGCGAGACGGTGCGCCGGCCGAGCGCGAAACGAATGGCGCCCTGGCCGCTATGCGCGAGGCCCGGCTGATTGCGCACGCTCTCCATGACCTTGCCGAGCATGTCCTTGGCCGAGCAGCCCGGGAAGGCGATGCGGAAATCATCCTGCGCCCCGGTGAAGAATTTGAGCAGCGAGCTGTTGACGTAGACGACACGGTCTTCAGCATCGCAGACCATGACATTGGTGCGGCAGCCATCGAGCGCGGCCCGGATGCGGGCGGATTCGATTGCCTTGTCATGGATGGTCTTGAGCGCACGGCCGATCTCGCCGATCTCGTCGCGGCGCTGCAGTCCCAGGATCACCGTGTCCTCGCCTTCGGCGATCGCCACCGCTGCATCGCGCATCGCCGCAATCGGGCGCTGGGTCCAGTAGGCGAGTAGCCAGCCGAGCAGCGCGACGACGCAGAGCACGATCGTGCTCAATGCCAGGATCTGGGGCGACGCTGCGGCGAGCATGCCGCCGGCCACCTGCCAGACGCAGGCGCCAACCGCTCCACCTGCAATGAAGACCGCGCCGACGACCATGAGCGGCAGCCTGACCGACAGCCTGGAAAGGGAACCGAGGGAACTGCCCATTATTATCGTTTCTGTCTTGGCGTACGGTTCTGTGGTGTGCGGTTCTTCCTGACGCTAAAACGCAACCCTTTCCGGAAGTGGACCTATCTGATCAGGCGGCGCGGGCCGCCTTTGCCATCGCGCCCTCGGTGCCGCCGTCGCGGATCACCGCGGCGAGATCGAGCAAAGCGACGATATCGGTGTCGAGCAGGACGAGGCCTTCGATCAGGCCGTGCTCGTCGCGCTCAAGATCGGGCGCCGGGCGAACCGCGCTAACCGGGACGTCGACGATGTCGGAGACCGAGTCGACCAGCAGGCCAGCGACCTTGTCCTCGATGTCGACGACGACGATGACATGGGTCGCCGTTGCGTCGGTGAGGCCAAGCCCGATCGAGGTGCGTAGATCATAGACCGCCAGGATCACGCCGCGCAGGTTGAGCACACCGCGCACATGGGGCGCCGCATGCGGCAGCGGCGTTGTCGCCTGCCAGCCCTTGATCTCGCGCACCATGCCGACATCGATGCCGAAGGTCCTATCGCCGACCTTGAAGGTGACGATGCGGCGCACCGCCGATTCCGGCTGCGCCGACGAGAAATGCTTTTCGCCGAGTTGAAGGGTCATGATCATCCAGCCATTTTCAGTGCGGGAACAGATGGGCGGCCGCTGGTGGCGGCGAGGCGTAGCATCGAGTCGACATCGAGAATGAGCGCGACGAGGCCGTCTCCGAGGATGGTCGCGGCGGACGCGCCGTTGACCGTGCCGTAATTGCCTTCGAGGCTCTTCACCACGACCTGCTGCTGGCCGACGATCTCGTCGACCGCGATGCCGACATTGTCGCCGCGTTCGGTCTCGGCGATGATGATGATGTTCTCGTTGGGCGTGCCGGTCGAGCCCATGACCGCGCCGAGTCGGTGCAGCGGCGTGACCTCGCCGCGCCAGCGCAGCACCTCCTGGCCGAAGGTGAGATGCTCGATCGGGGTCGAGGCGAGATGCTGCGTCTCGATCACGCTGGCGATCGGGATAACGTAGCGGTCGTCGCCGCAGCGGATGACCATGCCTTCCAACACCGCCAGTGTCAGCGGCAAGGCGAGCGTGAACTTGCAGCCCCTGCCCGGTTCCGAATCGACCGAGATGCGCCCACCGAGCGACTCGACGTTACGGCGCACCACATCCATGCCGACGCCGCGCCCGGAGACGTCGCTGATGACTTCGGCGGTCGAGAGCCCGGCCGCGAAGATCAGTTGATCGATCTCCTCGGGCGCAAGCTTTTCATCCTGTCCGACGAGCCCGCGGGATTTCGCCTTGGCGAGCAGCTTGTCGCGCCCGATGCCGCGCCCGTCATCCGTGACCGAGATCACGATGCGCCCGGCCCGATGCTCCGCGACGAGCTTGATCGTGCCCTCCGGGTTCTTGCCGGCGGCGATGCGGTCTTCCGGCGTCTCCAGCCCGTGATCCATCGAGTTGCGGATCATATGGGTCAGCGGATCGGCCAGTTCCTCGATGATCGTCTTGTCGACCTCGGTGTTCTCGCCTTCGAGAACGAGCTTCACTTCCTTGCCGAGCGTCTGCGCCAGTTCGCGCACCAGGCGCGGCATGCGCTGGAACACGGCCTTCACCGGCTGGGCGCGGACCGCCATGACATGGTCCTGCAGTTCGCGCGTCTGGCGCGACAGCGTCAGGATGCCTTCGGCCGTCTTGGCATGGACGTCATAGGGCAGCGAACGCACGCATTCGACCAGCATGGACTGGGTGATCACGATCTCGCCGACGAGGTTCATCAACTTGTCGATGCGGTCGAGATCGACACGCACGCTGACGGCCTGGCGCTGGCGCGCGGCAGCCGCATCATTGGCGGGCGCACGCGCAGCCGGTGTCCGGGACGGCGCCGGAGCAGCCTCCGCAGCGGCCTGAACCGGGGCTGCGACGGGTGCCGCGGCCGGCAGGATGTCGGGTTCGGGCGCGCTGGCCGGAGCCGGCCCCAGCCTGGCGAGGATCGCGGAGAGGTCGGCGGCGACATTGGCCGAGACTTCGGCCTCCGGCGCGGCGGGAGCCTCCTCGGCCGGCTCGGCGTCGTCATTCGCGGCTGCCGGCGAGAGCGTCTCGATCTCGAACTCTTCGGCGGCGAGCGTGAAGTCGAAGCGGCTGTAGATATCCTCGACCGAAAGCTCGGTGCGCAGCGTCACGACGAAGCGCATATGGCAGTCGGTGACGTCGAGCGTCTCCAGCAGCGGCACCTGGCTCAGATCGCAAACGACCGAGACGATGTCCTCGGCAGGCAGCGAACCCAGCACGACGCGCGGCTCGATGACGCGGCGAAACAGATCCGATTCCGGGCTGATCCGCAGGCAGAGATCGCGGCCGGGCTTGTCGGCGGGCGGCGGCGCGGCAGCAGCCGGCTCATCATCCCAGCCGTCATCGACGCGCGCGGGGGCGGCTCCGGTCTTGGCCTCGACCATGGCGAGCAGATTGCCGAGCGCGGCGATGCCGGGAGGAGCGTCGTCAGCAGCGGCAGGCGCTGACTTGGCAGGCGCCTTCGCGGCGGCCGGCTTTACGGCTTCAGCCTTGGCCGGTTCAGGCTTGACGGCAACCGGCGCTGCAGCGGCCGGTTTGGGCGCCTGGCCGACTTGCTCCAGCGCTTCCAGCAGATCGGGGCGCGCGCGGGCGGGCTCGTCGCTGCGGGCTGCAGAAACGAGATCCGCAACAGCGTCCGAGCAGCGCAGGAACAGGGAGAACGGCGCATCCTCGATCGCGACACGACCCGAGCGGAGGTGGTCGAGCGAAGCCTCGAAGACATGGGAGAAGGCGACGAGTTCGGTGCAGCCGAAGGCGCCGGCCCCACCCTTGATCGAATGGATGGCGCGGAAGGCGGCGTTGACGTCCTCGGGATCGGTCGATCCCTCATCGAGAGCCTGGAGCTTCTGCTCCAATGCGCCCAGGAGCTCTTCGCACTCCTGGAAGAAGGTCTGCTTGAGTTCCGCCAACGGGTCCATCAGCCAGCCTCAGTTCTGATAGCGGGCGACGAGGCCGAGCAGGGTCGTAGGCTCGAACGGCTTGACCATCCAGGCGCTGGCGCCGGCGCGGCGACCTTCCGCCTTGATCTCGGCACCGTTCTCGGTCGTCAGCACGATGATCGGCGTGTTCTGCCCGGCGGGCCTGGCCCGGCAGGCCCGGGTGAATTCGATGCCGTCCATCAACGGCATGTTGAGGTCGGTGATCACGAGATCCGGCTTGAACTTGTCGAAAGTGGTCAGACCCTCTTCGCCATTCTCCGCGGCGGCCACTTCATGGCCGGCATTGCGCAGCGTCAGGCAGAGCAGGCTGAGCAGGGTCTTGGTGTCGTCGATAGCCAGGATCTTCATCCATATCACTCCAGAACGAGAGCGCTTCGAGCGGGGTCGAACCCGATCGCCTGCAGGGATTTGCGGCATTCCTCGGAAGCCGCCTTGAGGGAGACCGAGAGCCCGCGCGCCTTGGCGCTGAGCGCGGCGGAATGCAGCAATTGCACCCAGAGACTGGGGAAAGGACCGGCCTCCGCGCATTCGACGGAGACGCTTTCCTTCTGCTCCAGCGCGACCAGCAACTGGTTGCGAAAGGCCGCAGCTTCGGAGCGACCCAGGAAGGGAGGTAGGGAGACGGTGATGACCACGGCGGCGCGACCCATGAATGTGCCGCTGAGCATCGCGTCTCATTGGTAAAAACTTCGCTAACCGGCTCGCGATGCGTCAATCTTTTGGGCGTTTCTAAGGCTTTTTCAGCGCCCGCCGCCAGTTGGCTACGCCTCGGCCTGCAACCGTCAGAACATGTTGTTGCTGATCGCGCGCGGCACGAGTGAGATGCTGCCGTTCTGCTCCTTGTATTTCCGCGGGATATTGATGATCCCCGACAGATGGAGCCACAGGTTATTGGGCGAGATCGGTTTGTTGATGATCTCGTGCGCGCCGAGCTTGGCAGCATGGACGACCGAGCGCCGGTCCGGGCGCTCCATCATCACCAGCACCGGCGCCTTGGCGAAGGGCGAGGTCTTGAAGGAGCGGATCGAGGCGAGGCATTTCATGCTGCCGGAATCGGGCAGGTCCCAATCCAGGATCACGATGTTGGGCTGCTTCTGGATGAACATCGTCGCCGCCGAGGACAGATCGGACGCCTCGAAGATGCGATGGAGCTGCGCCTGGTACATCATCGTGCGGATGATGCGCCGATAATGCGGGCTCGCATCGATCAGCAGGACGGAGAGATTCGGGAAAGACGGCGCGATATGCATGACGCTTGCTCGATTCACTCACTCAACACGATGACCGCGGCGCAACAGCACCGGCAGTCAGAACTCACCTGCCTCAGACGCTCAGTCCGAAACGGAACCCGCCCCAATGGCGGCCCTTGACCCGGATCGGAGCCGAGAGATCCTCCATCACCAGGAACTGACCGCCGCCCATATCGCGCCGATAGGTCTGCAGCAGGAACGGCTTCTGGTTACGCGCCGCAGCCAAGCCGGTGCGGTCGGCGAAGATGCGCCGGTTGCGGCAATTGGCGTTGTTCCAGACCGGGTCACGCCCCTGAGGCTGCGAATATTTCTGGTTATGCGTAGGCAGGAAGCCGTTGCGATCGACCGCCGCGCAGAACACGATGCGGCGGTTCGAGGCCAGCAGCGGCTCCTGGATCGGTGGCAGGATGCGGTCGGTCAGTCCGACGAAGCGCGTCATATGCTGCAGCGGGTCCGAGCCTGCGACCGGCCGGTAGCCCTCGTCGAACAGATCCGCCATCGTCAATTCGCCGCGCGCCAGCGCCTGTTCGAACAAGGCTCCGATCTGCCCGGCCGTCTCCATCGCGGTCGCGATCAGCTCCGATTGCGCGGTGCGCACGCCAGACGCGGCGATGGCGCCCAGGATCGCCTCGCTGATCGAGACGAGCGAGGCGGTGCGCTGCGCCGCGCGATCGAGATTCTCGCTCGACTGATCGACGCCGGCGACCAGCGCCGTCAGATCCTCGCCGACCTTGGCGCAGGCAACGGCGTTCTCGCGCGTCGGGTTCGAGATCGCGTCGATGTCGCCGATCAGCTCGACCACCGAGCGGCCAAAACTGTCGAGCTCACCGACCTGCAGCGCGATGCTCTGGCTGCCCTCGCTGGCGCGGCGCGCGGTCTGGGCATTCTCTTGGCTCCGGCGCGCGAGCTGGTCGACCGATTTGACCAGTATGTCGAGCTGCTTGGCGCTCAGCGCGGTGGCGTCGCGGGTCTGCTCGGCCAGTTGCTTCACCGCCGCCGCGATGACGGCGAAGCCGCGCCCGGCCGTGCCGCTGCGCGCCGCCTCGACGCCGGCATTGACCGACAGAAGCTGGATCTCGCGGGTGATGGACTGGATCGCGTCGCTCGACACCCTGACCTTGTGGGCGTCCGAGACGGCCTCGGCCAAGGCTTGCGACATCGACTGCGCACCTTGCGACAGCGCCTCGATATCCGATTGCGCCGCGTTGAGCCCGAGCCTGACCGCACCGGTGACGCGCTCCAGCCCGCTCCTGACCACGGACGCCGTTTCCTGCGCCCCCTCCGCCGCCTGCTGGATGGCGCGGTTGGCCCGCGAGACCTGCTCGACCGCGCTGACGACACGGTGCAATCCCTCGGCCTGCCCCTCGAGCTGACCCGTCACATCGCCGATGCGGCCGGCGATATCAGTGATTTCGACGCCGAGTTTGCCGAAGCGCTCCGAGATCGCGCGCACGGCATGCGCGGCTCCAGCCTCATGCTGCGCATCCTCATTGGCCGGCTCGGGGGCCTTCAGAGCGAACGCATGCATGGCGGGGGTGACCCTCGGTCGTGGGATGTCCGCCCAGACCGTAACGAAACGCCGTAAACCCGCCGTTAATGCGCGAAACCGGCCCCGGGGAGTCCATGCCGGCCCAAGATCAGGGTTTGCGGGGATTCGCCGCGAAGAAATCCTCCCGCGTCGTCGCGTAGCATTTGCACGGCATGCCATCATGCTCGCCATCGCCGATGAAGGCCAAGCCCAGCTTCTCGGATACCCGCATCGAGGCCGAATTCGCCGGGTCGATGTCCGCGACGATCCGGCGAAGGCCCACCGTTCGGAAAGCGTGCTCGACGATCGGGCGTGCCGCCTCGGTCGCATAGCCCTTGCCCCATGCGAGCTGGTTCAGTCGCCAGCCGATTTCGATGTCCGGCCCAACACCGTCATAAGGGATCAGGAGAATCCAGCCGAGGAACTGGTCGGGCTCCCGCTTGGCGAAGAGCGACCAATACCCCAAGCCGGAGCCGAAGGGTTTTTGAATCCGCTCGAGCAGGAAGCGCTCATGCCGTTCGGGATCATGCCAGGGCCCCGCAACATGTTTCGTCACCTCTGGGTCCCGGTCCATCGCCAGACAGGCCGCGAAATCCGCCATGGAGCGGGGCCGAACGAGCAAGCGGTCAGTTTCGAAGCTCGGCAACATTGTCGTCTCCTCAAGCCGCGACGCTCCTACTCAAATTGAGGCTCCGCAACGCTGCCCAAGCCGGCCATCGCTCATCGCGCCGCCTTGAGGCCCGCCAGCGGCCTTGCCGGCAGCAGGATCGTTCCCGAGGCCGCCACCACCAGCACGAGGCCGAGCCAGTCGCTCGGGCTCGGCCGCTCGCCGAGCAGCACGACCGAGCCAAGCACGCCGACGGCGGGAACCATCAGGGTGCCGATGCTGGCGATACCCGCCGGCAATCGCGCGATCACGGTGAACCAGAGGAAATAGGCCAAAGCCTGTGCGCCCAGGATGTGGAAGCTCAAGGCGGCAAGGGTGCGCGGCGCCAGCATCTTGGGCACCGGCAGCCCCTCGAAGGCGAGCATGCCGAGCGCAGCGACCGCCCCGCCGATCAGGAGCTGCCAGGCGGCCACCGTCAGGGCCGGCACTGAGACCGGCCAGCGCTTGGTCACGATCGTGCCCAGGGCCCAGCTCAGGGCGGCGATCAGCGCAAACAGCAGGCCGAGCGTCAACCCGCCGCCACGGATCAGCGGCAGCCCCAGCGATGCCAGCCCAGCGATGCCGAGCGCGAGCCCGAGCAGCTTGCGCCGGTCGAGCGCCTCGCCCAGCCAAAGCCGCGCCAGCAGCGTCGCCCAGATCGGCATGGTGAAGGTCAGGATCGCGGCGCGCGAGGTCGGCGCCATCAATTGCGCGAAGGCAAGCAGGACGTTGAAGGCGGCGATCGAAAGGAAGCCCGCCAGCAGCAAGCGCGGCCATTCCGAGCGCCGCACCAGCAGCGATTGGCCGCGCAGCAGCGCAACCGCGACCAGCGTCAACCCCGCGAAGGTCATGCCGCCGGCACGAAGCGTCCAGGGCGCGATCTCGCTGAGCGATATCCTGACGGCCGGCCAGTTGAAGCCCCAGAGAAGGCCGAGCAAGGGAACGAGAAGGAGCGTGCGGGCGTTAGTCGAACTCATGCCACGATTATGGCAGAGACGCGATACAGGCCGTCATGCGAAGTCGTCTGCGCCATGTGCAAAAAAAGCAGCCGATGAGGTGTTTCGGAACGCCGCCAGCACCGCAAATTTTTGAACGCCCCCTCTGCATCCGCAGAACTGTTGCGTGCATAACGTAAAGGCAAGGCCGAGCCAGCAAGCCAATCGGCCCATGGAGGATGTCATGATCAACGCGACTTCGTTTTCCCGCCGCTCGCTGCTCGGTTTCGGCGCGGCCGCCATCGCTGTCTCGGCCGCCCCCAGGGTCTGGGCCCAGGCCGCTGCGCCGGCGGCTCCGGCAGGCCCCTTCTCATTGCCCAAGCGCGCTTATGAGGCCGCCGCGCTCGAGCCCAATATCGACGCGACCACGATGGACATCCACTACACCCGCCACCACGCCGCCTATGTCGCCGGCCTCAATGCCGTTGCCAAGGACCATGGCGTCGTCGCCTCGACACCCCTCCACAAATTGCTCGGCGACATCGGCTCGGTTCCGGAAGCGGCCCGCACCGCAATCCGCAATGCCGGCGGCGGCCATGCCAACCACACCATGTTCTGGGAGGTCATGGGTCCCAACGCGGGCGGCGTACCGACCGGCGACGTCGCGGCTGCGATCACCAAGGACCTCGGCGGTTTCGACAAGTTCAAGGCCGATTTCGAGGCCGCGGGCCTGCGCGTCTTCGGCTCTGGCTGGGTCTTTGTCACCGTCGGCGCCGACGGCAAGCTCGCCTTGCTCGGCAAGCCGAACCAGGACAGCCCGCTGATGGACAAGCATATGGTCCTGCTCGGCAACGATGTCTGGGAGCACGCCTATTACCTGAAATACCAGAACCGCCGCGCCGACTACCTCAAGAGCTGGTGGAACGTGGTCAACTGGGCCAAGGTCAATGAGCGCTATGCCGCCGCCAAGGCCGGCAAGCTGACCGTCTGAGCGCGCACCGGTTTCCGATATCACCACGCCCGGCCGAAAGGCCGGGCTTTTTTCTGTCCGGGCTCCGGCTCCTCCCGCCACACATCGTCATGCCCCTTGCGCATCGGCCCGGAGACCTCTAATCTAGAATTATTCTAAACTAGAGATCTCACATGCTCTCGCGCTTCTCCCTGCCCGGCCTCACCGGCAAACGCCGCTTCGACGATCTGTCGGAGAAGGAAATCCTGGCCCTGGCGATTTCCTCCGAGGAGGAAGATGGCCGCATCTATGCGATCTATGCGCAGAAGCTGCGCGGCGACTATGCCGCCTCCGCCGCGATCTTCGATGGCATGGCGGAGGAGGAGGATGAGCACCGCAGGCGGCTGATCGACCTCTACCAGCACCGTTTCGGCGATGTCATCCTGCCGATCCGCCGCGAGCATGTTTCCGATTTCTACACGCGCAAGCCGGTCTGGCTGATCGAGAATCTCGGCCTCGACCGCATGCGGGAAGAGGCCGAGGACATGGAGCGTCAGGCCCGCGATTTCTATGTCGCGGCGGCCGGGCGTTCGAGCGATATCGACACACGCAAGCTGCTCGGCGAATTGGCGGCGGCCGAAGCCAAGCATGAGAGCAAGGCGCAGGACCTGACCGCGACGCATCTCGGCGGCGAGGCCCGCGTTGACGAGGACATGGCCGCCAAGCGCCAGTTCATCCTGACCTGGGTCCAGCCTGGCCTTGCGGGGCTGATGGACGGCTCGGTCTCGACGCTGGCCCCGATCTTCGCCACGGCCTTCGCGACCCAGAACCCCTGGACCACCTTCCTGATCGGCCTCTCGGCCTCGGTCGGCGCCGGCATCTCGATGGGCTTCACCGAGGCCGCCCATGACGACGGCAAGATTTCCGGTCGCGGTGCGCCTTGGAAACGCGGACTGGCTTCGGGCGTGATGACGATGCTCGGAGGGCTCGGCCATGCCTTGCCCTATCTGATCCCGTCCTTCTGGACCGCGACCGCGATCGCGCTCATCGTCGTCTTCATCGAGCTCTGGGCCATCGTCTGGATCCAGAACCGCTTCATGGAAACGCCCTTCCTGCGCGCCGCGTTCCAGGTCGTGCTTGGCGGCGGGCTGGTGCTGGCGGCGGGGATATTGATCGGCGCGGCGTAAAGCGGGTCAGCTCGTCATGCTCGGGCTTGACCCGAGCATCTCGTGAAAGAAAAGCGCCCTTTTCGGCGGGAGGTTCTCGGGTCCGCGCAAGCGCGGCCCGAGAATGACGGCCTACCCCAGCCCTGGCGCCTTCGCCTCGCACACCCCAGCTTGCTGCAACGCATGCGCGACCCGCAGGCACAAATCCTCGCCCCAGGGCGCGGCGATCACCTGCACGCCGATCGGCAGGCCCGCGCCGAACACCGGCACGGCCGCAACGGGCAGGCCGATGCAGGAGATCGGCTGGGTGAACAGGCCGAGATTGGGCCGCAGCGGCACGGTCTCGCCGCGCAGGCTCAACGTCTTCTGGCCGATTTCCGGCGCCGGACAAGGCGTCGCCGGAGCGATGATCAGGTCGACATCGGCGAAGGCCCGCATTATCTCGTCGTGGAACCAGCGCCGCGCCGCTTGCGCCTGGATGTACCAGGCCGCCGGCTGCATCGCGCCCGCCAGAAAGCGGTCACGCGTCTCGGGATCGAAGTCATCGGCCCGCTCCCGCAAGCGCTCGAGATGGAACGCGGCGCTCTCGGCATTGGTGATCAGGAAGGCCGCGGCGCGGGCGATGCCCGCCCCTTCCAGCACTAGATTCCGCGTCGCGCTGAGAGCCCCGGCGACCGCCTTCACCGCCGCATCGGCCTCCGGCATGCCGTCAGTCGCGAAATAGCCGCCGGCCACCGCGATGCGTAAATCCGAGACGCCATGCGTCAATGTCGGCAGCACCGGTTCGACCGGCCGTTGCGCGCAGGCTGGATCATGCGCGTCGCCTCCCTGCATCGCGTCATAGGCCATGGCGAGATCGCTCACGTCGCGGGCGAAGGGGCCGAGATGGTCGAGCGAGTCGCAGAACGGAAAGCTGCGCGTGCGCGGCAGGCGGCCATAGGTCGGCTTCAACCCGAAGACACCGCAGAGCGAACTCGGCACGCGGATCGAACCATTGGTGTCCGAGCCCAGCGATAGCGGAGCGAGCCCCGCCGCCGTTGCGGAACCGGAGCCCGACGAGGAGCCGCCAGCCATGCGCGCAAGATCATGCGGATTGCGGCAAGCGCCGTCATGGGCATTCTCGCCGGTGAAATCATAGGCGTATTCGCCCATGTTGAGCCCGCCCACGAGCACCGCACCGGCCGCGCTCAACCGCTCGATCAGCACGGCGTCGCGCGGCGCCGGCGCGCGCTCGCGATTGATCTTCGAACCGGCCCGCGTCGGCAGGCCCTCGATGTCGAAGAGATTCTTGGCGGCGAAGGGCACGCCCGCCAGGGGCCCGAGCGTCTTGCCCGCAATGCGCGCCGCATCGATCCCCCGCGCCTGCGCCAAAGCCCGCTCAGCGGTGACGTCGGTAAAGGCGTTGACCTGCGGATTGATCCTCGCGATCCGGTCGAGGAAGCCGGTGACGACGGTCTCGGCCGAGACCGCGCCGTCCCTGATCTGCGCCGCGATCAGATGGGCCGGCGTGAAGGCATCGAAACTCACGCAGGCTCTCCGTCGCTGGTCCGCCCCGGCCGGAACACAGGCGCGAGCTCGAAGGAGGCGTCGTCGAGCGGCGCGGCGCGCAGGATCTCCGACATCAGATGCGCGACACCAAGGAACTGCAGCACGCCGGGGCGCTGCTTCTCCGTGATCGTCAGGCCCAGCGCCGGGGCCATCGCGTCGAGGTGGCGCGCGGCGTCGAAGGCGGGTTTCGTCTGGCTCATTCGGCCGGTTCCAATACGCCCTGCGGTTCGGAGATCATGGGCTTGGGCGCCTCGGCTCCGACCAGCGAACGCGAGCAGAGATAGAGGAAGCCCGCCACCATCGCGTAGGCGAGGCTGATCGAGGGTGTGACGCCGAGCCCCTTGCCGATGCCGATCGCCTCGCCATGCATCAGCCCGAAATAGGTGAGGATGGCGCCTGCAGCCGCGAAGGCCGCTGCGTGCAGGAATTGCTTCTCGATGACGAAGACAGCGATGGCGCCGAGCACGAGCCCCGACAGGATCGCGCCGCCGCCCATCAGTTCGAGCCCGTGATAGAGCACACCCATATTCGCCATCTTGTCGATGCCAACCGCCGCCGCATTGGTGCCGGCGGCTCCAAGCGCTCCGTCGATCAGCACCTTGGCCCAGGCGGCAAGATGCGGCGTCAGCGCCAGCACGATCGCCGGCGCATGGCTCACCGGTGTGGTCTGGAAGGCCTGAGCGCCGATCAGCATGCCGATATAGAGCAGGATCGGCGAGATCGCGACGATCGGGATCAGCGCCAGCAAGAGCGCGATGACGCCAAACCAGCACAGCACGACGACGATCAGCCCGGTCGCGGCGGAATAGCCGATGCGCCCGCCCATCGCCTTCCAGCCGGGATGGCCGATATAGACCGCGTTGATGAAGGGGTTGCCCATCAGGCAGCCGATCAGGCTGACGATGCCGTCGGCCGTCAGCACCCGCGTCGTCGGGTAATGGTCGCCGGCGGCTTCCGCGCTCTCGACATTGTCCATCGCCTCGACGAGATCGTAGATGCCGAAGGGGATCGCGGTGACGAGAATGACGCCGAGATAGCTGAAGCCCGAGAAGACATGGTCGACCGCCGGCAGCGGCAGCGAGAAGCCGAAGGTCGAGAAGGCCGCGCCCAGCTTGGCGAGGCTCAGGCCACCGACATCGAGCCCCAGCAGCGCCGAACCCCAGGCGATGACCATGCCGAAGGCGATGGCGACAAGCCCCGCCGGAATGCCCCTGGGATAGCGCACGCCGCCGAACCAGCTCACCAGGATGATCGCAAGGCAGACAAGCCCGATCGCCGGCGTGAGAAAAATCTCCAGCGCCGGACGCATCGAGATGAAGGCGATCGAGACGCCGGCCAGCGTGCCGAGCAGCGCCGCGCGCGGCGTGATCTTGCGGATATAGGGCGCGATGAAGCCGCCGATCATCAGGATGAAGCTCTGGAAGAAGACCCAGACGAGGCCGGCTTCCCAGCCCTTGACCGGGTCGCCGGTCATCGAGGCGATCGGCAGCATGATCACGAAGGTGACGACGAACATATGCGGCACGCTGATGCCCGAAGGCAGCGCGCAAACATCGTCGCGGCCGGTTTCCTTGGCGAGCTTCCAGGCGAGCCAGGCATAATAGCCGGTCGAGAGGGCCATCATCAGCCCAAGCGCCGGCAGGATGCGCCCGAAGACGATCTCGCTCGGCATCTTCAGCACGAATTGCAGCAAGCCGGTCAACACCAGCAGGTTGACCAGGATATTAGTGCCGAAGCCGAACAGGGCGTTCCAGTCGCCCGGCGTCCAGAGTTTCGGTGAGGTCGTCGCCGCGGTCGCCGTCGCCATAGCCCCCTCCTGCGTTGCGCTCAGGCAGCGCGCTTGGCAGCGCTGAGCGCTGCCAGCACCTCGCCTGTCGTGGAAACCCAGCCGAAAATCCCGCCCTGGGCCGCGATCATGCGCAGACCCACCTCATGGAATTCCGGGAAATAGGAGGCGCAGGCGTCGCCGAGCACGAGGCAGCGATAGCCCCGGTCATTTGCCTCGCGCACCGTGGTGTGGACGCAGACCTCGGTCGTCACGCCGGTGACGAGCAGCGCCTCGATCCCGCGATTGCGCAACATGAGATCGAGATCGGTTTGGTAGAAGGCGCCCTTGCCCGGCTTGTCGATTACCGGCTCGTCGGCCAGGGGCGCGAGCGCCGGAACGATGTCATGGCCGGCCTCGCCCCGGATCAGGATGCGCCCCATCGGACCTGCCGCGCCGATGCGCTTCGTCGGATCGCCTCGCAAAACCTTGGCCGGCGGCGCGTCCGAC
The DNA here is from genome assembly GCF_031884435.1 of Bosea sp. 685. Taxonomy (NCBI): domain Bacteria; kingdom Pseudomonadati; phylum Pseudomonadota; class Alphaproteobacteria; order Hyphomicrobiales; family Alloboseaceae; genus Allobosea; species Allobosea sp. 685. The sequence goes on along the minus strand of NZ_CP134779.1, from coordinate 1,534,836 downwards.
AGATCCGGCCTGTGGCCCTCGCGGGTATGGATCACCAGCATGCCGGCTTCGCGCGCACCGGCCAGGATGGCCTGGCAGGGTCCGACCGCAGCGACGAGCAGCGAGACATCATTGCCGAGCGCAGCCCCAAACCCACCCGGCTCCAGGAAATCGCGCTGCATGTCGATGATCACGAGCGCGGTGCGCGCGAAATCGACGCTGAGCGGAAAAGGCTGGGCTGGAATCTCGGACCGGCTCACCGAAAGCGCTCCCGTCACTGGCGAACGGAACGGGCTTTGCAAGGGCCATGCCTGAACGCGAGCGCGCCTGACCGAGCGGGCCTCCGCCGAGAGGGATCACAATAAGATCATGGAATCACACGGAAATCAGAACGGCCATTTCGCCGGAACCGAAATTCGTTCCTGACGCCGAGGCAGGTATCGGAGCTGCCTATCGCAACCATGCATAATCTTTGTATGCATTGAGCCAATTGATGCCTCTTTTATAACCTTTCACCGAGAGATCTCGCCGTGCCGACACTGAGCGCCCTCCTTGCCGACCATCTCGACGGCCGCGTCACGATCGCCGAGACGATCTCCGCCTGCTATGCGCGCCATCGCGCCCATGGCGACGCGGCCATCTTCATCGCTTTGCGGCCCGAAGCCGAGGCGCTGGCGGAGGCCGAACGCCTCCAGGCTGAGGGTCCGCGCGGCCGCAAGCTCTGGGGCGTGCCGGTCGCGGTGAAGGACAATATCGACGTCGCCGGCTTGGCCACCACGGCCGCCTGCCCGGCCTTCGCCTATACGCCGACCGCGGACGCCAGCACCGTGGCGCGATTGCGCGCGCAGGGCGCAATCATCATCGGCAAGACCAATCTCGACCAGTTCGCCACCGGGCTGAACGGCACACGCTCGCCCTATGGCGTGCCGCGCAACGCCCTGCGCGCCGATCTGGTGCCCGGCGGTTCCAGTTCAGGGTCGGCGAGCGCGGTCGCTGCCGGCATCGTCCCGGTTGCGCTCGGCACGGACACGGCAGGCTCGGGCCGCGTGCCTGCCGGCCTGCAGAACCTCATTGGCCTGAAGCCGAGCCTCGGCCTCGTGCCCACAGCCGGCGTCGTGCCCGCCTGCCGCACGCTCGATTGCGTCTCCGTCTTCGCCCTGGCGACCGACGACGCCTTCGCAGTGCTGGAGGTGATCGCGGGGCCGGATATCTCCGACCCCTTTTCCCGCCCTGTTCCTCTCGGCCAGCCGGGCGCGATCCCGCCGCAGTTCAAACTCGGCATTCCAGGCCCCGCCGATCTCGATTTCGACGGCGATGCCAAGGCGGCAGAAAGCTTCGCGCTGGCAGTCGAACGCGCCCGCTCGCTCGGCGCGACGATCGTGCCGCTCGACATGACACCGTTCTACGACACCGCCCGGCTGCTCTATGACGGCCCCTGGGTCGCGGAACGCTTTCTTGCCATCCGCGACCTGCTGGCGCGCGACCCCGAGGCGATCCTGCCGGTGATCCGGCAGGTCATCGCCGGCAAGCCCCTGCCGGACGCAGCCGATGCCTTCGCCGCGCGCTACAAGCTGGCCGAACTCGCACTGGCTGCGAAGGCAGCCCTGAACGGCATCGATGCGATGATGGTGCCGACAGCACCACGCCCGGTCACGCTGGCGCAAATGGCGGCAGACCCCATCGGTCAGAACTCCATGCTCGGCCGCTACACCAATTTCGTGAACCTGCTCGACATGTGTGCGCTCGCCGTGCCGGTGAGCCTGACCGAAGACGGCACGGCAGCCGGCGTCACCTTCATCGCGCCAAGCGGCCATGACGCGGCGCTGGCCGGCCTCGGCCGCGCCTTCCATGCCGCATCCGGCCTGACTCTGGGCGCAACGGGCACAGACGCGCCGGTGCTGGCGGCGCGGCCCATAGCCCCCGCTCCCGGCACGATCGAGATCGCCGTCGTCGGCGCGCATCTCTCCGGCATGCCGCTCAACGGCGAATTGACCGGGCTCGGAGCGAGCTTCCTGCGCGCGACGACGACCACGGCCGAGTACCGCCTCTTCGCCCTCCCCGGCGGACCGCCGGCCCGGCCCGGCCTGGTGCGCGTCGCGCCCGGCCAAGGCGCAGCAATCGCGCTCGAAGTCTGGGCACTACCGGCGGAAGGTTTTGGCCGCTTCGTCGCCGGCATCCCCGCCCCGCTCGGCATCGGCACGCTCGCTCTAGCGGATGCTACGCGGGTCAAGGGCTTCCTCTGCGAGGCCATCGCCACGGAAGGTGCGCGCGACGTCACGGAATATGGCGGCTGGCGGGCTTATGTTTCGGCGCAGATGAGCGCGGCGTGAGCCTCACCGCGCCTCGGCATAGCTGCTGAAGGCATCGCGCACGATGCCGATATGGGCGCGCATCGCCTCGGTCGCGCCGGCCTGATCGCCGCGCAGGATCGCCTGCACGATCGTGTCGTGCTCCTGATAGGAGCCACCCAACCGCCCCGTGGCACGGAACTGCGCCCGGCGAAACGGCGCGACGCGGGCCCGCGTCATCAAGGTGAGTTCGGCGAGATAGCCGTTATGCGTTCCAGCATAGATCGCGGCGTGGAAGGCTTCGTTCGTCTCGTGATAGCGCGCCGGATCGCCCTCATGGACGAGCGTGCGCAAGGCCTGGTGCAGCCCTTCAAGCCCGCGCCGCTCCGGCACCGTCATGTTGCGGGCGGCAAGCCCGGCGCAAAGCCCTTCGAGCTCCGCCATAACCTCGAACATGTCGTGGAGCTGGCGCGGCGTCGGCAGCGCCACGACCGCGCCGCGATGGGGCCTGACGCTGACCAGCCCCGAGCTCGAGAGCTGGCGGATCGCCTCCCGAACCGGCGTGCGCGAAACGCCGAAGCGCGCGGCGAGCTCCTGTTCGTCGAGCGGCGTGCCGGGCTCGAGCGCGCCCGAGACGATCTCGTCGGCAATCTGGAGCCGCAAGCTTTCCGTGCGCGTGGGGGCTGCGGGCTTGAGTCCAACGGCGGCGGCGCGGCGAGGCGGCATGGATCAGGACCAAAGATTCAACGGAAGCGCAGCCACCTGCTTAGCAGGCCAGAGCGTGAGGGTCATGGCGCAGCGCAACCGGGCGTCATTCCGCGATCACGCTGACATGGGCGCTGACGACCCGCCAGCCTTCCGGGAACTTGACCCAGGTTTGGCTTTGCCGCCCAATCTTGCCCACCATGCTGTCGCGCCGGAACAGCGTGTTGGCCGTGGCCATGGCATCGCCGTAAGCGGTGATGACGGTGCGCTCGATCGTGCGCATCACCCCGACCGGCGAACGCGCCGCACGGAAGGCCGCGATTTCGGCATAGCCGTAGAGATTTTCGCCCACGCCGTAGCGCAGCGTCTGCGGGCTGTCCTTGAACAGCGCATCAAGCGTCTCGACATCATTGGTCGTCAGCGCTTTCTCATAAGCCGCAAAAGCGGCCTCGACTTCGGCAAGCACGGCGGGGTCGTTGATCTTCATTCCGGTATCGTCCTTGTTTCCACCCTCCCCGTCATTCCGGGCGCAGCGAAGCGGAGACCCGGAATCCATCGGAGAGCTCTGAACTCTACGATGGATTCCGGATCGGCGCCGCTAGCGCGGCTTGTCCGGAATGACGGCGAGGGTGGCATGTCACATCGGCGGATGCGGAATCGCGGTCAGCAATTCCTGAGTGTAGGCCGCCTGCGGATTGCCCAACACCTCCTCGGCCATGCCTTGCTCGACGATCGCGCCGGTCTTCATCACGATCACCCGGTCGCAGAGCAGCCTCACCACGTTGAGATCGTGCGAGACGAAGAGATAGCTCATGCCGAGCCGCCCCTTCAGCTCCTCCAGCAGATTCAGCACCACGGCCTGCACGGAGACATCGAGCGCCGCCGTCGGCTCGTCCAGGATGACGAGATCGGGATCGAGCGCGATGGCGCGCGCAATGCCGACACGAGCCTTCTGCCCGCCCGAGAGCTGGTGCGGAAAGCGGTCGATCAGTTCGACCGGCAGGCCGACCAGCCGCGCCAGCTCCTCGCAGCGGGCGCGCAAGGCATCGCGACCCGAGATCCCGCCCATGCGCAGGATCGGGTCGGCGATCGCCCGCTCGGCGGTGAAGCGTGGGTTCAGGCTGTCGGTCGGATCCTGGAAGACCATCTGGATGCGCCGGCGATACGGCGAGGCCGCGAAGGATTTGGCCGGGATCGCGCCGATATCGGTGCCGTCGAAAACGATCCGCCCACCGCTGGGGTCGATCAGTCGCGTGATCATCATCGAGGTCGTCGACTTGCCGCAGCCGGATTCGCCGACGAGCCCGAGCGTCTCGCCCCTGGCGACAGTGAAGCTGATACCGTCGACCGCGCGGAAGGCGGATTTCTCCGGCTCCGCCTTGCCCATGAACTTGGCGAGGAAGGCCCCTGTCGCTGGACGTGGATACTCCTTGACCAGGTTTTCGACCCGCATCAGCGGCTCGGCCCCCGCGGGCATGATCTGAGGCGCCTTCGCCTCGGCAGGCGCAGTCTTGGGAGCATCCGGCTCGGGAGCCGCAGTCTTGGGAGCGTCCGGCAACAGATCGGCAAGCGACATGCCGATGCGCGGCGTCGCCTGCATCAGCTTGCGCGTATAGGGGTGCTGCGGATTGCGGAAGATGTCGGCGGCGGCGGCCGTCTCCACCACTTTGCCCTTCTCCATCACCACGACCCGGTCGCAATAGGCCGCCGCCAATCCGAGATCATGGGTGATCAGGATGGTCGACATGCCGCGCTCGCGCGTAAGCTCGACGATCAGATCCATCACCGCCTTCTGCGTCGTCACGTCGAGGCCCGTCGTCGGCTCGTCGGCGATCAGCAATTGCGGCTGGCAGGCGAGCGCAAGCGCGATCACCACGCGCTGGCACATGCCGCCGGAAAGCTCGAAGGGATAGGCATCGTAGCGCTCTTCCGGCCGCGCGATCTTGACCTTGGTCAGGGCCTCGATCGCCTTCTCCCTGGCGGTCGCGCGCGTCGCCTGGACATGCTGGAGCAGCACGTCCTCGATCTGCCGGCCGACCTTGCGGATCGGGTTCAGCGCCGCGCGCGGGTTCTGGAAGATCATCGAGATTTCGCGCCCGCGCAGGTCGCGCATCTGCGCCTCGTCAGCCGCCACAAGGTCGATGCCGGAAAACGAGATCGCGCCCTCGGCGACGCGGCCTGCCCGGTCGAGGATGCGCACCACGGCATAGGAGGTCACCGATTTGCCCGAGCCGGACTCGCCGACGATCGCGACCGTCTCGCCCTTGGCGACCTGGATATCGATGGACTTCACCGCCTGCACCGCGCCGCGACGCGTGGCGAATTCGACGGTGAGATTCTTGATGTCGAGGAGGGGCGGAGAGGTCATGCCAGAACCTCCCCGTCATTCCGGGGCGACGCGCAGCGTCGAGCCCGGAACCCAGAACCGCAGGTTACAAAAGACAGGACGCGACGGTCATGACTGCTGGAGTTCGACCTGCGGTTCTGGGTTCCAGGCTCTCGCTGCGCGAGCCCCGGAATGACGGAGAGGTTCATGAGCGTACCCATCAATTCCTCCGCTGCGGATCGACGAGGTCGCGCACGCCGTCGCCGAGCAGGTTGAAGCAGAACACCGCGATCATCAGGGCCAGGCCCGGGAAGAAGGCGATCCACCATTCGCCGGAGACGATGAAGCTCGCACCTTCCGCGACCATGATGCCCCATTCAGGTGTCGGCGGGCGCACGCCCAAACCGATGAAGGAGAGGCCCGCCGCGTTCAGGATGGCGTAGCCCATGGTCAGCGACATCTGCACCGCCATGATCGGCATGATGTTGGGCAGGATTTGCGTCAGCAGCAGCCGCCAGTCGGAATTGCCGGAGAGCCGCGCCGCCTGCACGAAACCGGCGTCGCGGCGCACATTCGCCTCGGCGCGGGCGACGCGGGCATAGAGCGGAAAATTGATGATCGCCGTCGCCAGCACGATATTGGTGACGCTGTTGCCGAGCGCGGCCACGATGCCCATCGCCAGCACGAAGAGCGGGAACGCCATGATGGTGTCAGCGACGCGCCCGACCAGCTTGTCGACCCAGCCGCCGAAGAAGCCGGCCATGATGCCGGCAAGTCCGCCGAGCACGAAGACGAGCGCGACCGAGAACACCGCGATCGAGAAATCGAGCCTTGTCGCCGCAATGACGCGGCTGAAGATGTCGCGGCCTAGCTGGTCCGTGCCGAACCAATGCGCACGGCTCGGGCCCTGCAGCGCCGCATTGGTGTTCGAGGCGAGAGGATCATAAGGCACGATCGAGGGGCCGATCAGCGCCGCTACCAGGATCAGCGCAAACAGCCCGAAGGCGAGCCCCGTCACCGGGTTCTCCGTCACGATATGGCGCGCATGCGCCCACAGGCTGGTCGAGGGCGGCGCCTCGAAGCGCAATGCCGGCAAGGACTCGGCCGGCAAGGACTCGGCCGGCAAAGATTCGGCGGGCGAGGGTTCGCCGGGAGCGGGCTCGGGTTCTTTTTTGAGGATTTGGGACATGTCGTTCACGGCCTCAACCCTCCAGCCTGACGCGGGGATCGATGACGCCGTAGAGCACGTCGATCATGAGGTTCAGCGCGACATACATCACCGCCATGGTCAGCACGAAACCCTGGATCGGGGCGTAGTCCGAGGCGATCAGCGCCTCGACCGCATAGGAGCCGATGCCTGGCCAGGCAAAGACCTTCTCGACCAGCACATTGGCGCCGAGCAGGAAGGAGAACACCATGCCGAGCGTCGTCACCACCGGCAGCATGGCGTTGCGGAAGGCATAGGTGCCGATGACCTTGCTATTGGTCAGGCCGCTGGCGCGCGCCGTGCGGACGAAATCGGCGCCGAGCACCGCCAGCATCGAGGCACGCGTCATCCGCGTGATCGGCGCGAGCGAGAAGATGGCGAGCGTCACGGCCGGCAGGATGAGCTGCGAGAAGGCGGCGCGAAAACCCTCAAGATCGCGCGCGAGCAGCATGTCGATCAGCAGGAAGCCGGTGACGCCAGGCGGCTCGGAGGCGAAGACATCGAGCCGCCCGAGCGGCGCCGGAGACCAACCGAGCAGGAAGTAGAAGACATAGACCAGCAAGAGCCCGGTGAAGAACACCGGCAACGAGACGCCCGCCGTCGCGACGATCCGGCAGAGATGATCGATCCAGGAGCCCTGCTTCACCGCGGCCAGCACACCCAGCGGCAGCGCCACCGCCATGGCGAGGAGCAAGCCGGCCAATGTCAGCTCGGCCGAGGCCGGCAGCCGCGCGGCAATGTCCCTGGTCACAGGCTGGCCGGTCGTCAGCGACTGGCCGAGATCGCCCTTCGCCAGCGCCGTGACGTAAGACGCGAACTGCACCGGCAGCGGTCGGTCGAGGCCGAGCTTGCCGCGGATCTCGGCGATGGCCTGGGGCGACGCCGCGGGCCCGGCGAAATAGGCGGCGGTGTCGCCCGGCAGGACCCGTGTGAGCAGGAAGGTGACGATGATCACGCCGATGATCGACGGGATGGTCGTCATAAGGCGCTGGCCGATCATCTTGAGCATGGCTTGGCCTCCTTCAACAGGTTTCGGAACCGTGTCGTCATTCTCGGGCGAAGCCCTCGGGTCCGGCTTTGGCCGGCCCAAGGATAAACTCCGCGCAGACCCGAGAATCTCTATCAGGAGATGCTCGGGACAAGCCCGAGCATGACGAAGAGACCGCTCACCCCTTCGTCAGGTAGCGGAAATCCGGCTCGCGGCAGGGCTGGAACTGATAGCCGCCGATCGACTTCTGCATGGCGACGTCATGGGTCGGCTGGGCGATCGGCACCATCGGCACCTCGACGTTCACCAGCTTGATGAACTCGACGACGCTCTTGTCGTAGGTCGCCTTGTCGGCGGTGAAGCGGGCCTCGTCGACCAGCTTGTCCAGCGCCGGGTTCTGGTAGGCGGCGATGTTGAAGATCGAATTGTTGCCGTGCATCGTCCAGAACAGATAATAGTCGGGATAGTCGAGCCAGCCGGCGAAGCGGTTGAGGACCATCGGGTTGGTCTTCTTCTGGATCTCGCCGCGGAAGTTGGCGCCGGGCACCTTCGAGATCTCGACATTGATGCCGATGGTTGCGAGCGCCTCCTTGATCAGCACCGACATGGGCTCGGCCACCGTCGCATTGCCGGCATCGAACAGCAGTGTGGTCGAGAAGCCACCGCCGGCGGCATCGACCAGCGCCTTCGCCTTGGCGACATCGGTCTTGTAGGGGAAGGGTTGCGGCCAGGCGACCTTGGGCGTCTCCGGCCCGCCGGACATGTCGACGCCGCGGCCGAACAACGAGGCCTGCAGCATCTTCTCATAAGGCATCACCCAGGCGACCGCCTGGCGCAGGCGCGCATCCTTGAACGGCCCGACCTGCGTGTTGAGATAGCAGCCCCAGACGCCGTTGGGGATCGGCACGCCGACGACATTGACCTTGCCGGCATCGGCCAGATCCTTGAAGTCCTTCGGCGGCAGACCATAGGAGATGTCGGCATCGCCGCGCTCGATCAGGGCCCGGCGGGTCGAGGGCGAGGCGATGTCGCGCGCGATGATGCGGCGCAGGCTCGGCAGCTTGCCGCAAGTCCAGGCGTCGTTGCGGACATAGATCGTCTCGACGCCGGGCTTCCAACTCTCGACCTTGTAGGCACCGGAGCCTGCGATGTTGTTCTTGAGGTAGTCCTTGGCCCAGGGGTCGTCGCCGCCATTCTTGATGGCAAGTTCGGAGTCGAACACGAACGGGATGGTGACGGCCAGGTTAGGCAGCGTCATCTTGTCCTTGCGGATGAAGTCGATGCGCAGCGTCTTGTCGTCGATCACGACGAACTGCTCGGGCTTCTCCAGCGAGCCGGCATTCATCTGCGTCGTAGCGAAACCGCCGATCGAGACCGCGCGGTCGAGCGACCATTTGACGTCCTTGGCGGTGACCTTGCGCCCGGAGTGGAAGGTGGCGTCGCGCAGCTTGAAGGTGCAGCTCATGCCGTCGGAGGCAAGCTGCCAGCTTTCCGCCAGCTCGCCCTCGAGCTCACCCATCGCGATCGTATTGCCGCCGCCGCCCGGAATCGGCACCGGCTTGAAGCGCAGCAGCCGATCATAGCAGTTCAGCGCCACGCCATTGACCGGCTGCGACGAGCCGATGCCCTGCATGTCCAGGCTGTTGGGGCCGTATTCCTGCACCAGGAGCAGCGTCTCGCTGCGGCTCGGCGCCTGGGCTTGCGCGGCCCCGCCCCGGGCAGCGAGGGGCAGGCTGAGGCCAGCAGCGATGGCGGTGCGGCGTGTGATTGTCATGGAGCGATCCCTCGATGCGCGGACAGGCTGGCACGCGCCAGCAGCCCTGGAACGGCGCCGGCGGCGGAAAGACACCCTCCCTCATGCACAGAGCGTGCCGCTCCAAACCGCACTCGAAAGCACGGCGATGGCGGCGGAAACCGACATCGTTTGAAGCGCTCGCAGTTTGGCAGAAGCCGATTTTGCTGTGATTGCCGCCCGTTCGCGCTGGAAACGGCGCCCAGCTCGCGATCGACAGCGCTTGCCGAATGAAGCGCGTCGATGCACGCTGCAGCAGGCCCTTGGCCAGATTACATGCATCTTGTATGCACGATGGCAATGCCAGCCTATTTCATGAGCAATTTATCGAACCGCCTGCATCGAAGGCACGGTTGGATGGCGTTACCGGTCGCGAACTCTACCGCTCGAGGATATGCGCGCCGCCGTGTACGGAGAGCCGGACGCGCGCGCCCGGCAGAGGCAGATCGCGGCCCGGCGAGCGGACGAGGACGCGTATCCGCGCCTCCTCGAATCCGACCCCTACGGTGATGGCGCAGAGCGCTCCGCCGAACTCGACCTCCTCGACCTCGCCATGACAGGCGGCAGTCTCCTGGGGGCCGGTCGCGGCTGGCGAAAGGCTGATCTGCTCCGGCCGCAGCATGATCTCGCCGGGGCCGCGCCGCTCGCCGGTCTCGGCCGGAATGCGCCCGAGCGCGCAATCGACGAAACCCTCGCCCAGTTGCGCCTCCAGCATGGTCGCATCGCCGAGGAAGAGCGCCGTCTCGCGGTCCTTCGGCTGCCAGTAGAGCGCGCCCGGCGCACCGACCTGCATCAGCCGCCCGCCTCGCAGCACCGCAACCTGATCGGCGAAGGACAAGGCCTCGGCCTGGTCATGCGTCACCATGATCGCGGTGATGCCGGCCTGGCGCAGCACCCGCATCACCGATTTGCGCACCGCCTCGCGCAAGCCTGTGTCGAGCGCAGAGAACGGCTCATCGAGCAGCATCAGCGCCGGTCGGCGCGCCAGCGCCCGGGCCAGCGCCACGCGCTGCTGCTGGCCGCCGGAGAGTTCATGCGGGCGGCGGCGCAGCATGGCGCGGTCGAGCTCGACCATCTCCATCAGCTCGCTGACCCGCAGGTCGCGCTCCGGATCGCCGACCTCGATCCCGAAGCCGATATTCTCGGCCACGCTTAGATGCGGAAACAGCGCCCCGTCCTGCGGCACATAGCCGATGCCGCGCAGATGCGCCGGCGCGATCAATGGCCCATCCGCGAGCACCTGGCCGTTCAGCCTCACGCGGCCGGCATCAGGCGCATCGAAACCGGCGATGATGCGCAGCAGCGTGGTCTTGCCCGAGCCGGAGGGGCCGACGATCGCCGTGCGGCTGCGCGCCGGCACGGTGAGATCGACGCCATCCAGCGCGATCTGCGGGCCGTAACGCTTGCTAAGGCCGGTGACGTCGAGAAGGTTCACTGTCCGGCCACCCGTCGCGATTGCGCATGCAGGAGCGCCGTCAAAGGCAAGGATAAGGCGATCATCAGCGCCGCATAAGGCGCGGCTGCCGCATAGTCGAGCTCATTCGTCAGCGCCCAGAACTCCGTCGCGAGCGTGCGCGTGCCATTGGGCGCGAGCATCAATGTCGCCGTCAATTCGGTGGTGACGCCCATGGCGACGAGCGCCATGCAGGCGGCGACGCCCGGAGCCGCAAGTCGCATCGTCACCGAAAGGATCGCACCGACCGGCCTGCGCCCGAGCGCGATCGCCGCGCGCTCCAGTTCGACCGGCACCTGCGCGATGCCAGCGCGCAGGCCCACCAGCGCGCGCGGCAGGAACATCAAGCCATAGGCAAGCAGCACGGTCGCAACCGTCTGGTAGAGCGGCAAGGCGACCCTGACCGTGATCGTGACCAGGGCGAGCGCGACCACGACGCCGGGCAAGGCGCCGACATAGTAGTGGCAGCCTTCGAGAATCCGCTGCAACCGACCCGGCACGCGCACCGAAAGCCAGGCCATCGGGATCGCTGCAAGCGTCGTCGCCAGCGCCCCGCCCACGGCATAGAGCAAGGTTTCGCCGAAGGCCGCGGCCAGCTCCCGCGCCTGCCAGATCTCGCTGCCGCCGGCGATGAGCCAGCGGCCGAGCGCATAGGCCGGGACGCCAAGTGCAAGCCCGCTCAGCGCGAGCGGCAGGAGCATGGAAGCCCAGCCTGCCCGCCCAAGACGGCGGCGCGAGGCCGGGCGCGGTGCGCCGGAGCCAACCCGGGCATAGCGCGCATCGCCCCGGATCAGTAGTTCGAGCCCGAGCAGGCCGAGGCAGGAGAGCACGAGCACGCCCGCCAGCATGTTCGCAGCCGGCCCGTTATAGCTCGACTGGAACTGATCGACGATCGCGGTGGTGAAGGTGTCGAAGCGGATCATCGCGTAGAGGCCGTATTCGGCGAGCAGATGCAGGCCGATCAGCAAGGAACCGCCGCAGAGCGCGATCCGCAATTGCGGCAGCACGACACGCAGGAACACCCGCCAGGGCGTGAGCCCGAGCGAAGCGGCGGCATCTTCCATCGCCGGGTCGAGGCGGCGCAACTGCGCCGCGACGGGCAGATAGAGAAAGGGCAGATAGGCCAGAACCGAGACGAAAACCGCGGCGAAAAGCCCGTGCATCCCCGGCGCGACACCGACCCAGGCATAGGACTGCACGAAAGCCGGGATCGCCAGCGGCGCGACTGCGAGCCAGGACCAGAGCCGCGCGCCCGGCACGTCGCTGCGCTCGGTCAGCCAGGCGAGCGCCACCGCCAGTACGATGCAGGGCGGCAGGGTCAGCACTTCGAGCAGCGCGGTATTGACCAGCAATTCGCCGACGCGCGGCCGGAAGATCAGGGTGGACGCCGTCTCCCAGCCGGTCTGGACCGTGATCCAGAGGATGAAACCAAGCGGCAGCAGCGTGAGGAGCGAAACCAGCGCCGCCAGCCCGAACAGGGATTTGGCCGCGAGCTGCCGGACGCGGCGCAGCGGCAAGGGCCTCGTCGCGATGACGGGATAGGCTCGCAAGGGCTGCGCCTGCACAGACATGAACGCTATCGAACCAGCTAAAAGAAGAAGCGGGGCGACGACGCGACACGAGTCACGCCGTCGCCCTTTATGACCGAAACCTCAGAGCAGCCCGGCCGCCGTCATCAATTCGGAGACCCTCTTGCTGTCGAGCTTGGAAGGCTCGACCTTCGGCGCCTGCAATTGCGCGATCGGCTCCAGCTTCGGGTTTGATTCCGCGCCCGTGGCGATGGCGTATTCGAAGCTGTCGCCATCCCGCAGCACGGCCTGGCCGTGCTTGCCGGTCATCCATTTCACGAAAGCCTCGGCCTGCTCCTTATGCTTGCTCGAAGCCAGCACGCCGGCGCCCGACGTGCTGAGGAAGGCGCCGGGATCACCGTTGCGGAAATAGTGCAGCCGGACATTGCCGCTGTTCTCGCCCGTCTTCGCCTGATCGCCGAAATAATAGTAATGGTAGATCACCGCGCCATCGACCTCGCCGGCATTGACCGCCTTCATGGCGACGCTGTTGCCGCGATAGGCGGTGGAGTTCGCCTTCATCGCCTTGAGCCATTCGGCCGTGACCGTCTCGCCCTTGAGCTCGAGCAGCGCGCCGACGATCGCCTGGAAGTCGGCGCCCGAGGGCGAGGCGGCCCAATGGCCCTTCCACTTCGCGTCGGCAAGGTCGAGCAGCGACTTCGGCAGGTCGCTCTCCTTCAGCTTGCGCACGTCATAGGCGAAGACGGTGCTGCGCGCCGCGACGCCGACCCAGCGCCCGCTCGCCGGCTGGAAATTCGCCGGCACCTGCGCCAGCACGTCCTTGGGCAAGGTCTCGAACAGACCAGCCTTCTCGACCAGCACCATCGCCGGCGAATTCTCGGTGACGAAGACATCGGCGGGCGAAGCCGCACCTTCCTGGACGATCTGGTTGGCGAGTTCGGTGTCGCCGCCCTTGCGGATCGTCACCTTGATGCCGGTTTCCTTGGTGAAGCCGTCGGCCCAGGCCTTGGTCAGGCTTTCATGCTGCGCATTATAGACCGTGATGCCCTCATCGGCGGCGCGGGCGGCGTGCGACGCGCCGGACAGGATCAAGGCGAGCGCGGCGGCGCGCATCAGGGAAGACGGCATCAGTGTCATGACAACCTCTGCAACTCCGGTCCTGTGGGGGAGGCGGACCAAGTATCGAGGCTTAGATTCCCGGAGCCGGAAGCTGTCAATTTCTATGTTTTTTCCTTATAATAATTACAAACTAGAAAAAACACGCACGCGAATTCGTGATTTGACCGCGAAACGGCGCAAAACGGGCATCAAGCAATGGCGCCGCCTCAATCTCCTGCGCACCGTCATCCCGGGCGAAGCGAAGCTTCGACCCGGGATCCATCGTAGAGCTGCAGAGCCCTACGATGGATCCCGGAGCTGCGCCGTTGCGCGGCTTGTCCAGGATGACGACGCGGGTAAGGCAAGCGATCGGAGGTCCTTGATGGCGCTCATTTCACTTCAGCTCAGCCTTTCAGGATGACAGCTTCTAATCTCGAATAAGTCCAGCTTATCCCAGAGAATAAACAGATAGAATTTGACTGATACGCCGCCTCGACTAGCGTCTCCGTTTAAATCGGAGATGAAGACGTGCTCGACTCGGCGAACAAGACTGCCCGGAATAGCAATGCAACGCTCAGTATCGATCTTACCGATATTGAAGCCGCCGCCAGCCGCATCTGCGGGAAAGCTGTCAGGACGCCTCTGATCCGTAATGACGAGCTCGACAAACGCTTGTCGGCACGCGTGCTGCTAAAAGCGGAAACCTTGCAGGTCACCGGCTCCTTCAAGTTCCGCGGCGCCCTCAACCGCGTCTCCAGGATGACACCGGAGGAAAGGCGCGGCGGCATCGTCGCCTGGTCCTCGGGCAATCACGCTCTGGCGATTTCGGCCGTGGCGGCCCGTCACGGCATCAAGGCGACGATCCTGATGCCGTCCGACGCACCGCGCGCCAAGATCGAAGGCGCCGAGCGCTTTGGCGGCACCGTGCGCCTCTATGACCGGCTGACCGAGGTGCGCGAGGAGATCGGCGCCGAGATCGCTCGCGCGACCGGCGCCGTGATCATTCCGCCCTATGACGATCCAGACATCATGGCGGGCCAGGGCACGGTCGCGCTCGAACTGGTCGAACAGGCCCGCGAGCTCGGCGCCGCGATCGACCTCATGCTGGTCGCCTGCAGCGGCGGCGGCCTCGCGGCGGGAACCGCGGTGGCGATGAACGCCGTCTCGCCCGCGACCCAGGTCTATTGCGTCGAGCCCGCCGGCTTCGAGGATACGATCCGCTCACTCGCCTCCGGCCGCCGCGAGGGCAATGCGCCCGGCGCCAAGAGCCTATGCGATGCGCTGCAGGTGCAGATCCCGGGCGAACTGACCTTCCCCGTCAACCAGGCCCTGCTCGCAGGCGGCATCGCCGTCACCGATGCCGAGGTCCGGCATGCCATGCGCGTCGCTTACGACCTGACCAAGCTCGTGGTCGAGCCCGGCGGCGTCGCTCCGCTCGCGGCGATCCTTGCCGGCAAGCTCGATGTCGCCGGCAAGACCGTCGCGCTCGTGCTCAGCGGCGGCAATGTCGACCACGACAAGTTCAGCGCCTGCATCGCCGACTGAGCCCGCCCGACATCGGCGCCCTTCCTAGAGAACCGGACTTCGCATGCTTTCAAGTGATTCACCGCTCTATGGCCGCGTTGCCGCGACCATCGACCAGTTCATGACGATCGACCTCACCGGCGTCGGCCTGATCGGCAACATCCATGCGGCGCTGGCCCAGCGCCAGCCCGGGCCGATCTGCATGGGCGCGGCCGAGATCATCCTGCGCACGATCAAGCAGAAGGGCGGGCCCGTTCTGATCGCGACGGGCTTTCCCGAGGGCGGCGGCGTGCCGGAGACCGATGGTCCGGTCGGCGCAGCATTGCTGGCGCGGGCGTTGTTTCTCGGGCTTGGCGTCGAGAGCGTGATCGTCGTCGACGAGGATTGGGAGGCGATGATGCGCCAGACCTGCCTCGGCGCCGGCCTCGCCCCCATGCCCTTCCCCGCCTCGGGCGTCATCGAGCCGATCGCCTTCCTGCGCCCTGTCTATATCCGCACGATTCCCAAGGATGCCGAGGGCAGCCGCGCCGTCAGCGACGACCTGCTGGAGCGGACCCGGCCGAGCCTGCTGATCGCGATCGAGCGTCCCGGCTGCAACGCCAACGGGCTCTATCACGGCCTGGGTGGCCGGCCGCTCGACGGCATGGTCGGCGATCTCGACTATCTCTTCCGGACCGGCAAGGAGCTCGGCCTGCCCTTCATCGGCATCGGCGACGGCGGCAACGAACTCGGCATGGGCGTGATCGCGCAGGATCTGCCGCGGTTTTCACCGAAGGCCGCCGATTGCGGCATCCCGGGACGCGGCGGCGTGGCTGCGGCAACCGCGGCCAGCCATCTCGTCGTTGCCAATGTCTCGAACTGGGGCGCGACCGGCATCATCGCCGCGCTTTCGGCCCTGCTCCAGAACGAAGTCGTCTTCCATGAACCGGAGCTGGAGGTTCGCTGCATCGAGCAATGCGTCGCGGGCGGCGGCGTGGACGGCATGTTCATGGCGCCGGAGCCGGCGGTCGACGGCATCTCCGCCCTGGAATGGGCAGGCCTGGTGCGCACGCTGCGGGCCTCGGTGCTCAGGGCGCTCGGGCATTCCGTCAACTGGAAGGGCGATCGTGGCGACTGGCGGCAGGTGAAGTAGCAGGCTCGCCGCGCAGGCCATCTCCGTGACCCTCACCCTGGCTTGTGCTGAAGCCTGAATCCGTCTCTCATCCTAGAGTTAGAGCAGGATCAATGCGAAAAACCGGTGCCCGCTTTTTCGCATCCTGCTCTAGCAAAAAGGCGGAAGTCGCCAATCCGGCTTCCCTGTGTTTCGGCCGCTTTGCCTCGATGCCTGGAGACGCTCAGCGAACATGACGGATTTTCGCAGCCTCGAGCTGTTCTACTGGGTCGCGGAGCTGAACAGCTTCAGTAAGGCCGCCGAGCGCGCGAACACGACGCAGCCCGCCGTCTCCCAGAGGATCGCCGCGCTCGAGGCTGAGTTCGGCGTCAAATTGTTCGAGCGCAATTCGCGCTCGATCAGCCTGACGCATCAGGGCCGCAAGCTCGTCGACTATGCCGAGCGCTTCCTGCTGCTGCGCACGGAAATGGTCGCCGATGTCGGCTCCACCGTCGCCATGAAAGGCATCCTGCGATTGGGCGTCTCGGAGACGATCGCGCAGACCTGGCTGAGCCGCTTCATGGAGCGGGCGCATGCTGTCTATCCCAACATCGTCATCGACCTCACGGTCGATGTCTCGCCGACCATGCGCGACCTGCTCGGGCGCGGCGAGCTCGACCTCGCTTTCCTGCTCGGCCCGCTTGGCGATCCCACCATGGCCAATCGCGAATTGTGCGCCTATCCGCTCGCCTTCATCGCCTCCCCTGATCTCGACATAGGCGAGGAACCGCTGAGCCTCGCACGGATCCGGAATTTCCCGATCATCACCTATCCCAAGGCGACCTCGCCCTACCCTCGGTTGCGCGAGGCGCTGAACGATCCGAGCCTGCCGCCGCCGCGCATCTTCGGGAATTCCTCGCTCACCACCATCGTCCGGATGACGCTCGACCGGATCGGGCTCAGCGTGATTCCGCCCATCGTCGTCCAGAAGGAGCTGTCGGAAGGACGCCTGCGCATCGTCCAGACCTCGCTCACCGTGCCAGACCTCGTCTTCACGGCCGCCTTCCCCCTGGCGCTGATGGGCGGACTGGCCCAGCCCATGGCCGAGCTCGCCCAAGAGGTCGCGCGCCAGTTCGAAGCCGCGCCCGGCGCCTGATCGCAATCACTCGCCGGCTCAGCTTGCCTGCGCTGCCCGGCCCCTTGTCGCGGGAGCGCGGAACGTCGCTTCGTTCTTCACTGCTGCCGCGATAGCAGCCTCCTCGGCGAAGGCCCGGATCAATGGCAGGCGCCGCGACACCTTCGGCCAGAGCAATCCGATGGAGCGGAAGGGCGCGTCCGGGATGGCGATCTTGCGAACGGAAACGCCCTGGGGCCAGGGCGGCAGCCAGTCGGGGATCAGAGACACCCCCAGCCCCCGGTCGACCAGCACCGTGATCGCCTCGATCGAATCCAGCTCGTACTGCTCACGCGGGCGGATGCGCTGCGCCCGCAGGAACTGATCGACCGTGCGTCCGCCCCAATGGTTCCGGTCGTAGCGGATGAAGGGTTCGTTCTTCAGGATGACGACCGGATCGCCCTCCGTGGTCCATTTCGGCGCGATGACCAGGAGCGGCTCCTGCCGCAGCAACAGCCAATCGAGCGTTTTCGGGAGGTTGAAGTTCGGCTTGATGGCGATCACGGCATCGAGCGTGCCGTCGAGCAGCTTCGGATAGAGATCCGTCGAGGTGCCGGGCAGGATGTAGAGCTCGATTCCCGGCCGGTTGCGCTTCAGCGCCAGCAAGATGTCGGGCAGCAGGCCGCTCAGCACGGTATGGATCACCCCGATCCTGAGCAGGCCGACATCGAGCGGGCCGGACGCTGCCGCCTTGATGTCGCCGGCCGCGCTGACGATCAGGCGCGCATCGGCGAGGATCGCGGCGCAGGCCGCCGTCGGTCCCATCGCATTGCCGGAGCGCTGGATCAGCGGCGAGCCGATCTCGTCCTCCAGCGCCTTGATCCGCTGCACCACAGCCGATGGCGTCACGTTCAGCAGGCGCGCGGTCCGCGTCAGCGAGCCCGTCTCCACCACCGTCAGCAAAGTCTGGAGGAAACGCGTCTCCATTTGCAGATTCTCTTAAAACCGAAAGCGAAGAAACACGTCTTTCATTTTGGTGTGGGGCCGTCAAACTAAGCCTGCCTCACCTGCCGTTCAGCCCGGTGCGCCCGCCAGGGCGCGCTGGCCTTTATGCGAAGTTTCTCAAACCCTTGCGGGCGCCGCTCGGCTCGCCGGGGCTTCTATAATTGGAGCTTATCGCCGTCGATCCCGATTCAAGATTGGACGGGCTGACGCAACGATGTGCCAATCGGACCGCAACCGGCAGGAAGGGACCATGAGCACGATGAATGAGATCACTCCCTCCGCGACCGCCCAGGGCTCCAGCGACATCACCGCCGCGCAGGCGATCCGGCTGGCCTGCCGCGATGGTTCGCTCTCAGGCAACACCTCCGGCCTGGCGCCAGGCTTCGTCCAGGGCAACCTTGCCGTCCTGCCCGCCGATCTCGCCGCCGATTTCCTGCGCTTCTGCCAGGCCAATCCGCGCCCCTGCCCGATCATCGGCGTCTCCGATGTCGGCAGCCCCAAGGTTCCGGTGCTCGGCCGCGACCTCGATATCCGCACCGACCTTCCCGGCTACCGCGTCTGGAAGGACGGCGAGCTCGTCACGGAGACCGGCGATGTCAGCGAATGGTGGCGCGACGATCTCGTCTCCTTCGTCATCGGCTGCTCGCTCTCCTTCGAGGAGGCGCTCCTCGACGAGGGCATCCCGCTGCGCCATGTCGAGCGCAGCATCCGCGTGCCGATGTTCCGCACCAGCATTCCCTGCACGCCGGCGGGCCGCTTCTCCGGGCCGATGGTCGTCTCGATGCGCCCGCTGAAGCCGGCCCAGGCCATCCGCGCCATCCAGATCACCTCCCGCTTCCCCGCCGTGCACGGCGCCCCCGTCCATATCGGGCATCCCGAGCAGATCGGCATCCGCGACCTGTCGAAGCCCGATTATGGCGACCCGGTCGAGGTCCTGCCCGACGAGATCCCCGTGTTCTGGGCCTGCGGCGTCACACCGCAATCGGTCATCGCCGAGGTCAAGCCGTCCTTCGCCATCACCCATGCGCCTGGCTGCATGCTGGTGACCGACCGCCGCAACACGGAGTTCGCGATCATCTGAAGACCGGACTGCGAGAGATCCAAACAAGGGGCCGAAGAGCCCATCCATCACGAAGAGGGGTTACATCATGAATCGTAGAGAACTGCTGCTCGGCGGAGCCTCCGCCATGTCCTTCGCCGCTGCTGCCGGCTTCGCCGGGGCGGTCCAGGCCCAGGCGGCCCGCGAGGTCGTCATCGGCGTGATCTATCCGATGTCGGGCGCCAGCGCCCAGGTCGGCATCGACGCCAGGCACGCCTTCGAGACCGCGCTCGACATCGTCAATAACGACCATGCGCTCGACCTGATCGGCGCCAGGGGCGCAGGCCTCTCGGCGCTTGGCGGCGCCAAGCTGCGACTGGTCTTCGCCGACCACCAGGCCGACCCGCAGAAGGGCCGCGCCGAGGCCGAGCGCCTGATCACCCAGGAAAAGGTCTCCGCCATCATCGGCTGCTACCAGTCCTCGGTTTCCGCCACGGTGAGCGCTGTCACCGAGCGCTACGGCGTGCCGTTCCTCTGCGCCGATTCCTCCTCGCCCAGCCTGCAGCGCCGCGGCATGAAGTTCTTCTTCCGCCCGGCCGCGCAGGACGAGATGTTCTCGGCCGCGATGTTCGATTTCTTCGATGCGCAGAAGGCCAAGGGCAAGAAGATCGACACTGTCGCGCTCTTCTTCGAGGACACGATCTTCGGCGTCGATTCCTCCAACGTCCAGCGCAAACTCGCCACCGAGCGCGGCTACAAGATCGCGGCCGACGTCAAATACCGGACCAATTCGCCCTCGCTGACCGCCGAGGTCCAGCAGCTCAAATCCGCAGATCCCGACGTGCTGATGCCGTCCTCCTACACCACGGACGCGATGCTGCTCGTCAAGACGACGGCCGAGCTCGGCTACAAACCCAAGAACCTGGTCGCCCAGGCGAGCGGCTTCTCGGAGCAGGTCACTTATGACGCGGTCGGCGACAAGCTGCGCGGCGCGATCACCCGCGCCAGCTTCTCGCTCGATCTGGCGGCCAAACGCCCGTTCATCACCACGGTGAACGACATGTTCAAGGCGCGCTCGACCCGCGACTTCAACGATAACAGCTCGCGCCAGTTCATGGGCCTGCTGCTGCTGGCGGAGGCGATCAACCGCGCCGGCACGACCGACGGCGCCAAGGTGCGCGACGCGCTGGCCGCGACCGACATCCCCGGCACCAGCACGATCATGCCCTGGGCGCGCGTGCGCTACGGCGCCGACGGCCAGAACCCCGATGCGAGCCCCGTCCTGCTGCAATATGTCGACGGCAAGTTCGTCACGATCTTCCCGACCGATGTCGCGATCGCCGGTGCGATCTGGCCGATGAACGGCTGACGCTCCACAGGCGGAAGGAAATTCACATGACGGCGCAAGCACTGGCTCAAGTGCTTGCGAGCGGCCTGCTGATGGGGCTCATCTACGCCCTGATCGCAGTGGGCCTCTCGCTCATTTTTGGCCTGATGGATGTCGTGAACTTCGCCCATGGCGAGTTCCTGATGACGGCAATGTACGTGGCTTTCGGGCTGGTGTTCCTGACCTCCCTCGATCCCGTCCTGCTCATGCCCATCGTCGTCGCCGTGCTCTTCGGCGTCGGCGCGGTGGTCTATCTCGGCGTCGTGCGCTTCGCGATGCGGGCCAAGGCCAATCAGGGCATGGTGCAAATCTTCGCGACCTTCGGTCTCGCCACCCTTCTGCAGGGCGCCGCGCAGTATTTCCTGACGCCCGACTACCGCAGCATCGGCAACTCCTGGCTGGGCGGCAAGACGCTCGAACTCGGTGGCGTCTTCCTGCCCTTGCCGCAGATCTTCGGCGGGCTGGTCTCGATCGCGGCCTTCGGCGGCCTCTATCTCTTGATGTCGCGCACCGATTTCGGCAAGGCGCTCGAGGCGACCCGCGAGGACCAGGGCGCGGTCGCGCTTGTCGGCATCGACCGCAACCGTGTCTTCACGCTGGGCTGGGGCCTAGGGGCCGCGCTCGTCGGCCTGGCTGGCGCGGTGCTTGCGATCTTCTACTACATCCACCCGCAGGTCGGCGCGACCTTCGGCCTGATCGCCTATGTCACGGTTGCGCTCGGCGGCTTCGGCAGCGTCTTCGGCGCGCTGGTCGCCGGCATCATCGTCGGCTTCGTCGAGGCGCTGACCGCCGCCATCCTGCCGCCGGCGATGAAGTCGCTGGGCATCTACATGCTGTATCTCGGCGTCGTCTTCGTGCGACCCAGCGGCCTTTTCGGAAAGCTCTGACCATGACAGCAGACGCGCTTTCCCCTCCCCGCACGGCCGGCATGCTGCCGCAGCGGCGCAAGCAGCTCCTCACAGCTGCCTTCGTCTTCGCAGCCGTCGCGGCCTCGCCCTTCATCGTCCGCGACGTCTATCTCCAGAACGTCCTGATCCTGACCCTGCTCTACGCCGCCGTGTCGCAGAGCTGGAACATCCTGGGCGGCTATTGCGGCCAGATCTCGCTCGGCCACGCGCTCTATTTCGGCATCGGCGCCTACGCCACCTCTGTCCTGTTCGTCAGCTATGGCATCGTGCCCTGGGGCGGCATGCTGGTCGGCGGCGTGCTCTCGGCGGCGGTCGCGCTCCTGCTCGGCTATCCCTGCTTCCGGCTCAAGGGCCATTATTTCTCCATCGCGACCATCGTCATCGCCGAGATCGGTTTGCTGCTCATCCATAACTGGGACTTCGTCGGCGGCGCGCTCGGCATCCAGTGGCCGTTCGGCTCCGACAGCTGGTGGACGCTGCAATTCGCCCGCGACAAGGTGCCTTACGTCCATCTCGCGCTCGGCCTGCTGGCCGTCACCTGGTTCGTCACCTTCCTGATCGAAGGCTCGCGCTGGGGCTATTGGTGGCGCGCCGTGAAGGACAATCCCGAAGCGGCCGAGAGCCTCGGCGTCGAGATCTTCCACTCCAAGATGGCGGCGGCGGCCGTCTCCGCCTTCTTCACCGCAGTCGGCGGCAGCTTCTATGCGAGCTTCCTGGCTTATATCGATCCGGAAAGCGTGATGAGCTTCCGCTTCTCGCTGCTCTTCGCCTTGCCTGCCGTGCTTGGCGGCATCGGCACGCTCTGGGGGCCCTTCGTCGGCGCCGCCATCCTGATCCCGCTCACCGAGATCACGCGCTCCTATCTCGGTGGTTCCGGCTCGGGCATCGACCTCATCATCTATGGCGGCCTGATCATGGTCGTCTCGCTGGCCAAGCCCGAGGGCATCCTCAGCCTGTTCCAGCGCAAGCCGAAGCGCGAGGTACGGTCATGAGCACCGACACCCTGCTGAGCATCGACAACGTGACGCGGCGCTTCGGCGGCCTCGTCGCCAATGCGAATGTCTCGATCACCGTCCAGCGCGGCGAGATCCTCGGATTGATCGGCCCCAACGGCGCCGGCAAGTCGACCCTGTTCAACCTCATCGCCGGGACCTTCCCGCCGAATGAGGGGCATATCCTGTTCGAGGGCGAGGACATCACCACCCTCTCCGCCCCGCTCCGCTGCCAGCGCGGCATCGCCCGCACCTTCCAGGTCCCGCGCTCCTTCGACTCGATGAGCGTGCTGGACAATGTCATGGTCGGCGGCTTCGTCCGGGCGCGGAGTGCGGCCGCGGCCCGCAACATCGCCTATGAGACGCTGGAGTTCGCTGCCCTCGCCCATCGCGCCGGCGCCTCTGCCGGTGACCTGACTCCACCCGAGAAGCGCCGCCTCGAAGTCGCGCGAGCGCTCGCGACCAAGCCGAAACTCCTGCTGCTCGACGAGGTCATGACCGGCCTGACGCCAAGCGAGGCGCGGCTCGGCGTCGAGCTCGTCCGCAAGGTCCGCGACCAGGGCGTCACCGTGGTCATGGTCGAGCACGTCATGGAGATCGTCATGCCGCTGGTCGACCGGGCCGTGGTGCTCAATCTCGGCATGGTCCTCGCCGAGGGCAAGCCGCTCGATGTCGTCCGCAACGACGCCGTCATCACCGCCTATCTGGGGGAGAGACACCGTGCTGCTTGAAGTCTCCTCCCTGACCACCGCCTATGACGGCCTGATCGCCATCTCGGACATCTCGATCTCCGTGGCCGAGGGCGAGATCGTGGTCGTCGCCGGCGCCAACGGGGCCGGCAAATCGACGCTGCTCAAGAGCATCTCCGGCATGGAACGGCCGCGCTCCGGCGAGGTCAGCTTCGACGGCGAGCGCATCAGCGGCCTGCCCGGGCACGAGATCACCGCGCGCGGCGTCGCCTATGTGCCTGAGAACCGGCGCCTGTTCCCGCGCCTGTCGGTCTCCGACAATCTCCGGCTCGGCAGCTATCTGCACCGTAAGCGTCCCGACCGGGAGCAGCCCATGGAGCAGGTCTTCACGCTCTTCCCGCGCCTGAAGGAGCGCCTGCCGCAGCGCGCCTCTACCCTCTCGGGCGGCGAGCAGCAGATGCTCGCCATCGGACGGGCCTTGATGACGCGGCCGCGCATCCTGATGCTCGACGAGCCCTCGCAGGGCATCATGCCCAAGCTCGTCGACGAGATCTTCGAGGCGGTGCTGGCCATCCGCAAGGCCGGCGTCACCGTCCTGCTCGTCGAGCAGCGCCTCGCCGAGAGCCTGGAGATCGCCGACCGTGCCTATGTCTTGCAGACCGGGCGGGTCATCCTCTCCGGCACGGCGGCCGAGGTGCGCGACAACCCCGACATCCGCAAGGCCTATCTCGGAATCTAAAGCGTTGCTGAGCGAAGTGGACACAGGTTTCCCCGCGACAAATGCGGAGCGTTTGCGCGGAGACAACGCGTTAAAACAAAGAGCTAGAGCGGTTGAACGATCCGATCGGATCGGAAACTGCTTTAGGCGCTTGGCCGCGTGCTCGTGTTCCCCCGACCAGCGCGCGGCCAAACTGCCGGAAAGAGCGAGGAAATGTGATGCTCTCGATCGATCTGAATTCCGATCTCGGCGAAGGCTTCGGCGCCTATCGCTGCGGCGATGACGAGGCGATGCTGGCTGTCGTCACCTCCGCCAATGTCGCCTGCGGCCTGCATGCCGGCGACCCGGAAATCATGGCGCGCGCCTTCACCGTCGCCCGCGAGCGCGGCGTCGCGGTCGGCGCCCATCCCGGCTTTCCCGATCTCTGGGGCTTCGGCCGCCGCCGCATTCCGTTCTCGACGGGCGAGATCGAACGCCTCGTCGCCTATCAGATCGGCGCGGCAGCGGCGCTCGCCGCCTATGCCGGCCACCGCATCGGCTATGTCAAACCCCATGGCGCCCTCGGCAACATCGCCGCCGAGGATCGCGGCGTGGCGGATGCGATCGCGCGCGCGGTCAAGGCGGTCGATCCCGGCCTGGCCATGCTCGCCATCGCCCTGACCGAGCAGGTCGCGGCCGGCGAGGCTGCCGGGCTTGCCGTCCATCAGGAGATCTTCGCCGATCGCGGCTACACCGATGAGGGCCAGCTCATCGCCCGCGACAAGCCCGGCGCATTGATCGCGGATGCCGATGAAGCCGCCAGCCGGATGGTCGAGATGGTGACCGAGGGCGTGATCATCACCGCTTCCGGCAAGCGCCTGCCGACGCAGATCCACTCGATCTGCGTTCATGGCGATTCCGACCATGCGGTCGCCACGGCAAGGCGCGTGCGCCAGGCCCTGGAGCAGGCCGGCCTGCGCCTGGCCGCCTTCCGATGAGCCAAGACGGTCCCGACCAGGAAGACGATCCCGGCGCGGTGCAGCCACGCTTCCTCGACGCCGGCGAGGCGGCGCTGGTCGTCGAGTTCGGCCGTGTGGTCGATCCCGCGATCAACGACCGCGTGCTGGCGCTCGACGCCGTCCTGAGCGCCGACCTGCCTGCCGGCATCCGTGAGCTCGTGCCGACCTATCGCTCGCTCATGATCCATTACGACCCGCTGCGGATCGCCCGCCAGGCGCTGGTCGAGGCGGTAACGGCGCGGCTCTCCGCCCCTGTCGCCAGGACACGCACCGCCAGCCTCTGGACCATCCCCTGCTGCTACGAGGCGCCCCATGGCGAGGATCTCGCGGAGATGGCCGGCGTGATGAGCCTTTCGCCCGGGCAGATCGTGACCAGCCATGTGGCCGCGACCTACCGCGTCTACATGTATGGCTTCGCCCCGGGCTTCACTTATCTCGGCGGCCTCAGCGAGGACATTGCGGTGTCGCGGCGCAGCAAGCCGCGCCCGCCGCATGCGGCCGGCGCCGTGCTCGTCGGCGGCGGCCTCAGCGCCATCGCGACCTTCGCCATGCCGACCGGCTGGTATGTCGTCGGGCGCACGCCCGAGCGGCTCTACGCACCGGAGCGGCCCGAGGCCTTCCTGATGGAGCCCGGCGACAATCTGCGTTTCGAGCCGATCGACGCTGCGACCTTCGCGGCGCTGGAGGCACGGGTCCAGGCGGGCGAGGTCGTGGCCCGAAGGATCACGCCATGACGGCAGCGCTGCGCCTGCTTTCCGCCGGCCCTGGCGCGACCATCCAGGATGGCGGCCGCCACGGCTATCTGCGCTATGGCGTCACCGGCGCGGGCCCGATGGACCCCTTCGCCCATGCGGTTGCGAACCGCGCGCTTGGAAACCCCTCCGATGCCGCCGCGATCGAAGTCTCGCTCGGCGGCATCGAGGTCACGGCCGAGGGCGCCCCCGTGGCAGTCGCCATCGCCGGCGGGGCGTTCGCGATCGCACTGGACGGGCAGGCGCTGCCGCCCGCGACCATCGCGCTCGTCGAGCCCGGTGCCAAGCTCAAGCTGCGCGCCGGACAGGCCGGCAGCTGGTGCTATCTCGCCGTGACGGGCGGCCTCGACGTGCCGAAGGCTCTCGGCTCCGCCTCGACCCATACCCGCTCCAGCCTCGGCGGCCTCAACGGCCGCACGCTCGCAGCCGGCGACAGGATCGCTGTCGCAGCGAACGCCGCCGACGGCGTCGAGACCGGCTTGATCGTCGCGCCGATGCTCGACCGGCCGGCGGAGACGATCCGCGTCATCATGGGGCCGCAGGACGATTATTTCGCGCCAGACCAGATCGCCGCCTTCCTAGCCGGCCCCTGGCGGATTTCGCCGCGGGGCGACCGCATGGCCTGCTTCCTCGAAGGCCCGCCCCTCACTCATGCGCAAGGCTTCAACATCGTCTCCGACGGCATCGCCATGGGCGCGATCCAGGTGCCCGGCGAAGGCCAGCCGATCGTGCTGATGGCCGACCGCCAACCGACCGGCGGCTATCCCAAGATCGCGACGATCATCGGGCCCGATCTCGGCCGGCTCGCGCAGGCGCGCCCCGGAACGGCGCTCCGCTTCCGCGCCGTCGACCATGCCGAGGCGGTGGCGGCACGCGCGCAGGAAGCGGCTTTCCTCGAGGCGCGCCCTCTCATCGAACCGCTGATCCGCACGCGCTTCAGCTCCGAATTCCTGCTCGGGCTCAATCTGATCGACGGCTGCGTCGACGCTTGCGCGCCGGGCTGATCGCTATTCCCATCCACCACCCATGAAAGCGACTTCCCCCATGGCGACCAATGCCCAGATCATCGAAATCCTGTCGAAGGTGACGACCGCCACCCTCACCACGATCCTGCTCAAGAAGGGGCTCCGCAACGTCTGGATCCGCGGCACCAAGCCGCTGCGGCCGGGCCAGCCGCGCCTCGTCGGGCGCGCCTTCACCTTGCGCTTCGTGCCGGCGCGCGAGGATCTCGCCACGCCGGAATCCTGGTCCTCGCCGAAATCGACCCGCGCCGCGATCGAGGCGATGCCGGATGGCTGCATCGCCGTGGTCGACGCGATGGGCGTCACCGATGCCGGCATCTTCGGCGACATCCTCTGCGCGCGCATGGCCAAGAGGGGCGTCGCCGCGCTGATCACCGACGGCGTCGTGCGCGATGTCGCCGGGGTGCTCGGCACCGGCCTGCCGGTCTGGTGCCAGGGCGCGGCGGCTCCCCCTCCGTCGCGGGCCTGACCTTCGTCAACTGGCAGGAGCCGATCGCCTGCGGCGGCGTCGCCGTCTATCCCGACGACATCATCGTCGTCGATGACGATGGCGCGGTCCTGATCCCCGCCGCCCTGATCGACGCCGTGCTCGAGGCCTCGCCCGAACAGGAGCGTCTCGAAGCCTGGATCATGCAGGAGGTCGAGGCCGGCGCCGCGCTGCCGGGGCTCTATCCGCCCAACGCCGAGAACAAGGCCCGCTACGAAGCCTCGAAGCAGGGCTGACTTCACCTTCGACAACCGGGCGAAACCGCACATGCGAGCATGACGCGCTCGCGGAGCAGGATGAGATGCGCGAGTTCTTCAAGACGCTGACGATCCAGACCAGGATCGCCACTGGGTTCCTGTTCATCCTGGCGATGGCGGGGCTTCTGGGATGGCTCGCAATCTCGTCCTCGCGCGCCTCGCTCGCGCTCTTCCAGCAATACCGAACCGTGACCGCGGTCACCGCCAGCATAGCCAAGGCGCAGTCGAGCTTCGCCGACGCCCGGCTTGCCGGCGAGGCCTTCACGCTCTCGCTCGACCCCGGCAAGCTCGACGAGGCGGAGAGCGCCGGCAAGGCGAGCCTCGACAATCTCGTCGCCGCCAAGGCGGCGGCAGGAAGGAGCGAGATCGGCTCCGTCCTCGGCTCGCTCGATGAGCAGGTCGCGACCTATCTCAAGCTCGTCGCAACGCTGAAGGGCGCGGGCCTCCAGGCCGACGCCTCGCAGGCCCTGATCAAGACAGGCGAGGACAACGCCGCGCAATTGAAGCAGGCGACCGCCGCGCTGGAAACCAGGAGCAGCACCACGGGCCCGGAGATCGAGGAGATCATGGCCGCCTCGTCGCGCTCGGCCCTGATCCTCGTCGTGTTCGTCGTCCTGGTCGGCTGCCTCGTCTCCTTCCTCGTCGGCCGCTCGATCTCAGTGCCGGTGCGCCTGATCACCCGGGCCATGGGCAAGATATCGGAAGGCGAGCTCGAAACGCCGATTCCCGCCCGCGATCGTTCCGACGAGATCGGTGGGATGGCCGCCGCACTCGAGGTCTTCCGCGACAATCTCCAGACGATCCGGACCCTGGAGGTGCAGGAGCGCCGTGCTGCCGCCGAGCGCGCCGCCCGCACGGAATCGATGATCGCCGTCGTCAACGATGTCGGCGCCGTCGTGGCGGCGGCCGCCGCCGGCGATTTCAGCGCCCGGCTGAAGATCGACCATGACGACGCAGAGATGCAGCGTCTGGTCGGCGGCATCAATGAGATCAACACTGTGGTCGACATGGCATTGACCGAGTTCTCGCAGGTGTTGGGCGCAATCGCGCGCGGCGACCTGACCCGCTCGGTCTCGACGCCCTATCGCGGGCGATTGGCCGAGCTCAACGCCTCCATCAACGAGACGGTCCTGCGCCTGTCCGGCATCGTCTCCGGCATCCAGCAGACGACCTCGCAGGTCTCGCTGGCGGCGCGTCAGATCAAATCCGGTGCCGAGGACCTGTCGCAGCGCGCCGAGGAGCAGGCCTCCTCGCTGGAGGAGACCGCCGCGACGACCGAGGAGCTCGCGGCTTCAGTGAAAATCAGCGCCCAATTCGCGGCGACAGCGGCGCTCGCCGCCGGCAGCGCGGCAGAGGTCGCCGAGCAAGGCGGCGGCGTCGTGCGCGACGCCGTGCTCGCCATGGAGCGGATCGAAAGCGCCAGCCGCAAGATCTCCGACATCATCCGGGTGATCGACGACATCGCCTTCCAGACCAATCTGCTGGCGCTGAACGCGGCGGTGGAGGCAGCGCGCGCCGGCGATGCCGGCAAGGGCTTTGCCGTCGTCGCGGGCGAGGTCCGCACCCTGGCGCAGCGGTCGAGCGCAGCCTCGCGCGATATCACGGCGCTGATCGCATCCTCTACCCAGGAGGTCGTCCAGGGTGCCACGCTGGTGCGCTCGGCCGGCACGGTGCTCGAACAGATCGTCGCCGCCTCCAGGCAGGTGGCCGGCCATGTCTCGGAGATATCGGCCGCATCGAGCGAACAGGCGCATGGCATCGAGGAGATGAACCAGGCCGTGACGCATATGGACGGCATGACCCAGCAGAACGCTGCGCTCGCCGATCGGAGCGTCGCCTCGGCGGCGATGCTGGCGGAGCAGATCCAGGAACTCGACCGCCTCGTCGCGATCTTCTCGATCAGCAAGGACAAAACGGTGTCCAAGGGCGCCCCGATCACCCAGCTCGACGCCGCCCGGCGCGCCAAGGCAGGTGTTTAGAGGCTGTTTGGGAACACACTCCTCAATCTCACCACAGCCCTCATCCTGAGGAGCCGCGAAGCGGCGTCTCGAAGGATGCTCCAGAGGCTGCGGAGCCTCCTGGTCCATCCTTCGAGACGCACCTGCGGCGCTCCTCAGGATAAGGACTGCGGTGAGGACACCGTCGGCACTTCGCTGCGCGCGGGATGACTGCATCACTCCAACCTCTCCGCAAAAGGCCTGACGCACCTTGAAACCACGCCACTTTGCGGCCAAATCGCACGCTGCGACGATGATCCGTTCAAAGAGCTTTTCAGCATGACCGCCACGACCACCGAGAACCGCAGTTTCGAAGCCGACGTCTCGCGCCTGCTCCATATGATGGTGCATTCGGTCTATTCGGACCGGGACGTCTTCCTGCGCGAATTGATCTCCAACGCGGCTGACGCCTGCGAGAAGCTGCGCTACGAGGCGATCGCCAGGCCGGACTTGATCGGCGACGATCCCAGGCTCGCGATCACCATCGCCGCCGATGCCGAGGCCGGCACGCTCTCGATCGCCGATAACGGCATCGGCATGACCCGCGACGAGATGATCGATGCCCTCGGCACCATCGCCCGCTCCGGCACCCGCGCCTTCATGGATCGCGTCGAGGCGGCGCAGGGCAAGGAGGGCGCGCAGCTCATCGGCCAGTTCGGCGTCGGCTTCTATTCCGCCTTCATGGTGGCGGGCCAGGTCGAGGTCGTCAGCCGCCGCGCCGGCAGCGAGGAGGCATGGCGCTGGTCCTCCGACGGCAAGGGCGAGTTTTCCGTCGCCCCAGTCGCGCTGGAGGAGGCGCCTGCCCGCGGCACGCGCGTCACCCTCTCGCTGCTCGACGACGCCAAGAGCTATGCCGAGCGCTGGACGCTGGAGCGCATTGTCAAGGCGCAGTCCGGCCATGTCCCGGTGCCGATCTCCCTCATCGAGAAGCCCGGCACTGAGCCAACCTCGCTCGCCGACGGAGCCGCGCTCTGGACCCGGCCGAAAAGCGAGATCAAGCCCGAGGAATACGCCGATTTCTACCGCAGCGTCGCGGGCCAGTACGATGAGCCGGCGGCAACGATCCATTTCCGCGCCGAGGGGCGTCACGAATACACCGCGCTCGCCTTCGTGCCGGGCGGCAAGCCGTTCGATCTCTTCGACGCCGACCGCAAGGGCCGGATGAAGCTTTATGTGAAGCGCGTCTTCATCACGGATGAAGCCGAGCTCCTGCCGCGCTATCTGCGTTTCGTGCGCGGCCTCGTCGACACCGCCGACCTGCCGCTCAATGTCTCGCGCGAAATGATCCAGGACAGCCCGCTGCTGGCCGCCATCAAGAAGGGCGTGACCAGCCGCATCCTCACCGATCTCGGCAAGCTCGCGGAGCAGGATAGCGAGGCCTTCTCCGGGATCTGGGAGAATTTCGGCCCCGTCATCAAGGAAGGCCTCTATGAGGATTTCGAGCGGCGCGAACAATTGCTCGGCCTCGCGCGCTTCAAGACGACCACTCCCAGTGACACGTGGCGCAGCCTCAAGGACTATGTCGCGGCGCTGAAGGAGAACCAGACGGCAATCTACTACATCGCTGGCGACGACCCCGCGCGCATTGCCGCCTCGCCCCAGCTCGAGGGCTTCCGCGCCCGCGGCATCGAGGTCCTGCTGCTGAGCGACCCTGTCGACAGCTTCTGGGTCTCGAACGCGCCCGACCATGACGGCAAGCCGTTCAAATCCGTGACGCAGGGCGCGGCCGATCTCGGCCTGATCCCGCGGCTCGACGGCGAGGCGAAGCCGCAGCTCGAAACCAGCGCCGAAGTCACGGCGCTGCTTGGCGCGATGAAGCAGACCCTGGCGGCCGAGGTCGAGGATGTCCGCGCCTCCGACCGCTTGACCGACAGCGCGGTCTGCCTCGTTGCGACCGACAAGGGCCCCGACCGGCAGTTCGAGCGCCTGCTTTCCGCCGCCGGCCGCCTCGACGGCGCCAACAAGCCGGTCCTCGAGGTCAATCCGCAGCATGAGCTGATCATCCGCCTCGCCGGATCGCAGGATGAGCCGCTGCGCAGCGACATCGCGCATCTGCTGCTCGACGAGGCACGCATCCTCGATGGCGAGCGGCCGAGCGACGCCAAGGCCTTCTCCGATCGCCTGACCAGGCTGATCGCCAAGGGACTGGCCTGAACGCGGCTCTCCAAGTCCTGTTCAGCCGAAGTTGAACAGGGCTTGGGGATTATCGACCAGCATCAATTGGCGCTCGCGCGAGCCCGGCGCGATCTCCGTCAAGAGATCGACGAGGTCGCCATCATCCGGCATCGGCCCATGCAGGTTCACATGCGGCCAGTCGCTGCCCCAGAGCATGCGCTCGGGCGCATGCCGGGCAAGGCTCGTCGCGATCGGCAAGGCGTCGCGAAAAGGCGGCCCCGCAACCGACAGCCGGTCGGCGCCGCTGAGCTTGAGCCAGACGCGGCCCGTGTCGATGAGGCGCTTCAGCGCCACGATGCTCGGCCCGTCCGGCCCCTCCGCCAGGGGCGGTCGTGCCATATGGTCGACCACGACAGGTGCCGCGATCGAGCCGATGAAGCGCTCCTGCGTGACGATGTCATGGCCAGCGACATGGATCGCGACATGCCAGCGAAACGGCGCGACCTTGGCGATGATCTCTCGCATCGCCGCAAGATCGGGCTGGCCGCCGAGATGCGTCAGGAAGTTGAAGCGGACGCCGCAGATGCCGGCAGCGTCCAACGCCGCGATCTCGCCTTCCGTGCAATCGCGCTTCAGCAGCGCGACGCCACGATAGCGCCCCGCGCCCTCTGCCAGCGCGGCGAGCAGCGGGCGATGATCGAGGCCATGCCCCTGGCTCTGGACGATCACGGCCCGCGCGATGCCGAGATGGTCGTGCAACCGGCGCAGCGCCGTCTCGGGCGCCGCGTTGGGCGTGAAGCTGCGCTCGGGCGGCAGCGGGAAGCGGTCGAAGGGGCCGTAGATATGGCAATGCGCGTCGCAGGCGCCGGGCGGCAATGCGAGAGCCGGCTTGCGCGGGTTGGGGTTCGGCGGCGGACCGTCCGGCTTCGGGGTCGTCATGCTTAAATCCTCAATCGCAGCGCGCGGTCATGCCGCCATCGACGACAATCTCGGTGCCGGTGATGAAACGGGCCTCGTCGGAGGCCAGGAACAGCGCCGCATGGGCGGTGTCGCGCCCATCGCCCATGAAACCGAGCGGAATGCGGGCGACGCGGGCTGCGAGCAGCGCCGCGACATCGCCATCGGCGCGTTGCCCGGCCAGCCGCGCCTCGACCATCGGCGTATGCATCTGGCCCGGCACGACCGTGTTCACGCGGATGCCTCTGGGCGCGTATTCGACTGCCGTGACCCGCGAGAACTGGATGATCGCGGCCTTGGCCGCGGCGTAGCCGACCTGCGCCGCGCCGGTCCAGCGCAGCCCCGAGGTCGAGGCGGTGTTGACGATCGCGCCGCCGCCATTCGCCTCCATCACCGGGATGACATGCTTGCAGGCGAGGAAGACGCTCGACAGGTTGAAGTCGAGCTGCCGGCGCCAGCCCTCCTCCGACAGCGCCACCGCCCCGCCCGGCGCCGAGCCCCCGACATTGTTGACGAGGATGTCGACCGTCCCGAAAGCCTCACGGCAGGCCTGCACTGCTTTTTCGACCTGCGCGCTGTCGGTCGCGTCGCAGAGATGGGTCGCGATCGTGCCGCCGGCCTCCTCAGTGCGCGCGACCGTCTCGGCCATGGTCTCGGCCGTGAGGTCGAGCGCAAAAACCTTCGCCCCTTCGCGTGCAAACAGCACCGCCGCCGCGCGGCCATTGCCCCAGCCCGGCCCGACGCAACCCGCTCCCGTTATCAACGCGACCTTGCCGGTAAGACGCCCCACCCCCGCCGTCACGGCGCAAGCTCCGGCGCTTCACCCTCCGGCAGGCCGATCTCGAAGGCGTTCAGCGTCATCGAGACCAGCGTGTAATAGCCGAGCACGCCGACGAGCTCGACCACGCCGGCCTCGCCGAGCTCGCGCACCGCCGCCGCATGCACGGCCGCGGGGACCGCGTGCGTCTCGTGCAGCGCCATCGCATAGTCATAGACGGCCTGCTGAGCTGGAGCCGCGAAATCCGGCTTCTCCCGCCGGGCTATCGCCGCCACGACTGCCGGGTCGAAACCCGCCTTCAAGCCCTCGCGCTTATGGACGAACCATTCGTAATGCGAAGTCCAGCGCCGCGCCGTCACCAGGATGGCAAGCTCCGAGAGCTGCGGCCCGAGGCTCGTATCATAGCGCAGGAACTCGCCAAGCCGCTGGGCGCGGGCGCCGAATTCAGGGCTGTGAAGCCAGGCCCGCAGCGGCGCCGGAACGCGCCCGCGCTTGCCCGAGGCCGCCTCCTCGGCGACGCGCCGCTGCGCCTCGTTCATCTCCTCGGGGGTGAAATCCTTGATACGCATGCGTTTGCCTCAATCACGCCGATAGGGAGCATAGAGGTTGAGCAGTTTTGCGCCGTAACCGCCTGCCACAGCGAACGTGCCCTCGATCCGCTCCAACCCAACAGGATGCGAAAAGGCGGCGAGCAGCCACAAAGCCCCAGTCGTGTCGCGGAACAGGCGCAACTGGCTCAAGCCATCGAGCCCGGCGGCGGCCTGAAGCAGCGCCTCGACGGCCGCGTCATCCGCCCCGGGATAATGTGCCACGCAAAGACGAGCGACCTCGCCCGCGGGCAGGGCCAGCGCGTCCCCAGGATGAAGCTGCTCGGCGACCACCCGTCGCCGCCCGATCGTGCGCGGTAAGAGGCGCTTGCTCCACGGCGTGGAATTTCCCCCCGAGACCGCGGCATATTCAGGCGTCGCGAGCGCCTCGACGGAACTCAGATCGTAGATCGCGAGCCAGCGCGGCCAGCCCGAAAGGCAGACCCAGCGCGAGGCGCTCTCGAAGCCGGGCAAGCCGCGCCGCTGCGGAAAATGCTCGCTGTCATACCAGTCGTTGAACTCCTCCTCCAACGCGGCGGGGGGCTCCATCGCAACGAGCAGCAGGCCCTTAGATATGGGCGCTCCAGACGTGGGCGCTCTAGACATGGGCGCTCTCCGAGACCGACTTGAGGCTGCCGGCATGCCGCATCAGGAACGGCACGATTTGCGCCGCCATCGCCTGCGCGGCCTGCACCGGCATCAGATGCCCGCTCTCGATCGTCGCGAAGCGAGCATGCGGGATAGCACCCGCTGTCGCCTCGACCTCGGCGGGCGGGCGCAACAGGTCGTGCCGGCCGGCAAGGACGAGGCAGGGCATCGTCAGGGAGGGCAGACATTCGGCCACCCGCGTCCCGGCCAGGGCGGCATTGGCCATCGCGTAGCTCTCGGGATCATTGGCGAGGAAGCGCTCGCGATAGGCCTCGAACGCCGCCCGGTCGGCGCGCAGCTCCTCCGGATAGGAGCGGTCCAAGCTCGCCTCGACGATCGCGGCCATGCCCTTGCAGCGCGCGAGCCTGGCGCGCCGGTCGAGATAGGCCTTGCGCTCCGGCGGAACCGAAAGCGCCGGCGCGCACAGGGCCAGCGCTTCGACGACGGCCTCGTCGCGCGCCGCGTAAGCCACCGCGATCGCAGCTCCGGCCGCGACGCCGGCAAGCAGGCAGCGCGGCCCGAAACCGGTTGCCGCAACAAGCTCCGCGAGGTCGGCCGCATGATCCTCGATCGACAATGCGGCAGGCTTGCGGCTCGATCCGCCGGCGCCGCGCTGGTCATAGCGCAGCACACGGAAATGCGGGATCAGCAGGGGGAGCAGTCCGTCGAAGCTGTCCAGCGCCCCACCGAGTTCGTGGATCAGAATGAGATCGGGGCCATGTCCGCTGATCTCATAGTTGAGGCTGATTGGGCCGAGCGACGCTTGGGGCATAGTCGCTGTGCTTCAGTTCGTCTTGATATTCGCCGCCTTGACGACGGCCGCCCATTTGTCGATCTCGCTGACGATATAGGCGGCGAACTCCTCGGGCTTGTTGGCGACGACGATCGCGCCCTGCAAGGCGAGCTTGTCCTTGACCT
Organism: Bosea sp. 685; assembly: GCF_031884435.1. Taxonomy (NCBI): domain Bacteria; kingdom Pseudomonadati; phylum Pseudomonadota; class Alphaproteobacteria; order Hyphomicrobiales; family Alloboseaceae; genus Allobosea; species Allobosea sp. 685. Next base: position 1,499,489 of record NZ_CP134779.1, on the reverse strand, counting down.
CGGGCGAACGCAGCGCCTCAACCAGAGCGGCATGGAGCTTGTCGACGATCGGCTGCGGCGTCGCGCGCGGCGCCACGATGCCATACCAGTTGTCGGCGACGACCTTGGGCAGGCCGAGCTCCGCCGTGGTCGGCAGATCGGGCAGGCTCGGCGAGCGCGTGGCGCTGCCGATCGCGATCGCCTTGATCGTGCCGGCCTGGACATGCGGCAGCAGCACCGCGATGTCCATGAACATCAATTCGACCTGCCCGGCGATCAGATCGGTCACGGCCGGCGCAGCCCCACGATAAGGCACATGCGCCATGTCGACCTGGCCATATTGCTTGAGCAATTCACCGGCGAGATGCGGCATGCTGCCGGCGCCGGACGAGGCGAAATTCAGCGTGCCGGGCTTGGCCTTGGCCAGGGCCAGCAATTCGGGCAGGCTCGTGACCGGTACCTTGGAACCGACGACCAGAAGTTCCGGGACGCTTGCCGCCAATGTCAGCGCCCGCAAATCCTTGCGCGGGTCGTAGCCGATCGCCTCCTGCATGCTGACGCTGATCGCGAGCGCACCCGCCGTACTGATTCCGATCGTGTAGCCGTCGGGCTCCGCCATCGCGACCGCCTTGGTGCCCACAGCCCCGCCTGCCCCGGCGCGGTTATCGATGACGACCGACTGCTTGACGATCGCCTGCATCCTCTCGGCGACGGCCCGTGCGATCGTGTCGGCAGGGCCACCCGCGGCGAAGGGCACCACGAGCCTGATCGGCTTGCTCGGAAAGGTCTGGGCGCTGGCCGCCTGGGCCAGCAGCATGGCGGCCATCACGAGCCAGCCGCAAAATCTAGCCTGCATCATCTCGCCTCCCCCTTGGTCTTGCCGCTCTTCCGGCGGCCCGATCGAGGCCCCGACTCTGGCAGGAGAGACGCGTCGACGCCAAAACCATGTTGGAATGGCAAGCCATGCCGTGACGGCATGGTTTCGATCTCTTATGCTCCAGCGGCAATTCGGAGAAGGCGCTTGGATTCCCGCAAGCTCGGATATTTCGCCAGCGTCGCGCGCGCCGGCAGCTTCAGCCGTGCCGCCGAGGAATTGCGGATCGCGCAGCCCGCGCTCAGCCGGCGCATCCGCGAACTCGAGGACGAACTCGGCCGGCCGCTCCTCGTCCGCCATGGCCGTGGCGTCCGCCTGACGGCGCTGGGCGCAAGCGTGCTGCAACGCGCCGAAGAGATCGAGCACCTGCTGGCCCAGATCAAGACCGACGCCCGCCAGGACCGCCCTGCCCTGCGCGGCACGGTCGCGCTCGGCCTGCCGCCGGCGGCGGGCCTGCTGCTTGGGCCGGCCCTGGCCGCGCATATGGCGCAGGCCTATCCCGAGATCGTCCTCAATCTGCGCGAGGGCGTCAGCTCCCTGATCCATGAATGGCTGGCGGAAAAACGCATCGATGTCGGCCTCGTCTACAATGCGATGCCGGTCGACGGCTTCCGGATCGTGCCGCTGCTGCGCGAGCGCATGGTGCTCGTCGGCCCGCCCGGCGACACGCGCAGAATCGGCGAGACGTCGGAGATCCGCATCAAGGACATCACCGGGCTGCCCTTGATCATGCCGAGCCTGCCGCACAACAACCGCCGGGTGCTCGAACAGGCGGCGGCGCGTCATGAGGTCCGGCTCGCCATCCGCTCCGAGGTCGACAGCGTCGCGCTGACCAAGGCCATGGTCCGGGTCGGGCAAGGCTATACGATCCTGACCCACGCATCCGTCCAGGCCGAGGTCGCGCGCGGCGAGCTCAGCCGCCGCGCCATCGACAACCCGCCGATCGTCGCGACGCTGGCCCTGATCATGCGCCAGAGCACGCTCGCCGAGCCGCTGGCGCGCCAGCTCGGCGTGGAAATCGAGAGCCTGCTGGCTGGTCTCTGCGGAACCGAGGCCTGGCCGGGGGCGACCTTGATCCCGCCCGCTCAGGCCGCGACGCCGAAGCGGCGGCGATAATCCGCCGGCGCGAGCCCGGTGACGCGCTGGAACAGCTTGCGGAAGGCCGAGGCATCGCCATAGCCCACCTCCCAGGCGATCTGCGCGACCGGGCGGCGGCTCTGTTCGAGCGCCTCGCGCGCTTTGGCAATCCTGACCTGCTGGGCATATTCCGTCGGGCGCAGGCCGGTCGCCTTGCGGAAGCGGCGCAGGAAGGTCCGCTCCTCTAGTCCGGCGCGCGCCGCCAGCGCCGGCACGGCATGGTCCCTGGCGCCCGTCGCCTGGAGCCAGTGCTGCACCTTCAGCACCGCCGCATCGCCATGGCCGAGGCGCGGCACGAAGCGGCCATAGGGCTGCTGCGCCCGCCCCGGCGGGTCGATCAGCAGGAAGCGCGCCGTCTCCAGCATCACGCTTGGCCCCAGCAGGCGCTCGACCAGGGTCAGGCCGAGATCGGTCCAGGCCAGGATGCCGCCGGCGGTAATGATGTCGCCTCCATCGATCACCATGCGATCGCTATCGACGCGGATCGCCGGGAAGCGCGCCGCCAGCGCCTCCGCGAAGGCCCAATGCGTCGTCGCCTCGCGGCCCGCGAGCAATCCGGTCTCGCCGAGCAGGAAGGCGCCCGCGCAGACCGAGCACAGCGTCGCCCCCTCGGCATGGCGCTCGCTCAGCCAGGCCGCGAAGCCCGCCATGGGCTGCATCCTGGCCGGCATCACCAGGCTCGGCGGGGCGATCAGATGGCCGAGCTTGTGCACTGGGCCCGGATGGCTGTCGAAGACGCATGCGACTGCCGCATCACCCTGCGCCACATGTTCCTGAGCCACGTTCTCTTGCACCATATTTTCTTGCACCATCTGCCGCCAATGGCTGACGCGGATCGCGGGCGCCTGCGGGTCGCCCTGCGCCGCGCTGATGTCGCTGGCGATGCGGAACAGATCGGTCAGCCCATGAACAGCTGCCAATTGCACATCGGGGTAGAGCAAGAGCCCGATCTCGGCTTTGATCCTCTGGGCAGTCGTCATGCTGTCAGTTTCGCCTCGCATAATGTCGGTTCCGCCAAGCGGCAGCATGCAACGGCGCGGCTATACCGTCTACATCGCGGGCGGCGATCCCACCGCCCCGGCAACCGAAGGGACCAGACGATGAGCACGATCACCACCCGTGACGGCACCGAGATCTACTACAAGGATTGGGGTCCCAAGGACGCGCAGCCGATCGTCTTCCACCATGGCTGGCCGCTCAGCGCCGATGACTGGGACAACCAGATGCTGTTCTTCCTCGAACAGGGCTACCGGGTGATTGCGCATGATCGCCGCGGCCATGGCCGCTCGACCCCGACCGCAACCGGCAACGAGATGGACACCTATGCCGCCGACGTCGCCGAGCTCGCCACAGCGCTCGACCTCAGGAACGCCGTCCATATCGGCCACTCCACCGGTGGCGGCGAGGTCGCCCACTACGTCGCCCGCGCCGAGCCCGGCCGCGTCGCCAAGGCGGTGCTGATCGGCGCGGTGCCGCCGGTGATGGTGAAGTCCGAGACAAATCCCGGCGGCCTGCCGATCGAGGTCTTCGACGGCTTCCGCGCCGCGCTCGTCGCCAACCGCGCGCAGTTCTACATCGATGTGCCCACCGGCCCGTTCTACGGCTTCAACCGGGCAGGCGCCAAGGTTTCCCAGGGCGCGATCGACAATTGGTGGCGGCAGGGCATGATGGGCGGCGCCAAGGCCCATTACGATTGCATCAAGGCCTTCTCGGAGACCGATTTCACCGAGGACTTGAAGGCGATCGACGTGCCGATCCTGATCCTGCATGGCGACGACGACCAGATCGTCCCGATCGCGGATTCGGCCCTGCTCGCCGCCAAGCTGGTGAAGCACGGCACGCTCAAGATCTATGAGGGCCTGCCGCACGGCATGTGCACGACCCATCCGGACATCATCAACCCGGACCTGCTCGCCTTCATCAAGGGCTGATCCCTCGCAGCAAGGCAGCCCCGGCTCTTCGAGTTGGGGCTGCTGGATCGGGGGCTGAGAAGGGACCGCCGCGGGGAGGCCACGTTCCATCATGCTTGCCGCACCGCATTCAATGCGCGTCCGACGTCCCGTGCCAGGACGGAATGAATCTGTGAGATGACGGCGGCGCCTTCGCCGACGGCGGCGGCGACCCGCTTGGTCGAGCCGGCCCGCACATCCCCGACGGCAAAGATGCCTGGGCAATTGGTTTCGAGCGGCAGCCGCTCGCCGTCGCCGGCGCGCTCTCCCGTGAGGACAAAGCCCGTTGCGTCGAGCGCCACACAGCCGTCGAGCCAGTGCGTATTGGGGTCCGCACCGATGAACAGGAAGAGGTGGCGCGAGGTGCACTCCCGGATCGCACCTGTCCGGCGGTCTCGAAACCTCGTCCCGGTCAGGCCTGTCGCCCGGTCGCCGTGCAAATCGACGATCTCGCTGTCCACATGCAGTTCGACATTGGGCAGCGCCGCGATCCGATCGATCAGGTACCGGGACATGGTCTGCTCGAGGGGGCGGCGCACCACCAGGTGCAGATGCCTGACCTGCGGTGCGAGATAGGCAACCGCCTGGCCCGCCGAGTTGCCTCCGCCGACCAGGACGACGTCCTCGCCGGCACAAAGCCGCGCCTCGACGGGCGATGCCCAGTAAGAAACGCCGGCCCCTTCCAGTTCTTCGATATTGGGAATGTCGGGCCGCCGGTAGCGCGCTCCCGAGGCGATCACGATGGTGCGCGACCGCGCAGTGCCACCATTGCTGAGCTCGAGGGTGAACGGGGCTTCCGCATCCGCTCCATGACAGCGGAGCAATCCGACGGTCAGCGGAATGGCGAGTTCGGCGCCGAACTTCGCCGCCTGATTGAAGGCCCGGCCCGCGAGGGCTTGTCCGGAGATGCCGGTGGGAAAGCCGAGATAGTTTTCGATCCTGGCGGACGCGCCCGCCTGGCCGCCAAAGGCGCGGCTGTCCAAAACCAGGACGGACAACCCTTCGGATGCGCCATAGACGGCAGTGGCAAGCCCGGCCGGCCCGGCCCCGATGACCGCCACGTCATGGATAATCTTCGGATCGAGATCCGGTGTGATGCCGAGGCAGGACGCGGCATCGGCATTGCTCGGGCTTCTCAGCAATGTGCCGTTCGGGCAGATCATCAGCGGCAGGTCTTCGGGGGCAACGCCGAGCCGTTCGACGAGTTCGCGCCCCTCCGGCTCGCATGCGGCAATGACGGTGTGGGGGTAGCCGTTGCGGGTGAGAAATCCCGACAATTCGACGATGCCCGGATCATCCCGGCGTCCGACCAGGATCGACCCTGCGCCGCCGGTCTGACCTTCCTCGATCAGCATGACGCGCCGGAGGATGAAGGCGCGCATGATCGTTTCACCGACATCCGCCGATCCGATGACGAGCGCACGCAGATGCGGCGCATCAAAGGGTATCGCCACCGCGCCGGTGTCACCCGCCACCACGGACATCAGGGATGGACGGCCCGAGAGCTGATTGGTCTCGCCGGTGAACTGGCCGGGACCGTAGGTCGTGACCAGCGACGACTGGCCGGCTGCGCCGCGCCGGATCGCGTCAGCCGAGCCATCCAGAAACAGCCAGGAGGGGGCGCCGCGGGCGCCGATCTCGTAGATGACCTCACGAGGACCAAAGCTGCGCGGAGCGCCGCTCGCAAAGCGACGCGCCGTCGCGACCTGAAGGGCGGACAGTGTCGGAAAAATCTGCTCTCGCCGAGCGTCGCCGATTGCCATGGGGTGACCTCCCTATCGGGCCTATGCCACTTCTCGTGCGCGACACCATCCGACCAGATGAGGAGCTCGACCGCAATCACGCGGGCGCGAACTGCGGCGCCTTCGGCAAGGTGCCAATTTTCCGAAAAGCGAGGCATAGTGCTGCCGCGATTGTCGGTTGAGTTCCGCAAATCGATAGACGACGCCCGCTACCACTGGGCGTCGCTCCTTGCGGTCATGTGATGTCCGGCACTGAGATCGAGCGCGTCACACCGGCCATCTCCGACGAAGGTGGAGACATTCACCACGTGATGAGCGGTGAGCGGCGCAGCCACGCCTCGCCCTCAACCTGATCCACTACGAAGCGTGCGACGTCTTCACGGGCGACATTGCCGCCGTGAAAGCCGGAGAGATCGTCCAAGGCGCGCACGGCGCCGCGGCCGGGCTTGTTGTTCAGGATGACGGGACGGACCAGCACCCAATCGAGCCCGCTCTCTTTGATGATGGCCTCCTGCCGGTTCTTGTCGGCATAGACATGGCGTAGCAGCAGCGGGAAGATCAGGGTGTCGAAGAGAAATCCACCATGCCCGGCGCTGTTGCCCGCGCCCATCCCGGTGATGGCGACGAGACGAGTAACACCCTCGCTTTTCATCGCGTCGACCAGCCTGCGCGTCGCGGACGAAAGCAGGGTCACCTCGCGGAACGGGCTGGCCGGCGTCCCAAGCGCGCTGACGACGGCGTCGCGCCCCCTGAGAGCTTCGCGCATCACAGTCTCGTCGCGAGCGTCGCCGATGACGAGTTTGACACCTCCAAGATCGCGTCCTTTCTCGGCTGAGCGGACGATGACCGTCACATCGTATCCTCGCGCCAGAGCCTCCTTGACGATCAGGCGGCCGGTGCCCCCGGTCGCCCCGAGAATCAAAATCTTGGAATGTGGAGTGGGGATCTTGTCGTTCCCGGAACTAGCCATGATTGCCTCCTCGGCAGGGGAGCCTCTCAATGAGGCCGCCGTTTCTCCAACATCTTTTATCGGCCCAAATCAGTGCCAACTATCCCTCGAATTTAGACAAAGTGTTTCATGGGTGGAACGATAGGAGAGAGTTTGGGTCCTTAAACTGACCGTCGGGCGAAGAGCATGTCGGTTTAACCGCCATCGAGCCGGCGCTGGCGTGTCGGCTGCTTGCTGCGAGCGGCTGTGGCCCCTACGGGCCTTTATCGCCCGAGATAGGCAGCGAGTTCGTCTGGTGTCCCTTGAGGAAAGGCTTCCTTCAAATGCTCCAGGAAAGCTGAGACGCGAGCGCTGAGCAGTCGGCGCGAGGGATAGAGCGCCCACAGGGCGATCTCCGGCCCCTCGACGTCCCCCCAACGCACCAGAGTGCCATCGGCGAGATCGTGACTTACGAGCGAGATGGGAAGGCGCGCGGCACCCACGCCCATGCGCGCGGCGTCCCGGACCATGACAAGCGACGCCAGGCTGAGGATCGGATTGACCGCGATCCTGGATTTTCCTGTCGCTGTCGTCACGTCCCAAGCTTCGGCTTGTCGGCCTTGGCCTCGCACGACGGCCGGGGCAGCAGATCCATCGACCGGCGGCGTCAGCTTCGGGCTCGCCACGACCACTAGCTGGTCGTGAAGGAAGATTCGCCCAATGAGGCTTTCGTCCCGTTCCGGATTAACCCGGATCACCAGGTCATAGGCTTCCTCGATCATGTCGACGGACCGGTCCTCGGTCGTGACTTCGAGCCGGACGTCGGGAAATTTCAGCGCAAAGCCGGCGGCGAGCTTCCCCATCGCGGTCTGGGAAAAAAGCAAGGGCGCGCTGATCCGCAACCTTCCTCGGGGACTATGTCCACCCGAGGCGATCGCCGCAGCCGTCTCGTCGAGTTCGGTGAGCAACTGGCCCGTCCGCTCGAACAGCGCCCGCCCCTCCTCGGTCAGCTTTAGGACGCGTGCGCCCCGTTCGAACAAGCGGAGCTCAAGGCTGCCCTCCAGTTCCGCGACGCGGCGGGACAGGGTCGCCTTGGGACGGCCTGCGGCGCGAGAGGCTTTTCCGAACCCTCCGTGACGGGCGACCAAGTTGAAATCGGCAAGGGCAAGCAGATCCATACGTTCCACCCACGAGACGGTCTGTCCAGATATAGCGTCTATTGGCGCGAATGTGGATCGCTAAATTCGGGACAGCCAAACGGCTCAACCCAGGAGTTACGCCCATGACCATTCTCGTGACCGGCGCGACCGGCAATGTCGGCCGCAACGTCGTCGAACAGCTCGTGAACCGTGGCGCCAATGTGCGCGCTTTGGTCCGCGATCCCTCCAAGGCCAGCTTCCCCGCCGGCGTCGAAGTCGTCAAAGGCGACCTGCTCGATGTCGACGCACTACGCAGCGCCTTCTCCGGCGTGTCCACGCTGTTCCTGCTGAACGGGGTTGTCGCGGATGAGTACACCCAGGCGCTGATCGCTCTCAATCTCGCCCGCGAGGCCAAGATCGAGCGGATCGTCTACCTCTCGGTGATCCACAGCGACGTCTATGTGAACGTGCCGCATTTCGCGGGCAAGTTCGGCGTCGAGCGGATGATCGAGCAGATGGGGCTCAACGCCACCATCCTGCGCCCGGCCTACTTCATGGACAACGAGATCACGATCAAGGACGTGGTCACCAGCTACGGCATCTACCCCATGCCGATCGGCGACAAGGGCCTCGCGATGATCGACGCCCGCGATGTCGGCGAGATCGCCGCGATCGAGCTGATGCGCCGCGAACAGTCGGCCGCGCCGCTGCCGCTCAACCGCATCAACCTGGTCGGCCCGGACACGCTGACCGGAGCGGACGCCGCCGCCATCTGGAGCGACGTCCTCGGTCGTACGATCGCGTTTCCCGGCAACGACACCGCCGGATTCGAGCAGAATCTGCGCCAGTTCATGCCGAGCTGGATGGCCTTCGACATGCGGCTGATGGCCGAGCGCTTCCTGAGCGACGGCATGCTCCCCGATGCCGGCGACGTCGATCGGCTGACAACCCTGCTCGGACGTCCGTTGCGGTCCTATCGCGACTACGTCGCACAGATCGCCGGCTGACATCCTGCCACCGCAACCACGCCGACGAGGACCATCGTCATGATCTATTCGACCGCTACCGTCCCGGTGAACCCGGAAGGCGAAGCCAAACTCACACGCGAGCAGGCCTGGAAAGGCCTGGAGCTGAAGGCGCGCGATGCGCGCCTGTTCCTCCCGCCCGGCCTCTGCACCCGCTGCGACGTTACGGAGGAAAGCGCGACGCATTTCGTCCGTGACGCCACCATCGCGGGTTCCGACCTGCGCGAGATCATCACGCTCCAACCACAGCACAAGGTCACCTTCTTCCAGGCCACCGGGCCGCGCGAAGGCGCGATCATCAACGAGCTGTTCGAGGATGAAGCGGGCGCGCTTCAGCTCAGATTCTACGGCTACCTCGGACTGCGTGGCAAAGAGCCGAACAGCCCCGAGGAACAGGCCGAGCAGGCCCAGCTCGACAGCGACAAGGGCTACAAGGCCGCCCTGCTGTCCACGCTGAAACGCACCCGCGAGATGCTCGCCGAAGGCAAGCTCTGACCCTCGCCTCCCTCATCATCCAGCAACAAGGAGAATTCACATGACCGATGTCTGGTCCCCCATAAAGGTCGGCAACTTGCAACTGCCGCATCGCCTCGCCATGGCGCCGATGACCCGCAGCCGGGCCAAGCCCGACGGCACGCCTGGCGACCTGGCGCCCGAATATTACGCACAGCGCGCGACGATGGGCCTGCTGATCACCGAAGGCACCCAGCCGTCAGAGGATGGGCAGGGCTATCTGAACACGCCGGGGATCTACACCAACGAGCATGTCGCCGGATGGCGCAGGGTGACAGATGCCGTCCATGAGGCCGGCGGCCGGCTGTTCGTCCAGCTCATGCATGTCGGCCGCAGGTCGCATCCGGAGAACACGTCGCATCATCGCCAGCCGGTCGCCCCTTCGGCGATTACGCCGGGCGAGAATATGTTCACGATGCAGGGCATGCTGCCGGTTCCCGAGCCCCGCGCGCTCACGACCGCCGAAGTGCGGCAGACCATCGCCGACTTTGCTCGTGGCGCGGCTCGCGCGATCGAAGCGGGTGCCGACGGCGTGGAAGTCCACGGCGCGAACGGCTATCTGGTGCATCAGTTTCTGGCGCCCAACGCCAATGAGCGCACCGACGCCTATGGCGGCTCGCTTGAGAACCGCGCGCGGTTCGCCATCGAGGTCGTGCAGGCGATCGTCGCTGCGATAGGGCCTAGGAAGACCGCGATCCGGCTGTCTCCCGGCCTTCCGACGGGCGGCATCGCGGAAGGGAGCGTGAACGACGATCTCTACCGCTACCTGGCGGCGGAATTCGAGAGGATCGGCATCGCCTATCTGCACGTCCTGCACATCGGCAATGAAGCGCTCCTCGCGGACATCCGTCAGGCTTTCGGGGGCGTGCTGATCGTCAATCGGCCGGGCCGCTCGCGCGAGCAGGTCGGGACCGATGTCGCGGCAGGCTTCGCCGACATGGAAGCGCTGGGCACCATGGCGCTCGCCAACCCGGACCTCGTCGCACGCCTCAAGCAGGGCGCCCTGCTCAACGAGCCGCGTGTGCCCCTGTTCTACGCCGGCGGCGGCGCCGAGGGCTACATCGACTACCCCTCTTTGGAGCCGGCGTGAGCCCTGGAGCAGGATGCGGAAAAGTGGGAACCGGTTTTTCGCATTGATCGTGCTCTAACTCCTTGATGAAATCATCCGGCTCTAGGCGGGTGGGAGCATCGTTCCCACCCGCGCCCGGATCCCGGCCTTCCAGAAAACGCTCATTTCAAGGAACGCCCCAGGTCGAATAATCAGCGCATCGCGCTGGTCACCGGCGCCAATAAAGGGATCGGGCTCGAGATCGCCCGTCAGCTGGCCCATGCCGGCGTCGACGCCATAATCGTCGAGCCCGGATCAATCCGGGTCGTCGGCAGAAACGACAACTTCGAGAAAAACCTGCGAAGCGATACCGCGCGGCCACGTCGTAGCTCGCAGCTCTGATCGGAAATGGTGGGCCGGGCCGGACTCGAACCGGCACCGGCGCTGTTATGAGCAGCGAGCTCTAACCATTGAGCTACCGGCCCACACCCCGCGTAACATCGCAGCCGCGCTTCGGGCAAGGCCAGTCTGAGCGCAACGACCAGTTTGAAGACATGCGCAAAACGATCGCCCCCGCCGCCTTGCGGCAGCGGGGGCGTGAAGAGCTTCGCCTTGAGGTTCGGCTACTGGTCTCAGGCAGCTTCCGCGATCCGGAGGTCCTCGCCATGGTCGGCGATATGGCCCTCGCGGAACTTGAAGCGGCCGATATGCTCGGTCAGCGCGCGGGTCTGCTCGTCGGTCAGGGCCAGCGCCGCATTGGTCTCCTCGACCAGCGCCGCGTTCTGATGGGCCATGGTGCCGATGCCGTCGATCTCGTTGTTGATCGCCGAGACGTCGGTGGCCTGGCTCCTGGCGGTCTGCGAGATGCCGTTCATCAGCCCGGTCAGATCATTGACCGAGGCGACGATGGCCTCGAACATCGCCGAGGTCTCCTCGACCAGGCCGACGCCGACCTTGACGTCGCCATGGGCGGCCTCGACCAGCTTCTTGACGTCGTTGGAGGCGTCGGCCGAGCGCTTGGCCAGGCTGCGCACCTCGGTCGCGACGACGGCGAAGCCGCGTCCGCTATCGCCGGCGCGCGCTGCCTCCACCGCCGCATTGAGCGCCAGCAGATTGGTCTGGAAGGCAATCTCGTCGATCATCGCGATGACCTCGGAGATCTTGCTTGAGGAGGAGCGGATGCGGTGCATCGCCTCCAGCGCGGACGCCACGACCTTCTCGCCCTGCTGGGCGCGGGCCTCGGCGCCCTCGGCCATGCCGGTCGCCTGGGCGGCTTCGGCTGCGGTCTTCTTGACCGTGCCGGCGAAGGCGGTGAGCTGGTTCGTCGCCATCGAGACGGCGTTGCTCTCCTCGCTGGTGCGCTCGGCGAGGTCGGTAACGCCGTCGAGGATCTCGCTGGTGGCGCTGCGCACGGCCGCGACCGTGTTGGAGAGCCGCGCCAGCGTGCTCTCGAACTCTTCGGCCAGGCTGTTGGTGCCGTTCTTGAGTTCGGCGAAGGCGCCCTGATAGCGCCCCTCCACGCGGGTCGAGAGATGGCCGACCGAGAGCTCGGCCAGCACGTCGCAGGTTTCCGACAAGCCGGCCTGGACGGTTTCGAGCAGCGCATTGACCGAATCGGCCAGCGCGTTGAGCTCGGCATCGGCGAAGGTCGCCGCGACACGCGGGTTGAAATCGCCGGCGGCGGCAGCGGCGACGACCTCGCCGAACGCCGCGCCGAGTTCCTGCATCATCTCGCGGCGCTGCTGCTGGGCCTTTGCCTCGTCCTCGATCTTCGCCGCTTCCGCAGCGCGCAGCGCGACCGCATTGTCGCGGAACAGCAGCACGCTCTTGGAGATGTCGGCGATCTCGTCATTGCCCTTGGTCTGCACGACCGTCTCGAGCTGGCCGTCGGCAATCGCGCGCGTCGCGGCCCAGAGCCGATTCAGGCGGCCGACGATCATCGGGCGGACATAAAACAGCGACAAAGCCAGCGCGACGAGGAGCGAGCCGATGCCGACCGCGCCGAGCCAGAGCTTGCTCTGCTCGATCAGCGTGCGGGTCGAGACGCTGGAGGCGAGAGCCTCGCCGCGCGCGCTCTTGACGAGCTTGTCGACCTGGCCGCGCAGCGCCTCGGCCGCGCCGCCGACGCCGCGCAGGCTCGCAGTGATCCCTTCCTGCGTGGAAAGGTCGCGCTGGCGCACGCTGAGGACGCCTTCGCTGCCCTCGCCGACATCGATGACCGTGTTGATGGCGCCGACACGCACCTTGTTGGGAACGATCTTCTCGATCGCCGACAAATCCTTGCGGATGCGCGTCACGATGGCGGTGAAGCGGTCACGGGCCGCGCTCAGCTTCGCCTTGTCGTCGATCTGCGCGATCTCGCGCAGCAGGCCGATCAATTCATTGACCTGCGCCTCCAGCTTCCGCGCCAGGTCAAAAGCCTGGAAATCGCGCTCGATCAGCCCCTGGATCGAAGCGTTGAGATCGTCCCCGCTCAGGCCCTTGACGCTTTCCATCCCCATCAGGATGTTGAACCGGGCCTCATCGGCCTCGGCCCCGACCACCCCGACGAAAACGCCGCGCGCCTTCGATAATTGTTCGAGCGAGGCCTGCATCGCCGCCGCATTGCGCAGCCGCTCTCCGGTCAGGTCGTTGATGTCGTTGATCTGGCGCGACAATTCATCGACGCCGGTCTGGATCGGCTTCATGTCGGTCGCGTCGAGCGCGGTAATACGGCGGATAAGGTCGAACTGCCGGGCCTCGATGGCGTCGAGCTCACCGGTCAGCTTCGCGCGCTGCTGTACCGTGGTGACCTCCATGAAACGGGGCGCCAGCGCCGTCGATTGCGTCGCGGCCTGCGAAAGCTCGAGCGAAAGCTCCACAGTCGGCATCTTGTGCTCGACTGTCTCGCTGACGGTCTGGTTGACGCGATCATAGGAGAACCATGCCACCAGCGAGGCTACGATCGTCAGCACCGTGAGCAGGCCGAGCGCCGCATAGATGCGCGCAGCGATACCGATGCGAAGCGGCGTGCGCTGGCGCGCGGGCTTCGTAGCCTTGGTCATGAATTGCTCTCCGAAATGCTGACGCAACGCGTGGAAAGAATCAGGAAATAAGGACAGAAAGCGGCAGACCGCGACGCCGGCCACCTGCCGCGAGTTCGCGCAAAGCGAGAACCTCGCGACGATCGCGCATGCGTGCACGGCTCCGATTTCAGAAGGCAGGACAAGGCCTTCCGAAGATCAAGATCGCGGATATGCACTTAAGGAACGTTTAAGCGGGCGGATTCTTCTGAATCACTCGCGCGCATCGGCGCTTCAGGATTCGTTAGGCTGTGCGGCGGAAGCGAGGCGGCAAGCGCAGGCTTGGCCTCACGCCTCCTGCGGCTTCGGCACCGGCCTTGGCCGGCCCTCCTCGTCGATCGCCACGAAGGTGAAGGTCGCGTCGGTGACCTTCTCGTGCAGCGTCGTGCGGAAACGGCGGGCCCAGGCCTCGACATGGATCTTCATCGAGGTCCGCCCGACGGACTCGACTTCGGTATAGACGCTGAGCACATCGCCGACCTTGACCGGCCTGATGAAGGTCATCGCATCGACCGCGATCGTGACCACGCGCCCTTGCGCCCGGTCCACCCCGGCGATGCCGCCAGCCGCGTCCATCCGCGACATCACCCAACCGCCGAAGATGTCGCCATTGGCGTTGGTGTCGGCCGGCATGGCGTTGACGCGCACGGTGAGACTCCCGCGCGGTGCTTCATCCTGCGTCAGGCCCGGCTCAATCATCGCTGCTCTTTCCCTGTTCGACATGGAAGGAATGGAGCACACGATGCAGCACCGGCGCCAGCACGAAACCGGTCGCGATCACCACGAACAAACCCGAGAACAAGGCATAGGCGCCGGCGAAGAGCTTGCCGCCATCGGTCTTGAGCTGGTCGACGGGGCCCATGCCCGACAGGATCATCGCTGCATTGACGAAAGCGTCGACGGCGCTCATGCCCTCGGTCGACATGTAGCCGGCCATGCCGATTGCCATGCCGACCGTGGCCAGCCCCACATAGATCAGCAGGGTGCGGCCCATGCGCCAGACGAAGCGGTGCACAGGGATCACTGTCTGCCTGCGATGCTCGAACTGCGTCAGGCCCTTCATCGCCGCTCCCTTTCACGCCTTGCCGCAAGCCTTGCCGGTTGAGCCGGCATCCGACACGCGGCATGCTGCGTCAAGCGCGGCGAAGACCATGGATGATAGCTAGAGCATTTCCTTCACGCGAACCGGTATCCACTTCGCTCGAAAATGCTCCAGGAGGAACGCCATGACCACAGCGCCCGCCATGATCTGCGTCTCGCTGCGCTATGCCGATGCACCGAAAATGTACGACTGGCTGATCACGGCCCTGGGCTTCGAGAAACACGCCGCCTACTACGCGCCGGACGGCAAAACCCTGCTGCATGGCGAACTGCGCATGGGCGAGAGCTTCGTCATGCTGGGCTCGGCCGAGAACAATGAATTCGGCAAGCTCGTAGCCAGACCCACTGAGCTCGGCGGCACCACCGCCTCGCCCTATATCGCCACCGACGACATCGACGCCCGCTGCGAGCGCGCCCGAGCAGCTGGAGCCGAAATCTGCATGGAGCCGACCGACCAGCCCTATGGCAGCCGCGACTTCATCTGCAAGGACCCGGAAGGGCATATCTGGTGCTTTGGGACGTACCGGCCGGGCGACAAGCCGGCTTGAAGCGCCAACCGGCGTCAGCACAACCTTGCCGTCATTCCGGACAAGCCGCGCAGCGGCGCCGATCCGGAATCCATCGAAGGGCGCTGGACTCTACGATGGATTCCGGGTCTGCGCTTCGCTGCGCCCGGAATGACGGAGCGGTTGTGATGAGGCCGCAGCTCCTCACGCCATCGCCGGACCTGAGCCGACTTTTCATCCGTGAGCACAGGACGCGCAGAAAGCCGCGTCAGGCGGCCGCCGGAGTGGAATTTCCCAGCGAAGTTCGCGGCCGCGACCGCATCATCAGCCAGCAGACCAGCGCGAGATTGACCAGGTTCCAGGCCAGCCCGTTGAGGAAGGCGACGCGGTAGGAGGCGAAATAATCGAAGATCGCGCCCGAGACATAGCCGCCGAAGGCCATCCCTAAAACCGTCGCCGACATCACGATGCCGATGCGCACGCCCGCCTCCTTGGCTGGCAGGTATTCGCGGATGATGACCGCATACATCGGCACGATGCCGCCCTGGAACAGGCCGAAAATGCCGGTGACGATGTAGAGCGAGGTCAGACCGTCGAACCAGAGATAGAGGAACAGCGCCGCGCCCTGCATCGCCGAGCCCAAGGCCAGCGTCGCCGTTCCGCCGATGCGGTCGGCGACGAAGCCCGAGCCGATGCGGCTGATGATGCCAAGCCCCAGCATGAGCGAGAGCATTTCCGCGCCGCGCGCGACGCCGTAACCGAGATCGCCGCAATAGGCGACGATATGGACCTGCGGCATCGCCATGGCGACGCAGCAGCAGAAGCCGGCGGTCGCGAGCAACCATTGCAACTGGTTCGCCGAGAGGCCGAGATCGCCGCGCGCGCTGGTGCTGGCCGCATCGTCGGCAGCCATGTGCTCGACTGAAGGACGCCGCCGGAAGAACAGCGACAGCGGCAGCATGACGATGAGCGCCGTCAGTCCGATGCCGATATGCGTCGCCCGCCAGCCATGATGCGCCACGCCCCAGGTGATGAGCTGCGGCCAGATCACCCCGGCGAGATAGCTCCCCGACGCGCCGAACACGACGGCAAGCCCGCGATGCTTGCGGAACCAATGCGACAGATCGGCAATCAGCGGGGAGAAGCCTGCCCCACCGCCAATGCCGATCAGGACGAGATGGACCAGCGCGAACTGCCAGAGCGATTGCGCCAACGCCGCCAGCATGTAGCCGCTGCCGAGCAGGAGCGCGCCCATCACCACCGGCACGACGATGCCGTAGCGATCGGCGATGCGGCCCATGGCGATGTTGCCGAAGCCAAAGCCGATCATCACGCAGGTATAGGGCAGCGCGGCGCCTGCCCTGAGCGCGCCGAACTCGGCCTGCACCGAAGGCAGCACGACCACGACCGACCAGGTGCCGACGCAAGCGACCGTGCCGAGCAGCAGCGACATCGCCAGCCTGAGCCAGGCATAGGAGGAATCCGGCGCATAACGCGCATCCAGGGAAGTCATGTTTCCTCGCGCCGTCGTTTTCAGAGAACGACTTTTCCAGTTGCGAGGATTAGGCGGCGCCGCCCCGCGCGACAAGCGCAGGCCCCGCAGGGCGGAACGGCGTTGGCGGAAGAGGTGCGCCTGACCATGACGAGGAGGCGCGGGGAAAAGGCAAAAGCCTCTCAGGCGCCCGTCACATGCGCGTAGGCGCCGGCGTCCAGCGGGCGGCCGAGCAGGAAGCCTTGGGTCAGGTCGCAGCCTTCCTGGATCAGGAAGTCGAGCTGTTCGGGCGTCTCCACGCCTTCGGCCACCACCTCGATGCCGAGCGCATGGCCGAGCTGGATGACGGCGCGCGTGATCGCGACCGATTCCAGCGTCACGCCGAGCTTGGCGATGAAGCTGCGGTCGATCTTCAGCGTCGTCAGCGGAAAGCGATGCAGATAGGAGAGCGAGGAATAGCCGGTGCCGAAATCATCGAGCGCGATGCGCACGCCGAGCGCGCGCAATTTGGCGAAGGTCGCCATGGCGCGGTCGGCATCGGTGACCATGACGCCCTCGGTGATCTCGAGCTCGAGCCGCTCAGGGTCGAGGCCGGTCTCGGCCAGCACCGCCGCGACACGGCCGGGCAGGTCGCCGGACTGGAACTCCAGCGCCGAGATGTTGACGGAAATCCGCAAGGGCTGTGTCCAGCGCGAAGCCTCGATGCAGGCGCTGCGCAGCACATAGGCGTCGAGCTTGGCGATGAGACCGCCCTCCTCCGCCGCCGGAATGAAGCTCGCCGGCGCGACGATGCCGCGCACCGGGTCCTTCCAGCGCGCCAGCGCCTCAAAACCCGCGATCGAGCCATCGGCCCGGAACAGCGGCTGGTAATGCGGGTGGATCTCATTGCGCTCGATCGCCTGGCGCAAATGCCGGCTGAAGGTGAGGCGTTCCTGTTCGCGCGCCTGCTCGGCGAGATCGAACATGCGCATCGCGCCCGGCCCCTCGGATTTGGCGAGGTTCAAGGCGGCATTGGCGGCGGCGATCAGGCGGATTTGATCGTCGCCATCCCCCGGAAAGCACGCGCAGCCGGCGCTGACGCTGATCTTGAAGGAATGGCCGCTCGTGAAGAATTCTTCCGCGAAGGCACAGCGTACGCGCTCGGCCTGCGCCCGCGCCTCGCCCTCTGTCTGCAGCGCGCCCGAGACCAGCATGAACTCGTCGCCGCCGATCCGCGCCAGGAAGGCGTCGCCGGCACTGGCCCGCAAACGCTGCGCCGCCTCGACCAGAACCGCGTCGCCCACGGCATGGCCATGCTCGTCGTTCAGCGCCTTGAAGCCGTCGAGGTCCATGCGCATCACGACCAGCTCTTCGCCGGCAAGCCGCGCCTGCGTCAGCCTCCGGTCGAGATGGGCGCTCAGCGCCGGGCGGTTGTGCAGCCCGGTCAGCCCGTCATGATGCAGCGTGTCCGCCAGCTTCTGCTCGACCTGCTTGCGCTTGCTGATGTCGACCAGCAGGTTGAAGCCGCCGATCAGCGCACCGTCATCCCCAAACAGCGGCGTGGGATAGGTCAGGATGGGCGTCCGTGTCCCGTCCGGGCGTTCGAGCATGGCCTCGATGCCGCGCACGGGCCGGCTCTCCCGCAGCGCGACCGCCATCGGGCAGTCCTGGTGCGCGAGCGGCGCGCCCTCGATGGTGAAGAGCCTGTGCGTGATGCACCAGCGATCCGCGCCGATGCGCGGCTCACGCCCGACAAAGGCGCCGGAAGCGCGGTTGGCATAGGTGACCCGCCCCTCGGCATCGGTCATGTAAACGCAGATCGGCAGTTGATCGAGCACGCCCTCGAACCAGGCGTCGCGGTGAGCCGGCTTGTCGTTCCTCGCCGCCCCTGGCGCGATCTGGGAGAGATCGACACCACCTTCCCTCAGCGCCGCGAAGCCCGACGCGATCTGACGATCGGCGGAGAACCGGCGATAGGCAGTTACGTCGGGGCTGGTGACAGCCTTGGACATTGGTGCAATCCGCTGAACATTCTTGAAACTCTGCGCTTTCGATAGAAGCCGTAGAGATCACAACAAATGCTTAAAGCAGCAGCCAAGCGGGCCGCTTCAGCGGGATCGCCTCTCACTCTGCAAGATGAAGCAAGAACATCAATAAAAAATGAAAAACCTGGAAAAATTCAAGAAACAGTCCAGAAATTATTGTCTACGCCGCAGAGCAATATGATTGTATGCCTTAACGTAATCGGCATCATCCAGCAGCAGCACCGCGGCCGATTTATTTGAAGAGCGCGTCGCCTTGCTCATCGACGAGCTGCTTACCCTTCACCAGCGCGAAATCGGCGGCGTCCTCGGCACCGGGAAAGCGGTCGGCCCGCACAAAGCGATGCTGGCGGAGTTCCCCGCCGATCTCCTTTTCAACCACGCCGCAAAGCTGGTGCTGCCCGCCTTCCTGATAGGGCGTCGCATGGATGGTGAAACCATTATGCTCGATGCTCTTGAGCGGGCCGGCCGGCGTCTCGCTGGCCTTGCCGCCCAACCCGAACAGGGATTTCAAAAACGACATGGGGCCTCCGCATTCGTCGCGACTTCATATAGGGCAGGATCAACGCCAAGGGGAGCCCAGTTTGCGCTCGTCCACGCGCGAGACGCGCAGCCTCTCATCTAAAGGTGAGAGCAGGATCGATGCGAAAAACCGGCTTCCCTTGGCATTAATCCTGCCCTAGAAGGCGGCATCGGCCTGACAGGCCGGTCGTAAGCGTCTCACGTCAGACAACGCATCCAACCGGCTATCGCCGTCAGGATGCTTTGCCAAGATGTTTCGCCAAGATGCCTTGCAATGCCCCACGGCACGGCCCGCTTACGAAAGCTTATCGTCCCATGTCCAACCTATCGTCCCGGCGCCGGCTTCCGGCGCGCTACGGCACTGTCGTGCTGCCCTTCCTCTTGTCGATCGTCATGACCTTCGTGGTCTCGGCCATCTCGACGCTGCGGGCGCTTGGCCTCTCCCCGGACTTCCTCCACACTTGGCCGGTCTCCTGGGGCCTGTCCTGGCTGGTCGCCTTCCCCACGCTGCTTCTGGTCCTGCCGCTGGTGCGGCGGATCATGGCTCTGATCGTGGCTCCGCCAGCTTAAGGGCAGAGGGCATCTAACTCCCCAGATGCAGCACGACCTCGCGCCGATGCGGCCTGCGGCGATGCTCGAACAGATAGATGCCTTGCCAGGTTCCCAGCGCAAGGCGTCCGTCCATGATCGGGATCGAGAGGGAGACCGGCGTCAATGCCGCCTTGATATGGGCGGGCATGTCGTCGGGCCCCTCTGCCCGATGCGTCAGATAGGCCATCGCCGGATCATCGGCTTGTGGCACCAAACGGCGGAAAAACGCGTCGAGATCGCGCCTGACATCAGGGTCGGCATTCTCCTGGATCAGCAGCGAGCAGGAGGTATGGCGCAGGAACAGCGTCAGCAGCCCGCTTTCGATAGGCGCCGAGCGGATGAAGGCCATGACGCGGTCCGTGAACTCATAGAGCCCGGCTCCATGCGTCTCGATGGCGAGGACCGATTGCGAGCTCATCCCCGGCGCGGCCGTCAGCGCTCGGTCAGCGCGAGCTTGGCGCCCAGCGCGACAAAGGCGGCGGCAAAGCTGCGGCGCAGCCAGGCCATCACGGCTGGACGGCTGACAACCTTATCGCGCATCGCCGCGGCGAAGAGACCGTAGAGCGCAAAGACCGCGAAGGTCATCGCCATGAACACGGCGGAGAGTTCCAGCATGCGCGTGAGCGGCGCGGCCTCGTCGGCGGCAATGAACTGCGGCAGGAAGGCGACGAAGAAGATCGACAGCTTCGGATTGAGCACATTGATCGCGATACCGTCTGTCAGCACGCGCAGCCCAGAGCGCGGATCGGCCTTGGTCTCGACCTTGAGCGCGCCCTGCTCGCGCAACGTCTGCCAGGCCATCCAGAGCAGATAGGCGACGCCGGCATATTTCACGATCTCGAAGGCGAGCGCACTGGCATGCAGCAGCGCCGCCAGCCCCATCATCGCGGCAATGAGATGCGGCACGATGCCGAGCGTGCAGGCGAAGGCAGCCAACACGCTGGCGCGTGAGCCGCGCGTGAGCCCGGCAGCGATGGTGTAGATCGCGCCTGTGCCGGGCGAAGCGACGATAATCAGCGAGGTCAGGAGGAATTCGGGGGACATCGATGGCTCCGGCTGAACGGACATTCGCGGCAGGTTAGCGGCACGCGTGCTTCACGCAAGCCGGCAACAGCCACGCCTATTGCGCGAAATGCCGTTCCAGAAAGGCGAGCACCCGCAGCAGCGCGTCGGCGCGCGCCTCGTCATCCGTGCCGATGAGCGGGATCGGGCCATCCCCATTGCGATAAGCCGGCAGTTCGCGCCTGTCTGCATTGGGGGCATCAAAGGCATGGACGGCACGCGGATAACTCTTCAGTTCGAGCGGGTTGCCGCGCGCCTTCGCTGCGTTGACGAAGGCTTCACAGGGCGCGAACGGGGTCCAGACGTCGGCCTCACCGAACAGCACGAGCAGCGGCGTCTGCGTCGTCCAGCGCCCGGGCTCGACCTGCGTAAAGGGCCTGGTCTGGAAGGTCTCGCTGCAGGAGCCGGGATAGAAGGCGATCGCGGAATTAAAATCCCGAGCGAGCGGCTGCGGCCGCCCGATGCTCTTATCGTTGATGGTGAGCAGCACGGTCGCGCCGCCCTGCGACCAGCCCATCAGCGCGACGCGGTCGGCCCGCACGAAGCGCTGCGCCTGGAGGTATTGCAGCGCGGCATAGGCGTCCTTTGGCCTGTCGCGCAGCATGGTGCGCCGCTGCGGCCCGGCAGTGCAGGTCTGCCCGAAACCGCGCGATTTCGCGCTGTCGACGACAAGCACGACATAGCCCTTGGCGACGAGCATGCGCGTCCAGGCGTGATAGATCGGCAGGATGCGGCCATTGCGATCGAGCAGGCCCGAACAGCCATGCATCATGACGATGGCTGGCCGCGCATCCTCCGTCGCCGGGCGATCGAGATAGGCCGTCAGCGTGGTCTCATTATCGAGCGAACGGAAACTGACGCTCTCCTGCGCAGCGGCCGCGCTTGCCCAAGCCGTGAGACCGAGCGCGCAGGCGAAGGCGGCGAGCATTCCGCCGCGCGGCCTGTGCACGAGGTCCGCCGCGATGGCGTAGAGCGTCCCAGCACTGAGCGCGGCGGCGACGATCAGCGCGGCGAACGGGACTTCGGGAGACATCGAAACGCTCCGGTTTGAGGCTTTAATATCGCTTCAGCCGGATGTGATTGTCGAAGCTTACTTCATTGTGATGACGACTTTGCCCTTGGCCCGGCCCGTTTCGACATAGGCCAATGCCTCATTGGTCTTCTCGAACGGGAAGACCCGGTCCATCACCGGGCGTATCTCACCCGCCTCGATCAGGGAGGTGATCTGTCCGAGTTGGCCGCCATTGGCCGTCATGAAGAGGAAGGAATAGTTGATCCTGCGGCGTTTCGCTTTCCTCCTGATGCCGGAGCTTAGCAGGCGCGTGACCAGTTGAAGCGGCCAACCAAGGCCACTTTTCCTCGCGAAGTCAGGATCGGGCGGACCGGAAATCGAGATCAGCGTCCCGCCCGGCTTCAGCACCGCAAGAGATTTCTCCAGCGTGTCCTTGCCGAGGCTGTTCAGCACGACGTCGTAGCCCTGGAGCACCGTCTCGAAGTCGTCCTTCTTGTAGTCGATCACGACATCCGCGCCGAGGCTTTGCACAAGGGCGATATTGGCTGTGCTCGTGGTCGTGGCGACATGGGCCCCGAGATGCTTGGCAAGCTGGATCGCGAGCGTGCCCACGCCGCCCGAGCCGGCATGGATCAGGACCTTCTGTCCCTTCTGCAGCTTGGCTCGCTCGACCAGGGCCTGCCAGGCGGTCAAGGCGACCAACGGCATGGAAGCCGCCTCTTCCATCGTCAGGTTCTTGGGCTTCAGCGCCACATTGGCCTGGTCTACCGCGATGAACTCCGCGAAGGTGCCGATGCGGTCCTGGCCCGGATGCGCATAGACCTCGTCGCCCGGGCTGAAGCGCGTAACCTTGGACCCGATGCGGGTCACCACGCCGGCGAGATCGCTCCCGAGGATCAGGGGGAGGCGATAGCGCAGGATGAGCTTGAACTCGCCGTCCCGGATCTTGGCGTCCACGGGATTGACGCCAGCGGCGCGGATCTCGATCAGGACGTCGTTTTCGCGCAACTCCGGCACGGGCGTTTCGCCGAGCCGCAGAGCACCGCCTTTCTTGTAGCGATCGATCAGGAATGATTTCATCGGACTGGCTTTCGTTTTTGTGGTGAGCCGGCAGCGCCAGCAATGCAGCGGTGACGGCTCAAGCGGGAAGTCCGTTGAATTTCCGAAGGTTCTTGTCGACGAAGGACTCAGGCAGGAAGCGGCGCATGAAGCGGACCTGCCCTGCAGCTTTTCCGGCCGTGTAGCGTCTCCTGGGCGAGGCCGCATTGGCGGCCCTTACGACGGCGTCAGCAACCACCTCGGGAGCATCGCCTTTTGCCACGATCGCGCGCATCAGCTTCTCCGCCTCGGTGCGAACCGTATCGTAGATGGCCAGCGGCCGGTCCGGCCGCGTGATGTTCTCCTCAAAGGAGGTGCGGGTCACACCGGGCTCGACGAGCACGACGCGGATGCCCTGCATGCGCACTTCATGGTCGAGCGATTCCGAATAGCCTTCGATGGCGTGCTTGGTCGATGCGTAGAGCGCGTTATAGGGCGCAGGGATCAGCCCGAGTATGGAGCTGAGGTTGACGATCCGGCCTTTGCGCTGCCGCCTCATCACGGGCAGGACCGCATTCGTCATGCGCATGGTGCCGAACACATTCACGTCGAACACCGCTTTCGCCTGCGTCGTCGTGGATTCCTCTGCGCCGCCCAGCAATCCGATCCCGGCATTGTTGACGAGAAGATCGATCCGCCCTGCCCGGCTCAGCACCTCGTCGACGACGCCCTGCACGGATGCATCGTCGATCACGTCGCAGATCAGCATCGTGACCCCGTCCGCGGTATCGGGCATCGGCTTCCGGCTGGTGCCGAAGACACGGTAGCCATCGCGCCGCAGCGCTTGTGCCGTCACCAGCCCGATGCCGGAGGACGCCCCCGTGACCAGGGCAATGCCGCGTTCTGTCTTGCTCCGTTCAGTCTTGCTCATCGTCTTCCGCCTTCATTTTTTCGTGGAATTGCGATGAGCAGTTAGTTACTATCAAATCCGTATCAAGTCACTATCAAAAAAGTATGGACATGAAGAATCTTTCGAACCAGCCATGCCTGATCGCCCGGAGCCTGGCGCTCGTGGGAGACGCGTGGAGCATGCTGATCATGCGCGACGCCCATGCGGGGCTGACCCGCTTCGATGATTTCCGCAAAAGCCTCGGCATCGCGCCGACGATGCTGACGGGGCGACTTTCGGCCCTGACCGAGGAGGGACTGCTGGAGAAACGCCGCTATTCCGAGCGCCCACCACGGGACGAATACGTGCTGACGCAAGCCGGCCGCGACTTTCTGCCGGTGCTGTTTGCGATCGGCGCCTGGGGACGCAAGCATCGCGGCGGGGGCAAGGTGACGCGCTTCTTCGACGCCGAGACCGGAACCGAGATCGAAGCTGTCACCATCGACCGCGAGACCGGCGCTCCGATCGGGACACGCCCCATTCGCATCGCGGCAGTCGAATGAATCGCCCCACGGCAGATAAAGCCAGGGCGCGGCGGATCAGACGATCGGCTGTCCCAGCAGGTAGGGATACGAGCAGAAAAGTGATCTAGGAGCCCAGGCCTTCGAAGATACCGCCGATCACCGAAGCGGCAGCTTCGCCGGCGCTGGAGAGCACGCTGCCTGCGAGGTCGAGCGCGCCGTCAAGGACGGCGCTAACGACGTCGCCGACGCCATCGCTCGCCGTGCTGCCCGTATCGCTCGCCACGGCGGGCTGCTTGCGTTGCGCTTCGGCCTGCGCTTGGGCGGCCTGCACCGCCGCTTCGATCGCCGCCAGATCAGGCTTGTCGGTCATAGCTGCCCCCCTGAGGCCGCCATCTTGGCACCGTCCCGGCCAAGAAAAAAGGCGGGTCTCTCGACCCGCCTTGATCAACTCAATTGTCCAGGAAGCTCCTGAGCTTCCGGCTCCGGCTCGGATGCTTCAGCTTCCTCAGCGCCTTTGCCTCGATCTGGCGGATACGTTCGCGCGTGACGCTGAACTGCTGGCCGACCTCTTCCAGCGTGTGGTCGGTGTTCATGCCGATGCCGAAGCGCATGCGCAGCACGCGCTCCTCGCGCGGCGTCAACGAGGCCAGAACGCGGGTCGTGGTCTCGCGCAGATTGCTCTGGATCGCCGCGTCGATCGGCAGGATCGCGTTCTTGTCCTCGATGAAGTCGCCGAGATGGCTGTCTTCCTCGTCGCCGATCGGGGTTTCGAGCGAGATCGGCTCCTTGGCGATCTTAAGGACCTTGCGCACCTTCTCCAGCGGCATGGCGAGCTTCTCGGCCAATTCCTCCGGGGTCGGCTCGCGGCCGATCTCGTGCAGCATCTGGCGCGAGGTCCGGACGATCTTGTTGATCGTCTCGATCATGTGCACCGGGATGCGGATGGTGCGGGCCTGGTCGGCGATCGAACGCGTGATCGCCTGGCGGATCCACCATGTCGCGTAGGTCGAGAACTTGTAGCCGCGGCGGTACTCGAATTTGTCGACCGCCTTCATCAGGCCGATATTGCCTTCCTGGATCAAATCCAGGAACTGCAGGCCGCGGTTGGTGTACTTCTTGGCGATCGAGATCACGAGGCGAAGATTGGCCTCGATCATCTCCTTCTTCGCCTGCCGCGCCTCGCGCTCGCCCTTCTGGACCATCAGCACGATCTTGCGGAACTCCTGGATCTCCAGGCCGGTCTCGGAGGCCAGCGTATGGATCTCCTCGCGCAGCTGCTTGATCCGGTCGAGCTCGGCACCGACGAATTCGCGCCAGCCGCGCGAGCCGAGCTTGGAGACGCGCAGAACCCATTTCGGGTCGAGCTCGCCGCCGACATGCTGCTTGAGGAAGTCCTCGCGGCCGACGCCATAGCTCTCGGCCAGGCGCAGCAGGCGCGTCTCATGCGAAATCAGCCGCTTGTTGATGTCGTAGAGCTGCTCGACCAGCGCCTCGATGCGGTTGTTGTTGAGCGAGAGCGACTTCACCGCGGTGATGATGTCGTCTTTCAGCTTCTTGTATTTGCGGTCCTGCGACGGCGAGAGCTTGGTGTTCTCCAGCCGGTTGGCGATGTCCTGGTCCTGCAGGCGGCGCAGTTTCTTGTAGTTGTCGGCGATCGAATCGAAGGTCTCGAGCACGCGCGGCTTGAGCTCGGCTTCCATGGCCGAGAGCGAGACGTTGTTCTCGATGTCGTCATCGTCCATGTCGGACGGCAATTCGCCTTCCGGCACCTCGCCAGCAGGCGCGGCGGCCTCAGCGGGCTCGCCCTCTTCGCCTTCGCCGGGCAGTTGCGACGGGTTCTTGCCGTCGGGGCCGGCATAGGTCGCTTCCAGATCGATGATGTCGCGCAGCAGCACCTTGCCTTCGACGAGCTCGTCGCGCCAGATGATAATGGCCTGGAAGGTCAGCGGACTCTCGCAGAGGCCCGCGATCATCGCCTCGCGGCCGGCCTCGATGCGCTTGGCGATGGCGATTTCGCCCTCGCGGGAGAGCAATTCGACCGAGCCCATTTCACGCAGATACATCCGCACCGGATCGTCGGTGCGCTCGGTCGGCTCGAGATTGCGCTTGACCTCGACGGGCAGCGCCGAGCGCTGCGTCTCGACGAGCTCGCCCTCGCTCTCCTCCTCGTCGCCATTCGTGCCGGTGCGCGCAGCCGCGCGCTCCTCGCCCGAGGCTTCGGGATCCTCATTGTCGACAACGTTGATGCCCTGCTCGCTGAGCTGGCCGAGCACATCCTCGATCTGCTCGGAGGAAAACTCCTCCGAGGGCAGGACTTCGTTCAGTTCGTCATAGGTGACATAGCCGCGCTTCTTAGCGAGCTTGATCATCCGCCTTACGGCCTGATCGGTCAGATCGAGCAACGGTCCATCGGACGTCGGGGGGGCTTCCGGCGCGACCTGGTCGGTCTTTTCCCGTTCGCTCGCTTTTGTCGCCATCAATCAGCGCTCCGCACTCGCGCGTCGCCACGGCTCGGAAGAAGCCACATGCAGACGCATAAAAGGGCGGCGCGGCCGCTGGTCCGGCGCGCTCACCCCACCCAAATCACTTCGGCCAGATGGCGCCGATCATCGTTGATGAATCGTAAACCACCTGTAATCGGCACGCATAGCATGACCGCGGAAGCCGGAGCAGCTAGCCTTCAATCTCCAGACATGGCCTCCGTGCCCTCGATCGTCTCGAGGCGGGCCTTGACGTCCTTGATCCAGGCGAAATTGGCTTCGGTCGCTTCGTCAGCCAATGCGCGCTCGGCTGCCTTCAGCTCGCTATGTAACGTCCGCGCGCGATGATGCAAGACGATAGCCTGCCGAATTGAGTCGAAAACCGATTCTGGATCAGCCGCTTGCGTCAATTTTTGGCGCTCGGCCCGCCCGGTGATCGCCAATAGCGCGCTTTGGGCCTCCTGCACACGCGGCTGGACCAGGCGATCGGCCAGCGCATTCTCGTCGAGGCTATCATCCATGGCAGCCTCGAGCAGCACCTGGCGGAAACGCTCTGCGGCGGGGCCATCGAGCGCGAGCTCGGCGATCTCGTCGGCGCAACGCAAGATCAGATCGGGATGGCTCGCCAGCGCCAGCAAAATGAAGGCCTCGCGCACATCCTCGCCGCGGCGGCCCGCCATCATCCGCGACTGCGTCAATTGGCTGCTCGCCTTGAGCGGGCCAACGGCCCAGGGCGCCACGGCCTGACGGAAACCGCCGCGCCCGGCGCCACCGCCTTGCGGGCGACCGCGCTGAAAGCCGCCGTCACGGCCACGCTCGGCCCGCGCGGGAGCGGCGCTGGCGAAAAGCTGGGCCAGGCGCTCATCCATCTCGCGGCGGTAATGCCGGCGCGTCGCCTCGTCCTTGATCTGGCCAAGCGGCTCCTTCAGCCGGCGCTCGAAGGCGGCGCGGCGCTCGGGCGTGTCGAGAGTGCCGGCCTCGACCTCGCGCGTCCAGAGCATGTCGACCAGCGGGCGCGCCGCCTGCAGCACCTCGGCAACAGCCATCTTGCCGCCCGCACGCGCCAGATCATCGGGGTCCTGCCCGTCAGGCAAGGTCGCGAAGGCGAGCGACTTGCCCGGCTCCAGCATTGGTAGCGCGATGTCGATCGCGCGGCTTGCCGCCTTGCGTCCGGCCTTGTCGCCATCGAGGCAGATCACCGGCTCGTCGGCCATGCGCCAGAGCAGGCCGAGCTGGTCCTCGGTCAGTGCGGTGCCCAGCGGCGCGACGGTCTGCGGAAAGCCCGCCAGCGTCATCGCGATCACGTCGACATAGCCCTCGACGACGATCACCTGGCCGGTGTCATGGGCGCCCTTGCGAGCATTGTGGTGGTTGAACAGCAGCGAGCCCTTGTGGAAGAGCGGCGTCTCCGGCGAGTTCAGATATTTCGCCGAGACCTCTGCGCTCATCGCTCGTCCGCCGAAAGCGACCACCCGGCCGCGCGCATCATGGATCGGGAACATGATGCGGTCGCGGAAACGGTCATAAGGCACGGCGATCTCGTCGCCATGCACCAGCAGCCCCGTCTCCATCATCAGCGCGGCATCGACGCCCTTGGCTGCAAGGTGATCGCGCAAGGCGAAGCGGTCCGGCGGGCCATAGCCGATGCGGAAGAGCTTGCGCGCCTCGCCCTCCAGGCCCCGGCCCGAGAGATAGCGCCGCGCCGCCGCACCGCGATCGCCCATGAGCTCGGCCTCGAAGAAACGCGCCGCAAGCTCGACGACCTCATGCAGGCCCTTGCGCTTCTCTTCCTGAGCCTGCGCCTCATGCGTGATCTTCGGCAGCGTCACGCCGGCTTCGGAAGCGAGCTTCTCGACGGCCTCCGGGAAGGAAAGCCCTTCCGTCTCCATTACGAATTTGAAGATGTCGCCGTTCTTGCCCGAGGAGAAATCGAAGAACGAGCCCTTCTGGTCGTTGACGAAGAAGGAAGGCGTCTTCTCGGCGTTGAAGGGCGACAGGCCCTTCCATTCGCGGCCCGATTTGGCCAGGCGCACGCGCTTGCCCACGACCGCCGACACCGGCAGCCGCGCCTTGATCTCTTCCAGGATGGAGGGCGGGAATTTCATACTGTCCTATCTGGTCCTTCCGGCAGCGGAAGCCAACTCCCGCGAGGGCCGTTCCCCGGCTTATCGGCCATATCCACAGCACCGACGCCATGGTAAAGAAAATGCTCGAAAAGGAAGAAAGCCATGGCTCTCAACATCAAGGATCCGGAGACGGAGAAGGCCGTGCGCACCCTCGCCCGCCGGCGTGGCTTGACCTTGACGGAAGCGGTGCGCCAGGCCGTCAGGAGCGAACTCAACAAGGACGAATTGTCGGAGGAGGAGAAGGAAAAGCGTGTCGCCACCGCCATGGCGCGGATGGAGGCGTTGGACCGCAAATACGGAATCAAGCCGGCCGAGCAGTCCATGACCAAGCAGGAGATGGACGACATCATCGGCTATGACGAGAACGGCATGTGGTGAGCCTCGTCGTCGATACCTCGGCGATCGTCGCCTGCCTGACCAAGGAGCCGGAGCGCCCAGCATTCATGCGCATCCTCGCGCTTGCCGAGCGACGTGTTCTGTCGAGCGTCAATTTGCTGGAAGCCAGGATCGTGATCACAGGCTCGAAGGGCTTGCCACGCGATTGGCTGGAAGAGTTCATCGAAAACGAGCAGATCGAGATCGTCGCCTTCGACGAAAACCTCTCCGATCTCGCCTTCGACGGCTATCGCCGCTACGGAAAAGGCAGGCATCCCGCCAAACTCAACATGGGCGATTGCGCAGCCTACGCGCTGGCGAAGGCGCGCGGCTGGCCGCTGCTGTTCAAGGGCGAGGATTTTTCGCTGACGGATGTGGAGCGGGCTTGAGCCCGCTCCCTTGATCACCCACCCAGCGCCGCCTTCACCAGCCCGCTCGCTTTGGCGAAATCCATCTGGCCGGCGAATTTCGCGCGCAGGATCGCGATGACCTTGCCCATATCCTTGACGGAAGCCGCGCCGCTTTCGGTCACGGCCGCCGCGATCACGGCCTTGACCTCGTCCTCCGACATCTGCTTGGGCAGATAGGTGTTGATGACCTCGACCTCGGCGCGCTCGCCTGCGGCGAGCTCGGGGCGGCCATTGGCGTCGTAGATCGCGATTGATTCCTGGCGCTGCTTGATCATCTTCTGCAGCAAGGCGAGGATTTCGTCGGGCGTCGTCTCAGGCTTGCCCAGGCCGCGCGCCTCGATGTCCTTGTCTTTCAGCGCCGAGGTGATCAGCCGAATCGTCGAGACCTTGCCCTTCTCGCCGGCCTTCATCGCCTCCTTGAGATCGGCCGTGAAGCGCTCGCGCAGGCTTGTCATGTGGGTATTCCCTTTTTGTGCCGCAGGCTTGCGCCCGCGTCGATTGACGGCATGAAGGCGCGCCTTTAAGGCTCGCGCTCCAGACCGGCGGAGCGACAAAGCCGCTGCCCGCCTTGAAACATTGCCGCCCAGCGCGGCCTGGACCGAGACATAGACATGACCGCTCCCGAAGGAAACCCCGCCGCCGCCGGCTGGATCGAACCGCGCGCGACCGCGCTCCTGGCGCTGGCCAACGGCATGGTGCTCGAGGGCTTCGGCCTGGGCGCGACCGGCCAGGCGCCCGGCGAACTCTGCTTCAACACGGCGATGACCGGCTATCAGGAGATCCTGACCGA
The DNA here is from genome assembly GCF_031884435.1 of Bosea sp. 685. Classification (NCBI taxonomy): domain Bacteria; kingdom Pseudomonadati; phylum Pseudomonadota; class Alphaproteobacteria; order Hyphomicrobiales; family Alloboseaceae; genus Allobosea; species Allobosea sp. 685. The sequence continues at coordinate 1,469,154 of NZ_CP134779.1, read as the reverse complement.
CCCGTCCTATGCCGGGCAGATCATCACCTTCACCTTCCCCCATATCGGCAATGTCGGCGTCAACGAGGACGACGTCGAGACGGTCAACGCCGCCGCCTCCTCGGGCGTGCGCGGCCTCGTGCTGCACGCCGCGATCACCGAGCCCTCGAACTGGCGCGCCAACCGGCATTTCGACGCCTGGCTGAAGGCCCGCAACATCGTCGGCATCAGCGGCATTGACACCCGCGCGCTGACCGCCCTGATCCGCGACAATGGCATGCCCAACGCGATCATCGCCCACAGCCCCGACGGCGTCTTCGACATCGAGCAGCTCAAGCGCGAGGCCGCGGCCCTGCCCGACATGGCCGGGCTCGACCTCGTACCGCTGGTCACCGCCGCCCAGCGCTATAGCTGGGACGAGACGCCCTGGATCTGGCCCGTGGGCTATGGCAAGCGCGAGAGCGCGGTCCACAAGGTCGTCGCGATCGACTATGGCGTGAAGCGCAACATCCTGCGCCTGCTCTCCAAGGCCGGCTGCGAAGTCACGGTCGTGCCCTCGACCGCCAGCGCCGAGGACATCCTGGCGCTGCAGCCCGATGGCATCTTCCTCTCGAACGGACCGGGCGACCCGGCTGCAACCGGCGAATATGCCGTGCCGGTGATCAAGGCGCTGCTCGACAAGAAAATCCCGACCTTCGGCATCTGCCTCGGCCACCAGATGATGGCACTCGCCATCGGCGGCCAGACCATGAAGATGAAGCAGGGCCACCACGGCGCCAACCACCCCGTGCAGGACAAGACCACGGGCAAGGTCGAGATCGTCTCGATGAACCACGGCTTTGCGGTCGATCCGGCCTCTTTGCCGGCGCATGCGGTCGAGACCCATGTCTCGCTCTTCGACGGCTCCAACAGCGGCATCGCCCTGACCGATCGCCCGGCCTTCAGCGTGCAGCACCACCCCGAAGCCTCGCCCGGCCCGCAGGACAGCCACTACCTGTTCACTCGCTTCGTCGAGATGATGGCGGCGGAGAAGGCCAAGACAGCGGCCTGAAGACGGCGGCTTGGGCGCGACATTCAGCCCTCATCCCGAGGAGTGGACGAAGTCCACGTCTCGAAGGATGCTCCGGCAGGCTCTCGATCATCCCGTGAGACGCCGCTTTCGCGGCTCCTCGAGATGAGGGCCGCGGATGTCGACAAAGGAGCCGGGCATGATCCACCAGCTGCGCATCTATGAGATCTTCGAGCGCAACAAGGCCGCCTTCCACGCCCGCTTCCGCGACCATGCGATGCGGATCATGGCGCGGCACGGCTTCCAGATCGTGGCGATGTGGGAGACGGCGAGCGCCGGCCGCACCGAATTCGCCTATATCCTCGCCTGGCCCGACAACGAGACCCGGACAGCGCGCTGGACGACGTTCCTCGCGGACCCGGAGTGGATCGAGATCAAGCGCGTCACCTCGATCGAATACGGCAATCTCGTCGGCACGATCGAGGACCGGATCATGACGCTGACGGATTATTCGCCGACCGGGGTGATTTCCGCTTGAGCGCAGGCACCAAGCCCGCGCTGGACGACGCCGCTGGCGCTCAGACCCTCTCCGTCATCCCCAGCGCCCGGAGGGCGTCCCGGAATGACGATTCTTGTCTGGTCGAAAGCCGTTAGCTCTGGCTCAACAGATCCCGCATCGCGATCAGCGCGGTGGCGTAGCCGCGCGCGCCGAGGCCGGCCATCACCGCTGTCGCGACCGGCGAGATCAGGGATTTGTGGTAGATCGCCTCGCGCTTGTGGACGTTCGAGATGTGGAACTCGATGATCGGGCCCTCGAACATCTTCAGCGCATCCATGATCGCGACGGAGGTGAAGGTGAAGCCGGCCGGGTTGATGACGATGCCGTCACCCTCGTCGATCGCCTCATGGATCCATTCGATCAGCTCGTATTCCCGGTTGGACTGGCGGAAGACGATCTCGCGCTCAGGGACCGCAGCCCGGCAGAGCGCCTCGACCTCGGCCAGCGTGGTATGACCGTAGATCTCGGGCTGCCGGCGGCCGAGGCGGTTCAGATTAGGTCCGTTCAGGACATAGATCGGCTTCTTCATGGACAGGCTCCGCGGCGACCGCCGCTAACTGGCTAACCCGCCGCGCCACCGGGATGGCGGCGCGGCGAGCCGCGATCAGCTGACGGTGAAGGGAATGTTCTCGAGGCTGTCCGGGAATTTATGCACCGGCACCTTCATCCACTTGTCGTAGACCTTCTGGAGCTCGCCATTGGCCTTGATCTTGTCGATGAAAACATTGATCGCGGCGTTGATCTCCTTCTCTCCCAGCCGCGTGCAGGCGCCGTTGTAGAGGTTCTGGAATTCGAGCTTGTTCTCGAAGATGCCGGGCCGCGCCTGCTCGATCCGCTGGAGGTAGAAGATGTTGCCGCCCAGCGCCTGGACCTGGCCCGAGACCAGCGCCTGGATGCTCGGCGCATCGCCGTCATAGCGGCGGATCGTTGTATTGGCCGGCGCATTTTTGGTCACTTGCGTGTCCTGGGCCGCGCCCTTCGCCACGCCGATGGTGTAGCGGCCCATATCCGCATTGGTCTTGATGCTTTCCGCCTTGGGACCGATCAGGACGATGGTGTTGGCGACATAGGGCTTGCTGAACTGCACGGCCTTGGCCCGCTCCGGCAGCATCGCCATCGTGGCGAAGAGCAGATCGACGCGCCCGGTCGTCAGCGCGGGAATGCGGTTGTTGACCTCCAGCGCCACGAACTCGATCGCAACGCCGAGCTCCTTGCCGAAAAGCTCGGCGATATCGGCATCCAGCCCCTCCTGCTTGCCGGCGCTGTTGACGAAACCCCAGGGCGGGTTGTCGCCCTGAATCCCGACCACCAGCTTGCCCCGGCTCTTGATCTCGGCCGGCGTGATCGCCAGCGCCGGCCGGGTCGCAATAGCCGGCGCCGCGAGAAGCGCAGCGCCTCCCAGCAGGATGTCGCGTCGCAAAAACTTCGGTCCAGACATCGGTGTTCCCTCCCCAGGGTTACAGGCCGCATGGTGCTTTGGGCCGTGATCGGCTCTCGCTCCCGCTTGCCACGGGTAGCTCAGGCGTCAATCTTTCATCTGCTGAAATTAATTTCAACTGATGAATCATAAAACATCAGATATAACGGAACCCGGTATCGGCCATTGCGTCTCGGCTGGCCTCCTTTCCAGCCTCCGTCTATGCCGGAGCGCGATAGGCCCAGGGGCGAGCCTGCGAATGCAAGCCTTGCGAATGCGAGCACTGTGAATGAACGAGCTTTCAGCCCAAATCTTGCGCGACGAGACTGACGCCGGAACAGCCGGCGAGCAGGCCTATGAGCGACTGCGCACCGACATCGTCTTCGGGCGCCTGCAGCCCGGGCAGCGGCTCAAGCTGGAGCGGCTGCGCCTGGATTACGGCGTCGGCATCAGCACCTTGCGCGAAATCCTCAATCGCCTGGTGCCGGAAGGCCTGGTTGTCGCCGAGGGACAGCGCGGGTTCCAGGTCGCGCCCTGCTCAGTGGCCGACCTCAAGGAAATCGCTGCGCTGCGCCTCCTGCTGGAGTGCCATGCAATGGAACAATCCTTCCAGGCCGGCGACATGGAATGGGAAGGCCGCGTCGTCGCCGCCCATCACAAGCTCGCCCGGATGGAGGCCCAGCTGCTCGCCGGCGACCGCTCCAATGCCGAGCCCTGGAAACGCTATGACTGGGAGTTTCATCAGGCGCTGGTCTCGGCCTGCGGCTCGCGCGCACTGCTGGCCCTGCATTCGGGCGTCTATGACCGCTATCTCCGCTACCAGATGGTCTTCGTCATCTTCCGCGGAGAAATCGCCGCCGACGAGCACCGGGCCTTGCTGGACGCCGCCCTGAAGCGCCAAGCCGCCAGGGCGCAGGAGATCCTGTCCGCCCATATCTGGGGCTGCGTCGACTTCGCGCTCAGCAGGGGTCTGTCGAGCTGAGCCTGGCCGCTTCCCGGTTGACAGCCCCGCCGGCGCGGGATTTAAGCGGCTCATGACCAGCCCCGCCCTGCTCCGCACCCAGCAGTATTACGCGCTCTTTTCATAAGAGCGGGCGCATTTTCATGTTCAACCGCTGCGTTTGGCGGATGAACTAAAGGCAGTCACCCGGCATCGCGGCCTCCGAGAGGACCAGACGATGCCTACCCAGCGACATTCATTCTCCTCCATCGGCCTGATGGGCTTTGGCGCCTTCGGCCGGCTGATGGCGCAGCACCTCCAGCCACATCTGCCGCTTGTCGTCTTCGATCCGGCGCGCGCGCCTGAGGCCGACGGCTCGGGCAAGGGCCTGGCTCCCGGCGGCATCGCGCAGGTCGCCGCCTGCGACATCGTCATCCTCGCCGTCCCGGTCGACCGGCTCCCGGAGGCCATAGCGAGCCTGCGCCCGCATCTGCGCGCCGGTGCGATCGTGCTCGATGTCGGCTCGGTGAAGATCGAACCGGCGCGCCTGCTGCTCGCCGAACTACCCGACGATGTCGAGATCATTGGCACACACCCGCTCTTCGGCCCGCAAAGCGCGCGCCGCGGCATTGCGGGCCTGAAGCTCGCGCTCTGCCCGATCCGCGGCGACAGCTTTCGCCGGATCGCGGCCTTCCTGCGCCATGTCCTGAAGCTCGACGTCATCCTGACCACGCCGGATGCGCATGATCGCGACATGGCGATGGTGCAGGGGCTGACCCATCTCGTGGCAAAGATCCTCGTCCGCATGGAGCCGATGCCGCGCCGCATGACGACGAAGAGCTTCGAGCTGTTGATGCAGGCGACCGAGATGGTGCGCCATGACGCGCCCGGCGTCTTCCTCGCGATCGAACGCGCCAACCCGCATGCACGCGCCGTGCGCGAGCGCTTCTTCAGCTATGCGGAGGAGCTGACCGAGGCATTGGAGCGCGGGCACCGAATCTCGCCAACAAGCGCGATAAACACGCCAGCCGTGTCGGATTCCGCCATTGGCGAATGTCTTCGCATCGACTAAGCTTGCTCCATGATCAATTCCACCCCGTTCATCGCCTCTGCCATGATGATGCCGCCCTGCAAACCGGGAGCGGTCCCCTTCGGCATGTGACTTGATCAGAACATCCGACACGCCTGAGCCGCTTCCACCCGAGGCGGCTTTTTCATTTCCGGAATCGCCTCCTCATCCAGACCGAGGATTCCAGAAATGCCGGCCGAAACGCTTGAACCAGACGCGAGCCCTCACCGCTACATCACCAGCGCCATTCCTTATGTGAACGCCGCGCCTCATGTCGGTTTCGCGCTGGAGATGGTGCAGGCCGATGCCTTGGCTCGCTTCTATCGGCAGTCAGGCGATGAGGTGCGTTTCCAGACGGGAACCGACGAAAACAGCCTTAAGAACGTCCAGGCCGCCAACCTCGCGGGCATCCCGGTCGTGGAACTCGTCCAGCGCAACGCGCTGCGCTTTCTCGCCCTGAAGGACAGTCTGGACCTTTCCTTCGACGACTTCATCCGCACCAGCACCGATCCTCGGCACGGGAAGGGTGTTGAGCGCCTCTGGAAAGCCTGCTGCGACAATGGCGACATCTACAAGAGCGCCTATCGCGGCCTCTATTGCACCGGTTGCGAGCAGTTCTACGGGTTGGACGACCTTCTCGACGGACGCTGCCCCGAGCACGGCACGATCCCTGAGCAGGTCGAGGAAGAGAACTGGTTCTTCCGCCTGTCGCGCTACCGCGACCGCCTCCGCAGTCTCTATGCGCGTGGCGAGATCGAGATTGTCCCGGAAAGCCGCCGCAATGAGGTTCTTGCCTGGATCGAGCAGGGGCTCACGGATTTCAGCATCTCACGCAGCGCGGCACGTGCCGGTGGATGGGGCATTCCCGTGCCCGGCGACCCCGAACAGGTGATCTATGTCTGGTTCGACGCGCTCGGCAGCTATGTCACGGGGCTGGGCTACGGAAGCGATGAGGCTCTTCTCTCCCGCTACTGGACAGGTTCCGCCTCCCGCGAACATGTCATTGGAAAGGGCATCACCCGCTTCCACGCCGTCTATTGGCCGGGCATGCTGCTCTCCGCCGGCTTGCCCGTGCCGACGCGCATCCTCGTCCATGGCTACGTCACTGTCGAAGGCCGCAAGATCGGCAAATCCGCCGGCAACGCGATCGATCCGGTTCCACTCGCGGCGGAGCTCGGCACGGATGCGCTGCGCTACTATCTGTTGCGCCATATCCGCTCGACCGGCGATGGCGACTTCTCGCATGACCGCTTCCGGCAAGCCTATGAATCCGAACTCGCAGGGCAGCTCGGCAATCTGGCGCATCGCGTCCTCAGCATGATCGAACGTTATTGCGGCGGGATCCTGCCAGCGCCGCCGGACGGGTTCGCGGCAACCGACAGGCTCTCGAAAGCGGGCCAGCACCTGAACACGACGGTTGCCGGGCATCTGCAGGCCTTCGCCTTCGACCATGCGCTCGACACACTCTGGCTCTTCATCGCCGAGGCCAATCGTTATGTATCCGAGGAAGAGCCTTGGGTCCTGGCAAGGAAAGCGGCTTCAGGGCAGGATTCCGGCCAGGATTCCGGCGATCCCGCCGCGAGCCTCGCCAAGCTCCATGGCTGCCTGTTCAGCCTTGCCGGCGCGCTCCAGACGATAGCGCAATGCATCGCCCCGCTGCTCCCGGCAGCCAGCCGAAGGCTGAGCGAAAAACTCGGCAAAGACGGAGGCTATTCAGGGCCAGCTTCCCCCGACGCCTTGATCGGAACCAGGGTTGCAGCCGGTGCCCCGCTTTTCCCGATGCGCTGACGGGCACGATCGCTTCGCCGAGATGACCGGATTCGTCCGGAAACACGCGCTTTTTTCGGCCTCGCCACCCAAGGTCGATGGATCAATCCGTGGGATCTGGCTTGACGCCGCCGGCGCCTGGCTTCCCAATCTGCAAGCCTGCCTCCATCAAGTCCCGATCCCCGTCTCGGCCCATCATCGCGAAACCATTGGAGGCCCGCGATGAGCGTGCAGCCCGTCATCGACCATCTCCTCGCCCGGCACGATGCTGTGCTGGACCGGCTGAACGCCTTTCTGAGGCTGCCGAGCGTCAGCACCGATCCAGCCTATGCGCAGGGCATGCAGGATACGCGTCAGTTCCTGCTCGCCTGGCTGAAGGAGATCGGCCTGTCGGATGTGCAGCTGCTGGATGGCGGCGGCCAGCCGGCCGTTTACGGCACCTGGCTCGGCGCGCCCGGTGCGCCGACGATCATCATCTACGGCCATTATGACGTACAGCCGCCCGACCCGCTGGCCCTCTGGAAGACGCCGCCCTTCGAGCCGACGATCCGCGACGGCAGGCTTTATGCGCGCGGCGCATCCGATGTGAAGGGATCGACCACGATCGCAATCGAGACGGTCGCAGCCTTCCTCGCGGTGAACGGCCGCTGCCCGGTCAACATCAAGCTCTTCATCGAAGGCGAGGAAGAGACCGGTAGCCCGAGCCTGCACGCCATCGTCGAGCGCTATGGCCCGCTGCTGCAGGCCGATGCGATGATCTCGGCCGATGGCGGTCGCGCCAGCCCGACCGTGCCGACGATCAATATCGGCGCGCGTGGCCTGACCAAGCTCGAACTGGTGGTCCGCACCGCCGAGAAGGAACTGCATTCGGGCCGCTATGGCGGCTCGGTGCGCAATGCTCTGCACGAACTCGCGGCGATCATCGCCACGCTCCATGACGCGGATGGCGCGATCGCGATCCCGGCGCTGATGGACGCGGTGCGCACGCTCAGCGAACGCGACCGGCACGATACCGCCGCCTTACCTTTCGACGAGGCCGCCTTTGTCGCCGATATCGGTGGAATCGCCGCGGGCGAGCCCGGCTACAGCATCCGCGAAAGACTGACGCTGCGCCCTGCCATCGATGTCAACGGCATGTGGGGCGGCTATACCGGCTCCGGCAGCAAGACGGTGATCCCCGACGAGGCGCGCGCCAAGATCACGATCCGGCTCGCGCCGGGGCAGGACCCCGACCAAGCCGCGCAGGCGCTCAAGGCGCATATCCTGGCCGCGGCGCGGCCCGGTGTCGCGGTGAGCTTCGAGGCCATCGGGGGCGGCTCGCCCGCCTCGACGCTGGCGGCCGATCACCCGCTGGTGCAGGCCGCCACTCGCGTCCTGAAGGCGTCCTCGGGACAAGAACCGGTCCATGTCCGGCTTGGCGCGACGGTCCCGATCACCGCGATCTTCAAGGAGACACTGGGCCTCGACACGCTGATGTTCGGCCTCAATCTGCCCGACGAGGACGTGCACGCGCCCAACGAGTTCTTCCATCTGGCCTCGATCCCGCTCGGCTTGCAGGCCTGGCCGATGCTGCTGGAGGAACTCGGGCGCTTTCCTGCCGCAGCCTTCTGAGCCTGCCAGCCGGAGTTCGACGGCCCCTGGAAAGCGACATAGGCGGCAAACGACCGCTCGCTCGTCACTTGATCATTTGCGTCGAGATAGCCTCGGACGATGTGAAAGCCGCTACAATCAGGGAGCGGATCGGGGCCGGTCCGCCATGCGAGAACCGCGACTTCATTGTTGACGATTGCAGTCGCCTTGATGATCTGCATCACGCCATATCCGGAGTCGGATGATTTCTGCGATTGGTTGGGAGGAGGCCATCGCAAAGCTGGGCCGGCTCAGGCAGACTGACGTGCCTCCTCGGGCCCGCCGAACCATCGCGACGCGGCCTGAGCCGCGCCCTCGGGGTCAGGGGCGCCCTCAACGGCCCAGGCGACGACCCCATCGGGACGGATAAGCACGGCGCTCAAGCCCAGCCGATCCCTGGCGTCACCTACGACATAGGCGATGCGACCACTCCAGCGCGTTGCAAGCGCCTGAAGCGGTGCATGAGCGTCAAAATCCAGGAACAGGCCTCTGCCCGTTCTGAGGAGATCGCCGAGTTTCGTTCCGTCGGCCAGCGCGAAGTCAGGAGCGCTGCGGCCCACCAGCGGATGGCCGCCGCCAAGATCATAGTGGAGAGAAACACCCCAGACGCGCTCTGCGAAATATGTCGCGCCGTCGCGCGTCTCGATGAGATCGCGGATGATGGCTTCCAGCGCGCGTGAACTCTTAGCTGGCCGCATCAGCGCAACCTGGGCGCGCGACCACTCAAGAACCTGCGCCCCCACCGGATGCCGCTCACGCGCATAGCTGTCGATGAGACCGGCAGGCGCGTCGCCACGGATCGTCGAGGCCAGCTTCCAACCAAGGTTCATCGCGTCGCCGAGCCCAAGGTTGAGCCCCTGGCCGCCCAAGGGAGAATGGATGTGCGCGGCGTCACCCGCGAGCAGCACCCGCCCGTTGCGGTAGGTGGTCGCCTGGTAGGCGCGATCCGTCCAGGTCGTGGCAAGCTTCAAGGCCGTCACGGTGACGTCAGTGCCGGAGACACGGCGCAGGACCGACTGCACATGCTCGAGCGTGATCGGCCGGGTTCGATGGAAAGCGCCCCCGTCGAACTCGACCATCGCGATGGTCCCGGGCCGTGAGTAGGTATACATGCCGGTCGGCGTGTAGTGGCGGCCGAGGCGGAGCTGATCCGGATCGGCCATCTCGACCTCGACGGAATAGCCGGTGAACTCGGGATCGGTGCCGACGAACGCAAAACCGCCAGCCTTGCGGACCATGCTGCGGCCGCCATCACAGCCAACGAGCCAGCGTCCGCGAAACATCTCGCCGCCCGCGCGAATGCTCACGCCTTCATCCGACTGCTCGAAGTCTTCGACGCCGAGGCCGCGCCTGATCTCGACGCCCATTGCGCTTGCGCGAACAGCCAAGGCGGATTCGAGGTGCTCCATCTCGACCGCGATGCTGGCGCCCGCCGGACTTGGCAGGCGATAGCGCCATTTCGAGGTGTCGATGTTGTCCTCGTAGAACTGGATGCCGGCAAAATGGCCGCCCGGGCGGCGCGGCTGTTGCATCCAATGCGGGGCAGGCGAAGCACGGTTGCTCGAACCAGCCTGCGCGCTTTGCGGTGCCGCGATGTCGTTCAGCAATCCGCGGCGGTAGAAGGCTTCGATGCTGGGCACGGAGAGGCCGCGCATCCCGAACGGAAGCCGCTTCAAGGGCGAGCTCGGATCCTCGGCTTGCTCCAGCACCAACACCGAGACGTCGGCGAGACGCAGCTCGCAGGCGAGAAACAGGCCGACAGGGCCGGCTCCGGCGATCATGACATCATAGATCAAGGCAAAATTCCTCAAGTGCCCATAGGGCCCGCGCCGAGCGCGATGACGCGCGTTGGTGCGCTCGATAGAGCATATTTTTATACTCAGTGTAAATTTATCTATGGTATAGATATCGACATGTCAAACCGACTCGGACTCCGCGACCGCAAGAAGGAGGTGACGCGTCAGGCGATCTCCACCGTCGCCACGCGCCTGTTCGTCGAACGTGGCTTCGACAACGTCTCCGTCGCCGATATCGCCGAGGAAGCGGACGTCGCCAGAAAGACCGTGTTCAACTACTTCCCCCGAAAGGAAGATCTGGTCTTCGATCGCGAGGAGGAAGTGCGCGCCCTAGTGCGGGAAGCGCTCGCCGGTCGCGATGGGCGCTCGCCGGTGAAGGCGTTCCAGGCGCTGATGCGCAGGCTGGTCGAGACCCAGCACCCCCTGTTCAGGATCACGGAGCGGCCCGTCCAGTTCTGGCGTACCGTCGCGGAGAGTCCGGCCCTGACGGCCCGCGCCCGCGAGCTTCAGGTGACGCTCGCCGATGATCTAGCACGCATGCTGTCCGACGTGGTGGGCAGGCCGCATTCCGACCCCGACGCGCACCTCGCAGCGGCAATGCTGATGGCCACGCTGGTCGTCGCCTATGGCGGGGCGCTACGCGCCTTTCGCGGAAACCGAGAGCCCGAAGCCGCTTTCATGAGCGTGCTGGAACGCGGCTTCATCGGCGTCGACGCCGCGCTCGTCGGGACGCCTTACGTCTGATTTCGAAGGATTTCCGGCAAATCGGCGCGGCGGCCGTTGGCTGATGAGCAGCCCGGCAACTAGCCTCGGAATTCGCTTTTGCGGTGACATCGGCTCACAGTGGACAGCAGAGGCCGCCCAGGCGCCGCATGCGGGATACCCGCGAAAGACCCTTCATGAATCCAGATTTGCTGAGCGCCGTTGTGATTGGCGGGACCGTCGCCGGAATTCTCGACATCGGCGCGGCGGCGATGATCAATCGAAAGGGCCCTCTCGCCATCCTGCGGGGCATCGCGAGCGGGCTTCTTGGCGGCAAGGCGCTGAAAGGCGGAGCCCTGGCTTCGGCCTGGGGCTTTCTCCTGCAAGTCGCGATGAGCATCGTCATCGCCGCCATCTATGGGTTGGCCAGCCTCTGGCTGCCGATTCTGGTGACGATGTGGATCGCAGCCGGCCTGGCCTATGGCGTCGGCATTTTCGTGGTCATGACCTATGTCGTCGTACCGCTTTCAGCCGCGCCCAGCCGCCCACTCCCAGAAATAACGAAGATCGGCAAGGATCTGCTGGCCATGCTCGGTTTCGGCCTGATCATCGCCTACGCCGTCCATCGGGCGTCGTTTTAGCTCAAGCCTGCAGCGCCGCCTTGGCTCTCCGGCCTCGAACCGGGAAACGAGTTCTGCGAAGCTCTGAGACAGGGAGCCGGCAGTCTTTTCGTATCGACACGGCGTTTACCCGCGCCTCCTCACGCCGCCTTCGCCTCGATCTTCAGGAATCCTGCGAGCTTGCCGGCAGGCAGCTCCGCCTCCTTCGCGATCCGCAGCGCCAACGCGAGCGCAGCTGGGCGTAGCTGGCCGAGCGGACGGTCGAGCCAGTAGGAGACCGGGTTCAGCGCGGTGCGAGGGTCGACCATAGCGACCCGGCCCGCCTCGACCTGGGCATGCGCCAGAGGCGGGCGGGCCAGCGCCACCCCGAGCCCGCAGGCGGCGGCGTCGAGCACGAGGTTATAATCCTCGAACCTGCGATCCTGCGGGCGCGGGCGGTAATCCAGCCCATGGCTCGCGAACCAGGCACGCCAGCCCGCGGCATCCGAATCATGGATCAGCGGATATGCCAGCAGGCGCTCCGGCCGGCCCTGCCCGATCGCCCGAGCGAGCTCCGGCGCGGCGATCGGATAACACCATTCCTCGAAGAGCTGCACCGAGATGCGCCCGGGCGCGCCGCCGCGCCCGCAGCGAATGGCGAGGTCGATGCCCTCGTCATCGAGATCGACGCGACGGTGGTCGACCTGCAGCACGATGCGCAGGGCTGGATTGCCGCTTTCGAGCTGGTGCATGCGCGGCATCAGCCAGAGGCTGCAGACCGACGGTGTCGCACTGAAGCGCACCACGGCCGCGCCCCGCGCCTCGGTCCAGCGGTCAGAGGTATCGGCGATCAGCGAAAACGCCTCCTGCGTGCGCTGGAGCAGGCGCTGGCCCTCCGGCGTCAGCGCCACGCCGCGCGCCTGCCGCTCGAAGACGCGCAGGCCCAGCCAATGCTCCAGCTTGGCCACTTGCCGGCTGACCGCGCCATGGGTCAGGTTCAGCGCCTCGGCCGCGGCCGAGAAGCTGCCGGTGCGCGCCGCGGTCTCGAAGGCGCGCAGCGTATCGAGAGGCGGAAGGTTCGAGCTGTGATCCATTCTCACAGCTCGCCCTCGAATTCATCGTTTGTCAATCAGCTGGGGCAGGTATCTATGGCGGGTCATGCTCTCTCCTCGATGAGGTTCGCCATGACCACCGCCAGCGCCGCAGCGCCAATCCCCACCAAGTCAGCCTTCGACTCGACCACGCTGGGGCTGGCGATCTTCACCATCATCGCCTGGGCCTCGGCCTTTCCCGCGATCCGCGCCGCGCTCAGTGGCTTCGGGGCGCTCGAACTCGGCGCGGTACGCTTCGCCATCGCCGCCGTGCCAGCCGCGCTGTTCCTTGCCGTCACGCGGCCAAAGCTGCCGGAATGGCGCGACGCCTGGCGCTTCGGCTTCGGCGGGCTCGTCTTCGTCGCGGGCTACACCGTGCTGCTCAATCTCGGCCAGCAGACGGTCTCGGCCGGAGCGGCAAGCTTCATCATCAACATCAACCCGATCATCACGGCAGCGCTCGCCATGCTGGTGCTGGGTGAGCGTTTCAGCGGCAGCCAATGGCTCGGCAGCGCGATCTCGCTCGCCGGCGTCGGGGTGATCGCCTTCGGACAGAACGGGGCGGCGCTCGACCTCGGCATCGGCGTGCTCTTGGTGCTCGGCGCGGCCTTGTGCAACTCGCTCACCACCATCGTGCAGAAGCCGCTCTTCGCCCAGCACAAGCCGCTGACGGTTACGGCCTGGAACATGGTGGTTGGTGGCCTCCTGCTCTCGCCCTTCCTGCCGAGCGGTATCGCCCAGGCGCAGACTGCCTCGACCGCCAGCCTCTACGCCATGTTCTATCTCGCCATCGTGCCGAGCCTGATCACCTATGCGACCTGGACGACGCTGCTCTCGCGCCTGCCGGCGGGCCGCGCCTCGAACCTGCTCTATGCCGCCCCGCCGGTCTCGCTCCTGATCAGCTATCTCTGGCTCGGCGAGGTGCCGAGCCTCCTCGGCATCCTCGGTGGCGCGATGGCGCTGGGCGGTGTCGTCATCGTCAATCTGAAGCGCTGACGCCGCGCTTCCAACCCGGCGGCGGGGCTGCGATACTGCCCCGCCATGCCTGTGACGATCTTCCTCCTGCGCGCCGTCAATCTCGGCGGCGCCAGCACCATCAAGATGGCGGCCCTGCGCGCGCTCTGCCCGCCGCTGGGCCTTCGCCATGCCGCGACCCTGCTGCAGAGCGGCAACCTCGTCGCCTGCCATGACAGCGAGGCGCGCGACATAATCGCCCTGAAGCTGGAAGAGGCGATCGCCGCCACGCATCCGATGCGCCCGCGCGTGATTGCCCGCAGCCAGGCCGAGCTGCAGGACATCTTGACGCATTCCCCACTGCCGGCCGCGGAGCGCCAACCGAACTGGCTTCTGGTGATGCCGCTCGACGCGGTCCCGACTGATGGCGCATTCGACCGCCTGCGCGCCTGGCACAAGGGGCCTGAGGAGATCGGCCTGCGAGGCCGTGACCTCTATCTGCACTATAGTGAGGGCATCGGCCGCTCGAAGCTGACCAATGCCGTGATCGAAAGGCATCTCGGCGTGCAGGGCACCGCGCGAAACTGGACGACGTTGACGAAGCTCGCAGCGCTGGCCCAGGAGGTCGCCGGCCATGGCTGAGACCGAAAGCGACGTCACGATCAGGCCGCTCAATGCCGCCAATGCGGAAGCCTATCGGGCCTTGCGCCTCCAGGCGCTGCTTCAGGCGCCCGAGGCCTTTGGCGCAAGCCATGCCGAGGAGGCGGCGCGCCCGCTTGAAGCCTTCATCGCGCGCATCACGCCGGCTCCGCCGAGCCTCGTCTTCGGGGCATTCGCGAATGCGGAGCTGGTCGGCGTGGCGGGTTTCCTCGCTGGGAACTCCGAGAAGAGCCGGCATCGCGGCACGCTCTGGGGCGTCTATCTTGCACCGGACTGGCGCGGGCGCGGCGGCGCTCAAGCGCTGATCGAAGCGGTAAGCGCCCATGCGGCGCAGCATGTGCTGGTGCTGCAGGCGCGCGCCGTGACGACCAACAGCGTCGCGCTGCGCCTCTATGAACGCCTCGGCTTCAAGCCCTATGGCATCGAATCGAAGGCGCTACGCATCGACGGCGCGTTTTTCGACGAGGCGCTGCTGGCGCTCGATTTTTCGGAGGCCGAACCCGGCTGAGGAACGCGGCTATCACTTCGATCAGCGCGACCGACGCTCCAGCGCCTCAGTAAGCCAGATCACGGCCTTGCGCCCCGCGAGCAGGGCCTCGTCCTTCGTCTTGTAGCTCAGGCCGGAATAGTGCTGCACCGGCGTCCAGGCGCCGCCATCCTCGACGTCGCGCCGGAATTCCTCGAAGCCGAAGCTGCCGTCCGGCCGCGAGAAGCAATCGACGCAACGATCATGCTCGGCGTTCTCGACACTGTCGAAGACGAGCCAGGATGGGTCGATGCGCCCAGACATAGCCTTCTTCAGAATCCCCGCGCTTCCAGCGCCTTCTCCGCATCCGTGATGTAGTCGCGCACCACCGGCACGGCGCTCTTATGCGGGCCGAGCAGGAGCTGGAAGACCATATCTCCGCCGATGTCGAAGGAGATCTCGCAAGCCGAGAGATAGAACTCCCACATCCGCGCGAAGCGCTCGCCCATCATCGTCACGACTTCCGGCCGATGGGCCATGAAGCGCTCGCGCCAGGCGTGGAGCGTCCAGTGGTAGTGCCGCCGCCAGAACTCGCAATCCGACGACCACAGGCCGGTCTGCTCGACCGCAGCGAAGACCTCCGACATCGCCGGCGCATAACCGCCCGGGAAGATGTATTTGTCGAAGAACGGCCCGGTGAAGCCCGGCGGCCCGACGCGGCCAATGCAGTGCACCAGCGCAATGCCGTCCGGCGTCAGCAGGTCACGAATGGCCTCGAAATATTCAAGGTAATGCGCGACGCCGACATGCTCCATCATGCCGACCGAGACGACACGGTCGAAGCTGCCCTTGAGTTCGCGATAGTCCTTGTTGATGAAAGTCACGGCATCACCAACGCCCGCCGCCTCGGCACGCTTCTGGGCAGCCGCCATTTGGTCGGGCGAGACGTTGAGCCCCGTCACCTTCGCGCCGCAGGACTTGGCGAGGTAGATCGCGAGCTCGCCCCAGCCCGAGCCAATATCGAGCACGGTCATGCCCGGCTCGATCTTCAGCTTGGCCGCAAGATGGCGCAGCTTGGCCTTCTGCGAGGCTTCCAGTCCTATGTCTGGAGAACTCCAATACCCGCAGGAATAGGTCATCGTCTCGTCGAGCCAGAGCTTATAGAACTCGGTCGGGATGTCGTAGTGGTGCTTGACCTTCTTGCCGGCGAGCCCGAGCGGGTTGTGCATGCGGAAACGCCGGATGCGGAAGCGGATATTGCGGACGACCTTCTGGATCGGGTGCTTGCGCAATTCCTTGCGCTGCATCCAGAACAGGCTCAGCAGATCGTGGATCGACGAGCCGTCCTCGAAATCGATCCGGCCGTCCATATAGCCTTCGGCCAGCGCCATTTCCGGATTGAGGAAGATCTCGCGTTCGATCTTGTCGTCATGGAAGCGCACGGTGACGGCCGGCGCCGTCTTCATCTGGCCAGCGAACAGGATCTCGGCCGGGCCGGAGCCGAAGACATGGCGCTGGTTGTCGGGAGTGATCACGGTCAGCCGGCCGTGCCGGACGAAGCGCTTCAACAGCTTGGGTAGTAAAAACATCATCACCCTCGGATTCGCGCGAAGCTTAGAGCCGGCGCCGCGCTTGGCAAGCCGCGTGCCCTCGCAGCCTCAAGGCGGCGCTGTCTCCAGCCCCGCGCAACCCCACTGGATCAGGTTCTCAGGCCGAAGCGCAACGGCAAGAAGGCGACGCGCATGGAAAAACGAAGCTCGAAGCGCTGGCGCTCGCGCCTGCGCTCGGCGAAGCTGTTCGACGCGTCGCAGCGTTTCCTCGTCGAGTGTCGCATCATGGATCTGTCGCCGAGTGGCGCCCGGCTGAAGCCGGAGAGCGACCGGCCGCTGCCGCTCGAGCTTTTCTATCACGACGACGACAAAATCTTCGCGCCGGCGGCCCTGATCTGGATCAAGAAGCGCGAGATCGGCATCCGCTTTCTCGACGCGACCGCAGCCGAGGGAGAGGCAGCAGACCCCGAGCCCCTGGACAGCGTTGCGCAACGGTTCGCCATCGGCCGAGAACCGGGTGATGCCAGATGAAATTACGAAGTGATCCCATCTGACATCTGAATCCGTCTCTCATCTAAAAGTGAGAGCAGGATCAATGCGAAAAACCGGTTTCCACTTTTTCGCATCCTGCTCTAGTCGTGGCGGGACCGGCCGCAGGAAGCTGCCGGCAAGCGGCGAACGGCGAGACCATGTCCTGGCGCGATTTCTGGAACGGCGAGCATTCCATCTACGTTTCGCCGCGCCACAAGGCGCTGCATTACCGGCAGATCGCCAGGGACCTAGCCGGCCAGATCCCGGCGCCTGACGCCGTCGTGCTCGACCATGGCTGCGGCGAGGCCTTGAGCGCCGATCTTGTCGCCGCCGCCTGCGGCAAGCTCTATCTCTGCGAGGCGGCGCCGAACGTACGCGAACGGCTACGCGCGATGTTTGGACGCATCGGCCATGTCGCCGTGGTCTCGCCGGAGGAGGTCGAGGCGCTGCCGGAGGCGACGCTCGACCTCGTCGTGGCGAATTCACTGATCCAGTATCTCAGCCGCGAGGAGCTCGCGGCGCTGCTGCGCAGCTGGCTCGCCAAGCTCAAGCCGGGCGGCAAGCTCGTCATCGCCGATGTGATCCCGCCCGATGTCAGCCCGCTCACCGACGCCTCGCAACTCCTGGCCTTCGCCTGGCGCGGCGGCTTCCTGGCCGCCGCGCTGGCCGGGCTCGTGCGCACCGCCTTCTCCGACTACCGCAAGCTCAGGGCGCAATACGGGCTCTCGACCTATACGGAAGCTGACATCGCCGGGTTGATCCGGGCCGCCGGCTACGATGACGTGCAGCGGCAGCCGAATTTCGGCCACAACCCGCAACGGATGACCTTTGCGGGGACGAAGCCGGCCTGATGATGGCCCTTCATGACAGCGACCTGGGCCGGGTTTCGCCCTACCGCGCGGGGCGTTAAACCGGCATCGTCGCCGTCGGCGCGCTTGTAAGGACTTATCCCATGCATATCGGCTTGATCGGGGGCATCGGCGTTGCGGCAACGGTGGTCTACTACCAGCGCCTGACGGCCGCTGCTGCGGCGCGCGGCGTAGCAAAGCTTGAGCTTACGATCGTCCACGGCGAGATTCAGGAACTGATCCGCAACAATCTCGCCGACCGCAGGGCCGAGCAGGCACAGGCGTTCCTTCCGCTCGTCACACGCTTGAAGGACGCAGGCTGCGATTGCGTCGCTCTGTCATCGCTGGGTGCGCATTTCTGTCTGGATGAGCTGGCGGCCCTGTCGCCCTTGCCGATCGTCTCCGCCGTCGCTCCGCTCGACGCCTATTTCGTCAAACAGGGCATCAAGCGGATCGGCCTTCTCGGAACGCGGGTCGTCATGCGCACACGCCTTTACGGCCAGCTTGCTCGCACGGACGCCATCGCATTGGACGACGAGATCGAGCGTCTCGGTCAAACCTACCAGGACGTCGCGGTCGCCGGCACATGCTCAGCCTCGCAGCGCGAGCTATTTCTCGACGCAGGCAGGCGCATGACCGCGGCCGGAGCTGACGCGATCGTTCTCGCCGGAACCGATCTCAATCTGGCTTTCGATGGGCAGAACCCTGGATATACGGTCATCGACGCGCTGAATATCCATGTTGCTCTGCTTGCGGATTTGGCTTCGGGACGTCAGTCCTTGAGCGATATCCCATCATAGCGCCGAGGGCATTCGCGCTTTCGAACACACCCAGCTGTGATGGACTTGCCAGCTGTGATGGACTTGCCAGCCGTGACGGGCTTGCCAGCCGTGACGGATTTGGCGGTTCGTAGGCCGAGATGCGTTGAAGCACCTTCCGCCCCCTACTCCACCCGGTCGGCGAAGCTGAAGAACTTGTGTCCGAGGAACGAGAACACCATGACGATCCCCGTAGTGACGAGCTGCATCGGCAGATAGGGCAAGCCTAGCTTCGCGACGAAAAGATGCATCAACGCGCCGGTGAGGACGAAGCCTCCGGCCGCGATCAGCGCGAAACGCCAGGTCGCCTGGACGTGGCTGTGGGTGGCATCAAAGGTCAGCCAGCGATTCAGCGTGTAGGACACCACTGCCCCCAGAGTGAAACCGGCCAGCGTTGCCGGCACTGGGTCAACCCCGCCAAGTTCGACCAGGCCGATCAGCAGCGCGTAATGCGCCACGGCCGTGATGCCGCCGGCAAAGACATAAGCGACGAGCTGGCGGGTTTGGCGGGGCAAGCGATTGAGCGGCATGCCGCTTCATAGCCCGGATTGCCGAAGGATTGCTTACAGCGCTCCTGCCCTGCGCCAAGCCGGCAATAGGCTAGCCAGGCCGCTGCAGCGATCGAACAACCGCCCGGTCATTTCAGGTCGTTCGATTCAATATTGCTACTGCAAATCATTTGCAATAATGTCCGAATTCACGCTCCCGACTTCGGACCCGCCGCGCTCATGGATGCCATTCCGCCTTTCGCCGATGCATTGAATGAACCGACCATCCGCTCACGGCTCAAGGCTTCGGGCCTGCGTCCGACACGGCAGCGTATCGCGCTCGCAACGGTGCTGTTTGCCGGGCATGACCGCCATCTGGCGGCTGAAGACCTCCATTATGAGGTCAGGCGGCTCGGCGCATCTCTGTCGCTGGCGACGGTCTACAACACGCTGCGCCAGTTCGACGAGGCCGGGCTGATCCGCCGCGTCACGCTGAACGGCAGCCGCTCACATTACGACACCAGCGTCAGCGACCATCAACATTTCTATGTCGAGGACGAGGATCGATTGATCGACATTCCCGCTGAGGCGATCCGCTTCGGCCGCCTGCCCGAGCCGCCGGAAGGCTACGTCATCAGCCGCATCGACGTCCTGATTCGGCTCAGGCGGCTTGCCCCCCAGCTCTCCGAGGCCGAACGGCTCACCCCGGACATCCCCCGACGCGGAGACCGACCATGAACCACCATGTCGCCGTCAATGGTCCCGGCCTCGCAGACGCCGAATGGCAGCGCCTCACCGGCGCTGCCAACGACGCCTTCGCGGCGGGCGACAGGCTCCGCGAGGCGCTGCTGCTTTACCGCGCCGCCTTCGCAGAGGCCGAGCGGCTATTCCATGCCGCGGAGATCGCGCCCTCGGACGTTCCCGCCCCCACCATCTTCGTGGTCTCCTGCCAGAATCTGGCCGAGGCCACGCGCCGCTCCGAGGGCGACGAGGCCGCCCGCGCCTGGCTGAGACGCGCCTTCGATCGCCTGGTCGCGACGGCGGAATCGCCACGGATGCCCTTAAACCTGCGCATCGATTGCATGCGCGACCTGAAAATCGCCTTCCTGAGCCTCGCCGAGCACAACCGCGACGAGGCGGCGTTCGCTCCCGAGAAGCAAGGGCTCATCGAACGCGGGCGGTCTGCGGTCCTGAGTGTGACGCAACTGGTCGAACATTTCGCTAGAGCAGGATGCGAAAAAGCGGGAACCGGCTTTTCGCATTGATCCTGCTCTCACTCTTGGGTGAGAGCCGTGCTCCAGCGGCAGGCCAATGCCAGCAGACGGCTATCCTGATCCGACCCTGCCGTCTGTTTCTCGAGGCAGGCGCTGGCGGGACAGCTCAGCCGCGCTCTACGATGCGACCAGCGAGCCCGATAGGCGCGGCAGGCTGGGATCGCGCCGCGCTGTCTCCAACACGCTGTCGAGCAGGCCCGGGAAGCGGCGGTCGAGATCCTCGCGCCTGATCGAAAGATAGCGCGAGGTGCCCTCGACGCGGGAGCGCGTGATACCGGCCTCGCGCAACTTGGCGAAGTGATAGGACAACAGCGACGCCGAGGCGAGTTCCGAGAAGCTGTTGCAACGCGCCTTGTCGACCTCGGGCACGTCGGCGAGCGCCACCAGGATGCCGAGCCGGATCGGGTCGGCCAGCGCCGCGAACACGTCGGCCGCGGCGATATCGTCGATATCGGGATGGAAAACCGTTTTCATAGCCTGATCGAGATAGGAGATCGCGACGCTCCTGACAAGTTTCAACATTCGTTGAAATTACCCTTGCGATCTCGCATCTGCGAACGTAAATTCAACGATCATTGAAATTCCGGGAAACCGGGTTTGGAAGGACTGTCCGATGGACGCACGTCTTCTCTGGCTGGCCGGCGGCGCTTTCGCCATCGGCACCGGCAGCCTGATCATCACCGGGATTCTGCCCAATCTCGCCACCGCCTTCGGCATTTCGACCGACACAGCGGGGCTCCTGATCTCCATCTTCGCCATCGCCTACGCCATCGGCTCGCCGGTGCTTTCGACCCTGCTCGGCACGGTCGAGCGCAAGATCGTGCTCGCCGGCGCCTTGATCGTCTTCGGCCTCGCCAATCTCGGCGCGGCGCTGGTCAGCGATTTCCACTGGGTCATGCTCGCCCGCATCGTCATGGCGCTCGCTGCCGGTGTCTACATGCCAGCAGCGAATGCCGTCGCGGTCGCGCTGGTCCCGGCCGAGCGCCGCGGCCGCGCACTCGGCCTCGTCAATGGCGGTGCGACGGTCGCGCTGATTCTCGGCGTGCCTTTCGGCACCGCCGTCGTCGCCTTCGGCGGCTGGCACCTCGCCTTCCTGCTCGTCGCCCTGTTCAGCGCGCTCGCCCTGGCCGGCATCGTGCTGAGGCTGCCCACGGGCCTGCCGCGCGGCGCCAACACGCTGGCGGAGCGCCTCCAGGTCGGGCGCCGCCCCGATGTGCTGCTCGCCTTGGCGATGACCGTGCTTTGGACGACCGGCGCCTTCACGCTCTACACCTATATCGCGCCCTTCCTCGACAACCATGCCGGCATCGCCGGCCCCTGGCTCGGCGCGGTGCTGGTCGTCTCCGGCATCGGCTCGGCGCTCGGCAACCAGCTTGGCGGCAGCGCCAGCGATCGCTACGGGCCGGAGCGCACGCTCTTCGTCGTGCTGACGACCTTGGCCGGCGCGCTTGCGGCCGCCTCGCTGGCCGCAGTGATGCTGCCACCCGCAGTCGCAGTCTTCGTCCTTCCGCTCGTCCTGCTGGTCTGGAGCGGGGCCGGCTGGGCCGGACATCCCGCGCAAATGTCGCGGCTCGCCGCGATGGCGCCTGATGCTGCGGTGGTCGCGCTCTCGCTCAATGCGTCGGCGCTCTATGTCGGCATCGCGGTCGGCTCCACGCTCGGCCAGCTGACATTGCATCATGTCGGAACCTGGCCGCTGGGCTTCGTCGGGGCCATCTGCGAGGTCGGGGCGCTCGCCATGCTCTGGCTGGCGCGGCGCCGCAAGGGCACCGTCAGGCGCAACGACAGCGACATCACCGAGATCGCGATCGGCGCACCATCTGTGCGCTAGCAGCCTTGGGAAGCGCTTTCCGCTTCCCCCAGCGGCTCCTCACCTCTATAGCGAGCGCCTAGCATTCATTCAGGCGCTCGCTTGGTCTCCGCTCGCTCGATCGGACCGGGGCCGCGCGCGCCCGCGAACATTTGGCCAGAGACCATGCCCAAGCGCACAGACATCAAGACGATCCTGATCATCGGCGCCGGCCCCATCATCATCGGCCAGGCCTGCGAGTTCGACTATTCCGGCACCCAGGCCTGCAAGACGCTGAAGGCCGAGGGCTACCGCATCGTCCTGGTCAATTCGAACCCGGCCACGATCATGACCGACCCGGACCTGGCGGATGCGACCTATGTCGAGCCGATCACGCCCGAGGTCGTCGCCAAGATCATCGAGAAGGAGCGCCACATCCTGCCCGGCGGCTTCGCCCTGCTGCCGACCATGGGCGGCCAGACCGCACTGAACTGCGCGCTCTCGCTCAACAAGAAGTCGCTGACCGACGCGAACGGCAACAAGATCAGCATCCTGGAGAAATTCGACGTCGAGATGATCGGCGCCACCGCCGAAGCCATCGACAAGGCCGAGGACCGCGAGCTCTTCCGCGACGCGATGACCAAGATCGGCCTCGACACGCCGCGCTCGCACCAGATCAAGACGCTCGGCCAGGCGCTCGACGCCCTCGACGACATCGGGCTCCCCGCCATCATCCGGCCGTCCTTCACCATGGGCGGCACCGGCGGCGGCATCGCCTACAACAAGAGCGAATTCATCGACATCGTCGAGCGCGGTATCGACGCCTCGCCGACCAGCGAGGTCCTGATCGAGGAGAGCGTGCTCGGCTGGAAAGAGTACGAGATGGAGGTGGTCCGCGATAAGAAGGACAACTGCATCATCGTCTGCTCGATCGAGAACATCGACCCGATGGGCGTCCACACCGGCGATTCGATCACGGTGGCCCCGGCGCTGACGCTGACCGACAAGGAATACCAGATCATGCGCGACGCCTCGCTGGCGGTGCTGCGCGAGATCGGCGTCGAGACCGGCGGCTCGAACGTGCAGTTCGCGGTCGATCCCGAGACCGGCCGCATGATTGTCATCGAGATGAACCCGCGCGTCTCGCGCTCCTCGGCGCTCGCCTCCAAGGCGACCGGCTTCCCGATCGCCAAGGTCGCGGCGCGCCTGGCGGTGGGCTACACGCTCGACGAGATCGAAAACGACATCACCGGCGGCGCGACGCCGGCCTCCTTCGAGCCGACGATCGATTATGTCGTCACCAAGATCCCGCGCTTCGCCTTCGAGAAGTTCCCCGGCGCCGAGCCGACGCTGACCACCGCGATGAAGTCGGTCGGCGAGGCGATGGCGATCGGCCGGACCTTCCAGGAATCGCTCCAGAAAGCTTTGCGCTCGCTGGAGACCGGCCTCGACGGGCTCGACGAGATCGAAGTCGACGGCATGGGCCATGGCGACGACAAGAACGCGATCAAGGCCGCGCTCTCGACGCCGACGCCCGACCGCATCCTGCATGTCGCCCAGGCCATGCGCTTCGGTTTCACCGACGAGCAGATCCATGAGAGCTGCAAGATCGACCCCTGGTTCCTCGCCCAGATGCGCGAGATCGTCGACATCGAGGAGAAGGTGCGCGCCCACGGCCTGCCGCAGGCGCCCGGCGCTTTCCGCCAGGTCAAGGCGATGGGCTTCTCCGACAAGCGCCTCGCCGCGGTCGCCGGAAAGACCGAGGCCGAGGTCAAGGCGCTGCGCCGCTCGCTCGACGTCAGGCCCGTCTACAAGCGCATCGATACCTGCGCCGCCGAATTCGCCTCGCCGACGGCCTATATGTACTCGACCTACGCCATGCCCTTCGCCGGCAAGGCCGATGACGAGGCGCGTCCCTCCGACCGCAAGAAGGTCGTCATCCTCGGCGGTGGTCCCAACCGCATCGGCCAGGGCATCGAGTTCGACTATTGCTGCTGCCATGCCTGCTACGCGCTGCGCGACGCCGGCTACGAGACCATCATGGTCAACTGCAACCCTGAGACCGTCTCGACCGACTACGACACCTCGGACCGGCTCTATTTCGAGCCGTTGACCGCCGAGGACGTGCTCGAGATCCTCGACACGGAAAAGCAGAACGGCACGCTGCATGGCGTCATCGTCCAGTTCGGCGGGCAGACCCCGCTGAAGCTGGCGAACGCCCTGGAAGAGGCCGGCATCCCGATCCTGGGCACCTCGCCCGACATGATCGACCTTGCCGAGGACCGCGACCGCTTCAAGCGCCTGCTCGACAAGCTGCATCTGAAGCAGCCCAAGAACGGCATCGCCTATTCGGTCGAACAGGCCCGCATGATCGTCGCCGAGCTCGGCCTGCCCTTCGTCGTGCGCCCGTCCTATGTGCTCGGCGGCCGCGCCATGGCGATCATCCATGACGAGACCCAGTTCGAGAACTACCTGCTCGGCACGCTGCCCAGCCTGATCCCCTCCGAGGTCAAGGCAAAATACCCCAACGACAAGACCGGGCAGATCAACACCGTGCTCGGCAAGAACCCGCTGCTGTTCGACCGCTATTTGTCTGATGCCATAGAGGTCGATGTCGACTGCCTCAGCGACGGCAAGGACGCCTTCATCGCCGGCATCATGGAGCATATCGAGGAGGCCGGCATCCATTCCGGCGATTCGGCCTGCTCTCTGCCGCCGCGTTCGCTTTCACCCGAAACCATCGCCGAGCTGGAGCGCCAGACCAAGGCGATGGCATTGGCGCTCGATGTCGGCGGGCTGATGAACGTGCAATACGCCATCCAGAACGGCGTCATCTACGTGCTCGAAGTGAACCCGCGCGCCTCGCGCACCGTGCCCTTCGTCGCCAAGGTTATCGGCATCCCCGTCGCCAAGATCGCAGCCCGCATCATGGCCGGGGAGAGCCTGGCGAGCTTCGCGCTGAAGGCGGAGAAGCTCGACCATGTCGGCGTCAAGGAGGCGGTCTTCCCCTTCGCGCGCTTCCCGGGCGTCGACGTGCTGCTCGGGCCGGAAATGCGCTCGACCGGCGAGGTCATCGGGCTCGACCGCTCCTTCGACATCGCCTTCGCCAAGAGCCAGCTCGGCGCTGGCTCCAAGGTGCCGGTCAAGGGCACGGTCTTCGTCTCCGTGCGCGACGAGGACAAGCCGCGCATCGTTGCCAGCGTGCGCATCCTCGCCGATCTCGGCTTCCGCATCCTGGCGACGGGCGGCACGCTGCGCCTGCTGCAGGAGGAAGGCATCGCTGCCGCCAAGATCAACAAGGTGCTGGAAGGCCGCCCGCACGTGGTCGACGCCATCAAGAACGGCGAAATCCAGCTCGTCTTCAACACCACCGACGGCCCGCAGGCGCTGGCGGATTCGCGCTCTCTTCGCCGAACGGCCCTCTTGCACAAGGTGCCCTATTATACCACCTTGGCCGGAGCGATCGCGGCGGCGGAAGGCATCAAGGCCTATTGCAGTGGCGATCTCGAGGTTAGATCGCTGCAATCCTATTTCGTGCGCGCAGCCTGACGACGGCGCGCGGGACATAGATTTCGGCACCTTAAAAAACGATCGAATGCCACGGACGCAGGCCGCGAAACAGGCGGCCGGCGGCTTCTGGCTTTCGCAATTCGGGATGAGACTATGGAAAAGGTTCCCATGACCGCGGGCGGCTTCGCTGCCCTCGAGACGGAGTTGAAGGATCGCCAGCAGGTGCAGCGTCAGCGCATCATCCAGGCGATTTCGGAAGCGCGCGCCCATGGCGATCTGTCGGAGAACGCCGAATATCACGCCGCCAAGGAAGCGCAGGCTCTTAATGAAGGCCGCGTCCAGGAGCTCGAATCTCTAATCGGCCGTGCCGACATCATCGACGTCGCCAAGCTCGCCGGCGGCGACACGATCAAGTTCGGCGCAACCGTGCAATTGATCGACGACGACACCGAGGAAAAGAAGATCTACCAGATCGTCGGCGAGCCGGAATCGGATGTGAAGTCCGGCAAGGTCTCGATCGGCTCGCCGATCGCGCGTGCGCTGATCGGCAAGAAGGTCGGCGATTCCGTGCAGGTCAACACGCCCGGCGGCGGCAAGTCCTACGAGGTCGTCAGCGTCCAGTTCCGCTGACGGATGCCGCGCGATTGTCCGGCTCGGTTTTCCGGGCCGGCCGAGCCTCGCGAGCCATGACCTCGTGAGCCAAGTCCTCGCGAACCATGGCGCGGAATCGACGAAACCGCCTCTCGGAAAACCGGGAATGCCCCCAATAGCAGCAGCGCCGCGCCTTGTCCGGCGCGCCGGAGCAGGCGATAGTGCCGGCGCTGCCGCGAGGGGTCTCCATGGCGTCCTATCGTTTTTCCGTGAACGGCACCGCGCGCACGGTGGAGAGCAGCGACCCTGACCAGCCGCTGCTCTATGTCCTGCGCAACGCACTGGGGCTGACCGGCACCAAATTCGGCTGCGGGCTCGGTCAGTGCGGCGCCTGCACCGTGATCATCGACGGCGATGCAGCGCGCTCCTGCATCACGCCGATCTCGGCCGTCGCCAGCCGGAACGTCACCACGCTCGAAGGGCTCGGCACGCCCGACACGCCCCATCCCGTGCAGGCGGCCTTCATCGCCGAGCAGGCGGCTCAATGCGGCTACTGCACCAACGGCATGGTGATGACCAGCGCGGCGCTGCTCGCGCGCCAGCCCGATGCCACGCTCGATGACGCCAAGCTGGCGCTGGCCGGCAATCTCTGCCGCTGCGGCACGCATCATCGCATCCTGCGCGCGGTCATGCGCGCCGCCGGGAGGACGCCATGACCGCGCTTCTCACGCGCCGGACCCTGCTCAAGGCGGGCGGCGCCATGGTGATCGGGCTTGGTCCCGCGGGCCGCGCTCTTGCTCAGCTCGCACCTGCGGCGGAGGCTGCGCTCGGCAAGACCCTCGACCTGAACGAAGTGGACGGCTTCATCGCCGTCCATGCAGACGGCTCGGTAACGCTGTTCTGCGGCAAGGTCGATCTCGGCACCGGCCTGCGCATCGCCATCCCCCAGATGGCAGCCGAGGAGCTCGGCATCGGTCTCAACCGCATCGCCATGGTCGAAGGGGACAGCGCACTGACCCCCAATCAGGGCTCGACCGCCGGCTCCACCGGCATCGTGCGCGGCGGCGTGCAGATCCGCCAGGCGGCGGCGACGGCGCGCGAAGCGCTCCTCCGCCTGGGCGCGGAGCGTCTCGGCCGGCCAGCGGCTGAGCTCGATGCCATAGACGGGGAGATCAGGCCCAAGGCGGGCGGGCCCGGCATCGGCTTCGGCGCGCTCGTCGGCGATCGACGCTTCAACCTGAAGCTCGACGCCAAGGCGCCCTTGCGGACGCCCGACAGCTACAAGCTCGTCGGCCAGCCAATCGCGCGCCCCGACGTCCCGGCCAAGGTGACCGGGCGACATGTCTACGTCCATGATTTCAAGCTGCCCGGCATGCTCCATGCGCGCGTGATTCGCACACCCTCGGTCGGGGCAAAGCTGCTCGAGGTGGACGAAGCCTCGATCCGCGACATTCCCGGTGCGCGGATCGTTCGCATCAATGATTTCCTCGCCGTGGTCGCCGGGGATGAATGGGATGCGGTGCGCGCGATGCGGGCGCTCAAGGCGCGCTGGACGGAGAACACCCCGCTCGTCGGCCATGAGCGCGTTCAGGACTGGATGCGCGCCGGCCCCTTCATGGCCGATGAGGTGCTCTCCAAGAAGGGCGATGCCGGCGCGAGTCTCGCCGCCTCGGGCCAAAAGCTTTCCGGCACGTATTACTGGCCGTTGCAGACGCATGGCTCGATGGGCCCCTCCTGCTCCGTCGCTGACGTGCGCGACGGCAAGGCGACGATCTGGAGCGCCTCGCAGGGGACGCACCGCCTCCAGCAGATCTGCGCCCGGATCCTCGATCTGCAGCCAGCCAATGTGCGGGTCGTCTATCTCGACGGTGCCGGCTGCTACGGCATGAACGGGCATGACGACGCCTCCGTCGACGCCGCTATGATCTCCAAGGCGATCGGCCAGCCTGTGCGCTTGCAATGGATGCGTGAGGACGAACATGGCTGGGACCCGAAAGGCCCGCCGCAGCTCCTGTCGCTCGAAGGCGGGTTGGACTCCGATGGTAGGATCGCCGCCTGGCGCACCGAAATGTGGCTGCCGCGGGCGACAGCCAACCTGCCGAACCCGCCCCTGCTCGGGCCGGAGGCCGCCAATATCCCGCAGATGCAAGGCCTCTCGACAGGGCTGATCACCCAGAACGCCGAGCCGCCCTATGCCGTGCCGAATGTCCAGGTGCTGGTGCATTGGCTGAAGGATTCGCCGCTGCGCCCCAGCAACATCCGGGCGCCCGGCAAGGTCGCCAACAGCTTCGCCGTCGAAAGCTTCATCGACGATCTGGCAACGGCCGCGCGGCGAGATCCGGTTGCGTTCCGCCTCGACGGGCTCTCCGATCCAAGGGGGATCGAGGTGCTGACGCGCACGGCCGCCCTGATGGGCTGGCAGGCCCGGCCCTCGCCCCAGGGCAGCGGAGTTGGACGCGGCATCGCCTATGTCCACTACAAGTTCAACGAGACCTATGTCGCGATTGGCATGGAGGTGCAGGTCGATCGCGCCACGGGCGCCATCCGGGTTCAGCGCGTGGCCTGCGCCCATGATTGCGGGCTGGTCATCAATCCCGATGCGCTCAGGCAGCAAATCGAGGGCAACATCCTGCAGACATTGAGCCGGACCCT
Organism: Bosea sp. 685; assembly: GCF_031884435.1. Classification (NCBI taxonomy): domain Bacteria; kingdom Pseudomonadati; phylum Pseudomonadota; class Alphaproteobacteria; order Hyphomicrobiales; family Alloboseaceae; genus Allobosea; species Allobosea sp. 685. Next base: position 1,440,466 of record NZ_CP134779.1, on the reverse strand, counting down.
GTTCGAGGAGGTCACGTTCGACCGGGGGCACGTGACCAGCGTCGACTGGATGAGTTATCCGATCCTGACCATGCCCGATGTGCCCGAACTCCTGATCGATGTCATCGACCGGCCAAACAAGCCGCCTTTGGGCGCCGGCGAGGCCGCCTGTGCGCCGGTGCCGGCGGCGTTGGCCAACGCCATTTTCGATGCGGTCGGGGCACGGCTGCGCACCGTTCCCTTCACCCCGGACCGCGTCAAAGCCGCCATCGCGCGCGGTTTCGCCTAGAGGCGTAGCTCGTCGATTTGAACCTGTAGGCGCGCTCCGCGTTCATACCAGGGGCGCGCCAATGTTTCCGCGAAAAGTGACGCAGACACTATCCGGGGATGGGAATCGTCGGATCGGCGCGCTATCCTCCCGCCCAGTCGCTGGAGACAGGCTCATGACCACCCGCCGCACCGTCCTTGCCGCCTCGTTGGCGGCGCCTGCCTTGGTTCTGGCGTCCCTGCGCCGCGCCGAAGCACAGGCGCAGGTTCCGTCGATCGGCGCGATTCATGTCGATGTCTCCAGGCTGGCGGCGCAGGGCTGGGGCTCGAATGCGCTCGCCATCAAGATCGGGCTGGAGCAGGAGCTGACGGCCGCGCTCGGACCGACCCTGCGGCGCGGCGCCGGCCCGACCCTGAACGTCGCCGTACGCGGCGTCTTCCTGAACAGCTATGCCGGCGGCGGCGGTGGCGGCGGACATGTCGGCAGCGGCGCGAGCCAAAGCTCCGATTCCTTCGACAGCGAGGCCACGCTGGTCGGGCGCGGAAACCGGATCATCGCGACTTATCCGGTGCTCACCACCGTGCCCGCGAGCGCGGCCGGTCCCTGGTATCTGCCCGACATCGACCAGCGCCGCCTGACCGGGCTGATCCAGACCAACGCCGCCTGGATCAAACGCTACGTCTCCGGCTGAAACCGTTCCAAGCCCGATCACGACGCAAGCCCGATCACGACCGCGCTACCGCCATGGCGAGGCGCCTGCGCCTGATCTAAAGTCTCCGCAGTCGGCATCGCTGTCGCGTCGCGACGGGAATGTCGGGATGACAGGAGCAGATCATGCTGAACCGTCGCGCCCTTCTCTCCACCGCCCTTCTCTCCGTCGCCTTTGCCGCGCCAGTTATCCTGATGGCGAGCGGGCGTTCCGCCCTTGCCGCCGGCGCCGTCCAGGTCGATGTCTCGCGTCTCACCACGCAAGGGCTCGGCCCCAATGCAGCGCGCATCAAGCTCGCGATGGAGCGCGAGCTCGCAGGCGCGCTCGGGCCCAGTTTGCAAGGCCGCGGCGCTTCGCTCGTGGTCAGGGTGCTGGGCATCAGCATGCCGAGCTATTCCGGTGGAGCGACCGGCTTGGGCGGAGCGGGAGCCGATGACGGCATGGAATCGGAAGCGACGGTGATCGGGCCCGACGGGCGCGTCATCGCGACCTATCCGGTGCTGTCCTCCTCCTCGGCCGGCATGGCCGGGAACTGGTACACGCCCGGCATCGATACAGCGCGCATCGACAGCATGGTGCGCACCAATGCGGGCTGGATCAGGCGCTATGTCGGGGGCTAGAGCAGTTTCCGATCCGATTGGATCGTTCAACAGCTCCTGCTCTTTGTTTTAACGCGTTTTCTCCGCGCAAACGCTTCGCGTTTGTCGCGGGGGAACCGGTGTCCACTTCGCTCGAAAACGCTCTAATCGAGAGGCCGCCTGATCTGGAAGGCGGTCTTGCCGCGCACGAAGCCACAGGATTCGTAGAAGGCCAGGACGGCGGGGTCCGAGCGCCCGGTCATCAGCATGACCTTGTAGCAGCCGGCGGCCCAGGCCTGGGCGAAAGCCGCCTGGATGACGCGCTTGCCCAGACCGTGCCCGCGCATCGCCGCCAGCGTCACCACGTTCTCGATCATGGCGAAGGGGCTCTGCTTGCGCGTCAGATTGGGCACGATCACCAGGACGCAGGTCGAGACGGCGCGCCCATCGACTTCGGCGACATGGACGGTGACCATCTCATTGGCAAGAATCGCAGCCCAGGTCTTCGTGGCGTCCTCGGGCCGCGGCAACACGTCATCGGCGCTGAGTTCGGCATAAAGCGCCAGGAGCGCCTGAAGATCGTCCCGAACGGCCTTGCGGAGGATGAGCCGCGTCACAGCCTCTTGCCTCAGCCGAAAGGCACGATCGGCTCGTCCTTGACCCGGTCGAAGGCGAGCGCGGTGCGGACATTGCGGACATTGGGCAGCGCCGTCAGATCGCCGACGAAATCCTGGAAGGCCTTGAGGTCGGGCGCGACGCATTTCAGCATGAAATCGATGTCGCCCGAGAGCTTCCAGCATTCGCGCACCGCATCCCAGGCCCGGATGCGAGCCTGGAAGGCTTCGAGATCGGGCTCCGCCTGGCTGGCCAGATGCACGAAGGCGAAACAGACCACATCCAGCCCGAGCTTGCGCTCGTCGAGCAGGGCACGATAGCCGGTGATCAGCCCGGCCTCCTCCAGCGCGCGGACGCGGCGCAGGCAAGGCGGCGGCGAGATGCCGACGCGGCTCGCCAGCTCGACATTGGTCATGCGCCCATCGGCCTGGAGCTCGCGTAGGATCCGCAGGTCGATGTCGTCGAGTTTTGAACGCACGAAAGGCCCCGAAAGAAGGTCGCGCTGGTGTAGACGCAGCACAGACGCGATACAAGGCATCGACCGTGCCAGCCCAATCATCCGGCTCACATCCAAAAGTGAGAGCGGGATCAATACGGAAGACCGGTTCCCACTTTTTCGCATCCGGCTCTAGGAGTGCGCCCGCCTTGCCTGCCCACCCGCTCCCGACAATCTGGGTCCTGACCGATGGCAAGGCCGGCGACGAGGTGCAGTGCCTCGGCGTGGCCGAGCGACTTGGCGTCGTGCCCGAGATCAGGCGCGTCGCGCCGCGCGCGCCTTTCGTCTGGCTGATGCCGCGCGGGCCGATCGACCCCCGCGAAGGGCCGGAGCGGGAAGGCAGCCCGATCCGCCCCCCTTCCCCGACATCGTCATCGCCTCGGGCCGGCGGGCGGTCGCCTATCTGCGCGCGGTCAAGAAGGCCTCGAACGGCCGCAGCTTCACCGCCATCCTGAAGGACCCGCGCACAGGGACCGGCGCAGCAGACTTCATCTGGGTCGCCGAGCACGACCGCCTGCGCGGACGGAACGTGCTCGTCACCACGACCTCGCCGCACCGGCTCGCGCCGGAGCAACTGGCGCAGGCCCGCGCGCATCCCCCCGCTGCGATCGCGGCCCTGCCCTCGCCACGTGCGGCGGTCATCGTCGGCGGCGACAGCCGGCACCATCGCTTCCGGCCCGAGGATATCGCGCGCTTCGCCGGCCTGCTCGACCTGCTCGCGCAATCAGGCGTGGCGCTGATGGGCTCACGCTCACGGCGCACATCGGCGGCGCTCGACGCGGCGGTCGCGGAGGTCTTCACCCGCCACCAGGGCTGGTGGTGGGACGGCACGGGCGAGAATCCTTACGTCGCGCTGCTCGCCAATGCCGACACAATCGTCACGACGGCCGATTCGACCAATATGATAGGCGAGGCGACCGCGACCGGCGTGCCGATCCTGGTCTTCGAACCGCATGGCGGCCACGGCAAGCTGGCGAAGTTCCTGGAGGCACTGAAGCGGCAAGGCGCTGTGCATCACTTCGAGGGGCATCTTGCTGGAGCGCGCTATGAGCCGCTAGACTCAACGGCCGAGATTGCAGAGGCGGTCCGCCAGGGCTGGCTCAGGCATCGGGCCGAACTCGGGCTTGCCGAACCTTGAGCCGGTGCGGCCTTGCACCAGCCGATCGAGACCGTATCTGACTGAATGAAGTCGTGGCATCGGCCGCGCGAACAGGAATATGAGACGATGGCCCATACCCATGCCCGCGTCATGATCGTCGGCTCCGGCCCCGCCGGCTACACCGCCGCGATCTATGCCGCCCGCGCCATGCTCGAGCCGGTGCTGATCTCCGGCATGCAGGCCGGCGGCCAATTGATGATCACCACCGATGTCGAGAACTATCCCGGCTTCGCCGATGTGATCCAGGGCCCCTGGTTGATGGAGCAGATGCGCGCCCAGGCCGAGCATATGGGCACCAAGATGGTCTCCGACCACATCTCGAAGGTCGACCTCTCCCGGCGGCCCTTCCGGCTCTGGGGCGATGGCGGCGAGACCTATTCCTGCGATGCGCTGATCGTCGCGACCGGCGCGCAGGCAAAATGGCTCGGCCTGCCCTCCGAGCAGAGCTTCCAGGGCTTCGGCGTCTCGGCTTGCGCCACCTGCGACGGCTTCTTCTTCCGCAACAAGGAGGTCGTGGTCGTCGGCGGCGGCAATACGGCAGTCGAGGAGGCGCTCTACCTCGCCAACCTTGCCAGCAAGGTCACGCTGGTCCACCGCCGCGATTCGCTGCGCGCCGAAAAGGTGATGCAGGACCGGCTGTTCAAGCACCCCAAGGTCGCGCTGGTCTGGGATAGCGAGATCGCCGAGATCTGCGGCGGCACGCAGCCGCCCAACGTCACGCATCTGCGCCTGCGCAACCTCAAGACCGGCGCGGAGAGCGAACTCAAGACCGACGGCGTCTTCATCGCGATCGGCCATAAGCCGGCGACCGAACTCTTCGTCGGCCAGCTCGCGATGCGTGATTCGGGCTATCTCGACGTCGTCCCGGGCACCGCCCAGACCAATATCCCGGGTGTTTTCGCCGCCGGCGACGTCACCGACGAACATTACCGCCAGGCCGTGACGGCAGCAGGCCTCGGCTGCATGGCCGCGCTCGATGCCGAACGCTGGTTGCAGGCGAGCGAATTGGAGCAGCGCCAGGCGGCTGAGTGAGATCGCAGCGCGATATATCACCAATTGTGATGGATTTCGTCACCAGATTCAGTGCGAAAAAAGAACATCAATGTCACGCAGACATTGACCTGCAACGGTTTTGCCCCCCAACATGCACGAAACGCATAACGGGGGGACCGCGGTGGATTGGGACCGCATCAGGATTTTTTATACCGTCGCTGAATCCGGCAGTTTTACCAAGGCGGGAGACGTTCTGGGCCTGAGCCAATCTGCGGTTAGCCGCCAGATTGGCGCGCTGGAGCGCGAATTGCGTGCGCCCTTGTTCCATCGGCATACGCGCGGGCTGATCTTGACCGAGCAGGGCGAACTGCTCTGGCGCGCTGCGCGCGAGATGACGCAGCGCCTGGAGCGAACCCGCGCCCAGCTTTCGGAGACGCGCGAGCACCCATCCGGCGAGCTCAAGGTCACCGCGACACGCGGTCTCGGCGGGCACTGGTTGACGCCCCGCCTCGCCGAGTTCCTGGATCTCTATCCCGACATCAAGGTCGAGCTCATCCTTACCGACGAGGAACTCGATCTCTCGATGCGCGAGGCCGACATCGCGATCCGGCTGCGCCAACCTCAGCAGCCCGACCTGATCCAGCGCAAGCTCTTCACCGTGCACTTCCACGTCTACGGATCGCCCGCCTATGTGAAGCGCTTCGGCGAGCCCAAGAGCTATGAAGAGCTGGACAACCACCGCATCCTCTCCTTCGGCGGCACCTCGCCATCCTACCTCACGGCTGTGCACTGGCTGGGAACGCTGGGCCGCGACCAGCGCAACCCGCGCCCGATCCATCTGACCGTGAACAACATCACCGCGATGAAGCGCGCCGTCGATTCGGGCGCCGGCATCGCCGTGCTGCCGGACTACCTGATCGAGACCGGTTCGCCCCTGGTGCAGTTGCTGCGGGAGACCGAAATGCCGCAGCTCGAGAGCTATCTGGTCTATCCGGAAGAGATGAAGTCGGTCGCCCGCGTGCAGGTGTTCCGCGACTTCCTGATCCAGAAGGCGCAGCGCTGGACCTACTAGAGCTGATGCGAAAAAGCGGTTTCCGGTTTTCGCAGGAGCAATGCTCTCAACGCCTCGAAGCGATCGGGTTTTTCGCATTCTGACGACGCCGTCCGAAGGTGACGTGATCCGAGTCCGGTTTTCAGCCAAAAGCCGTCTTGCGCATCGCGCAAGGCGGCTTTTCTGCGTCCGGCGCATATGACTCCGACAATTTCGTGACAATTTACAACTATTTAGCTCTCATCATGCGCAAGACGCATAGCCGATACAAGCTATGCTGCATTGCAAAAAGGCAGCTGCTGCCCGATATAGCAAACACGGTTGTTCGCAACGGGCTCCGCTACCTCCTCCCGGCGTTGAGTTCGTTGCAGCCGTTCCCCTCTGAGATGTTTGGCGCTTGCGCTGGATGTTTCAAACTTCAAAGGCCGGCTCCCTCGGGGGTCGGCCTTTTTTTCATGCGTTTTCGGCGTGTCGGGCGCGTGTCGAGACAATTTCCGTCATGGTCGGAACAAGCCCGACCATCCACGCCTTCGCTGAGCGAGGCTTGTGCTCAAGACGTGGAATGCTCGCCACAAGGGCGAGCATGACGGCTGAGCCACTCCCAAAGTCGCCCGCTACCGCCGCCGCGCTTCCAGCGGCAGCGCTCCGAACAGGCTGGGCTCGGCGCTGGTGCGCGCTTTCTCGATCGTCAGCATGCGCAATTTGGTCTCGACGCCGCCATCGGCGGAGAAGCCGCCGGTCTTGCCGCCGGCCGCCAGCACGCGATGGCAGGGCACGATGATCGGCCACGGATTGGAGCCCAGTGCCACGCCGACGGCACGCGCCGCGCCCGGCTCGGCGATACGGGCAGCGACCTCGCCATAAGTCAGCGTCTCGCCCGGCGGAATCGTCAGTGCAACGTCATAGACCTTGCGGTTGAAGGCCGGTGCGCTGTCGAGATCGATCGGCAGATGCGCAAGATCGCGCGGCTCACCCTGGAGGAGCGCCCGGATCTCGTCCATGGCGCTCGCAATGAAGGCGACAGGCGCCGCTTCGCTCGCCTCCGGAAAGCGCCGCGCCAGGCGCCGGCGCGCCGTCTCCTCGTCCCTCTCAGGCAGTTGCGCGCCAATGATGCGCTCGCCCTGCCAGGCCAGCGCGCAGGAGCCGATCGCCGTGTCGAAGAGAACGAAGTGCTGCATCATCGTCCGACCAAAGCCCTCATCCTGAGGAGCGATCCGAGAGGATCGCGTCTCGAAGGATGCTCCAGAAGGCGCAGACAGAGCAAGCTGGAACATCCTTCGAGACGCGGGCTAAGCCCGCTCCTCAGGATGAGGGCTGAGGCGCTCCTAGACGTAGAGCCGTTCGCCCTCCAGCCCCTTGTAGAGCGCTGCGACCTGCTCGGCATAGCCGTTGAACAGCAGCGTCGGGCGGCGCTCGCGCGTGCCCAGCACCTGCTCGCTCGCCTGGCTCCAGCGGGGGTGCGGAACCTCCGGGTTCACATTGGCCCAGAAGCCATACTCGGAAGCCTGCAGCCCCTCCCAGAAGGTCTTGGGACGCTCAGCGACGAACGAGATCTTGCTGATCGACTTCACCGATTTGAAGCCGTATTTCCACGGTGTGATCAGGCGCAGCGGCGCACCATGCTGGGGCGGGGTCGGCTTGCCGTAGATACCCGTCACCATCAATGGCAGATCGCTGGTCGCCTCAGCGATGGTCAGCCCCTCGGTATAGGGCCAGGGATACCAGCGCTGCGACTGGCCGGGCGCGACCTTCGGGTTCATGAAGGTCTCGAACTTCACATATTTCGCTGATGACAGCGGCTTGGCGAATTCGACCAGCGACTTCACCGTGAAGCCGGTCCAGGGCACCGCCATCGACCAGGTCTCGACACAGCGGAAACGATAGAGCCGCTCTTCCAGAGTCATCTTGCGGATCAGATCGTCGATGCCGATCTCCATCGGCTTCTCGACCATGCCGTCGATCGCGATCATCCAGGGCCGCGTCACCAGCCGCTTGGAGGCGCTGGCGACATCCTTGGAGGTGCCGAACTCGTAGAAATTATTGTAGTTCGCCGCCAGATCCTCCTCCGTCACCGGCCGGTCGAGCGTGTAGGCGGCGTTCTTCTTCGCGGGGTAGAGATCGAGCGTCGGGTCGGCGCCTTGCGCGGCGGCGAGCTTCGGCAGGGCCGCGCTCGCGATCAGCCCCGCGCCCGCAGCGAGCAGGCCGCGGCGGTTCATGAAGACGGCCTCGGGCGTGGCCTGGCTTTCGGGCATTTCCCAGCCAGCGCGGCGTTTGATCAACATCGGACGGACATGCTCCGTTTCAGATGCGATCAGTCTAGCGCACGCTCCGAGGTCACGCGCAACTCACGAGGGGGAGAGGTGGAAGGGGCAGTCGGCAATGGGCAGTAGGCAGTCGGGCCGTTCTACTGCCTACTGCCCACGCAACAGCCTCAGCCCCTCGCCTCCAGCGCCTTGACGATCGCAGCCCCCATCTCGCTGGTCGAGACGGCGTTCGTGCCGGGCGCGGCGATGTCCTTGGTACGCGTGCCGGAGCCGAGCACGTCGGCGATCGCGCCTTCGAGCCTGTCGGCGGCCTCGATCGCCCCGAAGGAATAACGCAGCGCCATGGCAAAGGAGCCGATCATCGCGATCGGATTGGCCAGGCCCTTGCCGGCGATGTCCGGAGCCGAGCCGTGGACGGGCTCGTAAAGCGCCTTGCGCTTGCCCGTGACGGGATCTTCCGCGCCAAGCGAGGCCGAGGGCAGCATGCCGAGCGAGCCGGTCAGCATCGCCGCCACGTCCGACAGGATATCGCCGAAGAGATTGTCGGTGACGATGACGTCATACTGCTTGGGCCAGCGCACGAGCTGCATGGCGCAATTGTCGGCGAGCACATGCTCGAGCTCGACATCGGCATAGTCCTTGGCGTGCAGCGCCGTGACCGTCTGCTTCCAGAGCACGCCGGTCTTCATGACATTGTTCTTCTCGGCCGAGGAGACCTTGTTGCGGCGCGTGCGCGCCAGCTCGAAGGCGACGCGGCAGATCCGGTCGATCTCAGGCGTGGTGTAGACCTGCGTATCGACACCGCGCTTGGAGCCGTCCTCCAGCGTGACGATCTCCTTGGGCTCGCCGAAATAGACGCCGCCGGTGAGCTCGCGCACGATCAGGATGTCGAGGCCTTCGACGACCTCGGGCTTGAGCGAGGAGGCCGAGGCCAGCGCCGGATAGCAGATGGCGGGGCGCAGATTGGCGAAGAGCCCCAGATCCTTGCGCAAGCGCAGCAGGCCGGCCTCGGGGCGGTGCTGATAGGGCACATCGGCCCATTTCGGCCCGCCCACCGCGCCGAACAGCACGGCATCCGCGTCCTGGGCGAGCTTCATGTCGCCTTCGGAAATCGCCTGCTTATGCGCGTCGTAAGCGCAGCCGCCGACGAGCCCCTTCTCGATCGCAAAGCCAGCGAGGCCCCGCTTCTCGAACCAGGAGACCACGGTCTCGACCTGGGCCATCACCTCGGGGCCGATGCCGTCGCCGGGCAGGAGCAGGAGCTTATGGGTCGCCATGGGTCGCCTCGCAGCAGCTATCGATTATCGTGCCGGCTGATTACGGGGATGGAGCGCAGCGCGCAAGCGCGCGAAGCGCTACTCTGGCAATCCGCACTTGATCAGACCCTCGATCATGATCTCGGTATGTGCATGCCCGGTCAGGCGCTTGCGCAGCATCGCGATCGAATAATGCGGCGCAACGATGCGCAGCCTGGCGATCAACGGCTGGATCCGTTCGACCTGGCCGAGATGGCCGTTCACCGCGATCAGGCCATTGAGCGCTCCCGACCAATCGGGAAACTCGGCAAGCGAGCGCCAATAGGCTTCCGAGGATTCCTCAAAGCGCCTTGCGCCCATCAAGGTGAACCCATGGATCCAGCTGTAGAACCCGGCATAGGTGCCGACCGGGCTGAGCCGCTGCGCGTGCTCCGCCTGCAGGACCGCCTCGTCGAAGAAACCGGCCCGCGTCAGCATCCAGGCGAACATGCCGCGCCCAAGCGCGAAGCTCGGCGCGGCCTCGACCATCTGCCGCGCCAGCGCCAGCGCCTCGGAATGGCGGAAGACGGTGCTGAGCCAGAACGCATAGGCCATGCGCGACCAGGCCTCGTCGGGATCGAGCCGCATCGCCGCCTGGGCGTGCCGCGCCGACGGTTCGGCGAGCTCGGCATCGACATACCAGCCGCATTGCCCACCGATCAGATAGGCCCAGGCGATCAGGGCATGCGCACGGGCATTGGCCGGATCGATCTGGACCGCCTGCATCAGAAGCTTCATCGCCGCATGGGCTTCGGTGCGATGCAGGCGGTTGATCAGGGACAAGGCCCGCATCACCAGGCCCCAGGCGGCCGGGCGCTCGCTATGGAGCTGCGCCCGGTAGCCCTCCTCGGCATAGATGCTCGGCTCGATCGTCGCGACCACCCGCTGGGTGATCTCGTCCTGAAGCGCAAAGATATCGTCCATCGCGCGGTCGTAGCGCTCGGCCCAGATATGTTTGCCGCTCTCGGCCTCGATCAGCTGGCCGGTGACGCGAATCCGCCCGCCGGCGGTCCGCACGCTGCCTTCGAGCACATAGCGCACGCCGAGTTCGCGCCCGACCTGCCGGATATCGACCGCCCTGCCCTTGTAGGTGAAGGCCGAATTGCGTGCGATCACGAACAGCCAGCGCAATCGCGACAACGCCGTGGTGATATCCTCGACCAGGCCGTCGCCGAAATAGTCCTGCTCGGGGTTGCCGCTCAGATTGTTGAAGGGCAGCACCGCGATCGAGGGCATCTCGGGAAGCAGGAGCGGCTTGTCAGCCGTCGCAGCGAAAGGCGATGCCGGAATCGGCGGCAGTTCGGGCGTGGGCAGCGGCCCTGCTGCCTCCTCGCGCACCTCGGCAACGAAGCGAAACCCCTTGCGCGGAACGGTGCGGATGACGCTCTGGGCCTCGCCGCTATCGCCCACGGCCTTGCGGGCGGCGTTGATGCGACTGGTCAGCGAGGATTCGGAGACGATGCGGCCCTGCCAGACGCTGTCGAGCACGTCGTCCTTGCTGACCATGCGTTCGCGGTTGCGCAGCAGGTAAAGCAGGAGGTCGAAGACCTGCGGCTCGATCGCGATCGCGGAGCCGCTGCGGCTCAACTCGCGCCGGCCAGCATCGAGCACGTGATCGCCGAAGACAAACCGCATTCCCGCTTCGAACCTGCCCGTCTGCATCACCTCAAGAAACAATCAAGCGTTTCTCAAGCAAAAGGCAAGCTGCTCTTCAAGCATGCCGTTGGGTTGTCCGGCATTGTCTCTCCATCGGGGCCGGCACAGACGCCCACCCGCATCTCAGGGGAACGACCATGACCAAGATCTTCGCAGCCGCCGCCCTCGCCGCCGCCATCCTCGCCGCCGCTCCCGCCAGCGCCACCATCGAGCCCAACGGCCTCTCGCTCAATGGCCTCAGCCTCAACGGTACGTACCTCAATGGTCTCAGCCTCAACGGCATCAGCCTCAACGGCATGAAGATGAACGGCATCACCATCAACGGCATGAACCTCAACGGTATGGTGTTCAACGGCATGAACCTCAACGGCGTCGAGGAGAACGGCTTCACCGTCAACGGCCGGGACCTGCAGGGCACCGCCCCGGCCGCCCTCACCCTGGTCGGCGTCGAGCTGGCCGATTGAACCGGACCCTCCGCCACAGCCGCAAAGAACTCCTCCCCTTGCGGGGAGGAGTTCTGCGTTTACGCTAGAGTTCGCCGCGCTTTCCCGGAAAACACTCCGTCATCCCGGACAAGCCGCGAAAGCGGCGCAGACCCGGGATGACGGAGTGGCTCCACGAAAAATCATCAAGCGCTAGCCGCATCCGACAGGATGCCAGCCTTGCGTTTCCTCATCCTCCTCCTCGCTCTGCTCGCCGGCCCCGCCATCGCCCAGACCCACCAGGTCACCGGCGTTGAGGCGCATGAGGGTGCGTTTCGCGTCACGCTGAGCGACGGAACAATGCGCGAGCGCGAGGCGCTGACCGGAATGGTGCTGGTCTACCAGCAGGGCGACCAGCGCATCCGCATCCGCATCGCCGGCATCAGGCAAGACCCCGACGACAGGAGCGGCCGCCGCCTGCTGCATGATTTCCGCAATGCGGCGACCGCCGGACCGCTCTGCCAGCCCGCGCCGGCCGGCACACGCGAGGGCTTTCCGATCGCCGGACGCGCCAATGCGACCGGCGCGATCAGGCGCTCCGAAACGCTCCTCAGACCTTCTTCTCGATGTTCCAGAAGAACTGCGCCGGCGAGAGCGCCATGCCGGTCAGGCTCTTGCGGAACGGTGCGGATGACGCGCTGGGCCTCACCGCTATCGCTGACCGCCTTGCGGGCGGCGTTGATGCGGCTGGTCAGCGAGGATTCGGAGACGATGCGGCCCTGCCAGACGCTGTCGAGCACGTCGTCCTTGCTGACCATGCGTTCGCGGTTGCGCACCAGGTAAAGCAGGAGGTCGAAGACCTGCGGCTCGATCGCGATCACGGAGCCGCTGCGGCTCAACTCGTGCCGGCCGGCATCGAGCACGTGATCGCCGAAGACAAACCGCATTCGCGCTTCGAACCTGCCCGTCTGCATCGCCTCAAGAAACAATCAAGCGTTTCTCAAGCAAAAGGCAAGCGGCTCTTCAAGCATGCCGTTGGGTTGTCCGGCATTGTCTCTCCATCGGGGCCGGCACTGACGCCGACCCGCATCTCAAGGGGAACGACCATGACCAAGATCTTCGCCGCTGCCGCCCTCGCCGCCGCCATCCTCGCCGCCGCTCCTGCCAGCGCCACCATCGAGCCCAATGGCTTCTCGCTCAACGGCATGAACCTCAATGGCTTCAGCCTGAACGGCATGAACCTGAACGGCTTCACCCTCAACGGCATGAACCTCAACGGCGCCATCCTCAATGGCTTCACTGTCAACGGCTTCACCGTCAACGGCGCCTGCCTCAACGGCATTGAGGAAAACGGCTTCACCGTCAACGGCCGGGACCTGCAGGGCGCCGCTCCGGCAGCCCTCACCCTCGTCGGCGTCGAGCTGGCCGATTGAACCGGACGCTCCGCAACAGCCGCAAAGAACTCCTCCCCTTGCGGGGAGGAGTTCTGCGTTTACGCTAGCCGCAACCCGACAGGAGCCAGCCTTGCGTGTCCTCATCCTCCTCCTCGCTCTGCTCGCAGCCCCCGCCATCGCGCAAACCCGCCAGGTCACCGGCGTCGAGGCGCATGAGGGTGCGTTTCGCGTCACGCTGAGCGACGGGACAATGCGCGAGCGCGAGGCGCTGACCGGGATGGTGCTGGTCTACCAGCAGGGCGACCAGCGCATCCGCATCCGCATCGCCGGCATCAGGCCCGATCCAGACGACAGGACCGGCCGCCGCCTGCTGCATGATTTCCGCAATGCGGCGACCGCCGAACCGCTCTGCCAGCCCGCGCCGGACGGCACGCGCGAGGGCTTTCCGATCGCCGGCCGCGCCGATGCGACCGGCGCGATCAGTCCGGCCGGACCGGGCGCCTTCGAGATCGTCTGCACCTCGGGCGCGCAGGGCAAATGCGTGCGCTTCGGCTACGGCCCCTGGCAAAGCCAGCCCGACGGCGCGAGCATGGCCGAGATCTACAACGCCTGCACCCATATGGTGCGCGCCGACTATTGCGGCCTGGGCGAGGCCACGACGCGCAATGGCATGTCGATCGACGTCTATGACGTCCACGCCATCCAGAAGCCGGAGAACAGCCCGAGCCAGGAGTTCGAGGCCGGCTGGGGGCCTGGCGGGGCAGTCTGCGTCCGCCATGTCCGGGTCAAGGAAAACACCTCGCTGGAGCGCCTGGCCGCGACCTGCCCGCGCCTCGCCGGCAAGCTCGGCGAGGGCTGTACGGAGGCAACTGCACGGGCCGCCGGCGCGAAGCTGTTCAATCGCTCCGCGCCGTGAGTGGACCAGAGCAGGATGCGAAAAAGTGGGAACCGGTTTTTCGCATTGATCCTGCTCTCACTCCTTGATGAGATCCGAAACGCCCCTCAGACCTTCTTCTCGATGTTCCAGAAGAACTGCGCCGGCGAGAGCACCATGCCGGTCAGGCTCTTGCGGAAGGCCATCGGCTGCTGCACCAGCCCGGCGGGAACATAGGGCACGAACTCGAAGGCGCGCCGCTCCAGCGAAGCCGCGATCTCCTTCTGCTTTCCGACATCGGGCTCGGCGATCCACTGGTCGCGCAGGCCTTCCATCGTCGGATCGTCGGGCCAGCCGAACCAGGCAGCGCCGCCATTGGCGCGCATCAGCGGATGCAGCGCCGGGTTGAGCGTGTCGGCGCAGGACCAGAGCGTGTGGAACGCCGACCAGCCGCCCTGCTCGGGCGCGCCGCGATTGGCACGCCGGCCGATGAAGCTCGCCCAGTCGGTCGCCACCAATTCGGCGTTCATGCCGAGCTTCTTGAACAGATCCTCCGTGACGAGGCATTGCTGATAGGCGATCGGCTGATCGGCCGGCGCAAGCAGCACGACCTTCTCACCCTTGTAGCCGGCCTCCTTGAGCATGGCCTTGGCCTTCTCGAGATTGGCCTGCATCGCTTCCGCGCCGCCCGCCCCGGTCGACATCGGAGAGCCCGGCGTGAGGAAGGTCTTGGCCTCCTGATAGTACGCCTTGTCGCCGACCACGGCTTCCATGTAGTCGGTCTGGTTGGCCGCCATCATCACGGCGCGGCGGATGCCGGGATTGTTGAAGGGCGGCTGCAACTGGTTGAAGCGCATCAGCAGGAACAGGCCGAGCGGCACGTTCTCGATCGCGATGTCCTTGTTGCCCTTGAGCACGGGCAGCAGATCGACCGGCGGCTGCTCGTACCAGTCGACCTCGCCCTGCATCAGCGCACCGACAGCCGCGGAGGCTTCCGTCAGCGCCAGCCATTCGATGCGGTCGATCCTGGCGATCTTGCCGCCCGCCGCCCAGGACGGCGCTTCCTCGCGCGGCTTGTATTTGGCGAAGCGCTCATAGATCGCGTTCTGACCGGGGATCCATTGCTTGTCCATGAAGCGCCAGGGACCGGAACCGACCGCCTCGGTGATGTTCTTCATGTGGTCGGTCGTCGCCACCCGCTCGGGCATGATGAACGGCACGTTCGACGACAGCTTGCCGAGCGCCGCCGGCAGCATCGGGAACGGCTTCTTCAGCCGGATTACGAAGGTCCGCTGATCGAGCGCGTCGTAACCTTCAACGAAAGTCGCGAAAGTCTGGCCGAAAGCGTCACGCTTCGACCAACGTGCGATCGAGGCGATGCAATCCTGCGCACGCACCGGCTCGTCGTCATGGAAGAACAGCCCATCGCGCAGCCGGAAGGTCCATTTCAACCCGTCCGGCGCGGTCTCCCAGGCTTCGACCATCTGCGGCTTGATGCCGAACTGAGCGTCGGTCGCGAACAGGGTATCATATATCAGGTAGCCGTGATTGCGGATGACATAGCTCGTCGCTGTGATCGGATCGAGCGACGGCAGGGGCGTCGACGGGATAAAGCGCAGGATATTGGCCCGGCTTTGCGAAAAAGCGCGGTTCGGCATGAAACCGGAAGCAGCGAGCGCAGCCGCTCCCTTCAAAGCATTGCGGCGATCGATCGGCATGGCATCTCCTCCTGCTGTCCGGGTCAGCTCTATGACACGCCCAACTCAAGCAAGAGATATACCAGACGTCAATCACTCATCGACCATCGCCGCGCGGTCTCTGCCGCAGCGGCAGGCGAGGTCACGGCAAGAGCCGCGCGGTGACCTCAATCTCGACCTTCATCTCGGGCTTGAGCAGGCCGGCGACGACATAGATGCCCGCTGCCGGGCGGATCTGCCCGAAGACATCGCCGCAGACGCCCAGCACCGGCTCGCAATAGCTCCGGTCGGTCACGAAATACTGCGCCCGCACCACCTGCGAAAGCGACGAGCCGGCCTCCGCCAGCACAGCCTGGATCGTGCGGAAAATATTACGCGCCTGCTCGGCTGCATCCTCCGGCAGCGTCATGCTGGCGTAGTCATAGCCGGTCGTGCCGGAGACGAAGACGAGATCGCCGTCGATCACGGCGCGGGAATAGCCGAAGGCGGTCTCGAAGGGCGAACCGGTGGAGATGAGGCGGCGGGGCATGCGATAGGCTCCGATGAGATCACCCGCGCTGTCTGAAACCGAGCGACGCGTTATGCCACCCGATTTCTGCGCGCGACGGAAAACGCCAGCGTCAGCCCCTCAAACCCGCCCGCTCTTGAGCGCGCGCAGCACCTTTTCGCCCGGCCTGCCGGTCTGCGCCATGCCGATCTTGGCCTCGATCTGCTTGATCGCGGCCCGCGTCAGCGCGCCGACCGCGCCATCGGGCTCACCGACATCATAACCGCGCGCGATCAGCAGGCGCTGGAGCTCGCGACGCTGTTCGCGCGAGAGCGGCAGATCGTCGGTCGGCCACTGACCCTGCACGCCGGGCCGGCCGCGCAAGCGATCGGACAGGAGGGAGATCGCCAAGGCGTAGGAGTCCGCGCCATTGTAGCTGTAGGCCGCGTCATAGTTCTTGAAGACGAGGAAGGCCGGCCCCTCGCGCCCAGCCGGCATCAAAAGCCCGGCATTGCCGGAGCCGGTCAGCGCCGAGCCGTCGAATTTGACGATGCCACGCGCCGCCCAGGACGAAACCGGCTGCTTGGGATTGCGCCCGGTCGAGCCGGAATAGCCTGATGGTACACGCACCTCATAGCCCCAGGGCGCGCCGGTGACCCAGCCCGCCTTGGCCATGAAGTTCGCGGTCGAATGCAGCGCATCGGGAATCGAATCGACCAGATCGCGCCGGCCATCGCCATCGCCATCGACAGCCAGGCGCAGATAGGTCGAGGGGATGAACTGGGTATGGCCGAAGGCACCGGCCCAGGAGCCCATCAATTGCTCCGGCCGCAGGTCACCGCGCTGGATGATCTGCAGCGTCGCGATCAGCTCGCCCTTGAAGAAGGCGTTGCGGCGCGGTGCCAGACAGGCCCCGGTCGAGAGTGCCTGGACCAGCGGCATCTTGCCCCGCGCCTTGCCGAAATCGCTCTCGACGCCCCAGACAGCGACGACGGTGTGGCGGTCGACGCCGAAGCGGCTTTCGGCGGCGGCGAGCGTCGCGGCATGCTGGCGCAGCATGGCGCGGCCTTCCGCGACCTTCTCGTCATCAACCAGCGTGCCGAGATAGTCCCAGATCGGCGTCTTGAACTCCGGCTGGTTGTTCATCGCCTCGATCACCTTCATGTCGGGCTGAACGCCCGCCATGGCGCGGTCGAAGGTGGCACCCGAGACGCCCTTGGAGGCCGCCTCCGAACGCAGCCCCGCCACGCAGGACTGGAAATCCGCCTGCGCTGCCGACGCGACGAGGATCAGAGGCAGGGCCAAGGTCAATGCGCGCATCATCTCACCGAAAACTGGGTCCACCGAATCACAAGCTTGGCGCGAATTTAGAGGTTGTTAGGGGCAATGGGGGCGATTTGATGAGGTCAAAACGACGGAGATGGGAGGAGCATTGCGCAGGCGATACCATCGGTATCGGCAAGCGATGCGACGCTGCAGCTCCGTCGTTTTCACCTCACCCGCAGGGCGCGGCGATTTTGCGCGACTGCGGCGTCGTTCTTCGTAGCAAACCGGATATCGGCAAGCGATGCGACGCTGCAGCTCCGTCGTTTTCACCTCACCCGCAGGGCGCGGCGATTTTGCGCGACTGCGGCGTCGTTCTTCGTAGCAAACCGGAAGGTTTGCGTCCTCGAACTCCTGGCATTCGCGCAAAATCGCCAGCGTCAAATCACCCCCATTGCCCCTAACAACCTCTAGAGCCGGCCGGTTAACGGGGGTTAACCCTGGCGGCAGCCGGTCGTTCCGTCTTTATGCCCGCTTTATGCGCACCGGCGTCTTCCACATCGCAAGCTTACCGGCATCGGACCTACATCTCCGGCATCGATGGAGATCGAGATGACCACGCATTCGCACTACCCCCACACCAATCAGCAGCGCCGCGCGAAAGCCGTCTACGGCACGCTGCGCACCAAGCGGCCCATGGTCGAACTGTTTGCCGCGGAGCTTTGCCTGCTGGCTTTGTTCGCGCTCGCCGCCGCCGGCATTGTCGGCCTGCGCGCCTGGCTCGCATTGGCGAACTGAGAGCATCACGATGGGCCAAGCCAAGCCGTTCCAACCCGAACTCGACACCACCAGCCATCTCTTTCTGGTCGGCCGCTCGACAGCCGGCTTCTGGGTCGCACGCGACCTCGAAGGCCGTTCGGAAGGGATTTTTCGCGACAAGAAGGACGCAGTCCGCTTCGCATTGTTCGAGGGCGGCCACCCCAACGCCGTGATGCTCTCGCCCAACGCGGTCGAGCCCAGCTTCGGCATGGGTGTCCGCTGACCGACGCCGAAGAACAGGCGGCCCGGCAGGCGCGCCGCCTGGACCGCGACCTCGCCGCCATCCTGCTCCGCGCAGCCGGTGAGCTCATCGACCAGCTCGTCGCCGTCGGTATCACCGACCCCGCCGATATCGCGCGCCGGCTCAACCGGCGCGGCTTCCCCTGCCATGGCCGCGCCCGCTGGACCGCGGGCGCGGTGAAATCCGTGCTGCGGCGCAAGCTTGCCTGGGATGAAGCTGCGTGAAGAATTGACGGCATGAAGAAACAGCGTGCGCTGCCAGCGCCACTGTCCTAGACTCATGGCCTGCTTCGACATGACGAGGCTTGGCGTTCCGCCAGGCTCGGCCGCGGCAGGCGAAAGCCGGCCAGCCATGACGTGGCGATCCCAGGATACAGCGATCCCCCTTCGCCGCCCGGCGCGCCGGCCGAGTCCTCTCGACTTGGCCTCGCATCGGCCCGCGCACTCATAGTCCCTAACAACCTCAAGCCCAGGAGCCTGACGATGTCCAAAGAACAGCGCGGCAATCGCGAAGCCAAGAAGCCCAAGCAGGACAAGCCGAAGGTCACGGCCGCAGCGCCATCGACCTTCGCGGCCGTCGTCGCCAAAGCGGCAGGCGGACCGAAGAAGAAATGATCCGCTTCAAGACGATCGAGCCCGAGAAGGCCGAAAAGCCGCCGGACAAGCCTGTCGCGCCGGCAGCTGCGGTCATCGTACCCGAGCCCGCAACTGACGATGAAGAGCCGGCTGCCAAGCCCAAGGGCATGACCCGCAAGACGCCGCTGCGGGCGAAGAAGCCGGAAGCGGCGCCGCTTTTCGACAAGTAGCGGCGGCGGCAGGCCTTACGCCTCCACCACCTCGTCGGTCCAGACCTTGAAGCTCGTCAGGACATTGGGACCGAAGGTGGTGGCGATGGCGACGTCTGCGGCGTCGCGGCCGCGCGCGATCAGCACCCGGCCGATGCGCGCGACATTGTTGCGCGGATCGAACATCTGCCAGCCGCCCTCGAGATAAGCCTCGAAGGACGCAGCGAAATCGCCCGGCGGATAAGGCGGCGGCGTACCGACGTCGCCAAGATAGCAGGTGCAATAGCGCGCCGGAATGTTCATCGCCCGGCAGAAGGCGATGGCGAGGTGGGCATAGTCACGGCAGACGCCGCGCCCCTCGCGATAAGCGTCCGATGCGGTGCGCGTTACGCTGGCGTCGTTGTAGTTGAAGGCGATGCGCTGGTTGACGAAATCGCAGATCGCCTGAACGCGCGGCGCGCCGGGCTGGGTGTGCCCGAAGAGCTGCCAGGCGAGATCGAGCAGGCGGTCGGAGTCGCAAAACCGGCTCGCGATCAGGAAGGTGATGCACTCCTCCGGCAATTGCTCGACTGGAACCTGCCCTGCATTGCGATTGAAGGATTCAGGCAAGCCCGTATCGGAGATCACGGCATCGGCCGTGATCCGCATATGGCCCTGCGGCGCGAGCAGACGACTGCACCAGTTGCCGAACACGTCGCGATAGGCGCTGACGGGAACGGAGGGGCTGATCCGCATATGGTCGGGCGCGGCGAGATCGGAGACCCGGCTGAAATGCACGTGCAGCATCAGGATGACCGGGGTCGGTTGTGGAAAGTCGTAGTCGAGCTCGTAGCCGATCCTGAGTTTCACGCGATGCCTTCCGCGCGACATTGCGCGCTGGTGATGGGTGGCCCCTCAGCCGGTGCAATCACCATGCACGTTTCCGGCCAAGACCACGATCATTCCGACTCGGAATTTGATCGCCTACAGATATTCTGCTTCGCGGCCGTGTCTCACCGCCAGGATGATTACGTCCCTGTTGTCGTAGCGGTAGAGCGCAACATAGCCGCCGGAGCCAAAGGCGACAGGCCATTCCCGGAATTCTGCCGGCATCTCGGGGACAGGCCGGCCAGCCGCCGAATGTTCAGCCAACAGCCCGACGCCCTGCCGGATTGCCGCAGCAGCACGCTTTGCAGCCTCGCGATTCCTGGACGCCAGAAACGCATGCAGCCGTGCGACATCCCGCAGGGCCGCCGGCGACCAGATCAGACGTGGCATGCAGGCGGGTTCATGTCCTCGCCGGCTTCGAGCTTCGCCAACCAGGCGTCGGCTTCCTCCGCTGTCACATGAAGACCCGTGGTCCGATATTCCTCCCAGGCGGCGTAGGCCTCCTGCCGTTGCTGTTCCTGTCGCTCTTCACGCGCGACGTATTGCTCAATCGCCTCACGCATTAGCCAATGCGTGCTGCGCTGCTTGATCGATGCCAAGCGTTGTACCCGCTCCTTGGTGGCGTCATCGAGTTTCACGCTCGTCGTTCCACTTGCCGCCATGGCGCGCCTCCTTAGGTGTCACCTTTGCACACCTTAAAGCATTTGCCGCGCCGGAGCATCCGAAAATCATGGCGGCACGCCGCCCCACGCCACGCTCAGGCGTGAAATCGCGGTCAATTCGCTTCGCTTCTGCGAATGATCAAGCACTCTTGCTTGCGGTGCCGGCGCTTGAGTCCTAAACCACGCGCGCGCCAGCATCGGCGCTACCTTGTCCGCCCCTCCGGAGATCAGTCCCATGGCCTTTCTTGCCGACGCCCTGAAGCGCGTGAAGCCGTCTGCGACCATCACCATCACGCAGAAGGCCCGCGACCTGAAAGCGCAGGGCAAGGACGTGATTTCGCTTTCCGTCGGCGAGCCCGATTTCGATACGCCGGACAATATCAAGGAAGCCGCCATCTCCGCCATCCGGCGCGGCGAAACCAAGTACACGCCGGTCTCCGGCATCCCGCAATTGCGTGAGGCGATCACGCGCAAGCTCAAGCGCGAGAACGGCCTCGACTACAAGCCGAGCCAGACCATCGTCTCCACCGGCGGCAAGCACGTCATCTACAACGCCCTGCTCGCCACGCTGAACCCGGGCGACGAGGTCGTCTGCGTCTCGCCCTATTGGGTCAGCTATCCCGAGATGGTGGCGCTCTGCGGGGGAACGCCGACCTTCGCCGAGACCAAGATCGAGAACGAGTTCAAGCTCCAGCCGGAAGAACTCGAGCGCGCGATCACGCCCAAGACCAAGTGGGTCATCCTCAACTCGCCTTCGAACCCCTCCGGCGCGGCCTATAGCCATGCCGAGATGAAGAAGCTGACCGATGTGCTGATGCGCCACCCCCATGTCTGGGTGCTGACGGACGACATGTACGAGCACCTCGTCTATGGCGACTTCAAATTCGTCACGCCCGCCCAGGTCGAGCCCGGTCTCTACGAGCGCACGCTGACCATGAACGGCGTCTCGAAGTCCTACGCCATGACCGGCTGGCGTATCGGCTACGCGGCGGGCCCACAGCATCTGATGAACGCCATGGACCTCGTCCAGGGCCAGCAGACCTCGGGCACCTCGGCGATCTCGCAATGGGCCGCGGTCGAGGCGCTGGACGGCACGCAGGAGCATATCCCGGTCTTCCGCAAGGCCTTCGAGCGCCGGCGCGACCTTGTCGTCTCCATGCTCAACCAGACGCGCGGGCTGGTCTGCCCCAAGCCCGAAGGCGCCTTCTACGTCTATCCCGATTGCTCGGCGCTGATCGGCAAGAAGCTGCCCAACGGCAAGACGATCGAGACCGACGAGGACCTGGTGATGGGCCTGTTGGAAGATCAGGCGGTTGCCGCCGTGCACGGCTCGTCCTTCGGGCTCGGCCCCAACTTCCGCATCTCCTACGCGACCTCGGACGAGAAGCTGGAAGAGGCCTGCCGCCGCATCCAGCGCTTCTGCGCCGAACTGCGCTGAGACGATCATGAAAAGAGGCGAGCGCCGGCCGCAGGCTGCCGCTCGCCCTTTGTCCCGCCGCTATCTACTGGCGGCGCTTGCTTCCATGGCGCTGGCGAAAACCGCCCGCGCGCAAAGCTCGGGCACGCTGTCGGCCCGCGAGGCCTACGACGGCGTCACGGCCGGCGCGCTGCTCATCATCGACATCCGCACACCCGACGAATGGACCGACACCGGCGTCCCGCAGGGTGCGCTCCGCCTCGACGCCGAGTCGGCCGGCTTCGAGGTCCGGCTCGCAGGCATACGCCTCGACCATCCCGGCAAACGCATCGCCTTGATCGACCGCAGCGGCGGGCTGGCAGCCAGCATTCAGGCGAAACTCGCCGGCCGCGGCTGGCGCGACCTCGTCATGGTCCGCAGCGGCATGCTGGGGCCGGAAGGCTGGCTGTCGGAGAAGCTGCCGGTCGTACCGTAGAGCAGGATGCGAAAAAGTGGGCACCGGTTTTTCGCATAGGTCCCGCTCTCACTCTGAGATCATCCGGCTCTGACCGCCCCGCAGATCAGGTGATCTCCGCCAGCCTTGTGTCCTGCGACAGCACCAGGCACCAATGCGGCTCGAAATCGGCGCCCAGCGGCCAGATGAAAGCCTCGAAGATCGCAAGCAGCCGCTCCTGGTAGCGCTCGAACCAGGCCCTCTCGCAGAGCACGAATTTGGTCGCGCCGACGATGGTCTCACGGTCGATCACGCAGAGCGGCACGATCTCCGGATTGGCCTCGAGATAGGCCTGCACCGTCACCATCAAGGTCGGGTAGCCCGGATGCAGCATATCGTCGAGCACGATCAGCCCGCCCTCAGTGAGGCAGGCCGTGGCGAGCGCGAGATCCTTGGCCAGCGCCGCGCGCGAATGCTCGCCGTCGATATGGATGAAGCGGAAATGCGATCCGCCGGCATGGCCCATCAGCTCGGCCGGTGTCATCGTGCCGCTGTCGCCCTTCACGGTAACGCGCCGCTCGGGCCCGATGCCATGCTTCAGGCAATTGGCCTCGAAGCGGTCCTTCACCCCGTCATCGGGCCAGGAGAAGATGTCGAGCGCGACCGCCAGCTCACCGGGCTCCAGCGCGTGCACCAGCGCAATGAAGAAGCGGCCCTCAAAAGCGCCGATCTCGGCGAGCGACCCGCCCACGCCCATTTCCGTCTGGAGCCGCAGCAGCCGCGCGCAGATCGCGGCGGCAAAGCGCGAGGACATGCCGACGACGCTGTCATAGCCCTGCGCGAGATAGGCAGCGACAGCGGAATGCCCGGGAGAGGGAATGCTCGTCATGCGGCCTTGCCCTGAAAGATGAAGAAGGCTCCGGCGGCAATCAGCGCGAAGCCGATGGCATGGTTCCAGCTCAGATCCTCCTTCAGCCAGAAGATCGAGAACAGCGCGAAGACGCTGAGTGTGATCACCTCCTGCATCGTCTTGAGCTGGGCGGCGGAATAGACGGCCGAGCCGATGCGGTTGGCCGGTACGGCCAGCATGTATTCCGGCAGCGCGATCATCCAACTCGCCAGGATCGCCAGCCAGATCGCCGTGCTCTTGTAGCTGAGATGCCCGTACCAGGCGAAGGTCATGAAGACATTGGACCCGATCAGCATGACGATCGGCAGGATATGCGCGGTGGAGATTGCGGGCATGGAGGAGACGGTTCCGTTGGCGGGACGCTGGACGACTCTAGGGCGGCTGCGCTGTTCCCGACAGTGACAGACTTCGGCCCAAGTGCGGGGACGATCGCGCGGGGATGCGATGGCACCAGCGTGAGCCGAGCGCAATCGCCCTTCACCAACAGGACAGGCCTGCTATAGCGAGCCGATGACGGATCATCCCAAAACGATCGCCATCTATGTCGATGCCGATGCCTGCCCGGTGAAGCCGGAGATCTACCGCGTCGCCGAGCGCCATCGCCTGAAGGTCTTCGTCGTCGCCAACAGCTTCATGGCTGTGCCGCGAGAGCCCTGGATCGAGCGCGTCATCGTCTCGGACGGGTTCGACGCCGCCGACAACTGGATCGCCGAGCGCGTATCGCGCGGGTCGATCGTCGTCACCTCCGACATCCCGCTCGCCGATCGCTGCATCAAGGCCGGCGCCGACGTCATCGGCTCGACCGGCAAACCCTTCACCGAGGCCTCGATCGGCATGGCGCTGGCCACGCGCGACATGATGGAGGATTTGCGCGCGATGGGCGCGGCAAGCGGCGGGCCAAAACCCTTCTCGCCAAAGGACCGCTCTGCCTTCCTGCAGGCGCTCGATCTGGCGATCCAGCGCTTGAAGCGAGCGGGGCTTGCAGGGTAGCAAGTCAGAATTGCCGTGGCCGGCCTTGAGCCGACCACCTTTGGCCGAAGAAGGCGCCCAGGCGGCTCCCGGGTCGACGCTTCGCTCCGCCCGAGAATGACGTTCAGTCTCAAATATCCCCGAAATCGCCGCCGCGCCCCTTGCCGCTGGCGAACCGTCCCGCGCCGGTCGCGCCCTCCGTCGCAATCGTCGCGACACCACCAACCCATTCCCGCGCCAGAGCCTCGCGCACGGGCAGACCATGGCCGGCGATCGCACTGCGGCGGTCGGCGAGCATCGCGCCTTGCGGAAAGCGCACGATCTGCTGCGCCATCGCTTCGGCGGCGGCACGCGCCTGCCCACGCGGTACGGTCTGCTCGCACAGCCCAATCCGCAGCGCCTCCTGCGCCTCCACCTTGCGGCCAGTCATGATGATCTCCAGCGCGCGGCCTTGCCCGACAAGCCGCGGCAGCCGTACCGTGCCGCCATCGATCAGCGGGATGCCCCAGCGCCGACAATAGACCCCGAAATAGGCGTCCTCCGCCATCACACGGACATCGCACCAGAGTGCAAGCTCCATCCCGCCCGCCACTGCCGGCCCCTCGATCGCTGCGATCAACGGCTTGCTCATCTCCAGCCGCGACGGCCCCATCGGGCCGCGTGGCGGCTTGGCTCCGTCAGCGGGAAAGGCGAGCCCCTCGACGATCTCGGCGTTGAACCGCGCCGGGTCGGTAAAGGCCTGCGCATATTTCAAATCCCAGCCGGCGCAAAAAGCCCCGCCCTCACCCCAGAACACGATCGCGGAGACGGAAGACTCCGCGTCGAGTTCAAGAAATGCCTTGGTCAAGGCTTCGGCGCTCTCTGGATCCATGGCATTGCGCGCCTCGGGCCGGCTGTGGATCACGGTCGCGACCTTGCCTGCGCGTTCGATGCGGATGGTCATTCGATCTCCTCCCTCGTGTTTTGTCGTTGATGGTCTGCTTTTCGCGCAGGCTACAGGCCTTGGGTGCGCATATAGCTGCCGCTGGACGCATGACGCCTTTGTCCGTAAATCTCGCAGCAACAAGGCCCGTCTCCAAAACGGGCGCTGGGGAGGAAATTCATGTCACTGACCCGCCGCTCCGCGCTCGGCCTGCTGGCCGGGACCGTCTCTGTGCCGTCGTTCCTGGCGCCGTCGATCGTCCGGGCACAGAGCTTCCCGGCCAGGCCGATCAGCCTCGTCGTGCCTTATCCGGCGGGTGGCCCCACTGACGCCATCGCCCGCTTCGTGGCGCAGGAGATGTCGACTTCGATCGGCCAGAACGTGCTGGTCGACAACCGCGCCGGCGCCTCGGGCGCGGTCGGGACGCGTGCCGTCGCCCATGGCGCCGGCGACGGCTACACCATCATCTTCGGCAACAACCAGACGCATGGCAACAACATGTTCCTGCTGAAGGAGCCGGGCTATGACGCGGTCAAGGATTTTGCTCCGCTTTGCGGCGTCGGCGCCTTTGAGCACGCCTTCGTCGTTCGCAACGACCTGCCTGCAAAGACCATCGCGGAGCTGATCGCGCTGGCCAAGGCCGATCCGGGCAAGCTGAACTACGGCTCGACCGGCGTCGGCTCCGGATCGCATCTTGCGATGGAGCTGTTCATGCAGCGCACCGGCATCAAGATGACGCACGTGCCCTTCCGAGGCGCGGCTCCCCTGGTGCAGGAGATCGTCGGCGGGCGCATCGACATCGCCAATTCGACGCTGCCGAGCGTGCTTGAACAGATCAACGCCGGCACGATGCGCGCGCTTGCCCTGGCGAGCCCCGAGCGCAACCCGCGCGCCAAGGACATCCCGACCTTGCGCGAACAGGGCGTGAGCAATGCCGACGCCGATAGCTGGGCGGCGTTCTTCGCCCCAGCAGCGACGCCTGCCCCGATTCTCGACCAGCTTTCCAAGGCGGTGATGGCCGCGATCGCCAAGCCCGCAATCACCGAGGCGATCCTGAAGCTCGGCTTTACGCTGAAAGTCCGCGGCCCCGACGCCTTCAGGCCCTATCATCTCCAGGAGATCGCGACCTGGAAGCAGATCATCGCCGATGCCGGCGTGAAGCCGGAATGACACGCGCCAACTCACGTCAGCGTGAGATGGAAGCAACCGAGTGGTGATCGGCGCGGTTATCCCTATCTGACTGTCTGACGTCGGATCAGGAGCCCATGATGCATCGACCCGTCCTCGCTTTGGCGCTCGCGGCCGCGCTGACCTTGCCTCTCCCGGCTCAGGCCCAGCAGCGCTTTCCCTCGAGCGCGGGCGAGCTTCTGGTCGAGACCGTGGCGAGCGGGCTGGAGCATCCCTGGGGCCTCGCCTTCCTGCCCGATGGCCGCATGCTGGTGACGGAGCGCCCGGGCCGGTTGCGGATCGTCGCCAGTGACGGCGCGCTCTCGCGGCCGTTGACCGGCCTGCCCAATGTCGCAGGCCGAGGCCAGGGCGGCCTGCTCGACGTAGTGCTCGATCCGAAATTCGCCGAGAACCGGCTGATCTATTTCTCCTTCTCCGAGCCCCGCGTCGGCGGCAACGGCACGAGCGTGGCGCGCGGCCGGCTCAATGCCAACGGCACGGGGCTGGAGAACGTCGCAGTCATCTTCCGGCAGATGCCAGCGATCAACAGCACCTTGCATTTCGGATCACGGCTCGTCTTCGACCGCACGGGCGCACTCTTCGTCACGGTCGGGGATCGCTACAGCGAGCGCGACCAGGCCCAGAACCCGGAGAACCATCTCGGCAAGATCATCCGTATCCGTCCCGAAGGCGGCACGCCCGCCGATAACCCGAAGAAGCCGGGCTGGCAGCCGGAGATCTGGTCGATAGGCCACCGGAATGTGCAGGGTGCAGCTCTCCATCCACAGACAGGCCAGCTCTGGACCGCCGAGCACGGTGCGCGCGGCGGCGACGAGGTCAACACGCCCAAGGCCGGGCTGAACTATGGTTGGCCGGTCATCACCTATGGCGTCGACTATTCCGGCGCCAAGATCGGCGAGGGCACGGCCAAGCCCGGCATGGAGCAGCCGCTGTTCTACTGGGATCCGTCGATCGCGCCCTCGGGAGCAGCCTTCTACACCGGCGGCGTCTGGCCGGCCTGGAAGAATTCGCTCTTCGTCGGGGCGCTCGCCGGCCAGATGCTGATCCGGCTTTCAACCAGCGGCGAGACGGTCAGCGGCGAGGAGCGGCTGCTGACCACGCTGGGCGAGCGCATCCGCGATGTCCGCCAGGGCCCCGACGGCTATCTCTATCTGCTCAGCGACGATGACAAAGGGAAAGTGCTGAGGGTGCGCCCGGCTCTGTGATGGACATCCATTCGGCGATTGCTTGCCGCATTCCTATCCGAAAGCTCAGCGCGGTCCCCCGCCTCCACCACCAGATCCCCCGCCGCCAGAACCTCCTCCTCCGCCAGAGCTTCCTCCTCCGCCTGGCCCACCGCCGCCGCCCGGACCACCGCCACCGCCGCCCTCACCACCAGGGCCAGCGCCTCCAGGCCCAGCACCTCCCGGGCCTCCGCCCGGTCCGCCTCCGGGACCTCCTGCTCCCGGGCCGCCACCTGGGCCAGCCCCGCCGCCTCCAGAGCCGCCACCGCCTTCAGAGCCATTGCCACCGCCCTCGACCCGGATCGCGGCGAGGCTCAGTCCGCCCTGCGTATCGACCATGAGTTCGACCACTGCACGTGCCGTCGTCAGATCGGGGATCGATGCCACCTCGGCGGCGTCCGCAAAGGCCAGACCCATGCCGAAGCGCAGATTCGCGCCGTCGCGACGCAGGAAGGCCTCGAGCGACAAGCGTGTCACGCCCGGTTCGAGCGGCAGCGCCTCGGGCGCCATATGCGCGACGACGAAGCCCCCAGCGGTCGGCCGGCCGGTCACGACGAGGCGTTGCCCGGCCCAGGCGGGGTCGGCCCCGGCGAGTTTCAGCCCACCGATCCAGAGCCCCTCATCATCGGCTTCAACCGTCCCGGTGACGCGGTCGCGCGCCGCCTTGGCCGGCTCGACCAGGCTCGCCACGATGACAGCGTCCGGTCGACGCAGGCCACTGACCGCGACATCTGCGCCCAGGCGCCACCAGGGAGCCGGCTCCAGCCCGGACACATCGATGCGCTGGTTGAGCACATTCATCGTTCCGTCGGCGATCTCGCGGATCCGGCCGACGACCTCATGTACCACCGCGATCCGGGAGGTGACCGGCCCGGTCCTTCCCGGCCTAGTCGCCACGCGCACGACCTGGCCGAGGCGCAGATCGCGCGGCGATGCAGACCTGCCGTCGATCGTCACCGGAACGCGCGGCGGATAGGCGATGCGGACATCGTTGACGACGATGCTGCCGAAACGGCGAATGGTGCCGACGAACCCGGTGCCACCGATGCCGCGATCC
Source organism: Bosea sp. 685 (assembly GCF_031884435.1). NCBI lineage: Bacteria > Pseudomonadati > Pseudomonadota > Alphaproteobacteria > Hyphomicrobiales > Alloboseaceae > Allobosea > Allobosea sp. 685. Next base: position 1,411,774 of record NZ_CP134779.1, on the reverse strand, counting down.
CCGCTGGCCTCGGTGGAGGGCGCAGCTCCCGTGCCGCCAATGCCCCGATCTCCGACCGTCTGCGCCTGCAGCCGCTGCATCGTTTCCGGCAAGACAAGGCCGCCGGCGAGCAGGGCCAGCAAACGGCGGCGCGAGAGCAGGGAAGCGCGCCTCATTTCGGCCCGCCGGCATCCGGGCCGGTCGCCTCGCCATAGACATAGACGCCGAAATTCCAGCGCGCCGAGCCGCCCGGATCCGTCAGGCAGGCAGCATGGGCCTCCCGATTGGCCGTCTGCAGAGCCTCCAGGGCAAGCACCCGAGCGCGCTGCTCGAGCTTGCGGGCAAGCTCCGGCGAGAGACCGTCATAGTGCACGGCGCGCTCCAGGAAGGGTGGTTCGGCGGCAAGCACGTTGGAGACCGCCGCGGCGACATGATCGTGCAGGTTCCGGCCGAAATAATAAAGCTTCCGCTCATCGTCCCCACGCGGGATGAAGGCCGCCTCGGCGAGCACGACCCGCCCCTCGCCGTCGAGGCTGACGAGGCCGCTGTCGAGCCATTCGTCGAGCACCGCGCGCGGCCGGACATCGCGCGTCACCGAAGCGACCAGAGCCTCGAAGGAGGGCTCGGCATCGCCCGCCAGGCGCGCCAGCGGCAATGGCTTGCCGTCAGGCGCGCTGAAGGCCGGATCGGCCAGCCAACGCGAGACGATCGACGAGGTCCGCGAGACCGAGGCCGGCACGGTCGCCACCGGTGCCCCGGCGCCGCGCAGCCGGCTGACCTCCTTGCGGTGAATGCCCGTCAGCAGGCTGACGCGGCTATCCGTCTGTTCCTTGCCCGGCAGGCCGAAATCATGCTCGGCCACATTGACGTAAAGCTCGCGCAGGAGCTGGGCCAGCGCCGGAAAGGTCGTGCCGCTGCGAATGCATAATCGCACCAATGGCCGCAGCAGGCGCGCGAGCGGCCCCTGCAGCGCGGCGGATTCCGGGGCGGAACGCGGCGGCACGAATGTCATCGCTCTCCCTTACCCAATCGAGGCGTGGGACACAATCCCACAAAATTTTTGCGCTGCACTCTTGACGCGAGCAGCTCGCGTGGATTTATATGTGGGAAATATACCCACACGCAACATTCCGAGACAAACATGGTCGTCGCCAGCTTCGCCGCAGAGCCTCCCCTCACGATCGACCGCCCAGCCCCGCAACGGAGCCACCACGCCGGTCTTGCCCGGCTTGGCCGTTGCCTGTGGCTCGGCTGCGCCTTCGCGACGCCCTATCTCGTCTTCCTGTGGCAGACCCATTTCTTGTTGCAGACCCATGCGCGCTGAACGGGTCGCTTCCCCAAACCGGGTCTTCTCGATGAACGCGTTCGAACCGGCCAATCGCAAGGCTCAGCCTGCGCGCCAGGTGACAGCAGGCCCGCAGGAGGCAGCGACGTTCGACCTCAACACCGGGCTGATCATCTTCATGCTCGGGCTGATCATCGGCTTCGCCTTCGCCGTGCCCTATGCCGTCTTCATGCTCGGGCTGGAGTAGCGGCCCGGACAGAATCGCGTCGCGAGGACGCCGGCCGAACTTGCTTGCCGATCCAGCCTTGCTGATCAGACCTTGCCGATCAGATCCGGCCGCCGTTCGCGCGTGATCGTCTCCGCCTGTTCGCGCCGCCATCTGGCGATACGGGCATGATCGCCCGAAAGCAGCGCCTCGGGCAGGCCCCTGCCCTCCCATTCGCGCGGGCGCGTATAGTGCGGGTATTCGAGCAGGCCGTTCTCGAAGCTTTCGTCCTGGCCCGACAATTCCTTGCCCATCACGCCGGGGATCAGGCGCACGCAAGCGTCGAGCAGCAGCAGCGCCGCCATTTCACCGCCCGACAGGATATAGTCGCCGACGGAGATCTCGGTCAGGTCCCGCCCCTCGATGACGCGTTCGTCGACGCCCTCAAAACGACCGCAGACGATGACGACGCCTTCGCCCGCCACCCATTCCCGCACCAGCCCCTGATCGAGCCTGCGGCCGCGCGGCGACATCAGCAGGCGCGGACGTGTGTCGTCAGCGGGAACCGCCGCATCGATCGCCGCAGCCAGCACGTCGCAGCGCAGCACCATGCCGGCCCCGCCACCGGCCGGGTTGTCGTCGACATTGCGATGGCGGCCGATGCCATGGTCGCGGATTTGGTGTGTCTCCAGCGACCACAGGCCCTTGCGCAATCCCTCGCCCGCCAGCGAGACGCCAAGCGGGCCGGGAAACATCTCGGGATAAAGCGTCAGGATAGAGGCGCGAAAAGCCATCGCTCAAGCAAAGCGCAGCGCGGGCAGCCCGTCCAGCGCCGTAAAATCCTTGGCGCTGGCGATGACGTTGTCGAAGCCGGCGAAATCCTTGGCGCCGAGCATGCTCAGGATCGCGACCGCGCGCATGTCGGCGCGGCGCGCGGCCTCGACGCCGTTGGGCGCATCCTCGAAGACGACGCAAGCTTCGGGCGCGACCTTCATGCGTTCGGCAGCCCCCAGAAACAGATCCGGATTCGGCTTGCCGCGAAAACCCTGGGACGGCGCGATGATGGTGGCGAAGCGCGAGCGCAGGCCCAGCGTGTCGAGCACGATGTCGATATTCCCGGGCGGAGCCGCCGTGGCGACAGCCATCGGCACGCCAGCCGCATCGGCCCGCGCCATCAGGTCGAGAAGGCCGGGCATGGCTACGACATGCGGGCCGTAATTCCGCCGGTAGAAGAGTTCCTTCTCCTTGCCCATCGCCTCGATCTCGGCCGGAGTGGCATTGGGAAAGAGTGGGCCGATGATCTCGCCGACCGCCATGCCGGCGGTGTGCGAAAAGAAGCTGTCGCGGTCGAAGGGCAATCCATGCGTCACATGCAGATGCTCCCAGGCATCCTCATGGAAGCGCATATTGTCGACGATGGTGCCGTCCATGTCGAAGATCAGGGCGCGAACGAGACCGTTACTTGTCATCGTCGACCTCGAACAAGCCCTCGGGCGGCTCGGCCTCGATACGCCGGGCCGTGACGTCGATACGCGGCGCGAAAGCCTTGGTGAAGGGCATCAACACCGAGCGGCCATCGGGCGTCGCGATGTCGAGCAGATCGCCGGCGCCGTAATTGGCGACGAACGTGACGGTGCCGAGCATCGCACCGTCGGGGCCTACCACTGCGCAACCAATCAGATCGGCCTGCAGGAATTCGTCCTCGTCCTCGACCAGTGGGAGCTTGTCGCGGGCGACGAAGAGCTTCACCCCGGCCAGGCTCTCGGCCGCCTCGCGGCTGGTCACGCCCTTGAGCCGGGCGACGACCACCTCCTTGGCCGGGCGGATATCGGCGATCTCGAAACGCCGGCCCGCCTCATCGCTGAGCGGGCCGTATTCGGCGATCGCCAGCGGATCGCCGGTAAAGGCCTTGATCCGGACCTCGCCCTTGATGCCATGGGCTGCGCCGATGACCCCGAGCAGAACGAGACCGGTGTCAGCGGCCATCAGGCGTCATGGCCGGGCTTGACCCGGCCATCTCCTGCCAGAGGTTCTCGGGTCGAAGCTGAGCTTGGCCCGAGAATGACGCCTGGACCCGCATCAAGCTCACGCCTCGGCTTCAGCCGGGGCAGCGCTCTTGGCGGCGTTCTTCTCGGCGCGCTCCTTGGCCTTCTCGCCGGGAAGAGCCTTGTTCGGGTTGTTGCGCGCCGGACGCTTGGCGAGGCCGGCGGCGTCGAGGAAACGCAGCACACGGTCGGTCGGCTGGGCGCCCTTGGCGAGCCACTCCTTGGCCTTCTCAAGATCGAGCACGACGCGCTCGGCCGAATCCTTGGCCTTCATCGGGTCATAGGAGCCGATCTTCTCGATGAAGCGGCCATCGCGCGGCGAGCGGGCGTCGGCGACGACGATGCGGTAGTACGGGCGCTTCTTGGCGCCGCCACGGGTCAGGCGGATCTTGAGGGACATTCGCGTCTTCCTTGGTTGGGTATCGTTTTGGGTTGGGTTGAACTCAGGCTTTGTTGTCGTCGACCAGCTGATCGATCATGGCCCAGGGATCGTCCTTCATGCCGGTCGACGTGAAGACTTCGAGATCGATGGAGCCGTCCTCGAGAACGTCGATCTCCCAGTATTCTCCGGGCGCATGCACGAAGAAGGAGAAGGCGTCGTCCCGGTAGGATGAGGTTTCATAGGACAGGTTGGCGTCGTCGAGACGCGCCTTCACCTGCTTGAACACGTCGAACATGCCGACGCGCATTTCGGTCGGTTTGGTCATTTCTTCTTCCCTCCGAAGGGATTGTTGCCCCCAAGCCCAGGCAGACCGCTGCCGAGCCCCGGCAGCTTCGGCATCATGCCGGCAGGCGGGGTGACGCCCTTGGGCAGCCCCGGAAAACCGCCCGGCGGAAGGCCCGGCATGCCGCCGCCGGCGCTCATCTGCTTCTGCAGTTCGGCAAGCTGGGCAGGGTCCATCTTCGACGGGTCGAGCCCGCCCGGCAGTCCGCCCATGCCGCCACCACCAATCCCGAACATCTGGCCGAGCTTGCCGAGCATGCCGCCCTTCTGCTTGCTCATCGCCTTCATCATGTCGGCCATGCCGCGATGCATCTTGAGCAGCTTGTTGATCGCCTCCGGCGTGGTGCCAGAGCCTGCCGCGATGCGCTTCTTGCGACTGTTCTTGAGCAGATCGGGATTCTTGCGCTCGGCCGCCGTCATGGAATCGATGATGGCGATCTGGCGCTTCATCATCTTGTCGTTCACGCCGGAGTTGGCGAGCTGGCCCTGCATCTGCTTCATGCCGGGCAGCATGCCCATCACGCCGCCAAGGCCGCCCATCTTCTCCATCTGCTGCAATTGCATGCGCATGTCGGAGAGGTCGAAATTACCCTTGGCGAGACGCTGCGCCAGCGCCTGGGCCTTGTCGGCATCGACCGTCTCGGCCGCGCGCTCGACCAGGCCGACGATGTCGCCCATGCCGAGGATACGATTGGCGACACGCGAGGGATGGAAATCCTCGAGCGCATCGACCTTTTCGCCGGTACCGACGAGCTTGATCGGCTTGCCGGTGACGGCGCGCATCGAGAGCGCCGCGCCGCCGCGGCCGTCGCCATCCATACGGGTCAGGACGATGCCGGTGAGGCCGACGCGCGCGTCAAAAGCGCGCGCCGTGTTGACGGCGTCCTGGCCGGTCAGCGCGTCGGCAACGAGCAGCACTTCATGCGGGTTCGTCGCGGCCTTCACCTCGGCGACTTCCGCCATCAGCGTATCGTCGAGCGTAACGCGGCCGGCGGTATCGAGCATGACGACGTCGTAGCCGCCGAGCTTGCCGGCCTCGATCGCGCGACGCGCGATCTGCACGGCGCTCTGGCCGGCCACGATCGGCAAGGTCTCGACGCCGACCTGCTTGCCCAGGATGGCGAGCTGCTCCATCGCGGCCGGTCGCCGCGTATCGAGCGAGGCCATCAGGACGCGCTTCTTGTTGCGGTCGGTCAGGCGCTTGGCGATCTTCGCCGTGGAGGTGGTTTTACCGGAGCCTTGCAGACCCACCATCAGGATCGGCACCGGCGGCACGGCATCGAGCGTGATGCCCTCGCCCTCGCCGCCGAGCATGTCGATCAGCGCGTCATTGACGATCTTGATGACCTGCTGGCCGGGTGTGACCGATTTCAGCACTTCCGCGCCGACGGCCCGCTCACGCACCTTCTCGGTGAAGGAGCGCACGACCTCGAGCGCGACGTCGGCCTCGAGCAACGCCTTGCGCACCTCGCGCAGCGCGGCGTTGACGTCCTCCTCGGTCAGCGAACCCCTGCGGGTGAGACCCGAGAGGATGCCCGATAGCCTGTCGCTCAAAGTGCCGAACATGCGGCGATTGTCCTGTCTGCCTGGTTTCGTCTGTCGTCAAAACCGACAATACCGCCAAACGGTTTCGCGCCCGAGGGCGCGGACGCGCTGTCGGGCGTTGACCTCCGGGCTCGAAATGCTCAGGGAGCGGCCCGGTCGGCTGATGCGGTCTCGTCGATGTCGGCGAAACGAATGCGCGGGTTAAAGCGGGAGAATGTGGCGAAAGTCAAGATTGGCACATCAGATGAGGCACGTGGAGGCGCGAACACTTGCCCCAACCACAACCCTGAGGTTTAAAGGCACGCCCAAATTTTCATCAGGGACCTGCCATGGCCGCGCGGACGACGACCCTTTCAGCCCTTGCCTTCACTGCCTTGCTCCTCAGCCTGTCGCGAGCCCAGGCCCAGCAGGCCTGCCATAATAATTTCAAGACCGATGGCGTTCCGATGGTGACCGGCTTGACCTATCGCAGCTGGGACCTCGTCACGAATCGCGCACCGGCGGCCGTGCTGAAGAACCTGGCGGCTGCCGTCGCCGCGGAGGGCTTCGCCGGCATCCGCGTCGACAATGCCACGAGCTCCGTCGTCGCGATCCAGGAGACCACCGGTTCGGGCCGGCCGCAGACCCTGCGCGTCACCGCCCGCAAGAGCGGGCCGGCCACGCGCGTCGACGCCGCCTTTGTCGTCCAGCAGGGCCAGATTGCGCCGGAAGGCTATGTCCGCGACGCGCTCTGCCGCGTCATCGCCGGCGGCCGCGGCTGAGATCGTCGCATAACCACTGAAATTACAGTACCGGTACAAGCATGGCGCACCCGACCGATCGAAAGGCGACGATGGACCTGCATCTTTTCCGCATGGCGACGCTCGCCATGACCCTGGTCGCCGCCGGCTGTGCCGGCGATCCGCGCAGCACCGCGCCTCTCAGCGCCACAGCCACCGAGCGCCTGGCCGCTGTGAAGCTCGACACGGCCGCCGCCACTCGCATTTTCAACGCCTATCGCGCCAGCAATGGCCTCAGCCCCGTCAGGCTCGATCCGACGCTGACCGCCATGGCCCAGCACCAGGCCAATGCGATGGCCGCGGCGAACACGCTCTCCCATGATGCCGGCGGCAGCTTCGTCTCCCGCGTCCATGGCGCCGGGCTGAAAGCGGGGCGTACGGCGGAGAATGTCGGCGGCGGCTATTATTCGACCGAGGAGGCCTTCGCAGGCTGGAAGGCGTCTTCCGGCCACGACGTCAATCTGCGCATGCCCGAGGCGACGCGCTTCGGCATCGCTCTGGCCAAGGCCCCGCAGACCCAATACGGGGCCTGGTGGGCGCTGGTGATCGCCGGCGAGCCGGAAAAGCGCTGAGCTCGGCACCGGGCCGGCGGGCTATTTCAGCTCGAACCTGCCTCTTTCCTGCACCGCACGCCCTTGAGAGCAAGTCGCCTTTTCGTCACAGATCACCAGCTTTCAACGCGAGCCGGCGGCAATGCCGCCTGCTCGCCCAACCATGTCAGGAAGGTATGGATCGGACGGCGCGGTTCGACGGTCTGCCGTGTAACGAGCCAGTAGGCCGTCCCGAGATCGACGGCTTCCGCGAACGGCCGGACCAGCTCTCCACGCACCAGCCATGTCTCGGCCAGGCGCTCGCGTGCCAGCGCGACGCCCTGCCCCGCCGCTGCGGCGTGCAGGAGGAGCGAGGAACTGGCAAAGCGTGGGCCCTTGTCGAAGCGTCGCGCCATGGCCGGACTCACCTCGGCACCAGCCTCCCGCAGCCAGCGGCTCCATTGCGCCAGCACATCGCCATCATGCAGCAAAGGCACCAGGCCGAGATCGTCGGGACATGTCAACTTCGCGGCTATCCCAGGTGTGCAAACGGGAACCAACCTGTCGCTCATGAATGGTTCAACCTTCACGCCCGGCCATGGGCCGGCTCCCATGCGGATGGCGAGGTCACAGCCGCCGGAGCGCGGCGTGACGATTTCCTTTGCTTCCTCCAGCCAGATTTCGATCTGCGAATGCCGCAAGTGAAAGGCCGGCAAACGCGGCATCAGCCATTCGGACGCGAAAGACGAAGTCGTGCTGACGCGCACGACATGGTCGCTCACCTCTAGCAACTCCCGCGTTCCATCATGGAGAAGATCGAGAGCCGTTCCGGCAATCGCTGCATAAGCCGCTCCGGCCTCTGTCACGATCAGCCTGCCGCCCTCCCGCCTGAATAGCGGCCGGCCGATCCACTCTTCAAGCTGCTGGATCTGACGGCTCACGGCTCCATGTGTGACGCCGAGTTCAGCCGCTGCAGCAAGCGTCGTGCCGTGTCGAACCGCCGCCTCGAATGTCTTCACGGCGTTGAGAGACGGCAGTTTCCGGGGCATTCGAACAGGCCTGTGAGTTTTTTGCACACCGTCCGGAAAATTGCTCAGCCCAGCCGAAAGCACAAGCGTGGCAGAAGCAAGTCATCGCAGAGAGGAATCGCATGAACGACCGAGCCGCCGTCACCGAATACCCCATCGACCCGGCGTTGGCCGGCCGATGGAGCCCACGCGCCTTCGCTTCGAGCACGATCGACGAAGCGGCTGTGGCTTCGCTGTTCGAAGCAGCGCGCTGGGCTCCGTCGGCGAACAACCTGCAACCCTGGGCCTTCATCCATGCGTCGCGCGGGACGGAGAATTTCGATCGCCTGCATAGCTGCCTGAAGGAAGCCAACGCGATCTGGGCCGGCAGCGCAGCTTTGCTCGTGCTGGCTCTTGCGCGCCCCATAAAGCCTGACGGCAATACCAACCTTCACGCACGCTACGATCTGGGGCAGGCCGTCGCGTATATGACCTTTCAGGCGACCGCACTCGGACTGCATGTCCATCAGATGGGTGGGTTCGACACCGACCGAGCCCGCACGGTGATGGGCATCCCGATCGACCATGAAGCCGTGACCGCCATCGCCATCGGACGACGTGGCGAGCCGTCGAGCCTACCTGCACCTCTGCAAGACAGGGAGTGCGCGCCGCGTACCCGAAAATCGACGAAGACGTTCGTCTTTCCCGGTCGTTGGCAGGAGCAAGACGGCCGGGAATAACGGCCGAGACGAGCAGCCCCGCACAACCGCGGAGGTCTTTTGGTTTTCGCCATCCCCTCCCACTCTCACACGAGCCAGCCGACCGGCCAACGCCCCTTTACAAATCACCTCGTCTGGGGATGGCTCGACCAACCTTGACCCGGAGCCTGTCATGACCTTCGAAACCTGGGCCGCCTTCGCCGCCGCCACTGCCGTCCTTCTGGTGATTCCCGGGCCGACGATCCTGCTCGTCGTCTCCTATGCGCTCGGCCAGGGCTGGCGCACGGCACTGCCGACCGCGGCCGGCGTCGCGCTGGGCGACTTCACCGCGATGACGCTCTCGATGCTCGGCCTAGGCGCGCTGCTGGCCACCTCGGCCACCGTATTTACGGCGCTGAAATGGGCGGGAGCCGCCTACCTGATCTGGCTCGGCATCAAGCTGTTTCGCGCCGGCGGCACGCTCGACGCGAAGCCGCGCGAGGATGCGGTCTCGTCATTGAAGATGCTCGGCCATGCCTGGCTGGTAACCGCCCTGAATCCCAAGAGCATCACCTTCTTCGTCGCCTTCCTGCCGCAGTTCCTCGATCCGAATGCCGATTTTTGGACGCAGATGCTGATCTTCGAGGCGACCTTCGTGACGCTCGCCGCCGCCAACGCCTTCGGCTACGCGCTGGTCGCCTCTCGCGCCCGTTCGATCGTAAAATGCCCCCGCGCACTCGGCATCATCAACAAGACCGGCGGCACCCTACTGATCGGCGCTGGCATCGCGACCGTCGCGATGCGAACCGGTACGCGCTGACGACGAGATGTGTCGAGCATGACCGGCCGCGATCCCGTAACCCTCGATTTCTACGCCGCCGAGGCGCAGGCCTATGCCGGTCGCTCGCGCGCGGCCGAGCATGCGCGGATAGCCGCCTTTGCAGCGGCACTCCCGGCCGGCGGCAGCGTTCTCGAACTCGGCTGCGGTGGTGGGCAGGACAGCGAGGCCCTGCTGGCGCGCGGCTTCGCGGTGACACCGACCGATGGCTCGCCGGAACTGGCGAGCCAGGCCGCGCGGCGGCTCGGGCGGCCAGTCGAGGTGCTGCTGTTCGAGGATCTGGACGAGAGCGATGCCTTCGACGGTGTCTGGGCCAATGCCTGCCTGCTGCATGTGCCGCGCCAGGCTCTTTCGGCGATCATCGGCAAGGTGCAGGCTGCCCTGAAACCGAGCGGTGTATTCTATGCCAGCTTCAAGGCTGGCACCGCTGAGGGCCGTGATCGCTTCGGGCGCTATTACAACTACCCGTCATCGGACTGGCTGCACGGCGCATACGGCGCCGATTGCTGGCGCAAGCTCGACATCGACGAGGACATGGGCGGCGGCTATGATGGCGAGCCGACCCGGTGGCTGCATGTGCTCGCATTCAAGATGCCGTGACGACGAGCCATCCCCCTCTGGGCGTCGGCATCGGCATGCATCAGGATCACCGGACTTGATCCAGCGCACTCACGCCCCACTTCTGACCCCATGAATCGCCGCAAGCTCCTCTCCTTCCTCGGCCTCACCGCTTTGCTCGGCTCGACGGGCGCCGCCTGGGCGACGCTCACGCGCTCGCGCAATCCCTATTACCAGGGCCCTGTCACAGCCCATTTCGACGGCTTGAGCTTCAGCGACGGGCGCCCCGTCACCAAGGGGCTGCTCGACATCTGGAGATGGCAGACCTCCAAACGCGAGCGCGAGGCCTTTCCCGAGCATTACCCGGCCCCGCCGCAGGACAAGCCGCCGGCGCGCGTCGAGGGCGTTCGCATCGTCCATCTCGGCCACGCCTCGTTCCTGTACCAGGTCGCGGGGCTGAACCTGCTGATCGACCCGGTCTATGCGCAGCGCGCCAGCCCGTTTTCCTTTGTCGGCCCCAAGCGCGTGAATGAGCCTGGCGTCGCCTTCGACGATTTGCCGAAGATCGACATCGTGCTGATCACGCATAACCATTACGACCATCTCGATCTCGCGACGCTGGCCCGCATCCATGCCCGCGACATGCCGCGCATGATCATGCCGCTCGGCAACGACACCATCGTCAAGGCGCGCATTCCCGACGCCCTGACACAGGTCCATGATTGGGGCGAGCGCGTCGCTCTGTCGGATGCGGTCTCGGCGACGCTGGTTCCAACCTATCACTGGTCGGCGCGCGGCGCGCTCGACCGGCGCATGGCGCTGTGGTGCTCCTTCGTCATCGAGACCGGCGGAACGAAGGTCTTCCATATCGGCGACACCGGCTATCATGACGGCTCGCTCTATGAGCGGCTCGGCCAGGAGCATGGCCCGTTCGATCTCGCCGTGCTGCCGATCGGCGCCTATGAGCCGCGCTGGTTCATGTCGGACAATCACATGAACCCGGAAGAGGCCGTGAAGGTGATGACCTCGCTTAAGGCGCGCCAGGCGATCGGCCATCACTGGGGCACGTTCCAGCTCACCGACGAGGGCATCGAGCGCCCGCCCGAGGCGCTAAAAGTGGCCTTGGCGCAAGCCGGCCTGCCGGAGGAGCGCTTCAGGCCGATGCGGCCAGGGCTGAGCTGGACGGCTTAAGCTTGTCCACCGCGTTATCCCGGGTGAAGCGGAGACCCGGGATCCGAAGCGCGTCATGGTCGGGCTTGACCCGACCATCTCCGATTTCAGCCAGCTGGTCATGCGATTCTCAGGGCGCAAGCCCGAGAATGACGCTTCAGGCCCGAATACGCCCCGCGCTCAGCGCGGCTGGACGTAGACGTTGATCTCGAGGTTCGGATCGCCCGGATCGTTCAGATCGCTGACATACTCCTCGAGGAAGGCGTCCTTCACCACGATGCTCTTGGCTTCGAGATAGGCCGTGATCGTCTCATAGGTCGAATCGATGTCGTCATAGGGCGCGACATGGACGAAGCGCAGCGAGGGTCCAGCCGGGGACAGGCCGACCTTGACGCCGCGCGCGAATTCCGAGGTCCGCGCCCCCTCCGGCGCCTGCCCGACCGGCAGCATCGCCTCGAAGCGGAAACCATTGTCGTCGGTTTCGACGAAGAGCGTCAGCGGCCGGCCGGCGATCGGCAGCCCAGCCTTGGCCGCCTCCTCGCGCAGAATCTTGAAACTCTCGCTCAGGCGCTGGAAGCCCTGATCCCAGCTCGACTGGCCGGCAAGCGACAGCACCGGCTTGGAGACGAGCAGGACGGCGTCGACATCGCTCGAATCGCCCCGCTTGCCGGCGAGCGTCGCGTTCGGATCAGGCAGGCCCGCCTGCTGCTGCGGCACGGGCGGCACCGGCAGCGCCGGACCGGGGGCCGGCAGGGTCGGAGGCGGCTGGACCGGTTGCGGCTCGGGCGGAAGCGGCGACGCCGGCGGGGGCTGGACGGGCTGCGGCGCGGCAGGCCCCTGCAGCACCGGGGGCGGTTGAACCGGCTGCGGCTCGGGAACGGACGGGGCGGCCTGCGCCTGCGCAGGAGCAGCCGCACCCGGCGGCGGCGCGAGCGGGGCGGACTCAACAGCCGTCGGAGGCGCGACACGCGTCTGCGCGAAGGCAGGCATGGAGGCACCAAGCAGCGCTGCGAGCGCCAGAACACCAATCCGGGAAATCCGCATCATCATGGTCCTGACCAAAAAGAACGATTCGCGCCCTTGCAGCGCAACATAGAATGTCCACCTTCACGCAGGAACGGGCGAAGGGTGGCTTTTTCGCGTCGGCTCCCTCATAGACGCCGTAGTTTGTGGACGTGTGACCGAATGAACGCTCTGGCAACCCGCCGGTTCCTGAAGATGAACGGTCTGGGCAACCAGATCACCGTGCTCGACCTGCGCGGATCACAGCTGCGCGTCAGCGAATCCGATGCGCGTGCCATCGCAGCGCAACCCGGCGCCCGGTTCGACCAGCTCATGGTGCTGCATGACGCCCTGACGCCCGGTACAGACGCCTATATCCGGATTTACAACACCGACGGCTCGGAAGCCGGCGCCTGCGGCAACGGCACGCGCTGCGTCGCCTGGGCGATGATGGCCGACCCTGCCATGGGCAATCCGTCGAAGACCCGGCTGACGCTCCAGACCAAGGCCGGCCTCCTGCCGGCTGTGCGCGAGAGCGAGCTCGTCTTCACCGTCGACATGGGTGCGCCCCGCCTCGCCTGGGACGAGATCCCGCTCGCCGAACCGTTCCACGACACCGCCCATTTCGAATTGCAGATCGGCCCGATCGACGATCCGATCCTGCATACGCCCTGCGCGGTCAACATGGGCAACCCGCATGCGGTCTTCTTCGTCGACGATCCCTATCGCTTCAATCTGGAGCAGATCGGGCCGCTGCTTGAGAACCATCCGATCTTCCCCGACCGCGCCAATATCGAGCTCGCGGCGGTGACGGCGCCCGATCACATCGTGCTGCGCGTCTGGGAGCGCGGCGCCGGCATCACCCAGGCCTGCGGCTCGGGCGCTTGCGCGGCCCTAGTCGCAGCGGTGCGGCGCGAATTATCCGCCCGCAAGGCGGTCGTCAGCCTGCCCGGCGGCGATCTCACCATCGAATGGCGCGAGCGCGACGGCCATGTGCTGATGACCGGCCCGGTCGCCTTCGAATGGGAAGGCGTGATCGAGCCGGACTGGTTCGAGAGGGCGGCCTGATGGCGCTGGAGGTCGTCACCTTCGGCTGCCGCCTCAACATCGTCGAGAGCGAGGCGATCCGCGAGCGGGCGCAGGCGGCCGGCCTCGACGACCTCGCTATCGTCAACAGCTGCGCCGTCACCAGTGAGGCGACGCGCCAGGCCAGGCAGGCGATCCGTCGATTGAAGCGCGAGCAGCCTGGCCGGCCGGTGGTGGTCACGGGCTGCGCCGCGCAGATCGAGCCCGCCCGCTTCGCCGCCATGCCGGAAACCGCGCGCGTTCTCGGCAATGCCGAGAAGATGAGGCCCGAGACCTGGGCGGCGCTCGCCCGCTCCAACAGCTTGCTCGGCGACGCCGAGGCCGCAGCCGACGACAAGATCGCCGTCTCCGACATCATGGCGCAGACGACCCTGTCCGATGCCCGAACCGGCCGCTTTGCCGCCCATACACGCGGCTTCGTCCAGATCCAGAACGGCTGCGACCATCGCTGCACCTTCTGCGTGATCCCGTTCGGCCGGGGCAATTCGCGCTCGCTCGCGCTGACCGAGGCGGTCGCGCAATGCCGCCGGCTGAGCGAAGCCGGCGCGAGAGAGATCGTGCTGACGGGCGTCGACCTGACGAGCTATGGCCGCGACCTGCGGGATGCGCCGAGCTTGGGCCGGCTGGTGCAGGCGATCTTGCGCGCCTTGCCCGAATTGCCGCGCCTGCGCCTCTCCTCGATCGATGCGGTCGAAGTCGATGACGAACTCCGCGAGGCGATTGCGACCGAACCGCGCCTGATGCCGCATTTGCATCTCTCGCTGCAGGCCGGAGACGATTTGATCCTGAAGCGGATGAAGCGTCGGCACGGCCGCGAGGATGCGATCCGCTTCTGCGCGGAGATGCGGGTCTTGCGGCCCGACATCGTCTTCGGCGCCGATTTGATCGCCGGTTTCCCGACGGAGGACGAGGCGATGTTCTCGCGCTCGCTCTCCTTGGTCGAGGAATGCGGCCTGAGCTTCGTCCATGTCTTCCCCTATTCGCCGCGCCCGGGCACACCGGCCGCGCGCATGCCGCAATTGCCGGGGGGCATCGTCTCGGAACGGGCGAGCCGCCTGCGCGAAGCCGCTCGCGACGCCCACCGGCAGCATCTCGACGCCCGCCTCGGCCGGCCGCTCTCGGTGCTGACCGAACGCGGCAACACCGGCCGCGCCGAGGATTTCACGCTGGTGCGCTTCCAGCGCGACGTCGCGCCCGGCGAGATCGTGGCCGTCCTGGCGCAAGAGGCGGACGAAAAGGCGCTGCTCGCCGCCTGATACAGAGCATTTCCGCGTTTCTCCGAATCGCGGAAATGCTCTAGTTCCTTGTTTTGACGCGTTTTCTCCGCGCAAACGCTTCGCGTTTGTCGCGGGGGAACCGGTGTCCACTTCGCTCGAAAACGCTCTAGATCGCCGCCCCGGCCACCATTGGGAGGGGGCGCGGCCGGAGCGGCGGGAGCCTCCGACACGAAGGCCCGGCCATTGGTCGCGACGAGAGGCGATCCGGTTCAATCGCTCGAGCAGGATGCGAAAAAGTGGGAACCGGTTTTCGCATCCGGCTCTAACTCTTTGATGGGAGACGGCTTCGCACGCGGCTCAGTGCCCGCGCTCGTCACCGAGACTCAGACGCCGAAGGCCAGACCTGAAACGCGCTGCATCTGATTGTTGCAGTAGCCGCGCGGATTCCATGTCGTCTCGAAAGGCTGGACATTCCCCTCGACATCGCGCGCCTGCGCCATGACCGAAAGCGGCCCCGCCCGCTCGATGGTGAAACCCAAGCGGAAGCGCCGCCAGGCGAACGGCCCCTCGCCATCCCCAAGTTCCGCCTCGAGCCAGCTTGCCCCGCCATCGCAGGAGGCGCGCAGACCCGCCAGCGCGATCGCCCCGCTCCAGGCAAAGCCCTCGACGACGAGGATCGAACCCACCGCGACGCTGAACCCATGCGTCGGCGCCGTGATCAGCGATTTCACCGGCATGTCGGTGATGACGGAAAATCGGGCCGGATCGATCGCCTCGCCCGGCTTCACCGGCGTCATGGGCATCCGATAATCCGTGCCGCGCATCTTCTCGCCGTCATGTTCGACATCGCGCAGCGAAATCCGGTCGAGCCATTTCTGCCAGGCCGAGCCCGGAAAACCGGGCGCGACGATGCGCAGCGGCCCGCCATGCAGCGGCGGCAGAGGCTCGCCATTCATCGCGAAGGCGATCAGCGTCTCCGCCGCCAGCGCCTTGGCAATCGGCAAGCCGCGCGACAAGGCCGGCCGCGACGGATCCGACAAGTTCCGGTCGGGCGCGTAATGCGCGGTATAGACGGCGCCCACCTTCACGCCGGAGACCTCCAGCACATCCTTCAGCCTGACGCCGGTCCAGCGCGCGCAGCCGACGGCGCCGAGCCGCCAGGGCAGACCGTCGGTCGCGGGCGAGAATTGCGAGCGGCCATTGCCGGCGCATTCGAGCACGGCGGTGACGGTGACGGTTTCGAAGCGCGCGCGCAGATCGGCGATCGACCAGACCAGCGGCCGCTCGACCTCGCCATCGATCGTCAGCCGCCAGGCCTCAGTCGGCCCTGTCTCGGGCAGATCGCCATTATTGCGGATGAAGAAGGCATCGACGGGGGTGATCGGCTCGGCCAGCAAATCGAGCGCCGGCTCCGCGTTCAGCGCCTCCTCGTCATGGACATAGAGCCCGGGCTTCAGCCGGCGCAGCAGCGGGAGTTCGAGAAGGCGACGGGGCAATCAGCAACCTTTTCGTCGGCGCGCGGACGCGTGCGGCGGATGGCGCAGGCCTACGGCCTCGGCGGGGCAAACTAGCCATCGCCCTTCGCGCGATCAAGCTGCCGACCATCTCATTTGTGGGAGGCGACCTCCTCGCGCAGCGCGCGGCGCAGCACCTTGCCGACATTGGTCTTGGGCAGGCTGTCGCGGAAGACGATCTGCTTGGGCACCTTGTAGCCGGTCAGGCTGTCTTTGCAGAAGGCGCGCAGGGCCTCGGCCGTCAGCGATTCGTCCTTCTTGACGACGAAGGCGGTGACGGCCTCTCCGGAATGCTCGTCGGGCAGGCCGATCACGGCTGCCTCCAGCACGCCGGGGTGGCTGGCAAGCACATCCTCGACCTCGTTGGGATAGACGTTGAAGCCCGAGACCAGGACCATGTCCTTCATCCGGTCGACGATCTTGATCTGGCCGTCAGGCAACAGCACACCGACATCGCCCGAGCGGAAATAGCCGTCAGCGGTCATCACTTTCTGCGTCTCGTCAGGCCGATTCCAGTAGCCGACCATGACCTGCGGCCCACGGATGCAGATCTCGCCAGGCTCGCCAGGCGCCATGTCGTGGCCCTCGGCATCGCGGATGGCGAAATCGGTCGAGGGCAGCGGATAGCCGATTGTGCCGGTGAACTCGGAAATGTCGGGCCGGTTGGCGGAGGCCACCGGCGAGGTCTCCGACAGGCCATAGCCCTCGACGATCGGCCGGCCTGTGACCTCTTTCCAGTGCCGGGCGACAGCAGCTTGCGTCGCCATGCCACCGGCAACCGCGAAGCGCAGCTCTTCGAAATTCACCTGGCGGATCTCCGGATGGTTCGCCAATGCGTTGTAGAGCGTGTTGACGCCGGAGAAGAGCGTGATCCGGCTCGTCTTCAGCAATTTGACGAAGCCGGCGATGTCGCGCGGATTGGCGATCAGCAGCCCCTTGGCGCCGATGCGCAGCATGAACAGGCAGCAGCAGGTCAGCGCGAAGATGTGGTAGAGCGGCAGGGCCGTGACCATGACGTGCTGGTAGTCGCTGCGGCCCAGCGGCGGCTCCAGTGCCCAGCCCAGCCACAAGGCGCATTGCTCGACATTGGAGGCGACGTTGCGATGCGTCAGCGTCGCACCCTTCGCGACACCGGTCGTGCCACCGGTATATTGCAGGAAGGCGACATCGTCGGGAGTAACCGTTACCGGCGCCATCACGCCCGGTCCGGCCAGGATGCCCTTGAGCGCAATCGAGCCCGGCAGATTGAAGGATTTGACCACCTTCTTGATCTTGCGGGCGACGAAATTGACGATCGTGCCCTTGAAGCCCATCAGGTCGCCGGCAGTGGCGATGACGATCGCCTCGAGCTTGAGGTTGGGCTTCGCCTCCTCGACGACATGGGCGAAATTCTCGATCACCACCAATACGCGCGCGCCGGAATCGTTGAGCTGGTGGGTCAGCTCGCGCGCCGTGTAGAGCGGGTTGATGTTGACGACGGTGAAGCCGCCGATGAGCGCCCCGAAGATCGTCGCCGGATAGGCCAGGATGTTGGGCATCATCAACGCGATGCGGTCGCCCTTCTTGAAGCCCTGCGCCTGCAGCCAGGCGGCGAAGGCCTGCGCGGCGCGGCCAGTCTCGGCGAAGCTGATCGTCTTGCCGAAACTCTCGAAGGCCGGGCGTGCGGCATAGGTCGTGCAGGCGGCGTGGACGAGATCGGCCAATGTGCCGACCTTGTTCGCATCGAGCTCCGGCGGCACGGCGGCGGGATATTGCGCCAACCAGGGACGCGGGTCAGGCTTCGCCGCGGCGGCGCTCATCGCATTCATGGTCATCCTCCCATCTCGCCGGCTTTGCGACCGCAGAAGCAGCCGTGCCAGTGTTTTTTCATGACCATACAGTGCGGAACCGAGCGGGCGGACGCAAGCGTCCGCCCCCAAGAATACGCCAAAAGGTTTAGATATGAACTTTTCAGATCACAGGCCCTTCATCGTGCCTGCGCCAGGGCATGCGAGGCGACGATGGCCTCGGCCGGCTTGCCGGCGAGTTCGGCGAGATGGTCGAAACGCGCGCTGAACGAACCGACCCCGGCCGTCGCCGAGCGCAGCTCGACGATCAGCCCCGGCATCTCCGCCTCGGGGATCAGCGCATTGATCTGGTCCCAGCCACGCCATCCCGGCCGCGAATCATAGCCGAGGATCTGCCCGCGCCGACTCGAGACGATGGCCGAGGCCCGCGACATCGCTTCGGAGGGGATTACCACCTCGACAGCCAGGATCGGCTCCAGCAGCACGGGCTTCGCCTGCGGCACGGCCTCGCCCATGGCGATACGCGCCGCCTGCCTGAACGCCATGTCGGAGGAATCGACCGTGTGATAGGAGCCGTCGGTCAGCGTCACCTCGATATCGACCAACGGAAAGCCGAGCGGCCCGTTCTGGCAGAAATCACGCGCGCCGGCCTCGACAGAGGCGATATATTGCCGGGGCACCACGCCGCCGGTGATGCGATCGACGAAGCGAATGCCCTCGCCGCGCGGCAGCGATGCGACCTCCAGCACCACATCGCCATATTGCCCATGCCCGCCGCTCTGCTTGCGGTGCCGACCGCGCGCGCCGGCCTTGCCCCGGATGGTCTCGCGATGACCGATCTGCGGCGGGCCGCTCTCGACGGACACGCCATAGCGGCCGGCAAGCCGCTCCAGCGTGACGCGCAGATGCATCTCGCCCTGGCCGGACAGGCGCATCTCGCCGAACTCCGGCAGTTGCGTGATCGAAAGCGCGGTATCCTCCTCCGCCAATCGCGCTAGCGCCGCCGCCAGCCTGACATCGTCCTTGCGGTCCTTCACCGCGACGGCCAGAGCATGCACCGCTTCGGGCGGCGCGACCGAGCTCACCACGCTGGCGCGCAGCTTGCCGAGCGTCAGCGCATCCCCGGTCACCACGCCCTCGAGCCGCGCGAAGGCGGCGATCTCGCCCTCTTCCGCCGCCGGCTTGCGCGTCTGCTCCACGCCCTTGACCGCAAGCACGCCGGCTATCCGCGCCTCGACGCCGCCCGACGAGGTTACGACGTCGCCCTCCGCCAACCTGCCGCGCAGCATGCGGGCAAGCGAGACCTTGCCGCCCTGGCCGGAATGCCAGGTCTTCATCACCTGCGCGAGCGGCGCGCCTTCGGCCACGACGCCGATGCGTCCGCGCGTCTCACTGAGGTCGGGAGCCTCGTGCCGCAGCGCCTTGAGCAGGCGCGTCACGCCATTGCCGCGCTCGGCCGAGCCGATCAATACGGGCACGACATGGCGGTGCTGCAATTCCCGCGCGAGATCGTCGAAGATGCGGTCGCGCGGCGGCTCCATGTCGCCGAGCAGATCCTCCATCAGCGCGTCGTCGTAATCGGCGAGCTTCTCCAGCATCGAGAAGCGCGCTTCCTTCTCGCGCCCGGCCTCCTCGGAGCCCAGCGGCACGATCTCGCTGGGCGCATGCTCGCGGTAGATGAAGGCGCGCTCCAGCGCGAGATCGATGAAGCCGACCGCGATGCCCTTCTGCCAGATCGGGATCTGGCGCAGCAGCAATGGCGTGCGCGAGGCGCGCTGCAGGATGCCGAGCGTCTCGCGGACCCGGCGCGAGGCGGTGTCGATCTTGTTCAGGAACAGGAAGCGCGGAATATCCGCTTCCTCGAGCTCGCGCAGCACGAGTTCGAGCGCCGGCGCCTTGCGGTCATCCGCCTCGCAGACCACCACCGCGGCGTCGACCACCGGCAGGACATGGCGCATCTCGTGCAGGAATTCGACGGAGCCGGGGCAATCGACGAACTGGAAGCGCTCACCGAGAAATTCGACGGAGGCGACGTTGAGCTCCGTGCTCATCTGATGCGAGCGGGCCTCCGCACTCGCATCGCCGACACTGTTGCCGGTCTTGACCGAGCCGGCGCGGGAGACGCCGCCGCAGCGCTCTAGGATGCTTTCGAGCAGCGTCGTCTTGCCGCTCTGGAAGGGGCCGACGATGGCGATGCATCGCGGGCCCCTGCCTCTGATTCCGTTTGCGTTTCCTTCGTTCCGGGATGTCGCAGCCATGGCTTCCTCCTTCGGTCATTGGCCGCGAAGGGGCGAAAAGCCGTTGGGCTCAGGGCTCCGACGCGGCAGGAACCGGCACGGGAAGTCAAGTGAAGCGCCCACGCCGGAAAGGCGGCGGTCGCACAGGCCCGACAAGGGTCGGGCGGCCGTCGAAGAGGGATTTCGGGGAGCAGGTTCGCGCCGTTCGGGAGGCGGCGCAAGTAAATTGTCTGCTGCGCCGCGACGCGCGTGAGACGCCACGGCCGGATCGCGCCTGGCTTGCTCGGGCGGGTAGCCGCGGCGCAGCGATTAAGCGAGGAGGCCCCCGCCGTCGACGTAGAGCACTTGGCCCGTCACATAGGTCTGGCGGATGAGGTAGAGGTAGCTTTCCGCAATCTCCTCCACCTCGCCGGCGTGGCCGACAGGCAGGCGTGCGGCCTCAGCAGCATAGAAGGCGTCGCGTTCGGCCTCGCCCATGCCGGCCCAAAGGTCGGTCTTCACGACACCGGGCGCCACACAGTTCACCCGTAAGGGCTTCAGTTCCACGGCGAGCGCCCGGGTGAGCCCGTCCATCGCGCTGCAGATGCTCGACGCCGCCGCCCAGCCGGGGCCAAGCGGCCGAGCCCCCGCCGTGCCGGAGGTGAACACCAGGGAGCCGCCTTCCCGGATCGTCTTGCGCCCGTATTTCGCCGCGGCGAGCGCGCCCCAGTATCGAAGCTCGAAGAATCGGCGAACCTCGGCGAGATCGGCCTCCAATCCGAGAAGCTGCAACGGCTCTCCCGCCGTGTAGATGAGGTGATCGAACTCACCCACCTCCTCGAAGAACGCTCGCGTTGCCGTCTCGTTGGAGAGGTTGACTGTCCGTCCTTCGGCGTCCGCCCCCAGGGCGGCGACCGCCGCCGCAACCCGCGTCTGGGAGCTTGAGCCGACCACGACCTGGGCTCCCGCTTTAGAGGCGGCCTTCGCGACCGCGAAGCCTATGCCGGACGTGCCGCCGAGCACGACAATGCGTTGTTCATTCAAGGTCATGGCGAACTCCTGAGGATGGGAAGACGCAAGATCCACTTTGCCCAACCCGGAATCCAACGCATCTTTGTCACCGCAATGTTGACGGAGACTCACTCATGGCATTTGACGCGCGTTTGCTCTCAGGCGTCGGTGTGATGACCGCCGTCGTGGAAAACGGCGGCTTTGCCCGCGCGGCGGAAGCTGTCGGGTTGACGCCATCGGGGGTGAGCCGAGCCGTGGCGCGGCTGGAGGCGCAGGTTGGGGCCCGGCTGTTTGACCGGCATCCTCGTATGGTGGCTCTCACCGAAGCCGGTGCGCGCTTCCATGCCGAGGTGGCGCCGCTCCTTGCCGCCATCACGGAGGCTGCCGAGACAGCCGCCGACGACGCCACCCAGGTTCGCGGGCGATTGAAACTGAGCGTTGATCCGTGGTTCGCGCGCATCGTGCTCGCGCCGCGACTGCCGGCGCTACTGGCACGCTATCCGGAGCTTTCGCTGGAGCTTCGGGTCACCAACGCCTTTGAGGAGATGCTCGCTGGCGGCGTTGACCTTGCCATACGCTTCGGCCCTCCGCCGATTTCAGGCCTGATCGCCCGCAAGTTCCTGGACACACGGGTCCTTACGGTCGCCACGCCGGCTTACCTGGCCGGCCGCCCCCTCTTCGCGCGCCCGCCGACATCGCCCGGCATGACGCGATCCTGTTCCGGGATCCGCAGTCCGGGCGGCCGTTCACCTGGGAATTCCATCGTGGCGGCAAGGCGATCGAAGTCCCGGTCGCCGGCCGCCTGGTACTGGACGATCCTTCCGCGGCGCTGGCCGCCTGCGAGGCGGGGCTGGGCCTGTTCCAGAGCTTTGAACTGGGGCTCGAGCCCTGGCTGAACAGTGGGCGTCTGGTCACCGTACTCGACGATTGGGCGGAGGAGCGCTTCCCGCTCCATGCCTATTATGCGTCGCGCCGCCAGTTGCCGGGCAAGGTGCGCGCTTTCCTGGATTTCATCACGTTCAGCCTCGCAGCTTGACGGCGAGGTCTTGTGGACAGCGCTCGGTGCCCACGCTTCAGGCCGGCGGAATGCGGACAGGTTTGCTCGGCACGCCTGTTGCGAACCGTGCCCTCAACGCCTCGCCGAAACGTAGCGATCGATGATGGCGACCTCCTCCGCCAGCCGCGCGGCCCGTTCAGCCTGGCCGAGCTCGCGCAGCTCCCGGGCCGCCGCCGTCCTGTCACTAATCTCCCGGTCGATTAGCCCATCCAGTTCCGCATCCGACAGAACCTTTCGCGGCACCTCCACGGCATCGTCGCCGAATTGGCGAACGACATAGGTCTGGTGAAGCTCGCCGAGCGGAACGGCCTGCGCATTGTCGATCGCGGCAATGAGCGAACGCAGGCAGGAGATCTCGCCGCCGCGCCGCTCGCGCATCGCGGCCTTCAGGTCAGCTCTCAAGCGCAGCTGAAGGCTGCTGGCGGGGTCCGTGTTCATGACCACCCTCTACCGATTCCGCCTTTCCCCCCGCAGCGTCGCAAGCCCGATCCCGACCGCGTCGAACCCGCCATCAACAGCCAGCACCTGCCCGGTGATGTAGCTCGACCTGTCGCTGCACAGGAAGAAGATCGCCTCGGCCAGTTCCTCCTCCAGCCCGTAGCGCGCGAGCGGAATGGCGTCGCGGTAGTCGGCCCGGATTTCAGCCGAGTGCACCGCCTTGGCCATGGCAGTGTCGACCGGGCCGGGTGCGACTGCGTTGACGCGGATGCCCAAGCTGGCGAGCTCCGCCGCCTGCTGCTTGGTGAGATGGGCGAGCCCGGCCTTGCTGGTGCCGTAGGCGACACGCAGCGTCGAGGCACGCAGGCCCGAGATCGAGGTGATATTGACGATCGCGCCGCCGCCGGTATCGGCCATCAGGGGGGCGGCAAGCTGCGTTGTCAGGAACGGCCCGGTCAGGTTGACCGCCAGGACCCGCTGCCACTCCTCATGAGTGGTCTCCAGCAGCGGCTTGAACACGGCCGTGCCGGCATTGTTGACCAGCGCATCGAGTCGGCCGAAGCGGATTGTCAGCGCCGCGAAGGCAACTGCTACCGCGGCAGGATCGGAGACATCGCAGGCCAGCCCCAGCGTCGCCTCGGGCTGCGCCAGCTCGGCCATCGCCTTGTCCAAAGTCTCTGCGTCGATATCGAGCAGCGCGGCCCGCCAGCCCTCGGACAGAAAGCGCCTGGTGGTGGCAAGCCCGATGCCGCGCGCGGCGCCGGTGACGAGGGCGATCTTGTGGAGGTTTTCAGGCATGTTTTCCGACCCTGATACTGTCATTGTTGTTGCGTACCGCTATGCACGTCGGCAAGGGCCTCGCCAAGCGGCGCCAAGCCTCGTCTTCTCTGGCCGGCCAAGCCGCTCTGCGAAAGGCTAGAGCAGGATGCGAAAAAGTGGGAACCGGTTTTTCGCATTGAACCTGCTCTAACTCTTTGATGAGAGACGGATTCAGATTTCAGATGGGATCACCTTGTGATTCCATCTGAAATCATCCGGCTCTAGCTCGACAAGCGCCCGACTCTGCTGTATGGCCCGCTCACAACTGAAAACAGCGTGCCGAACGCCCGCGCAGCTCAAGCGCGACAACGGCTATTGGAGAGACCCGTGAACATCATCGAACAGCTCGACAAAGAGCAGATCGCCAAGCTCAGCGAAGGCCGCGAGATCCCGCACTTCCAGCCCGGCGACACCGTGCAGGTCAACGTCAAGGTCAAGGAAGGCGAGCGTAGCCGCGTCCAGGCCTATGAAGGCGTCTGCATCGCGCGCAATGGCGGCGGCCTGAACGAGGCCTTCACCGTCCGCAAGATTTCCTATGGCGAGGGCGTCGAGCGCGTCTTCCCGCTCTACTCGCCGAACATCGATTCCATCAAGGTCATCCGCAAGGGCAAGGTGCGCCGCGCCAAGCTGTATTACCTGCGCGATCGCCGCGGCAAGTCGGCCCGTATCGCCGAGCGCGTCGAGCCCCGCGCGCCGAAGGCCCCCAAGGCCGCCGCGAAGTAAGCTTACAGCTTCATCGCGAGAGATTTGGAAAACGCGGTCCCTCGGGGCCGCGTTTTTGTTTTGAGCGGCGCCATCTTGCCGGGCGAAACCGCATCCTGTTCGATGCGCTGGCGGCAAATGGACGTGAGACGAGGCGTGGGATGACGGCAGACCAAGACATCGCATTGCGGCCAGCGCAGGCGGGCGACGCGCAAGCCGTGTTCGAGATCACGCATGTGTCCATCGCGACGCTCGGCAAGGAGCACTATTCGGCGGATCAGCTCGCGGGATGGATGGGCGCCCGCACACCCGCCTATTACGAAGCGCTGATCGCGAACGGACGGATGATCGTCGCCGTGCGGCAGGGCGCGGTCATCGGCTTCGTCGATGCCGAGCCCGGCGAGGTCACCCGCCTGTTTCTCCGCCCCGACGCCGCAGGCTCCGGATTGGGGAAACGCCTGCTCGGCCTCGGCATCGAACAGGCCCGCGAAGGCCACGCCGGCCCCGTCAAGGTCGAGGCGACCGTCAATGCCGAGGGCTTCTACCGGCGACACGGCTTCCGAACCACCGGCAAGGGCTTCTTCTCCCATGGGCAGGGCGGAGACCCGATCGAAATCGTCCATATGGAGCTGTGAATCGGCTTCGGCATGCGCGCCACGCGCGGCTGTATCTCGCTAGGCCGCATCTCGATTGTCGCGCCACCTTGGAACTGCGGGATACTCCCCCATGTCACTGCGCTCCGATCGATCGATGCTGCGCGTCTGCGCCGTCCAGGGTGAAGGCCGACTGCCTGCCCGGCCGACGACGCAGCACTTTGTCGCACGACGATCACGCCCGCCTGCTCTGGCGCTTCTTCGGACGTTTCACAGCGTCGATCGCCGCAGACCTTACGCGCACCTGAGACCGGCCGTTGCGCTGCGCCCTCCGGCATGAGCCGGACCCGGTCAAAACACCCGCGCCGTCATCCCGGACGCAGCCCCCGGGGTCCGGTCTTCGATCGGCCCAAGGATAAACTCCGCGGAGTTCCGGGATGACGCCCTGTGGAGGCAGGCGGGCGAAGTCTACTCCTGCGATCCGAAGGTCATGTCGCGCCGGGCCGTCAGGATGCTGATCGAATAGCCGGCGACGACATCGACCAGGCACATCAGCGTGATGATCAGGAACGTCCCGGTGCCGAAGGCCGGCAGCAGCAGGAAGACAAGGAAGCAGGCGAGGAAGACCAGCATCGACAGGCCGTGATTGAGAATCGAGTTCGTCTTGGCGCTGGCCGCGTTCATGACCTCGAAGAACAAGACGATCGTCGCGACGAAAAGCAGGAGCTCGCTCACCGTCAGCGAAAAGCGCACGCCCGACGGCAGGCCGAAGCCGAGGACTTCGCGCCCCAGTGGCTGCCCCATGACGGCGATGACGACGGCATATACCAGCACCGCCAGCACCATGAAGGGAAAGGATCTGAGCATGGCCACACCTCGCTTCGTCGCCTGAGCTCCAGCTCGGGCGCACCGATCCCTGCTTATCAGCATGGCGGTCGCGAGGCATCTATCCCATCGCGGCATGCGCTCCACGCGCGGCTGTATCTCGCAAGCTCGCATCTCGATTGTCGCGCCACCTTAGAACTGCTAGACACTCCCTCATGTCACTGCGTTCCGATCGATCGATGCTGCGCGTCTGCGCCGTCCAGGGTGAAGGCCATCTGCCTGCCCTACCGACGACGCAGGACTTTGTCGCGCTCGACGATCACGCCCGCCTGCCCTGGCGCTTCTTCGGACGTTTCACGGCGTCGATCGCCGCAGGCCTTACGCGCGCCTGAGACCGGCTGTTTTCGGCCGGCGACAGGCCGTTGCGCTGCGCCCTCCGGCATGAGCCGGACCCCTTCAAGAAATCACCAATATCCGCAAGACATTCCCGATATCCGCAAAAATTCTCGGTATCCGACAGAGGCCACCACGTCATGACGTCCAACGCCACCCCGCGCACGCTGTACGACAAGATCTTCGACGACCACATCATCGACCAGCAGGAGGACGGCACCTGCCTGCTCTATATCGACCGCCACCTCGTCCATGAGGTCACGAGCCCGCAAGCCTTCGAGGGCCTGCGCATGACCGGTCGCAAGGTCCATGCCCCGCACAAGACGCTGGCCGTCGTCGACCACAACATCCAGACGACGGACCGGTCAAAGGGCATCGTCGAGGAAGAAAGTCGCATCCAGGTCGAGGCTCTCGCGAAGAACGCCAAGGAATTCGGCGTCGAGTATTTCGACGAGCTCGATATCCGCCAGGGCATCGTCCACATCATCGGCCCCGAACAGGGCTTCACCCTGCCCGGCACCACCATCGTCTGCGGCGACAGCCATACCTCGACGCATGGCGCCTTCGGGGCGCTGGCGCATGGCATCGGCACCTCGGAGGTCGAGCATGTGCTCGCCACCCAGACGCTGATCCAGAAGAAGGCCAAGAACATGCTCGTCCAGGTGGACGGCACGCTCGCCAAGGGCGTCACCGCCAAGGACATCACGCTGGCCATCATCGGCGAGACCGGCACGGCCGGCGGCACCGGCTCGGTCATCGAATATGCCGGCGACGCCATCCGCGCCCTCTCGATGGAGGGCCGCATGACGTTGTGCAACATGTCGATCGAGGGCGGCGCGCGCGCCGGCATGGTCGCGCCTGACGAGAAGGCCTTCGCCTATCTGAACGGCCGTCCCAAGGCGCCCAAGGGCGCGGCCTGGGAGGCGGCGCTGCGCTATTGGGAGACGCTTTACAGCGACGAGGGCGCGCATTTCGACCGCATTGTCCGGCTCGACGCCAACAACCTGCCGCCGATCG
Organism: Bosea sp. 685; assembly: GCF_031884435.1. Lineage (NCBI taxonomy): Bacteria > Pseudomonadati > Pseudomonadota > Alphaproteobacteria > Hyphomicrobiales > Alloboseaceae > Allobosea > Allobosea sp. 685. The sequence continues at coordinate 1,384,734 of NZ_CP134779.1, read as the reverse complement.
TCTCCTGGGGCACGAGCCCTGAGGACGTCATCTCGGTCGCGGGCGCAGTGCCCGATCCCGCCCTGATCGAGGACGAGACCAAGCGCACATCCAAGCAGCGCGCGCTCGACTATATGGGCCTGACCGCCGGCACCAAGATCACCGACATCCCGCTCGACGTGATCTGGATCGGCTCCTGCACCAATGGCCGCATCGAGGATCTGCGCGCCGTCGCCAAGATCGTCGAGGGCAAGAAGATCGCGGGATCGCTCGACTACGCCATGATCGTGCCGGGCTCGGGCCTCGTGAAGCAGCAGGCGGAGCAGGAAGGGCTGGACAAGATCTTCCTCGCCGCCGGCTTCGAATGGCGCGAGCCGGGCTGCTCGATGTGCCTGGCGATGAACCCCGACCAGCTCAAGCCGGGCCAGCGCGCCGCCTCGACCTCGAACCGCAATTTCGAGGGCCGCCAGGGCTACAAGGGCAGGACGCATCTGGTCTCGCCGCAGATGGCGGCGGCCGCAGCGCTTGCCGGCCACTTCGTCGATGTCAGGCAGTTGGGATGAGACCCGGTAAGCGGGGTTAACGAGCATGTCGAACGACCCCCGCGAAACCGCCCGCGCCGCCGAAGCCCAGGCCGCGCTCGATCGCGTCAAGCGTGACAGCGAGAGCCTGCTCGGTTCCTCCATGGGCCGCGCCGCCGAGCATTTTTCCGGCGGTGATGCGCCCGATGGCGACAAGATCGAGCTCTGGGGCCGGCGCATCGGTCGGTCCCTGTCGCTGCTTGGCGTGATCGCGTTGGCCTATTGGCTCGGCCATCAATTGAAGATCTGGTGATGGGAAGCGTACCTTCAGTCTCGGCCACGACCGGTGCGAGCGCTCATGCGCAAGCCAGCTCCAGCATCGGTTGGGATGGCGCGAAAGCGCCTTCCATCGCCGAATTCGAGGTCTTGGCGCAGGCGGCGTTCGACCATTTGCCGGATGCATTCCGCGCGCTCTGCAGCGATGTCGTCTTCAACGTCACCGAGTTCCCCGAGGACGAGGTGCTGAAGGAGCTCGAGGCAGAGAGCCCCTTCGACATTCTCGGCCTTTTCAGCGGCATCGGCCTGCCGCAGCAGGGCTATGCCCCGCAGACCGGCCAGATGCCCAACACCATCCATCTCTACCGTCGCCCCATCCTCGATTACTGGGCCGAGAACGACGAGAGCCTGGGCGCGATCGTCACCCACGTGCTGGTCCACGAGATCGGCCATCATTTCGGCTTTTCCGACGACGACATGGACGCCATCGAAGCCGAGGCGGAGCGCTAGACGATGCAGCGGAGCACTCGATGATCGACGATCTGATCCGTCACCTGCCTGATCTGGCGCTGGTCTATTCGGCCTTCTTCCTGGCTGTCGCCAGCCCCGGCCCCAGCAACCTCGTCGTCATGGCGACCTCGATGGAACGCGGCCGGGATGCGGGCGCCATATTGGCGCTTGGCGTCACCGCCGGCTCGCTGACCTGGGGAATTCTAGCCGCGATCGGCGTCACCGGCCTGGTCGTGGCCCATCCCGGAGCGCTCTACACCATCAAGATCGTCGGCGGGATCTATCTGCTGTTCCTGGCCTGGCGTTCGGCGCGCTCGGCCATGCGGGTCGAGATGCCGCCGCCGAAAGCCGCCGTCTCGGGGCGCCGCAGCTTCCTGCGCGGCTACCTCATGCACCTGACCAACCCCAAGGCGATCCTGAGCTGGACGGCGATCATCGCGCTGGGATTGCGCCCCGATACGCCGTCGGTCGTGCTCTACGCCATCATTGCCGGCTGCATGCTGATCTCGCTGGGGATCAACCAGTTCTACGCGGTGCTGTTCTCGACCGCCTCGATGATCTCCGGCTATCGCCGAATCCGCCGCCGCGCGGAGGCTTGTCTCGCCGCCTTCTTCACCTTCGCCAGCTTCAAGCTGCTGACCTCGCAGCTCTAGTCACAGCCAGAAAGACCCATCGGAGTTCCCGCCATGCAGCCCTTCACCACGCTGACCTCGACACCTGCCCCGCTGAAGGTGATCAATGTCGACACCGACATGATCATCCCCAAGCAGTACCTCAAGACGATCAAGCGCACCGGGCTCGGCACCGCCCTGTTCGCCGAGATGCGCTACAAGGAGGACGGCTCGGAGAACCCCGATTTCGTGCTGAACCAGCCGGCCTACCGCAAGTCGGAAATCCTGGTCGCCGGTGACAATTTCGGCTGCGGCTCCTCGCGTGAGCACGCGCCCTGGGCCCTGCTCGATTTCGGCATCCGCTGCGTGATCTCGACCTCTTTCGCCGACATCTTCTACAATAACTGCTTCAAGAACGGCATTCTGCCGATCGTGGTCAGCCCGGAGGATCTGGAGAAGCTGTTCGATGACGCCGATCGCGGCTCGAACGCGACGCTGACGGTCGATCTCGAAAAGCAGGAGATCAAGGGCCCCGACGGCGGCACGGTAAAATTCGACCTCGACCCGTTCCGCAAGCACTGCCTGATCAACGGCCTCGACGATATCGGCCTGACCATGGAGAAGGCCCCGAAGATCCAGGCTTTCGAGAAAAAGCTCGCCAAGCGCGAATGGGCTTAGACTTTCCTTCTCCCCTTGGGGGAGAAGGTGTCTGCGCAGCAGACGGATGAGGGAAGGGTCGCGTTAGCGGCCCTTTTTCTTGTCTTGAATGAGGAACTTCCCTCATCCGTCACGGCTTCGCCGTGCCACCTTCTCCCCCGAGGGGAGAAGGACTCACCCGACCAGCCCCCGCATCGGCGCAAGCTCGCCGGTGCCCGGGAACACCCTCTCCGCCAAGACCGGCCCCGAGAGCCCGAACAGCTCCGACACCACGCCCTTGGCCACGCCACGGATGTCCGTCGTCGGCTTGAGATCGCGCTTCTCGTAGAGCTGCTCGGGCTTCAGCCCCGGCCAGTCCACGACCATCCGCCCACCCTTGACCGCGCCGCCGACGAGGAAGGCGATCGTGCCGGTGCCGTGGTCGGTGCCGACCGTGCCGTTGACCTTCGCGGTGCGGCCGAACTCGGTGACCACCATCACCACCGTGTCCTTCCAGACCGGCTTGAGCCCTTGCTCGAAAGCCGCCAGCGCGCCGTCCAGCCCACCCAGCAATTGCGCCAGACGCCCCTTGGCGCCACCCTCATTGGCATGCGTATCCCAGCCCTCGAAGGCGAGCGCGGCGATGCGCGGCCCGTCATCGGCGCCGACCAGCCCCGCCGCACCCTCGGCGATGCGCTTCATGCCGTCGGCGCTGTCGGGGCCACCACCGCCGCGCATATCGCCATTCATGCTGCTGCGGAGCGCGATGCCCTCTGTCTCGATCGCCTGCGAGAGCGCGCGCGCCAGCCCGGGATCGCGCTGGCCGTAGAGGTCGGACAGGCGCTGCATCAGATCGGGCCCCGCGCGCGCCATGCGCGGCGGCGACCAGCCCAGGATCGGCGCCGAGCCGCGCACCACCAAAGGCGGCACCACGCCGACGCCGAGCACGCCATGGCGCGACACCGTCTCGCCGGGCGGCAGGCTCGCGATCAAGCGATTGAGCCAGCCGCTCTCGGTGTGACCGGGACCGGCCTGCCCGCTTTCGAGCACGTCCTGCCCGTCGAAATGCGAGCGATCGCGATAGCCCGTCGCCGCCGCATGCACGATCGAAGCCTGGCCGGCACCGTAGAGCCGCGCCAGGTTCGGCATGGCCGGATGCAGGTAGAAGAAGCCATCGAGCGGCAAGGCGGCGTCGGGACCGTCCTTGGTCAAAGCGATCCCCTCGCGCAGCCCGGCATAGTCGGGATCACCGATCGGCGGCACGGCCGAGAGGCCGTCAAGTGCGCCGCGCAGCACCACGAGCAGGAAGCGCGGATCACGGCTGCCCGCCGCCGCATAGGCGAATTTCGGCACGAAGGACCAGGCGAAGAGCGCGCCCGCCGCGCCGAGAACCGCCCGCCGCGAGGGCGTCATTGCTTCGCAATCGTCGTCGAGATCCGCCTTGGAGTGATCAGTCATGGGGCTCACCTCCGCTGGAACTCGGGCGACATCAGCAGCAGCGCCAGCGCCTGCGGCTTGCTTTCCGCCCGCGCCACGGTCTGGCGGGTCTCGGGCGAGGCGAGCGGGCCAAGAATATCCTCGGTCAGCGCGCGCGGATCGGGCACGCTGCCGGCCGCCTGCCGACCCCAGCCGGCGGCGACATCGATGCGGGTCTTGATGCCTTCGGCCGAGGCCCAGGCGGAGTTCGTGTCGGGATAACCATTGGGTCCCGAAGGCTGCCAGAAGGGCTGGCCCATCACACCGAGAGGCCCGAGAATCTGACCGGGATCGGCCTTGCGGCCAAGCGCGCGATAACTCGCGATCAAAAACTCCTGCGGCGAGCGGATCTTGGTCGGCTCGGCATTCCAGGCCGCGTTCGATTCGAGCAATGCGCGCGAGACGGCGGCGAGATCGCCTTGCGTCCGGCGGAATACCTCCGACAGCGAGGCGACCAGAGCAGGCGGCGGCTCGTCGGCCACGAAATGCCGCGCCAGCTTCAGCGCGATGAAATCGGCGGTGGCTGGATGATGCGCAAGGTCGGTCAAGGCCGCCAGCCCCTGGCCCATGCCCTGCTGAGCATATTGCTTGCCGAGCAGAGGCTGCGCTCCGGGCTCGTGCAAACCGATGTTGAAGGCAAAGGAGCCGGGAAAGCCCAGCACCGCCTCGCGCCCGACCATGGTCCAGCCCGTGATGACGCGAGCGAGATTGGTGACATCGGCCTGGGAATAGCCGCCATGGACGCCGAGCGTATGCAGTTCGAGGATTTCGCGCGCCTGATTCTCGTTCAGGCCCCGCCCGCGCTGTTTTCCGGCGGGCGAGCCCGGCCCGATCGAGAGCCGGTTGTCCAGAAAATCGAGCATGGCCGGATGGCTCTCGGCCGCGAGCAGCATCTCCTCAAAACGGCCGAAGACATGGGGCCGGATGGCTTCGCGCTCATAGGCCCCCGCCATGCTGCGACCGATATTGCTCTTGGTCGCCGCGATGCAGAAATGGTTCGACCAGAACATCACCAAACGCTCGGCGAAACCGCTCTCGGCCTCAAGCGCGAGCTGAACCCGGGCGACGATCTCATCGCGATAGGTCTTGAAGGGCAGCGACGGCTCATTGGGCGGCTTGGCCGGCTGCGCCATCTGGTTTTGCTGACCGGCCGGGGGCTGTGGAGTGACCGGAGCTTGCGGGTTCTGCACGGCCTGCGGATTTGGTGGCGCGGCGGCGGCCTGCATGGCCTGCGCCTGCCCGGCGGCAAGTCTCGCCTCGCGCTCCATGCGCTCTCTGTCCTCGAAGGCGAAGAGCGCCGAGCCGATCTCGGCAGCGCCCGAAAAGGGCGGATTCAGCGGCTGCGCGACACCGCCGCGCGAGACCTCCGCGAGAATGCGCTCACGCGCCCCACCACGCTGATCGCGCGGCTGCCCCGGCCTTGCGCCAAGGCCGAAACGCTGGAGCCCGATGCCGCCGGCGCGGCTGTCGTCCGGGGTCGCCATCTATGCATCTCCGATCGCGATTCGACCGAAACATCACGATACAAGGTCGATGCAAATAATGGCGAAAAGCAGAGGGACATCGCGCCATTTGATGGCGATGGCGACGCCCCTATCTGACGTCCGGGCCAGAGGACGAAAAACGAAGAGGGCCGCCACCCCTTGCGAGGCGGCGGCCCTCCCGAATGGCCGGATCAGATCGTCCCGGACTTAAGAAGCCGGAAGCGCCGCGACATCACGCACAGGCGCGTTCAGCCCAGTGACCTGTCCAACCATTGTCGCCTTGCCGGTGGCGAGATCAACCTTGTGCAGGGCGCCGTCCGCCAGCAGCCAGCCGGTATTGGTTCCATCCGCCGCCGTCTCGATATCAAAGGCGATGGATTTCGGCATCACACCGAGCTTGCCGACCGCTCCGAGCACGCCATCATTGGGCGGCGCCTGCTTGATCAAGCCGCCGATCTTGGCGTCGATGTCATAGAGCGTCGTCTCCTTGGCGCCCTTCACCGAATTGATATAGGCGCCGCCGACGATCATCGGCGCTTCGCCCTTATGCATGTCGGTCTCGGCGAATTTCAGCTTGCCATCGACCGTGGTCTTGCCGTCATCGACATTGACGCGAAGATTGGTGCCGTCCGAGCCGATGACGCGCATGCGGTCGGCGACCGGGTTGAAATCGACGGTGGCCATGGCAGTAGCCGAAAGCACGGTGTCCATCTTGGACTTCATCGTCGCCTTGCCGGCGGCATCGACCGTATAGATCGTGCCGTCGACCGTCAGCGCATAGAGCATGCCATCGGCCGGGCGCACGTCGATGCCGGCGATCTTGCCGGTAATGCCGCTGACCTTCATCGATTTGCCGGCCTTCAGGGTCGCGGTGTCGATCATCGTCAGGGTGTCGTCGCCACTGAGCGCGGCCAGCATGCCGGCCTGGGCAGCCAGCGGCGCGATAAGGGATGCGCCAAGAATCGTCGAAGCAATCAGTGCAAGGCGGGTGTTGCGGTCCATGCCGTTATCCTCCGGTTGTCTGTTCCGGTGCCGCCGGCCTCTGTCCGGCCGCAGCACTCGGATGCGACAACGCCGCGTTCCCGTTTGCGGATGCGGCGGGAAAAATAAAGAATCTTGGCGCATCCGAAGCGGTCTGAGATGTGTAACAACAGGCTGGGCCGTGGCCGGCAGGGCGTTGCGCCAGCAAGGGAGACCGGAATGGCGAGCGACGCCACGCTGACAGCAAAGACTGCAGAGATTGAAACGGCGCTGCGTGCCTGTGCTTCCGGCGATAAATCTGCGCTCCGGCGCATCTACGATGCCGAGTCCGCGCGTATGCTGGGTGTGGCGCTGCGTTTGCTGAAGCGTCGCGCATTGGCCGAGGAGGCGGTGCAGGACGCCTTTGTCCTGATCTGGCGGCATGCGGCGCGGTTCGACCCAGCGCGCGGCGGCGGCCTGACCTGGATCTACGCGATCCTGCGCAACCGCTCGCTCTCGATCCTGCGCAACGAGAAGCGCACCGAAACGCGTGAAGAACCTGTCGCCGAGGAGATGGCGAGCGAAGAGGACGATCCAGAGACTGTCATGTCGAAGCTGTCGGACGCCAAAGCCCTGCGCACCTGCCTCGAGACGCTGCCGGCGCAGCGCCGCGGCATCGTGCTGCTCGCCTTCGTCCAGGGCCTGACCCATGGCGAGATTGCCGGCAGGCTGAACATGCCGATCGGCACGGTGAAATCCTGGATCAGGCGCTCGCTGATGTCGCTGAAGGAGTGCCTCGGATGAGCCCCTCCGCCGACATCAACCTGACGCAAGCCGAGCGCGACGCCTTGGCCGGCGAATATGTTCTCGGCTTGATCGAGGGGGCCGAGCTCGCAGCCTTCGAGCAGCAGCTCGAAAGCGATCCCGAGCTCGCGGCAACCGTCGAGAGCTGGCGCCGCCATTTCGCCAGCATCGACGCGACGGCAACCCCGCTTACCCCCTCGCCAGCGCTATGGAGCCAAATCGAAGCCGAACTGGCGACGCTGGCGCAGAACGCAGCCCCGGCGCGAGCGGCGGCGACGACAATCCTGGGCAAGGCCTCCGCCGGCAGCCGCCTGTCGGCCTGGTGGAACAGCCTTTTCGTCTGGCGCGGCGCGGCCTTTGCCGGTGCGCTCGCGGCCATCCTGCTTGCCATCGGCCTCAACGGGGCGCTCGACCGGGCCAGGCGCCAGCCGGTCATGGTGGCTGTGCTGCTGACCGAGGCCAGCGTCGCGGCGGCCGTGGTCAACACCTTCGCCGATGGCCGCGTCGAGATGGTGCCGCTGCAGGCAATCCATGTGCCGGAGGGCAAGGCGCTCGAAATCTGGACGCTCTGGGACCGTGCCGTCGGGCCGCGCTCGGTCGGGCTGATCGAGCGCGCCCGCACGACGCCGCTCCGGCTAGACCAGCTCCCGCTTGGCAAGGACCAGCTCTTCGAGATCACCATCGAAGCCGCTACAGGCTCGCCGACCGGCCGGCCGACCGGGCCGGTGGTGGCGAAGGGGACGACGGCGCAGGCGTTGTGAAGCGTCAGAAGCAGGCACGCCGCCTCAGAAGCGCAACAGCACAGCCTTGATCAAGAGGGCCAATAGCAGGCTCAACATGCCGAGCATCGCTGAAAACAGCGGCCCCATATCGAACACGACTGCCGCGGCCAGCGGCAGCACGACGATCAGCGCCGCGAAGAAAACCGCGACGCAGATGATGCGAAACGCGTTGTCAGCAAGGTTGAGCGTGTAGCCGTCCTGTACCGTGCGATAATCGGGATTCTCCTGTCCTAAGGGCGGTTGCTGGCCCTTCACCAACGGCAACGTACCCTCGAGCACGAAACTGGCAATCTCGTCCCACTGACTTTCCTTGATGCCGGCACTGTGGTTGCCTTCGACATAGCGGATGTCGAGCATCCGCGGATGGTCGGGCTCAGCATCGAATCCATCATGGCCAGCGCTGCCGAGATCGACGGAGACGAAGCGCTGCAGTGCATTCGGAAAGATCGCGACAACCCAATCGGCCGTCGCGACATAGTTCATCACCGCCTTGATCCGCGCGCCGGGCGGCGCGTTCTCGCCTTCCCCGAGCCACTTCGGCCAATGATAGTCGCGCCGGACCACGCTTCCTGCAAAGACGACACGTTCAAACCTGACCCGCGGACAGCAATCGAGCGCGCCAGCCAGCAGATAAGTGCCGTTGGAATGGCCGACATAATGCAACGTCGCATTCGGATAGCGCGCTTTCGTCTCGACATAGAGATCGAGCAGCCATTCGACCTTCTCCTGCCGGAGCCAACGCAGGACGAAAGGCGCCATCGGGAAATAACCATAGCTCGCTGTGATCGAGCGGATGAGCAGGTCGCGCTTGGGCTTGTCGAGGCCTCTCAGTCGCGGCGCGAGCGCCTCCCGCTCCGGCTTTGACAGCGTTGCCAGGTCGAGCGGCTTTTTCCCGGCGAGCTCCTTGATCTTGCGCGCGATCTTCTTGGTCCAGAAGCCCTTGTCGCGAATACCATGGATGACGAAGACGACGTCCCGGATCGCAGGATTGGGCAGCGGCGGCAGGTCGTCTTCCATATGGCGGCGCCGGATGAAATGCTGGTTGCGGATCAGGGCATCGGCGCTTTCCTCCAGTGCAGCCTTCAGCACGGCACGCCGCTCGGCATGGACGGCATCGTCGGGCCCCTGCACAGGGAACAAAACCGAGGCCTGCACATGGCTCGTCTGCGGCATTTCCAGCATGAAGAAACGGGCCCAGACGCTCTCATCCGAACGGGTACGATCGACCGGCAAGGTCGAGTCGAGTACGTGATCGACAGCGTCTTCCGGCGAAACGATGTCGTCGACCGTGCCGATCACCTGGACGATCAAAAGCTCCTTCTCGCGCTTGCGCGCCGGGTCGGCCATCAACTCGAGCCATTGCAGGCGTGTCGCCGCTAGGAAGGCCGAACCGCGCCGGATCTGCAGGATCGTCGCCTGCCGGCTCCTGTCCTTGGAGCTCTTCAGCCAGCCGCGCAATTGCAGAAAATTGGTGCCAACGCGCCACAAAAACCCGTCCCAGAAACCGATGGCGGAGTTGAAGGTCCAGCCACGATTGATCGCCGCGAGGAAAACCAGCCGGTTGATCGCCTTGGCCCAGGGCAGGCGGTCGGCCCCCGCCGGCCAGGCGACCTTCACATCCTCAGCCATGCCCCAGGCGACGAGAACGAGCTTTCGCGCCACCAGCGCGCCCGTCGAGTGCCCGACCAGGATGATGTCGTCATAGCTCTCGCGGGCGAAATGCCTGGAAATCTCGTCTGCGAGACACGCGACGATATCGACCATGGCCTCGTCGCAGAACTGGCTGCGATAAGGCAGCTCCGGCGCGTAGATCGCAGCCTGCGAGAAGACCCCAGCGATGGCGCTCACCATTGAGGGGCGGTTGGCCGCGGCGCCGGCGAAACCGTGCAGCACGACGACGAGCAGGCGCGGTACTGCCGCGTCCGGCCTGGCAGGTGCGACCAGATGATGGATCAGGTTCATGCCGCCCCCAGGCTGTCGACACAACCTAACCTAAGGTCAACTTTCCGGCGAAGCAACGCCCCTAGACAACCACCGTGATCGTCTCCGCCGCCCGTGTCAGGCCGGTGTAAAGCCACCGCGCCCGGTGCTCGCGGAAGGCGAAGCTTTCGTCGAACAGGACGATATCGTCCCATTGCGAACCTTGCGCCTTATGGACGGTCAGCGCGTAGCCGAAGGTGAATTCGTCGGTATGCTTGCGCAACTCCCAAGGCACCTCATCCTCGGTGCCGTCGAAGAAATTCGGCAGAACCGAAACCTTGACGGGCTTGCCGCCGGTGTCGTCCTCCGGCGTCACCCGCATGGTGACGAGCCCCTTCTTCGAGGTCTTCAGCTCCTGCACGATCCATGAGCCGCCATTGAGCAGGCCCTTGCTCTTGTCGTTGCGCAGGCAGACCAGCTTCTCGCCCGCGACAGGAACCGTCTCAGTGCGGCCCATGAGCTGGCGCATGCGGGCATTGTAGTTGCGCCGCGTCTTGTTCATGCCGACCAGCACCTGGTCGGCGCCGAGCACGATCTCGGGCGTCACCTCATCGCGCCGGATGACGCGGCTCTGGCCGTAATCGCCGACATCGAGCCGGCCACCCTCGCGGATGATCATCGACATCCGCACGATCGGGTTGTCGGCGGCCTGGCGATGCACCTCGGTCAGCATGACGTCGGGCTCGACCTCGGTGAAGAAGCCGCCGCCCTTGACCGGGGGAGCTGCGCCGGATCGCCCAGCACCAGCACCGGCGTGCCGAAGGAGAGCAGATCCTTGCCGAGATCCTCGTCGACCATCGAGCATTCGTCGATGATGATCAGCTTGGCCTTGGCCGCGACGCTCTCGCGGTTGAGCACGAAGGTCGGGCTCTCCTCCTCGACGCCGCGCGAGCGGTAGATCAATGAATGGATCGTCTGCGCGCCGACACAGCCCTTGTTGCGCAGGACGAGCGCGGCCTTGCCGGTGAAGGCGGCGAAGACGACATCGCCGTCAACGGCCTCGGCGATATGGCGCGCCAAGGTGGTCTTGCCCGTGCCGGCATAGCCGAACATCCGGAAAAGCTGCGGCTCGCCGGCCTGGAGCCAGCGTGCGACCGCGGTGAGCGCGGCATCCTGCTGCGGCGACCAGTTCATTGGCGGGAAAATGGATGGGTCCGGATCATGCCGCACAACGCCGCGAGTCGCGCCGGAATGGCAAGCGTGACTTCAGGCTGCGCGCAGGCGACGGACGAACTCCTCGGCCTCGCCCTGCAGCGCCGCGATGCGGGCATCGAGATCGCGGGCGCCGGCCGCGCCCATATCGGCCTGGGCGACCGATTGCGCATTGGCCATGGCGATCTCGGCCATGGCGCCGGCGGCAGCACCCGTGACGGAGGAGATCCGCGCGACCGTATCGCCGAGCGAGCCGAGCAGTTCGGCATGCGAACCGACCATGGTCGAGATCTCGGTGCTGGTCTGCTCGACCGCGCCGACGCTGGCTACAATGCCCGAAACCGCTTGGGCCGCGTCCGACAAGGCGCTGTTGACCATGCCGATGCGGCGCACGATCCGCGCCGTCGCATCGGCCGTCTGGCCGGCGAGCGCCTTGACCTCATTGGCGACCACGGCAAAACCGCGCCCATGCACGCCGGCGCGCGCCGCTTCGATCGTCGCGTTCAGCGCCAAGAGATTGGTCTGCCGCGCGATCGCCTCGATGAGGCCGACGACATCGCGGATCTGGGCCGCGTTCTCGGTCAGGCGGCCGACCAGATGGACGGCGCCCGCCGCGTCCCGGTTCGCCACTGAGGCCGTCTGCGAAACCCGGCCGACCTCGCTGTTGATCTGCCCAACGACATGTTCGAGCCGCAAGGCCGCCTCGGTGATACCTAGCGCATCCGCGCCGGCCCCCTCGACCGCGGTCGCCGCCGTGCCCGAGGCCGCCGAAACCTGCTGGGCGCGCACAGCCGCTTCCTGCAGCGCGCCGTGCAGCACCTCGCTGAGCCCCGCGATATCGGCCAGCAGGACGCCGATCCTGTCCTCGAAGGCCTCGGCGATCCGGCCGAGTTCCTGCGTCCGCGCACCGGCATGCGAATGCGCGAGATCGGCCTCGGCCTCGCGCGTCACCAGGGTGGTGCGGACCTCGCTCAATGTCCGCACCGTGCGGGCAAGCTGGCCGATCTCGTCACGCCGATGCACATGCGGCACCTCGATGACCTGCGACGAGGACGTCGCGACGCCGATCGCCGCCATCAACTCGCGCAGGGGCCGCGTCAGATGGGTGCGCAGCAGATAGACCGCCAGCAATGCCCCGCCGAGCGGCAGGCACAGCGCGATCACGATCACGCGCAGGCGCAGCGCCTGGGCCAATGCGCCCGCCTGCGCGGCACTGATCTGCGCACGCTTGTCGAGATCATCGGTGAGTTTGGAGGTGACGGAGATGATCTGGCGGACGTTCTCGCGGGCCGCATCGGCGCTCGCTTCAAGCAAGGCGGCCTTGGGCGAGATACGCCGGCCGATCTCGACGATATCCTTCTTGAAGGCGATGAAGGTGTGGATGTTCGGGTCGAGTGTCGCGTTGGCCTGGCGGATCGCGTCCGGCAAGGCCGAGAGCAGGCTCGCCCGCGCCGCATCGACGAGATCGACAGCGCCGTCCAGCGTATCGAGCGCCGCCTCGACGGCGCGCGGGCTGGCCGTCTCGTCGAACTGGCTGAGCAAGGACGCATTCGCCACCCGGTTCGAGAGCAAGGCGGCCTTGTTCGCCAATGCCAGGCTGGTGAAAGCCTGCCGGTCGATCTCGCGCACCTCGTCGAGGCCTTTCACCGCGCTGAACAGACCAAGCCCCGCCGCGAGGCCGAGCAGCGCGAACAGCAGCGTGATCTTCGCCGTCAAACCCACTCGCCGCATCGCCAAAGCCACTCTCGCCGGATTGGCGCGAGGTTTCGCAGAGGCGGACAAACGAGCGGTTAACAGAGCGCAGCTAAATCAAATAATATCAATTATTTAGCCAGTTATCGACCTTTGCGCGGCGCCGCCCCCTCGCAGCGACTTCATCAGCCCATCAGGCTGTCGAGCCCGCGCCTCAGGCCGGTCTGATCGGAGACGCGACGCGCCGCCAGCAAGGTCCCGCCGACATAGGGCGCTGCCGATGTGCCGGCATCGTGGCGGATCACCAGACGCTCGTCGGGCAGCCCGAACACAGCCTCGCAGGAGAGCACGAAGCCGGGCATCCGCACCGAATGGACCTGCACCGGATGGGGCGCGCCGATCGCGCCGCCGCGTGTCTCGCGCACGCCACCGAGCTCGGAGACCGGCTTGGAGGTCGCGGCCATGCGCTCGGCCCCGAGCGTCTCGGCCAGCTCGCGCCCGGTGCCGGACGGCGTGTCGGGCTTGGAGGGCGAAGCGTAGTCGATGATCTCGACATCGGGAACATATTTGACCGCTTCGCGGGCGAAGCGGCGCAGCAATGTCGCGGTGATCGAGAAATTACCGGCGGCGAGCACGCCGACGCCTTTAGCCTTCGCCGCCATGTCGATCTCGGCATAGTCCTCGCCCGTCATGCCGGATGCACCGACGACGACATGGCGTCCGGCCGCGACCGCCGCGAGCACATTGCCCTTCACGCTGTCGGGCTTGGTGTAGTCGATCACCACATCGCAGGGCACGCGCAGTGCCTCAGTCATGCTGGCGAACACCGGCAGGCCGTTGGCGGAAAGCCCAGCCGCCTCGCCGAGATCGCGTCCCGCAGCCTTGCGCGAAACGCCGGCGACCAATTCGAGATCGGGCGCGGCCATGATCGCCGCGACGAGCGCCTTGCCGACCCAGCCGGTGCAGCCGGCGAGCGTGATGCGGATCATGTGTGGGGTCCTTATAACGGCGGAACCGCGGGCTTGAGCGAATCCAGGGCGTGACTATCGTCGCTCCATCGCCCGAGGCAAGGGAATGCGCCTGAGGCAAGGGAGCGCGGCCATGTTCGTCAAGGTCAATGGCATCAGGCTCTATGTCGACGTCGAAGGCTCGGGCCTGGTACCCGACGGCCCGCGCATGCGGCAAAAGCCGACGCTGATCCTGCTGCATGGCGGCCCCGGCGCCGACCACAGCATCTACAAACCCGCCTTCTCCACGCTGAGCGACATCGCGCAGATCATCTATTACGACCATCGCGGCTGCGGACGCAGCGAGGACGGTCCGCGCGAAAGCTGGACGCTCGCGCAATGGGGCGATGACGTGAAAGGCCTCTGCGATGCGCTCGGCATCGAAAAGCCCATCGTGCTCGGCACCTCGTTCGGCGGCTTCGTGGCCCAGTCCTACGCCACGCGGTATCCGGAGCATGCGGCCAAGCTGATCCTGATCAGCACGGCAGCGAAAGTCGATTTCCCGACAATCTATGCGGCATTCGAGAGATTCGGCGGCACGAAAGCCGGTGCGGCAGCGAAGGCCTACTGGTCGAATCCGTCGGACGGAACCCGCCAGATTTATCGGGAGATATGCGTACCGCTCTACACACCCCGAGCGCGCGGGCCCGCCGAGTGGTTGCCACGGCTCATCTCCCGAAACGAAACGGGCGTCCGGTTCAACGGTCCGAACAACGAACAGGGGCGCTTTGATTTTCGCGCTGCATTAGCCAATCTGAATTACCCGGTCCTGGTCATGGGCGGAGAGGACGATCCGATCATGCCGATCGCCTTCAGCGAGACGATCGCGGGCAGCCTTCCACCCGAACATCTCCGTTTCGAGCGCTTCGCGGGCTGCGGCCATGGCATTGTCCCGGACGATCCCGAACGGACCCTCGAAGTGCTGCGGAACTTCATTCTCGCCGACGCCTGAGAGTCTGGCCCGAAATGAACCCAGAGATTTCAATGGCTCTGCCTCGATCACCCATGCGCCGTCATCCTGGGCGAAGCGAAGCTTCGACCCGGGATCCATCGTAGGGAACTGCGCTCTACGATGGATCCCGGATTGGAAAGGCAGACTGTGTAAGATGGTTTGGCCGGCCGGGGACGGCCATCCCCAGCCGGCGCGGTCGAGATGCCGAGATCCCGGTCAGCCCTCAAGAGGTTGAACAGAGCAAGAGCAGTCGGCCGCACCCAAGCCAGTCCGAACAGTTGCACGGGGCTTTTGACCTCGCTTCCAAGCCTGGGATGCTTATGACCATGACACAGAACAGCCCCGTCGGCATCGACGTTTCCAAAGGCTGGCTCGACCTTGCCATCGCCAGCAAGGTCGTGCGGATCGACAATACCGCGCCGGCCATCCTGGCGCAGATCAAGCGTCTGCTGCAGGCCGGCTTCACCACCGTCGGCATGGAACCGACCGGCGGATATGAACGGCTTGCCGTCAGCCTGTTTCGCGAGGCGGGCTTCACCGTGCTGATGGTCGATAGTTGGCGCTGCCGTCAATTCGCCAAGGCACGCGGCAACCGCGCCAAGACCGATCCGCTCGATGCCCGCCTGATCGCCGATTTCCTCGTCGCCCACGAGGCCAGGCCCTTCCCAAAGCCCAGCCTCTCGCAGCAGGAGCTGACGCTCTGGTCGCGTGAGATCGCCCGGGCGCAAGCCTACCTCCTGCGCCTGCAGAACCGCCTCGATCACATCGAGGTCGAGGCCCTGCGCCGCGTGATCGAGACCGAGATGGACGCCATCCGCAGTACCGTGAAGCAAGCCCAGGCCGCCATCGAAGTGTTGATCGCAGCCGATGAGGAGTTCAGCGCCAAGGCCGAGCTCCTCGACAGCATGACCGGTATCGGACCCAACACCATCCGGGTCCTCCTCGCCGAGATGCCTGAACTCGGCCATATCGACGCCAGGAAGGCTGCGGCGCTGGCCGGCGTCGCTCCCTATCCGTACGACAGCGGCAAATCCCGCGGCATCAGCCACATCGAAGCCGGACGCGACGCCCTGCGGCGCAGCCTCTACCTCGCCGCCTTCGCAGCCAAGCTCCACAATCCCTGGGCCAAGGCCATCTATGACGGCCTGCGCAAAGCCGGCAAAGCCGCCAAAGTCGCCCTCATCGCACTCGCCAGACGTATCCTCGTCGTTCTCAACGCCATGGCGCGCAATCAAAAACCCTGGCAATTCAACAACAAAGCAAGCTGAACATGACAGTTGCTCTGCGCCGCTGACGCGGCTTGTCCAGGATGACGGTGCGGGTGACAGCAAGCGATCGCAAGCCCCTGATATGGCTCGGTTCATTTCAGGCCAAGCTCTGAAAAGCCGTCACAGGACCAGGCGCATCAGCGGCCGGCCTTCCTTCTGCCGCGCGACCTCGCTGAAGCCCGCCCGCAGGAAGACACGTTCGGCTCCGACATAGAACCCCTCGCTGCTGCGCTTGAATTCGTGATCCATCGGCGCGGCCTCGAGCAGCCGCGCGCCGCTGTCACGCGCGAAGCCGATCGCTCCGTCGAGCAGATCGGCGGTCACGCCCTTGCCGCGAAAGCCCTTGCGCACGAAAAAGCAGGAGGCCGCCCAGTTGCGCTCATCCTCGGCGGGCGCGTCCGCCAACGGCGTCGAGGCGCGGCGCGGGTTGTTCCATTCGGGAATATCGGCGCGCGGGCCGACCTGCAGCCAGCCGACAGGCATGTCGCCCTCAAAAGCGAGGAGGCCGGGCGGCGGCCCGTTTCGCACCCGCTCCTCGAACAGCAGCCGCGCGCCCTCGCCCAGCAGGGGCATGCGCTGCTTCTGCGACATGCGGAAATGATTGCACCAGCAGCCATAGCAAGGCCCTTTGGGGCCGAAGAGATCTTCGAGGTCGGGCCAGCGCTCCCGCGTCAGCGGGACGACTTTGAAACCGGTTGCACCCATTCCAGCCTCTCTTCCCCCCGACAGAGCGCAGGGCTAGACTCGCATGACGGAGCGGCAGAGCAAGAGCCGGTCCCATCGGAGACCAGCCGCCATGTCGCTCGAACTCTACGCCGCCTATCTCATCGCCTGTCTCGTCATCATCATCGTGCCAGGCCCGACCGTCACGCTGATCATCGCCAACAGCCTCAAGCACGGTAGCCGCGCCGGGCTCCAGAATGTGGCGGGAACGCAAGCCGGCCTCGCGATCATGATCGGCATCGTCGGTATCGGCCTGAGCTCGGTTATCGCGGCGATGGGTCATTGGTTCGATTGGCTGCGCCTTGCCGGCGCGGCCTATCTGATCTGGTTGGGCTGGAAGATGTTCCGCGCAGCCGGCGGCAGTGAGGACGGCGCAGCACCAGCCAAGGCGCCGCGCGGTGGCTTCTTCCTGCAGGGCGTGCTGGTCGCGCTCAGCAATCCGAAGACGCTGCTCTTCTTCGGCGCCTTCTTTCCGCAGTTTCTCGACGCAAGCCGCGATCATCTCACCCAGATCGCGATCATGGGCGCAACCGCCATGCTCTTCGCCGCAATCAGCGACAGTGCCTACGCCCTGCTCTCCAGCCGGGCCGGACGCCTGCTCTCGCAGAAGCGCATCCGGCTGCTGTCCAAGGTCAGCGGCGGCTTCCTGATCGGCGGCGGCCTCTGGCTCGCCTCGGCGCGCGCGAGCTGAGCGGCCGCGAGCGACGCCTCACCAGGGAATCGTCTCGCCCGTCCAGCTCCGGAAGCTGTTGGTCTCGGCCATCCCCGACGCATCGATCGTGCGGATCAGGCTGGAGGCGCTCTCAGCCGGCGAGATGTCGGCCGCGCCGCCACCCATATCGGTCTGGACCCAGCCGGGGTGGAACAGGAGCACGCTGACGTCGCGCTCGCGGATGGCGTTGCCGAACACGACCATGGCCATGTTCACCGCCGTCTTGGACGAGCGGTAGATCAGCGAGCCCGACGGATTGCTGCCGATTGAGCCCATGCGGCTGGAGATGGTCGCGATCTTGCGGCCGGCGCCGGCCTCGACATTGGGCAGGAAGGCCTGCGCCACCCGCAAGGGCGCATAGACATTGACCTCGAAGACCTCGCGCCAGGCGTCGAAATCGACGCTCAGCCCGCTCTGCTTGTCACGCGGGCCATAGAGGCCGGCATTGTTCACCAGCACATCGAGCCGCTGATCGCCGAGCGCGGCCTTCGCCGCTGCGACGCTGTCATCGGAGGTGACGTCGAGCTCGAGCGGGATCAGCGCCGATGTGTGCTCGGCCGCGAGTTCCGCCAGCGCCCCGCCCCAGGGATTGCGCGCCGCCGCCACGACATGGTCGCCACGGCGCAGCAATTCCATGGTCAGCGCCAGCCCAATGCCGCGATTGGCGCCGGTGATCATCCAGGTCTGGGGCATGGGGTGTCTCCGTGGGGGTCTCTGGAGTTAGAGGCTGTCAGGGACTGTAGCCTTGCTGCCGCTTCTTTCCAGTCCGATGGTTCGCCGCCCATCGCAGGTGAGAGGATGTCCCAATGACCCAGCAGCAGATTCGCTTCGATGACGGAGCGGCCTATGAGCAGATGATGGGCAAATGGAGCCGGCTCGCCGGCGACGTCTTCCTCGATTGGCTCGCCCCGGCCCCGGGCCTGCGCTGGGTCGATGTGGGTTGTGGCAACGGCGCTTCGACCCAGCTGATCTTCGATCGCTGTGCGCCCGCCATGCTGAAGGGCATCGATCCATCGCCCGGGCAGCTGGCTTTCGCGCGGACGCGGCCCGTCGCCGCGCTGGCGGAGTTCGCGCTTGGCGACGCAATGGCGCTGCCGTTTGCGGCCGGGGATTTCGATGCCGCCATCATGGCGCTGGTGATCTTCTTCGTTCCCGACCCTGTCAAAGGCGTCGCGGAAATGGTCAGGGTCTTGCGCCCCGGCGGGCTGGTCGCGGCTTATGCCTGGGACATTCCCGGCGGCGGCTTCCCGCTCGAGCCGATCCAGGCGGAGATGAGGGCCTTCGGGTTCGAGCCGCTGCGTCCGCCACAGGCCGACATCGCGCGGATCGACGCCCTGGCGCGGCTCTGGACGGAAGCCGGCCTGATCAATGTCGAGACGCGCGAGATCACGGTGCAACGCGACTTTGCCGATTTCGACGAGTTCTGGAGGATCTGCCTGCTCAGCTCCGCGATCAGTGGCGCGATCGCCGCAATGGCGCCAAGCGATGTCGCGCTCCTGAAGGAGAGGGTCAAAGCACACCTGACCGCCGGGCGCGACGGCCAGGTCTCCTATGTCGCGCGGGCCAATGCCGTGAAAGGCACGACGCCAGCCCATTCATGAGCAGGCGCAACGCATCGTCCCCCGACACGGCAAGACGCGGGCAATCCTTCATCCCTTCGGCTTGCCATATCCCCCGGCCGTCGGCGTGATCACCGTCACCGCCTCGCCGGCCTGCAGCAGCGTCTGATCGGAGGGCTTCAGCTCCTCGACCACGCCGGACAGCCTGCGCACCGTTGTCTTGCCCAATTGCCCGGCCTCGCCGCCTTTCACGCCGAAGGGGCGGACCTTGCGATGCGAGGCGAGGATGGCGCAGTCCATGGTCTTGCGGAAACGGATGGTGCGGCTGGTGCCGTCGCCGGCGCTCCACTGCCCCTTGCCGCCGGAGCCGGCCCGGATGTGGAAATCCTCCAGCACGACCGGGAAACGCGTCTCCAGGATTTCCGGATCGGTCAGGCGCGAGTTCGTCATGTGGACATGCACGCCCGAGGTGCCGTTGAAGCCAGGCCCCGCAGGCGAGCCCGAGCAGATCGTCTCGTAATACTGGTACTCGTCATTGCCGAAGGTGAGGTTGTTCATCGTGCCCTGCGAGGCCGACATCGCCTCCAGCGCCCCGAACAGCGTGTTCGTCACCGCCTGGCTGACCTCGACATTGCCCGCCACCACGGCGGCCGGATAGCGTGGCGAGAGCATCGACCCCTCCGGGATGATGATCCTGATCGGCCTGAGGCAGCCGGCATTCATCGGGATCGCATCATCGACCATGACGCGGAAGACATAGAGCACGGCGGCGCGCGTCACCGGGGCCGGCGCGTTGAAATTGTCGCCACGCTGCCCCGAAGTGCCGGTGAAATCGACCGTCGCCTCGCGCTTTTCGCGATCGATCGTGACCTTGACCTTGATCGCGCAACCCTGGTCCATCGGATAGGTGAACTCGGCGTCGTGGAGCTTGGTCAAAAGCCGCGCCACGCTCTCGGCCGCATTGTCCTGGACATGGCCCATATAGGCCTGGACCACCTCGAGCCCGAAGGAGGCGATCATCTTCCTGAGCTCGGCCACGCCCTTCTCATTGGCGGCGATCTGAGCCTTCAGGTCGTTGACGTTCTGGACGACGTTGCGGACGGGGTAGCGTGCGCCGGTCAGGAGCTTGACGAGATCATCCTCGCAGAAACGGCCCTGATCGACGATCTTGAAATTGTCGATATAGACGCCCTCCTCCTCGATATGCGTCGCCAGCGGCGACATCGAGCCAGGCGCCACGCCGCCGACATCGGCATGATGGCCGCGGCTCGCCACCCAGAACAGGATCTCCTTCTCCGCCTCGTCGAAGACCGGCGTGCAGACGGTGATATCGGGCAGATGCGTGCCGCCGTTATAGGGCGCGTTCAGGCAGTAGACATCGCCCGGCTTGATCACCGGATTGTTCTTGATGACGGTCTCGACCGACTTGTCCATCGAGCCCAGATGCACCGGCATGTGAGGCGCGTTGGCGACGAGAGAGGCCGTGGTGTCGAAGACGGCGCAGGAGAAGTCGAGCCGCTCCTTGATGTTCACGGAATAGGCCGTGTTCTGCAGCGTCACGCCCATCTGCTCGGCGATCGACATGAACAGGTTGTTGAAGATCTCCAGCATCACCGGATCGGCCTTGGTGCCGATCGCGGCGTTCTGGACCAGCGCCTTCGAGCGCACCAGCACGAGATGGTCCTTGGCCGTGAGCTTGGCCGACCAGCCCTCCTCGACCACGACGGTCTGGTTGGGCTCGATGATGATGGCCGGCCCCGCGATCTGCTGACCGGGAGACATCGCCTCGCGGCGCACGATTGCCGCCTCATGCCACTGCCCCTTCGAAAAGAGGCGGGTTCGCTCGGCTGCTGCCGGCTCGCCGGCGCTCTCGGGCGCCGACGCCTCCTCGAACTTCGCCCCGCCGCCGACGGCCTCGACCTCGACCGCCTCGACGACCAGCGCCTTGGTTTCGTCCATGAAACCGAAGCGCGCCTTATGCGCGAGCTGGAAGGCTTGCCTCATCTCGGCGCGGGTGCCGGCCGCGACGGCAATCGCGGTGTCGGTGCCGGCATAGCGGATATGGGCTCTGGTATGGATGGCGATCGCCTCAGTCGGCACGCCCTGCCCCGTCAGTTCGGAGCGGGTCTCGGCCGCGAGCTTGTCGGCAACGCCTGCGATGGCAGCCTTCGCCCCATCGTCGAGCGGCACATCGAGCGCCGCGGTCCGGGTCGAGCGGATTTCGGCGAGCCCCATGCCATAAGCCGAGAGCAGGCCGGAGAACGGATGCAGCAGCACGGTCTTGATGCCGAGCGCATCGGCCACCAGGCAGGCGTGCTGCCCGCCGGCGCCACCGAAGGAGTTCAGCGCATAGCGGGTGATGTCGTAGCCGCGCTGGACCGAGATCTTCTTGATCGCCTCAGCCATGTTGGCGACCGCGATCTGGATGAAGCCGTCAGCGACCTCCTCAGGACTGCGCCCATCGCCGACCTCGGCCGCGAGCGCCGCGAACTTCGTCTTGACGGTCTCGACATCGAGCGGCTGATCGCGCTTCTCGCCGAAGATCGGCGGGAAATAGGCCGGGATCAGCTTGCCGACCATGACGTTCGCATCGGTCACCGCGAGCGGCCCGCCACGGCGATAGGCGGCCGGCCCCGGATTGGCGCCGGCGGAATCGGGCCCGACACGGAAACGCGCGCCGTCATAATGCAGGATCGAGCCGCCGCCGGCCGCGACCGTGTGGATCAGCATCATCGGTGCGCGCATGCGCACGCCGGCGACCTCGGTCTCGAAGGCGCGCTCATACTCGCCGTCGAAATGGGCGACGTCGGTCGAGGTGCCGCCCATGTCGAAGCCGATGACCTTGTCGAAGCCGGCCGAGCGGCCGGTCTCGGCAAGGCCGACGACGCCGCCGGCCGGGCCGGAGAGGATCGCGTCCTTGCCCTGGAACAGCTCCGCGGCAGTCAGGCCGCCCGAGGACATCATGAACATCAAGCGCGCGCCGGTGCGGGCGATGTCGAGTTCCTCCGAGACCTGCGCGACATAGCGGCCCAGGATCGGCGAGAGATAGGCGTCAACCACCGCCGTATCGCCGCGCCCGACCAGCTTGATCAGCGGCGAGACCTCATGGCTCACCGAAACCTGCGGAAAGCCGATCTCGCGGGCGATGCGGGCCGCGACCTGCTCATGAGCGGGATAGCGATAGGCGTGCATGAAGACGATCGCGACGGCGCGGAAGCCGGCATCGAACTGCGCCTGAAGCGCAGCGCGGATCGCGGCCTCGTCGGGCGCGCGCTCGACTTCGCCATCGGCCAGCACGCGCTCGTCGATCTCGGCCACGGCGTCATAGAGCTGCTCGGGCTTGACGATCTCCTTGGCGAAGATGTCGGGCCGCGCCTGGTAGCCGATGCGCAGGGCATCGCGGAAACCCTTGGTGATGACCAGCAGCGTGCGGTCGCCCTTGCGCTCGAGCAGCGCGTTGGTGGCGACCGTGGTGCCCATCCGCACCTCGTCGATCAGCCCGGCTGGGATCGGCTCTCCCGTCTTCAGCCCGAGATGGTCGCGGATGCCCTGCACGGCCGCATCGCGATAGGCGCCCGGATTCTCCGAGAGCAGCTTCCTGGCGTGAAGTTTGCCTGAGGGATCGCGGCCGATCACATCGGTGAAGGTGCCACCACGGTCGATCCAGAAATCCCAGCGACCCGTCGTCATGTGAAGCCTCCCTCGGCGCGAACAAGCGGGCGAGAGGCCCGATGACGTTTCATCGATAAATTGCCGATGAAACGTTGACAAGCAGGATTCGGCGGCTACGATCCCAATTGTGACCGGAACATGGCAGAGGGGCCAGGCGGATCTGGAGCCCGAGCATACCGGGCTCTCACGAAGCAGGAGGATGCAATGACGGGGTCAGCCCTGACAATCGACGACGCGCGTCGCAATGAGGCCGGAGTGATCCGTCGCGCGCTCGATTTCCTCTACCTCGCCGCAGGCTACGCCGCCGGCGCCTTCCTCGTCGCCATCTTCGGGCTGATGATGCTCCTCTCGATCGGCCGCGAGATCAATCTCAACGTACCCTCCGGCGACGACTTCACCTCATGGTCGCTCGTGGCGATGGCGTTCCTCGGCCTCGCCCACACCTTCAAGCGCGGCGAGATGATCCGCGTCGGGCTCTTGCTCGAAAGACTGCAAGGCCGGCCCAAGCGCATCGCCGAATTGCTCTCGCTGACGATCGCCGCGGCCTTCATCGGCTACTTTACCTGGCAGGCCGGCCAACTCGCCTATGATTCCTGGCGCTTCTTCGACATGTCGACCGGCGTCGTCTCGATCCCGCTCTGGATCCCGCAGCTCGGCCTCGTCGCCGGGCTTGCGATCCTGCTGATCGCCATTCTCGACGAATGGCTGATCGTCGCCTCCGGCCGGCGGCCGACCTATGAGAAGGAGCCGGCAGCGACGCCCGAGGAACTTATCGAACGCGTCGCTTCGGGCGGGGGAGTCTGAGACCATGTTTCCCGCTCTCGGCCTGCCCGAACTCTCGATGGTGCTGCTCGGCTTCCTCATCGCCATCCTCGCCAGCGGCGTCTGGATCGCGGTGGGGCTGGGCCTCGTCGGCCTGCTCGCCATGGTCATCACCACCAACATCCCGATCGGCCAGGTGCTCGCCACCACGGTCTGGAGCGCCTCGGCCTCCTGGACGCTGGCAGCGCTGCCGCTCTTCATCTGGATGGGCGAGATCCTGTTCCGCACCCGCCTCTCCGAGCAGATGTTCAAGGGCCTCTCGCCCTGGCTGCAATGGCTGCCGGGCCGGCTGATCCATACCAACATCATCGGCTGCGGCATCTTCGCCGCCGTCTCGGGCTCATCGGCGGCGACTTGCGCGACGATCGGCAAGATCGCCCTGCCCGAATTGAAGAAGCGCGGCTACGACGACAGCATGGCGCTGGGCTCGCTCGCCGGCTCCGGAACACTGGGCCTGCTGATCCCACCCTCGATCCCGATGGTGGTCTATGCGGTCACGGCCAATGTCTCGGTGCTGCAGGTCTTCCTCGGCGGCTTCCTGCCCGGCGCGCTCGTGATGGCGCTCTATATGGGCTACGTCATCATCTGGTCGCTGCTGAACCCGGACAAGACACCGCCGCGCGACCCGGTCATGCCGTTCCTGACCAAGCTCAGGGAATCGGCCAAGCTCGCGCCCTGCCTCATCCTGATCGCGCTCGTCTTCCTCTCGCTCGTGCTCGGCTTCGCCACGGCGACCGAATGCGCCGCCTGGGGCGTGATGGGCGCGCTGCTGCTCGCCTGGTGGAGCGGCACGCTGACCTGGCCGACGCTGCTCGAAAGCATCATGAGCGCGACGCGGCTGACCTGCATGATCATGCTGATCCTGGCCGGCGCCGCGTTCTGCACCGCCGCCATGGCCTATACCGGCATCCCGGCAGCACTCGCCGAATGGGTCAAGGGCCAGCAACTCTCGCCACATATGCTCGTGCTGGCGCTGACCTGCATGTACATCATCCTGGGCTGCCTGATCGACGGCATCTCGATGATCGTGCTCACCGCCGTGATCGTGCTGCCGATGGTCAAGGAGGCCGGCTTCGACCTGGTCTGGTTCGGCGTCTACCTGATCATCCATGTCGAGATGGCGCAGATCACCCCGCCCGTCGGCTTCAACCTCTTCGTGCTGCAGAACATGAGCGGCAAGGACACGATGACGGTGGCGAAGGCGGCCTTCCCGTTCTTTCTTCTGCTCAACGTCGCCGTGATCATCATCACCACCTTCCCGCAGATCGTGCTCTATCTGCCGAAGCTCGCTTTCCCGGACTGACCAAAAAAGCCGAACAACAGAGAGGGATACGCATCATGATCAGCCGCAGAACCCTGGCCGCCGCCGCGTTCGCCTTCGGCATCAGCGCGCTCGCGCTCGCAGCCCCCGCCACAGCCCAAACCAAATGGAACCTGCCGGGCGCCTACCCGTCCGACAACCCGCACACCGAGAACCTCGTCGCCTTCTCCAAGGACGTCGAGGCCGCGACGTCAGGCAAGCTCATCATCACCATCCACCCCGGCGCATCGCTGTTCAAGGCGCCGGAGATCAAGCGCGCCGTGCAGAGCGGGCAAGCCCAGATGGGCGAAGTGCTGCTCTCGATCCACGAGAACGAGGACCCGCTGTTCGGCATCGACGTGGTACCGTTCCTGGCCACCAGCTTCGCGGACTCGATGAAGCTCTACAAAGCCTCGAAGCCCGCGGTGGAGAAGAAGCTCGCAGCCCAGGGCCTGCAATTGCTCTTCATGGTTCCCTGGGCGCCCCAAGGCGTCTACGCCAAGAAGGAACTCAACACGATCGAGGACATGAAGGGGCTGAAATGGCGCTCCTACAATGTCGGCACCGCGCGCCTGGGCGAACTGCTCGGCATGCAGTCGGTGACGATCCAGGCGGCCGAGCTGCCCCAGGCGCTGGCAACCGGCGTGGTCAACTCGTTCATGTCCTCGGGCGGCACCGGCTATGACAGCAAGGTCTGGGAATCGCTGACGCATTTCTACGATGTGCAGGCCTGGATCCCGAAGGACGCAACCTTCGTCAACAAGGCGGCTTTCGAGGCGCTCGACAAGCCGACGCAGGAGGCGATCCTGAAAGCCGCCGCGACCGCCGAAGCGCGCGGCTGGAAGGCCTGGGAAGACAAGACCAACTGGTATCTCGACCAGCTCAAGGCCAAGGGCCTGAAGATCCTGCAGCCCACGCCCGCGCTCACCGCCGGCTTCAAGAAGGCTGGCGAAACCCTGACCGCCGACTGGCTGAAGAAGGCCGGCACCGACGGCCAGGCGATCGTCGACTCCTATAAGAAGATGTGAGGAACACCGTCATGGTCGGCCTTGAGCCGACCATCTCTTGCAGGAGATTCTCGGGTTGGCGCGACCGCGCCGCCCGAGAATGACGAGCGGTCGCAAAATGCCAGAGTCCAATCCCTCCCCCGACGACCTCGGACCCATCGTCTCCTCCGGCCACCTCGCCTCGGGCGCGATGCCGGCGCTGTCGGAGTTCGAGTTCGCCATGAACATGACGGCGCACGCCTTCCAGCGCTGGATCGTGCGCGCCATGGCGGCGGCCGGCCTCGCCGATCTGTCACAGCTCGACGTGCTGGTACTGCACAACGTCAACCATCGCAGCAAACCCAAGCGCCTCGCCGATATCTGCCTCGTCCTCAATATCGAGGACACGCATCTGGTGAACTACTCGCTCAAGAAGCTCGAACGCCTCAAACTCCTGAAGGGCGGCCGCAAGGGCAAGGAAAAGACCGTCCAGGTCACCCAGGCCGGCGAAGACGCCTGCAAGCGCTACGCCCAGATCCGCGAGCAGCTCCTGGTCAAATCAGTGCTCGGCACCGGCCTGGACCCGGCGCGCCTCTCCGAGATCGCCGCCGCGATGCGCTCGCTCTCGGGCCATTACGACCAGGCGGCGCGGGCGGCGGCGAGCCTGTAAAGCGGCTCTTTCCCTTCTCCCCCGGCGGGAGAAGGTGGCGCGCAGCGCCGGATGAGGGGGCGCCGTGCCCTGTCCGGTTGGGGGCGTGTTACGCTGAGGCGGAAAGCTCACAGCGCCCCCTCATCCGTCTCGGCTTCGCCGATCCACCTTCCCCCGCCAGGGGGGGAAGGGGAGCGCGCCCACACCGAAAGCCCCGCTGGCCACCGGCCGCGAGAGCTTCAGCTCTGCCTTTATGCGTGTCCAAGGGAATGCGCGGGGCCGGGGGCCGTCGCAGGTGCTGCTGCGTGCCGATAGACCCGTTCAGACAACAGATTTCAAACAGACGCCGCGGCCGGCTCTGACATCGTCACCCGGTTCTTTACGCTGGGACGCTCCTGCATCCTTGCGTACCAGGCTTGAAGAGCCTCGCACTCCGCAGGCACCGGCAGCTCCACGAGCCCGGCAAAGATCAAGCCGCCTATGACCGTGATGTCCGCCATCGAGAAGGCCTCACCGGCGACGAATGGCTGTGTTTTCAGGATGCCATCGAAATAGTGCATGCCTTTCAGGGCTTTGTCGCGCTGACGGAAGCCCCACTCGGCGTTTTGATAAATCTCGACATCGGGTCCAAGCCCCGGTGTGGCGTGGTGGAAGTAAACGCTGACGGCGTCAAGCAACTCCAGCTCGGCGCGCTTGCTCAGCATATGGATCAAGCCCTTTTCGCGCGGTGTTCTGCCGGTGAGCGTCGGAGCCCCATCAAGCGCGTCGAGGTATTCAGTAATGGCGGTGCACTCGGCAATGAAGGTCCCGTCCTCGAGTTCGAGCACCGGCAGCGTGCCCGAATAGTTCTTGGCGAGGAATTCGGGCGTCTTGTGCTCGCCTTTCCAGAGATCGACCGACACGAACTGGACGCGCGATCGGAGCGCTTTCTCGGCCAAAGCGATGCGGACGCGGGCGGGGTAAGGCCCGGTGGACCAATCGTAAATCTTCATCGCCGCTTCCTTTTGTCTACCTGTCACTTGGTAGACGACTACGTAGAGCTTCACACTTCGCCGGTCAACGCCTATCTGTCACTTGGTAGGCAACTAGCTGCGGAGCAGTGAGGAAGCGAAATGAGTTCAAGCTCTCGGGAGGCCATCCTGGCGGCCGCCAGAAGGACTGCGCAGGCGCATGGCTATGGCGGCTTGAACTTCCGCGAACTCGCGGAAGACGTGGGCATCAAGGCCGCTAGCATCCATTATCATTTCCCGAGCAAGGCCGATCTCGGCGCGGCAGTAGCGAGACGCTACTGGGAGGACACAGCTGCAGGTCTCGAGTCTATGCTGGCCGAAACCTCGGATCCGATCCGCTGCCTGCGCCAATATCCCGATATTTTTCGCAAGGCGCTCGAGAACGACAATCGCATCTGCCTCTGCAGCTTCATGGCCGCCGAATATGACGGCCTTCCGGGCGCGGTGAAAAAAGAGGTCCAGACCTTTGCCGATGTCAATGTGGCTTGGCTGAGCAGGCTCCTATCCGCAGCCGCCATCGTCGGATCCGAGAAGAGTGAAGGGCGAGCTCGCGCCATCTTCGCGGCAATCGTCGGCGCCCAACTGATTGCGAGGAGCCGCTCGGATCTTTCTCTCTATGACGGGCTGATCGACAGCTATCGCGCGGCGGGACTTCTGCCGGCGTAGACGGCAGAATCTTCCATGGCCCGGCCGCTGCGACTGATTCGAAACCGTGTCCGCAACGGCTCGCAAACCCACCTCGCGCGACGCGAAGCGGCCCGGCATCCCGCCGGACCGCTCCTGAGACGCCTTAAGCCGAGGATCGCTCCCTACGCCTCCGCGCCCTTCTGCCGCTCCACATACTCCGCCTTCAGCGCCTCATGCAGCGACCAGAACCCGCGTGGCTTCGCCCCCGTGAGCTGGTCCTCGAGCAGGCCCAGATGCAGGTGCCAGCCGCTGGAGACCATCGCCATCCGGTCCTTCGTCGCGAGCCTGCGATGCGTCAGCACGAGGCGGACCTTGTCGCCGGCCTGCGACAGCACGAATTCGACGTCCGAGTCGGGATCGCCCATGCCGACCCAGTTGAAGGCGAAGCGATGCGGCGGCTCCCATGCGGTGATCGTGCCACCCATCAGCGCGCCCTCGTCGTTCATCTTGCGGGCGCCTTCGGGCGGCGGCTCCTTGGTGATCTGGGAATGCTTGAAGAACAACGCGACATGGCCGCCGATCCGCGGCTCGGTCTCGCCGCCGCAGAACCAGGTCGCGCGCTTGTCGCCCTCGACCAGATAAGCCCAGACCCGCTCGATCGGGCCCGGCAGCAGCCGCTCGAAGCGCACCGCGCCGCTTTCCAGAACCACGCCATACTCATGTGTCGCTATTTGCATCGCTCTCTCCCTTCGTTGTCTCGGCTTTCGCCAGTTCTTGTTTCTCGGCTTTCGCCAGTTCTTGCTCCAGATCGTCGAGTTTCGGCCCCCAGAAGCCGCGAACCTTGCGCACCCAGGCGTCGAACTCGTCGAGCCCCGCGGGATCGAGCCGGTAGATGCGGCGCTGGCCGCTGACCTCGACCCTGACCAGCCCGGCCTCCTTCAGCACCTTGAGATGCTGCGAGATCGCCGGTGCGCTGACCTTGAACCGCGCCCCGATCTCGCCTGCAGACAGTGCGCCCTGCCCCAGCATCTCGACGATGCTGCGGCGTGTGGGCTCGGCGAGGGCGGCGAAACGATCCATGCCCCGATAATTCGTCATTTACTTAATTAAGTCAATAATAAAATATCGTCATCGAATGCGCATGCGCCATGCTGCACCGCAGGATTGCGCTGAGCCCGTCTCTGCGCCAAAGCAGCGGCCCCGCTCCGGAGCTGCCTGCCGTCCGCCATGCCTTCACGAAACGCGACCCTGAACGGCATCGTCATGATGCTCATCGGCATCCTGATGTTCTCGCTCAACGACGTGATGGGGAAATGGCTGGTCGCCACCTATTCGGTCGGCCAGGTGCTGCTGCTGCGCAGCGCTGCCGGGCTCGCCTTGTTGCTGCCTTTCGTCTTCAAGCAGGGCGTGATGCGCACGCTCAGGCCCGAACGACCGGGCCTTCAGCTCCTGCGCGTGCTCTTCGGCTCCGGCGAGGTCGCGCTGTTTTATCTCGCCGTCTCCTATCTGCCGCTGGCGGACACGATGACGATCTGGCTCGCGGCCCCGGTCTGGGTCGTGGTGCTGGCGGCGCTCCTGCTCGGCGAGCGCGTCGACGCCGCGCGCTGGCTTGCCGCTGCGGCCGGCTTCATCGGCGTCGCGATCGCGCTCAATCCGACCAGTGCGAGCCTCTCGCTGCCGGCTCTGATCGCGCTCGCCGGCAGCCTCCTGTTCGCGGCGATGATGATCGCCGGGCGGCAATTACGCGGTACACCCGACGTCACCCTCGTCGCCTGGCAGACGCTGGGCGCGCTGATCATGGGGCTTGTCCTGCTGCCCTTCGGCTGGGTCACGCCGACGCTGACCGATGCCGCGCTTCTTGGCCTGCTCGGCGTCGTCGCGATGGTCGCGCATCTCTTCGTCACGCGCTCGCTCAAGCTCGCCGAGGCCTCGGTCGTCGTGCCCTATCAGTACACGCTGATCGTCTGGGCGCTGCTCTTCGGCTGGCTCGTCTTCGGCGACTGGCCGACGCCGGCGATGCTGTTCGGCTCGGCCCTGATCGTCGCGGCCGGGCTTGCCCTGCTCCTGCTCGAACGCCGTACGGCGACGCAGCTCGTTGCGAAGGAGGTCGAAATCTCCTCCTCGCCTGACCTCAGCTCGCGATGAAGGGCACCTTCATCCGGTCCGAAGACTGCACGATATGATGGCGCATCGCGATGGCGGCGGTTTCTCCATCGCGCCGGCTCAGGGCGCGCAGGATGGCGCCATGTTCGTTGAAAGCCTCTGACAGGCGACCGGGTTCCAGGACCGGCGGCCGCTGGGTCCGGGTGATGATCGGCCGGTAAAGGCCTATAATGTCGCTGATAGAGCGGTTGCCCGCGATCTCGGCGATGGCCATGTGCAGCGCGAAATCACATTCCATCGCATCGAGGAATCGAGCCTGCTCGATCGCTTCGCGCATCGCCTCGTTCAGTTGGGAGAGGCGAGCGATATCGTCCTGCGAGGCATGGCGCGCGGCGAGCTTGACCGTGAAGCCCTCCAGCGCAAAGCGAAGCTGGTAGATTTCAACCTCGGAGAAGCGCTGCTCGAAGGTCCAGCCCGTGAGGTCGGCGTCGGGCCGGTCGAAGCCCTCAGCGACGAAGGCGCCGCGGGCCGGCTCTATCCGGATCAGGCCCATTCCCTCCAGTTGCAGGACCGCCTCGCGCACGGTCGGCCGGCTCGCGCCCAGCCGCTGCGCCAACTCGCGCTGCGGTGGAACGCGGTCGCCCGGTTTCAGCCCGGTCTCGGCCATCAGACGACGGATCTGCTGGACCAGCTGAGTGGTGACCGGCCGCCTGTCCTTCTCGACGCGCATGGTCCTCTCCCCCCTCATCCCATCATAGCCGTTGACGGCACCGGTGACGCATGTCAATTCGTGGCCATACCGGTAAGACCAAAGCCCGGCAGGGCAGCGTAGACCATGCGCATGGTCGCAGACACCTGGCGAGGACCATCATGGCTTTGATCACCTATCTCACGTCCGTGAAATTCGGTTTTGGCGAAATCGCCGGCATCGAGGCCGATCTTGCCGGGCTCGGCATCACCAGACCGTTGATCGTCACCGACAAGGGAATCGTCGGCGCCGGACTGATTTCCGGCATCTGCGCGCACTCGCCCCTGCTCGCAGCGGCCCCCCTTTTCGACGCAACGCCGACCAACCCCACCGAGGGCGCGACGCTCGCCGCTTTGGCCATCTACCGGCAGCATGGCTGCGATGGCCTTGTCGCGATCGGCGGCGGCTCGCCGATCGATCTCGCCAAGGCCGTCGCCCTGCTCGCGACCCATGACGGCAAACTAGAGACCTATGCGGCGATTCTCGGCGGCATCGGCAGGATCACGCCCGCTGTAGCTCCAGTCGTTGCGGTGCCGACGACCGCCGGCACCGGCAGCGAGGTTGGCCGCGCCGCACTGGTAACGCTCGACGACGGGCGCAAGCTCGGCTTCATCTCGCCCCATCTGATCCCGCGGCTGGCGATCTGCGACCCCGAGTTGACGCTGGGGCTCCCCGCTTGGCTCACAGCCGCCACGGGCATGGATGCGATCACCCATTGCATCGAGACTTATCTCAGCCCGCGTGAGAATCCCCCGGCTGAGGCGATCGCGCTCGATGGCCTGAAGCGCGCGGTCGCCTTCATTGCGCGCGCGGTCAAGGACGGCTCCGACCGCGAAGCCCGCAAGGAAATGATGATGGCGGCTCTTCAGGGCGGCCTGACCTTCCAGAAGGGGCTGGGGGCCGTGCATGCACTCTCCCACCCGCTTGGCGGGCTGAAGGAGGTCTCGCTGCATCACGGTACGCTGAACGCCGTGCTGCTGCCAGCGGTGCTGCGCTTCAACGAGCCGGAAGCAAAAGCGAAATACGCCATGATCCGCGCCACGCTCGGCCTGCCGGCCGAGACCGATCTTGCGGCCTGGATCGCCGATCTGGTCAGGCATCTCGGCATGCCGGGAAGCCTTTCGGAGATGGGGTTGCCGCATGGCGTGATTCCCGCCATCGCCGAGGCGGCGACCAAGGACCATTCGAGCGCGACCAACCCGCGCGCCGCAAGCGCCGCCGATTATGCCGCCATGCTGGAGGCCTCCTTCGGCTGAGCCCCTCCGTCGCATACCGCGCGGGCCATATCGGCCTGCGCACCGTCGAGCACAAGGCCCGCCGACACCAAGACCTGAAGGGCCGAGAAAGGGAGAAGATCGAGATGACCAACAGACGTGATATGCTTGTGGGGGGCTTGGCCGGCGCAGGTGCGGCCCTCGCCACGGCGGCCGCTTCGGCCCAGACCCAGCAGACCGCGGCAGCGGTCAACTGGCGGATGGCGTCGAGCTACCCGAAGGCGCTCGACGCCGTCTTCGGAGCTGGCGACATCTTCCTCAAGGCCGTCTCGGACATGTCGGGAGGCCGCATCCAGCTCCAGCATTTCGCGTCGGGCGAAATCGTCCCGGGCCTACAGGCGCTCGACGCCGTCCAGAACGGCACCGTCGAATGCTGCGACACCGCCTCGTTTTACTATGTCGGCAAGGATCCGTCCTTCGCCTTCGGCGCGGCAGTCCCCTTCGGCCTCAACACGCGCCAACAGAATGCCTGGTTCTTCCAGGGTGGCGGGCTCGCGCTCTTCAATGAACTGCTGGCTCAGTTCAACGTGATCGGCCTGCCGATCGGCAACACCAATGCCCAGATGGCCGGCTGGTTTCGCAAGGAGATCAAAACGGTCGACGATCTCAAGGGCCTCAAGATGCGGATCGGCGGCCTCGCCGGCCAGGTCATCGCGAAGCTCGGCGCCGTGCCCCAGCAGATCGCCGCCGGCGACATCTATCCGGCGCTGGAACGCGGCACCATCGACGCAGCGGAATGGGTCGGGCCCTATGACGACGAGAAGCTCGGCTTCAGCCGTGTCGCGCCCTATTATTACTACCCCGGCTGGTGGGAAGGCGCATCGGCCATCCTGTTGATGATCAACCGGTCGAAATGGAACGAACTCAGCGCCACCGACAAGGCGATCTTCGTCGCCGCCGCGCATCAGGCCAATTCCCTGACGATCGCCAAATATGACGACGTCAACCCCGCTGCGATCAGGCGTCTGATCGCGTCGGGTACGCAGTTGCGGGCTTTCTCGCCCGAGATCTTGGATGCCTGCGCCAAGGCGGCGAGCGAACTCTACGAAGAGATCGGCGCCAAGAACCCGATGTTCAAGAAGCTGCATGACCACATGATGGCGTATCGCAACGAGCAATTGCTCTGGCAACAGGTCGCCGAGTTCAATTACGACGCCTACCAGATCCGTTCGCGCAGCCGCCGCTGACGAACAGCACAAAGCTCCGGGGCGCATCGCACGCGGCCCGGAGACCACGCTCGTCCGGCATCCCTCAATACAACCGGGTGCGATAACCCTCGTCCAGGGTCGCCTCCAGCTCCGCGACTCCGATCACTTTGGTCTGCTCCGCGACGATGCGGCCAAGCGTCGGGAAGCTGCCGCGCTCGACCTGCGATGCCGGGTCCCAGAGCTTCGAGCGGATCAGCGCCTTCCCGCAATGGAAGAATGCCTCCTCGACCGCGACCAGGAGCCCGGTCGTCGGTGGCCGTTCCTGAACCGTCGACGGCTCCAGCAGCGCCGGGTCGCGCGTCACCCGTGCCGGTCCATTCACGCGCAAGGTCTCGCTGATGCCCGGCACCATGAAGATCAGGCCGACGCCGGCCGCCGACAGGATGTTTGCGAAACTGTCGACCCGATTGTTGCCGCGCCGGTCCGGGATCAGCAGGGTGTTGTCGTCCAGCACGCGGACGAATCCGGGCGCATCACCGCGCGGGCTGGCATCGGCGCGCCCGGCCTCGTCCGCGCTCGCCAGCACGAGAAAGGGCGAGAGCGCGATGAAGTCGCGGCAGAACTGGTCGAGATGATTCAAGACCTTGCGTTCGGCGAGCGGAGCGACCGCTCCCACATGGCTCCGCAACTCGGCCGGATCCTCGATCCGGGCCGTGGGATCATCGAAGGTCGCGGTCATTCCATCCTCCTGCGCACTTGACGAAGTTGCCACGATCCGGCCCGGCCGCGCCAGACCGGATCGAAATGCAACAGCGCATGCCCAGCAGGCCCAATGCGCATGCGAGCGCCTTGACCCCGACTCCGCCGCCAGCCATCGTGCACCATAATCTCGCCCACCTGCACGAGGCTTTGCTCCCATGCGCCGCGCTTTGCTGCGAACCGCCCTGCTCTCTCTCGCTTGCCTGACGGCTGTACTGCCTGCCGAGGCATCGAGCCGCCGGCATGTCGCGCCGTCCGACATCGCCGAGAACCGTGTCATCCCGATGGACGGCAATCTGCCGGCCTGCGAGGATCCTGCGGTGCTGGGCCAGCTCAGCAGTTGGTTCAACTCGCGCGAGGCCAAGTTCTGGGGGCCGCTCCAGGTCGTGACCTATGACCGCATCGCGCCTGTCGCCTTCAGGCCCTGGGGCGATGACTTCATCCCGCGCCGCTTCTGCACCGGGCGCGTCGCGCTGAACGATGGCAGCCTGCACCGCGTCGATTATTCCGTGCGCCAGAGCCTCGGCCTGTTCGGCTACACTTGGAACGTCAACTGGTGTGTCAACGGGCTCGACCGGCATCGCTCCTATGCGCCGGACTGCAAGATGGCGCGGCCCTGAACGGCTGACCGCGCGCCATGACCATGCTGCGCCTCATCGCCACGCTCCTTACCGGCCTGATTCTTTCTGGCCTGCCGGCACTGGCGCAAGGCCGCAACAACCGCGGCGCCGAGCCTGGCGATTTCGATTTCTATGTGTTGGCGCTGTCCTGGTCGCCGGGCTTCTGCGAACTCGACGGCGGCAGCGACCGCAATCGCGAGCAATGCGCCAGCGGCGCCAATCTGCGCTTCGTCGTGCATGGCCTGTGGCCGCAATATGAGCGCGGCTACCCCAGCGATTGCGGCCCGTCCGGCCGCACCCCGTCGCGCATGGTGTTCGACCAGGCGCAAGGCCTATTCCCGAGCGAAAGCCTCGCCCGCTATGAATGGCGCAAGCACGGCACCTGCTCGGGCTCGAGCCCGAGCGACTATTTCGCCGATATCCGCCGCGCCCGCGACAAGGTCGCGATCCCGCCCACCCTGGCGAAAGCCGATAGCGACCAGAACTGGACGGCGCTCGACATCGAGCGCGCTTTTGTGGCCGCCAATCCGGGCTTGCGCACCGATATGATGTCGGTCGGCTGCAAGCGCGGCGTGCTGCAGGAGGTGCGCATCTGCTTCAGCAAGGATCTGCGCAATTTCCAGACCTGCCAGGAGGTCGATCGTTCCGGCTGCCGCACCCGCGACATCACTGTCGTCGCGCCGCGCTGAGTCGTCATTGCGAGGAGGCGAAGCCGACGATCTCACTGGCGCTGACACGGACGCAAAACCCGCGTAAGAGCGCGCGATGAACTATCGTCACGGCTTCCACGCCGGAAATTTCGCCGACGTCCTCAAGCATGTCATGCTGACACGCATCCTGGCGCATCTGAACGCCAAGGACACGCCCTATCGCGTCATCGACACCCACGCCGGAGCCGGCCGCTACGATCTCGGCTCGGAAGAAGCGCTGCGCACCCATGAGTGGAAGGACGGCGTCGCCCGGATCGACCGTTCGCCGCTATCGCCGGCCGTCGAAGAGCTGCTGAAGCCCTGGCGCAATGCGCTTGCCGGAGCGCGCGCGCTTTATGGCGCGGACGCCTATCCCGGCTCGCCCTGGCTTTGCCGCCACGCCATGCGCGCCGACGACCGTCTGATCGCAGCCGAACTGCACGAGCACACGCATAAGAAGCTCGCCGCCGTACTCGGGCGCGATTCGCGCTGCAAGGCGCTGGCGATCGACGGCTGGAACGTCCTGCGCGCCAATGTGCCGCCGAAGGAACGACGCGGCCTCGTGCTGATCGACCCGCCCTTCGAGGAGAAGGACGAATTCGCGACGTTGGAGGCGGAGTTCATCGCCGCTCACCGCAAATGGCCCAACGGGATCTATGCGCTCTGGTATCCGGTCAAGGACCGCGTCGCCGTCGCCAATCTCACCAGCGCCATCCTGGCTGCGGGCATCGGGCGGCTGCTGCGCCTCGAGATCGATGTCGATCGCCCCGAAGCCGCCGGAGGCCTGAGCGCGACGGGCCTGCTCGTCGTCAATCCGCCCTGGAAACTGGCGGAGGAGGCCGCGATTTTGCTGCCTGCCTTGACCGAACGTCTCGCGCAGGGGCCGAGCCCACGCTACCTTTGCGAGCCGATCCGCCCGGACGGCTGACCAACCCCTTTGCCTGCCTTTCTCCCACGACCAGGATACGACCGATGCTGACCTTGCGCTCCTCGCCCGCCTCTCCCTTCGGCCGCAAGGTCAAGATCGCCGCGCTCGAACTCGGCCTGATGGACACAATCGAGATCGTCGCCGCCGACACCAACGACCCGGCCGACCCGCTGCGCCAGCAGAACCCGCTCGGCAAGATCCCGACGCTGGTGCTGGAGGACGGCACGACGCTGTTTGATTCGCGCGTCATCGTCGACTATCTCGACCATCTCGCCGGTGGCGGCAAAATCATCCCGGCCGGTGAGGCCAGGTTCCCGCAACAGCGCCTGCAGGCGCTGGCCGACGGCATCTGCGACGCGGCGCTGCTGCAAGTCTATGAGACCCGCTTCCGTCCCGAGGAAGGCCGCAACGCGGCATGGGTCGCCAATCAGGCGGGCAAGGTCTCGCGGGCGCTCATCGCCCTGGAAGTCACGCCTCCCGCCTATCCCGACCGGCCGCGCATCGGCGAGATCGCGCTCGCCTGCGCGCTCGGCTATCTCGATCTGCGCTTCGCCGGGACATGGCGCGCCGAGTATCCGGCGCTTGTCGCCTGGCTCGATGCCTTCGCGGCGAAGGTGCCGGCCTTCGAGGCGACCCGCTTCAAGGGCTGAACGACCCCGCGACTCGGCGCCGCAAACGCGGCCTGTCTTCTGCTGAAAACGCGCTGTCATCCGGGATGACGGCGCGTTTTCCGTCTTAGACCCTCGCCTTCCGAGGCGCGTGTCAGGATGACGCAAGCCCGAACACGACAGCGCTCCAGACAACAAAAAACCCGGTGGCCGAAGCCACCGGGTTCATCAAGCCCCGTGAGGGGATTGAGACTAGAACTTGTAGTTCAGGCCGGCGCGGATGACCGAGAAGTCGTTGCTGACCTTGGTGCCGACGCCAGCGTTGGTGAAGTAGCGCTTCTCGCCGAGGTCCGTGTAGAGATATTCGACCTTGGCGGTCAGGTTGTTGGTGAAGGCGTATTCCAGACCAGCACCGACGGTGTAGCCGTAATGCGTGGCGTCGTCGGAGGTGGAGAGGCCGAGACCGCTGACCGTGATCTTGTTCTGGCCATAGGCGAAACCGCCGGTGACGTAGGGCAGGAACCGGTCCATGGCATAGCCGACGCGACCGCGGACGGTGCCGAAGTACTCGAGCTCGCCCTTGTTGGTGCCGCCGATCGTGTTCACGCGGCTGGACTTCATGTCCGAGTACTGCAGGTCGGTCTCGAGGCCGAGAACGATCTGGCCGATCTGGTAGTTGTAGCCGATCTGACCACCGCCGACGAAGCCATCGGGATCGCCGAGCGTGTTGGTGGCGGCGCCCTTGACGTCATAGTTGCCGAAGCCGTAGCCGGCGTTCACACCGACGTAGAAGCCGGTCCAGGTGAAGATCGGAGCGTAGATCGGGGCAACGACCGGGCCCTTGCGGGACGGCAGGTCAGCGGCGGAGGCGGCGCCGGCGGCGACGAGGCCCAGAGCCGCGACGCTCGAAAGCAGATAGTTCTTCATGGTATACTCCTTAGTCGTCGCTAGTGCCGGCTTGAGGCGCGGCGGGTGAATTCGATGAACCGTATATAAGACGATCCCGCGCCTTTGTCTGTTGCGTTGGAAGCACATCAGGCTTGCAGACCGAGGCAGAAATGCGGCACGAATGGGGATGACTACGGCAAAAGCATTAATCCAGATTAATCACTGTTAAAGCACGCTGAATAGTAAATTGAATACTAATACACTTTTGAAACGCCCCACCCTTCCAAACGCATAGCGCCGGTCTTGTCGTAAGGTTCCACTGCTCCTGGCGCAGGGCTCTCACCGACCCGCTTGCCGGTATCGGCGACGCGTGCTTAAGCCGGAAACGACCAATCACAGAATGAGATACCGCGGGTGCCGCCTCTTTCGATTTTCATCATCACGCGCGACGAGGCCGATCGCATCGCACGGACAATTGAGGCTGTTCGCGCGCT
Organism: Bosea sp. 685; assembly: GCF_031884435.1. Taxonomy (NCBI): domain Bacteria; kingdom Pseudomonadati; phylum Pseudomonadota; class Alphaproteobacteria; order Hyphomicrobiales; family Alloboseaceae; genus Allobosea; species Allobosea sp. 685. The sequence goes on along the minus strand of NZ_CP134779.1, from coordinate 1,346,325 downwards.
GAGCGACGACATCCTCGTGGTCGATTCCGGCTCGACAGACGGCACCCAGGCCATCGCCGAAGGCCTCGGCGCGCGCGTCGTCTTTAATCCCTGGCCGGGTTACGGCCCGCAGAAGCGCTTCGCCGAGGATCTCTGCCGCCATGATTGGCTGCTCAATCTCGATGCCGACGAAGTCGTGCCGGCCGATCTCGCGACCGAGATCGCGGAGCTCTTCAGCCAGGGCCAGCCCGCCGCCGACGCCTATAAGCTGCGCATCGCTGAGATCTTCCCCGGCGAGCCCGCGCCGCATCGCTTCGCTTACGCGCTTTCGCCGGTGCGGCTCTACCGCAAGGCGAAGGGCCGCTATTCGCCCTCACCGGTCCATGACCGCGTCGATCTTGCGCCGGATGCCCGCGTCGCGCGGCTGAAGGGCACGGTGCATCACTATTCCGTCCGGTCGCTCGGCGAGCAGATGGACAAGCTCAACGGCTATAGCGACGCGCAGGCCGACGATCTCGACCGGCGCAACGCGACCTTGTCCGTGTTCCGGCTCGTCGCAGAATTTCCCGCCAACTTCATCAAGGCCTATATCGGCCGTCGCCATGCGCTGCGCGGCGTCTACGGCTTCATGACGGCGATGAACTACGCCTTCTATCGTTATCTCCGCGTCGCCAAGCATTGGGAGCGGCGGCTGCAACGTCGCGCCTCAACGAAACCCGCGGATGGCCGCGATGGCTGAGGTCGCACTGGTCACCGGGGGCGCGAAGCGGATCGGCCGCGCCATCGTCGAGCGCCTGGCGGAGGCGGGCTATGTCGTCGCGATCCATTGCAGCAGCGCACGCGAGGAGGCGGACGCGCTGGCCGCCAGCCTGGTGGCACAAGGCGTCCAGGCCTGTGTGATTCCCGCCGACCTTGCCGATCCCGTTGCTGTCGAAGCGATTCTGCCAGCGGTAGAGGCGGTGCTCGGCCCGGTCACCCTGCTCGTCAACAACGCATCAAGCTTCCTGCTCGACGATGTCCGCACCATCGACGTGCCGACCTGGAACCGGCAGTTCTCGATCAATCTGCGCGCGCCTTCGGTGCTCGCCGGCGCAATGGCCAACCGCCTGCCCGCCGGGACCGATGGCGCGATCATCAACATCATCGACCAGCGCGTCTGGAAACTGACGCCGCAATATTACTCCTACACCCTGAGCAAAGCCGCCCTGCTGACGGCGACGCAGACCATGGCTCAGGCGCTGGCGCCGCATATCCGCGTCAACGCCGTCGGCCCCGGCCCGACCCTGCCCAATTCGCATGATGGCGCCGCGCTGATGGAAGCGGAGATCGCCGGAACCCTGCTCCGGCACAAGGTCGACGCGGCGGAGATCGCCGAGGCCGTGCTCTACCTCGCCCGGGCACGCTCGGTGACCGGACAGATGATCGCGGTCGACGCCGGCCAGCATCTCGGCTGGCGTACGCCCGATATCGTCAGCTGAGCATCCGCCCGCGCGCCGCTAGGGCACGCGCCGATCAGGTTGCGATGCAACCTGATCGGACAACGCGTTCTCTATCACATAATGAGAGACGGATTCAGACCTGCGCATCGTCGCGATAGGCCGCGCGCTGGCTACTCAAGGCATCGTCCAGCAATTCGAGGCGGTCCTGCCCCCAAAACACCTCGCCATCCAGCACATAGCTCGGCGCGCCGAAGACGCCAGCGGTGATGGCGCTGTTGATCGTCGCCGCATAGATCTGAAGCACGGCCTCGCTGTCGGCGGTCTCAAGCAGAGCGGCACCATTGAAGCCCGCCGCATCGGCGATACCGGCGATCAGATCCCGCTGCGACAAATCCTCATCCCGCGCCCAGACGCCGGCGAGCACCTCTCCCACGAAAACGGAAGGATCGCCCCCCGCTTCCCGAATCGCGATCACGACCCGGTCCGCCAGCGAGACGTCGAATGGGAAATGCTGCGGATAGAGCACCAGCGGCAGCTCGCGCTTTTCGCGCCAGCGCTGGAGTTCGAGGATGCGATAGCGCTGGCGCACCGGATGACGCTTCGGCAAAGGCAGGCCGCCGGTCTCGTCGAAAACCATGCGCAGCGGCGTCGGCCTGTACACGACCGTGCAGCCATGCCGCCGCGCCATCGCGACGAAAGCGGAGTGACCGAGATAGGTCCAGGGCGAGAGCAGCGTGAAATAATAATCGATGGAGCGGGGCATGCTTGTCTCAACTCGTTGGAGGCAAACGAAGCTACGATCCTTCGGTACGACGAAACAAGGGCGCGCCCAATCGAGAGGCTGTTATGGACTCTGGGAGCGCGCCCTTGCTGCGTTAGAGCGTTTTCGAGCGAAGTGGCTACCGGTTCGCGTGAAGAAAACGCGTAAAAAGAGCAATTTCCGATCCAATCGGATCGGAAATTGCTCTCGTGTCGGATAAAATCAGCCTCGTATCTTTCCAGCGGCAGCCCGCCAGACCAGCCGCCGCAGGCGGCTCAGGCCGCCTTGTTCTTCACTGCGCCGATGATGGCGGTCAGGATGGCGCCGCCGGCGCCGCCGGCGATCAGGTTGGTGACGATGCTGCCCACGCTGAAGCTGCCGCCTTGCACCGCCGTTGCGAGGGCTGGCAGGACGAGCGGAATGATCTGGCCGAGGACGCCGCCGCCGACGAGGCCGGAGATGGTATTGCCCAATGTGCCGAGATCGAAGGTCGGAGTGGCCTTGCCCGCTGCGTTTCCGCCGATGGCTCCGGCGACGAGGTTCATCAAGATCTGTTCCATGTTCCCCCCAAGATGCCACCCCACGTGGCACGGGAACGATGACTCCGTCCGCGAATCTATGCAACTCCTGATCGAAACAAGGGAAAATACTCGCCCTTACCGGTCAATCGAGCGTGATCGCCGAAATCAACCGGCCATAATCCGCCTCCGAGCGGTGAGTCGTGCGGCGATAGCTGAAGAAGCGCTGCTCGTCGCTATAGGTGCAAAGGCCGAGATCGACGAAGCGGCCGATGCCGGCTTCCTGCGCCCGAAGCCCGATGAAGGCGGGCAGATCGAACATGGCGTGGGCCGGCCGCTCCGAGGCCGCGAAGAAGCGCGCATAGGTCGGATTCATGGCCTTGAAGCGCTCGACGAATTCGGGACCGACCTCATAGGCCTTGGCGCTGATCGTCGGGCCAAGCACGGCCAGGATGCGCTCGCGCCTTGCCCCGAGCTTCTCCATCGCCGTCACCGTCGCGGCGACGACGCCGGTGAAGGCGCCCTTCCAGCCGGAATGCGCCGCGCCGATGACGCGCGCCTCGCTATCGGCGAAGAGGATCGGCCCGCAATCGGCGCTCGACACCCCGAGCGCAACGCCATGGGCCGCGCTCACCATCGCGTCCGCCTTGGGTTTTTCGCCCGGCCAGGGACCGGTCACGACCTCAACATCGGCCGAATGCACCTGGTAGAGGCTGACCAGATGATCGGGCGCGACCTTGAGATGGGCCGCCATGCGCGCCCGGTTCTCGACGATGGCCGCAGGCTCGTCCGACGAGCCCAGACCGCCATTCAGCGACGCGAAGATCCCGGTCGAGACGCCACCCTCGCGGGTGAAGAAGGCGTGGCGGATGCCGGTTTCATTGGCGAGATCGGGGGAGGTGATGAACATCGTCGGATCCGGTTGCATCTGCTGGAGCCGGATGATTTTGGATGGAACCACAGAGTGATCCCATCCAAAATCTGAATCCGTCTCTCATCGAAGAGTGAGCTCTAGGGCAGCGGGCTTCAGGCCTGCTCTGGCAGCCGATGAAGGTCAAATCCGGGCAGCGGCGGCAGGTTCCGATGCGATAGCGCCAAAACCTTGAATAATTCGCCCATGCCGGTCGCGCCCTGTTCGGTGAGACGGTCGAAAGCGGCAGAGATCGCCGCCCCCTGGTCGCGGCTGGCCTTGTGCGACAGCGCCTGCGCGCGCGCGCCCAAGCCCAGCGCCAGCAGGAAATCACGCTGGGTCGCAGGACCATGCGCCGCTGCGCCCGACGACAGGCCGGCCTGCGCCACACGCGCAAAATCGACATGGACGGTAAGATCGGCCTCGCCCGGCTCGCTGAGCGGCGGCGTGAAGGCGTGGCTCTTCATCGCCTGGAGCGTGTCGCCAAAGCCGGACCGGATTGAGCCATAATCGATCAGCAGCGCCACCCCGCCTGCCTCGGCAAGATGACGGGCAAGCACTGCGACGATATCGAGCGCCGCAAGCGGCTGCTCGAGAAACGCGCCCTGCGGCGCAGCCGGCGACGGCCCGGCGTCGACCGTCGACAGGCCAAAGCCCAGTTCGCCCGCTGCATCGAGCCCGACCAGACGCTCGCGCCAGCCCTGCGGCGTCATCACGAACTGGTCGAGCGGCAGTGCGTCGAGGAATTCATTGGCGAGGACGAGCACCGGGCCATCCAGCGCCGTCGCGATGCCGTCATGCCAGACCGGTGCGGCCAATCCTGCCAGTGTTCGCGCCTGCACTTCGCGCAACGCCGGGCTGGTCTCGACGAGGTGGACAGAGGCAGCCTCGCGAAAGCCGGGAACGATTTTCGTCGCGCGCAGGACGTCGGCCATCAGCGTGCCGCGCCCCGGCCCGAGCTCGATCAATCGCAGCGAGGCCGGCGCGCCCATCGCTTGCCAGACATGCGCCGCCCAGAGCCCGATCAGCTCGCCGAACATCTGGCTGATCTCGGGCGCGGTCGTGAAATCACCCTGCGCGCCGAAGGGATCGCGCTTCATATAGTAGCCATGGCTGGGGTGGCCGAGGCAGAGCGCCATGTAGCGCGAGACGCTGATCGGTCCCTCCTCACGGATCAGGCCGGCAAGCTCGGCCTTGAGCGCACTCACGCGCTAGAGCCGGCTGACGTCTGATGGGCGCGCCTCGCCCGCAGCACCAGCGCGAGTCCGGCGAGGAAGAGCGGCAGCGAGAGCAGCATGCCCATGGTGACGCCGCCACTCAGCGCGTCGACATTGCCGCCGAACAGGAAGCCGAGCTGCGGATCGGGCTCGCGGAAGAACTCGCAGACGATGCGCGCAACCGCATAGCCCATGCCGAAGACGCCAGCGACCAGCCCCGGCCGCTTCAAGCCGCCAAGCCTCACGACCAGCGCGAGCAGGATAAACAGCAGCAGGCCCTCCGCAAAAGCCTCGTAGAGCTGGCTCGGATGGCGCGGCAGCGGCCCGGCATTGGGGAAGACCATGCCCCAGGGCAGCCCGGGCGCCGGCCGCCCCCAAAGCTCGGCATTGATGAAATTGGCGATGCGGCCGAGGAACAAACCGATCGGCACGACGGCGGAGGCGAGATCGAACATCGCCAGCACCGGATAGCCGCGCCGTTTCGCAAACAGCCACAGGCCGGTCGCCGCTCCAAGCAGTCCGCCATGGAAGGACATGCCGCCCTGCCAGATCGCGATGATGTCCTGCGGGCGGGAGAGATAGCGCTGCAGATCGTAGAACAACACGAAGCCGAGCCGCCCACCGAGCACGACACCGAGCGCCACGAACAATATCATGTCGTCGAGCTCTTCCGCCTTCGGCCGCGACCTCCCGGCCCAAAGCGGATCAGCCGAGACCAGCCGGCGCGAATACCACCAGCCGCCGAGCAGACCCGCGACATAGGCGAGCCCGTACCACTTCACCGTAAGCGGGCCGATCGACAGCGCAACCGGGTCGATCACCGGGAAGGGAATGGCGAAGACGGGCATGGGCAAAGGGTCCGGTGGACGGGCGGATGTTGATGGCCATCTGAATGAGGCAGGGTCAAGGGGGCCGCGCCCAGGATAGTGGGATCGACAATGCAATCATTGATGATATAATGATAGCATTGATATTATCGGAAAGGATGCTGACAATGCCATCCGTCACCGTTCGCCAGCTCTCTGCGGAAACCCACCGGGCGCTGAAACTGCGGGCGGCTCGTCACGGCCGCAGCACAGAAGCGGAGATTCGGCTCATTCTCGATGCCGCGGTCAGTTCGCCCGCCCCCGTCAAGCTCGGCTCGTTACTCGCCGAGATCGGCCAGGAGATTGGCGGTTTCGAAACGGATGGCCTTCGAGACAGATCGATCTCCGAGCCGATGCGCTTCGAATGATCTTGCTCGACACCAACGTCGTCTCCGAGCCGCTCAAGGCAAACCCAGACCCAGCAGTGCTGCGCTGGCTCGATGCGCAGGCCATCGAAACGCTCTGCCTGTCGGCAATCGGGCTCGCGGAGCTTCTGTTCGGGATTGCTGCGCTTCCCGCCGGACGGCGCAGGAGCCAGCTTCAGACACGGTTGGAGCGGGACGTATTGCCTCTGTTCGAGGGCCGCATTCTGGCTTTCGACATCTCAGCCGCAAGCGCCTACGCATCCCTGCGCGCAAAGGCGCGCGCGAACGGCAAGGCGATCGCCACCGTCGATGGCTACATCGCGGCGATCGCGGCAGCTCACAGTTTGACCGTTGCAACGCGCGACACCACCCGCTTCGAAGCGGCTGGCGTGCCTGTAGTCAATCCGTGGACGATATGAAGGTCGCTTGAGAGATGTCCCGTCGGGCGGCTCTCAAATTTTGACGATCAGCTTGCCGAAATTCTGACCCTCGAGCAGGCCGATGAAGGCCTCGGGCGCATTGGCCAGCCCCTCGACGATGTCCTCCTTGTATTTCAACGCGCCGTCAGCGATCCAGCGCGGCATCTCCTGTTCGAAAGCCGGGCGCTGCGCGACGAATTCGCGCTGGATGAAGCCACGGATCGTCAGGCTTTTGGACAGCACCTGGCGCATGACGACCGGCAGCCGGTCGGGTCCTTCGAAATCGCCCTCGCTGTTGTACTGGGCGACAAGGCCGCAGACCGGGATCCGGGCAAACGTATTCAGTAACGGAAAGATCGCGTCCCAGACCTTGCCGCCGACATTCTCAAAATAGACGTCGACGCCACCGGGACAGGCCGCCGCCAGTTGCGCCGCAAAATCGGGAGCGCTGTGATCGATGACAGCATCGAAGCCGAAGGTCTCGCGGATGAAGGCGCATTTCCTCTCGCCGCCGGCGATGCCCACGGCGCGAGCGCCCTTGATCCGGGCGATCTGGCCGACGGCAGAGCCGACCGGCCCGCTCGCCGCCGCCACGACCACGGTCTCGCCCGGCTTGGGCTGGCCGATCGTCAAAAGGCCGGCATAGGCGGTGAAACCCGGCATGCCGAGCACACCCAGCGCTGTCGTAACAGGCGCCACAGTGGGATCGAGCTTGCGCAGATGAGGGCCGCCAGCCACCGCATGGGACTGCCAGCCGGAATGGGAGAGCACGATATCGCTGGGCTTGAAGTCGGGATGGCGGCTCTCCAGCACCTCCGCGACCGTGCCGCCTTCCATGACCTGGCCGATCTCGACGGACGCGGCGTAGGATTTCGCAGCGCTCATCCGCCCGCGCATATAGGGGTCGAGCGAGAGATAGAGGATACGCAACAGCACTTGTCCGTCAGCCGGCGTAGGAATCGCGGCGTGCTCAAGCCGGAAATCGCTCGGGCGCGGCCGGCCGGTGGGGCGGGAGGCCAGAACGATGCGCTGGTTGTCCTCTGCGGTCATGATCGATCTCCCATCCTTCGGCGCAGGCCGTAGCGTTCGGCGTCGCAACGACGCCGGTTTCCTCTAAGCTCTGCACAACAGCGCCGGAACGCAAGATACCCCGGAACGCAAGAATTCCCCGAACGCAAGACACCCCCGAAAGCAAGGCTCGGAGCCGCCCCATGAAACGAGAAATCATCCGCGTCGAACCGTTCTCGAGCTGGGGCGAGCGCCTGAAGGTGCCGGTCTCGACACTGGTCCGCCATGGCGACACGCTCTATCTCTCCGGCATTCCGCCCTTCGATCCGGCGACCGGCGAGATCCTCCAGGCCTCGGTCGAACGCCAGACCGAGATCGTCCTGGACCAGATGAAACTCTGTCTCGAAACCGCCGGCTCGTCGCTGGAGAATGTGCTGAAATGCAATGTCTATTGCACCTCAGTCGAACAGTTCGCGGCCGTGAACGCGGTCTATGCGCGCTACTTTCCCAAGGACCCGCCAGCCCGCATCTTTCTCTGCGTGCCGGCCTGGTTCGGGCCGTTCGACATCGAGATCGACTGCATCGCCGCAGTGTGAGCGCGCCGTTGGATCTGTCTGCTTGCTGAAGCCTGTCGCCTGGATTTGGCCGCCCGCATGGGCGAGGCGGCCATTCGTTCTTCAACGCTCAGCGATAGCCGAGCGCCGCGAACTGCTCCTTGAACCACCAGAAGCCGGCCGCGGTCGCCACCGCGATGAGCACGAACATGAACCAGCCGGTCGCGGTCAGGTTCTGACGTGAAGCGTCGGCATATTTGAGCCTCTCCCCGAACAGGACGAAACCCAGTCCGCAGATGATGCAAAGCGGCACGATCGCGAAGATCTTGAGGAAATACCGCACTTCCGGCACGCCCTGCCGAGCTTCCTGAAGCGGCCCCAGGACGAAGTACCAGCCCAGGCCCAGCCCGAGTGCGATGAGGACAAGGCCACCCAGCCGCGCCTTGAGATCTTGCCACATGAGCTGAGCTTTCCGTTCTGTCTCGAAGCTGAGGAATCGACCGGCCTTATATCGGCCAATGACGACGGAGAGGATCGCCCCATGCTTCTTTGGCGCTCCGAGCCTGGGAACCAGCCCGGAATCGACTTTTGGGACAGGCGATGCCTCAATGCAATCTCTCGAAGGGTCGGCCGCCGAAATCGAGAATCGCACGCTCCTGACATGACGAAACCCGCATCACGTCCTACATGCGTGGCATGAATCGCGAACGTCCAGACGACCTGCCGGATGCCGAGATGGAGGATGAGGAGGAAAGCCTCCCGCTTCCCGCGCCTGCGGCTGATCTCACAGAGGCAACTCCCGGCGCGCTAAAGCACGGCATCGAGGTGATCGCCGGCTTCGCCAGGCATCTGCCGGGCAAGCCCGGCGTCTACCGCATGTTCGATCGTGCCGGCGAGGTGCTCTATGTCGGCAAGGCCAAGAACCTGAAGAACCGGGTCACGGCCTATGCCCGCGGCATGGCCCACACCAACGCCGTCGCGCGCATGATCGCCGAGACGGCGAATATGGAGTTCGTCACCACCGGCACCGAAGCCGAGGCACTGCTGCTCGAATCCAACCTGATCAAGCAATTGCGGCCGCGCTACAATGTGCTGCTGCGTGACGACAAGTCGTTCCCCTATATCCTGCTCAGCGGCGACCACGAGGCGCCGCAGATCGCCAAGCATCGCGGCTCGCGCCAGCGCAAGGGCGATTATTTCGGCCCCTTCGCCTCGGTCTGGGCGGTGACGCGCACCATCGATGCGCTCCAGAAAGCCTTCCTGCTGCGCTCCTGCACCGACTCATTCTACGAGAACCGCACCCGACCCTGCCTGCTTTTCCAGATCAAGCGCTGCTCCGGACCCTGCACTGGGGAGATCTCGATCCCCGACTATCAGGGCCTCGCCAGCCAGGCCCGCGATTTCCTGTCGGGGCGCTCATCGACCGTGAAGCAGACCTTGTCCGCCCGCATGCAGGAGGCTGCCGAGGAGCTCGAATTCGAGAAGGCGGCGCGCTATCGCGACCGGCTCGCGGCGCTCTCGGCCGTGCAGGCCGGGCAGGACATCAACACGCAAGATGTCGAAGAGGCGGACGTCTTCGCCATCGACGAGCAGGCTGGGCAGTTCTGCGTCGAGATCTTCTTCTTCCGCAACCACCAGAACTGGGGCAATCGGGCGCTGTTTCCGCGCGCCGACAAGAGCCTGACCCCGGCGGAGGTCCTGGCCTCCGTGGTCAGCCAGTTCTACGACGACAAGCCGCCGCCGCGCCTCGTGCTGCTCTCCCACCCTGTCGAGGAGATCGAGCTGATCGCCCAGGCGCTCTCGACCCGCGCCAACCGCAAGGTCGAGGTCGCCGCACCCAAGCGCGGCGAGAAATACGATCTCGTCGCCCACGCCCAGAAGAATGCCCGCGAGGCGCTCTCCCGCAAGCTCGCCGACAATGCCGGCCAGCAATCGCTGCTGGCGGCGCTGGGCGCCGCCTTCGGCATCGAGAAGCCCCCGCGCCGCGTCGAGGTCTACGACAACTCGCACATCATGGGCACTAATGCGGTCGGCGGCATGATCGTCGCCGGCAAGGACGGCTTCATGAAGAGCCATTACCGCACCTTCAACATCTCGGCCGACACCATCGCGGGCGACGATTTCGGCATGATGCGCGAGGTGCTGCAGCGGCGGTTCGCGCGGTTGGCGAAGGAAGCGGGTACGAATCCGACAACCTCGACCGACTCTCCTCCCCCTGGTGGGGAGGAGCTGGAGGTGGAGGGCGTACCGCTTGGCGAGGGCTCACCAAGCGGTACGCCCCCCATCCCTCTCCTTTCCCCACAAGGGGGAAGGGAAGCGCCCCAACAAGCGGCGCGGGAGGATGAGGCCGACGACATCGCCTTCCCCTCCCGCCCCGATCTCGTCATCGTCGACGGCGGCAAGGGGCAGTTCGAAGCGGCGCGGAAAATCATGGCCGAGCTCGGCGCAACCGACATTCCGCTCGTCGCCATCGCCAAGGGCGCCGACCGCAACGCCATGCGCGAGACCTTCTTCATGGCCGGCCGCGAGCCCTTCAAGCTGCCGCCGCGCGATCCCGCGCTCTATTTCATCCAGCGGCTGCGCGACGAGGCGCACCGTTTCGCCATCGGCACCCACAGGGCCAAGCGCAAGCGCGACACGATGACGAACCCGCTCGACGAGATTCCCGGCATCGGCCCCTCGCGCAAACGCGCGCTTTTGCTGCATTTCGGCACGGTGAAGGCGATCCAGCGCGCCAAGCTCGACGACCTGATGCGCACCCCCGGCGTCAACGCCGCCACCGCGAAGGCCGTGCATGAATTCTTTCATGATGCTTGAACGTATTTGCGACCTCGCATCCTTGCGTGTTGACGCTGTCACAACCGCACTGCTTTGGTGGTGCCCGTGACGATTCTTCCAGAAGCCATAAGGCGGCGGGGCCCCTGGTCGCTGCCAAACCTCCTGACCTACGGCCGGATCCTGGCGATTCCGGCGCTGGTCGGCCTGCTGTTCTGGCCCAAGGACGACTGGGTCCGCTGGATCGCACTCGCCGTTTATGTGCTGGCAGCCGTCACCGACTATCTCGACGGCTGGATCGCACGCGCCTGGAGCCAGCAATCGGCGATCGGCCGCATGCTCGATCCCATCGCCGACAAGCTGCTCGTCTGCGCCCTGCTCCTGATGCTGGTCCATACCGAGACGATCAAGGGCTGGGCGATCTGGGCCGCGATCGTCATTCTCTGCCGCGAGATCCTGGTCTCGGGCCTGCGCGAATTCCTGGCGGAGCTGAAAGTCAGCGTGCCCGTCAGCAGGGTCGCGAAATGGAAGACCGCAACGCAATTGCTGGCGCTCGGCTTCCTCGTCGCCGGCCCCGCGGGCGACACGGTGCTGCCTCACAATACGCAGATCGGCATCGTCATGCTCTGGATCGCGGCCGGACTGACGATCTATACCGGCTGGGATTATTTCAACGCCGGCATCCGCCACCTCGTCGAGGAAGATACGCGCACGCCATGACGCAAGCGCCAACCCAGGCTCGCACTGTGAAGCTGGTCTATTTCGCCTGGGTTCGCGAGCGCATTGGTGTCTCCGAGGAGACCGTCGCGCCGCCTGCCGGTACGGAGACGATCGCCGATCTGGTGCGCTGGCTGAAGACCCGCGACGAGGGCTACGAGGCCGCTTTCGAGAACGAGGCGATCGTGCGCGCCGCGATCGACCACCACCACGTCAAGCCGAATGCGGTGATCACTGGCGCCAGCGAAATCGCCTTCTTCCCGCCGATGACGGGGGGATGATGGTGCGCGCCGCCCCATTGTCATTCCGGGGCGCGTCGAAGGCGCGAACCCGGAACCCACGACCGGGTGAGCCTCTGTCGATGCGCAATCCAATCCACTACGCCCAGTCATGGGTTCCGGGTTCCGCGCTGCGCGCGGCCCCGGAATGACAGGTGGAGCCATGACGCCCGTCATCCGCATCCAGCGCGAGGATTTCGATCTCTCGGCCGAGATCGCGGCGCTCACGGCCGGCCGCAGCGATATCGGCGCCGTCGTCAGCTTCGCCGGGCTCTGCCGCGACGAGGGCGGGCGACTGAAGGCGCTCGAGCTGGAGCATTATCCCGGCATGGCTGAGGCCGAGATCGCCCGCGTCGCCGAGGAGGCGGCGGGGCGCTGGCCGCTCCGGGGCCTCGTTGCGATCCATCGCCACGGGCTGGTCGCGCCGGGCGAGCAGATCGTGCTGGTGATTGCGGCCTCCGCCCATCGCCGCGCCGCTTTTGAGGCGGCCGAGTTCCTGATGGATTATCTCAAGACCCGCGCACCATTCTGGAAACGCGAGCATCTGGTCGACGGCACGGTCGGCGGCTGGGTCGAGGCCAAGGCGGAAGACGACACCGCAGCGCAACGCTGGGACTAGGATATGGTTCGGTTGGGACATTCTTTGGCTGGAGGGCTGGCTCTCGCTCTGCTGCTGTCAGGCGCTGCCTGGGCCGCCGACCCGGCGAGCAAAACATTCCGCGACTGGGTTGCCGGTTGCGACAACGTCAAGAGCTGCACGGCCTTGTCCCTGCCGGGTGAGGCAGAGGAACAGATTGCCTTCCTCAAGCTCGAACGGCCGGCCGGGCCGGATGGCACCGCAAACCTCGCGATCAAGGTCCGGAGCGAAAAGCTGAAAGCCCCGCTGGCGGCCGATCTCGCGATCGACGGCGCGCCCTTCCCCGCGGCCGGAAAGCGCCTCACAGCCGCGATAGTCGACGAAGAGAACGCGACGATCGCGCTCTCGCCCATGGAAACCGAGGCGCTGATCTCGGCTGCGCGCAAAGGCGCCAAGCTCACAGTGAGGCTCTCCGGCAAGAGCTATGGCGTCTCGCTCGCCGGCTCAGTCGCCGCGATGCTCTGGATCGACGAGCAGCAGGGAAGGCTCAACACCACTTCAGCGCTGGTCCGCAAAGGTCCAGGCACGGCCATCCCGGCCGCGCCGGCGCTGCCCGTCATCACGGCGAAGGGATCGGCTCTGCCCGCCATCCCGCCCAAGGCGGCGAAGGCGCTGACCGTGGCGCTGCGCAAGCAGCTGAAGCAGCTCGATCCCGACGCCTGCGAGGACAATCCCGAGGATGTAGACGATACCGAGAACGCCTGGCCGCTGGATGCAGCGACACGGCTCGTCGGCCTGCTCTGCTCGCGTGGCGCCTATAATCTCTCGACGGGCTTCTGGATCGTGCCGGGCATGGATGTCGCCAAGGCGCGCAAGGCCGTGTTTCCGCAGCTCGACGGCGGCAAGGACAATCTCCTCGTCAACGCCGCGTTCGACCCCGCCAGCGGGCAGGTCAGCTTCTTCAGCAAGGGCCGGGGCATAGGCGATTGCGGCGCCAGCGGCAGCTATGCCTGGACCGGGTCAAGCTTCGTGCTGGCCACGTTCCAGGCGATGGACGAATGCAAGGGTCTGATCGGCGACGACTGGATCACGCTGTTTCGCAGCGAAGTGAAGGTCGCCAAGTAGATCGGCTGCATGCCGGTGGGGCCAAGCGGCATTGTCGAGCCAACCCCGTCATCGTCCGGCTTGTCCCGACCATCCACGTCTTCCGTCTTCGAAGTCCGCGTTCAAGACGTGGATGCCCGCCACAAGGCGGGCATGACGGTCGTGCTTGAGGCTTGCAGCCTTTACGCCGCCTTGGACTGCGGCCTGACCGCGGCAGAATAATCCTCCATGATCACCTTGCCCATATTGCCGGTGATGAAGGAGTAAGGCCCGATCTCGGAGACCAGCGTCACCTCGGCAGCCGAGCCGGTGATGAAGCACTCGTTGAAGCTCTCCAGCTCTTCCGGGCGGATGCGGCGCTCGACCACCTCGAAGCCGCGCTTCTTGCACTGCTCGATCACCGACTGGCGGGTCAGGCCGTTGAGGAAGCGGTCGGCCAGCGGGGTGTGGACCACGCCGTCCTTGATGAAGAAGATGTTGGCGCCGGTGCATTCGGCGACATTGCCTTCCCAATCCAGCATCATCGCATCGGCATAGCCGGCACGCTCGGCCTTATGTTTCGACAGCGAGCAGATCATGTAGAGGCCCGCCGCCTTTGCATGGACCGGGGCGCAGGCCGGATCGGGCCGGCGATAGGTCGCCACGTCGAGGCGCACGCCCTTCAGCTTCTGCGCCATGTCGAACATGCTCGGCCACTCCCAGACCGCGATCGCGGTATGGATCGTGTTGTTCATGCCGGACACCGCCATCATCTCCGAGCCGCGCCAGGCGACCGGACGGATATAGGCGTCCTTCAGCCCGTTTTCCTTCAGGCAGAGATATTTGGCAGCGTCGAGCTCGGCGACCGAATAAGGGATCGTGAAATCCATGATCTCGGCCGATTTGTGGAAGCGCTGCGAATGCTCGGTGCCCTTGTAGATGACGCCGTCATAGGAGCGTTCGCCCTCGAACACGCAGGAGCCGTAATGCAGCCCATGGGTCAGTACGTGCACCTTGGCATCCTTCCACGGCACGAGCTTGCCGTCGAACCAGATGACGCCGTCGCGCTGGTCGAAAGGAATGACTGACATGGGGTGCTCCTCTTGCACATCCGATTTTGAACGTCCGGTTCGACCAAACACCGCCACAACGGCGCAAAGCGCGCAAGTCCGGACCGAAAAATGCGCGACAGCGGCCTATTGCGACATATTCCGTCGCCGTGCACGCTTGACCGGTAATCTTACGTCTGAGATATGTCAACATCACTGACGTATAGCGGAGATGCTTCTGGTGACGGACACGCATGCTCGACCGATCGACCCGGCCAAAGCCCCGGCAATGACCGAAGAGGTGCCCTTCGATCTGATCGAATTGCTGTTCTTCGCCTATCGCGATTTCGTCGGCGATCCCGACCGCATCCTGTCCGAATACGGCTTCGGACGGGCCCATCATCGCGTACTGCATTTCGTTCTGCGCCGGCCGGGCCTCACGATCGCCGAACTGCTCGACATCCTCCAGATCACCAAGCAGAGCCTGAACCGTGTCCTCAAGGAGCTGGTCGAGACCGGCTATGTCGAGCAGCGCACCGGCGTCCAGGACAAGCGCCAGCGCCATCTCCACAGCACGCCGGCGGGCGAGAAACTCGCACTCAGCCTGGTGCAATTGCAGGCCAAGCGCATCAACGCCGCACTCGACGGCGTCGGTCCCGAGGCTGCCCCAATCGTCGCACGCTATCTCGCGGGGTTGATCGACGCGTCGGAACGCCACAAAGTGCTGGGATTCCTCGCCAAGCCTCGATGAGCGAGGGGGCCGCGGGCCAGCAACACGCCAGCGTCACCATGGCGTGCCAGAAGGATGGCCTGACCGGCATGCCGGGCGCCGTTCCGGCCCGAAAACAAGGATGTGAACAGCCGATGGCCGCCGCCAGCGCGCGACAACCGCTCCCCGACGAAGCGCCCCATATCCTCGTGGTCGATGACGACCGCCGCCTGCGCGATTTGCTGGGCCGCTTCCTCGGCGACAATGGTTACCGCATCACCACCGCGGCCAGCGCCGCGGAAGCCGATACGCGGCTGACCAGCTTCGTCTTCGACGCCATCGTGCTCGACATCATGATGCCGGGCGAGAACGGTTTCGATTTCGCCAAGCGCTTCCGCTCCGATTCCGCCATCCCGATCCTGATGCTGACCGCTCGCGCCGACAGCAAGGACCGCATCAACGGGTTAGAACTCGGCGTCGACGACTACCTCGCCAAGCCCTTCGAGCCGCGTGAATTGCTGCTGCGGCTCGGCAACATCCTCAAGCGCAGCATCGTCGTCGATGCCGCGCAATCCGCGACGCGCCCGGATTTCGTCCGCTTCGGCCCCTTCGTCTACGGGCTGGCGCGCGGCGATCTGCACAAGGGCGAGGAGATGATCCGCCTGACCGAGCGCGAGCGCGAAATCCTGACCGCACTGGCCGAGCGCGCCGGCGAGGTCGTGCCGCGCGAGCAGCTCGCCGCCCAGGGCAGCGCCGCCAATGACCGCACCGTCGACGTGCAGATGAACCGTCTGCGCCGCAAGGTCGAGCGCGACCCCGCCGATCCGCTTTATCTGCAAACCGTGCGCGGCGTCGGCTATCGTCTCGTAACGGATCGCGCGTGACACCCGTGCAGCCCGCCGATCGCCGGTCGCGCCTGACCCGGGCGGCAGGGCTGGGCCTGAACCGGGCGCTGGCGGCGTGGGCGCGCTGGCGCGCCAGCCTGCGCAGCACGCTGAAACCGATCCTGAAGGCCGCCGGCCGGCCGCTGCACGGCGTCGCGCGCTACATGCCCAAGGGGCTTTATCCGCGCGCGCTGGTCATCGTCATCGCACCGGTCGTTCTGCTGCAATCCGTCATCGCCTATGTCTTCATGGAGCGGCATTGGCAGACCGTGACGCAGCGCCTGTCCTCGGCCGTCTCAGCCGACATCGCCATGTTGATCGACGTCTATGAGAGCTATCCGCAGGACGCCGACACCACGATCCTGTCACGTATCGCAGCCGACAGGCTCGGCATGGATGTCGATATCCTGCCCGATTCCGATCTGCCGGCGCCGGGCCCGCGGCCCTTCTTCTCGCTGCTCGACAACGCGCTCTCGACCGAGCTCAGCCAGCAGGTGGCGCGGCCGTTCTGGCTCGACACGGTCGGCCGCTCCAGTCTGATCGAGATCAGGATCAAGCTCGGCAAGAATGTGATGCGCGTGCTGACGCGGCGCAACTCGGCCTATGCCTCGAACAGCCACATCTTCCTGCTCTGGATGCTCGGCACCTCGCTGATCCTGCTGACGATCGCGGTCTTGTTCCTGCGCAACCAGATCCGGCCGATCCTCAAGCTGGCCGATGCGGCGGAGGCCTTCGGCAAGGGCCGTGACGCCGAGTTTCGCCCGCGCGGCGCGCGCGAGGTCCGCCGCGCCGGCAACGCCTTCATCGAGATGAAGCGCCGCGTCGAACGCTCCATCGGCGAGCGCACGACGATGCTGAACGGCGTCAGCCACGACCTGCGCACCATCCTGACCCGCTTCAAGCTCTCGCTCGCACTTCTTGAGCGCTCGACCGAAATCGACGCCTTGGAGAAGGATGTCGATGAAATGAGCCGCATGCTTGAGGACTATCTCGCCTTCGCGCGCGGCGACGCCGGCGAAGCGGCGGTCGAAACCGACATCCGCGCTCTGCTTGAGGAGTTGAAATTCGACGCCGAAAGGCAGGGCCACCAGACCGAGCTCGAGGTCGTCGGCGACCCGCTCGTCGTGATCCGGCCCGACGCCTTTCGCCGCCTGCTGACCAACCTCGTCTCCAACGCCGCCCGCTTCGGCGACCGCATCGCCATCCGCGCTACGCATGACGCGCGCTACCTGATCGTGATGGTCGAGGATGACGGCCCAGGCATCGCGCCCGAGCAGCGCGAGGAGGTTTTCCGCCCCTTCTTCCGGCTGGACGAGGCCCGCAATGTCGACAGCGGCGGTACGGGGCTCGGCCTCGCCATCGCCCGCGACATCGCCCGCGCCCATGGCGGCGACATCATCCTGGCGGATTCGGGTCTGGGCGGATTGCGGGCGACGGTACGGCTGCCCGTCTGACCAGAGGCTGTTAGGGCGCTATGCGCCCCGGCAGATCATCTCCGGAAGCCTGTCAGCAAACGCAAGATCGTCCCGACGGCAGCCGGGACGATCTGTTATTCTTGTATGTCTCGCGGTAGCCGGGCCCGCGGCTACCGGCGGCGCCAGAACGCCCAGCGGGCCGTCTCGTTCACCCGCTCCACATCGCTGCGCGACAGCGCGATGTCCGAGAGCGCGAAATCGTCCATGCGGTAGAGCGCTCGCGCGCTGGCCCGCGCCGTGAGCCAATCCTCTATGCGCAGGAACAGGCCGGAAAGCCCGTGCGTGATGCGGTGTGTGGCGAAGGCAAGATTTTCTGTGGCGATCATGGCCGGCATGGCGGCCTCCTGTGATAGATTTCCCGCCCGTAAATTGGGGGTTGTGGAGCCTGTAAGCAAATGAGAAGTTCTTCGCCCCAGCCCAAGCAAAACTTGGCCATGCGATGACCCGCCGCCAACTCCCGCCCCTCACTTCCTTGCGCGCCTTCGAGGCCGCAGCACGACACCTCAACTATGAGCGGGCAGGCGACGAGCTCGCCGTCACCGCCAGCGCAGTCGGCCAGCAGGTGAAGGCGCTTGAAGCCTGGCTCCGGCGGCCTCTGTTTGTCAGGCTGCCGAGCAAGGGCATCGCGCTGACGGGGATCGGACAGCGCTATGCCGCCTCGATCTCACAATTACTCGACCAGCTCGACGAGGCCACGGCGCGGGCGCTGCGGCCCGATGCGTCGAACGTCCTGACGGTCAGCACCATGCCAAGCTTCGCCCTGAGCTGGCTGATCCCGCGACTCGGCACGCTCAAGCAGCGCCATCCCGAGCTCGAGGTTCGCATCTCGGTTTCGCTCCACCTGACCGACTTCGCGCGCGAGGACGTCGATGTGGCGGTCCGCTACGGGCCCGGGGGCTACCAGGGCCTGCACTCGGAACTGCTGATGGCGGAGAGTTTCTTTCCCGTCTGCAACGCGGCGCTGCTCAACGATCCGGACCGCCCGCTGCGACAGCCCTCGGATCTGCGCCACCACATCTTGCTGCACGAGCATGCGGAGGGCATCCCGGACTACGTCACCTGGCCAAAATGGCTCGCCTTCGCCGGTGTCGACGACATCGACGCGACACACGGCCCGCGCTTCTCGCACACCTTCCTCGCCTTGCAGGCGGCAGCCTCCGGCCAGGGCATCGCGCTGGCGACGAGCGCCCTGATCGGCGACTATCTCGACGCCGGGCGCCTTATTCGCCCGTTTCCGCAACAGTTGCAGAGCTCCTTCCAGTATTATGTGGTCTGCCCCGAGGCCTCCGCGGAGCGGCCCGCAATCGCCGCGTTCCGCGGCTGGATCCGCGAAGAGGCCGCCAAGCACGCCGATTTGCGCTGATCACTGCGGGCAGCCAGTCGACCACGGCTAACGCTTCGAATGGCAGTAGCGTCCGGCCTCACCTCGTCGCATCATGGCTTCCGGTGAGCGAACCACAGCTTCCCGATCGGGGACAGGGGGAACGGATGATGGCGACGACGAAGATGCTCCTGCTCTCGGCGCTGCTGCTAGCGCTGCCCTGCACCGCTTCGGCCGAAGAGGTTGTCGAACTCGGCGGCGGCCTGTTCGGCGGCGGACGAGCCTTGCTCAACAAGCCCGCCGGCAAGGCCAGGGCCGGGCTTATCCTGCTGACCGGCGGCGACGGCTATGTCGGCATAAGCAGCGGCGGCGATGTCGCCCGGCAAGGCAACTGGATCGTGCGCATGCGCGGCGCCTATGCCCGCAGCGGCATTGCCAGCATTCTCGTCGATGGCGACGCCGACCCGAGCAAGGCGGTCGAGCTGATGCGCAGCATCGCGCCGCGCGTCATCGTCGTCGCGATGAGCCGGGGCTCGCTCAAGGTTCCAGGCCTGCTCGCGTCGCGGCCCGACGGTGTCGTCTTCGTCTCGTCGATGCTCGATGATGTCCGCGCCACGCTGGGCGATCCCGCGCGCCTGCCGCCGACGCTGGTCGTGCATCATCGCCAGGATAGCTGCCGATTGACGCTGGCGGACTCAGTCGCGCCCTTCCAGAGCTGGGCCGGCAACCGCGCCAGGACGGTCTGGATCGATGGCGGCACCTCGACGGGCGATCCTTGCCAGGCGCGCGCCTATCACGGCTTCATCGGCCGCGAAGGCGCCGTCGTCTCCGCGATCACGGGTTTTGCGGGATCGCTGCGTTAGAGCGTTTTCGAGCGCAGTGGATACCGTTTCCCCCGCGCAAACGCGAAGCGTTTGCGCGGGGGAAACGCGTCAAAACAAAAAGCTAGAGCAGGATGCGAAAAAGCGGGCACCGGTTTTTCGCATTGATCCTGCTCTCACTTTTAGATGAGAGCCGGAGGTCGCGGCGTCAATGGCCGTGCTCCGGCCGGATGACGCTCAAATGCAGCAGGCGGGAAGCCGCGAAATCAATGAAGGCGCGCACCTTCGGCGCCAGGCGCTGGCCGCTCGGCACCACGAGCTGGACCGGTGACGGCGGCGGCTCGAATTCCGGTAGCAGACGAACGAGCACGCCGGCCGCCAGATCGTCGGCCGGCTGATAGGACAGCAACCGCGCCAGGCCACGCCCGGCGCGCGCCGCGATCAGCACCGCCTCGACCTCGTTGATGATGAGGCGCGGCGTGATCGCGATGCGCGAGGACCGCCCCCTCCCCCAAAACGCCAGACCAGATCGCTGCCGGCGCCGACACTGGCGATGATGTCGTGCCCTGCGATGTCGGCAAGACGCTTGGGCGGGGGTCGGCGTTGCAGGTAGCTTGGCGCCGCCACCAGCACGCGCCTGACCTCGCCGACCTTGCGCACGACCAATCGCGAGTTGGGCAGCGCCCCGATCCGGAGCGCGACGTGCAGATCCTCCTCGATCAGATCGAGATTGCGATCGGCCAGCACGAGCTCGACCCGCACCTCGGGATGCAGATCCAGGAATTCCGCCACCAGCGGCGTCACATGCCGCCGCCCGAAGGCAAGCGGCGCGGTCACGCGCAACAAGCCGCGAACCGGCGCCGACGCCACGCCGCCCAACGCGCCCTCGTAATCCGCCAGCATGCGCCGCGCCGCGACCGCCAGCTCCTGCCCGGCCTCCGTCGGCGTGAGCTGGCGGGTGGTGCGAGCGATCAGCCTGGCGCCGGCACGCTCCTCGAGCCCGGCAAGCGCGCGCGTCACGGCCGGACGCGAGCGGCGTAAGCGCCGCGCCGCCTCCGCAAGACTGCCGGCATCGATGATGGCGACGAAGATCGCAAGCTCGTCGAGACGATCCACGGATTGTTCCAGTTTGTGAAATTCTGAAGTCAATGGATAGCGGATTTTCGCCTGAAGCCGAAACGATCACATTCGGGCCGTTCTTCAGCGAGGTTCCGATGACACACCCCCGGATCGTTCTCCACGGCACACCGCTCTCCGGCCATGCCCATCGCGTCGAGTTGCTACTGCTGGCGCTCGGCCTGCCCTTTGAGCTTGCCGCCGCACCCGCCGACATCCGCCGCGGCGACGCCTTCCGCAAGCTGAACTCGCTGCAGCAGATCCCGGTGCTGCAGGATGGCACGCTGACGCTCTGCGACAGCAACGCGATCATGGTCTATCTCGCCAAGCGCTATGGCGCGGGCAGCCAATGGCTGCCGGAGGAACCGGTCGCGGCGGCGCAAGTGCAGCGTTGGCTCTCAATCGCCGCGGGCGAGGTCATGCATGGGCCGGGCAGTGCCCGCCTGATCGCGCAATTCGGCGTGGTCGACGACCCCGCGCGCGCCGGCCGGATCGCCAGCAAGCTGCTCGGCTTCATGGAGGAGCACCTGACTGGGCGCGATTTCCTTGCCGCCGATCACCCGACGCTCGCCGACCTCGCCTGCTTTTCTTATGTCGCGCATGCACCGGAGGGCGGCATATCGCTGGCGCCCTATCCGGCCTTGCGGGGCTGGATTGCCCGGATCGAGGCGCTGCCCTTCTTCAAGGCGATGCCCGCCTCGCCCTTGCCCAAGGCGAGTTGAGCGCCATGGACGGCACGCCCTTCCATCCAGGTGAGCTTGAGGCGCAGGCCCTCGCCGGAGCGGGTTCTCGCGGTGCCGGCATCCGCGACCTGATGCCGGAACAGCACCGCATCTTCTTCGGGCAGCTGCCGCTGCTCTTCGCCGCGCTTGGCGACGAAACGGGCCATCCGATCGCAACCGTGCTGAGCGGCGAGCCCGGCTTCATCCGCAGCCCGGCACCGACGACGCTCTCGATCCGCGCCCTCCCCGCTTTGGATGATCCCGCCGCCCTTCACCTCAAGCCGGGCCAGCCGATCGGTCTGCTCGGCCTCGAATTCCCGACGCGCCGGCGCAACCGCGCCAACGGCCTGATCACGGCGCGCGATCCCGGCGGCTTCTCGGTCGCGGTGAGGCAGAGCTTCGGCAACTGCGCCAAATACATCCAGGCCCGGACGCCGCAAGCGGTCGAGCATGCGGCAGGCGGCTCGACCGAGATCATCTCGCAGCTCGATGACGCGGCGCGCGCCCTGATCCGCCGTTCAGACACCTTCTTCGTCGCCAGCACGAGCGAGGTTCGCAAGCTTGGCGGCCTCGACATCTCGCATCGCGGTGGCAGGCCGGGCTTCGTCGGCATCGATGGCGAGGTGCTGAGCGTGCCGGATTTCGCCGGCAACAATTACTTCAACACGCTCGGCAATCTGCTGCGCGATCCCCGCGCCTCGCTGCTCTTCATCGATTTCGAGAACGGCGCGATGCTGCAGCTTCAGGGCCGCGTCGAGATCGTCTGGTCGGGGCTCGAGGTCACGCGGTTGACCGGCGCCGAGCGGATCTGGCGCCTGCATGTCACCAGTGGCTGGCGGCGTCACGCCGCGCTGCCGCTGCATTGGTCGCCGCCTGAACCGGCCGCGACCACGCTTGGGACCGGCATCTGGGCTTAGAGCGCGCTGGCTTTGCTCGGGACCGCAGCCGTCATTCCGGGGCTTCGCGTCAGCGAAGAGCCCGGAACCCAGAACCGATACGGGTTTTCGATAACGCGCTCGTATGGCGAGCCTCAACGATCAAGCGCATCGGTTCTGGGCTCCGGGCTCAGGCCTGCGGCCTGCCCCGGAATGACGGCGTGGTTCAGGTGAGCATCGCCAGACTAGACGTCATCGCCCGCTTCAATCCGCCTGCGGATACCGCGCCAATTGCTGCGTCGGTGCACCGTCGAGCATGATCTCGCGCTCGAAGATGAAGCCGGATTTCTCGAGCACGCGGCGCGAGGCCGGATTGGCCGGACGCACCAGCCCAATGACACGGCCGGCCCGCAGCGGGCCGAACGCGACCGCCAGAGCCTCCGCCACGAACTCTGAGGCAAAGCCCTGCCCCCAGGAAGCGGGGTCAAGGTGGTATGACAGGTTCAGGCTGTCGACGCCCGGCTTCACCGTCAGACCGCCGAAGCCGATCGGCGTTCCCGATTGCTCGATCGCCCAACGCCCGAAGCCATGCTGCCGCCAATGCGCGATGTCGCGGGCCAGACGCTCGGCGCTGGCCGCGGGCGTGTCGGGAGCCGGATGCGGGCGATGCGCCACAAGCTCGGGCCGCTGGAAGAGCGCGACCACGAAATCGAGATCGTCAGGCCGCGGGATACGCAGCACGAGGCGGCTGGACCGGCGGGAGGCCACGGCCTCATGCTGCTGCGAATGCTCCGACATGTGACTTTCAAGCAAGATCGCGCCTTTCCTGCAGAACCGCGCTGCAGGCTCAATATAGCCGCCCGCCATCCGGCACGGCCAGGGTCGGCGCGAGCAGCACGACCTCGCCATCGGCGTCCGGCACGCCGAGCGTCAGGACCTCGGACATGAACTTGCCGATCTGGCGCGGCGGGAAGTTCACCACCGCGAGGACCTGCCGGCCGGGCAGATCCTCCGGTCGGTAATGCTTGGTGATCTGGGCCGAAGATTTCTTCAGCCCGATCGTGCCGCCGAAATCGATCACGAGCTTGATCGCCGGCTTGCGTGCCTCGGGATAGGGCGCGGCTTCGACGATCGTGCCGACACGAATGTCGACCTTGAGGAAATCGTCGAAGCCGATCGTGGCGGCGGGTTCCGAAGAGATGCTCAAAATTCCTCCCAAGCCTTGTCATGGTCGCGTTTTGACATGGTCGCCGCCCCAGCGGCGCCTGTGGTCCGCGCGGGCCTGGGTACTGCCGCGCGCGGTGCGGCGGCCACTGCCGCCTGCATCGTCTTGGCCATGGCCTTGAGCCCGCTGACATCGCCGCCGAGCTGGAAGCGCGCCACGAGCCCGCCGAGCTTGTCCGCCTCCTGCGAGAGCGAATGCGCGGCGGCGGTCGATTGCTCGGCCATGGCGGCGTTCTGCTGCGTCGCCTGGTCCATTTCGTTGACGGCGGAGTTGACCTCCTGGAGGCCGGCCGCCTGCTCTTGCGCCGCGCTGGCGATCTCGGCGACCAGCGAGGTCACGCGCGTGATCTCCTCGGCCATGCGCTGCAGCGCGCCACCGGTCTGGCCGACCAGCGTGACGCCCTTCTCGACCTCGATATTCGAGGCCGAGATCAGGCCCTTGATCTCCTTGGCCGCCTCGGCCGAGCGCTGCGCCAGCGCACGCACCTCGGAGGCGACGACGGCAAAGCCCTTGCCGGCATCGCCGGCGCGAGCCGCCTCGACGCTGGCATTCAGCGCGAGCAGATTGGTCTGGAAGGCGATCTCGTCGATGACGCCGACAATCTGCGAGATCTCGTCGGCCGACTTCTCGATGCCGCCCATGGCGTGCACCGCGTCGCGCACGATCGAGGTCGACTGCTCGGCCTCGGTCTTGACTTGGCTCGTTGCCTGGCTGGCAAGGCGAGCGCTCTCGGCGGTCTGGCGCACGGTCGCGGTCAGTTCGTCCAGCGCCGTCGCGGTTTCCTCGACGGAAGAGGCCTGCTGCTCGGTGCGCCCGGCGAGGTCGTCGGCCGCCTGGCTGATCTCGACCGAGCCCGCCTTCATGCTCTCGGTATTGGTCGCGATTTGCCGCATCGTCTCCTGCAGCTTGGCAATGGCGGCGTTGAAATCGTCCTTCAGCTTGGCGTAGTCGGCGCTGAAGGCCTCGTTGATCCGGTAGGTCAGGTCGCCCTCGGCGAGCCGCTCAAGCCCGGCGCCGAGCGCCTGGACGACACCCTCCTGCGTCCTGGACGCCTCGGCGCGTTCGGCTTCATTGTGCCGCCGTTCGCTGTCGGCCGCGTCGCGCTCGGCATTGGCCTGCGCTTCGACGCGGGTCTTGTCGGCCTCCATCCCGGCTTTGGCTAGGCCGGCGTCGCGGAACACGACGAGCGCACGCGCCATCGAACCGACTTCGTCGGACCGTTCCTGATGCGCGATCGCGGCCTGCAGATCGCCGGCGGCAAGGCCGTTCATCGTCTTGGCGGTCGAAGCGAGCATGCCCGAGGCACGGCGGCTGAGGAAAATCACGACGCCGAGCATCACAAGGCCGAGCGGCACCAGCACCTTGGCGACATCGCCGATCACGCTGTTGAAGGCGGCATCGACATCGTGAACATGCAGGCCAGAGCCGATCGCCCACTGCCATTTCGGCACGGCGATGACATAGGAAATCTTGAGCGAAGGCTCTTTGTCGCCCAGCTTCGTCCAGCCATAGTCGATGAAGCCGGCGCCCTTCGTCTTGGCCAATTCGATCATGTCCTTGACGAAGAACTTGCCGGTCGCATCCTTGAGCGGCGACATGTCCGTCGTCTCGATCTTCTTGTTGGCATGCGAGACGCTGATGTTGTCGAAATTGATCACGAAATAGTAGTTGCCGTTGTCGAAGCGGGCGCTGGAGATCGCGTCGATCGCCATCTTCTTGGCATCGGCCTCCTTCAGCTCGCCTTTCTCGGCGCGCGCGAGATAGCTGTTGACCGTAGAGGCTGCGGCTTCGACCGCATTCTTCATCTCGGCGCGCTTGAGATTGATCATCTCCTTGCGCGCCTCGAACAGCGTGAAGCTCACACTGCCGATGGCGATGATGGCGGCGAGGATCGCGACCAGCCCGAAGGAGCGGCCGATCGACAACATGGCAAGTTTCTTCATCGGCGACACCGCGCCCCCCGCGCAAAGTGAGATTCCCCACACTTGCGTGAAATGGCTAAGGGCCGCTTAACGATGCCTCGTTTTCGCCATGTTTCCGGCAGGCCTCAGATCGCGGGCGCGTAATCCTCGGCATCGCCGCCGCGCTGGCGCTCCTCGCTGCGTTCCCGGCGGCGGATATGTGGCCGCTTGCCTGAGCAGAGCGCCCGGGCCAGTCCGCGCAGCGGCGCGGTGAGCCTGTGGACGTCCTCGACGCGCGCCATGATCGCACCCGCCGTCTTCAATTCGCGATCAAGCCGCGCCATCGTCCGCGAGAGCTCGGGCTCGTCATCGCCGAGCCAGGTCTCGCCGACGCGCGCCATCAACAGCACCGCGCCCTGCACGCGCAGACCGCCAAGCGCATCCTCGGTCGGGATGCCGGCCGAGGCGAGCATGTAGCGCCAGGAATTCACCGCACCGCGGTTGAGGGCCGCAAGCGTCAGCGGATCGCGCCGGATGGCCGGCATGATCCGGCGCAGACCCGTCTTATAGGGTGCGAGTGCGTCGAGCCGGCGCATCACGAGGTCGAAGAGCCGCTCGCGGATGGGCTCGCCCGCGAGATCGTCGGAAGAGCCCGCCAGCACGGCGTCATCGACGAGACGTGTCAGCCCGCCGAGCATGGCGAGCTTCGAGGGGAAGAGGCTGCGCAGACCGGCGAGCGGCAGGCCCGCCTCCGTGGCGATGTCGCCGAGTTCGATCTCGCTCCAGGCGCGATCGGCGGAAAGACGCATCAGCGCCTCGATCGCCCGTTTGCGCGGATCGCTCGGAGGTGCTGCGGTTTCGGATGTCGGGGAAACGGGTTTGCGGGCCATAGGAGATCTCCTCTCGCGACGCGATCGGATAAAACTAGGCCCCGATCGCGACCGTTGAAAGGCCGATCAGCCCGAAAGCTCCTCGGCGCGACGTTTAGCGGCAGCCACCGCCCGGCCCATCAGGGGCTTGAGCCCGTCATCGGCCATCAGGACCTCGAGGGCCGCAGCCGTGGTCCCGCCCGGCGAAGTCACGTTCTGGCGCAGGGTCGCAGGCGAAAGCGATGACTGGAACAGCATCTCGCCCGCCCCCTCGATCGTGGCGCGCGCCAGCCTCTCGGCGATCTCGGGCGGCAAGCCCGCCGCCGCCCCCGCCGCCGCCAGGCATTCGACGAGATGGAAGACATAGGCCGGCCCCGAACCGGAGACGGCTGTCACGGCATCGATCAGGTTCTCATTGTCGAGCCACTCGACCTTGCCGATGCTGCCGAGCAGCGCGTCGGCCATCGCCCGCTGCGCCGCGCTGACGCCGGGGCCGGGAGCCGCCGCCGTGGCGCCGCGCTGCACCGAGGCCGGCAGGTTCGGCATGGCGCGGATCAGCGCGTTCGCGTTCGGCAGGCGCGCGGCGAGATCGCCCAGCGTCTTGCCGGCGAGGATCGAGATCAGCAGCGTCCTGGGATGGATGAAGGCCTGGACGGCGGGTGCTGCGGTATCGAGCATCTGCGGCTTGGTCGCGAGCACCACGACCTCGGCCGGGGCGATGGCGCCGGCCGCGGGGTTGAGCACCATGCCCTTCTCGGTCGCGAGCGCCACCATCTCGTCGGAGGGTTTGGGGTCGATCAGGCTGATGCCGGCCGGATTCATGCCGATGCGCAGCCAGCCTTCCAGCATCGCGCCCCCCATCTTGCCCGCACCGATGAGGACGAGGGTTTGCGGCAACGAGCTGGACATGGGCATTCTCTCGCGGGTCAAAGGCAATGTCATTCTCGGGCTTGCCCCGAGAATCTCCTACAGGACAGCCTTCTCGTCGCGTCATGGCCGGGTCAAGCCCGGCCATGACGCACACGGCCCGAAAGCTCAGGCCTCGCCGACCGTCTCCAGCATCGCGCCTTCGAGGCCTTCCTTGGCCGTCTTTCCCGCCCAGACGACGAACTGGAAGGCCTGGAAGTAGCGCTCGCAGGCGTCGATCGCCGCCTTGATCAGCGCAGCGGCCTGCTCGTCGGTCGGCTCCGCCCCGCCCGAGAGCAGGAGAGCGTGGCGATACATCACCACGTTTTCCGAGCTCCAGAGGTCGAAATGGCCGAGCCAGAGCTGCTCGTTGACGAGACTGACGAGCTGCAGCACCTCGGCCCGGCGGCGATCGGGCACCTTCAGGTCGAAGGCGCAGGCGATATGGATCGCTTCGACCTCGGCGAGCCAGGTGATGGCGACGTGGTAATCGGCCCAGCCGCCCGTGACCGCGACGGAGAGTTCGTCGTCACTGTCACGGTCGAAGGTCCAGTTGTTGAGAGCGGCTAAGCGTTCGATCAGGTCGAGGGGGTTGGAAGGCCGGTCGAGTTCAGCGTCCAGGTCAAGATCCATCATGCCCTAAGGTCCAACTGTCGACATCCGCTCAAGCGGTCCGACACGTTCGAGAACGGGAACACGGCGACTGGAAAGCGCAACGGACACAACCCGACTGCCGGAGCGCGCTGGTCTGCGCCCCGTTTCCGGCGGCAGACCCCGAGGCGCGGGACCGACCGTCGAATCAACTCTCTTCCTCGACGATAGCGCAGGCGCTGTGACGCTCCCAACACGGCGTGAAGCTCCCCGGATTCGGGGGCGCGGCTCAAGACCCGGCCGCGCCTGTCCACAGCACATGGTTGTGGATGGCGCGACCTAACGGCACGCAGGACGCGAAACGCTCAAGGCGAGACCTCAGGGCCTGGCTCAGGACTTGGCTTCAGGACCAGGCTCAGGACTTGGCTTCAGGACTTTTGGCCTTCTTGCCCTCCAGCGCGGCGAGGCGCTGCGCCAGCTTGTCGTTTTCCTCGCGCGCCAGCAGCGCCATCTCGCGCACAGCCTCGAACTCTTCGCGGGTGACGACATCCATATCGCGCAGCAGGCGCTCGATCTGCGTCTTCACGACGGTCTCGACCTCGCGGCGCACGCCCTGGGCCGCGCCGGCGGCATCCGTGGCGAGACGGGCGATGTCGTCGAGGAAGCGGTTGCTGGTGGTGACCATGGGGCTCTCCGAAAAGGGGCCTTTCAGCCCGCGCTGGCCCACATATGGGCGACAAGGGCAAAACCCGCAATCTTTCGCGCACCGCCCCATGCCGACCGCTATGCCGCATCCGCCCGAGCTCTCAACGACGAGATCGGCCCGCCTCGGAACCGCCTCACAGGGCTCTGATCGATTCGACACCCGGGCCGGCGACACGCCTGGGACGGGTCTGTTTCACGGGCGAAAACCGCACTGAGGCCCTGAATCTCCCCGAACTGGACCTCGCCATCCGTTGAGCTTACAACCTGCGGCGCAGGGAACAGCAATCCAAGCTCGAACCAACCGAGCGGAGGCGTCATGATCCAACGTTTGAGCGGCCTCGTCCTGGGGCCGGTGGCAGCGCTTGCACTCGCGGGCTGCCAGGAAACCACGACGGCGGCACGGCAGCGGGTCGATGCGCCCGGCGTGCCCGTCTCGGTTCAGAGCATTACCGGCGCACCCGATTCGGTGACGACACGCTTTGCCGGCCTGCTCGGCGAAGCGGCAGCCGAGCGCAGCATGGAGATCGTGCCCGGCGACAAGCCCGCCCGCTTCCGGGTGCGCGGCTACCTCACGGCACAGCCGACAGAGGATGGCCAGACCTCGCTCGCCTTCGTCTGGGATGTTTATGATGCGGGCAAGAAGCGGGCCCAGCGCGTCCAGGGCGAGAGCCTCGGCAAGCGTGGCGGCGGCGACGATCCCTGGGCCGGCCTCGACCAGACCATCGTCGCCAAGGCAGCCTCCGAATCCATGGATGCGATCGCGAGCTTCCTGGTGACGGCGCCCGCAGTGGAGGCGCTAAATCCCAGCGACAAGACCAAGGGCAAGACGGCCGCGGGAGCCAAGACGGCCGCAGGAGCGAAGACCGCTTCGGCAACGGGCGGCAAAAAGCTCTAGAATTCGGGCGGGCTCGGCGCCTTCCGCCTCCGCCAGCTAGATCCTGATATTGCGCTGACGGTCGAGTTGCGACCGCGCCTCGGCCAGAGGCTTGAGCGACCCTGGCGCGGCGCAATCGTGATGAAGTACCCACGGATAGGCGGTTTTGCACGCTTCTGTTGCAGTGCAGCGGTCGACTCGCTGTCATCTCGCTGTTATGAGCCCTGCGAAATGAGCCAGCTTCGTGCTGGTCCAGCCCAGCCAAGTCTCAAACGGTGCGCCCCGGCATGCCCTCTTCGATCAAAGTCGTCGCCGGCAATTCCAACCGGCCGCTCGCGGAGGCGATCTGCGCGCATCTCGGCATTCCGCTCGCCAAGGCCTCCGTCAGGCGCTTCGCCGACATGGAGGTTTTCGTCGAGATCCAGGAGAATGTGCGCGGCCAGGATGTCTTCATCATCCAGTCGACCTCGTTCCCGACCAACGACCATCTGATGGAGTTGCTGATCATCACCGACGCACTGCGCCGCTCTTCGGCCAGGCGCATCACGGCGGTGATCCCCTATTTCGGCTATGCGCGGCAGGACCGCCGCGCGTCCGGCCGCACGCCGATCTCGGCCAAGCTCGTCTCCAACCTGATCACCCATGCCGGCGTCGACCGCGTGCTGACGCTCGATCTCCATGCCGGCCAGATCCAGGGCTTCTTCGACATCCCGACCGACAACCTGTTTGGCGCCCCCCTGATGTCGCGCGACATCAAGGAGCGGCTCGACTGGAAGAACGCCATGGTGGTCTCGCCCGATGTCGGCGGCGTGGTCCGCGCTCGTGCCCTCGCCAAGCGCATCGACGCGCCGCTGGCCATCGTCGACAAGCGCCGCGACCGCCCCGGTGAATCCGAGGTGATGAACATCATCGGCTCGGTTGAGGGGCGCTCTTGCATCCTGCTCGACGACATCGTCGATTCCGGCGGCACGCTCTGCAACGCCGCCGAAGCGCTGCTCGACCAGGGCGCAAGGGAAGTCTACGCCTACATCACCCATGGCGTGCTGTCGGGCGGCGCGGTGGCGCGCATCGCCAACTCCAAGCTCAAGGAACTGGTGATCACCGATTCCATTCTGCCGACCGAGGCCGTGAAGGTGGCGCGCAATATCCGCGTCATCTCGATCGCCTCGCTGATGGGCGAGGCGATCGAGCGCACGGCGAGTGAATCGAGCGTCTCCAGCCTGTTCGACTGAGGCAAGGAGTGGTCTGATGGCGACAACGGCCTCAGCCAGTGAAAGCCGGGCGCTCGTGCTGTTCTCCGGCGGCCAGGATTCGACCGTCGCGCTCGCCTGGGCGCTGGAGCGCTTCGCCAGCGTCGAGACCGTCGGCTTCGACTACGGCCAGCGCCATCGCGTCGAGCTGGAATGCCGGCAGACCATTCGCGACAAGCTGCCCGCCCTGTCCACGCTCCATTCGGAACGGCTCGGCCCAGATCATCTCATCGACCTCAAGGCGCTGGGCGCGATCTCCGATACGGCGTTGACGCGCGAGACCGAGATCGCCTTCGCTGAGACCGGGCTTCCCACCACCTTCGTGCCGGGCCGCAACCTGATCTTCCTCTCCTTCGCCGCGGCGCTGGCCTATCGCCGCGATTGCAGGCACATCGTGCTCGGCGTCTGCGAGACCGACTATTCCGGCTATCCCGACTGCCGCGACGACACCATCAAGGCGATGCAGGTCGCGCTCGGCCTTGGACTCGACCGCAGGCTCGTGCTGCACACGCCGCTGATGTGGCGCGACAAGGCGCAGACCTTCGCTCTGGCCAAGGCGCTCGGCGGACAGCCCTTGCTCGATCTGGTGGTCGAGGACAGCCATAGCTGCTATCTCGGCGACCGGGCAACGCGCCATGCCTGGGGCCATGGCTGCGGCCATTGCCCGGCCTGCGAATTGCGCGCCAACGGCTACTCTGCCTATCTGATTTCTCCAGACGACACCGGACCAAGCCAGGATACTTAACCAAGCCATGACACTTGACCAGCAGCGCCGCACCGAGGGTCTCGTTGCCCTCGCCCTCTTCGCTCTCACCATCCCCGCCGCGAATTGGCTGATCGGCAATCTCGGCACGGTCTGCGTGCCCAATGGCCCCTGCCTCGTGCCGGTCGCGCCCGGCATCGCCGCACCGAGCGGCGTGCTGATGATCGGCCTGGCGCTCGTGCTGCGCGACATCGTCCAGCGCCGGCTCGGCCCCGTCGCCGGCCTCGGCGCGATCGCCGTCGGCGCCGCGATCTCCGCCTTCCTCGCCCCCTCCGCCATCGTCGTCGCCTCGGTCGCCGCCTTCCTCATCTCCGAGCTGGCGGATTTCGCGGTCTATACGCCGCTTCAGCGCCGCCGTTTCGTCACCGCCGTCGTCGCCTCGAGCGTTGTCGGTCTCATCGTCGACAGCATCGTCTTCCTCTGGCTCGCCTTCGGCAGCCTGGATTTCGTCGCCGGCCAGATCATCGGCAAAGCCTGGATGGTGCTGTTCGCGCTGCCGTTGATGCATCTGCTGCGCCGCCGCGATGAGCGGCTGGGGTTGATGCCGGCTTGAGAGAACTGACGCCAGTAGACGATATCCGCATACGTTCTATCGAGCGCGGCGACGAAGAGCGGCTTCTGGCATTTTGGCGATACGTTTGGACGAGCACCTACGGATCAAGTCTTGGATCGCAGGTGCTGGACGCCATGCTGTCGGGGCTTGATCGGAAGGGCCTTTCCGGCATGCTGCCTGGCAATGGCGAACGAGGCTATTGCGCTCTATGCGGAGAGCGGCTCGTAGGAACCGCGATCGCCGCGGAACGAGGCCAAAAGGCCTTTCTTTGGGGCATGTATGTTGATCCGGGACAGCAGCGCTTAGGTCTCGGGACACGGCTTCTGTCGGCCGTTATCGCCGATCTGGCTTTGGTTTCGATACTTGAAGCAAGAGCTCTGAGATCAAGTCCATGGGCCATTGCGTTCTATGAGGGGCGAGGCTTTCGGCACAATGGCGACGAAGCCATCGAACTCGCAGACGGTTTCTCGGGAACAGCCGCCATCATGACCTTCGCGCGCGCCCTTCCGCCATCGTGACAAGTGCGGCCGCAGGCTTGTCCTCTCCGCCCTTTTCCCTTATGAGCCTGCCAGCGCCCGACTGACACCCTTGGAGGCACGGGCGCGAACCGAAAGAGGCCGCCAACTGGCGGCCTTGTCATTTGAAGCAAGGACTAAAATCATGACCGCCGTGAAGCAAATCGAGGCTTCGGCGCGCGCACAGGTCGGCAAGGGGGCCGCCCGTGCAGTTCGTCGTCAAGGCCTTACACCTGCCGTGATCTATGGTGGGGGCGCTGCTCCCGAAGCCATCGCTCTCGACGCCAACAAGACCCGCCTCCTGATCTATGCCGGACATTTCCTGACCACGCTGTTCGAAGTCAGCGTCGACGGCAAGAAGACGCGCGTCATCCCGCGCGACTATCAGCTCGACCCGGTCAAGGATTTCCCGATCCATGTCGATTTCCTCCGCGTCGCGGCGGGCCAGACCATCAAGGTCGAAGTGCCGGTCCACGTCGTCGGCCAGGACGCCTGCCCCGGCCTCAAGGCTGGCGGCGCGATGCAGATTGTCGAGCATGCCGTCGAGATCGACGTCTCTCCCGAGAGCATCCCCGAATTCCTCGAGATCTCGGTGGCCGGTCTCAATATCGGCGATTCGATCCATGTCGATGCCCTCAAGCTGCCGGCCGGCGTTTCGCTGACCTCGCGCGAGAATCTGACGCTGGTCACGATCGTGCCGCCGTCGGTCGACGAGGAAGCCGATGCGGCCGAGGCGGCTGACGCCGCCGCCAAGCCGGCGGCCTGAGTCCACTCCCTGCCGTGAGGCATGCATGGCGGCCGGGCTTGCCCGGCCGTTTTGCGTTTGAGGCCCTGAAACTGCACTAGAGCCGGATATTGTCCGAAAGCCGGCTCCCGCTATTTGCTGACGCGGGCCTTCGGTTTGGCATCACGCTCTGACGCTGGAAATGCCCCATGCTGATTTTCGCCGGCCTCGGCAATCCAGGCGCGCGCTATGCCCGCAACCGCCACAATATCGGCTTCATGGCGGTCGAGACGATCGCCCGCGCGCATCGCGCATCGCCCTGGCGCGCACGTTTTCAGGCCGAAGCCTGCGAAGCGACGATCGGCTCCGAAAAGGTCATTCTGCTCAAGCCGCAGACCTATATGAACGAATCCGGCCGCGCGATCGGCGAGGCGGCGCGCTTCTTCAAGGTCGCGCCTGAGGACGTCATCGTCTTCCATGACGAGCTCGACCTCGCCCCTGCCAAGCTGCGCATGAAGCTCGGCGGCGGCAATGCCGGCCATAACGGCCTGCGTTCGACCACGGCCGCGATCGGCAACGAGTATCGCCGTGTGCGGATGGGCATCGGCCATCCCGGCCTCAAGGAGCTCGTCCACGCCTATGTGCTGAACGATTTCGGCAAGGCCGAGCAGCCCTGGGTCGAGGATCTTTGCATTGCCTGCGCCGACAATGCGACATTGCTCGCCGCCCATGACGATGCCGGCTTCCAGAACAAGGTGCATCTCTTCATGGATGCGCGCGGCCATGCGTCAGTGAAGCGGCTTGGCGAAAAGACCCCCGAATAGATCGGGGGGCGAGGCCTCAGCCCGTCACAGCGGCAACTGCGCGCCGGCCTTGGCGATCGTGATGCGGTTGGCGCTCAGGCTGCCATCGGCCTGCTTCACGGCGCTCATCGCCACCTGCGCGCCGGGCACGAGATCCGAGACCTGCGCCGGCGCCGCCATGATGATGTTGGCGTCGGCGGTGATCGTCACCTTCTGCTCGCCACCGGGATAGCTCAGCACGATATTGGCGCCGTCGACGCGGGACACAGTCTCCGCCACCGTGGCGTTGGTCATGGTCGATTCGGGCAGGACGCTCCAGGGCCTGTGGCCCTCGCCGGTGCCGCGCATCGCCTCGGGAAAGATGAAGACCTGCACGGCGAGCAGCGACCCGTCCGCCTGCGGCCGCGCGCCGACACCGATGAAGCCGCCCTTCTTGATGTCGGCGACGGAGGCCTTGACCACGCCGCCGACCGCATAGCCCGGCGCCAGGGCAACCATGACGGCATCCCCTGCCGGGGTCTTGAGGCTCAAGGCCGAAGCCTCGACCCGTTCGACCGTACCCCGGACGCGCGTCGTCGGCGATTGGGCTTGTGCCGCGACGGTGAGGCCGAGAACAACGCAGGCAGCAGCGAGAGAACGCATGGGATTATCCGTCGGATCGAAACGTGGCTGAGCATTCCTGCACCGGCAGAAACCATGCAGCCATGCACGTTCGCGTGACCAACACCAAAGCGCAATGTTGACACGGAAACACGGAAACACGATATCCGTGTCTGCAGAGCTTTGAAATGAAGAACCTGACCGTAACCCTGCCCGAAGAGACATTCGCGCGCCTGCGTATGGCGGCAGCGCGAGAGGGCAAAAGCATGTCGAAATTCGTCGGCGCGCTGCTCGACCGTCAGATCGGCCCCGACGAGACGCGCGCCGATGCAGCGGCGCTGGAACGTTTCCTCGCTGGCCCGCTCTGGAATCTCACCGACGAGAACGGCAACGCTCCGACGCGTGACCAGATTTATGATCGCTGAAGGCCGCGTCTTCGTCGACACCAATGTGCTGATCTATGCGCGCGACGAGAACGCGGGAGAAAAGCGCGCAGTCGCCGTGCGGTGGCTCCGGGAACTGGCCGTCGGTGGTCGACTCATCGTTAATCTGCAAGTCCTGAACGAATTGACCCGTTGGGTCCTTCGCAACGAATCCGTGCCGTTGGCCACCGCCAGAAGTCGGGTCGACGAACTGCGGCGCTTCGGCGAATCCGGCCTCCAAGCCTCGCATGTCGCGCTCGCCTGGTCGGTTCGCCAGCGCCTTGGCTACCAATGGTTTGATTGCCTGCTGCTCGCCTGGGCCACCGCCGAGGGCTGCCGCTACTTCCTGTCGGAAGACATGGGCCACGAGACCCGCTATGGCGATCTGACGATCATCAACCCCTTCCGCGTCGATCCCGACGCCTTCTTCAAAGCGAACTGACCATCATGGGTTTCAAATGCGGTATCGTCGGCCTGCCGAATGTCGGCAAGTCGACCCTGTTCAACGCGCTGACGCAGACGGCGGCGGCACAAGCCGCGAACTATCCCTTCTGCACGATCGAGCCCAATGTCGGCGACGTTGCCGTGCCCGACGACCGGCTTGAGCAGCTCGCCGCCATTGCGGGCTCGAAGGAGATCATCCCGACACGGCTGACCTTCGTCGACATCGCCGGCCTGGTGCGCGGCGCCTCGAAAGGCGAAGGCCTCGGCAACCAGTTCCTCGCCAATATCCGCGAATGCGACGCCGTCGCCCATGTCGTGCGCTGCTTCGAGGATGGCGACATCACCCATGTCGAGGGCAAGGTCGCGCCGATCAACGACATCGAGATCATCGAGACCGAATTGATGCTCGCCGATCTCGAAAGCCTCGAGAAACGCGTGCTGCCGCTGGAGAAGAAGGCCAAGACCGGCGACAAGGAAGCCAAGGAACTGGCCGATCTGATGAATCGCTGCCTCGTGCTGCTGCGCGAGGGCAAGCCTGCCCGATTGGTGCAGGTCGCAGCCGACGAGCGCAAGACCTTCGAGACGCTCGGCCTGCTCTCCTCCAAGCCCGTGCTCTATGTCTGCAACGTCGAGGAGGCGAGCGCCGACAAAGGCAACGCCTTCTCCGAGCTGGTCAAGGCCCGCGCCGCCGAGGAGAACGCCGTTGCGGTGGTGGTCTCGGCCAAGATCGAGAGCGAGATCGCCGTGCTGCCGGCAGCCGACCAGAAGGATTATCTGGAGGCAGTGGGCCTGGGGGAACCTGGCCTCAACCGCGTCATCCGCGCCGGCTACACCCTGCTCGACCTCGTGACCTACTTCACCGTCGGCCCAAAGGAAGCCCGCGCCTGGACGATCGAGAAGGGCACCAAGGGCCCCGCCGCCGCCGGCGTGATCCATAGCGATTTCGAGAAGGGCTACATCCGCGCCGAGACGATCGCCTATCCCGACTACATCGCCAACAAGGGCGAGGCCGGGGCGCGCGAGGCCGGAAAATTCCGGCTCGAAGGCAAGGAATACGTCGTCGCCGACGGCGACGTGCTGCATTTCCGTTTCGCCAACTGAGCCGGCTTCCCGGACCGGCGGGCGGGGCAGCTATGCGCCCCGCTCATGAAAGATGACGAAACTGTAAGTTGAATTGCCTCTTCGGCAGGCCGATATCTGATGGACGCAGCAAGGGAGGTTCCAATGGACACTCTCGAGACCGTGTTCGAAACAGCGAGCGGCTTTGCCGGTGTCCTGGCAATGGCCTCCAACGAACTAGTCCTTGGCCTGGGCGTGGCATTCGGCCTGATCATCTGGCTGGTCACCGGGCGCCGGGACGATGAAACCGATACGAAGCATCAACCCCGGCATCTGTGACCGGCGCGCGCAAACTGAGCGCAACCTTTGCGCGGACGGGACTTCCGCCCCGGCTTTGACGTGATACACCCTCGGCACATTGCAAGCCGAGGGTCGCGCTTCATGATTTGCTTCGAGGATTTCATTGCGGGCGAGACGGCGCAGGCCGGCAGCCTCAGTGTCTCGCAATCCGACATCATCGCCTATGCCTCGCGCTATGACGCCCAGGACTTCCACACCGACCCAATCGCCGCCAAGCAGAGCTTCGTCGGAACCCTGATAGCCTCGGGCTGGCACAGCTGTTCGCTCTTGATGCGGCTGATCGCGGAAAACGTCCTGCTCGGCTCGACCGCGATGGGCGCGCCCGGCATCGAAGAGGTCAAATGGCTGCGGCCGGTCAAGCCGGACGATAGATTGAGCGCGCGCCGCACCGTGCTCGAAAGCAAGGCTTCGCGCTCACGGCCGGAGATGGGGCTGGTGCGCTTCCGCTTCGAGCTCCTGAACCAGCGCGACGAACCCGTGCTCGAACAGACCAACTGGATCATGTTCGGTCGTCGCGGTTCATCCGTCACGCCGCATCCCGGCAACTGGCTGGCCCATCCCCCGCATTATGTCCGCCCAGCCGTCGAAAGCCCGCTCGAAGAGCCTCGCGGGGAGAACGAGCCGGCGCGTTTCTTCGAGGAGATGGAGATCGGCAGCAGCCACGAACTCGGCAGCTTCCTGTTCACGGATGAAGAGATCGTCGGCTTCGCCCGCTCCTTCGATCCGCAGCCCTTCCACATGGATGCGGAAGCCGCTGCCAAGAGCTCCTTCGGGCGCCTTGCCGCGTCGGGCTGGCATACCGGCTCGGTCTGGATGGCGGCGATGGTCGCCCATCGCAAGCGCCAGATCGCGGCCAGCCTCCCCGAGACGGCACCGCGCCTTGGCCCCTCGCCCGGCTTCAACAACCTGCGCTGGTCGAAGCCGGTCTTCGTCGGCGACCGCATCACCTATCACTCCGCGATCACCGACAAGCGCACCAGCGCCTCGCGCCCGCAATGGGGCCTGTTCTTCCACCACAACACCGGGGTGAACCAGCATGGCGAAGAGGTCTTCAGCTTCGACGGCTGCGCCTTCGTGGAGCGCAAATCACCAGCCTGAACCAGCACATACGGCAACGCAGCTGGCAGGCGATCAGCCCTTCTTTTTTGCCAGCGCCTCACGCTCCTGCAGCAACCGATCGAGCAAATCCTGCTGTTCGTTGATCCGGTCGGCCAAGCGTTCTTCCGCTGCCGCTCCCGAGGCACTCGTCGCCTGATCCGTCAGCTCCGAGATGTTGCGGCGGGCCAGGGCAATGCGGTCATCCAGCGCCATTTCCGTATCAGACATCGGTTGGTCTCCATCCATCTCTGCGCCGCACGCCACGGTCCGTGACAAGCGTTCGGGCAAAGGACGCCGGAGCGGCCAGGCTTGTTCCCGTTGCCGGGCGGCGATAGTCAGACACGCATCGCGCACAGGGCCTGATGCCGGCCTTGGCCTAACGTTTTACGCTTGGCAATCATCCTTCTTCATAGGAGATTTAAGATCCGTGACGCGGTCCTTGGGGTTTGAACGATGGCGCAGAAACTGCTGCTCAAGGGAACGCTACCCTTCATCTGGAATGTAACCAACCGTGTCGGCCCGAATTTCAATGAGCCCAACCTTCAAACCGATGTCGAATTGCTGAATACGCTCTGCGTCATGTTTCAGCGGCATCCCAAGGTCAAGCAATTCGGCATCAAGGGGAAATCCCTGCCCATCAGCCGAGAGGGTATCTTCGACACGACGCTCGCCTTCTGGATCTTCCGCATGCAGCAGATCGACAAGCAGGCGGCGAGCGACGGGGTGGTGTCACCGGCGCGCGGCACATCATTTGCTCCAAGCCAGCCTTGGACAATCGTGACCTTCAACCGCTACGCCCGCGAAGCGGAGCCGGAGATGTGGGCTAACCTGAACAGGAACCCCTTCATCTCGGCGGCGTTGCGCACCGAGCTGTCGCGCTAAAGCCGGATGACGGACGTCAGCCGACCTTGCCGTAGCCTGCGAATTTCGCGCTCACCCGCGCCATCTCGGCCTCGTCGAGGATGACAGGCTCCAGCCCCGCCGCCAGGATGTCGAGATACTGCCCGGCGAGGTTCTCGACCTCCGCCACGATCTGATGCGCGCCCGCAAGCGACCCGCCCAGCGCGATGACGCCGTGATTGGCGAGCAGGACCGCCTTGCGACCCTCCAGAGCTCTGACCGCGTTCTGCGCCAGTTCCGGCGTGCCGAAGGTGGCGTAAGGCGCGCAGCGGACATCGGCCCCGCCGCAGAGCGCGATCATGTAGTGAAAGGCCGGGATGCCGCGCCGCGTGCAGGAGAGCGCAGTCGCGCGCGGCGAATGCGTGTGCACGATCGCCTGAGCATCGGGCCGCGCCTTGTAGATCTCGACATGAAACGGCCATTCCGAAGAGGGCTTGCGCGCCCCGCCGAGGACCGCCCCCTCAAGCGAGAGATGGATCAGGTCCTGGGGCGTCGTCTGCGCATAGGGCAGGCCCGATGGCGTGATCAGCAGGCCATCCCCAAAACGCGCCGAGACATTGCCGGATTTCGACGGGCAGAAGCCGGCCTTGTCGATCGCCTGGGCGACCGCGACGATCTCCGCGCGCAGATCTGCCTCGTTCATGCTGCGGCTCCGCGCGCGAGATCCGGAAAGAGAGCGGCCAGCCCCTCGACTGTAGCCGGCGCGACGCCGCGCTCGGTGATCAGCGCGGTCACGAGCCGGGCGGGCGTGACGTCGAAGGCGGGATTCACCGCCGGGCTGCCGGGCGCAACGACGCGGAACGAAGCAACTTCGCCAGCCTCATCCAGGCCTGAAAGATGCGTGACCTCGCGCGCCGCGCGCTCCTCGATCGGAATGCTGAAACCATCATGCAGGCTCCAGTCGATCGTCGGCGAAGGTAGCGCGACATAGAAGGGCACGCCATTGTCATGCGCCGCGAGCGCCTTGAGATAGGTGCCGATCTTGTTGGCGACATCGCCGGTCGCGGTCGTGCGGTCGGTGCCGACGATGACCATGTCGACCTGCCCGCGCTGCATCAGGTGCCCGCCGGCATTGTCGACGATCACGCTATGGGACACGCCATGAGCGCCGAGTTCATAAGCCGTCAGCGCCGCGCCCTGGTTGCGTGGCCTGGTCTCATCGACCCAGACATGGACGGGCAGGCCAGCATCATGAGCGCGGTAGATCGGCGCCAGCGCCGTGCCCCAGTCGACGGTGGCGAGCCAGCCGGCATTGCAATGGGTCAGGATATTGATCGGCTCGCCGGCAGGCTTGCGCGACGCGATCTCGCGGATCAGCGGCAGGCCATGGTCGCCGATCGACCGGCAGAGCGCGACGTCCTCATCGCAAAGCAGGGCAGCCTCGGTATACGCTGCCTGGGCACGCACCCTGGGCTTCAGGCCGACGAGCCGGATGTGCATGCGGTTCAAGGCCCAGTGCAGGTTGACGGCGGTCGGTCGCGTCGCGCCCAGCAGCGCCAGCACGGCTTCCAATGCGGCATCGGACGGATCGCTCCGCATCGCCAGCGCCACGCCATAGGCTGCCGTCGCACCGATCAAGGGCGCGCCGCGCACGATCATCGTTCGGATCGCGTCGGCCGCCTGCTCGACGGAACCCAGCGTCACCGTCTCGAAACGGAAGGGCAGCCTGGTCTGGTCGATGACGCAGACACGCCAGCCATCCTGTGCAAGCCAGATCGTGCGATAGGGCTGGCCGTGGATCTTCATGGGCTCAATGTCCGGAGAAGGAGACCAGCGTGCGCACCGGCACGCCGAGCCGCCTGACCTTGTCGGCACCGCCCAGATCCGGGAGATCGACGATGAAGCAGGCAGCCACGACCTCGGCGCCCAGGCTGGAGAGCAAGCTGACCGCCCCCTCCGCCGTGCCCCCGGTCGCGATCAGGTCGTCGACCAGCAGCACGCGCTCGCCGCGCTTGACCGCGTCCTTGTGCACCTCGATCTCGTCGGTGCCGTATTCGAGTTGATAGGTCACGCTGACCGTCTCATGCGGCAGCTTGCCCTTCTTGCGCACGGGGATGAAGCCGGCCGAAAGCTGATGCGCGACCGCGCCCCCGAGAATAAAGCCGCGCGCCTCGATGCCGGCGATCTTGGCGATCTTCAGCCCGGCGAAAGGCTGGACCAGCTCGTCCACGGCACGGCGAAAGGCGCGCGCATCGCCCAAGAGCGTGGTGATGTCACGGAAGATGATGCCGGGCTTGGGATAGTCCGGAATCGCGCGGATCGTATCAGCGAGGTTCATGAAAGACCGTCTCGAACGGAATGGCAGCGCCGTCTTGGTCGGGCCTCAGAGGCCCGACGTCAAGAGCGCACAGCTCAGCCGGCCTTGAGCACCCGCCCGGCAACCGCATCGAGCTTCGCCAGCAAGGCCGGGTCACGATAGTCCGGCGCGGTGATGATGGCGTGTTCGAGCGCGTTGTGCGAGCCGGCCGGACAGGGCTCGCGCTCCGCCGGAAAGTCCTGCGCCAGCCGCGCCACCAGCCGGCGCGCCTTCTCGGCATTGCCATGCAGCACCGCGATCACCGAGGCGACGTCGACGATCGAATGCTCGGGATGCCAGCAGTCGAAATCCGTGACCATTGCTACAGTCGCATAGGTGATCTCGGCCTCGCGGGCGAGCTTGGCCTCGGGCATCGCAGTCATGCCGATCAGATCATAGCCGAGGCCCTTATAGGTCAGGGATTCGGCATAGGTCGAAAATTGCGGGCCTTCCATCGTCACCAGCGTGCCACCACGCACGAAGGCGAGATCCTCCGCTGTGGCGGCGTCGGCGATACGTGCCTGCAGCACCGGGCCGACCGGATGCGAGAAGGAGACATGGGCGACACAGCCCTTGCCGAAGAAGGAACTCTCGCGCCGCGACGTGCGATCGACGAACTGGTCGACCAGGACGAACAGGCCGGGATAAAGCTCCGATTTGTAGGAGCCGCAGGCCGAAAGCGAGACGAGATCGGTGACGCCGGCGCGCTTCAGCACGTCGATATTGGCGCGGTAATTGATCTCGGAGGGAGGAATCGCGTGGCCACGGCCATGGCGCGGCAGGAAGACGATCTTGGTCTTGCCGATATAGC
Source organism: Bosea sp. 685 (assembly GCF_031884435.1). Classification (NCBI taxonomy): domain Bacteria; kingdom Pseudomonadati; phylum Pseudomonadota; class Alphaproteobacteria; order Hyphomicrobiales; family Alloboseaceae; genus Allobosea; species Allobosea sp. 685. The sequence continues at coordinate 1,304,219 of NZ_CP134779.1, read as the reverse complement.
CGATCCGCAGGGCGTCGGAAGGCTCGCCCCAGGGGCTTTCAATGCGCTCCTCGCGCAGATCGGTCAGGCCCGGCAGATCGTAGATGCCCGATCCGCCGATGATTCCCAGAACGGCTTCGCTCATGCGTGCTTCCTCGATGTCAGACGGTACGGCCCCAATATGCAGGACAGATCAGCTTTGTATGACGGTTGTGACGACAACCGGGCAGCCGACACGTAACCCACCATAATGAAAAAGGCCCCGTCACCGGGGCCTTTCCTGATTGTCGCGGACCGCTCAGTGAAGCGGCGAACCGTCGGGCATGCGCGCCCAGACCTTCTTCTTGGTGTAGTAGAGCAGCCCCGCGAAGATCAGCAGGAAGGCCATCACCTGCAATCCGATACGCTTGCGTGTCTCGAGATGCGGCTCGGCCATCCAGACCATGAAGGCCGAGACATCCTTGGCATACTGATCGACTGTCTCCGGCACTGGTGACTTACCGTCCGGCCCCTTGGGATACTCGACCTGCCCGTCCGAAATCGGCTTGGGCATCGCGATCAGATGGCCGGGCATGTACTCGTTGTAGTTCTGCCCTGGCTGCAGCGGCGGGAAGCCCTGCGGCGCATCCTTGTAGCCGGTCAGCAGGGCATGGATGTAGTCGGGCCCCTGCTCCTGATATTGGGTGAAGATGTCGAAGATGAAGCGCGGGAAGCCGCGCTCATAGGTGCGCGCCTTGGCCAGCACCGAGAAATCCGGCGGGTAGGCGCCGCCATTGGCCGCGCGAGCAGCCTGTTCGTTCGGGAAAGGCGATGGGAACCGGTCAGCGGGGCGGCCCAGCCGATCGAACATCTCGCCCTGCTCGTTGGGCCCGTCCTTGACCGTATAGGTCGCAGCCAACGCCGCCACCTGGCCGGTCGTGAACTCCGGGCCACCAGGCTGTGCGAGCGTGCGCAGCGGGATCAGGTTCATCGAATGGCAGTTGGCGCAGACTTCCTTCACCACCTTGAAGCCGCGCTGCAGCTGGGCGCGGTCGAACTTGCCGATAGGCCCGGAGAAGGACCAGCGCTGCGCCGGCGGCTCGACGCGCCCTTCGGCGGCGAGCGCCGACGAGATCGTCAGGGAGAGCGAGAGGCCCGCAGCGAGGCCGGCGAAAGCCAGGCGAAACGAAGTGGTCGTCATGGTTTCGTCAGCCCTTGGCGTTCGGTTCTGAAGCGGTGGCGGTGGCCAGGCGCGCTCCCGAGCCACCCTTCAGCGTGTCCAGCACGGAGTCGGCGATCGAACTCGGTAGCGGCTGTGGCCGCTCGAACAGGCCGATGATGAACAGGGCGACGAAGAAGCCGAAATACAGCACCGTGAAGATCTGCGAGGCGGTGACATAGCCGCCCTCGGCCGGCATGGCGCCGAGATAGCCGAGGCCGATGCAGACCGCCACGAAGGCCCAGAAGAGCTGCCGCGCGATCGGGCGATAGCTCATCGACTTGACCTTGGAGGTGTCGATCCAGGGCAGGAAGGCGAGCACCACGATGGCCGAGCCCATGGCGACCACGCCGCCGAGCTTGTCGGGGATGGCGCGCAGGATCGCGTAGAACGGCAGGAAGTACCATTCCGGCACGATATGCAGCGGCGTCACCGACGGGTTGGCCGGGATGTAGTTATCGGCATGGCCCATGAAATTGGGCTGGTAGAAGACGAAATAGGAGAACACGAAGGTGAAGCACACCATCGCGAAGATGTCCTTGATCGTCGCATAGGGCGTGAACGGCACGGTGTCCTTGGCGACGTTCTTGACCTCGACGCCAGTCGGGTTGTTCTGCCCGACGACATGCAGCGCCCAGATGTGCAGGATCACTACGCCGAAGATCATGAACGGCAGCAGGTAGTGCAGCGAGAAGAAGCGGTTCAGCGTTGGATTGTCGACCGAATAACCGCCCCAGAGGAAGGCCACGATCGTCTCGCCGATGACCGGCAGCGCCGAGAACAGGTTGGTGATGACCGTCGCACCCCAGAACGACATCTGGCCCCAGGGCAGGACGTAGCCCATGAAGGCGGTCGCCATCATCAGCAGGAAGATGATCACGCCGAGGATCCAGAGCACCTCGCGGGGCGCCTTGTAGGAGCCGTAATAGAGCCCGCGGAAGATGTGGACATAGACGGCGACGAAGAACATCGAAGCGCCGTTGGCGTGCAGGTAGCGCAGCAGCCAGCCATAGTTCACATCGCGCATGATGTGCTCGACGGAATTGAACGCAACGCTCGACAGCGGCGTGTAGTGCATCGCCAGGATGATGCCGGTGACGATCTGCGCCACCAGCATGAAGGTCAGGATGCCGCCGAAGGTCCAGAAATAATTCAGGTTCCGCGGCGTCGGGTAGGACACGGCCGAATCATGCAGCAGCCGCACGATCGGCAGGCGCACATCCAGCCAGCGTTCGATGCCCGACTTCGGAACGTAGGAGCTATGACCACTCATGAGGAATGCCTCGGGGCTGTCTCGTATTCGAGGTAAGGCGACAGGCTGCGCATGTGTCAGCCGATCTTGATCTTGGTGTCAGTCGTGAACGCATAGGGCGGCAGCCCCAGGTTCAGCGGCGCGGGACCGCGTCGGATACGGCCAGAGGAATCGTAGTGCGAGCCGTGGCAGGGGCAGACCCAGCCGTCATAGTCGCCCTTCGGCTCGCCCGAGGCGGTGCCCGAGGGAATGCAGCCCAGATGGGTGCACTTGCCGTAGACGATGAGATATTTCTCGTGACCCGGCTTGGTCCGCGCCTGGTCGGTCTGCGGGTCGCGGAGCGTGGTGATATCGACGGCAAGCGCCTCGTCGATTTCCTTCTTGGTGCGATTGCGGATGAAGATGATCTGGCCGCGCCACGTCACCTTGATGCCCTGCCCTTCGGCCACGGGCGCCAGATCGACGTCGATGGGCGCGCCGGCGGCGATCGTCTGCGCGTCGGGGGCAAGCTGGCTGACCAGCGGCACGACAACGGCGCCCAAGCCGACTACGCCGGCCGCGCCGGTCGCTAGAATGAGGAAGTCGCGGCGAGTGGTTTCGGTCGATGTCGTATCGGTCGCGTGCGCCACGATCCAATCCTCTGCAAGTCGCTCTGGCCCGGCAATTCATCCGAGTCTGGAATGACTCGAAATTATCGCCTGAATCCGGTCTTACGGGCGTCCCGTTACCGCCGCAATGCGACGGCACGTCACTGTCGCGCTCTTTGGCATGCAGTTTGGACGAAGTCTACTGTTGCAGTGCGCTCGCCCCACCCTCTTGCGAAGCGCGGCTGGAGGCGACGGCGCGCAGCCTCAGACAGAAACCATTTCGGGATCGGCGGCGGCCAGGAACCCGCCCGATTGCCGCGACCAGAGCCGGGCATAGAGCCCGCCCCGCGCCACCAGCTCGGCATGGCTGCCGGAATCGACGATCCTGCCCTGATCGAGCACGATCAGACGGTCGAGCGCGGCGATCGTGGAGAGCCGGTGCGCGATCGCGATCACCGTCTTGCCCTGCATCAGGCTGGTCAATTGTTCCTGGATCGTCGCCTCGACCTCCGAATCGAGCGCCGAGGTCGCCTCGTCCAGGATCAGGATCGGCGCATCCTTGAGCAGCACGCGGGCGATCGCGATGCGCTGGCGCTGCCCGCCCGAGAGCTTGACGCCGCGCTCGCCGACGCGCGATTCAAAGCCCTGGCGGCCGTCCTGATCGCTGAGGCCCTGCACGAAATCATGGGCCGAGGCGCGCGCGGCCGCAGCAGTGATCTCGCCTTCCGTCGCGCCGATGCGGCCATAGGCGATGTTGTCGCCGATCGAGCGATGCAGCAACGAATTGTCCTGCGTCACCATGCCGATCTGCGCGCGCAAGCTGTCCTGGGTCACCAGCGCGATATCCTGGCCGTCGATCAGGACGCGCCCGCCAGCGACCGGATAGAGCCGGAGCAGCAAGTTCACCAGCGTCGATTTCCCGGCGCCTGAGGGGCCCACGAGACCGATGCGTTCACCCGGCTTGATGTCGAGCGTCAGGTCTTCGAAGAGCCCGCCCTGACGGCCATAATTGAAGCGCACATGATCGAAGCGGATACCGCCCTTGTCCACGACGAGCGGCACGGCGTCGGGCGCGTCGGTCAGGTCGTGGGGTTTGGCGATCGTTTCCATGCTTTCCTGCACGGAACCGATATTCTCGAAGACGCCGCGCACGAGATGGATCAGCCAGCCCGACATCTGCACCAGCCGCAGCACGAGGCCGATCGCGGCGGCAACCGCGCCCGGCGTCATCTCGCTATTGCTCCAGAGCCAGAGGCTCAAGCCCGCCGTCACCACGACGAGCAAGCTGTTCATCGTCTGCAGGATGACGCTGACACCGGTGATCAGGCGCGAGAGATGCAGGAAGGAGGCATTCCAGCGCGTCAGCGAATCACGCACAGATGAGCGCTCGGCATCGGCGCGTGCGAACAGCTTGACCGTGAGGATATTGGTGTAGGCGTCGACGATGCGCCCCGTCGTCGAGGAGCGCCCGAGCGAATTGGCCTCGGAGCGCTTCTTCGCACGCGGCACGAAATAAATCAGCAGCGCGACATAGGCCGCGATCCAGGCAACCACAGGCAAGGCGAGCCAGAGGCTGGTCTTGCCGAAGAAGCCGAGCGCCACCGTGACGAAGATCAACGCGTACCAGAGGTCGTCGATGACCTCGATCGTCGCGCCGCGGATCGATTGCCCGGCCTGGATGACGCGCGCCGAGAGGCGCCCGGCAAAATCGTTCTGGAAATAGGAGAGCGCGTGGCCAAGCGTATAGACATGGTTGCGCCAGCGGATCTGGTTGGTGATCTGCGGCACCACGACCTGGTCGACGATGGCGTGATTGGCGAAATAGACGATCGGCCGAACGACGACGAGCAGGAAGGCCGCGCCGGCCAGAAGCCAGCCATGATCGCTCCAGATCGTCTGCGGCGACTGCGTCGCCAGGAGATCGACGAACCAGCCGACCATCAGATACATCAACGCCTCGATGCCGCTGAAGGCGAGCCCCGTCAGCATGATCAGGGCCATCCAGCCCTTCACGCCCTTGATGTGGTGCCACATGAAGGGCCACACGCCACGCGGCGGCGTCTCGCGCTCGTCGAAGGACGCGAACACATCGATGCGGGTTTCGAGATAGCGGAACAAGGCGGCAAACATGGTGTGCCCGCTCCTTTGGGCCGGATTGGCGTCGAAATCTTGAACCGATATGGGACGTGCTCGCGGCAAAGGCCAGCGTCCTTGACGCATGTCGCGCCGCCAGCCCATGACAGCAGCCATGTTGCGCCTTGCCCTCTACCAGCCCGACATCCCGCAGAATGCCGGCACGATGATCCGGCTTTGCGCCTGTCTCGGCGTCACGGTCGACATCGTCGAGCCCGCGGCGTTCGACGTCTCGGATCGGCATTTCCGGCGCTCGGGCATGGATTATCTCGAACGCGCCGCGATCGCGCGCCATGATTCCTTCGCCGCCTTCGACGCCTGGCGGCGGGCGGCCGGCCACCGCCTGATCCTGGCCGAGACCGACGGCGCGAACACGCACACTGCCTTCGCCTTCCAGCCGGGCGACATCGTCATGGTCGGGCGGGAGTCGGCCGGCGTCCTGCCGGAGGTCTATGCGGCGGCCGAGGCGAGCGTGCATGTGCCGATGCGCTCCGGCTTGCGCTCGCTCAACGTCGCGGTTGCGGCCGCCATCGTTCTGGGCGAAGCCTTGCGGCAGGTCGGTGGCTATCCAACGCCATCGCCAGAAACGGCGCGGGGAACCCTCTCCTCTTTGATGAAATCCTGCGACGACGGTGACGAGCATGACCGAATACGAGGCTGAAACCCTGGCGGAATCGATCGCGTTCGCCGAAGCCATGAAGCCGCGCGCGGCCACCTGGTTCGCCAGCCTGCGCGACCGTATCTGCACCGCGTTCGAGGCGATCGAGGACGAGGCGACCGGCCCTTTCCCGCCCGAGGCCTCGACCCCGGGACGCTTCGTGCGCACGCCCTGGCAGCGCAGGAATCATGACGGCACTGAGGGTGGCGGCGGCGTCATGTCGGTGATGCAGGGTCGCGTCTTCGAGAAGGTCGGCGTCCATGTTTCGACCGTCCATGGCACCTTCCAGCCTGAATTCGCCGGCCAGATCCCGGGCGCCTCCGAGGATCCGCGCTTCCATGCGACGGGCGTCTCGCTGATCGCCCATCCCTGGAATCCGCATGCGCCGACCGTGCACATGAACACGCGCTTCGTGGTGACGACGAAACCCTGGTTCGGCGGCGGCGCGGACCTCACCCCGGTCCTGGTCCGACGACGCTCGCAGGAAGACCCGGATGCGATCGCCTTCCACGCCGCGATGCGCGCCCCTTGCGAGCGCTTCGCGCCCATCGCCGACTATCCCCGCTTCAAGCAATGGTGCGACGAGTATTTCTTCCTGAAGCATCGCAACGAGCCGCGCGGCATCGGCGGCATCTTCTACGACTATGTCTGGTCGGGCGAACCGGAGGGCGATTTCGCCTTCACGCAAGCGGTCGGCGAAGCCTTTCTCGGCGCCTATCCCGCCATCCTGCGCGCCAATATGGCGACGCCCTGGACGGAAGAAGACCGCCACGAGCAGCAGGTCCGGCGCGGCCGCTATGTCGAGTTCAACCTGCTCTATGACCGCGGCACGATCTTCGGGCTGAAGACCGGCGGCAATGTCGACTCGATCCTCTCATCGCTGCCGCCGACCGTCCGATGGCCGTGAGCTAGCCGGCTAGGGCGGAGATCGCGCGATAGACGAAAGCCGCCTGCTCCACCTGTCCGGCCGGGCACCCCGCCTCTATCCAGGCGCTCCGCGCCGCCTCCAACACCCGCCCGACCTTTGGCCCCGCCGGGACGCCACAGGCCAGCACGTCTCGACCGCTCGGCAGGAAAGGCGGCGTCCGGTCGAGATCGGCGATCAGCGCCTGCGCTTCCTCCCCCCTCAGCTCTCCGGCACTCGCCGTGAGGAGGACGAGCCCTGCGGCCACGGCATCGGCACCAATCCGCTGCGCCAAGCGACGCAAGGTTGCGATCGTCGGCGAAACGGCACGCCCCGATAGCGCCTCAAGCGCAGCCGCGATGCGCTCGACCCTGTCGAACTCCTCATTCGAGAGGCGCAACCGCTCGCGCAGCCGGAGCGCGTCCTCGCCGACAGCGACAGCCAGAGCCGCCAGCCGGAAGGTAGGGCAGAGCTGCGCCTCCCTTCCCGCCTCCGCATCCCCACCCACGGTCGCCGCAAAACGCGACAGATAGGGCACGCCGCCGATGAGCGGCATCAACAGCCCCGCTCTGGCCATCGCTGTGACGGCACCGACCGCGCCGGGCGCGACCAGCAGCTTCAGCAACTCAGCCCGCACGCGCTCCCGCGACAGCCCCTCCAGCCCTGCGCGCCCCAAGATGCAGGCCGCGAGCCCCAACGGATCGGGGCCCCCATGTCCATAGCGGGCATGAAACCGGAAGAAGCGCAGGATGCGCAGGTAATCCTCGCGGATGCGCTCGGCCGGATCACCGATGAAACGGATGCGCCGCGCGGCGAGATCCGCCAGCCCCTCGCCATAGTCGTGAAGGCCGCCATGCCGATCAAGGCCCAGCGCGTTGATGGTGAAATCGCGCCGCAGCGCATCCTCAGCGAAGTCGCGCCCGAAGGCGACCTTGGCGCGGCGCCCATCGGTCTCGACATCGCGCCTGAGCGTCGTCACCTCGAAGCTCGCCCCGTCGCGGACGAGCGTCACCGTCCCATGCTCGAGGCCGGTCGGAACCGCCTTATAGCCTGCCGCTCGCCCAAGCCGGATCGTCTCTTGCGGCAGCGCCGTGGTGGCGAGATCGACATCGCCGACGGGCTCATCGAGCAGAAGATTCCTGACGGCCCCGCCGATGATGCGGGTCTCCTCGTCCTTAGGGTTCAGCGCCGCGAGCACGGCGGCAACGGCGGGCCGCGCCAGGAAGGCCGCGATCCGCCTTGTCGCCGCATCGTTCATTTGAACCGTCCCGGTACAAGCTCGCCGTTTTCCATATGCGGCGGCTCATAGGCGCCCCGGTTGCGCGGCGCGATCCATCCGGCGACGAAGAAGAAGGCGATACCCAGGGCAAGCCCCAATACAGAGAGCCGGAACAGATGCGGGCTCCAATGCTCGACATCGAACGGATTGCGCCGCCTGAGCACGAGATAAGCCGCAAAGGCGCAGAAAGGCAGGACGAAGAGCAGGAACTCCTCGATCAGCGAACGCAGCATCGGCGTTTCTTCCCAGTCAGGTCAGCCGGCGAGCCGTTCGTAAAGGTTGCGGATCATGCCAGCGGTTGCACCCCAGATATAGTGATCCCCGAACGGCATCGCATAGTAGGTGCGATGGCGGCCCTCCCACAGGCGTCCCTCGCGATGGTGATTGGCGGGGTCGAGCAGAAAGGCGAGCGGCGTCTCGAAGGCTTCATCGACCTCATGCCGGTTGATCGTCAGCGAGAATGGCGGCTCGATCAGCGCGACCACCGGCACGATGCGATAGCCGGTGCCGGTCAGATAGGCGTCGAGAAAGCCGAGCGTCCGCACCTGCTGGCGCGGCAGGCCGATCTCCTCTTCCGCCTCGCGCAGCGCCGTGACCACCGGCGAGCCATCGACGGCATCGACCCGCCCACCGGGAAAGGCGATCTGCGCGGAATGGCTGCGCAACGCCGCCGCGCGCCGTGTCAGCAGCACAGTCGGCCCTTCCGGGCGAGCCACGATGCCGATCAGCACCGCCGCCTGTATCACGGTCGCCTCGTCGGGCATGGCAAACGGCTCGGACTGCAGGTCTTCGGGCTGCATCTCATGGTCGCCGCGCAAACGGCTGATGAGGTCGCCAAGCGCAGGCGGCTCGTGGCGCAACCGTTCGCGCGCCAGCGCCGCGAACGCATCCGCTGTCAGGTTCAACGCCGTCATTCCGCCTCGCCATCCTCAATCTCACTGGCCGGCACGGCCGGGTAGAACGCACCGCCAGCAGCCACGCCGAACATCGCTAAGCCGTCGACCTCACGCACCTCGCCGAGCGCGAGCAGGTCATAGGTCACGGCCCGCGTCACCCGCGCCCAGAGATCGCGCCTGACGTGGATATAGGGTTTGAGCCCGCCCTTGGCCGCGCGCTCGAAGCGAATCGCATGGCCGGGCCCCGCGCTCACGAGGTCATCGACCTGCGTCCGGAACGCCAGCGAGCGCCCTTCCCCCTCGCCATCCACCGCCATCTCGACGGCCTGGAAAGGCGCGTCCTCGACCGTGATCCCGACCTTCTCGACCGGGGTCACGAGAACGTAATCAGCGCCGTCCTTACGCAGAACGGAAGAGAAAAGCTTGACCAAAGCAGGCCGTCCGATCGGCGTTCCCAGATAGAACCAGGTGCCGTCGGCAGCGATGCGCATGTCGATATCGCCGCAGAAAGGCGGATTCCAGCGCTCGACCGGCGGCAGTCCGCGGCTCTTGCCGTCGCGCAGCGAACTCAGCAGCCGGTCCATGGCGGAGGCTGATTCTGTCATCGAAAACCCCGGCTGCGCCGCATGCGGCATATTGGTTGCATCGCGTTCTTTGCCTTGAACTCCACATAATCGTGAAGCGGAGTTTATGTGCACTGCGCCATCGGGCCCCTTGAGCCGGCATGGCGACCCGTCCACACTCAACGGCTCAAGGCCTTGTGGGTTCAAGACGGGCCGGAAGCGAAGACGCCGGGACAAGAAGACGCAAGCTGCGACGACAAGGGTGAAGGAGATCGACATGGTGGCGCAAGTCCGTGCGGCGGAGAGCAACCCGCCGATCAATCTCGACACCGGCATCGTCGAGGCGGCCGAGGCCGCGCTCGGCGCCATCGGCGCGGCGCGCACGGAAATCGGCCAGGTCATCTTCGGCCAGCAGAAGGTCGTCGATCTCTCGCTCATCACCCTGCTCGCCGGCGGCCACGGCCTGCTCGTCGGCGTGCCCGGCCTCGCCAAGACCAAGCTGGTCGAGGCGATGGGCACGGTGCTCGGCCTGAACGCCCGCCGCGTGCAGTTCACACCGGACCTGATGCCCTCCGACATCCTCGGCTCCGAGGTGCTCGATGAGAGCCCGGAGGGCAAGCGTCATTTCCGCTTCATCAAGGGTCCGGTCTTCGCGCAATTGCTGATGGCCGACGAGATCAACCGCGCCAGCCCCCGGACCCAGTCGGCGCTGCTGCAGGCGATGCAGGAGCACCATGTCACCATCGGTGGCGAGCGCTACGACCTGCCGGCCCCCTTCCATGTGCTCGCAACCCAGAACCCGATCGAACAGGAGGGCACCTACCCCCTGCCCGAGGCCCAGCTCGACCGTTTCCTGCTTGAGATCGACGTCGCCTATCCCGACCGCGAGGCGGAGCGCCGCATCCTGCTCGAAACCACCGGCGCCACCGAGCACAAGCCCGTCCAGGCGATGACCGCCGAGACGCTGATGTCGACGCAGCGGCTGGTACGGCGCCTGCCGGTCGGCGAGACCGTGGTCGATGCGATCCTCGACCTCGTGCGCTCGGCCAGGCCCGAGGGCGGCGACGCCGCCATCACCGACAAGCTTGCCTGGGGCCCGGGGCCCCGCGCCAGCCAGTCGCTGACGCTGGCCTGCCGCGCCAGGGCTCTGGTCGAAGGCCGCCTCGCCCCATCGGTGGACGATGTCGCGGCGCTGGCCATTCCGGTGCTGAAGCACCGCATCGCATTGACCTTCGCCGCGCGCGCCGATGGCGAAACCGTCGAGGGTATCATCGCCAGGCTTGTGGAACGGTTGGGGTAGGAGGCGACACGACAATGCTGCGCATGCGCGTTCTCGGGACCTCCGAACGCCAACCGGCTCGGCCGGTTCTCACCGCTTCGCTCGATCTCGCCGCGCGTCTGCCCCGGCTGATCCTGGAGGCGCGACGGGTCTCGGCCAGCGTGCACGGCATCCATGGGCGCAGGCGCGCAGGCCCCGGCGAGACCTTCTGGCAATATCGCCCGCTGGTCACAGGCGAATCCGCTTCGCGCATCGACTGGCGCCGCTCAGCCCGTGACGGCCATCTCTTCGTGCGCGAACGCGAATGGGAAGCCTCACATGCGATCTGGCTCTGGATCGACCGCTCGGCCTCGATGGGTTTTGCCTCCTCCCTGGCGCTCGCTTCCAAGGTCGATCGCGCGCTCATCGCTGGCTTCGCCCTGGCCGAGACGCTGGTCGAGGGCGGCGAGCGCGTCGGCCATCTCGGCCTGACCCGTGCCCTTGCCTCGCGCCGCATCGTCGAAACGCTGGCGCAGGCGATCCTGGTCGACGCCAAGGGCACGGAGGCCGACCTGCCGCCGGACGCGCCGCTGCCGCGTCTGGCCGATGCGATCATCATCACCGACGGTCTTTCCCCGGCTGCCTCGCTGGCCAAGCGCATCGCCACGATGGCGTCATCAGGCGCGCGCGGCCATGTCCTGCTGATCGCCGATCCGATCGAGGAGACCTTCCCCTTCACCGGCCAGGCGGAACTCTTCGACCTTGAGGACGGTTTGTCGCTCAGGGTCGGCGATGCCGGCTCCTGGGGCGAGGAATACCGGCAGCGGCTGGAAGCGCATCGCGACGCGATCAAGGAAGCCTGCCGCAAGGTCGGCTGGACCTTGACGCTGCATCGCACGGACCGGCCGGCAAGCGAAGGCGTGCTGCGCATTGCCAGCCTGATCGCCGCTTCGCGCGGCCCCGGACGCTAGGGAGGACGGACGAGACCCATGCTCGCTTCCCTGCCGATCGCTTTCTCCGCCCCGCTGGCGCTCGCCGCGCTGGCCTTGCTGCCGGCGCTGTGGCTGATCCTGCGCGTGACGCCGCCGCGCCCGAGACGCATCGACTTTCCGCCGCTCAAGATCATGGCGGACCTCATCGCCAAGCGAGAAATGCCGGCCCATACGCCCTGGTGGCTGCTGGCCCTGCGCATGGCTGTCGCAGCGCTCGCGATCCTCGCCGTCGCCGGCCCGGTCTGGAACCCGCCGCGCGAGGCTGGCCCGATGCGCGGCCCGATGTTGCTGTTGATCGACAACGGCTTCGGCGCCGCGACCGACTGGCCCGAGCGGCAGGCGATCGCAGAATCCCGCCTCGCCGCCGCCTCCCGCGAAGGCCGGGCCGTCGCCATCGTCGGCCTCGCCGAGGCGCCCGGTGAAATCGCCCTGTCTGAGCCGCGCGCCGCGCTCGACCGGTTACGCGCTCTGGCGCTGCAGCCGCATGCGCCCGACCGCTCCGCCCATCTCCAGCGTATCGAGGCCTTCCTGCGTAGCGCGCCCGAGGCCGAGACCGTCTGGGTCAGCGATGGCCTTTCGATCGCCGATGACGGCCCCTTCCTCGCCCGGCTGAAGCAGGAAGCCGATGCTCGCCGGCTCTCGATCCATGCCGGCTCCCCCGGCCAGCTCGCGCTGACATCGCCCGAGAACCTCGCTGGCGCGCTTGCCGTGAAGGTGCTGCGCCCCACCAGCGCCGCCACTGCCACGGGCCATGTCCGCGCGCTCGATCTCAAGGGGCTCCCGCTCGGCGACGCGCCCTTCATCTTCAACGGCTCGGATTTGCAGAGTTCGGCGCGCCTGACCTTGCCGATCGAGGTGCGCAACGCCGTGTCCCGGCTCGAGATCGTCGGCGAGCGCAGCGCGGCGGCCGTGGCGCTGCTCGATGACCGCGCCAAGCGCCGGCGCGTCGGCATCGTCTCCGGCACCACCACCGACACGGCCCAGCCGCTGCTTTCGCCGACCTATTACGTCTCGCGCGCGCTCTCCCCCTTCGCCGAGATCCGTGAACCGCGCCCGGGCTCGACCGACCCGATCGGCGAATTATTGGCGCAAAACCTCTCCGTGCTGGTGCTCGCCGATATCGGCGCGCTCGACGGCGATACCGTCGGCAAGATCAACAGCTTCATCCAGCGCGGCGGCGTGCTGCTGCGCTTCGCCGGCGCGCGGCTGGCGGCAGCCGCCGACGACCTCACGCCGGTGCGCCTGCGCCGCGGCGGCCGCACGCTCGGCGGCGGCCTCTCCTGGGAAACCCCGCGCAAGCTCGCCCCCTTCACCCGCGAGAGCCCCTTCTTCGGCATCGCCATCAATGACGATGTCCGCGTCTCCAGACAGATCCTGGCCGAGCCCGAAGCCGATCTCGCCAGGAAGACCTGGGCTGCGCTGGAGGACGGCACGCCGGTCGTCACCGGCGAACGCCGTGGCGACGGCATGATCGCGATGATGCATGTCACCGCCGACACGACATGGTCGAACCTGCCGCTCTCGGGGCTGTTTGTCGATATGCTGCGCAAGGTCGTCAGCCTTGCCGGAACCGGGCCGAGCGAGGCTCAAGGAGAGGATGCGCGCGTGGATACGCTGTCGCCGACCCGCGTGCTTGATGGCCACGGCGCCTTCCGCAGCCCGCCCGCAACCGCCCAGCCGGTGGCCCGGACCTTCGCCGGACGGGCGACCTTAGCGCATCCGCCAGGCATCTACGGCCCCGCCGACGGCTCGCTCGCGGTGAACGCCCTGAACCCGGCCGACAGCCTGCGGGCGATCGATCTGGCCGCGCTCGGCGCGCCGATCCTGCCGGTCGACAAGCCGGTCGCGTTCGACATCCGCCCGCAATTGCTGGTGCTGGCGCTGCTGTGCCTGATCGCCGACACGCTGGCGACGCTCTGGCTCGGCGGCCGGCTGAACATTGCGCGCCGCGCAGGCCGCGCCGCGCCGGCCGCGATCCTGCTGGCGCTCGTGCTCGTCGGCACCGCAACGCCCGACATAGTGCGCGCTCAAGCCGTGCCGGCAGCGCCGGCGGACGACCGCCCGCCGATTCCGCGCGAGCTTTTCGCCGCCGGCGCCGTGACGCGGCTGGCTTATGTCGTCACCGGAGACAAAACCGTCGACGACATGTCGAAGGCCGGCCTTGCCGGTCTCAACATCGTGCTCGGCGCGCGCACCGCGCTCGAACCCGGCGAGGCCGTCGGCGTCAATGCCGACCGTGATGAGCTCGCCTTTTTCCCGGTGCTGTACTGGCCGATCGTGGCCGGACGCCCGATCCCCGCGCCCGAGACCCTGCGCAAGCTCGAAGCCTATATGAAGGGCGGCGGGCTCGTGATCTTCGACACCCGCGACGCGATGAGCGCACGGCCCGGCGGCGGCACTACGCCCGAGGGCGAACAATTGCGCCGCATGCTGCAGACGCTCGACATTCCCGAGCTCGAACCGCTGCCGCGCGACCATGTCCTGACCAAGACCTTCTACATCCTCGACGGCTTCGTCGGCCGCTACGACACCGGCACGACCTGGGTCGAGATCCTCCCCCCGCAGGCGAGGACGGCCGCCGCCCGGCGCGGGCCGGCGACAATGTCTCGCCGATCGTCATCACCTCGAACGACCTCGCCTCCGCCTGGGCTGTCGGCCGGCGCGGCGAGGGTTTGGTCCCGCTGTCGGGCTCCGATCCGCGCCAGCGCGAAATGGCGCTCAGGGCCGGCGTCAACCTCGTGATGTATGCGCTCACCGGCAACTACAAGGCCGACCAGGTCCATGTCCCGGCCCTTCTGGAAAGGCTCGGGCAGTGATGATGCTCCAGACTCCCTCAGCCCTCATCCTGAGGAGCCGCGCAGCGGCGTCTCGAAGGATGCTCCAGGAGGCTCCGGAACCAGCTGGAGCATCCTTCGAGACGCCCTCCTGCAGAGCGCTCCTCAGGATGAGGGCTGAGGGGATGGTCTCCCCGACGGAGTGGACAAGCAGGATGTCGACCTGATGTGGAGCCTCTCCTTCGCCCCGCTGGTGCCGCTGCCGCTGCTGATAGGCCTGAGCCTGTTGGCTGCGCTCGCGGCTGGTGCGGCGATCGTATTGGCGGGGCGCAGCGCCATCCTGCGCGCGCTCGCGCTTTCCATGCTGACGCTGACGCTGGCCGATCCATCGCTCGTCTTCGAAGATCGCGAGCCGGTCAAGGACGTCGTCTCGGTGGTGGTCGACCGCTCCGGCTCGAACCGGCTGGCCGACCGCTCAGCCCAGACGCAGGCCGCCCAGGCCGAGATCGAGCGCCAGCTGCGCGGCCTGAACAATGTCGAATCGCGTATCGTCGAGGTTCGCGATGCGCAAGGCTCGGGCGACGGCACCCGCCTGTTCGAGGCGCTGGCCGCAAGCCTCGCCGACGTGCCCTCCGAGCGCGTCGCCGGCGCGATCATGATCACCGACGGCCTCGCCCATGACGCCCCGGCCAATGCCGAGGCATTGGGCCTGCGCGCGCCGCTGCATGTGCTGACCACGGGGCGCAACGCCGAGATCGACCGCCGCATCGTGCTGGTCGATTCGCCGCGCTTCGGCATCGTCGGCAAGGACCAGAACGTCCGCCTGCGCGTCGTCGAGCGAGGCGGGCCGGGTCGGGCCGGGCTGACTATCCGCCGCGACGGCGAGATCATCGCGCGCCGCGAGGTCACCGCCGGCGAGATCGTGCAGGTGCCGATCCGGATCGATCGCGGCGGCCCCAATGTCGTCGAGATCGAAGCCGATCCTCTCGAGAACGAGCTCACGCTCGCCAACAACCGCGCGGTGATCACCATCGAAGGCGTGCGCGACAAGCTGCGCGTGCTGCTGGTCTCGGGCGAGCCGCATCCGGGCGAGCGCACCTGGCGCAACCTGCTGAAGGCCGACGCCAATATCGACCTCGTGCATTTCACCATCCTGCGCCCGCCGGAGAAGCAGGACGGCACGCCGATCAACGAGCTTTCGCTGATCGCCTTCCCGACGCGCGAGCTGTTCCAGGTCAAGATCAAGGAATTCGACCTGATCATCTTCGACCGCTACGCCAACCAGTCGATCCTGCCGCTGATCTATTTCGACAACATCGTCCGCTATGTCCGCGAGGGCGGCGCCTTGCTGATCGCGGCGGGGCCGGAATATGCCGGCTCGCAAAGCCTATCGCGCACGCCCCTGGGCCAGATCCTGCCTGCCCTGCCGGATGGCTCCGTGATCGACGAGGCCTATCGCGCCCATGTCAGCGAACCCGGCAAGCGCCACCCCGTCACCCGCGACCTGCCGGGCTCCGAGGTCGATCCACCGCGCTGGGGCGAATGGCTGCGCATGGTCGGCGCCCGCGCCCGCACCGGTTCGGCCGTGATGACCGGCCCGGGTGAGCGACCTTTGCTGATGCTGGCGCGCGAGCAGAAGGGCCGCGTCGCGCTCTTCCTCTCCGACCATGCCTGGCTCTGGGCGCGCGGCTTTCGCGATGGCGGCCCCTATCTCGATCTGCTGCGCCGGCTCAGCCACTGGCTGATGAAGGAGCCCGAGCTGGAAGAGGAAGCGCTGCGCGCCTCGGCCCGCGGCGGCGTCATCGAGGTCGAGCGCCAGACGCTCGGCGACACGCCCTCCCCCGTGACCATCACCGGGCCGGACGGACAATCGCGCTCCGTGCCGCTCGAGGCCGGCCGGCCCGGCCTCTTCACTGCGCGCATCCCTACCAGCGAATTCGGCCTGCATCGCGTCGCCGCCGACAACCTCACCGCCTTTGCCAGCGTCGGCCCCGAGAATCCGCGCGAATTGATGGAGGTGGTCAGCAACCCGGCCCAGCTTCAGGCTCTGGCCGAGGCCAGCGGCGGCTCCTCACGGCGGATCGGCCAGGAGATCGGCTCGAACGTGACCATTCCGCGCATCGTGCCGGTGCGGTCCGGATCGCAATTCGCCGGCTCGGACTGGATCGGCCTGCGCATCAGCGATTCCGGCATCGTGCGCGGCGTCCAGGTCTCGCCGCTCTTCATCGGCCTGATCGGCCTGGCGCTGCTGTTTGGCGCGCTTGTTGCCGGTTGGCTGGGCGAGAGCGGCAGGCGCTTCAATCGACGCCCGGACGCAGCATAGCCCTGTCATTCCGGGGCGGCCCGAAGGGCCGAACCCGGAAACCACGACCGGGCGAGCGTTTTCGACGGCGCATGGCCAAAGCCTCACCCGGTCGTGGGTTCCGGGTTCTCGGCTTCGCCGAGCCCCGGAATGACACGCCCCTCAGCGATAGGGCATGACAGCGCCGCTGCGCTGCGCCAGCACGCCCTCGACCAGCTCCAGCGCGAGGAAGCGCGCCGGATCTGCCGGCCCCGGCAAGACAAGCTGGCCCGGCGGGATCGGCCTGAAGCCGAAGCGGGCGTAATAGGGCGCGTCCCCCACCAGCATGATCAAATCGTAACCTGCGGCCCGCGCCGCCTCGATCGAGCGGTTCATCAGGGCCGCCCCGATGCCGCGCCCCTCGAAAGCGGGATCGACCGTTAGCGGCCCCAGCATCAGCGCGGTGTTGCCGCCCGCAGAAACCGGCGTCACCCTGATCGAGCCGACCAGAAACGTGCCGACATGGGCGGCGAAAGTCAGGTTTGCATCGGGCGGCACGCCCTCGCGCAGACGAAAGGCCGTGCGCGCGAAACGCCCCGGCCCGAAGGCGCGCTCATGCAAACGCTCGATCGCGGCGGCATCGGCAGGAAGCTCATGGCGAATGGTCAAAGGCAAGGACGTCATGACGGGCAAACCTGCGGGCGGGCAGAAACCTGCGAATAGGACGGCGAGAGCATGGCCGCGCATCGGCGGCATGCCTCAAGGGCGCGCTCAGCGCGCCGGTCGTCGCAGGGTGGAAAGGCGTTGCCCGTTCGTCATGGCGGCGGGCTGTAGCAGAGTGACGCGCAGGCGTCCATCACGCTTCTCGCGATAAGCGTGGGCTCACCAGACGGCCGGAGCTCTTGCGCCAGCCGCGATCTCGTCCAGCCGCCGCCGCGTCGCCGGCGTTGTGCCCTCCGGCAGCGCATCGAGCGGGAAGAAGCCAGCCTCGGCAATCTCCCGGTCCGGCTGCTTGACGCTCTCCACCACGAACTCCCGCACCACGAACACCGCGACATGGTCGCGCCGCGACATCGCCCGATTGAAGAACATGCCGTGCAGCATCACCGGCCCCGTTAACCGGATGCAGCCTTCCTCGCGCAGCTCCTTCGCCAGCGCCTCCTCGAGCGTCTCGCCGACTTCGACGCCACCACCCGGCAGGTGCCAGCCGGGAGTGTAAGTGTGACGCACCAGGAAGACGCGGCCTTCGCCGTCCAGCACGACAGCGCGCACGCCCAGCGTCATGCCCCGCACGATGCGGAAATAGAGATGCAGCAGCCGGCCAAGCATCTTTTGCGGCAAGCTGCGACCCGTTTCGGCCCCCGGCAGCCGGTCAGCAAGGGGCTCGGATGCGCGATCCACGGTCATCGACTCGTTAAATCCAAAGGAAATCCTAATTGTCTATGCAAATAACGCATGGCAGAGGCCCATTTCCGGTTCCGTTACGTCACAAACGCGCCGCAAACGAGGCAGAGAAGTCAGCCTTACAAACAGGAACTCTCGTCATGCTACTCTCTTTCATCATCTCTCGCCTGCGCGCCAAGCCGGCTTATGTCTGGAAGCCCGCCGTCACCCTGACCGATTCGTTCATCGTCTCCGAACTGACCGGCACCGCCAACTGATCCGACCAGCGCGAGGCTTGCGTCGCGATCGACGCATCTTTCGCGCTTGACGGCTGGCGGGCGGCAAGGGCAAGCGCTTAGGCTGTGTTCAAGCTCGCGCATCTGTCCGACCCGCATCTCGGCCCACTCGCCGGTTTTTCGCTGCACCAGCTCCTGGGCAAGCGCGCGACGGGCTATGTCAATTGGCGGCGCAAGCGGCGCCATGCCCATGACATGAACGTCCTGGCGCTGGTCGTCGCCGATATCCGCGCGCAAGCGCCCGACCATGTCGCCTGCACCGGCGATGTCGCCCATATCGGCCTGCCCAACGAATTCAAGACGGCCGTCACCTTCCTCGACACGCTGGGTCCGCGCGATGCCGTCAGCTTCGTGCCGGGCAATCACGACGCCTATGCCCCCTCATCGCTGAAGCCGCTCGCCAGCCATCTCGGCCCGTGGTGTGCTGATGACGAGGGCGCGGCCGGCTATCCCTGGTATCGTCGCCGTGGCCCGGTCGCGCTGATCGGCCTCAACAGCGGCATTCCGACCCTGCCCCTCATGGCGACGGGGCGCCTCGGCCAGGCGCAGATCGCCAAGGCCGAGGCCCTGCTGAACCGCGCCCGCGATGAGGGGTTGATCCGCGTCGTTCTGATCCATCATCCGCCCTATGTCGGCGGCGCGCGGCGCGCGCGCGAGCTCGTCGATGCCGAGGCTTTCGAGGCGATGCTGGCGCGCAGCGGCGCCGATCTGATCCTGCACGGCCACAACCACACATTCTCACTGGCCTGGCGCCCGGGGCTGGGCCGCGACGTGCCGATCGTCGGTGTGCCCTCGGCCTCGATCGGCCCGCTCGGCCATGGCGAGATGGCGACCTGGCATCTGTTCAAGATCGAGGGCGACGCAAGCGCGCCCCAGATCAGCGTCGAGCAGCGCGGCTTCGAACCAGACGGCACTGTGATGCTGCGCCAGGAGATCGCGCTGCACGCAAAGCCGGTGTGAGCGGTGTCATCCCGCACGCGCCGCGGCATGCAATGCCGCCGCGCAGATGCGGGACCGCGCGACGCGCAGGCGCCCTATTCTGCTGACGGTCCCGTGTCTGCGCAGCGGCACTGCGCGCCGCAGCGCGCACGGAATGACATGCGCCTCTCAGATGCAGCGCCCGCCATCCACCGCCAGAACCGTGCCCGTCACCATCTCGGCATCGTCCGAGCACAGATAGAGCGCCGCATTGGCCATGTCCTGCGGCGTCGAGAGCCGGCCCCAGGGAATGCTTGCCTTGAACTGCGCGCGCTTCTCCGGCGTGTCCTCGCCCATGAAGGTCGCCAGCAACGGCGTCTCGCCGGCTACGGGTGCTATCGCATTGACGCGGATGCGGTCGGGCGCCAGCTCCACCGCCATCGATTTCGAGAGCAGGTTCACCGCCCCCTTGGAGCCGTTATACCAAGTCAGGCCCGGGCGCGGCCGAATGCCGGCGGTCGAGCCGATGTTCAGGATGACGCCGCCGCCATGCTCGCGGAAATGCGGCACGGTCGCGCGCGCCATCAGGTAAATCGACTTCACGTTCACCGCGAAGACGCGATCGAACTCCTCCTCGGAGACATCCAGCATGGGCTGGTTGCGATGGCTGATGCCGGCATTGTTGATGACGATATCGAGCCGGCCGAACTTCGCCAGCACGCGCTCCACCGCCTTGTCGACGCTCCTAGCCCGGCCGACATCGCAACCGACGGCGAAGGCCTTGCGGCCGATCGCCTTGGCCGCCTCCTTGGCCTTGTCGGCATTGATATCGAGCACGGCCACCCGCGCGCCCTCGCGCACGAAGGTCTCGGCAATGCCGAGCCCGAACCCCTGTGCCGCGCCGGTGATCAGCGCCGTCTTGCCCTTCAATCTCATCGTGCTTCCTCAGCTTTTCTCGGGGTCGTTTTTCTTAGGGTCTGTTTTTCTCGGGGTCCGCGACATTGGTGAGATTTGCCGCCGGCAACAAATGCGTTTTCGCGATTGGGCGGAGACGGAAATTGTATGGCGGCGTCGCAGCGTCATTCTCGGGCGAAGCGCAGCGAAGACCCGAGAATCTCCGGCCGCGTAAGGTGCTGGGAAAAGGAGGCTCTCTCGTCGCGAGATGCTCGGGACAAGCCCGAGCATGACGCCTCGGTCTCACGCCCCCAGCTCTTCCTGCAGCATCTCCAGCGCCAGCCAGCGCTCTTCCGCCTGCCCGATCTCGCGTGTCACCTCTTCCAGCCGCGTCGTCGCCTTGGCGAACAATTTGGGGTCGCGCGTATAGAGATCGCCCGAGAGCGCCTGGCTGAGCTTGGCGGCTTCCGCTTGCAGAACCGCGATGCGCTTGGGCAAGGTCTCCAGCGCATGCTTCTCGTTGAAGGAAAGCTTGCGCTTCGCGGCCGGCGCAGGAACGGCCGCCACCATGGACTTGTGCTCGGCAGGCGCCGATTTCCCGGGGACCGCCCTCACCTTCGCGCCAACGCCGCGCCCGCGCTGCGCCAGCATGTCGGAATAGCCGCCGGCGAATTCCGTCCAGACGCCGTCGCCATCCGAGATCAGCGTCGCCGAGACGACGCGGTCGATGAAGTCGCGGTCATGGCTGACCAGCAGGACCGTGCCTTGATAGTCGGCCAGAAGCTCCTGCAGCAGGTCGAGCGTCTCGAGGTCGAGATCGTTGGTCGGCTCGTCCAGCACCAGGAGGTTGGAAGGCTTTGCCAGCGCCCGCGCCAGCATCAAGCGACCGCGCTCGCCGCCCGACAGTGCTCCCACCGGCGTGCGCCGCTGCAGCGGCTGGAACAGGAAGTCCTTCATATAGGCGATGACATGACGCGGCGTGTCGCCGACCATGACCTGGTCGGAGCCGCCGCCGGTCAGCGCATCGCCGAGCGGCGTCGCAGGGTCGAGACTTTCGCGGCGCTGGTCGAGCGTGACCATGTTCAAGGAGACGCCGAGCTTGACCTTGCCGGAATCGGGCGCGAGCGCGCCGGTCAGCAGGTTGATCAGCGTGGTCTTGCCGGCGCCATTGGGGCCGACGATGCCGATCCGGTCGCCACGCGCCACGCGCAGCGACAGCGACTTCACCACCGCGTTGTCGCCAAAGGATTTCGCGACGTCGATCGCCTCGATCACGAGCTTGCCGGAGGTCTGCGCCTCGCTCGCCTCGAGCCGGACATTGCCGACGACATTGCGGGCGGTGCGGCGCTGCTCGCGCAGGCCATGCAGTTCTCCGAGGCGGCGCTGGTTGCGGGTGCGGCGCGCGCTGACGCCGTAACGCAGCCAGTCTTCCTCGCGGGCGATCTTGCGGTCGAGCTTGTGGCGGTCGAGCTCCTCCTGGGCGAGCACCTCGTCGCGCCAGGCCTCGAACTCGCCAAACCCCTTGTCCATGCGCCGCGTCAGGCCGCGATCGAGCCAGATCGTGGCGCGCGACAGCGAGGTCAGGAAGCGCCTGTCATGGCTGATCAGAACCATGGCCGAGCGCAAGGATTTCAGCTCCTGCTCC
Source organism: Bosea sp. 685 (assembly GCF_031884435.1). Classification (NCBI taxonomy): domain Bacteria; kingdom Pseudomonadati; phylum Pseudomonadota; class Alphaproteobacteria; order Hyphomicrobiales; family Alloboseaceae; genus Allobosea; species Allobosea sp. 685. The sequence continues at coordinate 1,282,329 of NZ_CP134779.1, read as the reverse complement.
AGCCATTCGATCACGGGCAGATCGAGATGGTTGGTCGGCTCGTCGAGCAGCAGGATGTCGGGCTCGGGCGCCAGCACCCGCGCCAAGGCCGCGCGGCGCGATTCGCCACCCGACATCGTGGCGGGATCCTCCAGCCCGGTCAGGCCGAGCTCATCGATCAGATATTGCGCGCGATAGGCGTCGTCGCCCGGTCCGAGGCCCGCTTCGACATAAGCGAGCGAGGTCTTGTAGCCGGTAAAATCCGGCTCCTGCGGCAGATAGCGCACCGTGCAGCCCGGCTGCACGAAACGGTCGGCGCTGTCGGCTTCGACGAGCCCCGCCACGATTTTCAGCAAGGTCGACTTGCCCGAGCCGTTGCGGCCGACCAGGCAAACGCGCTCGCCGGCGGAAACGGCAATCTCCGCCGCCTCGAGAAGCGGCTGTCCGCCGAAGGTGAGCGCGACGTCGCGCAGATGGAGCAAGGGGGCCATGGGGTGTCCGTGAGGGGAATGCAGGCGGGATAGACCGGCGCGGCGGCTCTGTCACGCGCCGTGCTGCGTTGAGTTCGATCTTGGTGCGGCGCACAAGCGCTATTATCGTGAGCGCAGGAGCCCCCTTTTCGAACGAAGCGTCCACCCGGAGCGCCCCTTGGCCAGATTGAAGCAGCAACGAGCCGACCGACCTACCGGCATGGGCGACAATGGCGGCCCACCGCTCGATGAGCCGCCGCCACATGAGCCGGAATGGGGCAAAGGCGAGATCAACCGCTATTTCGAATGGCGCACGGCCCATCGCCGGGCCTGGCGCAAGCCCCCGGCAATCGCGCTGCGCCGCGAGGAGCGCGCCGAGGCCCTGGGCCTGACCTATGAGGAATATACGCTCGAACTGCTGGAGCGCGGCCGCCATCCCCAGCCGGAGGATGTTGCCGGTATCAAGGCCAAGCGCGCCGAGAGACGCCGCTCCGGAGGCGTCGTCGGCCAGTCACTGAAGGGGATGCGCTTGAAATAGAGCATCGACTCGAAAACTGGGAGCCGGTTTTCGGGACAAGTTGATGCGGTAGGGAAACAGACCGGCGCGGATTTTCAGGCGCCGAGCTTGCGCCGCATGAAGCGCGTCGCCGGCTTCTCGAAGAGGCGGTGGACCAGGAGCGCCGCAACGACGGCACCCGCAAGAGCCACGATGATGAAGAGCAGCGGCGATCCCCAGCCGAGACGCTGGAACAGCTCATGCAGGCCCCGAATGACGAAGGGGTGCACCAGATAAAGCGCATAGGAAGCGTCACCGACCAGCGCCAGCCAGCGGAGCGGCGCGGAGGGTGCCTCCCGCCGCTTGCCGCACGCTGCCGCCAGCACGAGCAGGGCCGCAGCCGAGCCCCGCCATGCAAGCGCGGCCCAGGGTGCATCGCTGCCCGGCATTTGGGCCGCGACCAGGAGCAGCGCCACGCCAAGCGCAGCGACCGCGACGCCCGAGGCGAACCCCAGTCGAAAGCCCCGCCGCCACAGCAGGGCGATCCCCATCCCGGCCACGAATTCGAGCACGATAGGCTGGCCCCAGAAGCGCAGGGGCACGGCGAGCGGCCCGGCCAAGGCCTCACCCGCGACCAAGCCCGCCAAGGCCAAGGTGATGGCGGGAAGCGTCCAGGCGCGCGGCAGCAGCAACCCCAGGCTGAAGAGCGCGTAGAACAGCATCTCATAGTTCAGCGTCCAACCCAGTGAATAGACCGGCTGGACAAGCCCCATCGTCGAGATCGTGGGCCAGAACAGATAGGAGCCGGCGATCTGCGCCAGATCCGGTACGCCCGAATTCAGTGCGCCCGGCAGGACCAGTCCAACGAGCAGGAACAATGTCGTCGCAGCCCAGTAGAGCGGCACGATGCGCGCGAGCCGGCGCTGCAGAAAGAGTTTTGCACCGTCTGCCCGGCCGAAGAGATCGGCAGAGGCATGCACCATGATGAAGCCGGAGACGACGAAGAAGATGTCGACGCCAGCCATCCAGGGCAGCAGCAGCGAAGGCGAGAAACCGGCCCCGCTCCGGGCGGCCAGCGCTATGGCGTCATACTGGACATGATGCACGGCGACCATGAAGGCCGCAGCCGCGCGCAGGGCCTGGATGCCGTAAAGCTGGAACAAACCGGAAAGAGCCTCAGACGCGCGAAACCGACACGCTCACGCAAACCACAGCCGCGCGGGGTCGTCCAGCCCGAACCGCGCCGGCGCGGTGGCGATGGCGGCCAGCCCCTGCTCGGCCGCATCATGTGTCGTGATCACATGCAAAGCGAAACGCTTCGCCAGATCCTCCATCGGCGGCTTGGCATGAAACACGGCCTGGATCGTCGCCGGATCGGCCAGCGGCAGGAGCCGCGGCACGATGCCGCCTGCGACATAGACGCCTCCCGTCGCCTTGAAAGCGAGCGCGAGATCGCCTGCGACCCGCGCCAGCAATCGCCAGAAGCAGATCACCGCCATCAGCGCGGCGGGGTCACCGTCGAGCGCCAGCGTCGTTACGTCGGCGGCGCTGACATCGGCCTCCAGCATGCCCGATTGCTTCGCCACCGCGCGGTGGAAACGCACCAGCCCGTCTCCGCTGAGCAGCCCCTCGACCGTGACGCGCGGCTGCTCGGTGGCGAGCGCCGGCCAGATCTTGTGCTCGGTCGGGTCTTCCGGGCCGATGCCGATATGACCGGCCTCGGTCGGCACCAGGACGCCGCGCTCGCCCCGCATCAGGAGCGCGGCGGCGCCAAAGCCCGTACCAGGCCCGAGCACGAGGCGAAGCCCATCAGGCTCCGGCTCTCCCGGAACCAGCGTCGTCAGATCCGTGGCGCGCAGCACCGCGAGCGAGGCCGCCAGTGCCTCGAAATCATTGACCAGCAGGCCCTGTTCGAGCCCGAGCGCTTCGGCGAATTCCGGCCCGTCGAAATGCCAATTGGCGTTGGTGAGCTGCGCCTTGCGCCCATCCAGAGGCCCCGCGACGGCAAGGATGGCGCTGCGCGGCCGCTGCGCCAACGTCGACAGCACAGCCTCCAGCGCCGCCTCCGGCGTCGGGTGGCCACCGGTGCTGATCCGCGCCAGGGGCTCATGCGGCGCCCCTGCCCGGGATACGAGCGACAGCCGGCAATTCGTGCCGCCGATATCGGCGACCAGAGCCGGATAGGCGAAAGGCGAGATCACTCCGGCTTCCTGAAATCGGAGAACCAGCCGAGCCCTTCGAGCGTGCCGGCCGCCGGCCGATACTCACAGCCGACGAAGCCCTCATAGCCAAGCCCGTCCAGCTCTTCGAACAGGCGCGGATAGTCCGGCCCCGAGGCGTCGGGCTCGTGGCGGCCATTGGCGCTGGCGATCTGAACATGGCCGACGAGCGGGTAGAGCGCCTTGAGCTTGCCCGAGACGTCGCCATGGATCAGCTCGCAATGATACATGTCGAACTGCAGCCTGACATTCGCGCGACCCGACTCACGGACGTAAGCCGCCGCCTGGTCGAAATCGTTGAGGAAATAGCCGGGCATGTCCCGGCCGTTGATCGGCTCCAGCAGCAGGTCGATGTCGTGCTCGGCCAGCTTGTCGGCGGCATAGGCGAGCGCTGCGCGATAAGCCTTCTGCGCGGCGGGATCCTGCGGGTCGGCATGGCCCGCCATCATGTGCAGGCGCTTGACACCGGTCTCATGCGCATAGGCCAGGGCCGTCTCGATCCCTGCCCTGAACTCGTCCTCGCGGCCGGGGATCGCCGCCATGCCGCGCTCGCCCTTGGCCCAATCGCCCGGCGGCAGGTTGAACAGCGCCTGCTCGACCCCGGCGCCGGCGAGCGCCAGGCCGATCTTCTCAGACGCGTGCTCATAAGGGAACAAGAACTCCACCGCCTCGAAACCGGCATCGGCCGCAGCTTTGAAGCGGTCGAGGAAGTCCCATTCGGTGAACATCATCGAGAGATTGGCGGCAAAACGCGGCATGTCGGCCTCAAGATTGCGAACTCATGAATGGCGCAACTGCTTCCGGTCAGTTGCGGACGGAACGGCATCCTGTTGTGGGCATTCCCAGCATCTGGATAAACCCCGTCAGCCCATCATATGGTGACGATACACCAAATCTTCCGGGTCCGGTTTCCGGGCATCCCTGTCGAGCACTGCGCCAAGTCGCTCGACGACCGCGATGGATCGGTGGTTTTCCTGATCGATATAGCTGACGAGGTCGCGCAACCCGGCCGTGTCGGCGGCCCAATCCCTCAAGGCCAGCGCCGCCTCGGTTGCGTAACCCTTGCCCTCATGGCCGTCATAGACAAGCCAGCCGAGCTCCCTTTCTGGAAACAGCGGCCCATCGTTGATGCCGACCTGCCCGATGCATTCGCCCGTGCCGGCCAGCTCGATCATCAGCGCGCCATGCCCGAACAAGGCCCACCCCGCAATATCGTGACAGAACAGCCCCCAGGCGTCGCGGAGGCGATAAGGCCCGCCCATGGCTTTCGCGCGCGGCGAGGCGAGAAACTTGGCATAAGCCGGGAAGTCGCCTGGGATCTGGGCGCGGAGGGTGAGACGAGGTGTCGTGAGCCTTGGAATAGACTGGCCGTGCATAATCCACCTGGATAATCGTCCGCCCCTGCCCGGTTGCGGTCCTCTAGAACGCTTTCCGGCTCGCGTCATTCCAAATCGGGCCCTCGTCCTCGCGAGCCAGATCCGGCAATCCGGAAACCGCGGCCATGCTGCGCTCACCCTCGGCCCAATCTCCCCGCGGCAGGCTGAACCAGGCCTGCTCGACGTTCGCTCCAGCGTCGGTAACGTTCGCGGGCCGAAGACGTTCCCGCTGCGATGTCATCCGCTGCCCAGCAGCCGCGGCAACGACGCGGCGAGCAGCGTAACCCCCGACAATGTCAGCAAGGCAAGCACGATCCGGCGAAAGGCGGCCTCGCTGATGCCGATATAGAGACGGCCGCCGATCAGCGAGGGGATCAGCATGGCCGGCGCGACGATGGCGAAGGAAGGCAGCATCTCGGGCGTGACGTTCCCGGCCACGACATAGCTCAGCATGGTGACGGCGAGCGTCGCCAGATTGAAGTTCTGGATGATCGAGCGCTGCACATCCTTGTCCATGCGGCACAAGCTGCACCACAGCGTCGGGACCACACCTGTAAAGCCGCCGAAGCCACCCATGATGCCGCCGGTGAGGCCGACGACGCCATCGGCCAGACGCCCACCGACACGGATCGCCGGGAGACGCGGCGCGAACAGCATGATCGGGCACCAGATCGCCAGCAGGCAGCCCAGCGCGGCTTTGAACAGCGTCGCATCGAGCAGCGGCAGTAACGCGACGCCGAGCGGAATGCCGGCGAACCCGCCGAGCAGGAAGGGCCAGAGCCGCGCCAGATCAAAGCCGCGGCGCAGGGAGAAAGCGGAGATGATCTGCCCCGTCAGCCCGCCGAACACCGCCATCACGGCCGCCAGCCTCGGCTCGAGCGTCCAGGCCCAGAAGGACATGGCGACGAGCCCGAAGGCGAAGCCCGAGAGCCCCTGCACGAAACCGGCAACCGCCGCGCCGAGCGCGAGGCTCAGGATGGTCGTGTCCATGGATCAGCCCCTAGAGCCGGATGATTTCAAATCGGGTCACAAAGTGATCCGATTTGAAATCTGAATCCGTCTCTCATCAAAGAGTTAGAGCAGGATCGATTGCGAAAAACCGGTTCCCACTTTTTCGCATCCTGCTCTAGCCCGCCAACCGATACCTCGCATGCTGCGAGATGGGCTACTTCTTCTCCGGCTTCGCCGGCGGGTTCGGGTCCTTCGAGAAATTGCGGAAGACCATGTCGGGCGAGGAGGTGTTGTGGCGCGAATGGGTGGTGCGGCCCATCCAGATATCGGTCGCCTTGCCACCCGTGAACGGCATCAATGGCTCCTCGCGCCAGCCCTTGGCGCCGGGCTCGCGCACCGCGATGCGGGCGACGTCGTTGTTGAACTCGGTGACATACATCGAGCGCAGCGCCACGAAACCCTTGCCGCCGGTCACCGGCTTGTCGAGCACCGCATCCAGCACCATGCGGTTCTCGTCGACGCTGTCGAGCTTCAAGCTGCCCGATGAGCCGTCCTTGAAGCTGAGCTTGAAGGTGGTGGTCTTGGGATCGAACTCGATCTCCTTGATGTTCACGACCGGGCGTCCATCGGTCTCGATCGGCCCGAACAGGAAGGACGAGCCATAGGCCGAAGACGCGAGCTGCTGCGGCGGCATCGGCCTGGCGCGCCAATAGCCATCCTGCGGATAGACCACGAGCAATTCATGCGAGCGATCCTTGCCGAGCTTCCAGAGCTGGACGAGATGCAGGCCCTTTTCGACCCTGTCGCCGACCCGGAAGGTCGTGTCGGCCGGCCGCCAGAAGGTCGGGAAGGTGTAGCCGACGAGCCAGTACTCGGTGCTCTCATAGAAGGTGACGCGCCGGGGTGGCACCGGGGCTGCAAAGGAAGGATCGCCCTTCATCTCGCAATCGGTCCAGTCCGCATCCCAGTTATCCCGCAAGAGACCTGCGTTGTAGGCAGGATGCGCCGCCTCGATCTGGAAGCGCCGCACCTCGGGCGAGATCGCCTTGATGGTGACATTGTCCTTCTCGGCGCAGAGCACCGGCTCGGACTCGTTCTTGACCTCGACGGCGACATCGCTGGCGGCGAGAGCCGGAACAGCGGTGCAAGCCAAGGCGAGCGGCAGAACCACGGAGCGCAGGCGGGAGAGAAGCGTCATCATCGATATCAACTCGTCAGCATGGCGTAGACATCGCCGGAATTGGCGGAGTGAGGCAGGTCGCGCAGGAAGCCGCCGATCGCCTCCGCGCTCGCCGGCTCGGCGAGTTCGAGGCTCTGGCTTTCGCCGAGCGCGACATTGAAGCGATAAGGTCCAAGCGTATCCAGCAGCGCGAGGCAAGCCTCCGCGACGTCGCGCTGGATCGTCGTGAACTCGAAGGAGATCACCGGCACGGCCTTGGTCAGCCCCGCCAGCACATGCGCCTCGAAGCCCTCGACATCGATCTTGATCAGCGCCGGCAGACCATGGCGCCAGATCAGCTTGTCGAGCGTCGTGCAGGGAACCACGATCTCATGGTCCCAGACCTGCCCCTCCCAGCCACCAGCTCCTTGCGCTGCGCCGACGAAAGCCGGCGAGGCTGTCGAGACCGTTGGGTTGGCGCTGTTGATCTGCAGCGTCACCGCCCCTTCATTGTCGCCGCAGGCGGCTTCGATCAGCGTCACGAGCGGGTCGCGGCCATGGATCAGGCGGATCGCCCGCGCCGGCCCCGGCTGCGGCTCCAGCGCCACGACGCGCGCGCCCAGCCGGCGAAACGAGGAGACCCGGTCCCCGACATGCGCGCCGATATCGAAGGCGAGATCGCCCGGGTTGAGGAAGCGCGCATAAAGCGCATCCATCGCGGCACTGCGCGCAGGGTCGCCGTGATAGACCCGCAAGGAGCGCGAAACCGCCTTGGCCATGCCCTTGGGATAGGCAGCTGGGCTCATCGCGACGCCTCATTCGCGATCGCCGGGAGATTCGCGACCGCTAAGAGCTCAACCGGCGGGTCGAAATCTTCGGGGATCCCGCAAAGCCCGCTCTGCGCGAACCATCTCCCCAGTGCGGGCAAGGCCGTCAGCATGGCGAAGGGGATCGCGAGCACATAGCCCGCGGTCAGCGGCAGCGACCAGAGCAGCACGGTCGGCGAGAGCAACATCAGCGCGCCGAAGATGTAGAGGCCAAACAGCAGATGCGGCCACAAGCCGGCGAAGGCGGTAGTGAAGGACAAGGCATGCGCATCGCGCGACTGGCCGTTCCAGCCGATTTTGGCGCGCCCGAAGGCGAGGCCGACCATGAACAGCGTCGTCCGAAAGGTCGAGACCGCGCCTTGCAGAAAGGCGAAGACGATCTCGATCAGCGCCGAGGCGATGAAGCGCCCCGTGCCGCCATAGCGCCGGGTGCCGCCCCCGGTCAGCAGGATGTCGATGAAGCCTGCGAGCTTCGGCGACAGATACATCGCCAGGAACAGCACATAGAGGACAGCCGCGAGGCCCGAGGGATAGTCGGCGATGCCGGCATCCTCGATCACCTTCACCGGCAGGAGCGCGATCATCAGTGTCCAGGCCGGTAACCCCAGGAACATCAGGATCGCCCAGACCAGCTGGAAGCGGCTCATCGGCTGCAAGCCGGGCAGGTCGAGCAATTTGAGATATTGCAGATTGCCGAGGCACCAGCGCAGGTCGCGCTTGGCGAATTCGAGCATGGTCGGCGGGTTTTCCTCCCAGCTCCCCATCTCCTGCGGCAAGACGCGGACCTCGTAGCCGGCGCGACGCATCAGCGTCGCCTCGACCTGATCATGGCTCATCACCGCCCCGCTGAGCGGCCCTTCGCCGGGCAGGACCGGGAGATGGCATTCATCGCGGAAAGGCGCGATCCGCACCATGGCATTATGGCCCCAGAACGGGCCGCAATCACCGATCCACCAGGCCGAGCCCATGGTGTAGGGCCGCATGCCCTGGCGCATGCCGAACTGGAAGATGCGGGCGAAGGCCGACCGGCTCGGCATACCCACGACCAGGCTTTGCAGGATGCCGAGCTTGGGATGCGCCTGCATCATCCGCGCGAGCTTCACGATCGCATCGCCCGACATGACGCTGTCGGCGTCGAGCGGCAGCATGACCTCGTAGCGATCGCCCCAGCGCTCGCAGAAATCCCTGACATTGCCGGCCTTGAAGCCGGCATTGTCGGTGCGGCGGCGATAGGTGAGGCGCGAGGTGCCGCCGATCTCGCCCGCCCATTGTGCCGCGAGCCGGTCTTCCGCCGCCGCGACAGCGACATCACTGGTATCCGACAGCACGAAATAGTCGAACCAGGCGCCCTCGCCTGTCGCCTCGACGCTGTCCTTGACCACGCGCAGCCTGCGGAAGGCGCGTTCGGGATCCTCGTTGCGCAAGGTCATCAGGATGGCAGTGCGGATCGCGATCGGCGTCGCGACCTCGCCATCGGCTGCGAAGGGCGCGACCTGATCAAGCCCGTCATCGGCGCCATGCAGCAGCCAGAGGCCGATAACCGCATTCCAGAAACCGAGCACCGTCCAGGGCGCACCGAACAGGAAGGCAATGAGGATGACCACATCCGTCACCGTCCAGCCCCCAGTCCCGAGCACACGCCCGAGCCCCAGCAGCAGCACGCCGAGCGTGACGATGTTCAGCGCCAGCACGAGCCAGCGCCGTGCACTCAGCGTCGCTGTCGCCTGCACGCCCGCCGGCGTCAGGCCCCGCAGGCTCTCGACCTCTTGCGCCGCCGACTGGAACGTGGTCGGAGCGGAGCGCTGGTTCATGGCGGTCTCTGTCATGATATCAGTCGAAAGGCCTGCAGTCGGTAAAGGCTTGCTGTAAAGGCTTGGTCGGAACAGGGATCGGCTCGATATGGCGAAGGAGCTAAAGCCGGCAACCGTAGCGAGCGCAAGCGCGAAGGCGACCGCTCTCTGGTATATCTCGCCGCGTGAATGCGCCCTGAACGCCGATGTTTTGCCCGAGGCCGGCCCGCAAGATTGTCGCATCCGCACGCTCTGGAGCGGCATCAGTCGCGGCACGGAGCGTCTTGTCCTCGAGGGCCGCGTGCCGGCCTGCGAATATGAACGCATGCGTGCCCCCTTCCAGGATGGGGAATTCCCCTTTCCGGTGAAGTACGGCTACTGCGCGGTGGGCCTGGTGGATGCAGGCCCGCCCGGCATGCTCGGCAAGACGATCTTCTGCCTGCATCCGCATCAGGACCATTTCACCGCGCCCTGCGACCGATTGACGATCGTGCCCGAAAATGTGCCGGCGCGCCGGGCCGTACTCACCGCCAATATGGAAACCGCGCTCAACGCGCATTGGGATGCAGGCTCCGGCCCAGGCGACAGGATCGTCGTGGTCGGCGGTGGCGTGCTCGGCCTGCTGGTCGCGTGGCTCGCGGCCCAGTTGCCGGGCGCGGAGGTGACGCTGGTCGATATCGATGCCGGCCGCGCCGCGCTTGCCGCCACGCTCGGCTTCGGCTTTGCTCTGCCAGCGGATGCGCCCGGCGACGCCGATCTCGTCTTTCATGCCAGCGGCTCGGGCGCGGGGCTCGCGACGGCAATCAATGCCGCCGGCTTCGAAGCCCGTATCGTCGAATTGAGCTGGTATGGCGAGGGCGCCGTCCCCGTTTCGCTGGGCGGCGCATTCCATTCCAGGCGCCTGCAATTGATCTCGTCGCAGGTCGGGCAGATCGCGCCTTCGCGCCGTCCGCGCTGGAGTTATGCGCGCCGCAGCCAGGCGGCAATGGCGCTTCTCAGCGACGACCGCCTCGATGCGCTGATCACCGAGGAAATCCCTTTCTCCGAAGCCCCCGTGCGTTTGCCGGCGCTGTTTGCGCCGGGCGCGGCTGGCCTTACCGCCGTGATTTGCTATGGATCGCACCCATGACCGAAAGCGATCCCCTGCGATCAAGCCCGCGCCCAAGGCTCGTGCCCGAACTTCTCGTTACCGACACGCCGACAAGCCTGCGCTTCTGGCGCGACATCCTCGGCTTTCGCATCCTCTATGACCGACCCGAGCAGGGTTTTGCCGCGATCGAGCGCGACGGCGTCGAGTTCATGCTGGAGCAACGGGGCACTGGGCCGGTCGAGCGCCTCAACATCTGGGACACCGGCCCTCTGGAGCGCCCCTTCGGCCGCGGCATCAATTTCGAGATCGGCGTCGACGATATAGGCGTGCTACTGGATGCGCTGAGGGCAGCGCACTGGCCGATCTTCTTCGGGCCGGAAGAGCGGTGGTACAAAGCCGAGCAGCAGGAAATCGGCGTGCGCCAGTTTCTCGTTCAGGATCCCGACGGCTACCTCTTGCGCCTGTCGCAATCGCTTGGCCGGCGCCCGCTCGCCATAAGTTGAGCGTCGCTGCCCGCCCGCCTTCCCTCAGGAGCCCGCGTTCATGTTTTCCGTCGAAGTCCGCGACCGCATCATGATCGGCCATTCGCTGCCCGATCCGTTCTTCGGCCCAGCCCGGAACATGCACGGCGCGACCTTCGTCGTGGATGTCGCCTTCTTCCGGGAGAGACTGACGCAGCACAATGTCGTCGTCGATATCGGAGCCGCGCTCGAGGTGCTGAACAGCACGCTGAAGCCGCTGAACTACCAGAATCTCGACGCTCTGCCGCAATTCGCGGGCGTGCTGACCACGACGGAATTCCTCTGCAAGCATATCTTCGACGCGATGGCGCAGGCCGCCGCATCCGGCGCGCTCGGCGAGGACGGAGCCGGCCTTTCCCGCATCAAGGTGACGCTGCACGAGACCGATCTGGCGCGGGCGAGCTATGAGGGTGCGCTCGCGTGAGCGGCATCGTCTTCGCCGTCCCCGGCGACATCGACCTGCCGACCGGCGGCTATGGCTATGATCGCCGGCTGCTGCGGGAATGGCGCGAGATGGGCATCGCGGCGCACCACCTCGCTCTCCCCTCCTCTTTCCCGAACCCGACGCCTGGCGACCTCGCCGAGACCGGGCGGTTGATCCTGTCGCAGCCCTTCGATGCCGCCCTACTGATCGACGGCCTGGCCTATGGCGCCTTCCCCGAAAGCATCGCCGCGGGCCTCGCCGGCCGCGTCGTGGCGCTCGTCCATCATCCGCTCGGGCTGGAGACCGGATTGGCGTCGGAACGCGCCAAAGCACTGCTGGCAGGCGAAGCGGCCGCCTTGCGTCACGCCAGCGCCGTCATAGCAACCAGCCCGACAACGAAGCGCATCCTGGTCGCGGATTTCGGCGTCGCTGAGAACAGGATCACTGTCGCGCTGCCCGGCGTCGATCGCGCGCCCCGCGCGAGCGGCAGCGCCAACGGCAGTCCGCTTGCCCTGCTCGCCGTCGGCTCGCTTGTCCCGCGCAAGGGGTACGACGTGCTCGTCTCCGCCCTCGCCAGCCTCAAGGACCGGAACTGGCGGCTGACGATCATCGGCGCGTCGGACCGCGCACCCGATACGGCCCGCGCACTCCAAGCCCAGATCAAGGCGGCCGGGCTCGATGATCGCATCTTGCTCGCCGGAGCCGTGGGCGAGGATGCCCTGGCCGAGGCCTATGATAAAGCTGACCTTTTCGTCATGCCGTCCCTGTTCGAGGGCTACGGCATGGTGCTGGCCGAGGCGCTGGCGCGCGCTCTGCCGATCCTGTGCACGACAGGCGGCGCGGCCGCCGAGACCGCGCCGGATGCTGCCGCGCTCAAGGTGCCGCCCGGCGATATCGCTTCCTTCACCGAGGTGCTAGGCAAGCTCATCGACGATCGCGCGCTTCGCGAAGGCATGGCGAATGCGGCCTGGGCCGCGGCCGATGATTTGCCGCGCTGGCGCGACACCGCGACGATCGTCGCGCAAACCTGCCGGAAGGTGATGTGATGGGTGGTTTCTCCCCCGAATGGCTGGCGCTGCGCGAGCCGGCCGACCGTGCGGCGCGCAATCCGGAGCTGCTCGCGGCCGTCGGTGCGTATTTTACACCCAAGACCTCGATTTCGATCGTCGATCTCGGCTGCGGCGCCGGCTCCAACCTGCGCGGCGCCTTCTCCGCCTTGCCTGCGCGCCAGCACTGGACATTGGTGGATTTCGACCAGAACCTGCTCGACGCCGCGCGCAAAACGCTCGACCTCTGGGCCGACGAGGCGCGCGAACAAGGCGAGGAACTCGTCCTCGCCAAGGACGGCAAGTCGATCACGGTCGATTTCCGCCAGGCCGACCTGATGAAGGACCTCGAATGGGTTCTCGGCTGGCAGCCCGATCTCGTCACCGCCGCCGCCCTGTTCGACTTGACCTCGAAACGCTGGATCGAGCGCTTCGTCGCGGCGCTCGCGAGCCAGCGCCTGCCGCTCTACACCGTGCTGACCTATGACGGACGCGAGAAATGGCAGCCGCCCCATGAGGCTGACGCGAGGATGCTCGCCGCCTTCGCGCATCACCAGCACTCCGACAAGGGTTTTGGCCCGGCGGCCGGCCCCGACGCCACGGAGATCATGGCGGAAGCCTTCCGCAAATCGGGCTTCGCGGTCTCCACCGGCGACAGCGCCTGGACCATCGATGCGGGGCAGCGCGAGCTTGCCAAGGCCCTGACACAAGGCATTGCCGATGCCGTTCTGGAGACCGGCCATCTTGACGCCGCGACCGTCGCGGACTGGCTGGCGGTGCGGGCGGCCTCGGTTTCTGGCCTCGTCGGCCACAACGACCTCTGGGCCAGGCCGGTCTGAGGCCGCGTTACGTCTTCAGCCTCGGCAGCATCCGCCTGAGCACGCCGTCTTTCAGGATCAAGTAGTGGAACAGCGCCGCCCCGATATGCGCGCCGACCAGCAGCGCGACCAGAATGGCGAGCCAACCGTGCAGCCCGAGCACGCGTTCGGCCAGCGCTTGATCGGGCTTGGCTAGCGCCGGCAGGTCGAACAGGCCGAAGAGCGTCAGCGACGGATAGAGCGAGACGCCGATCCAGCCGAGCAGCGGTACGATCAACAGCATCCCATAGAGCAGCCAGTGCACCAGATGCGAAGCCGCCCTCTGCCACCAGAGCAGGCTGGGTTCGTCCGGCGGGGCGCCGCGCAGCAGCCGGTAGGCGAGCCGCCCGGCGACGAGCCAGATCAGCAGGAAGCCGAGCAGCTTATGCGTGCTGAACAGGGCGTCGGTCAGCCCGTCCCAGATATCCAGCGTGTTTCCCCGATAGGTCATGGCGAAACCGAGCGGCAGCATAACGAACACGGCCGCAGCCGTAGCCCAATGGAAATGGCGCGCGGCTGCACTATATGGTGGCGGTGGCGCAGCCATGGTCGCGAACGGGTCGTGATCTTGCGTCATGCAACTCTCCAGGCCGGGTCGATGCCTTCGCATTCATCTCATGTTCAATCTCGCAACCCTATACGCAACGTCATGGGCAACGTCATCGGCGACGTCTTGGGATTGGATGGCTGCGGGGTCGGGCGACGAGATAATGCCGGCGGCGGGAACTCCCATCGCAGTCGGCGGGTTTGGTGAGACGGCCATGCGGTCGCATCCGTATCGACCTTTCACCCGTAGAAGCTACACTCCACTGCCGACCACCGGCGCAATCTGACGGATACAATCCCGATGCCCAAGTCGCGTACGCTCTTCGGACGCCCCCATGAGACGAGCCTGGTGGCCGTCGATCGCGCGATCTCGGAATTCCGCGCCGGCCGCCCCGTGCTGCTGCGCGCCGGCGAGCGTCTGGCCTTGGCCCTCTCCGCCGAACTTGCCGACGCCGTGCTGGTCCAGCGCCTCGACGAGCTTGCGAAGGGCCATGCCCATCTCGTCCTGAGCGCTGCGCGGCTACGCCGCCTGGGCGCGAAGGGCCGCAGTGAAACCGGCGTGCTCGCGATGCCCCGGATCGATCTGGAGCGCATAGAGACGCTCGCCCTCAAGACCGACGGCAAGGTCGATGCGCCGGTCGCTCCCGCCTCCGAGGTCGACAATGTCGCGCTCGAACTCGCTCGCCTGGCGCTCGTGCTGCCGGCGGTCATCCTCGTGCCGGTCAGCCCGGAGGCCGTCTCCGGCGAACCGTTGATCGAGGTTTCGACCGAGGCCGTGAACGCCTATCGCGCGGCGCAGGCAGCCTCGCTGACCATCGTCGGCCGTGCGCCCGTGCCGCTGGAGGGCGCGCCCGAAACCGAATTCGTCGTGTTCCGCGGCGGCGAAGGCCTGCGCGACCAGGTCGCGATCATCGTCGGCAAGCCCGATTTGTCCGAGGCGGTCCCTGTGCGGCTGCATTCGGCCTGCCTCACCGGCGACCTGTTCGGCTCGCTGAAATGCGATTGCGGCGACCAGCTCCGCGAAACCGTCCAGTGGATGGCGCAGAACGATGGTGGCATCCTGCTCTATCTCGACCAGGAGGGCCGTGGGAACGGTATCTCCAACAAGATGCGCGCCTACAAGCTGCAGAGCCAGGGCTGGGACACCTATGACGCCGACGAGGTGCTCGGCTTCGACCTCGACCAGCGCCATTACGATTTCGCCGCGACGATGCTGAAGCAACTCGGCGTGACCCGGGTCACTGCCCTGACCAACAACCCGCTCAAGGTCGGCGCCATCAAGGCGGCGGGGCTCGAGGTCGCAGCGACCCAGCGCGTGCTCGGCCGCCCCAATATCCACAATGTCCGCTATCTCGCCTCCAAGCGCGATCGTGCCGGCCACATCATCGACATGGACGCGCTGATGGCGCGGGCCGCGCCGAAGGATTGATCGCGGCCACAACTCCGGGCAGAGTCGACCGATGTCCGAGCCCGCGCTCGACCACGCCCCGCTTCCCCGCGCACGCTGGCCGCTTGCCAGCGTGTTTTGCATCGTGGCGCTGGCCTGGTTCGCCCTGTCCTGGCCTTGGCTCTCCGGCGCCGTCACAATTCCCTGGGACGCCAAGGCGCATTTCCATCCGCAGCTCCAATTCCTGGCGAGCGCCTGGCACAAGGGGCTCTCGCCGTTCTGGACGCCTTATGTCTTTTCCGGTTCGCCGCAGGTCGCCGATCCGCAATCGCTGATCTTCTCGCCCTCCTTCGCCCTGATCGCGGCGCTGAACCCGACGCCTGATTTCCGCTGGAGCGACGGCGCCGTGCTCGGCACGCTGCTGGCGGGCGCCTTCGCCATCATCCTCCTGTTCCGGGACCGCGACTGGCACCCGGCGGGTGCGGTCGTCGCCGCGCTCGCCTTCGCCTTCGGGGCCTCGGCGGCCTGGCGCATCCAGCATGTCGGGCAGGTGCTGAGCCTCGGCTATTTCGCGATCACGCTGCTGCTGGTCGCGCGTGCGCTGGAACGCGGCTCGGCGCTTTACGGCTTCGCGGCAGGCGTCATGGCCGGCTTCATGGTGCTGGGGCGCGACCAGGTCGCGCTGATCGGCGTCTATGTGCTGGTCGGGCTCGTTGTCGCGGCGATCGCCATGGCGCGCCATCCCTGGCGGGCGCTACGCGCGAGCCTGTGGCCGCTCATGGCCGGCGTCCTCGGCGCAGCCCTGGTCGCGACCGTGCCGATCCTGCTGACTGCCTTCTTCGCCCAGGAATCCAACCGGCCCGAGATCGATCTGATCGGAGCGGGCAAGGGCTCGCTGCATCCAGCCGCGCTGCTCACCGCCCTCTTCGCCAACCTCTACGGTGCGGCCGGCCCGCTGGAGAATTTCTGGGGCGCGCCGAGCCCGGCCTTCGAGGCGCGCTTCGGCCCGCTCGATCTCTATCTCGCACGCAATATGAGCCAGCTCTATCTCGGCCTCCTGCCGATGCTGCTGATCCTCACCGTGGGGATCGTGCGCGGGGCGCTGCTGCGGCGTGAAATCGTCGCGTTGAGCGCTGCCGCCGCGATCGTGCTGATCTATGCGCTCGGGCGCTACACGCCGGGCTTCCGCCTGCTGTTCGAACTGCCGGGTGTCGATTTCTACCGGCGTCCGGCCGATGCTCTGTTCATTCTCGGCGCGCTTCTCGCACTGCTCGGCGGCTATCTCACCCATCTCGTCATGACCGACACTGCGCCGCGCGGCCGGCCCTGGCACTATGCCATTGAGGCCGCGATTGTCCTTGGCGCGCTTGGCCTTGCGTTCTGGTTGGCCTGGACGGTCGGCCGGCTGCCCGTTGCCGCCATGCCGCTGCTGATCGCGCTGCTTTGCGCCGTGCTCAGCCTGGGCGCGCTGGTTGCTGCGCGCGGCTTGAGCCTGCGCGGCTCGGGGCTGGCGGCGGCGATCGTGCTGGCCGCGGCGCTGACCGTCGATCTCTCCGTCAATAACGGCCCCAGCGAATCGACCGCCCTGCCCTCGCAGAGCTATGAGGTGTTGCGCGCCGACAGCAAGAACGAGACGATCGCCCTGCTCAAGCGCGAGACCGCCCGCACCGCCGCGCCCGACCGGCGCGACCGCATCGAACTCGCCGGCATCGGCTTCCACTGGCCCAATGCCAGCCTCGTCCACGAGCTCGACAACACGCTGGGCTACAACCCGCTCAGGCTTGGCCTCTACAGCAAGGCGACCGGGGCCGAGGACCACGTCGCCCTGCCCGAGCAGCGCCAATTTTCCCCGCTGATGCCGGGCTATCGCTCGCTGCTCGCCGACATGCTGGGCTTGCGCTTCATCGCCACCGGCGTGCCCGTCGAGCAGATCGACAAGAACCTGAAGCCCGGCGACCTCACCCAGATCGCCCGGACCAAGGACGCCTATATCTATGAGAACCCGCGCGCGCTGCCGCGCGTGCTGCTCGTCACCCAGGCACAGAAGGCGGATTTCGACGCGATCCTGACGAGCGGGCAATGGCCGCAGGGCTTCGATCCGAAGACGACCGTGCTGCTCGACCGCGCTCCGCCCCCGGTCCCGACCGGCCCGGCCCAGCCCGGCTCGGTCATCATCACCGATTACGGCACCACCGAGGTGTCGCTGAGAGTCGATGCGCCGCGCGGCGGCTTCGTCGTGCTCAACGATGTCTGGCACCATTGGTGGCAGGTCGAGATCGACGGCAAGCCGGCCGAACTGCTGCGCGCCAATGTGCTGTTCCGTGCCGTCGCGGTGCCGCCCGGCCGCTCGACGGTGCGCTTCGTGTTCGGGCCGTTCGAAGGCCTGTTCGAGGATATCGGCAAGCGGCTGCGCGCGGAGCGGACAAAGCTACAGGGGTGAAGAGATAGGCTCCATGCGCCTGCCCGAAGCGCCATCCTTCCGGGAATTGCTGCACCGGGCCTATCAGGCCGAACCGCTCGCCTCACTATGAAGATTGCGCTTCGCGTTCAGGCCTGCTCGAAGACGCGCTGGCGGTCTCAGCCGATATAGCGCCTCCTGCCAGCTTCGGCCGCACGTCCGTGGCAAGAGGCTCGCCCCCGGAAAGAACGGCTGCGAGAGAATGATGACTTCGGCACCCCCGCCGCAGGGCGGCAGAAAGGCGACGCGCCGCGAATGGCTTGGCCTGATCGCGATCGCCCTGCCCTGCATGATCTACTCGATGGATCTGACGGTGCTGAACCTCGCAGTGCCGACGCTGACGCGCGAGCTGAAACCCAGCGCGAGCCAGCTGCTCTGGATCATCGATATTTACGGCTTCATGGTCGCGGGCTTCCTGATGACCATGGGCACGCTCGGCGACCGCATCGGCCGCCGCCGCTTGCTGATGCTCGGCGCCGCGTTCTTCGGCCTGGCCTCGACCGTCGCCGCCTTCTCGAACAGCGTCGAAATGCTGATCACGATGCGCGCCGTGCTCGGCATCGCCGGCGCGACGCTCGCTCCCTCCACGCTCTCGCTCATCGCCGTGATGTTCGAAGACGAGAAGGAGCGCACCTTCGCGATATCGATGTGGATCGCGAGCTTCTCCGCCGGGGCCATCATCGGCCCGGTCGTCGGCGGTTTGCTGATCGAGTATCTCTGGTGGGGCTCGGTGTTCCTCATCGCCGTGCCGCCGATGCTCCTGCTGCTGGTCATCGGCCCCGTCCTGCTGCCGGAATACCGGGCGCCGAATGCCGGACGCATCGATATCCTCAGCGCGCTGCTCTCGCTGGCCGCGGTGCTCGCGCTGATCTACGGCATCAAGCACTGGGCCGAAGCCGGTTTCGGGCCGCTGGCCGCGACGGCGATCCTGGCAGGGCTCGGTCTCGCCTTGGCCTTCCTGCGGCGGCAGACAGGGCTGGCCGACCCGATGGTCGACCTCGCCATGTTCCGCATCCCCGCCTTCAGGGCCGCGCTGGCGATCAACCTCGCCAGCATCCTGTTCATGTTCGGCAGCTTCATCTTCCTGGCGCAGTATTTCCAGCTCGTCGCCGGCCTGACGCCGCTGCAGGCAGGCCTCTGGTCCTTGCCCTCGGCGATAGCCTTCACGCTCGCCTCCTTCGTGACGCCCGCGCTCGCCGCCCGCTGCAAGCCCGCGACGCTGATGGCGAGCGGCCTGGCGGTCTCCGCGCTTGGCTTCATCTGGCTCGTCTTCGCGCCGAATCTCGTCCAGATCGTCGCGGCATCGGTGGTCTTCTCGGTCGGCTTCACACCGGTGATCACCCTGACGACCGGTATCGTCGTCGGTTCCGCACCTCCGGAACGGACGGGTGCGGCCTCCGCCATGTCGGAGACCAGCGCGGAGCTCGGCGGCGCGCTCGGCATCGCGGTGCTCGGCAGCCTAGGCGCCGCGCTCTATCGCAGCCGCATGGCGGATGTCGTGGTGCCCGGCCTCAGCGCAGACGCGCTCGCGCCGGCTCGGGCGACGCTGGGCGGGGCGCTGGCGCTTGCGGCCACGCTTTCCCCCGAGCAAGCCGGGCCGGTTCTGGCGCAAGCGAGCGCAGCCTTCATGGCGGGCTTCCGCGCATCGGCCATCCTGTCGGTCGCTGGCATGCTGTTTTGCATCGCCGTCACGCTGACAGTGCTGCGCGACGCCCGTCCGGGCGAGCCGCACTAGAGGCGAGAGGCAGGTTCAGGCCAGCGCGCCCATTGCCGCCTTTGGCTGGATCGGCAACCCGGCGAGAACCTCGGCAAGCCCGGCAGAATCGACCTCGCCGCCGCGCATCGTCTCGTCGCGGTGGATGCCTCCGGCGATGAACAGGCTGTCGAAGCCCATCAATCGTGCCCCGGCAAGGTCGGTGCGAACCGCATCGCCGATGACGAGCACCTTGGCGGGGTCGACCGCACGACCGCCACGCGCTGCACGGGCGGCCTCCAGCGCGAGGTCATAGGCCGGCCGATACGGCTTGCCGGCCCAGGCGACTTGGCCGCCGAGCTCCTCATAGATCGTCGCCAGCGCACCGGCACAGGGCAGGAGATCCTCGCCGACATGGACGACGAGATCGGGATTGCCGCAGATGAAGGGCACGCCGCGCGCGGCAAAGCGCGCGAGCTGCGGGCGGTACTGCTCCGGCGTCTCGGTACGGTAATCATTGAGCTCGGTGGCAACGACGAGATCGGCCTCGTCCTCCCCGACCAGGACGATGTCGGCGCCTTCGAAAATCGAGCGATCGTCATGCCAGCCGATATGAAAGACCTTATGGTGATGGCTCCCAGCGATCAGCGCCTTCGTCACGTCGCCCGAGGTGACCAGCCGGTCCCAGGCTTGGCGCGGCACGCGCTTCTTGTCGAGCACGCCGGCGACCTGCTCCGAGGGGCCGGGCGCGTTCGAGAGCAGCACCACCGCCCCGCCTGCCTCGCGGAAGCGGGTCAAGGCGTCGCAGGCCGGCTCCAGCGCCCAGACGCCGTCATGAACCACGCCCCAGACATCGCTGATCAGCACATCGTAGCGGGCGAGCAGCGTGCCCGCTTCGGTCAAAACCGGAACGCTCATCACCGCGCCACCTTCGCCTCGAGCGCCATCCGCGCCTCGACATCGGCGCGGCGGGGTAGCGGCGCGACCGCACCATAGCCCTGCGTAGAAAGCGCAGCGGCGACATTGGCATAAGCGCCGGCGGCGAAGGCGTCGCCGGTGCGGATATATTCCGACAGGAACGCGCCGTCATAGCAGTCGCCCGCTCCGGTCGCGTCGATGGCCTCGACCTTGATCGGCACCAAACGCTCGCGGCGGACAGGCGTCGCCACCAGCGAACCCTCATGGCCCAGCGTCAGCGCCACCACCCTTGCGCCAAGACCGAGATAGAAATCGACGATGGCGTCGGGAGAATTCAAGCCAGTGAGCTGGGTCGCATCGTCCAGCCCCGGCAGCACGATGTCGGACATCGCACAGGCGGCGTGGATGATCGCGCGCGCCCGCGTCAGCGGCCAGAGCTTGAGGCGCAGATTGGTGTCGTAGGCGGTCAGCACGCCGGCCTCGCGCGCGGTCGCGAAGGCCTCGAACACCGCATCGCAGGCGCTCGCCGAAATCGCCTGGCTGATGCCCGAGGCCTGGACGATGCGCGCGGAACGGATCAGGTCGCGCGGCAGATCGCGCGGCCCGTAGAGGCTCGCGGCGGAGCCCGCCCGCAGATAGGAGAAAACATGGCCGCTCGGCCCATGATCGACAAAATAGAGCCCGGTCGGCGCGCTTGGATGCGTCGAAACATGGCGATCATCGACACCCTCGCGCTGCCACAGCCCACGCAGGGAGCGGCCGGCGCTGTCATCGCCCAACGCCCCCGCATAAGCGACCGAAGCGCCCTGGCGGGCGGCCGCGACCGCGCAGTTGGAGGTGTCGCCACCATGGCCGAACTGGAAGGCGCCGGCCTCGCCGCGCGTCGCGTTGAACTCGCCCAGCGGTTCGCCGATGCAAAGCAGATCGATCTTGGGTTCGGTCACGGCAGAAACCATTTCAGACAGATGTCTCGCAGGGATGCGCGGGCGCGCTTTCCTAGAGCAGGATGCGAAAAAGTGGAAACCGGTTTTCGAGGCCAGGCCTTACGAAGTGATGTGGGGACCGTTGCCGGATCTATTCGGCGGCTTCCTGCTTCGGCCGCCTAGTCTTCAAGCGTCCAGCGACTTTCATGATGTCACGCCGGAGCGCGGTCTTGCCGCCGGCCGGCGCCACCGTTGGAGACACCGGCGCAGCCGGCTGCGTGTTCCCGCGCTTCGGGACGCCTCGCTCGGTCCGCGCCTGCATCAGCGCGCCCTGCAAGGTCTGGATCTCGGCATGGAGCGTCTCAAGGCGCTGCTCGCGCTCGCGCAGATGCCCGCGCATGGCCTCATTTTCCTGCCTGAGCTTATGGTCGGCTTCGAGCCTCGTTGCCTTCAGCTCCTCGGCAAGTTGCTCGGCCGCCTCGCGCGCCTGCATCTGCAAAGCGAGCGCCTCGGCCTCATGCTTCAGCAAATCCTGGATGCGGCGGGTCTCAACTGTGGCCGCAGCGCTCGCAGCATCCGCCGCCGCCAGCCCGGCTTCAGCTTGAGCCGCGCGCGTAGACAGAGCGTCGGCGCGCAGCCTTTCGCTGTCGCGATCAACGGTCATCGCCGAGAGCGCGGTCTTGGCCACAACGAGCCCCTGCTCGGCTGCCGCAAGACGGCTGGACAGGTCGAAGGATTGGCCTTCCAGCACCAGCATCTGCGTCCGATGCTTGAGCTGCGAGGCTTGCAGCACATCGCTCTCCGCCCGCAGCGCGGCGAGTTCCGCATCGCGCTCGCTCAGCAGCGCCTGAACTCGGTCCGAGGTCGCGCGCTGCTGGTCGAGCTCCGGGCCGCGCGCAGATAGATCGGCGCTCGTGCCGGTCAGCGCCATGCGCGCCTCGGCGAGGCTGTGCTCGAGGGCTGCGAGATCCGCGACGCGCTTGTCCAGCAGCTTGCCCGTCTCCGCATGGCTCGCGGTCTCGGCGGCGAGCCTGCCTTGCGTCTCCGCGAGCTTGCCGCGCGTCGCGGTCAGATCCGCGTCGAGATCGGTGATCCGCGCCTCGCCGGCGCGCAGATCGCGTTCGAGCTGGCCGATCGTCATGTCGCGCCGGCCGATATCCTGCATTGCCGCCGCCTTGGCGGCAAAGCCACGCTCGGCCTGCTGCTCCAGCCCGCGCGCGCGCAAGGCGAGTTCCGCCCGCAAATGGTCGCGGTCGGCAGCGATCTCAGCAAGCGACAGGGGAAACGCCGCCTCGGCCCGCTTGCGCGCCAGCCTGTCGGCGCGGCGCGCCAAGGCCGGAACCGCCGCCAACGCCAAGAGCGTCGCCGACAGAAAGCCGAGCATCACGAGCATGACCGCTTCGATCAAGACCTGCCGCTCCGCATCTGGACATGATCAGACACGTGAAACTGCCACGCCGGCCGCATCATGACCAGCGCTTCGACAGAACCCTCTCAGCAGAAGCCTCTCAGAAGGGGTTCCAGGTCGCCTGGGGCGTAAACTTCAGATAGCCGAGATTGACGCCCAGGCGCCAACCGATGCCCGTACGGATCGGCACCAGCGTCACGTTCTCGGCCGCCATGGCGGTGAAGCCGAAGCCGCCGATGAAATAGGCCGAGCCGTCGACGCCGACGAAACGCTGATAGAGCGCCTCGACCGCCGGCAGATTATAGACGAGCATCATCGTGCGGGCGCCCTCACCGCCGAAGTCGAAGCCCACGGACGGCCCCTGCCAGAACACCTTCCGGTCTCCGGCATTGCGGGTGAACAGCGTACCCTCGCCATAGCGCAACCCGCCGACGAAGGCGCCGGAGGCCTCCTGGCCCAGCACATAGCCATTGGGCTCGCCCCAGCGCCGCACAGCCTCTTCGATCGTCAAGGCAAGGCCGCGCGAGACGTTTCCGAAGAATTGATGACCGGAGCCGACGAGCTCGTTTTGCGAGAACGACCGGCTCTGGCTGTAGTTCTGCTGGGCGAGGGCGGGAGCGGACTGCATCGCCAAGCCGGCGCTCGCAAGCGCGAGCCCTCCGGCGACGAAGCTGCGGCGTGTCTTTATCATCGAGATCATCTCCGGGCTGGGCGCCAGTTCGTGAATTCAAACCGACCGGAAGACCGTGGAGCCCGCAGTGAAGTCGACTGCAGATCCGTGCCGATCCCCCTGTCGGAGGGGAGCTCTGGACCGCGCAGAAACGCGCGGTTTTCGAACGCGAAGCATGACACCGCGCAAATACGCACCATTTCGGTAACGGGTTTGATACCTCGCAAGTGTATCCAACCCGTGAAGATTCCGGCGCGCTACGGCTCACCGAAGAACTGACATCCAAAGGATTTGACGTGATGAAGGCCGTAACATGGCAGCGCTGGATCACGATTGCGGTCGGCGCGCTCGTGCTTGCCATCGCGGTTCAGCCGGTCCTGGCCACGCAGCCGCTCGCTTCCGCGCCAAGTCTTTCCTCTGCACAAAGTCTTTCCTCCCAGGATTCGGTCATGCCCGGCCTGCCCTCGGGCCTGCCACAGCTGCCACGCCTGGGCGAGACGATGCAGCGCGACACGCCCTCCGGCTTCGCGCTCCACGGCTATGACCCCGTCGCCTATCAACTGCTGGCGCGCGCGACGCCGGGTCGCCCGGACTACGAACTCGTCCATGGCGGCGTGGTCTGGCGCTTTGCCTCCGCCGCCAATCGTGAGGCGTTCCGCGACGCGCCTGATGTCTATGAGCCGGCCTTCGCCGGCTTCGACGCCACGGGCGTCGCCGATGGCCGGGCAGTCGAGAGCGACCCGCACCTGTTCGCCGTGATCAATTCGCGGCTCTATTTGTTCCGGACCGGGGAAAACCGCCGGCGCTTCCTCAACAACGCCGCACTGTTCCAGCTCGCCGAAGCGCAGTGGAGGGATGTCTACGGGACCATCGCGAGGTATTAGAGGCTGTTATGAGCCATGGGGTCGATTTGACGCTGGCGATTTTGCGCGAATGCCAGGAGTTCGAGGACGCAAAGAGTTCGAGGACGCAAACCTTCCGGCTTGCTACGAAGAACGACGCCGCAGTCGCGCAAAAGCGCCGCGCCCTGCGGGTGAGGTGAAAACGGCGGAGCTGCAGCGTCGCATCGCTTGCCGATACCGAGGGTATCGCCTGCGCAATGCTCCTCCCATCTCCGCCGTTTTGACCTCATCACATCGGCCCCATGGCTCATAACAGCCTCTAATTCCGGCGCTCCCGATCAGCCGCGGGAGCCGTCCGCCACCGAGATTGCGCGACGTGCGAGCGCTTCGCTGCTGGCCGCCACGAAGGGCGGATTGCGGAACTGCCGCTCGCTTGCGCCATAGCGCGGCAAAGCCCCATCCAGCATCAGCACACTACCTCCCGCGGCCTTCAGGATCGCGTCTCCGGCCGCGATGTCCCATTCCATCGTCTGGCCGGCGCGCACATGCAGATCGGCCTCGCCCGAGGCGATGAGCCCGAACTTGACCGCCGACGACATCGGCATCGTGGCGCGCGATCCCATAGCCACCGCGACCTTGTCGCTGAGCTCGTCGCCATGGAAACGGCTGACCAGGGTGACTGGCCCATCGGGCGGGAGCGGCCGGACATGGATGGGCTCGGGCTCACCCAGCGCCGCCCCGTCCGATGCCAGGCGCTGCGCGAAGGCGCCCTCGCCGGCAAACCAAAGCCGCCCGAGCCGCGGGGCCGCGATCGCGCCCGCGACCGGCCGTCCATCACGGATGATGGCGATCGCCACGCAATAGCTGTCGCCATTCGCCAGGAATTCGCGCGTGCCGTCCAGCGGATCGAGCAGGATGAAGACCGGCGCGGGCGCAACGGCGTCGGCGCTTTCCTCGCTGATCACCGGGAAACCGGGCAGCAGGCGCGCAAGCGCGCTCTTGGCAGCGTGGTCGGCAGCGAGATCGGCCGAGCAGACCGGCGACCCGTCGGCTTTGACCTTGACGTCGCGCGCCATGCGCATCGTCAGCAGCACCGCCGCGCTCAGGCACGCGGCTTCCGCGAGCCGGCGCGCCAGGTCGTTGCAGTCGCAAAGACGGGGGTCGTCCTGGCCGATCATCGTCCCGAAGGCCCCTTCGACAAGAAAATCAGGGTTAACCACATGCAAACCAAGATGGCACCATATCTTTGTATTAATGGCGCCGCGTTATCACCGCGCGCTCCGCACCGTCGATCGCAGGACACCAAGCCATGACCGCCATTTCGCTCGAGCCGCTAGACCTGGCCGCGCTCCTCTGCAGCCGCGTCTGCCATGACGTGATCAGCCCGGTCGGCGCCATTGTCAACGCGCTCGAGGTTCTGGAGGAAGACGATCCCTCCATGCGTGATTTCGCGTTGGACCTGATCAAGAAGAGCGCCCGCAGCGCTTCGGCGCGCTTGCAATTCGCCCGCCTCGCCTTCGGAGCGGCCGGTTCAGCCGGCGCGATGATCGACCTCGGCGACGCCGGCAATGTCGCCAACGGCTTCCTCAACGATGACAAGCTCTCGCTCGACTGGGAGGCGCCACGCGCCTTGCTGCCGAAGAACCAGGTCAAGCTGCTCCTCAACCTGCTCATTCTGGCGACCCATGCGGTACCGCGCGGCGGCAAACTGGTCTCCCGCGCCACGATCGACGGCGAGCAGGGCCGCTTCGTCATCACCGCCACGGGCTCGCATGCGCGCATTCCCAACCATGTCGAGGATCTGATCGCGGGCCATTCCGAGACCGGCACGATCGACGCTCATGCCGTCCAGCCGCTCTATACCGGCATGGTCGCCCGCGCCGCCGGCATGGCGATCAGCTTCGCCATCGAGGCCGACACGGTCAGCATCATCGCGCAAAAGGCTGATTGAGCGCCGAATCATTGCGCCGCAGGTTCAATTGAAACCGATCATAAACCCTTCTCCTGCTTAGATCGCCCGGTATTGTTGCGTGGGTGATGGTCTTCGGCATGGATGATCTGCTGCAAGAGTTCCTGAGCGAGACCGGCGAGAACATCGACACGGTCGATCGGGAACTCGTACGTTTCGAGCAGGAGCCGAACAACCGCGAGATCCTGCGCAACATCTTCCGCCTGGTGCACACGGTGAAGGGCACTTGCGGCTTCATCGGCCTGCCCCGGCTGGAAGCGCTGACCCATGCGGCCGAGTCGGTGATCGGCCAGTTCCGGGACGGCGCGACCGTCAGCGCCATCGCCGTCACCGCCATTCTCGAAACCATCGACCGCATCAAGGAAATCCTCGCCGAGCTCGCCGAGAAGGGCCAGGAACCCGTCGGCAATGACGAGGCGCTGATCACGGAACTCTTGGCCCTGGCCGATCAGGCGAAGGCCGAATTAGCCCATCTGCCGCCGGAGAGCGGCGAGCCGAGCGACCCCGTCGCCGCCTATCTCACCCGCCATGGCTCGCATCTGAGCGAGGACGAGCTCGACCTCGTCTTCCGCAGCGCGCCAGGGCCGGAGCGCGGTCGGGACGGGCGCATCGAGGCGCCGGCCACGGCGAAGGCAGCGGACGAGGCCGCGCCGCGCGAGAGCCGCCCCGGCAACTCCGCGACGCTGCGCGTCAATGTCGACACCATCGAGCATCTGATGACGATGGTGTCGGAGCTCGTTTTGACCCGCAACCAGCTTCTGGAGATCTCACGCAAGCAGGAGGATGTCGGCCTCAAGGCGCCGCTGCAGCGGCTCTCGCTGATCACGGCGGAGCTGCAGGACGGCGTCATGAAGACGCGCATGCAGCCGATCGGCAACGCCTGGTCGAAGCTGCCGCGCATCGTGCGCGATCTCGGCGCTGAGCTTGGCAAGCGCATCGAACTGGTGATGGAGGGCACCGATACCGAGCTCGACCGCCAGATCCTCGACCTGATCAAGGATCCGCTCACCCATATGGTCCGCAACTGCGCCGACCATGCCATCGAATCGCGGGACGAGCGGCTCGCGGCGGGCAAGCCCGAATACGGCACCATCCGTCTCGCAGCCTATCACGAGGGCGGCTCGGTGACGATCGCGATCTCCGATGACGGGCGCGGCCTCGACATCGCGCGCATCCGGCGCAAGGCCTTGCAGCAGGGCCTCGCCCAGGAGGCCGAGATCGAGCGCATGAGCGACGCGCAGATCAGCCGCTTCATCTTCCACCCCGGATTCTCGACGGCGGAGAGCGTGACGGCGGTCTCGGGCCGCGGCGTCGGCATGGATGTCGTCAAGGTCAATGTCGACGCCATCGGCGGCATCATCGACGTCGCCAGCACGCCCGGCGTCGGCACCACCATCACCATCAAGATCCCGCTGACGCTGGCGATCGTCTCCGCCCTCATCGTCGTGGCCGGCAAGCAGCGCTTCGCCATTCCGCAGATCGTGGTGCGCGAGCTCGTCCGGGTGAAGGCAGGCGCGGACCATCGTGTCGAGCAGATCAACGGTGCGCCGGTGCTGCGCCTGCGCGACCGCCTGCTGCCGATTATCGCCCTGTCAGCCCTGATGGGGGCAGCCGGCGCGCCGACCGATGACGGCTTCATCGTGGTGACGCAGATCGGCGAGCGCCAGTTCGGGATCCTGGTCGACGGTGTCTTCCACACCGAGGAAATCGTCGTCAAACCGATGTCGACGAAACTGCGGCATATCCCGCTATTCTCCGGGAACACGATCCTCGGCGATGGCGCCGTGGTGCTGATCGTCGATCCCAACGGCATCGCCCGGCTCGTCGGCGCAGCCGCGACCGTCGATGCGCTGCGTGTCGAGGCGCCGGCGCAAGCCCAGTCGCCCACCGCCGAGAAGACGACGATGCTGGTGTTCCGCGCCGGGCTCGAAGGCGTCAAGGCGGTGCCGCTCTCGCTGGTGACCCGACTCGAGGAGGTCGACGCCAGCGAATTCCAGCATAGCGGCGGCCGCGTCCTCCTGCATTACCGCAACCGGCTGATGCCGATCATTCCGGTCGGCGAGGCCGCGATCCGCGCGGAGGGACTGCAGCCGCTCGTCATCATCTCCGACGGAGAACTGATCCTGGGACTCGCGGTCGATGCGATCGTCGACATCGTCGATGAGGTGCTCGATGTCGAGATCGCCTCGATGATCGACCGCGGCGTGATCGGCTCGGCCATCATTCGCGGCCGCGCCACCGACATCCTCGACCTCGCCCACTACCTGCCGAAGGACGACCCGGGCTGGCTGAGCGGCCGACGCTCGGACGCGCGGCCGATCGATGCAGCGCAGATCCTGCTGGTCGAGCCCTCCGACTTCCTGCGCGAGATGCTGAGCCCCGTGTTGAAAGCCTCGGGGCGGCAGATCGCCTTCGCCTCCGATTTCGAGACCGCGACACGGCTGGCCGCGCACGAGGCGATGACCTGCGTGCTGATCGACCTCGACCGCACCCCGGACGCCGCCTACGCCTTCGCCGCGGCGCTGCGCGCTTCCGAAAGCGGCGACCGCCTCCGGATTCTCGGCCTGACCTCGCTTGCCACCCCGGAATTGCATATGCGCGCGGCACAGGTGCGGCTCGACGAGGTCATCGCGAAATTCGATCGCCGCGCCTTGCTGAGCGAGCTGGCGGAATACAAATCCGGCATGAGGCAGGCCGCATGAGCAAGTACGAAGCCAATGCGCCCGCACCCGGCGCCACCTCTGCGGCTGCAGCTTTCGGCGAATCGCTCGACTATGTCACCGTCACCGTCGGCGAGCAGCTGCTCGGGCTGCCGATCGGACGCGTCCACGACGTCTTCATCGCCAACCACATCACGACCGTCCCGCGCGCGCCCTCCGAGATCGTCGGCCTTTTGAACCTGCGCGGGCGTGTCGTCACCGCCATTTGCCTGCGCCGGCGTCTCGGCCACCCGGTCGCAGCCACCCGCTATGACGAGGCCTGCGAACTCGTCGCGGTCGGGATCGACCTCGGCGGCGAGGCCTATGCGCTCATCGTCGATGCGGTCGGAGAGGTGATGCGCCTCGACCAATCCACCTTCGAACCCGTTCCCGTGCATCTCGATGCCAGTTGGTCCGCGCTTGCGGCCGGCGTGCATCGTCTCGACGAGCGTCTTCTCGTCGTCCTCGATGTCGATGCCGTCCTGAAGCTTGATTTGCCGGTGGCCGCCTGAGGCGTCGCCCTACGATTTTTGGAGAAAATCATGAAATATTGTCTTGTCGTCGATGACTCCGCCGTGATCCGCAAAGTCGCCCGCCGCATTCTGGAAGGCCTGCAGTTCCGCATCGCCGAGGCCGAGGATGGCGCGCGCGCCATCGACGCCTGCAAGGGCGAGATGCCGGACGCCGTCCTGCTCGACTGGAACATGCCGATCATGGACGGCTACGATTTTCTGCGCACATTGCGGCAAATGCCGGGGGGCAAGCGGCCCAAGGTCGTGTTCTGCACCACCGAGAACGACATCGCCCATATTGCACGGGCCATGCATGCCGGCGCCGACGAATACATCATGAAGCCCTTCGACAAGGAAATCGTCGCTTCGAAGTTCCATCAAGTAGGCCTGCTGTGAGCCATAGCGCGGCGAGTTCCCTCGCCGCTGCCTGCTGCCTCTACGACCTGTGGCAAGTCCGCCGGAGGCGCGACACATGACGAGTCTCTCACCAGCGAGCGCATCGGCGCAGCGACCCAAGACGGTCGTGATCGCTGACGATTCCGTCGTCGTGCGCGGTCTCTTCGCGCGCTGGCTCGGCGAGAGCGGGCAGTTCCATGTCGTCGCGGTCGCTGGCGACGGCGAAACCGCGGTGGCCCATGCCGGGCGCTTCCACCCTGACGTGATGGTGCTCGACCTCGACATGCCCGGCCTCGGCGGAGCCGAAGCCCTGCCCCAGATCCTCAGGGAAAGCCCCCATACCGGCGTATTGCTCGCCACCACGCTGACCGAGCGCAACGCCCGCATCGCGCTGGAATGCATGACCAAAGGCGCGATGGATGTGCTGTCCAAGCCGGACAGCCGCGGCGGCATGACGCTGTCGCTCGATTTCCGCAGCGAATTCCTGCTCAAGCTCAGCAACATCGCGCAGTCACCGACCCGCGCGGGAGCGCTGCCACCGGAGATCGACCTCGATTTCGCCCCAGTCGGGCCGGTGAACCTGCGCAATCTCGTCTCGGTGATGCCGCGCTATCTGATGATCGGCGCCTCCACCGGAGGCCCCCGCGCCGTCGCCAAGGTGCTCTCCGACATCGGCGACGCGTTGAATGACCTGACGACCCTGGTCGTCCAGCACATGCCGCCGCTCTTCACCGCCTCCTTCGCCGAGCAAGTCAGCGCCCAGATCGGCATGCCGGCGCGCGAACCCTATGACGGCGAGCGCCTTTCGCGCGGCACGATCTATGTCGCGCCCGGAGGCCGGCATCTCGGCATCGACCGCAAGCTCGGCCATCTCGTCGCCAGTATCAGCGACGCGCCGCCGGTACGCTTCTGCCGGCCAGCCGTGGATGTTCTCTTCACCGAGGGCGCGCGCCATCTCGGTCCCGCGGCGCTCGGCCTCGTACTCACCGGCATGGGCAGCGACGGGACGGAGGGCGCCGGCGCATTGCGACGAGCCGGCGCTGCCGTCATCGCCCAGGACGAATTGTCGAGCACGATCTGGGGCATGCCGGGCTCCGTGGTGCGGGCGCGGCATGCCAGCGCCGTGATCCCGCTCGACGGTATCGGCAGCGCGATCCGCGATCTGCTGCGTGGGGGCAAACCCTCATGACCGAGGCGGATTTCGACTTCCTGCGCGCCCTGCTGCATGTGCGCTCCGGCCTCTCATTGAGTCAGGACAAGCGCTATCTCGCCGAAAGCCGCCTCGGCATGCTCTGCCGCCGCAGCAGCATCGACGGTTTGAGTACGCTCGTGCAGGCGCTGCGCCCGGGCACCGATCTCTTGCTCGAGAACGCCGTCATCGAGGCGATGACGACCAACGAGACGCTGTTCTTTCGAGACCGGACGCCGTTCGATCTGTTCCGTGACGTGATCCTGCCGGAAAAGCTCACCGCCAACGCGGCCAGCCGGACGCTGCGCATC
Organism: Bosea sp. 685; assembly: GCF_031884435.1. Taxonomy (NCBI): domain Bacteria; kingdom Pseudomonadati; phylum Pseudomonadota; class Alphaproteobacteria; order Hyphomicrobiales; family Alloboseaceae; genus Allobosea; species Allobosea sp. 685. Next base: position 1,251,203 of record NZ_CP134779.1, on the reverse strand, counting down.
TGGTGCGCGGCGGTCTCGACCGGCCAGGAAGCCTATTCGCTCGCCATGATCCTCGACGAGCTGGCCGCCCGGCTCGTTGGCTGGAAGGTCGAGATACTCGGTACCGACATCTCCTCGGAGGTGCTGGAGAAGGCGCGGGCCGGCATCTATAGCCAGTTCGAAGTGCAACGCGGCCTGCCGATCCAGATGCTGCTGCGGCATTTCCGGCAGGATGGCGACAAATGGCAGGTGTCCGAGCGCATCCGCGCCATGGTCGAGTTGAAACCCCATAATCTGCTGCTGCCGAACAGCCATTTCGGGCAGTTCGACATCATCTTCTGCCGCAACGTGCTGATCTACTTCGACGTACCGACCAAGGCCAAGGTGATGGCGGCGCTTGCCCAGCGCTTGACGGCGGACGGCGTCTTCGTGCTCGGCGCCGCCGAAACCGTCATCGGCATCACCACGACGATCGTGCCCGACAAAAGCCATCGCGGTCTTTATCGCGAAAGCCGCTCGAGCAATGCGCAAAGCGCCGGCCTCGGCCTGCCCTTCGACCGGACGAGGACGCCAACGCTGAGCAGCATCCGCGGTTGAGGCCGCTCTCGTCGGTGCGCAATGCTCTAAGCTTTTAGAAGCGCCGCGCAGTCGCTGACTAAAACCGGGGTTCGCCCAAACAAAAACCCCGCCTCTCGGCGGGGTCCCCGTCGACCTGTCGTGTACATCCGACGATCAGGCCAAGGGCGTTTTGGCATCCGTTCATGACCGCCCTATGACGAGCGGAACGGGCCAGCGCATCTCAGGCCGGGATGCGCTCCTCGACGTCCATCGGCTCGCGCAGCACATAGCCGCGGCCCCAGACGGTCTCGATGTAGTTCTTGCCGTCCGACGCATTGGCGAGCTTCTTGCGGAGCTTGCAGATAAACACGTCGATGATCTTGAGTTCGGGCTCGTCCATACCGCCATAGAGATGGTTCAGGAACATCTCCTTGGTCAGCGTCGTGCCCTTGCGGAGCGAGAGCAGCTCCAGCATCTGGTATTCCTTGCCGGTGAGGTGGACGCGCGCGGCATCGACTTCCACGGTCTTGGTGTCGAGATTGACCACGAGGTCGCCCGTCGTGATGACCGACTGGGCATGGCCCTTCGAGCGGCGCACGATGGCGTGGATCCGGGCGACGAGCTCGTCCTTGTGGAAGGGCTTGGTCAGATAGTCGTCGGCGCCGAAGCCGAGACCCTTCACCTTATCCTCAATGCCGGCGAGGCCGGACAGAATCAGGATGGGCGTCTTCACCTTGGCGACACGCAGAGAGCGCAGAACCTCGTATCCCGACATGTCGGGCAGGTTCAGGTCGAGCAGGATGATGTCGTAGTCGTAGAGCTTGCCGAGATCGACGCCTTCCTCACCGAGATCGGTGGTGTAGACGTTGAAGCTCTCCGATTTGAGCATCAGCTCGATGCTTTGAGCGGTTGCGCTATCGTCCTCGATCAGCAGAACCCGCATGTCACGTCCCCAATTCCGCCCGCAGGCAAGCTGATCGTTCTTCTCATCCGGGCCCCCGCGGCCCAGGACGATGACGTGCTTGCCTGATGAAACGCCACGCGACACGCTACGGAGAAATGGTTAACAAACCGTGATTCCCGAGCGCAAGCGCTTCTTGGGAGAAAGTGAACGATCCTTGTCGAGGTGAGTCGAATTTGACACGGATCGTGGAGCCTTCACCCGCGAAATCGCCTTTCGCGGAGACCAGCGTCGCCGAACAGGGCTGAATCGCCCTGCGAAACGCCGCAGCCTCGAAACACAGTGTTAATCACACAGGTAAATGAAAGGTTGACGGAAGCAGTTATGAACAGCGCCTCGCGCGGCCCAGACCGGCTTTCCAACCTCGCCGCCGTCATTGGCGGCCTCGACAGCGTCACGGTTTACGGCCGTGTCACCGCCGTCCGGGGATTGCTCGTCGAGATTTCGGGGCCGATCGGCGCGATGAGCCTGGGCGGCCGCGTCCAGATCGAGATCGCGCCGGGTGTCCGCGTGCCCTGCGAGGTCATCGGCTTCTCCGGAGAAAAGGCGCTGGTGATGCCCTATGGCGGGCTCGACGGCGTGCGCCGCGGCTGCCCTGCCTATGTCGACAAGGCGCAGCCCGGCATCAGACCAACCTCCGCCTGGCTCGGCCGCGTCGTCGATGCGCTCGGCCGCCCCGTCGATGGCGGCCCGCCCTTGCCCGAGGGCGAAAGGCTCTGCACCTTCCGCAACGATCCGCCGCCCGCTCATTCCAGGCGCCGCGTAGGCAAGCCGCTCGATCTCGGCGTGCGTGCGCTCAACGCCTTCCTGACCTGCTGCCTCGGCCAGCGCATGGGCATCTTCGCCGGCTCGGGTGTCGGCAAGTCGGTGCTGCTCTCGATGCTGGCGCGCTACGCCCGGGCCGACGTCAACATCATCGGCCTCGTCGGCGAGCGCGGCCGCGAAGTGCAGGAGTTCCTGCAGGACGATCTTGGCCCCTCCGGTCTCGCGCGCTCGGTCGTGGTCGTCGCGACCTCGGACGAGCCCGCCTTGATGCGCAAGCAGGCGGCCATGACCACGCTGACGCTCGCCGAATATTTCCGCGATCAGGGCAAGCAGGTGATGTGCCTGATGGATTCGGTCACGCGCTTTGCCATGGCGATGCGCGAGATCGGCCTCGCCGCCGGCGAGCCGCCCACGACCAAGGGCTATACGCCAACCGTCTTCGCCGAATTGCCGCGCCTGCTCGAGCGCGCCGGGCCGGGCATCGGGGACGGCGCCATCACCGGCCTGTTCACCGTGCTCGTCGATGGCGGCGACCATGACGAGCCGGTGGCGGACGCGGTGCGCGGCATCCTCGACGGCCATATCGTGATGGAGCGCTCGATCGCCGAGCGTGGGCGCTATCCGGCGATCAACATCCTGAAATCGGTCTCGCGCACCATGCCGCGTTCCTGCGACCCGGCTTTCTATCCGGTGGTGCAGAAAGCGCGCGCGACGCTCGCGACCTATGCCGATATGGAGGAACTGATTCGGCTCGGCGCCTATCGCCAGGGCGCATCGGCCGAAGTCGACGAGGCGATCCGCCTCAACCCGGCGCTGGAAGGCTTTCTCAAGCAGGCCAAGGACGAAGCGACCTCCCTGCCCGAATGCTACGCCATGCTGTCGGCTATCATGAACGGTTGAGGCGGAGGATACGCCCGTGCTTGCAACGAGCACAGGCGGCTTTCTGAACAGGGGCTTCTGGGGAAGGATCCGGCCGACCGCTTGCTGAATCGGCGCGAATGGACGTTCACTGCTGCCGATCCGCCCTGACTGGAGCCAGCCCGATGACAGCGACCATCCTGATCTGCGTCGTCGCGCTGATCCATGCCTATATCGTCATGCTCGAAATGGTGTGGTGGGACACCCCGCGCGGCCGCAAGGCATTCGGCACCACGGCGGAATTCTCGGCCCAGAGCAAGACGCTCGCCGCCAATCAGGGCCTCTATAACGGTTTCCTGGTCGCAGGGCTGGTCTGGGGTCTGTGGCTCGGCGAGGCTGGTTTCGCGATCAAAACCTTCTTCCTCGCCTGCGTGATCGTCGCAGGCCTCTATGGCGCGGCGACCGCCAGCCGCAAGATCCTCTACATCCAGGCCGCGCCCGCCGCCCTGGCCTTGCTGGCGCTGCTGTTCAGGATCTGAAGCAGGCCTCAAGCGTCTAGGCGCCTCTCAGCAGGCGCACCAGCCACAGCATCGCCAGAAAGCCGACGAGCTGGATCGCCGCCGAGGCGACCAGCGTGGCGCGGTTGCCCAGCGTCTCGATCATCACCGCAAACAGCAGGGGCGCCACGGCAAAGGCGATGTTCTGTGGCACCGCGAGCTTGCCCAGCATCGCCCCGAAACCCTGGCGGCCGAACAGCGCCAGCGGCAACGTCGCGCGTGCGACCGAGATCACCCCCATCGCAGCGCTGAAGCAGATGACGAAGCTGGCCGCGGTCACCGCTGAGCCTGGCCCGAATGCCATGATCAGGCAGGCGAGCGGCCCCAGCGCAAGCCCGCCCAACGCCACGCGCTCGACCGGGAAACGCTCGCCCGCGACCGCATCGACCAGGCGCGCCAAAAGCGTCGCCGGGCCGCCCAAGGAGGCGATACCGACCGCGCTCGCCTGGCTCAGGCCCGAGCTCTGCAGCAAAGCGATGAGATTCAGGGGCAAGCCCCAGGAGACGAGCCCGCTGGCGGAAAAGATCAAGGCAAGCAACCAGAAGGTTGCCCGGCGCTGCGTCAGGGGGCGCTGCCCACATCATCCGTCTTCACCGGCCCGACCACCGCCTCTCCGGTCGACGAGCGATGATAGGCCGGGATGGCGAAATGGATCGGCAGCACGATGACGATCTGCATCGCCGCGAAGATCAGCCAGGCGACGCGCCAGCCATAGGCCTGCGACAGGAAGGCGGCGAGCGGCCAGAACACGCTCGAGGAGAACCCGGTCACCAGCATCATCAGACCAAGCGCCCGGCGCGTGCGCTCGCCCATGACCTGGGCCACGGTGACGTTGCCGACATTGGCCAGCGTCATCGCATGGCCGATGCCGATGACGAACCAGCTCGCGAGATAGCTGACCGGCCCCTGCGCCAGGGCGAGCGTCGCCAGGCCGAGCCCGCAGATCACTGCGCCGACGCACATCGAGCGGCGCGTGCCATGCACATCGAGATGCTTGCCCATGGCTGGCGCCACGAACGCCCCGGTGAGCAGCAGGATGGTGACACCGCTGAAGACGAGCTCGGGCCCGAGCCCCATTTCGCGATCGAGATAGCCCACCAGCACGGACGGTGCGTAATAGGTCGAACCCCAACCGATGATGCGGGTCAGAGCCAGGCCGCAGAGCAGCGGTCCATGCCCGGACGGGCGCGAGGAGGCGGACAGGAAGGGGGCAGCCAAGAGAGCGTTTCCGTCGACGGCGAGGGCGATGCCCCACTCTGTTGCGAAACGCTTAGCTGAAGCATGTCAGGAGCGGCAGAGCCCGCGACGCGGCCTCAACATGCATGCAAAGCAACCGATTTCGGTAAGGAACGGTCAACCTCCTTGCCCCATTGTGCTTTTTGTCTCGCGGATAGAGTTCCGGTTGCGTGTCGAGGGGTCGGCGCGCGACCAAGTGTAATCAGGAGTTGGACACGACATGAAGTCGCGAGAGACCCTTTTGCGTCTCAAACGCTTCCAGGTGGACGAAAAGCGTCGCCGGGTTAGCCAGATTGAGATGATGATCGCCGAGTTTCATCGGATGGCGACCGATCTGGATCGCGAGATCCAGAGCGAAGAAACCCGGGCCGGAATTTCCGATCCGGCGCATTTCGCCTACCCGACCTATGCCAAAGCGGCTCTCGGCCGCCGCGACAACCTGCGCCAGTCGGCCGACAACCTGAAGGGTCAGCTCGACGAGGCCAAGGCCGAATTGCAGGAAGCCTTCGAGGACATGAAGAAGGTCGAGATCCTCGACGATCGCGAACGCGCCACCGAGCGTGCCGCCGAGGCGGCCCGCGACCAGGCGATGATGGACTCGATTGGACTGCGCGCCCGCGCCGGCGCCTAGAACAATTTCCGATCCGATTGGATCGTTCAATTGCTCTCGGTCTTTGTTTTAACACGTTTTCTTCACGCGAAGCGGTAGCCACTTCGCTCGAAAACGCTCTCGAAGCCCGCAACGATCAGCCCTCATTCCGGCGAGAGGTGAGCATGGCTCGCTCTCGCCGGAATGAGGGCTTCGTTCGTTTCAGGCGATGACCGGATGATGCGGTACGCTATCGCGCCGCATATGGCCGTGCAGCCGCGGATCGTCATCGACCTCGACGCTGCGCTTGAACACGGTGAAGCCGGAGCGCTGATAGAACTCCGGCGCACCCTGGTGGTCCAGCGTGCAGGTGTGCACCCAGAAGCGGCCGATCGGCTTTGCCCAGGCCTTGGCGAGGGCACGGTTCATCAGCCAGCGCCCGGCGCCGCGCCCGATCACGCTCTCATCGAGGCCAAAAAAGGCCAGCTCACCTTCGCCCGGCACGCGGAAATCCAGTTCGAGCAAGCCGACATCGCGGCCATCATGCCGGACGGCGAAAAACTCCACGGCTGGATCGGCCAGGATCGCCTGGAGCTCCGCCACCGGCTTGACCAGCCGGCTGAACCACATCCAGCGCTCGCCTAGCACACGGTAGATCGCGAGATAGCGGGCGACATCCTCGCGCCCGATCGAATCGAGTGCGAACCCCTCCATGCCGGGTGGGTCGGAGCGTGGCGGCGGGGCCTCGAACATTTCGAGCGAGGTGACGATGGCGGCGATCTTGCCCGGCGGCAGGTCGGTGATGCCGGTCAGGTTGATGGAAAGGCTTTCGGACATGCTGGCTTCTTGATGCGACGCGGCGGGATGGGCACTGCCGCGATCATGACATGATCGCGGCGGCAGGGTCGGGGGATTTCGCCCGCGACACAAGAGCCATCCCATGATCGACACATGAGCCGAGCGCTGGAGCAGGATGCGAAAAAGTGGGAACCGGTTTTTCGCATCCTGCTCTAACTCCTTGATGAGAGACGGATTCAGATTTCAGATGGGGTCACTGCGTGATTCCATCTGAAATCATCCGGCTCTAGCGCCCAGTCTGTTCCCCAAGGGGCATCCAGCCATGCGCCGCTTGCCCTCGCGGGCGACCGCTGGCAGAGAAGACGCAAGCCTCCGGCTCGCATCTTTCCCGCATGTGCGAGCAATGGCGTATCTATGGCTTTTCGTCTCCTCGCAGCCGCGGGTCCCATGAAAAAGTATCTCGACTATCTCTGGCCGATCATCGGGCTTGTCGCGGTCGTCTGGTCGGTCGACCTGCTCTGGGAGAAGCTCAAGACCGAGGCCGGCACCGACGCCGCGATCCAGGCCTTGCTGGAGCAGGGCAACCTCTGGGACAACATCAAGATCGTCGCGAGCCGCATCGGCCAGAAGATCGCGGTGATCCCTTCCGACGCCTTCCTGCATGCCGCGCTCGCCACTCTCGTCGCCTATGCCGCGCTCGCCTGGTACGATCGCATCGCGCTCATCCATATCGGCAAGGAGAAGGGCATCTCCTGGCCCTATATCTCGCTGTGCTCCTTCGTCACCTATGCGCTGTCCCATAATATCGGCGCGTCGGTCTTCTCCGGCGGCATGGTGCGGTTCCGGGCCTATACGGCCAAGGGGCTGACGGCCGCCGACGTCGCCGTGCTGGTGGCGCTGTGCTCTTTCACCTTCGCCTTCGGCACGATCCTGCTGCTCGGGCTCGTCCTGGTGATCGAGCCGGAAATCCTGCGCCCCCTGACACGGCTCTCGACGCGCTTCGCGATCGGCGATCAGACGGCACGATTGATCGGCTTCGGCATGCTCGGCTTCGTCGTGCTCTACACGATCGGCTCCTGGCTGAAGTTCAAGCCGTTCAAGATCGGAAAGTTCGAACTGATCTATCCGCGCCTGCCGATCGTCGCGCGCCAATATCTGGCGGCTCCGCTGGAGCTCGCCGGTGCGGCCGGCATCATCTATTTCGCCCTGCCCGACCAGGGCAATCCGGGCTTCATGATCGTTCTGGGCGCCTTCCTGCTCTCCTTCTCGGCCGGGCTGCTGAGCCAGGTGCCGGGCGGCGTCGGCGTGATGGAGGCGGTCTTCCTCGCTGTGATGCCGGGCGTGCCGGCGCCGGCCGTCTTCGCCGCGCTTTTGATCTGGCGGCTGTTCTACCTCATTCTTCCACTGGTCATATCGCTGCCGGTGGTGCTTGCCTTCGAGCGCTCCCAACTCAAGAAACACAAGCTGACGGTCGCCGTCGCGCAGGCCGACGCCAAGGCCCGAAGCGCCGACCCGCCAATCGTTTGAAGACCGGCCGGGCTATTTCCTGAGCGCGATCGCCGCCGCGCCGAACATCAGGAGCGCGCCGACCGCCTCGGGCCATCCGAAGGGTTCGCCCAGCGCGACCACGCCGGCGCCGACCGCGATGACTGGGCTGACGAAGGCGAAGAGCCCGGCGTAGAACGCGCCCCAGTCGCGCAGCAGCCTCAGAAAGATGGTGAAGCCGACGAGCGAGCCGACGATGACGACGAAGGCGAGCGCCGGCGCCGTCGGCCATTCCACAAGCGCCCGCAGATGCGCGATGCTGACAGGCTCGAGCGAGAGCGAGAGCAAAATCAGCCCAAGCGCACCGATCATGGTCTGCCAGCCCGCCAGCGTCAGGGTCGGCACAGAGCCTGCGATCTTGCGGCTCAGCACCGCCCCGACGCAGTGGCAGAACGTCCCCAGTGCGATCGCCGCCAGGCCCCAGAGTTCCAGCCCATCGCCCTTCGCCGCGCTCAAGCCCCCCAGCGCCCGTGTCGCGAACAGGAAGCTGAGCCCGATGGCCCCGAGAGCGACCGCGGCGATGCGGCGCCCGCTGATGGGCTGCCCCTCGATCACGCGGCTCGCCAGCACCGTATAGATCGGGATCGTCGCCATATTGATGATCGCCGCGAGCCCGGAGGGCGCGTGCGCCATGCCCCAGAACAGCAAAGCGTAATTGCAGCTATTGACCAGCAGCGCGGTGCCGACGAGCCGCAGCCATGCCTGTATCGGAACCTTGAACGCGCCACGCCCGGCCCAGGCAAGCAGCAGCAGGCCGGCGATGCTGAAGCGTGCCGCCGCCAGAAAGATCGGAGGCACATGCGCCACAGCGATCTTGACTGGCAGGAAGGTGAGCCCCCAGGCGAGGCACATCGCGACGAAGAGAAGAGCGTTGAGAGATAGAAATGGCTGCCTGGCCACGCGGCCACGCGCCTCGGTCGAGGCCGGCGCGACGAATGCCTCAGCACTGCTGCGCAGATCCGTCATATCAGGCGCTGCAGGAAGACGAGGTCGAGCCAGCGGTCGAACTTGCGCCCAACCTCGTTGAAACGCCCCGCCTGGGTGAAGCCGAGGCGCTCATGCATCCGCAGCGACGCTTCGTTCGCCGCATCGATGCCAGCGATCATCACATGCTTGTCGAGCTGGGCGGCATGGGGGAACAGAGCCGAGACCAGGCCCTTGCCGAGCCCCCTGCCCTGTCGGTCGGCACGGATATGGACGCTGTGCTCGACGGTGTGGCGATAACCCGGCCAGGCCCGGAAATCGCCGAAAGTCGCGTAGCCGACAGCTTCGCCAGCTTCATCGGCGACCAGCACCGGATAGCCCTGCTCCGTCCGCGCCGCGAACCAGGCCTGCCGATCCGCCAGGGTCGCCGGCGTCTCCGTGTAGACCGCGGTCGAGGTCGCGATCACAGCGTTGTAGATCGCCAGGATCGCCGGCAGGTCGGCCGCAAGGGCCGGTCGGATGCTCATGCTCGCGCTCTCGATTGTCCACTATAGAGTACGATATACTATTATAGTGAACAATCGAGCGTCAAGCTGGCTGGGCGTATGCGACCGGGATGTGAGTTGCAGGAGGCAAGCCCGAGCAGCGTCAGGCGATGGAGCCGTGTTGCCGGCGGCCGTCTCAGACGCTGCCGACCGTCTTCAGCCTGACGCGGGGATGGATCTCGGCCTGCGAGAGCACTGGCGTCTCCCGGCGGAAGCGCTCGATGATCTGCCGCGCGAAGGGCCGTGCCAGTCCGGAGGTGACGAGCGCCGGCATCTCGCCGATGCGCGCCGCCTCCTCGAACTTGTCGCGGACATGGCGCACAAACTCCTGCAGCCGCGAGGGCTGCATGGCGAGATGACGCTCCTCGCCCTGGCCGATAATCGATTCGGCGAAGATGCTTTCCCAGGCCGAGGAGAGCGTGATGATCGGCAGATTGCCCTGGCCGTTGGAGAACTGCGCGCAGATCTGACGGGCAAGGCGCGTGCGGACATGCTCGGCGATGTCGCGCGGATTCTTGATGCTGCCGGCGACTTCGGCGATGCCCTCGATGATGGTGGCGAGATCGCGGATCGAGACGCGTTCCGCCAGGAGCAATTGCAGCACGCGCTGGATGCCTGTGGTCGAGATCTGGCTCGGCACGATCTCCTTGAGCAGGTCGGCATGGTCCTTCTGCAGCTCGCGCAGCAGCTTCTGCACCTCGCCATGCGAAAGCAGCTCGGGCATGTTCGATTTCAGCACCTCGGTGAGATGCGTCGAGATCACGGTCGCGGCGTCCACCACGGTGAAGCCGCGCAATTGCGCCTCGTCCTGCAAGGCGGCGTCAATCCAGGTCGCGGGCAGGCCGAAGGTCGGCTCCAGGACATTATGGCCGGGCAGGTTCACCGCGCCACCCATCGGGTCCATGGCCATGTACTGGCCGGCATAAACGATGCCGTGCCCGGCATCGATCTCCTTGATCTTGATGTAATAGTAGTTCGCCTCGAGCTGGACGTTGTCGACGATACGCACCGCCGGCATGACGAAGCCGAGCTCGGCCGCGAGCTGGCGCCGCAATGCGCGGACCTGGTCCGTCAGCCTGTCCTGCCCGCCAGCCGCATTGACCAGCGGCAGCAGGCCGTAGCCGATCTCGATCTTGAGCTCGTCGAGCTTGAGCAGGTCGTTGAGCGTCTCCTCCTTCGGCGTGCCGTCGGCGGAGAGCGGCGAGGCTGCCTGCGCCGCGACCGCTTCCTCCGTCTGCTTGGTCTTGGCGAGCTTGCCGAAATGACGCGCGAGCCACGCCGAGCCGCCTGCCAGCACAAGAAAGGGTAGCATCGGGATGCCGGGCAGGACCGCGATCAGCAGCATCACCGCAGCCGACATGCCGAGCGCCTTGGGGTAGCCCGAGAGCTGTTTGCCGAGCGCCTTGTCGGCGGCACCGCGCACGCCCGATTTCGAGACGAGCAGGCCAGCCGCCGTCGAGACGATCAACGCCGGAATCTGGCTGACGAGACCGTCACCGACGGTCAACATCGTATAGTTATGCGCGGCCGCGCCAAAGCTCATGCCCTGCTGCGCGACGCCGATGATGATGCCGCCGAGCACGTTGATAAAGGTGATCAGCAGGGCCGCGATCGCATCGCCGCGCACGAATTTCGAGGCGCCGTCCATCGAGCCGAAGAAGTTCGCCTCGTCCTCCAGCGCCTTGCGCCGGACTTTCGCGACCTCCTGATCGATCAGCCCGGCCGAGAGATCGGCGTCGATCGCCATCTGCTTGCCCGGCATGGCGTCGAGCGCGAAGCGCGCCGCGACCTCGGCGATACGGCCCGAACCCTTGGTGATGACGACGAAGTTGACGATGATCAGGATGGTGAAGACGATCACCCCGATCACGAAATTGCCGCCCATCACGAAACTGGCGAAGGCCTCGATGACGTGGCCGGCCGCCGAAGTGCCCTCATGCCCGTGCTGCAGGATCAGGCGCGTCGAGGCGAGGTTCAGCGCCAGCCGGAACATCGTGACGATCAGCAGCACCGTCGGGAAGGCCGAAAACTCCAGCGGCTCCTCGATGAACAGCGCCGTCATCAAAACCAGCACCGACAGGATGATCGAAAGCGCCAGCAAAAGGTCGAGCAGGACCGCCGGCAGCGGGAAGATGAGCACCACCAGGATGCCCATGACGCCGATCGCCAGGAACAGGTCCGGCCGGTTGAGGAGCTTCCCCATCGCGCCGCGGCTCGGCATGTTGAAGCCGCCGCCTTGGCCTGCCGTCACATCGGTCATCGACCAACCCACTCCCGTCGCCACGGCGAACCCGTCCGCATGCGGACATACGCCCCGACAGAGGCATAACCCGGCAATTCTTGCCGGGTACATGGTGAACGAGTGGTTAAGACGGTCCAAAAAACCGCCCCGGGAACCTTTCCCTGAACAGGCCGTTATCGAACTGCCGCGTTATCGCCGCATTGCGCCGCGTAACTTGGCGCGGGTCGACAAAACTGGTTTTGCAAGACCGCAGATATTGGAGGAAGACTTGGATAGACGTTCCTTTGTGATGAGCATTTTCGGCGGCCTGGCTGCCGCGAGCCTGGGCGGCACCGCGATCGCGCAGGCCGCTTCGCGCAAGCCTGAGATGGCCCCGGCCGTGCCGGCTTCCGATGCGGTCGACGCCGCGAGCAAGACCGCGCTCGACAACACCGAGGCCGAATTCACCCAGTATGTCGGGCGTCATCGTCCGCACCGGCCCTTCGTCCCCCGTCATCGCCGGCCGGTCATCGTGCGCCGGCCCGTCATCGTCCGGCGCCCGCACCGCGTCATCCGCCGACGCCCGATCTACGTGCGCTGACGTCAGCGCCCAAACTAACGAGGCGGCGCCCGCAAGGTGCCGCCTTTTTCATACGGAGGCCGTTCGACCGATAGCGGCCTCGCGACAATCGGGAGGGCACCGGCATGACAGCGCCGGACACGGCTTTGCAGCCGACGATCTCGACCGATATCCCGGCCCGGCTCGACCGCCTGCCCTGGTCGCGGTTCCATACGCTGGTGGTGGTGGCGCTCGGCGTCACCTGGATCCTCGACGGGCTCGAGGTCACGCTCGCGGGTTCGGTCTCCGGCGCGCTGAAGCAAAGCCCGGCTCTGCGCTTCAGCAACACCGAGATCGGCATCGCCGGCGCGGCCTATCTCGCAGGCGCAGTCCTCGGCGCGCTTCTCTTCGGCTGGCTGACCGACCGGCTTGGCCGCAAGCGGCTCTTCACGATCACACTTCTGGTCTATCTCGTCGCGACGGCGGCGACCGCCTTCTCCTGGAGCTTTGCCAGCTTCATCATCTTCCGCTTCTTCACTGGCATGGGTATCGGCGGCGAATATACGGCCATCAACTCGACCATCCAGGAGCTCGTTCCGGCGCGAATGCGCGGCTGGGTCGATCTCGTGATCAACGGTTCGTTCTGGATTGGCGCGGCGCTCGGCGCGATCGGCGCGATTATCCTGCTCGATCCTGCAATCATCGATCCCGAACTGGGCTGGCGGCTCGCCTTCTTCATCGGCGCGGCCCTCGGCCTCGTCATCCTCGTCCTCAGGCAATGGATACCGGAGAGCCCACGTTGGCTGATCAGCCATGGCCGCCCGAATGAGGCCGCCATGATCGTCGCCGACATCGAACGGCGCGCCGGGGTTTCCTACAGCCCTGACGAGGCCCTGCCGAAGCTCCACCTGCGTCCGCGCGCCGCGACCCCGCTTCGGGAGGTCTTCCACGCGCTGTTCGTCAGGCACCGGCAGCGGGCACTGGTGGGGCTGGCGCTGATGGCCGCACAGGCGTTCTTCTACAATGCGATCTTCTTCACCTATGCGCTGGTCCTGACGGATTTCTATGCGGTGCCGTCGCAGGCGGTCGGCTGGTTCATCCTGCCCTTCGCGGCGGGCAACGTGCTCGGGCCGATCATCCTGGGCCGCCTCTTCGACACCCTCGGGCGGCGGCGGATGATCGCCTTCACCTATGCGATGTCGGGCCTGCTGCTGGCGGCGACCGGTTATCTGTTCTGGCGCGACCTCGTCAGCGCCGCGCAATTGACGGCCTGCTGGAGCATTGTCTTCTTCTTCGCCTCCACCGCCGCGAGCTCTGCCTATCTCACCGTCAGCGAGACCTTCCCAGTCGAGATGCGCGCCTTGGCGATCGCCGCCTTCTATGCCGTGGGCACCGGTATCGGCGGCGTCGCCGGTCCCTGGCTGTTCGGCGCGCTGATCGACACCGGCTCGCGCCTGAGCGTCTTCGGCGGCTACCTGTTCGGCGCCACCCTGATGCTGACCGCGGCCTTGATAGCTGCGCTTTTCGCCGTCCGCGCCGAGCGCAGATCGCTGGAAGACGTCACTCGCCCCCTCAACGCGGTCGACGAGCCCACGCCCAAGCGGCTTTAGAGCAGGATGCGAAAAAGTGGGCACCGGTTTTTCGCATTGATCCTGCTCTCACTCTTAGATGAGAGACGGATTCAGATTTCAGCTGGAATCACGGAGTGATGCCAGCTGAAATCATCCGGCTCTCGCAGGATGCGAAAAAGTGGGCACCGGTTTTTCGCATCGATCCTGCTCTCACTCTTGGATGAGAGACGGATGATCAGAGAAATTTGCGGAATGGGAACACAGACCACGAAAATGCGTTATCTTTTAGCCCCGGTTGCGCGCTCTGATGCGGGCACGAACAGGGATAGAAAACCAGTCTTCGGAGGATGCCGTGGATAGACGCTCATTCATCATGACCCTGATCGGCGGCATGGCCGCAGCCAGTCTAGGCGGCATGGCTGTTGCCGAAGCCGCCCAGCCGAAGCCGGCCCCGCTGCCGGAACCGCAACCGGGCAAGGCCGACGACCAGATCGCCGCCGAGATGACGGAGGGCCTGGACAAGACCGACGCCGAGTTCAGCCAGTATTACTATTATCGCCGCCGGCCGCGCTATTATGCCCGCCCGCGCTACTACGCCCGGCCGCGCTACTATGCGCGCCCGCGTTATTACGGCCGCCGGCGCTATCGCCGCTGGTGATCGGCAATTCGACCGACCGGGTCAGGCCGCGCTAACGCGGGCCTGGCCCGGCTCGGCCACGGCGATGCCGGCCGCTCCGTATTCGCTCAGCTTATTGCGCAGCGTCCGGATCGAAATGCCGAGGATCTTGGCTGCATGCGTGCGGTTCCCGAGGCAGTGATCCAGCGTGTCGAGAATGAGTTCGCGCTCGACATCGGCAACCGTGTGACCAACGAGCGAGCGCGTCACCGCCTCGGCCGTCTGCGCCGCCCGCGCGGCCGGGTCCCGACCGCTGGCGGGGCCGAGCGTCTCGCCCTCCGGCGTCATCACCGCTTCGGTGCCGATTTCGGGCCCCTGCGCCAGCAGCACGGCGCGATGGATCGTATTCTCCAGCTCGCGCACATTGCCCCGCCATGAATTGGTCAGCAGGAGCTTGCGTGCGTCGCTTGCCAGCGGCCGTAGCGGCAGGCCGTTGATCTCGGCATATTTCTTGGTGAAATGGTCGGCGAGCGCCAGGATATCGGCCGGCCGCTCGCGCAGCGCCGGCAGGCGTAAGTGCACCACGTTCAGCCGGTAGAACAGGTCCTCGCGGAACGAACCTTCGCGGACAGCATCGCCCAGATTGCGGTTCGAGGTCGCGATGATGCGAAGATCGACCCTGACCGGCTGCGTACCACCGACGCGGTCGATCATGCGCTCCTGCAAGGCGCGCAGCAGCTTGGCCTGCAGCCGCACATCCATCTCGGAAATTTCGTCGAGCAGCAGCGTGCCGCCGCTCGCCTCCTCGAACTTGCCGATGCGTCGCGCCACTGCCCCGGTGAAGGCGCCCTTCTCATGCCCGAACAGCTCTGATTCGAGCAGGTTGTCGGGAATCGCAGCACAGTTCACGGCCACAAAAGGCTTGTCCTTGCGCAGCGACTTCTGGTGCAGATGGCGGGCGATCACCTCCTTGCCGGTGCCGCTTTCGCCGGTGACGAGCACGGGGGCATCCGAGCGGGCGATCTGGGCCGCGAGCTGGACGACGCGCTCCATCGCCGGATCGCGCCAGATCAGGCTCGACTGATCGGCCGCGACCGCCTCCAGCACGGCAGCGATCAGTTCGGGATCGGGCGGGAGCGGCACATATTCGCGCGCCCCGGCCTGGATCGCAGCGACGGCGGCGCGCGCATCGGTCGAGGTGCCGCAGGCGACGATCGGTGTGCGGATGCGCTCGGCCTCCAGTGCCGCGACATATTTCGCGATCGGCTGCGCGACGTCGATCATCAGGAGATCCGCGCCCTTGGCGCGCAACACGGCGAGCGTCTGGTCGAGGCTCTCCGTGTGCGTGACGCTCGCGCCATGCGCGATCGCGATCCGGGCGGCCGCGATGATCTGCCCCTTGAGACCGCCGACGATGATGAGGCGCATGGCTCAGGCCTTTCCGTATGAGAACGTGATGGGGCGGCCGGTCTTCACCGGTCGGCCTTGATGATTTCGGTCATGGTGACACCGAGCCGGTCCTCGACCACGACAACCTCCCCGCGCGCGACCAGCCGCTCGTTGACGAAGATGTCGATGGCCTCGCCGACGCGCCGGTCGAGTTCGAGCACGGCGCCGGGCACAATCTGCAGCAGGTCGCCGACCGCGATCCGCGACGAGCCCAGCACTGCCGAGACCGTGACCGGTACGTCGAATACCTGTTCCAGATCCTCGGCGGTCTTGACCGGTATCGGCCCCGAGCGCGCCACCGAGGACGCCTCGTGATCGAAGGAGAGATCGGCCGGGTTCAGTGGTGGCAGGTTCAAGTCGTTGCCTTGGCTCATCTTGGTGTCCTCACTCGGCAAGGCTGCGCGGACCGGCATGGCCGAAAACGCCCGTCACAGCCTGCTCGACCAGTTGCGACAGACGCTGCGCGTCGATCACGAAGCCGCCATCGGCCCATTCGATACGCCCGTCGCCGGGCGCGATCTCCGGCTCGCCGAGCACGACGAGACGCCCGGCGAAGCCGCTCTCCCGCGCCAGACGAGCGATCAACGCTTCTACGGCCTCCACCGCGCCCTCATTCACCCGCAAGACAAGGTGCGGCGCGAGCCGCGCATGCGAAAGGCATTCGCGTACGGCGTGCTCAATCTCGGCCAGCGGCTTCTCGGCAAGCGCCGCGCCCGCCAGCGCCTTGGCCGTGGCGATGGCGATATGGGCGGCCTGCGCCTCGATCGCGGCAGTGCGGGCGTCCTCCTGGGCGAGCAGGCGCTCGGCCGTGCGGGCAAGCTGGGCGACCATGCCGTTGAGCTGTCCCTCGGCGTCGTGTCGCGCCTGGGCCTCGCCCGCACGGAACGCCTCGGACTTCGCCGCGGCGAGGTCGGCCTCGCCGGCCGCCCGCCGGCCGCCCTCGCGGAAATCGGTGCCAAACGTGAATTTCGTGGCGGTGCGCATCGTCAATAAACCAATTCGTCTTCGGAATTGCCCTTGGACAGGACGATCTCGCCCTTGTCGGCGAGCTCCTTGGTCAAGGCCACCATCTTGGCCTGCGCCTCGTCGACCTCCTTGAGGCGCAAGGGGCCAAGGCCCTGCATGTCGTCCTGCATGTTCTTGGTGGCACGCTGCGACATCGCGCCGAAGAAGAAGTTGCGCATATCCTCGCTCGCACCTTTGAGCGCCCGCGCGAGCGTGTCCTTGTCGACCTGCCGCATCAGCGTCTGCAGCCCGGCCGGATCGAGCTTGCCGAGATCCTCGAAGGTGAACATCAGCGCCCTGATGCGGGCGGCCGATTCCTGGTTGGAATCGTCGAGCGCCGCGAGGAAGCGAATCTCGGTCTGGCGGTCGAAGCCGTTGAAGATCTCCGCCATCATCTCATGCGGGTCGCGCCGGCGGGTTTGCGTCAAGGTCGAGACGAATTCGGTGCGCAGCGTATTTTCGATATGGTCGAGCGCCTCCTTCTGCACCGCTTCCATGCGCAGCATGCGGCTGACGACGTCGATCGAGAGTTCGTTGGGCAGGTTGCGCAGGACATTGGCGGCGTGCTCCGCCCTGATCTTCGAAAGGATGACCGCGATCGTCTGCGGATATTCGTTCTTGAGGAAGTTCGCGAGCACGACCGCATCGATATTGCCGAGCTTCTGCCACATGTTGCGGCCGGCAGGCCCGCGGATCTCCTCCATGATCAGGGCAACCTGATCGCTCGGCAGGATCTTCTCCAGGAGCGAGATCGTCCGGTCGAACGAGCCCGTGACCGCGCCCGCACTCGACAGCCGGCCGACGAAGTCCAGCATCAGCCGTTCGACCTCGTCGGCGTCGACCGTCCCGAGTTCGGCCATGGCGCGGGTGATGATGCGGATCTCCTCATCATCGAACTCCTGCCAGATCGTGCGGCCATGATCCTCCCCGAGCACGAGCAGGATCACCGCGGCGCGCTGCGGCCCGTTCATCTCCGCGATCGTGGTTACGCCGCCGCTATAGCTGCCGGCTTCACTATCCCGGCTGCCGGAGTTGCGCGTGGCGATGGAACGTTCAGCGGCCATGGCTCAAAGACCCGTCATGCCGCTGATTTTTCGTGAATCCAGCCGCGCAGCACCGCGACCGAATCGGCGGGGTTCTGCGCCACCAACGCGCCGATCTTCTCGACGGACTGAGCCTTGAGCTGTCCCTTGATCTGCGCGACCGCGAGCATGCGCTCGGACGGCGCCTCGACATCCATCTCGCGCGCGCCGTCCGGCCCCGTCACGGAGCGCGGGCTCGCAGGGTCGCCGGTGCCATCGGATTGGACCAGGGCGAAGCCCTCGCGCATGAAGCTCGGAATGGGCCGCGCGCTGCCCGGATCGGGCGCAAGGGCCTGCTTCAGCAGCGGCCGCACCACCACCATCAGCACGATCAGCGTCAGCAGCGAGATGACGCCGAGTTCGGCGAAGCGGATCATATCCTCCTTGGTGAAGGAGAGCAGTTGCTGCATCAGGGATTGTTCGGGCAGCTCGACGATCGCCTGCGGCGCTTCAGCGAAGCGCAGATTGACGACCTCGACCTTGTCGCCGCGCGCCTCGTCATAGCCCATCGCCATGCGCA
Organism: Bosea sp. 685; assembly: GCF_031884435.1. NCBI lineage: Bacteria > Pseudomonadati > Pseudomonadota > Alphaproteobacteria > Hyphomicrobiales > Alloboseaceae > Allobosea > Allobosea sp. 685. Next base: position 1,232,865 of record NZ_CP134779.1, on the reverse strand, counting down.
CCAGCTGGCCGATCCGGTCCAGCTCCTCGCTGCTGCGCGGCTGGTAGGCGACTTCGGTGCCGTTGCGGGTGTAGTTTCCATCGACCAGCACCGCGACCGAGAGCCGCTTGACACGCCCGCCCTCCAGCACCTCGGTGCGGGTCGTGCGTGAGATTTCGTAATTGACCACTTCCTCGTTCTTCGAAGAGGCGTCCTTCTGATTCTGCTGGGCGCCCTGCCCCGCCTGGGCTCCGGGCAGTTCGTTGCCGACCGTGACGGCCCCGTTCGTGCCATCGGTCGTTGCCGAATTCTCGGTGCGGTTCTGGCTGGAGCGGATGACCTTGCTTTCCGGGTCATAGGTCTCCGAGCGGCTCTCGATGCGGTTGGCGTCGAGGGTAGCCGAGACCTGGACCCGCGCCCGCCCCTGCCCGACGACGCTGGCGACGATATCCTCGACCTGCGTCTTGACCCGCTTTTCGATCCCCATCTGCCGCTCGTCGATGCCGAGCCCGACAAGCCCTTGCTCGCCCTGGGCGCCGTCGGCCAGAAGCCTGCCGCGCTCATCGACGATCGAGACGCGCTCGGGCTTGAGCCCGTCAACGGCGGAGGAGACGAGATGGCGCACGGCACGCACCTGCGCCGCGTCGAGTTCGCCGGCGAGCTTGAGCACGATCGAGGCGCGCGGCGCTTCGCGATCGCGCTCGAACAGGCGCTTCTCCGGGATGACGAGATGCACACGCGCCGCCTGGACGCGGCTGATCGAGCGGATGGTGCGCGAGAGCTCGCCCTCCAGCGCGCGCAGATGGTTGATGTTCTGGACGAAGCTGGTCGAGGAGAAGGCATCGCCCTTGTCGAAGATCTCGTAGCCGACGCCGCCGCCGGACGGGATGCCCTTGCTGGCAAGGTCGAGCCGCAGCCGCGGCACGTCGGCCTTGGCGACGAGCACGGTCTGCCCGTCGCCGCGCAGCTCGTATTTGATGCCGCGCGTATCGAGATCCTTCAGGATCGCACTGACATCCTGGTTCGACAGGTCGGAGAACAGCACGCTCATCGCCGGCTGCGACATCCTCAGCATGACGAAGCCGAAGAAGCCCACGAGGCCGAGCGTCACCGCTAGCATCGCCGCCAGGCGAGCCGCTCCGAATTTCGTAAACTGACCGACGATGCCGTTCACGCAGCCATCCGTTCCACAAAACCGACATCGCCGCACACGAGGCACGACGCACTAGGCAAGTTTTTCCCAGTGCATGGTTAGCGCCGGGTTAACGAATGGTGGATTGATGGCGATAGGCACCGAAAATGCGAAAGGCGCCGGCCCGATCGGACCGACGCCTTGGTAATGGACCGGGCAATGGACCGGAAAAGGGATCCTATTGACGGTAGTGCTGGATGCGCGTCGTCCGCAGACCGGCGAGGCCGTGCTGATCAATAGACATCTGCCAGCTCAGGAATTCATCGACGGTCAGCGTATAGCGCTGGCACGCTTCCTCGAGGCTGAGAAGGCCGCCGCGGACGGCCGCGACCACCTCGGCCTTACGCCGGATCACCCAGCGGCGCGTATTCATGGGCGGCAGATCGGCAATCGTCAACGGACTTCCGTCCGGTCCGATCACGTACTTCACCCGCGGTCGCAAAGGCTCGGTCATGGTACACTCACACAACTCAACAGACCTACTTCTGCTGAGCATAGGCGTCCGGCTTTAAGATTTACCTAAAGCGAATCGGACGGCTTTCCCTATCTGCGCGTCAGCCGCCATCAGCCCTTGATCACCTTCTTGACCTTGTCGATCGGGACGCTGATCGTACCGATCTTGAGCATCGGCGCGTCGCCGCTCAGATCGATGCTGTCGACGACGCCGATGATTTCGGTCTTGGCGACCACCGCCTGGCCGGACACATCCGTGGCGTCGACGGTGATGGTGTAGTCGCCAGCGGGCGCGACCGTGCCGGTCGAGGTGCTGCCATCCCATTGGACGGTCTGCTCGCCCGCGGCGAGGCTCGTCGTCAGGGTCCGGACCACCGAGCCGCTGGAATCCTTCACGGTGATATTGGCAGTGCCGGCGCTCGCCATGTTCACCGACCAGTAGGCGGATCCGTTCTTGAGCGGCGCCGTCGCGCCGTCGGCGGTGATCGTCGCACCGATGAAACCGACCGCATCCGTCGTCGTCGTCGCCTTGTTGAGAGTGAGCAGCGCACTCAGCGTGTCGTTCATCTTGAGCTGCTGCTCGACCCCGGCGAACTGCACGAGCTGGGCGGTGAACTGGTTGGTGTCGAGCGGATCGAGCGGGCTCTGGTTCTTGAGCTGCGTCGTCAGCAGCGACAGGAACTGGTCGAAATTCCCGGCGATCGCCGTCTGCGAACCGGATACGGTGCTGCTGCTCGTCGTCGTCGAGGAGGTGTTCTGGAACCCCGCGGTCGTCGTCGAGGAGGTGTTGGAAACGGCCATGGTGCTTCTCCTTGCCGTCAGATGCTGAGATCGACGCCGCCGAGCCTGACGAGGCGGCGGGTCTGGACTGGCTGGGCGGGTGCGACGATGTCTTCGCCGGTTTCCGTGGCGGTCGGCGTGCGACGCGGCGCATCGTCCTGCTGCCGGTTCTGCCGGAAGCCGGACTGGTCGGCAGGGTCGCGCAAGCTGATATCGACGCCTGCATCGGAGGGCTTGAGACCGGCCTGCTCGAAGGCCCGTTCGAGCGTGCGCGAGTCGCGCTGGAGCATGTGCAACGTCTCGACCCGGTCCACAACCAGCCTGGCGCTGACCTCGCCCTTGTCGGACACCTCGAGCTTGACATCGACGCGGCCGAGTTCCGCCGGATCAAGCCGGATGTCGAATGACCGGGAGCCCGCCAGCGCCTTCATCCCGATCTCGATGGGAACCATGTGGAGCGGCGTCGTCTGCGTGGCCGCGGCAGCCTGGCCATGAGCCGTCGTGGCCTGTCCGGCGGCAGTCTGCTCTGGAGTGGTCACGTCCAGGGTGCCGCCCGCCTTGCCCCCGCGCGACTGCGCCAGCGCCGAAAGATCGATCAGGTTTTGCGGAGTCTGCAGCAATTCGAGTGGCTTGAATTCGGCCTGCGATGCAGCAGGCGCAGCTGAAGAGCTGGTCGGCTCGTCTTTGCCAGCTTTAGCCGCGCGCAAGGCCGGCTGTCCGTCGCTCGCAAGCTGCGCCTTGCCGCCTTCGCCATCAGAGAGGACGCCGGCGTCCGCTCCCGCATTGCCGGCGGCATCCCCCTGCAAGGAGGTCGCGACGGCCGGCTTCGGCGAGACGAGCCCGGCCTTGGCGATGCCGGCCCCGAGAGCCGCACCTGCAGCGGGCGCCTGGGTCACCGCCGTGGGCACAAGGCCAGGAACGATCGCGGCGGAGAGATCGATGATCGGCGCTACCTGAACAACGACGCCATCGGCTGGCGTGGCGAGAAGCGCGGAGGGATCTGTCGTCGGCGTCTCGCTCGCCTTGTCCTTGACGCCCTTGGCGTCCTTCTCTTTACGGATTCACCGCTCGTCGGCGCCTCGGCCTGCGTGGCAACGGCGATGCTGACAAGTGCGCCGATATCCTGCTGAACCGGGGGCGAGCCCGTGGCGCCCTGAGCATTAGGCGTGGTCTCGCCCGGCTTGGCAGCGATCGGCGGCTGCGTGGCCGCATTCGCCTTTGCAGCGTCTGTCTTGGCGCCATCCGTCTTAGCGCCGTCCGTCTTAGCGCCGTCCGTCTTGGCGCCGTCCGTCTTGGCAGCATCCGTCCTGGTGGTATCCGTCCTGGCATCGGGCCTTTGCGGCGAAGGTCGATCCTCGGCCTGCGCCTGCTCGGGTTTCGGGCGCGGCGCGGAGGTGTCCTGCGCGGGTGAGGCCGTCTCGCGAGACCTATCGTCTGGCAGCGTGAACGCCTCAGCCGCGCGGCCGGAATCCGGCTCTGCCGCGCGACGGCGCACAGGAGCGGGTTCGGTCAAGGCAGACGAAAGCGTGAGCGACTGAACAGACATCGGCGATTCCGGACGCGGGCAGCACAACGCCCGCCCCTCCGGGGAGCAAGTCCCACGCCATGGAATGCATGCACTATATCAATGACTTAACCGCATCGCGCGATCACCATGACGGCAAGAAGCGCCGGTCTTGCACCCCGACCCGGCAGGATTTGCCGATCGCACGCTGGCAGGCGCGCGCCAAAGCCGATATAGAACCGCCGATCGCATCCGCCGCCGTCCCGGACCGGACCATCGCATGACCACGCCCCTCAACTCCCTCGACATCGCCAAGCCGCCCGCGGCCACGCGCGTCGTCGCGGCGATGTCCGGCGGCGTCGACTCCTCCGTCGTCGCCGCGCTGCTGAAGCGCGAGGGCTATGACGTCATCGGCGTGACGCTGCAGCTTTACGATCATGGCGCGGCCGTGCATCGCGCCGGCGCCTGCTGCGCCGGCCAGGATATCCACGACGCTCGCCGCGTCGCGGAGGCCATCGGCATCCCTCATTACGTGCTCGATTATGAGAGCCGTTTCCGCGACGCCGTGATCGAGCGCTTCGCCGAGAGCTATCTCGCCGGCGAGACACCGATCCCTTGTGTCGAATGCAATCGCACGGTGAAGTTCCGCGACCTGCTGGGCCTGGCCCAGGAGCTGGGCGCCGATGCGCTCGCGACCGGCCATTATGTCGTCAGCCGCGACCTCGGCACCGGCCATCGCGGCCTGTTCCGCGCCGCCGACGCCGCGCGCGACCAGAGCTATTTCCTCTATGCGACGACGCAGGAGCAGCTCGATCTGCTGCGCTTCCCGCTCGGCAGCATCGACAAGGCGCAGACCCGCGCGCTCGCCGCAGAACTCGGGCTCGGCATCGCCGATAAGCCCGACAGCCAGGACATCTGCTTCGTTCCCAATGGCCGCTATGCCGATGTGATCGAGAAGCTGAAGCCCGGCGCCTCGCGCCCCGGCGAGATCGTCCATCTCGACGGGCGCGTGCTCGGGCGCCATGACGGGGTGCTGCGCTACACCGTTGGACAGCGCAAGGGGCTGGGCCTCAGCGCGGCCGAGCCGCTCTATGTGCTGCGGCTCGATGCCGATCTCGCCCGTGTCATCGTCGGCCCGCGCGAGGCGCTTGGCGTGCGCGAGATCAGGCTGCGCGACGTCAACTGGCTCGGCGACCGGTCTCTGGATGCACTCCCGGCCGAGGGGCTCGATGTCGCCGTCCGAGTGCGCTCGACCCGGGCGCCGCGCGAGGCGCGGCTGATGCGCGACGAGGACGGCCTCAAGATCGAACTCGCCAGCGATGAAGAGGGGGTTTCGCCCGGTCAGGCTTGCGTCATCTACACTGATGCCGGCCCCGATGCGCGCGTACTCGGCGGCGGTACGATCCTGCGGCCGCCGCTCGCCATGCTGGCGCCCGCGCCTGCGTTCGCCCACGCGCAGCCCTGAGCCCGACGACGCCCGCCTCGGCTTTCCTGCAACCTCAATCGCCGCGAGCCGCTCCATGTCGGTGACTCACCTCGAAGCCCAGAAGCGCGCCTATGCGGCCTGGGCCAAGTTCTACGACAAGATCTATCTGCGCATGCTGGCCCGCCCGCAGCGCGAGGCCGTCGCGGCGGCTTGCGCCTGCGGTCCCGACATTCTGGAGATCGGCGTCGGCACCGGGCTGACCCTGCCCTATTTCACGCAAGGCACGCGCGTGCTCGGGGCCGATCTCTCGCTCGACATGCTCAAGGTCGCCAACCGCAAGGTCGCGAGCCAGGGCCTCGACCATGTCCGCGGGCTGATGGTGATGGATGCCTGCCGCCTGGGCTTCGAGGCCGAGCGCTTCGACGCCGTGACCGCGCAATTCGTGATCACGCTGGTGCCCGATCCCGAACAAGCGCTGGCCGAGATGGACCGTGTGCTGAAGCCTGGCGGCGAGATCGTGATCTCGAGCCGCCTCGTCGACGATGGTGGGCTGCTCGCGCCATTCTGGGCGGCGCTCGCGCCCCTCGCCAAGGCGATCGGCTGGAGCACGGATTTCAAGGTCAGCCGCCTGACCGACTGGGCGGCGCGCACCGGACGCTACGAGACCGTCCATGTCGGCCGGGGCTATTTCAAGGTCGTCCGCCTGCGCAAGACCGCGTCACATCAAGCAGGTAATGGCCTGATCTGATTCCGGCCCGGCTGGCACCATGCCTGCCGGGCCGGAAGAGTGTTTCAGGAACGCCGGCCAGCCGGGCGCGGCGCGGCCTCGAAGTCAAAGCATCCCGCCTGCGCGAGGTCGCCGCCCCGATCCGAGATGGCCTGGCAGGAGCGCAGACGCGCGCACATGTCGGCCACTACCGTATAGCCGTTGCCGAACGTGCCGGAGGGCTGCTTGTAGGCGCAGGCGGTCTCCCATGCAGGTCGCTCGGCGGCAGCCGCCGGAGCGCTCGCCATGGCGCCGAGCGCCGCGACGCCGAGAGCGATAGCGGCCACGGTCTGCGCGATACGCGGCCTGGCAATACGCGACTTGGCGTGTGTCAAAAGGGATTGCGCAAACGAAAAACTGAAGGATGAAATGAGCGTTGCCATGAAAGGCGGCCTCCGAAATGACCGGCTGCGCAGCGGAGCGATGGCGGCGATCATCGTCGACCATTCCCGCAGCGGCCCCTGACGCCGATCTGGCTATCAGCTAAGCCGTCGCATCCAGGCTTCAAGACTGCACCAATGCAAGAAACGCATGGCAAACCTACAATACCCGCCGCAAAGAGCGTAATGCGCATGTCATATGATTATATCCCATGCCGCCCGGAGGCTTGACGGCATCACCCTTCGCCCCCTATACGCGCCCTCACAAAGGCACGCCGTCAGCGGCGAGCCTTCGTCTCGGGGCGGGGTAGCTCAGCTGGTTAGAGCAGCGGAATCATAATCCGCGTGTCGGGGGTTCGAGTCCCTCTCCCGCTACCAACGCTTTCCCCAAACGGGGTGCGGTTCTCCGATGACAGTGATGAGGGACCAGGCCGACATGCATCGGCCCGTCCCGTTTCCATCCCAGCCATTCTATTTGCCGCCGCGCCTGTCAGGCGGTGGTGTCGACAAGGCCCAGGCTTGCGCTGGGGGTCTTGGTCGCGCTCGCGCCGGCTGCGTTGTAGGATGAGCTGGACAAGGTCTGCTGGGCGCTCTGCAGGACCTTGAGGAATTCCGCGAGCGGATCGGAAGCGGAGCTGGAATCCGTCGAGCTGGAAGAGGCCGCGTTCAGCACCCCGGCGAGCCCCGTCTGGGTATCGTCGCTATCCTGATCGCTGCTGTCGCTCTTGGCCGCCTCAGGTTTGTGGCCATGATGCCCGCCGCCGACGCGGTGCCCGCCCCCGAGCAGGCTCTTGAGTTCGTCGGCCTGGGCGCTGGTCAGCTTTCCCGACGACACCTCGCCATCGATGAGCGAACCGACCGTCGTGCCCAGCTTCCCGCTGGTGGAAGACGAGGTGCTTTGGGTCGAGCTGGCAGTGAGCTGCTGCTGGATGTCGCCAAGTGCGCTGCCGAGCGCAGTCCCGTCCGCGGCGGAAATCTTGCCCGAGGCGATGTCGGCGTTCAGCCGGCTTTGGACGCGCGTCTCGAACCGGGAATAGTTCTGCGCGCTGGACGATACGCTACTCATGGAACGCTCTCCTGACTGGCCCCTTTGGGTCATCGATGCCGGTGGCGGAGGCCGCATCGGTATCGGCCCCCTGGGCAAGCAGCACGCAATTGCCGAGCCGAAGAAAAAAGTAATTGAATCAACAAATTAAACAATTATTCGTCATAATGACCCGGCAGCTTTTGCCATGTTGCGAGGTCCGGGGGGCAGAAATTGCCCACTTGTCCGGTCTCATCGCCAGCATGCCACATGCCGCCGGGGCCAGGAATGCCGCGAAACCAGCGCGAAGCGGCATCGTCGGGCTCTTGCCTCACGCTGCAAATCATCCGAAGAGGACGAGGCTGCAATCGAACACGGTCGCGGCCCGCAGGCCGCCATTCGCTGCCGGCGATATGCGGGAACCGGCGGCGAAACAGTCTCCCGCTGCCAGCCATCCCCGCGGCAAGGGACGGCACGTCGCCAGATGACCAACACTCGCCAGCAACGCATCCTGCTGACTGGAGCCGCCGGCTTCATCGGCTACCACGTCGCCGAGGCGTTGCTCGCCCAGGGTATCCAGGTTCTGGGCATCGACAACCTCACGCCCTATTACGACCCGGCCCTGAAGCAGGCCCGGCTCGACCGGCTCACCCCGCGCAATGGCTTTGCCTTCGAGGCGCTGGATATCGCCGATTACGACCGGCTCCTGTCGGCTTTCGCGGCTTACCGGCCCGACGCCGTCATTCACCTCGCGGCCCAGGCCGGCGTGCGCTATTCGCTCGACAATCCGCGCGCCTATGCCAGCGCCAATCTCGACGGGTTCCTGTCGGTGCTGGAGGCCTGCCGGCACAATCCCGTCAGCCATCTGATCTATGCATCGTCGAGCTCGGTCTACGGCGCCAACGCCAAGACGCCGTTCAGCGAGCATGACGGTGCCGATCATCCGGTCTCGCTCTACGCCGCAACCAAGCGCGCCAATGAGCTGATGGCGCATTCCTACGCCCATCTCTACGGCATCCCGGCGACGGGCCTGCGCTTCTTCACCGTCTACGGTCCCTGGGGCCGGCCGGACATGGCCTATTTCAAGTTCACCAAGGCGATCCTCGAGGGCCAGCCGATCGACGTCTACGCCGAAAACGAGATGAGCCGCGACTTCACCTATGTCGACGATGTCAGCGAGGCGATCGTCCGGCTCGTCGCCGCACCGCCTGAGGCCGATCCCGCTTTCGATCAGGCCCGCCCGGACCCGGCGACGGCCGCCGCGCCGCACCGCATCTACAATATCGGCAACCATACGCCGGTGCGGCTCGACCGCTTCATTGCGGCGGTCGAGCAGGCCTGCGGCAAGCCCGCGATCAAGCGCCACCTGCCGATGCAGCCCGGCGACGTGCCAGCGACCTTCGCCGATGTCTCCGCCCTGATGGCGAAGGTCAATTTCAGCCCGGACACGCCGATCGAGACCGGCATCGCCCGCTTCGTGGCGTGGTACCGCGAATTCTACGGCATCGGGACACCCGGCTGATCAGCCCCTGACGACGTCGCGGGAGAACCGGGCGACGGATTCGCCAAGACGGGTCGCCGAGACATCGACACCCGCAGCCGCCTCGGAAACCTGTCGGCCATGGTCCATCGTGCGCGCGGCGTCGGCCACGACGAGATCGATCGCGCCGGCTGCCTGCTCGGCTTCGCGCACGGCGCGCATCAGCAGTTCGACCATGGTGCGGATCGCGTCCGACTGCTGGTCCACTGCGACGACGATGCCGCCGGTCGCACCGACAATAGCATCAGTGGAGACGCTGATGTTCATCACGGCGGCGATCGAGCGTTCGGTGGCGGCTCGAACCTCCTCGATGCGCTGTGAAATCTCCTGCGTCGCCGCCTCGGTGCGGGCAGCCAGCCCCTTCACCTCGATCGCGACCACGGCGAAGCCGCGCCCCGCCAGGCCGGCGCGGGCCGCTTCGATCGTGGCGTTGAGAGCCAGCAGATTGGTCTGCGACGCGATCGCGCGGATCAGCCGAAACCTGACCGATGTCGTGAACCGCCTGCTTCAGCTGGGTCTTGATACAGATCGAGGCTGCGACATCTGAGGCCGCCATCCGCACCAGATGTGTGGTCCGGTCGGCCTCGTTGCGGATCAGGGAGATCGTCTCGGTCAGGCGGTGAGAGCAGGACTCGACCGAGACGATATCCGTCTTGGCATCGCCGACCTTGGTCAGCACGTCCGCGAGTTTATCCTGCGACCTGTGGGAGATCGCGACGAGTTGCTCGGCCGCGCCATTCATGTGGACGACCGATTGGGCAACCGACTGCAGGATGGCGCCGATCTCGCGCCGGAACGCTTCAGCCTGTCCCTCCACGCGCTCGCGCTGCTTCTCCTCCAGCCGCGCCTGCGCCTGCGCTTCCAGCCCAAGCTCCTGCGCGCTGCTGACGGCGCGGACGCGATCGATGAAGAGCTGCGCCATGCTGCGCAGCGACACCAGCATGACCGACCCGCAGATCGCCTGAAAGGCGAGGTTCTCCGGCAAATGATCGACCGGGGACAGCGCGATGTGGAGGATGCGGGCTGTCAGGATCAGGCCGACGAAGAGCAGCGCAGCCGAGGGCATGCTGGCCATGGTGAACGTGCCGGCGCAGATCAGTCCTGCCAGTAGGGTCGCCGTCAGCACCTCCATCTGGGGCACCGCAGTCGGATTGATCACCACGGCCATCACCAGCCAGGGCATCGCCATCATCGCCGAATCGATCAGGATCCTGTCATTGAACTTCACGGATGGCGCGTCGTCGCGCTTGCGTGCATTGATCCTGGAAATCCGCAGGATGCCGAACACCCCGGTGGATACGACCCATCCACTCCACAACAGCGGAAACCACAGCCAGCCATGAAACATGGCGGTGCTCGCCACGAGGACTGCCGAGAGCGCATTGGAGATCAGGATGGGTGGGATAATGCGCGCGAAGATGTCGGCCTGCGCCGCGCGAAGCGCCGAGGCCTCGGACTCGCCGAGCCTGGTTATGCCGAGTTTGCGATTGACCCAGGCGTTGTAGCGCGCGGGCAAGGTCGCAACCTCTGTCATGGCCGAACGGCCTTGCGCATCGTCATAGCCCGTACCTCCCCCGCGCGCATCGATGGGGATTCGACCCTCGCAGAGACGCATCAAGCAGCGGTTAACGATACCGGTCGGCGTTCAGCTCAAGGGCGAGCCTGGTGTCGCACCTTCCCGCCGCATGCCAGGGCCGGTGCGACGGCGAACCGCAACCGCATCGGTCCCGAGGGCTCAGACCGCGCCGTGAGCCTCGACGTAAAGCGCATGGAGCGAGTGGCTGTTCGCCATGTAGAGACAATTGCCCTTGGGACCGCCGAAGCACAGATTGGCGCAGCGCCGCGTCAGCAGCGGGCAGCGCGAACGGTCAGGACCAGCTCGGCCGCCATTCGGCGAACTCTGCCTTGGTCTCGGCATTGGCGGGATAAAGCCCGAAGATGCCCTGCCCGGCGCGCACGCGCTCGGCGACGAAATCCTCATAGGCCGTCTGCTCATAGACCTCCGGCGCGATCTCGTTGGCGAGATGGGCGGGGATGACGCAGACGCCCTCGCCGTCTCCGACGACGATGTCGCCGGGATAGACCGCGACGTCGCCGCAGGCGATCGGCGCGTTGATGTCGAGCGCATGGTGGCGGATCAGGTTGGTCGGTGCGCTCGGGCGATTGTGATAGGCGGGGATCGCCATGGCGGCGATCTCCGGCGAGTCGCGAAAGCCGCCATCGGTGACGACGCCGGCGACGCCGCGTTGCATCAGGCGCGAGACCAGGATGCCGCCGGCCGAGGCCGCGCGCGGATCCTTGCGGCTGTCGATCACCATGACATGGCCGGGCGGGCAATCCTCGACCGCGCGCCGCTGCGGATGCTGTGTGCCCTCGAAGGCCGAGAGCAGGTCGAGATCCTCCCGCGCCGGGATATAGCGGAGCGTGAAGGCCTCGCCGACCATCGAGCCGGACTTCAGGCCGAGCGGCCTGACATCCTGGATGAAAACATTGCGGAAGCCGCGCTTGAACAGCGCGGTGGTGAGCGTGGCGGTCGAGACGCGCTTCAGCTTCGTGCGGTTTTCGGGAGTGAGGGTCGTCATGATCTTGAGCGGGGCTCCAGCGAAGGGTCGAATATTTCGTCAGCGTGAGACGGATGGCGTGGCGGTCGAGAACCGGAGCGGAGCGTACTCAAGTACGTGAGCACCGGAAGCACAGACCGCCACGTCAGGCGGCCGCGCTGGCGGAATGATCGGCCCTTCGATCATTCGATCTTCACATTCGCCTTCTGCGCCACCTCGCCCCAGCGCTTGGTCTCGGCGGCGATATGGGCGGCGAACTGTTCTTGCGTCGAACCGACGGGATCGACGCCGAGCTTCTTCAGCTGCTCGATCGTGCCGGGCTCGCGCATAATCGCCTGCACCTCGGTGGAAAGCCTGGCGACGATCTCCTTGGGCACGCCCGACGGCGCGAAGAAGCCGTGCCAGGAGGTCGCGGCATAGCCCGGGATGAACTCGGCCAGCGCCGGCAGATCCGGGGCCACAGCCAGCCGCTCCGGCGTCGCGGTGGCGAGCGCGCGGATCTTGCCGGCCTCGACATGCGGCCAGGCGATGGTGATGTTGTCGAACGAGACCTGGATCTGGCCCGAGAGCAGATCCTGCGTCACTTGCCCGCTGGAACGATAAGGCACATGGGCCATGTCGGTTCCGGTCGCGACCTTGAACAATTCGGCCGCCATATGCGTCGAGGTGCCGGCACCCGACGAGCCGAACGAATATTTGCCGGGATTGGCCTTCAACAGCGCGATCAGCTCCGGCACCGTCTTGGCCGGCAGGTCGATATTGACCATCAGGATATTCGGCACGCTCGCCACCTGCGAGATCGGCGCGAAATCCTTGATGTGGTCATAAGGCATCTTGGCGTAGACGCCGGGATTGATCGCATGGGTCGAGACCGTGCCCATGGTCAGCGTATAGCCATCGGGCGTCGAGCGTGCGACGGCGGCAACGCCGGTATTGCCGCCGGCTCCGGCCCGGTTCTCCACGATGAAGCGACCGTTCATCCGGGCGCCCAGCCGTTCGGCCAGCAGGCGTCCGAGGATGTCGGTGGTGCCGCCCGCAGCGAAGGGCACGACGATCGTCACGACCCTGGAGGGATAGTCTCCCTGGGCCATCGCGGCTGGCGCGGCAGCCAGGCAAGCGGCGGCGATCATGGCCCTGCGTGTCAGTCTCATTGTCGGCAATCCTCCCATTGCGTTTTCCAGTCCCGGCTCGTTGCGCCGGTGCGGCCCTTGGCTCGGCCTTGAGGGTGACATAGCACGGCATTCGGGATTTGAAATCTGAAATTTCAGACTTGCCGGCACTTGCGGTTTGTGATGTTTGGTGCCGCCATGGGCTCCTGGCCGGCGTCAACTCCCCGTCGGGGAATTGCCGACCGTGAAACCATGTCTTGGAACCGCCATGTCTTGGAACGGTATGTCGCAATCGATCGCCATCGAGCCCGTCGCCCCGCATCTGCTGCGCTCCTTGCGCGAGCATGTGCATGAGCGCTTGCGCCGCGCGATCGTCGCCGGGCGTTTCCGCAATGGCGAGCGCCTGAACGAGCGTCAGCTCGCCGAGATGCTCGGCGTCAGCACCACCCCGGTAAAGGACGCGATCCGCAAGCTGGAAAGCGAGGGGCTGGTCCGGACGGAAGCCCGGCGCGGCGTCTTCGTCGAGTTCTCGGCCCGCCAGGCGCTGGAAATGGCTCTTGGCCGCGCCGCGCTCGAAAGCGTCATGGCTCATATCGCCGCCAACCGGCTGAGCGATGCCGACATCGCCGAGATGGCGCGCCTGATCGACGACATGGAGCATGCGACGGCGCATAGCGCGCTCGAGGACCTCGTCACCCTGAACGAGGCCTATCACGGCGCCATCCACCGGATTTCGGGCTGCACCTATCTCGAGCGTCGGCTCGACGGCCAGCGCATGTACGATCACGCCCAGCGCATCGCGCTGCTCTCCGAGCCCACCGAGCGCGCCCAGGGTTTTGAAGAACACAAATCGATTTTCGAGGCGCTGGCGGGACGCGATCCGGCGCTCGCCGAGACGAGGATGAGACGCCACATCGTGCGCTCGGCGAAAGCCCATGTGCACCAGGTGTTCGGCGCGGATGCGGAGGGACTGGCCTATGACGAATGACCAAAAGCACGCAAACCAAAAACACGAAAACAAAGTGCGCAAGGCTTTGCGCGGCATCTCCGGCGTACATGTCACCGCCTGGGGCGCCGATGGCGAGGCCGATTGGGCGGTGACGGCCAAGATCGTCGCGCGCATCGCGGCGGCCGGCATCCACAACATCGTCTCGGCCGGCAACACCGGCGAGTTCTACCCGATGACGACCGACGAGGTCGTGAAGAGTCATGCCGTCGCAGCACAGGCCGCCAACGGCAAGGCGCTGGTGACCGCCGGCATCGGCCGCTCGCTGCGCGAAGCCGTCTCGACTGGCAGGCTCGCCGCAACCGCGGGCTGCGACGCGGTGATGGTGCATCACCCGCTCGACCCCTTCGCCGCGCCGCAATCGCAGGCCGACTACATCATCGCGATCGCCGAGGCGCTGACGCTGCCCGTCGTCGCCTATATCCGCTCGGATGCGATCGGCGTGAAGGACCTCGTCCGCGTCGCGACCCATGCCAATGTCGCCGGCGTCAAATTCGCTTCCAACAACATGATGCTGCTGGCCGAATGCGTGCGCGCGACGCAAGGGACCAGCGCCAACTGGATCTGCGGCCTCGCAGAAGGTTGGGCTGCGCCCTTCTACGCATTGGGCGCCCGCGGCTTCACCTCCGGCCTGATCAATGTTGCGCCGGAGCGCTCGCTTGCCGTCTGGCATGCGCTGGAGAAGGGCGACTACGCTGCCGCTCGCGTCGAGGTCGACGCCATCGCCGGCTTCGAGACTCTGCGCACGAAATACGGCAACGGCGCCAACGTCACCGTGGTCAAGGAAGCTCTCGGCCTGCTCGGCACGAATGTCGGCCCCGTCCGCCTGCCCGGCCTGCCGGAACTGAACGCCGCGGAGAAGGCCGAACTGCGCGCCATCGTCTCCGGCTGGAGCGCAGCGAAGGCCGCCGCGGAGTAGTGCCACCCGTCATGGTCGCCCTTGTGGCGACCATCCACGTCTTCGCTGGTCAAGACCTGTGTTCAAGACGTGGATGCTCGGGACAAGCCCGAGCATGACGGAGAATGCCTGCGACAAACAAAAAGATCACGCGAAGGAAACGCCTATGTCGTCCCATCCCCGCAAGACGCCCGACACCCTGCGCAGCAAGCGCTGGTTCGGCGCCAGCGACCTGCGCTCCTTCGGCCATCGCTCGCGGGCGCTGCAGATGGGCTTCGGCCATGACGAGTTCATGGGCAAGCCGGTCATCGGCATCCTCAACACCTGGTCCGAGATCAACCCCTGCCACACCCATCTGCGTGACCGCGCCGAAGCCGTGAAGCGCGCCGTCTGGGCCAGCGGAGGCTTTCCCGTCGAGATCCCGGTGATGTCGGTCTCGGAGCAGTACCAGAAGCCCACTACCATGCTCTACCGCAACTTCCTGGCGATGGAGGCCGAGGAATCGATCCGCTCCCATCCGCTCGATGGCGCGGTGCTGCTGGGCGGCTGCGACAAATCCACCCCGGCGCTGATCATGGGCGCTTGCAGCGCCGGCCTGCCCTTCATCTTCGTCCCGGCAGGCCCGATGCTGCGCGGCAACTGGGCCGGCAAGGTGCTAGGCTCCGGCGCCGATGTCTGGAAATACTGGGCCGAGAAGGAAGCCGGCAACATCACCGACGACCAGTGGAAGGACATGGAGAGCGGCATCGCCCGCTCCTATGGCACCTGCATGGTGATGGGCACCGCTGCCACGATGATGAGCCATGCCGAGGTGCTGGGGCTGACCCTGCCCGGCGCCTCAGCCATCCCCGCCGCCGACGCAGCCCATCCGCGCATGGCAGCTGCGTCGGGCAAGCGCATCGTCGAGATGGTCTGGGAGGATCTGACGCCTGACCGGATCCTGACGCGGAAAAGCTTCGAGAACGCATTGACCGTGCATATGGCGGTGGCGGGCTCGACCAACGCCATCATCCACCTGATCGCCATGGCCGGCCGCGCCGGCGTGTCGCTGACGCCGGATGATTTCGATGCCTTCTCGCGGACAGTCCCGGTGATCGCAAACTTACGCCCCTCCGGCGAATTCCTGATGGAGGACTTCTTCTATGCCGGCGGGCTGCCGGCCCTGCTCAAGCAACTTGAGAGCAAGCTCCACACCGATGCCATGACGGTGACCGGCAAGCCGATCTCGGAGACGATCGCGCTGGCCCAGATCTATGACGATAACGTCATCCGCCCGCTCGACCGCGCCGTCTCGACCGCCAACGGGCTCGCCGTGCTCAAGGGCAATCTCGCCCCCGATGGCTGCGTCATCAAACCCTCCGCCGCCGAACCCCGCCTGCTCAAGCATTCAGGTCCGGCGCTGGTCTTCGAGGATTACGATGCGATGATGAAGGCAGTGAATGACGAGAGCCTCGACGTCACGGCCGACCACGTCATGGTTTTGAAGAATTGCGGCCCCGTCGGCGGCCCTGGCATGCCGGAATGGGGCATGATGCCGATCCCGCGCAAGCTCTTGAAGCAGGGCGTACGCGACATGCTGCGCATTTCGGACGCCCGCATGTCCGGCACGAGCTACGGCGCCTGCGTGCTTCATGTTGCGCCCGAAGCCTATATCAAGGGGCCGCTCGCGGCGGTCAGGACCGGCGACATCATCAGCGTCGATGTCGAGGCGCGCAGCATCAACGTCAATCTGAGCGATGCCGAGATCACCGCTCGGCTTGCGACCTGGTCGCCGCCGAACCGCGACTATCCGCGCGGCTACGGCAAGATGTCGGCGGCCCATATCCGCCAGGCCGACAAGGGCTGCGATTTCGACTATCTCGAAGGCACGGCGAAGATCCCCGAACCGGAGATTCACTAGCGCCAACCGTCATTGCGAGCGTGAGCCGAAGCAATCCAGAGCCGCGTGCTCGACGTCCTCCTGGATTGCTTCGTCGCTTCGCTCCTCGCAATGACGGGGATGGACGACGACAAGCGACTCAGGTCCCGCTCAGCCCCGCCCAAACAGCCCGTGAAAGCGACCGAGGAAGCTTTTGAGCCGGTCGTTCTGAGGATTGCCGAAGATCTCGGCCGGCGGCCCGGCCTCGGCGACCCTGCCCTGATCGAGGAAGACGACGTGGTTGGAAACGTCGCGGACGAACATCATCTCGTGGCTGACCAGCAGCATCGTCATCCCTGACTCGGCCAGGCCCTGCATCACGCTCAGGACCTCGGCGACCAGCTCGGGATCCAGCGCCGAGGTCACCTCGTCGAAGAGCAGCAGCCGTGGCTGCATGGCGACGGCCCGCGCGATCGCGACGCGCTGTTGCTGGCCGCCGGAGAGCTGATAGGGATAGTGCCCGCTGCGATCGGCCAGTCCGACGCGGCCGAGCCAATGCTGGGCGATGTCGCGCGCCTCGGCATCGCTCTTGCCCTGCACCTTGGTCAGGCCGAGCATGACATTGTCGGCGGCCGTCAGATGCGGAAACAGATTGAACTGCTGGAAAACCATGCCGAGCCGGGCACGCTGCGCCGAAATCCGGGTTTCGCTCAGGCGCTTCCGGCGCTCACCGGCCATGATGTAGCCGACCGGGTCGCCATCGAGCAGGATCTCGCCGCCATCATGCTCTTCCAGCAGATTGATGCAGCGCAGGAAGGTCGTCTTGCCCGATCCCGAGGCGCCGATCAGCGAGACCACCTGCCCCTGGCTGACGGTGAGATCGATGCCCTTCAGCACCTCGATCTGGCCGAAGCTCTTGCGCACGTCACGGGCTTGCAGAAGCGCTGGCTCGATCATCGGCGGCCCTTCCCTCAATAGCGCAGATAGGAGAACCGCCGCTCCAGCGATGCGCCGAGCTGGGCGAGCGTGAAATTGACCGCGACATAGAGCGCCGCGGTCAGCAGGTAGAAATCGATGATCATGTAATTGCGCGCCATCGCCTGCTGGGCCGACAGCAGCAGCTCGACCACGCCGATGATCGAGAGCAGCGTCGTGCCCTTGACGATCTCCAGCGCGGTGTTGACCCAGGGCGGCAGCATGCGGCGCACGGCCTGCGGCAGGATGACATAGCTGAGCCGCTTGCCGAAGGTCAGCCCGATCGCCTTGGCCGCCTCCATCTGTCCGGCGGGCACGGACTGGACCGCACCGCGGAAATTCTCGGCGACATGGGCGGTGGCAAAAGCGCCGAGCGCGATGACGCCGGCCCAGAAGGCCGGCACGTTGATGCCGAACAGCGCCAGCCCGTAATAGGTGAAGAGGATCAGCACCAGCAGCGGGATGCCGCGCATCAGGTCGACATAGAGCCGTGCGACCAGCCGCAGCCACCACCAGCCATAAGCCAGCGCCACGCCCATCGCGAGCCCGCAGACCGTTGCCATGACGATGCTCAGGGCCGAGCTCAGCATCGTCACACCGAGCCCCGAGAGCAGTGAGGCCCGCGCCTGCCAAGCCTCGAACAGGAAGGTGCCGGGCGTCATCGAAAAATCCATGGCGACCTCAGCGGATCGATGCGTAGCGGCGCTCAAGCAGCCGCAGCATCATGGCGATCAGATAGGCACTGACGAGATAGAGCGCGCTCGCGGTCAGCCAGACCTCCATGACCCGGAAGGTGTTGGCGTTGATCTGGCGCGCCGTGAAGGTCAGCTCCGGTACCGCGATCGCGGCCGCCAGCGACGTGTCCTTGAACAGCGAGATCAGGTTGTTGCCGATCGACGGCAGGGTGATGCGGAACATCACGGGCAGGATGACATAGGCCTGGCGCTGCCAGGGACGCAGGCCGATCGCCTTGGCAGCCTCGACATATTGCTTGGGTATCGAGGCCAGGCCCGCGCGGAAGACCTCGCACATATAAGCGCCGGCATAGAGCGAGAGCGAGAGCACGAAGCTCTGCGTCTTGTCGAGAAAGGTGATGTCGAACTCCGGCAGGCCGAAATAGAGGAAGAAGATCAACAGCAGCAACGGCGTGCAGCGGATGAACTCGACATAGGCCCAGACTGGGGCCGAAAGCCAGGTCTTGCCCGAAACGCGCGCATAGGCGGCCAGGAGGCCGATCACGCTGCCGATCAGCAGCGACACGACCGCAAGACCGAGCCCGAGCAGCAGGGCGTCGGTCAGCTTGTCGGCGTTGCGCGCGATGACGGACCAGTCGAAATGATAGTCGATCATGATGGCCGTGATTGTCCGGACCGCGGCGCGACGCCGTGCCGGCCGGCGCGCATGCCGACCGACCGCGGCAAGGGCCATGCCATCAGGCGAACTCTTGCGGAAAACCGACCTTCGGGATCGGCAGTTCGATGCCGAACCACTTCTTGTAGGAGGCGGCGAAATAGTCGAAATCGACGCCGACCATCGCTTCCTTATAGGCCGTGTTGACCCAGTTCAGCCAAATCGGATCGCCGGGCTTGACCGCCGAGGCATAGGAGTTCGGCATCCAGCCGAAACCTGAATCGACGAAGCGGCCGGGCGCCTGCTGCATCAGCCAGCGCACGGCCGACTGATCCTGCAGCGAGGCGTCGATGCGCCGGGCGTTCAGCGCCTGCATGGCAGAATCCGGGCTGTCGAAGGCATCGACCTTGGCCTGCGGCAAGGCCTTGTGGATCCACTCCTCCAAGAAGACGTTCTGCATCCCGCCGACCGTGACGGCGCTGCCCGCAGCCTTCAGCTCCTCATAGTTCTTGTATTTGCCGCCACGCGCCAGCATCAGCAGGCCATTGCCCTCGCGGTAATAGGGAATGGTGAAATCGACCTGTTGCGCCCGGCCCGGCGTCACGGTCATCCATTGCACGACGATATCGACCTTGTCGGTGACAAGGCTCGGGATACGCGCATCCGAGCCCTGGAGCACGAACTCGACCTTCTCGTAATCATCGAACAGGCCCTTCGCCAGGAGCTTGGCCAGGTCGATGTCCATGCCGACGAGCTTGCCGCTGGCATCCTGGAAGTGCCAGGGCGGGTTGGTGCTGCCCGTGCCGACGATGAGCTTGCCGCGCTCCTTGATCGTGTAGAGCTTGCTCTTGGCGGCAGTTTGGGCCTGCGCGGCCGAAGGCGCGATCAGGCTGGCGGCTGCAGCGGTGCCGATCGCGGCACCGGCGAGGCCGAGCCCGAACAGGCTGCGGCGCTCGACCAGCAAAGCCGGATCCTGCGGGGAAGCCGGGTCTTGCGGGGAAGCAATGTCGTCCTGAACGCCCATCTCGCTCTCCATTTCGCTCTGCACGCGCCGCCGATTTCACCGGGGCCGCGTCGTCGGCTTTCGCAAGAAGCGGGCCATCCCCCGGTCTCTCGCAACGTCAGGACCGGCGGGGCTAGGCCTCGACCCGGCGCCATCGGCAAGGCATGCTGGGGCCAGATTCAGGCGGCTCGGCTCCGGGCCGCCTCGCGATCGCAGGCGAGGCGTCTCCTTTGCCCGAAACACCACTCTCCTCCTCGCATCTCCTGAGCGGATGCGAGGCTTTCGCGCGCCCGACCAAATCCCGGATCGAGCAGGAGAGCTGGGAGCCGGCGATCGGCCTGAGCCGTTCCGGCGAACGCTTCGCCGACATCGCCGCCATCAAGACCGATGTGAAGGATCTCTACCGCGACTGAACCATCTCGAACCAAGCGAGGCCGGATCAACCGGCCCGCTTCACCACAGGAGGAGAACGCTCGATGTTGAAACGCAGCTTCCTGGGCGGCACGCTCGCCGCCCTCGCTTTGGCCGGCATAACGCCCGCCTCGTCCCAAACCTATCCAACGCGGCCGATCATCCTGATCGTGCCCTATGCACCCGGCGGCGCCACCGACATCATCGGCCGCGTCATCGCCGAGGAGGTCTCGCAGATGATCGGCCAGCGCGTCGTGGTCGAGAACCGCGCCGGCGCGGCCGGCAGCGTCGGTGCGGCGGCCGTGGCCCGAGCCCAGCCCGATGGCTACACCCTGCTGATGGGTGCGCTCACCAGTCACTCGATCAATATGGGCTTGCAGGCCAGGCCCGGCTTCGACCTGAAGAAGGATTTCGCGCCGGTCACGCTCGCCGGCACGGTTGGGCTGGCGCTCGTCGTCCACCCCTCGGTGCAGGCCAAGACCATCCCCGAGCTGGTCGCACTGGCCAAGGCCAGGCCCGACGACTTCAACTACGCCTCCTCCGGCAATGGCTCGCCACAGCATCTGGCGGGCGAGATGTTCAATGCGCGGGCCGGCACCAAGCTCGGCCATGTCGCCTATCGTGGCTCTGGCCCGGCGATGACCGACATGATCGGCGGTCAGGTCAAGGTGATGTTCGACACGATCCCCTCCGTGCTCCAGCATGTGAATGCCGGCTCGCTGAAGGCGATCGCGACGACCGGCCGCGAGCCCTCGCCCTTCATGCCGGACTATCCGACCGCGATTTCGCAGGGCCTGGCCGATTTCGAGATCGGCTCCTGGTTCGGTGTGCTGGCGCCGGCCGGCACGCCGCAGCCCGTCATCGACAGGCTCAACACCGAGATCGGCAAGGCGCTGAGGAGCCCGCGAGCGCTGGAGGCGATGAAGCTCCAGGGCGTCACGCCCAAGCCAGGCACGCCAACTGAGGCGGCTGCGCTGATCGACAGCGAGATGACGAAATGGAACGAATTGATCAAGGCGACCGGGCTCAAGCCGGAATGAGGACGCGATGACAGGAACCATCCAGCGTATCGCCATCGTTGGCGCCGGCATGATCGGCGCGAGCTGGGCGGCGCTTGCCACCGCCCACGGCCTCGCCGTCTCCGCCTATGATCCGGCGCCGGAAGCCGAGGCAAAGTTCCGCGCCTATGTCGAGCGCGCTCGCGCACAGCTCGCCGAGCTCGACCAGACGGGCACCGGCAATATCGCCTTTTCAACCGATCTCGCAGCGACATTGTCCGGTGCCCAATTCGTGCAGGAGAACGGTCCCGAGAACGAGGCCGTGAAGCGCGAGCTGCTCGCCCGCATCGATGCCGGCAGCCCGCCGGATACGATCATTGCCAGCTCGACCTCCGCGCTGGTCCGCAGCGCCATCGTCGCCGATTGCGCAAACCCTGCCCGCATCATCGTCGCCCACCCGTTCAACCCGCCGCATCTCGTGCCGCTGGTCGAGATCGTCGGCGAGGATGAGGTCGTCATTGCGCGCGCCGCCGCCTTCTACCGCGGGCTCGGCCGTCGGCCGGTGATCCTGAACCGCGAAATGCCCGGCCATATCGCCAACCGGCTGGCCTCGGCGCTCTATCGGGAGGCGGTGCATCTGGTCGAGCAGGGCGTCGCCAGCGTCTCCGAAATCGACGCGGCTTTGTGCAACGGTCCCGGCCTGCGCTGGGCTCTGATGGGGCCGCATATGACCTATCATCTCGGCGGCGGCGAAGGCGGCATCGCTGGCTACCTCGCCCATCTCGGCCCAAGCCAGGTGCGGCGCTGGCAAGCGCTGGGCAATCCGGGCCTGGGCGAGGAGGTCCAGCGCGCGATCATCGCCGGCGTCGCGGAAGAAGCCGCGGGCCGCTCGATCGCTGAACTGGAGACGCGCCGCGATGAGGGCCTGCTTGCCCTGCTGAAGTCGCGCAAGCTCGTCAGCGAGTAGCTAGCGCTCGGCCTCGATCAGGCGAAGACGCGCGGTCGCAATCCCGCATGAAACCAGGTGATCATCGAGTAGATGTCGTAGACCGGCAGTCCGGTCGCCGCCTGCACCGCCGCGGCATAGGGCGGCATATTGGTGCATTCCAGCACGATGGCACCGACATCCGGGTTCTGCGCAACGAGGTCGAGTGCGGCCTCGACCACATCCTGCTCGGCAAGGTCGATGTCCATGTCGTCCTTCTCGGCCTTGATCAGGACGCGGAAGAACTCCTGGCCGTTCTCGGTGCCCGTAACCGGCACATCGAGCGGCACGCCCGCCCCTTCGAGATGGGCCGGGCTTAGCGTTCCCGCTGAAACCGTGACCAGCCCGACGCGCTTGCCCGGCGGCAGCGTCGCCTGCACCCAGGGCACCTGCATCAGCGACGAAGTCGCGACGGGAACGCCGACAGCAGCCGCGATCTCACGCTGGAACAGCGAGAGGAAGCCGCAATTGGTCGTAATCGCCTCCGCGCCGAGGCGGACGAGATCCCGGGCTGCGTCGATGAAATCCGGTAGCAGGCCAGCGGCACCCTGCATCACCACCTTGTCGGGGCTTGCGCCGGACACCACGCGATACAGCACCGGGAACGGCCACGTCGCACCATTGCCCATATCGCCGAGGATGCGGGGAAAACGCGCCTCCAGCATCAGGATGCCGAGCGGCGCGCCATAGATCGCCTTGCCGCCGCGCGCAATGCGGCCGGTCGCCGGCAAAAGACTGCGTGACGTCATCGGGGCATTCCACAAAGGCTGAGCAGGTTTCGGCTAAGGGCTCCGGGCGAGCGGCGAGGCGCTGCCCACTCCAGACGTCAGGTTCTCGCGTAGACATCCTCGATGCGAACGATGTCGTCCTCGCCGGTATAGGAGCCTACCTGGACCTCGATGAGCTCGAGCGGGATCTTGCCGGGGTTGGCGAGGCGGTGGGTGCAGCCGATCGGCAGGTAGATCGACTCGTTCTCGTGGATATAGGAGATCGCGCCGTCGAGAGTGACCTCGGCGGTGCCCGAGACCACGACCCAATGCTCGGCCCGATGAAAATGCTTCTGCAGGCTGAGCAGCCCACCGGGCTTGACGTTGATGCGCTTGACCTGGAACCGCGCCCCGAGATCGATGCGCTGATACCAGCCCCAGGGCCGGTAGATGCGCAGATGCTCGCTCGCCTCGCTCCGGCCGTCGCGCTTCATCTGTTCGACCAGCGTTTTGACATTGCCGGCCTGCGCCTTCGTCGTGACCAGGACCGCGTCGCGCGTCGTCACGACGACGGCGTCATCGAGCCCGATCACCGTCGTCAGGATATCCTCGCTACGCACCAGCGTGCCGCGTGTGTCGAGCGCGACCACCGGCCCTTCCAGCACATTGCCATCCCTGTCCTTCGGCTTGACCTCGTAGATCGAGTCCCAGGCGCCGACATCCGACCAGTCGAAGCTCGCCGCGAGCACGCCGGCATGCTTGGTCTTCTCCATCACGGCGTAATCGATCGAGACCTTCATCGCCCGCGCGAAGCCGGCCGCATCGAGCCGCAGGAAGTCGAGGTCCCGTTTGGCCTCGGCAAGCGCGGCACGCGCGCCCTCGATCACATCCGGCGCATAGAGGTCGAGCTCCTCGATCATCCCGGCGGCAGCAAAAACGAAATTGCCGCTGTTCCAGAGGAAGCCTTGGTCGACATAACGCTGCGCCGTCTTCGCATCCGGCTTCTCGACGAAGCGAGCCAGGCGGCTCGCGCCAGGCACGTCGAGCGCCCCACCGGGCTCAAGATAGCCGTAACCGGTCGCAGGCTTCGTCGGCACGATGCCGAAGGTCATGATCAGGCCCGTGGCCGCAAGCGTTGCAGCCTTGGCGCAATCGGCGCGGAAGCCCTCGACATCGGCGACGATATGATCGGCCGCCAACGCGACGCAGATCCCATCCCCCGCCCGGCTGCTCGCCAGGAGCGCGCCGACCGCGATGGCGGCAGCGGAATCGCGCCGCTCCGGCTCCAGGACGATGTCGCCTTCGACACCGACCGCTTGCATCTGCTCGGCAACAACGAAGCGGAACTCATGATTGGTGACAACGATCGGCTTGTCGAAGGAAGCGTCCTTCACCCGCAGCAGCGTCGCCTGGAAGGTCGACAGACCGTCATCCAGCAAACCGATGAACTGTTTGGGCATTGTATCGCGTGACAAAGGCCACAGCCGCGTCCCGGAACCACCAGCCATGATCAAGGGTATGATGTTCGCTGAAGCCATGATGCGGGTGTCGACCTGAATGAGGATAATCGGCAAGATTTCACTACGGGAGACGGCCGTCATAGCCAAGCCCAGAGGCTGTTATGACCCACGAGAACGATTTGATGAGGTCAAAACGACGGAGATGGGAGGAGCATTGCGCAGGCGATACCACCGGTATCGGCAAGCGATGCGACGCTGCAGCTCCGCCGTTTTCACCTCACCCGCTAGAGCCGGATGATTTCAGATGGAATCACGAAGTGATCCCATCTGAAATCTGAATCCGTCTCTCATCAAAAAGTGAGAGCAGGATCAATGCGAAAAACCGGTTCCCACTTTTTCGCATCCTGCTCTTGCGCGGCGCTTTTGCGCGACTGCGGCGTCGTTCTTCGTAGCAAACCGGAAGGTTTGCGTCCTCGAACTCCTGACATTCGCGCAAAAGCGCCAGCGTCAAATCGCTCTCGTGGGTCATAACAGCCTCTAGCCGTAGCGAAAAGAGCCGAGGACTGCCGCAAGGAACGCCGCAAAATGGGCGGCCGTTCAAGCCAGGCAGCGCCGGACACCTTGGTCCGCAGCGAACGCCATCGGTCATTTGCTGACACCGGATAGAGCTGGCCCGTCCCGCCAACCATGGTTCTCGCCGAATTTCGTCTCATTTCGGTGCAGTCCGCAGCGGTACACCGCTTGCGATTTCACCACCGAAAGCGTTCCCGACCGGACAAGTGTTCCGATCCGGGTCGCCGATTGCAGCACGGACCCTCGGGCTCCCGCGCAATGGTGGAGTCGGGCAGGATGGCAAGCGTCGACGATCTGAACTACGCGGCCGGACGATCCGCAGAGGCGCGCGTCAGGCCAGAGCGCAGCTCCCCCTTGCGACACTGGATCGGCCTGATCACCGCGTTGACCGACGCCGTCGTGGTCATGGCCATCGTCGCCCTCACCTCGCTCACATACCACCTGCTGGCTTTCGACGAGTTCGGCAGTCCCCGGATCATGCTGGAACTGGCGATGATGCTGGCGGCCATCTTCGTCTTCAGCAATCTGCTGCGCGGCCGCTACCAGATCGCCAATTATCTCTCGACCAAGGGGCAGGTTTCAGCCGCCTTCTCAGTCTGGAACATCACCATGGTCGCTTTCATCGCGATCACCTTCATGGCCAAGACCGTCGATCACTATTCGCGCGGCGTGATCATCGCGACCTATTTCACCGCCCCTCTCCTGATCGCGCTAGCGCGCTCATCCATCACCCGCAGCATCTCGATGGCGAGCAAGACCGGGCGCATCACCTCCGAGCGGATTTTTCTGATCGGGCGCGAGCGGGACGTCATGTCCTTCGTCTCGCGGCACCAGCCCTGGAACATCGGCTTTGCCATCGTCGATGTCGCCTTTCTGGGCGACACCGACAATCGCGATGCGCTGGCAGCCGATCTCGGCGCCGCCGTCGCGCGCTGCCGGACGATGCAGCCGGACGCGATCTACATCGCCATGCCCTGGTCGAAGCAGGAAGCGATCGATGCCTGCATCGACGCCTTCATGAACCTGCCGGCCGCAATTCACCTCGCCCCGGAGCGGATCATGGACCGCTTCGACAACCCCCATATCGTTCGCACCGGAACCTTCGCCAGCTTGCGCCTGACCCGGCCGGCCCTGTCTGTGGTCGAAAACGCCGCCAAGCGCATTTTCGACATGGTCGGCGCGCTGACGATCCTGCTCCTGAGCTTACCGCTGCTGCTGCTGATCGCCGTCGTGATCCGGCTCGATTCGACAGGCCCCGTCTTGTTCCTGCAGCGCCGTTACGGCTTCAACCAGCGGACCTTCCGCATCCTGAAGTTCCGCACCATGACCACGACCGATGACGGCGACGTCATCCGCCAGGCGAGGCGCAATGATCCGCGCATCACCCGCGTCGGCCGCGTGCTGCGGCGCTACAATCTCGACGAATTGCCGCAATTGCTGAATGTCGTCGCCGGTCAGATGTCGCTGGTCGGTCCGCGTCCGCATGCCCTGGCGCATGACCACGAATTCCAGCGCAAGATCGCGCTTTATGCGCGCCGCCATAACGTCAAGCCCGGCATCACCGGCTGGGCGCAGGTCAACGGCCTGCGTGGCGAAACCGATACCGACGAGAAGATGGCCAAGCGCATCGCCTACGACCACTGGTACATCGACAACTGGTCGTTCTGGCTCGATCTCGGCATCCTGCTGCGGACGGTCTTCAGCAAGAAGGCCTTCTCCAACGCCGGCTGATCACGGCGCCTCGCCGGCTCGCAGAACTAGAAGCTGTTAGGGGCGCTCCTGCACGGGCGAACGCTTGCGCGCCACGGCGAGATAGGCCAGGGCCAACACGACCGCGAACGCCGCGCCCGCGACCTTGACCACGGCGTCGTGAATCCGGCCATGGCGCGTGACCTCGAGATATTGGGCGGCTTCGAGCAGGGCGATCGCGACCGACATCGCGAGCAGGACCCGGCCAAGATGGCGCGGATAGGCGGCAGCAAAAGCCAGTGTGATGACGAACCAGCCGAGGAAGCGGCTGATGTCCGGGATCTCGTCGAAGAGATGCGGCCTGGATCCGATCGGCATGATCGAAACCCAGACGAGATAAGCAAGCCCGATCCAGGCGCAAACCAGGGCCGCCGATTTGAAGACGCGCATGAACAACCTCGACACAGCATTGTCGGCCGGACACAGCCAAATCATCGAATCGGCGCCGCCGTCAGCCGAGCTTGCCCGGACAGGCTGACTTATCCGCTAACGACCACGGATCGCGGACGCAAGACCACGATCAAACCGCCTCCGCCAATGCCGGCGCGATGATCGGATCGACGCAGATCAAGGGTTGCGCCGGAACCGCCTCGTACTCCGCATGGATCGAGCGGCTGACATAGGATTTATAGCCGCGCCAGGAGCCAAGCACGCTCTGGCAGCGCCCGCAGGACACGACCGCTTCATCGGCCAGCACGGCGGGGAGGACGATCGAGGGCGAGCCGCAGGCGCTGCAGGCGAACTGAGCCGTCCCATCCGTTCCCGTCATCAACTCGTCTCCATTCGGCACAGAACGCGAAGGCGCGCGAGAGGAGCAATATCGAGGCCAAGATGAACGGTTGCCATCAGACCTGAAGAGCCTCTCCGTCGACCGATGCACACGTCAACTCGCGAAGCAGCCGGCCTTGTGCGAGACTGAGCGCCTGAAGAGGCCGGCCCGGTGGCCGAGACTAGTGGAACGAATTTGACATTTGCGACCCGCCCGATATCGGCCGCGAGGCAAATGTCAAATTCATAAGTTCCACTAGAAAACCAATGATTTGCTAGTGGTTTTGGTGATTCCGACATTTGCTCCGAGCTCGATATAGATTGGGGAGCAAATGTCGGAATCAAACCACTAGCGGGCAGCTTGGCGTGAACTACCGTCAGATCGAAATCTTCTCGGCCGTCATGAAGGCCGGCACCGTCTCGCGCGCAGCGGAGCTGATCGGACTGACGCAGCCGGCCGTCAGCCGCGCCATCGCGGAGCTGGAGCGCGCCATCGGCTTCTCGCTGTTCGACCGCGTCCGCAACCGCATCATCCCGACGCCGGAAGGGAAATTATTCTACGCCGATATCGAGCGCTCCTTCCTCGGCATGGACACGTTGCGTGCGGCCGCCGCGCGCATCCGCGACCAGGGTTCGGGCCAATTGCGCATCGGCTCGCTCTCGGCACTGGGCTCGTCTCTGGTCCCGCGCGCGGTGAAGCGTTTCCGCGTGGTCCATCCCGATATTCGTGTGACCCTGATGGTGCTGCCCTCCCGCGACGTACGCGACGGCGTCGCCTCGGGCGAGTTCGACATCGGGCTGGCGGCGGACGAGATCGACGTCACCGGCGTGCTGCATCAATCCTTCGTCACGCCGCGCGTCCTCTGCGCCATGCCACAGGGCCATCCCTTGGCGGCGAGGGAGATCATCGGCCCCCATGATCTCGATGGCGTCGACTTCGTCGCCTATGTCCCCGAGGATCGGGCCCGGCAGCGTCTCGACCTGATCTTCACCGAGGCCGGTGTCACCCCCAACATCGTGGTCGAAACGATCTATGCCGCGACCGTCTGCGCCCTGGTAGCCGAGGGCGTCGGCGTCGGCCTCGTCAGCCCCTATGCCATCGCCGGAGCCGATCCGACCCGGCTGGTGCTGCGGCCCTTCGAGCCCGTGGTCCAGAGCAAGAGCCTGCTGATCCTGCCGCTCGACCGCCCTAAATCCCAACTCGTGCGCGATTTCATCGACTGCCTGATGGCCGCACGCTGAAGCAATCGTTCTGGAGCGGGCTAGGTATAAATCCTAGGCATCGTCTCATTACCGCAACGCGATTGTCGCCCGAACGCGTCCCTCTATCGTCGCCGACGGCCGATAGAGCCGGGGGAGCATGCCATGCCGTTCTTTTCCAAGCGCATCCTGATGGCTGTCATGGCGCTCGGCCTCGTCGCGGCCGCGCCCTGTGCGACGCAAGCCCAGCAATCCAGCCTTGTCGGCAAGAACTTGGCCGGCAAGACCATCACCATCGGCATCCATAACCGCGCACCCTGGGGCTATCGCGACAAGAATGGCGATGTGATCGGCTATCATCCCGATCTGGTACGCGCCGCGCTCGCCCCGCTCGGCGTCAAGGCAATCGAGTTCACGGTGGCCGATTTCGGAGCGCTGATCCCCGGCCTGCTGGCCAACCGCTTCGACATCATCGCATCCGGCGTCGCCATCACCCCGGCGCGCTGCCAGCAGGTGCTCTTTGGCGAGCCCGATCTCTCCGCCGGCGATGGGCTGCTCGTGCTCAAGGGCAACCCGCTCAACCTGCACAGCTATGAGGACATCGTCAAAAATCCGAAGGTGAAGCTTGGCGGCGGACGCGGCACGGAGAACGCCAAGAATGCGCTCGCCGCCGGCGTGCCCGAGGACCGTCTCCTGCTCTTCCCCAACAATGAGGCGGTGGTCAGCGCCATGCTGGCCGGCCGCGTCGATGCCGCGACCTTGTCGGCGCCCAGCGTGTCGGTCCTGATGGAAGCGGGCGGCATGAACGGCATCGAGCGCGCCTTGCCGTTCAAGGGCTATGTCCGGCCCGACGGCAGCGAATACATGATGGCGACCGCCGTGGTGTTCGCTCCCAGGGACAAGGAGTTGCAGGCGATCTACAACGCGCAGCTCGCCAGGCTAAAGGCCGACGGCACGGTCAAGGCGCTGATGGACAAGTACAATTTCACCGACGCCGAGGCGCCGCCGCGCGCCAGCTCAGCCGAGCTCTGCGCCAAGAATTGAGGCTCAGCGAAACTGACGCTCGGCCAGAAACCCACGCATCATCATGACATTCGCCGAGGTTCTCGCCGGCATTTTCGAAGGCTTCCGGGTCACCGCCTTGGTCACCCTGCTCGGCATGCTCTACGCCGTGCCCTTCGCCTTCATCGCCGGCGTCGCGCAGTATAGCGCCCGCGGCTGGCCGCATGCCGCCATCACCGCGCTGATCGAATTCTGGCGTTCCTCGCCGGTCATCATTCTGCTCTACGCCTTCTACTACACGCTGCCGGGCTTCGGATTGCGGCTGTCGGGCCTCACCGTCGGCGCAATGGTGCTGGGGCTGAACATCGGCGCCTATGGCAGCCAGGCGGTGCGCGCGGCGCTGCAGGCGCTCAACCAGGGACAGGTCGAGGCCGGCTTCTCGCTCGGCCTCAGGCGCTGGCAGATCCTGCTGCTGATCGAACTGCCGCAGGCGCTGCTCGCCATGATGCCGACCTTCATCAACCAGTTTATCCAGCTGGTGAAGGGCACGGCGCTGGTCTCGCTGATCACGCTCAGCGACATGACCTTCCGGGCCAAGGAGATCTCGCAGCTCCATTACGACCCGGTGAAGGTCTATACCGGGCTGCTCGTCGCCTATTTCATCATCTGCTATCCCGCGACCATCGTCGGACGCTGGCTGGAGCGCAAGGTCGGCGCCGGACGGAAGCTCGTCCATGATGTTTGACCCGCACGATGTTTGACTTCGGCTTCGCCCTGTCGATCGTTCCCGTCATAGGCAAAGCGCTGACGACCACGCTCGCAGTGACGCTGCTGAGCTGCATCTTCGCGGCGCTTCTGGGCTTCGGGCTGGAAATCACGCGCCGCTCCAGCCAGCCGATGCGCTACGCCATGCGCTTCGTCATCGACTTCATCCGCTCGACGCCCGTGCTGGTGCAGCTCTATTTCCTCTACTACGTGCTGCCCGTCTACGGCATCAAGCTGCCGGCTCTGGTCGTCGGCGTCGCGGCGTTGAGCATCTATTACTGCGGCTACCTCGCCGAGGTCTTCAAGGCCGGCATCGACGGCATCGCGCGGGGCCAGTTCGAGGCGGCCAAGGCGCTCGGGCTTGGCCGCTTCCAGACGGTCATCCTGGTCATCGCCCCGCAGATGCTGCGCAACATCGCCGCGCCGATGGGCAGCTATTTCATCTCGATCTTCAAATCGACACCCTATCTCGCGGTCATCGCCGTGCCGGAATCCTTCGGCTCGGCACTCGATATCGCCTCCGACACCTTCCGCTATGGCGAGCCGCTCGCTGTCGTCGGCGCGATCTTCCTCGCCATCGCCGTCAGCTTCTCCTGGCTCATTCACCGCTTCGAGGCGCGTCTCACCCTCCCCAGCCGGTGACAGCCCCCGATACGCCCCACCATCCCGATCCGAGGCATGCCATGGATACCAAACTCCTCGCGACGCTGACGCAATGGCGCCGGCAGCTTCACGCCCAGCCGGAGCTTTCCGAGCATGAGCACGGCACAGCCGCCTTCGTGCAGGAGAGGCTGACCGAGCTCGGCATTCCCTTCGTCGCGGGCATCGGCGGCGCCGGCATCGTCGCGACGCTGAGCCGGCCGGGCTCGAACCGCTCTGTCGGCCTGCGTGCGGACATCGACGCCCTTCCGATCGCTGAAGAAAACGACGTTCCCTATGCCTCCAGGATGCCCGGCGTGATGCATGCCTGCGGGCATGACGGCCACACCGTCTCCCTGCTCGGAGCGGCCGCCACACTGGCGCGCGATCAGAGCTGGAAAGGCACGGTGCAGTTCATCTTCCAGCCGGCGGAGGAGAATGGCGTCGGCGCCAAGGCGATGCTTGCCGACGGCCTGCTGGAACGCTTCCCGATGGAGCGCGTCTTCACCTTCCACAACTGGCCGGGGCTCGATGCCGGCACGGTCGCCGTCCATGACGGGCCGGTGATGGCGGCCGGCGGGCGTTGGAGCGTTACCCTGCACGGCCTGGCGGGCCATGCCGCGATCCCGCACCAGACACGGGACCCGATCGTCGCTGCCGGCCACCTCATCGTCGCACTCCAGACCATCGTGGCGCGCAATGTCGATCCGATCGACGCCGTCGTGCTCTCGATCGGCCAGGTCAGCGGCGGCGTCGTCAGCAACCAGATTCCGCCCAGCGTCACGCTGCTCGGCACCTTGCGGACCTACCGGCCGGAGGTGCGCGAGGCTGTGATCAAGCGGATGAGAAGCATCATCTCCGGCATCGCTGAGGCTTACGACATGCGCACGGATGTCGAGATCCTCTCGACCGGGCGCGCGGCGATCAACACCAGGGCCGAGGGCGAGCTCTCCGTCGCCGCCGCCGGGATGGCAGGCCTGGCCGTCCGCCGCGACCTGCGCCCGAGCACCACCGGAGACGACTTCTCCTTCCTGCTCCAGCAGCGCCCTGGCGCCTATGTCTGGATCGGCAACGGCCCGGCCGCGCCCGGCGGCGAATTGCACAACTCGCGCTACGACTTCAACGACGCGATCCTGCCCGCGGCCGTGGGCTGGCTATCGCATGTCGCCAGGCTCGCCCTCACCGAGGCGCCGGGCGCCTGAGCTTTGCCCGCAAGCCATAAGCCCACGAACCATAAGCCAGGCTCATGACCTCATGATCCCGGCTCGATTGTCTCGACCCATCGGGGTCGTCAACCTGACGCATCGAAAGAGGCCCATCATGCACGACCTGACCCGCTGCGTTCACCACCCCGCCGTCTCCGACGAGGGCTATGCCAGCCTCGCCGTCGCGACACACCGCGCCTCGACCATCGTCTATCCCGATGCAGCAAGCTTTGCCGCCCGCAAACATCGCGGCTTCGACGGCTATACCTATGGCCTGCACGGCACGCCGACGACGCGCACGCTGGAGGCGCAGCTCTCCGAACTCCATGGCGGCGTGCGCACTGTCCTCGTTCCCTCCGGCCAGGCTGCCGTCACCATCGTGATGCTCTCGGTGCTGCTGCCGGGCGACAAAGTGCTGATCCCCGACCATGTCTATCCGCCTGTCCGCAGCTTCTGCGAGGAGTACCTCAAGCCGCGCGGCATCGATTACGGCGTCTATGACCCGCTGATCGGCGCCGGCATCGCCGACCTCATCGACGACAGGACCAAGCTCGTCTGGGTCGAGTCGCCGGGCTCGGGCACCATGGAGGTGCAGGACGTACCCGCCATCGCGAAGGCGGCCAAGGCCAAGGGCGCGCTTGTCGGCTGCGACAACACATGGGCGACGCCGCTCCTGTTCAAGCCGCTGGCGCATGGCGCCGATTTCGCCTGCGAGGCGCTGACCAAATATGTCGGCGGCCATTCCGACCTGCTGCTCGGCTCGGTCACGGTCGCCGACATGGCACTGCGGCAGAAGCTCAAGGAGACCTTGCGCGGGCTCGGCGTCGGCGTCTCGCCGGACGAATGCGCGCTGGCGCTTCGCGGCATCGAGACCATGGGTCTGCGCGTCGCCCATATGGGCCGCATCTCCGAGGATTTCGCCCGGCGCCTGACGCGCTCTCCCGCTATCGAGACCGTGCTGCATCCAGCCTTGCCGTCCAGCCCCGGCCATGAATTCTGGAAGCGCGACATGGGTCGCTCTTCGGGTGTTTTCAGCGTGGTGCTCAAGCCGATCGCCGAGGCGGAGCTCGAAGCCGCGCTGACGGCGCTCAAGATCTTCGCGATCGGCGCCTCCTGGGGCGGCACGCGCAGCCTGATCGCGCCGATGGCGGTGAAGGGTGACCGCACGATCAAGCCCTGGACGCATCCGGGCACGGTCCTGCGCATCAGCATCGGGCTGGAGGATCCCGACGATCTCTGGAGCGACCTCGACGCCCTGCTCGTCGCGCTCGAACGCCCAGCGGCCGCCCAAGTCGCCCGAGCCCAAGTCGCCTGAGCCAAAGTCGCCCGAGCCCAGGTCGCCTGAACCGACATCGCTTGAACCGACGTCGCCTGAGCCAAGACCATCTCCGGGAGAGAAACGAACGCGGCGGCAACGCACCGCCGCGCAGGGAGAGCTTTGTCCAAAATCAACAAAAAGGGGATCTGGAATGAAACGCATACTGCTCCGCCTGACGACAACGGCCATGCTCACGGCGAGCCTTGCCATGCCCGCCATCGCAGCCGACACCCTGAAAACCATCCGCGAGCGCGGCAAGATCATCTGCGGCACGAGCCCCGGCGTCGCCGGCTTCTCGCTGCAGGACGCCAATGGCCGCTGGGACGGCTTCGACACCGATATCTGCCGGGCGCTCGCCGCTGTGATCTTCAACGACCCGGACAAGGCGGCCTATGTCCCGCTGACCTCGAAGGACCGATTGATCGCATTGCAGGCCGGCGAGGTCGACGTGCTGCCGCGCACCACGACCTGGACCTTGTCGCGAAACGCCAGCCAGGGCGTCACCTTCACCGGCGTGAACTATTATGACGGTCAGGGCTTCATGGTGACGAAGAAGCTCGGCGTGACCTCCGCAGCCCAGCTCGGGGGCGCCTCGATCTGCGTGGCGCAAGGCACGACGAGCGAGCTCAACCTTGCCGATTATTTCCGCAAGCTCGGCCAGAAATACGAACCCACCGCCTTCGCCACCTCCGAGGAAGCTTTGCGCGCCTATGAGGCCGGACGCTGCGACGCCTACACCACCGACATCTCGGCGCTCTCGGCCAACATGCTGAAATTCCGCGTGCCGGAAGAGCATCTCGTTCTGCCGGAGGTGATCTCGAAGGAGCCGCTCGGCCCCTGGGTCCGCAGCGGCGACGAGGTCTGGTTCAACCTCGTGCGCTGGACGCTATTTGCGCTGATCAACGCCGAGGAACTCGGCGTCACCAAGGCGAATATCGCCGAGATGACCAAGTCGACCAATCCCGAGATCAAGCGCTTCCTCGGGCAGGACGGCAAATTCGGGGAGGCGATGGGCGTAAGCAATGACTGGGTCGTGCGCATCATCTCCGCCATTGGCAATTACGGCGAGAGCTTCGAGCGCCATCTCGGCCAAAAATCCCGCATGCGCCTGACGCGCGGCCCCAACGCCCTCTGGACACAGGGCGGACTGCAATACAGCCCGCCCTTCCGGTGAGGGGCTCGCTGCGCCGGTTGGAGGCACCCAGCAGCCTGCCGTGCTCCCAATCGATCGCGACAGCCTGCGCGCCGCAGATCAAGCCGCCGGCACCGAGATCGCCATGCCATCGCGCTGTGGGTCGGCTCCGCCTGAGCAGCGTCCGTCATCGATCCTGATGCCGTGCAGGGCCGCGAAAGGATAGCTCTGGGCCGAGCGCTTGATGTCGTAGCCCATCGCGCTCAATTCAGCGCTGACGCTGCGGCGGATGCGGTTCGAGATATCGATTGAGTTCGAGACAGCGACGATACGCGGCGCGGCAACCGCCTCCAGCATCGACATGCCGAAATCGACGACGTTCATGATGCCTTGCGCCATCGCCGGCGCGATATAGCTGCCGCCCGGCGCACCCATGACGATGAAGGGCTTGTCGTCCTTGAACACGATGGTCGGCGCGGCCGATGAGGAGCGGCGCTTGCCCGGTGCGATCGATCCCGCGCGGCCGGGGCGCGGATCGAAGCGGCTCATCGTGCCGTTATACATGAAGCCCAGCCCCGGCGTGATCGCGCCAGACGGGCTGCCCAGCGTATGCGTCAGCGCGACTGCGTTGCCCTGGCTGTCGACCACCGAGATATGCGTGGTCTCGCGCGAGGAGGAGCGCTCCAGCCGCGTCACATCGGCCCGCTCGCCGCGGCGGATGCTCTCGGCCTGGCCGGCGGCATGCTCCTTCGAGATCAATCGCTCGACCGGTACGTCGACATAAGCCGGATCGCCCATATGCTGGTCCTTGTCGATGGTCATGCGCTTCATCGCCTCGGCCAGCAGCCGGACATGCTCCGTGCCGCCATGGCTCAGCGCGCCGATCTCGAAATTCTCCAGCATGTTGAGAATCTGCAGCATCAGCATGCCGCTGGCCGGCGGCGGGCTGGTCGAGATGCGGTGACCGCGATAGGAGCCCCAGACCGGCTCGGCGACCGAAAGCTCATAGGCCGCCAGATCCTCGCGCGAGATCAGGCCGCCATGTGCTGCGAAGTCGGCGGCGATCTCTTCGGCAAGCTCGCCCTTGTAGAACAGCTCCGGCCCGCCCTTGGCGAGACGTTCGAGCGTGTTCGCCATGTCGGGATTGGCAAGCAGGTCGCCGACGCGCTTCAGGCTGCCATCGGGTCGGAAATACAGGCTCTTGCCGGTTTCGCTGTAGCGCAGCTTATCGGCGGTGTTGACCTGGCCCGAGCCCTTCTGATCCTGCGACCAGAACCAGTGCATATGCGGGCGCACCAGCACGCCGCTCCGCGCCTGCGCGATCGCAGGCGCGATCACATCGGCCCAGTCCATCCTGCCGAAGCGCGAGAGCGCGTAGTCATAGCCCTTGACGCTGCCGGGCGTGCAGACGGCGAGATGGCCGAACTCGCTGATGCCGCCCTCGAGCAGGAAGGCGAAGCCGTCGCGCGACTGGCCGAGCAATTTGTCGACCCACATGTCGGGCGTCGCCGAGAGCGAGGCTTTTGCGTAGAACTCGACGATCTGGTGAACGCCGCGGCCAGGCATGTAGAGCTGCATCGAGCCGAAGCCGCCGATCCCGCTCATCAGCGGATCGACCACGCCCTGCATGAAGGCGCAGGCGATGGCGGCATCGACCGCATTGCCGCCGCGCTCCAGCACCGCCGCGCCCGCCTCGGCGGCCTCGGGTTGCGGGCAGACGATCATTCCGTTCTTCACGGCGAGGTCCTCATTTGCTCCAGCACCTGAACCATTGCCGTCACGCCGGCTCGCTCAAGCGCCAGAACAGCCTCACCCCGCCATCCCCGCTGCTTTCCAGCCCCGGCACGGCCGAGAGCAGCTTGCGGGTATAGGCGTGCTGCGGATCGTCGAAGATCTGGTCGCGCGAGCCCTCCTCGACGATGCGGCCCTCCTGCATGACCACGACACGGTCCGCGACCTGCTCGACCACGCCGAGATCATGGCTGATGAACAGGCAGGAGAAGCCGTGCTTGCGCTGCAATTCCGCGAAGAGTTCGAGCACCTGGGCGCGCACGGTAACGTCGAGCGCCGAGACCGGCTCGTCGGCGATGACGAAGCTCGGCCGGCGCACCACGGCGCGCGCGATCGCGACGCGCTGGCGCTGACCGCCGGAGAGCTCATGCGGAAAGCGTTCGGCAAAACCGTTGCCGAGGCCGACCTCGGCCAGCACCTCGGCGACGCGAGCCTTCTTCTCGGCGGCTCTCATACCCGGCACCGATCGCAGCGGCTCGGTGACGAGCTCGCCGATCGACATGCGCGGATCGAGCGAGGAGTAGGGATCCTGGAACACCATCTGGCAGTTCAGCCGGTAATCCCAATAAGCGGCCTCGCTCTTGAAGATCGGCTTGCCGTTGAACAGGATCTCGCCGCCGCTCGATTTGACCAGGCCAGCGATCGACTGGCCGAGCGTGGTCTTGCCCGAGCCAGAGCCGCCGACGACAGCGACGACCTCGCCCGGCTGCACCGCGAGCGAGATGCCGTGCAGCGCGCGCTTGGGCGCCGATTTGCGGAAGAAGCGCTGCCGGCCGGGATAGTCGACGACGAGGTCGCGGACCGCGACGATCGGCGTCTTCGCCTGCGGGAGCTCGCGGGCCAAACCCCGCAGCGGCATCGCGGCGAGCAGCTTGCGGGTATAGGGGTGCTGCGGCCGCGCCAGGATGTCGTCGGCCGCGCCCTGCTCGACGACGTCGCCCTGGCTCATCACGACGATGCGGCTGCAATAGCGCGCGACCATGCCGAGATCATGCGAGATCAGCAGGACAGCGGTGCCGTTCTCCTTGGTCAGGTCGACCATCAGCTCCATGACGTCACGCTGGACGACCGCGTCGAGCGCCGTCGTCGGCTCGTCGGCAAGCAGCAAGGCGGGCTTCAGCAGCATCACCGAGGCCAGCATGATGCGCTGGCGCATGCCGCCGGAGAACTGGTGGGGGAAGGCGTGAAGCGCGCCTTCGGGATCGGAGAGGCCAACGCGCCGGAGCATGTCAAGGATCAGCGCCCGCCGGCCGGCAGCATTGAGATCGCGATGGAGCGCAAGCCCCTCCTCCAGCTGCCGACCGATCATCATCGACGGGTTGAGCGAGGTCATCGGTTCCTGGAAGACCATGCCGACCTTGGAACCGCGCACGGCGCGCAGGCGTTTGGGCGCCATCGTCGTGATCTCGTCGCCGTCGAACAGGATCGAACCGGAAACGAGTTTCACCGCCGGCGGGACGAAGCCCATGATGGCGCGGGCCGCCAGCGTCTTGCCTGAACCGGATTCCCCGACGATGCCGACGATCTCGCCCGGCGAGACCGAGAAGCCGACATCGTTGACGACGGTCTTGCCGGACGCACCAATCCTGAGCGTGAGATTGGATACCGCGAGCAAGGGCTTGCTGGCGGGCGCGGGATTGCCAGTGCTCATCGCATGCCCCTCATCCGCGGATCGAGCCGGTCGCGCACCGCGTCGCCGAGCAGGTTGATGCCGAGCAGCGTCAGCGAGATGCACAGGCCGGGAAAGATGCCGAGCCACATCGCCTGGCCAATATAGGGCCGCGCACCGGCAAGCATGTTGCCCCAGGTCGGGGCCGGCGGCGGTACGCCCAGCCCCAGGAAGGAGAGCGAGCTCTCGGCCAGCAGCACATAGCCGAACATCGAGGTCGCCAGCACGGTCAGGGGCGCGACGCAGTTGGGCAGGATGTGGCGGGCCATGGTGTAGCCTTCCGAATTGCCCATCACGCGCGAGGCGGCGATGAACTCCTTCTCGCGCAACGACAGCACCGTGCCGCGCACGATACGCGCGACCGACGGCGTATAGGCGATGCCGAGCGCGACGATGATGCCGTATTTATTGGCGCCGACGACCGCCAGCAGGCCGAGCGCCAGCAGGATGCCGGGGAAGG
Source organism: Bosea sp. 685 (assembly GCF_031884435.1). NCBI lineage: Bacteria > Pseudomonadati > Pseudomonadota > Alphaproteobacteria > Hyphomicrobiales > Alloboseaceae > Allobosea > Allobosea sp. 685. The sequence goes on along the minus strand of NZ_CP134779.1, from coordinate 1,194,229 downwards.
CCAGCAACGCATCGTTGAAGGCCATGATGACCCGGTCGACCCAGCCACGGACATAGCCCGAGAACAGGCCGATCAGCGTGCCGAAGATCACGGCGAGCGCCACCGTCAGCAGGCTGATCCAGACGCTCGTGGCAGCGCCCGCCATCAGGCGCGAGAGCACATCGCGGCCGAATTCATCGGTGCCGAGCCAATGGGCCGCGCTTGGCGCGGCGAGCTTCTCGCGAAAGGAGAGCTTGAGCGGATCATAGGGCGTCCAGAGCGCGCCGGTGCCGGCGGCAATGAGGAGGCCGCCGATAAGGCCGCCCCCGATCAGCGCATTGAATGCAGGGAGCTTCATTGCGCCGTCACCCTCGGGTCGAAGATCGGATAGCAGAGATCGATCACGAGATTCACCAGCACGTAACAGAAGGCGACGAAGAGCATGCAGCCCTGGATGACGGGGTAGTCGCGGGCGAAGATCGAATCGACCAGGAGCCGGCCCAGTCCGGGGATGGTGAAGACGGTTTCGACGACCGCGATGCCGCCGAGCAGATTGCCGAGCACGAGGCCGATCAGCGTCCAGGTCGGCCCAAACGCGTTCTTGAAGGCGTGGCGCCAGAGCACCGCGCCTTCCGAGAGCCCCTTGGCGCGGGCATGGGTGATGTAGTCGAGCCGCAAAACCTCGAGCGTCGAGGCCCGCGCCATGCGCAGGATCACGCCGATCTCATGCAGGAACAGCGTCAGGATCGGCATGATCAGATAGATGATGCCGCGCCAGGGATCGTCGCCGATCGAGACATACCCCACCACCGGCAGCCATTCGAGCTTGAGGCCGAAGAACAGCAGCAGCAGCAGGCCGAGCCAGAAGGTCGGGATCGAGAGCAGCAGCGTGGCAGCGCCGACGAGGCCGAGATCGAGCGTCGAATCCTGCCGCCAGGCGGCGATGACACCGGCCGGCACTGCGACGAGGCTGGCGAAGAACACCGCGACCAGCACGATCTGGGCGCTGACCCAGAAGCGCGACAGGATCAGCGGCAGGATCGGCTCCTGGCTGTTGATCGAGATGCCGAGATCGCCCTTCAGCAGATGGCTAAACCAGATGCCGAACTGCGTGGGCAGGCTCTGGTCGAGCCCGAGCCGGGCCCGCAGATCGGCGATCGAAGCGGGCGTCGCGAGATCGCCCAGCATCAACGAGGCCGGATCGCCGGGTATCAGGCGGATCAGGACGAAAACCGACACTGCCACGATCAGCAGGGTCGGGATCGCCATCACGATCCGGGTCAGTGCAAAACGCAGCATCGGGCTCTCCCCGCTTCAGGACTGTCGGGGATGGCTCAGTTGGCGAGCGTGACTTCCCACATGCGCTGCTTGGACTGCCAGGCCTCGAAGCCCTTGACGCGCTTGGACAGGGCATAAGGCTCGACACCGTTGAAGGTGAAGATCATCGGCACCTCGGCGATGTAGCGCTTGTGCAATTCGTCGAAGAGTTTCTGACGCTCGGCCTTGTCGGCAACCACCATCGCCTTGTCGATCAGGGCCAGCGCCTGCGGCTCCTCCCAGATCTTGCGGGGCTGCTTGTCTTTATTGCCGGAGAACTGCTCGAATCCGAGCGCCGGATCGAAGCGCGACGAAAACGAGAAGGCCTGCATCTGGTAGTTGCCCTTGTTGTAGCGATCGAGCTGGGTCGCCCATTCCAGCACCTCGATCTCCGCCTTGATGCCGATGGCCTGCAGCATCGACTGCGCGACGACTGCTTGCGGGAAGCTCACCGCGGTCGGGCGCTTATTGGCGAGGATGGTGATGGTCTCGCCCTTGTAGCCGGATTCCTGAAGCAGCTTCTTTGCCTGCGCCGGGTCGTATTTGAAGCCCTGCTTCTCGACATCGCCGAAATAGGACGAGCCTGGATAAAGCGGCGAGTTGTTCGGCTTGGCGAGATCGGCCGAGGCCGCGGAAACCAGCTCGTCATAGTCGATCGCGGCGGCGATGGCCTGGCGCAGCTTGACGTTCTTGAGCAGCGGGTCGCGCGTCTGGATCAGCAGGCCATGGCGCACGGCATTGGTCCCGACCTGGACGTTCAGGCTCGGCGCCTTGCGCAATTCATCGACATCGCTGTTGAGGATGCCGCCCATGTCGATGGCGCCTGAAAGCAGGCCGGCCTTGACCGTCGCGGGGTCGCGCACGATCAGGAATTTCACATCCTTCACCAATGGGCGCTTGGAGCCGAGATAACCGTCGATCTTGCCGTCGCCCTTCGGCGAGACGTAGTCCGCGAAGGCGCTCATCGTGTAGAATTCGTTGCGCTTCCACTCGCCCATCTTGAACGGGCCGGTGCCGATCGGCTTGTCGAAGGAGCCGTCGGGCTTGACCGAGTCCTTGTGGATCACGGCGGCCATGGCGCAGTCGGTGCGGGCCAGCGCGTCGAGGAAGAGCGCATTGGGCGCATTCAGCTTCATCGTCACGGTATTGGCGTCGGGGGCTTCCACCGCCTCGACCTTGAGCCCGTTGCGGCCGTCGAATTCGGTCAGGCAGCGCCAGTCCGTCTTCGGATCCATGTAGCGATTCCAGCTCCACAAGACGTCCGCCGAGGTCAGCGGCGCGCCGTTGTGGAACTTCACGCCCTTGCGCAGGGTAAAGGTGTAGGTCTTGCCGTCCGGGGAGACGTCGATCTTCTCGGCGAGCAGCGGGCCGGGCGTGCCGCCCTCGTCATAGCCGGCGAGGCCCTCGACCATTTGCAGCACGAAATCGTCGGTGTTGTCGTCCCGGTTGACGCCGGGATTGATGCTGCGGACATCAGCCGCGACCGAAACAGTGAGTGACTGCGCGGCAGCGGGGCCAGCCATTGCCGCGAGCATGAAGGCGGAAGCGAGCACACGGTTCATAACTGTTCCCCTTATTGTTTTAGGTGGCGCTCAAGCGGCCTTGGCGCCGCCGCCACGTCGGCGGGCGAGCACATCGGCGAAGAAATCCTGCACGCGCGGCACGGCCCTCAGGCCGTCGTGGGCCATGTTGGGCACGAGATCGAAGCGCACCGACACGCCCGCGGCCTCAAAGGATGTCTGCAGGCTTGCCAGCCGCTCGGGACGCGTCGCGCCGGCATGGTTGGCGTCCGGCATCCAGTTGCGGCCGCCTTGCTTGTGGGTGATCTCCCAGGTCTCGAGATCGGCCGCGCCGACGATCATCTGCACCGGAACCTGGCGCATCGCCTCGATATCGGGTGCCACTCCGAAGAGTTGCGCCATGTTGCGGGTGCCGACCCACCAGTCGCGCGTCGGATCGAGCAGGGTCACAGAGCCCGGCGCACCGATCGAGCAGGCCCAGAGCTTTTGCGGCTGCAGCATCAGGAAGCGATGGGCGAAATGGCCGCCGCCGGAATAGCCGAACAGGGCGAAGCGATCGATGCTCAGGCCGTAGCGCTGCGCCACCTCGTCGACCATGGCGAGCAGGACATGATCATAACGGATCTCGCCCTCGCGCATATATTTGAAGCCGTCGCGATTATCGTCGCCGAGCACGCCGATCGGAAACAGCGGCGCCAGCACGACGCAGTTGTTCCAGCGCGCGAATTCCTCGAAGGCGTCGCGATAGCCGGTGAAGCCGCGCCCGGTGCCGTGCATGGCCACGACGAGTTCCGGCTGCTCACCGCCCTGCCCCAGCGTCTTGGGCACATAGAGGCAATAGCTGAAGCGTGGATCGGCCTTGCAGGCGATCACCGCCGTGGGGCCGAGATCGTAGAGCGCGCGGGCGATCGCGGCGGCATCTTCCGGCTGGGAGGAGGCGGTTGCAGGAGCGGTCATGATGCGCCTTTCGATTGGCGTAATAATTGGCGCCAATTATGTTGCATGTTATTGTAGGGCTCGCAACGCCCCGATGCGACAAATCTGGAATCTGCTAAAGACACCCGATGACGACTCGTCCGACCCGCCAAAAAGAGAAGCGCGCGCTGGCCAGCGAGATCGCGCAAGCGATCCATATGCGCGCCTACCGGCCAGGCGAATGGCTGCGCCAGATCGACCTCGAAGAGGCCTTCAAGGCGACGCGTTTCGACGTGCGCAGCGCGCTTGATGAACTTGCCGTCCGCAAGACCATCGAGCATGTTCCCAATCGCGGCTACCGTGTCGCCGAGATCGACCTGAAGACCCAGCGCGCGATCCGGGACACCCGCATCATCCTGGAGACTGCCGCCGCGCCCGGCATCGTCGCCGGCATCGATGCCGCGACGATCGCGCGCTTGAGCGAACTCGCCGAGCGCTTCAGCCAGGCGGTCCTGAGCGGCACGCGCATCAAGCAGAGCGAAATCAACGGCGCCTTCCACCATCTGATGTACGCGGTCTGCGGCAACCCCGTGCTCGAAGAGACGATCTGGGGGCTGAGGGACCGCTCGCGCGGCTCCTCCGTCACCGTCTGGAGTTCGCATCAGGCGCTGCTCAACAGCGACCGCGACCACCACGCCATGGTCGAGGCGCTGCGTGCGGGCGACGCGACGCGCCTCGCCGGGCTGATCGCCCATCATATCGTCAAGGACATGATCGAGGCCCAGGCGCACGCTCAGCCATCGACCGAGACCTCCCAGAGCCGGGGCAGCGAAGTCAAAGACGAGGTGTAGCCCTTGACCCGCTTCGAGAAGGCGCCGCTGACGATGCCGTTATAGAGCATCACCATCGGCACATCGGCGATAAAGCGCTTGTGCAGCTCGTCGAAGATCGCCTGGCGCTCGGCCTTCCCCGCAACGACCATCGACTTGTCGAGCAGGGCCTGCACCTGCGGATCGTCCCAGAGCTTGCGTGGCTGCTTGTCCTTCGGGCCGGTGATCGATTCGAAGGAGAGCGACGGGTCGAGCCGCCCCGAATAGGGGAAGGCCTGGATCTGGTAATTGCCCTTGTTGTAGCGGTCGAGCTGCGTCGCCCATTCCAGCACTTCGATCTCGACATTGATCCCGGCCGTCTTCAGCATCTGCTGGGCGATGACGGCGGCGTCGAAGCTGTTCGTGTAGCGCTTGTTGGCCAGCATGACGATCTTCTCGCCCTTGTAGCCGGCCTCTGCGAGCAACGTCTTCGCCGCTGCGGGATCGTATTTCACGCCCTGCTGCTCGACCGGGCCGTGATAGGCCGAAAGCGCCGGAACGATCGACTGATTGGGCTTGCCGATGCCGTCCGTCACAGCACCGACGAGCTCGTCGGTGTCGATTGCCGCCGCAATGGCCTGGCGCAGCTTGACGTTACCCATCACCGGGTCGCGCGTCTGGATGATCAAACCGACAAGGCCCATGCTGGAGACGACGGACAGCGAAACCTTGCCACCCTTCTTGAGTTCGGCGACATCGGCATTGGCGACGTCGGGGACGACATCGACATCGCCGCGCTCCAGCGCCGCCTTGGCGGTGGCGCTGTCGGGAATGATGACGAAGCGAAGCTCGTCGACGAGCGGTCGCTTCGCCCCGGTCAAACCATCGATCTTGCCCGGCAGGGACGCGTAGTCGGCGAAGCGCTCCAGCTTGATGTATTCGCCGCGCTTCCACTCGCCGAGCTTGAACGGCCCGGTGCCGACCGGCTTGTCGAAGCTGCCATCGGCCTTGACGGAATCCTTGTGCAGGATGCCGGTCATGGCGCAGTCGGTGCGCGCCAATGAGGTCAGGAACAGCGCGCTCGGCTTGTCCAGCGTGAACACGACGGTGCGGGCGTCAGGCGCCGTCACGCTTTCGACCTTCACCGTGCCGCGGCCGTCGAATTCGGACAGGCAGCGCCAGTCCGTCTTCGGGTCCATGTAGCGGTTCCAGCTCCAGAGCACGTCGTCCGAGCTCAGGCTGGCGCCGTTATGGAACTTCACGCCCTGGCGCAGCGTGAAGCTATAGGTCTTGCCATCGCCTGAAATCTCGATCTTTTCGGCCAGCAGCGGCTTGGGCAAGGCATCCTCGCCATAGGCAACCAGGCCCTCGACCATGTGGAGCACGACGCCGTCGGTGTTGTGATCGCGATTGACGCCGGGATTGATCGAACGGATGTCGAAGGGCAATTGGACACGCAGGCTGCTCGCCTGCGCCGAAGCGGCGATCGTCACACCGAGCACCAGGCCGGCGGCGAGACTTGCCGCGAGACTCCCAGCAGGCCTTGCTGCAGGCCTCGCGAACCACGAATTCCAACGACGCATCGGCATGTTCCCCTCTTTTTATGACGAGCTGTTCGGCCGGCGTGTGGCTTCCGCTATTCGGCGGCCTGCGCGAGCGTGACCGGCTCGTCCGTCAGGCTGTAGCGCGTGAAGACCCGGTTCAGCGCCGGCAGCAGCGCAACCTCCATGCTCCCCTTGGCCGGCTCCATGATCACCATCGCGACGGTGGCAGAGAGATTGCCGGCATCGTTGAGGCGCGGCGGCCGGCAGACCGAATGAGGGGTGAGGAAATCGTCGAAGAAGGCATGCTTGAGATCAGCGACCGTCAGCTTCTCGCCGGCCTCGTCGAGCAGCTTCTTCACGCGCCAGTCGCGGTAGAAGCTCTCGGGGACGCGCGGCGTCCCGGTATCCCTTAGCTTCGTCAGCGCGACCTGCCCAACCCAGTGATTGGCATGCACGATCAGCCCCTCGCTCGGATAGATCGGGAAGGCCTCATCCGGCGCGCATTCGAAGTCGATGGCGAAGCCCTTCACCGTCGAGAGCATCATGTTGTTCGAGCAGGCCTTGGGCGTGGTCGCGACCGCCTTGATCGCGAAGGCGAGATGCTCCTGCTCCAGCACCTTGCGGCGAATCAGGGCGAGCGGCACGCCCACCTGCGTGAAATCGCGCTCGGATTCGAGATAGTTCGCGGTGATGCTGATGCCGGCCGCATTGGTGCCGCAGCGGGCAAGGCCGCCGGCCTCGACGAAGGTCAGGAAATCCGGCCCATCCTCGCGGCGCACCCGCAGCACGATCGCGGTCTCCGCGCATTCGGCCTTCCAGTCCCAGTTCTGGCCGTGGATCAATTCGCCGCTGGCGCTGCGCTCGGGCAGGATCACCGCGCCGGTGCAGCCATCGTCGAGCTCTTCGGTCTCGGCGATCGGCGTGCTTTTGATGAGCTTGGCCTTGGCGATGACCTCGGTGCGGGCATTGATCATGACGATGTCTTCGAGCGGCACCTTGGCGCCGTCGGCGATGCCGCGCATCTCCTCGATGTAATGCGCACCGAAGGCTTCGATCTCGCGGGCGAATTCGGCGATCAGGGCCGATTTCGCGGCGGCGTCATAGCCGAGATCCCCAAGCTGGCCGCCATAGAGCTCGATCGAGCGCTTGACGCGCTGCGGCACCGCGGCGCCATGCTGGCGGCCGCGCTCATAGGGCGAACCCGAAACGTCGACGAAGGGGCAAGGTTCAACCATGGTCGGGACTCCGCGTAGCGCGCTGGCGCATCGTCAATCCTTAATGTATTTCATTGCCAACTAAGACAATCAAGAGTTTTTCAATGACCACCCCCACCCGGCTGCAGCAGGACATCGCCGAGCGCATCCTCCAGATGGTGCGCGAGGATGGCCTGGAGGCCGGCGCCTGGCTGAACGAAAACAGCGCCGCGCGCCGCCTGAACGTCTCGCGCACGCCGGTCCGCGCCGCCCTGGACTATCTCGCCGGGCAAGGCGTCGTTCGGCGCCACCCCAACAAGGGCGTCGAGTTGCTGAGCACGCCGGCAATGACCGCGGGCAATGGCGGAAATCCCGACGCGACCGAGCTCGCCATGGTCAGGATCGCTCGCGACCGCGAGGCCGGGCAACTTCCCGACGACATCTCCGAGCTGGAGGTGATGCGGCGCTACGACCTCGGCCGGCCAGAGGTGCAGCGCCTCCTCGCCCGCCTCGCCGACCTCGACATGGTCGAACGCAAGCCCGGCTATGGCTGGCGCTTCCTGCACGATCTGCGCGACCCTTCAGCCCATGACGAGCGCTACCGCTTCCGCCTGCTGATCGAGCCCATGGCACTGCTGGAGCCCGGCTTCTCGCTCGAACAAGGCTGGATCGACGAAATGCGCGCCCATCATCGCGAGACGCTCGAGCGCCCCTGGCGCGAAGCCTCCAGCATCGGCTTCTACGAGATGAACGCCGATTTCCACGAGGGATTGGCAGCGGCCTCGGGCAACCGCTACATCCACTCGGCGATCAAGCGACAGAACCAGCTGCGCCGCCTGTCCAATTACGACTGGGTCTTCGGCTTCGAGCGCGTCGTGGTGAACTGCCGCGAACATTTGCAGATGCTTGACTGTCTCGAGGCCGGCGACCGCGAACTCGCCTCGGCCCTGATGCGCAGCCATCTTCAGCGGGCCAGCCAGCTCCGCCGCGCCAACGGGTTTGACTAGAGCGTTTTCAAGCGAAGTGGATACCGGTTCCCTCGCGACAAACGCGAAGCGTTTGCGTGAAGAAAACGCGTCAAAACAAAAACCGAGAGCCGGATGCGAAAAAACGGGAACCGGTTTTCCGCATCCGGCTCTGAACCCGAAACGGCGCCATCGAACAGATATTGTCTTTTGTATTTAATAAAGACATCATGAGCGTCCCGCTTCGCCGAGGACCGATCATGACCGCCCATGCCGCCCCGCCCCAGCCTCACCTCGCCAACCGGCGCGATGCCTTCTGGATGCCGTTCACGCCGATGCGCGGCTTCCAGAGTGAGCCGATGCTGTTCGAGAGCGCGCAGGGCATGCATTACGTCACGCCGGAAGGCCGGCGCATCCTCGACGGCATGGCCGGGCTCTGGTGCGTCAATGCCGGCCATGGCCAGCCCCGTATCGTCGAGGCCATCCGCGAGGCCGCCGGCCGGCTCGATTTCGTCTCCTCCTTCAAGATGAGCCACCCAGCCGCGGAAGCCTATGCGGAGCGGCTCTGCGCGTTCGCGCCCGAGGGCATCGACCATGTCTTCTTCGTCAATTCGGGCTCGGAGGCCGTCGACACCGCGCTGAAGATCGCCCGTGCCTATCACCACGCCAGGGGTCAGGCCGGCCGCACCAAGCTGATCGGACGCCACAAGAGCTATCATGGTGTCGGCATTGGCGGTCTCTCTGTCGCCGGCATCGGCCGCCACAAGGCCGCCTTCGGTCCGTTGCTCGCCGATGTCGCCCATCTGCCGCTGCCCTATGACCGCGCCACCATGGCCTTTTCGCGTGGCCAGCCTGAGGGCGGGGTGAGCGCGTCCGAGGCGCTGGAGACCTTATTGCAGATCCATGATCCCACGACCGTTGCTGCCGTCATCGTCGAGCCCGTCACCGGTTCGGGCGGCGTATACCCGCCGCCGAAGGGCTATCTCGAACGCCTGCGCGCGATCTGCGACAAGCACGGCATCCTCTTGATCTTCGACGAGGTCATCACCGGCTTCGGCCGGCTGGGCACGCCCTTCGCGGCACAGGCCTATGGCGTCAAGCCCGATCTGATGAGCTGCGCCAAGGGCATGACCAACGGCGCCGTGCCGATGGGCGGCGTACTCGTCGCCGGCCATGTCTATGAGGCCTTCATGGCCGGGCCGCCGGAGGCGGTCGAGCTCTTCCACGGCTATACCTATTCGGCCCATCCACTCGCCTGCGCGGCGGGGCTCGCGACGCTCGATGTCTTCGCCGAACAGGATCTGCTCGGGCGCCTGCGCAGCGTGCTGCCGCTCTGGGAGGATCGCGCCCACCGCCTCAAGGGCGCGCCACATGTCGCGGACATCCGCACGGCCGGGCTGCTTTGCGCCATCGATCTCTCGCCACGCCCCGGCGCCGAGGGCGCGCGCGGTGGCGCCTGCGCCAAGCTCTGCTACGAGGCCGGCGTCTTGATCCGCAATGCCGGCGACACGCTCGTGCTGTCGCCGCCGCTGATCATAGCGCCCGGCGAGATCGAGACGATCTTCGCGACGATCGAGGCCGCCTTGTCGCGGATCGATTGAGAGGCTCGGTCAGGAGAGCTGCGGGCCGCCGGCCCGCAGCAACCCCCTCGCCATCCCGGTCAATCGTTCCCCGCCGCCCGCGCGAACAACGACGGTCTCGCTGAAGCCGAGCCCGCCGGCCGAGACATACATGTGGAAGACCATGCCCTCCTCCAATCGCCATGTCGCATTGGGCAGGAAGACGCGTGAAAAATCGCTCGGGCGCGGCGTCCGTGCGTAGAGCCCAAGCGTATAGCCGCTGACATTGTCGTAGGCCGGCCGCAGGCGCTCAGCGAGCACCGCCTCGCGCAAGACGGCGTCGACCTCGCCAGCGCGCGCACCCGGCCGCATCGCCGCGAATTGCCGATCCTGCAAGGCGACGAGCCGCTCGGCGAGCGGCGCAAGCCCGCGCCGATCCGAGCCGATCAGCACCGGCCGCATCAGCCTCGCGCCATAATTCGCGACCTTCGGGATCAATTCGACATGCAGCACGTCGCCATCATCAAGCGGCTGTGCGGTCATCACGCCATGCAGGAATTCGTGGTCGCCGATACCGGGCACGATCGGCCCCGTCTCGCCGGTATCGGCGCCATTCTCGAGGAAGCTCGCAGCCGCGATCGCGGCCGCCGCACGCGGAGACAACCCTGGCTGCGCCCTGGCCGCGATGGCCGCCATGGCCTTGTCGGCGATCCCGGCCGCCTGCGCGAGCAATCCGATCTCGGCCTCGGACTTGACCTGGCGCAGCAGGTCGCCGGCACCCGGCATGTCGACGAAACGTGCCTCCGGGAGAAGCGCCTGGAGCCGGTCGCGTGTCGCAGCGGTGAAGCCATAGGAGTTGTGGTCGGCCCCGATCCGGGAGGCGGCATGGCCCCGGGCGCGGATCGCCTCGGCCATCACAGCATGCGGCTCGGCCGTATCGGCAAAGCCCCTGATATCGGAAAACCAGCAGGCGTTGCGGCAAGGCTGCGCATCGAGATCGCGCAGGACGAACCAGGGTTCGCCCGTGAGTGGCAGGAAAGCCGCGCGATACATCGTCTCCGAGACGGTGTAGCCGGTCAGCCAGGCCAGGCATTCGGCATGGTCGATCAGGAAGAGATCGACGCCGGCATCAGTCATCGCGGCCCGCGCCCTGGCGACGCGGCTTGCGAACTCCCGAAGCGTGAACTCCTGGGGCGCGAACATTGCTCAGGCGATCTCGCAGATATCGAGGATGCAGAGCATGTAGATCCGGATCATGGCGAGGTAGTCGACGATCTCGACGCGCTCGTCAGGCATGGTGTTGTAGCGCCCGCCCGGACCGCAGACGATGCCTTCCATGCCGAGCTCCGCATAGAAATGGCCGGCATCGGTGCCGAAGAACCCGGGAGGCGCAATCGCGCCTGTCGGCTGCGCCTCGCCGCGCACCTCCTGATAGGCGGCGTTGATCGTCTTGACGATGCGGGCGTCCCTGGCGACCTCGAAGGCCGGCATCGACCTGTGGCCCTCTTCCTTCTCGGTGCGGATCGCCGCTTTCAAGCCGGGGAAGCGCGCCTCCAGCGCATCGAGCTCGCGGCGCATATCGGCGATGGCGCCGGCCTCGGTCTGGCCCGGCGCATAGCGCCCCGAACCCTTGATCCGGGTGAAGTCCGCGACCTGCGGCGCGCGCCATTCATGCAATTCCTTGCCGAGCGCACCGCGAACCACGCCGACATGGACGCGGTTGATCGAGCGGTGCTCGTCGGATTTCGCGCCGGAGAAGGTCATGGCGTTGAGGCGTGGGATCAGGTCGCAGGCCGCGACGATGGCATCGACAGCCTGTTCGCGCTTGGAGAGATGGCGGGTGTTGCCGGTGAGTTCGATCACGAAGGTAAAGGCGCAGGCATGCATGGTGATGGCCTGCAGGTCGCTCGGCTCGGAATTGATGAAGTAGTCGGCCTTCACCCCGTTCCGGATCGCCGCGACCGTACCGACGCCGCCCTGCAATTCGCCGACGACAAAGGTCAGGACGACATCGCCCTTCAGCCTCACGCCGGCGTCGATCAGCGTCTTGACCGCGCAGAAATAGGCAGCATCCCCCGCCTTCATGTTGGAGACGCCGATGCCGTAGATGAACTCCTTGTCGACGAGCCCGCCCCAGGGATCGACCGTCCAGCCCTCGGTCGCCGGGTTGGTGTCGAGATGGCCGTTGAACAGCAGGCTCTTGCCGCCGCCCGTGCCCTTCCAGCGCCCGATGGCGTTGACACGCTCGCCGACGACTGGCTGCAATTCGGCCTCGACGCCGATCTCGCGCATCTTCTCGGCCATGAAGGCGGCGAGCACGCGCTCGCCTTCGGTCTCGGAATAGCTCTTGTGGCGCGCCATGGCGCTGAGGAAATCGAGGGCGGCTTTCTCGTCGAGACGAGCCAGGAGGGCGGCGCGATCCATCGTCAAATCCTTGGAAGCTCAGATGCGGGAGCGGCTGGGGCCGGAACGGCCTCGATCAGCGAGCGGGTATAGGCATGGACCTGCCCGCCCGAGAGCTCGGCAACATCGACGAGATCGACGAGGTCGCCGCGATACATCACCGCGATGCGATGCGCGATCTGGCGCACCAGGTTGAGGTCATGGGTGATGAAGAGATAGGCGGTGCCGAAGCGCTTCTGCAGATCGACTAGAAGCTCCACCACCGAGGCCTGCACGGACACGTCGAGCGCCGAGGTGATCTCGTCGCAGATCACCAGCTTCGGCCGCGAGGCGAAGGCGCGCGCAATCGCCACGCGCTGCTTCTCGCCGCCGGACAGCTGGTGGGGATAGCGCTCGGCGTAAGCCGCCGGCAGACGCACCTGTTCGAGCAACTCACTGACCGCATTCGCATCCTTGCGCTGCGCGTCCGTGCCGTAGAGCGCGAGCGGCCGCGACAGGATCTCGCGGATGCGCTGGCGCGGATTGAGCGAGGAATCGGGGTGCTGGAAGATGATCTGGACATCGCGACGATAAGCACGGTCCATATCCTTCAATCCGCTGATCGGGCGGCCGGCGAAACGGATCTCGCCCTCGAACGGGTTCAGCCCCGTCAGCGCCCTGGCGAGCGTCGATTTGCCCGAGCCGGATTCGCCGACGATGCCGAGGATCTCGCCCTCACGCACGGAGAGGCTGATGTCGCGATTGCCGGTGAACTGGGTGTTCTCGCGGCCGAGCAGCTTCGCAAGGAAGGGCTTGCGGCCATAGCGAACGCTGACCTTGTCGACCTCGACCAGCGCCTTCGCCTCGGAGCCCGGCCCGGCGCCGACAAGGCGATGATCCGGGCGCGGCACGGCCGCGAGCAGCTTTTGGGTATAGGCGTCCTGCGGCGAGGCAAAAACCTCCTCCACCTCGCCCTGCTCGACGATGCGGCCGCGATGGATCACCGCGACACGATTGGCGACGCGCGAGACCAGAGCCAGATCATGCGAGATGTAGAGCGAGGCGACGCCGGTCTGCGCCTGCAGCTCGCCGAAGAGATCAAGGATCTGGCGGGCGGTGATGACGTCGAGCGCCGTCGTCGGCTCGTCGAAAATGATGCATTCGGGCTGGCAGGCGAAGGCGCTGGCGATGACCACGCGCTGCTTCTCGCCGCCCGAGGCCTCATGCGGATAGCGCCGCATCATTTCGGCTGGAACCTTCAGGCCGACGCGGGCGAGCATCGCCTCGCCTTCGGCCCAGGCCTGCTTGCGCGTCAGGCCGCGATGATGTTCCAGCACCTCGGCCAATTGCTCGCCCAGCGGCAAGGTCGGATTGAGCGAGGTGCTCGGATCCTGGAAGACCATGCCGATGCGCCGGCCGCGGATGGCCTCGATCTCGGCCTCGCTGGTCGTGGTCAGGTCCTTGTCGATCAGCCGGATACGGCCGGCCTCCCGTGCGCTCTCCGGCAGATGGCGCATGATCGCCCAGGCGAGCGAGGTCTTGCCGGAACCGGATTCGCCGACGAGGCCGAGCACCTCGCCCTTGGCAACGCTGAGCGTGACCGCATCGAGCGCGCGGGTGAAGCCGGCGGGCGTGGCGTAGTCGAGGCAGTAGCCGGCGATGTCGAGGATCGGCGTCATGGTCGGCCTCATGTGCGCGGGTTGAGCGCGTCGCGCAGGCCGTCGCCCAGCAGGTTGAAGCCGATCGCCACAAAAGCCACCGCCAGGCTCGGCCAGAGGATCATCCACGGGCTCAGATGCATGAAGCGCCTGGCCTCGGCGACCATCAGCCCCCATTCCGAGGCCGGCGGCTGTGCGCCCAGCCCAAGGAAGCTCAGCGTCGCAAACAGCATCACGGCGAAGGCGACGCGGATCGTCATCTCGACGATGATCGGCGCCACGACATTGGGCAGCATCTCGCGCCAGACGATGAAGCGCGCGCTCTCGCCGCGCGCGATGGCGGCATTGACATAATCCTGCTTGCGCACGGCAAGCGCGACCGAGCGCGTCACCCGCGCCATGCCGGGCGTGAATGCGATGGCGATGGCCAGCAGCGCGTTCACGCTGCTCTTGCCGAGCAGATTGACGATCAGCAGCGCCAGCAACAGGCTCGGGATCGCCATCACCGCGTCGACGGTGCGCATGATCGCCTCGTCGCTGCGGCCGCCGAGAAAGGCCGAGATCGTGCCGATCACGGCGCCCGCCAGCGTGCCGAGCGCGGTCGCGAACACCGCCATCACCACGGTGGCGCGCGCGCCATGCAGCAGGCGGCTCAGGATGTCGCGGCCATATTGGTCGGTACCGAGCCAGAACAGCGCGCTCGGTGGTTTGTAGCGCTGCAGGGGCGCGAGGCTTTCGGGGTCGTAAGGCGCGATCCATGGGCCCAGGATGACCACGAGCAGGATCAGCCCGACCAGGACGAGCCCGAGCGCTCCCTGCGGCGAGCGCAGCACGCGGCGCAACAGCTCAATCATACTGGATTCTCCGGTCGAGCCGGGCATAGGCGATGTCGGCGAGGAAACTGGCGATGGCGTAGGTCGCGGCCATGATCAGCGCGCCGGCCTGGATCGAGGGCAGGTCGCGACTCTGGATCGCGACGATGAGCTGGCGGCCGATGCCGGGCAGCGCAAAAATCTCCTCGACCACGATGACGCCGCCGAGGAGGTAGCCGACATCGAGCGCCACGATCGTGATCGTCGGCAGCAGCGCATTGCGCAGCGCATGCTTGTAGAGAACCGTGCGCTTCGGCAGTCCCTTGAGGCGGGCGGCGCGGACATAATCGGTGTGCAGCACATCGACCAGTTCCGAGCGTACCATGCGCGAGACATGCGCGATCAGGATGACCGAAATGGTCAGGACCGGCAGGACGAGATGCCTGAGACCCTGCAGCGGGTTCTCGGTCAGCGGCACATAGCCCGTCGCCGGCAGCCATTGCAGCCAATCGGCCAACACCAGCACGACCAGCGTGGCGGTGACGAATTCCGGCAGCGAGACCCCGATATAGGAGACCACGCTGACCAGAAGATCAGCGATGCGGCCACGCCTGACAGCCGCGATGATGCCCAGCGGCAAGGCCAGCACCAGCATCAGCACGATCGAAAACAAGGCGAGCAGCAGCGAGCGGCCGAGCGCCTCGATCATCACCGGTCCGACCGGCTGGCCGGTGCGCATCGAGACGCCGAAATCGCCGCGCAGCACGCCGGCCAGCCAATGGCCGTATTGCGCCCAGATCGACGCATCAAGGCCCATCTTGGCGCGCAGCGCGCTGAGCGCTTCAGTCGTCGCGTTCTCGCCCAGCATCATGACGGCAGCATCAGCCGGCAGGATCTGGGTGATCGCGAAGACGATGAGCGAGACGACGAGCAGCGTGTAGCCGACCAGCACGATACGCTTGAGGATATAGGCCGGCGACACGCGCGCTGACCCCTCAGGCGCGCTTGGGCGCATTGGCGCCCAGCGAGACATGATCGAGCCGGAACACCGCGCCGCGCGGATGCAACTCATAGCCCTGCACCCAGTCGCGCCGGGCGGCGAGCAGATCGAAGAAGGTCGGAATGATCGAGGGCACCTCGGCGTTCATCAGTGCCTGCGCCTGCCCATAGAGCTCGCGGCGCTTGGCCTCGTCGACAGTCGCACGCGCCTCGTTCACCACCTTGTCGAAGGCGGCGTTGTTCCAGCGCGTCTCGTTCCAGGCGGCGTTGGAGGTGTAGAGCAGCGCGAAGATCGCGTCGGCCGTCGGCTGCATGTTGTAGAAGCCGACATAGAACGAGCCCTTCTTCCAGACCTGATCGAGATAGGTCGCATGCGGCATCGTCTCGACATTGATGCGGAAGCCGGCGGGCTTGGCCATCTCGCGCAGCGCGACCGCCATCTGGGTGCGCAGCGAGGGACGGTCGGAGGCGATCAGCGTCGCCTCGATGCCATTGGGATAGCCGGCCTCAGTCAGCAGCGCCTTGGCCTTGACGATGTCGGGCTTCTTCAGCGCCTGCTCGGAATAGAAACGATAGGCGGCGTTGAGCGGGGTGTCGTTGCCCGGCGTGCCGTAACCCTCGGTGACGAAATCGACCATCGCGGTGCGGTCCACTGTCAGGGCCAGCGCCTGGCGCACGCGCACATCATTGAAGGGCTTGGTGTCGCAGCCGAAATTGACGTTGCAGAACTGGCCCGAAGGCACGCGCAGCCCCTTGACGCCGGCGGCCTTCTCCAGACGGCCATATTCGGTCGGCTGGGCGGTCGAGATCAGGTCGGTGTCGCCGGCGATCAAAGCCGAGCTTTCGGCGCTGATGTCGGGATAGACCACGACATCGACACGATCGAGATAGGGCCGCGCCTTGTCGTAATAGGCATCGTTGCGGGCAACCACGATGAGCCGCTCCGGCTCGAAGGAGACCAGCTTGAACGGGCCGGTGCCGACAGCTTCGCGATCAAGCCGGCCAAGCCCGGCCTTGATCACCGCGGCGGGCACGATCTTGGCGTTGGTATAGGCCAGCGCCACCGGCAGATCGGCATAAGGCGCCGAGAGCGTGAAGACGACGGTGGCGTCGTCCTTGGCCGCGACCTTGCTGATCGGGCCGACATTCTGGCGCGCCGGCGAGGCGGTCTTGGCGTCGAGGATCGCCTCGAAGGTTGCAACCACGTCAGCGGCCGTGAAGGCACTGCCGTCATGGAAGGTCACGCCCTTGCGCAGGACAAAGGTCCATTCGAGCAGGTCGGCGGAATTGCTCCAGGATTCGGCCAGGTCCGGCTCGACGCTCATATCGACCTTGAGACGGGTCAGCGCGGAATAGAGCAGTTCCGAGACCAGGTATTCCGGGTTCACCCGGGTCACGAGCGGGTTCAGCTTGGCCACGGCCTGGTCGACGCTGACGCGTAGCGTACCGCCCCGGCGGGGAGGCTGGGCCTGCGCCGCGGCATCGAAGCCGGTCATGGCAAAACCGCTGAGCGCAGCGGAGGCGGCGAGGAAATGGCGACGATTGACGCTCGGCATGGGGCGCTCCTTCAGCTTTGGGACGAGGTGTTTTCGGGGATCAGTTCGGGCGCGAAATCGGCAGCGAGATAGGCAAGGACGCTGCGCGCCAGGGCGACGATATCGGTTGTCGTGGTGTGCTCGCCCGGCGCATGGATGTTGCGGCTCGGGCGACCAAGCCCGCCGAGCAGCACCTCCTGCATGCCAGTAGTGCGCTGGACCCAGCCGAAATCGGAGCAGCTCGCAGCGCCCCATTTGCGGAACTCTTCAGGCGCGTAGCCAAAGCCCTGCCCCATCGCACGCTGCCAGCGTGGCCAATGCGGCCCGGCCGGATCGGAGGTCGGGGCGAGATGACCGACCAGGGCGGTTTCGACCGACAGGCCCGGTGTCTGCGCGACCGCCTCACGGACCACAGCCTCGATCTCCGCCAACGCCTCCTCGAAACGCTCCTCGGGCGCATAGCGGCGGTTGAGCGTCAGTTCGAGCAGCGCCGGCACCTGTCCGCCGGCCGTGCCGCCATTGATCGTCGCGATGCTGAGCTGCGCCGCCAGCGCCGGCTTGCCCGGCGGTGGTGGCAGGGCCGAGATGCGCGTCGCCACGCGCGCCTTCAGCACCGACAGCGCGTTGAGCAATGGCAGTGCGCCCTCGATCGCGTTCATGCCGGAGCCGGAGCGATTGCCCTCGCCGGCATGCACTGCCTGGCCGCGCACCCGGACCAGCAGGTTGAAAAGACCAAAGCAGCCGGCCCAGATGCGGGCCTCCGCGCTGCCATTGAAATTCAGGACATGGCCTTCGAGGCGGCCCTGTTCGGCGAGATAGCGGATACCCGGATAGAGCCCGCCCTCCTCGTCCGTGCAGAGCAGCAGCATCGGATCATAGGCGAGGGTGACATTGCAGGCCTCCGCCGCGCGCAGCGCCAGCAGCACTGCGGCGATGCAGCCCTTCATGTCGGCAGCGCCAAGCCCGATCAGCGTGCCGCCCTCGCGCGCCATGCGCAGCGGATCGCCCTGCCAGCCGGGCGCGGCCGGCACGGTGTCGACATGGAAGTACAGACCGCAGACCGGCTTGCCGCTGCGCCGCGTCGCGATGAGGTTGGTCCGGGGGCCGAATGCCGGGCCACCCGGCACCTGCCAGAGCCCGTCCGGCACCACGACGCGCTCATGCGCGAAGCCGAGCGGCGCGACCAGCCCCTCCATCAGATCGGCGAAGGCGTCATAGCCCCGCCCCGGCGGAAAGGAGGTATCGACTGCGATCATCGCGCCGAGATCGTTGGCAGCGCTTTCAACCGCATCAGCGATCCACGCCATGGCCGGCGCCAAGGCGGAAACATCCTGTATCCAAGCGGAAGCGGAGGTCATCGCGATCAGCGCGCCGAGACGGCGCTTGTCGCGCGCAGCCGCGATCTGCGATGGAGACGCCGTGCGGGCCGAACTGGCATCGCCATTTGCAAGAACCTCGCTTTCATATAAACTATATAGAAATAGGAACGAGCGCATGCCTGCTGTCAATGCCAAAAAAACGACGGTCGCTGCCTCAGAACCCGCCACGCAACGGGCACACGCCCAGCCTACGCTTCCCAACCTGGCCAATAGCGATGCGGCCCCGCTTTACGAGAAGGTGAAGCGCCATATGTCGGAGGCCATCCTGGTCGGCGAATGGCAGCCGGGCATGGTGCTTCCCAACGAAACGGCGCTTGCCCAAGGTTTCGGCATTGCGGTCGGCACGGTGCGCCGGGCGATGAGCGATCTCGTCGCGGAAGGCCTGCTCTCGCGCCGGCGCAAGACCGGCACGGTGGTGACCGGCCGCAGCCCGCATCACAGCCTGCGCTTCTTCTTCCAGTATTTCCGGCTGCATCGCGCCGATGGCAACCTGACGCGCTCAACCAGCCAGATGCTCAGCGTGGAGCATGCGCAAGCGACGCCCGAGCAGGCCGCGCTGCTGCAAATCAAGCCGGATGCCGAGGTGGTGAAGCTGCATCGCATCCGTCATGCCGATGGCAAGCCGGTGATGCATGACCGTTTGGTCCTCGCGGCGGAGCGCGTGCCCGGCCTGCCGCGCGATCCCGCCGCCCTGCCCCAGCTCCTCTACCTACATCTGCTGGAGCGCTACGGCGTCCGCATCTCGGCCGTGCGCGAGCAGATCGCGGCCGATCTCGCCAATGACGAGGACACCGCCCTGCTCGATCTCACCGGGCGCGAGGCCGTGCTGACGATCGAGGAAGTGGCCTATGACCAGGCCGGCGTGCCGACCATCCTGGGCCAGCACCGCGCGACCACCCGCGCCCATATCTACGTCAACGAGGTGCGTTAGCGTCGAACGGAAACACGCCGTCATCCTGGGCGGCCGAAGGTCGACCCAGGATCCAGCGTAGAGTGCAGCGGCCTCCGATGGATCCCGGCACTCCGCGGAGTTTATCCTTGGGCCGATCGAAGATCGGACCCGAGGGCTCCGGCCAGGATGACGGCGTGGTTCGCGCGGGGTTCATCCAGCGCTAGGCGACGACCGTCGGCTCCGTCCGGCCCGTACGCTCCGCCAGTTCCGTGATCGCCGCGGCAGCCTTCGCGAGGGGCTCCAGCACAACCGCGGGATCGAGCCCGTGCCGCGCCGGATCCGGCTCGAAGCGTTCCAGATAGATCCTGAGCGTCGCGCCCTTGGTGCCGGTCCCCGAGAGCCGGAAGACGATGCGGGCGTCATTGTCGAACAGGATGCGGAGGCCCTGGCGCTCGGTCACGGAGCCATCGACCGGGTCGCGATAGCTGAACTCGTCGGCTGTGGCGACGGTCATGCCGGCAAAGCTCTGGCCCGGCAAAGTCGCGAGTCTGCCCCTGAGCGCGGCAACGAGATCGTTGGCGATCTTGCTGTCGATCTCCTCATAATCATGGCGCTGGTAGTAGTCGCGGCCATAGCGGCGCCAATGATCGGCAACGATCTCGGTCACGGATTCCTTGCGTACCGCCACGATGGAGAGCCAGAGCAAGACGGCCCAGACGCCATCCTTCTCGCGGATATGATCTGAGCCCGTCCCCGCGCTTTCCTCGCCGCAAAGCGAGATCATTCCCGCATCGAGCAGCGAGCCGAAGAACTTCCAGCCTGTCGGCGTCTCGTAGAGCGGCAGGTTAAGCCCCTTCGCAACGCGGTCGAGCGCGCGGCTCGTCGGCATCGAGCGGGCGACGCCCTTAAGGCCGGCGGCATAGCCCGGCGCGAGATGGGCGTTGGCAGCCAGGATCGCGACGCTGTCGCTTGGCGCCACGACCTGGCCGCCGGGTCCCACGATCAGATTGCGGTCGCCGTCGCCATCGGAGGCCGCGCCGAAATCGAGTTTCTCCGCCCCGGCCATCGCCGCGATCAGCTCGGCCGCATAGACCGGGTTCGGGTCAGGGTGCAGCCCGCCGAAATCGGGCAGCGGCACCGCGTTCATGACGCTGCCCCCAGGCGCGCCCAGGCGCTCCTCGAAGATGCGCCGGCCATAGGGGCCGGTCACCGCGTTCATGGCGTCGAACCGCATCCGGAAGCCCGAGCGCAACAGGGCGCCCAGCCTGTCGAAATCGAACAGGATCTGCATCAAAGCGACATAGTCGGTAACCGGATCGATCACCTCCACGACCTGGCCCGAACCGAGCGTAGTCGTCCCGATCGTTCCCAGCGCGAGTTCGAGACCATCCGCAATCTGGTATGTCGTGATCTCCCGCGTGCGGGCGAAGATCGCCGTGGTCACCACGGGCGCTGCCGGCCCGCCATTATCGGCATTGAACTTGATACCGAAATCGCCATCCGGCCCGCCGGGATTATGGCTCGCCGACAGCACGATGCCGCCTTGCGCGCCGCGCTTGCGAATGAGCGCCGAGACCGCGGGCGTGGACAAAAGCCCGCCCTCACCCACGACGATGCGCGCAACGCCATTGGCGAGTGCCATGGCGACGATGACGCGGACGGCCTCGGCATTATGGAAGCGGCCGTCGCCGCCCAGAATCAGCGTGCCGCCGCGCAATTCCGGGACGGCGTCGAAGATCGATTGAACGAAGTTCTCAAGATAATGCGGCTGCTGGAAAACCGGGACCGCCTTGCGCAGGCCGGACGTGCCGGGCTCCTGATCGGGAAAGGGGCTCGTCTCAATGCGGAGAACCCGCAACGCGTTCGACATGCTGACTCCGGATAGGCGGGAAGACTATGGGCAAGAACGACCTGGGCAGGAACGATCTGGGCAGAAACCATCTGGGCTGACTAGCACGAAGCTCATGCTGCTGGCAGCCCAGGCTCGTCGAACGCTAGGGGCGGAACAAGGCGAAAATCTGCGAGCCGCCGCCACAACCCAGGCATCAGCAGCAGGGTTTCTCTGCCCATCACAAGCCGACGATGGCTCTCTGCCAGGCCCAAACCAAGAATCCGCCGCCCAGCGCCTAAATTTCCGGGCGTCGGCGGCAGGCCTCGCAAAGCAGATGCCGGCCCCGGTTGTTTCCTGCCGAAGCGGAATCCAGCGCTATGATTACCAAGAGTTTAATGTTACGATTGAGACGCGGTATATTGGAAGCGTTCTCATGATCTGGCTCGCGCTGATCTATGGAGCTGGCGGTGCGTGGTTCGGCCTGAACTCGATCGTGGAGTTGCCGATGCGCCGCGTCACTTGGAGTGATGCGATCGCGATCGCATTCGTCAGCGCGGGATGGCCGCTCATCCTCGCTACGCTTGGCGTATTTGCGCTTTTCCACGGACTGCTCAAGCAAGTTCGCGCCATGTCTCGCAGCATCAGCGTCAGTGACCAGCACAACCGCCAATACTAACCTTGACGTAGAACGTCCACAGCGCAGGCACAGGTCGCATCTCGCGGCCCACAATGCTTTCCATTGGCAGATGTGGCTTTCCATTCGCAGATGCGTAGAGGCGTTCGATCCTATCGCAGAAAGCCAGCGAAGCAGGAATCGGCATATCCGCGTCACAATCGCGAAGCGAGAAGAGTTCTGAACATCCCGCCCAACGCAAGGCGACCGCGCCTGATCTGACAGAGACTCGGACCTTGGGGGTCGTCGCCGCGATCACATGTCGCTGACCGCTCGCTCCGGGCCCCTCTTGCGCAAATGCTGCCAATCTCCGGCGTCAGCCCGCCAGCGATGAGGAGGCCGGCCCTCCGGCCTCTTGCGCTGGAAATCGGCCGAATCCACTGCGAGCCGGGGCGCAGCCCTCCCCGTTACGCCCCCGGCAGACGATAATCCTTGAACTGCTCGCGCAGCGCCGTCTTCTGGATCTTGCCCGTTGCGGTGTGGGGGATCGCCTCGACCAGCACGACATCGTCGGGCAGCCACCATTTCGCGATCTTGCCGGTCATGAAGGCGAGCATCTCGTCCTTGCCCGGCGTCCGGCCGGGCTTGGGCACGATCACCAGGAGCGGCCGCTCGTCCCATTTCGGGTGGGCGACGCCGATGACCGCAGCTTCGAGCACATCGGGATGACCGACCGCGAGGTTTTCGAGATCGATCGAGGAGATCCACTCGCCGCCTGACTTGATCACGTCCTTGGAGCGGTCGGTGATCTGCATGTAGCCTGCGGCGTCGATGGTGCCGACATCGCCCGTGTCGAAAAAGCCCTGCTCGTCGAGGATCGGCTCGTCCTCGCGGCGGAAATAGGCGCCAGCCACGGCGGGCCCGCGCACCTTGAGCCGGCCGAAGGTCGCGCCGTCCCAGGGCAGGTCCTTACCCGCATCGTCGGTGATGCGGAACTCGACGGTGAAGGGCGGATGGCCCTGCTTGACCTTGAGGTCGTAGAGCGCCTCGCCTTCGAGATGCTGATAGATCGGCTTGACCGAGCAGAACGAGCCGATCGGGCTCATCTCGGTCATGCCCCAGGCATGCGAAACGGTGACGCCGTATTTGCGCTCGAAGGCCTCCGTCATCGCACGCGGACAGGCCGAACCGCCGATGACGACGCGCTTCAGCGTGGAGAGGCCCGCACCTGTCGCCTCCAGATGCTGGAGCAGGCCGAGCCAGACCGTCGGCACCGCCGCCGTGCAGGTCACGCCTTCCGTTTCCAGCAGCTCCAGCAGCGAAGCCCCGTCGAGCTTGGCTCCCGGCATGACGAGCTTGGCTCCGGTCATCGGCGCGGAATAGGCCAACGACCAGCTATTGGCGTGGAACAGTGGCACCACGGGCAGCACCGTGTCGCGCGAGGACAGGCCGAGATAGTCTGGCGTCGCGCAGGCGAGCGCATGCAGCACGTTGGAGCGATGCGAATAGAGCACGCCCTTGGGGCCGCCCGTGGTGCCCGAGGTGTAGCAGAGCCCGGCTGCCGTGTTCTCGTCGAGCTTCGCCCAGGCGAAATCGTCATCGGCCTCGGCCAGCCAATCCTCATAGGCGACCGCCCCCTTGAGCGAGGTCTCCGGCATATGGGCGGCATCGGTCAGGATGACGAAGCGTTCGACGCTCGGAATCTTCACCTGCAACTGTTCGACCAGGGCCACGAAGGTCAGGTCGAGGAACAGCATCCTGTCACCGGCATGGTCGATGATCCCTGCGATCTGCTCCGGGAACAGGCGCGGATTGACCGTATGCGTGATCGCCCCCATGCCGCTGATGCCGTACCAGAGCTCGAGATGGCGGTCCGTGTTCCAGGCTAGCGTCGCCACCCTGTCGCCCAGTGCCATGCCCTCGCGGCCGAGCCGCTTGGCGACCTGCAAGGCGCGCTGGCGCAATTGCGCATAGGTCGTGCGCCGCAAACGTCCATCCTCCACCGCCCGGCTGACGACCTCGCGTGTGCCGTGCTGGATCGCGGCATGGTCGATGATCCGGTGCAGCAGCAGCGGCCAGTCCTGCATCAAGCCGAGCATCGGTGCCTCCCCTGAAATCGTGTTTGTTATTGCGGGCAGAATAGGCGCAAGCCGCGCGGATATGAAAGCGGGGCTCGCGCCCGGGAGCGAGATGGTTTAGGTCGTATCAATTCAGCCCGGAGAGCCAGAAGCCTGTGTCCGCCTCCAACTTCGCCCCGAGCCTTGAGCCTGCCGAGCCCGATCGCGTCTGGTTCCGTTTCATGCGGCTGCACCAGCGCATGCTCATCCAGATGACGGCCCGTATCCGGGCGCTCGGGCTCTCGATCCCGCAATTCGATCTGCTCTCGACGCTGACCGAGCGCGAGGGTATCAGCCAGAGCGAACTCGCCGAGCGGCTCTACGTCACCAAGGGCAATGTCTCGGGTCTCGCCGATCGCCTCGTCCAGGCAGGCCTCGTCGAACGCCGGGCGATCGCGGGCGACCGGCGCTCCTATGCGATGCACCTGACCCCGGAAGGCCGCAGACTGGCCGAGGCCGGCATTGCCGCGCAGCGCGATTTCGTCGCCAACACGCTGGGCAAGCTGCCAGGCGACGACCTCACCGAGCTCGACCGCCTGGTCAAGGCCTGGCGCGACCTGGCCCGCGCCGTCGACGCCAGCTGACGCGCAAGCGCGGATGAAGAAGGCTGCGAGATGAGCGCGACGATCGATCTCACAGCCTCCGCAGTAAGCCTGAGAGAAGCGCTTCTCGCGCGCCGTTTCACCGCCAGCGACCTGCTCGAAGCCAGCCTCGCCCGCATCGACGCGCTCAATCCCGGCCTCAACGCCATCATCACGCAGGATCGCGACCTTGCCCGCGCCGCGGCGCGCGAATCCGACAGGCGCATCGCCTCCGGCGCAGCCCGCCCCTTGGAAGGGCTGCCCATCACGATCAAGGACGCCTTCGATGTCGCCGGCCTGCCCTCCTCCGGCGGCTTGCCGGCCTATCGCGAGCGCATCCCGGCGGAGGATGCGACCGCCGTCGCAAGGCTGCGCGCTGCCGGTGTCGTCATCATCGGCAAGAGCAATGTCCCGGTCTTCTCCGGCGATTTCCAGAGCTACAATCCGGCCCATGGCGTGACCAACAATCCCTGGAACGCGGCCTGTTCGCCCGGCGGCTCGTCAGGTGGTGCAGCAACGGCAGTCGCGACCGGCATGTGCGCCTTCGAGCTCGGCTCGGACCTCGGCGGCTCGATCCGCTGGCCGGCCCATGCCTGCGGGGTCTTCGGTCTCAAGACGAGCTGGGGGCTGGTCTCGACCTGGGGCGCTATTCCGCCGCCGCCCGAGCGGCGCACGCTGCGCAATCCCGACCTCCTTGTCGCCGGGCCTATCACCCGGACGGCCGGGGATCTCGATATGATCCTGCCGGTGCTGGCTGGCCCGCGCGACGCGACCACGCCCGGCCCCGTGCTGACACCGCCCCGGCGCGAGACGGCGCAGGGCCTGCGGGTGGCGCTCTGGGCCGAGGACCCCTTCGCCCCGGTCGATCGCGAAGTCTCCGACGCAGTGCGCGAGGCGGCGCGGCAATTGCAGGCTGCGGGCGCGACCGTCGACGAGACCGCCCGGCCCTCGCTGCGCTTCGCCGAGGCCTTCGAGGTCTATGCCCTACTCAACCACGCCGTCGTCGCCTATGGCCTGCCGCCGAAGATACGCGCCCGCATCCAGGCGCAGGCCTCAGGCTTCAGCCCCAACGATCTCTCGCATCAATCCCTGCAGGCGCGCGGCGCGCGGATGACGCCGGGCCTCTATCAGCAACTCTCCCAGCGCAGGCTGGCGCTGAAGCGGCGCTGGGCCAGCTTCTTCGCACGTCACGATGTGCTGCTCTGCCCGCCCGCACCCGTGGCCGCGATCCCGCACGACCACGCGCCCGACATCCATGCCAGGCGATTGAGCGTGAACGGCGAACCCCGCCCCTATCTCGATTTCCTGCTCTGGGCCTCGCTCGCCACAGGGGCGGACCTGCCTGCCTTGAGCGTGCCGGTGCAGCTCTCGAAGGCGGGATTGCCGCTCGGCGTGCAGGTCATCGCGGCGGCCGGCGAGGACCGCATGGCGATCGCCGTCGGCGCCATGCTGGAGCGCTCCGGCGCCGGCTATCGCGCCCCGCCCGGAACCCGCTCAATATCCTGACGCGGCGATGCCGCCCCGCGCCAGAGTCTGCGCAGGCTTGCGTGAAAATCGCTCAGCTTTTGCGCCACACCCGGTCTATGCTCGCATAAGCAATCCATAAAGATCGGGAACCGCACGATGCTGTCCAACCTCGCCGTCCGCGATATCGAGACCCTCGTCCATCCCTATACGAACCTCGCGACGCATCGCGAGGTCGGCCCGCTCGTGCTCGAGAGCGGCAAGGGCGTCTATGTCTACGACACCGCCGGCAAGGAATATATCGAGGGCATGGCGGGGCTGTGGTGCACCTCGCTCGGCTACTCCAATCAGGAGCTGATCGAGACCGCCACCGAGCAGATGAAGAAGCTGCCCTTCACCCATATCTTCGGCGGCCGCAGCCATGACCCGGCGATCGAGCTGGCCGAGAAGCTGAAGGAAATCGCTCCGGTTCCGATCTCGAAAATCTTCTATGGCGCGTCCGGCTCGGACGCCAACGACACCCAGGTGAAGATCGTCTGGTACATGAACAATGCGCTCGGCCGGCCGCAGAAGAAGAAGATCATCTCGCGGCTGAAGGGCTATCACGGCGTCACCGTCGCCTCGGCCTCGCTGACCGGCCTGCCCAACAATCATATCGATTTCGACCTGCCGCTGCCGGGCATCCTGCACACCTCCTGCCCGCATCACTACCGCTTCGCCGAACCCGGCGAGAGCGAGCAGGATTTTTCGTCGCGGCTTGCAGCCGAGCTCGAGGAGATGATCCTGCGCGAGGGGCCCGACACGGTCGCCGCCTTTATCGCCGAGCCAGTGATGGGCGCCGGCGGCGCGATCCTGCCGCCGGAAGGCTATTTCGAGAAGGTCAACGCGATCCTGGCGAAATACGACATCCTCTTCATCGCGGACGAGGTCATCACCGGCTTTGGCCGTACCGGCAACATGTTCGGCACCACGACCTATGGCATGAAGGCCGACACGATCTCGCTCGCCAAGCAGATCACCTCGGCCTATTTCCCGCTCAGCGCGGTGATGCTGAGCGAGCAGGTCTATGACGTGCTCGTCGACCAGAGCCGCAAGATCGGCGTCTTCGGCCATGGCAACACCTATGCCGGCCATCCTGTCGGCTGCGCGATCGCAGTCAAGACGCTGGAGATCTACCAGCGCGAGAAGATCGTCGACCATGTCCGCAAGGTCTCCCCGACCTTCGTCACGCGGCTGGAGAAGCTCGGCGAGCATCCGCTGGTCGGTGAAGCGCGTGGTGTCGGCCTGATCGGCGGTGTCGAGCTGGTCAAGGACAAGCAGACCAAGGCCCCGTTCGAGGCCAAGAAGGGCGTCGGCGCCAAATCGGTGGTCTTCGCGCAGGAAGAAGGCCTGATCACCCGCGCCATGGGTGACCGCGTCGCCTTCTGCCCGCCGTTGATCATCACCGAGGCCGAAATCGAGGAGATGTTCAACCGCTATGAGCGCGCCCTGAACAAGACCCTCAACTGGGCCAAGGCCGAGGGCCTGCTCGCCGCCTGAGCCACGCCCGTCGTTCATGATTGTGGCGGCTGGTTACGGCCGCATACAATTCGACACGGAGACATCACGATCCCGCCGCGCCAGCGGCGGGATCGCTTGTCAGTATGATGTCGACCGGTGGCCAGGAACCATCGGCCTGCTACAATCGACCAGCCTTGCTACAATCGACGACGTCCACGGCCATGATTTCACCCAATATCTCGTGCAACGACACAAGCGAGCGCGGGCTTCCACATTACATCCGCCAGGGAAGTCGATGCTTTTCGTCTCCGTCCGATCGCCTTTCCTGCAGTCGCCGATGGAACGAGATGCACATCAGCCGCGTTGGATGACGACGCGAAGGATCAACCATCCCGGCTTGCCGGTGTCCTTCGCGATGGCTTCGACGACTGATCTTCGAAAACTCTTCGAGACCCTCAATGATTGACCGGCGCAG
Source organism: Bosea sp. 685 (assembly GCF_031884435.1). Classification (NCBI taxonomy): domain Bacteria; kingdom Pseudomonadati; phylum Pseudomonadota; class Alphaproteobacteria; order Hyphomicrobiales; family Alloboseaceae; genus Allobosea; species Allobosea sp. 685. The sequence goes on along the minus strand of NZ_CP134779.1, from coordinate 1,166,190 downwards.
AGTTCTCCAAGCTCTCGCCGGTCTTTTTTCGCCGGCCTCGGCACGACCGGCTATGCCGCAGCCTGGGAGCCCGAGCAGCTGCGCGTGACGCGCTATGGCCTGACGCCGCGCGGCTGGCCCTCTGGGCGGCGCTTGCGCCTGGCCGTGATCTCGGATCTGCACATCGGCGGGTTGCACGTCCCGCTCTCGCGCGTCACCGACATCGTGGCGCGGACCAATGCACTCAAGCCGGACCTGACGCTCCTGCTCGGCGATTTCGTCGCGAGCCGCGCGCGCCGCGCCTCGGACCCGCCCATGCAGGCCTGGGCGGGGGAGCTCGCACGGCTTCAGGCCAAGGACGGCGTCTACGCCGTGCTGGGCAACCATGACTGGTGGCACGACACGCCGGCACAAACCGCCCGCTCCGGCCCGACCGAGGTGGGCGCGGCGCTGGCGGGAAACGGCATCGCCGTTCTGGAAAACCGTGCAATGAAGCTCGACACGGCGGCGGGCCCGCTCTGGCTCGCTGGCCTTGGCGACCAGATCGCCTTCCTGCCGCGCGTCCAGGGCCTGCCTCATGGCGTCGACGACCTCAGCGGGACACTGGCGCAGATCGATGACGACGGCACGCCGGTGATCATGATGGCGCATGAGCCCGACGCCTTCGTGCGCATGCCGGAGCGCATCGCGCTGACCTTGTCGGGCCACACCCATGGCGGCCAGGTCAGACTGTTCGGCTGGGCGCCGCTCGTGCCTTCGCGCTATGGCCAGCGTTACGCCTACGGCCATATCCGCGAGAGTGACGGGCGCGACCTGATCGTTTCGGGGGGAATCGGCACCAGTATCCTGCCGGTCAGGCTCGGCATGCCGCCGGAGATCGTCCTGGTGGAGCTGGGCTAGCGCGTTTTCGAGCGAAGTGGATACCGGTTCGCGTGAAGAAAATGCGTTAAAACAATGAGCTAGAGCAAGTGCTCTAGCTCGGAGCTGTGGCGCTTAGGTTTGCTGTTCGTGCTGGGAACCGCGCCGTCATCCTGGGAGACCGAAGGTCGTCCCGGGATCCATCGGAGGGCTTAGCGCTCTACGACGGTTCCCGGAGCTGCGCCGCTTACGCGGCTTGTCCAGGATGACGCGGTGGTTCCAAGTCAAGACGGCGCCAGGCGCCGCCGCGCCTTCAGCGAACGATCACCTTCGTGCCGGTCGGCACGCGGTTGAACAGGTCAACCACATCGATATTGCGCATGCGGATGCAGCCCGACGAAGCCGAATGGCCGATCGTCTCGGGCTCGTTGGTGCCGTGGATGCGGTAAAGCGTGTCGCGCCCGTTCTGGTAGAGATACAGTGCGCGCGCGCCCAGCGGGTTTTCCGGGCCGCCTTCCATGCCGCCGGCGAAAGGCTTCAGATGCGGCCAGCGCACCAGCATCTCGGATGGCGGCGTCCAGCGCGGCCACTCGGCCTTGCGCTGGATCACCGCTTCGCCGGTCCAGCCGAAGGCCTCGTCGCCGGTGGCGACCGCATAGCGGATCGCCTTCTTGTTCGGCTCGACATAGTAGAGATACTTCTCGGTCGTATCGATCAGGATCGTGCCCGGCGCGAGCCCGGTCGGATCGGTGATCTCATAAGGAAGCTGCGTGACGTAGTGCTCGAACTTCGGCACCAGCGCGATATATTCGGCGTCGCGTGCGGACAGGGCCGGCGCATTCACACTCTTGTATTGGCAAGCTCCCAGAAGGGTCGCCAGCGCCAGAGATACGATCACGGTCTGTTTCATGCATTCCATCCAAGCGGCCCTACGGCGACTTTTATGATGAATCGAAGGTTAACGTTCTGTGACGCCAACGCGAATTACGGCACGGAGAAATCGAGCGAACCACTAGGCTCGTAACATAGATGGCGCAATCTGGTTCCCGCTGTGGCGACCGATTCGCGCGCTTCCACGCTGACCGTTGCAAAGCGGCCACGCTGACCTTTCGTAATCCGCAATGCGAGGCGCCTTTTCCGTGACGACCCTCCTGATCACGCATCCGGCCAGCCTCCAGCATGAGACGCCGCCCGGCCATCCCGAGCGCATCGAGCGCATTCGCGCCATCGAGCAGGCGCTGGAGGATGAGCGCTTCGCGGGCCTGATTCGCGCGACCGCGCCGCTGGGCTTGCTGGAGCAGGTCACGCTTTGCCACCCGCCCGCCTTCGCGAAAGCCGTGATTGCGGCCAGCCCCGAAACCGGCCTCGTCCAGATCGACGCGGACACGCTGATGTCGCCGGGAACGGTCGAGGCCGCGCTACGCGGCGTCGGCGCCGCGACCTTCGCGGTGGACGAGGTCATGCGCGGCGCCGTCGCCAACGCCTTCTGCGCCACGCGCCCGCCCGGCCACCATGCCGAGAGCGAAAAGGCGATGGGCTTCTGCTTCTTCAACAGCGCCGCCATAGCCGCCCGCCACGCCCAGAAGGCCCATGGCGTCGAGCGCGTCGCCATCGTCGATTGGGACGTGCATCACGGCAACGGCACGCAGGAGATCTTCTGGGATGATCCGAGCGTCCTCTATGCTTCAAGCCATGAGATACCGCTCTATCCCGGCACCGGCGCAGCCTCCGAGCGCGGCCAGCACGGCACCATCGTCAACGCCCCCTTGCGTGCAGGCGACGCCTCCGAGGAGTTCCGCGAGGCCTTCGAAGCAGCGCTGCTGCCGCGGATCGAAGCCTTCGCGCCCGACCTCATCATCATCTCAGCCGGCTTCGACGCGCATTGGCGCGACCCGCTCGCCAACATCAACCTCAAGGAAGGCGATTTCACCTGGGCGACGCAGAAGCTGATGGAGATCGCCGACCGCCGCGCCAAGGGGCGCGTCGTCTCCGTCCTGGAAGGCGGCTACGATCTCGAAGCCCTGTCGCGCTCGGCCGCCGCCCATGTCATGGCGCTGATGCGGGGGTAGCTGGGCCCACATCGCCAGAGGCACCGCGATCGAAGACTGCAAGATTGTGACTTTGCTCTGCAATCTGGCTTTTCCCAGTTTCTCGCATAAACATTGTTCGTTTATGCTCCGATCGCATGAACATAGCGGACATTCGAGCCTTTGTGGCGGCTGCTGAAACCGGCTCGGTCAACCGGGCGGCGATACGGCTCAACCTGACCCAGCCGGCAACGACCCGGCGCATTCAGAACTTCGAGGCTGCAATCGGGGATGATCCTCTGTTCGATCGTTCGGTGAAGCCGGCCGCATTAACGGCGCTCGGCAACCATGTCCTCGAGCATTGCAGGCGCGTTCTCACGGCCGTTGCGGAGTTGGAAGCCTGCGCAACGCGCGCGGCCGACCCGGCCGGCGAGTTAAGAATCGGCATCGCCCATGGGCTGGGCGAGATGGTCTTGACGACACCACTCGATGCTCTGCGCCGAACCTTTCCGCGCATTCGGCTGCAAGTTGGCTCGAACTGGAGCACTGCGCTCATTGAAGACATACGCAATGGCGCGCTTGATTGCGCGGTGGGTTTGCTGACGGATGCGCACGCTGTCCCCGCCGGCTTGCTCCGGATTTCGCTCGGAGCCGAGCAGGTCGTCATCGTGTCGGCGTCCAGATCTGCGAGCCGGCGGGACGGCAGCCCATGGCGGCTGCGCGATCTGGCAGGAGAAAGCTGGTTCTTGAATCCTCCGGGCTGTGGATGCCGTGCCGCGTTGGTCCGGTCCTTCGATCGGCAACAGCTGCCCATCCAGGTCGGGGCGGAAATCTTTGGGGAAGACCTTCAGTTGTCGCTGCTCTCCCATAGCGGCGGCTTGGGCCTCGTCCCGCGCCGGCAGTTCGAGCAGAGCCCGCACCGGCACGGTCTGAACATCCTCGATGTGCTGGATTTCGTCATGCCGGCAACGGTGACGTTGATCCGCAATGCAATACCGGGGCGCTTCGATCCGGCGATCGAATTGCTGACCAGCGCGTTGAAAACCAAGCTTGATCCTGGATCAAATCGAACATAATCATAATTATATATATGCATTTGATTTATATTATGGTGAGGCGCACGTTCCCCTGACATTGCGGGGCGTTGGCCGAACGAGCCGCGATCCCGCTCCGCTTGCAGAGGGGCTCGCCGCCATGATCGTCACCATCTTCCGCTCTCGCCTCAATCCAGGAGTTCAAGAGGATTACGGCCCCATGGCCAAGCGCATGAGCGAGCTCGCCCGAGGCATTTCGGGGTACGTTTCTCATAAGGGCTTTGTCGCCGAGGACGGCGAAAGGGTGACGATCGTCGAGTTCGAAACCGAGGCGGCGCTCAAGGCGTGGCGCGTTGAGCCAGAGCACGCCAAGGCCAAGAAGCGCGGGATCGAAAGCTTCTTCAGCGACTACAGCTTCCAGATCTGCAGTGTCATCCGGGGCCGAGCCTGGTCGTCGACCAAAACCGTCGAGGCGAAATGATGGGCCGTCCTATCGTCACTCCGGAGCTGATTGCACACCATCTCCGCCTTGCCCGCGAGCTGCGCAACGCCGCGATCCGCAAAGCGATGCTGCATCTCGCCGCGGCGTTCTCGAAGCCGCTGGACCTGTCGCAGCACTCCCGAACTCGCGAACTCCGGCCGCTCGCGAAGCCGCAATGACGGCCGCGCTCACTCCAACGGCTGCGTGTCCGCGATCTCGATCCCGAAGCCGCTCAGCCCCACGAAGGAGCGCGGTGAGGAGGCAAGGTTGACGATCGAACCGACGCCGATGTCGCGCAGGATCTGTGCGCCCAACCCAACCTCGCGCCATTGCTGCGTGCGCTGCGCGTCGGAGCCATCCTCGACGCTCTTGATCGGCACGCCGGCCGAGCCGTCGCGCAGATAAATCAGCACGCCACGGCCATCCTGCGCGAAGCGCTTCAGCGCACACTGGATCGAGGGCGCACCGCCGAGCACATCGGCGACGACATTGGCTCTATGCAACAGCGCCGGCACCTTCTCGCCATCGCCGATCTTACCCATCACGAAGGCGAAATGCTGCGTGTCCTCGAAGGGCGTGATGTAGACATGCCCGGTCATCTCGCCGAAGGCGGTCTTCACCGGGAACGAGTGCACCCGCTCGACCAGCTTCTCGCGCGACTGGCGATAGGCGATCAGATCCGCGACCGTGATCTGCTGCAAACCGTGCTTCTGGGCGAAGGCCGTGATCTGCGGCCCCTTCATCACCGTGCCGTCGTCATTGGCGAGCTCGCAGATCACACCGACCGGCGGCAGGCTGGCGAGCTTGCAGAGATCGACGGCGGCTTCGGTATGGCCCGAGCGCATCAGCACGCCGCCATCCTTGGCGATCAGCGGAAAGACGTGGCCCGGCCGCACGAAGTCCGCCGCGCCCATATTGCCGTTGGCGAGCGCGCGCACCGTATTGCAGCGCTGCTCGGCCGAGATGCCGGTGGTCAGCCCATGCTTGACGTCGACCGTGACCGTGAAGGCGGTGCCAAGCGGGGCGTCGTTCGACGACACCATCGGGTCGAGCCGCAGGCGGCGCGCCTCGCCCGATGTCAGCGGCGCGCAGACGATGCCGCAGGTGTTGCGGATGATGAAGGCCATCTTCTCCGGCGTGCAGAGCGAGGCGGCAATGATGAGATCGCCCTCGTTCTCACGATCATCATCATCCGTGACGATGACGATGTCGCCGCGCGCGAAAGCCTCGATGGCCTGGGTGACATTGCTGGACATGGCAGCCTCCCGCGGCCCGACAAGGCCGAGAAAATCGTTGGGGGTGACGGAACCGCCCGTGGCGGCGGCGATACGCTCGGCGCTTTCGCGCGAGATCCAAGCGCTCAGATCGTTACAGAGCGCGGTGACGCTCGCAGGCGACAGCCCGACCTGCCGCGCAAAGGCGCTGCGGCCGATCTTGTTCTGCTGGAGCCAGGCGTCGAGTTTCATGAGCGCAAGCTAATGCGCGGCGGCTTCAGTTGCAATGAAGCGGCAGAAAAATTTCAGTATTGCTGAAATGCATAATCCCATCGTCATGCTCGGGCTGGACCCGAGCATCTCTTGTCGGAACAGGCACCCTCCCCTGCCAGAGATTCTCGGGTCCGCTGCGCGGCCCGAGAATCACGGGCCGCTAGGGCTGAAACGGCCACCTTGGCTCCACGACACCCACCTGCGCGCGGTGGCGCAGATACTGGTCCGCCAGCACGCAGGCGACCATCGCCTCGCCAACCGGCACAGCCCGGATGCCGACACAGGGGTCGTGGCGGCCCTTGGTAAACATCTCGGCCTCGCCGCCGGTGCGCGTCACGGTCGCCCGCGTCGCCAGGATCGAGGAGGTCGGCTTCACCGCGAAGCGCGCCACGATCGGCTGCCCGGTCGAGATGCCGCCGAGGACGCCGCCGGCATGGTTCGACAGGAACAGCGGGCGGCCGTCATTGCCGGCGCGCATCTCGTCGGCATTCTCCTCCCCCGACAGCTCGGCCGCACCGAAACCATCGCCGATCTCGACGCCCTTGACCGCGTTGATGCTCATCAAGGCGGCGGCGATCTCCGCATCGAGCTTGCCATAGATCGGCGCGCCCAACCCCGCCGGCACGCCCTCGGCGACGATCTCCAGCACCGCGCCGATCGAGGAGCCGGATTTCCTGATACCGTCGAGATAGCTCTCGAACAGCTGGGCCGCCTTGGCATCGGGGCAGAAGAACGGATTGTTCCCGACCTCGTTCCAGTCCCAGTTGCCGCGGTCGATCTTGTGCGGCCCCATCTGCACCAGCGCGCCGCGCACGACCATGCCGGGCACGACCTTGCGCGCGATCGCGCCGGCCGCGACCCGCATCGCCGTCTCGCGCGCCGAAGAGCGCCCGCCGCCGCGGTAGTCGCGAATGCCGTATTTCACATCATAGGTGAAATCGGCATGGCCAGGCCGGTACTTGTCCTTGATCTCCGAATAGTCCTTCGAGCGCTGGTCGACATTGTCGATCATCAGCCCGATCGAGGTCCCGGTCGTGACCTGGACGGCATCGCTCTCGCGCGCGAAGACGCCCGAGATGATCCGCACCTGGTCCGGCTCCTGGCGCTGGGTGGTGAAGCGTGACTGGCCGGGCCGGCGGCGATCGAGCTCGACCTGGATATCGGCCTCGGTCAGCGGCAGCAGCGGCGGGCAGCCATCGACGACGCAGCCGATCGCCGGCCCATGGCTCTCGCCGAAGGTCGTGACACGGAAAAGATGGCCGAAGGTGTTGTGTGACATGGGCAGCCTGACGCGGAGCAACGTGGCGGACTTAGTAAAGCCGCCGCCGAACGTCAAACATAGCCCCGGGACGTCGGATCACCGAACCTGAATCGTCACCGTATCCGTCTGGTTGCCACGGCCACCGGCATCATTGGTGATGTAGTCATAGGTCACCGAGAGGCTGTCCTGACCGACGAAGCCGCGGCGCGGCGTGTAGCTGACCACCGTGCGGTCGATCACCTTCCCGGCGCAGGGGTGAGACGGAGCGGTGATGACGCCCTTGATCTGCCCGATGGCGGCGGTGCCATTGCTCGGCGGCTGGTCCAGCTTCGCGCGCGGCGGCTCCCAGCTCGTGCAGGCATGAAGCTGGAACATGGCGAGCTGACTGACGATCGCGCTCCCACCGGCCGGAACCGTGACGGTATGGGCGTTGCAGCCCGCCAGCAGCACAGCGCTCGCCGCTGCCAGGACAACCGATTTTCCCATGAACCCGATCTCGCCCGCAGCGCCTGACCTTACGCTACGCGGGCGCAGACACACTAGCAACGGAGCGGCGGCACCTGTCCCATTGTCGCGCAAAGATGACGAGCTATCGGAGGCCCTTTATCCCAGCGGCCTCAATGCCCCGCCGGCGCCTTCGCCGGCACCGCAGGAGCGCCCTCCCAGCGCGTATGCGCCGGCAGGTTTTCGCCCTTCATGATCACGGTCAAAAGGCCGATCTGGGCGTAGTCGCCGACATGGGTGTCATAGAGCACGGTCGCACCGGCACCGACGCAGACGCCCTTGCCGAGATGGACCCGGCCGACCTTCATGACACGATCCTCGTAGAGATGCGTCTGCAGGGCCGAGTGGGCGTTGATGGTGCAGAAATCGCCCATCTTGACGCAATCGAATTCGGTGATGTCGGTGGTGTCGAGCCAGCAGCCCTTGCCGAACTTGGCGCCGAACAGCATCAGGAACCAGGGCAGGAACGGCGTGCCGCGCAGATAATCGAACAGCACCTTGCCGCCCAACCCCCAATACAGCACCGCCACGGCCTCGGTGCGCATCGCCCACCACGACCACATCGGCTTCATCACCGGCCTGTAGACGCCCATCATCAGCCATTTGATCGCGGCGCAGATCAACGCCTGCGTGATCGCGATCAGTGTGGCGACAAAGGTGAAGGAGACGGCAAGGCCGAGCCAATCCTGATGGTTGATCTCACGCTGCAGTACGAGATCGACCGCGATCGTGCCGAAGGTGATGAACAGCATCGCCGGGAACGAGGTGTGGAACGCCTCGAAGATGCCGCGCGCGAACTGCTTGCGCAGCGACGGCTTATAGGTCCAGTCGGCGCCGAGATCGACCTTCTGGCGCGTCGGCAGGCGGATCGGCGGCGAGCCGAACCAGGTGTCGCCTGCTTGCATCAACTCATTGGCGGGCGGCTTCGACTTGATGCCGATCAGCACACGGTCAGGAATGACGGCGCCCGGCGGCACGACGGCATCGTTGCCGACGAAGACCTGATCGCCCGTCCGGGTCATGTCGAGACGCATATAGCCGCGCCGCATGTCCTCGTCGCCAAAGACGACCTCGTCGGCGATGAAATTGCCGGCGCCGATGCCGGTGAGATCATAGCGGCCCGAGAGGTTGGTCGAGATTTCGGCGCCCTGGCCGATGCGCGCACCCATGATGCGGTACCAGGCCCGCATATAGATCGTCGCAAACAGCGAGGACAGCGTCTCCAGCGTCACCTCGGTCGCCAGCGCCACGGTCCATTTGCGGGCGTAGAAGCCGGAATGGATCGAGTATGAGCCCGAGGTCACGCGCGGCAGGATCACCCAGCGCAGCCCCGCCATCAGCAGCACAGTGAAGGCGATTAGCCCGATCGCGGTCGGCCAGGTCAGGAGCGGCAGGTACCAGAGATAGCTGATCTCGGACCAGCTCGCGACCCAGTCGTCGATCTGGTCGAACAGCCAGAAGGCCGGGAAGATCGGCAGCAGGCTGACCGGCGGCAGCACGATCAGCATGGCGACATAGAAGGCCGTCATCGCGGCGCGCCGGCGGGTGCTGGCCTGCGCCTGCGGCGGCAGCGAGGCGAGATCGACCATGCCGGTCTTGCGCGCGGGCGTGCCGTCCCAGATCTCGGCCTCGCCGACATGGGTCCGGGGCGGGATCGCGCTCAAATCGCAGATCTCGGCATGGTCGCCGATGACGCTGCCATGACCGAACACGACGGAGGCGCCGGCCGACACGTCCTTGCCGATGCTGATCCGACCGATGATCAGCTTGTCGCCCATCGCCTCACCATTAGCGAAGGTGGTCTTGGAGCCGAGTGCGGTGCCCTCGCCGATCTCGATCAGGTCGATCGCGCCGGCCTCATAATCCGAGATGATGACGTCGCGGCCGACCTTGGCGCCGAGCAGGCGCCAGTAGAACCGCATCACCGGCGTGCCCTGGAGCCATTTGATGTGCACGAGCCCGGCGACGCGCGCCGCGAACCACCAGCGGAAATAATAGACGCCCCAGAGCGGATAGACGCCGGGCTTGGTCCGGCCGAGCACGATCCATTTCAGCGCGATCGCGATCAGCCCGGTCACGATGGTGATCGCGACATAGACGCCGAGCAGCGCGAAGATCTGGCCGAGCAGCGACAGATCCTCGCCCGACATGATCATGTAGGTGACGAAGATGCCGAGCCATTGCGCGGTCGACAGGCCGATGATGACCGGCAGCACCGCGGCCTGGGCGAGGCCGCAGAGGAAGCGCCGCAGGAGCGGCGGAGGCGTGAAGGAGAGATCCTCGACCTCGGCGATACCGCGCCCGTCGAGCAGTGCCGCCATGCCGCGCAACGTGCGCGCGCCATAGACATCCTGCAGCGTGATGCCGGCATAGGCCGGCGTCTCGCGCACGATCGAGATAAAGCGCGCGGCCAGCAACGAGTGACCGCCGAGATCCATGAAAAAATCGGCGTCGAGCGGCAGGCTTGCCGCGCCCAGCACACGCTTGGCGGCGTCCAGCAGCGCCGCTTCCGTCGCGTTGCGCGGCGGCTCCTGCTCACCGGCCGCGCTCGGCGCCGTCAGCGGCGCCGCCTTGAGCATCTTGCGGTCGACCTTGCCGGAGACCATGCGCGGCAGCGAGCCCACAGCCTCGAAATGCGCCGGCACCATGTAGGGCGGCAGCTTGTCGCGCAGCGCCGCGCGCAAGGCGGCGCCGTCGACCGCCACGCCGGGCTCGGCCACGACGAAGGCGACGAGCCGTTCGATCTCGTCATCGGTGCGCAGCACCACGGCGGCCTGACTGACGCCCGGCTCGTCGGCGAGCTTCGACTCGATTTCACCGAGTTCGACCCGGAAGCCGCGGATCTTGATCTGATCGTCGATGCGGCCGTGGAAGACGATATTGCTGTCGGCATCAAGACTGACCGCATCGCCGGAGCGATAGAGCACCGGGTCGTCGATCCCGCCGAAGGGATTGGCGATGAATTTCTCGGCCGTCAGCTCGGGGCGGCCATGATAGCCCTTGGCGACGCCGGGACCACCGATCAGCAATTCGCCCTGCTCGCCGGGACCGACCAGTTGCATCGCCTCGTTGACGATATAGGCGGTGTAGTTGGCGATCGGCTGCCCGATCGTCACGACCTCGCCCGGACGGACCTCGGCCGCGGTCGCAACCACGGTCGCCTCGGTCGGGCCATAGGTGTTGAGAATGCGCCGGCCCGGCTTCGACCATTTCTGGACGATAGCCGGCGGCAACGCCTCGCCGCCGAGCAGGATCAGCCTGAGCGAAGGCACGTCCGAGGGCAGGATGCCGAGCAGGGTCGGCACCGTGTCGATCACCGTCACGCCGGCCTCTGTCAGCAGGGCCGGGAGTTTTTCCGCGTCGCCCATGGTCTCGGGGCTCGCGACATAGAGAGCCGCCCCCACCAGATAAGGCGTCCAGATCTCTTCCATCGACAGGTCGAAGGCGACCGAAGCGCCCTGGAACACGACGTCATCGGGACTGATGCCGTAGAAGGCGTTCCCCGAGCGCAGGAAATGGCAGATGTTGCGATGGCTGATGACGATCGCCTTGGGCGTGCCCGTCGAGCCGGAGGTGTAGATCAGATAGGCTGGGTGGTCCTTGGTCAGGCCGACTGCGCGCCCCGGCATCTCGACGCCATCGTCGCGGGCCGCCAGATCCGCGGGGCTCCAGACGATGCGGCCCGTGGCCGCCGCCCTGCCCTGCCATTCCGCTGTGGTGACGAGGCCCTTGGCCTCGGCGTCCTTCAGGCAAACGGCAATGCGTTCGACCGGTGCCTCGGCATCGAACGGCACCCAGGCAGCCCCCGAGCGAGTGATCGCGATCTGCGCGATCAGGAGATCGATGCCACGCGGCATCCACAGGCCGACCATATCGCCGGGACCGACGCCCGCAAAAGCCAGGCCCCGCGCCTGCCGCCCGGCAGCGGCCCAGACCTCGGCATAGCTCAGGCTCCGCGCGCCATCGCGCAGGGCCGTCTCGCCGCCGCGCGCTGCGACGGTCGCGGCGAAGATCTCGCCCAGCACCTCGTCTCGGATCAGGTCCGGGCGCTTCTCGCCCGCCAAAGCCGCGAGCGGCTGTGCGCCCATCACGGCTGTTTTTGCCGACAAATTGCTGATGTCGTTCATTGCGCCCCGCTGCGCTCAGAACCACGACATCCCGGAGCGAGGCGGAAAGCACCCTCGAACCAGGCACTCGCACCCCTGCGACGCACCTTCATAAAAACACGGGCGAGCCACACCCCCCGATGCGCTCTTCCCGCTGTGCCTTCCGGCCGAGCATGCCACCGCCGCACGAAACTGGCTTAGCAGAACGACCTTGCCAAACCATGACTGAACCCGTGATGAACGCTTCGGTTCCCCACGCTACCGCTACGGCAGCCTAGTCCAGCAGCCCTGTTAGAGCCAGTCGGCCTGATTGCCCGACACCACCAGGATCTTGCCCTGCCAGATATCGACGAGCGCGGCCTTCTGCGGCGACACCGCCCCAACCAGCGCCAACACGGCGCGCGCGATGCCGCCATGGCTGACGATGACCGTCTCGCGCTGCAGCTCCTCCAGCACGGGCCTGATGCGCTCGGCGAGCATCCGGTAGCTCTCGCCGCCTGGCGGGACGAAACCCCATTTGTCGCGCTCGCGCATCTGCGCCTGTTCGCGCTCGCTCTTGCGGATCTCGCGCCAGGTGAAGCCTTCCCAATCGCCGAAGGTCAGCTCGCGCAGGCGCTCGTCGATGCGGTAGGCCCCGGGCTCCAGCTGCAATTGGCCGCGCAGGATATCCATGGTCTCGCGCGCCCGCTCCATCGGCGAGGCAATGTAGTCGAGCGCCGCGAAATCCGGCGCCAGGGTCTTCAGTCGCTCGGCCGCCTCCGCGGCCTGCGTCCGCCCCAAAGCGTTGAGCGGAATATCCTGGGCGCCCTGCAGGCGGCCTTCGCGATTCCACTCGGTTTCGCCGTGGCGAATGAGAATGAGCCGTTGCGGGAGCGTGATCGAGACCATGTGGGGGCTCATGCACGCTGGCGCTTTGCCCGTCAAAGTCCCTCGCGGGCGGCGGTCATGCGTCGCGGCCATGGCAAGCGCCGTCGCTTTCTGTTGGCCGAGGCCCGATGCGCCGTATATAGGCGGCTCTTCGCTGCTGCAGCAGGTTCGAATGTCCCTGGCTCTCACCTTGCCCGATGGCCACAGCCTCGCCCTTGATGCGAGGCCGCTCATCATGGGCATCGTCAACATCACGCCCGATTCCTTCTCCGATGGCGGCCTGCTCGCCAATGCGGAGGAGGCGATCGCGCATGGCCTCACTTTGGCGATGGAGGGAGCCGCCATCATCGATGTCGGCGGGGAATCGACCCGGCCGGGCCATGCCGCGATCGATGCCGCGACCGAGATCGCGCGGGTGCGGCCCGTGGTCGCGGGTCTCGCCAACGCGCTTTCGCTGCCGGTCTCGATCGACACCTGGAAGGCCGAAGTTGCCGAGGCCGCGCTGAGCGCGGGTGCGGCCATCGTCAACGATGTCTGGGGCGCGCAGCGCGAGCCCGCCATCGCCGAAGTCGCGGCGCGCTATGGCGCGCCCATGATCCTGATGCACAACCGCGACACGGTCGATCCCGACATCGACATCTTCGACGACGTGCTACGCTTCCTGGAGCGCTCCATCGCCATCGCCACCTTAGCCGGAGTGCCGCACAGCCAGATCGTCGTCGATCCCGGCATCGGCTTCGGCAAGGCGCCAGTGCAGAACCTCGCCTTGATCCGTGATCTCAGCCGCCTGAAGGAACTGGGCTGCCCGATCCTGCTCGGGGCCTCGCGCAAATCGATGATCGGCCAGATCACCGGCCAGAAGGTCGCCGCCGAGCGCGTCGCCGGCAGCATCAGCAGCCATCTCTATGGCGTCTCGCAAGGCGCGGCCATCATCCGCGCCCATGATGTGCGCGCCCATACCGAGGCGCTCCAAGTCTGGGCCGCCATCGCCAATTCCGCCAGCCTGAACACCGCAAAGGGCGCCCCGTGAGCGAAACCGGCAGCATTCTGATCGAGAAGCTCGATATCTACGCCTATCACGGCTTCTTCTCGGAGGAGGAGCGGCTCGGGCAGCGCTTCACGCTCGACCTCCTGCTGGAGACCGACCTGCGCTCCTCGGCGATCAGCGACAGCCTCGCCGACACGGTGAATTACGGCAAGGTCGTGGGTGTGGTGACGGAAGCCTTCACCGCCAAGCGCTTCAACCTCCTGGAAGCAGCGGCGCGCGCCGTGGCGATGGCAGTGCTCGACGGCTTTCCCCCGGTGAGCCGCGTCGAGGTCACCCTGCGCAAGCCCGCCCCGCCGATCCACGCCACGCTCGCCAGCGTCGGCATCAAGCTGAGCTACCGGCGTGGCGATTGAGGCTGCACTCGGGCTCGGCGGCAATCTCGGCGATCCGGTCGCGGCTTTTGCAGCGGCGCTGAAAGCCCTCGCCGCGCATCCCAGGATCAGGCTGGGGACGATCTCCTCGGTCTACCGGACGCCGCCCTGGGGGCGGCTCGACCAGCCGGAATTCCTCAACATGGCCGCGCTGATCGAAACCAGCCTGCCGGCGATCGAGTTGCTCGCCCTCGTCCTCGACATCGAGAAGCGGCAAGGTCGCGAGCGCCTCGAGCGCTGGGGCCCGCGCACGCTCGACATCGACATTCTGAGCTATGGCGATGACGAGATCGACCAGCCCGGCCTGCAGGTGCCGCATCCGCGCCTGGCCGAGCGCGCCTTCGCCCTGGCGCCGCTGGCGGAGATCGCGCCCATGTTGGCGCTCAGTGGCCAGACCGCAGCCAAGCTCCGCGACAAGCTCGCCGACCCTACCGTCAGGCAGGACGCGGAGGCGACCGAACGCTTGGAGCGCGCGCTGGACTAGGCCGGAAGCAAATCACCCCGCCACTTGCTCGCAATCGCGGCAAGGTCTCGGTTCGCCAGCGTTGGTCGCGGCCCGGTTCCTGAACAATGCGACGCTCGGCGCGAGCCTTTTCGGCCCTTAGGTTAATTAACCGTTATCGAAAGTGAGCACGCACCAAACGTTGCGTCATCTCGATCATCGGCGCAGAGAAAAAAGCGCTGCAGGCGACAAGTCGGAGCCTGGCTTGAAAGAACCTACCATGACACGCGCTCGTCCCCTCGCCGCCGTCGTCGCCGCGCTTCTCATGATCGCGCCGGCGTTTGCGAAAAACTTCGCGGTCCCGACCAAGAACCCGGCCGTGACCATCACCGTTCCGAACGACTGGAAGACCCAGGAGATCGACTACGGCTATTCCGCCCGTCCGCAGGATGAGTCGGTGTTCTTCTCGGTCGAGTTTGCCGATGCGCGCAACATCGACAAGATGCTCGCCAACAACGATGCCTGGATGAAGGACAACAAGATCAAGAAGGTCGAGCCGATCAAGGCCGAGGCGCCCTTGAACGGCATTCCGGCCACGATCTTCCAGTACCGCACCACGGACGGCAACGGCCCGACGAAGGTCGACTTCATCCTGCTGCCCGCCGGCGAAAACCGCATGATCATGCTGACGGTCTGGGGCTCCGACGAGGAGCGCGAGTCGCATGGCAAGGAACTCGACGCGATCTTCGGAAGCATCAAGGCGATCAACTGAACGCCATTCCGCAAACGCTAGAGCCGGATGATTTCAGATGGCATCACAGAGTGATTTCATCTGAAATCATCCGGCTCTCATCAAAAAATTAGAGCAGGATCAACGGGAAAAACGGTTCCCACTTTTTTCGCATCCTGCCTAGTCTTCGTAGGTTTCCCGCAGGATCTGCAGTACGCGGCTCAAGACCGGCCCCGGCACTTGACCGAGACGCTTGACGAGACGGCGCTTGTCGAGCGCCCGCACCTGTTCGGTCAGGACGAGGCCATCTTTCTCGTCGAAGCGCAACGGAACGCGATAGGGAGCCGGCCGACTCGCGGACGTCATCGGCGCAACGGTCACGGTTCGCAGATGATCGTTGATCTCGTTCGGCGAGATCACCAGACAGGACCGCGTTTTTCGGATCTCGCTCCCGATTGTGGGATCCAGCGTCGCGAGCCAGACCTCGCCACGCTTCACCATTTCAGTTCGGCATCGTCATCATTGGCGAACTCGGGCCAGACCAGCCCGTCATCGCCTTCCGCAGCAAGCTGCCGCGAAGCCTCGGCCCAGCCGGCACGTGGCGCATTGACGGCCAGCTGCATGATGATCCGTCCATTCTCGACGGTCAGATCGATGCTGTCGCCGGCCTTGGCGCCGATCTCCGCGAGCATGGGCTTGGGGATCAGAATGCCTGCCGAATTTCCGATCTTCTTGAGAGAACTATGCATGACACGCCTCCAACGCCGAAAATAATATCCGGTCGGCGGCGACGTTACAACAAAGTTACAACGAAAATCGCCCGCTCACTCGCTGCGTTCGAGTGAGATGTCAGGCGCAGTCGGCACCTTCATGCCGACGACATGATAGCCCGCATCGACATGCAGGATCTCGCCGGTGATGCCGCGCGACATGTCGGAGACCAGGAAGACGGCGGTCTCGCCGACCTCCTCGATCGTCACGGTGCGGCGTAGCGGCGAGTTGTATTCGTTCCAGCGAAGGATGTAGCGGAAGTCGCCGATGCCCGACGCCGCCAGCGTCTTGATCGGCCCCGCCGAGATCGCGTTGACGCGAATCTTCGAGGGGCCGAGATCGGCGGCGAGATATTGCACGCTCGCCTCGAGCGCTGCCTTGGCGACGCCCATGACGTTGTAATGCGGCATCCACTTCTCGGCGCCGTAATAGGTCAGCGTCAGCATGGCGCCGCCATCGCTCATCAGCTTCTCCGCGCGCTGCGTCACGGCGGTGAAGGAGTAGCAGGAGATCAGGAGCGACTTGGTGAAGTTCGCCTCGCTGGTCTCGACATAGCGGCCGGTCAATTCGTCCTTGTCGGAGAAGGCGATGCAGTGGACGACGAAGTCGAGCTTGCCCCAAAGCTTCTCGACCTCGGCGAAGACGGCGTCGATCGAGGCCGAATCAGTGACGTCGCAATGGCCGACGACATGGCCGCCGAGCTCCTTCGCCAGCGGCTCGACGCGCTTCTTCAGCGCATCGCCCTGATAGGTGAAGGCGAGTTCCGCGCCGGCATCGGCGGCGGCCTTGGCGATGCCCCAGGCGATCGAGCGGTTGTTGGCGACACCCATCACGAGGCCGCGCTTGCCCTTGAGCAGATTGGCGGTCGGGAGGGCGGCGGTGATGGCGTCAGGCATCGGAGACCCTGGAACGAAACAAAAGGAGGGGTCTCTTAGAACATGACGCCGAAAAGTGGAAACCGGTTTTCGACAGTTGCGGCGCTTCGATGGCCGGGCAAGCCCGGGCACTCTCGTAAAGAGCGCGAGCGCAACCGCTTACGTCGTGCGCGCCTTCATCAGCGCAGTCAGCTCGGCGTCCGATTCCGGCATCTCGATGTCGATGGCGACGAAGAGGTCGCCGACTGCGCCCTTCTCCCCCTTCAGCCCCTTGCCACGCAGGCGGAACTGCCGGGTCGTGCCGGTCAGGGGCGGAATCGTCATCTCGACCGCGCCCGTCAGCGTCGGCACATGCAGCGGGCCGCCAAGCACCGCCTTGGCGAGCGGCACCGGCACGCGGGTGCGCAGATCATTACCCTCGACCGTGAAGCGCGGATCGGGCTTGACCTTGATCGTCATCATCACGTCGCCGGCCTCGCCCGAATGCGGGTCGACTTGGCCGAGGCCGCGCAGGCGCATGACCTTGCCGTCGGCGACGCCCTCGGGAATCGTGACCTCGACCTCGCGCCCGCCCGGCAGCCTGACGCGGCGCGGCGCGCCCGCCACCGCCTGCGCCAGCGTCACCTCCAGCGTAAAACTCTGCTCCGGCGGCTTCTGCGCCTCCGGCTTAGCCCGGGCGCCACGCCGCGCCGCATCTCCGAAGAGCGAGCCGAAGATATCGGCCGGATCAAAACCGGCATCATGCCCGCCACGCCCGAAGGGCTGGCCGCCGCCCTGGCCGAAATTGAATTCAAAGCCGCCCGCGCGGCCGCCGCGTCCGGCGCCCATCCCCTCGAAACCAGCGAATTTGGGCTTGCCCTCAGCATCGATCTCGCCACGGTCGAACTGCTTGCGCTTGGCCTCGTCGCCGAGGATCTCATAGGCGCCGTTGAGTTCGGCGAAGCGGTCCTGCGCCTTGGGATCGTCCTGGTTGCGGTCGGGATGCAGATCCTTGGCTCGCTTCCGGTAAGCCTTCTTGATCTCGTCCTCTTTGGCCGACCGGGCGACGCCCAGAATCTGATACGGATCGCGCATTCATAAACCCCATTCGCACGACTGAAGACGCCAGGCGTCCGTGTGCCGCCAGCAGCCTTCCGCCAATAACCCGATATCTGGGAATGGTGTGGCCTGAACGCAACATCCCGCGCAAAGATCGCGATCGAGGATCGTCCGCCCGCCGCTCAGGTCAGGCCTTTCCAGGGCTGGACGTCCTTGACGGCCCAGTCGCCGCCCGAGGGACGACACGCCGTGCCTTGCAGCTTGGCCGGCTTGGTTTGCGTCTGGACGCTGGCGATAAAGGCGCGGCAGATCTCGTCGGAACGCAGAAACGGGCCACCGACCGGGATGAAGGAGCCCTTGATGCCGCTCTGGGGATTGTCCCAGGACACCGCCGCGCCGTTGCCCTGTGGGTCGAGTGCCACGGCCATCGCGCCATCGGCCCGGCGCATGTCCTCAGGTCCTAGATCGGAGGCGAGCGAGGTGAGCGCTCCGCCCTTAGTGGGGCTCTGGATCGGCGGGATCGAGGATGTCGTGGCGACCTCGTCCTCGCTCTTCGAAGACAATCCCAGGATCGGGAACGAGACCGAGCAGCCGCCGCCGAACAGAGCCAGCCCGAGCGCCCCGCCGACCATGACCGAACGCATGGATGCATAGCGCGCAGGAGGGCTTTGGATCGCCCCCGCCGCTGCCCTATACAGACTTGCTCTCACATCCCAAATCACAGATCGCGCTCGCCCGACGCCTACCTAGAACCAGCAAGGATTAAGCACGTGGAACGGTTAACGACCGGTGACTTCACCCAGGCGGATGAGCCATTCGCTCTGTTCCATGACTGGCTGCAGGAGGCGACGAAGTCCGAGCCGAACGATCCCACCGGCATGGCGCTGTCGAGCGTCGACGCCGACGGCATGCCCAATAGCCGCATGGTGCTGCTGAAGGGCTATGATGCGGACGGCTTCGTCTTCTACACCAACACCGAAAGCCAGAAGGGGCAGGAGCTGCTCGGCCAGGGCAAGGCGGCCGCGCTCTTCCACTGGAAGAGCCTGCGGCGGCAGGTCCGGATTCGCGGCCCGGTTTCGCTGGTGACGGAGGCCGAGGCCGACGCCTATTTCCAGTCGCGTCCGCGCGACAGCCGCATCGGCGCCTGGGCCTCGCAGCAGTCACGCCCCCTGGAGAGCCGCTTTGCGCTGGAGAAGGCGGTCGCGAGCTATGCTGCGAAATTCGGCTTGGGCACGATCCCGCGGCCACCGCATTGGACCGGCTTCCGGATCGAGCCCGTCTATATCGAGTTCTGGCGCGACGGCGCATTCCGTCTGCATGATCGCGTCGTGTTCCGCCGCCCCTCGGCAGCCGAGCCCTGGTCGCGTACGCGCCTCTACCCCTGAGGATAGTCTCCATGGCGATGCCAAAATTCGATTTTCCCAAGACCGAGGCCGGCAAGCGCCCGGTCATGCTGCTGACAGGCGCCAGCCGTGGCATCGGCCATGCGACCGTGATGCAGTTCGCCATGGCAGGTTGGCGCATCCTGTCCTGCTCGCGCCAGGCCTTTTCCGACAAATGCCCCTGGCCCTCGGGCGCCGCCGATCACGTCCAGATCGATCTCGGCGACCCCGAAGACACGATGCGCGGCATCGCCGAGATCAAGAAGCGATTGGCCGCCGAGGGCGGCAAGCTCAACGCGCTGGTCAACAATGCCGGGATCTCGCCCAAAGGACCCAAGGGCGCGCGGCTGGGCGCCGCGACGACGTCCTTCAACGACTGGCACCAGGTCTTCCAGGTCAATTTCTTCGCGCCGATCATGCTGGCGCGCGGCCTGCTCGACGAATTGACGACGGCCAAGGGCGCGATCGTCAACGTGACCTCGATCGCCGGCTCCCGCGTCCACCCCTTCGCGGGCGCGGCTTACGCCACCTCCAAGGCCGCGCTCGCCAGCCTGACCCGCGAGATGGCAGCCGATTTCGGGCCGCTCGGCATTCGGGTCAATTCGATTTCACCGGGTGAAATCGATACCGCCATCCTCTCGCCCGGCACGGAGAAGATCGTCGCGACCTTGCCGCTGCAGCGCCTCGGCAAGACCGACGAGGTCGCCAAGGCGATCTATTTCCTCTGCACCGACTCCTCGAGCTATGTCACGGGCTCCGAGCTCCACATTAATGGCGGGCAGCACGTGTGACGGGAGATAGCGGCCAGGTCATCCGGTTTCCAGCAGTCGGCAAGGCGCCGGCAAGGCCGGTTCTGGCGGCCTCCGTCGCCGTATTCCGCGACGGCAAGGTCCTGCTGGCGACGCGGACCAAGCCACCGGCCGACCAGCTCTGGTCGCTGCCGGGCGGTAAGGTCGAGCCCGGCGAGACCCTGGAAGAAGCCGCCTTGCGCGAGCTCGAGGAGGAGGTCGGCGTCAAGGCGCGCATCCTCGGCTTCAACCGCCATGTCGAGAT
Source organism: Bosea sp. 685 (assembly GCF_031884435.1). Lineage (NCBI taxonomy): Bacteria > Pseudomonadati > Pseudomonadota > Alphaproteobacteria > Hyphomicrobiales > Alloboseaceae > Allobosea > Allobosea sp. 685. The sequence continues at coordinate 1,145,876 of NZ_CP134779.1, read as the reverse complement.
CTTCGGCCGCGACGCCAAGGGCGGCGTCACGCATCATTTTGTCGTCGCCTCCTTCGTCGGCGAATGGCTCTCGGGCGAGCCGACGACCGGGCCGGAGGCCGGCGCCGTGATGTGGGCCGATCCGCTGCACCTTGGCGGCTTGCCGACGACGCGCGAACTCGGCGACGTCCTCAGGCGCGCCCGTGCCTTGCTGGACGAGGCCTTGTTGCACGATGCCGGGCGCGGCCCGTGAGGCGGGGCGCGGTCCTGGCACTGGCGCTCATAGTCGCGCTTTCGCTTGGCGAGGCTGCCGCGCAGACGCAACGCCCTGCCGCAAACGCGCCCAAGCCCACGACTGAGCCGGGCGAGCCACCACCCCCGCCTTACGAGCCGCAGCTCCTGAGCTTGGCCGAGATCATGGGTTCGCTCGCCTATCTGCGCACCCTTTGCGCCGGCAAGGAGGCGCAGGATTGGCTGGTGCGCATGACCGCGCTGCTCGACACTGAGGGCCGCACGCCGCAGCGCCGCGAGCGCCTGACCAGCGCTTATAACCGCGGCTTCCGCGCCTATTCGGCGACGCATCGCGCCTGTACCGACGGCAGCCAGGAGGCGTCAGTGCGTCTGGCAAGCGAAGGCGAACGCCTCGCCCGGCTTCTTGCAGGCCGCTATGGCGGGTAGATACAGCTCGACCAGCCGGCTCTTAACCACAAACTCTCGCGGCTGCGTTAACCTTTCTTAAAGGGGATGGTGGCCGGGCAAGCCGGCTTTGCGTATGACTATACGTCTGTCGATGGCACGGATTCTCCCGCAAGGGGGACTTCGCGCCGCATGTTCAGGTCCAAGCCGCAGAGTCTCCGCCTCGATGTCGACTTTTCCAGACGATCTGCCGCTCGACCCCACCCTGGGCGAGGACCGTAGCGACGCAAGACGCGTCGCCTATGGCTATGTCGAGGACGCCTTCAACGAAGCGCAGCAGGACGGGCTCGACAGCGACGCACTGGCCCATGCCGCCCTCTTCGCCGCCTTCCGCACGCTGGTCGAGACCTATGGCGAGGAGGCCACCGCCGTCTTCGCCGAAGCGCTGCCGGGCAAGGTGCGCGGCGGCGCCTTCACCAGCGGCACCCGGCACTAACCCATCCGCTTAGAAGCTGCCTGGCGATCTGCCTTGCCCCGCAGCAAGCCTTTGCTGGGACTGCAGCACAACTGCAACTCTGTCGAAAAAGTTGAAACTGAGCCGCCACAAGCGTGTTTTCCCGCGAATCGCCGTTGTCTAAAGAAGGCAGACAGGGGCCGTTTCGATTAGGGTAGCTCAGCATGCGTATTGCTACGCTTTGCCTATTGTCGCTCTTTTGCCTGCTTTCCGGCCTGACGATGGAAGTCCAGGCGGCCGATGTGGTCGCGCTGGCGCCGGTCTTGCCCTCTCTGGCGCGGGACATCTGGATTTCCGAGATTCGGGGCGGCGCCTATCTGCATGATCCGACCAGCCCCGAGAGCGGCTCCGTCGACATCAATCTCGAGGTCCTCTCGATAAAGCCGTTCCTGCCGAGCGATCCGGTTCTGGCGCTGCTGGTTCCGCGCTTCCATCTCGGAGGCTCGCTCAACACGGCCGGCAAGACCAGCCATGTCTATGGCGGCCTGACCTGGACCTTCGACATCACCCCGAAACTCTTCGTCGAGGGCGCCTTCGGCCTTGCCTTCCACAATGGCGATACCGGCCGCTTCGTGCCGGTGGGCCACGCCGCGCTCGGCTGCACGCCGCTGCTGCGCGAGGCCGGCTCGCTCGGCTATCGCCTCGACGCCAATTGGACGGTGATGGCGACGGTCGAGCACATGTCCAATGCCGGCCTCTGCAACGCCAATCGCGGCCTCACCAATTACGGACTCAAGCTGGGCTATATTTTCTAGAGCGTTTTCGAGCGAAGTGGATACCGGTTCGCGTGAAGAAAACGCGTAAAAACAAAGAGCTAGAGCGATTGAGCGATTGAGCGATCCAATTGGATCGGGAACTGCTCTAGTCCAGAGCAGCCGCGCTGCGCGCCGTCGTGGCGCGCGCCTCCATCAGCGCGCGTTCCTTGGCGTTGCGCGTCAATGTGACAGCGCGCTCGAAGGCCGCCGCCGCCTCGCCATGCCGCCCGAGCTTGGCCAGCAGATCCCCGCGCACGCTCGGCAGCAGATGATACCCGCGCAGCGCCGGCTCGACGGCCAGAGCATCGACCAACGCCAGCCCTGCCTCCGGCCCCTCCGCCATCGAGACCGCGACGGCCCGGTTGAGCTCGACGATCGGCGACGGGTTGATCGCGGCGAGCACGGCATAGAGCGCGGCGATTCGACGCCAGTCCGTGTCCTCGGCCTTGCGCGCCCGGGCATGGCAGGCCGCCAGCGCCGCCTGCAGCAGGTAAGGGCCGGGCGTCGCGCCGGCGAGCTTTTGCGCCCGCTCCAGCGCCTTGAGCCCGCGCCCGATCAGGAGCTGGTCCCAGCGGGCGCGATTCTGGTTGAGCAGCAGGATCAGCTCGCCGTTCGGCCCGGTGCGAGCACGCAGCCGCGAGGCCTGCAATTCCATCAGGGCGACGAGGCCATGCACCTCCGGCTCCAGCGGCGCGCGCTCGGCCAGGATGCGGCCGAGCCGCATCGCCTCCTCGCATAGCGCCGGCCGGACCCAGTCATTGCCTGCGGTCGCAGCGTAGCCTTCGTTGAAGATCAGATAGACCACCTCCAGAACCGAAGCGAGGCGCTGCGCCAGTTCGGCGCCATGAGGCACCTCGAAAGGCACGCGCGCATCGGCCAGCGCCTTCTTGGCCCGCACCAGGCGCTGCGCCATGGTCGGCTCCGGCACGAGGAAGGCGCGTGCGATCTCCTCCGTCGTTAGCCCGCCGAGCAGCCTCAGCGTCAGCGCAAGCCTGGCCTCCGTCGAGAGCACCGGATGGCAGGCGGTGAAGATCAGGCGCAGCAGATCGTCGCCGACCTCGTCGTCGAGCGCGGCGTCGAGGTCCGGCATCGCCAGCGCATCGGCCTCGCTGTCGTGGCCGAGTTCCTCATGCTTGCGCTGAAGCAGCTTGTCACGGCGGATCATGTCGATGGCGCGGTGCTTGGCCGCCTGCATCAGCCAGGCGCCGGGATTGCGCGGAACGCCCTCCTGCGGCCATTGCGCCAGCGCCGCGACCAGAGCGTCCTGCGCCAGCTCCTCGGCGCGCCCGATATCGCGGGTCAGGCGCACAAGTCCCGCGATCAGCTTCGCGGCCTCGATCCTGAAGACCGTCTCGATGGCGCGGTGTGTATCGCTCGCCGACATGACGGGCGATACACATCATCAGCGGGCTCCTCTGGCAAGCGGCATCAGCCGCCGGCAGAAGAGGATTCAGCCCTTGTCGCCGATCTCGGTCTTGAGGCGATCCCACGTCGCCGCAGCCTCCGGGGTTACGACCTCACCGAAATCCGCCAGGTCGTAAAGCGGGCGGATTTCGATTTCGGACGGACCGGGCATCGGATTGGGGCAGCGCTTGACCCATGCGATCGCCTCGTCGAGCGACTTGCATTCCCAGAGCCAGAAGCCGGCGACCAGTTCCTTGGTCTCAGTGAAGGGGCCATCGACGACGGATCGCTTGGCATCTTCGAACTGCACACGTACGCCCTTCGAGCTCGGCTGCAGGCCGTCGCCTCCCTTCATGATACCGGCTTTCACGAGTTCCTCGTTATACGCCATCATCGCGTCGAGCAGCTCCTGGGTCGGCGGTGCGCCGGCTTCGCTGTCGGTCGTCGCCTTGACCATCACCATGAAACGCATCGGTTTTCTCCTTTGGCGTGGAAGCGGCGGAGGCGATGCCTCGCGCCGTCTGGATTGAAATGGGTATGCGGGCTTCGGGTCCGGTCAGCCCTTCTTCTCGATTCCAGCGCGCAACCGGTCTTCCTGCTCGCGCAGTTCGGGCGTCATTGCCTCGCCAAAGTCTTCCATCTCGAAGACGGGACGCAGCTCGATCTCGGTGCCGCCGTCGAAGGGCGCGCGCTTGAGCCATTCGACCGCCTCGTCGAAAGACTTCACCTGCCAGAGCCAGAAGCCGGCGAGCAATTCCTTGGTCTCGGCGAAGGGGCCGTCAGTGATCACGCGTTCTGCCCCGGAGAAGCGGATGCGCAGGCCCTTCCTGCTTGGATGCAACCCCTCGCCCGCCAGCATGACGCCGGCCTTCACGAGTTCCTCGTTATATGCCCCCATCTTGGTGAGGATGTCCTCGCTCGGCATGATGCCGGCTTCGCTGTCCTTGTCGGCCTTGACCAGAACCATCACACGCATCGGAGTTCTCCTTGGTTTTCCAGCTTCGGGAGGCAGGTCCGGCAAGCGTCTATCGCTACCTTCAACACCCGCTCTCTGACATCACGTCGAACGGGCACAAGCAGGATCGACAACCCCGGCGAAAATATTTTGGCGCGCCTTACACGGCCCCGAGGCTGACCGGACCGCCCTGCCCGTTCGCCAGCAGCGCTTCGGCCGTCTCGACGATCTCGGTGACGATCGTCGCAGCGGGCAAAACCTCGCGCACCAACCCCGCCGCTTCGCCGGCGATGACGGCGGCGATGTCGAAATCGCCCGCCTCGCGCGCCGCCTGATAACGCGGCGCCTCTGTCGCGATATTCTGCATCAATGCGACCTCACGCCCGCTCCAGCGCTCGGCATGCGCGTTCACCAGGCAGCGACCGGTGAAGGGCGCCGGCCAGACATTCTGGCGCGAGATGTCGAAGATCAACCCGCGCACCGTGTCGTCGCCGGAGGCCGCGACGATGCGCTCCTTCGCCGCGCCATGGCCCGCAGCCTCCTGGCTGGCATAGAGCCGCGTGCCGAGGACGACGCCCTGGGCCCCCAGCATCAAGGCAGCCGCGAGCCCGCGCCCATCGGCCACGCCACCCGCAGCGACCACGATCGCCCTGTCGCCAACGGCATCGACCACCGCCGGCACCAGCGCGAAGGTGCCACGCGAGGCGCCGTGCCCGCCCGCTTCCGACCCTTGCGCCACGATGATGTCGGCCCCCTTCGCCACCGCGTCGCGCGCCATCTCGACCGACTGCACCTGGCAGATCAGGCGTGCTCCGGCAGCCTTGATCTTGCCGGCGAAAGGCTCGGGATCGCCGAAGGAGAGCCAGACCGCGTCGGGCTTGGCAGCGAGCGTGAGGTCGAGCAGCTCCGGCTGCCTGGCCAGCCCCCAGGTGATGAAGCCGACGCCAAAGCGAAAAGGCGACGCCTCGCGGGCTTCCACCAGCTTGGGAAGCTCTCTGCCCAGCCAGTCGGCGTCGCCATAGCCGCCGCCCAAAATGCCGAAGCCGCCGGCCTGCGAGACCACGCGCGTCAGCCTAGCGTCAGCTACGAGATCCATAGCTGCGAGCAGGATGGGATGCTTGACGTCCAGCATCCGGGTCAGGGGGGTCGTGATCGTCATGGTGTCGGTCCTCGCCGCAGGCTTCCGGTCGACAGCGAGGCTAGATCATCCTATCGTTCTGCTAAAATGAATTATTAAGATTATAGTCATCTGGAATTGAGAACGCCGGCCGATGGATCTCAACGAGCTGACCACTTTCACCGCCGTGGCCCGGTCCGGCGGCATCTCCGCGGCAGCGCGGGAGATCCATACGGTCCAGTCCAATGTCACGATGCGGATCAAGGCTCTTGAAGACGAGATCGGCCTCGCATTGTTCGAGCGCCACAGCCGTGGCATGGCGCTGACGGAAGCCGGCCAGCGCCTGCTGCCCTATGCCGAGCGTGTGCTCTCGCTACTGCGGGAGGCGAAGGTCGCGGCACGCGACAACGCCGCCGAGCAAGGTGTGCTGCAGCTCGGCTCGATGGAGACGACCGCCGCGATCCGCCTGCCACCGCTGCTGGCGGCGTTCCACCAGGCCTGCCCCGCCGTGCGCCTGAGCCTCCAGACCGGGCCGACCGCACAGCTCGTCGAGGGTGTCCTGCGCCGCGAGATCGACGGCGCCTTCGTGGCGGGCCCGATCCAGCATGACGAGATCGCGGCCCTGCCGGTCTTCGAAGAGACATTGGGGCTGGTGACGCCGGAGGCGATCGGCGATCTCGACGCCCTCCGGCGCAGCGCCTCGACCGGGCTGAGCGTGCTGACCTTCCGCCCCGGCTGCTCCTATCGCCAGCGCCTGGAGCAGGTGCTGGCGCGCCTCGGGCTGCCCTCCTATGCGCGCCTCGAATTCGGCACGCTGGACGGCATTCTCGGCTGCGTCGCCGCCGGCGTCGGTATCACCTTGCTGCCCAAGGCGGTGTTCATGCAGTCGGCCCAGCGCGAGGCCCTGCGCTGGCACCCGATCGACGGCGATGAAGGCGCCGTGACGACGCTCTTCATCCGCCGCCGCGACGCCTATGAGAGCCGTGCCTTGCAGCGCTTCCTCGGCCTCATGCGACTAGAGCCGGATGATTTTAGACCGGATCACAAAGTGATCCGGTCTAAAATCTGAATCCGCCTCTCATCAAAGAGTGAGAACAGGATCAATGCGAAAAACCGGTTCCCACTTTTTCGCATCCTGCTCTAGCGCGGCAGAGCCTCCAGGAAGCGCGCCGGCTCACCCTGAGCTGGTGTGACGATTTCGCTCTCCCACATCACCTTCTGCCCGCGCACATAGGTGCCGACCGGCCAACCGGTGACGGTGACGCCGTCATAAGGTGTCCAGCCGCATTTCGAGGCGGCCCACTCATTGGTGATCGTCTCCCGGCGCTTGAGATCGACGATGGTGAGATCTGCGTCGTAGCCGGCTGCGATCCGGCCCTTGCCCTCGAGCCCGAAGATGCGCTGCGGCCCATGGCTCGACAGATCGACGAAGCGCTCCAGCGTCAGCCTGCCTGCGTTGACATGGTCGAGCATGATCGGAACCAGCGTCTGTACGCCCGGCATGCCGGAATGGCTGGCGGGATAGGCGTGGTGCTTCTCTTCATGGGTATGGGGCGCATGGTCGGAGCCGAGCACGTCGACAATCCCCTGCTCCACGCCCCACCAGATGCGCTGGCGGTGGCTGTCGTCGCGGATCGGCGGGTTCATCTGGGCATAGGTACCAAGCCGCTCATAGCAATCGGGCGCGACCAGCGTCAGGTGATTTGGCAAGACCTCGACGGTCGCGACATCCTTGTGGTCTTTCAGGAAGACCATCTCCTCTGCAGTCGAGATGTGCAGGATGTGAACGCGCGCCCCGGTCTCGCGCGCGATGCGCACGAGCCGTTGCGTGCAGGTCAGCGCTACCTCCGGCGAGCGCCAGACCGGATGGCTCGACGGATCGCCCGCGACGCGCAGCCCCATGCGCTCGCGCAGCATGGTCTCGTCCTCGGAGTGGAAGGCGGCGCGGCGGCGCGTGCGCTTCAGGATTTCGGCGACGCCCTTGTCGTCCTCGACCAGGAGATCGCCGGTCGAGGAACCCATGAACACCTTGATGCCGGCAGCGCCGGGCAATCGCTCCAGCTCGGCGACATGCTTGGCGTTCTCATGCGTGCCGCCGACCCAGAAGGCGAAGTCGCAATGCATGCGGTGGCGCCCACGCCGGATCTTGTCGGCGAGCGCCGCCTCGTCCGTGGTCTGGGGAATGGTGTTGGGCATCTCGAAGACGGTGGTGACGCCGCCCAGCACGGCGGCGCGCGACCCGGTCTCCAGATCTTCCTTATGGTCGAGCCCCGGCTCACGGAAATGCACCTGTGAGTCGATCACGCCGGGCAGGATATGCAGGCCGGTGCAGTCGACGGTCTCCGCCGCAGAGGCGCGGGAGAGATCGCCGAGCGCGACGATCTTGCCGCCGGTGATGCCGAGGTCGCGCGCAACGCGGCCATCCTGGTTCACCACAGTGCCGCCCTTGAGGATGACATCATAGGTCTGCGGCATGGCTTGTCTCCGGGCAGTTGAGCAAAGGACGGATGCGGCCTACCTATCCACAGACTCGCCATCTCGGAAGCGGAAACAGCTTTCGGGTGGCACAATGATCCCTTTCGGCTAACGAGCCCCGGCAGGGAATTCAGAACTGGAACGGCTGCCCATGTCCGCAACCCGATTGATCGATCGCGGCGTCATCCGCGTCAACGGCGAGGATGACCGCGATTTCCTGCAGAACCTCGTCACCAATGATCTGGACCTCGTGACGCCGGACCGTGCCGGCTCGGGCTACGGAGCGCTGCTGACACCGCAAGGCAAGATCATCTGCGACTTCTTCATCGTCGCGCTGTCAGATGAGGATGGCGGCGGCTTCCTGCTCGACGTTCCGCTGCTCCAGACCACTGATCTGATGAAACGCCTGAAACTCTACAAGCTGCGTGCCAAGGTCACCCTCGACGATTTGAGCGAGGCCAGCGCCGTCATCGCCTCGGCCGACGGCTCGCCCCTGCCGGAGGATTCAGGCCTCGTCTATGCCGATCCGCGCCTGCCCGCGCTCGGCCAGCGCGCCATTACCGACCGCGCCGGCGTCGAGGAGATCGCGGCCGACGATACCGAGACCTATCATGCCAGGCGGATCGCCTTGGGCGTGCCCGATGGCGGCAGGGACTTCGTCTATGGCGACGCCTTCCCGCATGAGGTGCTGCTCGACCAGCTCGGCGGCGTCTCCTTCAAGAAGGGCTGCTATATCGGCCAGGAGGTCGTCTCGCGCATGCAGCACCGCGGCACGGCGCGCACCCGCATCGTGCCGGTGGTCTTCACCGAGGGGATCGCCTGCGAAACCGGGGTCGAGGCGACGGCCGGGGCCAAGACGCTCGGGCGCATCGGCTCGGGCGCGAAGGGGCGCGGGCTTGCCATGCTCCGGCTCGACCGTGTCGCGGATGCGCTCTCCGAAGGCCTCACGCTCAATGGCGGCGGCCTCGCCTTCGTTCTGGCCAAACCCGGTTTTATCCGCTTCCCCTTCCCCGGCGAACCGGACTTCGGAGCCGCAGCATGAGCGGACGCGCCGCCGTCGAGGGGCCGGACGGGAAATTCCGCTGCGTCTGGCCTGGAACCGACCCGCTCTACCTCGCCTATCACGACACCGAATGGGGCGTGCCGGAATATGATTCCCGCGCCTTGTTCGAGAAGCTGATCCTCGACGGCTTCCAGGCCGGGCTTTCCTGGATCACCATCCTGCGCAAGCGCGACGCCTTCCGCGCCGGCTTCGCCGATTTCGAGCCGGAGGCGATCGCTCGTTTCACCGAGGCCGATGTGCTGCGCCTGCTCGCCGACCCCGGCATCATCCGCCATCGCGGCAAGATCGAGGGTGCGATCAAGAGCGCGCGCGCCTATCTCGCCATCAGCGAGCGCGAGCCCTTCGCCGATTTTCTCTGGAAGCATCTCGACGGCCGCGTCACGCAGAACGCCTTCCGCACCCATGAGGAGGTGCCGACGCAGACGAAGATCTCCGAGGCCATGGCGAAGGAATTGAAGAAAGCCGGCTTCACCTTCTGCGGCCCGACCATCGTCTATGCCTTCATGGAGGCTTGCGGGCTGGTCAACGACCATCTCACCGACTGCTTCCGCTGGCAGGAATGCGCCGTGCTGGCGCGCGACGCTCGCCCAGTGGCCTGAGCATGGCCAAGCCCCCCTCTCCGCCGCGCGCCTGGCAGCGCATGCTGTCGGGCCGCCGGCTCGATCTGCTCGACCCTTCCCCGCTCGACATCGAGATCGAGGACATCGCGCACGGGCTTGCCCGCGTCGCCCGCTGGAACGGCCAGACGCACGGCGCCCATTCCTTCTCGGTGGCGCAGCACAGCCTGCTGGTCGAGGCGATTGCCAGCCATCTCAACCCGGGCTGGCCCGATGCCTGGCGCTTGATGGCCTTGCTGCACGACGCGCCGGAATACGTCATCGGCGACATGATCTCGCCCTTCAAGGTGGTGATGGGCGACGCCTATAAGAGCGTGGAGCTGCGGTTGCTGACCGCGATCCATCTGCGCTTCGCCTTGCCGGGTACCACGCCGGCCGTACTCAAGCGCAAGACTAAGGAGGCCGATATGGTCGCCGCCTTCTTCGAGGCGACGGAGCTTGCCGGCTTCGCACGGGACGAGGCGCTGCGTTTCTTCGGCCGGCCCCAGGCGCTGCCGCGCGCGGTCATGGCCTGGCTCGACCCGCTCGACACCGAAACCGCCCAGGCGCGTTTCCTCGCGCGCTTTGCTGAGCTCTCAGGCGCCTGATCAGATCAGATCACGCGTCGCCCTTCACATCGACAGATAGGCCTTGGTCACGATGCGCTGGAACAAGGCGTTCATCGCCTCCGCGATGCCCTGGCTCGGGCTGACCTCGAAATAGAGGCCCGGCGACGCACAAGCCTGCATATTGGTCGGGATCTTGGCCGAGAACGGCTTGATCCAGCTGTTGTACCAGCTGTTCGTCGGCAGCGGCAGATAGGTCGTGTAGAGCACCGCGATCTTGATGCCGCGATCCTTGATCGTCTTGCAGAAGCTGGTGTCGATCGGCTCCTGGCAACGCCCGCTGGTCGTCGGCTGCGAGCAGCCGCTTGGATTATAGAAATCGCCGACGCCGTCGGAGACGAAGTAGAGCACCTTCTGCGGCGAGGCCGCGCTCGATCCGTCGCCCGGATTGTCGATCACCGCGTTCATGCTCGTCAGCGTCGCGTCGAAATCGGTGCATTGGTCGTTGTTATATCCCGCATAGGGAATCGTCATCAGGTCGATGGCCGCCGCCGAGGTCTTCGCGGCAGTGAGGTCGGAGGTGATCGACTGGATCGTCGTCAGCGTCTTGCCATTGCAGGAAGGGCCCATGGTGTAGGCCGCCATGCGATATTGGCCGGTCAGCGTCGCCGTCGATTTGGCCGTATCCATCAATTGCTGTGAAGCAGAGCGCACCACGTCGATGCGCATCTGCACGCCGAGCTTCTTGGCGAGCGTGTAGTAGTCGCTGGTCGCTTTATCCATCTGATGGCAGGCGAAGGCGCATTGGTCTGTGGTCTTGGCCACCATGACAGCGATGTCGTCTGTCGTCGCGGCCACTCCCATCGAGGGCGAATTGTCGAGCAGCAGGAAGAAATCGATGAAGGGCGCGCGCGCTCCTGCGGCGCTCGACGTGCCCGAGACCACGACCTTGCCCTGGCCGACGAAGCTGGCGAAATAGGTCGGGTAATTCGCGCTGTAGACGACCTTGGCCGAACGGCTCAGCCCGACATTGGTGATCTCGACGGTCCGGCTCGCCACCATGCTCTTGTAGCTCGCGGCGTTGGCGTCGAAGATTTTCTCCGCATCGGCCTTGGAATCGGCGATCGATTTCAGCATCGCCGCTTGCGAGACGGCAGCGAGCGCAGCCGAATCCGCCGCAGCATTGAGCTGGATCCTGGCGTTCGCCGCCTCGGTGTAGTCGATCAGCCCGCCGGTCAGCGCCAGAATCGGCACGAGCGTGATCGCGAACAGGGTGAGCACGTTGCCGCTTCGATCGGACCGAAACGATCGCATAACCCGACGCAAGGACCCGATCCGCATCATCGACTTGGCATCCCACAACCCAAAAGCCGCATTCGGCTAAGGAAGCGATGGGGTCTGGAACTTACGAATTGATAAAAACGACTATCGGAACTGGCCGCTATCTCGGAAATGCAGTGAAGAAATCATTGGCTATACAACTATAGAGAGCATAAATTGACATATACAATCGGAATGGACCGAAAGTCTTCGGAGACACGGCCCACATCCTTTCGAGACGCGCCAGCGATCTGACGATCACATCGTCAGGCGCACCGCGCTGATCTCGCTGGCGATCTGCTTGAAGATCGGGCTGAGCTGCGCGGCATCGGTCACTTCGAAATACTTGCCGGCGTCAGACGCGCAGGCCTTGAGCAGGTCCCGGTTCCCATCCATGACGCGAACCGTATAGACGACGATTCCCGCGATCTGGGCGTTGGCGCAGGCGAGCTTGGTGCGCGCATCGACGTTCGGGTTCGAGGTCGAGCCATCCCCATCAAAGCGGTTCTTGGTGTTGTCGCCATCGGTCAGCAGGATCATGAACTTCTTCAGGCGCGGCGTGGTGAGCGGTTTTGCTTCCGTGAAGGGCGTGCCCGGGCTCAAGGTCGCCATGCCCCAGGCGGCGCCGATCGTCACATTGGTCGCGCCGACCGGCGTCATCTCACCGATGCGCTGCGTCAAGGCATCCCAATTGCTCGTCAACGGCATGACCTTCGCCTGGGTCGACGGGGAATACGCGTCGCAGAAATCGGCCGGATAGGCGGTCCCATTGGTGCCGCCACCATCGCCGTCCTGGACATCGTAGGATTTGTCGCGATCCGCCACGCAGCCTTGCCAGGTCGATTTCGAAATGGTCGTGGTCGTGCACGGATAGGGCCACCAATTACTGCAAGTGGTGACCGACTGGTCCCAGCGCAGCCAGTTCGCGTTCTTGTTGCTCGTATCGAGGATGACCCGGGTCGAGAATGGCACGATCGAGATCTTGATCTGGTCCGGCTCGGAGGTCGCCTCCTTCATGATCTTCAGGAGATCGAGCGAGGCCGCTTTCAGCGCGGTCATCTTGCCCGACGACGCCATCGAGCCGGTATTGTCGAGCACCAGAGCAAGCTCGATCGTGTTGGTGCCCCATGACGACTGGCTGCTGCTGCTGATCTGGATGGCGTTCTGGCCGATCAATTGCGTCAGGCTTGCCGTCAGGCTCGCCGTGGCGCTGACGCTGATCGTGCGGCCGGTGCGGTCGATGGCGATCGTGGCGGCGCTGAAGCCCTTCGCGGCATCGCCATGCAAGCTCGCGCGGATCCAGCCATTGACGCGTTCGCGCAATTGCGCGTCGCTCAGCTTGGTCGCGTCACGCGCCGCCATCAGTGCAGCGGAATCGATCGCCGCGTTGAGCATCGTGCGCATCGTGGTGGCGCGGGAGTAGTCGACCGCCGCGCCGACCAGCCCGAGGACCGGGATCATGGCGAGGCCGAACAGCATCATGACATTGCCCGAGCGGTCTCCAGCAAAACCCGCCCAAAGCGACATGAACCGCGTCGCCCAGACCTTGACCCGCGTCATCGCCTTGATCCGCATCATCGCCTGCCACCTCTCAGCCTTGCGCCGCTTTCGGCCGGGTGAGCGATGGCGTCCAGGACCTTACGAATCGCTAAAATTGATCATAGGAACTCGGCCCCATCTCGCAGTTGCTGCAAATAACGTTGCGGTAGCACAACTTATGCGAGAATATAGAGCCGCACGCAATCAAAAGAGGCCTGCCGTACACGCGTCGGAGCCAGCATGCGACCGGAGGCATTATTTCCAAATCGAGAAAGGTGATCAGTCTCTTTTCCGCATTTCGAGAAGGCGAGCACTGAGACATGATGCTGGCAGCATTCGCGCCGCAGGGAGAAGATCATGTCGCCATCTCAAGCCAACGGCCTCAGCCTGCCCAAGGGCGTCGTCATCAAGGGCGCGCTCGGCCCGCGCTTCGACGAGATCCTCACATTTGATGCGCTTACCTTCGTCGCCGATCTGCAGCGCCGCTTCAACGAGACGCGCAAGCGCCTGCTGAGCCTGCGCACTGAGCGCCAGAAGCGTTTCGACGCCGGCGAGACGCCCGACTTCCTGGCCGAGACCCGCCATATCCGCGAGGGCGACTGGAAGGTCTCAGCCATCCCCGCCGATCTGCAGGATCGCCGTGTCGAGATCACCGGCCCGGTCGATCGCAAGATGATCATCAACGCGCTGAACTCCGGCGCAAAAGTCTTCATGGCCGATTTCGAGGACGCCTCCTCGCCGGTCTGGGCCAATATGATCGAGGGCCAGCTCAATCTCCGGGATCGCTGGGCCGGCAAGATCGACTTCACCGATAAGACCACCGGCAAGGCCTACAAGCTCAAGGACAAGCCCGCCGTTCTGATCATCCGCCCGCGCGGCTGGCATCTGCCGGAAGCGCATATCGAGATCGACGGGGAGATCGCTTCGGGCTCCTTGGTCGATTTCGGCCTCTATGTCTTCCACAACGCCAAGGCTGCGCTGGCGGCGGGCTCGGGCCCTTATTTCTACCTGCCCAAGCTCGAGAGCCATCTCGAGGCCCGCCTCTGGAACGACGTTTTTGTCGCCGCCCAGAACGCGCTTGGCCTGAAGGTCGGAACGATCAAGGCGACCGTCCTGATCGAGACCCTGCCGGCTGCCTTCGAGATGGACGAGATCCTGTTCGAGCTGAAGGACCATATGGCGGGCCTGAATTGCGGCCGCTGGGACTACATCTTCTCCTTCATCAAGAAGCTCGCCCGCAACGCGGCCTACGTCCTGCCCGACCGTTCTCAGGTCGTGATGACCAAGGCTTTTCTGCGCGCCTATTCGCTGCTCCTGATCAAGACCTGCCACCGCCGCGGCGCCTTCGCCATGGGCGGCATGGCGGCGCAGATCCCGGTCAAGAACAATCCTGAGGCCAATGCCGCGGCTTTCGCCAAGGTCAAGGCCGACAAGGAGCGCGAGGCCGGCGACGGCCATGACGGCACCTGGGTTGCCCATCCCGACCTCGTCCCCGTCGCCATGGAGGTGTTCGACCGGCTGATGCCGCAGGCCAACCAGCTCGACAAGCTGCGCACCGACGTGCAGGTGGGACGCGAAAATCTGCTGGAAGTCCATCAGGGCACGCGCTCGGAGGAGGGCTTCCGCGAGAACATCCGCGTCGGCGTGCAATATCTCGAAGCCTGGCTGCGCGGCCGCGGCGCGGTGCCGATCTACAACATGATGGAAGACGCAGCGACCGCCGAGATCAGCCGCGCCCAGATCTGGCAGTTCGTGCAATACGGCGTCGAGGTCGATGGCGGCACGAAAGTCACCGCCGATCTGTTCAAGCGCTGCCTCGCGCAGGAGATGGAGCGCGTCAAGGGCGAGCTGGGAGCCGACGCCTACGACAAGGGCCGCTTCCCGGAGGCGATCGCGCTGTTCTCGCAGCTCTCGCTCGCGCCGGAATTCGAGGAGTTCCTGACCGTCCCGGCTTATGGGAAGTTGTGAGGACTGCTGCCAAGAGATCGAAGCACCGCTGTAAAGCGGCGCTTCGATTTATCAGCCAGGTGCCGATCATCGGCCCTGTCCGATAGACTCGTCCTTCGCCTTGCCCCGCTCCGGCGGGCGTCAGTCCACCCGCGCCAGAAGCTGCTCCAGATTTGCAAAGAACTGCGGCCACCCGGCTTTGGCGCCCTGATAGGCCTGCTGCTGGTCTGGCCGGAAGCCCGACTGCTCCATGCGCAGATGAGTCCCGCCGGGCGTCGGGGTCAGTGTCCAGGTGACGACACTCTCGAGGCCGTAAGCGCCCCAGCTATAGGACAGCGCCCTGTTCGGCTCGATAGCCAGGACCTGGCAGTCAACAGCACCCCAATCGGCGCGAAGGCTGAAACGGTGGTCCATGATAGGCTTGAAGTCGCTCTTCATCAGCCACTCCGCGATCAGTTGCGGTTGCGTGAGCGCTCGCCAGATCTTTTCCGGCGGATGAGAGAGCTCCCGTTCGACAACGACGGAGCGGATCTCGGTCAATGTTTCGGTCATTGGTCCATCCTCTTCAGTATGTCTTCGAGATCGTCAAAACGGGCTTCCCAGAACCCGGCCATCTGGCTTGTCCAATCGATCAGCGCGGTCAGGGCGCCGGGCTGCGCGCAATAATGCGTCTGGCGACCTTGGTGACGGTCACGCACCAGCCCGGCCTGCTTCAGCACGCCGAGATGTTTCGACACCGCCGGCTGCGAGACGCCGGCCCGGGCCGTCAGGGCCCCGACCGTCTGCTCGCCGTCACGGCACAGCCGCTCGAAGATGGCCCGCCGGGTCGGATCGGCGAGCGTCCTGAAGAGCATGTCGTGGCTGTCCGGCATCGAATCCATAACTCTCTGGTTATTGTTTCGATCAATAACCAGAGAGTTATGAGTATGTCAACCGAGGACGCACGCGCGGCGATCACCGCGTCATGCTCGGGCTCGCCCCAGCATCTTTGAAACGCGTTCCTCCTCGGCACGTCGATGGTCGGAGCCTTAAGGAAGAACGCCGAAGGCGGAGTGCCGCGGCGCATAGGCGCGAGCGGGGATTTCGCGCGCCTTCTTCCCTTCCCCCTCGCGGGGGAAGGTGGATCGGCGAAGCCGAGACGGATGAGGGGGCGCTGTGAGCGTTCCATCTAGCCGAACACGACGCCAACCTGACAGGGCACGGCGCCCCCTCATCCGGCGCTGCGCGCCACCTTCTCCCACATCAAAGTCGGCTGTTGCCGACTTTGACACCTTGGTTGCCCATCTCGGGCAAGCCCGAGATGGGTGGGAGAAGGGAAGAGGCGTCCCGGCTCCCAAATGCCCCCCAATCTCGCATTGGTGATCGCAAGCCATGCAGCCCCGCTTGTCGCCCCCGCCTCCACCCTCCTACTCTGACCGAAATCAAGATCGGGCTCCGGGAGGGTCGCATATGCTTCACCGTCGCACGCTGCTTCAGGGGGCGGCCCTTGGCGGTCTGGCCTCATCGCTCGACAGCCAGGGCGCAAAGGCCGAGGAGGCCGCGATCTGGAGCGCCGAATACAGCGCCACGAAAGCGCCCGGCGTGGAGCTTGCGATCTACCGCAAGCGCGTCGGGCCGCCGGGCGGCAAGCCATTGCCGGTGCTGTTCTTCGTGCACGGCTCATCGGCTTCGGGCCGGCCGACATACGACCTGACCATTCCCGGGCGCGACGACATCTCGCTGATGAATGTCGCCGCGCGCTGGGGTTATGACGTCTGGACCATGGACCATGAGGGCTATGGCAAATCCACTCGCACCTCCGGCAATTCCGACATCGCCAGCGGCGTCGCGGATCTGATCGTCGCAGGCGACCTCGTGCGCCGCGAAACCGGCCAGGAGCGCATGCATATGATGGGCGAAAGCTCGGGTGCGCTGCGCGTCGGCGCCTATGCGATGGCGCGGCCGGACCGCGTCGGGCGGCTGGTGCTGCAGGCCTTCACCTATACCGGCCAGGGCTCGGGCACGCTCAGCAAGCGGGCCGAGCAGGCGGAGTATTTCCGCACGCATAACCGCAGGCCGCGCGATGCCGGCATGCTGGGCAGCATTTTTACCCGCGACAAGCCCGACACCACCGACCAGGACGTGATCGACGCCTTCGTCAAGGCCGAACTGCCCTTCGGCGACAGCGTGCCCGCCGGCACCTATCTCGACATGACGGTCAACCTGCCGGTGGTTCATCCCGACCGCGTCACCGCGCCGGTCCTGATGATCAGCGGGCAATATGACGGTATCGCCTCGATGGACGATATCTGCGATTTCTTCAAGAAACTGCCCAATGGCGACAAGCAGCTCACCATCATTCCAGGCGCGGCGCATACGCTGGTCTCGAGCAAGCAGCGCTTCGCCTTCTGGCGCGTGATGAAATCCTGGCTGGAGGGCTAGAGGCTGATATGAACTCCGAGGGAAAACGGATCATGCGGCATCCGCGGCTCTGCGCCCTGCTCGCCGGCGCTCTGTTCGCGACCTCGCCTGCCCTGGCCGACACATTGCAGCCATTGCGTCGCATCGAGGCCATGAGCGACTTCGCCGGCAAGAAGCCTGGCAAACCCGCCCATGACATCAGCGGTATGGCCTGCATGCCGGCGCGCGACGGCAAGCAGCGCTGCCTGCTGATCAATGACGAGAACACGGCCGCGCAATTCGCGACGTTGGCCGATGGCGCGATCACGCCCGGCGAAAGCATGCCATTGCTTGGCGACGGGCCATCACCGGCCACGCTCGGCGCTCCGCCAGCAGTGGCCTGTCCGGAACAGGGCAAGTTCCGCGATCTCGACGGCGAGAGCGTCGCATTCTCCGCGCCCTATTTCTATGTCGCCGGCTCGCATGGCTGCTCGCGCCATTCCGGCCAGTTCCGGCTTTCGGCCTTCCACCTCGCCCGCATCAAGGTCGACGCCAATGGCCGGGCCGAGGGCGCGCCCGAATTGACCTATCGCCTGAGCGACCTGCTGCGCCGGGCAGGCTCCGCCGGCGGCTTCTTCGGCCGGGATCTGATGAGCGCCAACGGCATGAATGTCGAGGCGATCGCTGTTGCCGGAGACCGGCTCTGGGCCGGCCTGCGCGCGCCCTCGCTTGACGGCAAGGCCTTCCTCGTCGGCGCGAGCCTCGCCGACCTGTTCGCGACCGGACACGAACCGGCGCGCGGCGAGCCCAGGCTCGTGGCCGTCCCGCTCGGGGGCCAGCGCGGCTTTCGCGATCTCGCAACCCTTGGGGATGGCCGGCTGCTCGCTCTGGTCGGCCCGGCGCAGGAGCAGGATCTGGACTATGCGGTGATGCTCATCGATCCGGCGCGGCCCGAGACGGTGCGGGAACTGGGCAAGCTGCGCAACCGCGACAGCGCCAAGGCCGAGGCGCTCGTCGTCACCGGCGAGGACGCCGCCGGACTGACCGTCCTGATCGGCTATGACGGCCCCCGGAACGGCAAGTTCGAGGAATACCACCTGCCTCCGCCCTGAAAACCAGCGAATCGGCTAGACTGGACGCATGACCGCCCTATCCTTCCTCGACCGCCTGTCATTGATCGTCGCGCGCTATCGCACCGAGGTCGCCTCCCCGCGCGAGCATCTGGCGCTGCTGCGCTGGCAGATCGCGCGAAGCGATGCGCTCGACGAGCGCGCGACCATGCCCGGACATCTCACCACCAGCGCGATCGTGCTCTCGCCCGACCACACCAAGGTGCTGCTGATCGACCATGTCGTGATCGGCCGCTGGCTCCAGCCCGGCGGCCATTACGAGAAGGCCGAGGCCTTCCACCATTCGGCAGCGCGCGAGGCGATCGAGGAGACCGGCGTCCAGGGGCTGTCGCTGCATCCCTGGCACCAGGGCGGCGACCTGCCCTTCGCCATCGACAGCCATGACGTGCCCGGCAAGCCCGCTCGCGGCGAGCCCGACCATGTCCATCACGACCTGCAATATCTCTTCCTCGCCGACCCGGCGCTGGCGCTCGTCGCCCAGATCGAGGAGGTCCATGCCGCAGCCTGGAAACCCGTGACGGAACTGGCCGCGATCGCACCCCGGGTCCATGCCCGGCTCGGCGATATGGCGCGGCACTGACGTCATTCATGTTGCCGCGGCGCAACATGCCGTCGCATTGCGCAACCCGGCCGCCACCGGCTCTCGCGCTGTCTTTCCGGCTCAGGCATCCTGATTTCGTCGAAAAACAGCAGAATCAGATATTGCAAATCATTCGCATTTGCATAAGGGTCTCTCACCTCAACCGGAACCCGCCCATGTCGTTCAGATCCGTCGCTCTCGCCTTGCTCGGCTCGGCCGCTGCCGCAACCGTCTCCCTCGCCGCCGACTTGCCCTCGCGCAAGGGCGCGCCGGCGATTCCGGCCACCTTGTCCGCCTGCAGCGAGAGTGAGGGCATTCCGACCGACGCCTTCGGCTTCACCACCGGCTCGGATGTCGCGGATAAGGGCTCCTTCGGCCCGAGCCTGACCTATGGCGGCGGCTTCGGTGCGCGCAGCGGCACGCTCAACAGCCACGGCGCCCAGCTCCAGGGCTCCTACGGCTTGCTGCCTTGCCTCGAGGTCGGCCCCTATCTGCTCGGCAACTACACCGACGCGTCCTTCGGCGGCGTCAACGCGGATTCACGCAGCTACGGCGCCGGCGTCGAAATGAAATACAAGCTGCTCGGCCGCGACCTGCACGGCATCGGCCTGACCGTGGTGCTCGATCCCAGCGTCAACCGCACTGACCCCGACGGCGCCAGCCGCTTCACCGGCTACAACACCGGCATCCGGATTTTTGCCGACAAGACGCTGATCCCCGGCAAGCTCTACGCCGCGCTCAACGTCTCGCATGACCTGACCTGGACAGGCCCCAGCCCCTATGGCCGCAGCTCGACGCTGACTTTGGGCGCCTCGCTCGCTTGGCAGGCCGTGGACGGCATCTATCTCAGCGGCGAAGTGCGCCATCAGCGCCGCTATAACGATCTCGGCTTCGGCACCGAGGCTGGCTACGCCACCTTCGCCGGTCCCGGCGTCTACTGGCAGGCGACCAAGCAGCTCGCGCTTTCGGCCGCCTACAACATCCAGGTCGCCGGCAAGGCCAAGGGCCAGCCCGGCGATCTCGACCTGACCAATTTCAGCCAGCATCTGGTCAAGGTGAAAGCGTCTTACAGCTTCTAGAGCAGGATGCGAAAAAGTGGGAACCGGTTTTTCGCACCGATCCTGCTCTAACGCTTTGATGAAAGCCGGATGATTTCAGATTGGGTCACTTTGTGACCCAATCTGAAATCATCCGGCTCTAGCGATCGCGCCATTTCCGCGCATTCCCTGAACGGCGGCCCCGACAACGCGGCCGCCGTTTTTGTTTGAGTCCGCTGGGGCGCCATTGACACGCTCGCCAGGGCCATATTAGCGTCCGCCTTCCATACTCCACCCCAGTATACCAACCGCATGCCGCATACACCCGAAGAGAAGAAGCGCGCCATCGCCCGGCTGCGCCGGATCAGAGGGCAGGCCGATGCGCTCGTCCTCGCGGTCGAGCGCGGTGATGAGTGCGGTGCGCTGCTGCAGCAGCTCTCGGCGCTGCGCGGTGCGGCGACCGGGTTGATGGCCGAGGTCCTCGAAAGCCATCTGCGCGAAACCATACTGGGAAGGGCGAGCGGAAAGACCACGCCGCAAGACGGCGAGGCGGAGATCACACAGATCATGCGCGCCATCCGCCCCTATCTGAAATAACTGCAAGACCCCAAAAAGCAAAAACCCCAAAAGAAGGACACACCCGATGAAGACACGCGCCGCCGTCGCCTGGGAAGCGGGCAAGCCGCTGACCATCGAGACCATCGAGATCGGCGGCCCCAAGGCCGGCGAAGTGCTGGTCGAGGTCATGGCGACGGGCATCTGCCACACCGATGCCTACACGCTGTCGGGGCTGGATTCCGAGGGTAAGTTCCCGGCGATCCTCGGCCATGAGGGCGCGGGCATCGTGCGCGAGATCGGCGCGGGCGTAACCTCGCTGAAGCCCGGCGACCATGTCATCCCGCTCTACACGCCGGAATGCCGCAGCTGTAAATCCTGCCTGTCACGCCGGACCAATCTCTGCACCTCGATCCGCGCCACGCAGGGCCAGGGCGTGATGCCCGACGGCACCAGCCGCTTCTCCTGCGATGGCGGTGAGGTCTTCCATTATATGGGCTGCTCGACCTTCGCGAACTTCACCGTCCTGCCCGAGATCGCGCTGGCGAAGGTCCGCGAGGACGCGCCCTTCGACAAGATCTGCTATATCGGCTGCGGCGTGACGACCGGCATCGGCGCGGTGATCTATACCGCGAAGGTCTGGCCGGGCGCGAATGTCGTGGTCTTCGGTCTCGGCGGCATCGGCCTCAACGTCATCCAGGGCGCGCGAATGGTCGGCGCCGACAAGATCATCGGCGTCGACATCAACCCGGCCAGGCAGGAGATCGCGCGCAAGTTCGGCATGACCGACTTCATCAACCCCAAGGAGGTCGGCAACGACAAGGTCGTGCAGGCGATCGTCGATCTCACCGGCGGCGGCGCGGATTTCTCGTTCGACGCCACCGGCAACACCGATGTGATGCGGCAGGCATTGGAATGCTGTCATCGCGGCTGGGGCGAGTCGATCGTCATCGGCGTCGCCGAGGCCGGCAAGGAGATCGCCACGCGCCCGTTCCAGCTCGTCACCGGCCGTGTCTGGAAGGGCACCGCGTTCGGCGGCGCGCGCGGCCGCACCGATGTGCCGAAAATCGTCGACTGGTACATGGAGGGCAAGATCAACATCGACGACCTGATCACACACAAGCTGAGCCTGGACGAGATCAACCACGGCTTCGACCTGATGCATGAAGGCAAGTCGATCAGGTCGGTGGTGGTGTATTGAGCGGCCGTTCTTTAGCCGCATCTGGCAGGCACTGAGCCGTCATGGTCGGGCTTGACCCGACCATCTCGGAAACCAGTGCCTTTCCGTCATGAGATTCTCGGGTCTGCGCGGAGTTTATCCTTGGGCCGGCCAGAGGCCGGACCCGGGGGCTCCGCCCGAGAATGACGGCAGGGCATTCGCCGCGCCCCCCGCGAAAGGACACCCGATGGAACTCATCTCCTCCTCAAAGGCCTTCGGCGGCTCGCAGCGTGTCTATCGTCATGACAGCGCGGTCTGCGCCTGCCCGATGACTTTCGCGATCTTCCTGCCGCAGCAGATCGAGGACGGGCCGGTGCCGGTGCTCTGGTATCTCTCGGGCCTGACCTGCTCGCACCAAAACGTCATGGACAAGGGCGAGTACCGCGCCGCCGCAGCGGCCAACGGCGTCGCCATCATCTGCCCCGACACCAGCCCACGCGGCGAGGGCATTCCCGACGAGCCGGATAACTGGCAATTCGGCTCCGGCGCCGGCTTCTATCTCGATGCGACGCAAGAGCCTTATGCGAAGAACTATCGCATGGAGAGCTATATCCGCGACGAATTGCCGGCGCTGGTCTCGCAGCATTTTCCGCTCGACATGGGCCGCCAGGGCATCTTCGGCCATTCGATGGGCGGCCATGGCGCGATCACGCTCGCGCTCAAGAATCCGATGCGTTACACCTCAGTCTCGGCCTTCGCGCCGATCACCCAGCCCTCGACCGCCGGCTGGTCGCGGCCCGCCTTCGAGAAATATCTCGGGCCGGACGAGACGACATGGCGCGCATATGACTCCACCGCATTGATCGCCGACGGGCACCGCCTCAAGGACCTCCTGGTCGACCAGGGCACCGCCGACGGCTTCCTGCAGGAGGGGTTGCGGCCCTGGCTGCTGGAGCTTGCCTGCGTCCAGGCCGAGATCCCGCTCGAACTGACGATGCGCGAGGGCTACGACCACTCCTACACCTTCGTCTCGACCTTCATGGCGCAGCACATCGCCTGGCATGCGCGGCGCCTGCTGCCCGGCTGAACCATCCGGCGACGGAACGCGCGGCCCCGATATGCGTTGAATCTGCAGGCCAAAATCCGGCCCGGGGAAAATCGCCATGCCGTCTCCTGTCGCATTGCTGACCGATCGCTCGCTGTTCACCCGCTTGTCACAGGCGACGGCGCGTTGGGCGGGCAGGCCGCAGACCTTCGTCATCGCCGTCGCGGTAATTGTCCTATGGGGCCTATCGGGGCCCTTCTTCGGCTTCAACGACACCTGGCAATTGGTGATCAACACCTCGACGACCATCATCACCTTCCTGATGGTCTTCATCATCCAGAACAGCCAGAATCGTGACAGCGCCGCGATGCAGATCAAGCTCGACGAATTGATCGTGCGGCTGGAGGGCGCGCGCGAGGAACTGCTCGATCTGGAAGAGCTCGACGAGGAGAAACTCGAGGCGATCCGCCAGGAATTCGAGTTGCGCGCCAGCAAGGCCCGCGACGGCAAGCCGGCCTGAAGCCTGCGACCGCGAGAGCGTTTTCGAGCGAAGTGGACACCGGTTCCCCCGCGACAAACGCGAAGCGTTTGCGCGGAGAAAACGCATTAAAACAAAGAGCTAGAGCTGTTGAACGATCCAATTGGATCGGAAACTGCTCTAGACGAGGGCACCGCTCACTCGCTATCCTTAGCGTCATTGCGAGACGGCGCCTCAGTGCGGAGAGAGCGGATGCGCTGGTCGACTGGCCTCAGGATCGCCCTCGCCTCGCTCGTCCTGGCAATGGCGACGGTCGAACTCTCGGCGCAGCAGCCTCCCAATCGCCGGCCCGCACTGACCGACATCCAGGACGTCGCGACCTTGCGGCAGATCGAAGCCGCGGGCTTTTCTCTCGGTGCGATCCTCGGACAGGCGCAGGCCTCATCGACCGCCGATCTCACGCGCGCCAGCGCAGCCTTCCGCGTCATCGCGAGCCATCTCCGCGACGACGTCTCGGGCCTGCGTGCAGAGATGGCAGTCAACGGACGCAAGCTGTTCGAAGTCACCGATGGCAATGTTGGCCGCATCATCGATCTCGGCTGGCTGAATTCGCCGATCGCGCAGTTTCGGCTGAGCGCCGTCGTCAACCGGCTCGACCGGCACGATTTCGCCAGCCTCGGCGGCGAGACCGGCTGCGGCGAGGTTCGGCTGATCTATCGCCTCGCCTATGCGTTCCAGGATACGAAACTGAAGCGCCAGCTCGCCTCGCGCCTGCCTTTCACGCTGAACGCCGTCTTCACGGCCGCGGCTTTGCCCGGCGAGACCTGCAACGATATGGCCGCGCTCTGGCTGCCCCTGCAGGCGAGCGTGGAGGCTGCAGTCAGCGCCAGGACGATCATCGAGGGACCGCTCGCACGGGCACGGCTGAACCTGAAGCAGGTCGAGATCAATGCGCAGATCGTGCGCTTTCCCTCCGGCATGGAAACGCAGTTCGGCGGACAGGCCGCCTATCTGCTACGGGTCTTCGCCACCGCGAGACAGGATGGCGCCCTGACGCTTTCGCCCAAGCCGTTGGAAAACACGCCCGACATTCCCCGCCTGAAGGCCGACGCGGCTCTACGCAAGGACCTCGTCGACTATGTCCGCGACCATGTTCCGGCGATCGACCAGGGCGTCTACCTGCTGCCGACGCGCTTTCTGGCGACGAAGGCGATCTCGTACTCGACCTTCGGCAGCGCCCGCCTCGCCAACCACCCCTTCACCGAGATACTGCCGGCCGGTGCGCTGGCCGGCCTGGATCTGGGCGCGACGCGACTGGTCCGCACGGAGCGCGGCATCATCGAGCGCTTGGACAACGGCACCTGCATGGGCTGCCATCAGGCCAATGCGACGGCCGGCTTCCATATGTTCGGGCTCGACGACGCCACCACATCGCCATTGAACCGGATCAAGACCGGCGTCTCCCCGCATTTCCACGCCGAGACCATCCGCCGCGCGGCCTATATCGAGGCGATGGCGGCAGGCCGCGAACCCGACCGCTATCGCCCCCTCTCCTTCGCGCCGCCCGCCAGCTGGCAGCCCGGCAAACCGTTCAGCTATCGCGCTGCAGGGCTGACGATGCCATGCCTCACCGATGCAGCCCGCTCGAGCTTCGGCGAAAACTGGACCTGCGGCAGCGGCTCGACCTGCAAGGCGATCATCGCCAACCCCTCTGTCGGCCCCGGGCTCGGGCAATGCCTGAAGCTGGAGGAAGCACGCAATTTTTCAGGCCAGCCTTGCCTCTCCGGCGCAATCACGACGGTCGTCGGCAAGCCCTATCTCGACACATACAAACTGACGGGGCAGTTCGGCGCCTTCGCCAAAAGCTTCTCGCAAGACAGCTTCAATTGCCGGCCGGCCAAGATCGGCGTGCCCGGCGGCATGGCCTATCGCCAATGCAACGCCGCCGACAAGAATTTCGCAGGCTTTGCGGGCGGCAAGACGCCCGACGAGATTTGCGGCCTCGCCGGTGGCAAGGCCTTCGACGATTGCGTCGCGACCAATAATTTCGACGCCTGCCTCGCCAAATCCGTCACGCGCGGCAATCGCGGCACCTGCAGCGCGACGCGCTTCTGCCGGGAGGATTACATGTGCCAGGCAATGCCCGACGACGTGCCCGGCGCGGCCGATCTGGTCAAGGATTACGGCTTCTGTTCGCCGACCTATTTCCTCTTCCAGATGCGCATCGACGGGCACCCGGACCCGCAGGAGAAGCGCAACTGAATGTCATCGTTGGCCTCGGAACCACTGCGTCATCCTGGGCGCCCGCAGGGCGTCCCGGGATCCATCGTAGAGCGTCAGAGCCTTATGATGGATCCCGGCGCTCCGCTTCGCTGCGGCCAGGATGACGGCGTGGTTCAAATGCGAATGCCACGTGATCTAGGCGCCGTCACACCACCGAGGTCAGCCCGCCATCGACCATCAGCAGATGGCCGTTGACATAGTCCGATGCCGCCGAAGACAGGAAGATTGCGGCGCCCACCAGCTCCTTCGTCTCCCCCCAGCGGCCTGCCGGCGTGCGGCTGCTGACCCAGGCCGAGAACGCCTCGTCGGCGATCAGCGCCTTGTTGATCTCGGTGGTGAAATAGCCCGGCCCGATCGCGTTGGCCTGGATGTTGTGCTTGCCGAGCTCGGCGGCCAGGCCCCGCGTCATCATCTTCACCGCGCCCTTGGAGGCGGTGTACGGGATGATCGTGGCGCGGCCGAGCTCGCTCATCACCGAGCCGATGCTGATGACCTTGCCGCGCTTGCGCGGCACCATGCGCTTGGTCACGGCTTGCGTGACATAAAACACCGAATGCAGGTTCGTCGCCATGACCTCGTGCCAGCCCTCGACCGGGAACTCGGTGAAGGGCGCGCGCTTCTGCATGCCGGCATTGTTGATCAGAATGTCGATCGGCCCGATCTCGGCCTCGATCATCGCGACGCCGGCCTCGACAGCCGCCTGATCCGTGACGTCGAAGGGGGCGACCGAGACCTCGCGGCCGGCAGCCGAGATCGTCTTCGCCGCCGCTTCCAGCTTGGCCTTGTCGCGGCCATTGAGCACGACATGCGCGCCGGCTTCCGACAAACCCTCGGCAAGCGCCAGTCCGATGCCCTGGCCGGAGCCGGTGATCAGGGCGATCTTGCCCGCGAGGCTGAACAGCGAAAGCGACATCGGTGGATCTCCGGTTACGGCGCGTCTGACCTGCGCAGTTTGCGTTTGCCTGCGCGGGCTCGATTTCGGTAAGCATCTTTCAATCGATTAGACAATCGCAAGCTGGGCCGAGATCGCCAAGTCTCGTAGATCGCCAAGTCTCGTACATCAGTCTTGCACTGGGAGAACGCCATGCGCGCCGTCGTCATCCATGCCGAGAAGGATCTGCGCGTCGAGGAGACGACCGCGCCGGAGCTCGGGCCGCTCGATGTCCGGGTGCGCATCGAGGCCGGCGGCATCTGCGGCTCCGACCTGCATTATTACCTGCATGGTGGCTTCGGCACGATCCGCGTCAAGGAGCCGATGATCCTTGGCCATGAGATCGCCGGCACGGTTGAGGCCGTGGGCGGCGAGGTTTCGCGCGTCAAGCCCGGCGACCGCGTCGCGGTCAATCCCAGCCGCGCCTGCGGACGCTGCCGTTATTGCCAGATGGGCCAGCAGCAGCACTGCACCGACATGCTGTTCTACGGCTCGGCGATGCGCTTTCCCCATGTCCAGGGCGGCTTCCGCGACATCCTCGTCGTCGAGGAGCGCCAGGCCGTTAAGGTCGCAGCCGGTGTCAGCGCGGCCATGGCCGCCTTCGCCGAGCCGCTCTCGGTCTGCCTGCATGCCGCCAAGCGCGCCGGTCCATTGCTCGGCAAACGCGTGCTGGTGACGGGCTCAGGCCCGATCGGCGTGCTCGCCATGGTCGCGGCCAAGGCGGCGGGAGCCTCCGAGATCGTCGCGACCGATGTGGTCGATGGTCCCTTGCCGACAGCGCTGAAGATGGGCGCGACCGCAGCGATCAACGTCATGGCCGAACCGGAGCGGCTGAAGGCGGAATATGGTGCTGAGAAGGGCGCCTTCGACGTGATGTTCGAGGCCTCAGGCAATCAGCACGCACTGACGGGAGCCTTCGACGTTGTGCGCTCGGGCGGCACCATCGTGCAGATCGGCGTCGGCGGCAATTTCACCCTGCCGATGAATGTGCTCGTTGCCAAGGAGTTCGACCTGCGCGGCTCCTTCCGCTTCCATGAGGAGTTCGACTGGGCGGTGGCGATGATCGGCTCGGGCAGCATCGACCTCTCGCCGCTGCTGACGGCCTCGATCCCGGTCGAGCGCGCGATCGAGGCTTTCGATCTCGCCGCCGACAAGTCGAAGGCGATGAAGGTACAGCTCGCTTTCTAAGGGATGTCATCCCGCGGCGCGCACGGGATGACGCCGCGTTTTAGAACAACCCCTCGATCTGCCCGGCCGCATCGATATGGATGCGCTCGGCCGCAGGCTCACGCGGCAGGCCGGGCATCGTCATGATGTCCCCGCAGATCGCGACGACGAAGCCTGCACCGGCCGAGAGCCTGAGTTCGCGCACCGGCACCATATGGCCCGAAGGCGCGCCGCGCAGCGTCGGGTCGGCCGAGAAGGAATACTGCGTCTTCGCCACGCAGACCGGCAACGCCCCGTGTCCGGCGCCCTCCAGCTCGGCAAAGCGCGCGCGCACCTTGGCGTCGGCGACGAGCCCGGCGGCGCCATAAATCTCGCGTGCCACCGTCTCGAGCTTGTCCCAGAGCGGCATGACGTCGGGATAGAGCGGCGCGAAATCGGCCTCGCCGCCCTCCGCCAGCGCCACGACCTTGTTCGCCAGCTCCTCGGTGCCGGCTCCGCCCTCTGCCCAGTGGCGGCAGATCACCGCCTCGACGCCGAGATGGTTGCGGCAGAAGCTGCGGATCAAATCATGCTCGGCAGCCGTGTCGTTGGTGAAATGATTGATCGCCACGATCGGTGGCACGCCGAATTTGCGAATGTTCTCGACATGCCGCGCCAGATTGGCGAGCCCCGCCTCGAGCGCCGCGAGATCCTCCTTGGCCAGGCTGTCCTTGGCCATGCCGCCATGCATCTTCAAGGCGCGCACGGTCGCCACGACGACGGCAGCAGCTGGCTTGAGGCCGGCCTTGCGGCATTTGATGTCGAAGAACTTCTCGGCCCCGAGGTCGGCGCCAAAGCCCGCTTCCGTCACGACATAATCGGCGAGCTTGAGGGCGGCCCGCGTTGCGATCACCGAATTGCAGCCATGGGCGATATTGGCAAAGGGTCCGCCATGGACGAAGGCCGGCGTGCCCTCCAGCGTCTGCACCAGATTGGGCATCACGGCGTCCTTGAGCAGCACGCTCATCGCCCCTGTCGCCTTGAGCTCGGCTGCCGTGACCGGGCGCTTGTCGCGCGTGCGGCCAATGACGATCCGGCCCAATCGCTCCTCCAGATCGGGCAGATCCTTCGCCAGGCAGAAGATCGCCATCACCTCGGAGGCGACGGTGATGTCGAAGCCGTCCTCGCGTGGAAAGCCGTTGCTGGCCCCGCCAAGCGAGGAGACTGTCGAGCGCAAGGCCCGGTCGTTCATATCCATCACCCGCCGCCAGGCGATGTAGCGAGTGTCGAGCCCGAGCGCGTTGCCCCAATAGACATGGTTGTCGATCATCGCCGCGAGCAGGTTGTGTGCGCTGGTGATGGCGTGGAAATCGCCGGTGAAGTGCAGGTTGATCTGCTCCATCGGCACGACCTGGGCATAGCCGCCGCCAGCGGCGCCGCCCTTCACGCCGAAGCAGGGCCCCAGCGAAGGCTCACGCAGCGCGATCATGGTATTCCGGCCGATGCGCGAAAGCCCGTCGCCGAGCCCCACTGTCGTCGTCGTCTTGCCCTCGCCCGCCGGCGTCGGGCTGATCGCCGTGACCAGGATCAGCTTGCCATCGGGCTTGCTCGCGAAATCGGGAATAGCCGATGTATCGACCTTGGCGATGAACTTGCCGTAGGGGTTGAGGGCCTCCTGGGGAATGCCGGCTCTGTCGGCGATGGTTGCGATCGGCTTCAGCGTCGCCGCGCGCGCAATTTCGATATCGGTCGGCATTCCATCCTCATGGGAGCGCGCCGGAGCCTGAAGCGGCGGGCGCGGAATCGTCGCTGCGACACTGCCGCGAAACCAGCCGCGCTGCCACTGCTTTCCTGCAAATCAGGAGCGTCATCCCGCGGAACGGAGTTGAGAAAAACGCAGACAAGCAGGCGCCGGCTTTCAGCCCTCTTGATAGGCTAGACGACGAACTCCAACCGGAGCCGACACCATGATCAGCAGACGCGACCTCGTTGCAGCCAGCCTCTCCGCGGCCGGGTTCGCCGCTTTGGCATTGCCGCGCCTTGTCGTGGCACAGGAGGCCGAATTGCCGCTGACGCCCGCTTGCGGCGCTCCAGCCGCGACGACGAAGCGGCAGACGGAGGGCCCTTATTTCGTCCCGTCATCGCCCTTGAAGCGCGATTTGCGCGGGGACGGCCCCGGCGACATCCTCGCCTTGTCCGGCTTCGTCCTGACCCGGCAATGCCGCCCTGTCACCGGCGCCCTGGTCGATCTCTGGCACGCCAATGACGGTGGCGATTACGACAATTCCGGCTTCCGCTTTCGCGGCCACCAGTTCACCGACGAACAGGGCCGCTACCAGTTCATCACCCGCGTCCCCGGGCTCTATCCGGGTCGGACGCGGCATTTCCACGTCAAGCTGCGGGCCGGCAGCGGCCCCGTGCTGACAACGCAACTCTATTTCCCCGATGAACCCGCCAATGCCAGGGACGGCATCTACGACAAGTCGCTCCTGATGCAGATCCGCGCGGCCGAGGGTGGAAAGCTCGGCCGCTTCGATTTCGTGATCGCGGCCTGACGCGGAAGATTCGCCAGGCCGCGGCTTGGCTCAGGAAGCGGCTTGGCTCAGAAAGCGAGCTGGCTCACGCCGCCAGATGCGCATTCTGCGGAAACAGGAACTTGCGCGCCTCGTCGTCGAACTCGGTCTTGAAGGCGAACTTGTCCTTCAGCGCCACGGCGCGCTGGGCCGCCGGACGCGCCGAGATCTCGTCGCGATGGCGCTTGACGTTCGGCAGCTTGCCGAAGGCCTCGTCGCCAAGCGCGAACTGCGCCAGGGTGGACCAACCCCAGACCGACATGTCGATCAGCGTGTAGGCATCGCCCAGCATATAACGATGCTTGCCAAGCTGCGCGTCGATGATGCCCCAGAGCCGCTCGGCGTCGCGGGCATAACGATTGATCGCATAGGGGATTTTCTCCGGTGCGAAACGGCTGAAATGCACCGCCTGGCCGCAATAGGGGCCGATGCCGGTCGCCACGAACATCAGCCAGGACAGCATCTCACCGCGCGCCTTCGGCGTATTCTCCGGCAGGAATTGGCCGGTCTTCTCGGCGAGGTAGAGCAGGATCGCATTGCTGTCGAAGATGGTGACGTCACCATCGGTCAGCGCCGGCGTCTTGGCGTTGGGGTTGATCGCCAGGAATTCCGGCTTGAACTGCTCGCCCTTGCGGGTGTCGATCGGTACGATTTCATAGGGCAGACCGGCCTCTTCCAGGAACAGGGCGATCTTCGCGGGGTTCGGCGAAGGGTGATAATAGAACTTGATCACGCGTCATCTCCTGAAATCTGAATCCGTCTCTCATCAAAGAGCGAGCGGCCGGCGACCCTTCGCCCATCAAGAATGCGTGGACCCGCTTGAGCGTCAAGCGCGGGCGCGCCGCCTCGCTCGTGACACCGGGTCGTGCTATCGGCCTCCCCTGCTCCGAAACCGCGCCTGTAAGGACAGCCCATGCCCAAACGCCCTGTGATGCTGATGATCCTCGATGGCTGGGGCTGCCGCGGGGAGAGCGAGAACAACGCCGTCCGCCTCGCCAACACGCCGAACTTCGACAGGCTTTGGGCCGCCTCCCCGCACGCCACACTGAAGACCTCGGGCCTCGATGTCGGCCTGCCGGGTGGCCAGATGGGCAATTCGGAGGTGGGCCACCTCAATCTCGGCGCCGGCCGCGTGGTGATGCAGGATCTGCCGCGCATCAACCAGGCGATCACCGACGGCTCGATCGCACGCGCATTGGAGGGCACAGGCCTGATCGCGGCTCTGAAGGCCAGCGGCGGCGCCTGCCATCTGCTCGGGCTGGTTTCGCCCGGGGGCGTCCATGCCCATCAGGATCACGCGGTCGCGCTGGCGCAAATCCTGGTCCGGCATGGTATCCCGGTCCGCGTCCATATCTTCACCGACGGACGTGACACGCCCCCGCAATCGGCTGCCGCCTATATCGCAGCCTTCAGCGCCGCACTGCCACCGCAGGCTGTGATCGCGACGCTGTCGGGCCGCTACTTCGCGATGGATCGCGACAACCGCTGGGAACGAGTCGAGCAGGCCTGGCGCGCCATGGTCCTGGGCGAAGGGCAGGCCTTCGCGGATGCGCAGGCCGCGATCGCCAGCGCCTATGCGCAAGGCACGACCGACGAGTTCATCAAGCCTGCCGTGATCGCAGGCTTTAGCGGCATGCAGGACGGCGACGGACTGCTCAGCTTCAATTTCCGCTCCGACCGGATTCGCGAGATTCTCGGCGCGGTGCTTCAGCCCGAGTTCACCGGCTTCGTGCGTCCGCGCCGACCCGTGCTCGCCAAGGCTGTCAGCATGACCTCCTACAGCTCGGAGCTCGACCCGCTGATGCCGGCGCTGTTCGCCCCGCAGACGCTCGCCAACGGCCTCGGCGAGACCGTCGCCAAGGCCGGGATGACGCAGGTCCGCATGGCCGAGACCGAGAAATACCCGCACGTCACCTATTTCTTCAATGGCGGCGAAGAAACGCCCTATCCGGGCGAGGACCGCGTCATGGTGCCCTCCCCCAAGGTCGCGACCTATGATCTGCAGCCCGAAATGTCGGCGCCCGAACTGGCTCAGCGCGCGGTCGAAGCGATCCAGTCCGGTGCCTACGATCTCGTCGTGCTGAACTTCGCCAACCCCGACATGGTCGGCCATACCGGGGTGCTCTCAGCCGCGATCAAGGCCGTCGAGACGGTCGATGCCGGCCTCGGGCGCATCGCCGACGCGATCACGGCAGCAGGCGGTTCGCTCATCGTCACCGCCGACCATGGCAATTGCGAATTGATGGTCGATCCGGTGACGGGGGAGCCGCACACCGCCCACACCACCAACCCCGTGCCGATCATGCTGGTCGGCAGCGGCGCCATGACCCTGGCGGAAGGCCGCCTCGCCGATATCGCCCCGACGCTGCTCGCCCTGATCGGCCTGCCGCAGCCGAGCGAGATGACCGGCCGCTCGCTGCTGCGCTGATCGCAGCAGTCCGAAACGAAAACGGCGCGGACCCGAGGTCCGCGCCGCCAGAATGCGAGATTTGGCCAGCTCTCAGTATTTGCGCACGGTCGGCTGCGCATAAGCCACCGGGCGTTCGACCGGGCCGCAGCAATCCGACTCGCCGAAGTTCCAGCGCATGCCGATCCGGAAATCGTGGCTGTCGATGTCCTTGGCCTTGAGCGGCGCATAGCTCTCGGCCAGGAAGGCGTTGTTGATCGAACCCGAACGGGCATCGCCGAGATTGAGGTAGCGATAGCCGAGTTCAAGCGTGAGGTTCTTGTTCACCTCGTAACCGACGCCGGCCATCAGCGCCCAGGCGAGGCCGGATTTGGTGCCGCTGGCCGCCGTGCCAAGCGTCGGCGAGATGCCGACGATGCCCTGATCGGTCAGGCCCGTGATCCTGTTCGACGCATAGCCGATACCGGCGCCGATATAAGGCGTCAGGCAGTTCCAGGTACCCAGATCGACATAACCGTTGAACAGCGCCACCATCGAGGACAGGTTGCCCTTGTAGGTGTTCGTCTGGTTCACCCCTGCGAAGGGGTTGTAGATGATGTCGTTGACGCCGATCGTCGAGCCGCCGCGATATTCGCCGGTCGCATCGACCCGGAACCAGTTGTTGAAGCGGTAACCGATGCCGAGCCCGCCGAAGACCGCGTGGTTGCCTTCGGCCGCTCCGAAAAAGCTGCCGCCGAAAGCCGCGACATCGTCCTGATGATACTTGCTGATCGACTGATAGCCGACACCGATATCGCCGCGGAGATAGACGCCGCTCGAGATCGAGCCCTTGAGGCCGAGCGGCTCGGGTGGCGGCGGAGCCGGCATATAATCGGCGGCGGTTGCGAGCGCGGAGGCGCTGACAGCCATGACGCCTGCCAGCGCAAGGATTTTCAGGCTGCCCATGGCAGTGTCCTTCGAGTTTGCGCGACGCCAAGAACGCAGCTCGCGCGAGTTACCGATAGGAAGGACGTTGGCAGGGATTTCTTAAATGAGACTTAACCCTAACGCTTAACCTGAAAAAAGAATGAAGCTCGCCTCAATACTTACCGAATTCCTAACCGCAACGGGTTTCGGGTTAACGGCCAGCCAATCCGCCGATATCCGCAGTGGGTGAAAAAGCTGAAAGCGCAGCCTTCGCGGCTGTCTGGTGACACAGCCTCTTCCTATTGTCTTGTCTGGGTAACGCGTCGCCATTCCGGGCGCAGCGAGGCGTAGACCCGGCAAGTGTAGACCCGGAATGACGACCTGGTTCCGGCCTAGGCCGAGTTGTCGTTAAGCAGCCGCCTTCGTCACGGCCTCGACGACATCGTCGACCGCGCGCATGACGAGGTCAGCGTCATCGCCCTCCGCCATCACCCGGATCACCGGTTCGGTGCCCGACGGGCGGATGACGAGCCGCCCGCCTGCGCCAAGCAATAGCGTTGCCGCCTCGATAGCGCTGACCACGGGCTTCTCCTTGAGTGGCTGGCCCTGCTTGTAGCGTACATTCTTGAGGATCTGCGGCAGCGGCTCGAAGCAGTGGCAGACCTCCGAGACCGGCTTGTCCTTGCGCTTCACCACAGCAAGAAGCTGCAGCGCAGCGACCAGCCCATCGCCCGTCGTCCCGTAATCGGAGAGGATGATGTGGCCGGACTGCTCGCCGCCGACATTGAAGCCATGAGCGCGCATATGCTCGAGCACATAGCGGTCGCCGACTGAGGTCCGCGCCAGCGACAGGCCGAGACCGCCGAGATAACGCTCCAGGCCGAGATTGGACATCACCGTCGCGACGATGCCGGGCTGCGACAGTCGCCCATCCTCCTGCCAACTGCGCGCGATCACGGCCATGAGTTGGTCGCCATCGACGACCTGCCCCTGCTCATCGACGATCAACACGCGGTCGGCGTCACCGTCGAGCGCAATGCCGACATCGGCGCGCAATTCCCGCACCTTCTGGATCAAGGCGGCGGGATGGGTCGAGCCGACATCCTTGTTGATGTTCAGCCCGTCCGGCTCGACGCCGATCGCGATGACCTCCGCCCCAAGCTCCCAGAGCGCTTCGGGGGCGACCTTGTAGGCGGCGCCATTGGCGCAATCGACCACGATCCGTAGACCCTCCAGGCTCATATTGCGCGGCAGGGTGCGCTTGGCGAACTCGATATAGCGGGCATGGGCGCTCTCGATACGCTTGGCCCGGCCGAGCATCGGCGAGGTTGAGAGCCGCGGCGATAGATCGGAATCAAGCAGGGCCGAGATCTCGGCCTCGACCTCGTCATTGAGCTTGTGGCCGTCGGGGCCGAACAGCTTGATGCCGTTATCCTCATAGGGGTTGTGCGAAGCCGAGATCATGACGCCGAGATCGGCACGCATCGAGCGCGTCAGCATCGCGACAGCCGGCGTCGGCATCGGGCCGAGCAGCATCACATCCATGCCCACCGAGGTGAAGCCCGCGACCATGGCGTATTCGATCATATAGCCCGAGAGCCGCGTATCCTTGCCGATGACGACGCGGTGGCGATGCTCGCCGCGATGAAAGGCAATGCCGGTCGCCTGGCCGACCTTCAGGGCGAGATCGGGCGTGATGACGCCGTTGGCGCGCCCGCGAATGCCGTCGGTTCCGAAATATTTGCGTGTCATGTTTGCTCTGTCCACACGAGCCCGCAGGCTCGATCCGGCTTCCTTCTATAGCCGGAATTGGTTTCCGCCTTCTCACGATTTGTGACGAATCCTATCCGACCACGGGGCGGAGCAGGCGCAAGACGCTGCCATTGGCTGCGACCGGGCAGCTACACTCGAAACCAGAGCCTCATCTCGAGAAGAGAAAACTGTGGCTCACAAGAAAAAAGGCGGCCGATACGGCCGCCTTTTCCAATCGGGAGAGGTTTCGCCTCAGAGCTGCGGCTGCGGCTCCAGCCCGGCGTCGGGTTCGCCGCGCTTGCGGCCGCGGCCGGCGCTGGGAACCGCCGAACCACGCGGCGCATGCGGCGTGTCGTCGGTCTCACGCACCGGGCGCTTGCCAGCGATCAGGTCGCGGATCTCGTCGCCGGTCAACGTCTCGAATTCGAGCAGCGCCTCGGCCACCGCGACGAACTGCTCGTGGTGCTCGGTCAGGATCGCGGTGGCATCGAGATAGCCCTGATGGACGAGCTTGCGGACCTCGCTATCGATCTTCTGCGCGGTCGCCTCGGACAGGCTCTGCGTCCGACCCATCGACATGCCCAAGAAGACCTCCTCCTGGTTGTCGCCATAGGCGACCATGCCGAGTTCCTTGGAGTAGCCCATCTGGGTGACCATGGCTTTCGCCATCTTGGTCGCCTGCTGGATGTCGCCAGTCGCGCCCGAGGTGACGTTCTCCATGCCGAAGGTCATCTCTTCCGCCACGCGCCCGCCCATGGCGACCGCGAGCTGCGAGGTGAACTCCTTGAATTTCATCGAGTAGCGGTCGCCCTCGGGCAGGAACTTGACCATGCCGAGCGCACGGCCGCGCGGGATGATCGTCGCCTTATGGACCGGGATACCGGCGGGGACATAAAGCCCGACGATGGCGTGACCGGCCTCGTGATAGGCGGTCAGCTTCTTCTCTTCCTCGGACATCGCCATGGATTTGCGCTCGGCGCCCATCATGACCTTGTCCTTGGCGTCCTCGAACTCGGCATGGGTGACCATCCGCTTGGCGCGACGCGCCGCGAGCAAAGCCGCCTCGTTGACGAGATTCATCAGGTCGGCGCCCGAGAAGCCCGGCGTACCGCGGGCCAGGATCTTGAGATCGACATCGGGAGCCAGCGGCACTTTGCGGACGTGGACGCGCAGGATCTTCTCGCGACCGGCGACATCGGGGTTCGGCACGACGATCTGGCGGTCGAAACGGCCCGGACGCAGCAGCGCGGGGTCGAGCACGTCGGGACGGTTGGTGGCGGCGATGATGATGACGCCCTCATTCGCCTCGAAGCCGTCCATCTCGACGAGGAGCTGATTCAGCGTCTGCTCGCGCTCATCATTGCCGCCGCCGAGGCCGGCACCGCGATGGCGGCCGACCGCGTCGATCTCGTCGATGAAGATGATACAGGGCGAGTTCTTCTTGGCCTGCTCGAACATGTCGCGCACACGGCTCGCGCCGACGCCGACGAACATCTCGACGAAGTCGGAGCCCGAGATGGTGAAGAACGGCACATTGGCCTCGCCGGCGACGGCGCGCGCGGTCAAGGTCTTGCCGGTACCGGGAGGACCGACCAGCAATACGCCGCGCGGGATGCGCCCGCCGAGCCGCTGAAACTTCTGCGGATCGCGCAGAAACTCGACGATCTCCTGAAGGTCTTCCTTGGCCTCGTCGATACCGGCGACATCCTCGAAGGTGACGCGGCCATGCGCCTCGGTCAGGAGCTTCGCCTTGGATTTGCCGAAGCCCATGGCCCGACCGGCGCCGTTCTGCATCTGGCGGGACATGAAGATCCACAGGCCGATGAAGATGACGAAGGGCAGCGAGTTCACCAGCAGCGCCATGAACCAGGGCGTGCCCTCGGACGGCGCCCGCGCCGAGACCTGAACGCCCTTCTGGGCCAAGGTCTTGAGCAGTGCCGGGTCGCCATAAGGCGCGTAGGTCACGAAGCTGCGGCCATCCGAGAAGGTGCCGGAAATCTCCTGGCCGGCGACCACGACATTGGCGATACGCCCGGCCTCCGACTCGTTGATCAGCTGGCTATAGGGAATTTCATTGGTGCTGGCGCGCTGGCTTGGGCTCTGGAAGAGCGTGACGAGCGCCAGAACCAGCAGGAAGATCACCACCCAAAGGGCGAAATTACGGAAGTTCGGATTCATCACCAGTCCGATCGGGCCTGCCGGAATGCCGGAGGAGGCCAAGGGTTTGCTAGGCTAATCTAGGTGCGGCACACGCCCTTGCCAAGGGAAACGGGCCAATCGACCAGACCTTATGACGCCGCAGGGTGAACGCCCCGCTTGCGGACAGGCTCGCGCCGCACGCAAAGGACGCCATCGCGACCAAGCGTCAGCACGCACCCCGACAATGTCCGTGTCAAGGCAAACCGCGCCCGCGCCGCCTCGATCAACGCAAAACCGCAGCTTTCGAGCCTCTCCAGCCGCGCCACGGTGTCTTCATCGGCGCCGACGCTATCGACGGCCCGCGCCAGCAGGCGCAGCAGCATTTCCTCGGGATGGTCGAGCAGGGCAGTAAAGCCAAGCTTGACCGCACCAGCCTCGTCGCAGGGCATAACGATCGCCGGCCAGAGCGCCTCGGCCCGGCTTGCCAACGCCCTCTCCATGCGCGCCAGCCGCGTCGCCAGCGTCCCCAGGCGACCGGCGTCGAGGCCGGCCTCCGACAGCACCGGCATCAGCATGCGCCAGCGCACGCGCTCGAAGCGCGGGTCGAGATTGCTCGGATCGGCCGCGAACCACAGGCCGCGTGCCCGGGCCGTGGCGACGAGCCGCGCCTTGGAGACGCTCAGCAGCGGCCGCGCCAGCGTGATTTCGTCCCGGCGGCTGCGCGCCCGCATGCCGGCAAGCCCGGCCGGTCCCGAGCCATGCGCCATCCGCATCAGCAGCGTCTCAGCCTGATCGTCCAGCGTATGGGCGGTGACGACCACCGCGCCGCCGCGCCGCTCGGCCTCGCGGGCGAGCAGATGGTAGCGGGCTGTTCGCGCCCGATTTTGCAAACCGGTCGCGGGCTTTGGACCGAGCCAGGGCAGGAGCGCGTGAGGAACACCGAGCCCATCGCAAAGCCGGGCCACGGCCTGCGCCTCGGCCGCGGAACCTTCGCGCAGACCATGATCGATCGTCGCGGCGACGATCGCGGGCCGCCCGGGATGGCCTGCCCATTCAGCGAGCAAAGCCAGCAGCGCGACCGAATCCGGGCCGCCCGAGACCGCGACGAGCAATCTGGGTTCATGGGCGAGATCGGCGAAAAGCACCTCCGCCTCGCCGGCGAGGATCGGCTCGTGCTCCGCGACCGAGGCCGGCAGCGCGCTCAAGCGCAACCGGAGCGGCGGCGCTCGCGCTCGACGCCCTGACGCACGGCGCTGGAGGCGGCGGGATAGTCAACGCCGACCTTGGCGTAGGTGGCGCAGGCCTGATCGCGCGCGCCCAGCCCGTTCAGAGCCATGCCAAGCCTGAGCAGGCTGTCAGGCGCCTTGGTGGAACGCGGGTTCTCGCGCGAGATCTTCAGGAACTGCTCGGCCGCCTCGCGATAGCGCTGGCGCTGGAAATAGCTCTCGCCCAGCCAATAGGTCGCGTCGGCCGCGAGCCGGTCGCGCGGATAGCTCTGCAGGAACTGGCGGAAGCCCATCTCGGCCTGCTCGTATTCCTTGCGCAGCACCGAGGCGTAGGCGATGTCATAGGCTTCCTTGGCCGAGCTCACGCCGCCCGCCGCGGCCACGCTCGGCCCACGCGGAACCGCCGGGGGCAAGGCCCCTTGCGGCACGGTGCGTCCGACGCCCTGGATGTCGAGCGGACCTTGGCCCGGCGCTCCCGCGAAATCCTCCTCGATGATACCCTCCACGCCACCGCCGAGCGAGCGCGGCGCGCCGGCCGCCCCTTGCTGCGTCGTGGGATCGAAGGCATCTCCGCGCCGCTGGCGCTGGCCGCCGGCAGGCGCGCTGCTCGGCGCCGTTGCTGGCGCCGCCCCACCAGTGCGGCCGCCGCCACGCTCGTTCAGGCGGAAATCGACATCTTCCTGAAACTTGCGCAATTGCTCGGTGAGACGCTTGTTCTCGAACTGGAGCTGCTCGATCTGGCCGGAGAGCTGACGCAACTGGTTCTCGAGCCGCGCGGTGCGCACGGTGAGTTCGGCCGCGTCCTGGGCTCGCGCGGGAGCCGCTATGGCGAATGCCATCCAGCCTGCGGCCAGAACGACCAGCAGGGAATGGGCCTTGCGGTGAAGAGCGACGTCTTTGAGCATTATCGACAACCGGTTGCGCTTGGTTCGGGCGCTATAACACGCCCTCACCACGGCCAAAATATGAAAGGGCCGGCGGCTTCCTCTTCGGAAGGCGCCGGCCCGAACTTGATCGGGATGCTGGGTGGCGATCAGACGCCGCCGGCCCCGTCGAGCACCGTCACCGAGCGGCGGTTTTGCGACCAGCACGAGATGTCGTTGCAAACAGCGACCGGGCGCTCCTTGCCGTAGGAGACAATGCGCATGCGGTTGCCCTGGATGCCGCGCGAAGCGAGATAGTCGCGCACGGTCTGGGCCCGGCGGGCCGAGAGCGAGAAGTTGTATTCGCGCGTACCGCGCTCGTCGGCATGACCTTCGACCACAAAGGTGTAACGCGGATAACGCTGCAGCCAGGCCGACTGCTTGTCGAGTGTGGCGGTCGCGGTCGACGTCAGATCGGTCGAGTCGGTTTCGAAGAAGACGCGGTCACCGACATTGACGACGAAATCCTGGGCGCTGCCGGGCGTGGCGGCGCCGCCGGCGCCGAAACCGTCGGCATTCTGGTTGTTGTTGGCGCAGGCGCCGAGCGCGAGCGAGGCTGCGATCGCGGCGGCGAAGCGGACGGCGCGGCCGCCGGCAAGAAGAGTGGCAAGCATGGTTTGACTCCGGGGCAATCGAATCTGCGGGGCGCGGCTCACGGACGGCGTTGCACAGGAGCCCATCAATGAAGCGTCAACCTAAACGAGACCTTGCCAAAACAAGGCGAAGTGGCGGCATTGCGGCATATGGTTAACCAAACGCTGCGAAATGCGGCTTTCCAGGCTGTGTGGCGCGAATACATCGCCTTTTGTCCCTCGATCCCGCACAGCCCTCATTCTGAGGAGCCGCGAAGCGGCGTCTCGAAGGACGCTTCAGGTGGCTTCCGAGACAGCTGAAACACCCTTCGAGACGCGGGCTAGCGCCCGCTCCTCAGGATGAGGGCTCAGGACAGGAGGCACGTCACCTCCCCGCTGTCAGCAGCGGCGACCAGGTCGGGTCCGAGGCGAAGGCCGGTGTCGGCACCGGCACTTCGACGCGCCCGGTGATGTCGACCATGTATAGTTTTCCACCGGATTGCCCCCCGGGATCGCGGAAGAACATGATGTACTGGCCGTTGGGCGCCCAGTTCGGCGCTTCATTGTGGAACCCCTCGGTCAAGACCCGCTCGCCCGAACCGTCCGCACGCATCACGCCGATCGCGAAACCGCCCGCGCCGCGACGGGTGAAGGCGATCAGATCGCCACGCGGCGACCATGAGGGCTGCGAATAGGAGCCCGCACCGAAGGAGAGGCGCTTGCCCTCCCCGCCCCCCGAAGGCATCAGATAGAGCTGCTGCGAACCGCCGCGATCGCTCTCGAAGACGATCTGCGTGCCATCAGGCGAATAGGATGGCGAGGTGTCGATCGCGCCCGTCGAGGTCAACCGCGTCGTGGTGCGCGAGCCGATATCCATGGCGTAAAGATTGGCGTTGCCACCCTGCTGCAGGCTGAGCGCGATGCGCGCCCCATTGGGCGAGAAGCGTGGGCTCGAGGTCATGTCGGGGAAATTGCCGACGATCTGGCGCTGGCCGGTCTCGATGTTGAGCACATGCACGCGCGGCTGTTCGCCCATGCGCTGCGACATATAGGTGACCTCCTGGGCCACCGGCGAGTAGCGCGGCGTCACCACGGAGACGTCGCCATTGGTGAGATAGCGCACATTGGCGCCGTCCTGGTCCATGATGGCGAGGCGCTTGCGCCGGTTCTCCTTCGGCCCGGATTCATCGACGAAGACGACACGCGTGTCGAAGAAGCCGCCAACGCCGGTGACCTTGGTGAAGATCGCATCGGAAATGATGTGGCCGACGCGGCGATTATTGCTCGGATCGGTGAAATACTGCTGGCCGTCGGTCTGCGTGCCGGTGGTCACGTCCCAGAGCCGGAATTCGGCCTTGATGCGGCCCGAACCGTCGCGCGAGACACGGCCCGTCACCAGCGCCTGGACGCCCGCCGCCTTCCAGGCCTCGAATTGCGGAACGGAATCGAAGGGCGGATTCCTGTCGGGATGGCGGCTCTTGTCGATCGGCGTGAAATAGCCGGAGCGCTTGAGATTATTGGTGATCACGCCCGAGACCAGCACGCCGCCATCGCCGGCGAAGTCGGCAATGGCGATCGGCAGCGGCTGGAACGAGCCGCCACGCAGATCGATGACGAGTTCGGCCTTCGCCACGGCCGGGGCGAGCAACGCCGCACCGCCCAGAGCAAGCGCGCCGCGGCGCGTCAGTCCGTTGGCAACCGGCGAAAGGATTTTGCGGTCGATGAGGGTCACAGTACGTCCCTTGCGTCGAAATTGACGACGACGTCGCGCCAGTCGTCATAATAGGAAGCGAATTGAGCCGGAATGCGCAAAGGCGCGCAGCGGCGGGTTGCGGTCAGGGCGGAATCGGCCGCCACCCTGAACAGCGGATCTGACGAAGAGTTGACTACGCCGGGCTGGCCGACGAGCGAGCCGTCCGTGTTCAGCTTCATCCGCACCGAGGGCACCACCGAGCCCTTGGCGTTGGCGAGAGCGATCGGCACGTTCCAGCATTTCAGCAACTGGTCCTGGATAATGCCGATGAGCTGGGCCTTGAGCGAAGGGCTGAGCTTCTGCGACGCGCCGCGCTCGGTGCCCAGCGAAGCTGTGCGATTGACCTGCGGCGCGGCCGAGCCCGAGGATTGCGCCTGCTCCTTCGATTGCAGCAGCTTGGCGATATCGGTCGGGTTGAAGTTCTTGGCGATCTCGGCCTCGCGCTTGGCCTTGGCCTCGGCCTCCTGCTTCGCCTTTGCTGCCGCGACGATCTTCGCCTTGGCCTCGGCTTCAGACTTTGCCTTGGCGATGGCCTCCGCCTTCTGCTTCGCGGCCTCGGCGGCTTCCGCCTTGGCCTGAGCATCGGCTTTGGCCTTGGCGGCAGCCTCTTGTTTGGCCTGAGCCTCTGCCTCGGACTTCGCCTTGGCGGCAGCCTTGGCCTCTTCCTCGGCCTGCTTCGCCTTGGATTCGAGTTCGGCGTCCTCAGCGAGCTTCGCCAGCTCCTCGCGCTTGAGGTCGGGCTTCGGCTCTGCCTTGGGCTCGGCCTTCTGCGGCGGCTGCTTCACCGGCTCCGGCGGCGTGACCTTCGGCTCTGCCTTCGGCAGCAGCGCGGCGCGCGAGGGCGGCAGCGGCGCAGCCGCGTTGTCGTCGGCGATCTTGAGCTCCACCGGCCTGCTCGGCGGCGCGGGCGTGTCCAGCTTGGCCTCGCCCGCCTCCTTACGCTCGACGATCTCGGACTGGCGCTCGGCGCGCTGGATCGGCTGCTCCTGGACCTTCTCGGCCTTGCGTTCGCCGCGCGTGACCTGGTTCAGCGCGCTGGGATCGACCACCTCGACGGCGATCGCCTCCTCGTTCTCCGGCAGCGGCACCGGCGAGGCGAACGCCAGCAACCCCGCGACGAGAAACGTCGCGTGGCCCAGCGCCGACACAATCATGCCCGGTTCGGAGGTCGTAAGCTTCACGCCTGGAACACCCTCACTGCACTCGTCTTCACCGCGCCGGTTCGGTGACCAGCGCGACCCGCTTGAAACCCGCCGATGTGATGGTCGACATCACCGAGGCGACGCGGCCGTAATCGACCATGCGATCGCCGCGGACATAGATGCGTTCGTCGAAGCCCTGCTTGGCGAGGCTCTGCAGCTTCATCACCAGATCGGGCTCCAGCGTCGGCTGGTCCTGCAGGAAGATCTGGCCCTTGCTGTCGATGGCGATGGTGACCGGCTTCTGGTCGACATTGATCGGCTTGGCGCCGGTCTGCGGCAGATCGAGCGGCACACCGGTCGCGATCAGGGGCGCCGCGACCATGAAAATGATCAGCAACACCAGCATGACGTCGATGAACGGCGTCATATTGATCTCGGCGATGGCGCCATGGCGCCGGCCCCGCCGGCCGCGTCGCCCCCCGGCCTTCGCGCCGGATGCTGCTGACATACCCATTTTGCTTGCCCCTAAGCCGCCAGCC
The DNA here is from genome assembly GCF_031884435.1 of Bosea sp. 685. Lineage (NCBI taxonomy): Bacteria > Pseudomonadati > Pseudomonadota > Alphaproteobacteria > Hyphomicrobiales > Alloboseaceae > Allobosea > Allobosea sp. 685. The sequence goes on along the minus strand of NZ_CP134779.1, from coordinate 1,102,355 downwards.
GCTCGTCGATCTGCCGCGACAGAATCGCGGAGAATTCGTCGGCGAAGGCCTCCAGCCGGTTCTGCGCCTTGGCGACCTCGGCCTGGAGCTTGTTATAGGCCATCAGTGCCGGAATCGCGGCGAACAGGCCGATTGCGGTGGCAAACAACGCCTCGGCGATGCCGGGCGCCACCACGGCAAGCGACGAATTCTTCGAGACGGCGATGGCGGTGAAGGAATGCATGATGCCCCAGACCGTGCCGAACAGGCCGATGAAGGGCGCCGAGGAGGCGATGGTCGAGAGCACGAGCAGCTTCGATTCGAGCCGCTCGGTCTCGCGCTGGATGGTGACGTCGAGCACCTTGTCGATGCGCTGCGAGAGGCTGGCGACCGAGCGCCCGCCATTCTCGAAGGAGCGCTTCCACTCCCGCATCGCCGCGACGAAGACGGCGGCCATGTCATTGGCCGGCTTGCTGGAGAGGTCGCGGTAGAGCTCCTCGAGCGAACGGCCTGACCAGAAGCCCTCCTCGAAGGCGTCCATGTCCTTGCGCGTGCGGCGATAGAGCAGCGATTTGTCGATAATGATCGACCAGCACCAGATCGAGGCGCCGATCAATCCGCTCATCACCAGCTTGACGACGATATGGGCGTGCCAGAACAGCGTCCAGAACGACATATCGATCTGCGGCGCGGCTTGCGCGACATCGGCCGGGTTCATCCTGTCATCCTTCTGCATTAGCGAGTGCGCCGGATTTCCCGACGCAACCCCGCCGCACGCGTCGCGAGAGACCCCACGCCGCCGCCCGATCCGCGATCCGGGGAACTGCCGGTGCCGTCAATCGCTTGAAAATCCGGCGAAAGATGGGCCGAAACGGGGTTTCCTGCGAAACGCATGCTCGGGATCGAGTTAAGCCTCCAGCAAGGTTAATGCCCGGTATACGCGCCATGCGGCCAGCGCAGGCCGAGAGCGTTTTCGAGCGAAGTGGATACCGGTTCGCGTGAAGAAGACGCGTTAAAACAAAGAGCTAGAGCCGTTGAACGATCCGATTGGATCATTCAACGGCTCTAGCCAGGGGTCGCAAACGAAAACGCCCGCCCCGGTTCTCCGGAGCGGGCGAGGCTGCAACGACAGGTCGTTATGCGTCTTACGCGTCAGCCAGCGGGGGGTGGAGTGGCCTCTCCGCCGCGCCGGTCGGCCATGAACTGGTCGAACTCGGCTTTGTCGCGGGCCATGCGCAGCCGTCCCAGGAAGTCGTGGAACTCACGCTGCTCGTCCTCGAGGCGACGCAGCGTCTCCTGGCGATACTCGTCGAAAGCGCGGTTGCCGCTCGACGGGCCGCGATGCCAGCCGCCGCCGCCAAAACCGCCGCCCTCGCCGCCCATGCGGCTACGCAGACGGTCCATCTTCTCCTGGAGACGGCTCATCCGATATTCCTGACGGCCGGCCCCGGCATATCCGCATCCCATGCGACCACTCCCTATCGTAAAGGCCAGGGTCGCCAGACCCAGAGGCCACCAAACCATGAAGCCCAGGACCGTGAAGGCGATCCAGGCCCCTCTCCCAAACTCGTCCAGCTTCGCGACGATCGGCATTGTTTCCTCACCATGGAAAGGCGTGAATGTAAATCACATTTACATAAATGGATGCGACCGGACCTTTTGTCAAGATCGCTCGGACAGAGGTCTCCTAGCCAGATCTCGAAGGCGGAGGCAGCCGAGGCTGCTCATCCATCGGACGGCATCAAGGCAAGCTCGCTACGGCGCCAATTTGCCAAGTTACCGTACAATTTGACGCTTCCAGCCTCGATCAACACACCGATACGGGCCTCGACCCTATCCAGGAATGATGGATCCGAAGCATGAAACCGCTTTCCAACGAGAACCATGATCCGGGCGGTCTTGAGAGAATTTGCCTCTAATTCGGAGAGGATCGCTTCGTCGATCTGTGTGTCCGTTGCCTCGGTCATGGGCTCGGATCCTTGAGTGAGCCCAGTCCAAGCCCTTGCAAATAGATCAGCATGCCGGCTTCGAGCAGCTCGGCTGCCGACATTGGCAAGGGCCGCCGGCCGCCATCGGCCCGGCCGAACAGCGCAGCCACGCCATGCGACATCGACCAGACATGCAGCGCCATCATCAGCGCCGGTGGCCGTTTGCCCACCGGCAGCAGCACGATCAAGGCCTCTGAGGCGGCGCGCAGGCCCTGGAAAGCGCGGTCAGCCGCGCTGCGCAGTTCGGGACTTGCATCGAGCGGCACCCCGGCCTCGAACATCGCCGAGTAATAGGCCGGCTCGTCATGGGCAAAGGCGAGATAGGCGCGCCCGAGCCGGTGGAACGCCGTCTCCGGATCCGGCCTGCCTTGATCCCAGGCGCGCGACAGCGCCGCCTCGAACACGAGGAAGCCGCGCGCCGCGACATCGGCCAGCAGCGCGTCCTTGTCACGGTAGTGCCGATAGGGCGCGGCCGGGCTGACGCCGGCAAGCCGCGCGGCCTCGGCGAAGGTGAAGCCGTTGGGGCCCTTCTCCCCGATCAGCCCGAGCGCGGCGCGCACGAGCTCTTCCTTGAGATTGCCGTGATGATAGCCGCGTGGCGGATCGGGGGTGTTGCGCTTCCAGCTCATGTATCGAGCGCTAACATGGCGCCAGGCCAGCGTCGACCACGCATTACGCGTCGTCCGTCCCGCCCTCGAGCCTGCGTCTGAGTCCGTCCGGAATCCGCCGCGCCCGCCCGCCGCCGACGCAGGCGACCAGGACCTGCGCCGTGACCAGGACCTCCTCGCCGCGCAGCACCCGCTGCTCGACATCCATCGTCGCCCCGCGCGCAGCGACCGAGCGTGTCTCCACCGTCAAAAGATCGTCCATCACCGCCGGCCGAATGAACTCGATCGCCATCTTGCGCACGGCAAAGCCGAGCGCGGTGCCGCCATCGAACAATTCGCGCTGTTCGATGCCCAGCGACCGGATCAATTCGGTCCGCCCGCGCTCCATGAAGCGCAGATAGGAGGCGTGGTAGACGACGCCGGAAAAATCGGTGTCCTCATAATAGACGCGGACGGAAAGCCGGTGGACGGTCACGATCGAATACTCTGCTGAGCCAAGGCGCCGCATGCGGGAATGCGCGGCCTCGGCAAGGGGTCCATCGGACCTCTAGATGTGAGCTGTCAATAGGTTGTCCATCCGGTCCCGAGCGAGGAAGCTGAGGTTGCGAAGCTTCAGAGCCCTCGGGGAGGAACCGGATGAACATCCACAAGAATGCCCGTCTGACACCGCTGGGTCGAGAGCGGATTGTGCGGATGGCGGCCGATGGGCACAGGCCTTCCGAGATCGCGGTCTGCGTCGGCGTCAGCCTGAAGACCGTCGATAAATGGATCGCCCGCTTCGCCGCCGAGGGTGTGGCAGGTCTGGCCGACCGCTCGTCGCGGCCGCACCGGCTGCATCGCCCGACGCCGAGCGAACGGATCGAGCAGATCCTCGCGCTGCGGCGCCAGAAGCTGAGCGGCAAGGCCATCGCCAAGCAAGCTGGCGTCTCGCCGGCGACGGTGAGCCGGATCCTGCGGCGGGCGCGATTGAGCCGGATGCGCGACCTCGAGCCGGCCGAACCGGTGCGCCGCTACGAGCGCGCCCATCCCGGCGAGTTGATCCACATCGACATCAAGAAGCTCGGCCGCATCGACGGTGTCGGCCACCGCATCACCGGGGACCGGACCCGCCAGAGCAACCGGCGCGGACGCGGCGAAGGCCTCGGCTGGGAGTTCGCCCATGTCTGCATCGACGATGCCTCGCGACTCGCCTTCGTCGAGATGAAGCCCGACGAGAAGGCCATAAGCGCGGTCGCTTTCCTCAGGGCGGCGGTGGCCTATTACGAGCGCCTCGGCGTCACCGTCACCCGCGTCATGACCGATAACGGCTCATGCTATAAAGCCTTCGCTTTCCGCGACGCATGTCGCGATCTCGGGCTCAAGCACATCCGGACAAAACCCTACACACCCAAGACCAACGGCAAGGCCGAGCGCTTCATCCAGACAGCTCTGCGCGAATGGGCCTACGCCAGGCCCTATGATCACTCAGACCGCCGAACAGAGGAGCTGCCGCGCTGGCTCCACCATTACAACTGGCATCGACCCCATGGCGGTATCCAGGCCAATACCCCAATCAGCAGACTCGCTCTCGATCAGGACAACCTGTTGAGGCTCCACATCTAGAGCCGGATGATGTCTGATGGAATCACAATGTGATCCCAGCTGAAATCTGAATCCGTCTCTCATCCAAGAGTGAGAGCGGGATCAAGGCGAAAAACCGGTTCCCACCTTTTCGCATCCTGCTCCCGCATGATCCGGGATAGCCGTGAGCCTGAAACAATCCGGCAACGCCGAGAGCCATTTCCGTCGATCAACCGCCCAAGAAGCGCCACGCCGCGGCGGCGGCATCCGCAGCCTCAACGGTTACCGGGCAGCTCCGTCCGGACGCAACACGAGGCGCGGATGGCTCTGCATCAGACAGTCTACAAGATAGCCGACAGCACATGGTGGCAGCGGAAAGGCTCCTATGCTCGCGCCGCGACGCGATTGTTCTACTGGCTGGCGACCCCACAGCGGATGTCCCGGCGTCTGGAGCTGGCCAGGCAACGCTACTCAAGCGGCGGCTGGCCGGCCGTCGGAGACCTGCTCGCAGCCCCCTTCGCGCCTCCGGCCATGCGGCCCCGGGCCGGATTTTCCTACTGCAAATGGATCTCGGCCTACGACACATTGAGTGCCGCCGACAGGGCCGCGATCCGCCGCCATATCGCGGCAATGCCACGCCGCCCTCTGATTTCGGTGGTGGTGCCGGCTTATCAGACGCCTGCGCGCGTCCTGCGCGAGACGATCGAGTCGGTGCGCGGCCAAGCCTATCCGCATTGGGAGCTCTGCATCGCCGACGACGCATCGCCCTCCAGCCACGTCGCCGATATCCTGCGCGAGCAGGCCGCGCTGGACTCGCGCATTCGCTGGATTCGACGTGAGACAAATGGCGGCATCGCGGAAGCGACCAATAATGCGCTCGCGCTCGCAACGGGCGAATTCGTCGCCCTGCTCGACCATGACGACCTTCTGGCGGAACGGGCGCTCTATGAAATCGCCGCCGAGCTGGAGCGGCATCCCAAGACCGATCTGCTCTTTTCCGACGAGGACAAGGTCGATGAGAAAGGCCGGCGCAGCGAGCCCTATTTCAAGCCGGAATATAGTTACGATCTGTTGCTGGGCCAGAACCTGATCAACCATCTCGCGGTCTACCGCAGGGCCTTGCTCGAGCGGGTCGGTGGCCTCGACCCGTCGCTGGACGGCAGCCAGGATTACGATCTCGCCTTGCGCGCGATCGAGGCCATCGACCCGGGCCGCATCAGGCATATTCCGTTCGTTCTGTATCACTGGCGACAGGAAGCCGGCGGCGGCTCTTTCTCGCAGCGGCGGCTGGAGGCCTGCCTGCGCAATGCCCGCATGGCCGTGAGGCGGCATCTCGACCGTATGGGGCACAGCGCCGCCAAGGTCTCGGAAGCGCCGCTCGCCAGGATCTGGAACCGCGTCGAATGGCCGGTTCCAGATCCGGCCCCCTCGTGACTGTGATCGTGCCGACGCGTGATCGCGCAGCACTTCTGCGCAATTGCATGGATGGGCTGCTACAGAAGACGGCCTATCCCGCGCTCGAGATCATCGTCGTCGACAATGGCAGCATCGAGGACGATGCGCTGGCTCTCCTGGACACCCTCGAACGGGACGAGCGCGTGCACATCCTGCGCATCGACGGGGAGTTCAACTACTCCGCCCTGAACAATGTCGCCGCCCGCCAGGCGCGAGGCGATATCCTGCTCCTGCTCAACAACGACATCGAGGTCATCGCCGATAACTGGCTCGACGAGCTCGTCAGCCTCGCGATTCGGCCCGATATCGGCGCAGTCGGCGCAAAACTCCTCTACGGCAACGGAAAGATTCAGCATGCCGGGGTCAGGCTCGGCGCCGGCTCCTTCGATGGCGGCCCGGGCATCGCCGGTCATATCGGCCTGTTTCGCAGCGCCACGGATCCCGGCTATTTCGGCCATCTCGGCCTGACCCGGGACGTCGGTGCCGTCACCGGAGCCTGCCTGGCGATCCGCCGCGAGGTCTATGAGGCTGTCGGAGGCCTGGACGATACCAGGCTCAAGGTCGCCTTCAACGACGTCGACCTGTGCATGAAGGTCCGCCAGCACGGCCTGCGCGTCGTCTGGACGCCCAATGCCGTGCTCCACCATCTCGAATCCGCCTCGCGCCCCTCCGACGATAGGCCGGACACAAGAGACCGCTTCCACCGCGAATGCCGCTTCATGCAGGCATCCTGGCGCGGCGAATTGCTGAACGATCCGTTCTACAGCCCCAATTTCGACAATGCCGACGACGACTTCGCGCTCGCTTGGCCGCCACGACAGCGGACGTCCTGGGAGCGATGGCGCAATCTCAGATGAGGAGGCAAACCCATCAACGCACCTGCCCCAAGGAAGCAGCCTATGGCCTATATCTGTCCGGAGCCTGCGATTGACCGGTCGGTTTGGCGCTACCGCTTGCAGGGCTTTTTCATGAAGGAGCCGCAGTCATAGGGCTGCGAAAGCTGGCTGCGAACCGTGTAGTCCTTGCCCTCCATCCAGTTGACGATGTCGTCGATGCGCCAGCGCCCATCTTCCAGCTTCATCCGAAAGGTGACGCGCACCGGGCCGAAGCTGAAGAAGTCGGCGAAGACAGTGGCGCTCTCCGCCGAACGCTCGGAAACCGTGACGCGCAGTTGTTTGACCTCGCCATCCTGCCCGCTGATGAAGGGATCAAAATCCATATGCCCCTGGTCTCGGCTTTCCGTCATGAACTGCTCGTCGCGCGCGAACAGCGCCGAAAGCTCCTTGGTCATCAAACGCTGCCGGTGCGGAGGCCGGAAGGGCGGCTGGGTGGCCTTCTTGCCGGCCTCGATGTCGGCAAGCTCGCGGATCGTGATCGCATAGGCCTCGCGGACCGTGGCTTCGGGCGAGGTTTCGGCCGCATAGGCCGCCCCTGCCCCGACAGCCGGCAGCAGCGTCAATACCATCGCAAACAGGGCCGTCCAAATCGTCAGCAGCATCACTCCTCCTCGCCATCCCCGAACAGCCCGAACTGCGCCGTCTCGCGCGCGGGCTCCGGCATGCCGAGATGGCGGAATGCGTGCGGCGTCAGAAGCCGGCCGCGCGGGGTGCGCTGGATAAAACCCTGCTGCAGCAGGAAGGGTTCGATGATCTCCTCGATCGCATCGCGCGGCTCCGAAAGCGAGGCGGCGATCGTCTCGATCCCGACCGGGCCGCCGCCGAAATTGATCGCAACCATGGTGAGGTAGCGGCGGTCCATCTGGTCAAGGCCGATCGCATCGACATCGAGCAGATGCAGCGCCTTGTCGGCGACCGAGCGCGTGACGATGGCGTCTCCGTCGACGATGGCGAAGTCGCGCACACGCCTGAGCAGGCGCCCGGCGATGCGCGGCGTGCCGCGGGAGCGCTTGGCGATCTCGTTGGCGCCGTCATCGGACATCGGCACGCCGAGCACGCGGGCGCCACGCGCGACGATGCCCTGCAATTCCTCGACCGTGTAGAACTGGAGCCGGATCGGGATGCCGAAGCGGTCGCGCAGCGGCGTGGTCAGCAAGCCGGCCCGGGTGGTGGCGCCGACCAGGGTGAATTTCGGCAGGTCGATCTTGACCGAGCGCGCGGCGGGCCCCTCGCCGATGATCAGATCGAGCTGATAATCCTCCATCGCCGGATAGAGGATTTCCTCCACCGCCGGGCTGAGCCGGTGAATCTCGTCGATGAAGAGCACGTCGCGCTCCTCGAGGTTGGTGAGCTGCGCCGCGAGATCGCCGGCCTTGGCGATGACGGGCCCCGAGGTCGAGCGGAAATTGACACCGAGTTCGCGCGCCACGATCTGCGCCAACGTGGTCTTCCCCAGCCCTGGTGGCCCGACGAAGAGGACATGGTCGAGCGCGTCGCCGCGCGACTTGGCGGCGTTGATGAAGACCTGGAGATTGGCCCGCGCCGCCGCCTGGCCGGTGAAATCGGCAAGCGAGAGCGGCCGCAGCGAACTCTCGCTGTCGTCGTCGCGGCGGTCGGCGGTCATCAGGCCGGGACGGCGCGGCGCATCGCTCACAATTCAATCTCCAATTCGAGCGCGTCGCGCACGGGCAGGTCCTGATAACCCGTCTTGATGATGGTCGGGATCACCGAGCGATAGGCGTCGATCGCCTCGACATAAAGCGCCGAGAAGCGAAAGCCGCATTTCTGGTAGAAAGCGAGGCCGGGCATGTTGTCATTGGTCAGCATCGCGCGCAGCTTGACCGCGCCCTTGGCCTTGGCCGCAGTCTTGACCGCGTCGAGAATCTGAATCGCCGCGCCTTGTCCCTGAGCGACGGAATGCAGCGCACAGAGCAGCGCGACATCGCCGCGCATGGTCCAGCTCGCATAGGCCATCGCCTCGCCATCCGGCGCGAAGACACCGAGCAGATCGAGCTCGGAGCAGTCATAGACATGCAGGCCGATCATCATGCTGTGCGAGCCCCAGCTCGCCATCATCAGCGCCAGGAACGCGCTCTTGTCCTCGACGTCGCGGATGATGCCGGCGCTGGGCGCGCTCACTTCGCCAATTCCTTCAGCCCGAGCTTAATGAGCTGCGCCGTGCCGGCCCCCTCGCCCGCCGCCCGCGACGCCGCCGCCACGGCCGCCACGGCCTGCGCCTGTGGGTAGCCGAGATTGGACAGCGCCGAGACGGCATCCGCGACCGGCTGCGGCAGTTTCCTGTCCTCCAGCGCGCCGGCGAGCTGCGCCACGCCCGGGTCGATATGGCCGAAGGCCGGGGCCTTGTCCTTGAGCTCGGCGCAGATGCGCTGGGCGAGCTTGGGCCCGACGCCGGAAGCGCGCGCCACGGCCGTCTTGTCGTTGGTGGCGATCGCGGTCGCCAACGCGCCGGGCTCCAGGATCGACAGGATCGCGAGCGCGACCTTGGCGCCGACGCCCTGCACCATCTGCATCAACCGGAACCAGTCGCGCTCATTGTCGGACAGGAAACCGTAGAGCCGGATCGCATCCTCGCGCACATGCGTCTCGATCGAGAGCGCCGCCGCCTCGCCGGGCTTGGGCAGGCGCTGCAGGGTCCGCGACGAACATTGCACGACATAGCCGACGCCCTGCACGTCGAGGATGACGAAATCCTCGCCATAGGAATCGATCAGGCCCTTGAGCTTACCGATCATCGAAGGCCTCGCCGCTTAGAGCAGGATACAAGCTGTAGCGCCTCACGCGGAAGCCCGCATCTGCGCAACCAGGGTTCGCATGCCGCGATGCTGGGCATGACAAATCGCGACCGCCAGCGCATCGGCCGCATCGGCGGACTTCGTCTCCGCCTTCGGCAGCAACACGCGGATCATCATCTGGACCTGCTTCTTGTCGGCATGGCCGACGCCGACCACCGTCTTCTTGACGAGGTTGGCCGCATATTCCGCCACGTCCAATCCCGCCAGCGCCGGCACGACCAGGGCGATGCCGCGCGCCTGGCCGAGCTTCAGCGCCGATTGCGGATCGCGGTTGACGAAGGTCTCCTCGACCGCGACTTCGTCAGGCGTCCAGGTCGCGATCACGCGGCTGATGCCCTCATGCAGCTGCCGCAGCCTTTCGCTCAGCGAAAGCGTGCCGTCACTCTCGACACAGCCGCAGGCGACGAAGCTGAGCTTGCTGCCTTCCGAAACGACGATGCCCCAGCCGGTCTTCCGGAGGCCGGGATCGAGGCCAAGAATGCGAATCGGAGCTGCCATGTGAAGATGAGCCTAAACTGTGGACACCCTTTGTTCCATCTCCGTCCTAACGATCGATGACCGGCGCGCATCGATCGCATCACAAGGAAAGGGTTGCCCGCAGCCAGAGATCCATGTTGGTGCGAAGAGAACTTTCTTCTCCTCTCGCCCTCCGCAGATGAACGATCTCCTGAACGCGCTCCTTCCCGGAATTTCGGCTTCCGGACTGACGATCCTGCTGGCGGCAACCGCGCTTGGCGGAATCGTGCGCGGCTTCACCGGCTTCGGCTTCGCCATGGTCTTCATGCCGCTGGCGAGCATCGTGCTCGGGCCGGTCGCGGCGCTGGGGCTGATCTGGTTCATCGACCTGCCCTATGCGCTGCCGCTGGCGGCGCGCAGCGCCAAGAACGCCGAATGGCGCGAGGTGTTGCCGCTGCTCGCCACCGCCACGCTGGCGCTGCCGGCCGGCATCTGGCTCCTGATCTGGCTCGATCGCGAGACCATGCGCTGGATCCTGGCCGGGCTCGTGCTCACCGCCGTCGCGCTGATGGCCTCGGGCTGGCGCTATCACGGCCGGCCGGGCATCCCACTTTCGCTCGGCGTCGGTGTGCTGTCGGGGTTGTTCAACGGCATGGCGAGCATCGGCGGCATGCCGCTCGCAGTGTTCTGGCTGGGCGCGCAGCGCAATGACAAGCACAAGACACGCGCCAACCTGCAAACCTTCTTCGGCATATCGACACTGATCAGCGGCACGATCCTGTGGCTGAACGGCATCCTGACGACCGGGGCCGCGCTGATGGCGCTGCCGCTCTGCGCCGTCTATGGCGTGGGCCTCTGGGGCGGCACGCATGGCTTCAGGCTGGCATCAGACGCCGCGTTCCGCCGCATCGCCTATCTCGTCATTTTCCTGAGCGCGCTGGTCAGCCTGCCGGTATGGGACGGGCTGATCGGGCGCTGAGCCGCGCCCGTCGTGCTCGGGCTTGCACCGAGCATCTCTTGCCGAATGAGCCTCTTTCTGCCTGAGATTCTCGGGTCAACCCCGAGAATGACGGCTCAGGCTGCGCCGAGCTTGGCCATCACCTCGTCGGCGATCTCGAAATTGGCGAAGACGTTCTGGACGTCGTCGTCATTGTCGAGCGCTTCCATCAAACGCATCATCGAGGCGGCCTTCTCCTCGTCGAGCGGAGCCGATGTCGTCGGCCGCCAGACGGGCTTGGCCGAGGCCGGCGCGCCCAGCGCCGCTTCCAGGGCCTTCGAGACCTCGTTCAGCGCATCAAAAGCGCACAGGATGGTGTGGCCGTTCTCGTCGCTGATGACGTCGTCGGCACCGGCTTCGATTGCCGCTTCCATGAGCTTGTCGGCATCGCCCGCCTCAACCGGATAGCTGATCTCGCCGACGCGGTTGAACATGAACGAGACGGAGTTGCTCTCGCCCATCGCCCCGCCGGACTTGGTGAAGTAGGAGCGCACGGCGGATGCGGTGCGGTTGCGGTTGTCGGTCAGCGCCTCGACGATGACGGCAGCCCCACCCGGCCCATAGCCCTCGTAACGGACCTCGTCATAGTTGTCGCCCTCGCCGCCGGCCGCCTTGTTGATGGCGCGCTGGATATTGTCCTTGGGCATGTTCTCGGCGCGCGCGGCCAGCACGGCCATGCGCAGGCGCGGGTTCATGTTCGGATCGGGCATGCCCATCTTGGCGGCGACGGTGATTTCGCGGCCCAGCTTCGAGAACAGCTTGGCGCGCACGGCGTCCTGCTTGCCCTTGCGGTGCATGATGTTCTTGAACTGGGAATGGCCGGCCATGGCAATTCAGCCTCTGCTGTCACGTCTGCGCACATCGCCTGGCCCGTCTTTCGGCGGCCATGGCGGGAGACCGGCCTTATAAGCGCCGGCTTCGGCGACAGGCAAGCCACCGGGACAGGAGCCGCCGCAACGCCCCTAGCGAGCCGCAATTATGCATGATCGTCCCGCCCGGGCGGTTCTGTTAAGCCAATATTTGCCATGTGCTTCCAGAGTCGTCGCGCGCCGACGAGCGGCGCGCGACGAATCCGGACTTCATGACGATCCTTTCCAACAACCCGATCGCCGAACAGGAGACGCGCTTCCGCGCCTTCCAGATCGAACCGTTCGACCTCAAGCTCCTGCACCAGCAATCGCAGTTTGCAAGGACGCGCCTGCCCATGCTGCTGGAGGAGCTGCACCCCCAGTTCGAGCCCTGGCCCGAAACCGCGCGGGCGCTGCGCCTGCCTGAAGTGCATGCCCTGCGCCTCGCCCACTGGATCAAGCTGGCTTCGGGCGAACTCGACGACGGCTTCATGGAATCGGCGCATCGCCTCGCCGTCGCCTTCCATGATCACGGCGTCCCCGCCTATGCGGTCGTCATCTGCCACGCCATCGTCTCGAACCGGATCGGCGCCGAGCTGGGCCTCGACCGCGACGCGCTGCGGGCGATGAACGGCTTCTGGCGCCGCAAGGAATTCCGCCGCCGCATCGCGCTGCGCGCCGCGCTCAACAAGGCCGCCCAGCTCGACCTCGAATTGCTGCTGGAAACCTATGCCGAGGTCCAGCGCCAGAGCAGCGAGCGCGTCATTGCCGAATTCGCCGCCTTCGGGGTCACCGTGCGCGAGGTCGTCGGCGCGGTGAATTCCGGCGCCGGCACCGTCGAGGCCATGGCCAAGACCATGAACGGCGTGGTCCAGGATACCGGCACCCAGGCAATCGTCGCCTCGCAGGCCTCCGACGCAGCTTCGACCAATGTCCACAGCGTCGCGGGCGCGGCCGAGGAATTGTCGATCTCGCTCGATCAGGTCGCGATCGAGGTGTCTCGCGCCGCCACCATGGCCCATGACGCCAACGCCGCCGCGCTCGAGACCGACATCATCGTCAAGAGCCTGGCGCATTCGGCGCAGACCATCGGCTCCATCGTCGAGATGATCCGCACCATCGCCGCCCAGACCAACATGCTGGCGCTGAACGCCACGATCGAGGCCGCCCGCGCCGGTGAGGCCGGGCGCGGCTTCGCGGTCGTCGCAACCGAGGTGAAGCAGCTCTCCGCCCGCACCGCGCAGGCGACCGACGAGATTGCGGCCCAGGTACCCTCGATGCAGCTGGCCACCCATGAAGCCGTCGCCGCGATCGAGCGCATCGTCTCCTTCGTCCGGCAGATGGACCAGACCACGGCCACTGTCGCCAGCGGCATCGAGGAACAGCGCGCCGCGACGCAGGAGATCGCTCGCAGCGTCAATCTCGCCGCCCAGAGCACCGAAGAGGTGGCGCAAAGCGTCAGCGGCGTCAGCCTGATGGCGCAGGAGGCCGGCAGCAGCGTCAGCGACGTGCTCAACCTCGCCGGCACATTGGCCGCCAAGGCCGCGTCGCTTGCCGACGCCTTCGATCACCTGATGCAGCGCAATCGAGCCGCCTGAGGCGGCTTACAGCATCAGACCGAATATCGTCTTCGGTCTGATGCTGTAGAGCTTTGATCTTGCATCGGCTTGTCGCCGAAAACCGGTTCCCACTTTTCGGGCCGATACTCTAGCGCCGGTCAGGCGCGCTCCCAGCCGACAGGCACCGCTTCGCTCAAATGCGGGCCCAGCCGGACCGGCCAGACCGCCTTCGCCAGCCCCGTCGCATCGTCGATCTCGACGGCGACGCCAGACAGCGTGCCCTCGCCGGTGGCGGGTTCGAGCCGCGCGCCCGGCGTCTTCTGCAGGAATCGCCGGATCGGCTCATCCTTCTGCATACCGAGCACCGAATCATAGTCGCCGCACATGCCGGCATCGGACTGGAAGGCGGTACCGCCAGGCAGCACGCGCGTATCGGCGGTCGGCGCATGGGTGTGGGTGCCGACGACGAGGCTCGCGCGGCCATCGAGGAAATAGCCCATCGCCTGCTTCTCGCTCGTCGCCTCCGCATGGAAGTCGACGATCACCGCATCCGCGACCTCGCCCAGCGGGCAGGCCGAAATCTCCCGCGCCACAGCGGCGAAGGGATCGTCGAGAGCATCCATGAAGATGCGCCCCATCGCATTGACGACGAGCACCCGCGCACCATTGGCCGCTTCGATCACGGTCGCGCCGCGCCCCGGCGTACCCGTCGGGTAGTTTGCGGGACGCACCAGCCGGTCCTGGCGCTCGATGAAGACGAGCGCCTCGCGCTGATCCCAGGAATGATTGCCGAGCGTCACCGCATCCGCACCCGCCGCGAGCAGTTCGTCGCAGATCGCCTCGGTGATGCCGAAGCCGCCCGCCGCGTTCTCGCCGTTGATCACGACGCAGTCGAGGCTCCAGCGCTGGCGCAGGGCCGGCAGACGCTCCTGCACCGCGACTCGCCCGGGGCGGCCGACGATATCGCCGAGGAAGAGAAAACGCATGGCATGAGAACTCGGATGGCTGCGAGGCGTCCTCCGTCGCGCGAATGCGCGGCAGAATCAACCGCAGTGTATCGCTTCCCGTTCGGTCACCACCCAGTCGAGCCTGCGATCATGCGGCTCGTCTGGCACCGCCTCGATCTCCTGTACGGCATAGGCGATGCCGATGCTCGTGACGGGGCCGAGTTCGGTCAGCGCCCGATCATAATAGCCCTTGCCATAGCCGATGCGGAAGCCGCGCCGGTCGAAGGCGGCAAGCGGAACCAGCAGGATCCTCGGCTTGAGCTCGGTTCGGCTCGGCTCGGGAACAAGCGTCCCGAAACCGCCCGGCACGATCGGCTCCCACGGCGCCCAGCGCCGGAACAGCATGGCACCCGAGACGATGGCGGGCAGGCAGAGTGGCATGCCACGCGCATGCAGCGCCTCCAGGATCGGGCGCGGATCGGCCTCCGAGCGCATCGGCCAATAGGCCGAGACCGGGCCATTTCCCGACAGGGCCGACAGCGCCAGCACCCGCTCGGTAATCACCGGATCCCATTCGAGCCGGTCGTCGATCTCCAGCGCGTCGCGGCGCGCCAGGGCGGCCTCGCGCAGGGCGGCTTTCCTGTGGGCGGCGCTGTCGGAGAATGCATTGGTCATGATGGGAAGTACGGAGCCACCTTGGCCGTGGAGATTTCGATCCCGGGACACCTACTGAAGTAGGTGGGCGCCGTGTGTCCGGGTCCAGGGACCCGGTCAGGGACAGCTCCCTAGGGAGTCGTATGGGCCCGGGAATACAGTTCTCGCACGCACCAGGCAGCCCCGCATCAGCAATGTAAGATGCGCGCCGGCAAAGCGCCAGTGGGCATCTCGGCCGGAGCGCGTTTCAGTTCGGATGTCCACAGTCGGGAGAAGCGCCACTGGGGGTGGCGCTCCGCAAGCTCTACTCCGTCGCGAAATAGATCAGCGCCGCGACCGGGAGCGCAAAGCCGATCCAGGAAGCGAGCGGCCAGCCGCCCTGCGCGAAGGCCCAGCCGCCAAGCGCCGAACCGATCGCGCCGCCGGCGAAGAAGGTCGCCATATAGAGCCCGTTGAGGCGGCTGCGATGCTCCGCGCCGAGTGCGAAAATCGTGCGCTGCCCCAGCACCAGATTGGTGGAGACGCCGAAATCGAGCAGGATCGCCGCCGCCACCAGCAATCCAAGCGACCAGGTCGAGCCCGCCTCGCCGAGATGGGTCATCGCGAAAGCGACCGCGACGGAAAGCATGGCGAAGATGCTGGCCGGCTTCGTCCAGCCGCGGTCGGCGAGCCGCCCGGCAATCGGCGAGGCGACCGCGCCCGCCACGCCCGCCAGTGCGAACAAGGCGATGCCGGTCTGCGAGAGCTGGAACACCGGCCCCGCCAGCAGCAGCGGTGTCGTCGTCCAGAACAGGCTGAAGGCGGCGAACAGGCAGGCCTGATAGAGCGCGCGCCGTTGCAGGATCGGCGTCGTCGCCGCCAGATGGCCCATCGACGCCAGCAACTCGCCATAGCGGAGCTTCGCCACCGGCACGCGGCGCGGCAGGGTCCGCCAGAGGAGCAAGGCGAGCGCGACCATCGCCCCGGCGGAGAGGAAGAACACCATGTGCCATGAAGACAATCCGGCGATGAAGCTGGAGACCGGGCGCGCCAGCATGATGCCGAGCATCAGCCCGCTCATGACATTGCCGACGACGCGACCGCGCACGGCCTCGGGCGCCATATGCGCGGCATAGGGCACGAGCACCTGCACCGCGACGGAGCCGAGGCCGATGAACAATGCCGCGGCGAAGAAGGGCAGAGCCTCGGTCGACAGGGCGGCGCCGAGCAGACCGAGCGTAGCGACGCCGATCATGGTGAGGGCGAGGCGGCGGTTTTCGATCAGGTCGCCAAGCGGCACGATCAGCAGCAGGCCCAGCCCATAGCCGATCTGCGTCAGGGTGACGATCAGGCCCGTCGCTTGCGCAGACAAGCCCAGCGCAGCGCTGATCGGCCCGGCCAGAGGCTGAGCATAATAGATGTTGGCGGCGATCAACCCGCAGGCCATCGCCAGGACGAAGGTGATCCAGGGGGAAACTGCACCTTCGTCAGGCGGCGCGCCTTCATCAGGCGGATTGTCGGCGGTCGCAGCGATTGTCATCAGGAGCTCCAGAATAGAGAATAATCGTTTCCTAAATTGTCAAAAAGATCAGGCGAGCGCCTTCATCGCGACCTCCACCACGGCCGCCATCTCGTCGCGGCTGCGGCCGGTCTTGCCGACCACGCGCATGCCCTGGACAAGGCAGAGCATCAGCCGGGCCATAGCCGCGCTGTCGAGATGGGCCGGGATCGAGCCATCCGCCTGCCCTTGCCGGATCAGGCCGGCCAGCAGCGCCTCGTTCCTGTCGAGGCTCGCCGCGACCCGCTGCGCCACCTCGTCATCGAAGATCGCAAGCTCCGCCGCACTGCCGACGACCAGGCAGCCCTGCCGCCCTTCGGCGCCGTGCGAGGCCTCGGCATAGAAGGCCAGGACCTTGCGAATACGCTCGAGTCCCGTCCCGCCAGCGCCGACGGCATCCTGCAGCTTTTCTGCGCGCACAGCCTTGTTGCGGTCGAACGCCGCCAGGAACACCGCCCGCTTATCCTTGAAGGCCTTGTAGACGCTGCCCTGGGCCAGTTGCATGGCCTCGGTCAGGTCGCCGATCGAGGTAGCGTGATAGCCGCGTGCGCAGAAGACTCGCACGGCCTTGTCGAGCGCGTCATTCATATCGAATTCGCGCGGCCGGCCGCGGCTGCGCGAAACGGAGATCGATGCGGATGACGGGGCGACATTGGCCATGCTCCATTTATAGGAAACGATCATTTCCAAATCAAGCCCGATCTGGAAAGCCACTTCCCCAGTCTCGCCTCCCTACCCGGCCACCCGATCGGCGCATCCCCGCAGGTCGGCCATTTGCTCCGGCGTCAGGGCGCGTTTCGGCACGATCTGGAACAGGCGTGGCGCCTGATAAAACAGGAACATCTCGGCATTCTCAGCCCGCTTGAGATAGTGCTCCCAGGGCGTCAGCCACTCACCGCTATCGCTCGCCACCCTCAGCCCCGCTTCCGACCATGACCAGGTGAGCGGCTGCTGGAGCGATTTCTGCTTCCGGAAAGTCTTCCGCGCCATGTCCGGCGCGAACAGGAAATAGCTCAGGAACGGCAACAGCAGCAGCAAGAACGCGAACAGGTGAACGATACCTGCGAAAGCCCCGAACGACCAGCCGCTGGCATAGTCAGAGCCGATGAACAGCGCGTAGAGCAGCACTCCCGCGGCAATCATGGCGAGCCGGAAACGGTCCCGGTAGATGTTCAGCACATGCAGCTTGTTCGCCGCCGCGTAATCGTCCGCCGTCAAGGTGAAGCTCACCGAGCGGTTCATGTCAGCCGGCATTCAGGAACTCCCGGCGGCTTCGCAGGCAGCCGCGGAAACGTGATCGAAAGCCCGGCAATATCAGCCGACAGGCGCCGGGACCAGACTGCGCGCCACGCCCTCGATGCGCTCAGCCGCCGCCATCAGCGCCTCGGCTGCGCGGTCCTCGACCTCGTTCAGGCGGTGATCGGCCGCCCCGGCGTCGCCCTGCACGGCGGCCAGTTGCATCTCCATGGCGGCGACCTTCTGCCTGAGCTCGGAGACCTCGTCGGCGACCATCAGCGCCGCCATCACATGCAGGCGCATGTCGCCGATCTCGCCGAAGGCCTGGCGCATCTCGTCGATCTTGCCGTCATAGAGCCGGGCCAGCCCCTCCAGATGCGGCTCCTCGCCCTCTCCGCAGGCCATGCGATAGGCCTTCCCGGCGATGGTGACGTTGACTTGCGGCATGGTCGCCCCCGCTCAATGATCCAGATGAGGCATCTCAGCCTGCGCACGCGTGATCACCGCGCCGATGACGTTCATCGCCCGCTCCAGCCGCTGATCGACATCGGTGGCTGCGCTCTCGACCTCGCCGAGCCGGGAGACGGCGCCATCGAGCTCGGCGGCAAGCCGGGCGCGGTCGTCCTGCATCAGGGTCAGTTCCGTCTCGAGATTGGCGCGCCCGCGTTCCGCCTCGATACGGCGGCGGGCGGCGGCTTCAAGCTGTCCCAACGCGCCGTCGAGGCGCGCGAGCGCATTCTCCAGCATCAGGCTCGCCACCGTCTTTCCTCCTTCAGAACGAAGCCGGCTCACTCGATTCGCGACACTAGCGCATCTGCGGGCGAAACGTGAATCGCAAGCCCGGCCAGGAGCCGCCCGATCCCAAGGGCTTGCGCGCGGTTGCTCAGCCGCCGTCTCGGGGCCGCCTTGCCCCTCGCATGGCCGAAACGCCTGAGGAGCGAATTGACTCAGGTCGATCCGGCAGCCTAATCGAGCCCGGTCGGCAATCGGCCGAGATTATACATAGCGACCGCCGTCGCCCCGTCTTTGAAACGGGAGCCGGCCGCGGCCTTGCCCCATTCGCCGGCGGGAGCCTGAAATACCATGACATCGATCGACCGGAGCCAGCACGACAAGCTCGCCAACGCCATTCGCTCCCTCGCCATGGATGGCGTCGAGCAGGCGAAATCAGGCCATCCAGGCCTGCCGATGGGCGCCGCCGATGTCGCCACCGTCTTGTTCACCCGCGTCATGAAGTATGACGCCGCCGATCCGCGCTGGCCCGACCGCGACCGCTTCGTGCTCTCGGCCGGCCATGGCTCGATGCTGCTCTACGCGCTGCTCTATCTCACCGGCGTGCCGGGCATGGAGCTCGATGACCTGAAGAAGTTCCGCCAGCTCGACTCCAAGACCCCGGGACACCCCGAGAACTTCATGACCGCCGGCATCGAGACCACCACCGGCCCGCTCGGCCAGGGTCTCGCCACCGCCGTCGGCATGGCCATGGCCGAGCGCATGCTCGCCGCCGAGTTCGGCAAGAAGGTCGTCGACCATCACACCTATGTGCTCGCCTCCGACGGCGACCTGATGGAGGGCATCAGCCACGAGGCCATCGCGCTCGCCGGCCACCACAAGCTGAACAAGCTGATCGTGATGTGGGACGATAACGGCATCTCGATCGACGGCCCGCTGACGATCTCCGACTCGGTCGACCAGGTCGCGCGCTTCAAGGCCTGCGGCTGGCGCTCCGAGCGCGTCGACGGGCATGACCCCGAGGCGATCGAGGCCGCGATCCGCCGCGCCCAGAAGTCGAACAAGCCGACCATGATCGCCTGCAAGACCGTGATCGGCTTCGGCGCGCCCAAGAAGGCCGGCACCTCCAAGGCGCATGGCGAACCGCTCGGCGCGGAAGAGCTTGCCGCCGCCAAGAAGGCGCTCGGCATCACCGGCGGCCCCTTCGAGGTCGCAGCCGATGTGCTCAAGGCCTGGCGCGGCTTCGGCGGCGCAGGCGTGGCCGCCCACAAGGAATGGAAGGAGCGCTTTGCCGCGCTCTCCGAGCGCAAGCGCGCCGAGTTCGAGCGTCGTCTCGCCCACAAGGTTCCCGCCAAGCTCGACAAGGTGATCCTCGCCCATAAGAAAGCGCTGATCGCCAGCCCCCTCACCATCGCGACGCGCAAGGCCTCGGAGCTCGCGCTCGACGTCATCGAGCCGGTGATGCCCGAACTGGTCATGGGCTCGGCCGACCTGACGCCTTCGAACAACACCCGGGCCAAGGGTGCCGAGGACTTCACGATCAAGACGCCCAAGGGCCGCTATGTCCGCTACGGCATCCGCGAGCACGCAATGGCCGCCGCGATGAACGGCATCACGCTGCATGGCGGCTTCCGCACCGGCGGCGGCACCTTCCTCGTCTTCGCCGACTATGCCCGCCCCGCGATGCGGCTCGCCGCGCTGATGGGCCTGCCGGTGGTCTACGTCATGACCCATGACTCGATCGGCCTGGGCGAGGACGGCCCGACCCATCAGCCGGTCGAGCAGATCGCGTCGCTGCGCTGCATGCCCAACATGCATGTCTTCCGCCCGGCCGACGCGATCGAGACCGCCGAAGCCTGGCAGTTCGCACTGGAAAACACCAAGGGGCCGACCGTGCTCGCCCTCTCGCGGCAGAACCTCGCCCAGCTGCGCACCGACGCGACCGCGACCAACCGCTCGGCCAAGGGCGGCTACGAACTGCTTGCGGCCGAGGGCGGCAAGGCCCAGGTCTCTCTCTTCGCTTCAGGCTCAGAACTCGAGATCGCGGTCGCGGCGCGCAAGCTCCTCGCCGAGAAGGGCGTGCGCGCCCGCGTCGTCTCCGTGCCCTCGCTGGAGCTGCTGCTGGCCCAGGACGAGGCCACGCAGAGCGCCATCATCGGCTCCGCGCCGATCAAGATCGCGATCGAGGCCGGCGTCCGTTTCGGCTGGGATGCCGTCATCGGCCATGATGGCGGCTTCATCGGCATGCACTCCTTCGGAGCCAGCGGCCCCTATAAGGAGGTCTACAAGCATTTCGGCATTACGCCTGACGCAGTGGTCGAAGCCGCGATGAAGCGCCATAACGCCTGAGGCTTGCCAAACAAGGCAGATATTCCCGCAAAGGGCCTTGCGTTCGGTCATCGTTTGGCCGATTTGCCCGCGTGTATGACGGCCCAAGGCGCCGCAACTCGGCGAAGGAGAGGATTGAGATGACGGTCAAGGTGGCGATCAACGGCTTCGGCCGCATCGGGCGCAACGTCCTGCGCGCGATCATCGAGTCGAAGCGCAAGGATATCGAGGTCGTGGCGATCAACGATCTCGGCCCTGTCGAGACCAACGCCCATCTCTTCCGCTTCGATTCAGTCCATGGCCGCTTCCCCGGCACCGTGACCGTCTCGGGCGACACGATCGATGTCGGCCGCGGGCCGATCAAGGTCACCGCGATCCGCGATCCCAAGGACCTGCCGCACAAGGCGCTCGGCGTCGATATCGCCTTCGAATGCACCGGCATCTTCACGACCAAGGACAAGGCTTCGGCGCATCTCGCCGCCGGCGCCAAGCGCGTCCTGGTCTCGGCGCCCTGCGACGGCGCCGATCTGACCGTGGTCTACGGCGTGAACCATCACGAACTGACCAAGGACCATATCATCGTCTCGAACGCGTCCTGCACCACGAACTGCCTGGCTCCGCTGGTGCGCGTGCTGCATGACGCTGTCGGCATCGACAAGGGCTTCATGACCACGGTCCACGCCTATACCGGCGACCAGCCGACGCTGGATACGATGCACAAGGATCTCTATCGCGGCCGCGCCGCCGCCATGTCGATCATCCCGACCTCCACCGGCGCCGCCAAGGCGATCGGCCTCGTCATCCCCGAGCTCAAGGGCCGGCTCGACGGCGTGTCGGTGCGCGTGCCGACACCCAACGTCTCGATGGTCGACTTCAAGTTCCTCTCGAAGCGCAAGACCACGGTCGAGAAGATCAACGAGGCGATCCTGAAGGCTAGCAAGCGCGGGCCGCTCAAGGGCATCCTGGCCGTCACCGACCAGCCCAATGTCTCGATCGACTTCAACCATGATCCGGCCTCGTCGACCTTCGCGCTCGACCAGACCAAGGTCATGGACGACAAGTTCGTCAGCGTGATGTCCTGGTACGACAATGAGTGGGGCTTCTCGAACCGCATGAGCGACACCGCCGTCGCCATGGCCAAGCTGCTCTGATCCAACCCGAGCGATGCCGCGCCCATCCGGGGCGCGGCCTTCCCAGTTTCCCTCGCCCATCCGGGCGCGGCCTTCCCTGTTTCCCTCGCCCATCCGGGCGCGGCCTTCCCTGTTTCCCTCGCATGAACGGACATCCCATGGCCAAGATCGAGCCGACCGTCGCAGCCCCGGCCAGCGCCGCCGAGCCGACCATCGTCACGCCTGCGCCGTCCCATGGCACGCCTTACATCGTCGGCAGCGCGACCCCGGCTGCGGACACGCCCGCAAGCGAGCCGCGCGGGCTCGACCAGCTCTCCCGGATCGAGGAGAAAGCGGCGCGCATCGAGGAGAAATTCGCCCGCTACGAGGCCGTCCTGACACGCGCCGAAGCCTCGCTTGAGCGTAGCGCCCATAAGGTCGACAACGCCGCCGGCTCCATGGATTTTGCCGGCATCTCCGGCGAGGTTGCCGCGCTGCGCCAGCGCGTCGATGCGACGCCGCGCTTCGGGGCCCTGTTCATCACCGGCCTCGCCACCGCTGTCCTCACCGTCATCCTGACCGTGCTCGTCCTGAAATACGGCGTGCCGGGCCTGATCCCGGGACTGTTGTCGCGATGAGCTTTCGGCCCGTCCAATGCCTCGAAGCGAGACGCAGCGTCCGCTGGCAGGGCCTGGGCGGGGAAGGGCTGGAACATCTGACGATCTCGGCGACAGCTGAGACCGTTCATGCCGAGGCGGTCGTGATCGGCGCGCGCGGCGGTACGCCTTACGGGGTGACTTACAAGATCGCCTGCGATCTCGATTTCTCGGTGCGATCCTTCGCGGTCTCCACGACCGATGGTCGCGGCCTCGAGATGACGCGGCGTGATGGCGCTTGGTACGACAGCCGGCGCGGCCATCTGCCCGACTTCGACGGTTGCATCGACATCGACCTGGCCGGAACGCCCTTCACCAATACGCTGCCGATCCGCCGCGCGGCCTGGCAAACGGGAACGGAACACGGCTTCACGATGCTGTATGTGTCCTTCGGCACCTTCGAACCTTCGGTCGATGCTCAGACCTATGCCTGCCTTGGTCCGCGCCTGTTTCGCTACAAGGCAGCCGACCGCAGCTTCACCGCCGATCTGCCCGTCGACGAGGATGGCCTCGTCATGGATTATCCCACCCTGTTCCAACGCCTTTGAAGAGAGCGCGATGACTGCCTTCCGCACCCTCAATCACGCCGATCTCGCCGGCAAGCGCGTCCTGGTCCGCGTCGATCTCAACGTGCCCATGGAGAACGGCAAGGTCACGGACGCGACGCGCATCGAGCGCGTGCTGCCGACGATCCGCGAGATCTCCGACAAGGGCGGCAAGGTCATCCTGCTCGCCCATTTCGGCCGCCCCAAGGGCCGTGACGCCAAGGACAGCCTGAAGCCGGTCGCGGTGGCGCTCGCCCATGCGCTCGGCCAACCCGTCACCTTCGTCGAGGATTGCATCGGCGAGGATGTCGCCAAGGCCGTCTCGGCGGCGAAGAACGGCGAGGTCCTGCTGCTCGAGAACACCCGCTTCCACGCCGGCGACGAGACAAACGACCCCGCCTTCGTCAAGGCGCTCGCCGCCAATGGCGACCTCTTCGTCAACGACGCCTTCTCGGCGGCGCACCGCGCCCATGCCTCGACCGAAGGCCTCGCCCACGTCCTGCCGGCCTTCGCCGGCCGCTCCATGCAGGCCGAACTGGAAGCGCTTTCCGCCGGGCTCGACAACCCCGCCCGCCCGGTGATGGCGATCGTCGGCGGCGCAAAAGTCTCGACCAAGCTCGATCTGCTCGGCAATCTGGTCAAGAAGGTCGACGTGCTCGTCATCGGCGGCGGCATGGCCAACACCTTCCTTGCCGCGCGCGGCATCAATGTCGGCAAGTCGCTCTGCGAGCACGACCTCGTCGGCACCGCCCGCGAGATCGAGGCCAAGGCCAAGGCGGCCGGCTGCGAGATCATGCTGCCGGTCGATGCGCTGGTCGCGCGCGAATTCAAGGCCCATCCCGGCCATCGCGTCATCCAGATCGGCGAGGTCGAGCCCGACGAGATGATCCTGGACGCCGGCCCGCTCAGCGTCGCCGAGGTCGTGCTGAAGCTCGACCAGGTCAAGACGCTGGTCTGGAACGGGCCTTTTGGGGCCTTTGAACTACCGCCCTTCGACACGGCCACCGTCACCGTCGCCAGGGCCGCCGCCAAGCGCGTCAAGGCCGGCCAGCTCGTCGCCGTCGCCGGCGGCGGCGACACCGTCGCGGCCATGAACCATGCCGGCGTCGCCGACGACCTGACCTACATCTCGACCGCGGGCGGCGCCTTCCTGGAATGGATGGAAGGCAAGGCGCTGCCGGGCGTCGAGGCATTGCGGCTGAGCTGAAAACCCGCCGCTCCGTTCACGACGAGCGCAGCTTTTTCTTTGCGAAACAGGGCCATTGGCCCTACATCCTCCCGGAAACCTGACGCCAACCGGGAGGACCTCCGTGGCCCGTATTACGCTCCGCCAGTTGCTCGATCACGCCGCCGAACATGATTACGGCGTGCCTGCCTTCAACATCAACAACATGGAGCAGGCCCTGGCCATCATGGCGGCCGCGGACGCAACCGACGCCCCCGTCATCATCCAGGCCTCGCGCGGAGCGCGCTCCTACGCCAACGACATCATGCTCAAGCACATGATGGACGCTGTCACCGAGATTTATCCGCACATCCCCGTCTGCGTGCATCTCGACCACGGCAATGAGCCGGCGACCTGCATGACCGCGATCCAGGCCGGCTTCACCTCGGTGATGATGGACGGCTCGCTCAAGGCCGACGGCAAGACGCCTGGCGACTGGGACTACAATGTCGGCGTGACCAAGACCGTGACCGAGATGGCCCATCTCGGCGGCATCTCCGTCGAGGGCGAGCTCGGCGTGCTTGGCTCGCTGGAATCAGGCGAAGGCGAGAAGGAGGACGGCCACGGCTTCGAGGGCAAGCTCAGCCACGACCAGCTCCTGACCAACCCCGAGGAAGCGGTGAAGTTCGTCGCCGAGACCAAGGTCGATGCGCTCGCCATCGCCATGGGCACCTCGCACGGTGCCTACAAGTTCACCCGCAAGCCCGACGGCGCGATCCTGGCGATGAACATCATCGAGGAGATCCACAAGAAGCTGCCGAACATGCATCTCGTCATGCACGGCTCGTCGAGCGTTCCGCAGGACCTCCAGGACATCATCAACCAGTATGGCGGCAAGATGCCCCAGACTTGGGGCGTGCCGGTCGAGGAAATCCAGCGCGGCATCAAGCATGGCGTGCGCAAGATCAACATCGACACCGACAACCGCATGGCGATGACCGGCCAGATCCGGAAGATCCTTTCCGAGAACCCCGGCGAGTTCGACCCGCGCAAATACCTGAAGCCCGCCATGGAGGCGATGACCAAGCTCTGCACGCTGCGGCTGAAGGAGTTCAACACCGCCGGCCAGGCCAGCAAGATCAAGCGCATCGCGACCACCGCCGAAATGGCCAAGCGCTACGCCAAGGGCGAGCTCGACCCGACCTTCGGCAAGCCGAAAGCGGCGTGAGCTTTCACGCGCATTGACTTGAAATCGAAAGGGCGTGGCGACTGGTGGTCGCCACGCCCTTTTCATAACGGCAGAAGCTGCCCTTCCCGAGGAATGCGCGGTTGTCCCGGGCGACCTACCGGGTCCGGCGTTTAGCCGGCCCGATGGCAGGCTCCGGGAGACCCGGGACCCATGCCTGAACCTCACCGGATAAGTTCAGGCACGGGTCCCGGATCAGCGCAGCTTCGCCGCTTGTCCGGGACGACGGCGTGTTTCCGAGTAAGACGATAGCAAGCCGTCCGATCCCCTACGACTTGATCAGCCCCGCCATCCTGGGCAGCCACAGCGCGATCTCGGGAAAGAACGTCACCGCGAGCACGATCGCCAGCATCGCGACGATGAAGGGTGGCACCTCCCGGAAGATCTCCGAGAGCGGCGTGCCGGTGAGCCCTGCCATGACGAAGAGCAGCAGGCCATGTGGCGGCAGCGTCAGCCCGACCATAATGTTGAGCACCACGACGATGCCGAAATGCACGAGATCGATGCCTAAGCCCTGCGCCACCGGCACGATCAACGGCACGATGACGAGCAGGATCGTGACCTCGTCGAGCACGATCGCGAGCAGCAGCATCAGCAGGTCGACGATCAGCAGGAACTGCGTCGCCGAGAGGTTCCAGGCAAGCAGGGTCGACTGGATCAGCTTCGGCACGCCCTCATTGGCGACCGCATAGTTGAAGACGAAGGCGCCGGCCATGATCAGCGCGATCATCGCGGTCGCCTTCACCGTATCGCCCATCACGACCAGCAATTGCGCTGGCTTCAGTGTGCGATAGACGACGAAAGCCAGGATCAGCGCATAGCTCGCCGCGATCGCGGCAGCCTCCGTCGGCGTGGTAACGCCGGAATAGATCAACCCGAGCAGGATGCCGGGCAGTGCGAGCGGTGCCAATGCCCGGCCGAAGACGGCCGGCATCGCACCCCAGGACACCTTCTCCTCGCGCGGAAAATTGCGGCGGCGCGAGATGATCGCGATCACACCCATCAGCGCCAGGGCCATCATCCCGGCCGGCACGAGGCCGCCCAGGAACATCGCGCCGACCGAGGCATTGGCGATCAGCGCATAGAAGATCATCGGGATCGAGGTCGGCATCAGCGGCCCCAGCGTCGCCGAGACGACCGAAGTCGCCGCCGCGAAGCCGCGCGGATAGCGGCCGTTTTTGGCCATCATCCGCGCCACGATCAGGCCCGGTCCCGAGGCGTCGGCGACGGCTGAGCCGCTCATGCCGGAGAAGATCAGGTTGGAGACGACATTCACCTGCGCGAGCCCGCCCGGCAGATGGCCGACCATGGCCGAGCCGAAGCGCAGCAACCGCTCGATCACCCCGCTCGCATTCATCACATTGGCGACGAAGATGAACAGCGGCACCGCGATCAGCAGATAGGAATTGTAGAGCCCGTTCATCGTCTGGTCGACGACGAGCCCGACATCCTGATGCGTCGAGATCATATAGGCGAAGCCCGCCGCCAGCATGGACAGGCCAAGCGGCGCGCCTAGCACGGCGGCGGCCGTGAAGACGCCCATCAAAACCCACAACCCGTCGGACATGCGTCCCCGTCTCCCGTCAGATATGCGCGCGCCAGCGCGGCCCGAGCAGCTTGACGATCTGCCAAGCCGAGCGCGCCACCACGGCGATGAGGAAGAGGCCGAAGCAGGAATAGATCAGGTCGAGCCGCAGGTTCAGCACCGGCGTGCGCTCGCGCCAGAGGAAGACGATGTAATCGAGCGATCCCGGCAGCGCCCAGGCGAAGATGCCGCCGACGAAGACGAGCCGCGCCAGTGCCATGACGCGCTTCCAGCGGTCCGGCAGCGGACGATAGACCAGATCGAAGGTGATCTGCTCCTTGTCGCGCACGACGAAGGCGTTGGCCCAGAAGATGATCCAGATGAACAGGATCACCGAAACCTCATCGGCCCAGGCCGCCTCGTCATGTTCGAGATAGCGGGTGATGATCTTGTAGTTGAAGATCAGGAAGACGAGCGCAAACATCAGCGCCGGGACGGCGGTTGCGAAGCGGCGCAGCCGCGCGCCCCAGCCTGCTGCGCTCTCACCTTGCGTCTCCACGCCCTCGCCCGTCTGCATGGCGCCTCAGGCCTCGGTGACGCGCTTGAGCCAGGCCATGTCCCAGGCCTTGGTCGCATCGGCCCCGGAATAGGCCTTGTCGGCCCCCTCGCGGAACAGAGCGAGATCGATCGCATCCACGCTCAGGCCCCGGCCCTTGAGCGCATCGATGATGCTGGCCTCGTCGGCGAGGCGGCCATCATCGCCCGCCTTGGCGGCCTTGCGCGCCGCGGCCTGCAGGGCCGCCTGCTGAGCCGGCGAGAGCTTGGCCCAGACCGGCTTGGCGATGGCGAAGAACACGGGCTGCAGCATATGCGAGGTCAGCACGACCTGCTCGCTCACCTCGTAGAGTTTTGCGGCGTTGAAGATCGAGAGCGGGTTCTCCTGGCCGTCGACCGTACCGGTCTTGAGCGCGAGATAGACCTCGGGCATGCCCAGCGGCAGCGGGCTCACCCCCAGCGTCCGGCCAAGCAGCAGCCATTCCGGCCCCGCCGGCATGCGCAGCTTGGTCCCAGCGAGATCGGCCGGCCCCTTCACATTGCGTTTCGTGCGCAGGGAAACCTGCCGCGTACCGAGATAATGCGTCGCGAGGATCTCGATGCCCATCTTTTCGGACACGACCTTGCGGTACTCCTCGCCCATCGGCCCATCGAAGACGCGGCGCAGATGGGCATGGTCCTTGAACAGATAGCCACGGTTGAAGAAGCCGAGCTCGGGTATTTGCTGGGCCACCTCGAAGGTGGTCATCGTGCTCATTTCGAGGTTGCCGCGCTGCAGCGCCTGCACCTCGGTGCCTTGCTTGAACAGGGTCGATGCGGTGTGGACGCTGACGTTCAGCCCGGCCGAACTGCCGTCGATCTCGGCCTTCAGTGCCTCCAGGGCCTTGGCCAGGAAATCGCTCGGCGGCGCCGCAGTCGAGATGCGGATCTGCACGGGCGCCTGCGCCGCGCCCCGTCCCGCATAGCCGATGAGCGCACCGGCCAGTGCGCCTTTCATGATCCCACGCCGCGTCGTCATCGCTGTTTTCCCCTCATTATGCGTTGTGATCAGGACGTCTCGTTCACAGGCCCAGACCGCCCAGGGACTTGCCTCCATCCACGAACAAGGTCTGACCGGTGATGAATTTCGTCGCCGGCGAGGCCAGGAAGGCGATCGCGCCGGCGATGTCGTCAGGAGCGGCCGCCTGCCCGCTCGGCTCCAGCGCCTGGGCCTTGGCATATTGGTCGGCCGGCATAGCCCGCGTCATCGGCGTATCGGTGAAGCCCGGCGCGACCGAGTTCACCGCGATCTGGCGCGGCCGCAGCTCCATCGCCATGGCGCGGGTCAGGCCGATCACGCCGGCTTTCGAGGCGACGTAATGGGCGAAGTTCGTACCGCCGATGGCGGCCCGCGACGACACCGTCACGATGCGCGCCCCAGCCTGCATCCGCCGTGCGGCCTCCTGCGCGGCGATGAAGACGCCGAGCAGGTTCACATCCAGCATCATGCGGAAATCGGCATCGCTGATCTCATCGAAGGCGCGCGGCTGATAGGCTCCGGCAACACAGATCAGAGCATCGAGCGAAGCAGGCTTCGCAATCGCCTCCGCCACCGCCGGCCGGTCGCAGACATCGAGCACGCAGGTTTCGAGGCGTCCGCTCTGGTCCTGCGCGCCCAACTCCGCCAGTTTCTCCGCATCGCGATCGGCCGCGACGACGTGGAAGCCATCGGTGATCAGCCGCAAGACCGTCGCGCGCCCGATGCCGGACGCGCCGCCTGTCACGAATGCGACGGGCGCGGCCGCCATCTCAGGCCGCCGCCTGGATGATAACGCTGAGCTTGCCGATGCCCTCGATCTCGGCATCGACCGTGTCGCCGACAGAGAGGAAGGTGCCCTTGGGCACGCCGACACCGGCGGGCGTCCCGGTCAGGATCACATCGCCGGGGTCGAGCGTCATGATCCGCGACGCGGTCGCGATCTGCTCGGCAAGCGAGAAGATCATGTCGCTGGAGCGGCCATCCTGCTTCACCTCGCCATTGACCGCGAGCTTCAAGCTAAGATTCTGCGGATCGGCGATCGCCGAGGCCGGCACGAAGCGCGGGCCGAGCGGGCAGCAGGTGTCATTGGCCTTACCCGCCACCCAGTCGAGCTTGTAGAAAGTTTCCGGCGCGCGGTTGTGGTCGCGGGCGGAGAAGTCGATCGCGACCGTATAGCCCGCCACATGCGACAGCGCGGTTTCGACGGAGACATTGCGCGCCGTCTTGCCGATCACGGCGGCGAGCTCGATCTCCCAGTCGAATTTCTCGGTACCGATCGGCATGCGCACGGTCGCCCCCTCGCCGACGACGGCGTTGCGCGGCGGCTTCATGAAGAAGAACAGCCGCTGCTCCTCCTTCTTGGCGCCGGGCATACCCATCTCGGCGAGGTGGTCGAAATAATTCGCGCCGGCGCAAAGGATCTTGCCAGGGTAGAGCAGCGGCGCGAGACGGCGCGAGGCCGTGACCAGATCGGCCGGATCGACCTCGGCGGCCGCTATCGCAAGAGCCCCTTCGGCACGCCCCCAGTCCGCGAACAGGCCGATGATGCTGATCTGGCCGGGAAACCCGACCCGCGCCAGCGACGGCTCCAGAGCATAGAGCTTGCCCTCCACATCGAGGCAGGCAACGGGCCCACTCGCCACCTCGACCGTCGTCAGAGCCCACCCGGCATGCGCCATCGCCGTCATCTCCACTCAAAGCCGTCTTGCTATGAGATCAGGATGATTTTATAAAATCTGCGAGTCAACATGAAATGTGCGGTGGCGATGGACACCCTGACGGAAAGTCGCTCTCAAGCCGAGCGAGCCTATCAGCGCCTGCGCGGCGAAATCCTGCATGGCGACCTGATGCCGGGCGAGCGCCTGCGCGCCAACGACCTGCAGGACCGCTTCCAACTCGGCCTGACGCCGATCCGCGAAGCTCTGATGCGGCTCTCGACCGAGGGGCTCGTCGCGGCCGAGACGCATCGCGGCTCGCGCGTTACCGAGACCTCGCTTGGCGCCTTCACCGACCTGATGGCGACCCGCCGCGAGATCGAGCGGCTCTGCCTGACCAAGGCGATCGCGCTCGGCGACGCCGCCTGGGAGGCCGAGATCGTCGCGGCCATGCACATGCTCTCGCGCACCCCTTTGCCCGCCTCGCAGGACGACCGCGAGGCGGCGACCTTGTGGGAGGGCCGTCACCGGCGCTTCCATGCCGCCCTGGTCGCCGCCTGCGGCTCGGACTGGCTGCTGCGCTTCTGGGGCACGCTCGCCGACCATTCCGAGCGCTATCGCAAGATCCGCCTGCTGCATCATCGGGAAGCGCCGGCCGAGGTCCGCGACGTCAACAGCGAGCACGCCGCCATCATGGAAGCCGTGCTGGCGCGCGAGGCGGAGCGCGCCTGCGCCCTGCTCGACGCCCATCTCCACGCCACCCAGACCAGCGTCGTGCGCCTGTTGCAGATCGGCCTGGACACCTCCGAGGAGACATCCCGATGATTATCCGCTCAGCCGTTCTCGAGGGCGAGGTGCCTGAAGCCGATCGTGTCCATTTCGACCGTCAGATGCGCGAAACCGTGCTGCCGGCTATCCGACGCTATCCCGGCATCCGCGACGTCAAGCTGCGCTGGGCCGCCGAGCAGGAAGCCGGCGCGCCGCCGGTCTATGTCGTCTTCGATCTCCATTTCGACAGCCTGGAGGCGATGCACCAGGCGCTGGCGAGCGAGATCCGGCAGGAGGTGCGGCAGCAGCTCGGCACGATCATGCCGCTGTTCAAGGGCCGCGTGTACCATCTGGTCATGAGCCAGGACGCTTGAGCGTCAGCAGGAATGTAAATCGGCCCTCATCCTGAGGGGCTGACCTGAAATGAATCGCGCGATATCAAGGGCCTCCGATCGCTCGCCATCATCCGCTCCGTCATTCCGGACAAGCCGCACAGCGGCGCAGATCCGGAATCCATCGGAGGGCTCCGGAACTCTACGATGGATTCCGGATCTCCGCTTCGCTGCGTCCGGAATGACGGCGCGTAGGAGATCAAGGCAGAGCCATCGAAATCTTTGGGTTCATTTCAGGCCAGCCTCTGAGGAGCTTCGCGCCAGAAGGGCTCCAGCCCGCGCGCACTTCATGGCCGCAGCATGCTGCGAGGCTTCCGACGCTCCGGCTTTTCTGATTGAAGGGAACGCCCGGGCGCGTCGTCGCCCTTTCGCGCAATGCCGCAAGAGCGCCCATGTCGATCGTCTTCTCCGCGCTGGTCGCGGCCTTCGTCGGTTTCGCGGCGGCCGTCGCCGTGGTGCTCGCGGCGGCCCAGGCCGTGGCCGCGACGCCGGCGCAGGCCGTGTCCTGGGTTGCCGGCCTCGCCATCGCCATGGGCCTCGCCAGCATCTGGCTGTCCTGGCGGCATCGCATGCCGATCATCTGCGCCTGGTCGACGCCGGGCGCGGCGCTGATCGCGGCAACGAGCGGGCTCGACCTCGCAGCCGCCGTCGGCGCCTTCCTGCTGGCGGCGCTATTGATGATGCTGACCGCGGCGTTCCGGCCGCTCGGCGCGCTGATCGAGCGTATTCCGATGCCTATCGCCGCCGCCATGCTCGCAGGTGTGATCTTCCGCTTCGTCGTCGCGGTCTTCGACGAGATGCGGCTGAGCCCGGCGCTCGTCCTGCCGCTGCTGGCGATCTTTCTCGTCGTCAGGCTGTTCAACCCGTTTCTCGGCGTCATCGCGGCCTTGGGCGCCGGACTCGTCCTGAGCTTTGCCGGCGGGCTCGCGAGCTGGCCTGCCGGCCCATTGTCGCTAAGCGGCCTCGAATTCGTCACACCGCGCTTCGATATCGCAGCCATGCTCGGCGTCGGCGTCCCGCTCTATCTCGTCACCATGGCGGCCCAGAACCTGCCCGGCTTCGCCGTCCTGCGCGCGGCGGGCTACCAGCCGCCGACGACGGCAAGCCTTTTCGTCACCGGCCTGGCTTCCTTCCTCACCGCCCCGTTCGGCGCCCATGTGGTCAATCTGGCGGCGATCAGCGCCTCGATCTGCACCGGCCCCGACACTCATCCCGACCCCGCCCAGCGCTGGAAGGCCGGCATCGTCTACGGCTTGGCCTATCTCGGCATCGCCGCCTGCGCCGGCCTGCTGCTCGCCCTCATCATCGCCATGCCCAAGGCGCTGATCGTGACCGTCGCGGGGCTGGGGCTCGTCGGCTCGCTCACAGGCGCGCTTGGACAGGCCATGTCCTCCGACAAGGAGCGCTTCGCCGCCGTCCTCACCTTCGCTGTCGCGGCCTCGAGCCTCTCGCTGTTTGGCGTCGGTTCGGCCTTCTGGAGTCTCGTCATCGGGCTTGGCGTCTTGACATTGGACGCACTCATGGGCCGTTTGCGCGCACGATCATGACCAACGCACCCACACCCACCCGCCTGATGCTCGTCACTCCGCTTGTCGCGGACGCCGAAGCGCTGGCCTTCCGCCTGATGCAGGCCTTCGCCGGCGGCGACGTCGCGGCCGTGCTGCTGCGCCTCTCCGAGGGCGACGAACGCAGCAAGATCGAGCGCGTCAAACGCCTCGTCGGCCCCGTCCAGTCGGCCAATGTCGCGCTCATCGTCGAGGCCCCGGCCCTTGTCGCCACGCGCGGCGGCGCCGATGGCGTCCACATCACCAACGGGCCGGAAGCCGTCGCCGAGGCGCGCTCCAGCCTGAAGAACGAGCGCATCATCGGCGCAGGCTCCTTGCGGGCACGCCACGACGCCATGGATATCGGCGAGGCCGGCGTCGACTATGTGATGTTCGGCGAGCCGCGTCCGGACGGTTCGTTGCCGCCCTTGGCCGCGGTGATCGAGCGCGCCTCCTGGTGGGCCGAGATCTTCGAGACGCCCTGCGTCGCCTATGCGCCGGACGCCGAATCGGTTGCAGCCCTGGTCGAGACCGGAGCGGAGTTCGTCGCGCTCGGCGCCTGGGCCTTCGACGAAGCCTGCGACATTCGCGCGCTGGTGACGCAGGCCAATGCCGCCATCGCGGCCCACGCCGCCCGAAAGGCCGCGCGATGAACCGGACCTGCCGCGGCCTCGTGCTCGCCGGCTTGCTCCTGGGAACGACGGCCGCAGCCGGCGCCGCCGAGCCCGATTTCGCTTACGGCGCCTATCAGGCCGGCCATTACCGCCGCGCCCTGGACGAGGCGCTGAAACGCGTCGAGGCCGACAATAGCGACGCCGCCGCCATGACCTTGCTCGGCGAGATCTATCGCCTGGGGCTCGGCGTGCCCGAAAGCCAGAGGATCGCAACCGAATGGTATGATCGCGCAGCCGCGCGCGGCGACATCAACGCGGCTTATGCACTCGCTTCCGCCCTCCTCGACGAGCGCAGCGGCAAACGCGATCCCGAACGCGCCGGCACGCTGCTGCGCAAGGCCGCCGCCGCCGGCCACCCCGCCGCCAATTACAACCTCGCCCTCGCCTTGCTCGCGACGGGCAAGGAGGAGGACGACAAGCGCGCCGTCGCATGTCTGGAGATCGCGGCAAACGCTGGTATCGGCGATGCGCTCATGGCGCTCGGCATTCTCTCCAAGCAGGGCCGCGGCCTGCCCCAGAGCGAGACCAAGGCCGCCGAATGGATGGCCAAGGCATCCCAGGCCGGCAATGTGCCCGGCGAGGTCGAATACGCGATCATGCTGTTCAACGGCAGCGGCGTCGCCAAGGACGAGACCGCCGCCGCCAAGCTCTTCCTGCGCGCCGCGAACCAGGGCAACCCGATCGCCCAGAACCGGCTGGCGCGGCTCTACCAGTCCGGCCGCGGCATCGCGCCCGACTCGATCGAGGCCGCCGCCTGGCACCTCGCCGCCCGCGCCCGGGGGCTGGACGATGCCGGTCTCGACCAGCTTTTCGACCGCCTCAGTCACGAGCAGCAGGGCCGCGCCGCGGCGCTCGCCGCGACCCGGATCGAAGGCGCGGCCTTGACGTCGCCCGGCCAGGCGAGCAAGTGACCGGCTGAACTTCGAGGCTGACATCTTCAGCCCTCATCCCGAGGAGCCGCCAGAGCAGGATGCGAAAAAGTGGGAACCGGTTTTTCGCATCAATCCTGCTCTAACTCTTAGATGAGAGACGGATTCAGATTTCAGATGGGATCACTCTGTGATTCCATCTGAAATCATCCGGCTCTTGGCTGCTCCTCGGGATGAGGGCTCGGGACGTTCCGGCCAGCTCTTTTACATCTTGATCGGCGCCGCGACGCCGCCGTTCGACTGCTGCACCCTGAGGTATCGATGATCCGCTCCCCCCTGATGACCGTGATGACGGACGCCGTAATGAAGGCATCCCGCTCGCTGAAGCGCGATTTCGGCGAAATCGAGAATTTGCAGGTGCTCGCCAAGGGCCCCGGCGATTTCGTCTCCAAGGCCGACACCAAGGCCGAAGAGATCATCCGCGCCGCGCTGGAGAAGGCCCGCCCCGGCTACGGTTTCGTCATGGAGGAGAGCGGCGTCGTCCACGGCACCGACGAGAGCAACCGCTGGCACATCGACCCGCTCGACGGCACCCACAACTTCCTGCGCGGCATCCCGCACTGGAACATCTCGGTCGCGCTCGAGCGCGACAACCAGTTCATCGCCGGCGTGGTCTATGACGCCGCCAAGGACGAGCTCTTCATCGCCGAGAAGGGCAAGGGCGCCTATGTCAACAACCGCCGCATGCGCGTCTCGGGCCGCCGCGAGCCCGCCGAGATGCTGATCGGCATGGGTGTGCCCCATATCGGCAAGGGCGGGCACCCGCTCTTCCTGCACGAGCTGGGCGCGGTGATGACCCGCTTCGCCAATGTCCGGCGCATGGGCTCGGCCGCGCTCGACATCGCCTATGTCGCGGCGGGCCGCATGGACGCCTATTGGGAACGCGGCCTCAACACCTGGGATTTCGCAGCCGGGGCGGTGATGATCCGCGAAGCCGGTGGCACCTTCGGCACGCTCGACGGCAAGCAGCCGACCAGCGCCAAAGACATCATCTGCGGCAATGAAGTCGGCGAACAGTCGCTGCGCGCCGCGCTCAAGTCGGCAGGCTGACATATATCTTTGCTCTTTCACGCTTGATCCTGGCGGCGCTGGAGGCGACAGTCCCGCAGGCGGCAAGACGTGAACGGAAGACGAAGCATGGCGGATGAGGACATCGCGGCCGAGAAGGTCACGGTCGCAACGATGCGGGAGGAGACCCGCTTTTCGCGTCCGCTGCGCTATGTCATCCGCGCGCTCCTGTTCCTGGCGCTGATCGGCTTCCTCGGCTACATCCTGCAAGGCGGTCTCGCCACCGCCTTCATGACCAATCCCGGCCTGAACGGCCTGATCCTCGGCTCCCTCTTCGTCGGCGTGCTGATCGCGCTGCGCGAGCTCTGGCGCCTTTACAGCGAGGCCCGCGCCGCCACCCGCCTCGCCGCCGCTCCGCTGCAGGCGGAGGTCAAGCGTCATCAGGTCATTGCCCCGCTCAGCGGCGTGCTGCCTCAGCTCGATCGAGGCAGCCTCGCCCCCGCCCAGGCCTCGACTGTTCTGGAATCGATCGCGGTCAGGCTCGATGACGGCCGCGAGGTCCTGCGCTATCTCGCCGGGCTGCTCGTCTTCCTCGGCCTGCTCGGCACCTTCTGGGGCCTGCTCGACACGGTTTCCTCCGTCGGCTCCGTCATCAAGTCGCTGCGCACCGGCGCGGAAGCCGGCGTGCTCTTCGATGAACTCAAGGCCGGGCTCGCCGCCCCGCTCGCCGGCATGGGCCTGTCCTTCTCCTCCTCGCTCTTCGGCATCGCCGGCTCGCTGATCCTCGGCTTCCTGGAGTTGCAGGTCGCCCAGGCCCAGCGCCGTTTCCGCAACGAAATCGAGAGCTGGCTCGGCACACGCACCGCCAGCGCCACTTCGGTCACCGCCTCCCAGCCCTTCGCGGGCGACGCGCTGAATGACCGCTTCGACAAGCTCAGCGCCGCCATGGCCGAGAGCGGAGCCAATAACCGCGCCGCGACCCAGGCGCTCTCCAGTCTCGCCGAGGGCATCCAGGGTCTGGTCCAGCATATGCGCGCGGAGCAGCAGCTCATTCGCGACTGGGTCGAGGCGCAGGCCTCGCGCGAGAAGGACATGAAGCGCCTGATCGAGAGATTGACCGCCGACCACGTCACGGAGCCATGAGCGCGCCGACACGACACGCTCGGAACAACGCCCTGATCAGCAGGAGCCGCTAAGCATGGCCCTTTCCCGCTCCCACCGCCGTGACGAGATCAATTTCTGGCCCGGCTTCGTCGATGCGCTCTCGACGATGCTGATCGGCATCGTCTTCCTGCTCTCGGTCTTCGTGCTTGGCCAGTTCTTCCTGTCGCAGGAGCTGACCGGCAAGGACACCGCGCTCGACCGCCTCAACCGCCAGATCTCGGAACTGACCGACCTGCTCGCGCTGGAGCGCTCTTCGAACCGGCAGGCGCAGGAAAACCTGTCCCTGTTGCAGTCGACGCTCACACGCGAGCAGGGCGAGCGCAGCCGTGTCCAGGGCCTGCTCGCTGCGCAAGCCAGCGACGCCCCGGCCCAGCTCTCCGAGACCCAGAAGGCGCTCGAGAGCGAGAAGCAGCTCTCGGCCCGCGCCCAGGCGACGGTCGATCTGGTCAACCAGCAGATCCTGGCGATGCGCCGGCAGCTCGCGGCGCTGGAGCAGGCGCTCAACGCCTCCGAGACCAAGGACAAGGAATCGCAGGCGCGCATCTCCGAGCTCGGCTCCAGGCTGAACGTGGCGCTGGCCCAGCGCGTGCAGGAACTGGCGCGCTACCGCTCCGATTTCTTCGGCCGCCTGCGCCAGGTGCTCGGCACGCGGCCCGATATCCGCGTCGTCGGCGACCGCTTCGTCTTCCAGTCCGAGGTCTTCTTCGACGCCGGCCAGGCCGTGCTGAAGCCGGAAGGTCGCGGCGAACTCGACAAGCTCGCCGCGATCCTGGTCGATCTCGGCCGCGAAATGCCCCCGGATATTCCCTGGATCCTGCGCGTCGACGGCCATACCGACAACCGCCCAATCCGCTCACCGCAATTCCCTTCGAACTGGAGCCTCTCGACCGCGCGCGCCGTCGCGGTGGTCGAGTACCTGATCACACGCGGCCTTCCCAACGACCGCATCGCCGCGACCGGCTTCGGCGAATTCCAGCCGCTCGACGTCGCCAACAACGACGAGGCCTGGCGCCGCAACCGGCGCATCGAGTTCAAGATCACCGAGCGGTGACGCATCCGCGCCGCCCGCGCTTGCCCAAAGCCCGAAGCTGGGCGCTGCTGCTCTGCCTGGCGGCTGTTCCCGCCGCGGCCGAGCCCCGCACCTCCTCAGTCGAGGGCTGCGCCGCTTGCCATGGCCTGGACGGGATCGCGCGCGATAGCGAAGTGCCGCATCTCGCCGGTCAGAACGAACGTTATCTCGCCAACCAGATGCTGGCCTTCCGCTCCGGCAAGCGCGCCCACAAGGAGATGCGCTTCATGGCCCGCGCCATGTCGCTCGACGAGATCGCAGCGCTCGCCGCCTATTATGCGGCTCTGCCGCCGAGGTAGTTTCCCGATCGGAACACGCAACTTGGAGCAGGATCTCAGCCACGGCTCATGATGACGAGCCAATCGCGCAAGATCGCCGCCTCAGGCGACAAGCCGCCCGCCTCCAGCAGCCAGTACTGCTTGTCCTCGTCGGAGGGCTGCTCGAACAGCGTCGTCAGGCTGCCGCGCTGGAGTTCATCGGCGATGAGCGAGGTCGGGCACAACCCGACGCCCTGCCCGGCAATAACCGAGGCGACCAGGAGGTTGAAGTCAGCAAAGATCGGCCCGCCCCCTATCGGAGCGTTCAGCCCGGCGGCAGCGAACCAGCGCCCCCAGGCGGACTGGGTCTCGTCATGCAGCAGCTCGGCGGCCAGCAGGTCGGACGCCACAGCGAAAGGACCATGCCGGGCCAGGAATTCCGGCGAGCAGGTCGGGCGCGTGGCAGCGCTGAGGATCGCGATCGCGCCCGCACCAGGCCGGGGTCCATGCTGGATCAGCAGATCGACACCAGCCTGCGCAGGCGTTGCAGCATCGAGCGCATAGACCAGGTTGAGCTGGATATCCGGATAAGCTGCTCGGAACAGCGGCAGGCGCGGAATCAGCCAGCGTGTCGTGACCGAGGGCAGGCAGGCCAGACTCACCAGGGTCCGGCGCGTCTTCGCCGCCACCTGCCCCGCCGCAATCGCGATATGGGAGAGGCCGTGCGAGACGGAGCCGCCGAAATCGCGCCCCGCCGCAGTCAGTATAACCCCGCGGGGATGGCGCTCGAACAGCCGCACGCCCAGCCACTGCTCGAGCGCACGCACATGCTGACTGACGGCCGCCGCCGTCAGGTTCAGTTCGCTCGCGGCGCTGGCGAAGCTTTCATGACGGGCAGCCGCCTCGAAGGCGCGCAACCCGCCGAGGGGCGGCAATCTCATCCCATATGGCTAAGCCAGACTTAGCCTTGAGGCAAGAATTCCAATGTTGCTCAAGCCAGTCCATCAGTCATAATTGTTCCTCCCAGGCTCCGGCCGGTGGGAACGAGGCCGTATCGGAGACTACGCAGCATGCCGGATCTCTCCACGACAGCAGCCCCGGCCGATGCCGCCGAGCGGCGCAGCAAGCCCGCAGTGGTGGTCTATCCCAACGCGACTTTGCCCGGCGTCGACATGGCGATGCTGCAGGCCGCGCGGCAAAGCCTGACCAAGCTCGACGAGGTCATCGTTCCGCCCCGCGACGGGCGCGCCTTCCAGGTGCCCAAGGGCCATTTCTTCCGCATCACCAGCATCGAGGGCCCGCAGGTCGGCGACCTCAATCTCTGGAACGCCGACGATCTCTCCGAGCGCTTCTTCAGCGGCAAGACACGGGCCCTGCACGCGACCCATCTCGGCACGGGCGACCGGCTCTGGAGCACCCTGCCCTCATTGCGGCCAATGGCGACGATCACGCATGATACGCTCGGCTGGTATGGCTGGGACGACGATGGCGGCGGCATCCACGACGTCATCGGCACGCGCTGCGACCCCTACACCAACCGGCTCCTCAGCGGCGGCGACTATCATCACTGCTGCCATTCGAACCTCGCCCGCGCGCTTGGCGCCGCCAAGGGCGTCCCGGCGCGCGAGGTCGAGCAGCATGTCCACGACGTGCTCAACGTCTTCATGTGCACCGGCTTCACCCGCGACACGCACCAGTATTTCATGAAGGCGAGCCCGGTCCGCCCGGGTGACTACATTGAGTTCTTCGCCGAGATCGACCTCATCGGCGCGCTCTCGGCTTGCCCCGGCGGCGATTGCAGCGCGAGCCATTCGAGTAACGACGCCGCCTGCTACCCGCTCAAAGTCGAGATCTTCGCGACCGAGCCCGCGCTGCTCACCGGGTGGACATCGCCGGAGCGTAACGCCTATCCGCGCAGCCATGGCGAGAAGGGTTGATCGAACGCGTCATTCTCGGGCTTGCGCCCTGAGAATCTCATGACGAGAAGACACTGGTTTCCGAGATGCTCGGGTCAAGCCCGAGCATGACGCCCAGCCTGCTCTAAG
This sequence comes from Bosea sp. 685, assembly GCF_031884435.1. Taxonomy (NCBI): domain Bacteria; kingdom Pseudomonadati; phylum Pseudomonadota; class Alphaproteobacteria; order Hyphomicrobiales; family Alloboseaceae; genus Allobosea; species Allobosea sp. 685. The sequence continues at coordinate 1,062,438 of NZ_CP134779.1, read as the reverse complement.
CCGCCTCCAGCCCGAACTGCAGCGCCGCCAGCCGCGCATAGAGCCCGCCTCGCGCCTTGAGTTCGGCATGGGTCCCATCCTCCACGACGCGTCCCTCATCCATCACCAGGATGCGGTCGGCCGAGAGGATGGTGGCGAGGCGGTGGGCGACGACCAGCGTGGTGCGGCCCTGCATCAATCGGTCGAGCGCATCCTGCACTGCCCGCTCGCTCTCGGAATCGAGTGCGCTCGTCGCCTCGTCGAGCAGCAGGATCGGCGCATCCTTCAGCACCGCGCGCGCGATCGCCAGGCGCTGGCGCTGGCCGCCCGAAAGCGTGACGCCGCGCTCGCCGACGATGGTGTCGTAGCCCTGCGGCAGGCTGCGGATGAAGCCGTCTGCGGCAGCAAGCCTGGCCGCGTTCTCGACCTCGGCACGGCTCGCCTGCGGCCGGCCATAGGCGATGTTGTCGGCGACGGAGACGCCGAACACCGTCGGCTCCTGCGGCACCAATGCGAAGCGCTGGCGCCAATCCTCGGGATCAGCTTCGGGCCCGGTAACGCCGTCGACGACGACGCGGCCGCTAGCGGGATCGTAGAAGCGCAGCGCCAATTGCAGCACCGTGCTCTTGCCCGCCCCTGAGGGCCCCACCAGCGCGACGCGCTCGCCCGGCCTGACCTTGAAGCTAAGCGCGTGCAGCGCGGACAGGCTGCGGCCGGGATAGGCAAAGGAGACCTGCTCGAAGGAGAGCTCGCCACGCGACGGCTGCGGCATTGGCCGCGGATTCGGCGGGGCGGCGATGGCGGGCTTCATCGCCAGGATTTCGCCGAGGCGCCCAGCGGCACCGGCAGCAGCCGAGATCTCGCCATAGACCTCCGAGAGCTGGCCGAGCGAGCTGGCCGCCATCACCGCATAGAGGATGAACTGCGACAGCCGCCCGCCGGTCATGCGGCCCTCGAACACCTCGGTCGCGCCGGTCCACAACACCCAGACCACGCTGGCGCTGACCAGGAAGATCGCGACGCCCGAGAGCAGCGCGCGCGAGGCAGTGGCCGAGCGCGAGGCGCCAAAGGCATCGTCCGAGGCGGCTGCGAAACGCGCCGCCGTCTGCTGCGACGCCCCGAAGGATTGCATGGTGCGGATCGCACCGACCGCTTCCGAGGCGAAGGCCGAGGCGTCGGCGAGCCGGTCCTGCGCCGCCCGCGCGCGCCGCCGCACCGAGCGGCCCGACAACACCAGCGGCAGGACGATGACCGGGATGGCGGCAATGACGATGGCCGAGAGCTGCGGGCTGGTGAAGATCATCAGGCCGAGTGCGCCGATGACCATGATACCGTTGCGCAGCGCGATCGAGGCCGTGGAGCCGAAGGTCGACTTGATCTGCGTGGTATCCGCGGTGAGCCGCGACACGAGGTCGCCCGCCCGGCTCGAATCGAAGAAGGCCGGTTCGAGCTTGGTCAGATGCGCGAAGACGTCCGAGCGCAGATCGGCGACGATGCGTTCGCCCACCGTCATGACGAGGTAGAAGCGCGCCGAGCTCGCCAGCGCCAGGATCGCGACGATGCCGACGAGGACGAGGAAATAGCTGTTGGCCATTCGCTGCTCGCCGCCGGAAAAGCCGACATCGATGACGCGGCGCACCGCCAGCGGCAGGATCAGCGTTGCCGCCGAGGCAACGACCAGCGCCAGCAGGGCGAGCCCGATCCGACCCTTCTGGGCCAGCGCATAAGGCCAGAACGAGGAGAGCGAACGGAAATCAGGCCTCGGTTTGGTATCGTCTTTATCGGCTTCGGCCACGCGTCTTTATCCTGTCATGCTTGCACTGTCGGCCCGCCTGCGCTATGGCGCTGGCGACTTCACAGACAGGCTCATACGAAATTATTCGACGGGCCGACTATCCATGCCCGCTGATCGAGGCAGGCCCGTTTCTATCGATTGAGGATTTCGCCATGAAGACCGGCATCCATCCCGACTACCACACCATCAAGGTCGTCATGACCAATGGCACGGAATACTTCACCCGTTCGACGCTCGGCAAGGAGGGGGACACCCTCAATCTCGACATCGATCCCACGACCCACCCGGCCTGGACCGGCGGCACGCAGCACATGCTCGACCGCGGCGGCCGCGTTTCGCGCTTCAATTCGCGCTTTGGCGCGTTCGGCGCTCTCGGCAAGAAGTGATTTGGCGGCGATCGGTTCCGATCGCCCCTGATCTAAATCAAAAAGGCCCGGCCGATTCGGCCGGGCCTTTTTGCGTTTCGGCGGCGATTGGTCGCGCCTGTGATCTCGGCTTCGAAGCTGGTTCGAGCCTCTTTTGGCCAATGACAGGGATGCAGAGTCGGCGCTAACGTGCCCTTCTCCGCAAACAGAGGCCGATCAGGTACCAATGACGACTCGGCGCGGTAATGCTGTAAGATCGAACCGCGAAGGGCCTTTCTCGGTGTTCGAGCCGGCCTCCTGTGACGCAACTCAGGCGCTGGGCTTCGACTTTCCAACACCTGGTGAAGAACTTCTCTGGGTTGGGCGCCCACATGTCGGCGCTTACATCAGGGCCCGCCTGATCGGCTCATATTTCTTCGCCTGTATCGGTATCACAACCTTGCTCGCCTTCATCCGGTTCACGCCAGCGCTAGTCGCAATGGCTCTAATTGCCCTCCTTTTGGTCTTAGCCATCGTGCTGTGGGAAGCGCGCCGAATAATCTACGTCGCGACGGACGCGAAGCTCCACGTTCTTTATCCAAGACTGAGCCTCAACCCGTTCGCCAAGACCGGCAATTTCGGCATCCATTCCGATTTGGCGATAGAGCCGGACAGGATCGAATTTCTAAAGGTCCACATCGAGCCTAGCGGCGTTGGCAGCGTCTATTTCACACGCCGACCGCTTGTCGAAATGGCGCCTCTCTTCGGTAAGGTTGTTGGGATGCCTCTTCCACCCAAGGAGCGTGAACGGGAGTTCGAAACGATGACAAAAACCAGCCGCGGCTGGTTTCCACCCTGCTCGATCCTTCCTTGGTCCTGGCACAACGCCCTGTTCGGCGTGGTAGAGCCAGAGCGCGTGGCAAGCGTACTGGCACACATTCGCCAGACCGCCGCGCACTGAGCGCCTGCTTAAACTTCGACGCTACAGAGGTTTCGATAAGCTCAGCGGCCAAGCCCCAGCCGCGCCTGCAGGTTGGCGAGCTGGTCCTGCACCGGATTGGCCTGCTCGCGGGCAAGGCCCGCGCCGGACATCTGGCCTTCGAGATGGCGGATGCGCTCCTGCAGGCGGACCGAATGCGCCATCAGGTCGCGCAGCGCCTGCGGCAGGCGAGCCACTTCGTCATGGGCCGGCTGCCCCGCAGCGTCGGACATCCTGACCTTGTTGTTCTCGGCGCGGGCCTGCTCGGCCGTCATCTCGCCTTCGGCGACTGCGCGCTGGACCAGGAGCCAGGAGGCGATCTGCATCAATCGTGTCGTCAGGCGCATGCTCTCGGTGGCGTAGGTCAGCGCGACATCGCGCGGCAAAGCCGCCGACTCGGCGCGCCCATCGCCATCGAGATAGGACGCCGTCTGCTCGACCAGCCCCATGCCCTCGCGGAACAACAGCATGAAGGCGTCTGATTTGACGAAACCGCGAGCAAAGGAGATCGCCCCAGCGTCAACCTGCGGCTCCAGCATCAGCACATCGTTCATCGCGGTGTTCCCCTTCGGCACAACAGCGTTCGCATCAGGGACGCGGCAACGCTTCAGGCCGACAACACCGCAAGGATAACGCCGAAGCGCGATCAAGGCTGCGGTAAGATTGGGTTAACCTTAACGGGATAATGCAGCTGAAAAAAGAGCCGCCCTTGGGCGGCTCGAAGGTCAACAGGGAGGCGTCAAACAGAGTGGGCAGGAGCCACTCGACATCCAGACAAACTGGACAATGCGATTCATACTTTGGAATCGTTAAGAGATCCTTAATGACGCAAGGGCAGAAGACCGGCTCAATCCGGTTTGCGGAAGAAGGCGTCGGCCGCCGAGCGCGAAGCATCCTTCTTGGCCCGGGCCTCCGCCAGCCGCGCGATCTCGGCCTTCAGCGCTTCGACGCGCAGGTCGATCTCGGCCAGCGACAGCATCGAAAGATCCTGCCCGATCTCGTGCACGGATTTCGGCTTCGGGCGGTCATCCTCTGGAAAGATCGACATGGCGGCCTCACATTCGACAACTCGACGGCGGCGCAGAGTAGAGCATCGGCTGCGAAAAGTGGGAACCGGTTTTCGGGACAAGCCGATGCGAGATCAGATCACGACAGCAACTCCACTTTCGGCTGGCGCGCCGGCCGGCACGTCGCTCACAACCCCTCGCCTCAGCTCTTTCCTACAGGACCGGAACGCCATGACCGCCTTGCCCCAGACGATGACCGCGATCGGCTTCGAAGCTCCGGGAGGCCCCGAGGTTCTCCAGGCGCAGAAGCGGCCCCTGCCGCAGCCGGGGCGCGGCGAGGTGCTGGTCGCGGTCGCAGCCGCCGGCATCAACCGTCCTGACGTGCTCCAGCGGCTAGGCGGATACGCGCCGCCGCCTGGCGCCTCGGATATTCCCGGCCTCGAGATCGCCGGTACGATCGTCGCGCTCGGCGAGGGGGCCAGCCGCTTCAAGCTCGGCGACATGATCTGCGGTCTCGTCGCCGGCGGCGGCTATGCCGAGTATGCCGTGGTCCATGAGAGCAATGCGCTGCCCGTGCCGGCCGGGCTTTCGCTCATCGAGGCGGCCGCCATCCCTGAGACCTATTTCACCGTCTGGACCAACGTCTTCCAGCGCGGCCGCCTGCAGGCCGGTGAGAGCTTCATGGTCCATGGCGGGACATCGGGCATCGGCACCACCGCGATCCAGCTCGCCAAGGCCTTTGGCGCAACGGTGCTGGCGACCGCGGGCTCCACGGAGAAATGCCAGGCCTGCCGCAACCTCGGCGCCGACCATACGATCAATTACCGCGAGCAGGATTTCGTCGCGGCGGCCAAGGAGGCAACCGGCGGGCGCGGCGTCGATCTTATCCTCGACATGGTCGGCGGCGACTATATCAACCGCAATTACGACGCAGCCGCCGAGAGCGGCCGTATCGTCCAGATCGCCTTCCTCAACGGCCCGAAGGCGGAGGTCGACTATCGCAGGCTGATGATGAAGCGCCTGACCCATACCGGCTCGACGCTGCGGCCGCGCAGCATTGCGGAAAAGGCCGGGATCGCAGCCGAGCTCGAGGCCAAGGTCTGGCCGCTGATCGAGGCCGGGCGCTGCAAGCCGGTGATCCACGCGACCTTCCCGCTCACGGAGGCCGCCGCCGGCCACGCGCTGATGGAAAGCAATGCCCATATCGGCAAGATCGTGCTGACGGTTTGAGGCCCATCGTCATTGCGAGCGCAGCAAAGCAATGACGGGGCGGCTCACGCTTTTCATGGACACCCGCCCCGGCTTTGCCTATAAGCCGCGCCATCCTGTTCATCGTCGATGATTTGGATGGCCGGCCGAAGAGGCCGGTCTGCGCATGAGAGCTATTGTCCGCGACGCTGACCCGGTCTGAGACCGGCTTTCGAGATTCAGGAGACGTCCCGTGTCGAATCCCCCGCTGATGCCGAAGGCCACCGCGGTCTGGCTGGTCGAGAACACGTCCCTGACCTTCGAGCAGATCGCCGAGTTCTGCAAACTCCACCCGCTCGAAGTGCGCGGCATCGCCGATGGCGAAGTCGCCGCCGGCATCAAGGGCCTCGACCCGATCACCTCCGGCCAGCTCACCCGCGAGGAGCTCGAGCGCGCCGCCAAGAACCCGAGCCACCACCTCAAGCTCGCCGAGCGCAGGGTGAAGGTGCCGGAGATGAAGAAGTCCAAGGGGCCGCGCTACACGCCGGTCTCCAAGCGCCAGGACCGCCCCAATGCGATCCTCTGGCTGCTGCGCAACCACCCCGAACTCAAGGACGCGCAGGTCATCCGCCTGATCGGCACGACCAAGTCGACCATCGCCCAGATTCGCGACCGCACCCACTGGAACGCCCAGACCCTGTCGCCGATCGATCCCGTCAGCCTCGGCCTGTGCTCGCAGATCGATCTCGACTTCGAGGTCGGCCGCGCCGCCAAGGACCGTCCCGCCGCGATCGCCGAAATCGGCTCGACCCTGCTCCCCGCCGAAGAGACGACCGCGCCGGCGCCCGCGCTCAATCAGACCTTCGCCGATATGGGCAAGCCGAAGCGCCAGGAAGAAGAGGCCATCGACGTCGATTCGGTCTTCTCCAAGCTGAAGCAGCTCAAGCGCCCGGCCGAGGACGACGAGGAAGACTGAGACCTCTCCTGCCCCGCACCAGGCGGCGGCGGGTTCAGGAGACGGCCGCACGAAGAGCCCCACGGCGCAATCCAGCGCCGGGAGGTTCGCCGACCACCGCTGAATTCAACGTAAAGCTGTATAACACACAAGCCGAAACGGAATGCATCCGCGTGGCCGGCTTGCGGAGATGCGCACCGCCTGACAGCCTCGCGCCATGACGGATCACAGACTAGCCTTCACCTTCCTCGGCAGCGGCGCACCGCCGGTCAGCCTGCGCCGCGCCGGCCCCTCGCATCTCATCGAGGCGGCGGGGCGCAAACTACTGGTCGATTGCGGCTCGGGCGTCAGCCAGCGCCTTGTCGCCGCCAGCCACCGGGGCGCCGATATCGACCTGCTCATCGTCACCCATGAGCATTCCGACCATCTCGTCGACTTCTACCAGCTCGTCGTCTCCTCCTGGCATCAAGGCCGCAACCGGCCCTGGCGCGTCCTGGCCCCGACCCCGGCGCTCGCCAATATGCGCGCGCAATACGAGGCCTTCGCCCGTGAGCGCGCCCTGCGCATTGCCTTCGAGAAACGCCCTGACGCCACGGGGCTGGAGGTCATCTTCGAGGAGTTGCGCGAGGGGATCGTTTCCGGCCTCGGCGACCTCGCGATCGAGGCCTTCCTCGTCGATCACAAGCCGGTTGAGCCGGCCTTCGGGCTTTCCTTTTCCCGTGGCGATAGCCGCATCGTCTTCTCCGGCGATACGCGGTTGACGCCATCGCTGGAAAAGGCGGCACAGGGCTGCGACCTGCTCGTCTGCGAGGTCTTCATCGCCAGCCAGATGCCGGTCGTCGCGGGCGTCCGTTCCGCCGAGACCGTCGCCTCGGTCCAGAGCTACCACATGACGCCGGAGGTGGTGGCGGGGCTGGCGCTGCGCTCGGGCGCAAAAACGCTGGCGCTGACCCATCTCGTGCCACCCGCCGCCGACACCGCTGCGCTCGCCCGCGAGATCAGGGCGGCAGGCTATGCCGGTGCGCTGGTCGTCGGCGAGGATCTGATGCGGCTGGAGTGGCCGGAGCGGCTCTTGAGCTGGAATGGGGCAACGATCGGGTTTTGACTGTCATCCCGGGGGGTGCCCTCGGGTCAGACCTTCGGTCGGCCCAAGGATAAACTCCGCGAAGAACCCGGAATGACACGCCCCTACCCCAGTCCCCTGCCCTTCAAGGCAAGCCCAATCTCGCCCAGCACGGCCGCATCCTCGATTGTCGCAGGCATGGCGTAATCCTCGCCATCGGCGATCTTCTTCATCGTGGCGCGCAGGATCTTGCCCGAGCGCGTCTTCGGCAACCGGTTGACGGTCAAGGCCAGCTTGAAAGCCGCCACCGGGCCGATCCTGTCGCGTACCAACGCGACCAGCTCCCGCTCGACCTCGGCCGGGCTTTGGGTCACGCCAGATTTCAGCACGACGAAGCCGCAGGGCTGCTCGCCCTTGAGCGCATCCTTGATGCCGACCACGGCGCATTCCGCCACGGCTGGATGCGAGGCCAGCACCTCCTCCATGCCGCCGGTCGAGAGCCGGTGGCCGGCGACATTGATGATGTCGTCGGTGCGGCCCATGATGAAGACATAGCCGTCGGCATCGATGAAGCCGGCATCCGAGGTGTTGTAATAGCCGGGAAAAGCCGCGAGATAGCCTTCCCTGAAGCGCTCGTCATCCTGCCACAGCGTTGGCAGCGCGCAGGGCGGCAGCGGTAGCTTGACCACGATCGCCCCCATCGTCCCGGCTGGTGCGGGCCGGCCGCCCTCGTCGAGGCATTGCACGTCGTAACCCGGCAGCGGCACGGTCGGTGATCCATGCTTGATCGGCAGCAACTCCAGGCCGATCGGGTTGCCGACGATGCAGGAGCCGGTCTCGGTCTGCCACCAATGATCGATCACCGGAACCTTCAGGATCTCCTCCGCCCATTTCAGCGTATCGGGATCGGCACGCTCGCCGGCCAGGAACAACGCCCGGAAATGCGACAGGTCGTGGCCGGCAAGATGCTTCGCCTGCGGATCCTCCTTGCGGATCGCCCGGAAGGCGGTGGGCGCGGTGAAGAGCGCGACCGCCTTGTGCTCGGCGATGGCCCGCCAGAACGCACCGGGATCGGGCGTGCCGACCGGCTTGCCCTCGTAGAGAACAGTCGTCGCTCCCTGCAGCAGCGGCCCGTAGACGATATAACTGTGGCCAACGACCCAGCCGACATCGGAGGCGGTGAACATCACCTCGCCGGGCCGCACGTCGTAGAGATTGTCCATCGTCCATTTCAACGCGACCATATGGCCGCCATTGTCGCGCACCACGCCCTTGGGGCGGCCCGTCGTGCCGGAGGTGTAGAGCACATAGAGCGGGTCGGTCGCGGCAACCTCGACGCACTCCGCCTTGCGGCCGGCGGCCTTGGCGGCGGCCGTCAGCGTGCGCCAGTTCCTGTCGCGGGCGACATGCATCGAGGCGTCGGCCTGCGGCCGCTGCAGCACGAGGCAATGCTGCGGCTTGTGATCGGCGAGGTCGATCGCGGCGTCGAGCAGCGGCTTGTATTCGACGACGCGGCTCGGCTCGATGCCGCAGGTCGCCGTCAGGATGAGCTTGGGCGTCGCGTCGTCGATGCGCGTCGCCAGCTCCTTGGCCGCGAAGCCGCCGAACACGACCGAATGCACCGCCCCGATCCGGGCGCAGGCGAGCATGGCAAAGGCCGCCTCCGGGATCATCGGCATGTAGAGGATAACGCGATCGCCCTTGCCGACGCCGAGATCCTGCAGAACGGCGGCAAGCGTCGCGACCTCGTCGAGCATCTGCGCGTAGGTGTAGGTCGCCTTCGTGCCGGTGACCGGGCTGTCATAGATCAGCGCCGCCTGCTCGCCCCGGCCGTCGCGGACATGGCGGTCGAGCGCATTGAAGCAGGTGTTGCAGCTCGCATCGGGGAACCAGCGACCATAGGCCCCTTGCATCGCGTCAAAAATCGCCTTGGGCGGCTTGATCCATTCGACAGCCTGGGCGGCCTGCGCCCAGAATCCTTCCGGATCGACCCGCCAGCGCGCATAGGTCTCGGCATAGCCGCTTGCATGCGGGGCATTCATGGAACGCGTATCCTCTTCGCCCTGTTCTGGCCTACACCCCGCGGACCAACCGGCAGCGGCGGAGGCTCATTTTGGGCGGGATCGTGAGCATTCGCCCCCTCTGGCGCAAGCGTCTGGCCGTCAGACTTTCGCCCAGCAATGGATGCCTCGCGCAATCCTTGCGCCACGCCGAGGCGAGCGCCCCGAACCCATGATCCTCGACCCTGCCTTCTTCGCCGCCATGGTGCCCGCCGTCATCCTGATGGGCCTGTCGAAAGGCGGCTTCTCGGGGCTCGGCCTGTTGTCCTTGCCCTTGATGGCCCTCGTCGTCTCGCCGGTCCAGGCGGCCGCGATCATGCTGCCGCTGCTGATCTCGCAAGATGTGGTGACGGTCTGGTCCTATCGCCGCGAATTCGATCGCCGCAATCTCGCGACGCTGCTGCCCGGTGCGCTGCTCGGCATTCTCGCCGGCTATCTGCTGGCGGCGAAGGTCTCGGACGCGGCCGTCGGCCTCGCGATCGGCCTGATCTCGATGGGTTTTGCGCTGCGCCGCATGCTGAGCGACGGCAAAGCGGCAGCGCCGGTGAAACGGGCGAGCTACCTCGCCGGCTCGTTCTGGGGCGCGCTTTGCGGCTTCGCCAGCATGATCGCCCATGCCGGTGGCCCACCCTTCCAGATCTACGTCATGCCACAGCGCCTGGCCCCTGCCGTCTTCGTCGGCACGGGCGCGATCTTCTTTGCCATGCTCAACCTGATCAAGCTCGGCCCCTATCTCGCGCTCGGCCAGTTCACCCCGGCAAACCTCACCGCCTCGGCAGCGCTGTTCCCGGTCGCGATCGTCTCGACCGTCGCCGGCGTCTGGCTGGTGCGCCGCGTTCCGGCCGAGCGCTTCTACACGATCATCTACTGGCTGCTGCTCGCGGTCGGGGGCAAGCTCGTCTTCGACGGCGTGCGCGGGCTGCATTTGCTGGGCTGAAGCCTACGCCGATTGCGCCCTCTCGGAAAAAGGGATGGATTACCCGCAAGGCCCGCAGAGGCTAAGGCTGTCGTGTCGCACGGCCGAGGGAGACGACACCATCATGACCATCAGCGCCTACGACACCGACCTCGACCGCAACCCGGCGAATTTCCAGCCGCTGACGCCCTTGACCTTCCTGGAGCGGGCCGCAAGCGTCTTCCCCGAGCAGGTCGCGATCATCCATGGCCCGCTGCGCCGCAGCTACGCCGAGTTCTACGCCCGCTCGCGCCGCCTCGCCTCGGCGCTGCAGAAGCACGGCATCGGCAAGAACGACACCGTCGCAGCCATGCTGCCCAACACGCCCGCCATGCTCGAATGCCATTACGGCGTGCCGATGTGCGGGGCCGTGCTGAACACGCTGAACACCAGGCTCGATGCCGCGATTATCGCCTTCTCGCTCGACCATGGTGAGGCCAAGGTCGTGATCGCTGACCGCGAATTCTCCAGGACGGTCAAAGAGGCGCTGGCGCTGTGCACGGTGAAGCCGCTCGTCATCGATTATGACGACCCGGTCTATGACGGGCCCGGCGAGCGTGTCGGGACGGTCGAGTACGAGGACTTCCTCGCGACCGGCGACGCCGATTTCGCCTGGGCGATGCCATCAGACGAATGGGACGCGATCGCGCTGAACTACACCTCCGGCACCACCGGCGACCCCAAGGGCGTGGTCTACCATCATCGCGGCGCGAGCCTGCTCGCCACCTCGAACGTCATCACCGGCGGCATGGGCAGGCACCCGGTCTATCTCTGGACGCTGCCGATGTTCCACTGCAATGGCTGGTGCTTTCCCTGGACGATCTCGATCCTGGCTGGCACCCATGTCTGCCTGCGCCAGGTCCGCGCCAAGGCGATGTATGACGCGCTCGCCGACCACCACGTCACCCATCTCTGCGGCGCGCCGATCGTGATGTCGACGCTGCTCAATGCCCGGCCGGAGGAGCAGCGCAACTTCCCACAGAAGGTCGCCTTCTTCACTGCCGCGGCCCCGCCCCCCGAGGCCGTGCTCGGCGCGATGAAGCAGGCCGGCTTCGAGGTCACCCATCTCTACGGCCTGACCGAATGCTACGGCCCGGCAGTCGTCAACGAATGGAACCGGGACTGGGACGCATTGCCGGCCTCCGATCAAGCGACGCTGAAGGCGCGTCAGGGCGTCCGTTACCCGGCGCTGGAAAGCCTCGACGTGCGCGATCCCGAGACGATGGAGCCCATGCCCCATGACGGCACGACGCTGGGCGAGGTCATGATGCGCGGCAATGTCGTGATGAAGGGCTATCTCAAGAACCCGAAGGCGACCAAGGCGGCCTTCGAAGGCGGCTGGTTCCACACTGGCGATCTCGGCGTGCGCTATGCCGACGGCTATATCCAGCTCAAGGACCGCTCCAAGGACATCATCATCTCGGGCGGCGAGAACATCTCCTCGATCGAGGTCGAGGACGCGCTCTACAAGCACCCGGCCGTGCAGACGGCAGCCGTGGTGGCCAGGCCCGACGAGAAATGGGGCGAGACCCCTTGCGCCTTCATCGAACTCAAGCCGGGACAGAGCGTGACCGAGGCCGAGATCATCGCCTGGTGCAAGGGCCTGCTAGCCTCGTTCAAATGCCCGCGCAGCGTGGTCTTCATCGAGGTGCCCAAGACCTCGACGGGCAAAATCCAGAAGTTCAAGCTACGCGAAATGGCGCGCGCGCTCTGACTCTGCGCTGCCTCTATCGCAGCGCTGCAAGCCAAACCCCTCCGTTCGGCCGGAACCAGCCGAACGGACAAAAAGTCGCATCAGAGCAACAGGCAGAAAAGCCCTGCCCGCGAAGCGGCGCCCGCCTCGATCAATGGCGCTTTAAGCGGGGGAGCGGCTGAGGCTGCCATCGGGCGTGTAGCGATCGACCGCCTCCGGGAGCACCTTCGCGAGTCGTTCCAACAGCTCCGCGCGCGACAGCCCGGTCTGACGCGCGATCGCGTCAAGAGCCTCCGGCCCGAGAGCCTGCTCCAGATCACCCGGCGCGACCGCCTTGTTGGGGCCCGGCTGCACCCAGGAATCGGCCTTGTCGCCTTGTCCCGCCTGTTTGAAGCGGTCGACGAGCTCGCCCAGCCCGCTATTGAGCACCGCTCCGGCGCCGCCGGCACCCAGCAGGCCGCCGAGACTGCCCAGAAGGCCGCCATACCCCGAAGGCGCGGCTCCGGCCTGCCCCTGCTGCGGCACTGGGACTTGCTTGGCGTCAGGAACTTGTCCGGCCTCAGGCTGGCCTCGCCCGCCAAGCCATTCGGCGATCTTGTCGCGGTTCTGGTAGCCGGCGACGGCAAGTAGTCCGAGAAGAGCGGTCATCGACGGAAAGCCGCCGCTGCTGTTGTCATCACTCACGGCACGAACTCCTGTTTCGGGATGAGAACGCTGCGATCAGACAGCGCGATTGCGGCCACTGACCATGCCCCAGACCAGAAGCACGACGATCGCACCGACGATGGCACCGATCAGCCCCGCCCCCTGGCCCGGCGCGTACCAGCCGAGCGACTGGCCGAGATAAGTCGCGACGAAAGCCCCGATGATGCCGAGGATCGTCGTCAGCACGAAGCCCGAAGGCTCGTTCGGGCCTGGCATGATGAATTTTGCGACGATGCCGGCGATGAAACCGACGATGATGGTCCAGACGATACCCAAGACAGCCTCCCTCGCTCCCACACGCCCCCTTCAACATCTGATGCAGAAAGAAGTTCCGGCCTTCCCGCACTTCGCCTGCTGAGATTGACCGGCATGCCGGAACGGCCTTTCCCACCGGGCTTCGCCAATGAAAAACCGGCCCCTCTCGGGGCCGGCCTGATCTGATGAAATAGAATCTCCAGAACGGGTCGCTAGAGCAGGATGCGAAAAAGTGGGAACCGGTTTTTCGCGTCGATCCTGCTCTCACTTTTTGATGAGAGCATCAGCCCGAAAAGTGGGAACCGGTTTTCGGAGCAAGCTGATGCATCATCAAAGCTGTGACGGCCCGCCTTAGGCCCTCAATGCAGAGTTCGGTCCGGCATCGTCTGCCGCACCCGCTCGATCTCTTCCTTCAGCATCAACTTCTTGCGCTTCAACTCGACCACACTGAGATCGTCCGAGGACGGGCTCGATACGGCCTGCGCGATGGCTTCTTCGAGTTGACGATGCTTCCGTTCGAGCTCGACGAGATGGGTCTGCAGCGACATCTGGATCCTCCTGATGAGCGGTTGACGAGACAGTCTGACACAGAGCCGGCTTCACGTCTGCGGGGCAATCTCGCACCGCACCATGAGATTCTGTGATCGTGAATGGCCTCTGTCTCGGAAGGCGCGAATATGATGCGCTCCTGCCTCCGCCGCAGGCTCCCCGCTCTTGCGGCGCGCGCGGCGTCTCAGCATAGTCGCCCCCGATTGCGGCGATCACGAGATGGACTAGAGCTCCTGACAGGGCCTGAGGCGATCTCGATGGGTTTTGGAGGAGTCGAATGCCAGGAGAAGCGCGCAGCCGATACCGTTGGTATCGGCGAGCAGATCTCGACGCCGCAGACGGCCCTCCAAAACCCGCCTTCGGCGCCGGGAGTTCGCCTGCCCGCGGCGTCGCGCCGCTTGCCGATACCAACGGTATCGGCTTCACGTCGCTCCTGGCGGATCAAACGAATTGCCGGCGTCGAGACCGCCTCAGGCCCTGTCAGGAGCTCTTAATGGGATTCGAGCTCAGCCCTGACGAGGTCGAGGCCTTCACCACGGAACTGGCGCGACTGCGCGAGGAGCATCGCGACCTCGACAGCGCCATCGACGCGCTGGAGCGGGTCGGCGCAGTCAACCAGATCCAGGTGCAGCGCCTGAAGAAGCGCAAGCTCTATCTGAAGGATCGCATCGCCCAGATCGAGGACGCTTTAACCCCCGATATCATCGCCTGAGCAAGGATAATGGCGATTCGCCGCTTGCTTCCGCAGCGTTGCGTGGTCTAGATCGCGCGCTTCCTTGTCCTCGGAGCAGGATGCCGAGCCGAAGGTCCGCCCTAGCGAAAAGCGGATCCCGGTTTTCGGGTAACATCAGGCTCTTTCTGCCGCGAAGTTCCGGAAGCGATCCGTTTCATGGCCCAGACCAGCCCCGCCGTCGCCATCATCATGGGCAGCCAGTCCGACTGGGCGACGATGCGCCATGCCGCCGAGACGCTGGACGCGCTCGCCATCACCTATGATGCGCGCATCGTCTCCGCCCATCGCACGCCCGACCGGATGTTCACCTTCGCCCGTGGCGCCAAGGCCGAAGGCTTCAAGGTGGTGATCGCAGGCGCCGGCGGCGCAGCTCATCTGCCGGGCATGACCGCCTCCCTGACCCCCCTGCCCGTCTTCGGCGTACCTGTCGAATCCAAGGCATTATCGGGCCAGGACAGCCTGCTCTCGATCGTGCAGATGCCGGCCGGCATCCCGGTCGGCACGCTCGCCATCGGCCGCGCCGGCGCGATCAACGCCGCTCTCCTCGCCGCTGCCGTGCTCGCACTCAGCGACGAGGCGCTCGCTAAGCGCCTCGACGCCTACCGCGCCCGCCAGAGCGCCGCGATCGCCGAGCATCCGGTGAAGGACGAGACGCGCCCCGCGAAGGACGAAAAATGAGCACGCCCGATTCCAGCGGCCTTGCGCCCGGCGCCATGCTCGGCATCCTGGGCGGCGGCCAGCTCGCCCGCATGCTCGCGCTCGCCGCCGCCGATCTCGGCATCCGCGCCCATATCTTCGCGCCGGAGCCCGACAGCCCGGCCTTCGACGTCGCGGCCCGCCATACCGTCGGCGACTATGAGGATGAAGCTGCGCTGGCGCGCTTCGCCGATGCGGTCGACGTCGTGACCTATGAATTCGAGAACGTGCCGGCCGCGACCGCAGCCTTCCTCGCCGCCCGCACACCGCTGCACCCCGGAGCGCGCGCGCTCGCGGTGACGCAGGACCGGCTCAGTGAGAAGAGCTTCGTCGCGGGCCTGGGCCTGACTGTGGCGCCGTTCCGCGCCGTCGATTCGCTGGCTGATCTCGAAGCCGCCGTCACCGATCTCGGCCGCCCCAGCATCCTGAAGACGCGACGCTTCGGCTATGACGGTAAGGGTCAGGTCAAGATCGCCGCCGGAAGCGACCTTGCGGAAGCTTATGAGGCGATCGGCCATTTCTCCGCGATTCTGGAAGGCTTCGTGCCCTTCACGCGCGAGGTTTCGGTCGTCGCCGCGCGCGGCTCCGACGGTGCATTCGCCGCCTTCGACGTCTGCGAGAACGAGCATCGCGACCATATCCTCGCCTTCACTCGCATACCGGCACAGCTTTCACCGAACACTGGCGCGGCCGCCATCGCAGCCGCGCGCCAGATCGGCGACGCGCTGGGCTATATCGGCGTCTTCGCGGTCGAGATGTTCGTGGTCGGCGAGGGCGCGGCCGAGCGCGTGATCGTCAACGAGATCGCCCCGCGCGTGCATAATTCCGGACATTGGACCAGCGAGGGCGCGCAGACCTCGCAATTCCACCAGCATGTCCGGGCCGTCTGCGGCTTCCCGCTCGGCTCGGCGGCCCGGCGCGGCCGCGTCGAGATGGAGAATCTGATCGGCGATGCGGCCTTGCGCTGGCGCGATCTCCTGGCCGAGCCCGGCGCGCATCTGCATCTCTACGGCAAGCGCGACGCCCGTCCGGGCCGCAAAATGGGCCATGTCACGCGGGTCACACCCGAAAAAGCCTGAACCCGAGCAGGATGCGAAAAACCGGGCACCGGTTTTTCGCATTGAACCTGCTCTCACTTTTGGATGAGAGGCGGATTCAGATTTCAGAGTGCAAAGCCGCGCGAAGCCCGATTTTCCCAGCATTTTCGCTGCATCGCGGCGTGGACAGCCGGATTGATTTCTGTTATCCGCACGATCCTTCGAGCGACCTGCTTGGCAGGCCCGCTCGCCCGACTTTTTAGACCAACCCGCTAAAGACGGACACTCACGTGCAGGTTCTCGTTCGCGACAACAATGTCGATCAGGCTCTCCGCGCTCTCAAGAAGAAGCTTCAGCGCGAAGGCGTTTTCCGCGAGATGAAGCTTCGCGGCCATTACGAGAAGCCTTCCGAGAAGAAGGCACGCGAGAAGGCCGAGGCCGTGCGCCGCGCCCGCAAGCTGATGCGCAAGAAGCTGCAGCGCGAAGGCCTGCTGCCCGCGCCGGTGAAGCCCAAGCGCCCCTGATTTTCCTGCGCGCGGTGGCATCGGCCGCCGCTGGGCAAGACCGACAGACCCAACCGCGCCTGGAGCCTGCTCCGGGCGCTGTTGCTTTTCGAGCGCCGTTAACCAAGTCTTGGCACAATGCAGGCGTTGTTTCTTTCGGAACGCGCTGTCGGTTGGGGGGCGCAATCAGGTCGCGAACGGCAAGCCTGCCGCGTGCGACAGGCAAGGCACGGAAACCAGGACCGATGAAGCAAAGCATGGATCGCGGCAGGAACTGGCTGGCCGCAGCGAGCATCACCTTGGCGTTGGCCGGCTGCGATACCGTCTCCAATCTCGGCTCTCAGCCAGCGGTGGCGGAAATCGACACCAACTCATCCGCCGATGCGAGCGTGAACATCGGCTCGCTGAGTGAGGTCATCTCCCGCAACCCGAACGACCCCAACGCCTACAACACGCGCGGCGCGGCTTATGCCCGGGTCGGCCGCTTCTCGGACGCCATCTCCGACTTCACCAAGGCGGTGCAGATCGACCCGAACCTCGCCTCGGCCTACACCAATCGCGCGCTGGCTCTGCGCCAGAGCGGGCGCAACGACTCAGCCCTTGCCGATTTCAACCGCGCCACCACCGCCAATCCGAATTACGGGCCGGCCTATGTCGGGCGCGCCAATCTTCTGCGCCAGCAGGGCAACAGCCAGCAGGCGCTGGCCGACCTCAACACCGCGATCCGCCTGAACCCCGAATCCGCCGAGGCTTTCCATGCCCGCGGGCTGGTCTACCAGAAGGAAGGCCAGCATCAGTACGCGATCTCCGATTTCGACTCGGTGATCGACCGTAACCCCTACAACGCCCCGCCCTACACCGCGCGCGGCCAGAGCCTGATCGCGGTCGGCAAATATGATGCCGCGCTCGAGGACTTCACCGCCTCGCTCAATGTCGACAACCGCAACGCCGAGGCCTGGGCCGGGCGCGGTCTGGCCTATGAGAAGCTCGGCAAGAAGGCGGAAGCCAGCGAGAGCTATCAGCGCGCGCTGAGCCTCGACGGCAACAACACAACCGCCCGCGCCGGCCAATCGCGCCTCGGCGGCGGTGGGCTGGGCGGCGGCCTGTTCCGGAGCTGAGCCGCCCCTATTCGATCGTGCGGCTCTCAGCGCCCGCCAGAGCGCCGCTCGCCATATCCGCGAGGAAACGCCGGATCTCGGGCACTGAGCCCCAGTTCGGGAGATCCTCATGGTGGCCCGCCGGAAAGCGGATGAAGCGCTTGGGCGGGTTCGCCATCTCGTAAAGCGCCTGCCCCTGCCTGAACGGGATCACGCGGTCGCGCTCGCCATGCAGCACGAGCAGCGGCGCACGCACCCGCCCGATCACCGCCTCCGAGCGGAACTGATCCAGCATCACGAGCCGGATCGGCACGTAAGGATAGATCTCCTGCGCCACCGCGGCCGTCGAGAGATAGGGCGCCTCCAGGATGACCGCCGAGAGCGGGACCTCCGCCGCGAGCTGCAGCACGACGCCGGTGCCCAGCGATTCGCCGTAGCCGACCAGCCGCGCCGCGCCGAAGCGCTCCGCCGCCTCGCCATAGGCGGCGCGCGCATCGAGATGGAGGCCCTCCTCCGTCGGGCTGCCGGTCGAGCCGCCATAGCCGCGATAATTCACCGCGAGGAGGCCGGTGCCGTCCTCCGTCAGCGCCCGGAAACGGGCCTGGCGGATCGGCCTGTCGAAATTGCCGGCATTGCCGTGGAAGAACAGCAGCACGGGCTTGCCCGCGCGTGGCGGCACGAGCCAGGCCACCAGCCTCTCGCCATCGGCCGTCGTCAGCGGAACCTCCACCGCGCCCGGCAGCTTCGCTGAAGCAATATCGGCACGCACCGGATCGCGCGGATACATCAGGTCGCGCTGCCTGACGAAGAGGACGGCCAGTCCAGCGAGATAGAGCGCGCAGGCAACAAGCAGGAGGCGGCCGAGCAGTTTCATGCGATCATCCTCCCCCGCCACCATGGCGGTCTCGCGACGCTCAATCGAGAACCTTGGCCATTTCCAGCGCGAAACTGCCGAAGCCGGCGCGGCGATAGGCGGTCAGCGCCATATCGTTGCCCTCCAGGACGCTGAGATGGAGCGCCTTGCAGCCGGCCTCGCGGGCAAAACGCTCCGCCTCCGCCAGCAGGAGCTGCCCGATCCCGGTTCCCCGGCAAGCCGCCGCGACCACGATGTTCTCGATATAGACATGGTCGCGCAAATACTCATGCACGAAGGGGCCGATGCGCCCGAGCCGCAGCGCCAGATAGCCGACGACCTCATCCCCCCGCTGGACAACGATCTGGGCGCCGCCATGCTCGGCGGCCTTTTCCGCATCGTCACTGAGGCAGGCTGCGGCAGCAGCGGGCCCCGTCGCGCGCTCCGCGCTCAGCATCGCCTCATGGGCCGTCAGTTCGAGCAGCAGAGCCAGCACGGCGGGCCTGTCGCTCGCCAGCATCGGGCGGATGGAGAGTGTCACCGCAAGAACCCCAACGAGAGAAGAACTCCATACGAAAAGGGCCGGCATGAAGCCGGCCCTTTGCAGCATTGTGATGCCCGCGCGGCAGCGTCAGTGCGCCATCGCCTTGACGATGTCGTCGGTGACCTTCTTGGCATCGCCGAACAGCATCATCGTGTTGGGCCTGAAGAACAGCTCGTTCTCGACGCCGGCATAGCCGGCCGCCATGCCGCGCTTAATGAAGAGCACGGTCTTGGCCTTCTCGACATCGAGGATCGGCATGCCATAGATCGGCGAAGACTTGTCGGTCTTCGCGGCGGGGTTGGTGACGTCGTTGGCGCCGATGACGAAGGCGACGTCGGCCTGGCCGAACTCCGAGTTGATGTCCTCGAGCTCGAAGACCTCGTCATAGGGCACGTTGGCTTCGGCCAGCAGCACGTTCATATGGCCAGGCATGCGGCCCGCCACCGGATGGATGGCGTATTTCACCTCGACGCCCTCCTTCTTCAGCAGATCGGCCATCTCGCGCAGCGTGTGCTGGGCCTGCGCCACCGCCATGCCGTAGCCGGGCACGATGATGACCTTGGCGGCATTCTTCATGATGTAGGCGGCGTCGTCGGCAGAACCTTGCTTGACCGGCCTCGCCTCGACCGCGCCAGCTGCGCCAGCCGCGGCATCGTCGCCACCGAAACCGCCGAGGATGACGGAGATGAAGCTCCGGTTCATTGCCTTGCACATGATGTAGGACAGAATCGCGCCCGACGATCCGACCAGCGCGCCGGTAATGATCAGCGCCATGTTGCCGAGCGTGAAGCCGATGCCTGCAGCAGCCCAACCGGAATAGGAGTTCAGCATCGAAACGACGACGGGCATGTCCGCGCCGCCGATCGGGATGATCAGGAGCACGCCGAGCGCGAACGAGACCAGCACGATCAGCCAGAACACGACATGGCTCTCGGTCTTGATGAAGACCAGCAGCAGCACGACGAGCGCGACACCGAGCCCGATATTGATGCCATGGCGCTGCGGCAGCATGATCGGCTTGCCGCTCATGCGCCCGTCGAGCTTGAGGAAGGCGATGATCGAACCGGTGAAGGTGATCGCGCCGATGGCGACGCCGAGCCCCATCTCGAACAGGCTGCCGCCATGGATATGGCCGGCCTCGCCGATGCCGAAGGCGCTCGGAGCATAGAGCGCGGCCGCGGCGACCAGCACCGCCGCCAGACCCACCAGCGAGTGGAAGAAGGCCACGAGCTGCGGCATCTGCGTCATCTGAACGCGCCGGGCCATAAAGGCGCCGATGCCGCCGCCGATGGCGATGCCCAGCACGACCAGGAACCAACCGGAGAAGCCCGACGGCGGAAAGAACACCACGGTCGTCAGGATGGCGATGCCCATCCCGATCATGCCGTAGAAATTGCCCTGGCGGGAGGTGGTCGGGTGCGACAGGCCCCGCAGGGCCATGATGAACAGGACGCCGGAGACGACGTAAAGCAGGGCGGAGAGATTGGCGGCCATCGGCGCTCAGCCCTTCTTCTTGTACATCGAAAGCATGCGCTCGGTGACGAGGAAGCCGCCGAAGATGTTCACCGAAGCCAGGATCAGCGCCACGAAGCCGAAGAGCTTGGCCCAGACCGGGCCGTCGCCCAGCGCCGGGGCGGCCTGGACGCCGACCGCGAGCAGCGCGCCGACGACGATGACAGAGGAGATCGCATTGGTGACCGACATCAGCGGCGTGTGCAGCGCCGGCGTCACCGACCAGACCACGTAATAGCCGACGAAGACGGCGAGGACGAAGATCGCGAGGCGAAACACCGTCGGATCGACGCCTGTCGCGACGCTTGCCGCCGCGGCGGCCTGCTCGGCGTATTTCTCGGCGAGCTCAGCCGCCTGCTTCGCCAGCACGGCGGCGGAGCGGGCCTGTTCGAGCGCCTGTTCGGGTGTCGGATTGGCCATGTTAGACGCTCCCCTCGACGACAGGCGCAGGCTTCGGCGCGAAATTCGGATGGATCACCGCGCCGTCCTTGGTCAAGGCGGTCGCCTTCACCAATTCGTCGTCCCAGTTCACCGCAAGCGCCTTCGTGTCCTTGTCGATCAGCGTCTCGACGAAGGCGAAGAGGTTCTTGGCGTAGAGCTGCGACGAGGTCGCGGCCAGGCGGCCGGGCACGTTGAGATGGCCGACGATCTTGACGCCATTGGGCGTAACCGCGATTTCGCCGGGCTTGGCGAGTTCGCAATTGCCGCCGCGCTCGACCGCGAGATCGACGATCACGGAACCAGCCTTCATGCTCTCGACCATCGCCTTGGAGATCAGCTTCGGTGCGGGACGCCCCGGGATCAGCGCCGTGGTGATGACGATGTCCTGCTTGGCGATGTGGCTCGCCGTCAGCTCGGCCTGCTTGGCCTGGTATTCCTTGGACATTTCCTTGGCGTAGCCGCCGGCCGTCTGCGCCTGCTTGAACTCGTCATCCTCGACGGCCAGGAACTTCGCGCCGAGCGATTCGACCTGCTCCTTGGTGGCGGGGCGCACATCGGTCGCGGTCACGATCGCGCCAAGGCGCCGCGCCGTCGCGATCGCCTGCAGTCCGGCAACGCCGACACCCATGATGAAGATGCGCGCGGCGGGAACCGTGCCGGCTGCCGTCATCATCATCGGCAGCGCCCGGCCATATTCGGCCGCGCCGTCGATCACCGCGCGATAGCCGGCGAGGTTGGCCTGCGAGGAAAGCACGTCCATGACCTGCGCGCGGGTGATGCGCGGCATGAACTCCATCGCGAAGGCCGCGACCTTGGCCTTGGCCAGGGCCTCGACCGCAGCCTCATTGCCATAGGGGTCCATGATGCCGACGACGAGCGCGCCGGAGGGAAGGCCAGCGATCTCGGTTTCGGCCGGGCGGCGCACCTTGAGCACGATCGCCGCGCCCTTGAGCGCTTCCTTGGCGTTCTTGGCGATGCTTGCGCCAGCCGCCTCATAATCGGCGTCATTGATGCCGGAAGCGAGCCCGGCGCCCTTCTCGACCACGATTTCGGCCCCGAGGCCGATGAACTTGCGGACGGTCTCCGGCGTCACGGCGACGCGGGTTTCCGCCCCTTGCGTTTCGGCTGGCACAGCAATGCGCATGGCAGGGCGAGGCCTTTCAGGCTTGGCGGAGGCGGATCTTACAGGAGAACGAGCGCAACCATCATCAGCACGAAGGGAACGGCCGGAGCCTTCCAGGCGAGCGATTTCGATGCGATGCCGACAGCCGTGCCAACCAGCGTCAGCAGCGTACCGATGAGGGCGATACCCCAGGCATGCTTGGTGCCGCCCACCGCCAGCGCCGCGACGATGGCGAGGCACGCGACGGTGCCGACCTCGGCGAAATGCATGAAGCCCTGATAGGTCCGCTCATGCTCGGCGTAGTCCATCTGCGGAATGTCGGTGGCGTGATGCCCGTGATCGGCCATGGTCTGATCCTGAAGATAACAAGACGGTTCCAAAGCCTGTAGCGCACCCGCGTGAGGTCGGCAACGGACGCCCCGCTCCGGCCTGCCCCTAGGAAAGCCAGAAGCCAAGCTGGGCGCCGCTCTAGCTCGACAAAGAGGCCATGTAAATCGATTTAAATGGCAAAAAACTCATATGCCGCGATGGAACTGATGCCTCCTCAGCGCGCGGTCAAATCCGAACAGCGGCTTGCTCGTTTGAAACAGCCTGGATTCGTGGGTCGCATCAAGTTTTCGCAGAGGAATTCCAGATAGCCTTCGGCAGCGCATTGGCAGAGAGGTCGAATGAGCCCTATTCCACAATCGCCCGAGGGCGAGCTTGAACGCGCCGAGGCTGATGCCGCAGCGCTGATCGAGAAGGGCAAGCGCTGGTTCGCTGAAGCGCGTGAGCAAACGAAACGCGATGACGAGGACATCGCGGCTTGGCGTCGGCGCCATGCTGGCGGCTACAATGAGGACGGCACGCGCGCTTCGTTCACCGGCGAAAGCGACGTTGGAGGAGGCGGCAACTGAACGGGTCAGGCCTCCCCCTTTAATCCAGCAGAGACAAGCGCTTGTCTCTGCTTCGACGTTACCGTCTCCACCGAAAACCCCTCGATCTCCGCCTCGAACAGGCGATGGAAATTCAGCTCGGCGTCGAGATGCAGGAAGACGCCGCCGAGCCCGATCGCGGCCCGGTCCATGAAGACGAATTCGCGCGGCACGGTCACCGGCCCACGCTGCTTCAGGGCCTGATGCACCTGGAAGGCCTGCTTCCGACCGTACTCGGCCGGGCTGACGCCTTCGGCAATGCGGCGCGTCCGATCCTCCAGCAGCGGCCCGTAGATGAAGCGCGCCCAGATGTTCAGCGTGTCGACGAGATCCTTGGTCAGCCCCTTGAAGCCCCAGGTCTCATAGGCATGGACGACACGGGCGGCGTCGCCCTCGAGCAGGCCGCGATAGAGATCGACCACGCCGCCGACGAAGCTCGGCGGGAAGATGCGGATGCAGCCATAGTCGAGCAGGTTGATGCCGGCCGGCGCGTCACCCTCTGAAAAAACGGTGTAGTTCCCCAGATGCGGATCGCCATGGATGACGCCATGATGGCTGAAGGGCCGCCACCAGGCTTTGAACATCGCGGTCGAGATGCGGTCGCGCGCCTCCTGGTCGTCCTGCTTATGGGACAGGATCGGGCTGCCCTCGAGCCAATGCATGGTCAGGAGCCTGCGCGTCGACAGCGAGGCTTCGAGCCGGGGTACCCGCACCTCCGGCGTGTCAGTCAGGATCTCCTGGTAGAGCGCGATATGCTTCGCCTCGCGAATGTAATCGAGCTCCTCGCGCACCCTGGCGCCGATCTCCTTGGCGATCTCGGTCGTGTCGATCACCGGGTCCATCCGCCGGTGCAAGGCGAACAGGATGCCGAGCTGGGAGATGTCGGCCTCCACGGCCGATTCCATATCGGGATATTGCAGCTTGCAGGCGAGCGCGACGCCCTCAAGCGTGGTGGCGCGGTGCACCTGCCCCAGCGAGGCCGCCGCCGCCGGCTTCAGATCGAACTCGGCGAAACGCTCGCGCCATTGCGGCCCGAGCTCGGCCATCATCCGGCGCTTGACGAAAGCCGCGCCCATCGGCGGCGCCTGCGATTGCAGCTTCTGCAATTCGGCGGCGTATTCCGGCGGCACTACGTCGGGAATCGTGGCGACGAGTTGCGCCACCTTCATGATCGGGCCCTTCAGCCCGCCCAGCGCCTTGGCCAGCGCCTCGGCATTGCTGGCGTTACGGCCATCCAGCCCGAACAACCGCGTACCGGCGATGCGCGCCGCGACCCCGCCGACATTGGCCCCGACGCGAGCATAGCGCGCGGCGCGGGCGGAAAAGCGGTTGGCTTCGCTGTCGTGGTCGGACATGGGGCGTGACGGACCGTTCTGGTGGTTGTCATCCCCATGTAGGCCGGCGCGGCGCGAACGCCAGTGCAGCCGATCGTCTCAGTCGCGAGAGGCGCGTCTCTGCTGCACTTGCCGATCAGAGATAGCCGGCCAGCCCCTGCGAGGCATTGCCGCCCAGCCGCCCCTGAGTCGCCTGGATGCTTTGATAGGTCTGGACCAGCTGGCTGGTGAAGCGGTCGCTGATCCCGAGCGCAGCTTTCTCCTCGGTGCTCATGGCGGTGTATCGGTTGACGAGGGCGAGGCTTGCGCTCGCGCTGTCGCTGCCGCCGGATGTCGCCTTCAACGTATCGAGCACGCTTGCGCGGTTGCGTTGGTCGAGCTCGGCCTTGGCGGCACGGATCTCCCCAGCCGAGAAAGCCGAGCCCTGGTTGAGCGTGATCGCTGCCAGCGACCGGTTGTCGAAAGCGGTGAAATCGACCTGCTGCCCGGTCTTGTCCGAATCGTCGAAGACCAGCTTGGTACCCTTGTCCTTGGCGCTGTCGGCCTGCGCATCGAGCAGCGCGCGCGCATTGGCGGCCACCGCCGCGATGCTGGTCTGCGGCGTGCTGGTCCCACCGGTCGAGGCCTTGCCGAGCAGCGCCTGGATGGGATCGGCCGCATTCTTGGTCTCGGGCGCTTTGCCGGGGTTCGCGCGTGCCGCAGCAGCGCCCTCGACCAGCGCCTGTTTCTGGTCCTGCCAGGCTTTCGTCGCCTGTTCGTCGGGACCAGCCGCATTCACATAGTTCAGGGCGGCGTCGTAGAGGCCGGCATAGTTCCCGGTATGCCGAGCGACAACGGCATACGGTGTCAGCGCTGCGTCGAAGCGTGATTGCAGCGCCGTCGCCGCGGCCGCGCTCTCGTCCCTGGAGAAAAGCCCCTGGGCATTTGAGGCTACGGCCGACAGGGTGGCGCGGCTCTGGCCGGTCAGATCGACCGCGACCTTGCCGCCGATCAGCGCCGAGGAAATGCCGAGCGATTGATATTGCTGATCGAACCACTGCCGCGCATTCCCAGCGCGGGAAGCGAGGGTCGCGCCGGAATCGGTCGTGGTCGATGCCGAGGTCCGGGCGAGATAGGCCTTGGCTTCGTCAGACAGGGCAACGGTCGCCGACGCGGGGAGTTGCGAACCCGTCGTCGCATCCTCGCTGAGCAACTGCGCAAGCGAGGGCTGCGCGTCGAGCACCGCCTGCCCGCTGCGGGTGTAATTCAGAAGCAAGGAGGCACTGGCGCCGATGGTTGTGGACATCGCGGCTCTCCGGAGATGGCGTTCGACGCTCCGGAGCAGGGACCATGCCAGCTTTAAGGTCTTGATAACTATGGATGCGTCGTCAGGCCACCCGGGCAGGAATTACCTCTGCCCGGCAAAAACTGCTGCTTTGCCCGCGGCGTTAACGCCGCGCCGCCAGATCCGCCCGTACCTCGACTACGCTCGCGGCACGCCCGCCGGCCGCCTCGACCAGCTTCAGCGTTTCCGCCACAAGTTCCGCATTCGTCCTGGTGCAGCCGAAATGCGCATCCTCAAGCCCCGCCCGAACATGGACGCCGCATGCCACGGCCGGCCCGATCAAACCCGAGAGATCGACACCGAGTCCCGCGATCATCACCGGAGCGCCGGGAGCATCCTCGGCCAAGAGCGCGAGATGCGCCTCGAGCGCATAGACCTTGGGCGGAAAGCCCCAGGCGAAAGCGTCGGAGAACATCAGGCGATAGATCGGCGTCGGCAGCCCCGGATAGGCCTTGGCCAGCGCCGCGCCCAATCGCGTGAAGCCGGGCTCATAAATCGCATAGCTCGGATGGATCTTGTGGGCATGGGCCACCGCCATGCCCTCGCGGATATGCTCGCCTGGGTTCTGATAGATGAAGCCGGGCTCGCCGCCGGGAATGCCGGCGAAGGTCGTCCAGTTGCAGGAGCCGGGGTCGAGCACGCCCCATTCGACCAGGCCGCGCTTGGCGAGCTCCTCCAGATGGGTGTAGCGGCCGGAGCCGAGCATGTCGCCGGCATAGCCCGAGCCGAGGATCGGGATGGTCGGGTAGACGATGGCGTCGACCTTGGCGCGAATGCCTTCGATCGCCCGGGCATAAAGCTGCCAATCGTCGCGCTGGCGACCGGTCTCGATGTCGTAGACATGAAGATGCACGATCGCCGCCCCCGCCTCGACCGCCGCAATGCCGTCCGCGACGATGTCGGGAATGGCAATCGGAATGCCGGGCTGACGCTCCTTGCCCCAGGGTCCATTGATCGCGGCCTCGATCCAGATGGGGGTGGTCATGCAGGCATATCCTTGGGCCAGTTGTCGCGGATCCAGCGTGTCAGCCCTCCTTCGTCGACCTCGCTGGCGGCTAGCGCCAGAATGGCGGCAGCGGCCATCGCGTCCGCCGGCGCAAAAGGAATGCCGTTCAGGCGCAGGAACGTCATCATCGCAAGGAAGGCGGCGCGCTTGTTGCCATCGACGAACGGATGGTTCCGCGCCAATCCGAAGGCATAGGCAGCAGCGAGAGCCGCCATATCGGTCTCGCCATAAGCAAAACGGTTGATAGGACGGGCAAGCGCCGACGCGAGCAGCCCCAGATCACGGATGCCTTCCGGCCCGCCATAAATCGCAAGCTGTTCGGCATGGATGTCCCGGATCAATTCGACCGACAACCAGAGCGGCTCGCTCACTTAGCAAGCTCGCGCATTGTATTGGCGTAGTCCTTCATGACCTGCCGCGCGATCGCCATTGCCCGGGCATGCTGATCGTCATGCCGCTGCAGTTTGACTCCACCCTCGGGCTGCCTGACCACCTCGAGCTGATCGCCCTCGGAAAAGCCAAGCTGCGCCAATAACTCCTTCGGTAGGATAAGACCGAGAGAGTTGCCGATCTTACGAATCTGGAGAACCGTCGCGCCATCGGCCTCTGGTTTGCTGCGCTCCTTCATTGGCAACCCCTCCGTTATACGAGATGTATAACACAACATCAGGCAGTTGTCTGCGCAGCAGACGCCATCCGCGCACTTCCCTCGTGAGCAAAAGCGGCAACGCGCGGCCTTGTCAGCCCGCCTCCTTCGCGCGCCTAATCGCCAAAACGACGATCGGGACGGAAACCATGGGCCTCTACTTCGAGGAATTCGGCGAGGATCTGCGCGTCGTCACACGCGGCCGCACCGTCGGCGAAGGCGACATCACGCTATTTTCCGGGCTCTCCGGCGATTTCAACCCGCTCCATGTCGACAGCGAATATTGCGCCACCACCTCCTTCGGCGAGCGCATCGCCCATGGCCCGCTGACGCTCGCCATGGTGATCGGCCTGATGTCGCAGCAGAACCTGATCGACGCCACCACCATGGGCCTGCTCGATCTGCACTGGAGTTTTGCCGCGCCGGTCAGGATCGGCGACGCCGTCCATGCCGTGGTCACGACCGTGGATCGCAAGCCCTCGCGCAAGCCCGATCGCGGTGTCGTCACCCTCAAGCTCGATGTATTCAACCAGCGCGGCGAGCAGGTTCAGACCGGCCATCTCAAGCTTTTGATGAAGCGCCGCCCGGAGCAAGGCTGATGCTGATGCGGGCGGCAAGCTACCGGGTTACCTTCGAGGCTTTCCGCTGGGATATCCCGGAGCGCTTCAACATCGGCGTCGCCTGCTGCGACCGCCATGCCGATGGCAGCGGCAAGCCGGCGCTGATCTACGAGGATGAAACGGCGGGCGTCGCGACCCTGAGCTTCGACGAACTGAAACGGAGCTCCAACCGCCTCGCCAATATGCTGCACGGCCATGGCGTCGGAGCGGGCGAGCGCGTCGGCATCCTGCTACCGCAACGGCCGGAAACGGCGATGGCCCATCTCGCCATCTACAAGATGGGCGCAATCGCGCTGCCGCTTTTCACCCAGTTCGGGCCGGATGCGCTCGAACACCGTTTGCAGCACAGCGGCGCAGCAGTGCTGATCACCGATGCCGAGAACATCGGCAAGATCGAGACGATCCGCGCCGCACTGCCCGACCTCAAACGCATCTTCGTCATCGGCAATAGAGAAACGACCGGGACCCATCTCGATTTCGACGCGGAGCTGGCAAAGGCCTCCGACCGTTTTACGCCCCTCGATACACGCGCCGATGATCCAGCTCTGATCATCTACACCTCCGGCACGACGGGAAAGCCCAAGGGTGCACTGCATGCGCATCGCGTCCTGCTCGGCCATCTGCCTGGTGTGCAACTGCCGCAGGAATTCTTCCCGCAAGCCCGCGACCTGTTCTGGACGCCGGCCGATTGGGCCTGGGCCGGCGGCCTGCTCGACGTGCTGCTGCCGAGCCTCTATTTCGGCGTCCCCGTCCTGGCCTCACGCGCGAAGAAATTCGATCCGGAAGCCGCCTTCGCGCTGATGGCCCGGCACAAGGTCCGCAACGCCTTCCTGCCGCCCACCGCGCTGAAGCTGATGCGGCAGGTCGAGAGGCCGCGCCAGCGCTTCGACTATGCGATGCGCTCGATCGGCACCGGCGGCGAGACGCTCGGCGCCGACATGCTGGCCTGGAGCGAGCAGACCTTCGGCTTTCCGGTCAACGAGTTCTACGGCCAGACCGAGGCCAACCTGATCGTCTCGAACTGCGCCAGCCTGTTCCCGATCGTGCCAGGTTCGATGGGCCGTGCCGTGCCCGGCCACTGCGTCGCGGTGATCTCTCCCGAGGGCGACGAGCTGCCGGCCGGCGAGCAGGGGCTGATCGCAGTGGCAAGGCCCGACCCGGTGATGATGCTGGAATACTGGCGCCAGCCTGAGGCGACGGCGGCCAAATTCGTCGGCGACTGGCTCGTCACCGGAGACACCGGCGCCTGCGACGCAGAAGGCTATTTCTGGTTCCAGGGCCGCGACGACGACATCATCTCCAGCGGCGCCTATCGGATCGGGCCCGGCGACATCGAGGACTGCATCATCCGCCATCAGTCCGTGCTGATGGTCGCCGTCGTCGGCAGCCCCGACCCGCTGCGCACCGAGGTGGTCAAGGCCTTCGTGCTGCCGAAACCGGGCTTTGCTCCCTCGGACACCCTCGCCGCCGAGATCCAGGCCTTCGTCAGGGAGCGGCTCGCCGCCTATCAATATCCCCGTGAGATCGAATTCGTCACCGAACTGCCGATGACCGCGACCGGCAAGATCAGGCGCAAGGACCTGCGCGATCTGGAGGTGGCGCGGAAAAACTCCGGAGGCGAACGATGAGTGCCTGAATTCGCCAGTGTCAGAGCATTTTCGCGCGAACTGGACACCGGTTCGCGTGAACAAACGCGTTGAAACAAAAATCTAGAACCAGGTTTTCATCAGAAAGGCTCCCGTCGCCTCGAACAGGCCAAGGCGCGCATGTTCGAGATGCATGAGATGCGTGCCTTCGACGATTTTGACGTCGCGCGTCTCGGCAGCCCCCAGCCGCCCGCGCAGCCAGAGCGCATCATCGTCCGTGCACAGACCATCCCAGGCGCCTCGCACAATCAGTGTCGGCGCCTGAACCCTTGCGGGCTCATAGGCAAGGTTCCCGGCCCACGCAGCCTTGATGTCGGCGGCCGGACCAGCCGGAATCCGGACGGCTGGAACGGGCCGCCGGGCCGCCGCCCCTGGATCGCTTGCAAGATAGGCCGGAGCCCATGAGGCCAGCCCGGGTTCGATCAGCACCGCTGGGTGGCCTGCGGGAACATCCTCGACGAAACGGGCCAGTTGCTGGGCGATCGAAACCAGCCGCCAGCTTTCGGGGCCATCGCCCGTCGCCATGGGCGGCCCGTCTCGCTGCGCGATCGGCCCAAAGAAAACCAGACGTTCGATGGTGCCGGGCTGCAGCGACGCGTGGAGCCCGGCCACGATCGTGCCCCAGGAATGCGCGATCAATGACAGCCTGGCGCGGCCCGTAACCTGCCGGACATGCGCCAGAACCCGCGCGAGCTGCACCTCCGCATCGCATGCGCGGCCAAAAGGTGGGCTCTCGGATGCCGCGTGTTCAAAGGCGGGTGGGCGGTCGGAGCCGCCGAAACCGGCAAAGTCGAAGGCCCAGACGTCAAATCCGCGCGCCGCCAGATCGTCCATCCAGGACAGGCCGCCAAAACGATAGGCTACCGAAAGCGCCGATGGAAACGTCGCACCGTGGACATAGACCACGCTCGGTCCGGTCCCGGCGACGCGGCGCAGGAGCAAGGTCGGCTCGCCATCCCGCCCGCTTAGATATGTGACGTCTCCAGCGGTTTCCGACTGGCATGTGGTGGTGTGTTTCACGATCTGCTTCCGTGGCCTCAGTCAGCCGGAAGCATGCGCCCGCGCGCAGGGCCGGTCCTGCGCAATCACTTCGGTCTCGGCCGAAGCATCGGCGCCGAGCCCTTACCCCGCTTCCAGCACCAGCTCGAAGGTCATCAGCACCGGGTTGTCGCCGCGCGTCAGGCGGCCCTGCGCCATCGCGCCGGTGTAGTCGACCAGCGCCACGTCGATTTCCGACATCATGCCTTCGCCCTCGCTCCAGACCCGGCCGGATTTGATCGCGATTTCGGTGGCGAAGTTCTCGACCATCCGGCCATCCTCGAAGCGCGCGCCGATCGTCGAGCCGACACCGCCATGGATTGTCGCGCGCTTGACGCCGTGCTCAGCGCAGAACTGCTCCAGCGCGCCGGCGAGATCGATGTTCGGGCGCACGCGCAGGGCGAAGAATCGCCCTTCCCGCGTCGCGCCCAGCAAGGGCACCGTCGCGGGGCCAAACAGCTTGAAATTGGTCTCGGCATCGATGTAAGCGGCGAAACCCGCGCCATCGATGCCGACGGCCGGGAGCGTGATCGCCTCGGCCACCAACGTCTCGTCGGGCAGGATATGGCCGCCGCTGCGCTTGCCGCCCGCCTCCTGCCAGAGCGCATGGCAATGGAAGAAGGGCGCGCCGTCACGCAGGCCGAAGGTCAGCGCGCCGGTCTCGATGCGGGCGATGCCCGGCGGCCGGAAGATCTCGCTGTAGAAGGCCGCGTGCTCCGGCGTCTGCGACAAAGCCGGCATGACATAGGTGAAGGACGACAGGGCCGCGCCGTCGATTCGTGCGACGCCCGAGGTGAAGCCCGCCGCGGCAAAGCTGCGCCGCACCGCCTCCAGCAGGGTCAGACCGGGTTGCAGCGTCATTTCGAAGCGCAAACCATGGCTTTCAGCCCATTCGACACGCTCAGGCGCCGCGGGACCGGGCTGCTCGATGCGCCTCATGACCTCGTCCTCCCAGGGAAAACCGAGCGCATCATGGCGGGATCGCGGTCGGGCAAAAAGCGGTCATGGGGATGGAACACTGAGCTGAACAGCAGGAGTGGCACGTGCTGGCTGGACAATGGCAACCTCGTTTCAGCGTGGCGGCGGAACCAACGGCTCCGCCAAAGGTTTTTGGTCAGTCCGTTCCGGGCCAGTTCGACCTGGAAAGGCCATCAACGATCAAGAGAGGATAACCTGATGGATAGGCGCTCTTTTATCCTGAGCCTGATTGGCGGGGCGGCTGCCGCCAGCGTCGGCGCTGTCGCGATGGCGCAAGCCGCGCCAATGACGCTCGCTCCGGAGCCTGTGGATGCGAAGCCGGCCGAGCCGCACGCGGCCCGGTCGCTCGATGATGCCGACGCCGAGTTCAGCCGCTATCACCGTCGCCATCATCGCCGGCATTACCGCCGTCACCGCCGCCACTACCGCCGCTGATCGGCGCCAACGCGTTCCCGGGTCCCATGGCGACCTTGTTCCGGTCGTCATGCGGCCCGTCCGCTGGTTGAAGCCATCCATCGCGGCTGCCGTCACGAGCGCAGCCAGTCCAGCTCGCCGCGCGCCTCGAGCTCGTCCTTGACCAGGCGCTTGGGCACCTTGCCATAGCCCGACTTCGGCAAGGCCTCCCAGAAGAAGAAGCGCTTGGGCATCTTGTAGCGGGCGATCTTCGCCGCGAGATACTCCGCCATTTCGGCTTCGGTCGCGCTTGCGCCCGCACGCGCCACGCAGACCGCGACGCCGATCTCACCCCAGACCGGATCAGGCAGGCCGAGCACCGCGACCTCCGCGATCGCCGGATGGGTCAGGATCTTCTCCTCGATCTCGCGCGGATAGATGTTCGAGCCGCCGGAGATGTACATGTCCGAGGCGCGGCCGGTGATGTAGACGAAGCCCTGCTCGTCCATATGGCCGAGATCGCCGGTGCGGAACCAGCCGTCGCGGAAGGATTTCGCATTGGCTTCCGGGTTGTCGTAGTAGCCGGCGAAGACGGCGGGGCCGATCACGCAGATTTCGCCCTGCACGCCCGGCGCAACCGCATGGCCGGCATCGTCCTGGATTTGTACCTCCATGCCGCTGCGCTCGTAACCGCAGGTGCCGATGCGCGCATCGGGACCGTCCTGCGCCTCATGCAGGGCCGGCGGCAACACTGTGATGTTGCCGGTGACCTCGCCCAGCCCGAAATACTGCACCAGCACCTTGCCGAGCTTGGCGAGCGCCGCCTTCTGGTCCTCGCGATACATCGGCGCACCGGCATAGATGATGTGGCGCAGGCTGGAATGGTCGTGCTGGTCGACGGCCGGATGCTCGACCAGCATCTTCAGGATGGTCGGCACGGTGAAGATGTTGGTGATCCTGTGGCGTTCGATCAGGCGATAGGCCTCGTCGATGTCGAAGCGCTCGGTCGGCAGCAGGATCGTCGCGGCGCCGCGCGAGGACAGCACGAGCTGATGCACGCCCGCCCCATGCGAGAGCGGGGCGACGACGAGCGAGGCGTCGGCCTCGGTCGAGCCCGGCACCAGATCGGCGAGATGGTTCGTCACCACGAAGCCCATCTGGCCATGGGTCAGCACCGCGGCCTTCGAGCGCCCCGTCGTGCCGGAGGTAAAGAAGAACCAGCAGGGATCGTCATGCTCGACCGCGACATTGGCGACCTGCTCGCCGAGATGGCGCGCGATCACCTCGCCGACCTCGGCCTCGCCGAACTCGCCCGGCCCGATCCGCCAGATGAACTCCGGCGCAGGCTCCGAGGCGGCAACGGCCGCCGCATGGGCCGGAAAATCGCCATGGCAGATGAAGGCCTTGGCGCCCGATGAGGTGCCGAGATAGCCGACCTCGTCGGGCAGCAGGCGGAAATTTGTCGGCACCCAGACCGCACCCAGCCGGAAAGCGGCGAACATCGAGACGAACATCGCGTCGCAATTCTTGGAATGGACCAGGATGCGGTCGCCCTTGCCGATGCCGCGCTGGCGCAGGCCGGCGGCCAGCGCCGAGGCCTGCGCGTCGATCTCGCCCCAGCTCCATGTCCGCTCGCCCCAGATGAAGCCGGCGCGCTCCCGGAAACGGCGCGCATTCTGCGTCGCGATATGGGCCAGGTTCATCACGCGTTTGGACATTGGAACAACGCCGCCCTTGGGCGCGATGCCGGTTTTCAGCGCGGTCTCGGTCATGCTGCGCTCTCCTTGTCGCGGCGGATCGTCATGGTTCATCTCCGTTCGCCGGCACGGCGGCGCAGCGGCACGGGCGCACCCGGCTGTGCCGGCCGGGCCTCGTCCTGAATGTGGAATTCGCGCAGCCTGGCCTCGAGCCTGGCGACCTCGTCACGCAGCAATTGCGCGAGAAAGGGTTCGCGGTCCGGCTGCATCCGGCTCTCGATCGCGGCCAGCGAAAGGCAGGCCTCGGCCCGCCCCTGCGCATCGCGCACGACCATCGCCATGCCCCAGGAGCCGGGGAAGAGCAGCCCGCGATTCATCGCATAGCCGCGCTCGCGCGTCTCCGCGACGAGGTCGTCCACGATCGCCCGCGACAACATCGGGTAGCGCTGCGGAAACTGCGCGGCATTGGCCGCCATCGCCTGCTCGACCCCCTCGTCGTCGAGCGCAGCCAGCAGCGCGATGCCGCCGACGCCTGCGCCGAGCAGGTGCCTGTCGCTGGGGGCGAGCACATGCGAGCGGATCGGATAATCGCCGTCCTCGCGCTGCAGGCAGACGACCGTCCAATCCCGCCTGACCTGCAGGAAGGCGGCATCGCCTGTCGCCTGCGCCAGACGCACGACACCCTCCTGCGCGAGCCGATGGATTCCGAAGCGATCGGCTGCGATGGTGCCCAGAATGAAGGATTCAGGCCCGAGGAAATAGCGCCGTGTCGCCGCCTCCTGCTCGATCAACCCGGCTTCGATCAACGCCACCAGGATGCGGCGGCAGGTCGGCTTCTGCAGCCGCGAGCCGTCGACGAGTTCGCTCAGGCTGGCGCCGCGCGTGCGGCTCGACGCGACCAGCCGCAACAAAGCAGCCGCCCGTCCGATGCTTTGCGCACCGGTCGGTTCGGAGCTGGCCTCCCGCACAGCAAGATTTGGACGATCCATATTGTGGACCCTTTTAGCGTCCTTATTGCGTTGACAACTGTTTCATCGCTTGTATTTCGTCAAGGATAAAGAATACTGGCTCCGAGCGATCCACGATATGGAACGGTTCGAGCAGGCTGGCGGCCAAGGGGTCACAGCCTAAGGTTACGCGGCCTTCCGAAACCGGAGCGAGGGCCGTCGCTGCAATCACAGCTCTCGCGCGGGCAAACCCGCGGAGAGTCCGGCCTGAAGACTTGGGAGGATACCAGATGACGAAATTGACACGCCGCAGCTTTGCCGCCGGCACGGGCGCCCTTGCCGTTACCGGCTTTTCCATCGGCCGAGCGCGGGCCGCCGAATTCACCTATAAATTCGCCAACAACCTGGCGCTGACGCACCCGCTGAACAAGCGCGCGCAGGAAGCCGCCAACAAGATCAAGGAAGAGACCGGCGGCCGCTTCGAGCTGCAGATCTTCCCCTCGAGCCAGCTCGGCTCCGACACCGACACGCTCGGCCAGATCCGCTCCGGCGCGGTCGATTTCTTCACGCTCTCGGGACTGATCCTGTCCACGCTGGTGCCGGCCGCCGCGATCAACGGCGTCGGCTTCGCCTTCAAGGATTACGACACGGTCTGGAAGGCGATGGACGGCAAGCTCGGCGACTATGTCCGCGCCGAGATCGCCAAGAGCCGCTCGATCTTCGCGATGGAGACGATCTGGGATAACGGCTTCCGCCAGACCACGAGCTCGGGCAAGCCGATCGTTACGCCGGCCGATCTGAACAACCTCAAGATCCGCGTCCCGCCCGCCCCGCTCTGGACCTCAATGTACAAGGGCTTCGGCGCGGCCCCGACGACGATCAACTTCAACGAGGTCTACAGCGCCCTGCAGTCGAAGATCGTCGACGCGCAGGAGAACCCGCTCGCGATCATCGAGACCGCCAAGCTCTATGAGGTCCAGAGCTTCTGCTCGCTGACCAACCATATGTGGGACGGCTTCTGGCTTCTGGCCAACAAGGCGAACTGGGATGCCCTGCCCAAGGACATCCAGACCATCGTCGCCAAGCACCTCAACGCGGCCGGCATTGCCGAGCGCGCCGACGTTGCGGCGCTGACGGTGAACCTGCAGACCGAATTGTCCGGCAAGGGCATGAAGTTCAACACGGTCGATGCCGCTCTCTTCCGCGACAAGCTCAAGAGCGCCGGCTTCTACAAGGAATGGGAAGCCAAGTTCGGCAAGGACGCCTGGGCGACCCTCGAGGCCGCCGTCGGCTCGCTGAGCTGACGCCTGCACCATGGACACCGTGTCCGAATTCGCGACGCCGCCCGCAATGGCGGCGGCGCCACGCCGCACCCTTGCCGCGAAGATCGACCGCATCCTCGGCGTCATCGTCGAGATACCGGCCGCCATCCTCGTCGTCGCCGAGGTGGTCGTGCTGTTTTCGGGCATCGTCGCCCGCTATCTCCTACACACGCCGCTGACCTGGTCGGACGAGCTTGCCTCGACCCTGTTCCTCTGGCTCGCCATGCTTGGCGCCGTCGTCGCGCTCCGGCGCGGCGAGCATATGCGCATGACCGCGCTGGTCTCGCGCAGCACGCCGGAATGGCGCAACTTCTTCGACGCGCTGGGCGTGGCGGCCGGCCTCGGCTTCCTGCTCCTGATCATCGGCCCTGCCTTCCGCTGGGCCGAGGAAGAAGCCTTCATCACCACCCCGGCGATGGAAATCTCCAATGTCTGGCGCGCGGCCGCCTTCCCGGTCGGCGTCGGCCTGATGATCGCCTTTTCGCTGCTGCGCCTGACCATGCGCTCGGGCGTGCCGCAGGCTTTGCTGGCGCTGGCCCTGGTCGCTGTGGCGGTCGCCGGCTTCTGGTGGCTCGGTCCCATGCTCAAGACGCTGGGCAACCTCAACCTGCTCATCTTCTTCGTCGGCGTCGTCGGGTTTTGCGTCTTCTCCGGCGTGCCGATCGTCTTCTCCTTCGCGCTCGCCACCTTCGGCTATCTCGCGCTGACCACGCGCGTGCCGACGATGACCCTGGTCGGGCGCATGGATGAAGGCATGAGCCATCTCATCCTGCTCGCCGTGCCGCTCTTCGTCTTCCTCGGCCTGCTCATCGAGATGTGCGGCATGGCCAAGGCGATGGTGCGCTTCCTGGCGAGCCTGCTCGGCCATGTCCGCGGCGGCCTCTCCTATGTGCTGATCGGCGCGATGTACCTCGTCTCGGGCATTTCGGGCTCGAAGGCAGCCGACATGGCCGCGGTCGCGCCAGCCTTGTTTCCGGAGATGAAGGCGCGCGGCGCCAAGCCCGGCGACCTCGTTGCCCTGCTCTCGGCCACCGGCGCGCAGACAGAAACGATCCCGCCCTCGATCGTGCTGATCACCATCGGCTCGGTCACAGGCGTCTCGATCGCGGCCCTCTTCACCGGCGGCCTGCTGCCCGGCGTCGTCCTGGCGATCGGGCTCTGTTTCGTCGTGTCGCGGCGCTATCGCCATGACGATCTCAGCCATGTCGTAAAGGCGAAATGGCCCGAGATCGGCAAGACCTTCATCATCGCGCTGCCAGCCCTGGCGTTGCCCTTCCTGATCCGCGCCGCCGTCGTCGAGGGCGTTTCGACCGCCACCGAGGTCTCGACCATCGGCATCGTCTACTCGCTGATCATCGGGCTTCTGGTCTACCGCCAGTTCAACTGGTCCCGCCTCGGCCAGATCCTGATCGACACGGCCTCTCTCTCCGGCGCCATCCTGATCATCATCGGGGCGGCATCGGCCATGGCCTGGGGCCTGACGCAGTCTGGCTTCTCCCGGACGCTGGTCGAGATCATGACCCATCTGCCCGGCGGCGCGATCGGCTTCATGGCCGTATCGATCCTCGCCTTCATCATCCTGGGCAGCGTGCTCGAAGGCATCCCCGCCATCGTTCTGTTCGGCCCGCTCTTGTTCCCGATCGCCAAGCTCGTCGGCATCCATGAGGTGCACTACGCCATGGTCGTGGTGCTCGCGATGGGGCTGGGCCTGTTCGCACCGCCCTTCGGCGTCGGCTATTACGCGGCCTGCGCCATCGGCAAGGTCAATCCCGACGAGGGCATCGGCCCGATCTGGGGCTATATGCTGGCCCTGCTGATCGGCCTGATCATCGTCGCAGCGGTGCCCTGGTTCTCGATCGGATTCCTGTGATGGCCGACCGCCTGAAGAGCAAGATCGCCATCGTCTTCGGCGCCGGCTCGTCAGGGCCGGGCTGGGGCAATGGCAAGGCCGCAGCCGTCGCCTTCGCCCGCGAAGGCGCCCGCGTTGCCTGCATCGACATCAGCCAGGCCGCAGCCGACGAGACCGCCGGCATCATCGCCGCAGAAGGCGGCGTCGCCATCGCGCTTGCCGCCGATGTGACGCAGCAGGGCTCGATCGACGCAGCCGTCGCCGCGACCATGACCCGCTTCGGCCGCATCGACATCCTGCACAACAACGTCGGCATCACCCATATGGGCGGCCCGGTCGAACTCAGCGAAGAGCAGTTCAAGGCGGCGGTCGACCTCAATCTCGGCCCGGTCTTCCGCTGCTCCAAGGCGGTGATCCCGCATATGCTGAAGGCCGGCGGCGGCGCGATCGTCAACATCTCCTCGCTCGCGGCGATCCGTTGGACCGGCTACCCTTATTTCGCCTATTACGCGACCAAGGCGGCCGTGAACCAGGCGACGCTCGGCCTCGCCATGCAATATGCAAGGCAAGGCATCCGCGCCAATTGCATCATGCCCGGCATGATCGACACGCCATTGATCTACAAGCAGATCTCCAGCCAGTACGCCTCGGTCGAGGAGATGGTCGCGGCGCGCAACGCCTCGGTGCCGCTCGGCAAGATGGGCACCGCCTGGGACGTCGCCAACGCCGCCGTCTTCCTCGCTTCCGACGAAGCCCAGTTCATCACCGGCGTCTGCCTGCCGGTCGATGGCGGCCAAAGCTGCGCCGTCGCCCCGCTGGGCTGAACATCATCTCGGGCGGCTGGCCTGCATCTTGCTGCATTAGATCACGTCGCATTCGGACGGTTCCGTCCGAATGCGACGTGATCGATTCCAAAATTTAGAGCATTGCTCATGCGAAAAACCGGTACCCACTTTTTCGCGCAATGCTCTGGAGTCATGCAAAGCGACATCGCCATCGGCACGATCACGCCCTCGGGCAACCGCACGGTCGAGCGTGTGACGCAAGCGATCTGCACCACGCTGGCGGGCGTGACGCCCCTGTTCACGCGCATCCCCGTCTTCGGCAACACCAGCCCCGACCAGATCGCGGCCAATCCCTATGACTGGCCGGTGATGCTGCAGGCGGCGGACTTGCTGAGCCATGCCGAGCCTGCCGCGATCTGCTGGAACGGCTCGAAGGGCGGCGATTACGGCTTCGACATCGACGAACGGCTCTGCGCCGACATCACCGCACGGACCGGACTGCCCGCCGTGACATCGGCCTTGGCGACGCTCGATGCGCTGCGGCGACTAAACGCACAGCGCATCGCGCTGATCACGCCCTACACCACGGCCGCTCAAGCGCGGAGCGTCGCCAATTTCACCGCCAAGGGCTTTG
This sequence comes from Bosea sp. 685, assembly GCF_031884435.1. Classification (NCBI taxonomy): domain Bacteria; kingdom Pseudomonadati; phylum Pseudomonadota; class Alphaproteobacteria; order Hyphomicrobiales; family Alloboseaceae; genus Allobosea; species Allobosea sp. 685. The sequence continues at coordinate 1,023,239 of NZ_CP134779.1, read as the reverse complement.
CCGTTACCGCCGAGCGCCATGCCGGCCTGAGCGACAATCTCTCCTATGGCGCGGTGCTGCCAGGCGAGATCGCCGCGATGGCGCGGGCGGCCGCGGCGGAGGGGGCAGCCGAGGCGATCGTCATCTTCTGCACCAATTTCAACGGCGCCCCCGTCGCAGCCATGCTCGAGGCGGAGACCGACCTGCCCGTCATCGATTCGGCGGCAGCCGGTGTCTGGGCCGCGCTCAGGGCAGCCGGCGTCGAGACGAGCTCAGCCGCCGCTGGTTGGGGGCGGATTTTCAGCCTCTGACGATCCGAACCGCTTGATCCCACGACATCTCCACACACGCCTCCTATCCAGGCACGGGAGCATAAGAAACATGCTTGACTGTTTGCAAAACGAGTCGCAGCTTTCGCCCATCCTGTGGGGTTGAGGCTTGGCGTGAGCGGAACCGGTAAAAGACGATCCCAAAAGGAACGCAGCGCGGAAACCTCGACGCGGCTGATGAACGCCACGATCGACCTGCTGCATGATCGGGGCCTCGCCCGCACCACCACCCCGGAGATCGCCCGCCAGGCCGGTGTTTCACGCGGCGCGCTGACGCATCATTTCACCACCCGCGAGGCGATCATCAGCGTCTCCGTCGCCGACATGCTCAGCAAGACCACTCGCGACCTGCACCGCTTCGCCGAGGATTTCATTGCCCGCGGCGGCTCCAGCGACGAGATCGTCGACTACATCTGGCAGATGATGGACGACCGGCTGTTCTACGTCACGATGGAGTATCTGCCCGAAGCCCGGCACAATCCCGACTTCAGAGCCGACCTCATCCCCACCGTGCGCGATTTCCACGCCGGTCTCGACGCGATCTGGACGGCGCTCGCGGCCCGCACCGGCGTCGACCCCGACCATACCCGCATCGTCATGAACGCAACGATGTGCCTGGTGCGCGGCATGATCAGCCAGACGGTGCTGCGCCCCAACGACCCCGCCTATTATCAGGAGATGCTGGCCTTCTGGAAGCAGCAGGTCCGCCAGCAATTCCCGATCGAGGCCGCCCCCGCGCAGGACTCCAGACGCAAGGCAGGCGCGCGATGACGGCGGCCCTTACCATCGAAGGGCTGAAGCTCGACTTCTATGGCGTGCATGTGCTGCGCGGCGTCGACTTCGCCGTTCCCGCCGGCTCCTTCACCGGGTTGATCGGCCCCAACGGCGCCGGCAAATCGACCTTGTTCAACGCCGTCTCCGGGCTCTACCGCCCCAAGGCCGGCTCGGTCCGGCTCGGTCTGGTCGAGACCACCGGCTTAGCCCCCGAAAAGCTCGTGGCGGCCGGGCTCGTGCGCTCATTCCAGCTCGCGCGCGGCTTTCCCAAGCTCAGCGTCTTCCAGCACCTGATGCTCTATGGCGCCGGCCAGCCTGGCGAGAACCTGCTGGCGGCGATGCTGCGCTCGGCTACGGCACGGCGGCGCGAGCAGGAGCTCACCGAGCGCGCCTTCGGCATCGCCCGGCGGCTCAAGCTCGACCATGTGCTGGACAATCCGGTGACGGCGCTCTCAGGCGGGCAGAAGAAGCTGGTCGAGATCGGGCGCGCCTTGATGGCGGACCCCAAGATCCTGCTGCTCGACGAACCCATGGCCGGCGTCAATCCGAGCCTCACCGAGCAGATCGCCGATCACCTCGTCGCGCTGAACCGGGACGGGCTGACGATCTGCCTGATCGAGCACGACATGGCGCTGATCAAGCGGCTTTGTGCCCCGGTCATCGTCATGGCCGAGGGCAAGACCCTGACGCAAGGCAGCTTCGACGAGGTCGCCTCCGACATCCGCGTGCAGGAAGCCTATCTCGGGAGACGGCATTGAACACGGCGAATGGCGGCCTGGCGAAGGACGGCCTGCTCGCCGTCGATGGCGTCGTCGCCGGCTATGGCGCGGCCGAACAGATCCTGAAGGGATGCTCGCTGCGGGTCGAGGCCGGCGAGATCGTCTCGATCATCGGCCCCAATGGCGCCGGAAAATCGACGCTGCTGAAAACGATCGCCGGGCTGGTGTCTGCGCGCGAGGGCGCGATCATCTTGAACGGGGCCGACGTGACCAGCCAGGGCGCGCTCGGCCGCGCCAAGCACGGCATCGGCTTCGTACCGCAGGAGCGCAATGTCTTCGGCGCGATGACGGTTGCGGAGAACCTCGAGATCAGCGGCTTCCAGAACCCCGGCCAAGTGCGCGAGCGCAGCGAGGAACTTTATGCCCGCTACCCGATGCTGGCGGGCAAGCGCCGCGCACTTGCCCGCACGCTTTCGGGCGGCCAGCGCCAGATCCTCGCCATGGCGATGGGCCTGATGAATGCGCCCGCCCTGCTCCTGCTCGACGAGCCGACCGCCGGCCTCTCTCCCAAGGCGGCCGAGGAGCTGTTCGAGGCGATCGTGGCGCTGAACAAGGGCGGCCTGCCGATCCTGATGGTCGAGCAGCACGCGCTGGAAGCGCTCGAGATCTCGACGCGCGGCTATGTTCTCGTCTCAGGCCGCAACAGCCGCGAGGGCTCAGGTCCCGCACTCGCTGCCGACCCCGAAATCCGCCGCCTCTTCCTCGGCGGCTGATCACGATGCCGACCTGATTCAAGCCGACCGATCAAGAACCAGCAATCATAACAGGGGATGACCATGACCGAGTTTCTCACCGACCGCCGCACGCTGCTCGGCGGCGCTGCCGCGCTTGCTGGCCTCGCCGCCTTGCCGAAGTTCGCTTTGGCGCAGGGTGCGCCGATCAGGATCGGCACGCTGACGCCATTGACCGGTTCGGGCGGCCCCTATGGCCCGCTGATGGTCAAGGCCGTGAAGGCGGTCGTCGACGAGGTCAATGCGGCTGGCGGCGTACTTGGGCGAAAGGTCGAGTTGATCTCTGAGGACGATCAGACCAACCCGGAAGCCGGCGTGCGCGCCGCGCGCAAGCTGATCGACGTCGACAAGGTCTCAGCGATTCTGGGCACCTGGGCCTCCTCGGTGACCACCGCCGTCGCCCCGCTCTGCTGGGAATCGAAGACCTTCCTCTGCACCACCTCCGGCGCGGATTCGATCACGCTGCTGCCGCATCAGGGTTATCTGGTCCGCACGCAGCCCAACACCAAGCTTCAGGGCCGGAAGTTCGGCGAATTCGCTCTCGCCCAGGGCGCCAAGCGCGTCTTCGTGCTCTCGCCACAGACGCCTTTCGCCCAGAGCCAGTTCGAAAGCATGACGGCCATAGTCAAGGCTGCCGGCGGCGAGACGGCCATGCTGATCTATGACGACAAGAAGCCGGCCTATCGCAGCGAGATCGACGAGGCGCTTCGCTTCAAGCCGGACGCCATCGTGCTCGGCGGCTATACCCCTGATACCAGCGTGATTCTCAAGGATCTGTTCCGCGCCGGCTTTTCCGGCACGAAACTCGCCTTCGGCTACTCGGTCAACCAGAAGCTCCTGGACAGCGTGCCGGCAGATGTGGCTGAAAAGACCTTCATCCTCTCGCCCTCGCCGGCCGAAGGCTCGAAGGCCTATGAGCGGCTGGTCAAGCTGATCGGCGTTGCCTCGCCCGATCCCTACACCACGCAGATCTACGACCACATCAACCTCGTGCTGATGGCAATCGCACTTGCGGGAGACTCGTCTGGCACCGCGGTCAAGGACAATATCCGCAAGGTCAGCCAGGCGCCCGGTGGCACCAAGATCGACAACGCCATCGACGGTTTCAAGGCCATCGCTGCCAAGCAGGCGGTCGACTACGACGGCGCCAGCGGTCCCTGCGACTTCACCGAGATCGGCGACATCAGCGACTCGAAGTTCCGCTACGAGCAGGTCCAGTCCGGCAAGATCGCCCTGGTCAAGATCGCCTGATCGGGACCTGGCTCAGTGACCCTCCTCCTCCAGGCGCTCATCAATGGGCTGATGACCGGGGCGCTGATCGCCGTCCCGGCGATCGGCTTTTCCGCAATCTTCGCGGTGCTGCGCTATCCGAACTTCGCCATCGCCTCCTATGCCACCATCGGCGCTTTCGTCGCCTGGTGGGCGAACGCAGGGCTTGGACTGCCGATCGTCCCGGCACTCGCCATTGCCTTTGCGGTGACAGGCGTGGTCGGCGTCGTGGCGGAGGAGATCTCGCTGAAGCGCTTGCGCGACAATGGCGCGCTGATCGTGGCCATCGCCTCGATCGCGCTCAACCTTGTGCTCGAAAACATCGTCCGCTTCATCTTCGGCAACGATATGAAGGGCTATGATCTGCCGCTGGCACGCGACCTGCGCTTCGGCGAATTGCGCATCGGCCCACAGCAGCTCCAGAGCCTCGCCCTCGCCGCGATCATTATGGCGGCGATGTTCCTGTTCCTGCGCTACACCCGCTTCGGCAAGGCGATGCGCGCGGTTGCCGACAATCCCGATCTCGCTCGCCTCAAGGGCATCGATCCCGCCAGAATCGCGATCGTCACGGTCTTTCTCGGCGCCGGCCTGTCCGGCGTCGGCGGCGTGCTGATCGGGCTCGACACCTCGATCGACCCGCTCACTGGCTACCGTGTCCTGCTCTCGGTCTTCGCCGCAGCCGTGCTCGGCGGGCTCGGCTCGATCCCGGGCGCGGTCGTCGGAGCGCTCGCACTCGGCGTGGCCGAGGAGCTGGCGCTGATCGTTACGCCCGCGACCTATCGCACCGCCGTCGGGTTTGTGGCGATCCTGATCATGCTGACCTTCCGCCCGCGCGGCATTCTGGGCGAGAGGGCGGCCTGATGCTGTCTTATGTCATCTTCACGCTGACGCTCTGCGGCATCTATGCCCTGCTCGCGCTCAGCCTCAACCTGATCTGGGGCGGGGTCGGCCTCGTCAATCTTGGTCTCGCCGGCTTCTTCGCGGTCGGCGCCTATGCCTCCGCGATCGCGACGGGAGCCGGTGCGCCCGTGCTGATCGGCTGGGCGGCGGCGCTCATCGTCGGCGCGGTCCTCGGCCTCGTCGTCACCTTCGCAACCCTACGCCTGCGCGATGACTATCTCGCCATCGTGACGCTGGGCTTCGCCGAGGTCATCCGCCTCGTCGCGCTGAACGAGCGCTGGCTGACCAAGGGCTCGGACGGCATCTCCGGCATCAAGGCACCGCTCAAGGCCGAGCTCGGACTTCAGGGCTTCAGCGTCTTCTATCTCGGCCTCGTCACGCTGATCGTGCTCGTGGTCTGGGCGCTGCTGCGGCGGCTCGATCTCTCCCCTTACGGGCGTGCCATGAAGGCGATCCGCGAGGATCAGCAGCTCGCCGCCTTCGCCGGCAAGACCGTGCTGCGCTTCAAGCTCCAGGCCTTCGCGCTCTCGGCCGCGATCGCCGCGCTATCGGGCGCGCTCTACGCGCATTTCCAGTCCTATATCTCACCGGACCATTTCCAGCCGCTGATCACGATCTACATCTTCCTCGCCGTCACCGCCGGCGGCGTCGGCCGTCCCAGCGGAGCGGTGCTCGGCGCCTATCTCGTCGTGATCTTCCTGGAAGCGACGCGCTTCGCCACCGAATGGCTGCCAGGCCTCCAGCCCGTGCAGATCGCCGCCATGCGCGAGATGATGATCGGCCTCGCGCTGATCCTGGTCCTGCATCTACGCCCGCAAGGCATCATGCCCGAACGAATTCCCAAGGCGCCTCGCCAACCCTCGCCCACCGCCTGAAAGCAGCCCATCATGTCAGACGATCTCGCCACCCTTTCGGCCCTGCTCAAGGAGCCGGGCCAGCCCGACACCGTGTTCAAGGCGTTCGACGCCATCACCAAGCGCCTTGTCGGCCACGAACTGTTCACGCTGCTCTATGTCGACGGCTCCGAGGTCGCGCGCATCTATTCCAACCGGCCGACCGAATATCCGGTCTCCGGCCGCAAGCCGATGGGCCCGACACCCTGGGGCAAGCATGTCATGGAGGGCCAGAAACCCTATCTCGGCCGGGACAAGGCCGGCATCCGCTGGGCCTTCTTCGACCATGAATTGATCGAGAGCATGGGGCTGGGCTCCGTCATCAACGTGCCCGCGATCTATGACGGCAAGGTCATCGGCACGATCAACCTGCTCGCGCCCGAGGGCCATTATCGCGAGGAGCATGTCGCTCCCATCGAGCGTCTCGCACCGATGATCGTGCCCGGTTTCCTGGCCGCCCGCGCCGCCGCGCGCGCGCTCTGAACCTGAATCCTGCTCCAGCGGAGAACACCCGTGGCTTCCACCCTCTTCACCAATGCCCGCATCGTCGACGGCAGCGCGCCTGAGGCAGGCGCACCCGTCAGCGTCCTCGTCGAGGGCAACACCATCCGCGAGGTCGGCAAATCCGTGACCTCGGCCAAGGCCAAGACCGTCGATCTCAAGGGCAAGACCCTGATGCCCGGCCTGATCGACGCCCATGTCCATGTCGTCGCCGGCGTCGCCGACCTCGGCAAGAACGCCCTGCTGCCGGATTCGCTCGTCACCGCTCGCTCCTTCGTGATCATGCGCGAGATGCTGCTGCGCGGCTTCACCACGGTGCGCGATGTCGGCGGCGCCGATTTCGGCCTGAAGCAGGCAACCGAGGAAGGCCATTTCCCGACTCCGCGCCTGGTCATCTCCGGCAAGGCGCTGAGCCAGACCGGCGGCCACGCCGATTTCCGCGGTCGCTATGACGACCGCGCGGCGGTGAGCGACCGCCATCGCCTCGGCGCGCTCGGGCGCATCTGCGACGGGCTCGACCAGGTCCGCCGCGCCGCGCGCGAGGAGATGAAGGGCGGCGCCGATTTCATCAAGATCATGGCCAATGGCGGCTGCGCCTCGCCGACCGACCCGATCCATTTCCTCGGCTTCTCCGTCAGCGAGCTGGAGGCGATCGTCGAGGAGGCCAGGATGGCGGGAACCTACGTATCCGCCCATGTCTATACCGACGAGGCGATCCGCCGCTGTGTCGAGGCCGGTGTGCATTCGCTCGAGCATTGCAACCTGATCCAGGCCGAGACCGCCAAGCTCGCAGCCTCGAAGGGCGCGGTCGCCGTGCCGACGCTCGTGACCTATGACAAGCTCGTCAGCGATGGCCCCAAGCTCGGCTTCCCGCCCGATTCCGTCGCCAAGGTCGATGTCGTCCGCTCCGCCGGCATGGAATCGCTCGCGATCATGAAAAAAGCCGGCCTCGCCATGGCCTATGGCAGCGACCTGCTCGGCGAGATGCATCGCTACCAGTCGGAGGAGTTCGTCATCCGTGGGCGCGCCTTGCCGGCCCATGAGGTGATCGCCTCGGCGACCCATATCGCCGCCAAGCTGCTCAAGCTCGAGGGCAAGATCGGCACGGTGGCGGCAGGCGCCTATGCCGATCTGATCGTCGTCGATGGCGACCCGCTCAAGGATCTTTCGCTGCTGACGCGCCAGGGCAAGCACATGCCATTGATCATGAAGGGCGGCGCCTTCGTGAAGCGCGCCAGCTTGAACTGAGGCGAGACAGCTTCTCGTCATTGCGAGCGCGGCGAAGCAGTCCTGGAGGTCTCTTTCCTCGCCTCCCGGATTGCTTCGTCGCGACGCTGCTCCCAATGGCGGAGATACCCTGCCTGCTAAAGCGGCGGCCGCATGCATAATCGCGCAGGCATCTGACCAGAATTGAACCTTGGCCCCCATGGGCCTTGCGTGCTTACCTGCCGCCTCGCTGCAATGATCGAGGAACCGTCATGTCGCCACGCATCGCCTTCGGCGGTTTCCTGCACGAGACCAACACCTTCGCGCCGAGCAAGGCCTCGATCGAGCATTTCATCCAGGGCGGCGGCTGGCCCTCCCTTGCACGCGGCGACGACATCTTCGCCGCCGTGCACAACGTCAATGTCGGCGCGGCCGGCTTCGTTGGGAAGGCCAAGGCGCTCGGCTGGGAGATGGTGCCGACGCTGTGGTGCGCGGCCAGCCCCTCGGCCCATGTCACGGCAGACGCTTTTGAGACCTTGCTGAACGAGCTGGTCGAACGCATCAGCGCCGCATTGCCTCTCGACGGGGTCTATCTCGACCTCCATGGCGCCATGGTCAGCGAGGCCTATCCCGATGGCGAGGGCGAAACCCTGCGCCGGGTGCGCGCCGCGATCGGCCCTGACATTCCGCTCGTCGCCAGCCTCGACCTGCACGGCAACATCACGCAGTTGATGATGGATTCAGCTGATGGGCTCGTCGCCTACCGCACCTATCCGCATATCGATATGGCTGAGACCGGCAGCCGCGCCACGACCTATCTGGCAAAGCTGATCGGCACCAAGACGCGCCATGCCAAGGCCTTCCGCCAGGTGCCCTATCTGATACCGATCGCCTGGCAGGCGACTGCAATGGAGCCCTGCAAGACGATCTATGCCGAGCTCGCGGCGCTCGAAGGCGAGAGCGTGCCGACGCTCTCCTTCCTGCCCGGCTTCCCCGCCGCCGATTTCGCCGATTGCGGCGCCACCGTGCTGGCTTATGGCGCGACGCAAGCCGAGGCCGACCGCGCCGCGGATGCCGTCTTCGCCCGCGTGGTGGCGAGCGAAGCCGCCTTCAAGGGCAAGGTCTTCCAGCCCGACGAGGGCGTGCTGGAGGCGATGCGGCTGGCTGAGGGAGCCTCGAAGCCGATCGTCATTGCCGACACGCAGGACAATCCCGGCGCCGGCGGCGATTCCGACACGATGGGCATGGCGCGCGCGCTGGTGCGCAATGGCGCGCAGCGCGCCGCGATCGGCGTGATCGTCGATCCGGCGGCGGCAGCCGCGGCGCACAAGGCCGGCGTCGGCGCCACGATCACGCTCTCGCTCGGCGCCAAGTCCGGCATCCCTGGCGATGTCCCGCTGGAGGGCGACTTCGTGGTCGAGCAGCTCTCCGAAGGGCGCTTCGTCGCGCCGGGCCCGTTCTATGGCGGCTCGCGCATCAATCTCGGCCCCTGTGCGGCGCTGCGCATCGGTGGCGTGCGCATCGTCGTCGGCTCGCGCAAGGCCCAGATGGCCGACCAGGCGATGTATCGCCAGGTCGGCATCGAGCCGACCGAGCAGGCGATCCTGGTCAATAAGAGCTCGGTGCATTTCCGTGCCGATTTCGAGCCGATCGCGCAGACGATCCTCGTCTGCGCCGCGCCCGGCCCGATGCCGGTCGATCCCTCAGTCCTGCCGTGGAAGCATCTGCGCCCCGGCATCCGCACCGCGCCGCTCGGCCCCGTCTTCGGCTGATCCTCGTCCTTCGGAGTTTGTTCATGCCCACTTTGCCCCAGATCGAAGCCTTCACGGACGACCTCATCGCGATCCGCCGCGATATCCACGCCCATCCCGAGATCGGCTTCGAGGAGGTACGCACCTCCGGCATCGTTGCCGAGAAGCTCGCATCCTGGGGCATCGAGGTGCATCCCGGCATCGGCAAGACCGGCGTGGTCGGCATCCTCCAGGGCAAGGGCGGGCCGGGCAAGCGCATCGGCCTGCGCGCCGACATGGACGCACTGCCGATGGACGAGACCACCAACCTGCCTTTCCGCTCGACCATCCCCGGCCGCTTCCATGGCTGCGGCCATGACGGCCACACCACGATGCTGCTCGGCGCGGCGCGCTATCTCTCGGAGAATCGCGATTTCACCGGCACGGCGGTGTTCGTGTTCCAGCCGGCCGAGGAGGGCCTGGGCGGCGCCCGCGCCATGCTCGCCGACAAGCTGTTCGAGCGCTTCCCCTGCGACGAGATCTACGGGCTGCACAACGCGCCCAATCTCGACCCCGGCCAGATCGCCGTCTTCCCCGGCCCGGCCATGGCGGGCGCGGATTTCTTCGACATCAAGATCACCGGCCGGGGCAGCCATGGCGCGATGCCCCATGTCGGGCGCGATCCGGTCATCGTCGCCATCTCGCTGGCAGCCGCGCTGCAGACCATCGTCAGCCGCAATGCCGATCCGCGCGAGGCCGCCGTGCTCTCGATCACGCAGATCCATGCCGGCTCCGCCTATAACGTCATTCCGGAGGAGGCGGCGCTGGCGGGCACCATCCGCACCTTCTCGCCCGACATCGCCAAGCTGATCCGCGAGCGCATGCGCGAGATCGCGGCCGGCATGGCGCTGACCTTCGGTGTCCAGATCGATGTCGATATTCGCGATATCTTCGACGTGCTGGTCAATCACGGCCCGCAGGCCGAGGCCGCCGCCAAGGTCGCCGCCGAGATCGTCGGCGCCGACAATGTGCTGACCGAGGTCAAGCCCATCATGGGTAGCGAGGATTTCGCCGACATGCTGCGCGCGGTGCCCGGCGCCTATTGCTGGGTCGGCCATGCCGGCAACGTGCCGGTGCACAACCCCTCCTTCATCCTCGACGACGGCATCCTGCCGGTGGGCGCAAGCCTGCTCGCGCGCCTCGTCGAAACGCGACTGGCCGCCTGATCATGTCCTTCGACACGTTGACCTTCGACACCGACGCGATGCTCGCCGGCCTCAAGCGCTGGATCGAGTGTGAGAGCCCGACCTTCGATGTCGCGGCGGTAAACCGGATGATGGATCTCGTCGCCGCCGATCTCGCGGCCGTCGGCGCGAGCGTGACCCGCATTCCCGGCCCGCCGGGCCTGGGCGATTGCGTGCGCGGCGACTTCCCCCATCCCAGGCGCGGCGAACCCGGCATCCTGGTGATGTCGCATCTCGACACCGTGCATCCGGTCGGAACGCTGAAGGCCCTGCCCTTCCGGCGCGAAGGCACGCGCTGCTACGGGCCTGGCATCCTCGACATGAAGGGCGGCGCCTATGCCGGCCTGCAGGCGATCGTGGCGCTGGCCAAGGCCGGCATCGAGACGCCGCTGCCGGTCAGCGTGCTCTATACCAGCGACGAGGAGATCGGCAGCCCTGGCACGCGCGAGCTGATCATGCACCATGCCGGCCAGCACCGTTACATCCTGGTTCCCGAGCCCGGCCGCCCCGGCAACGGCGTCGTCACCGGCCGCTACGCCATCGCCAGGTTCAACCTCCTGGCCGAGGGCCGGCCGAGCCATGCCGGTTCGCGCCTGAAGGATGGCCGCTCCGCCATCAACATGATGGCGCGCCAGCTCATCGCCATCGAGGAGATGACGGGCGACGACTGCACCTTCAGCGTCGGCGTGATCTCGGGCGGACAATGGGTCAATTGCGTGCCGACGACCTGCCGGGCCGAGGCGCTCAGCATGGCCAAAAGGCAGTCCGATCTCGACCGTGGCGTCGAGCGCATGCTGGCACTCTCGACCGAAAATCCGGACGGCACGCGCTTCACCATCACGCGCGGCGTCACTCGCCCGGTCTGGGAGCCGGACGCCGGAACATTGAAGCTCTTTGAACTGGCGCGCGGCATCGCCGGCGAACTCGGCTGGGAACTCGAGCACGGCTCGGCCGGCGGCGGCTCGGATGCGAATTTCACCGGAGCGGCCGGCATCCCTTCGCTCGATGGGCTCGGCCTGCTCGGCGCCGGCTACCACACGCTGGAGGAGCATATCGAGGTCGACAGCCTGGCCCAGCGCACCCGCCTGATGGCCGGGTTGCTGGCGCGGCTTTCGGCCTGAGCGCGATTGACAGAGGCTCCCGTTTCGCGGGAGCTTCCCGCCCTAGCCATGGCATGGCCCCTGCATAGGCAGGCCGACGGATCGGGACGCACAAGGCCACGAACGCACCAAGTCACGAACGCATTAAGTCACGACCAGCCAGATCACGGTCATCGAAATAACCGCCCGAATGGGTCAGAGGGGAGATCAGTGCATGATGTCGCGTTGGAAGATCGTCACGGCGGCCGCCGCGCTGCTGGCCGGAAGCAGTGTTCTCTCCGGGGGCCTCTCGGCTCAGGCGCAGACGCTGAAAGTCGTCATGCATTCCGACGTGAAGATCGTCGACCCGATCTGGACCACGGCCTATATCGTCCGCAACCACGGCTACATGATCTACGACACCCTCTTCGCGCTCGACGAGAAGGGCGATGTGAAGCCGCAAATGGTCGACACCTATACGGAGTCGCCGGACAAGCTGACCTACAAATTCACGCTGCGCGACGGCCTGCTCTGGCATGACGGCAAGCCTGTCACCTCCGAGGATTGCATCGCCTCGATCAAGCGCTGGGCAGCGCGCGATTCGCTCGGCCAGAAGATGCTGACTTTCGTCGACACCATGACCGCCGACGACGCCAAGAGCTTCACGGTGAAGCTGAAATCGCCGACCGGCCTGCTGATCTTCGGCCTCGGCAAGCCGTCCTCGAACGTGCCCTTCATGATGCCCAAGCGCGTCGCGGACACCGACCCGAACACGCAGATCTCCGAATTCATCGGCTCGGGCCCCTTCGTGCTGAAGACCGATGAATGGAAGCCCGGCGACAAGATCGTCTATACCAAGTTCAAGGATTACAAGCCGCGCTCCGAACCGGCCTCCGGCCTCGCCGGCGGCAAGGTCGCCAAGCTGGACCGCGTCGAATGGCTCGCGGTCTCCGACCAGCAGCAGGCCGTCAACGCCCTGCTCGCCGGCGAGATCGACATGATCGAGCAGCCCTCCTTCGACCTGATCCCGCTGCTCAAGGCCGACAAGTCGATCAAGCTGATCGACTACAATCCGCTCGGCCTGCAATACACGCTGCGCCCCAACCACACGCTGAAACCCTTCGACAACCCGAAGATCCGGCAGGCGCTGACCTATGCCCTGAACCAGAAGGATTTCCTCGACGCGGTCATCGGCAACCCGGACTATTACAAGGTCTGCAAGGCGCTGTTCGTCTGCGGCTCGCCCTTCGCCACGGAAAAGGGCATGGACGGCCTGTTGGAATCGAACTTCGCCAAGTCCAAGGAACTGCTGAAGGAAGGCGGCTATGACGGCACGCCAATCGTGCTGCTGCAATCGACCGACCTGCAGTCGCTGACCAACCTTGCCCCTGTCGCCAAGCAGTTGCTCGAGAAGGGCGGCTTCAAGGTCGACATGCAGTCTTCGGACTGGCAGACGGTGGTTGCCCGCCGCGTCCGCAAGACACCCGTCACCGACGGTGGCTGGAACCTGATGCTGACCTCCTGGGTCTCGGCCGACATCCTCAACCCCGTCATGACCGGCTTCGTCAACACGAGCTGCGACAAGGCGGGCTTTGGCTGGCCCTGCGACGAGCAGATGGAGAAGCTGCGCGACGATTTCGCGCGTGAGCCCGATGTCACCAAGCAGAAGGCCATCGTCGAGGCGGTGCAGATGCGCTGGCGCGAGATCGTCACCCATGTCCACCTCGGCCAGTACTACGTTCCGATCGCGACGCGCGGAAACATCAGCGGCATCCTGACCGCGCCCGCACCGGTGTTCTGGAACATGGAGAAGAAGTAGCCGCCGGCACATTCGCAAACGCCATGCTCGGCTACATCCTGCGCCGCCTGCTCGCGACGATTCCCGTTCTGGGGATCGTCGCCGTGCTGGTCTTCCTGATGCTGCGCCTGACGCCAGGCGACCCCGCCGCGGTCATCGCCGGCGACAACGCGACGACAGCGCAGATCGAGGCGATCCGCGCCAAGCTCGGTCTCGACCAGCCGATCATTGCCCAGTTCGGCATCTGGGCCGGCAATCTGCTGCACGGCAATCTCGGCGAGAGCTTCTTCTTCAAGAAGACCATCGGCGAATTGATCCTGGGCCGCATCGAGCCGACGCTGTCGCTCGCCTTCGCCACCATGCTGATCGCGGTCTGCGTCGCGATTCCGCTCGGCGTGCTCGCCGCCTACAAGCACGGTTCCTGGATCGACCGGATCGTGATGGGCTTCTCGGTGCTCGGCTTCTCGGTGCCGGTCTTCGTCATCGGCTACCTCCTGATCTACGTCTTCGCGATCACGCTGGGCTGGTTTCCCGTCCAGGGTTATCAGCCGATCTCGGGCGGCTTTGGCGGCTTCATCCAGCGCCTGATCCTGCCGGCGGTGACGCTGTCGGTGATCTACATCGCCCTGATCGCCCGGATGACGCGCGCCAGCGTGCTCGAAGTGCTGAGCGAGGACTATATCCGCACGGCCCGCGCCAAGGGCCAGGTCGAGCGCAAGATCCTGTTCCGGCACGCGCTCAAGAACGCCGCCGTGCCGATCGTCACCGTGGTCGGCATCGGCATCGCGCTCCTGATCGGCGGCGTGGTCGTCACTGAAAGCGTGTTCGCGATACCGGGCCTCGGGCGCCTCACCGTCGATGCGGTGCTCGCACGCGACTATCCCACGATCCAGGCCGTGATCCTGCTGTTCTCCGTCGTTTATGTCGCGATCAATCTCGGCATCGACCTGGCCTACTGCCTCTTCGATCCGAGGATCAAATATTGAGCGCCGAACCCAGCCTGATCGCTCCTGTCCTGCCCGATGCGGGACGTCCCAACGCCAACGCCCTGCGCCGGCTCATCCGCAATCCGGCCGTGCTGATCGGCGGGACCGTGCTCCTCGTCATGGCGCTGATGGGCCTGCTCGCCCCGTTCCTGGGCACGATCGACCCCGCCGCCATTAACCCGAGCGCACGCAACCGCGTGCCCGGCGTCGAGCGCACCATCCGTGCCGATGACGGCTCAACTACGGTCTTCAAGCACCGGATGGGCACGGATTCGCTTGGCCGCGACGTCTATAGCCGCGTCGTCTACGGCGCGCGGGTCTCGCTGATGATCGCGGTCTCGGTCGCGGCTGTGAGCATCTCGATCGGTCTCATCCTCGGTTTGATCGCCGGCTATATCCGGCCGCTCGACGCCGTGATCATGCGCTTCATGGACGGGCTGATGGCGATCCCGGCGATCCTGCTCGCCATCGCCGTGGTCTCGCTGTTCCGGGCCGGCCTCGCCGCGGTCATCGTCGCGATCATCGTGCCCGAGATCCCGCGCGTCGTACGCCTCGTGCGCTCGATCGTGCTCTCGGTGCGCGAGGAGCCCTATGTCGAAGCCGCTATCATGCAGGGCACAAGGCTGCCGCTCCTGATGGTGCGCCATATCCTGCCCAACACCATCGCCCCGCTGATCGTCCAGGGCACCTTCATCGCGGCTTCGGCCATCCTGGTCGAGGCGATCCTGTCCTTCCTCGGCATCGGCATTCCGCCGGAGACGCCGACCTGGGGCAACATCATGGCCGAGGGCCGCAATGTCTTCCGCGTCTTCCCGCACAACATCCTCTATCCCGGCATCTTCCTCGGCATCACGGTGCTGGCGGTGAACATGCTCGGCGATGGCCTGCGCGACACGCTCGATCCCAAGATGGCCGGCCGATGAGCGAAGCACCAACCCCCGTCCTCCAGATCAAGGGCCTGAGCATCCGCCTGCCCGGCGGCGGCGACCGCGCCCATGCCGTCGAGAACGTCTCCTTCGATGTCGGCGCAGGCGAGATCACCTGCGTTGTCGGCGAGTCCGGCTCCGGCAAATCCGTCACCGCCTTCTCGGTGATGGGCCTGCTGCCGAAGCTGCTGAAGCCCGTCGCGGGCCAGATCCTGCTCGAGGGCGAGGATGTGCTCGCGGCCTCCCCCAGCGCCTGCGCGCCTTGCGCGGCGACCGCATGGGCATGGTCTTCCAGGAGCCGATGACGGCGCTGAACCCGGTCCTGACCATCGGCGACCAGATCGAGGAGGTGCTGCGCATCCACACCGAGCTCGATGCGGCCGAGCGGCGCGCCAAGGTGCTCGGCATCATGGCGGCGATGCGCCTGCCCGACCCGGAGCGCATCCACGCCTCCTATCCGCACCAGATCTCCGGCGGGCAGCGCCAGCGCGTGATGATCGCGGCTGCCCTCGTGCTCGATCCGGCGCTCCTCATCGCCGACGAGCCGACGACCGCGCTCGACGTGACCACCCAGGCCCAGATCCTGCGCCTGATCAAGGAACTCCAGGGCAGGCGCGGCACGGGCGTGCTGTTCATCACCCATGATTTTGGCGTCGTCGCGGAGATCGCCGACAAGGTCGTGGTGATGGAGAAGGGTTTTGTCGTCGAGCAGGGCCCGGCCGCGCAGGTACTGACCAACCCGCAGCACCCCTATACCCGCCTGCTGATCGGCGCGGTGCCGAGCCTGAAACCCGCGCGACGCAAGGCCGTGACGGGGCCGATCGCGCTCGAAGCCGTCGGGCTCGGCAAGACCTACAGCTCCAAGAGCCTGTTCAAGAAGGAGCAGGTCGTACACGCCGCGCGCGATGTCGACATCAAGATCCATCGCGGCGAGACGGTCGGGATCGTCGGCGAATCCGGCTCGGGCAAGACCACGGTGGCGCGCTGCATCGCCCGATTGATGCCGCCGACGCGCGGCGCGATCCTCGTCCCCGACATCGACATCGCGATGCTGCCGGAGAGGCGCCTGCGGGCTTACCGCCGCAAGATCCAGGTGGTGTTCCAGGATCCTTATCGATCGCTGAACCCGCGCCGCACGGTCGGCGATTCCATCATCGAGGGGCCGTGCAATTTCGGCCTGAAGCCGGCTGATGCGATGGCGCGCGCCCGCGACCTGATGGCGCTGGTCGGCCTGCAGCCGAGCGCGCTCGACCGCTACCCGCACCAGTTCTCCGGCGGCCAGCGCCAGCGCGTCGCGATCGCCCGCGCGCTCGCCATGGAGCCCGAGATCCTGATCGCGGACGAGGCCGTCTCGGCACTCGATGTCTCCGTGCAGAAACAGGTGCTGGCGCTGCTCGCGGATGTGCAGGAGCGCTTCAACCTCGCCATCCTGTTCATCACGCACGACCTGCGCGTCGCAGCCCAGATCTGCGACCGCATCGTCGTGATGGAGAAGGGCGTCATCGTCGAGCAGGGCGCGACCGCCCAGGTGTTTTCTCAACCGGCGCACGCCTATACACGCGCCCTGATCGACGCAGCCCCAGGCCGCGAATTCAGCGTCGGCGAGCCCTGAGAGCTTGCCGCCTCGTCTCGTCCCAGCTCAACCCGCGACAGGGCTGCGCGCCGCCAGATGGATGCCCGCCAGCATGCAGCGCACCGAGCCGCCGGCGAGTTCGATGGTGGGAACGTCGAGCGGCAGCAGGGCTACCGACCGCTCCAGGGTCGCGAGCTGATCTTGCCGCAGCGTCGCGAGCGCGCGCGACGACAAGGCGACGACCCGACCATCCCGGCCCTGCAATTCGATGGCATTGCCGGCGAAGCCGCCGATCTGCTCATGATCGAGATCGATGACGGCCCGGCCGGTCTCGGCCAGGCGCCCGGCGATCTCCTGGCGCCGCGCCGCATCGCGGATGGTAGACAGCCCGATCAGGCAGAAATCCGTGCCGATGCACATCAGGACATTGGTGTGGTAGATCGCCCGGCCCTGCGCATCGACAGCATCGAACATCACCGGCTCGAAGTTGAAATGCGTGCAGAAGCGCTCCAGCGCCACCTCATTGGTGCGGTTCGAGCGCGCGGCATAGGCGACCCGCTCGATATGATCGAGCACCATCGCGCCGGTGCCTTCGAGATAGACGCCGTCCTGCTCCAGCCCGGAGTAATCGATCACATCCTGCACGCGGTAGCGCCGCTTCAGCATCTCGACGACATCCTGCCGCCGCTCCTGGCGCCGGCTCGGCGAGAACATCGGGTAGAGCGCGACATGCCCGCCCGAATGGGTCGAGAACCAGTTGTTCGGGAAGACCGAGTCGGGCGTCGCTGTCCCCTCATCCTCGAAAAGATGAACCCGGACGCCCGCAGCCTCCAGCCGCTCCGCCGCTTTGCTGACCTCGCCATGCGCCGCAGCGGCGATCGCCACGGCTGTCCGCTGTGCGTCATTCGCCTGGAAGGCATTGTCCTCGGCGGTCGCCGGATTGGGGCTGAAATGATGCGGGCGGATCATCACGACGCTTCTGGGCGCCTGGACGGAAAGCTTCTGCATCGCCGTCAGGCTCCCAGCGCGACGCGCAACGCAGCGGCGGGCCGGCCTAGCAGCCCGAACAGGTTGCGCGGGTCTTCCGGCGCGGTGAGAAGGTCGATGTCGTCGTAATAGGCCGTGCCCTCGACCTGGTCGCGCAGATAGCGCAGCGCCGAGAAATCCTCGGTGGCGAAGCCGACGGAATCGAAGATGGTGATCTGGTCGCAGGCGCGGCGGCCCGCGGTTGCGCCGGTAATCACTCGCCACAGCTCGGTGACAGGGAAATCCGCTGCCATCTGCTGGATCTCGCCCTCGATCCGGGTCTGCTCGGGAAACTCGACGAAGACATCGGCGCGCAGCAGGATGTCGCGCTGCAGTTCGGTCTTGCCCGGGCAGTCGCCGCCGACCGCGTTGATATGGACGCCCGCCCCGACCATGTTGTCGGAGAGGATCGTCGCGTTGAGCTTGTCGGCGGTCACGGTCGTGATGATGTCGGCGCCGAGCACCGCCTCCTGCGCGCTAGCCGCGACCACGATCTCGAAACCGTGCGGAGCAAGATTGGCCAGGAACTTGGCGGTCGCGGCCGGATCGATATCGAAGACGCGCAGCTTCTGGATACCGAGCAGGGCCTTGAAGGCAAGCGCCTGGAATTCCGATTGCGAACCCAGGCCGATGATCGCCATGACGCTGGCGTCCTCGCGGGCAAGATATCGCGCCGCCAGCGCCGAGGTCGCCGCCGTCCGCAGGGCCGTGGTGATCGTCATCTCCGAGAGCAGACGCGGATAGCCGGTCTCGACATCGGAGAGCACGCCGAAGGCGGTCACCGTCTGCAGGCCGGTGCGCGTGTTCTTCGGGTGGCCGTTGACATATTTGAAGCCGTAGAGCTCGCCATCGCTGGTCGGCATCAGTTCGATCACGCCGTCGCGGGAATGGCTGGCGACGCGCGGCGCCTTCTCGAAGGAGGCCCAGCGCCGGAAATCCGCCTCGATATAACCGGCCAGGCCGATCAGATAGGGCTCGATGCCGATCGAGCCGATCAGGCGAACCATGTTCTCGACGCCGACATACTGAACCATGGCGCACCTCCCGTGCATGCTGTTGCGATACGGGATTCTAAGCCAAGGCAATTTGTATAGAGAATTACGAACAAGTTCGTTTATGCTCGATTTTCTGATCAAACTGCTCACTTTAATCAAGCAGGTTGCAATGCATGTTTTCGACGAACTGGACCATCGCCTGATCGCGGCGCTGCGCGAGGACGGGCGGGCGCCGATCTCCAAGCTCGGCGCCATTCTCGGCGTCTCGCGCGCCACCGTGCAGAGCCGGCTCGACCGCTTGATCGAATCCGGCGCAGTGCTCGGCTTCACCGTGCGCTTCCGGCAGGATTATGACGCCAAGGCCATTCGGGCGATCATGATGATCGAGGTCGTGGGCCGTTCGACGACAGCCGTGATCAGGCAGTTGCGCGGCCTGCCCGAACTGCATTCCTTGCACACCACCAACGGAACCTGGGATCTGATCGCCGAGATCCGCGCCGACAGCCTCAGCGACTTCGACCGGGTGCTGCGCGAAGTGCGCACCATCGATGGCATTCTCAACAGCGAGACCAGCATCCTGCTCAGCTCGGTCTGAACCCGCCGTAGGATCCGCGCGCGTTGGGGTCGGCGCGAGCTTATAAAGCGCGCGAATAGGCCAATGGAATAAATGATAGCTCGGCAAATCCCGGCCGGCTCGTCGCGGGCCGGTTGTTTGTTATGCTCCAGGCAGATTGGCCCGGCCCGGCGTGATGACGCTTCGGACCCCATAGGCTGACGGGGAGCGGCATGGGCGCGAGCTTGCAGATCAACAGCCTGGGCAAGAGCTACGGCCCGTCGCAGGCCGTCGCCTCCATCTCGCTCGATATCGCAGCCGGCGAATTCGTCAGCCTGCTCGGCGCTTCCGGCTCCGGCAAGACCACGACGCTGATGATGATCGCGGGCTTCACGCCGCCTGATACCGGCGCGATCGTGCTCGACGGCCAGCCGATCACGCATCTGCCGCCGGAACGGCGCGGCATCGGCGTGGTGTTTCAGAACTACGCGCTGTTCCCACATATGAATGTCGCGCGCAATGTCGGCTTTCCCTTGAAGATGCGCCGCGTTTCCGCCGCGGAAACCGCGGCGCGCGTCGCGGAAGCGCTGGCGCGGGTCGGGTTGGCCGGGCTCGGTGAGCGCCTGCCGGCGCAGCTTTCGGGCGGGCAGCAGCAGCGCGTCGCGCTCGCCCGCGCTTTGGTCTACGAGCCCGGGCTCTTGCTGATGGACGAGCCGCTCGGGGCGCTGGACCGTTCCCTGCGCGAGACAATGAAGACAGAGATCAGGAGGCTGCATCGCCAGCTCGGCATCACCATCGTCTATGTCACGCATGATCAGGAGGAGGCGCTGACGCTGTCGGACCGGATCGCGCTGATGGATCGCGGCAGAATCGTCCAGATCGGCAGCGCGAGCGACCTCTATGAGCGCCCCGCCAATGCCTTCGTCGCAGGCTTCATCGGCGAGAGCACGATGATCGGCGGCAAGGTCGTGCGCGACGGCGAGGCCGGCCAGGCCCTGTTGCCGGCAGCCGGCGGCCCAGCTCTGCCGGCACGGCCGGGCGCGTTGCGCGAAGGCGATGCGGCGACCTTCCTGCTACGACCGGAGAAGGCCAGCCTGTCGGCGGCCGACGCTCCCGGCAGCGGCCTGCGCGCGACGGTTCAGGACATCGTCTATGTCGGCGAGATCTCCCGGCTCACCCTGCGGCTCGATGGCGGGCCCGAGCTCACGGTCAAGCAGCCCAATCGGGCCGATGCCTATCAGGCCTGGATCGGGGAGGCCGTGAAGATCGATTGGGCCCCTGACGACGCCGTGCTGCTTGCCGCCTGAAAAGCCACCAATTCACAACAAGGGGAGACCATCATGACCGATCGCCCAGCCCTATCCCGACATCCTGGCCTATCCCGACGCTCCATCCTTCTCGGCGGCGCCGGCGCTTCGCTCACCATCGCCAGCCCCTTCGTGCATGTCACGCCGGCTCGCGCCGACAAGGGCGAGATCGTCGTCGCCGGCTGGGGCGGCTCGCGCACCACGGCGATGCGCGAGGTGATGTTCACGCCCTTCGAAAAGGCGACCGGCATCCGCGTGCGCGATGACGGACCGCCGGAAGCCGCCAAGGTCAAGGCGATGGTCGACAGCGGCAACGTCACCTGGGACATCCTCGACACCGACATCCCGGCGATCCTGGCCATGGTCAACGCCAAGCTGCTCGAGCCGATCGACTATTCCAAGCTCGATAAGGCCAAGCTCGGCAAGATCCCGCCCGTGCTGCACCATCCCTATGGGCTCGGGCACCTGATCTACTCGTTCAACATCGTCTACAACACCAAGGCCTTCCCGAATGGGACGCAGCCGAAGACCTGGGCCGATGTCTGGGACGGGGTGAAGTTCAAGGGCGCCCGCTCCTTCCCCTTCCGCGGCGGGCTCTCGCCGCAGCTGGAATTCGCCGCGATCGCCGATGGCGTGCCGGCCGACAAGGTCTATCCGCTCGACATCGAACGCGCCTGGGCCTCGCATGACAAGCTCAGGCCGCTGGTGACGAAGTGGTACGCCAACCACGCCGAGGCGATCCAGCTGCTCTCCAGCGGCGAGATCGACATCTGCTGCACCATCGGCCCGCGCGGATTGGTGGCGAAGAAGGACGGCGCGCCGATCGATGTCGAATTCGCCGGCGGCAAGCTCGCCCCCGACAACTGGGCGATCGTCAAAGGTTCGCGCAATGCCGAGGCCGTCTACCAGTTCCTGAACTTCGTCATCGACGGCAAGGTCCAGGCCGAGCTCGCCAAGCGCATCCCCTACGGCCCGTCCTCGCAGGACGCCTTCGCGCATCTGAGCGAGGCCGAGGCCAAGGAGCTCAACACCTCGCCCGACAACCTCGCCAAGCAGTTCTGGACCGATATCGACTGGTGGGGGAAGACCGCCGAGAACGGCAAGACCAACAACGAGAACCAGATCGAGCGTTACGCCCGCTGGATGGTCAAGCGCGGATGACGCTGGTCGCTGCCAGCGCTGTTCCCTCGGTCAAGGCCGCGCGCGCCTGGCGTGCGCGGCCGGGATTGATGATCGCCGGGGCGCTGGCCTTCTGCGCGATCGTCTATCTCCTCCCGATGCTGTCGCTGTTCGGCTGGGCCTTCCAGGGGCCGTCCGGCACAGGCGCGAGCTTGGCCCAACTCTCGCGCCTAATCGGCGACGACACCTATCACTATGCCTTCTTCACCACCTTCAAGATCGCGGCGATCACGACCCTGATCTGCGCGCTGATCGGATACCCTTACGCCTATCTGATGGCGACGACGGGGCCACGCCTGGCGATGCTGCTGACGGCGGCCGTGATGATCCCGTTCTGGACCAGCGTGCTGGCTCGCAGCCTCGCCTGGATGATCCTGCTCGGGCGCAAGGGTATCGTGAACGAGTGGCTGACCGGATGGGGCCTGCTAGAGCGGCCGGCTGCCCTGCTGTTCAACAGCATCGGCGTGCAGATCGGCATGGTCCATGTCCTGCTGCCCTTCATGGTGCTGCCGATCTGGTCGATCCTGTCGCGCCTCGATCCCGGCCTGCCGCGTGCGGCCCGTTCGCTGGGCGCCTCGCCTGCAGCAGCCTTCATCCATGTCACCTTGCCGTTGTCGCTGCCCGGCCTCGCCGCCGGCGCGACGCTGGTGTTCATGTTCGCCATCGGCTTCTACATCACGCCCGCTCTGCTCGGCGGCCCCGACGACCTGACCATCGCCTCGCTGATCGAGATGGTGGTGCGCGATCTGCTGGACTGGCCGTTCGGCGCCATGCTGAGCCTGGCGCTGCTCGGGCTCGTCGCGTTGGTCTTCGCCTGCGGCGCAGCCTTCGCAGGGGCCGGTCGCATCGCCGGAATGGAGGGGCGATGAGCCTGTCCTCCGCATCGCCGCAGCCGCGCATCAATGCCGGGCGTTCCGCCTTATGGCTCCTTGCGGGCCTGACCATGCTGTTCCTGCTGGCGCCGATCGCCGTCATCATCGTCGTCTCCTTCAACGACACGACGCTGTTCAGCTTCCCGCCCACGCGCTGGTCGCTGCGCTGGTATCAGGCGCTGTGGGAGAGCCGGGCCTGGCGCGAGGCCGGCTGGTTCTCGCTCTGGCTCGCGAGCCTGGTCGCGCTCGCCTCGCTGCTGATCGGCGTGCCCGCGGCCTATGGGCTGGCGAAGGGCCGCTTTCCCGGCCGCCGGCTCGCCGAGGCGCTGCTGATCTCGCCGATGGTCGTGCCGGTCATCGTGCTAGCGCTCGGGCTCTACATGCTGTTCTCAAAGCTGGGGCTGATCGGCACGCCCACAAGCCTCTTCCTCGCCCATACCCTGCTTGCCTTGCCGGTGGTAATCGTCATCGTCGGCGCGGCTTTCCGCAGGCTCGACGGCTCCATCGAACTGGCGGCACGCTCCTGCGGAGCCTCGTTCCCCCGCGCCTTCTGGCATATCGTGCTGCCGGCCATTCGCCCCGCTTTGATCTCGGCCGGGGCCTTCGCCTTCCTGACCTCGTTCGACGAGGTGGTGCTGACCCTGTTCCTCGGTGGCCCGCGGACCACGACGCTGCCGAAAAAGATCTGGGAATCGGTCAAGTTCGAACTCGACCCGTCACTGACGGCGGTGTCCACCATCCTGATCATCGTCTCGATCGCCGCGCTCCTCCTCGTCGAGGTCGCGCGGCGCAGCCGCATCCAACGCCTAGCAAAGGAAGTCCTATGATCCCCGATATCCCGACCATCTCAGCCAATCTCTCGGATCCCGCTCCCGAGTTCCCCTGGCCCAACGGCGCAAGCTGCGCCGTCTTTCCGGCTTTCGACGTCGATGCCGAGACGGCCTGGCTGCAATACGACTTCAAGAACGTCGACCGCCTCGTGACGATGTCCTTCGGCGCCTATGAGGAGCGCGTCGGCATTCCCAAGATCCTCGACTATCTGCGCACCGAAGAAATCAAGGCGACCTTCTACATCCCGGGCTGGGTCGTCGATGCCCATCCGAAGATGTGCGAGAGCATCGTCAAGGACGGGCATGAGGTCGGCCATCACGGCTATCTGCACAAGCGGCCCGACCCCGCCGATTTCGCCGAGGACAAGGAGGAGATCGACAAGGCGCTCGACTCCCTCAAGCGCGTGCTCGGTGTCACACCGGTCGGCTACCGGGCGCCCTCGGGCGAGAATTATCACGAGCTGCTGGGCTATCTGCGCGATCGCGGCATCCTGTATTCCTCGTCCTTCCGCGACGACATCCGCCCCTACCGCCACAAGCTGCGCGACGGTTCGCGCGGCCCCGTCGAATTGCCCGTCAACGTCTCCTTCGACGATTGGCTCTATGGGCTGAGCCAGCGCTTCAGCCCGCGCCCGATGTTCCCCAAGGAGCATGTGCTGTCGATCTGGAACGGCGAGCTTGAGCAGACCCGTGAATGGGGCGGGCTCGTCTCCATGGTCATGCATCCCCAGGTCACCGGCCGGCCGATGCGGCTTGGCATCCTGCGCGACTTCATCACGCGGGCCAGAAGCTATGGCGACGTCTGGATCGCCACCGGCCAGGAGATCGCCGCCCATTATATCGCGCAGGAAAAGGCGGCGGGTCTCTGAAACGCGCCGCTCCCGAGCCGCGCCGCGCCCGATCAGCGCGCAGCGCGGCTCGATCCTTTTGTTTTCCTGCCTTTACGGACTGGATCTCATGACCACCCGCATCTCCCGCGCCGATGTCGTCATCGCCTATGACGCCGAGGCCGACGACCACGTCTATCGCCGCGACTGCGACGTCGTCTTCGACGAGAGCGGCATCCTGCATCTCGGCGAGGGCTGGGGCGGCCCAGTCGACCGCGAGATCGACGGGCGCGGCTTCATGGTCATGCCGGGGCTCGTCGACATCCATTCGCATCCGTCGAGCGAGCCCGGCAACAAGGGCATGACCGACGAGGTCGGCAGCCCGAAACTCTACAATTCCTCGCTCTACGAATTCCTCTGGCTGTTCCGCGCCGATACTGAGGGCATCCCGCATCTGAACCATGTCGCCTGGTCGGAACTGCTGATGTCGGGCGTCACCACGCTGGTCGACCTCTCCTTCCCCAGCGATGGCTGGCTCGACCGCGCCGCGGCATCGGGCCTGCGCATGGTCATGGCGCCGATGTACCGCAACGGCCGCTGGTTCACCCGCAATGGCTACACCGTCGAATACGAGCTCGACGATGCTGCCGGGCGCAAGGCGATGGAGGAGGCCTTCCGGATCATCGACACCGCCCTGGCGCATGAATCCGGGCGGCTGTCGGGCATCGCCTGTCCGGCCCAGATCGACACCTGCACGGAAGAACTGTTCCGCGCCTCGATCGCCGGCGCGGCCGAGCGCAACATCCCGATCCAGACCCATGCGGGACAGTCGATCAGCGAATTCCAGGAGATGGTCCGCCGCAGCGGGCTCTCGCCAATCCAGTGGCTCGACAGCGTCGGCTTTCTCGGCCCGAACGCCTCGATCGCCCATGCCATCTTCCTCGACGAACATCCCTGGGTGCGCTGGCCGACCCGCACCGACCTGGCGCGCCTCGCCGAAACCGGCACCTCGGTCGCGCATTGTCCGACCGTCTTCGGCCGGCGCGGTTTCACGCTGCGCGATCTCGGCCGCTACCTGTCCGCCGGCGTCAATATCGGCATCGGCACCGACACCTTCCCCCACAACATGCTGGAAGAGCTGCGCCACGCCGGTGTCTATGCCCGCATCACCGGCGAAAGCCATGCCGTCGTCAGCACCGGCCAGGTCTTCCGCGCCGCGACGTTAGGCGGCGCGAAACTGCTCGGACGCAACGATATCGGCCGCCTTGCGACGGGCGCTCAGGCCGATCTCGTCATGGTCGACCTGACGCATCCGATGATGCGCCCGACGCGCGACCCGCTGAAGAGCCTGATCAACGCTGCCGCCGAGCGCGCGGTCGCCCATGTCTTCGTCGCCGGCCGACAGGTTGTGCAGGACGGCAAGGTCCTGACCATGGACTACCCAGCGGCTTCCGCCGGGCTGGAGGAAGCCCAGCGACGCGCGTTGGCGAAAGCCTCCTCGCTGGATTGGGCCGGCCGTTCGGTCGATGAACTCTCGCCGCCCAGCTTGCGCTGGACGTGAACGGCATCCCGAGCTGGCATATGATTTGCTCCTGAAATAGGGTCACCCCGACACTATTCAGAGCAAGAATATGAACCTGCGTCAGATCGAGCTGTTGCGCGCCGTCATGCGATGCGAGACGACGGTGAGGGCCGCCCAGGAATTGGGCCTGTCCCAACCCGCCGTCAGCAACGCGATCAAGCATCTGGAAGGCCAGGTCGGCTTCCCGCTGTTCGAGCGGGTCAACAACCGCCTGTTCCCGACCGCCGAGGCGCGGGCGATCTACCAGGACTCCGATCCGATCTTCCAGATGCATGCCGCCCTGGAAGCCAAGGTCCAGGATCTGAAGGAGAACCGGGCCGGACATGTCCGGCTCATCGCCACGCCGCCGCTGGGCTACAGTGTCATTCCCCGCGCGCTCGGCAGCTTCCTCGCCAAGCGGCCGAAGATGCGGGTGTTCTTCGATGTGCGCCGCTTCGAGAATGTCATCGACAGCGTCGAGAACGGCGTCGCCGAGCTGGGCTTCGTCATGGGGCTGAACGAAAACCGCGCGCTCAACGCCGAGGTCTTCTTCTCCGAGCGGATGGTGTGTGTGATGCGGCCCGACCACCCGCTCGCCGAGAAGAACACGATCTATCCCAGCGACCTCAGGAGCGTGCCCTTCATCGCGCTCGAGCGCGGCAGCAGGATGGGCACCATCGTGCGCCAGGCCTTCACCGAGGCCGGGGAGCCCTTCAATTTCGCCGTCGAGGTCCGCTACTGCAACACGGCCTGCGTGCTCGCCGAGAACGGCGTCGGCGTCGCCGTGGTCGATCCGCTGTCGCCGCTGTTCAGCGGCCATTACAACCTCGCCATCCGGGCCTTCGAGCCCGCCGTGCAGGTTTCCGCCTCCGTGGTGAGCTCGCGCAAGCGGCCCCTGTCACGCGCCGCCGAAGCCTTCCTGCGTGAGGTGCGCGTCGTTGTCGGAGAGGTCGCGGGCAAGCTCGCCTGACGGTATTCGCCCGGCAAATGGCGGCCCCGAATAAAGCATAGGCGCGGGCATTGCCCGGCCACAGTGCCTGCCGCACAGTCTCGCTGCGCACATCATCCCGGCAACGCCGGGCGTTCCACAGTCCCTGCCGCACCGGCCCTGGCGATCCGCATCAGTGCGCTCGCGTGGGCAAGGCTTGCGCCCACGCCGCCATCATTGATGAGACCCATAATGCTGAATCGTCGTCACTTCCTCGCAGGCACGGCCGCAACGGGCCTCGTCTCGCGCCCGGCCCTGGTGCGGGCTGCGTCAGCGACGACGCTGAAATTCATTCCGGTGATCGACCTCGCCTTCACCGACCCGATCTACGCGACCGCCCAGGTCTCCCGCACCCATGGCTTCATGGTGTTCGATACGCTCTACGGCATGAACACCAGGCTCGAGATCTCGCCGCAAATGGTCGAGGGGCATACGGTCGAGAATGACGGCAAGCTCTGGAACCTGACCCTGCGCGACGGCCTCGCCTGGCATGACGGCGAAAAGGTCACGGCGCGCGATTGCGTCGCCAGCATCAAGCGCTGGGCCAAGCGGGATGCGGCCGGCGACGCGCTGATGCAGGCGACTGACGAACTCTCCGCGCCCGACGATAGGACGATCCGCTTCCGCCTCAAGGCGCCCTTCCCTTATCTGCCCTATGCACTCGGCAAGGTTTCCGCGCCGGTCTGCTTCATGATGCCGGAGCGGCTCGCCAATACCGATCCGTTCAAGCTCATTCCCGAGGTGATCGGCTCGGGCCCCTTCCGCTACAAGGCCGATGAGCGGGTGCCTGGCGCGCGCAACGTCTATGAGCGCTTCGCCGGCTACAAGCCGCGCGAGGGCGGCACGGCGGACTGGACCTCGGGCCCCAAGATCGTGAATTTCGACCGCGTGGAATGGACGACCATGCCGGATGCCGCGACCGGCACCTCGGCCGTGCAGGCCGGCGAGCAGGACTGGCAGGAGGCGATGCCGCACGACCTGCTGCCCATCGTCGCCCGCAGCAAATCCGTCCGTACCGCCGTGCTCGATCCGCTCGGCTTCACCTGCCAGATGCGGGTCAACCATCTGCAGCCGCCCTTCGACAATCCGGCGATCCGCCGCGCTCTTCTCGGCGCGATCGACCAGGAGGCCTTCATGATCGCGGTGGCGGGCGACGATCCCGCCTTCCGTCACAGCCCGCTCGGCTACTTCACGCCGGGCACGCCGATGGGCAGCAAGGTCGGTCTCGATATCTTCCGCGGCCCGCGCGACTACGACAAGGTCAAGCGCGACCTCAAGGCGGCGGGCTACACCGGCGAGAAGGTCGTTCTGCTGGTGCCGGCCGATTCGCTGGCGCAGAAGCCGCTCGGCGACATCGCGGCCGATGTGATGAAGCAGGCCGGCATGAATGTCGAATACACCGCGCTCGATTTCGGCTCGGTGCTCAAGCGCCGCGTCAACAAGGGCCCGGCCGACCAAGGTGGCTGGAACGCTTTTGTCGGCAACTGGCAGGGCATGGACTGGCTCAACCCGCTGGTCCACTCGACCTTGCGCGGCGACGGCGCCTTCCCCGGCTGGGTCTCCAGTCCGAAGATCGAGGCCCTGCGCACGCAATGGCTTTCGACCGGCGACGATGCCGGGCAGAAGCGCATCTGCGACGAAATCCAGAAGACCGCTTTTGAGGAGGTGCCCTATTACCCGATCGGCCAGTACAAGCAGCCGACCCTCTTCCGCACCGACCTCAGCGGCATCATGAACGGCACCGCCGTGTTCTGGAATGTGAAGCGGAGCTGAGGCCAGCCCGATGGGATGCGCGCGATGAACCTGCTGATCACGGATACGACCGTCGTCACCTGCGACGACGAGCGGCGCATCATCGAGCGCGGCGCGATCGCCATCATCGGCGACCGCATCGCCGCGATCGGCGAGACGGCAGCGCTGGAGCAGGCCTATCCGGATTGCGAGCGCATCCCCGGGCGCGGGCTCGCCGTGCTGCCGGGCTTCATCAACGCCCATACCCACACCGTCCTGACCGCGCTGCGCGGCACGGTCGAGGATTGGGATGGCGAAATCATCTACCGCTACATGTCGCCGGTCTCCTATGCGATGAGCGATCATGAGCGGGCGGTGATGGCCTCGCTCGGCTGCCTGGAGGCGATCCGCAGCGGCGCGACGACGCTGGTCGATCCGTTCCGGCACGTCCCCTCCTATGCCGGCGCAATGGCCGATACGGGCTTGAGGCTCTGGCTGTCGGAAAGCTGCGCCGATATCGACACGCGAAAAATCCGCTTCGGCGAATACGGCGTCGACGAGGCTTTCGGACAGGGCTTCCTCGACCGCACGCAGAGGCTGATCGAGAGCTGGAACGGCGCCCGCAACGGCCGCGTCAACTGCCAGATCGCGGCGCATGCGCCCGACAACTGCTCGCCCGCCATGCTGCGCAAGCTCAAGGACATGGCCGAGCGTCACGGCCTCACCCGCACCTGCCATCTCGCGCAGAGCCCGGGCGAGATCGCAGCCGTCAAGGCCGCCCATGGCCTGACCCCGGCCAGCTATCTCGACCGCGAGGGCTTCCTTGGCCCGGACCTGACCTGCGCCCACTGGACCTATTGCACGCCCACCGACATCGCGCTGCTCGCCGAGCGCGGCGTGCAGATGGCCCACAACCCGGCCAACTCCTCGCGCAAGGGCCCGCACACCGTCGCCATCGGCCTGATCCGCGACGCCGGCGTCAACATCGCGCTCGGCACCGACAACATGACCGAGGATCTGTTCCACGCCCTCAAGATCGGCCTGATCCTGCATCGCGGCGGGCGCGGCCGCGCCACTGAAGGCGGCCTCGATCCCCAGCCGCAGGACATGCTCGACATGATCACGCGCAACGGCGCCCGCTCGGTCGGCGCGCAGGACCAGATCGGTTCGCTGGAAGCCGGCAAGAAGGCCGATCTCACCATCATCGACCTCAACCAGCCAGTGATGCGGCCGCTGATCCGCCTGGTCTCCAATCTCGTGCATTACGGCCATCCCGGCATCGTCCATTCCGTCATCGTCGACGGCAAGTTCGTGATGCGCGACCGCAAGGTGCTGACGATCGACGAACAGGCCTTGCTGGATGAGGCCCAGGCCGTCACCCAGCGCGTCTGGGAGCGGATGATCGCCAGCAATCCCGACATCGCGCCACCGCAAGGCGAATTGCGCTGGCTCGACGCGTGAGCGACACCCCTCACCGCCAAACACGATCAGGCCCAAACACGATCAGGCCCAAACACGATCAGGCCCGAATACGACCAGACCCAAGCCGGACAATGCCCATGAAGCCCATCTCTCCCGAAGCCATCAGGACAGCGATCGCAGCCCAGCGCCCGGTTGTCGAAAGCCTGTTCGACCGTCTGGCCGAAGGCAGCCGGGCTGAGCCCGGCATCATGCGCGACACCTATGGCGCGGGCGAGAATTTCGCGCATGAGCTCATCGCCAGTCATGGTGCGGATGAAGGACTGCAGATCCGTCGCGACGCCGCCGCCAACACCTATCTGACCTGGCCGGGCAGCGAGCAGGGCGCGCCGCGCATCCTGCTCGGCTCGCATCTCGACAGCGTGCCCCATGGCGGCAATTTCGACGGCGCGGCCGGCGTCGTGGCGGGGCTGACGGTCATCGCCGCCATGAAGGCGCTGGGACTACGCCCGCGCTGCGACATCACCGTGATGGGCGTGCGCGCCGAGGAGAGCGTCTGGTTCGAGGTCTCCTATATCGGCAGCCGCTCGGCGCTGGGCACATTGCCCAATGGCGCCCTCGACGCCAAGCGGATCGACACCGGGCGCGATCTCGCCAGCCACATCGCCGCATGCGGCGGCGATGTCGAGGCGCTCCGGCACGGCCGCAGGGAGCTCGATCCCGCGACGATCCGCGCCTTCCTCGAAGTCCATATCGAACAGGCCCCGAGCCTGGTCGAGGCCAGCCTACCGCTCGCCATCTGCAGCGGCATCCCAGGCAATTTCCGTTATCCCAACGCCCGCATCAATGGACGCCACGACCATGTCGGCACGCCGCGCCGCTTCCGCCGCGACGCCGCCATGGCCGGCGCGGAACTGGCGATGGCGCTCGACCGGCTCTGGGCGGAGCAGGAAGCCACCGGCATCCCGCTCGCCATCACCTTTGGCCGCTTCCACACCGACCCCACCATGCATGGTTTGACCACCGTGCCCGGCGCCTTTGATTTCAGCCTCGATGTGCGCGCCTATGATCCCGCCGTGCTGTCGCATCTCGAGGAGCGCATGCTGGCGATCGTCAGCGAGATCGAGGCGCGGCGACATGTGAGCTTCGCCCTGGGCCCGCGCGCCTCCGCCAGTGTCGGCATGGTCGACCCCGCAATCGCATCCCAGCTCCAGGCCGCGGCGCAGAGCCTGGGCCTGCCCGGCACGATGATGGGAAGCCCCGCCTCGCATGACGCAGCGGCTTTCGCAGCGGCCGGCGTCCCCGTCGGCATGATCTTCGTGCGCAACGAAAACGGCAGCCACAACCCGCATGAGGAGATGGAAATCGACGATTTCCTCGACGCCTGCGCCGTGCTGACGAGCTGGGTCGCGGATCAGGCCGCCTGAAGACAGGTGCGATCCCGGCCGCGCCAGGGCGGCCGCGTCATCCCAGGCTGTTGGCGACCCGCAGCCGGACAGACGCGGCACAAAGCGCCCGTTGGGAAACTCCGCAAGCCCTCATCCTGAGGAGCGCTCCGCAGGAGCGCGTCTCGAAGGATGCTCCAGGAGGCTCCGGAACCATCTGGAGCATCCTTCGAGACGCCGCTTCGCGGCTCCTCAGGATGAGGGTTGGAGGTTCCAAACAGTCTCTTGGCGTTTGCTCGACTGCTTCAGGCCGGAGCCCCATCCGGATATCGCTCGTGGCGGGCGTCTGGGCTGCACTGAATGATCTGCTCGCCTGGTCTAGTTTTCTGTAGGCTTCGCTAGCCGGGTCTTGAGGCCGCTTGCAATGACGCCGTCTAGCCTGGTCAAAAGGCCGCAGAGGGCGGAATGCAACCTTCCTTTTGCGTGCAGTTTGTATACATTTCGCTCTCGGCAAGCGGGAATGAAACGAGCATGGCAAGTTACGACACCATCATCCACGGCGGCACAGTGGTCACGGCGGCAGACCGAATCATGTGCGATGTCGGCATTCGTGACGGACGGGTTGTGGCGTTGGGCGAGAGCCTCGGCGACGCTGTGCAGGTGATCGACGCCACAGGCAAGCTCGTGCTGCCGGGCGGGATCGATGCGCATGTCCATATCGCGCAACCCTCGGGCGAAGGCATCGTGATGGCCGATGATTTCGAGAGCGGCACGCGCTCCGCGGCGCTCGGCGGCACCACCACCATCATGCCCTTCGCCTTGCAGGAGAAGGGCTGTTCCATGCGCGAGACGCTGAAGGCCTATCATGCCAAGGCCGATGGCGAATGCCATGTCGATGTCAGCTTCCACATGATCATCTCCGATCCGAGCGAGCAGCTTCTCGGCCAGGAGCTGCCGGCCCTGGTCGAGGATGGCTACACCTCGTTCAAGATCTTCATGACCTATGAGGGGCTTGCCCTGAACGATCGCCAGATTCTCGACGTCATGTCGGTCGCGCGCGAGACCGGCGCGCTCGTCATGGTCCATGCCGAGAATTACGATGCCATTCGCTTCATGACCGAACAGCTCGAGCGCGGCGGGCGGATCGCGCCGAAATACCACGCGACGTCGCGCCCCATCGCGGTCGAGCGCGAGGCGACGCACCGCGCGATCTCGCTTGCCGAGCTCGTCGACGTGCCGGTGATGATCGTGCATGTCTCGAACCGCGAGGCGATGGAGCAGATCCGCTGGGCCAAGGATAAGGGCCTGACCGTGCTCGGCGAGACCTGCACGCAATATCTCGTCCTCACCGAGAAGGATCTCGACGGGCTCGGCATGGAGGGCGCGAAATATGTCTGCTCGCCGCCACCGCGCGATACGGCCAGCCAGGACGCCTGCTGGGAGGGCC
Organism: Bosea sp. 685; assembly: GCF_031884435.1. Lineage (NCBI taxonomy): Bacteria > Pseudomonadati > Pseudomonadota > Alphaproteobacteria > Hyphomicrobiales > Alloboseaceae > Allobosea > Allobosea sp. 685. The sequence continues at coordinate 990,422 of NZ_CP134779.1, read as the reverse complement.
TGCGCAACGGCGCCTTCACGATCTTCTCCTCCGATCACTGCCCGTTCCGCTATGACGATCCGCAAGGCAAGCTCGTGCCCAAGGGCAAGACGAGCTTCCGCTGGGTGCCGAACGGCATTCCGGGCGTCGGCGCGCGGTTGCCGATCCTGTTTTCAGAAGGTGTCTCGAAGGGGCGGATCGATCTCGAGACCTTCGTCGCGGTCACGGCGGCCAATCCTGCAAAGACCTATGGGCTCTATCCCCGCAAGGGCACGATCGCGGTCGGCGCCGATGCCGATATCGCGATCTGGGATCCGCAGAAGCGCGTCACGCTGACCCATGATCTGATCCAGGATGGCGCCGATTATACGCCCTATGAAGGACGCGAGATCATCGGCTGGCCGGTTCTCACCATGGTCCGGGGCCGCGTCGTGGTCGAGGACGGCGCTCTCATCGGCAAAAAGGGGCATGGCATTCACCTGTCACGCGCCCGCTCACCCTATGCGAAGCGCGGTTTCGAGGGCCGGACCCAATCATGAGTGAAGTCGATCAAGCCGAGGCCGGGGAGACAGAAATCGTCCGGGCCGGCGGCTTCAATTTGTCGAACCTCGCCTATAACGCGATTTCGGAGATGATCCGCCGACGCCATCTGCGCGGCGGCGAGATGATCGTCGAGGCACGCCTGGCCGACAGCCTCGGCATCTCGCGCACCCCCTTGCGCGAGGCCCTGCAGCGGCTGGAAGGCGAAGGCCTCGTCATCAAGGGGACCGGGCGTTCCTATCTGGTGCGCAATGTCGATCTCGGCGAATATCTGCAGAGCCTGAAATGCCGGGAGTTTCTCGAGCCGGAGGCGGCGTCGCTGGCGGCTGGCCGGATTCCGGCGGGCGAGTTGGTCAAGGTCAAGCTGGAGATCAACCAGCTCCGGACGACAGTGCCCTATCATACCGATGCGCATTGGGCTTCCGATGACAATCTGCACGAGCTGTTCGCCCGCCACTGCGGCAATGATGTGCTCGCCGGGCTGATCCGAAAGCTGCGGGTCACGACGCGGCTGTTCGAAATCGCGCGCCTGGCCGATCGGCTCGAACCGGATTCGGCCGAGCACCTGGAAATCGTCGAGGCGCTGGAGCGGGAGGATTCCAAGGCCTCGCGCCGGGCGGTGCAGAACCATATCCGCAGCCTCGGCAAGTCGGCGCTCGACAACGTGCGCTGAGTCTGCGCCCGCGCCGAACGCGGGCAAAGGTGACGGCCGGTCGCTCAGTGGCGCAGGATCTTCGAGACGAAATCGCGCGTGCGCTGATGGTGCGGCGCGTCGAATATCTGCGCAGGCGAACCGGTCTCGACGACACGGCCGTCGGCCATGAAGACGACCTTCGAGGCGACTTCGCGGATGAAGGCCATTTCATGGGAGACAATCAGCATGGTCATGCCCTCCCGCGCCAACACCCGGATCGTGTCCAGGACTTCCGAGACCAGCTCCGGATCGAGCGCTGCCGTCACCTCGTCGAGCAGCAGGATCTCCGGTTTCAGCGCCAGCGCGCGGGCGATAGCGACACGCTGCTGCTGGCCACCCGACAATTCGTCGGGATAGCGCGCGAGCTTGTCGCCCAGGCCGACCTTGCTCAGCAAGGCCCTGGCCTCCGCCTCGACCTCGGCGCGCGGCCGCTTCTTGATCTTCACCGGTGCGATGGTCACGTTTTCCAGAACCGTCATGTTCTGGAAGAGGTTGTATTGCTGGAACACGATGGCGATGCGGTCGCGGAGGCGGCGCAGCGCTGCCTGATCGGCGTAATTCACGGGCTCGTCGTCGAGTTTGACGGCGCCGCCCGATGGCGGCAGCAGCCCCATCAGCACGCGCAGGATCGTGCTCTTGCCGGAGCCTGACGGCCCGATCAGCCCGATGATGTCGCCCCGGCCGACCGTCAGGTCGATGCCGGAGAGCACGGGCAATTTGCCGTAATGGGCGTCAAGCCCCGCGATGTCGAGATGGTGCAAGTCTGGCCTCCAGCCTGGCGCCGAAGCGGGCCAGCGGATAGGAAATTGCGAAATAGACGACAAGGATCGCGCCGAAGCTGAGCGCGGCCGAAAAGCCTTTGTTGTTGAGGACCTTGCCGACGAAGGTGAGCTCCACCACGCCGATCTGCGAGGCCAGCGCCGTGTCCTTGATGAACATCACGAAGAAGCCGAAGGCGGGCGGCAGGATGAGGCGCCAGGCCTGCGGCAGCGCCACATAGCGGATGGTTTCGGTCAGGCTGAAATTCATCGCCGCCGCCGCCTCCCACTGATTGCGATGGACCGCATTCAGGCCGCCGCGAACGATCTCGCCCAGGAAGGCGCCGGCGATCAATGTCACGGTCACGGCCGCGACGACGAAGAGCGGCACATCGGCTCCGGTCGCCTGGAAGGCAAAGAAGCACAGCATCAGCGTGACCAGGAAGGGCACGCGCCGGAACAGCTCGGTGAAGCCGATCGCAAGCAGGCGCAACGGCAGCAGGGCCCGGCCATGAGTGAGGCGCGTCACGGCCAAAGCGAGCCCGAGCAGCGAGCCGACGACACAGCCAAGCGCCGAGAGGGCAAGCGTCGTCAGGGCCGCCTTGGCGATGAAGACGAGGTTGTAATAGGTCGCAAAGCGCGGCCACTCCTCGATGATCTGCGACAGCATCAGATCAGCCCCGTGCGAGCCCGGAAGGCATAGCGGCCAATGGCGGCAAGCAGCACGGAAGCCGCAAGCGTCAGCGCGACATAAAACAGCGCAGTGACCGAGAAGATCTCGATCGACCGGAACGTCTGCGAATTGATGTTGAAGGCCTGGCCGGTCAACTCCTCGACGCCGAAGACGGCTGCCATCGAGGTGCCCAGCGTCATGATGATGAAGTGGTTCGACAGCGGCGGAAACAGGACGCGTGCCATATGCGGCAGGATCACATAGCGGATTTGCTGGAGCCTGGAGAAACCGAGCACCTCGGCCGCCTCCATCTCGGAAACGCGCCGGCTCTCGAAGCCCGCACGCTGGATTTCGGTGAGATAGGCTCCGGCATTCAGCGTCATGCCGATGAGCACGGCCGCGAAGGAGGACAGCAGCACGCCCATGTCAGGCAGCGCGAAATAGAGGAAGTAGATCTGCACCAGTTGCGGGGTGTTGGTGAAGAACACGACATAGACATTGACGATGCGGACGAGCCAGCGCGCCCCGAAGGATTTCACCGCCGCGCAGGCAGTCCCGATGGCGAGCCCGCCGCAGAAGGCGAGAACCGCGATCTGCAACGCGATCCACGCGCCGTCGAAAAGGCGCGGAAGATAGGGCCAGATCTGGCCATATTGCAGCGTGTAGCTCATTGCGCTCCGAATGGCTGATCCGGCCGGGACACAGGATCCCGGCCGGACAGGCCTTGTCCGCGATCAGAAATAGGGCGTGGCGCCAACCGGCTTGAGCATGTCCATGCCGAACCACTTCTTCCAGATCTCGTCGGTCTTGCCGCGGCGGTGCAATTCGAAGATCGCCACGTTGAGCCAGTCCTTCAGGCCGGTCGAAGCCTTGGAAACGCCAAGTCCGCAATAGTAGATGTCGATCGGCGTTTCGACGACCTTCCACTCGACATTGTGCTTGGCCATGTGCTCGCCCATGAAATCGATCACGTCGATCATGGCCGTGCCGCGGCCCTGCGCCAGCGCGCGTACCGCATCAGGGTAGTTGTCGAGCAGGGTGACCTTGGCGTTCTTGAGGTTGTCCTCGATGAACTTGACCGGCGTCGAACCGCGCACCTGCACGAAGGTGACGGACGGCTCGTTGAACTGCTTCCAGTCGGTGAAGAGCTTGTCCTTGGTGGTCAGGACGCCGAGCACCTCGGTGTGGACCGGAACGGTGAAGTCGATGACCTTCGCGCGCTCGGGATTGCGCGTCATCGCGCCCATCACGAAGTCGATCTTGCCGGACACCACGAAGGGGATGCGGTCCGGCGAGCCGGTCTGAACCACCTCCAGCTTGACGCCGAGCGTCTTGGCGATCTCGGCGGCGAAATCGACGTCGAAGCCGACGATCTCGTTCTTGTCGTCGAACTTTCCGAGCGGCGGCAAGGTCGGGTTCACGCCGACGCGGATCGTGCCCGATTTGATGATCTCGTCCAGTGTCCGTGCCGCGACCGAAGCCGGGGCGGCCAGGCCCGTCAAGCCGATGGCGACAGCGCCGGCGGCGAGCAACTTCTTCAACATGCTTGCATTCTCCCGAAGAGCCGTTGCGCGATGGCAGGATTTAGCGCCGCCGCCATTGCATGAACGGTAGACAGTTTGTATACATTCATGCGATCTGTAAAGTCGCAAATGGCGTCACGGCCTGCTCGATCCGCAGGCAGGCGAGGATGGGTTCGCGCGGTGATGAAGCGTCTTGTGCAGGATGAGCGGCCGCTCGTCGCGATCATGGTCGATGGCGAGAGCATCTCGGCGCGCGCAGGCGATCCGCTCGCGACGGCGCTTGCCCTGGCCGGGCGCCTGCGCTTGCGCGCGAGCCCCCATGGCGGGGCTCCGCGAGGCGCTTTCTGCCATATGGGCGTCTGCCAGGAATGTCTGCTCCACGTCGATGGCGCCCTGCGGCAGGCCTGTCTGACGCCGGTGCGCGCCGGCATGGCGGTCGAGCTGAGGGGCGTGCCGTGACGCATGACCTGATCGTGCTTGGAGCCGGTCCGGCGGGCGCCAATGCCGCAATGGCGGCAGCGCAGGTCGGGCTGAAGGTAGTCCTGCTGGACGAACAGGACGGTGCCGGCGGACAGGTTTGGCGCCAGCCGCTGCCTGGCCTCACAGTCCTGCCCGTCTCAGCGGAGGCGCGTAGCGGCGACGCCTTGAGGGCCGAGATCTCTGCCTCGAGTGTGGATCTGCGGCTCAGTCGCCGCATTTGGTCGGTCGGTGGACGCTTTCGAGTCGATGCACTCGGTCCACAAGGCAATGAGACCGTCGAGGCGCCGAGCCTGATCGCTGCGACCGGCGCGCATGAGCGCGTCGTGCCATTTCCGGGCTGGACCTTGCCGGGTGTCATCGGCCTTGCCGCCGCGACCGTGCTGATCAAGTCGCAGGGCGTGACACCGGGGCAAAAAGTCGTCGTCGCCGGTTGCGGACCGCTTCTCGTCGCTGTCGCGGCCGGCATCCTCAAGCTCGGCGGTGAGGTGGCGGGGATCATCGATCTCGCCGGCCGCCGCGATTGGCTCGCTGCCCTGCCGTCATTGGCGACGCAGCCAAGGCTGCTCGGGCGTGGCCTTGGTTGGGCGGCGAAGATCGGCGCAGCGCGCGTTCCAGTCTATTTCGGCCATGCCGTGAAGGCGGCGCAGGGTGAACATGCGCTGGAGCGCATCGTGATCGCGCCTGTCGGTCGTGACGGGGCTTATGCGAGCGGACCGGAGATCACCTTTGAGGCCGACGCGCTCTGCATCGGCCACGGGCTCGTTCCGGGCGCCGAGGTCACGAAGCTCCTGCGCGCCGAACATCGTTTCGATCGCCTGCGTGGTGGTTTCGTCCCGGTGCTCGACGCCTATGGCCGGACGACGGTCGAGCGCCTCTTTGCCTGTGGCGACGGCGCTGGCCTGCGCGGCGCCATCATCGCCGAGCAGGCCGGGCGTCTGGCGGGCCTCGCCGCTGCCCATGATGCCGGCGCCGTGCCTGCCGACCGCTTTGCGCAGATCGCAGATCCGATCCTGGCCGCGATATCGCGTGGCCGCCCCTTCTCGGACGCGATGGCCGGCATCATGGCGCTTCGTCCGGCGCAGGTGGCGGCGATCGCGCCGGAAACGGTCATCTGCCGCTGCGAGGATGTGACGCGCGGCGAGATCGATGCGGCGCATGAAGCGGGCGCGCATGACCTGAATCAGCTCAAGCATTTCACGCGCTGCGGCATGGGCCCGTGCCAGGGCCGCATGTGCGGCGACGTCACTGCGGAATTGCTGGCGGGCAAGCTCGGCTCGCGCGAGCAGGCCGGCTACTGGACCGGGCGACCGCCGCTGCGCCCCGTGCCGCTCGACGCCCTGATGGGAGCGTTCGACTATTCCGACATCCCCATTCCGGAGCCCGCCCCCCTGTGATCCGCGATCTCGCCGTTGTCGGGGGAGGAGTGCATGGTGCGACCGTCGCGTTGTTCGCGGCGCGCGGCGGCATGGATGTGACCCTGCTCGAGCGCGGCGCCCTCTGCCGCGAGGCATCCGGCGTCAATGCCGGCACGCTGACGATGCAGATGACGCGGGTCGCGCTGATCCCCTATGCGCTTCGCGCCCATGCGATGTGGGCCTCGGCGCGCGACTGGCTCGGACATGAGGTCGGGGTCGTGGTCTGCGACGGGCTCTCGCTTGCCTTCACCGAGCGGGAGGAGGAGCTTCTGACCTATCGCGCCGGCAAGCGGCGCGAGGCGGGAGCGCCGATCGAGCTGATCACGGGCGCACAGGCCAGCGCGGTCGAGCCAGGCGTCTCCGACAAGGTGCGGCTGGCCGGCTACTGCCGTGTCGATGGCTTCGCCAACGCCTATCTGACCGGGCTTGCCTACCGCCGCGCGCTTCTCGGCGAAGGCGTCGCTTTGCGCGAATACGCGCCCGTCACCGGTGTCGCGCGCGAGGCGGGCAGCTTCGCCCTGCAGACGCCAACCGGATTGGTGCGCGCGCGTCGCATCGTCCTTGCGGGTGGTGTCTGGCTCGAACCCATGCTGGCCTGGCTTGGCGTGCATCTGCCGATCAAGACGCTGGTGAACCAGCTCGCCGTCAGCGAGCGTGTCGCCCCTGTCATGCGCACCGTCGTCGGCATCGCCAACGGCCTGCTTTCGCTGAAGCAATATCCGCACGGCACCGTCGTGATCGGCGGCGGTTGGCAGGGCCTGGGTGATCGCGAGCGAGGCGGCGTCGAGCTCTTGCCCGACCGGCTCATCGGCAATGTCCGCCTGGCCTGCCACGCCATTCCGGCGCTGCGGAGCGCAAGGCTGGCGCGTGCCTGGGCCGGGCTCGAGGCCGAGACGAAAGATGCGCTGCCGGCCGTCGGCCCCGTTCCCGGCGTTGACGGCGCCTATGTCTGCGGCAGCGTCCACTCCGGCTATACGAGCGGCCCCTATATCGCGCGCCTGCTTGCCGACCACCTGCTCGGGCGCGAACCCGAACTTCCGCTCTTTCCGATCGATCGCCTGCTTGCGCCGGGCGACGCCCCGCGAGGCCCTGCATGACCAAGTCCTTATCCGAAACCAAATCCTATTCCGAAACCAAGCCCTTCTCCGAACGCCTGCGCGGCATCCATGCGGCGACGATCGTGCCGATGAAGCCGGACTTCTCGATCGACGAGGCCGCCTTGGCGCAGCATATTGCGTCCGTCACCGCCGTTCCCGGCATTAATGGGCTGCTGGTCAACGGCCATGCCGGCGAGAATTTCGTGCTCTCGCTGGCCGAGAAGCAGCGTGTCGTCGAGATCGCCCGCGAGCATTGCCCGCATGAGTGCCTCATCGTCTCCGGCGTGAACCACGAATCCAGCCTGGAGGCGGCGCGCGAAGCGGCCGTGCTGGAGGAGGCCGGCGCCGACGGGCTCTTGGTGTTTCCGCCCAATAGCTGGGCGCTCGGGCATGCCGATGCCTGCGTGATCGAGCATCACGAGCGCGTGCGCGACGCCACGAGCGCGCCGCTGATGCTTTACGGCGCGCCGGTCAGCGCCGGTGCCATGGCCTATTCGCCGGCCGTGCTGGGCCGCCTGGTCACGGATCCGCGCTTCCTGGCCATCAAGGAGGGAAGCTGGGAAGTGGCGGCCTATGAGGAGAATCTGCGGCTGATCCGGGCGCTTCGCCCCGATTTCAGCGTGCTGGGCTCGGGCGATGAGCATCTGCTGACGAGCTACATCATCGGCAGCGCCGGCAGCCAGGTCAGCCTGGCAGCGGTGGTGCCGGAACTCGTGGTTGCGCTCTGGAACGCGGCCGAGGCCGGCGATTGGACGCAGGCGCGGGCGGTGCATGAAAAGCTCTATCCGCTCTCCGTCGCCGTCTATCGCGATGCGCCGGGCGGACGCGCGACCGCACGCCTCAAAGCCTGCCTGAAGCTCCTGGGACGTCTCCCGAACGATGTGTTGCGCCCGCCGCAGCCCTGCGCGACGGCGGACGAATTGCGCACGCTCGCGGCGGCACTCGATATCGCCGGCTACGAGATTCGGCCCATTGGCGTGGACGCCGTCACGGGAGCAGCACTGGGAAGGCGAGCCAGTCGATGAGCCAGCCGAGCGACGCTTCATGAGTGCGGCCACGGCATGATCTCGAAACGGTCCACGCAGGAACGATGCTTGCAGCACCGGTAAGGCGACCGCTACTGTATGAGGACGGGGATCAAGAGCTGGAAATCAGCCGGAGCGAGGAAACGGCATGTCGGATGCCTTGCGCATTGCGCATGGAGCCTTCGGGCGGGTGGCGTTGCTCGACATGGACCGAAGCCTGGTCCGGCACGCGCATCCCCATTGCCATGTCCTGCTCAAGGTCGATGGCGACGATACCCAGTTCCTCGTCGGCGACCATGTCGCGCCCCTGACCGATGATCTCGCGGTGCTGGTCAATGCCTGGGAGAGCCACGCCTATATTCACGACTCGCGCCGCAAGAACGCACTGATCCTGGCGCTGTATATCGAGCCGGACTGGCTGCGCAGATTCCGGCCGAACTGGGCCGCGAGCGGCGCTCCGGGGTTCTTCGAACATTCGGCCGGCGAGGTTACGGCTCATATCCGCCAGACCGCGCTCGACCTTGCCGCCGAGATGGTTCACGAGCCCGGCGCCTCGCATCGGCAGGAGAGCCTGCTCTCGGAACTGATGATCGCGGTGATCGAGCGCTTCACGCCCTGGCGCACTATCGGCGCCTCGCTGCGCGAGATCGCGCGCGCCAATGCGATCGACTGGCGCGTCGGCAAGGCGATTTCGCTGATGCGGACCGATCCGGCCGCTCCTCTGAGCATCGACAGGCTGGCGAAGGAGGCAGGTCTTTCGCGGGCGCATTTCTTTCGCATCTTCGAAGACTCCACCGGCGTGACGCCGCATGTCTTCCTGAACGTCGTCAAGGTCGAGATGGCGGTCGGTGCGATCGTCGAGGGCGAGGAGACCTTCTCGGCGATTTCGGACCGGCTCGGCTTCAGCGTGCCCGCCCATTTCACCCGCTTCTTCCGCGATCACTGCAGCGTCGCGCCGAGCGCCTTCAGGCAGGTGGCGCGGCTGGGCCGGTAGGAAGCCTTCCGCCGCCGCATCATTTTGAGACTTTTCGGTAAGTCGCGAGACCCTGCGGGATCGCGCCACGACCGCTGATCGCCGAGCCTCCCACCCCAGACGCCCATCAAGAGCGCGTCATCGGGAGCAGGCGTCGGTGCGGCCAGAAACCATCTCATGGACGGGACAATCGGTGGAGCGCGTCGAGGACGCAGCCCTGCTGACCGGCCGTGGCCGTTTCATCGACGATCTCGGCGTCAGGCCCGGCACACTCCATGCCGCCATCCTGCGCTCGCCCCATGCCCATGCCGATATCCTCTCCATAGACGCTGCGACTGCCGCCGCCATGCCCGGCGTCGCCGCGATCGTCACGGGCCGCGACCTCGCGAGGCTGACGACGCCGATGGTTGCGGGCCTCAAGGTCGCGGTCGAGAACTGGCCGATGGCCGTCGAGCGCGTGCGCTATGTCGGCGAGCCGGTCGCGATCGTTGTCGCGCAGGATCGGTATCTTGCCGAGGACGCGCTGGACGCGATCGAGATCGAATACGCACCGCGCGCTTGCGTCGTCGATCCGCTGGCGAGCCTCCGGGCCGATGCGCCGATCCTCCACGACAAGGCCGGAGCCAACCTCGTCAGCGACCGGTGCTTTCGCTATGGCGAGCCGGAGGCCGCCTTCGCGAAGGCCGCCCACCGCATCGAAGTCTCGATCGCCTATCCGCGCAATACCGGCTCGCCGATGGAGACCTTCGGCGTCGTCGCCGACTACGATCCCCATGAGGACGCCTACGAGATCCTGGCGAATTTCCAGGGGCCGTTCAGCATCCATGCAGTGATGGCGCGCTGCCTGAAGGTCCCGGGCAATCGGCTGCGCCTGCGCATGCCGCCGGATTCGGGCGGCAGTTTCGGCGTCAAGCAGGGCGTCGCGCCCTATGCGGTGCTGATCGGCGTGGCAGCGCGGATAGCTGGCGCCCCAGTCAAGTGGATCGAGGACCGGCTCGAGCACCTGAGCGCCGCCGTGGCGGCGACGAACCGCGTCACGACGCTGAAGGCCGCCGTCACCAGCGAGGGCCGCATCATGGCGCTGGACTGGGACCAGGTCGAGGATTGCGGCGCCTATCCGCGTGCGCCCGAGCCCGCCACGCTCTACCGCATGCACGGCAACATGACCGGCGCCTACGACGTCCGGAATCTCACCATCCGCAACCGCGTTGTGCTGACCAACAAGGCCCCGACCGGCCTCGTGCGCGGCTTCGGCGGCCCGCAGGTCTATTATGCGCTGGAGCGGCTGATGCAGCGCATCGCCGTCGCGCTCGGGCTCGATCCGCTGGCCGTGATCCGCGCCAACCTCATTCAGCGCGGGCAGTTTCCTTACCGCACAGCCTCCGGCGCGCTTTACGATTCCGGCGACTATGTGAAAGCAATCGACCTCGCCGTGGCAGACGGCAGGCTCGCCGAGCTGGAGAGGCGCCGCAATGAGGCCCGCGCCGCCGGCAGGCGCTACGGCATCGGCTTTGCGGCCGCCGTCGAGCCCAGCGTCTCCAATATGGGCTACATCACCACGGTTCTCACCGCAGCCGAGCGGCAGAAGGCCGGGCCCAAGAACGGCGCGCAGGCGACGGCGACCGTATCGCTCGATCCCGTCGGCTCGGTCAGCGTCCATGTCGCCTCGGTGCCGCAGGGACAGGGACACCGCACGGTGCTGGCGCAGGTCGTGGCCGATGTCTTCGGCCTGCCGCGCGAGGCCATCAGCGTCGTCGTCGATCTCGATACGGGCAAGGACGCCTGGTCGATTGCATCAGGCAATTATTCCAGCCGCTTTGCGGCGGCCGTCGCCGGCACGGCGCATCTGGCTGCGACCCGCCTGCGCGACAAGCTGGCTGCGATCGCCGCGAGCCAGCTCGGAGTCGCGCCCGCACAGATCGGCTTTGCGGGCGGCGCCGTCTTCGCGACGGGCGACGCGACCAAAACACTGCCCTTCGGCCGCGTCGCCGCGCTCTCGCACTGGTCGCCGGCGCTGCTGCCCGACGGCGTCGATCAGGCGATCCGAGAGACCGCCTTCTGGACGCCGCCGGAGCTCTCCGCGCCCACGCAGGATGACCAGGTCAACTCCTCGCTCTGCCACGGCTTCATCTTCGACATGGCGGGAGTCGAGGTCGATCTCGACACCGGCAAGGTTCGCATCGACCGCTATGTCACCATGCATGATTGCGGGCGCGTGCTGCATCCCGGCATGGTCGAGGGGCAGATCAGGGGCGGCTTCGCGCAGGCCCTGGGCGCGACCTTCTACGAGGAGCTCGCCTATGCCGACGATGGCGCTTTCCTGACCGGCACCTTCGCCGATTACCTGCTGCCGACCGCGACCGAGACGCCCGATATCGCGATCCTGCATATCGAGACGCCATCGCCCTTCACGCCGCTCGGCGCCAAAGGCGTCGGCGAAGGCAATTGCATGTCGACGCCGGTCTGCCTCGCCAATGCCGTGGCCGACGCATTCGGGGTCGCGGAACTCAATCTGCCGCTGACGCCGGCGCGGGTCGCCGCGCTCGTCGCCGCCCCCGAGCCGGCGAGGCCAGCATCGGATCGCGGCCGGGCGGCGGAGCTGGGCGCAGCCAAGCCCGGCGACCGCACGCTGCGCGGGGAAGGACAGACCAAGGTCGCTGCCACGCCTGACGCGATCTGGGCGATGCTGCTCGATGCCGAGCAATTGGCATCGATCATCCCCGGCTGCCACGGCGTCAGGAAGCTGTCGGAGACTCATTTCAAAGCCGATGTGACGCTCGGCGTCGGCCCGGTGAAGGGCCGCTACAAGGCCGAGATCAGGCTCTCGGACCTTGATGAGCCAAAAGCCGCGACGCTGACCGGCTCGGTCTCCGGCGCGCTCGGCGCCGGCGGCGGGTCTGGCCGCGTGATCCTGTCGGCTGGCGAAGGCGGGCTGACCGTCATCTCCTATAGCTACGAGGCCGCTGTCGGCGGCAAGGTTGCGGCCATCGGCGGACGCCTGCTCGACGGCGCGGCCAAGGCCATCATCGGGCAGTTCTTCGCGGCGCTTGCGCGCAAGGCCGCCCCGGCAAGCGCCAAGACCGGCTTCTTCGCCCGCTTGTTGGGGAGGCGCGGATGAAGCCCGCGGCTTTCGACTATATCCGTGCCGGCGACCTGTCCGAGGCCCTGGACGCGCTCGCCCGGCATGGATCGGATGCCCGCATCATCGCCGGCGGCCAATCACTGCTGCCGATGCTGAACATGCGGTTGGCGAAGCCCGCCGTGCTGATCGACGTGATGGGCATTCCCGAGCTGGACAAGGTTCGGCGCGAGGGCGACGCCATCATCGTGCCCGCCGGCGTGCGGCAGGCCGCACTGATGCGCCGGCCCGACCTCAGTACCGAACAGCCGCTGCTGGCGGCCGCGCTGCCCTGGCTCGGCCATTACCAGACGAGGGCACGCGGCACCGTCTGCGGCTCGGCCGCCCATGCCGATCCGAGCGCCGAGATTCCGCTTTGCCTGGTGGCGCTCGAGGGCGAGATCAGGCTGCGCTCGCGCAAGACGAGCCGAACCGTGAAAGCGGGCGATTTCTTTGCCGGCATGATGGTGACCGACAAGGGCGACGACGAATTGATCGAAGCGGTCGTCTTCCCGGCCGCCCGCCCCGGAACCGGCCATGCCTTCAGGGAGGTGGCGCGCCGCCACGGCGATTTCGCCATCGTCGGCTGTGCGGCCGTGGTGACGGCGGATGCGATTCACCTCGCCGTCGCAGGCGTCGCCGACAAGCCGGAGCGCCGCAGCTTTCCTTTGCTGGACGGGTCTGCCCTTTCGGACGCGCTCAACGCCTTTGCCTGGGATCTCGACGCACGCGACGATTTCCATGCGACCGCGCGGCTGCGCCGCGACCTCGTACGCTCGCTCGGCCGTGAGACGATCGCGGAGGCGCGGTCATGTCGCGCCTGAACGCTACGGCGCGCCACCGCGTCGCCTTCACGTTGAACGGCAGGTCGGTGTCGCTGGAGGCCGAGCCGCGCCTGCTGGCAACCGATGCGCTGCGTCATGGCCTTGGCGCGACCGGGACCCATGTCGGCTGCGAGCACGGCGTCTGCGGGGCCTGCACCATCCAGATCGACGGCGCACCCGCGCGTGCCTGCCTGACGCTCGCGGTACAGCTCGAAGGCCGCGATGTCAGGACGGTGGAAGGCTTGAGCCCCGCTGCCGACAGGCTGTCGGTGATGCAGGCGGCCTTCCGCCGCCACCACGCTTTGCAATGCGGCTTCTGCACCGCCGGCATCCTGATCTCGCTCGACGCTTTCCTGCGCGAGCAGCCTCACCCGAGCGAGGAAGAGCTGCGCGAGGTCCTCAGCGGACATCTCTGCCGCTGCACCGGCTACACGCCGATCATCCGGGCCGCGCTCGATGCCGCCGCCCAGTTGCGCGATGCGCCATCCCTCCCGGAACCTGCCCATGTTTGATCTCGGCACCAGCTTCATGGCCAGCGTCGCACGCGATCCCGATGCGCTCGCGATCGTCGATGCCGATGTCCGGTTGAGCTATGCGCAATGGCTCGCGCGGATCTCGTCGCTGGTCGCAGCCTTCGACGGCATGGGCCTGAAGGCCGGCGAGCATCTCGTGACCGTACTTCAGAACCGCTGGGAGGCTGCGACCCTGCACTGGGCCTGCCAGTTCGCGGGGCTGACCATCGTACCGATCAACTGGCGCGCCAAAGCCGACGAGATCGATTTCGTCATCGAGAATTGCGGTGCCAAAGCGATCGCGTTCGAAGCCGTCGCCGGGCCGGCGATCAGCGAGAGCCGGCTCGCCTCATCCATCCCGCGCATCACTGTGGGGGCCGATGCGGGCCAGGCCGAGCTGACCTTCGCCGAGATGGTGGCGCAGCCTGCCGCCACAGCCGTTCCGCGCGTTGCCGCCGATGCCTGGTCGCTGATGCTCTATACCTCCGGGACCACGGCCAAGCCCAAAGGCGTGCCACGCCGGCACCGAGCCGAGCGCATGGCGGGCCTCGCCCATGTCGCCCAGAATCTTTATGCAAATGGCGAGCGCACGCTCGGCGTCATGCCGCTCTATCACACCATGGGCGTGCGCTCGCTCATCGCCATGTCGCTGATCGGCGGCGTCTTCGTCTGCCAGCCGCGCTTCGATGTCGGCCAGGCGCTGGCGCTGATCGAGGCCGAGGCGATCACCAATCTCTATCTCGTGCCGACGCTCTATCATGACGTCGTTCACCATCCGCTTTTCGCTCGGACGGACGTGACCAGCGTGCGCAAGCTCGGCTTCGCGGGTGCGCCGATGACCGACGGACTGCTCCGCAAGCTCACCGAGGCCTTTTCCCCGGAGCTCTTCGTCAATCACTACGGCTCGTCGGAAATCTATACCTTCACGATCAACCAGAACGCCGCGCGCAAGCCCGGCTGTGCCGGCAGGGCCGGCCTGAACCAGCTCATCCGCGTGGTCAAGCTCGGCGCGGCTTCGGCTGACGAGCTTGCCGTCGCCGGCGAAGAGGGCGAGATCGTCGCGCTGGCGGCAAGCGACGAGGCCTTCGAGGGCTACTGGAAGCGCCCCGAAGCAGACGCCAAGTCCCTGCGCGACGGCTGGTACTTCACCGGCGACACCGGCTATTTCGACGGCGATGGCGACCTCTACGTCTCAGGCCGCGTCGATGACATGATCATCACCGGCGGCGAGAACGTCTCCCCGGTCGAGATCGAAAGCTGCCTCTCGCTGCATCCGGGCGTGTCCGAGGTCGCCGTCGTCGGCCTGCCCGACGAACGCTGGGGCAAGATCGTCGTCGCCTTCGTCCGGCGCGCGGGCCCGGTCACCACTGACGAACTCGACCAGCATTGCAAGGCAGCCGGGCTCGCCAACTTCAAGCGCCCGCGACGCTTCGAATTCGTCAAGGCGATCCCGAAATCGCCCGTCGGCAAGCTGCTGCGCCGTGAACTGGTAGCCGGCGCCTACGAACGCGAACAGCCCGCCACCGCCGGATGACCGTCTCCCTTCACAACGAGCGAAAGACCAACCCTATGAACGCCCCGACCCCGCTTCATCCCGCATTGGCCGATCTGGACGGCTTCAACGTCGAGATCGACGCCGCCCGCGAGCGCGCCGACATCATCCTTGGCCGCCCGCCGATGAATGTGATCTCGATGCCGCAGCGCGACCAGTTGCGGAAGGTGTTCGAGGCGCTGGATGAGGACGATCGCGTTCGCGTCATCGTGCTGCGCGCCATCGGTGAGAACTTCTCCTCCGGCGGCTACATCAAGGGCTTCCTCGAAGCCTCGCCCGAGCATGTCTCCAAGCTCGCCTGGAACATCGCCGCCCCGGCGCGCTGCACCAAGCCGGTGATCGTCGCCAATCGCGGCTATGCCTTCGGGGTCGGCTTCGAGATCTCGCTCGCCTGCGATTTCCGCATCGTCTCGGAGACCTGCCAATACGCATTGCCCGAGCAGAAGCTCGGCCAGATTCCAGGCTCCGGCGGCTCCGCCCGGCTGCAGAAGATGGTCGGCATCACCCGGACCAAGGACATCGTGATGCGTTCGAAGCGCATCTCCGGACAGCAGGCCTATGACTGGGGCGTGGCCACCGAATGCGTGCCCGACGCCGAGCTGGAAGCGGCCACCGACCGACTGGTCGATGAACTGCGCGGCTTCTCGCCGATCGCCCAGCGCACCGCCAAGAAGCTGCTCAACGACACCGAGGATTCGACGCTCACCATCGCGATCGAGCTGGAGGGGCATTGCTACAGCCGCCTGCGCCAGTCCGACGATTTTCGAGAGGGCGTCGAGGCCTTCCACGCCAAGCGCGCCCCGAAATTCAGCGGGCGTTGAGCCTATCCGCGCGGCGAAGGACACGCCGCGCGACCGCCTGAAGCTGTCCAACCATAACAAGCCAAGCAAGAGGGAAACGACCATGAAGACCGCCGCCAAGACGATATTAGCCAAGACGACATTCGCCGCCGGCCTGCTGGCCGCGACAGCCCTGAGCGGGAGCGCATTCGCCCAGTCGGGCCCGATCAAGATCGGCGTGGTCACGCCGCTCTCGGGAACCTACACGCCGATCGGCCAGCAGGTCCGCTGGGGCCTCGAACTCGCAGCGAAAGAAATCAATGCGACCGGCGGCATCGCCGGGCGACAGGTCAATCTGCTGTTCGAGGACGAGGAGGCGAACCCGTCGGTTGCCGTGCAGAAGGCCGAGAAGCTGTTCCAGGTCGAAAAAGTCGACTTCCTGACCGGCACCGTCAATTCCGGCTCGACGCTCGCCGTCGCCCAGCTCGCAGAGCGCAATGCCAAGCTGGCGGCAACGACGGTCTCCTTCGCCGACTCGATCACCACGGACAAATGCTCGCCCAACATGTTCCGGGTGAATGCGCGTGCCGAGCAGCAGTCGGTGGCGCTCGCGGCCTGGCTCGCCAAGGAGAAGCCCAAGGCCAAGGTCTACTATCTCGGGCCCGACTACGAGATGGGCCGCTCTACCGTCGCCGCCTTCAAGTCGAGCGCGGAGAAGGGTGGAGCGCAGAGCGGCGGTGAGGTCTTCGCGCCGCTCGATTCCAAGGATTACACGCAGTATTTCGGCCAGATTCGCGCGACCCGCCCGCAGGTGCTCTACACCTCCGTCGCCGGCAACGACACGGTGCGGCTGCTGACGCAGTTGCAGGATTTCGGACTGCTCTCGGGCCTGACCGTGGTGGGCGCATCCGGCACCGTGACCTCGCAGAACATCACCGCGATCGGCGCGGCCGCGGAGGGCTTCGCCACCGGCGTCGGCTATTCCCCGCAGATCGACAGCCCCGCGAACAAGACCTTCGTCGACGCGTTCCGCGCGGCCAACAAGACCGATCCCGATCTCTACGGCGCCGATAGCTATGGCCTGCTCTTCGCCTACAAGGCAGCCGTCGAGAAGGCGGGCTCGACCGAGACCGACAAGGTCCGCGAGGCCTTGCGCGGCCTGAGCTGGCAGACCCCGCAGGGCACCAAGACCATCCGCGCCGGCGACCACCAGGCCATGCAGCCGATGTATGTGGTGCGCGTGACCAAGGGCAAGTTCGACATCATCGACAACGTCTCCTCGGAAAACGCCATCGGCCCCGACACCTGCACGCGGTTCTGAGCCGCCACGGCACGACCCCTCCCCCTTATGGGGAGGGGCGACAGCGCCGAGCCCTTCATCGAGGCCCCGCCATGACCCCCGTCGACTATCTTCAATTCGTCCTCGCCCCGCAGGTCGTCAACGGGCTCGCGCTCGGGGTCGCGGTCGTGCTGGTGGCGCTGGGGCTGACCATCATCTTCGGCATGCTCGACGTCATCAATATGAGCCATGGCGAGTTCTACGCGATCGGCGCCTATGCCGCGCTGGCGCTCGGCGCGGCCGGCATCGGCTTCTGGTTCCTGCTGGTGCTGGTGCCGGTCCTGATGATCCCGCTCGGCATGGCCGCGGAACGGCTGCTGATCCGCCCGGTCTTCGACACCAGGGACCGCCACGTCACCACGCTGCTCGTGACCTTCGGCCTTGGCCTCATCGTCGAGGACGTGCTGAAGATCGTCTTCGGCGCCAACACCCAGCGCCCGCCAACCCCAATCCCCGGCGCGACCGAGATCTTCGGCATCATCCTGCCGAACTACCGGATCTTCCTCATTCTGGTCGGCGCGGCGATCGTGCTGGGCGTGGCCTTTGTCGTCTACAAGACGCGGCTGGGCGCGATGGTCCGCGCCGCCGCCTTCGACCGCAACATGGCGGCCTCGCTCGGAGTGCCGGTCTCGCTTGTCTATGCCGGCACCTTTGCCTTCGGCGTCAGCCTTGCCGGGCTCGCCGGCGTGCTGCTCGCACCGATCTACTCGGTCTTCCCGACCATGGGGCGCGACTTCATCCTGCTCGCCTTCACGGTCGTCATCGTCGGCGGCATGGGCTCGATCTGGGGCGCGGTCGTCGCCGGCCTCCTGCTGACCCAGGTCCAGGCGCTGGCGAGCCTCGTGATCTCGCCGGTCTGGACCGATCCGATCGTATTCGGGACCATGGTCGCCTTTCTGGTTTTCCGCCCGCAGGGCCTGTTCGGGAGGCTCGGCCATGCATGACCGGCTGACGCAATCCATGCGCGCGAGCCATCTGCTCGCGCTGCTCTTCGTCCTCGCCGCGCTTGGCCTTGCAGCCATGGGCGCTGCGACTGGCGACACCTTCTATCTGCGGCTCGGTACGGAAGCGCTGATCTTCGCCGGACTCGCCCTTTCGGTCGATCTGCTGCTCGGCTATTCCGGCGCGCTCTCGCTCGGCCAGGCACTCTATTTCGGCATCGGCGCCTATGTCTCGGCTCTGACGTTGATGAAGCTGCCCTCCTTCTGGCTCGCCATGGGCGCAGCCTTCCTGGCGACGCTGATCGCGGCCGTCATCGGCGGGCTGATCGCCAACCGGGTGCGCGGCGTCTATTTCGCGCTGATCACCTTCGGCCTGGCGCAGGTCATGGCCAAGGTCGTCTACAACACCCGCGAACTGGGCGCCTCCGACGGCATGATCGGCATCCCCGTTATCGAGATCGGGCTGGGGCCGTTCACGGTCTCGGCGGGCAGCCCTGTCGGCTTCTTCCTGATCGTGCTCGCCATCATCATGGCGCTCTATGCGCTGACCGCCTATCTGCTCGACACGCCCTTCGGCCGCGTCCTCACCGCGCTGAAGGCCAACGAGAAGCGCGTGCCGTTCCTCGGTTACTCGGTCTGGCGCGCGCGCATGGCGGCCTATGTGCTGGCTGGCGTGATCGCGGGGCTGTCGGGCGCGCTGTATCCGATGCTGCGCGGCTTCGTCTCGCCGGAGCTGATGTTCTTCGCGACCTCCGGCAATGCGGTGATCTCGGTGGTGCTCGGCGGCGTCGGCACGCTGATCGGAGCGATCTACGGCTCGGTCCTGCTCGTCATCCTGAAATCGATCATCGGCAGCTGGACCGAGCACCACCTCATCGTCATCGGCCTGCTCTTCATGCTGTGCGTGATGTTCCTGCCCAAGGGGCTGGTGGGCGTTGTGCGTCCCGCCATCGAAACCTGGCTCTCGCGCCGGCGCCCTGCCGCCGTTGCGATGGCAGCCCCCGCGGACCTGCCTGCAATCGTCGCCGAAACCGCGAGGACCTCCCCATGAAGCCGGTTCTCGACATTCGCGATCTCGGCATCTCCTTCGGCGGCCTCAAGGCCGTCGATCAGGTCAGCTTCCAGGCGCAGCGCCACAGGATCACGACCGTGATCGGCCCCAACGGCGCGGGTAAATCGACTCTGTTCAACCTGATCAGCGGGGCGCTCAAACCCCATCATGGCCAGGTCCTGATCGACGGCGTCGACATGACAGGTGCTGCGCCCGAGCGCACCAAGGCTGCCGGGCTTTCGCGCTCCTTCCAGATCACCAGCCTGTTTCCGGAACTCACCGTCGCAGAGAACCTGAGGCTGGCGGCGCAGGTGCTGGAGCCGACCGGGCGCGCCTTTCTGCCTGTCGGCCGCTCGACGCGGGCGCTGGCCAAGACCGGCCAGATGCTGGAGCGCTTCCAGCTCGCCCATAAGCGCGACGATCTCGCCGGAAACCTCTCTCATGGCGACCAGCGCCGGCTCGAGATCGCGGTCTGCCTCGCCTCGGAACCGAAGATCCTGCTGCTCGACGAGCCGACGCAGGGCATGAGCCATGGCGACACGGCCGAGACGGCCAGGCTCGTGCGCAGCCTGACCGACGACGTCACCATCCTCCTGATCGAGCACGATATCGGCCTCGTTATGGACCTGTCGGACCATGTCGTGGTCATGCATCAGGGCCGCAAGCTGGCCGAAGGCCCGCCCGATCTGGTGCGGGCCGATCCTGCCGTCCAGGCCGCCTATTTCGGACATGCGTGAGGAACCGGCCATGCTCGCCATCAGCGGACTGCACAGCCATTACGGCCGTAGCCACATCATCCAGGGCGTCGATATCACGGCGGGCCCAGGCGAGGTCATCGGCATCTTCGGCCGCAACGGCGTCGGCAAGACGACGCTGCTCAAGACCATCGCGGGCTGGGTCCGCCCCAGCGAAGGCGCGATCCTGCTCGACGGCGAGACGCTGACCGGCCTGACGCCCGACCGCATCTGCCATGCCGGCGTCGGCTTCGTGCCGGAAGACCGGCGCATCTTTCCAGGGCTGACCGTGGAGGAAAACCTCTCGCTCGGCCTTCTCCAGGTCAAAGGCCGATCATCGAAGGACGAGAAGCGGACGATCGAGGGCATCTATGACCGCTTTCACCGCCTCGGCGAGCGTCGCCACCAGCTCGGCACGACCCTGTCGGGCGGCGAGCAGCAGATGCTGGCCATGGCCCGCGTGATGGTCGGCAAGCCGCGGCTCGTCCTGATCGACGAGCCGAGCGAGGGCCTTGCCCCGATGATCGTCGCCGAGATCTTCGCGATCGTGCGCGAACTGCGCGACCAGGGCGCGATCATCCTGCTGGTCGAGCAGAACGTGCATGAAGCGCTGTCAGTCGCCGACCGTTTCCACGTCGTCGAACGCGGCCAGATCGTCTTCAGCGGCGAGGCCGAGTCTCAGCCGGATCGCGAGCAACTGCTGCGGCTCATCGCTGTCTAACTGCGACGCGTCGGGCGGACGCGCAGATCGCCCGGATCTCGGACATAACAGCCAATGCTCCGCACATGCCGACTGCCGGCTTCGAGAACAGGCCAAGCCCTATCGAAAAGGAGAATTGGGCGCTTCCCCCGAGAGACGTTGGATTGGATGGCTGAGTCAGGACGAGCGGCTCGGTGACATATTGCACGGCACCGGGATCGATCCGGCTACGACGCCGGTGCTCACTCGGCTCGCGCTGCTCTCGGGCGACGCTCGCAGGGGCTCGCGACCGGCGCCACCTCCGTGACGATCTCGGCGTCCGGCAAACTCACGCAGCACCGCTTGGCCACCACGGCCGCGACCTTGACCAGATCGACGGACCCGTCGACGACAACCGCGCGGAGATCGTGGTCAGCATCGATCATGCTGCGAGCATCGCGACCGAGTTGCTTGGCCAACTCGAGATAGATCAGCTGCCCGAGCCGTTGCAGTTCAGAATCGGAGAGTCCCTCACACATCGCACACACCCGCCCACGGACGCGCTGGCGCCCTTGGACGGTAGATGGTGGCAACGGGTCGGCTGCGCCAGAGGCTGTCGTCAGCAGGGCTGTTGGCCCGGCACTGCAGCCGCGGCCGGCTCTGGCCGGCGGCAAGCCTGATCCACCCGTACCCCGGGTGGCCTAAATCCACTGACTGATGGTGCCAGGGCCGATTTGATGCAGATCAAGTTCTGAATCGCTCAGGCGCCGCTGCAGTTTGAAGACCGGATCTGGCGGCAAGCCCGAATGGGCCGTCAGGGCCAGGACTGCAGCCTCTTCCGAATCCGCTTCGACAAAGAAGACCTGCTTCATGGTCTGATTCGCCGAGGTCACTTCGATCTGAAATGCTTTTATCAAACTCATTCACGTCGCCCTTAGCTGAGGGGGCGCGGTAGCACGGCCGCCAGCGCCCGACCATCCGCGATCCTGGGCGACACGCTTTTCTGAACGGCGTCCGCCCGCAGGCATCCGCCGCAACGCCGCGATGGCCGGCGCGGAACTGGCGATGGCGCTCGATCGGCTCTGGGCGGAACAGGAAGCCGCCAGCATCCCGCTCGCCATCACCTTCGGCCGCTTCCACACCGACCCTGCCATGTATGGTTTGACCACAGTGCCAGGCGCCTTCGATTTCAGCCTCGATGTGCGCGCCTATGACCCCGCCGTGCTGTAGCAGCTTGAGGAGCGCATGCTGGCGATCGTCAGTGAGATCGAGGCGCAGCGTCATGTGAGCTTCGCCCTGGGCTCGCGCGCTTCCGCCAGCGTCGGCATGGTCGACCCAGCGGTCGCAGCCCAGCTCCAGGCGGCGGCGCAGGGCCTTGGCCTGCCCGACACGATGATGGGAAGCCCCGCCTCGCATGAGGCCACTGATGTCGAAGGGGCCATCGCTCTTGTGGGCAAACTCACATTGAGACGAGCGAGCGGCACGGTTGCGCGCTACCGTTCAAGTACCCGTTTCCCGAGATATGTTCGATGACTGAGTTTGACACGATCTACCATGTAGCTCCCGCTGGCTTGGCCCCGGGGACGAAAGTCGAGCCCGGCTCTTGGGGAAGGCAAATCAAGCAGTTCTCACCACAGCGTATGCCAACGAATGCACCCGCTTGGCAGGTAATGCTTTGGGAGATAGCGTTGGAAAGTGCCAGATTGGCCGCAGCCCCGTCAGCCGCATCGCGGCTGGAATGTGTGTTCGCTTGCGAGCATCTCCAGCTTGCTCAAGAATTCCAGCGAAAGTTCAGGCCTCGCTCCGCAATCTATCAAATTGACGGAAGCGGCCCGAAGGCAGGTTGGTTCCGCGGCGATTTTTCGCTGATTTCGTCTGGCATTAGCGCCGACAGCTACACTCTAACGTATCCGCCTCGAGCGTCTCTGTACTGGAGCGCGGCGCCTAGCGGTGATGTAGAACTCCTCATTCCGCACCCTGTAATCCTAATTGGACGGGCCGCGTAAGCCGCAACCGAAGTCGCTGCCCGGGCATCCCGAAGCGCAACGAGTGCTGGAGGGCCTGACCGGGTCGACCGACTGGGATGCGCGCGGGATCAAGGCATCCCTGGCGAGGCTGCCATCGCGCTGCGGGCCGCGATCGAGCGCTATGATCGAGCTATCGAAGGTCTTTTTTGAAAAAAATTAAGTGAAGGGCCTCCTCCGGGATCTCTGCTTCGAATTCCATTTGCGGAACATCTGGATTTGCGGCGGCCCAATGCACTGCGAGGGACTTTAATACCCGTAATACGATCTTATTGAGAGATAACAGTCTTTCTACGTAATCGAGGCCGGCTATAACGCCGCTAGGACTGGAAAATGAGATGCCTTCTATAGTTTGAAAGCGATGGATAACAGAATTTCTCTTGTCCAAAAATTCATCAAGAACAGCGAGGAAATCATCATTCAGATCAACGTATTTTTGTATGCCGTCAATCATTTGTCCAAGTGTCATCTTTTTGTTTCGAAGATTGAGGAGCTTCTCAAGCGTCATCGTCGGGCCGAGATCGAGGATGTAAGTGAATGCGAGGTTCATCATCCGTTCGGTCGTCTGAGTTTGCACGACGGCTAAGCCGATCGCAGCAAGAAGTTCTTTTTGCGCCTCGTCTGCAGTCATAGAGCACAAGAAACACAGCAACCGTCGCTTCGACAACGAAAAAGGGCCGAGCCGCTTTCGGAACCTGCCCCCGCCATCAAAGCGCCCAAAGCGCGCGGACCGACGCGCGTCGGTAGACAAGCTCCCGCATAGCGTGTGCAATCATCCCCCAATGTGAGGAGCGCCATAGATGAGCCAGGTCATTTCGCCGCTGATATTCAACTCGTTCACCCCTGCGGCCATGTCGCAAAACCGCACCTCGCTCCAGACCGCAATCGGGGCTGGAGGCAGCTATCAGATCCCCTCGGGGGTGATCGCCTATAACACTCAGATCGGCCAATACTCGTCCAACTTGCCATTGAACCTCGTCGGAGATGGCAAGCAGATCACGCGGCTTTACCCAACAGGTTTTTCGGGGCCGGCGATCGAGTTCGGCATCCCGGCCAACGGAAACACGGTGCTATGTCTCGAAAAATTCGACATCGTCGGCGATCAGTCGCAGGTTCTACTTCATGTGCAGAATGTCTCAGCGCCAATTTTTCGCGATCTGACACTCGATAATGGCTACTACGGAATGCAGATGCTCAACACTTGGGCCTCAATTCTGGAGAATTGCTTCTTCGTCAATTCAAAAGGCATCGGCCTCTATATTGAGGGGGCCACGACTTCTAACGGCTATGCCCTGAAGAATTGTAGGTTCTTCAACTGCGGCCATCCGAACACTCAAGCGGCATTGGTCGTATCGAGCGGCGATGGTATCTACATTGGGCAAATCGATCTCGAAGGGTGCTATGCCGGCATTCAATTGGACGGGTGCACTGGCGTGCATATCGACACCCCATACATCGAAAGAAATGCTCACAACCCGCTGGCCTTCATCTCACCGTGCCAAGGCATTGCAATAACCGGGGGTTGGATCGCTGGTGAGTCCGGACAGCCTCCGTCCGAGTGGTACATCGGGAACGTCCAGCACCTTAAGCTCAACGGAACCACGCTCTTCAATCTCACGGTGAAGGTCGAATCCGCCTCGACTTCCGACGTTGATTTCTCAACCTGCAAATTGATCAACACCACGATCCAATACGTCTGAACGCAAGGAGCATTGCTCCCTCACCGACTCGCCGGCGATCGTCACCGCACGCAGATTCCTTTCGAGGGCACCGGCCGGAGGCGAAATCATGTCGATTCTCGGTCACAAGACGCTCGCGGAGGCCGAGCGCTACACGCGCGACGCTGATCAGCAGCGCCTCGCACGAGTCGCCGTCGCCCGCCTGGAAGCACATGGCGAGAACAGAATTTCCCAAACCCAACCTGACGAGTTTGGAGAAAATCCCTAAAAGTGAAGGAAAATCCAAGCCGATAAGCGCGAGATGGCGCTCCCATGGGGAATCGAACCCCAGTTTTCGCCGTGAGAGGGCGAAGATACATTTAACTGTATCATATTTCTCAGTCACTTAGATGACTTCTGTAGGCAAACGCTGTAGGCACTCCTACAGGGACGCCTTGAGACGCGCGAAGACGCCTCGGGATGTCGTGCAGGCTCTCGGCGGGTGGGCCAGTCAGGGGACTGACGACGACTACGGGAGCGGGCTAGGGCCGGAGTTTCTGGCGGAATATGTGGCGAAGGCGGAGTTTGCTGGGCTGGACCTGAAGCACCTTGTATTCTCACCGATTGGTGGCATCGTAACTTGATATAACCACGGGATACCACGCCAAGATGCCGAACGACTTGTTCCCGAACCTAAACTGGATACCGAACTTTTTGGAGAAGGCCGACGCGCCGGCGGTGTGGGCTTCGATTGCAGCAGTTATTTTGGTGATCGCTTTCATTTACCTCGGGCGAAAAAGCCGCAGGGGATAATCTGCCGCGAAAATCTGAAAGCCTACCCTTCTCCGGCCGCTTTCCCGTTCCCCCCGTCCACCCTCGCGTGTCCTGTAGGTCGCTATCAGGTATGCCGGAGGTTCCCACCGTGACCTCCCCGAGTTCGCCATGGTGTCGCGCGTCTTGAGACCCCTGACATGGGTGAGGGTTTTGGAGAGCCGGAAGCAGAAGAGGCCCTCCGGCTGGGGCTTCGATGAGGATTTCCGGAAAGCGCCGCTATTCGGGCAGTCGGTGGCGTTTGAGGTGGAGATGAAGGGGCGGAAGGAGTGCAGCACTGAAGCCGTTACAATCATACTTCGGCACCATCAAGTAGCTTGGCCAACAGGCTAACGAACGCAATGAACTCAAGTGCCCGCTCCGGATCGTCTTTAATGAAGCCGTGGGCACGGGGGTTCCTGAGGCCGGAAACCGCACCGGAGAACATCTGCATAAAGCCCTTCTGCTCGTCTTTGTCAGATTGATCTTGAAGCTGATTAAACTTCACGATCGGATTGGTTGGATTAAATGCTCGCTCCATAAGGGTAGTTCCATCTTGCTCAAGACCACTGCGGAGGCGCACCAGCCCATTAAGAGCCTTAACTGACGCCTCGATGGCATTCGCGTAGTGAGCATCGCGGTAAAGTTTCGAGGCCGCTCTTGCAATCTCCGGATGCAGTTCCAACCCATCGTAAGCTCTGACGATGCGGTTACCAGGGTCTTCCTCATCGCCGTTTACCTGTTCCGCCAGGATGTCTACCAGCGTGGCGAGAGTGGCTATAGCTCGCCCCACCTTGTCTTTAACAGTATCGATATTGCCTCGCAGCGAAGTGTCCATACCGCTATAATAAAACCCTAATTGCGGGCGAAAAGTATCAATGCTGTACTCATCATACTCAAGTGTCTCTGCGCCATAGATTTCTCGAAGCGTTGCGTTGATCTTTTGAGAGTACGTATCGAGCGTGTGCCCGCCCGTGGTGTTGTCCAGAGAACCGATATCGAGCGCCTTCAACTCTTCTAGGCGACGCTTTATCTTCGGTATGGCGGCCTTAACTTGCATGAGCGCGAGCACTGCCGGCCGCTTGTCAGGCTGCTTGTCAGGTTTGCGTGCCATCTCTGTTCCTCGAAGCGCGGGACACAAGTTAACGAAGATAGCCGCCCGTTCCTGATATCCAAAGGGAAGCTACCGCACGAGCATCGAACCCTCCATTGCAGTCTTCTCAAGACAGAGGATATCCCCGCGAAAAAATCTCTCAGCCCACCTCTCTCCGGCCGCCCCTCTATTCCCCCCCGTGCCACCCTCGCGTTTCCTGTAGGTCTCCATCACGCATCCTGCCGGACTCCTGAAGGCCCTCTTGCCGGCACGGGTCGGGAGCGTACAGGCCGTTGCGGAGGAGGGCCGGTACTGGCCTAGCCGGGAGGCACAACCGGCCATCCTTGCCATGAGGACTGCGCTATCTGGCCGGGCTTCAATCTGGCATCGTGCGCCCGGCTCCCGCGAGGACATCAGCGATGGCGATGGCGAAGGCGTCAAAGGCCGCAAGCGATACGACAACAGCCGAGCGTATGTCTCACGCGGACGCCGGCCGCATCCTCATGGACATCTGGAGCCGGACTCAGGTGGTCGCGATCCGCGCTGAAGGGCAGCGTGCTGCCGAGCTGAAGCGTGAGCTTGAAGCACTCTCTGTTGCCATGACGGCGCTGGAGGTTGTCACGCGCCTTGGCGGTGAGTGACGCTTTCGAGCGGACCACCGCGCGCACCATAGGTCACTTTGGTATGCCCGTGGAAGACCGGCAGAAGACGGCTCGAAATGACATATTGACCTATCCTTAGAAGACCCTTAGATAGTGACCTATCCAAAGAGGACTAGGGAGATGCATATGTTCGTCCGGGCCTATCTCAGAGCTTCCACCATAGAGCAGGACGCCACGCGAGCCCGTGAGCAGGTAGAAGCCTTCGCCAGCGAGCGCGGGCTGGTCATCGCTGCAACCTACACAGAGAACGAGAGCGGCGCTTCGCTCAAGCGTCCCGAGCTATTCCGGCTGTTGGCTGATAGCCGACCGGGGGACGTGCTCCTCATCGAACAGGTGGACCGCCTGTCTCGCCTCAACGCAGAGGACTGGTCCAAGCTCAAGGCCGAGCTGGCTTCCCGCCACGTTCGCGTCGTCGCGCTGGACCTGCCGACCAGCTGGGCCATGGCCGACCCCAAGGCCGACGAGTTCACGGTGCGGATGTTCGACGCCATCAACGCGATGATGCTGGACATGCTCGCCGCCATCGCCCGCAAGGACTATGAGGACCGCCGCCGCCGCCAGGCGCAAGGGCAAGCCACGGCGAAGGCAGAGGGTCGCTACAAGGGCCGCCCGGCGAACGCGGAGCGCAACGACAACATCGCATCTCTGCTTAAGGCGGGAATGTCATGGGCGAAGGTGCAAGCCATCACCGGATGCAGCCGGGGGCAGGTGGCCAAGATCGCGAAAGAGACGGCTCAGGAAGCGGCATAGGGAAGCCTGCGATCACCCATCAGGTCGCCCGCAAGAGCCCGTCAGGAATGGCGGGCTTTTCCTTGTCGCCAGAACTAAGGCGACCTTGGGGGGGCTACCAGCTCCGCCGCAGTGCCGGAACTGTCTACGCGAAACACCAACAAACTCCGGAGGTCTCAGCGCGACCTAGCAGCCTCTCTTCGGGCGACCTGTCGGGCAACCTCATCCCATAGCTTCGCAGCCCTTTTGTCTCCCCGCTGCCGGGCGAGTTCAGCGACCTGACGGGCCACCTCTAGCGCCTGAGGACCCTTCTGTTTGACCAACAGTTTCGCCTCATACCTTGCAAGCAGCCGCTTGCCGAATACAGCCTCGACGGCCAGCCAACCGATGTCACTCCAGAACTGGAAGGTGTTGAACATGCTGGCTCAGGGGGACCGCAGCGGAGGAAGGGGGCGGCAGCATAATCGCCATGCGCTCCTACAACTGGCAACACCCCTTCCCGCTACGGGCCTAGACCGTACAGGCCCATCAGCGCCCTGCCCGCCCCATGTCTACCTTGGACCATTCCCGGCCGTCCTGAAGGCCCACCCTGCGCCCCTCCCAACTCATCACAGAAATGACTCGATGACCCCTGATCGAGTCACAAAAGTCATTGGACGGGGTACGGGGGAGGACTCATGAAAGGGTAGCCATAAGGCTTTCCGAGCGGGGTTCTGTCGTGAACAAAAGCAATTTGATAGACTTCAGTCAGTACGTCGAAATCCCGGCCCTCGGAACAGCTTGGTTCAATCGAGATAGAGAGCCCCAAGACTGGCACCGTTTCTTGATGGTTGAGGTTGGGCGCGAGGGCGCAACTGTCGATGATGACGGCGTTGAGGTGAAGGGTACAGGGCGGATACGGTCGCTCGAACTGAGGAGCGGCCGATGGCTGCTATGTTTGGACGCGCGCGTCTCAGGTCCGTTCACGATAGACGATATGGTCGCGGCAGTGGCCGGCAAGCCGGTAGTGGCGGGTCCTCCGCTGCGGGGCAATGCCACAGTCTGGCTCATGGCGGCCGCTCCTACCCTTGCCATGCTCGCCATCGCGGGTGGCCTGTTCGGCGGTCTCTTCAAGCACTTCATCGCGAAGCCCTTGGGTAGGCTGGACGGACCCACTGGTGCCCTGCCGGAAGCCTGAAGCGGCTTCACTTTTCCAGTACCAGCCGGGCCGGGGCGGAGCAATCCACCTCGGTCTTTTCGTATTCAGACCCGAGGCATCACGACCATGACGACCACCCGACAGGCAATCCTAGCGGCCACCCTCGGCTCCCTCACGCTTCTCACAGGATGCATTACGGCAGGCTCGGAAGGCCCCACGTCCAACAGGATGAACCCGGCGGGCTCGCTCTCAGATCGACGGGAGGCTCTACGGACTGTGAAGGTGGTCGATAAGGCTCCTGCGGGAGCGACGAGCTTGGACGGCATATCCGTGACGAGGTGTCACCGGAGCTTCCTCGCAGAGGCCCCGGATGATCAAGCGATCATGGCTGACCTCAAGCTGGCAGCTTACGCGCAAGGAGCCGACGCCCTACGCCTGATCAGCATTGAGAAGGTCAACGGCGTCATGGCGAACTGCTGGTATGTGCTGGAGGGCAAGGCCCAGCTTTACCGGCTGACGAAGAGCGGCAGCTAAGTTGTGACAAGCGGGCTGGCCCCACTGCATCGGGCGCTTCTCATCGTGCAGCAGCTCCAGCGTATCAATGCGCGGTGGGAAATGCAGGGCGCTTCGCTGTTCTTGCTGGTCGCCATGCGTGGTCAGATCACGAAGCCGCAGATTGAACGGTATCTGAAGATGTCCAAAGGCAGCAGCCATCGGAATATCGAGATGATGCAGGATGCCTGCCTGCTCCGGGTGGAGAAGATCGACCGGACCAATGTCGTGCGGCTGACGGAGTACGGGCAGGAGTTCGCGGGGGCGATAGCGGCGATGATGCGGCTGGAAAAGTGAAGTCCACTTCATTTCTTCTAAGTCATTGATAAAAAAGGGATATCAATTAGGGCCCACCCATAGCCCTACAGAAACAAAATAAGACGGCCAGTGAGCGATTAGGGACCACCTCTACCTAGGGAAAACAAAATCGGACTGTGATGCGCGTAATCCCCAAAGGTGAAGTCACTGCAGTTTTGGTCGGACGTACATCGCCGCCTCTGTCTGATTATCAATCGTTCCCCACACTCATGCACAACCACAGGAAACCACTGAGCGATGCCCTATGAGGCCCTTCGGCCCTATACCTCGACACGCGACAAGCACGACGGCCCCCAACTCCTCCGCATCCCCCTAGCGAACTCTTCAGGCCACGCCCGCATCTCCCCGGAGGATTACGGACAGGTCATCGCTCAGGGCTTCTCCCCGAACTGGTATCTGAAGCTGGGCCAGGTCACGACCTACAGCCCTCTATCGGGACACGCTCGGGTCGCCCGGATCATCCTAGGGATCGCGAAGCCGGGCCATCGCTCGACCCGTGTCTCTCACGCCAATGGCGACAACACGGACCTTCGCAGGAGCAATCTCACCACGAAGAACGTGAACGAGGCCCGACCACGCTACGGCCGGGATGATCGCCGTCCCAATGCCCGCTCAGGGGCCGGCTGGCGGACCTGACACCGCAGCACATCGTCATCACGAACTATGCAGTTACTTCACCCGCCCGGCATCCGCTTGGCGGGTTTCCTCGTTCTGGAGACCCTTCATGGAATACCACCAAGAAACTTTGGACAGGCCGACAGGTCGGCTTGAGACCAAGTCCATAGGCAACTGGATTACGATCACCGAATTGGGCGCGGGCTACGGTGTTGGACCACGGACAACTCGTCTTGTGCTGCATCACATGGGCGTCCTTGCCCAAGAGGGTCAGCGATACCGGCTTCCCCGAGACCTAGTCGAAGATGGGATTGGGCTTCGCCACGATAGGCCGAAGTCGGGACATCCCTTCGATGTCATCAGCCCTGTCGGGCAAAACCTCATAGCTACCGTGTGGGCTGAGGCCGCTGCGGACTATGCAGTAAAATCTCAGAGGGTCGAGCACGTCCAAATGATCCGGGACGCCCTGGCCCTCTTTAAGGAAACCCGACTGACTCCTCTGGATACCCGGCAGGAAACCTATTGGGTTCTCGACCACTTTCCAAACCTTCAGCACCAAACTCTAGCAACGGCTCTGGAGGTCTCCCCGGCACTTGTCAGCCGGTATGTGAAGCAGCGGAGCGCGAAGCGTGACGCCCTCAGATGGCGGCGGGACAAGCCGGTGAGGTGGATGAGCCGGGAGATCAAGGACAAGATACTGATGAGTGGTCTCGGCGGTAACGCGCCCTATGAGACGACCTGCATGTCTCCAGGCGAACGCCCCAACGATGGATATATAACTGAAGGACTTTACACCCCCGAAAATGACCAGCCGTACCAGAAGCCCAACAAGCCGGGCTTCTCAGTAGTCGATCTTCTTCGCTACGCGCCCACCCTTTACCGCATGTCTCCGACTCAGCGCCACGTCCGCGTCTGGCAAGTTCATAAGCCCGATCAAGACGTTGATGCGGTGGTCGAAGCTGGGAGCAACCGGCCATGACGCCATCGCTGGTAGCAACAGAACCCCCGCCCCATCGGGAAATCACCGTCCACTTCGACGGCTCCTGTCTCGGCAATCCCGGACCCGGTGGGTACGCCGCGATCCTCACCAACACCCTGACGGGCAACCGTAAGATCGTGAAGGGCCACGCCAAGGGGGAGACCACGAACAACCAAATGGAACTGTTGGCCGCGATCAGAGCCCTTCAGGCCATCCAGCCGGGAGCCTTCGTCACGATGGTCGGGGACTCAGAATACGTCATCAAGGGCATCACCGGCCGAATGCAGTCTTGGAAGGCGAAGGGCTGGCGCACCTCGGCCGGCACCTTGGCGAAGAACATCGAGCTTTGGCTTGAGCTGGAGGAAGCCTGCCTGCGGCCGGCCAAGCTGGAATGGCGTTGGCAGCAAGGTCATGCTGGTTGTGCCTTGAATGACGAGGCTGACCGGGTCGCCAAATCTGAGGCGGATAAGTCTAAATCTAAGATGAAGCCAATAATGTAGTGAACCTTCACCTTTATGCGATCAATATACTTCTTGAATGCGATCCAATATCGGATAGTTTTAACTCAATCGCCGCAACATAAGGAACTCACCAATGAAATCCGAAGAATTTAAGATCGTCACTGACGCAGACCGAAGCCGCATTGCGAAACTCATCACGACCGTTGTTCTTTCTTATTCGGATATGGCTTCGAAAAGTAACCGCTACATCGCCATCCTTACCGGCAACAGCCAACACGGCGTCCGGACGGTTAGAAAATCGATGGAACGAAAGGGTACGCTTGGAACCATGCAGGGAGATTTGCCTGAACTGCCACGCATCCCGGAAACAACAGTAACGCGGCTCAAGACTGCGATAATAGAGGCCGCCGAAATCAATGAATGGCATTTTCGTGAAAACATCGACTCGCCAGAACTTTCGATCATGCGGCAGCTGATGATCGAAGCGTTGATGGTCGAGAGGCGGGAAGTGATCGACCTTGGAGCCGCCTCAGACGTCGCAGACAGGCTGGATGCTGCATCTGAGCAAGCAAACGATGTCTATGAGAAAGTTCGTATTCCGCTCTCGGCTGCCGAGATACAGGCCATGATGCCCCAACCGCCTATCCGTCGTCAGCAAGCCGCCAGCACGCGCAGGATCGCGGCACTGCCTCAGCGCTCCGAAATGCTCCAGTAGTTTCCGTTCGTATCACGAAGCTGGAGCTTCATCCCCGCCCGCCCGGCTCCCCAGCTTGGCGGGCTTTCTCATGCCCTAGGAAGCCCTATGGAAAATGCTCTCCCGATCCCGCGCATCCACATAGACAGCAGCCCTGCGATGATGGCGGAAGCCGTCCGCGATAGCGTCCTCTCAGCCCGCCTCGGCTATTCTAAGCCAGCCGACATTCGCAAACTCATCCGCCGACATACCGCCTCGCTGGAGGCCATGGGAGCATTACGCCACGCTGGCGTCATGGTCGAAATCGGCAGCGGAGCCCGCCGCGAGGCCAAGGAATACAGCCTCAACCGCGCTCAGGCCGCATTCATCATCAGCAAGGCCAGGACCCCCGAAGCCGCCAATCTCGCCATAGTCATTGCAGAGGTCTTTGCCCTTCACACTCAGGGCAAACTCGTCGCGGTCGATGATGCGGCAGCGGCGGAGCTGGAGGCCATCGGCAAGAGGTCGAGAGCGCGTGATGCAGCCCTTGCTCTCGGTCGGGAAGGCTGGGCCGTCGTCAAGACGTTCAAGCGGTCCAGCCGGAAGCGGAAGCTCAGCGCCCGGTATCTCGCGATGGCGTCATTCGACTGAGGCGCAGCCCTCTCGCCTACCACTCCACCCCCAACCCCTCCCCGCCCGCCCGGCTCTCCAGCTTGGCGGGTTTTCTCATTCCGGAAACGATCACCCTCCCAATGACCACCCCCGCTTGCCCTAGTGCGAGCCTAGACCACCCCGCGCCACTACGGGTGTCGAGCGCCAAGAGCCCTCCGACCAAGCCCGGCTACCACACCACCAGCTACATCGTGACGGACTTCGACGGGGCTCACGTCTGCACCTCCAAGACACCCTTCTACTCAGCCGCCCGTGCGCTCCTGAAGCAGGGCCATGACCCGCTTGCGGTCCTCTACATGCACACCGACGCAAGCCCGAACTGGTCCCTGCGGGCTCCGCTCGGCAGGGCAGCGAAGCTCACGGTGCAGGAAAACGCAGCCCATGGCCCCCGTGTCGTTCCCTACGATGGCGAGCGGCTGGCCCTTCTGAAATCCAACAGAGAGAACCCAAATGGCAATTAAAGGGATCGACATGTCCCGCGAGCCCACGTCCTCAGACGAACTGTGGGATCAGCTTGACGAGCACGAAGCGATCAATGGCCCCCTTATTTCGGTTGAGAGCGAAGGAGCCATGTCCACGGCCGGCAAGGTCGCCAAGGACATCGGCAAGGGCATCACGGAAATCCCTGGCGCGGTGAACCGGGGCGTTGCCTCGGCCGTGAACGAAACCACGGGAGCCATGTATTCCATGGTCACCCAGCCGGCCGTTAGGTGGCTTCACGAGAACGTCGTGGACATGACCGGTGTTGCCCCAGGCATCGTTTCGGGAGAGGCAAATCCCCTCTCCATTCCCCTGGACACCGCCGTAACCCCCAAGCCCGAGTCCGTCACTGGCGGCCTCGTCAAGGAAGTCTCTCAGTTCGCCACCGGCTACTTCCTTGCCGGGCGGTTCATGAAGACGGCCGGCATGGTGGCGGCCCCCACGGTTGGCGGCACCGTCGCCCAAGGTGCGGGCAAGGGCGCTCTCACCGACATGTTCTCCTTCGATCCCCATGAGGAGCGCCTGTCGAATTTCATCGAGCAGCATACAAGCCTTCGCGATCCCATCACGCAGTACCTCGCGGCACGGCCGGAGGACAGCGAGGCAGCCGGCAGGCTGAAGAATGCCGCTGAAGGCCTCGGCCTCGGCATGGTGGCGGAAGGCCTGCTTCTCAGTTTGCGGCTCACCAAGGCCGTCCGAGCGGGTGACAGGGCGGAAGCTCTGAAGGTCGCTGACGAGATGGAGATCAAGGGCCACGAGCCTGAGGTTGACCTTCTCAAGGACAAGGCCCCTGAGCGTCCTGAGGAGGCCGTACAGCCCCTTAATGACAACAAGCAGGGACCTAATGCCACTCCTGACAGCCCCGCTGTAGCGCCTCCCAAGGACTCCGCAGAGGGTGCGGCGAAGCTGTCCGAGCCCGACCCGACTGTGAAGGGTCCGGTGAACGACAACACCGTCCGCGAGGCCCCACCGATCAAGGTGGACGAAGCCAAGCTGCGGGAGAGCGTCAACACCGCGATCACGGAGCAAGCCTTCGGGCAGGGCCGGAACCTTTCGGGCATCCGGACGGACCTGATCGAGAACGGCGAAGACCTCCTTGCGATCATGTCGGCCACCCAGCGGGTCTACAAGGAAGAGATCGGGAAGATGGTCGGGGGCAACGCAGACGGCGTCCTCACCCATGCCGAGATCAGGCGTCAGGCTGACGAGCTTTCGGACATCGTCGGAACAAACTCATCGGCGCTGATCGAGCGCATCGGGAAGACTGCGGGAACCCTAGAGGACCTGCCGTCCACCATGCTCATGTATCGGGATGTCCTGACGACTGCGTACAGCAAGCTCCTGGATGTCGCGAAGATTTATCATGATCCTTTGGGTGGCGTTGGGCCGTTCGCGAACCGTGCGGAGGTGACTGCGGCGTTCATCAAGAACTACGAGATCGCTGCCAACATCCAAGGCATGTACCGGGGCCAGCAGACGCAGATTGCCCGGACCATGTCGGCGATGAAGATCACCGCTAAGGAGCGGGTCGGCGCTCTTGCGGACCTCGACTTGGAGAACATGCGCGGGCAGGGCGAAGACCGTCTCCGTGCCATGGCCGGCGACATCATCGGTGGAGCCTACGAGCCGGGCGGTGGCATAAACATGAAGGCCGTCTCCAAGTCCATCCGGGGCGGCTTCGCGGAGAACGCGGTCAATGCGCTCATCTCCTTCCGGGTCAATGGCATGCTGTCGGGGCTCACCACGCAGTCCGTGAACTTCGCCAGCTCGACCATGGCGGCGGCGCTTCGGCCTGCGGAGAAGATGATCGCGGGCTCCTTGCGCTTCGGCACGGCTGAAGGTCGCGCTCAGATGGGCGAAGCCGCAATCCAATATGGGACCATGATCGCTTCGGTGAAGGACGGCATCTCTTCGGCGGCGAAAGCCTTCCGACTTGGTGAGCCGATCCTGGATCCTGGCAGGGCTCGCATTGAGGTGCAGCCATCGCGGCTTCCGTCGATGACCTTCGACATCAAAAACCCCGTGGTCGCTCAGATCGCGGACGCGGTCGGCGGTGTCGTGAACCTGCCCGGCCGGATGATGATGTCCATGGACGAGTTCGTGAAGCAGGTGTCCTACCTCGGTGAGGTGCGGGCGCAGGCATATCGCGAGGCGTATCACGAAGGCGCGTGGCGTTCCGGGGACTTCAAATCGTTCGGAGAGTTGGTGTCGCGCCGTCTGGACGAGAGCACCGACGATATGGGCCGGGCGCTCAACAGCAATGCGCTGGAGTACGCCCGCGAGTCCACCTTCACGAAGGACCTGAAGGCGGCAACTCACTTCGGGAAGCCCACTATGGGTGAAACCCTTCAGGTGGCGGCAGGAAACCACCCTGCCCTTCGCATCGTCATGCCGTTCATCAGGACACCGACGAACCTCCTCAGGTTCGCTTGGGACCGCACACCGGGTCTGAACATTGCCCGGAAGGAGTTCTACGACCAGCTTACGGGCGCTCGGGGTGCTCAGGCTCAGGCGGATGCCGGGGCCAAGATGGCGATGGGTGGCCTGCTATGGGGCTCGGCAGTCGGCTATGCGGTCGAAGGCCGGATCACCGGATCAGGACCGACGAAGCCGGAACAGAGGGCGGCCCTTCTGGCGACAGGATGGAAGCCCTACTCGCTTCGCAGCACCAATGCGGACGGCTCAGTCCAGTACGACAGCTTCGCTCGGTTCGACCCGTTCGCGATGTTCCTCGGCATGGTCGGGGACTATCACGAGCTGAGCGGGCAGATGAGCGACACCGACATGTGGGACATGGCCGGCAAGGGTCTCGTCACCACGGTGAAGCAGCTCTCAAGCAAGTCCTATTTGCAGGGCCTCACTGACTTCCTCGACGCCCTGTCCAATCCGGAATGGAAGGCAGAGAAGCTTGCAAAATCGCTTGCAGGCTCCTTCGTTCCCTCGGTGCTGACCAAAATGTCCGGTGACCCCTACCAGCGCGAAGCTCGGTCGGTCATGGACGCAGTGAAGAAGCGGCTGCCGGGGTATTCCGAGGACCTCGACCCCATCAGGAATATCCTTGGGGAGCCCGTCACTCCCGTCCCCACATTGGGTCCGTCATGGCTTTCGCCAATCGCCAGCGACACGCACAAGGGCGGCTTACAGCCAACTACGGCAGCATGGAAGGCGACCCCAAACGACGACGTGAAGGACGAACTCGCCCGGCTGTCGCTAGTCGGGGACAAGGGTTTCACTCCAGCCGCCCAGGTGCAGCACAATGTTGACCTGTTGGAGCACCGAAGCCCGATCACAGAGAAGACGGCCTATGACCGCTACGTCCAGCTTACCGGAGAGGTGACCATGGGTGGCAGGACGTTGGCTCAAGAGCTGGAGCACATCATCCGCAGCCCGACCTACAAGTCCCGGCTGACGGATGGTGACGAAGAATACGACGGCTCCCGTATTGGGCTCGTGAAGGAGATTATCGGCGGCTACCGCCTAATGGCCTTCGAGGCGCTCCAAAAGGAAATCCCGGAGTTGCGTGTTGCTGTCCGGAGGGAACGGACGAATGCTGCGAGAGCCCTGATGGCTCCCCGGCAAAAGTGAAGTGAGACCATGACAGAAGCCCCGGAGGATCATCCTTCCGGGGCTTTTTGTGACGGTCCAACTCTCTACAGCCCGCCATGCTGCACGATTTCATGTGTACGATCAAAATCGCGTTTAAATCTTGCCTCGGCGTTACTTTCCAGTTGATGCTTTACGCTTGTCCAGCGCGGATGAGCAGTCTCGCAGTAGCGCCCCTCCTTGCAAGGCTCCGCGTCTGACCCCGCATGTTCCCATGCCCGAACCAAGCGAGGACGGGTTAGTCCGAGCTTAGAGCTTTCCGGAGTCGCTTCGCGCGCGCGCGGTGGTCGCTTGTTCGGGCAAGAAGCCATGCAATCATTGCTCGACTGGACCCAATCCATAAACAATAATGCATCGCATACTAAATCAACAACCTCAGATAGTGCGTTACTCCGAATTTTCTCTCTGACGTTTAGATAGAATTCTTCAATTTTTGACGCATCGGCGCGAGCATTGCCGTGCATATCTGATAAAGACCGTGAAAGGCTTGCCGTCAATTTAATAAGACTGATGTTAAATTCCTGCGACTTAAGCGAATTCAACGATAAGTTATCTTCAATCGTAGATATTATTCCGGGCGCATCGAGGCCCGGCAGCTTGTCCTCACTAACCCAATCGACGCTTTGTGAAACTGTAGAAAAATTAGTGACATCGTTGTAAAAATCCGAGGGTGAAATTGAAGCCGGATCGGTATTATAGGCCCCAAATTCGGTCTCTATCGAATTGAGCAATATAGCGACCAATTCAGAACAAAATGGTCCGGTTATAATCTTGTCCTCCCATCTCCTCCCAACGAATTCGATCCTTTCGGCAATTTGAGGCGATAACAATTTTGCCGTACGAATAAGTCTTGCATACGCAGGATACTGCGCTAGATACACCTCTATAATTGTTTGGATTATCTTCTCAAGCGCGACAATAATATTATCATTTGTCGCGTATCTGATTTTATTATATCTCCTTACTTCGGCCGCATCGACGCCCGGCAGCGCGACGAATATACGAGTCAGACCTTCCTTGATGCGCGCGAAGACATGATGATCTAATGTCGCATCGCCGACCGCACTGCCGTGGGGGTTTAAGCTCGGCTTGAACAGGCTTGTAAGCACGATGCCCGGCTGGTCGAGAGACTCAACAATCAAAAATGGCGACAGAAACATCGATGCATGAGAATAGGGAGCTAACGCTCCCCCTCGTGTTATCGACTGCGCAATGCGATTTAGCCGAGAACTCTTTGCGTCTCCCGATGTCAAAAGTACGTCAAATGGGCGGGCGTCCGTAATGTCCAAAACAACCGTCATCGATGCCGCCTTCCTTGTGGTGGATGAACCGACTGCACACTACTTGACCGTAGACCGCGCTGCGAATTACCGGAAGCTCCCGCATGCGCGTGGTGTATCGCGGGGAGTTCATGTCGAACTTCGTCACCCAACCTTGCGCTGTCGCTCAACCCCAACGGCAGCGGGAAACACTGAGCCACGACCATGCTGCGGATTGCAGGCATTCAGCGCGGCCCCTAGCCGGCCGCTGCGCGCGCGACTAAGGCACCTCAGAAATCCGCAGTTGCGTGAACTGACCACACATGTCGTCCTCCTACTGGCCGTCATCGATATCGCCTCGATAAAGGCGTCCGAACTCGTCGGGGCGCTTGTCGTCAATGGTCCGATTGAGCTGGCCGTTGGTCAGGTGAAGCGCA
The DNA here is from genome assembly GCF_031884435.1 of Bosea sp. 685. Taxonomy (NCBI): domain Bacteria; kingdom Pseudomonadati; phylum Pseudomonadota; class Alphaproteobacteria; order Hyphomicrobiales; family Alloboseaceae; genus Allobosea; species Allobosea sp. 685. The sequence continues at coordinate 951,573 of NZ_CP134779.1, read as the reverse complement.
AAGTGCAACACGTCTAGCGCGACATATAGATGGGTGTTGAGAGGTATCTCAGCACACCACATTCGCACGTTCTGGTGGAAGGCCCTCACCACGGCTTGCATCTCCTGCGCCTTGGCGGGTGACATCGAGCGTTTCGACCGCTGCACCACGGCCTAGCGCCCCGCGCTTATCAGGGCCTCGACATCGGACGGCACGTTCCCATAGCGGACCAGCACAACAGCCTCCGCGAACTCGCCAATGTCCGGATCGCCAGTCCGCGAGAATGCCGCTGCGCCCTCATTGCCCGTCGCCAGTCGAGCCGCGCGGCTCCTGGCGATGAGTTCAGACGGAGCCTCCAAAGCCTCGCCCGCACAGAGATTGCCGTCGTCGTCCCGGCCGAACGGCAAAGCCACGAAGTAGGTCACGCTTCCCATTGCCGTCCCTCCAGTATGAGAACATACGTAGAACATCAGGTCGGCAGCGGGAGTCAAGAGATGGCGGATGAGAGGCCGGCGTCGGCAGTGGAGGTGACAACGGAAGCTGAGATCGACGCGGTCCTGCACGAGTTCCAAGGGAACCCGAGGGAGGCGATACGCCCTGCTGCATGACCTGAAGGTGCTTGCTGGGGACAGCAATCTGAAGGTGTCCAAGCGGTACGTTCGGGGGAAGTTATGGGGCGTGAGGAAGTTCGGCTAACGACCCGTTGCAGACGCTTGGAAGGCCTGCTCGCGCGGAGGATCGACATCTAAGATTGAAGTAGCTCGGATATCGCCCGAATGATCCTGTCAGGCCGCACGCAACTGCCTTCGGGCAAGCCCTTCCCGAAGCCATCATGCCAGATGGAGAAGATGCCAAGCCTCTGCGGAGCGGCCACTTCCCACTCCAGATTGTCGCCCACCATCCAAGTTTCGTGAGGCTCCACGCCTAAAGCGTTCATCGCATGGAGATAAGCGCGCTCATCGGGTTTGCCGAACGCGTGCTCACCTTCGATCTGAATATGATTGAACAGTGGAGCGATCGAAAACCGCTCGATCTTGGCGCGTTGACCTTCGGCTCCGCCATTCGTGACAAGCGCCAGCAGCACGCCGCGTGCCTTCAATATCTCGATCGTTTCCCGCGCGCCTGGAAAGAAGTCAGTCAATTGGTCACGATAGGCCGTGTAGCTGGCTGCAATGCGCTCTGCCAGCTCCTCGGTCATGTGCTCCAAACCGGTGGCGATAAACGTGTCGGCGATCACCTGCCGGCGAGCTTGGGATACTCCGAAGCGGGCTATCTTGTGACGCGCAGGATCCGACCAGAATTCTGCGAACGCAGCGTCCAGCCGTTCGGCCACGTCGTAAGGCTGCAATGGTGCCAACTCAGACTCGAACGCGCGAGCAATATGGCGGAGCACCTCCGGCCTCTGGCCGCAGGCCAAGATCGTGTCGTCGAGATCGAATAGGATTGCACGCGGTAGCGTGATCGCATCGGGATTTTGGTCGGCTGATGTCAAATTCGCGGGGGCCATTGACCCAATCCTAGCCTGATCGAAGTCCAAATGTCAGGTCCGCTTTCGACCCTTTGCAGCCATTCGCCGTGGCTCCGCCCCCCTTGCTGCAAGTGGGAGGATCGGCGCTCTGCGTTGCTGCGCGGCTATCGCTCGGAGCCGTTGCTGCAGTTCATAAATGCCATGTGTGCGGCCGTGCCGACGCGCGCGGACCTCCAGACTTTACGGCCGGGGCGATGTGGATCGTCAACGATCCGTCCCCCATTGCCGAGCGCGCACGTGCAAGAGCGTTGATCTTTCATGCCGCGACATTCGGGTAGGATACCGCCGCTCTGCGCCGAGGCAGAACCCCACGAGCCAAGAAGGATCAGCGCCGCACCGCCGACTTTTAGAGCCACAAGATGCATGTCAATTCCCCAAGCCGCAGCTCAAAGTTGCACAGCCTAGAGGGTGCGTCCACGTCCATTGCGACCGCTAATGTCGAACATCCGCTGTGAGCCTCACCCTTGCTGCAAGCGCGCGGTCGAGCTTCCGCTATCGGCCCATCGCAGAACTTGCCCGAGCCCTTGCTGCGGGTGCGGCGTAACGACCGCCCACGTTGGCGGTGTCGGATGGTCAGTCAGGCTCATGGTGCCGAAGCCGCCAGAGTCACAAGTCCATTGACAATTTAATTATCAGTTTGCTTTGTTGTTTGCTTCCCGCTGGAGGGGTAAAAATTAAAATGGGCGCATCAACAATGGGCAAAGACAAGCACTATAGAATTGGTGTGGCGGCAGCTCTAACATCTTACGATCAAGCGGCAAAGACAAAGGTTTTTACATTTCCTCCCTCTTTCCCGTTTACGGGGTACGATTTCAAAGTTCTTATTTTCACTTTGAAATTAATTGACCCAGCGACCGCTTCGGCGACTCTTTATATTAAGGGCGGCACAACGGGAAGATATTCTACCGGAGACAATATCCTGCACGACCACTACGTGGTAACGCTTAAGGCAGGGCCCAATGCAGTTTCAGCAATCGATGTGGGGCGATGGTTGATGACCCATCCTGATCCTCAAGAAGCAACGCTTCAATCTAAATCGTTCAATTTGATCGAAAACCAATTCAAATCGATCGATTCTGTTTGGCTTGACGTAGAAGGAATGCAGCAAGACTAGGCATTACGGGCGCTGAGAAGATCAACTGTCGGCGATCAGGCCCGCTCCGACATGCCGATGCGGGCCTGATAAAGGATGATGGGTCGAGCTTCTGCTTCCTACCCATTGCGGAAGTCGAAGAGTAACCGGCTACCTCCGGCATCGAACGTGTCATTGCCGCTACGGGCTTCAGCACTACAGACCCTTTCCCAACTTCAAGCTACCCTGGGCACTCCCAAAGCTCCCCGGCCGCTGGCGGAGGAAAAACATGGATCGGCCGCGTTCGTCTGTCCCGCTCATTTCGGTGCTACGGCGCCGATCCGCAGAGGACTTCATCCGTCGTATCGCGGACGTGAGAGCCGAAGCCTCCGCCCGAGGCTACAGCACCCTCTCCTACTTCCTCGACATTGCAATGCGCGAAGCCATGATCCAGGTGGATCAAGAGGCCCACGACCGGAAGGCGAAGAACGCATCCCCAGCAGACTTGTGGACGACATCACCCCGGCGATGATAGCGAACTACAGGCAAAGTCGACGGTAGCCGCTGCCTAGACGGGGTGAGACACCCGATCCACCCACTCCCTCAACTCGGCAACATCCCGGCCCTTGGAATAGATGCCGTACGTGATGCTCAACGGCGCGTGCCCCAAGAGCCGCGCAGCCAAAGCCTCGGGGCACCCCGAACGCTCCAGCGCCGTTGTGAAGCTCTTGCGGAGAGAGTGAAACGTCTTACCCTCGGGAATCTCGGCCTTCCGCATCGTGCGACCGAAACGCACCGAGAGGGCGCTGGCCTTCATACCCGTAGGTGCCTTGATGTCCTTTAGCTTCGCATGGACGGGGAGCGCCCTTGCCGCGTTCTTCGACTTACCCGTAACCAATAGGAAGCATTCGACTCCGCCAAGCTCCGTACGCTCTGCCACTAGACATTCGTTAAGTCGGAAGCCGGTGTAGATCGAAATCAGGAACAGTGGCCGAAGCTCGTCATCGTCTTTGATGGCTTCGTATGCCCGGACAAGCTCAACGTCGCTGAAGAAATCATAGCTTTCCGTAGCCCTGCCGCGCTCATCTGCAGCCTGCGTCAGGTCCTCAAAGGGGTTCCTCGGGCGCTCATCAGCGGCTCTGTAGACCCATAACCAGAGATGCGACATGACGGTGGCATATCGCTTGATCGTGTCCCGCGCCTTGCCTACCGAAACCGCATTCAGCCAATCGAGAGCCTTACTTCGGGTGACATCATGGAGCGGCCTATCACCCTGATGCTCAATCCAGAGCCTTACTGTCGTGGCGTAGTTTGCCTCCGTCGTCGCTGACCGCTTGGGGTTCTTGTCAAGGTAGTCCTTGAGCGTCTCGGAGGCGACCTGACGGCCCTTCACGTGGTCTTTGAAAGCCTTGAGGAAATCCGGCTCGTCAGCGTCACCAGACTGCTCGGCCTTGTCCACGAGCGCGTCGAGGCTCGGGTTATACATCTCGTTTCCGTCTGCGACATTGACCACGACCGCAGGACCCACCTCCGCTAGACGCGCCCGGAAGGCCGCATAGGAACGCTCTCGGGTTCCTTCGGCAGGGTGGGCATCGCCCAAACCTAGGCGACGCTCGGTCGCACCGATCTGAGCCTTCGCTATCGGAAGGAAATCCCACCGACGCTTGCGAGCCTCATTGAGGTCGGACGTGTCAAGCGCCTTGCGAAGGTATGGCCCGAGTTCGCCCCGCAGGCGATTTGGGACGGGCACGCGACAGTACCAACGGTTTCCGATCCGCTGGAGATAGAGCGTGTCTACGATGGATTTTGACTTTGCCGGCATGCCGCAAACTAGCTGCGACGATCGCCTGTAGGCAAGACCTGTAGGCAAGCTAAGTGCCTATAGAGCCTAAGTGGTGGCGCTCCCATGGGGAATCGAACCCCAGTTTTCGCCGTGAGAGGGCGACGTCCTAACCGCTAGACGATGGGAGCAGCGCGGCAAGGGCTGCTGTGTAATCGGGCTGCGGCCGCTCTGCAACTGTTTTTGCGCATGGCCCGCAAGGAATTCGCGGCGACGGCTCATGACCGTCGCCGCGGAGCCAGTTGAGGCCGCGCCCGGCTGGTCAGGCCGCCTTGTCGGCCAAGGCGGGATAGTCGGTATAGCCCTTGGCATCGCCACCGTAGAAGGTCGCGACATCCGGCTCGTTCAGCGGGGCGTTGCGCTCCAATCGCGCGGCCAAATCGGGATTGGCGATGAAGAGCCGGCCGAAGGCGATGGCGTCGGCCTCGCCCTTTTCGACCGTCTCGATGGCGAGCTCGCGGTTGAAGCCGTTATTGGCGATATAGCCGCCCTTGAAGGCCCGCCGCAGCGCGCCATAGTCGAAGGGCAGATAGTCGCGCGCCTCGCGCGTCGCGCCCTCGACGACATGGATGAAGGCGATGCCCTGTTCGCTGAGCTTCGTCACCAGATAGGTGAACAGCGCCTGCGGGTCGGAATCGCGCGCATCATTGGCCGGACTGACCGGCGAGATGCGGATGCCGACGCGGCCCTTGCCGAACACCTTCGACACCGCAGCGACAGCCTCGAGCGCGAAGCGCACGCGGTTCTCGATCGAGCCGCCATAGGCATCGCTGCGCTTGTTGGAATCGTCGCGCAGGAACTGGTCGATCAGATAGCCATGGGCGCCGTGCAGTTCGACGCCGTCGAAGCCGGCGGCCTTGGCGTTTTCGGCGGCTGTGACGAACTCGCCGATGATCGCGGGAATTTCCGCCAGCGCCAGCTCGCGCGGGGGCGAGACCTCGGCGAAACCGCTTTCGATATAGGTCTTGGTCTTGGCGGTGATCGGCGACGGGCTGACCGGAGCCTGGCCGCCCGGCTGCAGCGAGACATGGCTGACGCGGCCGACATGCCAGAGCTGGGCGATGATCTTGCCACCTTGCGCATGGACGGCGTCGGTCACGGCTTTCCAGCCGGCGATCTGCGCCTGGCTGTACAGGCCCGGCGTCCAGACATAGCCCTGCCCCTGCTGCGAAACCTGCGTGCCCTCGGTGATGATCAGCCCGGCGCCGGCGCGCTGGCGGTAATATTCGACATTCAGATCATTGGGGGCGTCATTGCCACGCGTCGCGCGATTGCGCGTCAACGGCGCCATGACGACGCGGTTCCTGATTTCGATGTCGCCGAGGCGAAGCGGCGTGAACAAGGCAGGCCTGGCAGAGCTGGATTGGCTCATCGGAGTGATCCTTCGGATCGCGGCTGACGCCGCATGGTTTGACTAGCGACCGAACGCCCAGAAAACGCGCCCGCGCCCGGCGGCATCGGCATTCGACAAGGCTCAGATAGGCATGACAGAGTGGAATGGCAGGGGCGCGAGGTGCGCCCCTGCCATCGCCGGAAGGATTTCCTCCCCGGAGGCCTGTTTGGAGACCATCGACACCGCCGAGCCTCTGCCCGGGAGACCGGGATTGCGCGCCCGCCTTCTCGCTGGAGGCCGCCATGCGCTGCGCGCCGGGCTCAATGCCGCGCTCGGCATCGTCTATCCGCCGAGCTGCATCGCCTGCCATGCCGCGACCGGGGAGGCGCAGGCCCTCTGCCCCACCTGCTGGGCCGGCATCGGCTTCATCGAGCGCCCCTTCTGCGAGCGGCTCGGCACGCCTTTCGCGGTCGATCTCGGCGCAGGCCTGCTCTCGCCGGCTGCGATCGCCGACCCGCCAGCCTTCCGCAAGGCACGCGCGGTCTGCCGTTTCGACGGTGCCGCGCGCGAACTGGTGCACAGGCTGAAATATGACGACCGGCTCGAACTGGCGCTGACACTGGGCCGGATGATGACGCAGGCCGGGCGCGAATTGCTTGGGGAGGCCGAGATGATCGTGCCGGTGCCGCTGCATCGCACCCGGCTCTGGAGCCGGCGCTTCAACCAGGCGGCAGCGCTGGCCGATGTCGTCGCCAGGCAGAGCCGCGTCCCGCTCGCGCCGAGCCTGCTGGCGCGGGTCAAGCGCACGCGACAGCAGGTCGGGCTGACGCGGGCGCAGCGCACAGATAATCTGCAGGGCGCGTTCAAGGTTCCTCTCGCCGCGCGGCCGCGGATCGCGGGGCGGCGCATCCTGCTGATCGACGATGTGCTGACCACGGGCTCGACCGTCAACGCCTCGGCACGTGCGCTGCTGCGCGCGGGCGCGGCCCAGGTCGACGTGCTGACCTTCGCCCGGGTGGTGACGGATGCGTGAGCTGTAGCTCTTTGATTTCGCATCGGCTTCTTCCGAAGAACCGGACTCCCCTTTTCGGGCCGATGCACTAAATAAAGCGCAGCGCATTATCCACGAAGGTCACTCCATGCCGCCCGTCACGATCTACACCACCTCCTGGTGCCCCTATTGCCAGTCGGCAAAGGCGCTGCTGAGCAAGAAGGGCGTCGCCTTCGAGGAAATCGATGTCGACGGCAAGCCGGAGCTGCGCCAGGCGATGACGGCCAAGGCGCGCGGGCGCACCTCGGTGCCGCAGATCTTCATCGGCACCACCCATGTCGGCGGTTCCGACGATCTGCACGCGCTCGACTCGCGCGGAGAGCTCGACAAGCTGCTCGCGGCGTGAGGCGCAAGCTGGGCCACTTGGCGGGAAAGCCACTTGCCAAGAGAGGCCGCTTGCAAAGGGCTCGTAAGGGCTTACGTGCTGGGGATGGAATTCAGCACCGGTCCCTCGCACTGACATGATCCGTTACGCCCTCATCTGCGACAACGCCCACGACTTCGAAAGCTGGTTCTCGACCTCGGCGAGCTTCGAGGACCAGGCGCAGCGCGGGCTTGTGTCCTGCCCGGTCTGCGACAGCCCGAAGGTCGAGCGCGCGATCATGGCGCCAAATGTCGCGCGGACCGATCGTGCGTCGCAGATTCGCGCGGATGGAACCGACGTTGCAGCCGCCACGACGGAGCCCCCCGCCGCGCCGGCTCCGGTCGCCCTGATGGGCGAGAAGGAGATCGCCTTCCGGGAGATGCTTGTGGCCCTGCACAAGCATGTCGCCGAGAACGCCGAGAATGTCGGCAAGCGCTTCGCCGAGGAGGCGATCAAGATCCATCACGGCGAGAGCGACGGCCGCGCCATCTATGGCGAGGCGACACCCGACGACGCCAGGATGCTGCATGAAGAGGGCGTCGAGTTCATGCCCCTGCCTCGCCTGCCCCGCGCGGGGAATTGAAGCGCGCGACAAGCCCACAACGGCGATCGGCTTTGGTCAAAAAGCGCTCCGGAGGCCGGTCGGTTGTCAGGGGGGCCACGCCGTTATCCAGAACTCGGCCCGCGATCGGTTTCCGGTGAAGCGGCAGCCATGGCAGCCGGCTCGGCGCTTCTCACTGGCAGGAATGTCTCGCCTTTCCAACGCGGCATACACGGCAGAGCGGACGAAATCCCGCCGCTCCGAGCTTCAGTATTTTCGTTTGATAATAATATCTTAGCGAAATTATCGTCGGAAGAAAGCGCCGCCGGAACTCCCTTTCCTGCCTCTGCCCTTCCTTTCCGGATTAACTTTCTGTTAAGGGTTATGGGTTTCCTTGCCCGCGATCCCGCTGCGCCGCATACGGCAATTCAGGATCCCGAACCCAGGAGTTACCGCATGAAGCGGATCGCAATTGCTGCACATGGTCTCCGCTCCCACGGAGTTGCCCGCCGCGGCAGTAGATCGATCCCGCTTCTGATTTCGCTGCTGGCTCCGGCTCTGGGCGCCTGCAGCCTCTCGCCCGTCGAGACGGCTGCGGTCACCGCGCCGGCGACGAAGGAGCCGGCTGCCGCGCGCAAGCGCGCCGTCGCCCTGGCGAAGGCCGATCCTCGCGAAAAGGACTGCCTGGTCCGGGCCATGTATTTCGAATCGAACCGGTCGAGCGAATCGGGCCTGCTCGGCGTCGGCACGGTCGTGATGAACCGGATCGAATCGCCGCGATACCCTGAGACGATCTGCGGCGTGGTCGGGGCTCCGCGCCAGTTCGCCTCCGGCGTCCTGACGCGCCCGATGACGGAGAAGACCCTGCCGAAGATCGAGGCCATCGCCGAGGACATCCTCAACGGCCGCCGCAACGAGACGATCGGATCGGCCAAGCATTTCCACACAGCCGGGCTGCGCTTCGGCTACACCAACATGCACTACATGACGGTCGCCGGCGGCAACGCCTTCTACGTGAAGGGCGAGCGGCCCGAGCGGCGGCGCATCGAGGAGCCGGCATTCCAGGTGGCGGAAGCCTCCGCGCCGGCGCCTGTTGCAACGGCCACGCCCGTCGCTTCCACCTCCTTCGCATCCGCGCCGCTGGCCTTCGCACCCAAGACGCCTGCGTTCGAGGCGCCCGCGCCCAAGACGCTCGCGCTCGATACCCCCGCGGTGATGCTGGTCAAGAATGTGCGGCTGCCGCCGGACCGGCCGCTCGATCTCGATCTGCCCAAGCTCAAGCGCGCTTTCGTCGCTCCTCCCAAGGTCGACCGGCGCCTGGCGGCGCTTCTGCCGTCATCCTCCGAGATCAAAAGCAGTCTTTCGCCGCGATAAGCGCTCGGCCTCTGGCCGGCGCGGATTTTGGGCAGGACACCGGGAGGCAGCGCGTTTCCATGAAAACCGGACGCGCCCGCGCCAAATTTTCGTCCGCCTAACGTCGAGGGGGACATCGCCGCGGCTCTGGCGCTATCTTCGCCGCAGTGCAACATTCAGATTGCTCTGCAATACGGGGAAACGCCATGACCGCGACGAAGCCCGACGGCCAGCAGACGGCGCAGCGCGACAAGCCCACGCCACGCGACAAACCTTGGATCTTCCGCACCTATGCGGGCCATTCCGACGCCTCGGAATCCAACAGGCTCTACCGCAACAACCTCGCCAAGGGGCAGACCGGCCTCTCCGTCGCCTTCGACCTGCCGACGCAGACCGGCTACGATCCCGACCATGTGCTGGCGCGCGGCGAGGTCGGCAAGGTCGGCGTGCCGATCAGCCATCTCGGCGATATGCGGGCGTTGTTCGCCGATATCCCGCTCGCGCAGATGAACACCTCGATGACGATCAACGCGACGGCGGCCTGGCTGCTCTCGCTCTATATCGCGGTGGCCGATGAGCAGGGCGCGGCCCGTAACGCCTTGCAGGGCACGACCCAGAACGATCTCGTCAAGGAATACCTCTCGCGCGGCACCTATGTCTTCCCGCCGCGCCCCTCGATGGCGCTCACCACCGACATCGTCGTGTTCACGGCCCGAGAATTGCCGAAATGGAACCCGACCAATGTCTGCTCCTACCATCTGCAGGAGGCCGGCGCCTCGCCGGTGCAGGAACTCTCCTTCGCGCTGGCGACCGCGATCGCGCTGCTGGATTCGATCCGCGCCCGGCCGGAGGTCTCGGCCGAGGAGTTCCCCGAGGTCGTCGGGCGCATCTCGTTCTTCGTCAATGCCGGCATGCGCTTCGTCACCGAGCTCTGCAAGATGCGGGCTTTCGTCGAGCTCTGGGACGAGATCACGCTTGGCCGCTATGGCGTCGCGGATGAGGCGATGCGCCGCTTCCGCTATGGCGTGCAGGTCAATTCGCTGGGCCTGACCGAGCCCCAGCCCGAAAACAACGTCTACCGCATCCTGATCGAGATGCTGGCCGTGACGCTTTCCAAGAAGGCGCGCGCCCGGGCCGTTCAGCTCCCGGCCTGGAACGAGGCGCTGGGATTGCCGCGCCCCTTCGACCAGCAATGGTCGCTGCGCATGCAGCAGGTGCTGGCTTATGAGACCGACCTGCTCGAATTCGGCGACATCTTCGACGGCTCAACCGTGATCGACGCCAAGGTCGCCGATCTCAAGGCGGCAGCGCTCGAGGAGCTGGCGAAGATCGACGACATGGGCGGCGCGCTGGCGGCGATCGAAACCGGCTATATGAAGCAAGCGCTGGTCGAGAACGGCGCCCGCCGGATCGAGGCGATCGAGCGCGGCGAGCAGATCGTCATCGGCGTCAACAAATTCACCAATAGCGAGCCCTCCCCGCTCTCGGCCGGCGAAGGCAATGTCGTGACCGTGCCGGATTCGGTCGAGTTGGAGGCGGTCGGCCGGCTCAAGGCCTGGCGCTCGGCCCGCGACGCCAAGGCTGCGGAAGCCGCGCTGGCGGAACTGGCCTCCGCGGCGAAGGAAACGCGCAATGTCATGCCGGCCTCGATCGCCTGCGCCAAGGCCGGCGTCACCACCGGCGAATGGGCCCAGACCCTGCGCGAGATCTTTGGCGAGTACCGCGCCCCGACAGGCGTGGACACGACCAAGCTCGGCGACGATGCAGGCCTCGCCACGGTCAAGGCAGCGGTCGCCCGCGCCACCGAAAAGCTCGGCCGCCCGCCGCGCTTCCTTGTCGGCAAGCCGGGGCTCGACGGCCATTCCAACGGTGCCGAGCAGATCTCCGTGCGCGCCCGCGACGCCGGCATGGCGGTGAGCTATGGCGGCATCCGCCAGACGCCCGAGGAGATCGTGGCGCAGGCCCAGGAGACCGACGCCGACATCATCGGCCTGTCGATCCTCTCGGGCTCGCATCTGCCGCTGGTGCGTGACGTCACGGCGCGCCTGCGCGTCGCGGGCATGACCACCCCCGTCGTGGTCGGCGGCATCATCCCGCCCGATGACGAGAACGCCCTGCGCAATATGGGGGTGGCCGCGGTCTACACGCCGAAGGATTTCGCGCTCGACGGCATTATTGCCGATGTCGCGGGGCTGGCGGCGAAGGGGCGGTAGCTCCTGTCATCTCGCACGCGCTGCAGCATGCAATGCTGCTGCGCAGATGCGGGACCGTTTTCAGGACAGGGCGCCTTCTCGTCGCGCGGTCCCGTGTCTGCGCCGCGTCACTTCGTGCCGCAGCGCGCACGGGATGACACCCTAAACCATCCCTACCGTCTTCAATTGCTGATAGGCCTTCAGGATCTCCTGAAGCGTGCCTTCCCGCGAGCGGTCGCCGCCATTGGCGTCGGGGTGGAAGCGCTTCACCAGTTCCTTGTAGCGCGCCTTGATCGCGGCGGAATCGGCCGTGATGTCAAGGTTGAGAGCCTCGAGCGCCTTCCTGGCAACGACGCCGACGCGCGGTTCCGGATTGGCCGCCTCCTGGGCGCGCCGGGAGCCGAAGATGTTGAAGCCGTCCTGCACATCGGCCTCACCGCCACCCGCCACGCGCCCGCGCTGCGCCATCCGCGCCGCCTTGGAGTTGACGCCGAGCTTCCATGTCGGCCGATGGCCGATCTCCTCCTGCTTGGCGTAGGCGGCCAGCGCCTCGTCATCCATGCCGGCGAAATAATTATAGGTCGCGTTGTAGGCCTTCACATGCTCCATGCAGAACAGGAAGAACTTACCCTCGCGGCCACGCCCCTGGGGCGCGCGGAATTCGCCCACCCGGGAACAGCCGGCATGGTCGCAGCGGTGCGCATCGGATTCCTCGACCGCTTCCGCCTCGGAAGGGCCAATCCTGATACGGTCGAAAAGGCGTGAGTTGAAGTTCATGCTCGAACGGTTATGAGACGCGCAATCGGAACCGGCAAGTGCGGCGCAACATGCACCAGCCAATCCCCCCTATGACGACCGGAAGAATGTCGCGATCATGACCGCAATGGCTGAACGGATTACCAAGAAGCTGGAAAGCGCCTTGTCGCCGCAGCGCTTGAAGGTGATCGATGAATCGCACCAGCATCAGGGCCATGGTGGTTGGCGCGAAGGTGGCGAGACGCATTTCAGGGTTGATATCGTATCAGAAGCCTTTTCCGGCAAGAGCCGATTGGAGCGTCACCGCATGGTCAACGCCGCATTGGCGCAGGAATTGGCGGATGGCGTGCATGCGTTGGCGATCGTGGCGCGCGGTCCCGGCGAGGCGTGACACCGCCCTCTGGCCGCGCTTTCAGGGCGTGATCAGCCTGACCGATGGAAAATAACTTCGATAACGCTTTAGCTCGACAAGTGTTGCCGTCACAACTCGCCGCGCGTCATGGCCATGATTTCGTCCGTGCTCAGGCCCGGTCCGGCGCTGCCGCGCCATTTGTCGATCAGGCTCTCGCTCGCCGCGTGCGCCACCTTGAGCAGCACGACCCTGCCATCGGCCTCCATCCGGAAATCGACAGCGCTGCCCGGAACGATGCCGAGCCGATCGCGCACCGGCTTCGGGATCGTGACCTGGCCCTTGCTTGTGACAGTCGTTGCCATGGCAGCCTCTGTATTACCAACCATCAGGAAGGTAATACCTCACCATCTCCCACACAAACCCACGCCCGCTTGGAAGCTCTCAGCTCTCCGCCCGCTCCGGGGTGAACGCGTAGACCACGGCAGCCCCGAGCAGCAGCGCTGCAAACCCCCAATGCAGGTTGGCGAAGGTCGTGGCCGCGTCAAAGCCTGAGGCGCGCTGCGTCGCGATGAACCAGCCCGAGCCGGACTGGAGCAGAGCCGCGCCCGAGATGAACAGGAAGTTCACCGCCGTCATGCCGCGCCCGAGCAGATGGGCAGGCAAAAAGATGCGCGCATGCGCCATCAGGACCGCATAGGTGAAGCCGACAGCCCCGATCGCCGAGAACAGCACGACGGCCAGCGCAGCCGAGGAGGCTCCTATCAGCGCCAGCAAGGCGAAGGCGACCGCCGTCGCGACCGTGCCCCAGAGCACCAGCGGCTTGACCCGCCCGACCGCCTTTTCGAGCCCGCCATAGAGGAAGGCGCCGCCGACCATCGCAAGCGCCATCGCGGTCGCGGCATTGCCGGCGGTGATGGCGTCGAAACCATGGACGTCGCCCATGAAGGGAGCGATCCACAAGCCCCGTGCCGTCGCCACGATGGCGTAGCCGATCAGGGTGATCGGTGCGAGCAACCAGAGCGGCCGCAATCGCAGGATACTGGCAAGCCCCTCGACCAGGCCCTCAGCCTTGCCGGACGCGCTTTCGGCCCGTGGCGGATCGCGCAGCAGCATAGCGGCCAGCAGCGTCGCTATCAGGAAGCAGGCCGCCACCGCCAGCATCGCCGTCCGCCAGCCATAATGCGCCGAAGCGACCGCCAGCGGCCCCGCCGCGAGGATATTGCCGAGCGAGCCGAGGCCGATCAGCACCGAAGTCAGGAAGGCGAAGCGCGCCGGCTCCGCCGTTCGTGCGAACAGGAACAGCGAAGCCATGAAGATCGGCGCGCAACCGATGCCGATCAGCGCCATGGCGAACGTCCCCGCCAGGGCATTGCTCGCCATGGCGAAGAGAAAGGCGCCGACCGAGCCGACCGCCATCGCGACCGAGACGGTTCGCCGCGGCCCAAGCCGGTCGAGCGCCCAGCCGATCGGAAATTGCGAGACCGCGAAGGCGATGAACCAGGCCGCACCGAGAAAGCCGAGTTCACGCGGCCCTATCCCTAAGTCCGCCATCACCGGATTGGCGATGACGCTCAGGAACGACCGGTAGAAGATCGAGAGGAAATAGGCCGGCAGCAGCGCGAAGAAGACGGTCACGGGACGAACCGACGCATCGGCTGCCTCACTTGATCCGCTCGAGCACCGAGACGTAGTTGGCGACCGCCGCACCGCCCATGTTGAAGATGCCGCCTAGCTTGGCGTCATGCACCTGCATGCCCTCCGGCGCCTCGCCGACGAGCTGCATCGCGCTCAGCACATGCATCGAGACGCCGGTCGCGCCGATCGGATGGCCCTTGGCCTTGAGACCGCCGGAGACATTGACCGGCAGCTTGCCGTCCTTCTGGGTCCAGCCTTCCTTGATGGCGCGCGCGCCGTCGCCTTCCCGGGTCAGGCCCATCGCCTCATATTCGATGAGTTCGGCGATGGTGAAGCAGTCATGCGTCTCGACGAAGGAGAGATCGTCGAGCGTGACGCCAGCCTGCGCCAGCGCCTGCTTCCAGGCCACGGTGCAGCCTTCGAACTTCAGGATGTCGCGCCGCGACAGCGGCAGGAAGTCCTGGACATGGGCCATGCCGCGGAAACCGACGGCGCGGCGCATGCCCATCGCGGTCTCCGTATCGGCCAGCACGATGGCTGCCGCGCCGTCAGAGACCAGCGAGCAATCCGTGCGCTTCAACGGACCGGCGACGTAAGGGTTCTTCTCGCTCTCCTCGCGACAGAAAGCGTAGCCCAAATCCTTGCGCATCTGCGCATAGGGGTTCTCGACGCCGTTCTTGTGGTTCTTGGCGGCGATCATCGCCAGCGCGTCCGACTGGTCGCCATGGCGCTGGAAATAGGCGGCCGCGATCTGGCCGAAGACGCCGGCGAAGCCGCCGGTCGTCTCGCCCTCCTCCTTGAGATAGGAGGCCTTCAACAGAAACTTGCCGATATCGGCGGAGGGCGTCTTGGTCATCTGCTCGACACCGACGACGAGCACGATCTTGGCGTCGCCGGCCCTGATCGCGCGGGCGCCCTGATGCACGGCGGCGGAACCGGTGGCGCAGGCGTTCTCGACGCGGGTGGTCGGCTTGAAGCGCAGCGCCGGATCGGCCTGCAGCACGAGCGAAGCGGTGAAATCCTGCGCGGAGAAGCCGGCATTGTAGTGCCCGAGCACGATCTCATCGACCTGGTCGGCCGTGATCCCGGCATCGACCAGCGCATCAATGGCGACCCGCACGATCAGGCTTTCAATGGTCTCGGCATCCTGCTTGCCGAACGGCGTATGGGCCCAGCCGACGATCGCAGCGCTCATGACATTCTCCCTAAAAACCAGCTTTTCAGTCTAATTGCGCTTCGCAAGCGCACCCTGCAAGCCGGCAGAAGCGCATTTCTACCGTGCACGGAAAGAGGGGCCACGATGCGGACCTCGAGACGGGTTTTCGAGCGAAGTGGACACCGGTTCGCGTGAAGAAAACACGTCAAAACAAAGAGCTGGAGCTGTTGAACGATCCAATTGGATCGGAAACCGCTCCAGAAACGGGTTTTATCGTCTCATTGCCGATTAAAATCGGAACGAAGCCCTTAGGAAATCGCCAGCAACAACAGCGCCCCGACGCCGAGAACGATCAGCGCCATTCCCATGAGCTCGCGGCGGCTCGTGCCTTCCGCGAAGATGCGGCGCGAGGCGATCTGCGCCAGCGGCACTTCGATCAGCGCAAGCGTGCGAACATTCGCGGCGCTGGTCAGCGAGAAGCCGAGGAACCAGCATTGCGAGGCGGCAGCGCCCAGAAAGCCCGCCGAGAGCGAACGGCGCCAGTTGCGCAGGCTCATGACCAGGGCCGGGCGGTTCGCGACCAGCATGTAGAGCGTCAGCAGCACGGTCTGGAGCGTCAGGCCAAGCGCCAGGATCGTCGTGGCGCGGATGAAGAAGCCGCCCTCCGGCAAGGCCTGGATCGCGCCACGAAAGCCGATCGCCGACAGCGCGAAGAAGGCTCCCGAGCCGATGCCGAGCACAGCCGGGCGCATGCCGGCAGCCGTCAGTTTCTGGCCGGGCTTCCAGGACACGACGATGACGCCGATCGTCGCGACGATGATCGCTGAGAACTTCCCCCAGCCAAGCGGATCGCCCAGCAGCAGCGCCCCGAAGATCGCCACCTGCACCGGCTCGGTCTTGGTGTAGGCGGTGGTTACGGCGAAGGAATGCGTGCGCATCGCTGCCAGCATCAGCGCGGTCGCGGCGATCTGCGCCAGCGCGCCGCCGAGCGCGAAGGCAAGCACCTTGCCGTCGATCGCCGGCGGCAGCCGGGCCGTGACGAGGCAGACCAAAACCAGGAACAGCAGCGCGAAGGGCAGGCCGAACAGGAAGCGCACCTGCGTTGCGCCGACGACGCCGATGATGTCGGTCAGCGAGCGCTGCGTCAGGTTGCGCGCGGTCTGCAGGAGAGAGGCCGCGATCGTCGCGGGAATCCAGAGAAGGGCGAGGCTCACGCGGCTTAATCCATCACAAGGGCAGAGGCCTTTTGGACCCCTGGCCGCGACTAGGCAAATCGCTCCGCTCCGGGTAGGTATGCGTCTGCGGGCGGACAAAAAACTCCGCCGTCTCGAAAATGCCGCACGCGTCGCGTTGAACCCGCCAGTCTCCGTCTCCGCGTCCCCACAGGTTCAAGACCGCACGATGATCTCATCCCGCCTTGCCGCCGTCCTCGCCTTTGGCCTTGTTCTCACTGGCCCCGCAGCGGCTGGCACCAGCCTCGTGATCGACGCATCGAGCGGCGCGGTTCTCTCCGCCGAGAATCCGAGCCAGGCCTGGCACCCGGCTTCGACGACTAAGATGATGACGACCTATCTCGCCCTGAAGGCCGTGCGTGATCGGCGGCTCGGCCTGGAGACCGCGATCCCGGTCTCGAAGCTTGCGGCCAGCCAGCCGCGCGTCAAAGTCTATATCAAGGCCGGGCAGGAGATCACGCTCGACAACGCCTTGCGCATCATGCTGGTCAAATCGGCCAACGACATCGCTTATGTCGTCGCCGAGGGCGTCGGCGGCAATGTCGAGACCTTTGTCGGCATGATGAATGCGGAAGCTGCGCGGCTGGGCATGCGCGACACCCATTTCGTCAATCCCAATGGCTGGCACAGCCCCGACCAGCAGGTCAGCGCGCGCGATCTCGCCATCCTCGCCATGGCGCTGATGCGCGAATTCCCGGATTACGCCGACTACTGGAACACCGCCTCGGTCCAGCTCGGCAAGCAGGTGCTGAACAACACCAACGGGCTCGTCGGCCGCTATTCCGGCATCAACGGCATGAAGACCGGCTTCGTCTGCGCCTCGGGCTTCAATGTGGTCGCAACCGCGACGCGCGGCGGCCGCACCTTGATCGCGGTTGTGCTGGGCGCGCTCTCGGGCGCCGAGCGCACCGTGAAGGCCGCGCAGCTGCTGGATGAAGGCTTCGGCAAATGGGGCGGGCTCGGCTACGACGTCGCCTCCCTTCCCGCCAGCGGAACCCGCGCGCCCAATATCTGCGACGATGTCCGCCGCAAGGGCGGCGGAGCGGCTCTGGCCGATGATGTCGACGTTTCCGGGCCGATCTCCGCCCTGACGACGGCAGGCGGGGTCGGCGGCAACGCCGATGGCGCCGGCGACCGCTTCCTGGCCATGAGCCCGCAGCCGCGCGCAACCGGCGCCATGGCGTCGCGGGCACCGTCAGGCCGCATCGTACTGGGCCCGCGCGCCGAGACCACGCCCGTTCCCGTCGCCTTCGGCCGCACGGCGGGTTCTGCCTCCGCCCCGCTCGCAGCCAATGCCACGGGCCGGCCCGACAGCCAGTTCGCGCGCGGCGCGGCACCCGTGATCGCGCCCGACAAGCCTGTCGCAGCCAGCCTGTTCGGCGGCGGCACGCCGGGCCTGTTCAGCGACACGCGGCCCCGCACGGCCTCCAGCAATGGCGGCATCCCGGGAGCGACCACCGCCTTCGCGCCGACGGGTGGCGCAGCACAACCGCCGGCCGACGCCTTCCAGGCCGGACCTCTCAAGCTCCAGGGCGCCGTGCAGCCGGGCAAGGCGACGGCCTCGAGCCTGCGCCCCGGTGCAGCTGCCGGCATCAGGGCGGCGGGCCGCCCGCCGGCCAAGCCCCTGCTCGCCAAACCCAAAAGCGACAGCAAGACCGACCCCAAGAGCGAGGCGGAAAAGGCCAAGCCCGGCCCAACCGCAGCCAAACTCCAGCCCGCCAAGCCGCCGGCGAAGACCAAGGCTACGCCTGCACCCAAGCCCAAGCCGAACGACGACGCCTGAGCAGGATGTCTTGACCGCCGATCGCGACCGCGCCGCCAGGCAGCACGGGTTCCTCTTCGCCCTCGGCTCGGCGGCCGCATACGGTACCAATATCGTCAGCGCCCAGATCGCCGGGCAAGCCGGCCTGAGCGGGCCGCTGCTGGTGTTCTACCGCGTCTTCCTGATGTTGGCGCTCGCCAGCCTGGCCGCCCTGCTCTGGCGCGCCTCGCTCGCCGTGCCGCGCGGCGAGCGCCGGGCGCTGGCCCTGTTCGGCTTCGCCAGCGCCGGGGTCGGCTGCGCCTATCTCTCGTCGGTCGCCTTCGTCCCGGTCAGCGTCGCTGCCGTCGTTTTCTACACTTTCCCGATCCTGATCATCCTGGCCGAGCCCCTGCTCACCTCGGCCCGCTTCAGCCCGGACCGGCTGGCGGTGGCCTTGCTCGCCTTTGCCGGGGTCGCGCTGGTGGTCGGGCCGGACCTGCACGGCCTCGACCCGCGCGGGCTCGCCCTGGCTCTGGCGGCAAGCGTGCTCGCCGCGACACAGTTCTTCGCTGCCAACGCCAGCCCCGCCACCCCGCTGCTACCCAGGCTGTTCTGGTCACATCTGATGATTCTGCCGATCGCCGCTGGCATCCTCACCATCACGGGCGGCTTCCTTTCGCCCGGCGCGCTGGCGCTCGCGCCCGCCGCGGTCGCGGTGACGATCGGCGGCTACCTGATCGGCTTCCTGCTCCAGGTCCTGGCGCTGATGCGCGTCGCTCCCGGAAATGCCGGCCTCGCCTTTTGCGCCGAGCCAGTCTTCGCAGTCGCGGTCGCTGCCCTCATGCTCGGCGAGCGTCTCGGCACCCTGCAATATGCCGGCGGCACCCTTGTCGTGGCCGCGATCATGGCTAATGTAATACTAGAACAAAAGCGACGCCCCTTGGCGCCTGCCTGAAGCCAGAAGCCCAGACGCATGACCGGCCCCGACACCAGACCCACGCCAATCGCGCTGACCCTGCTGACCGGCTTCCTCGGGGCGGGCAAGACGACGCTGCTGAACCGCCTGCTCAAGGACGAGGCGCTCTCCGAGACCGTCGTCATCGTCAATGAATTCGGCGAGGTCGGCCTCGACCACCTGATGATCGAGGGCGTCGAGGAGAACATGATCCTGCTCGCCTCCGGCTGCCTCTGCTGCACGATCCGCGACGATCTCATCGGCACGCTGGAGGATCTGCTGCGCCGCCGGGACAATGGCCGGATCGCGCCGTTCCAGCGCGTGGTGATCGAGACGACAGGCCTCGCCGACCCCGCGCCGATCCTGAACGTGCTGATCAACCACCCCTATCTCGCCATGCGCTTCAAGCTCGACGGCGTGGTGACGCTGGTCGACGCCGTCAACGGCATGGCGACGCTCGACGCCCATGAGGAAGCGGTGAAGCAGGTCGTCGCGGCCGACCGCCTCATCCTGACCAAGGCCGACCTCGCCCCCGACGAGGCCGAACTCGCGCCTCTGCGCGACAGGCTGGCCGCACTCAACCCGGGCATCACCCTGCTGAAGCCGGATGCAGCGGCGAAGGCGCTCGTCGGCTCCGGCCTCTACGATCTCGCCGAGCGCCCGCAGATGCTACGGCAATGGCTTGCCGATGAGGCCCTGGGCGAGGCCGATCACCATCATGGCCAGGACCATGCTCATGTCGGCCATGCTCATGACGACCATCACGGACACGGCCATCACCATCATCACGGGCATGACCATCACGATGTGAACCGGCATGACGCCAGCATCCGCGCCTTCGCGCTCACAGCCGATGCGCCGATCGCGCAGGCGACCTTCGATCTGTTCTGGACCCTGCTGCGCTCGACGCATGGCCCAAAGCTGCTGCGCTTGAAGGGGCTGGTGAACCTCGCCGAGCATCCCGGGCAGCCCATGCTGGTCCATGCCGTCCAGCAGATCCTGCACCCGCCGCTCATGCTCGAGGCCTGGCCGGATGCCGACCATCGCTCCCGGCTCGTGCTCATTGTCAAAGATATCGACCCAAGCGTGGTGGAGCGGCTCTGGGCCGCCTTTCTCGGGCAGACAAGTCACACCAGGGCTTCCACCCCCGGCCGCAACGTCACGGCCTGAGACGGGAGCCTTACGGCCCCGTTCTTGAAATCCTCACCGCCAGGGATCGCTCCCGACGTCGCGCCGTGCCGTTCCGGTACAAGCCCGCGCCGGAACGATCCAGCACAGCGGCGGGCAGGATCGGATGAACCAGATCATCGCTTTGAAGGGCGTCTCCCCGGACAGCTCCACAGCCTATGCCGCACCGGGCCGGACCCCGGACGCGGCCATCACGACCGAGATCCGCCTGCTCTCCGCCTGCGGCGAGATCAGGCAGGCCTGGACGGAGCTCGCCGCGCGGGCGCTCGAGCCCAATCTGTTCTTCGAGCCGGATTTCGCGCTCGCGGCAGCCCAACACCTCATCGCCTTCCGCGACGTCGCGGTGCTGCTCGCCTGGCAGGCACCAACTGGTTCCTCGCAGCGACGCCTTCTCGGCCTGATCCCCTGCTTTCCACGCAACCGGCTCTTCGTGCCCGACGAATTGATCGGCTTCTCCGATCCGCGCATCTTCAATGGCGCGCCATTGCTCGACGCCGCACAGGCGCAAGCGGTCCTCGCAGCCGTGCTGAGCCTGCGCCAGGGCTGGGTGCTGGAGGGGCGCGGGCTCGTTCTGCGCCAGATCGACATGGCAGGCCCCCTGATCGCACCGATCCGGCGCGCGGCCGAAACGCTCAGGTTGAGCACGACCTTGAGCCCTGCGAACCTGCCGATTCCGCGGCGACATGGCGTACCGACGCCCAATGATATCGAGGCGATGCAGCACGCTTTGGCGCGGCGCGGCAAACTCGAACTGGTCGAAGCCACATCGCGCATAGAACTGCGCGACGCGGTCGAGATCCTGCTGGCAATGGAGGCTTCCGGCCCGAAAGGCCGCGCCGGCAAGGCGGTTTTGCAAGACACCCGCGAGGTCGGCTTCCTGCGCGCGATGACGCGGGCGCTTGCCCGCTCCAGGCAGTGCCGCGTCGCCTTGCTGACGCTGGACGGACGGCCGATCGCCGGTGCGCTGGTCATCGGGCGGGCGAAGGACGGTTGGCTCTACATGGCCGCGCGCGACGAGAGCGAAGCGCCCTTCTTTCCCGGGCAAGTCCTGTTCGCACTGATGCGGCAAGCGGCGCCGGACCGGACGATCCTGCAGCCGAAGCCGCCAACCAGCGGAGCGGACGCCGTTAGTTTCGGCGAAGTGCGGCTTTCGCCTCGGACCACAGGCAAGCCACGCGATCTCGCCGGCCGGGCGCGCGCGGCGCTGCGGCGCGGCCTCAGGCTTCCGCCCGCAAGAGCCGCCGGATGATCTTGCCGGTGGTGGTGAGCGGCAACTCGTCGCGAAACGCGATCTCGCGCGGATATTCATGCGCGGAAAGCCGCTTGCGCACGAAGGCCTGAAGCTCGGCGGCGAGCGCCTCGGACGGCTCGCGGCCGGCTTTCAACACGACGAAGGCCTTGACGATCTCGGTCCTGAGCGCATCGGGCTTGCCGACGACAGCCGCAAGCGACACCGCCTCATGCTTCAGCAGGCAATCCTCGATCTCGCCCGGCCCGATGCGATAGCCCGACGAGGTGATGACGTCGTCGTCGCGACCGATGAAGCGGACATAGCCTTCCGCATCCTGCACGCCCTGATCGCCGGTCGTCATCCAGTCGCCGATGAATTTTTCTGCCGTCGCCTCGGGCTTGCGCCAATAACCCAGGAACATCACCGGGTCGGGCCGCCTGACCGCGATCTGGCCCTCCTCATCGGCCGCGCAGACGGAGCCGTCGGGGCGGATGATCGCAACGTCATGACCCGGCACCGCCTTGCCGATGCTGCCCGGCCGGCTGACGCCGATCGCAGCGCAGGAGGCGAGCACGAGATTGCACTCGGTCTGGCCATAGGCCTCGTTGACGGTGAGCCCCAATGCTTCGCGTCCCCAGGCCAGGGTCTCGGCGCCCAATGCCTCCCCGGCCGAAGCGATCGTGCGCAGCCTGAGCGCGAAGCGCTCGCGCGGCCTGTCGACGCTGCGCAGCATCCTGAGCGCAGTCGGCGGCACGAAGGCGTTGCGGATGCCGAGATCGGCGATCAGGCGATAGGCCTCCTCCGGCTCGAAGCGCGTTACCGGCCGCGCCACGACGGCGACGCCGAAATGCAAGCTGGGCAACAGCATGTTGAGCAAGCCGCCGGCCCAGGCCCAATCGGCCGGGGTCCAGGCGAGATCGCCCGGTTGCGGCAGGAATTCATGCGGCATCTGCACGCCCGGCAGATGGCCCGGCAGGACCCGGTGGCCATGCAGCGCGCCCTTGGGATTGCCGGTGGTGCCGGAGGTGTAGATCATCAGAGCCGGGTCGTCGGGACCGGTGTCGACGGCGGTGAAATCCGGGCTCGCCTGCGCCAGCAGGCTTCCCCAATCCTGCGCCGCGCCCTGCGCGCCATCGGTCGAGATCACCAAACCGAGTTCGGGCAGCGGCTCGGCGATCTGCCCGACCTTGATGAGCCCGGCCGCATCCGTGATCAGAACCCTGGCGGCGGCGTCGCCCAGCCGATAGGCCAGCGCATCGACCCCGAACAGCGCCGCCAAGGGCACAGCGATGGCGCCGAGCTTGTAGGCGGCGAGATGGGCGGTCAGAACGCTGCGCCCCTGCGGCAGCAGGATCGCAATCCGGTCGCCCCGTTCGACGCCGCGCGCCCGCAACGCATTGGCAAGCCGGTTCGACTGCTCGCGCAGATGCCCGAAGCTGACCGGGCTCACGCGCCAGTCCTGTGAGACCTCGATGATCGCGGTACGCTGCGGCTCGGCCGCCGCCCAGCGGTCGCAGATGTCGACAGCGATGTTGTAGCGAGCCGGGATGCGCCAGCGGAAGGCCGCACGCAAGCCGTCATAGTCGCGCAGATCGGGCAGTATCAAAGCAATGGGGTCCGGCGAAAAGGCGCGGCACGATAGGCAGAGCGCCTTGCCCTGTCACCCTGGCGCTGGGTCAGGTCGGTCGCAGCAAGGGAAGACCGCTCAGAATTGCCGCTCCGCGACCGGCGGCAGGAACGCGTCCGTGAACGCATCGCCCGCTCTTGCCTTGTCCTTGAAGCTGTAGGTCAGGCTGATCTGGTCAAGCGCGCGCTCCCAGCGCGCCTTGTCGATGCCGCCGAACCCGTTCGCCTTGGCGAAAGGCGTCACCACATTCTGCTCGAGCGTCATCTTCAGGCGCTCCAGCTCGACCTCGACCCTGGCGACATCGTTGCGCTTGATCACCAGTTGCGCGCCGAGATCGGGATCGGCGACCGTGTCCTTGAAGCTCCTGGCGAGCGCCCGCAGCAGGCCACGCAGCGCCTCGGGCTTCTCCGCCAGGAATTTGGGCGAGACCATGATGGCGTTGCCGTAGAGCTCGACGCCATAATCGGCCATCAGCATGACGACGATGTCGTCGACCGGGACGCCGCGCGACTTCAGGTTGATATAGGAAGAGTTGGCGTAGCCGAACACGGCGTCGACCTCACCCGAGGCCAGCATCGGCTCGCGCACGGGGAAGCCGACATTCTCCAGCCGCATCTTGCTGTCGTCGAGCTTGTTGATCGTCTTGAAGATCGGCCATTGCGCGAAAGCCGCGTCGGCGGCGGGCGCGCCGAACTTGCGGCCTTCCAGGCTCTTCACATCGGCGCTCACGCCGCGGCTCTTGCGCCCGACGATCGCGAAGGGTGGCTTGTCATAGACCATCATCACGGCCTTGAGATCGACGCCGGGGTTCTCGTCGCGATAGCGGATCAGCGAGTTCACGTCGCCGAAGCCGACATCATAGGCGCCCGACGCCACCTTCGGGACCGCCTCGCGCGAGCCGTTTCCGGTCTCGATCACAACATCGAGCCCCTCGGCTTTGAAATACCCCTTCTCGAGCCCCATCAGGAACAGAGCAGCCGGCCCCTCGAACCGCCAGTCGAGCATGAAGCGCACGGCCGTCTGCGCCTGGGCTGGCTGGATCATCACCATGGGCGCGGTCACCGCGAGCAGGAAGGCTGCGCCGAGGCGGGCGATGCCACGTCGGGACAACGCCACGGCCGGGGCATGCAAAGGCTTAGGCATCTCGAACTCCGGAGGAACGGACGGGTGCGGACCTGGCTCAACGTAGAGATCGAACCGGCGACCGGCGGGCCGAACGATCATGCCTCCAAACTGGCCGAGCCACACGACAGGTCAAGTACAAAGCGCCCTTTGCGCAAGCAGAACGCGAAGAAAAAAGCGGCGTTCCGCTCGATCAGGCTTTTCGTATTCGGACGGCACCGTCCGAATACGAAAAGCCTGATCGCTTCTAAAAATTGAGAGCATTGCTCCCACGAAAAAACCGGTACCCACTTTTTCGCGCAATGCTCTGACAGGGTCAAAGCGGCAGCGCCCCGTCGGTCTTGACCTCCTCCATCACGGCATAAGTGCGCGTCTCGCGCACCGCCGGCAAGGCCAGCAGAACCTCGCCGAGGAAGCGGCGATAGGCATTCATGTCGGCGACGCGCGTCTTGACCAGATAGTCGAAGCCGCCGGCGACCATGTGGCACTCCAGCACCTCGGGCGCACGCTTCACGGCCGCCGCGAAGCGCTCGAAAGCATCGGGCGTCGTCTTGTCGAGATAGACCTCGACGAAGACCAGCAGGTTGAGCCCGAGCTTCAGCGGATCGAGCGTCGCGCGATAGCCGGTGATGTAGCCCTCGCGCGTCAGGCGCTTGAGCCGTTCGCCCACCGCCGTCGGGGAGAGGCCGACCTTTTCGGCAAGCTCGACGCCGGCAATGCGGCCATCCGATTGCAGGAGAGAGAGGATACGGCGGTCGGTGCGATCGAGCACGGGATTATTCTCTATAACGAAAGCCAACAGCCAATATTAATACGGATAATATCGGAAAATAGCCAATTGATATGCGGCCCAAGAGGCCCGATCCTTCAGATCATCCCGCCTCGCTCATCTGGAGCCGTTTCATGGCCACCGCCGCCCCGCGTTTCGTCGAAGCGCCAGCCCTTTCCGCTTTCCGCGTTCCCTATGCGGAAGACGATGGCGCGATCGCCGCGACGCTGCTGGCCGGGGCCCGGCGCGAGCCCGCCGCCAAGGCGCGCATCGACGCCCGCGCCACCGAACTGATCGAGGCGATCCGCACCCGCAAGGTCGGATTGGGCGGCATCGAGGAGTTGCTCCGCGAATATTCGCTTTCGACCAAGGAGGGGCTGGCCCTGATGGTGCTGGCCGAGGCGCTGCTGCGCGTGCCCGACGCGGCGACCGCCGACCGGCTGATCGAGGACAAGCTCGGCCAAGGCGACTTCGCCAATCACGAGTCGAAATCAGACGCTTTCCTGGTCTCGGCTTCGGCCTGGGCGCTCGGTATCACCGCACGCGTCATCCAGCCCGGCGAAACGCCGACGGGCATCATCGGCAGCCTCGCCAAGCGCCTCGGCGTGCCGACGGTGCGCACCGCGACGCGCCAGGCCATGCGCGTGATGGGCAACCATTTCGTGCTCGGCCAGACCATCGAGGAGGCGCTGAAGCGCGCCGGCTCAAAGACTGGCAAGCTCTATCGCTATTCCTTCGACATGCTGGGCGAAGGCGCGCGCACGCAAGCCGACGCCGACCGCTACCTCGCCTCCTACAGCGCCGCGATCGACGCCATCGGCCGCTCCGCCGGCAATGAGCCGCTGCCGAACCGGCCGGGCATCTCGGTCAAGCTCTCGGCCCTGCATCCGCGCTATGACGCGACCAATCACGAGCGCGTGCTGGCCGAACTGACACCCAAGGTCATCAAGCTCGCGCAGCAGGCCAAATCCTACGATCTCAACTTCACCATCGACGCCGAGGAGGCCGACCGGCTCGAACTCTCGCTCGACGTCATCGACGCGGTGGTCGCCGATGCCTCGCTCGCCGGCTGGGACGGCTTCGGCCTCGCCATCCAGGCCTATCAGAAGCGTGCCTCAGCCGTGATCGACCATATCGCGGCGCTGGCCGAGGCCCATGGCCGTCGCATGATGGTGCGCCTCGTCAAGGGCGCCTATTGGGACACCGAGTTGAAGCGCGCCCAGGAGCGCGGCCTCGCCGACTATCCCGTCTTCACCCGCAAGGCGATGACCGACCTGAATTACGAAGCTTGCGCCGCGCAATTGCTGCGTCTGCGGCCGCGCATCATCCCGCAATTCGCGACGCATAACGCGCTGACGGTCGCAAGCGTCGCCGAGATGGCAGGCGACGCCGAGAATTTCGAGTTCCAGCGCCTGCACGGCATGGGCGAGGCGCTTTATGAGAAGCTGCTGGCGGACAAGGCGGGCTATGCCTGCCGCACCTACGCCCCGGTCGGCGGCCACCAGGATCTGCTGGCTTATCTCGTGCGCCGCCTGCTCGAGAACGGCGCCAACTCCTCCTTCGTCAGCGTCTCCGGCGATCCTGACGTGCCTGTCGCGCAATTGCTGGTGCCGCCCGCCGACCTGATCGGCAATGCGGGCGCCGCCCGGCATCGCCGCATCCCATTGCCGGCGGACCTCTACGGCCCGTCGCGGAAGAATTCGGCCGGCGTCGAGCTCGGCCATGCCGAGAGCCTGGACGCCCTGCTGGCCGAGATCGCTGCAGCCTCCGCCAAGCCATTCCCGGACGCCGGCGCGATCATCGACGGCAAGGCAGCGGGCGGCACACCCCGCCCGGTGCTCTCGCCGATCGACGGCAAGGCGATCGGCACCGTCGCGGAAGCCGACGCTGCCTTGGCCGGCCGCGCCATGCTCGCCGCCAAGGCCGGCTTCGACGACTGGAACCGCACGCCTGCCCGCACGCGCGCCGCAGCTTTGCGCAAGGCCGCCGACCTGATGGAGGCAAAGCGCGGCCTGCTGCTCGCCCTGCTCCAGGCCGAGGCCGGCAAGACGCTCGACGACGCCATCTCCGAGGTCCGCGAGGCCGTCGATTTCTGCCGCTATTACGCAGCCGAGGCGGAGGCTAAATTCGCAACGCCGACCGCCCTCCCCGGCCCGACCGGCGAGGACAACCGCCTCATCCTGCGCGGGCGCGGCCCGTTTCTGTGCATCGCGCCATGGAACTTCCCGCTCGCCATCTTCGCCGGGCAAATCGCGGCCGCGCTCGTCGCCGGCAACAGTGTCGTCGCCAAGCCCGCCCCGCAGACGCCCCTGATCGCCACTGTGACCGTGCGCCTGCTGCACGAGGCTGGCGTGCCCGTCTCGGCCCTGCACCTGACCCCTGGAGACGGCGCGCTCGGCGCGGCGCTGGTCGCGCATCCCGCTGTCGCCGGCGTCGCCTTCACCGGCTCGACCGCCACCGCCCGCGCCATCAACCGCGCTCTCGCCGCCAAGGACGGGCCGATCGTCCCGCTCATCGCCGAGACCGGTGGCCTCAACGCCATGATCGTCGATGCGACGGCGCTGGCCGAGCAGGTTGCCGACGACGTCGTGATGTCGGCCTTCCGCTCTGCCGGCCAGCGCTGCTCGGCCCTGCGCCTGCTCGTGGTGCAGGAGGACGTCGCCGACAAGATGGTCGAGATGATCACCGGTGCCGGCGGCGAGTTGAAGCTCGGCGATCCGCGCTGGATCGAGACCCATATCGGCCCGGTCATCGACGCCGCCGCCAAGCAGAGGCTCGACAGCCATGTCGAGGCGATGCGCAAGCTCGGCCGCATCATCTGGGCCGGCGAAACGCCCGCGCTGGGCGGCACCTTCGTCGCCCCCCATGTCGTCTCGCTGAACAGCATCGCGGAACTCGATCGCGAGCATTTCGGCCCGATCCTGCATGTCGTGCGCTGGAAGTCGGGTCAGCTCGACAAGGTCATCGAGGCGATCGAGGCGACCGGCTACGGCCTGACGCTGGGCGTGCATTCGCGCATCGAAACCACCGTCGAGGAGGTCGTCAGCCGCCTCTCGACCGGCAATATCTACGTCAACCGCAACATCATCGGCGCGGTCGTCGGCGTACAGCCCTTCGGCGGCCATGGCCTCTCGGGCACCGGACCCAAGGCCGGCGGGCCGAACTACCTGATGCGCTTTGCCACCGAGCAGACCGTGACGGTGAACACGGCAGCCGCCGGCGGCAATGCCAGCTTGATCGCCATGGGGGAGTGATGGGAGGGGCCACAGGCCCCTCTTGCATGACGCCCTTGCATCACGCCGCGCGGTAGCGCGACAGCCAGTGGGCGTAGGGCGCCGGCAGAGTCTTCCAGGCCGCGTCCTCGATGCCCAGTGCCTTTGCCGCCGCATAAGGCCAGTGCGGGTCGGCCAGCAGCGGCCGACCGAGCGTGACGAGATCGACCTTGCCTTCGCGCACCAGCGCATCGGCCTGCTCGGGCTGGCTGATGTACCAGCTTGTCGACGCCGGGAGGCCGCTCTCGCGCCGCACACGCTCGGCAACCGGCGCCAGGAAGGCTGGCCCCCACGGAATCTTGGCCTCGTTGGTCGAGAAGCCGACGCTGACATCGATGAAGTCGAGCCCCTCGGCCTTGAGGCGCTTCACCAGTTCAATGGCCTCGACCAGCGTCTCCTCGTCCTGCCCGTCATATTCGATGACGCCAAGCCGGGCCGAGAGCGGGCGATCCTGCGGCCAGACCTTGCGGACGGCCACGAGCGTCTCGATCAGGAAGCGGGCGCGGTTCTCGAAGCTGCCGCCATAGGCGTCGTCGCGCTTGTTGGCGTGGCGCGACAGGAAACTCTGCGCCAGATAGCCGTGGGCGAAATGCAGCTTCAGCCACTGGATGCCGATATCGCGGGCCCGCTCCGCCGCCGCGACGAAATCGCCGCGCACGCGCTCGATATCGGCCAGCGTCATCGCCCGCGGCACACGCCCGAGGCCACCGCCCTGAGCGACGGCGGACGGCGCGATCGTCTCCCACCCGCGAGGATCCCCGACCGCGATATGGTCGTCGCCTTCCCAGGGAAGGTTGGCGCTGGCCTTGCGGCCGGCATGGCCGATCTGGATGCCGGCGACCGCACCGGCCTTGCGCATTTCGCCAACGATCGGCGCCAGCGCTTCGGCTTGCGCATCGTTCCACAGTCCGAGACAGGCAGGCGTGATCCGCCCCTCCGGCGAGACGCCAGTGGCTTCGATGACGACGAGGCCGGCACCGCCCCGCGCCAGCCCGGCGAGATGGGCGCGGTGCCATTCATTGGCGACGCCGTCCTGCGCCGAATACTGGCACATCGGCGAGGTCACGATGCGGTTGCGAAGGGTGACGTTTTTCAGGCTGAAGGGGTCGAAAAGACCGGGCATTGAGCGGCTCCGCGCTAAAGGGATTCCATTATTCGATAGTTCGATATTTTTCGAACTTTGGCAATATCAAATCCCTGTGATAGACTCGTCACCATGCGACATGCCCG
The DNA here is from genome assembly GCF_031884435.1 of Bosea sp. 685. Taxonomy (NCBI): domain Bacteria; kingdom Pseudomonadati; phylum Pseudomonadota; class Alphaproteobacteria; order Hyphomicrobiales; family Alloboseaceae; genus Allobosea; species Allobosea sp. 685. The sequence continues at coordinate 922,054 of NZ_CP134779.1, read as the reverse complement.
CCTGCCTGCTTCGGAAGAGATCGCGCTCGAGGACGTTTTTCACGCATTGAGCGATCCGTTTCGGCTGGAGATCGTCCGCAGGCTGGCAGCCGAAGGCGAAGCGAGCTGCCAGGCGCTCGAAGGCGACCGTCCGAAATCCAGCGTCTCCCATCATTTCCGCGTCCTGCGCGAAGCCGGGCTGATCCGGACACGCAATGAAGGCGCGACACGGATGAACGCATTGCGTCGGGAGGATATCGAGCGCCGTTTCCCGGGGCTGCTGTCCTGTGTTCTCTCGGCCCGCAACGACTGAGGTTCTCGCCCGCCCGTTTCGCTCGCCGACACGGTGTCTTATGCTCACCGGATGGACCTGCCTTATCGCCCCAATGTCGGCATCGCCCTGTTCAATGCCGGTGGCCTGGTTTTCGCCGGCCGCTCGCACAGCGCCGGCCCCGAAATCGTGCAGCCCGGTTTCGACTGGCAGATGCCGCAAGGCGGCATCGATCCCGATGAGGACATCGTCGCGGCGGCGCGTCGCGAGCTCACTGAAGAAACAGGCGTGACGAGCGCCACGTTCATCGCGCTGAAAGAGGATTGGTGGACTTACGACTTCCCACCCTATGACGGCCCGGCGCATAAGCTCTGCGCCTTCAAGGGCCAGCGGCAGCGCTGGGTCGCCTTCCGCTTTGAGGGGCAAGACAGCGAGATCGACATCACTCGGCCCAATGGCGACGAGCCGGCCGAGTTCAGCGAGTGGGCCTGGCTACCCCTCGTGCAGATGCCGGCCCGCATCGTGCCGTTCAAGCGCCCGGTCTATGAGCGGGTCGTGCAGGCCTTCTCGCGCTTCGCCGCGCCCATTGTTTCTATATCACCCTGACCCGTCCGAGAGCCGGATGATATCAGATGGGGTCACAATGTGATTCCATCTGATATCATCCAAGAGTTAGAGCAGGATCAATGCGAAAAACCGGTTCCCACTTTTTCGCATCCTGCTCTAGGAGACTGCGATGAGCCCGATCAGCTTCGACCATTGTGTCATTCACGTCTCGGACTGGGAGCGCTCGAATGCCTTCTACCGCGACGTGATCGGAGCCGAGATCCTCCCCAACGGCGCAGGCTTCGTCTATCGCATCGGGGCAGCGCAGTTGAACTGCCATGGGCCGGGCCTGAACCCAATCCCGGTCGCGCGCCTGCCGGTGCCGCCCGGCGGGAGCGATCTCTGCTTCACCTGGGCCGGGCCGATCACGGACGCCATCGCGCATCTGGAGACGCGCAAGGTCGCGATCGAACTCGGCCCGGTTCCGCGCTTCGGCCGTGGCGGCCCGGGAACCAGCATCTATTTCCGCGATCCCGACGGCTCGCTGCTGGAGTTCATCAGCTACTCCGCATGAAAAAGGCCGCTCGCGCGGCCTTTTGACAGTCTCTGAGGTAAAGGCTGACGCCTTAAGCCGCCTTGCGGCCCTCGAAGACGTGCTTGAACTCGCGCAGCTGCACCAGAACGTCGTGCAGGCGCTTGCGCTCGTCCTCGTCATGCGTGCCGGAGAGCTTCATCTCGGCGGTCAGGATCTCCTTATCGAGAACGGCAGTATCGACGTCCTCGATAAAGTTTGCCTGCTCGGCCAGGATCGTCGTCGCAGCCTGGTTGACCTCGACGAGGCCGCCATTGACGAAGAATTCCTTGCCGTTGTTGCCATCGGTCTGGGCGAAGACGATGCCCGCCTTCAATGTCGCGACCAGCGGCGCATGGCCGGCGAGCACGGTGATCTCGCCCTCGACGGACGGGATGATGACGCTGACGACATCGCCCGAGAACAGGATGCGCTCAGGCGAGACGAGTTCGAACTTGAAGGTTGCCATTGCTACTCTCTTCCGGGCTCGTCATGGCCGGGCTTGACCCGACCATCTCGAAAACCAGTGTGCACTCGTCCAGAGTTTCTCGGGGCGAGCCCGAGAATGACGCCCCTTACGCCGCTTCGGCGGCCAGGCGCTGCGCCTTCTCGATCGCTTCGTCGATCGAGCCGACCATGTAGAAGGCGGCTTCCGGCAGGTGGTCGTACTTGCCCTCGACCAGGCCCTTGAAGCCCTTGATCGTGTCCTCGAGCGGAACCAGCTTGCCCGGCGAGCCGGTGAAGATTTCGGCGACGAAGAAGGGCTGCGACAGGAAGCGCTCGATCTTGCGGGCGCGGGCGACCGAGATCTTGTCCTCTTCCGAGAGCTCGTCCATGCCCAGGATCGCGATGATGTCCTGCAGCGCCTTGTAGCGCTGGAGGATCTGCTGGACCTGGCGGGCGATGGCGTAATGCTCCTCGCCGACGATCGCCGCCGAGAGCATGCGCGAGGTCGAGTCGAGCGGGTCGACCGCCGGATAGATGCCCTTCTCCGCGATCGAACGCGACAGCACGGTCGTGGCGTCCAAGTGAGCGAACGAGGCCGCAGGCGCCGGGTCGGTCAAATCGTCGGCCGGGACGTAGATCGCCTGCACCGAGGTGATCGAGCCCTTATTGGTGGTGGTGATGCGCTCCTGCAGGTTGCCCATGTCGGTCGCCAGCGTCGGCTGGTAACCCACCGCCGAGGGAATGCGGCCGAGCAGCGCCGACACTTCCGAGCCTGCCTGCGTGAAGCGGAAGATGTTGTCGACGAAGAACAGCACGTCCTGGCCCTTGTCGCGGAAGTCTTCCGCAACAGTCAGACCGGACAGGGCGACGCGCATGCGCGCGCCCGGGGGCTCATTCATCTGGCCGTAGACGAGGGCGCATTTGGAGCCTTCGCCGCCACCCTTCTTGTTCACGCCCGACTCGATCATCTCGTGATAGAGGTCGTTGCCCTCGCGGGTGCGCTCGCCGACGCCAGCGAACACCGAATAGCCGCCATGGGCCTTCGCGACGTTGTTGATCAGCTCCATGATCAGGACGGTCTTGCCGACGCCGGCGCCGCCGAACAGGCCGATCTTGCCGCCCTTGGCGTAAGGCGCCAGCAGGTCGACGACCTTGATGCCGGTGACGAGGATCTGCGCGTCCGTCGCCTGCTCGGCATAGGACGGAGCCGGCTGGTGGATGCCGCGCCGGCTGCTGGTCTTGATCGGGCCGGCCTCGTCGACCGGCTCGCCGATGACGTTCATGATGCGGCCGAGGCACTCGTCGCCGACCGGCACCATGATCGGGGAGCCGGTATCCGTGACCGACTGGCCGCGAACCAGGCCTTCGGAGGAGTCCATCGCGATGGTGCGGACCGTGTTCTCGCCGAGATGCTGGGCGACTTCGAGCACAAGGCGGTTGCCGAGATTGTCGGTCTCGAGCGCGTTCAGGATCTCGGGCAACTCACCGTCGAACTGCACGTCGACGACGGCGCCAATGACCTGCACGATGCGGCCGGTGCCGGTGTTGGCAGGCTTCTCTGCGACGACGGTCTTCTTGGTAGCGGCTTTGGCCATGGTTTCGAACCTCGGGTACAGCGTGTCAGGTGGCCGGCATGCCGGCCCAATTGCTAGGCGTTTAGAGCGCTTCCGCGCCGGAGATGATTTCGATCAGTTCCTTGGTGATCATCGCCTGACGCGAGCGGTTATAGAGCTGCGTCTGCTTCTTGATCATTTCGCCGGCATTGCGCGTGGCGGAATCCATCGCCGACATGCGCGCGCCCTGCTCGGAGGCCGCGTTCTCCAGGATCGCGCGCAGCACCTGCACCGTGAGGTTGCGCGGCAGCAGCGTCTCCAGGATCTCGCTTTCGTCGGGCTCGTAGTCGTAGACGGCCTCGGTCGTTTTCGTGCCAGCCGGGATCTCGGCGGGAATGATGCGTTGCGCCGTCGGGATCTGCGAGATCACCGACTTGAACTTCGAGAAGAACAGCGTCGCGACGTCGAACTCACCCTCGGCGAAACGCGCCAGGATGTTCTGGGCGATCGTCTCGGCATTGGCGAAGCCGACCTGCTTGAAGGCGCGCAGATCGATCAGCTCGATGATGTCCTTCTCGAACTGGCGCTTCAGGACGTCATGGCCCTTCTTGCCGACGCAGATGATCTTGACCGTCTTGCCTTCGGCCTTGAGCGCATTCGCCTTGTCGCGCGCCAGACGCGCGATCGAGGAGTTGAACGCGCCGCAAAGCCCACGCTCGGCCGTGCAGACCACCAGCAGATGCACCTTGTCGGCGCCCGTGCCGGCGATCAGCTTCGGCGCGCTCGAACCCGAGACGCCGGAGGCCAGATTGGCCAGCACCGTCTCCATGCGCTCGGCATAGGGACGCGCCGCTTCGGCCGCAGCCTGCGCCCGGCGCAGCTTCGCAGCCGCGACCATCTGCATGGCCTTGGTGATCTTCTGCGTCGCCTTCACGGAGGCGATGCGGTTTCGTAGATCCTTCAAGGAAGGCATCGACGATCCTCATATTGGCAGAGCGCTGAGCGCCCCGCGCGGCCTCAGGCGAACGACTTGGCGTAGTCCGTGACGAGATCCTTCAGCTTCGCGGCATTCGCGTCCGAAAGATCCTTGCTGTCGCGGATTGCGTTGAGCAGATCGATATGCTTGCCGCGCACCAGCGCCAGCAGCCCGTCCTCGAAGGCGCGGACCTTGTTGACCGGCAGCGGGTCGAGATAGCCGTTGACGCCGGCATAGATCACGACCGTCTGCTCTTCCATCTTCAGCGGCGAGAACTGCGCCTGCTTCAGGAGCTCGGTCAGGCGCGCGCCGCGGTTGAGCAGGCGCTGGGTGACCGCGTCGAGGTCGGAACCGAACTGCGCGAAGGCCGCCATCTCGCGATACTGCGCGAGCTCGCCCTTGATCTTGCCGGCAACCTTCTTGGTCGCCTTGGTCTGCGCGGCCGAACCGACGCGCGACACCGAAAGGCCGACGTTCACAGCCGGGCGGATGCCCTGGTAGAACAGGTCGGTCTCGAGGAAGATCTGGCCGTCGGTGATCGAGATCACGTTGGTCGGGATATAGGCCGAGACGTCGTTGGCCTGGGTCTCGATGACCGGCAGCGCCGTCAGCGAACCGTTGCCGGCAGCGTCGCCCATCTTGGCGGCGCGCTCGAGCAGGCGGGAGTGGAGATAGAACACGTCGCCGGGATAGGCTTCGCGGCCCGGCGGGCGGCGCAGCAAGAGCGACATCTGGCGGTAGGCGACGGCCTGCTTCGACAGATCGTCATAGATGATGACGGCATGCATGCCGTTGTCGCGGAAATACTCGCCCATGGCGCAGCCGGCGAAGGGCGCCAGGAACTGCATCGGGGCAGCGTCGGACGCGGTCGCGGCGACGACGATCGAATATTCCAGCGCGCCGCGCTCTTCGAGCACCTTCACGAACTGGGCGACGGTGGAGCGCTTCTGGCCGATGGCGACATAGACGCAATAGAGCTTCTGGCTCTCATCCGTGCCTTCGTTGTTGGCCTTCTGGTTGAGGATCGTGTCGAGCGCCACGGCGGTCTTGCCGGTCTGGCGGTCGCCGATGATCAGCTCGCGCTGGCCACGGCCGATCGGGATCAGGGCGTCGATCGCCTTGAGGCCGGTCGCCATCGGCTCATGCACCGACTTGCGCGGAATGATGCCGGGCGCCTTGACGTCGACGCGGGCGCGGGCCTTGGCCTTGATCGGGCCCTTGCCGTCGATCGGGTTGCCGAGCGCATCGACGACACGGCCGAGCAGCTCCTTGCCGACCGGCACGTCCACGATCGCGCCGGTGCGCTTGACCGTCTGGCCTTCCTTGATCTCGCGGTCGGAGCCGAAGATCACGACGCCGACATTGTCGCTCTCGAGGTTGAGCGCCATGCCGCGCACGCCGCTCTCGAACTCGACCATCTCACCGGCCTGGACCTTGTCGAGGCCGTAGACGCGGGCGATGCCGTCGCCGACGGAGAGAACCTGGCCGACCTCGGTGACGGAGGCTTCGGACCCAAAGTTAGAAATCTGGGCCTTCAGGATCGCGGAGATTTCAGCGGGGCGGATTTCCATCAGCCGACCTCTTTCATGGCAAGACGAATTGAATTGAGTTTGGTTTTCAGCGAGGCGTCGACCATACGGGACCCCATCTTGACGATGAGCCCGCCGATCAGCGCCGGATCGATCTTGATAGCGACATCGACATCCTTGCCGGCGACACCCTTGAGGGCGGACCGGATTTCCTCGACGCGCTTGGCCGTGGGCTGTTCGGCGAGCGTGACCTCGGCGCTGACGATGCCCTTGGCCTCGGCAACGAGGTTGCGATAGCCCTGGATCATGCCCGGCAGCGTGAACAGGCGGCGCTTGCTCGCGACCAGCCCGATGAAGTTCCCGGCGATGCCGGAGATGCCTGCCTTGGCGAGGATCGCCTTGATAGCGGCGACCTGATCCTCGGCCGAGAAGGCCGGGCTCTCGACCAGTCGGCGCAGATCGGCGCTCTCGGCCAGCATCGCGCTGAAGCTGGAAAGGTCGGCGGAAACGGCGTCGATGGCATTGGCCTCGCTCGCCAGCTCGAAGAGCGCCGTGGCGTAGCGCTCGGCGACGCCCGAAACCAGTACTCGATCCTGCGATCCGCCTTCAGCCACGCGTCACGTCTCTCGTTCAAAGGACCACACCGGCGACCCCCTGCGAGGGCGGAGTGCATCGTCCTAGCGCTGCGATGTATCGATCAGGCGAAATGCGCGCTGGCAAGCGCACTTAACACCGAGAATGCGGCGGTGCACTAGCATGCGATCCGGGGGTGCGCAACCCGAAGAACGCCACAGTTCGGTCTCAATCTGGGGATGGCGCCGGGCAGGCTTTCGCCTCCCCGCGATCAACCATCCATCGGCTCCCACTGCCGAATTGGAGCCCGCCGCCCACAGAGAACCGGTTTCCACTTTTCGGCGTCGTGCACTAACTTCGCTGTGACGATCGAAGACATCGGACCCTGACACGGGCGGGATCGATCCGCCCGCCCGCGGCCGGCCGAAGCATCGGCACAAGCTGGGATACGGAGATCGACATGGCGAGGAACGGGATCGATCTTGGGCTCGTCACGGGCCTTCATATCCTGGTCGGCGCATTTGCCGCAGCCTGGCCGCTCGCGCCTCCACCGGCCTTCGCCCAGGACGGAGCGGACATCCGCTACATGCAATTGAATGACGAGACGGTCGGCGGCAGGCAGCTCAGCTTCCGCGACAAGACCGTGATCTCGCTCTACAGGAACCACGACTACACCATCTCCGGCCCGCTCCATGTCGGCTTCTACGAATCGGGCGGCAAGAAGCCGACGCGGGGTAAATGGGAGGTCCGCTACGGCAACACCCTTTATGTGACGATGGAGGACGCCTCCTCGCGCGCCTCGGTCTTCTTCAAGATCGGCGACAAGCTCTATCTGCGCACGGTGACCGGCGGCCAGCCCAACTACGGCGATCTCGTCCTCAATATCGCGCCGTTGCGGTGAGGGCAGCATCGACTTGTCCGCGGCCTTCCCGATTCAGGAACGCCTGCGCCGGAAACTTGACTCAACCCAAGGTAACGGTAGCGTCCCCTCGCGGCCTTGGGTTGGGGAGACAATTATGATCAAGGCTATCTGCGCGCTCATGCTGCTTTTGGCAGGAACGCAGCTTGTGCAGGCACAATTCGTGCAATCGCGCCGTAACGTCGATGCTGGCAAAGCGACGGTAATCTACAGTTTCTTCAACTGTCAGACCGATGTCATCCAGGCGGTATCCGGCACAGCCTCGCATGGTTCGATCCGGACTCGCGAGGTGACGCAATACCGCTGCGGAAATCTGACGCAAAGAGCCGTTGTCGTCGATTATATCCCGCACCCCGGCTACCGAGGCACGGACGAGGCCTATCTCTATTGGGGCGGCAATGCGCAAAGCCGGGTGCATTTGAACGTTCGGTAGCCCGAGTTCACGGCCCTTCCTCACAAAAAGCTCTGCGGATCGACATCGACCGCGACCCTGACCGAGCCTTTCGGCTTCGGCCCGCGCTTGAGCCAGGCCCGCAGATAATCCTGCAGATTGAACTCGCGCGTCGTCTTGACGATCAATCGCACGCGGTGGCGCCCGCGCAGCACCGCAAGCGGCGCCTCAGCCGGCCCCAGCACCGACACGCCCTCGGGCGCATCGGCACAGCGCGCCAGCGCGCGCGCATGCCCCTCCGCCTCCGCCGCCGTGTTCGCCGACACGATCAGCCCAGCGAGCCGCCCGAAAGGCGGCAGGCCGGCCGCCTCGCGTGAAGCGGTCTCGGCGGCGTAGAACCGCTCTGGATCGCCCGAGATCAGCGCCTTCAGCACGGGGTGCCCGGGATCATGCGTCTGCAGGAGGGCGCGCCCGGGCCGTTCGCCGCGCCCGGCCCGGCCGGTCACCTGCCGCAGCACCTGGAATGTCCGTTCCGCCGCGCGCGGATCGCCCGAGGTCAGTCCGAGATCGGCATCGACCACGCCGACCAGGGTCATGCCCGGAAAATTATGGCCCTTGGCGACGAGCTGCGTGCCGATGACAATGTCGAACTCGCCTGCAGCGACCGCAATCAGCTCCTGCTTCAGGCGCTCGGTGCCACCCGGAAAATCGCTGGACAGCACGATGCCCCGCGCCTGCGGGAACAGCGTCGCGACCTCCTCGGCCAGGCGCTCGACACCCGGCCCGCAGGCCGAGAGGCTCTCAGTCGCATGGCAGGCCGGGCATTCATGCGGCCGGCGCTCGACATGGCCGCAATGATGGCAGACCAGCGCCCGCCGGAAACGATGATCGACCAGCCAGGCCGAGCAGTTCGGGCACTGAAAACGGTGCCCGCAATCGCGGCACAGCGTCAGCGGCGCATAGCCGCGCCGGTTGAGGAAGAGCAGTGACTGCTCCTTGGCCTCCAGGTTGTCCCCGATCGCCTTGATCAGCGCCCCCGAGATCCAGCGTCCGCGCTCGGGCTTGTCCTGGCGCAGATCGACCAGCCCCAGCGTCGGCAATTCGCGCCCGCCGAAGCGCTCGGGCAGCTTGAGATGCGTGTAGCGCCCGCGCTCGGCATTGACCCGCGTCTCGAGCGAAGGCGTCGCCGAGGTCAGGATGACTGGCGCGTTCTCGATGCGCCCACGCACCACGGCCATGTCACGGGCATGATAGCTGACGCCGTCTTCTTGCTTATAGGCGGCCTCATGCTCCTCATCGACGACGATCAGGCCAAGATCGCGATAGGGCAGGAAGAGGGCCGAGCGCGCACCCGCCACCACCCTGGCCTCGCCGCTCGCGATCGCCGCTTGCAACCGTTCGCGCTTGCGGCCCGTCACGGCCGAATGCCACAGGCCCGGCCTGACCCCGAAGCGCGCCTCAAAACGGTCGATGAACTGCGCCGTCAGCGCGATCTCCGGCATCAGGATCAGGCTCTGGCGGCCCTGCCGGATCGCCTGCGCCACCGCCTCGAAATAGACCTCGGTCTTGCCCGAGCCGGTGACACCCTCGAGCAGGGTCACGCCGAACACCGCGGCTTGAACCGAAGCCACGAGCTCCTTGGCCGCCGCTGCCTGCCCCTCGGACAAAACCGGCTGCGCGTGATCGGGATCGGGCATTGCCGCGATGGCGTCGCGCGGCAGCGCCTCGACGCTGAAGGTGCCGGCATCGACCAGAGAGTCGATCACCGCCATGCTGACCGAGGCCGCCTCCGCCAGCGCCGCCTTACCCGTCAGCAGGCCGCCCTCGGCCGCGGCGATGGCGCGGGCGCGGGCCGGCGTCATGCGGGGAGGCGGCGCGCCGACGAGCCTGACACCGAGCTTGGGCCGCTCCGGCGTATCGTCGGGCTGCCGGCGCAGGACCAGCGCCAGCACCGAGCCTTTTGGGGCGAGCGTGTACCAGGCGACCCAGTCGACCAGCTTCATCAGGGCGAGATCGAGCGGCGGCATGTCGACCCGGCCCGTCACCCGCTTGAGATTGCCGCCGCGGCCGGAGCCCAGGCTCCAGACCACGCCCACGGTCTCGCGCGGGCCCAGTGGAACCTGCACGACATCGCCGGGCTTGAGCACGAGCCCGTTCGGCACTGCATAGCTATAGGCCTGGTCGAGCCCGAGCGGGATCAGCACGTCGACCGTACCGCCTTCTCCCATCTCTGCCGGCTCGTCACTCATGGCGCCGTGTCTAGCATCGATTCGGGGCCTGTTAAGGCAGGAGCGTCATGTTCAGGCAACAACCGCGTCATGGCCGGGCTTGCTCCGGCCATCTCTTGCAGAGCCAGACGCGGGACGAGATGGTCGGGCCACGCCCGCCCATGACGGGAGCCTCGAGCCTTGACCGACTTCGACACTCTGCGCCGCGACTGGCTCGCCCATCTGGCGAATGAGCGCCGGCTCTCGCCCAAGACGCTCGAAGCCTATGGCCGCGATCTCGGCCAGTTCTCCGCCTTTCTGGAGGGCCATCTCGGCGGCCCGGCCTCGCTGGCCGACATCGCGGCGCTGAAGCCCTTCGACCTGCGCGCCTTCCTCGGCCAGCGCCGGCGCGAGAATGTCGGCAACCGTACATTGATGCGCCAGCTCGCGAGCTTGCGCTCCTTCGCCCGTTTCGGCGAGCGCACCGGCAAGCTCAAGGCTGCAGCCTTTGCCGCGACACGCGGACCGCGCATCGGCAAATCGCTGCCGCGCCCGCTCGACGCCCGTGCCGCCAAGGCCGTGACGCAGGTCGAGATTCGCGCCGGCGAAGAGCGCGAGGCCTGGGTGCTGGCGCGCGACGCCGCCGTGCTGGCGCTGCTCTATGGCTGCGGCCTGCGCATCTCGGAGGCGCTGTCGCTGACCCGCGCCCAGGCGCCGACGAGTGCCGGTGATGCCCTGACGGTCATCGGCAAGGGTCAGAAGACCCGCATGGTCCCTGTGCTGCCAGCCGTTGTGACGGCGATCGCCGAATACATCGCGCTTTGTCCCTGGCGCTTGCCGCCGGATGGTCCGCTCTTCCTCGGCGTCAAAGGCGGCCCGCTCTCGCCGCGCATCATCCAGCTCGCGGTCGAGGGCTTGCGCGGCGCACTCGGCCTGCCCTCCTCCGCAACGCCGCATTCCCTGCGACACTCCTTCGCGACCCATCTGCTGGGTCGCGGCGGCGATCTGCGCGCCATCCAGGAGCTGCTCGGCCACGCCTCGCTCTCGACGACGCAGATCTACACCCGCATCGACTCGACACGACTGATGGCGGCCTATGACGCCGCCCATCCTCGCGCCGGGCGCTAGAGCAGGATGCGAAAAAGTAGGAACCGGTTTTTCGCAATCGATCCTGCTCTCACTCTTTGGTGAGAGACGGATTCAGATTTCAGACGGGATCACGAACTGACCCCGTCTGAAATCATCTGGCTCTGACGCGGAAGCGGCGCGAAACCCGTTCAGCCGACATTCACCTGTCGCCTTGGAGGAAGGACATGGCGTTCAACCGCGAATCGCGGGACGGGGGATGATGCATGTCTGAGCATTTCGAGGCGCCGGAAGGCGGCAACAAGAAGATCGCGCTGCTGATCGCGGTTCTCGCGCTCATGCTGGCGCTGGCCGAGATCGGCGGCAAGCAGGCAGAGAACGAGGCTGTCGCCAAGAACATCGAAGCCTCGAATCTGTGGGCCTTCTTCCAGGCCAAGACCATTCGCAGCACCACCTTGAGCACAGCTGCCGACGCGATGGAGATCGACCTTACCGCCGCGACCGATCCGGCCATGCGCGAGCGCATGCAAAAGCGCATCGACGACTGGAAGAAGACGGTCGCGCGTTATGACAGCGAGCCCTCGACCAATGAAGGCCGCAAGGAGCTGATGGCGCGCGCCAAGGCTGGCGAGCACGAGCGCGACAATCTGAAGGCGCGCAACGAGAATTTCGAAATCGCCTCGGGCCTGCTGCAGATCGGCATCGTCGTCGCCTCAGCCTCGATCATCACCGGCGTCGTCATGCTCGCCTTCGTCGGCGGCGGCCTCGGCGCCCTGGCCCTTGGCTTCATGGGCCTGGCGATGTTCGCCCCGCATCTGCTGTTCTGAGGCCCCCTCGCCGCAAAGCGCGCTAGGTTCAGGCTTTCGCTGACGGTCGCGCCCATGGCCGCCTGGCGCCGTCGGCGTCGCGAAAACGCGCGATTTCGTCAGCAAAAGACCGCGTCACGTCGATATCGTCCCAGCCATTGAGCAGTTGCTCGCGCCAGACCGGATCGATCGCGAAAATGACCGCGCGATTGCCCCAGGCAACCGTCTGCTCCGCCAGATCGACGCTGACCGGCAGATCCGGCGTCGCGGTCAGGGCTGCCAGCAGGTCCTCGATGTCGGCCTCGTCGAGCACCGCCGGCAAAAGCCCGTTCTTGACCGCGTTGGACGCAAAGATGTCGCCGAAGGTCGGCGCCAGCACGACGCGGACGCCATGGTCGGCCAGCGCATAGACCGCTGCCTCCCGCGACGAGCCCGAGCCGAAATTGCGCCGCGCCACCATGATCTCGGCTCCGCGCCAGACCGGGCGGTTCAGCGGAAAGTCGGGCTTCTCGATCCCGGCATCGTCGCGGCGCAGATCATGCAGCAGGAAGCCGCCATAGCCCTCCGAGCGCGGCCGTTTCATGAAACGGGCCGGGATCAATTGGTCGGTATCGACGCCGGCGAGGCCAAGCGGGCAAGCCGGGCCGCTGACCCCCGTCAAGGGCTTCACGACCGGCCCTCCAGCATCGGCCGGACATCGGTAAGATGCCCGGTCACGGCCGCAGCGGCGACCATGGCCGGCGACATCAGATGGGTGCGGGCGCCCGGCCCTTGCCGGCCGCGGAAATTGCGGTTCGTCGTCGAGGCGCAGCGCTCGCCGGAGGGCACGCTGTCGCCGTTCATGCCGACGCACATCGAGCAGCCGGATTCGACCCATTCGAGCCCGGCCGCGATGAAGATGCGGTCGAGCCCCTCCTCCTCGGCCTGCCGCTTCACCTGGCTCGAACCCGGCGAGACCAGCCCCGGCACGCGCGCCTTGCGGCCCGCAAGCACGCTTGCCGCCGCGCGCAGATCCTCGATGCGGGCATTGGTGCAGGAGCCGATGAAGACGCGGTCAACCACGATCTCGCTCAGCTTCTGCCCCGGTCGCAACCCCATATAGGCGAGCGCATCGCGCATGGCGGCAGCGCGGCCGTCATCGTTGAGCGCGGCAGGATCGGGCACGCTGGCGCCGATCGGCAGCGCATCCTCCGGGCTGGTCCCCCAGGTGACGATGGGGGCGATCGCGGCAGCTTCGAGCGCGATCTCGCGGTCGAAGCAGGCGTCCGTATCGCTTGGCAAATTCCGCCACGCGGCGATGGCTGCCTCCAGCGCCGCTCCCTTGGGCGCGTAGGGCTTGCCAGCGATCCAGCGGAAGGTCGTCTCGTCGGGCGCGATCAGCCCGCAGCGTGCGCCTGCCTCGATCGACATGTTGCACATGGTCATGCGGCCCGCCATCGACAGCGCCCGCACCGCCTCGCCCGCATATTCGACAGCATAGCCGCGCGCCCCGTCCGCGCCGATCTTCGCGATGATGCTGAGGATGAAATCCTTCGCCCCAACGCCGGGAGCGGGCGTGCCGTCTATGGTGATGCGCATGCGCCTGGGCTTCTTCTGCCAGAGCGTCTGCGTCATCAATACATGCGCGACTTCCGAGGCGCCGATGCCGAAGGCATAAGCCCCGAAGGCGCCATGGGTCGAGGTATGGCTGTCGCCGCAGACCATGGTTAGCCCCGGCAGCGTCAGCCCCTGCTCGGGCCCGACGACATGGACGATGCCCTGGCGCGGATCGTTCACCCCGAAGAGTTCAACACCATGGCGCGCCGTGTTCGCCTCCAGATCGTCGATCATTCGGGCGATCTCGGGATTGGCGATGTGGTCGCGGCCGCGCGTCGGCACATAATGGTCGGCGATACCGAAGGTCAGGCCGGGTTCGACGACGACCCCGTCGCGCCCTGCGACTTGCGCAAAGGCGTGAAACGAACCCTCATGCACGAAATGCCGGTCGATCCAGATCAGCGCATCGCCTGACGGTCGCTCGACGACGACATGTGCGTCCCAGAGCTTGTCGAACAGCGTGCGTGGTCCGGCCCCGGACTTGCTTGCGCTCCCAGGCGTTCCCGCGATCATGGTTGCGGCTGTCATCGGGCCTACCCTTTCCACGCCGAGCATAGCGACCACACGACGCTTGACGCAAGCAAGTTGTCCTATACGCTAGACAGATAACTGTTCTGATAGACAGTCAGATCATTTGCCATTGAAAGGCCCTGCGTGGACGCTTCGCTCGAACCCCTCAAGGCGCGACGCATCTATCTGCTGCTGCGCGAGCGCATCGCCAGTGGCGAGATTTCACCCGGCACGCGCCTGTCGAGTGAACCGGCCCTGGCGCTGCAGCACGGCGTCTCGCGCGTCACCATCCGTCGCGCGCTCGACAGCCTCGCGACGGACGGCCTGATCGACCGTCGCGTCGGCGCCGGCACCTTCGTGCGCGAGCCCGAAGCGCCTCGGCCGATCGTCGCGGATTTCTCGAATATGCTGACCCATCTGGTCGAGATGGGCCGCCGCACCGGCGTGCGTCTGCTCGCCTTCTCCTATGTCCAGCCGCCCGAGGCGGTGGCCCAGGCGCTCGCACTTGGCCCGGGCGAACGCACCCAGCGCTCGGTCCGCGTGCGCCTGATCGACGGCCAGCCCTTCTCCTATCTGACGACGCATGTGCCCGAGCGCATCGGCCTGACCTATTCGGAAGCCGATCTCGCGACCGTGCCGTTGCTGACGCTGCTCGAACGCTCGGGCGCGTTGGTCGAGCGCGCGAGCCAGGCGATCAGCGCGACCCTGGCCGGCCCTGATGTCGCCGAGGCGCTCGGCCTCGAGATCGGCTCGCCGCTCCTGTCCCTGACGCGCGTCGTCCTCGGGCCTGACGGCAGCGGCGTCGAGCATCTGCACGCGCTCTATCGGCCCGACCGCTACTCCTTCCAGATGGAACTCCACCGCGACGGCGAGGCCGGCGAGAGGCGCTGGTCGCCCGTGCCGGCCCAGGCCGGCTGATCGCTCGAGACAAGCCCGGCGCGAGACCGGGCCCGACGCACCGCAAACAGAACAGAGGAGAATGTGAGATGACCAGGACCACCGAGCTTTCCCGCCGCACGCTTTTGACGACGGCGGCGATCGGCGGAGCGGCGACCATCGCCATGCCCGGCCTGCTGCGCGCACAAGCCCCCGCCATCAAGGTCGGCATCCTGCAGCCCGTCACCGGCGCGCTCGCCTATGACGGCCAGCAGGGCCAGATCGGCGCGGAGGCCGCGATCAAGGCGATCAACGAGGCCGGCGGCATCAAGTCGATGGGCGGCGCGAAACTCCAGATGGTCTTCGGCGATGCCCGCTCGACGCCCGAAGGCGGTACGGCGGAGGTCGAACGCATGCAGGCCGAGGGCGTGGTCGCAATCGTCGGCGGTTTCGCCTCGCCGATCTGCCTTGCCGCTTCCCAGGCCGCCGCGCGCTACGACCTGCCCTATATCGTCGATGTCGGCGTCGCCGATTCGATCGTCACGCGGGGCCTGAAGAACACCTTCCGCTTCGGCCCCGGCTTCGGCACGGTGACCAAGACCGCGCTCGACAACCTTTCCAAGCTCAACGACGCCGCCGGCAAGCCGGCGAAGACCGTCGTACTGGTGCATGAGGACGGGCTCTTCGGCTCGGGCATGGCCAAGCTGATGCAGGCCGAACTGCCCAAGCGCGGCTTCGAGGTGCTGGACACGATCGCCCATCCGACGCCGTCGCGCGACATGTCGAACGTCGCGCTCCAGATCCGCGCCAAGAACCCCGACCTCGTCATTCCCTCGAGCTATTACGGCGAATTCGCCCTGCTCGCCCGCACCATGCAGCAGCAGCGCATCAAGCCGAAGGGCATCTACGCCGTGCTCAACGGCGCGGCCTCGAATTTCCGCTTCGTCAAGGAATTCCAGGACGCCGCCCAGTTCGTGATGGACTGCAACCATTGGCACGATCCGCGCAAGCCTGTCGCCGAGGCGCTGCGCAAGCAGGTCGAGGCTTCGGGCAAGTTCTGGACCTACAACATCCCGCTCAATTACTCCTGCGTCCAGCTTCTCGCCGACGCGCTGGAGACCGCAGGCTCCGGCGATAAGGCCAAGCTGACCGAGGCGCTCACGGCCTCGACCTTCGCCGGCCACATCATGCCCTATGGCCCGACCAAGTTCGTCAACGGCCAGAACGAGGGCGGCGCGCCGGTGAACACCCAGGTCCAGGGTGCCGACATCAAGGTGATCTTCCCGACCGATTTCGCCGACGCCAAGCCGATCTTCCCCGTGCCGGCGTGAAGCGCGCGGCTATCCTCCCCCTCTCCGGGGGAGGATAGCCCACCCTACCCGTCATGGTCGGGCTTGCCCCGACCATCCACGTCTTCCTTCGTCGAAGGCGGCGTCCAAGACGTGGATGCTCGGCACAAGGCCGAGCATGACGCGAGAGGCTCCGGCCGAAGTCACCCAACGAAAACCGAATGTTCGCACCAGACATCATCCTCGCAGCCGTGCTGAACGGCCTGATGACCGGCTCGGTCTATGCGCTGATCGCACTGGGCCTGACGCTGGTCTATGGCGTGCTGCACATCATCAATTTCGCCCATGGCGCAACGCTGACGGCGGCGATGTTCGCCGTCTATGTCGCGCACACCGTCTTCAAGCTCGATCCCTACATCGCGCTCTTCATCGTCACGCCGCTGTTCTTCGGGCTGGGCTACGGCGTGCAGCGCTTCATCATCGGCCCGGCAAGCCATGGCGAAGACCGCAACATCCTGCTGGTGACGCTGGGTCTCTCGATCCTGATCGAGAACGCCATGCTCGCGATCTTCCGCTCCGATACGCGCTCGATCGACGTGGCTTACGCCTTCTCCTCGATCGATCTCGGCTTCACCTTCCTGGCGCTGCCACGCGTGCTCGCCTTCGGCGTGGCGTTGCTGGTCGCGCTGCTGCTCGGCCTGCTGCTCACCCGCACCGACACCGGCAAGGCGATCCGCGCGGTTGCCCGCGAGAAGACCGGGGCGGCGCTGGCCGGCATCGACGTCGCCCATATCTACGCCGTCACCTTCGGCCTGGGCGCGGCTTGCGTGGCGATCGCCGCCTGCCTCTTGATGCCGACCTTTTATGTCACGCCCCGCGCCGGCAACGCCTTCGTGCTGGTCGCCTTCACCATCGTCGTGCTCGGCGGCATGGGCTCGATCCCCGGAGCGCTCCTGGGCGCCCTCTTCATCGGCGTGGTCGAGAGCCTGTGCGGTTTGTTCTTCGGCGAGAGCCTGGGCCAGATCGGCATCTTCCTGATCTTCATCCTGGTGCTGCTGGTGCGGCCCACCGGCCTGTTCGGAGCGCGCGCATGAGCACCTCGCGCGCCTTCGCTCCCGCGCTCGTCCTCATCCTGCTGGCGGCGCTGATCCCGGTCTTCGTCACCGCCAACACGGTGCTGAACTTCATCGTCTTCACCCTGATCATCGCGCTGGCGGCCCAGGGCTGGAATCTGCTCGGCGGGCTCTGCGGCCAGTTCTCCTTCGGCCACGCCGCCTTCTTCGGCAGCGGCGCCTATGCGGCCGCACTGCTGCAGGCGCGCTATGGCGTCAATGCCTGGGCAGCCTTCGCTGCGGCCATCGGATTCGCGGCGCTGGTCGGCTGGATCATCGGCTATCTCAGCTTCCGGTCGGGGCTGCGCGGCTCCTATTTCGCCCTGGTGACGCTCGCCTTCGCCGAGGTCTTCCGCATCCTTGCCAATGCCTCGGCCTTTACCGGCGGGGCGGCCGGCACGCTGATCAAGCTCGATATCCGGCCCGAGAACTTCCAGTTCGCCAGCCGCGCCGCCTTCGTCTGGATCGCGCTCGCGCTCGTCGGCTTCACCTTGCTGCTGACGACGGCGATCGCCCGCTCGCGCCTGGGCGCCTGGTTTGCCGCCGTGCGCGAAAACGAGGACGCGGCGCGCGCACTCGGCGTCGACACGCTTGCCGTGAAGCTCAAGGCGATCACGCTCTCGGCCGGCATCACCGGCGCGGCCGGCGCGCTTTATGTGCAATATTACCTCTATCTCGACGCCAACATCGCCTATGGCTCCTGGATCTCGATCGAGGCGCTGATCGCCCCGATCATCGGCGGCATCGGCACGCCATTGGGGCCTATCGTCGGCGCGGTAACACTGCATGGCCTGGGCGAGCTGACAAAACGCTTCGCCGGTGGCATCCCCGGCATCGATCTCGTGATCTACGGCGCGCTGCTCGTTGCCGCGATCGCCTTCGCACCCGACGGCATGATGGGGCTGTTGAAGCGGGTGGGCCGCGGCCAGGTCACGCCCGAGACGTCCACGCCCAAAACGACTGCTCCCAAAACGACCGCCGCCAAGACGGAAGGAGCCGCCTGATGCTCGCCGTCGAGACTATCACCAAGCGCTTCGGCGGGCTCGTCGCGGTCAATGCCGCAAGCCTGAAGGTCACTGCCGGCTCGATCACCGGGCTGATCGGCCCCAACGGCGCCGGCAAGACCACCCTGTTTGCCGTCATCGCCGGGTTCGAGCGGGCCAGCGAAGGCCGCATCCTCTTCGCCGGTCAGGACATCACCGCCGAGCCCGCCCATCTGCGGGCCCAGGCCGGCATCGCCCGCACCTTCCAGATCGTCCAGCCCTTCGCCGGCCTCAGCGTCGTCGAGAACATCGCTGTCGGCGCCTATCTGCGCCATCCGGCGCGCGCCGAGGCGCAAGGCCGGGCGCGCGAGGTCGCAAGCCTCGTTGGTCTCAGCGCGATGCTGGACCAGCCGGCCTCCTCACTCACGGTTTCCGGCCGCAAGCGGCTCGAACTGGCCCGCGCCCTGGCGACGGAGCCCAAGCTTCTGCTGCTCGACGAGGTGCTGGCCGGGCTCAACCCGTCGGAAATCCGCGACATGATCCCGGTCATCCGCCAGATCCGCGACCAGGGCGTCACCATCCTGATGGTCGAGCACGTCATGCAGGCCGTGATGAGCCTGTGCGAAGACATCCATGTGCTGGCCCAGGGCCGCATCATCGCGCAAGGAACGCCCAAAGAGATCGCTGGCGATCCGGCCGTGATCGAGGCCTATCTCGGCCAGGGCGCGGCGAAGCGGCTGCAGGGGTCGGCGGGCATGGGAGCCAACCATGCTTGAGGTCGAGAACCTGGTCGCCGGCTATGGCGGCGCGGACGTGCTGCGCGGCATCGGCCTGGAGGTAAAGCCCGGCGAGATCGTCGCGGTGCTCGGCGCCAACGGCGTCGGCAAGACGACGCTGAACCGCGCCTTGTCCGGCCTGATCAAGCCGCGCTCCGGCACGATCCGCTTCCTGGGTCAGGAGATCGCCGGCCTCAAGGCCTCGGCCATCGTCGCCGCCGGGCTGATCCATGTGCCGGAAGGCCGGCGGATCTTCCCCAATATGAGCGTGCGCGACAATCTCGTGCTCGGCAGCTACCGGCGCGGCAAGCCGGCGCGCGAGGCCAATCTGGAGCGCATGTTCCAGCTCTTCCCGCGTCTGCGCGAACGCATGGGCCAGGCCGCCGGCACGCTATCGGGCGGCGAGCAGCAGATGCTCGCCATCGGGCGCGGGCTGATGGGCGAGCCGAAGCTCCTGATCCTCGACGAACCGTCGCTCGGCCTCTCGCCGCTCCTGGTCGAGGAGATGTTTGCACTGATCGCCCGCATCGCCGGCGAAGGTCTCGCCGTGCTGCTCGTCGAGCAGAATGTCGTGCAGTCGCTCGGACTCGCCGCCCGCGCCTATGTGCTCGAAAACGGCCGCATCGTCGTCGAAGGTCCCTCAAGCCGGATCGCCGCCGACCCGGCCCTGAAACACGCCTATCTCGGATTGTGAGGCCGTCATGAACGCAAACGCCGCCGTCAGCGCCCAGCCCCGCGCCGAACCCGTGATGCAGCGCCCCGCCACGCCGGGCTGGCTTAGCGAGCTCGCCACCTTCTGCGCCAATCTGCGCTTCGAGCAGCTGCCACCCGAGGTCGTTTCGCGCACCGTTCAGGTCATTGCCGACTCGGTCGCCGCCATCGCCGCCGGTGCGCAGGAGCCGGAGACGATCGCGCTCTCCGGCCGCCTCGCGCCCGCCGACGACGTCTCGGGCGCGGCCATCATCGGCAGCGGCCGCAAGGCGACGCCGAGCCTCGCCGCTTTTCTCAACGGCACGGCCGGCACGATGCTGGAGCTCGACGAGGGCAACCAGTTCGCCCGCGGCCATCCCGGCATCCATGTCGTGCCCGCCGTGCTCGCAGCGGCCATGCAAGCCAAGGCGAGCGGCAAGGATGTGATCACCGCCATCGCGCTCGGCTACGAGATCGGCGCCCGAATCGGCATCGCCTCAAAACTGCGCATCACCATGCATCCGCACGGCACCTGGGGCACGGTCGGTGCTGCCGTCGCCATCGCCTGGCTGCACAAGCGCGACACCGCCGCGATGATCGAGACGATCAACGTCGCCTCCTCGCTCGGCCTCACCACCAGCCGCCGGACGATGCTGGAGGGCGGCACGGTCCGCAATACATTCGCGGGCTTCTCCAACCAGATCGGCCTGATGGTCGATGGTCTCGTCGCCTCGGGCTTCACCGGCGAGGCCGATGGGTTGGGCACCGTCTATGGTTCGGTCATCGCCGATCATTGGCAGCCTGACGTGATGGTCGAGGCGCTGGGGCAGCGCTGGGAGATCGCGCGCAACTATTTCAAGCGCCACGCCTGCTGCCGCTATAATCACGGCGCGCTCGATGCGCTCAGCCGGATCGTGGCCGGCGAGGGCGGCCGCATCGCCCCGGAGCAGATCGCCCGCATCGATGTCGGCACCTATATCTGGGCGGCGCAGCTCGCCGGCCAGGAGCCGCACAACATGCTGGCGGCGAAATTCTCGCTGCCCTTCTCGATCGCGACCACGATCGTCCACGGCGCAGCGACCGTCGAGGCCTTCCGCGAACCGGCGCGGCTCGAACCCGTCACCCGCGACCTCGCCCGCCGCGTCTTCGTCCGCGAGGACGAGGCCGCAACCGCCAGGCTGCCGGCGCTGCGCCCGGCCAAGGTCACGATCACCCTGACCGATGGCCGTGTGCTGGAAGCGGAAGCGCTGACCAACCGCGGCGACACTGAGGATCCCTATAGCGAAGCCGAGATCCGCGAGAAATTCTTCGATCTCGCCGGCCCGGTCTGGGGAGAGGCTCATGCCGCAGCGATCCTCGCCCAAATCGACGCCCTGCCGCAGGCCGCGACACTCGACGCGCTGAACGCCCTGCTCGCAGCCACGCCCGCTACCCCAAACGGACCCCAATCATGACCCTCTCCCTCAAGGCGCGCTTCGCTCAGGCGAAGATCGTGCTGGCGCCGGGCGTCTACGACGCACTGACCGCCTCGCTGGCTGAGGCAGCCGGCTTCGAGGCGCTTTATGTTTCGGGCGCCTCGATCGCCTATACCCGCCTCGGTCGACCCGATATCGGCCTGGTCTCGATGGCAGAGGTCACTGATACCATCACCATGATCCGCGACCGCATCGCGACGCCGCTGATCGTCGATGCCGATACCGGCTATGGCAATGCGCTCAACATGCAGCGCACCATGCGCCTGTTCGAGCGCGCCGGCGCCAATGCCCTGCAGATCGAGGACCAGAGCTTTCCCAAGCGCTGCGGCCACCTCGCCGACAAGAGCGTGATCCCGGCTGCCGAGATGGTCGGCAAGATCAAGGCCGCCGTCGATGCCCGCGCCTCGCAGGAGACGCTCGTCATCGCCCGCACCGACGCCATCGCGGTGGAGGGCTTCGAAGCCGCCCTCGAACGCGCCCATCTCTACGCCCAGGCTGGCGCGGACATGCTCTTCGTCGAGGCGCCAGGCTCCGCCAACGAGCTTGGCCGCGTCACCGCCGAGCTGAAGGGCCTGGCTCCGCTGATGGCCAATATGGTCGAGGGCGGGCGCACGCCGATCAAATCGGCAAAGGAGTTGGAGGCGCTTGGCTTCTCGCTCGTCATCTTCCCCGGCGGCATCGTGCGGGCGCTCGCCCGCGCTGCCCAGGATTTCTACGGCACGCTGAAGCGCGACGGCTCGACCGATGCCTTCCGCGACCAGATGTTCGATTTCGACCAGCTCAACGCCGTGATCGGCACGCCGCAGATGATCGCGGCCGGCCGGAGCTATGAAGCCGAGCAGATCATCGCGGCGGCCGAAAAGAGCAAGCAGGCATGACCATGACGCTTGATCCCGTCACGCTCGCCGTGCTGAAGGGCCGGCTGGAGCAGATCGCCAACGAGATGGACGCGACGCTCTACCGCTCCGCCTTCAACCCGATCATCGCCGAGGCGCACGATGCCTGCCACGGCCTCTACCACGCCACGACCGGCGCGACCCTGGTGCAGGGTACGTCCGGCCTGCCGATCTTCGTCGGCGCCATGGCCTTCGCGGTGAAGGCCGTGATCGACCGCGTCGAAGCCGGTGCCGTCAACGACCCCGGCGACACCTGGCTCTTCAACGACCCCTATGAGGGCGGCACGCATCTCAACGACATGCGCCTGGTGCGGCCGATCTTCCGCGACGGCAAACTGTTCTGCTGGCTGGCCTCGGTCGGCCACTGGCTCGATGTCGGCGGCAATGTGCCGGGCAATTTCAACGCCAAGGCGACGGAAAGCTTTCAGGAGGGCTTCCGCATCCCGCCGGTGAAGCTCGTGCGCAAGGGCGAGTTCCAGCACGACATCGTCGAGATCCTGAACGCCAATTCACGCCTGCCGCAATCGAACTGGGGCGATCTCAACGGCCAGTTGAACGCACTCGATCTCGGCGAGCAGCGGCTCGACGCGCTCTTGGCGGACTATGGCGTGGCCACCGTCGACGCCGCGCTCGATGCCTTCAGCGCCCGCGCCGAGGCGCTGATGCGCGCCGAGATCGCAAGCCTCCCGGACGGCCGCTATTCCTTCGACGATTTCCTCGATAATGACGGCATCACCGACACCCCGCTCAGGATCGCGCTCGACCTGACGATCGCGGGCGACCTGATGACGCTCGATTTCTCGCGCTCGGCCCCACCCTGCCAGGGCCCGCTCAACATCGCCTATTCCACGGCGGTCGCCTGCTGCTATGTCGCGCTGAAGCATATCTTCCCGCATGTCCCGGCCAATGCCGGCGTGCTGAAGCCGATCAGCTTCATCATCCCCGCCAGTACCCTGCTCGGCGTCAAGGCGCCCAAGCCCGTCGGCGGCTATACCGAGACGATCCTGCGCGTCATCGACACCGTCTTCGGCGTCTTCGCCCAGATCGCGCCCGAGCGCGCCAACGGCTCGCCCTATGCCACGATCAACGCGCTCTCGCTGGCAGGACATCGCGACGACGGCTCGCGCTTCGTGATGTTCTCCTTCTTCGGCGGGGGCTTGGGCGGCAATCCCGAAGGCGACGGCCTCAACCATGGCAACAATCCGATCTCGACCGCGACGATCCCGCCGGCCGAAATCCTCGAGGCCGCCTATCCCGTGATGTTCACGCAATGGGCGCTCAGGCCCGATTCCGGCGGAGCCGGCCGTCATCGCGGCGGCTGTGGCGCGATCTACGAGATCGAGGCGCTGGCGCAATCGGGCGCGGACGTCTTCCTGCTCGGCGAGCGCGGCAAGTTCCCGCCCTTCGGCGTCGCCGGCGGCGGGCCCGCCGCGATGAACCGCTTCGTCTATGACGGCCCGGACGGCCCGACATCGCCGCCGCTCATCACCAAGATCACCGACATCCATATAGCCAAAGGCCAGCGCGTCCGGCTCGAAAGCCCAGGTGGTGGCGGCTATGGCGAGCCAAGGGAGCGCGATGCAGCCGCAGTGCGGCGCGATGTGGCGAACGGATATGTGAGTGCCGAAGCCGCGCAAGCCCAGTATGGCGTGGATTTGGAGGCCACCCGATGATCTCCCCCTCGCCCAAAGCCGTCGTCGGCGTCGATGTCGGCGGCACCTTCACCGATCTGTTCTGGTTCGACGAGGCGGAAAAGCGCTTCCGCGTCGCGAAAGTTCCGTCGCAGCGTGGCGACGAGGCCAAGGGCTTCATCGCCGGCCTGACGACCTTCGGCCCCGTCTCCGGCCTCGCCTCGATCGTCCACGGCACCACCGTCGGCACCAATGCCCTGCTCGAGCGCAAGGGCGCCAAGGTCGGCGTCATCACCACGCCGGGCTTCCGCGATGCACTCGAAATGCGCCGGCGTGACCGCCGCCAGACCTGGGGACTGTGGGGCGATTTCACGCCCGCCGCCAGCCGCGAGAACCGGCTGGAGGTGCCCGAGCGGACGCTTGCCGACGGCACGATCCGCACGGCTGTCAATCTCGACGCGGTGCGCGAGGCTGCCCAGACACTCGCGAGCCAAGGCTGCGAGGCGCTGGCGATCATCTTCATCAACGCCTACGCCAATCCCGCCAATGAACGCGCCGCGCTGGAGGCCGCACGCTCGGTCTGGCCGAACGAGCACCTCGCCTGCTCCAGCGCGATCCTGCCCGAGATCCGCGAATTCGAACGCGCCTCGACGACCGCGCTCAACGCCACCTTGCAGCCTTTGGTCGGCTCCTATCTCGGCCGGCTGGAGGATGCGCTGGCGCAGGATGGTTTCACCGGTCGCTTTCACATCGTCCAGAGCAATGGCGGCGTGATGTCGACAGCCACCGCCCGCAAGCTCCCCGTCCGTACCGCGCTGTCGGGGCCGGCGGCGGGTGTCATCGCCGCCGCTGCGATCGCCCGCGCCGCCGGCTTTCCCGATGTTATTACCGGTGATCTCGGCGGCACCTCTTTCGACGTCTCGCTCATCGCGGGCGGGGAGGCGGCGCTCGCCGCCCAGAGCACGATCGATTTCGGCATGGTGATCCGCACGCCGATGATCGAGATCACCACCATCGGCGCCGGCGGCGGCTCGATCGCTCGCGTCGATGCCGGCGGCCTGCTCGAAGTGGGGCCGGAAAGTGCCGGCTCCCGGCCCGGCCCGGTCTGCTATGGCGGGGGCAATGACCGCCCGACCCTGACCGACGCCAATCTCGTGCTCGGCCGCATCGACGGCTCGAAGCCGCTCGGCACCTTGCAGAGCCTGGATGTCGAGGCCGCGCGCGAGGCGATCCGCCTCAAGATCGCCGAGCCGCTCGGCCTCGACGTGATGACGGCGGCGGAAGCGATCGTGAAGATCGCGAATGCCCGCATGGCCGGCGCGATCCGGCTGGTCTCGATCGAGCGCGGCCATGATCCGGCAAAATTCCTGGCCATGCCCTTCGGCGGCGGCGGTGCACTCCATGCCGGCGCGCTGATCAAGGAGGTCGGCCTGCGCGGCGCGCTGGTGCCACGCTTTCCGGGCGTCACCTCGGCGCTCGGCTGCGTCATCGCCGATATCCGCCATGACGGCGTGCAGACGGTGAATTTGATGCTCGACGGTCTCGATGCTGCCGCCCTCGACGCTCGCATGGTCGAGGCAGGCGCAGAAGCCCATGCGATCGTCAGCGATGCCGGTTTGAGCGTCGAGCGCATCGACGTGCTCTACGAACTCGACATGCATTATCTCGGGCAGACCCACACGGTCGCAGTGCCCCTGCCGGTGATGCTTCGCGACTCCCCTCCCCCTGGTGGGGAGGGGCCGGGGGTGGGTGGCGAAAAGCCCGGGCTCATCCTTGCCGCGAACAGCGCTCCGGCCGCGGCCAGCGATTCAAAACCGCCCACCCAGTCGCCCGCCCCCCACTCCAACCCCTCCCCACCAGGGGGAGGGGCTCCCGCGCCCTCTTTCACCACCGGCGTGACCAGCGCCATCATCCGCGAGGCCTTCGACAAGGCCTATGGCGCTGCCTTCAGCCGCCTCTTGCCCGGCATCCCCGTTCGCATCGTCACGCTGCGCACGGCCGCGATCGGCCGCCGCCCAGCCTTCGACCTGACGGCGCTGGCGCCGGCCACTGGTGCAACATTGGACGCAGCGCGGCGCGGCAGCCGCCAAGTCTATCTCGACGGCGAGTGGCGCGAGACGGCGATCTGGTCGCGGCTCGATCTGCCGGTCGGCGCCAAGATCGAGGGACCGGCGATGCTTGAGCAATCCGACGCCACGATCCTGCTCGATTCCGGCCTGACGGCAGAGGTCGATGCGCTGGGCAACCTCGTGATTCTCAGGAGCTGAGCCATGGCGGCTTCCATCACCTCCCTCGCCCACACCGCCTTGCTGATCGTCGATCTGCAGAACGACTTCATCCACCCCGACGGCGCCTATGCCCGCGGCAACGCCGCCTCCCCGCAGGCACAGGCGCTGCCGGTCAAGCTCAAACCGCTGGCCGACCTCATCCGCGCCAAGGGCGGGCTCGTCGCCGCGACCCAGTTCACCCTGGTGCCGGGGCGCGGCGGCGAGCCGCTGATCTCGCCGCATCTGCTGCAGATGCGGCCCTTCCTGCGCAAGGGCGATTTCCTACCCGGCGGCTGGGGCCACCAGGTGGTGGACACCCTGCAGCCCATCGATATCGCGGTCGAGAAGATCGCCTATTCCGCCTTCTACCAGACCAGGCTGGAATGGCTGTTGCGCAAACTCGCCATCGAACAGCTGATCGTCTGCGGCATCGTCACCAATGGCGGCGTCGCCTCGACGGTACGCGACGCCCATGTCCGCGACATCGACGTGACCGTGCTGGAAGATGGCTGCGCCGCCCCGACCGAGGCGATGCATGCAGAAGCCATCGCCGCGCTCAGGCCCGTCGCCCGCATCACAACAATCGCGAATGCCATGACCGAGATAGCCGCGTCATGAACGCTGTCCGCCCCGTCGACGACATCGCCTTCGAGGTGGAGGCCGATGTCCTGATCATCGGCGCGGGCGCGGCGGGACTTGCGGCCGCGCTCGCCGCGAAGGAGGCCGGAGCCGAGGTCGTCATCGTCGAGCGTGATGTCGTGCCCTCGGGCTCGACCGCGCTTTCGGCCGGACTGATCCCCGCCGCCGGCACGCGCTTCCAGCGACAGGCCGGCATCGAGGACAGCCCGGCCCTGTTCGCCCGGGACATCCTCGAAAAGGCGCATCACGAACCCGACGCAGCCATGGTCGGGCAATTGGCTGAGCACATCGGCCCGGTGCTTGAATGGCTCGCCGACCGTCATGGCCTGCCCTTCGACGTCATCACCAACTTCTCCTATCCCGGCCATTCCGCCCGGCGCATGCACGGCCTGCCCAAGCGCACCGGCTCGGAGCTGATCGACCGTTTGCGCGCGGCCGTGGAGGCCCAGGACATCCCGATCGTCACCGGGTTTCGCGCCACCACGCTGTTCCGAAGGCCGGACGGCGTGATCGCCGGCGTCGCCGGCACCCGTCCCGATGGCAGCGAGGAGAGAATTGGCTGCAAGGCGCTCGTGCTTGCCTGCAACGGCTATGGCGGCAACCGCGCTCTGGTGGCGCGCCACATCCCGCAAATGGCGGAGGCGCTCTGGTTCGGCCATTCCGGCAATGAGGGCGACGCCGTGCTCTGGGGCGAGCAGCTCGGCGCGGAGCTCGTCGATATGTCTGGCCATCAGGGCCATGGCTCGGTCGCCCAGCCGCATGGCATCCTGATCAGCTGGGCGACGATCATGGAGGGCGGTTTTCAGGTCAACGCCCTGGGCGAGCGCTTTTCCGACGAGAGTCATGGCTATTCCGAACAGGCCGCCACCGTGCTGCGCCAGCCCGAGGGCAAGGCCTGGACGATCTTCGATGCCCGCATCGCCGGCATCGCGCGCCAGTTCGAGGATTTCCAGAACGCCGAAGCGCAAGGCGCAATCGTCAGTGCAGATTCGATCGAAGATCTGGCCGCAAAGACCGGCCTGCCGAAAGCCGCGCTGGCGGCCACCGCAGCCGAGGTCGCGGCGCTGAAGCATGGTGAGGGACGCGATCGCTTCGGCCGCGACTTCTCGAATGTGCCGCCCCTGGCAGCGCCATTCCATGCGGTTCGCGTCACCGGCGCACTATTCCATACCCAGGGCGGGCTGCGCGTCGATGACGCCGCCCGCGTCCTGGACAGGGGCGGCCGCGCCTTCCCCAATCTCCACGCCTGCGGCGGCGCGGCGGTCGGCATCTCCGGTGCGCAGGCCTCGGGCTACCTCTCCGGCAACGGCCTGCTGACCGCCGTTGCGCTGGGCGAGATCGCAGGCAGGGCGGCGGCGGCCTCTTCCTCAGCCTGACGATCGAGTTCGAGAACCTCCCCTGTCATCCTGGCCGTAGCCCTCGGGGCCGATCTTTGATCGGCCCAAGGATAAACTCCGCGGAGCGCCGTGATCCCAAACGCGTCATGGTCGGGATTGACCCGACCATCTCGTAAACCAGAGCGCTCTGGTCATGAGATTCTCGGGTCAAGCCCGAGAATGACGCCCTCCGATGGATTCCGGGTCGACCTGCGGTCGCCCAGGATGACGGTGTGTTTTCGCGGGGAAAACCGGATTACAGCGACGGCCAGGCCGGCATCGGCGCGCGCATCTCCTCCCAGGCCTTCGCCATCCGCAGCACACCGAGATCATCAAAGCGTCGCCCGGTGATCTGCAAGCCGATCGGCAAGCCGCCCCTGGTCATCGCGGCATGCACCGAGATCGAGGGCTGGTCTGACATATTGGCGGGAAGCGTGAAGCAGATATGCTCGAAGGGACGATCCGGATCATGGATCGGCGAGGCGAGTTCGGCCGGATAGCTCGGCACCGGCGAGACCGGCGACAACACGAAATCAAACGGCGCGCTTTGCTTCAGCGCCGCATCCTTGATCGCCAGCATCTGGCTCATGCCGCGATAGACCCGTTCGCCTGAGAGCGTCTTTCCGCGTTCCGCCCATTGGAAGATATAGGGCAGTACCTTGGCCTGCTTCTCCGGCGGCAGCGCGCCGATATCGGCCCAGGCGCGCTGGCTCCAGAAATCGTCGAGCCCGTCGAGCATGGCGCGCGTCATGAAAGCGGGAGCAGAGGTCACGATCGCGCCTGCGGCCTCAAAAGCCTTGCCCGCCGCCTCGATCGCGGCCTTCGTCTCGGGCTCGACTTCGATGCCGATGCCGGGGTCGAGCTGCAGGCCGATCCGCAGGCCCTTCAGATCGATGTCGAGCGACAGCCAGTCGATCTCCTGCGGCGGCAGGCTCATGCCGTCGCGCGCATCGGGTTTGGACAATTCGCGCATCATCAGCGCCGTGTCGGTCACGGTGCGCGTCATCGGGCCGGCGACACGACCATAGTAGCTCGGATCGATCGGCACCCGCCCAAAACTCGGCTTCAGGCCGACGAGCCCGCACCAGCCGGCCGGCAGCCTGACCGAGCCGCCGATATCGGTGCCGACATGCAAGGGGCCGTAACCGGCGGCGCCCGCTGCTCCAGCACCGGCCGAGGAGCCGCCGGGATTCATCGCCAGGTTCCAGGGATTGCGGGCGAGTTCGTGAAAGCTGGAAAGCCCGGAGGAGAGCATGCCGTAATCGGGCATCGTCGTCTTGGCGAGCGTGATGAAGCCCGCCTCGTTCAACCGGGCCGCGACCGGTGCGTCCTCTGTCGCCGGGACGAGATCGCGCGCCGCCGTGCCGATCGGCATCGGCACGCCCTTGGTCGCGATGTTCTCCTTGATCGTGCCCGGCACGCCGTCGAGCGCTAACGCCTCGCCCTTGAACCAGCGCGCCTCGGACGCCCTGGCGGCGGCAAGCGCGGCGGCCGGATCATAGGCATAGAGCGCCCGAAGTTTGGGCTCATAGGCGTCGATCCGGGCGATCACGGCCTCCGTCACTTCGACGGGAGAGAGCGTCTTGGCGCGATAGGCATCGAGCAGATCGGCCGCGCTCAGATCGGCGGGATTGGTCATCGGGGGGTCCTCGTCCTGGATTCGGCTGCGACAGGCGACGCTAGAGCCGGATGATTTCAGACGGAGTCACAAAGTGACCCCGTCTGAAATCTGAATTCGTCTCTCATCTAAAAGTGAGAGCAGGATCAATGCGAAAAACCGGTTCCCACTTTTTCGCATCCTGCTCTAGCGTCGCGCGTCA
Organism: Bosea sp. 685; assembly: GCF_031884435.1. Taxonomy (NCBI): domain Bacteria; kingdom Pseudomonadati; phylum Pseudomonadota; class Alphaproteobacteria; order Hyphomicrobiales; family Alloboseaceae; genus Allobosea; species Allobosea sp. 685. The sequence goes on along the minus strand of NZ_CP134779.1, from coordinate 892,264 downwards.
TCCCTGCCTCTAGCAAGCTCCGCGCCGCGCAGGGCTGTCAGGCGAAATAGTCGGGATGCGTTGCACGCAGATGGACAAGGTCCGGCAGCAATGTTCCGAGATGCTTGCGCATGGCCGCCTGCGCCGCCGGGCCGTCCTTGCGCCGCACCGCATCGACGATCGTGAGATGCTCGCGGATCACCATCTCCATCCGGCCCGGCACCGGCAGCGTCATGCGCCGGCAGCGATCGATCTGGCTCTTGGCGGCATGCGCCAGCTTCCAAATACCGGGGTAGCCCGCGCAGATCGCGATCGTCTCGTGGAAAGCCTCGTCGAACAGGTGGAAGCGCTCCTGGTCGCCCTCGTCGAAAGCCTCATGTTGGCGAGCGATCACCGCATCGAGCCGCGCCACGATCTCCGGCGTCGCGATGCCGGCGACGAGATCAATGGTGGCGCATTCCAGCGCCTGCCGGATGAACACGGCTTCCGGAATCGCCTCGATCGGGATCCGTGCCACGAAGGTGCCGGCCTGCGGAAAGACCTCGACCAGCCCCTCCTCCTTCAGCTTGATCAGCGCCTCGCGCACCGGCGTGCGGCTGATGCCGAAACGCGCCGTCAGCTCCTTTTCGACGAGAGCCGCGCCCGGCACAATCTGCATGGCGAGAATAGCGCGCCGCATCTCATCTTGCACCAGCGAGGCCGCCGTCGAGCGACCGGAGGATGTCCCGGCGCCGCGCATCGGCCGGCGCTCGCGGCGCGTGGCCTCGACCGCCGCCGCCCGCGCACTCGCTATCTCCGACATCGCCCTCGTCTCATCCACTCCCGATGAAACTCCCCTTTGCACAAAGCCGCAGCAACCGTGCCGCGGTACTCAACCGCGATAGCACGACGTGGTTTGACACGCTAGTATATTAGTATATCTATCCGACGCTGCTCGGCTTGTCCTGGCCGGTGCGTGCTGGAGTCTTGCTTGATGTTGTTGCACGATGATCGCCTCTTCCCCGCCGATCCAGTGACGCGCGGCATTGCGCGGCGGCTCTATGCGGGCATTCGCGATCTGCCGATCATCTCGCCGCATGGCCACACCGATCCGCGCTGGTTCGCCGAGAACAAGGCCTTTCCCGATCCCGCGACTCTCTTCGTCAAGCCGGACCATTACATCTTCCGCATGCTCTATTCGCAAGGCGTCCGGCTGGAGCAGCTCGGCATCGCCCGCAAGGGCGGCAAGCCGGCCAAGAGCGACCCGCGCGCCATCTGGAAGCTCTTCGCCAGCCACTGGCATCTGTTCCGCGGCACGCCGACGCGTTTGTGGTTCGAGCATGCCGTCTCCAGCATCTTCGGCGTCAACGAGCGGCTCACCCCCGTCAATGCCGACGCGATCTACGACATCATCGCCGAAAAGCTCGACCAGCCGGAGTTCAGGCCGCGGGCCCTGTTCGAGCGCTTCAACATCGAGGCGATCTCGACCACCGAAGGCGCGCTCGACGATCTGAAATGGCACGACATGATCCGCGCCTCCGGCTGGGGCGGCAAGGTCGTCACCGCCTACAGGCCAGACAGCGTCGTCGATCCCGAATTCGAGGGCTTTGCCGAGAACCTCGCCAGCCTCGGCGAATTGACCGGCGAGGACGTCTTCGCCTGGACCGGCTATCTCGAGGCCCATCGCAAGCGCCGGGCCTATTTCAAGGAGCGCGGCGCGACCTCCTCCGACCACGGCCATGCCACGGCGCGCACCGCCAACCTCTCGCAGGCCGAAGCCGAGAAGCTCTTTGCCAAGGTCGCCAAGGGCAAGGCCTCGACTGAGGATGCCGACCTCTTCCGCGGCCAGATGCTGACCGAGATGGCCAAGATGAGCCTCGATGACGGGCTCGTCCTGCAGATCCATCCCGGCTCCTTCCGCAACCACAACGCCAGCCTGTTCGAGGAGTTCGGCCGCGACATGGGCGCCGACATTCCGCGCCAGACCGACTATGTCACGGCGCTGAAGCCGCTGCTCGACGCGGTCGGCAACGAGCCCAACCTCACCGTCATCGCCTTCACCCTCGACGAGACCAGCTATTCGCGCGAGCTCGCGCCGCTGGCCGGGCATTACCCGGCGCTGAAGCTCGGACCTGGCTGGTGGTTCCTCGATGCGCCCGAGGCCATGCTGCGCTTCCGCGAGCTGACCACCGAGACCGCCGGCTTCTACAACACCGTCGGCTTCAACGACGACACACGCGCCTATCTCTCGATCCCGGCGCGTCACGACGTCGCCCGCCGCTGCGACTGCACCTACCTCGCCAAGCTCGTCGCCGAACACCGGCTCGACGAGGACGAGGCGGCCGAAGTCGCCCATGACCTCGCTTACCGCCTGGCCAAGGAGGCCTACAAGCTGTGACCTCCGCGACGAAGACGATCGACGAACGCCAGGCGGCCCATCCGCGCGATGTGAAGCGTTATGAGACGCAAACCCTGCGCGACGACTTCCTGATCGAGCGCATCTTCGCGTCCGGCGAGGTCACCCTGACCTATAGCCATTACGACCGCATGATCGTCGGTGGCGCGACGCCTGCGGCAAAGCCGCTGACGCTTGAGCCCTTTGCACCAACGGGCACACCCTTCTTCCTGGCGCGGCGCGAACTCGGCGTGATCAATCTCGGCGGCGCAGGCAGCGTCACCGTCGACGGCCAGCGCTTCGACATCCCCAATCTCGACGCGCTCTATGTCGGGCTCGGCGTGAAGGAGGTCTCCTTCACCAGCGCGGACGCCGCCAACCCGGCGAAATTCTACCTGACCAGCGCCCCGGCGCATCGCGAGGCGCCGCACCAGCTCATCCGCAAGAGTGACGCCAACACCATCCATCTCGGCTCGGCCGAGACATCGAACAAGCGCACCATCCGGCAATACATCATGCCCAACACCACTGGCACCAACCAGCTGGTGATGGGCATGACGGCGCTGGAGCCGGGCTCGGTCTGGAACTCGATGCCTTGCCACACCCATACGAGGCGCATGGAGGCCTATCTCTACTTCAACCTCGACCCCGCCCACCGCGTCTTCCATTTCATGGGCGAGCCGACCGAGACCCGCCACCTCCTGGTCGCCAACGAGCAGGCCGTAATCGCTCCGAACTGGTCGGTCCATTGCGGTTGCGGCACCTCGAACTACGCCTTCGTCTGGGCCATGGCCGGCGACAATGTCGAGTTCACCGACATGGATCCCGCCCCGGTGGAGACGCTGCGCTGATGACCCGCCGCTCGCCCTTCTCGCTCGAAGGCCGGACCGCGCTGGTCACAGGCGCCAATACCGGCATCGGCCAGGGCATCGCGCTGGCGCTGGCTGAGGCCGGGGCGACGATCGTCGCGGCAGGGCGCTCGGATATGAGCGAGACGCTGGGGCTGATCAAGGCGGCGGGCGCAAGCGCCGTACCGCTTCAACTCGATCTGCAGCAACCCGGCAGCGCGGCCAAGGCGATCACAAGCGCGGTGGCCACAGCCGGCCCGCTCGACATCCTGGTCAACAATGCCGGCATCATCCGCCGCTCGGACGCGCTCGATTTCAGCGAGGCCGACTGGGATGAGGTGATGAACCTCAATCTCAAGGCGGCGTTCTTCCTCAGCCAGGCCTTCGCCAAGGCGGCTCTTGCCGCCGGCCGCAGCGCCCGCATCGTCAACATCGCCTCGCTGCTCTCCTTCCAGGGCGGCATCCGCGTCGCCTCCTACACCGCAAGCAAGAGCGGGCTTGCCGGGCTGACCAAACTGCTCGCCTGCGAATGGGCGGCCAAAGGCATCAACGTCAACGCGATCGCCCCCGGCTATATCGAAACCAACAACACCCAAGCCCTGCGCGCTGATCCAGAACGCAGCACCGCGATCCTCGCCCGCATTCCCGCCGCGCGCTGGGGCAAACCCTCGGACATCGGCGGTGCGGCGGTGTTCCTGGCGAGCGATGCGGCGGCCTACATGCACGGCGCGATCCTTCCCGTCGACGGAGGTTGGCTGGCGCGATGACGAACCGTCTCAATTCCTTCTTCCAGCACGAAGCCGCCCTCGCCTGGGAGCCGACCGAACCCGGCGTGAAGCGCAAGATCATGGCCTATGGCCCCGATCTGATGGTCGTATGCGTCGCTTTTGACGCCGGCGCTGTCGGCAAGGCGCACAGCCATCCGCACCGGCAGGCATCCTATGTCGAGAGCGGCGTCTTCGACGTCACCATCGACGGCCGGACCGAGCGCCTGATCGCCGGCGACACCTTCTTCGTGCCGGCCGATCTCATCCATGGCGTCGTCGCGGTCGAGGCCGGGCAGCTCGTCGATTCCTTCACGCCGATGCGGGAGGAGTTTCTTTGATCTTCGCCTGACCGGCAGGGGTCGGCAGGCCGCCCATCACGGGCAAGAACGACCGGGAAAAACCGGCGCAAGACCACGGGAGAGGAAACCGACAATGTTGACCAAACGCACCTTCGCGGCCTTGGCCGGCGCGGCCATGTTCGCCGCCGTCACCGGCGCAGCAAGCGCTCAGAACGTCACCCTGCGCTCGACCGACATCCACCCGGACGGCTATCCGACAATCGAAGCGGTCAAATATATGGGCCAGTTGCTCGATCAGCGCAGCAATGGCCGCATCAAGATCAACGTCTTCCACTCCGCCCAGCTCGGCCAAGAGAAGGACACGATCGACCAGACCCGCTTCGGCGTCATCGACCTGAACCGCATCAACATGGCGCCGTTCAACAATCTGATCCCGGCGACCAATGTACCATCGCTGCCCTTCATCTTCCGCTCTGTCGACCACATGCGGAAGGTCATGGACGGGTCGATCGGCGACAATCTGCTCTCCGAATTCGACAAGCACGACCTGATCGGGCTCGCCTTCTACGATTCCGGCTCGCGCTCCTTCTACAACGGCAAGCGCCCCATCAAGACGCCCGCCGACATGAAGGGCATGAAGATCCGCGTCCAGCAGTCGGACATGTTCGTCGCCCTGGTCTCGGCGCTCGGCGCCAACGCCACGCCGATGCCCTTCGGCGAAGTCTATTCGGCACTCCAGACCGGCGTCATCGACGGGGCCGAGAACAACTGGCCGTCTTATGAATCGACGCGGCATTTCGAGGTCTCGAAATTCTATTCGATCACCGAACACTCGCTCTCGCCCGAGGTTCTGGTGATGTCGAAGCGCAGCTTCGCCAAGTTCTCGCCCGAGGACCAGAAGCTGATCCGTGTCGCCGCCAAGGACTCTGTCCTCAAGATGCGCGAGCTCTGGGATGCGCGCGAGAAGGAATCGGAAGCCAAGGTGAAAGCTGGCGGCGCCCAGGTGAACGCGGTGGAGAAGCAGCCCTTCATCGACGCGATGAAGCCGGTCTACGACAAGTTCGTCACCGACGCGAAGCTGAAGGACATGGTCGTCGCGATCCAGGCGACGCAGTGAGCTTTCGCCGCACTCCTTGATGACGACCTCCGCCGTCATCCCGGCCAAGCGAAGCGCAGAGCAGAGCCGGGATCCATCATAGAGCTCTTGAGCCCTTCGATGGATCCCGGGTCTCCCTGCAGTCGTCCGGGATGACGCTGGAGCACGCTGCACCAGCCGAGCCCGCGCGCCCCGGAGCCCTCATGCACGCCTTCACACAAATCCTGACACGCCTGGGAGCCAAGGTCTGCATCGCAGCCCTCCTGATCGCTGGCGTCGGGCTCGTCCTGATGACCGTCATGGTCGCCTGGGGCGTCTTCGGCCGGTACGTGCTGAACGACACGCCGATCTGGGTCGAGGCTGGCTCTCTGTTCCTGATGGCCTGGTTCATCCTGCTCGGCTCGGCCGTCGGCGTGCGCGAGAGCGACCATCTCGGTTTTGAGGTCGGCCTCGCCATGTCGCCGCCGCTGTTGCGCAAGGCGCTGGTCATCCTGACCGAGGTCACCGTGCTGCTCTTCGGGCTGGCCATGCTCGGCTATGGCTGGCAGCTCGCCGCCGGCACCTGGAGCGACCGCATGCCGATCATCGGCATCTCGCGCGGCTGGGACTATGTCCCGATCGCGGCCGGCGGGGCGCTGATCGCGCTCTTCTCCTTTGAGAAACTGATGCTGTTCCTGACCGGCGAGCGTCGCGCTTCGATCGGCTTTTCCCATTTCGCCGCCGCGCAGGAGTGACCCGTGGAACTCTGGATCCTGTTCGGCGTCTTCAGCCTCTTCCTCCTCGTCGGCACGCCGGTTGCCTTCAGTCTCGGCATCGCCTCGCTCGCCACCGTCGTCTATATGGGCCTGCCGCCGGTGGTGGTGTTCCAGCAGATGAGCTCGGGGATGGGTGCCTTCGCCATGATGGCGATCCCGTTCTTCATCTTCGCGGGCGATCTGATGATCCGCGGCGGCATCGCCGAGAAGCTCGTCCAGATGGCCTCCAGCATGGTCGGTCATCTGCGCGGCGGCCTCGGCCAGGTCAACGTCGTCACCTGCACGCTTTTCGGGGGCATTTCGGGCTCGGCGGTGGCTGATGCCTCCGCCATCGGCGGGCTGATGATCCCGCAAATGGTCAAGCGCGGCTATGACGCCGACTATGCGGTGAACGTCACGGCCAACGCCGCAATCATTGCGCTTCTGATCCCGCCCTCGCACAACATGATCATCTACGCGCTCTCGGCAGGCGGCAATCTCTCGATCGCCGACCTTTTCACCGCCGGCGTCATTCCGGGCCTGATGCTGTGCCTGGCGCTGATGGTGACGGCCTGGGCGGTGGCGGTCCGGCGCGGCTATCCCGCCGAGGCCTTTCCAGGCTTCAGGGCGGTCGGCCGCTATGTCGTGCTGGCGCTGCCCGGCATCCTGCTGATCGGCATCATCTTCGGCGGCGTGCGCTCGGGCGTCTTCACCGCGACGGAGTCCTCTTGCGTGGCCGTGGTCTACGCCCTCCTCGTCACCGTGTTGGTCTACCGGCAACTCTCATGGAACGGCTTCGTCGAGGCGACGCTGGGCGCCGTGCGTACCACCGCAATGGTGCTGCTCGTAATCGGCACCGCCGGCTCCTTCGGCTGGCTGATGGCCTTCCTGCAGGTGCCGCAGGCGACGATCGGCGCGATGAAGGCGGTCTCCGATAATCCCATCGTCGTCCTGCTGATGATCAACCTCATCCTGCTGGTGCTCGGCACCTTCATGGACATGGCGCCGATGATCATCATCTGCACGCCCATCTTCCTGCCGGTGGTCAAGGCCTTCGGTGTCGACCCCGTTCATTTCGGCGTGATCCTGATCCTCAATGCCGGCATCGGCCTGAACACCCCGCCTGTCGGCTCGGTGCAGTTCGTCGCCTGCGCCATCGGGCGCATCTCGATCGGGCAGTCGATGAAAACGATCTGGCCCTTCTACGGCGCAAGCATTGCCGTGCTGATGCTGGTCACTTATGTGCCCAGCGTGTCCCTCTGGCTGCCGAGTGTATTCCGTTGACGAGACTGAAGACCACAAGCCTCGCCGGCCTGTCCGCGAGCATTCGCCGCCCGGCATATGAGCGCTCGCAACTCAAGCCCGGCATCGTCCATCTCGGCCTTGGCGCTTTCGCCCGCGCCCATCTCGCCGACTATACCGAAGACGCGCTTGAGCGGGATTTCGGTGCCTGGGGCATCATCGGAGCGAGCCTGCAGCGGCCCGACCAGCGCGACCGGCTGAAACCGCAGGACGGGCTCTACACCTTCCTGAAGCGCGCGCCGGCCGGTCCGGAGCTGCGCGTCATCGGCTCCGTCCTCGACGTGCTCGTCGCGCCCGAGAATCCTGCCACCCTTATCTCCCGCATGGCCGCGGCCGAGACGCGCATCGTCTCGCTGACGATCACCGAGAAGGGCTATTGCCACGATCCCGCGACCGGCCGGCTCCGGGAAGACCATCCCGACATCCTGCATGATCTCGAAAACCCCCAAGCGCCGCGCTCGGCCATCGGCCTGATCACCGCCGCGCTTGCGATCCGCAAGGCGGAAGGCCTTGCACCCTTCACCGCGATGAGCTGCGACAACCTTCCCCATAACGGCAAGGTGCTGCGTGGCCTCATTCGTGACTTCGCCGCCTTGCGCGACGACACGCTCGCCCAATGGATCGAGGCCCACAGTGCCTTCCCCTCGACGATGGTCGACCGCATCGTGCCCGCGACGACGGACACCGACATCGCCGAGGTCGAGAGCCTGCTCGGATTGCACGACGCCGCCCCCGTCATCGGCGAGCCCTTCCGGCAATGGGCGATCGAAGATGTCTTCACTATCGGCCGCCCGGCCTGGGGCGAGGTCGGCGCGCAGCTCGTCTCAGAGGTCGCGCCCTTCGAGTTCATGAAACTGCGCATGCTCAACGGCGCGCATTCGAGCCTGGCCTATCTCGGCTATCTCGCCGGGCATGAGACGGTGGCGCAGGCCAGCGGCGATGCAGTCCTCGCCCGCTTCCTGCAAGGTCTCTGGAGCGAGGTCACCCCGACCGTGCCCGCGCCGCAAGGCGTCGTGCTCGCCGATTACGCCTCGGCCCTGCTCGCCCGCTTCCAGAATCCGGCGATCCGCCACCGCACCTGGCAGATCGCCATGGACGGCTCCCAGAAGCTGCCGCAACGCCTGCTCGGCACGATCCGCGACCGGTTGAAGGCCGGAGCGCCGATCGACCATCTCGCACTGGGCGTCGCAGCCTGGATGCGCTACGTCACGGGCAGCGACGAAAAGGGCGGCGCGATCGACGTGCGTGACCCGCTCTCCGCCGAATTCGCCAAGCGCGCCGCTTCGGCCGGCCGCGACGCGAAGGCACTCAGTTCGGCGCTGCTCGGGATCGAGAGCATCTTCGGCACGGACCTGCCACGCGAAGCCGCTTTCACCCAAGCGGTCGAGGCTCAGCTCGCGAAACTGTTCGAGCATGGCGCCAGGGCGACAGCGGCGGCACTCGCTTCATAACCAGTTCGCTGGAGGAACCCCACCGTCATTCCGGGCGACCGAAGGTCGTCCTGGAATCCATCGGAGGGCGCTGAACTCTACGATGGTTTCCGGATCTGCGCCGCTCGCGCGGCTTGTCCGGAATGACGGCGCGGTTGGGTCAGAATGTAGTAGGCGATCACAGGCCCCTTGCTCGCGCCGCCAAGCTCGCGCCAGATGTGGCGATGATGCGCCTGTTCGCACTCCTCGCTCTTGCCGTCTCGACACTGGCCGCAGGCCAGGCGGTGGCACAGTCGCGCGTCGTCGTGCCCAATTTCTGGGATCAGCGCATCAGGCTCGACCGGCCCGAGCCCGGCCCGCCCCGCATCGTCCGCTTCCTCACCGACGACGACTATCCGCCGCTGCATTTTTCCGCGGCCGATGGCACGCTGACTGGCTTCTCGGTCGAACTCGCACGCGCCGCCTGCGAAAAGCTCGGCTGGACCTGCACGGTGCAGGCACGCCGCTTCGACACCCTGCTCGATTCACTGACTGAGGGACGCGGCGACGTGCTGGCGGCGGCACTCAACCTCACCCCGCAGCTGCGCAGCCGCTTCGCCGCCAGCCATCTCTATTTCCGCAGCACCGCCCGCCTCGTCACCACGCGCGGCAACGCCCGGGCCGATCTCGATCCGCGCACGCTTCAGGGCAAGCGCGTCGCAGTCGTCGGCGGCACCGCGCATCAAGCCTTCCTCGAGCGGCTCCTGCCCTTCGTGCAGCGCCGCGAAACCGGGACGCTTGCGGGCGCGATCGCAGCGCTGCGCAACGGCGACGCCGAGTTCGTCTTCGCCGACGGCGTCGCACTCTCGCTGTTGCTGGCCGGGACTGGCGGCAGCGAGCTCGCCTTCACCGGCAGCCCTTTTCTGGAAAGCCGCTATTTCGGCGAGGGCGTCGGCTTCCTCACCCGCAAGGACGACCTCGCCCTGAAACGCGGCCTCGACTACGCGCTGCAATCGCTCTGGGACGACGGCACCTATGCAAGGCTCTATCTCCGGTTCTTCCCGGTGAGCCCGTTTTGAAAGGCTCTACCCCAAGCTCCCCGCGAACCGCTCCGCCAGCCGCTCGCGCCTGAACGCCTCGGTGACGAAATCGACGAAGGCGCGGGTCTTCGCCGGCAGCAGCGTGCGACTGGCATAGTAGAGCGAGATCGAACCGGCATCGGCATACCAGTGCGGCACGAGCCGGACCAGCGCGCCACTCTCCAGGGCCGCCAGCACATCCGGCACCGCGACCAATGTTACGCCGAGGCCGAACTGCGCCGCGCGGCACATCGCGGTGGGATCGTTCAGCACGATCGTCTCCGGCTGCGCGGTCGCCATCTCGACCCCGGCTGCGTTGCGCATCGTCCAGTGCCGCGGGCGGCCCGTGCGAGCCGAGCGCATCACGATCCCGTCCAGCCCGGCGAGATCGGAGGGGTCCGTGGGCCAGGCCCGCCCAGCGAGATAGGCAGGTGACGCCACCGCGATGATATGGGCCGGAGCCAGCGCCCGCGCGACCACGCCGGGAGACAACGCGAACGCAGCGCCGATCGCCGCATCAAATCCTTCCGCGATCAGATCGACCGGCCGGTTCTCGAAACGCCAGTCCAGCCGGATGCGGGGATAACGCGCCAGGAAAGCCGGCAGCAGCGGCAGGATATGGTCTATCCCGAAGGTTGGGCTGAGGCTGACCTTGAGCACGCCCGCCGGCTCCCCGCCTGCCTGCACCACGCCGGAGATCGCCGCCTGGAGCGCCTCGAGATTGTCGCCGATCCCCAGCAGGAAGCTCTCGCCGGCCTCGGTCAGCGTCAGCTTGCGCGTCGAGCGCTGGAACAGCCTGACACCGAGATTACGCTCCAGCATCGCGACATTGCGGCTCACCGCAGCCGGCGTCAGCGACAATCGCCGCGCAGCCTCCGAGAAGCTCAGCGTCTCCGCGCTGCGGACGAAGGATTCGAGATTGGCGAGCGTCTCCATCTGGTCTTTTTCACCATCTGGCGCCAATTTTCAACATATGCTTGAAAATAATTCCAGCCATTCCCGGCTAATCCAGGAGAATGAAACAGGCGATATCGGCTCCACCAACAGAACGGAGCTTTTCCCATGACCACCATCGGCATCATCGGCGCAGGCCATATCGGCCAGGCCTTCGCCAGGACCCTCGCCCGGAACGGCCTCAAGGCCACCATCGCCAACAGCCGCGGCCCGGCCTCTCTCGCAGGGCTCGTCGCGGAACTCGGGCCCAACATCAAAGCCGGCACGCGCGAGGAAGCCGCGCAGGCCGATATCGTCCTCATCGCGGTCAATTGGTCGAAGCTGCCTGGCGCGCTCGCCGGCCTACCGGACTGGAACAACCGCATCGTGATCGACGCCAATAACCCGATCGAGGCGCCGTTGTTCAAGCCGGCTGAGCTGAACGGACGCCTCTCCAGCGAGATCGTCGCCGATCTCGTCCCGGGCGCGCGGTTGGTCAAAGCCTTCAACCATCTCATAGCGAAACAGCTGGAAGCAGATCCCAAGGCCGAGGGCGGCCGGCGCGTGCTGTTCTATTCCGGCGACGACGCCAAGGCCAAGGCAGAGGTCGCCGCCCTGATCGACAGCCTCGGCTTCTTCGGCATCGATCTCGGCCCGCTCGCGCTCGGCGCGCACCTCGCCCAGTTCCCCGGCGGCCCGCTACCGATCCACAATCTGGTCAAATTCGACTGACCGGCGCGTTGGAGAGCTCGCCCTCCAGCGCCTGGCGCGCTACTGCCGCCAGCCATCCTGCCGTCGCCGGCAGGATGGCGTCGTTGAAGTCATAGCGATCATTGTGCAATTCGCCGCCATCCCTGGCCGGGCCGTTGCCGACCCAGACATAGGCGCCGGGCCGCTCCTTGAGCATCCAGGAGAAATCCTCGCCGGTGGTGCTCGCCGGTATGTCGCGGCGCAAGGTCAACCCGGCGGACTTGGCAGCGCTTGCCGCCATTTCTTCCTCCAGAGGCGTATTGATGGTAGCGAGACCGCCGGTCGAGAATTCGACCACGGCCTCCATCTCGAAGGTGGCAGCGATGTTCTCGGAGATGCCGCGGATGCGCGCCATCACACGCTCACGTACAGTGGGCTTGAAGGTCCGGTAGGTTCCGTCGATCCAGACGCTGGTGGGGATCTGGTTCGGCGCAAGCCCGCCATGGATCTGGCCGACGGAGACGACCGCTGAATCCATCGGATCGACATTGCGTGCCACGATAGTCTGCAGCGCGACGAGAAGATGCCCCATCGCGATGATCGGATCGCGCGTCAGGTCGGGCTTCGCCGCATGGCCTGCCGTGCCCTTGAGTGTGACCTGGAAACGGCCGGGCTCCGACATCACCGGGCCATGGTGCACGGCAACGGCGCCGGCTTCCAGCCCCGGCCAGTTGTGCAGCCCGAAGATTCGCTCCATCGGGAAACGCTCGAACAAGCCGTCCGCGACCATCGCCTGGGCGCCGCCCGCCCCTTCTTCCGCCGGCTGGAAGACCAGCTGGACCGTGCCACTCCAGCTCTCGTCGCGGGCGAGGAGCGCAGCCGCGCCCAGCAGCGAGACCGTATGTCCGTCGTGCCCACAGGCATGCATGACGTTCGCAGTGCGCGATTTGTAAGGCAGATCGCTCGCCTCCTGGATCGGCAGCGCGTCCATATCGGCGCGAAGCCCCACCGAACGATCGGACGTACCTCGCCTCAGCGTCGCCACGACACCATAGCCCCCGACACCCGTGACGAAGGGCACGCCGAGCTCGGTCAGCTTTTCCTGCACAAAGGCGCTCGTCGCCTTCTCGTACCGGCCGAGCTCGGGATGGGCATGCAGATGGCGCCGCCATGCGGTCAGTTTGTCGAGGAGATCACGATCCAAGGCGGTATCCTTTCAGGCGAAGCAAGCGTCAGCCTATACTGGCGCAGGGCATCGACAAGCCGCCGCAGCGGATGCCTCGTCCCAGCAACACGCATTGACGCCCCCCTTGGCGATCTGCCAAAGCCCGAGGCTCATTTTTCAAATTCCTGGAGAGGACCGCCCCGATCATGCCCGCCTTCGACCCCGCCCTTGTTGACGCCGCCCAGCGTTCGGCCGCCTGGCCGTTCGAGGAAGCACGCAAGCTCGTCGCGCGGATCGAGAAATCGGGCAAGAAAGAGGTGCTGTTCGAAACCGGCTACGGACCGTCGGGCCTGCCGCATATCGGCACCTTCGGCGAGGTCGCGCGCACCTCGATGGTGCGCCATGCCTTCCGCGTGCTGACGCAGGACGCGATCCCCACCCGGCTGCTGTGCTTTTCCGACGACATGGACGGCATGCGCAAGATTCCGGAGAATGTGCCTGATCCGGAGGCGCTCAAGCCCTATCTTCAGATGCCCCTGACCGCAGTGCCGAACCCGTTCAGCGGCGACTATCCGAGCTTCGCCCACCACAATAACGCGATGCTGCGCCGCTTCCTCGACAGCTTCGGCTTCGACTACGAGTTCGCCAGCGCGACCGACTATTATAAGTCCGGGAAGCTCGACGCCGTGCTGCTGCGCGCCGCGGCGCGCTATGACGACATCATGAAGGTCATGCTGCCGACCCTCGGCGAAGAGCGCCGGGCAACCTACAGCCCCTTTCTGCCGATTTCGCCTGTCAGCGGCCGTGTGCTCTACGTCCCGCTCAAGGCAGTCGACGCAAACGCCGGGACCGTCACCTTCACGGACGAGGATGGCCAGGACAAGACGGTTCCTGTCACCGGCGGGCATGTGAAGTTTCAGTGGAAGCCGGATTTCGGCGCCCGCTGGGCCGCGCTCGACGTCGATTTCGAAATGTTCGGCAAGGACCACCAGGCCAACGCACCGATTTACGACCGCATCTGCGAGATCCTCGGCGGCAAGGCCCCGCAGCATTATGTCTTCGAGCTCTTCCTCGACGAGCAGGGCCAGAAGATCTCGAAGTCGAAGGGCAATGGCCTGGCCATCGACGAATGGCTGACCTATGCCAGCCCCGAGAGCCTGTCGCTGTTCATGTATTCGCGTCCGCGCGAGGCCAAGAAGCTGCATTTCGACGTCATTCCGCGCGCGGTCGACGACTATCTGCAGTTCCTTGGCGGCTATGAGCGGCAGGACTGGAAGAACCGCCTCGGCAACCCGGCCTGGCACATCCACAATGGCGAGTTGCCACAGCCGGAAATCATCGCCACCGGCGAAGGCGAGAACGCGACCAGGGCGCAGATCACCTTCGGCCTGCTGATGAACCTCGTCGCTGTGGCGAATTCCGAGGACAAGGGCGTGCTCTGGGGCTTCCTGCAGCGCTATTCGCCTGCGATCTCGCCTGCCACCCATCCGCGCCTCGACGCGCTGGTCGGCTACGCGATCGTCTATTTCCGCGATTTCGTGAAGCCGGCGAAGACCTATCGCGCCGCCGACGAGACCGAACGCGCGGCCTTCCTCGCGCTCGACGCCGCGCTCGCAGCCCTGCCGCCGGACGCCACCGCCGAAATGATCCAGGACACGGCGCTCGATGTCGCCCGTGTGGTTCCGCGCTACCAGAACCTCACCGCCAAGGGCGCGACGCCCGAGCGGCCCGGCGTCAGCGGCGACTGGTGGAAGGCGATCTACCAGGTGCTGTTCGGCGAGGATCAGGGCCCGCGCTTCGGCTCTTTTGTGGCGATCTACGGCATCCCCGAGACCCGCGCGCTGATCGCCAAGGCGCTTGCCGGCGAATTGGTGAGCGAGCACGCGGCCTTCGTCGAGGCACGCAAGGCGGGGTGACATTCGTCATTGCGAGCGTGAGCCGAAGCAATCCAGGAAGGTTCGCGCAGCCCCTGGATTGCTTCGTCGCTGACGCTCCTCGCAAATGGTGAAAGCAGTACAGCGGGAGGACCTTGAATGACCGACGCCGCCGAAGCCGTCGAAAGCGCCATCGCCTCCCGTCGCGCCATCCGCGCCTTCCTGCCCGATCCTGTCGAGCCCGAGCTCCTGCACCGTATCCTGGCGGTCGCGGCGCAGGCGCCGAGCGGCACCAACATGCAGCCCTGGAAGGTCCGGGTGATCGGCCCCGACAGCCGCGCCCGGCTGGAGGCCGGCCTGCTCGCAGCGCTGGATTCGCCGGACCTGCCGGCGGCGGAGGAATACCGCTACTATCCCGAGAGCTTCCGCGAGCCCTATCTCTCGCGCCGCCGCAAGGTCGGTTGGGATCTCTACGGCCTGCTCGGCGTCAAGAAGGGCGATACCGCGGGCATGAGGCGCCAGACCGCGGCGAATTTGCGTTTCTTCGACGCGCCGGTCGCGCTGATGGTGACGATCGACCGCGACCTCGAAATCGGCTCCTGGCTCGATCTCGGCATGTTCGTGCAGAACATCCTGATCGCGGCGCAGGGGCATGGGCTGAACTCCTGCCCGCAGGCGATCTTCGCCCGCTTCCATCCGGTGGTGCGGCGCGAACTCGCCATTCCCGAGAACGAAGTCGTGGTCTGCGGCATCGCCATCGGCAAGGCCGATCCCGACGCGCCCGCCAACGCCCTCGTGCCGGAGCGCGAACCGGTCGAGGCCTTCACCACCTGGCTCGCCTAGAGCAGGTGCCGATCAGGTTCAGGCGCCGAGCGAGGCCTTCGGCGCGCTCTTCCTGATACTCTTCAGGAGTGGCACGACGCCAAAATGCATGGCGAGGACCGCGACCGCGCCAATCAGCAATCCCAACACCGCCGAGAGCCCCGCCGTCACCAGCCATTCGACCGCCGACGCGAGCATAGCCACGACGCGGCCACCCGCCGTCGCGAGATCGTGGATGACGTGTTCGAGCCCGGCCAGCCCATAGCCGGCAAAGCCGTGAATGATGATGCCGCCGCCGACCCAGAGCATGGCGATCGTGCCGACCGCGCCAAGCCCGGTGAGAAAATACGGCATGCCGACGACGAGGCCCCGCCCCAGCAGGCGCACAGGCGCAAAGCGTCGCTTCGCCAGCGCCACACCGGCATCGTCCGCCTTCACGATCAGCGCGACGATGCCATAGACGAATGCGGTCATGCCAAGGCCGACCACGGCCAGGACCAATGCCTGCGTCCAGAACGACGAGTCCGAGACGCTGGCGAGCGTGATCGCCATGATCTCGGCGGACAGGATCAGATCGGTCTTGATCGCGCCGCTGATCTTCTGGTTCTCGAGCGCCTTGGGGTCGAGCGGTTCAGCCTCAGCCGCCGCTTCGCCATGCCCGGCATGCGGCAGGAAGCGCTCGATCAGCTTTTCCGCGCCCTCATAGCAGAGATAGACGCCGCCGATCATCAATAGGGGCGTGATCGCCCAGGGCGCGACCAGCGTCAGCACCAGCGCCGCGGGCAGCAGGATCAGGAGCTTGTTCTTCAGCGAACCGAGCGCGATCCGCCAGATGATCGGCAATTCGCGATCCGCCGCGAAACCGACCGCATAGCGCGGTGTCACCGCAGCATCGTCGATGACGATGCCGGCGGCCTTGGCCGAGGCCTTGGCAGCTTGGGAAGCGGCATCGTCGAGCGAGGCCGCCGCGACATTCGCCAATCCAGCGATATCGTCGAGCAGGGCAAACAGTCCTGAACTCACGGAGGCCTCCCATGCCGCTTCTGCCGCAATGCAGCGAAACAAGCATGAATGGCCCTGATATGACAGCGCCGGAGCAAGGTTCGTTGGGAGCAGGGTTGTTAGGAGAAAGCCACCGCAACCCGCCCAAGCACGCCGAAATCAGCGTCGAGCCTGTCTCCGGGCGAGATCGCGATCGGCACGAGGCAGGTCCCCGTCGTCACCACCTCGCCTGCTTTCAGCACCACGCAAAGGGCGGAGAGTTCGTTGACCAGCCAGGTCAGCGCGATGCGTGGATCACCCAGCACATTGGCGCCGAGTCCTTCCTGGTCCTGCCGGCCCGGCATCCGCGCAACCGGCCGGAACGCCGCGAGATCAAGGCCGCGCCACGCCGCTCCTGTGCTGTCGCCAAGCACGAACTCATGGGCGCAGCCATTATCGGCAACGAGCTGGACGCCTCTTGCCGCGGCGAAATCCACGAAGCGTGAATCCGGCAGCTCGATCGCAGGGTGAAGGCTTTCGACCGCCGCCAAAACCTCGTCCTGCGAATAGACCGTCTCGCGCGGCGGCAGATCGCGACCCATCCGGAAAGCGAATTCGAGTTCGGCCACGCGCATGGCGTTGCCGCTGAGCGAAGTCGTCGCGCCATCCGCCAGCACGCGCTCGGCAAGAATCCGTCCGGCGAGCGGTCCCGCGACTCCGATATGCGCCTGTCCCGCCTTGCTGGTGGCGGCGATCTTCCAGCCGAACAGCGGCGACGCGCTGCTCTGTTCGAACAGCGCCTGCATGCCATAGGCTTCGCGCAGATCCGCCGGGCGCAGAACCTCCGGCATCTCCGCGCATTTCGTGCCCCCGCGCCAATGCGCGAGCAGGAAAGCCGTCGCCGCCGGCAGCTTGTCGTCCGGACTCATGCCGCCAGCCCTCCCGCTGCATCGACCCGGCGCAGATGATGCGCTGTATCGCCGAACAGGCTCTCGATCATGGTCAGGCGCTTGAAGTAATGCGCGCCGAGATACTCCATCGTCATGCCGATGCCGCCATGGAGCTGCACCGCCTCCTGGCCGACGATGCGGCAGGAGCGGTTGATCTGGACCTTGACCGCCGAAAGCGCTGCCGCGCGCTCTACCGCATTGTCGTGTTCCACCATCATCGCCGCATAGGCCGCCATCGAGCGCGCCTGCTCCAGCGCGATCAGCATGTCGACCGCGCGATGCTGCAGCACCTGGAAATTGCCGATCGGAGCACCGAATTGCTGGCGCGTCTTGAGATACTCCACCGTCAGCCCATGCAGTGCTTCCATGATGCCGACGGCCTCGGCCGCGAGCGCGGCGATGGCGAATTCGCAGACGCGCTCCAGGATCGGCAGGCCCTGGTCCAATGGCCCGATCAATTCGGCCGCCCCGACCCGAACGCCTGACAGCGCGACCTCGGCCGCACGCCCGCCATCCTGCGTCGCGTAGCCATGGATCTTCACGCCGGGCGCATCGGCCGCAACGAGGAACAGGCTGATACCGGCCTTGTCGCGCCGGTTGCCGGAGGTGCGAGCGCTGATGACGAGATGCTGGGCGCTGTCGCCATGGATGACAACGCTTTTGGCGCCTTCCAGCACGAAGCCGTCGCCCGCTTGGCGCGCCGTGGTCGCAACATCGTTGAGATCGTAGCGCGACTGCTTCTCGGTGAAGGCCAGCGCCAGCCTCGTGCTGCCCTCGACGATGCCGGGAATGATGCGCTGCTTGAGCTCATTCGATCCGCCCAGCCTGACCGCGCCGCCGCCGAGCACGACAGTCGCGAGATAGGGCTCCAGCGCCAGCCCCTTGCCCAGCGCCTCCATCACCACCAGCGTCTCGACCGGGCCGCCGCCGAAGCCGCCCTCCTCCTCCGTGAAGGGAATGCCGAGCAGTCCCATCTCGGCGAATTGCGCCCAGCTCTTCTCGCTGAAGCCGAGCGGGCCGGCGCCTTGCGCCTTGCGCTGTTCGAGCGAGCCATAGGTCGCAGCCACAAGCCGCTCGACGCCATCCTTGAGCTGCGTCTGTTCGGAAGAAAGGTCGAAATCCATGATGCGTCTCTTCAGGTTCGCAATGCAGCCATTCCACCCGCCGCGTCATCCCGGACAAGCCGCGTAAGCGGCGCCGATCCGGGATCCATCGAAGGGCGCAAGCGCTCTAGGATGGATCCCGGGTCAAGCCCGGGATGACGGCGGAGCGTGGGGACAGGTCGAGATGAATCTCACAATCCGAGCACCGCTTTCGCGATGATATTCTTCTGGATCTCGTTCGAGCCGCCATAGATCGAGACCTTGCGGTTGTTGAAGTAGCTCGCCGCCGCCGCATCGGCCCAGTCATAGTCGAAGGGCCAGTCATTGGTCAGGTCGCCCGAGCGCACCGGAGCAGCCAATGCGAAGGGCCCGGCCACCTCCAGCAAAAGCTCCGTCGTCGCCTGCTGGAGCTGCGAGCCCTTGATCTTCAGGATCGAGGAGGCTGGATCGGGCTTGTTGGGGTCGCGCTTGCCTTGCGCGGCGACGACCCGCATCTGCGTGATCTCCAGCGCCTTCAATTCGATCTCGACCTCGGCCACCCGCTCGCGGAAATCGCGGTCGTCCCAGAGCGTGCCCTCGCCGGCCGGCATCTCCCTGGCCAGGCGCTTGATCCGCGCCAGCCGCTCCTTGGAGAGGCCGATGCGGGCGATGCCGGTGCGCTCGTTCGCCAGCAGGAATTTTGCGTAGTCCCAGCCTTTGTTCTCCTCGCCGACCAGGTTCTCGACCGGCACCTTGACGTTGTCGAAGAAGACCTCGTTGACCTCGTGGCGCCCCTCGAGCGTGATGATGGGCCTAACCGTGATACCCGGCGTCTTCATGTCGATCAGGATGAAGGAGATGCCCGCCTGCTTCTTGGCGGCGGGATCGGTGCGCACCAGGCAGAAGATCCAGTCGGCATATTGGCCAAGCGTCGTCCAGGTCTTCTGGCCGTTGACGATGTAGTGGTCGCCTTCGCGCACCGCCTTGGTCTTGAGCGAGGCGAGGTCGGAACCCGCACCCGGTTCGGAGAAGCCCTGGCACCACCACTCGTCGAGATTGGCGATCTTGGCGAGATGCTTTTCCTTCTGCGCCTGGTTGCCGAAAGCGGCGATCACCGGCCCGACCATGTAGCAGTTGAACTGCAGCGGCAGCGGCACGGCCGCCAGCAGCATCTCCTCGGTGAAGATGTAGCGCTGGATCGGCGTCCAGTCCTGCCCGCCCCATTCCCTGGGCCAATGTGGCACGGCCCAGCCCTTGGCGTTCAGCACGCGCTGCGAGGTGATGTAATCCTCGCGCGTCATGCCGCGGCCTTCAGAGACCTTCTTGCGGATATCGGCCGGGACTTCGGTACGGAAGAACTGCCGCACCTCGTCGCGGAACGCGATCTCCTCAGGCGTGAAGCGAAGGTCCATGACTATGCTTTCCTCATATGTGCCAAACCGTCCTGTCATTCCGGGGCCCGGCACAGCCGGGAACCCGGAACCCACGACGGGGTACGACGGCCAAGTCGCCACTGCTCACCCAGTCGTGGGTTCCGGGTTCTCGCTCCGCGAGCCCCGGAATGACGAGGCGGTTCATCGCAACCTCAATTGTTGATTTCGAACAGGCCGGCGCAGCCCATGCCGCCTGCGACGCACATCGTGACGACGGCATAGCGCGCCTTGCGGCGACGGCCCTCCAGCAGCGCATGGCCGACGAGGCGCGCCCCGCTCATGCCGAAGGGATGGCCGATCGCGATCGCGCCGCCATTGACGTTGACCTTCTCGGGATCGATGCCGAGCACATCGCGGCAATAGAGCGACTGCGAGGCGAAGGCCTCGTTCAGCTCCCAGAGATCGATGTCGGCGACGGTCAGGCCGTTGCGCTCCAGCAGGCGCGGCACGGCGAAGACCGGGCCAATGCCCATCTCGTCGGGCTCGCAACCGGCCGAGGCGAAGCCGCGGAAGGTGCCGAGCGGCGACAACCCACGCCGCGCCGCCTCCTGCGCCGACATCACCACGCTGGCCGAGGCGCCGTCCGAGAGCTGGCTGGCATTGCCGGCGGTGACGAAGTGGTCCTCACCGCGCACGGGCTTGAGCTTGAGCAAGCCCTCCAGCGTCGTATCGGGCCGGTTGCCCTCGTCCTTGGACAGCGTCACCTCTTCCTGGCGCACCTCGCCGCTCGCCTTGTCTGTCACCGCCATGACCGCGCTCATCGGCACGATCTCGTCATCGAAGAGCTGGCGCTGCTGGGCCGAGGCCGTGCGGCGCTGGCTCTCCAGCGAGAATTCGTCCTGGCGCTCCCGCGAGATGCCGTAGCGCTGCGCGACATTGTCGGCAGTTTCGATCATCGAAGTGTAGATCGTCGGCTTGTTGGCCATCAGCCAGTCGTTCTGGGTCAGCTCGCGCCTGACCACTGGCTGCACGAGCGAGATCGACTCGACGCCGCCACCGACCGCGACCGGCACGCCGTCCAGGATCACGCGCCGCGCCGCATGGGCGATCGCCTCCAGACCTGAAGCGCAGAAGCGGCTGACGGTGACGCCGGCCGACTGCACCGGAATGCCCGCGACGAGCGCCGCATGGCGCGCGACATTGCCGCCGGTCGCGGCCTCCGGATAGCCGCAGCCCAGCACCACCTCCTCGATGGCCTCGGGCTCGACCTTGGCGCGGGCAAGCGCGTGACGGATCGCATGGGCGGCCATATCGGCGCCGCGGAGCTGGTTGAAGGCGCCGCGATGGGCCTTGCCGATCGGCGTGCGGGCAGTGGAGACGATGACGGCTTCGGTCATGGCTGAGCTTTGTCCTATGCGGCGGAATCGGTAGCGGTCGAAGCCGCCTGTTTCTGTTTTTCCTCGGCCACCAGCACTTTGGCCAGCAGCTTGCCGGCGGCGCTGCGCGGCAGGCTCTCGCGGAATTCCAGCGCGCGCGGCATTTCGTGCCGGCCGAGCCGGTCCTTCAGGAAGGCGGAGAGCTCTTCCAGCGAAAACGGCACATGGCCGGCCTTCAGCTTGACGAAGGCCTTGGCAGCCTGGCCGCGATAGGCGTCATCGACGCCGATCACGACGACCTCCTGCACCGCCGGATGCTCGTAGATCGCGCTCTCGATCGCGACGGGATAGACGTTGTAGCCGCTTGAAATGATCATGTTCTTGCGGCGGTCGACGATCTCGAACAGCCCGTCCTCATCCATCCGGCCGAGATCGCCGGTCAGGAACCAGCCCTCATGGAAGGCCTCCTGCGTCGCGGCCGCGTCGTCGAGATAGCCCTTGAAGACATTGGGACCCTTGATCGCGATCTCGCCGATCTCGCCGGGCGGAAACTCGTCGCGCTCGGGCTCGAGCGAGACGATCTTCATGGTGATGCCCGGCAAGGGCACGCCGATCAGCCCCGGCCGCGGTTTGGCGTCGCCGGGCACGCGCGAGCCCGCCGGCGCGGTCTCGGTCATGCCCCAGCCATTGTTGAGCCGGACGCCGAGAATGCCTTCGAGCTTCGTCTGCACCTCGAAGGGCAATGGCGCGCCGCCGGAGACACAGGAGCGCAGCGAGCAGAAGTCGACAGCCTCGACGCCTTCACGGTTCAACAGCGCGAACCACATCGTCGGCACGCCGGAGAACAGCGTCGCGCGCTTGACCGCGATATCGGCGATCAGCGTCTCCACATCGAAACGCTGGCGCAGCAGGATCTCGTTGCCATCGCGGATATGGCGCAGCAGCAGCGTCGTCAGCGCGTAGATATGGAACAGCGGCAACACGCAGATCGTCTTCTGCGCGCCGGGCTCCAGCGGCTCACCATCGGTCCAGAGCCGATAGATGTTCACGGCGGAGACGAGGTTACCATGGCTCAGCATCGCCGCCTTGGGCAGGCCGGTGGTGCCGCCGGTGAACTGCAGCAGCATGACGTCGTCGGGCGAGACGACAGGCCATGACGCCGGTGGAGCTGCGTCCATGAGGTCGTCGAGCCGGGCGACGTTCGCCTGGTTCGGGATCGCCGATGGCGCGGCCTCGCCCGGCCCCCAGCGGCCATCCTCGCCGACGAGCAGGCGCGGGACGCCGCCCGCCTCCAGCAGCTTCAGCGCATTCGGCAGAAAGCCTGGCAGATTGGTTGTGATCAACCGACCCGGCTTCGTCGCCTTGAGCTTGTGCTCCAGCTCGCGCGGCGCATCCAGCGCCGAGAGATGCACCACGCTCGCCCCGCAGCGCGCGATGGCGAAGAAGGCGACCGGATGCCAGAGCGTGTTGGGCAGGAGCAGGGCGACGCGGTCGCCAGGCTTGACGCCGTCGGCGATCAATCCGGCCGCCAGCTGCGCGACCATGGCGTCGAGTTCGGCATAGCTCGTCCGGCGCTCGCGGAATTCGATCGCGGGCGCATCCGGGCGCGCCGCCACGGCAGCCGCCAGCAGATCCGGCACGATGCCGGTCTCGACGCGCGCCTCCCAGTCGCAGGCTTTGGGGAAGCGCTGCTGCCAGACCGGCCTCAGACCGGAATTCCCGGCCGCGCTCATGCGGCCTGCGCCTTCAGCTCCGAGAACCCCTTGCCCTCGGCGGCAAGCCTGCGCAGCAGCGGCGACGGTTCGAGCGTCGCATCGCCGCTCTCGGCCGCTTGCGCCTCCAGCCGCTTGACGATCACGTCGAGCCCGACCGTATCGGCCCAATGCATCGGCCCGCCGCGCCAGGCCGGCCAGTTATAACCGTTGAGCCAGATGATATCGATGTCGCCCGGCCGCGCCGCGATGCCCTCTTCGAGGATGCGCGCGCCCTCATTGACCATCGGATCCATCAAGCGCGCCACGATCTCATCGGCCGTGAAGGACCGCCGCGTCACACCCTTCTCAGCCGAGATGCGCGCGATCAGCGCCTCGACCTCGGGGTCGCGCTGGCCGGCACGCGCACCGGCCGGGTAGAGATAATAGCCCTTGCCGGTCTTCTGGCCGAAGCGCCCGGCCTCGCAGAGCGCATCGGCGACCGCAGCCTTCTTCCCCAATGATTTGCGCGTGCGCCAGCCGATATCGTTGCCGGCGAGATCCGACATCGCGAAGGGCCCCATCTTGAAGCCGAAAGCGGTCACGGCCGCATCGACCTCATGGGGCAGCGCGCCGGCGATCAGCAAGCGCTCGGCCGCCCGGGTGCGCTGCGCCAGCATGCGGTTGCCGACGAAACCGAAGCAATTGCCGACCACGACCGGCACCTTGCCGAGCGTGCGCCCGAGCGCCACCGCGGTCGCGACGACATCATCGGCGACGCCGGCTGGCCGCACCACCTCCAGGAGCTTCATGACATTGGCCGGGCTGAAGAAATGCATCCCGATCACATCCTGGGGCCGCTTGGTCGCGGCCGCGATGGTCGGAATGTCGAGATAGGAGGTGTTGCTGGCGAGGATCGCACCCGGCTTGGCGATGCCGTCGAGCGCGCCGAAAATCTGCTTCTTGACGCCCATTTCCTCGAAGGCCGCCTCAATGACGATATCGGCGTCATGAGCTGCCGCGAGGCCGACCGCCCCGGTGATCAGCGCCATACGCTCGTCGCGCTTCTCCGGCGTCAGCGAGCCGCGCGTCACCGACATCTCATAGATCGCCGCAACCCGGTTCATGCCGTTGTCGATCTGCCCCTGCTCGGTCTCGATCAGGGTCACGGGAATGCCGGCATTGGCGAAGCACATGGCGATGCCGCCGCCCATCGTGCCGGCGCCGATCACGGCCGCCTTCGCGATCGGGCGCGGCTTCACGCTCGCCTCAATGCCCGGCACCTTGGCCGCCTCGCGCTCGGCGAAGAAGGCATAGCGCAGCGCCTTGGAGCGCTCATCGGCGACGAGCGTGCGAAACAGCGTCCGCTCGGCCGCCATGCCCTCCGCGAAGGGCAACGTGAACACGCCGCGCACGGCCTCGATCAGCGCCATCGCATTGGGCATGTCGCCGGATTTCTTGGTCGCGTCGGCTGCGAGCGCCTCAAAAGCCTCGCGATCGGCCGCGGTCAACGCCTCCGCGCGGTCGGCGGTCCGGGGCGGCGCGCCCTTGCTCGCAAGATCCAGCGCCAGGGCTGCTGCCGCCTCGACGACATCTCCGAGCGCGACCATGTCGACGAGCCCGCATGCAGCCGCCTTGTCGGCCGAGATCGGCTCGCCGCTCAGCATCATCGGAAACGCCCTCGCCGCACCGATCAGGCGCGGCAGGCGCTGCGTGCCGCCGGCGCCCGGGATGATGCCGAGCTTGATCTCGGGCAGGCCGAGCCTGGCCGCAGGCGAGGCCACGCGGGCATGGCAGGCCAAAGCCACCTCCAGGCCGCCGCCCAATGCCACGCCCTGGATCGCTGCCACCACCGGCTTGGCGCAAGTCTCGATCGCCTCGAGCACATCGGGCAGGATCGGCGCCGCCGGCGGCTTGCCGAACTCGCTGATGTCAGCGCCGGCAATGAAGGCCTTGCCGGCGGCCGCGATCACGATCGCGTCCACTGCGGGATCGGAGCCGGCCTTCGCGACGGCGTCAGTGAGCCCGGCGCGGACACCTGCGCTCAGCGCATTGACCGGCGGATTGGCGATCGTCGCGACCGCGACCCTGCCGCGAAGGGCAAGCTGGACGAACTCCATGAGCGTCTTCCTCTTGTCGATTTTATGTTCTGCATTGCAGAACGACCGTCTGCATTTATGGTCCCTAGGAAGTGGCTCACCAGCGCTTTGTCAAGATGCAGCCCCGAGACTTAATGGAGCCGAGCCGGTTCGCGCCTCACATCATGCTGCACTGCGGAATTGATGTCCGCCGCTTGACCGCTCCCAAAACCCCGTGCCATGCCATTGGCAACGCCACATCATGCCGCGAAACGGCCCGGTGAAGAAGCACTTCGGAGGAATTCATGATCCGCAGGAATTGTCTTGCAACGGCCTGCCTCGCCGCGACCATCGCGTTTGCCGCCGGCGCCCGTGCCGAGGACATCACGATCGGCGCGCATATGCCGCTGACCGGTTCGCTCGCCCGTTCCGGCCAGGCCTTCAACGAGGGCATGCAGGTCGCGCTCAAGGTCTTCAACGAGAGCCAGAGCAAGCACAGGATCAAGGTCACGGTCATCGATGACGAGAGCCAGCCGGCGAAGGCCGTCACCGCCGTCGAGAAGCTCTCCTCCGACGGTGCGGCCGCGATTATCGGCGGCTATGGCTCCAACATCGTCGGCCCCGCCTCCGACACCTCCAATCGCCTGGGCAAGGTCTACATCACCGGCGGCGCGGTCTCCGACGAGCTGGTCCAGCGCGGCAACAAGAACTTCTTCCGGATCAACAACAATGCCGGCTACCAGCGCGGCATCGAGGGCTTGATCGAGGAGGTGAAGCCCACGGGCGTCTCGATCATCGCCTCGACCAAGGAAGCACCGATGCTGCTGGCCAAGGGGCTCGAGGAGAGCCTCGCCAAGAAGGGCTACAAGGTCACGCTGCATCCCTTCGACCCCGCCATCACCGACTTCAAGCCGATCATCAACAAGGTGAAGCTGCAGGACAAGTCCGAGATCATCTTCATGTCGGCCTATGAGAACGACTATGTCGGCATCATCCGCGCCGCCAAGGTCCTCAAGCCCCCGGTGAAGGCCATCGTCGGTGCCTGGTCGCTGGCGACGCCGAAGATGTATTCCGATTTCCCCGACCTGATGCAGAACGTCATCGGCACCACCTTCCTGCCCTTCCCCGTCGAGGTGAAGGACGAGGAGGGCCGGAAATTCGCCGCCGTCTACAAGGAGATGTTCGGCAAGGAGATCGAGTACGCCTCGACCCTCGCCTTCGTCGAGACGATGGTGCTGAGCGAGGCGCTCGCCCGCTCCGCCGATGCTGGCACGCTGAAGAGCGCAGGCCTGCTCGCCGAGATGAAGACGACCAACCGCCCCTCGCCGCTCGGCCGCATCACCTTCAACGAGGCCGGCGACAACCCGAATTTCGCGCTCAGCATGGGCCAGCACCGCGACGGCAAGATCCCGCTGGTCTCACCGGCCGAATTCGCCACCGGCAAACTCGCCTACCCCGCCGTGCCGTGGTGATCGCATACATCCAGTAACGCCCGCGCCGTCATCCCGGGCGCAGCGAAGCGCAGACCCGGGATCCATGCCTGAACTGTTCCGGCATGGATCCCGGGTCTCCCTTCGGTCGCCCGGGATGACGGCGGAATGAACAAACCAGGCTCTCCTCCCCGCTCATGCTCGAACTTCTCCAGCAATCCCTCTTCTCCGGCCTGCTCGTCGGCTCGGTCTATGCGCTGGTGGCGCTCGGCATCGCGCTGACCTTCGGCGCGATGAAGATCATCAACCTCGCCCATGGCGAACTCGTGCTGCTCGCAGCCTACATGGCCTATGTCATCGAGAGCCGGACGGGCTGGAACCCTTACGCCGCGATCCCGCTCGCCTTCGCCGTCACCGGCATCGTCAGCGTCGTGATCTATCTGCTGATCGAGCGCATCCGCGAACACCGCGAATTGAACTCGCTGATCCTGACCTTCGCCATCGGCATCATCCTGACCAACGCGATCCTGCTGGTCTTCGCCAGCGATGTGCGCTCGACCGGCTCGCCCTTCCTGCAGGACGCCATCTCCTTCGGCTCGGTCTACGCCATGAAGGGCGAGATCACCGCCTTCGTCATCAGCCTTGCCGTGATGGCGGGCCTGTGGTGGTGGCTGAAGCACAGCTGGTATGGCCGCGCCGTGCGCGCCGTCTCCTCCAACCGCGACGCCTCCATGCTGATGGGCATCGATCCGCGCCGCGTCGAGCTCGCGGCCTTCATCGTCGCAGGCATCCTCGCCAGCGTGGCCG
This sequence comes from Bosea sp. 685, assembly GCF_031884435.1. NCBI lineage: Bacteria > Pseudomonadati > Pseudomonadota > Alphaproteobacteria > Hyphomicrobiales > Alloboseaceae > Allobosea > Allobosea sp. 685. Next base: position 865,125 of record NZ_CP134779.1, on the reverse strand, counting down.
GCGTGGCGCTCTATACGATGAGCGTCGTACAGCCGGCGCTCGGGCCCGGGCTCACCATCAAGGCCTTCATCGTCACGGTGCTGGCCGGCGTCGGTTCGATTCCCGGCGTCTTCTGCGCAGCGCTGCTGCTGGGCGTCACCGAGGCGATGACAGTGACCTTGGCAAGCTCGGCGCTGCAGGAGCTCGTCGGCATGGTGCTCTTCCTGCTCGTACTCTTCTTCATGCCGAACGGCCTGTTCGGCGCACGCACTAGGCGCGGTTGAGGAGCCCGATGATGCGCAGCCTTCCCGCTCTCCTGATCCTCGCCATCGCGATCGCCGTGCCCATCGCCTTCAGCGGCAATTCCTACGTCATGGGCCTGATGGTCTCCGCCCTCATCGTGGCTGGCGTCGCGCTCGCCTGGGCGCTGCTCGGCAATCTCGGCGGCATGGTCTCCTTCGGCCACGCCGCCTTCTTCGGCGTCGGTGCCTACACCTCGGCGATCCTCTCGGCGAAGCTCGGCCTGCCCGTACCGCTCGCGCTGCTGGCGGGTGCCTGCGGGGCCGCGCTCTGCTCGGTCGCGATGCTGCCGGCGCTCAGGCTGTCGGGTCCGTATTTCGCGCTCGCCATCCTGGCCTACGCCCATATCTTCAAGATCCTGGCGACGGAGGCGACCTCGATCACCGGCGGCTCGGCCGGCTTCCAGCGCTTTCCACCCCTGCCGACGATCCTAGGCTTCGACCTGTCGAGCCGCGTCGGCAGCTACTGCCTGCTCGTGGTCCTGGTGGCGCTTTGCGCTGCGATCTATCTCGCGGTGAAGCGCAGCCATGTCGGCACGGCCTTGCGCGCCATGGCCGAGAGCGAGGATGCAACCCGCGTCGTCGGCGTCAACGCAACCTTGCTGAAAGCCTGGATGCTGCTGCTCTCGGCCTTCATCACCGGGCTGTTTGGCGCGATGAACGCCCATATCATCAACTTCCTCGAGCCGGATTACGCCTTCTCGGCGAGCTGGAGCATCCTGCCGATCATTGCCGCGATTTTTGGCGGCTACCGCACCATCCTGGGGCCGGTCGCAGGCGCAGTGCTGATCTATCTGTTCGACCAGATCATCGCCAAGGAACTGCTGCCGGTCGGCCACGAGATCCTGCTCGGCGTCCTGCTCGCCGGCATGATCCTGATCGCGCCCAACGGGCTCTTCGGCATGTTCCAGAGGAAGACAGCCAAGGGAGCCGCCCATGTTGCGGCTTGAGGACGTCACTGTCCGCTTCGGCGGGTTGACCGCGCTGAAGGATGTCTCCTTCGCCATGGGTGCCGGCGAGATCCTCGGCCTCGTCGGCCCCAATGGCGCCGGCAAGACCACGCTGTTCAACACCATCTCCGGACTGGTCCGGCCGAAGACCGGGCGCATCCTGTTCGCAGAGCGCGAGATCAGCCGGCTGCCGCTGCATGCCCGCGCCCGGCTCGGCCTCGGGCGTACCTTCCAGATCCCGCAGCCGATGCATCACCTGACCGTGCGCGAGAACCTCACCGTCGCGCAGGTCTTTGGCGCCGGCAAAGCCGACGCCGCCCGCGTCGACGAGATCCTCGAGGTCATGGAGCTGGGCCAGCATGCCGAGCGCAACGCCGCGACCGAGCTGGCGCTGCAGGAATTGAAGCGGCTCGAAATCGCCAAGGCGCTCGCCACCAACCCGAAACTCCTGCTGCTCGACGAGGTTCTGGCGGGGCTGGAAAGCAAGGCCAAGCGCCGCTTTGTCGACAAGCTGCGCGAACTGCATGAGCGCTACAAGCTCGCCATCGTCATCGTCGAGCACGACATCGAAACGATCTCGACATTGTGCTCGCGCGCCGTCGTGCTGAATTTCGGCCAGATGATCGCCGACGGCACGCCAGCCGAGGTCTTCCGCAACCCTGCCGTGGTCGAGAGCTATACGGGAGCCGCCGATGCTTGAGGTCAGGCAATTGCGCGCCGGCTACGGCGCCATCAACGTGCTCTGGGACGTATCGCTCGGCTTTCCCCAGGGCGAGCTGACAGCGATCGTCGGCCCCAACGGCGCCGGCAAGACGACACTGTTTCGTGCCCTGATGGGGCTGATCCCGCATCAGGGTGAGATCAGGCTCGACGGGCGCGCGCTCAAGGCCAGGACCTGGGATCTGCTGGAGGCCGGCCTCGTCATGGTTCCCGAGGGCCGCATGGTCTTCAAGGATATGAGCGTCGAGGAAAACCTGTCGCTGGGCGCCTATCCGCGCCGCTGCCGCAATGCCCGCGCCCGCAATCTCGAACGCGTCTACGATCTCTTCCCCCGCCTGAAGGAGCGCCACCGCCAGCTCGCCGGCTCGCTCTCGGGCGGCGAGGCGCAGATGGTGGCGATGGGGCGCGGCATGATGAGCGAGCCCCGCATCCTGCTGATCGACGAGCCGTCGCTGGGCCTCGCTCCCGTCATCGTCAAGGAGGTCTTCTCGATCATCCGCCGGCTCAAGAGCGAGGGCGTCACCATCGCGCTGATCGAGCAGAACACGCATATCGCGCTCTCGGTCGCCGACCATGTCCATCTCATGCGCTCGGGCAAGCTGCTCATGAGCCAGAAGGCGGACAAGGTCGATCTGGAACGCCTGCACGATCTTTACCTCGCCCGCGAAACCGGCGCCGCGAGCTTCTAACGGAGACCAGAATGGCCCTGCCCGCCTCACTCGCCGACACGCTCAGCCTCCCGGTCATCGGCTCGCCGATGTTCATCGTCTCGGGGCCGGAGCTCGTCATCGCGCAATGCCTGAACGGCGTCGTCGGCTCCTTTCCAGCGCTGAACGCCCGCCCGGCCGAGCAGCTCGATGTCTGGATCACCCGGATCAAGACGGAGCTCGCCGCCGCCAAGGCTGCCGACCCGGCGCGAAAGATCGCGCCCTTCGCGGTCAACCAGATCGTCCACGCCTCGAACGACCGGCTGATGCATGACATGGAGGTCTGTGTCCGCCATGAAGTGCCGATCATCATCACCTCGCTGCGCGCGCCCAATGAGGTCGTCGAGGCGGCCCATTCCTATGGCGGGCTCGTCTTCCACGACGTCACCACCATCCGCCACGCCCAGAAGGCGCTCGAAGCCGGTGTCGACGGCTTGATCCTGGTCTGCGCCGGCGCGGGCGGCCATGCCGGCACCTTGAGCCCCTTTGCGCTGGTCGGCGAGGTCAGGCGCTTCTTCGACGGGCCGATCATCCTCTCGGGCGCGATCGCGACCGGGCAGGCGATTCTCGCCACCCAGGCGATGGGCGCTGATCTCGCCTATATCGGCACCCGCTTCATCGCCACCGAGGAGGGCAATGCGGCGCAGGGCTATAAGGAGATGATCGTCGAGGCCGCCGCCGCCGACATCGTCTACACGCCCTTCTTCACCGGCGTGCCCGGCAACTACCTCAAGCCCTCGATCGCGGCCCAGGGGCTCGATCCCGACGATTTGCCTCGTGCCGACAAGAGCAAGATGAGCTTCGGCTCGGGAACCGCCAAGGCCTGGCGCGACATCTGGGGCTCGGGCCAGGGTGTCGGGCTGATCGACGACGCGCCCTCCGCCGCCACCGTGATCGAACGCCTCAAGACCGAATATGAGCAGGCGAAAGCCGCCCTCTGCAGCCGCTGACCGAGGATGAGACCATGACCGAAACCATCCTGAGCCAAACCGTCTTAAGTCAAACCGTCTTGCCCGGCCTCATTCAGGTCACGATGAACCGGCCCGAGCGCAAGAACGCGCTCGACCGTGCCAGCTATCAGGGGTTGATCGACGCGATCGCGGCGGCGGAAGCCGATCCGCAGATCCGCGCAATCGTGCTGACCGGGGCTGGCGGCTGCTTCACCAGCGGCAACGATATCAAGGATTTCGCCGCGGTCAGCGACAGCGGCCCGCGCGTCGCCATGGATTTCCTCAACGCGATCTCGACCGCGAAGAAGCCGGTCGTCGCGGCGGTCGAGGGTTTTGCCGTCGGCATCGGCACCACCATGCTGCTGCATTGCGACCTCGCCTACGCGGCCAAGGGCGCGAGCTTCCGCCTGCCTTTCGTCGCGCTGGGCCTGAGCCCCGAAGGCGCATCGAGCTATCTCCTGCCGTTGATCGCCGGCAGCAAGCGCGCCGCCGAACTGCTGATGCTGGGCGAGGCCTTCGGACCTGAAGCCGCAGCCGAGGCCGGCCTCGTCAATGCCGTGACCGCGGAGGGCGGCGCGCTTGCCATGGCGCTGGAGAAGGCCAGAGCGCTCGCCGCCCTGCCGCCGGAGTCGGTCGCGCTGACGAAATCGCTGTTGAAGCGCGGCAACGCGGCCCATGTCGCCGAGACGATCGCCACCGAAGGCCGGCTCTTCGGCGAGCGGCTGCTTTCGGCCGAGGCCAAGGCCGCCTTCGCCGCTTTCCTGAAGCGGTAGAGTCTTATGGAGGCCGCCCTGCAAGCAAGCTCTCACTCCGACGCAGACGCGCACACCGACGATCTCGCCGGTCCCAAGGAGGACCGCCATTTCGTCACGGCGCTGGCGCGTGGTCTCGAGGTGCTGGCCTGCTTCAGGCGCGGCGAGGCGGCGCTCGCCAATTCCGAAATCGCCGCGCGCTGCGGCCTTGCCCGCTCGACCGTCTCGCGCCTGACCCATACGCTGACCAAGCTCGGCTATCTCCACCATGTCCCGGAATCCGGCAGCTACCGGCTCGGCACGGCGCTGATCGCGCTCGGGGCCAATGCGCTTGCCGGGCTTGATGTCCGTCGCCTCGCGCGGGTCGGCATGCGCGACCTCGCGAGCTTCGCCAACGCTACGGTGGGGCTCGGCGTCCGTGAGCGGCTCAGCATGCGCTATATCGAATGCTGCCGCGGCGAGGCCGCGATCGCGCTCAACATGGATACCGGCTCCAGGCTCTCACTCGCGCGCAGCGCCATGGGCCGCGCCTATCTCGCCGTCTGCAGCGAAGCCGAAAGGCGCGCGATCATGGAGGATATCCATTCGGTCGACGATGCGGCCTGGCCGCGCCTGCGCGAGGGCATCGACCGGGCGCTGGAAGACTACGCGACCTGGGGCTGCGCCCGCTCCTTCGGCGAATGGCAGCCGACAGTGAGCGCCATCGCGGTCGCCTTCCACCCTGGCGGCGGCCTGCCGCCAATGTCGATCAATTGCGGCGCGCCGACCGTGATCCTCGACCAGGATTTCCTGATGGACGAGGTCCGGCCGCGGCTGATCGCACTGGCCGCGAGCCTGGAGGGAGTGATGGGTTCGTGAGGCCGGTTGTGACTGTCCGTCCTATCGCTGCCGCTGACGCGTCGCGTTTCCGAGAGGTGCTCGACGAGGTTGCTCGTGAGCGGCGCTACCTGGCCTTCGAAGAGGCTCCGCCGATCGAGCGCATCGTCGTCTATGTCGAAGCCAATATTGCGACTGGAAACACACATCTTGTCGGGCTCGTCGACGATATCATCGTCGGCTGGTGCGACATCGTCCGCGACGTCAGCAGACCGACCCGACGCCACTGCGGCACGCTCGGCATCGGCATCCTCGCGCAATATCGCGGTTTGGGGCTCGGTCGCTTGCTGATGCAACAGGCGATGGCAGGCGCTGCCGCATCCGGGCTTAAGCGCATAGAATTGACCGTTCGCAGCTCCAACCAGCGCGCCATAGCCCTCTATGCGCAACTGGGCTTCGCACATGAAGGGTGCCAGCGAAACGCGATCATGGCCGAGGACGGGTATGAAGACCGCGATCTGATGGCTTATCTCGTGCCTGAGCAGCCCCAACGAGCAGCGTGACATGCCGATGACCCCTCTCGACCTCCCTCTCTCCGGCATCCGCGTACTCGATCTCTCACGCATCCTCGCCGGGCCCTGGTGCGGCCAGGTGCTCGCCGATCTCGGTGCGGAGGTGATCAAGGTCGAGCACCCCCTGCGCGGCGACGACACGCGCGACTGGGGCTTTCGGCTGGGCGAGCGCAACACCTGCTATTTCAACAGCGTCAACCGCAACAAGCGCTCGATCGGCGTCGATGTCGGCAAGCCCGAGGGGCTGGCGATCGTGCGCGACCTCGCCGCCAGGAGCGACGTGCTGATCCAGAACTTCAAGACCGGCGGCGCCGACAAGCTCGGGCTCGGCTACGAGGCGCTGAGCGCGCTCAACCCCGGCCTGGTCTACTGTTCGATCGCCGGCTACGGCTCGGATGGGCCGGAAGCCTCGCGCCCCGGCTACGACCTCGTCATCCAGGGCGAGTCCGGGCTGATGGGGATGAATGGCAATGACGACCAGCCGCCGCTGAAGTTCGGTGTCGCCATCGTCGACCTCTTCACCGGGCAATATTCGGCCCAGGCCGTGCTGGCTGCGCTGATCCAGCGCGGACGCACCGGCAAGGGCCGGCATATCGAGATGGCGCTGTTCGATTGCGGCCTCTCGGTCACCTCCTATTACGGTCTGGAAGCACTGGCACTGGGCGAGAATCCGCCACGCTACGGCAACGCCCATCCCTCGATCGTGCCCTATGGCGTCTTCGACGCCGCCGACGGCCCGCTCGTCATCACCGTCGGCAACAACGCCCAGTATGAGCGCTTCTGCCGGACCGTGATCGAGCGGCCGGACCTGGCGGAGGATGCGCGCTTCGCCACCAACCTGCTCCGCACCCAGAACCGCCCGGAGCTGCTGCCGATGATCGAGGCGGAGCTGCGGGTGAGGCCGCGCGCGCTGTTGCTGCAACGCCTTGCCGCCAACGGCATTCCCTGCGGCGAGGTGCTGGGCCTGAACCAGGCTCTGCGCTCGGAACGCGCAACGCAGGCCGGCATGGTCAGCGACGACGCCGGTAATGCCGACACGCCCGCTGTGCTCGCCCCGCCCTATCGTCTCGACGGCGAGCGCGCGCCCCTGCGCCACCGCCCACCTGGATTGGGGCAGGACACGGACACAGTGCTGGCCGATCTCGGCCTGAGCACAGACAAGATCGCCACGCTCAAAGGCAGCGGCGTGATCGGGTAATTCAAGGCCACTGGACTAGCGCGTTTTCGAGCGAAGTGGACACCGGTTCGCGTGAAGGAAACTCGCCAAAACAAAGACCTAGAGCAATTGAACGATCCAATTGGATCTGAAATTGCTCTAGGCGCATCAAAGGCCGCACACCACCGGCAGTACCGACTTGCCGACCTTCTCGACGATCCTGCCGGTGCTGAGCTCGCCGCCGGCAGCCGCTGCGGGAAGCGAGAGCCCCGCCTTCGTGATCACGGCCTGCAAGGCGGCCGCATCCGCCACCGCATAGGCCCGTTGCGGCGCGACCCCGGCGATCAGGATCTTGTCGGAAGGGTTTGCCGTGACCAGCCCTGCCAGGCGGCCCTGCCGGTCGAAGACCGGGCTGCCGGCCTGGCCCGGCTGGAGCGGTGCGAACACGGCCGCATTCGCCCCGATTCGCACAGCCTGCCCCGGCAAGGCGAGGGCGGCGCGCTTGCCGGCATCATCGCCGAACGCCACCAGGACGAGGTTTTCGCGCTCGCCCAGCGCCTCGGAGCGGGAACCGAGCGCGGTCAGTGCCGGCCCGCCATCGAGATCGAGCAAGGCAAGCCCGCTCGCATCATCCTTGGCGCGCAACCGCGCCGGACGTCCGCCGACCCGCAGCGAGCGGCAGCTATCGATCGCGGAAGCCGCCGTGGCGACGACCTTGTCGGATATGACGAGGCCGACGCCATAGCGCTCGGTCGGCGGCGCGGCCGGGCGCACAATCGGAGACGACGCTCCCGCAACGCTGGCGATCGCACTCGCCGGGCTCGCCGGCGCAGGCCCGGTCGGGAAGGGCTCGAAACTCCCGGCGATGGCGATCACCAGCTTGTCGACACTGGCCGAGAGCGTTTTGTCATAGCCGATCGAGAAGCCGCGCAGGCCTTGCGGCCCCGACGCCAGCCGGCGGTAGAACTTGCCCGTGGCGGTCTCGCCGGTGACCACGAAGAAATCCGGGCGCAGCAGCTTGTAGGTGATCTTGCGGCCGGGATTGTTGGGGTTGACCAGGGTCGCCTTCTCGAAGATCGAGTCCAGCGTCTCTCCCGGCGGGTTCGTGGTCGCGTCGAGCGTGATCTTGCCGTCGGCGCTCTGCCAACGGCTGCCTCCGGTCGGCGTCGCCTCGCGCTTGGGCAGCACCTTTTCAGGAATGCCGATCCGCATGCCAGTGCGCTCGTCGTCGATCAGGCGAAACCCCGCCGCTTCGCGCGCGCTGCGGGCCGTTTGGGCAAGCGCCGTGCGCTCGGCCGGCGAGAGCACGCCATTGGGCTCGCCGCGCCCAGCCTTCAGCGCATTGATGGCGCGGAAGGTCAGCGGGCCATAGGAGCCGCTCACCGCCGCGCTGAACAGGCCGGCCCAGATCAGATCGGTCTGGATCGCCTTGCGCTCGGCCTCGGGCAGCGCGTCGAAGCTCGCCTGCGCCGCGGCAAGCTGGGGATTGGGCGCTGGCGCGGGAGCCTGCGCCAGCGCCATCGACGGCAGGAGCGCAAAAGCAGGAGCGGCCAGAGCCAGCCCCAACCCTACGGCCCGCCCGAAACGGGTTCTGATCGCATTCGCCATCGCATGCCTCCGGCCCAGCAAGGAGGCCGCATTGAGCGTCAGATCGCGTCCGCCCGCAACTGCGATGACGAAGCGGAACAAGATCAAGTGCAAGATCAAGTAAGAGCCCGCCTCATCCGGCAATCCGCACCTTTCGCATTGCGTCGGCAAGCGCCGGTGCTAGCTTGCCCGCGGGCTCAGAGCTGTCATCGGGCGGACGCGGATCACGCCGAGATTGACGCCCAAGCTCGACCGAAGAGGACACGACCATGACCCTGCTCGCCCGTCTCGCGCTGCTTTTCGGTCTGGCGCTCGCCGCGCAGCCCGCTTTGGCCCAGAAGGCCTATGTTCGCAACGACCTCGCCGCCGACGGGCAGCGGCTGGAGGAGCGCTTGAAGCGCGAGGTCTCGGTCAGCGGCAGGCAGGCAACTGAGGCCCTGCGGATCGGCGCCTCGGCGCTCGCCCGAGGCGATGCCCGCTCCGCCTTGCCCCAGGCCAATGCCGCCGTCGTCGCCGAGCCCAACAATGCTGCCGCATGGCGCCTGATGGCGAATGCAGCCAACGCGATCGAGCCGCGCGATTATCGCGAGCGCTGGGAGTTGCGCGAGCGCGCGATCTCGGCCGCCTATCTCGCCTATCAGCGCGCCAGCTCGCGCCCCGAGGAAGCCGCATCGCTGGGCGTGCTCGCCCGCACCTTCGAGAAGAACGAGCTCTGGCGGCCAGCGCTGACGACCTATCGGCTGAGCCTCGACCTCGCCGACAATGCCGGCCTGCGCACCGCCTATGAGAGCCTGCGCGACAAGCGCGGCTTCCGCATCCTCTCCAACAAGGTCGATGCCGACGCCGCTTCGCCCCGCGCCTGTTTCGAGTTCTCCGAGCCGCTGGCGCGCGGCCGCGTCGATTTCGCGCCTTATGTCGCGATTTCCGGCGGCAAGGGCGATTTCGCCGTCAGCGCCGAGGAGCGCCAGATCTGCGTCGACGGCCTGCGCCATGGCGAGCGCTATGCTTTCGTCATCCGCCAGGGCGTGCCTTCGGCGATCCCCGACGAGAAGCTGCAGAAATCGGCCGATTACGAGATCTATGTCCGCGACCGCACGCCTTCGGTGCGGTTCACCGGCAAGAACTATGTCCTGCCGCGAACTGGCCAGCAGGGCATCCCCGTCGTCTCCGTCAATGCCAACCGGCTCGATCTCGAAGTCATGCGGATCGGCGACCGCAACCTGATCAACTCGGTCCATTCCGACGATTTCCTCGGCCAGCTCGGTTCCTACGCCTCAAAGCAGATCGCCAGCGACAAGGGCCAGAGCGTCTGGACCGGCTCGATGGAGGTGAAGTCAGAATTGAACAAGGACGTGATCACGGCCTTCCCGGTGATCGAGGCAGTCGGGCGCCTGCAGCCCGGCGTCTATGTGATGTTCGCCAAGCCCGCCGGCGGCAACGCGACCGCGCCGCAGACCGATTCCGACAGCGACTATGACGACGGCACGACGCGCGCGACGCAATGGTTCGTCGTCTCCGATCTCGGCCTGACCTCCTTCTCCGGACCCGATGGCGTGCATGTGCTGGTGCGCTCGCTCGCCGACGCCTCGCCCGTCGCCAATGCCGAACTGAGGCTGCTCGCCCGCAACAACGAGGTGCTGGGGACGGTGCGCTCCGACGCCAATGGCTATGCCCGCTTCGATGCCGGCCTGGGCAAGGGCCAGGGCGGCAATGCGCCGGGTCTCGTCACGGCGCTGCTGGGCGAGGATTACGGCTTCCTCGATCTGAAGCAGACCGCGTTCGATCTCTCCGATCGCGGCGTCAAGGGCCGCGTCGCGCCGTCAGGCCTCGACGCCTATCTCTACACCGAGCGCGGCGTCTACCGCTCCGGCGAGACGGTTTATCTGACCAGCCTCCTGCGCGACGCCAAGGGCGCGGCCGTCACCGGCCTGCCATTGACCATCGTGGTCAAGCGGCCCGACGGCGTCGAATATCGCCGCCGCCAGGTCGAGGACCAGGGCGCCGGCGGCCGGGCCCATTCGATCCCGCTGCTGTCGGGCGCGCAGACCGGAACCTGGCGTGTCCAGGCCTATGCCGACCCGAAGGGCCCCGCGATCGGCGAGGCCTCCTTCCTGGTCGAGGACTATGTCCCCGAGCGCCTGGAACTGACGCTCTCGCCCAAGGCCCCGGTGCTGCAGGCGGGAGAGCCGGCCGAGATCGACGTCAATGCGCGCTATCTCTATGGCGCTCCGGGCTCCGAGCTCGACGTCAACGGCTCGATGACGATCCGCGCCGCTGCCCAAAGCGCGATCCCCGGCTTCGCCGGCTATCAGGTCGGCCTCACCGATGAGGAGTTCCAGCCGGTCCAGACCGATTTCGAGGAAAGCACCACGACCGACGCCTCCGGCAAGGTCACGGTCTCCAACCCCGTCGCCCAGCCCGAGACCAACCGCCCGCTCGAGGCCGAATTCACCATCCGTGTCGGCGAGCCCGGCGGGCGCGCCATCGCCCGCTCCGTGACGCTGCCGATTGTGCCCAAGGGCGCGGCGCTCGGCATCAAGGCGCTGTTCAAGGATGGCGAACTCGGCAACGGCCAGACCGCCGGCTTCGAGGTCATCATGGCCAATGGCGATGGCCGCCGCCTCGCGCGGCCCGGCGTGAAATGGACCTTGTCCAAGGTCACCCGCAACTATCAGTGGTTCTTCCAGGACGGGCGCTGGAATTTTGAGGGCGTGAAGCAGACCCGCCGCGTCGCCGATGGCGAGGTCGCGGTCAGCGCGAACGCCGCCGCCTCGATCTCGGCCCCGGTGCAATGGGGCAATTATCGCCTCGACGTCGCCGCTGACGGCCCTGATTCCACCGAAAGCTCGCTGTCCTTCACCGTCGGCTACGAGGCCGACAAGACCGCCGATACGCCCGATGTCCTCGACGTCGCGCTCGACAAGAACGCCTATGCCGACGGCGAGACCATGCAGGTGCGTCTGGCGCCACGCTTCGCCGGCAAGGCGACGCTCGCCGTGATCAGCGACCGCGTCAACGAGATCCGTACCATCGATGTCGCCGCTGGCGGCTCGACGACCTCGATCCCCGTCAAGGCCGAGTGGGGCGGGAGCGCCTATCTCGTCGTGCTGGCGCACCGCCCGATGGACACCGCCGCCCAGCGCCTGCCCGGCCGCGCCATCGGCCTGTCCTGGTTCGCGATTGGCAAGGAGAACCGCACGCTCGCCATCGATCTCGGCGCGCCCAATCTGGTGCGCCCGCTGACAACGCTCTCACTGCCGGTCAAGGTCACCGGCGCAAGGGCCGGCGAGGACACCTTCGTCACGGTCGCCGCCGTCGATATCGGCATCCTCAACCTGACCCGCTTCGAATCGCCCGATCCGAGCAAGTTCTTCTTCGGCCAGCGCCAGATCGGTCACGAACTGCGCGATCTCTATGGCTATCTGATCGACGGCATGCAGGGCGTGCGCGGCGCGATCCGGACCGGCGGCGACGGCGCGCCTGCGCTTGGCGGCGAGAAGCCGACGCAGGAACCGCTCGCCCGTTATTCCGGCGTGGTCAAGGTCGGCGCCAACGGCATGGCCAAGATCGATTTCGACCTGCCGGCCTTCAACGGCTCGGTCCGTGTCATGGCGGTCGCATGGTCGGCTGGACGCACCGGGCAGGCCAGCGCTGACGTCATCATCCGCGACCAGGTCGTCGCGCAGGCGACGCTACCGCGTTTCCTCGCCATCGGCGACCAGTCGCGCTTCCATCTCGCGATCAACAATGTCGAGGGACCGGCCGGCCCCTATGTCGTCGATCTCGATGTGAGGGGCCCCGTGCTGGTTGCCGCCGAAGCGACGCGCAAAACCCTCCAGCTCGCGGCCGGCGCCAAGAGCGAGCTCACCATACCGGTCACGGCAGCGGGTCTCGGCCGCGCCGAATTCGATGTCCGCATCACCGGGCCTGGCGGCATCGGGACGGTGCAGAACCTCGCCGTGCGCGTGCAACCCTCTGCCAATACGATCGCGCGGCGCATCGTCCGGCCGATCCCCGGCAATGGCGGCTCGATCACGGTCTCCTCCGACCTGATGGCCGATCTCGTGCCCAATTCCGGGCAGGTCTCCGTCTCGGTCTCGCCGCTCGCCTCGCTTGACGTGCCGGCGCTGTTGAAGGCGCTCGACCGCTACCCCTATGGCTGCACCGAGCAGACGGTGAGCCGCGCCTTGCCGCTGCTCTCGGTCAACAAGCTCGCCACGCTGGAAAACCTCGCGCTCGACGCCAATGCCGATGAGCGGGTCAATGGCGCGATCGAGCGCGTGCTCGCCCGCCAGGGCGCCAACGGCTCCTTCGGGCTGTGGAGTGTCGGCGGCGAGGATCTCTGGCTCGACGCCTTCGTCGCGGATTTCCTGACGCGGGCCCGTGAGCGCCAGTTCCAGGTGCCGCAGATCGCCTTCAATCTCGCTCTCGACCGCCTGCGCAATCAGGTCGTCAACACCAGCGAGATCAACAAGGAGGAGGCCGCCGGCATCGCCTACGCGCTCTATGTGCTTGCCCGCAACGGCCGACCGGTGATGGGCGATCTGCGCTATCTCGCCGACAACAAGCTCTCCGATTTCGCGACGCCATTGGCGCGCGGGCAGATCGGCGCCGCGCTCTCGGCGCTGGGCGATCGTGGCCGCGGCCGCGCCGCCTTCACCAGCGCGCTCGGCCTGCTGCAGGACGCGCGCGACGATGGTCTTTCGCGCCCCGATTACGGCACGCGCCTGCGCGACGGGGCGGGCGTGCTCGCCTTGATCGCCGAAGCCAATGGCGAGCGCGCCGACATCACCCGCGCCGCCGCGATCGTCGACACGGCGCGCGGCGGTGCACGCTACACCTCGACGCAGGAGCAGATGTGGATGGTCGTCGCCGCCCAGGCGCTGGCGAAGGACGCCGAGGGCATGACGCTCACAGTCGATGGCGCCGAGCGCAAGGGACCGCTCTACCGCACCATCTCCACCGAGGCGCTGGAGGCCAAGCCGTTGACCGTCGCCAATCCGGGCGCCGCCGCTGCACAGGCCGTGATCACCGTCTCGGGCATTCCGACCGGCGCGGAGCCGGCGCTGAACCAGGGCTTTGGCCTGGAGCGGGTGATCTACACCATGAACGGCGAGAAGGCCGATCCGGCGCGATTGCGCCAGAACGAGCGCTATGTCGTGGCCCTGAACGTCACTGAACCCGCCCCACGCTATGGCCGGGTGCTGCTGGTCGATCCCGTGCCGGCCGGGCTCGAGATCGAGAACGCCAACCTGACCGAGGGCGCCTCCGTCGCGGGGCTCGACTGGCTGAAGCAGGAGGTGACCCCGGTATACACAGAGGCCCGCGACGACCGCTATGTCGCGGCCTTCGACCGTGACGGGTCGAACAGCCAGAAGCTCGCCTTTACCGTCGCCTATATCGCCCGGGCCGTCTCGCCCGGCCGCTATGTCGCGCCGGCGGGCGTGATCGAGGACATGTACAGGCCGGATCGTTTCGGGCGGACCGCGTTCGGAACGGTGGATATTTCGTCGGCGCGGTAATCTGGCCATGGAAGCGCGGGACGAAAGACGGGCCGCGACAGAGCTCCCTCTCCCACCCATCTCGGGCTTGCCCGAGATGGGCAGAGATGGATGCCAAAGTAGGGAACACCCGACTTTGGTGCGGGAGAGGGTTGGGGTGAGGGGGCGCCGTGCCCTTCATCATTGGCGTCTCTCGCTTCACACGCTTATCGGAAAGGTCGCGAGCCCCCTCATCCGTCTCGGCTTCGCCGAGCCACCTTCTCCCGCAAGGGGAGAAGGGAGAGGCACCCGCCGCTTTCGTAAACTGAAGATCACCGCAGCCGCTCTTGGCCTCGTCGCGACAGCCGCCACAGCCGCCCTCCTCGCCTACGCCGCCTCCCTGCCGCCGCTAGACCTCGCCGCCGCCTCCGACCGCTCGACCGTCGTGCTCGACCGCGAGGGCAAGCTGCTGCGGCCCTTCCTGACCGATGACGGGCGCTGGAAGCTCCCCGTCACCACTGAGGATGTCGATCCGCGCTACCTCGCCATGCTCAAGGCCTATGAGGACAAGCGCTTCGACACGCATTGGGGCATCGACCCGCTCGGGCTCGCCCGCGCCGCCGGCCAGATGTTGATGAGCGGGCGCGTGGTCTCCGGCGGCTCGACCCTGACCATGCAGGTCGCGCGTCTGCTGGAGCCGCGCGAGGAGCGCTCGCTATCCGCCAAGCTGCGCCAGCTCATCCGCGCGATCGAGCTCGAGCGCCGCTTCGACAAGCGAGGAATTCTCGACCTTTACCTGACGCTCGCCCCCTTCGGCGGCAATCTCGAAGGTGTGCGCGCCGCGAGCTTCGCCTATTTCGGCAAGGAGCCGAAGCGCCTTTCCACAGCGGAAGCGGCGCTGCTCGTCGCCCTGCCGCAATCGCCCGAGACGCGCCGGCCCGACCGCCTCAACGAGGCCGCCCGCAAGGCCCGCGAACGGGTGCTGGCGCGTGTCGAGGCGGCGGGGCTCGCAACAGCTTCCGAGGTCGCGGCCGCGCGTACTGAAGCGATCCCTGCGACGCGCAAACCGTTCCCGAATCTCGCCCCTCATGTCGCCGAGCAGGTCGTGGCGGAAGCCCCAGGCGCCCATGCCCACAGGCTCACCATCGACGGCCGGCTCCAGGCCAATCTGGAGAGCCTCGCCCGCGAGCGCAGTACAGGGCTCGCAGCCCAGGTCTCGATCGCCATTCTCGTCGCCGATAATGAGACCGGCGAGATCCGCGCCTCGGTCGGCGGCGTCGATTATTTCGCCGCCGAGCGTGCCGGTTCGCTCGACCTGACGCGGGCCCTGCGTTCGCCCGGCTCGGCGCTGAAGCCCTTCATCTATGCGCTCGCCTTCGACAACGGCATCGCCCATCCCGAGACGATGCTGGAGGACCGACCGGCGCGCTACGGCATCTATGTGCCTGAGAATTTCGACCTGAGCTTCCAGGGCATGGTGAGCGCGCGAAAAGCCTTGCAGCTCTCGCTCAACGTCCCCGCTGTCGAGCTGTTATCCGCGCTCGGGCCGCAGCGTTTCCTGTCGCGGCTGCGCGACGCCGGCGCGGCCATCGCCATGCCGAAGGAGGGCGGCGCGCCGGGCTTGGCTGTCGGCCTCGGTGGCCTGGGGATCACGCTGCAGGATTTGACGCGGCTTTATGTCGGGCTCGCGCGCGGCGGCGAAATGACGCCGCTTCGGCTGAAAGCCGAGAGCCAAGCGAGTGAACCCTTGCCTCGCCTCGTCGACCCCGTCGCGGCCTGGTATGTCACCGATACCTTGCTTGGCGCGCCTGCCCCACTCAACGCCCTGCCCGGCCGCATCGCTTACAAGACCGGCACATCCTATGGCTATCGCGATGCCTGGGCGGTCGGCTTCGACCGCAAGCACACCATCGGCGTCTGGGTCGGGCGGGCCGACAACGGCGCGGTGCCCGGACTCGTCGGGCGCGTGGTCGCGGCGCCAATCCTGTTCGACGCCTTCGCCCGGGCCGGCATCGATCCCCGCCCCTTCCCGCAGCCGCCCAATGCGATCATCGCGACCGCGGCGCATCTGCCGCCGCCCTTGCGCCATCTGCGCCAGGATGTACCCAAGACGATCGCCGCGATGACAACGCCGGTGCTGAAACTAGCCTTCCCGCCGGAAGGCGCGCGGATCGACCTCGCCGCTTCCGCGCTCGACGGCCGCGGCCAGCTCAACCTCAAGGTCGCAGGCGGTGCGCCGCCCTATACCTGGCTTGTCGACGGCGCGCCCGTGCTGGAGCCGACCCGCCGCCGCGAAGCCGCCTGGCAACCGTCCGGAAAGGGCTTCGTCCGGATCTCGGTGATCGACGGCACCGGCGCGAGCGAGAGTGTGTCGGTGCGGCTGCAGTAGCGCTTTTCGTCATTGCGAGGAGCGCAGCGACGAAGCAATCCAAGGGGATCCAGTGAGCCCTTCTGGATTGCTTCGCTGCGCTCGCAATGACGGGGAAGCGCCGACTATTCCGCCGGCGCCGGATGCGGCTCGTGTACGGCATGCCCGTGCACCGAGCGCTTCGCCCGCGCCAGGTACGTATAGGCCACCGGCACCACATAGAGCGTCAAGAGCGTGCCGAAACTCATGCCGCCAACGATGACCCAGCCGATCTGCGAGCGGCTTTCCGCGCCCGCACCATGCGCCAAGGCGAGCGGCAGCGCGCCGAGCACCATCGCGCCCGTCGTCATCAGGATCGGCCGCAGACGCAGCTCCGCCGCCTCGACCAAAGCATCGACCGTCTCCTTGCCCTCTTCACGCAATTGGTTGGTGAATTCGAGGATCAGGATGCCGTGCTTGGTGATGAGGCCGACCAGCGTGATCAGGCCGATCTGGCTGTAGACGTTCATGGTGCCGCCGGTGAAGTACAAGGCTGCGAGCGCGCCCGTCAGCGAGAGCGGCACCGAGACCATGATCACCACCGGATCAACGAAGCTCTCGAACTGCGCCGCCAACACCAGATAGATGAAACCCAGCGCCAGCAGGAAGACGATCGCGATCGAGGAGCCCGACTGCTTGAACTCGCGACTCTGGCCGGAATAGTCGATCTGCACCGTCTTAGGCAGCACCTTGGCCGAGGCCTGCTCCAGCACGCTGAGCGCATCGCCCAGCGAATAGCCCGCCCCCGGCACCGCCGTGATGGTAGCGGAGCGGAGCTGGTTGAAGCGGATCAGTTCCTTGGGAGCGACGTTCTCCTCGATCGAAACCAGGCTCGACAACTGCACCGTCACGCCGTTGCGGCCCATCAGATAAATCGACTGCATCGCCTGGGGCGTATTGCGGTCCTGACCCGCGACCTGGACGACGACGTCGTATTGCTCGCCATTCATGTTGAAGCGCGTCACTTGCCGGCCGCCCAGCAGCGTCTCCATGGTGCGCCCGATCACATCGACGCCGACCCCGAGATCGGCGGCGCGCTGACGATCGATCGAGACCCTGAGCTGCGGCTTGTCGAGGATCAGGTTGGATTCGATGTTGGTCAGCACCGGCGAACCCGCGACCTCCGCCAGAACCTGGTCGACATAGCCCTTGATCTGCTCGTAAGGCTCCGACGAGCGCAGCACGAACTCGACCGGCTTGCTGTTGGCGCCGCCCTGGCCGAGCGAGGGCGGGTTCGTCGCAAAGAGCCGGATGCCGGGGATCTGCGAGAGCCCCTTGTTGATTTCGGTGACGATATCCTGCTGCTTGCGCGTGCGCTCCTCCCAGGGCTTCAGCCGGGCAAAGGCGATGGCGCGCGTCACATCGGGAAACCCGACAATGACGAGGTAGTTCTGCACCTCCGGCAACTTGGAGAAGAACTCTTCGACGCGGCGCGCGTAATCGGCGGTGAAGGCCAGCGTCGCGCCTTCGGGCGCCACGCCGATCGCGGTGATCGAGCCGCGATCTTCCACCGGCGCGAGCTCCGAGCGCAGATGCGTGAAGAAGTAGTAGCTACCGCCGGCCACGCAGAGCGCCAGCAGGACGATGACGGGGCGTATCGCGAGCGCCGCCCGCAGCGAGCGGCGATAGCCGCGCGACATCGCCTCGAACCCGGCTTCGAGCAGGTTGTAGAGCCGCCCATGCGAGCTTTCATGCTTGAGCAGCTTGGCGCACATCATCGGCGTCAGCGTCAGCGCGACAAAGCCCGAGACCAGAACGGCGCCAGCCAGCGTCAAGGCGAATTCGACGAAGAGCTTGCCGGTGCGCCCGGTCGAGAACGCCATCGGCGCATAGACCGCGACCAGCGTCAGCGTCATCGCGATAACGGCGAAGGCGATCTCGTTGATGCCGCGCACCGCCGCCTTGTTGGCCTCCATGCCGTCCTCGATATGACGGTGGACATTCTCCAGCACGACGATGGCGTCGTCGACGACGAGGCCGATGGCGAGCACCATCGAGAGCAGCGTCAGCGTGTTCACGGTGAAGCCGAAGGCATACATCAGCGCAAAGGAGCCGATCAGCGAAACCGGAATCGTGACCAGTGGGATCAGCGTCGCGCGCGCCGAGCGCAGGAACAGGAAGATGATCAGCACGACGAGGAGAACCGCCTCGCCGACCGTCCGATAGACCGCCTCGATCGAGCGGTCGATGAAGATCGAGGTGTCGTAGGAGGTCTCGATCCCCATGCCGTCGGGCAGATCGTCGATGATCTCGGGCAGAGCGGCGCGGATGCCGGCCGAAACGTCGAGCGGGTTCGCCGTCGCCTGCTTGACGATGCCGATCGTGACCGAGGCCTTGCCGGAGAACCAGGCGGCGTTGCGCTCGGCCAGCGCGCCGAGCTCGACCTTGGCGACATCGCGCAGCTTGACCGGGAAGCCGTTGGCGTCCTTGACGACGATCTGCTCGAACTGCTCGGGCGTCGTCAGGCTGGTCTGCGAGAGCACCGTGAATTCGCGATGGTTGCTCTCGATGCGGCCGGACGGGATCTCAACATTCTGCGCCCGCAGCGCCGCCTCGATTTCCTGCACGGTGATGGCGTAGGCCGCCATTCGGGCGCGATCGAGCCAGATTCGCATGGCGTAGCGGCGCTCGCCCTGGATGCGGACCTCGGCGACGCCGGTGATATTCTGGACGCGGTCGGTGATGAAGCGGTCGGCGAAATCGGTCAGTTCGAGCGGGTTGTGGCGCGAGCTGATCAGCGAGAGATACATGATCGGCTGGGCGTCGGCCTCGACCTTGGCGATGATCGGCTCGTCGATCTCGGTGGGCATGCGGCCGCGCACGCGGCTGACGCGGTCGCGCACATCGGAGGCGGCGACATCGGGATCGACATCCGGGCGGAAGCGCACCGAGATGTTGCTGCTCTCCTGCCGGCTGGTCGAGGAGATGATTTCGATGCCCTCGATGCCGGCGATCGAGTTCTCCAGGATCTGCGTGACCTGCGTCTCGATGATCTCGGCCGAGGCGCCGGTATAGGTCGTGCGCACCGAGACGATCGGCTCGTCGATATTGGGATATTCGCGCACCGTCAGGCGCGTATAGGAGACGACGCCGATCAGGATGACGAGCAGGCTCAGGACCGTCGAGAGGACGGGCCGGCGGACGAAGAGCTCGAACAGGCTCATCGCAGCGCGCTCACTGGGGCGGTTTCGGCCGCACTGGTCTGTAACGCCGGTTGGGCGTTCTTGATCGCCACCGTCGCGCCGTCACGCAGGCGCATCTGCCCGGCGCTGACGAGCTGCATCTGGGGGGTCAGCCCCTTCACGATCTCGACCTTGCCCGGCAGTCTCTTGCCGAGCTCGACCGAGACGCGCTTGGCCTTGCCGTTCTCGACGATGTAGACGATCTTGCCGACGCCGTCGGGCACCACGGCGGTCTCGGGGATGATCAGGGCGTTCTCGCGCTGGTCGATGACGATGACGATGCGGGCAAAGAGGCCCGGCTTCAGCAAGAGATCGGCATTGGGGATCGTGGCGCGCAGGCGGATGGCACGGCCATTGACGTCGACCACCGGATCGATCGCGAAGATCTTGCCGGCAAAGTCTCGTCCCGGCACGGCGTCGAGCTTCACCTGAATGGTTTGGCCGACCTTGACCCGGGCGAGGAAAATCTCGGGCACGCGGAAATCGACCTTGATCGGGTCGATATTGGTCAGGGTGATCAATTGCTTGCCGACAGAAACATAGTCGCCGACGCTGACCGAGCGCAGGCCGACGACGCCATGGAACGGCGCGGTCAGGGTCGACTGCGCCAGCTTGGCCTGGGAGAGCTGGACGCGGGCCTCGTTGGAGGCGAGTTGGGCGGTCGCCTGTTCGAGCGCGACCTGCGTGCCGGCGCCACGCTGGACCAGTGACTGGTTACGCTGGAAGGTGTCGCGCGCCAGGCTCAGATCCGCCTGCAATTGCTTGAGTTCGGCATCGAGGATGGCCGTGTCGAGCTTGACCAGCTCTTGGCCCTTCTGGACGCGCTCGCCTTCCTTGAAGCCGAGCGCGATGACGCGGCCGGCGATCTCGGGCGCGATCACCACCGATTCGTCGGCGGCGAGCGTGCCCAGGGCCTCGACCTCCTCATAGACGGTCGTAACCTCGATCTTACCGATCTCGACCGGCACGCCGGCCGGCGGCGGGGCGGCCGCACGCGCCTGCGACGGCTGCAGGCTGGCCTGATAGCTGCGGTAGCCATAATAGCCGCCACCCGCCAGACCGGCGATCAGGATGAGTAGGACAAACCGCTTCATGACACTGGACGCTCCGGGATCGCGGCACTAACCTAGACTGGACGGTCCAGTCTGATAAGGGCCTTTATGGGCGGAAGCATGTCTGAGGCCAACTCTCTCCGGTCCACGCCGACGGATGCGCAGGATTATGTGCGCATGCCTGCCGAGCTGTCGCGGCCCGACAAGCACAGCGCCATCACCAAGGCCGCAGCCGAGATGTTCCTGGCCGAAGGCTTCGAGCGCGCCAGCCTCGACCAGATCGCCCATCGCGCCGGCGTCTCCAAGCAGACCATCTACAGCCACTTCACCGACAAGCAGGCGCTGTTCCGTGCGATCTGTGCCGAACTCACTGAAAAGCTGACGATTCCGCTGCGTAAGCCGCGCAAGGCCGGCGCTGATCTGGCGAGCATCCTGACCCGTCTCGGCGAGGATACGCTGGCGACGATGCTGCACCCCGCGGCGCTCGATCTGCACCGGCTGGTGCTGAGCGCGGCCGCGCGCTTTCCAGACCTCGGACGGACCGCCTATGAGGCCGGCGTCGAGCGCATGATCAGCGACCTCGCGGCCCTGCTGGTGCAGCGATCACAACTGCGTGACGGATTGACGCATCCCATCTCCAATGCGCAGGCAAGGCGCATGGCCGAGCAGTTCATCGGCATGTTGCGCGGCTTCCACCAGGTTCGCGGGCTGCTCGGCATGCCCGCCATCCCCGCCAGCGAGCGCAAGGCCTATGTCCGCTCCTGCGTCGAGATGCTCCTGCGCGGTGTCGCGCCGGCCTGAGCGGAGCCCGCTTTTCAAGGAGATTGCGCGGGCTGCGGTTTCCACCTCTGATCGGCTCTTCACCGGAGGAGCCGAGATGTCGCAGCAACGCCCGCCCTTGCCACCCTTCACGGCCGAGACGGCCGCCCAGAAGGCCCGCATGGCCGAAGACGCCTGGAACTCGCTCGACCCGCAGCGCGTCTCCCTCGCCTATACCCAGGACAGTCGCTGGCGAAACCGGGCCGAGTTCTTCTCGGGCCGCGAGGCGATCGTCGCCTTCCTCCAACGCAAATGGGCCAAGGAGATCGCGTACCGCCTGATCAAGGAGGTCTGGGCTTTCCACAACGACCGCATTGCCGTGCGCTTCGCCTATGAGCACCATGACGATGCCGGAAACTGGTTCCGTTCGCATGGCAACGAGCAATGGGAGTTCGATGAGAACGGCTTGATGCGCCGGCGTGAGGCCAGCATCAACGATGTGCAGATCGAGGAAAGCGACCGCAAGTTCCTCTGGGAGGGGCGGATCAGGCCGACGGATCATCCAGGGCTGACGGGCTTGGGATTGTAAGACCTCTTCGCCTTTCTCCTAAGCGTTGTTGTTAGTTTCGCTTAGTATTATCGTTACCGAATGAAACATCAGACCATGCGAACTTTGACCATTTCGCTGTCTCCGCAACAGGTCGAGCGCGTTCAGGGCGCGGTCGAATCCGGGAACTACGCGTCCAACAGCGAGGTCATTCGGGAAGCCTTGCGGCTCTGGGAGCGGCAGGAAGAGCTACGCTCGCTCGACATCGCCAGATTGAAACAGGCCTATGAGGAAGGCTTGGCGAGCGGGCCAGGCCGCAAGCTCGATGTCGAAGCTTTGCTCACAGGCTTCAAGGCCAAGGCGGCCGGACGTGGCCGAGGCTGAGTACTCCCCTCGCGCAGAGCAAGACCCAGAGGCTGTTATGGACTCTGGGGGCGACTTGATGAGGTCAAAACGGCGGAGATGGGAGGAGCATTGCGCCGCCGATACGTCCGTATCGGCAAGCGATGCGACGCTGCAGCTCCGCCGTTTTCACCTCACCCGAAAGGCGCGGCGCTTTTGCGCGACTGCGGCGTCGTTCTTCGTAGCAAGCCGGAAGGCTTGCGTCCTCGAACTCCTGGCATTCGCGCAAAATCGCCAGCGTCAAATCACCCCCAGAGTCCATAACAGCCTCTAGAAGATATCTGGTTCGCGATCGCGGCCGACAACGTGACCGCGGCCGACGGTGTCATCCGCCGTATCGTCGCGAAGATTGCGCTGGCAGCCGAGCAACCCGGTATCGGCGCGCCGCGGCCGGAGCTCAGTCAGACCGCACGCATCCTGATCGAAGGACGCTATGTCGCGATCTACGAACCTCAAGCCGACGGCGTGCGGGAACCTGGCACCTGGCTCTGAAACAGAGCTCTGTGCATAGCCCTCCCCTCCTGTCACCGCCCTGTCATCTGCGCTGGCTAGCTGATCATCCCGTTCGAAAGCGCGACCCCGGACGGCCCTCGGCCGCTCCGGGCGATGTCGCGCTTGGCCGACGAACGGAATTCGGCATGCTTCGGATCGAAGGCCTGACCAAACGCTTCGGCGACAAGAACGCCGTCGACAACGTCACGCTGTCCATCCCCAAGGGCGAGATGGTCGGCGTCATCGGGCGCTCCGGCGCCGGCAAGTCGACGCTGCTGCGCATGCTCAACCGCCTCGCCGACGCGACCAGCGGCAGCATCGTCTGCGAGGAGCGCGACGTGACCGCGCTCAAGGGCGCGAGCCTTCGCGCCTGGCGCCGCGACACGGCGATGATCTTCCAGCAGTTCAATCTCGTCGGCCGTCTCGACGTGCTGACCAATGTCCTGCTCGGCCGGCTGAACCATCGCTCAGTGGCCCTGACCCTGGTCAAGAGCTTCTCGCAGGACGACAAGATCCGCGCCATCGCCGCGCTGGAGCGGCTCGATATGGGCCATCTGCTCGCCCAGCGCGCCGAGACGCTGTCGGGCGGACAGCAGCAGCGCGTCGCCATCGCGCGTGCCCTCGTACAGGAGCCCAAGGTCATCCTCGCCGACGAGCCGATCGCCTCGCTCGATCCGCGCAACACCCAGGTCGTGATGGATGCGCTGTTCCGCATCAATCGCGAGGACGGCATCACCGTCGTCTGCAATCTGCACCATCTCGACATCGCCTCGAAATATTGCGACCGCCTGATCGGCATGGCCGCCGGCAAGGTCGTCTTCGACGGCCCGCCCCATGCGCTGACCACCGAGATCGCGGCCGAGCTCTACGGCATCGAGGCCAAGGATGCCGGCGCCGAAGCGCTCGATGCGCTCGACGCCATCGCGGTGTCCGAGGCCCAGCGCGCCAAGCAGAACGTCGCCTGACCGGGCCAGCCCAGTCGGGAACGCCCGCCCAGAAAACGCATCAAACCGACAGCAACAGGAGCTCACCATGCTGACCCGTCGTCATACGCTCACCCTCGCGACCGCGGCCTTCGCCGCCTCGCTCGCCGCCCCCGCCTTCGCCCAGGATTGGAAGGCGAAATATCCCGAGATCATCTTCGCCATCATCCCGGCCGAGAACGCGTCGGGCGTCGTCGAACGCTACACCCCCTTCGTCAACTATCTCGCCAAGGAGCTCGGCACCAAGGTCACGCTGCGCATCGCCAGCGACTATGCCGCCCTGATCGAAGGCCAGCGCGCCGGCAATATCCATATCGGCATGTACGGCCCCTCCTCCTTCGCCCGCGCGCTGATGACCGGCGCCAAGATCGACGCCTTCGCGATCGAGACCAATCTCGACGGCACCAAGGGCTACTACTCGGTCTTCTACGTGAAGAAGGATTCGCCCTATCAGACGATCGCCGACCTCAAGGGCAAGAATCTCGGCCTGGTCGACCCCAACTCGACCTCCGGTAACAACGTGCCGCGCTTCGCGCTCGACGGCATGAAGATCGAGCCCGAGACCTATTTCTCCAAGGTCGTCTACACCGGCAGCCATGAGAACGCCGTGATCGCGCTCGGCCAGGGCACTGTCGACGTCGCCGCCAACTGGTGGAACGACGAGCAGGAATCGAATCTCCTGCGTATGGCCCGCAAGAACATGGTCAAGGCCGAGGATTTCCGGATCATCTACAAGTCGGCGCAGATCGTGAACTCGCCGATGGCCTATCTCTCGGAGCTGCCGGAGCCGCTCAAGGCCTCGATCCGCGACGCGGTGCTGAACCTCGCCACCAAGGACAAGGTCGCCTTCGACAAGATCTATGAAGGCAAGCAGGGCCCGCTCGTCGCCGTCGACAACAAGGCCTACGACCCGATCATCGAGCTGAACAAGTTCGTCGACGCGCTCCGCAAGAAGAAGTCCTCTTAAGCGCAGCACGTCATGCTCGGGCCTGACCCGGGCATCTCTTCAACGAGGTTCTCGGGTCCGCGCAAAGCGCGGCCCGAGAATGACGCCTCCTCCCCTGACGGACCGCGTTCATGACCCTCGCGATCGACCGCAACGACCCCGTGATCAGCGGCCATGTCGAGAGCTATCGCCGCGCCATGTCGGCGAAGCGCCGGCAGACGCTGATCGGCGCTGTGATCTTCCTCGTCTGCGTCTGGCTCGCGGCGCTCGGCTCCGAGGTCGACCCCGGCAAGTTCGTCGAGAACGCCTGGCGCTTCCCGAAATACATTCTTGAGACCATGCCGACCTTGCGCTGGGCGACGCTCGGCTCCGACATGGCCGAATGGTTCTGGGGCATCAAAGGCTGGCTCAAGCTGCTCTGGCAGACCATCCTGATCGCTTATACCGGCACGATCCTGGGTACGCTCGGCGGCTTCCTGCTCTGCTTCGCCGCCGCCGCCAATCTCGGCAGATCGAGCTGGCTGCGCTTCGCAACCCGCCGTTTCCTCGAATTCTCCCGCACCGTCCCCGAGATCGTCTTCGCGCTGATCTTCGTCATCGCCTTCGGTCTTGGACCGCTGCCCGGCATGCTCGCCATCGCGATCCACACCATGGGCGCCATGGGCAAGCTGTTCTCCGAAGTGGTCGAGAACATCGACATGAAGCCAGTCGACGGCATGACCGCGACAGGCGCCGGCTGGTGGCAGATCATCCGCTTTGCCGTGGTGCCGCAAGTCCTCTCCAATTTCGCGAGCTATTCGCTGCTGCGCTTCGAGATCAATGTCCGCGGCGCCTCGATCATGGGCTTCGTCGGTGCCGGCGGCATCGGCCAGGACCTGATCGAGGCCATCCGCAAATTCTACTTCACCGACATCAGCGCCATCCTGCTGCTGATCATCGTCACCGTGATGCTGATCGACTACGGCACCGAGCGCCTGCGCCATGCGCTGCTGAGCCTGGAGCACGGCCGATGAGCCTCGTCTTGTCCACAACCGACCGCGCTGCCCTCATCACTCGCCACAAAGCGGCGATCGACGGTTCGCTGAAGACGCGCCTGATCACGATCGCGATCGTCGCCGGTCTCACCGGCCTGTTCCTCTACGGATTGACGACGCTCGAGGTCTCGCTCTGGAAGATCCTGCATGGGCTCGGCAATCTCGGCACCTTCGTTGCCTTGATGCTGCCGCCCGATCCGGGCTCGTTCGGGCGGGCGCTGCTCTTCGTCAAGGCTTTGTTCGAGACGATCGCGATTGCCTTCCTCGGCACCATCCTGGCGGCGATCCTGGCCTTCCCGCTCGGCTTCATCGCCGCCAAGAACGTCGTCGCCAACCGCGTCGTGCATTTCCTGGCGCGGCGCTCGCTCGACACGGTCCGCGGGGTTGATGCGCTGATCTGGGCCTTGATCTGGGTCAATGTCGTGGGCCTTGGACCTTTCGCCGGCATGCTCGCGATCATGACCAGCGATCTCGGCGCCTTCGGCAAGCTCTACTCCGAAGCGATCGAATCGGCCGACCGCAAGCCGGTCGAGGGCGTGACCTCGCTGGGCGGCAGCAAGCTCCACGAGATCCGCTTCGGGCTTATTCCGCAGGTGCTGCCGGTGATCGCGAGCCAGGTGCTCTATTACATCGAATCCAATACCCGCTCGTCCACCATCATCGGCATTGTCGGCGCCGGCGGCATCGGGCTTTACCTGGCCGAGACCATCCGCACGCTGGAATGGCAGCAGGTCTCGTTCCTGATCCTGCTGATCCTGGCGGCCGTGACCGCAATCGACTTCCTCTCCAGCAAACTGCGCTTCGCGATCATTGGGCAACGGGCGGTGTGAGGGCTTTTTCCTTCGCTCGCGAGAGAAGGTAGCTCCATCCGAAAACCAGCAAGCACGGGAGCCCTCTCCTGTAAGGAGAGGGTTGGGTGAGGTGTCGGCCGTTTGACGCTTTGGCCGTAACCTCACCGCGGCTTCGCTGTGAGGACATCACGCAACTGGTCCAGGAGCCTACACCTCACCCCTGCCCCTCTCCTTACAGGAGAGGGGTTCCCCGCGCCCTTTCCGTTATGGTCGGATGCGTTATGGCCGAAACCATAACGGCAGCCGCAGCCCTCACTCCTTGAACGGCTCGACCACCATTTCCATGCGTTCGCCGGCGAAAACGCTGTTGACCAGATGGATCGGCGTCAGGTCCGGCAAGGCGTCGATCGCGGCCGAGACCATCACGGCGGCGCCGGGCGCGATCTCGAGCAGGAGCGCCTCGCGCTCGCTGGCGAGCCGCGCGGTCAAGCGCGTGGAGAGGCGGACATAATCGTCGATACCGACAGCCTTGAACGCCGCCGTCATCGAGGCGCTCGCCTCGCGGAAGACGCGGTCGAAATCCGGGAAGCGCTCGACCGAGAGCCAATGCGTGCCTGTTCCCATCGGCGTACCATCGGCACGGCTCAGGCCTTCGATCCGCCATAGCGGCGCGCCCGCCTCCAGGCCGAGTTGCGCGCAGGTCTCCGCATCGCCCGTCACCATCGCCGTCGATAGCGTCTCGCTCGAGCCGACGATGCCGAGCTTGCCGAAATTGCTGCGCATGCTGACACGCCGGCCGATCGGATAGGGCACGCGCCGCGCGCTGACCTGGGTGCCGCGGCCGCGCGCGACCGTGACCAACCCCTGCTCGGCCAGATGGCGGAAGGCCTGGCGCACGGTGTGGCGATGCACGCCATAACGCTCAGCCAGCACGACCGAGGCCGGCAACGTATCCCCGATGGCGTAATCGCCGCGACCGATCGCGGTTTCAAGCTCACCCGCGATGCGGCGCCATGCCGTGCCGTGCTCCTCGGCGGCCTCGCTCACATCCGGCGCAGCGCTCGTCATCAAAATTTCATCCAAAATGTATAGACCTTTCCCGGCGACGAGCCTATTATAGTCTAGACATTAAAGAGTGACCAGACGGCGCATGATGATGACCGAGACAGATCCGGGCAAGACGGCGGCGCGCGAAACGACGGCGCGGCAACGCTGGATGGCGATCCTCGCCCGCGCTTCGCGCAGTGAGATCGAGACGCTGGTTGGCGCCGCGCTGCCGGCCCATGAAATCCTCAAGGCGCCCGAGACCGGCACGGTGATGGTCGAAGGCCGCGCCGGCGGCGCCGGACGGCGCTTCAACCTCGGCGAAGCGACGGTGACGCGCTGCGTCGTCAGGCTTGAGAACGGCGCAATGGGTTTCTCCTATGCGCTCGGCCGCGACGGCCGCAAGGCGCGCCTCGCGGCGATCCTCGACGCCAGATTGCAGAGCGAGGATGCCGATGGCGCGCTTCTCGTCGGGGTGGCGCAGCTCGCCGCTGCACAAGCTACGGCGCGCGACCTCGCCTCGCGCAAGGCCGCCGCCACCAAGGTCGATTTCTTCACTCTGGTCAGGGGCGCATGATGCAGACCGAAAACCTCATCGCCGCCGGCTTCACCGATCCGGTCTTCCAGTCGCAAGCCGCCTTTCGCGCCGTGCTCGCGGCCCTGTCCGAGCCCGGCACGGAGCAGAGAGTGTCCGGAGCAATCCTGCCACCGGACGGGCTTTGCGCCGCAACCGCGACCGCCTTGCTGACATTGGCCGATTACGAAACGCCCATCTTCCTGCCGCAACAGCTGCGCGACGGCCCCGCCGGCGCCTGGCTGCGCTTCCATTGCGGCGCGGCGATCCTCGACGCTCCCGCCGGGGCGGCCTTCGCGGTCATCGACGGCGCGAGCACGGCCCCGCCGCTCGCCGCCTTCGACCCCGGCCACGACCAGTTCCCCGATCGTTCCGCGACGGTGCTCGTGCAATGCGCCGCGCTCACCGGCGGCGAGAGCGTGACCCTGAGCGGCCCCGGCATTGCCGGCAGCCGCAGCATCGCCCCGCAGGGCTTGCGTCCCGGCTTCTGGGCCGAGGTCGCGGCCAATGCCGAGCTCTACCCGCTCGGCGTCGATCTCATCCTCACCTGCGGCAACGCCCTGCTCGGCCTGCCGCGCACCACCCGCATCGAGGAGGCGGCTTAATGTATGTCGCGGTCAAAGGCGGCGAGGCCGCGATCCTCGCCACGCATGATCTGGTCGCGGAAGCGCGGCGCGGCGATGAGGCCGTGCCGGAACTCACGGTCGCGCAGATCCGCGAGCAACAGGGCCTCGCTTGCGCCCGCGTCATGAACGAGGGCTCCCTCTACGACCTCGACCTTGCGGCGCTGGCGCTGAAACAGGCGCAGGGCGACGCGATCGAGGCCGCCTTCCTGATGCGTGCCTATCGCACGACGCTGCCGCGCTTCGGCTCCTCCGAGCCGGTTGATACCGCGCGGATGGCGATCCGGAGGCGGATTTCGGCGACCTATAAGGACCTGCCGGGCGGGCAGGTGCTGGGCCCGACCTATGACTACACGCACCGGCTGTTCGATTTTGGGTTGATGGATGAGCCTCGACCTACCCCCTCTCCCACCCAACTCGGGCCTGCCCGAGTTGGGCACCCACCTTTGCCAAAGTCGGCAACAGCCGACTTTGGTGGGGGAGAGGGTAGGGGTGAGGGAAGTCAAAACGGCGAAGGTCTGGCGCCGACTGCAATCCTTCCCTCATCCGGCCCTTCGGGCCACCTTCTCCCCCGAGGGGAGAAGGAAACCGCCCCCCTCGACACCCACATGCCACGCGTCCCCGATATTCTCGGCGCGGAGGGGCTGATGGAGGCGGAGGCGCCGCCCGAAGGCGATCCGCGCCCCTTCGACCTCACCCGCGAGCCTGTCTCCTTCCCGGCCGATCGCGATGTCCGCCTGCAGGCGATGGCGCGCGGCGATGAGGGCTTCCTGCTCGGGCTCGGCTACTCCGTGCAGCGCGGCTATGGCGGCAACCACCCCTTCGTCGGCGAGATCAGGGTCGGCGAGGTCTCTGTCGAATTCGTGCCCGAGGAGCTCGGCTTCGCCATCGATCTCGGCGAGATCACCCTGACCGAATGCCAGATGGTCAACCAGTTCCAGGGCTCGAAGGATGTCGCCCCGCAATTCACCAGGGGCTATGGGCTGAGCTTCGGCCATTCCGAGCGCAAGGCAATGTCGATGTCGCTGGTCGACCGGGCACTGAAATGCCGCGAATTCGGCGAGGCCGCCAACTATCCGGCCCAGCAAGACGAGTTCGTGCTCTACCACTCCGACAATGTCGAGGCAGCCGGCTTCGTCGAGCATCTCAAGCTGCCGCATTACGTCGATTTCCAGGGCGAGCTCGAACTGATCCGCCGCATCACCCGCGAGCGCGAGCAACGGCTGGCGCGCGAACAAGACACCCTGCCGGAGGCCGCCGAATGAACGCCCATCAGACGCTCCCAGCCGACGATGCAAAGCCGGCTTATAATTACGCTTATCTCGACGAGCAGACCAAGCGGATGATCCGTCGCGCCTTGCTCAAAGCCGTCGCGGTGCCGGGCTACCAGGTGCCGTTCGGCTCGCGCGAGATGCCATTGGCGCGCGGCTGGGGCACTGGCGGCATCCAGGTCACGGCCGCGATCATCGGCCCCGACGACACGCTCAAGGTGATCGACCAGGGCGCCGACGACACCACCAACGCCGTCTCGATCCGGCGCTTCTTCGAGCGCACGGCCGATGCCCGCACCACCGAGGCGACGGAGGATGCCACGATCATCCAGACCCGCCACCGCATCCCGGAAGCACCGCTCAAGGCAGGCCAGATCATGGTCTATCAGGTGCCCACGCCCGAGCCCTTGCGCCGGCTCGAGCCGCGCGAGGCCGAGACGCGCAAGATGCACGCCTGGGCCGAATACGGGCTGATGCAGGTCAAGCTCTACGAGAACATCGCCCGCTTCGGCGAGGTAACCACGACCTATGACTACCCGGTCATGGTCAATGGCCGCTATGTCATGGCGCCCTCGCCGATCCCGAAATTCGACAATCCCAAGATGCACATGTCGCCGGCCCTGCAGCTCTTTGGCGCCGGTCGCGAGAAGCGCATCTACGCCCTGCCGCCGCATACCAGCGTGAAGAGCCTCGATTTCGAGGATCACCCCTTCCGTATCCAGAGCTGGAACGAGCCCTGCGGGCTTTGCGGCGCGACCGACAGCTATCTCGACGAGGTCGTCACCGACGACAAGGGCGGGCGCATGTTCGTCTGCTCCGACAGCCACCATTGCGAGACGCGGCGGGAGGCCGGCCATCGCGGCACGATGCTGGCCGACGCCTCGGCGCTGCATCTGGTCGAGGAGATAAAGCCATGACCGTCCACGTTTCTCCCCCCGAGGCGAACCTCGATCCCGAGCCGCTGCTCTCCGTCGCCGGCATCAGCCGCTTCTATGGCGAGCGGATCGGCTGCCAAGACATCTCCTTCGACCTCTGGCCGGGCGAAGTGCTCGGCATCGTCGGCGAATCCGGCTCGGGCAAGTCGACCTTGCTGCGCTGCCTCGCCGGCATCGACCGGCCCGACGAGGGCGAGGTGCTGTTTCGCGGCTCGGGCCAACCGCTCGACATCTATTCGGTGGCCGAGCAGGAGCGCCGCCGCCTGATGCGCACCGCCTGGGGCATCGTCCACCAGAACCCGCGCGACGGATTGCGCATGGATGTCTCGGCCGGCGGCAATGTCGGCGAGCGCCTGATGGATCGCGGCGACCGGCATTACGGCAAGATCCGCGAGCGCGCGCTCGACTGGCTCCAGCGCGTCGAGATCGCCGAGAACCGCATCGACGACCGGCCGCGCCAGTTCTCGGGCGGCATGCAACAGCGCTTGCAGATCGCCCGCGTGCTGGTCTCCGAACCCCGCCTCGTCTTCATGGACGAGCCGACGGGCGGCCTCGACGTTTCCGTGCAGGCCCGCCTGCTCGACTTGCTTCGCGTCCTGGTGCGCGATCTCCGCCTCGCCGCCATCATCGTCACCCACGACCTGGCGGTCGCGCGGCTGCTCACCGACCGATTGATGGTGATGAAGGACGGCCGCGTCGTCGAGCAGGGCCTGACCGACCAGGTTCTGGACGATCCGCACCACGCCTATACGCAGCTTCTGACTTCGGCGGTGCTGAGTGTGTGAAGCCCGCCCGTCACACCCTCGTCACTCCGCCCGCACAAGGCACTGACATCATGACCACGATGATTCACGTCGAGAACGTCGCCAAGCATTTCACCCTGCACAATCAGGGCGGCGTCCGCTTGCCGGTGTTCGACAACGTTAATTTCAGCGTCGCCGCCGGCGAGGCTCTGGTGCTGGCGGGCGCTTCGGGCGCGGGCAAATCCAGCCTGCTGCGCATCCTCTACGGCAATTACCTGCCGAGCGCGGGCACGATCACCATCACCCATGCCGGCCGCCAGATCGACATCGTCTCGGCCGTGCCGCGCACCGTGCTCGACATCCGCCGCCGCACGCTCGGCTTCGTCTCGCAATTCCTGCGCGTGATCCCGCGCGTCTCGGCGCTCGACATCGTGCGCGACCCGCTGCTCGCCCGCGGCGTCGACGCCGTGGAAGCGAGCGAGCGGGCCAAGGCCATGCTGGCGCGGCTCAACCTGCCCGAGCGGCTCTGGGGGCTCGCGCCGGCGACCTTCTCCGGCGGCGAGCAGCAGCGCGTCAATATCGCCCGCTCCTTCGTCGATCCCTCGCCGATCATGCTGATCGACGAGCCGACCGCCTCGCTCGACGCCGCCAACCGCGACGTCGTGGTCGCGCTGATCGCCGAAGCCCGTGCTAAAGGCTGCGCCATCGTCGGCATCTTCCATGATGAGGCGGTGCGCGAGGCCGTCGCCACGCGCTATCTCGACATCACCGATTTCAGAAAGGCCGCCTGATGCAAACCGTTCTCACCAACGCCAGACTGATCCTCGAGAACGACGTCGTCTCCGGCACGATCGCCTTCGACGAAGCCGGCATCATATCGGTCGACCAGGGCAAGTCATCCCTGCCGGGCGCCATCGACGTGAACGGCGATTATGTCGCGCCGGGTCTCGTCGAGATGCACACCGACAATGTCGAGAAGCACTTCATGCCACGGCCGAAGGTGTTCTGGCCGAACGGGCTTGCGGCAGCGCTTGTCCATGACGCGCAGATGGCGGCGGCCGGCGTCACCACCGTCTATGACGCGATCTGCGCCGGCACGCCCTTCTCGGCCAAGGACTACCGCAAGGACATCTTCGCCGATGTGATGAAGGCCTTGGCCGAGGGCCGCCGCGAAAACGTCTTCCGCATCGACCACCGCATCCATATGCGCTGCGAACTGACGAGCCCGGACCTGCTCAAAGACATCGAGCCCTATCAGGACGACGAGCTCGTCCAGCTCGTCTCGTTGATGGACCACACGCCCGGCCAGCGGCAATGGCGCAATATCGACCATCTGCGCACCTATGCGCTCGGCAACGGCAAGACCGAGGCCGAGTTCGAGGCCGATGTCGTCGTCCGCCAGTCGGAGGGCGCTGCCAATGTCTCGCGCAACTGGAGCGCCGTCGTCGAGATGTTCGGCTCGCGCGGGATCCCGATCGCGACCCATGACGACACCACGCTGGAGCATGTCGAGGCCGGCATCGCGTCGGGCGCCGTGATCTCGGAATTCCCGACCACGATCGAAGCCGCGGAAGCCGCCAAGCAGCGCGGTCTGGCCACTGTCGCGGGCGCGCCCAATGTCGTGCGCGGCGGCTCGCATTCCGGCGGCGTCTCGGTCGCGGAACTGGCCGAGAAGGGCCTGCTTGACGGGCTCTCCTCCGACTATGTCCCGGCGAGCCTGCTCCAGGCTGTGCTGAAGCTCCATGCCAGCCATGGCATCGCCTTGCCGCAAGCCATGGGCATGGTGACCTGGAAAGTCGCCGACATCCTGGGCCTCAAGGATCGCGGCCATCTCAAGCCCGGCCTGCGCGCCGACCTCGTGCGCTTCAAGGTGCTGGGCGCGACGCCGGTGCTCGCCGCCGTCTGGTCGAAGGGCGAGCGGGCATTTTGACCGCGCCGCGCTACGCCCTCTACTACGCCCCCACCGCCGACAGCGCGCTCTGGCGCTTCGGCAGCGCAACGCTTGGCTATGACGCGATCACGGCCGCCGATGCGCCGTTCTCGGTCCCAGCCGGTTGCGGCGCGGAAAGCTGGCCGGCTCTCACCGCCGAACCCCGGCGCTATGGCTTCCACGCGACGCTGAAAGCTCCGTTCGAACTGGCGCTCGGCCGCCAGGAAGGCCAATTGCGCGCGTTCACCCATAATTTCGCCTCGGGGCTGAATGCGGTTCCGCTCAAGGGGCTCGGCGTCACCGCGCTCGGCTCCTTCATCGCACTGACGCCTTCAGCCGAGAGCCGCCCCCTGCAGGATCTGGCTTTCTCCGTCGTCCAGGCCTTCGAGCCCTTCCGAGCCCCGTTGAGCCCGGCCGATCTGGCGCGCCGCCTCAAGAGCCCGCTGACGCCGGCGCATCGGGCCTATCTCGAGGCCTATGGCTATCCTTATGTCGGCGACGCCTTCCGCTTCCACATGACGCTGACCGGCTCGCTGCCGGCAGAACAAATCTTGGCCGTCAAGCAGGCGCTGACGCAGGCCTATGCCGAACATGTCCCGCCGGCCCCGGTCGCGATCGACCGGATCGCGCTCTTCAAGCAGGACACGCGCGAGAGCCGCTTCCGCCTGCTCGATTCTTTCGTGCTGGGCTAGTAGCGCGCTCCATCGCTTGAGGGGATCACGGATTTGCTGGGAAACGCGCCGTCATCCTGGCCGAAGCGAAGCGGAGCGCCGGGATCCATCGGAGGCCCAATCCTTTGACAAGTCTGGCTCTACGATGGATCCCGGGACGACCTTCGGTCGCCCAGGATGACGGTAGCGGATCAAAACCGGCTCAGTTCACCTTCGGCGGCCTTGTCAGCCAACCGCCGCAGCACCGCGACGAACTCTGCCGCCGCCTCCGCCACCGTACGGTCGTTCTGGATCGTCACCAGTTCAGCGCTCTGCGTCCGCAAGGGCGCCTCGCGAGCGAGCCTGGCTGCGATATCGATCTCGCTCTCGCGCCCGCGCGCGGCGAGTCGCTTCGCCAGCACGGCGTTCGGAGCGGTTATGTTGACGACGGTGGCCCGTCCGGCCAGCCGCTCGGCAACCGGAATGACGCCGCGCGAGATGTTGACGATCACGACCTGGCCGCGCGCGATGCCCGACAGTTCGGCGGCGGGAATGCCGTAGGTCAAGCCATGCGCGCCCCAGTTCAGCGCCATCTCGCCGCGCGCGACGGCCGCCTCGAAATCGGTCTGCGAGCAGCTGTCGTGATCCTCGGCGCCCGCCATCGCCGGCCGCGTGATCAGGCGGCGGGCAAAGTGGAACCGGGCATCGCCGGCGAGCGCCGCGCGAGCGGCATCCATCAATGTGTCCTTGCCGGCTCCCGATGGGCCGACGATGAGGACGAGAGCTCCCGGCGCTACGGCCGGCAATCCTGAAGCGATCTGAGAAGGAAGCGACATCGTGGCCAAGAAACTGGGACTGGAACCTCTGATCGACCCGACCGCGCAGGTGCGGCAGGCGACGCTTGGACGCTACACCGAAATCGGCGCGCGCACGTCCTTCGTCGAGTCGTCGATGGACGACTACTCCTATGTCGTGAACGATTCCAATGTCATCTACACGACGATCGGGAAATTCTGCTCGATCGCGGCGATGACCCGGATCAACCCTGGCAACCACCCGATGCAGCGGGCGAGCCAGTCGCATTTCACCTATCGCGCTTCGGCCTATTTCGACGATGCGGAGGACGATGCCGCGTTCTTCGCCTGGCGGCGCTCGACGCCGGTGACCATCGGCCACGATGTCTGGATCGGCCATGGCGCGATCATCCTGCCCGGCCGCACAATCGGCACCGGCGCGGTGGTCGCGGGCGGCGCGATCGTCACCAAGGATGTCGCGCCCTACACCATCGTCGGCGGCAATCCGGCCAGGCCGATCCGCCGGCGCTTCCCGGAGCCGATCGCCGAGCGCTTGCTGGCGCTGGGCTGGTGGGATTGGGAGCATGCGCGCCTGCGGGGAGCGCTGGCGGATTTCCGCGGCCTGTCGGTCGAGGCGTTTCTGGAGAAGCATGGCGGATAAGGAAGGAATCCGCCCGTCATTCCGGGGCGGGCCGCAGGCCTGGGCCCGGAACCCACGACTGGGTGGAGACCTTGCAACAGCAAGGATGTATCACCCGGTCGCGGGTTCCGGGTTCACCGCGGAGTTTATCCTTGGGCCGACCAAAGGTCGGACCCGAGGGCGACGCCCCGGAATGACACGGTGTGTCCGTCAGCCCTTCAACCGCCAGACCGAGCTCTGCTTGATCTCCGCGTCCTCCAGCGAGCGCGTCACCGGGACCTGATAGGTCGCCAGCACCTCCAGCCTGTCCCGAGGCAGATAGCTCCGGCCGGGATCGCCGATCAGCACGGTCGCGCCGCGCGCCTGCAATTGCGAGAGCCAGTCAATGATGCTCTCCGCCATCGCGCGCTCATAGCAGACGTCACCGGCGCAGATGACGTCCCAGCCCTCGTCGCGGCCGATCAGATCGTCGAGCAGGACCTCGATGTGAACGCCATTGGCCTGCGCGTTGAGGCCGATCGCCTCGCCCGCAAAAGCGTCGATGTCGCAGGCCTCGACCCGCGCTGCACCGGCTTTGGCAGCGGCAATCGCCACGAGCCCCGAGCCGCTGGCGAAATCGAGCACGCGCTTGCCGGCCACGTTTCCCGGCTGGTCGATGAGATAGCGCGCCAATGCCTGTCCACCGGCCCAGGCAAAAGCCCAGAAGGGCGGCGGCAGGCCGATGGTGGCGAGCTCATCCTCGGTCTTCTGCCAGAGCTCCGTCGCCTCCTCGGCGACATGGAGTGAAATCTCCGGCGCATGCGGCACCGGCAGCAACCGCGTCTGCGCCAGGATGAAGCCGCGCCGGTCGAGCCCTATGGCTACGGCGCTCACGCCGCGACCTCGGCCGTCGGCTGGTTCAGCAGGCCGCGATAGAGCGCCTTGACCGCGTTCATCACATCGCGCTCGGTATAGCCGTCGATCAACCTTGCGCGCGCGCTCGTGCCCATGCGCTCGGCCAGAGCCGGCGCGCCGGCGAAGGTGATCAGCGCCTTGGCGAGCGCGGCTGCATCGTCGGCGGGCACCACCATCCCGTCGCGCCCGTCGCGGACAAAACTGCGGCAGCCCGGCACATCCGTGGTCAGGATCGCGCGACCGCAGGCCGCCGCCTCCAGGATCGTGCGTGGTAACCCCTCGCCGCCGCGCGAGGGCAGGATGCAGAGATGGTGCTGGCGCCAGACGCCCTCGATATCGCGTGTCGGGCCGGCCCAGCTGATGCCCGGCCGGGCCGCCCATTGCTTCAGCGTCGCCTCGGGAATCGCCTTGGGATTGGACGGGTCGGGCGCGCCATGGACCGTAAGCTCGACGCGCGCGCCCTCCGCCCGCGCCAATCGCACCGCCTCGACCGCAAGGTCGACGCCCTTCGACCAGAGCATGCGCGCAACCAGCGCCACCTTGAGCGGCGGAGTCGCCGGCATCGGCTCCGGCATCAGGATCAGGGGATCAACGCCCGCGCCGCCGACGATCGCGACCTTGCTCGCGTCCTGCGGATCGAAGCCCAACGAGACGGGATCGTCGGGGTTCTCGAACAGAAAGCGGGTTTGCGGCCCGTCGATCGCCGCGCGCAGCCAGAACCGGACGGCCAGCCGCGCCGCGCCCGCGACCAGGCCCTGCTTGGCGCCGAGGAAGCCAAGACCCGTCAGCGCATAGACGCGGCGCTCGACGCCCGCGAGCTTGCCGGCGAGGCCGGCGAGCGCGATCGGCTTCAAGGCGATGCAGTGCAGGAGGTCGGGCCGCTCGGCCTCGATCAGGCGCTTCAGCGCCGCGATCTGGCGGTAAAGCGCGCGCGGATCGAGGCTGCGGCGCTCGGCCTCCAGCGCGATCAGCCTTGCGCCCGCTGCCTCGATGGCGCGGCGATGCTGCCGCTCGCGGGCGATGACGACGACGTCAAAATCGAGCTCGCGCGCGGCGCGGGCCATCGGCAGGAAATGCGAGGCGAAGAACCAGTCTTCCGTGGCGACGAAAAGGAGTTTGGGGCGGCGCATGGCGCGACATCAGGCGCAAGCGGCGCGGAAGGTCAAGCGCGTGGAGAGCACGGGGATCGGGAGAAGACGGTTTGCGCTGCGGCTCCCCCCATGATGGCCCCTAGAAAACCCGGCGGCTAACCCCTAATGGCTTCGGAGTTGTGTCCTTGGCGGAGGGCTCCATGCCTCGCATACACATTCTCGGCGCATCCGGTTCGGGAACGACGACGCTCGGCGAAGCGCTCGGAACTCTTCTCGATGTGCCGCACAGGGATTCTGACGCGTTCTATTGGCTCCCGACCGACCCTCCGTTCCAGGCGCCTCGGCCGCTCCTAGAGCGGCAGGCCCTGCTTCTCGACCAATTAAAGCCGGGCGCGAGCTGGATCTTGTCCGGCTCAGCGATCAAATGGGCTAAGCCCCTGGAGCCGCTATACGAGCTGATCGTTTATCTGCGGCTCGACCCCGTGCTACGCATGGAGCGACTGCGAAAGCGTGAACTGGCGCGCTACGGAGAGCGCATCGCTCCGAGTGGAGACATGGCCGCGACGAGCGCGGAATTTCTCAGTTGGGCAGCCGCCTACGATACCGCCGGCGTGGAGCAGCGTAGCCGTATTGCGCATGAGGCGTGGCTCGCCTCGCAAACCGCACCAATTCTTCGGCTCGATTCATCCAACCCAGTGAGACATCTGGCGGCTGCGGTGCAATCGGCTGTTCAGTGAGACGAAGAAGCAGCCATCCGTTGCGACGAAGACGCAAAAATCAGGATTTGTGCGCGGAGTGGGAGAGCGCCCAGTCCGATCTATTCAGACGATAGAGGACGTGCCGCCGAAGAGGGTGCCCTCCAGGAAGGTTTGGATGATCGAAATCCTCGCTTGCGAGATGCCGCATCCCCAGGCGCTCCATAACGCGGCGCGAGCGCTGGTTGCCAGTCGCAGTGAACGAGACGATTTGCGATAGTGCGAGCGGGCCGAATGCGTAGTCCAGCACGGCCGATGCTGCCTCCGAAGCGTAGCCATGCCCCCAGTGTTCACGGGCTAACCGCCAGCCGATCTCGATACAGGGTGTGAACAGCGCCTGAAAATTCGGCTCCGACAGTCCAACATAGCCTAGGAACGGCGCCACGCCTGGAGCTTCGACGGCCCACAGACCGAAGCTGCGCTCGGCAAGGTTGGCGCGAATACGATTGGCAAAGACGTTGCTCTGACCGCGATCCAGTGTCTGTGGGTAGTGCTCCATGACGCGCGGATCGGCGTTGAGCACCGCGAACGGTTCCAGATCGGCATCCCGCCAGTCGCGAAGCTGGAGCCGTGCAGTGATGAGGATGGGAGCAGCCATACAGCGCGATTCCTGATCCGGCGTATCACAAAAATCAAATAGTCGGCCGCCGTCCGGTCGGGTCTTGCTCGCAATACGCCACGTCTTGAAAGACAACGTTATGAGAATAACCTGCCTGCATACCGCCGAAAGCAATGTCACCGTTTTCGACGCCGCCGCCCAGTCGCTTGGAATCGCCAAAGGGGTTCTTCGTCATCAGGTGCGGGCGGAGCTTCTCGCGGCAGCGGAAGCCGCAGGCGGGCTCACCCCGGAAATCGTCAAGACGACGGGTGCGGTGCTGCTGGAGCTTTGTCATGGCGCCGACGCTGTCATCCTGACCTGCTCGACGCTGGGGCCTGCTGTTGCCACCGTTGAGGAAGCTGCCGGTGTGCCCGTCCTGAGAGTGGACGGCGCCTTGGCTGAGAGGGCGGCGCGTGTCGGCGGAAAGGTCATCGCTCTCTGCGCCGTCGAAACGACCATGGGGCCGACGACGGTGCTCTTTGCCGAAGCGGCCAGGCGATCGGGAGCCTCTGTTGATGTCCGCCTCGTCGCCGGCGCATGGGCCTTGTTCAAGGCCGGAGACCAGGACGGATATCTCGCGGCCGTCGCGAACGCGGCCGACACGGCCTATGATGACGGCGCATCGATCGTCGCCCTGGCCCAGGCGTCGATGGCAGGCGCAGCCGGGCTGGTGAAGAAGGGCCCCGAGCCGCTGAGCAGCCCAACCGCCGGCTTGGCCGCGGCAATGGAAAGAGTGCGGCAGAGGGCCTGATGTATTGAGGCGACCGCAAAGATGCCGCAGCTGATGCGCTTAGCCATATCGCAGCGGCGAACTCGCGCATCCTCGTCATGGGCCGGCTCGTCATAGGCGCGATTAGAAAGACTACGAACAGGCCGCCGACCCGTCAGCCACAATACGACATTTGATTTGGCACAGGCCCTTGTGCCCCTTGTGACAGCCTGTCCCAAATGCGAGTGCAGCTCATGCTCATCTCGACCGATACTGTCGCAATCGACCTGTCGGAAACACGGAAGGTTTCCGAGCGCATTCGCAGCATGCTGTTGAAGCTGCGCGCGGACCACGACCTGGCACAATACGAATACACGCATCCGGTGCGGATCGCGCCAGGAGAAATCTCGCATAGCCATCCGGTTCTGACATTGAACACGATGGTTCGTGAGGAATCCGCGCTGCTGTCCTTGTATCTGCACGAGCAGATGCATTGGTATGTCACATGGTACTCGCACGCTCACCATGATGGCTGGAAAACGATCTGGGCGGAATTGCTGCATCGCTATCCAAACGTGCCTGTCGCGTTTCCCGAAGGAGCTCACAGCGCTCAGTCGTCTTATCTGCACCTGATCGTCAACTGGTTGGAGATTGAAGCCACGGCAGGGTTTCTAGGCCGCGAGAAGGCCGTCGAAATCGCTGCCAGGAATTTTGTCTACAGCGGCTTGTACCGGATCGTGCTTGCTGACTGGGATGGGCTGGCGGCGCTCTACGCAAGTCATGGGCTGACGCCTATCCATCCCGCAACAGCAATGGCTGATCATGACCTGGAGATTGCGGCGAGGATGGATGAAGCGACGACGGATACGCTTTGAGACCAACCGCCCAGCCGCAAAAGATCGGAACGCAGCACCGTGACAGCCGGAAAGGTCATTCTCATCAACGGCGCCTCCAGCAGCGGGAAATCCACCCTCGCCCGCACCGTCCAGGCCAGGATCGGTGAGCTCTTCTGGCATATCTCGGTCGACCATCTGCGCGATGCCGGCGTCCTGCCATCCGCCCGCATCAAGAGCGGCGAATTCAAATGGGCCGAGGTCCGGGGTGGCTTCTTTGCTGGCTTCGAACGATCGCTGACCGCCTATCTCGACTGCGGCAACAATCTCATCGTCGAATACATCATGGAGAATCGCGAGTGGCTGCAGCGAACCGCCCGGCTCCTGAAAGGATATGACGTGTTCTTCGTCGGCATCCATTGCTCATTGGAGGAGTTGGAACGCCGCGAGATCGCGAGAGCCGATCGGCCGATCGGCGATGCCCGCCGGGACTACCACGCCATACACGCCTACTGCGCCTACGACGCCGAATTCGACAGCGCCCGGCCGCCTGACGAGAACGCCGAGCACTTGATCGCACTCTGGCAGACACGCTCGCGCCCTTCGGCCTTGGAGCAGTTCGCGGAGGGCGGGGCTTAGCTCCCTCCCCCGCAAAGCGCCGACGGCTCCCTCGGCGTTTAGCCAAGGGAGCCGATCGGACGATCCATCGTGAAGCGCGGGCTCAGTCGATGCTGCAGACCTTGCGGTAGCCGATGACCTCGCCGAAGCGGTTGACGCGCTCGACCATCTCGCAGCGACGCACAGGGGCGTCCTCGTCATAGACGGGCTCGGCATAGGCGCGGTTGGCGGAAGCCGCGAGCAGGCCGCCGACGGCGAGCGCTCCGACGATGCCGGCGCCGACGCCCCAGCCGCGATGGCGCGGATAGGCCTCGGCGCTGCCCGCGCCGGCGATGATGGCGGTGGAGAGGGTGAGGGCGGCAAGCGCAGCAGCAGCGGTCTTCTTGAAGCTGGTCATGATGGTATCTCCCGAGGTCCAGTCGGGGGCGAACCATTCGCCCTCCATGAGCATTGGTCGCAGCGGGAGCGTGGAAGGTTCAAAGGGGGACGAAGATTTTTCGTGGGCTTCCCGAAAGCACATCCTCGCCGTCATTCCGGGGCGGCCCACAGGGTCGAGCCCGGAACCCATAACCGCAGGTGGAAAAGACCGCGTGCTCGACCGAACCGCCTCGTTCGGCAGTGACAGCGGTTATGGGTTCCGGGCTCTTCGCTACGCGAAGCCCCGGAATGACTGCCGTGGATGAAGTCAACTGAATACCTCAAGGCCGCGCCGCCGAGACCGGCAGCGCCCGCGCCAGGGCGGCCGGTGCGTCGACGCGGCCGGCGCCGAAGATCGGGTTGCGGCCCTTGCCGCCAAGATCGATGGCGCTGTCCATCAGGAGCTTGCGCACGCCTTCCAGGTCGAGGTCCGGGCGCTTCTCCAGGAGCAGCGCCACCAGCCCCGAGACATGGGCGGCTGCGATCGAGGTGCCCGAGGAGAAGGCGTAGCGCCCCTCCGGCTCGGCCGCGAGCACGTCGACGCCCGGCGCCGCGACCGCGATATAGCTGCCACGATTGGCCTGCGCGAAAGGCTTGTCCTGAGCGTCGGTCGCGGTGACGGCGATAACGTTGGGGTCAGCGCCGGGATAGAGCGGGGCGGCATTCGCGCCGCCATTGCCGGCAGCCGCGACCGCGACGATGCCCTTGCTCTTGGCCCCGGCAAGCGAACGCGACAGCAAGCGGTCCTGCGGGCCGGCAAAGCTCAGATTGACCACCCGCGCCCCCTCCCCCGCCGCCCAGTCGAGCGCCGAGAGGATGTGGTAGGTCGTGCCGTTGGCCGAGGCCGGCGCGCTGTTGCCGGAAAAGGCGCGCGCGGCGAGCAGGCGCGCCGCCGGGGCGACGCCTTGCAATTGCGCCTGCGCCATAATCGCGCCCGCCATCGCGGTGCCATGGGCATGGGGCGCGGTATCGCCGCCAACCGCATCGAAACTGCCGGCGAGCACGCCCTGCAATTCGGGATGGGTCAGATCCGCCCCGGAATCGATCACCGCGACACGGATCTTGTCGCCACGCGCCAGCTTGTGGATAGCGTCGAAATGCAAGGTCTCGACGACATATTGCGGCTGCAGTTCGCGCTTGGGAGCGACAGAGGCCAGTGGCGCGACCGGCGGCAGATCGGGCGGTGCGATGATGGGCGGCGCGGCCAGAACCGGCCCCGTATCCTCAACCTTTGCCGGCGGCGAGGCTGCTGGCTCGTTGGCGGCACTCGCGGATTCCGGCGCGGCTTTGGCGGCTTCTTCCTTGGGGGCGTCCGGCTTCGGCACGTCCTGCTGGAGCGTATAGAGATAATTCGGCTGCGCGCTGGCGATGCGGGCGTCGCCCGCCATCTGCGACAGCA
Organism: Bosea sp. 685; assembly: GCF_031884435.1. Classification (NCBI taxonomy): domain Bacteria; kingdom Pseudomonadati; phylum Pseudomonadota; class Alphaproteobacteria; order Hyphomicrobiales; family Alloboseaceae; genus Allobosea; species Allobosea sp. 685. The sequence goes on along the minus strand of NZ_CP134779.1, from coordinate 822,044 downwards.
CAACGCGGGCGCTGCGGCCGTCGTTCAAACGCGCCCGGATGATGGTGACGCCCGCCAGATCGAAGCGGCGGCTCGACATCAGGGTGGCGCGATGACGGCGCAGGACCGCGTCGGCCTGCGCGTTGGGCGCCAGTTCGACCAGGATTTCGTCGGCCACGAAACGGCGCTCGCTCGCGGCCGGGACGATGATGCGCGGCTGGCCCGGGGCGGGGCGCGCGGTCTGCGCAGGCGGCGGAGCCTGGCGCGCTGGCGCGGCGGCGCGCACCGGAGTTGGCCGACGCGGATGCCGCAGCAGCGGCTCGTCGAGATCGTCACCATCGAGGATGATCGGCCGCCTCGGCCGGCGCGGCAAAGCCGGCTCGGGCTCATAAGGGTCGTAGACCGGCCGCCGTGCCGCCTGGTCGAGGATGATGCCGCCGATGATCCCCGCGCCGATGCCGGCCGCGGCAGGCCCCCAGCCGCCGCCCCGGCCCGGATAGCGCGGCGGGCGGCCGGGCCGCCCGGTTTCGACGCGCCCGACCCTGCCGGGATAGGCGCGGCCGGGCAAAGCGCGGCCAGGCACCGCGCTCTCACGAGAGGTTGGGACCGCGGTTTGGGCGCGCGGCACCAGCTGGCTGCGCGTAACGCCCTGCCGCGTCGCCGGATAATCGAAATCGCGCCCGCCATAGGTCTGGGCGCGGAGCTCACTGATAGGCGCGAGCAGGCCGAGCAGGAGCACCAGTGCCACGCCATGCCGAAGGTGCAGACCAGCGCGGATCATGACGAAGCGATCGACAAAGCGTGACATCACCTTCGTCCCTCTTCCCGGTTCATAATAGCATAAACGCCGTTTCGGCGGCGAATGATGCGCTGTCAGGGTGCGGGCGCAACGAAGCTGACGACGGCACTCTCCGCCTTCATCCGCGCCGCGATGGCGTCGACTTGCGCCGGCGTCAGCTTCGCGTCGCCGATGCGGACCTTGAAGAAGCCATTGGCGCGCGGCCCATCGACCACCGAAGCATCGTAGCGCTTGAAGAAGGCGGCGATGTCGCCGGCCTTGGCTTCGGGCGCGAAGCTCAGGAGCACATAGCGGTCAGAGGATTGCACGCCCGGCACTGAAGCGGTCTCGAAACCGCCGCCACCGCCCCGTACGGCAAGACCAGTGATCGCCACGCCCTGGAGCGCGATCAGCACGAGCGCTGCGGCACTGGCATAAGCAAGCCGACGCGGCGGCTGGGCCGCGAGCCATTGCCCGAACCAGCCCAGGAGGCCGCTCCTGGCGCGAGACAATAGCGGCGCCTGCTTCGGCTCAGCTTCGATGCCGGCCATCAAACGATCGAGTGCCCGAGGTGACGGCGCGCCGAGCTGCTCGTTGAACAGGATGGTCTCGGCCATGTCGTCACGGACGATGTCGAGCCGCAGGCGCAATTCGGGATCAGCCGCGAGCGCCGTCTCGACGCGCAGCTTGTCGGCCGCCGAGATCCGGCCATTGGCATAGAAGGGCAGCAGCTGCTCGAGTTCGACGCGCTTCGGGTCGGTCGCGAGATTATCGGTCATAGCGTGCCTCCCCAACAGATCGTTCGAGCATTCGCCAGCGTGAGTCGGCTGGCGTGGTTTTCGAGAACCGGAGCGGAGCGGACATCCGTCCGTGAGCACCGGAAGCGCAGACAATCGCGCCAGACGGCCGCGATGGAGGAATGGTCGAGCGGTCTGTCATGGCCAGCCCCGGTCGATGCCCGCCACTTTGAGCAGTTCACCCAGCTTCTTGCGGGCGTGGAAAAGGCGTGTCTTGACCGTGTTCTCCGGGATGCCGACGATGCGGGCGACCTCCTCGACCGAAGTCTCGTGATAATAGACCAGGTCGATGACCTCGCGATGCTCGAGGCTGAGCTTGCCGAGGCAGGCGCGGATCGCCAAGCCCTTGTCCTGCTTCTGCAGCACGATCTCGGGGTCGTCGGCCTCGTCCTCGATGCTTTCGGCGAAGTCGTCGTCGAGACCGGCCTCGCGCCGCTTGCGCAGCAGCGAATAGGCCTTGTTGCGGGCAATCGCGAGCAGCCAGGTCGCGACCGAGGCGCGTGCCTCGAAACGATCAGCCTGTCGCCAGAGATCCATGAAGACGTCACTGATCACATCCTCCGCCATCGTCTCGTCGCGGACGAGCCGCAGCACGAAACGGTAGACCCGAATTTGGTGCCGTGAGAACAGCACCTGCATTGCGAGCCGGTCGCCCGAGGCGATCCGCTTGACGAGGTCGTCGTCCGATTCCGTATGCATCGCCTCAAGGCCCGGCATTCCGGCTCGCAAGAGTTGGTCGCAGCGAGCGCGTGGAAGGTTCAATCGGAAACGAGATTAGTCAGCCCCACGCATTGCACCAGAGCAGGATGCGAAAAAGTGGGAACCGGTTTTTCGCATAGATCCTGCTCTAACTCTTAGATGAGAGACGGATTCAGATTTCAGCAGGGATCACTTCGTGAGCCCTGCTGAAATCTGAATCCGTCTCTCGTGTTTCCGTCTGTTGCAGGGCAGGCGCGACGCTTGATGGCGGGCGCCATCCCAGCCCCTGATCAGGACAAGACGAGGTCGGGAGCGAGCGCTGCCAGGAAGCTCGAGGCGTCGAACAGCGCGCCCGGAGCGAAGACGCCGCCTTGTGCCGTCTCGGTGCCCAGGATTCGCTCGACGGCCTCGACGACCAGAGGCGCGGTGATCGCATAGATGTCCCGTCCGCGGGCCGCCGCCCGGCGCACCGTGCCTCCTTGCCGGATTTCGACTTCCACGAGGAAGGTTTGCGCCGAGCGTCCCGACGCATCGGCGGCGACCGGCGCAGGGGTGGCAGCGTCTCGAAGATCGCGCAGCGGCGCCGTGTTCAGATAGGTGTGGAGTTCGGAGAGCTGAAGATGGCGCCCGATCAGGACCGCCTCGGTGAAGGGCAGTTCGACCATCTCCTGCGCGCCGAAGGGCTCCGCAAACGACCAGACGGCATTCGGCGCCGGGTCGGCCAGCGGCTGCAGCACCCCCCGGAGATCGTCACGCGGCGGGCTGTGTTGCGCTGCCCTGTGACGCGCGTCCCTTCGGTCGGCTCCCAACTATCCAGCGCGATCCCGATGCGCGCCTCATCGGCATGGGTCCAGTCGCCCATGGCGGCTGTTGCCAGGAGGTCGCTCAGGCCGCCATAGAAGCCCATGGCGGGGATGACGACGACGCCGGCCGCTTCGGCGGCCGAGGCGTAGCGCGCGAAGGTCGCCTGGGCGCTGCCTTGCTCGGCCGTCACGTCGAGATAATGGATGCGCGCCTGCAATGCCGCCGCGACCAGGGGCTCGGCCGTGTCGAGGAACGGTCCAGCGCAGTTGATGACCGCGGCGGCCCCGTCAAGGGCGCGGGCGAGCGAGGCGGGATCCTCGAGGGTGGCGACGACCTGTCTGACGCCCCCGGGGAAGTCGGCCACCGCAAGCTTGGCTGCGTCGCGCCCTATCGCGATGGCGGTGAAGCCGCGTCGCGACAGCTCTCGGACCACGAAGCGGCCGGTATGTCCGGAGGCACCGTAGACCGCAACCGCCGGCCGGGCGCCCTCTGCTCTCAAAAGCTGGTCAGTCATGTTTTCCTCCGCGCTACAGACCTGTCTGTTGCTTTTAGGTACAGACAGGTTTGTAGCGCGTCAAGCGCAAAGCTGCTATCTCTGCCGGCATAAGGAGAACGCCAGATGAGGACTGAGCAGGAGGGCGGCCGGCCCAGCACGGAAACCGGCCAGGCCGACATGCGCGAGCGGATCCTCGCGATCGCCTCCGACCTGTTCTACCGCCGGGGCGTGCGCGCTGTCGGCGTCGATCTGGTCGTCGAGGTGGCAGGCATCGCAAAGACGAGCCTCTATCGTCACTTTCGCACGAAGGACGATCTCATCGCCGCGTTCCTGCAGCGGGAGGATGAGGATTTCTGGGCGTGCTGGGATCGCGTGGCGACGCGCCATGGACAGGACGGCGAAGCCGAGCTCGCGGCGCACATGGCCTGGATCGGGGAGCGGGTTGGCCGCCCCCATTATCGCGGCTGTCCCCAACTCAACGTCGCCGCCGAGTTCCCCGACGAGGATCACCCGGCCCGGATCGTTGCCCGAACGCATAAGCAGGAACTGCGTCGCCGTCTGCGCGGCATCGCCGAGCGCCTGCGGCTCGACCGGCCCGACGAGCTTGCCGCCCAGTTGGCGGTGGTCATCAACGGGGCCTTTGTCAGCTCCCAGATTCTGGCCGAGGACGACGCGACGGCGATCCTCCTTCAAATGGCGCATGCCCTGATCGCCGCAGCCAGGGGGCCGCGAACTTGACCGCAGAAATCCGAACCCTCATCACGCGGTGGAGATGGCAGCGGGAGAGGCTTGCATGAGCCGCTATTGGTCGGAGCTTGCGCGGGGTCTGTCGCCCTATGTGCCGGGAGAACAGCCGCGGATTCCAGGGTTGGTGAAGCTGAACACCAATGAGAGCCCGTTTGGGCCATCCCCGATGGTGCTCGAAGCCATTCGGTCCGCCGCCACCGACACGCTGCGCCTCTATCCGGACCCACAATCCACGCGCCTGCGGGAGGTGCTGGCCGAACATCACGGCGTCGCGCCCGAACAGGTTTTTGTCGGCAACGGCTCGGACGAGGTGCTCGCTCACAGCTTCGCGGCGCTGCTGAAGCAGCCCGGGCCGCTGCTGTTTCCCGACGTCACCTACAGCTTCTACCCCGTCTACTGCCGACTGTTCGGCATCGCCCATGAGACGGTCCCGCTCGACGACGCGATGCGCCTCCGCATCGCCGATTATCTCGACCGGGGCGGCGCCATCATCATTCCCAACCCGAACGCGCCGACGGGGATCGCGCTGCCGCGGGCGGAGATCGAACAGCTCGTGAGCGCGCGGGCCGACGCACCTGTGGTGATCGACGAGGCCTATGTCGATTTCGGTGCGGACAGCGCCATTCCCCTGATCCGCGACCATCCCAATCTGCTGGTGGTTCAGACCCTGTCGAAATCGCGCGCGCTCGCCGGCCTTCGCGTCGGTTACGCGATTGGCGACCAGGCTCTGATCGAAGCCCTGACGCGGGTGAAGGACAGCTTCAACTCCTACCCGCTCGGGCGCCCGGCCCAGGCCGGCGCCATCGCCGCCATCCAGGACGAGGCCTATTTCCAAGAGACGCGATCGGCCATCATCGCCAATCGGGAGAGCCTGACCGCGTCTCTGATCCGGCTTGGCTTCGATGTGCTGCCGTCCAGCGCCAACTTCGTCTTCGCCCGCCACCCCGGCCACACCGGCCAGGCTCTGTCTGCGGCGCTGCGCGAGCGCGCCGTGCTCGTCGAGACATTTCTCCGGTCCGCGCCTATCCGGCTTCATCCGAATCACCATCGGGTCAAAGCCGGAGCTCGACCGTCTGACGGAGGCGCTGGCAGAGTGTCTTGCGACGCCATCGAACGCATAGAAGAAGCAGCCGAGGAGGAGCGCCGATATGAAAGAGAGTGCACCAACCACGGGCGAATCCCCTTCGAGCGAATCCCCTGCGCGATTGATCGATGCGAAAATCGCGGAATTGGGCGACTGGAGAGGCAAGACGCTCTCCCATATCCGTGCGCTCATCAGGCAGGCGGACCCGGACGTGGTCGAGGAGTGGAAATGGCGGGGCGTGCCGGTGTGGTCACACGCCGGCATCATCTGCACCGGCGAGACCTATAAAAGCTTGGTCAAGCTGACCTTCGCCAAGGGCGCCTCGCTCGATGATCCGTCAGCCCTGTTCAACTCCAGCCTCGAAGGCAACACCAGACGCGCCATCGATCTCCATGAGGGCGATGACATCGACCCAGATGCCTTCAAGGCGCTCATCCGTGCTGCTGTGGCCCTGAACGGACCTTCAGCTCCGTAGTCCAATGCGGAGACCTGCCTGGCGGGGACCTGCCTGGCGGGGACCTGCCTGGCGGGGACCTGCCTGGCGGGGACCTGCCTGGCGGAGACTTGGCTGGCGGAGACTTGGCTGGACAATCCCCTCCAACCCGTTTCGGACCCGGCTTGCAGCCCGGCGTTATCAGGGTGACAAGGGCCGGAACTGATACCCGGGGGGATTTCATGACATGGTCCATCGTCGCGAAGGACGAAAGAACCGGCGCCTTTGGTGTGGCTTGCGCCTCGCGCGCACTCGCAGTCGGTGCGGTCGTTCCCTACGGCGCGGGGCGAACAGGGGTTCTCGCCACGCAAGCCTTCGCCAACCCGTTCTATGGGGTGGATGGGTTGAGGATGCTGCAGGAGGGGTGTTCCTCGCATGACATCGTCGCGTCCCTGACGCTCGCCGACCAGGGGCGCTCCCATCGGCAGCTCCATGTCGTGGATCGGAACGGCAATGCCGCATCCTATACGGGCACCGATTGCATTGGCTGGAGCGGCGCGGTGGCGGGCCCACATGTTTCAGTCGCCGGGAATATGCTGACCGGGCCGGAGGTCGTCGAAGCAACGCTGCGGGCTTATCTGGCCAATCCCGGCCTCGACTTCGACGAGCGCCTGCTCGTGGCGATGGAGGCGGGCGAACAGGCGGGCGGCGACAAGCGCGGCCGGCAATCCTGCGCCATGCGCATCTGGTCGGAAGGGCCGGTTGCGAGCTTCGATCTCCGCATTGACGACCACACCGACCCGCTCAGTGAGCTTCGCCGCCTGTGGCGGCTGGCGCATCAGGGATATGCACCCTTCCAGAAGGCCTTGGCGTCCCGCTCACAGCCATCCGGCTGCACAGATCGCGAGACCGTCTACCGGATGTGCGATGATTATGCCCAGGCCTGGAATGCCAGGCATCCCGAGCCGCAATAGCAAAAGCCCGCCGGGCACAGGCCGGGCGGGCTTCCATATTGCTTGGAGCGTTTTCGAGCGAAGTGGACACCGGTTCACGTGAAGAAAACGCGTTTAGACAAGGGCCCAGGGCAATTGAAGGATCAAATCTGATCGGAAATTGCTCTAAACAGCACCGTTCAGGGCGTCACGACCGTGTTCACGACATGGATCACGCCGTTGGACTGCATCACATTGGCGATGGTGATGCGCGAGGTGTGGCCCTTGGCATCGGCGATGAACAAGCTCTTGCCGCTGCGGCCAGGCAGTACCGAAAGCGTCTCTCCGTTGACGGTCTTCAGCTTGGCCTCGCCGCCGCCCTGCTTGATCAGCTTCATCAGATCGGCCGAGGTATAGAGGCCGGAAACAACGTGATAGGTCAGGATCGAGGTGAGCATCGCCTTGTTCTCGGGCTTGACCAGCGTCGCGACCGTCCCAGGCGGGAGTTTGTTGAAGGCGGCGTTGGTCGGTGCGAACACCGTGAACGGCCCCGGCGTCATCAACGTATCAACGAGACCAGCCGCCTTGACCGCTGCGACCAGGGTGGTGTGGTCCTTCGAATTGACCGCGTTCTCGACGATGTTTTTCTGCGGATACATTGCCGCGCCGCCGACATATTTGACGTTCTGGGCAAGGCCCGGAGTAGCAGCTCCAAGGGCAAACGTGGCGGCGAGCATGAGACGTGTGACGAAGCGCATGGCGCTTGCTCCTGTCGGGTTGAGATCTCTGGGGTGAGACCTTTTCGGTTCGACGACCCGTCGCGGAGGGTGGTCGAACCGGTTAACCCGGGATGCGCTGCGCAGATGCATGTCGGCGCCGGCGCACAGCCGTTGTCACGCTCTCGTGAAGCGAGCCTGCCCTGCGGGGCGGCTCGACGGCGGCGCCTCAGACGGCCAGAGCAATTTCCGACCCAGTCGGATCGCTCAATTGCTCTCGTTTTTTATTTTAATGCGTTTTCTTCACGCGAACCGGCGGCCACTTCGCTCGAAAACGCTTTAGGCGCGCGCGGCGACTTTCTTTGCCTTCTCGGCGGCCTTGGCGAGCTTTTCCGCCGCCTTGGCGATCTTGTCGGTGCTCGCCTTGGTCTTGGCGGCTTTCGCCGCGGCCTTGGCTTCGATCTGCTCAGCCTTGGCTTGCGCCTGCTCAGCGGCGACGATCGCCGCGGTTTCGGCTTCCACCGCTTCCTTGGCCAGGCGCTGCGCACGCAGGCGAGCCGTCTTCTGCATCACAGCGTCGCGTTCGGCCTGCTCGGCCTCCATCGCGCGCGATGCTTCCTGTTTGCGTGCATCGGCCTTGTCGAAGGCCATTTGCGCGCGCCGCTTGATTTCGTCGGCGGAGAGTCCTCGCGTCGCCATGGCGGCTCGCTCCGATGCTGCGCTATGAGCCGAGAGGCGAATTCGCGTTTTGGACCGTGCGGCCCGAAACGACCCGTCTCTCTGAGAGGAGGCGTGTCACGCCGGCCGAGGCGCAAAGGCCAAAGCCGGAATCGTCGACTGCCGAGCCTCCTGCCGCCGATCGGCCGCGAGCGAGAACCCCGTCAGCTAGAGCGTTTTCGAGCGAAGTGGATACCCGTTCGCGTGAAGAAAACGCTCTAATACAAAGAAGCCAGAGCGGTTGAACGATCCACTTGGATCGAAAACTGCTCTAGAGCATCGTCAAGCGAGGCGGATCTGACCGCTTCACTTCAAGATAATGCGCTAAAAGTAAGAATCCAGGGCAAGCGTACGATCCAAACGGACCGGACATCGCCCTGGCAATCGTCTGATATCAGCGGCGGCCCTTGCCGGCGGCGCGGAGCTGGGCGTACTGCACGGCTTCCAGCAGCACCTTGCGCGGACGCTCGGCGTCGCGGCGGGCCTGCTCGGCCTTGCGGGCGACTTCACGGGCGATCTCGGCCAGGCGCTCTTCCTCGGCGAGGCGGGCGGCCTCGATGGCGGCCAGGCGCTCGGCTTCGACCCGGGCGGCGGCCTTTTCTGCATCGCGAACCGCGCGCGCATCGGCAATGGCCTGGCGCTCCGCGCGGCGCTGCTGCATGATCGGGTCATCGGGACCCGGCCTCGCCTTGAAACGCTCAAGGAGCGCCTGCTTGGCGGCCGAGGAATTGGCCTTGCGATCAGTGAAGCTGCGGTCGTTCGGGTTCTTCAAGGCTAGCCTTCTCTCGTGTTGTCACGGGCGCGATCTGTGCCCCGCGAGGGGCCAATAATCCAGATCGCGCCGAATTGGTATCCAAATCAACGCGCAGGCGCTGCGCCTCCAGCGCGGACCGGCTTCGGCTTGGGCTTCGGCGCGGCGATCAAGCCTTCGCGCTGCATCTGCTTGCGCGCAACCTTGCGGGCGCGGCGGATGGCGTCGGCCTTTTCGCGGACGCGCTTCTCGGACGGCTTCTCATAAGCCGAACGGCGCTTCATTTCGCGGAAGACGCCTTCGCGCTGCATCTTCTTCTTCAGGACCCGGAGGGCCTGGTCGACATTATTGTCGCGGACGAGAACCTGCATGCCTGTCTCCTGCATTTATAGTGACGGAAAAAGGGCCGGGCTATGAACCCCGACCCCTCATCGAACCGCATCATCGTTGAACCGGAAGGTTCAGGCGCCAGTACATCCGTGGTCGCCGAACCCAAATTCCGATGCCGACCGATGCGGCTTAGCGGCTCACTCGGCGCGGAGCTGGTCGGCAGACATCTTGCCCGAGCGCTTGTCCTGAACCATCTCGTAGGAGATCTTCTGACCTTCCCGGAGATCGCGCATGCCAGCGCGCTCGACGGCGCTGATGTGGACGAACACGTCCTGCCCGCCATCATCCGGCTGAATGAAGCCGAAACCCTTGGTGGAATTGAACCATTTAACTGTGCCAGCGGCCATAACGAAACCTTTCGCTAAGTATGTGGAAGCGCGTGATCACTCACACGCCAATTTTCGATTTTTTGAGCGGTGAAGGTCGTCAGCAGGCGCACTCTCATGCGCGGGGCCACGTCGTTCGGCCTAAATATCGACAGGCTCCATATGAGCGCTTGAATCGCCCTTGTCAATGCAACCAGCAGATGAAACCGCTTTCGGCATGGCCACGCCGCCATCGGCGGCGCTTTACAAGCGCGCGGTTTTCGCCAACAGCCAAAGCTGCAAGTCTTGAAAGTTCAACGAGGCTTGAAAGTTCGACAAGTCCTGAAAGTTCAAACCGGTCGCAGCCGTGAAGACGCCGTCACTGAACCAGTTCCGCCGTATCGTCGTCAAGGTCGGCTCCAGCCTGCTCGTCGACCGGGCGCGCGGCCGCTTGCGCCAGGCCTGGCTCGCCGCGCTCGCCGAGGACCTCGCCGAACTCCACCAGCGCGGCGCCGATGTGCTCGTCGTCTCCTCGGGCGCGATCGCGCTCGGGCGGACCGTGCTCGGCCTGCCCGCGGGCCCATTGCGGCTGGAAGAAAGCCAGGCGGCGGCGGCCGTCGGCCAGATCGCGCTCGCCCGGACCTGGGCCGAGGCGCTCAGTCATCACGGCCTCACCGCCGGCCAGATCCTGCTGACGCTCGCCGATACCGAGGAGCGCCGGCGCTATCTCAATGCACGCGCGACGCTGGGCCGCCTGCTCGATCTGCGTGCGATCCCCGTGATCAACGAGAACGACACCGTCGCCACCGCCGAGATCCGCTACGGCGACAATGACCGGCTCGCCGCCCGCGTCGCGACCATGGCCGGCGCCGACCTGCTGGTGCTGTTCTCCGATATCGACGGTCTCTATACCGCCCCGCCCCTCAGCGATCCCGGCGCACGCCATATCCCGCTGGTCGAGCGCATTACGCCGCAGATCGACGCCATGGCGGGTGGCGCCGCCTCCGAACTCTCGCGCGGCGGCATGCGCACCAAGATCGAGGCCGGCAAGATCGCAGCCGCCGGCGGCACGCATATGCTGATCGCCGACGGACGGGGCAAGAACCCGCTCAGTGCTATCGCCGATGGCGCGCGCTGCACCTGGTTCCTGACCGCCTCCACCCCCGCGACCGCTCGGAAAACCTGGATCGCCGGCTCGCTCGAGCCACGCGGAGCGCTCCATGTCGACGAGGGTGCGGCGCGGGCCCTGCGCGGCGGGGCGAGCCTGCTGCCGGTCGGCGTCAGCCGGATCGAGGGCGATTTCGCGCGCGGCGACGCCGTCCTGATCCGCGATCCGCAAGGTGCGGTGCTGGGACGTGGGCTCGTCGCCTATGATGCAAACGAGGCGGCGCTGGTGCTGGGCAAGGCCTCGCGCGACATCGAGGCGGTACTGGGCTATCCCGGCCGCGCCGAGATGATCCATCGGGACGACATGGCGCTGGGCGTCGGCTAAGGTCTGAAGGCATAAAGGTTTGGATAGGCCGGTCATGACGAGCGAGAGCGCCCTGCGCGTGGTCTCTTCCGACAAGGAGCGCGGCGATGTCGCGGCGCTGATGGGCGATCTCGGCGGGCGCGCGCGCGCCGCCGCCCGCCTGGTCGCGCTCGCCTCGGCGGCAAAACGCGACGCCGCGCTCATTGCGATGGCAGACGTCCTGCGCGCAAGCGCGGCGGATATCCTCGCAGCGAACGCGCTCGATATCGCCGACGCCAAGGCCAATGGCCAGAACCCCGCCTTCATCGACCGGCTGCTGCTCGACCGGCCCCGCCTCGACGGCGTGGCCGAGGCCGTCGCTTCCGTGGCCGCCCTGCCTGATCCGGTCGGCCGTGTGCTGGCGAACTGGACGCAGCCCAACGGCTTGCGGTTCGAGCGTGTCGCAACGCCGCTCGGCGTCATCGCGGTGATCTTCGAAAGCCGCCCCAATGTCACAGCCGATGCCGGCGCGCTCTGCCTGAAGAGCGGCAACGCCGCGATCCTGCGCGCCGGCTCCGACAGTTTCCGCACCTCGTCTGCGATCGCTGCTGCCCTGCGCCAGGGGCTGGAGGCGGCGGGTTTGCCTGCCGACGCGATCCAGCTCGTGCCGACCCGCGACCGCGCAGCGGTCGGCGAAATCCTCAAGGGGCTCGACGGCCATGTCGACGTCGTCGTGCCGCGCGGCGGAAAAAGCCTCGTCGCCCGCGTCCAGAGCGACGCTCGCGTGCCGGTCTTCGCCCATCTTGACGGCAACTGCCATGTCTATGTCCATGCCAGCGCCGGTCTCGCCATGGCCCGCGACATCACCCTCAACGCCAAGCTGCGCCGCACCGGCGTCTGCGGCGCGGCCGAGACCCTGCTGGTCGACGAGGCCTGCGCGGCGACGCATCTGAAACCGCTGGTGAGCGCCCTGCTCGACGCCGGCTGCGCCGTGCGCGGCGACGCCGCGACGCAAGAGCTCGACGCCCGCGTCAGCCCCGCGACCGAGCAGGATTGGGCGACGGAGTTCCTCGACCGCATCATCGCGGTGAAGCTCGTCGCCGGGCTCGACGCCGCGATCGAGCATATCGAGCGCTACGGCTCGCATCATACCGAGGCGATCGTCGCCAACGATGCGCAGGCCGCCCGGCGCTTCCTCGCCGAGGTCGATTCGGCAATCGTACTGCACAATGCCTCGACCCAGTTCGCCGATGGCGGCGAATTCGGCTTCGGCGCCGAGATCGGCATCGCGACCGGCCGCATGCATGCGCGCGGGCCGGTCGGCGTCGAACAGCTCTGCTCGTTCAAATACCGTGTCCATGGCGACGGCCAGATTCGTTCGTGACGCAGAATCTCGCCGTGAGCAGCGACCATCTGCGGCTGCCGCCCCATGCGCCAGGCCTGCGCATCGGCCTGTTCGGCGGCAGCTTCAACCCGGCCCATGACGGCCACCGCATGGCGAGCCTGACCGCGCTGCGCCGGCTCCAGCTCGACCGCGTCTGGTGGCTGGTGACGCCCGGCAACCCGCTCAAGGACAACGCCGCCCTGCCGCCTTTGGCTGAGCGCGTCGCCTTCGGGCGCGAGATCGCCGACCATGCCCGCATCCATGTCACCGGAATCGAGGCGCGGCTGCGCACCCGCTACACCGCCGACACGCTGCGCGCGCTGAAGCTGCGCTGCCCCGGCGTCCACTTCGTCTGGCTGATGGGCTCGGACAATCTCGCCAGCTTCCATCACTGGAACGAGTGGCGCGCGATCGCCCGGATGATGCCGATCGCGATCATCGACCGGCCGGGCTCGACCCATAGCTCCGTCGCCTCGCCCGCCGCCAACTGGCTCTCACGCTGGCGGATTTCGGAAAGCCAGGGCGCCGCGCTCGCCGGTGCGAAGCCGCCGGCCTGGATCTTCCTGCACGGCCGCCGCTCCGGGCTCTCCTCCACGCAATTACGCGAACAGGCCGAAACCGATTGAATTTTAGCCTCGCTGAGCGTAATTTGACCACGTCGCGCTGTGAGCGCGTCGTGATCGAGAGGATACGGAACTGAACCGTTCAACCCTTGGTGAAGCCGAGCCCAAGCCGCTTCCCCAGGCCGCTGTGTCGGAAAACCCATCCGCCGACAGCGTAGCCCTCGCATTGCATGTTCTCGAAGAGATGAAGGCCGAAGACGTCACCGTCATCGACCTCGTCGGCAAGACCTCACTGGCTGACGCGATGATCATCGCGTCGGGCCGGGTGAACCGTCATGTCGCCTCCATCGCCGACAGCCTGGTCGAAGCCCTCAAGGCGTCGGGCCTGCCCACGCCCAAGGTCGAGGGCATGCCGGCCTGCGACTGGGTGCTGATCGACACCGGCGACATCATCGTCCACGTCTTCCGCCCGGAAGTGCGCCAGTTCTACAATCTCGAGAAGATGTGGGGCGCCGACAGGCCCAACGAGCGCCTCGTCAGTTAAGGCAGCGAGACGCGCGCCGTTGCGCCTCGCCATCATCGCCATAGGCCGGCTCAAGGACGGGCCGGAACGTGAGTTGTGCGAGCGCTACCGCGAGCGCGCGCTGGCGCTCGGGCGCGGGCTGGGCTTGTCCGGCCCCGAGATCGTCGAGCTCGCCGAGAGCCGCGGCCGCCGGCCCGATGAGCGCAAGCGCGACGAGGCCCAGGCCATCACCGCCAAACTCGCGCCCGGGCTGCTGATCGCGCTCGACGAGCGCGGCCGCAGCCTGAGCAGCGACGCCTTCGCGGCCAGGATCGCCACTGCGCGCGATGCCGGCACGGCGGCGGCCAACCTCGTCATCGGCGGCGCGGACGGGCTCAGCGACGAGATCCGCGACCGGGCCGATCTGACGATCGCCTTCGGGGCCTTGACCATCCCGCACCAGATCGTGCGCGCGCTGGCGCTCGAACAGCTCTACAGAGCCATGACGATCATCGCCGGACACCCCTATCATCGCGCATGAGACTATTCCGGCCCCTGATTCGCGGATGTCGCAGCCCGGCCCGCTCGTGGCATCGAGGCATGCCATCGGATAAAGGCTTCCGCGCATCCTGCAGGCTGGCCCGCAAAGCCTTTGCTGGCCTGTCACTGGCCCTGTTCATCGCCTCTCTCCCAGCCGCCGCTCAATCCCCCGACCCCGAGCAATTGACCCGCGAGGCACAGGCCAAGCAGGTCGAGAAACAGGCCCGCGAGGCCGAGCTCAAGGCCATCGAGGAGCGCCTGGCCGGCAATGTCGAGGCGCGCGGCAGGCTGGAGGCGGAGATCGCCGGCATCCGCGCCGACCGCGCCGCCCTCAACAAGGCCCTGCTCGAGGCGACGCAGCGCACCCAGGCCGTCGAGCGGCGCATCGGCGCGATCGAGGACAGGCTGGGCCTGCTGCAATCCAGCGAAGCGGCGATCCGGCGTTCGCTCGAAGGCCGGCGCGGCTTGATCTCCGAAGTGCTGGCGGCGCTGCAGCGCATCGGCCGGCGTCCGCCGCCGGCGGTGCTGGTGAGCCCGGAGGATATTCTGGAGGCGGTGCGGGCCTCGATGCTGCTGGGCGCGGTCGTGCCCGATCTGCGCCAGGAGATCGAGATCCTGGGTTCCGATCTCGGCGAACTGGTGCGCCTGCGCGAGAACATCACCGGCGACCGCAAGGCGATCAGCACCGAATTGGAAGGGCTGGCGACGGAACGCCAGCGCCTGGCCTCGCTGATCGAAGCCAGGCGCGAGCGCGAGGCGGGCGCCGCACGCGACGTCGAGGAGCAGCGCAGCGTCAGTGGCGAGCTCGCGGCGCAGGCGCGCTCCCTGCGCGATTTCGTCGAACGCATGGAAAAAGAGATCTCGACGGCCAATCGCGCCGCCGAGACCGCGCGCCAGGCCCTCGAATCGGAAACCCGCGAGCAGCGCCAGCGCATGGCCGCACTCGCCTTCAAGGACCCCGCACGGCTCGCGCCCAAGATCGCCTTCGCCGAGGCACGGGGCTTGCTTCCCCTGCCGGCGGCGGGATCACAATTGCGTGGTTTCGGCGAAAGTGACGGCGCAGGCGGCACGACGCGTGGAATATCTGTGAGTACGCGCCCCAACGCCCTAGTTTCGGCGCCTTCGGACGCTTGGGTGGTTTATGCGGGTCCCTTCCGCTCCTTCGGGCAACTCTTGATCCTGAATGCCGGCGGGGGGTACTATCTGCTGCTGGCCGGAATGCAGCGCATCGACGTATCGCTGAATCAGTTCGTCCTCGCGGGAGAACCGGTTGCGGTGATGGGCGAAACGTCGGAAGCTGCCGCGACGATCGTAGGTTCTGGAACCGGGCAACCGGTTCTTTATATAGAGTTCAGAAAAGACGGCGTTTCGGTCGATCCGACGCCGTGGTGGACGAAACCGCAAGGCGAAAAGGTTCGCGGATGATGCGCAAGGTTTCCCTCGTTTTCGCCGGTGCGGTCATGGGCGCCGGCCTGACCGGTCTGGTCACCCAGACAAAGCTGTTCACCTCGACCAGCGCGGTCGCGGCCTCCGCCGAGGTTTATCGCAGTCTCAACCTGTTCGGTGACATCTTCGAGAAGATCCGCACCGATTATGTCGAGAAGCCGGATGAACAGAAGCTGATCGAAGCCGCCATCAACGGCATGGTCTCCTCGCTCGATCCGCATTCGGGCTATCTCGACGCCAAGAGCTTCCGCGACATGGACACCGACATGCGCGGTCAGTTCGGCGGGCTCGGCATCGAAGTGACGATGGAGGACGGCGTCCTCAAGGTCGCCAAGCCGATCCGCGACACGCCCGCCTCCAAGGCCGGCATCCTCTCCAACGACATCATCCGCCAGATCGACGGCGACGAGGTCAAGGGCCTGAGCCTGACCCAGGCGGTCGAGAAGATGCGCGGTATCATCAACACCCAGGTCAAGCTCAAGATCGAGCGCCCGGGCAAGACCGATCCGCTCGAATTCACCCTGACCCGCACCACCATCGTGGTGCCGGCTGTCGAGGAACGCGTCGAAAACGACGTCGGCTATATCCGCATCGGCACCTTCAGCGAGCAGACCTATGACGGCCTGCGCAAGGGCATCGAGAAGGTCAACAGCGAGATCGGCAAGGACAAGATCAAGGGCTACGTCATCGACCTTCGCAACAATCGCGGCGGCCGTCTCGACCAGTCCGTGCTGGTCTCCAACGCCTTCCTCGAGCGTGGCAAGATCGTCTCGACGCGCGGCCGCAACGCCGAGGAGACCCAGGTCTTCAACGCCAAGCCGGGCGGCGACCTGACCAAGGGCAAGCCCGTCGTCGTGCTGATCAACGGCTCCTCCGCCTCGGCGGCCGAAATCGTCGCCGGCGCGCTGCAGGACCATAAGCGCGCGACCATCATGGGCACGCGTTCCTTCGGCAAGGGCTCGGTCCAGACCGTGATCCCGCTCGGCGCCAATGGCGGCCTGCGCCTGACCACGGCGCGCTACTACACGCCGTCGGGCAACTCGATCCAGGCCAAGGGCATCACGCCCGATGTCGAGGTCGCGCAGGAGATCCCAGCCGAGCTCAAGGACAAGCTCGGCGAAAGCAAGGGCGAGGCCTCCCTCAAGGGCCATCTCAAGACGGTCGACGGCAAGGAAGAGCAGTCCGGCTCGGCCTCCTACGTGCCCAACGATCCGTTGAAGGATACGCAGCTGATCGCGGCACTCGACCTGCTGCGCGGCGTCAAGAAGGACGCCGCCGCACCCGCGCCGACGCCGGCCCCCGAGGCGCCGAAGCCGAACTGAGCACGGGAGACGCGCCGCCCGGCACTCGACGCGCGGCTCGCCACACGACAAGACTAGGCGCGCGGGCCGTTGATTCGGGCCGCGCGATCATGCTGCCGGGAACCGGACTCGCTCTCGGGGACCGGCATGCTTGCTTAAAGTCTTTGCTCTCTTAGCTGAGGACGGCTGCCCTTGGCCGGAACGCCGCTCACCGAGCTCAATCGGCCGCTCGGCCAGAATCGCCCCGCGCCTCATGGCAAACCATGGGGCCTTTGGCTTGCCATGGGGGCAAGCGGCGCTGTGGGCCTTGCGGTCATCGCTCTCCTGCTCCTCATCGCGACGCGCCGCGATCCCGATGGCGGCGAGCCGATGGCGACGGCGCTGATCGAAAAGCGTAGCCCCCAATCGCAAGCCTCATCGTCCGCTCCGACGACTTCCACTCCGGAACTCCGGACCCAGGCCAGCGCCAGTCAGCTAGAAACCGAAGCCGGCGTGACCGTGGTGCGCCCGGGCGCAGGCGCGGAAGCGCCTGGCTCGATCGTCATCACCATTCCCGACAGCCCTGCGACGATAAAGCTCGCCCCCTCCCCCGACAGCCGGCTGGTCGAGCGCACGCGCTACGGCCTGCTGCCGAAGACCGGCCCCGACGGCGCGACGCCCGCCCAGATCTATGCCCGCCCGCTCGGGCCGCAGCCCACGACCAAGCCGGCAGGGCGGATAGCCCTCCTCGTCGGCGGCCTCGGCATCAGCCAGAGCGGCACTGCCGACGCCATCGCCAAATTGCCGGGCGCGGTGTCGCTGGCCTTCGCGCCCTATGGTCCGGAGCTGGAGCGCACGGTCCAGCGTGCGCGCGGCGAGGGCCACGAGATCTTCCTCCAGGTGCCGATGGAGCCGTTCGACTATCCCGACAACGACCCTGGCCCGCAAACCCTGCTGACCGGCCCGAAGGCGGCTGAGAATATCGACCGGCTGCAATGGGTGCTCGGGCGCTTCACCGGCTATGTCGGCATCGTCAATTTCCTCGGCGGGCGCCTGACCGCGGACGACGCCGCGCTCTCGCCGATCCTGCGCGAGATCTCCGGACGCGGGCTCATCGTCGTCGATGACGGCTCCTCCTCGCGCAGCCTGCTCGCGACCTCGGCCACGCGCGCCCAGATCCCGGCGATGAAGGTCGATCGCGTCATCGACACGGTCGCCCGGGCCGACGCGATCGACAAGGAACTCGCCATGCTGGAAGCGCTGGCGCGCGAGCAGGGCATCGTCATCGCCTCGGCGAGCGCCCTGCCCGTCTCGATCGAGCGGATCGCGCGCTGGGCCCAGTCGCTCGAGGCCAAGGGCATCCTCGTCGTGCCGGTCAGCGCGGCGCGCGGCTTCCGAAACCCGTCCTCGACAGGCTCTCTGCGATGATCGCTTCCCCACCCAAGGGCTATCGACCTTGCGTCGGCCTCGCGCTGTTCAATAGGCAGGGCCTCGTCTTCATGGGACGGCGCGCCAATCGCAGCCTGCGCGAGCATGTCGCGGAAGGCCATGAATGGCAGATGCCGCAGGGCGGCATCGATGCGGGCGAGACGCCGCTCCAGGCGGCGAGGCGCGAGTTGCAGGAGGAGACCAACGTCACCTCCGCGACCCTGCTCGCTGAGGCGCCCGGCTGGCTCAGCTACGACCTGCCTGTCGATATCGGCAAGGAGGCCTGGAGGGGGCGCTGGCGCGGCCAGGCACAGAAATGGTTCGCCTTCCGCCTCGACGGCCCTGATGACGAGATCAATACGCTTACCCCCGCCGGCGGCCACAAGGCCGAGTTCGACGCCTGGCGCTGGGAGAAGCTGGAGCGGACGCCTGCCTTGATCATCCCCTTCAAGCGCGAGGTCTATCTTGAGGTCGCGACATTGTTTGCGCCCTTCGCCAAACCTTAGAGCATCGCTCCGAAAAGCAGAGTCCGGTTTTCGGAAGAAGTCGATGCAAACTCAAAGAGTTACAGCGTCGGACCGATACTGTAACGGTTGCGCCTCCAGCTCAATCCCCCAATTCTCCTTCCCCTTGGGCACATCCGCGTTAAATTGAGCCGACGAATGATTCGCCCGCCGGGCCTGCCCCGACGCGGCTGTCATGAAACCCACATGCAGCGGGGTGACGCTCTAGGAATGGTTGATTCGGTCAGCAGATTGCACGCCGCCGTCCTCGCAGCACGTTCGCGCGATCCCGCCTTTTCGCGCACCGCCAAGCTGCTCGGCGAAGGCATGCCGAAAATGGCCAAGAAGGTCGCCGAGGAGGCCGTCGAGGTCGGGCTCGAAGCCGTGCAGGGCGACCGCCGCCGCACCATCCTCGAAAGCGCCGACCTGATCTATAATCTGGTGGTGCTCTGGAGCGAGATCGGCATCGCGCCCGACGATGTCTGGCGCGAGATCGACCGCCGCGAGCAGCTCTACGGCATCGCCGAGAAGCTGCCTAAGGGCCGCCCGATCAAGCTCGCCCAGCAGATCGACGTGGGCTGACGGCCGGTCCCACCTCTCGCCGTCATCCTGGGCTTCGCCCTCGGGTCCGATCTTCGATCGGCCCAAGGATAAACTCCGCGAAGTCCCGGGATCCATCGTAGAGCTCCGGAGCCCTCCGATGGATCCCGGAGCTGCGCCGCTTACGCGGCTTGTCCAGGATGACGACGAGGTTCGTTCGCCCTTTCCGGATAGATCAGCTCAGCATCCGCGTATCGCCGCAGACCGAGACCTCCTGGCCCGAGATCGTCTTGCCGAAGGGCGAGGCCAGGAAAACGATCTGCTTGGCGATGTCGTTTGGATCGACGAAGCGCTTGATCGAGACGCCGGCAAAGAGCCGCGCCGCCATCTCGTCATGCGAGATATTCATGCTGCGCGCCTTGTTGGCGATGACGCTCTGGATGCGCGCGCCGTCGACCAGCCCCGGGCAGATCGCGTTCGCCCTGATGCCGAACTCGCCGAGTTCGGCGGCCAGCGCCTTGGTGAAGCCGATCACGCCCCATTTCGCCGCCGCATAAGGCGAGCGCAAGGGAAAGCCGTGCTTCCCCGCCTGGCTCGACAGGTTGACGATGCTGGCGTTGGCGGACTGCTTGAGATGCTCCACCGCAAGCCGCGTGCAGTTGAACTGGCCGGTCAGGTCGATGGCGACGCAAGCGTCCCAGTCCGCCGGATCGATCTCATCGACGCGGCCTGTCGGCCCGGCGATGCCGGCATTGTTGACCAGGCAGTCGAGCCCGCCCAACGCCGCCAGCGCCTCCCCGAACATCCCGCCCACGGCCTTGCGGTCGGAGACGTCGCAGACCGATTGCGTGATCGCCGGGTCGCTTTGCGCCATCGCGGCCAGCCCATCACGATCGACGTCGCAGATATGCACCTTCGCTCCCTCGGCTGCGAAGGCGCGCGCCGTGGCGCGCCCGATGCCGCCCGCGCCGGCGGTGACGAGCACGCGCAAGCCCTCGATCTGCAAATCCATGACGCTTCCTTCCCTGTGCTGCGGGCTCGCTGGTGGAATCAAGCTGGTGGAATCATTCCGATTCCTTGAGCTGCCCTGTCTGTTCGATATGTGCCGCTGCCGCGCCGATGTCGGCTTCCAGCGCCGCCCGCGCTGCCGCCGCGTCGCCGCGCCGCAGGGCCGCGAGCAGCTTCTCATGCTCCTGCATGGCGCGGCCGCCCTTGAGCCGGCGCGGCTCGTGACGCATGTCGAGATTGAGGATCGGCCCAGCCTTGAGCCAGAGCCGCTCGATCATCTCGACCAGGCTCGGCATGCCCGCCGCCTCGTAGAGGGCGAAATGCAGGTCGCGATTGGCGGCGACCGCGCCGGCCGGGTCCGGCGCCTCGGCGCTTGCGGCCTGCCGGAAGGCGGCCTCATGCGCCGCGATCCGGGCGAGCTGGTCCAGCGTCACCTTGCGCGCCGCCTCCTCGGCGGCGAAGCCCTCGACGACCAGCCGCAATCGCGTCAGCTCCCGGAACTGTGCCAGCGTCAGCACCGGCACGCGCACCGCCCGCCCCGGCAGAACCTCGAGCGCCCCGTCGGCAGCGAGCCGGCTGACCGCCTCGCGCACCGGCATCATCGAGACGCCGAGCGCCTCGGCGACACGGCGCAGCGACAATTTCTCGCCCGGCGCGAGACGGCCTGCGACCAGGAGCGCACGCAATTCGGTGGTGACCCGCTCGCCCAGGGTCTCGCGCGCCAGCGTGCCAACCTCCTCCAGTGCCCAGGGATCGCGCGGTATCTCCGCCGCATTGGGCGCATCATCGGCCACGGCAGCGGCAGGAACGGGCGAGGGCTGGACATGGCCAATCATGTCTGCCAACCTAACTGTGATCACAGATCACGACAAGCGGCTCCAAGACCGCGACTTCAAAAAGACCACGGCTCGACAATCCAGCGCAAAGCGCGGAACCGTTCTGGGAGGAACGCCTATGACAGATCGACAGCCATCGAAATTCCGCGTCTCGCGCCGTCAAGCGCTGGTCGGCCTCAGTGCGGGCGCAGCGACCGGGCTGATCGCCAGCCCCTCGCTGATCCTGGCGCAGACGCCCGACGCCATCCGCTACGGGCATCTGACGCCGCGCACCGGCTTCCTCGGCCCGCTCGGAGAGTACGGCGTGATGGCGGTCGATCTCGCAGTCGAGGAGATCAACGCGGCCGGCGGCGTCAATGGCCGCAAGCTCGAGGTGTTGAAGGAGGATTCGGTCAATCCGCAGACCGCCTCGACCAAGGCCGAGCGCATGATCGAGCGCGACAAGGTCGCCTGTATCCTCGGCGAGATTTCCTCCGCCTCCTGCCTGACGATCTCGCAGGTCGCGGCCCGCAACAAGACGCTCTTCGTCAATACCGGCGGCAATTCCGACGCGCTGCGCGGCGAAAGCTGCAACCGCTACATGTTCCATGTCGAGCACCAGAACTCGATGTATGTGAAGAGCTGCGGCCGCTCGCTGATGGCGCAGGGGCTGGTCAAGGGCAAGAAGTGGTTCTCGCTGACCGCCGACTACGCCTTCGGCCATGACCTGCTCAAGGTCGCCAAGCGCTTCATGGAGGCCAATGGCGGCCAGTTCGCCGCCAACAAGCTGGTGCCGACCGACGCGACCGACTTCTCGGCGCTGCTGATCGAGATCCGCGCCGCAAAGCCCGATTTGGTGATCTCCAACCTCGCCGGCAACCAGATCACCAATTTCCTGAAGCAGTATTCCGAGTTCGGACTGAGCTTCCCGGTCGCCGGCTTCGGCTTCGACACGGCGCTCGCCTGGGCCGCGGGCAAGGACAATTTCGGCGGCGTCTGGCCCTGCGTCTGGCATCACCTGATCGACACGCCCGAGACCAAGAAGTTCGTCGCGGCCTTCACCAAGAAATACGGCAAGCCGCCGGAGAACCAAGCCTGGGGCGACTACATGGCCGTGAAGATCATGGCCCAGTCGATGAACGAGCTGAAGAGCACGGACACCGCAAAAATCCTCGAATATTGGGAGAAGGGCGCGAAGTTCGACGTGATGAAGACGCGACCCGGCTATTTCCGCGCCTCCGACCACCAGCTCATGAGCGAGATGTACACGATCACCGCCCTGCCGGCGGCGCAGGTGAAGAACCAGTGGGACCTCTTCACCTCATCGCCGCCGGTGCCTGGCCCGAGCGAGGATCTCGAAGTCATCGCCACCCAGGGCGACGAGGCCGTCTGCAGGATGAGTTGAGATCGATCAACAACCTCACCGTCATCCTGGACAAGCGGCGCAGCCGCGCAGCTCCGGGATCCATCCTAGAGCGCCACCGCCCTTCGATGGATCCCGGGACGCCCTCCGGGCGCCCAGGATGACGGGGTGGCTCCTTGCGTCATCCCGTTTCGCCTTAACCGCTGAACGAAAGCCAACCCTTGCTCACCCTCTTCATCCAGCAGGTACTGAACGGGCTGCTCGACGGGGTCTATTATCTCCTGATCGCGCTTGGCCTGTCCCTGATCTTCTCGCTCGGCGGCATCGTCAACCTGGCCCATGGCGCCTTCTACGCCATCGGCGCCTATCTCACGATCGTGCTCGCGCCCCATATCGGCTTCGGCGGCGCGATCATCGCCTCGCCGCTGCTGGTGGCGCTGATCGGCATCGTCGTCGAGCGCGGCCTGTTCCAGCGCTTCTACCGCTCTGACCCGATCCTCTCTCTGCTCCTGACCTTCGGCCTCGCCATGGTGGCGGAGCAGTCGCTGCGCATGATTTTCGGCGCGCCACCGCTCTCCTTCTCGATTCCCGCCGCATTGCGCGGCCAGATCTTTCTCGGCGAGTTCATCTATTCGCGCTACCGCGCCTTGCTCTTGCTGATCGCAGCGACTTGTGTGCTCGGCCTCTGGTTCCTGCTCCAGCGCACCGCCTTTGGCCGCGTCGTGCGCGCCGGCGTGCAGAACCCCGACATGGTCGGCGCGCTCGGCATCTCGCTGCAGCCCTATATGGTCGCGGTCGCCGGCCTCGGCATCGGGCTTGCGGGGCTCGCCGGTGTCCTGCTGGCGCCGATCTATTCGATCCATCCCGCCATGGGCCAGGAGATCATCACGCCGGCCTTCGTCGTCGTCGTCATCGGCGGCTTGGGCTCCTTCTGGGGCGTCGTGGTGGCCGCGCTGATGGTCGGCCTGGTCAAGGGCATCACCATCGGGCTTGGGCTTACGCAATGGTCGACCGCCGTGATCTATCTGATGATGCTGCTCGTTCTGCTGTTCAGGCCCCGTGGCCTGTTCGGCGAACGCATCCAGCGCTTCGAGTGAGGGACGCCATGACACCCTCCCAGCGCGACTATGCGCCGCTCCTGATCGCGGCAGCGGGCCTCCTCGCCTTGCCCTCCCTGATGCATGCGATCGGGCTCGGCACCACCTCGGCGACCGAAATCGTCGTCTTCGCCATCGCCTGCATGGCGCTGAACATCCTGGTCGGCACGACCGGGCTCGTCTCCTTCGGCCATGGCGCCTGGTTCGGGCTTGCCGCCTATGCCGCAGGGCTGGTGCAGCGCAACTGGTTCCCCGGCCAGTTCGCCTTGCCGATCCTGCTCGCGATCGCCTTTGTGGCGCTCATCGCCTTCGCCTTCGGGGCGCTGATCCTGCGTCGCAAGGGCGTGTATTTCTCGCTGCTGACGCTGGCGCTCGCCGCGATGACCTATTCCGTCGCCTTTCGCTGGACAGCAGTGACCGGCGGCGAGGATGGCTTGGGCGGCATCAAGCGCCCGCTCTTCCTCGGCATCGATTTCGAGGCGGCCCTGCCCTTCTACATGCTCGTCGCCACCATCGGCATGGTGGTGGTCTTCGCGCTCTGGCGCTTCCAGCGCTCGCCGGTCGGCACCGTTCTGGTCGCGATCCGCGAGAACGAACAACGCGCCCGTTTCCTCGGCTATGCGACCGACCGCTACAAGCTCGCCGCCTTTACGCTCTCGGCCGGGCTGACCGGGCTTGCCGGCTCGCTCCTGCTGTTCAACAACCGCATGACCTCGGCCGACCCGATCTCGGTCGCCTTCTCCGGCGAATTGCTGGCCATGGTCGTCATCGGCGGCATGCGCTCCTTCCTCGGGCCGGCGCTGGGCGCGCTCTTCTTCGTCATCTTCCGCGACTATCTCTCGAGCGCGACCGAAAACTGGCTGTTCTGGTTCGGTCTGCTCTTCGTCGCCTTTATCGTCTTCTCCCCGACCGGTCTCGTCGGCGTTGGAGAGCGTATGCTGCGCCCCTTCCGCAAGCAGCTTGATGGCGATGCGGCGATGTCGGCCCGCCAGGCCGGCGCGGTGACGCTGCCGGCCTTCATGAAACCCGCAGACAGCGTCGATGGGCCGATCCTGCGCGCAACCGGCCTCGCCAAGAGCTTTGGCGGCATCAAGGCTGTCGAGGGCGTCGACATCACGATGCAGGACCGCCGCCTGCATGCGCTGATCGGCCCCAACGGCGCCGGCAAGACCACGGCCTTCAACCTGATCTCAGGCCTGTTCAAGCCCGATCGCGGAGAGGTCCGGCTGCGCGAGCGCCAGATCGCCGGGCTCTCGCCCGAGGCGATCACCCAGGCCGGCATCGGGCGCGCCTTCCAGATCACCAACCTGTTCCCGACGCTCACGGTCGCGGAGAATGTCCGGCTTGCCGTGCAGGCACGCTCAGGCGCGCGCTTCGCGCCTTGGCGCGCCGCCTCCTCGCTGGCGCAGGTCAATGACGAGACCAGCCAGGTCATCGACACCATGGGCCTGCGCGGAATCGAGGGTGCGGAAGCGGGCTCGCTCAGCTATGGCGGCCAGCGCCTGCTCGACATGTCGCTGGCACTTGCGACCAAGCCGCGCGTGCTGCTGCTCGACGAGCCCCTGGCCGGCCTGGCCGCCGCCGAACGGGAACGCGTCGGCAATCTGATCAAGTCGATCTCGATCGATTTGCCCGTGCTGCTGGTCGAGCACGATATCGACCGCGTCTTCGCCATCGCCGACCACGTCACCGTCATGAACGAGGGCTCGGTGCTGGTCGACGGCACCGTCGAGGATGCGCGTTCATCGCCGCGCGTGCAGGAGGTCTATATCGGCTCGGGCGCGCATGCACTCGCCGAAAAGCCGCGCGAGAGCGCGGCGCGCGAGGCCGTGCTGCTCGGGCTCGACGGCGTCGACACCTATTACGGCAAGAGCCATATCCTGCGGCAGGTCGCCCTCGACGTGCATGAGAACGAGATCGTCGCCTTGCTTGGCCGCAACGGCGCCGGCAAATCGACCCTGCTCAAGACCATCACCGGCATCGCCCCGCCGGCGGCCGGCACGATCACGCTCGCAGGCTCCGATATCGCCAGGCAGCCGCCAGCCGTGATCGCGCGCGCCGGCATCGCCTATGTGCCGCAAGGACGCGGGCTTTTTGCCGGCATGAGCGTCAAGGACAATATGGAACTCGGCCGGCTCAAGCGCCTGACCGGCAATGGTTCGCATTGGGACGACGACAAGATCTTCGCCTTCTTCCCGCGCATCAAGCAGCGCTGGCATTCCCCGGCCGATTACCTCTCGGGCGGCGAACAGCAGATGGTGGCGGTCGCGCGCGCGCTTTCGGGCGACACCCGCGTGCTGCTGCTGGACGAGCCCTTCGAGGGCCTGGCGCCGGCCGTCGTCGAGGAATTGTTCGAGGCCTTCGACAAGCTGAGACAGGAGATCGCGATCGTGATCGTCGACCATCATCTCGATCTCGCTTTGGCATTGTCTGACCGCACCGTCGTGCTGGAGCGCGGCGCGGTCGTCCACACCGGCCCCTCGCGCGCCCTCAGCCAGGATCTGGCGCTGCGCCGGCAGGTGCTGTGGCTGTGATGCTGCACCTTTTGCCACCAGCAGCCCTCATCCTGAGGAGCCGCGAAGCGGCGTCTCGAAGGATGCTCCAGGAGGTTCCGGAGACTGCTGAAGCATCCTTCGAGACGCGTTCCTGCGGAACGCTCCTCAGGATGAGGGCTGAGGATTTCAAGCGTATTCCGAAGGATCTCCCCGCATGACAAAGATCGCCATCGTCGGCTCCGGCCTGATCGGACGCGCCTGGGCCACCGTTTTCGCCAGCCACGGTTTCGAGGTCGCGCTGCATGACGTCGCGCCGGGCGCGGCCGAGGCGGCCCGCGCCCATATCGCGACCAATCTCGATGAGCTCGCCAGCCACGGCCTCGTCGACGATCCCAAGGGCTCGGCTGCCCGCATTCGCGTCGCCACCGGTCTCACGGACGCGCTGGCCGGCGCCGAACTCGTCCAGGAGAACGGACCGGAGACGATTGAGGCCAAGCAGGCGCTCTTCGCCGAGATGGACGGGCTCGCGGCGCCCTCGACCATCCTCGCCTCCTCCACCTCCTTCATCATGGCCTCCGTCTTCAGCGAGAACCTCGCAGGTCGCGCCCGCTGCCTCGTCGCCCATCCGGTCAACCCGCCCCATCTCGTGCCGATCGTCGAGCTCGCGCCCGCGCCCTGGACCGATCCTGCGATCGTCGCCCGCGCCAAGACGCTCTATGAGCAGGCCGGCCAGGTGCCGATCACGCTGCGTAAGGAGAAACCCGGCTTCGTGCTCAACCGCCTCCAGGCCGTGCTGCTGGCGGAAGCCTTCCGCCTCGTCGGCGAAGGGGTGGCGAGCGCCGAGGATGTCGACAAGACGATCCGCGACGGGCTCGGCCTGCGCTGGTCCTTCATGGGGCCGTTCGAGACGATCGAACTCAATGCGCCCGGCGGCATTCCCGATTATTGCGCCCGCTATGCCGAGTCTCTGAACCGCATGGTCAAATCGTCCGAGGGCCTCGGCAACCCGTTCGGGGAAGACACCGTCGCCGAGGTCATGCGCGAATGGCCCGGTACGCAATCTCCCGAGCGCGTCAAGCGCCTGAGCGACTGGCGCGACACCCGACTTGCAGCCCTGCAGGCGCATAAGCGTACGGCGAGCCGCAAGCCGACATGAACGCGATACATCCCACAGCCCTCATCCTGAGGAGCCGCACAGCGGCGTCTCGAAGGATGGTCCAGGAGGCGCCGGGAACCACTGGAGCATCCTTCGAGACGCAGCCTCCGGCTGCTCCTCAGGATGAGGGCTGAGTTTCAAGAAACCCGGATCACTTCAATCGACAGGAGCCAGACCATGGCGAAGAACCGCAAAGTCATCATCACCTGCGCGGTCACCGGCGCGATCCACACCCCCTCCATGTCGCCCTATCTGCCGGTGACGGCCGACGAGATCATCGAGGCGGCGGTCGGCGCGGCCGAGGCCGGTGCGGCGCTGGTCCATCTCCATGCCCGCAACCCGGTAACCGGCCAACCCGACCAGTCGCCGGCAGCCTTCGAGCCCTTCCTGAAGGTCATCAAGCAGCGCTCCAACGCCGTCATCAACATCACGACCGGCGGTGCACCGACCATGGGCATCGAGGAGCGGCTCGGCCCTTGCGCCCATTTCAAGCCCGAGGTCGCCTCGCTCAATATGGGCTCGATGAATTTCGGCCTCTACCCGATGCTGAACCGCTTCAAGGACTTCAAGCATGATTGGGAGCGGCCCTATCTCGAAGGCTCGAAGGACCGCATCTTCAAGAACACCTTCCAGGACATCGAGAACATCCTGACCACCTGTGCGGAGAACGGCACGCGTTTCGAGATCGAGTGCTACGATATTGGCCATCTCTACACGCTGGCGCATTTCGTCGACAAAGGCTTGGTCAAGCCGCCCTTCTTCGTCCAGTCGGTCTTCGGCATCCTCGGCGGCATCGGCCCGCATCCCGAGGATGTCATCCATATGAAGCGCACCGCCGACCGGCTCTTCGGCGACCAGTATCACTGGTCGGTGCTCGGCGCCGGCCGCCACCAATTGCCAATCGCGGCGATGGCGGTCTCGATGGGTGGAAACCTGCGCGTCGGCCTGGAGGATTCGCTCTGGCTCGGGCCGGGACAGCTGGCGAAATCCAACGCCGACCAGGTCCGCGCCGCCCGCATGATCATCGAAGGCCTCGGCCTCGAGGTCGCGACGCCCGAGGATGCCCGCGAGGAGTTGCAGCTCAAGGGCGCCGACAAGGTCAATTTCTAGAGCGCGCTCCGCCCCTTGCCCCGGCAGGCCGCATTGCCCTGCCGGGACGCCTTCGCAAGCGAGGCGCCCGGCCCTGGCTGGCAGGCTTGTCCACATGGCAGAGAGCCGGCGTCATTTCAGGGTTGCCAAGACGAACGAGAGCGGCTATCTCCGCGCCATCGGGTCGGCACGCCTCGCGCTGCTTGCTCCGGTACGCGCCCGTAGCTCAGCTGGATAGAGCATCAGACTACGAATCTGAGGGTCAGAGGTTCGAATCCTTTCGGGCGCGCCATTCTTCCCAAGGACTTAGCATTGGTCCTGGGATATGCAGCGACGGCGTTAAACCTCGCTGTCCACATGCTGTCCAACTTGCAAGGCTTCTGCGCCGGTTCGACTTGAGCAACGTCGCAATGCGGCTGTGAACAAGATTGTTCGCCCACTCGAAGCTCTGCGAAGGATCGGCAAACTCGATCTCGCGCACCCAAGATCGTCTGTCGGGAAGGGAACTATGTGGGGGGCCGCAGAGGGCCAAGACCGCTCTCGCCCTTAGGCTTGCTGCCCGGAACCCGACGCTCCCGCCTTCGCCGGCTGAAGCCCGTTTCCCGCCCTGCGCGGCAGGCCCCTCCCCGCTGACTGCAGCTTGCAAGCCGCTTGACATCGAAGATACAATTATCATTATCGATATTGATGAATGCATCCCTTCCCAGCCAGATCCCAAGGCCACGCGACGTGGTCTACGAGTCGCTGAAGCGACAGATCATGATCAATGATCTGCGCCCCGAGAGCGCTTTGACCGAACTCGGCATGGCGCGCGAGCATGGCTGCAGCCAGGGCACGATCCGTGAAGCCCTCTTCCGCCTGCAGGAGGACGGGCTCGTCACCCGCTCCGGCCATCGCGGCACCATGGTCACCCGGCTCGACCCCGAGGAGGCGGAGGAAATTCTGGCCTTGCGTCGCCGCATCGAACTCCGCGGCGCATTGCGGGCGGTGCAGCATGTCGATAGCGGCAATTTGGAGCGTCTGCACGCCATCCAGACCGATATGGACGCGGCCGCCGCCGCCGGCGACGAATATGCCCTGATCGCGCTGGACATGGCTTTCCACCTGACCATCTTCCGGCTCTCCGGGCTGGACGCGCTCGAACAGATCCTGACCCGCTGCACGCTGCATTCGCATCGCTCGAAGCTCTGGGCGCCGGGGCATCGCCGCCCGCTGGTCGAGACAGCCGCTCGCCATCGGGCGCTGTTTGCATTGCTCGAGGCCCGTGACGGTGGCGGCTTGTCGCGGGCGATCGCAGAGCACATCGACACCATCGTCCTGCGCGACGGAGAAGCCTGATGCAGCCCTGGATCGATCCACAGATGGAGGCGATTCTGGAGCGCATGCGCACCGGTCCGGCCTTCGATTTCCGCACGGCGCCGATCGCCGCGGCGCGCGCGACCGTCGATGCCGCGGCACGACCCTGGAACGAAGGCGCTCCAGCCATCCCGGCGCGCGATCTTGCCATTCCCACCGCGGGCACCGCCATGCGCGCGAGGCTTTATCAACCCGAAGCCGCACCGGTGTCCGCCGTCATCGTCTATGCCCATGGCGGTGGCTGGACCTTCGGCTCGGTCGAGACCCACGACGGCACCATGCGCCATCTCGCGGTCGCAGCGGGCTGCGCTGTCCTCGGCGTCGATTACAGGCTCGCGCCCGAACACCCCTTCCCCGCGCCGCTCGACGATCTCATAGCCGCCATCGCCTTCGTGGAGCAGGGCGGCCTGGGCAAAGCCATTCCCGCCGGCGGAATCGCCGTGGCAGGCGATTCCGCCGGCGCCAATCTGGCGCTTGCGGCGCTGTTGCGCCGGCGCGACGAAGGCCTGCCGTCCCTCTCGGCCGCAGCGCTGTTCTATGGCTGCTACGAGCCCGATTTCTCGACACCGAGCCATGCGGCCTTCGGCGGCGGTGACTACCTGCTCACCAGCGCGAACATGCGCTGGTATTGGAACAATTTTCTCGGCGGCGAGCCCGATGGAACGCTGAGCCTAGCCGCTCCCGTCCGGTCGAATCTCACGGACCTGCCACCGCTCTATCTCTCCGCCGCGGGGCTCGATCCGCTGCGCGACGACACGATCGAGCTAGCGCGGCGCCTCAGCGAAGCCGGGGTGCCCTTCCGTTTCGACCACGTTCCCGGCGTCGTGCATGGCTGCCTGCGCATGAGCCGGGAACTCACTGCGGCCGCCGCCATGCTCACGGCCGGCGGTCGCTACCTTGCCGACCACCTCAACGATAAAAAAACCGGAGGAAACCAACCATGGAACGCAGGACTTTCATCAAGTTAGCGGGCGCAAGCGCACTGTCCATCCCGCTTACCGCCCCTCTCGCCCGCCCCGCCATCGCTCAGGGCGCAACGACCGTGCGCTGGTGGTATCATTTCGACAATCCGCAGCATTCGCCAGCTGAACTCGTCGCCAAGTTCGAAGCCGAGAATCCCGGTATCAAGGTTCAGGCCGAGAGCATTCCCTGGGGTGGCGGCAACGACTACCAGACCCGCCTCTTCGCTGCGCTCGTCGCAGGCAACGGTCCCGATTGCGCCATGGTCCGCCTGTCCTGGGCCGCGCGCTTCCAGCAGATGAAGGCGCTTGCACCGATCGACGACCTGATCGCCGGCTGGGCCGGGCGCAGCGACATCGCCGACAACATTTGGAAGCTCAACAAGGGCGCCGACGGCAAGCAATATTACCTGCCGCTGCAATATGTCGTGCTCTATCTCTACTACCGGCAGGATCTGTTCGAGCAGGCGGGCCTGAAACCGCCCGCGACCTTCGAGGATTTCCGTAGCGCGGCCAAGGCATTGACCAAGGCCGACGTCTCGGGCTTCGGCCTGCGCGGCGGCAGCGGCGGCTTCGACCATTGGGGGCCGTTCGTGCTCGGCGGCGGCGCCAGCTTCGACAAGGGCGGCATGCTCAGCGAAAAAGCGCTCGCTGCCAATCGCTGGTTCGTCGATCTCACGCTCAAGGACAAGGTCGTGCCAGCCTCAGCCCCGACCGACAGCTTCCGGCAGATCGTCGACAGCTTCAAGGCGGGCCGCACCGCCATGACCATCCACCATGTCGGCTCGGCGAACGAAATCGTCGGCGTGCTCGCCGACAAGGTCTCGGCCGTGCCGGTGCCACGTGGCCCGGACGGCAAGGGCTGGACCTATTTCGGCGACGAATCCAACGCCGTCTTCGCCGTCAGCAAGGCGCGCGAGGCCGCCTTCAAATGGTGCGCCTTCCTCTCCACCGCGGAGAACAACGTGGTGCTCAACAAATTCACCGGACAATTGCCGATCGCGTCCTCGGCGGCAAAGGACTGGACGCTGCATCCCAAGCGCTTCGTCGACGCCAGCGCCGCCTCGCTGCCCTTTGCAGCGTCATTGCCGGATTCGCCGAAGACGCCGGACTTCATCGCCCGGATCTGGCCGGCCAACATGCAAAGGGCGCTGCTCGGCCAGATCCAGCCCGACGAAATGATGCGTGCGATCGAGCAGCATTTCCATGGCTGACGCGACTGGCGGCGACCGGACGGCCGGCCCCCGCCCCTTGCCCTCGTTTCGACAGGTTCGCATCGTGGCTTCGCTTACCACCACGGACAGAGGCAGGCCGCCCCTTGGGCGCGGCTCGATGCCATTCTGGTTCCTGCTCCCAGCCATTCTGATCACGGCAGGCGTCGTGCTCGTCCCCGTCGCGCAGACGGCCTGGCTCAGCCTGCAGGACTACCTGCTCTACGACCCTGACAATGCCCGCTTCGTCGGGCTCGGCAACTTCGCCAGGATCGCCCGCGACGAGGTCTTCTGGATCTCCCTCAGTCAATCCTTCGTCTGGATCACCGGCGTCGTCGGGCTGCAGTTCCTGCTTGGGCTCGTCGCGGCCCTGCTGCTCAATCAGAGCTTCTGGTGGCGCGGCTTGGCGCGGTCGCTCGTCATCATCCCCTGGGCGCTGCCGAGCGTCATCATCGGGCTGATGTGGACCTGGATGTACGACTTCAACCTCGGCATCATCAACGACATCGCCTTGCGTCTTGGCCTGATTGCGGCGCCGATCGCCTGGCTGGCGCGGCCCGATACCGCGCTCTACGCCATCATGCTGGCGCTGATCTGGCAGGGCTTTCCGTTCTTCGCTGTAACGATCCTCGCGGGACTGCAGACCGTGCCGGCTGAACTCTACGAGGCGGCCGAGATCGACGGCGCCACGGCGCGCCAGCAATTGTTCTACGTGACCCTGCCCGCCATCGCCGACGTGATCGCGACCGCGCTGCTGCTGCGCACGATCTGGGTGGCGAATTCGCTCGACGTCATCCTGGTGATGACCGGCGGCGGGCCGGGCTATGCCACGCATACCTTGCCGCTCTACGCCTTCCTGCGCGCTTCGAGCAGCATGGAATTCGGCTATGGCGCGGCGCTGGCGCTGATCCTGACCGCGATGCTGCTGGCGGTCGTCGTGCTTTATGTCAGGCGCGCGGCGCGGGGCATCGAGACATGATCGAACGCCGCTCTTATGCCCGGCGCGTGCTGGAGGTCGAGCTTCCCGTCCTGCTGATCGTCCTGTTTGCGCTTGGCCCTTACGCCTGGATGATCCTGACCTCGCTGAAGCCCCAAGTCGAACTCTCGGCCTGGCCGCTGAACTACTGGCCGCGCCAGGCAACGCTGCAGCATTACAACGACCTAATCGCGCGCACGAGTTTTGCCAGCAGCCTGGGCAACAGCCTGATCATCGCGATCGGCGCCAGCCTGCTCGGCCTCGGCGTCAGCATTCCGGCGGCCTATGCCTTCTCGCGCTTCCGCTTTCGCGGTCGGCAGATGCTGCTCACCGGCTTCCTGGTCATCAACATGTTCCCGGTCGTGCTGCTGATCATCCCGCTCTTCCTGATGATGCGGCGGCTCGGTCTGATCGACAGTTTCCTCGGCGTTATCCTGGGCCATTCGACCTTCGCGATCCCCTTCGCGATCTGGATGCTGACGAGCTATTTCAACGCGATCCCCAAGGATCTCGACGAGGCCGCGACGATCGACGGCGCCAGCCGCTTACAGACCATCCGACTGATCATCCTGCCCCTGGTGATGCCCGGCGTCGCGACGGCCGGCATCTACATCTTCATCACCTCCTGGAACGAATATCTCTTCGCCATGATGCTCTCGGGCCAGGCAGTGCGCACCGTCACGGTCGCGCTGCAGCTCTTCATCGGTGAATTCACCATCCAGTGGGGCCTTCTCACGGCCGGCGGCACGTTGATCGCGCTGCCGGTGACCTTCCTCTTTCTCCTCGTGCAAAGGCGGCTCGTGGGCGGACTCACGGCCGGAGCGGTGAAATCATGATGACGAATTCCATCGGGGTCATCTCGATGTTCTATGCGCGGCCCTTCGCGCGCGAGCATTTCGACTGCTTCCAGCGGATCAAACGGGCCGGAGCCGATGTCGTCGAGCTCCTGGTTCCCGAGCCGGGTGAGCTCGACCTCGCCGAGACCCGCGCGGCAATCAGGGACGCCGGCCTGTCCTGCGTGCTGGCCGCCCGGGTCAATCTCACCCGCGACCTCGCCAGCGCCGAGATCGGCGCTCACAAGGCCGGCATCGCCTATCTGGACGCTTGCGTCGATATCGCCGCCGCCTTGGGCGCGACCATCGTCGGCGGCCCACTCTATGGCGCTCCGCTGGTCTTCGCTGGTCGGGCGCCCGCCCCCGTCGATGCGAGCGAACGCAAACGCCGCATCGACGCCATCGTCGCGGGGCTCGCGCAAGCCGGCCGGCGCGCCGCCGATTCCGGCATCCAGCTCGGCGTCGAACCGCTCAACCGCTTCGAGACCGATATCTGCAACACGACCCGCCACGCGCTCGAAATCGTCGAGCGCGTCGGCAGCTCCGCTGTCGGCGTAATGCTCGACACCTTCCATATGAACATGGAGGAATTCGATCTCACTGATGCCATTCGCAGAGCCGGATCGAAGCTCGTGCATTTCCAGGCCAACGAGAACAACCGCGGCTTCGTCGGCTCCGGCCATATCGACTGGCCCGCGATCACACGAGCCCTGCGCGACGTCGCCTATCGCGGGCCGATCGTGCTCGAACCCTTCCGGCGCAGCGATGAGCGGGCCGGCACGCCGCTCGCCCAATGGCGCGCGCCGACAGAAAACGAGGACGAGCCGCTGGCCGCCAGCATCGCCTTCCTCAAGGCCGCGCTCGCCTTCGCCGGGAGGACGGCATGACAGGTTCCAAGACAGGCGCATTTCCCAAGACAGGCGCATTGCGTATCGGTTGGGTCGGCTGCGGCACCCATGCCAACGAGATGCTGCTGCCGCAATTGACGCGGCATGATGTGGAAGTCGTCGCGCTCTGCGACACGGATGAAGCGCGGCTGAACGCAACCGGCCGGCGCTATGGCGTCTCCGAGGCCAGCCGTCTGCGCGACTGGCGCGACCTGCTCGCGCGCGATGATCTCGACGCCGTCGGGCTTGCCGTCGGCCCCGGCCTGCATCACGAGATCGGGCTCGCCGCGATCGTGCGCGGCCTGCCGCTTTTCATCGAGAAACCGCCGGCGCCGACGGCCAAGCAGGCCGCCGAGCTGGCTGAAGCCGCGGCGCGACGCAAGGTACCGGTCGTGCTTGGCTTCATGAAGCGCTACTCGACGGCCAATCGCATCGCGGCGAATGTCATCGGCTCGACGGAGTTCGGGGAAACGGCGAGCTTCCTCGGGCAGTACATGACCGCGCCAAGCTATTTCGCCAAGGATCCGGACTATTCCGGCTTTTATCTGCATCATTGCGTGCATTATTTCGATCTGGTGCCGCATTTGATGGGGCAGGTCGCCTCGGTCGGCGCAAGGCGGCACGAATTGGCGCCGGGCAAGCTGCTGCTCCATGTCGATTTCCGCTTCGCCAATGGCGGCATCGGCACGCTCGTTATGGGTACGCACCAATCGCGTGGCACGCCGATGGAATGGTGGCAGGTCATGGGTGATCATGCCCGCGTCGAGGTGCGCAACCTCCACGAGGTCCGTTATTTCCGCAATCCGCCCTTCAAGGTCTCGAAACCCGAGGCGAGCCTGATCGACGGGCAGGATACGCTGGTCTGGGAGCCAAATTTCACGGCCGCGGCCAATGAAGATCACAAGGGCTATCACGCCCTGCTCGGCGACTTCGTCCGGGCCGCGCGGGGCGAAACCACCGCGGCACCGAACGCAGCGGATGGCGCCGCAGCCATGGCCCTGCTCGAACGGACCATCGCGGCTTCTGAATAGGCGCAACGTCAGTTCTGGAAGCGAGGGCATTCGCGTTCGGCCCGAGCTGGCCCGATCAGGTCCGCAATGGGACAACGCCACCATGGAGAGCTTCTTTTCACTCCTGAAAACGGAGCGGATCAGAAGCAAGCTCTACCGGACCCGGGACGCCGCCGAGGCGGATGCGTTCGACTTTATCGAGAGGTCCTGCAACACAATCGGCCAATGCCGGCCCTCATCATGTGGATTGGACCGCAGCCATGAAGCGGGCTCCATTGGATGCAAATTCGGAAATGAGGCGTGGCCCTGTTTTGCGGCTTCGGATTGTTCGCGGTTGGCAAAATCCATTGCCGGAGCGTTCTCGAACTCCTCCCTGGTAGCTTCAAGACACCTCGGACCTGTCGACGGCGATGCAACAGACGCCGTCGCCCCGCAAGCGCATGACCCCCACGCTGGACGCCCCCGATCACCGTGAGCGCGGGTCGAGCAGGTCGCGCAGGCCATCGCCGATGAAACTGAAGGCGAGCGAGAGTGAGAGGATCGCAAGGCCCGGCCCTGCGGCGATCCACCAGTTGTAGAAGTTCGTGGCGCCCTCGGCGATCATCTGGCCCCATTCCGGGGTCGGCGGGCGGGCGCCGAGGCCGATGAAGCTCAGGCCCGCGACGAGCAGTATGACCTGGCTGATATCGACCGTGGCGTTGACCAGGATCGGCGTCCAGCACAGCGGCAGCACGTGCCGGATGAGGATGCGCGGGGATGAGGCGCCCATCGCCACGGCCGCGTCGACATGCTCGAGCGAGCGGACCGAGAGCACCTGCGCCCGCATCAGCCGGGCATAGATCGGCCACCAGACAATGACCATCGCCAGGCCGGCATTGAACAGTCCAGGCCCGAGCGAGGCGGCGATCGCCATGGCCAGAAGCATGGGCGGGAAGGACAGCGTCACATCGGCAAGCCGCATCAGCGCGCCGTCCAGGACGCCGCCGAAATAGCCCGCAAGAGCGCCCAGAAAGCATCCGATCGCGACCGCCGTGACCAGGACGCCAACCGCCACCG
The DNA here is from genome assembly GCF_031884435.1 of Bosea sp. 685. Taxonomy (NCBI): domain Bacteria; kingdom Pseudomonadati; phylum Pseudomonadota; class Alphaproteobacteria; order Hyphomicrobiales; family Alloboseaceae; genus Allobosea; species Allobosea sp. 685. The sequence continues at coordinate 785,469 of NZ_CP134779.1, read as the reverse complement.
GCAAGGAGAAGCGCACGCCGTAGAGCGTGCGCACCAGCACGTCGCGTCCCAGCGCGTCGGTGCCGAGCCAGTGGCCGGCGCTCGGCGGCTGCAGGCGGCGGCCGGCCAGGGCGACCGGATCGTAAGGCGTCCACAGATCGATGGTCGCGCCGACGACGACCCATGCGAGGATCGTCACGAGCGCGATCAGGACCGGCCAGCGCGCGGGACCGGCGCGCGGATCGAGCAGCGCAGCGAGCCGGCGCAGGCGGCCTCGGCGCGCAACCGCCGCCGCTTCGGGAAGGGCTGCGCTCACCGGCGATCCCTCAGGCGCGGATCGACGAAGGCATAGGCGATGTCGGTCACCAGGTTGGTCAGCAGGAAGGCGGCGCCACCGATGATCGTGACGCCGATGATGGCGGGATAATCGAGCTGGCGCGCGGCCTCGACCGCGTAGGAGCCGATGCCGGGCCATGAGAAGATCGTCTCGGTCAGGACGGCCCCGGTGATCAGATAGGCGAAGGTGAAGCCCAGGATCGTCAAGGTCGGCATCAGCGCGTTGCGCAGTGCGTGCGTCAGCAGGACACGGCCCTCGCCCGCCCCCTTGGCGCGCGCGACCAGAATGTAATCCTGCGACAGCACCTCGATCATGCTCGCGCGCACTAGACGGGCGACGATGCCCACCACCGTCCAGCCCAGCATCAGGGCCGGCAGCACGAGATGGGCGAGCGCCTCGCGCAGCGTGCGCCCTTGCCCGGCGAGGCCTGCGTCGATCGTGAAGAAGCCGGTCACGAAGGGCGGCGGCAGGGAGCGCGTGTCGAGCCGGCCGGGCCCTGGCGACCAGCCCAGCGTGGCGAAGAAGATGAAGAGAGCGATCAGCCCGAGCCAGAACATCGGTACCGACGAGCCAACGAGTGCAAAAATGCGGATGGCCGTGTCGCCGGGCCCATCGCGGAATTTCGCCGCCAGGATGCCGAGGACGACGCCGACGCTGCCGCCGAGCAGCACCGCGGCGACGACGAGTTCCAGCGTCGCCGGCAGCCGCTGGGCCAGATCGCTTGCCACGGGCTGGCGCGTGCGGAACGAGGTGCCCATGTCGCCATGCAGCAGGTTGCGGACATAGACGACGTAGCGCTCGACTAGGGGCCGATCGAGGCCCCAGCGCTCCTTGGCGGCGGCGACGATGACGGGATTGTTCATCTGCCGTTCGCCGATCAGGGCGACCAGCGGGTCGCCCTTGGTGAACTGCGAGAGGAAAAAGGCGACTGTGACGATGCCGAGCAGGAGGAACGGCATCATCGCCAGTCGTTGCAGCGCAACTTTGAGCATCGGCTCTGCCGGCCAGGCGCGCTATTGCCGCCCGACCTGACTGAGCGCGAGATTGCAGCAGGCGCTGTAGCGCACACCGGTCACGCCCTTGCGCGAGGCCAGGATCAGATCCGGGCTGACGACGGGGATGATGACCTTGTCGCCGATCATCTCGAGCGCGATCTCGCGATAGATCCGCTCGGCCTCAGTCGGTGTGGCGGCCAGCGCCTGCTTGAGGAGTTCGCCTTCCTTCTCGTTGACCACGCCCTGCACCTTGTCGGCATGGGAGCGTTTGACCCAGGAGCTCGTGCTCATCATCGAAAAGAACTGGACATATTGCACCGTGCCGAAATAGTCGGGCGCATAATAGGACGCGGTGATCGGGATGCCGTCCTTGGCGATGCGCTCGCGCCAGACCGCGAAGGTTATCGGCTCAAGCTCGAGCTTGATGCCGACGCGGCCGAGATCCTGCTGCAGCTTCTGCATCATCAGCGAGAGATCGACGCCGTAGGAATTGACCGCCGGATAGGCCGATTTCATCGTGAAGCCGTTGGGCTGCCCGACCTCGGCCAGCTTGGCCTTGGCGAGTGCGAGATCCTGCTTGGGTATCGGCAGGTCGGTGGTGCCGGGGAAGCCGTTGGGGATCGCGACCGGCTGCGGCCGGCCCTTGCCACCGACGGTGAAGTCGATCAGCCCCTGATAGTCGATCGCCGCCGCGATCGCTTCGCGGACAGGCCTGGTCAGCGGAACCGTGTTGTCTTTGGCGCCGACGCCCAGCGCCAGGTAGATGAAGTTATAGCTCGGCACGGTATCGAGCACGAGGTTTGGATCCTTGACCGAGGCGGCCGTATCGGGATCGATCTGCATCGCCACATCGGCGCCGCCTGTCTGCAGCATCTGCAGTTGCGCCACCGCGTCGGGCACCTGCTTGATGATGACCTCGGCGACCTTCGGCGCCGCGCCCCAGAACTTGTCGTTCGAGACCAGGCGCAGCTGGTCGCCATTGCGATAGAGCGCGAGCTTGTAGGGGCCGCTGCCGGCCGAATTGGCGAAGAACCAGTTGTCGGCCTGGTCGACCGTGCTGGCATTCTCCCCGCCCACCGCGCCGTTGGCCTCCGCGACCTTACGGTTGATGATGCCGGCATAGGACGAAGCCAGCATGTTCAGGAACTCGGAATTGGGCTGCGCCGTGCGCAGCACGACAGTCTTGTCGTCAGGCGTCTCGACCGCAGTCAGGGCCTCCATCAGGAACGACGCATCCGACTTCATGTTCTTCAGCCGTGTCAGCGACCAGGCGACATCGGCCGAGGTGACCGGCGCGCCATCGGAGAAGACGGCGTTGGGCGCCAGCTTGAAAACGAAGCGCGTCTGGTCGGGGCTGACTTCCCAGGAGGTGGCAAGGTTGGGCGCAAGCGTCCTGTTGTCGGCGGCCAGCGTGACCAATGTCTGATAGACCGCCGACAGGTAGATTTGACAGGTGTCGCAGAATGATCGCGCCGGATCGAGCGAGGTGATGTCCATGTTCCTGGCCACGACGAGCGGGCGTGTATCGGCGGCCCGTATCGGCGACACCGGCCCCGCCAGCGATACGGCAATACCGAGCGCCAAGGCCGCCTTCATCTGTCCTGCCCGCATGATGTGATCCCCTCTCCTTGTTGATTCCTCAGGACTCCGGCGCTGCGCACAGGGCCCCGTCCTCGGCATGTCGTTTGCCACGCCGCTCCGGCGTGCCGCTGTCGAACTGGCCTCGGGAGCGTGGCCTTTTTCGCCATCATTGCGGAGACCGTCCCGCATACGCAAAACCCCTTGCCAAGCCAAGCGTACTATATGATATATCCGCATCGGAGGATAGCCATGTCCGAGATCAAGAATTCCGTCGATGCGGCGCTGCGGGATCGGGCGCTGCGTGTGGTTCCGGGCGGCATGTGGGGACATCTCCACGCCAACAGGCTGCCGGAAGGCTATCCCCAGTTCTTTGCACGCGCCGAGGGCTGCCGGCTCTGGGACGTGGACGGGCGCTCATATCTGGACTTCATGTGCAGCTGGGGCCCCAATCTTCTCGGCCACCATCATCCCGAGGTCGAGGCTGCGGCCGAGCGCCAGGCCCGCCTGGGCGACTGCATGAACGGCCCCGCCGAGGTAATGGTCGAGCTCGCCGAACTCCTTGTCGATACGGTCGCGCATGCCGACTGGACGCAGTTCCAGAAGAACGGCACCGACGCCACCACGAGCTGCGCGACCATCGCGCGCGCCGGCACCGGGCGGCGCAAGCTGCTGGCGGCACGCGGCGCCTATCACGGCGCCGTGCCGTGGTGCTCGCCCTCGGTCCTCGGCGTGACCTCGGAGGATCGCGCCCATATCCTCTACTACGATTTCAACGATGCCGAGAGCCTGCGCGCGGCCGCAACCGAGGCCGGCGACGACCTGGCCGGCGTCATCGTCTCGGCCTATCGCCATGACCTCGCGCGCGACCAGGAACTGCCGACACAGGGTTTCGCCACCGCCGCGCGCGCCGTCTGCGACGAGACGGGCGCCGCGCTCATCCTCGACGAGGTCCGGGCCGGCTTCCGGCTCGATCTCGCTGGCAGCTGGGAGCGCCTCAGTGTCAGGCCCGATCTCGCGGCCTGGAGCAAGTCCATCGCCAATGGCCACGCGCTTGCCGCCGTCACCGGCCGGGACTGGCTGCGCCAGGCGGCCTCGCAGGTCTTCGTGACAGGCTCGTTCTGGTGCGCCGCGGTGCCGATGGCAGCCGCCGTGGCGACGCTCACCGTGCTGCGCCGCGACAACATCGTCGCGCGGCTGGAGGCGATGGGGACGCGCCTGCGCGACGGGATCGACGCATCGGCCGCACGCCACGGAGTCGCCCTGCGCCAGAGCGGCCCGGTGCAGATGCCCTTGATCCTGTTCGAGGACGACGCCGATTTCGCCAAGGGCAATCTGTTCTGCCAGACGGCACTGGCGCGCGGGGTCTATTTCCACCCGCGCCATAACATGTTCCTGTCCGCCGCCCATGGCGAGGCGGAGATCGACGAGGCGCTGGCGGTAGCCGACACGGCCCTGGCGGCGGTCGCGGCGGGCAGCCGCGCCGCCGCCTGAGCCCGACCGCTTGCCCGAAAGACTCGCTTGCTTGAAAGCCGTCCTTGCCTGAAAGCCTTGCATGACCCGCATCTCCGGCAAGACGCGTATCCTGTTCATTCTGGGTGACCCGGTTGCCCATATCATCGGCTCGACACTGCTCAACGAGCATTTCGCCGGGCGCGGCATCGATGCGGCTGTCTCCCCTCTCCACGTCGCTCCGGCTGACCTGTCCAAGGTTCTCGCGACGCTACGAATCCTGCGCAACGTCGCCGGGTTCGGCGTCACGATCCCCCACAAGATCGCCGTCCTCGACCTCCTCGATTCCGTCGGCGAGCGTGGGCGGCTGGTGGGCGCGGTCAATTTCGTGCGTCGCAACCCTGACGGCAGCCTGCACGGTGACAATGTCGACGGTCTCGGCTTCGTCGGCGGGTTGATCGCGGCCGGCGTCGAGATCCGGGGAGCCCGGGTGCTGCAGGCGGGGGCCGGCGGCGCAGGCCGCGCGATCGCCTTTGCTATGGCCGAGGCGGGTGCCGGGGAATTGACCATTGTGAATCGGTCTGCGGACAAGGCGCGCGAACTCGCTGCCGCGGTCAATCGTGCCTATCCCGCCTGCCGCATCGCTGTCAGCGAGCCCGATGCCGCCGCCTGCGACATCGCGATCAACACCACCTCGCTCGGCATGAGAGATGGCGATGCGCTGCCGCTCGATGCCTCCCGCCTTCCTCCGGGCGCGATCGCGGCTGAAGTCGTCATGACACCGGAGGTCACGCCGTTTCTCGCGACCGCCGCCGCACGCGGCTGCAGAACGGTTCCCGGCAAGGCGATGCTCCTGGCCCAGTTGCGTGCGGCGTCCGATCTCGTCAGCCTGGCCTGAGCCATCGACCGCCCGCAGGAGCGAGTGGCCGGTTTCCCGGCCGCCCCGGTTCAGTCGTCGAAGCCCTCGAAAGGCGCCGGGTCCAGGAAACGACGCAGGACATTTCCCGTCACGCGGCTGACCGAGTTGTCATAGCCGTTGCAGGTCAGCGCGCAGCACCAGGCGATCGAGCCGGTCGCGAACACCGCGCCGCCGGCCGCGGTCGGGAAGAAGGCGATATCGGCGCGCACGAGCGCGTTCTGATCGCCCATCGTGCCGCGATGCAACGTCCGCAGCTCCTCCAGCGTCGGTACACCGCCATAGTCGAGCCGATCGGCCGTCGCCAGACGCAGGAGATGCGGCGGCGAGCCCAAAGTCGGCTCGACACGATCGACCTCGAGCCCGGCCGCCCCGCCGCCGCGTAGTCCGAAATCGCCGAGCGGCTTTGCCAGATCGACGCCTTCGACCAGCCAGGCCACGCGCGGGTCACGCGCATCCTCAAGCCATTCGTAGGGGTAGGAGCGTGTGAAGACCTGGGCGTCGAAGCCGACACCGACGAGGCGCTGCGGCGGCCGCCCATGAGTGCGCCAGAGGCCCGAGGGCTCGCCGGTGAAGGACAGGCCGTTCTCGCCAGGTTCGCCCTCCCAGGTGCGCAAGCCACTCATGCCGCGGCGGATCTCCATCTGGAAGGGCTCCGTCGGATGCCAGGCGATGCGCCAGTAGAAGCCGTTGCCGCCGAGATAGATGTGCCGGCCGCCGCCGCGCTGATAGGCGTCGAAGGCGTCGATCATGTTGCGGCTGTAGTATTCGGGATGCGACGGCGTGATCACGCAGTCATAGGCCTCCAGCAGCTGCGCGCCATGCCGGTCGATGTCGCAATCGGTGATCACGTCGTGGTCGAAGCCGAGCTCCTCCAGCCAGTCGATGATGTGCGTGTCGTTGACGTAGTTGAAGGTGTTGCCGAGCGGCCGCATGTTGAGGATCGGGCGCTTGGCGGTGGAGTAGCACCAGCCGCTGCCGTCGCTATGGGTGTCGTAGGTCGAGAGACCGAGTTCGCGGTGCTCCTGGATGTAGACGTCGTCGCGGGAGAGCGCGATGACGCCCTCCAGCATGGCCTCGGCATGGACCTGATCGAGCCGCAGCGCGCTGTTGGCATAGGCGAGGAAGGTCGCCGTCGTCGCCACCAGAGCGAGCTTGGCCTTCGCCTGGCCGAGGGGAGCCCGCACGAAGAAGGAGACATAGCTTTCGACGGGATCGTCGCTGTCTTCGCGGGCGGTCAGCTTCAGCGCGTAGAAACCGCTGCGCCAGTCTGAGGGAACGTCGAGCGTCAGATCGGGCTGCCAGCCGCAATCGGCCATGTCGTCGCTGTGGAAATGGATCGCGCCATAAAGCTCGGGCCGCTCCGTCCATTGCACCACCGAGCCGTCCCAGTTGGCGCCGGCGATGGCGCGCATGGGCATGTGCCGGAGTTGGCCGTCGAGCCGGTTGGTCGAAAGGTCGCGCACCCGGTCGCTGGCCATCTCCTGCGAAAAATCCCAGGCGCCGACCAGCGTGGGATCGGCAGGCGACGGCGCCAGCGTCTCGCAGGCCCGCCGCAAGGTCTCTTCGGACAAGGGCTCGCGAAACAGGCGCGGCCGATCGATCTTGCCGTCGAAATGGCCGCCCGTGAGCGGGTCCGCGCCACCCTCAAGAGCGTGCGCAGCGAAGACGAGCGCGGTCTCAGTGGGCCAGGCCAGGCCTACCGGAGCCTGGCCGGTCGTGACACTGCTGCTGTCGCGCCCGCCAGCTGAGTCCAGGCTGCGCTGGATCAGCGTGATCACGCCGCTGGCGGCGTCATAGCTCGCGCCGACGAAAACCCATTCGCGCTCGAGCACCGGCCTGGCGGAGGTGATGGTCGCAGTGCCGGCCGCGCTGGCGGCCTCGAAGACGAGATGCCCAGCCTGGTCGAGCCCCAGGCGCCAGCCCTGGCCGAGATCGGCGCGCCAGCGCGACATCACGGTCTGGGCACCGGCAAGCGGGGCCGTCGGGTAGATGAAGCAGCCGGCCGCCAGGCTTGCCGCGGTCAGCGCGGGCCTGTCGGCGATGATCGCGGCCGAGCCGGGATGGATCGGCTGGTCGCGCAGCGCGACCCGGCCGTCGATGGCGCTGCCGGGCTCACTCAGCTTCAGGCCCGGGCCGTCCGGGTCGGGATCGGCACAGCGCACCCGGACGATGCGGGCCTGGGCCGCATCGAGCGTCGGGCTGGACAGGTGAAAGGTCACGGTCTCGCCCGGCGAAACGACGAGCGGCCAGGCATAGCCAAGGACGGCGGTGGTATCTCTCATGATGCAGGCAGTCCTTCAGTCGAGCTTCTGTCCCGTCAGCGCTTCCCAGCGCATGGCGAAGACGGCCCATTCGGCCTCGATGAGGCTCGTGAACACGCGGTTGGGGAAGGTCTCGACCGGAGCGCCACGCTGCCCCGGCAGGCGGGCCAGCATCCAGCGCCGCCCGGGATCGAGCGTGATCAGGACGTGGCGCTTGCCGACGCCGGTCCAGCGCATGCGGTGCAGCAGCCGCTGCAGGTCATGGCTGTGGGGGCCGCGCGGGCGGGCGCGCATCTCGTCGACCAGATCCTGCCGGGACGGATCGACCTGCCAATGCGCGGCCTCGGGATAATTGACGAGCATGCGGGCTTCATTCCTGCCGAACGGGATAGCCGGCGCCGCTCGGGCGGCGCCGGCAGGATGGCGATCGGGCTTACTTCGTCAGCCAGGTGACCCAGCGCTCGCGCAGGGCGTTGCGGTTGGCGGCGATCCAGTCGTAATCGGCGATGACGAGTTTCGACCAGTTATCGGGCCATGACGGCCGGAACCGCCGTTCCTCCGGCGGCACGAGACCAGGCGCCTCGCGGTTGTTGGAATCGAACGAGACCTTCTCGCTGAAAGCAACATGCTCCTTGCCGTCCTGCACGAAGAAGTCGAGGAATTTTACGCCGTTCTGGACATTGGGGCTGCCCTTGAGCACGGCCCAGTTGCCGACGTCGCGGATGGCCTGGTTCCAGGTGAAGTCGAACTCGCCGCTCTTGGCGAGCGGGACCGAGCGGCTCGAATAGACCATCATCATCACGGCATCGCCGCCGCGCATGATCTGCATCGCGTTGTCGCCGCTCTTCCACCAGGCCGCGATATGGGGCTTGAGCGCGTCGAGCTTCCTGTAGGCGCGGTCGACATCCATGGGGAACGCCTTGTCGGGCGCAACTTCGTCGGCCAGCAATGCTGCCAGCGGCACCCACCATTCGCGGTCGCCCGTATCGGGCAGCGAGCGCGGCCCGGGGAACTTCGCGACGTCGAAGAAATCGGTCCAGGATTGCGGCCCGCCATTGGGGAACGCCTTCTTGCTCCAGGTCAGCGCCATGCCGCCGGCCGTCCGGATGATGCCGCGCGGAAAACAGCCATTGGGCAGCGCATGGGCCACGATGCCCGGCAGGCCGGCGCAGTCGATCGGCTCGATCAGATCGGCATGCTGGATCAGGTCCGGCGGCGTCGCCGTGACGACGTCGAAGGGAATGTTGCCGCTGCGCTGCCCGGCGCGGGCCCGGGCCCACTGGTCGGGGAGTTCGATCGGCACCGAGCGCACTTTGATGCCGGTCTCGGCCTCGAAGCGCTTGTAGAAATGCTCCTGCAGGCTGCGCTCCATCAGGCCGCCGGTCGTGGCGATGATGACCTCCTTCGACTGGGCCAGGGCGCGGCCGCCAATCGCGAAGCTCGTCGCCGCCAGGGCTCCCGCGAGCACGTCGCGCCGAGTTGCTTGGCGTCTGGTCGCTTGGCGTCGTGTCGTCGTCGAAGTCTTGCTGTCGATGCTCATAGCGCGATGCTCCCCTTCTGTTGTGTTTGGACCAATGAGACGGCTGTCATGGCTCGGCCGATCGCGTGCGCCGGTCGAGGCGGCTTTTGACGAAGTGGCTGCCAACCAGCGCGGCGACGGTCAGGAGCGTCAGCATGGTCGCGACCGCCGCCAGCGTCGGCGAGATGTTGTAGTCGATGTCCTCGAACATCTTGCGCGGCAGCGTCTTGCGGTCGAGGTTCGAAATGAAGAACGACACCACCGCCTCGTCGAAGGAGATGATGAAGGCAAACAGTGCCGCCGACACGACGCCCGGCGCGATCAACGGCAGCGTGACATGGCGGAAGGTGCGCAGCGGACTTGCTCCGCACGACACAGCAGCGCGCTCCAGATCGGCGTCGAATCGGTAAAGCGCCGCCAGCACGGTGAAGACGACGAAGGGCAGCGCCAGGATGGTGTGCGCCATGGCGAAACCGAGCAGCGTGCCGGTCAGGCGCAGCTGCTCGAAGACGAGGAACATCGCCACGGCCAGAGCGATATGCGGCACGATGACGGGCCCGATCACCAGCAGTTCGATCAGCCCCTTGCCGGGCAGGCGGCCGCGGACGAGCGCCAGCGCCAGCATCGTGCCGATCACGGTCGCTGCCAGCGTCGCGATGACGCCGGCTTCCAGGCTGAACAGCGTCGCGTTCACCCAGTCGGGATCGGCGAAATACTCGGCATACCAGCGCAGCGAAAAACCGTTCGGCGGAAAGCGCAGATAGCGCTCGGGGCCCACCGACATCGGTGCGATCACGAGCGTCGGCAGCAGCAGGAAGATCGTGACGGCATAGGCCGCCGCACCGAGCATGGCGCGGCCTGCATGGCGCGGAGAGCCGGTCCGTCGGGGCGCGCTCATGCCGACCCCACGAAACGGTCGAGCCGCACGGCGCGCTTGAAGATCAACGCGAGCAGCAGCACGAAGGCGAGCATCACGCCGACCAGCGCGCCGGCGAAGGACCAGTCGAGCATCTCGCGGACCTGCTGGGAGACCAGCGTCGCGATCATCATCTGCTGCGGCCCGCCGATCAGCGCAGGGGTGACGAAGAAGCCAAGCGCCAGCAGGAAAACCATCAGGCAGCCCGAGGTCACCCCCGGCAGGGAGAGCGGGAAGATCACCTCCCTGAACGTCGCCCATTCCGAGGCGCCGAGCATCTGCGCCGCCCGGCTGTAATCGTCGGGGATGCCGCGCAGCGCGGAATAGATCGGCAGCACCATGAAGGGCAGCAGGACATGGCTCATCGCGATCACCACCGCCGTCTCGGTGTAGAGCAGCTTGAGCGGCTCATCGACCAGGCCCGAAGCCATCAGCATCTGGTTGATGACGCCGTTCTTCTGCAGCAGCACCATCCAGGCATAGGTGCGCACCAGCACCGAGGTCCAGAGCGGCAGCAGAACCGAAGCGACGAGGATCGCGAGCTTGAGCCCGGTGCTGCGCGCCATCACCACGGCCAGCGGCCAGGCCAGCAGCAACGCCAGCACGGTCACGATCGCCGCGATGCGCAGGGTGCGCAGCATGACGCGCAGATAGACCGGCGCCGTGAGCGCGCGCTCGTAATGCGCCAGCGTCGGCGTCGGCAGGAACAGGCTCTCATGCAGCAGCGAGCCTAGCGGCAGCAGGAAGGTCACGAAGGCGAGAACGAGGAACGGTGCCGCCAGCGCGAGGCTGGCGACACGGCTGTAATGGCGCCCGCCGAGAAGCCAGCGATGCGGCCGCGCGCTCATGCGGCGGCCCCAAAAGCGCGCGCGTCCTGCGGCGCCCAGCGCAGGCCGACGAGGTCGCCGATCGCCGGGCTCGGCATTGCGCTGCCGGCCGGCAGGCGTAGCTTCAGGCTCTGCCCGTTCGGCGTGCTCAGGAGCAGCGTCGTCGCGTTGCCGGCGTAGATTTCCTGCTGCACGCGCGCCGTGAGCAGCCCCTGCTCGGGTGCCGTCAGGCTCAGGCGTTCCGGCCGGATCGCAACGCGGAGTTTTGCCCGCTCAGTTACGGCATCGACGGCTGTCGCCTCGACCACGGCGCCCTCGGTCAGTTCGACCGACACGGAGCCGCCCGCCGCTGCCGCACCACGCGCCACGCCCTGCCAGAAATTGGTCTCGCCGATGAAGCCGGCGACGAAGGCGCTCTTTGGCGCCTCATAGAGATTGTGGGGCGTGCCGATCTGCTGCAATCGGCCATGATCGAGCACCGCGACGCGATCGGCCATGGTCAGGGCCTCGGTCTGGTCATGCGTCACGAAGACGACGGTGACGCCGATCTCGCGCTGCAATTGCTTGGTCTCGATCTGCATCTCCTCGCGGAGGTTCTTGTCGAGCGCCGAGAGCGGCTCGTCCATCAGCAGCACGCGCGGCTTGTAGACGATAGCGCGGGCGATCGCGACGCGCTGCTGCTGGCCGCCCGAAAGCTGGGACGGCTTGCGCTCGCCGAAGCCGTCAAGCCGGACGGTGGCGAGCGCGGTCCGCGCCCGCTCCTCGCGCTCGGCCCGGCCGACGCCGCGCATCTTGAGCGGGAAGGCGATGTTCTCCAGCACGCTCATATGCGGAAACAGGGTGTATTTCTGGAAGACCATGCCGAGATTGCGCTGATAGGGCGGCGTCCAGGTCACGTCCTCGCCACCGACCAGGATCTGGCCCTCGTCAGGATATTCGAAGCCGGCGATCGCCATCAGGATGGTTGTCTTGCCGGAGCCGGACGGGCCCAGCAGCGCCAGGAATTCGCCCGGCTCGACCGCAAGCGAGACCCCATCGACAGCCGTCACCGCTCCGAATCGCTTGACGATTCCGCGGATCCCGATCCCCACGGATCGGCTGGATAGCTCGACCGGCTGCACCATGCGTTCCCCTTATCGCCACACAGAATATTTGATATATCCATCTTGGCAAGCAGGTTTCAGACCACAAGGGCGGGGTCGGCGATGAAGCCCTTCTCTGCCTCGTTTTGCGCATTTCGAACCGCGCCGATTTGCTCTAAGGCTGCAAGGATCGGCGAAAGCGACGGGAGACGGGACAAAAGTGGCGAGCGCCGACGACAACTTCCTGCAGGGTGGCGCGATAGGACCGGTCGCGCGCGATAGCCTGACGCGCATCGTCTACAACAATCTGCGCCTCGCTTTGATGGAGGGCCGGTTCTGGCCGGGCCACCGCTTCAAGATCCGCGAACTCGCAGCCTCGATGCACGTCTCCGAGACGCCGATCCGCGAGGCGTTGATGCAGTTGGTGCGGGCGCGCGCGCTCGAACTGATCGACGGTCGCTCGATCATCGTCGCCCATATGTCGCTCGCCCAGTATCTGGAGCTGAGGACGATCAGGCTGTTCCTCGAGGGGCTGGCGGCCGAACGCGCGACCGCCCGGATCGACGACGAGGGCATCGCCCAGATGACCGCCCTGCACGCCGAACTCGCGGCAGCCGAGAACGAGGGACGCTGGTCGGACGCCGTGCGCGCGAACTGGCGCTTCCATCACCGGCTCTATGAAGCCGCCGACATGCCGGAGCTGCTCGCGCTCCTCGACGACATCTGGATGCGCAACGGCCCGCTGCTGAACTATCATTATCCTCATGCGCGGCCGACCTATCCGGGGCCGCACGAGCACTTACGCATCCTCGAGCGCCTGCGCGACCGCGACGGAGCGGGCGTGCGCGACGCCGTGCAGACCGACATGATCCAGGGCGGCGAGAAACTGGTCAAGCTGCTGGAATCGGGCGGCGATACCCGCAATCTCGCCCGCGAGGCCGGCCCTCAGACCGAGCCGCGCCCGCGCGCCTCGCGATAGGCCTGCGCGATCGCCTCGGCGTCCAGCCCATAGCGCGCGAACAGATAGGGCGTCGTGCCGCCCTCGGCGAAGACGTCGCGCACGCCGATGCGGCCAAAGCCCGTGCGGACGCCCGCCTCCATGAGCTGCTCGGCAACCGCGCTGCCCAGGCCGCCGATGATCGAATGGTTCTCGCAGGTCACGACCGCCCGCATGCCCTGGGCCATCGTCGCGATGCGCGGGTCGAGCGGCTTCAGGGTCGGCACGTCGACGACGCCGACCGCGATGCCCTCCGCGGCCAGGAGATCGGCCGCCCGCAGCGCCTGCTCGACCATCATGCCGCAGGCGAGGAGCAGCCCCTCCCCGGCTGGCGCAGCATGCGGGCCACGCCGATCGGAAGCGACCACTCGTCGGGGCCAAGCGCAGTCTCGGTGCCGTCCGCGCGCTTCAGCCGGAGATAGACCGGGCCGTCATGGGCAGCGGCGGCCCGGACGGCGGCGGGAACCGCGGCGGGGCTGCTCGGCTCGATCACGGTCATGTTCGGCAGCGACCGCATCAGCGCGATGTCGTCGATCGCCTGGTGAGAGACGCCCAGCAATGTGGTCAGCCCCGGGATGACGCCAACGATCTTTACGTTCAGCCTGGGATAGGCGACCTGCATGGCGATCTGGTCGTAGCAGCGGCGCGTGGCGAAGACGCAGAAGGAATGCACGAAGGGGATCTCGCCGCTGCGCGCCATGCCCCCGGCGATGCCGATCATGTTGGCCTCGGCGATGCCGACCTGCAGGAAGCGCTCCGGCAGCGCGTCGCGGAACAGATCCGTCTCGGTCGGCAGCGTAAGGTCGGCAGTCAGGCAGACGATTCTCGGGTCCTGCCGCGCCAGCTCGAGCAGCGTTTCGCCATAGAACTTGCGGCTGGGTGCGGCCGCCGCGCCGCGCTGGTTGAAATCCTGGACCGTCAGTGTGTCTGGGGTCATGGATGTCATGGCACGTCCCTTAAGTTGGACAAAGCCGCCATCGCAGCAGTGGCGACATCGGCGGGCAGCTTCAGATTATGCGCCAAAATGCCTTCGAGCATCGGTACGCCCTTGCCCGGCAGGGTGCGCACGACGAGGCAGGTCGGACGGGCGGGCGTCGCGCGGGCCCGGTCGAGCGCCCCGAGCAGGGCAGGAATATCGTGGCCGTCCACCACCTCCTGCGCCCAGCCGAAGCTCGCAAACTTGCCGGCGATCGGTTCGAGCTTGACCACGCCGTCGACATGGCCTTCGACCTGCATGCGGTTGTCGTCGATGAGCAGGCAGAGATTGTCGAGGCCGAGGCTGCCGGCGAGCAGGGCCGCCTCCCAGACCTGTCCTTCCTGAAGCTCGCCATCGCCCAGGATGACATAGACGCGGCTGGCATCGCCGCGCCGACGGGCCGCCAGCGCCATGCCGATGGCCACCGACAGGCCCTGCCCCAGCGAGCCGCATGTCGCCTCGACGACGGTCCCGACCCGCTCCGACGCATTCACCTCGAAGGGCGAGCCGTCCTTGCAATAAGCACCGATGTCAGCGGCCGGCACGAGCCCGCGCTGCGCCAGCGTCGCATAGAAGATCGCCGTGTTGTGCGCCGTCGAGAGCAGGAGCCGGTCGCGCGCCAGCCAGTCGGGATCGGCGGGATCCAGCCGCAATTCGGCGAAATAGAGCACCGCGAACAGATCGGCCGCGCCGAGACCCTGCTGGACATAGCCCTGCCCGGTCGGCGCGACGAGCTCGATCACCTTGCGTCGCAGCTGCAAGGCGATCTCGGCGAGTTCCTGGGGATCGCGGATGCGCAGCGCCGGCTGCCGCTCGGCACCGCCGCTCATTGTGTCTTCGCCTGACGCATCTCGTCTCTCCCAGTCAGGAACTTGCTCAGTCAAGGACTTGCCCAGTCAGGAACTTGCCCAGTCAGGGCTTGTGCAGCCCATAGACCGCAGCGAGTATATGATATATTCGAATTCCGTCTAGGGAGAGAACGGCGATGAGTCTCGTGTTTGGTGCGGTCGCCGACGACCTGACCGGCGGTCTCGAATTGGCCGCGATGATCCGGGCCGGCGGCGTGCCCTGCGCTTTCGTCACCGAACTGCCCGACACCGTGAGCGATCCGGCCATCGTCGTGGCAAGGCGCACGCGCGTCGCCGAGCCCGCTTTGGCAGTGGCCGATATCAGCCGCGTCGGTGCCTGGCTGATCGAGCGCGGGGCGCGGCAGCTCTTCTTCAAATACTGCGCGACCTTCGATTCCACGCCCCATGGCAATATCGGCAATTGCGCCGATGCGCTGCGCCAACTGACCGGCAGCCGGCTTGCTGCGTTCTGCCCGTCCTTCCCGGAAGCCGGGCGGCGCGTCTTCCAGGGCCATCTCTTCGCCGACGACAGGCTGATCTCGGAATCGCCGAAACGGCACGATCCACTGACGCCGATGACCGATCCCAACCTCGTGCGTGTGCTGCAGCAGCAGACGACGACACCGGTCGGATTGATTCCGCAGCAGATCGTGCGCGCCGGGCTGGAGGCGATGACCCGCCATTGCGAACAGCTGATTGCCGATGGCATCGGCTTCGCGCTCGCCGACACCGCGGTGCCCGACGATCTCGCGGCGCTGGCGGCGCTGACAGTGGACTGGCCGCTGATGACCGGCAACTCCTCGATTGCCGCGTATTATCCGGCGCTGTGGCGTGAGCGCGGGCTCGTCCATCCCGCTGTCGACGTGCCACGCCTGCCGCCCATCCCGGGGCCAGGCGTCGTGCTCGCCGGCAGTTGCGCCGAGAAGACCATGCGGCAGCTCGAAGTCTTCGGCCAGGATCGCCCGGTGCTGAGGCTCGACCTCGCCGCCGTCGGTGACGCCGATACGACAGTGGCCGAGGCGCTCGCCTGGGCCCTGCCCCGCCTCGCCGACGGCCCCGTCGCGATCGCGACGTCCGCCGAACCCGACGCGGTCGCGGCCGTGCAAGTCAGGCTTGGCCAGCGTCGCGCCGCCTCGCTCGCCGAGGAGATCTTGTCGAAATTGGCGCAGGCGCTGCGGGCACAGGGCGTGCGGC
Organism: Bosea sp. 685; assembly: GCF_031884435.1. Classification (NCBI taxonomy): domain Bacteria; kingdom Pseudomonadati; phylum Pseudomonadota; class Alphaproteobacteria; order Hyphomicrobiales; family Alloboseaceae; genus Allobosea; species Allobosea sp. 685. The sequence goes on along the minus strand of NZ_CP134779.1, from coordinate 769,589 downwards.
GCTTCCTGATCGCGGGCGGCGAGACCTCGGGGGCCGTACTGGATCGCCTCGCGATCCGCTCACTACGCGCCGGCGCCTACCGCGCCCCGGGCATCTCGCAGGCCCTGTCGGAGGGGGAAACGCCGCTCGCCTTCTGCCTCAAATCGGGCAAGCTCGGCCCCGAGGACATGTTGCTGCCGATGCTCGCGAGCATGGAACAAGGAGAGCAGCCGTGACTGCCGCGATCTTGGAGGCCGATGCCCGCGTCGAGCTATGCAAAATCTACCGGAAGATCGAGGGATCGGGCCTGAGCCTCGGCAATGCCGGCAATATCAGCCTGCGCCTGGGCGACGTCATGCTGATCAGCCCGACAGGCGCCGATGGCGCGACAGTGGCGCCGGATGATTTCGTGCTGTCGCGATTCGACGGCACAGCGCTATCGCAGGGCACGCCGTCCAGCGAATGGGCGATCCATGGCGGAATCTACGCAGCCGGGCTCGCCCAGGCCGTGATCCACGCTCATCCCGATGCTTGCGTCGCGCTGTCCTGCCTGCGCCGCCCGATGCCGCCGTTCCACTACATGGTGGCGGCTTTCGGCGGGCACGAGGTCCCCTGCGCGCCCTATGCGCCGTTCGGCACGACCGCGCTTGCCGAAGGCGTCGTGGCGTCGTTGGCGGGCCACAGCGCCTGCCTGATGGCCAATCACGGCATGGTCTGCATCGGCTCCACACTGGCGCAGGCCTTCGCGCGCACGGTCAAGCTCGAAATGCTGGCGCGGCAGTTGCTGCTCGCGCGCCAGGCCGGCGAGATCGTCCATCTTACCCGGGACGAGATGGACGCCGTGCTCGGACGCTATGCCGATTACGGGCGCGGCCGCCTGTCGAGCAACTGAGCGCGAGGTTTCACCGATGTCTGGAGGGATGAGATGATTATCGTCACGGGCGGTACCCATGGCATCGGCCGGGCCTGCGTCGAGCGTCTGGGGCCACGCGGCGTCGTCTTCACCGGCCGCGACGTCGCGGCGGGCGAAGAGCTGGCGGCGCAGGTGCCCGGCGCGCATTTCGTTCCCGGTGATGTGACGAGCGAGCAGGACTGCCGGCGCGTCGTCGATGCCGCCCTCGACCATGGCGGCGGCCGCCTTGCCGGCTTGGTCAACAATGCTGGGCTCGGACGGCGCATGGTCTTCGCGGAGGCAACCCTCGAGGATTGGGACGCCGTGATGAACGCCAATGCCCGCAGCGCCTTCCTGTTCACGCGCCATGCGCTGGCGGGCCTGCGCGCGGGCAAGGGTGCGGTTGTCAATGTCGCCTCCGTCGCGGGCAAGCTCGGCGAGGAGGGGTTGGCTGTCTACTGCGCCTCCAAGGCCGCCTTGATCGCGATGACGCAGGCGCTGGCGCTCGAATTCGGCGAGGAGGTCCGCTTCAACGCGATCTGCCCCGGACAGATCGCGACCCGGATGATGTCCAAGGTGCTGGCCGACCCGCTGCGGCTGCGGCAGCTCGAATTGCGCATTCCCGCCGGTCGCCTCGGTGACCCCGGCGAGGTCGCCGACGTCGTCGAATGGCTGCTCTCGGACAAGGCGAGCTATGTCAACGGCGCCGTATTGACGGTCGATGGCGGCGAGACGGCCGGGTTGCGCACGCCGAGGCTGCCGGAAGGATTTGGCGCGAGCTGATCGGCCGCCTCAGGCGCGAGGCGGCACCAGCTCCTGCACCGTTTTCGCCTCAGCCGCGATGCGCTCCCAGTCATAGAGCATCGGCACCATCTCGCAGGCGCTCCAGGGCGTATTCTGGTCGGCGTAGTGGGGGCTTGCCGGGTGTCCGGAGGTGCCGTGGAAGACGACCCAGCGGCTGTTGTCCCAGTTGCCGACATCGAAGACATAGCGCGACAGCGCACCATAGGTCGCCACCGGGCCGGCCGATGGCACGATCCCGATCGCGAGCACGGTGTCGCCGTCGCCGCCGACCGGCAAAGACGGCGGATCGAGCCGCTGCGCCCAGTCGGGGAACTGCGGCGAGAGCGGATGGGCAAAGCGCGGCCGATGCTCCTCGCCCCAACTCCGGCCGGTCAGGGTCGCCGCCGCTTCCGACAGCGCCTCCGACAGCAAATCGTCCCAGGTCGAGCCGTTGAGCATTCCGGCATCGTCGTTGCGCAATAGTGTCGGCACCGCCCACCAGACCTGGCCCTGCGGCGAGACGCCGGGCGCCACCGCGGCGAAGCGATGCGCAGTGGCCTGTTCCAACCTGCTGCGCAGGGTGACGATCCGCGTCAGGGCTCGCCGGAAGGCGTTATAGGCGGCGGCCGCGGTCGAATCCGCGTCCATGCGGCCGTTCCAGGCCAGCAGATCCTGCCGCAGCCGCTCCGCGCCGGCCTGTTCGCGCTGGCCCAGCGCCGCGAGGCGAGTGCGGAACAGCTCAAGATGCGGGGATTGCGTGTCGCCATGGATTGCCGCCGCGTCAGCGACGGCGAAAGGCACCCCTGAATCGAGCCGCTGCAGGATGCGCTCGGCGCGATAGGGAGGGTGGCAGTCGGTGCAGAGATAGTCGGGATGGTCATCCGCCACGACCCGGTTGTTAGCGGTGACGATCAGCCCACCGGGCGGGTCGATGACGCAGGGCATCGCCTCATGCGCGATCCAGCCCTGCCATTCATGCTCAGCCGTCCAGCCGGGCACGGGTAGCCAGCCATTATCGCGCGAGCGCACCGGCACGCGGGCGCGCACCAGATGGCCGATCGCGCCGGCCGTGTCGCCGGCGACGAGATTATGGTCGATCAGCCCCCAGCCGCGCGTCGCCTCGTAGAGTTCCGAGACGGTCGAGGCCGCAGGCATCCGCGTCAGGCAGTCGAAGGAGAGGTCGGTCTCGGCGAACTGGACGGAGCGCAGGGACAAGCCGACGCCCTCGCGCGGATCGCCCGCTATCACGGGACCATGGCGCGTCTCGAATATCTCGAACTCCCGGTCGGCCCCGCCCCTGACGGCGATGCGGTCGCGCCGGTGGCTGACGGGCTCGAAGCCCTCGCCGAAGCGCACCATTCTGCCCTCGTCAGTGAACTGCTCGAGATAGAGGTCGTGGATGTCCATGAAGGCATGGGTGACGCAATAGGCGACGCTGCCATTATGGGCGAAATGCGGGAAGCCCGGCACGCCCGGCACGGTGAGGCCGATCATGTCGAAGCGGTCGCAGGCGAGATGGTGCTGCGCATACATGCCGGGGATCTCGAAGACGCGATGGGGATCGCCCGCGAGAATGGGCCGCCCCGTCGCCGTCCGTTCCGGGCCGACCGCCCAGTTATTGCTGCCGCCTCCGGCCGCATCCGAGGCATCGCCGCCCATGGCCTTGAGCAGGTGATCGACTGTCGGCGCCAGCGCCGCCAGATCGGCTTCGAAGCGGTCGGCCTGGGCACCGGGGGGAATGCAGAGCAAATCGCGCCCGCCATCGTCATAGCGCAGCTTCAGCGCGTTCTGCGCGCCCACGATCGGCAGCGCCAGCATCCGCCAGAGCTTGAACCAGATCGAGCCCATCAGCAGGCCGAGCCGCCGCATCACTGCGATGCTGTGCCAGGGCTCCCAGGTCTCGGGCGTTGCGCCCAGCAGCGTGTATTCGCAAGGGACCGGCGCGCCGGACTCCAGGAACGCGTTCACACCGGCCGCATAGGCCTGCAGCATCGCCTTCGCGTCGCCGGCCAGCGCGTCGTAATCGCGCCGGCAAGCCTGTTCCATACCCAACCGCCGCACCAGGATGTCGGCCTCGGCCGCCTCGGCTCCGAGCCATTCGGCGGCACGCCCCAGCGCCTTGCGGCGCGTCAGCTCCATCTGGAAGAGGCGGTCCTGCGCATGGACGAAGCCGAGCGCCCGATAGGCATCCGCCTCGCCCACCGCCTTGATGTGCGGGATGCCCCAGGCATCGCGCCGGACGGAAACACGCGCCTCCAGGCCGGGCAGGGACAAGGAACCCGACAGCGGCGGCAGGGCCGCCGCAAGGGCGTCGCGATCGGCATCAGTCGTCATGGAGATCTCTCGTCAGGCGCGTTGTGGCAGTTCAGGCGTCGAGCGTGAGCTGCCAGAACATCGGGAAGCTGGACTGCACGATCGACTTGACGCGCGAGCGGTAGCCGGCCGGCCGGCTGAACTGGCCCCACATCACCGAGGGCGTGTCCTTGTAGGCCTCGACCTGGATCTCGGCCGCGATGCGCTTGCGCATGGCGGGGTCGGGCGCCCTGGCATAGGCTGCGAGCTTCTCGCTGATTACCGCGTCGCAGCTCCAGCCGGCATAGTTCGCGCAGTTGTTGCCGATGTAGAAATGCGTCAGCGGCGACATCATGTCGATGCCATTGGCATAGACCGGGAAGATGCCCCAGCCTTCCTTCTTGGCCCGGCGTGCGAGAACCGTGCCCCAGTCCATCACCTGCTCATCGACGGTGAAGCCGGCCTTGCGCATGTTGTCGGCCAGCACCGTCCCGGCCGTCTGCGAGATCGAGCCCGCAACCGACAGGAAGACGACCGGCTCGCCCTTGTAGGCGGTCTTCTTGAGGGCGGCGCGGGCCTCCTCGATCGCAAGCCTGGCGGTGGCTGCGCCCTCGGTGCTGCTGAGAGGCGCGTCGCACATGAAGAAGGACGGGCAGTTCTTGACCAGATAGCGATCGGGGATGCCGATGGCCTGCAGGACCTCGCCTTGGTCGACCAGCTTCCAGAGCACCTCGCGGACCGCCCGGTCGGCGAAGGGACCGGTCGCGTGATTGAGACGGAAATTGCCCTGAAACATGTCGAGGCCGGTCAGAGCCATGATGTTCACGTTCGGCGCCTTCTCGAGCTTGTCGAGCCAGTCGAAGGGCAGATACTGCATGTAGTCGATTTCGCCGGCGATCAGCGCGGTCGTCGCCGTCGCGTCGTCGGGCATGACGCGCAAGACCACCTCGTCGACTTTGACCACCTTCGCACCGGCCAGGAAATCGGGCTTCTCGGCGCGCGGCTTGTACTGCTCGAAGCGCTCCAGAACGGCGCGGTCGCCCGGCCGCCAGGCGCTGGCCTTGAACTTGAAGGGCCCCGACCCGATGATCTCCTTGATACGCTCGTCCCCGGGCGGGAGGATGCGCTCGGGCATCATCGCCGGCACGGGGGCATTGGGCTTGCCCAGCACGTCGAGCATCAGCGGGAAGGCCTCGCGCAGCACGATCCTGAAGCTGCGCTCATCCACCGCCTCGATCCCGGTCACAGCGGCCATGAGCATCTTGCCGAGCGCATCGCCGCGGGCCCAGCGCTTGAGCGAGGCGACGCAGTCCGAGGCCTTGACAGGCGCGCCGTCATGCCAGGAGAGGCCGTCGCGCAGCTTGAACCGCCAGCTCAGGCCGTCAGGCGCGGTCTCGAACGTGTCCACCATCTGGGGGTGGATCGTTCCCGCCATGTCCATCGAGAACAGCGTGTCGAAGACATGATAGGCGAAGGTGCGTGTGATCGCCGCCGTCGTGGCATGCGGATCGAGGATCACGACCTCGGATTCGAGTACGGCGATCATCGATTTCGGTGCCGCCTGGGAGACTGTCGGAACGACGAGGCTCGCCAGCGCCGCCGCGCCGCCCACGAGAACACCACGCTTGCTCAGTTCCTGTCGCAACATGGCTTCCCCTTTAGCTGTGAGACCGCGTGAAAGGTACAATGCGAATATACGATATATCGAGATCGCGGTGTCAAGCTTTGCCGGCGCGGCTGTGCCAGGTGGCACGCCGTTCCTGCTATCCCCGCAGGCGCGCATGAGAGGCTCGAACAGCGCCACGCATCAGCGGCCCCGCTTCAATCTGCAGCATCTCCCCTCGCCGCTTCCGACTGCCCGGCGGTCGCCTCACGCATGCCCTGCCGCAGAGTTTGGACCAGCTTGTTGAGTGCGATCATCCCAGGGATGTCGAAGCCGGAATGGCGCAGCAGCGCATCGGTCAGGCAACCCGTCTTGGGATGCAGGCTCACGCCCTTCTCAGTGAGATGCACCTCGACCAGACGCTCGTCGATGCTGCTGCGCCGGCGCGTAAGAAAGCCTGCCGCCTCGAGCCGCTTGACCGCCGGCGTGATCGTGCTCGGTTCCAGCGCCAGCCGCTCGCCGATCGCCCCGATCGTCAGCCCGTCCCTCTCCCAGAGCGCGCTCAGCACGAGATACTGGGTGTAGGTCACGCCGAGCCCGTCCAGCATCGGCTTATAGACGCGCTGGATCGCCAGCGAGGCGGAATAGATCGAAAAACAGAGCTGGCCGTCGAGCGGCAGGGTCGGGGCGTCGGTCATCGGGGTCCTCGGGAATGGCGTCTTCGCGAAAAAGAATATCGCGATAAAGAAATCGCTTTACAAGCTCGGAGCGGGTCGGTATGGGACTGATTATCGCGATAATGATTATCGCAGATACAGGAAAGGAACCACTGTCATGACCAAGACCCTGATCTCCGCCGCCGCGCTTGCCCTCTCCGCCGTCGTCGCCGGCACCACCGTCCAGGCCGCCCCTGCCGTCAAGAACGTCGTCCTCGTCCATGGCGGCTTCGTCGACGGCTCCGGCTGGCAGGGCGTCTACAACCAGCTGAAGACAAAGGGCTACAACGTCACCATCGTCCAGAACCCGACCACCTCTCTCGCTGATGACGTCGCCTTCACCAAGCGGGCGATCGCCCAGCAGGACGGGCCGGTCGTGCTCGTCGGCCACTCCTATGGCGGTGTCGTCGTCAGCGAGGCCGGTACCGACGAGAAGGTCAAGGCGGTGGTCTATATCGCAGCCTTCGCGCCGGATCAGGGCGAGTCCGTCGCCTCGCTGATCGCCAACCCGCCTCCGGGCGCTTCCGTCCCGCCGATCCTGCCGCCGGTCGACGGCTTCCTGGCCCTCGACAAGGCCAAGTTCGCAGCCGCCTTCGCGGCGGATGTCGATGCCAAGACGGCCGCCTTCATGGCCGACTCGCAGGTGCCCTGGGCCGTGGCCGCGCTGACCGGCGCGGTCACCAACCCGGCCTGGAAGGTCAAGCCGAGCTTCTACCTGGTCGCCACCGACGACCACATGATCCCGCCGCCCGCCCAGCGCCAGATGGCCAAGCGCGCCGGAGCGACCGTGGTCGAGACCAAGGGGAGCCATGCCGTCTACGTCTCGAAGCCCGGCGTCGTCGCCGAGATCATCGAAAAGGCCGCAAACGCCAAGTGAGCTGAGCCAAGACGATCCAACGAATTCGTCGTCATCGACAATGCAGGGCGGGCCTCAAAAGGGCCCGCCCTTTTGCTCATCAGCCTACGCGGCTATTTCGAGAGAGGCGCGGCGTCCATCGTCGCTCTGCTCAGCGGCAATGAAAGCGCCGCTTCAGCCCTGCCTCAAACGATCCGACCGGCCAGCCATAACCTGCAACGGCACAGGCGGTGACGGCTTCGACTACGCCGCGGCGCGCGCGCTCATCGTCAACAGCTCGTAACGCGCGACAGTCTCGCCATCCTGGTTGAAGACCTCGGCGTCCCAGCGCACCTCGCCATATTCCGGCTTCCGCGCCGCCTGCTTCTGCTTGACCGTGAGGCGGACGCGGATCGTGTCGCCCGGCGAGACCGGCTTGAGGAAGCGCAGGTTGTCGAGGCCGTAATTGGCCAGCAGCGGTCCGGGCGCCGGATCGACGAAAAGCCCTGCGGCAAAGGCGAGGATCAGATAGCCATGGGCGACGCGGCCCGGGAAGAACGGATTCGCCTTGGCCGCCTCTTCGTCCATATGCGCATAGAAGGTGTCGCCGCTGAAATGGGCGAAATGCTCGATGTCATCGAGCGTGATCGCGCGCGCACCGGTCTCGACCGTATCGCCGACGGTAAGGGCATCGAAGTCCAGCTTGAAGGGGTGGGTTGCCGCGACGGGCGCCGGAGCGCCCTTGATCCAATTGCCCGTCAGCAGCGAGAGGCGCCCGGGCGAGCCCTGCAAGGCCGTGCGCTGCATATAGTGGAACACGCCGCGCAGGCCGCCGAGCTCCTCGCCGCCGCCAGCGCGACCGGGACCGCCATGGAGCAGGTATGGCAGCGGCGAACCGTGGCCGGTCGATTCCTTGGCGCAGTCGCGGTCGAGCACGAGCAGGCGGCCATGATAGGAGGCCATGCCGAAGATCAGCGCCTCAGCCACCGCCTGGTCATAGGTGAAGACCGATGCCACCAGGCTGCCCTCGCCCATCGCCACCAGCGCGACGGCCTCATTCAGGCTGTCATAGCCCATCAAGGTCGCAACCGGGCCGAAGGCTTCCGTCGTGTGCGCATGGCGGGCTTCGCGCGGTTTGGCGCAACGCAGCAGCACCGGCTGCATGAAGGCGCCCGTCGCGATATCGCCGCCGATCACCTCGCCGCCTGCCGGATCGCCGCACAGGATCTCAGCCTCTCCTGCGATCTCAGCCACTTTCGCGCGGACGTCTTCGCGCTGGGCCAGACTCACCAATGGCCCCATGCGGACCTCATCGAGGCGCGGATCGCCGAGCTTGATCGCGGCGAGCTGGGCGGTCAGCGCCTCGCCGACGGCTGTCTCCAGCTCGCGCGGAACGAAGATGCGGCGGATCGCCGTGCATTTCTGGCCTGCCTTCACCGTCATTTCACGGACGACCTCCTTCACGAAGAGATCGAATTCGGGCGTGCCGGGACCAGCGTCCGGGCCGAGCACCGCGGCGTTGAGGGAATCGCGCTCGGCGATGAAGCGTACGGCATTGCGCGAGACGGCCGGGTGGTTGCGCAGCTTCTCCGAGGTGCCGAGCGAGCCGGTGAAGGAGAGCACATCCTGCCCCGTGAGATGGTCGAGCAGGTCGCCGGTCGCGCCACAAATGAACTGCAGCGCACCCGCAGGCAGAATGCCGGACTCGACGATCAGCCGGATGACGGCTTCGGTGACATAGGCTGTCGCCGTCGCAGGCTTGGTGATGACGGGAACGCCGGCGATCAAGGCGGGCGCGAGCTTCTCCAGCATGCCCCAGCACGGGAAGTTGAAGGCGTTGACGTGGACGGCGACGCCCTGGAGCGGGGTCAGCACATGAAGGCCGACGAAGCTCCCGCCCTTGGACAGCGCCTCGCTCGCACCCTCCACGACGAAACGCTCGCTCGGCAGATCCCGCCGCCCGCGCGAGGCATAGGCGAACAGCGTGCCGATACCGCCGTCGATATCGATCAGGTTGTCGCGCTTGGTCGCGCCGGTCTCGGCAGCCAGAGCGTAAAGCGGCTCCTTATGCGTGTTGAGATAGGTCGCCAGCGCCTTGAGCAGATCGGCTCGCTGATGAAAATTCAGCGCCCGCAGAGCCGGTCCGCCGACGTCGCGTGCATGCGCAACCACCGCGGCGAAATCGAGCCCGGCACTGGAAGCGCGCGCGACAACCCGGCCATCGATTGCGCTGGGAATATCGATGAGACCGGAGGATGCCTCGAACCATTGGTCGAGCGCATAGCTTTGCAGGATCGCGGTCATGGCTTTGTGTCCTCCCGGTCAGCGGAGCCTTGCGTTCGCAGGTTGACAAGCGAGCTCCTTGCGTGAAAGATTAACCGATCGGCCGGTTAATTCAAGAGGCTCTGAAGAGCCCGACCCAGGGAGGATTAAAGATGCAGCCGAAGACAGGCTTGCCGACGACAGACTTGGAGCCCGTGCTTCTCGTCGACCAGCGCGACGGCTGGACCAAGCTGACGTTGAACCGCCCGGAGCGGTTGAATTCCTTCAACGAAGCCATGCACCAGGCCTTGGCCGCGGCCCTCGACGAGGCCGGCGCCGACGAGCGCTGCCGCGCGGTTCTGCTCACCGGCACCGGTCGCGGCTTCTGCACCGGGCAGGATCTGAGCGACCGTCTCGGCGGCGATGGACCGCATGATCTCGGCGCGACGATCGAAGCCTTCTACAACCCGCTGGTGCGGCGGCTGCGCGCTTTGCGCAAGCCGGTGGTCTGCGCCGTCAACGGCGTCGCCGCCGGCGCTGGTGCCAATATCGCATTCGCCTGCGATATCGTGCTGGCCGCCCGCTCGGCAAAATTCATCCAGTCCTTCGTCAAGGTCGGCCTCGTGCCGGATTCGGGCGGAACCTTCTTCCTGCCTCGGCTGGTCGGCCCGGCGCGGGCGCGCGGGCTTGCCATGCTGGCGGAACCTCTCCCGGCCGAGACCGCCGAAGCCTGGGGCCTGATCTGGAAAACCGTCGAGGACGCGACCCTGCAGGAAGAGGCCGAACGGTTGACCGCGCATCTCGCGACGCAGCCGACGCAGGGGCTCAGCCTGATCAAGCAGGCGCTCGATGCCGCGCAAGAGAATAGCCTGGACGAGCAGCTCGACCTTGAGCGTGATTTCCAGCGCAAGGCCGGCCGCACGCCGGATTATCGCGAGGGGGTGAGCGCCTTCATGGAGAAGCGGCCGCCGCGTTTTTCCGGGCGCGACTCGTGAGCGCGCCTCTCGCCGCTCTCTCGCCCGACGAGATCGCGCGTCGCGCCGCCCAGGTGATGTGGGCCAGCGATAAGGCGAGCCAGGCGCTGGGGATGGAGATTGTCTCGACCGGACCGGGCGAGGCCGTGCTGGCGATGTCGATCTCGCCCGAGATGACCAACGGCCACGGCACGGCCCATGGCGGCTTCATCTTCACGCTCGCCGACAGTGCCTTTGCCTTCGCCTGCAACTCCTATGGCGAGACCACCGTCGCCGCCCATTGCAGCATCTCTTATGTCCGGCCAGGCAAGGCCGGAAACCGTCTGGTCGCCTCTGCCCGTGAAGTCTCGCGCAGCGGTCGCTCCGGCATCTATGATGTCCGTGTCAGCAGCGACGGCGAGACGATCGCCGAGTTCCGCGGGCATTCCCGCACCATCGGCGGCTCGTTCATCGAGCCTGCCGCCAACGCGCCGCAGAGCGCGATCCGATCATAAGCTTGAGGGAAGGAGACGGCGACCATGGCGCTTCATGCAATGGCGTATGACGGTGCGGTGAAGGACGGGCTCGATACGGCGGAGCGCGCCTCTCGCGACGAGATCATGGCGCTCCAGCGTGAGCGCCTGGCATGGTCGCTGCGGCATGCCTACGAGAACGTGCCGCATTATCGCCGGTCCTTCGATGCGGCCGGCGTCCACCCCTCCGATTTCCGCCAGCTCTCGGACCTCGCCAAGTTTCCCTTCACGGTGAAGCAGGATCTGCGCGACAATTATCCCTTCGGGCTTTTCGCGGTGCCGCGCGAGAAACTCGCCCGCATCCACGGCTCGTCTGGCACCACCGGCAGGCCGATCGTGGTCGGCTACACGCTGGCCGATATCGACATGTGGGCCAATGTCATGGCGCGCTCGCTGCGCGCCGCCGGCGCGCGCCCGGGCATGATGGTGCATGTCGCTTATGGCTACGGCCTGTTCACCGGCGGGTTGGGGGCCCATTACGGCGCCGAGCGGCTCGGCTGCACCGTCGTACCGATGTCGGGCGGCATGACCGAGCGCCAGGTCCAGCTCATCACGGATTTCAAGCCCGAGGTGATCATGGTGACGCCGAGCTACATGCTCGCCATCCTGGACGGCTTCGCCAAGGCGGGGCTCGATCCGCGCGCGAGTTCGATGCGTTTCGGCGTCTTCGGAGCCGAACCCTGGACCAATGCGATGCGCGAGGAGATCGAGCAGGCCTTCGCCATGGACGCCACCGACATCTATGGCCTGTCGGAGGTGATCGGCCCCGGCGTCGCCCAGGAATGCGTCGAGACCAAGGATGGTCTGCACATCTGGGAAGATCACTTCCTGCCCGAGGTGATCGATCCCGAGACGGGCGCAGTGCTGCCCGACGGCGAACCGGGCGAACTGGTCTTCACCTCGCTCAGCAAGGAAGCCTTCCCGATCATCCGCTATCGCACCCGCGACCTGACCCGGCTTCTGCCGGGCACGGCCCGGCCCGGCATGCGGCGCATGGAGAAGGTGACCGGACGCTGCGACGACATGATGATCCTGCGCGGCGTCAACGTCTTCCCGACCCAGATCGAGGAAGCGCTGCTCGCCACCGACTGGTGCGCCGGCCATTTCCTGATCGAGCTGACGCGCGAGGGCCGCATGGACGAAATGACGGTGCTGGCCGAGGCTCGTGAGGGGATGTGGGATAGCGCCGGGCTGAGCGTTCAGGCCGAGCGGCTGGTGACGCGGATCAAGGACACGATCGGCATCACCACACGGGTGGTGATCCAGCCTCCCGGAACGCTGGAGCGCTCCGCCGGCAAGGCCAAGCGTGTGATCGACAAGCGCCCGAAGGGGTAGAGCTGGGTCTGATGAGTTCGGTCGGAACCACGGCGTCATCCTGGGCGAAGCAGAGCTTCGTCCCGGGATCCATCATAAAGCGGCGCCGATCCCTATGATGGATCCCGGATCTGCGCGGCTTCGCCGCTTGTCCAGGATGACGCCGCGTTTCCGAGCAAGATCATTGGGCTCTAGCCGTTCCCGTCATTGCGAGCGCAGCACTTCAAACCTGATCGAAATCCACCACCACCCGCGCGCTGGTCGGATGAGCCTGGCAGGTCAGGATGAACCCGGCCTTGAGCTCCCATGGCTCCAGCGAGTAGTTCACCGCCATCTGCGCCTCGCCCTCGACGAGCTTGGCCCGGCAGGTCGAGCACATGCCGCCCTTGCAGGCGAAGGGCAGGTCCATGCCGGCGCGCAAGGCCGCGTCGAGGATGGCTTCGCCCGCGGCGATCGGGATTTCGCGGCGCTTGCCATCGACGATCATCGCCCCGAGATGGGCGGGCGGAGCGCTCGCCTCGACGATGACGGGTTTCGGCCGAGGCCGGCCGCCGAGCGCCGAGACGAAGCGCTCGACATGGATGGCGTCCCCGGCAATGCCGATCTCCTGGAGGGTCGCTTCCAGATCCTCGCTCATCGCGGTCGGGCCACAGATGAAGACATGGTCGACCGCCGCCGCCGGGACGATGCTGCGCAGCAGGAGCCGCGCCTTCTCGCCATCGAGGCGTCCGTTCAGGATCGGCAGATCCTGCTCCTCGCGCGACAGCACGTGAAAGATCGCAAGCCGCCCAAGGAAGCGATCCTTCATCTCCTCCAGGCTCGCCCGGAACAGAATGTCCTCGGTCGAGCGGTTGCCGTAGAACAGGAAGAAACGGCTCGTCGGCTCGCGCTGGAGCACGCCGCGGATGATCGACAGGATCGGCGTGATGCCCGACCCCGCCGCGAAACCGACATGGATGCGCCCATCGCCCGGATCGCGTTCGAGGCCGAAGCGGCCAGTCGGCGTCATCACATCGACCGCGTCGCCGATCGCGATATTGCCGTTGATCCAGGTCGAGAACAGGCCGTTATCGACCTGCTTGACCGCGATCCTGAGTTCGCCGTCTTGCGGACCCGAGCAGATCGAGTAGGAGCGGCGCGTGTCCTCGCCTTCGATCGTCGCGCGCAGGGTCAGATACTGGCCGGGTGCGAAATGATAATCGGCGGCAAGATCCTCGGGCACCGCGAAGGCAATCGAGACGGCGTCCTGCGTCTCGCGCTTCACGTCGCGGACGGCCAGGCGATGGAAGCGGGGTGTGGCGGTGGACATGGCGCCCCTACTAATGGCAGCGGAAATAGTCGAAAGGCTCTCGGCAGGCATTGCAGCGCCAGAGCGCCTTGCATGAGGTCGAGCCGAATTCGGCGAGCCGGGATGTATCGAGCGAGCCGCATTGCGGGCAGGCGACCTCTTCCGTACCGAAAAGCGCCCGTCGTCCGGCGCTTCTGGCAGGAGGCGCGACGCCATATTCCAATAGTTTGCGCCTGCCGTCCTCACTCATCCAATCGGTGGTCCAGGCCGGCGACAGCACTGTCGTGACCGTGGCGGGCCCGAGGCCGGCTTGCTCCAGCGCGAGCTCGATCTCCAGCGCGATCATCGTCATCGCCGGGCAACCCGAATAGGTCGGCGTGATCAGGACCTCGACCCTGCCGTCATTGAGGCGCACCTCGCGCAGTACGCCGAGATCAGCAATCGACAGCACCGGAATTTCCGGATCGACGACGGCGCCGGCGATCCGCCGGACCTCGTCGAGCCGAGCCTCGTCGAGCCGGTTCTCGTTGAGCATAGCCGCATCGCGATCGCGCGCGACGGCGTTCACCAGACGGCACCGGGGAAGGCGCGCTGCAGATATTGCAGCTCGCTCAGGAGATGGCCGAGATGCTCGGTATGATGGCCGTTGCGCCCGCCCTTCTGCATCCAGTCGTTTTGCGGCACGGCAAGCGTCGCCTGGGCCAGCACGCTGGCGACGGTCTCGCGCCAACCGGCGCGCAGGCTCTCGGGATCGACCGCGATGCCTTCGGCAATCAGCTCCCGCTCGACCGGATCGACCTCGAACATCTCCCCGGTGAAGGGCCAGAGCGCATCGAGCGCGGCCTGCGCCCGCCTATGGCTCTCGGGCGTGCCGTCGCCCAGCCGCACCACCCATTCCGAGGCGTGCCGCAGATGGTAGGCGGTCTCCTTCTCGGCCTTGGCGGCGATCGCGGCCAGCGTCGGATCAGTGCTGGCCATCATGGCGCGCCACCACGGATCGATGAAGGCTGCGTAGAGGAACTGGCGCAGCATGGTCTGGGCGAAATCGCCATTGGGCTGCTCGACCAGGAGAAGATTGCCGTAGCCGCGCACGTCGCGCAGATAGGCATAGGCATCCTCGTCGCGGCCGGCGGCTTCGACCTTGGCCGCATGGGCGTAGAGCGAGCGGGCCTGGCCGATCAGGTCGAGGCCCATATTGGCCAGCGCCATGTCCTCTTCCATCATCGGCGCGTGGCCGCACCATTCCGAGAGGCGATGGCCCAGGATCAGGGCGTCGTCGGCGCGCCGCAGGGTGTAGCGCAGCAGCGGCGTGTCGGAGACGGAGATCGATGCGACGGGCATGGCGATGTCCTCACATATGCCCGACATCGTCGGGCACTTCGTAGAAGGTCGGATGCCGGTAGATCTTCGTCTCCGCCGGTTCGAACATCATGCCGGAATCGCTCGGGTCCGAGGCGATGATCGCGGTCGACGGCACGACCCAGATCGAAAGCCCTTCGCCGCGGCGCGTATAGACGTCGCGCGCCGCCTGGAGCGCCAGCTTGGCGTCTGCGGCATGAAGCGAGCCGACATGCTTGTGCGCGAGCCCGTTACGGCTGCGGATGAAGACCTCCCAGAGCGGCATCATCGGCCCGGCCATGCGTCATCTCCCTTGCCGCGCTGCCTTTGCCGGCGCGCTGTCTGTTGTGTTTGCCTCAGCCCACCGGCGGCGCTCGCTCAGGCGGCGAGCGCCTTGCCGCGCTGCTTCTGCGCGTAAGCGAGCGCCGCCTCGCGCACCCACTCGCCTTCGTCATGGGCCTTGCGTCGCGCCGCCAGCCGTTCCCGATTGCACGGGCCGTTGCCGGCGATCACCTGCTTGAACTCGTCCCAGTCGATCTCGCCATAGCGCCAGTGCCCGGTCTCCTCATCCAAGCGAAGCTCGGGGTCGGGCAGCGAAAGCCCGAGAATCCGCGCCTGGGGCACGGTGGCGTCGACGAATTTCTGGCGCAGCTCGTCATTGGAAAAGCGCTTGATCTTCCACAGCGTCGAGGTGTCGGAGTGCAGGCTGGCGGCATCGGGCGGCCCGAACATCATCAGGCAGGGCCACCACCAGCGGTTCAGTGCGTCCTGCGCCATGTCCTTCTGCTCGGACGTACCGCGCGACAGCGTCAGCATGATCTCGTAGCCTTGGCGCTGGTGGAAGGATTCCTCCTTGCAGACCCGGATCATGGCGCGTGCGTAAGGGCCATAGGAGCAGCGGCAGAGCGGGATCTGGTTCATGATCGCCGCGCCGTCGACGAGCCATCCGATCGCCCCGATATCGGCCCAGGTCAGCGTCGGATAGTTGAAGATCGACGAGTACTTGGCCTTGCCGCTCAGAAGCTGGTCGACGAGTTCCTCGCGCGATGCGCCGAGCGTCTCGGCGGCAGCATAGAGATAGAGGCCGTGGCCGCACTCGTCCTGGACTTTCGCCAGAAGGGCGGCCTTGCGGCGCAGCGACGGCGCCCGCGTCAGCCAATTGCCCTCCGGCAGCATGCCGACGATCTCGGAATGGGCGTGCTGCGAGATCTGGCGGGTCAAGGTCCGGCGATAGGCCGCCGGCATCCAGTCGTTCGCCTCGATCCGCTCCTCGGCATCGACCCTGGCCTGGAACCGGGCCGCGAGGCCGGCATCCTCGAGCTGGCGTTCGCCGGAATCGGGATTGGTGTTGAGGGCCTGCGTATACATGCGCTCCTCCTCTTTTCTCGTTGGTCCAATTTATATGTAACAGAAAAAGTCACGTCAACAATTTTCTGTAACATATTATCGCACGATGAGGCCTGCGACCGCGCAGCGAGGGCCTGAGGTTAAGTCGTGAATCGGCTCTCGATCTCGCTCGAGCGCGGCAGCGGCTCGCCGCTTTCATTGCTGGCGTTCTGGTCGAGCCAGCGTTCCGAGCCAGGCAGCACCTGGCGGTAGATCGCGGCGCACAGGCTGCGTGCCGATGCGCCTGGCCAGTCCTCCGGCAGGATATCGGCGGGCAGGACGGGGTCGCGCAACACGACCCGGCGGTATTCGTGAATCAGCAGGATGCGGGCGACGAGCGCATCGAGATCGGACAGGCGAACGCCGCCCTCGAGGCCGGCCGCAAGCGGCTCGAACGCCGCCTGGAAACGGCGATAGGCTTCGGCGATGGTATCGAGAGGCCAACTCCTCGCCGCAAGCGCTCGATTGGTCGAGAGGTCGCCGCTCCCTTCGAAGCGCAGCGCGCCGTTTACCAGTTCCGGCAACGCGGCGCCGGCTGGCGCAAGCCACAGGCCGGGCGAGGCGGTTCCGAAGCCTGCGCTCTCCATCGCCGCCTTCGTGGCCTCGCGATCAGCGCCGCCATCGAGCAGCACCATGTCGAAACGCCCCGGCCAAGGCAGCGAATGCAGCGTGTAGATCTGCTCCGACGCGAGCCGGAAGGTGTCGCGCCCCTTATCGGCCAATCGGTAGAAGCTGTTGCGGCCGACCTTGATGCGCTCCAGCCAGCCATCGCTCGCCAACCGGGACATCGCCGTACGGACAAGCCCATCGGACAAGCCCATCGCCCGGAAGAACGCAAGCAAGGTCCCGAGCCAAACCGAGCCGCCACGCGGCACGATCGCATCGCCATAGATGGTGATGATGATCGACCAGGTCCGCGACGGCTCGCCGCGAAGATGGTCGAGGATCGGGTCGAGGGTGGCGCGGGACATCGGCGATCAGTAGCGCCCGGCGCCGCAACCGCAAGCGGCAGGACAGATAAGCTGCATCACGCCCCACGCTTGGCGGATGCAGCTTGACGCCGAAGCGGTCTGGCGGTGGTGGGCGCCACGGCCTCTGCCGCAACCGCAGCTCCGGCGGTGACGAGCTGCGAGGCCATCAACGCGTATTGCTGGCGCGACAGGCCCTTGCCCTCGCGGAACCAGAGATAGTGCCAGTTCAGCATGCCGAAAAGGGACATGGTCAGCGGCTTGAGCAGAGGCCCCTGCCCCACCTCCGGGACCGTCTCGGCAATCGTGTCGGCGAAGATCGCCACGAGCTGGCGCTCAAGAGCGCGCAGCGTCTCCTGCCGATCGTCGCTCAGGAATTTGAGATTGGCGATCTGCACCTGATGCTGGGCGTCCGCGTCGCGATAAGCTTCCAGCAGGGCGGCAGACAGGGCGTAGAGGCGCTCCTGGGGATCTTTCGCCGAACGAGCCGCGTCCTCGACGACGGCGACCAGATCGTTGAGATGGTCGAACAGGATGTCGAACAGCACCGCGACCTTGTCGGGGTAATAATGGTAAAGCAGCGCCTTGGAGGCCCCGCAAGCTTCCGCGATCATCGTGATCGAGGTTCCCGAATAGCCGTACTGGGCGAAGAGCTCAGCCGCGCGCTGCAGGATCGTTTGCCGCTTGGCGTCGTAGTCTTGTGCGCGGGTGCGAGCCATTGCGTGTCGTGTTCCTGTGTCGTCGCTTCCAGCGCAGCCCTGTTCGCCGGACTCAATACCGAGGGTCCCGCCTTGCGCTTTCCAGCTTGCATAATCGGTCCCGTCGTCTCTGGATATCAAAGACTGTCCGACTGGTCGATCAATGATACGCTCAAATCTCGCTTTTAAGATTGACCAATCGGCCGGTTAATTTTAGCTTGCTACCGTATCGGCATCAGCTACGATGTCGATGGGAATAAAACGGCGGGCCAACCGCCGCGCTTGATCCAGCTCAGGCCTTCTTGGAGGAACGCCCCATGACGAAATCCGCCTTCGGACGGCAGTCCTTGCGCGCGTCCGCGCTGCAAGCCCTTGCTGTCACAACCTTGCTGTCGCTGCCGGCTCTTGCCGCCGATCCGATCAAGATCGGCGCCGTCCTTTCCGCAAGCGGCCCCGCCGCCTTCCTTGGCGACCCGGAGGCGAAGACCCTCAAGATCTATGTCGAGGAGCTGAACAAGAAGGGCGGCGTGCTCGGCAGGCAGGTCGAGCTCGTGCTCTATGACGATGGCGGCGACGCCAACAAGGCGCGCACCTTCGCGACGCGGCTGATCGAGGACGACAAGGTCGTCGCCATGGTCGGCGGTTCCACGACGGGTACGACCATGGCGATGATCCCGGTCTTCGAGGATGCCAAGGTGCCGTTCGTCTCCGTCGCCGGCGCGATCGAGATCATCGAGCCCGTGCGCAGCTTCGTGTTCAAGACGCCGCATACCGACAAGACCGCCTGCGAAAAGATCTTCGAGGACATGAAGGCGCGCAGCCTGACCAAGATCGGCATGATCTCGGGCACCGACGGCTTCGGCAAGTCGATGCGCGCCCAGTGCCTGCGGGTCGTGAAGGATTACGGCATCACGATCGTGGCCGATGAGAGCTATGGCGCGACCGATTCCGACATGACGCCGCAGCTCAACAAGATCAAGAACACCGCCGGACTCCAGGCAGTGGTCAATCCCGGCTTCGGCCAGGGCCCGGCGATCGTGACGCGCAATTACGGCCAGCTCAGCATCGGGCTGCCGCTCTACCAGAGCCATGGCGTCGCCTCGAAGAGCTTCATCGATCTCGCCGGCCCCGCCGCTGAAGGCATAAGGCTGCCGGCGCCTGCCCTGCTCGTCGCCGACAAGCTCGCTGATGCCGACAAGCAGAAGGCGGTGGTGACCGCCTACAAGACATCCTACGAGAAGGCCGTCGGCCAGCCCGTCTCCACCTTCGGCGGCTATGCCTTCGACGGGATTCAACTCGTGGTCGAGGCGATCCAGAAGGCCAAAGGCACCGACCCGCAGAAGATCCGCGACGCGCTGGAAGCCACCAAGGGCTATGTCGGCGTCACCGGAATCTACACGATGTCGGCGACCGACCATCTCGGACTGGGCACCGAGTCCTTCCGGATGCTGGAAGTCAGGAACGGCGGCTGGGTCGAGGTCGGCGCGCGCTGAGGCGCAGCCGACCTGGTCAACCCTGTCCCCGGCCGGGGCATAGCCCCGGCATTCAGCCCCAGCGCTAGGGCAATTTCCGATCCAACTGGATCGCTCAATAGCTCTAGCGCATTGTTTTAACGCGTTTTCTTCATGCGAACCGGATTCCACTTCGCTTGAAAACGCTCCAGATCATGTGCGAGACGCCATGGCCGAGTTCCTGCAACTGCTCTTCTCAGGCCTGACGGTCGGCGCGGTCTACGCCCTCGTCGCACTCGGCTTCACGTTGATCTACAACGCCTCCGACGTGATCAATTTCGCCCAGGGCGACTTCGTCATGATCGGCGGCATGGGCACGGTGTTTCTGGCCGCAGTTGGCCTGTCCCTTCCGCTCGCCGCCTTCATCGCGATCCTGGCGGCGGTGGCAGTCGGATTGCTGCTGCACCGCCTGGCGATCGAGCCGGCGCGCGGCGCCTCGCCGGTCGCGCTGATCATGATCACGATCGGCGCCTCTATCTTCATCAAGGGCGTCGCCCAGATCGTCTTCGACAAGCAGTTCCATTCGCTGCCCGCCTTCACCGGCTCGGACCCGATCGCTTTGGGCGGCGCGACCATCCTGCCGCAGAGCCTCTGGGTCGTCGGTGGCGCGATCGTGCTGTTTGTCGCCCTCTATCTCTTCCTGGAACGGACCCTGCTCGGCAAGGCAGTGCTCGCCACCGCCGCCAACCGCCTGGCGGCGCGTCTGGTCGGGATCAACGTCAAGGTCATCCTCGCGCTCGCCTTCGGCGTCTCCGCCGCCATCGGCGCGATCGCCGGCGTCCTCGTCACGCCGATCACGCTGACGCGCTACGATATCGGCACCTTGTTCGCCTTGAAGGGCTTTGCGGCGGCGATGGTGGGCGGCATGGGCCATCCGCTCGGCGCCGTGGTCGGCGGCGTCCTGATCGGCCTGATGGAAGCCTTTGGAGCAGGCTATATCAGCTCGACCTATAAGGATGGCGTCGCCTTCCTCGCCATCCTTCTGGTGCTGTTCTTCATGCCGCGCGGCCTGTTCGGCGGCGGCAGCGTGGAGCGCGTCTGATGCTCAAGAGCGCATTGCAGTCGCGCTGGGCGACGCTCGCTGTCTTGGCGCTGGTGATGGCGATCGTGCCGCTGATCGCCCCCTCGGCCTTCTATCTGCGCGTGGCGGCGCTGGTCTGGATTTTCGCGCTGGCCGCGCTCGGGCTGACGATCCTGATGGGCTATGCCGGGCAGGTCAGCCTCGGTCATGCCGGCTTTCTCGGCATCGGCGCCTATGGCGTGGCGATCGGCCCGACCCATCTCGGCCTCTCGCCGCTGCTGTCGCTGGTTCTGGCTGCGGCATTGTCGGGCGTCATCGCCTATGTCGTCGGACGCCCGATCCTGCGGCTGAAGGGCTATTACCTCGCCATCGCGACGCTCGGCTTCGGCCTCATCCTGGCGCTGATCTTCCAGAGCGAGAGCGCGGTCACGGGCGGACCTGACGGCATGGCGGTGGCGCGTCTCACGGTGTTCGGCTGGCGCATCGCTGGCGCCATGCAGTGGTACTGGGTCAGCGCCGGCGTGCTGCTCGTCGGAGCCTGGATTGCGCTCAACATCGCCGACAGCCCGTCCGGCCGGGCGCTGCGCGCCGTGCACGACAGTGAGGTCGCGGCAGCGGGCGCAGGTGTCGATGTCGCGGCCAAGAAGCTCGCCGCCTTCGTGACTGCGGCCATCTATGCTGCCATCGCCGGTGGATTGCTTGCCTGCATGAACGGCCTGATCACGCCCGATGCCGCGAGCTTCATGCATTCGGTCGAGTTCGTCGCGATGGTGATCATCGGCGGTCTCGGTTCCGTTCTCGGCGCGGTCGTCGGTGCGGCGTTCCTGATCGTTCTGCCCCAAGTGCTGACCTCCTTGCAGGAATACGAGCAGGCCGTACTGGGCCTGCTGATCATGGTCTTCATGATCGTGCTGCCGACCGGGATCGTGCCGTCGCTGCGCAACTGGCTTGCGGAGCGACTGTCATGAGCCTGCTCAGCGTCTCCGACCTCGGCATCAGCTTCGGCGGCGTCGTCGCCGTGGATGGCGTCGGCTTTTCAGTCTCGCCGGGCGAGGTGTTTTCCATCATCGGCCCCAATGGCGCCGGCAAGACCACCTTGTTCAACGTCGTCACGGGAATCTACCGCCCGCAAAGGGGCGATGTGCGGCTCGATGGGCAATCGATGATCGGACTGTCCCCGCATCTCCTGGTGCGACGCGGCATGGCGCGAACCTTCCAGAACCTGCAGATCTTTTTCCGGATGACGACGATCGAGAACGTCATGGTCGGCCGCCATCTCACTGAGCGCTCGTCGTTCCTGTCGGACCTTCTCGGCCTGCCCAATGTCACCAGGCAGAACCGCCTGACCCGCGACGCCGCCCTCGCCTTGCTGGAGCGTGTCGGCCTTGCCGCCCACGCCGACGCCAATGCCGGCTCGCTGCCCTATGGCGCGCTCAAGCGCCTGGAGATCGCGCGTGCGCTCGCCGCCGAGCCGAAGGTGCTCCTGCTCGACGAGCCGGCGGCCGGCTGCAACGCCATCGAGACCGAGGCGATCGATGCGCTGATCGTCGAGATCGCCCGGTCAGGCACGGCCGTCGTCCTGATCGAGCATGACATGAAGCTGGTGATGAAGATTTCCGACCGGATCCTGGTCCTGGCGCAGGGCCGCCCGCTCGCGGAAGGGACGCCGCGCACGATCCGCGACGATCCGGCCGTGATCGCGGCCTATCTCGGCGATCACGGCAGCAGGGAGGCCGATCGTGCTCACGGTTGAGGGCTTGTCCTCGGCCTATGGCCGAATCGCGGTTTTGCATGAGGTCAGCCTGACCGTGGCGCAGGGCGAGATCGTCGCGCTGGTCGGCTCGAACGGCGCCGGCAAGACGACGCTGCTGCGGACGATCTCCGGCGTGCAGCCGCTGACGGGAGGGCGCATCCTGTTCGAGGGGCGGCCGATCGAGCGCATGCCCGCCCACACCCGTGTCGGGCTCGGCATCGCGCAGTCGCCCGAGGGGCGACAGGTCTTCGGCCCGCTCAGCGTCGAGGACAATCTGCGCCTGGGCGCCTTCCGCAGACAGGATGCCGGCCTCACTGAGCGGCTCGCCCAGGCCTATGCAATGTTCCCGATCCTTAGGGAGAAGCGCGCCATACCGGCGATGAGCCTGTCGGGGGGCAGCAGCAGATGCTCGCGATCGCTCGCGCCCTGATGGCCGCGCCGAAGCTGCTTCTGCTCGACGAGCCGTCGCTGGGCCTCGCGCCGCTGCTGGTCGACCAGATCCTGAATGCCGTCGTCTCGCTGCGGGATCAGGGAATGACGATCCTCCTGGTCGAGCAGAATGCCTCGGCAGCCCTGGCCATCGCCGATCGCGGCTATGTGCTGGAGACCGGCAAAATGGTTCATCAAGGCGCTGCCCAGTCATTGCTGGCCGATCCCAAGATGCGGGCCGCGTATCTCGGGCTTTGACCGGAGTTTCCTATCAGGAATGCTGCCGTCGAAGCCTCGGCGGATCCGTGCGATGGCCTGATTTGAACGTGATATCGGGACACCGTCGGATTGCCCGGAGGAGTGCGCGAGAGCCCAGGACGTCTTCCTGCCCACCATCGCAGCCCAGAAGCGCTCCATCACGAGCTCGTGGGGATAGCGGCCGTGCAAGGGGTCTCCATCGCCCCGGTCGGCAGGGGCCGGTGCCACTGCCGAGCTCGGCAGCGACCATCGCCCCGGCTGAGTTCCCTCGCTGGCCCGCAGCGCATCGTCATCCGCAAGCACGCAGGTTTCCCGTTTGCAGGATGCCTGCGCATGAGCACTCCGATGTCCTGACGCCGCGGGACGAGTGGTCCGCCGGGCAGCTCGATCCCGCCTCTCCGGCCAAGCCCAGCGCCCATCGGTATTCGCACGGCCGAAAACGCCAGGCGCCGAATGATCAGTCGGCAAAGGATTAAGGCGCCGCGGACCTGGCGGTCGAGACAGGTTGCAGCCGGCGATTACTGGCCCCTGCGAGCATTAACCAAGCGTAAACCAAAAATTGTGCGCTCAAAAATTTAATGATACCTTAACGATAGGCGAGCGTCCGATGGCTCAGTTCGTCCTGCAGCCTGCTGGTAGCTCCCTGCCGCCAAGGCTCTTGTCGCCGTCGGACAGGAGGCATGGATGTCCGACGTCAAGTCTGGCTGGTTTGGACGCAAACGCGTGCAAACGCCTTCGGATTCCGGCCCTCCTCGTAAACGTCGCCGCTCGATCGGCATCATGGCGCTGGAGCCGCGCATGATGTACGACGCCGCCGCTGCCGCGACCGTCGGCGCAGCCGGCGCGCATCATGATCCTAACGCCAGCAGTGACCACGCTGCGATCACGGCGGCAGAGCGCCATCAGCAGCATCATGCGGTGAGCAATTCCGGCAATCCGGAGCCTGCATCATCCTCATCCGCGCCGTCGTCGCAGGATCAGCCGGCCGCGACGCCGCCGAACGTGCAGACGCCTTCCCCGCCTCCCCAGACCGTCTCGGAAACGGCGAAGACCACCTCGTCCTCGCTCGATGCCAGCAGCACCGCCGCACCCGCCGGCGGCGCGGTCCACGATCTCGTCTTCATCGATTCCAAGGTCCCCGATATCCAGACGCTGATCGACGGCGTGAAGCCGGGCGACAAGGTCTTCGTGCTCGATGCCGAGAAGGACGGCGTGCAGCAGATCGCCGACATCATCGCGGCGAATAATTTCCATGACCTGTCCTCGATCCAGATCGTCAGCCATGGCGGCTCCGGCGACCTGCATCTGGGCTCGATCGACCTGACGGAAGCGAGCCTCGCCTCGCATGCGAGCGCTCTGGCCGGCATCGGCGCGTCGCTCGCGCCCGGCGGCGACATCCTGCTCTATGCCTGCGACGTGGCGCAGGGCGCCGGCGCGCAGTTCATCGCCGACCTCTCCCGCTATACCGGCGGCGCCGATATCGCCGCCTCCACGCATGATGTCGGCGACGCCGCGCTCGGCGGCAGCTGGACGCTCGACGCCAGCACCGGCCCGATCCAGGCGCAAGTTGCCTTCACCGCTGCCGCGTTGGAAAACTACCACGATCTGTTGCCGACGATCAGCGCCAACCAGACCACGGTGCTGTCGACGGATCTGGACGGCGACGGCCAGATCGACCCGGGCGATACGGTCACGACCACGGTCACGATCACCAATAACGGCACCGACGCCACCGGCGTTTCGCTGAGCGAGACCACCAACGGCCTGACGCCCGTCGCCGGCACGACCACGATCACCCCGATCGCCTTCGACGACGCCTATGGCGGCATCGTCGGCAACACGCCGATCAGCTTCAGCGCGGCCCAGGGCGTGCTCGCCAACGATATCGACCCCGATGGCGCACATTCCGGCCTGACCGCGATCAACGTCATCACCAACGCCAACACGCATGGCACGGTGTCGCTGAATGCCGACGGCTCCTTCACTTATACGCCGACCACGGGTTACAGCGGCACCGCGACCTTCCAGTACACCGCCCACGACGCGCAAGGGCTCAACAGCAACGTCACCGGTACGGTGACGCTGACGGTGACCGACCCGGTCTGGTATGTCGACAGTGCGGCCGCCGCCGGCGGCGACGGCAGCTTCGGCCACGCTTACCAGACGGTGGGCTTGGCGGTGACGGCCGCGGCGGGCTTCAGCCCGAGCAACGACACCATCTTCGTCACCAATAGCGGTTCGACCTATTCTGCGGCCAGCGGCATCACGCTCGCCAGCGGCGAGCAACTGCTGGGCGACGGCTCAAGCCTCACCAGCGTCAACGGCCACGCAGTCGGCGCTTCGACCAGCAATGCGACGTTCTCGGTATCGTCGGGCACGGCGGTCACGCTGAACGCCAACAACACCATCAGCGGCATCAACATCACCGAATCCGGTTCCGGCAACGGCATCACCGGCAGCGCCGTCGGCACCCTGACGCTCAAGGACGTCAGCGTGACCACCGGCGCCGGCACGGCGCTTGGTCTCTCGACCAGCGGCACGGTGACGGCCACGGGCACGAATTTTCTGTCGAGCACGAGCGGCACGGCGCTCAGCGTCGATCATGTCACGATCGGTGCCGCCGACCTGACGTTCCAGAGCATTTCGTCGGGCGCCGGCGCTGGTGCCGGCATCATCCTCAATACCACCGGCACAAGCGGCCATCTCGCGGTAACCGGAACCGGAACCACCGGCAGCGGAGGCATCATCAACGGGTCGACCGGCGACGGCGTGAACCTGACAAATACCCAAGACGTCAATCTCGCCTACATGAACATCACCAACAATTTAGGCGACGGCATCGGCGGCTCGAACGTCAACGGCCTCGTGCTCGATCATCTCACGATTACTGGCAACGGCGACAACGCCGCGACCGACGAGTCAGGCATCAACCTCACGCAGCTCACAGGCACCGCTTCAAACGGCGCGCACGCGACCTCCATCAGCAACTCGACGATTAGCAACAACGAAGAGTTCGAAATTCAGATCAGCAACAGTAGCGGTACGCTGACCAACCTGCAGTTGATCAACAATACGATTTCCGCCAACGGCCTCGCGATCAATGGCAACGCCACCTCTCCGCATGGCAATCTCGTCAACTTCCTCGGCCTCGGCACGTCGGTGATGGGCCTGACCGTCAGCGGCGGCAGCTTCACCGGCAATACCGTGTCAGACGCCACGCACGTCATCACCGGCACGGGCATCTTCGCCAATTCCGGCGGCACCAGCATGACCGTGAACGTCTCGAATGCCACGTTCACCAACAACAATGCGGGCGTCGATGTCTCCACTGATCCGGCAGCGACTTCGCTGATCTTCGATATCGAGAACAATACATTCATCGGGCAGCGGTCTACCGCCATCAATCACTTCGACAATGGCAATGCTCCGTTCAATCGGACGGTCAACGGAACCATCAAGAACAACATTATCGGCAATGACGCCGTTACAAATTCTGGATCCACGGTTGGTAATGGTATCAGCATTCAGAATGAAGGCGCCATCAACGGGAAGTATCTGATCGACGGCAACACGATCTCGCAGATCGCCACCGCGCCGGGCATCAGCGTCAATGTCGGCCTCGGTGGCCTGGCCACCGGCGGCGGCGAAACCGATATCACCATCACCAATAACACAATCCAGCATATTAATGGCAGCCGCGCCATCACCATTCAGGACAATCAAGTAACAGATATCGCCAACCCGCCCGGGGCAGGGCCATTCCCGACGATCTTTGCCAATATTTCCAACAATCACTTCTCTAATATAGCCGGACAAGCCGGTAACGGACAATTCGTTCGAATCAAGGAGTCGTTTGGTACAGTAAAGCTAACTCAGAACGTAGCGACAGCCGGCAATACGGCGACGGAGCTGGATAACGCCAACAACTCCACCGATCCGACCAAATTCAGCATCAGTGGCACAGTGCTGTTCGGTCAAGGCGCAGCGCCGCTACCGACAACCAATCCATTGCCCCTGCTCGCCGCCCCGGGCGGGGTGCAGGCTGCGCCTGCGGATACGACGACGCCCGACACATCCGCGCCCGCCGATACCGGTGCGACATCCACACCGGCAGCCGACGGCCCGCTGACTCAAGCCCAACTCGACTCCACCGTCGCCGCCGCCATCGCGGCATGGGAGGCCACCGGCCTCACAGCCGAACAGATCGCCTATCTGCACAGCGTCAGCTTCTCCATCGCCGATCTCGGCGGCGTCACGCTAGGACAGGCGAGCAACGGCCATGTCACCCTCGACGACAACGCCGCCGGTGTCGGCTGGTTCGTCGATACGACGCCGGGCGACAGCGCCGAATTCCCCAATCTGTTGAGCGCGACACGCGAGCAGACCAACCCGAACCTCGCGCCGGCCGGCAAGATCGATCTCCTGACCACCGTCGAGCACGAGCTCGGTCATGAACTTGGCCTCAGTGACAGCTATGGCGCGGCCAGTCGCGACAGCCTGATGTATGGCTACCTGGTTCCCGGCGAGCGCCGTGCGCCGATAGCGGGCGAAGCCGATGGCGCCACGCCAGGCGCGATCGCCTCGGTGGATTTCCTGCTCGGCCCGATCGCCATCGGAGCCTTGCCGAGCGGCAAGTCGGTCACCATCACCTACCAGTCCACGGTCGATGCGCAGAGCGACAGGCTCATCGTCAATCCCGTGAACACCGGCACCGTGTCCGGGACCGGCTTCTCGAACGTCGGCACCAACACGGTGACGACGACGCTGGATTCGCTCTCGCTCGGCAATCTCGTCTACACCGACGCCAACAACAATGGCGTCTTCGATGCGGGCGACAGTGGCATCAACGGCGTGACGCTCAGCCTGTTCGACGACACCAATCATAACGGCATCCTCGACGCCGGCGACACCACGATCGCGACGACGACAACCGCGGGCGGCGGGCTCTATGCCTTCAACGGTCTCGCACCAGGCGATTACATCGTCCAGGTCGACGCCAGCAATTTCACCGCCGGCCACGCGCTTGCGACTTACAACACCGCATCGTCCAGCGTCGCCACCGATCCCAACGGCAATGTCGACAACGACAATGACGGCCAGCCGATCACGGGCGGCGCGGTCACCACCAAGGCGATCACGCTCTCCTATAACAACGAGCCGACCGCGGGCACCGGCAACGACACCAACAACACGCTCGATATCGGGCTGATCCAGAATCTTCCGCCCGTGATCGATCTCGACAGCACGGCCGCCGGCACCGGCACCAGCGCGAGCTTCACCGAAAAGAGCCCGTCGGTCGCGATCGTGGGGGCCAATGTCTCCATCACCGATCCCGACACCACGCTGCTGAAATCCGCCACGATCACGATCACGAATGTCCAGGCGGGCGAGGACCTGCTCGCCTTCACCGCCAATGCCAATACCGGCGACATCGTCGCCGGCACTTTCACAGGAGGCGCGCTGACCCTGACTTCGGCCGCCGGCGCGAGCTTCGCGCAATGGCAGGCCGCGCTGCAGGCCGTGGCCTATTCCGATACCTCGTCGAACCCCAACGTCACCGACCGCAGCATCTCCGTCGTCGTGGATGACGGACAGACCGCGAACCATGCCAGCATCGCCGCGACCTCGACGATTCATCTCACGCCGACCAATGACGGGCCTGTCGCTACCAGCCCTGGCGCGCATTACGCTGCGACCGAGCAGGTCAATCTCAGCCTGCGCAACACCGGTCTCTCGGTCAGCGATGTCGACGGCAATAATGGCGTCGAGACCGCGACGCTGTCGGTCGGCGAAGGCAACATCACCATCACCGCCGGCAATAGCGGCATCACTGGCATCTCCGGCAACGGCACCGGCTCGGTCAGCTTCTCCGGCACGATCGCGCAAATCAACGCGCTCTTGAACACCAGCACCGGCACGATCCTCTACAACGACAACACCGACACGCCGAGCGCCTCGACGACGCTGACCCTGACGATCCACGACAATGGCAGCACCGGAGGCGGCGATCTCTCCGCATCCGCGACATCAACCATCGACATCGCGGCGGTGAACGACGCGCCGGTCGCGACGATCACGCCCACGACCTATGCAGCCACCGAACAGCTGCCCCTGACGCTCAAGGGAACCGGGCTTGCGGTCAGCGATATCGACGGCGCCGGCGGCGTCGGGCGGATCACGCTGACGGTCGGCGAAGGCACGCTCACCGTCACCGCCGGCGATAGCGGCGTCACCATCGTCTCCGGCAATGGCTCCTCCTCGGTCATCGTCGACGGCACGCTGGCGCAGCTCAACGCCTTGCTTGGCATCGGTGGCACCAGCGATCTGTCCTATATCGACAACGCCGATAATCCGGCCGCCAGCACGACGCTGACCTTGCTGGTCAACGATCAGGGCAATACCGGCACGGGCGGCGCGCTGACGGGCAGCGATACCGCGACCATCACCATCACGCCGACCAATGACGCGCCTGTCACTACCAGCCCGGGCGCGCATTACGCCGCGACCGAACAGGTCAATCTTAGCCTGCGCAATACCGGCCTCTCCGTCAGCGATGTCGACGGCAATAGCGGCATCGAGACCGCGACGCTGTCGGTCGGCGAAGGCATCATCACGATCACCGCCGGCAATAGCGGCGTCACCGGCATCTCCGGCAACGGCACCGGCTCGGTCAGCTTCTCCGGCACGATCGCGCAGATCAACGCGCTCTTGAACACCAGCACCGGCACGGTCCTCTACAACGACAACACCGACACGCCGAGCGCCTCGACGACGCTGACCCTGACGGTCCACGACAATGGCAGCACCGGCGGCGGCGATCTCTCCGCATCCGCGACATCGACCATCGACATCGCGGCGGTCAACGACGCGCCGGTCGCGACGATCACGCCCGCGACCTATGCCGCCACCGAGCGGAGCGTGCTCAATCTGAAGACCACCGGCCTCTCGGTCAGCGACATCGACGGCGGCACTGGCATCGAAACCGTGACCCTGTCGGTGACGGAAGGAACGCTCACCGTCACTGCCGGCGGCAGCGGCGCGACAGTCACCAATAGCGGCACGTCCTCCGTGACGATCACCGGCACGCTGGCGCAGATCAACGCGCTGCTGTCCTCGGACGGCAGCAGCACGGTCAGCTACATCGACACCAACCGCAACCCTGCGGCGAGCGCGACGCTGACCCTGGCGATCAACGATGGCGGCAATACCGGTTCCGGCGGCGCCAGGACCGCCACCGATACGGCGGTGATAACCCTCACGCCGGTCAACGACGCGCCGGTCGCGACCATCCTGCCGAGCTACAGCGCAACGGAGGGATCCAGCCTCAACCTGAAGAATAGCGGGCTTGCGGTCAGCGATATAGATGGCAATAGCGGCATCGAAACCGTGACCTTGTCGGTCGGCGAAGGCGTGCTGACCGTCACCGCGGGCGGCAGCGGCGCGACGGTCACCAATAGCGGCACCTCGACGGTCACCATCACCGGCACGTTGGCGCAGATCAACGCGCTGCTGGCCTCCGACGCGACGAGCACGGTCTCCTATATCGACAACACGGTGAACCCGAGCGCGAATACGGTGCTGACGCTGTCGATCAACGATGGCGGCAATAGCGGCGGCGGCGCTCTGATCGCAAGCGCCAATGCGACGATCAGCATCACCGGCGTCAACACTGCGCCGGTCGCGGTCGCCGATAGCTACACCACCAGCCTCAATACGGCCCTGACCGCCCCCGCAGCCGGCGGCGTGCTCTCCAACGATAGCGACGCCGAGGGCAGCACGCTGACCGCGGCGCTCGTCGCCAGTGTTGCGCATGGCTCGCTGACGCTCAACGCCAACGGCTCCTTCGTCTACACGCCGACGACCGGCTATACTGGCACCGATTCCTTCACCTATAGGGCGAGCGACGGCTCGGCCCAGTCCTCGGTCACGACCGTCACCCTCTCGGTGACGGCGATCGTATCGGGAACGCCATCCTCCGATCAGATCTACGTCTCGACGACCGGAAACGGAAACACGAACTCCGGCAACGCCGCCAATGCGCAGCGCATCGTCGCGGATACGAGCATCAAATCCGTCAATCTGGACGGTACCAACCTCGCAACGATTTTCCAGGATACCGGGCTCGTCAACGCGCTGCCATCGCCGATCACGAACCCGTCGAACATCGTCGTCGATGTGGCAAGCGGCCTCTATTTCATCAAAGCCACGGCCTCAGGCACGAACGACAGCGGCAGCATTTTCGTCGGGCATCTCAACAGTTCAGCCGCGCCGGTGCTGGTCTACACCAACCCGGACGGCGATTGGCGCAATGGCGCTGCCATTATGGACGTGGCGATCGATGCAGCCACCCATACGCTCTACATCTCCCAGAACGCCAATTACGAGGCGACGGGCCTGGCGGCGAATAACGGCATCTTCAGCTTCACCTACAACACGACGACCGGCGCGCTCAGCAACAAGACCGCGGTGCTCACCTATGATCCGACCTATACCGATACCAGGACCGGCACCCAGACCGGATACATGGCGCAGCAACCGGTCAACGGCATGCTCTATTTCGAGGCGGTGACCTACACCACCTGGACCGGCACGTTCCAATATTATTCGCTGAACCTTGCAACGCATGCGGTCACGGCGCTGACGCCAGCGAACTGGCTGCCGGTGTTCGACTACCATACCTATACCGGCACTTTCGCCTACGACCTCACCTATGATCCGAATAACAACAACATCTATACGTTTGTGTCCCCGGTCGTGAACGGCTCCCCCACCGGCCAGAAAATGTATGAGTTCAGCGCCAATGGCGGCGCGGCGCCTTCGCTCGTTACGATTTCCGGCGGAGCCAATAGCGCCAGCCTCGACCGCATGACGTTCAGCACCACGACGAACCAGTTCCTGTTCACGAACTATGTCAGCCAGAAGGTCGAAGCCTATACGGTAAGCGCCGACGGCAAGACGCTGACCTATGCTTCGTCGATCGCGCTGGGGCTGCAGCCAGGCGGCGATCCGAGCGGGGATTTCGGCACGGCGGCCTCGCCTTACGACTATCCGACCGGGGTGTTCGTCGTATCCGGCAATCAGGCGCCGACCGATGCGATCGCGCTCACCAGCTATAACGCGACCGAGCAGACGGCGCTGTCGCTGAAGAACACCGGCCTGTCCGCCGCCGATGTCGATGGCGGCAACACGATCGAGACGGCGACGCTCTCGGTCGGCGAAGGCGTGCTCACCATCACCGCGGGCGGCAGCGGCGCGACCGTCACCAATAGCGGCACCGCGACGGTGACCATCACCGGCACGCTGGCACAGATCAATGCCCTGCTGAACACCGACGCCTCCAGCACGGTCAGCTATATCGACAATCTGGATACGCCGGCCAGCCACACGACGCTGACCTTCTCGGTGAAGGATAGCGGCAACCTGACGGCGATCGATACGGCAACGATCTTCATCGCCGCCGTGAACGACGCCCCGACCGCGACGATTCCGGGCTCGCCCTTCAGCGCCACCGAGCAGACCACGCTCAATCTCAAGACCAAGGGCCTGACAGTTGGCGACGTCGATGGCGGCAGCGCGATCGAGACCGTGACCCTGTCTGTCGGCGAGGGCACGCTCGCTGTGACGGCCGGATCGAGCGGCGCCAGCGTCAGCGGAACCGGAACCTCGTCGGTGACGATCAAGGGCACGCTGGCGCAGATCAACGCCTTGCTCAGAACCGATGCGACCAGCACGCTCAGCTATACCAATGCGAGCGACACCCCGAGCGCCAGCACGACGCTGACGCTCGCGGTCAATGACGGCGGCAATGCCGGATCGGGCGGCGCCAAATCCGGCACGGCCAGCGCCACGATCAACATCACAGTGGTCAACGATGCGCCGGTTGCGGTCGGCGACACCTATTCCGGCACCCAGGGCGCCGTCGTCACCGGGGCAAGCGTCCTGGGCAACGACAGCGATGTCGATACCAGCCATGCCGCGCTGACAGCGGCCGTCGTCAGCGGCCCCGCCCATGGCGCCTTGACCTTCAATCCGGACGGTACCTTCACCTATACGCCGAATCTCGGCTTCTCCGGGGCCGATTACTTCACCTACCGGGCAAGCGACGGGGCGCTGCAGTCCAATGTCGCGACCGTCACGATCAACGTCGCGACCAGCCCGATATCGGCGGGCAATGATTCCTACACCACCTCCGAAGAGACGGTTCTCAGCGTCGCCGGGCCCGGCGTGCTTGCCAATGACAGCGATGTCGACCCCCTCGCCCAGATCACCGGCGCGACGCTGGTCAGCAGCGCGGCTCATGGCGCGGTGGTTCTCGCCGCCGACGGATCCTTCACCTATACGCCAGACACGGATTTCTACGGCACCGACAGCTTCACCTACCGGGTCAGCGATGATCGTGGCAATGTCCCGGCGGTCGCGACCGTGACCATCACGGTGACGCCGGTGAACGACGCGCCGGTCTTGTCGCCGCACGCGCCGGGCGATGTCTCCTACACCGAGAACGCGGCGGCGACGCCGCTATTCGTCGGCGAGACGATCACCGATCCCGACAGCCCGGCCAATTTCGCCGGCGGCGGCCTGACGCTTGCCATTACCTCGGGAAGCGCGGCCGGAGACCAGATCGTCCTGCTCGCCGGCTCCGGATTTACCGTCGCGGGCACGGTCCTAAGCGATGGCGGCAATACCATCGGCGTGATCACCGGCCTTGGAACGACGACGGTCTCGGTGACGGGGCTGACCGCGTTCGCGACGCCCGCCGAGATCAACCGGCTTGCCGCCGCATTCGGCTTCCTGAGCGCGTCTGACAGTCCCGGATCGACTGACCGCGTCATTGCCCTGACGTTCAACGATGGCGGCAATGTCGGCGGCGGCGGGCTGACGGACAGCGCCACCCAGACCGTTCATGTCACGCCGGTGGACGACGCGCCGGTCGTCACGGCCGGCAATACGGTGGGCTATACCGAGCAGGCGGCGCCGATCTATCTGGATAGCGGTGTCACCATCTCCGATGCCGACAGCCTGAACCTGACCAGCGCGACCGTCACCATCGCGAATTTCGTCGCAGGCGACGTGCTGAACACCGACACCACCGGCACCCAGATCACGATCGCCAGCTATGGCAACGGCGTGCTGGTGCTGACGGGCCTCGATACAAAGACAAACTACCAAACCGTCTTGTCTCGGATAACCTTCGCCAATACGGGGAATGACGACCCGACGGTCGGCGGCACGCAGGCTTCGCGGACGATCAACTGGGTCGTCACCGACGACACCACTGTCGACAGCGCTGCGGCCGCGACCACCGTCAATATCACGGCCGTCAACGACGCGCCGACGATCACGGCCCCAGTGACGCTGCCGGGCCTGCCCAGCGTGCCTGTCACCATCTTCGGCGTCAGCTTCAACGATCCCGACGCCAGTGGCGGTCAGGAAAAGGCGACCTTCAGCTCCGCCAGCGGCACCTTCGCGGCGTCGTCCGGTTCAGGCGTTACGATTACCGGTTCGGCCACCGGCACGATCCAGCTGGTCGGATCGCTCACGGACCTGAATGCGTTCATCGCCAGCGGCGGCCTGACTTTCACCTCGCCCTCCAACAGCGCCGTCGATGTGGCCGTGATCCTCGACGACCAGGGGCATACCGGCCCGACCCCGGCATCCAGCGCGGTCTCCCACATCACGATCACCAGGAACACGCCGCCAAGCGCACCGACGGACACCAATGGAGCCATCAACACGGTCGCGGAAGGAGCGGCGGCGGGGACCACGATCGGTGTGACGGCAAAATCCACCGACGCCGATAGTGGCGACACGATCACCTATTCGATCGTCGGCCGCGGCTCGGTCGCCTACCAGATCGATCCCGTCACCGGTGTGATCTCGGTGCTGGACGGCACCAAGATCGACTATGAAAGCAACCCCACCCACACCACCGCGATCACGGTGCAGGCGAGCGACGGCAAGGGCGGATCGACCACCTCCGATTTCATCGTCAACGTGACCGATGTCGCGCCATCCCAGCCAGTCGACGGCAATGGCGGCGCGAATACGGTCGTCGAGGGTGCGGCGAACGGAACCCCGGTCGGCATCACCGCTGCCTCCAGCGACATCAATGGCGGCACGGTGACCTATTCGCTGACGGATGACGCTGGCGGACGCTTTGCGATCGACGCGGCGACGGGCGTCGTCACCGTCAATAACAGCGCTCTCCTGGACTTCGAGACCACGACCTCGCATCAGATCACCGTGCGGGCGGCCGATCCGAGCGGCGCATTCGCGACGCAGAACTTCACGATCGCCGTGACCGATGCGGCGCCTTCGCAGCCGGCGGACGGCAATGCCGCCGCCAATACGGTGGCGGAAGGTGCCGCCAACGGAACCGTGGTTGCGGGATTGTCGATCGCATCGAGCGACGTCAATGGCGGCACGGTGACCTATTCGCTGACGGATAACGCCGGCGGCCGCTTCGCCATCGATGGCGCGACGGGTGTCGTCACGGTCGCGAACGCGGCGCTGCTCGATTTCGAGACGGCGATTTCGCACAAGATCGTCGTGCAGGCGACCGATCCAAGCGGAGCCTTCACGACGCAGAGCTTCACCATCGGCGTGACCGATATCGCGCCCTCGCAGCCGGCCGATGGCGACGCCACGGCCAATACGGTGGCGGAAGGCGCGGCGAACGGCACGGTCGTTGCCGGATTGTCGATCGCATCGAGCGACATCAACGGCGGCACGGTGACCTATTCGCTGACGGATAATGCCGGCGGCCGCTTCGCCATCGATGGCGCGACCGGCGTCGTCACGGTCGCCAACGGGGCATTGCTCGATTTCGAGACGGCAACCTCGCATCAGATCATCGTGCAGGCAGCCGATCCCAGCGGAGCCTTCACCACGCAGAGCTTCACGATCAACCTGACCGACGTCGCGCCCTCGCAGCCGGTGGACGGCAACGCCACGGCGAACACCGTCCTGGAAGGCGCGGCGAGCGGAACGCTTGTCGGCGTGACCGCGGCCTCCACCGACGTGAATGGCGGCACGGTCACCTATTCCCTGTCGGACAATGCCGGTGGTCGCTTTGCGATCGACGGGGCGACCGGCGTCGTCACGATCGCGGATGCCTCGAAGGTCGATTTCGAGAGCAGCGGCGGCAGCTACTCGATCACGATCAAGGCTTCGGATCCGAGCGGATCGTTCACGCAGCAGAGCTTCACCATTGCGGTGACGGACGCAGCGCCGGTCGCCGGCAGCGATACGGCCGTGACCAATGAAGACACGATCCTGATCGTCTCGGCCGCCAATGGCGTGCTCGCCAACGACAGCGACGTCAATGGCGGCGCGCTGACCGCAGTGCTCGATACCGGCCCGGCCCATGGCGTGCTCGTGCTCAATCCGGACGGCTCATACCAGTACACGCCGAACGCCGACTATTTCGGCCCCGACTCCTTTGTCTATCATGCCAGCGACGGCACCTTGCCGAGCGCCGCAACGACGGTGTCGATCACGGTCAACGCGGTCAACGATGCGCCGGTGCTCTCCTCGGTCGCCGCCAATATTCCCTTCACGGAGAATGGATTGCCGGTGACGCTCTCGCCGGGGCTGGCCCTGTCGGATGTCGACAGCACGCTTCTTACCGGCGCGACCGTCGCGATCACGGGCGGTGCCTTCCCGGGCAGCGGGGATGTGCTGAGCGCCGACACCGCCGGCACCGCGATCATCGCGAACTACGATGCGGCGACCGGCGTGCTGACGCTTGCGGGCATCGACACGCTGGCTGATTATCAGCAGGTGCTGCGCTCGGTCGCCTACGTCACCGCCAGCGACAACCCGACCAATTTCGGCGCCAATCTCTCCCGCACCGTGACGGTATCGGTGACCGATCTCGACCAAACCAGCACGGCCCATACCAATCTGAGCACCGCAGCGACCGGCATCATCGCCATCACCGCGGTCAACGACGCGCCGACTATCGCGCCCGCGACCACGGCCTCCTTCACGGAGAAGAGCGGGCCGGTCGCGCTCTCGCCGGGTCTCGTCCTGTCCGATGTCGACAGCCAGACCCTGGCTACGGCCTCGGTTGCGATCACCGGCGGCTTTGCAGGTGACGGCGATGTACTGGCCGCCACGGTGGCGGGAACTGCGATCACGGCGAACTACGACGTCGCGACGGAAACCCTGACGCTGAGCGGCGTCGACACGCTGGCGCATTACCAGCAGGTCCTGCGCTCGGTGACGTTCAACTCCACCAGCGACAATCCCGATCAATTCGCGACGCAGCCGACGCGGATCGTGACCTGGACTTTGAACGACGGCGCCTCGTCCTCGAATCTCAGCGCCTCCAAAACGACGACGCTCGGCATCACCGCCGTGAACGATGCCCCGGTCGTGACCGCGGCGGCCGCGTCGGGCTTCGACGCCAATACCGGCCAGCCGCTCGCCATCGATCCGACTATTGCGATCCGCGACGTGGACAGCCTGACGCTATCGGGCGCGCAGGTCGCGATCGCAGGCGGCTTCGCCTCAGCCGATGACCGGCTTGGCTTCGTCGATCGCGGCGGCATCACCGGCCATTACGACAGCGCAACCGGCGTGCTGACCCTGAGCGGCACGGCATCGGTCGCCGATTACCAGGCGGCCCTGGCGAGCGTGACGTTCCTTTCCACCACGCAGGCGAACGGAAGCCGTGTCATTGTCTGGAGCGTCGATGATGGCGCCGCCGTCAACAACCGGAGCACGGTCGCGACGACCACGCTCACTGTCGACGGCCTGATCATTCCGCCGCATATGTTCGGCGATACCGGCCGCGCCACACCGGATCATTCCGCGATCTTCCTGGGTTCGACGACCAGCAGTCAGCCGGTGATATCGTTCCTCGGCGCGACGGACGGCGACAGCGTCATCAGCAGCCGCAGCGGATCCCATTTCTACGTCATCGATACCGATCCGCAGTTGCTGACGACGGCGGACGCGTCGATCCAGATCAAGCTCGCGATCGAAGCCCTCGAGGCCCCGCTCGGGGGCGATATCGCGGCCTTGGTCGTCCGGCAGGCGAATGGCGATCCGCTCCCCGACTGGCTGAGATTCGATGCCACGACGGGAACCTTCAGGGGCTTGCCTCCCGATGGAGCGGTGGCCAGCCTCGCACCCGACCCGTCGCTGGACTACGAGCTCCACACCGGCGCCCTGCCGCCGACCGCGGACCGGAACACCGGCACGAGCAAGACCATTCCAGCTCCCTCGAAAACCATCACCGTGCAGATTCTGGTTCGGGATTCGAAGGGAAATATCGCAGTCACGAACTTTACGATCGATCTGAGCCCCCGCCCGGACAAACAGGGCTGGAACCTGGATTTGATGGATCGCGGCTACGGGCTTCACCTCCAGGCCGGCCTGCATGGCGCCTCGCCCGAGCGCGCCGCCATCGCGGCGGCCGCGCGAGATGTCAGCGGGGATACGTTACGGCATGTCGATATGAACGAGCGCCCCGCCAGCGGTCGCGCCGGGTTGAGCGAACAATTCGCCTCAGTCGGATGGCGTTCGCTGGAGATGCAGCGCCAGGCTTTGCTGGCGAGTTTTCAGCAAAGCCGCTGAGCGCGCTTTTTTAAGGGAATGGGACTAGAACAGGAGCGGGCCAGACGCAGGGTCAAGCGTTCCAGATGGCGGATGACACCTTAAGATCGAGCTCCATGCTGAACGTCGCGCCGAGTTCCCTGGACGCCCAGCTTTTCGGACTGGGCACGCTGATCCAGCTTCTCAAGCGGGCGCGGCGCGCTGCCTCCGCCGAGGAGCTCGCCTTCGTCATGGTCAATGAAACCCATATTTTGCTGCCCTACCGCCAGGCTGCATTGTGGCGGCGCGATGCGCGCGGGGTCGGCAAGGTCGTGACGGTTTCCGGCGTTGCCGTCGCCGAGCGCAATGCCCCCTTCATGCTGTGGCTCGGCCGGGCGCTCTCAGTCCTGGAGCAGGACGAGGGGCGCGACAGCATCAGGGCCGTCGATGGCGGGGATCTCGAGGGTGAGCTGGGCAAGGCCTGGGCGGAATGGCTCCCGGCTCACGGTCTCATGGTGCCACTGCGAACCGAAGGCCAATCGGCGCTCGGCACCTTGCTGTTCGCGCGGGAAAACCCCTGGAGCGAGGGCGACCGTCATCTGATGCAGGAACTGGCCGATGGCTATTCCTATGCCTGGGCGAATTTTCAACGCGGCCGGCAGCAGCGCTTCTTCGCCGCGCTGCGCCGCCGCAGCGGGCTGCTCAAGCTGGCGCTTGCAGCCGCCGTCTTCGGCTTGATGTGGCTGCCGGTGACATTATCGGCCCTGGCTCCGGCGGAGGTCGTGCCGTTCCAACCCACCATCGTGCGCGCGCCGCTCGAAGGCGTGGTGGATCATTTCGAGGTCCAGCCCAACGAACAGGTTCGGGAGGGACAAGCCCTTCTCGTGCTGGATCGGCGCGCCATCGAGAACAAGCTCGAGGTCGCCGCCAAGGCTCTGGCGGTGGCGGAGGCAGAGTACCGCCAAGCGGCGCAGCAGGCCGTGTTCGACGACAAGAGCCGCTCCCTGCTCGCCGTGCTCAAGGGCCGCATGGAGCAGCGGCAAGCCGATGTCAGCTATACCAAATCGCTGCTCGACCGCGTCCGGATCACCGCGAGCCGGAGCGGCCTTGCCCTGTTCGACGATCCCAATACCTGGACCGGCCGGCCGGTCGCGATCGGCGAGAAACTGCTGGAGATCGCCGATCCCGACCAGGCCGAACTCGAAATCTGGCTGCCGGTGTCGGATGCGATCACCCTGAAGCCCGATGCGGATGTCGATTTCTTCCTGAACGTCTCGCCCGGCTCTCCCGTGCATGCGAGCTTGCGCCAGGCGAGCTACGAGGCCACCCAGTCGCCCAGCGGGTTGCTCGGCTACCGCCTGAAGGCGAAGCTCGCCGCCGGAACCCAGCCGCCGCGCATCGGCCTCAAGGGAACCGCGAAACTCTATGGCGAGCGCGTCACGCTGTTCTACTACCTGCTGCGCCGCCCGCTTGCCGCAGCGCGTCAACTGGTGGGCTTTTGACGGCGATGGCCGCCCAGGCAGCTCCCACCGCCGATCTGTTGCCATTACGCGAGGAAATCGCGGTTTTCCCCGGTCCGACCGCGCTGGACGGCTCTCCGACCTGGACCTTGCATGATCCCTCCTGCAACCGCTTCTACCGGCTGGGCTGGCTCGAGTTCGAATTGCTCTCGCGCTGGGACAGCGGCACGATCCCTGCGCTGATGGCGCGGGTTGAGGCCGAGACCACGCTTCGCATCGAGCAGGAGGACGTGGACGATCTGGTGCGCTTCCTGTTCGGGTTCGATCTGCTGCGCGCAACGAGCCCGCAGGCGACGATCGGCCTGCTCGGGAAGGCACAGCGGCAACGCGGCAGCTGGGGCCAGTGGCTGCTGCATAACTACCTGTTCGTGCGCATTCCCCTGCTGCGGCCGGATCGCTTCCTGACAGCGACCTATCCCTATCTGCGCTGGCTGTTCACGCCGCTTCTGGCGCTGGTCGTCATGGCCCTCGGGATCATCGGAATCATCTCCGCCTCGCGTCAATGGGACGTCTTCCTGGGAACCTTCGTCGATCTGTTCTCGGTCCAGGGCGCGGTCGGGTTCGGGCTGACCCTGGCCTGCCTGAAGATCGTGCACGAACTGGCCCATGCCTATACGGCCAAGCGCTTCGGCTGCCGCATCCCGACCATGGGGCTGGCGCTGCTGGTCATGGTTCCCGTGCTCTATACCGATGTGAACGAGGCCTGGAAGCTGGCCAAGCGCAAGCAGCGCCTCGCCATCGGCCTGGCCGGGGTCATGGCCGAGCTGGCTTGCGCCGCAGTGGCGCTATGCGCTTGGGGTCTCCTGCCGAATGGGCCGGCACGAAGCGTCGCTTTCCTTGTCGCCACATCGACATGGCTGACCACCATCCTTCTCAACGCAAGCCCGTTCATGCGCTATGACGGCTATTATGTCCTCTCCGACTGGCTGGAGATTCCCAATCTCCACGCCCGCGCCTTCGCACTGGCGCAATGGTCGATGCGGGAAACGCTGCTGGGCCTCGGCGATCCCGTTCCCGAGGAGATGCCGCTGCGGCGGCGGCGCTTGCTCGTCGTTTTCGCCTTCCTGACCTGGGCCTATCGCTTCGCCCTGTTCATGGGCATCGCGGTGATCGTCTATCATTTCGCCATCAAGATCCTGGGCGTCGCGATGATGATCGTCGAGATCGGCTATTTCGTTCTCTGGCCGGTCGTCAGGGAAGCAAGGGTCTGGTGGAGCCGGCGTGGCGATATCCGTCCCGGCCCCAGGATATTCGCGACCGGCATTGCTGCGCTCCTGGCTCTCGCCTTGCTGCTGGCGCCCTGGCGTTCGGCGATCGAGGCGCCGGCGCTGATGAAGAGCCAGCAGCATGTCGACATCTTCGCGCCCGAATTCGGCGCCCGCATCGGCACGATCGCCGTCAAGCATGGCGATACCGTCACTAAGGGCATGCTGCTGGCGCAATTGACCTCGCCCGACATCGACTACCGCCTCGGGCGGGCGCGGACCGAAATCGACGTCCTCGGCTGGCAGCTCGGCGCCAGGGGCGCAACGCCCGAGATGCTGGCGCGCAGCCAGGTCACCGAGCGCGAATACGAGGCGGCGCGCGCCGAATATGCCGCGCTGATCGACCAGAAATCACGCCTTCAGGTGCCGGCGCC
This sequence comes from Bosea sp. 685, assembly GCF_031884435.1. Taxonomy (NCBI): domain Bacteria; kingdom Pseudomonadati; phylum Pseudomonadota; class Alphaproteobacteria; order Hyphomicrobiales; family Alloboseaceae; genus Allobosea; species Allobosea sp. 685. The sequence continues at coordinate 728,075 of NZ_CP134779.1, read as the reverse complement.
GGCCTCGGGCAGGATCGTCGACGTGGCCGAGGCGCTGGAGCCCGACACCTGGATCGCGGCGAAATCGCGCCTGATGTCGATCGTCGATCCAACCGGCGTCAGCGTCGACGCCTATGTCGATGAAGCCGATCTCGACCGCATCGCGATCGGAGACAGCGCGACGTTCTTCGCCGAAGCCGATACGCGGCTGGAATACAGATTGCGCATCGTCGAGATCGCGCGGGCCAGCACCCGGATGCTGCCGGATCCGTATCTCGCCTCCACCATGGGCGGCCCCATTCCGGTCAGAGCTCAAAAGCAGAATGAATTGGTCCCCGATCGGACGATCTACCGGGTGAAGCTCGCCATTGTCGGCCAGGAGCCGCCGGTCACCCGGGTGCTGCGTGGCGATGTGATCCTGCGCGGCGAGGCGCTCAGCATCGCCGCCCGCATCTGGAGGTCGTTTCTGGCGATCGCGATCCGCGAGAGCGGTGCCTAGCGTGTTCCTGACGGAACGGAAGTAGATTTCCGGCTGCGAAAAGGTGCTAAAATAGCAACGCTCCAGCAATATTCGCGCTCGAAACGCTTGGCTTACGCATCTTGCTCTTGCCCACTAACCAAGGGGAATGAAACACTCAATCGTTAATAAGACTCGGCCGCCTAGGCTGGGCGTTGGGGTCGGCGCTGTCATGAAATCAAACAGAACCGGGGCCGTCATGCGTCGGTGGGTCCTGCGTCGGCAGGTCCTGCGTCGGTGGGTCCTGCGTCGGCAGGTCCTGCGTCGGTGGGTGTGCGCGGTTGCCGCGACAGCCTGCCTTGGCGGCTGCGCCTTCCAGCCGAATCCCTTCACCGACGAGGAAAGGCTCGCGGAAGCGAGGCAGGATGTCACTTCTGTGCTTGCAGCCCAGGAGCCGCTCAAACGTCCGCTGACGCTCGAGGAAGCCTTTGCCCGGGCGGTCGCCTATAATCTCGACGAGCGCGTCAAAGTTCTCGAGAAAATGGTGGCACAGCGCGATTTCGAGTTCAGCAAGCTGGACCTGCTGCCCAAGGTCGGCGTGAATGCCGGCTATTCCAACCGCGACAACATCCTGGCGAGTTCGAGCACCTCGATCCTGACGAACAGGCAGTCCCTGGAGCCATCGACCTCGACCGATCGCGATCTGCGCTTCGCCGATCTGACGGGCTCCTGGAATATTCTCGATTTCTGGGTCAGCTATTTCAACGCGCGCCAACAGGCCGATCGCGTCCTGGTCGCCGAGGAACAGCGCCGGCGGGTGTTGCAGGGCCTGTTCCAGGATGTGCGCCGCGCCTTCTGGCGCGCGGCCAGCGCGCAGCGCCTGGGCGATGACATCCGCGACAGCATTCGGGTTGCGCAACGGGCGCTGACATCTTCGCGCAAGGTCGAGAATGAGGCGCTGCGCTCGCCGATCGACGCGCTGCGCTACCAGAAGTCGCTGCTCGACGCATTGCGGGACCTCGAATCCGTGCAGCGCCAGCTCGATGTCTCGAAGATCGAGCTGGCCGCGCTGCTCAACCTGCCGCCGGGCACGAATTATTCGGTCGTCGTACCCAATACTTTGCGGGTCGCGCGTCTGGGTGTCCCCGTGAAGCAGATGGAGGAAGTCGCGCTGCTGCGAAATCCGGATGTTCGCGAGGCGAGCTATCAGGTGCGCATCAGCGCCGATGAAACGCGCAAGATGCTGGCGCGCAACCTGCCGGGCCTCAATTTCAGCTACGGCCCGAGTTTCGACAGCAACAGTTTCGTGGTGAACAACAGCTGGACGGCTGGCGCGGTGCGCTTGAGCGGCAACCTGGTCAGCATCCTGTCCATCCCCGAGCAAATGCGCCGGGGAGAGCTGATGGAGCAGACCGCGGTCACGCGTCGCCAAGCCTTGAGCATGGCCGTGCTGGCGAAGCTGCACATCGCCTATCAGCAGTATCTTTCGGCGACTAAGGAATATTACTGGGCCGATCAGCTCGCGTCGATCGATCGGCGGCTTTACCAGCAGATATCCAATCGCACCGAGACAGACGCGCAGTCGGAGCTGGAGCGGGTCTCGGCACGGGTCAGCGCGGTCAACTCGGATTTGCGCCGCTATCGCAGCTATGCCGAAGCGCAGGCGGCGCTCGGGCGGCTCTATGACGTCGTCGGCATCGACCCGGTTCCCGAGAAAGTGCCCGCGCTCGACATTGCGAGCCTGAGCGCCGCGATCCGCAAGACATCAAGCGACTGGAAAAACGGAAGACTGGCGGATGCCGTCGCAGCCGAACCCGCAGGCGCGGCGCCGGTGGCCGCTGTCGCAAGCCACAGCCCGCGCCGGGGGCCGGGAGCGAAGGCCGTCGCCGAACCGGTGCTCCAGTAGCGGTTCGGCGAAGCCGGGAGGAGATAGCGTGCCGACTATCGACGCCTCTCCGTTGAAATCCGGACGATCATCGACCGCTTTCGCTCTGGCGACAGCAATTGTACTGGCGGGTTCGCTGGGGACGAGCGCCAAGGCGCAGACCGCGGCCGAGCTCGCACCGTCGGGATCTGCCGCGGAAATTCGCGCGCAACTGGTGCCGCGCAACTTCACCATATTGTCGAGCGAAGTCGCCGCCCGGATCGACCGGATCGCGACACGCGTCGGAGAGCATTTCAAGCAGGGCGATGTCTTGATCGCCTTCGATTGCGTGGCGCAGCGCGCGCAGGTCGTCCGCGCGCGCGCGGTGGCGACGCAGGCGGAGAAAACCGCGGCGATCAACCAGCGTCTCGCCGCCCTGAAATCGATCGGGCAGCTCGAACTGGATATCTCCAGAGCCGAGGTCGAAAAGGCTCGCGCCGATCTCGTGATCGCTGACGCGGCGGCCTCGAAATGTACGATCGCCGCGCCGTTTTCCGGCATCACCGTGGAGCAGAAAGCCCAGCAGTTCCAATATGCGACACCGGGCCAGCCTCTGCTTGAGATACTCGATGACAAGACCCTAGAGGTCGAGCTGATCGCCCCGTCACGCTGGCTGGCCTGGCTGAAGCCGGGCTATGCCTTCAAGCTTCATATCGAGGAGGTCGACAAGGCTTATGGCGCCCAGATCACGCGGGTCGGCGGCCGGGTCGACCCGGTCAGCCAAACCATCAAGGTCTTCGGCATCGTCAATGGCGATGCCTCCGAGCTGATGGCGGGGATGAGTGGGCGGGCCTACATTGCCCAGCCGTAGGGCGCGCGCCGAGATGTTGGTGCCCGGCTGGCCGGAGTGACGCAGATCTATCGCCGCCTGATCGCTGCGGGCTTTAGAGCAATTTCCGATCCGATTGGATCGTTCATTTGCTCTAGCCCTTTTACTTTAGCGCGCTTTCTTCATGCGAACCCGTGTCCGGTTCGCTCGAAAACACTTTAACGGCGCTGGGGCTCGCCGAGGGACAGCATCAGCCGGTTCGCCCAGTTGAAGAAGGCCGCGCCGTTGATCACATCGACGATCTCGGCATCATCCAACCCAGCCGAGCGCAGGCGCGCGATCTCGTCCGGACCGAAGGCGATCGGCGTTTCGGTGAGCGCGACCGAGGCCGCGACGACCGCGTTCCAGCGTTCGCCGAGATCGGTTCCGACGCCCTCGTCCAAAAGCCGGTCGACATCGTCCTTGCGCTTGGAATGAACTGTGGCGAAGCGAGCATGGACCGAGGCGCAGTAGATGCAGCCATTATGGCGCGAGGCTGCGGTCGCGGCGAGCTCGCGCTCGGCGCGCGGCAAGCCGTCAGCCGTGTTGTAGAAGATATCCTTATCGGTCAGCGTCCGCGCCTGGAGGATGGCCGGATCGCGCGCGAGCAGCCTGAAATAGGCTGATTTCGCCCGGGCGGCGTCGATGAGGCCGGCTCTTTGGCGCTCCGTCAGCGCCTCCTCGGCCACAGGTTCGAGCCAGGGCAGCCAGCCGAGATCGTCCTGGGTGAAGCGGACGGGCTCATCATTGTCGGGATGACGGATCACGGTATCGGTCATGAAAACGGCTCCTGTCAGGCTGCGAGCCCGGCGGCCGCAAGAGCGCGCAGGCCGGCGACGGTGCGGATCTGAAAAGCCAGGAAGGCGACGAGCTGGGACAAGGTGACGATGGCGTCCGTCGTCCAGCCCGCCGCCAGCAGCGGCTCGAAGGCCTCGGGCCTGGCGTCGCGCGGATGGAAGACCAAGAGATGCGCATGCTCCAGCGCCGCCGACAGCCGGTCGCCGAGCAGAGCGCGATTGTCTTCGCCGAGCTGATAGACAGGCCCGAGCTTGTCCTCGACGCTGAGCGGGCCGGCCGGGTAGCGCCCATAGGGGCCGTGCGCCGCCCCGCGCTGCGTCTCCGAGACCAGGGCGGCGCGGATATCCTCCGGCGCGCCCGCCCTCACGAGCTCGCCGGAATAGAAGGTGAAGACTGCAGGCTGCTCATGCAGGCCGGCGACGAAAGCGGCGACGGCAAAGCGCTCGCCAAGGGAAAAACCAGCCAGATCGGCCGACCCGAACAGAGCCAGGAAGCTCTTCTGCGCGTTCTCGCGCGCCGCCGGCCTCTGGTTGCGGATGAGGTCGAGCGGCGAGCCAGGCTCGATGCCGGAGAGATGGCCGATCAGGTCGTCGGGCGCGCTCATGCTGGTTCCTTCCCTGCTAAGATCGGTTGCCCTGCCAAGATCGGTTGCCCTGCAAAGACCGGTTGATGGGTCACATCCTCGCCCCTCGGCCGCCAGCCCAGGGCCGGCGCGACCTCCTGCGCAACGAGCTCGATCGAGCGCAGGATCGCCTCATGGGGCGGGTCGACCGAATGCACCTGGAAGGCGAGGTCGGTGACGCGTTCAAGCGTGCTGTCGGCCTTCAGCGAGGCGATGACGTTGTCGGGCGTGCCGACATGGACGTCGAAGGCGGCGATCAGCTCGGCAAGCGTATTGCCGGGAACGGCGTGCCCCGCTGCGACGAAGCGCGACACGACGCGGCCCAGGCCGATCTCGGCCAGGCGCAGCGCCTCCTTGCGATCCTCAGTGACAAAGACGCTGCGCGAGCCGAGGATGCGTGGCGCTTCGCCCGGCGGCAGGGCCTCGAAATAGGCGTCGAGGATCGGGTTCTGCAGCTCGGACAAGCGGGCATGCGGCGTCTCCTTCGGCCGCGGCTGTGTCCGCGAGAGCAAAAGCCCGTCTCCGGCGAGCCCGGCCCGGCGGCCGCCGGCCACCGAGAAGGTCGCCTGCCAGATGCGCGCGAGCAGCGGCGGATGCGCCGGGTAGAGCCTGTCGCCACCGCTCAGCACGTGGCCAGCAAGCGCCTCGCGCAATTCAGCAAGGTTGCGCGCAAAGATCTCGTTGCGCTTCTCCGCATCGAGGCCGAAAGCCGCGAAGGCGCTCGGATTGCCGCCAGTCCCGACACCGAGCTCCAGCCTGCCGCCGGAGATCAGGTCGAACACCGCCGCATCCTCCGCCACCCGGATCGCGAGCTCCAGCGGCAGCGTCACGATGCCGGTGCCGAGCCGGATGCGCGAGGTTTTCGCCGCGACATGGGCGAGCAGCACGAAGGGCGCGGGCAAGCCGCCCTCCCCTTCATGGAAATGATGCTGAGCGACCCAGGCCGAATCGAAGCCGAAACGCTCGGCATGAGCGATCTGCTCGGTAGCCAGGCGATAGCGCTCGGCGGGAGGGCCTGCGTCCAGCAGGCGGCTGAAGAAGCCGAGACGGCGTGCCGGCGTCGCGCTCATCATATAGTCTCCGTCTCCAGCTCCGCCGACGACAGGCGCCGCCCCGGAATGGCCTCGATCAGCGCGCGCGTGTAATCGCTGCGCGGCCTCTCGAACACCGCCTCAATCGGCCCGCTTTCCATCACCTTGCCGCCGCTGAGGACGCTCACCGTATCGGAGATCTGCCTGACCACGGCGAGGTCATGCGAGACGAAGAGATAGGTCAGGCCCAGCGCCGCCTGCAGCCCGTCCAGCAATGCGAGGATCTGTGCCTGGACCGTGACGTCCAGCGCGGAGACCGCCTCGTCGAGCACGAGGATCTTCGGCTCGAGGATGAGCGCACGCGCGATCGCCACGCGCTGGCGCTGGCCGCCGGACAGCTCCGCCGGCCGACGTTGCAGCACGCTCGCCGGCAGGCCGACACGCTCGAGGATCGCCTCGACGCGCCGGGCCCGCTCGCCAGGCGCCACCGGCTCGAAATTGAGCAACGGCTCCTCGACGATCCCAAAAATGCTCTGGCGCGGATCGAGCGAGGAGAACGGGTTCTGATAGACGAGCTGGATCGTGCGCCGCAGCTGGCGCAGCGCCTCGCCCTTCAGCGTCGCGATATCGACGCCGTCGATCAGGATGCGCCCGGCGGAGGGCCTCTGAAAGCCGACCACGGCGCGCGCCGTCGTCGTCTTGCCGGAGCCGGACTCGCCGACCAGCGCATGCGTCGTGCCGCGCGGCACGGTGAAGGACAGATCATCCACCGCCCGGAACGGCTCGCGACGGCCCGCGACGGCAAAATCCTGCACCAGATGCTCGACGCGAATGATGGCGTCATCGGGCGAGGATGCCCGGACCGGCCTCAGGCGCGGCTTCGCCAGGGACGGCGCATCCGAGAGCAGCTTGCGGGTATAGTCGCTGCGAGGAGCCGCGATGACGCCACCCGTCCGGCCCTGTTCCTGGATCCGCCCGTTCTGGAGCACGACGAGGCGATCAGCTCGATCGGCGGCGACGCCCAAATCATGCGTGACCAGAAGCACCGCGGTGCCGTATTCGCGGCGCAGATCATCGATCAGGTCGAGGATGCGCTTCTGCACGGTGACGTCGAGCGCGCTCGTCGGCTCGTCGGCGATGATCAAAGCGGGTTGCAGCGCGACGGCGATCGCGATCAGCACGCGCTGCTTCATGCCGCCGGATAATTCATGCGGATATTGACGCAGCCTCAGCTCCGGCTGCGAGAGACCGACGCGACGCAACAGATCGAGCGCACGCGCCTCGATCTCACGCCGATCACCCCGGCGATGGATGCGGAAGATCTCCGTCAACTGCGCGCCAATCGTCTTCACCGGGTTGAGCGAACTGCCGGGGTCCTGCGGAACGAGGCTGATGCGAGAGCCCCGGATGCTGGCGAGGCGCGCCTGCGACCAGCGCGAGATCTCGGCCTCGCCGAGGCGGATCGTTCCCTCCTCGATCCGTCCGCCCTGCGGCAGCAGGCCGATCACCGCCTGCGCGGTCGTGGTCTTGCCGGAGCCGGATTCGCCGACGAGCGCGACGACCTCGCCCGGAGCGACGCTCAGCGACAGCCCATGGACGACGCGCCGCCCATCATAGGAAACCGAGAGGTTCTCGATCGAAAGCAGTGACCGCGCGGCCGAGGGCAGGTCGAGTTTATTCAGCACGGCGATGTTCATCGGCGACCTCCACCGATCGAGCGGCTGATCCGGTTCGCGGCCAGCACCACTGCGACGACGACGAGGCCGGGTGCGGTCGTCAGCCACCAGGCGCGCGACAGGTAGTTGCGCCCCTCCGCGATCAGCAGCCCCCATTCCGGCGTCGGCGGCGGCGCGCCATAGCCGAGGAAGCCGAGCGTCGAGATCGAGAGGATGGCGCTGCCGAACTGAAGCGCGGCAAAGGCCATCACCGAGACCAGCGAATTCGGCAGCACATGGCGCCAGAGCACCTGCGCGAAGCGCCCGCCGCTGCCAAAGGCGGCCTCGACATAGTCGCTCCGGCGCACCCGCACCACTTCCGAGCGCGACAGCCGCGCGAAGCTCGCAATCGAGGTGACGCCGACCGCAAGCGCGGCGTTCAGCGTGCCGAAGCCGAGGATGATGATGACGCTGAGGGACAAAAGCAGCGCCGGCACGGACAAGAGCGTGTCGACGATGCGCATGATGACGTCCTCGACGAGGCCGCCGCGCGAGCCGGCGACGATCCCGAGCAATGTGCCGCCGAAGAGCCCCACCGTGACGGCGATAAAGGCGCCCGAAAGCGAATGGATCGAGCCGTGGACGATGCGCGCGAAGACGTCGCGGCCCAAGGCATCGGTCCCGAGCAGATGCGCGGCGCTCGGCGGCCGGAACTGTCTTCCAGCCACGCCGACGAGTGGGTCCTGCGAGGTGAACAGGCCGGGCAGGATAGCGAAGAGGACCACGAGCCCGATCACCAGCCAGGCGAGCACGAGCCCCAAACCGGGCCAGCGCAGCCAGCCGAGGCGTCGGGTGCCGCCGGGCCGCTCCTGCCCTCCCCCCGCGATGAAGCCTTCGGTCGCGCTCATGCGGACGCTCCCAGGCCGCGTCCCAGCCGCGGGTCCAGCACGGGATAGAGCAGGTCGACGATGAGGTTGATCGCGACGAAGGCCGCCGCCGAGATCACCACGATCGCCTGGAGAACCGCCGTGTCCTGCGTGCTGACCGCCTGATAGGTCAGGTTGCCGAGGCCGCCGAGCCCGAACACGGCTTCCGTGACGACTGCGCCCGCCAGCAGCTCGCCGAACAGGACGCCGGCGATGGTCAGCGTCGGCAGCACGGCGTTGCGCGCGACATGGTGCCAGAGAATATAAAGATGCGAGGCGCCCTTGGCGCGCGCGACCGCGATGAAGGGCTGGGTCAGCACCTCGTCGATATTGCGCATCAGGATCTGCGCCAGCGGCGCCGAGATCGGCACGGCGAGCGTCGCCACCGGCAGGATCAATCGCTCCCACGGCCCCGGGCTGATGACAGGCACGAGCTTGAGCTGGAACGAGAAGAGCTGGATCAGCATGATTCCGAGCCAGAAGGTCGGGATCGAGATGAACAGCGCCGGCACCGACTGGATCAGCGCCCGCAGCCAGGCGAAGCCCGCAAGGTTCGACAGGAAGGCGAGCAGGACCGCAAGCAGCGCCGCCGCGAGGAAGCTGAGCGAAGCGAGCTTCAGAGTCGGCGGCAGGTTGGCGGCGAGGCTGTCGGAAACCGGTACGCCGGCCTGGATCGAGTAGCCGAATTGCCCGGTTAGGAAATTCCCGAGCGTATGCAGATATTGCTGCAGGATCGGCTGGTCGGCGCCGTAGGAGGCATGGATCTCAGCGATCTGCGTGGGGCTGAGCCCCATTTCAGGGTCCATGAACTTGATCAGGATGGCGTCGGCCGGCAGCGCCTGCAGCAGCAGGAAGGAGGCCGTGAACGCCGCAGCCAGCACGAGCAGGGCCTGGCCGGTGCGACGAAGGGCATAGCTTGAAACGGAGGACATGAGCGGAGGACCAACTGCGCGGTGAGGTTATTTCTTCGCGATCCAGGTCGCGTAGAAGCTCGGCCGCCCGACCGCCTCGAAGGCGATCCCCTTGATGTTCGGCGCGGCGGCGAAGGCCTGCGGCTCCTCGAAGATCGGAATCACATAGGCCTGGTCCAGCACATAAAGCTGCACCTCGCCGGTGAGCGCGAGCCGCCTCTTCGCATCGGGCTCGGCGGAGATGGCATCGAGCAGATCGTTCAGCTTCGGATCGACGAACTCCTTCACCTTGGTGGACGTGCCGCCCTTCTGGAGCAGGACGTTCCGGTTCGTCGGATAGAACTGGCTCTTGATCACGTCGGGGTCGGCGCGCCCGACCATGCCGGGCGAGACCGGCGTCTTCTGTGGGTCGAGATTGTCGATGACGCGGGTGCCGGCGTCGCCGGCGAGCACGTTGAGCTTGACGCCGATCTGCTGCCATTGCTGGGCAACGAGCTGGAGCGTCTCCTTGTTCTGCGGTTGCGGCAACGACTCGAAGGCCGTCAGGATAAGGTCGCGTCCATCCTTCTGGCGCAGGCCTCGCGAACCGAGCTTCCAGCCGGCCTCGTCGAGCAGCGCTTCGGCCTTCCCACGGTCGAAGCCAAGCTTGTCGGAGAGGTCGATATAGCCGGCCGCCGTCGCGGCGATGATCGAGGTCGCGCGCGGATAATTCTCCGAGAACAGCGTCTCGACGATCTCCTTGCTGTTGGTCGCATGCAGCAGCGCCTTGCGGACGCGCAGATCGGCCACGAGCGGGTTGTCGGGGCGGAAGACGATGCTGTTGTTGATGCCGCGCGTCGACGGCGCGTAGATCTGGAAGCCATCGCCCTTGACCTGCTTTTCGTCATAGGCCTGGATCTGGCGGATGACATGCCCCTGGCCTGCGACCAGGGCGCCGATGCGCACGCTGTCTTCCGGCGTCACGACATATTTGATGCCGTCGAGCAGTGCGCGGCCCTGATGGGCGAGCTTGGCCGGGCCCCATTTATAGTCCTTACGAGCGGCCAGGACGAGCTCGCGCCCGAGCACCTCGCTCGCAACCACGAAGGGCCCCGAGCCGATGATCTTGGTCGCGTCGCCAAGCTGGTCGAAGGCCAGTTCCAGCGTTTTCAACGAGACCAGGCCGGAGCCGATCACGGAGGTTCCCTGCAGGAAGCCCGGCGATGGCTTGGAGAAGGTGAATTTGACGGTGAGCGGACCCAGCACTTCGCTGCGGCTGTAATTGTTGATGACCTCGGAGACCGGATATTTCAGCTCGCGGTTGCCGAGCCCAAAGATGTCGTAATTCTTCGCGACCGCAGCCGCATCGAGCGGCGTGCCGTCGGAGAAGGTCACGCCCTCGCGCAATTCGAAGATATATTCGGTCGCGTCGGGATTGATCGTCCATGATTTGGCGATCCAGGGCTCGATCTCGAGCGTCTGCGGATTCTGGTAGGTGAGCTTGTCGGTGATCTGATTGAGCACGCCGCCATTGGGATAGAAGCCGCCGGCGGGCGGGTAGAGAGTGGTGTGGGCCTGCTGTTCGAGATAGACCAGCGTCCCGCCCTGGACGGGTTTGTCCTGCGCGCCGGCAGGGAACACGGCAGCCAGCGTCAACGCACCTGCCGCTGCGAACACGACACCACGCCCCGCGGCAAAGCCCTGGAAGCCCTTCATCACCCGTCTCCACTATCACGCGAAAAACGGATTATAATCGATAGTATAGGTAGACGATCAAGGACGCTCTTTCCTGAAAATGGAGAAGATTTAAGCACTTGTCCAAGCAATAGGAGAATTAATCTCCGGCGCCGCAGGCAAGTGCTTCCGGGGCGCAGTCGACCGGCGTCGACTCAAAGATCTGCTCGGCCTCGTCGCGGGCCGATCCATGCCGGAGCAAGGTGGCAAGCCCAGCGATCAGCCCGCCGCCGTCACGCGCCGGATCATGCGGCTGAGCCAGGCCGTGGCCGGCTCGCTCTCGCCATCGCGCCGCAGGACGAGATCGATATCGAAGGACGCTACCGGATAAGGCACCGGTTCGATCGCCACGCCCGCGCTCGCCGCAAAGCGCCCCGCGATCCGCGCCGCCATCGTCGCGATGAGGTCGGAGCCGGCAACGGCGAACGGAACGGCGACGACATGCGGCAATGTGACGGCGACGCGCCGCCGCAACCCGCGCGCGGCCAGGACCTGGTCGACCGCGCCGGCCGAGCCATCGCCGCCAACCGCCGAGAACAGGACATGCGGCCGCGCGAGATAGCCCGCCGCATCAATCGGACCAGGCGAGGCACCGCCGTCCCGCACGCAGACGAAATGCTCCTCGAACAATCGCGAGCGCAGGCAACGTGGCGAGGACGGCAAATGACCGCCGATCATCGCATCGATCTCGCCGCGCTCGAGGCTGGCCAGAGCATCCGCGGCATCGATGATGGGCCGCACCGTCAGGTCCACCCCGGGCGCCTCGCGGCGCAGCGCCGCCACCAGCGCCGGGACGACGACGAGGTCACCATAATCGGTGACGGCAAGGGTGAAGCGATGGCGCGATGTGGCGGCATCGAAACCTTTCTGCGGGCCGAGCGTGGTGCGCAGCAATGTCAGCGCTTCGCTGATCGCCGGCGCCAGAGCGAGCGCCTTCGCTGTGGGCCGCATGCCGCCCGCCGTCCGGACCAGGATGTCGTCTTTGAACAGCAGCCGCAAACGCGAAAGAGCGCTACTCATCGAGGGCTGGGCGAGCCCGATGCGCTGACCGGCACGCGTGACATGCCGCTCCTCGAGCAACGCCTCGAAGGCCACCAGCAGGTTGAGATCGATCGCAGCTAAATTCATCTGAGCGATGATAGCCATACCAACAATCGATTTCCACAATGATGAAAGGCGCAGCATAGGGCCTGGCTAACGCCTCACGGGACGCGACCATGTCTTGGACCATCACGCTGCCGCGACCGCGCGGCCCGCTTCTCCTGGCGCTCGGCGTTTTCCTCGGCCTTGCCCTTCCCGCACTTGCGGAAGCGGCACGCCCGCTGATGCCGGCGGCGATCTTCGTGATCGTGCTCGGCACGCTGCTGCGCGTCGATGGCGAGGCCCTGGCGGCGACGCTGCGCCGCCCGGCCTGGACAGTGTTGCTGCCGGCCATCGTCATGCTGGCATGCCCACTTCTCGTCGCGCTCGGTGCGCGCTTGTCCGGATTGCGCCCGGAGCTTGCGCTTGCCCTCGTGCTCGCCTGCGCCGCGCCTCCATCCGGAGGAACCGCCGCGATCGCCCGCATGCTGGGCCTCGACGATGCCGGGCCGCTCGTCGTCACGCTGATCTCGATGATGCTCGCCCCGCTGAGCGTGCCCTTGATCGCCTTCGCCATCGGGGAGGTCGCGCTCGACCCCTTCGCTCTAGCAGTGCGTCTTGGCCTGCAGCTCGGAGCCGCCGCCGTGATCGCAGTGCTGGCTCGACGGTATGCATCGGGGCTGCTCGATCGCAGCAGTGGATGGCTCGATGGCGGCGTCGTCCTGTCGTTGCTCGTTTTCGCGCTCGCAACGATGGCGGGTGTCTCCGCGCAGATCCGGGCCGAGCCCGAACTGGCGCTGCTCTGCCTTGGCCTCGCCTTCGCTGCCAATCTCGGCATGCAGCTCGCAGGCGCACTTCTCCTGGCGGGTTCGCTCCGTCAGCGATTGACCGTGGGGCTCACACTCGGCAACCGCAATGTCGGCCTGGTCTGGTCGGCGCTGGGCACTGGAGCGCCCCCATCGATCTCTCTCTTCTTTGCCGCAACTCAATTGCCGATTTATCTGCTGCCGTTGCTGATCGAATGGATCGTCCGTATCCGCAGCGCTAGAGCGTTTTCGCGCAAAGTGGGCACAGGTTCCCCGGCGACAAACGCGAAGCGTTTGCGCGGAGAAAACGCGTTGAAACAAAGCGCTGAAGCTGTTGAACGATCCAATGGAAACGGAAACTGCTCCAGCCTCGCCAAGGAGACACAGCATGCCGACAGAACCCCGTGAGCTGACCGCCGAAATCGCCGAACGCTTCGCCCGGATCGCGCTTGGCCATGTCGGGCGCGAATATCCCAACAAGCCCGACCATGTCCTTGCCGGGCCGCAGGATGCGCGCACGCCGCGCGAGCTGCACCCCGTCTTCTACGGCAGCTTTGACTGGCACTCCTGCGTCCACAGCTACTGGCTGCTCGCCCGGGTGCTGCGGCGCTTTCCGGACACGCCTGCGGCCATCGAGATCACGGCGCTCTTTGACGCGCAGTTCACCGCGGAGAAGATCGCCGCCGAATGCGACTATCTCGCCCAGCCGACGGCGCGCGGCTTCAAGCGCCCCTATGGCTGGGCCTGGCTGCTGAAGCTCGCAGCCGAACTCTCCGGCTTGCCGCGCCAGGATTTGCCGCACCAGGACTGGTCCGTCAGGCTCGCCCCGCTTGCCGAGGCATTCGCCCAGCGCTTCCGCGACTTCCTGCCGCTGGCAACCTATCCGGTCCGAGTCGGCACGCATTTCAACACCGCCTTCGGCCTCAGGATGGCGGCCGATTATGCGCAGGCGACGCAGGATGTCGCGCTCTCCACGCTGCTGCGCGAGACCGGCCTGCGCTGGTATGGCGAGGACGCCGACTGCCCAGCCTGGGGCGAGCCGAGCGGCGATGATTTCCAGTCCTCGGCCCTGATCGAGGCCGAATGCATGCGCCGCCTGCTGGCGCCGGAGGCGTTCCTGCCCTGGCTCGCGCGTTTCCTGCCGCGCATCGAGAACCACCAGCCACGGACCTTGTTCGAGCCTGCCTCCGTCAGCGACCGCAGCGACGGCAAGATCGCCCATCTCGACGGCCTCAATCTCAGCCGGGCCTGGTGCTGGCGCTCGCTGGCGGCCAGCTTGCCTGCCGACGATCCACGTCGCCCGGTGGCGCTGGAGGCGGCGCAACGCCATCTCGCAGCCGGGCTGCCGCATATCGCCGGCGACTATATGGGCGAGCATTGGCTCGCGACCTTTGCCCTGCTCGCGCTCGAGGCTGGCGAAGCGCCTGCCAGTTGAGCCGGCGCAGGCAGGCTACGGCATCAACTGGCCGCCATTCACCTCCAGCACCTGGCCGGTGACGTAGCCGCTGAGCTCGCCCGAGGCCAGGAAGAGGAAGGCTCCGACACAGTCATCCGAGGTGCCGACACGGCCCATCGGCACCGTTCGGCGCATCGCCTCGATCTGCTCGGCATTCGAATAGCGCTCATGGAAGGGCGTATCGATCACGCCCGGCGCCACGGCGTTGACACGGATCCTGGACGGCACGAGCTCGCGCGCCATGCCCTTGGTGAAAGCGCTGACGAAGCCCTTCGAGGCGCCGTACAGGATGGCGCCGCCCCCGCCGCCATTGCGGGCGGCGATCGAGGTCACGTTGATGATCGAGCTGCCGCCATCGCTGGGCATCAATGGCGCGACCTCGCGGGTCATTGAGAAGACCGACCAGCAATTGAGGCACATCACCTTGTCGTAATGCTCATCGTCCATTTCGGTCGTCACGACCCGGCCGAGCATGCCGCCGGCATTGTTGACGAGAACGTCGACGCGACCGAAATGCGCCATCGTCCCTGCGGCCAGCGCCTTGACGTCCTCCTGCTTCGTCACATCGCCGGACACGGCCAGGCCGTCACCACCCTCGCGCTTGATCTCGTCGAGCACGGCCATCGCCGCGTCGCGGCTGGCATTGTAGTGCACGACGACCTTGGCGCCGTGCCGGGCAAACCCTTTGGCGACCGCCGCGCCGATGCCCGTGCTCGCGCCCGTGACGAGAACGACCTTGCCTTTCAGGTCGGAGATCATGCTGTGCTCCTCGATCGGTGGAAATGGCGGGTAGCGCGGACCGCAAGCATCACGAGGTCAGCGCGCCCGCGGTCATGCCCTGCACCATGAAACGCTGCAGGAAGATGAAGGCGATGACGAGCGGCAGGCTCGCCAGGACCGAGAACGCCATCATCGTGTTCCACTCCGTGACGAACTCGGCCATCAGGCTGTAGATCGCCATGGTCAGCACCCGGTTTTCCCAGGATTCGATCAGCACGACCGCGAAGAGGAACTCGTTCCAGGCGAGCAGGAAGGTGTAGAGGCCAGCCCCGATGAAGGCCGGATAGGACATCGGGATCAGCGTGCGGAAGATCGCCCCCAGCCGCGAGCAGCCATCGACCATGGCAGCCTCCTCGATGTCGCGGGGAATGTTGAGGAAATAGCTGCGCAGCATCAGGATGCAGAAGGGCAGCGTGAAGGTGAGATAGACGATCACCAATGAGATACGCGTGTCGTAGAGCCCCAGCGTGATGAAGATCCGGAAATAAGGGATGCAGAGCAGCACGAGCGGAAACATCTGCGTCGTGATCAGGAACATCAGCACGGCGCGCTGGCCGATGAACTTGAAGCGGGCGAGCGCATAGGCCGCCATGGCGCCGAGCACGAGCGACAGCCCCGTCACCATCAGCGAGACCACCATGGTGTTGAAGAAGACGACGAGGAACTTCTTGTTGGAGAAGATCTTCGCATAGCCCTCCAGGGTGAAGACCTGCGGGATCCAGTCCGGCGGCATCTTCATCACCTCGATGTTCGGGCGCACCGACACCGTGACCATCCAGGCCAGCGGGAAGAAGATCACGATGATGGCGAGGATCAGCAGCCCATAGGCGAGCGCGTTGAGCAGCCGCTCGCGATTCCGCTGGCCGAGATGATAGGGCGAGACCGCTTGTGGCAGTGTTGCCGTGCGTGTGCGCATGTCAGCTCACATTGCTCATGGTCCGGCGCACATAGATGGCGCTGACGGTGAAAAGGACGACGAACATCACCACGGCCTCCGCCGAGGCGTAACCGAAGCGCAGCTTCTGGAAGCCGTCGAAATAGATCGCGCTGGCGAGCACTTCCGACGCATGCGCCGGGCCGCCGCCGGTCATCACGAAGACCGGATCGAAGGCGCGGAAACTCCAGATCGAGTCGAGCAGGACGATCGTGGTGATCACCCCGCGCAGTTGCGGCAGCGTGATGTGCCAGAACTGGCGCGGCAATGACGCACCGTCGATCTCGGCGGCCTCATAGAGCTGTTTCGGCACGGCTTGCAGGCCAGCCAGCAGCATCACCATGAAGAAGGGAAAGGCTCGCCAGACATTCATCGCCGTGACCGAGCCCAGCGCGGTCGAGGGATCGCCGAGCCAGGAGACCGAGGCGTTGGCATCGATCACGCCGACCGAGACGAGAAGCCCGTTGAAGACGCCGAAAGGCGCCAACATCAAGACCCAGATCATGCCGGCGACCGTTGGCGCCAAGAGCCAGGGCACGATCAGCAATCCG
Source organism: Bosea sp. 685 (assembly GCF_031884435.1). Taxonomy (NCBI): domain Bacteria; kingdom Pseudomonadati; phylum Pseudomonadota; class Alphaproteobacteria; order Hyphomicrobiales; family Alloboseaceae; genus Allobosea; species Allobosea sp. 685. Next base: position 711,644 of record NZ_CP134779.1, on the reverse strand, counting down.
CGCGCGATTGCGCGGAAGCTGTCGTTGATCTGCATGTTGAGCAGGAGCGCCAGCGCCAGGCCAATGGCGAGATGGAACACCACGCTGAACCCCGTGAAGATCACGGTCTGGCCGAAAGACCTCCAGAACAGCGGGTCTTGCAGCAAGGCGGCATAGTTCCCGAAACCGACCCAGGTCTCGCGCTGCAGGTTGCTGTCGTGGAAGCTCAATCGGATGACGTCGACGAGCGGGTAGATCAGCAGCGCGACCAGGATGAGCAGGGCCGGCCACAGGAACGAATAGGCCAGGATCTCCTCGCGATAGCGCCGCCTGAGCGAGAGCACCGTCCACCGACCGATGCGGGATCGGCCGCCTGTCCGGGACAGGCCGGCCGATTTGTGAGCTGTGACCAGGCGCGACGGCGGCGCGCCCGTGTGCAGGACTGTCACCTCGCACCTACTTGGCCGAGGCCAAGATCTTGGTCCACTCGGCCGCCGCGTCGTCGAGCGCCTGCTTGGCGGACTTCTTGCCCTGCACGACGTTCTGCACCTCCGTCGTCATGATCTTGTTCATTTGGACAGCGTTGGGCATGACGAGGAAAGGCGACTCGGCATTGGAGCGGCCCATCTGGGTGACGAAGGCCTGGAACTCCTTGCGCTCCTTGAACCAGTCCTGGTTGGCGACATCGGTCCGGGCCGGGAAAGCGCCGGTGCCCTTGGCCCACATCTCGATGCCTCTGGGGCCGGACATCCAGTGGATAAAGGCCCAGGCCGCCTCCTTGTCCTGCGCCTGGCTCGACAAGGTGTTGAGCGAGCCGCGCACCATGGTGCCGGCCGCCTTGCCCTCCGGCAGCGGTGCGATCTCATAATTCAGCTTGGGATTGAGCTGCTTCTGGATCGCGATGCCCCAGGGCCCCTCGAGCATCATCGCGACATTGCCCGAGGCGAAATTGGCGCGCTTCTCCTTCTCGCCATTGCTGAGCACGCCGGGGACGGAGATCTTGTCCTTGTTGATGCGCTCGACATACCACTCGATCGCTGCCACGCCCTCGGGGCTGTTGAAGACGGCCTTGTTCGTGGTCGAGTTGATGAGCTTCGCGCCCGCCTGGAGCATGAGCGGATAGATCTCATAGGTCATGTTCGTCGGCGGCTCGCCCTGCAGCGTGCCGGTGATGGCGAATTGGCGCTTGTCGGGATTGGTGAGCTTGCGCGACATCTCCGCGAACTCCTCCCAGCTCTTGGGAGGGCCGGAAAGACCGGCCGCCTTGAACAGATCGGTGTTCCAGAACAGCGCGACGGCGCCGCTCTCGACGGGCAGATAGAACTGCTTGCCGCGCCAGGCCTGGTGGAAGGTCTTCGGGATGTTCTCCCAGAATTCCTTGGGCTCCCTGGCGATCCGCTCGTCGAGCGCATCGATCATGCCGAGATCGGCGAACTCCGCCACCCAATCGACCTGGACCATCAGCACGTCGGGCAGCTTCTTGGCCTGATGCTGGACGATGGCGCGGTCGTGGAAGCCGGTGAAGGGCGCATCGACCGGCACGAGCTTGATGCCGGGATTATCCTTCTCGAAGGCGGCCTTGAGTTCGGACATGAACGTCTCGCCGACCTCGGTGCCCTTCCACTGCCCCCAGCGAACCTCCTTCTGCTGGGCCTGGGACGAGGTCGGCAAGGTGAGCAGGGAAGCGAGTGTCATTGCCGCGAGTGCCAGCAATGATGACCTACGGTGCAGGTGCATAAGCGTCCTCCTCGTTTTTCGTTGGTCGTTTCCTCGGTGTTTTCTTTGAAGCTGGCGGCTTCGCTTTTTGCGGCCGCTCTTGTCGTCGTCGCTATCGCGCCGCCTTTTACTCTGCGGCAATCCTGTCGAGCGTGTCGGGCAAGGGTGGCGCGATCTTGGTCAGGCTGGTGTTGTCGCGGACGAGTTGCGAGGTGTCGCCGACATTCATCCAGGTGAACATGTCGCGGAACATGCCTTGCAGCGACGCCATGACCGCCTCGCCGACGGGCTCGGGCAAGGCCCAGAACCGGGCCTTCATCACCTTCCAGGCCTTCTTGCGCGTGTTGTAGAGGAATTGCAGGTTGTTCTCACCATGCTGCCGTTCATTGGCGTGATGGGCGAAAGTGTAATCCCGGATCTCGCCGGCAATCGCCTTCGGCAGCTTCGGATGGTCGAAGATCAGGTTGGTGAACCCCAGCGCGAGATGGATCTCGATGGCACCGGTGCCCGGGAATTTCGCGAGTTGATGACCGGGCAGCGTCGAGGCGCCGTGCTGCACGGCGCCGCCCATGCCGAATTCCGCGCGGCAGATATCCGAGATCGTCTTCAGCAGCGCGTAATCGACGCTGACATCGGCGAGCTTGCCGTCCGGCTGCATCTTGCCGCCGTGATAAGTGCCGGAGTTGATGCTGATCTTGCTGACCGGCGCCAGCGCCTTGCCCCGCGCTGCAATCTCCTCGCGATAGACCGCCATGAACTCGTGCAGTTCTTCGGGCGTGGTGTTCTCGTGGCCGACTTCGCCGATCTCGGCGCCAAGCGAGATGGTGACGCCCTCAGGCTCGATGCCGCGCACGAATTGCGTGAAATGCGCGGTCAGCTCCGCGTTCAGGCGCTGCTGCTCCCGCACCGTCGGCAGTGAGAGATCGACGACGGTCGAAGCGTCGATGTCGATGCTGTAGAAGCCGGCGGCGACCTGCTCGCGCATGACCCCTTCCAGCCTGCGAATTTCCGCCGCGCTATCCTTGAGATAGGCGCCGGCATTGACCTGGTCATGGTCGGCCTGGAGGAAGACCGGGCCCTGATGCCCCTCGCGCAGGGCAGCGGCCAGCACGCCCGCGGTATATTCGGCCGGCGGCTGGGCGGCGTAGATCGCTTCTCCGACCGCCTGCTCGAAGATGAACAGCTTGGCGTCCATCTCCCGGGCGGCGCGAAACACGGCGCGGCAGGTATGATAGGTCCAGCCGCGAAGGTTCATGGCCGGGACGGTCCTGCCCTGCCATTTGCCTGCGGCGCGCGCGAGGTAGAGCTCCTGCACCGAGGCCGGCACGATGCCTGCCGCCAGCGCCGCCTGCCGTATCGCCCAGACCGCGAAGGCGCGCGCCTCGGGCTCGGCCAGCGCCGCCGTCTCCGCCCAGCGATCGATCATCTCCGCAGGCGGCCGCTGCGCTTTCGAGAAATCGGGCGAGGCGCCGGACAGATCGACCTTGAGGGTCCTGAGATCGTCGGCGAGTTCGGTGAGCGAAGAGCAGCCCATGAGTGACACCTTCTCGGATTATCTTCGAAATCGAAAATACTAGTGCGAGACCCCGTTGCGGTGACGCCTGGCCGAACAGGAGCAGATGCCCTCTCGCTCAGCTTGACCGACGTCCGGAATGGCGAATGCCTTCCTTTTCAGCGCCGCCATGCCTTCAGTGCGCGATTCACCCTTCGCCGCCGACATAGAGCTGGTCACCTTCCGGCATCACGCTCCTTTTGCTTTCGCGCCTCCATGATGCATTTCAATTTCGATACCGCAACTACTGTTTTCGTTTTCGATGATCACGCGACCGCCTCAGCCGCCATGAGGGAAGCGACCGCGGTCCGATCCGCCATGCCGTTCCAGCCCTGCGCGCGCTCACCCTTGAGCGCCGCCGCGGCCGTCGCGAAGCGGGCAGCTTCGAGAGGCGGCATGCCCTCGCCGAGCCCAAGCGCATAGGCGCCATGGAAGACATCGCCGCATCCTGTCGTATCAGCCATCACGACTTGGAAGGACGGCACGCAGACGATCTCGCCGCCCAGCAGCCACAGGCTGCCGGCAGCACCACGCGTCACGGCAAAGACCTTGCCGGGTCCTCCCGCGCAACGGCGCAGCAACTCATCGGGCGCGCCTTCGCCGGCGAAATCCCGCAAACCTTCGCTCGAGAACACGACATGGTCGGCCTTGGCGACGAGGCGCTCATTATCCGCCGGCGTACCGCCATCAGCGTCAAGGACCGTCGAGATGCCCGCCGCTCGCGCGCGGTCGAGCGCGATCTCTGCACCCGCCGGCCATCGGCTGTCGACCAGCACCACGGCGACATCATCGAGCGGATCGGTCGGCAATACGGCCGGATCGGGCGGCAGGCCGCGCCGATCCGAGACGATGCTGCGCTCGCCCCGGCCATCGACGAGAACGATGGCGCGCAAGGTGCGGCAGTCCCGGATCATCGCCACACCGGCGCAATCGACGCCGTGCCCACTCATGATGCGGATCGCCGCCTCGCCCGCCGCATCGGCGCCAACCCGCCCCCAATAGGAGGCGACGCCGCCAAGACTGCAGATCGCGACAGCAGCGGTCGCAGCCGGGCCGCCGAAGCGCGATTGGTAGTCCAGGACGCCGGTCTTGATGCCCGAGGAAGGCAAGGCATCGACCTGGAAGACCTCGTCATGAACGAGATTACCGACGCAGACGATCCTGCGCTTCATGGCAGGCTCGGCCGGCAGCGAACCGCGAAATTTTGCGGGCCAATTGCCGCCACGCGCGGCGGCCGGCTGTTGTGCTGTATGCCAATACGGGCCGGCGCCGGAGCGGCCAGCTTGCACCGATCTTCAGGCATGTTTCTTCCCGTGGCGTTTCTTGTTGGCGGCTCTCAGCCTTCCGGCCGGGCTGCCTTGTCGTGTCGCTCCGGCATTTGCCTTTGCGGACAACAATCATGCACCAACATTTCTCTTTCGCAACGGCAATTTTCGAAAACGCGCATTGCGTCAATCGAGGGGCCGGCTATATGGCTACCCCTGGAATGGACCAGCTCAGCAAGCGCCACAGCGAAATCCTCGATACGCTCGGTCGGCGCGGCTATCTCGCGATCGAGGAGCTGGTTGCTGCCTTCAACGTGACGCCGCAGACCTTGCGCCGCGATCTCCAGGACCTCGCCGACCGCGGCCTGCTCAGGCGCCATCACGGCGGCGCCAGCGCCAATGTCAGCACCGCCAATGCCGATTACGGTTTGCGCCATGTCGAGACAGCCGATGGCAAGGCCGCGATCGGCCGCGTCGCGGCCAAGCTGGTGACACCGGGAAGCTCATTGTTCCTGACGCCGGGGACGACCGTGGACGCGCTCGCCAAGGCGATCGTGGAGCTGGCGCCGAGCGGTTTGCGTGTCGTCACCAACAGCATCGCCGCCGCCGCGATCCTGGAGCAATGCCCCGGGATTTCGATCCAGGTCACCGGCGGCATCTGGATGCGCCACAACCGGGCGCTGGGCGGGACGCCGGCGGTCGAGTTCGTCGAGAACTATCGCTGCGATCTCCACCTCACCAGCATCGGCGCCATCGACATGGAGGGCAACCTGCTGGAATACCGGGACGAAGAGGTGGTGGTGGCGCGGGCCATGTTCCGCAATGCGCGGCGCAAGGTGCTGCTGGCCGACCACACCAAGTTCGGGCGCGTCGCCACCTCCCGCCTCGCCCATCTCAGCGAGGTCAGCACCCTGATCACCGACCGCAAGCCGAATGAGCAGATTTCAGCGATGATCCGGCGCGCGGGCTGCGAACTCGTGGTGACGGGCTGAAGCGCCGGTTGGGTGGCGCAAGGCCCCATTCTCGTCATGGTCGCCCCTGTGGCGACCATCCACGTCTTTGCCGGTTGAAGGCTTGTGTTCACGACGTGGATGCTCGGGACAAGCCCGAGCATGACGGGAATGGCACAGCCGGCCCTACGCCCCCGGCTCGATCTCGGTGAGGTCGATCTCCGACTGGCTCGCCATGTCCTTGCCGAACCATGCCCGGATCGAGGCCGTGCGCTTGCCGAGATAGCGCGGCTTGTCGTCGTCGAGGATCATCGGCAGGTCGTGGCCGGGCACGACCACGGTGCCGGGCCGCTCACACCAGCGCGACCAGATCATCTCGATCGTCGCTTTGCTCACAGCCGGATCATAGGTCATGTCGGTGTCGCGCGAGATCAATTCGGCGCGGTTCTTGGCGGCGTCGCCGGTGAAGATCACATCCCTCTCCGGGGTGCGCAGATGGTAGATCAGGCATCCCGGCGTATGGCCGGGCGCGATATGGGCCGTCATGGCGGGGAAGACCTCTGCCCCGTCCTGAACTGTCTCGCATGTCGGCCAGTCCGAGAGCGTCCGCACATAGAGCTCAGGCACCGGCGTCTCGCCCCAGGGCTCGCCCAGCGCCCAGGCCAGTTCGACCGCCCCGACCACGATGCGGGCACCCCGGAACAGCGTCCAGTTCACGGAATGGTCGTAGTGCGAATGCGTCAGCAGCAGGTCGGTGACATCGGACGGCTTCAGGCCCTGCCGGCCAAGCTGCTCGATCAGCAATTTGCGCATGCCGAAATTGCCCGCATCCACCAATGCGACGCGCCCGGCGGCCCTGAGAAGCACGACCGAGCTCCAGCCCAAGCCGCCATGGCAGACCGATTTGCCGGGATAGCCGCAGACCAGGATGCGCAATGGCCCATCAGTCAGCTCCGGAGGAGTCTCGAACATCGTCATGCCATCGCTCCTGTCAGAAGCCGTAAAGCGCCGCGGGATTGTCGACGAGGATGGCATGACGCAGGGCCGGATCCGAAATGGCTTCCGTCAGGCACGACAAGGCATCGGCATCGTCCATCGCCTCGAATGGCTCGATATCGGTCGCGGCCCGACCGACGCCGCGCCCGCCACCCGTATGCGGCCAGTCGGAACCCCAGACCAGCGCCTCCAGGTTCTCGGCCGACAAGGCCTTGATGAAGGGGATGGCGCGAGCAAGATGCCCCTGCCCCGCAAGCCGCTGCATCGCCGAGATCTTGATGGTCACCTTGCCCGACCCCGCCAGACGCAGGACGCCTGAGAATCCCGGCTGCTCCGGACCGAGCGCCAGATCGGGCAGCCCGAAATGGTCGATCACCACGCGCGCCTCGAGCTCTATCAGGCGCGCCGCCAGGGCATCGAGGACGTCGAGGCGGGCCAGGATCTGGACATGCCAGCCAAGCCGGGCGACCTGTTGCGCCTGCCCGTGGATCAGGCGCCAGGCTTCCTCGGGATCATCCATTCCATGGGTCGCGATGTTGACGCGCACGCCCCGGACACCTTGCGCATGGAGACGATCGAGCTCGTCGGGCGCCGTGCCGAGGCCGATGACCGCCACGCCTCTCGCTGTGCTGCCGAGACGTTCGAGCCCGGCGAGCATCCGCCGGTTGTCGGTTCCATAGGGGCTTGGCTGCACCAGAACCACGCGGGAGATGCCGAGCCGCGCATGCAGCGCGCGGAGTTCGCCCTCATCGGCATCGCCCGGCGTATAGACGCGGTCCGGAGCGAACGGGTATCGCCCGGCCGGGCCGAAGAGATGGACATGGCAGTCGCAGCTGCCTTGCGGCAATGGCTCGAGCAACATTGTCATGCGGCGCCTTTGCGTGGGTCGTCTGTTTGGGCGAGCAGGCCTTGGGCGAGCAAGCCGCTCAGCACATGCGGGATGATGCCGCCGGCCTTGAGCAACTCGACTTCGAGCGACGTCTCGATGGCGGCCGTGAGCGCAAGCGTCTCGATGCCGCCCTCCTCCCGCAGGATCGAGACCGCGACCCCGCAGCGGGGCGAAAGCCTGTCGAAATCCCAGTCGAGCTGGAAGCGATCGCCAGTGACGATGCCAAGCGCGGACGGGTGAAGGTCGGCAGGCAGCAGCAGCGGCAGGATGCCCATGCCGATCAGGTTGGAGCGATGGATCCGCTCGATGCTCGCAGCGATGATCGCACGGACCCCGAGCAAGGCGGCGGCCTTGGCCGCCCAGTCGCGCGAGGAGCCCATGCCATAGCGCTCGCCCGCGACGACGACGAGCGGCACGCCCTCCTGCCGATAGCGCTCGGCCGCATCAGTCAGGCTGACGATCTCGCCTGACGGCATGTGACGCGTCAGACCGGCCGGCGCTGCCGGCAGGAGCTGGTTCACGGCCAGACGGTTGCTGAAGGCGCCGCGCAGCATGACCTCGAAATTACCCCGCCGCGAGGCGAAGACATTCAGGTTCCCCGGATCCCCGCCTGCCGCGACGATGTAGCGGCCGGCTGGGCTGTCACTGCCAATCTGGTTTGCCGGCGAAATATGATCGGTCGTGATGTCGTCGCCCAAGACGAGCAGCGGCCGCGCTGGGCCCCGGGGCGGTAATGCCCCGGAAGCGCGCACGAAGGGTGGGCGGCGCAGATAGGTCGAACGCTCGTCCCATGGGAAGCGCGGCCCCGTCGGCGCCTGTAGGTCGAGCCAGAGCGGCCGGACCGCTGCCTCGCCATAGGCGGCGTCGTAGTCGCGCCGGTCAGCGCCTAAGGCGAGCGCAGCGTCGATTTCCGCGCCGCTCGGCCAGAGCGCGGACAGGCGAATCTCCGCTCCCTCCGACGTCACGCCGACAGGGTCTTGCATGATGTCGATATTGACCGTGCCCGCCAGCGCGAAGGCGACGACGAGCGGGGGCGAGGCCAGGAAGCCGTATTCCAGATCGGGATGCACGCGGCCGGGGAAGTTGCGATTGCCGGACAGGACCGCGACCGGGCGGAAATCCTTGGCGCTCAAGGCCTGCTGGACCTGGGGAAGCAATGCGCCGGAATTGCCGATACAGGTCGTGCAGCCATAGCCGACGATGCCGAAGCCCATGGCCTCGAGATCGGCCATGAGACCGGCGCGTCGCAACATCCTCTCGGCGGTCGGCGAACCCGGCGCCAGCGAGGTCTTGACCCAAGCCGGCGGCTTCAGCCCCAGAGCCCTCGCCTTACGCGCGAGCAGCCCCGCAGCGACGATCAGGCGCGGATCGGAGGTGTTGGTGCAGCTCGTGATCGCGGCGATCACCACGGCCCCATCAGGAAGCTGCGCCGCAGAGGCAGGCTCAAGCGCAGGCGTGAACGCAGCCGCGGTCTCGCCCGCAGGAAGGCGGTCCTGCGGGCGTCGCGGTCCCGCGACGCTGGGTTCGATCCGGTCGAGCGCGATATCGAGACCACGCGTGAAATCGGGCTCCGCATCAGGGTCGAACCAGAGATCCGCCTCCCTCGCGAAGCCGCGAATGAGGTTCAGCTCGGCCTCGTCCCTGCCGACGCCGCGAAGATAATCGCAGCTTGCCTCGTCGATCGGGAAATAGCCGGTCGAGGCGCCATATTCCGGGGCCATATTGGCGACGGCAGCCCGTTCGCCGACGGCCAAGGTCGAGACGCCCGGACCAAAGAACTCGACGAAAGAGCCGGAGACCCCGAGCTTGCGCAGGCGTTCCGTCACCGTCAAAGCGAGATCGGTCGCCGTCACGCCCTCGCGCAATCGCCCGGTCAAGCGAACGCCCACCACCTCGGGGATCCTCAGGATCACCGGAACGCCGAAGAGTGCGCCCTCGGCCTCCAGCCCGCCGACGCCCCAGCCCAAGACGCCCAGCCCATTGACCATGGGCGTGTGGCTGTCGGTACCGAGCAGCGTATCGGGATAGGCCAAGAGCCCGTCCGCCTCCTGCGTCGTCACGACCAGCCTGGAAAGCCGTTCGAGGTTGATCGTGTGCATGATGCCGGAACCCGGGGGGTGTACATGGATCCCGGGCATTGCCGCTGAGGCCCATTTCATCAGGCGATAGCGCTCGGCGTTGCGCTCGAACTCCTTCTCCAGATTGAGCTGGAGCGCGTCGGGACGGGCGTGGAAATCGACGCCGGAGGAGTGGTCGGTCGAGACGTCCACCCCGATGCGCGGCATCAGCAGGTCGGGATCGCGGCCATGCTCGGCCAGCACATCCCGCATCGCGGCGATGTCGACCAGCGCCGGCCCGCAGGTCGTGTCATGCATCATCAATCGGTTTGGCAGGAACGGGATCTCGGCGACGCTGGTGCGCGCCGACAACCAGGCCTTGAAGGCAGGGATGATGCGCTGCGCCTCGCCGGCTGAGTTCCTCAGTGCATTCTCAAGCAGGATGCGCAGCACATGCGGCAGGCGCAGGAGATCGGCCCCCAGAGCATGCCGAAGATCGATGCAGGCGTAGGAGCGCCCATCGACTTCGAAGCGGCGACGCCGGACGGTTCTCGGGGTGGATTGATCGAGTTGCATCATCTCAGTCCGGCTTGAAGCCCGCCTTGTGGAGGATCGCGGACCAGCGATCGACCTCGCTCGCTACCAGCGCCTGCATGGCGGGGCCGCCGCGTTCGTCAGGTCGCGGCGCCCGCGCCCCGATCGTGCCGAGCCGCTTTGCGACCTCCGGATCGTCCAGGGCCTTCGCGACCGCGCCCTGCAGGATATCGAGCACTGGCTTCGGCGTCGCCTTCGGCACGAACAGCCCCGTCCAGGTCTCGGCCTGGAACTCCGGCAAACCGGCCTCCTCGGAGGTCGGCACATCCGGCAGGGTCTCGGCCCGCGTCCTGGCCGCAACCGCGAAGGCCTTCACCGATTGGGACTGGACCTGGCCGCTGACGGAGGCGACGAGATCGCAGGAGCCGTCGATCTTGCCGCCGATGATGTCGTTGATCGTCTGGCCGAAGCCGCGATAGGGCACATAGGTCGGCTTCACATCGATGAGCCCGAAGAACATCAGGCAGGTGATGTGGGAGGCCGCGCCATTGCCGGAATGCCCCATCATCAAGGCGCCCTGCTTCTGCTTTGCCAGGGCGATGAACTCCTTCAGATTCGCCGCGGGCAAATCGTTGCGGAAGAAGACGATGTTCGGCGTCGAGGCGACGAGGCCGAGATAGGCGAAGTCGGATTTCGGATCATAGGGCAGCTTCGGGTTGACGGTCACCGCAGCGGCAAGCGTGCCGGTATGGCCAAGACCGATGGTGTAACCGTCCGGCGCCGCGCTCTTGACCCGGGAGCCGCCGATCGCTCCGCCTGCCCCACCGATATTCTCGACCACCACGCTCTTGCCCAGCACGCGCCCCAGGGCCTCGGCGAGAATACGCCCCGTCGTGTCGGCCGCGCCACCCGCGGCGAAGGGGACGATCATGGTGATCGGCCGCTCCGGGAACATCTGGGCGCACGCGCCCGTCGACAGCAACACCGCGACGCCGAGCATCGCGGTCAGGCCGAGGCAACTCCTCCCGAATACCGTCATCTGTGTTCCTCCCTTTTTGGCCTTGGTTCGGCGCTCACGCCCCGACCATTTTTCGGACCTTGCGGATGGCCGCCTCCGGCGAGGACAGCACCGGCACGGACGCCGCCTCACGGCAGGCCCTGAGCGCGCGCGATGTCGAGAAATGCGCCAGCATCAGCGCATCGACCTGCCCGAGGGCCCTGGCCTCCCGCGCCACCAATCTGTTGTGGGTCTCGGCATCGCCTGCGCGCAGCGCCGCCATCGCCTCGGTCGCCAGCCGCGTGGAAAGCCTGGCTGCGGGCCTGAGACGCCTTGCCTCCTCGGCGAACTCGGCCTCCATCGTCGCAATGGAGGGGCCGAAAGTGGCGACCATGCCGAGCCTTTCGCCATGCCCGAGCGCCTCCTCGAACATCGCCTCGTTCGGCTTGAGGACCGGAACCGGAACCGCGCGCCCCGCCGCCTCGATCGCGGGACCGAAGGCCGAGCAGGTGAACAGGATCGCCTTGGCGCCGAGCGAATAGCCGTACTCGGCCAGGGCGATGATGCGCTGGTTGATGGCGGGCGTGATGTCGCTCGCCTTGGCCCGGTCGACGGAGAGGGAATCGTCGAGGACGCTGACCGGCTCGGCCTCCGGCCAGAGCTCCTTGAAGGCTTGGAGGATGGGCTCGATCGCGACTGGCGTCGCATGGATCAAGGCGATGCGGGGACCGGTGCTCATCTCAATGCGCTCCGGTCATGGGTTGAACAGCCAGGTCGAAGCCGGCTGCACGGTGCAATGCGCCACAAGCGACGACAGCTCCGACCCGCCCTGCGCGCGCAGCCGAACGCTGCCGCGCCTCAGCCGGTACTCCCATTTGTCGCCGAGATAGATGCAGCCCTCTACATCCAGAGGCTGGCTCGTCGCGGTCGGCTCGGATGAGACCATGATGGTTTCGACCCGGACCACGGCGCGGATGTCGGAGGCATCGTGCGGCGGCTCGGCGTCGCGCCAGATTCCGGGCAGGCTCCAGCCCTCGCAGCGAATGACCGCACCGCCATCCGCTTGCGCTTCATAGGCGCCCGACAGCACGTTGTTGGTCCCCATGAAATCGGCCGCGTAGAAGCTTGTCGGCTGGCCGTAGATCTGGATTGGCGTACCGTCCTGGACGATGCTGCCGCCCTTGAGCAGCAGGACATGGTCGGCGATCGCCAGCGCCTCGCCTTGGTCATGCGTGACCATGATCGCGCAGATCCCCAGTTCGAGGATCAGCTTGCGGATCCAGAAGCGCGCCTCCTCGCGCAGCTTGGCGTCGAGATTCGAGAGCGGCTCGTCCAGCAGCAGGACTTTGGGCTCGTAGACGAGCGCGCGGCAGATCGCGACGCGCTGCTGCTGGCCGCCCGAAAGCTGGTCGGGATAGCGCGCCGCCAGATGGGCCAGGCCGAGCTTGTCGAGGATGGTCTCGACCCGCGTCTTGATCTCGGCCGCCGGCCGCTTGCGGAGCCGCAAACCATAGGCGACGTTCTCGAACACCGTCCGGTGCGGCCACAGCGCGTAGGACTGGAAGACGAGGCCGATCTCGCGGGCCTCGGGCGGCAGCGCGATGCCGGCCTTGCCATCGAGCACGGTCTTGCCGCCGATGACGATCCTGCCGATTTCGGGCTGTTCGAGCCCGGCGATGCAGCGCAGCAGGGTGGTCTTGCCGCTACCGGAGGCACCGAGCAAGGCGACGATCCGGCCCTTCTCGGCGGTGAAGCAGGCGCCGGACAGGATCTTGAGGCCACCCAGCCATTTTTCGACGTTTTCGACGACGAGCTCAGTCATGTGATCGTCTCAGTCATGTGATCGTTTCAGTCATGGAGTTTCGCTCCCAGCCGCAGGGCGAGTGTCAGGCCCACAGCCGTCAATGCGATGGAGATGAAGGAAAGGGCGGCGATCTGGTCCATGGCGCCCGAGGTCAGCAGCGACACCATCAGCGAGCCGATGACCTCGGTGCCTGACGACATCAGATAGACGCCGGTGGCGTATTCCCGCAGGAACACGATCATGATCATCGCCCAGGCCCCGGCGAGGCCGGGCTTGACCAGCGGGATGACCACGTCGCGCCAGCTCCGGTAGACCGATGCGCCGGTGATGCGCGCTGATTCCTCGAGTTCCGGCGCGACCTGCAGCAGCGTCGACTGGATGATCCGCAGGCCATAGGACAGACCGACGATGATGTAGGCGATCAGGAGGCTGATCAGCGTCGCCCTGAGCGGGATCAGGAAGGGCACGAACAGGAAAAGCCAGAAGAAGGTCAGGCCGACGATCAGGCCGGGCAGCGCGCGCGGGATCAGCACGGAATAATCCAGCAGGGTTCCGCTTCTGCCGCGGTTGCGGTGCCCCGCGAGCCCGACCAGCAGGTAGAAGGCGACCGCGATGGCGCCGCCGACCCCGGCGAGCAGGACCGTGTTGAGGATGCCGCGCGACAGGCTCGGAATCTCGAAGACCGCCTTGAAATTGGCGAGCGTCAATTGCTCCGTCAGCCTGACGCCCTCACCCCAGTTCTCGACGAAGGCACGCAACACGATGCCGCCAACCGGAAAGAAAACCGAGACCAGGAGCCATAGCCCGATCAGCCCCAGCGCGACCGCCTGGCCGGTGGCGCCCAGCCGGAGCAGGTTGGTTCTCGCCCCCTTGCCACCGACGGCCGCGAAGCGCCGGGCATGGCGCAGCAAGCGGCGCTGGATGAAGACGAGCGGCAGCGTGATCAGGATCAGGAAGACCGTGACCGCCGCCATGACCTGATAGGTCGGCGCGCCGAAGATGGTGTTGACCTTGTAGATATACGTGGTCAGCACGAGGATGCCGTTGGGATCGCCCAGCACCAGCGGAATGCCGAAGGTCTCGAAACCAAGGAGCAGGTTGAGCGCGGCGCTGAAGACCAATGCCGGCAGGACCATCGGCAAGGTGACGTCGAGCGAGACCCGCCAGATTCCGGCCCCAGCGGTGCGTGCCGCCTCCTCCAGATCGGACGGCAAGCGGCGCATCGCCGAGGCCACATAGAGATAGACCGTCGGCACATGGCTCAGGCCGCCGATCAGGATGATGCCCGGCAGCGTGTAGATGCTCCAGGGCGCCGCGCCGAAGAGGCTCTTGAAGGCGATGGTGACGAAGCCCGAAGGCCCGACCGAGACGGTGTAGCCGAAGGCCAGGACGATCGAGGACAGGAACATCGGCACGAGCACGAGCGGCTCGAGCCATGTCCGCCCCTTCAGGTCCGTCCGCGTGATCAGGAAGGCGAGCAGCCCGCCAAGCGGAACCGCGACCACCACCATGCCGAAGGCATAGAGCGTCGTCGTCCACAGCGCCCGATAGAACTCGGGATCGGTCAGGACGAAACGGAAGGCATCGAGGCTGAAGCGAACATTGTCGTCGAAGAAGGGTGCGTCGAGGACGCTCTGATAGATCACGAGCAGCGCGGGCGCTGCCACCATCACGAACAGGGCAAGAATGACTCCCGCCCTGAAACGCGGTGCGTCGTTGGCAAGCGACATGACGATGCTCTCAGTCGGACGCGTCAACCGCGCAGCGCCTGCTTCCATTTCTGGAAGAACTCGGCGCGTGTTTTTGGATCGGATGCTTCCAGCAGCGCGGCCGAAACGGGGATTGGCTTCAGCTTGCCGCCTGCCATCTCATTGAGCTTGGCGATGTTGAGGCCTTCGCTGACATCGGTGCGGATCGACGGCGCGCCGCTGCCGGCCATCGCCGTCTGTCCGCGCTGGGACAACAGGAAGTCGAGGAAGACGCGCGCCGCGGCGGGATGAGGTGCGCCCTTCGAGATATTGGCGACCCGCGAGAACGCCGCCGCATGGTCAGGCGGCAGGACGACGCCGAGATTGTTGTTCTTCTTGGCCCATTCGATCGCGTAGGAGCCGATCAGGTTGAAGGCGATCCAGTGCTCGCCCGAGGCGATCTTCTCGCGCATCGCGCCCGAGCTGCCATAGACCTTGGGGTCCGTTCCGCCGAACGCCTTCACGAGCTCCCAGGTGTCGGAGGTGGTGCGGGCGTCGTTGTTGAAGAACAGGAAGCCGGAGCCGCTCTTCTCCGGATCGAACGAGGCGACCTTGCCCTTCAGCGCTTCCTTGTTGGTTTGCAGGAAGGCGATGAGCTCGGCGCGCGTCTGGGGCGGCTTGAGCGCGCCTAGCATGCTTTTGTTGTACATGATCGCGACCGGCTCGACCGAGGTCGCGTAGAGCTGGTCGTTGAAATTGGCCCAGGCCGGCAGCTGGGCGGCCTCGGGCGATTTGTAGGTTTCCGCCTGCCCCTTCGAGACCAGCACCATCTGCAGGTCCATCGCCGAGGTCCAGACGATGTCCGAGCCGACCTGCTTGGCGGCGGCTTCCGAGATGACGCGGTTATAGGCGCCGTTCGTTCCAAGGTCGTTATAGTCGACCCGGATGCCGGGGAACGCGGCCCGGAAGGCTTCGATCAGTGGCCGGCCCTGCACATCATCCGTCGATGTGTAGATGGAGACCGCACCCTCCTTCACCGCCTTGTCGACCAGATCCTTGTAGTCGGCCGAATAGCCCGCCGGAATGCCTTGCGCGAGGGCAGGACGATTGCCGGCCATGGCTGCAGCGGTGAGCGCACCAGCGCCCGCGACGACATGTCTGCGTGTGATCATAGCGTCCTCCCAAGATCTTTTTCTTGAGAGGATGCTAACTCAGGATATTGGTTTTATCAATCTATAAAACCAAACATGCGTATATCCGCTTGACCGCCCGCCCCTAATCCCTTGGCGCAGACGCGAACTCGGCTTGAACGACCGGCGATTTGACGGCCAGGGCGCCGTTCAGATGACGGCGCATCACATGCGCCGCCTCCAGATTGTCGCCACGCTCAAGCAGATCCAGGATCTGAACATGCTCGATGCTCTGCGCGACGATCCGCTGGGGGTCGACCTTCAACCGGTACTCAATGAGGCGCCGGAACTGGTTGGCGCGCTCCAGCGCGAACAGGAACATCGGATTCCCCGCCATCCTGATCAGCTCCTCATGAAAGCCCGCACCGGCGCTCCGCATCGCCTCGGGGGTCAGCCCGCCGAGCTGCCCCCGCGCCAGCTTCTCCTGGACTCTCCGCAGAGGGGCGGCGGCAGCCCTGTCGAAGCGGAAAGTCGGCTCCATGATCGCCGCCGGCTCGATCACCGCCCGAAAGCGATAGATCTGCTCGAAGGCCTCTGATGTCTTGGCGACCGGCCGCAATCGCCAGCCATATCCCGGCTTGGGCTCGGCCCAGCCCTCCTGGACCGCGCGCACGAAGAGATCCTGAGCCTGGGAGCGCGTGAGCCTGTACCTGTCCCTCACGGCCTGCTCGGTGAGCTCGCCTTCGATCCGATCGTTCAGCCAGTCCTCGGCGAAGGTGAAATAGGGATCGGCATCGGCCGCCCTGGCCGTGAGCCCCGGCTTGGCCATGTCCGCCAGATCGATATCGGAGCGAACATAGAAGCCGCGATTTGGCCGGTTCTCGATGACCCCGTCGCCGGCCAGCACGCTCAGCGCCTCGCGGACCGGCGAGCGGGAGACCTGATACTGCCTGGCAAGCGCCTCGGTCGCCAGATGCGACCCCGCGGAGAGGTCGCCCGAATTGATGCGGGCAACGATGTCGCCAGCGATGCGGAGCGCGAGGGGACTGTTGGACATGACTTGATCTCATGGAACGGCAAAACGACGAGTGGCGAAATGACTTGCCGCGCGAGCGCACCCGACCGGCAGCAATGATTTCAGGGCGGTCACCCTTGACGCTAATTTGGATTTACTAGATGCAATAACCAAATCTACAAACCCGCCCTGTGTCGTCGCGATAGCACACGGCGTGCCGGAGAACCCTCATGAAGCTGCTCGTCCTGCCCTGCGATGGCATCGGTCCCGAAATCATCTCCGCCTCCATGCAGGTGCTGGAAGCCGCCAGCACGCGGTTCGGCCTCGACCTCGCCTTCGACTATGACGAGGTCGGCTTCACCAGCCTGGAGAAGCACGGCACCACGCTGCGTGACAGCATCCTGGAGAAGGCTCGGCACGATTATGATGGCGTGATCCTCGGAACCCAATCGCATGCCGACTACCCTGCGCCGGAAAAGGGTGGACGCAACGTCTCCGCCGGTTTCCGGATCGGCCTCGATCTCTACGCCAATGTCCGCCCGGCGCGCACCCGGTCATTCATTCCATCCAATATGAAGCCGGGCAAGACGATGGACCTCGTCATCATGCGCGAGGCGACGGAGGGCTTCTATCCCGACCGCAACATGCATCTGGGCTGGGCCGAGCTGATGCCCTCGCCCGACATGGCGATCTCGCTGCGCAAGATCACCGCCCATTGCTCGAACCGCATCGCGCGCCGCGCCTTCGAACTGGCGATGACGCGCCGGAAGAAGGTCACCGCCGTCCACAAGGTCAACAGCTTCCACCAGACCGATGGGCTTTTCCTGCGCGAGGTCAGGAAGGTGGCGGCGGACTTCCCCGAAGTCGCCCTGGACGACTTGCTGATCGACGCTTCGACGGCGCATCTGGTGCGCAATCCCGAGCGCTTCGACGTGATCTGCGCGACGAATTTCTACGGCGACATCATCTCGGATCTGGCGAGCGAATTGTCGGGCAGTCTCGGCCTCGCCGGCTCGATGATGGCGAGCGACAGCCATTGCTGCGCCCAGGCCCAGCACGGCTCGGCGCCCGACATCCAGAACCAGGACAAGGCCAATCCGGTCTCGATGATGCTGTCCTGCGGCATGCTGCTGCAATGGCTCGGCGAGACGCGCGGCCTGCCGCAGTTCGAGGCAGCCTTCCGCGCCATCGACGCCGCGATCGACACAGTCCTGACGGATCCGGCCTCCCGCACGCCGGACCTCGACGGCAAGGTCGGCACGAAAAAATTCGGCTCGCTGGTCGCCGAAGTGCTGGCTCGCCCCTGAGAGGGATCGCTGGGAGGATGGAGATCGTGCCGCGGCAGCGGGACATTCAATAGCGCAGATGGCGGTTCAGGCGGTGCTCGAGGCGGCGACTGAATAGCGACATCCCGAAGCAGCACAGGAAGAACACCACCACTGCGAAGGCATAACCCTCCCGCGCCATGCCGAGCCAGACCTGGTCCTTCTGGGCCTGAGTGATCACGGCGAGAAGGTCGAACAGGCCGACGATGCTGACGAGCGTGGTGTCCTTGAACAGGTCGATCACCGTGTTGACGAGGCCGGGAATGACCAGCCTGAGCGCCTGCGGCAGGACGATGAAGCACTGGATCGCCCATGGCCGCAGGCCAAGCGCGGTCGCGGCCTCGGCCTGGCCGCGCGGGATCGCCTGCAGGCCACCGCGCACGATTTCCGCCATATAGGCGGCCGTGAACAGCGTCAGCGCCAGCATCGCGCGCAGCAGATTGTCGATCGTCGCGCCATTGGGCATGAACAGCGGCACCAGCAGCATCGCCATAAAGAGCACGGTCAGCAACGGCACGCCGCGCCACAACTCGATGAACAGCATCGAGAACAGGCGGATGACCGGATATTTCGAGCGGCGGCCGAGCGCCAGGAAGACGCCGAGAATGAAGCCGCCACCGCCAGCCACCGCGGTGAGCAGGACGTTCAGCATCAAGCCACCCCAGAGATTGGTGGCGATGTAGGCAAGTCCGAACAGCCCGCCGACCAGAAGGATGCCGGCCACCGCGGGCACGAAGCCGAGCAGGATCAGCGCGAGCCAGCCCTGCCAGCGCGGCGGCGCGATAAGCGTCGCCGCCGTGGTGCCGACGACCAGAGCCAAGGCGAGATCGACCCGCCAACGCTCGGGCGAGGGATAGCGGCCATAGAAGAACAGATCGAACCTGACCTTGATGAAGGTCCAGCAGGCGCCGCCGGCATCGCAGGCGGCCCGCGTGGTGCCGGAGATCGTCGCATCCGTCACCGCCCAGTTGAAGATCGCCTTGACCAAGACAATGATCACACCAGCCAGGACCAGCGTCAGTAAGCCGCTGGACAGCGATGGAAACAGGTTCCGTTTGACCCAGACATGCGTCGGCGCCATTGCGATCAGCGCTCCACGATCGCGACACGGGCGTTGTACCAGGCCATGAAACCGGAGATGGCGAGGTTGATGCCGAGGAAGATGATCATCACCAGGAACATCGTTTCCAGCGCCCGCCCGGTCTGGTTGAGCACCGTGCCGGCATAGATCTGGACGAGTTCCGGATAGGCGATCGCCGCGCCGAGCGAGGTGCTCTTGGTCAGGTTGAGATACTGGTTCGTCAGTTGCGGGATCATCACCCGCAATGCCTGCGGCAGGATGACCAGGAACAGCGCCTGCGCCCCTGACAGGCCAAGCGAGGATGCAG
This sequence comes from Bosea sp. 685, assembly GCF_031884435.1. Lineage (NCBI taxonomy): Bacteria > Pseudomonadati > Pseudomonadota > Alphaproteobacteria > Hyphomicrobiales > Alloboseaceae > Allobosea > Allobosea sp. 685. Next base: position 692,359 of record NZ_CP134779.1, on the reverse strand, counting down.
CTTCCCGCTGGCCCTTGGCGATGCCCTGGAGCGAGGCGCGCACGATCTCGGCGACGAAGGCCGACATGTAGAGCGACAGCCCGGCGACCAGCGCAATCAATTCGGGCGGCACCACGACGCCCCCGACATAGTTGAAGCCGCGCAGCGTCGGGTAATCGAGATGGTCGACCGACAGCAGGACGACCACAAGTGCGATGGCGGGCAGGAGCGGCGCGGCCCAGCCGAAAACCCGGCGCCGGCGACGCAGTCCCCTGAACACAGGGACGAGGCACAGCGAAGCCACCAGCAGCAAGAACGGCCACAGGCCGGCAGTGCCCATCTCGATGCTGGGCATGTTCAGGCCGCGGACGCTGAGGATCATGCCGCCCGGCAAAGCCAGGCCGTTGCGTGGCGGCGGCAACGCCTGGATCATCACCACATACCAGAAGATGATCTGCAGCAATTGCGGGGTGTTGCGCACGATCTCGATGATCGCCAGCGACAGGCTGCGCGCCAGCCAGTTTGCCGAGAGGCGCATGACGCCGAGCAGGAAACCCAGCAGCGAGCCCAGGACGATGCCGATCGCCGCGGCGAGCAGGGTGTTGAGCAAGCAGACCCACAAGGCCCGGCCATAGCTATCGGCCGTCGACCAGGGCACGACGTGGAAGGGGATATCGAAACCGGTCCGCTGGGAGAGAAAAGCGAAGCCGAAATTCATGTTCCGCGCCGCCAGATTATCCGACGCGTTGGCGATGATGAACCATGCGAAGAGGGCGAGCGCGCACAGGAAGAGGCCTTGCCAGGCAAAAGCGCGGAAAGAACCGCGCCTTTGCTGTCTCGGGGCTGGCTGTCGCGCGATCAGGACCGCGGTGTCAGCCAAGGCCATCAGCGCAGCGGCAGGGCATATTGAAGCCCGCCCTTGGTCCAGAGATTATTGGTTCCACGCGGCAGGCCGAGCGCTTTGGGGCCGAAATACTCGTCATAGATCTCGCCATAGTTCCCAACCGCCTTGATGATGCGGTAGGACCAGGCGCCATCGAGGCCCAGCTGCTTGCTGAAGTCCTCGTCGAGGCCGAGCAGGCGCTGCATGAAGGGATCGACCGGCTTGCTGGCCTTGATCTGATCGGCATTGGCCTTGGTGACGCCCATCTCCTCGGCCGTCAGCAGGATCATATGCGTCCATTTCAGGATATCGCCCCATTTCTCGTCGCCTTCGCGGGCGAAGATGCCGAGCGGCTCCTTGGAGATGATCTCGGGCAGGATCATCCAGTCGTCGGGCGTCTTCATGGTCGAGCGCGCCGCGGCGACGCTGCCGGAATCGTCGGAATAGCCGTCGCAGCGCCCCGCCTCCGCCGCGGCGAAGGCCTCCTCCGGCTTGTCGAACAGCAGGGAATTGATCTTGATGCCGTTGGCGGCGCCATAATCGGCAATGTTGAGCTCGAGCGTGGCCCCTGTGAGCATGCAGATGGTCGCGCCGTTCAACTCCTTGGAGGAGGCGACCTTGAGGCTCTTCTTCACCATGAAAGCCTGGCCGGCGTAGAAATTCACCGCGATGGGCGAGAGGTTGAGTTGCGTGTCGCGCGTGAAGGTCAACGTGCTGTCGCGGATCAGGACATCGATCTCGCCCGATTGCAGCACGGTGAAGCGGACCTTGGTGGTCACCCCGACATATTTGACCTTCTCCGCATCGCCCAGCACCGCTGCAGCGATGGCGCGGCAATAGGCGACGTCGAGCCCCTTCCATTTGCCGGTCGAGTCCTGGAAGGCGAAGCCCGGGATGCCGGTATCCACGCCGCAATTCAGCTCGCCGCGTTTCTTGACCGCGTCCAGCGTCGCACTCTTGACCTGGGCTTCGGCGGGGAGGCCCGCCGCACCTAATCCGCAAACGGCGAGCGCCGCCGCATAAGCCAGTTTCCGCAAGCTCGTCATGACCCGATCACTCCCTGCTGAGACAAAATCGAAGGCGACGCGGGGCTCTCACCCCAAAACGAGAGCAATGTCCGATCCAGTTGGACCGCTCAATTGCTCTAGGTCCTTGTTTTAACGCGCTTTCCTGGCGCGAACCGGTATCCACTTCGCTCAAAAAAGCGCTCTAGCTGGTGGCGCTGTAATCGACCGGTTCGGCATGCCAGCCTTCATGCCGTTTCGCCCAATAGGCCTCGCGCAGCCGCTCCGAGATCGGCCCCGGACGATCATTGCCAAGAATGCGCCCGTCGAGCCTGGTCACGGGAATGATGCCGCCCGCGGTGCTCGTGGCGAAAATCTCGTCGGCTTGGCGAAACTCCTCGACCGGCACCGCCCTCGCCTCGCAAGGCAGCCCCAGCTCGGCGCAAAGATCGATCGCGCTCAGCCGGCTGATCCCGTGCAGCACGTTGCGGTCGGCGGTCGCGACCTTGCCGTCGGTGATGCAGAAGATGTTGTAGCCCGGACCTTCCGTAACGTTGCCGTCGAGATCGAGCAGGATCGGGTTGTCGGCGCCCTTCTCCTCGGCCTCGAACATCGCCGCCGTCATGTCCGCCCAGTGGAAATTCTTGATGCGGGCGTCGAGGCAGACATCGGGAATGCGCGGTGTCGAGGCGATGATCATATGCGCGCCGCGCGCGATGACATCGGGCTTCATCTGCCAGACATAGGGGATGGCGAAGGCCGCAAGATAGCTGCGCGCATTGACCGGATGATAGCGCTGCTCGGGGCTCGGCCGCCCGCGCATGCAGTCCACAGCCACATAGGCCTCGCGCAGGCCCGACAGCCGCACGAGTTCGTGCAGGATCTTGCGGATGTCCTCGTCGCTCTCCTTCGGGGTGAAGCGCATGGCTCCAATCGAGGCGCGGAAGCGGGCGAGATGATCGTCGAGCCGAAAGAACGCCCCATCCCAGACGCTGACGACGTCATAGGTCACGTCCGAGCGACGATAGCCCCAATCGGTGATCGAGAGCTTGGCCTCGGAGACGGGCATATAGGCCCCGTCGAGATAGGCAGCGCCCTTCGACCAATCGACGTTCCCTGCGGTCGCAGTCTCCATCGTCACTCTCCGTATCGCGATCGGCATCTCGAAGGCGGAATATGTGATCACATCAGGCGAGATATCGCCGCCAGCGTCAAGATCGGGCCGTTATCGGGCGCAGCCATTTTCGGCATTTTAAGCTGCAAAATTGAGCAATATGATCAAGTCTGCAGCGCATGAGCTTTTCGCTCCAATCTCTCGACAACCGGGCGGTAGCGTGATGTGATCACACTATCCGCGAGAGTCCAAGCTGCATCAATTCACCCATCGCAGACTATGCGCAAGCCGGCAGGAGAGCGATATGGCCTCGACCAAGCTGAACTACCGCAATGACACCTTGATGCTCGGTTTCAGCGACCTCAAGCGGCTGCGCTCGGAGCGGCCGCTGGTCCTGACGGGCGGGCGCGGCATCAGGGTCTTCGACGAGCGCGGACGCGATTACATCGAGGCGGTTTCGTCGTTCTACTGCGTCGCGCTGGGTTATAGCAACGAGGAGCTGATCGAAGCCGCCATCGCGCAAATGCGCGCCTTGCCGATCTATCCCTCGGCGATCGACCGCACGGTTCCTGCCGTCATGGATCTGGCAGAGAAACTCGCGGCCCTGTCGCCGATGCCGCAAACCCATGTCACCTTCGCCACCACCGGTTCCGAGGCGAATGATCATCTGATCAAGTTCATCTGGTATGCGAACGGCTTCTCCGGCGAGCCGAGGCGGCGCAAGATCATCAGCCGCTGGTCGAGCTATCACGGCAGCACGATCCAGTTGACGGCGCTCGGCGGCGGCTCCGATCTGCATCGCTCCTTCGCGGTGCCGACGGATGAATGCCTTTATGTCAGCCATCCCAATTGGCCAGGCGGCGCCGAGCCGGGCGAGAGCGAGGCGGCCTATGGCGATCGCCTTGCCGCCGAGCTCAGATCGGTCATCGAGCAGGCCGGCCCGGAAACGGTCGCCGCCTTCTTCGCGGAGCCGGTGTCCGTATCCGCCGGCATGTATGTTCCGCCCGCCGGCTACTTCACCAAGATGAAGGCGGTGCTCGACGCCTACGGCATCTTGCTGGTCGCCGACGAGGTGGTGACCGGGTTCGGCCGGACCGGGCAGTTCTGGGGCACCCAGACGCTGGACATCAAACCCGACTGCATGACCTCGTCAAAAGCGCTGTCGAGCGCCTATCAGCCGATCTCGGCGATCCTGATGTCGGGCGATTTCTATGACCGGCTGGAGCGTGGCAGCACCGAGAAGGGCTGGTTCGCCCATGGCGGCACCTATCATGCCCACCCGGTCGCTGCCGCCGTGGCCCTGAAGACCATCGAGATCTATGAGCGGCGCAATCTTGTCGCCCATGTGCGCGCCATCATGCCGGCCTGGGCGCGCGGCCTTGCCGCGCTGAAGGATCATCCGCTCGTCGCCGAGACGCGCTGTTTCGGACTCCTGGGCGCGGTGCAATTGAAGCTGCCCGGCGACGGCGAGGCTGCCCCGGCCTCGCTGCGGATCGGCGGATTGCCGGCGCAGGTCTATCAGGCCGGCCTCGAAGCCGGCATCATCGTCCGGCCACTGGCGAATTGCCTCGTGCTCTCGCCGCCGCTGATCATCACCATCGAAGAAATCGGCGAATTGTTCGAGCGGCTGACGCGGGCCCTGGATCAGGTGCTGAAGGACATGCCCGCCAGATAGCGGCAGCGCAAAGCAAGTCTGCAGCGCCATTCCGGTGCGTGGACTAGCCGGCGACCAGCGCGCGATGGGTGAGCCCGAGCCTCTGATACAGGTCGCGCTGGAAGGTGAGGATGTCCGCGCGCCGCAGGTCGCGAGCCCTGACTGGATCGCGGTCCCGAAAGGCCAGGACCATCTCATGGTTGATATGGACCGTGAAATGCAGAAAGTCGGGATCGAGCGCTGCCGGCACGGACATGGCCTCGGCGAGATGCGGCCCCAGGCGCAGCCGCAATGTGAAGATCGCCGATTGCAGCACGCCCGACGATGACCCCTGCGCGATCCGCAAGCCCCAGGACTGGATGGATGTCACGATCTTCACGACATCCGAGCTGTCATAGGCGAGGCGAAGATCCTCGTTGATCCGCGACAGGATCACGACGTCCTCCTCGGAGGCGCGCTCGGCAAAGCGCGCTGCCGCCTCCCCTTCCACCAGGACCCGGGCGGAGTGCAGATCGTCGAGCTCGGCGCGGGTCAAAACCGGCACCAGAATGGAGCGGTTAGGGGTCGCGTGAAGCGCGCCGTCCGCCGCGAGTCGGACGACAGCTTCCCGAACCGGCTGGATGCTGGTGTTCAGGGATGTCGCCAGACCACGCAAGGTGAGCTTCGTGCCGGGCAGCAGGTGCCCATTCAGGATGGTTTCCTGCAATTGCCCATAAACCTGTTGCCCAAGCGTCCTCTGCGGCACAGTGCGTCGGATGCTGTCGGCTGGGTTCTGGGCCAAGGATAACCTCTCGTTTTCGCCGGACGAACGCCGCCCTTTTCGGCTGCGGGATCATCATCGAAGGGCACTATTGTGTAGACCGCAATAACCCGGCCAACTCAACGAGCATAGGAGTTGGCACACACGTTCTCCGATACGGAGAAAACGCTGGGTTCGGTTGTGTGCCTGATGCCGGAGGTGCGCCCTGCTGGGATCGACGATGAGGAGCGCGCAGCGACCGCCTCCGATCGACCGCAACCTCAGGTCAAAGACGAGCGCGACAAGGCGCAGATGTCCCAGGGGCAGTGCCGATCGCCGCTCTTTTGGACGGCTCGCTAGAGCGGTTTCCGATCCAATTGGACCGTTCAACAGCTCCAGCACTTCGTTTTAACGCGTTTTCTTCACGCGAACCGGTGCCCACTTCGCTCGAAAACGCTCTACCGCGGGCTCACCCAATCAATCCACCGCCGCTTTGGGCGCAGGAAATGGCGCCGGATCAGCGAAGCGCCGCACCACATTGGTGACGAGCTTCGCCACGGGGTTGACGTAGCCGTCGATCGGCAATGCCCCGATGAAATTCATCGAGCCGACAGAGAACACCGCGCCGCCGTTTCGCGTTTCGAAGAACGTCAGATCCGAGCGTATGATGTCCTCGCGCGCGGCAGGCCAGGTGTGGTCCCGCCGTTCTTCGTTCACCGGCTGGTAGGTCGGGTCCTCGACCACGGCCCGGCCGATAATGATCGCATGCGCGGGCGTACCCAGCATCTCGTCGGCCCGGTCGAGTTCGTGCCCGGCGGCGCCCCCGCCCATCAGGCCGCGTTCACCGAAGACCTGCCCGGGCACCGCCGTCTGCTCCATGCCGTCGCGCATGAAGGCGACACGCGGATCGAGGATCCCGTCGAGGAAGGTATAGGGAAAGCCCTTGTATTCTCCCTGCGTGCTGAAGCCGACACCGACCAGGGCCTGCGGCGCTCGCCCCAGCCGGCGCCAGAGCCCGCCATAAGATCCGTCGAAAGCATGATAGCTTTCGCCCGGCAGCGTCTCCCACAGGCGGATGCCTCCTTCGGCGCGGCGCAATTCGAAGGACCAAGGGCCGTCGGCATGCGGCACGACCTTCCAGTAGAAGCCGTTGCCGCCGAGATAGACGAAGCGCCCGCCGCCTTCCAGATAGGCAGCCAGGGCATCGAGCGTCTGGGTCGTGTGATATTCCGGATGCTGCCCGGTCAGGACGACCTGATATTTCGACAGCAGATCGACGCCTTCCGCATGCACGTCATGATCAGTGATCACCTCGAACGGAATCTCCTGCCGAGACAGAAGATCCGTGATGTAGCTGTCGGCCGATACCCAATACAGGCCCGAGCTGTCGGGGCTGGGATCCATGAGGTGAATCTGGTTGACGCGCTTATCGATCAGCGGCCGGCGCATCGTCGACATCACGACGCCGCTGCCGTCGGAGTGGAAATTATAGGGCGAGACACCGTATTCCGGATGGCCGTCGGGCGCCTGAGCCAGCGCACCCCAGGCGAGCGAGCGCTCGGTGATCAAGGCCTGCCGGCCTGCCTTCTGATACTGGCTGTAGACAGTGTAGCTGAAGGTCGGCGCCAGGAAGGCGACCTTGGCCTGCGAGCCAGGCACCGCGGCGCGAACATAGAACACGATGTTGTCGCGAACCCCATCCTTCTCCAGATGCAAGGCATAGACGCCGCTGACCCAGGTCTCGGGCACGACGAAGCGCAGCGAAGGCGTCCAGCCGGCATCGCCGATATCGTCGTCGTGGAAATGGATCGCGGCCCACTCCGCCGGCGCTTCGGTCCAGCGATGCAATGCGCCGGTCCAGCGCGAACCGGTCATGGCGCGCGTCGGCAGATTCACGCAACGGCCATGCCGCCTATCCCGACCGATATCGGTCGCAATATCGGTCGGGATGCCGAGGGAGAAATCCCATTCGGCGATGATCTGGTCCGGTGGTGTGGTGCGACTGGAGGCTTGCGCTTCCAGCACGGCTTGCAGCCCGGCCGCACCGTCAAGGATGCGCGGCCGCTCGATCTTGCCGTTGAAATGCGCGCCGACACCCGCCCCAACGCGTTCGGCCGCGATAGCGGCACAGCCCGCGCCGCCGAATGGTCCGGCCACGGCAGCCGCGCTGCGCTGCCGCCGCTCGTCCCTGTCCAGCCGGATCTTGCGGGGCGCCTGCCCGAGCGTGAGCTCTCCGGTCTGCGCATCGAACACGCAGGCAATGTCATGCCAGGCGCGCTCGGTCAGGGGCATCTCGGTCTCTAGCGCGATCAGCCCCGCCGATGTGCTCAGGCGGCAAAACGCACCGCCTTGGCCGATACCCAAGGTCAGCGCTGCGCCCTCACCTGCCCAATTCAGGACCGATTGCGCGCCAGCCTCCAGCCGGGTCGGCCACACCGTCGCGGCGAAGGCGATGAAGCGCTTGCCTGCGTCGAGATCGAGCTTCGCAACATCGATCCAGGAGCCCTTGGCGATCGGCTGCTCCTGCCCCTGATGCTCCCCCTCCAGAGACCAGAGCACTGGCACTTCACAATATCCAGGCCCCTTGGGATTGGGATCGCCGCACAGCACGCGCGCCACCCGGGCGGAGTAGCGCCCGCCGCCGCGCACGCTGATCATGAAGCTCAGCTCCTCGTTCGGGCGCACGCTCCAGCGGTCGACATAACCAGTGATGGGAAGCATCCAGTATCCTCGAAGACAGATTGGGCCGCGCGTCAGGAGCGGCTGACATTCCAGAACAGGGGCAGGCCTTTCAAGATTCCGGTCAGCTCCTTCTTGTAGGCCGTGGGCTGATAGAACACGCCGAGCGGCACATAAGGCACGTCGATGAAGGCCTGACGCTGCATCTCCACGCCGATCTTCTGCTGTGCCGCCGCATCCGGCGCGCCGAACCAGGCATCCCGCTGCTCCTCGAGCTTCGGGCTGGACGCCCAGCCGAAGGTCGCCTTGTCACCGCTGCCGCGCAGAAAATTATGGGCCGAGGGGTTCAGATGCGTGACGCCCGCCGAATAGGTGCAGAAGGCGTTGTAGCCGCCTTTCTCCGGTGTCTCGCGGTTCCCCATGCGGCGCAGCATCGAACCCCAGTCCATCACCACATAGTCGACATCGAAGCCCAGCTTGCGGAACAGATCGGCGGCGACCTCGCTCATCGCGCCGATGACGGGGAAGTCGCCCGGCGCCATCAGCAGCACTTTCTCGCCCTTGTAGCCGGCCTCCTGGATCGCCTTGCGGGCGGCCGCGAGATCACGCGGGCCGTTGAGCGCCTGCATGCCCTCCTCGCTCGCCATGTTCGAGCTCGGCGCGAAGAAGCCGACCTTGTCGCGCCACAGACTCTGGTCGTCCCCGGCGATGGCGGCCATGAAATCGCGCTGGCTGAGGGCAGACAGCACCGCGCGCCGGATCGCCGGGTTGTTGAAGGGCGGCAAGGTATGATTGAAGCGCAACACTCCGACATTGCCGAACGGATCCAGCAACTCGACCTTGAGCGCCTTGTTGTTCCGCAGCGTCGGGAGCAGATCGACGATCGGCTGGTCCCACCAATCCACCTCGCCCTGCTGCAGGGCGGCTGCAGCAGTCGCGGCGTCCGGAATGACCTGCCATTCGACCCGGTCGAAATGCGCCAGCTTCGGCCCGGCCAGCAGGCTGGATGCGCCATCCGGCCGAGGCACATAATTCTCGAAACGCGAATAGACCAGCCGCGCACCCGGTACATGCTGGTCCGCCTGAAAACGGAAGGGACCGCTCCCGACCAGTTCCTTCACCGGCATCGCGCTGTCCGTCAGGGCCAACCGCTCCGGCATGATGAAGGCCACGATCGCACCGACCTTGCCCAGCGCTTCCGGCAGCATGGGGAACGGCTTCTTCAGGCGCCAGCGCACGGTGCGGTCGTCCGGCGCCGAAATCTCGTCCACCACATTGAACAGCGAATTGCCAAAGGCGTCGCGGGACGCCCAGCGGCGCAGGCTGGCGACCACGTCGCGTGCGCGCACCGGTTCGTTGTCGTGGAACTTCAGGCCTTCGCGCAGGGTCATCACCCAGGTCTTGCCGTCGTCCTCCACGACATGGCCCGCGACCATCTGCGGCTGGGGCTGAAGCTGCTCGTTCACGCCATATAACGTGTCGAACACCAGGAAGCCGTGATTGCGGTTGACCAGCCCGGTGGTGATCATCGGGTCCAGGATCGCCGCATCGGCTTGCGGCACGAACCGCAGCGTCCGCGCGGCTTGCGCCCGCGCGATCGAGGGCGTTGCGAGGGAGTATCCGAGAGCAGCGCTGAAACCAGCGCCAAGCGTAGAACGAAGCAGGTCTCGACGGCGCATGAAGCTCTCCTCACAGTATCGGGGACGGGCGGCTACTCCGCGGCTTGGCCAGGGCGGATTTGGCTGGGGTGGGTTTGGACTTGCGCTTCCACCGTACGCAGCGTGCGCGCGAAGAGGTCCAGGGTCTCGTCGATCTCGGCGGCATTGATGATCAGCGGCGGGCAGAAGCCGATCGTGTCGCCCATCGCGCGAATGATCAGCCCGTTCTGCAGCGCCTGCGCATCGAACATCGCGCCGACCTTGAGCGCCGGCTCGAAGGCGGCTCGGGTCAACGGATCGGCCACGAGCTCGACACCGATCATCAAGCCTTCGCCGCGCACCTGCCCCACGATATCGGAGCGGGCGGCGATCGCCTCCAGCCCGGCCTTCAGCCGCGCGCCCATCTCCCGGACATGCGAGACGACATCCATCTCGTGGTAGATGCGCAGCGTCTCCAGCGCCACGGCGGCACCGACCGGATGGCCGGAATTGGTGAAGCCATGGCCAAACAGCTCACCCGCCTTGTTCATCTCCGCCAGCGCGTCCCGGATCGGCCGCCCGAGCAATACGGCGGAGATCGGGAAGTATGAGGAGGACAGCCCCTTGGCGAGCGCCATCATATCGGGCTGCATACCCACGGTCTGACAACCGAACCAATTGCCGGTGCGCCCGAAGCCGCAGACCACCTCGTCGGCCAGGATCAGGATGTCATGGCGGCGCAGCACCGCCTCGATCTTCGCGAAATAGCCCCTGGGCGGCACGATGATGCCACCGCCGGCATTGATCGGCTCGGCGATGAAGGCGGCGACGGTGTCGGGACCCTCAGCCAGGATCATCGCCTCCAGATCGGCAGCCAGGCGGTCGGTGAAGGCCTCCTCCGTCTCCCCGGGCAGGGAGACGCGATAGGCATCGGGACAATGCGTATGCAGGAAGCCGGGCAGCGGCAGCCCGTATTCGCGATGCATCCGCGGCAAACCGCACATGGAAGCCGCGACGATGGTCGAACCGTGGAAACCCCGGTCGCGCGCGATGATCTTGCGCTTCGCCGGCCTGCCGCGTGCGGCATGATAGACCCAGGCCAGCTTGACCATCGTCTCGGTCGCTTCGGAGCCCGATGTCGCGAAATAGGCCTGCGCATCAGGTATCGGAGACAGCGCAACCAGCTGTTCGGCCAGGTCGATCGCGAGGTCCGGCGTCTTGTGGTTGAAGCTGTGGTAGAAGCCGAACTTGTCATAGGCGGCGGCCGCGGCCGCTTTCAGTCGCGCCTCCGAGAAACCAAGCGACGTGCACCAGAGCCCGGCCATGGCCTCGAGATAGCGCTTGCCGTGACTGTCGAAGACATAGACGCCCTCGCCGCGCTCCATGATCAGCGGCCCAATTTCTGCATGGAGCCCGGGGTTGGTCTGCGAGTGCAGATGAAACAGCACGTCCCGCGCTTCCGCCGAATTCGGCTTCGGGTTCGACATACGAGATCACCCCTCGCTTCGCTTGAACCGGACCACGATTCCAGCACGGGGAAGGGCGCGGTCGCGGTTTTTTGGTCAGTCCAGATTGGTATGACCAAACTGTCTCTGCCGCGACAGCTTGTCAAACCTAAAAAATCGGATGATTCAGTCCGGCATGCTCCTTGAACCCCCACATTCCCCGCCGCGGAGCTTCGAGATCGTGGCCCGGCAAATCGCCGCCATGGTCCAAGCCAGCTACAAGATCGGGCAGCGCCTGCCCGCCGAACGCGACCTGGCGAAGATGTTCGGCGTCTCCCGGCCGACGATCCGCGAGGCCATTTTGTCCCTGGCGATGGCCGGCATGCTGAAGGTACGCAGCAATAGCGGCGCCTATGTCATCAGCCGGCACGAGGCGCCGGAGGTGCAGGCCCTGCAGGGGTTCGGGCCGTTCGAGAATCTGGAGGCTCGCCAGCTCATCGAACCGCATATCGTCACGATCGCCGCCCAGCGCGCCTCGGAGACGATCCTCGCGCAGCTAGCGGAATCCCTGGCGATGATGCGCTGGGAGCATGCCCAGGGGAAAGAGGCCGACACCTCCGACCACCGCTTCCATATCCTGCTGGCCGAAGCAACCGGGAACGGCGCCCTGGTCTCGATCTGCGATTCCCTGTGGCGCGGACAGATCGAGTCCCGGATCTGGCAGGAAATCCACACCTACATGCGGATGGAGGATTACCGCCCGATGTGGCTCAAGGATCATGAGGACATCTACGAGGCCGTCCGGGCAAGGAATCCGCGGAAGGCGAGCGCCGCCATGGTCCGGCACCTGAACAACATCCGCAACGCCCTGATGGCCGCCTCCAACGTGAAGGCAATGGCCCGGAACAGCGGGCCCGCGAGCCCTACAGACGGCGTGAGCTAAAACGGCGTGAGCTAGATGTGAGCGTTTTCGAGAGTGACTGATCTGTCAAATTACGACTCAATTAATGACTGATTAGTCATCCGTACAACCCACACGGGCCACACCCAGAGTGAACCAGAATGCCCTCAAGGCCGCTGTGCAGTGACGCGTAACGCACTCCGGCATCAACCTGATCAGCCGACCTCAGCGAGAGTTTGCCGCTCGTTCCGATGATTTTACAACTATATTCGACCGTTCGGTCATTTTATGTGGATATGATTGACCGATACCGCGCGGCAACTTAGCATGGCCATCTATCTTTCTCCGGGGCCGACGTGACCGCGACCATGCTTCAGCCCAGCCCTTTCGATGTGGCGATTATCGGCGGTGGCGTCGTCGGATGCGCCGTGGCGCGCCATCTCACCTTGGCGGGCGCGAAGGTCGTGCTGCTGGAAAAGGCGACGGATATCCTGTCCGGCGCCAGCAAGGGCAACAGCGCTATCCTGCACACCGGCTTCGACGCCCCGCCCGATAGCCTGGAGCTCGCCTGCATGCAGGAGGGCTACCAGGAATACATCGATATTCGCACGCGTTTGCGTCTCCCCATCCTGGAGACGGGAGCGGTCGTCGTTGCCTGGACCGATGACGAGATCGGCCGCCTCGACCAGATCGAGCAAACCGCGCGCGATAACGGCATCAGCGATGTCCGCAGGCTGGATCGCAACGCATTGCAGGCGCGCGAGCCGCATCTGTCGGCAGATGCGCTCGGCAGCCTGCTCGTGCCGCGCGAGCATCTGATCGATCCCTGGTCCGCGCCGCTGGCCTATCTGCTCCAAGCCCTGGCGAACGGCGCCGAGATCCGCCGCAGCACCGAATTGCTCTCGGGCCAGTTCGACGGGCGGGGCTGGCGACTGTCCACTTCGACGGGCGAGCTGGCGGCGACCACGGTGGTCAACTGCGCCGGGCTCTACGGTGACATCGTCGATGAGCGCCTGACCGGTCAGACGCATTTCACGATCAAGCCGCGAAAGGGGCAGTTCGTGGTCTTCGACAAGGCGGCGGCGCGCCTGCTCGGCACCATCATCCTCCCCATCCCGAGCGAGCGCACCAAGGGGATCGTGCTCACGCCGACGATCTTCGGCAACCTCCTGGTCGGCCCGACGGCGGAAGAGCAGGACGAGCGCGACCGGGCCGAGGTCGACATGGCGACGCTCGAAAGCTTGAAGCAGAAGGCCGAGGCGATCCTCCCCGCACTCGCCGGAATGCCGGTGACGGCGATCTATGCCGGGTTGAGGCCAGCCACGGAACGCAAGGAATATCGCGTCAGGCACGACACTGAGCGGCACCTGATCACGATCGGAGGCATACGCTCGACCGGGCTGACGGCAGCGCTGGGGCTTGCCCGCCATGTCGGCCGGCTCTGGGCGAGCGGCCATACGCACAGCCCGATCGCCGATCCAGCCTGGCCGGCAGTGCCCATGCTCGCGGAACATGAGGACCGCGATTGGACACGGCCGGGCTATGGCGAGATCATCTGCCATTGCGAGATGGTCACGCGGCGCGAGATCGAGGCGGCGCTCGACGGGCCCCTGCCCGCCGGCGACATCGGTGGCCTGAAGCGCCGCACCCGCGCCGGAATGGGCTGCTGCCAGGGCTTCAATTGCAGCGCGCGGCTGGCGAGCCTCACCGAGGGGCGTTTTCCCGTGCCCCTGGCCGTGGGACATTGCCATGATCGAGCTGGCCATGACTGAGGCGAGCCATGACTGAGCCGGCAAACGTCCTGAGCGTCGATGTCGCCGTGATCGGCGGCGGGCCGGCGGGCCTGTCGGCCGCTATCGAATTGAAGCGCCGCGGCATCGGGCAGGTCGTCGTCTTCGATCGTGACGCCGAGGCCGGCGGCGTGCCGCGGCATTGCGGCCACCCGCCCTTCGGCTTGCGGGAGTTCGGCCGCATCCTCACCGGCCCGGCCTATGCGCGACGCCTCGTCCGCCATGCGCTGCAGGCCGGCGTCGAGATCAGGCTCAATCATGCGGTGGTCGCCCTGCATCCGGAAGGGCTCCTCGAACTGGCGACGCCTGATGGCCGTATCGCAGTGAGGGCCAAGCGCGTCCTGCTGGCGACCGGCATCCGCGAGACGCCACGCTCGGCCAGGCTCGTGACCGGCACGCGCCCGGTCGGCGTGATCAATACGGGCGCCTTGCAGGCCTATGTCCATCTGCAGGGCATGATCCCGTTTCGCCGCCCCGTGATCGTCGGCACGGAGCTGGTGAGCCTCTCGGCCATCGCCACCTGCCTCACCCATGGCATGCGCCCTGTCGCGATGGTCGAGGCCCGCTCTCGCCCGACCGCACGCTGGCCATTGGCGCTGCTGCCGCATCTCGTCGGCATTCCCGTGCATTACCGTACCGAGATCGCGGCGATCGAAGGCAATGGCCGCGTCGACAGCGTGACCCTGCAGAAGCAGGATGGCGAACGGACCACGCTCGCTTGCGACGGCGTGCTGTTCACCGGCGGCTTCGTTCCCGAGGCCTCGCTCGTCAGGCTCAGCCATCTGACCCTCGACACGCATTCCAGCGGCCCGCGGATCGATCAATTCGGGCGCTGCTCCGACAGTCTTTACTTTGCCGCGGGTAACCTGCTGCGCGCCGTCGAGACGGCCGGCTGGTCCTTCCGCGAGGGTCGGCGCATCGCGGGCTATATCGCAGACGACCTCCAGGGCAATCTCGCCAAGGCCGAGCGCCTGATCCCTGTCATCCCAGGGCGAGACATCAAGCTGGCGGTTCCCCAGCAGATCGCCCTGCCGGGGCTCTTGGCCGGCGCCAGGAGTATAGAGTTACGCGTTCAGGAGGCGAGCACGGGTCATCTGGAGGTCTCGGCTAATGGCCGGACGCTTCTGCGCAAATCGCTCTCGGCCTTGCCCGAGTGGCGCATCCTGCTTGACCTGAAGGAGCTAGGGCTCCCCGACGACGCAACCGAGATCAGGGTGGAGATGCGGCCATGACCTCACGCGCCGTCGGGATCGACCAGGGCACCACCAGCACACGCGCGCTCGTCCTCGACGATGATGGCAGCCTGCGCCTGATCAAGGCCGGCCGGCACGCCCAGCATTATCCTCACCCGAGCTGGGTCGAGCACGACCCGCTGGAGCTGCTCGCAAACATCCGCCATTGCCTGAATGAGGCCGGAGCGGTTCCCCGCATCGGCCTGGCCAACCAGGGCGAGAGCTGCCTCGCCTGGGATGCGCGGACCGGAGAGCCGCTCTCGCCGGTAATCGTCTGGCAGGATGGCCGCACGGTCGACCGGATCGCGCAATTGCGCGCCGACGGCGCCGAGGCCGAAACCCTGGCCCGCGCCGGATTGCCGCTCGACCCTTATTTCTCCGCTTCGAAGCTCGGCTGGCTGCTCGAGCATTCGCAGGCGGTCAAGGCGGCGCGGCGCACTGGGCGACTGCGCCTGGGGACGACCGACGCCTTCTTCCTCGACAGGCTCACGGGAACTTTCGCCACCGATGCGACCACGGCGTCTCGGACCTCCCTGATGAACCTGGAAACCGGTGCATGGGATCCTGTCTTGTGCGAGCTGTTCGGGGTTCCCATCGAGACACTGCCGGAGATTCGCGAAACGGTCGGCGATTTTGGCGCCATCGGCTCCGCCCGGATCTACGCCTCGATCGTCGATCAGCAGGCAGGCCTGTTCGGCCATGGCTGCCGCAAGCCTGGCGACACCAAAATCACCTTCGGGACGGGCGCCTTCGTCCTGACCGTGACGGGCGACGAGATCGTTCGCGCGCCTGATCGCGGCATGCTGCCGACCGTGGCCTGGCGCCTTGGCGGTCGGGCGACTTATGCCGTCGATGGCGGAGTCTACGATGCCGGCTCGGCGATCGACTGGATCCGCAATCTCGGCCTGTTCACAGCCTTCGACGAATTGCAGGCATTCGATGCCGCGCCGGCGATCTCGCGCGGCATAGCGTTCGTTCCGGCCCTGTCCGGCCTCGCCTGCCCGCATTGGGACCGCAGTGCCGCTGCGACCTGGATCGGCATGACGGCGGCAACGACGCCGCGCGATCTCTGTCAGGCCGTGCTGGAAGGGATCGCGCTGCGCACGGCCGAGGTGGTCGAGGCCATCGGCAGCCGGGTCGCCATTCAGGACCGGATCTCCATCGATGGCGGGGTCGCCCAGAGCGACTACTTCGCCCAGTTCCTCGCCGACGCGCTGCAGCGCCCCGTCACTCGACCGGCCTTCCATGAACTGACCGCACTCGGCTGCGCCATGCTCGCCTCTGGCGCGGACCAGGAGCCTGCGAAGGCAGTGGGCGAGCACAGCCGGATCTTCTCACCCATCGATGCCCGCGGCGGCGAATGGCGCGAGCGTTTCACTGGGGCCGTGCAGCGCAGCCGCGGATGGCGCGCCTAACATCGCTTTTCAGCACGTCCCCGAAGGATTTGGTTTCCATGCGCAAGATCTTCCTGGCCTGCCCCCCGCTTGAATGGGCTGTGGCAGAAACCGCTTGCCTGAGGAGCGGATTCCGACGTTCTTCGCTTGCGGAAGGGTCGATCAGCGGCATCGACTCGATTCGATGCCAAGAATGCGGCGCTGCCAAGAATCGATGCTACGAGAAGAAGGCTAGGGAATGCGTCCGTCGGCCCGCCAGGACCTCATCGTCGACTATGTCGAGAAACGCGGCAGCGTCACGGTGGAGTTTCTGGCCTCCACCCTGTCCACCTCGCGCGAAACCATCCGCCGCGACCTGTCCGCCCTGGCGAAGGATGGACGCGTGCGCAAATTCCATGGCGGCGCCAGCGAGCTCAGCGCCTATGCGGAGGGCCAGATCGTCGAGGGCTCGTTCCAGGCCCGCATGCATGAAAACGTGCCCCAGAAGCGCAGGATCGCCAAGGCCACGGCCGCTCTGTTCAAGCCCGGGGACTCGATCTTCGTCGATACAGGCAGCACCACGGTCTATCTGGCCGAGGAACTCGGGAAGCTTTCGGGCCTTACCGTGATCTCGAACTCTATCCTGGTCGCGCAGCAAGTGAGCAAGGGCGCCAATAATCGCGTCTTCCTCATCGGTGGCGAATACCGGGACGACACCGCGCAGAATGTCGGCCGCCTCGCGCTAGACCAGATCGGCGCATTCAAGGCCGCGCATCTGGTGATCACCGTCGGGGCGATCGATGCCGACGGCGTCTCCGATTTCAATCCCGAAGAGGCCGAGATCGCCCAGGCGATGCTCGGCCAGAGCCGCTCCCTGACCGTCATCGCCGACAGCTCCAAGCTCGGGAAAACCGCCATCTTCCAGGTCTGCGACCTCAAGCGGATCCAGCGCATGGTGCTGGACCAGCTTCCGGCGAGCCCCCTTGCGCAAACCCTGTTGGCGGCGGGCATCGAGATCATCATCGCGGACTGATCGCGTCTCCGGAGACTCCTCCGCCGCAGACGCCGTGACTTCAGAAGCGCGTGCCGCCCGAAAAGCGGAAGGCCTGGAGCTTGTCGCCGCCATATCTGATACCGGTCGTCGGGTCGCGCCAGCCATCATCCTTCGACAGCGCATAGGCATAGTCGAAGCGGATGGGGCCGAGCGGCGATTGCCAGAGCAGGCTGACGCCGACCGACGAGCGAATGACGTTGTTGTCGCGGACACAGGCAATGTTGGATTGATAGCTCGAGCTCGTCGAGACCCTGTACTGCCGTGCATCCGAGCCGCCGGGGCAGCCCGTATAGCTCGCACTGGTGATCGTCTTCGAGCCGCCGTCATAGTCGAACAGCGTGCCGGCATCGGCGAAGATCGCGCCGCGCAGGCCGACATCGCGCGGCAGGCCCGGCAGCGGGAACTGCATTTCCAGCGTGCCGCCGAGATAGGTCGTGCCGCCGAGTGCGGCGCCGGTCAGCACGTCGCGCGGGCCGATGCCGGTGGAGGAGAAACCGCGCACCAGGTTCGACCCCATCGAATAATGGTCGATCATGCGCAGATCGCCGCTGGTCGCCTGGACATGGCCGCCCTGGAGCCGCACGAAGCCGACGACATCGTCGAAGAGCTCGCGGTAATAGCGCGCATCCGCCGCGACGCGCAGGAACTTCGAATCGCCGCCGAGACCGGCATATTCGGGCTTCACCTCGGCAACGAAGCCGTTGCGCGGGGCCTGGGTGTTGTCGAGCGAGTTGTAGTTCAGGTTCAGCCCGATCAGCGAGGTGATGGTCGAGCCTTGCGCCTCCTTCACCGCGACCGACGCCTCGCCATTGGTGAGGCAGTTATAGGTCGAGCTTTCCGCGGTTGCGCCCGTTGTCCCCGGCGTCGTGCCCGTGATCGCGTTCGTACAGTCGTTATAGGGATAGTCCGTCGAGTTCGGAACCTTGATTTCAGTCGTATAGAGCGAATAGCGCGGCGTGATCGAGAACTCCTCCGTGATCGGGAGGGTGAAGCGCAGCTGCCCGCCGGTCACGCGGCTCGAATAGCGGCTGGTGCTGTAATAATCATTGTACTTCGAGAACAGATCGAAGCCGGCCGCGACGCGATGGCCGAGGAAATAGGGCTCGGTGAAGGAGAAATCGACGCCTTGGGTGCGCTGGCCGAGCGTGCCGGCGATGCGCACGAACTGGCCGCGGCCGAGGAAATTCGCCTCCGACAGCGCGACCTCGCCGATGACGCCATCCGAGGTCGAATAACCGCCGCTGACCGAGAACGATCCGGTCGCCTTGTCCTCGACATCGATGTTGACGATGACGCGATCGGGCGTCGAGCCCGGCTCGTTGGTGATGCGGACCTTGCTGAAGAAGCCGAGATTGTTGAGGCGCCGCTCGGCCCGGTCGACCAGCACCTTGTTGTAGGCGTCGCCCTCGCTGAGATCGAGTTCGCGGCGCACGACATAGTCGCGGGTGCGGGTATTGCCGCGCACATTGATGCGCTCGACATAGACGCGCGGCCCCTCGTCGACGACATAGGTGATGCCGATGAGATGGCCGGCAGCGTCGCGGTCGCCGCGCGGGCGGACCTGCGCGAAGCCATAGCCGCGACGCGACACCTCCATCGTCAGGGCCAGCAACGACTTCTCGACCGCCTCGGCGTTGTAGGTGTCGCCGGAGGACGTCGCGACGATGCGCTGCAGGGCCGCAGGGTCGACGTCGGGCAGCTTGGAATCAACCGCGACATTGCCGACGCGGTATCGCGCCCCCTCCTCGACTGCGATGTCGATGATCCAGCCGCCCTGCGTCTCGTCGAAATGGGCCTTGTTCGAGGCGATCTGGAAATCGGCATAGCCGTTCTTCAGATAATAGCGGCGGATGATTTCGAGGTCGGAGGTAATCCGGTCCGCTTCATAGACGTCCGAGGTCTTGATGAAGCTGAGGAAATTCGACTCGGTCGAGGTCATCAGATCGCGCAGGCGGCCCGACGAATAGACGCTGTTTCCGCTGAAATTGATCGATTTGATGCCGGTCTTACCCGCTTCGGAGATCGTGAAAACCACGTCCGAGCGACCATTCGACAAGGCGTTGATGCGCCCGCTGATCGAGGCCAGGCCGTAGCCGGCGCGGCGATAGGCATCCTTCAGGCGCTGGACATCGGCATCGATCAGCGCCTGGCTCAACGGGCCGCCGGCCTTGGACTGGACCTGCTGCAACAGGACATCGCTCTTCAGGCGGCGATTACCCTCGAAGGCGACGCGATTGACCGCCTCGTTCTCGCGCACGGCGATGACGATCTGCGAACCGCGCCGGCTGACCTGGACGCTGGAGAACAGGCCGCTGGCGACCAGCTTCTGCCGGATCTGCTCGGGCGTCCGAATCTGCTCGGGCGTCCTTGCCTCGGGGTCGCTCGCATAGCCCCGGATCGTCTCCGCATCGACGGTCCTGTTGCCCTGCACGACCACGGCCTGCGCGAACGCCACGCCGCCGCTGAAAACCAGCATGAGCATCGCAAGCCCGGCCGACAGAGAGAGCCACGCCTTGAAAGCCCGGCTCGGGGAGGTCCACGTCATTCTATCGCCTATTGCATCACCGGTTACGCCGACGGCAGGCTAACCAGCGACTAAAGGCGAAGAATCGACGAGATTGATTCCAATTGCTTCCGACCATTTCGCGCGGTGTCTGAACGATGTCTTCGCGCCTTATTTTCGAAGAGCGGAAGCGGTTAATTTCAAGATCCGCACATAATTCTGGAATGGAATTCAAGAATTACTGCAATAAAACGGATATCCTAGCAGAGGCGCTGCCTTCTACAGATCATGCGCTTGCCATCGAGAAGGCTTTTGGACACACAACCCTCATCCTGAAATGCGCGCAGGCCCTTGAGCACGCCACCTTGCCTCAAGACCACCCCGTCATCCTCGACGACCGACGGTGGTCCTGGGGTGACGGGGTGGTTCCGAGGATAAACAGCCCGCCTTAGGATTGCTCGGCGCTGTCGCCTTGCGCCGCCAAGCTGCAGATCATGCGCGCGACCTCGAACGACTTCTCGAAGGCCGGGACAGGCAGGAACTCGAAGCGCGAATGGAAATTATAGGCGCCGGTGAAGAAATTCGGGGTCGGCAGCCCCTTGGCGGAGAGCGCCGCGCCATCCGTCCCGCCCCGCATCGGGATCAGCTTCGGTTCTATCCGCAGCGCCGCCAGCGCGGCGAAGAGCAGGTCGACCGAGCGACGGTCATCGCCCAGGCTGTCATGGATATTGCTGTAGGTGTCGCTCACCCCGCAATCGACGCGGCCTTTCGGATATTGCGCGGCGATCAGTGCCGCAACTTCGCCGAGGCGCGCCTTGCGCCGCTCGAACGAGACTTTGTCGAAGTCGCGGATCATCACCCGCAACCGCGCCTCGCTGACATTGGCGACGATGTCATGGAACCAGATATAGCCTTCGCGGCCCTCGGTGTGCTCGGGCGTCTGCGTCCGGTCGAACTGGCTGATGAAGTCGTGCGCCATCAGCAGCGGGTTCACCAGGACATTCTTCGCCGACATCGGGTGGGCGCTGACACCGGTGAAGACAAGGTCGGCGGCCGCGGCGTTGAAGTTCTCGATCACGACCTCGCCGAGTTCGCAGCAATCGATCGTATAGGCAAAATCGCAATCGAACCGGGAGAGGTCGAGGGCCTTGGCGCCGCGCAGGCCGATCTCCTCGTCCGGGACGAAAGCGACCAGGATATCGCCATGCGCGTCCTCGGAGCCCAGATCGGCAAGCAGCGTCATGATCACCGCGATCGCGGCCTTGTTGTCGGCTCCGAGCACGCTCGTACCGTCGCTCGCGATGATATCCGCGCCGGCCCAGGGGCGGATCTCGGGATGCTCCGCCACGCGCAGCCAGATGTCCTCTTGCCCGTTCAGGCAGAGATCCTCGCCCTCGAAGCGCAGGATCTGTGGGTGGATCACCGGCGAAAGCCCGGAATCGACCGTGTCGACATGTGCGATGAAGCCGATCCTCGGCGCGCCCGGCCGCGTGCCCGGCTTCAGCGCCGTGACGGTGGCATGGTCGTCGATGACGACCTTCTCGAGCCCGAGCGCGCGCAATTCCTCCGCCAGCAAGGCGGCCATACGCTGCTGGCCCGGCGTGCTCGGCAACGCCGTGGATTTGGCGTCGCTCTGACTCTCCACCGCCAGATAGCGGAAGAACCGCTCGATCAGCTGCACGCGAATGCTCATCCTGCCTCCGTCCGGCCCATTGAGGCTTTGTCCCTCGCCTCCGTCACAACGACCCTATCGCAATGACGGGCACGAGACAGCGCCGGAAAGGCGGGCCTCGCCCTCGTTGGCCGCATCCGTCTCTCATCTAAGAGTGAGCACAGGATCAATGCGAAAAACCGGTGCCACTTTTTCGTGTCCTGCTCTTGCACGCCCGGTCCATAAGGCAAAAATCGAGAGTTTGAAATTTAGTTATATCAATTACCGCCAGATCACACAGTAAGATCGCGCCAATTCGGCGTCGCCAACGAATAGAGCCGGAGCACGTGACTGCATATCGGCAGGTACCTCTCATGATTCGACCCTACGACCGGGCGATTGATATTAGCGAGCCGACCGTCATTCGCCTTGCTCAAGGACCAGATCTTTGGCGGCGCGTGCTCATTAGGACCGGTTATCTTGAAGTATCCAATTTCTGGTCTAGCGGCGGAGGCACTTGCGATCGATGCTCGCAATGGGATCAAGACACGGATCAGCGCGGCCTACCAAACAGCACATCGACTTGCGAGGCCGTGAACGGATTACTTTGCGCCAGGCGGACGTCACGCCGGTCACCCGCCCGCTTGGAGTTCATGAACTCTGGCGCCTGGGCAGACACGCCGCGCGATCTCGCAGAGGTGCGGATGATGGGTGAGGTAGATCACTTGCCCGGCCTGCGCCATTTCACCGAAGAGCCGGAACGCCTCCTCGGCGCGGAAATCATCAAAAGTCTCCATGATGTCATCGGCGATGAACGGCACCGGCTGCCGAGAGGCGACGAATTCGTAGTACCCGGCGACACGCAGCGCGAGATAAAGCTGGAAGCGCGTGCCCTTTGACAGCTCCGCAGCTTCCTTCGAGCCGCCCCCGGCCGCCAGCGCAATCAGGATCTCGCCGTCTTTCTCGGGCTGGGCCGCGAGCCCGGTATAGGCGCCACGGCTGATCGTCGCGAAGGCTTGGGACGCGCGCGCCATCATCGAACTGCGATGCCGGTCGCGATAGGCGCGCAGCGCCTGTTCGGCCGCGGCTGCGCCGAGCTTCAACCTGAGATAGCGGAGCGCCCGATCCTCGATGTCGAGCAACAGCGTGCGCTTCTCCTCCTCGATCCTCGCCACGGTGCCATCGCCGCCGACGGCCTCGACACGATCGAGCGCCTTGCTGTGGGCGGAGAACATGTCACGGCTGCGCTGGTCCTGATCATCAAAGCGGGCCTTCAGCTCGACAAGCTCTGCCTCCAGGGCGGTGTGATCGGCACAATCGAGGGCGGCTTGCGCCTCGTCTATCATGGGCAGCCGAAGCGCCGCGAGGATGTCGCGCTCGGCAGCTTCGGCCTGCTCCGCCAACTCCGCCCTCTTCTCGATGGCCGACAGCTTGCCGGAGACCTCCGCCAAGGTCTCGACGCCGAAGAAAGCGATCATCTCTGTCTTGCGGCGATCGTGAACCGCCAAGGTCTCGGAGAGCGTGCGTTGCCGGCTCCGAGCGGCCTCGAGGTTTTGGGCTGCAGTCGCCCGCCGCGTTCGTTCGGTGTGGGCTTGCTGAATCTGAGCGCTGACCGCCTGCGCCAGATCCAGGATATCGCCCGACCGCGCGATGGTCCCTATCTCTCTGGCGAGCGCTTCAGCCTCATCGCGGAATATGGCCTGATCCTTCTCCATCTTGCCGATGCGGTCGACGAGACCGGCCTTCTTCTCCAGCACCGGGCCGAGCTCGGTGACGGCCACGAGGATTTCGCGAACAGTCGCGAGCAAGGGCGCTTTACCGCCCTCTCCCAGCCAGCAGGCCGAGCAGACTTCGGTCCATGAAGCGTTCCAGTCCCGATCGGCCTTCGCAGCCTTTTCGGCCTCGCGCTCGCGGCTCGTCAGGTCGCCCTGCCGTTCATCCACGCTAGCCCGCAACGCCTTCAGCTCGACCTCCCGGTCGATCGCCCCCTGCCCCGCTGCGAGCAGCGCCTCGAACCGGGCATCCGCATCCTGCGGCAGACCAGCCGCGCTGAGCGCGGCGACCAGCCTCTCTCGCACAGCCACGGCGTCGGCCTCCGCCTCGCGGAGATCGCTCTCCGCCGTGCGGACAAGCCCCCGCGCCTCCAAAACCTTATCTCGTCGGCTGAGCCAGGCTTCGAACTGAGGCAGCGACATCCGGTCCGACAGCGCCGGGCAGGCCGCAGCTACGACCGAGGCTATCTCGCGCTGGATGCTTTGCAGAGCCGCTGCTGCGACATTCCGGAGTTCTATGGCGCGATCGCACTCCGCTTTGACGATGGCCAGTGCCTGGCCCACCTGGTGGAGTTTTGCGACATCTCCCATATGGCCGAGCCGCCCATTCGTGGCGATGTCGTCACGCCGAAGGGCGGCCTCGAAACCATCGGCAGAAGCGGTGTCGAGCTTGTCCCGATGAGCGGCCCAGGCCTGCTCCCGGATTGCACGAATGCTCGCAGCTTCCTGATCCGAGACGAGACCTGAGATCCCACTGAGCGCGTTCAACTCGGCCGTAAGGCGGATTTGCTCCGTCGTCAGGCGCTCGACCTCACCGGCATACTGATCGATCCGCTTCTGTGCCTCGACGGTCGCCAGCGTCCAGTGTTGTATCTCTCCCGCATCGGGCGCCGACAGGTCGACAAGCTCGTCGATGTCACCGCTCCAGGGCCGCAACTCGCGCAGACGATCCGCCAGCGTCACGCGCGCGGCGTCACGAATCCGTTCGGCCAACCGGCGTCGAGCCGCGTGGTCATCGGCCCGCGCGGTCGCAACGGTTGCAGCGAGCGATGACATCCGCGTCTCTCGTCCCTGCGCGGCTTCCGGATCGCCGCCAACCTCGCGCAGTTTCGCCTGCGCCTCGTCCAATCGCCCGCGAGCCTCGGACAGCTCATCGGCCGCCGATTTCAGCGCCGCATCGATGCCAGAGCGCGTTTCGATCAGGGCGCGAAGAGCGCCCATGACGGAGGCTCCCAGCACAAGACGATCGGGCCCGGTTTCTCCAGTCCGATCGATCCGGCCCAGGATCGCGGAGATCGCGAGTTCGGCCTCGCGCAGTTGCAGGTGGCGCTCGGGGATGTCCTTCTCGGCCGTGACATGGCGAGCGCGCAGATCAGCGAGCCGCTCGACCCTGTCGGCCAACCGTAACGCCGCCTCATCCACGACGATCGCGTCGAGTTGCCCTGACAATTCCGCGATCTCTTCGGTGAAGCCTTGCGCGCGAATGCCGAGCTCGATCTCGTCCTTTTGCAATTGCGGCAACTCGTCGGCCCAGCCGCGCGGAGCGCCGGGAAGGTCGGCCAAGGGCGCGATGCGTTCTTTGAGCGCGCGCAAATCCGTCAGGCGCGGCAAGGCGTTCAGATGGCGCTGGATTTCGTCCATGCGCGCCTGGATACGGCTGCGGCTGACGATCGCCTCTTCGTACTGAATGGCGGCCCGATCACGCGCCTCGATAAGCTGGGCATAGTCGGATGCGAGAGTATCGATCCGCTCCCGTTCGGCCTTGAGCTCCCCGAGACGGGCCTTGAGGTCCGATAGCTCGCCACTGCGGGCGCGGTATTTGTAGAACCCCTCGGCCTCGGTCTTGAGATCGACGAGGCCTTTGCTCAGATCCGCCAGACCCGCGCTCGCCGAAAACAGGAGTTGGCCGAGATCGCCCTTGCTCGACAGGATGCTTTCGCCGCCAGCCTCCAGCGTTGCATCGTCGAGCGAGAACATGGTGCGATAGGATTCACGATCGATACCGCCGAGTTCTCCCAGAAGGACGCCCTCAGCAATCGGCTGGTCGCGCCCATCGAGCAGGCCGTTTTGTGGCCGCTTGATCCGAACGAGCTCCTGGGGACCGCCAGCGAGTTCCAATGTCCCGCCAATGCGCATCGTCGGATAGGGATGGATGAAGTTGAAGCGGCTGCGCGTCTCGATCCCGAAAAGGAGATCGAGAAAACCGGCCAGGGCGGTCGATTTACCCGCCTCATTGGGACCGTAGACGATATGCAGGTCGGGCTGGCCTTCCAACCGCTCGCCAAACTCGATGCGATGATCGGTGAACTTGCCGTAGCGTGTGAGATCGAGGCACTTCAGGCGCATCAGGAAACGCCGCCTTCCGCACCAGCATGGAGTCGGGCAAGCACGTCTTCAGAGCCGTCCCTCGCCAGCACCGCGATCATAGCCTTGAACGTTTCCTCATCAGAGCCGAGCAGGCCGCGGCATTCCTGCGGAAGCTGCGTCCTGAGCTCCTCGGCGATGGCCGCGACCTCGGCATGGTAGGCGTTGGAGCCGATGACCTCCTCGTCGATCAGACGGCGCAGTTCAGTGAGCGGATCGGCCGATGAGCCGGCCGCCACGCCGGGAGCCCGGCAATCGACCTCGAGCTTCTCGACCCAGCAGTTCCCGATGACCGACGCCCGATTGTCGGCTTCCGTCTTGAGGAGGTCGAGATCGCGCCGGATGCGCCAGGCCAGCGGCGTCGCCCCTGTCACCCGCAAACGGGCGACAAGATGCTCGCAGGCGACTTCGCCGTGCGCCTGCTCCAGCGCTCGCGCCAGCGCAGCGACAAGATCGCGCCAATCGTCGATTCCCGTCGCATCGACAGCAACCCTCTCGAACTGCGCGATGCTCGTGGCTCGCTCCTCGATCCGGATCGAGCGATCGTCGCCGATCGTGACCAGGGTCACGGATTTGGCACCGGCCTCGTTGATGTCGCGGCCCTGCGGCATGCCGGGCATCACGATTGCGCAGCCACCCTCGACGATCGAACGCTTGTGGACATGGCCAAGCGCCCAGTAGCTGAAGCCAGTGCCCTGCAGATCAGCCAGGCTACACGGCGCATAGAGATCATGTCCGGGCATGCCGGCGAGACTGGTGTGCATCAGGCCAATATTCACAGCGCCCTCGATGGGTGGCCTGTACTTGCCGAGCAGGCTTTCGGGGGCATGGGGCTGCGCAAAGCTGAGGCCATGGATCGCGACGGGAAACTGGCCACCGTCCCGCTCGATCGCAATCGCTTCAGCGCGGCCACCGAACAGCTTCACCGAATCCGGCAAGGTCAGCTCCTTGCTGATCCGCGACAGCGCATCGTGGTTGCCGCGGATGACGAAGACCCTGATGCCGGCCTCATGCAGCCGGCGGAGCTGCTCAGCCAGGAAGCGCGCCGTCTTCATCGAGGTCTGGTCGCCATCATAGAGATCGCCGGCCAACAGCAGCGCATCGACCTGCTCGTCGAGACACAGATCAACGACGCGCACGAAGGCCCGCCGGGTGGCATTTCCGATCAGATCAGCGAGATCCGCATCGCGCAGCGCGAGCGAGCGCAGCGGCGAATCCAGGTGGATGTCCGCCGCATGGACGAAGCGATATGTCACGATCTGTCCCCAGCCACTGTTTCAATGCTTGGAGGTAGCCTCTAGGCGCGACGTTGGCCAACTCCGTCGAGAGGCGATAGGTAGCGCCGGCCAAGATCTCTACTCTCCCTTTGCAAGATCTCTACTCCCCCTTTGAATGTACAGGAACGCAGCGCTGGGATCAGCCATGACAGGCGCTGGTCGAGTGTGGCGCCCCAGCATCCGCCGCCCCCTTCATCCCTGGCGTTTGAGAGCCATGGCGCATAACGCAAACCAAAGCGGCCTCAGGTGAAGCAGGAACTGTTCAGTTCAAGGCCACCGTCCAGAAACAGTCACCCCGGATCGCTCTGCGGGGACAGGCCAGTAGGCCGGCTACACATGAGCGACCTTCGGGACCGCACCAAATCCATTGCGAAATGCGGCTGGTCCTACAAAAGGGCCGGGTCCAGAAATGACCTCCCGCCTAGAAGCGGAGACGCCCCGGGGAAAACGTAATTGATTAGAAAAATCATACCCTTGCGATAGGTTTAAATTCTGCTCGCGCCTGATCGACCCGGCTTCCCCGCACAGGCACATACGGCCGAATCTGGTTTACCGGTCTCGCGTTTTGGTTGTCGATTCTCGCTTAATGGCTTTCGGACCAGCCGCCGCCTCTTGACCTGCGTCACCACGCCTCATAGAAAACTGTACCTTACATACAAGAGGGCGGTCACGCGATGCTTGCGATGAATCAACCCCGTCGCGCGGAGGATGCGCTTGAGGATCTGAAGGCCGGGCTCGGGGCGCATGCCGTCCTGACCGGGGCCGATGTTCCCGCGCGCAACTGCAACGATTGGAGCGCCCAGCTCCCTCGCCGGCCCCTGGCCGTCGTGCGACCGGTTGATGCGACAGGAGTTTCCCAGGCGGTCACTGCCTGCCGTGCGGCGGGCCTGCCTTTCGTGCCGCAGGGCGGCATGACCGGGCTCTGCGGCGGCGCCACGCCCGAGGCGGGCTGGGTCGCCATCTCGCTCGAGCGCATGACCGGCATCGAGGAGATCGATACCGCCAGCGCCACGATGACGGCGAAGGCCGGCACGCCGCTGGAGGTGATCCAGAACGCGGCCGACGCCGCCGGCTTCCTCTTCCCGCTCGATCTCGGCTCGCGCGGCTCCTGCGCCATCGGCGGCAATCTCTCGACCAATGCTGGCGGCAACAGGGTCATCCGCTACGGCATGACGCGCGATCTCGTGCTCGGGCTCGAGGTCGTGCTCGCAGACGGCACGGTCGTCACCAATCTGAACAAGTTGCTCAAGAACAATGCCGGCTATGACCTGAAGCATCTCTTCATCGGCTCGGAGGGGACACTCGGCATCATCACCCGCGTCGTGCTGCGGCTGTTCCCCAAGCCGCGCTCGACCATGGCCGCGCTCTGCGCGCTCTCAGACTACGACGCGGTCGTGAGGCTGCTGGGCGAGGCGCGCAACGGCCTCGGCTCGAACCTCTCGGCTTTCGAGGTGATGTGGCCGGATTACTGGCAGGTCGTCACCGAGCGCGTCGGCGTGCGCGCTCCGGTCGGCAGCGGCCATGGCCTCTATGTGCTGGTCGAGACGCATGGCTCGGACGAGGTGGCCGATGGTGCGCGCTTCCAAGCCTGGCTCGAAGGCATGATGGAGCGCGGCGTCCTCGCTGACGCTGCCGTCGCGCAATCGCATGCGCAGACGCAGGCCTTCTGGGCCGTCCGCGACGCCTGCGCCGAGTTCGGCCAGGTGCTCGGCCCGCATGTCTCCTACGATATCGGTCTCGTGGTGGCGCGCATGGACACCTTCGCGACGCGCTGCAAGACGGAGCTGAGCGCCGGCATCCCCGGCTGCGAGAGCGTCTATTACGGTCATATCGGCGATGGAAACCTGCATCTCGTCGCCTGGGTGCCGGGGCTTGCCATCGAGCAGCAGCCGAAGACGGCGATGGACGCGATCATCTACGGCCTCGTCCGCGAACTCGGCGGCAGCGTCTCGGCCGAGCACGGCATCGGCACTATGAAGAAGCCATGGCTCGGCCATGCCCGCAGCGAACCCGAGATCGCGCTGATGCGGACGCTGAAGACGGCGCTCGACCCCGACAATCTGCTCAACCCCGGCAAGGTGATCTGACCATGGCGCGTGGTTTCAAGCTCATCGAGGCGCTGCTGGCCGCGCTGCTGTTGGCCATGGTGGTGATGGTCTTCGGCAATGTCGTGCTGCGCTACGTCTTCAATTCCGGCATCGTCGTCTCCGAAGAGCTGTCGCGCTTCTGCTTCGTCTGGCTGACCTTCATCGGCGCGGTGCTGGCCATGCGCGACGGCAGCCATCTCGGCATGGACACCGTCGTGCGCGCCCTGTCGCGCCGCGGACGGCTGATCTGCTTCGCCCTCAGCCAAGCCCTGATCCTGATCTGCTGCGTCCTGTTGTTCGAGGGCACCTGGGTCCAGCACGAGGTGAACGCGACCACGGCCGCGCCGGTGACCGGCCTGCCGATGATCTGGGTCTATGGCGTGAGCTACGTCACGGCGCTCGGCATCGGCCTGCACGCCGCTATCAAGCTCTGGCGCGTCGCAACCGGAGTAATCCGGGACGATGAATTGATCGACGTCAGCGAGAGCGAAGAGATGCCCCATCCGCCCGTCGCCGGAGAACTGCGCCCGTGACCGTCGTCGTCTTCACGACCTCGCTGCTCGGCGCCATGGCGCTGGGCATGCCGATCGCCTTCGCGCTCCTGGTCTGCGCGGTCGCCCTCATGCTGATGCAGGGCAATATCGACACCGCGATCCTGTCGCAGAAGCTGATCGAGGGCGCCGACAGCTTCCCGCTGCTGGCGATCCCCTTCTTCATGCTCGCCGGCGAATTGATGAACGCCGGCGGCATCTCCAGGCGCATCGTGGTCTTCGCGCTGACCTTCGTCGGCCATTTGCGCGGCGGGCTCGGCTTCGTCGCGATCTTCGCCTCCGTCGTCATGGCCGCGATTTCCGGCAGCGCGGCGGCAGACGCTGCGGCGATCGGCGCCTTGCTGATCCCGATGATGCGGCAGGCCGGTTACAATGTTCCGCGCGCAGCCGGACTGATTGCCGCTGGCGGCGTCATCGCGCCGGTGATCCCGCCATCGATCGGATTGATCGTCTTCGGCGTCATCGCCAATGTCTCGATCGGCAAGCTCTTCCTCGCCGGCATCGTGCCTGGCCTGATGATGGGCCTGGCTTTAACCCTCGCCTGGCTATGGGTCGCGCGCCGCGACAAGGTCACGGTGCTGCCGCGCCAGAATTGGGGCGCGCGCGCACGCGCCGGCATCGACGGCATCTGGGCTCTGGTCATGCCGCTCGGCATCATCGGCGGGCTGAAGTTCGGCGTCTTCACGCCGACGGAGGCCGGCGTCGCGGCTTGCGTCTACGCCTTCGTGATCGGCGCCTTCGTCTACCGCGAACTCCCGCTGCGCCAGCTCTATCCGCTGCTGGTTGCGGCAGCCAAAAGCACCTCGGTCGTGGTCTTCCTGATCGCGGCCGCGTTGATCTCGGCCTGGCTGATCACTCTGTCGGAGCTGCCCGAGCAGGTCGCAGCGATGCTCAGCCCCTTCATGGGCAACAAGATCCTGCTGATGTTCGTCATCATGGCGATCGTGGTCGTCGTCGGCACGGCGCTGGATTTCGCGCCGACGTTGATGATCCTGACCCCCGTGCTGATGCCGGTGATCAAGCAGGCGGGGATCGATCCCGTCTATTTCGGCGTGCTCTTCATCATGAACAACGCCATCGGGCTGATCACGCCGCCGGTCGGCATCGTGCTGAACGTGATGTGCGGCGTCGCCAATATTTCGATGAGCGATCTGATGAAGGGGCTCTGGCCCTTCCTCTGGGCGGAACTGCTCGTGCTGTTCCTGCTCGTTCTTTTCCCCGGGCTGGTGATGGTTCCGCTGGCTTGGCTGTCGCACTGATTTCAAAAAGGGAGGATCAAGAAAATGACGAAAAAATCGCTGCTTGTGAGCTTGCCCGCCGCGTTTGCCGCTGTTGCTCTGACTTGCGTCGCCGGTCCCGCCGCGGCCCAGTTCAAGGAGCGCAACATCCGCGTCTCCAATGGCGTCAGCAAGGAACACCCCATGGGCAACGGCCTTGCCGCCATGGGCGCCTGCACGCTGGCGAAATCCGGCGGCAAGCTGAAGATCCAAGCCTATTGGGACGGAGCGCTCGGCAACGACCTCACCGCGACACAGAGCGTGCGCACCGGCTCGCTCGACATGGTGCTGACCTCGACCGCACCGTTGACCGGCATCGTACCGGCGCTCGGCGTGTTCGATTTGCCCTTCCTCTTCAACGACGAGAAGGAGGCCGACCAGGTTCTCGACGGCAAGGCCGGGACCTGGTTCTCGGACAAGCTGCCGGCCGTCGGCGTGATCAATCTCGCCTGGTGGGAGAACGGCTTCCGCTACACCACGAATTCGCGCCGGCCGATCACCAAGGCCGAGGATTTCCAGGGTGTGAAGATGCGGGTGATGCAGAACACCATCTTCATCGACACCTTCAAGGAGCTCGGCAGCAATGCCGTGCCGCTGGCCTTCTCCGAGGTCTATTCAGCGCTGGAGACCAAGACGGTCGACGGGCAGGAGAACCCGTACAACAACATCGAAAACATGAAGTTCTACGAGGTCCAGAAATACCTCACGCTGACCAAGCACGCCTACAGCCCGACATTGGTGCTGTTCTCGAAGAAGATCTGGGACACGCTCTCGCCAGCCGAACAAGCCGTGCTGAAGGAATGCGCCATCGTCGGCCAAGCCGAGCAGCGCAAGGTCAATCGCGAGAAGTCAGACCTCAGCCTCGCCAATCTCAAGGCCGCGGGCATGCAGGTCAATGAGATCTCGCCCGAGGAAACCGCAAGGCTGCGCGACAAGCTCAAGGTCATCTACGAGCGCAATGCCGCCTCGATCGGACAGGAGGCGCTCGACCTCGTCCTCGGAGATCTCAAGCGCATTCGCGGGAGCTGATTTCCAGCGCTTGCGGAATCTGGAGCGGTAAAGGCTGGCCACCGGCCCTCCGCTCACTCCCACGCGAATCTGTTATTGAGAGTGCCCGAAGCCTCTCCCGGCTTCGGGCATTCCCGCTCCGCTCCATGTCGCCGTCCTCATGAGGCGGAACCAACCTCGCCATGCTGTCATTGAAGCTCCAGCCCACGAAGTCATTGGCGCAGAAGGCGGTCGCGCGCCTCCGCCAGGCGATCATCGAAGGCGAACTCCCGCTCGGCGCTTTCATCGCGGAGGAGATGCTGGCGCAGTCCTTCGGCGTCAGCCGAACCCCGGTGCGCGAGGCGCTCAACCAGCTTCAGTTGCAAGGCCTGGTGGTGGTCAAGCCGCAGGTCGGCAGCTTCGTCTTCAGCCCCGATGCCGAGGACATCGCCACGATCTGCCAGTTCCGGATCATCCTCGAACCCAAGGCGGCCGAACTCGCCTATAACCGTGACCGCGACAGTGTCGTCACCGAGATCGAGGCGGCGATCGCCGGGATGGAACAGGCGCTGAAGGCCAAGGACAACGTCGCCTATGGCCGTGCCGACACTGCCCTGCACGAGGCCTTCTTCAACCATTGCGGCAATCGCTATCTGCAGGAATCCTACCGGCTCGTGGCCGGGCGCGTCGCGGCGCTGCGGACCAATCTGAGTTCGCCCATCGACGTCCAGACGCCGCGCTCCTTCGAGGAGCACCGCGCCATCCTCGGCTTCTTCCAGGCCGGCGACTTCGCGAGCTTCACCAGCCTGATGACCGCGCATATCGCCAATTCGGGCGAGACCTACGCGAAAGCGCTCCTGGGCTGAGAGCAAACCCTCGCCTATCGCTCGACCGCTTACCGCTAATGCAGCCAACCCGACGCGACTCCCGCCAACAGCAGGATGCCCATGCTGCCGCGATAGAGAACGAACGGCCAGCTCGACATGCGTTCCAGAAAGCGCATGAGGCCCCAGACCGCGGCAAATGACGCCAGCGAACCGGCGACGAGGCCCACCAGGAGCAGTGCGGCGGCATGAGCGTCGATGCCGGCCCTGGCGAGTTCGACCGCCTCCTTGAGGCCGGCCAGCGCGATCGCCGGCAAGCCGATCAGGAAGGACAGGCGCGCGGCTTCCGCGCGCTTGAAGCCCAGGCCCAGCGCCGCAGTCAGGGTCGATCCCGAGCGGGATACGCCGGGGATCAGCGCGCCGACCTGGGCAAGGCCAACCAAGAGGAAATCCCGAAGCTTGGCCTGCTCGACGCTGCGGTCATGACGGGCCAGCCATTCGGCCAGGGCTAGAAGCAGCGCCATCACGATCGAGCTCGCGCCGATCACCCAGAGCGAGCGCAAAGGCGAGCCGCAGGCATTGAGCAGCGGCGCGAGCAGCACGCCCGCAACGACGATCGGGATCGTCGCCAGCACGATGCCGACCGCCAGCCTGAAATGCGGCCCGCCGGTCTTGCGGCGCCTCAGCGCGAGCCAGGACCCGGTCGCGATCTCGCTGACATCGCGCCGGAAATAGCTCACCACGGCGGCAAGCGCTGCCAGCTGCATCAGGGCCGAGAAGGCCGATCCCGGATCCGGCCAGCCCAGCACGGCCGGGACGACGCGCATATGGGCCGTCGAGGAAATCGGCAGCAATTCGCTGACGCCCTGCACGAGGCCCAGCACGACCATCTGCCCAAAATCCAACGCAGCGAACCCGGTATCGATACCGGCCGAACATGCACTCGCCATCGAGAAGGCTCTCCATCCAGCTCGTTCGGTGTCCTATACGCTCGTGACGGGGATGTCGCTCAATGAGGCGTTGTCCGAAGGCGCGGTTGCCAGCCTGGCGTGCTCTGACCACCTGAAACCCGGATCGGCGGCCAGGCTGGAATTGGCAGAGTTCCCAACGTCTTGCCACAGCCCAGCTGGCATAGCCGAAGAATAATCGCACCGCGCCAGGAGTCACCGGGCTCGGGCGAAGCATCGCCCCGGCCCGATCGCCGCATATGTGGTCACACGCATCAGGCAAAGCCGTGCTATACGGGAAACTCCCGCAATAGTCCGTGGCGGCCCGCTGCCCAAAAGGAGACCATGCCTAGTCCTGATGGTGGTATGCCCGATCTGATCGGGATACTCGCCGTACTTGTTCTCGTTGCCGCGAACGGCTTTTTTGTCGCAGCGGAATTTTCCCTCGTCGCCGTCCGCCGCAGCCGTGTGACTGAACTGGTCAATTCCGGCAGGACCAATGCCGGCGCCCTGAAGCGGGCCGTCGACAATCTCGACGCCAATCTCGCGGCCACCCAGCTCGGCATCACGATTTCGTCCCTGGCGCTCGGCTGGGTCGGCGAACCGGCACTCGCCCATCTGATCATGCCCTTGCTGAACGCGCTGCCCGGATCCCTGGCGACGGCCAGTTCGCATGCGATCGCAGTCGCGATCTCCTTCATCATCATCACCACGCTGCATATCGTGCTGGGCGAACTCGCCCCCAAGAGTCTTGCCCTCCAGCGCAGCGAAGGCACTGCGCTCTGGATCGTGCGCCCCCTTGGCCTGTTCCTGTTCCTGCTCCGGCCTGCGATCATCGCGCTCAACGGCCTCGGCAATCTCCTGCTGCGGCTATGCGGCCTGCGGCCAGGTACGGGCGAGGAAGCGCTGCATTCTCCGGAGGAGCTCAAGCTCCTCATCCAGGCCAGCCAGGAAGCCGGCATTCTCCAGCAGACGCAGCAGGAGGTCGTCGAACGCGTCCTCAATATCGGCGACCGCCGTATCGGCGACATCATGACGCCACGCCGCGACATCGAGTGGATCGACGCCGATGATAGCCCGGCCGAGATTCTGCGCACCATCCGCGCCTGCCGCCACGAGCAGCTCCTGGTCGGGCGCGGCGATGTCAACGAGCCCCTGGGCATGATCCTGAAGAAGGACCTGCTCGACCAGGTGCTCGACGGAAAGACACTCGACCCGATGGCCGTCATCCGCGAACCTGTGGTCGTTCACGAAGGCGTGCCGATCTTCCGCGTGCTCGACCAGTTCAAGAAGGCGCCGGTCCGCCTCGCCATCGTCATCGACGAATATGGCAGCCTGGAAGGGATCGTCACCCAAACCGACCTGCTCGAGGCCATCGCCGGCGACCTGTCGGATGCGGAAGGCGAAGAGCCGGATATCGTCGAGCGCGAAGACGGCTCGCTGCTGCTCGACGGCGCGATGCTGGCTCACGACGCCTTCGCCCGCCTCGGCTTCCGGTCGGGATCGGTGGAAGGCGATTTTCACACCATCGCCGGTTTCGCTTTGGTCCAGCTCGGCCGGCTTCCGGAAGCCGGTGAGCATTTCGACTATGAAGGCTGGCGCTTCGAGATCATCGACATGGACGGCAAGCGGATCGACAAGCTGCTCGCGACGACTGGGCCCTGATCGGCGCCCAACGCCGCGCGTTCAGGCTTCGTAGCCGAACGGGTCGTCCACGGAATGAGCCGGCTTGGTGAACCAGTGGGCCCCGTCCTCGGCCATGTAGATGATGTCCTCGAGGCGGACGCCGAACTCGCCATAGATGCAGATCATCGGTTCGTCGGAGAAGCACATGCCGACCTGGAGTGGCGTCTTGTTGCCCTTCACCATGAAGGCCTCCTCATGCACGTCGAGGCCGAGCCCATGGCCGGTGCGATGCGGCAAGCCCGGCACCTTGTAGCCCGGGCCGAAGCCCGCCGCCTCGATGACGCCGCGCGCCGCAGCGTCCACCGCCTCGCAGGGCGCACCCAGGACAGCCGCATCGAACGCTGCCAGCTGCGCTCTCTTCTCCAGGTTCCAGATCTCGCGCTGGCGAGGGTTGGCCTCGCCGAAGACATAGGTGCGGGTGATGTCGGAGCGATAGCCGCCGACCTTGGTGCCCATGTCGATCAGCACCATGTCGCCGTCCTGCAGCGTCTGCTCATAGGGCACGCCATGGGGATAGGCGGTCGCCTCGCCGAACTGGGCGGCGCCGCTGGTCCAGCTCATGCCGAGCTTGCGATGCGCCTGGTCGAGGAACAGCTTGACCTGAGCAGTGGTGACGCCGACCTGCAGCGCCCGGGCAGCCGCCCGGTGCACCTCCATGGTGATGTCCATGGCGCGCTGGATCAAGGCGATCTCGGCTGCCGACTTCAATTGCCTGCAGGCCGCAGTGATTGAACTGCCTTGGGTGAAGGAGAAACGGTTGCCGGCCTTGCGCAGCCCGTCGACGATATAGAACGGCGTATGCGGATCGAGCGCGACCTGGCCGCTCTCATAGCCCAGGCTGCGGATGGTCTCGATGACAAGCTCCGTTGGGTCCTCGTGTTCCTCCCAGCAGCGCACCTCCTCGCCGAAGCGCATCAATTCCCGCGTCTTCGGCTCCTCGAAGGTCGGGCTGAGATAGACGATCTCGCCCTCGGCCGGAATGACCGCGCCATGCAGGCGCTCGGACAAGGTGAGCTGGATGCCGGTGAAGTAGGCAAGGCTCGTGGAGGTATCGAGATAGAGCGCCTGGAGACCTTGTTCACGCAGCAGGGCCTGCGCCTTGGCGATGCGAGTCTTGAACTCGGTCACCGCGATCGGCTCGATGCCATCCGTCATCGGCTTCAATTTGGCGAGCTCGGCCTCAAAGCTCGATCCGCCCACTCCAATCGTCATAGGTCGTGTCCTCATTCATCCGGTCGCAAAAGCATTGGACCGATCAACCTCTAGAGACCGATCGGAGCGATGAAGGGCTTGTTATGGACCGCATCTGCTCGAAACGGCACCTGCGCTGTCGGCTGAAAGCGCATGCGGATTTGCGGGTGGTGGATCGCCACGCGACGCGCGATGCTGCCTCTTCCGGAGCGACGTAGCCTCAAGGCGATGATGCGCGACGGGACCAGGGAGACACATATATGCGCGGCATGATCGTAGCGGCCCAGCCCGAGGCTGCCGAAGCCGGCGCCGACATCCTGCGTCGGGGCGGCAACGCCATCGACGCCGCCATCGCCTGCGCCTTCAGCCAGGGCGTGGTCGACCCGCAGATGTGCGGGATCGGCGGGTTCGGCGCGATGCAGATCAGCATGCCGAAACGCGGCGTGCACACTGTGCTCGAATTCCTGGCGCTGGCGCCGCTCGCAGCCACACCCGAGATGTGGGCCGACCGTTTCGTCGGCCAGACCCGCGACGGCTTCGTCTTCCTGCTCAGCGACCACGCCAACGAGCTCGGCCATCTCGCGGCCGGCACGCCAGGCAACGTCAAGGGCTACGCTGAGGCCTTGTCGCGCTTCGGCACGATGGACCTCAGGCACGTCATGGCGCCGGCGATCCGGCAGGCGCGCGACGGTTTCACGATCCGCCCCTATGTCCACTACTACTGGACGATCGACCA
Source organism: Bosea sp. 685 (assembly GCF_031884435.1). Classification (NCBI taxonomy): domain Bacteria; kingdom Pseudomonadati; phylum Pseudomonadota; class Alphaproteobacteria; order Hyphomicrobiales; family Alloboseaceae; genus Allobosea; species Allobosea sp. 685. The sequence goes on along the minus strand of NZ_CP134779.1, from coordinate 655,022 downwards.
GCGCAGCACCGGCCAGATCAACACCGAAGACAAGCTCCGCCACAGCGAGACCGGGCGCGCGATCTATTTCCACCCCGACGGCACGCTGAAGCGCCCCGGCGACGTTATCACTAATCCCGACCTCGCCCGCACGCTGGAGCGCATCGCCGCAGCCGGCCCTGAGATCTTCTACACCGGCGCGATCGCCGAGGAGATCGCCGCCGACATGGCAAGGCAAGGCGGGCTGCTGACGAAGCGCGATCTCGCCGAGTACAAGGTGCGCGAGAAGCAACCCGTCTGGGGCGCCTATCGCGGCCTGCGCATCGCCGGCAACCCGCCCGCCGCTGGCGGCGTCTCGCTGATCGAACTGATGCATATCCTGCAGGAGTTCGAGATCGGCGCACTCGAGCACAACGGCGCCGAGCACATTGCGATCCTCGCCGAGGCGATGAAGTGGATGACGATCGATCGCGACGCCCATATCGGCGATCCCGACTTCGTCGACGTGCCGATCGACAGGCTGCTCTCGCAGGCCCATGCCGCCGGCCATGCCGACGCGATCCGGTCCGGCGGGAAGGCGCGCGTGGCGCGCTCGGAGCTGTCCAGGGATCCACCGGACACCACCGTCGTCTGCGTCATGGACGAAGAGGGCAATGCGGTGACGCTCACCCACACCCTTGGCCAGCCATCGGGCGGCATCACCCCCGGCCTGGGCTTCATGTATAACGGCTCGATGAGCGGTTTCGACCCCCGTCCTGGCCGCGCCGGCTCGATCGCTCCGGGCAAGGCGCGCGGCAGCGCCATGGCGCCGACGATCATGTTCAAGGACGAGGCGCCGATCATCGCCATCGGCGCGCCAGGCGGCACCTTCATCGTGCCCGCCATCGCCCAAGCGCTGAGCAATGTCATCGATTTCGGAATGAGTATGTCCGAGGCGGTCGCCGCGCCGCGCATCGTCTGCCTGAGCGACACGATCGACGTCTCCAACCGCATCGAACGCCGCGTCACCGCCGCATTGGAAGCCAAAGGCTACACCGTAAACCGGTCCTACCAATCCTTCGCCTTCGGCGCGCCGCATGGCATCCGCGCGGAAGGGGCGAACTGGTCGGGCGGCGCCGATCCGCAGCGCGACGGCATGGCCCTGAAGGTCTGAAACCGGCGCGCCTGGCGCGCGCTGCGCGCTTCAGTGGCGTGCGACGCCATTGACGAAGATGTCGATGCACATCCGCACATAGGCGCGGCGCTCTTCGCGCGAACCCCATTCGTCATGGTGAGGCCGGCGCGCGAACACGCCGAACACCATGTCCATCAGCATCCGTGCCGCTTTTGAGGGATCGGCGAGCTCGATGAGGCCGCGCTCCACTTGCTGTGCCAGCCATTCCGCGAGAAGGCGACGCGACGCCTCGGCGCCGTCGCGTAGAATCAAGAGCTCGATCTCGGGAAATCGGGTCGATTCCGTAATGACGAGACGAATGAACGCGATGCGCTCACGATCGGCGGCTTCGTCGATGTCGATCTTGAAGATCGCTTCAAGGGCCTCGGTCACGGGCAGCTCTTCATCGTCGGGGCGCGGCAGATCGAACATCGACTGCCGGTGCAGGATGACGACCGCCGTGAACAGATCGGTCTTGCCGGGGAAGAGGCGATAGAGCGTCCGCTTCGAGATGCGGCAACGTGCCGCGACGAGATCCATCGTCGTGCCGGCATAGCCGACCTCGAGGAAAGCATCCCTGGCATGGGCCACGATCATCGCGCGCAAGGCCTCGTCGGCCATGATTTTCGGGCGCCCGCGCGCGGGTGTTCCCTTGGCCGCCGCTGCCGCGTCCTCACACGTTATCGTCAGACCCTGCGCCATATGTTTCCCCTTATTTCACCTCCATGCGATTGACAGCGGAAGATTGCAAGCCATAAGGGTACTCTTAAGTTTCCAAAATAGGGTGATGCTGTGCAGCGCTTGAGGATGCAACATCGCGAGACCAGCCTTTCGCACTGCGGCATGCCCGTATTGCGTGGGCGAATCGCGGTCGCAACCATTGCCGCAGGGCTTCTGCTCTCGGCCTGCAACGAGAAGGCGGCCGGCCCCGCCCCGCCGACCGTGCAGATGCAGGTCAGCGTGGTCAGCCTGCGTCCGCAGCCCGTCGCGATCACGGCCGAACTGCCGGGCCGGGTTTCGGCGAGCCTCGTCGCGGAGGTGCGTCCGCAGGTCAACGGCATCATCAAGTCGCGCCTCTTCAAGGAAGGCGGCGAGGTCGCGGCCGGGACCGTGCTCTACGAGATCGATCCGGCAAGCTACCAGGCGGCCTATGACAGCTCCGCCGCAGCCTTGCAGAAAGCCGAGGCCGCTGTACCGAGCGCCCAGGCAAAGCTCGACCGCTACCGCGACCTGGTCCGCCAGAACGCCGTCAGCAAGCAGGACCTCGACGATGCGATCTCGGCCCTGGCCCAGGCCAATGCCGACGTCGCCTCGGCCAAGGCGAGCCTCGCCACGGCGAAAATCAATCTCGACTACACCAAGGTCGTTGCCCCGATCGGCGGGCGGATCGACAAATCCTCCCTGACGCCAGGCGCTTTGGTGACGGCGAGCCAGACCGACGCGCTCACCACCATCCGCCAGCTCGACCCGATCAATGTCGACATCACCCAGTCGAGCACCAACCTGCTGAAGTTCCGCAGCGCGCTCACTGAGGGTCGGTTGAAGCTCAGCGGCCCCAATGTCGCGGTCAAGCTCAGGCTCGATACGGGCACGCTCTACAATCAGGACGGACGCTTCGAATTCGCCGAGGCCAATGTCGACCAGACCACCGGCACCTTCACCCTGCGGGCGGAATTCCCCAATCCCGACCGGCTGCTGCTGCCCGGCATGTATGCGCGCGCCATCCTGCAGGAGGGCATCGCCGAGAATAATTACCTGGTGCCGCAGCGCGCTGTCGGCCGCAATACCAAGGGCGAAGCCACGGCCAAATTCGTCAACAAGGACGGCAAGGTCGAGGAGCGCATGCTCGTGACCCGCCGCACCATCGGCAACAACTGGCTGGTCGATACCGGCCTCAGTGACGGTGACAAGGTGATCGTCGAGGGCGGGCAGCTCGTGCGCGTCGGCCAGGCGGTCACGGCCAACGAGGTCACGATCGACGAGGCAAGCGGGGAGCTGCGGCCGGCGGCGCAGCGCGCGGCTGCTGATACGGACACGCCCGGCACGGTGAAGAACTGAATATGTCACGCTTCTTCATCGACAGGCCGATCTTCGCCTGGGTCGTCGCCATCGTCATCATGCTCGCCGGCGTGCTGGCGCTGCAATCCCTGCCGATCTCGCAATACCCGCAGATCGCGCCGACGACCGTGAACATCAGCGCGAGCTATGCCGGCGCCGACGCCCAGACGGTCGAAAACTCGGTGACGAAGGTCATCGAGCAGGGCATGACCGGCGTCGACAACCTGCAATACATGACCGCGACCTCGACCTCGTCGGGCAATGCCTCGCTGACGCTGACCTTCACCAACGCGGCCGATCCCGACGTCGCGCAGATGCAGGTGCAAAACAAGCTGCAGCTCGTCACCTCGCAATTGCCGCAGACGGTCCAGAACACCGGCATCACCGTGTCGAAATCCTCGACCGGCTTCCTGATGGTCATCGCCTTCGTCTCGCGCGACGGCAAGATGTCCTCGACCGACCTCGCCGACTATGTCGACTCGACGCTGAACGACACGCTCAAGCGCGTGCCGGGCGTCGGCTCGAGCCAGCTCTTCGGCTCGGGCTATGCGATGCGCATCTGGCTCGATCCCGACAAGCTGCAGAAATACGCGCTGATGCCGAGCGACGTCTCCGCCGCGATCACGGCGCAAAACACGCAGGTGTCGGCCGGCCAGCTCGGCGGCTTGCCGCAGAAGCCCGGCCAGCAGCTCAACGCGACGGTGACGGCGATGAGCCGCCTTCAGACCGTCCAGCAATTCGAAAACATCATTCTGAAGAGCGGCAGCTCCGGCTCGATCGTGCGGCTGAACGATGTCGCGACGGTCGAGCTCGGCGCCAAGGACTATCGCACGGCCGCCCGCTATAACGGCCAGCCGACGGCGGCGCTGGCGATCAGCCTGGCGACCGGCGCCAACGCCATCTCGACCGCCGAGGCGGTGCAGAAGGCGATCACGCGGCTGTCGCAGACCTTCCCCGAGGGCGTCGAGGTCGTCTACCCCTACGACACCACGCCCTTCGTCCGGCTCTCGATCGAGAAGGTGGTCGAGACCTTGATCGAGGCGATCGTGCTCGTCTTCGTGGTGATGTTCGTCTTCCTGCAGAACCTGCGCGCGACGATCATCCCGATGCTCGCCGTGCCGGTCGTGCTGCTCGGCACCTTCGGCGTGCTGGCGGTCGCCGGCTATTCGATCAACACCTTGACCATGTTCGCCATGGTGCTCGCCATCGGCCTGCTCGTCGACGACGCGATCGTCGTCGTCGAGAATGTCGAGCGCGTGATGCAGGAAGAGAAATTGTCGCCGAAGGAGGCGACGATCAAATCGATGGGCGAGATCACCGGGGCGCTGGTCGGCATCGCCACCGTGCTCTCGGCCGTGTTCGTGCCGATGGCCTTCTTCGGCGGCTCTGTCGGCGTGATTTACCGGCAGTTCTCGGTCACCATCGTCACCGCCATGATGCTCTCCGTGCTCGTCGCGCTCGTGCTGACGCCGGCGCTATGCGCCACCATGCTGAAGCCGCCGACGGACCATGCCACTCAGAAGGGCCCCTTCGGCTGGTTCAACCGCAATTTCGACAAGGCGACCCACGGCTATCGCAGCGGCATCGCCGGCATGATCGCGCGGCCGTTCCGGTTCATTGCCGTCTTCCTGCTGATCGGCGTCGGCATGGCGGTGCTGTTCACGCGCCTGCCGAGTTCCTTCCTGCCGGAGGAAGACCAGGGCACGCTGTTCACCATCGTGCAGATGCCGGTCGGCGCGACGCAGGACCGCACCTTGCGTGTGCTCGACCAGATCCGCACCCATTATCTCGACAAGGAAAAGGATCTGGTCGAGGGCGTGCTGACGGTCGCCGGCTTCGGCTTCGGCGGCGAGGGCCAGAATGTCGGCCTCGCCTTCGTCCGGCTGAAGCCCTTCGCCGAACGCAAGGGCAAGCAGGCGACGGCGCAGGCCGTGGCGATGCGCGCCATGGGCGCGTTCCGCTCCATCAAGGACGGCATGGTCTTCGCGCTGGCGCCGCCCGCGATCCAGGGCTTCGGCAACACGGCGGGTTTCGACTTCTACTTGCAGGACATCGCCGGCGCCGGCCATGACAAGCTGATCGAGGCGCGCAACCAGCTCCTTGGCCTCGCCGGCAAGAGCCCGGTCTTGTCCGGCACCCGGCCCAACGGCCAGGAAGACACGCCGCAATACTCCGTCGAGATCGACCAGGAGAAGGCAAGCGCACTGACGCTCTCGCTCGCCGACGTCAATGCGACGCTCTCGACCGCCTGGGGCAGCGCCTATGTCAACGACTTCATCGATCGCGGCCGGGTGAAATCGGTCTATGTCCAGTCCGGTGCGGCGTCCCGGATGCAGCCGCAGGATGTCGATAAATGGTATGTCCGCAACTCCGGCGGCACGATGGTGCCATTCTCGGCCTTCTCCTCGGGGCGCTGGACCTACGGCTCGCCCCGGCTTGAGCGCTATAACGGCTCGGCGGCGGTGGAGATCCAGGGCGCGGCCGCTGCCGGCGTCAGCTCGGGTGCCGCGATGGACGAGATCGATGCCCTGATGAAGCAGCTACCGGCCGGCTACGCTCATGAATGGACCGGACTGTCCTATCAGGAGCGGCTCTCCGGCAGCCAGGCGGCGGCGCTCTATGCACTGGCCATGCTTGTGGTCTTCCTCTGCCTGGCCGCGCTCTATGAGAGCTGGTCGATTCCCTTCGCAGTCATGCTCTCAGTGCCGATCGGCATCTTCGGAGCACTGCTGGCCGCGACCTGGTTCGGGCAGACCAACGACGTCTATTTCAAGGTCGGACTGCTCACGACGATCGGCCTTGCAGCCAAGAACGCGATCCTGATCGTCGAATTCGCGATCGAGCAGCAGCAGGCCGGCAAGGGGCTGGTCGAAGCGACATTGGAAGCAGCGCGCCAGCGCCTGCGCCCGATCCTGATGACCTCGCTCGCCTTCGTTCTCGGCGTGACGCCACTGGCGGTCGCAACCGGCGCGGGCTCGGGCAGCCAGAACGCGATCGGCATCGGCGTGATGGGCGGCATGATCGCCGCCACCGCGCTCGGCGTGTTCTTCGTGCCGCTGCTCTTCGTCACCGTGCGCCGCCTTGTCCAGGGCAAGGATGCGCAGGGCAAGGACGCGCAGGGCAAGAGCGCGCAAGGCAAGCGCACGGATGAGCCGGCGGCCGAGCCGGCAAAGGCAAGCTGAGATGGCCGCAACGATGACCGGAAGCCGCGCGACGATGAAACGCCTCAGCCTGGCCCTGCCGCTCTGCCTGACGCTGGGCGCCTGCGCGGTCGGGCCCGATTATGCCGGCCCCTCCCTGAGCCTGCCGGCGAAATGGGGCAACGCGCCGGCCTCAAAACGACCGCCGGCCTCCAGGACGCTGGATGAGTGGTGGAAGCGTCTCGGCGACAGGACGCTGAATGGCATCGTCGAGGAGGCCGTTGCCGGCAATCTCGACGTCGCCTCGGCGAAGGCGCGCATCCGGGAGGCGCGGGCGACCAGGCGCCAGGCCATCGGGGCGCTGTTTCCCACGCTCGACGGCACCGGCTCGGCCACGCGGTCGCGGACCAGCGCCGCCACCTCCAGCACGGGCGGCAACACCACCTCCAGCCTGTATCAGGCCGGCTTCGATGCGAGCTGGGAGTTCGACCTGTTCGGCGCGAATTATCGCGGCGTCGAGGCGGCGACCTATGGCAGCGACGCCGCCGATGAGGATCTGCGCGCGACCCTGTTGACGCTGGTCGGCGACGTGACCTCCAACTATGTCGAGGCGCGCGGCTACCAGGCCCGCATCGCGCTGGCCCGGCGCACTGCGACCTCGCAGCGCGACACCGAAAGACTGACGCGGACCAAGTTCCAGGCCGGCTCGGCCTCGGCTGTCGACGTCGCCAAGGCGGCCGCGCAGGCGAGCTCGACCGAGGCGGCAATTCCGAGCCTGGAGACCGCCTATGCCCAGAGCCTGCATCAGCTCGGTATCCTGACAGGGCAAGCCCCCACCGCGCTCGCCGGCCGGCTGGCGCGTGGCGGCCCGATCCCGGCTGCGCGTAGCACGCCGCCTGCCGGCCTGCCCGCCGATGTCCTGCGCAACCGCCCCGATGTCCGCAAGGCCGAGCGCCAGCTCGCCCAGTACACAGCCAAGATCGGCCAGGCGGAAGCGGCGCTCTATCCGTCGGTCAGCCTCACTGGCAATATCACGACATCGGCCCTGAAAACCGGCGACCTTGCCAAGAACTCCTCGATCGGCTGGTCTTTTGGGCCGACGCTGAGCGTGCCGATCTTCAATGGCGGCGAGCTCAGGGCAGCCGTCGAGGTCGCCCAGGCCCAGCGCGACCAGTATGATTCCGCCTTCAAGCTCTCGGTGCTGACCGCGATGCAGGATGTCGAGAACGCGCTGGTCTCGCTGGCGCAGGAACGCCTGCGCGCGGGCAAGCTGTCCTCCGCCGCAACCTCCTATCGCGATGCGGCGCGGCTCTCCCGCACGCTCTACCAGTCCGGCTCGTCGAGCTTCCTCGACGTGCTCGACGCCGAGCGCTCGCTCTACAGCGCCGAGGACACGCTGCTGCAGAGCCGCGTCGCCGTCTCCACGGACTTCATCGCCCTCAACAAGGCGCTCGGCGGCAGCTGGACCAAGCCGGTCGACGTGTCCTCGCCGGCAGTGGTCGACGTGAACACCTGGCCACATCCGCGCACCGGCTACTGACGCCTACGACTTGGGCAGGGCAACCTACTTGGGCAGGGCAACCTACTTGGGCAGGGCAGCCTATTTGGGCAGGGCAACACGCCCCGCCCGTTCCGATCTCAGGCGAGCAGGCTCTTGCGGGCGTCGAGAACCCGATCGAGCGCGTTCAGGAAAGCCGAAACCTCCTGGCCTCCGATCGGGAAGGACAGGGCGATCAGGCCGCGCGGCGCGAAATAGATGCCGGCCTTCGCGAGATCGAAGAACAGCAGGCTGCGCTTCGCCCCCGCCATCTGCGGTGCGCCCTGTGGATGAATGTTCATCAATGAGCCGAGGCCGGAAACGCTGATCGGCACACCCCTGGCCGCAAACATTGCGTTCAGATCGGCGCGGAACCGGTCGCCACGCGCATTCAAGGCGTCGAGCGCCTCAGCCGTCAGGAGCTGCTCCACCGCCGCGAGCCCTGCCGCCATGGTCAAGGTGTTGTTGTTGTAGGTGCCGGCATGGCCGATCGAGGATGGCCGGCGAGGGTCGAAGACCTGCATGATCTCGCGCCGGCCGCCGAAGCTGCCGAAAGCGAGGCCACCGCCGAAGAACTTTCCGATCGTCGTCATGTCCGGCGTGATGCCGAGCAACTGCTGGCGCCCGCCCAGCGAGAGCCGCGAGGTCTGGATCTCGTCGAAGACCAGCACGGCGCCCGTCTCGTCGGCGAGCCGGCGCAGGCCGGCGAGGAATTCGGGTGTGCCCGGAATGCAGCCCCCTGCACCCTGCATGGGCTCGACCAGGATCGCCGCCAATGCGCTGCGATGCGGCTTGACAAGGTCGAGCGTCTTTTCAAGGTCGTTATAGGAGGCGACGACGAAGTCGTGGGGTACGGTCACGGACGTGCCGCCAGGCGGAAAGGTCAGCACGCCGCCATGATAGCCGCCGGCAAACACCAGGATCTTGCGCCGCCCGGTGAAGGTGAGTGCGGCGGCGAGCGCCATCAGATTGGCTTCCGTGCCGGAATTGGTGAAGCGCAGCAGGTCCATCGACGGAAAACGGGCGCAGATACGCTGGGCCAGCTTGCCTTCGATGGCGTTGTGCGAGGACAGGTTGATCCCGTCATCGAGCGCGGCGCGGATCGCCTGCTTCAGCACCTCGGGTGAATGGCCGAAAATGCCGGCGGTGAACTCGCCCAGGAAATCCAGATATTCGCGCCCGTCGGCATCGGTCAGGCGGCAGCCTTCGCCACGCAGCATGCAGAGCGGGAAGGGATCGTAGAAGAGCGAGGTCCGCGTATTGCCGCCCGGCATCGACTCCGCAGCCGCCATGAAACGCGCCCGGCTTTCGGGGTTGCGGCGCACATAATCGTCGCGGGCCTCGGCGAGCGCTGCATCAAGTGCCCCGGCTTCATGCGAATTGGCTGCGGTCGGGGGCATGGTCGGCCTCTTGCGATGCGAGATGGCGGTGGCGGATTCGATCGGCGCTCAGGCTACTGCCCGCTTGATCTCGATCAGGCAAGAATTGGGCGCGGTCGCCTGCGCCAGGCGCGAGGTCGGCATGCTGGAGGTGAGGCTGTTGGGATTGCCGCCACGGTCGAGCGGCAAGGCCCCGCCATCGCCAACCGGATCATACCAGGCCCCGGTCGGCAGCACCGCGACGCCCGGCGCGACATCGATCGTCAATTTGAGCGCCGCCAGGCAGCGGCCACGATCATTGAAGAGTTCCACGGTGTCGCCGTCCCGGAGGTCCCGCTTGATCGCCTCGGCCGGGTGCAAGAGCACGACCTCATACCCGTCGCGCTTGGCCCCCTGGCTCGGCCCCGCCAGTTCCAATTGGCTGTGCAGGCGATGCGCCGGCTGCGGCGAGAGCAGGTGCAGCGGATAGCGTTGCACCAAAGGCGAGCCGAGCCATTCCTCCGGCGCGAGCCAGGTCGGATGGCCGGGACAATCGTCATAGCCAAAGCCGGCGATCACCGCAGAAGTGATCTCGATGCGACCGGACGGCGTCTCCAGCGGTTTCCCCACGGGGTCGGCGACGAAATCGGCCAATGGCGTGACCGGGGCCGGCGCAGCTTCGCCTTCGTCGAGGGCGGCATAGCCGCGCGCCCAGAACGCCTCGAAATCCGGCAATTCGGCATGGGCTGTGCGGTAGCCGTCATACATCCGGCGCAACCACTCCCGCGGCTCGCGCCCTCCAGTGAAGGCGTGCTCAAAGCCCATCTCGCGGGCGATGCGGGCCATGATCTGGTGATCGGACAGGACTTCGTCCGGCGGCGCGCAGACCTGCCGGCTGGCGATGAGCCAGTTGTCGCGGGAGGAAGCGGCGATGTCGTCGCGCTCGAACGGGAAGCTTGCCGGCAGCACGATGTCGGCATGGCGCGCGGTCGCGGTCCACATCGGCTCATTGACGATCACCGTTTCCGGCCGCCGCCAGGCCTCAGTCAGGCCGGCGAGATCCTGATGGTGGTGGAACGGGTTGCCACCCGCCCACCAGACCAGGCGGATGTCAGGCAGCACCAGGCGCCGGCCGTCATAATCCAGCGATCCGCCCGGCTGGGACAGGAGCTCGGTGATCCGCGCGACGGGGATGAAGCTTTCGACCGGGTTGCGCCCCTGATCGAAGGCCGGGCCCCGCAGCCGACGGATCGGCTGGCCAACCGTGCTGACGGAGGTCAGGCCGAAGGCAATGCCGCAGCCGGGCCGTCCGGCATGGCCGGCAATGGCCGCAAGGGCGATCGCCGCCCAATAGGGCTGCTCGCCGAAGCGCGCCCGCTGCAGCGACCAGGCCGCATTGACGAGCGCGGGCTCTGAGGCGAAGGCGCAAGCGAGATCCCGGATGGTCGCGGCCGGCACGCCGCAAATTTCGGCCGCCCAATCGGCATCCTTGACCACCCCGTCGCTTTCACCCGCCAGATAGGCCTCAAAGGGTGCAAGCCCCACCGTGCAGCGCGTGAGGAAAGCGCGGTCGGCCAGGCCCTCCGCCAGCAGCGTCTGCGCCATCGCCAGCAGCATCGCCGTGTCGGTGTTGGGGCGGATTGCGATGTAGTCGATCGTTCCGCCCGGCAGGTCCGGGACATCGGCGCGCACCGGACTGACGACGACGATCCTGACGCCCGCCGCTGCAGCCGCCGCCAGCCCACGCTCGGAGCGGTGCTGGCCGGTGCCCCCCGCCTCGACCTGCGCATTCGACAGGCGAAAGCCGCCAAAGGAGATCAGCAGCTTGGCATGGGCGGCGATCTGGTCCCAGCTCGGCGCGACATCCGTGGCGAATTTGAAGCGCGGGCCGATGACATGCGGCAGAATGACGGCGGCGGCCCCAAAACTGTAGGTGTTGACGGCCGAGGTGAAGCCGCCAGCGAGATTGAGGAAGCGCTTGAGCTGGCCCTGCGCATGGTGGAAGCGCCCCGCGCTGGCCCAGCCATAGGATCCGCCGAAGATGGCGGCATTGCTGTGAACCGTGCGGACGCGCTCGACCTCCCCGGCGACGAGCGCCGCCGCCTCGTCCCAGCTGATGCGGATGAACTCATCACGGCCACGGTCTCGGCCGCGCCCCTCCGGATTTTCTCGCGCTGCGAGCCAGCCCTTGCGCACCATCGGGTAGAGGACGCGCGCCGGGTGGTCCTTGAGATCGAGATAAGCCGCCCCGACCGGCGAAGGCTGCGGGTCGAGCCCGAAACCTTGCAAGGCAGCCTGTCCGGAACCGTCGCGGACGACCTCATAGGTGCCGAAATGCGTCCCGAACAGGTGCAAGGGCCGTCCTCCTACTGAGCCGGCTTCATATCGAAGGAGCGGACCCAATCGTCGCCGCGCGCCTGCCATGTCACCCGCTTCGAGACGCCATAAGTGGTCGGCTGTGCATAGAGGAACAGCACCGGCGCCTCCTCGCACATGATCTTGGTCGCGTCCTTATAGGCTGCGAGGCGCTTGTCCTTGTCCATGGTCGAGCGTCCGGCCTCGAGCGCCTTGCCGAAGGCGGCATCGTCCCAATAGGCGTACTGGTTGCCGGGCGCGAGCAGGGTCAACTGGCCGTCGGCGTCCAGGGTCGGCCAGCCATGGGTCAGGAGCGAGGTCTGCGCCAAGGTGCGCGACCGCAGATATTTGTTCATATAGGCGCCGAAATCCATCTCGTTCATTTTCACCTTCAGGCCGGCGTCGCCGAGCATGGCGGCGACTGCCTGGGCGACCTCCTGCCCCTGGATGTAGGTCGCGACGGGGATGTCCATCTCGATCACCTGCTTGAGATCGATGCCGGATTCCTTCAGCAGGGCCTGCGCCTTCTTCACGTCGAAAGGGTAGGGTTTGAGGTCCGGATTGAAGCCGAAATAGGACGGGGTCAGGATCTGGCAAGGCTCGATATAGGCCTGCCCGTCGAAGATCGAATCCCGGATCGCATCCTTGTCGATGGCGTAGTTCATCGCCTGGCGCACCAGCTTGTTGTCGAGCGGCGCCTTCTGGGTGTTGAACTTGATGAAGACATTGCGCGTGCTCTGCACCGAGCCGGCGATGGCGTTTTTGCTCGCCTTGACCCGCGCAAGCTCCGAGGTCGGGATGCCAGTCACGAGATCGGCCTCACCGGCCAGCAGCGCGGCGATGCGGCTTGCCGGTTCCGGGATCGTCTTGAACACGACCGTGTCGAAATCGGGCTTGCCCTGCCAGCCGGCGGGATTGGCGGCGAGCGTGATGTGGTCGCCCGGCACGTTCTCGGTCATGCGGTAGCGGCTGCCCGACATCGTCTCGGTTGCCGGATTGTGGCTCGCCGCCCATTGCGGCGGCAGCAGGAAGAACATCGAGAGCTGGTCGACGAAGGCCGGGAACGGCGCGCTGGTCTCGACCTCGACAGTCCTAGCGTCGATGACGCGGACCTCCTTGACCAGATCGAACCAGGATTTGATCCGCGCATTGACCTTGGGATCGCGCACGCGGTCGAGGTTCCATTTGACCGTCGCGGCGTCGAGCGGCTCGTCATTGACGAATTTGGCGCCCTCGACGAGCTCGAAGCGCCATGTCGTGTCGTTCACCAGCGTCCAGGATTTCGCCAGCGCGGGCGCCAATTTGAGGTCGGCGCCGCGGATGACGAGGGACGGATAGATATGGCTCAGCAGGCTCATATCGGAGCCGAAGGAGCCCGTCATATGCGGGTCGAAGGTGTTGACGTTGATCGAGAGCGCGATCGTCGCCCTGCGCCCCGTCTGGGCCAGCGCCGGCGAAGCGGACAGCGCGGCGGCCAATGCGGCAGTGCTGAGGGTCTTGATCCAGAACGATGTCATGTCACGGGCTCCAATGGAGGTGGCAAGGAATGGCAGCGAGCAAAGGCAATGAAGTCTCAAATCAGGACGAAATGACCGGGCGAAACCTCGGTCAGCACAGCATCGGGGGCAGGCTTCTGGGTCTCGTAATCGAAGGCCAGCGGCCGCCTGGCGCGCTCGATCGCCGGGTTCGGGATCGGGATCGCCGAGAGCAGCGAGCGCGTATAGGCGTGGCGCGGATCGGAAAAGATCGCTTCCGTCGGGGCGATCTCGACCAGGCGCCCGCGCAGCATCACCGCGACGCGGTGGCAGAGATAGCGCACCATCGACAGGTCATGCGCAATGAAGAGATAGGCCATGCCCAGCTCCTGTTGCAGGTCCTGGAACAGGTTGATGATCTGGGCCTGAATCGAGACGTCGAGCGCCGTGATCGGCTCGTCGGCGATGATCAGGCGCGGGCGCATCGCGACGGCGCGCGCGATGTTCACGCGCTGGCGCTGGCCGCCGGAGAATTCGTGCGGATAGCGCGTCATGAAGCGCGGATCGAGCCCGACCTGCTTGAACAGGGCCGCAACGCGATCGCTGCGCTCCGAGCGGCTGGTGACGAGACCATGCACGATCAACGGCTCGGCAACGAAATCCCCCACGGTCATGCGCGGGTTGAGCGCAGCGTAAGGATCCTGGAAGACGACCTGCATCTGGCGGCGGAAGGCCTTCAGTTCGCGCGCCGGCAAGGTCGTGATGTCGTGGCCGTCGAAGCGGATCTCGCCGCCGGTCGGCTCTTCCAGGCGCAGCACGACGCGCCCGGTCGTGCTCTTGCCCGAGCCGGATTCGCCGACCAGCCCGACGATCTCGCGGGGCGCGATGTCGAAGGAGACGTCGTCGATCGCCTTGACGAGATGCGACGGCCCGCCGAGCCAGCCGCCGCCGCTGGTATAATGCTTCGCCAGGTTGCGGACGCTGAGGAGAGGATGTGTCGGCGACGTGCTCATGCCGCGGTCTCCCTGCGGGCCTTCAGCGCGGCTGGCAGATCATACCACGCAGCGACGAGATGGCCCGGCACGCTGCCTTCGACCTGCCGTAGCGGCGGCATCTCCAGCAGGCAGCGCGGTGTTGCAAAGGCATTGCGCGGCGCGAAGGGGTCGCCCACCGCCGGCTTGTAGAGATCGGGCGGCGAGCCCGGGATCTGGTGGAGCCGCCCCTCAGCGCGGCGCTCCACTGTGGGCAGCGATTGCAGCAGGCCCCAGCTATAGGCGCTGCGCGGGTCGGCGAAGATCGCATCGACCGGGCCGCGCTCCATGATGCGCCCGCCATACATCACCTGGATGGTGTCGGCGATGCCGGCAACCACGCCCATGTCATGGGTGATCCAGATCACCGTGGTGCCGAACTCGCGCTTCAGGTCTTTGACCATGTCGAGGATCTGCGCCTGCACGGTCACGTCCAGTGCCGTCGTCGCCTCATCCGCGATCAGGAGTTTGGGCCGGCAGGCGACGCCGATCGCGATCATAACGCGCTGGCGCATGCCGCCGGAGAACTGGTGCGGGTACTGGCCGATGCGGCGCGCGGCATCGGGAATACGCACGATCTCGAGCAGTTCGATCGCGCGCGCCCGCGCCGCCCTGGCGTCAAGCCTGGCGTGCCGGCGGATCAGCTCGACCAGCTGCCGCTCCACCGTCAGCACCGGGTTGAGCGAGGTCATCGGATCCTGGAAGACGAAGCCGATCTGCCCGCCGCGAATGTCGCGCAATTCGCGCTCGGGCAGCGTCAGCAGATCGCGCCCCTGGAACAGCACCTGCCCGGAAACGATGCGGCCGGGCGGGCGCGGAATCAGCCCGCACATCGCCAGCACATGCACGCTCTTGCCCGAGCCGGATTCCCCGACGATGCCCAGCGTCTCGCCTTCGTTCAACGCATAGGAGACGTCGTTGACGGCATGGACCGTCCCGCCCGGCGTATCGAAGGCGACGGTCAGGTTCCTGACTTCGAGGAGCGGGGCCATGCCGGTTCGCCTCAGGCGTTCAACACGACATCCGGCGCGCGCGTCAGGAACTCGCAACCGCCTTCCGTGATCAGGACGGTGTCGGAGAACTGGGTCGCGGCAATGCCGGGGATGCGCAGATTGGGTTCCAGCGTCAGGATCATGCCAGGTTCGAGCAGGATGCCGGTCTTGGCGTCGAGGGAAGGGTGTTCATGCGCGCCGAGCCCGATGCCGTGGCCGATGCGGCCCGGCAGGTACTTGCCATAGCCGCGCGCCTCGAGCCCGGCCTTGGTCGCACCAAACAGCGCGCTGATCGGCGTACCGGGCTTCAGCAAGGTCGCGACCTCGTTGCGGATCTCGATGATCGAATCGAGCGCGCGGCGGCGCTCATCGTTCAGCACGCCGACCGCAACCGTGCGCTCGTTCTCGGCATGAATGCCGTTGACGATCGTCCAGATCAGGATGCTGATCGCCTCTCCGGCTACAGGCTTGCGGTTGGTTGGGTTGTCGCAATTCATGAACATGCGGTCGCCGGCCAGCGCCCAGGCCCAGAGGCCGTTCTGCGCGCCGCCTTCGAGGCTGCCGAAATCGCAGACCTCCTTGTCGGGAAAGTTATCGGCCCAGAAACGGTTCATCGCCGCCATGGCCGCGAGCGACACGTCACGCTCCGAGCCGCCTTGCCGGACAGCCTCGACTGCCGCGATCATGCCGGTGTCGGCGATGCGGGCGGCGTCGCGGGCATTGGCGATCTCGTCGGCGTCCTTCACCAGACGGGTCGTCATGATCATCTCGGACGCGTCACGGAAGGAGGCGCCGGGCAGAAGCTCGGCAAGCTGGCGCGACCGCGCGACCGGCAAAAAATCCTCCTCGACGCCGATGACGGCCTTGGCGAGACCGGCCTCCTCCAGCATCGTCTTCAGCGCATCGAGCCAGCTCGGGCCCATCGTGACCTTGGTCGACCAGGCGCCGTAGAGGCGGATGTCCTCGATGAAGGTCGAGGCGCGGGCATGGTCGTCACGCAAGGCATGGATCAGCATCGAGGGCTTGCCCTGCGCCGGCAGGATTGCGATCACCGGATGGCTGTAGATGATCGGGTTGAAGCCGGTCAGATAGAAGCTGCTCTCGGGCTTGAAGGCGAGGATCACATCGAGACCGGCTTGCCGCATCCTCTGGCGCAGGCGTTCCGTGCGGGGAGCGATAATGGTCATGGTCACGTCCTCAATTTCGGGTCGAAATAGTCGCGCAGCCAGTCGCCGAGCAGGTTGACGCTCAGAACCGTCAGCAGGATGGCGAGGCCGGGAAAGGTGACGATCCACCAGGCCGTGGAGATGTAGACGCGCCCCTCGGCCAGCATCCGGCCCCAGCTCGCATCGGGCGGCTGCACGCCGAGGCCCAGGAAGGACAGGGCCGCATCCATGATGATGACGCGTGCAAGTTCCAGCGTCCCAACGACGAGCGCCGGCGTCAGGACATTGGGCAGGATATGGCGCAGCATGATGCGCCAGGTGCTCGCGCCGATCGCCCGGGCCGATTGCACGAATTCGCGCGAGCGCAGCGCCAGCACCTGCCCCCGAATGATGCGGGCGTAACGGATCCAGCTGGTGACGGCCAGGACGATGACCAGATTGGTCAGGTTGGGACCAAGCGCCGCGACCACGAGCAGCGCCAGCAGCATCAGCGGAATCGCGAGCTGGATATCGACGAGCCGCATCAGGATGCGGTCGACGACCCCGCCGAAATAGCCGGCGACGATGCCGAGGAAGACGCCGACGATGCCGCCCAGCACCACAGCGCAGGTCGCGACCGAAAGCGTGATCTGGCTGCCATAGATGATGCGGCTGAGGATATCGCGGCCGAGCTGGTCGGCGCCGAGCGGATGGGCGCCCGGACTGAACAGGCCCGACCATGTCGGCGGCGCGAAGCGCCCGCGCAGATCCGAGCGCACCGGGTCCGGCAGCCCCAGCAAGGGCGCCAGGATCGCCGCTCCGATGAACAGTGTCAGCAGAACCGCACCGAGCAGGCCGGTTCGGCTGCGAAGCAAGGCGCGCAGGAAGTCAGCCATCTCAGGTGCTCCCCTTGATACGGGGATCGAGCAGCGCATAGAGCAGGTCGACGATCAGGTTCGTCGCGACATAAATCGCCGCGATCAGCGCGACGCCAGCCTGGATCACGGGGAAATCCTTGGTCTCGATCGCCTGGACGATCAACCGGCCGACGCCTGGCCAGGCGAACACCGTCTCGGTGACGACCGAACCGCCCAGAAGCTCGCCGGTCAGGATGCCGATCATCGTCACCACCGGGATCAGCGCATTGCGGGCGACATGCCAGGTGAAGACGGTCGCCGGCATCAGCCCCTTGGCGCGGGCGGTGCGGACATAATCCTCCTTCAGCACATCGAGCATGCTGGAGCGGAACAAACGCGCGATCGAAGCGGAGACGAAGACGGCAAGCGTCAAGGCCGGCAGGACGAGGTTGGCCGGGCTGCCATAGCCGCCTGTCGGCAGCCAGCCGAGATCAACCGCAAACAGCAGGATCAGCATGATGCCAAGCCAGAACACCGGCGTCGCCTGCCCCAGCAAGGCCAGCGTCATCACCACGAATTCGGCAACCGAGCCGCGTCGCATGGCAGCGATCGCTCCGGCCGTGCCGCCGATCAGGACGCCGAGCACGATCGCGGTCAGTGCGAGCTGGATCGTCGCCGGCATCCGCTCCAGCACGACGCCGATGGCAGGGCGCCCGAACTGGAAGGACTGGCCGAAATCGCCGGTCAGGGCTTGGGCGAGAAAGCTGATGTATTGCCGCCAGATCGGCTGATCGAGCCCCAGTTCGGCCGACAATGCCTGCATCTGCTCGGGCGAAGCACCGACCGGCAGGAGCAGCGCGACCGGATCGCCCAGGAAGCGCGTGACGAAGAACACGATCGTCACCACACCCCAGATCGCGATAAGGGCCTCGCCAAGCTTTCCGGCGAAGTAGCGCGTCACGGCGCCGTCCTTGCGAGGAAGTGCCTGACGGCCGACAGCACGCGCGCATTGGCCTCGATATGGACGGCGTGGTTTGCGCCCTCGATCTCCAGCAGCTCGGCGCCCGGAACCATCTCGGCGATCAGGCGCGACTGGCTCGGCGGGCAGATCCAGTCCGCCGCGCCGCAGATCGCCAACGTCGGCACGTCGATGCCGGCGAGGCTGTCGCGCAGGTCGTAATCCTTGGTGGCGAAGAGCGCGTTATGGGTTTGCGCATGCAGATGCAGCGTGCGCGTCTTCTCCAGGGCGGAGTCCGGGTCGAAATTCTCGAAATAGAGCGGCTGCAGGGCGAGCCAGATCAGGCGCAATTCGGTGTCGTCGATGATCTTGTCGGAGAACAGCTTCTCGACCATGCCGATCGAGGCGCAGGGCGCCTTGTGCAAGCGCGCCTTGAAATGCTCGATCGCCTCCGCCTCATGGTGATGGCTCGGCGCGGTGCCGCGCAGGATCAGGCGCGACAGGCTGTTGCTGCCATATTTGACCGCATGGGTCAGCGCGATCATGCCGCCGAAGGAGCCGCCGATCAGCACGATCTTGCGGCCGCCGCAGAGCGCCTGCCGGAAGGCCTCCACATCGTCGGCGAACTGCTCGAACAGGAAAGGCGGCGTCAGCGAGCTGCGACCGCAGCCGCGCTGGTCGAAGGCCAGCACGCGATAGCGGTCCGACAGCGCCTGATAGGCGCCGAACTCGCCACGATGGTCGCCGATGCCGCGCCCGCCATGCAGCACGATGATGGTCTCGTCATGCTCCTCGCCGGCAACGTCGTAGCAGAACGTCGCGCCGTTGAGCTCGATCCAGCGCGGGGCGTCATTCAGCGGCATGGGAAGCGTCCTGAGAGGGGGCGTCTGCGTCGGTCCATTCGTCGCCCTGGAGCTCGGGCGTGTCGAAGGCCTGGAGGGTGGCGACCTGAAGGCCTTGATCGAAGCCTCACCATACCCGAAGGGCCCGTTCCGTCCTGTCGGCGAGTTGCGTGACGATATAAGCGATCACCATGTAGATCACCACGGCGATCAAAAAGGCTTCGAGGTAGTAGAAATTCAACGCGGCAGTCAGTTGCGATTGCGCAAATATATCGACAACCTCGATTGCGAAGCCAAGAGAAAGCGCCTTCATGATTACCATGATCGAGCTGGCAAGATCCGGGATTGCCGAGACAACGACTTGTGGAAACAAGATTCTCCGGAACAATTGGCTGTTTTTGTAGCCTAATGAATGCGCTGCATCTGACTGGCCTGTGTCAAAGGAGTTCAGGGCTCCCTTGACGATCTCCGCCTGGAACGCGGCCATGCAAGCAATCAAGGAAACGACGAGGATGACCCAGTTGGAGGTTGCGTGGCCGTTGAGCGTCAGCCCGACAAGTGAACCAAGGAACTGAATTACGGTGGGAAGGCTATAGTATACGAGAAAGATCACGATGACCTTCGGTACGCCCTTGAAAATGACCTTGTAGGCTACGACGAGTTGCCGCAACACCGGTATCCGTCGATGCTCAACGAGCGCAAACAGGCCGCCTATGATCGTCGAGAAGACGAAGACGATGAGCGCCATGGCGAGTGTCACGGGCACGGCGCCCATGATGTCCCGGAAATCCGGAAGCAGAACATCCATATCAAACATGTCTGATCAACCTCTCTGTCAGGCGCTGGCCATGAGCGTGGTTTTGATCGGCGCCGCGTTCGGTACGTACATCGAGGAGCGACGCTCGAAGAAACGTACAGCGAGCCACACAATCAGGCACATTGCCGAATATATAACCGCAAGAACAAGATACGTTTGAAATTGATATTGATTATAGTCTCTCTCCATAATTAAATGCGCAGTCGCCATGACATCTGCGGCACCTATATACATGACCAAAGCGACGTTATGGATCATGTATATCAATGAATTTCCATATCCTGGCAGTGCGATGTGAATCGTTTGTGGGCCAACGACGCGGAAGATCTTCTGTCGAAAGCTATATCCCAGGCTGTCCGCGGCATCATGCTGTCCGCGCTCCACGGCCAGATAGGCAGGCCGCATGACCTCCGACAGATAGCCGCCGTGGTATATGCTCAGCCCCAACATCGAAGCCGCCGTAGCCGACAGAAAATCCGGAACACCGAACAGGCCTGCCAATACGGGAAGCCCGTAGAACGCGACGAAGAGCTGCAGAACGACGGGGACGCTGCGTGCATAGGACACGTAAAGGTCGGCCAGCTGACTGATCACGGGTACCCTGCGAACCCGGAATGTCGTCGCGACCAGAGCCAGGCAAAAACCGGCCAGCAGGGCCACGAACATGATGGCGAGCGTCAGCGGCAATGCCGAGAGGAGCTCGGGTATCATTGCAGACATGTCCACAAGGCTCACTTCGAA
Organism: Bosea sp. 685; assembly: GCF_031884435.1. Lineage (NCBI taxonomy): Bacteria > Pseudomonadati > Pseudomonadota > Alphaproteobacteria > Hyphomicrobiales > Alloboseaceae > Allobosea > Allobosea sp. 685. The sequence goes on along the minus strand of NZ_CP134779.1, from coordinate 634,584 downwards.
ACACTCCTTCCCGCAAAGTTCAGGCTTGATCGTCGAACCTATAACGGCTCACTTGATCAAGGCGACGAGGCATCGGAGTCGAATACGTTACCGCATCCGACGCTCGGCGTTGAGCATTCGCTACTTCATGTAGACGACGATATCCTCGCCGAACCACTTCTGCGAGATCTTGCTCAGCGTGCCATTGTCCTTAAGTTCTTTGAGCGCCTTGTCCACATCGGCAAGTAAAGCTTGGTTTTTTTCCGCCTTGTGAATCAGCATGAAGGTGTTGTTTATGGTGATTGGATCGCTCGCTTTGATATCGAGCTTCTGGTTGTCGATGACTTCCTGCTGTCCGAGATTCGAAGGAAGGATCGCCGCATCGTATTTTTTATTCTGAATCTCGTTCAGGCGATTGGGATAGGGGACACCGGCATTCGATGCGGTGATGTCGAGCTTGTAGCTCGGGTTGTCTGCCTGCCATTGGGTGACGAACCTGTAAGTCCCTCCGCCGGCCGTCAGCGGCACGACCTGCTTGCCGACCAGATCCTTCAATTCGTTGATGTTGCTATCCTTGCGGCTATAGATCTTCAGCAGACTGGCGCCCATCGGGTTTTCCGGAATGAGGAACTGCTTGCTGCGTGCCGGATTCTTGTAATAGCCGCCGGTCGATATGTCGTATTTCCCGGTGACGAGGCCGGTCTCCTGCGCAATATCCGCGGCCCCTTCCATCTCGAATTTGTACTGGGGCAGCTTCGCGTTGATCGCTTTCAGGACATCGGGCTCATAGCCTTGCGGCTCGACGCCGATTGCGCCCCATGACAGGGGCTTGGACTCTGCTGACGTCGCGATCTTGATCGTCCGGACTGGGCTGCCAGAGGTCTGAGCATGGCTCGCCCCGGCGGTTGAAAGAGCGATTGCCATGCCGCCGACAACGGCCAAACCGAACTGGCGGCGCGAAAGAGATTTCATTGTAGACATTGTCTAGGAATCCTTTCTTAGTTGTGGGTGTGTTCAGAATTCAGGAATTGGGCGAGGCGCGGGCTGGAAGGTGTATCGAATATCTCGGCCGGGCTGCCGTCGGCGGCGACGACGCCCTTGTCCATGAAGACAATTCGGTTCGAGATGCTCCTTGCAAACTGCATCTCGTGGGTCACAAGCAGAGACGTAATTCCTGAGGATGCGACATCCTTGATCACCTTCAGAACTTCACCGACGAGTTCAGGATCAAGCGATGAGGTGGGTTCGTCGAAGAGCATCACATCCGGTCGCACCGCCAGCGCACGCGCGATGCCCGTGCGCTGGAGCTGCCCCCCGAGAGCTGCGACGGGTAGCTGTCTTGCTTCGCGGAGAGGCCGACCCGTTCAAGCTCTTGCAGGGCGATTTCGCGCGCCTCGTCCTTGGACTTGCGCTGCACGACCACAAGCGGGTCCATCACGTTCTGAATGACCGTCATATTCTTGAAGACGTTGAATTGCTGGAAAACCATCGCCGTCCGGCACCGGATCGCCTGGATCGCGGCTTTGTCCACGCGCTGATAATCCATCCGGATCTGATCGAACGTGATGGTTCCAGATGCCGGCTTGACCAGATAGTTGATGCACTTCAGCAGCGTGGTCTTGCCGGTACCGCTTGGGCCGATGATCGACACCACGTCACCGCGACGGACGGAGAGATCGACACCGTTCAGGATCTGTGCGTTTCCGTAGGACAGCCTCAAATTCTTGAGTTCAAGCATCTCTGGCTGGTGTCCTTTCAAAGGAGCGCTGCTGTCGCGTTCGATGGAACGGTCGGTCTCAGGCTGCGGCATGGGGCGCTCCGACGTTGGCGTCGGCATCGGTCCATTCGTCGCCCTGGAGCTCGGGCGTGTCGAAGGCCTGGAGGGTGGCGAAATGCGTCTCGCGATCGGCGACGAACAAGCTGCGGACGATGCCGCGTGCGAGGCGGTCCGCGCCCTCGCTGATCGCCGGGATGTCGCCCGAGAGCTTGCCATGGCTCAAGGTGGCGGGAAAATTGAAGCAGTGGATCGCTCGGAGCGCCGGGCAGGTGCCCGGAATCTTCTCCAGGAACTCGAAGCTCTCGCCGAGATCGGGCGAGGTTTCGAGCTCCACATTGGGCATGTCGGCAGGGACCGGAAAGCGATCGCGCCAGAGCCGGATATGGGGAGCGAAATCGGCCAGTTCCGGGCGCGACATCAGGTCGACGCGGAAGCCTGTGCCGAAGATGATGAAATCCGTGTCGTAACGCCCCTTCGGCGTCGTCAGGACGAGGTGTCCGTCGCGCTCCTCGATGCCGAGGATCGGGCTGCCCAAATGGAAATGCCCGTTGGGATGTTGCGAGACCCGCAAGGTGCTTGGGCGCGGCGGCGGCGTCTGCGCCCGCAGCGTGTGGTCGAGGAAGCGCCATTTCCACTCATCGGGCAGGCCGGCGAAGCCGTGCACGACGCCCTGGCTACCGATGCCGGTGAACTTGTTGACGCGGGGTATGTCGGTGCGGCGGATGAACAGGTCGAGCCGCGCAGCGCCTGCCTCCAGCGCGACGGCGGCATTGTCCATCGATGACGCGCCGGCACCGATGACGGCGACACGCTTGCCTTTCAGTGCCTTGAAATCGATGGCGGCGGCGGTATGGGCCCAGTAGCGGCGGTCGATCGTCTCGGCGATCGGCGGAACATAAGGCCCACCAAGCCCGTCGCGCCCCGTGGCCAGCACGACATGGCGCGCATGGACGGCCTCAGTTACGCCCGCCCTAACGATCTGGAGCGCGAGGATGCCATCGGGCCCGCCGTGGATCGCGGCCACCTCCGTCTCGTTCTCGACGGGTAGGTCGAGCATTTTGCGGTACCAGATCAGGTAATCCATCCAGAGCGCACGCGGCGCCCTGTCGAGCGCGTCCCAGGCGGCCCGCCCGAACTGGGCCTCGTAGAAGGCGCGGAAGGTCAGCGCCGGCAAGCCCATCGCCGGCCCGGTCAATTGCTTCGGCGAGCGCAAGGTGCGCATCCGCGCGAAAGTCACCCACGGCCCTTCCAGGCCCGCGGGCGCGCGGTCGTAAAGCACGTGATTGTCGACGCCGAGGCGCTTCAGCATGCCCGACACGACAAGCCCTGCCATGCCGGCGCCGATGATGACGACGTCGCGCACGCGCCGCCCGTCGATCTCGCGCGGCGGCACCCAGGATTTTGCCGGAAGCTCCAGCCATTCCAGATCCTGCCGCAAGCGGGCTTCCAGCGCAGCCAGCCCCATCGGGCTCGCGGATGATACGGTCATGAGCGCGCCTCCTGGTTGTCCGCCGTGCCATAGACGGCATCAGCCAGCATCTCGGCCCCAGTCGCATCACGCAGCACGAAGCCTGGAATGAGAGCAGCGGCGGATTTCAGCAGCGCTTCGTTCAGCGCCGCAATGCTGGGCGTGAGCGGACGCGCGACAGGCGAGATCGCCCCGAACAGGAACGGGATCGTCACGTCGAGCGGGCGCAGCACGACGCCCTTGATTGGCAACCCGCACGCTGCCGCAGGCTCGATGATGGCGACGCCCAGACCGCGGCGCGCCAAGGCGAGCGCCGTGAGCGATGCGTTGGCGTCGATCAGCTCGCGCGGCGCGATGCCGGCTGCCGCGAAGGCCTCGTCCACCCGCCGGCGCAGCCGGTAGGGGTTCGCCATGGTGATGACGCGCCGCACGGCGAGGTCGGCGAGCGCGACGACGTCACGCTTCGCCAGCGGATCGCTTTCCGCCATCGCCGCCAGGCAAGGCGCCTCACCGATCCAGTGGACATCGAGGCCGGGATGCTCGATCGGCAGGGTCGCCAGGCCGAAATCGGCCGATTGCGACAGCACCTGCTGCACCACGCCTTCGGCCGAGAGCGCCTCGATATGGATCTGCCGCGGCAGGAGCGCGGGGTCCATCGCGGCGAGCGCGTCCGGCACGATGCCGGCCGCGAGCGCCGGCGTCGCAGCGAGCTCGATCGCGGGCAGCGCCCCGGCCCCGATCGCCGCCGCGCGCTCGCGGATATGCTTGAGGCCGAAGAACAGGCGCTCGACCTGCACATGGAACAGCACGCCGCGCGGCGTCGGGCTGATGCGCGGTCCGCTGCGATGCAGAAGCTCGTAGCCGATCTCCGCCTCGAGATCCCGGATCTGCCGGGTCACGGCCGGCTGGGAACGGTCCAGCAAGCGCGCCGCGCCGGTGATGCTGCCAGCCGACATCACCGCCACGAAGGCTTCGAGCTGCCGGATGTCGAGCGCGTCATTATTCATATCTGACATGCTAGGGCGGCATTGATGCAGATCAAACATAAAACACTGATCGATCACGGTCGATCCGCACATTTTTGAATGATTGGAAGATATTGATACTGATTTCACATAATGGGAGACTGATCCTCCCCGATCGGAACCCGACACAGCAATGCAAGTCTCCAGCTCTCCGCGCAGTTCTGACAATTGCCCTCGCGCCTGGGTCGGAGACGCCATCGCCGTGCTCGAAGCCGACCAGCATCGCTCGGCCGACACGCATCTCTTCAAGCTCGGCTGTGCCGGGCTGAGCGGGATCGACATCTATCTGAAGGACGAATCGACCCATCCCACAGGCAGCCTGAAGCACCGGCTGGCACGGTCGCTCTTCCTCTACGCGCTCTGCAACGGGCATATCCGCGAGAACACGCCGGTCGTAGAGGCCTCATCAGGCTCGACGGCCGTCTCGGAAGCCTATTTCGCGCAGATGATCGGCGTGCCGTTCTATGCGGTGATGCCGCGCTCGACCTCGGCGGAGAAGGTCGCGGCGATCGAGCATTACGGCGGATCCTGCCATTTCACCGATGACGGTCGGCTGCTCTACAGCGAGGCCGCCGCGCTCGCCCAGCGCCTGGGCGGCCATTACATGGACCAGTTCACCTTCGCCGAGCGCGCCACCGACTGGCGCGGCAACAACAATATCGCCGAATCGATCTTCGAGCAGATGCAGCGCGAGCGCCATCCCATCCCGCGCTGGATGGTGATGGGCGCCGGAACCGGCGGCACCTCGGCGACGCTCGGGCGCTATCTGCGCTACAAGCGCCATGCGACCAGGCTCTGCGTCGCCGATGTCGAGCATTCCGCCTTCTTCGAGGGTTTCCGGACGCGCGACGCCGCCTGCTGCTGCGAGCGCGCCTCGCTGATCGAGGGCGTCGGGCGGCCGCGCGTCGAGCCCTCCTTCATTCCCGGCGTCGTCGACCGCATGGTCAAGATTCCCGATGCGGCCTCGATCGCGGGAATGAATGTCCTGTCGCGCCGGCTCGGCCGCCGCGTCGGCGGCTCGACGGGCACGAATTTCTTCGCGCTGTGCTGGCTCGCCAACGAGATGAAGACGAACGGCGTCGAGGGCTCGCTCGTCACCTTGATCTGCGATTCCGGCGAGCGCTATCTGAAGACCTATTACGAGCCCGAATGGGTCGTCTCGAAAGGCCTCGACCCCGCGCCCTATGAGGCCAGGATCGAGACCCTGCTGGCCGGCGGCGCCTTCGACTGCCATCTCGAAGAGGCCTGAGCCTCCACCCGGTCGCAAGAGGGACAATATGTCTTCCACCACTCTCATCGAGCAGCTTGCGGGCATTGCGCCCGGCTCGGCGCTCGCGCAGGCGCTCTCGACCCGCGCCGAGGTGATGCGCCTGAGCCAGGCGAGCCATGACGCGGTCCTGATACCCAAGGAGCCGGGCGGTCTGAGCCATGGCCTGCGCGCCGCGCTCGCGGCCCGCATGGCGCGGCAGAATGCCGACCTTGCCCTGGTGGCGCATTACGAGGCCTGCCTCGCCCGCACCGGCGAAGTGGAGGCCGTGCCCCTCTCCTACCCGGAACGGCAGCGCATCGCGGCGATCCTCCGCCATGCCGACATGCTGACCTTGTCCCCGCGCGACGCGACCCGGGCCGATATCGAGGCGCTGAAGACGGCCGGCGTCGAGGAGGCCGACATTGTTCGCCTCGCCGAACTCGCCGCCTTCGTGAACTATCAGGTCCGCGTCCTGGCCGGCCTCAAGGTCTTGAAGGGATCCCGATGAGCAACGTCGTCCACGCCTTCACCAGCACGGTTCCGGTCTGGTCGCCCTATGTCACGCCGGTCGACCTCGCCTCGGCGACGCCCGAGCAGATGGCGGCGATGCAGGTGACGCCCTCCAACAAGGGCGTCTCGAAATATGTCCTCACCCTGGCGCATGATCCGGAATCGTTGGCGGTGCGCTCGCCGCTGTTCAACCTGATCATGTACGGCAAGGACGGCCTGTCCTCCGCCGAGCGCGAGCTCGGGGCGGTCGGCGCCTCCGTCGTCAACCGCTGCATCTATTGCGCGGCGGTCCACGCCTCGCGCTTCAACGGCCTGACCAAGCGCCCCGACGTGATCGAGGCGATCTTCAAGGACGAACTCGACGCCAGGATCGAACCGCGCGAGCAGGCGATCTTCGACTTTTCGGCGCGGCTCTCGACGACGCCATCACAGCTCACGCAAGGCGACGCGGACGCGCTGCGCAAGGCAGGGCTCGACGAGCTCGAAATGCTCGACCTCGTTCTCTCCTCCGCCATCTTCGGCTGGGCGAACCGGCTCATGCATACGCTGGGCGAGCCGCTGGAACCCTGAGAGCCGGCGCCGCTGCCAGCCGGGCGGATTATTGTTCCACCGCGAGGCATCGGGACAGGGCAAATGCGCTCGCTACGCGCCCGTAACGAGCCGGAATATCGCTTTGTGCGGCCTCTCCTAAAAAACGCAACGCCCCTGTCTTAAGTCTTGAAGCGCTCGAGACCCTCACGACAGGCCGCTCCATGCCCGCTCCCCGCCAGCTTCATCTCGGCGCCTTCATGCGCCCCGTCAGCATCCATACCGGCGCCTGGCGCTATCCCGGCGCCTATCCGGATGCCAATTTCAACTTCGGGCACCTGAAGCGTTTCGCGCAGAAGCTCGAAGCCGGCAAATTCGATGCCTTCTTCATGGCCGATCATCTCGCCGTGCTGAACATGCCGGTCGAGGCGCTGAAGCGCAGCCACACCGTGACCTCCTTCGAGCCCTTCACCCTGCTCTCGGCGCTCGCCAGCGTTACCGAGCATATCGGGCTCGTCGCCACCGCCTCGACGACTTTTGATGCCGCCTACCATATCGCCCGGCGCTTCGCCTCGCTCGACCATATCAGCGGCGGCCGGGCGGGCTGGAACATCGTCACCACCTCGAACCCCGATGCCGCGCTGAATTTCGGGCTCGACGAGCATATGGACCATGGCGAGCGCTATGACCGGGCGCGCGAATTCTACGACGTCGTCACCGGGCTCTGGGATAGCTTCGCCGACGACGCCTTCATCCGCGACCGCGAGAGCGGGCTCTTCTTCGATCCGGAAAAGCTGCATGTATTGGCGCATAAGGGCGAGCACCTCTCGGTGCGTGGCCCGCTCAACATCGCCCGGACGCCGCAGGGCTGGCCGGTGATCGTTCAGGCCGGCGCCTCCGAGCCGGGCCGCCAGCTCGCCGCCGAAACTGCCGAGGTCGTCTTCGCCGCCCACCGGACGCTCGACGCCGGCCAGGCCTTCTATGCCGATGTGAAGGGCCGGATGGCGGCAATCGGCCGCGACCCCGACCATCTCAAGATCCTGCCCGGCGTCCTGACTGTGGTCGGCGACACGGTCGAGCAGGCGCGGGAGAAGCGCGCTTTGCTCGACAGCTTCGTGCATTACGACAGCGCCATCGCCTCGCTCTCGATCGCGCTCGGCCATGACGCCTCGGGCTTCGACCCCGACGGGCCGCTGCCCGACATTCCTGAGACCAATCAAAGCAAGAGTGGCCGCGAGCGCACCATCGAACTGGCGCGGCGCGAGAATTTGACCGTGCGCCAATTGGCGCAGCGGCTGGGCGGCTATGGCGGGCTCGCCTTCGTCGGAACGCCCGAGACCATCGCGGATTCGATGGAGGAGTGGCTGACGACGCGCGGCAGCGACGGCTTCAACGTGATGTTCCCCTATCTGCCGGAAGGGCTCGACGACTTCGTCGACAAGGTCGTGCCGGTGCTGCAGCGGCGCGGCCTGTTCCGCACGGAATATGCCGGCAAGACCTTGCGCGAGAATCTCGGCCTGCCCCGCCCGGCGAACCGGTTCTTCGCCTGACAGCCGGACAAAGCTCGAGCCCGAAGCTGCCCGGATAAGCGGCACCAAGCGAAAGGCTATCGCGGAGCGCCGTCTGGAGAGGTCATCATCCCTCCCGGACGGCGATCTTTGAAAGGACGTTTCATTGACCGGGCCCAATCGATCGAGAAATACTCAAGTATCGAAACGATGTCGTCCGGATCGATCGCGGGATTTGCTGGAGCAGCTTGCGCCGCGTCACCAACGCTAAAAGCACCACGATGAATTCGTGGGCTCCCAATGGATGGAGACACGGTCATGATCTATCTCACCCACTTCGTCATACGAGGCTTGCTGCGCGTTTCGGCCTTCCTGCGCTCCACCCGATGTTGACCGCGCGCCCATTGCGCGCCCGGCCCGGCTGACCGCCGAGGATTAACTCATCATCGCAGACGAAAAGGCGCCGATCCCGCTCGGCGAAGGCAAAACTATGTCTCAAGCCATCATCATCGAAATCTCCGGCGCGACAGCCGGCATCGTCGTCGGCTCCCCCGGTAATTTCCGCTTCTTCTCCTCCGAGCCGGCCTTCGACAGGCTCGACGGCCGGAGCTTTCATTCCGCCGAGCAGGCGCGCCGCACCGCCGCCGCGCATCGCACCGCCCAGGACCACCGCAAAGACGACCGCAAGGCCGCCTGAACCCTTTTGCACCTCGATCCAGACAAGGGCGCTTAAAGCCATGGACCGCAGAGATTTCATCGCCAGCCTGGCCGGCTCGTCACTCGCCCTCGCCGCGGGGGCCGCCATCGCCCAATCCAGCCCCTCGCCCAAGGAGCTGCGCATCGGCTTCCAGAAGAACGGCGTCCTGCTCATCGCCAAGCAGCAGGGCGTGCTGGAGAAACGCTTCAAGCCGCAAGGCATCGAGATCAAATGGGTCGAGTTCCAGTTCGGCCCGCCGCTGCTGGAGGCGCTGAACGTCGGCTCGATCGATTACGGCCCGACTGGCGATGCTCCCCCGATCTTCGCCCAGGCCGCCAAGGCGAACCTGCTCTATGTCGCAACCCAGGAAGCAGCCGGCTCCGGCGCCGCGATCCTGCTGCCGCCGAAATCGCCGATCCAGACGCTCGCAGAGCTCAAGGGCAAGAAGATCGCCTTCGCCAAGGCGTCGAGCTCGCACAACCTCACCATCGCGGCGATCGAGAAGGCCGGGCTCGGCTATGACGAGTTCACGCCGGTCTACCTGCCGCCGGCCGATGCGCGCGCTGCCTTCGAGCGCGGCTCGGTCGATGCCTGGACGATCTGGGATCCGTTCTTCGCCATCGCCGAGGCCATCCCCGGCGTGCGCATCCTGTCGCTGTCGAAGGGCATCGTCTCGCAGAATTCGTTCTTCCTCGCCAATCGCGACTTCACGGGGAAGAATCCCGAGATCGTCGCGGCGATCAATGACGAGCTCGCCAAGGTCGCGCGCTGGGCCGACAGCCATCGCGACGAGGTCGCCAGCGTCCAGGCGGCCGCGACCGGCCTGCCGATCGAACCCTGGAAGCGCTCGGTCGAGCGCTCCGATTTCGTCATCGCGCCGCTGAATCCGCGCGTGCTCGACGAGCAGCAGCGCGTCGCCGACCGCTTCCACCGGCTCGGCCTGATCCCGAAACCGATCAATGTCCGCGACATCGTCTGGGACTGGAAGCCGACCGCCTGAGCGATCGGCCTGCTCCGTGACCCCAAGTCCTCCGTGACCCCAAGTACTTCGTGACCCCAAGTCCTGCATGATCCCAAGAAAGACAATCATCCGATGATTTCGAAGAGATCGTTCCTGACCCTCTCGGCGGCGAGCCTGGCGCTGGGCCTGTCCGCGACCGGAGCCTCCGCGCAGGAGAAGACGCTACGCGTCGGTTTCCAGAAATACGGCAAGATCGTCCTGCTCAAGGGCAAGGGCACACTGGAGAAGGCGCTGGAGCCGCTCGGCTACAAGGTTACATGGATCGAGTTTCCGGCCGGCCCGCAATTGCTGGAAGCGGTCAATGTCGGGGCGATCGACATCGGCAACACCGGTGAAGCGCCGCCGATCTTCGCCCAGGCCGCGGGCGCGCCGCTGGTCTATGTCGCCTATGAGCCGCCCGCACCGAAGGGCGAGGCCATCCTCGTCCCCAAGAACAGCCCGATCCAGTCGGTCGCCGAGCTCAAGGGCAAGAAGGTCGCGCTGAACAAGGGCTCCAACGTCCATTACCTGCTGGTCAAGGCCCTGGAGAAGGCGGGCGTCGCCTATGCCGACATCACGCCGGTGTTCCTGACCCCGGCCGATGCGCGCGCCGCCTTCGAGCGCGGCGCGGTCGATGCCTGGGCGATCTGGGATCCTTTCCAGGCCGCGGCCGAGAAGACGATCGGCGCGCGCACGCTGACTGACGGCACCGGCATCGTCGCCAACCACCAGTTCTATCTCGCCAGCGAGAGGCTCGTTGCCAATCACGACGCAGCCTTGAAGGTCTTCCTCAAGCAGCTGAGCGAGGTCGATGACTGGGCCAAGGCCGACATCGCCGCCGTCGCCGAGGCGCTGAGCCCCTCGACCGGCATTCCGGCCCCGATCCTGCAGCTGGCGCTGGCGCGCCAGAGCTACGGAATCAGGCCGCTCGACGAGGCCACGATCGCCGAGCAGCAGCGCATCGCCGACACCTTCCATGCGCTCGGCCTGCTGCCCAAGCCGGTCACCATCGCCAGCGCCGTGAAGAGGATCGGCTCATGAGCGTCGCGCCTGCACAAAGCGCCAATGTCCTCTGGTTCCTGCCGACCCATGGCGACGGCCGTTATCTCGGCACGGCCACGGGCGGCCGCCAGACCGATTTCGCCTATCTGCGCCAGATCGCCCAGGCCGCCGACACGCTAGGCTATTACGGCGTCCTGCTGCCGACCGGCAGAAGCTGCGAGGATTCATGGGTCGTCGCCTCCGCCGTCGCACCACTGACCCAGAACCTGCGCTATCTCGTGGCGGTCCGACCCGGGCTGCAATCGCCGACGCTGGCGGCGCGCATGACCGCAACGCTCGACCGCATCTCGAACGGGCGGCTGCTCGTCAATGTCGTCACCGGCGGAGATCCGGTCGAGAACGCCGGCGACGGCATCTTCCTGTCGCATGACGAGCGCTACGAGGTGACCCGCGAGTTCCTCTCGGTCTATTCCGCCCTGCTGCGCGGCGAGACCGTGCGGTATGAGGGCAAGCATATCCGCATCGAGGACGGGCAATTGCTCTATCCCTCGACGCAAGCCGGCGGGCCGCCGCTGTATTTCGGCGGTTCCTCGCCCGCCGCCATCGATGTCGCGGCTGAGACCATCGACAAATACCTGACCTGGGGCGAGCCGCCGGCAGCGGTGGCCGAGAAGATCGCCACGGTCTCCGCCGCAGCCAAGACGGCGGGGCGGAAACTCTCCTTCGGCATTCGCCTGCACGTCATCGTCCGCGAGACGGAGGCCGAGGCCTGGGCGGCGGCCGACAAGCTGATCAGCCATCTCGACGACGCCACCATCGCCAAGTCGCAACAGATCTTCGCCCGCATGGATTCCGAGGGCCAGCGGCGGATGTCGGCGCTGCATGGCGGCAACCGCGACAAGCTCGAGATCTCGCCCAATCTCTGGGCCGGTGTCGGGTTGGTGCGCGGCGGGGCCGGCACGGCCTTGGTCGGCAGCCCCGAGCAGGTCGCCGACCGGATCAAGGAGTACATGGCGCTCGGCATCGACAGCTTCATCCTGTCGGGCTACCCGCATCTGGAGGAGGCTTACCGCTTCGCCGAATTGGTCTTCCCGCTGCTGCCGCTCAACCACGGCAAGCCGGTGATCAACGGCGTCGTCAATAACGGCCCCTTCGGCGAGACCATCGCCAATGACGCCAAGCCCGAGCAGAAACGGGCCGCAAGCTCATGACCGACCGCGCTGAGCCGATCCCACGCCCGCAACGCACCAGCTTGCGTGTGCCGGACCTCAAGTCACTGCAGCCTTGGCTTACGCGCCTGACGCCCTGGCTGTTGCCGCTCGCCATCCTCGTGGTCTGGCAAGCAGCGTCGCGGCTGGGCTTCATCGCCGCCAATGTCTTGCCGGCGCCGAGCGACGTGCTCGCCGCAGGCTGGCGGCTGACGCTGAATGGACAGCTCGCCGAGAACATCGCGGTCAGCTTCAAGCGCGCCATCTCCGGCTTCCTGCTCGGCGGCTCGCTCGCCTTCGCGCTCGGCCTGTTCAACGGCCTGTCCAAGACCTCCGAGCGCGTCACCGACACCACCATCCAGATGGTGCGCAACATCCCGAACCTGGCGCTGATCCCGCTGGTCATCCTCTGGTTCGGCATCGAGGAGGAGGCGAAGCTGTTCCTGACATCGCTCGGCGTCTTCTTCCCGATCTACATCAACACCTTCCATGGTGTGCGCACCGTCGACAGCCAGCTCGTCGAGATGGGCCGCTCCTATGGCATGAGCAATTTCGAGCTGTTCCGGCGTGTCATCCTGCCCGGCGCCCTGCCCTCGATCTTCGTCGGCATACGCTATGCGCTCGGCATCATGTGGCTGACGCTGATCGTGGCGGAGACGATCGCGGCCAATTCCGGCATCGGCTACATGGCGATGAATGCGCGCGAGTTCATGCTGGTCGACGTCGTCGTGCTGGCGATCGTGATCTACGCGGCGCTGGGCAAGCTCGCGGACTCCGTGGTGCGGCTGCTGGAGCGGCTCTGCCTGTCCTGGCATCCCGCCTTCCAGAGGCACTGAGGAGCCGGCCATGACGACAGCGACATTGGCGCCCGGCGCCCGGCTTTTCGAGGCCCTGTTCGAGGACCAGTCGGCGAAGGCCCGGGCCGCGCGCGGCCAGCCGATCGCGATACGGGGCCTGAAGAAGCGCTTCGGCGAGCTCGAGGTGCTGCGCGGGATCGATCTCGACGTGCCCGCAGGGCAGTTCCTCGCCATCGTCGGGCGCAGCGGCTGCGGCAAGAGCACGCTGCTGCGCATCCTCGCCGGCCTCGATACGCCAAGCGAGGGCACGCTCAGTCTCAGTCAGGCCGGCACCGCCGCCGCGACCCCGCGCATCATGTTCCAGGAGCCGCGCCTGCTGCCCTGGGCGCGCGTGCTCTCCAATGTCGAGGTCGGGCTGGGCGCCGAGCGCAAGCTGCCGGAGGCCGAGGAGCGTGCCTTCCAGACGCTGCGCGCCGTCGGGCTCGAAGCGAAGGCGCAGCAATGGCCCGCTCTGCTCTCCGGCGGCCAGCGCCAGCGCGTCGCGCTCGCCCGCGCCTTGGTCAGCCGGCCGCGCGTGCTGGCGCTGGACGAGCCGCTCGGCGCGCTCGACGCGCTGACCCGCATCGAGATGCAGGGGCTGCTGGAGCGGGTCTGGCTCGCCCAGGGCTTCACCGCGATCCTGGTGACGCATGACGTCTCGGAGGCGCTGACGCTCGCCGACCGCGTCGTGATGATCGACGAGGGCCGCATCACGCTCGACATCGCGGTCGATCTGCCGCGCCCGCGCCGGCGTGGCTCGGTCGACCTCGCCTTGCTCGAAGAGCGCATCCTCAAGGATCTGATCCGCGAGGACGCCAACCCGCCCGAATACGCGATCTGAAGGAGATGAAAGCGATGGCCGTCATCACCCAGCTGCCCAAGGCGATCCGCCCGGTCCACGACGACGCAGCCAGCTTCCGCGCCGCCTTCCGCCATCTCGCCGGCGGCGTCAGCGTGATCACGACAGGGCGCGGCGAAGATCGCACAGGCCTGACCGCGACCTCGGTCTCCTCGCTCTCGGCGGAGCCGCCGACCATCTTCTTCGGCCTCAATCTGGGCTCGTCGAGCTATCCCGTGCTCCAGCGCCATCGCAGCTTCGGGGTGAATTTCCTGAGCGCGACCCAGAAGCAAGTCGCCGACCGCTTCGCCGGCCGGGGCGGCGAGAAGGGCGCCGCGCGCTATGCCGATGCGGAATGGACGAGCGGGGTATCCGGCGCGCCACTCCTGCTCGGCGCCCTGGCCAACCTCGATTGCGAGGTCGAGGAGATCATCGAGCGCCACTCCCATGCCATCATCATCGGCCGGGTCCGGGAGGTCAGGCTCGGCCGCGACGACGCCGCCCTGGTCTACTGGCGCGGCGACTATGAACGGCTCGGCTGGATGATCGAGGAAGCGACCACGGCACTAGGTCTGCGCGCCTATTAGAGCCCTCAGCGCTCCCTGACGATCTCCAGCCTCGCGCCATGGGTGAGGCTGGCGTCGAGCGTCTGGTCCTTCCCACCGAAGAACGAGATCGCATAGGCTCCCTGGCCACGCTGTTCGAGATGGCGCGTCAGCCCTTCGCAGGCCTCGGCCCGCCCCTCGACCAGCGACACCATCTGGCGGCCGAGCTGGAATTGCACGAGCCCGAAGCCGAGCCCCGGCACGCCGCCGCTGGCGACAGGCGCCATGCCAAGCAAGGTGCGATAGCGTGCTGCCGACACGCCAAGATCGCGGACCGCCACGGTCACGCCGGCGACGCCCGTGACTCCGTTTGCATGTTTGCGGGCCGCGCCCTCCGGCACGCGCAGCGCCCGCGCCGTGACGTCCTCGCATAGGAAGGGGATGTCGCTTTCCGGCGGGCGCGCCGAGCGCCAGGCCAGGCGCGTGCCGTCGGGCTGCAAGCGTGCGCCGTCGATCGGGCCATCCATCACGATTCCGCCGGCACGGGCGCGAGCCAGATCGAGATCAAGCGAATCCGGCAGCAGGGCGTAGTCGACCAGCCCGCTACCGGCCTCATCCAGGACACGCCACCAGCGGAAATCCGGCACCGGCCGGGAAAAGGCGATGATTTCGAGATAAGCGCCGTCCGCCAGCACCACGAGCGCATTGCGCGAGCCGCGCGGATGCTCGCCGCCGGGCAGCACGGTGAAGCCCAGCGCCTCATAATCGCGAATGGCCTGATCGAGATCGGTGACGGCGATGACGATATGGTCGATCGAAAGCGGCATCGCGGGGCGTCCTTGTGAACGAGAGCGTTTTCGAGCGAGGTGGAGACCGGTTCGCGTGAAGAAAACGCTTTTAAAATAAAGAGCTTCAGCATCGGACCGAATACGATATTCAGTCCGATGCTGTAGGTGGAGCGCGACTTTCAGCGCAATGGCGAGAACGCCGTCGGGCGCAGGATGCGGCTGCGCATCTCGAGCACATAGGGCGCGGCCTTGGCGCGGAACTCCTGCCAGTGCGGATCGGCCTCCATCGCCGCGCGCCGGCGCTCACGGTCGCCCGCATCCTCGAAGCGCCACATATGGACGACTTCGTTGACGACGCCCGTATCAGTGGTGAACCAGCCGATCAGATGACCGAGATGCGAGACCTGCAGCTCCATGCCCTCGCGGACATAGAGGTCGAGATAATCGCGCACATGGGCCGGCTTGATCGCGTAGGTGCGTTCATCGAGGATCATGATGTCGTCAGCCTGTCGGAAAGGCGCCTTCGAAGACGCTGGCCGAGAGCGGGTTGCGCTGGCTCGGGGTTTCGCGCGCCTGCAACCCCTCCGGCAATTGCGACTTGTCGCCGGGCTTGCCGATCGCGATCGCAGCCTCGACGCGGTAGCCGGCCGGCACGTTCAGTTCGGTCGCCGCGCGCGCATGATCGAAGCCGACCATGCCATGGGCCTGCCAGCCCGACCGTGTCGCCTGCAAGGCGAGCTGGGCCCAGGCCGCCCCGGCATCGAAGGAGTGGCTGTAGGACGGAACCTCTTCGGTCTTGCCGGGAACGGCCATGGTCTGCTTCGAGACCACGATGGCCAAAGCGGCGGCGTGCTTGGCCCAGGAGGCGTTGAACTCGTTCAGCAGGCCCAGCAGCTTGTCCCAATGCGCCGTACCGCGCCGCGCATAGACGAACCGCCAGGGCTGCGAATTATAGGAGGACGGAGCCCAGCGCGCCGCCTCGAACAGGGACAGGAGCTCGGCCTCGGAGATGCCATCGACGGTGAAGGCGCGCGGCGACCAACGCTCGAGGAAGAGCGGGTCGATCGCATGCTCGGCGACGCGATGATTGATGCTTGTCATGGAAACATACCCTGCTGAATGCGGAACAGTGGTGGATTGAGCCCCGTCACGATCGGCAAGATAGTCCAGATCAGTGCATCGACGCCGCGCCTCTTCCATTAGCAAGATGCGCGTCCCCGGCATATCGCCATATGCCGCATTTTCGGAGAGCGAGGCTTGCAATAACGCCTATGTGAACCATGACATCAGAGGGCGTAGCAGCTTATCGCGAACCGTCCAGGCTGCGATATTGCCCCCGGTAGAAGATCAGGGGCGCATCGATCGGCTCGCAATGGAAGCGAAGCACCTCACCGACGAAGATGACGTGGTCGCCGCCATCATGGCGCGCATAGCAACGGCATTCGAAATGGGCGAGCGCACCGGGCAGCAGCGGCGCTCCGGTCTGGCCGGGCCGGTGATCGACGCCATCCCATTTGGTCACGACCGACTGGGCGAAGCGATTGGAAATGGCCTCTTGCTCGCGATGTAGGATGTTGATGGCGAAGCTGTCCGCCTGCAGCAGATGTTCGAGGCTGCGCGCCTTGCGCGCGACGCTGAATAGGATCAGCGGCGGATCGAGCGAGACGGTGTTGAATGAGCTCAGCGTCAGGCCGACCGGATCGCCGCCGCGCTCATGCGTCGTCACCACGGCGACGCCGGTCGCGAATTGTCCGAGCGCGCGGCGCAGTTCGCGCGTGTCGAGCGCCACACCGCCAGTGCCGTCCTCTTCGCGTTCCGTATTCGGCAGCTTGAGCGCGCTCATCGACACGGTAGTTCTCCAGATCGGGCGCGATAGGCGTCGAGGACATCATCAGCCGTGTAGCTTGTCCGCGCGACGAAGGCCTCGCGCTGCCCGAGCGCGGCCGAGGCCCGCAGCCGGGCGCAGGTCGCCTCCGTCATCACCGGATCCAGCCCGAGCTCGCGAAGGCCCTCCGCGACGCCGTCCATCTCGACCGCGCGCCGCTCGGCATGCAGCACATCGGTCCTGATGCACATGTCGACGAAGGAGCTGAAGCGCGTCGCATCCATCGGCTCGCAGATCCCGCGCAGCGCCTCGGCGCGCACGCCGGCAACTGAAGCCGCCGTCATCGCCTCGATCACCAGGGCCTCGATGCCTTTGGTGACAACGCTGCGCAGCATCTTCACGGCAGCCGCGTCGCCCGCGCGCGGACCGGCGCTCTCGATGGTGAAGCCAAACGGGGCGAAGACGGCAGTGAAACGCTCGACGCCATCGCCCGAGCAATAGAGCGGCACCTTCGCGCCATAGATGCTGACCGCGCCCATCAGATTGGCGTCGACATAGGAGCCGCCTCTGGCCCGCACTGCCTCGGCGACAGCGATCTTGCTTGATGGCGTCGAGGCGTTGATGTCGACGACGAGCGTGCCTGGCCGCAGGCCGGCCGCGATCGCAGCCCCGACTTCAGCGGCGGTCGCGACGACGACAGCCGAGATCACGATGTCGACCCGCGCCAGCAATTCATTGAGCGTGTCGACCAATTCCGCGCCCGCTTCGCGCACCTGCAGGCGAAACGACTCCGAATAGGGCGGGCGGTTCGTGCGGCCCTCGCAGAAGACGAGCGGCGTGCTGGCGTCCGAAGCGGCCAGATGGCGCGCGAAGCACTGCGCCGCCTCGCCGAAGCCGACAAAACCGATGACGGGAGCCGTCATGCCGCCCTCCCCTGTGCGGTCTCGCGGAGCTTCGCTCCAGCCCGGAGGTTCTCCCGCAATGTCGCGCCTTCATAGGAGCTGCGCATCAATCCGCGCTTTTGCAGGATCGGCACCACGGCTCGCGAGAACTGTTCCCAGGTGCCCGGCGATACGGTCGGCGTCAGGATGAAGCCGTCGCAGGCCTCGCTTGTGAACATCGCCTCCAGTTGATCCGCGACCTGCACGGGCGTGCCGACGATCTGCGGCGCGAGCTCGCTGGTCGCGAAACGCTTCGCCGCCTCGCCCAGCGTCAGCCCTTTAGCCTTGGTGCCTTGCAGGATCACCTCGAAGGAGCCGCGCGAGCCTTCCTCGAGCGGCAGGTCGACCACCGGCTGATCGATCGGGAAGCGCGAAAGATCGGTACCGATATGCGAGGACATCAGCGCCATGCCCAGTTCGGGATCGACCAGGCTGTTGACGAAATCCTGCTTCTCGCGGGCGATCGAGGCGGTCTCGCCGATGATGGGATCGACCGAGGGCAGCACGGCGCAATCATCGGGGTCGCGGCCGGCAGCCTCGATCGCCGCGCGCATCTCGCTGCGGAAGCGGCGCATGTCCTGCGCCGTGTGCTGCAAGGTGAAGATCATCTCCGCCCAACGCGCCGCGAACGCCTTGCCCGGCCCCGACGAGCCGGCCTGCATGATCACCGGATGGCCTTGCGGCGAGCGCGGCACGGTCAAAGGCCCGCGCGTCCTGACCCATTCGCCGCGATAATCCGCATAGTGCAGCTTGCCGGGATCGGCGAAGTGGCCGGCCTCCTTGTCGATGACGAGCGCGCCCTCGTCCCAGCTCTGCCAAAGCGCCATGCAGGCTTCCAGCACCTCATCGGCGCGGCCATAGCGTTCCTCCCGGCCCGGGATCGCCTCAAGACCGAAATTGCGGGCCTCCAGATTGCTCGCCGAGGTCACGACGTTCCAGGCCATGCGACCCTTGCTCAGAATGTCGAGCGTGCCGAGCGTGCGAGCGATCTGGTAGGGATTGTGGAAGGTCGTCGAGAGTGTCGCGCCCAATCCGATATGCCGCGTCACCCGCGCCATCATCGCCAGAATCGGCAATGGATCGAGCAGGCTGAGCGCGCCGCCCTTGCCGACCATGGTCGCGAAACTGCGGTTGTAATAATCGTAGATGCCGAGCACATCGGCGAAGAACAGGCCGTCGAAGCAGCCCTTTTCCAGCACACGGGCAATGTGCTCATACCAATCGGGCTCGAGAAAGCCGTTATCGGTCTCGGGGTGCCGCCACATGCCGTGGTGGTGGCTGGTCGGCCCGGCCTTGAGAAAGGCGACGAGCCGCATCTGACGCTTCTGCATGGGGGTTCGTGTCCTTCTCCGGGGCTCCGGCGGTCTCAGGCTGGCTCGGCCAGGCGGGAGGCCGCCATGTGCTGCGTGACCTCCTCCTCGACATGGCTCCAGATCTCGGTCTTCAGCTCCGCGAAGGCCGGCGAGGTCTGAACATGGATGTCGCGCGGCCTGGGCAAGGCGTTGGGAATGATCGTGCGGATGCGCCCCGGCCGGGCCGACATCACGACGATGCGGTGGCCCAATACTATCGCCTCGTCGATATTATGGGTGATGAAGACGATGGTCTTGCCGCTCTGCTCCTGGATGCGCAGCAATTCGTCCTGCATCACCTGGCGCGTCATCGCGTCGAGCGCCGCAAAAGGCTCGTCCATCAGCAGCACCTCCGGATCGGCGGCGAGGCTGCGCGCCAGCGTCACGCGCTGCTGCATGCCGCCCGAAAGCTCGGCCGGGTAATGGTCGGCAAAGCCGTTGAGCTGGACCATGTCGATGAAGAACTCGGCCATGCCTCGCCGCTGATGCCGCGGCACGCCGCGCATGCGCAGCGGGAACTCGACATTCTGGCGCACCGTCTTCCAGGGAAACAGCGCATAGGACTGGAACACCATGCCGCAGCGCGGCTCGATGCCGGTGATCGGGCGGCCACGGAGCAGGACGCGCCCGCTCGTCGGGTTGGCGAAGCCGGCAAACAGGTTCAGCATCGTCGATTTGCCGCAGCCCGACGCGCCGAGCAGGCAGAGCAATTCGCCCTCCTCGACATCCAGCGACAGGTTGCGGACGGCAACGACGTCGGCGCCGCCGACGGGGTAGGATTTGGTTACGTGCTCTGCGCTGAGGATGGCGGGCATGGCTTGTCCGATCGTGACGGGGCCGGCTCTAGAGCAGGATGCGAAAAAGTGGGAACCGGTTTTTCGCATCCTGCTCTAACTCTTTGATGAGAGACGGATTCAGATTTCAGATGGAACCGCGAAGCGATTCCATCTGAAATCATCCGGCTCTAGTGGCGCCGGTGGCGTTCCCAGGGCTGCAGCAGGATTTCGATCCGGTTCGCGACGACGTCGGCCGCAAGCACGGTCAGCGAGATCGAGACCATGCCGACCAGCACCACGGTCATGTCGCCCCAGTCCTTTGCCTCCCAGATCAGCGAGCCCAGGCCGTTGCGCGCCGCGACCATCTCGGCCGAGAGCACGCAGGACCAGGCGATCGCGAGCGAGACCTTCAGCCCCGCCAGGATGCCGGGCAGCGCGCCGGGAAAGATCACCTCGCGCATCACGGTGAGATCGCCCGCGCCGAGATTGCGCGCGGCCCGGACCAGAAGCGGGTCGACGCGTCGCGTCGCCTCATAGGTCGCGAGCAGGATGTAAACCCAGCTTCCCAGGAAGACGATCGTCACCTTCTGCTGCTCGCCGATGCCCAGCCACAGGATCGTCAGCGGGATCCAGGTGATCGACGGCAAGGGGCGCAGCAGCGAGATGAACGGGCTGAAGATCGCCCTTACCGGCCAGAAGGTCGCCATCGCCACGCCGAGCGGGATGGCGACAATCGCCGCCAGGAAGAAGCCGGCGAAGACGCGGGCGGACGAGGCGACCACCGCCCGCCAGAGATCACCCGACAGCACCAGCTTGGCAGCGGCCCGCGCCACCGCGACCGGGGACGGCAGGAACAGCGGCGAGATCCAGCCCGTCGCGGTCGCCAGCGCCCACAGCGCGATGAAGATCAGGACCGAGGCCATGCTGACCAAGGCGGCCCGGCCCGGCCAGTCGATCGCCAGCCGCGGCAGGCGCCGCGTGCCGACCGCGAGATGGTCGCGCATCGTCATCACTTCACCCCAGGTACGAAGCTGGTGTCGACCCAGAGGTCGGTGTCGGGAGCCGTCGGGATCTTGCCGGCGCCATGCAGCAACTTGGTCAGGTATTTGATCTGGCCCTGGTGCCGGCGCATATGCTCGGGCCAGCCCGCGCTGCCGAAGAACTGGAAGCCCTTGATCGCCGTCGTGACCTGTTCCGGCGTCTGGCGGAAATAGCTCGCGACCGCAGCCCCCGCCTCCCCGGGATTGGCGATGGTGAAGTCGGCCCCTTTGAGCACGCCGGCCGCGATCTTCTTGGCGGTGGCGGGATCCTCCTTGGCGAGCTTGCGCGAGATGATGACGATGTCGCCTGCCGCCATGGTGCCGAAATCGCGGTATATCGCCGTGTCCTTGTCGGTGCCGAGCAGCTTGCCCTCGGGTACGGCCTGCTTCAGGCGATCGAGCAAGGGCTGCCAGACGCAGGCCGCCTGGACATCGCCATGGCTGAGCGCAGCCGCCATCTCGGTGCCGGGCAGGCTGCGATAGTCGGTGTCCTGCAATGTCATGCCGCTTTCGGAGAGAAGCCCCATCAAGGTGATCTCGGCCGAGGAATTGGCCGCCACCGGCTTGCCCTTCAGATCCTTGACCGAGGCGATGCCCGGACGGGCCCAGCAGCCCTCCTGCCCCGGCGAATCGTCGACATTGGCGAAGATCGAGAAAGCCTCGTTGCCGCGTGCCATCTCGCTGATCACCGAGACGCGGCCAAGATTGCTGAAAGCCGCATCGCCGGCGGCGATCGCGCGGATCCGGTCGGCGGAGTTGACGATGACCTGGACCTGCACGTCGAGCCCTTGCTCGCGGAAGAAGCCTTTCTCGATCGCGACCAGGATCGGCACCTGACCAATCCAGGTCACCGAGCCGGCGAAGTTCAGGCGCGGCAGGGTTTGCGCGCTCGCGGCCAGCGATGCGCCGGCACAGGTCGATGCGACGAGAAGGCGGCCGAGGAGCAGGCGGAAGCGCATGGCAGTGGTCCCCTGATGCAGCGATGCCCACTCAGCTAATCACCACCTCCAACGGCACACAATGAACCGGTTCATCAAAATTGCACAAATTATCAGCGTGATGCATCGATAAGCGACGCCGACCGCCCGATCTGGCGCTCGAGGCGCGCGACGAGCCATAGCGAGACCCAGCACAGCAGGATGCTGATCAGCGCCAGGCGCTCCATTCCGACCAGATGCCCATCAGTGCGCTCGGACAGGAGCAAGGTCGAGCCGCCCGCCCCCGCCGCCTGGGCCAGGCTGGTCGCGGCCGCGACCAGGCATTGATAGGCCGTCCGCTCGCTGGAGCGCGGCACGCGGCTGGCGCTCGCCTGGGCGACCGTGCTGCGGGCGAGCTGCGCCGCCAGGATCAGGCCGAGGACAGGCGCCATGATCGGCAGCGGCATGGGGAGCAGAAAGGCGCAGGTGAGGAGCAGCGTCAGCGCAACCCCCACCCCCAGCGACGCTGCCCGCGAGCCGATGCGGTCCATCACCCAGCCGGTGGAGCCCGTCGTCAGCAGCGCCAAACCGCCGCCGATCAGATAGATCGAGCCGAGCTCGGCCGTGCTCGCGCCCAGATTCTTCAGCGCGAAGGTGCCGATATGAGGCGAGATCAGCAAGGTCGCGAAGGAGGCTCCAGCCGTCAGCAGGAGCCCCGTCAGGCTGCCGGGGCGCAGCAGGATCGCCCCGACATCACGCAGCAGCGTGCGCCCGAAATCCGCTCGCGCGGCCCCAACCGAGAGCCCCGGCAGGCCAAACAGGACGGGGACAGTCAGCCCCAGGCACAAGACCGCCATGCCGATGAAGGGCGCGCGCCAGCTCCCCGCAACCGAAATCAGCCCCAGCGCGAGCGGCGAGCCGAGCAGCAGCGCCAGACCATAGGAGCCGACGATCGCGCTGACGGCGCGATTGCGCCCACCCTTCGGCGCAAGGTCGGCAGCCGTCGCGAAGACCACCGCCAGGAGCGGCCCGGCGCAAAGCCCGGCGAGCAGGCGGCCGAGCAGCAGCCAGGAGAAATTCGGTGCAAGCGCCGCGAGCCCGGTCGTGACGCCCAGCCCGGCAAGCGCCCCGAGCAGCGCGCTGCGGCGCGCAATCCGCCCCAGCAGCAGAGCTCCGACGATCCCGCCCAGCCCCGCCGCGCCATTGAAATAGACGCTGGTATAGGCGACATCCTGGGCCGGCACCCTCAGATCATCGGCCAGGAACGGCGCCAGCGGAAACACCATCACCGAACCCAGCGCGTTGGCGAAGGCCACCGCGCCGAGCCAGAGGATGACCCAGACGCTTCCAGCGGTTCGGGCTTGAGACGTCATCTGATCCCGCTAGGATTGCATCGCGAAAGAGGATCAATTATGAACCGGTTCACCGCAACTTCGTCAAGTGCGGCCCATCCGACGGGAACCGCATGAGCACGCAAGCCAAGCCGAGGCAGGTCAAGCTGCGCGATGTCGCGCAGGCGGCGGGCGTGGCGGTCGGCACGGTCTCGCGCGTGCTCAACGCCAACCCGACCGTGACGGAGGCCGTCCGCCGCAAGGTGCAGGCGGCGATCGACGATCTCGGCTACGAGATGGATGTCGTCGCCCAGAGCCTGCGCGGCGGCACCACCAAGATGGTCGCCTGTGCCATCCGGGATTTCGACATCCCGCAATTTGCCACCTACATCAAGGAAGCCGAGCGGATCTTCCGCGAGAACGGCTACACGCTGCTGTTGTCGAGCACGACGAACCAGCCCGATGTCGAGATGGCGCTACTGCGCGCCTTCGAGCGCCGCCGCGTCGACGGCATCATGATGACGATCAGCGACGAGGGTCATGCCGGCGTCGCCAGGGCGCTCGCCGAAGCAGGCGTGCCCGTCCTGCTGATCGACCGCGACCATATCGGGACGCTGGACCGGGTGACCGTCGACCATTTCGGCGGGGCCAAGGTCGCGACCCAGCATCTGCTCGGCCTCGGCCATCGCCGCATCGCCATGCTCGTCGGCGACCTCAAGGCCTTTCCCTCACGCAGCCGCGTCGAGGGTTTTCGCGCAGCCTGCGCTGCGGCCGGGGTCGCGATCGATCCCGGGCTGCTGCGCGAACGGGTCCTCGACCAGGAGGACGCCTTCCGCGAGACGATGGCGCTGCTCAGCCTGCCGGATGCGCCGACCGCCTTCTTCGTCGCCGCGATGGACACGCTGGGCGGCAGCCTGCGGGCGCTGCGCGCACTCGGCCGCGAGGTCGGCCGCGATGTCGCCCTCGTCGCCGGCAGCGATTCAGACCTCGCCGAACTCTACTCTCCGGGCGTGACGGCGATCCGCTGGAACCTCGCCGAGATGGGCCGCCATGCCGCAACGATGCTGCTGGAACGCATGCGCGGCGAAGCGCCCGCGACCTCGCGCGCGCTCAAGCTCCCGACCACCCTGGTCATCCGGCAATCCTGCCAGGCGGTCACCCCAGGCAATCGCGATTGAGCCGATCGGAGCATTTGCGCGGCCGCCCTTGTCCGGCGGCCGCGCGAACCGGCAACCTCGCTCAGAAGGTCGGCATCGGAGGCAGGCCCGACAGAGGAATGCCAAACCAGCGCTTGTTGATCTCACTGAGCTGGCCGTTGGCGGCGATCTCGGCGATGAACTTGTTCGACCATTCCGCCAGCGCGGTATCGGCCTTGCGGAAGGCCATGCCGTTGGCCTGTTCCTTCAAGGTGATCTTCGGCTCGATGTTGAGCTGGGGATAGTCCTTGTTCAACTGCGCCAGGATGGTGTTGCTCGCGCCGATCGCCTGGATCTGCCCGGAGATGATCGCCTGCAGGGCGGTCGCATCGTCGTCATAGCGCTTGAGCTGGGTGCCGGCAGGCATGATCGCGCTGATCGCAGTGTCCTGCGTGCTGGCGCGCGCCGTGCCGATCGAGACGTTCTTCAGGTCTTCGGGCTTCTGGATGACGACGTTCTTGGGCGCCAGCACATAGATCGTCAGGGCGCTGTAGGGGTTGGAGAACAGCACCTGCTTCTGGCGCTCGGCGGTGATGCCGAAGGTGGCGATCAGGACGTCGATCTTGTTGGTCAGGAGATAGGGGATGCGGTTGGGGCCGGTCACCGGGACGAGCTCGAGCGGCACGCCGAGCGACTTCGCCATCAGCACGGCGACATCAGCATCGTAGCCCGCCGGCTTCTGGTTGGCGTCGGTACCGCCGAACGGCGGATAGTCGGTCAGCACGCCGACCAGAAACTTGCCGCGCGCCTTGATCTCGTCTGGCGTCGCGGCCGAAGCGGCGTTGCGGCTGAACGGCAGCAGCGCCGCCGCGAGGCCGAGCGCCAGCGTCAGGCTCATGGCTCTGCGGAATATGGCCCTGCGGGATATCGTCTTCAGTATGGTCATGGTCGTTTCTCCTGTGATTTCGATGGTGTTTTTCTAATCATTGTCACTCACCGGCTTGCGACGGCCAGTCTCCGCTCCATGATCTTGCTATAGGCCGAGAGCGGCCAGCAGATCAGGAAATAGACGAGCGCGACGAGCGCGAAGATCGTGAAGGGGCGGAACGTCGCGTTGTTGATGATCTGCGCCGCGCGCGTGATCTCGACGAAGCCGATGATCGAGGCGAGCGAGGTGCCCTTGATCAACTGCACCAGGAACCCGATCGTCGGCGGAATTGCGATGCGGAAGGCTTGCGGGATGATGATCAGGAACATGCGCGGCACATAGGTCAGGCCGAGTGCGCGCGCGGCCTCGGATTGACCGCGCGGCACGACCTCGATCGAGCCGCGCCAGATCTCGCCGAGAAAGGCGCTGGCGTGCAGCGACAGGCCCACCGCCGCGGCGCCCCAGGGATCGACGTCGATGCCGAAGATGCCCGGCACGAAGAAGGCCAGGAAGAGCTGCATCAGGAGCGGCGTGCCCTGGAAGATCTTGATGTAGCCGAGCGCCAGGAAGCGCAGCCATTTGAACTCCGCCGTGCGCGCCAGCGCCACAACGAGCCCGCCGATGCCGCCGCCGATGAAGGCGGCCAGGGAGAGAAGCAGCGTCCAGCGGACGGCCGTCACGATGAAGAAGATGTCGCCTTCGCTGAGGACGCGCATTGTCGGCTCTCCCAGATCACGTCGCCTTCGGACGGTTCCGCCCGAACGCGAAAAACGTGATCGATTCTAAAGCTTAGAGCATTGCTCCCACGAAAAACCGGTACCCACTTTTTCGCGCAATGCTCTAGCGCAGGCTGGGTTTGCGCAGCCAGATGCGTTCGATGGCGGCGAAAACGCCCCAGAACAGCACCGACATGGCGAAATACATGCAGGTCACGATGAAATAGACCTCGAAGCTGCGGAAAGTGCGCGACTGGATATCGCCGGCAGCAGCCGTCAGCTCGCTCGCCGCGATCGCCGAGCAGACGCTCGAATTCAGCATCAGCAGGATGAACTGGCTGGTCAGCGACGGATAGATCGCCTGGATCGCCGGCTTCAGGATGATGAAGCGGAAAATCTGCAGGGGCCGCAGGCCCAGTGACTTGCCCGCCTCGATCTGGCCCTTGGAGATGCTCTCGATGCCGGCGCGGATGATCTCGATGCCATAGGCGCCGACATTGACCACGAGCGCGAGCATGGCAGCCGTGTCGGAGGACAATCGGATGCCGGCCGCCGGCAAGCCGAAATAGATCATAAAGATCTGGATCAGGAAGGGCGTGTTGCGGATCGCCTCGATATAGCCGTCGAGGAACCATTGCAGCCAGCGCGGGCCCGATGTCTTGCCGAGCGCGCCAAGCACCGCCACGACCATGCCGATCGCCATGGCCACCCCCGACAGCACCAGCGTGTGGAGCGCGCCCGCAAGCAGATCCGGCCAATAGGCGAAGACATCCGCGAATTCGAATTGATAGCCCATGTCAGCGCCGCATCCGGACAGGGCGACAGGAACAAGCGGGCGGCGCAGGCTCGATCAAGACCAGGTTTCCTTATTCCCAGATCGTCTGGAGTCGGTTGAACCCGGCCACCGTGTTTTAAAAGTCGCGCGAACCACATCACTCCGGCAAGCGGCGCAGCTCATCAACTCGTTCCTTAGAGCATTGCGCGAAAAAGTGGGTACCGGTTTTTCACAAGAGCGATGCTCCAAACTAGCGATGCTCTAAACTTTGAGAATCGATCACGTCGCATTCGGACGGAACCGTCCGAATGCGACGTGATCTGGAGCATGACGCGCCAAAGGAGGAACCGACTTTCGAACGAGAGCCGCCTTGTATCCCGCGCACAAGGCAAGCCTCCTCTGGCTCTAAAGTCGAGGCAGCAGCGCCCAACCAATGAGGGTATCTCCCGAACGATCGAACTTTCGTCCTGACGCCCGCCTCGCCACCTTGCTCCTCGCAACCTCGAAAGTCCGGCCGCCGCCATGACAATCGACACCGCCATCTACGACCAGATCCGCGACACCACGCGCCGTTTCGCAGACGATGTCATCCGTCCCGCGGCAGTGGAACTCGACCGCAGCGAGGCCTTTCCAGCCGAGATCTACCGGCAGATGGCCGAACTCGGCCTGTTCGGCATCACCGTCCCCGAAGCGCTCGGCGGGACGGGGCTCGACACGCTGGCTTACACAATCGTCATGGAGGAGTTGTCCCGGGGCTACGCCTCGATCGCCGACCAATGCGGCTTGGTCGAGCTGATCGGGACGCTGCTCACGCGCTACGGCACAGCCGCGCAGCAGGCACGCCATCTGCCGGATATCCTCAAGGCCCGCACCCGCGTCGCCTATTGCCTCACCGAGGCGGAGGCCGGCTCGGATCTGTCCAATGTCAGGACGACGGCGAAGCCCACAGCCGAGGGCTGGGTGCTGAACGGCGGCAAGCTCTGGATCCACAACGCGCCGGTCGCCGATCTCGGCTTCGTGCTCGCCTCGACCGACCCGCAGGCCAGGCATCGCGGCATGAGCATCTTCATCGTCGATCTGCACGCCAAGGGCGTCTCGCGCGGCCAGAAGGAGCACAAGATGGGCCAGCGCGCGAGCCAGGTCGGCGGCCTGAGCTTCGACGATGTCCTGCTGCCGGCCGATGCCTTGCTCGGCGAGATCAATCGCGGCTTCCACATCATGATGAGCGTGCTGGAAAAGGGCCGCGTTGGCATCGGCGCGCTGGCGGTCGGCATCGCCCAGGCCGGGCTGCAGGCCGCGCTCGGCTACGCCCGGGAGCGCCGCCAGTTCGGCAAGCCGATCCTCGAGAACCAGGGCCTGCAATGGATGCTGGCTGATATGGCCAAGGACATCGCCGCCGGCCGCGCTTTGGTCGAACGGGCTGCCGGCCTGATCGACGCTGGAGCCTCGGCGACCTCGGCCGCCTCGATCGCCAAATGTTTTGCCAGCGACATGGCCGTCGCCCAGACCGCCAACGCCGTGCAGATCTTCGGCGGCACCGGCTACATCCAAGGTTTCGAGGTCGAGCGCCTCTACCGCGACGCCAAGATCACCCAGATCTATGAAGGCACGAACCAGATCCAGCGCACGATCATCGCCAAGGAGTTGATGAAGAACGGAGCCTGAACCGACCAACCTCGATCCCGCCATTCGGCAAACGACCCGGGGGACTGCAGCGGGCGCCGCTCGCGCCGGCTTGATTTATCCCGGGCTTGTCCCTCACATGCGGCGCCGGAGAGGGGCCGTATTGTGATCGATCGTCAGGACATTGCCGGCTGCCTGGAGCATTGCCTTCCGCTTACCTACGACGATCATCGAGATCGGCACTAACTTGATCCTCCAGGCCATCGACCGCTTCATCATTCAGCGCCGGGCTCCGGGTGTCGCGCCATGAGCGTCGTCCTCGCTTGCGATCTCGGCGGCACGAGTTTCCGTGCCGCGCTCGTCGATGCCCAGGGCGTGACGCTCGCCGAGAGCATGATTCCGGGGCCGGTGAGCCTCGACCGGATGGGCTGGTCGGAGATCGACCCGACCGCATGGTGGCAGATCCTGATCGAAGCCTGCTCCGCAATCGCGAAGGCGCAGCCGGCACTGTTCTCTCATGTCCAGGCCGTGGCGATCTGCGGCGTCACGCGTACACAAGTTTTCCTCGGACGCGGTGGAGAGCCGTTGCGCCCTGCCATGACCTGGAAGGACACGCGCTCGGAAGCCGCCGCCACCCGCCTGCGCGAGCGGCTTGGCGACGCGCATCCCGAAAGCGCGCGGATCAACGCCTTCCATCCCCTGGCGCGCCTCGCCTGGCTGCATGAGCAAGAACTGCACGAGGAGGAGGCGACGTTCCCGGGCCTCGGTTCGGTGCTGGAGCCGAAGGACTATCTGAATTTCAGGCTGACCGGTCGCCAGGCCGGCGATCCGGTCTCGATGGCGCGCCTGCTTGCCTCCGCCGAGATCGTCGCAGGCATTGACCCGCTCGCCGCGGTCGGCTTCTCCCCTGCGATCCTGCCCGAGGTACTGGAGCCTTGCCAGGCCGTCGGACCGGTCCAGGCCGATTTGCCCGCGCCGTTCGACGTGATCGCGGGGGTGCCGGTGTTCTGCTCGTCCAACGACACCTGGGCCGCCGTCGCCGGGCTCGGCGCCATGCGGCCCGGCTATGCCTACAACATCTCCGGCACAACCGAAGTGCTTGGTGTCGTCAGCGAGCGCGCAGCGGAAGCCGAGGGGTTGATGACCGTTGACTGGCGCGGCGTATCGCAGCTCGGCGGCCCCAGCCAGAACGGTGCCGATACGGTGTCCTGGCTATTGTCGCTGCTGGCACGCGGCGATGGCGACCACACCGCCATCGGACGCGATATCGACGCCCTGCTCGCCGGACCACGCCACGCCCAGCCGCTGCTCTTCCTGCCCTATCTGCAAGGCGAGCGCGTGCCTTACTGGAATCCGTCGCTGCGTGGCGCCTTCATCGGCCTCAACCGCCAGCATGGCGCGACCGACCTCGCCTGGGCGGTGCTAGAAGGCGTCGCCTTCCTCAACCGGATCGTGCTGGAGCGCGCGGAAGCCGCGCTCGGTGCGCCCGTCTCGGAAATCCGCTTCGGCGGCGGCGCGGCCAACAACCGGCTCTGGTGCCAGATCAAGGCCGATATCTGCCAGCGTCCGGTCGTCGTTGGCCATGCGAAGGAGCCTGGCATCCTGGGCGCGGCGATCGTTGCCTGGACGGGGCTCGGTCGCTTCACCTCGCTTGCCGAGGCGCAAGCTGCGCTGGTCAGCGTCTCCGCGCGCTTCGAGCCCGACCCGGCACGCGCCGCGCTCTACGACAACCTGTTTTCGCTCTACCGCCGCAGCGAAGCGGCGCTCGCGCCGATCTCGACCGAGCTTGCGGCCCTGTCGCACGGCACCGACGCCCTGACCGCAAGGAGGCCCGCGCCATGAGCGCTCCTGTCACGCTCATCACCGGCGCTTCAGGCGGCATCGGCGGCGCACTCGCCGCCATGCTGTCGGCTGCCGGCCATCGGCTCGTCCTCTCCGGGCTCGACGCCGCACAGCTTGAGGAGATGGCCGAAGGGATCGCCCGCTCAGGCGGCGAGGTCGCAACGATTGCCGGCGATGTCCGCGACCACGATTTACCGCAGCAACTCGTCGACCTCGCCATCGCGCGCTTTGGCCGGCTCGACAACCTCGTCACCGCGGCGGGAGCTTCCCGATCCGTCACGCTCGTCGAAATGGAAGACGATGAGTGGGACAAGCTCCTCGACATCAACCTGTCGGCGGTCTTCCGCATCTCCAAGGCCGTGACGAAGCAATTGATCGCGCAGGGCGAGGGCGGCGCCATCGTCCACATCTCCTCGATCGCCCATGCCAATGGCGGTGCAAATCTCGCCTACGGCTCAGCCAAAGGTGGCGTCGCCACCTTGACCTATGGCATGGCCCAGCAGCTCGGCCCGCATGGGATCCGGGTCAACGCAGTCGCTCCCGGCATCATCGACACGCCGATGGTGCGCGGTGGCTTCGCGCAGCAATTCAACACCCTGGTCGCGGGCGCGGCGGCCCGCACGCCGCTCGGCCGGCTGGGCAGACCCGAGGATGTCGCAGCCGTGATCGCCTTCCTGCTCTCGCCCGGAGCCGCCTTCGTCACCGGCGCGCTGATCCCGATCACAGGTGGCATCGAGATCCTGTCGCCGATCTCGACCATCGCCAAGGGGGCATGAGGCCGTGCTCGGGATCAACTGGCGCGATGTGATCGGATATTATGGCACGGCTATCGCCGGGCTGGTCCTGATCGCCTTCTTCCTGGTTTTCGCGCCGAATTTCGCCAGCGCGACCAACATCGTCAATGTGCTGAAGGATACGAGTTTCCTCGCCATCCTGGCGCTCGGCTTCGCGCTCGCCTTCACTGTCGCCGAGCTCGATCTCTCGATCGCTGAGACGGCGAGCCTTGCCGCCGTCGTCTGCGGCTGGCTGATCCAATCGCAATATCCGCCCGTCGTTGCCGTCGTGGCTGCGATCGGCGTCGGCGGCGCGCTCGGCGCGTTCAACGGCTTGGGCGTCACCGTGCTGCGCATCCCCTCCCTGATCATGACGCTGGGCACGGCGGCGATCGCCAAGGGGCTGGCCTTCATGATCACGCAGGGCATCGCCTTCGTCGGGCGCTGGCCGGTGAATTTCACCGGCCTGGCGCGCGGCACCACATTCGGCATTCCCAATCTCGTCCTCTGGATGACGGCAGTCACGCTCTTCGCCTATGGCCTGGTCAAATGGACCCGCACCGGCGCGCATATGGTGGCGACCGGCGAGGCCGACGAAGCGGCGCGGCTCGCTGGCATCGCAACAGGCAGGATGAAGCGGATCGGCCTGCTGCTGACCGGTCTCTTCGCCGGCATCACGGCCATGCTGCTGGCGGCAAGCCTGTCCTCGGCCGCGCCCAATATGGCGGGCGACTACCTGCTCTATGCGATCGCCGCCGTGCTGCTCGGCATGACCATGTTCGAGCCCGGCAAGCCCAATGTGCCGGGCACGGTCTTCGCCGCGCTGGTGCTGAAGGTTCTCGGCAATGGCTTGGTGATGATGGGCGCACCCTATTACGCTCAGGATATCGTTCTCGGCGTCATCATCATCGGCTCGGTCGCCTTCTCGGCCAGCGCGATGAAGAAGGCGGCGTTCAAGGTCTAACGGCGTTCATGGTCTAAAAGACAGGGGGAGAGGTCATCATGTCAGGGTTTCGCAAATTCCTGGTCGTAACTGCGGCGCTGCTCGCGCTTTGCCAATCGGCTGAAGCCTTCGAGGTCGGCGTCATCGGCTTCCAGTTCTCCTCGGAGACGCATGCGCGCGTCGCCAATGCGGCTGCCGCCGCCGCCAAGGCCAAGGGCTGGGGCGTGACGCTGCTGAATTCGGAGGGCTCGCTGCCCAAGCATGCCGAGCAGTTCGACGCGCTGATCGCCAAGAAGGTCGATGCGATCATCATCGCGATGGGCAAGCCGGTCGAGGCCGACGCTCAGTTCAAGGCGGCCAAGGACGCCAAGATCCCGGTGATCACCGTGCAGTCCGGCGCGAGCCCGCATGCGCTCTTCGACATCCAGAGCAATGAATACAAGATCGGCGCCGATGCCGCGCTCTATCTGCTCGGCCAGCTCGGTTATCAGGGCAACATCGTCACCGCCCGCTTCGACCTCAACGTCGCCTCGCGCATCCGCGGCAAGGTGCTGGACAATGTGCTGGCCGAGAACCAGGGCGTGAAGGAGCTCGGCAAGTTCTCAATGGCCCGCACCCAGAGCTGGAGGGATGATGTCCGCGCCGGCATGCAGGCGCTGCTGCTGCAGAACCAGGGCAAGATCAACGGCATCTGGGCCTCCTTCGACGGCCAGGCCTACATCATCGACGACCTGCTGCAGGCTCAAGGCGTCAAGAAGGGCCAGATCCCGCTGGTCTCGGTCGATGGCGGCAAGGAAACCTATGCCCGCATCGCCGACCCGGCCTCGACCTTCACCGCCACCGTCTCAATCCCCTTCGAGGAGATGGGCAAGCAGGCGGTCGACGCCATCCAGACCATCGCCATCGACAAGAAGCCGAAGGAGACGGTGACGAGCGGCCCTTATCTCTTCACCGAGGCCGTGCTGGTCGACAAGACCAATGTCGACAAATTTCTGAAGTGAAGCCTTGAAGGGGTCCGTGCGCTCCTTCACCCGTCATGGTCGGGCTTGTCCCGACCCTCCACGTCTTCGCTGGTCGAGGGGCGTGTTCAAGACGTGGATGCTCGCCACAAGGGCGAGCATGACGGGAAGGGCGCGACGCCTTTTGCGAACTGGTTCCGACATATGACAGAATCCACTCCCCTCCTCTCGCTGCGCGGCGTCAGCAAGAGCTATGGCGCCGTCGCCGCCGTGCGCGAGGTCGATCTCGACATCTTCCCCGGCGAGGTCGTGGCGATCTGCGGCGACAATGGTGCGGGCAAGTCGAGCCTGATCAAGGTCATCTCTGGCGCAGAAGAGCCGACGGCCGGCGCGCTCGCCATGCGCGGCAAGCCCGTCGCTTTCGCCTCGCCGCAGGAGGCCCTCAAGCATGGCGTCGCAACGATCTACCAGGATCTCGCCCTCGCCCCGCGTCTCTCCATCGCCCAGAACGTCTTCATGGGCTCGGAGCTGACGAGGCCGGTCCTGCTGCCCTTCCTGCGCGTGCTCGACAAGGCTGGGATGCGCGAGCAGGCGCGCGGCTTCCTCGCGCAGCTCTCGGTCACGGTCGCCGACATGGACCGCCCGGTGGAGCGGCTCTCCGGCGGCCAGCGCCAGGCGGTCGCGATCTCGCGCGCCCTGCGCTGGAACGCCGAGATCATCATTATGGACGAGCCGACGGCGGCACTCGGCGTCAAGGAGACGGCGCTGGTGCTCGACCTGATCCGCAAGCTGAAATCGGATGGCCGCACCGTGATCCTGATCAGCCACAACATGCGCGATGTCGTGGCGCTGGCCGACCGGGTCGTGATCATGGGAGCAGGCCGCAAATATGTCGACCGGCCGATCGGCGATCTCAGCGCCGACGACATCGCCCATATGATCATGAGCGGCAACGCCAAGGCGGCCTGAAGCGATGCGCGAAACGATCATCATCGACACCGATCCGGGCCAGGACGATGCGGTTGCCCTGCTGCTCGCCTTCGCCAGCAGCGACCGGCTCGACCTGCGCGCCATCACGACGGTCGCCGGCAATGTCCCGGTCGCCCAGACCACCGCGAATGCGCTGCGCATCCGCGAGCTTGCCGGTGCCGCGACACCCGTCCATCGCGGTGCGGAAAGCCCCCTGCTCGTCCCGCTCGAAACCGCCGAATTCGTCTGCGGGCCGGACGGGCTGGCCGGCGCCGATCTGCCGCCGCCCCAAAGCGAGCCCGCACCCGGCCATGCCGTCGAGGCGATCATCGCACTCTGCCGCGCTGCGCCGGATGACAGTGTCACGCTCTGCCCGCTCGGGCCGCTGACCAATCTCGCGCTCGCCTTCCGCCTCGCGCCCGACATTCTGCCGAAGGTGAAACGCATCGTCTCGATGGGCGGGGCGCTCGGGCTCGGCAACATGACGCCGGCGGCCGAGTTCAACATCTATGTCGACCCCCACGCCGCCGCGATCGTCTATGCTTCAGGCCGGCCGATCGTGATGATGGGGCTCGGCGTGACGCATCAGGCGATCGCGAGCCATCAGCAGGTCGCCGCGATCGGCTCGCTCGGCACCGCGACCGGCAAGGCAATCCACGGCATGCTGACACGGCCGCGGCCTGGTGGGCTCGGCACGGCCGGCCACCCGATGCATGACCCTTGCGTCATCGCCTTCCTGCTCTGGCCTGAACTGTTCGAGGGACGCGATTGCTTCGTCGCGGTCGAGACCTCGGACGGCTCCCAGCGCGGCCGCACGACGATCGACTGGAACGGCCGGCTGAAGCGCCCGGCCAATGCCCATGTCGTCGCGGGCGTGCAAGCCCATGAACTGTTCGAGCGCATGACCGCGCGCCTCGCCACCCTCCCCTGACCGGAAGCCGCCGGCGCGCGTTTTTTCACGCGAACCGGTGTCCACTTCGCTCGAAAACGCTCTCGAGGAGATCCGCATGCCCCATTTCGTCGAAGAGCTTCAGCAGGAAGCGGCAGGCGCCATCGCGCGCATGAAGCAGGCCGCGCTTGCCGCCCGCCACATCCACGCCCGCGCCGAATTGATGCGCCATATGCTGACGACCGCGAAAAAGGTCGCCGGCAAACCGAAGGTCGAGGCTGTGGAGACCGTCGTGAGCGAGTGGATGCAGGCCTGGAATCTCGAGCGCACGCAATGGCCCCATATCGCCCGCGAGATGGAGACTTTCACCGAAGCCTTCCACGACTACGCCAACACCCCCTCGGACGCGCATGATGCCATTCTGCGCCAGAGCTGCGAGGCTCTGGATGCGGCGCTCGCCCGCGAAGACACCTCGATCTCCGACCAGATGGCCTGGCGCTCGCAATGCGCCCATGGCTGGTGGGACAAGGTCAGCCCGACGCCGACCGACCTGCCCGGCAGCAAGCCGCGCCCGTCCATTCCGCAGCCGGCGGCCAACACTGCGTTCTGGGACCAGGCTTGCGCCGATTTCTGTCGCTGAAACGGCGGTCACGACGATCCTGTACCAGACATCTGAGCAATTTGGCATCTGAGCCATTTGGATAAGACACCTGTCCTTACAACCCCCGCAAATCCGCTACCCAGCTTGCTCGCATTCCAATAAGCTCCGTCCCAATCGGGACCAAGTTCCGGCCGGGCCGAGGCTCGCGCCATGGTCCCATGAAAGATCGAACGGAGTTGGGCATGAACGACCCTGAACCGTGCGATCACAAACTGGGGAAGCTGATTATGAAGAAGATTTTGCTGGCCACGCTCTCGGCGTCGGCCCTGATGGCGGCGCAGCCGCTGATGGCCAAGACCCTGATCTATTGCTCCGAAGGCAGCCCCGAGAATTTCGCGCCGAGCATCAACACCACCGGCACCTCCTTCGACGCCAACACCCAGATCTACGACACCATCGTGCAGTTCGAGCGCGGCGGCACCAAGGTCGAGCCGGCGCTCGCCCAGAAATGGGATATCTCGGCGGACGGGCTGACCTACACCTTCAGCCTGCGCAAAGGCGTGAAGTGGCACAACACCCGTGCCTTCAAGCCGACGCGCGACTTCAACGCCGACGACTTCATCTTCATGATCGACCGGCAGTGGAAGGAGAGCGACCCCTATTACAAGGTCACCAGCTCGAACCACTCCTACTTCAACGACATGGGCATGCCCAAGCTGTTGAAATCGGTCGAGAAGATCGACGACTACACCGTCAAGATCACGCTCAACCAGCCTGAGGCGCCGTTCCTCTCCGACCTCGCGATGCAATATGCCAGCATCCAGTCCAAGGAATATGCCGACGCCATGCTCAAGGCCGGCACGCCCGAAAAGATCGATCAGGACCCGATCGGCACCGGCCCGTTCTCGCTGGTGCAGTACCAGAAGGACGCGATCATCCGCTACAAAGCCTTCCCGGATTACTGGGCGGGCAAGGCCAAGATCGACGACCTGATCTTCGCGATCACGCCTGACGCCTCCGTCCGCTGGGCCAAGCT
This sequence comes from Bosea sp. 685, assembly GCF_031884435.1. Taxonomy (NCBI): domain Bacteria; kingdom Pseudomonadati; phylum Pseudomonadota; class Alphaproteobacteria; order Hyphomicrobiales; family Alloboseaceae; genus Allobosea; species Allobosea sp. 685. Next base: position 598,254 of record NZ_CP134779.1, on the reverse strand, counting down.
TCAGAAGGGCGAATGCCATGTCATGCCCTATCCGAATCCGGCCGATCTGGACGCGATCAGGAAGGACGCCAATGTCCAGATCCTGGAGCAGCCGGGCCTGAACATCGGCTACCTCGCCTACAACACCACCAAGAAGCCCTTCGACGACGTCAAGGTCCGCCACGCGGTCAACAAGGCGATCAACAAGCAGGCGATCATCGACGCGGTCTATCTGTCGAGCGGCATCGCCGCGATCAACCCGATCCCGCCCTCGATGTGGTCCTATAACGAGACGATCAAGGACGATCCCTATGATCCGGCGGCGGCCAAGAAGGAGCTGGCCGAGGCGGGCTATCCGAACGGGCTGGAGATCGACCTCTGGGCGATGCCGGTGCAGCGTCCGTATAATCCCAACGCCAAGCGCATCGCCGAATTGATGCAGGCCGACCTCGCCAAGGTCGGTATCAAGGCCGAGATCAAGACGTTCGAATGGGGCGAATACCGCAAGCGCCTGCAGGCAGGCGAGCACCAGACCGGCATGTTCGGCTGGACCGGCGACAATGGCGATCCGGACAACTTCCTGCACACGCTGCTGGGTTGCGCTGCCTCCAAGAACAACGGCGGCAACGTCGCGAAGTTCTGCTACCAGCCCTTCGAGGATCTGGTGCTGAAGGCCAAGACGATCTCCGATCCGGCGCAGCGCACCGAGCTCTATCGCCAGGCCCAGGTGATCTTCAAGGAGCAGTCGCCCTGGTTCACCATTGCGCACGCGGTGCAGTTGAAGCCGATCCGCAAGGAGGTGAAGGACTTCAAGCTTTCACCCTTCAGCCGTCATGTCTTCTACGGCGTCGACATCACCAATTGAGGCCTTGGCCCGCCTGATGCATTGACGGCTGGGCGTGGCTTTCGAGCCGCGCCCGTTTTGCTAGAGCAGGATGCGAAAAAGTGGGAACCGGTTTTTCGCGTCCAGCTCGGCCTTTGATCGTCTTCGGAGAAACCACCATGTCCGTTCGCATGTTCGCCGCCGCTGCGGCCCTTGGCTTGAGCGCCCTCCTGCTGCCGAGTACGGCCGGCGCGCAGGCTCTCGTCGTTTGCTCCGAGGCCAGCCCCGACTTCCTCAACCCGCAGTTCTCGTCGCAGAACACAGCCTATGATGTCGCGGCGCAAATCTACGACAAGCTGGTCACGACCGAGCGCGGCGGCTCTCAGATCATTCCCAGCCTCGCCGAATCCTGGTCGATCTCGGATGACGGCCTGACCTACACCTTCAAGCTGCGCCGCGGCGTGAAATGGCACTCCAGCAAGATCTTCACGCCGACGCGCGACTTCAACGCCGACGACGTGGTCTTCACGATCACGCGGATGTTCGACGAGAACCACCCCTATTACAAAGTCGGCGGCTCGAATTACCAGTTCTTCGGCGAGATCGTGAAGCCGAGCCTGAAGGCGGTCGAGAAGCTCGACGACTACACCCTCAAAGTTACGCTGACCAAGCCTTATGCGCCGCTCCTGAGCGCGCTCTCGGTCGAGCCGATGTCGATCCTCTCGGCCGAATATGCCGATGCGATGATGAAGGCAGGCACACCCGAACAGGTCAATCAGGCGCCGATCGGCACCGGGCCGTTCTCGCTCGTCGTCTACCAGAAGGATGCGACGATCCGCTTCAAGGCGGTGCCGGACCATTGGACCAAGGCAGTCGGCAATCGCGACCGCATGGCGCTGGTCAGCGACCTGATCTTCGTGATCACGCCCGACGCCTCGGTGCGCTATGCCAAGGTCAAGTCCGGCGAATGCCAGATCGCGCGCTATCCCAATCCAGGCGATCTGCCGGCGATGCGGGCCGACTCCAACCTGACCATGCTCTCGGGCAGCATTGCCGATCAGAGCTTCCTCGCCTTCAACCAGCAGAAGAAGCCCTTCGACGACAAGCGCGTGCGCGAGGCGCTGGTCTACGGCACCAATATCCCCGCCATCATCGACGCGGTCTATCAGGGCACCGGCAAGCAGGCGGCGGCGCTCGTGCCGCCCTCGCTCTGGTCGCATGACGACGCGTTGAAGCCGCGCCCTTACGACCCCGAGAAGGCCAAGGCGCTGCTCGCCGAGGCCGGCTACCCCAACGGGTTCAAGACCGTGCTCTGGGCCATTCCAGTGGTGCGCGCCTATATGCCCAATGGCCGGCGTGCCGCCGAACTGATCCAGGCCGACTGGGCCAAGATCGGCGTCCAGGCCGAGATTCAGAGCTATGAATGGGGCGAATACCTCAAGCGCGGCCGTGCCGGCGACCATGAGGTCGGCATGTTCGGCTACACCTGGGACTATCCCGATCCGAGCCAGATCCTGCTCTCGGGCTGGCATTGCGACGGCGTCAAATCCGGCGCCAACCGGGCGCGCTGGTGCAACAAGGAGTTCTCCGACCTCCTGACCAAGGCCAACACGATCACCGACCAGGCCGAGCGCACCAAGATGTTCGTGCGCATGCAGGAGATCTTCCAGGAGGATGTCGGCGGACTGCTCTTCGCCAACGCGCAGGCCTTCACACCGGTGCGCAAGGACGTGCAGAACTACAAGATCCATTTCTTCGGCGGCCAGCCCTTCGTCGGCGTCTCGCTGGCGAAATGATTTGAAAAACCGGGCGCGGGCCTCTCAAAGCCGCGCCCGGATTGCCTAATCCACAGGCAGGATTTGCAGGCGCGCTCGACCTTGTTGTAACAGGACCAAATAAAATCTGTCGCGACGATCGGTTCACGCGGCGAACAGGCCGACAAGACTGGGGCTCCGATGCTTCGCTTCATCCTCACACGCGTCAGTCTCGTGATCCCGACTTTCATCGGCATCACGATGCTGGCCTTCTTCCTGATCCGGCTCGTGCCTGGCGACCCGATCGAAACCATGGCCGGCGAGCGCGGCATCGACGCGACGCGCCATGAGATACTGCGCAAGGAGCTCGGCCTCGACCGGCCGCTGCTGGTCCAGTACGGCATCTATATCGACCGCGTGCTGCATGGCGACCTCGGCAAGTCGATCGTCACCCGCGAGAGCGTGATCTCGGAATTCAACGCGCTCTTCCCGGCGACGATCGAGCTCGCGCTCTGCGCCATCTTCATCGCGCTGGCGATCGGGCTGCCCGCCGGCATCATCGCGGCGGTCAAGCGAAACTCCATCTTCGACCACGGTGTGATGGGCCTGTCGCTGACGGGCTATTCCATGCCGATCTTCTGGTGGGGCCTGCTGCTGATCCTGCTATTCTCGGTCCAGCTCGGCATCACACCGGTCTCGGGCCGCATCGCGGTTCAATATTACATTGAGCCCGTCACCGGTTTCCTCACCGTCGACAGCCTGCTGGCGGGCGATTGGGACGCCTTCAAATCGGCGCTGTCGCATCTCGTCCTGCCCTCGATCGTGCTCGGCACCGTGCCGCTCGCCGTGATCGCGCGCATGACGCGTTCGGCCATGCTGGAGGTGCTCGGCGAGGACTATATCCGCACCGCGCGCGCAAAGGGCATGGCGCCTTTGCGCGTCGTCGCGCTGCACGCCCTGCGCAACGCCTTGATTCCGGTCATCACGGTCATCGGCCTGCAGGTCGGCGTGCTGTTCACCGGCGCGATCCTGACCGAGACGATCTTCTCCTGGCCGGGCATCGGCAAATGGCTGATCGAAGCGATCAGCCGGCGCGACTACCCGATCCTGCAAGGCGGCACGCTTTTGATCGGCGTCGTCGTGATGAGCGTCAATCTGTTCGTCGATCTGCTTTACGGTCTGATCAACCCCCGCATCCGCCATGCACGTTGAGGGGCGCTGAACCATGACCGCCGAAACCCTGGAAGCCCCGAGCGCGACCGCCCATGCTGGCGCCCCGCCTCATCCCTTGCGCGAGTTCTGGAGCTATTTCAGCGCCAATCGCGGCGCAGTCGCAGGCCTCGTCGTCATCGTCCTCGTGCTGCTGGCGGCCGTCTTCGCCGAGGTGCTGGCGCCGCATTCGCCCTATCTGACGAACAACGCTGTCTTCCTGAAACCGCCGGCCTGGCAGGAAGGCGGCTCGTGGAGCTATCCGCTCGGCACCGACGCAATCGGCCGCGACATTCTCTCGCGCCTGCTCTATGGCGCGCGCCTCTCGCTGGTCATCGGCATCGCCGTGGTGGCGCTCGCCATGGCGCTGGGCATCGTGCTCGGCCTGGTCGCGGGCTTCTTCAAGGGCATCACCGAAATCATCATCATGCGATTGATGGACATCGTGCTGACGATGCCGAGCCTGCTGCTCGCCATCGTCATCGTCGCGATCCTGGGGCCGGGCTTGATGAACGCGATGCTGGCCGTCGCGATCGTGGTTCTGCCGCATTATGTCCGGATCACGCGCGCCGCCGTCATCGCCGAGACCTCGAAGGACTATGTCGTCGCCGCCAAAGTCAGCGGCGCAGGCACCCTGCGACTGATGTTCAGCGAAGTGCTGCCCAACTGCACCGCCCCCTTGATCGTGCAGGCGACGCTCGGCGTCTCCACAGCGATCCTGGACGCCGCAGCGCTGGGCTTCCTCGGCCTGGGCGCGCAGCCGCCGACGCCGGAATGGGGCACGATGCTGGCCGATGCGCGGGAGTTCGTGCTGCGCGCCTGGTGGGTGGTGACGCTGCCGGGCCTGGCGATCCTGATCACCGTGCTCGCTTTCAACCTGCTCGGCGATGGCTTGCGCGACGCCCTCGACCCCAAACTGAAACGCTAGAACAATGCCGCTGCTCGAAATCGAGAATCTGAGTGTCGAATTCCCGACCTCCGCCGGCACGCTGAAGGCCGTCGACCGCATCAGCCTGACGCTCGACGAGGGTGAGATCCTCGGCGTCGTCGGCGAGTCCGGCTCCGGCAAGAGCGTCACCATGCTCGCCCTGATGGGCCTCGTCGCCTATCCCGGCAAGATCACCGCCGACCGCCTGATGTTCGGCGGACGTGACCTGCTCGCCATGTCCGACCGGGAGCGCCGCAAGCTCACCGGCAAGGATGTCGCGATGATCTTCCAGGAGCCCAGCACGAGCCTCAATCCCTGCTTCACCATCGGCTTCCAGATCGCAGAGACGCTCAGGAAGCATGAGGGCATGGACGGCAAGGCGGCGCGCCGGCGCGCGATCGAACTGCTCGAGCAGGTCGGCATTCCCGCTCCCGAGAGCCGGATGAAGGCCTATCCGCACCAGTTGTCGGGCGGCATGAACCAGCGCGTGATGATCGCCATGGCGATCGCCTGTAATCCGCGCCTGCTGATCGCCGACGAGCCGACCACCGCGCTCGACGTCACCATCCAGGCGCAGATCCTCGATCTCCTGATCTCGCTGCAGCGCGAGCGCGACATGGCCCTTGTCCTGATCACCCATAATATGGGCGTGGTCGCCGAGACGGCGCAGCGCATCATGGTGATGTATGCCGGCCAGATCATGGAAGAGCGCAACGTCGCCTCGCTCTTCGCGGCCCCGCAGCACCCCTATTCCGCAGCGCTGCTCGCCGCCTTGCCCGAGCGCAGCGAGGGCGAGCATCGGCTCGCGACCATTCCCGGCATGGTGCCGGGCCTGCATGACCGGCCCAAGGGCTGCCTGTTCAGCCCGCGCTGCGCTTATGCCACTGATCATTCCCGCCTGGTCCAGCCGGAGCTGCGGCCCTGGCAGGACGGGCAGATCCGCTGCCACTACCCGCTCGGTGATCCGCAGCGCGACGCCCTGCGCGCGGCCGGCGGCAATCAGCTCGCGGCCCCGGAGACGACGCCGTGACAAACCCGGTCATCGATGCGCGCGAACTGACGCAAACCTATCCGGTCAAGCGCGGCCTGTTCCGCGCGCCGGCGAGCCTGCAGGCCGTGAGCCGGGTCTCCTTCACGGTCGAACCTGGCAAGACGCTCGCCGTCGTCGGCGAATCCGGCTGCGGGAAATCGACGCTCGCCCGGATGGCGACCCTGATCGAGACCCCGACATCGGGCGCGCTGACGCTCGACGGCCTCGACGCGATCCACCCGCCGTCTTCCGAGAAGACAAGGCTGCGCCGTACGGTGCAGATGGTCTTCCAGAACCCTTACGGCTCGCTCAATCCGCGCAAGCGCATCGGCGCGATCCTTGAGGAGCCGCTGCTGATCAACACCAAGCTGAGCAAGGCCGAGCGCACCGAGAAGGCGCGCGCCATCATGGCCAAGGTCGGCTTGCGTCCCGAGCATTACAGCCGCTACCCGCATATGTTCTCGGGCGGCCAGCGCCAGCGCATCGCGATCGCGCGCTCGCTGATCCTCTCGCCGAAGCTGCTGGTTGCCGACGAGCCGGTCTCGGCGCTCGACGTCTCGATCCAGGCCCAGGTGCTGAACCTGCTCGCCGATATCCAGGACGAATTCGGGCTGGCCTATCTCTTCATCTCCCATGATCTCGGCGTCGTCCGGCACATCGCCCACGACGTGATGGTGATGTATCTCGGCCATGCCATCGAGCACGGCCCCAAGCAGGCGATCTTCGCGCGCCCGCTGCACCCCTACACCCAGGCTCTGCTCGCCTCGACGCCGCGCGTCACCACGGAAAAGCGCGAGCGCATCGTGCTGAAGGGCGAATTGCCCTCGCCGCTGAACCCGCCCAAGGGCTGCGTCTTCTCGACCCGCTGCCCGCATGTCACCGATCTCTGCCGCAGCGAGCGCCCGCCCGCCCGGGAGCTCGACCAGCGCCTGGTCGCCTGCCACTACGCCGAGCGCTTCCTCGCGCAAGCCGCCTGAGCCGAGAGACCGGACCCATACGAAAAAGGCGGCGCGGATGAACCGCGCCGCCTTCTCGTTTCGGGCCTGGACCGGCCGCTGGACAACTTATTTCCGCTTGGTGCCGACTTCCTCGTCCCAGCGGCGGAAGGCCACGACCATCTTGTCGGGCGTCAGCGGCGTCTCGATCGGGTTATTGGCGATCAGGTCGGCATATTCGGGCCGGCCATATTCGGCGATCGCCTTCTGGCTGCTTTCGGGCGCCATCGAGAGCGGCACGTCCTTCACCGCCGGACCCGGATAGAAATAGCCCTCGTCATAGGTGAAAGCTTGCTGCGCCGGCGTCATCGTGTGGCTGATGAGGTCGAGGATGACGGCGAGCTTCTCGCTCGAGACGCCCTTGGGCACGAACATGTACTGGGCGTCGGAGACCCAGTGGAAACCCTTCAGCGTCTGGATCTTGGCTTCCTTCGGCACGATGCCGAGCGCACGCGGATTGATGTCCCAGCCGGTGGTCGAGACGATCATGTCGCGCGAGCCGTCGCCGAGCTCCTTCATCGTCGCGCCAGTTCCCGTCGGGTAGTACTCGATGTTCTGTCCGAGCTCCTTGAGATAGGCCCAGGTCTTGTCCCAGCCATTGACCGGGTCCTTGGGATCCTTGTCGCCAAGCAGATAGGGCAGCCCCATGATGAAGGTACGACCCGGACCGGAATTGGCCGGGCGGGCATAGAGGAAGCGGTTGGGGTTCTGCTTGGTCCAGGTCAGCAGCTCCTCGGCCGTGGTCGGCGGCGTCTTGACCTTGGCCGGCATGTATTCGAGCAGCGGACCGGAGGGGTAATAGACCACGCACATGCCCTGGCCGCTGCCGAGATTATGCATGTCGAGCGCGGCTTTGAGCAGGATCTTGGTCGGATCGGGCAGCGACGCCGCGTGAGCCGGCAGGAGCGGTTCCCAGAGATTCTGCTCGATACCGGCGGAGAGCGCATCCAGGCCGCCGATGATGAGGTCGATATCGACCCGGCCGGCCTCCTGCATTGCCTTGATCTTGCCCGGCAGCTCCGGCGCCGGCGCCTTGGTGAAGGTCATGCGCGAGACCAGATTCTTCTTGGCGTCGCGATAATTCTCCAGCGGCTTCTGCAGCAAAGCGAGCGCACCGCCGACATCGATCACGCTGATCGCAACCGGCGATTTTGGCAGCGCCAGCGCCTGCGCGAAGGCACCCGTCGCCCCCAGTGCCGGCAGGGTCGCCAGCACGGCTGCGCCGCCTTCGACGAATTGCCGGCGTGAGGTGCCCGGCCTTCTTGTCCTCTGATCGTCTGTCATCGTTTGTCTCCCTTGCTTGGTTGCTTCGTCAGGCCGGAACTCCGTCGAGTCAGGCCTGACGTCCTTGGCCGCAGCGCCGAGGCGGATGCGGAAATGAGATGGCGCGCGCTCGCACCGCGCACTTGTCGAAAGCCGCGGCGTCCCGATACATCGCCTTCGAGCTGCCCCGACGCCGGGGCCTGCAAAGGACGACGCCATGCCTGCCGACACCGCCGAGACTCTTTCCGGCTGGCTGAGGGAAACGCTGCTGCCGGGCTGGCTCGCGCGCGTCTACGACCCCGCCCGGCCCGGCTTCGTCGAGATGCTCGAGCCCAGCGGCGCAGCCTCCGGCAGCGACATCCGCAGCACGCTGGTGACGGCGCGCCTGACCTATGTCTTCAGCCACGCCCATCTGCTCGGCGTGCCCGGCGCCCTGGACGCCGCGCGCCACGGCATGGCCTTCCTCTGGGAGACCTGCCGGCGCCCCGATGGCCGTTTCTGCCATCGCTGCAGAACGAGCGGAGAGGTCGTCGATACCAGGTCCGATTTCTACGACCTCGCCTTCGTGCTGTTCGCACTGGGCTGGTACGGCAAGGCGAGCGGTGACGGCCAAGCCTTCGCGCACGCTGAGGAGGTGATGAGCTTCATAGAGACGACCCTCGCCCACCCGAGCGGCGGCTTCGCCGAGGATACGCTGGGCACGCTGCCGCGCCGGCAGAACCCGCATATGCACCTGCTCGAAGCCTGCCACGCTCTGGCCGAAGCGAGCGGCGACAGGCGCTGGCTCGCGCGCGCGGACGCCATCGTCGCGCTGATGCGCACGCGCATGCTCGATGAGGCGACAGTTTCGCTCGGGGAGTTCTTCGGCGAGGATTGGAGCGCCTGGCCGGAACCGCGCCGGCTCGTCCGCGAGCCCGGCCACCATTACGAATGGACCTGGCTGCTCTACCACCATGAGCGATTGACGCATTCCGCCAGCGCCCGCGTCGACGCGCGCCGGCTCTATGGCTTCGCCGAGCGGCACCGCGATCAAGGTACGACGCATCCCATCATCAACGAGATCGATCCCAACGGAGCGGTCCTGAACGGTGCGGCGCTGCTCTGGCCCCAGACCGAATATCTCAAGGCGCTCGTCGCACGGATCGAGTTCGAGGGCGACGAGGCCGGAGCCGACCGGCTCGACGCGCATCTGCGCCTGATGTTCGACCGCTTCGTCGATCGCAAGACCGGGCTTTGGATCAACCAGATCGACAGCGCCGCGCACGCCATCGTCGAACCGGTCCCGGTGCGCGTGCTCTACCACCTGCTGCTCGCCTGCACCGAGATCGTGCGGCTGCGACCCGAGACAAAGCTGCCGTAGAACATATGAGCGGCGGCGCGAGCCCGGACTCATGATACCGCTCCCTCGCCAGCCTTCCAGCCCGCTGCCGCGAGGATATCGTCGACGAGCCGCTGAGAGGTCAGCGCCTCCTCGCCGGTCACGACCGGATCGCGGCCCTGCGTGATCGCCTCGAGGAAATCGGCAATCACGGCGCGATGGGCGTCATGCGGGAAATCCATGATGTTGGCGCCGCTGCCGGTCGAGCCCTCGGCCTCGACGATCTCGGAGCGGCCGTCGAGGAACGACAATTCCAGCCGGCCGCCGACCAATGCGGCAAACCCCTTGCCGCCGATGATCTCAATGCGCTCGGGGTGGCCGGGATAGGCGGCCGTGGTCGCGACCAATGTCGCGGGCGCACCGCCAGCGGTTTCGAGCAGGGCCGAGACGTAGTCCTCCGTCTCCATGCGGTGCAACGCCGTGGTGCGGGCCTGCGCCGCCACGACCTTGGAGACGCCAACCAGCGAACGGAACAGGTCGAGCGAATGGATCGCCTGCGTCAGCAAGACGCCGCCGCCATCGCGCGCCAGCGTGCCGCGCCCCGGCTCGTCATAATAGGATTGCGGCCGCCACCACGGCACCCGCAGGAAGGCGGCCTCGACGCTGCCGAGCTCGCCGTCGTCCAGCGCAGCCTTGAGGCGAAGGCTCGCTGGCCTGAAGCGATGCTGCAGCACGACGCCGAAGACCTTACCGGCCTTTCGCGCCACCTCGACGAGGCGGGCGCCGCGCGCGCTCGTTAATTCCAGCGGCTTCTCGACCAGGACATGCTTGCCGGCCTCAAGGCAGCGCGCCGACGCATCGAGATGGCTGCTCGGCGGTGTCAGAACAATCGCTGCATCAACGGCGGGGTCCGCCAGAACAGCGTCGAGATCGGTTGTCACCGGGAAGGGAAACTGCTGGGAAAAGGCGTCCGCACGCTCCCGTGAGCGGCTGACCGCCCAGCGCACCTGGCTGCTATCCGCGAGATCGAGCAGGCTCTTGGAATGCGGCAGCGAAGCCGGCCCAAGCCCGATGATGGCGATGCCGACCTTGCCTGTCATGCGCGTGAACTCCCTGGCATGGCCCGGCCCGGTTCCTCTTGCAGACGCACGGCCCTGGCCTGCGCCTCCAACGCCAAACGGCAGACCGTAAAGACATGGGCCTGCGCCATGGCCGTTTCCGTCCGCGCGCCGATATCGGCGACGAGGTTGCGGAAATAGGTCAATGGCTCCTGCGAGGCGTCGATATGGCGCGTGCCGGCCTTGTCGACGAGGAAGACATGGTCGGTCCCCGCTCGGCCGGCGATATCGACATATTTGCGCAGCTCGATCGTGCCCTCGGTTCCCAGGATGGTGAGCCGTCCGTCTCCCCATGTCGGCAGACCATCGGCGGTGAACCAGTCGACGCGGATATAGCCGCCGGCCTGCGGGCTGCGCAGCAGGATCTCGCCGAAATCCTCGAAATCGGACAGATCGTTCGCGCCGAAATGACCGGTGGCGGAGGCCACGATCTCGGCCTCGCGCGAACCGGTGAAGTGCAGGAACTGGTCGATCTGATGCGAGGCGATATCGGTCAGGATGCCGCCGAACCTGGCCTTGTCGAAAAACCAGCCGGGCCGGATCGCGCGGTTGAGCCGATGCGGCCCGAGCCCGATCGTCTGCACGACACGCCCGATCGCGCCATCCGCGATCAATTTGCCGGCGATGATGGTCGCGGGAACGATAAAGCGCTCGGAGAAGCAGACCGAGACGATGCGGCCGGTCTCCGCCACAACCGTCTCGACTTCGGCCAGCTGCGCCAGCGTGGTGACGCCGGGCTTGTCGACCATGACATCCTTGCCGGCCCGCATCGCACGGATCGCGAGCGCGGCGCGCTCATCGGGAATGCCGGCGCAGACGATCAGCTCGATCGAGGGGTCGTCGAGAAGTTCGTCCGTGCTGCGCGGCGCGAGAGCGGGAAAGCGCTCGCGGAAGCCTGAAAGCACGCGCTCGTCGCTGGTCCGCGGATCGAAGCCGACGCATTGCGCGCCGGCCTCGATAAGTCCGCCCACCATGTGGAAGATATGGCGGTGGTCCAGCCCTGTCGCGGCGAAGCGCATCCTATTTCGGTGCTCCGTGCCCGACGCCGATCTCCTGGTCCCAGCGCCGGAAGGCGGCGACGAGACGCTCCGGCGTCAAGGGCGGCCTGGTCGGCAGCTTGGCGATGAGGTCGTCATATTCCGGGCGGCCATATTCAGTGAGGACGTCGCGGCTTTCCTGCGGCGCCATGGCAAGCGTCACGCCCTTCACCGCCGGCCCTGGGTAGAAATAGCCCTTGTCATAGGTCGCGGCCTGCGCCTCGGGCTTCAGCATATACGACATCAGCGCCAGCAGCACGGCGATCTTGTCGGCCGGCACGCCCTTGGGAATGCACATGAACTGGGTGTCGGGAATCCAGTGCGTGTTGGCCAGCACGAAGACCTTGGCCTCCTTCGGCACGATGCCAAGCGCGCGCGGATTGATGTCCCAGCCCAGCGTCGAGACGATGACGTCGCGCGTGCCCTCGCCGAGCTCCTTCATCGTCGGCGTGGTGCCGCCGGGATAGTAGTCGATGCCGGTGCCGAGCTCCTTGAGATAGGCCCAGCTCTTGTCCCAGCCCTTCATCGGGTCGGACGGATCGGCATCGCCGAGGATGTAGGGCAGGCCCTGCAGCCAGGTCCAGCCGGGGCCGGAATTGACCGGCCTTGCATAGGTAAAGCGCTTCGGGTTCTGCTTGACGTAAGCCAGGAACTCCTCCGCCGTCTTGGGCACGACCTTCAGGCGTTCGGGCGCATATTCGAAGAGCGGGCCCGACGGCGAATAGACGACGGCGACGCCTTCGTTCTGGCCGAAATTGCGCTGCATCATCAGCGCCTGCTCGTGATAGACCTCCTCGGCCTTGGGCAGTTTCGCCGCATGCGATTTCCAGACATCGACCCAAAGCCCCTGCTGGATGCCGTCCGACATCGCGCCCGGCCCGGTCAGGACGAGGTCGATATCGACGCGGTTGGCCTCCTGCTGCGCCTTGAGCTTCGCCGGCAGTTCCGGTGAGGGCGCCCGCGAGAAATTCAATCGCGAGATCAGCTTGGGATTGTCTTTGCCGAAGCGCTCGATCGCGGCCTGCGTCAATTGCAGATTACCCGCGACATCGATGATGTTGAGCGCCACCGGCGCGGCCTGGGCGCGGGCCCCGGTCGCGGCAAACGCGGCAAGTCCCGCCGCGCCGGCCACGACGCGTCTGCGTGTCGGATATGTCGAATCTGTCATGGCTTATCTCCCTGAAGGTTCGACCCTCTATCCGCCCCCTTTGACAGGGCGCGCCGGGGCCTTGAATTCATCCCTCCGCAGCCGGCCCTGAGCCGGCTGCGCTAGATCACGTCAGCGCCGCCCTCCCCGCCCGACGATCTGCGTCGGGTTGACGAAGCGCAGCGCGATCACGAGCCAGATCAGCGTCGTGACCATGTAGACCACCGCCATCGCGTCGATCGATTGCACGGCGCGCACGCCGGCCGCGAAGACCGCGTAGTAGAGCGCCACGACCAGCGTCTGGCTGGTCGGGCCGGCGGTGAGGAAGGTCAGTTCGAACATCGCGATGGTGCGCACCAGCACGAGCAGCAGCGAGGCGAGAATGCCCGGCATCAGCAAGGGCAGGAGCACATGCACGAAGAGCTTGAAGGTGTTGGCGCCGAAGACGCGCGCCGCCGCCTCGATCTTGGTGTCGATCTGCTCGATGAAGGGGATCATCACCAGGATGACGAAGGGCACTGTCGGCACCAGATTGGCGAGCACGACGCCCGACATCTGCCCGGCGAGGCCGAGCCGGTAGAGCACCGTCGCCAGCGGAATGCCGAAGGTGATCGGCGGCACCAGCAGCGGCAGCAGGAACAGCAGCATAACGAGCCGCTTGCCCGGGAATTCGCGCCGCGCCAGCGCATAGGCCGCCGGCACGCCGATCAATCCCGACAGCAGGACCACCAGGAACACGATCTGGAAGGTGACGCTGAGCACCTCGTCGAGCTGGAATTCAGCCCAGGCGGCCGAGTACCAGCGTATGGTCCAGCCGGCCGGGAACCATGTCCCGAGCCAGCGCGTGGCGAAGGAGCTCGTCACCACGGTGGCGATCATCGCCAGCAGGTTGAGCAGGAAGAAGCCGATGACAGCCCAGTTGGCGGCGGCCCAGAGCTTCGTCGAGAGGCGGGTATCTGCAACCATGATCGTCAGCCCTTCCCGCCGCCGGCCGGGCCGCGATAAAGCAGGCCGCGCGCGCTCAGGATAAGGACGACGATCCCGAGCTGAACGACACCCATGATCATCGCCACCGCCGAGGCCATCGAATAATCATACTCCTCGAAGGCAGCCTGATAGGCCGCGATCGAGATCACCCGCGTCGGTCCCGCCGGCGCGCCCAGCAGCACGGCCGAGGGAAACACCGAGAAGGCCTGCACGAAGCTGAGGCAGAAGGTGATCGCCAGCCCCGGCAGCAGCAGCGGGAACATAATGGTCTTGAAGCGCTGCCAGGGGCCTGCTCCCAGCGTCGCCGCCGCCCGCTCCAGCGCCGGATCGATGCCCGAGAGATAGGACAGCGTCAGCAGGAAGGTGAAGGGGAAGCCGGTGATCACCAGCGAGATCACGACGCCCCAGTAATTGTGCAGGAGCTTGATCGGGGTCGAGATCAGGCCGAGCGTCAGCAGGGTCCGGTTGAACCAGCCCTGCGGGCCTAGATAGTTCAGCAGCCCCTGCGCGACCAGCACGGTGCCGAGCGTGATCGGGATCACCAATAGCGTCGTCAGCAGGCGCTGATGTTGCAGCAGCCTGACGCGGAATGCGATCGGGACCGCGAAGAGCAAGGTCAGGAACGTCACCGGCAGTGCAAGCCAGAGCGTCGTCGCAATCGTGCCGTAGAGGAACGAGTCGGAGAAGAACTTGGTGTAGTTCGCCAGCGCGCCACCGCTCTTGGGGTTGAAGGACAACACCAGGCCGTAAAGGAACGGGTAGACGAACAGCGCCAGCAGGAACAGCACCGCCGGCAGGACCAGCATGGTCAAGCCGTCGACGCCGCGCGCCGCGAGCCGCTGCTGGAGAGGGATCGTGTCGGGAACAGCGCTCATGCCGCCCCCCGCCGAAGACGAGCACGCGATCGGGATCGGCGCCCAGCGTGACGGTCGTGCCGGGTTCCAGCTTGGTGTGAGCCAGGAAGGACAGGTCGGTGCCGTCCTCCATGCGCGCGAAGCCGACGAATTCGCGGCCGCGGAATTCGGTCGAGATGATCGTCGCCTTGAGCCCGCCTTCGGTGCTCGGATTCAGGTCTTCCGGCCGGATCGCGACATGGCAGGCTGCACCCGCAGCGACCGCGCCGCGAACCCGCCCGGTCACGCTGGCAGAGCCGACCGCGACTTGCGCCACGCCGCCATCGACGGAGGTGACGCGACCGGCCACGACGTTGCGGAAGCCCATGAACTCGGCGACGTCGAGATGGTCGGGCCGCGAGAACAAATCCTCCGGCACCCCGACCTGGCGAACCTCGCCGTCGCGCATCACCACGATGCGATCGGCGAGCGACAGCGCTTCCTCCTGGTCATGCGTGACGTAGATCGTGGTCGCACCGAGCGTGTTGTGGATGCGGCGGATTTCGGCGCGCATCTCGAGGCGCAGCTTGGCGTCGAGATTGGACAGGGGCTCGTCCATCAGCACCAGCGGCGGCTCGACCACGATGGCGCGGGCGATCGCGACGCGCTGCTGCTGGCCGCCTGAAAGCTGGCCGGGGAGCTTGTCGACCTGGCTCTGCAGGCGCACCAGCGCGGCCGCCTCGTCGACGCGCTTGTCGATCTCGGCCTTGGGCAGGCCGCGCATCTTGAGCCCGAAGCCGATATTGCGGCGGACATTCATATGCGGAAACAGCGCATAGTTCTGGAACACCATGCCGAAGCCGCGCTCTTCGGGCCGCAGCGGGTCGATACGCTTGTCGTCGAGCCAGATGCCGCCGCCCGTCGCGGGCAGGAGACCGGCGATCAGGTTCAGCGTCGTCGACTTGCCGCAACCCGACGGGCCGAGAAGCGCGATGAACTCGCCCTTCTTGATCGTCAGGGAGACGTCCTTCAGCGCGTTGTGCGTGCCGAAATCGCGACTGAGTCGATCGAGCCTGAGCTCGTGGAAATTCGCTGCATGTATTGTCATGGAAGCCACGGGATTGAGGGCAGGCGCAGGCCGCCTGGAGCGGGCGGAAGCGAAGCGTTGAACAAGGGCCAGGTGTTTAACAAGGGAGTCGCGCCGAGCGGAAACACGGGCAGGATCATGCGCTGAGAGGCGAGGCGGCGAGCACTGCTGCTGGGAGATCACGCTCGAGGCGAGATACGTCCGCGCTGGTCCTGTCCCGTGCCATGGCCTCTTCCCCGACAATGTCCACCGCAGTGTTGTTTCATTCGGGCATCGCGCCGGGTCTCCCCTTTGCAACATCCGTGACGCCTTCCGCCCGACGACGGTTGACGCTCTGATCGCGGCATTGGTATGCTAGTATACTAGCGAGTGAGAATGCAATGACCTTCTCCACGGCGGGACAAAGCGCCGATCAGATTTACCGTGCGCTTCGGGCCAATATCCTCGACGCCGCGATCTTGCCGGGCAAGGCGATGTCGGAGGCGCGGATGGCGGCGCAATTCGGGGTCAGCCGCACGCCGGTACGAGAAGCCTTCAAACGCTTGGTCGATGAGGGCTTCCTGCTCGTGCGGCCGCAAGCCGGCACCTTCGTCGCCCCGATCGACCTCGCGGCCGTCCATGACAGCCAGTTCGTCCGCGAAACACTGGAATGCCGCACTGTTGTCCTGGCGGCCGAGCGCATCGACGCCGCCGGCAAGGCGCGGCTCGACGCTCTCGTCGCGCAGCAGGGCCAGGCCATGGCGGCAGGCGACCGCAAGAGCTTCTTTCGCCTGGATGAGAGCTTCCATGCCGAATTGTCGCGCCTTGCCGGCCACCCTTCGGTCTGGAGCATGATCGAAGCCGTCAAAGCACAGCTCGACCGGGTCCGCTGCCTCTCGCTGGAGACGCCGTCCTGGTCGGACATGATCCTAAGGGAGCACCGCGAGATCGCTGCCTGCGTCGGCCGCGGCGACGCGAGCGGCGCGGAAGCTGCGATGCGAGCCCATCTGCGCACCGTTTTCGACGCGATCGAAGCGATCGCACAAGCGCATGTCGACGCCTTCGACAAGAGCAGGCTCGGCCCGTCACGGGACTGAGACAAGACACTGGCAGCGCAGCAAGCGCCCGCAGGGAGAGACGTTATGGAAGAAACTTGGCGCTGGTTCGGCCCGAAGGACGCGGTCGGGCTGTCGCAGATCAGGCAGACGGGCGCGCGCGGGATCGTCACCTCACTGCACGACATCCCCTATGGCGAGGTCTGGAGCATTGCCGCGATCGAGGAGCGCAAGGCGCTGATCGCCGCCGACCCGTCGCTCGGCCTGCGCTGGAGCGTGGTCGAAAGCCTGCCGATTCATGAGCGGATCAAGCTGAACGAGGGCGACCTCGCCCCGCTCTTCGAGAATTACCGCGCCTCGATGCGCAATCTCGCCGCCTGCGGCGTCAAGACGATCTGCTATAACTTCATGCCGGTGCTGGACTGGACGCGCACCGAACTCGCCCACCCCCTGCCCGGCGGCGGCCGCGCCTTGCGCTTCGGCATCGTCGAATTCGCGGCCTTCGACTGCTACATGCTAGAGCGGCCGGGCGCGGAAGCCGAATTCGCCCCCGCCACTTTGGAAGCCGCGCGGCATTGGGCCAAGACCGCCTCCGAAAGCACCAAGGCGCAGCTGCTGGCAACGATCATGGCCGGGTTGCCCGGCGCCTTCGACCGCTACGACATCCCCGGCCTCCGACGCATGCTGGACCGCTATCGCGGCATCACGCCGGCGATCCTGCGCGAAAACCTGGCGCGCTTCCTGCGCGAGATCATCCCGACCGCCGAAGAGCTCGGCATGCGCTTCGCCATCCATCCCGACGATCCGCCACGCTCGCTGATGGGCCTGCCGCGCATCGTCTCGGGCGGCGACGACATCGCCTTCGTGCTCGGCGCGGTGGACAGCATCGCCAACGGGTTGACCCTGTGCTCGGGCTCGCTCGGCGCCGGCCCGCATAACGACGTGCCCGCCATCGCTAGGCGCTTCGCCGGCCGCATCCATTTCGCCCATCTACGCAATGTCGCCAAGGAAGCGGACGGCTCCTTCATGGAAGCCGACCATCTCGACGGCGATACCGACATGGTCGCGCTGGTCTCGGTGCTGCTGGAGGAGCAGGAACGCCGCCGCCTCGCGGGCGACGAAAATTGGCGCATCCCGATGCGGCCCGACCATGGCCATGAACTGCTCGACGACATCGGCAAGCCGACCCATCCCGGCTACCCGATCATCGGCAGGCTGAAAGGCCTGGCGGAATTGCGCGGCGTGATGCGGGCCGTATCCTCGCCCAAGGGCTGGCCGCTGTCCTGAGAGACAGTTCTCGTCACAGCCCCTTCAGGAGCGCCTCGGTGGCGCGGCGGAGCAACGGCGCCGCCGCGCCCTGGATTTCGTGATCCTGGCTCGCGCGCACGCTGGTCAATTGCGGCACCGCGATCCCTTCCATCGCGCCCTCGGCACGGAACAGCGCATCGAAATGCGCCCAGAGCCGCGCATTGGCGACCAGCGGACCGCTGACGATGATGCGCTGCGGAAAGAGCAGGCGGCAGGCGTTGGCCAGCGCCCGCGCCAGGATGCGCGCGGCCGCGTCGATCTCGGGCACGCTCATCAGGTCGCGGCTGGCGAACTGCTCGCCGAGATCGGCCTCATCCTCGTCAAGCTCGGGCCAATGGCCGCGCAGGATCGGCAGCAGCGCCCACAGCGCCGAACCGGTCTCCAGGCAAGCGGTGTTGCCGCAACCGCAGCGCCGCTCGCCGAGCACCGAGAAACGCCAATGGCCAATCTCACCGAACGGGCCGCCGGCCGGCGCCAGGGGCTCGCCATCGACCGCATGGGCGAGGCCGATGCCCCACCCCCAATGCAGCAGCAGCGTACCGCCCGAGAAGCGCCCGGGATCGCGCGCCACGCGGGCGCGCAATTCGGCGTCGAGATTGCGGCAGATCTCGACCGGGCCGGCGACGGGATCGAGCAGCGCCTGGATGTCGAGGTTGCGCATGCGCGGCCAGCGCGAGGCCATCAGCCAGCGCTTCTCGCGCAGATCGAGCAGGCCCGATAGCGAGACCACCGTGCCGGCATGGACCATGCCGAGCGGCGTCGCCTCCTTCAACTCGGCCGCCAGGCCGCACATCGCGCGCGACATCGCCTCATTATCGGCCTCAGGCGAGAGCGCGACCGCGCGCTCGGCGATGATCTGGCCGTTGAGATCGACCAGCGCACCCATCAACGACTGGCTGACGACATGGATCACGCTGCCGCCGATGCGTCGCGCATTGGCGAGCAGCACGCCTGCCGGCCGGCCCCGCCCCGCCGTTTCCCCGAGGCTCTCGACCACGAGGCGGCGCGCCGCCAGATCGGCGACGACACGCGAGACCGTGGTGGAGCGCAAACCCGAAAGCCGCCCGGCCTCGGCGCGCGATTGCGCAAGCCCCCCGGCGACCAGCCCGTAGACGCGGGCGCGGTCGCGCTCATGGGCATTGGAGAAGACGCTCTCGTCGAGGCTCGTAAGCGCCATCGCACCTCCTTTTAGAACCGCATCGTTCAAAAATATCGATTGCCTTTGTCGCGCGCTTTTCTAAACTCGAACGACAGGTTTTCAAACAAAAACAAGCGCAAACGGTTCAAAAATACCATGCTCGATATCCGCATCGTTCCCGACAAGGCGACCCTCGGCGCCCAGGCTGCCGCGCTCGGCGCGGCCGCGATCCGCGAAGCACTGGCGCGCCATGGCGAGGCGACGATCATCGTCGCCACCGGCGCGAGCCAGTTCGAGGTGCTGCAGCATCTCGTCGCGGCCGAGGGCATCGACTGGTCGAAGGTCACGGCTTTCCATCTCGACGAATATGTCGGCCTGAGCGAGGCCCATCCGGCGAGCTTCCGGCGCTATCTGCGCGAGCGTTTCGTCGCGCCCCTGGGCGGGACGGTCAGATTCATCCCCGTCGATGGCGAAAGCGATCCACAAGCCGAGACGCAGCGGCTGAACACACTGATCGCCGGCCGCCGCATCGATGTCTGCTTCGCCGGCATCGGCGAGAACTGCCACCTCGCCTTCAACGATCCGCCGGCCGATTTCGAGACGACCGAGCCCTATATCGTGGTGACGCTGGACGAAGCCTGCCGCCGCCAGCAATTCGGCGAAGGCTGGTTCGAGAGCTTTGAGGCCGTGCCGCAGCGCGCGATCTCGATGAGCGTGCGACAGATCATGACGAGCAAGCTGATCGTCCTCTCCGTGCCCGACGAGCGCAAGGCCAAGGCGACCCGCGATGCCGTCGAAGGCCCGGTGAGCCCGCAGCACCCTGCCTCGATCCTGCAGACCCACCCCAACACGGTGCTGTTCCTCGACCCGCCGGCGGCGTCGCTGCTGGCCAAGGCCTGAGGCGGCGCGATGCGGATCTCGGCCGGTCTCGTCGATCTCCAGGTCAACGGCTTCGCCGGCGTCGACTTCAATTCCGGCACGATCACCGCCGCCGAACTGGACCGGGCGCTGGAAGCGATGCTCGCGACCGGCGTCACGACCTGCCTGCCGACGATCATCACCGCCCATCCCGATGAATTGGAGGCGCGCTTCAAGGCGCTCGACGCCGCCGTTGCCGCCAGCCGGCTGGGGCCGGCGATGTGCCCAGGCTACCATCTCGAAGGCCCCTTCCTGAATCCCGCCGCCGGCTATGCCGGCTGCCACCCGCCCGATGCGATGACGGCAGCCGATTCCGGACTCGTCGAAAGCCTGCAGAAGGGGCTCAAGCGGCCGATCCTGATGGTGACGGTCGCTCCGGAAGTTGCGGGAGCGGCGGCGTTGATCAAGACCCTCGCCCGGCAAGGGCGCATCGTCGCGCTCGGCCACACCGCCGCCGATTTCGATCAGATCGCGGCGGCAGCCGAAGCCGGCGCGACGCTCTCGACCCATCTTGGCAATGGCATGCCGCAGACCGCTCACAAGCTCGCCAACCCGATCTTCGCCCAGCTCGCCGAGGACCGGATGTGGGCAAGCTTCATCGCCGACGGCATCCACATCCATCCCAAGGCCCTGCAATCGCTGATCCGGGCCAAAGGGCTGTCGCGCTCGATCCTCGTCACCGACGCGGTGGTCGGCGCGGCAGCCAAAACGGGCCGCTACGATTTCGCCGGCATGAGCGTCGAGCGCCTCGCCGACGGCTCGGTCCGGCAGACTGGCACCGCCCTGCTCGCGGGCTCGGCGCTGTGTCTCGATGCGGCAATCCGCAACGTCGTCGCCTGGGGGCTCGCAACCCCGGATGAAGCGATCGCGATGGCCTCGCACCACCCGCTCGCCGTGCTTGCGCCGGCCTTGGCCGCTCACGGCATCGCACTCGCGGACAGCGAGGTCGAATGGTCCGACGATCTAAGGGTCCGGCGCGTGCGCGTCGACAAAATCGAACGCCGTTTCGGCACGATCGAAACGGTGCACTAGAGCGTTTTCGAGCGAAGTGGATACCGGTTCGCGTGAAGAAAACGCGTTGGAACTAGCCAGTCACAACAACAGGGGAGAGACCGGATGAAACAGGATCTTACGAGCATCAACCGCCGCACGGTGCTAGGCGGTCTGGGCGCAATCGCAGCCGGTGCGCCCAGCGCTTTCGCCGCGTCGCCAGCGCTGCCGAGCGCGCCGGTCACGATCAGCATCATCGATGTCGGCGGCGCGCTCGCCCTGATGCAGAAAGCCTTCGAGGATTACCGTACGGCCAACCCCAAGCTGGTCTCGCGCATCGCCTTCGTGAAGGCGCCCGCACCTGAGCTCGCCAGCAAGATCAAGGCGCAGCAGGATGCCGGCCGCGCCGATCTCGACCTCGTCCTCACCGGCAGCGACGGCCTCGCCGCTGGGCTCGACCAGAAGCTCTGGCTGAAGATTCTGCCCGATTTCGCGGATAAATTCCCAAAGATCGAAGAGAACTACGAGCCGGCGGCGCTCAACCTGCACAAGGTCCAGGGCGACGGCTTCGGCGTCGTGGTCAATTACTACCCGTCAGGCCCGCTGCTCGAATACGCCCCCGAGCGGGTGAAGGCCGTGCCGACGACGGCCGAAGAGCTGCTCGCCTGGGCCAAGGCCAATCCGGGCCGCTTCATGTATGCCCGCCCGACCAATTCGGGACCGGGCCGCACGTTCATGATGGGCCTGCCCTATATCCTCGGCGACAAGGACCCGCAGGACCCGCTCGGTGGCTGGGACAAGACCTGGGCCTATCTCCAGGAACTCGGCCAATACGTTGAATATTACCCGACCGGCACCGGCGCGACGATGAAGGAGTTCGGCGACGGCTCGCGCGACATCATCATCTCGACCACCGGCTGGGACATCAATCCGCGCGCGCTCGGCATCGTCCCGAAAGAGGCGAAGATCCAGACGCTGAAAGGCTTCCACTGGGTCTCGGACGCCTTCTTCATGTGCGTGCCCAAGGGCGTCCCCAATGACCGCCTCGCCGTGGTCCTCGACATGATGGCCTATGTGCTGACGCCCAAGGCGCAGGCCTATGCCTATGACGAGGGCTATCTCTATCCGGGCCCGGCGGTGAAGAACGTCCCGCTCTCGCTCGCCCCGGAAAGCAGCCAGAAGGTCATCGCCGAATTCGGCCGGCCGGAATATGCCGACCTCATCGCCAATAATCCGATCGAGCTGCCGCTGAAGCCCGAGAAGATGGTCGTAGCCTTCCGCAAATGGGACGAGCTGGTCGGCGCGAAACGCGCGCGGTAGAGCTTTTTCATCTTCACTCAGACCCTCGCCGCCATCCCGGGCAATCGGGCTGGCGGCGTGGTTGCGAGCGTAAACAGCCGTCCCGTCAGGCCGCGGCCAACGGCATGACGTCGCTCTGGTCGAAGCCGACCGCGACGCTCTGGCCGGGCTTAAGCGCGGCGATCTCGTCGCTGGCCTCGGCCAGCGCCATGATCTCGTGCCCGCCGGCGCTGAGCAGGATGCGGTAGCCCCGGCCGATGAAGATCACCGACAGGATCTCGGCCTGGATCATGCGGTCGCAGACCCTGGCCTGCTCGCCGAGGCGCGTCTTCTCCGGCCTGACCGCGACCTCGCCCGCCTCCATCGCGATGAAATTGCACTCGCCGAGGAAGCTTGCGACGAAACGGTTCGCCGGCTTCGCATAAAGCTCCTGCGGGCTCGCCGTCTGCACGATGCGGCCCTTGTCCATCAGCGCGATCCTGTCGGAGAGGAAAAGCGCCTCCTCCTGGTCATGCGTGACATAGACGACCGTCGCGCCGACCGCCGCATGCAGCCGCTTCAGTTCGAGCTGGATCGACTGGCGCAGATTCTTGTCGAGTGCGCCGAGCGGCTCGTCCATCAGCAGGATGTCGGGTCGGATGACGAGGGCGCGCGCCAGCGCCACACGCTGCTGCTGCCCGCCCGAAAGCTGGCGCGGCTGCCGCTCGGCCAGCGCCGTGAGATCGACCAGCGCCAGCGCCTCCTCGACACGGGCATCGACCTCCCGCTTCGCCAAACGCCGCATCTCCAGGCCGAAGGCGACGTTGCGGCGCACGCTCATATGCGGGAACAGCGCATAGTTCTGGAAGACCATGCCGATATTGCGCTTCGACACCGGCACGGGGCCGATATCCGCGCCACCGACCAGGATCGCACCGGCATCATAGCTCTCGAAGCCGGCGATGGTCTTGAGCAGCGTCGTCTTGCCCGAGCCGGAGGCGCCGAGCAGCGTGCAGAACTCGCCGGCCGCGATCTCCAGCGAGACGCCCTCCAGCGCTTTGGTGCCGCCGTAATGCTTGTCGAGCCTGCGGATCGAGACGGCCTTGCCGAGAGCGGGAATGGTCATGTCATGTGCGCTTCGAGACGAGGAGGTTGGCGCCCAGAACCAGGATCGTCACCAGGATGATGAGACAGGAGGCGGCGATGATGGTCGGGTCGATCTCATGCGCGACGCCCTCATACATCAGCTTCGGCAAGGTCCGGCTGCGGATATTGGTCAGGAACAGCGCGATGACGACATCGTCGAAGGAGGTGATGAAGGCGAAGATGGCGCCCGCCGCGATGCCAGGCGCAATGCCCGGCAGCATGACGCGGCGAAACATCGTCGGCCATGAGGCGCCCAGGCCCAGCGCGGCGAGTTCGAGATTGCCGTCGAAGGATTTCAAGGCCGCCCGCACGGTGATGAAGACATAGGGCGTCGCCAGCACGACATGGCCGAGCGTCACGCCCCAGATCGAGCCGACGAGGCCGGTCGGCGCGAGCAGGTAGTAGAGCCCGACCGCCAGGATGATCACCGGCACGATCATCGGCAGGATGAACAGCGTCTCGACCAAAGCGCGCCAGCGCGGCCGCATCCGCGAGACACCGAGCGCGGCAAGCGTACCGAGCCCGACCGAGATCACCACCACCAGCGCCGCGATCTGCAGCGAGCGCGTCAGCGCCGCCATCCATTTGCTGGTCGAGAAGAAGTTCTCGTACCAGACCAGGCTGTAGCTGTCGGGCGGGAAGCTCAGGAAGGGCGAGGAGCCCAGGCTCATCGGGAAAACGATCACGATCGGCGCGATCAGGAAGGCTGCGACCAGAACGGCCGCAGCAACCGCCGCCCAGCCACCCCATGAGCGCCCGCGCGAGGTCACGGTGAAGGGCTCGCCCGCCTTGCCGCCGCCGCCCTCGATCAGGCGGTCGAGCCCGAAACGGCGCTGGAACAGCGCCAGCAGCGAGACCGTCGCGACCAGGAGCACGCTCGCCAGCGCCGCGGCGAACGGCCAGTCGAGTTCCTTGTTGATGTTGGTGGCGATCATCTGGGCGATCATCGTCTGCCCTGGCCCGCCCATCAGTGCCGGCGTCAGGTAG
Organism: Bosea sp. 685; assembly: GCF_031884435.1. Classification (NCBI taxonomy): domain Bacteria; kingdom Pseudomonadati; phylum Pseudomonadota; class Alphaproteobacteria; order Hyphomicrobiales; family Alloboseaceae; genus Allobosea; species Allobosea sp. 685. Next base: position 573,947 of record NZ_CP134779.1, on the reverse strand, counting down.
AAGCCGATCGCGTTCATGAAGACGATCATCGCACCAGCGACCACGCCCGGCGCCGTCAGCGGCAGGATGATGCGACTGAAGATGGTGAGCGGCCCGGCGCCCAGGCCCTCGGCCGCCTGGACGGTCGAGAGTTCGAGGCTGCGGAAGGCGGCATAGAGCGGCAGCACGACGAAGGGCATCAGCACATGCGTCATGCCGATCAGCACGCCCGAGAGATTATAGACGAAGGCGATCGGCGACGAGGTCAGGCCGCCCGCCATCAGGAGCTGGTTCACCACGCCATTGCTCTGCAGCAGGATGATCCAGGCGGTGGTGCGCACCAGCGCGCTCGTCCAGAACGGCAGCAGGACGAGGATCAGGAGCAGGTTGCGCGTGCGCGGGCCGACCGTCGCCATGACATAGGCAAGCGGGTAGCTCGCCAGCACCGAGAGCCCGGTGACCAGCCCCGCGATGCCGAAGGTCGTGCCCAGCACCGAGCGATAGACCGGCACGTCGATCAGGCGCTGGAATTGCGCGAGCGTGAAGGCGCCCTCGCCGAAGCCGAGCCGCAGCAGGGACAGCACCGGCGCGGCAAACAGAACGGCAAGCACGAGGGCGAAGGGCGCGAGGCCGAGCCAGACCGGGAAACCCCGCCCGACCGCGCTGCGGCTGCGACCCTCGCTGGTGGCGATCCCGGTCACGCGGTGAGCCTCACGACACGAACAGGCGGCGCGGGAAATTGGTCAAGCGCTCGCAGCCGTTGTCCGTCACGGCGATGGTCTCGGACATGCCGAACCCCTTCGCCAGCACATAGGTATGGAAGGTCATGCCAGGCACGAAGGACCAGCTCGCCCTGGGCTCGGCCTCCAGCGGCTCGCCGCCATTGGGCTGCAACATCAGCCCGACCGAGTAGAAGGTCTTGTTGGTGTAGGTCTCGCGCAGGCCGGCCGCGAGCACGCCCTCGCGATAGATTGCATCCGGCACGATCGCCGCCACGCCTGGTTTCACCGCAGCGATCGCCGCGTCCTGGATGGCGATCAACTGCTCGACGATGGCGTGCTCGGCATCGGTCGCCTCCGCCACCTTGATCGGCCGCATGAAGCGGGCGTGGTAGTGCCGGACATTGGGCGTCGTCTCCAACTGGACGATGTCGCCCCGCTCGAGCACGCGATCGGAATAGCCGCCATGCAGGTGATAGGCGCGCTCGCCCGAGGAAAGCACACCCGGCCCCGGCAGGTCGCTACCGGCGCGGATCATCGCGGCGCAGATCTCGGCTGCCATCTCACGCTCGGTCGCCCCGGCCTTGGCCGAGGCGATGCCGGCCGCCATGCCGGCTTCCGCCGCCTTGCCGGCAGAGCGCTGATAGGCGATCTCGGCGCGGGATTTGATGAAGCGCATTTCGGTGGCGAAACGCGAGGCGTCGCTCCATTGCGCCTCCGGCAAGGCCGCGCGCAAGGCGTCATAGCGCGACACGCTCAGCGGCCAGGCCTGCATCTCCACGGCGAGCCGCGCCTTGGCGCCGACCGCCTCGCTGATCGCGCGGGCCGCGACGGCATGGCGATCGTCGGAATCGGTCCACATCACCCGTTTGGGGAAGACGCAGGTCGCGTCGAGGTAATATTCCTCGACATCGCGGCAGAACAGCACCGGCTCGCCATCGGCCGGGATAATTGCGAACTGGAAGCTCGTATAGCCGCGCGTGAAGAAGCCGGTGAGATAAGTCACCGTCTCCGGCAGGAAGGCGATGAACGCGTCCTGCTCGGTCCGCACGAGCTCGGCCCGGATCTTGTCAACCCGCGCGAGGTAATCCTCGCGCGGGAACCAGTAGCTGGGGGTCGCCATCGTCATTCCTTGAGCATCGTCTTGTAGGCTTCCGTCACCTTCGCGCCATTCTCGGCCCACCATTCGATGTCGAGGAAGAGCGCGTTCTTGAGCCGTTCGGGCGTGGAGGGCAGGGTGGCGGCACGGCCTGCATCGATCGAGGCCCAGGCCTGTTCGGTCACCGGGCCATAAGCGACATATTCGCTCAGCCGGGCATTGTTCTCGGGCTTGACCATGTAGTTCAGGAAGGCGACGGCCTCAGCCTTGTTGGGCGCGCCCTTGGGGATCATGAAGAAGCCGACCTGCGGGATCTGCTGGTCCCAGGCCATCGCGATCGGCAGCTTCGAGTCGATGCCGGCCTGGAAGCGGCCGTTCCAGCCGAGCGCCATGACGACGTCGCCGGAGCCCAGCGCCTGGACGGGCTGCGCCCCGCTCGACCACCAGACCGCGACCTGCGGCTTCAAGGCACGGATCTTGTCGAGTGCGCGCTTGAGGCCGGCTTCGGTCGAAAGCGTCTTGTAGACATCGGCCATCGGCACGCCATCGGCGAGCAATGCCGCCTCGACCACCGTCTCCGGTGCATCAGGCAGCGTGCGCTTGCCCGGGAACTTCGCGGTGTCCCAGAAATCGGCGAAGCTCTTGGGCTGCGCGCCGGTCGTCGGGAAGGCCTTGGTCGAATAGCCGATCAGGGTCGAGAAGATCTCGGAGGGGATGGCGTAGTCATTGCGCGCGCCGGGCAGGACATGGTCGGTCTTGACCATGTCGGGCGTGATCTTCTCGAACAGGCCGAGCTTGACGCCGCGCATCAACCCGCCACCACCGCCGGTCACCACGTCCCAGGTCACCGATTTGGTGTCGACCATCGCCTTGATCTTGGCGGTATCGGGGCCGGTATCCTCCTCGACCTTGATGCCGCTCTCCTTCGAGAACGGGGTGATCCAGGCCTTGCGGATCGCCTCCTGATAGGCCCCGCCCCATGAGGCGAAGGTCATCTCCTTCGCGGATGCCGCGACCGGAGCGAGCAAGGCCGCTACGGCCGCTGCGATGAGCAGCTTCTTCATCACGCTTCTCCTCAAGATTGGACGCGGGCTACGCGGCCGTGGCGCCGCACAGGGCGGCGAATTTGCTGAGCATGGTCTTGGCAGGCAGCGCCTCGTCGGCGGTCGCCTTGAGCTCGTCGATATCGGCGCCGTCGCGCTCCATGGTGACCCGGTTCTGCTCGAACCAGACCCGCGCCTGCGCCTGCGTCACCTCGGGATGGCCCTGGATGCCCCAGACCTTGCGATCGCGGTAACGCCAGATCTGGTTGGGGCAGAGATCGCTGGACGCCAGGATCGTCATGTCCGGATGGCCGGCGCGCACCTCGTCATTGTGCCAGACGAACATGTAGACACGCTCGCCGATCGCGTCGGCGATCAGGTCCGTCCGCGCCGCCGACGCAACATCAAGCCATTTATTGCCGACCTCGCAGACGGAGCGGCGAAACACCTGGTCGCGCCCGCATAGCGCCGAACCCAGGATCTGGCTGCCGAAGCAGACGCCGAGCATCGGGATGTCGAGGCTCACGGCCTCCCTGATCAATTCATGCTCGCGATGGATGAAGGGCACGTCCTCATAGGCGCCATGCGGGCTGCCCGAGAGAAAGATGCCGTCATAGCCGTCGAGCCGCTCGGGGAAGTCGCCGTCATAAGCCCAGCGCGCATCGACATCGAGCCCCCAGGAGGCGAAGCGCTCGGGCAGCTGCGCGACCGAGTTCCGGCTGGGTCCGTTCTGCAGGAAGAGCAATCGTCCGCTCATCTCGTCGTCCTTTCCTGGCTTGCGCGCCATGACCTGATGCTGAGCCGCTTCACCGCGCATCCCTCGCCAGCGTTCCCGCCAGCAGGTCGAGGATGCCCTGGCGGGCATTGTCGATATGGCTTTGCATGGCCAGCGCGGCGGTCTCCGCATCGCCGGCCTCGATCGCGGCCAGAATGGCAAGGTGCTCGCCCTTGCCCGGATCGAAGCGGCGCGGAATCCGGGCGAGGCCGAACATCCGGGTCCGCTCGCGCAGATCCTTGACCATCCGCGCCATCAGCCCGTTGCCGCCAGCCTCGGCGATGGAGAGATGCACCAGATCGTCCACCGACCAGTGCTTGTCATGCGAGACGGCAGCCGCGCTGACCATGCCCTCGACGGCGGCGCGGATGTCCGCGATGCGCGCCGGCGCGAGCCGCCCGGTCGCCAGCCGCGCCGTCTCGCCTTCGAGGACACGACGCGTCGCCAGGATTTCCATGACGTCCTCGATCGAGACCGAATGAACGGTGAGGATCCGCCGGTCACGGCGCAGATAGCCCTCGCCCGCCAGCCGGCCGAGCGCCTCGCGAACCGGCGTCCGCGACAGGCCGAGCTTTTCGGCCAGGCGGCGATCCTGGACGACCGCGCCGCCGGGCAATTCCCCGACGAGGATCATCTGCCGGATCTGCTGCTTGGCGCGCTCGGCCAGCGACTCGTCGACGTCGTCGGCAAGGCTCGCGTCGGAAGGGCTTGATGACGTGGTCAAAGGCATTGGCTCCTTGTGGGATATTTTTGGTATACCAATGGGACACGTCAAGAGCCAATCGAGACGAGAGCGCTCAATCCATGGGCGAATTCGGCAAAAAATTGAGGCAGCGCAGGCCTGCGTGACCAGCGCCGGGAATGAGCGGCGCATGAGATGACAGGGGCCACGTCCGTCAGGGGCGGAGCAGGAAGCGCCACGATTTCAATACGATATAGTCAAAAATCAAACACGCGGCCATCCCGGGCGACCCACCGGGTCCGGCTTTCAGCCGGCCCGATGGCAGGCTCCGGGAGATCCGGGATCCATCCCTGAACCTCCCCGGTCAGCGCTCCGGAATGGATCCCGGGTCTGCGCTTCGCTCCGCCCGGGATGACCGCGCGCTTGGGGGCTAGGCCCCAGACATTGAGCCGAGCGTCGTCACTTCGGGCTGTGTCTCAGGTGATGCGGCGCACACTCTCAGAGATCTCCTCCGGCTCGAAGAGCCGCTTCCAATCCGGCTTGAGGATCGTGTCCTTGCCGAAGACGATCGCCTTGTTGCAGGCGTCGGAGAACACGCCCTGGACCTGCTCGAACGTCACGGCGGCGAGGATGTTCATATGGCCGAGCAGGAAGTCGCGCGCCGCCTCGCGCGGTACGCCGCGCGCGATCGCCTCCTCCATCGCCTCGCGCATCGCATCCAGCAGCGTGGCGCAGACAGTCTCCGACAGGCCGGGCTCCAGAATCGCCATCTGCTCGACCGTGACCCGGTGCGAACGCATCACCGGCGCCCAGATCGCACGCGCGACCTCCTCGCCGAGCGCATAATGCGCGTCGGGCCCCTGCATCAATGCGTTGACGATATGCTGCTTGGCGGCGATGCCGCCGAAATGGTCCGCCTTCGCCGCCGGATCGGTCTCGTCGTTGAAGATCGGCGGATGGCAGGGATGGGTGACGAAATAGGTGATGTCGGCGCGCTCAGGCAGATGGCCGGCATGTGGGGCGGCGGCATCGAGGATGACGACCATGGTGCCGGGGGCAAGCTTCGGCACGAGATCATGCGCGACCGCGCCGACAGCGGTATCCGGCACCGCCAAGACCACGACGTCAGCACCCATGATAGCCTCGGCCGCGTCCAGGCAGTCCAAGCCATAGGCCTGCTTCACGCGCTCGCGACCGGCCGGGCTGACCTCGACATGGCGCGTCTGAAAATGTGAGCCGGCAAGGTTGCGCCCAAGCCGCATCCCCATCTTTCCGCCAGCGCCGAACAATGCAACGACCGTCATGCTTCTCTCCCGATAGCCGCCTGCTTGAGCAGGCCGTTTGGTATGCAAGTTGATTGGTAGATTGAACCCGCCGCGTCGTGAGAGACGGCCTGCTGGGATCAAAGCCGGTGCACCCACACCTGGCAAGCCATGGAATTCCAAGCGCCAGGCTCTAACGCTCGATCCGCGTCGAGAGGATGATCGAGGACATCGTCCGCTCGACACCTTCAAGTCCGCCGATCCGGTCGATGAGCTGGTCGAGCTCGCCAATCGATGGCGCCACCACGATCGCGATCATGTCGAAATGCCCGCTGACGGAATGCAGCATCCGGACCTCCGGAATCCGGCGCAATTCCGCCTCGACCTTGGGCGCAAGCTTCGGCATCGCCGTGATCAGCACATGCGCCTTGACCAGCCCCTTCTCGTGATCGTCGGAGAGGCGCGCGGTATAGCCGGCGATGACACCGCGCCGCTCCAGGCGCTCGATCCGGCTTTGCACGGTGGTGCGCGACAAGCCGAGCTTGCGGCCGAGTTCGGCGACCGGCGCGCGGGCGTTCTCGGTCAGCAGCACGAGCAGGAGGCGGTCGGTCTGGTCGATCGTCATCTTGAGTAATGCTTACGGCGATCTGCCGAAAAATACCATATGAATCGTCGTGTTCGTGGCTTCTATCCGATGATGCCGCGAGCGACCATCGCTCTTAAGGATTGCAGCTGAGGACGAAGACGATGCGGGACGTGGTGGTGGTTGGCGCGGGCAAGATCGGAGCAACGATCGCCGATCTGCTCGGCGGAAGCGGCGATTACCGCGTCATCGTGGCCGATCGTTCCGACGTTCAGCTCGCCGGAATCCGCAAGAGCGCGACCGTCTCGACCCAGACGATCGACATCGCCGATGCCGCTGCCCTGAACCGCCTGCTCGCTGGCCGCTTCGCCGTGCTGAGCGCCGCGCCCTACGATCTGACGACGCTGATTGCCGAAGCCGCCGCCCCGCTCGGCGTGCATTATCTCGACCTGACCGAGGATGTTGCGAGCACGAAGCGCGTCAAGGAGCTGGCTGTCGACGCCAGGGCCGCACTGATCCCGCAATGCGGCCTCGCGCCCGGCTTCATCTCGATCGTGGCGGCCGATCTGGCGCGCGATTTCGACACGCTGGACTCGCTCAAGCTCCGGGTCGGCGCCTTGCCGCAATATCCCTCCAACGCGCTCGGCTACAACCTGACCTGGAGCACGGACGGGATCATCAACGAATATTGCGAGCCCTGCGAAGCGATTGCCAATGGCGAGCATGTCCTCGTCCCAGCGCTGGAAGAGCGCGAGGAGTTCTCGCTCGACGGCGTCACCTATGAGGCCTTCAACACCTCGGGCGGCCTCGGCACGCTCTGCGAGACACTGGCCGGCAAGGTCCGCACGCTGAACTACCGCACCATCCGCTATCCCGGCCATTGCGCCCTCATGAAGGTGCTGCTGCAGGATCTGCGATTGGCCGATCGTCGCGACGTGCTGAAGGACATCTTCGAGAACGCGCTGCCGAGCACCTTGCAGGACGTCGTCATCGTCTTCGTCACGGTGAGCGGCCGCAAAGGCGGCCGCCTCGTGCAGGAGACCTACGCCCACAAGATCTATAGCGGCCTGGTCGACGGCGTGACGCGCAGCGCCATCCAGATCACCACCGCGGCCGGCATCTGCACGGTGCTCGATCTGCTCGCGAATGGAACCCTCCCGCAAAGCGGCTTCGTCCGGCAGGAGGACATCACGCTTCAGGCCTTCCTCGCCAACCGCTTCGGCAAGGTCTATGCCCGGGCACAAGACCATGGCGACATGCCGGCGAGTGAGACCAGCCGCGCCGCCTGACAGAGCGGCGAGCATATCCGCCCGGGCTCGGCAAGCGCCCGAATGCAGGGAGCACATGCACGCAAGGGAATTGGCAGCGACCCGAACGACCAGCCACAAGAGTCGAAAAGGGTATTGGGACAGGAAACGACCAGAGCAGGATGCGAGAAGGCTGGAAGCGGCTTTCGCGTGAAACCTGCTCTTTATCCGGCTCCGGGAGGGCAACGAGGCGATGGGGCGGCGCGTACTGATCGCGGAATTCATGCATGAGACGAACACCTTCAGTGTTCAACTCACCGGCCAGGACGCCTTCGAGGCGCATGGCGTCTATCTCGGCAACGCGATTCCACAAGCGTTTCGTGGCACGCGAACCGCGATGGGCGCAGCCTTCGAGGCCGCCGAGAACTTCGGCTGGAACCTCGTTCACCCGCTGGTGACAGGCGCCAACCCGTCCGGCCGCGTCTTGGACGCGGCTTTCGAGCTCTTCGCCGGCCACATCCTCGACGCCAGCGCCGACGTCGATGGCGTATTGCTGCATCTCCATGGTGCGATGGCGACGGAAAGCTCCGATGATGGCGAGGGCGAATTGCTCGCCCGGCTGCGCAAGCGGCTCGGCCCCGACATCCCGGTTATCGCCGTGCTCGACCTCCACGCCACCCTGACGCAGCTCATGGCCGACAGCGCCAATGCGCTGATCTCCTACCGTACCTATCCCCATATCGATCAGTACGAGCGGAGCTGGCAGGGCGCGCGCTTGCTCGAAAGGGCCATGGCCGGCGAGATCAGGCCAAAGGTCGCAGTCGCCCGCCGCCCGATCCTCTACGCGCTCGACGGCGGCCGCACGACCTCGCCGCCCTTCAAGGAATTGCTGCGCCGGGGCGACGCCCTTGAGGCCTCCGGCGAAGCGCTGGTGGTCAGCGTGCAAGCCGGCTTCTCCTCCGCCGATGTCCACGATATCGGCCCCTCCGTCGCCGTCACCGCCAATGATCGCGGCCGGGCTCAGGCCATCGCCGAGGAGCTGATGGACTATGCTTGGGAGCAGCGGCATTTCTCCTCGATCAGCTTCACACCGCTGGCAGAAGCCATGGCCCGCGCCAAGGCTGGCGAAGGGCAATATGACAAGCCGCTCTTGATCTCGGACTATTCCGACAATCCGGGTTCCGGCGCCTATGGCGACGCGACCAATCTGCTGCGCGCCGTGCTCGATGCCGGGCTCCACAATGTCGGCTTCCACGCGATCCGCGATCCGCAGGCCGCGCTCGCTGCCCAGGCGGCGGGCGTCGGCAACCGGGTCAGGCTCAAGCTCGGCGGCAAGGTCGATCCATCGACGGGCGGCGGGCCGCTCGATCTCGACGCCCATGTCGTGGCGCTGACCGACGGCCACTTCATCGCCTATGGCCCGATGGGCGGCGGCGTCTGGCGCAATTACGGGCTGTCCGCCCTGCTCCGCGTCGATGATGTCGAGATCATCGTGATCAGCCATAACGGCCAGGCGACCGATCTCGCCCAGTTCACCTCGCTCGGCGTCGATCCGGCCCGCAAATCGACCCTGATCGTCAAATCGATGCAGCATTTCCGCGCCGCCTTCGAGCCCGTCGCATGCGAGGTGCTGGAGGTCGACACCGGCGCGCTCTCGACCCGCAACTTCAAGACCCGGCCCTACCGCAAGGTGCGCCGGCCGATCTTCCCGCTCGACGATATCTGACGACGACCGGCCCTGAAGCGCCGGCGACAACAAGGCAATCGGAGGACAGCGATGACCAAGGCGAGCAAGGTGGCAACGAGGTCCCGCCCATGAGCGTGCAGGCCGATATCGTATTGCGGAACGGCCCGATCTGGTGCGGTCGCGAGGATGGCGTCAAGCAGGCGCTGGCGCTCTGGCAGGGCAAGGTGCTCGCCGCGGGCCAGGACAGCGAGATCGCGCCGCTGATCGGCCCCAAGACACGGGTCATCGATCTGAAGGGGCGGCTGGCGACGCCGGGCCTGAACGATTCCCATCTCCATCTGGTCTCGCTCGGGCTGACCATGGACTGGGTCGATTCAAAGCCCGCCGCCGCGCCGACACTGGAGGCATTGCTCGGCGCCATCGCGGCCCGCGCCGCCGCGGCGAAACCCGGCGAATGGATCCTCTCGCGTGGCTACGACCAGACCAAGCTCGACACCGGCCGTCATCCCTTCCGCGAGGAACTCGACCGCGCAGCCCCTGACAATCCGGTCATGCTGGTGCGCACCTGCGGCCATATCGCGATCTGCAACTCGGCGGCGCTCGCACTCGGCGGCATCGACGAGGCCTCGCCGACGCCGCAAGGCGGCCTGATCGAGCAACAGAACGGCCGGCTCACCGGTCTGCTCGCCGAGAACGCCCGTGCCCCGATACAGGCCGCGATCCCGCTGCCGAGCGAGGCCGAGATCGTCGCGGCGATCGAGCGCGCCGGGCATTACCTGCTCTCGCTCGGCATCACCAGCTGCATGGACGCCGCTGTCGGCCAGAAGGCGGGCTTTGCAGAAATCGCCGCCTATCACTGCGCCAAGCGCGACGGCCGCCTGCCGGTGCGCACCTGGCTGACCCTGCTCGGCGACGAAGGCCGCTCGATCGTGCCGCAATGCCATGCTGCCGGGCTGATTTCGGGCACCGGCGACGACATGCTGATGATCGGCGCGGTGAAGCTTTTCCTCGACGGCTCGGCCGGCGGCCGCACCGCCTGGATGAGCCAGCCCTATCTCGGCGAGGACAAGACAACCGGCGTCTGGATGCTGGACGATGCTGAACTCGAGCGCATGGTCATGGATATCCATGCCAAGGGCTACCAGCTCGCCTGCCACGCCATTGGCGACGCCGCGATCGAGCAATTGATCACCGCCTATGAGAAGGCGCTCAAGGCCCATCCCGATCCGGACCGGCGCCATCGCGTCGAACATTGCGGTTTCTCGACGCCCAGGCAGCATGAGCGCATGGTCGCGGCCGGCATCTACCCCTGCCCGCAGCAGGTCTTCATCCATGATTTCGGCGACGCCTATGTCAAGGTTCTGGGACCGGAGCGCGCTCTGCCAAGCTATCCGTTCAGGACCTGGTTCGATCTCGGCCTGAAGCCTGCGACCGGCAGCGACGCGCCGGTCTGTGACCCAAATCCTTTCCCGAACTTCCACGCCATGCTGACCCGCCAGACCTGGCGCGGCACGGTGATGGACGAAGCCCAGCGCGTCTCGATCGAAGAGGCATTGCAGGCCTATACCGAGTTCGGCGCTTTCTCGCAGAAGCAGGAGGCCGTGAAGGGCAGACTCGCGCCCGGTTTCCTGGCCGATGTCGCCGTGTTCTCACGCGACCTGCTGGCGGCAGCGCCCGACGAGATCTTGAAGGACACGCGCTGCGATCTGACGATCCGCGGCGGCGTTGTCGTATTCGAGCGCGTGTCCGCCGCAAGCTGACTGCGCCAAACCAGCCAGGCGCGGAAGGCCGGAGAGATCCGGCCCCAACCGCGCCGGCAAAACGGAAAAGCCGCAGCCAGGCCGATGAGCGGTCCGGTTAGACGGCGCATATGGGAGGATATTCGATGCTCAAGACATTTGTCTTCACGACCGCGCTGACGCTCGCGGCCTTTACGGTCCAGGCACAGGAACCGCGTCGGGGCGGCACCATCCGCTTCACCGCGCCTTATGCGGCCTCCTTCGTCAGTAATGACAGCCACGTCTCCAACCAAATCCAGGACGAGATCTACGGCAAGGCGCTGCACCGCTCGCTCTACAATTGGGATTCGGCCAACAACAAGCCGGTGCTCGAGCTCGCCAAAAGCGTCGAGGTTTCGGCCGACGGCCTCGTCCACACCTTCAAGCTCAGGGACGACGCGCTCTTCCACAATGGCCGCAAGATGGTCGCCGACGACATCATCTGGTCCTTCACGCGTCTGATGGACGGCTCGAAGAGCTATCCTGCCGCGCGCTATGTCCGCCTGCTCAAGGGCGCGATCGATGTCGAGAAGGGCCAGGCCAAGGAGATCGTGGGCCTCAGGAAGATCGACGATTTCACGCTCGAGATGACCTTCACCGAGCGCACCGAGCCCGGCTTCCTCTTCAACTTCGCGACGACCTCGATCTACCCTGCCAAGGAGGCCCAGGCGCCGGACTTCTTCAACAAGCCGATCGGACTCGGTCCGTTCAAATTCGTCGAGCATATCCCCGGCTCGCGCATGGTCTTCGAGCGCTGGGAGAAGTTCTATCAGCCCGGCAAGCCCTATGCCGACAAGCTGGTGATCTCGCCGATGGGAGAGGCTGCCGCCCGCGACGTCGCCTTCCGCAACAAGGAGATCGACGTCTCGATCCTGGGGCCGACGCAATACGTCGCCTACAAGGCCGACCCCAACCTGTCGAAGGGCATTCTCGAGGTCGCCGAGGTCTTCACCCGCAATATGGGCATGAATCCAGGCTTCAAGCCTTTTGCCGACAAGCGTGTGCGCCAGGCGATCAACCACGCCATCGACAGCGAGTTGATCATCAAGCGCCTCGTCCGCGACAAGGCCTATCGCGCCACCGGCTGGCTGCCGCTCTCCTCGCCGGCCTATGACAAGGCGATGCAGCCCTATGACTTCAATCCAGAGAAGGCCAAGAAGCTCCTGGCTGAAGCCGGTTATCCCGACGGCTTCGAATTCGAATGGACCGCGACGCCCAATGAGAGCTGGGGCATGCCGATCGTCGAGGCGACGATCCCGATGCTGGCCAAGGTCGGCATCAAGGTGAAGGTCAAGCCGGTCGAGGGGTCGGCCCTGGGCGGCATCGTCGCGAAAGGCGATTTCCAGGCCTATATCTGGTCGAACACCTCGGGGCCCGACCCGCTGACGGCGATGAAGTGCTTCCACTCGGCGACGCCGCAGAGCGCCTGCAACTACACCACCTACAAGAACCCCGCGGTCGACAAATTGCTCGACGAGGCCGGCACCACCGGCGACGCCGCCAAGCGCCTCGACCTCATCAAGCAGGCCAATGCGATCGTCTATGCCGACGCGCCGGTCTGGTTCTTCAACTACAACAAGGCGGTGCTGGCCTATCAGCCTTGGCTGCACGGCCTGCAGCCGAACGCGACAGAGCTCGCCCTGCAATATTTCGAGGATCTCTGGGTCGACGCCTCGTCGCCGGCGGCGAAGTAACCCTCCCGCGCCAAGTCCCTACGCCCGGCGGCTCGTTCCGCCGGGCGTTCATGGCCAGGAGCTGCCCATGCTGCCCTATATCTTCAAGCGATTGCTGCAGGCCGTGCCGATCCTGCTCGCCGTTGCGGCGCTGGTCTTCGTGATGTTCAGCGTGATCCCCGGCGACTTCGCATCCACACAGTCGTCCGATGGCCGCTCGGCCATCGATGCTGAGGCTGTGGCGCGGATGAACACGCAGTTCGGTCTCGACGAACCCGTGCATCTGCGCTTTGGCAAATATGCCGCGAAACTGCTGACATTGGACCTCGGGACATCCTTCAGAACGCGTCAGCCCGTGATCAATTCACTGTCGGAGCGGATCTGGCCCAGCTTGCAGCTTTCCATGGCCGCGATGCTGTTTGCGATCGCATTCGGCGTCCCGCTTGGCTTTCTTGCCGCTCTCAAGCCCGGCGGATGGGTCGACATGCAGTCGATGGTCGTCGCCGTCTCCGGCCTGTCTCTGCCGCAGTTCTGGCTCGGCCTGATGCTGATGTACACCTTCGCCCTGTTGCTCGGCTGGTTCCCCAGTTTCGGCTATGGCGACGGTAATCCGCGCTATCTCGTGCTGCCGGCTGTCGCGCTCGGCGTGGCGCCGCTGGCCCTGCTGGCACGAACCACGCGGGCTGCCGTGCTCGAGGTGATGAACGCAGACTTCGTCCGCACCGCGCGCGCCAAAGGCAACAGCGAAGTCCGGGTGATGCGCTGGCATGTGGCGCGCAACGCAGCCGTCATCGTGCTGACGACGCTCGGCCTGCAGTTCGGCTCGATCATGGGCGGCGCCGTCGTGATCGAGAAGCTGTTCGCCTGGCCAGGCATCGGGTCGCTGCTGGTCGATAGCGTCTCGTTGCGCGACATACCCGTCGTCCAGGCCTGCATCCTGCTGCTCGTGCTGTTCTTCCTCATCGTCAATATCGTCGTGGACGTGCTCTGCGCGTTGATCGATCCACGCATCAAATACAGCTAGGATCGAGTAAGCCTATGAAATTTAGAGCTAATCTCTGGATCGGCGGCGTGCTTTTCGCAGCTGTGATCGTCGGTGGCACTCTGGCGCCCTGGCTGGCACATACAGATCCGGTCATGGACGCCAACCTGATGAATGCCGAGGTGCCGCCCGGCAGCGAGTTCTGGTTCGGCACCGACGCGCAGGGGCGCGACATCTACAGCCGCGTGCTCTACGGCGCACGCATCTCGTTGACCGTCGGCATCGTCTCGCAGTTAATCAACACCCTGATCGGGGTCGCACTCGGACTATCGGCGGGCTATTGGGGCGGCTGGTGGGATGATTTCGTCAACGGCCTGACCAATCTGATGCTCTCGATCCCTTCGCTGATCTTCGCGCTCGCCATCATGGCGATCCTGCAGCCCGGCCTGACCAGCCTCCTGATCGCGCTCGGGCTGACCAACTGGTCCTATACCTGCCGACTTTCGCGGGCGGCGACGCTTTCGATCAAGCAGCAGGGCTATGTTGAGGCGGCGCGCTCCTTCGGCAGCGGCAATACCCGGATCATGCTCAAACAAATCCTGCCCAATATCGCCGGCCCGATCATCGTCATCGGCACGCTGGGCATGGGCGGGGCGGTGCTGGCGGAGGCTGCCCTGTCCTTCCTGGGCTTGGGCATCCGCCCGCCCTTCCCGAGCTGGGGCTCGATGCTCTCGGATGCGCGCGACCAGATCACCACCGCGCCCTGGATCTCGGTCTTTCCCGGGCTTGCCATCTTCATGACCGTGCTCGGCCTCAACCTGCTGGGCGATGGCCTGCGCGACATCCTCGACCCCCAATCGCAATCGCGCCGCGCCTGAGCGGCCGCCTCCTCAAAGCCGAGACCGAGACCATGACGACGAAACCCAGCCCTGACGCCGCAATCGATCTCGCGCCGCTGGAAAGCCTGTGCTTCCACGGCCTCAAGGCCGGCCCGAAGCTGCTCGTGCTCGGCGCAGTCCATGGCAATGAGATCTGCGGCCCCAACGCGATCGCCCGCGCCATTGCCGACTGCCGGGAAGGCCGGCTGACGATCCTGCGCGGCGAGGTCACCTTCCTGCCCGTCGCCAATCCCAAGGCCTATCGGCAGAACACCCGCGAGGGCGATCGCAACCTCAACCGCGACCTGCGCGAGAAGCCGCTCCCCGCCGATAATGAGGACCGGATCGGCAACCGCCTCTGCGCCCTGCTGCGCCAACACGATGTCCTGCTCGATATCCACTCCTTCAAAGGCGAGGGCGAGCCCTTCGTCTTCTTCGGTCCGGAGAACAATACCGGCGAGCTCGAGGCTTTCCGTCATGCCACGGAGGAGGCGGCCTTCGCCGCCTGCCTCGGCCCCGACATCCTGACCCATGGCTGGCTTCCCATCTATGCCCGCCAGATCGCGGCGCGCGAACGGTTGAACCTGCCGCCGCTCTCGGTCACGGAGGGCTTCGGCACCACGGAATATATGCGCTTCGCCGGGGGCTACGGCGTCACGCTGGAATGCGGCCGGCATGACGACCCCAGCTCGGCGGATGTCGGCCATGCCGCGATCCACAACGCGCTCACACATCTCGGGCTGGTCGATGCGCCGCCACCCGCGCCCTTGCAGCGCACGGTGATCGACATGGTCGATCAGGTGCTCTGCGAAGCAGAGGGCGACCGTCTTGAAGGGATCTGGAAGACCGGCGACCGCATCGCGGCCGGCCAGGTGATCGCGCGGCGCGCCAATGGCGACCCAGTCACCGCAGCCCGCGACGGCTTCACCATCTTTCCCAACGCCACCGCCAAGCTCGGCGAAGGCATCTGCTGTCTCGGCGTGGCGAGCGCGCGCCGCCCGTAATCAGACGATTTCGGAGACCAGCTTCGCGATCAGGCTGTTGGACAGGATGACCGGCAAACCGGAAGCCTCCGCCGCCTCGCGGCGATGGCTCTCGACGAAGCCCATGCAGTCCATCAGCAGGATCTGTGCGCCGCGCTCGGCGAGATCGCGCGCGGCCTCCGCCAGCGCCGGGCTCGGCTCCGCATAGGGAGAGGCCGCGCCATACAGCGGCTCCTGGCCGAGCGCCGCCCATTTGCCGGCTTCGCTGGCGATCTGCTCGGGGATCGGCACGATGATGCCGAGCCGAGCCCCATGCGTCAGGGCCGCGACCGTCGGCGGCAGGATGCGGTCGGGCTCGATCAGGCGCGCCCGCTCGCAGGAGAGCGTCTCGAAATGGCCGGTGCAGAGCATCAGGATCGTGCTGCAGCCCTCGGCCTCCAGCATGGCGAGCTTGGCCTGCGCCGCAGCTTCGGTCTTGCTCCTTTCGATGATGACGGAGCTGCCGTCGAGCAGCTTGGTGATCAGCATCGCCTCGCCCGGGCGGGCTGCGAAATCGCGCTCGATCTCGGCTCTGCTCAAACCGTCGAGCACGCCGGCGTGCCGGCGCGGCGTGCCCGCATCGATGACGGCGTCGAGAATGGGCGTGATGTCGGCGCGCGGCGCCTGGCCAATGGTGAGCGTGCCGAGTTTGCGAGCCGTCATCGTCATGGTGGGATCTCGTCGTTATCGGGCAGTCCGCGCGCCGGGAGGAGCCCCGACGCGCGGACCCCGGCACTGGAGCCGGATGATTTCAGATCGGGTCACGAAGTGATCCGATCTGAAATCTGAATCCGTCTCTCATCAAGGAGTTAGAGCAGGATCGATTGCGAAAAACCGGTTCCCACTTTTTCGCATCCTGCTCTAGCTGTGGAGCCTCAACAGGTTGTCCTGATCGAGAGCGAGTCTGCTGATTGGGGTATTGGCCTGGATACCGCCATGGGGTCGATGCCAGTTGTAATGGTGGAGCCAGCGCGGCAGCTCCTCTGTTCGGCGGTCTGAGTGATCATAGGGCCTGGCGTAGGCCCATTCGCGCAGAGCTGTCTGGATGAAGCGCTCGGCCTTGCCGTTGGTCTTGGGTGTGTAGGGTTTTGTCCGGATGTGCTTGAGCCCGAGATCGCGACATGCGTCGCGGAAAGCGAAGGCTTTATAGCATGAGCCGTTATCGGTCATGACGCGGGTGACGGTGACGCCGAGGCGCTCGTAATAGGCCACCGCCGCCCTGAGGAAAGCGACCGCGCTTATGGCCTTCTCGTCGGGCTTCATCTCGACGAAGGCGAGTCGCGAGGCATCGTCGATGCAGACATGGGCGAACTCCCAGCCGAGGCCTTCGCCGCGTCCGCGCCGGTTGCTCTGGCGGGTCCGGTCCCCGGTGATGCGGTGGCCGACACCGTCGATGCGGCCGAGCTTCTTGATGTCGATGTGGATCAACTCGCCGGGATGGGCGCGCTCGTAGCGGCGCACCGGTTCGGCCGGCTCGAGGTCGCGCATCCGGCTCAATCGCGCCCGCCGCAGGATCCGGCTCACCGTCGCCGGCGAGACGCCAGCTTGCTTGGCGATGGCCTTGCCGCTCAGCTTCTGGCGCCGCAGCGCGAGGATCTGCTCGATCCGTTCGCTCGGCGTCGGGCGATGCAGCCGGTGCGGCCGCGACGAGCGGTCGGCCAGACCTGCCACACCCTCGGCGGCGAAGCGGGCGATCCATTTATCGACGGTCTTCAGGCTGACGCCGACGCAGACCGCGATCTCGGAAGGCCTGTGCCCATCGGCCGCCATCCGCACAATCCGCTCTCGACCCAGCGGTGTCAGACGGGCATTCTTGTGGATGTTCATCCGGTTCCTCCCCGAGGGCTCTGAAGCTTCGCAACCTCAGCTTCCTCGCTCGGGACCGGATGGACAACCTATTGACAGCTCACATCTAGCGCTTGAAGCCCTTCAGCACGGAGTCGAAGAAGCTGAAGATCGCATCGCCCGCGATGACGCCGGCGGCAAAGACCTCCATGTCGCCTTCGCCGCTCGTGCCGCGCAGCTTCTCCCAGATCAACCGGCAGACGATGCCGAACAGCACGGCCCAGCCCGCCATCGGGAAGTTGATCAGCAGGCCGGTCGCGAAGAGCACGCCGATCTGGCGCTTCGGCCCGCCGATGAACTGCAGGATCGCGCCCGGAATCGCCCACATGAACAGTGACCACGCAACGCCCGGAGCAACGCCGGCCTTGATCGTCGCGGCATAGACCTTGTCGACCGGAGCCACGAGGTTCTGGGCGAAATAGCTCTGATAGGAGACCAGGACCACGATGCCGGCGATGACGAAGGCGAACATCGCCGCAAAGAGCTGCTGGCGGCGGCCGTCAAGCTCGAAGGCGGGATCGACGCCATTGCCGCGCAGGATGTAGCCGGCCTTGAGGTCGTAGCCCATATCGGCGAAGGCCGGCCCCGTCGCAGCGGAGAAGCCGACAAGCAAGGCCAGAGCCGGGACGGGGAAGCCGATCAGCATGCCGATGATCAGCGTGATCAGCGCCACTGCGAAGGCCGGGAACCAGCCGGAATGCATCGCCGCCAGGCCGACGATCAATTCATGCACATAGGCCGCAAAGGCCGCATAGAGCACGAACAGGATCAGCATACCGATCGACATGTCGCTCATCAGCCCGCCGGCCACAGCGATGAACACGGCAATCACGAGATAGCCGATGGTGCCCAGCCCGAGCGCCCGGCGTACCGCAGCGTCCGACGTGCCCGCGGCAGCCTCGGCCTTCCGGGCGGCCTCGTTGCGCTGCATCAGCAATTGCACCACCTGGAACAGCGCGACGACACCCGCGCCGATCATGAAGCCGTGAGGGATATAGGCCGCCATCAGATCGCCCTTGGGGATCAGCGTGGCGAAGGTCTCGTTGTTGAAGAGCTGGCCGGAATAGCCGCGCAGCAGCAGGCCGACGCCGAACATCGTCAGGGCCCAGGTATTGCCGATGAAGGCGACACCGAAAGCCGACATCGGAATGCCCGAGACGGCAGTCGAGCCGACGAAGCCGATCGCCGCCAGCGGGATCTTGATGAAGGACACGGCGATGCCGGTGACGAAGCCGACACCCATCAGCACGGCCTTGCGGCCACCCTCGTCACCGGCCTTGATCGCCTCGGCGGCGGCGACGCCCGGAGGCCAGGCTCCGGTCGCCGGGAAGACGCGCGAATCGAACATCCGATAGAGCAGATAGGCGTCGAGCAGCATCGCCATGAAGGCGCCGGCGAACATCGGCAGGACCAGGTCGGGGCGCCCGAGCAGGAAGGGAATGCCGATCGGCAGGAGCAGGCTGTTGGCGGCGCCGAAGGTCGCCGACGAGATCGCGCTTTGCGCCAGGTTCTGCACATGAATCGAGCGGTAGCGCAGGAACAGCCCCAGCGGCAGGCGCGCCAGCGCCATCGCCGCCATTGCGCCGATCAGCGAGGTGTTGGCGGTGACGCCAAGCGACACCAAAAGCTGCATGCCGATGATGGCGCCGAAGACGCTGAGGATGCCGATCAGCACCAGCGTCGCCGGCTCGAACAGGCTCGGGTGCTTCTGCGGCCCCGCCCCGGTAGGTTCAGTCATAGGTAGTCCCCCTCTTTGCCCCTTTCGGGCTTGAACGCCGATTGGCGATGATCTCAGCCGGCGGCAAACGCACCGGACTTGGTCTTCTCCTCGTCCAGCCGTGCCTCTCCGCCCGCGACGCCGTAGTCGCGCCTGGCGGCCTCGGGCGAAACGAAGCCCAGGGCGATGTCGCGGGCGATGGCGTCGGGTGAGCGTTCAGAAGCCGCGCCGTAGCCGGCACCGCCGGCCAGGACGAGCTCGACGATCTCATCGGGATGCATGACCTGGACCAGCTGGCCGGTGCCGACATCCTTGAGCACTTCGCCGGCCTCATTGAGCACGCGGCCCGAAGCGCCGCCGCCCGGCTTGCCGCCGAACAGGCCGGGGATCGGGTTGTTGACGCCTTCCGGATAGAGCGAGACGAGCGTCGGCAGGCCGTCGGCGGCGAGCTTGCGCAGCTTGACGCGCTGGCCGAGGCCGCCGCGCTGCTGGCCGGCACCGCCGGAATCCTGGAGATAGGTCTTCTCGACGACAAGGACCGGGACGCGCGCCTCGAAGGTCTCGATCGAGGTGTTGGCGGCCGAGGTCGGGTAGAGCAAGCCTGATTTGCCGTCGCCATGGGCGGAACCGCCCTGGCCGCCGCCGACGAAGAGCATGTCGGAATAGGTGCTGCCGGCCTCGTCCCGACCATAGACATTGGCCGCCACGGGCAGGCCGGTGAAGGCCTGGACCTGTTTCGGCGCGGCCTGCGACAGCGCCCGGAAGATGTTGGGCGCGATGTACCAGCCGGTGCGGGTGCGCAAATTGACCGCCAGCGGCTTGTCGCAGTTCAGGATCGAGCCCTTGGGCACATCGAGCGTGAAGGCACGGTAGCAACCGGCATTGCCGCGCACATTCGGCGTCAGCATGCATTTCAGCGGGTAGGTCGCATGCGCGCTGGTGTAGTTCAGCGTGCAGTTCAGCCCGCCCTGCGCCAGCTGCGGCGGTGCGCCGGCAAAGTCGAGATGGATGGTGTCGCCCTTCACCGTCAGCGCCAGCGGATAGGTCATCGGCGTGCCCAACGGGTTGTTCGAGACGGTGCCGTGATAGGTCCCGTCCGGCAGCGCCGAGATCGCTTCGCGCATCGCCTTTTCCGAGCGGTTCTGCACGACGAAGGCGAGCGCGCGCAGATCCTGCATGCCGTAATCGCCCATGAAGGACTGCAGGCGCTCGGCCCCGATGGCGTTGGCCGCCACGAAGGAGTGCAGGTCGCCCAACACCTGCTCGGAGTTGCGGACGTTCTCAGCCAGCAGCCTGACCAGCGTCTCGTTGATCGCGCCGGCCTCGTAGAGCTTCATCGGCGGGATCTGGAAGCCTTCCTCATAGATCTCGCGAGCCCGCAACGAGTCCTTGGTGCCACCGATGTCGGAGACATGGCCGACGGTGCCCATCAGGCCAACGACGCGCTCGCCCAGGAAGACCGGCGTGACGATGGCGATGTCGAAGAGATGGCCGGCGCAGAGCCAGGGATCATTGGTGATCAGCACGTCGCCGGGCTTCAGCGTCTCGGCCGGATAGCGCTCCAGCAGCGCCTTGACCGCGCGCGGCAGCGTCAGGTTGAACACCGGCATGGCACGCGGGCTATGCGCCAGCGTCTCGCCTTCCGGATCGAGCAATTCGCAGGCGAAATCCTGCGATTCCGAGATCACCAGCGAGAAGGCGGTGCGGCAGACGGTCAGCCACATCTCCTCGACGACGTTGACGAGGCGGCTCCACATGATCTCGAGCGAGATCGGATCGGCCTCAATGCGGCGCGCCGCTTCCGCCATCGGCATGTCGGCGGTGATGCTGACATCGGCCGCGCTGGTGCTGGCGACGCTGATCAGCAGGTTCAGGACCTCGTCGATCGCCACCGTGTCGCCGGGCGGCACGATCGTCGTCGCCTCGCGCTCCTCGATGATGGCCGGTCCGCTGATGTGGTCGCCGGGGCGCAGCGCATAGCGGTCATAGACCGTGGCCTCGCTCCAGCCGGTTTCGAACCAGGCCTGGCGGCTGCCCTTGACCTTGGCGCTGGCCTCGGCCCCGCCGGCAGCGCCGGAGAACGAGAGCGTCGGCGCGGGGCCAATGCAGCGGACGCGGAAATTGATCGCCTCCAGCCGCGCGCCCTCATAGACCGAGGTGTAGCGGGCCGAATAGGCCTTGGCGAAGGCGGCGCGGATTGCCTCCAGGCTCGACGCGTCGATCGTCCCGGCTGGCAGATCGACCGCGATATCGTGCATCTGGCCGACGAGGCGCATATCGGCCGAGCGCTCGACAGCGATGTCGACCGGTTTCACGCCGGCTTCGAGAAGGTGCTTGCGCCCTTCCGCCTCCAGATCGGCCAGCATGGCGTTGACCGAGGTGGCGTCAAACCCCTCCGCGAATTCGACCGGCAGCGAACGGACGAGATCGAAGGACAGCGGCGCGGCCAGGAAGCCGAGCGCGGAAGCCGCGCCCGAGGCCGGCGGGATGATGACCTGGCTGACGCCGAGCACACGCGCGACATCGACGGCATGCGCCGGACCCGCGCCGCCGAAGCCGACCATGGCGTAACGGCGGGGATCCTTGCCCTTCTCGACGAGATGGACGCGGGCTGCGGCGCCCATGCTCTCGGTCACGACCTTATGGATACCCCAGGCAGCCTCCTCGATGGAGAGGCCGAGCGGGGTCGCGATCGAGGCCACGGCCTTGCGCGCCGCTTCCAAGTCGAGCGCCATGCGCCCGCCGAGGAAGAAGCCTGGATCGTAATAGCCGAGCACGAGATTGGCGTCGGTCACGGTCGGCTTGGTGCCGCCCATGCCGTAGCAGGCCGGGCCCGGATCGGAGCCGGCCGAATGCGGACCGACCTTGAGCAGGCCGACCTCGTCGATCGCCGCGATCGAGCCGCCGCCGGCACCGATCTCGATCATGTCGATGACGGGCGCCTTGATCGGCAGGCCGGAGCCCTTGGCGAAACGGTTGACGCGCCCGGCCTCGAGCATCGGCGCGATCTCGGCGCGGCCGTCCTCGATCATGCAGGCCTTGGCGGTGGTGCCGCCCATGTCGAAGGAGATCACATCCTTGTGGCCGGCAAGCTCGCCGAACAGGGCGGTGGCCAGCCCGCCGCCCGCCGGGCCGCTCTCCAGCAGGCGGATCGGGAAGGCGCGCGCCGTCTCGGGCGAGACCAGGCCGCCGGCCGAATGCATCAGGCGCAGCGCACCGGCAAATGAACGGGCCGCGAGTTCGCGCTGCAGCCGCTCGAGATAGCGCCCCATCAAGGGCTGGACATAGGCATTCGCGGCGGTGGTGACGAAGCGCTGATATTCCCAGATCTCGGCGACGACCTCGCTCGAGATCGAGACGATCAGCTCCGGGAAGGCCTCGCGGACGATGCGACCGGCCTCGCGCTCATGGGCGGTGTTGCGATAGCTGTTCAGGAAGCAGATCGCGACCGCTTCGCAGCCGGCGGCAGTAAGTTCGCCGGCAGCCTTGCGCACGGCCTCCGCGTCGAGGGCCGTGACGACCTTGCCGTCGCGATCGATGCGCTCAGTGACTTCGAGCCGATGCTCGCGTGAGACCAGCGGCTCCGGGAAGGTCAGGAACAGATCGTAGATGTCGTAGCGCTGCTCGGTCCCCATTTCGAGGATGTCGCGGAAGCCCTGGGTGGTGATCAGCCCGAGCTTGGCGCCTTTGCGCTCGATCACGGCATTGGTCACCAGCGTCGTGCCGTGGACGATATCGCCGATATCCGCCAGCGTGATTCCGGCCATGGCGACGAGTTCCTCGAGGCCGATCAGAGCCGCCTCGGACGGGTCGTGGGGCGTGGTCAGGCGCTTATGCAGCCGGACCGAACGCTCCTGCCCGTCATAGAGGATGAAATCGGTGAAGGTGCCGCCGATGTCGAAGCCGATGCGCCAACGCGTGCTCATGGAGCTCACTCCGCGATAGAGGATGAGAGGGGGATGAAGCGGGGATCCTTGGTGATGGCGGCGATCTCGGCCGCCCCCTGCCCAAGGGAGGTGATGATGGCGGCCCGCTCGGCCGCGCTGGCCATCGCTGCCGGAAAGGAAATGCAGAGCGCGACCTCGTCGCCGCTGACGGGATCGCCGACCGCGACCGAAATCGCGCCGACGCCACGGACGGCTTCGTCCTCGGATTCGGCATAGCCGCGGGCACGCGCCGCCGCGAGGCGGGCGAACAACTCGTCGAAACCCTGCGGCGCCGTGGCCGATGGCGGGGTGAAACCGCCGGCATAGAGGCGGCGGATCTCGTCATCGGGCAGCCGCGCCAGCAAAGCCCGGCCGGTGCTGGAGGCAAAGGCCGCGATCCTGTCGCCGATCGCTGTGACCACCCGCAGCGCATGGCGGCCGGGATGGGCGGTAACGCCGATGATATCGGTGCCCTGGCGCACGCTGATATAGCCGGTATGGCCGATCTCGGCCGAGACTCGCGCAACGACCGCGTCGGCGCGATCGATCAGGGAGGCAGAGAAGCGATAGACCTGCCCGGCCTGATGCAGGAGCACGCTGGGCCGGTAGCGCTTGCTGTCGCCGACCGTTTCCAGGAGCCCCGCATCCCGCATCGTCCGCAGCAGCCGCGACGCGTTGCTTTTCGGCATGTCGAGCAAAGCAACCAGATCCGTCACCGTCACATCGTGACGCGTGCTGGAGAAGCAACGAAGCACATCAGCGGCTGCGAGCAGGATGGACAATCGAGCGCATCTCAGAAAGTTCCATTAAATGGAACTTAAGTTGCAATAACAGGAACATATACGCCGCTGCGATCGGGAGTCAATCGAGCCATGGCAGCCCGACATGCCCCGCTCGCCCGCGGCAATGCTTTACACAGGCAGCCACATGCAAAAGCCGCGCGAGGAAGCGCGCGGCTCTGCAAAAATCGTCGTGGGAACAGCGGCCCGAGCGGCGGGGCTGCGTAGCTAACGCCAGGCCTATCGCGTCAAGCCGATACCTGGGCGAAGGCCTGCGCGGTGGCACCGATCTGTTCGCGCGTCATGCCCGGCTTGTAGAGCGCCGAGCCGAGACCGAAGCCGCCTGCGCCAGCCTTGCGATAGGCCTCGACCTTGTCGGGGCTGATTCCGCCGACCGGGACGAGCAGCGTCCCCTGCGGCAGCACGGCGCGCCAGGCGCCGACCACGGCAGGCGGCATCTGCTCGGCCGGAAACATCTTCAGCGCATCGGCCCCGTTGGCGAGCGCCGCGAACGCCTCTGTCGGCGTCGCGACGCCGGGCACGCAGGTCAAGGCGCGCTCCTTGGCGGCGCGCACGACCGCCCCATCGCTATGCGGCATCAGGATCAGGCGTCCACCGGCCTGCTCGACAGAAGCCACGGCCTCAGCGCTCATCACCGTGCCCGCGCCGATCAGGATGTCGGGAAAGGCGCGCGCCAGCGCCTCGATGCTGCGCAGCGGTTCGGGCGAGTTCAGCGGCACCTCGACAATGCGAAATCCCGCCTCGACCAGTTCCGCGGTGAGGCCCACGACCTCGTCAGGCTTCACGCCGCGCAGGATGGCGATGAACGGAAAGGCGCGGAGCGCATCGTGAAAGCTCATGCTGGACCTCAGGCGATCAAAGCGTTGCGGCGGGCGATATCGAACAGGCCGAGAAAGGCCGCGTCATCGATCCAGGCGCTGTCGATCCCGGCGGCCTGGAGGCAGAGCCGATAGGAGCGCGCCAGATCCTCGCGGCAGATGAGCTGAACGGGGCCGGGGGCATGCCCCCCGATCAGCGCCTTCGCCTCGCGCACCTCCTCCCCGATCAGCAGGCCAGAGAGATAGCTCGGCAACTCTTCGCTGGTGAAGCGGTGGAACAGCCCGGTCGTCCTGACCGAGAATAGCCTGTGCAGCAGCGCACCCGATTCGTCGGAAAGCGCGAGCCTGCTACCGGCTTCGAAGGCTGCGGGAGCGAAAGGCGGCTCGCTGTCCTCCGGCATCAGCTTGCCCAGGATCGAATGCCGCTTGAGCAAGCCGTAGAGCTCGCCGGTCATGAAGGTGTGGAAGCGCGCGATCTTCCCCTCCTCGACCACGACCCATTTGCTATGCGTGCCCGGCAGCACGAAGACGCCGCTGCCTTGCCCGTTGAGGCCCATGCCGCCGAAAACCTGGACCTCCTCGCCTCGGATGACATCCGGCGCCGACCCGGCCTGATCGCTGACGAGGCCCGGCACGAGGCCGATCCGGCCGCGCCCTTCCACCTCGATATAGGCGATGCCGCGCGCCAGATCCTCAAAACTGGCGGGGCAAGCGACGTAAGCCGCCTCGCGCCAGCCCTGGCGGCTGCCGACCATGCCCGAGGCCAGGACGGTCGCCGCGGGATGGCGGTCGAGCCAGGGGCCGAACAGGCTCTCAAAACGCTCGGCATAATCGCGCCCCAGCATCGCCATGACACCGTCGCCTGATTGCAGCCGGTCGAGGATCGTGCCGTCGCGGTCCATCAGCGCCGCCCGCAGCGACGAGGTGCCCCAGTCAATGGCGATCAGATGCGAGGCTGGGCTCATGGGCGTAAAGGTCCGGCGCAAAATCAGGCGGCCGGAGTTATGCAGCCTGCGGGCGAAGCCGCAAGCACGGATCGTCAGGGCCGGCCATCGATCCAGGTCGCGAGCACGCTTGTCGCATCAAAAGCGACAAGATTGGCCCGGAAGCCAGGCGCGATCCGTCCAAGCTCCTTGTCCAGCCCGAGAAAGCGCGCCGGCGTCCGCGAGGCCATGATGAGCGCATCCTCGATCGTCACGCCCATCAGCCTGACCGCATTGCAGACCGACTCGATCATGCCGATATGCGCGCCCGCAAGCGTGCCTTGCGCATCGGTCAGGCGCCCGTCTTTCAGGGTGATAATGCGGCCATGCAGCAGGAAGGATGCCTTGTCGGAGCCGACAAGCGACATCGCATCGGTGACCAACATCAGCCTGTCGCGCCCCGTCGCACGGAAGGCGGCGCGCAGATTGACCGGGTCGACATGCAGGCCGTCGCAGATGATCCCGGCGAAGAGGAGTTCATCCGCCAGCGTTGCGCCGACGACGCCGGGCGCACGCGGTGTCATCTGCGACATCGCATTGAAGAGATGCGTCACTCCCGTCGCGCCATCGCCCACAGCAGCCGCGACCTCGGCAGCGGTTGCATCGCTATGGCCGATCGCGATGCGCAGGCCCGCAGCAGCGAGCCGCTTCAGGACGGCCCCGTCGACCTGCTCCGGCGCGAGCGTCAACAGCGAACGGCCCACCATGCCGAACCGCGTCAACAGCGCGATCTCCGCCTCGCCCGGCTGGCGGATATGCGGCAGTGGGTGGATGCCCTTGCGCCCCGGATTCAGAAAGGGCCCTTCGAGATGAAAGCCCAGCACGCCCGGGACCGCCAGCGCCTCGCCGGCGATCGCAGCGAGCGCGGTCAGCCGGCGCGGCGCGTCGGTGATCAATGTCGGCAACAGCCCCGTCGTGCCAAAACGGCGATGCGCAGCAGCCATCGTGCGGACCGTCTCCACCGACGGATCGTCATTGAGCAGGAGGCCCCCGCCGCCATTGACCTGGATGTCGATGAAGCCCGGCGCGAGCAGGCTGCCGGCGGGCAATTGCCTTGCAGGCAGCCCCGCTGGCGCCTCGTCCGGCTCATGCAGCGCAACGATGAGGCCAGCGGCGATCTCAACCGAGCACGGTCCCAGCATCCGCTCGCCGTCGAAGAGCTGCGACGCCGCGATCAGATGGGGGCCTTGCCAAGACGGAGAGGGATCGCGATGCAAGGGCTGAGGACCGTTCGCGCGGCGCGATGCCGCTTTGCTGTGATCTTGCTTGTTGTGGTCTTGTCTTGACAAGACCAGTATAACACCATTCAGCTCATCACAAGAGGAAGCTCATGGATCGGCTCAGGATCGTCGGCGGCAAGCGGCTGGAAGGCGCGGTGACCATCGCCGGCGCCAAGAATGCGAGTCTGCCCCAGATCGCGGCCGCTCTTTTGAGCGACCAGCCGCTGACGCTCACCAACCTCCCGGCCGTGAGCGATATCGACAACATGCTGGCGGTCGTCCACGCTCATGGCGCGACGGTCACACGCCATGATCTCCATTCCGCCACGATCGACGCTGGTGCTGCCAATGGCGGCGAGACGCCCTACGACACCGTCCGACGCATGCGCGCGACCGTGCTCGTGCTCGGCCCCCTGCTCGCGCGCTTCGGGGCGACGCGGGTCTCGCTGCCCGGCGGCTGCGCCATCGGCGCGCGCCCGGTCGACCTCCACGTCAAGGCCTTGATGGCGCTGGGCGCCAGGATCGAGATCGAAGGCGGCACGATCGTCGCCGAGGCGAAGGCGGGGCTGAAGGGCGCACGCATCGTGCTCGGCTCGCCCTCGGTCGGCGCGACCGAGACCGCGATGATGGCGGCGACCCGCGCCAAGGGCGAGACCGAAATCGTCAACGCGGCGCGCGAGCCGGAAGTCGCCGACCTCGCCGATTGCCTGATCGCCATGGGCGCGCGCATCGAAGGCGTCGGCACGCACCGCATCCTGATTGCCGGCGATACCGACTTCCGCGCAACGCAACACCAGATCATCCCAGACCGCATCGAGACCGGCACCTATGCCATCGCCGCCGCCATCACCGGCGGCCAGCTCGAATTGACTCATGCCAGGCTCGAACAGATGGCCTCGGTCGCACAGGTGCTGGAGGCAGCCGGCGTCAGGATCTGGCCGGGCGATCGCGGCCTGATCGTCTCCGGCGATGGTGCCCTCACCGGCGTCGACATCAGCACCGAGCCCTATCCGGGTTTCCCGACGGATCTGCAGGCGCAGTTCATGGCCCTGATGACGCAGGCCACTGGTGCGGCGATGATCCGCGAAACCGTGTTCGAGAACCGGTTCATGCATGTGCCGGAGTTGCAGCGACTCGGCGCCAATATCGCGCTGCAGGGCACGACCGCGCTGGTGCGCGGCCGCTCGCCTCTCAGGGGCGCGCAGGTGATGGCGACCGATCTGCGCGCCTCGGTCTGCCTCGTTCTGGCAGCGCTGGTCGCCGAGGGCGAGACCATCATCAACCGCGTCTACCATCTCGATCGCGGCTATGAGCAGCTCGACGTCAAGCTCCGCCGCTGCGGTGCCGACATCACCCGATTGAAGGATTGAGCGCGGTGTCGGGCCAAGCACGTCATTATCTGGGCGTCGATGGCGGCGGCACGGGCTGCCGCGCGCGGCTTGAGACAGACACGGGCGAGGTGCTCGGCCAGGGTCTGTCGGGACCGGCGGCGACGCGGTTCGGCATCGACAAGGCCTGGGCCTCGATCATGACGGCGGTCGAGGCCGCCTTGCAGGAGGCCGGTATTGCCGGTGAGGCGCGTGGCGCCATCCGCGCCGGCATCGGGCTTGCGGGGCTCGGCCGCAAGGGCGCGCTGGAGGCTCTGCAGGCCCTGCCCCACCCCTTCGCCGGCATCGCTTTCACCAGCGACGGCTTCGCTGCCTGCCTCGGCGCGCATTCCGGCCAGGACGGCGCGATCGTGATCGCCGGCACGGGCTCGATGGGAATCGGCCGCGTCGGAGAGCGCGAATTGCGTGTCGGCGGCTATGGCTTCCCGATCTCGGACGAAGGCAGCGGCGCCGATCTCGGCCTGCAAGCCGTCAGGCTCGCCTTGCGGGCCCATGACGGCCGCCATGAACGCACCGCTTTGCTCGGCGAGGTGATGCAGCGCTTCCAGAACGAGCCGGCCGAGGCTGTCGCCTGGATGGACCGCGCCACGGCGACGGATTACGCGACCTTCGCTCCCCTGGTGATGCGCCATGCCAATCAGGGCGACGCGGCCGGCCGGCGCATCGTCCAGAGCGCGGCCGAGCATGTCGACGGGCTCGTGCGCGCTCTGTTCGACCAGGGCGCGCCACGCGTCACGCTGCTCGGCGGCCTGTCGAGCGCGATCGAACCCTGGCTCTCGCCCGATGTCCGCCATCGCCTCAAGCCCGCCGACGGCGATGCAGTCTCGGGCGCGATCATCCTGGCGAGAACGACGGCAACTTAGGCTTGATGCGTCCTCGGACGCCCGCGGTGATCACGCCAGTGCCGAGCCAGACGGACAGCGGCCGCATCCTTCGGAAGAAGACATAGCCCCGAGCAGCCCCGGCCCGCAGCAGGAAGACCAGCCCGGCTTGAGGCGACGGCCAAACGAACTGCACGACAAGGACAGGCGTCAGCACCAGCGCGACCAGTGCCGGTCAGCGGCGCCATGCCGAGCCAGGCGGCGACGAAGGGAAATCGGGCGACCAGGCTCTCCATCGCGATGCTTCACACTCGGCCGGGGCGGATTGGCGATTGCGGTAGCCTGGACTAATTGGTATCTCTGATTTCGTAAAAGGCATTTAACTGGTATCTTGAGAGCCTGCCGCAAATGGCGACCGAAGACGTCGATCCCCGATTCACCGATCTCGACGCCTGGCCCTTCGCCAGCGCCATGGAAGCGATGTGGGACGGCCAGATGGCCGCTGTCGCCGCTGTCCGCAGCGCCCTGCCCGCACTGACCGCAGCAGCGGCTGCAGCAGCCGAAGTCCTCGGCGAGAACGGGCGGTTGGTCTATGTCGGAGCAGGCACTTCGGGCCGCGTCGCGGTGCAGGACGGCGCCGAATTGCCGCCGACCTTCGATTGGCCGCTGGAGCGCATCGTCTTCGCCATGGCCGGTGGCCAGGACGCCTTGATCTCCAGCGTCGAAGGCGCCGAGGACGACACCGCCGACGGCATCCGGCGCATGGAAGAAGCGCGCATCGGCCCTGCCGATGTGGTGATCGGAGTCGCGGCCAGCGGCACGACGCCATTCACCGTCGCGGCGGTCCAGCGCGCGACGGAGCGCGGTGCGGTGACGATCGGCATCGCCAACAATGCCGGCGCGCCTTTGCTGGCAGCGGCGCGGTTTCCGGTGCTGGTCGAGACCGGCAGCGAATTGATCGCGGGCTCGACCCGGATGAAGGCCGGCACCGCCCAGAAGGTCGTGCTCAATCTGATCTCGACCGGCATCATGCTCCGGCTCGGCCGCGTCTATCGCGGCATGATGGTCAATATGCGTACCGCCAATGCGAAGCTGAAGCTGCGGGCGCAGCAGATGGTCGCGCGCATCGCCGGCTGCGATGTCGAGGAGGCCGCCGCTGCGCTGCAGATCACGCATGGCGACATCAAGCTCGCGACACTGGTCGTGCTCGGCTATACGCCCGAGACGGCGGCCGGCATTCTCGCGCGCAGCGGCGGCAATCTGCGCGTCGCGCTCTCCGATATCGCCGACGAGGCGCTCTGATGCTGCGCATCACCAAGGGCCAACTCATCGAGGCGAGCCCGACGCCGCTCTATCTGCAGCTGGCCGAATTGATCCGAACCCAGGTCCGCGACGGCGCGATCAAGACCGGCGACGCGCTGCCCTCGGAGCGCGAACTATCGGACGCAATCGGGATTTCGCGCGTCACCGTGCGCAAATCGCTGGAGGTGCTGCTGCGAGAGGGCCTGCTCTCGCGCAAGCATGGTTCGGGCACCTATATCGCGCCGCGCATCGAACAGCCGGCGGCGCTGCTGGCCGGGTTCTCGGCCGACATGGCGATCCGCGGCCATGCTGCGGGCTCGATCTGGGTCGAGAAGGCGACCGGCCTGCCCACGCCCGACGAGGCCATGGCGCTGGCGCTGTCGCTCGACCAACCCGTGCATCGCCTGACGCGCGTGCGCACCGCCGATGACGAGCCCCTCGCGATCGAGCGCGCCGTCATCCCCGCGCGTCACCTGCCCTCGCTCGACGAGGTCGGCATCTCGCTCTACGCCGCGCTGGAGGCGCGCGGCGCCAAGCCCGTGCGCGGCCTGCAGCGCCTGCAAGCCTCGCTCGCGACCGCGCCCGAGGCGAAACTGCTATCCGTGCCGGTGGGCGCCGCCATCCTGCGGATCGAGCGCCGCGGCTTCCTGCCCAATGGCACGCCGGTCGAGTTCACTCGCTCGGCCTATCGCGGCGACCGCTACGATTTCGTCGTCGAGGTCCGCGAATTGCGCAGCGAGGGCGTTAAACTCGAGAGCGCGATCTGACAGCGGTCAGGGCCGTTCGTAGCGCAGGAAATCGCACTCCGCCCCGGCGAAAGGCCGGGAATAGCGCGCCACGATGCGCCAGCCGGCGCGCTCATAGAAACGCCGCGCGGCCTGGTTGACCGCGAAGGATTCAAGCGAGCCTGCGCCGCGCTCCTGCACGTCGCCAAGCAAGCTCGCCCCGACGCCCCTGCCCTGCGCGCTGCGATCGACGAAGAACATGTCGATATGCCCATCTGTGACCAGCGCAAAGCCGAGCGGAACGGCATCCGCAACGATCCTGATGCGCGGCCAGGCCTCGCTGAAGCGCGCCCGGAAATGCGCCTCGTCGAAAGGCGACCAATCGCAATCCGGCAGGAGCGGCGCGAACACCGCGCGGTAATTGTCGAGCGCCACCGCCGTCAGCCATGTGAGATCGCCTGCTGTAGCGTTGCGGCAGATCACTGCTCGCCTCGCAGGCGCGGGTCGAGCGTGTCGCGCAGCACGTCGCCGAGCAGGTTGAGCGCGAAGGCCAGGATCAGGATCGCCACGCCTGAGAACACCGCGCTCCAGGGCGAGAGCAGCAGCACATTGCGCCCCTCCGACAGCATGGTGCCAAGCGACGGCGCCGGTGGCTGCGTACCGAGCCCGAGGAAGGAGAGCGAGGCTTCGACCAGGATCGCGGCCGAGAGCAGAAGGCTCGTCTGCACCAAGAGCACGCTCGCCAGATTGGGCAGCATATGGACGAAGATGATGCGCGCATCGGAGGCCCCGATCGCGCGCGCATTCATCACGAAATCGCTCTCGGCCACGACCAGTGCCGGCCCGCGCAGCAAGCGCGCGAAGATCGGCGTGTAGACGACGGCGATCGCGATCGCGGTCGGGCCGGAGCCTGGACCCAGCATCGCGATGACGCCGATGGCGAGCAGGATCACCGGGAAGGCGAAGAGCACATCCATGCAGCGCATGACGATGCGCTCGGTCCAGCCGCGATAATAGGCGGCGACCAGGCCAAGCGTGCCGCCGATCAGGAGCGCGACGATCACCGCCGCAGCCGAGATGCCCAGCGAAGCGCGCAGGCCATGGATCAATCGCGACAGCAGATCGCGGCCGAACTGGTCGGCGCCGAGCCAATGCGCCGCGCTTGGACCCTTCAACCGGGCCAGGATGTCCTGCGCCAGCGGATCGTAAGGCGAGATCCAGGGCGCCAGCACCGCGACGAGGACGAGCATGATCACGGCGCTCGCTGCCACGATCAGCAGCTTTGGTGTCTTGCCTGTCTTTGGCGTCTTGCCGGCCATGGCAGCACTCACAGCCGCACGCGCGGGTCGATCAGCACATACAGCAGATCGACCACGAAATTGACCAGCACGAAGGCGAAGGTGATGACGAGGATGGTCGCCTGCACCAGCGGATAATTGCGTTCGGCGATGGCCCCCAGGATCAATCGTCCCAGTCCCGGAATGGCAAAAACCTGCTCCACCACGATAGCACCGCCGAGCAGATAGCCGGTCATGATGCCCGCGCTCGTCACGAAGGGGATCAGCGCGTTGCGCAGCGCGTGCCGGTACAGGATGCGCCTCTCCGACAGGCCCTTGGCGCGGGCAGTGCGGACATAGTCCTGCTGCAGCGCGTCGAGCATGGCCGAGCGCACCAGCCGGGACAGGTTGGCCAGGATCGGCAGGGCCAGCGCCACCGCCGGCAGCAGCAGTTTTGCGACATTGCCGAGCGGGTCCTCGCTGAACGGGACATAGCCGAGCAGCTGCCAGTCCGGCGCCAATGTCGTCAGCGCCAGGATCATCATGATGCCGAGCCAGAAGGAGGGGATGGTGAGCCCCGCCACCGAGCCGATCCGCAAGGCGGTGTCCCAGGCCTTGCCGCGCAACCGCGCCATCAGCACGCCCAGCGGCAGCGACAGGCCCGCTCCCACGATCAGCGCCAGCACGGTGAGCTGGAGCGTCGGCCACATATGGCCCGCGATCTCCTGCGAGACCGGCCGCCTGGTCCACAACGACACGCCGAGATCACCGCTCAGCACGCCGCCGAGCCAGCTGAAATACTGCAGCAGCACCGGCTGATCGAGCCCGATCCGGCTGCGCAGCGCAGCCACCCGATCGGGCGTCACCTCGGTGTTGGCGCCGAGCATGATCGCAACCGCATCGCCAGGAATCAGCCGGATCATCAGGAACGTCAGCACCGACACGCCAAACAAAACGACGGCAAGATCTATCGCGCGGTTGGCAAGGAAGGAGCGCATGATGCGGTTTGACTGACTCGGTTTTGACTGCAGGCGCGGGCGGAGACTGCCCGTGCGTTGGGCGGACGATGCCAGCATCCATCCGGTTCTAAATTGGTAATCTTCGAGAATACCAATTGCAAGCCACTTACATCCCTGCCCGCCCGCGACGGCGGAATTTTCAGGGACGGTCGGCGAGAAACAACACGCCCGCCATCGCATCGCCCAGCGTCAACAACAGCCCATGCCGCATATCGATCCACGGTCGGCAGCCCTTGCCGCCGCCATCGACGCAGAGAAAGAGCTTCACGGGCCTCGAGTGGGATACCCCTGCCTCGCCGATCGTTCAATGCTTCCATCGCGGATTGGGCTGCCCTTAACGATGATCCGGTCCGTCCTTGACTATCTACCCAAAGTTGCGGCTATCTGGTTTCATATTGGTATTGCCGCAGGCAGCCGCGCCGATGATTGCGCCTTGCCTCGCCGCAGGTATTCGCGAGCGGCCGCTGGGCCGCACGCATGCGCTCGAACCCAAAGTTTGAACCTAAGGCTTTTTTGAACCCAAGGCTTTGCAGCGTCCCCAGGAGGCAAGCGATGAGCAGCACGACAAACCCCGCCGGTGATGAGACGACGTCCAGCGCCGTCGTCATCTTCGTCAATCGCAGGCGGTTCGAGGTCAAGCCGGGGGTGACAGGCGCAGGCATCGCCGCCCTGCTCGGGGTGCCGGCGGAGAACGCCGTGGTCGAGATCGAAGCGAGCGATGGCGAACCCACCGAGTTGGTGCTGGATGCGCCCGTCACGCTCGCGCCTGGCCAGCAATTCCTGGTCACGCGCCAATATGTGATGGGCGGGTCGCCGGCCGGAGAGCGCGCGTGAACGCCCTCCATCGCATGGCGGAGCCGACAGCGCTGTTGCGCTTCGCCTCGCCGGAGTTCGACCTCCTCGAGCGCCTCGTCTTCCGGCGCTATCCGCACAAGGAATGGGCGAGTTTCGCGCGCTTCGGCTGGCGCGAGACGCCGGAAGGGCTCGTCGTGACTCTGGCTGCGCTCGACGAGCCGGCTGAGGGCGATCTCGACGACAGCGTCGCGGATGTGAAGATTTCGGCCCGCTATTCGCGGCGGATCGCGCTCGCAGCGGAGCGGCATGCGCTTGGTATCGGCATCATCCACTCGCATCCCGAAGGCGCTCCGCCCCGGCCAAGCTCCATCGATGATGAGATGGATCGCTATTACGCGGAGTATTTTGCCGATTTCGCGCCGGGCCGCCCCTATCTCAGCATCATCATGTCAGAGTTCGCAGGCGACACCGGCAAGGAGATCGCGGTCTCGGGCCGCATCTTCCACGGCGGCATCTGGCGGGAGGTGACACGCGTGGCGGCGGCACGCCGGCCCGACGTAGTCGCCTGGCCGCGCGGCGAGCGCCCACCCGCCCCTCCGATCCCGCCCGAGCGCGTGGCCAGGCTGACCAGCGCCTTCGGCAAGGAGGCCTACCAGCGGCTCCAGCGCGCGACCGTGGCGCTGATCGGCGCCGGAGGCACCGGCTCGGCCGCGATCCCGATCCTGGCGCGCGCCGGGGTCGGACGCCTGATCGTGATCGATTCCGACCATGCCAGCGAATCCAATCTGGAAAGGCTGCATGGCAGCGTGCCGCAGGACGCGGCGGATGCTGTGCCCAAGGTCACGATCGCACGTCGCCATGTCGCCGGCATGTCGCCCGACGTGATCGTCGAGACCTGGATCGGCCGGCTGCCCCAGCCCGAGATCATCGACGCCGTGATCCAGGCCGATGTCCTGATGGGCTGCACCGACCAGCATACGAGCCGGCTCGCGGTGTCCGACATCGCGCGGCGCTACGCCATGCCGGCGCTCGACACCGGCGGGTTGATCGAGGGCGCGAACGGGGTGGTCACGGGGCAGATCGTCCAACTCGTCCGCTTCCTCCCGGAGGATCCCTGCCCGCAGTGCCGGGGCATGATAAACCCGACCCGCTTCCGGCAGGAGTTGATGTCGACCAGCGAGCGCGAGGCCGCTAAGGCCGAAGCCGAGGCGGCCGTCGCGCGCGGTGAGCGGCCAGACCCGATCGCCAGCGCGATCCCACAGATCGACACGGTGGGCTACATCACCACGACGGCGGGAACGCTGGCGGCGGGCTTCGTCATCGGCTGGCTGACCGGGCGCTTCGATCCCAAATTCGAGCGCCTCCAGCTCGATCTGGTGGCCGAATGCCTCGGCGCCGTCGACCGTCCGCAGCGCCGCAAGGGCGATTGCGCCTGCGGCCGGGTGCGCGGCTTCGCCGATCAGGCTGCAGACACGGCCCCCTTCCAGCCTCCGGCCCACTGGGAACCCGCCCGAAAGATCGTGGCGGAAAAAGTCTAAGGCGAGGGCGGCTCTACGCGAAGGTTGCGTCAGCTGCCCTCGCCCTCGCCATTGGCCTCGCTCGGGCTGGAACGCAGCGTCGCGACGAAATCATAGCGGTCGCCGCGATAGGCAGAGACGGTGAACTCGATCGGGCGGCCATTGGCGAGGAAGGCGCGGCGCTCGATCCGGAGCACGGCGCTGCCGGGCGGGATCATCAGCAGCTTGGCCTCCTGCGTGGTGGCGAGCGAGGCATGCAGACGCTGCACGCCCCGCGCCGGCCGGCAGCCGGCGGTCGCGAGCGCCGCATAGAGGGAATCCCCCACCAGATCCGGCGAGGACAGCAAAGAGGCGGGCACGGCCGCGATCTCGATAGCCAGCGGTTCGTTCTCGGCAGTGCGGACCCGGGAGAGGCGCAGTACGGACTCGCCAGGATCCAGGCCCAGCGCCAGCGCCTCGCTGGAGGAGACCCGCGCGACCTCTTTGGAGATCCAGGTCGAGCCGGCCCGACGCCCGCGCGAGGACATCTCCTCGGTGAAGCTCGCCAGCACGGAGAGAGGCTGCTCGATGCGGCGGGTGACATAGGTGCCTGAGCCTTGCCGCCGTGTCAGGATGCCCTCCCCCAGCAGCACCTCGATCGCGCGACGCACCGTGATGCGTGCGAAATTGGTCCAGGCCGCCAGGTCGCGCTCCGATGCCAACGCCTCGTCAGCGCGAAAGACGTCGCGCTGGATCAGGTAGCGGAGGGCCGAGGCGAGCTGTAGATAGCGCGGCGTTGCGCTTGCCGGGTTGAGTGCCGCGAGGAGCTCCGTCCGCACATTGCGCCGGACGGCGTCCCCCGCTTCAGATGCTTGCTCGGCGACCGTCGACCGGGCGCGATTCGACGGCTGCTTCGTCATCATCCGTTCGTCTGTTTATGTCCGCGCTACGCGAAGCGCACCGGAACTCGGCCGCAGCGTCTCGCGACGGGTGCTGCTGCGCCGGGAGCCGACACGCTCCACCCCGCCGATGCTTGAAAAGCCTCAGGGGCCGCGGATCGAGATTATGCCAGACGAAACGAGTTTAACATCGATTCATTCCGCGAACGCGCCCTTATCCAAAGGCTAGAGGCTGTTATGAGCCATCGGGTCGATGTGACGCCGGCGCCCGGTCGAACAGCGCCGAGAGCCGTTCGAGCGAGCGGAGCTGGGCGCCGTTGTCGATATGCGTTTCACCGGCTCCTGGCTCGACCTCGACGACAAGCGTCGGCGTCCCCTGTCCCAGCCGGCTTGGCAGCAGCGCAAAAGGCAGATTGCCCGTACAGATTTCCAGCCCCTCGCTGACGATGCCCTCGACGAGACGCGCTTCGGGCAGGTTCGGCTCCGCAAGTTCGGCCGCATCAAGCAGGCTGGCGTCCGAGACATGGAGGTAGCTCATCGCAGGATCGACGAAATCGAAGGGCGCCAGCCATTCCGCCTGATCGAGATCGTCCGGCGTGATCCAGGCGAAGCGCGGATCGTCGACCGTCTCAGTGAAGTGCAGCTTGCGGCGGTTGAACAGATTGGCCGAGAGCGTGGCGTGCGCCACGTCGACGAAGGGCTCGACATTGGTCAGCCCTTCCTGCGCGCAGAAGCGGCGGAAGGCGCTGATCTCCCAAGGGAAGAAATGGTCGAGCGGTCCGCTGAGGTAAGTTCGGCCATCGCGCGGCAGCAGCGAGTAGTGCCCGATATTCTCGACCAGCAGCCTGATTTCGGGCGCGAGACGGGCAAGGTCGTGAATAATGGCGTTAAAGCGCGCGACCGCCTCCAGCTTCGAGGTGGCGCGGGGCGGCGCATCCCCGAAAACCAGATCGAAATAGCGATGCA
Organism: Bosea sp. 685; assembly: GCF_031884435.1. Taxonomy (NCBI): domain Bacteria; kingdom Pseudomonadati; phylum Pseudomonadota; class Alphaproteobacteria; order Hyphomicrobiales; family Alloboseaceae; genus Allobosea; species Allobosea sp. 685. Next base: position 536,541 of record NZ_CP134779.1, on the reverse strand, counting down.
GCACGACCGCCTCGGCGCCGATCTCCGCCGCGAAGGCGATCGCCCTCTGGCATTGGCCGGCGTCAAAATCGACCTGCGTCACCACGGGCACCTGCTGCACGGGCACATGCACGATCAGGCGCTCGACCGCGTGATGTTCCCGCAGCTGGGTCACCGTCGCGCGGGAGGCGGCGAGGCCGGCGGTCGTGTCGATGTCGCGCGCGCCGAAGGTATGCAGCTCCAGCACGATGGGCCGGCCGGCGCCGGCGAGCCATGCAGCGCGGGCCTCCAGTTGAGCGGGATCGGCCAGCGCGGCCTTCAGGGCGAAAACGGCCTCGGTCATCGGCTCTCCCGGAGCGGCTTCGCGCAGGTAGCGCTTGTGCCGGCGCGACCGCCGGATTCATGCCTGCGGCAGTGCCGCTCCGATTCAGGATGGCGTTCTCTTTCCCGTCACGCAATAGACAGATTGGTACAGGATAGGTATTGCTCTTGAGAGGGTTCTCGGCGACCTCTATGACGGCTTTCTGCCACTGGATGTCCGCCGAGAATTCAGCGTAAGATCTCAAATGGCCCTGTTTTGATCATCTCCGAAGCTGAACAGTCCAATTCTACTGATATTATTCGATATTTTATCCATCGTTAGACGGCCTCGCCGTTTGCCAACACATCGCAGGCGAAAGCGAAGATAATTCGAATTGGTCCTATCTCGAGGAGTGTGGCCATGCAGAATGCTAGCGTATTTCGATCATTTTCCGCCCCGCCCAGTGCCGCGGCGGAGGAGTCTCGTGCTGCAGCGTTGACGCGGGCTCGGGCGCTGATCCCCCTGCTGCGCAGCAAGGCCGGGGACGGCGATCGCGATGCACGGCTCTCGCCGATCGTGATGGATGCCATGCGTTCGGCCGGGCTGTTCCGGTTGCTGCAGCCGCAGCGTTATGGCGGGCCGGAACTCGACCCCGAGACCTTCTTCATCATCCAGGCGGCGCTCGCCGAGGGCGACATGTCGGCCGGCTGGCTGCAGGGCGTGATGGGGGTACTCGCCTTCCACCTCGCATTGTTCGACGAACGCGCGCAGGACGATGTCTGGGGCGAGGATCCCGACGCTCTCCTCGCCTGCAGCTACATGCCGACAGGCAAGGCGACGCCGGTCGGCGGCGGCTTCCGACTCAGCGGGCGCTGGGGCTTCGCCAGCGGTTCCGACTATTGCGACTGGCTGATACTCGCCGGCAGCGTAAACGCCGAGACGCCCGAAACGGCAGCCGGGGCATCAGGCGCGCTGCCGGATTTGCGCGTCTTCCTCGTGCCCCGCGCCGACGCCCTCGTGCATGACAACTGGGACACAACGGGGCTGCGCGGCACCGGCAGCCAAGATGTCACGGTGGAGAGCATCTTCGTTCCCGAGCACCGCGCGCACCGGCATATCGACCGCTTCCTCGGCACCAGCCCGGGGCTCGCGATCAACACGGCCCCGCTCTACCGGCTGCCGCTGCCGCAACTGCTGTTCCGCACCATCACCATGCCGGCGGTGGGGGCACTGCAGGGCTTCCTTGACGCCTTCCTCGACCATAGCCGCGCCCGCGTCGCCGTCACCGGCCAGGCCGTGGCGCGCGATCCGGTGGCCCAGCTCATCGTCGCCGAGGTCGAGGCCTCCCTCGACGAGATCACCGCCATGATGGGACGCAACTTCGCGCGGCTGACGGATTATGCCCGCCGCGGCGAGCAGGCGCCGATCCCACAGCGCATGGTCTACCGCCTGCAGGCGACGATGGCGGCCGAACGCTGCACCTTGCTTGCCGCGAGGCTGTTCAAGGCCTGCGGCGCCTCCGGGCTGGCGAAGAGCCATCCTTTCGGGCGGTATCTCGCCGATATCGCCGCCGCGCGTCAGCATGCGGCCAATCAAAGCGAAGCTCAAGGTCGCTCACTTGGCGGATTTATGCTTGGTGTTGGCGTAGAAGATACGGTATTATAGTTCATTTTATGGAATAGTATTCGTAAAATTACTATAATAATCTGATTGACTACTACCATAGATTCGTATTGTCTGCGGATTGCAACTGCAGAAATTTGGTGAATTCGAAAATCTGGCGCTGCGAGGCGCCATCGATCAGCACCGGAGCGCAAAGCCCATGACCCCCGCCATGCCGCCGCCAATGCCCTTCACCGTCGGTTTCGACGACCGCGACGAGGACGAAGTGATGGCGCGCTGGCGCAAAGTGCTGCGCTCGCAGCGCTGGAGCCATGGCGAACAGATCGAGGAGTTCGAAGCGCTGTGGCGGGACTGGAACGGTCTCGCCTCCGTCGCTTTCGATAACTGGGCTGGGGCCGCGTTGGCCGCGCTGGATTTCGTCGGCGTCGCCGGCGAGACGGTGCTGTGCCCGTCGAACACCTTCCTGGCGACGCCGCGCGCCTCCCAGCTCGCCGGCGCCGAAATCGTGTTCTACGACTGCAACCGCGAGGATCTCTGCGGCTCCTATGACGACTTCGTCGCCAAGGCCGAGATGGTGAAGCCCAAACTCGCCTGGATCGTTCATATCGGCGGGCACATCGCTTTCGACATCGAGCGCATCGCCGCCTATTGCCGCGAGAAGGGCATCGTCCTGTTCGAGGACTGCGCCCATGCTGCGGGCGCGGACTGGAACGGCCGCAAGCCCGGGAGCTGGGGCGAGGTTGGCCTCTACTCCTTCTATGCCACCAAGACGATCTCCACGGCCGAGGGCGGCATCGCCGTCAGCACCAATGACGAGATGGTGCGGCACCTGCGCAGCTACCGCGATTACGGGCGCGGCTCGCGCTACAAGGTGCGCAGCCTCAACCACCGCCTGGACGAGTTCCGGGCCGCGCTGGGCGTGGTGCAGACCCGCCGCCTCGGCGAGATCGTGGCCTGGAAGCAGGCCTATGCCCGCGACGTGCTGGACCAGCACCACCCCAACCGCGTGCGCCTGCCCGCCGGCATGTCGAGCGGCTTCTACAAATACATCGTCTTCGATGAGATCCCGGTCTCGACCGGCAAGGTCTACGAATTGCCGTGCCATCGGATATTCGGCCAGGACGTCTCGCTGCCGAATACGGAATGGGCCGCCACGAACCATTGGTGCGTACCAATCTATTACCCGCGCGAGGGTGGTTTTCCGGCACATGACGAGACGAAATTTCTCCGGACGCCGGCTCCGGCGTGAGCGTCCGGCGCGGTGGATCGTTTGACGCAGTGGTATTATTCCGATACTAAAGTGGTCCTATAAAAATACGCGAAACACACTCTCTCCCGGCTGCCGAGGCGGCGTCCCCGTGACGCGCCGCGGGGCCATGATCGAACACGCATGGAGGTCGACCGGCGCAGCGAGCGCCGTGGTGGGGCGTTTCGAGGTTGCACAGGGTTGGCCGCCGCAGGGCGGCGCGTATTTCTGCCGTCAAGAACAGGCCCGGCGCGTGCGCCGGGCGGCAGGCCGGCCATGGCAATCATGCAAGGGCAATTCAACCCGGAGGCCAAGGCTATGCTGCATGCAAACACCGCCCAGGGGGCCACTCCTTCGCCCGTCTGGCTCTGGCTCGACCCGACGACACGCTGCAATCTGGCGTGTCGCCTTTGCTACACCAAGGAAAGTCACGGCAAGCTCGACCTCGATCCGGCCGATCTGGAGCAGGCCCTGATCAAGCTCAAGGAATCGCCGGCGCTCGAGGTGAAGACCATCCACCTGAACTGGCGCGGCGAGCCCTTGATGAACAACCGTTTCCACGAACTTCTGGCGGTCACGCGCGACATCATGCCGGACACCCAGCTGCAATGGCACACCAACGGCACGATGCTGACCAGGAAGCGGGCGCGGCAGCTGCTCGAGGTGAAGCACCGGCACAAGATTTTCGTCTCGATCGACGGCGGCAACGCACTGTCTCACGATCTCAACCGCGGCGAGGGTACCTTCCTGCGCACGCTGCGTGGGCTCGAGATCTTGCTCGAGGAGGCGGCCGGCGACGAGCACGTCAAGGTCGGAGTTTACCAGATCGACCTCGGCGAACCGATCGAGAGCTATGATCCGGCTTTCCTGCGCCTGCTCGAACGCGTCGACGACCACGTCAAGGTCACGCCGCTGCTGCCCGGCGGCGCGCATCACGACGTCGCCTCCCTGTCGGATCTCGAAAGCGACGAGAAGCTGCACCAGCGCATGATGCAAGACGTCAACCCCAAACTGCCCGTGCCGAGCGGCGCCTGCTTCTGGGCCGGTCATGTCATGTGCCTGGCGCCGGACGGCAAGGTTTCGATCTGCATCATCAGCCACGGCCAGCACGGCGTGATCGGCAATCTCTTCGAGGAGAGCGCCGAGCAGGTGCTGGAGCGCGGACTGGCCTTCCGCGACCGCATGGAAACGCAGGGCCGCTGCAGCGTCGGCCATTGCAAGACCTGCCGGAAGCCGGAGGGTCAGGTCTACGCCAAGCACCGCCTGGCCGCCTGAGGCGATGAACCGTGATGCGCGCCGCGCCGAATTGACTATGAATCACTAGGATCTGGGAACGGAAAGGGAGTGCGGCGCATGAAGCCGGTTTGGGCTATCGGGTTAATGACCGGGACAGTTCTCGACGGGATGATCGACGTGGCGTCGATCCGCACCGATGGGGAGAATGTGGCTGAGTTCGGCCACTGGAAGCTCGCTCCGTACAAGACCGACATCCGGGCCCTGCTCGCGGCCGCGGTCGAGGCGGCGCTGGCCTGGCGCTTCGAAGGGCCGGAGCCCGCCATCTTCGCCGAAGCCGAGGCGGCGTTGACCCGGGCGCAGTCCGAGGCGGTGGCCGATTTCATGGCGGAGGCGGGTCTGACGCCGTCCGATGTCGCAGCTGTCGGCTTCCACGGGCAGACGGTGCTGCACCGCGCGCCCGAGCCCGGCCGACATGGCGACACACGCCAGCTCGGCGACGGGCGCTTGATGGCCGACATGCTGGGCGTCGACGTCGTCTACGACTTCCGCACTGCCGACATGCGCGCCGGCGGCCATGGCGCGCCGCTTTCGGCGAGCTATCACGTCGCGCTGCTGCGCGGCATCAATGCGGGGCCCGAGGCGGCTGCGCTGAACCTCGGTGGGGTCGGCAACATCACCTGGTGGGCAGGTGGCGAGGAGTTCCACGCCTTCGACACCGGGCCGGCCAACGGGCCGATCAACGACTGGATCATGCGCCACGGCAAGGGCGAGATGGATATCGACGGCGCACTGGCGCTCAGCGGCACGGTCGATGAGGAGCGGCTCGCCCGCTTGCTCGACCACCCCTATCTGACCGCGCCCTATCCGAAATCGCTCGACCGCTACGATTTCACCGCCGACATGGCCGAAGGGCTTTCGCTGGCAGACGGGGCAGCGACGCTGACCGCCTTCACCGCCGGCACGGTCGGGCGCTCGCTCGACCAGTTGCCGCAACGGCCGACGAAGCTCATCGTCTGTGGCGGCGGGCGCAAGAATCCGGCGATCATGGCGGCGCTGCAGAAGCGCGCCGGGGTCGAGGTCGTTCCAGCCGAGGCGGTGGGCTTCCGTGGCGACGCGGTCGAGGCCGAATGCTTCGCCTTTCTCGCGGTCCGCGCTTTGCGCGGCATGCCGTTGAGCTTCCCCCTCACCACCGGCGTCGCCGGGCCGATGACCGGAGGGCAGATCGCGACCCGCCCGGCCACGGCCAGGCGGGCCTGAACCGGCCTGGAACAAGCCCTCTGCACGACCAATGTCATCAAGCCGGAGTCGGCCATGACCATGCTCGACAGCCCGATCGAGGAATCCATCGCCGAAGTCGCGGCGCAACTCGAAGCCGAGTTCGCCGCCTTCGCGGATTTCACCGAACGGGTCGGGCACGTGCTCAGCCTCGGCCGGCGCCTGCCGCGTCTGGCGCCGGAGGATTGCTGCGAGGACAACCGCGTCAAGGGCTGCCAGTCTCAGGTCTGGGTCGTGGCCGAGCATGACGCCGACCAGGACCGCATGCGGCTCGCGCTGGATTCCGACGCGATGCTGATGCGCGGCCTGCTCGCCATGGTGCTCAGGCTCTATGGCGATCGGCGACCGGACGAGATCCTGGCCTACTCGCCCGAGGTGGTCGAGCGGCTGCTCGTCGGCCGCAGCCTCGCGCCAAGTCGCGCCAATGGGCTGTATCTGGTGGTCAAGCGCATCAGGGCGGCCGCAGCGGCCGCGTCGGACGGGCGTCAGATGGCCCAGGAAGCATGAGCGGCGGCAGCCCGCCAGGATTGCACGCAAGGAGGAGCGCCGGAATGCGGATGCCCCAGACGCTGAGTCCCGAGGAGCTGCAATGGTATCGGCGGCAGACCGTGCTGCCCGAGATCGGCGTCTCCGGCCAGGAAAAGCTCAAGGCGGCCCGGGTCCTGGTGATCGGCGCCGGCGGGCTGGGCTCGCCGCTGCTGCTGTATCTCGCCGCGGCCGGCATCGGCACGCTGGGGATCGTCGATTTCGACTATGTCGAGATCTCCAACCTCCACCGGCAGATCCTGCATTCGGTCGAGCGGCTCGATATGCCGAAGACCGAGAGCGCCGAGAAGTCGCTGCGCGCGCTCAACCCGCATGTTGCGATCATCCGGCACGACATGCCGATCAGCGCGGAGAACGCGGCAGGGCTGGTGGCCGGCTACGACATCGTCGCAGACGGCAGCGACAATTTCGCCACCCGGGACGCCGTGCATTCGGCCTGCCTTGCGGCACAGATCCCGCTGGTCAGCGCCGCGGTACAGCTCACCGACGGGCTGATCACCACCTTCAAGGCCTATCTCGGCCCGCCGCACCCTTGCTACCGTTGCCTGTTCCCGGACACGCCGCCAGCGGCGGTGACGCCGTCCTGCTCCGAAATCGGTGTGCTCGGCCCGGCGGTCGGCGCACTCGGCTCGATGCAGGCCATCGAGGTGATCAAGGAGGTCCTGGGCACGGGGCCGAGCCTCTCGGGCACATTGATGATGTACGACGCCTGGCGCTGCGCGCTCGACGCCATCGCCCTGCCACGCCGGGTGGGTTGCCTGACCTGCGAAGCGTTGACTCAGCCGCCCGTCACCGGCGGGAACAGCCCGACCTCGTCATCGGAGGCAAGCTCGTGCGAATTCTCGACGTAACGGCGATTGACGGTGAAGCGCATGCTGCCGCGGGCGTCGGCGATCTCGGCCAGGGCCGGATAGCGCGCCGCAAGATGCCGCACGAGGTCGTCAACCGTCCGGCATTGCGCCGGCAAGATGATCTCCTCATTGGGGACGCCGGTCTTGGTGCGGAGCCAGGAGAAATAGGAAATTTTCATATGGATCTCCATTTCCAAGCGTAATACATTCTGGTATCGACGTTTATGTCAATAACAATCTCTCAGAAAATCAAGATTTATAGTATTTTTATAGAAACGCGCCAATAACCGAAGGGTGAATTCATGCCGGCATCGCTTGACGGGGTAAAGATCATCGACCTTTCGCGCTATATTGCCGGGCCGTTCTGCGGTCAACTTCTGGGCGATCTCGGCGCCGATGTGGTGAAGGTCGAACGCATCGACGGCGGCGAGGAGGGCCGGCGCGTCGGCGAGACGGTCGAGGGAGACACGCTGTTCTTTCTCTCGGCCAACCGCAACAAGCGCGGCTTCGCCATCGATTTCCGCGACAAGGAAGGTCAGGCGCTGCTCCGGCAGCTCGCCGCTACGGCCGACATCCTGATCGAGAACTTCCGGCCCGGCACGATGGAGGCCATGGGGCTCGGCTGGGACGTGCTGAGCGCGCTGAATCCGCGCCTGATCATGGTGCGCATCTCCGGCTTCGGGCAGGAAGGGCCGCTCGCCCAGCACCCCTGCTTCGACGGCGCCGCCCAGGCGCAGTCCGGCGTCATGGCGATGACCGGACCCGCAGGCGGCGCGCCGACCATGGCGGGCGTCTTCGTCTGCGACTATTCGACCGCGCTCTATGGAGTGATCGGTACCCTCGCGGCGCTGCATGCGCGCGAGACCAGCGGCCGCGGCCAGGTCGTCGAGGCGACCTTGATGGATAGCGGCATGGCGCTGATGACCACAGCGATTCCGGAGCGCATCCTCTTCGGGCGCGAGCCGGAGCGCCTTGGCAACCGTGACCGCTACCTCTCGCCCTCGCATTGCTTCCGCAGCCGGGATGGCATCTGGATCTACATCGTCGCCGGCAACGACGTGCATTTCCCGCGGCTCGCCGCCGCAATGGGGCGGCCGGAGCTGGCGCAGGATGCGCGCTTCGCCACCTTCGTCGCCCGCAATGCCAATGTCGCGGAGCTGGAGGCGATCATCGATGCCTGGGCAGCTGAGCGCGATGGCGAAGCCGTTCTCGAGATCATCCACGCAGCCGACATACCCTGCGAGCGCGTCGCCACCATCGCCGACGTCATCGCCAATCCGCAGGTGGTGCATCGCAAGCAGATCGTCGACGTGCCTCACCCGGTGATGGGTTCGGTGCCGTTCCAGGCGCCTGCGGTGCGGCTGCATGGCACGCCCACCGTCATTCGCCGCGGCGCGCCCGGCCTTGGCGAGCACGGCGCCGAGATCCTGTCGGACTGGCTCGGCATGAGCGCCCCTGAGATCGAACGGTTGCAGGCGGCGGGGACAATCTGAGGAACCCAGCAGCGCTGGAGCTGGATGCGAAACAGCGGGAACCGGTTTTTCGCGTCGGTCCGGCTCTCACTTTTTGATGAGAGCCGGGTACGGACTCCGGTCATCCGGTGGCAGCGACTTTACCCAGGCGCGCATCGATTGGTATTGCTAGAATGACGAAAGGCATTAAAGTGGTTCTATAACCACTAGGGAATCCAGCCATGCCGACGGAACGCCTCAGTCACCGTTTCGTCGATCCCCACCCCGGGATGGCCGGCGATGCGCTGGAGGGAGCGAATTCGGCCGTCGCCGCTCCCCGCGCCGGTCAAGCAATGGCCAACGACCTATGACGGATCTCGAGCTCGGCTCCGCAATGGCGAATGAAACCGCCGAAGCCCCGGATGTAGTGGCTCGCATCATGGCCTCGCGCGGTGACCTCGCGGCGCTGGCAGCGCGCTTGCAGCGGATGGATTTCGATGTCGCCGTGATCTGCGGGCGCGGCAGTTCCGGGCATGCCGGCGTCCATCTGCGCTATCTCTTGGAGACGCGTATCGGCGTGCCCGTTTCCGCGACCGCGCCGTCGGTGATCACCAGCTTGAAACGGCCGGTGGCGTTGCGCCGCGCACTGTTCATCGTCATCTCGCAATCGGGCCGCAGCCCGGACCTCGTGGCGGCCACGATGGCCGCCCGGCGTGAAGGTGCCGCCACGGTCGCCATCCTCAACGACATCGCCTCGCCCGTGGCTCAGGCCGCCCAATGGGTGCTGCCGCTCGAGGCGGGGCGAGAACGCTCGGTCGCCGCGACCAAGAGTGTGATCGGGTCGATGGCGCTTGGCGCGCTGCTGGTCGCTCTTCTCGCCGATGATCACGAGCTCGTGGCCGCGCTGGAGCGCCTGCCGGGGCGGCTGTCGCAAGCGTTGCGGCTCGATTGGGACGTGGTCGGCCGGAGCCTGCCGACGGCGCGCGCCGCCTTCATCGCAGGACGCGGCTACGGCTTGGGCCCGGCGCGCGAAATCGCGCTCAAGATGGCCGAGACCCTGCGCCTGCCGGCACTCGCCTATTCCGCTGCCGAATTGCTGCACGGGCCGCGCGCAGCCGTCACCGACCAGACCCCGGTGCTGGCGTTGCGGGTCGGCGACGAGACCGCCGAGGCGGTCGACGCGCTGGTCGCCAATCTCGACGCCTCCCATCTCGCGGCGCACCTGGCCGGCGGGCCGGACTCGCGCCTGCCCTGGATCGGCGACGATCACCCGGTCACGGACGCCATCGCCATGCTGGCCCCGGCCTATCGCATGATCGAGCGCACGGCGCTCGCGATGGGCTATGACCCCGACAATCCACCGCATCTGAAGAAGATCACGGAAACGCTGTGACGATCAGAACGCCACCTCTGTCAGCCATGCGAGATCGCGGGCGCCAGAGCGTTTTCGAGCGAAGTGGACACCGGTTCGCGTGAAGAAAACGTGATAAAACAAGGAGCTACAGCATTTCCGCGATTCGGAGAAACGCGGAAATGCTGTAGCGTCGCGGCAGATCACTGCTCGCCTCGCAGGCGCGGGTCGAGCGTGTCGCGCAGCACGTCGCCGAGCAGGTTGAGCGCGAAGGCCAGGATCAGGATCGCCACGCCTGAGAACACCGCGCTCCAGGGCGAGAGCAGCAGCACATTGCGCCCCTCCGACAGCATGGTACCCAGCGATGGCGCCGGTGGCTGCGTACCGAGCCCGAGGAAGGAGAGCGAGGCTTCGACCAGGATCGCGGCCGAGAGCAGAAGGCTCGTCTGCACCAAGAGCACGCTCGCCAGATTGGGCAGCATATGGACGAAGATGATGCGCGCATCGGAGGCCCCGATCGCGCGCGCATTCATCACGAAATCGCTCTCGGCCACGACCAGTGCCGGCCCGCGCAGCAAGCGCGCGAAGATCGGCGTGTAGACGACGGCGATCGCGATCGCGGTCGGGCCGGAGCCTGGACCCAGCATCGCGATGACGCCGATGGCGAGCAGGATCACCGGGAAGGCGAAGAGCACATCCATGCAGCGCATGACGATGCGCTCGGTCCAGCCGCGATAATAGGCGGCGACCAGGCCAAGCGTGCCGCCGATCAGGAGTGCGACGATCACCGCCGCAGCCGAGATGCCCAGCGAAGCGCGCAGGCCATGGATCAGCCGCGACAGCAGATCGCGGCCGAACTGGTCGGCGCCGAGCCAATGCGCCGCGCTTGGACCCTTCAACCGGGCCAGGATGTCCTGCGCCAGCGGATCGTAAGGCGAGATCCAGGGCGCCAGCACGGCGACGAGGACGAGCATGATCACGGCGCTCGCTGCCACGATCAGCAGCTTTGGCGACTTCCCTGTCTTTGGTGTCTTGCCTGTTTTTGGCGTCTTGCCGGCCATGGCAGCGCTCACAGCCGCACGCGCGGGTCGATCAGCACATACAGCAGATCGACCACGAAATTGACCAGCACGAAGGCGAAGGTGATGACGAGGATGGTCGCCTGCACCAGCGGATAATTGCGTTCGGCGATGGCCCCCAGGATCAATCGTCCCAGTCCCGGAATGGCAAAAACCTGCTCCACCACGATAGCACCGCCGAGCAGATAGCCGGTCATGATGCCCGCGCTCGTCACGAAGGGGATCAGCGCGTTGCGCAGCGCGTGCCGGTACAGGATGCGCCTCTCCGACAGGCCCTTGGCGCGGGCAGTGCGGACATAGTCCTGCTGCAGCGCGTCGAGCATGGCCGAGCGCACCAGCCGGGACAGGTTGGCCAGGATCGGCAGGGCCAGCGCCACCGCCGGCAGCAGCAGTTTTGCGACATTGCCGAGCGGGTCCTCGCTGAACGGGACATAGCCGAGCAGCTGCCAGTCCGGCGCCAATGTCGTCAGCGCCAGGATCATCATGATGCCGAGCCAGAAGGAGGGGATGGTGAGCCCCGCCACCGAGCCGATCCGCAAGGCGGTGTCCCAGGCCTTGCCGCGCAACCGCGCCATCAGCACGCCCAGCGGCAGCGACAGGCCCGCTCCCACGATCAGCGCCAGCACGGTGAGCTGGAGCGTCGGCCACATATGGCCCGCGATCTCCTGCGAGACCGGCCGCCTGGTCCACAACGACACGCCGAGATCACCGCTCAGCACGCCGCCGAGCCAGCTGAAATACTGCAGCAGCACCGGCTGATCGAGCCCGATCCGGCTGCGCAGCGCAGCCACCCGATCGGGCGTCACCTCGGTGTTGGCGCCGAGCATGATCGCAACCGCATCGCCAGGGATCAGCCGGATCATCAGGAACGTCAGCACCGACACGCCAAACAAAACGACGGCAAGATCAAGCGCACGGGAGCGCAGGAAATTCATTGGCGAAACCAGCAGGCGCTCGGCAAACGATCTCCCGTCATTCCGGACAAGCCGCGCAAGCGGCGCTGATCCGGAATCCATCGAAGGGCGGCGCACTCCACAAGGGATTCCGGGTCTCCGCGGAGCCTGTCCTTGGGCCGGCCGAAGGCCGGACCCGAGGGCTGCGCCCGGAATGACGGCGCGGTTTTTGGATACAATCCCAAAATCGCGACGATCAACCCTGCCTCACCGCGCCTGCATCGTCGTGGAAAGCGAGAACAGCGAGCGGTTTGCGACGATGTCGAACCCGCTGACATTCGTGCGCATGGCGGTGAAGAGCTGGCCATAGGTCATGAAAGCGGCCGGGCCGTCACAGGTCAGCAGCGACTGCACCCGGTTATAGGACGCCTTGCGCTTCGCCTGATCGGTCTCGATGCGGGCCGCATCGAGCAGGCCGTCGATCTCGGGGTTCGAGTATTTGAACACATTGGTCGAGCCGGCCGTGCGGAAGGTCCGGTAGAAATAGTCGTCGGGATCGATCGAGCCCGCATTGGTCGAGACGAAGGCGTCGAAATTCGAGTTGCGCCAATCCTGCACGAACTGGCCGAGTTCGGGGATCTTCAGCTCCGCCTTGAAGCCGGCCTTGTTGAGCTGCGCCTGCACGACTTGGGCGATGTCGCGAATATCCTGGCGCGGCAGCACGAGCAGCGTCACGGCAACCGGCGTCGTAATGCCGGCGGCCTTGAGCAGCTCCTGCGCCTTGGCGGCGGACGGCGTGAAGCAGGGGAACTCTTTCACGTCGAGCGCCCATTGCTTCAGCGCCGGCGAGAGCGGCCCGCCGGGAACGCCGGCGCCGAACAGCGCGGCCTGGACGATCTCCTGCCGGTTCAGCGCGTAATTCAGCGCCTCGCGCACCTTCGGATTGTCGAAAGGCGGCTTGGAGGTGTTCATGCCGACGAGCGTATAGGCGAGCTCCAGCGTGTCGGCGATCTTGACGTTCGGCCGACCCTTGAGCTGCAGGGCCGTGGCCGCATCGATATTCGGCAACAGCGCATATTGGCCGCTCGACAGCCCGACCTGGCGCGTCGCCGATTCCGGGATGATGTTGAACTTCACGCCGTCGAGCTTGGGCTGGCCCTTGTTCCAGTAGCCGGCATGCTTCTCCAATTCGATGAAGCCGTTGGGCTGCCATTCCTTGAACTTGAACGGGCCTGTGCCGACAGGCTTGCGCTGCAAGCCATCCTTGTCGGCCTCGAAAGCGCGCGGCACGATCGCGATCGAGGCCAGCGCGGTCAGGAAGGGCGCCGACGGCTCCTTCAGCGTGACCTCGACGGTCCCGGCATCGACGGCGCTCGCCTTTTCCATCGCTGCGAGACGGCTCGCCAATGGCGAGGCAATGTCCTTGGAGAGCACGCGGTTGAGGCTCGCCACCACATCGGCCGCCTCCAGTGGCTTGCCGTCATGGAAGGTCGCGCCCGAGACCAGCTTGAAGACATAGCTCTTGCCATCAGCGGAGAGCGTCCAGGACTGGGCCAGGGCCGGCACCACGTGCAGATCCTTGTCGATCCCGGTCAGGCCCTCATAGATCGAGCCGTTCACCACCTGGAATGAGCTGAAGGCGGTGATGATATGCGGGTCGAGCCCGGCGGGAGAGGCATCGACCGCCGCTTGCAGGACCTGAGCCTGCGATGTTGCCGGCAGAAGAGCCGCCGCAGCGAGCCCCATGGTCAGCGCCAGCGCCGTGGTGGTCAGAAAACGCGCCATGCCTCAACTCCCCTACCGAATGCATCGGGCGGCCTATGGCCTTGCCCGGAGTGGTCTCATCGAAGGCTAGCCCTCTAGAATACCAATTGCAAGACGAGCCCTTGCTGCGAGTCTGCGTCTGCAGGCGTGAAATCGCAATCGCAGCCGCCTGCGCGCGAGGTTTCTGGCATGCAGGACAGCCGACGCCGCTCCGGGGTCGATCGGAGGGCGTCATTCCAGGGCGATATCTCTCAAGAAGAACAGTTGCGCCTCGAGAATCTCGTGACCAGAGCGCTCCAGTTTCCGAGATGGTCGGGTCAAGCCCGACCATGACGCGCTTCGGATCCTGGGACGACCGGAGCCTGCCATCGGGCCGGCTGAAAGCCGGACCCGGTGGGTCGCCCAGGATGACGGCGTGGTTCAGAGCATGAGCAGCGTGCTGCTCTCGCGGCCAAGCCGCCTTACTTACCCGCCGCCTTACTTGCCCATCACCAGATTGGGCAGCCAGGTCGTCAGCGGCGGCCAGAGCGTGATCGCCGCGAGCACGACCAGCAGCGGCACGATCCAGGGCAGGATCGCCTTCGACATGGTCTCGAAGGAGACATTGGCGATCCGGGTCACCACGAAGAGCACCACCCCGATCGGCGGATGGATCGTGCCCAGGATCAGGTTCAGGATCATGATGATGCCGAACTGGACCGGGTCGATGCCGAAACTATGCGCGGCCGGCACCAGGATCGGGATCAGGATCAGCATCGCCGCCAGTGCTTCCATGAAGCAGCCGACCAGAAGCAGGATCAGGTTGCAGACGAGGAGGAAGACCAGCGGATTCTTGATCGTCTCGACGATCAGCGGCGTCAGCGTCTGCGGCACCCGCGAGATCGACATGCACCAGCCGAGCGCGCCCGCCGCCATGACCAGGACCATGACGAGGCCGGTGGTCTCGACGGTCTCGACCAGGATCGGCCCGAGTTGCTTCACCTCCAGGGTGCGGTAGACGAAGAAGCCGAGGAACAGCGCGTAAAGGCAGGCGACCGCGGCGGCTTCCGTCGGCGTGAAGATGCCGGAGAACATGCCGCCCAGGATCAAGGGCGGTGTCATCAGCGCGAAGAAGCCGCTGAGGAAGGTTCGGCCGATCTCGCGGAAGCCTTTGAACGGCTCCTTGCGGAAACCCTGGCGCTTCGAGATCAGCATGACCATCGCCATCAGCGACAGCCCCATCAGGATGCCGGGAATGACGCCGCCGATGAAGAGCCGGCCGATCGAGACATCGGCCGTGACGCCGTAGATCACCATCGGCAGGCTGGGCGGGATGATCGGGCCGATCGTCGCCGCGGCGGCCGTGATCGCGGCCGCCGTCTCGGGCCGGTAGCCGGCCTTCTTCATGGCCCTGATCTCGATAGCGCCTGAGCCTGCCGCATCGGCGACAGCCGAGCCGACCATGCCCGCGAAGATCATGCTGGTCAGGATCGAGGCATGGGCATAGCCGCCGCGCAGCCAGCCGATCACCGAGGTCGCAAACGCCACGATCCGGTCGGTGATCCGCGCCGCGCCCAGGATGTTGCCCATCAGGATAAAGAGCGGGGCGGCGACGATCGGAAAGGCGTTCATGGCTTGCGCCATCTTCTGCGGCACGATCGAGGCCGAGAGGTCGGCCAGCGCCACGAAGGCGAAGGCGGCGAGCCCCATCGAGGCGAAGAGCGGAAAGCCGGCGAGGATCGAGAGCAGCCAGACGCCCGAGATCTTGAAGATCAGCGCGCTCAAAGGACCTCTCCCGTGATCGGCGGCTCGGCCGGCTCATAGGGCGAAACCGCCCAGTTCCTGAGATTGGCGATCAGTTCGAACAGGCCCTGCACAGCCGTGACGAAGCCGGCGAAGACCATCGGCGCATAGAGCATCCCCATCGAGATCGGCACCGTCGTCGCCTCGAGATCATAGTTCACGGCGACGAGATGGATGCTGTACCAGCCAACCAGCAGGCCGAAGACGATCATGGCGATCTGCATCACCGTCTCAGTGGCCCGCCAGCCCTGCCGCGGCAGCAGGTCATGGAAAAAGCGGATGCGGATATGGGCCTGCCGCCGGCTGGCGATGACCCAGCCGCAGACCGCGACCCAGAGCATCAGGAAGCGCGAGACCTCATCGGTCCAGATCAGCGGATCGCCCAGCGCCCGCGTGACGATGCCCAGCGTCACGCAGACGAGCAGCGTCACGATCAGGATGCCGGCGAGGATCTCCATCGCACGGTCGAACACCGTGCGCGCGAGGGCGATCATGCTGTGTCTCCAAAGCGGGTTGCTGGCTCAGCCCTCATCCTGAGGAGCCGCGAAGCGGCGTCTCGAAGGATGCTCCAGGAGGCTTCCGTACAAGAGGAGGCTCCCGTGCAAGCTGGGGCATCCTTCGAGACGCACGCCTGCAGAGTGCTCCTCAGGATGAGGGCTGAGATAGTCTCGGCGAAGTCGTTTCAGAGCGCCTCGATGCGCTCCCACAGGCCTTTGCCCCATTTGCTTTCGAACTTGGCCGGCAGCGACGCCAGCACCGGCTTGCGGAAGCTCTCCAGGTCGGGCTTGACCACGATCATGCCGCTCTTGCCGAGGCTCTCGGCGAGCCCGTTCTCCTGCGTGATGATCTCGTTGTCCTGCCAGGTCGCGGCCGTGTCGATCGCGGCCCGGACGAGGGCACGGTCGGCCTCGGAGAGCTTCGACCAGGCAGCCTCGTTCACGATGACGAGGCGCGGGGTGATGATATGGGCGGTCAGGACGAGGTATTTCTGGACCTCGGCGAGCTTGGCCGACTGGATCGTCGGCAGCGGATTCTCCTGGCCGTCGACCGCGCCTTGCGACAAAGCGAGATAGAGCTCGCTGAAGTTCAGCGGCGTCGGCCGCGCGCCCCAGGCTTCGGCCATGGCGCGGAAGGTGTCGACCTCCGGCACCCGCAGCTTGAAGCCCTTCATGTCCTCGACCGAGTTGATCGGGCGCTTGCCGCTGGTCAGATGCCTGACCCCGTAATAGTTCACGCCGATGACGCGCATGCCGCGCTTCTCGACCAGAGCCTTGTTGAGCTCGTCGATCAGTGGCGATTTCAGCGCCCGCGCCATATGCGCCGCGTCGCGCCAGAGATAGGGCGCCTCGATGATCGAGAGCTGCGGCACGAACTGCCCGAGCTGCGCCGCCCCTTCCGTCACCATGGTCAAGGCGCCGCTGGCGACGGACTCGACCATGTCGCGCGACGAGCCGAGCTGGCCGGCCGGGAAGGTCTGTATGTCGATGCGCCCGCCGGTCTTGTCCTTGACCTCGGCTGAGGCCTTCACCGCGCTTTGCGGCGAGGGATGCGTCATCGGCTGGCCGTCGGCCCAGCGCAGCACGACCGCTTGCGCCCGCAGCACGGCCGGCATGGCGATGCTTGCTCCGGCAAGCGCGGCGGAGCCGACGAGCAGTTCGCGTTTGGTCAGCCTGGTCATGATCTTTGCTCCTCCCGAGAATGCCCGGTTATCCGGATCGCTATTGGGTGAAGCCGGCTCTCATGAGCCGGCTTCATATTGCGTCAGTAATTCATCGCCCGCATCCGGGCATTGCCGATATGCAGGCTCATCTCCTCGGCGGCGCGCACCGGATCGCGCGCCTCGATCGCCGTGATGATCTTGAGGTGGTCCCGCATCACCGGCACCAGGATGTGGTTCTGGATCCGCGTCTCATATTGCCGGATCAGCCGGATCTTCAGCCAGGTGACGCGGAAGGCCTTCGAGACGATATCGTTGTCGAGGTGATCGATGATCGCCTCATGCATCAATCGGTCGACATCCTCGGCGTCCTCGATCAGCGCCTCGTCGCCGCCGGCCTCAGCGCGCGCGATGATCGCCTCGTGCCGCTCGCGCTGCTCGGCGATTTCCGTGTCGGTCGCGTTCGCCGCATAGAGCGCGGTCGCCTCCCTTTCCAGGAAAAGCCGGAACTGGAAGGCGTTGCGGATCAGGTTGAGGTCGACATGGGCGACCTGCATGCCCCGTTGCGGCACCGTCTTGATCAATCCCTCGGCTTCGAGCCGAGGGATCAGTTCGCGGATCGCCCCCAGAGGCAGGCCGGTCAGCGCCACGAGCTCGCGCTGGGTCACGAATTGCCCGGGCTTGATCTCGCGCGCCAACAACCGTTCGGTGAAGCTGGCATAAGCCCGCTCCCGCAGTTTCAGCGGCTCGGCCTCGCGTTCGGGCTCCGTCTCCGGCTGGTTCAACCTGTCCTCCCTGGGGCCGCCCCGACTCAGGCCGCCTTGGCGCGCGTGATCGTGTCGAAGGCGGCGAAGAGCCGCTTGCGCTGGCTGTCGTCAAGCGCCTCCAGCGGCGCGCGCATCGCGCCGTAGCCGGCATCGCCATGCAAATGCCCGACCAGAGCCTTCACCGCCGCCAGCACCGGATAGCTGCAGATCTCGTCGACCAGCGCGTTCACCACCGGGCTGTCGGTTCCCTCATAGACCAGCGGCCGCAGCAGATGCGGCACGAGATTGGCAACGCCGCAGATCGAGCCCTGCGCACCCGCACGCACCGCGCGGGCGAGCTGCCGCTCGTCGCCGACCAGGATGGCGAGTTCGCCATGCGCCTTCAGGAACGCTTCCGTGCTGGCATAATCGCCGGAGGAATCCTTGATGCCGGAGACGACACCCGGAAACGCCGTCTTCAACTTCTGTACCAGCCCGACGCTGATGCTGACCGCCGTCACCGAGGGGATGTGATAGAGAATGGCGTTGCGCGCGGAGGCGCCGAGCTTGTCGAAGAACTGCGAGAACCAGGCATAGAGCCCTTCGTCGCTGACGCCCTTGAAGTAGAAGGGCGGCGCGACCAGGAGCCCCTTGGCTCCGGCGTCGAGCGCCAGCCGCGCCTGCTCGACAGCCTCATGCAGCGAAGCCGCCGCGATGCCCGCATAGATCTGCTTGGCCGGATCGACGCCCGCCCCGATCAGCGCGCCCATCATCGCGGTGCGCGCCGGCAGGCCGAGCGCCGCGCCCTCGCCGGTGGTGCCGAACAGGGTGATGCTGTCGCAGCCCTCGGCGAGGACATGGCGCGCATGCTTGACGAGGCGCGGCAGATCGACGGCGCCGCCTTCCCGCATCGGCGTGGTGATGGCGCAGGAGAGGCCGAAACGGTTGGGGTTGAGAGCCATGGAGCTTGTCTTTCCAGGAAGATGACGGACTGACATGTTAGTATGTGATAAGTTCGTGCCACGCAATATCGTCGCGCCGCTCTCAGCCGTCTTTGAGGCCGCCGGCCGAGAGTCCAGCGACGATCTGACGTTGGGCGAGTACGGTGACGACGAGGACGGGCAGGGTCACGAGCAGGGCAGCCGCCGCGAGCGGGCCCCAGGAGATCTGCTCGAAGGTCAGCGAGTTATAGACCGCCGAGGGCAGCGTGCGGCTGTTCTTGCCGCCGAGCACGACCGAGAAGATGAAGTTGTTCCAGGAGAAGATGAAGGCGAGGATGCCGCCGATCGTGACGCCGGGCAGCGCCAGCGGCAACGCGACATGGCGGAAGGCCTGCCAGGTCGTGGCGCCGTCGATACGCGCCGCGTCTTCGAGCTCCATGGGAACATTCTCGAAATAGCCGATCATGATCCAGACGATGATCGGGATCGTGATGACGAGATGAGTGATCACCAGCGCCGTGATCGTGCCCACCAGCCCGGTGATCTGGAACAGCAGGAAGAGCGGGATCAGATAGGACAAGGCCGGCGTCATCCGCGCAATCAGGATCAGGATCGCGAACTTCGTCGCCTTGCCGCGCGCGATGCCGTAGCCCGCGGGCACGCCGACCAGCAGGCCGATCAGCACGGCCCCACCCGTCACCAGGATCGAGTTCCAGAGATAGAGCCCGAAATTGTTCTGCGCGAAGACGTCGACATAGTTCTTCAGCGTCGGCGGATCGGGGATGAAGACTGGCGGGAACGCCGTGTTGTCGAGCTCGTTCTTCAGCGACAGCGAGATCATCCAGAGGAAGACCAGCACCGCCGGCGAGACCAGCACAAAGACCGAGGCATAGAAGCCGATTTTGGTGGCGAGGCGCTTCATCACGCGTTCCACTTCGACTTCTGGCGCGCATAGAGCAGCAGCAGCGAGAGCATGATGATCATCACGAAGAAGATCACCACCACGGCCGAGGCGTAGCCGATCTTGTAGAACTGGAAGGCCTGCAGATAGAGGAAGATGTTCAGCGTCTCCGACGCCGTGCCCGGCCCGCCCTGGGTGATCACGAAGATCGTGTCGAAGGCCTTCAGCGCGTCGATGGTGCGGATCACGATCGCGACCATGATGAAGGGCCAGACCAAAGGCAGCGTGATGTGGCGGAACATGTGCCAGTTATTGGCACCGTCGATCAGCGCCGATTCATAGGGCTCGCGCGGCAGTCCGGCGAGGCCACCGAGCACGATCAGCATGACCAGCGGCGTCCAGTGCCAGACCTCGACCAGGATCAGCGTCGGGATCACCGTTCCCGGGTCGTAGACCCAGTTTTGCGGACCGATGCCGACCAGCGAGAGCAGGTAGTTCAGCACGCCGAGTTGCGGGTGGAACATCATCGTCCAGACCAGCGCGACCGCGACCGGCGTCGCCATCATCGGCATCACGAAGACGGTGCGCAGCAAACCCCGGAACGGAAATTCGCGATGGAAGACCAGCGCCGCGGCCGTGCCGAAGAGGATCGGCAGCACTACCGCCAGAATCGTGAAATAGGCGGTATGCCCCATCGATTCGATGAAGCGGGCATCACGAAAGAGTTCGGCGAAATTCTGCAGACCGACGAATTCCGGCCCACCGCCGATCTTCCAGTCCTGCGTCGACATGTAGAGCGTGAACAGCCACGGAAACACGATCACGCCGAGGATGAGCAGCACCGCCGGCAGCGAGAACAGCCAGTAGCGCGGCGTGAAATCGGCCGAATGCTGGAACGCCGCGGAGGGCGGCCGCGCAATGGCTGCAGGCATGGATGTGCTGATCGTCATCAGATGCGCCTTGTCTGGCACGCTTGGTCACGCTCGCCCTTGCGGCGAGCATCCACCTCTTGAACGCCGCATGGCGGCCGCGAAGATGTGGATGGCCGGGACGAGCCCGGCCATGACGCGAGCGCGGATGCTTTAAGCTTGCTCGCTCTTCTCGAGGATCGGCTTGAAGGTCTCGGTCGCCTTCTTCAGTTCGGTGGCCGAATCCGCGCCCGACAGGGTATTGGTGAGAGCCACGCCGAAGACGTCGCGGAATTCCGTCACTGGAATGATCTGCGGCAGGCCGGCCCGCGCGATCTTGCCGGACTCCGCCAGGCACTCGAAATACTGCTTCGGGAAGCGTGAACCCGCCGCAGCTTCCGGGTTGCTCAGCGCCGAGAGCCGCCCCGGCGCGCCGGCGCCAGCCTTGATCATGGCGAGCTGGTGGCCCTTGTTGCACATGAACTGGACATAGAGCCAAGCGGCCTGCTTGTTCTTCGACCCGCGCGCAATGCCGAGTCCGTCGCCGAACAACGCCGAGTGATGCCCCTTCGGGCCGGCCGGCGTCACGCCATAACCGACCTTGCCGACGATGCGCGACTTGGTCGGATCCTCGAGCGGGGTCGCGAAACCGATACCGTCGAGCCACATCGCGGCCCGGCCCTGCATGAAGGTGGTCTGGCACTCGTTCCAGTTGAAGCCGATCGTGCCCGGAGGGCCGTAATCCTTGTTGAGCTTGCGGTACATGTCCGCCGCCCACACAGCTTCGGGGCCGTCCGTCTGCAGCTTGCCGTCGGCCGAGACCGTCTCCAGCCCCTGGCCCAGCAGCCAGGAGGTCCAGACCGGAATATTGGCGTTCTTCAGGCCGCGCGAAACGAAGCCCGCGATACCTTTCGACGGGTCGTTGAGCTTGGCTGCGGCAGCGACCAGCTCGTCCAAGGTCTTGGGATATTCGAGCCCCTTCTGGGCGAACATCTCCTTGTTGTAATAGACCATCCAGAAATCCATGAAGTGCGGCAGCGTGTCGATCGAGCCGTCCGCCTGCTTGCCGAAATCCACCGCGCCGGCTGCGAAATCGGCATAGTCGAAATCAGGCGAGGTCAGCGAGGCGTCCGCAAGATAGGGCCGCAGGTCCTCCATCCACTTGCCCTTGGCCGAGAGCCGCTTCTGGACGTGCAGCGCCAGCATCGTCACGTCGAAGGCGGGCTTGCCCGAGGAGAATTCGATCATCGCCTTCTGGCGCTGCTGCTGCTCCGGCACCTGCTCGGAGGAGACCTGGATGCCGGTGAGTTCCGTGAACTCCTTTTCATGCGCCTGCAGCAAATCCGAACGCGGGTTCTTCACCAGCATCACGTCGAGCTTGGCGCCGGCGAAGCGCTTCCAGTTGAAGCTCGACTGGGCGTTGGCCTCGCGAATGATCGCAGGCGCCGCGAGCGTGCCCAGCGCGCCGAGCGCTGCGGCATTGCGCAATAAGGCGCGACGGGTCAGCTTGAGAATCTCAGATGACATTGGTGTCCTCCCTCCGGACATGGCACGACCCGTTTTCGGGCCTGTTGGTTATGCGATCGCCTTGATCTTCCGACCTCGGCCTCGATCGATCCGGCACGGACGCTAGCGCCGTTCGATCCGGGTTGCAAGCTAACATGTTGGCGTGCACATAGTGCCGGTAACAACCATGGAAATGCCCCGACATGCCTGCCACGACTGCCCTCGCAACGCGCCCGCTCGGCCGCTCCGGCCTCGATGTTTCGACGCTCGGCTTCGGCGGCGCGCCGCTCGGCGATCTCTATGCCCGGCTCGACGAGGCCCAGGCCGTGGCGACGGTCGAGGCCGCCATCGCGGGCGGTGTGACGCTTCTGGACACCTCTCCGCTTTATGGCCACGGCCTGTCCGAGCACCGCATCGGCGCAGCGCTTCGCCGTGTGGACCGCGCCGACATCGCCATCTCGACCAAGGTCGGCCGCGTCGCCGAGCCCTTCGGTCCGCGCGGCGATGGCTCCGGCTATCTCGGCGGCCTGCCGCATGCGCTGCGCTTCGACTATTCCTATGACGGCGCGATGCGCTCGCTGGAGCAATCGGCGCTACGGCTCGGCGTCGACCGGATCGACATCGTCCTGATCCACGATGTCGATGTCTGGACGCATGGCGCGGACGCGATCGAGGCGCGCTTCTCGCAAGCCATGGAGGGGGCCTATCGCGCGCTCGAACGCCTGCGCGCTTCCGGCGCGGTGAAAGCGATCGGCGTCGGCGTCAACGAAGCTGAGATGTGCGAGCGCTTCGCCCGCGCCGGCGATTTCGACACGATGCTGCTGGCGGGCCGCTATTCCCTACTGGAGCAGCCGGGGCTCGCCTCCTTCATGCCATTGGCGCTGGAGAAGGGCATCGGCCTGTTGCTGGGCGGCGTCTTCAATTCCGGCATCCTCGCGACCGGCCCGGTTACTGGGGCGAAATACAATTACAAGCCCGCCCCGCCCGAGATCCTCGCCCGCGTGGCGGCGATCGAAGCCGTCTGCCTCCGCCATGACGTGCCGCTGCGACGCGCCGCGCTGCATTTCCCGCTGGGGCATCCCGCTGTCGCGAGCCTCGTCATGGGCGCGGTCTCTCCTCGCGAGGTCGAGGACCAGATCGCCGAATTCGCCGCCCCTGTTCCCGCCGCGCTCTGGGCCGAATTGAAGGCGCAAGGGCTGCTCGGCGCCAATGTTCCCGTGCCGGTTTGAATCGATGCGGATCGACGCCCATCAGCATGTCTGGACGCTCGCACGCGGCGATTATGGCTGGCTGACGCCGGCGCTGGGACCGATCCATCGCGATTTCGGCCCCGACGATCTCGCCCCGCTTCTGGCCGGCCACGATATCGACCGCACCATCCTGGTCCAGGCTGCCCCGACCGAGGCCGAGACCCTGTTCCTGCTCGATGTCGCCGCCCATACGCCCTTCGTCGCCGGCGTCGTCGGCTGGACGGATTTCGAGGCGCGGGATGCAAGCCTGCGCATCGCGCATCTCGCCTCGACCCCGCTGCTCGTCGGCCTGCGCCCGATGGTACATGACATCCCCGACGCGGACTGGCTCGGCAAACCGGAGCTCGACCCCGCTTTTGATGCGCTGATCGCGGAAAACCTCGTCTTCGACGCCTTGCTCAAGCCCCGGCATATCGCGCCGATGCTGAGCCGGCTCGAACGCCATCCCGGGCTCGCCGCCGTGATCGACCACGCCGCCAAGCCCGACCTCGTCAGTGGCGATCTCGACGGTTGGCGCGAGGGCATCACGGCCTTGGCGCGGCATCCGGACCTCTTCTGCAAATTGTCCGGCCTGGTCACCGAGGCCAGCGAGGACTGGACGCTCGCGACCTTGCGCCCGGTCTTCGAGCATCTGCTTGCGAGCTTCGGCCCGCAGCGCCTGATCTGGGGCAGCGACTGGCCCGTCCTGACCCTGCGCGCCAGCTATGGCCGCTGGATCGAGACCGTCGAGACGCTGCTCGCGCCGCTTGCGGAGGCCGAGCGCGCCGCCATCATGGGCGGCAACGCCCGCAAGCTCTATCTCGCGCGCCGGGGACGCAACCCGCTATGACGGTGCTGCCATGCTGACGATCTGTTCGCGCCTTTTTCTGAGCCCTCATCCTGAGGAGCCGCGTAGCGGCGTCTCGAAGGATGCTCCAGGAGGCTCCGGTATCCGCTGGAGCATCCTTCGAGACGCCATTCCGCTCGGAATGGCTCCTCAGGATGAGGGCTGTGTTTCCAAACGGATTCAGAAAGGTCTCGCATGCTGAAGGGCCTCGATCCCGTCCTCTCCGCCGATCTGCTCTGGCTGCTCGCCGCCATGGGCCATGGCGACGATCTCGCGCTGGTCGACGCCAACCACCCGGCCGAAACCATCGCGCGCGCCACCACCAGCGGCCGGCTTATTCGCCTGCCCGGGCTGACCATGGCCCGCGCCGCCCGCGCCATCCTCTCCGTGCTGCCGATCGACGATTTCGAGCCCGCCCCAGTGCGGCGCATGCTGGTGGTCGGCGATGCGCAGGCGGTGCCCGCCGTGCAGGCGCAGGTGCAGCATGAACTCGACCGCGCGACCGGTGCTCCGCTCCCGCTCGTCGGCATCGAGCGCTTCGCCTTCTATGAGGCGGCGAAGGCCGCCTTCGCCGTCGTCCAGGTCGGCGATCCCCGCCCCTATGGCTGCTTCCTGTTTCGCAAGGGCGTGATCGCGGGCGAACCCGGCTAAAGGACCGGCTTGGCTCGGCCACAAGCCCGGATTTCTGTCATGGACCGTTCATTTTAAAGGCGTTAGCCTTCTTCCTTGCAGCACGACCGCCCGGAATGAGCCGTCCGGCCGAAGCTCCACCAACGGGCCATGCCCGTCAGGGAACGATGATCATGACAAAGACCAGCACCGCGCTCGCCGCCGGCGTCTTCGCACTCGTCGGCGGTTTCATCCTGCAAGCCTCGGCTCCGGCCCAGGCACTGACGATGAAGGAATGCAGCACCAAATATAACGCCGCCAAGACCGGCAATACGCTGGGCGGTCAATCCTGGAACGATTTCCGCAAGGCCCAGTGCTCCGACACGGCCGCCCCGGCTGCAGCCACCGCGCCGGCCCCAGCCGCTCCGGCGAAGCCTGTGGCCGCAGCTCCCGCAGCGGCTCCCAAGCCCGTGGCTGCCGCGCCGGCCGCCGTCGGCAACGCCGTTTTCCCCGCCAAGGTCGATCCCAAATATTCGACCCTCTCGGCCGGCAAGCAGCGCTTCAAGACCTGCGACGACCAGTACAACGCCAACAAGGCCGGCGGCGGCACCGGCAATGGCGGCCTGAAATGGATCGAGAAGGGCGGCGGCTATTACAGCCAGTGCAACACCAAGCTGAAGGGCGCCTGAGCGCCTAAAGGGCACGACGGCTTCTTTTCCCTTCTCCCCCATCAAAGTCGGCTGTTGCCGACTTGACACTTTGGGTCGCCCATCGCGGGCAAGCCCGAGATGGGCGGGAGAAGGTGTCTGCGAAGCAGACGGATGAGGGAAGTCTTGCCTCATCCGTCCTTCCCTCATCCGTCAGCGCTACGCGCTGCCACCTTCTCCCCCGAGGGGAGAAGGAAAACTCAAGGGGAGAAAGGAAAACGCCCTTACGTCCCCTTCGCCACCGCCTGCTTCAACCGCGCCACGGCCTCCGTCGCGCCGGCCTTGATCACCAATTCCTGCGTCTGCGCCTCGCGCTCGATCATCTCGATCAGCACGGCCGCATTGATCTCGCTGCCGGCGACGGTGAGCTTCAGCACCGCATTGGCGATGATGTTGGGCCAGAACGCCGCCGCGCCCTTGGCGAGCCCCTTCGCCTTGCGGCCCTCGAACTCCTTGGTTAGCTGTTCGGGGGTTTTCTTGGCCATGACGGGCTCCGGTGCATGTGTCAGCCTGTCCCATCATGACGGCTAGGCCAGCGCAAGGGCCGTTTTGCGCAAAGCCAGCCCGCTTCCGCTTACAGCATCGGCTTCTTCCGAAAACCGCATTCCACCTTTCGGGCCGATGCTCTCGCGCGTTTTCGAGCGAAGTGGCTACCGGTTCGCGTGAAGAAAACGCGTTAAAACAAAGACCTAGAGCAATTGAACGATCCAACTGGATCGGAAATTACTCTAGCGCTCGCTGCCCGGAGACAGCCGCACCTGCTCGGACGGAGACACGCGGCCGACCTCGAGCAGGGCCATGTCGATCATGAAGCGCAGATCGTTCTGCCCTGCAGCGGCCGCGATCTCGCGCGCCGCCATCAGATGGTCGGCGGCATCGTCCAGATCGTGGTGCGCGCCGAAGGTGATGTCGATCACCACCCCCATATATTCGATCGGCCGCCCGGCTTTCGAGACGACGCATTGGCCGCGATCCCAGAGCCAGCGCACCGAGCCATCATGCGCCACGACGCGATACTCGGCCCAGAACTCACCGGAAACAGCGACCGCCTTCGAGACCTCAATATCGAAAGCCTCGCGATCATCGGGATGGACGGCGTGGATATAATCGTCGAGCGGCAGCCCGATCTTGGCGCGCTCGGGATCAACCCGGAAAGCCCTGGCAATGGCGGGGCTGGCCCGTAGCGTGCCCTCCTCGATCTTCCACAGCCACGAGCCGAGCACGCGCCTGGGACCGATCAGAGCTGGATCACGCTTTGCGGGTGCCGCCATATCGACCTCGTCGCGGTGAAGCCGGACCGGCGCCCTGCTGCACCGCGAAAGACTGCGCCGCTCCGGGCCAATCTTGCAACAATTCTAAGCTGGTTCTCCACATCCCGCTATCGCGCCGCCTCTTCGGCCAGCGCCCGGGCGAAATCCGTGACGAGCTTGCGCTTGATCGGCGGCAGCGCCCGAAACAGCTTCACCAGCTCCATCGCCTCCGCGACCATGGGGTCGTCGCCCGGCTCCTGCTGTGGAGGCGGCGCGTCGTCAAAGCCGCCCGGATTGTCATCTCTGGTCATCTTGATCGCCGTGTTCCCAGCGCCCCCTCCCAATAGCAATTTTTGCCGCGATCATGTCAATTTTGGGCCTGGGCGGTGGGCTTGGGTGAGCCGTCCTCTCCGTCATTCTCGGGCGGAGCCCTCGGGTCCGGCCTTTGGCCGGCCCAAGGACAGGCTCCGCGCAGACCCGAGAATCTCATGACCAGAAGGCACTGGTTTCAGAGATGCTCGGGTCAAGCCCGAGCATGACGTGCCCTCCCCCGAGCAATGCCCTCCCTGCAATCCGGGGCACCCGGAAACGCCGTTGCGCGCGGCAGCGGGGCAGTGCACGAGCGGCGCGGCCGCAGCGCGCGGCCCGCTCGTTTCAGGACCGCCATCATGCCCCTCGCCTTCCGCGCACTCATCGCGGCCTTCGCCTGGCTCCTCCTCGCCGCCCCGGCCCGCGCCGCCATCACCGATCCGGAGATGGATTGCGCCGCCTATCTCAAGAACAGCGCAGCAGGCCATCGCCAGCCGAAGGCCCATCAGGCCAGCCATGATGTCGAAGCCAGGATCAGGGCCTTCTGCGCCGCCAACCCGAAGATGAAGGCGATCGACGCGGAGATGACGATCACGGGGGATTGAGGCGCGCTCTGGCCGCTGGCCTCGCGAGGCCGTCCGGCAGCGCGAGCCTTTGGCGCCAGTTCCCAGATCGGGTGGCCCCACCCTTGACTCCCCCCACCCTCCCGCCTTACCCCCATCGACGGGACACGCCACCCCACCGTGGCGCGCCCATCTGTAAGGATGGAGACATCGATGGCGAATACCGTTCCGGCCACGCGTCCGCGCGTGCCGCATTTCTCGTCCGGCCCCTGCGCCAAGCGCCCCGGCTGGGCTCTCAAGAACCTCTCTGACGCAGCGCTCGGCCGCTCGCACCGCGCCAAGGTCGGCAAGGACAAGCTCAAGCTTGCCATCGACCTGACCCGCGAGGTGCTGCAGGTGCCGGCGGATTACCGCATCGGCATCGTGCCAGCTTCCGACACCGGCGCCGTCGAGATGGCGATGTGGTCGCTGCTCGGCGCCCGCGGCGTCGACATGGTCGCCTGGGAAAGTTTTGGCGAGGGCTGGGTGACCGATGTCGCCAAGCAGCTCCGGCTCGCCGATGTGCGCACCATCACCGCGCCCTATGGCGAATTGCCGAACCTGAAAAAGGTCGACACGAAAACCCGCGACGTCGTCTTCACCTGGAACGGCACGACGTCTGGTGTGCGCGTGCCCGATGCCAGCTGGATCGCCGATGACCGCGAGGGGCTGACGATCTGCGACGCGACCTCGGCGGCCTTCGCCCAGCGCCTCGATTGGCAAAAACTCGATGTCACCACCTTCTCCTGGCAGAAGGTGCTCGGCGGCGAGGCGGCCCATGGCATGATTATCCTCTCGCCCCGCGCGGTCGAGCGGCTCTTGACCTACAAGCCCAGCTGGCCACTGCCGAAGATCTTCCGCATGGTCTCGGGCGGCAAGCTCTCCGAGGGCATCTTCCAGGGCGAGACGATCAACACGCCCTCCATGCTCGCGGTCGAGGATTATCTCGATGCGCTGCACTGGGCGAAGAAGGTTGGCGGGTTGGACGGGCTGGTGAAGCGCGCCGACGGCAATTTCCGTGTGCTGCAAAAGTTCGTGCGCGAAAATGACTGGATCGATTTCCTGGCGGTGAAGCCGAAGACGCGTTCCAATACGAGCGTGTGCCTGAAGTTCACCGATCCGGCGGTGACGGCGCTGCCGGCCGACGCGCAGGCGGCGTTTGCCAAGCAGGTCGTTTCGATCATCGAGAAGGCGGGCGCCGGCTTCGATCTCGGCCATTACCGCGACGCCCCTCCGGGCTTGCGCATCTGGTGCGGCGCCACCGTGCAATCGCGTGATCTCAAGGCGCTGCTGCCCTGGATTACCTATGCCTTCGCCGAGGCCAAGGCGGGGCTGAGCAAGAAGGCGGCGTAAGGCGCTGCCCTGTCATTCCGGGGCGCGGGCGCAAGCCCGCGAACCCGGAACCCACGACCGGGCGAGCCTTCCCCGCCGCTGCATCCATACCGCCGCACCCCGTCATGGGTTCCGGGTTCGGCGCTGACGCGCCGCCCCGGAATGACAGACGAGGCACCCTCTTTTCGCGTGCGCCGCTGCGCCGCCGGAGCCATCCCCGATGACCGCTCAGAACCCCGCCCCCAAAGTCCTCATCTCCGACGCCCTCTCCCCCGCGGCCGTGCAGATCTTCAAGGATCGCGGCATCGAGGTGACGTTCGATCCCAATCTGGGAAAGGACAAGGACAAGCTCGCCAGCATCATCGGCGAGTATGACGGCCTCGCCATCCGCTCGGCGACCAAGGCCACCGCCAAATTGCTCGAGGCCGCGACGAGGCTGAAAGTGATCGGCCGCGCCGGCATCGGCGTCGACAATGTCGAGATTCCCGCCGCCACCGCGCGCGGCATCATCGTGATGAACACGCCCTTCGGCAATTCGATCACCACCGCCGAGCACGCCATCGCGATGATGTTCGCGCTGGCCAGGCAGATCCCCTCAGCCGACACCTCCACACAGGCCGGCAAATGGGAGAAGAACCGCTTCATGGGCGTGGAGATCACGGCCAAGACGCTCGGGCTGATCGGCTGCGGCAATATCGGCTCGATCGTCGCCGAGCGCGGCATCGGGCTGAAGATGCGCGTCATTGCCTTCGACCCCTATCTCTCAGCCGAACGGGCGGTTCAGCTCGGCGTCGAGAAGGTCGAATTGGAGGACCTGCTCAAGCGCGCCGATTTCATCACGCTGCATGTGCCGATGACGGCGATGACCAAGAACATTCTCTCGGCGGAGAACCTCGCCAAGACCAAGAAGGGCGTGCGCATCATCAACTGCGCCCGTGGCGGACTGGTCGACGAGGCGGCGCTGGCCGAATTGATCAAGTCCGGCCATGTCGCGGGCGCAGCCTTCGACGTGTTCTCGGTCGAGCCCGCCGAGGCCAACCCGCTCTTCGGCCTGGAGAACGTCGTCTGCACGCCGCATCTGGGCG
Source organism: Bosea sp. 685 (assembly GCF_031884435.1). Classification (NCBI taxonomy): domain Bacteria; kingdom Pseudomonadati; phylum Pseudomonadota; class Alphaproteobacteria; order Hyphomicrobiales; family Alloboseaceae; genus Allobosea; species Allobosea sp. 685. The sequence continues at coordinate 506,535 of NZ_CP134779.1, read as the reverse complement.
CCTCGACCAATGAGGCGCAGGAGAATGTCGCGCTGCAGGTCGCCGAGCAGATGTCGGACTATCTGCTCAAGGGCGCGATCACCAATGCGGTCAACTTCCCCTCGATCTCGGCCGAGGAAGCGCCGCGGATCAAGCCCTTCGTGGCGCTGGCCGAGAAGCTTGGCTCGTTCCTGGGCCAGCTCACCGAGGCGCCGGTCAAGGGCATCCGCATCGAATATGAGGGCGCCGTCGCCCATCTCAACCTGAAGGCGATCTCGGCTGCCGCCATCACCGGCGTGCTGCGGCCCTTCCTGCCCGAGATCAACATGGTCAACGCCGCGATGATCGCCAAGGAGAAGGGCATCGTGGTCGAGGAATTGACCCGCGACGTGGCGGGGAATCTCGAAAGCGTCATCCGCATCGTGGTCGAGGCCGAGGACATGCCGCGCCATGCCTCGGGCACGGTCTTCCAGGATGGCAAGCCGCGCATCGTCGAGATCCGCGACATCCAGGTCGATGCCGAATTCGCCCCGCACATGCTCTATGTCCGCAACGCCGACAAGCCGGGCTTCATCGGCCAGTTCGGCTCGCTCCTGGGCGAGGCCGGCGTCAATGTCGCGACCTTCTCGCTCGGCCGCGACAAGCCCGGCGGCGACGCGATCTGCTATGTTGCCGTCGACGAGCCGATCTCGGACGCGCTGCTCGACAAGATCCACGAGATCCCGATGGTCAAACGGGCCCGGCGGCTCAGGTTCTGAGCTGATGCGTTTTGCAGATCTGCGCGCCATGGTCGCACCCCGCAAGGCTGCGCCCATGCTTCCCGTCAAGTTCGAGGTCCGCCGCGACGAGGAGGCTGGCGTCTGGTACGCGGTCTCCTGCTGCGATCTCGGCATCGTCACGGAAGCCCCGACGCTGGAGGGCCTGCGCGAACGCCTGAAGCAGCTCGTGCCAGATCATCTCGATCTCGACTGCGACTGCCCGATCGAGCTGGAGATCTGCACGGACGAGCCGGGCGGCGCGGCTTAGCCCAAAACGCGCCCCATCGCCGCCCCAATCGCACGCCCCTGTGACGCCGCCACAGGAGATGCCTCATGCTTCGCTACGCCACCCTTGCTCTCGCAATCCTCGCCGCCGCACCGAATCTGCTCGCGACACCGGCCCTCGCCGATTGGGATAAGACCAAGCTCGACCAGGAGATCGCGGCGATCGAGCGCCAGTCGCAGGGCCGGCTCGGCGTCGCCCTGCTCGACCTGAAGGACCGCAAGAGCTGGTCGCATCGCGGCTCCGAGACCTTCCCGATGCAGAGCGTCTTCAAGCTGCCGCTGGCGGTTGCGGTGCTGCAGGCGGTCGAGGCCGGCAAGCTGAAGCTCGACCAGCCGATCACCATCACCCGCAAGGATTTCTCGCTGTTTCACAGCCCGCTGGCCAAGGCCTTCAAGGGCGAGAGCAACGCCTATCCGCTGCGCGAGCTGATCGCGCTCGCCGCCGGCCAGAGCGACAACACCGCGGCCGACACTCTGATGCGCCTCATTGGCGGCCCTCAGGTGGTGACGAAGATGCTCCGGGATGGCGGCATCGGGGGGATTTCGGTCGATCGCTATGAGCGCGAGTTCCAGCCGCAGGTGTTCGGCCTGCAAGGCTTCGGCTGGGACAGGACCGTCGATGAGCAGGCTTTCCGGGCCGAGCTGAAGGCGCTCGCTCCGAAGAAGCGCTCCGCCGCGCTCGCTCTCGCCCTCAAGGACCCGCGCGACGCCGCCACGCCCGAGGCCAGCACGCTGTTCCTCGAGGCGTTGGCCAAGGGCAACTGGCTGCGCGACCCAGCCCATGCCGCCTTCCTCGATACGGTCATCACGGAGACGAAGAGCGGCCCGCTGCGCATCCGCGTCGGCCTGCCGCTAGGGGTGCGCCTCGCCCACAAGACCGGGGCCGGGCTGACCATGGACGGCGTCAACCACGCCACCAACGACATCGGCATCGTGACGCTGCCCAATGGCCGCGTCTTCGCCATCGCGATCTATCTCGCCGGATCGAAGGCCGACGAGAAGGGCCGCGAGGCCGCCCATGCGGCGGTGGCGAAGGCGGCGGTCGCGGCGCTGCGCTGAAGCGCGCAAGGCCTCGAGCGGATCAGATCGAGATTGGCGCCCTTGGCGCTCAGCCCCACTTCATTTCGCCGGTCGCGACCTTGGCGCCGATATCGATCGCGACGCTCATTCCCAAATTGGGGAAGCGTGCCTTCATCGCTGCGTTGAGCGCAGCGGAATCGGGCTTCTTCGCCAGCTCTTCCTCGAAGGCCAGCAGATAGGCCTTCGTGTGATCGACGCCGGACAGATCGGTCTTGGCGTCCGCTGTCATATGGCCGGCGACCACGAGGGCGGGCCGACGCGCGGCGATCAGATCGAGATTCCTGACCCAGGCGGCTCGCAGTTCGGCGCCATTGGTGTCCGCAGTCCAGACATGAACACCGGAGAAGACAAGCACGCCACCGAACACCGCCTTGAGCGACGGCACCCAGAGATAGCGGCGGTTGGGGAGGCCTTCCGCATCGACGATCTCGATGCTCTCGCCATCGACGGTCAGCGTCTTGCCGTCGAAGGCTTCGGGAATGACCACCTCGGCGAGGGTCTGCGGGCCGTTCTCCTTGAGCTGCGGCCCCCACACGGCCAGCTTCTTCTCGACGCTGCCCTTGATCGCCTCGACCGTGGCCGAGGCGGCAATCACGCGCGCATTGGGAAAGGCAGCTTTGATCGGCCCGAGGCTGAAGTAGTAGTCGGGGTCGGACTGGCTGATATAGATCGTGGTGAGCGTCTTGCCGGTCGCCTTGATTGCGTCCGCGAGGGCGCGGCCGTCAGACAAGGTGAAGCCGCCGTCGATCAGCACGGCTTCCGTCGCCCCGGAGACCAGGACCGGGGCGCGGTAAAAGCCGTTCTGCCCGGCTGGAAAATGCTTCCAGCTGAGCGCGCCTGCGGCATGGCCGAGGCCTGCGGGAGCAAAGACGGCAGCGGTGCCGGCGGCGATGCTGGATGTCATGATGGCTCTCCTTGTGAGCATGATCGTCTCCTGCTGCTGGATTTGTGAAGGTGAAATTCAGCCGCGGCCTGTGCCTGTTCCGGGCAGATCGGGGCTCACGCCGTTCAGCCTGGCGACCAGGACCTCAAGGCTGCCGAAGAGCGCATTCCCGGGCACGAGACGGCGGCTCTCTCCAACGCCCGTAATCAGGGCTGGAACGCCATCAATGCCAAAGCGGCGGATCTCTTCGCGGGCGGCCTCGATGCGTCTGCGATAGGCGGCAAGCAGACCGTCATCGGGCGTTGTGAGGCGGTGAGCGGCCTCCTGAAGACCCAGGGCGCGCAGCACATCAGAGAGGACGGAGACAGCGGTAATGTCGCGGCCTTCCACATAGCGGGCGCCTTGGATGGCTTTGAGCGCTGCGAATTCCTGCCCCGGGGCGGTGACGGCGACAGCGGTGAGCGCCAGCGTCGCCGGGCCGGAGTCGAAGAGACGCGTATGGTCGCCAAGCACATCGCGGCGATAGGCTGCGCTGAAGGGCTGGCCGCTCAGGCGCGCAATGCGCTGATCATTGCTCCAGGCGTAAGCCGCGAAACCATCGTCCATCGGACGAGCCCCAGTGCCGGCAAACAGTCCCGTCGGCGCGAGATCGATGGCGAAATCCGGCCCGGCCACCAGCTTTTCGAGCACCGCCGAGGCGCCGTAGCACCAGCCGCACAGCGGATCGAAGAGATAGGTGATGCGGGTGGTGACGATCATATCCGGGCTCCTTCGCCACCCGATATGACGCGCGGATACTGATTGAGAAAGACCGACAGATAAGACAGAATGTCTGTTATTATTTGACAATCAATGCCGGCGAGACTTGATCGAAACGATGAATCTCAATCGATTGACCTATTTCGCTGCGGTCGTTGATGCCGGATCGTTCACGCGCGCGGCGGAGCGGCTCGGCATCACCAAGGCCGTGGTCAGCCACCAGGTGGCACAGCTCGAACAGGATCTCGGGACGAGCCTGCTCGTGCGCACCACCCGGCGCGTCCACCCGACCGAGGCCGGGGTGATGTTTCATGCCCGTTGCGTGATGATCCTGCGTGAAGCGGAGGATGCCTTCGACGAACTTGCCCAGGCCGCCATCGAGCCGACCGGCACCTTGCGGATTACCGCGCCCAACGACTACGGCGCCGCGGTGCTCGCTCCGGTCATCGCGGCTTTCACGGCGCGTTATCCGGCTTGCCGCGTGGAGCAGACGCTGAGCGACCAGACCATGGATCTGACATCCGGCCAGGTCGACATGGCGGTCCGCCTCGGCTGGCTCGCGGATTCCAGCCTTCAGGCGCGCAAGATAGGTGCCTTCCAGCAAGTCTTGGTCGCAGCACCGGCGTTCGCGGACCGGATTGCGGGGGCCCTCGACCCGAACGATCTTGTGTCCCTTCCGTTCGTTGCCAACATGGCGCTGCGCGAACCGCTGCTGTGGCAATTCTCGCGCGGGGATCTCGATCGACGCGCGGTTCGCCTGCAGGCGAGAATTGCCACCGACACGACTCCAGGCGTGCTCGGGGTCGTTCGAGCCGGGGGCGGTCTTTCGGTCCTGCCGGATTTCCTGGTCGCAGATGAACTGGCGTCGGGCCGGCTGATCCACATTCTGCCGCAATGGTCGCTACCGTCCGGCGGCATCCATACGGTCTATCCCGCAGCGCGGTTCCGGCCGCGCAAGGTGACCGCCTTCGTGGAAATGCTGATCGTGGCAGAGCAGCAAAAGCGGGCGATCGCGCTTCCGCGGGGACTTGCCTCGTAAAACGGGCGCTTGCCTCGTAGAATGCCTTCCAACTCGGCCGTGAGCCATCGCGGCATGCCGACCGCAGCCACCCGTCTTGTCGCGAATGTCCAGAGTTCTACAACGACCCGTCGAGGGGCCGGCCGGGCTGATCTCATCGGCGCCTTCCGAGCACGCCGGCCCCCTATTGGTCAAAACCGCTTTCCCCGGCGGATATGCGCTTGCAGACGCCGCGATCCTTCGCCCCCACCATCCGCTTGTCGCGGACGACAACCAGCTTGGATGGGTCGATCTCCCATGCGACCGCGCCCTCATTCGCGCTGACCGTGTTGGCGGCGAAGACCGCCTTCACCTGTCTTTCCCTGCCGGTGCTCGGAACATGAATTCCAAGCATTCCCGAGGACGCATCGAGCGCGAAATTGAAGACCTGAGGTTTGCCCGAGGGCTGCGCAAATTCGCAGGACAGATATCTCGGCGCCGCCGAGACGCCGGAGATCGACACGGTCATCAAGCCCGCGACCAAACTGACTTGCGAGATCATGTACATGAGCCAGATTCTCGATTTGGGGTGTCGATGGCGGCCGCTTCCGGGCTGCCGGCTCACCGCTTCCCCAGCCGCTCGGCGATGAAGATGCCGCCGAGCACGAGCGCCAGCGCCAGGCCGTGATAGAGCGCCAATTGCTCGCCGAGGATGAAGACCGCCAGGATCGGCGCGAAGACCGGCACCAGATTGACGAAGACGCCGGCGCGCCCGGGGCCGATCAGTTCGACCGCGCGCAGGAAGAAGATCTGCGAGATCAGCGAGGGGAAGATCACCACGAAGGCGAGGATGAGCCAGCCCTTCGGCGTCGGCCAGTAGCTGTGGCCCAAGGCGATCTCGACCCCGAAGAGTGGCAGCGAGGCGAGGCAGGCGACGATCGCCAGCGCGGTGAAGAAGACGAGCCCGGGCATGACTGGGCGCGAATGGATCGCCACCGTGTAGCCGGCATAGAAAAAGCTCGCCAGGATCATCAGGAGATCGCCGGGGAAGAAGGCGAACTGCGTCAGCACGTGATAGTCGCCACGGCTGGCGACGACCATGACGCCGAGCAGGGTGACAAAGACGCCGAGCGCCTGCAGCGGGCCGATCGCGGTGCGATGGGCCACGAAGGCCCCGACCAGGACGAAGATCGGGATCGCGCCCTGGAGAATGCCGATATTGATCGCCGTGGTCGAATAACCGGCGAGATACATCAGCGCGTTGAAAGCGGTGAAGCCCACGGCCCCCGTCATGACGACATAGCGCCAGCGCGCCTTGAGCACCGGCCAATAGGCGGCAAGCTCGTGGCGCATCAGCCAGGGCAGGATGGCGCAGACGAAGACCCAGCGCAGCGAGGTCAGGGCCATCGGCGAGATCTGGCCGACTGCGAGCCGGCTGGCCACAGCATTGCCGGCCCACATCAGCGTGGTCAGGCTGAGCAGGAGATAGGCGTTGCCCCAGAGGCGCTGCGGCAAGGTCTTGCTGACGACCCCGTTGAGGGGAGTCTTGTCGAGCAGGGTCTTGTCGAGTGGGAGCTTGTTGAGCGGAATCTTGGCAGGCATGGTCTCGACTTCTGTCACGTCTGGCGTCCGGCTGCCTCAGGAATGGGCAATTGCAATAGCCTTGCAGACGGCTTGCGTCCTATGAGATGAGGCGCAGGGCCGCCCGTCGCCCCGCGCATCCCTCAGTACGCCCTTTTTGCACGCACTCCTGGCCTGGACTCCGCTCATGCTGCAGATTTCGCCTCGCCCGCTCCGCCTGCTCTTCGTCGACGGCAACACGCGCGAGCAGCGCGAGAACCATGCGGCAGGCTATCGCGACCTCTCGCCCGCCGACGCCTATGCCGAGGAGGTGCGCTGCATCGCGCCGGGCAGCATCACCGATATCTGCCTGCCGGCCGATGAGGGCGCCAACCTGCCCGACGGCAGCGGCCTGCAATCCTATGACGGCGTCTTCCTGACCGGCTCCTCGCTGCACATCTACAATCTCGAGCCGGCGGTCACGCGCCAGATCGAATTGATGCGGGCGATCTATGCCAGCGGCACGCCCTGCTTCGGCTCCTGCTGGGGCATCCAGATGGGCGCGGTCGCGGCCGGCGGCACGGTCATCGCCAATCCCAGGGGCCGCGAGATCGGCTTCGCCCGCAGGATCACGCTGACGCAGGCCGGGCAGAGCCATCCACTGCTCGCGGGCCGGCCAGCCGCCTTCGACGCGCCGGCGATCCATCTCGATACCATCGCGCAGCCGCCAGCCGGCGCGACCGTGCTCGCCTCCAACCCCTATAGCGTCGTCCATGCCTGCGAGATCGCCCATGAGGGCGGGCTGTTCTGGGGCGTGCAATACCACCCCGAATTCCCGCTGGCGCAGGTCGCCTCGATCCTGGGACGGATGACGCCGCTGCTGATCGCGGAAGGCTTTCGCAAGGACGAGGCGGCAGCACAGACTTGGCTGGAGGAAATCACCGCGCTCGACGCCGAGCCGGCGCGCTTCGACCTCGCCTGGGCGCATGCCCTCGACGAGGAGGTGCTCGATCCCTGGCGGCGCGTCACCGAATTGCGCAATTTCCTGGAGCATCGCGTCCAGCCGCAGGTGAGCGCCCGGGGACGGGCCTAGAATATGACGCAACGGCAGCGCGTCGCCCATACCGGCCCGCAATCGCAGCAAACGCGCAATCTGCCGCATTGGCCCAATCTACCGCATTGACTCAAGGAATCTGCGTGCAATAGCGCCCTCCATGCCGTAACGTCGCAGGCAACCTCTACTCAAAGGAGGACTTGCGATGATAAGAAAAACCGGAAGCGCCGGCGGGTTCGAAGAATATAGCCGCGAACCGACTGTGAGCACCCTGCTCTATGACTTCGACATCGACAGCACCCGGCTGAAGTCGCTGCATCGCGGTTATATCGAGAAGGTTCTCGCCCCCATCCTCATGCAAAAGGGCATGCTCATGCCCTGGAACATCGCCATTATCGGCCATTGCAGCGCCTCGGGCAGCACGGCCCACAACAAGGAGCTGTCCTTGCGGCGGGCGCAGGCCGTCGCCTTGCATCTTCGCTTCCATACGCCGCTGCGCTCGCTGCGCATCAAGCCGACGGGCGCCGGCGAAAAATACGCCAAGGAGTGGGAGAACCGCCTCGACCGCTCGGTGCACATCAAGGCGGTGCCGAGCGACAAGGGCGTGGAGCCCGATGACGAGCCGCCGCCCTTCGAGGACAAGCCCCTGCCGCCCCAGATCGGCGAGGCGCAACTGTTCCATCTCCGCTTCCTCAAGATCACCAAGGTCGGCGTCTTCTTCCTGGGCAAGATCAAGATCGACGTCGAGATCACTGACCGCTTCAAGCAGAGGCCGCACCGCTATCTGTTCGAAGGCGAGGAGCTCAATGCCGGCCTCGGCTCCGAGATCCAGGGTGGCAAGACCCTGAAGCCCAGCGGCTATCACCCGTTCTGGACCCCTCCGGGCCAGGCGCGGATCATGACGACCGGTGATTTCGGCGGCGACGCCAAGATCGCCAAGGGCAAATTCCTGCCCAACGACTCGTTTGCCTTCGGCAAGACGCGCGGAGCCGCCGATTTCACTTATCTGGTCAAACCCTTGAAGTGGGACGAGCCGAGCTATCTCAGCGTCGACCTTCTGGGATCGATCCAGGGGCCGATGCTCAGCACCACGATCGACCTTCCGCCGTTCTGACCATGCGACCAGGCGCGAAGCCCTGACGCTGCGAGAGAGCCGCTTCTGATCGAGAACGGCTCTGCGCCCCCGACCCCTGCGTCAACACCTGTGGCGCACTCTGCCATTCCCTTCCGCAGTCCGGCCCAATTCCGCCTTTGCGGCGTCGAAATCCAGCGTGCCTATAATGGCTTCGCAATCCGGGAGGGGATGAGATCATGATGAGCCGACTTGCCGCAGCCTTGATCATCGCGCCGAGCTTCGCAGCCGCCGCCGAAACGGACCTCGCCTCGCGGATCGACCGCGTGACCGTCTATCCCGACGGGGCGGTGATCACCCGTCTCGGCCGGGCCGAACTGCTGCAGGGCGCCTCGCAGATCGTCCTGCGTGGCCTGCCGGCGACGATCGATCCGGCCTCGATCCGCGTCGAGGGCAAGAGCTTTTCGGAAAAACCCGGTGACGGCTCCTTCTCGATCGGCGCCGTCGATGTCCGCCTCGCCCCGGGCGACGCCAAGCCGCTCGACAGCGTGATCGAGGCCAAGCTCAAGGCTCTGCGCGACGAGAAGGACGTGCTCGACGGCCAGGCTGGCGCCATCGAGGCCAAGCGCGGCACGATCGAACGTTTTGCGCAGACCGGCCCCGACAAGCTCGGCCCCGACGGCAAGGCGCTGCCGGTCGCCGACTGGCCGGCGATTTTCGATGCGATCGGCACCGCGCTGGTCAAGGTCAATGCCGAGCTCAGGACTGTGCGCGGCCGCGCCTCCGAGATCGAAAGCGAGATCGCAGCCCTCGAACGCGCCCGCCCGCAAACCGGCCGCCCCGGCGCGCCCAAGCGCGACGTCGCCATCGCCGTCGAGGCCCCCACTCCCGTCGCTGCCGAGTTCACGGTGAGCTATCGCGTTGCCGGGGCGAATTGGACACCGCTCTACGAGGCCAGGCTCGCCACCGGCAGCACTGGGGCCAAGCCCGAGATCAATTTCATGCGCCGCGCCGAATTGCGCCAGCGCAGCGGCGAGGACTGGGCCGATGTCGCCGTCACCCTCTCGACGACCCGCTCGGCCGGCGGCACGCGGGCGCCCGATCTTGCCCCGATGCAGGTGATGTTCTTCGAGCCGCAGGAAATCTACCAGGCGCGCGAGCGCGCCATGGAGCAGGCCCGCAAACAGGCGACGGAGCGCGCCGCTCCTCCTGCCAGTGCGCCGGCGCCACGCAGCTTCGGTGCAACGCAATCGCTGGAGGACCGCGTCGCGCGGCCGGCGACCATCGAGGCCTCGACGATCGAGGCCGGCGCCTATCAGGCGAGCTTCCAGGTGCCCGGCCGGATCACGGTTCCGCAGGACGGCTCGTCCAAGGCCGTCCTGCTGAGCCAGAGCAAGGTCAGCCCGAATCTGAGCGCCCGGACGACGCCGGAGCTGGAGGAGAAAGCCTATCTCGAAGCCGCCTTCACCCATGAGGACGAGGCCCCATTGCTGCCCGGCGAGGTCTTCCTGCATCGCGACGGCGGCTATATCGGCAAGGGCCGGATCGGCCTCGTCGCATCAGGCGACAAGGTCGAGCTCGGCTTCGGCGCCGACGACAAGCTCAAGGTGACGCGCGCGCCGGTCAGGCGGCGCGAGAACGACCCGACCTGGCTCGGCCAGAGCCGCACCGATCTGCGCGAGTTCCGCACCGTGGTGAAGAGCCTGCACGCCCAGCCCGTGAAGGTCACAGTGACCGAGCGCGTGCCCTTCTCCGAGAGCAGCGCCATCACCATCGAGACCTTGCCGCAGACCACCCCGCCGACCGAAAAGCAGGTCGGCGACAAGCGCGGCATCCAGGCCTGGACCTTCGACCTCGCCCCCGCGACCGAGAAGGAGATCAAGCTCGCCTACCGGATCAAATGGCCCGGCGACCGCGAGGTGACCTTTCAGCCCCAGGCCATAGCGGAACCGCGCTTGATGCGCTGAGGCAGGCTCAGCTACGCAGCCGTCCTCGGAACCACGCCGTCATTCCGGGGCAGGCCGCAGGCCTGAGCCCGGAACCCAGAACCGATGCAGGCTAACGAAAGCCGCCCGACAGCCGAGCTTTGGCGACAAGGCCCATCGGTTCTGGGTTCCGCCCTCGCTGCGCGAAGCCCCGGAATGACGGCGTGGTTCTGGTGCCAACCGGCGCTCACAGCGCCATGTCGAGCTCGCTCTGCCGGCCAAGCCGGGGCATCCAGTCCTGGTATTGCGGCTGGACCTTGAGCTGGTGGCCGTAATGGCGGCGCAGCGCTTCGACCAATCGCCCGCCACGGTCGAGCTGCTCGTCGGCGAAGCCGATCATCACCGAATTCGGCCAGGCTTGCGGGCGCACGCTGCGCAGGCGCTCGAACAATTCGTCCTCGCTCGCCTCGCTGTCGTTTTGCGCCATCAGCGACAGCATCGCCGCGGTCGAGCGCGAAATGCCCATATGGCAATGCACCAGGAGATGGCCCTCGACGCGGCCGGCCACGCCCTCCCGCAGGCTTTCGCCGAAGCCCAGGATCGCCTCGACATGCTTCGGCTGCGGATGGGTATAGCCCTGGGAGGGGCCGAGGATGTCGTGGAAGCGCAGGGTGACGCGGTGATGCTCGCCATAGGCGCCGAAGGCGTCGAGCTCCGCCAGGCCCGGGTCGAGCAGGGAAAGGACATGCGTGACGCGGCGCTCGCTCTGCGCCGGCAATTCGTCGATGCCGCAGATCGTCAGGGTCGAGATGGCGAGCGTCTTCATGCGGGAGCACCGGGCGACTGGAGGGACAGGTCGGCATAGAGCCGGATGATCTCAGATGGAATCACGAAGTGATCCCATCTGAGATCTGAATCCGTCGCTCATCTAAAAGCGAGAGCAGGATCTAGGCGAAAAACCGGTGCCCAGTTTTCGCATCCTGCTCTTGCGAGCCGCCCTCTTCGCGGTAGCCGCCGCGGATGACGGCCTGCCACTGCAGCCAGAGCGGTCGGCCCCTTACCCCGCGCGCGGCAGGCGCGGCAGCAGGATGGTGAGCAGCCCCAGCAGCGGCAGGTAGGAACAGATGCGGTAGACGAAGGCGATGCCATGCGTGTCCGCGAAGCTGCCGAGCAGCGCCGCCCCCAACCCGCCGGCCCCAAAAGCGAAGCCGAAGAACACCCCCGCGATCAGCCCGACGCGCCCCGGCACCAGTTCCTGCGCGAACACCACGATGGCCGAGAAGGCCGAGGCGAAGATCAGCCCGATGACCACGCTGAGCACACCCGTCCAGAACAGGTTGGCATAGGGCAGCAGCAAAGCGAAGGGGATGACGCCCAGGATCGAGAACCAGATCACGAAGCGCGCGCCCATCCTGTCGCCGATCGGCCCGCCGAGGAAGGTTCCCGCCGCAGCCGCCGCCAGGAACAGGAACAGCATGAGCTGCGCTTCGCGCACGCTAAGCTGGAACTGGTCGATGACATAGAAGGTGAAATAGCTGGAGATGCTGGCCATGTAGACGTTCTTCGTCGCGGTCAGCAGCACGAGGATGCCAAAGGCGATGGCGACCCGCCCCTGCGGCAGCGGCAAGGCGCGGCTGGCGGCAGGCTTGCCGGCGTTCTGCTTGCGATGAGCCGCATACCAGGCCCCGACGCGCCAGAGCACGACGACGCCCAGCATCGCGACGCCCGAGAGCCAGGCGACGCTGCCCTGGCCGAAGGGCAGGACGATGAAGGCAGCCAGCAGCGGTCCCATCGCCGAGCCCATATTGCCACCGACCTGGAAGAGCGATTGCGCCAGCCCATGCCGGCCGCCGGAACCCAGCCTGGCCACCCGCGACGCCTCCGGATGGAAGATCGCCGAGCCTAACCCGATCAGGCAGGCCGCCGTCACCAGCAGTGTGAAATTTCCGGCATTGCCGAGCAGGATCAGCCCGAGGAAGGTCGAGCCCATGCCGACGGGCAAGGAATAGGGCATCGGCCAGCGATCCGTCGCCATGCCGACAAGCGGCTGCAGCAGCGACGCCGTGACCTGGAAGGCCATGGTCAGAAGCCCGATCTGGACGAAATCGAGCGCGTAATTCGCCTTGAACAGCGGGTAGAGCGAAGCGAGCAGCGACTGCATCAGGTCGTTGAGCAGATGACAGAAGCTCACCGCCAGCAGGATCGACGTCGTCGTCTTCTCGATACGGGGCTGTGCCCCCGGAAATGCCGCAACCATCTCGAAACCTCGTTCGCAGCGCCATTCGGCGCGCCATGCCGGGCTCCTTCTACAGGTCTTGCCGCTGACCTTCATTCGTGTTTTGGTCAAAAACTTTCGCGATTGGGCCAAGGTAGTGACGAAACCAAAGATATGACAAAGCTGCCGATGCCGACGGTCGCTGCGCTCGACGAGAGCCACCGGCACAGTGCCGGCAAGATCTTCCATGCCGACAGCACCGTGATCGTGCATCGCTCGGACGATCCGGCCGGCTACACCGTGCCGCCGCACAGCCACAGGCATATCCAGCTGCTTTGCGTCTTCTCCGGCGTCGTGCTGGTCGCGACCGGGGTCGGCTGCTGGATGATCCCGCCCGGCCACGCCTTGCTGATCCCGCCTCGCCTCGAACATTCCGTCGAGATGATGAGCGATGTCAGCATGCGCTCGGTTTATCTGCTGCCCGGCGACGATGCGCTCGCCAAGCGTTTCCTGCAGGTGCTCGCGGTCACGCAGCTCGTTCGCAGCCTGATCATCGAGGCGATTCGCCTGCATGACGCCGGGGTGGAGGGCCGCAAATCGCAACTGGTGCTCGATTTGCTCGCCGAGGAGGTCACGACCCTGGCGCCCCGGCCGCTCGGCCTGCCCTTCCCCACCGACGCCCGGCTCTCGGTGCTGTGCCGGGCTTTCATGGAAGCGCCCTCGGCCCATCTGCGCCTCGACCAGTGGGCCGACAGGCTGGCGATGAGCCGGCGCACCTTCACGCGTTTCTTCCTGCGCGAAACCGGCCTCAGCTTCGCGGCATGGCGCCAGCAGGCCTGCCTGTTCGCCTGCCTGCCGAAGCTCGCCGCCGGCGCTCCGGTGACGCAGATCGCCATGCTGGCGGGCTATGACAATGTCGCCGCCTTCACCACGATGTTCACGCGCCGCCTGGGAACCCCGCCGCGCGCCTATATGCGCCGTTCGCTGCCGGGCTGAGCGATACCGGAGCCTGTGCCACCGGGCGCCTGACGCCGCCACGAACCCCGCCGCCGGCGACGTAGGATATGCACAGCCTTGACCTCGCCGCAGTGTTGCCTCATGAGGGCCTGCAAGAACCTGCCTTACAAACCCCGGTCTTGCGCCGGGGTTTTTCATGTGCGCGGCGCTTGCGTGGGATCAAACAGGCAAGACAGCAGGACACCTGGACCATGGCAAATGTGGTGGTGGTCGGCGCCCAGTGGGGCGACGAGGGCAAGGGCAAGATCGTCGACTGGCTGTCGAGCCAAGCCGATGTCGTGGTGCGCTTTCAAGGCGGCCATAATGCCGGGCATACCCTCGTCATCGACGGCAATGTCTACAAGCTCTCGCTGCTGCCCTCGGGCATCGTGCGGCCAGGCAAGCTCTCGGTCATCGGCAACGGCGTCGTCGTCGATCCCTGGCATCTGGTCGAAGAGATCGAGCGGCTGCGCAAGCAGGGCGTCGCGATCAGCCCCGAGAACCTGCGCGTCGCCGACAACGCGACCCTGATCCTGCCGCTGCATCGCGAGCTCGACCATTTCCGCGAGACCTCGAATGCCGGTCTCAAGATCGGCACGACCAAGCGCGGCATCGGCCCGGCCTATGAGGACAAGGTCGGCCGCCGCGCCATCCGCGTCATCGACCTGAAGGATCCCGCGATCCTCGAGGCCAAGATCGAGCGCCTGCTCGCGCATCACAATGCGCTGCGGCGGGGCCTGGGCATCGCCGAGGTCGACGGAGCGGAGTTGCTGACGCAGCTCACGACCATAGCGCCGCAGATCCTGCCCTATGCCGACACCGTCTGGGCATTGCTCGATTCGGAGCGTCGCGCCGGCAAGCGCATCCTGTTCGAGGGTGCCCAAGGCGCCCTGCTCGATGTCGACCACGGCACCTACCCCTTCGTGACCTCCTCCAACATCGTCGCCGGTCAGGCCGCGACCGGCTCGGGGCTCGGCCCCTCCGCGGTCGGCTATGTGCTGGGCATCGCCAAGGCCTATACGACCCGCGTCGGTGAAGGCCCCTTCCCGACCGAACTCTTCGACGAGACCGGCGAACTGATCGGCCAGAAGGGCAAGGAATTCGGCGTCGTCACCGGGCGCAAGCGCCGCTGCGGCTGGTTCGACGCCTGCCTGGTCCGCCAGACGGTGAAGACCTCGGGCATCGACGGCATCGCCTTGACCAAGCTCGACATCCTCGACGGCTTCACGGAGATCAAGGTCTGCACCGGCTACAAGCTCAATGGCGAGCTGCTCGAGCACCTGCCCGCCGGACAGAGCGACCAGGCCCGCGTCGAGCCCGTCTACGAGACGATCGAAGGTTGGGAAGGCTCGACCGCGAATGCCCGTTCATGGGCCGATCTGCCGGCCCAGGCGATCAAATATGTCCGCCGTATCGAGGAACTGATCGGCGCGCCCGTGGCGGTGCTCTCGACCAGCCCGGAACGCGACGACACCATCCTCGTCCACAACCCCTTCGAGGGTTGACGGGACCAGCCAACATCGACAAGTGAGGCCAATGGCCGATTTCTATCCCATCCTGGCACGTGCAATCGCTGGGTTGCCCGACAAGTCGTCTGCGGCGCGGCGGGCCGTCTATGACCGCGCCAGGACCGCGCTCGTCGCGCAGTTGCGCAGCCTTGACCCACCGCTCGGCGAGGCCGAGATCATGCGCGAGCGGCTCTCGCTCGACGAGGCCGTGGCGAAGATCGAGGCCGATTACGGCGAGGGCCCGGCGCAGCCGCCGGCCCAGGCCGGACCGGTCTTCCGCCCTGCCGTCACGCCCGAGCCGGCCCGCAGGGAGGTCACGACACCTCCGGCCGCCATCACGCGGGCGGAGCCGGAGCCCGAGCAAAACCAGGATGACGGGCGCTTCGAGGATCCGCTGCCGGAAGTCGCCGAGCAGCAGGCGATCCGCCCCCGCGTCGCACCCCGGCGCGAACGCCGCGTCAATCCCGGCCATGTCCGCACCGCCATCGTCGGCGGCGGCGTCGCCATCGCGGTCGCGGCGATCGCCGCCGCCGCCTATTATGTCAACAAGATCAGGCCGCCCGAGAACACCGCGCGCAGCCATGTCGAGACGCCGGCCCAGCCGCCGCAGCCCGACGCTGCCGGCAAGTTGAACGACCGCGTCGGCGATGCCGGAGCGCCATCGCAGACCCGGCCGAACAGCAACGCCGGCACACCCGCGCAGGGCAGCGAGGTCGCCGTCGCACAGCGCGCCATCCTCTACACCGAGGTCGCCGAGAGCCCGCAGCAGCCGCGCGCCCTGAACGGCCGTGTCTTCTGGCGGCTGGACAGCGAGAGCGCTGGACCCGGCCGGCCGGTCGAGACGATCGTGCGCGCCACGATCGAGGTGCCGGAGGCCGGCATCGGACTCGACTTCACCATCCGCCGCAATACCGATACGGCCTTTCCGGCCTCGCACATCATCGGCCTGCGCTTCACCAGTACGGGCACGACGGCGCCGGAGGCCATTCGCGAGGTCGGCGTACCGCAGTTCAAGACTGACGAGAACGAGCGCGGCGCGCCCTTGTCGGCGATCAACTCGGCGCTTGGCGAGAACCTCTTCGTCGCGGCCCTGTCGAACGTGCCCGTGGAGGTCGAGCGCAATCTCGATCTGATCTTGAACCGCAACTGGATCGACGTGCCGATCCGCTTCGCCTCGGGCAAGCGCGGTATCCTGACCTTCGAAAAGGGTTTCCCGGGCAGCCAGACCCTGGCCGACGCCTTCGGCCGCTGGCGCTAGAACCCTTC
Organism: Bosea sp. 685; assembly: GCF_031884435.1. Classification (NCBI taxonomy): domain Bacteria; kingdom Pseudomonadati; phylum Pseudomonadota; class Alphaproteobacteria; order Hyphomicrobiales; family Alloboseaceae; genus Allobosea; species Allobosea sp. 685. The sequence goes on along the minus strand of NZ_CP134779.1, from coordinate 490,198 downwards.
GCGTTCTGACGGCAGCTCGCCGTCATTCCGGGCCGCGCCTGCGACCCTAGCTTTTCCGCTCAGCCGCGAAGCGCGCCGCCGCGCGCAAGGTGTTCGCCTCCGGCCCGAAGCCGGCCAGCGCCGCAATCGCGTCGGCGCTCAAGCGGTCGCGCTCGCGCTTCGCCGCGTCCAGCCCCAACACGGAAACCAGCGTCGCCTTGCCCTTGTCCTGGTCCTTCGCCGTCGCCTTGCCGAGCGCCTCGGGCGTGGCCTCGATGTCGAGGATGTCGTCAGCCACCTGGAAGGCGGCGCCCAGCGCCCGGCCGTAGCCGATCAGCGCGGCGCGTGCCTCGGGCGCAGCGCCTGCGATCAGCGCACCGATCTCGACGCTCGCCGCCAGCAGAGCGCCGGTCTTCATTGCCTGCAGCCGGCGGATCTCGGCCTCGGTGAGGCTGCGCGGCTGGCCGCCGTCGAAGCGCCCCTCCGCCGCAAGGTCGAGCATCTGCCCGCCCGCCATGCCGCCCAGCCCCGAGGCGCGCGCCAAGGCCAGCACGAGCGCCGCGCGGACCTCGCCCGAAGGATGCGTCGCCTCATCCGCCATCACATCGAAGGCCAGCGTCAGCAGGCTGTCGCCGGCCAGGATCGCAGTCGCCTCGTCATAGGCCTTGTGCACGGTCGGCCGGCCGCGGCGTGTATCGTCATCGTCCATCGCAGGCAGGTCGTCATGGACCAGCGAGTAGCAGTGCACGAGCTCGACCGCCGCGCCCGCCCGCAGCGCCTGGCCAGCATCGCCACGTAAGAGCCGCGCGGTCTCGACCGTCAGGAAGGGCCGCAGCCGCTTGCCGCCGCCGAGCGCGCCATGGCGCATGGCCGAGAGCAAGGGCTCCGGCCGGGCGATCTCGCTCTCGCGTGGCGCAGCCGACAGCAGCGCGTCCAACAGGGACTCGATCGCCTGCGCCGTCCGTGCGAGGCTGGAGGCAAGGTCGCCGGTCTCGGCGATGGGCAGGGCGGAACTCATGCGCGGATCTCGCATTCGCCGTGAGCGCGGGATGCGGGACGGCGGCAACCGGTGTCTCGCATGAAGCCTGCCCTCACCAAGTGATGAGAGCCTCGATTGCCGGAGCCGGCCGGCACCGTCAAGCCAGGGGACAGCAAGCCAAGGGGGCGTAAGGGCATGGCGGCAGGAGAGCGGACGGCGCGGCGCGGGTTTTTCGCGCGCCTGATTCGCTGGATCGGCCGGCTCGTCCTGGGCCTGCTGATCCTGCTGGTGCTCGGCCTCCTGCTCTATCGCTTCATCCCGGCGCCATCGACGCTGATGATCGCGCGCTGGCTGACCCTGCAGCCGGTCGAACGGCAATGGGTGCCGCTCGACCAGATCTCGTCGGCCCTGATCCGTTCCGTGATCGCCGCCGAGGACCAGCGCTTCTGCGCCCATTCCGGCGTCGACTGGATCGAGCTCAACACGGTGCTCGACGATGAGGACGGGCCCAGCCGAGGCGCCTCGACCCTGACCATGCAGACCGCCAAGAACATCTTCCTCTGGCCCGGCCGCTCCTACATCCGCAAGGCGCTGGAAATCCCGCTGGCGCTGGCGATCGACCTCGCCTGGCCGAAGCAGCGCGTCATCGAGGTCTATCTCAACGTCGCCGAATGGGGCGACGGGTTGTTCGGCGCGGAAGCCGCGGCCCAGCGCTATTTCAAGAAATCAGCGGCGGGGCTGACCGGGTCTGAAGCCTCCAGGCTCGCCGCCGCCCTGCCGAACCCGAGCGCCCGCGACCCCGGCCGGCCGAGCCGCAGCCTGCAGGCAGGGGCGGCGCGCGTGCAGCGACGCGTCGGGCAATTGGGCGCGCTCGCCAGCTGCGCGGTGCCCGAGGGCGAGGAGGACATGGACTGATCGGGAGGCTGTGGAGTCAAATTCACAGGCTGGCTTGCGACTTTTTCGCATCCCGCTCTAGCCAGCGCGCGCCGCAGCGTGTATGGGCAACGCCTCACGAGATTGATCCGTCGTCGTGACGGCAGCGCGGCCTTGAGCCAAGCGCTTCCGGACGGCGGCACGATGGAGATTACTATGGCCGTTCCGAAGAGAAAGACGTCGCCGTCGAAGCGTGGCATGCGCCGCTCGGCCGACGCGCTGAAGCAGCCCACCTATATCGAAGACAAGAACTCCGGCGAACTGCGCCGCCCGCACCATGTCGATCTGAAGAGCGGCATGTATCGCGGCCGCCAGGTCCTGAAGGTCAAGGCCGAGGCCTGATCGCCTCAAGGCCCAGCGCCGGGCCTCGTGCTCGACGCTAACGAAACAAGCCGGCCGCGAGGCCGGCTTTTTCTTTGGAATACGAACTCATCCGGCTTTCATCAAGGAGTTAGAGCAGGATGAGAAAAACCGGTTCCCGCTTTTTCGCATCCTGCTCTAGAGGCGCACCGGCCTGCGGTCCCTGAAAATCGTGGTCGCCTTGGCGGTCTGGGCCGCCTCATAGACGCGCGCCGCCTCGCGCGGCGTCTCCCGCCCGGACCGGGCGAAGGGACCGATCTCGGCCCGGCAGGCCGCGAGCTGCAGCAGCACCATGGCGAGATCGGATGCGGAATCGGCTGCGAACGGGGCCCGACTGTGGCTATGATCGTCGAAATCCGTCATGTCCCGCTCCGAAACATTGGGCCAGCATCGGAGCTGAATTTGCAAAGCCGCAGCCAAACTTAACGGCGCGTTAAGGCTGAAAGCCGCATCGTTTCGAGACATTTCCTGATCCGCCCGGGCCAAGACGAGACGGCATCGATCCGCATCGTTCGAGCAGCCCCATTGAGGCCCCCGTCCGATGCCCTCGCCGTCGATCCTCAGCCCCCGCGACGACTGCCGCATCGATCCGCGCAGCCTGCTCTCGTCGATCGGCGAGGTCGTCTACACCTGGGACATCGTCCATGACGCCCTGAGCTGGGGGCCCAATGCGCATGAAGTCCTCGCCGGCGTCTCCGACGCCGTCATGAGTCGCGGCCTCTCCTTCGCCGGCCTGGTCGAGCCCGGTAGCGGGCGCAGCCGCTACGATGCGATCTTCTCCGCCAGTGGCCAGGACCAGGGCGAGGGCGTGGTCTACCGCACCCGCTACGCCGCCGACCTCGCCGGCCGCAAGATGTGGATCGAGGACGCCGGCCGCTGGTTCGCCGGCGTCGATGGCCGCCCCGCCAGCGCGCGCGGCGTGCTGCGCCTGGAGCGCGCGGTGAAGCCCGACGAGCTCAACGCCAGCAATGGCGAACTCTGCGACCGCACCTCATTGGTCGAGCGCGTCGAACAGGCCCTGGCCGAGCATCTGCCGGCCGAGCGCGTCGTCGTCGTGCTCATCGCGGCGATCGACGAACTGACCCGCCTCAACGACGATTTCGGCCATGAGGCAACCGACGAGATCATCGGCGTGGTGCAGGAACGCCTGCGCTCGGTCATGCGCCGGCGCGACCATCTCGTGCGCTATTCCGGCAACCGCTTCGCCATCCTGCTCACCGGCTGCCCGCAGAATCAGGTCGAGGCGGCGGCGCGTCGCTTCATCAAGGCAGTGGCCCAATCAGCCATCGAGACCGCGCGCGGCATCGCCCTGGTGCGCCTGCGCGTCGGTGCAGCGATTGCTCCCAACCTCTCGACCCATGCCGGAACCCTGGTCGCGGGCGCCGAGAACGCGCTCGCCAATGCCAAGGCCGGCGCGATCGACGCCGCCGTCATCGCAAAACGCAGCGACATGCACGAGCCCGCCGTGGCGCGGCAGGGTTTTGACCTGCAGGCCGTGGCCGCCCTGAACGAACGGCGCGTGCAACTCGCGCTGCAGCCGATCGTCCGCGCCCGCCAGCGCGACATCGCCTTCCATGAAGCTCTGCTGCGGGTCGGCCAGGGCGATAATGGCCTCTTCTTCGCTCCTGCGGAGCTGATTCCTCTACTGGAGCGGCGCGGCCTGATCCGCCTGTTCGACCATCGCGTCCTCGAGCTCGCGGTCGATATGCTCGTGGGCGATCCTGGCCTGTCGCTCTCGGTCAATGTCTCGCCGCGCTCGCTCGCCGATCCGGAATGGCTCGACGCCTTCCTCGCCTGCACCAATGCCGCGCGCGGCGTGGCCAAGCGCCTGATCGTCGAGGTCACGGAGACGGCGACGATCGAGGATCCCGTGCGGATCACCAAGCTGTTGGGCCAGATCAAGGATCAGGGCGCCCGCATTGCGATCGACGATTTCGGCGCGGGCCACACCTCGCTGCGGCACCTGCGCGCCTTCCCGATCGACATCCTCAAGCTCGACGGCGCCTTCACCCAAAATCTGCGCCGCTCGACCGACGACCGCTTCTATGTGCGCACGCTGATCGACCTCGCCCGCCATCTCGGCGTCGAGACCGTCGCCGAATGGGTCGATGACGAATTGCAGGCGACGATGCTGACCGATTGGGGGGTGACCTATTTGCAGGGTCACCTGATCGGCAAGGCTGCGATCTGGCCGCAGGCCCAGGCCGGGTCGCCCGAGCGCGTGACCGGCTGAGCCCGAAATCTACAGCATCAGGCCGAATACCGTATCGGGTCTGATGCTGCAGAGCCTCGATTTGGCATCGGCTCGTCCCGAAAACCGGTTGCCACTTTTCGGGCCGATGCTCACTTCGTCTTGGTGAGCTTGTCCAGGCGCTCACGCATTTCGCCGAGCTCGCGCTTGAGATCGCCGAGATCGTCGCCCTTGGCTGGAGCGGCAGTGCCCTCTTCCTTCGCCTTGGCGGCGGCTGCCGCGGCAGCGAAGGGGTTGAACATGCGGAACGCGTCGGTGAAGAGCGCCATATTGGCTCGCGTCTGCTGCTGGATCGCGTCGAGCGCCCCGCCGCCGAAGGCCCCGCCCGTGAAGGCCTTGGTCATCTGCTCGCGGAACTGGCCCTGGTCCTTGGTCAGATGATCCATCGAGAATTCGAGATAGCGCGGCACCAGCGCCTGCATGCTGTCGCCATAGAAGCGGATGAGCTGGCGCAGGAAGGCGATCGGCAGCAGGTTCTGCCCGTCCTTAGCCTCCTCGTCGAATATGATCTGGGCCAGGACGGAGCGGGTAATGTCCTCGCCGGATTTCGCGTCATAGACGACGAAATCCTCGCCGCCGCGCACCAGGCCGGCCAGATCCTCCAACGTGACGTAAGAGCTCGTGCCTGTATGATAGAGCCGCCGATTGGCGTATTTCTTGATGACGGTCGGTTCTTTTTCGCTAGCCATCAGTACCCTACATGACGTTGGTTCGGCGCCTGCCGCGAAACCCGCGACGGACCAAACGGAACGATCTCCCCTCCTGACGATAGCCGCTCAGTGGTTTGCCGCAAGTTTTTTGAGCGTGCAGCGCAAAAACAAGACTAAAGCATGACCCGGTTTGCCCGTCTTTGCGGCAGGCGGAGCGTGACGACCCGGCAGAATCCCGACAAGCGCTCCCTTCGCCTGACTTGACGCAAGCGCGGCTGGCTTCGAAGGTGCCTGACGAACCAGGCGGCCGGCGTGAGAGCGGACCGTCTCGACAACAGCGAGGATCTCTCCCATGGCTGATACGGACATCGTCATCGTCGGCGCAGCACGCACCGCCGTCGGCGCCTTCAACGGCGCCTTCGCCAATACTCCCGCCCATGAGCTCGGCGCCGCCGCGATCAAGGAAGCGCTCGCCCGCGCCAAGGTCGAAGGGGCCGAGGTCGACGAGGTCATCATGGGCCAGATCCTGACCGCCGGTCAGGGCCAGAACCCGGCCCGCCAGGCCGCGATGGCGGCGGGCATCCCGCAGGAGGCGACCGCCTGGGGCCTCAACCAGCTTTGCGGCTCCGGCCTGCGCGCAGTAGCGATCGGCCTGCAGCAGATCGTCAATGGCGATGCCGACATCATCGTCGCCGGCGGCCAGGAATCGATGTCGATGTCCCAGCACGGCGCGCATCTGCGCAACGGCACCAAGATGGGCGACATGAAGTTCATCGACACGATGATCAAGGACGGGCTCTGGGACGCCTTCCACGGCTACCATATGGGCACCACCGCCGAGAACGTCGCGACCAAATGGCAGATCAGCCGCGAGGAACAGGACAAGTTCGCCGTCGGTTCGCAGAACAAGGCCGAGGCCGCCCAGAAGGCCGGCCGCTTCAAGGACGAGATCGTTCCCTTCACCATTGCCGGCCGCAAGGGCGACATCATCGTCTCCGACGACGAATATCCTCGCCATGGCGCGACGATCGAAGCCATGGCCAAGCTGCGCCCCGCCTTCTCGAAGGAGGGCACCGTCACCGCCGGCAACGCCTCGGGCCTCAATGACGGCGCCGCCGCGCTCGTGCTGATGAGCGCCAAGGAAGCCGCCAGGCGCGGCCTGACCCCGCTCGCCCGCATCGCCTCCTGGGCGACCGCAGGCGTCGACCCGGCGATCATGGGTTCGGGTCCGATCCCGGCGACGCGCAAGGCTCTGGAGCGAGCCGGCTGGAGCATCGGTGATCTCGATCTCGTCGAGGCCAACGAGGCCTTCGCGGCGCAGGCGCTGGCGGTCAACAAGGACCTCGGCTGGAATACCGACATCGTCAACGTCAATGGCGGCGCGATCGCGATCGGCCATCCGATCGGCGCGTCCGGCGCGCGCGTGCTGGTGACGCTGCTGCACGAAATGGCCAAGCGCGACGCCAAGAAGGGCTTGGCGACGCTGTGCATCGGCGGCGGCATGGGCGTGGCGCTCGCGGTCGAGCGTTGAGCCCTGCGCATGGCGAGGCAGACGACGCTCTACCGCTATCTCACCGGGCCTGATGACGCCGCGTTCTGTCATCGGGTCTCGGAGGCTCTGAGCCAGGGCTGGGTGCTCTACGGGCACCCGACCCTGACCTTTGACGCAACGCAAGGACGCGTGGTCTGCGGGCAGGCGATCATCAAGGATGTCGACGGGCCCTATTCGCCCGACATGAAGCTTGCAGAACAATAGCGCGGCGCTCACGCCGCCATGAGGGAGGAGACAGGAATGACGAAGGTCGCTTTGGTCACAGGGGGCACGCGCGGCATCGGCGCGGCGATCAGCAAGGCCTTGAAGGAGGCCGGCCACAAGGTCGCGGCGAGCTATGCCGGCAATGACGAGGCGGCGGCCGCCTTCAAGGCCGAGACCGGCATCCCGGTCTATAAATGGGATGTTGGCGACTATGACGCCTGCGCCGCGGGCATCGCCACCGTCGAGGCCGAACTCGGCCCCATCGACATCCTGGTCAACAACGCCGGCATCACCCGCGACGGCTTCTTCCACAAGATGACCAAGGATCAGTGGTCGGCCGTCATCCGCACCAATCTCGATTCGCTGTTCAACATGACGCGTCCCGTGATCGAGGGCATGCGCGCCCGCAATTTCGGCCGCATCATCGTGATCTCCTCGATCAACGGCCAGAAGGGCCAGATGGGCCAGGTCAACTACTCCGCCGCCAAGGCCGGCGATATCGGCTTCGTCAAGGCGCTCGCCCAGGAGAACGCCAATAAGGGCATCACCGTCAACGCGATCACGCCAGGCTATATCGGTACCGACATGGTCGCGGCGATGCCCGAGGAAGCCCTGAAGCGTGTCGTCGCCGGCATCCCGGTCGGCCGCCTCGGCAAGCCGGAGGAAATCGCCCAGATGGTCGTCTTCCTCGCCTCCGATAACGGCGCCTTCGCGACGGGCGCGACCTTCGCGGTCAATGGCGGGCAGTACATGGCCTGAGCCTCTGTCGGATCCATCCGTCATTCCGGGGCAGGCCGCAGGCCTGAGTCCGGAATGACCGGGAGATTCCGAGTTCAGGCGGCGGCTCTACGGTTTCCGTGACGCCATCGGCGCACCCGCCGAGGCGCGAATGACGGCGACGAAATTTCGCAGCGAGGCGCGCGCCTGTGCGCCTGCGACATTGGCATAAAGCACCACATCCCGCGCCGGGAGCGGCGGCAGATCAAGCGGCCTGCCGACATCCACCGTACCAGGGGGAGCGACACGCCGGCCGAGCGCCGCGACGGCAAGGCCGGCCGAGACCGCGGCCCCGATCGTCGCGATGCCGCCACCGACGAAAACCTCCGTCCATGGCACGCCGGCCTCTGCCAGCGCGGACACCGCCATGCTGCGGACGCTGCAGGGCTCGGCCTGGGTAGCAAGCCGCAGCGGCTCGCCCGCGTGATGGGCGAAATCGGGCGCCGCCATCCATCCAAACGCCTCCTCGAAGATGACGTCGCCATCACGACGCTTGTTGTCATGGCGCAGCACGATCGCCGCATCCAGCGCACCGCGATCGAAATCATCGAGGGTCTGCCGCGACGAGGCGAGGCGCATTTCGATCACGAGGCCGGGCTCCGCGTCCTTCATGCGGCGCAGCAAAGCAGGCAATTCCGAGCCGACGATATGGTGGCTGATGCCGACGACCAACCGCCGCTGCTGGACCGCGAAGGAGCCCAGCGCGCCCTGATGGGCCGCGATCAGCTTGCGGGCCGCATCGAGAAAGCTATTGCCCTCCGCCGACAGCCGCACGAGGCGCGGCGTCCGGTCGAACAGGCGCCGCCCGAGCCTGTCCTCCAGCCGTTTGATCTTCAGGCTCACGGCCGATTGCGTCGTCTCCAGCGTCTCGGCGGCGCGGGTGAAGCTCTTCAGATCGGCGATCAGGATGAAGGCCTGCACAGCTTCGAGATCGAGCGCTTTCATGTGAGTTTCATTTCAAAATGAAATCATTGAAATATGATCTCATATGATTTTCTTGTGATCAAGGTCTCGCTACCTTCTGGAGATAAAGAAGGAGCCCTGTGATGATCATCGCGCATTATGCTCACCGTCTGCCGGCCAACCATGACATCGGGCTGATCCGCGCCAGAGCCAGAGAGCGCGGTCCGCTCTGGGACGCCGTGCCGGAGCTCTTTTTCAAGGGCTTCCTGCTGCGCGAAGCCGGTCGCCACGGCGCGATCGCGAACAACTATTCCTCGCTCTATCTCTGGCGTCACGACGAGGCTTTCCGCGAATTCCTTGTCAGCGGGCGCTACAAGGTCGTGACCGAGAGTTTTGGGCGCGCCGAAATCCAGACGCGTTTCGCCCTCGACGCCCGCAAGGGAACCGGGCGCGAGGCCCGCTTCGCTTACCGGGAGGATCTCGCCATCCCGCTCGATGCCGACCTCACCGCGATTTTCGCTGGAGAGATCGAATTGAACCGAGCTCTCGCCAGCCGGCCCGGCACGGTCGCGGCCACGATCGGCGTCGACACCGCGAGCTGGACGCTCACCCGGGTGCTGCTGTCCGAGCAGGAGCCAAGCGGAAACGAGGACGGCACGAGCTACGAGATCCTGCATCTCGCGCGGCCGCTGCTCGACACCCTGCCGCAAGCAGGTGCGCTATGAACGCCCGCTCTCACATCGGCACGCCCGGCCGAGAGGGCAGGCTGCAGCAGAATGATCTGCCTGCCGCGCGAGCCCTGGGCGCCTATCTCGGCGGGATGGCGCTCACGGCGACGCTGGCGCTCATCCTTGCCGGGGCCGCGGCGGAAATCCTGAAGCACGCGCTGTGAGGGCGCAGCACAGTCGCCTATGACCGCTGCGATCGTGCCCGTTCGCTCATCGCCAGAAAGCCCGCCCCCAGCATGGCGAGGCGGCAGACGGTCCTGGCTCCGAGGTCGCCGAGATCATGCTGAGGGGTGAATTCGACGAGGTTGAAGCCGACGATCGGCGCACGGACGGCGACACCGTGCAGGAGCTCCACGATGTCGCCATAACCCAGGCCGCCCGGAGCCCGGCCGACAACGCCGGGGACCACCGTGGGGTCCAGCCCATCGACATCGCAACACACGACGACCGGCTGGCCTTCCGGCACCTGTTCGACGGCATAAGCGAGCCCTTTGGCGCGCAGCGTGCGCATATCGACCAGTCGCGCTCCCGCGGCGACGGCGTCTGCCACATCCGATTCCCGGGCGCTGCCGATACCCCGGGCGCCGATCTGAACGATTGCCCCGACACCCGCCATTTCGGAAGCTCGCCGCATCGTGCTCGAGGGCCCGAAGCGCTCGCCCTCGACCTCGTCGCGCCAGTCGATATGCGCATCGATCTGCAACAGTGTGATCTTGCCATGCGCAGCAAAGGCGCGCAGCGCAGGGATCTGGACGCTGTCGTCGCCGCCCAGCAGAAGGGGCCGCGCGCCACGGCCCAGCAGCGTCGCAAAAGCCGCCTCGATCCTCACGCGATTGCCAGTGAAATCGGTTTCGTCGAAGGCGAGGTCGCCGCAATCGACCAGAACCGTGTCAAGCGTCACCAACGGCGCGCCCAGATCGAAATCGTAATGCGTCCGGCGGGCGGCATGTCGCGCACTTGCCGTCCGGATCGCCGCCGGGGCGCCCGCGCTATGGGCGCCATTCCCGGCATAGGGCGTCGCACCGGGAAGGCCGATCACGGCGATCGCGCCTCGCGGCACGGCATCGATGGCGACGGCTTCGCAGTCGAGGAAAGTCGGCCTCTCGGCGCGCGGAACAGGCGTATCGCTTGGCAATGAAGCGGGACCATCATCGGGGTTGAGGCTTTTGACTATGCAGCGCTGGCTCCCGTCGCGGCAAGCGTGGTCGCCCGCGAGACGCCGGCGCTCGGTTCAAGCCAGGGGCGCCCTCGGGCTCAGGCCGGCGCGAGCCGATAGCTGTCCCCAACCGCCTCCACCCGCTGGAAACCGGTTATATGCCCTCCCGAGACGATCCAACCATCTCGGGCCGCCTCCTTCAGGATGATGTGACGGCTGCGCGCAGCCGCCGCCGGATCCAGATCATAGACGAGCCCGACATCGGGATCTCCCGGCTGGAGATCCTCGATATGCACGAGATCGCCCCAGAGCAGCAGGCTGTGTTGCGGATCCTGCACGATGAAGCCGGTATGGCCTGGCGTGTGCCCAGGCAGGGCGCGAGCGGCGATGCCCGGCAGGATCTCACCTTCGCCGAAGCTGCGGATGCGGCCGCCATAGAGGCTTTGCAGCTTCGCCGCGATCACGAAGCCGCTTCGCCGCGACGCCGGTAGCGATTCGCGCGCCTGCTCGTCGGTGAAGAAGGCGAGCTCGACCTGCGGAACCCAGATCTCGGCCTGTGGGAAATAGGGCGCCTCACCGTCGAAGAGACCGAGCGCGTGATCGCCATGGAGATGGCTGATCAGAATGCGCTGAACCTGGTCCGGCGTCACACCCACGGCTGCGAGCGCCGCGCGGGCATGGCCGAAGGCATCGCCCCAGGAGGGGCCTGTTCCGGCATCGACGAGGGTGATCCTCGTATCGTCCCGCAGCAGGAAGCAGTTCACATCGACGCTGATGGCGGATTTGCTCCAGCCTGCGAGAGCCTGCTTTCGCGCTTCGTCGCCGCCCGCATGGATCAGGACATCCGCAGGGGCCTGGAAAACGCCATCGCGCAGGATGGTGATATCGTAGCGCCCGAAGCGCCGTGAAGACTGGTCCATGCCAGACATCCCTCTATCTGTTGGTCCACTCAGCGGATCGCCGCGATGAGGCGGTCGATAAAGCCGTCGAGCGCCGTCTTGTCGATCCAGCGCAGCACCGCGACGAGATCCTGCGCCGGGTCGAGCCAGATCGCATTGACCCCGGCGCCGAGTGCGAAGACCGCCGTCGACGGCACGCCCGACTTTGCCGCCGCACCCCGGTTCAGCCACCAGAGATAACCGTAATTGCCGAGCGTCGGCGAGGGTGTGAGCATCGCGGCGATCCAGGCCGGCGACAGCAATTCGCGGCCGCCCCACATGCCGGCGCGCGCCACCAGCAGGCCGACCCGGGCATGGTCGCGCGCACCGATGAAGAGCCCGCCGCCCCAATGGCCGCCACCCGGCACGGACTGAACCCGGCGCCCGTCGATCTCGACGAAGGCGTTGTCATAGCCCTGCCAGCGCCAGTCCGGCGAGGCCCCGATCGGGTCCATGATGCGCTCGCGCAGCACCTCCGGCAGCGGCCGGCGGAAGCGCTGCAGCAGGCAATAGGCCAGCAGATTGACCCTGACATCGTTGTATTCGTAATGGCTGCCGGGCGGCTGGAGCGCGCGCTTCTCGCCCTTGCGGCTGTTGTCGGCGCCGGGCCCGATCTGGCGGTTATGGTCGACCTGGTCGGATTTGCCGAAGATTTCGCCCTGCCACTCGCTCGATTGCTGCAACAGATGGCGCCAGGTGATCGCGCGGTTATGCGCGCTCTCGAACCAGGGGCCTGCGACGGTCTTTGCCACCGGCGCGTCGACATCGCCGATCAGCCCGTCAGCGACCGCAAGCCCCGCCAGGATGGCGATATAGCTCTTGGCGATGGAGAAAGTCATGTCGGTGCGGGTCGTGTCGCCCCATTCGGCAGCGATGCGGCCGCCCTTGACGATGAGCCCGGCCGGCCCGCCGCGCTCGCGCACGGGGCCGACGATCTCGCTCCAGGGCCCGCTCTCGTTCCATTCGACAAGGCCGACATAGCGCCCATCGGGATAGTACAGGCTGCGCGGCCAGGAGCTTTCATGCGCCTTGGCGAAATCGATGGCGGCAGCAAGCCCGGAGGCATCGAAGCCGGCCTGTGCCGGCGAAAGGCTGTCCCAGGCGTCGCCATCCGACGGTGGCGCATAGCTTTCTGTCGATATCGTCACCTGGCGGATGCTCCGGAATCTAAAGCGTTTTCGAGCGAAGTGGATACCGGTTCGCGTGAAGAAAACGCGTCAAAATAAAAAGTTAGAGAAATTGAACGATCCAGTTGGATCGGCAATTGCTCTAAGGCGTCGCGGACTACGATGTTTATGGAGCGCAGGCACCAGCCACAAGCGCCGCCAGCGCTTGACCCGGCCCCTGGGACCGCCTCGATAAGCATGGCTGTCAGCAACAGCGAGGTGATTCGTGAGCGCTTCCACCCCATTCCTGAACCCGTCCGAAGCCGCCAAGCAGCTCGGCGTCTCCACCAAGGCCCTGCGGCTCTACGAGCAGCGCGGCCTGGTCTCTCCCATCCGCAGCGCCGCCGGCTGGCGGGCCTATGGCCCCGACCAGATGGCCCGCGCCAACGAGATCGTGGCCCTGCGCAAGCTCGGCCTCAGCCTCGCCCAGGTGGCGCGGGTGCTGGGCGGCGACCCGCAGGGCCTGGAGCCGGCACTCGCCGCGCATCAGGCAACGCTGGAAGACCAGATCCGCCAGCTCACTGGGGCGATCGAGAGGGTCCGCGAGCTGCGCAGCGACCTCGCCCAAGGCAAGGCGCCGGGCGCCGGAGAGCTGGCGCGCCTGCTCGGTCCGGCTCCCGAACTCGACGTCGCCTTCGCGCTGCCCTGGCCCTGGGGCGGCGAACGCTTCGAATTGCGCGACATCCGGCCATTGAACTACATCATCGGGCCGCTGGGCAGCGGCAAGACGCGGCTGGCCCTGCGCCTGGCCGAGACCTTGCCCGGCGCCGCCTTCCTCGGCCTGGATCGCTTGGCCGATGGCGGCGCGGCGGCCCGCGCCCGGCTAAAGGCCGAGCCCACTCTCGAGGCGCGTGTCGACCAGGCCCTGACCTGGCTCGCCGAGGATGGCGCCGTCCTCTCGGACGCGCTCATCGCCCTGCTCGCCGGGCTGGAAGCCGAAGGCCCGGCCATCCTGGTCGTCGACATGGTCGAGCAGGGACTGGACCAGGCCACGCAGGAGGCCGTGATCGCCCATCTGCGCCGCCGTGGCTCAAGCGGGAGGCCGCTCTTCCTGCTCACGCGCTCCTGCGCGATCCTGGATCTCGCTGCCATTGGCCCCGACGAGGCGATCATCCTCTGCCCCGCCAATCACAGCCCACCGAGCCGTGTCGCCCCCTATCCCGGTGCACCGGGCTATGAGGCCGTCGCGACCTGCCTGGCCTCGCCCGAGGTGCGGGCGCGGACGGAGGGCGTCATCGCCTGGCGGCCGCAGGTGGCGTGATGCCCGTGCCTTGCCATCTCATCGGCGCGTTGATCAGCCTCTCGGCGACATCCGTGCCGGCGCGCCGCCGCGCTCCGGGCCCGTGAATTGCCCCATCAAGACGACGATGATGCAACCGCCGGCCGGGCCCGCGGCAGGAACATGGCGAGCAGCCCGACAGCCGGCAACCAGGCGCAGAGCCCGAACACCCTGACGATGCCGATCTGGTCGGCGAGCGCGCCGATCCCCGCCGCAGCGATGCCGCCCAGACCGAAGGAGAGGCCGTAGAACAGCCCGCCGACGAGGCCGATGCGGTGCGGCACGAGGTCGATCGCATAGATCAGGATCGCCGAGAAGGCGCTCGCCATGATGAAGCTGATGACGACGCTGAGCGCGCCGGTCCAGAACAGATCGGCATAGGGCAGGATCAGCGCGAAGGGCAGCGAGCCCAGGATCGAGAGCCAGATCACACGGTAGCGGCCGATCCTGTCGCCGATCATGCCGCCGACGATCACACCGAGCGCGCCGACGACGAGATAGAGGAACAGCATGATCTGCGAGAGCTGGATCTCGATGCCGAAGCGCTCGATCAGGTAGAAGGTGTAATAGGAGCTGAAAGCCGAGGTGTAGCCGTTCTTCGACATCAGCAGCACGATCAGCATCGTCATCGCCAGGATGACCTTCGCCTTCGGCAGGCCGTGGCTGGCGCTCTCCTCGACATGGTCCTTGGAGGATTTCTGGTCGCGGCGCAGCGCCGAATAGCGCGCGCCAAGCCAGCCCATCACCAGCATGGCGACAAGTACCACCCCGGAGAACCAGGACAGGCTTTCCTGCCCGCGCGGCACCACGATGGCCGCGGCCAGCAGCGGGCCGGTTGCGTAGCCGACATGGCCGCCGACCTGGAACACGCCCTGCGCCAGCCCCTGCCGGCCAGCCGCCGCATGGCGCGCCATGCGCGTCGCCTCGGGGTGGAACACGGCGGACCCCAACCCGATCAGCGCAGCCCCGACCAGCACGACCGCATAGCTGTGCGCATGGGAGAGCAGCAGCAGCCCGGCCAGCGTTCCGCACATGCCGGCGACCATCGCATAGGGCCAGGGCTTGCGGTCGGTGACGTAGCCGAGCAGCGGCTGCAGCAGCGACGACGTCACCTGGAAGGCCAGCGTGATGAAGCCGACCTGGAGGAAGTCGAGCCGGTAGGCTTCCTTGATCAGCGGATACAGCGCCGGGATCATCGACTGCACGAGGTCGTTCAGCAGATGGGCCAGGCTCAGCGCCAGCAGCACCGGAAGCAACGGGCGCCGCGCAGCAGCAGTGGGCATCGGGATCGTGGCCATGACTGACGCATGATCCCACGCGGGGGCGCGGTCAACATTCCGGCGCGGCGCTCAGAGCATGGCGCCTATCGCGCCCAGGCCGTGCTGCGGTGCAAAAAAGCCGTCTTCGGCAAGCCCCCATCAGCATTTGCCGCCCCATCGGCATTTGCCGCCGAAACTGATATCGCGGGCGCAAGATTCCTTCGATCCGCAGCCAAGTCCTGCCCAGCCAAGTCCCGCCGAACCATGACCTCCCGCAGCGCCACCTTCATCGGCTTCATCGCCATCCTGCTCTGGTCGACGCTGGCGCTGTTCGCCGCCATGTCCGGCCGGGTGCCGCCGTTCCAGCTTGTCGGCATGACCTTCGTCATCGGCGGGCTGCTGATCCTTTCGATCGCCGCAGCGCGCGGGACGCTGCGCCGCGTCATGCCGACTCCGGCCTCCTTCGCACTCGGACTCTACGGACCCTTCGGCGACACGGCGCTCTATTATGCCGCGATGAAAACCGCGCCGGCGGCCGAGGCCAATCTGATCCATTATCTCTGGCCGCTGCTGATCGTGCTGTTTGCAGCCCTGCTGCCGGGCGGCCGCTTGAAGCCGCGCCACCTCATCGGCGCACTGATCGGGCTCGCAGCGACCGCTTTGCTGATCTCGGGCGGCCTCGGCACCGGCGGCGGCATCTCGCTCGGCCATGGACTGGCGGCGCTCGGCGCTTTCGTTTGGGCAAGCTATTCCGTGGTCTCGCGCCGCTTCAGCACCGTGCCCTCCGAGAGTCTCAGCATCACCATGCTCGGTTGCGCGATCCCCGCCTTCGCCTGCCATTTCGCCTTCGAGACGACCCTGTGGTCGCTGACATCAGTCGAATGGGGCGGCGTGCTCGGGCTCGGCCTCGGCGCGATCGGGCTTGCCTTCGTCGTCTGGGACATCGGCATGAAGAAGGGCGATGTCGCCCTGCTCGGCGTCGCCTCCTACGCCGCCCCGGTGCTCTCGACGATCATTCTGGTGATCGCCGGTTATGCACCCGCAAGCTGGCTCTTGGCGGCGTCCTGCCTGCTGATCGTGGTCGGGGCGCTGGTGGCAAGCTGGGGACGGCGCCCCACTTGAGAGAAGCGCACGGGGAACCCCCTCCGGGAGGGAGAGGGCAGGGTGAGGGGTAGGCCGTTTGACGCTTGATCTCGACCTCACCGTTGCTTTGCCGTGAGATCGACACTGCGCTGGTTCAGGGGCCTACACATCAACCCTGCCCCTCTCACTGAACTCGGGCCTGCCCGAGTTCAGCACTCAGAGTGTCGAAGTCGGGTAGACCCGACTTCGATGCAGGAGAGGGGTTCCCCGCGCTTCACGATTCCGGAAGAGCTCAATTCCGCCTGAGCAGGCGCTCCAGATAATCGAGTTCCTCGCTCGGCCGCGACGGGTCGCCGAGACGCCGCCTCAACTCGTCCAGGATGCGGCGCGCGCGCTGTGTCGCGCTCTCATCGGCGCCGGGTACGCGGACACGACCATCGGCCCAGTCGCGCTGGCGCTGCGGCCGGCCCAGCGGATCCTCGCGGCCGCGCTGCTGCGCCGAAGGGCGTCCGGCCGGACGGCCATCGGGCTCGCCGAAGGCGCCCTCGGTGCCGTCACCCTCGCCGGGCTGGCCCTGCATCTGCTGGGCGAGGTTCTGGCCGCCCTTGCGCAGGGCTTCCAGGGCACGCCCTTGCGAGTCGAGCGCGCCTTCGCCCTGGCCCTGGCCGAGCTGGCCCTCGGCCTCGCGCATCGCGTCTTCGGCCTCGCCGAGCTCGCTCTGGCTGGGGGCGCCCATGCCTTGCATGCGCCGCTGCAATTCCTGCAGACGCTCGCGCAGGGCCTGCTGGCGCTCGGACAGGCTCTGGCCTTGTCCCTGCCCCTGCTGGCCCTCGCCGTCCTGTCCCTCTTCGCCTTCGCCCTGGTCGCCGGGTTGTTGGCCAGGCTGCTGGCCACGCTGCCCGCGCTGGCCCTGTTGTCCTTGCTGGCGTTGTCCCTGACCGGGGCGCGCCTGCTGCTGGCCAGGGCGCTGCCCGCGCTGGGTCCGGTTCTGGCGCTGCTGCTCCTGCTGATAGGTCTCGTCGCGCAGTCCCTGCTGCTCGCGCGTCATCTTGTCGAGCTCGCCCAGCGCCTGGTTCATCTCGCGCTGGCGCTGGTCCTGCTGGCCGGGGCGCGCCATCTGGAGATTGTTGAGCATCTGGTTGAGCTCTTCCATCAGGCGCTGCGCCTCGGCCATGTCGCCGCGCTTCGAGAGTTCCTCGATACGGTTGAGCATGTTCTGCAGGTCGCGCGGCGTCACAGAGCGGAAATTCTCCGGCAGCTGCGCCGATTTCTGATCGCCATTCTGCTGCTGGCGCTGCATCTGCTCGGCGAGCTGGCGCATGAAGCGGTCCATCGCCCGCCGCATCTCCTCGGTGAGCTTCTTGATCTCCTCCTCGGAGGCGCCGCGCTCGAGCGCCTGCTGGAGGTTTTCCTGCGCCGCCCGCAAGGCGCGCTCAGCGTCGGACAGGTCGCCATCCTCGAGCTGCAGCGCCATCGCCCACATCAGGTCGGCGACGTCGCGCAATTGGTCGTCGCTGGCCGAACGGCGCAGCCGCTCGGCGATCATCCGCATGCCGAGATAGACGCCGGTCTCCTTCAGGAACAGCTCGGGCTCGATCAGCAGCGCGTCCATGGCGAGCTGGACCTTGCTCCGGGTCTCGATATCCATGACCAGCTTGCGGCGCTGTTCGACCAGGGACTTGGCGAGCGGCTTGGTGAAGGTGCGTTGCGGCAGCGTGACCTCGACCGGCTCGCTGCGCCCCTCCTGGCCGGCATCATCGCGCGCGACCAGCGTCATCCTGACCTTGGCGCCAGCCCAGGGATGAGCCGAGAAATCGACCGTGCTCTTCATCTCCTCCTCGCCGGTCGGCGAAGAGGGTGTGCTGAGCGACTGCTTGGGCGGCTCGACCAGCGAACGCCCGACCGAGGGTGGGCCGGGCCGCGAGACCAGAACCTCGACCGAGGCGACGCCGTAATCATCCTTGGCGCGGTAGCTCAGCCCGAGCCCGCCGCTCTGCGCGCCCGTGATCGGCTTGGGCGGCTCGATGAAGCTGATCTCCGGCGGCTGGTCGGGTACGGCATTGAGATGCAGCGTCGTATTGGGGGCGCCGCTGCCGGTGAGCCGCAGCGTGCCGTTGCCGGCCAACGTATAGCGCTTCTCCAGCACAGCAGGAGCGTTCCCCGCCGCCGGCTTCGCCTCCTTGGCGTCGGCCGCGGGCAGCGCGTCGAGCCGGCCCGTGGTCGCGACATCCATGCCCGACTTGCCGGCGATGCGGACGACGACGACGGATTTCTCGGGCGCGCTGAAATTGGGGCTCGCCAGCTTGGCGAAGTCGATCAGGATCGGCGGCAGGCGCGTATAGGCCGGCGGATCGATCCAGGCGTCGATGCGGGTGGCGGGCGCGGCCGAGGCCGACCCGCGCCAGTCGAAGGCAGCATTGAGGCGCGGCCCAGCCTCGTGGCCGGCGACGAAGAAGGCGGTGATCGCCGCGAGCAGCGGGACGGCGCGCAAGGCAAGGCGGTCGCGCCCGGCCATGAGCGGATGCGGGGCCGCGAGCTTGAGCCCGGCGACCTGCCGGCTCTGGCGCTCGACATGTAGCTTCCACAACGCCTGCGAGACCGGGTCGCCCGAGCCGACGGCAAGGCTATCCTCCAGCGAGGAGGCCGGGCGATGGCCGCCCTCGAGCGAATGGTCGAGCCGCGAAAGCCCGTCGCGCCGGGTCGGCAGCGGCATCGTCGCGACATGCCACAGGCTCGCCGCCAGACCCGCAAGGAACAGGATGACGCCGAGCGCGCGGCCCTGCCAGGGCAGCAGCGTCCACAGGCCAAACCATGAGAGCGCCAGGAAGGCGAGGATGATGCCGACCGCCAGCCAAAGCCGCGGCCAGGCCCGCTCCCAACCGAGCGAAAGCCGTGAGGCGGTCGTGAGCCGGCCGAGCCGCTGCCGGATGCCCTCGATCGGATCAGACGCCTTGCGGCGCTCAGCCTCATTCATGCCGTCGCTCCGAGCTGCCTGCGCACCATCCTGAACCTTCGCCACTCGACACACGCTAACACGTGAATGTGGCAAGGCCAGAGCGAAGGCGCGCCGCCCACAGGGGCCTCAGCGCATCGTGATCGACGGGCTCAGGCCAGCCAGGGCGGTGCACGATCCGTGCCGAGAAGCTCCTCATAGCTCTGGCGCGGCCGGGTCACCGCGAATTGCCCGCCTTTCACCAACACTTCCGGAACGAGCAGGCGCTGGTTGTAGGTCGAGGCCATGCTGGCGCCATAGGCGCCGGCGGTCATGAAGGCGATCAAATCGTCGGGCTTCTGCGCGGCCAGGACGCGCCCGGTCGTGAAGGTGTCACCTGATTCGCAGACCGGTCCGACCACGTCATAAGCGATGCGGCTTGCATCCGCAGCCGGCTCGGACACCGGCCAGATCTCGTGATAGGCCTCGTACATCGCCGGCCGCATCAGGTCGTTCATCGCGGCGTCGACCACCAGGAACTGCTTGGTCGGACGCGGATTGAGATACAAGACCCGCGTCAGCAGGATGCCGGCATTGCCGACGATCAGGCGGCCCGGCTCGAAGCCGAGCTCGACATCGAGCCCCTTGGTGACCCGTCCGACCATGGCGGCATAGGCTTCGATCAGATCGGGACCGTAGTCGAAATCCTTCGGAATCTCGTAAGGGATGCCGAGCCCGCCGCCAAGATCGAGCCGCTCGACGCGGTGGCCCTCACTGCGCAGGCTTCCGACCAGCGTCGCCATCTTGATATAGGCCGCCTCGAATGAATCGGTCTCGCGGATCTGGCTGCCGATATGGAGCGCGAGCCCCATCATCCTGACGCCTGGTATATTGGCGGCGCGGGCATAAAGCCTGCCGACCTCCTCGAAGGAGACGCCGAACTTGTTCTCGGACGAGCCCGTGGTGATCTTGGCATGGCCGCCGGCGCCGATATCGGGATTGACCCTAAACACCGCCTCCTGACGCCTGCCGAGCGAGGCCGCGACGCGCGAAAGCAGATCGAGCTCGCCCTCGGTCTCGATATTGACCTGATAGATTCCGGCCCCAACCGCGAAGCGCAGTTCGCTCTCGCTCTTGCCGACGCCGGAGAAGACGATCTTCTCGGGCGGGAAGCCGGCGGCGAGCGCCTTGCGGACCTCGCCCTCTGATACCGTATCGACCCCGGCCCCGAGCGCGGCCAGCGTCTTCAGCACGCCGAGATTGCCGTTGGCCTTCAACGCATAGAAGACATGGGCCACTCCGGCCGGAGCATTCGCCTTAACGGCGGCCGCGAACAGGCGGTAATGCCGCTCGATCGTGGCGGAGGAATAGACATAGACCGGCGTGCCGACCTCGGCCGCGATCTGCCTGAGATCGACATCCTCGGCGAAAAGCGAGCCGTCGCGATAGTTGAAATGATGCATGGGGCGCTCAGTGCCTGTTCGAGAATGCCGATGGCCCTCGCCAAGGAGCTATTCCGGCCGGAATAGCATCTCGAAGCGCGAGGGCTCGCGTTTCAAAAGCTTCGTTTTAGAGCAGGATGCGAAAAAGTGGGAACCGGTTCTTCGCGTCGATCCTGCTCTAACTCTTTGATGAGAGACGGATTCAGATCTCGGACGGGATCACTTCGTGATGCCGTCTGACATCATCCGGCTCTAGAGAATCGGATCGAGCGCGAAGCTCTTTTCCGGAATCGTGAAGTTCCGGTCCGCTTTCGGCGGCTTGCCGAATGGCGCGCCACCGGCCTGGACCTCGGCTTGCTGCTGCTCATCCCCACCGATGTCGCGGTCGGGCAAGTCGAGTGCGCTCGTCGCCTTCGGCGGCGCCTCCAACGGCCCCCTGCGGCCGCAGGCGGTCAAGGCAAGTCCGAGCAAGCCGGCCAGAACGATGGCGCGGCCCAATTTCAGGCTGGAATGCGGCACGAAAGGAAACCCTCGGACGAAGCGTGGTGGAGACTGTAGCGAATGGAGCAACCTGTTGCGAGCTTTTGAAGGCGCTGCAACCTCATTCTCGGGCGCAACCCTCGGGTCCGGCCTTTTTGGCCGGCCCAGGGAGAGGCTCCGCGCAGGCCAGGCCACCTGGCGGAGAAGCCAAGGCCAAGCCCGAGCCTGACGATTTCGTCAGCCGCGCTCCTTCGCAAGCCGCCTGAGCCAGGACTTCGCCTGCCGGCGGACATTGACCGGAGCCGTACCGCCATAGCTGACGCGGCTTTTCACCGACTGCGTCACGCCAAGCACGGCGAAGACCGCCTCCGTGATCTTGGGCTCGGCCTCCTGCATCTCGGCGAGCGTCAGTTTTTCCAACCCGACGCCCTTGGCTGAAGCGATGCCGACGAGCCGGCCGGTGACGTGATGTGCGTCGCGGAACGGCATCTTGAGCACGCGAACGAGCCAGTCGGCGAGGTCGGTCGCGGTGGCGTAGCCTAGCCCGGCCGCCTTCTTCATCACCTTCAGGTCCGGTTCCATGTCGCGCACCATGCCGGCCATGGCGGCAAGGCAGAGCGAGAGCGTCTGGAGGGCGTCGAAGGTCCCTTCCTTGTCCTCCTGCATGTCCTTGGAATAGGTCAGCGGCAGGCCCTTCATCATCGTCAGCATGGCTTGCAGCGCACCGAAAACCCGGCCCGCCTTGCCGCGAACCAGCTCGGCGGCATCGGGATTGCGCTTTTGCGGCATGATCGAGGAGCCGGTCGAGAACTTGTCGGAGAGCTTGACGAAGCCGAATTGCGGCGTCGCCCAAAGCACGATCTCCTCGGCGAGCCGCGAGAGATGCATGGCGCAGATCGAGGCTGCCGACAAAGTCTCGAGCACGAAATCGCGATCCGAGACCGAATCGAGCGAATTCGCCGTCGGGCGGTCGAAGTCGAGCGCCTTCGCGGTCATATGGCGGTCGATCGGGAAGGAGGTGCCCGCAAGCGCCGCAGCCCCCAGCGGGCACTCGTTGAGGCGCTGACGCGCATCGCGGACGCGGCCGCGATCGCGCGACAGCATCTCGACATAGGCCAGCAGGTGATGGCCGAAAGTGACCGGCTGAGCCGATTGCAGATGGGTGAAGCCCGGCATCACCGCGCCGGAATGGAGATCGGCCTTCTCGGCCAAGGCGAGCTGGAGATCGGCCATCTGCTCGTCGATGGCGTCGAGCGTGTCGCGGACCCAGAGCCGCATATCGGTCGCGACCTGGTCGTTGCGCGAGCGCGCTGTGTGCAGACGGCCAGCCGCGGCGCCGATCCTGTCCTTCAGGCTCGACTCGACATTCATATGGACGTCCTCAAGCGCGCGCGAGAACGTGAAGCTCCCCGCCTCGATCTCGCCCTCGACGCTCTTGAGTCCGGCGCTGATGGCGGCCACATCGTCCTTGGTCAGGATGCCGGTCTCGCCCAGCATCGCCGCATGCGCGAGCGAGCCTCGGATATCCTGCCGCCACAGGCGCTTGTCGAAATCGATGGAGGCGTTGATCTCCTCCATGATGGCGTCGGGACCCGTGGCGAAACGCCCACCCCACATGCGATTGCTCACGGCGGTCTTTCCTGATTTCAAAGGACGTATGATGACGTCTGGAACGAAGATAGGTCTGGCCCTCGGGGTCGTGGCGGCGCTCGGCCTCGCGGGCATGGCGGCCTTCTACTCCGGCCAGGGCCGTGCCGGCAATTCCGCTTCTTGCGGCGCAGCAGCGGCGCGGGCGGCGAAGATGCAGCCTTTGGCGCAGGGCGAGGTCGCCGCCGTCGAGGTTCGGACGAGCCCGCAGCCGGCACCCGATCTCGCCTTCGAAGGCCCCGACGGTCAGCCGACGACGCTCGCGGCCTTCAGGGGCAAGACCGTGCTCGTCAATCTCTGGGCGACCTGGTGCGCGCCCTGCCTCAAGGAGATGCCGGCGCTCGACGCCCTGCAGGGCGCATTTGGTGGGCCTGATTTCGCGGTGGTCGCGATCAACATCGACACGCGCAATCTCGACAAGCCGAAATCCTGGCTCGCCGAGAACAAGGTCACGCGCCTGCCCTATTACGCCGACGCCCAGGCCAAGGTCTTCCAGGACCTGCGCGCTGCGCGGAAGATCGAAGGCATGCCGGTGAGCCTGCTGGTCGATCCGCAAGGGTGCGAACTCGGCATGATCCAGGGGCCGGCGGAGTGGGCGAGCGCCGATGCCAAGGCGCTGATCGCCGCTGCCATGGGGCGCTGAATAAAGCGGCTTCGACACGGATAGCGCAGCCGGTTCGCTTATCCGCAGACGGCAAGGCAGGCATCCGCTTGCCTTGCTGTTCGAGTTGTGATCGACCGATCATAATCCAAGGCTAATCACGACTGCAGTTCATCTGCGGGAGCGCGCGCTCATCGATGACTGGTGGAGGATAAAATTGCTGAATTCTAACAAAAACTATTTCAACCATAGCGCTCAGCGCTACGTTGCCGCGCTGTTCGTGGCATTTGCTGTCGGCTTCGGAGCTTGCCCGAACGCCCTCGCTCAAGATCGACAGGCCATCGCCGGCACCAGCGTCTCGCTCGTCGCGCCAAAAGGCTTCGTCCCGGCGACCGGCTTCGCGGGCCTTGCAAACCAGGCCACGCAGGCAAGCGTCCTGATCATGGAAATGCCGGCAGTCGCCCACCCCCAGCTCGTTCCGCTGTTCTCCGACATGGCGACGGCCAAGACCAACTTCGCCAAGCAGAATATCGCCATCGCCAGCATCGACGAAGTGGCCACCGCGGGCGGCGACAAGGCGCCGGTGATCAGCGGAACGCAGACCGCCGGCGGCGCTCGCCTCGACAAATGGATCGGCCTGTTCAAGGGGGAGAAGACCGTGATGGTCACGGTCCAGGCTCCGCAGGCCGCGAAGCTCGGGCATGCCACGATCCTGGCCCTGATGTCGTCGGTCTCGCTCGGCAAGGAGCCGACGCTGGCGGAAAGGCTCGCCGTCCTCCCCTTCACCCTCACACCGGCCGAACCGTTCCGGGTCGTCGATACGATCGCCGGCTCCGGCGTGCTGATGACGGCCGGCGAACTCAATACCGATCCCGCCGGCAAACAGCCGCTGCTGATCGTCGCCTACCAGCTCTCCGCCCCGACGGCAGCGAGCACGCTCGAAGCGACGGCGGAAGCTACGCTGAGACAGACGCGCGATTACCGGACAGCCAAGATCACGGCCCGCGAGCGCACCCGCTTCGCCGGCACCGACGGGTTGTTGCTGTCAGGCACATTCGACCATGCCAATGGGACCACCAAACGGTTCGTGCAGTATATGGCGTTCGACCCCAAGGGCCGCTTCCTCCGCATGATCGCCTCAGCCGACGACGCCAGCTTCGAAAAGCTGCAGCCGACGATCGCGGCGATTGCCGGCAGCGTGGCCTTCGCGGCCGGACAATAGGCCGGCAGCGGTAGCGTGGACCGCTTGCATCGATTGCCTCCCGCTTGCAGCTGCGCCATACGCTGCCGGCCATGACCTACACTATCGGCCTCGCCACCACCTTCCACGACCCTGCCCTCGCCATCATCGGCCCCGATGGCGAGGTCGTCTTCGCCGAGGCGACCGAGCGCTATCTGCAATATAAGCGCGCTCCCAATTGCGAGCCGGATTCCGTGCAGCGCATGGAAGGGCTGCTCAAGCGCTATGTCCCCGCGGACGCCGAGGTCCGGATCGCCACGAGCTGGAGCGAGGATTTCACCGGCTTCCTCGACCAAATGAGCCGCGCCGGCTCCTTCTCGCTCGACGCCCTGCTCAAGCTCTCGCCCGAACTCAACCGCTCGCTGGTGCCCGAGCGCACCGAGCGCGCGCTGATCGCCTCGCTGCATCTGGGCCAGCAGCGCGCGGGCCTCGGCACGCTGCTCGGGCTCGACCGCGCTTTCGGCAAGGCCAATGTCACCGGCCTGACGCGCTACGACCACCATCTCAGCCACGCCGCCTATGCCTGCTGGTCCTCGCCCTTCACCGACGCTGCCTGCCTGATCGTCGACGGCATGGGCGAGACCGGGGCTTCGGCAATATTCGCACTCGCGGACGGCAAGATCACCGAGGTGAAGCGCCATCGCGGACGTGAGTCGATCGGCTTCTATTTCGGCCTCGTCACCGACCTTGCCGGCTTCGACCAGGCCAAGGGCGAGGAATGGAAGATCATGGGGCTCGCGCCCTATGGCAGAGCCGACGCCGCGCTGATGGCGCTGCTGCGCCGGCTCTACCGGGTCGATGGCCACAAGCTCTCCTTCGCGGATGCCGCGACGGTGCGCGAGGTCAGCGCCGAGATCCTGGCGCTGCGCCCGACCGATGCGCTCGATCAGGGCTGGGCCGATCTCGCCCGCTGCGGCCAGGACGTCTTCGCCGAGATGATGGAGGCGCTGCTCTCCGAAACCGCCGCGCTGGTACCGGCAGAGAATCTCGTGCTCGCCGGCGGCTGCGCGCTGAACTCCTCCTTCAACGGCAAGATCGTCGGACGCCACGGCTTCGCCCGCGTCCATGTCCCATCCGCGCCGGCCGATGACGGCAACGCGATCGGTGCGGCCTGGCTCGCCCATGCGCAGGCCAATCCGGACTGGCGCGCGCCTGAGGGCCCGCAATCGCCCTATCTCGGCTCGACCGTCTCGACCGAGCCGCTGGAGCGCATGGCGGCCTGGGAGCCGCGCCTGAGAAAGCTTGACCCCAACGAGGTCGCCCCCCTCACCGCGCAATTGCTAGCCGAGGGCAAGCTGATCGGCTGGGTCCAGGGCAAGGCCGAGTTCGGCCCGCGCTCGCTCGGCAACCGTTCGATCCTGGCCGATCCGCGCCCTGCCAACGCCAAGGACCTGCTCAACGCCAAGGTGAAATATCGCGAAGCCTTCCGCCCCTTCGCGCCCTCGATCCTGGCCGAGCACGGGCCGGACTGGTTCGAGAACTACCAGGACGCGCCCTATATGGAGCGCACATTGGTTTGGAAGCGGGCTGTGCGCGCTCGCGTGCCGGCCGTGGTCCACGAGGATGCGACCGGCCGGCTCCAGAGCGTCACGGTGGAGCGCAATCCGCGCTATCACGCGCTGATCCAGGCCTTCCATGCGCTGACCGGCGTGCCGGTGGTGCTGAACACCTCCTTCAACATCATGGGCAAGCCGATCCTGCACACGGCGGAGGACGCGATCCTGATGTTCTATACGAGCGGCCTCGACGCGCTGGTGGTAGAGGACTGGCTTCTGGTGAAGTGATCCAACCCATCAGCAAGAAGCGTTGGCAGACAGCCGCGACTGGCCGCATTCTCCGCGCAAGAAGGAGATAGCCATGCTACAACTGCGCCCGAACTGCGAATGCTGCGACCGCGACCTGGCGCCTAACGCGCGCGACGCGATGATCTGCACCTTCGAATGCACCTTCTGCGCGGACTGTGCCGATACGCGCTTCCAGGGCGCCTGCCCGAATTGCGGCGGCGAACTGGTGCGCCGGCCGGTCAGGCCAGCAAGCAAGCTGGAGACATATCCGGCCTCGCAGGAGCGCGTGAGGAAGCCGCATCCGGAATGCGCGGCGGCTTGAACGGCACCTGCATATGGGGATGATCGATCGGGCAAGGAGCGCGCAATGACGTCCGCACCCGTCCTCTATGGCGCGCCCTACAGTGTTTATGTCCGGGCAGTCCGGTTGGCGCTCGAAGAAAAGGGTGTGCCGTATCGGCTGGAGCCGATCGATGTCTTTGCCGAAACCGGGCCGCCGGCTGCCTTGCTCGAGAGGCAACCTTTCGGCCGCATACCCGCCTTCGAGCATGACGGCTTCAAGCTGTACGAGGCGGGAGCGATCGAGCGCTATGTCGATGAGGCGTTTCCGGGACCGGCCCTGCAGCCCTCCGCTCCGCGCGAGCGGGCCAGGGTCAATCAGGTGATCAGCATCCTCGACTCATACGCCTACCGCACTCTGGTCTGGGATATCTATGTGGAGCGCGTGTCCAATCCGAGGAAGGGCCGTTCGCCCGACGAGGCACGCATCCAGGCGGCACTGCCGAAAGCCCGGCTCTGCCTGCGCGCCATCGGCGATCTGATGGATGGCGGCCCCTGCCTCGCCGGCGCCGTGCTCACATCGGCCGATCTGCATGCCGCGCCGATGTTCGCTTATTTCACGCTGGCGCCGGAAGCCGACCAGTTGCTCGCTGATGAGCCAGCGATCAAGGCCTGGTGGGCGGGAATGAACCAAAGGCCCGCCATGCATGCAACTGCGCCGCCAGCCTGAAGGGCCCTGCGGCTTGGAGAGCGCCAGTAGCCTGCCGCGCGCAGGCGAGAGGCGGGCCTTGGTGGGCCGAGAACGAGCCCTCAGCTCGCCTGCTTGACCGTGATGCCCTTCTCCTCGAAGAGCGTCTGGAGTTCGCCGGCCTGGAACATCTCGCGGGTGATGTCGCAGCCGCCGATGAACTCGCCCTTGACGTAGAGCTGCGGGATCGTCGGCCAGTTCGAATAGGCCTTGATGCCTTCGCGGATTTCCTGGTCCTCAAGCACGTTGACGCCCTTATAGGGCACCCCGAGATAGCCGAGGATCTGCGCGACCTGGCCGGAAAAGCCGCACATCGGGAATTGCGGCGTGCCCTTCATGAAGACCACGACATCGTTGGACTTCACTTCGGCATCGATGCGGGCGTTGACGTCGCTCATGATCTGATCTCCTGAGGCGGGTTCAAGGCCCGCTGGCAAGGACTGCTGGAATGGTCTTGCTCTAATTCTGGGGAAGCGAAGTCGTCAGCGCAAGGGCGTGCAGCACGCCGCCCATGTTTCCCTTGAGCGCGGCATAGACCATCTGGTGCTGCTGCACCCGGCTCTTGCCGGCAAAGGCCGACGAGGTCACGGTCGCCGCGTAATGGTCGCCGTCACCAGCGAGATCCTTGATCTCGACGGTGGCGTCGGGCAACGCCGCCTTGATCATCGCCTCGATATCATGCGCATCCATCGCCATCGTGGC
This sequence comes from Bosea sp. 685, assembly GCF_031884435.1. Taxonomy (NCBI): domain Bacteria; kingdom Pseudomonadati; phylum Pseudomonadota; class Alphaproteobacteria; order Hyphomicrobiales; family Alloboseaceae; genus Allobosea; species Allobosea sp. 685. Next base: position 462,146 of record NZ_CP134779.1, on the reverse strand, counting down.
TCTCCTCAGGCGGCTTGGCCTGCCATATAGGCAGGCAGCCAGGTTTCATGCGCGGATTTCAGGGCCGCAACCGCGATCGCCGCCTCGCCGGGAAGGGCAAGCGCATCCCCGCCGGTCTTGCCGAGCGCGAGTGCGGAAACGCCGGCCGCCTTGAGCTCGGCAAGCACCCCGACGGCCGAAGCCGCCGGCACCGTGACAAGATAGCGCGCCTGATCCTCGCCGAAGAGCACGGCATGGGCAGGGCCATCCGGCAGGGCGTCGATCGTCGCCCCGACGCTGCCCGCCATCGCCATCTCGGCCAGCGCGACGGCAAGGCCGCCATCCGACAGGTCATGGCAGGCAGTGACGCGCTGGGCGGTGATCAGCGCCCGCACGGCATCGCCATTCCTGCGCTCGATCGCGAGATCGACCGGCGGCGGCGCGCCCTCTTCCCGCCCGCAGATTGTGGCGAGATAAGCCGACTGGCCAAGCCAGCCCGAGGTCTCGCCGACCAGGATGATGGTCTCGCCCGCGGCCTTGAAGGCGACGGTCGCATGCTTGGTCACATCCGCCAGCACGCCGACGCCGCCGATGGTCGGGGTCGGCAGGATCGAGACGCCATTGGTCTCGTTGTAGAGCGAGACATTGCCGGAAACGACCGGGAAATCGAGCGCCTTGCAGGCGGCCCCGATGCCCCGGATAGCACCGACGAGCTGGCCCATCACCTCGGGGCGCTCGGGATTGCCGAAATTCAGGTTGTCGGTGATGGCGAGCGGCGTCGCGCCCACGGCAGTGAGGTTGCGCCAGGCTTCGGCCACCGCCTGCTTGCCGCCCTCGAACGGATCGGCTTCGCAATAGCGCGGCGTCACATCGGCCGTCATGGCGAGGCCCTTGGGCCCGTCCTCGATGCGGATCAGGCCGGAATCGCCGCCGGGCGTGATCACCGAATTACCCAGGATCAGCGTGTCGTATTGCTCGGTGATCCAGCGCTTGGAGCTGAGATCGGGTGAGCCGACGAGCTTCAGCAACGCATCGGCGTGCGACAGCGGCGGCTGGACCGAAGCGGCTTCGACCACCGGCAGCTTGGGCGTCTCGATCCAGGGCCGGTCATATTCGGGAGCCTCGTCGCCGAGCTCCTTGATCGGCAGATCGACCATCGTCTCACCCTGGTGCTTCACAACGAAGCGCAGCGTATCGGTGGTGTGGCCGATGACGGCGAAATCCAGCCCCCATTTCCGGAAGATCGCCTCGGCTGGCCCCTCATGGCCGGGTTTGATCACCATGAGCATGCGCTCCTGGCTCTCCGACAGCATCATCTCATAGGCGCTCATGCCGTCCTCGCGGCAGGGCACGGCGTCGAGGTTCAGCTCCACGCCAAGATCGCCCTTGGCGCCCATCTCGACGGCCGAACAGGTCAGGCCTGCCGCACCCATGTCCTGGATCGCGTCGACATGGCCGGCCGCCATGATCTCGAGGCAGGCTTCCAGCAAAAGCTTCTCGGCGAAGGGGTCGCCGACCTGCACGGTCGGGCGCCGCTCTTCGCCACCCTCGCCGAAAGCCGCCGAGGCCATGGTCGCGCCATGGATGCCGTCGCGGCCGGTCTTGGAGCCGAGATAGACGATGGCTTTCCCGACGCCCGAGGCCTTGGCGTAGAAGATCTCGTCGGCGCGGGCGATGCCGACCGCCATGGCGTTGACCAGGATGTTGCCGTCATAGCGGCTGTGGAAACCCGTCGCGCCGCCGACATTGGGCACCCCGAAGGAATTGCCGTAGCCACCGATGCCGGCGACGACGCCCGAGACCAGGTGGCGCGTGCGCGGATGATCGGGAGAACCGAAGCGCAGCGCGTCGAGCACCGCGATCGGCCGCGCGCCCATGGTGAAGACGTCGCGCAGGATGCCGCCGACGCCGGTGGTCGCGCCCTGATAGGGCTCGATGAAGGAGGGGTGGTTGTGGCTCTCCATCTTGAAGACGATCGCCAGTCCATCGCCGATATCGATGACGCCGGCGTTCTCGCCCGGCCCCTGGATCACCCAGGCCGCTTTGGTCGGCAGCGTCTTCAGATGCAGCTTCGAGGACTTATAGGAGCAGTGCTCGTTCCACATCGCCGAGACGATGCCGAGCTCGGTGATCGACGGCTCGCGGCCGATCAGATGCAGGAAGCGCTGATATTCGTCGGGCTTCAGGCCATGTTCGGCCACGAGCTGCGGGGTGATCTTGATCTCGTTGGGAATCACGGCGCGACGGTTCCTGATCGTCCGGCATGAAGAAGGGCCGGCCCTCAATGGGCGGGGCATAGCGCGCCTGCGGGCGCGAGACAACGCATTCCCGACCTGCAATGGCGCTGTTCAGGCGGAAAGTGCTTCCAACGCCGCCCGCAAGGGGGCCGGAATCGGCACCGGCTTCTGCGCCGCCCGCTCGACATAGACATGGGTGAAGCGGCCCTGCGCCGCCGCCTCCCGCCCGCCTTGGCGGAAAATCCCGAGCCGGTAAGTCACGGAACTGGTGCCCAGCCGGTCCACGGCAAGCCCGATCTCGACGGTTTCAGGAAATGCGACACTCTCGAAATAGGTACAGCTCGTCTCGACCACGAGACCGACGACCGGACTCGTCGCCGGGTCGAGAAAACCCTGCTCGACCAGCCAGGCGTTCACGCCCGTATCGAACCAGCCGTAATAGACGACATTATTGACGTGGCCGAACACGTCATTGTCGTGCCAGCGCGTCGGGATCGCCCGGAACAGCTTGAAGTCGTCGCGGGAGAGGCGAAGCTCGCGGGCACTCATCGGGGAGCCTTGTCACCCGCCCCGATCTCGGGCACGCCGAGCGCATCCGCCAATCGCGCCTTGGCCGAGCCCGGACGCAGCGGCTTCTGCTGGCTTTCATGCGGGGCCCAGCCGGAAAGCCAGACCATCTCGAAGGTTGCACGCAAGCGCCCGTCTGCGTCGGCGAAGCGCTCCGCATAGAGCGCCGCCGCCCTCGCCAGCGTTTCGCGCCGCAATCCGGTTCGGCTGCGCTGCGTCAATGCATTGGCCCAGCCCATGGCGCGCAAATCGCCAAGCAGCCCGAAGATGTCGCGATAGCGCACCGTGACGAGCTCGCTGTCGACGACGGGCAGCGCGAAACCGGCGCGCTGCAGCAAGCTGCCCATATCGCGCAGATCGGCGAAGGGCGCGACGCGCGGGCTCGCCCCACCCGAGGTCTCCGCCTCCGCCTCCAGCAGTACCTGCCGCAATTCCTGTAGCGTCCGGCCGCCGAGCAGGCAGCCGATGAACAGCCCGTCCGGCCGCAAGGCCCGCCGGATCTGGATCAGCGCGCCGGGCAGGTCATTGACGCCGTGCAGCGCCAGGAGCGAGGCGGCGAGGTCGAGCGAGCCAACCGCGAAAGGCAGGCGCTCGAGGTCGCCGAGGATGTCGGCGTCCGCACCCGCCGCCTCGGCCATGCGCAGCAGCGCCTCCGCCTTGACCCGGAGCACCGGAGCCGCAACCGGCAAAGGCGTGCCGAGATCGGCGGCAAGCGTAAAGCGCCGCAGGACAGCGTCGAGCCGCTCAGCCAGATCCTCGGCCGCCCGCGCGAGCAGGAAATCCGGGTAGCCGACTGCCAGCGCCCGCGCCAGCCGACGCCGGCCGAGATCGCGATCGAAGACGGGCTGGTTCTCGCTCAAGCACGGCTCCTCGCGCACGGCTCCTCGCCAGTGCGCACCATCAACGCTCCAGCAGCCGCTCGATCTCCTGGCGGAGCTGCGGGCCGAGATCGCCGCGCTCGAGCGCATAGGCGATGTTGGCGGTCAGGAAGCCGATCTTCGAGCCGGTGTCGTAGATATCGCCGTCGAAGCGCACCGCGTGGAACGGCTCCAGCCGCGACAGCGCGATCATCGAATCGGTGAGCTGGATCTCGCCGCCGGCGCCCGGCTCCTGATTGGCCAGCAGATTGAAGATCGTCGGCTGCAGGATGTAGCGGCCGGTGATGTGCAGGTTCGAGGGCGCCGTGCCCTTGGCCGGCTTCTCCACCATCTTCGTCACCCTGGACACCTTGGCGTTGCGATCCTCGACGCCGACGATGCCGTATTGATGGGTCTGGTCCTCGGGCACCGGCGCCACGGCGATATGGTTGCCGCCATGCTTCTCATAGGCATCCATCATCTCGGCGAGGCAGCCCTTGCCATGGCTATGATGCAGCATGTCGGGCAGGAGCAGCGCGAAGGGCTCGTCGTCGCCGACGATGTCACGCGCGCACCAGACGGCATGGCCCAGGCCGAGCGGGGCCTGCTGGCGGGTGAAGCTCGTCGCGCCGGCGGCCGGCAGATCGGCCAGGAGCCCTTCCAGCTCCTTGAGCTTGTTGCGCTTGCGCAAGGTGTCGTCGAGCTCGTAGGCAAGGTCGAAATGGTCCTCGATCACGCCCTTGTTGCGGCCGGTGATGAAGACGAAATGCTCGATGCCGGCGGCCCTCGCCTCATCCACGACATGCTGCACGACCGGGCGGTCGACGACGGTCAGCATCTCCTTGGGGATCGCCTTGGTGGCGGGCAGGAAGCGTGTGCCGAGCCCGGCGACGGGAATAACGGCCTTGCGAATGCGTTTCGTCATGAAGGATCCATTTCGCGCGCTTAGCCGTGCGATGACGGCGGCGGTTGGGGTGGAGGTGGCGACTTGGCTCACATGTTCACTGAGCCCGCCGATGATGGCAAATAGCAGGACGACCTTGATGGCTCGTCAACATCTTTTGCTTAGATGAGTCGAAACGATTGTGACGGATGAGGATGTGTAATGGCGATTCTGGTTTCGGGCGGCGCCGGCTATATCGGCAGCCATATGGTTCTGGAATTGCTCGATCGTGGTGAGGCCGTCGTCGTACTCGACGATCTCTCGACCGGTTTCTGGTGGGCCGTGCCGAAGGAAGCCACCCTCGTCCAGGGCGATATGGGCGACCAGCCTTTCGTCGAGCGCGTCATCGCCGAGCACGGCATCACCGAAATCGCGCATTTCGCCGCCAAGATCGTGGTGCCCGATTCCGTCTCCGACCCGCTCGGCTACTATCTCAACAACACGGTAAAGACGCGCGCGCTTCTGGAAAGCGCGGTCCGCGGCGGCGTGAAGCATGTCATCTTCTCCTCCACGGCGGCCGTCTATGGCGAGCCGCCGGTCAGCCCCGTGCCGGAGGAGATCGCGCTCAACCCGATCAACCCCTATGGCCGCTCCAAGCTGATGAGCGAATGGATGCTGAGCGACGTGGCACGCGCTTTTCCCCTGACCTATGTCGCGCTGCGCTATTTCAACGTCGCCGGCGCCGACCCCAGGGGTCGCTCGGGCCAGTCGAGCCCCAACGCCACCCATCTGATCAAGGTCGCCAGCCAGGCGGCGCTCGGCCAGCGCGCCGGGCTCGAGGTCTTCGGCACGGATTATCCGACGCCCGACGGCACCTGCGTGCGCGACTACATCCACGTCACCGACCTGGCGCGTGCGCATCTCTCCGCCCTCGACCATCTGCGCGCGGGCGGCGCGAACCTCACGCTGAACTGCGGCTATGGGCGCGGCTATTCGGTCAAGCAGGTGGTGGATGTGGTGAAGCAGGTCTCCGGCGTCGATTTCCCGGTCAAGCTCTCGGGCCGCCGCGCCGGAGACCCCGCCTCGCTCATCGCCAAGGCCGACCGCATCCGCGCCGAACTCGGCTGGCTGCCCGAGCATGATGATCTCGAGCAGATCGTGCGCCAGGCCCTGGCCTGGGAAGACCAGCTGAAAACCCGCAACGCCAAATAAGCTTGCAACCAAGCAAAACGGCCCGCGAAACCGGCGCGCGATTGCGCGCCGTTTACCCTTGGTTAATCTTGTTCGGGCGCTGTGGGGAAAGCTCCGTTTCCCACTAGCCCGCCTGAGCGAGGTTCGTCATGCGTCTGTCCGTGATTGCCGCCGCGGCCATCATCAGCCTCGCCCCCGCGCTTGCGCAGACCACCGGCTCGATCAACGTCTCGGCGGCCCGCGCCAAGGACGCCAAGACGGCCCCGGCCGATGCCTCGTTCGATGCCTTCCTGAAGGGGCTCTGGCCGCAGGCCCAGGCGCGCGGCATCTCGCGCGCGACCTTCGACCTCGCCTTTCGCGGCGTGACGCCCGACGCCTCGATCGTGGCGCTGACCAAGAAGCAGTCCGAGTTCACCGCGCCGATCTGGGGCTATCTCAACAGCGCGCTCGGCGGCACGCGCATCCCGCGCGGGCGCGACGCCGCAACTGAGAATGCCAGCGTCTTGGCGCAGGTCGAGGCGCGCTACGGCGTGCCCAAGGAGGTCGTGCTCGGGATCTGGGGCATGGAGACCAATTACGGCTCGTTCAAGGGCGACAAGGATACGATCCGCTGCCTCGCGACCCTGGCGCAGATCCGCTATCGCGGCGACTTCTTCCGCGACGAATTGCTGACCGCGCTGGAGCTGATCGAGAAGGGCCATGTCGAGCGCGCCGAGCTGCGCGGCTCCTGGGCCGGCGCGATGGGCCACACCCAGTTCATGCCGTCGAGCTACATGAAATATGCCGTCGACTGGACCGGGGACGGCCATGCCGACATCTGGACGTCGACCAGCGACGCGCTCGCCTCCACCGCCAATTACCTCAAGGGCTATGGCTGGGTGCCGGGCCTGCCCTGGGGCCTGGAGGTCACATTGCCCGAACGGTTCGACTACCGCGTCAACAAGGCAAGCTTCTCCTCCTTCGCTGCCGCCGGCGTGCGTCGGGCGGATGGGCGGCCCCTGCCCGGCTCCGGCGAAGCACGGCTGTTCTTCCCCGCCGGCTATCGCGGGCCGGTCATGCTGCTGACCGAGAATTTCGACGTCATCAAGAAATACAATTCCTCCGACGCCTATGCGCTCGCCGTCGGCCATCTCGGCGACCGCATCATGGGCCGCCCGGCGATCCAGGCCGACTGGCCGGTCCAGGCGCCGCGCCTCGACAAGGCGGGACTGCAGGAGGTGCAGCGCCGGCTCAAGGCGGTCGGCCTCTACAATCACGACGCCGATGGACGCATCGGTACCGGCACGCGCGAGGCCGTGCGGCAATACCAGCTCAAGACCGGCGAGATCGCCGACGGCTATCCGACACCGGCCCTGCTGGCCAAGATGCGCGACGCCCGCTGACGCTGCCCCGATCCTGGGCTATAGTGGCCGGGATCGGGGCAGGATCGGCCACGGCGCAGGATCGAAAGACTCATGCGTTTGCGTTCCCTCGTCACAGTGCTGGGCGCGGCCTGCCTGCTGTTCATGACCGGCGGGCCATCCTCGCTCGCCCAAGGCGCGCCCCAGCCGCAACAGCGCAGTTTCTTCTCCTTCTTCTGGCAGCAGCCGCCACCGCCTCCCGTCGTCGTGCCGAGACGTCCGCGTGTAGTGCCGCCGGTGGTGAAACGACGTGCGCCGCCGGTCATCGTCAGGGACGACCCCGTCATTCCGAAGATCGATATCGCCCATCATGTCCTGGTGATCGGCGACTCGCTCGCCGTGCTCCTTGCCGGCGGGCTCGACGATGCCTTGAACGACAGGCCCGACGTGGCGGTGGTCAACAAGGCCAAGCCCGATTCCGGCCTGGTCAGGAGCGATTTCTACGACTGGCCCAAGGTTGCCAACGATCTGCTGGCGAGTGACTCGAAAATCAGCCTCGGCGTGATGCTGCTCGGCCTCAACGACCGGCAGGCGATCCGCGAAGGCGAGACGGTGCACGAGCCGCTCAGCCCGCGCTGGAGCGAACTTTACAAGGCCCGCATCGAGGCGGTCGCCAGCGCCTTCGCGGCTAGGCGCGTTCCGCTGATCTGGGTCGGCGCGCCGCCCGTGCAGAATCCTCGCCTCTCCGTCGATTTCGTCTCCTTCAACGAGCTCTACCGTCAGCAGGTCGAGAAGGCCGGCGGGCAATATGTCGATCTCTGGGGCGCCTTCGTCGATGCCGAGAACCGCTACACGGCGATGGGGCCGGATGTCTCGGGCCAGACCATGCGGCTGCGGCTCGGCGACGGCATCCATTTCACCACGGCGGGAGCGCGCAAGGCCGCGCATTTCGTCGATGTGCTGATCCGCCGGCAGATCGAAAGCCAGCCGCAGCCGGGCCTCATCGCCTTGCCGGTCGCGCCGGGAACCGGCGCTCCGACCAATCCCGAGCTCCAACCCTGCGGCATCGAGCGCCTGATCGACGGCATGGTCGGCAACCTGCCTGCGGCACCGGGGCTACCGACCGCCTTGCAGGTCAAGCCACTGGCCGGGCCGATCCAGCCTTTGACCGGGCAGGCGAGCGCGGGCGAACAGGCGCTACTGGCGTCGATCACGGATGCCCGCGGACGTAGCGAGGCCGCAGCCCAGCTCGACCGCATCTTCGGCGAAGGCATCGCTCCCGAGCCGAAGCCCGGGCGTCTCGACGATTACAAATGGCCGCGCTGAATCCTCGCGGACTCCTCGGAGCTTGTCGCGAAACTCGCTCCGGTGAGTCGGCTGGCGTGGCTTTCGAGAACCGGAGCGCAGCGGACTTCATGTCCGTGAGCACCGGAAGCGCAGAAAGCCGCGTCAGACGGCCGCCGGAGTAGAGTTACGCGGCAGGCTCACCGCGGCAGGATCGTCTCGCCCATCAGGTGCTTGTCGATCGCATGAGCCATCTGACGGCCTTCGCGGATGGCCCAGACCACCAGCGACTGGCCACGCCGCATGTCACCCGCGGTGAAGACCTTCTCGACCGAGGTCTTGTAGGCGAGCGTGTTGGCCTCGACATTGCCACGCTTGTCGAGCGCGACGCCGAGCTTCGCCAGCAGCCCCTCATGGACCGGCGAGATGAAGCCCATGGCGAGCAGTACGAGATCGGCCTTGAGATCGAACTCGGTGCCCTCGATCGGCTTGAACTGACCATCGACCCTGGCGCAGCGCAGCTTGCGGACCTTGCCGTTCTCGCCGATGAACTTCAGCGTGCCGATGGCGAAGTCGCGCTCGGCGCCTTCCTCATGGCTCGACGAGGTGCGCAGCTTGAGCGGCCAGTTCGGCCAGGTCAGCGCCTTGTTCTCCTTGACGGGGGGTTCCGGCATGATCTCGATCTGCGTCACCGAGAGCGCGCCCTGGCGCACCGAGGTGCCGATGCAGTCGGAGCCGGTATCGCCACCGCCGATGACGACGACATGCTTGCCCGAGGCCAGGATCGGCTTGGCGTTGCCGGTCGCAGGCTCGGCCCCGACGCGGCGGTTCTGCTGCGGCAGGAAGTCCATCGCGAACTGGACGCCGTCGAGCTCGCGGCCCTCGATGGCTAAGTCGCGCGGCTTCTCGGCGCCGCCCGTCAGGCCGACGGCGTCATATTGCGCGAGCAGTTCAGCGGGATCGATATCGACGCCGACATTGACGCCGTAATGGAAGATGACGCCCTCGCCCTCCATCTGGCGGACGCGGCGCTCGACATGGGACTTCTCCATCTTGAAGTCCGGGATGCCGTAGCGCAGCAGGCCGCCGGCCCGGGCCTGGCGCTCATAGAGATGCACCTCGTGGCCGACGCGCGCGAGTTGCTGGGCGGCAGCAAGGCCCGCCGGGCCGGAGCCGATCAGCGCGACCTTCTTGCCGGTCTTGACCTTGGCCGGCTCGGGCGTGATCCAACCCTCCTGCCAGCCCTTGTCGACGATGGCGCATTCGATCGACTTGATGGTGACCGGCGTGTCCTCGAGGTTCAGCGTGCAGGACGCCTCGCAAGGCGCGGGGCAGACGCGGCCGGTGAACTCCGGGAAGTTGTTGGTCGAGTGCAGGTTGGTCAGGGCCTCGCGCCATTTGTCGTTGTAGACGAGGTCGTTCCAGTCCGGGATCTGGTTGTTGACCGGGCAGCCATTGTGACAATAGGGGATGCCGCAATTCATGCAGCGCGCCGCCTGGTCACGCGTCGCCTCGCCCCCGAGGGGGATCACGAATTCCTTGTAGTTCCGGATCCGGTCCGAGGCCGGAAGATACTTCCGGTCGCGGCGGTCGATCTCGAGAAAGCCGGTTACCTTGCCCATCGTCTTACTCCGCCGCGACCGACATGCTGGCCTGCGCCTGCTCGATTTCCTGTAGCGCACGCCGATATTCGACCGGCATGACCTTGACGAATTTGGGCAGGTACTCCGCCCAGCTGTCGAGAATGTGCTTGGCGCGAAGCGAGCCGGTATAGCGCAGGTGATCGCTGATCAGCTGGTGCAGGCGCTCGGCATCGTAGCCGGACATATTGGCCATCACGTCGATGCGGCCCTTGAATTCGAGATCGCCGCCATGGTGATGGATGCGCTGCATCAGCTCTTCCTCCTCGATGACCGGTTCGAGGTCGACCATGGAGAGGTTGCAGCGCTTGGCGAAGCTCTTGTCCTCGTCGAGCACATAGGCGACGCCGCCCGACATGCCGGCCGCGAAGTTTCTGCCGGTCTGGCCGAGCACGACGACGACGCCGCCGGTCATGTATTCGCAGCCATGATCGCCCGTGCCCTCGACCACCGCGATCGCGCCGGAATTGCGCACCGCGAAGCGCTCGCCGGCGACGCCGCGGAAGTAGCATTCGCCCGAGATCGCGCCGTAAAGCACGGTGTTGCCGACGATGATCGACTGCTCGGCCAGCGGCCGGGCATCGGGCGAGGGCTTGATGATCAGCTTGCCGCCCGAGAGGCCCTTGCCGACATAGTCGTTGGCCTGGCCGGTGAGATCGAGCGTGACGCCATTGACGACCCAGGCGCCGAAGCTCTGGCCGGCGGTGCCGGTGAGCTTCACCGTGATCGTGTCCTCGGCCAAGCCGGCATAGCCGTAGCGCTTGGCGACCTGTCCTGAGAGCATCGCGCCGGTCGAGCGGTCGACATTGCGGATCGGGCTTTCGATCACGACCTTCTCGCCCTTTTCGAGCGCGCCTTGCGACTTTGCGATCAGCATGCGGTCGAGCACCGTGTCGATCGGGTGCTGCTGCAATTCGACATGGCGGATCGCGACCTCGGGGCCGACCTCGGGCTTATGGAAGATGCGGGAGAAATCGAGCCCCTTGGCCTTCCAGTGTTCGATCGCCTGCTTCTTGTCGAGCCAGTCGGAGCGGCCGACGAGGTCGTCGAAATTGGCGACGCCCAGGCTCGCCATGATCTCGCGCACGTCCTCGGCGAGGAAGAAGAAGAAGTTGATGACGTGCTCGGGTGCGCCCTTGAAGCGCTTGCGCAGGACCGGATCCTGCGTCGCGACGCCGACCGGGCAGGTGTTGAGATGGCATTTGCGCATCATGATGCAGCCCGCCGCGATCAGCGGCGCGGTCGCGAAGCCGAACTCGTCGGCCCCGAGCAACGCGCCGATGATGATGTCGCGCCCGGTGCGCAAGCCGCCATCGACCTGCAGCGCGATGCGACCGCGCAGCTTGTTCATCACCAGGATCTGGTGGGTCTCGGCGAGGCCGATCTCCCAGGGCGAGCCGGCATGCTTGATCGAGGTCAGCGGGGACGCGCCCGTGCCGCCCTCATAGCCCGAGATGGTGATGTGGTCGGCGCGCGCCTTGGCGACGCCGGCCGCAACCGTGCCGACCCCGAGCTCGGAGACGAGCTTGACCGAGACGTCGGCGGCCGGGTTGACGTTCTTCAGATCGAAGATGAGCTGGGCGATGTCCTCGATCGAATAGATGTCGTGATGCGGCGGCGGTGAGATCAGGCCGACGCCAGGCGTCGAATGGCGTACCTTGGCGATGCGCGCATCGACCTTGTGGCCAGGAAGCTGGCCGCCCTCGCCGGGCTTGGCGCCTTGAGAGATCTTGATCTGCATCATCGCCGAATTGACGAGATACTCCGTCGTCACGCCGAAGCGGCCCGACGCCACCTGCTTGATCGCCGAGCGCATCGAGCGCCCGTCGGCCATCGGCACGAAGCGTTCCGGCTCCTCGCCGCCCTCGCCGGTGTTCGACTTGCCACCGATCGTGTTCATCGCGATGGCGAGCGTCGAATGCGCTTCATGGCTGATCGAGCCGAAGGACATCGCGCCGGTCGAGAAGCGCTTGACGATGGAAGCGGCCGACTCGACCTGCTCGATCGGGATCGGCTTGCGCTGGAGCGCATCCACATCCTTGATCTGGAACAGGCCGCGGATCGTCGAGAAGCGCGAGCTCTGGTCGTTCACCAGCTCGGCATAGGCCTTGTACTTGTCCTGCGCATTGCCGCGCACCGCATGCTGGAGCAGAGCGATGTTCTCCGGCGTCCAGGCATGGTCCTCGCCGCGCAGGCGGAAGGCGTATTCGCCGCCGATATCGAGCGAGTCGCGATAGATCGGCGAATCCCCGAAGGCGTCGCGGTGGCGGCGCACGGTCTCTTCCGCGATCTCGGGCAGGCCGACGCCCTCGATCGAGGAGATCGTGCCGGTGAAATACTTCACGATCGTCTCGGTCTTGAGCCCGACAGCATCAAAGATCTGCGCGCCGCAATAGGATTGGTAGGTCGAGATGCCCATCTTGGACATGACCTTGAGCATGCCCTTGCCGACCGACTTGATGAAGCGCTTCACCACCTCGTAACGGTCGACCTCCCTGGGGAATTCGCCGGCCTCGAGCAGGGCCTCCAGCGTCTCGAAGGCGAGATAGGGGTTGATCGCCTCGGCGCCGAAGCCGGCGAGGCAGGCGAAGTGATGGATCTCGCGCGGCTCGCCCGATTCCAGCACGAGGCCGACCGAGGTGCGCTGGCCCTTGCGGATCAGGTGGTGGTGCACGGCCGCCGTCGCCAGCAGCGCCGGGATCGGGATGCGGTCCGGGCCGACCTGCCGGTCGGACAGGATGATGATGTTGTAGCCGCCGTTGACGGCAGCCTCCGCGCGCTCGCAGAGCCGCTCGATCGCATGCTCCATGCCGGCCGCGCCATCGCGGGCGGGATAGGTGATGTCGATCGTCTTGGTGTCGAAGCGGTCCTCGTAATGGCCGATGCAGCGGATCTTCTCGAGATCGTCATTGGTCAGGATCGGCTGGCGCACCTCGAGCCGCTTGCGCCGAGAGGTGCCCTCCAGGTCGAGGATGTTGGGACGCGGTCCGATGAAGGAGAGGAGGCTCATCACGAGCTCCTCGCGGATCGGGTCGATCGGCGGGTTCGTGACCTGCGCGAAGTTCTGCTTGAAATAGGTGTAGAGCAGCTTCGACTTCGACGAGAGCGCCGAGATCGGCGTGTCCGTGCCCATCGAGCCGACAGCTTCCTGGCCGGTCACGGCCATCGGCGCCATCAGGAGCTTGGTGTCTTCCTGGGTGTAGCCGAAGGCCTGTTGGCGATCGAGCAGCGGCACATCGGTGCGCTGCGCCCGTGCCTCGACCGGGGGCAATTCCTCCAGCACGATCTGGGTGCGCTTCAGCCAGTCCCTGTAGGGGTTGGCGAGGCACAGGCTCGTCTTGATCTCGTCGTCGCCGATGATGCGGCCCTGTTCGAGATCGATCAGCAGCATCTTGCCCGGCTGCAGGCGCCACTTCTGGACGATGCGCTCCTCGGGGATCGGCAGCACGCCGAACTCGGAGGCCAGCACCACGAGCCCGTCATCGGTGACGAGATAGCGCGCCGGACGCAGGCCGTTGCGGTCGAGCGTCGCGCCGATCTGGCGGCCATCGGTGAAGGCGATCGCGGCCGGCCCGTCCCAGGGCTCCATCAGCGCGGCGTGATATTCGTAGAAGGCGCGCCGCTCCTCATCCATCAGCGGATTGCCGGCCCAGGCCTCGGGCACCAGCATCATCATGGCGTGAGCCAGCGAATAGCCGCCCTGGACCAGGAATTCGAGCGCATTGTCGAAGCAGGCTGTGTCGGACTGGCCCTCGTAGGAGATCGGCCAGAGCTTCGAGATATCGGGGCCGAACAGTTCGGAATCGACCGAGGCCTGGCGCGCCGCCATCCAGTTGACGTTGCCGCGCAGCGTGTTGATCTCGCCGTTATGCGCCACCATCCGGTAGGGGTGGGCGAGCCGCCAGGACGGGAAGGTGTTGGTGGCGAAGCGCTGATGGACCAGCGCGAGCGCGCTGACGAAGCGCGTATCGGTCAGATCCTTGAAATAGGAGCCGAGCTGGGTCACCAGCACCATGCCCTTGTAGACGATGGTGCGGGCCGACATCGAGACCGGGTAATAGGTCGCGGTGGCGCGATCCTGGCGCTTATAGACCTTGTTGGAGACCGACTTTCTGAGGACATAGACCTTGCGCTCGAAATCGTCCTCGTCAGCGATCTCGGCCGGACGGCCGACGAAGAGCTGGCGATGGACCGGCTCGCTCTCCTTCACGGCCTCGCCGAGATCGGACGAGTCGACCGGCACGTCGCGCCAGCCCAGGAAGATCAGCCCCTCCTCGGTGACGGCCTGCGCCACGATCTCCTCACAGACGGCGCGATCCTCGGCTTCCTGGGGCATGAAGAACTGGCCGATGGCGTAGTGGCCGGCCGCCGGCAATTCGATGCCGAGCTTGGCGCACTCCTCCATGAAGAAGCCATGCGGGATCTGGACAAGGATGCCGCAGCCGTCGCCGAGCTTGGGGTCCGCCCCGACGGCGCCGCGATGATCGAGATTATGCAGGATCTGCAAGCCCTGCTGGACAATCGCATGGGTCTTGCGGTTCTTCATGTCGGCGATGAAGCCGACACCGCAGGAATCCTTCTCGTAGGACGGGTCGTAGAGCCCCTGGCGCTCGGGCATTGCAGGATCACGCACTGCCGGGAAAGCCGCAGCTGCCGCCGCCACGCTCGACTTGCTGGTTTCGCTCATCGTCAAACCCCGCTTCACGCTGCCTGCCAGCTTCCGCCAACAGTCGCCTTCGAGTCCACACCATCCTTCGCCGCGCCAGCCCTCGTGCCGAGCCCGATCGGGCATGCAGCAAGGATGGGGCCAACGTGGCCAAGTCATTCCTGGAGAGGGTGGCTTGCGCTGTCTTGGGGCGCCCGCGTCCTCCGCAGGCGCCTCGGGCTTGTCGCCCTGCCGCGCCTGTCTAAGCCGCCGCTTTACGGGCGGCGCGCGTACGATTGGTTTTGGCGGTTGTGGCCTTACCCCTCGTCATGTGTCCGCTCCGTTGCGATCGGCCGCCGCAAGCGCTAGGCGGCTCACGGTCGGCGCAGTGAAAATGGGACAGCAACACTGTCCTATCACGATGAATTTGCCAGAATTCTAATCTCGGCACAAGCACCGATTGCGGGTGGGGCCGAAATTTTATTGCGATATCGCTCGCCCCCAAGACATATCCGGAGCGAAAGCCCAACATTGCCAGCACGCTTCTTGTTTTCCGCCGGTTTTCCAGCCCCTGCCCCGTTTCGACCATCGTCGCATGCAGATCGGCGATCCGTCGGCGCGCTTGTTAGCGTCACAACCCGGCGCTACCCCTTGGATATGAACTTCTTCAGCGACAACACCGCCGGCGCCAGCGCCCCCGTCATGGCAGCATTGGCGGCCGCCAATGACGGCACCGCGACAGCCTATGGCACGGACGCCTGGACAGGCCGCGCCGAGCGCCTCTTCGCCGAGATCTTCGAGCATGAGGTCGCGGTCTTCCTCGTCGCCAGCGGCACGGCGGCCAACTCCCTGGCGCTCGCCAGCATCACCCGCCCCTGGGGCGCGGTGCTGACCCATGAGGAAAGCCATGTCGCCGACGATGAATGCGGCGCGCCGGAATTCTTCAGCGACGGCGCCAAGCTCGTCGGCCTGCCAGGTGCCGGCAACAAGATCGCGCCCGGCCCCGTGACGCAGGCCCTCGCCCGCATGCGCGAAGGCGCGCTGCATCAGGTCCAGCCGCAGGCGATCTCGATCACGCAGGCGACGGAATGCGGGCAGATCTACACCCCAGCCGAGGTGCGCGCCCTGAAGGATGCCGTCGCACCGCGCGGCCTGACCATGCATATGGACGGCGCCCGCTTCACCAACGCGCTCGTCGCACTTGGCTGCTCGCCGGCGGCGATCACCTGGCAGGCCGGCGTCGACGTGCTGTCCTTCGGCGGCACCAAGAATGGCGCCTGGGCGGCGGAGGCCGTGATCTTCTTCCAGCCCGAGGCGGCGGCCGAGATGAAGTGGCGGCGCAAGCGGGCGGGCCACACCCTGTCCAAGGGCCGATTGATCGGGGCGCAGTTCGAGGGCCTGCTTGGTGGCGGCCACTGGCTCGAGCTGGCGCGCCACGCCAATGCGATGGCCAAGCGCCTGGCCGATGCGCTCATCGCCCTGAACATCCCGCTCGCCTGGCCCTGCCAGGTCAATCAGGTGTTTCCGATTCTGTCGGCGGACCTCCAGGCGAAGCTGAAGGAGGCCGGTGTCGGCTACCTGCCCTGGTCGCAGACCGCGCTGCCGAAGGATATCCCCTTCGCGGAGGGCGAGACCATCGGCCGCTTCGTCATGGCGTTCTCGACCAGCGAGGCGGATGTCGAGCGCCTTATCAATGTGTTCGCTGCGGCAAAAGGCTGAATTCTCCCCCGATTTCAGCCCCACGCACGCCGTAATCCCTAAGGAAGACTGAAGACCCAATTCAGTCGCCCAAAGGAGACGACATGGTTTTTCGATCGACCGCGCCCTCGCGCCTGGTCCTGACGAGCCTGGCGGTGGCCGGCGCGCTCGCAGGTTCGGTTGGCGGAGCGGCAGCGCAGTACTACCTCTATGAGGAGGAAGAGGCCTATCCGCGCGGCTATTACGAACGCTACGCGCCGCTGCCTCCCGCTCCGGTTCCGCCCCGCTCCATCGGCCGCATCGCCGCGCGCGACTTCGGCCTCGCCCGGGTCGACCGGATGGTGCGCACCGGCTCCTCCTATGTGATCGACGGCCAGACCGCCAATGGCGGCCGCGCCCGCTTGATCTTCGACGCCCATAGCGGCGACCTGGTCGACCGCATCCCCCTGCCCGATGCACGGCCGAGGCCCGCACCCGCCCCGCATATCGCCCGCGTCGATCCGCGCGACGACAGGCCGGCGCCGCGGCTGGTACCGCGCCCACCCGAGCGCCCGCCCTCGCTGAAGCCGCAGGGCCAGGCGAGTGCCCCGGCGACTATCCTGCCGCCGAGCCCGGCCGCGCCGCCGCATGCGGCCGAACCGCTCAACCCGGCGGAGAAGCCGGCCGCGACGGCCAGCGCCCCCGCGACGATAGCCCCGAGCTCACCAGCGGCGCCGGCGCTGCCGACACCCGGCCCGGCCAACCCCGCAACCGGCGCGGACAAGCCCCAGCTCGTCAACCCCCAGCTCGTCAACCCCAACGACGTGCGCGGCACGGACGAGGCGGAGCGCAAGCCGCCGCTGGCCCGCGCCGACCCCTCGGGCATCACTGTCGCGCCCGTCGAACTGCCCCCGGTCCAAATCCAAGATGCGACGCCCTCGACGCCGAAGCCCGAGACACCGGCCGTTCCGGTTGCGCCGCTGGATTGACGCCAGCCGGCTTCACGGCCTCCGGACAAGGAAAGGGCGTCCCCGGTCACCCGGGGACGCCCCATTCGTTTCAAGGCTTCAGGTCAGGCGCGCGTTACGCGGCCTTGCTGCGTTACGCGGCTTTGGCGACCTTGGCCTCGAGCACCTTGGCGGGCTTGGACCCGCCGATCGCGATCTGGCGCGGCTTCTTCGCCTCGGGGATCTCGCGGACGAGATCGATATGGAGCAAGCCGTTTTCGAGGCTGGCACCGGTCACCTGCACATAATCGGCAAGCTGGAAGCGACGCTCAAAAGCGCGCGCAGCGATGCCCTGATGCAGAACCTCGCGTTTTTCAGCGGATTCGGTGCTCTGCTTCTCGCCGCGCACCGTCAGCGCATTCTCCTTGCTCTCAATGGCAAGGTCGGATTCGCCAAAGCCCGCCACCGCGATGCTGATGCGGTAGGCGTTCTCGGCAGTGCGCTCGATGTTGTAGGGCGGATAGCTCGGCGCAGCCTCGGCGGCGGTGGCCTGGTCAAGCAGCGAGAACAGGCGGTCGAAGCCGACGGTCGAGCGATAGAGCGGGGAAAGATCGAAGTGACGCATGGATGTCCTCCTGGGAAGCGACAAATCTGGTCCAGCCCGCCTCATCATGAGCACGGGCCTGGTTTAGTTCGCGCAGCCGGTCTTGGCCTGCGCAGAGATGATCTGGTCTCGCCTTTTCGGCTTTTCAAGGGGGCGCGGAGGCGCGCATAAACAGAGTGGCGCGGCCGCGAAGGCATGTCTGATTCGCGAAGGCCTGCCCGATTCGAAAGTCCTTCGATCGCGCCGCATGCAGACTGTCATGTCCGCATACGAAAAACCTGGTCGTCAACCTGGGGTTCAGAGCATGCCTCACGCGAAAGTTTGCCTCCCCCTGTTTCGCGTCCTGCCCTGATGGCCGAGGCCCAGCTCTTCGCCCATCCCGATTATCCCGTCCCCGGGCATGGCAAGGCCTGGTTCGCCAGAACGCGCGACGGCGCGCAACTGCGCTTCGCGAGCTGGCGGCCGACGGTCAAGCCGATGCGCGGCACCATCCTCCTCGTCCAGGGGCGGGCCGAATTCATCGAGCGCTACAGCGAGACGATCGTTGAGCTGCGCCGACGCGGCTTCCATGTGATCAGCTTCGACTGGCGCGGCCAGGGCGGCTCGCAGCGTTTCGTACGGCGCCGGCGCAAGGGCCATGTCGGCTGGCTCAGACATTATGAGCACGACCTCGCCTTGGCGCTGGCGCAGATGCGCGAGACGCTGCCCGAGCCCTATTTCGTGCTGGCGCATTCGATGGGCGCGGCCCTGTGCCTGGACGCCGCGCGCCGCGACGCCTTGCCGGTCTCGCGGCTGGTGGCGCTCGCCCCGATGCTGGGCCTCTCGATGATCGAGCGCCCCGATATGGCGCGGCGGCTGGCAAACCTGCTGTTCTGGCTCGGCCTGGGCAAATCCTTCGTGCCTGGCGGCGGCGACACCGCGATCGCGACCAAGCCCTTCGAGGGCAACCGGCTGACCAGCGATCCCGCCCGTTATGCCCGCAACAGCGCGCTCTCGGCGGGCGCGCCGCATCTGTGCATCGGCGACCCGACGATCGCCTGGGTGCATACGGCCTTCCAATTGATGGCGCGCTTGAACGCGCCCTCCGCCGCCCGCGAGATTCGCGTGCCGACGCTGGTCATCGCCGCCGGCCAGGACCCGATCGTTTCCACCCCGGCGATCGAGCGCTTCGCGGCACGGCTCAAGACCGGGGCCGCTCTCGTCCTGCCGACCGCACGCCACGAGATCCTGATGGAGAGCGACGAGATCCGCGCCCAGTTCTGGGCGGCCTTCGACGCCTTCATTCCCGGCGAGGACAATGCCGCGGCCAGCTCAACCGGCGAGCAGGCTGAGCGCGGCCTGATGCAACGTCTTGTTGCCAGCGGCGATGACCGTGCCGCCCCCGGCGGCGCTGCCGCCATCCCATGAGGTGACGATGCCGCCCGCGCCCTCGATGATCGGGATCAGCGCGACGATGTCGTAAGGCTTGAGGCCGGATTCGATCACCAGATCGACATGGCCGGCCGCCAGCATGCAATAGGCGTAGCAATCGCAGCCATAGCGCGGCAGCCGCACTTGGCTCTCGACGCGGGCATAGGCTTCAGCCTCCGCGCCCTTGAACAGCGCCGGCGACGTGGTCATCAGCGTCGCTTCGCCGAGCGACGTGATCTGG
Organism: Bosea sp. 685; assembly: GCF_031884435.1. Taxonomy (NCBI): domain Bacteria; kingdom Pseudomonadati; phylum Pseudomonadota; class Alphaproteobacteria; order Hyphomicrobiales; family Alloboseaceae; genus Allobosea; species Allobosea sp. 685. The sequence continues at coordinate 442,644 of NZ_CP134779.1, read as the reverse complement.
CGCGTGCGCAGGACGCGCGGGCCGTTGGGCCCCTCATAGCGCGCCTGCCGGCCATCGCCGGAATAGCGCTCGCCCGTGAAGGGCTGGTGCATCATGCCATAGACCGGCACGCCGCCGCGCGTCAGCCCGATCAGCGTGCCCCAGACCGGAATGCCGGAGATGAAGGCGCGCGTGCCGTCGATCGGATCGAGCACCCAGACATATTCGGCGTCGATGTTCTCATTGCCGAACTCCTCGCCGAGCACGCCATGGGCGGGGAAGCTGCGCTTGATCAGATGGCGCATCACGTTCTCGCCGGCCCGGTCGGCCTCCGTCACCGGGTCGAACACGCCGCCGAGCGATTTGTCTTCGGTGGCATGATGGGCGCGAAAAAACGGGAGAATCGCCTGACCGGACTGCGTCGCCAGTTCGGTAATGAAAGCGCCGAAATCGACAGTGCTCATATACCAGTCTCCCATTATTTTGTTGCTGCGCAGCATTGCACCTGACCGCAGCCATGCGGCACGAGCCTGTCATGCAAGCGGAAACGCCGAAAAACAAGGGAACCGGCCGGCAACACGCGTTCATTCCCGCGTCTAACGCATGGCGCATAAGACTTTACGCAAAGCCACTTGCGTTTTTGCGCTGCACCGTCATATTGTGCAGTGCGAAGGGGCGATCACCTCAAGCCTTCGTTGCCCTCCTTGGGCGTTTCCTCCCTAGACTTGGGCCGCCACGCAAGTGTGCGGCCCTTTTTTCTGGGTTGCGGCCGCAAGCAATCCGGCCGTCGGCGATTTTTTATTTCGCATCGGCCTGCTCCGAAAACCGCGCCCCATTTTTCGGAGCCGATGCTCTATTCGGCCGCCTCGCGCCATTCGTCGAGCCAGCCGCTCCAGCGCGCGAAGCAATCCGCCATCGCCGCGGTCACGCCCCGCTCCAGTTCCACAAAGCCGGCATGCGGCTCCAGCGTCGCCTCGTTCATGTAGAGCGCGCGGTTGACCTCGATCTGCAGCGCGTGCACGCCCGAGGTCGGCGCGCCGTAATGCTCGGTGATGAAGCCCCCGGCATAAGGCCGATTGCGCGTAACGCTCAGGCCCAGCCGCCGGAAGGCCTCCTCGGCGATGTCGACGATATAGCCCGAGGCGCTGGTGCCGAAGCGATCGCCCAGGATGACGTCGGCCTTGGCGAGCCCGTCGCGATCGAGCCCGCTCGACGGCATCGAATGGGCATCGACCAGGATGCAGGTGCCGAAGGCGCCATGCGTGCGCTGGATCAGACTGCGCAAGCCGGCGTGATAGGGCCGGTAGAGCGCATCGATCCGCGCCAGCCCCTCCTCGACCGGGATGCGGCCGAAATAGATCTCATGCGCATCGCCGACGATTCGCGGAATCGTGCCGAGCCCACCCGCGACCCGCATCGAGCGCGTATTGGCGAAGGCCGGCAAACGGCCGTCGAACATGCGCGGATCGAGCTCATAGGGCTCGCGATTGACGTCGAGAAAGGCGCGCGGGAACTCGGCGACCAGCAGCGGAGCTCCAAGCGCCACGGCCTGGGCGAAGAGCAGGTCGATATAGGCGTCCTCGGAGCGGCGCAGGCTGCGCAGCGGCAATCGCGCGCCCTCGACGAAGGCCTTGGGATAGCGCCGCCCAGCGTGGGGCACGTCGACCACCACGGGCACGACCTGCAGCGCCGGCTGATGCAGCGTGAAGGGCCGCTCGATCTCGGCGACGACATCCTCGGGATCGGCTTTGAAGAAGGCGGTTGGAGAGCTCATGTCGCCGAACTGAAGCACACAAAACGGCGCGGTAGAAGCATTACCCGCGCGGCTGTTTAACCAAGACCGGATTCACGCGTTGTTTACCATGCGCATGCCTTATAGAAGTACATGGTTCCAAGCCTGCAGCCGGCCGGCTAACCCGGCTGCTCGCCGGCCCGGGATATGGCGCAGGCGCCAGACACTACGACCGGATGGAAACCGCCGCGCCCGGCGGCCTTCATCCTGAGACAGGCCTTTCGGGACGGACATAGCAGGCCCATGACGAAGATACTTCTCGCTGAAGACGACAACGACATGCGCCGCTTCCTGGTCAAGGCCTTGCAGAATGCGGGCTATGACGTGGCCTCGTTCGACAACGGCCTCTCGGCCTATAACCGCCTGCGCGAAGAGCCCTTCGAGCTGCTCCTGACCGACATCGTGATGCCGGAGATGGACGGCATCGAATTGGCGCGGCGCGCCACCGAGCTCGATCCCGATATCAAGGTGATGTTCATCACGGGCTTCGCGGCAGTCGCCTTGAACCCCGATTCGCAGACGCCCAAGGATGCCAAGGTGCTGTCCAAGCCCTTCCATCTGCGCGAGCTCGTCAGCGAGGTCGAAAAGCTTCTGGCGGCTTGACGCTTTTGCAGCTCAAGCGGCTTGCAAGGCGCCGCATGAGCCGCTATAGCCGCACACCTCGCAACATGGTCAGCCGGCAACGGTGACACCCTGTTCCGGCGGCCGCGACGTATCCCGACGCGGCAGACGGGCGCGTAGCTCAGCGGGAGAGCACTACGTTGACATCGTAGGGGTCACAGGTTCGATCCCTGTCGCGCCCACCATATGAAGCCCTTGAGATACAGGGACAAAAGGCCGCCTCGAAAGGGCGGCCTTTTTGCTTTGAGCCGGAAGCGGCGCGAAAATCGGAGCCTCGATTCGCACGAGCGCGCCGCCGCAGCGACGGTCCATGCGAGCTGGATGGCGCAGTTCTGCGCGCATCCAGGAGAATCCGCCGGCATCCTTTTTGCACGTCATCGTCTTCGTGAAACTGACATCGAACGCAGGCTATGAGCCCGCGATCAGTGGAGTTGCCGATGACCTTGCAGCAACGCGTGCGCATTCACACCGAAGACGACCACGAACGCGCCACACAGCGGATCGACGAGATCGCGCATGCCTCGCCGGGCTCGCGCGAGGAGGCCGAGCTCCTCGCCTTGCTTGAAGCGGTCGAGCGCTGGGAGAGCCATCAGGACTGCTGGTCGGATTGGCTTTGACGGGCGACTGCCGACGCAAGCCCCGCCATCGACGCCCCTGTTCTCGCCCTCAGCCCTGATAGCGGGCGACGATGCCGAGCAGTGTCGATGGTTCGAAGGGCTTGACCATCCAGGCGCTGGCGCCGGCGCGGCGGCCTTCCGCCTTGATCTCGGCGCCGTTCTCGGTGGTCAGCATGATGATCGGGATGTTCTGCCCCTCGGGCCTCGCCCGGCAGGCGCGGGTGAACTCGATACCGTCCATCAACGGCATGTTGAGGTCGGTGATCACCAGATCCGGCTTGAACTTGTCGAAGGTCGCCAAGCCCTCCTCGCCATTCTCCGCCGCCGCCACGTCATGGCCGGCATTGCGCAATGTCAGGCAGAGCAGGCTGAGCAGGGTCTTGGTGTCGTCGATGGCCAGGATCTTCATTCACCTCACTCCAGAACGGGCGCGCTTCGATGACGCGCCGGTCATCTGATTTGGACAGCCACGGAACAACTCGGACATCTCCCCCGGCTGCCTAGGAAAACGATCTGACCAATCCGCCGATCAGGAGATTCCAGCCGTCGATCAGGACGAAGAAGATCACCTTCAGGGGCAGCGAGATCACGGTCGGCGGCAGCATCATCATGCCCATCGACATCACCACCGTCGCGACGATCATGTCGATGACGAGGAACGGCAGGGCGATCAGGAAGCCGATCTCGAAGGCGCGCCGCAATTCCGAGATCATGAAGGACGGAATCAGGATCCGCAGATCAACGCTCTGCGTCGGGTCGGTCGGCCGGATGCTTTGCGGTGCGATATCGGCGAAGAGGCGCAGATCGGCCGGGCGGGTCTGCGTCAGCATGAAATCCCGAAACGGCTCGGTGATCTTGGTATAGGCCTCGCCTTCGCCGATCTTGTTCTCGACCAGCGGCAGGACGCCGTTCTGCCAGGCCTTGTCGAAGGTCGGCGCCATCACGAAAAAGGTCATGAACAGGGCCAGGCTGATCAGGATCAGATTGGCCGGCGTGCTCTGCAGGCCGAGCCCCGAGCGCAGGAACGACAAGGCGATCACGAAGCGGCTGAAGCTCGTCACCATCATCAGCAGCCCGGGCGCGACCGAAAGGATCGTGAGCATCGCCACGATCTGCACGATACGGCCGGAGGCCGAGGCCCCGCCCGGGGGCAACAGCCCGTCGAGCCCGAGCGACTGGGCACCGGCGGTGGCGACCCCGGCCAACAGGAAAATGAGCGTCGCGGCTGACTTGATCACTGGACGACCAGGGTTTCGATGATGATGTCGCGGACGAGGCCTTTCGAGCGCACGGCGATCCGCTCTGTGAGGTCCTCGCGCAGATTTCGCAGACCCGCGGCGCCCTCCATCTGCCGCGCCGTGACGCTGCGCAGGAAGGCCAGGATATCCTCGGTGATGGCGCCGATCAGCGGCTCGGCGCTCAGCGCCGCCTTCTGTTCCAACACCAGCGCCGCCTCGATGCGCACCCAGGCATTCGCCGGTGCGGCGAGATTGGTCACGATCGGCGCGAGCCGCTTGAGCACCAGGCCACCGGCCAGCGCAGGATTGACGCTGAGATGAGGCGAGGCCTCCTCCATCCGCTTCATCACGGTGGTCTCGACCGTGCCGATGACGCGGGTGCCCCAAAGCGCGCCGGCGCCGGCCGCGAGCAGGGTCAGCAGCACGGTCGGCACTGCTGCCCGCAGCGCCGGCAGGGAGCGTCTGGAGCGTTTCCGGCCGGCCGGCAGTTTGGGCTTGGGCGCGGCCATCAGAACGGCATGACCCGGTCATAGACCTGATGGCCCCAGCCCGGCTGCTGCACCTCCATGCCGCGACCGCGGCCGCCATAGGAAATCCGCGCCTCGGCGATCTTGTCATAGGAGATCGTATTCGTGCCGGTGATGTCGCGCGGCCGCACCATGCCGGCGATGTTGAGGACGCGCATGTCGTAGTTCACGCGCACCTCCTGCGAGCCGTTGATCATCAGATTGCCGTTGGGCAGGATTTCCGTGACGACGGCGGCGACGGAGAGATCGACCTCCTCGGAGCGGTCGGTCAGCCCCTTGCCGCGCGACGAGGATTCGGAATTCACATTCGAGTTGAGGTTGGCCGAGCTCGAACTGCCGCCGAAGGCGGCGAGGAAATCGAGCCCGAACTTGGCGACCGAGTTGCGCGAGCGGTCTGAGTTGTTGTCGAGCTTGGCTTTGTCCTTGATCGAGATGCGTACCGTGACGACGTCGCCGAGCTTCATCGCCCGGGTGTCGCGGAACAGATCCTCGCTATGGCGCGTGTAGATCGAGTTGAACGAGACATCGACCGGGCGGCCCGATTGCTGGCCGACCGGAATCGCTTCGCGCGGCGTCGACAGGCCGCTGCCGACGCGGGACAATTGCGGTTCGCGGTTGAGTTCGGCCAGATCTTGCGAGCAGCCGCCGAGCGTGACGGCACAAGCCGCGAGGATGAGAGCCTTCATCGGGTCTGGACTCCGGTTGTTGGCGTTCTGTTGGCGGGCGCACGGCGGCCGCCCAGGGCTTCGGCGAGTTGGGCCGCGCGCGCGGCCTCCATTTCGTTCAGCACGGCGCTGGCCGTGCGCGGCGGCAGCTTGCCCAGGAGCGAGACGGCCATCGCCTCATCCATCGCTGCCAACTGCAGCGCCGCCGCCTCGGGGCGCATTCGCGCGAAGATCTCGGTGATGCGCGTTTCGGTCTGCTGGATTTCGGCATCGCGCTTGGCGGTCAGGGCCTCGAGCTCGGCTTTGCGCTCCTCGAGCTTCTTGAGCGTGTCGGTCAGCTTGGCTTCGAGCGTCTTCAAAGTATTGGCCTGCCATGCAAAACGGGCCTCGGCCGCGGAATCGCGGATGCTGGCGCAGAAATTCGCAGCGTCGGAGGTCCCCGAGGCCGCGGCGGGTGGCGTCGTCCTCGGCGTCTGCGCCTGTGAGGCCAGCGGCATGCCGGCCGACGCCAGGATGGCGACTGACAGCAACGGACCGCCCAGAGACTTCCTCAGCAGCATTACGAGCAACTCGCTTGAATGATATGATGAGATTATCGGGCGCGATGCTTTCGCGGGGCTGACCTCGACGAAGGCGAGCCGGCAGAATCCAAGAAAAACGCCGGGATCAACAAGTGATCCCGGCGCTTCCCAAGCATGTAGCGAAGCTAGAGCATTGCGCGAAAAAGTGGGTACCGGTTTTTCGCAGGAGCAATGCTCTCAACCCCTGGAATAGATCTATTGAACGACAAGATCTGCCTGCAGGGCGCCCGCGGTCTTGATCGCCTGAAGGATCGCAATGATGCCGGCAGGCTTCAGCCCGATCTGGTTGAGACCCCGCATCAGCGTATGCAGGTTCGCTCCATTGATGATGGCGAGCCGGCCCGTTCCCCCTTGCGTCGCCGTGACCGTGGTCCGGGGCACGACGACCGTCTCGCCATTACTCAGCGGCTCGGGCTGCGACACCGTCGGCGTCTCGGTGACGCGGACGGTGAGATTGCCATGCGTCACGGCAACGGTGGAGATCTTGACGTCGCGGCCGATCACGACCGTGCCGGTGCGCTCGTCGACAACGACGCGGGCGGGAGAATCCGGCTCCAGCGTCAGGCGCTCGATCTCGGCGATGAAGCGGGTGGTCGAGAGATTGACCGGCCGTGTCAGGCTGATGGTGCGGTGGTCGAGCGCGAAGGCGACGGTCGATTTGTAGCGCTCGCGGCTGAAGGCGTTGATCGCGCCCGCAACCCGCTCGGCCGTGGCGAAATCCGGGTTGCGCAATTCAAGCGACAGGACATGCAGGCTGGCGAGCTGGTCGGCCACCTGGCGCTCGACCAAGGCGCCGCCCGGAATCCGCGCTGCCGTGGCGACGCCCTGCGTCACTCGCTCCGCCTCGCCCTGGACCGAGAAGCCGGAGACATTGAGCCGGCCCTGGGCCAGCGCATAGGTCTGCCCGTCGGCAGCGAGCAATGAGGTCACCACGAGCGTGCCGCCGAGCAGCGAGGTCGCATCGCCCATCGAGGCGACGCTGACATCGATGCGGCTGCCGCGCCCGGCGAAGGGCGGCAGGTCGGCCGTCACGATGACCGCCGCGACATTGCGGGTGCGCAGCGTGCTGTTGCGGACATTGACGCCGAGCCGGTCGAGCATGGATTGCAGCGCCTGGCCGGTGAAGGGCGAATTGCGGACGCTGTCGCCCGTGCCCTGCAGGCCGATCACCAGGCCGTAGCCCACGAGCTGATTGTCGCGCACGCCCTGGAGCCCGGCGATATCCTTGATCCGGACGGTCGCCCAGGCGGGAGTGGCGCCATGAGCTACCATCATGAGCGCGCAGAGGAAGGCGACGCATCTCGACCGGAACGCCATCATTCGCCTCCGACGCGGATAGTGCCGTTGGCCTGGACGACGCCGATCACCGTCAGGCCGGTATCGGGGTTGCGCGCCTTCACCATCTCGTTGACCGAAGCCGATTGCAGCGGCTCGACGATGCCTGTGATCACCATCTCGCTCTCGCGGAAGATGACCTGCGTTGGCACGCCGCGCCGCACGACCTTCGCATCGTCCACCGCATTGCTCGGGATCGGCTGGCCCGGCAGCAGGGTGCGGCGCGCCACCTTGCCGACAAGCGCCAGGCGGTTGTCGACCGACACCCGCATCGCCTGCCTGAAGGCGCGGTCGATCAGATGGGAATCGGTGATGACGTCGCCGGGATAAAGCGTGACGACGGGCACCGGCAGCATAATGTCGCCGGGCGCCGCCTGCGCGCAGCTTGCACCCAGGCAGAACAGGGTGGCGGCCAGAAGCGATGATCGCGCCGGAACTCGGGTCATGGCTGGGCTTCCTTACCGGATGCCGGTGGAGACGGTGCCGGCCATCTGGTCGGCGGCGGTGATCACCTTGGCGTTCATCTCATAGGAGCGCTGGGCCGCGATGAGCGCAGTGATCTCCTTCACGGGATCGACATTGGACGCCTCGAGATAACCCTGGCGCAGCTTGCCGAAGCTGGTGCTGGCCGGCGTGCCGTCGACCGGCTGGCCCGAGGCCACGGTCTCCCGGTAGAGATTGCTGCCCAGCGGTTCCAGGCCAGCATCATTGGCGAAGTTGACCAGCGTGATCTGGCCGAGCTGCCGCGGCTGGACCTCGGTCGGGATCTTGGCCAGCACCAACCCGGATTCGTTGATCGTGATGTCGGTCGCATCGGCCGGAACACGGATAACGGGGTCGAGCAGATAGCCATCGGCCGTGACGATGTCGCCATCGGCATTGGTGTTGAAGGTTCCGGCGCGGGCGTAGAGCGTCTCGCCTTCGGGCGCCGTGACCTTGAACCAGCCGCGGCCGTCAATGGCGAGGTCGAGCTTGTTGCCGGTCTGGGTCAGCGCGCCCTGGATGTGCAGGTTGCGGATCGCCGCGGCGCGCACACCAAGACCAAGCGAGGCGCCTTCCGGAATCGAGCCGTCGCCGCCGCGATTGGGCACGCCGCGCGAGCGTTCGGTCTGGTAGAGCAGATCGGTGAATTCGGGCCGCGCACGCTTGAACGAGGTCGTGTTGATATTGGCGAGGTTGTTGGCGATGACCTCAACATTCAACTGTTGAGCGCTCATTCCCGTCGCGGCGATGGCAAGGACTTTCATGGGATTACTTTCATGGGATTGGCTCCTCGGAGTCTGTTTTGAAACTCGCTCCGGTGAGTTGGCTGGCGCGGATTTCGAGAACCGGAGCGCAGCGGACTTCATGTCCGTGAGCACCGGAAGCGCAGAAAGCCGCGTCGGACGGCCTCCGGAGTAGAGTTTCGGGACAGACTCCTCAGATCGCCATGTGGATGAATTCTTGGTAGGCGGAGACGACCTTGTCGCGCATGGCCATCGCCAGCTGCAGCGACTGCTCCGCCGACATCACCGCCTGGACCACGTCCTGGACGGCAGCCTTGCCCTGGACGCCGGCGACGGCTGCGGCCTCGCCCTGCGCCAGATTGTCGACGAAGCCCTGGGTGACGCTCGCGAAGACCGAGCCGAAGTCGGCGCCGGGAGCCTGGGTCGCGGCCTCGGCCGGAAGGCCCGGCCGGACGGCCGAGGCGGCAAGGCTCTGCAGCCCCTGCCCGATTTGGCCCGCGACCGGGGCAAGCGCGGAAATTGCGTTCAACATCAGCCGTTCCTCAGCAGGTCGATCGTCATGGATTGCATCGAGCGCGCCTGCTTGATCACCTGCAGGTTGGCCTCGTAGGAGCGATTGGCCTCGCGCATGTCGGCCATTTCGAGCAGCATCGAGACGTTGGGCATTTTGACGTAGCCCTTCGCGTCGGCGGCCGGATGGCTCGGCTCGAACTCGACGCGGAAGGCCGATTTGTCGACGCCGACGCCCTTGATCTTGACCAGAGCCGCGCCGAGCGCGCGGTCCATGGTGTTCTCGAAGGTCACGGTCTTGCGCCGGTAAGGATCGGCGCCGGCGGTCTTGCCGGTCGACTGCGCGTTGGCCAGGTTTTCGGAGACGACGCGCACACGCGTCGACTGGGCCTGGAGGCCGGCACCGGCGATGCGGAGCGATGCGTCAATAGGGTCGATCATGGTCTAATCTTGCCTTTTCAAGCTTAAATCCAACCGGTTCAGCTCTTGACTGCGGTCATCATCATGCGGTGGAAGCTTTTCACGAGGTTCGTCATCAGCGAGTAGTTGCGGCTGATGTCGCCGGCCTTGAGCATTTCCTGTTCGAGGCTGACCGAATTGCCGGAATGGACAACCGACCAGCTCTCGCCCTTGCGCTGCTTGGCCGTCATGGTCTCGGCCGGCGTCGTGGTGATGTGGTTTGGCGATGTCGCCGCCACCGAGAGCGTGGTTTTCCTGACGATGGCGTCGAAAGGCTCGACATCGACCGCTCCGTAGCGCGGCGTATTGGCGTTCGCGACGTTCTGCGCCACGGCGTTCTGTCGAACGGCAAGCCAATTCGCTTTTTTGGCGGCAATATCGAAGAGGTAAATCGGCTCCACCTGGGGCGCTCCCGAAATCGTTGCAATGCAACAATACGAAGCGTTACTTGTGCGAAGCTGTTGTTGTGGATTTTAGGGAAAACATCAGCTCAAATTGAGCTTACGGCGACACCAAGCCAAAGCGTTTTGGCTTCATCGCGGGACGCCGGCCTCAAGGTCGGCGCCCGAAAGGTCAGAGTATCGTATAACCGAGGTAACGCTTGGAATCGATCGGATCGTGGCCAAGTCTAGCGCGAAGTTTCTTCCGCAGCTTGCTCACATGGCTTTCGACGACGGCCTCATCCACTTCCGCGTCGAACAGGCCATAGACCGCGTTGAAGACTTGCGTCTTGGTGACCCAGCGTCCGCGATTGCGCATCATGAATTCGAGGATGCGTCGCTCGCGGCGCGGCAGCATCATGACGTCGCCGCCGACATCGGGATCACGCCCGTCGAAATACACCGTGATATCGCCACGGTTGATCTCATCGTCCGTGGAGCGTCGCTTGTCGGTCCGGCGCTGCATCGCATGGACCCGCGCCAGGATTTCGCGGATATGAACCGGCTTGCGAACCACGTCGTCGACGCCGGCGGCGAAGAGCTCGAGGGTCTTCTCGAGTGAGGTCGCCTCGTTCATCGCGATGACCGGAGCCTGCGAGCGGCGGCGGATCATCATGGGAAAACTTGCGCGACCTTCACAATCACCAAGAAGGAAGGCCTCGACATTCTTGATATGGTCGGCAGGCGTATCCTCGACCCATTCCTGGAAACGGGATGGCGAGAAGCCGATTGATGGCACGCCCTCGCCGGTGAAGAGGGATTGATATCCCTCCGTCACCAAAGCTCGATCATCGACAACAATATACATCGACACCCCCCAGCGTCAGGTTCAGCCCGCCTCACAGGAAGCAGGAACAATATCAGATTGTGTGTCGGAATGTTGCTCGTCAATATAATATTGCTGCGACGCAAAACAACAACAACGCTGCGAAAACCCCAAATGAATATCCAGATACGTATTTATTTAGTTCGATAAACGAATAATTAAGCATGCGCGATTCTCGCGTCGCCGCGACCAAGCGACCCGACTGTGGGAGAGCCTCCGCCGGAAGGCACCAGGGCCGCGCAAAAGCGGATCTATTATATAAAGAGAGGAACTCAGTATAATTCTCGTCTGCGCGATGAGAAATTTATTAAAGATTTACAAGAAACAAGACGAAAGCTCCACACAAGCAACTCATTGCGTAATGCCATTCGAGATTTGAGCTTGGAGAGTGGCAATGAGCATTTTCGGCATCATGCGAACCGGCGTGTCCGGCATGGCGGCGCAGGCAAGCAAGATGAGCGCGGTCGGCGACAATATCGCCAACGTCAACACCACCGGTTACAAGCGCGCCTCGACGGAATTCTCCTCGTTCATTTCTCAGGGAGGCGCCGGCGAATACAATTCCGGCGGCGTTTCAACGACCTCCCGCTACGCCATTTCCAACCAGGGCGTGATCATGGGGACGACCTCCACCACCGATCTCGCCATCAACGGGGAAGGTTTCTTCGTCGTCTCCGATGCCGGCGGCACGCCTTATCTGACCCGCGCCGGCGCCTTCGTCGAGAATGGCGACCATGACCTGGTCAATTCGGCCGGTTTTTACTTGATGGGCTACCCGATCACCAACGGCAACGTCTCCGTGGTGGCCAACAGCCTGGACGGGCTGCAGCGCGTCAATTTGGCCAACATCGCCTATGAGGCGAACGCCACCACGAGCGGAACGCTCAAGGGCAATCTTAACTCCAACGCGACGGTCGTCGCGGCGGGCAGCCTGCCGTCCGACAACGTGGCGGGGAGCACTTATTCCAGCAAGGCGTCGATCGTGACTTACGACACCTTGGGCAACAAGGTCTATCTCGACGTCTACATGACGAAGACCGGCACGGGGCCCGATACATGGCAGGCCGCGGTCTTCGCGAAGGCCGACGCCAACGCCACCACCGGGGGTTTCCCTTACGGCGCGGCCGGGTCGGCTCCCCTGGCAACGGCAACGCTGACCTTCGACGGCGCGGGCCAGTTGACGACCTCGCCGGCCACGGTCGGGGTCGCGATTCCAGGCGGCAGCACGATGACGCTCGATTTCGGCGCGACCTCCCAGGTCGCGACCGATACGAACATGGAGCTCGCCGTCGACGGAAACGCGCCCAGCGCCGTGGATAGCGTCGACATCGCCGCGGACGGAACGGTCTACGCCGTGTTCGAGAACGGCAACCGCATCGCCACCTACAAGATCCCGCTGGCCACGGTGCCCAGCGTCGACCAACTCACGCCGCTATCGGGCAATGTCTATGCGGTCAGCCAGCTGTCGGGCGACGTCATCGTCGGTTTCCCGGGAAGCGGCGGCCTCGGCTCCATCAATTCCAAGGCGCTCGAACAGTCGAATGTCGACCTGGCGACCGAGCTGACGGCGATGATCGAGTCGCAGCGCAGCTACACCGCCAATTCCAAGGTCTTCCAGACCGGCTCCGAACTGCTCGACGTCCTGGTCAACCTGAAGCGCTGAGCTGCGGCCAAGAATACCAGACGACAAGAATACGAGACGAAGAATAACGGAAAGCAATCCAATGAGCCTGTCATCCGCCCTGAACGTGGCCCAGTCGTCGCTCTCCGTGACCGGACTGCAGACCGCCGTCATCTCGCGCAATGTCGCGGGCGCCGACAGCGACTATTACAACCGCAAGAGCGGCCTCGTGGTCACGACCTATGGTGGCGCGGTGAAGGTCGCCTCGATCGGCCGCACGATGAACACCGTGCTGTTCACCAACAAGCTCAGCGCGACCTCCACGACCTCCGCCCAACAGGCGATCGTCAACGGGCTCGACCAGCTCGAAGCCACGGTGAACGATCCCGAGCTCGACCAGTCCGTCGCCGCCAAGCTCGGCAGCCTCAACAACGCGCTGCAGCAATATAGCATCACGCCCGACGATCCTTTGCTGGCTCAGAATGTCCTGAGCGGCGCCGACGCGCTGGCCCGGGCGCTCAACCAGGCCAGCGACACGGTCAGCGGCGTCCGCGAGCAGGCGGATGCCGACATGGCCGCCGGCGTCGACCGCGTCAACGGCCTCCTCTCCGAGTTCGAGCAAGTGAACCGGGCGATCGTCAAGGGCACTCAGGCCGGCTCCGACATCACCGACCAGCTCGATTCGCGCGACCGCATCCTGTCCCAGCTCTCGGAGGAGATCGGCATCAGCGTCTCGACCCGCTCGGGCAACGACATGGTGATCTACACCGATAGCGGCGTCACCTTGTTCGAGACGACGCCGCGCAGCGTGACGATGGCGCCGAGCTATGCCCTCAGTGCCGGCACTGCGGGCAACGCGGTCTTCATCGACGGCGTCGCCGTAACCGGCACCAACTCCGTGATGCCGCTGAAATCCGGTCAGATCTACGGCTCCTCGGTCATCCGCGACGATGTCGCTGTGACCTATCAGAACCAGCTCGACGAGATCGCCCGCGGCCTGGTCGAGGCCTTCGCGGAAAGCGACCAGGGCACGCCAGCGACGCTGCCGGACCAGGCCGGCCTCTTCACCTGGCCCGGCGGCCCGGCGGTTCCGGCGACGGGCACCGTCTCGCCGGGCCTGGCGGCTTCGATCCGCATCAACCCGAATGCTGATCCCACCCAGGGCGGCGATCTCGACCGTCTCCGGGACGGCGGCATCTCCGACCCATCGAACCCCAACTACGTCTACAATTCCAGCGGCGCGGCCAGCTATTCGGACCGGATCCAGGGCCTGCTGACCGCCCTGGCGGCCGATCGCTCCTTCGATCCGGCGGCCAAGGCCGACCCCAGCACCAGCCTGGCCGGCTTCGCCAGTTCCTCGGTCGGCTGGCTGGAGGCGCAGCGCCAGTCCAGCACCACGACGCTGGGCTACCAGAAAGCCTTGCTGGACCGCACCTCAGAGTCCCTGTCGAACGCCACCGGCGTCAACATCGACGAGGAGATGACGCTGATGATGGAGCTGGAGCGCTCCTACAGCGCTTCTTCGACCCTGATCACGACGATCGACAAGATGCTGAATTCGCTGCTCGAGGCTGTGAGGTGACGTCATGAAGACAAGTTCTGTTTCCTCGACCTCCCTGTCGACCATGCTGCGCAGCACGATCCTGAAGGCGCAGGAGAAACTGGTCGGCGCCAACAAGGAGATGACGACGGGCCGCTATGCCGATATCGGCCTCAGCCTCGGCGCCCGCACCGGCATGACGGTCAATCTGCGCAACCAGCACGACCGTACCTCCGGCATCATCGACACCAACGGACTCGTCTCGCAACGGCTCCAGGTCACCCAGCAGGCGCTTGGCGGCATGCTCGACACGGCCCAGAATTTCCTCAAGACCCTGCTCAGCGTCCGCAACGGCGAAAGCGGCGTCGACGTCCTCGTCTCCGAGGCCACGAACAATCTCCAGGCCACCATCGGCGCGGCCAACAGCTCGATGGGCGGGCAATACATCTTCGCCGGCATCAATACGCAGCAGCAGCCGCTGACGGATTATTTCTCGAGCGCCACAGCCCCCAACAAGGCGGCCGCCGATGCGGCCTTCACCAGCTATTTCGGCTTCGCCCAGGATGATCCGGCCGCCGCCAACATCACGGCCGCCGACATGACGACCTTCCTGCAGACCAGCTTCTCCAATGAATTCGCCGATCCCGCCTGGGGAGCGAACTGGTCGACCGCGCTCGACAAGAACATCCAGAGCCGGATTTCTCCCAACGAAGTCGTCGAGGTCTCGGCCAACGCCAATTCGCAGCAGATGCGCGATCTGGCGAAGGTCTACACCATGGTCGCCGATACCGGCACCAAGAACTTGAACCAGAACGCCTACCAGGCGCTGGTCGATGAGGCGATCAAGGTCGTCAACGGCGCCATCCAGGGTCTCATCGCCAATCAGGCGCAATTGGGTTCGGCACAGGCCAGGGTCACCACCGCGAGCGAAAGGCTCACGACCCAGCGCGACATCCTGGCCCAGCAGATCATCTCCAACGAGGGCGTCGACCCCTATGAGGCGAAGGTCCGCGTCGACCAGCTCACCACCCAGGTGGAAACGGCCTACGCGCTGACCGTGAAGCTCCAGAGCCTCAGCATCCTCAACTACATGCGCTGAGCGCCCCGCTCCGCTCAACACCCAATCAAGCTGGAGGACATCCATGTATCACAGCTCGTACATCGCCGCGGCCGAGGACGATTGCGCCGTCGCGCGAGCAACCGAATGGCGAGCGCTGGACCAGGCGGTCAAGCTGCTCGAAACCGCCCGGCCGACCGGATCGGCTTCGCGCGAGACGATCGAGGCGATCGCCTTCGTCGGACGTCTCTGGACGCTGCTGATCGAGGATCTGGCGAACTCCGACAACGCGCTCCCCGAGGCGCTGCGCGCCTCGCTCATCTCGATTGGCCTGTTCGCGCTCAAGCAGGGCGAATTGCTGCGCCTCGGCCAGTCCGAGGACTTCGACTCCATCATCGACGTCAACCGGATGATCAGGGACGGCCTGGCGTGAGACAGGAGGTGAGGAAGACAATGAACCTGTCCCTGCGCGCCAACGAGAAGATCTACATCAACGGAGCGATCCTCAAATTCGATCGCAAGGTGAGCCTCGAACTGCTCAACGATGCGACCTTCCTGCTCGAGAGCCATGTCATCCAGGCCGATGAAACCACGACACCGCTTCGGCAGCTCTATTTCACCATCCAGGCCATGCTGATCGAGCCCAGGAACAGCGGCGTCATCAAGCTGATGTTCGAGCGCATGCTGATGACGACGGCGCGGATGTTCGAGGATGCGGCCGTGCTCGCCGGCCTCCAGCACATCGACCTCCTCGTGGCGGAAGACCGCTTCTTCGAGGCGCTCAAGCATTTGCGCGGCCTCTACCCCGCTGAGGCCGCCATCCTCGCAAGCTCCGGGCAGGCTCCGGCGCCTAAGCTCGATGATGCGGTCCCGATCAAGGCGATCGCAGCCCAAACCCTCACTTCACAGGTTGCTTAGGAGGCGATCATGGACGTGGCCAGCACAACCAGCGCGCAGAGCTCGACCACGAGCACCAGCACGACCAAATCAACCACCTCAAGCGGCATGGCCGACTACAACACCTTCCTGCAGCTGCTGATCGCACAAGCGAAGAACCAGGACCCGACCAACCCGACGGACCCGGCCCAATATGTCCAGCAATTCGCCGCGTTGTCGCAGGTCGAGCAGTCGGTCTCGACCAATTCGAAGCTCGACCAGATCATCGCGAGCCTCGACAGCCTGAAGACAACGACGACCGCCACCTGAGGAGCGCGCCATGAACGAGGCCGATGCTCTCGACATGATGCGCGACGCCGTCTGGGCGATCATCCTCGGCGCCGGGCCGGCGGTCGGCGCCGCGATGGCGATCGGGGTCACGATCGCGCTGATGCAGGCCCTGACGCAGGTACAGGAGGCCACTTTGACCTTCGTGCCCAAGATCGTCGTCATCCTCGTGGTGATGGCGACCACCGGATCCTTCACCGGCGCGCAGATCTTCGCCTTCACCGAACGCGTCTACGGGCGCATCGAGCGCGGTTTTTAGCCCGAGCTCGCAACCCCTTCCGGCGGCAGGACAAAACGCAGCATGACGATCCAGGACGTCTCATCGGGCAAGGCTGTACCGAACAGCGGACGCGATGTCGGCTTCGCCGTCGGCATCATCGGCATTCTGTCGATCCTGTTCCTGCCGATCCCGGCCTTCGCCATCGACCTCGGGCTGGCGTTTTCGATCTCGCTGTCGGTCCTGATCCTGATGGTCTCGCTGTGGATCCAGAAGCCGCTCGAATTCTCCTCGTTCCCGACGATCCTGCTGGTCGCGACGATGCTGCGGCTCTCGCTCAACATCGCCACGACGCGCGTCATCCTCTCGCATGGCAATGAGGGCTCGAACGCCGCAGGCTACATCATCGACGGCTTCTCGCGCTTCGTCATCGCCGGCGATTTCGTCATCGGGCTGATCGTCTTCATCATCCTGGTCACCGTCAATTTCATCGTGATCACCAAGGGTGCGACCCGCATCGCCGAGGTCGGAGCCCGCTTCACGCTCGACGCCATCCCCGGCAAGCAGATGGCGATCGACGCCGATCTCTCGGCCGGATTGATCGATGCGCCCGAGGCCCAGAAGCGCCGGCGCGAGCTGGAGGAGGAAAGCTCCTTCTTCGGCTCGATGGACGGCGCCTCGAAATTCGTCCGCGGCGATGCGATCGCGGGCCTGATCATCACCGCCGTCAACATTCTCGGCGGCATCATCATCGGGGTGACGCGCCACGGCATGTCGCTGTCGGAATCCTCCGACGTCTTCGTCAAGCTGGCCGTCGGCGACGGCCTCGTCACGCAGATCCCGGCCCTGATCGTTTCGCTCGCGGCCGGCCTGCTCGTCTCCAAGGGCGGCATGCGCGGAACAGCCGAGCAGGCGATCCTCGGCCAGCTCGGGCATTATCCGCGCGCGCTCTTCGTCGCCGCCTTCCTGATGTTGATCCTGGCGCTGGTGCCGGGACTGCCGCTCCTGCCCTTCGCCCTGCTCGGCGGGCTGATGGCCTTCGTCGGCTATACCATCCCCAAGCGCCTGGCCGAGCGCGAGGCGGCCGCCGAGGAAATCCGTGCCATGGAGGCCGAGCAGGCCGTCCATGACAGCAAGGACACGATCAAGGACTCGCTGGCGATCTGCGAGATCGAACTGAGCCTGGGCAAGCAGTTGTCGGCCGAGATGCTGAACGCCCATAGCGAACTCGCTCATCGCGTCGCCAAGATGCGCAAGAAATTCGCGGCGCAATACGGGTTCGTCGTGCCGGAGATCAAACTCTCCGACAGCCTGCGCCTGCCGCCCAAGGCCTATGAGTTCCGCATCCACGGCACGGTCGTCGCCTCCGGCGAAATGCGCCCCGGCAGCATGCTCGTCGTCGTCGGCGATGGTCGCCTGCCGGATCTGCCGGGCGAGGAGGTTCGTGAGCCGGCTTTCGGCGTCAAGGCGATGTGGGTCTCAGAGAGCTACGCCAATGAGGTGAAGCGCGAGGGCATGCACCCGGTCGATCGCCTTTCGGTGCTGCTCACCCATCTCAGCGAGACGATCCGCAAGAATCTCGGCCAGCTCCTGTCCTACAAGGACATGCGCGGCCTGCTCGACCGGCTCGGCCCGGAATACAAGAGGCTGCTCGACGAGATCTGCCCGGCGCATATGTCGCTGTCGAGCCTGCAAGCCGTGCTGCGCCTGCTGCTGTCCGAACGCGTTTCGATCCGCAACCTGCATCTCATCCTCGAGGTGATCGCCGAGATCGCGCCGCATGTGCGCCGGGCCGAACCGATCGTGGAACATGTGCGCATGCGCATGGCCCAGCAGATCTGCGGTGATCTTACTGAGGACGGCGTGCTCAACATGCTGCGCCTGGGCAATCGCTGGGACCTCGCCTTCCATGAGAGCCTCCGGCGCGACGCCAAGGGCGACGTCATCGAATTCGACATCGATCCCCGCCTCATCGAGGAATTCGCCGCCGAGGCGACGACCGCGATCCGCAGCCGGATGGACCAGGCGCAGAACTTCGTCCTGGTCACCAGCCCCGATGCGCGCCCTTACGTCCGCATGATCGTCGAGCGCATCTTCCCGGCGCTGCCCGTCCTCTCCCATGTCGAGATCGCGCGCGGGCTCGAGGTCAACCAGCTGGGCACGATCTCGTGACGCCGGTCACGCCCGAAATCCTGCTGCATGCCTTCCTGATCTTCTGCCGCATCGGCGCATGCCTGATGCTGATGCCGGGTTTCTCCAGCCCGCGCGTGCCGGTGCGGCTGCGCCTGCTCATGGCCGGCGGCATCACCCTGGCCTTGACACCCTTCGCCCTGCCGGCCTTCGCAACTGTCGGCGCCGATCCCGGTCCGGCGACGCTGCTGCGGCTCATCGTCTCCGAGACGATGACCGGCGCGCTGATCGGGCTGATGGCGCGCTTCTTCTTCCTCGCGCTGCAGACCATCGCGACCGCCATGGCGACCGCCTCGGGGCTTGGACAATTGCCGGGCTTGCCGATCGACGAGGCGGAGGCGTCGGCGCCCTTCGTCACGCTGATCACCATGACCGCGGCGACGCTGATGTTCGTGACGAACCAGCACGCCGAGGTCATCCGGGCGCTGGCCGGTTCCTATGCGCGCATCGCACCGGGCACCGCATTCGACGCGCAGGCGGGCCTGATCCAGCTCGCCGACCGCGCCTCGGACAGCTTCTTCCTGGCTTTGAGGATAGGCAGCCCGTTCATGATCTATGGGGTGGTGGTCAACCTCGCCATCGGATTGATGAACAAGCTCACCCCCCAGATCCCGGTGTATTTCATCTCGCTGCCCTTCGTCATCGCGGGCGGCCTGTTCCTGCTCTATTTTACGGGGCCCGAGGCGCTGCGGCTGTTCATCACGGCCTTCTCGTCCTGGCTCGCGCATGGCTGAACCGGGATGCCGCGCAAGCGCCTGAAATCGATCGAACGGATGCTGGCGATCCAGTCGCGGATCCGCAGCCTCGCCGAATGGCGCCAGAAGGCGATCGAGCGGAAGGCCGCCGAGGCGAAGGACGAATCGCGCGCGCTCCTCGCCTCGCTCAACGGCGATGGCCTCGTCGACGGGCTGTTCGCGGATATGACGGCCAAGCGCCTGCACCGGGTTTCGCTGTCGCTCTGGGAGCTGGAGGCCGCCGCCGCCGAGCAAGCAAAGCACGTCGTCGCGGAAACCGGGCGCGAGAAACAAACCGCGCGCCTCGCCGATCATGTCCGGCGGATCAAGCTTCGCGCCGACCAGGACGATGTATTGGTCGAGATCATCGACAGCATCGAGGGCAAGAGAGCGGCAAGCCTCGAATAAGCCTGATGGTGCAATCTCCCGGCGTGATCGTTCAATGACCTTGGAAAGGCGACCATGGCGATTTCTCCTCCATCCGACATCGTTCTCGACGTCGCCCTCGCCGCCGATCCGCAGCGTCAGCGCGCAGCCTTCGACCGGCTTGCCCGCATGGCCGTGCCCGGCGCGGCCGCCACGCAATTCGCCTCGGCCGTCGAAGGCGCCGGCGCCGCCTTACAGGCTCCGGGGCTGGCCAGCGCGCGCGACAAATTCGCCAGCCTGACGCTCACCCAACCATCATTTGCCAAACCATCATTTACCAAGCCGTCTGCCGCAGCCGCAGGCGACCAGTCCGCCACGGCCAAGACGCTGCGCCAGTTCGAGGCGCAGGTGATCTCGACCTTCATCGAGCAGATGATGCCGGAAGCCACGACCAACACCTTCGGCAGCGGGTTGTCGGGCGGTGTCTGGCGCTCGATGCTGTCCGAGCAGATCGCCGGCGAGATCGCCAAGACGGGTGGCCTCGGCATTCGCAGCAAGGTCATGGCCGCGCTCGCGGCGCGGTCCGGCAACATTGCGGGCGCGGAGCCCGGCACGGTGGTCGCGACGACCCAGAAGACCTTGGCTCCGACCGCCAGCGCCGGCGCGAGTTCGCGCGACCTCGCCATTCCGCTCACGGTCGAGCGCAAGCTCCTGAACATCACCCGGCCCAGCGCAATCGGCGTGGGTCGAACCTCCACAACCCGACAGGTGTGACGCATCATGAGCGAACAGCAAGACGACATGGCCGTGCTCGAATTGAACCCGCCCGCCCAGGAAGGGGCGCAGGCGCCGAGTTCGACTGGGGCCATCGCGCTCAGGAGCCCGAGTCCGACCGCGCCCGAAAAGCCCTCGGAGGCCGGGCGCGCGATGTGGACCGTGCTGGATCATCTCGAACAGGTGCTCGACCACGAGACCTCCGAATTGATGGCCCTCAGGAACGCCGACCTCAACCGCCTCAACGAGACCAAAAGCCGTTTGCTCCTCGACGCCAGCCGCGCCGTGCGGGCGATCAGCAACGAAACCATCGACGGCCCGCTCCTGGCACGGTTGTCGACGCTGCGATTGAAGCTCGAGCACAACCGTCTCGCCATCGCCATGCATCTCGACGCCGTGCGCGAGATTGCAGCCGCGATGGCCACCACTTTGATGGACGCGGATTCGGACGGCACCTACTCCGCCACGGTCTCCTCGCAGCTCGCCGCGCCGATGCCGGCCAAAGCGCCCGCGATATGACGACGGCGCGCCTCTTCCTGCTCGGCGCCTGGGTTTGCGGGGTGACCCTGATCTCAGGACACCTCGCTTTGACCTGGCGGGCCGAACGGGCGCCTGCCACGGAGACACCTTTCTTCGAAGGGTTGGAGTATGAGGAAACCAGCCTGATCCATGTGCCGATCCTCGCCGGCGGCGAGGTCAAGGGCTATGTCGCGGCCCAGTTCGTCTTCACGGCGGACGCCCACACCTTGCGGCAGATGACGGTGAAGCCCCACCCCTTCGTCCGGGACGAGGCGCTGCGCGCGATCTACTCCAATACCCAGATCGATTTCTCGCGGTTGGAGCGGGTCGATATCGACGCGTTGCTGAAAAGCGTGAAGACCAATGTCAACACCCGCCTCGGCGGCGAGTTGATCAAGGACGTGCTCATCAAGGAATTCAACTATGTGCGCAGGGAGCAACTGCGCAGCTGATTTTCGACAGAACAGCGCCATTGCGAGCGTGAGCCGAAGCAATCCAGGGCGGCAGAGCGCGTCGGTCTGGATTGCTTCGGCTCACGCTCGCAATGACGTTTCCTGGGCAGTCGAAAACGCATTCACCCCTGCTGCTGCAGCGCGCTTGCCAGATCCTGGAACACGTCGGCGCTCAGCGGCGCGCTCATGTCCTGGTGCAGCGCCGTGTAGATGCGCGGCACGAGCGCGATCGCCGTGTCGAGCTCGGCATCGGCTCCGGCCTGGTAGCCGCCCATCAGGCGCAGATCCCGCGTATCCTCGAAGCGCGCGACGAGGCCCTTCATCCGGGTGGCGAGGACACGCTGTTCCGGCGTCCAGACATGGTGCGCCAAGCGTGAAACCGAGGACAACACATTCACCGCCGGATAGCGGCCCTGATCGGCGATGGAGCGGTCGAGCACGAGATGCCCGTCCAGCGTGCCGCGGATACTGTCGGCGACAGGGTCGTTATGGTCGTCGCCGTCGATCAGTACCGAGAATATCCCGGTGATGGCGCCCGCCCCCTCGATGCCCGGGCCGGCCCGTTCGAGGAGCTTGGGCAGAGCACTGAACACGCTCGGCGTATAGCCGCGCGCAACTGCGGGCTCGCCCGCCGCCAGGGCCACGTCGCGCGCGGCATGGGCGAGACGCGTCACGGAATCGATGATGAGTAGGACATCCTCGCCCTGGTCGCGGAAATATTCGGCCACCGCCATCGCCGTGTTCGGAGCGAGCCGGCGCATCATCGCGCTCTCGTCGCTGGTCGAGACTACCGCAACCGCGTTGGCGCGCATCGCCCCCAAGGTATCGTCGAGGAATTCGCGTACCTCGCGCCCGCGCTCGCCGACGAGCCCGATGACGATCGTGCCGAAGCCCGGCGCCCGCGCCAGCATCGAGAGCAAGGTCGATTTGCCGACGCCGGACCCGGCGAAGACGCCGATGCGCTGGCCCGCGCATAGCGGCGTGAACAGATCGATCACCTTCACGCCCGTGCGGATCGGCCGCGTGACGCGGGCGCGCTTCATCGCTTCCGGCGGCGGCCCGTCGACGCGCATCGCGGTATCGCCAGGCAGCAGCGGCCCGGCCTCGTCGAGCGGCTCGCCGAAGGCGTTGATCACGCGGCCCTTCCAGCTCTGCGCCGGCCGCAGCGTCATCGCGCCGGCGACGCTGGCACGCGCGCCGAGCCCGACGCCCACGGTGGTCGCGAACGGCTTGACCAGAACGCCGTCCCGGTCGATGCGGATGGCCTCGCCGAATTCCTCACGCCCATTCGCGGAGAGCGCGATGCGTTCGCCGAGCCGGACGAAGCGGGAGAGCCCCGCGACACGCACCGCAGCCGGCGTGACCTCTGAGACCGCGCCGCTGATCCGCACCAATTCATGCGTTTGCGGGCCACCGGCAATGGCTTGTTCGAGACGGGCGAGCGCGTTCATCGCAGTCCTGTGCGGGAGGCCAAAGCGTTTTCAAGCGAAGTGGCCACCAGTTCGCATGAAGAAAACGCGTTACAGCAAAGATCCAGAGCAATTGAGCGATCCAATTGGATCGGAAATTGTTCGAAAGGGTCAGGTCCGGCCAGCACTCAGCTGGTCTCGCCGAGCGAGCGGATGGCACCGTCGACGGACTTCTCGCTCTTGTCGATCGCGTTCGCGGCGCTCTCGAAGGCGCGCGTCACCATGATCAATTTCGCCATCTCCCGGATGGGATTGACGTTGGAGCCTTCGACGTAACCCTGGCGGACACCATTGGTGATGAAATCGAGGATCGGAGTCGCCGCCTTGTCGGGAATCACGCCGGAATTCTCGTAGCGCTGCAGCTTCGCATTGGGGTCGATCGTGAACAGGCCGAGCGCCCCGACCTGCTGGGTGCCCTGCCAGATCATGCCGTCCTTGGCGATCACGGGCGGGCCGGCTTCCGGATCGAGCAGCATCGGCGAGCCGCCGGCATCGAGAACCGGATAGTTCGAATGCGTCTGCAATTCGCCCTGGGCCGTGATCTTCATGCGGCCATCGCGCGTATAGACCGTGCCGGCTGGAGTCGAGATGGCGAGGAAACCGTCGCCTTCCACCGCGACGTCGAGCGGGTTCCCGGTCTTGTCGACGCCGCCCTGCATCCGGTTGATGAAGCTCTCGCCCTCCGAGGCGAAGTTGACGCCATCGGGTCCCTTCTTCGACAGGAAAGTGCTGAACTTGACCTCCTCGGCGCGGTAGCCGGCGGTGTTCATGTTCGCGACGTTGCGGGCGAGTGTTTCCATCCGCTTTTCGAGGACGAGTTGGGCGGAGAGGCCGACATAGATGGAGGGCTGCATGGTCAGATGCCTCCGAGGCGAAGTTTCTGCAGGCTGGCCAATACGTCCTGGCCGATCAGGGCGGAGGAGGGCTGGCTGAAGAGCAGCATGGTCGGGTTCGACGAAGCACCGCTCGCCGCATCCGCCAGGCTGGTGAAGCGCTGCATGAAGCGCTTGAGTCCGTCTGGATCCTGCAGCGTCTTGAGGTCGAGCTTCTTCTCGATCATCTTCGCCTGCTGATCGATCGGCATCGCGGAGGTCTCCGCGGGGATGCCGAGCGCCGTCTGGACGACCTTCAACAGGGCGGCGTCCGCCAGGACCTGGTAGGCGGTCTTGATCGTTGGCGCCTTGCGCTCGAAATAGAGCGCGAGACGAACGTTGTCGTCGCTGGCGCCCGCATCCTGCTCGAGCTTCTGGCGCGTGTATTTCTCGACCGTGGTCTTCGTCTGGTCGCTTCTGATGGCCGCGTTATGGCGATCGACCGTTTGCTGCATCATCGCCTTGTCGCTGGTGGCTTTTGCGCCCTTGTCGGCAAAATCAAAGGCCTTCAGGAATGCGCGAAACTGCTTGTCGATCGCCGGATCGTCGAAGTGAAGCGGCGAATCCTTGCCGAGATGGAGCGCCTGGGTGACGGCCTCCTTCTCCTCTGGCGTGTCGACGATGGACTCCAGACCGAACGCCTTGATCGCGTAGTCGAACATGCGCGAGGCGCTTTTGTCCGTGAAACTGGTAACCGTCTTCACCTTGCCGATATTGGTCTGGAAATAGGTCGTGTCGGCGGTCTCGGTCGAAAAATCGAACGCTGCCGCCAGTTCACGATAGCGCGGGTCGGTGAGCTTGTTCGCGAAGCTGCTGGAATCCGTGACCCCGCCTGCGAGGACTTTGCGCATGAAGGCCTTGGCATAGGCCATGTCACCCAGGCCGAAGGCCTCCACGGCATAGCGGTAGAGGCGATCGTCCTTCATGAAGTCGTCGAGCGTCTTCACCTTGCCGATGTTCTTCTCGAAATAGGCTGAATCATTGGCGACCTCAGGCTTTGCGGCTGTCCGCGCGAGCGACTGAGTCAGGTTCCGCGTCACCGCCTGATAAGCGATCATCGTCGTGGTCATCGGCGCCTCCGCAGCAAACGGGTTATTGCGATCTTCGCCGATCACGGTCCCGCGTAAGGCTTGCGTGGACCTGACCGAGATGTGCGCGCCGGTTTCAGCCTCGCGCAAGCCAGCTCGTCTACTCCTCGACATGTAGATTGCGAGAAGGAGCGGCGCGTTGAGCGTACTGATCGGACTGACGATAGCAGTAGGTTCACTGATCGGTGGCTTTGCCGCCATGGGCGGGCATGTCGCCGTGCTCTGGCAGCCATGGGAGCTGGTCATCATCCTGGGAACGGCGATCGGAACCTATATCATCGCCAACCCGATGAAGATCGTCTCCGACACCGGCACGGCGGTAACGGAAGCGCTGCGAAACGCCGTGCCGAGCCAGGCGCATTACTTCGAAATCCTCGGCGTCCTCTATGCGTTGATGCGCGAATTGCGCAACAAGGGCCGCGCCGAGGTCGAGGCGCATGTCGAGGCTCCCGCTGAATCCGCGCTCTTTGCGAATGCGCCCAGCGTCCTGGCTGACGCCAGGTTGACGACCTTCATCTGCGATTATTTCCGCTTGGTCATCGTCGGCAAGGCGCAGGCCCATGAGGTCGAGGCCCTCCTCGACGAGGAGATCACGAGCCAGCTCCAGGACAGCCTGAAGCCCTATTACGCACTGGGCATGGTGTCGGAGGCCCTGCCCGCGCTGGGCATCGTCGCCGCCGTCCTGGGCGTGATCAAGGCCATGGGCGCAATCGACCAGTCACCGGCCCTGCTCGGCGGCTTCATCGGGGCGGCCCTGGTCGGCACCTTCGCCGGCATCTTCTTCTCCTATGCGGTGATCGGGCCGATCGCCCAGAAGATCAAGACGACGCGCGAACGGCAGGCGCGGGTCTACATCGTCGTCAAGCAGACCATCCTCGCCTTCATCGGCGGCGCCGCCCCTCAGGTCGCGCTCGAATATGGCCGCAAGGTCATCTCGGCCAGCGAGAGACCCTCGATCGACGAGGTCGAGGACAAGACGATCAGCGCGGCTCCGCGCGGCGCTGCCGCCAACGACCGTCCCCAGCAGGAAGCCGCCTGACATGAGCACTGCTTCACAGCCCCTCCGCGAGGACAAGCTGCTCGACTCGACGGGCATCTCGATCGACCGACTGCCCATGCTGCAGATGGTCTTCGACCGGCTGGCGACGAGCTGCGCCGACGCGGTGCGCCAGATGTCATCTTCGCCGGCCTATTTCTCGCTCGCCGGCGTCCAGAGCCAGCGCATCGGCGATGCGCTCAACGCCCATGCCTACAACGCCATCGCCGGTATCTTCCATGCGCGCGAATGGGATTCGCGCATCCTGATCGGCTTCGACCGCGATTTCATCTTCACTCTGCTGGAGGTGATGTTCGGGGCCGATGGCAGCGAGGCGCCGTTCAAATACGAGCCCGACTTCCCCGATGACGAGCGCCCCTACACCAATATCGAGATCCAGGTGGCCCAGGCGCTGTTCGAACTCGCCGCCCGCAACCTGAAGAGTGCCTTCGCCCCGGTCTGCGACGTCTCCTTCGATTTCGAGCGCGTCGAGACGCGCATGTATTTCGCGACGATCGGCAGCCGCAGCAACCTCGCCGTCAAGGCCCAGTTCCTGGTCCAGGGCCTCGACAATTGCGGCCAGATGTTCGTCGTCATCCCGCAGACCGCGCTGAACCCGATCCGCCAGAACCTGGCCCATGTCCATTCCGGCCAGTCCACCGCCCGGGATCCGCGCTGGACCAAGCAGATCCGCTCCGAGGTGCAAAGGACGGAGGTCAAGCTCCAGGCGATCCTCGAGGAGCGCGCCATGACGCTCGGCGAGATCGGCTCGCTGCAGATCGGGCAGGTGATCGAGCTGCAGGCCTCGCCGCAATCCAAGATCCAGCTCCAGTGCAATGACGAGACCGTCTTCTGGTGCCAGCTCGGGCAGCGCAACGGCTCCTATGTGCTGCGCATCCAGGACCACGCCAACGAGGAACAGGAGTTTCTAGATGACCTTCTATCTCGGTGAAGTCGTACTCTTCGCAGCGCTGCTGCTCACCAGCCTCCAGGTCCTGCGGATGCGTAGCGAGCTCAGGCGCATGCGCAGCTTCCATGCCGAATTCCAGAGCGTGTTCAGCCAGACCGAGGCGGCACTGCGCGCGATCCAGTCCACCGTCCGCGACCTCCAGGCCAGCGGCCGCGACGTCGTCGAGGAACTCGGACAGCGGATCGACACGGGCTGCCACCTCCTGCGCGAGCTGAAATCGGCCAACGCGCGCACCGAGCGCATCTCGCCCCGCGCCAGCCGAGATGCCAACGCCGCCTGAAATGCCTTCATCCCCGCTGCCGGATGCGACCGGCAGAGCGTTCCGATAGTCCCCGGAGACCCCCATGACGAAGCCCAACAAGTCCGTGAAGCTGCCCGAGCTGACGCCGGAGGACGTGCCCGCCGGCGTGGCGGAGGCGGAAACCGAGAGCGCCTCAGCCACGGCGGAAGGAGCGCCCGGAGCCGTCACAGAGGCGAATGAGATGCTCAATCTCGACGCCGTCATGCGCATTCCCGTCAACATCCAGGTCGTACTGGGCAGCGCCACCATGCAGGTCGCCAATCTGATGAAGCTTCGCCGCGGCGCCGTCGTGCAGCTCGACCATCGCGTCGGCGAACCGGTCGATGTCGTGGTGAACGGGCGCATCGTCGCGCGCGGCGAGGTCGTGATCGTCGAGGACGACAACAGCCGCTTCGGCGTGTCGCTTACCGAGATCGTCGGCGTCCAGGCCAAGTTCGAAGCGTGAGTGGCAAGTTCGAAGCGTGAGTGGATCATGTCGATGACGGGGACTGCTAAGGACAACAGGGCGAACGCCACGCCAGCCATCGTCCCGGCGGCTGACGGGCTCAGCGGAGCGCAGAAGGCGGCCGTCCTGGTCCTGGCGATGGGCAAGCCCCTTGCCGGGCGGATGCTGAAGCATTTCGAGCCCGGCGAGATCCGCCTGCTGATGCGCTGCGCCGCCGAGCTCGGACCGGTCCCGGCCGACAACATCGCGACGTTGGTGGAGGAGTTCAGCGACCGCTTTTCCAGCGGCGTGAACCTGGTCGGCTCGCCGCGCGAGGTCCAGAAGCTATTGACCGGCATGCTGCCGGCCGAGGAGATCACCGAGATCATCGGCGAGACGGCGGACGCAGCGAACCGCTCGATCTGGGACCGCGTCTCGATGATGTCGGAAAGCGTGCTGGCGGGCTACCTCGCCAAGGAGCACCCGCAGACCATTGCCTTCATCCTGTCCAAGCTCAGCCCGTCCTGCGCCTCGCGGATCATGACGCAATGGCCGGCCGGCCAGCGCCACGAGCTGATGCGCCGGATGCTGAACCTCAAGCCCGTGGCGGAGCAGCCGGGCGCGATCGTCGAGAAGGCGCTCTATGAAGGCTTCACCCTGAACCTGGCGCGCAACAAGGGCGCCGACACCCATGCCCGCATGGCCGACATCCTCAACAAGATGGACAGCCAGGACATGGAGGAGGCGCTCGACAGCCTGCAGCGCGTACGCCCGGAATCGGCCGAGATGCTGAAGGGGCTGCTGTTCGTCTTCGAGGACATCGTCAAGCTCTCGCCGCGCGACCGCATGGCGATCTTCGACCAGGTGCCGACAGACCGCCTCGTCCTGGCGCTCAAGGGAACCGAGACCCTGTTCAGGGAGCAGATCCTGTCCTCCCTGGCGACGCGCGCACGCCGCATCGTGCAGCAGGACCTCGAGAACGGCGAACCGGCCCTGCAGCGCGACGTCATCGAGGCGCGCCGCGCCATCACCGACATTGCGCTCGACATGGCGGGCCGCGGCGAGATCGAGCTCAATTCGGAGCGCGAGGACGGCGCTTACTTCCAATGAGACGGTGACCGGCGTTGTCCGAGCAAGACCAGGAAAGCAAGACCGAGGAGGCCTCCGAGAAGAAGATTCGGGACGCGATCGAGCGTGGCAACACGCCCTCCTCGAAGGAGGCGCCGATCTTCGCCAGCATCGCTGCGACCTTGATCGCAAGCGTCTTCCTGATCCGCGCCAGCAGCGGCGAGCTCGCACGCTTCCTCTCGAACTTCCTCAGCGATCCCGCCGGCTTCGACATCTCGACGAACAAGAACACGACGACGCTCCTGACCTATGTCGCCGTGCAGGCCAGCCTCTTCGTCGGGCCGATCCTGCTGCTCTTCATGGTCTTCGGGCTGAGCGCCTCCTTCCTGCAGCACGCGCCGCAGTTCTCGCTGGAACGGATCAGCCCGCAATGGTCGCGCATCTCTCCCGGGAAGGGTTGGTCGCGCATCGCCGGGGCGCAGGGCCTGATGGAATTCGGAAAGTCACTGGCCAAATTCGCCGCCATCGCGGTGACGACCTGGCTGATCCTCAAATCGGACAAGAACACGGTGGTGACGGCGATGCTGCAGGACCCAAGCACGATTCCGGAACTGGTCCTCACCATCGCGACCCGGCTGCTCTCGGCCGCTTGCGTCGCGACGATCGTGATCGTCGCCGCCGACCTCGTCTGGACGCAGAAATCCTGGCGCCGCTCGCTGCGGATGACGAAGCAGGAGATCAAGGACGAGCACAAGCAGGCCGAAGGCGACCCGATCCTGAAATCGCGCCGGCTCTCGCTGGCGCGCGACCGCGCCAGAAGCCGCATGATGGCCGCCGTGCCGCGCGCCACGATGATCATCGCCAACCCGACTCATTACGCGGTGGCGCTGCGCTATGTGCCCGAGGAAGGCGGCGCGCCGCTGGTGCTCGCCAAGGGCATCGACCTGATCGCCTTGAAGATCCGCGAGATCGCCGAGGCCAACGACATTCCGGTGATCGAGGACCGCGTCCTGGCACGCTCGCTTCATGCCAGCGTGCAGATCGACCAGATGATCCCGCCGGAGTTCTACAAGGTCGTTGCCGAGCTGCTATGCCTGGTCTACGCCCGCAAGGTGGCCTGAGCGACCAGCCTATAGCTGATCAGGCATCCCGATAAAGCGCGTCATCCCGGCCGCAATCGCCACATCTGCACTCAGGTCGAAAATCCTCCGCAATCCGGTAAGCTCCACGCAAGCTTTCGCAGGCTATGGTCACGGCATGGCAGGTTGACCTGATGGGCGCGTCCCACATCGTCGAAGGCATGATGCCGCCCTGCCATACCGGTTAAAATCCGGAATGTTCCCCATCATTCATCGATAGAGGAACAGAAACCATGACCAGCCTTCTCACGAACTCCTCGGCCATGACCGCGTTGCAGACGCTGACCATGACCAACAAGAACCTCGCCACCACGCAGAACCGCATCGCCACCGGCCAGCGCGTCTCCACCGCTTCGGACAACGCCGCTTACTGGTCGATCGCCACCACCATGCGCTCGGACAACAAGGCTCTCGGCGCCGTCAAGGACGCTCTCGGCCTGGGCGCTGCGACCATCGACACGATGTATACCGGCCTCAACGGCACGGTCGACGTCGTCTCGGAGATCAAGGCCAAGCTCGTCGCCGCCCGCACCCCCGGCGTCGACCGTGACAAGATCCAGAGCGAAATCACCGAACTCCAGAAGCAGCTCAAGAACACCGGCGACTCCGCCGTGTTCAACGGCGAGAACTGGATCTCTGTCGACTCCGCTTCGGCGAGCTACAATTCGACGAAGTCGGTCGTCTCGTCCTTCTCCCGCGCCGGCGGCGTGGTCAAGATCGACACGGTGAGCGTCAACCTCGACGCGATCAAGCTCTACGACAGCAAGGCGGATGCGACCCCGGCCACCAACGTGGTCACCGGCGCCAGCACCGGCACCTTTCTCGCCGCGGCCGGCAACATCACCGTCCAGGTCGGCACCGGCGCCACGCTGAACGTTGCGACGACGGCGACGTCGACGCTGGACAGCATCGCCAAGGACATCATGAAGCTTGGCATCGAGGGGCTGACCGTCGCTGTCGACACGGCGGGCGGGCAGCTGGAGTTCGCCAACCGTAACGCCCAAGGCGTCACGATTGCCCTCACCAGCGGCCTGACGGCGCCCGTCGCGCTGGCCACGGCTCCGGCGACGCAGACCGGCAAGGGCATCCTCGACAAGTCCTACGATGACTATAACGGGACGGCGTGGGAAACCTTCAGCGTCAACGATCTCGACATCTCGAAGCTGACCGACAACTCCGCCGACCTCGCGAAGCTCGAGACCTATATCTCGGCCGTCGACGATGCTCTGGGCAACATTACCGATGCCGCCACCAATCTGGGCGCCATCAAGAACCGCATCGGCCTTCAGCAGGACTTCGTGCAGGCTCTGACCGACTCGCTCGATCGCGGTGTCGGCCAGCTCGTCGACGCGGACATGAATGCCGAATCAACCCGCCTCCAGGCTCTGCAGACACAGCAGCAGCTCGGCATCCAGGCGCTGTCGATCGCCAACTCCGGCAGCCAGAGCATCCTCTCGCTGTTCCGCAACTGACGCCTCCGCACCACGGCTGACACCAACGGGCCACGCTCCTCACGGAGCGTGGCCTTTTTGCTGCGCGACGCAATGCTCGCGCAAGGCTGGCGAGGAATACTTCCGTCATAACCTCCGAAGCTCGAAGGAACGACGATGCCGGGTCGGCAATACGCTGAAGAGATTTGGCTCAACCTCCAGCAGCTCGGGCACAAGCGCCTCGCGGCGCTCGCCGCGATCGGGCTGTTCGTCTTCGGGGCGATCGGCGCCAGCGCCTATTATCTCAGCCGGCCGGAAATGTCGGTCCTGTACAGCGGCCTCCAGCGCGAGGATGTCAACCGCATCGGTGCCGCGCTCCAGGAGGCCGGTGTCGTCTTCGACGTCAACGCCGAAGGCTCACAAATCCTGGTCAAGCCGTCGCAGGCCGGCCAGGCGCGCATGCTGCTCGCCGAGAAGGGCCTGCCCCGCAGCACCAGCGGCGGCTACGAGCTCTTCGACAAGCTCGGTTCGCTCGGACTGACCTCCTTCATGCAGGAGATCACCCGTGTGCGCGCCCTCGAAGGCGAGCTCGCGCGCACGATCCAGCTCATGCGCGGCGTCAAGGCAGCAAGCGTGCATCTCGTCCTGGCCGATAAGGGCTCCTTCCGCCGCGACCAGCAGCCGGCCTCCGCCAGCGTCGTCGTGCGCACCGAGACCTCGGGCGCCGGCAACATCGCGCAGGCCGTGCGCCATCTCGTCGCCTCCGCCGTGCCCGGCCTCACCACCGAGAAGGTGACGGTGCTGAACACCGACGGCACGGTGCTCGCCGCCGGCGGCGAACCCGGCCAGATGCAGGCGGGCAAGCTCGCCGGGCTGCAGCAGACCGTCAATCGCGAGGTCCAGGACAATGTCCGCAAGGCGCTGACCCCCTATCTCGGCCTGGAGAATTTCGAGATCAGCGTCGCAACCGACCTGAATACCGATCGCAAGGAGACCAGCGAGACCGTCTTCAACCCCGATTCCAAGGTCGAGCGCTCGGTCCGCGTGGTGCGCGAGAACGACACCTCGCAGAACGCCGCGACCCAGGAGCCGACCACGGTCGAGCAGAACGTTCCCGAGCGCGCGGTGCGCGCCGATGGCGGCCAGCGCTCCAGCGAGGAGAAGCAGCGCCGCGAGGAGCTGACGAATTACGAGATCTCCTCGAAGAAGACGCAGACGATCAGCGACGGCTACTCGATCGCGAAGATGTCGATCGCGGTGCTGATCAACCGGCCGCGCCTGGTCGAATCGCTCGGGGCTGCGCCCTCGCAGGAGCAGATCGACCAGCGGCTCGACGAGGTCAGGCAGGTCGTCAGCTCGGCTGCCGGCATCAGCGACCAGCGCGGCGACAACATCAAGGTGCTCGCCGTCGACTTCCTGCAAGGCAGCCGCACGCTCGAACCCGCCGCGCCCATCGGCATCGGCGAGGCGCTGCTGCGCCAGTCCGGGACGCTGATCAACGCGGTGACGATCCTGGCCCTGGCGGCGCTGATCATCTGGTTCGGCCTGCGCCCCTCGATCGGTGCCCTGCTGAAGCGGCCCGAGCCCGCGCCGGTCATCGCTTCGGTCACGGCCAGCGACAATCCGGCCCAGATCGCGGGACCCGAGCTCGGCATCAACCTGATCGGCGATCTCACTCAGGCCTCGCAGCGCTCGCCGCTGAAGAAGCTTGAGCAGCTCATCGATTTCGATGAGGCCCAGGCGGCCGCCGTCCTCAAGCAGTGGATCCAGGAAGGAGCGCGCGCGTGAAGCACCTTCCGGCCAGCGATTTCATCCCGAGCTTCGACATCGAGGAGATCAGCCCTCCGGACGTCACAGCCGAGAACGCAGCGTCTGAGAGCGCCGCGGTCGAGCTGCCGCCCTTCCTGCTCAAGCTGCCGCGCGAACCGGCGCCCGATCTCGACCAGATCTTCGAGGATGGTCGCCAGGCCGGCCTCGCCGAGGGCCGCGCCGAGACCGAGAGGCAAATGGCGGCGTTGCGCCAGGAGGCTGCCGAGGCGCTCGCCGGCGAGCGCCGGAGCTGGGCCGACGATGTCGCCATGCGGCTGGAGGCGGAGCTCCCCAAGGCGCTCGACGCGCTCAGTGAGACCCTGTCCGACACGGTCGGCCGCCTGCTGCGCCCGTTCCTGGAAGCCGAATTGAGGGACGCCGCGAGCCGGGCATTGATCGAGCAGATCACGCCGCTGCTCGCCGGAAGCGACGGCTCGCTCATCCGCATCAGCGGTCCAGCCCGCCTCCTGACGACGCTGCGTTCGGTCTTCCCGGAAGGCCGCGCGGTGGAATTCGCCGAGAACGACGCAGTCGAGGTCGCCATCGTGGCACAGGACACCGTCATCGAGACCCGGATCGAGGCCTGGGTCTCCCGGCTGGAGGGCAAGGGGCCCGACCGCCGGCGCCGCCGATCAGACCCTCTCGGCCCAGCAACGAACCGGAACGCGTGAGCATGAGCAAGGACCAGCCGGACATCATCATCGTCCGCCGCTCCGCGGGGAAGATCGTAGATCAGCCCAAGACCGGCGTCTGGAAGATTGCCCATGCCGACTTCATGACGGCAATGATGGCGCTGTTCCTGGTGCTCTGGCTGGTCAATTCGACGAACCGCGAAACACGCTCGCGCGTCGCGCAATATTTCAACCCGATCCGGCTCTCGGATACGACCGCCGACCGCAAGGGCGTGCGCAATCCCCAAGATGCCGACCCCGGCGAAGCTGAGCACGCCATCCGCCATGAAGGCCACGAGGTCGGAGCGGCCGGCTCCGGTTCCGAACGCCGCCCGAGCGTCCCGGCCAGGGATCCAAGGCAGGGCGCGGTGGGTTTCGAGGATCCTTACGCAGTCCTCGCCGAGGTCGCCGCGAGCAAGGCCGAACCCAGGACGGACAAGGCCCTGCCCCAGCCCCTGGCCGCGACCGGTGCGCCCGGCGTGAAGGGCGACGAGGTGCCGCGCGACCCGTTCGACCCGAATTTCTGGCGCCAGGCGCTGCAGGGCGACCCCGCCGTCAAGCCGGACGCCAGAGCGGTCGCGACAGCCTCGCCGGCAACGGCCCTGCCCGCGCCTCAGCCCGTGCCCCAGCCCGTGCCCCAGCCTGTGCTCCAGCCTGTGCTCATGGCCCCGGCACTGAGGCGGACGGAGTCGGAAACCGCCCCGGTTCTCGCCCAAGCGAAGGAGACCGGCGCGGAGCAGCCGGGAGCCGTCGCCACTTCGGGCCCGGCGGCGGCGCCGATGACCCCGCGCAACATCGCCCGGCCGGAGCCGGCCCTGAGCGTGAAGCCCGGGGCCGAGCAGACCCCGGCCGACACGGCCGTCGCCAGAGCAATCGCCGCCGCGATCGCAGGCGGCAAGGAGGACGGCCAGCGCCACGACAGTCCCCAGGTCGATGTCCGCCAGACCGATGAAGGCCTGCTGATCAGCCTGACCGACGATGCCAATTTCGGGATGTTCGCGATCGGCTCGGCCGACCCCCATCAGGAGACGGTCAAGGCCATGCAGCGCATCGCCTCCGTCCTGAACAAGCGCGAGGGCGCGATCATCATTCGCGGCCATACCGATGGGCGGCTCTTCCGCGGCCGGCAGAACGACAATTGGCGGCTCTCGACCGCGCGCGCCCATGCCGCACAGGATCTGCTGATCCAGGGCGGTATCGACGAGGCCCGCATCGAGCATGTCGAGGGCTATGCCAGCCGCAAGCCCCGCGCGACCGATCCCAACGCAGCGGAAAACCGCCGGATCGAGATTCTCGTCAGAGAGAAGCGGGCATGAGCCGCATCGCGCGAGGCCTCTGGATCGCCACGGCGATCTGCCTTCTGACGTCGCCGGTGCGGGCGCAGGTTGAAGCCGCCCCAGTGGCATCGCCGCAGCCCTATCAGATCGTGCGAACCTTGCAGTCGCTTCAAAACGAGGCGGCCGCCGGCAGCAAGGTCGCGCATGCCGCGCAGGCCAAGCTGCTGCGGGAGGTTGAACAGCCCCTGCTGCAGCAACCTCCCGAGATCTGGGCCGATCCACGCAACACCCGCGCGATCGTGCAATATGTGCTGAGTGGCGGCCAGCCCGCCGTACTGCGCGAATTGCTCGCACGCGGCGAGCCCGTCGGCTTGCCGCAGGGCCTGGCCGAGGGCGCACTTGCCTATGTCACGGGCGACAGCGCCAAGGCGCGCACGCTGCTGCTGCCGCTGGACCCCGCGACTCTCCATGAAACACTCGCCGGCCATCTCGCGCTCATCCAGGCCAGCCTGATCATGCGCAGCGACCAGAAGCGCGCGCTGGAATTGCTCGACCAGGCCCGCCTGCTCGCCCCGGGTTCGCTGGTGGAGGAAGGCGCACTGCGCCGCGCGGTCTTCATCGCGGCCGAGATCAACGAGCTGGATCGCCTGGAAAAAGCGACCGCGCAATATATCCGCCGCTTCGACCGCTCGGTCTATGCCGAGAATTTCCGCCAGAGCTTCGCGACCGGGCTGATCCGCTTCGATATTGGCCGCGATGCCGACAAGTTTCCCCGGCTCGTCGCCACGCTGCAGGCCTTCGACCGCGAGCAGCAGCGCGCCGTCCTGCTGATCATCGCGCGCGACGCCCTGCTCAAGGGCCGCTTCGAACAGGCACGCCGCGCCGCCGACGAAGCCGCCAGGCTGCCGGGCGCCGCCCTCGACACAGCCGCCCGCACCTCGCTCTACGCTGCCGCCGCACGCATCGCGGTCGACCGTGCCGACGGCGCACTCGTCACGCTGAAGACAATCGACCCGTCCCGCTTGCCCCCCGCCGAGGCTGA
Source organism: Bosea sp. 685 (assembly GCF_031884435.1). Classification (NCBI taxonomy): domain Bacteria; kingdom Pseudomonadati; phylum Pseudomonadota; class Alphaproteobacteria; order Hyphomicrobiales; family Alloboseaceae; genus Allobosea; species Allobosea sp. 685. Next base: position 406,538 of record NZ_CP134779.1, on the reverse strand, counting down.
AATCCTGCAGACGGCCCTGCGTGTCGCCTCGCATATCGTCGATGCGCCGGCCCGCACCACCACGACGCCGGGCACCGAATCCGAGCCCGCCGGCATCGACCCCCGCATGAAACAGCTCGTGACCATGGCGGAGAGAAGCCTGCGTGAATCGCAGGCCCTGCTCGATCCTCCGCCGAAGGCAAGGAAGACGCCATGAGCAGCCTGGAGACGCCAACCCTTCCGCAGGCTCGCAGCGCTGCGAATATGACCGGCAAGGATGCCAAGGCGCGAGGCGGGATCGGCGGGCGCGAGGAGCGGGGTTCCGCCTTTCGCGCCCTGCTCCAGAGCGTCACCGCCAAACCACCGCAGGGAAAGCTTGCCCCCGCCGAGAAGGGCGCTGAGGCAGCCTTCGCGGAACCGGGCGAGGATGGCGCGGCAGCCGGGCCGGACGTAACCGCCGCGGTAGCCACGCCGCCGCAGGCGGAAGCCGCGCCCTCGCCGGATGCGGCGGCGCGGCTGCTGCTGGGCGCCCTGCAAACCCCTGCCCGCGACGCTCAGGAGCCACGCAAGGAGCCGACCAGGCGCGACGCCTCGCTCGCCAGCTTGAGCAGCGCCCTGGCGCAGGCCGGCCGCCAGGCCGGGGCCGACACCGCCAAGGCTGCGGCCCGGCCGCCAGCCGCAGAGCAGGGCCCCGCCATGCCGAGCGACGATGAGCCCGGCCCGGACCTGCCGGGGTCGACGGCCTTGTCGCAGCTCAGTGACCTGATCGACGACAAGGCCGGCGCCGCCGAAGCCGGCAAGGAGGACGGCCAGCCGGCAAAACCGCTCTCCATCAGCATCACGCGCCAGGAGACCTATCTGCCGCCGGTCATGCGGCTGTCGCCGTTCCAGCAAGTGGTCGAGCCGATCAGGCAAGCGGCCGTCGATCTGGCCGCCTCACGCACTGAGACCGTGCCGGAGCTCGGATCGGACAAGCCGAACGAAATCTCCGCGCCCACAAAAATCCTCCATATTGAATTGCGCCCGGTCGAGCTCGGTACCATCACCGTCAAGCTGCGGCTGTCGCAGGGCGGCATGGAGATCAGGCTCGAGGCCAGTCGCGCCGAGACGGCCCAGATGCTCGCCAATGACAAGGATGCGCTGCGCGAGATCGTCAAGGCGAGCGGCTACTCGATCGACGCCGTCTCCGTGGAAACGGTCCATATCGATGCCCCGGCCTCGGACCGCCAGGCCGGACAGGGCAACGCCTCCGATGAGCGCCCGGGCGGGCGCGACGGAGACGGGCGCGGCTTCGATCAATCCCGACAGGGCGAGCACCGGCAGGAACCGCGCCAGCGCGGCTGGGTTGCCGACATCGCCCCCAGCAAGGACGAATCCCATGACCTGGATGATGCCCGCAGCAAGGGCCGCGATCTTTCTCGCTATCTTTAGCCTGGCCTCCTTTAGCCTGGCCTCTCCTGCGCTCGCCCAGACCGTCTGCGAGGAGCACATGATCCGCGTTGCCAAGGCCTACGACATTCCTGTCGGCGTGCTCTATTCGGTCGGCCTCACCGAGAGCGGCCGGCGCAGCTCGCTGCAGCCCTATGCGCTCAACATCCAGGGCCGGCCCTTCTTCGGCGCGACCAAGGAAGAGGCCCTCAGCGCCTTCAATGCCGCCCGCGCCGAGGGCAAGAAACTGATCGATATCGGCTGCATGCAGATCAACCACCATTACCACCGCGACCAGTTCCCCAGCCTCGACGCGATGTTCGAGCCGGGTCTGAATGTCGAATATTCCGCGAAGTTCCTGAAGCGCCTGAAGGCGCGCCATGACAGCTGGACGATGGCGGTCGCCCGCTACCATGCCGGGCCCAACAACAACCCGGCCCAGCAGCGCTATGTCTGCACCGTCATCCGCAACATGGTCGCAACCGGCTTCGGCCAATGGACCGACAAGGCAAGAACCTTCTGCGGATGACGAGAGCCTTCTGCGGGTGGGGCCGGTCAGCGGCGCGCGAAGAGCGCCAGGCCGATGACGCCCATGGCGAAGGTCGCCGCGCCCGACGCCGTGATCATCACGCCGACCCCGAACTGGCCGAACAGGGCGGGAGCGGCGAGATAGCCGATCAGCGAACCGGCGAAGACCGCGCACATCAGCAGGCGATAGACCTGCGAGAGACGCTGCGGCGGAAAATCATGCTGCATGATGTGAAGCAGCGCGAGGTTCTCGAGCGGTCCGTTGATCGCCGCAAAAGCGGCAAACGCCATCAGCCAGGCGCGGTCGGGCGCGAAGGGCAGCAGCATGACGCCGGCACCGAAGATCAATTTCGAGCCAATGAGCCATAGCGCGGGACGCTGCGGCCGCAGGCTCGCCAGAACGAGGTTCGCACCGAGATTACCCAGCCCATAGGCGGTCATCATCAGGCTGTAATCCGTGAGCGGATCAGGGCTCGTCGCGCGTAGATACAAGGCCATGCCGAGCAGGACGCCCATCGACCAGGCGATATTGCCGACCAGATCGGCGATCAGGCCGTAACGCATGACGGCATGTCCGCGCACCGTGCGCATGCCGCCCGACAGCGCATCCGTCACCGCCGCGAAGCCCTTTCCGGTCGAGGCCGGCGGAATCTCGACGCCCTTGAGGCCGCGCCCGACGCCGATAGCCGAGAGCAGGAAGCCCACCGCCGTGATCGTGAAGAACTGCCCGATCGGCACGATGCCGTTGACCAGCGCGATCAGGCTCGGGCCGAGGATGCGCGCCATACGCCGCGTTGCGTCGAAGAGGCCGTTGACCGCATGGCGCAAGCGAGGCTCGGGCGCCAGCACCGGAAGCGTGCCCTGCAGTGCGGGATCATAGGCCGAGGTCACCAGCGCCACGAGCCCGGCGATGATCGCAAGCAGCGGCAGGCTCATCAGGCCGAGCATGCCGGCCACGGACAAGACGACAAGGAGCAGCGCCCGGATGAGGCTGGTTGCGATCATCGTCGTCTTGAAGCGCCAGCGATCGGTCAAGACACCGCCGAACAGGCTGCCCGCGAGCAGCGCTCCGGCCTGCAGCGCCGAGATGTAGCCGGCATCGCGCCCGATCAGCGAGGTCGCGATCCACACCACCGCGACCATGTAGAACTCGGCCCCGGTCGCCGACAGCACCTGGCTGCTCCACAGCAAGGCGATGCGGCGCTCTGCGAGCGGTTTGAAGACGAGCATGGAGTGGCCTTGGCAGCGCGGGGGCGCGACGTTTACACCGCAGCCGGGGCGTCGCCAGTGACGTTTGAAGCAGGCTCTCGCCCGGAAGACGCATGACGCCGAGCCGGCGGCGGCCTGCCGACCCGTCCCAGCCGATCGGAGAGCGGTGGAACGCCGCACTCGTCGCCGCCACCCGCCCCTGATATAGAGCGCCTCAAATCAATGGCCGCGAGCGGGCTTCCAGCCCAGGTGAACCGTCCCCATGCACATCAAGATAGGCACGCGGCGCAGCCCGTTGGCGATGGCGCAAACCAATTACGTCATCGGCCTGATCAAGGCGAAGCACCCCGAGACAGAGTTCTCGCTGCACCCGATCGCGACGATCGCGGACAAGGACCGCGTCTCCGAATTCCACCAGTTCGGCATCATCGGCGTGTTCTCGACCGAACATGAGGAGCAGTTGGTCTCCCGGGAAGTCGACATCGTCGTCCACTCCTTGAAGGATCTGCCGACGACGCTGCGCGAGGGGCTGGTCCTGGCCGCCGTGCCCGAGCGGGAGGATGCGCGCGACGTCCTTTGCGGCGCGACGCTGGACAATCTCAAGCCCGGCGCCAAGGTCGGCACCGGCTCCTTGCGCCGGCGCGCCCAGATCATGAGCCTGTGTCCGGATATCGAGGTCGTGCCGATCCGCGGCAATGTCGGCCCTCGGCTCGCCAAGATCGATGGGGAGCATGGCCTCGACGCCGTCATCCTGGCCCAGGCCGGGCTTCAGCGCCTGGGGCTGGCGGGCGCCACGACGGAGCTTCTGGATCCGCGGTTCTTTCCCCATGCCGTCGGCCAGGGCGCGCTCGGTATCGAGGCCAGAGGCGACGACGCCGACGTGCTGACGATCCTGAAGGACATCGAAGACCCGAAGGCCCGCGCCGAGGTCGATTGCGAGCGGGCGATGCTGCATGCCCTGGGGGCAGGCTGCAGCCTGCCTGTCGGCGTCTGCACCAGTTGGAAGGACGGGCGCCTCGTCCTGCACGCCCAGATCACCTCGCTCGACGGGAAAGAGCGCATCGTCGCCACGCAAGAGGATATCGCCGAACGGGCCGTCGAACTCGGGCTCGCCACCGCCGAGACCTTGCGGCTTCGCGGCGGCGTCGCCATCCTCGAATCATCCTATCGAAGCTTCGGCGGCCACTTCAAATTTGTCGGTGCGTGAGAAGCAACGCCCCCGTCCCCACAAAGACGAAAGGCCACCCTTGCGGGTGGCCTTTCTGCCTTCTGCCGATCTTGTGCCGAGCAGGCTCAGCGTGTGGAGCGACGCGTCTCGCGCACCACCGTCGGTGCCGTGACTGCGCCGACCGCTCCGCCTACAACCGCGCCGACAGGGCCGGCGACGACCGCGCCGGTGCCCGCGCCCACGGCCGCGCCGCCAATGCGCTGTTCCGTCTGGTTGCCGCAGGCTCCAAGCGCGAGCGCGGTCACGGCAAGCAGAGTCAAGGTCAGGGTTTTCACAATGATTGTCCCAAAAGAGATCGATGGTTGGAAACGCTGGCGGTGCCCGAAAGTTCCCTTGCTTAGACCATACCGGCGCCATGGTCGCGTCGCGCGCATGCATGTCGGCCCGGCTCCGCGACAGATAACGCCGCCGCGCCACGGAGGCTAGCATCGCAACCTCGCCGCCCCGGAGCGCTCGCCATGCCTCGCTTCCTCTGCCGCCAATGCGGCGCGCGCTTTCCCGATGCCCCGACACCACCCCCCGGCTGCCCGATCTGCCTCGATGAACGGCAATATCTGCGCTGGGGCGGGCAGGACTGGCTGACACCAGACGAGCTCGCTGCCGATCACCAGATCGCCTGCGCGCCGGACCATGGCGTGCTCGGCCTGCGCATCCAGCCCGCCTTCGCCATCGACCAGCGCGCACTGCTTATCGAGGCTGAGGGCGGCAATCTGCTCTGGGACTGCATCGGCTTGGTCACGCAGGCCGCGCTCGATGCGATCCGGGCGCGCGGCAAGGTCATCGGCATCGCGATCTCGCATCCGCATTACTACACCGCGATGGCGGAATGGGCGCAGGCGCTCGACGTGCCGGTGCATCTCCATGCCGACGACCGGGTCTGGGTGACCGAGCCCGATCCCGCGATCCGGCACTGGGACGGCGAGGCGCTGAAGCTTGGCTCCTCGCTCACCCTGCTGCGCTGCGGCGGGCATTTCGCCGGCGCGACCGTGCTGCATCATGCGGCAGGGACAGGCACGCTCTATACCGGCGACGTGCTGCAGGTCACAGCCGACCGCCGCCACGTCAGCGTGCTCTATTCCTATCCGAACATGATTCCGGTCAACGCCGCGACAATCCGCCGGATCGCGGCGATCCTGGAACCCTACGCTTTCGACAAGGTCTATGGCGCCTTCGAGGGCCGGGTCATCGCCAGCGGCGCCAAGGCGGCGCTCGAGCGCTCCTTCGAGCGTTATCTGGCGGCAATCGCCTGAGGTTTTTTGGTGCTTCGAGCCGGCTTCGCCCTTGCGATATCCGGAAAAATCCGTATACAGCCGGCATCGCATCAGCCGCACCATTCGCGTGGTCGATGAGGGCCGGTCTCCGGTTCGCGTCGGAAGGCTTAGTTTTTGACCGGTTTGCCCGCAAAGGCAGATCGACGGAGTTGAGACCATGAAGATCCGCAATTCGCTGAAGTCGCTGCGCGCGCGCCATCGCGACAACCAGCTCGTGCGCCGCAAGGGCCGCGTCTACATCATCAACAAGGTCCAGAAGCGCTTCAAGGCGCGCCAGGGCTGAGATTAGGCGCGCGGCGGCTTCGTCGCGCGGCTCTCACTCCGGTTGGACGGCATGGCGGGGCGCCTTCGGGCGTATCCCGCCTTTTTGCGTTGTGGCCGAGTCTTCGCGTCGGGACCAAGTCGCCTCTCCGTGAATTGACGCACGCAGCCGCTCCATTACACTGCGGTGCATGATCAATTCGCGCATGCTTCCCATCGCTTTCGCGCTGGCGCTGACTGCCGCCGCCCCCTTCTCGGCCGCCCCGCTGCGCGCTCAGGAAAGCCCACCGCCGCGCCCCGGCATCGTCCCGCCCGCCGACAAGGACGATAATCCGGTTGCACCCGCGCCCGCCCTGCCGAGGACACCGGCCGCCACGCTCGACCGCCTGTTCGAGCGCCTCGCGGCCGCCAAATCGCCCGAGGAAGCCAAGGGCATCGCCAATCTGATCCAGCGCCGCTGGGCGCGCTCGGGCTCCGACACCGCCGATCTGCTGATGACGCGCGCCCAGACGGCGCTGCGCGACAAGCAGACCGAACTCGCAATCGAACTGCTCGACCGCGTCATCAGCCTGGAGCCCGACTGGGCCGAGGCCTGGAACCAGCGTGCCAATGCGCTCTTCATCGCCGGCGACCCGATTCGCTCGATGCTCGATATCGGCGAGACCTTGAAGCGCGAACCGCGCCATTATGGTGCGATGATCGGCCTCGGCTCGATCCTGCGGCAGCAGGGCGACGACAAGCACGCCATGGTGGCCTATCGCCGCGCGCTCGCGATCTATCCACAGCTGGAAGCGATCAAGAGCGCGGTCGAATCGCTGGCGAGCGAAGTCGACGGGCGCGACGCCTGAAGCGCCCATTTTGATCCCCAGATCACGTCGCGTTCGGACGGAAGCGTCCGAACGCGACGTGATCGATTCCCGGAAGTTTAGAGCATTGCTGATGCGAAAAACCGGTATCCACTTTTTCGCGCAATGCTCTAGCGAAACCGAAATCGAAGCCCGCGCGTAAGCGAAGCATGCTGATCCGCGCCCTCATCATCCTCAGCCTTCTCGTCGCCGGCGGCCTGATCCTGCGAACCGAATGGCTCGGCGCCGAGGTTGCCCGGCTCTACCCGCCCAAAGGCACTTTCGTCGCTCTCCCCGGCGGCCGGCTGCATTACCGCGAGCTCCAGCCCTCCGGCGAAAGCCATGGTACGGTCGTGCTGGTCCATGGTGCCTCCTCGAACCATGCCGACCTGTTGGCGACGCTGGGACCCGAGCTCGGCCATTACCGCGTCATCGCGCTCGACCGGCCAGGCCATGGCTGGAGCGACAGGCTGGAAGGCGCGGCGATGGCCGATCCCGGACGCCAGGCTACGGCGATCATGCAGGCGCTCGACCAGATCGCGCCCGAGCGCTTCGTCCTGGTGGCGCATTCGCTCGCCGGCGCGCTCTCGACCCGCATCGCGCTCGACCGGCCGGAGCGATTGAAGGGCCTCGTCCTGCTCGGCGGCGTCACCCATCCCTGGCCGGGCGGCATCGCCTGGTATCACCACCTCGCGACATGGCCCTTGATCGGCCCGCTCTTCACCAGGATTGTCGCCTTGCCCGCCGCGAATCTCATGCTGGACGAGGGTGCGAGCAGCGTCTTTGCACCGCGTTCGGTAACGCCGGGCTATCTCGAAACTGGCGAGACCAGATTGCTGCTGCGCCCGGCCGACTTCCAGGCCAATTCACAGGACATCGCCGCGACGCTTGATTTCGTCACGGCGCAGGCCCCGCGCTATCGCGAACTCAAGGTGCCGGTGACGGCGATCACCGGCGATAGCGACGCGATCGTCTCTCCGACGATCCATTCCGTCGCGATCGCGCGCGAGGCACCGCAGGGTCGGCTCATCCTGCTGCCAGGCGTCGGCCACATGCCTCATCACGCCGCGCCGGAGATCGTCGTCGAGGCAATCGACCAGATGGTCGGCCCCAGATCGGGATTGGCGCTGAACTAACGCACCGTGTCATCCCGCACGTGTTGCGGCACGCAGTGCTGCGACGCAGATGCGGGATCGCGCAAATGAGAAGCGCCCAAACTAAAGTGTTTTCGAGCGAAGTGGACACCGGTTCGCGTGAAGAAAACGCGTCAAAATAAGAAGCCAGAGCATTTCCGCGTTTCTCCGAAGCGCGGAAATGCTCTGGATAACGGTCCCGCGTCTGCGCAGCGTCACTGCGTACCGCAACGCGCGCGGGATGACATTGCCCTCACGCCTGCTCGACATGCTCCTTCGCCACGAAGGCGATGCGGACCATATTGGTCGCGCCCGGTGTGCCGAAGGGCACGCCCGCCACCACGATGATGCGGTCGCCGAGCTTGGCGAACTTCTCGCGCACCGCGAATTTGCAGGCGCGCGAGGCCATATCGTCGATGTCGCTGGCATCCTTGGTCACAACCGCATGCACGCCCCAGACGAGAGTGAGGCGGCGCGCCGTGGCGCGGTTCGGGGTCAAGGCGATCACCGTCGAATTCGGCCGCTCGCGCGCGAGCCGCATCGCCGTCGAGCCCGAAGAGGTCCAAGCGCAGACGGCCTTGAGGTTCAGCGTGTCGGCGATCTCATGGGCAGCCTTGGCAATGGCGTCGGCGCCCGTCGCCTCAGGCTCGGCCCGCTGCGATTCCAGGATGGTGCGGTAGACCGCCTCGCTTTCGACTTCCTCGGCGATGCGGTTCATCATCGTCACCGCCTCGACCGGATATTGCCCGGCCGCGCTCTCGGCCGAGAGCATCACCGCGTCGGCCCCCTCGAACACGGCGGTGGCGACGTCGGAGACCTCGGCCCGTGTCGGCACCGGGGCAGTAATCATGCTCTCCAGCATCTGCGTGGCGACGACGACCGGCTTGCCCTTGCGCCGGGCCATGCGGACGATGCGCTTCTGCGTGCCGGGCACCTTCTCCAGCGGCATCTCGACGCCGAGATCGCCGCGCGCCACCATGATCGCATCGGACGCCTCGATGATCTCCTCCAGACGCAGCAGCGCCTGGGGCTTCTCGATCTTGGCGAGCGCCAGCGCCCTGCCCTGCACGATCTTGCGCAGATCGGCCATGTCCTCGGGCCGCTGCACGAAGGAGAGCGCGATCCAGTCGACGCCGGCGGCGGCCGCGGCTTCAGCGTCCGAACGGTCCTTATCCGTCATCGCCGAGACGGGAATCGTCGTATCGGGCAGGCTGACGCCCTTGCGCGAGGACAGGCGGCCGGCGATCGTGACGCGGGTCACGGCCTGGGTCGGCGTCGCCTTCTCGACCACGAGCCGGATCTTGCCGTCGTCGAGGATGAGGTTGTGGCCCGGCTCCAGCGCGGTCAGGATCTCGGGATGGGGCAGGTGGACGCGCTTGAGCGTGCCGGGCGCGGGATCGGAATCGAGCGTGAACTTCGCGCCCTTCTCCAGCATCACGCCGCCATCACCGCCGAACTGGCCGACGCGCAGCTTCGGCCCCTGCAGATCGGCGAGAATCCCGACCGGGCGGCGGAATTTCGCCTCCAGCGAGCGCAGCATCGCGATCTTCTCGGGCAAGGTCTCGCGCTGTGTGTGGCTCATATTGATGCGGAAGACGTCGACGCCCGCTTCGAACAGCTTTGCGCACATCTCCTCGGTCGCGGAGGCAGGCCCCAGCGTGGCGATGATCTTGATCCGGCGTTCCCGCTTCATTCTTCTTCAATCCCTCAGGGGCGTTGCGGCGCATTGCCGGTGGTGTCGGTGAGCTGGATCGTCCAGCTTTTCTGCTCGCCCGTATCGACCTCGAAGAAGCCGGCGCGGTCGAAACCGCGCGCCAGGCAATCCTCGATGCCACGGATCGTGAATTCCTTGTTGCGCGTGCACATGACGGATTTTCCTGTCCACTCGCCGCCCTTGTCGTAATCGACAGCATGCACATAGTAGAAACGCGCCGCCAAGGTGCCGCGCAGCAGCGTCTCGCAGCCGCGTGGGCTGAGATTCCACCAGCCTTCCGTGGTCCAGCCCTGCGCGTCGCGATAGCCGATCGCGACGCCGACGCGGCTGCCGGTGGTGTTGCACATGCGCAGATCGGCGAAGGCGGGCGAAGCCCCCACCATAAGGCCGGCCGCCAGCAGGCATAGTCGCAAGATCGTCGGGCTGATGCGGGTCATTTCAAGGGTCTATCAGGATCACGCGGCAATCATTCACATTGGTCAAGGTCGGCCCCGTCCGCAGCAGATCGCCGAGCGGCTCGAAGAAACCCGTCGAATCGTTGTCGGCGAGCGATTGGGCAGGAACGAGGCCGAGCGCGGCAGCGCGCGTCAAAGTCGTGGGATCGATCACCGCGCCGGCCGGATCGGTCGCCTCGCCGCCGCCGCCATCGGTGCCATCGGTATCGCCCGAGAGCGCGACGATGCCCGGTTCGCCGGCGAGCGCGATGGCAAGCGCCAGTGCGTATTCCTGATTCGGCCCGCCCCGGCCTTGCCCGCGCAGCGTCACCGTCAATTCACCGCCGGACAGGATGGCAGTGCGCTTACCCAGCGCCTTCAATTTGCGCGCAAGCGCCGCATGGGCGGCGGCGACATCGCGCGCCTCGCCTTCGAGATCAGCGCCAAGATCATGCACCGCGTAGCCTGCGGCCTCTGCAGCCTCCCTGGCCGCCACCAGCGCATCGGCCGGGCGGGCGATGATGCGGAATTCGCTGTTGGCGAAGGCGGGATGGCCGGGCTTGGGCGTCTCGCTGGCGTCGTCGTCGAGAAGAGCGCGCGCAGCCGGCGGCAGATCGAGCTTGTAATGGGCGACGATGGCGCGGGCCTGCGCCATCGTGGTCGGGTCGGGCACGGTCGGCCCCGAGGCGATCGCGGTCGGCTCATCGCCGGGCACATCGGAGACCGCAAGCGTCAGCAAACGCGCCGGAGCAGCGGCGAGCGCCAGCTTGCCGCCCTTGATCCGCGAAAGCCGCTTGCGGACGATGTTCATCTCGCCGATCGGCGCGCCCGAGCGCAGCAGCGCCTTGTTCACCGCCTGCTTCTCGGCCAGCGTCAGGCTGCCGGCCGGCGCGACCCAGTTCGCCGAACCGCCGCCTGAGAGCAGTACGAGCACGAGATCATCGGCGGTCGCGGTAGCCGCCAGCGCCAGCGCCTTCGCCGCGCTGTCGAGGCTGCCCTGGTCGGGCACGGGATGGCCGGCCGCGACCATCGGGATGTGGCGGGTCGCCGTCTCATAGCCATGGCGCGCGACGGCATGGCCGGTGAGCCGGTCCTGTGGAAAACCTGAATCGAGATAATGCGCCTCGGCCAGCGCAGTCATGCTGCCTGCCGCCTTGCCGGCGGCGAGCAGGATCAGGCGGCCGGAAGCCGGAGGAGCCGGCAGATGCGCCGGCAGGCAGCCGGCGGGATGGGCGCGCGCGACGGCGGCATCGAAGATCGTACGGGCGGTTGCGCGAGAGCCTGCCGTATCGTCACGTCTCGCCTGCACCACCGCCCACCTTCCGCCCGAACTTTCATGTCGATTTCATCGACTTTCGTTGCTGATTCTTTTAAGTCGCGGCCGGGCGAACGTCATCAGCCTTTTCCCGATGTAGTCATACTTTTTGAGGGACGCATGCGGATCGATCCGGCCGAGACCCAACCGGCCAAGACCCGACCGGCCATAGCGCTGAAGCCGGCGGTGGCCCGCGCGCCCGGCGAAGTCGAGGTCATTCCAGGCGATCCCGCCAGCGGCATTCTGCTGATCTGCGACCACGCCACCAATGCGATCCCACCCGAGCTCAATTCGCTGGGCCTGCCGCCTGCCCAGCTCGAACGCCATATCGCCTACGACATCGGCGCGGCCGAGATGACCCGCGCCATGGCGCGCGCGCTCGATGCGCCTGCCGTGCTGAGCAATTTCTCGCGCCTGCTGATTGATCCCAATCGCGGCCTGGACGATCCGACGCTGGTGATGCGCCTCTCCGACGGCGCGATTGTGCCCGGCAACCGCCATATCGACCAAGCCGGCATCACTGAGCGTGTGGCGCGCTACTACGAACCCTATGACGCAGCGATCGATACAGCCATCGAGGCGGCGCTGGCGGCCGGCCACCCACCCGCGATCGTCTCGCTGCACTCCTTCACGCCGTTCTGGAAGGCAGCAGTTCGGCCCTGGCATATCGGCGTGCTCTGGGACGGAGAAGGCGCATTGTCGCAGTTGCTGATCGCCGCCCTGCAGCGTGAGGGCGACCTCGTGGTCGGCGACAACGAACCCTATCGCGGCGGCTTGCCCGGCGACACGATCGACCGCCACGCCACGCGGCGGGGCTTGCACGAGACCCTGATCGAGCTGCGCCAGGATCTGATTGCCAGCGACGCCACCGCACGCGACTGGGGGGAGCGACTGGCCGCAATCCTGCCCGGATGTCTTGCCTCATTGCGCGCCGGCTGAGACATCGCGGCTGTTGAGCATCCCGCGCGAAGTACCGCTTCGCGCTTGACGCCGGCCCCCGCGCGGTGCGAACCCTCCGGCCAAATTTCCCCACCGCTTAAGGATATGCAGATGGAAGATCCGGTTGCTGGCGACCAGCTCAAGAGCATCGTCGAGCGCATCGAGCGCCTCGAGGAAGAGAAGAAGACCATCTCCGACGATATCAAGGAGGTCTATGCCGAGGCCAAGGGCAACGGCTACGACGTCAAGGTCCTGCGCAAGGTGATCGCCATCCGCAAGCGCGACGCCAATGAGCGCGCCGAGGAGGAAGCCATCCTCGACCTCTACCTGCAGGCCGTCGGCGAGAGCGCCTGACCGTCTTCACACCCACTCTGTCCCTGACAAGCCGTCCCCTGGTCCGGCCTCCGGCCGGTCCGAGGACAGGCTCCGCGGCGCAACTCCGGGATCCATCGTAGAGCACAGTTCCCTACGATGGATCCCGGACGACCTTCGGTCGCCCAGGATGACACGGTGTTTTCGAGCATGAACGGCGCGCTTTAATCGGAAATGGCTCACAGCCAGCCATTCTTTCGGAAGCGCCAATAGAGTATCGCGCAGGAGATCACGATCAGCACCAGGACGGTGTGATAGCCGAACTGGAGTTCGAGCTCCGGCATGTTCTTGAAGTTCATGCCATAGATGCCGGCGACCGCGGTCGGCACCGCCAGGATCGCCGCCCATGAGGCGAGCTTCTTGGTGATCGCGTTTTCCTGGCTCTGGCCGATCAGCAGGCTCACCTCGAAGGCGAAGGCGAGCACCTCGCGCAGGCTGTCGATCTTTTCCTGAACCGTGCGAACATGGTCGGTCACGTCGCGGAACATCGGCGCGAGCGTCGGGCGCACCTGCGGCACATTGGCATTGGCGAGGCGCTGGCAGACATCGACCAATGGCGCGGCTGCATTGCGCAAGCGCAAGAGATCGCGCCGCAGCATGTAGAGCCGCTCGATGTCGTCACGGATCATCGGCTTCGCCAGCACCTTGTCCTCGATCTCCTCGACCTCCTCATGGATCGCCTCGAGCACCGGCATGTAGTTGTCGACGATGAAATCGAGGATCGCGTAGAGGATGAAATCCTCCCCCTTCGCCAATGAAGTGGGGCAGGTCTCCCAATGCTGTCGCACGGTCTTGTACGAGGTGGAGGCGCCATGGCGGACGCTGACGATATAGCCGTTGCCGACAAAGATATGCGTTTCGCCAAACGCGATGCGCTTGTCGACCAGCTGGGCCGTGCGGGCAACGACGAAGAGCGCGTCGCCATATTGTTCGAGCTTCGGGCGTTGATGGGCGTTCGTCGCGTCCTCGACCGCGAGCGGATGCAGGTTGAACTGCTGCTGCACGCGATGGAGGAGGTCGGCATCGGGCTCGAGCAGTCCGATCCAGACGACATGACCGTCCTTGCGGGCCCATGCGCCCGCCTCCTCGATGGGTATATCGGCGATGCGCACGCCATGCGCATAGACGCTGGAGGCGACAACGCCGGTCTCGTGGGGGTGGCCTTGCTCGGCGGCCATGGCGGGCGCGGGCGCGGCGGGTGGCGAAGACAGGGTTTCGGCGGCAAACCGTTTTTCGGCGACTGACATGGGCGCACCTCGTCCAGCCTGGGGGCTTGTCCCGCAGGCTAGCGCGTTTGTTTGCCCGGGCAAGGATTTTCCCTCGCGTGACGCCCGGCTCCATCACGTCCCGTGATGCGTGAAATCACGCGAATTCGCGTGGCTTCCCGCCGGCCTCACGGCATGGTTGCGGCGCACCCGAACCGGAGACCGCCATGCTGCTCGTAGGAATGCTGGACAGCCCCTATGTCCGCCGCGCCGCCGTCACCGGAAGGCTCCTGGGGCTCGATTTCGAGCACCGCTCGGTCTCGGTGTTCCGGCACATGGAGGCCTTCGCCAAGGTCAACCCGCTGATCAAGGCGCCCTCGCTCGTCTGCGACGACGGCACGGTGATCACCGATTCCAATCTGATCATCCAGCATTTCGAGGATGTCGCCGGCCGCTCGCTGCGCCCAAGCGATGCGGCAGCGCGGACACGCGATCTCGGCCTGACCGGCATCGGCATCGTTGCCGCCGACAAGGCCGTCTCGATCGAATATGAGCGCAAGCGGCCCGACGCCCAGCGCTACGCGCCCTGGCAGGAGCGCATCGTCGCCCAGCTCGACACCGCGCTTGACCTGCTCGACGCGGCGGCCGAGCGCGGCGAACTCGGCGCGGGGCCGAATCTACGACCCGGCGACATCTCCGCCGCGATCGCCTGGGGGTTCTGCCGCTTCGTGATCCCCGATTATGCGCCGGAGAAACGCTGGCCGGCACTGGCGGCCCAAGCGCGCGCCTGCGAGGCGCTCGACGTGTTCAAGCACTGGCCGATCGACCGCGAGGAGCCGTAGATCGCGCCCGCAATTCGTTCTGGCGAGTCGACTGGCATGCGAGTCGGCTGGCGTGATTGTCGAGAACCGGAGCGGAGTGGACTAAAGTCCATGAGCACCGGAAGCGCAGACAACCGCGTCAGACGGCCGTCAAAACGAACTGCGCTCAGTTCTGGACAAAATTCGTCGGCAGCGGCCGCACCGCCGGGCCGCTGAACGAGCCCGTCTTGGCGTCGCTCGGCTCGGCATGGCTGAAGCCGAGAGAGGCCGCCGGTCCCGGAGCCTGAATCGGTTCGGCATTATTGGCTGGCCCGGCTTTGGTGCGGGCAGTGGCGATCGTGACCGCCTTGCCGGCGGTGGTCGGGCTGCGCGCGACCGTCGCGAAGAGCGAATCGAGCCCCGGCCGGTCAGCATCGTATTGCGCCACGATCGGGGTCGGAGCCGGGCTTGGCGCATGCCGGCTGACGGAGGGCATCGACGCCAGCGCGAAACCGTCATCGCGCGGACGGCCAGGCGGCAGCGGATGCGTGATCGTGACCAGACGTCCGGCCGGCTGAACCTCCGGCGCCTCAGTGGAGCCTCCCGCACCGCCGCGCAGATCCGCGAGCACCAGATTGGCAAAGGCGGCGGGACGCGTCGGCGGCAACGGCGCGTTCATCGGCTTGCCTTCCGCCACGGCCTCGATCAGCGAAACCATCTGGTCGGGCCGGCGCGGCGGCAGCGAGGCCAGGACGAATTTCTGATCCTCTGCGGCCGCGCCTTGCGGAGCGAAGGCGAGCGCGCCGCCGGAGGCGGGCAAGGCCGCGACCTGGATCGAATCGCCGGGCTGCAGTGGCATGGTCAGGCCGCGCGGTCGCGCCAGCGGAAGCGGCGCATCGATCAGCCTTGGCCGCTTGTCATCGACCGGGGGCGGCGCAGCGGCAGGCGCCGTGGCGGCGACCTGCGCCGGCTGTGGCTCGACGATCCTCGGCGCCAGCCGCTCGGAGCGCTCGCGCACGACCGTGCGGGCGGCGGGCTCCGGCTCGGGAGCCTGCACCGAGACGGCGAAGCGCCCGCCATCATTGGAATTACTGTCATCCCGGGCCGGCGCGGCATAGGCCATGACGGTCGGTTGGGGCTTTGGCGAATTGCCGCGACCGCGCGTCGGGCGCGCATCCGCCTCCTCGTCGTCGCCGCCGAAGAGAGCCGCCCACAGGCTCTTGCGGCCCGAAGAGATCACCGCGCCTTCATCGGAATCGGCAGTTGCGTAACCGGCGACCGAGCCGCCGCGCGACAGCACATCGGCCTTGGCCAGCTCATAGCCCGCGAGCGGGTGGCCATCGGCCGGCAGATGAACTGTCTTCTCGTCCGGGAACAATCGCACCAATTGATCGCGCGTCATGCGCGGCCAGGACCGGACCGAACCGGCGTCGAGATGGACGAAGGGCGTGTGCGCGCCGGGATAGAAGCCGACGCCGCCGCGCTGCAGCCGCATGCCGGCCTCGCGGATCTTGGCCGTCGGCGTATCCGGCAGATAGAAATCCATCGCCTTGCCGAGCATGTGCTGGCTGTTCTTGGCGACCGCACGCGAGCGCCGGCGCAGCATCGAATTGGTGCCCGGCGAGCGATAGGCCGAGACGACGTGGAAGGATTCCTGGGACCCCACCGCGCGCTGCACCTCCCAGGCAAGGTCGAACAGACGCGGATCCATCCGGATCGGCTCGTCGGTGCGCCAGTCACGCAGCGCCCAGTTCAGCTTCTCCAGCGCCGCGGAATCATAGCGGCCGTCACGCTTGAAGGTGACGGTCGTCTCCTCCTTGGTGTGCATATGCGTGATGGTGATGGTGCGCGTGTCGCCATTGGCGACGGCATCCTGCGTGCCGCGCACGCCGAGCATCAGAGCCGTGGCCGCCACGCTCAGCGCCAAAAACTGGCGGAAGCCCGGCTTCGGAAGCACCGAAAGCCGTCTCGAACGCGTGGCGGTAGACTTGCCCAATCTGCTTGACCCGTCTCGGTGCCCGCCTGAAGCGGCGCGATGAACGTGAACGAACAGTTGCGGAGAAGAGTTAATGCAAGGTTACCAAGCCGGCAATCGCCATACCCCGACTTTTCCGCCGAATTCCGCTAACGGCGGAACGTGGCGAAACCGTGCCCGTCCCGCCAGACGGGTTCAGCCACGCTGCTCCAGCGCCTGCCGGACGAGCCGATGGAAACCATACAGATCGTCGAAAACCGTCATGTGGCCGTCAGCACCCACGACATAGGTGTTGTAGACCAGATGGATCGGCAATGGCTGCGGCAGCTTGATCATGCGCTCGCCCGAGCCGATCAGGCGCTTCAGCCGCTCATGCGACCAGTCCGGCCCGAGCACCTGATCCGCCAGCAGGAAGGGATTGTCGACGCGCACGCAGCCATGGCTGAACGCGCGGCGTTCGCTGGCGAAAAGCCGGCGGTTTGGCGTGTCGTGCAGGTAGACGGCATGGTCATTGGGGAACATGAACTTGATCCAGCCGAGCGCGTTGCGCTCGCCCGGGGGCTGGCGGACGGAGATGTTGTTGCCGTGCCGCGTTACCACATAGCCGCGCTTGGCGGCATAATTGGGATCGGCCGCAAGGCCCGGCAGGAACTCCTTCTTCAGGATCGAAGGCGGCACGTTCCAGGACGGATTCACGATGACGTGGTCCATCTTGTGCGAGAAGATCGGCGTCGCCGTATCGGGCTTGCCGACGATAGCGCGGGTCTGGTGCACGACCTTGCCGTCCCGCACGACGCGGACCATGAACTCCGGCACGTTGACGATGATGTGGCTCTCGCCGAGATCGGGCGGCAGCCAGCGCCAGCGCTCCATCTGGGCGATGATGTCCTGCTCGCCGCGCGCCGTCGCCGGCGTACCCAGCGCGGCCAGCGTGCGCTCGCTGAGCACGCCATTGGCCGGCAGCCCGGCCTTCTTCTGGAAATCGGCCAGCGCCAGTGCGGTCGAATGGTCGAAGACCGGCTCCTCTGACGGCCCCAGGCCTAGCCGCGCCCGGACCAGCGGCACGCGCTCGTCGCGCATGCCAAGCTTCAGCGGCGGGCCAGCCGGAATGCGCACCAGCGGCGTATCGTCCTGATGCTCGCGCAGCTCGGCGAGCTTGGCCTTGAGACGGCGATACTGCTCATGCGGCGGGTTATAGGCAGCGAGCGCAGCGCCTGGATCCTGCACCGCCGTCAGTTCCGACAGCACCTCGGTAGCCGAGGGCAGATAGAGCGTCGGCGTGATCAGCTTCGACAGGCGGCGCGGATCGATGCGACCACCGCGCGCGTCACGAGCGTAGAGGACTGCCAACGCCGAGAGCCTGACATCGGCTTCTGCGAGCTTGCCCTTGTCGCTCGCCTCGAACACCGGCAGCGGATAATCGGTCGGCCTCAGCCCGTCCTCAGCCGCGCGGCCGAGCTGGGCGACGAGATGCCTGGCGGCCTCGCTCCAGCCCTTGCCGTCGATCCAGAGCGGCCGGTTCTCCTGCGCCTGATAGGCGGCCAGAATCTCGCTGCGCTCACGCTCAGCCAGGCGCGGCAGCGCCAGCCCCTCGGTCATGTGCGCGCCGATATCACCGGCGAGATTGGAGCCCGCGGGCAATTCGACCACGACCTTGGGCAGGTCCGGCGGGGGAATCGTGACCTCGCTGGGCGCAGCCGAGCGCAGGGGCTCGGGCGGTGACAGCGCAGGATCGAGCGGCGGCAGATCGACGGCCGGGATGTCGGTGGCAGGACTATCCGCAGCAGGAATATCGAGCGCTGCGGGACGATCATCGACCCCGGGCGTCGTCGCAGGCGTGGGCCGCGGCTCTGACGTCACGAGATTGTTCTGCGGCACCAGTGAGGGAGCGACCGTTCCCGTCACCATGCCGGGCTCTTCGCGCGAGACCTCGGCCGGCCGCTCGTCGCGCAGGATGACCAGGGCCGGCTGCTCCGGCAGTGGAATGCCGAGCGTGGGGTCCATGGTAGAAGGCGCTTGGGTAGAAGGCGCTTGGGCAGAAGGCGCTTGCGCGCTCGCTGCCGTCAGCCCCAGCGCAAGCGCCAGAACCGAGGCTGAACCCAAGCCCGCCCAGTGGCGACGACGCATGCTCGCTATCCTCGAATGTTCGCCGAGATCTCACCGCTTCTGCGTGAGTCAGCGGATTTGGACAAGATGCGGCGGCGCAACAGCCCCCGCTATTCAGACAGTGCCGATCGGCTTTAAATTTTTGGTGTGACCTCGGCCGAAAACGGAACCCCGCCATTGGCGAATGCGGAGCTTCGGTTGCGCCTCATGCCTCAGGCCGCATCCTCGCTTTCGGCGCCGGGCTCGTTCTCGATCAGCCCGTAATCCTTGAGCTTGCGATAGAGCGTCGAGCGGCCGATGCCGAGCTTGCGCGAGATCTCCGACATGTGACCGCGATAATGCGCCAGCGCGAATTTGATGATCTCGCGCTCGAGATCGTCGAGCTTGCGCATGTCGGACCCGGCGACGAGTTCGAGCGAATTGGGATCGCGCACAGGCATCTGGATGATGCGCGGCGTGTCATTGCGCATGTCCTGGCGCATCAGCGAGGCCGACACCGGCGGGATGCGGATGTCGAAGCCCTCCATCTGGGCCGCGATCTGCGGGAACTCGGCCACGGTCAATTCGTCGCCATCAGCCAGGACCACCGCGCGGAACATCGCGTTCTCGAGCTGGCGGACATTGCCCGGCCAGTCATAGCCGCTGATCAGCCCAAGCGCCTCGGCACTGAGCCCGCGCAGTTTCTTGCCTTCCTCGGCGGCAAAGCGCGCCAGGAACCCGCGCGCCAGATCGGCGATATCCTCGCGGCGCTGGCGCAAGGGCGGCAGCGTGATCGGGAAGACGTTGAGGCGGTAATAGAGATCCTCGCGGAACTCGCCCTGCTTCACCTGGTCGAGCAGGCTCTTATTGGTCGCGGAAATGATGCGGATATCGACACGCACCGACTTCTTGGCGCCGACGGGGTCGACCTCACCCTCCTGGATGGCGCGCAGCAACTTGACCTGCGCGTCGAGCGGCAATTCGCCGACCTCGTCGAGGAAGAGCGTGCCGCCATTAGCCTCGACGAATTTGCCGATATGACGCTCGGTCGCGCCGGTGAAGGCGCCCTTCTCATGGCCGAACAGGATCGACTCGACGAGGTTATGCGGGATCGCGCCGCAGTTCACCGTGACGAAGGGCTTACCCTTGCGATCACTGGTGCCCTGAATCGCGCGCGCCAGCACCTCCTTGCCGACGCCTGATTCGCCCTCGACCAGGATCGGGATATTGGATTTTGCGGCGCGCTCGGCCAGGCGTACCACGCGCGCCATGTCGGCACTCTTGGTGGCGAGGTCGCGGAAACCGAGCGTGCCGGAGACGCGCCGCTTGATGTGGCGCAGTTCATGTTCGAGCGCGCCCAGCTTCAGCGCGTTCTTGAGCGATATCTGCAAGCGTTCCGCGCCGACCGGCTTGACCACGAAATCGACCGCGCCGGCGCGTATCGCCGAGACGACGGTCTCGATCGAGCTATGCGCCGTCTGCACGATGACCGGCGTCTCGATGCCGCGCTCGCGCAGCGCCGCGAGCACGCCCATGCCGTCGAGCTCCGGCATGACGAGATCGAGCACCACGGCATCGAACCTCTCGCCCTCACCATGGCCAAGCAGATTGACCGCCTCGCTGCCGCTCTCGACGACGACCACATCGTAACCAAAACGCTTCAGCATCGCGTCGAGCAGGCGGCGCTGGACGGGATCGTCGTCGACGACGAGAACGGTGGCGGACATGAAACCTCGAAGGCCAGGCAGTGCGAAAACGACATCGCGAGACGGAATCGGCTGTTCCGTTCTGGGTCATCCTCGGTCAGAACGGTTAAGCGGCGCTTAAGCGCCACAGCCTGCGTCAAACCACCTCTGCCCGGCGCTCCGGCGTTGATCGCAAACGCCGCTCCGCGCATATGAGTGGGGAAGGCCTATCGGGCCAGCGAGGTGTTGCAGAGATGAATTTCGCCGTGACAGGGATGGTCGAGCCCGCCGCTTTCGCCACAGCTGCCGAACGCTCCGCGCGCAGCGCCAAGGCGCTGGGCCCACTGCCGGAATGGGATCTGAGCCATCTCTATCCGGCGATGGATTCGCCCGCCTTCAAGGCCGACCTCGAACGCGCTTTGAGCGAATCGCAGCGCTTCGCCGAACTCTATCGCGGCAAGCTCGGCCCGCTCGCCCAGCGCGAGGACGCCGCGACCGTGCTGGCCGAGGCGGTCGCCGGTTATGAGACGCTCAGCGACCTGCTCGGGCGAATCGGCGCCTATGCCGGCCTGATCTATTCCGGCGACACCACCGACCCGCAGCGCGCGAAATTCTATGGCGACACGCAGGACCGCCTGAACGCGGCCGTGACGGAATTGCTCTTCTTCGAGCTGGAGCTGAACCGGATCGACCCCGCGCTGATGGCGCGCATCTCGGGCCAGGCGCCGCTTTCGCATTGGAAGCCCTGGCTCGACGACCTCGCCAAGGACAAGCCGCACCAACTCGAGGACCGGATCGAGGAACTGTTCCACGAGAAGTCGATGACCGGGCAAGCCGCCTGGAACCGGCTCTTCGACGAGACCATCGCCTCGCTGCGCTTCAGGCTCGACGGCGAGGAATTGACGCTCGAACTGACGCTGAACAAGCTGCAGGATGCCGACGGCGCGGTCCGCAAGGCCGCGGCCGAAGCGCTGAGCGCGGTCTTCCGCGAGCAATTGCGCACCTTCGCGCTGATCACCAACACGCTGGCCAAGGACAAGGAGATTTCCGACCGCTGGCGCAAATTCGAGGATGTCGCGGATTCCCGCCATCTGGCCAATCGCGTCGAGCGCGAGGTAGTCGATGCGCTGGTTTCAGCCGTACGCGAGGCCTATCCGCGCCTGTCGCACCGCTACTACAAGCTCAAGGCCAAATGGTTCGGCCGCGAACAGCTCGATTTCTGGGACCGCAACGCACCGCTGCCGCAGGTCGAGCAGCGCACCATTCCCTGGGCCGAAGCGCGCGACACCGTGCTCGACGCCTATCACGCCTTCTCGCCCGAGATGGCCGGCATTGCGCGCCGCTTCTTCGACGAGCACTGGATCGACGCGCCGGCCCGCCCCGGCAAGGCGCCGGGCGCGTTTGCTCACCCGACCGTGCCCTCGGCGCATCCCTATGTGCTGGTCAATTACCAGGGCAAGCCGCGCGACGTGATGACGCTGGCCCATGAGCTCGGTCATGGCGTCCATCAGGTGCTGGCCGGCCCCAATGGCGCATTGATGGCGCCGACGCCGTTGACGCTCGCCGAGACCGCCAGCGTCTTCGGGGAGATGCTGACCTTCCGCCGCCTGCTCGACGGCACCACGGACGCAAAGCAGCGCAAGGCGATGCTGGCGGCCAAGGTCGAGGACATGATCAACACGGTCGTGCGCCAGATCGCCTTCTACTCCTTCGAGCGCAAGGTCCATGAGGCGCGCAAATCAGGCGAGCTGACGGCTGAGAATCTCTGCGAACTCTGGATGAGCGTGCAGGCCGAGAGCCTGGGGCCGGCGATCAGGCTGGGATCGGGCTACGAGCCGTTCTGGTGCTACATCCCGCACTTCATCCATTCGCCGTTCTACGTTTACGCCTATGCCTTCGGCGATTGCCTGGTGAATTCGCTCTACGGCGTCTACCAGAATGCGGCCGAGGGCTTTCAGGAGCGCTATTTCGCTTTGCTCTCGGCTGGCGGCACCAAGCACCATTCCGAACTGCTCGCACCCTTCGGTCTCGACGCGCGCGATCCCGCCTTCTGGCAGATCGGGCTGAAGATGATCGAGGGGATGATCATCGAGCTGGAAGGGATGGAGTAAGGCTCGCGGCTACGCCGCTCGGAGGCAGTCGGCAATAGGCAGTAGGCAGTAGGCAGTCGAAGACAAGTCGCTCGTTATCTTCCGACTGCCCATTGCCGACTGCCTGCCTCAGAACTGCACCCTCAGCCCCACCTGTGCGACATTGGCGGTGTAGTCCGAGCCCTGGGCGGTCGAATTCAGGCGCTCATGGGTGAAGCTCGCCCGCACCGAGAAGGTCCGGGTCAATTTGTACTCGACGCGGGCACCGATGCTGGAGAAATCCTCGCGCAGGCCCTGCCCGTCATATTCGGTGCGGCCGAAATTGGCGAAGCCGGTGAGGGTCAGGTTGCGGCGCAGGGCATGCGCGATTTCAAGCGAGACGCGCCTTGCCGTCGTGCCCGACGAGCCGGCGATGGTGGTGTCGCCGAGCTCCGAGGTGCCGCGCAAGGTCACCGTCGTCAACGGCGTCGGCGACCACAGGATCGCCGCGTCGCCGATGAAGCCGCGCAGGTTCTTCAGGCGGTCGTCATCATAGGCCCGGTCCTGATAGCCGGCCGAGACCTCGCCCGTGACCAACCGGCTGAGCTCGAAGGTCGAGCCGACCCGGCCTGTCAGGCCGTTGGATGAGCGCTGATAGCCCGAGGAATCGACGGACTGGTCGAATTGCCGCGTGTCGATCTCGCCCTGGATGAAGGGCTTGAAGCCCGGCGTCAGCTCATAGGCCGCACGCAGCCTGACGCCATACTGCGTCTGGTTGCGGTCCTTCTGGCTGAGCGTCGTGCCGCTGGTGAGCTTGGCGTCCTCATAGTCGCTGCGGTCGACCGAGCCGCGCAGCGTCAACTGCAGCCGGTTCATGTCGTGGGTCACGCCGGCCGAGGCGCCGTATTGATAAACCAAGGGCCGCCCGGTGACCGAGGCCGTCAGATCGGGCGAGCCCGGACGCTGCGTGTCCAGCTTGAACCGGCTCTCGAGCAGGATGCGGGTGTCGCGCGTCGCGTCCAACCGCAGATCGAGCTTGCCCTCGCCATCGGGGCGCGAGGCGTCCCTGTCGCGGAAGTAATCGGAATAGCCGGCGCGCAGCGAGCCCTTCAGCTCGTTGGTGTTCCAGTCCGACTGGATGGCGAGATCGCCCTCATAACGGCCGAACGGCGAGCTGTTGCGCGCGGAACCGCTGACCCGCTGCGGATTGCTGTCATAGCCGATCGAATTGGTGAAGCCCGGCCTCAACGTGACATTGCCGAGCCGCAGGCCGAGCGGCGCGTAGGGGTCTTCCTCGACAGCCGTCTTGCGCCGGCGTGGCGGCAGCGGCTCGGGGGCCGGCGGCAGGCCTGTGACGATGCGCTGCGGCGCGCGGAACTGGCGCTGCGTGACGCCGCGCAGGCCACGCGCCTGCACCGGCTTGCTTGCACGCGGCGGCGGCCGGCGCGACACCACCGAATTCTGGCCCTGGATCTGGACGGCAGGGTCCGCGACGCCGCTCGGCGTGCTCGGAAAGCCCGATGGCATTGCTGCGGCAGGCGCCTCCTGCGTGACATAGACCGGCGTGCCGCTGCGCAGGCCCGTCGCGCGCGTCTGCGCCTGCGCCCCGGCCGTGGCGAGCACGAGGCTCGCCGCAGCGACCCCCGACAGCAGCAGGATGATGACGCGGGACACGCGCAGGCTCTCGCTCCAGACAAGGGCTGGCGCACCGGCATGGCGCGCATGGTTAAGAGAGTTAGAACGAAGAGGGTTAATGGCGCGTCAATGCACCGGCCAGCTCGGCGAGGAATGGTGGCGCAGCAGCCAGTCCTCGTGCTAGAGCGCCGCTCATGACGGCCGACATCCGCGCTTCCGCGCTTCGCACCATCGCAACCGAGCGCTCCGGGCTCGATACGCTTCACGAGGCGCTCGCCGATGGGCTGGGCCAGCCCTTCGCGGCGGCTGTCGAGCTGATCCGCGCCGCCAGCGGCCGAGTCGTCGTCACCGGCATGGGCAAATCCGGCCATATCGGGCGCAAGATCGCGGCGACCCTGGCCTCGACCGGCACGCCCGCGCATTTCGTCCACCCGGCCGAGGCCAGCCATGGCGATCTCGGCATGGTCCAGCCCGAGGATGTGGTGATCGCGCTGTCCTGGTCGGGCGAGACGGCGGAGCTCGCGGCCATCGTCGGCCATACCCGGCGCTTTCGCGTCGGGCTGATCGGCCTGACCTCGAATGCCGACAGCGCGCTCGGGCGCGAGGCCGATATCGCGTTGATCCTGCCCAAGGCGGCCGAGGCCTGCCCGAATGGGCTGGCGCCGACCACATCAACGACGATGCAGATGGCGCTCGGCGACGCGCTCGCCGTCGCCCTGCTGGAGGCGCGCGGCTTCTCGCGCCAGGATTTCTTCGTCTACCACCCCGGCGGCAAGCTTGGCGCCCAGCTCAAGACCGTCGAGAGCATCATGCATCGCGGCGAGGCGCTGCCGCGCGTTGGGCTCGACGCCGCCGTCGCCGACGTGGTCGAGATGATTTCGGCCAAGGGGTTCGGCTGCGCCATCGTCGTCGACCCCGACGGCCGGCTGGCAGGCGTGGTCACCGATGGCGATCTGCGCCGCAAATTGACCTCAGGCAACGTCACCGCGCGCCGCGCCCGCGACGTGATGACGCCAAATCCGCGCCGCATCGCGCCCGATGCACTGGCGGTCGAGGCGCTGGAGATGGTCAACCGCCTGCGCATCACCGCGCTGATCGTCGCCGATGGCGAAGACAAGCCGGTCGGGCTCGTCCATGTCCACGACCTGCTGACGCTGGGCGTGGCTTAAGGCTGCTGCCGGCTTCCCCCTCAGCCCTCATCCTGAGGAGCCGCGTAGCGGCGTCTCGAAGGATGTTCCAGAGCGCACTGAAGCATCCTTCGAGACGCGGCCTATCGGCCGCTCCTCAGGATGAGGGCTGTGTGTGAAGAGGAGGCGCTCACGCCCGCTGATACAAAAGCCTTGCCCGGATCGTGCCGTCGAGCGCCGCGATCTCGCGCAGGATGTCGCGCGCTTCGGGGCCGACGCTGTCGGCCTCCATCACGACATAACCGACCTCGCCATCGGTCTGATAGTTCTGCGCGGAGATGTTGACCTCGCGGGCGGCGAAGACGTCGTTCAGGCGCCGCAGCATGCCCGGCACATTGCGCTGGACATGGATGAAGCGCGTGCCCGCGGGACGCGGCGTGAGCTGAACCTGCGGGAAATTCACCGCGCCGACGGTCGAGCCGATATCGGAATAATCGACGAGCTTGCGCGCCACTTCAGCCCCGATGCGCTCCTGTGCCTCCTCGGTCGAGCCGCCGACATGCGGGGTGAGGATGACATTGGCCAGGCCCTGCAGTGGCGAGACGAAGCGCTCGGCATTGGAGGCGGGCTCGACCGGGAAGACGTCGACGGCCGCGCCCGCAAGCCGCCCCTCGCGCAAGGCCACCGCCAGCGCCTCGAGATCGACCACCGTGCCGCGCGAATTGTTGATGAGGTAGCTGCCCGGCCGCATCTGCGCGATCTGCTCGGCCCCGATCATGCCATGGGTCGCCGGCGTCTCCGGAACATGCAGCGAGACGATGTCGGAGTTACCGAGCAGTTCGGCCAGGCTGTCGACCGGCTCGGTGTTGCCGTGGCGCAAGCGGTCGGTCTGATCGTAATAGATCACCCGCATGCCCATCGCCTCGGCGAGCGTCGAGAGCTGGCTGCCGATATTGCCGTAGCCGACGATGCCCAGAACCTTGCCGCGCACCTCGAAGGAGCCGTTCGCGGATTTGTCCCAGCCGCCCGTATGGGCCGAGACCGAACGGTCGGTGATCTTGCGCAGCAGCATGACGATCTCGCCGATCGTCAGTTCGGCGACGCTGCGGGTGTTCGAGAAGGGCGCGTTGAAGACCGGCACGCCGCGCCCGCGCGCCGCCTGCAGATCGACCTGATTGGTGCCGACGGAAAAGCAGCCGACCGCGAAGAGCCGGCTCGCCTGGGCGAAGACCGGCTCCGTGAGCTGCGTGCGCGAGCGGATGCCGAGCACATGCACGCCCTCGACGGCCTTGAGCAGCGCGTCATGGTCGAGCGCCTTGGGCAGGCGGACCATATTGGTATAGCCGGCCTGGACCATCAGATCGGCGGCGGAATCATTGATGCCCTCCAGAAGCAGGACCTTGATGCGGTCCTTGGAGAGGGACAGGCGTTCGGTGCGGAGTGTCATGGAACGATCGGGCTGGCGACGGAGCGTTCGCTATAGACCCGCCAGCGCGCCGGACAACCCGATTCTTTGCCTGCCGGGCGCGCGAAACCGTCGCGGCCTCAGGCCTTCTCGACAATGAGCGTCGCGCCCTCGACCCGCACCACCTTGATTTCGCTGCCCGCCAGCAATTCCGGGCCGGTGACGCGCCAGGACGAATCGCCGACGCGGATGCGGCCCTCGCCGCCGGTCATCGTCGCCTCCAATCGGAAAACCTTGCCGATGAGCTGGCGGCCGCGATCGTTGAGGCCTGTCGCGGCATCGGGCTCCTCGTCCTTGCGCAGCGTCAGGCGCCGCCCGGTGAGCACGCTGACGACGCAGAGCACAGCGAAAACCAGCGCCGCACTCTGCCAACCGATGCCCAAAAGCCCGACGACGACACCCGTCAGCAGCGCGGCGAGGCCGAGCCAGATCAGGAACACGCCGGGCGCCAGCAATTCGCCGCCGATCAGCACGAGGCCGATTACGACCCAACTCCAGCCGCCAAGGGAGGAAAACCAGTCCAGCAGCATGGCCGGCCTCACCCGCTCGTGCGGCCGGACGGCGGAACCGAGCCGACGCGGCGCGTCGCGACCGCCTCCTCGCCGAAGACCGCGCGGGTCAGCTGCGCGATGCCACCGACCGTGCCTGCGAGCGCGGCCGCCTCGATCGGCACGATCACCACCTTGCTGTTATGCGAGGAGGCGATCGCCTTCAGCGCATCGGTATAGCGCTCGGCGATGAGGAAGTTCGCCGCCTGGATATCGCCCTTGCTGATCGCTTCCGAAATCATCGCGGTCGCCGCCGCCTCGGCCTGCGCCGAACGCTCGCGCGCCTCGGCGTCGCGGAAGGCTGCTTCCTTGCGGCCCTCGGCGGCGAGGATCTGCGACTGCTTCTGGCCCTCGGCCTTGAGGATCTCGGACTGCCTCAGCCCTTCCGCCTCGAGCACGGCGGCGCGCTTCTCGCGCTCCGCCTTCATCTGCCGGTTCATCGCGCCGGCGATGTCGGCCGGCGGCAGGATGTCGCGGATCTCGATGCGCGTGACCTTGACGCCCCAGGGCGAGGCCGCGGCGTCCATGACGCGCAGCAAGCGCTCATTGATCTCGTCGCGATGCGAGAGCAGCTGGTCGAGGTCCATCGAGCCGACCACGGTGCGGATATTGGTCATGGTCAGGATCATCAGCGCCTGGCCGAGCGAGGAGACCTCGTAACTGGCCTTGGCGGCGTCGAGCACCTGGTAGAAGGCGGCAGCGTCGATGCGCACGCCGGCATTGTCCTTGGTGATCGCCTCCTGCGAGGGAATGTCGAGCACCTGCTCCATGACATTCACCTTATGCCCGACCCGGTCGAAATAAGGCACGATCAGCCCGAGCCCCGCACCGAGCGTGCGCGAATAGCGGCCAAAACGCTCGATCGTGTAATTATAGCCCTGCGGAACAGTGCGCACGCCGAGCGCGATCGTCAGGATGACGAGCGCCACCAGTACCACGACGACGATGTCGAAACCGTTGAACACCATCCCGTCAGCCCTCCCTAGGCAGTGCGCGCATTTCGCGTCGCGGCCAACAACCTGACGATTGCGACGGGTTGATGCAAGGGCGCCTACGCTAGAGGCTGATCAGCCAACCCGGAGCGTGCTATTTTTGGCCGAAACCGGAGGAACCGAAATGAGACGTTCCCTGTTCCTGGTTTTGCTCTTGCTGGCTGGCTGCGACGACAGCCCCGGCGAATGGGCCGCGATCGTCTATCCCGATCAGACCAACCGCGCCAAATTCGACGTGACGGCGCGCTTCAAGACATTCAGCTACTGCCGCGACGCCGCGATCGAGCGGATGAAGCTGCTTCAGACCAGCCGGGGCGGCGATTACGAATGCGGCTTCAGATGCCAGCTCTCCGGCGATCCTCATAGGATGAACATCTGCGAGGAGAAGCGGAAATGACCGCTGGCGTTTCCGAAGGCCGAGAATGACGCGACGCCTTCTTCCCTTCTCCCACCCATCTCGGGCGTGCCCGAGATGGGCAACAAAGTGTCAAAGTCGGCAACAGCCGACTTTGATGCGGGAGAAGGTGGCGCGCAGCGCCGGATGAGGGGGCGCCGTGCCCCGTCCGGTTGGCGTCGCTTTCAGGCCAGATGGTGGGCTCACAGCGCCCCCTCATCCGTCTCGGCTGCGCCGAGCCACCTTCTCCCGCGAGGGCAGAAGGAGTTCCAGCGCCTTTACCGCCTCACACGAACTGGCCGTGGCAGTGCTTGTACTTCTTGCCGGAGCCGCAGGGGCAGGCCTCGTTGCGGCCGACCTTGCCCCAGCTCGCCGGGTCGGTCGGGTTGCGGTCGAGCACGGCCGTGTCGGCGTCGGTTGCGGCGTATTGCAGGCCCGTGCTGCCGTAATCGCCACCGAAGCCGGAACCGGCTTCATCCTGCGGCGGCAAGCTGCCCGGCTCTTCCGGCGCGTCGAAACGCACCTCGATGCGCATCAGATTGCCGGTGACCTGTTCGCGCAGGCGGTCGGTCAGCGAGTCGTACAGCTCGAAGGCCTCCTGCTTGTACTCGTTCAGCGGATCGCGCTGGGCATAGCCGCGCCAGCCGATGACCTGGCGGAGATGGTCGAGCGTGACGAGGTGCTCGCGCCAGAGATGGTCGAGCGTCTGCAGCAGCACCTGCTTCTCGACATAGGTCATCACCTCTTCGGTGTTGCGCTCGATACGGGCCGCGTAATCCTCGTCGGCGATCTTGCGGATGCGCTCGCGCAATTCGGTGTCGGCGATGCCCTCTTCCTTTGCCCAATCCTCGATCGGCAGATCGAGATTGAGGAACTGCATCACGCCTTCCTTGAGCGCGGCGGTGTCCCACTGCTCGGGATAGGCCTCCTCGGGGATATGACGGCTGACGAGATCCTCGGCGACGCCCTGGCGCATGTCGTCGATGGTTTCGCGCACCGTCGGCTGGCGCATGAAGTCGCGGCGCTGCTCGAACACGACCTTGCGCTGGGAGTTCATGACGTCATCGTATTTCAGGATGTTCTTGCGGACGTCGAAGTTGCGCGCCTCGACCTTGCCCTGCGCCTTCTCGACCGCCTTGTTGATCCAGGGATGGACGATCGCCTCGTCCTCCTTGAGGCCGAGCTTCTGCAGCATGCCGTCCATCCGGTCGGAGCCGAAGATGCGCATCAGGTCGTCCTGCAGCGACAGGAAGAATTTTGACCGGCCCGGATCGCCCTGGCGGCCGGCGCGGCCACGCAGCTGGTTGTCGATGCGGCGGCTCTCATGGCGCTCGGTGCCGACGATGTAGAGCCCGCCCGCCTTGATCACGCGCTGCTTGAAGTCGATCACCTCGGCGCGGATGCGGTTCGCCTCGGCCTCCCGCTCCGGCCCCTCCGCCATGCCGGCGAGATCATGGTTGATGCGCATCTCGGCATTGCCGCCGAGCTGGATATCGGTGCCGCGGCCGGCCATGTTGGTGGCGATGGTGATGGCGCCGGGCACGCCGGCCTGCGCCACGATATAGGCCTCCAGCTCGTGGAAGCGGGCGTTCAGCACGGCAAAGGCGTTCGAGGGCTTGCCGGCGCGGGCGGCGGCGTAGATCGGCTCCAGCCCGCTGGGGTCGCTGAAATCGATCTGCTTGAAGCCTTCCTTCGCCAGCATCTCGGCAACGAGTTCCGAGCGCTCGATCGAAGTCGTGCCGACCAGCATGGGCTGGCCGCTCTCCTGCGCCGCCTTGATCTCGCGGATGACGCCGCGGACCTTCTCCTCGAAGGTGCGGTAGACCTCGTCATCCTCGTCCTTGCGGGCGACCGGGACATTGGTTGGAATCTCGACCACTTCGAGCTTGTAGATCTCGAAGAATTCGTCGGCCTCGGTCGAGGCCGTGCCGGTCATGCCGGCGAGCTTGGAATAGAGCCGGAAATAATTCTGGAAGGTGATCGAGGCCAGCGTCGCGTTCTCGGGCTGGACGGTGACGTGCTCCTTGGCTTCGAGCGCCTGGTGCAGGCCTTCCGAATAGCGCCGGCCCGGCATCATGCGGCCGGTGAACTCGTCGATGATGACGACCTCGTCATTGCGGACGATGTAGTCCTTGTCGCGCTGGAACAGCGAATGCGCCCGCAGGCCCTGGTTGACGTGGTGGACCAGAGTGACGTTCTGGGCGTCGTAGAGATCGCCCTCCTTCAGCAGGTCGGCCTCGCGCAGCAGTTCCTCAATATGCTCGTTGCCGGCTTCCGTCAGCGAGACCGCGCGCTGCTTCTCGTCGACCTCGAAATCCCCGGCCACCAGGCCCGGCAGGATCTTGTCGATCGCGACATAGAGATCGGACTTGTCGTCGAGCGGGCCCGAAATGATCAGCGGCGTGCGCGCCTCGTCGACCAGGATCGAGTCGACCTCGTCGACGATCGCGAAATGGTGGCCGCGCTGGGACATCTGCGCGACCTCGTATTTCATGTTGTCGCGCAGATAGTCGAAGCCGAATTCGTTGTTGGTGCCGTAGGTGATGTCGCTGGCATAGGCGCGCTGGCGCTCTTCATCGTCGATGCCGTGGACGATGATGCCGACGGAAAGGCCGAGGAAGTTGTAGAGCTTGGCCATCCATTCCGCGTCGCGGCGAGCGAGGTAGTCATTGACCGTGACGACATGCACGCCCTTGCCTTCGAGCGCGTTGAGATAGGTCGGCAGGGTCGCGACCAGCGTCTTGCCTTCACCGGTCTTCATCTCGGCGATGGCACCCTCATGCAGCACCATGCCGCCGATGAGCTGGACGTCATAGGGCCGCTGGCCGAGCACGCGCTTGGCCGCCTCGCGCACCGTGGCGAAGGCCGGCACCAAGAGATCGTCGAGCTTTGCACCATCGGCGAGCTGCTGGCGGAACTCGGCGGTGCGCGCCTGCAGGGCCTCGTCGCTGAGCGCGGCGATCTCGTTTTCGAGCGCATTGATCGCCGCGACACGAGGGCCATAGCCCTTGACCCGCCGATCATTCGACGAGCCGAAGAGTTTCTTTGCGAGCGCGCCAAGCATTGTTGGGCCTTTCGATAGTGCAGCTTTCGCCTTGCGTCCGCGGTGACCCGCGCGCGGGCGAAAGCCCGATAATTCTCAATTCGACCGCGTGTTTAGACGCGTGCGGGGGCGGGGTCCAGCACCGCTTTGCACCAAGTGCGAGCCTTGTTTGCAGCAAGCACGAGC
The DNA here is from genome assembly GCF_031884435.1 of Bosea sp. 685. Classification (NCBI taxonomy): domain Bacteria; kingdom Pseudomonadati; phylum Pseudomonadota; class Alphaproteobacteria; order Hyphomicrobiales; family Alloboseaceae; genus Allobosea; species Allobosea sp. 685. The sequence continues at coordinate 374,673 of NZ_CP134779.1, read as the reverse complement.
CTTGGCCGGCGGCGGAATTCGCAACCGATGTGGGGTTTTTGTCGCGTAGTTCCAAGGGAGCCGCGCTATCGAACAGCGCAAGCCGCGCAAAGGCCGGCAAAGCATCGCGCCATGGAGGCTTTAAACCGCGCAGCTGCCTTGCCTTTGCCGCGTTCAACTGGCAGTGCAGCGCAAATGACCGGTTTTTGCTGCTTGCTGAAGGTTTGACCCGATGACGCTGTCACGTCTCGCCATGATGTCTCTCGGTTTCGTGCTCGCCGCGACGCCTGCCGCGCTGGCTCAAGCCGATAAGATCGTGGCCAAGGTCAACGGCATCGCCATCACCGAACGCGACGTCGCGCTGGCGACGGAAGATCTCGGCGAGCGGCTCGCGCAGGTTCCTGAGGAGCGCAAGCGCGACGAGGTGGTGAATTATCTCGTCGACCTCAAGCTCGGCGCCAAGGCCGCCACCGACGCCAAGGTCGCCGAAGGCCCCGATTTCGCCGCCCGCCTCGCCTATAACCGCGACAAGGTGCTGCTCGACGAATATCTCCAGCGCGAGGCCAAGAAGGCCGCAACCCCGGAGGCCGCCAAGAAGCTGTTCGACGACACCGTCAAGGCGCTGCCGCCCGAGGAGGAGATCCACGCGCGCCATATCCTGGTCGAGGACGAGGCCCAGGCCAAGACGGCCGCAGAGCGCGTCAAGAAGGGCGAGGATTTCGCCAAGGTCGCAGCCGAGCTCTCCAAGGATCCCGGCTCCGGCAAGGAAGGCGGCGATCTCGGCTGGTTCAGCAAGGAGCGCATGGTGCCCGAATTCGCCGAGGCCGCCTTCAAGCTCCAGAAGGGCCAGATCTCCGACCCGGTGAAGAGCCAGTTCGGCTGGCATGTCATCAAGCTCGAAGACCGCCGCACCAAGCCGACGCCGGATTTCGCCGCCGTCAAGCCGCAGATCGATCAGTATCTCGAGCGCAAGGCTCAGCAGGACATCGTGCTGGCGCTGCGCGAGAAAGCCAAGGTCGAGCGGCTGGACCAGCCGGCCGCTGCCACGCCTGCTCCTGCGGCCGAGCCGAAGAAGCCCTGACGAACGAAAAACCTGATGAGATTGCCCGAGGGCGGAGCCAACAGCTCCCCCTTTCTTTTTGCGCAGCCCGCGACAGGTGCCCCCGCCTCGATCAGACGGCTTTCTTAAGCGCCTCGTTGATCCGGGTCTGCCAACCCTTTCCGGTCCTCCGGAACCGCTCGATCACGTCGAGATCAAGCCGCAACGTGACCTGAACCTTGGTCGGAGCAATCTGTGCTCCACGCTGCTTCGTGTTTGGAAAAGCCGCCAGGATTTCGGGAGGGAGGCCAGAGGCCGGGCGGGCCGTCCGAAAATCCTCTTCCGTCCATTCGGGATTGTCGTCATCGAAAACGATCTTGCGGGACATGACGTCTGATCTCCTTGTCTCTCGCTCGACGGAGGCTGATGGCACGGATGCGCCCTTCACGCTGGACGAAGGCCAGGCAGTAGGCCCGCTCGTCGATCAATCCCCAGGCGCGATAGCGCGTTTCCCCGGCGAAGCGGTCGTCAGCCTGGAACCCGAGGATCTCGAGGTCGACTGCCCGCGCCAACGAAATGCCGTGCTTTGCAACATTCACGCTGTCCTTGGCCGGGTCGAACTCGATCTCCATGCCGTAATGTAACTACAATTTGCCTTGCCGCAAGAGCGCATACCGGCTTATCGGCCATCCTTCTTGTTTTCGTCATCGGCCTGCGGCACATGGGCTTCCTCGATCTGGAGGTGCTTTTCATGGCTGGCAAGGATGTCCCCGTTTCCCCGCTCGCGCCCAAGCGCCAGCCCAAGGTCCCGGCCGTGCCGGGCGTGCGCTTCGCGACCGCCGAGGCGGGTATCCGCTACAAGGGCCGCACCGATGTCGTGCTGATGCTGCTCGACCAGGGCACGCAGGCCGCGGGCGTCTTCACCCGCTCGAAATGCCCCTCCGCCCCGGTCGACTGGTGCCGCGAGAATCTGGCGCAGGGCTCGGCCCGCGCGATCGTCGTCAACTCCGGCAACGCCAACGCTTTCACCGGGCTCAAAGGCCGCGACTCGGTCAAGCTCACCGCCGAGATCGCCGCGAAGGCTGCCGGCTGCAAGCCCTCGGAAGTCTTCATCGCCTCAACCGGCGTGATCGGCGAGCCGCTCGACGCCACCAAATTCGAGGGTGTCTTGAGCGATTGCGCCAAGCGCGCCGCGGATGGCCCCTGGATCGACGCCGCCCGGGCGATCATGACCACCGACACCTTCCCCAAGGCGCTCTCGCGCAAGGCCAAGATCGACGGCAAGGAGGTCGTGCTGGCCGGCATCGCCAAGGGCGCCGGCATGATCGCGCCCGACATGGCGACGATGCTCTCCTTCGTCTTCACCGACGCCCCCATAGCAGCGCCCGTCTTGCAGGCGCTGCTCTCCAAGGGCGTGAAGGGCTCGTTCAATGCGGTCACGGTCGATAGCGACACCTCGACCTCCGACACGCTGATGCTGTTTGCCACCGGCAAGGCGGCCGAGCGTGGCGTGCCCACAATCACCCAGGTCAACGATGCCCGCCTCTCCGGCTTCAAGCGCGCGCTGAATTCGCTGCTGCTCGAGCTCGCCCATCTCGTCTGCAAGGATGGCGAGGGCGCGCGCAAATTCGTCGAGGTCCGCGTCGTGGGGGCGACCTCCGCGCGCTCGGCCAAGCGGGTCGCGCTCTCGATCGCCAATTCGCCTCTGGTCAAGACCGCGATCGCCGGCGAGGACGCCAATTGGGGCCGCATCGTCATGGCCGTCGGCAAGGCCGGCGAGCCCGCCGATCGCGACAAGCTCGACATCTCCTTCGGCGAGATCATGGTTGCCCGGCAGGGCGCGCGCGCCCCGTCCTATGACGAGCAGGCGGTCTCCGCCTACATGACCGGCGAGCACATCGTCATCACCACCGATCTCGGATTGGGCCGGGGCAAGTCCACGGTCTGGACATGCGACCTGACCAAGGCCTATGTCGAGATCAATGGCGACTATCGCTCCTGAGTGAAGCGGGCGTTCACCCGGCCCTCAGTCGGAGGCCGCTTCGCCTTCGAAAACGTCGCGCCGGGCGAGTATTTCGTTCGCACCAGATGATCCGCGGCGACGAGACCATCTGGGGCGACGAGACCTGGCTCTTCCGCGAGGGCGGCGCGGCCTATGACATTGTCACCGTGACGGGTAATGGAGAAGGACTCGTCCACGTCATCCTCTCCGGACATCGACACCCGCGTGAAACTCCTCCTCGTCGTCGCCTGCGCCCTGATCGATTCCGACAACCGCGTCCTTGTCGCGCAACGCCCTGAAGGCAAGGCGCTGGCGGACCTCTGGGAGTTCCCCGGCGGCAAGCTGGAGGCCGGCGAACGGCCCGAACCCGCGCTGATCCGCGAACTCTCGGAAGAGCTCGGCATCACCGTGAAGGAGGCTTGCCTCGCGCCCCTGACCTTCGCCAGCTACGCCTATCCGGACTTCCACCTGCTGATGCCGCTCTATATCTGCCGGCGCTGGGAAGGCACGGCCATCTCGCGCGAGGGCCAGGCCCTGAAATGGCTCCGCGCCGGCAAGCTCAGCCAACTGGCGATGCCGCCCGCCGACGAACCCCTGATCCCGCATCTGATCGACCTGCTGGGGGCTTGAGGCCTCTCTCTCACGAGCCCATCTCCTGTCGCCCCTGGAATGGGCCGCCTATTCTCGGAACCACACTGTCATCCCGGGGCGACCCGTAGGGTCGAGCCGGAACCCAGAACCGCAGGTGGCGACGACATAGGCGCGGCTGATGACGGCGCCCGTTTCCCGGCTCCATCGGTTCTGGATTCCGGACTCTACGCGGAGTTTATCCTTGGGGCGACCATAGCTCGGACCCGGGGGCGTAGCCCCGGAATGACGGCGCGGCTCCGAGCATAAGCAGCGTGCTCTAGGCGCGAAGCGCGGCGAAGCTCTCCTCTTCGGGCAGCACCTCTGCGAAGGCTGGCTCGCTCTCGCTGTCGCGCGCGAGCTGGAACCGCTCGAAGCGCGCGAGCTCAACTTCGATCGCAGCCTTCGCCGCCGGCGTCTCCTCTCCTGCAAGCCAGCTCCATTGCTGGATCAGGAGCTTGCCCGCTGCGCGGTCGGTCTTCAGGTCGAGCACCGCGACGATGCGGTCTCCGAGCAGGACCGGCAGGGCGAAATAGCCATAGACCCGCTTCTCCCGGGGCAAATAGGCCTCGAACAGATGCTGGTAGCCGAAGATCAGGTTCAGGCGCTTGCGCTGGATGATCAGGGGATCGAAGGGCGAGAGGATGTGGACCAGCCCGGCCTCTGCGGGCACAGCCGCCTCCAGCACCTCGGGACTTGCCCAATGCGGCGCCTTCTCGGCGCCCTCGATCCGTACCGGCACGAGCTCCTTGCGCCTGACCCGCCCCGCGATCAACTCGGCCACGGCCTTTTTGGCCGGCGCATCGAGATGGCAGATCGAATCGAGGCTGACCACGCCCTGCGCCCGCAGTGCCCGGTCGAGCTTATAGGCGACGACCTGGCGCTCGCTTGCGGGAGTGGGCTTCTTCTCCCAGCCGAAATGCCGGTCGATCAGTTCATAGGTCTTGAGCATGCCGGCGCGCGCCGAGATGACGAGCTCACCATCGTAGAAGGCGCGCTCCAGCAAGCCCTTGGACGGCTTCTTGCTCGCCCAGAGATGGGCCTTCTCGACCAATACGTCGGTGTCGATATCGCGGATGGTGAGCGCGCCCTCCTTGCGGATGCGCCGCAGCAGCTTGCGCGCCTCCTCGGGCGAGCCGACGGCCGACCAACGCTTGGGCTCCTCGCGATGCGCCTTCATCGCGCCGAGGAAGAAGCGGATATCCGCAGTCGGGACATAGGAGAGCGCATGCGTCCAGTACTCAAAGACGCTCTTATCCAGCGATTGCGCCTGCGCGAGATCGGAGCGGCGATAGGCCGGGATGCGGCTGTAGAGAATGTGGTGGTGGCAGCGCTCGATCACGTTGATCGTGTCGATCTGGACATAGCCGAGATGCGCGACCGCGGCTCGCGTCGCCTCCGGCCCGGCGCCGAAAGGCTCCGGCTCGTCCAGGCGCTGGGCGTGCAGCCAGATCCGGCGGAGCTGCGCGGCGGAAAGGACGAGCGGTGATTCGGGACGTCTGGCCATGATGCGCAAAGGCTAGCCGCGTTTCGCCCCGCTGTAGAGCCGTCGCGGCCACCTCTGCTGACAGGCCGCGTCAGCGCCGGAACATCGGCCCGGCAAGTGGAAGCCGGTTCTCAGAGGCCGATCTGAAATGAATCGAGCGATATTAATTACTTACGATCTCTTTTTATCACCCGCGCCGTCATCCTGGACAAGCCGCGCAGCGGCACAGCTCCGGGATCCCTCGTAGAGCTCCGGAGCCCTCCGATGGATCCCGGGACGAAGCTTCGCTTCGCCCAGGATGACGGCGCGTAGGTGATCAAGGCAGAGCCTCTGAAATCATTGGCTTCATTTCAGGTCAGCCTCTCAGGACAAGCCGACGCAAAAACTGAAAGCCTACGGCGCAATCACCTTCTGGAAGCAGCTCGACTTCGTGTCAGCATAGCCGAGATGCTCGTAGAAGCGCTTGACCTTGTCGTTGTCGCCGCGAACCAGCAATTGCAGCTTCCAGACGCCGCGCCCGACCAGCCAGGATTCGGCGGCCGCCATCATCGCCCGGCCGAGGCCGCCTCCCTGCATCGTGGGATCGGCGGCGACGTAATAGACCCAGCCGCGATGCCCGTCCTCGCCGACCATGACGCTGGCTGCGACGCGACCCTCGATCTCGGCGACGAGGACGGTCGAATGCGCCTCGCGCCGGGCGAAAGCGATGTCGCGCAGCGGATCGTTCCAGGGTTTTGCGACGCCCGCCGCATGCCAGAGCGCGACCACAGCATCGATATCGGCGTCAGTGATCTCGCGGATCAGGGGTGTGAGATTCATCGTCGGTATTCCAGGCGGGAGACAAGCCACCTCGCCTCGCACGCCATGCGCCTGCACGTCTAAAGCGTTTTCGAGCGAAGTGGATATCGGTTCGCGTGAAGAAAACGCGTTAAAACAAAGATCTAGAGCAATTGAACGATCCAATCGGATCGGAAATTGCCCTAGTGCGCCGCTGCGATTGCCCTCAGCCGGCCAGGGCGGCGGCGAGCATGTCCCGAGTCACCTCGGCCATGGCACTCTGCAGCTTGAACGCCCTCGTTTTCTTGCCGGGGTTCATCACCAGGATCACCGTCTCGGTGCCCGGGCAGGCCGGGTCAGCGCAGAGGATTTCGTTGACCGCGATCACGGCATCTTCGGCCAAGCCGAGCAGGTCGCGGATATCGGCCTTGATTCGCGTCGCGGCCTCAGAAGCCACGGCCTTGTCCGCAGCACCTTTCCCGAACAGGCCAAAGCGCATCCCGGGCCCTCAGCCGGCTGGCAAGGTGAGCACGCCGGCGACACCGTCCTCGGTCCCGAAGGCCAGGCGCTTGCCAAGCTTGTCCCAGGCGAAGGCGGTGACGCCGCTGCCCTTGATCGCAGGCCGCACCAGGAGCTCGGAGGCGTCAGTCAAGCGGATCATCAGGATACAGCCATCGTCATAGCCGACGGCCAGCACCAGAGCCCTGGGATGGAAGGCCACGCGCGTGACCTTGGCGTGGCGCGCGCCGCATTCGCGCGGCGCCTTACCGGTCGGCCCTTCCCCCTGGAACGGCCAGACGATCGCGGCGTCAGCGCCCGACGAGGCGAGCCAGAGCCCGTCATGCGACCAGGACAGCGAACGCGGCTTGGCCGGGTAGCCCGTCATGCGCATATGCGTCGGCTTGTCGCCCAGCCGCCAGCCATGCAGCGCGTTCTCCTGCATCGAGGAGACGACGAAGCGGCCATCGGGCGACCAGATCACATCGAGATGCGAGCCCTTCCACTCCAGGAATTCGGGCTTGGCCTCGGTGTTGGGATACCACAGCGAGACACCGTTCATCTGGGCGACGGCGAGACGGTAGCCCTTCGGCGCGAAGACCAGCCCCTGCGGCGTCGTGACGAAATCGAGCGATTTGACCCGGCCTTTGTCGTCGCGGGAATGCACGGTCTTGCCGGTGTTCCAGGCGAGGCTGCCGCTGCCAGACAGCGTCACCGCATCGATCCAGCGATGCTTGGGATCGCGCGCGATCTCGGTCGGTTCGCCCTCAGTCCCGGTCGCGACGACGCGCCCGTCATCGCCGCCGGTGATCAGTCGTTCGCCATCCGTGCAGGCGCTGAGGATGCCGCCGGCATGAGGTTCGACGCTCTCGGCCTCGCCATCGCGCCAGCGCAACACGCGCCCGTCGGCAAGCGCGAGCACCAGCGTCGATTTGAGCCAATGGGCCGCGACGACATGCGCCCCGGCTTCAATGGGGACGACATGTTCGCGCAGCGAAACGGGTTTGGTGATCGTATCCATGAGCAACGCTTTAGCTTCGACCGCGTGTTTCGCAAACCCTGTCATTCCGGGGCGACCCGCAGGGTCGAACCCGGAACCCACGGCTGGGTGAAACGCTATCAACCGGCGGACGGGCTCGCCCGGTCATAGGTTCCGGGCTCATCGCTGCGCGATGCCCCGGAATGACATCAGATCACGCCGCGCAGGCCAAGAATCCCTTGCGCAACTCGCTCTCGTCGAGATCGCGGCCGATGAAGACGAGGCGGGAATTGCGCGTCTCATCCGCCTTCCAATCGCGCTGCAGATCGCCATCGAGGATCATATGGACGCCCTGGAAGACGAAGCGGCGCGGCTCGTCCTTGAAGGCGAGAATGCCCTTGGAGCGCAGGATGTTGGGTCCTTGCGCCTGGCTGATGTCGTTGATCCAGGGCATGAACTTGTCGGGGTCGACATCGCCGGGGATCGTGAACGACATCGAACGCACCTCGTCGGAATGGTGATGATGGTGCCCGGATTCGAGAAAATCCGGCTCGATGTCGAGGATGCGGTCGAGATCGAAGGCGTTGCGGTCGAGCAACTGGTCGATCGGCAGCTCGCAGCGCGTCGTCTTGTGCAGCTTGGCATAGGGGTTGATGGCGCGGATCGCGGCCTCGACCTCGGCCAGTTCCTCGGCCGAGACGAGATCGACCTTGTTGAGGATGATGACGTCGGCGAAGGCGATCTGGTTCTTCGCCTCGGGCGCATCCTTCAGCCGCTCGGTCAGCCATTTGGCGTCCGTCACGGTGACGACGGCGTCGAGCTTGGTCGCATCGCCGACATCCTGGTCGACGAAGAAGGTCTGCGCCACCGGGGCCGGATCGGCCAGGCCCGTGGTCTCGACGATGATCGCGTCGAACTTGCCCTTGCGCTTCATCAGGCCGTCGAGGATGCGGATCAGGTCGCCGCGCACGGTGCAGCAGATGCAACCGTTGTTCATCTCGAAGACTTCCTCATCGGCGCCGACGACGAGATCGCCATCGATGCCGGTCTCGCCGAACTCGTTGACGATCACGGCGAATTTCTTGCCGTGATCCTCGGTGAGGATGCGGTTGAGGAGCGTGGTCTTGCCGGCGCCCAGATAACCTGTGAGCACCGTGACGGGGATTTTCTCGGACATGGGTTCGACCTGGTTATTGAACGGACAAAGCCGGAGCGCTCGATATCCGCCCCGGCCTTGGAAACCTTCAGCCCTCATCCCGGGGAGCGATCCGCAAGGGTCGCGTCCCGAAGAATGCTCCAGCCCCTTTAGGACCATCCTTCGAGACGCCGCCTCGCGGCTCCCTGGGATGAGGGCTGAAGATGAGGACCGACGCTCAGGCCGGGCCGGCGCCGAGCGCCTTCTCGAACTGGCTTATATTGTGTTTCATCATCGCGATGTAAGTCCCGGCCGGGCCGGAGGCTTCCGAAAGCGCATCCGAATAGACCCGGCCGCCGATCTTGGCTCCGCTCTCCCTGGCGATCTGCTCGATCAGGCGCGGATTGGTGACGTTTTCGAGGAAGACCGCCGGAATCTTCTCGGCCTTCACCTGCCGGATGATGCGCCCGACATCCTTGGCCGAAGCCTCGGCCTCGGTCGAGACGCCCTGCGGCGCGATGAAGTCGATGCCATAGGCCTTGATGAAATAGCCGAAGGCGTCATGCGAGGTGATCGCCTTGCGCCGGTCGGACGGAATGCGCGCCACTGCCGCCTTGATCTCGCCGTCCAGCGCATCGAGCTTGGCGAGATAGGCCGTCGCATTGGCCTCATAGACGGCTTTTCCCGCCGGGTCGGCCACGCTCAGCGCGTCGCGGATATTGGCGATGTAGATCTTGGCGTTGGCGACATTCTGCCAGGCATGGGGGTCCTCGCGGCCGGCATGGTCGTGACCATGGGCCTCCTTCTTGCCGGGCTCCTCCTCGGCGGGCAGCGCCTGCGGCGTAATGCCCGTCGTCGCGACCGCGACCGTGCCCTTGGCGGCGGAGGATTTGATCAGGCGCGTCATCCAGCCCTCGAATTTGAAGCCGTTGACGACGATCAGCTTGGCGCCGGCCATGCTCTTGGCGTCGGCGGGCGTCGGCGAATAGACATGCGCATCGCCATTGGGCCCGACCAGCGTCGTCACCGAGACGCGCTCGGCCCCGATCTCCCTTACGAAATCGCCCAGGATCGAAAAGCTCGCGACGACCGGGAGCTTCTCCTGCGCCCGCGCCGCCAGCGGAGCGGCGGCGAGGATCAACCCGGCGGCAAGGCCCGCGACGAGTTCGCGACGATTCGGCATGGCTTCTCTCCAGTAAAATTGAAACACTATAACATTACTAGCGCTGGAGATGGGGTCGAGGCAAGAGCCGCCGCGCAAGGCCGCCCTGCGAGCCGATCAGGAGCGAGCCGAGATAAAGCGTCCCGGCGGCAAGGATAATGGCGGGGCCGGCGGGGAGATTGCTGCCCGCCGCATAGGAGACGACGAGCCCGGCATAGCCCGAGGCCATGCCGAAACCTGAGGCCAGCAGGATCAGGCGCGTGATGTCGGCGGTCCAGAACCGCGCGGCGGCCGCCGGCAGCATCATCATCCCGACCGCGAGCAAGGTGCCCAGCGCGTGGAAGCCGGCGACGAGATTGAGCACCACGAGCGCGAGAAAGGTCAGATGGACCCAGCCGCCGGAACGGCTGACCGAGCGCAGGAAGCCGGGGTCGACGCATTCCATCACCAGCGGGCGATACAGCGCCGCCAGTAGCAGCAGCGTCAGCGTCGTCACGCCGGCCAGCAGGACGAGCACGTCGTCATCCAGCGCCAGCACATTGCCGAACAGCACATGGAAGAGATCGATCGCCGAACCGCGCAGCGAGACGATGGTGACGCCGAGCGCGAGCGAAATCAGGTAGAAGGCCGCCAGCGACGCGTCCTCCTTCATCACCGTCACCCGCGCCACCGCGCCGGCCGCCAGCGCGACCGCAAACCCCGCGACGAGGCCGCCAAGCGTCATGGCCGACAGTGAGAAGCCGGCGACGAGATAGCCGATCGCAGCACCAGGCAGGATGGCATGCGCCATGGCGTCGCCAGTCAAGCTCATCCGCCGCAGCATCAGGAAGACGCCGATCGGCGCGGCTGCAACCGAGAGCGCAAAGATCCCAACCAGCGCACGGCGCATGAAGTCGAACTCGGCGAAGGGGCCGATGAAAAGGTCGTAGAGTTGCGTCATGGCTGCTGTGCCCGATCAGGCGGCGTCGCGCTCGCAAGGGGCGGCATGGCTGTCGAAGGCCTCGACCATCTGGCGCGCCTTCAGCAGATTGGCAGGCGTCAGCACCTCGGCCGTGGCGCCCCAGGCAACGGTCTCGCGCGCCAACAGCAGCGTCTGCGGAAAGGCGCGGCGGACCGTCTCGATATCGTGCAGCACAGCAACGACGGTGCGGCTCTCGCCATGCCAACGCTGCACCAGAGCGAGCAGATCCGACGTGGTACGCGCATCGATCGCGGTGAAAGGCTCATCGAGCAGGATGATGTCGGCGTCCTGCAGCAAAAGCCTAGCGAACAGCACGCGCTGCATCTGCCCGCCGGAGAGATTGCTGATCGGCCGACGCTCGAAGCCGGTGAGGCCGACGGCTGCGATCGCCTGCTCGATCCTGGCTTTCGCGCCAAAGCCGATGCGGCCGAAAATGCCCGCCGAGCCCCACAGGCCCATCGCGACGAGATCATAGACATGGATCGGGAAGGAGCGGTCGAGATCCGCCGATTGCGGCAGATAGGCAAGCCGCTTGCCCTTGGCCAACGTCAGCCCGCCATCGAGCGGCGTCAGCGCGCCGGCGATGCCCTTGAGCAAGGTCGACTTGCCGGCGCCATTGGGGCCGACGATCGCCGTCAGGCTGCCCTGGGCGATCTCTCCGCAAAGATGATGCACCGCCGGATGGCGGTCATAGCCGAGCGTCAGATCGTCCAAGCGGATAGCGGGCACGGGCTCAAACACTCTCTTCACATGATCACGGCGAGCGTCGCCGCCCAGACCAGCACGATCACGGCGACAGCCAGGCCAAGCCGCGCCACAGCCGATAGGCGCAGCAGCGACCAGCCCGGGTCCTCCGAGACGGCGCGACGGACATGGCTGTGCGATTGACTCATATGGAATGATATAATGTTACGCTCGACAGCGAGCAAGCGGAGTCTGTGGATGGCCCCGTTGCTTTACCGTCATGCGCGCCCTTGTGGCGAGCACCCACCTCTTGAACACCGCCCTCGAAAGGGAAGCGGTTAATGGTCGGGACAAGTGTTTGTTCTTGAGAGACAGCCCGACCATGACGGCAAAGTCAGGCTAGAGCATTTTCGAGCGAAGTGGACACCGGTTCGCGTGAAGAAAATGCGACAAAACAAGGTTATAGCATTTCCGCAATTCGAAGAAACGCGGAAATGCTATAAATCGCCGCCATCAGAACGGAAGATACTGATACAACCAAGTCTCGGTCAGCACCGTCTCGCCCGCCTTCATAAAGCAGCGCATCTCGACCGGCTCGTTGCCCTCGACCGTGAGGTCGAACTGCGCCCGCCAATGGCCCGGCACGTCATCGGGCACGGCTTCCGCGAAGACATAGGAGAACGTCCCGCGCGAGGCCGAGAGCACGACCTCAGGCTTGACGCCGAAGGGGATCGTCTCCAGCGCCGGCCCCAAAAACTCGACCATGAACTTGCGCACGCCCTTGGGCCGGACCGTGCCGGGCTGGCCGCCATTGCCGAGCCGGGTCGCCACGACCCGCCCGAGCGCCGGTGGGAAGGGCTCGTCGGCGAGCCAATGCAGCTTGTAGCGGAATTCGAAGGAGGCGCCGGCCTTGGCCGGAGCGGAGGGCACCCACATGGCGACGATGTTGTCGTGGATCTCGTCGTCGGTCGGGATCTCGATCAATTGGACCGCGCCCTTGCCCCAATCGCCCTGCGTCTCGACCCAGAGGCTCGGCCGGCGCTCATAGAACACGCCGTCGAGATAATGGCCGACCTCGCGGTCACGCTGCAGCAGGCCGAAACCGCGCGGATTCTCGTCCATGAAGGCCGAAGCCATGGTCCGGTGGGGATTGTTGAGTGGCCGCCAGGCGCGTTCGCCCGCGCCGGTCCAGAGTGCGAGCCCATCGGAATCATGCACTTCGGGCCGCCAGTCGACGGCGGTCGATTTGGCCGTCTCGGAGTACCAGTACATCGAGGTCAGCGGCGAAATGCACAGGCGCTCGATATCCTTGCGCAGATAGAGCGCCTTCTCGATCTCCATGGTGACGCCCTTGCCGCGATGCATGCGGAAACGATAGGCGCCGGCAACGCTCGGTCCCGAAAGCAGGGCATAGACCACGACATATTCAGCCCCGGGCTGAGGCGTCTCGAGCCAGACATGGGTGAAATCGGGGAATTCCTCCGGCTTGCCCGCAACAGCCGGATCGATCGCAAGCCCGCGCGCCGAGAGCCCGTATTGGTAGAGCTCGCCGATGGCGCGAAAATAGGATGCGCCCAGGAAGGCGACCCAGTCGTTCTTCTGCCAGTCGAGCTTCTCGCCCTTGCGGCCGGGATGGCCCGAGCGGCTTTCCTGGAAACGGAAACCGGCAAAGCCGGCTCCCGTCGGCAATTCACGCGCCGGGGAATCCGCCGGCATCTCGAAATAGCTCTCGTCATAGACGATCTCGCGCGCCTGGCCGGCATCGAGGACATGCATGCGCACCGGCTTCTGGAAGTAGCGGCCGAGATGGAAGAAGGTCACCGGCCAGGGCGAGGGACCGTTCGCCCACAGCGCCATTTCCGGCTTGAACTTGATCTTGCCATGCGCGTCGTAGTCGATCCGCTCCAGCACATCGGCTCGCGGTGACGGCGGGGCCTGATAGGGCCTGGATGCGAGATCGCGCGCCCGCGCCTTCAGCCCCTCGAAGCCGAACGCCTCCGCCACGCCGAGCTTCAGGCCCTGCTGCGCCAGCGCGGCTGGTGAAAAGCCGAGCGCAGCCAGCGTCGCGGTTGCGCTCGCCCCGGCAAGCAAGGTGCGGCGGTCGAGGGCGGGCGGTGAGGAGCGATCCTGCATGTCTGGCGAGGCTCTTTGGCTGTGCAATGGCATGGGTTATCCGGGCTAACCTGTCCCGCAGGCCAGAGCAACCGAGGAGAGGCCACTGGCGAGAAGGGGACAGCCGGAAAGGGGGAGGCCGTTTCAATGCACGCCAAAAATGGCGAAAGCATCACGCGATACCGACAAAAGTAGAAAGGCCCTGTGTTCCTTTGGCTTTCCTTTTGCGTTCGGCCTGACCTACAAAAGGATAAGCACGGCCGGCAAGGCCGGAAAAAATCGTCTGGGAGGACACATGAACCGCTTCATTCGCGGCCGAAGGCTTGCAGGCCTCGCCACCGCTGTTCTGCTCGCCGCCGCGCCGGTGACGGCCCGCGCCCAGGACTTCATCAACATCCTGACCGGCGGCACCTCGGGCGTTTATTATCCGATGGGCGTCGCGCTCTCGAAGATCTATGGCGATAAGATACCCAACGTCCGCCCGACCGTGCAGGCCACCAAGGCCTCGGTCGAGAATCTGGTCCTGCTCCAGCAGGGCCGCGGCGAGGTCGCCTTCACGCTGGGCGATTCCCTCGACGCCGCCTGGAAGGGCGATGAGGAAGCCGGCTTCAAGACTCCGCTCAAGAAATTGCGCGGCATCACCGCGATCTACCCGAACTACGTCCAGATCGTCGCCGCAAAGGATAGCGGCATCAAGACCCTCGCCGATCTCAAGGGCAAGCGCCTCTCCGTCGGCGCGCCGAAATCCGGCACCGAACTGAATGCTCGCGCCATCCTCGCCGCCGCCGGCATCACCTATAAGGATCTCGGCAAGATCGAGTATCTGCCCTTCGCCGAATCGGTCGAGCTGATGAAGAATCGCCAGCTCGACGCGACGCTGCAATCGGCCGGGCTCGGCGTCGCCTCGATCCGCGACCTCGCCGCTTCCGTCGAGATCGTCGTCGTCGAGGTGCCCAAGGCGGTGATCGACAAGGCCGGGGCGCCCTTCGTCAGCGCCCCCATCCCCGCCAACACCTATGGCGGCCAGACCAGCGATGTGAACACGGCTGCCGTCGTCAACTACCTCGTCACCCATGAAGGCGTGAAGGAGGAGACGGTCTACCAGATGACGAAAAACATCTTCGAGAATCTGGGCGAGATCGGCGCGGCGCATTCGGCCGGCAAATCGATCAAGCTCGAAAGCGCGCTGGAGGGCATGCCCGTGCCGCTCCACCCCGGCGCCGCGCGCTATCTCAGGGAAAAGGGCCTGAAGGTCGGCTCATAAAGCGCGTCATCCCGTGCGCGCTGCGGCACAAGGTGACGTGGCGCAGACACGGGACCGTAGGACGACGAGGCGCCTCTTTTCTGAATGCGGTCCCGCATCCGCGCAGCAGCACTGACGCGCCGCAGCGCGTGCGGGATGACACCGGCAGGACACCGCAATGACCGCCCAGACCGACCAGCTGCACGAACTCTCGGGCGCTCAGCCCGTCGAGATCGACAACCCGGCGCTCGACAATTTCGAGCACGGCTTTCCACCCGGCTTCGGCCCGGGACGCTGGGGCCTGCTCGCCTATGCGGTTGCCTTGATCTTCGCCTGTTTCCAGATCGCGATCTCGGCCTGGCATGTCCTGCCAAGCCAGGCGGTGCGCGGCATCCATGTCGGCTTCCTGCTGCTCCTGACCTTCGGCCTCGTCGCCAATTTCAAGGCAAAGTCCGAGACCGGGCGCTGGATCGGCTGGGCGCTGGGCGGGCTCGGCTTCTGGCTCGGACTCTACCAACTCGTCTTCTACCAGGACCTGATCCTGCGCGACGGCGACCCAACGACGATGGACCTCGTCACCGGCACCCTGCTGATCGTGCTCATCTTCGAGGCCGCGCGCCGGCTGATGGGCAATGCCTTGCCGATCATGTGCGGCGTCTGCCTGCTCTACTGGTTCTTCGGGCAGTACCTGCCCGCTCCTTTCAATCACCGCGGCTATGATTTCGACCAGATCGTCAGCCACCTCTCCTTCGGCACCGAGGGGTTCTACGGCGTGCCGATCTATGTCTCGGCGACCTATATCTTCCTGTTCATCGTCTTCGGCTCCTTCCTCGAGAAGGCCGGCATGATCCATCTCTTCAACGACGTCTCGCTCGGCCTCTTCGGCGGCGCTCGCGGCGGCCCGGCCAAGGTCGCCGTCTTCTCCTCGGGGTTGATGGGCACGATCTCTGGCTCGGGCGTCGCCAATGTCGTGACCGTCGGGCAGTTCACGATTCCCCTGATGATCAAGTTCGGCTATCGCCGCGCCTTTGCGGCAGGCGTCGAGGCCACTGCCTCGATGGGCGGGCAGATCATGCCGCCGGTGATGGGCGCCGCCGCCTTCATCATGGCCGAGACGCTGGGCGTCGAATATTCGGCGATCGTCCAGGCAGCCGCCATTCCCGCCGTGCTCTATTTCGCCTCGGCCTTCTGGATGGTGCATCTCGAAGCCGGCAAATACGGCCTGAAAGGCGTCGAGCGGCATTTGCTCCCGAGCCCGCTGAAGGCCCTGCGCGAGCGCTGGTATCTGGCCCTGCCGCTCGCCGTCCTGGTCTTCATGCTGTTCCACGGCTTCACGCCGCTGTTTGCCGGCACGATCGGGCTTGCGCTCACGGTCGGGCTCATCCTGGGCGCTGGCATCGCGCTGGGGCTGGCGACCACGACCCTGCGCGTGATCTTCTGGGTCGGGCTCGGCCTGATCTCGGCTGCCCTGTTCCGCGAGGGCATGGATGTCAGGATCGTCGCCGGATTGATCGCCTTGCTGATCGCTATCAACGCCTTGACCATGGGCGGGCGGGCGACATTGGCGACCTGCCGCAACGCGCTGGCCGACAGCGCCAAGACGGCGCTTCCCGTCGGTATCGCCTGCGCCATCGTCGGCACCATCATCGGCCTGATGACGCAGACCGGCATCGGCACCACCTTCGGCGCCTGGGTCATCGGGCTCGGCCAGACCAGCCTGTTCCTGGCGCTGGTCCTGACCATGGTGCTCTCGATCCTGCTCGGCACCGGTATCCCGACGATCCCGACCTATATCATCGTCGCGGCGCTGGCCGCCCCGGCCCTTGAAAAGCTCGGCGTGCCATTGATCGTGAGCCATATGTTCGCGTTCTATTACGGCATCATGGCCGACCTCTCGCCGCCGGTGGCGCTGGCGGCACTGGCCGCCGCGCCGATCGCCAAGGAGAACCCCGACAAGATCGGCTGGGAGGCGATGCGCGTCGCGCTGGCGGGCTATGTCATCCCCTTCATCGCGGTCTATTCGCCCGCTTTGATGCTGCAGCCCGGTGACCCACTGGCGAACATCATCGGCTTCTGGCCGGCGGTGGTCTATGCCGTGATCAAGGCCAGCGTCGCCATCGCACTCTTCGGCATGGTGGCCATCGGCTATCTCTTCGGCCGGCTGACCCTCATCGAGCGGCTCGTGGCCTTCATCGCCTCGGTCTTCATCCTGGGCGAGTTCGCTTATAGCGACCTGCTCGGCTACATCCTTGCCGCCGCCATGGTCGGGCGGCATTGGTGGCTCGCCCGCAATCAGCTCGCCGAGAGACCTGCATGAGCCTCTGCCTCGCAGCCGGCGCGCTCGTCATCGCGCTCGGCAGCGACGAGATCACGCTGAGCTGGCGGCATTCGGTGCAGAAGAGCGTGTGGGAAGAACTCTGGCGCAATGAGCCCGACGGCATGCGATTGATCGAGGCGCGCATCCAGGGTTCGGGCGCCGGCATGGACCCCCCGACGGCGCGAAGCTCATCGACGGCTTCTGGCGCTGGACGCCGAAGCTGCCCGTATTGCCGGAGGTCGTAATGCGGCGCTCGGGCGCCACCGCCGACTGGCGCGTCTGCATCGCCGGCGCCTGCCGGCCGATGGGGACTTATTTGCCGGATGACGCCGACCCGGTCGTCCTGAGGCCCTGCGGCTGAACCGCCTGTCTCAGTTGTCGCCGATCATATGCTCGACCTTGAGCACGCGGCGCATCAGGTTGATCATGGCGTAGCCGGCCACGACAGAGAACAGCGCCATCAGGACATAGCCGACGACATGGCCGAGATCGAGCAGGCCGGCGAGCGCCCAGCCCGAGGCCAGCGCGACGCCGAACAATTCGACCGCGATCAGGATGCCCAGCGATATCACCATGATCAGGGTGCGCCAGTTGGTGCGCCTTACGGCCATCGGTCCCATTCCTCAAACGCTCATGCACGGGACGGCCTAGCGGAGGCCGCAGCGGCATGCAACAAAATCGCGCGCTTCGTCACAAGGCAGGATTCCTGCCCCAGGCGAAATAGTCCCGACCGCCCAGCTTGAAAAGACCCTGATGATCGAGACGCCCGTCTTTGGTGCCAGTGCCGCCGCCGCGCCCCACCATCTCGCCTCCGAGGCAGGGCGCGCCATTCTGGCCGAGGGCGGCAACGCGATCGAGGCGATGGTCGCCATGGCCGCGACGATCGCGGTGGTCTACCCGCATATGAACGCAATCGGCGGTGACGGCTTCTGGCTGGTGCATGAGCCCGGCGGCAAGGGTCGGGTTCATGCGATCGAGGCCTGCGGCCCGGCCGGTGCGCTGGCGACGATCGAGCGCTATCGCGAGATGGGCCATGACACGATCCCCGCGCGCGGACCCGACGCCGCCGTGACGGTCGCCGGCGCGATCGGCGGCTGGCAGACGGCTCTGGAGCTCTCCAGGAGCCTGGGCGGCAGGATGCCGCTCAAGGACCTGCTCACCAATGCGATCGCTCATTGCGATGCGGGCTATGCGATCTCGGATTCGGAGCTGCGCACCTGGCCCCAGCAGGTCGAGGCGGCCAAGCTCGCGCCCGGCTTCAGCGAATTCTTCTGGCCGGGCGGCGAGCAGCCCAAGGCGGGCGCGCGCCGTAGACCTGAGGCGCTCGGCGCCACCTTCAAGCATCTCGCCGATGCCGGCCTCGACGATTTCTACCGCGGCGATATCGGCCGCGAGATCGGCGCCGACCTAGCGGCGATGGGAGCGCCCGTAACGCGCCAGGACATGGCGGCCTTCAAGGCGCGCCTCGTCCAGCCGCTTGCCATCCAATTGCCCGGCCTCTCCGTCTACAATGTCCCACCGCCGACGCAGGGGCTGGCCTCGCTCTTGATCCTCGGCATCTTCGAGAAGCTCGGTGTGGCCCGGGCCGAAGGCTTCGACCATCATCACGGCCTGGTCGAGGCGACCAAGCGCGCCTTCGCCATCCGCGACCGCTATGTCACCGACCCGGCGCATCTGCAGATCGATCCCGCGAGCCTCCTCAGCGACGCCGTCTTCGCCCGCGAGGCCGCCGCGATCGACCGCAAGCGCGCGGCGAGCTGGCCGTTCAAGGCGGGTGACGGCGACACCGTCTGGATGGGCGCGATCGACGCGTCGGGCATGGCGGTGTCCTATATCCAGTCGATCTATTGGGAATACGGCTCAGGCTGCATCCTGCCCAGGACCGGCGTGAACTGGCAGAATCGCGGCGTCTCCTTCTCACTCGACAGGCGCGCGCTGAACCCGCTCGCGCCCGGCCGCAAGCCATTCCATACGCTCAACCCCGCCTTCGCGCGCTTCACTGATGGGCGTATCGTCTCCTATGGCGCGATGGGCGGCGACGGCCAGCCGCAATTCCAGGCGCAGATCCTGACGCGCTACCGCTTTGGCCAAAACCCGGCGGCCGCCGTCGATGCGCCGCGCTGGCTCTTCGGCAAGACCTGGGGCGCGGGCTCGCTCTCGCTGAAACTGGAGAGCCGCTTCGACCCGATGCTGCTGGCAAGGCTCGCCGCCGCCGGCCATCCGGTCGAGGAATACAGCGAAGCCTATTCCGATCAGTTCGGCCATGCCGGCATGCTGGTGAAGCATCCCAAGGGCCATGTCGAAGCCACCCACGACCCACGTTCAGACGGCGACGCCAGAGGACTTTGACGCCTATGCCTACCGAAGACCCCTTCCGCTGCTTCGTTCCCTATCCGGATGCGCCGGTGCAGAACGCCGCCTTCGGCCCGCTCGCCGGGCTGACGCTGGCAGTGAAAGACCTGTTCGACGTCAAGGGCTATCCGACGGGGGCCGGCTCGCCGACCGTGCTGGCCCAGTCCGGCATCAAGACCAGGACCGCGCCGCTCGTGAAGACGCTGCTCGATGCCGGGGCGCGCTTCGTCGGCAAGACTCATACCGACGAACTCGCCTTTTCGCTCAACGGCAAGAACGCCCATTTCGGCTCTCCGATCAATCCATCCGCGCCTGACCGCATCACCGGCGGCTCGTCCTCGGGCTCGATGGCCGCCGTCGCCGGCCGCCTCGCCGATATCGCTGTTGGTTCCGACACCGGCGGCTCGGTGCGCGCGCCGGCGAGCTATGGCGGGCTCTTCGGCATCCGCCCGAGCCATGGCCGGCTCTCGCTCAAGCATGCCTGGCCGCTGGCGGAGAGCCTGGACACGCCGGGCTGGTTCGCCCGTGACGGCGAAACCTTTGCCCGCGTCGCCGAGGTCGTCTTCGGCAAGGACCGCATCGCCCTGCCCGAGATCCCACGCATGCTGCTGGCTGACGACATGTTCTCGCAGGCGGTGCCGGACGCCGAGAACATCCTGCGCAATGTCGTCCAGCGCGCCGTGCCCGCGCTCGGCCAGCCCGAGAGCATCAAGGTGGCGCGCGATCTCGACGGGCTCTACTGGGCCTTCCGCTGGGTGCAGGGCCGCGAGGCCTGGCTCGCCGATGGGCCGATGATCGAGCGCTTCGCGCCGCCGCTCGGACCTGGTGTCGCTGAGCGTTTCGCCTTCTCGAAATCCGTCACGGATGCCGAATATGCCAAGGCCGAGGCAGTCCGGAAGAGCTTCCGCGCCAAGCTCGTCCGTTGGCTTGGGCGGGACGGCGTGCTGATCCTGCCGACGGTGCCCGACATCGCCCCGCTCATCAGCGCGCAGGAGCCCGAGCTCGACGATTTCCGCAACCGGGCGCTGCGCCTGCTCTGCCTCGCCGGATTGTCGGGCTTCCCGCAAGTAACGATGCCGGTGGCGCAGCGCGAGGGCGCGCCGCTCGGCCTGTCCCTGATCGGGCCGAAGGGCTCGGACAAATCCCTTATCGCCTTCGCCGTGAAATTCGAGCGGGCGGCGCGGATCCGAATCGCATGAGGAGGCGGCCATGAGCGGTCATCATCACCACCACGATCACGACCATGATCACGACAACCACTTCACCCCGATCGAGGCGCGGGTGAAGGCGCTGGAAACGCTGATGGTCGCCAAGGGCTATGTCGACCCGGCCGCGCTCGACGCGATCATCGATACCTATGAGACCAAGATCGGCCCGCGCAATGGCGCCCGCGTCGTCGCAAGAGCCTGGAGCGACCCAGCCTTCGCCGCAAGGCTGAAGGCGGACGGCTCGGCGGCAGTCGCCGAGCTCGGCTATGGCGGGCGCGGCGGCGAGCATATCGTCGCGGTGTTCAACACCCCCGAAGAGCACAACCTGATCGTCTGCACGCTCTGCTCCTGCTATCCATGGCCGGTGCTCGGCCTGCCCCCGGTCTGGTACAAATCTCCGCCCTATCGCTCCAAGGCCGTGATCGACCCGCGCGGCGTGCTCGCCGATTTCGGCGTGACGCTGCCTGAAGGCCAGAGCATCCGCGTCTGGGATTCGACCGCCGAGACGCGCTTCATCGTCATCCCGATGCGCCCAGCCGGCACCGAGGGCTGGTCGGAAGACAAACTGGCTTCGATCGTCAGCCGCGATTCGATGATCGGCACGGGGCTGGCCGTCGCGGAGGCCCAGTCATGAATGGCGGGCAGGATCTCGGCGGCCAGATGGGTTTTGGCCCGGTCCGGCCCGAGCCGAACGAGCCGATCTTCCACGGCGACTGGGAAAAGCGCGTGCTGGCGCTCAACGTCGCCGCCGGCGCGATGGGGCAATGGAGCATCGACGAAAGCCGCCATGCCCGCGAGAGCATTGCCCCAAGCGACTATCTCTCCTTCTCCTATTACCAGATCTGGCTCGCGGGCTTGCAGAACCTGCTGCTGCGGCATGGCTTCGTCACGGAAGGCGAGCTCGCCGAGGGCAAGCCTTCCGCGCCGCCAAGGCCGCCCAAGCGCGTGCTGAAGGGCGAGGACGTCGCTGCCGTGCTGCGACGCGGTTTTCCCTATGAGCGCGAAGCGCAGTCGCCGGCGAAATTCAGCGTCGGCGACTGCGTGCGCACCATCGTGATCCATCCGCAGCACCATACCCGCCTGCCGCGCTATGCCCGGGGCAAGTTAGGAGTGATCGAGCGCGTCAGCGGCTGCCATGTCTTCCCCGACACCGGGGCGCAGGGCCAGCCCGAGGCGGCGCAATGGCTCTACACCGTGGTCTTCACCGGCCCGGAGCTATGGGGCCGCGACGCCGACCCGACCACGCGCGTCAGCATCGAGGCCTGGGAGAGCTATCTTGAGCCAGCCTGATCTCGTCGCCGCGCTGGCAGCCGATACACCGATCCCGCGCGATGCCGACGGTCCGGTTTTCGCCGAGCCCTGGCAGGCGCAGGCCTTTGCGCTCGTCGTGGCGCTGCAGAACAAGGGCGTTTTCACCGCCGAGGAATGGGCGCAAGCGCTGGGCGCCGAAATCGCCGAGGCGGTGGCGGAAGGCGGCTGCCGCGACGGTTCGGATTACTACGAGCGCTGGTGCGAGGCGCTGGAACACCTGCTGATCGACAAGGGCCTGACCTCGCATGACGGCGTCGATGCGCTCGCCGCCTCCTGGGCACGGGCGGCAGAGGCGACGCCGCATGGCAAGCCGATCGTGCTGGAGAATGATCCGGAGCGGGGGCGATAGGCCGCTGCAGATTTCAATGGATCTGTCCTGATCACCTCCGCGCCGTCATTCCGGGGCGATCCGAAGGATCGAGCCCGGAACCCAGAACCGATGCCGCGGCTTGAGAAGGCACGGGGCACCGGCTCGCTTCACGACAACACGCATCGGTTCTGGGTTCCGGGCCAATGGTGGAGTTTATCCTTGGGCCGACCAAAGGTCGGACCCGACGGCCATGTCCCGGAATGACGGCGGAGAATAACGCCGTCGCTCAGCGCTGAAGGCTGTCAGGATGAGGTTCATTCTAGGCCAGCCGCTCGGGATAGGGGCCAGCGTTTCAAACGATCGCTCAGAACTCCTCCCAGCCAGCGTCATTGGCGCGGCCGTTAACGGCGCGCTTGGCGGGAACGGCGGCGCGCGTCGGAGCAGGAGCGGATCTGGCTGGAGCTTGCGTCCTGGCCTGCCCGAAGGCGGCCTCTGCGAGCTTGCGCAGGCGCGCGGGCTCCGAGCCATGACTGGCCGATGAGGTAGTCGCGCCCTCGGGGCCGGTCTTGAAGGCTGCGACGAGGTCGTTGAGCTGGACGATGCGGCCCGAGAGCGAACCGGCCGAGGCCGCGCTCTGTTCGGAGAGCGCCGCATTGGCCTGCGTCATCTCGTCGAGATGGGCGACGGCCTGGCTCATCTCGTCGATGCCGTTGGCCTGCTCGCCAGACGCCGCCGAGATCTCGGCGATGGTGGCCGCGACCTTTTGCGAGGCGGCCAGGATCTGGGTCAAAGCGTCGCCGGCCTGGCGCACCAGCTTGACGCCCTCGCCGACCTCCTGGTTCGAAGACGAGATCAGGCCGGAGATGTCCTTGGCGGCGGCGCCCGAGCGCTGCGCCAATGTGCGCACTTCCGAGGCCACGACAGCAAAGCCCTTGCCGGCATCGCCGGCGCGTGCGGCTTCCACCGCCGCGTTCAGCGCCAGCAGATTGGTCTGGAAGGCGATGTCGTCGATCACCCGGATGATGTCGGAGATCTTCTGCGAGGCGCTCTCGATGCGCGCCATTGCAGCCACGGCTTCAGTTGCGATCGTGCCGCCGCTTTGGGCCGCCTGCATCGCCTCGGTCGCGATCGCGGCTGCCTGCTTCGAGGCCTGGGCCGAGGCTTTCACCGAGGCTGCGAGCTCCTCGGTCGTGGCCGCGGTTTCCTCCAGCGAGCTCGCCTGTTCTTCCGTGCGCTTCGAGAGATCATCGGCGCCCATGGTGATCTCACGCGCCGCCAGACCGACATCCGCAGAGGTCGTCTGGATCGTGCGCACCGTCGAGGACAGGCGGTCGACCGTCTCGTTGATCGCGCCCTTGAGCTCGGCGAACTTGCCGCGATAGGCGGTCTCGATCCGGGCGGTCAGGTCCCCGCCCGCAACTGCCTGCAGGGCGGCCGCGAATTCGGATGTGGCTGAATCAACCACCGCGTTGATCTCGTTGATCCCCGCCACCAGCTTCTGCATCTGCGCATCGGCATGCTCGATCTGCAGCCGCGCCGAGAAATCGCCCGACGCCGCAGCCGCGACAACCTCGCCGACAT
Source organism: Bosea sp. 685 (assembly GCF_031884435.1). NCBI lineage: Bacteria > Pseudomonadati > Pseudomonadota > Alphaproteobacteria > Hyphomicrobiales > Alloboseaceae > Allobosea > Allobosea sp. 685. The sequence continues at coordinate 350,910 of NZ_CP134779.1, read as the reverse complement.
CAGAGACGACGGCCTCCATCGACTGCGCCCGCGCCAGGCGAGCAGCCGAGGCGATACGCTCCTGCTCCTCCAGAGCCCGAACCTTGACCAGGTTTTCGCGATAGGCCTCAAGCGCGTTGCCAAGCGCCCCGACTTCGTCGGGACAGGGCGCGGCGGGAACAGCCTCGTCGATATCGCCGGCCTGCATGCGCGCAAGCGCGACATTCATGCCGGTCAACGGGTTCGCAATGCGCTTCTGGATACCGCGCCAGCTTGCTGCGCACAGGGCCAGCAGCGCGACGAGCAGACCGGCAATCAGCGCCAGCCGGGTCAGGGCATTATTGGTCTGCGTCGTGGTCGTCGCTCGCATTTCGTCCAGCGATTGGGCAACCGCGCCAACGATGGCGTTGAAGGGCCCGTTGCACATCGCGGTCCAGTCCTCGGCGCCGATGACGGCACCGGCGCCCTGGCCCAGTTTGCCGACAAGCTGGTCCATCGCCTGGTTTGCAGTGGCGACTTCGCCCGTCGCAGCGCCGACCTTGCGCGCAAGCTCGGGCGAGATCCCCGTACGCATGGCGAGCTGCCCCAGCTGGGTCTGCGCCGCATTGCTCGCGCCGCGCAATTCGCCGAACTGTTTCCATTGCGGCGGGGTGAGTGCCTGGCCGGAGCCCAGCGACCCGCGCAGCAACGAGCATTGCGTGCCGTAGTTCGAGCGCAAGGCCCAGGAGGCGGCCTTGAATGCCTGAAGCTCCGCGAGCGCGGGATCGGCCAATCGAACCGCGAGCGAGGCCGCATCGGAGGCTTTGGTCAGCGCGGTCTCGATGGCGCCGACGGCATTGTACCAGGGCATGGTCGCAGCCAGGCTGCGCTGCGCCCGCGGCTTGGCCGCCTCGGCATCCAGATCGGGAATCTTGCCCTGCATGGCCTTTTCCGCCTGCAGGATAGCGGCGGAGTATGCCGAACGCTCCGCCAGATCGACAGCTTCGAGCTTCGCCACCGCTGTCGCGATCTGGCTTCGCGATGTCTCCACGATCGCCCGAATCGTGGTGCCGGCATCGTCATTGGCCTGCAGGCTCGTCTGGGCCTTGCCGCGATCGGAGCGAATTGCATTGCCCGTGAGCAGCAAGGCGCGATCGGCCTCGACCAGACTGGCTAGCCGCTGGTTCGCGCGCATGTCGATGACGGCGTCATAGGCGAGATAGCCGAGCGTGCCGAGGCCCGGCAGGCACACGGCAGCCATGGTCGCCAGGAGGTACTGCCGAATGGAACTCGGAAAGATCATCACAGCACCTGGAACGGAGTTCAGCCCGACAGCGATTGCGGCCAGCACCATACGTTCGACGAAAATGCTGCCAGTTCGGTTAATATTGCCTCAAATGGGTCGACATGGCTGGCACAGTGCCGCCCAGGCCAACGACCCCGCAGAGGCTTTATGACCATGGCGTTTGCGATAAAGGCCGAAATCGGCGATCCGCATGCAATGATGTTCGTCTTTGCCGGACAGAAGACGATGTATGGCGGAAAGCGCATCGCGGCGGGCGATGTCGTCTTCGTCTTCGCCAGCGAGAGTGAGGGCGGGCAAGGTCTGATCGCACGTGGCGTCGTCACCTCCGCCGAGGCCGTCCCCAAGCGGTCCGACATCGAACGTCAAACGCCGCGCGTCAGCATCCTCGTCGAGCGCACCGCGCTAGCCCGGCGGGCGCTGGGACGCGGCGCGCTGAAGCCTTTCGCGTCCTGGAACGACGGCCGGCCAGAAACCGAGCTGAACTTCAAGTTCTATCGCCAGGCGACCAACAAGCTCGTCGCGATTTCGGACGAGGCGACGGCGTTCCTCGATGCCTTCTTCTAACTCCCCGCCCCCGCGGCCCAGAGCCCGAAGAACAGCGCCGCGCCCAGCACCGCCACGAAGCCCGCTGCCAACAGTTCGAGCCCGGCGATCAATCTCGCGCTGCGCAGGGAGCCGCCGCCCGCGAATTTGAGCGCCGCGAATTTGAAGAACACGGCGAGCGCGGCGAGCGCTCCCGTCGTCAGCGCCGTGCCGAGCGCCATGGCGAAGGCCGCGGCGATACCGGCCCAGAGCAGGCCCTGCGAGGCCGAGAAGACCAGGATGATCAGCGCCCCGGCGCAAGGGCGCAGGCCCGCCGCGAGGACCACGCCCGCCATCTCGCGCCAGCTCTTGAGACGCGAGATCTCGTCGGGACCGGGCATGTGGACATGGTCGCAGGTCGGGTCATGCGCCTGCGCGCCATGGCCGAGTGCCAGCAGCGCCCCGGCCTTGCGCCAGAGCACGAAGAGGCCGACGAGAGCGACCAGCGCGAAGCTCGCCTGCTCGACCATGTCGGCGGCGGTGGTCATGGTTTGCGCCGTCGCCCTCAAGGCCAGCGTCAGCGTGCCGACGAGCGCGATGGCGACGAGCGCCTGCAGGATCGCCGCGGCGAAGCTCAGGCCCAGCCCGCGGCGCAGGCTGCGATTGTCGGCGACGATATAGCCCGAGATCACCGCCTTGCCATGACCGGGACCGGCGGCATGGAAGACGCCATAACCGAAGGCCAGCGCCATCAGGCTCCAGAGCGCGGCGGGGCTCTGATGGACCGCTTTCAGTGCGGCCGTCAGTTCGCGATAGAAGGAGGATTGCCAGGCCAGCAGCAACCCGCCGATCCCGGTCGTCGAGGGCAGCGCCTCGCGCGGCATCGCGCCGCCGAAGGGATTGCGCGGCGGCGGTGGCGGCACCGGGCTCAGGCTCGTGACGAAATGCGCCAGCAGCGCCAGGACGCCGGCGACGAGCGCCAGCGTGACCGCGACGACGATCAACCGGCGCGACAGCGCCGGCCAGGCAAGCGGGGTCGATTGCGACGGGATCAGGGACATGACGCGGTCAAGGACATGATGGGGTTAAGGGCATGCGACCAGCGCGCGGGTCGTGACCTCGAAGCCGCTCATATCCGGCATGGACGTGATGTCCTCCTGCGCCAGCTTGAGCTGGGTCGCCGCATCGAGCTTGGGCGGGCGGGCGACCCGCACGACGCAGCCCTTGGGCGCATCTCGCGTGATCACCGCGTCGGGCGCATCGATGATGTCGAAGGCGACGAAATAGGTGGGATCGCCGATCTCCAGCCCGAGCGAGCGGACCGACTTGATCGGCGTCTTCAGCGGCAGGGTGTAGGTCAGCGTCAGGATCTTGTTCTCGAAGGAGAGGGAAGCCCCCGTCGGCTCCCCGAATTCCTGCGCCTTGCCATTGGCCTTGGCGGTGGTGAAGAAGCCGACCTCGGGCAGCGATTCCATATTGACCTTGGCGAGGTCGACCAGTTCGTCGGGCGTCAGCTTGCCGTCGCCGTTCTTGTCGAGCCCTTGCGTGATATAGGCGGAATAAGCCTCATCGAAGCTCCAGATGTGCTTCAGCGCCGTCACCGCCCCGTCGGGACCGAAGACGATCTCGGCGCGCGCCGAGACGAAGACATGGGGATGCGCGCTGGCCGGAGTGGACAGAACAGCCCACCAGCCCAGGGCCGCGAGCAAGGCAGCGGTAATGGCGCAGCGCTTCAAGGGGCGGCTCCTTCGCGTGAGGTCGAAACCTGGCGGATCATGGTTAACCTATTATGAACCCGCTGCTTGCCGGTGATTAGCGTCGCAACCAGACTTCCCCTGTAAACTGGGCCAAATCGCGGCGCAGCATCAGCCCTCGCGCAAAGGCTGGAACAATCCCAATCTGAATTGACCCCGGCGCGCCAATATGTCAGCCTTACTGACATATCCAAGAGTTGGGCGATGCCCAGCTTGGAGGCTGGATCAACCGGCCCCATAGTCTGGAAACGGGACGATCTGGGGAGGTCGGCCATGGCCGAGACGCAGCGGAACTCCGGCTCTGACGCCAAGGCGGCGGCCAGCCTGCGCGAGGTCGCGCTCGACGACAAATACGACCTTTCCAAGCAAACGATCTTCCTGACCGGGACGCAGGCGATCGCGCGCATGCTGATGGTCCAGCGCGAGCGCGACAGGCTTGCCGGCCTCAACACCGCAGGCTTCGTCTCCGGCTATCGCGGCTCGCCGCTCGGCGGCCTCGACCAGCAGCTTTCGCGCGCCGGCAAGCAGCTCAAGGCGGCAAACATCGTCTTCCAGCCCGGCCTCAACGAGGACCTCGCCGCCACGGCCGTCTGGGGCACGCAGCAGGCGGAACTCCAGGGCGAGGGTCGATATGATGGTGTCTTCGCGCTCTGGTACGGCAAGGGCCCAGGCGTCGACCGCACCGGCGACGTCTTCCGCCACGGCAACATGGCCGGTACCTCGCCCCATGGCGGCGTGATCTGCCTGATGGGCGACGACCACACGGCCGAGTCCTCGACCAACGCCCACCAGACCGAATTCGTCCTCGTCGACCGGATGATGCCGATCCTGAATCCCGCCGGCGTGCAGGAGATCATGGATTATTCCCTGCACGGCCTCGCGCTCTCGCGCTTTGCCTCGGTCTGGGTCGGCATCAAATGCGTCAAGGACAACATCGAATCGACAGCGTCCGTCGATGGTGCGATCGACCGCGTGACGATCACCGTCCCGGATGATTTCGTGATGCCGGCGGGTGGCCTGAGCATCCGCCGCGAGCTCGATTTCCTCGACCAGGAGAAGCGCCTGCACATCCACAAACGCGCCGCGATCCTGGCTTACTTACGCGCCAACAAGCTCAACCAGACCATCACCTCCGGCGGCAAGAGCCCGCGCATCGGCATCATCACCGTCGGCAAATCCTATCTCGACGTGCGCCAGGCTTTTGAGGATCTCGGCATCGACGAGGTCCGGGCGAACGATCTCGGCATCCGCCTGTTCAAAGTCGCTTGCCCCTGGCCGATCGACCCTTCCGAGCTGAAAAGCTTCGCCGCCGGGCTCGACCTCGTCATGGTCGTCGAGGAAAAGCGCTCGCTGATCGAGGTCCAGGTCCGCGAGGAGCTCTATGGTTCCGAGCACCAGCCTATGGTGATCGGCAAGAAGGACGAGGCCGGCGAATGGCTGTTCCCGGTCCATGGCGCGCTCGACCCCAACGATGTCGCGATCGCGCTCGGGGCGCGACTGCTGCAATACCGGGACGATTCCGTTCTGCGCGGGCGCTTGGAGGAGATCGCAAAAGCGCAAGGCCGTCTCGCGGAAGCCCAGGAGGTCGCCAAGCGCACGCCCTATTACTGCTCGGGCTGCCCGCATAACAGCTCGACCGTGGTGCCCGAGGGCTCGCGCGCCTATGCCGGCATCGGCTGCCACTACATGGTGCAGTGGATGGACCGCTCGACCACCGGCTTCACCCAGATGGGCGGCGAAGGCGCGAACTGGATCGGCGAGGCGCCCTTCTCCACCCGCAACCACGTCTTCCAGAATCTCGGCGACGGCACCTACACCCATTCCGGCTCGCTCGCGATCCGCTGGGCCGTCGCGGCTGGCGTCAATATCACCTACAAGCTGCTCTACAACGACGCGGTCGCGATGACCGGCGGCCAGCAGGCCGAAGGGCATCTCACGCCTGACCAGATGGCGCGCCAGATCGCCGGCGAAGGCGTCCAGCGCATCGCGATCGTCAGCGATGATCCCGGCAAATACCCGCCCGGCACGGTCTGGCCGCCCGGCACGAGCTTCCACCACCGCGACGATCTCGACGCCGTCCAGCGCGAGCTGAGGCAGGTGCCCGGCGTCTCGCTGCTGCTCTACGACCAGACCTGCGCCACCGAAAAACGCCGCCGGCGCAAGCGCGGCACTTATCCCGACCCCGACAAGCGCATCATCGTCAACGAACTGGTCTGCGAGGGCTGCGGCGATTGCGGCGTGCAGTCGAACTGCGTCTCGGTGCAGCCGCTGGAAACCGAATTCGGCCGCAAGCGCCAGATCGACCAGTCCAACTGCAACAAGGATTTTTCCTGCGTGAAGGGCTTTTGCCCGTCCTTCGTCACCGTGCATGGCGCGCGGCCCAAAAAGGCCGAACCGCGCAAGCTCGACGCCGGCGCACTCGGCGCGAGCGACATCCCCGAACCGCAGGTGCCAACCCTCGACAAGAGCTTCGCGGTGATCGTCACCGGCGTCGGCGGAACCGGCGTCGTCACCATCGGCGCGATCCTCGGCATGGCAGCCCATCTCGAGGGCAAGGGCTGCGGCATGATCGACATGGCCGGGCTCGCCCAGAAGGGCGGCGCGGTCTTCAGCCACGTCAAGCTCGCCCCGACGCCCGACGACATCCACGCCATCCGCGTCTCGGCCGGGCAAGCCGACCTCGTGCTCGGCTGCGACTTGACCGTCACCGGCTCGAAGAAAGTGCTCGGCGCGATCAAGCCCACAGCCGCGACCGTCGTCGTCAACACAGCCGAAAGCCTGCCGGGCGATTTTACCCGCAACGCCGATTTCTCGCTGCCGATCGAGCGCATCAAGCGCTCGATCCTCTCGGCCTCGGGCCGCGACCAGACCCATTTCGTCGATGCGACGGCTGCGGCCGTCACCTTCCTCGGCAATGCCATCGCCGCCAACATGTTCATGCTCGGCTACGCCTGGCAGTTCGGCAGCGTGCCCTTGTCGCGCGTGGCGCTGCTGCGCGCGATCGAGCTCAATGGCGAAGCCGTGCCGATGAACAAACAGGCGTTCGAGCTCGGCCGCCGCGCCGCGCATGATCCCGCTGCACTGGTCGCCTCCCTCTCGGAGGCCAAGGCCCCGACGCAGGCCCGGCATATCTCGGCTTCGCTCGACGAGATCATCGCGCGGCGCGTCACGTTCCTGACCGCCTATCAGAACGCGGCCTATGCCGCGCGCTATCGCGAACTCGTCAATCGCGTGCATGCGAAGGAAGCCGAGGTTCTGCCGGGCCAGCACGCCCTGACCGAAACCGTCGCGCGCTATCTCTTCAAGCTGATGGCCTACAAGGACGAATACGAGGTCGCCCGGCTCTATGCCGACGGCTCGTTCCAGCGCCAGGTCGAGGCGACCTTCGAGCCGACCAGCGCGTCGGGCCAAAAGCTGCGCTACGAGTTCAACCTGGCTCCGCCACTGCTGGCCAGGCGCGATCCCGTCACCGGCATTCCCCGCAAGATCAGCTTCGGCCCCTGGATGATGTCGGCCTTCGGCCTGTTGGCAAAGCTCAAGGGCCTGCGCGGCACGGCCTTTGACATCTTCGGCTATAGCGAGGAGCGCCGGACCGAGCGCGCGCTGATCGGCGCCTATGAGACGCTGATCGGCGAAATCCTGGCGAAGCTCTCGACCCAGAACCACGCGCTCTGCATCGCGCTGGCCGCGACGCCTGAAAAGATCCGCGGCTTTGGCCATGTCAAGGAACGGCACCTGAAGGCGGCGAAGGCCGAAGAAGCCGAGCTGCTGAAGCGTCTGCGCGACGGCTCGACAGAGGCGCTGGCGATGCCGCGGGCGGCGGAGTAGCCCGTTCACCCTCAGCCTAGCCGGGCGTGGCGCTTGCGGTATTCGGCCGGGGTCACGCCGACATGGCGGGCAAAGGCGCGCCTCAGCGTGTCGGCATCGGCAAAGCCGCAGCGGGCGGCGACCTGCTTGGGCGCCTCTTTCCCACCTTCCAGCAGCTGCCGCGCGGCGGAAACGCGCGCAGCCTCGACCCAGGCAGCCGGCGTCAGCCCGACCTCGCTGCGGAACAGCCGGGCGAAATGGCGCGGGCTCAACTCCACGCGCCGCGCCAGGCTTGTAACGCTGTGATCCTCGGCAGGGTTGGCCGCGACCCAGCGCTGGATCTCCTGCAAGGCCGAGCGTCCCGCCAGCTCGGCCTCGCCCTTGCGGCTGAACTGCAGCTGACCGCCCGGCCGCTTGAAGAACATCACGAGCTGGCTCGCGACCTTCAGTGCGACCTCGCGGCCGACATCTTCCTCGACCAACGCCAAAGCGAGATCGAGCCCGGCGGTAACGCCCGCGGCCGTGCGCACGCGGCCATCGCGGACATGAATCGCATCCTCATCGACCGTCACGGCCGGATAGGTCCGGGCGAGCTGCCCGGCCACAGCCCAGTGCGTGGTGATGCGATGGCCGTCGAGCAGGCCCGCGGCGGCAAGGATGAAAGCGCCGCTGCAGACCGAGCCATAGCGACGGGTGCGCGGCGCCTGCTCGGCAAGCCAGGCGAGAAGATCGGGCGAGGGAGTGGTCGCGGCCGCCTGCGGTGCGCCGGCGCCCAGCAGCGTGTCGATATCCTCGCCCCTGGCATCGGCGATGACGAGATCGGGCAGGAGCCTGATGCCGGACGAACTGGTGAGCGGGCCCGGAACACTGGCGACAACGAGCAGGCGATAGCACCTCTCCCCTGCTTGCCGGTTCGCTTCGGCGAAGACGTCGAGCGGGCCCGAAACGTCCAGGAGCTGGACTCCGGGTATCGCAAGGATAGCGATGGTCCTGATCGGCGGCATGGCGGCGCTTCATGTCTTCCTGCATCCGCTTTTGGCAGAAATCGACGTAAGACGTCAATTGCAGCCTAATAATGGGCTGGCTAGCCTCCGGCCGAACTCATTCGCAGGAGGCCTTGATGACGACGATCCATGGCGTGAGCATCCCCGACAGCCGGCTGGCGCGCGCAGCGACCGAGCTGGTGCGCGACATCGAGACGCCGCTGCTGTTCCATCATTCCAGCCGTGTCTACTATTTCGGCGCGCTGGCCGGCCTGAAACGCGACCTGATCTTCGACCGCGAGTTGCTCTATGTCGGCGCGATGTTCCACGACATGGGACTGACCCGGCAGCACGGCAGCGCGCATGAACGCTTCGAGGTCGACGGCGCCAATGCCGCGCGCGATTTCCTGCGCGGGCACGGCATCGCGCAGGCGGATATCGACACGGTCTGGACCGCGATCGCGTTGCACACCACACCCGGGATCCCCAGGCACATGCACCCGGTCGTCGCGCTTGTTACAGCCGGTGTCGAAATGGACGTGCTCGGCCTGACTTATAGTGAATACAGCGATGCTGAGCGCGAGGCCGTCGTCGCCGCACATCCGCGCGACCAGAACTTCAAGGAAGAGATCATCCAGGCCTTCTTCGATGGCATCAGGCACAAGCCGGAGACAACCTTCGGCAACGTCAAGGCGGATGTGCTTGCCGACAAGGACCCGCAGTTCAAGCGGGGCAATTTCTGCACGGTGATCCGGTGCTCACACTGGCATGGGCCATCGCGCCCGGTTTGCGAGCCGTGAACCGAAGCCCGCACAAACGTTCAAGACCGGCGGGAGAAGGTGGCGCGCAGGAGAAGGTTCCCCACGCATCTTTCGTCCAGCTTGAGTCTGAACGTAGCCGCGCCCCATACTGAGCATTCACGCCCCACCCAGGATCGCCCCGCCCTTGATCCCCCCCGAAGACCTCCGCCGCATCGCCGCCTGGTCGCGTGACCTGACGGAGGTGGAATTCGAGGAGGCGCGGCGCGGCGTCAGCCTGAAGCTCTATGGCAAGGGCGCCTATATCTGCCATGTCGGCGACCGGCTCGAATCCTGGACCGGCGTCGCCGAGGGACTGGTCAAGATGTCGACCACCTCGAAAACCGGCAAATCGGCGACGCTGGCGGGCATGCGCGCCGGCGCCTGGTTCGGTGAGGGCACGGTGATCAAGGCGGAGCCCCGCCGTTACGAACTCGTCGCCCTGCGCGAGACCAGGCTCGCCTTGATGCGGCGCTCGACATTCCTCTGGCTGTTCGAGCATAGCGCAGCCTTCAACCGCTTCCTGGTGCACCAGTTCAACGAGCGCCTCGCCCAATTCATTGCCATCGCCGAGACCGAGCGCACGCTCGATTCGACCGGACGCCTCGCGCGCAATCTCGCCTGGCTGTTCAACCCGATCCTCTATCCCGATCTCGACCGGACGCTGGCGATCTCGCAGGAGGAACTCGGTCTGCTCGCCGGCATGTCGCGCCAGATCGCCAATCAGGGACTGGCGAAACTCGAGGGCCTGGGACTGCTGGAGGTCGGCCATGGCAGCGTGACGATCTTGGATCTGGAGCGGCTCGCGCGCTACGAGGGGTAGGGCTGCCCATCGACGGCAGCTTTCGACCCAAGTGGGACTTAGGCGAGGCACCTCGAGGCGGGCCGTTCGAGGAAGCAATGGGTGTCCGAACGCCCGATCTCCACAAATCCATGTCGGTGGTAGAGCGAGCGAACCGGGTTCCAGTGGAGATGCTCCAAACGGATAGGAAGGCCAAGCTCGTCCGCCAAAGATAGGCAATGGCGGAGAATGGCTGTGCCATATCCATGTCCGTGGAAAGCCGGAAGGAGATGGAACTCTCCAAATCTGACGTGGTCTGGCAAAAGCACAAATGAAAGTGTGCCGATAGATTGACCGGCACGCCTGATCATGAAGAATGGCTTTTCGTTGAAGTGACGCCGGTGAAGATCCCGCTGGAACGCCTCGTCCCACGACCAGCGGCGAAGAATGTGAGGCCCCATGGCCGCGCGCTTGGCCTCAAAGGCGAAGTCGCGGGCCTCAGAGGTTTGTGGCAGCGGTACGAACGTGAAATCTGGAGGGAGTTCGGAGAGGTTCATGACGCGGAATCTATCGCGTTTCGCAATTCCGCTCTCCATCCATCGCGGACATCACAGCTCCTTGAGGTCCTCGATACTAGTCGCCAGAGGCGATCAATAGCTAGCACCAGAGCAGCTCGGCCGATCGCACTACGAATCCCCACCCGGCGAGAAGAAGCAGAGCAGTTCGCCCGCATCGTTAATGCACAGATGCCAAAGCCCATCCGGCGAGGCACGCGCTTTCTGATAGGGAATTTCGAGGATGAGAGGCTCGCGGCGCTCCACCGGCCACATCGGATGACGCCCCGGCGCGATCGTCACGACGAAGCCGGATGGGTTCTCCCGGACGGCGCCGGCATCGATCCGCGCGCAATCGGCGCCCGAGCAGCACTCAAACGGGTAGTCCCAACCGCTGGCAGCCTGATGCGCGCGCGTCTCGGTCGCTCCGGTGGCCAGCACCACCGCCAGGCTGATCGCGGCAAGAACACGCATTCACCTACCCTCGCGGCGAGCTTCCGTCTGGAAGGCGGCGGATGCAAGGCGTTCGCGACGCAAGTGCGATCAGTGCGGCTGTCGCACGACGAGGGCCATGAGCTATCTGGCTCGGAACCACGCCGTCATCCTGGGCGAAGCCCCCGGGTCCGATCTTCGATCGGCCCAAGGATAAACTCCGCTTCGGCCCGGGATCCATCGTAGGGAACTGCGCTTTCCGATGGATCCCTGTGTGTTTGATTGGTGTCATGATTGGTGCGGGCGGGAAGCCGTTGGATCCCGGGTGGCAAACACCGCGTTCCGGCTCGGTTCCCGCCCGCGTTCGAAGACCCCATCCTGAACAGTTGACCGAGGCCGCTTGCACCGGACCTCGCAGCACAGGGACAGGCACCATGACCATACACCCCTGCTTCATCGGTTGCGATATCGCCAAGAGCCATCTCGACCTGTTCGAGGAGACGAGCGGGACGAGCCTTCGGATCGCCAATACGAGCGAGGCGATTGCGAGCTGGCTGTCGTCGCTCGACTGCCAGGCCAGCTTCGTCGCCTTCGAGGCGACCGGCCCCTATGACCGTGCGCTGCGCCAGGCCCTGGAGCAGGTCGGCTGCCGCTTTACCCGGATCAACCCGGCGCGTGCCCGTGACTTCGCCCGCGCCACAGGCCGTCTGGCCAAGACCGATGCGATCGACGCTCACATGCTGGCTGCGATGGCGCGCATGCTGGCACTCACGCCCGACGCAGCCTCCGATCCCGCCCGCAACACCTTGGCGCAGCTTCACAAACGCCGCGACCAACTCGTCGAGATGCGCGCCGCCGAGCGGGTCCGCGACAGCGAGGGGCAAGATCCCACCGGCAGCCTCGCCCGCCATCTCGCTTGGCTCGATGCGGAGATCGCTACGCTCGAGCACCTCGTCAGCGAGGCACTGCAGGCAGATGAGACCCTGACAAGGACGCAGGCCCTGCTGCGCTCGGCGCCCGGCATCGGCCCCGTCACAGCCGCCACTCTCATCGCCCTGATGCCCGAACTCGGCCACGTCTCGCCAAAGGCCATCGCCGCGCTCGCAGGCCTCGCACCCTTCAACGACGACAGCGGGCGCAGGCGCGGCCAGCGCATGATCAAGGGCGGAAGGCGACGCGTCCGCAAAGCCCTCTACATGGCCGCGCTCGCCGCCATCCGGACATCTGCGCGCTTCAAGACCTTCTACGACGCAATCCGCGCACGCAGCCCAGCCGCAAAGGTCGCCATCATCGCCGTCGCAAGAAAGCTCCTCGTAACCCTCAACGCCATGCTCAAAACTGACACCGCCTTCCAACCATGACACTCCAAACAACACAGTTGCCGGAGCTGCGCCGCTGACGCGGCTTGTCCAGGATGACGGCGTGGTTCCGAGCCAAGGCTCATTTGGCATGAATGGTGGCCATGGGTTCCAGGCTCTTCGCTGAGTTAGCTTGGGCCGACCACAGGTCGGGCCCAAGGGCGAAGCTCCAGAATGACAGCGAGGCTCGCCATATTCGCGTACCCGAGCGCAGTGAACCACACTGCCCCAAGACAATAGCGACCAAATGCCAAGTTGTCTGTCAAGCCCCCCTTGCAAAGATATGGAGTGGCTGCGAGGCTCGCATCAAGAACAAGGGCTGAAACGGCCAAAATGAAGGTCGCTGCCATGTACGGCGGCCGGACAGGGTGGAGAACGCAATCGTGGCAAGCGCAAGCGCCGGCCAGGCGGATACCTTTCCGAAATTGCTGCTGCGCAATGCGCGCGAGCGCAGTTCGCGCATTGCGTTCCGGCACAAGGATCTCGGGATCTGGCAGTCCTGGAACTGGGCCGAGGTGGCCGAGCAGGTGCGCAGCTTCGCCAGGGGCCTCCAGGATCTCGGCCTGAAGCGCGGCGATAAGGTCGCGATCATCGGCTACAACCGGCCCAGGCTCTATTGGTCGATGTGCGCCGCGCAATGGATCGGCGCGGTTCCCGTGCCGGTCTATGCCGACAGCGTCGCCGAGGAGATGGCCTATGTGCTCGACCATGCCGAGGCGGTCTTCGCCTGCGTGCAGGACCAGGAGCAGGTCGACAAGGTCCTCTCCATCGCAGACCGCCTGCCCCATCTGCGCCAGATGCTCTATGACGAGCCGCGCGGCCTGCGCGACTACGACCACGGCAAACTGCACGAGATCGACAAGGTCATCGCTGGCGGGCGCGACGCGCTGAAGGCGAGCCCCGAGGCCGCAGCCGCTCATGAGCGCGAGATGGAGGCCGGCTCAGGCTCCGATCTCGGCATCATCCTCTACACCTCGGGCACGACCGGCCGGCCCAAGGGCGTCATGCTCAGCCATTTCAACGTCATCACCGCCGCCGAGATCGGCTGCCAGTTCGACGGGCTGAACGAGAGCGACGAGGTCATCGCCTATCTGCCGATCGCCTGGGTCGGCGACCATGTCTTCTCCTATGCGCAGGCGATCGTCGCGGGCTTCTGCGTGAACTGCCCGGAAGGGCCGGAAACCGTCGTCGACGACCGGCGCGAAGTCGGCACGACCTACGCTTTCGCGCCGCCGCGCGTCTTCGAGACCATGCTGACCATCACCATGGTGCGCATGGAAGATGCCGGCCCGCTGATGCGCAAGATGTTCCACTACTTCCTCAGTGTGGCCAAGCAGCACGGCGAGAAGATCCTCAACGGCGAGAGCGTGCCGCTTGGCGCAAGGCTGCTCTACAAGCTCGGCGACATCCTGATCTACGCGCCCCTGCGCAATCGCTTCGGCCTGAGCAACATCAAGGTCGGCTATACCGCCGGCGAGGCGATCGGCCCCGAACTGTTCAAGTTCTATCGCTCGATCGGGGTCAATCTGAAGCAGCTCTACGGGCAGACCGAAGCCGGCGTCTACATCACCATGCAGCCCAATGGCGAGATCAAGGCCGACACGGTCGGCCGCCCCGCGCCGCTGGTCGAAATCCGGATCGACGATAATGGCGAGGTGCTCTACCGTTCGCCCTCGATCTTCGGCGGTTATTTCAAGGATCCCGAGAAGACCGCGGAGACGATGACCGCCGACGGCTATGTCCGCTCCGGCGATGCCGGCTTCTTCGACGAGACCGGCCATCTCAAGATCATCGACCGCGCCAAGGATGTCGGCAAGCTCTCCTCGGGGGATCTGTTCCCGCCGAAATACATCGAGAACAAGCTGAAATTCTATCCCAACATCAAGGAGGTCGTCGCCTTCGGCCAGGGCCGCGACTACGCCACGGTCGCGCTCAACATCGACCTGACCGCGGTCGGCAACTGGGCCGAGCGTCACAATGTCGTCTACGCCTCCTACCAGGAGCTCGCCGGCCACGATCTCGTCTACGACATGATCGCCAAGCATGTCGACGAGGTGAACCGTTCGCTCGCCGCCGAGCCCCTGATGGGCGGGGCGCAGATCAGGCGGTTCCTGATCCTGCACAAGGAACTCGACGCCGATGACGGCGAACTGACCCGCACCCAGAAGGTCCGGCGCGGCTTCATCGCCGAGCGCTACGCCCCGCTCGTCGCCGCGCTCTATGACGGCTCGGAAGCCGCCGACATCTCCACCGAAGTGACCTTCGAGGACGGCCGCAAGGGCGTGATCTCCGCCCGCGTCAAGGTCCGCGACGCCAAGACCTATCCGGCAACCGCGCCAACTCCGGCGAGGGCGGCATGAACGTCGAGACCATGAACGTGACCGGCGAACCGCTGCACCGCGACAAGGGCGAGGTCCTGCTCTCGGTCGACAACATCTCGCTGCGCTTTGGCGGGGTGAAGGCGATCTCGGACGTCTCCTTCGACATCCGCAAGGGGGAGGTGCGCGCCATCATCGGCCCCAACGGCGCCGGCAAGACCTCGATGCTCAACTGCATCAACGGCTTCTACCATCCCCAGGAAGGCCAGATCACCTATAAGGGCGTGCGCCGCGCCAAGGTGAAGCCGCACCAGGCCGCGGCCGACGGCATCGCCCGCACCTTCCAGAACGTCGCGCTGTTCAAGGGCATGTCGACGCTCGACAACATCATGACCGGCCGCACGCTGAAGATGCACCGGAACTTCTTCTGGCAGGCGCTGCGTCACGGCCCGGCGATGACTGAGGAGATCGAGCATCGCAAGGTGGTCGAGGACATCATCGACTTCCTGCAGATCCAGCACATCCGCAAATTACCCGTCGGGAAATTGCCCTATGGCCTGCAGAAGCGGGTGGAGCTGGGCCGTGCGCTCGCCATGGAGCCGGAACTGCTTCTGCTCGACGAGCCGATGGCCGGCATGAACCTCGAGGAGAAGGAGGACATGTGCCGCTTCATCCTCGACGTAAACAACCAGTTCGGCACGACCATCGCCCTGATCGAGCACGATATGGGCGTGGTGATGGATCTCTCCGACCGCGTCGTGGTGCTCGAATACGGCCGCAAGATCGCCGACGGCACGCCTGATCAGGTCAAGGCGAACCAGAAGGTGATCGACGCCTATTTGGGGGTGGCGCACTGATGGCCAGCTTCTTCAAGGACATAAAGCCATGAGCGACGTCGCCGCACGGCCCGCGCCCAATCTCCTCGCCAAAGGCTGGATCAAGACCGGCCTGATCCTCATCGCCATCGTCGCAGCCGCGATCCTCGGCGCGCAATTCGACGATTCCGGCACGCTCTATAAGGTCTTCATCGACCCGTTCCAGCAGATGGTCCAAGCCCCGGACCTGCTCGCCCAGACGATCTGGGAGGGGCTCGTCTCCGGCGTGCTCTACGCGCTGATCGCGCTCGGCTTCGTGCTGATCTTCAAGGCTTCGGGCGTGTTCAACTTCGCCCAGGGCATCATGGTG
The DNA here is from genome assembly GCF_031884435.1 of Bosea sp. 685. NCBI lineage: Bacteria > Pseudomonadati > Pseudomonadota > Alphaproteobacteria > Hyphomicrobiales > Alloboseaceae > Allobosea > Allobosea sp. 685. The sequence goes on along the minus strand of NZ_CP134779.1, from coordinate 335,155 downwards.
GTGTTCGCGGCGCTGACCCTGGTCGGGCTCTACGAGAAGGGCGTGCCGGCCTTTCTCGCCGTAATACTGACGCTCGGCGTGATGTTTGCGCTCGCCGTCACGATCGAACGCGTCGTGCTGCGCCCGCTGGTCAACCAGCCCGACATCATCCTGTTCATGGCGACCTTCGGCATCACCTATTTCCTGATCGGCTTCGGCGAGGCGCTGTTTGGCGGCAGCCCCAAGCAGATGATCACGGACCAGCTCTGGCTGCCCAAGGGCGCGATCGACCTGAAGCTGTTCGGCGGCCTGGTCTCGCTGCAGAAGATCGATATCGCAGCCGCCGTCATCGCCTCGATCATGATCGCCGCTCTCGCCGCCTTCTTCCAATATACGCGCATCGGAAGAGCCTTGCGGGCAGTGGCCGACAGTCACAAGGCGGCGCTTTCGGTCGGTATCTCGCTGAACCAGATCTGGGTCATCGTCTGGTTCACCGCCGGCATCGTCGCCCTGATCACCGGCATCATGTGGGGCGCGCGCTCGGACGTCTCCTTCGCGCTCGAGATCGTGGCGCTGAAGGCCCTGCCCGTGCTGATCCTGGGCGGCTTCACCTCGATCCCCGGCGCCATCGTCGGCGGCCTGATCATCGGCATCGGCGAGAAAATGGGCGAGTTCTACTGGGGCCCGCTGATCGGCGGCGGCATCGAGAGCTGGCTCGCCTATTTCATCGCGCTGGGCTTCCTGCTGTTCCGTCCGCAAGGGCTGTTCGGCGACAAGATCATCGAACGCATCTGAGAGGCTGAAACCGTGTTTTACCGCGAAGCCGGCCAGTTCAAATCAACCTATTCCGCCGACATGGCGGTGTTCCCGATCTGGCAGGACCGGGTCGGTATCGCCGTCATCCTGGTGCTCGCCTTCATCGGCGTGCCGCTGATCGGCAACGACTTCTTCATCTCCTCGGTGATGATCCCCTTCCTGGTGTTCTCGCTTGCCGCGATCGGGCTCAACATCCTGACCGGCTATACCGGGCTGATCTCGCTGGGCACCGCCGCCTTCATGGGTGTCGGCGCCTATGCCGCCTACAAGCTGACGACCGCTTTTCCCGGCATCAACATCATCGTGCTCGTGCTGGTCTCCGGCCTGTTCTCGGCGGCGGTCGGCGTGCTCTTCGGCCTGCCCTCGCTGCGCATCAAGGGCTTCTATCTCGCTGTCGCCACGCTCGCCGCGCAGTTCTTCCTGCAATGGGCTTTCGTGCGTGTGCCGTGGCTGTTCAACTACAACGCCTCGGGCGCGATCGAGGTACCGCAGCGCACGCTCTTCGGCCTTCCCATCACCGGCGCCTCGGCAAGCCCTGAGACGCGCTATTTCGTCTGCCTCGTGCTGGTCATAGGCCTGACCTGGTTCGCCTCGAACCTGGTGCATGGCAAGCTCGGCCGCTCCTGGATGGCGGTGCGCGACATGGATATCGCCGCCGAGCTGATGGGCATCAAGCTGCTCAACGCCAAGCTCACCGCCTTTGCGGTCTCGTCCTTCTATGCCGGCGTCGCCGGCGCGATGATGATCTTCTTCTGGTATGGCGGCGGCGAAGCGGCCGACGTCTTCAACATCCGCCTCTCCTTCAACATCCTGTTCATGGTCATCATCGGCGGGCTGGGCTCGCTGATCGGCTCCTTCTTCGGGGCCGCCTTCATCGCCAGCCTGCCGACCATCCTGAAATTCGGCCTGCCGGCGCTCGGCGTCCCGCTCTCGGGCGCGGCGGCCGAGCATGTCACCTTCATGCTCGTGGGCGCGCTGATCATCACCTTCCTGATCGTCGAGCCGCACGGCCTCGCGCGGCTCTGGCAGATCGGGAAGCAGAAACTGCGAACCTGGCCTTTTCCCTATTGAGGTCGGCCCTTTCCCCGGCGTGGCGGAGAGGAGCCCAACAAAACGACCTGCGCGGTCTCAATGCGGCAGGCGAAGCGGAGACGATCCGGCGTTCAAGGCCAGGATCGGTGGAAACGACGGAGGAACCATCATGAAGACGACCAAGCTGATGAAGGGAGCGGCGTTGGGCGCGCTCCTCGCCGCGAGCGCGCAAGTCGCTCCGGCCCTTGCCCAGGACAGCGTCTACTTCGCCAACAACGCCTATCGCACCGGCCCGTTCTCGGGCTCCGGCATTCCGATCGGCGACGGCATGCGCGACTACATCACGATGATCAACGAGCGCGACGGCGGCGTGAACGGCGTCAAGGTCGTCTATGAGGAATGCGAGACCGGCTACGACACCAAGAAGTCGATCGAGTGCTACGAGCAGGCCAAGTCGAAGAACACCATCCTCTACTCGCCATGGTCGACCGGCGCGACGCTCGCCGCCATTCCGCGCGCCCATATCGACAAGATCCCGATCCTGTCGATGGCCTATGGCCTCTCGGCCTCGGCCGACGGCACCAACTTTCCCTGGGTCTTCATCCCGCCCTTCACCTATTGGGACGGCGCTTCGCTGATGGTGAAGCACATGGCGGCCGAACTCGGCGGCATGGACAAGCTCAAGGGCAAGAAGCTCGGCCTGATCCATCTCGATGCGCCCTTCGGCAAGGAGCCGATCCCGGTGCTCGAGAACCTCGCCAAGAAATACGGCTTCGAGCTCAAGATCTATCCGGTGGCCGCCGCCGACATGCAGAACCAGGGCTCGCTCTGGCTCTCGATCCGGCGCGACCGGCCGGACTACCTCTACAACCAGGGCTGGGGCGCGATGAACCCGACCGCGGTGAAGGAGGCGATCAAGAACAACTTCCCGATCAACAAGCTGGTCGGCGTCTGGTGGGCCGGCGGCGATGACGACGCACGTGCCGGCGGCCCCGAGGCCAAGGGCTACAAGTCGCTCAACCTCAACGCCGCGGGCACCAACTTCCCGGTGATCCAGGACATCCAGAAATACGTCGTGGAGAAGGGCAAGAGCCTCGCCGCCAAGGAGAAGGTCGGTGAGAACCTCTATAATCGCGGCGTCTACAACTCGATGCTCGTCGTCGAGGCGATGCGCAACGCGCAGAAGCTCACCGGCAAGAAGGTCATCAACGCCGAGGACATGCGCCGCGGCCTGGAGAGCCTGAACATCACCGAGGCGCGGCTGAAGGAGATCGGCATGGAAGGCTTCGCCACGCCGACCACCATCTCCTGCACCGACCATTCCGGCCACAGCAAGGCCTATGTCGCGGAATGGGACGGCACCAAATGGACCAAGCCGGGCGACTGGCTCGAGCCGCTCAAGGACGAGGTCCGCCCGCTGATCGAGGCCAACGCCAAGGACTATGTGGAGAAGGCGACCGGCTGGCCGAAGCGGACCGAGCCTTGCGAGAAGTCGTCCTGATCTGACGGCAGTCGGCAGTGGGGCAATCGGCAGTCGGTTTTTCCGGCTGCCAACCCGACTGCCGACTGCCGATTGCCACTGCCGGGGAACCGCCATGTCGATAGCGACACTCGAAACGCCCAACACAAGCGCCGCCACCGACAACATCCTGTCGCTGAACAATATCGAGGTGATCTACGATCACGTCATCCTGGTGCTGAAGGGCGTCTCGCTGCATGTCCCGCGCAAGGGCATCGTCGCGATCCTCGGCGCCAACGGGGCCGGCAAGACCACGACGCTGAAGGCGATCTCGAACCTGCTCAAAGCCGAGCGCGGTGAGGTCACCAAGGGCTCGATCGTGTTCGAGGGCGAGCGCGTCGACAAGATGTCGCCCAACGAGCTGGTCCGGCGCGGCTGCATCCAGGTGATGGAGGGGCGGCACTGCTTCGGCCATCTCTCGATCGAGGAGAACCTGCTGACCGGCGCCTTCACCCGCCGCGACGGCAACGCCGCGATCAAGCGCGACCTGGAGAAGATCTACGAGCTCTTCCCGCGCCTGAAGCAGCGCCGGACCTCGCAGGCCGGCTACACCTCGGGCGGCGAGCAGCAGATGTGCGCGGTCGGCCGCGCCATGATGTCGAAGCCCAAGATGATCCTGCTCGACGAGCCCTCGATGGGGCTCGCCCCCCAGATCGTCGAGGAGATTTTTGAGATCGTGCGCCGGCTCAATACCGAGGATGGCGTCTCCTTCCTCGTCGCCGAGCAGAACACCAACATGGCCCTGCGCTACGCGACCTATGGCTACATCATGGAGACCGGCCGCGTCGTGATGGATGGCGAAGCGAAGATGCTGCGCGAGAACGAGGACGTGAAGGAGTTCTATCTCGGCGTCGCCGAAGGCAACAAGAAGTCGTTCCGCGAGGTCAAAAGCTATAAACGCCGCAAGCGCTGGCTCTCCTGAGCCGGTGGAATGCAAGGCGGCACCCCATGCTCTATCTCATCATCGCCGTGTTGGTGATCCTGCTGGTCTTCGGGCCACAGGCCTGGGTCCGTCACGAGATGAGCCGGCACGCCTCGGATCGTCCCGATCTGCCCGGCACCGGCGGAGAGCTCGCGCGCCATCTGCTCGACCGCTTCCAGCTCGGTTCGGTCACGGTCGAGCAGACGCCCAGCGGCGACCATTACGACCCGGGCGCCCGCACTGTGCGGCTCTCGCCCGGCAATCACGACGGGCGCTCGATCACCGCCGTCGCGGTCGCAGCCCATGAGGTCGCCCATGCGATCCAGCATCATCAAGGCAGCGTGCTCTTCGCCTGGCGGACCGCGCTCGCCCGCTTCCTCGGCATCTTCGACAAGGTCGCAATGGCGATCATGATCACGGCCCCGCTCGTCGCCATTCTCACGCGCGTGCCCGCGATCGGGCTGATGCAGTTCGGCCTCGCCATCGCACTGCTCGGTGTCGGGCTCGTCGTGCATCTTGTGACGCTGCCGCTGGAGCTCGACGCCAGTTTCGGCAAGGCGCTGCCGATCCTGACCGCCGACGGCTATCTCGACTCGCGCGACCTGCCCGCCGCACGCGGCGTGCTGCGCGCCGCCGCCTTCACCTATGTCGCCGGGGCCCTGATCGGCCTCCTGAATTTTCTCCGCCTGCTGCGGATCATCCGCTGAGACGAGGCGGCCCGTTTTCGTGAGGATTTGACCGATGAGCGAGCATCACGATGCCCTCGAAACCCGCTCGCCCGATGCCCGCGAGGCCGATCTCTTCGCGCGGCTGCCGGCTGTGCTCGCGGCTGCCCTGAAGACCCCGGCCTATGCCGAGCGGCTCGCCGGCATCGACCCGGCCGCAATCACCGATCGCAATGCGCTCTCCACCCTGCCCATCCTGCGTAAAGCGGACCTGCCCGCGCTCCAGAAAACCGCCCTGCCCTTCGGCGGCTTCGTCTCGGCGCCGCTCGGCTCCTTCGGCCGACTCTTCACCTCGCCCGGCCCGATCTTCGAGCCCGAGGGCACCGGCAGCGATCCCTGGGGCGCGGCACGCGGGCTCTACGCGGCGGGCTTCCGGGCCGGCGATGTCGTGCTCAACACCTTCGGCTACCATCTGACGCCGGGCGGCTTCATCATGGATTCGGCCGCGCGCGCGCTCGGCTGCGCCGTGATCCCGGCTGGCCCCGGCAACACCGAGCAGCAAATGGAGGTGATCTCGGCCTACCGGCCCGCCTGCTATGCCGGCACGCCCGATTTCCTCAAGATCCTGATCGAAGCGGCTGAAGTGCGCGGCGTCGACATCTCCTGCCTGAAACGCGCCGTGGTCTCGGGCGCGGCCTTCCCGCCCTCGCTCCAGGCCTGGGTCAAGGAGCGCGGCATCGACGCCTACCAGCTCTACGCCACCGCCGATGTCGGCGTGATCGCCTATGAAACGAGCGCGCGCGCGGGGATGGTGCTGAACGAGAACCTGATCGTCGAGATCGTACGGCCGGGCACCGGCGATCCCGTGGCGGAAGGCGAAGTCGGCGAGATCGTCATCACCAATCTCGATCCACACCATCCGCAGATCAGGCTCGCGGTCGGTGATCTCACCGCCGTCATGCCGGGCGCGAGCCCATGCGGGCGCAGCAATACCCGCATCAAGGGCTGGATGGGCCGCGCCGACCAGACCGCCAAGGTCAAGGGCATGTTCGTGCGGCCCGAGCAGGTCGCCGAGATCGCCAAGCGCCACGCCGAGATCGCCAAGCTGCGCCTCGTCGTCGGCCGCGCCAACGAGGTCGACACGATGACGCTGAAGGCCGAGATCTATGCCGAGCCCGCAGGGTTTATCGACGCGATCTCCTCGACCCTGCAGCAGGTCACCAAGCTGAAAGGCGCCGTCGAGATCCTGCCGCTCGGAGCCTTGCCGAATGACGGCAAGGTGATCGCGGATGAGCGGCCGGTGGGGTAGCGCGCTGCATTGCCGAAAGGGTGCGACGCTCTCTTCCCTTCTCCCGCATCAAAGTCGGCTGTTGCCGACTTTGACATTTTGGGTGGCCCATTTCGGGCAAGCCCGAGATGGGCGAGAGAAGGTGGCGCGGAGCGCCGGATGAGGGTGTGCCCTCTCAATAGAAGATGCTGCGGCGCAGTCGCGCTCCAATAATCAGCGGCACACCCTCATCCCTGCCCTTCTCCCATCCGGATTTCTCTGCGAAAGGGCCCTGGCGTTGAGGTTTGATTGCTGATTCACTTCGCTCGGGTGCGGCGGGGTGATCGGCATGTCGGATCAGATGTCTTTGGCTGAGGCGTTTTTGGACCCACGCCTGGGTGCGAACGCGAAGCTTGCGAAGATCGATGGGCTGATCGCGTGGGATCGGCTGGCGCCCTTGGCCGGCAAGCTGCGCCAGGCTGAGACGGGCAGGCCGCCTTACGCGCCGCTTGCGATGCTCAAGGCGCTCTATCTGCAGGCGCTTTACGATTTGTCGGATCCCGGCCTGGAGGAGGCGCTGCTGGACCGGCTGTCGTTTCGACGTTTCTGCGGGTTTGCGCTCGATGGCGGCACGCCCGACGAGACGACCTTGTGCCGCTTTCGGCTGGCGGCAGCGCAGGCGGGCGTGCTCGAGGCCTGCTTTGCCGAGATCGGCGCGCAGCTCTCGGCCAAGGGTCTGATCCTGAAGAAGGGCACATTGCTCGACGCCACAATCGTTCAGGCGACGCATGCTGCCCCGTCACGCGAAGCCGGGCTGGGCAAGGGCCACCCCCGTGAACCCGGCGCCGACTGGGGCAAGAAGAACGGCAAGGCCCATTTCGGCTACAAGCTGCATGTCGGCGTCGACGAGGGCTCGGGCCTGATCCGCACGGCGCTCGTGACCTCGGCGCGGATACAGGACGTCGAGATGGCCCCAGGGCTCGTCAGCGGCGACGAGGCCGCCGTCTATGCCGATCGCGGCTATGAGAGCAAGGCCCAGCGCGCCGCCCTGAAGGCCTTGGGCATCAAGGACCGGATCATGCATCGCCGGCACAAGCACATCGCTGTCCTGCCGCGCTGGCTGCAGCGCCGCAACGCCCTGATCGCGCGCCGCCGCGCTCCCGTCGAAGCTGTCTTCAGCGCCATGAAGCGCCTCTATGGCAAAGCCCGGACGCGATGCCACTCGTTCGTCGCCAACACCGCAGACCTGATTGCCTTCGCAACCGTCTACAATCTCCGGCGCGCCACCATCATCGCAGGCGGCTGAACCAGGTCGACTGCGAGCTCTCCAAGCCAACCGCTGAAGACCGCCCGTCACAGGCGAACAATCCGCCGTCAAAATATCAGTCCTCAGCCGCGTTTCGCAGAGGAATCCATCCGGGAGAAGGGTTCCCCGCGCCCTTTCACGGCAGCCGCGCCACCCTCTTCCCCTCTCTCACTGATCTCGGGCCTGCCCGAGATCAGCACTCAAAGTGTCGAAATCGGGTAGACCCGACTTCGAGGCAGGAGAGGGGATCCCGCGCCTCACCATCTGACAGAGGCCTCCCCCCACTCTTCCAGCCACGCATTCGCGCGCGAAAACGGCTTCGACCCGAAAAACCCGCGCCGCGCCGAGAGCGGCGAGGGATGCGCACTCGCCAGCACCAGATGGCGCGCCTCGTCGATCAATCCGCGCTTGGCCTGGGCAGGATTACCCCAGAGCAGGAAGACGACATGGGGCCGGCTCGCGGAAATGCCGGCGATGACAGCGTCGGTGACGGCGCCCCAGCCGAGCGCCAGATGCGAGCCCGCCTTGCTTGCCCCCTCGCGCACGGTGAGCGCAGTGTTGAGCAGCAGAACGCCTTGCCGCGCCCACGCCGTCAGATCGCCGCTCGCAGGCCCCACCGCGCCGAGATCGTCCTGCAATTCGCGATGGATATTGACCAGCGAGCGCGGCAAGGGCGGCGGACCGACATAGGAGAAGGCAAGCCCATTGGCATCGCCCGGCGTCGGATAGGGATCCTGGCCCAGGATGACGATGCGGACCTCAGCGAAAGGCGTCGTCGCCAAAGCGGCGAAGACCCGTCCCGGCGCGGGCGCGACGACATGGCCGCCCGCGACCTCCGCATCAGCCCGGAGGCAAGCCCGTACCGCCGCCCCGTCCTGGAACACGGCGAGATCGCGCCACCCCTCGGACATCGGCGTCGCCAGGAACGCGGCGAGCGCCGCCTCATAGCCGCTCACTTCAGGACCGCCCTGCCCTCGACCTTGGCGTCGACCGTGCCGAGCCAGCGCAGATAGACCATCACCTCATTGGCCATCAGCTTGCCGTCGGTCAGGCCGATCAACGTCCTGCCGCGCGCCAGCGAGGTATAGCCGTCGCCGCCGGCGAGCATGAAGTTGTTGGAGGCGACGGTGTAGTTTGCCGCCTCGTCGATCGGCTTGCCCTCGACGCTGATCGAGACGACGCGCTGGCCGACGGGGCGCTTGATGTCAGCCTCGAAGGTGAGCCCTGAGACCTGCGGGAAGCGGCCCGAGCCCTGCGGGGCGGGAGCAAGGCCGTTTTCGATCGCGTCCTTCACATCCTTGCCGGTGATCTGGACCATGATCGTGGCATTGCCGAAGGGCAGTTCGCTCAGCACATCGCGCCGCGTCAGCTTGTAGCCGGCCGCATATTGCTTGTTGGCGCGGATGCCGCCGGCATTGGTGATGGCGAGCTGCGCGCCGGTCGAGGCGCGGATGGCGTCGGAGATCAGATTGCCGATCGCGGTCTCCTGCGTGCGGATGACGCCGGTGCGGGAATCGAGCGGGGCGGCGAGCGTCGCGATCTCGACGTCGAGTTCTTTCGAGAGCTCGGTCTCGTAACCTTTCACGATCGCGGCGACCTCGGGGTCGGGCGTGGCGGCGCGGCTGTCGTTGACCCGGAAGGTCGGCGACCAGGAGACCTGGCGGGCCGCGCCCTCGCCCGTGATGCTCACTGCGATGTCGATCGCGGTGACGTAATTGCCCTCTTCATTCGACTCCACCATCACGACCTTGCCGTCATAGGCGATGGCAAGGTCGTGGTCGTGGCCGGTCAGCACGATGTCGACGACGCGCGAGCGCACGATTTCGAGATCGGTGCGGCGCTCGGCATGGACGACGGCGACGAGAATGTCGGCGCCCTGCGCCTTCAAGGTCCGCGCCTCGCGCTGGAGCGCCTCCATGGTCGAGGAGAATTTCAGGTCGCCGGGGTTGGAGAGCTGCGGCGTCGGATCATAGGTCGTGCCGATGACGCCGACCTTGACGCCGCCGAGCTCGAAAATCTGCGAATCCTTGTGGCCGGGCAGGACATTGCCGCTCGCATCACGCAAATTGGCTGCGAAGGTCGGATAGCTCTGGGCGGCGACGAGCTTGAGGTAGTTTTCCTTGCCGAAATCGAACTCGTGATTGCCGGGCACGAAGACATCGAGCCCCATCTTGTTCTGCATCGCCACGATATGGGCGCCCTGGTCGAAGCCCGACATCAGCGAGGGCGAGTAGCAGTCGCCGGCATGGCAGAACAGCACCGGCACGCCCTTGGCCCGCTCGGCCCGGGCGATGCCGGCAGCCCGCGCGAAACCGCCTTTACCCTTGTCGTCGCTCATCTTGTAGATGTCGTTGACCAGAAGCAGCGTGAAGGCGGGAGCCGGCATCTGCGCCATGGTTCCGGTCGCGGCGAGCGCCGCCGGTGCGGCGATGACGCCGAGCGCCTTGCGGCGTGTCAGTGCGGACATGGCGGGAACCTCTGCTTGAGAACCGCTTCAAACTAGCAAAGCCCGGACCGCATTGACCAGTGCAAGCCTGCGCCGTTCGCCAGTGTCGCACCCCCTGCCTGGCGCGCTTCGCGACTGGACGAAAACCGGAACTCGTCTAAATCACGGGCAAAGGAAAGTCTGCGCCATGACAGTCGAGACCAGTCCAGCCGCCGAGATGCCGATCGTCAGCCTGCCCTCCGACCACCCCAAGGTCGCGGCCGGCCGCATCGGCGTCCTGCTGATGAATCTCGGCACGCCGGAAGGCACGAGCTACAAGCCGATGCGGGCCTATCTCAAGGAGTTCCTCTCCGACCGGCGGGTGATCGAGGAGCCGCGCTGGAAATGGTGGCCGATCCTCAACCTGATCATCCTGACCACGCGGCCCGGCCGCAAGGGCAAGGACTACGCCTCGATCTGGAACAATGAACGCAATGAAGGGCCGCTCAAGACGATTACGCGCTCGCAGACCGAACAGGTCGCCAAGCGCCTGAAGTCCGTGACCGGCGAGCGCGTCATCTTCGATTGGGCGATGCGCTACGGCTTTCCAGATGTGAAGAGCCGGATCCAGGCGCTGCAGGATCAGGGCTGCGACCGTATCCTGCTGGTGCCGCTCTACCCACAATATGCCGCACCGACCTCGGCCACGGCCTGCGACCAGGCCTTTCGCGCCCTGATGGAGATGCGCTGGCAGCCGGCGGTACGCGTCGCCCCGCCCTATCATGACGACCCGACCTATATCAAAGCGCTGGCCGTCTCGATGCGTGGCTCGCTGGCGAAGCTCGATTTCGATCCCGAGATCATCCTCTGCTCCTTCCATGGCATGCCCAAGGAGTACCTGCTCAAGGGCGATCCCTATTACTGCCAATGCGTCAAGACTTGGCGCTTGTTGCGCGAGGAGCTCGGGCTGCCGGCCGAACGCTTCAGGCTGACCTTCCAGTCGCGCTTCGGACCCGATGAATGGCTGCAGCCCTATACCGACGAGACCGTCAAGGCGCTGGCGCAAGCGGGCACCACATCGCTCGCCATCGTCGCGCCGGGCTTCTCGGCCGATTGCCTGGAGACGCTCGAGGAGCTCGATGTCGAGAACCGCGAGATCTTCATGCATAATGGCGGCAAGCGCTTCGCCTATCTGCCTTGCCTGAATGACTCCGCTGAAAGCATCGACGTGCTCGAAGCCTTGGTCCGGCGCGAATTGATGGGTTGGGTCTGAGCGCTACAGCATTGCGCGAAAAAATGGGTACCGGTTTTTCGCAAGAGCAATGCTCTAAACTTTTAGAACCGATCACGCCGTCACGAAGCCCGTCACCGCCTCCACCACCGGTTTCGCTTGCAGAATGCGGCGATGCCCGAGCCCCTTCATCGGCACGAGCCTGGTGAAGGGCCCTGCCGTCGCCAGGGCCTCTGCATGATGGAAGCCGAGCTCCTTGTCGTCGCGGCAATGCACGATCAGCGCCGGCAAGCCGACCGAGGCCAGTTGGCTTGCCCCTTCGAAAGCCGTGACCGGCGCGCCGGCGACGACATGAATGCGCCGCTCCAGCGCCGCCTGTCCACGCGCGCCAAGGCCGATCGTGGCGCCAAAGCGCCGCGTCACCAGCGTCATCGATGAGGGCGCGGCAATCATCGCCAGGCGCTTCGCCTTGACCACCGGCTGGCCGGGGACTGTGCCGGCGAGCGCCGCCAGCGCGATCGCGCCGCCGAAGGAATGCGTCACGATGGCATGCACCGGGGCAAAGGCGCGCGCGACCGCGGCCAGGCTCGCAACCCCGATCGGAATGTTGAGCTCGCTGCCGGTCGAGGCGCCATGGGCCGGCAGATCATAGGCCACGATGCGGAAACCCGCCGCCAGCAGAGGCGCGACGAAGGCGGTCATGAAGACGGCGGCGCCCGTCCAGCCATGAACCAGGATCACGGTCGGGCGCTGCTCCGCCGGATCGGCGCCGGGCGGATCGAAGACATAAGCTGCCACCGAGCCGCATGGGAACGGTATTGAGACCGCCTCGCCCGCTTGCAATCGCGTGGTCGCGGACTTGACCGCCGCCTTGCGATTGGCGTTTCCCTGTGGGCGGCGCGGCGGCGTACAAAAGGCCTTGAAGGCGAGGCGGCCGCTGGTCTTGGGAGCGAGGAAGCTCGAGACCCGGATCAACGGCCGCAACAGACGGAGTGCAATGTCAGCCATGGCTCATATCCGAATTAGTTCAGCGCTGAACTATTATGTTCATCCATGAACAAAAAGCAAGAGGTCGACGACCAAGAGATTGGCGATATGGGCTTCGTCGAGACCCAGACCCTGCCCTGGGATCTGCCGCGCTTTCGCAACTGGATCGCGGTGGCGCGCGTCCACCAACTCTGGAAGAAGGCCTTCGGCGAAGCGCTTGCCCCGCTCGGCATTCAGGTCGCCCATTATGACGTGCTTGCGAACATCTTCCACACGCCGGGACTGACGCAGCAGGCGCTTGCCGAAAAGCTCCTCGTCGGCCGCAGCGCCATGAGCATGCTGCTGCCCGAGCTGGAGCGGCGCGAACTGGTCGAGCGGCGCGGCGACGACACCGACCGCCGCGTCCGTAGGCTCTGGCTGACGCCGACGGGCGAAGCCCTGACGCGCAAGGCCATGGCGATCCATGTCGCGCGCATCGAAGCGATGATGACGGTGCTCAGCGATGCCGAATGCGACGCTGTCGGCGAGATGATGCGCCGCGTCGCCAAAGCGCTCGAGATATAGGCGCGCGCCACGAAGCGCCCCGGGCGAAGTACCGGCATGAAAAAGGCCGCTCTCGCGAGCGGCCTTCTGTGATTCATCCCCGATGGGAGCTGTTACTTCGGCGCGAAGACGCCGAGGCTGCTCGCCGTGATGTCGAAGGAGAGCGAGCCGACCACCGTCGGGTTGCACCATTTCGAGCCGTAGGCCCCGCCGGCATTGCCGCTCGTGATGCCGCTCGGATCGGAGGTCAGCGTGAAGCACTTGCTCTTCGACAGGTTGGTGTCGTGATAGCGGACATCCGCCGTCAGGTTCTTCCAGGTGTAGGACACGCCGACATTCCAGTAATTGTAGTCGGGCAGGCGGATCGCAACCGGGAAGGCGATATTGGTGTTGGTCGTGCCGAGCCAGTAGCGACCAAACTCACCCGAGACCGAGAGGCCTTCGAGGAAGGGCAGGTTGTACTTGGCGGTGCCGGAGGCGTAGGTGCCGGTCGCGCCGGTGCCAAGCCAGTTCCAGGAGTAGAAGACGTTGGCGCCGATCGTGACCTTGTCTTCCCAGTTATAAGAGACCTTGCCGGCCAGCTCGAGGAAGTCGGTGTTCTTCGGCGTCCAGATGACGCGGAGATTGTCGACGTAACGGCTCTCGTCGGGATAATAATACTGGATCACACCCAGATCGAAGGTCACCGGACCGAATTTCGGGCGGATACCGGCAGTGAAGTCGATCTCCGCCGGCGGGTTGGTGACGAGATCGACGCTCGAGGCCCAGACACCAGCATAGAACAGGTTGTCGTAGATCTGCAGTTCGGCGCCGCCCTGGATGGCGGGCTTGCGATCCGACTGGGAGATACCGCGGAAATTATAATCGGTCGTCGCCTTGATGGTGACGGCGATGTCGAACCAGGTGATCGCCGGAGGCACCGGCGCGACCGGAGCGCCCTTCTTGCTCGGAAGATCCGACGCATGCGCGGCGCCCGACAGCAGCGCCAGGGAGAACGCCGCACCCGTCACAGAAGACCGGAAGAAATCGAAAGCCATCATCAGCTCCGTCAAATGTCGAAATGCAAGCGCAACGTGCCGCGCTTTCGCCATTATGAAGCCAATGGATCGCCTGATTCAGCAAGCCGAGCTTTTCAGCAGATTGCCCATGAAGCGGGCAATACCTCGGTCAGAGTCGCGTTTTGATGCATTCCAAACGCGCTTCGCCGACAAAGCAGAATGCTGTGATATTTCCGTCACGCATACCGGGCGCAAGTGCCCGAATGCAACCCATCAGCGTGTTACGGGCTGACTGGAATAGGCCGCGTCCGACTGATCCAGCCGCGAGGTGCGCAGGCCAGTGGCACGCCGAGGCGGCAGGGGAGCCCGGATATTGGTCGGCGAATCCGGCACGACAGAAGCCACCGGTGTCGCTTCCTGCGCCTGTTCCGGCTGCTGCGAGCCGCCGATCAGCGGAACGAAGCTGAGCGCCCGCTGATAGAAGGGCACGGCGGCAGGCGCGGCAGGGGTAGCGGCAGGGGCAGGCGGCGCATCGATCGCCACTGGCGCGGCAGCCGCGCCTGCAGTGGCCTTGGCGACCTGCGTCGCGGCAGCCGAGGCCGGCCTGCCAGTCACGGCCCTTGGCTGCACCTCGAGCTTGGTCGGGCTCGGCTTGGCAATGCTGGCGGTCTCGGTCTGATTCACTTCGGGGGCGGCAGCGACCGCGGCGAGCACGGCGTCGTTATCGGCCGACGCCGCCCGGAACTCGGCTTTCGGCTTGCCCAGATTGTCGAGCACGAGCACGCGTGGACCGCTGGTGATGGCGTCGGGCCGGCTGACCCCGACATCGCGCGAGGCCCAGGTCGCCGTGCGGTTCAGCGAATCGGATCCGCCGGCGACGAGCGTGCGCTTGAAGGAGGCGTGCGAATCGCCATCATCATAGATCAGCTTGATCGCAGGCGTGCCCTTGGCGACGAGCGCAGCGACCTGAACCTCGTCCTGCTGGCGCTTCTGCTGCACGGCCTGGACGACGGAGGAATCAGATCCATTGCTGAAGACATACCGGCCGCCCGCCACCGAGACCGGCGGCTCGTCCTTGGTCACCTCGAAATAGTCGGTGCCTTCCTTCAGGTTCTTCCAGAAGGCGATGTTGGAATCGAGCCGGTGCTTGGCCAGATTCTCCGGCGTCATGCGGAAGGGCAGCGCCTGCATCTGCACCGCCTTCTGGCCGGCATTCTGGGCCTCGCGGACGAGCGCGTAAATCTCGCCGATCTGATCGTCGGTCATCGAATAGCAGCCGGCCGAGGAGCAGGCACCATGCACCATCAGATGCGCGCCGGTGCGGCCATAGGAGCGGTCATAGGCGTTGGGGTAGCCCATGTTGAAGGAGACGTAATAGGCCGAGTTCGGGTTCATCTGCGCCGGCGTGATGGCGTAGAAGCCCTCCGGCGCCATGCGGTCGCCTTCACGGACCTTCGGGCCGAGCTGGCCGGACCAGCGGCACATCGGGAAGGTCTTGAGCAGCGCATACTGCCCGTCGGCCTTGCGCTTCCAGATCTCGAGCTCCGACTCCTTCTTGTAGGAGCGGATCAGGATCGGCTGATCCTTGCTCATGCCCTTCTCGGACATGAGCGCATAAGTCGCCGACGGAATCGGGATATTGTGCCTGGCGGCGCCGCGATAGCGGTCTTCCTCGCAGGCGCCCAGCGACAAGGCAATGAAGGCCACGAGCGCGAAGTGCTTGAATGCCACGTCGTCAATCCCATCGAACGGCCTGCGGAAGCACGACCACTGACTATGCAACACGGCCAAATTGTGCCGGTTGCCCAGTTGTAGAAGCGTTAGCCTTGAGGGTTCCTTACCACAGGCTGCTCCGTCATAGCCATATGGTCAACGCCTTGCTAACGGCGGCGGCCGCCGACACACCGCAAAAAGACCTCACCTAACGTCAGATCGCCCGCCCGATGGCGAGGAATTTTTCCGCCCTGCGGCTGACGATATCGTCGGCGCCCACGCCTGTGAAATCCGACAGCGCCGAGGCGATGGCATCGCCCGCCCGCACCATCGCCATCTGGGGATCGCGATGCGCACCGCCCGCCGGCTCGCTGATGATGCGATCGATGACGCCGAATTTCAGCAGGTCCTGCGCGGTGATCTTCATTCCGGTCGCGGCGTCCTGCGCGCGCTTGGTGTCGCGCCAGAGAATCGAGGCCGCGCCTTCCGGCGAGATCACCGAATAGATCGCATGCTCCAGCATCAGCACGCGGCTGGCTGCGGCGATCGCGATCGCGCCGCCCGAACCGCCCTCGCCGATCACCAGCGCCACGCTCGGCGTGCGCAATCCCAGGCAGGCTTCGGTCGAACGCGCGATCGCCTCGGCCTGGCCGCGCTCCTCCGCCTCGATACCGGGATAGGCGCCGGCCGTATCGATGAAGCTCAAGACCGGCAGCCCGAAGCGGCCGGCCATCTCCATCAGGCGCACCGCCTTGCGATAGCCCTCGGGCTTGGGCATGCCGAAATTGTGCCGGATGCGGGTCTCGGTCGAATCGCCCTTCTCCTGCCCGACGATGCAGACGGCCTCGCCGCGAAAGCGGCCGAAACCGCCCACGATCGCCTCATCCTCGCCGAAAACCCGGTCGCCCGCGAGCGGTGTGAACTCGCTGAACAACGCCGCGCAGTAATCCTTGAAGTGCGGGCGCTGCGGATGGCGCGCGACCAGCGTCTTCTGCCAAGGCGTCAGCGCGGCATAGATCTCCTTCAGCGCCTGGCTGGCCTTGGCGTCGAGCTTGCCGATCTCCTCGGAGAGCGCATAGCCTTCACCTTTCGCCTCGAGGGCGCGCAATTCATCCGCCTTCGCCTCGAGTTCGGCGACCGGTTTCTCGAAATCCAAATAGCTTCGCATCGTGATCCAGTTCAGGTTCCGCGCCGGCAGGTCCGCGCGTGGCGCATGGGCGGAACCGGGTTCGCGAAAAGCGGCGGACCTTGGCCGCGCGTCGCGGCCGTTGTCAACCCGCCGCGCCGTCTCCAGGCGGGTTTGCCGCGCGCTGGGTTGGGGTCGGTCGCGGCAGCAGGATCGGCCGGAAAGCGAAGCTGCGCCGCGTCGCGCGCAAGGGCGCACGGCGATAGAACTGCTTGGTTGCATCGATGACATGGACGCCGGCGAAGGGCAGGGACAACCCTGCACCGGCCCGCTCCCAGGCGGGTGCCGAACGCATCAGCAGATGCCGCTTCAGCGGTGGAACGTAGAGCGCCTCGGCCCAGTTCTCGGGTGAAAATTCGGCGGCGCGCATCAGCGCCTGGAGCTGCGAGCGGCTGAACGGGCGGCCATGGCCGAAGGGCGTGCCGTCCATTCGCGCCCAGAGTCCGCGGCGATTGGGCGCGACGACGATCATCCGCCCGCCCGGCGAGAGCACGCGTCCGACCTCTTCCAGCAGATCGTCGGGGCTCTCGGTCTCCTCCAGCGCATGCACCAGCACCACCCTGTCGACCGAGGCCGTGGGCAAGGGCAGCAAGGTCGGCTCGACCAGCGCGGAGGCCGACATACCCTCGGAGGGCCAGTTCACCACGCCTTGCGCAGCCGGCATGAAGGCAAGCACCCGTTCGGCACCGAGACCGAGCACAGAGAGATAAGGCGTGGAGAAACCGAGCCCCAGCACGCGCTGGCGCGAGCAATCGGGCCAGAAGCGCAGCATTGCCCTGCCGATGAACCGCCGCGCGACATGGCCGAGCGGGCTGGCATAGAAGGCGCGAAGATCGACGACGTCGAGTGGCATGAGCCTGAGATGGAACGGCAGCGCAGCCAAAGCAAGGGCTGCAGGTTAAGGCTGCAAGTGAAGGCTCGGCTGAACGGCCCCCTTCCCCCGCATGCTTGGGGAGGCTTGAACCTGGCGCCTCAAGTCGAGTGGCTTGCAAGCGGTTGCGGCTTGCAAGCCGCTCGACTTGATCGAAGCCGGGCCATGGCGCATTCAGGGCGGCACCTTAGTCCTGCCCGCCCGCGCCGGAGCCTCGCATGTCCCTCGATCTCCATATCTTCCGCACCCTCAGCGATAATGCCGGCGCGTTGATCTTCGACCCGGCGACGAAGGCCTGCGCGGCTGTCGACGTGCCCGACGCCACGCCCGTCCTCGCCGCCGCCAAGGCCAAGGGCTGGACGATCAGCGACATCTTCGTCACCCATGCCCATTACGACCACACGCAAGGCGTGGCCGAGTTGAAGGAGGCGACCGGAGCTTTCGTCTGCGGGCCGGCCGACGCCGCCGATTCCGCCCCGCTCGACCGCATCCTCGGCGAGGGCGACCGCGTCGAGCTCGGCAATGACAGCTTCGAGATCTGGCACACGCCGGGCCATTCCGACGGCCACCTGACCTTCGCCAGCATCACTGCCAAGCTGGCGCTCGTCGGCGATGTCGTCTTCGTCATGGGCTGCGGGCGGGTCCAGCCCGGCCAGATGGGGGCGATGTGGACCTCGCTCAACCGTATCATGACGCTGCCCGACGATGTCCGCCTGATCACCGGCCATGACTACACGCTGTCCAATGCCCGTTTCGCCATCGCGATGGACCCAGCCAACGCAGTGCTCAAGGCCCGCCATGCGCAGGCCGAAGCCGTCAAGGCGGAAGGCCGCTTCTGGGCGCTGACCACGATCGGCGAGGAGAAGGCGACCAACCCCTTCTTCCGCGCCGGAGAGTCTGCGCTTGCAGCGGCAGTCGGCAAGACCGGCGCTGCTCCCGGCGAGGTTTTTGCAGCGCTGCGCGAAGCCAAGAACGCATTCTGAGGACAGCCGGCATGAATTCCTCGCTCGACGGCAATTCCTCGCTCGACGGCCTCGGCGCGGCCGAGGTCATCCGCCTGCTCGACCTCAAGCCCCATCCGGAAGGCGGCCATTACCGCGAGACCTTCCGCGACGAGGCCGGTCCGGAAGGGCGCGGCTTTTCCACCGCGATCTACTACCTGCTCGACACCGGCGAGACCTCGGAATGGCACCGGGTCGATGCCGCCGAGATCTGGCATCATTATGCCGGCGCGCCGCTGGTGATCAGCATCTCGCCCAATGGCCATGACGCTTCGGCGCATCATCTCGGTCCCGATCTGGGAGCCGGACAGCGGCCGCAATTCGTGGTGCCGGCGGGCACCTGGCAGAGCGCCACCTCGCTCGGCGCCTGGACGCTGGTCGGCTGCACCGTCGCGCCCGGCTTCGCCTTTTCCGGTTTCGAGATGGCGCCGCCGGACTGGCGTCCAACGCCGCGCAAGCCCTGGGGAGCCTGATGATATCCGACGATGCCGACGACCTCGCGCTGGCGCTCGAATGCGAGCGGCGCATCGTCAATGCCTGGCCCGCGCCCGCGACCCTGCTGATCGACGACTGGGTCGTGCGCTTCGCCAATGGCTATTCCGGCCGGGCCAACGCCGCCACGTCGCTGAAGCCCGGCGCAGAGCTCGACGAGGCGACGCTCGCCATGATCGAGGCGCTCTACCGGGCCGACGGATTGCCGCCCTCGGTGCGCCTGACGCCACTGACCGGCAAGGCGACGCGCGCCGAGGTGATCGCGCGCGGCTATCGCCTCAAGGATGCATCCTTCGGCATGATCGCAAAACTCGACGGCGTCGCGCCCGAGATCGACCCCGAGCTCCAGATCGAGGCGCGCCCGGGCGCGGACTGGATCGCCGGCGTCGCCGCACGCCAGAGCGGCGTGAAGACCCATGCCGGCAACCTCGCCGCCATCGTCGAGAAGATCAGGATGCCGGCCGCCTTCGCGACCCTGCTGATCGCCGGCGAGCCCGTCGCCTACGGCATGAGCGTCGCCGAGCGCGGCATGGCCGAGATCGGCACGATCGTGGTCGACGCCAACCATCGCGGCCATGGTCTGGGCCGGCGCATCGTCTCCGGGCTGATGTCCTGGGCGCGCCTCATGGACTGCAGCAGCGCCTATCTCCAGGTGGACCAGACCAATGAGGTCGCGATCGGCCTCTATGACCGCCTCGGTTTCCGCCGGCTCTACAGCTACGAAACGCGCATCCTGGATTGACCTGCCAGCCGGATTGATCTGCCCGTTGGATTGATCTGCCGCCTGGATTGACCTGCCAGGAGGCCGTCGCTCAGCGGGTCAGCAGCGCCGTACCGTAAAGCCCGATCGCGAAGACGATGTGGCCGACGATGTTCAGCGCCCGGATCGTCCAGGCATTGGGCTTCCTGGAGGCGGCGATGCCCGCCCCCATGCCCGGCTGCAGGATGAACCAGCCGCAGCCGACCGTGACGAGACCAACGATCAGGGCGGGACCGAAAGTCGGGCTGCGCGACCAGCCGAGCCCCCACAGCGCCAGGAGAACGGCGGCAAAGAGGATGCCGACGGCGTAGTGGAACGCCCAGCCGATCGCGAGTTCGTTTGCGACAGGCTGCGCCCGCCCGATATCCTCATGCGCGAACTGTCCGCGCAGCAGATGCGCGAACCAGCGTCCCGGCATCGCCCAGTTCGGCGCGGGCCAGCCGGCGACGCGTTGCAGCAATTGCGCCCAGATATCGAGCAGCAAGGTGGCGCCGGCGCCGATCACGATCGCGCGGATCAGGAATTCCATCGTCGTCGCCCCCAAGCCAGGATGATCCGCGCTGCGAGGATCGTTCCCGCATCGTCTCTCAGTCACCTTGCCGCCATGGAGCGGATATCGGCGCGGCCGGTCAAGCGCCCTGCGCTCATGCGGGACATGCAAGGACGTCTCCGATCGAGCCCGCCCGGGGAACCCAGCGAGCCGTCCTGGGTTGCCAAACTGAACCACAAGACGAGGAACCTTCGCATGGGCGCCGCCACGGCCGACACGACGAACACTCACGGGACCCATGGCTCGGCGGAACTGCCTTCCGTCCATCTGACCAGCTACAATCTCGAAATCCGCGATCAGGACGGCTTCATCGGCGACAAGGCGAGCCGCGGCGCCTTCGTCGACCACCTCGATGCGCTGCGCCGGCATTTGCGCAAGACCGGCGACGATCCGCTCGCCGGCGACACAGCCGCGATCAGCAAGAAGGAGCTGGACGAGTTGTTGCTCAAGGGCGAACCGCATGAGGCCGCGCTTGTGCTGAGTGCGATCGAAAGTTTCGCCCAGTCGCTCGCCTTCGTCATCCGCCGCTTCATCAAGCTCAAATCCTGGGCGCCCGTCGAACGCATCGCCATCGGCGGCGGCTTTCGCGAAAGCCGGATCGGCGAACTCGCCATCGGCCGCGCCGGCATCCTCCTCCGCACCGAGGGCCGCGAGATCGACCTGAGGCCGATCCGCCATCATCCCGACGAGGCAGGGCTCGTCGGCAGCGCCCATCTCGCGCCGTCATGGATCTTCGGGGCCTATGACAGCCTCGTCGCGGTCGATATCGGCGGCTCGAACATCCGCGCCGGCATCGTCGAGCTGCGCCAGGACAAGGCGCCCGACCTGAGCAAGGCCCGTGTCTGGGAATCGGAGCTCTGGCGCCATATCGACGAGGAACCCAGCCGCGACGCCGCGATCAAGCGCCTCGGCAAGATGCTGAACGGCCAGATCCGGCAGGCCCTGAAAGCGGGCCTGCGCGTAGCACCCTTCATCGGCCTCGGCTGCCCCGGCCTGATCGAGCCCGACGGATCGATCGACCGCGGCGCGCAGAACCTGCCTGGCAATTGGGAGAGCAGCCGCTTCAACCTCGTCGACCGCATCCGCGAGATGGTGCCCGAGATCGGCGAGCATGAAACACAGATCGTGATGCACAACGACGCCGTCATCCAGGGCCTGAGCGAAATGCCGGGGATGCAGGATGTCGAGCACTGGGCCGTGCTGACGATCGGCACCGGGCTCGGCAATGCGAGCTACCGGAATCGCGCCAAGCCGAAACGGAAGGACAAGACCTGACATATCCGGGAGGTGCGTGGAGCGCGGGGCCGGGCTAAGGTCGTGTCGTGACGCGGTATCGCGCCTCTCCAGGCGCAGCGGGCGCGATGAGGTTTGCGATGCGATGGTCGCTGGTAATGGCCGCAATGCTGGGCAGCGTCGTTCTCTCCGTGCCGGCGATGTCCCAGCAGGTGCTGCGCACGGAACCGCCAGCCGGCCAGCTCAAGGCCGGCGAGGTGGTTCTGGTCGATGACGGACGCTGCCCGCAGGGACAGGTCCGCGAGGTGACCGGGGCAAGACAGCAGAAAACCCGCGACTCGCTGGCTTCGGCGACGTCCGGCTCATCGCGCTCGCGTCGCTGCGTCCAGCGACCGCGCTGAGGACAGAATCGCCTGATCCCGGGCGTCTCCACGGGCAGGCCCCTGGCCCGCCCGGCAAGGAAAAGCTCCAGCACAAGGTATTCCGGCGAGCTGGAGTCGAAACTTCGTCGCGCGCACGCCAAGCGAGCGGCCCCCGCAGGCGTCGGTGCAGCACGCCGGTGCGGATCATGACTCGCGCCTTGCGCAGATCGGCGTTCTTCAATGGCAGGTCGCGGATGCGCTTGCCGGTCGCCGCAAAGATGGCATTTAGGATGGCCGCGGCCGCGATCGTCGGCTCGCCAACGCCGCCCCAGAAGCCGCCGGACGGCATGATCACCGTCTCGACCGCCGGCATCTCGTCCAGGCGCAGTACGCCAGAACCCATCTTCGCGGCAATGGCAGCGCTGCAGATGCCCGGCGAAATGCGTTTTGGCTCAACCAAATGCCGAAACGCGCCGGATTTCCCGCTTCGGCGCCATCTTCATGTCCTGTTTGTCGTCAATGACGGCCGCGAGCCATAAACTCGCTGGCTGCAGGCATCACGGCAATGTGATGTTTTCTTCGCCAACAGCCCCATTCGCGCAACAAGGTTCTCCCATTGCCGGCCATCACGCATTTTTCCTCGGCTCCTTGCCTTGAAGACGCTCGCAAGGCGAGGGTTGGCCTCCAAGCGAATCAGTCTCAGCGAGGCGCGACCGGAATGCCTGCGCAGGCGGGGCAAGCCCCCTCTCCCACCCAAGACCATGGCCGCGCCGCATCTGCCGGGCGCACGCTCACGACCTTGCTGGCGGCTGCGCTGTTTGCCCTCATCCTCGGCTCGCTTCAGGGCTTCGCCCAGACCGCCGAGCCGAATCCGGGCCGCGCGCGGCTCGACGCCGCGCGCATCGAATTGAGCCAGATCGAGACGACGCTCACGACTCCAAGCTCAAGCGATGCCGAGCTGCAACGCCAGAGGCTGCGCTTGCAGCCGCTTCTGGAGCAATTGCGCGAGCTCGTGGAGGAACAGGGTCCTCGCGTCGATCAGGCCAAGTTGCGGCTCGACCAGCTCGGCGCGAAGCCCGACACCAACGCGCCGCCCGAAAGCGCCGAGGTCACGCGCGAGCGCGACGCCCGCACCAAGGCCTTCGCCGACGCCGACGAGACGATGAAAATCGCCCGCGCGGCGCAGCTCCAGGCCGAGCAGCTCCAGACCAATATCAGCGACAAGCGTCGCGACCTCTTCGCCAAGGCGCTTTTCGCACCAGGCCCGTCGATCCTCAGCCCTGATGTCTGGGCCAATGCGCTCTCGACCTTCCCCGAGGACATGCGCGCCTCCGGCTACATCTTCGGCGGCTGGCTCTCGGTCTTCGGCGATGCACTGTCTGGCCTGCGCGGCTTGTTTATCGTCGCCGCCTTTATCGGCGCGATCCTGCTTTACGTCATCCGCGCCCGCTACATGCCACGCTTCACCGCGCGCATCGACAGCAGGGAAGGCTACAGCAACCTGCACTGTCTCTATGTTGCCTTCGCCCATATCGTCGCGGGCGCCGCGCCGCCGGCCATAGCGAGCTGGCTGATCTATTCAGCGCTCAACACCGCCGGCCTCTTGCCGCCGCGCATCCAGCCCGTGGTCTGGGCTGCCGTCATCGGATTGGCCATCTTCGCGTTCGTCCAGGCTCTGTCGGACGCGCTGTTCGCGCCGGGCAAGCCGCAGCGACGCCTCGTCAGCGTCATGGATTCAACCGCGCGCATCGTGGTCTGGCTCGCCGGGTCACTCGCGCTTGTGCTGTCGATCGGCAAGGTTTTGGAAGCCTGGCTGCAGGCGATCGCGGCCGGGCTTGCGGTCTCGATCCTGATCAAGGGCGCTCTTGCCATCATCTTCGCGCTGACCCTGATCGCGGGCCTGTACCAGCTACGCGACGAAGACGAAGTCGAGGAAGAGGCCTGCCTGGGCCCCTATGTCCCTGTCGATGGCGCCAGCCTCGGCCCGGTCAGGATATTCGGCTGGGCCGTCGGTCTCGTCATCGTGCTGGCGGCACTCAGCGGCTATGTCGTCTTCGCGACCTTCCTGACCGAGCAGGTGCTCTGGATCGGCATCCTCGCCTGCCTGTTCGTGTTGATCTATCAGTTCCTCGAACTCGGCATCGCCCGGGCGCTGACCGGCAAGGGCCGCTTCGCCCTGACGCTGAAGGCCGGCATCGGCATTCGCGAGGCGACGCTGCAGAAGATCGCGGTGGTCGGCACCGGTCTTCTCAAGCTGATCCTGATCATCATCACGATCATGCTGGCGCTGGCGCCCTGGGGTCTGGAGTCGGCCGACTTCTTCTCCTCGCTGCGCGCCGCCTTCTTCGGCTTCCAGGTCGGTGGCGTCACTGTCTCGCTGTCCTCGATCATCATCGCCGCCTTCCTCTTCGCGCTCGGCCTGATGGCGACGCGCTCGATGCAGGGCTGGCTCGACGGCAAATTCCTGCCGACGACGAAGCTCGACACCGGGCTGCGCAATTCGATCACCACCGCCGCCGGCTATCTCGGCTACGCCGCGGCGGTCGCGCTCGCCTTCTCGTCGCTGGGCCTCAGTCTCGAACGGTTGACCTTGGTCGCCAGCGCGCTCTCGGTCGGTATCGGTTTCGGCCTGCAATCGGTGGTGTCGAATTTCGTCTCCGGCCTGATCCTGCTCTGGGAGCGGCCGATCCGCGTCGGCGATCAGGTCGTCGTCGGCGACGCGGAAGGCATCGTCAAGAAGATCAATGTGCGCTCGACCGAGATCGCGACCTTCGACCGCTCATCGGTGATCGTGCCCAATTCGAACCTGATCTCGGGCGTCGTCCGCAACCGGGTCCGCAACGACCGGACCGGGCGCGTGCTGATCTCGATTTCGGTACCGCGCAGCTATGACCCCACCGAGGTCCGCACCATGCTGTCGGAGGCCGCCACCGCGCATGGCGACGTGCTGCAGAAGCCGCCGCCGAACGTGCTGTTCAAGAAGCTCGGCACCACGACGATGGATTTCGACCTGGTCTGCGTCGTCGCCGAGGTCGATATCGTCGGCCGTGTGACCAGCGACCTCAACTATGTCATCCACAAGCGCCTGGCCGAGATGGAGGTCGCGCCGCCAATCCCCGAACTCGCGGTCAAGGGACTGGAAGGCATCGAGCAATCGCTCGCCGGCATCGCCAAGGCGGTCGGGCGCGAGCTCGAGGCGCGCAAGCCGGCCAAGCCCGCAGCGCCGGCCCGTCGCGCGCGGCACCACAAGATCGAAGACGAATCCACGGAGGAGGCCCCTCCGGAGCCGCAGCCCTCGCCCGAACCGGCCAGGGATCTCGCGAAAGACGACAGCAAGGAATGATGCGATGTTTTGTTTCCCACGCGGCGAGCGAAAAGCTCTCGCCGTGACCTGTCCTGCCTTGCTCGCCGGCGCGCTCGCGGTCCTGAACCTCGCCGGCTGTACGGAAGCCCCCCGCGCCAGCCAGCCGGCCTTCTATCGCGATCTCGGCTCGGCCTTTGCCCGCGTCGACGCAGGCGAGGCGCGCGCCATGATCTCGGCCTATCGGATGAATGCCGGGCTGAACGCGCTGACGCTCGACCCGGCCCTCAACGCCGCGGCCCAGGAAGAGGCGAGCGCGATGGCGGCCGCCGACAAGCCGGCCCAGGCGGAAGCCGTGAAGGCGCGCCTCGCCCGTGCCGGACAGGAGGGGGCGGAAGCCAATCTCTCGGCCGGCTATCGCCGGCTGGCGGAAGCCTTCTCCGGCTGGCGCGATTCGCCCCAGCACGACCGCGTCATGAAGACACCGGGCGCGACCCGCATGGGTATTGCGACCGCCTATGCGCCGGGCTCGAAATATCAGGTCTACTGGGCGCTGATCCTCGCGCCCTGAACGAGATATTGCGCGCGCCTAGAGCCGGCTGCTCTCGTCATTCGATCGCGAAATCGAAGATCGTTTTCGGAAAGGGCTCGTTCGCCAGGGTGAAATGCCACCATTCGCGGCCATAGCCGCGAAACCCCTCGGCCTTCATCGCGTCCCGCAGGATCGTCCTGTGCCTGAGCGCGTCCGCGCCGACTGACGGATCGCGGCCGGCGCTTCTTACGGAAAAGCAGTCGAAGCTCGTCCCAAGATCGAGGCTCGTTTCCTGCGGGCGCTGCTGGAGGGCACCATCGCAACGCCCACCACCCACGGGCGTCGGCAAGACAGGCTCAACGCGGCTGACGAGGCCGACATCGACGGTCGAACCGCGCGAATGGCTCGACACCGAGGCGATGAAGCCGCGCGCGACCAGCATGTCCTTGGAAATATCGGGATGGAAGATCCGCCCGAAATCGCTCGCCTTCCCATCCTGCGCCCAGGCCAGAAAGGCCCGGACCGCCCGCGCCGGCCGGTAGCAATCGAACAGTTTCAGCGCATAGCCGGACGTGCCCAGCCGCGCCTCCACGCGGATCAAGGCCTGCCCTGCCGCCCGGGTCAGCACGCAATCGGCACGGCCATAGCCGGCGACAGCTGCACCGGTGAAATTAAAGGCGGATGCGTAGCGGATGTCCTGGCGTATCCCGGGAGCGATCTCGCGCAGGCGGATGAAGCCGTCCGGCAGCGCCTCGCCGCCCCGAGCGGGGGCAAGCGCGACCAGGAGCAGGCAACCGATCCAACCGAGCCGCCAGTTGAGCTTCATCGCCGCATCATGGCCCACGCGCCGTCCGAATGCGACGAGGGTTAGGGCTTAGCCCCGAACGGCAAGGGCGGCGCATCCGCCTTCAGCACGATGCCGACGCGGCGGTTGAAGGCGAGGTAAGGGTTGTCCTTGATCAGCGGGTCGGTATCGCCCTTGCCGGTGACCGAGGCGAAGCGCTCATTGGGCACGCCAGCATTGGCCAGGATCTCGCGCACGGCCGCGGCTCGGCCGACCGACAACGTCCAGGGATCGCCCTCCGGCGACTGGCCCGGGCGCGGCGTCGCGGTATGGCCGGTCAGCGTGATCTTGTTGGGCATGCGCCTCAATGAGGGCGCCACCGCCGCGAGCACCTTGCGCATCCGTTCATTGGGCTGGCTCGAGCCTTCCGCGAACATGGCGCGGCCGTCCTGATCGACCAGTTGAATGTCGATGCCGGCTTCCGAGACCTCGACCAGGATGTTGCGCGAGACTTCCGCGATCTCCGGCATCTCGCGCAAGGCCTGGCGCAGCGAGGCAGCGGCAAGCGCGAAACCACGATCATGCGTCGCCGCGATCAGCCCGTCTTCCTTCTGGTTGTTGTGGTTGGGCGCGGTCGTGTCGGAGGCGTCCTCCAGCGGCCGGATATAGGCGTTCTTGATATGGGTCTTGGTCGGGATGCCGTCGACCTCGACGATACCGGCCAGCCGCATGTCCTTTTGCGTGCCGAAGGCCTCGCGCATCGAGCCCGCGACGATCTGCATCTTGTTCTTGTCCTGGCTCGAATAGGCCGCGACCATGACGAAGAACGCCATCAGAAGCGCCATCAGATCGGCGAAGGTCACGAACCAGCCGTGACCGCCATGAGCTCCGCGCTTCTTCTTCGCCACTGCTCAGGTCCCGTTCACGCCGCTTCCGCCATCTCCGCCCGATGATGGTCGGGCAGATAGGCGAGCAGCATCTCACGCACCAGCGTCGCGCTCTTGGCGTCGCGCATCTGGAGCACGCCGTCGATGATCAGCGTGCGCGAGATTTCCTCCTCTTCGAGCTTGATATGCAGCTTGTCGGCGATCGGCAGGGTGATCATGTTGGCGACCAGCGCGCCGTAGAGCGTGGCGAGCAGGGCCGTCGCCATCGCCGGGCCGAGCTTGGACGGGTCGCTCATATTGGCGAACATCGAGACCATGCCGATAATGGTGCCGACCATGCCCCAGGCCGGGGCGCAGTCGCCGATGGCGCGATAGACCTTCGAGCCTTCGTCGAGCCGCTGCAGGAAGTTGTCGCGGTCGCGCTCCATCGTGTCGCGGATGAAATCCTTGTCGTAGCCGTCGGCGATATAGCGCAGCCCCTGCGCGAGGAACGTGTCGGAAACCACGACGCTTTCCAGAGCCACCGGCCCGCTCTTGCGGGCGATCTCGGCGACGCGGGTGATCTCCTCGATCAGCTCGCGCGGATTGACCGAGCGCAGGGTGAAGGCAAAGCGCAGGCCCATCGGCAGGCCATGCGCGATCACCGAGAACGGGAACCGCACCATGGTGGCGGCGGTAGCGCCGCCGAAAATGATGATCATGGCGTGCTTGTCGTAATAGGCAGCGAAGTTGCCGCCATCGATGATGATCAGCGAGCAGATCGTGGCGATACCGGCAAGGATGCCGACGCCAGTTGCGATATCCATGGAAACCACCTCGATCCGGCCGATGCGCGCCGCGCGAAGCGGCCCCGCTTCTGCAGCGCAAAAACCTTAGAAGGCGCCCATTGAACGAAGCGTTAAGGTTGAGGCCTTGCTCACATCTCCACGTCAGTTAAAGCTCTGAGCATGTCTCTGTTTGCAATCTATACTCGCGTGCTTGGCGAGCTCGGTCCCGAAAAGCGGCTCGGCCTGATCTTGGCGCTCGCCAATATCCTGCTCGCGGCGGCGGCTTTCGCCGAGCCGATGCTGTTTGGCGCGCTGATCGACAAGCTGTCAGTCGTGCAGGGCGCCGGCCAGCATCTCGCCTGGAGCGATCTCAACGCCTTGATCCTGGCCTGGGTCGGCTTCGGCCTGTTCACCATCGCAGCCAGCGTCTTCGTCTCGCTGCATTCCGACCGGCTCGCCCATCGCCGCCGGCTCGCCGTGATGGCGAACTATTTCGAGCACGCGCTGACGCTGCCGCTCGCCTACCACACCCAGACCCATTCCGGCCGCGTGCTCAAGGTGATGCTCGACGGCACCAGCGGCATGTGGGCGCTGTGGCTGTCCTTCTTCCGCGAGCATTGCGCCAGCCTCGTCGCGCTCTTCATCCTGCTGCCCTTCACGCTGTGGAAGAACTGGCAGCTCGGGCTGCTGCTGATATCGCTCGTCGTGCTCTTCGGCGCGCTGACCGCTTATGTGCTGCGCAAGACCGACAAATTGCAGAGCAATGTCGAGGCCTATCACTCAAACCTCGCTGAACGCGCCTCGGACGCGCTCGGCAATGTGCCGGTGATCCAGAGCTTCACCCGCATCGAGGCCGAGGTGCGCGGCTTGCGCTCGACCATCGCGAGCCTGCTGGAAGCCCAGCTCCCGGTCCTGTCCTGGTGGGCTATCGCGACAGTGGCGACGCGGGCCTCGGCGACGCTGACCGTGCTCGCGATCTTCGTCGTCGGCGCCTGGCTCCTGATGCAGGGTCTCACGACCGTCGGCGAGATCGTCACCTTCATGGGCTTCGCCACCATGCTGGTCGGCCGACTCGAGCAGATCGTCGCCTTCGTGAACTTCATCTTCATGCAGGCGCCGAAGATGCGCGAATTCTTCGAGGTGCTGGACACGCTGCCCGCCGTGCGTGACCTGCCCAGCGCCAAGGATGCCGGGCGCTTGTCGGGCGCGGTTGCCTTCGAGGACGTGTCCTTCTCCTATGACGGCAAGCGCGCCGCCGTGCAGGATGTCTCCTTTGCGGTGAAGCCGGGCGAGACCATCGCGATCGTCGGCTCGACCGGCTCGGGCAAATCGACCACGCTTGGCCTGCTGCACCGGGCCTTCGACCCGCAATCGGGTCGCATCACCGTTGACGGTCTCGACATCCGCGACATCTCGCTTCTGTCGCTGCGCCGCAATATTGGGGTCGTCTTCCAGGAGCCGATGCTGTTTGCACGCTCGATCCGCGAGAACCTCACCGTCGGCAAGCCCGACGCGACCGACGCCGAGATGATGGAGGCGCTTGACCGCGCACAGGCGACCGAGGTGATGGCGCGCCAGACCGACGGGCTCGACACCCTCGTCGGCGAGCGCGGGCGGACCCTCTCGGGCGGCGAGCGCCAGCGCCTCTCGATCGCGCGCGCCCTGCTCAAGAACCCGCCGATCCTGATCCTCGACGAGGCGACCTCGGCACTCGACGCCGCGACCGAGGTCAAGCTGCAGAAGGCGCTGGAAGAGGTGATGAAGGACCGCACCACCTTCGTCATCGCCCACCGCCTCGCGACCATCCGCAATGCCGACCGCATCCTGGTCTTTGAGCAGGGCCAGGTCATCGAGATGGGCTCCTTCGAGGAACTGGTCGCCAAGGGCGGGCGTTTCGCCGCGCTGGCGCGGGCACAATATCTCGTCACCGATAAGCCCGCGACACTGGCGGAGGAGGCTACGAGCCCGCTGGCGGCCAAGATAACATTCGATTGAGGCGAACGCCTCGCCTCGATCTTGCATCGTTCTCGGTGCGGCAAACAGGCGAGCAAAACGCCATCCTAATGCGGTAAGCTGAGGCAGGTTGCCCTGGCGGCCTGTTTCCGTACGCCCTTTTCAAGCCAATCATTTCGGGACGGCCCCTTGAACACCATGATCCTCCGCCTCGCCTGCGCCTGGGCAACCGTTGCCGCTTTCCTGCTCTTCGGAGGCGGCCTGCTCGGTCAGCTCGGCACGCCGCTGGCGTCTGCAGCGATCTTCCTGTGGCTGCTGGGGATCATCATCTGGGCGGCATTCGGTGTGGTTCACGAGGCGGAGATCCTGGCCGGTCGGCTCGGCGAGCCTTTCGGGACGCTGATCCTGACGCTCTCGATCGTGATCATCGAGGTGGCGCTGATCTCGGCTGTGATGCTTGGGGCCAAGGGCGCGCCGACGCTGGGGCGCGACACCATGTTCGCGGTGCTGATGATCGTGCTCAACGGTGTGGTCGGCATCGGCCTGCTGGTGGGCGGCCGACGCCATTTCGCGCAGAGCTACAATCTGAAAGGCGCGTCTTCTTATCTCGCGGTGATCATTCCCCTGACCGTAATCCCGCTTGTGCTGCCGAATTTCACGACATCGACCAGCAACGGCACGCTGACGACGTTGCAATCGGTCTCTTTCTCGCTGTTCACCATCGCGCTCTACGGCGCCTTCCTCGTGCTCCAGACCGGACGCCACCGCTCCTTTTTCCAGGAGCCTACGCGCGAGCAGGCGCCGCTGCCTCGTACCGCCATGTCCGGCGATGACGAGCCCAGCGAGAACGACCACGGCCATGACGATCCAGGCGGCGCGACCGCGACGCATGTCGTCCTGCTGCTCGCCAACATCCTGCCGATCGTCATCCTGGCGAAGAGCCTGGCGGCGGTGCTGGATTTCGGCATCATCAAGCTCGGTGCTCCCGTCGCGCTCGGCGGTATCCTGATCGCCATGGTGGTGTTCACGCCGGAATGCATCGCGGCGCTGCGGGCGATCAGCGCCAACCAGCTCCAGCGCGCGATCAATCTGTGCCTCGGCGCGGCGGCCTCGACGCTCGGCCTGACCGTGCCAGCCGTGCTCGCGATCGGCCTGTTGACGGGACAGGAGGTCGTGCTCGGCCTGTCGGGAACCAATATGGTCATCCTGGCGATGACGCTGCTGCTCTCGACGCTGACCTTCACCGGCACGCGCACGACGATGCTGGAGGGCGCGGTGCATCTCGCGGTGTTCTTCGTGTTTTTAGTGCTGGTGTTCAGCCCGTAAGGGCGCCGCTGACATCACCCCAGAGGTAATCGACCTCCGCCCCGAATGTCTCCAAGGTCTCCGCGAAGCACGGCAACAGACACCCGCGAGAGAGACCGCCATGACCGCCTACGCCATTGCCCATCTGCAAGACGTCGATCTCGGACCGGAGATTTTGAGCTACATCAGCGCGATCGACGCGACCCTCATCCCGTTCGGCGGCCGCTTCCTGGTTCATGGAGCGACGCCGGAGGTCGTGGAAGGGCCATGGCCGGGCGATCTCGTCATGATCGCTTTCCCCGACATGGAGGCAGTGCGCGGCTGGTACGCTTCACCCGCCTACCAGGAGATCCTGCCGTTGAGGACGCGGAATTCGACGAGCGTCACCATGTTGGTCGATGGTGTGCCCGAGGGCTACAAAGCCACGCAGGTGCTGGCCAAGCTTGGCTAAACCGGCAGCTCAGGCTGCCTTGCCGTTCACCGCGAGTTCCGTCTCGATGAACGCCTTGACCTCCCCGGCCGCGACGCCCGGCGCGATGAAGCTCTTGCCGATGCCATGCGCCAGGATAAAGGTCATGGCGCCGCGCTTGACCTTCTTGTCCTGCGCCATCGCCGCCACGATCTCGTCGGCGTGGCCCGCTCCGCCCGGCACCTGCTGGAGCCGGCTCGGAAGCCCGACCTGGTCGAGATGGCGGGCGACGCGGACTGCGTCCTGGCCCGAGCACAGCCCCAGGCGCTGCGAGAAGCGGAAGGCGAGCGCAAGCCCGATCGCGACCGCCTCGCCATGGACGAGACGCGTCGAATCGTAGTTCGTCAGCCGCTCCAGCGCATGCGCGAAGGTATGGCCGAGATTGAGCAGCGCCCGGTCGCCCTCCTCGCGCTCGTCACGCGCGACGATCGCGGCCTTGGCCCGGCAAGCAACCGCCACCGCGTAGTCGCGCTCGGGCCCGCCGCTGATGATCCGGCTCCAATTGATCTCGCACCAGTCAAAGAAGCCGGCGTCGTCGATCAGCCCGTATTTCACCACCTCGGCATAGCCGGCCTTGAACTCGCGCTCGCTCAGCGTGTCGAGCAATGCGGTGTCGGCAATGACCAGTGCAGGCTGGTGGAAGGCGCCGATCAGATTTTTGCCGTGTGTGGAGTTGATCCCGGTCTTGCCGCCGACGGAGGAATCGACCTGGGCCAAGAGGCTCGTCGGAATCTGGATGAAGCGCACGCCACGCCGCAGCACCGCGGCCGCGAAGCCGGTGAGATCGCCGACGACGCCGCCGCCGAGCGCGATGACGAGATCCTGGCGCTCGATCTTGGCCGCCAGCAGCGCGTCGCAGAGCTCGATCAGCCTGGCATAGGATTTCGAGGCTTCGCCCGGCGGGATCACGATGCGGGTCGCCGCGATCCCCTCCTGGTGCAGGCAGGCCTCGAAGGCCGGGGCATGCAATTCCGCGACATGCGTGTCCGTCACCAGCGCCGCCTTCGCGCCCGGCGCGAGCCGCGCGATCAGGGCCGCTGCCTCGCAAAGTTGATGGCGGCCGATATGGATATCGTAGGACCGGCCTTCGAGCGCGACCGGGACGATGATCCGCCCGCCCGGATTTTCTTGAGCTGGAATAGTCATGACTCTTGCGACCCACAAGATTCTTGCGACCCGAATGGCGGCTGCCGCAGATACTGGCCGAGCACCGCGACGACATCCTCGACCACGACGTCAAGGGGATCGTCGCGCGAGATCAAGGTGAGGTCGGCCAGTGCATAGAGCGGCTCGCGCTCGGTCAGCATCCGGCGCAGCGTCGCGTCGGGGTCGGCTGTCTGCAGCAGCGGCCGGTTCGAGCGCTTGCGGACGCGGCGCATCAGCACATCCGGCTCGGCCTTGAGCCAGACCGAGATACCGAGCTTGGCGATGCGCTCGCGCGTTTCGGCATTCATATAGGCGCCACCGCCCGTCGCCAGCACGAGCGGCGCGCGCGTGGTCAGGATGCGGCCGATCACCCGCCGCTCGCCGTCGCGGAACTCGGTTTCGCCGCGTTGGGCGAAGATCTCGGGGATGCTCATGCCCGCCGCCGTTTCGATCTCGGTATCGGCATCGACGAAGGGCAGACCGAGCCGGGTCGCCAGCCTTCGGCCGACCGCGCTCTTGCCCGAGCCCATCATGCCGACGAGCACGATCGCGCGCAGGCCCAATGCCGCACGCAAATCTTCGCGATCCACACGTAGACCCTTGCTATCTCGTTGGTCGAGCGTCTCGACAATCATCATTCTGGCATTTCCTCAACGCCCGTTTAGCATGAGCGATCACGCGCCGTCATGCCCTCACGAAACCTTGCCTTCCCCGCAGTCTCGCGCCTGCCCTTGCGCCTTCCGGGCCGCTTCGGGAATAACCGATCAGTCCCGATTCCGGGCCAGAACTTCGAGGGTCGCCACACCGTGCCGACGCTGTTCAGATTTATCGCCTTTCTCGCCATTCTCGGCGGCCTGGTCTTTGGCGGCATGGTCGCCCTGGTGACCTTCGTCCAGCCCGAACCGCGCGAGATCATCGAGATCGTGCCGCCAGCCAAGCTGCAACCGCGATGAGCCGCGAGGCGCGCGCAAGGCTGAAGGCCTTCCTCGACATGCTGGCAGCCGAGCGCGGCGCGGCCCGCAACACGCTTGAAGCCTATGAGCGCGACATCGACGACTACCTGGAATGGCTCGGCGGCAAGGCGCTGGGCGATCTTGCGGCGGACGATATCCGCGGCTGGCTCGGCGACATCGCCGCGCGCGGGCTCAAGGCGTCCTCGGCCGCGCGCAAGCTCTCGGCCGTGCGCCAGTTCCATCGCTTTCTCTACACCGAGGGGCTCTTGCCCGACGATCCTTCGGCCGCAATTGAGGGCCCAAGGCAGGGCCGTCCCTTGCCGAAAGTGCTCTCCGTCGCCGATGTCGACCGGCTGATCGAAACGGCGCGCCTGGCGAGCGAGCGCGACGGCTTGTCGAAGCCCGCCCGCCAGAAGGCGCTGCGCATGCGCTGCCTGATCGAATTGCTCTACGCCACGGGCCTGCGCGTCTCGGAACTGATCGCATTGCCGCTCTCGGCTGCGACCACGCGCGAACGCTTTCTGGTGGTGCGCGGCAAGGGCGACAAGGACCGGCTGGTGCCATTGAACGAGGCCGCGCGCGAGGCCGGGCTCGTCTTTCTCGAGGCGCTGCGCCAGGCAGGCGGGGCCGACAGCCGCTGGCTCTTTCCCTCCGATGGCGAAAGCGGGCACCTGACCCGCCAGGCCTTCGCCCGCGATCTCAAATCGCTCGCCGCGGCGGCAGGGCTTTCACCCGCCGCCTTGAGCCCGCATGTACTGCGCCACGCCTTCGCCAGCCACCTCCTGCAGAACGGCGCCGATCTGCGCGTCGTGCAGGAACTGCTCGGCCATGCCGATATCGCCACCACCCAGATTTACACCCATGTCCTCGATGAGCGGCTGAAAAGCATGGTCCGCGACCTGCACCCGCTCGCCGACGAGAGCTAATGTCAAATCTCGCAAAATTCGGGCCTGGATAGTCGTGATTAGCAAGGAAAATCATACGCTTGATATAGGTTTAAATTCATATCGCGCGATGGTGGCCGAAACTCACATTCCTTGAGAAATCTCGACCGCAGACTCAAGGCTTATGAGAGTGAAGGCTCCAGGCGTGCGGAGACGCAAAACAAAAAGACAATGATAACAGTGCGGCCAGACTCAAAAGCGCAGCTCCGGGATCAGCCGTGACAGGCACTTGGTCGAGTATGGAGCGCCAGCATCCGCCGAGCCCTACATCCGGGACGTTTGAGAGCCACGGAGCATGACTCGAACTAAAGCGGCCTCAGGTGACGCCAGAGCGGTTCAGTTCAAGGCCGACCGTCCACAAACATCACCCCGGATCGCTCAGCGAGGTGGCTCAGCAGCCTGTTCCAGTTCGCGCGCGAGAGCCTGATCCGGCGTAATGACCTTGATCGCGACCACGATCCAGGCTTCCAGGAGTTTGTTGTTCACGGAATCGTCGGCGTTGAAACTCGCATGGATCGCCATGCCACGCAGCATGCAGAGATTGAGGCTCTGGAATGTGTCGTTGGACAAAGTCGCGCTCGGCAAGCCGATGATCTGCTGCCAGATGGAACTCCTGAACTTCATCCATTCGGCCAGCACGCCATGCAGGCGCTCGCGGAGTACTTCGTCAGAACGCGCCGCGAGCATGAGCTCGACCGCGCCGACATAGGTCGGCTTGCTGAAGACGTTCAGCCAGAGATGGCGCAGATAGGTATCGAGTGCGATGGGACGTGGCTGGGCCGCGAGGAACGCTCGGTGGCTGTTCTCCCAACGCATCAGGAGATGCTCAAAAGCGCCAACGAGCAAATCCACCTTAGTCGGAAAATGATGCGTTTGCGCGCCGCGCGAAGCCCGAGCTTGGGCCACGATGACATTCATCGACAAGCGCTCGTAGCCGACCTTGCACAGCATTTCGAGTGCGGCTTCGCAGAGGCGCAAGCGCATCTCAGCCGATTTCTCTGCCTGGGTCCGTCTCTTCACAAGCGGACCATTCCTAGTCGTCATCACATCGCGTCCGGTTTCAAGCGCTTCATTACTCGCAGAGGCATCGGTGTGGCGATAGAAGGACTATGGTTTCCTGCGTGCCTGCAGATTACGAAGGCATTCTGGTTGCCCGAGTGATCGCGATCGGCTTGGCAAGGCGGTCGACGGGCTCGGCGCGCGTCGCATGGATGTGACGGACGACGTCCATGCCCTCGATCACCCTGCCGAAGGCGGCGAAACCCTGCCTGTCAGGATGCCTGCCGCCGCCGAAATCGAGTGACGGCTGGTCGCCGATGCAGATGAAAAAGCCGGCGCTGGCAGTCCCGGTGGCGAGCCGCGCCATCGAGAGCGTGCCATCCAGGTGCTTGAGACCAATCACATCGGTCGTCTCGTGAGCAATGCGCGGCAAGGGTGGCTCTTGTCCCTCCGCGCCGCGCCAGCCGAACTGGATTACCTCGATCTTGTATGCTGTGTCAGCCGGCTGGTTGGCGATCGTCACAATGCGGTAGGCCGACTGGCCGTCGAGCAGGCCCTTATCGACATAGGCGAGGAAGTTGTTGGCGGAGATCGGTGCGCGATCAGGATAAACCTCGACGACGAAATCGCCGAGCTCCGTT
Source organism: Bosea sp. 685 (assembly GCF_031884435.1). NCBI lineage: Bacteria > Pseudomonadati > Pseudomonadota > Alphaproteobacteria > Hyphomicrobiales > Alloboseaceae > Allobosea > Allobosea sp. 685. The sequence goes on along the minus strand of NZ_CP134779.1, from coordinate 298,616 downwards.
GCGACCTTTACCCTCGGGGGCTTGGTCTGCGCAGACGCCGAACGCCCGAACAAGACCGCGCCAGCAGCAAGCGCCGCCGGCAAGATAGCGCCGACCAGGCGGCGGCGCATGGTCGAAATACCCTGTGCCCGATCATGATAGGTCATAGTCGCGTTCCTTCGCTGCGGGGGGCCACTCAGTTGACGGTCTGGCTGGCAAGATCCTTCGGGGCCTTGGTCAAGACCTCGGGCTTGGTGCCGACCACCACCGTGTCGTCGTGGCGGAAACCGCCAAGACCCCATTGGTAGAGACCCGGCTCGGCAGAATAGACCTCGCGCTCCAGGAGCGGTCGGGTGTTGAACGCCATGTCCTCCGGGAATTCATGGCCGAGCAGGCCCATGCCGTGCCCGGTGCGATGCAGGATGAGATCGGCCACGCCAGCCCGCTCGAATACAGCCTGCGCCGCAGCGTCGATGGCGCAGACCTGAGAACCGGTGATCGCCGCCTCGCAAGCGGCTTCATTGGCGACACGCGCGGCTTCAAACAGCTTGACCTGGCGTTCGGAGGGCTTGCCGCAGAACCAGGTGCGCTCATTCTCGACCACCATGCCGTTGACGCGCGGGATGACGATATTGACGAGGCCATGGCCCTCCTCGATACGCGCACCAGAGGAGCGTCCGTCGCCATGCGGCGCACAGCTCGCAGGCCCCGACAGGGTCCAGCAGCGCAGGATTTCCAGGTTCTCGCCGGGAAAGCGGCGCGCCGATTCCTCCGCCATGAGGGCGGCCATCGACATGTCGAGTTCCTGCACGAGACGACCTGGCCGGATGTTCTCGCGATAGCGCTCCTGCACCCAATCGGAGAGCGCGGCGATCTCGCGCATCAATGCGATCTCATCCTCATGCTTGACGAAGCGCAGCTTGCGGAATTCGCCGGTGGCGGTTTCCAGGCGCAGATGCGGCAGCAAGCCCGGGACACGGGCGAGCGGCCCGCCGCCGGCATCAACGCCAATGCGCGAACGGTGCAGGCCTGCGCTTTTCAATTTGTCCGCAACGACCTCGACCCATTGGGTGGCGAGCGGGACGCGCTGCGACAGGCGTGGGTGTTCGGCGTAGAAGCTCACGTCCGACACCCACAGGTGCTGCGCCTCGGTGCTGAAGCGCCAATGATTGGTGGAGAGCTCGTTCAGGAGGGCGAAGGGCTCGCCGTTGCGTGGCAGCACGCAGAGGATAGGTCGCTCCCAAGGCTGTACGTCGGTATGGAAATTGGTCGCGAACTCGAAGAAATCCCCTTGCGTGAAGGCAAGCGCGTCATAGCCTTCGCGATCCATCAGGTCGCGCATCAGGGTGAAGCGGTAGTCGCGAACGGCGGAGCCGAGATGGGCCATGTTCTATTCCTCCAGGTTATTCGAACGAGCACGGTTGCGAGGCGGGTGATCTGCGCGAGATCACCGGGCGTAACGGCGGCCGAGCAGCACGCTGCCTATGGTGGTCAGGATCATGGTGACCGCGAGCAGCAGAAAGGCGAGCGCCGCGCCGAACGGCCAATTGTTGCCGCGCACGAACTGGTCGTAGACGGCGGGCGCCATCATCTTGAATTGTGGGCCGCCAAGCAGAACCGGTGTCGCATAGGCATTCATGCACAAGATGAAGACGAGCACGGAGCCCGCCGCGACGCCCGGCATGGCAAGCGGCAGGACCACGCGGCGGAAGGTAACGAGCGGGCGGGCGCCGAGATTGGCCGCTGCTTCCTCGGTCTGGCGCGGGATGCCTTCGATCACGGCCGATAGCGTCAGGATCATGTAGGGCAAGACCACAGCCACGATGCCGGCGATGACGGCGCCGGGCGTGTACATCATCTGAAACGGCTCCGAGATCAGGCCGAGGCCACGAAGCGCCGCGTTGATCGCGCCATCATTGCCGATGAGCGCGAACCAGCCAGCCGAGCGCACGACATTGCCGACGACGAGTGGAAACAGGGTCAGGATGGTAACGACGCTTTTCCAGCGGCTTTCCATGCGCGCCAGCGAGTAGGCCGCTGGAAAGCCTAGAATTAGCGCGAGCACGGTGCAGAGAAGGGCCATGCCGAGCGTCGTCATCAGGACGTTCTGGTAATAGGGGTCCTGAAACGCCTGCAGGTAATTGTCGGTCGTCAACGCCTGGACCATCAGCTCCGTAGGGCTGAAGCGATTGAGTGAGATCCGAAACAGGATCGCCATGGGCGCCGCAAGCAGCGCCAGGACAAGCAACCCCGCGGGCAGGACCAGGAACGCCATGGCTCAGACCTTGAACTGCTTGTTCCAGAAATCGAGCACCTGAGGCTGGCTGCGCATGAGATAGCCGTAATCCGGCTTCAGCAGCTTGGCGCGATCGGCCTCCGGCAGGCTCACGCGCGCCTCTAGCTCCGGCGGCAGTTTGGCGGTCGTCACGGTTGGTGCAAAACCCATGCGCTCGGCGAAACCGATCTGCGCCTGCGGGTCCAGCATGGTGTCGAGATAGCGCCAGGCATTCTCCTTGTTGCGCGCATTCTTCGGCACGGCCGCCTCGAACACAGTCGGGGTCGTGCCCTCCGATGGAACAACATGCTTCAGAGGAATGCCGGCCTTCTGCCACATGACGCCACGCGCCATCCACATGACGGTGAGCCAGACTTCCTCCGATTTCAGCGCTGAGGCCAGCGCCTCGTTGGACGGATAGACCTTCACGTCGAGCGAGCGCCATTCCAAGAGCTTCTTCTTCGCCGGCTCATAGTCGCTGACACCTCCACCGCCGGCGAGCGCCGCCGATTCCGTATTGGCCATGTAGAGAATGTCGGAGAGGCCGACCCGCCCGCGCCATTTCGGATCCCAGAGATCCGCATAAGATTGCGGCGGTGTGGACACCCGGTTCGGATTGTAGAGGATCACCCGGAAAGAATAGATGTGCGGGATCGAATAGGGTTTGCGCAGGCTCGGCAGGATTGACGGCAGGTTCTTGAACTTGTCGGCCGGCAATTCCTCGAAAACGCCTTGCTGGGCGATGGTGTACATGTCGGTGTCCGACAGGCAGGCCACGTCCATGGCACCGCGCCGATTCTGGCGTTCAGCGATCAGCTTGGTCTTGCGCGGATCAGCGTTGGCGACATCCTGCAACACATCGATGCCCTGCGGCTTGAGGATCGGATCGTCGATCATCATGCGCAGAAGCTCGGCGTAATCGCCGCCCCAGGTGCCGATGATGGCTTGCGAGGATTGCGCGCGAAGCGGTTCCACACCGAACGAGGCAAGCGCGGCGATGCCGCCTGACAAGGCTGACCGGCGAGAGATCGTCATGGTTCGGCTCCGGTTGAGGTTTCGGCTTGGGAAGGCAGGGTGCGTGCGGCGTCGCGATCCCAGGAGAGCGCGACCTGATCGCCGTGGCGAAGCCGGCGAAGCGGGTCGGCATCGCTCGGGGTTGCCTTGACGGCGAGCAGCGATAAGCCGCCGAGATCGAAGTGATATTCGGTGTGGGCTCCGAGATAGGTGACGGCCGAGACGCGGGCCTGGATGCCATCAGATCCGCCAGGTGTGATGGCGACCCGCTCCGGGCGGAGCGCGAAGACGGAAGTACCTCGCGCCGTATCGGTTGCCCGGCAGGGCAGCAGAATGCCTGCGTCGGTGCGGAACTGATCCGGGCCTGCGACCTCGCCGTCGACGATGTTGCAGCGACCGACGAAGCTCGCGACGAACGCATCGGCTGGGCGCTCGTAAAGATCTTCGGCCGTACCGATCTGGCGCACGCTGCCGCGCTCCATGACGACGAGGCGGTCGGCCATGGTCAGCGCCTCCTCCTGATCGTGCGTCACGATCAGCGTGGTGAGGCCGAGCCGCTGCTGCAGCGTGCGGATTTCGATGCGCACTTCGGCGCGCAGCTTGGCGTCGAGATTGGAGAGCGGTTCGTCGAGCAGGAAGACAGCTGGCTTCACCGCCAAGGCGCGGGCGAGCGCGACACGCTGCTGCTGGCCGCCGGAGAGTTCGCGCGGCAGACGCTCGGCCAGCTTGTCGAGCCGCACCATGCGCAGCGCCTCGGCGACGCGCTCGTCGCGTTCGGCACGGCCGACCTTGCGCATTTCCAGGCCGAAGGAAACGTTCTGCGCCACGCTCATATGCGGGAACAGGGCGTAGGACTGGAACACCATGCCTGTATCGCGCGCATAGGGCGGAGCGTGAGTGACGTTCTCCTGGCCAATGATGACCTTGCCGGAGGTCGGCTGCACGAAGCCAGCTACCATGCGCAGCGTCGTAGTCTTGCCGCAGCCCGAGGGTCCAAGCAGCGCGACCAGCTCGCCTTGGGCGACGGTGAGATCGACGCGCTCGACGGCGGTGGCTTCGTTGTAGCGCTTGCAGAGGGCCTGAAGTGTCAGCTTGCTCATCGGTGGATCAGGCCCTCACAGCACACGGGACAATTTGACGAAGCGATCGGTGATCAGCATGAGCGCGCCAATCAGCAGCATCTGGACGGTCGCGACGGCGGCAAGCGTCGGGTCCATGCGGAATTCGAGATAGTTGAGCATCGCGACCGGCAACGTGGTGAGCCCGGGCCCGACGAGCAGCAGCGTGATCTCCAGGTTCTCGAAGCTGGCGATGAACGAGAAGACGGCCGCCGCGACGATGCCAGCGCGCAGGCTTGGCAACGTCACACGGTAGAATACCGTCCAGGGCCTGGCGCCGAGATTGGCTGCGGCCTCTTCCGGCGCGCGATCGACGCCCTGGAGGCTTGCGGTTACGAGGCGGACGGTCCACGGAATTGTGAGCAGCACATGGGCGGCGACCAATCCTCCCAGCGTCGCGATGACGTCCTGGTCGGCCCAGTTCTCTATCCGCAGATAGAACATATAGAGGGCGGCGCCGGCGACCACGCCCGGCATGGCGAGAGGGCCGAGCAACAGGCTGTTGATGGCGGTCTTGCCCCGCAGGTTGGAGCGCACCAGCGCCAGGGCTGCTGCCGTGCCGAGCGGCACCCCGATGGCGGTCGCGATCAAGGCGACCTTGATGCTGGTCACGAAGCCGCGGGCGAATTCACGCTTGTCCCAGGCGTTCACATACCAGCGCAGCGAGAGGCCATGGGGCGGGAAGCTGACGATCTCTTCCGGGAACAGGCTGGTGACGACGACGAGCAGGACCGGAGCGAAAATCAGTGCATAGGCGGCAACCACCGCAGCTCGGAATGCGATACGCCCGAATCTGCGGGGCCAGTCCGCCACGGCACTCATGCGATATCACCTTCTGATGAGGGCTGCTTCAGATGGAGGGACGGCGGCGCTCCTGCACAATCGTGGAGGCCGCTTTCACATATTAAAAACAGACTGAACCGTTTTTTATATCAAAGTCAAGAGCGACAAGGGGCTGTGAGATCTAACAGAACTAGAGCATTCTCGGGCGAAGCGGACACCCGTTCGCGTGAAGAACGCGCGTAAAAACAAAAGCTAGGGTTGCACGATGAGCGCTGCGAGCTTCACCCCGCTTCCGCCCGAGAGTTTCCGGCGTACGCCTTGGAAGAATGGCGGCGGTGTCACCATCGACATCGCCGACGCCTATCGTGAGGGTGCCGCGCCGGGCAGCTGGGAGGGCATGATCTGGCGCTTCGGCCGCACCAGCATCGTCGCGCCCGGGCCATTTTCCGATCTCGCCGGCTATGAGCGCCTGCAACTCGTCATCGCCGGGAGCGGCCTCGTTCTCGAAACGCAGGCAAGCCTCGAAACGCCGGCAAGCGAGATCGACCTGCGCAGCCCCTTCAAACCCGTCCGCTATGATGGCGGCACGCCGATCATCAGCCGCCTCGAGAATGGCCCGGTCGAAGTGGTGAACCTGATCGCCGACAGGGCGCTCTGCGAGATTGACCTCATCGTTGCAACGACGGGGCAGGACGGCATTTTAGGCGCGGGAAGCCATGTCATCTACGCGCCGGAGAATGCCGTCACGGGCAGCTGCGACGCGAAGCCTGTCCGGATCGAGCCAGGGCACGCACTCCTGATCGAAGCCAGGATTGCCGTATCGCTCAAGGCCGTGACAGGGCTCGCCGTCATTGCGACCATCGCCCTACCGTCTCCCGCGGCCTGACACCGCCTCAATGCGTGCGCTTCTTCGCGCCAGGCTTGGTCGCGGTCTGCGACGCGACGGGATCGCTCGCCGGGAATGTACCCTTCAGCGCCTCATGCAGATCGGCATCCCGGCCCTTGCCGCGACTGGCCTGCTTCTGCTCCTGCTGTTCCTTGCGCAGGCTTTCCTTGGCCCGATTGACGGTCGCCATGTGAAATCTCCTCTTTCAGACGTGCCAGACGCCTTCGTTGAGGAGTGAACGCGCAAAACCAATGCACGTTCCGCGGCAGCCAGGCTCACCAGCGCCGTGGCCAGGCGATCCGCGCCACGAGCCCGCCGCCCGGCCGCTCGGACAGCGTCAGACCACCGCGATGCGCCTCGGCAATGGCGCGGACAATGGCGAGCCCCAGACCGAAACCGCTGCTCTCGCGCAGGGTCCGGGCGCGATCGGCGCGATAGAACGGCTCGAACACCTTCTCGCGATGCTCCGGGGCAATGCCCGGGCCATCATCCTCGACCACGATGGCGACATTCTCGGCCTCACCATCGTCGAGCCGCACCACCGCCTTGCCGCCGAACTTGATCGCATTGTCGACGAGGTTGGTGACGGCGCGCGTCATCTGATCAGCATCGCACAAGGCCGAGGCGCGGATCGGCCCCTCATAGACGACGATATGCCCGAGATCGGCGAAATCATCGCAAACCGTCTGAAGCAAGGCCGGAACATCGGTCGCGACCATGCTGCCCGAGGCGCGCCCCTCGCGCAGATAGGACAAGGCCCCGCTGACCATACGCTCCATCAACGCCAGATCGGCCAGGATGGCGCGGCGCTTGTCGTCATCGCCGATCTCCTCGGTGCGCAAGCGCAGCCGCGTGATCGGCGTGCGCAGATCATGGCTGACGGCCGCCAGCATCCGCGTTCGCTCATCGACGAGCCGGCGGATGCGCGCCGCCATCGCCCCGAAGGCGGCGGCGAGCCGCTTGACCTCGACAGGGCCATGATCGAGCGCGACCGCCTCATCGCGATCAGGATCAAAGCGGTCGGCGGCAGCAGCCAATTGCGACAGCGGCGAGACCACCGCCCGCGTCGCCCAGAGCGACAAAAGCCCGATCAACATGGCAAGCGAGGCCACCATCGTGATCATGTAGAAAATGAAGGCCGTGCCGCGCGGCGGCGGCGTCATGGCGGGCGGCTCGATCACCAACCCGGTTCCATCAGCGAAGCGCAAGGCCACAGCCGGCGGCAGCTCCCGCCTGGGCTGAGCATCGTTCTCAAGCAGCAGCGCCTGTCCGAGGCCGGAAAGGTCCTGCTCAAGCAATTCCAGCAGGGCCTCGTCATGCCTGTTCGGGTTGCGCAGGGGCGTTCCTTGCCCCGGCTCCAACCGCGACAACCGCGGATTTGCCCTGGTGGCTGCCTCGATGATGGCGGCCTTCAATTCCGGCGTCGTCGCCGCATCATGCAATTGGGCCAGCGACACCAGTTCGGTTACATAGGAGAAGCGCGGAACCCGACGCAGCTCCGCCGGCAGCAACGTCAGCAGCACGGCCGCCGTGACGATGTTGGCGAGGATCAGCGAACCGGCGACGATGACCGCGATTTGCGCGGCGGCCCGGGCCGGTAGCAGGCGCAGCAGGAAACGCTTCATCCCGCCTCGATCTCCGGCGAGAACATATAGCCGCCCGATCGGATGGTCTGAATCATCTCCGGTTCGCGCGGATTGCTCTCCATCTTCTGCCTGAGGCGGCTGACAAGCACGTCGATCGAGCGCTCGAACGGCGCAGCCGCACGGCCTTGCGTGAGGTCAAGCAACTGGTCGCGCGAAAGCACCCGGCGCGGCCGCTCGCAGAAGGCAAGCAGCAGATCGAGCTCTGCCCCGGTCAGCGCCACGCGCTCCCCGGCAGGGTTGAACAGCCGCCGGACCGCCTTGTCGAGCTTCCAGCCGGCAAAGCTGAGGAAGACGCTCTCGCCGATCTCAGGCTGGCTCTGGGCGGAGGCCCGCCTGAGCACGGCGCGGATGCGGGCGAGCAATTCGCGCGGATTGAACGGCTTCACGAGATAGTCGTCGGCCCCCATTTCGAGGCCGAGGATGCGGTCGATCTCCTCGGCCTTGGCCGTGAGCATGATGATCGGCATTGCGCCGTCCGCCCGCAGCCGCCGGCACAGGCTCAACCCGTCCTCGCCCGGGAGCATCAGGTCGAGCACGATCAGGTCGAAACGGCCGTCGCGCAGGGCGACATCCATCTCGCGCCCGTTCGCCACGGTCTTGACGCGATAGTCATTGTTGCGGAGGAAGCGCGAGACGAGCGTCGCGATCTCGCGGTCGTCCTCGACGATCAGGATATGTGCGGTTCGGTTCATCAGGCGGCCTTAAACCCAGCACGCGGCACGGTCGCGATGGAATTGTTTCCAATTGTTTCTAGACGGGCTTCTGGAAAAGCACCGATACCAGATACCCGAATCCTGGACGTCATTTCGCAAAACACGGCGCCGACACTCTGGCGCGAATGATGACCTCGACCCAAATCATATCTAATCATGTCCGCGCTGACATCCTCTCCGGCAAGATTCTGCCCGGCAAGCTGCAGCCATGGCTTCGGCGCGAATGGCTTCGGCGCACCGCCATCCAGTTGCTGCTGCTCGCCGGCGTCTCGCTCTGGCTGATGCTGCTGCCGGCCCTCATGGTTTATGACGGCTTGTCCTCGAGCGAGAACGGTTGCGGTCGGCGCGGCTTTCGCGATCCAGTGACCGGCCGACCGGTGCAGCTCTCCTCCGTACCAGCAGGGCCCGCCGATGGCTGCGCGCTGCCGCCGCGGGGACGCGCCCGATGATCCCTCGCCGCCTGCTGGACGGCGCCTTGCGTTTGCCACCCGTGCTCGAACGTCTCGGCAAGATCGTGCTGCGCCATCCCCTTACCTTGGCGCTCATCATCCTGCCCCTCGCCTTGCTGCTAGGCTCGCTCGCGGGCTACGGGTTCGGCCGTGCCGGCTCAGCGCCGCCCTATCGCGCCACCCGGCTTCAAGCCGTCACCGCCGATCTCGGCCGGATCGAGGGCGATTACCTGCTGGCTGCCGGCGATTCCCATATCGAGCGCTGGCCCACGCGCAGGCTGTGCGGCCTGCCGCTCGTCAATGCCGGGGTTTCCGGGGCGACCGCCAGCGCCTATGCCGATTTCCTTGCGGGACTGCCGCTACCGCATCCGCCGCGCGCCGTGATTCTGACCATCGGCACCAATGACGCCAACGCCAAGCGTTTCAGCAACGAATACGAGGCAGCAATGCGTTTCGAGGCGAGCTTCGAGCCGCTGCTCGGGACCTTGCAACGCACATCCCGCATCGTGCTCGTCACCGGCGTCCCGCCCATCGACACGGCCAGGGCCGAGGGCTTCTCGGCGGAGGCGGCCGAGCGTATCGGGGCGTTGGCGGAAAGCACCTGCAAGGCAACGAACGGCTGCCTGGTCGCCAACCCCTTCACACCCGGCCTGCCCATGGTCGACGGCGTTCACTACAGGGACTACGCCGCCGTCTATCGCCGGATCGGCCCTGCGCTCTGCGCCGCGCTCGAACGGGAGCACGCCGTGACAGCCAGCTCGCGATGAGCCCACGCGGCGGGATCATAAAGACGGGGCGCTCGGCCACCGCGCCATGAAGCTGACGCAGACGCGTCATGATACGCACGGCCACGCATTGGATTGCCTGGCCGCCACACCCATCTGCATGGTCCTTTCAGGATTCGCGCCTCGGCCTGCGGCACAACCGCGGTTTCCCGCCGACGCGCCAGAGCAGAGGCCGCCATGGTCGCCATTTCCGTTCTCGACCTCGTTCCCGTCGTCGAAGGCCAGGAGGCGGGTGACGCGCTCCGGAACTCGATCGAGCTCATCCGCCATGCCGAAGCCCTGGGCTATCGGCGCTACTGGGTCGCCGAACACCACAACATGACCGGCATCGCCAGCGCCGCGACCGCCGTGGTGATTGGCGCACTCGCCGGAGCGACCAGCACGATCCGCGTCGGCGCCGGAGGCGTGATGCTGCCCAACCACGCCCCGCTGGTCATCGCCGAACAGTTCGGCACGCTGGAAGCGCTCTTTCCGGGCCGCATCGATCTCGGCCTCGGCCGCGCGCCGGGGACCGACCAGCGCACATTGCGGGCGCTGCGGCGCGACCCGATGGCCTCGGACCAGTTTCCGCAAGACGTGCTCGAGGTGCAGGCCTTTTTCGAGCCAGCGGGGCCGAACCAGGCGGTCCAGGCCGTGCCGGGCGCGGGCCTGCGCGTGCCGCTCTGGATCCTCGGATCGAGCCTGTTCGGCGCGCAGCTCGCAGCAGAGCTCGGCCTGCCCTACGCCTTCGCCTCGCATTTCGCTCCGGATGCGCTGATCCAGGCCCTGGCGATCTATCGTGAACGCTTCAAGCCGTCGGAACAGGCGGCAAAGCCCTACGCCATGCCCGGCATCAACGTCGTCGCCGCCGAGACCGACGCCGAGGCGCGCTATCTCGCGACCTCCCTGCAGCAGCGCTTCGTCGGCATGGTCCGCGGCGCGCGCGGCAAGCTCCAGCCGCCGATCGCCGATATCGAGCAATACTGGTCACCGGCCGAGAAGGCGCATGTCTCGCAGATGCTGCGCTATGCCTTCATCGGCTCGCCCGAGACGATCAAGCGAGAGCTCGGTGCCTTCATCGCAGCGACATCCGCCGATGAGATCATGGTCACCGCGCCGATTCACGACCAAGCGGCGCGCAAGCGGTCCTACGAGATCCTGGCGCAGATCGCGCCGGAGATCGGTCTGGCACGCTCGGCAGCCTGACGCCGCGCCGGAACTTCAATCCCGGGACGGCGTTTGACCGTCTCGTTCTCACACGCATGCCCCGGGGAATCTCATGAAGCTCTCGATCGCGGCGACGCTGACCTATGGTTTTGGCGGCGCGACACAAATCATCGCCGCGCTCGAAGCCGCGAGATCGCCCGACCAGGTCATCCTTTCGGAAGAGCTCAGCGTCACGCCGGGAGCCGCGTTGATCCACGATGAGGACCCCACGACAGGCGAGAGGCGCTTCCGCGCGGCGCTCTCCGGCCAGGTCGAGATCCGGTACAACGCCATCGTCGATAACGGCATGCGGGCGCCGCTCTCATCCAGCGCCCGCCAGCACGACTGGTCGGAACTGCCCCGGGACGTGTTGCCTTACCTGCTGCCCAGCCGTTTCTGCCCCTCCGACGAATTCATGCGCTTCGCCCAGCGCGAGTTCCGCATGGTCCAGGGCGGCGGTGCGCGCGTTCTCAGCGTCCTCGACTGGCTCCATACCCATCTCGACTATGTCCATGGCGTCAGCCACGCACTGACCACCGCCGAGCAGACCTTCATCGACCGGGCCGGCGTCTGCCGCGACTTCACCCATCTCGGCATCGCTTTGACGCGGGCCCTGAACATCCCGGCGCGTGCGGTCAGCGCCTATGCGCTCGACCTCGATCCCCCGGATTTCCACGCCGTCTACGAGGTGTTTCTCGACGGGCGCTGGTGGCTTGTCGACCCGACCCGGCTCGCTCCCGTTGAAGGGCTGGTCAGGATCGCAAGCGGGCGCGACGCCGCCGACATCGCTTTCCTGACCAGCGAGTACAATTGCCAATGCCTGAACCAGAGCATCACGGTGGTGCGCCTGCAGGACGAGGCCGACCAGCAGGCCGCATGACAATCAGCCCGGCAGCTGAACCACGCTCGCCCGCCGCGATGCACGCATCAGATTGCCGGCGAGCGCCACCAGGAAGAACCCGGCCTGCACCACCACGATGCAGGGGCCGGTGGCCGCATCGAGATGGAAGCTCAGGATGGTGCCGAAGACGCTCGACAGCGTCGCGGCGCCAACAGCGACCAGCAGCATCCGGTCGAACTGCCGTGTCGTCAGATAGCCGATGGCGCCGGGCGCGACCAGCATCGCCACCACCAGGATGATGCCGACCGCCTTCAACGCCGCGACGATGGTCAGCGCCAGGATCGTCAGCAAACCGAAATGCAGCAAGCGGACGTTTAGCCCAATGGCGCGGGCATGGGCCGGATCGAAGGCATGCAGCAGAAGATCGCGACGCTTGAGAAGCAGAATCGCGATCGTCGGCACGGCGATCAGCGCCGTCTCGGCGATGTCGTCCCAGCGTAGCCCGAGCAGGTTGCCGAACAGGATATGGTTGAGGTGCTGGTCGCTCTCGACCTTGACGAAGAGCACCAGTCCGAACGCGAACATGCCGGAAAAGACGATGCCCATCACCGTGTCCTCTTTGACCCGGCTGTTCTCCTTGATGTAGCCGATGCCGAAAGCGCAGGCCAAACCGGAGGCGAAGGCGCCAACGATCAGCGGCAATCCTGCGCTATAGGCCAGCACGATCCCGGGGAGGACAGCGTGCGACACCGCGTCGCCCATCAAGGCCCAGCCCTTGAGCACCAGGAAGCAGGACAGCATCGCGCAGACGATGCCGACCAAGACAGCGACGACGAGCCCACGCAACATGAACTCATGCGCGAAAGGGCTGAGAAGCCAAGCATGCAGCATCGTCACAGCCCCGCCTCCCCAGCCATACGCGCCGCCCGCACAGCAGCCAGCCGGCCGTGCTTGGGCGCGAACACGAAGGCGAGCAGGAAGAGCACGGTCTGGAACACCACGATCAGCCCCCCCGTCGAACCATCGAGGAAATAGCTGGCATAGGCCCCCGCCGCGCTGGTGACGACGCCCATCGCGATCGCGATCCAGATCATAACGCCGAACCTGTCGGTCAATAGGTAGCCAGTCGCGCCCGGTGTCACCACCATGGCGATGACGAGGATCGCGCCGACCGTCTGCAGCGCCGCGACCGTGCAGGCGCTAAGCAGGACGAAGAACAGGATCTTCAACCGCGTCGGTGAGAGACCGACGGCGCGCGCCTGGTTCTCGTCGAAGAAGACCAGCATCAGATCCTTCCAGCGCGCGATCAGGATGGCGAGCGAGATCGCGGCGATGATCGCGACCTGGAGAACGTCCTCATCCGAAATGCCCAGGATGTTGCCGAGCACGATCGACTGGACATTGACCGAGGTCGGGTTGATCGAGACGATCAGCAGGCCCACCGCGAAGAAGGTGGTGAAGACGATGCCGATGACCGCGTCCTCGCGCAATTGCGTGCGCACCCTGACCAGCGCCATGGCGAGCGCCGCGAGCAGCCCCGAGAAGAAGGCACCCGCCGCATAGGGAACCTTCAGCAGATAGGCGAGCGCTACGCCGGGCACGATCGCGTGCGACAGCGCATCCCCCATCAGCGACCAGCCCTTCAGCATCAGATAGCAGGACAGGAAGGCGCAGACGCCGCCCACCAGCGCCGAAACCCAAATGGCCTTGACCATGTATTGATAGCCGAAAGGCTCCAGAAGCAATTCGATCACGACGAGCGTCCCTCCCCGCCGATCGCCCTCTCGCCATTCGCTTTGCCGCGCGTGGTCTGGCCGCCATCGGCCAGCGTCTCATGGCCGCGCTTGCCATAGAGTACGAGCGGCCGCTCATCGTCGCTGATGACGGTGACGCGGCGCGCATCCGCATCCTCATGCAAGGCCTGCCCTTCCAACCGGAAATGCCTGAGCGCACCACCGAAGGCGCGCTGTAGATTGGCATGGGTGAAGGTCGTATCGGTCGGCCCGGCGGCCAGAACCGTCTTGTTGACCAGCACGACCTGATCGCAGAAATCGGGGATCGAGCCGAGATTATGCGTCGAGACCAGCATCAGCCGGCCCTCAGCGCGCAACTCCCGCATCAGATCGACGATCTGGTCCTCGGTCTTGACGTCGACGCCGGTGAAGGGCTCGTCAAGCAGGATGACGCGCCCGCCCTGCGCCAGGGCGCGAGCCAGGAAGACGCGCTTGCGCTGGCCACCGCTGAGCTCGCCGATCTGCCTGCGGCGGAACTCCAGCATGTTGACCCGCGCCAGGGCGTCGTCGACGGCATCACGATCAGCTTTACCGGCGATGCGCAGGAAACCCATATGCCCGTAGCGCCCCATCATCACGACATCGTCGACCAGAACGGGGAAGCTCCAATCGACCTCCTCCGCTTGCGGCACATAGGCGACGAGACCCCGCTTCAGCGCCTGGCGAACCTCCATTCCGGCGATCGAGACCATGCCTTTTGCCGGCTTCAGAAACCCCATCAGGGTCTTGAAGAGCGTCGATTTGCCGGAACCGTTGATGCCGACGAGCGCGCAGATCGTGCCCGGCCCGAGCGCGAACGAGGCGTCGTGCACCGCGGTGACGCCGTTGCCGTAGCGAACCGTGACCCCGGCGACAACGATCGACGGGGTCGGGCCGGCGGCCATGCGCGAGCTGGTCGCAGGCGTCTTCACTGGCCAAACCCCTTGGCGATCGTCTCCACGGTCACCTCCAGCAGCTTGGCGAAGGTCGGTACAGGCCCGTTTGCCGCCGAGAGGGAGTCGACATAGAGCACCCCGCCATATTTCGCGCCGGTCTCGCGCGCGACCTGCCTGGCCGGCTTGTCCGAGATCGTGCTTTCGCTGAAGACGGCCGGAATCTTGCTCTTGCGCACGAGGTCGATCAGCTTGCGGACCTGCTGCGGCGTGCCCTGCTCGTCGGCGTTGATCGGCCAGAGATAGGCTTCGCGCCAGCCATAATCGCGGGTGAGATAGCTGAAGGCGCCCTCGCTGGAGACGAGCCAGCGCCTGTCGGCTGGCACCTTGTCGAGCCGGGCGCGCAAGGGCGCGTCCATCGCCTTGATCTCGTCGGCGTAAGCGGCGGCATTCTTGGCATAGGTCGCGGCATTGGCGGGATCGGCCTTGGCCAGCGCCTTCCTGATGTTCTCGATATAGATCAGCGCGTTCTTGGTCGACATCCAGGCATGCGGGTTCGGCTTGTCCTGATAGGGGCCTTCCTTGATGCCCATCGGCTCGATGCCGTCGGTCAACACCGCGCTCGGCACATTCTTGACGTTCTCGAAGAATTTTTCGAACCAGCGCTCGAGATTGAGCCCGTTCCACAGCACGAGATCGGCCGATTGCGCCTTCACCACGTCGAGCGGCGTCGGCTGGTAGTCATGGATCTCGGCGCCGGGCTTGGTGATCGACTCGACGATTGCGACATTGCCGGCGACGTTCTGCGCCATGTCCTGAATGATGGTGAAGGTCGTGACCACCCGCAGCGGCTTGCCCGGCGCCGGCTGCGCCAGCGCCGGAATTGCCGCGGCGCAAAGGCCCCCAGTAAAGGCCATGGCCACACAAAGACCCATGAAATGACGACGCGAACGCATGCTCTCTCCTGCTGGCTATCAAATCCCTCCAGTAGCTATTGCAAACGAATTGCATCTGTCAATGCAATTGCGAATGATTTGCATTACGGCCGTTTTGCAAATGCGTCGCAGCCTTGCTATCTGCGAACAATGATCGGAATCGAGCAGCGCGTGGCCATTTTCGAGGGCCAGTTAAAGCAAGCGGGCTTGCGGATGACGCAGCAGCGCCGGCTGATCCTGCGCATTCTCGCCGAGGCGCATGACCACCCCGACGCCAAGGGCATCTTCACCCGCGCCTTCGAGCACGACCCGACCTTGTCGCTCTCGACGGTCTACCGGACCATGAAGCTGCTGGAATCGCAGGGCGCGATCGAGCGCCACGCCTTCGAGGACGGCGTCTCGCGCTACGAGCATGCCGACCAGCAGCATCACGACCATCTGATCGATGTCGAGACCGGCCAGGTGGTGGAGTTCTCATCGCCGGAGATCGAGGCGCTGCAGGCGAAGATTGCCGCCGAGCTGGGCTACGAAATCGTCCGCCACCGGCTCGAGCTCTATGGGCGCAAGCTGTCCAAGGCCGGGCGGAAGCGCGTCAAAAAGGACGTTTGACGCGCGCCGCCATGCTCGGGCTTGTCCCGAGCATCCACGTCTTCGTTGGTCGAGGGTCGAGTTCAAGACGTGGATGCTCGGGACAAGCCCGAGCATGACGTCGAAGCGGCCTTCCCGCCTTACCCCGGCTTGCGCTTGTTCTGCCGGTTGGCGATCAAGTCGTCGACCACCGCCGGATCGGCCAGGGTCGAGGTATCGCCGAGCGCGCCGAACTCGTCCTCGGCGATCTTGCGCAGGATGCGGCGCATGATCTTGCCCGAGCGGGTCTTGGGCAGGCCGGGTGAGAACTGGATCAGGTCAGGCGAAGCGATCGGCCCGATCTCCTTGCGCACATAGGACACCAGGTCCTTGCGCAACTCCTCGCTCGGCGTCTCGCCGGCCATCAGCGTGACATAGGCGTAGATGCCCTGCCCCTTGATGTCGTGGGGATAGCCGACGACAGCGGCCTCCGAGACCTTGGGATGCGCCACCAGCGCCGATTCGACTTCGGCCGTGCCCATGCGGTGCCCGGAGACGTTGATCACGTCATCGACGCGCCCGGTGATCCAGTAATAGCCGTCGGCATCGCGCCGGCAGCCATCGCCGGTGAAATACTTGTTCGGATAGGTGGCGAAATAGGTTTCCTCGAAGCGCTTATGGTCGCCATAGACCGTGCGCATCTGGCCGGGCCAGCTCTCGGCGATGACGAGGTTGCCCTCGCAGGCGCCTTCCAGGACCTTGCCCTCGGGATCAACGATCTCAGGCTTGACGCCGAAGAAGGGCCGCGTCGCCGAGCCGGGCTTGAGCTTGGTCGCGCCCGGCAGCGGCGTGATCAGGATGCCGCCGGTCTCGGTCTGCCACCAGGTATCGACGATTGGGCAACGGCGGTCGCCGACGACGCGGTGATACCACTCCCAGGCTTCCGGATTGATCGGCTCGCCGACCGAGCCGAGCAGGCGCAGCGATTTGCGCTTGGTCTTCTTCACCGGTTCCTCGCCCGCCCCCATCAGCGAGCGGATTGCGGTCGGCGCGGTGTAGAAGGTGTTGACCTTGTGCTTGTCGATCACCTCCCAGAAGCGGGAGATCGTCGGATAGGTCGGAATGCCCTCGAACATCAGCGTCGTGGCGCCGTTGGCGAGCGGGCCATAGAGGATGTAGCTGTGTCCGGTGACCCAGCCGACATCGGCCGTGCACCAGTAGATGTCCCCATCATGGTAGTCGAAGACGTATTGATGCGTCATCGAGGTGTAGACGAGGTAGCCTGCCGTTGTGTGCAGGACACCTTTGGGCTTTCCGGTCGATCCGGAGGTATAGAGCAGGAAGAGTGGATCCTCCGCCTTCATTTCAACAGGCGGACAATGGCCCGAAACCTTGGCGGCCTCGTCATGGTACCAGACGTCGCGGCCATCGACCATATGAGCATTGCCGCCCGTGCGCTTGACCACGATGACCTTGCCGATGCCGCCCTTGACCTTGGGGTCGGCAGCATCGACGTTCTTCTTGAGCGGCACGGGGCGGCCCCCGCGCAACCCTTCATCGGCAGTGATCACGATCTTGGAATCGCTGTCCTCGATCCGGCTCGCCAGCGAATCAGGCGAGAAGCCGCCGAACACCACGGAATGGATCGCGCCGATACGTGCGCAGGCGAGCATCGCATAGGCCGCTTCCGGGATCATCGGCAGGTAGATGGTGACGCGATCGCCCTTCTTGACGCCGTTGGCCTTGAGCACGTTCGCGAACTTGCAGACCTCGGTATAGAGCTGGCCGTAGCTGATCTTCTTGGATTCCGAAGGGTCGTCGCCCTCCCAGATGATCGCGGTCTGCTTGGCCCGCGTCTCCAGATGCCGATCGACGCAGTTATAGGCGACGTTGGTGGTGCCGTCCTCGTACCATTTGATCGAGACCTTGCCGGGCTTGTAGCTGGCGTTGCGGACTTTGCTGTAGGGCTTGAACCAGTCGATCCGCTTGCCCTGCTCGCCCCAGAATGTGTCGGGATCCTTGATCGAAGCCGCATACATCTTCTTGTATTTGGCGTCGTTCAGATGCGCCTTTTTGGCCCATGCCGCCGGCACATCATAAATAGTCTCGGACATTATAGGCGTCTCCCCAGACCTGGGCCGTCTGAATTGCGGCTTCGGGGGCGTATCGCGGGATTCGCCTCGTCCGCTTGGTTTGAATGCGGTGCATCATAGTCCCGGCAGCCGAAGCGGCAAGCTGGGCGACCTCGCACTTTCGTTTCAAAGACTTTCGGCTGCCGCGCCGGAGCTCAGAGCCCGCCCATCTTGCAGACCAGCGCCCATTCCTCGTCGGCCACCGGCTGCACTGAGAGGCGGAAGGAGGTAACGAGCGACATCTTGGCGAGCTTCGGTTCCGCCTTGACCTGCGCCAGCGTCACCGGCGTCGGTAATGGCTTCACCGCCTTGAAATCGACCAGCACCCAGGGCTCGCCCGGAATCCAGATATAGGCCTCCTTGATCACCTCGACGATACCGACGACCTCCAGACCCTCATTGGAGTGGTAGAAGAAGACCTGTTCGCCCTGCTTCATCGCCATCAGGTTGAGCTTGGCGGTGTGGTTCTTGACGCCGTCCCAATGCGTGCCCTTGGCGCCGGCCGCGACCTGCTGGTCCCAGGACCACTTCACCGGTTCGGATTTGATCAGCCAATGTGCCATCAGGCCTCGTCCTCTTTCATCGGGCTCGGCGGTTTCGAGGCCGCTTGCCCCTGCTCATTCCAGAACCGCACCATCTCGCGTGTCAGGGCGGCATAATCCTGCGGATCGAGCTCGACCCGGACCTCGCCCTCGCCGAAAGGCAGGATCAGCACGAAGCGATGCGTATCCTCGGCGCGGCGGCGGCGATGCTGGATCACCGGGCCTGCCGGCACACGGCCCGCCAGCGCCACCGGCAGGCTCTCGGCGACGAGCTCCGAGCCGGTCGTCTTGCGCACTTCAGCGATGCCGCGCGCCACGCGCTTCGTCAGGTCGGACCAGTCATTGGCCATTGCCGCCTCCTTCACATCTCAGACCGGATAGGTCGCGACAACAAGCCGGCCACCGCCTCGCCGACCGCGACGCGACCGGCGATGATCGCTGCAACAGCCTCGGCGATCGGCATCTCGACCGTCCGCGCACGGGCCATATCGGCCAATATCGAGGCGGTGAACGCCCCCTCCGCCAGCTTGCCGCCCGAGGCGTCCGCGATCGGTCGCCCCTGCCCCAGCGCCAGGCCGAAGGCGAAGTTGCGCGATTGCGGCGAGGCGCAGCTCAGCACGACATCGCCCAGCCCCGACAACCCCATCAGCGTCTCGCCTTGCGCGCCAAAAACCTCCCCGAAGCGGCGCAGCTCGGAAAAGCCGCGCGCCACCAGCGCGGCGCGGGCGCTCTCGCCATAGCCGAGACCAATCGTGATTCCGGCCGCAATGGCGAGCACGTTCTTGGCCGCTCCGCCGATCTCGACGCCGCGCGGATCGGCGCTGTGATAGATGCGGAAAGCCGAGGAGCTCAGTGCCTCGGCCAGGGCCCGCGCCAGATTGGCGTCCTGCGCGGCAAGCGTCACGGCCGTGGGCAGGCCGCGCCCGATATCGGCGGCAAAGCTCGGGCCCGACAGGATCGCAGCCGGCGAGCCCGGCCAGGCCTGCGCGATCACTTGCGTGGTGAACAGGCCGGTCGCCTGCTCGATACCCTTGGCGGCCGAGACCACCGGCCGGCCGGCCGGCAGCGCCTGCGCCAGCCCCTCGCAGACCTGCCTCAGGCTCTGTGTCGGCACCGCGACCACGAAAGCGCCGGCAGCGCTCAACGCCGCGAGCGACGATGTCGCGGCGATCGCCTCCGGCAGGATCACGCCCGGCAGATGCGGCGTCTGGCGTGTCTCCCGGATCGCTGCGACCGTCGCTGCGTCGCGAGCCCAGAACAGGACCTCGCGCCCGGCGCGCGCCGCAGCCAGCGCCAGGGCCGTGCCATAGGCGCCGCCGCCGACAATGCCGATGACGGAAGAGGCCGTGAGCCCGCTCATTCCCCGGCCTTGGCGTCTTGCCGTGTCTTGAAATCTTGCGGTGTCTTGAAGTCTTGCGGCGTAAGATCTTGCGGCCTGAGCTCATCCAGCGGCCAGCGCGGGCGCGCCACCGCGCTCATATCGTCGATCAGTCCCAGGCGCAGCCGCTCCAACCCGGCCCAGGCGATCATCGCGCCATTGTCCCCGCAGAGCGCGACCGGCGGCGCCACCATGGGCAGGCCGGCCTCGGTCGCGAGCCGCGTCAGCCCGCGCCGGATCGGCTGATTGGCGGCGACACCGCCCGCCACGACCAACGCCGACGGCGTGATGCCGGCGGCGCGGCAGGCGCGCAGGCCAGCCCGTGTCCGGTCGACCAACACATCGACGACCGCCGCCTGGAAGGAGGCGCAGAGATCGGCGACATCGCGATCCGACAAGGGCGCGATCCGCTCGGCGACGAGACGTACCGCCGTCTTGAGGCCAGACAACGAGAAATCCGGATTTGGCCGGCCGCTCATCGGGCGAGGAAAGTCGAAGCGCTCGGGATCGCCCTTCTCCGCCTCGCGCTCCACCGAAGGGCCGCCCGGATAGGCCAGGCCCAGCATCTTGGCGATCTTGTCGAAAGCCTCGCCGACGGCATCGTCGATCGTGCCGCCGAGCTTGAGATAGTCGCCGACGCCGCGCACGGCGAGCAATTGCGTGTGTCCGCCCGAAACGAGCAGCAGCAGATAGGGAAAGGCAAGATCGTCGGTCAGTCGCGCCGTCAGCGCATGGGCCTCGAGATGGTTGATCGCGATGAAGGGCTTGCCCGTCACCAGCGCAATGGCTTTTCCCGTGGTCAGCCCAACCATGACGCCCCCGACCAGCCCTGGACCGGCCGCGGCAGCAACCGCATCGATATCGGCAGGCTTGAGCCCCGCGCGCTCGAAGGCGCTGCCGACGATACGGTCGATCGCCTCGACATGCGCACGCGCCGCGATCTCCGGCACGACGCCGCCAAAAGCCGCATGCGCGGCGATCTGGCTCAGCACCTCGTTCGACAGGATTTTTGCCTCGCCGGAGCGCGTGACCTCGACGATCGCAGCCGCGGTCTCGTCACAAGTCGTCTCTATGCCCAAAACTCGCATGATCGGCCGATTGGTCTCGCAGCAGCTGTGACGGAATAGGCGGGCGCAGGAATTCAGTCGTGACGAACCGGCAGTTTCGCGCCGGGAATTCCCCCGTATAGTGCGCGAGCGAGCATAAGGCCAAGAGGCCGTTATGCTGCCCTAATGCCAGGTCTGGAATACCGAGCCTGGAATACCGAGCCTGGCATGCCGGTCTGGGACGACACATCCGAAGCCGCCGGCAGAGCGGCCATTTGAGGGAGGGGACCTAAGGCATGGCCGAAATCGCAACCCCGCTCCACGACATCCCCTCGGACTGCGTCGTCATCGGGCACACCGCGATCGCTAACCAATTCGACGGCGAACACGAGCGCAGTCCAGGCGTTCATGCTTCAGATGGAAGCCTTGCCTGATGGCGCCCAGCGCGAGAGGAGACCGCATGCGCATACTCGTCCTGAGGCCGCAGGCCGATGCCGAGCGCAGCGCCCGCGCGGTTGCCGCGCGCGGCTGCGAGCCGTTGATCGCGCCGCTGTTCACGGTCGTGCGCCTGCCCGATCCGGCGCCGGCCGGAGATTTCTCGGCGCTCGTCCTGACCAGCGGCAATGCAGTCGGCGCACTCGCTGAGGCGCCCCTGGGCTGGCGCGACCTGCCTGTCTTCAGCGTCGGCGCGCGCACTGCCGGCAAGGCCCGCGAGGCCGGCTATGCCGATGCCCGCAGCGCCGACGGCAATCGCCATGACCTGATCGATCTGATCAGCCGCAATCTGCCGCCGCCGTCGCGGCTGCTTCTGATCGCCGGCCGGGACAGCCATGAGGATGTGCCGCAGCGCTTGCGAGAGGCCGGCTACGACGTGACGATCTGGACGGCCTATGCAGCCGAGGCCGTGACCGCGCTCCCGGCCAATGCAGCCGAGGCCCTGCGCGGTGGCAAGGTCGATGCCGCCCTGCATTATTCCCCGCGCGGCGCCCGAACCTTCCTGGCGCTGGCGCGGGAGGCTGGCCTCGCAGAACCTGCCCTGGCGCTGACCCATGTCGCGCTCTCGGCAGACGTCGCGGCACCGCTGATCACGGCGGGAGCCAGCACGGTGCTGGTCGCCGAACATCCGGAAGAAGCGGGCCTGCTCGCCGCCCTCGATCAAGTGTCCGCTCGCAATCGCCTGCGCGACGATGTTAGAGACGAACCGGCTGCGACGACAGGCGTCGAGACGGAGACAGGCCCGATGAACGAGCCCGATGCTGAAGCGATGAAGCGTGGCCGCGCCCGCCGCACACCGCCGACCATCGATCTGACGGCACAGGACACGTCAAAGGCGCAAGACTTGCCAAAGGCACAGGACTTGCCAAAGGCACAGGACGCCGCGCCATCCGCCACGGACACGAGCTCGGCGAGCGCAGCCGCATCCGAGGCCGCGCTGCCGACCGAGGCGCTGCCCCAGGAATTCGCCGCGCCGGAGGCCAAACCCTCGGGCGCGCATGCTGGCTCCGACGACGAAGGATCGCACCGCGCGGGCGCTGCCGAAACACCGTTTCTCCCGGAGACGAGATCGCGCCTGCCCTGGCCGGCCCTGGCGCTCGTCGGCATCGTCGGCGGTGTGGTCGGCGCCGGGCTCACCATGCTCGCCTGGAGCCGCGCGACGCCTGCCGTCGACCTCGCCCAGATCGCCGAACTCCGCGCCCGGCTCGACAGCCTGCAAGGCGCCACCACCGCGCTCGACCGCAAGGCGGATGCCGCCGTCAAGGCCGGGACAGAGGCGCAGGCCGCCGCGACCCGGCTGGTTGAGCAGGCGAAGGCGCAAGGTACCCAGAGCGCCGATGCCGGTGCCATCGCAAGTTTGAGTGCCCAGGCCCAGCGCGCCGAAGCCGCAGCCAATGCGCTCGGCCAGCGGCTCGGCGCGGTCGAGACCCTCGCCAAGACAGCCTCCGCACCCAGCCCGCAGGCCCTTGCCGCCGCACGCATCGTCCTGGCCGAGCGCATCCAGAGCGCCATCGCCTCGGGCCAGCCCTTCGCCGGCGACGTCGCGGCGCTCGCCAAGGGCGGCGGCGCGCCCGAGCAGCTCGCGGCGCTGAACGCGGTCGCGACCACCGGCGCCCCGACCCGCGACACGCTGCTCGCGCAGTTCCGTGAGCAGCGGGCCATGTTCGCCAGGGAAATGACGCCGGCGACCGCCAACTGGCAGGACCGCCTGCTCGGGCTCGCCAGCCGCATCGTCACGATTCGCCCCGTCGGCGACACCGGCTCCAATGATCCCGCGACATTGCTGATCCGACTGGAGAACGCGCTGGCGAGCGGGAATATCGTGGTGGCGGCCGGCCTCTGGAACCAGTTGCCCGAGCCGGCGCGGCGCGCCAGCGTCGATTTCGGCGCGGCTTTGCAAAAACGGGCCCAGGCAGATGCCGCGATTGCAAAAATCGCACAGGATGCTGTCGCCGCGCTCGGCGCGGCGGGCTGACGGAGGATAGAGTTCATGGTTCGGGTTCTGCTCTATCTCCTCGTCTTCGCCTGCCTCGCGGTCGGTGCCGTCTGGCTTGCCGATCGTCCCGGTGAGGTTTCGATTCTGTGGCAGGGCTACCGCATCGAGACCAGCGTCGCGATCGCCGCCATCGGCGTCGTCGTGCTCGCCATGCTGGCGATGCTAGCCTGGGCGCTGATCCGCTTCGTGCTCGGCATGCCTTCGGCCTTCAGCTTTGCTTCGCGGGCACGCCGCCGCGCCCGTGGCTTTGAAGCCGTCTCGCGCGGCATGGTCGCGATCGGCGCGGGCGACCCCATCGCCGCCAGCCGCCACGCGGTTGATGCGCGCCGCTTCTCCGGCAATGAGCCCCTGACCCTGCTGCTGGAGGCGCAGGCCGCCCAGCTCTCCGGCGATCGCGGCCGGGCCGAAGCCGCCTTCAAGACCATGCTCGACAAGCCCGAGACCCGCGTGCTCGGCCTGCGCGGCCTCTTCGTCGAGGCCAGGCGTCGCGGCGACATGACCGCCGCGCGCGCCTTCGCCGACGACGCCGTGCGTCGCTCGCCCTCGCTCGCCTGGGCCAATGACGCCTTGCTCGACTTCCACACCAGTGCCGGCGACTGGCAGGCGGCGCGCACCGCCGTCGAGCGCCGCGCCGCCCTGCGGCTGGCCGAGAAGGCCGAGGCCAAGCGCCAGCGCGCCGTGCTGCTCGCAGCCGAGGCTTTGCAGGCGCGCGATGGGGAGCCTGAAAAGGCGCTCGCCGCCGCGCTGGAGGCGACCAAGCTCGCGCCCGGCCTGACGCCGGCCGCGGTGCTGGCGGGCCGCATGCTGGCCGAGCGTGGCGACATCCGCAAAGCCTCGAAGATCCTGGAGGCCGCCTGGAAGGAGGTCTCCCATCCCGACATCGCCGCCGCCTATCTCGATGTCCGCTCCGGCGACAGCGCCCAGGACCGGCTCAACCGCGCGATCACGCTGACGAAATTGCGCCCGGCCGATCCCGAGGGCGTGCTGGCGCTCGCCGGCGCCGCGATCCACGCCCGCGATTTCGCCAAGGCCCGCACGACCCTGAAGCCGCTGCTCGCCGGCGGCGCCTCGGTGCGCGCCTGCCTGCTGATGGCGGAGCTCGAGGAGGCCGAGCACGGTGCGGCCGGCCGGGTGCGCGAGTGGCTCGCACGGGCGACACGCGCGCCGCGTGACGCCGCCTGGGTCGCCGACGGGCTGGTCTCCGATCAATGGCTGCCGGTTTCGCCGATTTCGGGCCGGCTCGATGCCTTCGTCTGGACAGTGCCCCCCGCCACCCTCGGCAGCCATGCCCCGGCCCTCGACGACGTCCTGGCCGATCTCGACGATTCCGCGCCCCTGATCGAGGCCCGCGCCGAAACCGTGACGACCGAGCCTGCCAGCATTCCGGCCATGCCGCCGCCGAAGCCGAGCGAGCCGCCGCCGGCAGCCATCGTCGAGCCCGCGCCCAAGCCGCTCGAGGAGGCCAAATCTGCCGTGGAGTCAAAGCCTGTCGCGGAGCCCAAACCTGCCGTGGAACCAAAGCCGGCTGCGGCCAAACCCGACGCAGCACCGGCAAAGGGCGACGCGCGCGCCACGCCCGTGATCTTCCCCGTCTCGCATGCACCTGACGATCCGGGACCGGAAGAGGCCCAGATCGTCGAGGAAAAGAAGGCGAAGTTCCGCATCTTCGGCTGAGATAAGTTCTTCGGCTGAGGCAAACTCGGTCGCACGCGACTTACGGCGCGTGCGAAAAGAAGTGCGGCTTTCGGCCCGGGCGCTTATAGCGTCGGTCATGACATCACAGCCAAGCCAATTTGAGACCGCTCCGCCTGCGGGCGTGACCTTGCATGTGACCGCCGAACAGGCAGGCGCGCGCCTCGACAAGGCACTGGCCTTGCTGGCCGGCGAGATTTCGCGGGCCCGCCTGCAGCAGATCGTCAAGGATGGCGGCGTCAGTCTGAACGGCACGGTCACGACCGATGGCAGCCGCAAGGTCGTCGAGGGCGACGCGCTGACGCTGATCATGCCCGAGGCCAAGCCCCCGGCCCCGGCGGGGCAGGACATCCCGCTCACCGTGGTGTTCGAGGACGAGCACCTGATCGTCATCGACAAGCCTGCCGGCCTCGTCGTGCATCCTGCCGGCGGCCATGAGGACGGTACGCTGGTCAACGCCCTGATCGCCCATTGCGGCGAAAGCCTTTCAGGCATCGGCGGCGTCAGGCGACCGGGCATCGTGCACCGGCTCGACAAGGACACCAGCGGGCTCCTCGTCGTCGCCAAGAACGACAAGGCCCATCAGGGCCTGGCGAAGCAGTTCGCCGACCATGGCCGCACCGGCCCCCTCCAGCGCGCCTATCTCGCCATTGTCTGGGGCTTTCCACGCCGGGCGCATGGCACCGTCGAGGCCAATATCGAGCGCTCGAACAAGAACCGCGAAAAGATGATGGTCGTGGGCGAGGAGCGCGGGCGCGAGGCCATCACCCATTTCACGGTCATGGAACGCTACCCGGCCTTGCTCAAGGGCAGGGAGGAGACCGAGGCGCTCGCCAGCCTGGTCGAGTGCCGGCTCGAGACCGGCCGCACGCATCAGATCCGCGTCCATATGAGCCATCTCGGCCATCCCCTGCTCGGCGACCAGCTCTACGGCTCCGGTTTCGCGACCAAGGCGAGCCGCCTGCCCGAGCCCGCCCGTCTGGCGCTGACGCAATTGGGGCGGCAGGCGCTGCATGCGGCGCTGCTGGGTTTCGCCCATCCCGCCACGGGCGAGGAGATGCTTTTCGAATCCGATCCGCCGCCTGAGTTTGCAAAATTGCAAGACGAACTCGCGAGGCTGTGAGGCAATCTCGCTATCCTGCCCATTTTCCGCCAAGCTGTCTTGGCATAGAGTAGGTGTTGGATGCGGATGGCTAAGGGGCGCCGCACGTGGCTTGAAACAGCGCCGAACCGTTAGCCGGTTCCGGCGTTGTATCTTTCACGACATCCGAAACCTGCGCGAAGGTTGATCGCGCGGTTGGTTTGCCGCGAAGCGGGAACCAAGAAGGAGAACGAGCATGGCGATTGCGTCGCTGCCCGTCATGTCCGCGGAAGGCGGACTGTCACGTTACCTCGACGAAATTCGTAAGTTCCCGATGCTGGAACCGAACGAGGAATTCATGCTGGCGAAACGCTGGCGCGAGCACGGCGACCGCGATGCGGCGCATCGGCTCGTCACGTCCCATCTGCGGCTCGTGGCCAAGATCGCCATGGGTTATCGCGGCTATGGCCTGCCGATCGGCGAGGTCGTGTCCGAGGGCAATGTCGGCCTGATGCAGGCGGTCAAGCGCTTTGAGCCCGACAAGGGCTTCCGGCTCGCGACCTATGCAATGTGGTGGATCAAGGCCTCGATCCAGGAATACATCCTGCGTTCCTGGTCGCTGGTGAAGATGGGCACCACCGCCAACCAGAAGAAGCTGTTCTTCAACCTACGCAAAGCCAAGAGCAAGATCTCGGCGCTTGGCGAGGGCGATCTGCGTCCCGAGCAGGTCAAGACGATCGCCACCAAGCTCGGCGTCAACGAGCAGGACGTCATCGACATGAACCGCCGCCTCGGTGGCGACGCGTCGCTGAACACGCCGCTGCGCGAGGATGGCGACGGCGAATGGCAGGACTGGCTGGTCGACGACAGCGAGAGCCAGGAGCGCCGCTATGCGGATTCGCAGGAAAGCGACAACCGCCACTCGGCCCTGCGCGAGGCGCTCGATGTCCTGAACCCGCGCGAGCGGCGCATCTTCGAGGCACGCCGGCTGGCCGAGGACACGATCACGCTGGAAGAGCTCTCCGAGGAGTTCAACGTCTCGCGCGAACGCGTCCGCCAGATCGAGGTGCGCGCCTTCGAGAAGGTGCAGGATGCGGTCAAGAAGGCCCTGACCCGCATCGAGGCGCCGCGCGCGGCGCTGCCCGCGGCGTAACCGCTGCCAATCACGAACAAAGGAAAAGGGGCGCGATGCGCCCCTTTTTCATGTGGCCTCAGTATAGGGGCAGGAGCGGCTGGACCGGCAGCCGGATCGGCCCGAGATAGACGCGGCCCTCGCGCAGCACCACCGGCGGCAACGCCGTCAGGCCAGGCGCCGCACCCGGCACTTGTGCGCTGGCCCGGCCGCCGAGCAACCCTCCTAGGCCACCGAGCACTCCCCCGACCGGAACGCCGGCGATCTGCTTGATGCCGGCGAGCGAAGCCTGGATCTGCCCGGACACGCGATGCGTCTGGTCGAGCAGCAGCAGGCCGCTCGCCTCGATGCGGGCCGGGCCCTTGACTGAGACCAGCTTCGTCAGCTCGACCTGCCCCCCAGTGCCGCGCCAGCGTTCCAGCGCATCGGGATTGAAACCGAGCTTGAAGGCCTCGGCCTGCGTCAGGGTCGCCTGGATGTCGACATCGCCGGCCTCGCTCGTGCCGAGCAGCGCATCGAGCGCAGGCAGGACAGAGCCCTTGGCGCTGATGGCGAGATCGGTGGCCTGATCGCTTGCCGGGCGTGTCGGATTGCGGCGCAGATGGACCTCCAGGCTGGCCGCGCGCCAACCTTCATTGGCCTGGCCCGGCGTGGCGAGGGTCGCATTCGGCTCGGTCATGACGAGGGAGACCTGCTGGGGCGCCGCGCCGTTATGCGTCAGGCTGGCCTCGAGCCGAGCCCAGGCCAGATCGAGCTTGCGGCCCTCGGGCAGGCTGGCCTGCAGCGGGCCGGTGATCTGCACGATGACGAGCCCGGGCGAATAGATCTGCCCGAGCGCCAGGCTCGGCCCCGTCTGCAGCTTCACCGCATCGCCCCAGCGCGCCGAGGTCAGTTCCAGCGATGCGCAACGCAGTTCGACACGAAACGGAAAACCGCTGATTGAACGGTCCAGGCAGCTCCAGCTGCGACCGAGCCCGGCCTCACGCGCCAGCGCCGTATCGACCGCATCGGCGACGCGCCCGCGCACCACGAACCAGAAGCCGCTCCAGGCCACGGCCAACAATGCGAGCAGCACGAAGGGGCCATAGAGCCAGAACCGGCTGCGGCGACGCGTGGGAGTCAGATCGGTCATAAGGCGGCAGTCCATTGCGAAAAAGCGAGCGGATTGTTAGCTGCCGCCGGGCAAGGACGCCAGTGCGCCCATCAAGCAGGCGGCCACGGCTAAATTATGGGATGACGATGACAGCTGATCTCGGTGCGAGCGATCTCTGGGTCTTCGGCTATGGCTCGCTGATCTGGCGGCCTGGCTTTCCCTTTGAGGAAAGCGTCGTCGCGCGGCTGCACGGCTACCACCGCTCGCTTTGCATCTTCTCGCATGTGCATCGCGGTACGCCCGAACGTCCCGGCCTCGTACTGGGCCTCGATCGCGGCGGCATCTGCCGCGGCCTCGCCTTCCGGGTCGCAGCCAATGAGGCGGCCGAGACCGTGACCTATCTACGCGCCCGCGAACAGGCGACCTCGGTCTATCTCGAGCGCCACATGCCGGTGCGGCTTGATGACGGGCGCAACGTCAAGGCGCTGGTCTATGTCGCCGACCGCAAGCACCTGCAATATGCCGGGCGGCTGCCGCCGGACCAGATTCTAGAGCTGGTGCGCAACGGGCGCGGCGGCTCGGGCGAGAACCCGGACTATGTGCTGCAGACCCATGAGCATCTGCGCAAGATGGGCGTCTTCGACCCTGTCCTCGCCGATCTCGCGCAAAAACTCGCACCCGGCCTCGGCGAGCCGCGCCCGCCGCTCTAGAGCAGGATGCGAAAAAGTGGGAACCGGTTTTTCGCATTGATCCGGCTAAGCGTTTTTGAGCGAAGTGGATACCGGTTCCCTCGCGACAAACGCGAAGCGTTTGCGCGGAGAAAACGCGTCAAAACAAAATGCTCTGATACCGGCTCAGACTTCCGGCATCAGGTCGAGCAGCGCCGCGCGGCGGCTCATGCCGTCCTCCGCAAGGAGATGGACATGGATTTCGCGCGCGCCGGCTTGCGTCACCGCCTGCCGCCAGCGCGTCAGCGCCGCCTCGACCCCGAACGGCCCACTGTCGCGCGCGGCGAGAATCTGGCGATCCGGCGAGACCGCCAGCAGCACCGCATCGGTGAAGCCGAGCGCATGATCGTCGAAGACCGTGAAGACCGAGGCGACGTAGCGCCGGCCCGAACGTCCGCGCCAGGCGGTGAAGCGACGCTCGGACAGGCCCGCTGTGCTGCGCAGCGGCATTTCGCGCGCCGAGACCACGGGCTCATCGGCGAAAAGATCGGCGTGGGAATAGGCGAGAGCGGCCATCCGTTCCTCCTTTTGTTCCAGAACAAAATGAGAACGAACAAGCTATCTGTCAAGGGCTGCCGGCCCGGTCGATCGGCCTCGTCAGTCGGCTTTGCTGACAGCTGCTGTCAGGAGCCTTTCGCCAGCGGATCGAGACCGAGCTTGGCCAGTTCGCTACGTCCCAGCGCCAGCAGCCGGTCGCTTTCCGTCTCGATCCTGTCCTGCAGCAGCGCCTGGAACTCCATCTTGCTCAGTCCCGGCTGAATCGCCGGCAGGAATGTCAGGCGGATCGTGCCTGGCGGGCGCAGGAACTTGCGGCGCGGCCAGTACAGGCCGGAATTCAGCGCGACGGGCACGCAAGGCACGTTGAGATCGGCATAGAGATGCGCGACGCCGTATTTATAGTCGGGCGGAGCCCCGGCCGGCCGGCGCGTGCCTTCCGGGAAGATCAGGAGCTGGCGCCCGTTCTCGCGCATCTCGATCCGCGAGCGCCGTGTGACCTGGGCCAGCGCCCGCGCCCGCCCGCCGCGATCGACCGGGATCATCCTGAGCTTGAGCAGGCACCAGCCGAAGAACGGAATCCAGGTCAGTTCGCGCTTCAGGATGAAGACCGGATCGGGAAACAGCCCGATCAGGACGAAGGTCTCCCAGGACGACTGGTGTTTCGACGCCACGATCAGCCCACCGCTCGGGATATTCTCGAGCCCCTTGATCTCAATGCCCGTGCCCGACGTCACCCGCATCAGGAAGAGCGCGCTCCGGGACCAGCCGTGAGCGACCTTCATCAGATAGCGTCGCGGCAGCAGCAGAGCGGGAAATGCCGCGAACACCAGCCAGAGCGACAGGTTGACGTAGAACACGACATTGGCGAGCAGGGAGCGCAGGATCAGCATGGCGGGCAAAGACCCCGTCAGCTCGCCGCCGTCAAGCGCGCGAACGCGGATCAGGCGCTGTTTTGATGGCCATGCAGGCGCGTACGCTTCTCATAGTCTGGCCCGAGCAACCCTGCGGGCTTGGGCGAAACCGGTTTGCGGCCGCCGATGATGACCGAGAGCCGCGACGTCTCGGGATCTTCCTCGAAGGCGCTGCGCAGGCGCGCCACAAGGTATTTGCCGTATTCGGGCCCGAGCAGCCGGACTGTGTTCCAACTCCGCCACCAGCCGGTGGTGTCGATCTGGTCGGTCACGACCGGATGCGGCACGAGGCGCACGCCCGGCATCGCATGGGCGAATTCGGCCAGCACGCGCGGCATGTGGTAGTTTGAAGTCACCACCAAAAGCGAGTGGAATTCATGCTGGCGTACCCAGCGGCGGGTCTCGATGGCGTTGCCGATGGTGTTGCGGGCGCGGTAGTCGAGATCGACGCAGCAGGCGAGGAGCTCGCGCGCCGAGGGGTTGAGCTTGGCGAGCTCCTCGCGACTCGTCTTCTCATTGACGCCGCTGATCAGCAGGCGCGAACCGCGCTCGGCGCCGAGCAGGCCGATGGCGTCGCCGATGCGCTGCGAACCGCCGGTGACGACGACGATCGCGTCCGTACGCGGCACGGCGACAGGCTCCCGCGGCTCAATTCCGGAGGCGAATTCGGCATAGCCCAGCCCGAGCGCCACGGAGGCGGCAACCAGCATGCAGCCCAGGAGCCAACCCAGACGCCTTGGCCAGCTCCAGCCGGGCGCATGCGTGCGGGACTGCCCGGGCGTCATGGATCGCTCGTTTCGTCCTGCCAGCAGATGCTCGTGACTGCTTCCGATCATCACCATGTCTTGGTTAGGTTAAACCGCCAATCGGGCATAACGGCGGCGAGCTCGACATTCCTGCCGCCACAAGGGTTAAGGCTTTTTAAGCCAACGCGCGCAAATAATGTCGCACCGTGAAGCGTGAGACGAGCCCGGCGATCGCCGCCACGACCCCGGCCACCATGATCACCGCGACATAGCCTGACCAGCCGATCTCGAAAGCCCCGAATAAAGCCTGCAATTGTTCTGCCTCGGGCGCCGCGCCCAGGCGCGATGCGACGAAACCGAGCAGGGCGATCACGACAATCGCGCCCGCTCCACCGATCGCGCCGCCCCGCAGGCCCAGCCTGACGAAGCGGCTCTGGAATTCACGCGCGATGAAGGCATCATCGGCTCCCACGAGATGCAACACCTCGACGCTGTCGCGGCTGCCGGCCATGGCGCCGCGCGTGGCAAAGGCGACAGCGAGCGCGGCCGCCGTCAGCACCAGCAGCACGACGGCGGCACCCGACAGGATGATGGTGCTCGCCATGGTCGAAAGCCGGCGCACCCAGAGGCGGTGATCGTCGAGGATCGCGCTCGGAATCTCGTGGCGCAGCGCGGCGCTGAAAGCGGAAAGATCCGGCCCGACATTCGATCTCAGCTTGATCACGATCAATCGGGGCACGGGCAATTCGACGAGATCGAGCCCCGTGCCGAGCCAGGGCTCGAGCAGCTTGTCCGATTCCGCCTTCGGCACCACGCGAACCGTCTCGATGCTGGCGACGCCCGCCGCCATCGCCACCGCACGCGAAAGATCGGCCTCCATGTCGCGGCGCGAATCCGGCCTGATCTGGATCGTCATCTCATTGGCGACCGCACCGCGCCATTGCTCCGAGGCGCGCGCCGCCAGCACGGCCGCGCCGGCGCTCAACGCCGCCAGGAAGGTGAGGATAGCAATGACCGCCATCAGCGCCCGCCCCGCCACCGAATCGAGCGGCACCAGAGGCTGGTCTCGCCGCAGGTTCGGCGGCAAGGCCAGTTCCTCATGCCCGGCTTCATCGTTGTCGGCGTCATGCATCGACATGCAGATGCCCGTCGACGAGGACAAGACGCGGCGCGTCGTAGAGCTCCATCAACGCAAGATCATGCGTCGCGATCACCACCGCCGTACCCAGCGATTGCAATTCCATGAACAGCCGGAGCAGGCGCCGGCCCAGGCCGGGATCAACATTGCCCGTAGGCTCGTCGGCCAGCAGCAATTCAGGCCGGCTGATCAGCGCGCGCGCGATCGCAGCGCGCTGCTTCTCGCCACCCGACAGGACCGGCGGCACCGCATGCATGCGTTCGCCCAGCCCAACCCAGCGGAGCAGTTCGACGACCTCGGCGCGGTAGCTCGTCTCTTCCTTGCCAAGCACGCGCAGGGGCAACGCCACATTCTCATAGAGCGTGAGATGATCGAGCAGGCGGAAATCCTGGAACACCACACCCATGCGGCGGCGAAAACCGGTCAGCGTCGTCGCGTCCAGGCGCGAGACGTCCTGCCCGAACAGGTTGACCAGCCCCCGCGTCGGCTTCAGCGCCATCAGGACGAGACGGATCAGCGTGGTCTTGCCGGCGCCCGAAGGACCGGTGAGATACTGGAACGAACGCGGCTCGATGCTGAAGTTGATGTCCTTCAGCACCTCCGGGCCCATGCCATATCGCAGGCCGACATTCTCGAACCGAACCAAACCGCCATCCCTTCGAGCCGCATTGCGAATCTCGTTCGCGATCCTACACCTCAAGCACGCCGCCCCGGAATGCGACGTGAGCGACAGGCACCTTGGCGCACAGGTTCTTCACGAGGCGTTAACCATAAATCGGCTCAATGGAGAGCGGCGCCCGCAACCGTAGGTAACGAAGCTTGAACCGCGATGGTGCGCGGTGAAGGCTTCCCGGCGAGGCCGGCCAAAACTGTTCGGCGCCAAGACTATTCAACCGAGGCAAGGAGCCGAGTCTGGCAAGCCCATGCTGATCGTCTGTCCATCCTGCTCCAGCCGATATGAGCTCGACGCGGCCAAGCTCGGCCCGGCCGGGCGCAAGGTCCGCTGCGCCTCCTGCCAGACCTTGTGGCATGTCGACCCGGCGCAGGATTTTCCGGAGCCCCCCAGCGCGGTGGAGACGCAGGCCCTCCTGAACGAGGAACTCGAGCGCGCCAGCGAGATTGACGCGCAGATCAGCGCCGTCGCCTCCGAACACGCGGACACGGTCGAGGCCCCCCACCGCAACCGCGCAAGCGCGGCAAAGGCAAGCGCCCCCCGACGAAAGGCGCCAAGATCGGCCAACTCGGCCCGCGCCACGCTGCGGCCTTCGTCGCGCTCGGCCTTGGCGGCGCAGCGCTGCTCGGCCTCCTCGTCTGGCAGCGCAATCTCGCCGTGCGCGGCGCGCCGCAGCTCGCCATCGTCTTCGAGAAGCTCGGCCTCCCCATCAATATCCGCGGCCTCAGCTGGAGCGCCGTCGAAAGCGGACTGGTCGAAGACGGGCAGAATCGCTTCCTCGTCGTCGAGGGCGACGTGACCAATATCAGCAAAGGCAGGGCGCCGATGCCGCCGATCGAGGTTGCGGTCAAGGATGCCGCCGGCCAGACGCTCTACACATGGACGACAGAGCCGCCGCGACCGAACCTGGAGCCAGCCGAGCTCGTCCGCTTCCGTGCCAGGCTCGCCTCCCCGCCCGAGGCCGGAAAATCCGTGCTGGTGCGCTTCACCTCGGCCAAGCCGACAGGCCTCGCCAGCGCGCATTAGATCACGTCGCATTCGGACGGAATTGTCCGAATGCGACGTGATCGATTCCAGGAGTTGAGAGCATTGCTCTTGCGAAAAACCGGTGCCCACTTTTTCGCGCAGTGCTCTAGCCGGATAGAGCCTCTGGCCGATCCGCGAGGATGCTATAAACCTGCCTGAAAGACGAACCGCGCGACATTCTGCGCCGAAAGGCTGGCCGGTTCCCGGCCGGCCGCGAAAGGACGACGAGACGATGGCTGAAGCCCGGCGCATCAGGGTGCTTTACGACGAAGGCGCGATCGCGCAACGCAATGAGGAAATGGCGCGGATGATCGCGGCGAACGCGCCGCCGAATCTGCTCGTGGTGGCGGTGCTGAAGGGCAGCTTCATGTTCGTCGCCGACCTGATCCGTGCCATGCATCGCGCCGGCATGACTCCGCAGGTCGAATTCGTGCATCTCTCCAGCTATCGCAACGCCACGATCTCGTCCGGCCAGGTCGAGATCCTGCGCGACGTCCAAAGCGACGTGCGCGGCCGCGAGGTGCTGCTGGTCGACGATATTCTCGAATCCGGGCGCACGCTCGCCTTCGCCAAGGATCTGCTGTCGGCACGCGGAGCCGCCAAGGTCTCGAGCGCCGTGTTGCTGGAAAAGCCCGGCAAGCGCGCCGTCAACATTAAGGCGGATTATATCGGCTTCGAATGCCCGGACTATTTCGTCGTCGGCTATGGCATGGACGTTGCTCACGCCTATCGGCAATTGCCTTATGTCGGCGTCATCGAGACGGCCGATCAGGCTGGCTTGCCCGGGATCTGAACAATGTCGCGAATTCTGGTCGTCGATGACGAGGAGCCCCTGCGCACGCTCGTGGCGCGCGGCCTCACCATGGATGGGCATACCTGCCTGATGGCGGCCGACGGCGCCGAGGCGCTCGATATCCTGATCGCCGAGAAGGGCCGCTTCGACCTGCTGCTCACCGACATCCGCATGCCGTTGATGGACGGGATCGCGCTCGCGCTCGCTGCGAAGCAGGAGTTCCCCGAGCTGACCATCATGCTGATGACGGGTTATGCCGAGCAGCGCGAGCGGGCGAAGAGCCTGGAGGCGATCGTCTCCGAGGTGATGGTAAAGCCGTTCACCATCGCCGATCTGCGCGCCACCGTGATGAAGGTCATCGAGCGCTCGATCGGCTAAAACCTATTTGTTTAGCCACCAGATCGAGGCGTTGAGCAGCGTCGCGAACGAAACCCAGGCCGCATAGGGCCAGAGCAGACCGGCCGAAAGCCGGTCGAGCGGCCGGAATTGCGCGATCGCCGTCAGAATCAGCGCCAGCAGCGGCAGGATCACCAGCATCCCGCCGACCGGGCTATTGAGCCCAAAGAAAACGCAGGACCATAGCAGGTTCAGCGCGAGCTGGACGTGATAGACGGCGAGCGCCTGCACCCTGCCCGGCGTCGCCGCCGGCAGGCGCAGAATGCGATAGACGGCATAGGCCATCATCGCAAAGAGCAGGGTCCAGACCGGCCCGAACACCCAGTTCGGCGGATTGAAGACCGGCTTTGCGAGGCCCGCATACCAACCGGGGATCTGCGGCACGGTCACTGCGCTGCCGACAATCGAGGCGACGACGACAGGGACGATGACGATCAGCGCATTGCGCCAGAACGGGCCCGAGCTGTGGGCGCGGAGTGCGGATGGGGTGCTCATGCGTACGAGATGGGGCAGGCGCGCGGCCCCGGCAAGGCCGCGCACTTGCGTCACCTGCCTGCCCTGCTCCACATGGCCATTCCCAGAGCCTTGCACGAAAAAGTGGATACCGGTTTTTCGCAAGAGCAATGCTCTCAACTTTTGGACTAGATCACATCGCATTCGGACGATGCCGTCCGAATGCGATGTGATCTAGTCACTCATGGAACCATTCGGGATCGCCTCATGTCCAAGCGCTCGCTCCATCCCCGCTCGCTCGCCGCGCAGGCCATGGGCAAGATCGACCCGCAAACCAAGGGCGTGGTCACCCCGATTCATATCGCCACGACCTATATCCGCGACGAGGACAACGCCTATTCCTCAGGCTTCGTCTATGGCCGCCCCGACAACGAGACGATCCGGGAGGCCGAAAGCGTGCTCGCCATGCTTGAGGAGGCGAAGGCCGGCGCGCTGCTGTTCGGCTCCGGCATGGCGGCGGCGACCGCCGTCTTCCAGGCGCTCTCGCCGGGCGACCATGTCGTCGCCTCCAAGGTGATGTACTGGGCTCTGCGCGCCTGGCTCCTGACCGAAGCGACGCGCTGGGGGCTGATCGTCGATTTCGTCGAGACGGACGATCTCACCGCCGTGAAGGCGGCCGTGAAGCCTGGCGTCACAAAGCTGATCTGGGCCGAGACGCCGTCGAACCCGCTCTGGACCATCACCGACATCGCCGGCGTGGCCGAGATCGCGCGCAAGGCCGGCGCCAGGCTCGCGGTCGATTCGACCTGCGCCTCGCCGGTGCATACGCGCCCGCTGACGCTGGGCGCCGACATCGTCATGCATGCCGCAACCAAGGTGCTGAACGGCCATTCCGAC
This sequence comes from Bosea sp. 685, assembly GCF_031884435.1. Lineage (NCBI taxonomy): Bacteria > Pseudomonadati > Pseudomonadota > Alphaproteobacteria > Hyphomicrobiales > Alloboseaceae > Allobosea > Allobosea sp. 685. The sequence continues at coordinate 261,929 of NZ_CP134779.1, read as the reverse complement.
GTCGTGGCGGGCGCGCTCTGCGCCCGTCAGGACGACGAATTCTGGAATCGCATCAAGACCGTGCGCAAGGGGCAAGGCGGGATTCTGGGCCCCTTCGAGGCCTATCTGCTGATGCGCGGCCTGCGCACGCTCCATCTCAGGCAGGAGCGCCAGAGCGCGTCGGCCATGGCGCTGGCGCAAAGGCTCTCGGCCCATCCGCAGGTGGCGCGGGTGCTCTATCCCGGCCTGCCGCAGCACCCCGGCCACGACATCGCCGCCCGCCAGATGGAAGGCGGCTTCGGCTTCATGCTCTCGGTGCAGGTGACGGGCGGCGAGGCTGCGGCGATCAAGGCTGCGGCTCATGTCGAGCTCTACAAGCGCGCCACCTCGCTCGGCGGCGTCGAGAGCCTGATCGAACATCGCGCCTCGATCGAGGGTGCGGGCTCGCCCTGCCCCACCGACCTGCTCAGACTCTCGACCGGCATCGAGGATGTCGAGGATCTCTACGCCGATCTCGACCAGGCCCTGAAGGCCGGGCATCGTTAGAGCGTTTTCGAGCGAAGTGGACACCGGTTCGCGTGAAGAAAACGCGTTAAAACAAAAAGCTAGAGCAATTGAACGATCCAACTGGATCGGAAATTGCTCTAGCCAATCGCAATCACGGCGGCCAGCGCACGGTGATGACGCGCATGCGGCTGAGGCTCAATTGCGGCGGCGGCGACCGTGTCGCCAGGACCGCGACGCCGTTGTAGCGCTCCAGGCGCTGCAGGAGATAATCGATCTCCTGGTCGGCGTAGCGGTCATGCGCATCCTTCACCGATGTCCGCTTGCCGAACAGCGCGTCGGCCTCGTCGAGGAACAGAATCGATCCCGCCGATTGGGCTGCGAGGAAGGCGCGATCGAGGTTTCGCTCGGTCTCAGCAACGAATTTGCTGACGATCATCGACAGATCGACGCGGTAGACCTTGGCCCCCAACTCGCTCGCCATCCGGTCCACGCCGGCTCGCGCCATATGCCCGCTCACATTGGAGAAGAGATAGAGCCTCGGCTGATGAGCAGCGACGCCAGCCCGCTGCGCCAGCATGGCGAAATGCGGAGTGGCCGCAAGCGACGCCGTCATGGGACGCGATGGCTTGAACATGCGGCCTGACCTTGTTGGTCTCCGGATATGCGAGTGTAGCCTAGGAACACCTTCCAGGCCATCGCGCTGTCCCGCGCCGGACAAGCCCCCGGAAAGGTGGCTCGACGCCCACCGCTCGGTCAGGCCCTTGCTCCGGTGCGCCTCAATCCGCCCCCTCTACTGAGACCGTCACAGCCTTGAAACAGGGCAGCGCTAGCTCACCGCAACGCCAGTGAGGAGATGATGATCATGCAAGGCCAGACGCTCGTGACCAACCGCCGGACGCTCCTGCTCGGGCTCGGCGCCGCAACACTGGCAGTGCAGGCCCTGCCGGCCTCAGCCCGCAACCTGCCGGCGCTTCCCACAAGCAATCTCGGCAGCGACGCCAGCTACTGGAGCGCAGTGCGCGACCTCTACAGTGTCACCCCCGACATGGTGAATCTCGAGAACGGCTATTGGGGCATCATGGCCGAGCCGGTGAAGGCCGAGTACAAGCGCCTGACCGACTTCGTGAATTTCGAGAACACGGTCTATGCCCGCACCAGGATCGGGCAGGATCTCGACGATGTCCGCGCGCCGCTGGCCGCCTTTCTGGGCGTCGCGCGGGAAGAGATCGCGCTGACGCGTGGCGCGACCGAAGCGCTGCAAGCGTTGATCTCGGGCTACAACAAGCTGAAGCCCGGCGACACCGTGCTCTACGCCGATCTCGACTATGATTCGATGCAATACGCCATGAACTGGCTGAAGGATCGGCGCGGGGTCACGGTCGCCAAATTCGACATCCCCGAGCCCGCCACCCGTCAGGCCGTACTCGATGCCTATGACGCCGCGCTGAAAGCCAATCCGAAGACCAGGCTGCTCCTGCTGACCCATATCAGCCACCGCACCGGGTTGATGATGCCGGTCAAGGAACTCGCCGCCATGGCCAAGGCGCGTGGCGTCGACGTCATCCTCGATGCCGCCCATAGCTGGGGCCAGATCGACTTCCAGGCCAAGGATCTCGGCATCGATTTCATCGGCTTCAATCTGCATAAATGGATCGGCGCGCCGCTCGGCGTCGGCATGCTCTACATCGCCCGCGAACGGCTGGCCGATATCGATCCCTATATGGCCGATGAGGATTTCAAGGCCGACGATGTCCGTTCCCGCGTCCACACCGGCACGCCGAACTTCGCCGCCCAGCTCACCGTCCCGACCGCGCTGGCGCTGCATCGCGAAATCGGCCCGCAGGCCAAGGAGGCGCGCTATCGCCACCTGCGCAATTACTGGGTCAGCAAGGCGCGCGAGCTGAAGGGTGTCGAGATCCAGACGCCCGACGATGCCACCATGGTCGCCGGCATCACCTCCTTCGCGCTGACCGGCAAGCGCTCGCCAGCCGAGACGAACGCGATCGTCGCGGCGCTGCGCGACCAGCACAAGGTGATGACGGTGCGCCGCGGCGGCGTCGCCAAGGGCAACACGATCCGGATCTCGCCGGCGCCCTACATCATGGAAGCCGATCTCGACCGCTTCGTCGCGGCGCTGGCGGTGGTCTCGGGCAACCGTGCTGGGTGAGCCAGACGCGTCATTCTCGGGCCAGGCAAAGCCTGGACCCGAGAATCTCATGTAGGAAGAGACGGTTCTTCAGGAGATGGTCGGCTCAAGGCCGACCATGACGCCGAAGCCTATCCCTTCGCCACCTTCTGATAGTCCTGTACGTGAGCACCGGAAGCGCAGACGGTCGCGTCAGGCGGCCTCGCCAGTAGAATTCACGAGCGATCTCTAGCTCTTCGCCACCTTCTGATAGTCCTTCACATCGGAAAAGCTCACCTCCGGCGCGCGCTCGGCGTCGTATTTCAGGGTGAACTGGCTGGACGCCATGAAGACCGGGTCGCCGTCGAGATCGTCGGCCATCGAGGACGGCTTCAGGGAGACGAATTTCTGCAGCGCCGCCTTGTCGTCGGACGAGACCCAGCGCGCGATCGAGAATTGGCAGGGCTCGAAATCGACCGGCAGCGAATATTCGACATCCATGCGCTCCTTGAGCACGTCGAGCTGCAACGCGCCGACCACGCCGACGATCGCCGGCGCGCCATCATGCGGCAGGAAGAGCTGGACGACGCCTTCCTCGGCCATCTGCTGCAGCGCCTCGCGCAGCTTCTTGGCCTTCATCGCGTCCTTCAGCTTGACGCGGCGCAGGATTTCCGGGGCGAAGCTCGGCACGCCCTTGAAGACGATGTCCTCGCCCTCGGTCAGCGTGTCGCCAATGCGCAAGGTGCCGTGATTGGGCAGGCCGACGATGTCGCCGGCATAGGCTTCCTCCGCGATCGAGCGGTCGCGGGCGAAGAAGAATTGCGGCGCGTTGAGCGGCATCGGCTTGCCGGTGCGCACCAGCTTCGCCTTCATGCCGCGTGAGAGCTTGCCTGAGCAGACGCGCATGAAAGCGATACGGTCGCGGTGGTTGGGATCCATGTTCGCCTGGATCTTGAAGACGAAGCCGGTCATCTTCGGCTCGTCCGCCTCGATCGTGCGTTTGTCGGCGATCTGCGCGCGCGGGCTCGGCGCATAGGCCCCCAGCGCATCGATCAGGTCGCGCACGCCGTAGTCGCGCAGTGCCGCGCCGAAATAGACCGGCGTCAGATGGCCCTCGCGGAACGACTCCAGATCGAACGGCTTGAGCCCCTCCGCCGCGAGGAAGACCTCTTCGCGCCAGGTCTCGGCCGCACCGTTAGGCAGCAACGTGTCGAAAAGCGGATCATCGGGACCCGAGACCGCCAGGTCCTGCGTGGTCTCGTCGCCCTTCTGGTTGCGGCGGAAGGTATTGGCCTTGAGATCATAGGTGCCGACGAATTCGCGCCCGCGCCCGACGGGCCAGGTCATCGGCGCGACATCGAGCGCCAAAGTGGTTTCGATCTCGGCGATCAGATCGAACAGGTCGCGGGTCTCGCGGTCGACCTTATTGATGAAGGTGACGATCGGGATGTCGCGCAGCCGGCAGACCTCGAACAGCTTCTTGGTGCGCGCCTCGATGCCCTTTGCCGCGTCGATCACCATCACCGCGGAATCGACCGCGGTCAGGGTGCGGTAGGTGTCCTCGGAGAAGTCCTCGTGGCCCGGCGTGTCCAACAGGTTGAAGACATGCCCGCCATATTCGAACGTCATCACCGAGGTCACGACCGAAATGCCGCGCTGGCGCTCGATCTTCATCCAGTCAGAGGAGGTCTGGCGGCGGCCGGCCTTGGCGCGCACCTCGCCGGCAAGCTGGATCGCGCCGCCGAAATAGAGCAGCTTTTCGGTCAGCGTGGTCTTGCCCGCGTCCGGATGCGAGATGATGGCGAAGGTGCGCCGGCGCGCATGAGGGGCGGTCGTCGCGGCCGCCTCGATGGTCTGGATGTCGGTCATGGCCGTGTGAGAACAGGATGAGGCCGGGGAAGTCAATCAGCCGAGCCCAAGGCGGCCGGCAATTACCTCGGCTTAATGATTACTCGCCACTATGCGGGGCTCCCGGGTCAGGCTTTGCGCACCGGCCCGATGAACGGGAGACAGCGCCTATGGATGGTCGCCTTGCGCAAGATTGCCAACCAGATTTTCGCAAGCGTGACCTTGCTGGCGCTGGCGGCTGCGCTCACGATCTTCATCGGCGTCCAGACGCTCAGCCGCTATGCCGCGATGACGGACGACATGCAGGCAGCCTCGCGCAGGGTGCTGATGGCCGAACGCATGAATGGTCTCGTCAATGCGGTCGTCATGGAAACGCGCGGCATGATCATGAGTCGCGACGCGCAGGACTCCGAGCAATTCGCCAAACCTCTCATGGCCGAGCTCGCCGACATTCGCAGACTGCTCGGGGAATGGCGTCAGCTTGTCAAACCCGATGACGAGGCTGCATTCCGCGAGGTTGCGATCCAGGTCGAAGCTTTTGTCCTCTTCCGCGAGGAAGCCGTGCGCCGGGGCCGCGAATCCGGCCCGACCGCCGTCAACGAACTCACCAACAACGAAAGCAACCGGGCCAATCGGCTGGCCCTGAACGCTGCCCTCAAGCGCCTCGCGGCGCTCAGCGGCGCCGACAGCGCCGCAATCGACGGCAAGCTCAGCGAACTCCAGAAGGACAGCATTCGCACGCAAATCCTGATCGGAACGCTGGTCATCTCGCTTGGCCTCGCCCTCACCCTCATCGTCGTGCGCTGGCGGGTAGCGAAGCCGCTGCGCCTCCTCGCCAAGACGATGCAGCGCCTGGCCTTTTCCGAGCCGGTTGACGCCATTCCGTCAACGTCGCGGCCAGACGAGATCGGCAGCATGGCGCGCGCCGTCGTGGTGTTTCGCGACAACGCCCGGGCGCGAGGTTCGCTCGAGGCCGATGCACGCGCTTCCGAGGCCGCCAGGGCGGGCCGGCAAGCCAGGCGCGAGCAATTGATTGCCGATTTCGACGTCAGGATCGAAGCCGTGCTCGACACGGTGCGCGCCAGCTCCCGCGAGATGGAAGCGACGGCGCGGAGCCTTTCCACCATCGCGACCGACGCCACCTCGCAGGCCGGCGGCGCGCGCAGCGCCTCGCTCGATGCGTCCGACAGCGTCCGCGCTGTCGCCGCCGCCTCCGAAGAGCTCTCCGCCTCGATCGCGGAAATCGCCGAGCGTGTCGGCAAGGCCAACAGCGTCGTCACCAATGCGGCGCAGGACGCTGAAGCGGCGAGCACCAGTGTCGCCAATCTGGCGCAGGCAGCGAGCAACATCGCCAAGGTGGTCGGGCTGATCCGCGACATCGCCGCCCAGACCAATCTGCTCGCACTCAACGCCACCATCGAGGCCGCCCGCGCCGGCGAAGCGGGACGCGGCTTCAGCGTCGTGGCCGGAGAGGTCAAGTTGCTGGCGAGCCGGACCGCGCAGGCGACGGATGAGATCGCTGCTCAGATCGGTGCCTTCGAGCGCGAGACGCAGGACGCCGTCGTCAGCATCGAGATGATCGCGGCCGTCATGAGCGAGGTCGCGCAGCATACCGTCGCCATCGCCGGCGCCACTACCCAGCAGCGGATCGCGACCTCCGAGATCGCCAGCAGCGCCCAGGCCACGGCCAGCAGCACGGCGAACGTCGCCAACCAGATGGAGCACGTCACGGCGGCGTCCGAATCGGCGACGGCTTCGGCGAGCCAGGTTCTGGTCACGGCCGAGAAGCTGGCGCGCGAGGCGCAGGATCTGCGTGGCGCGGTCGAGACCTTCTTCAGGGATGTGCGGGCGGCCTGATTGGCCGACAGCTCCGAGAGTATCGACCCGAAAAGTGGGAACCGGTTTTCGGAACAAGCCGATGCAGAATCGAAGCCCTACAGCATCAGGCCGAACAGGATATTCGGCCTGATGCTGTAGGGCTTCAGTTCTTCAGGCGATAGCCGGTGCGGAAGATGCAGCCGACGACGGCGATGCAGGCCGCGAGGAAGACCAGCGTCATCCCCAGGCTGACGCCGAGGCCGACATCGGCGACGCCATAGAAGCTCCAGCGAAAACCGCTGATCAGGTAGACGACCGGATTGAACAGCGCGACCGTGCGCCAGAAGCCCGGCAGCATATCGATCGAATAAAACGAGCCGCCGAGGAAGGTCAGCGGCGTCACGATCAGCAGCGGCACCACCTGCAAACGTTCGAAACCGTCAGCCCAGATGCCGATGATGAAGCCGAACAGGCTGAAGGTGGTCGCCGTCAGCGCCAGGAAGAGCAGCATGAAGAACGGATGCTCGATCCTGATCTCGGGCACGAAGAAGGAGGCCGTCAGCAGGATGATCAGCCCGAGCAGGATCGATTTCGTCGCGGCGGCTCCGACATAGGCGATCACGGCCTCCCACCAGGCGACCGGGGCCGAGAGCAGTTCGTAGATCGTGCCGGTGAATTTCGGGAAATAGATCGCGAAGGAGGCGTTGGCGATGCTCTGCGTCAGCAGCGACAGCATGATCAGCCCGGGCACGATGAAGGCGCCGTAAGGCACGCCGCCGATCACCGGCATATGCGAGCCGATCGCTCCGCCGAAGACGATGAAATAGAGCGAGGTCGAGATCACCGGCGAGACGATGCTCTGCAGCGGCGTGCGCCAGGTCCGCGCCATCTCGAACAGATAGATCGCGCGGATGGCGTGCCAGTTGACGATTGCCGCGGTCATCGACGGTCCCTCACCAGGCTGACGAAGATGTCTTCGAGCGAACTCTGGCTGGTGCGCAGGTCCTTGAAGCGGATATTCGCCTGGCTGAGATCCTGCAGCAGCGCTGTGATCCCCGTGCGCTCGGCCTTGGTATCGTAGGTGTAGACGAGCTCGTTGCCCTCGGCCTCGAGCGCCAAATTGTAGCTCGCCAGCGCAGGCGGCACGGAAGCCAGCGGCTCCTGCAGCGACAGGGTCAATTGCTTGCGCCCGAGCTTGCGCATCAGCTCGGCTTTTTCCTCGACGAGGATGATCTCGCCCTTGCTGATGACGCCGATCCGGTCGGCCATCTCCTCGGCCTCTTCGATGTAATGCGTCGTCAGGATGATGGTGACCCCGCGCTCCTGGAGCCGGCGCACGAGCTTCCACATATCCTGGCGCAGCTCGACATCGACGCCCGCCGTCGGTTCGTCCAAGAACAGGATCTCCGGCTCATGCGCGAGCGCCTTGGCGATCAGCACGCGCCGCTTCATCCCGCCTGACAGCATCCGGATCTGCGTGTCGCGCTTGTCCCAGAGCGTGAGGTCCTTCAGCACCTGCTCGACCAGAGCCGGATCCCGGCGCTTGCCGAACAGGCCCCGGCTGAAATTGACCGTGCTCCAGACGGTCTCGAAAGCGTCCGTCGTCAGCTCCTGCGGCACGAGGCCGATCTTGGCGCGCGCGGCGCGATAATCGGTGACGATGTCGTGCCCGTCGGCCAGAACCTGCCCGCTGCTGGGGTTGACCAGCCCGCATATGATGCTGATCAGCGTGGTCTTGCCGGCGCCATTGGGCCCGAGCAGCGCGAAGATCTCGCCGCGCCGGATCGACAGGTCGACGCCCTTGAGCGCGCTGAAGCCCGATTTGTAGGTCTTCGACAGGTTGGCGACGGAAATGATTGGCTGCATGGGCGGCATATAGGTGAGATCACGGCATGTTGCGATGCTGCGGGCATGCGCGCCGCGCGCAACCGGGAAAGCATCTACGCCTGACGGACTCTGTCAGCAGCCCGACATGGCCAGCAACCAGACATGGCAATGGCCGGAGCGAGGCCCGGCCACTGCAAATGTGAAGCGAAGCGGCCCTCCGCTTCAGCGCATGAAGAACCAGAGCAGGATGATCAGCGGAATCGGCACACCAAGGAGCCACAAAGCAATCGAGCGCATTGAAAAACCTCTTTCGAACGGACCATGCTGGGGCAACGCCCCCATGGCGCGAAAGGTTCCTCAATCCCAGGAAAGCCCCCGGAAGGGCGCGCTATTTGAAGCTGATGCCATCGATCAGCTTGGACATGGCGGCGTCATGGGTCTTGTCGCCATCCGGCGAAGCCCAATAGGTCATCAGGATGATCTTGCCGCTCGCCACATTCGGATTGATCGCGACATAGCGGATGATCGAGGGGCCGTCCTTATTGGTTGCGGCGAGTTCGGTGAAGGACCAGGCCCGGCCATTGACCTCGGACTTCTTGGTCTCGGACGCGCCGGTGACTGTGACGCCCTCCTTCTCGAAATAGCGGTCATGCTCCTTTTGAACGCTGGCCATCTCGCCGGGCGCAATCAGCTCGAACCAGAGATAGACCTCCTCGTCGGGCGTCTTGATCTCGAGCCCGCGCGCGATTGTCTTGCCCGACCATTCCTCGGGGATCGTCACGGTCGCGACGGGGTCGGCCGCGGTGAGGGTGAGCGGGCCCGCCAGGGCCGGCATGGTGACCATCACAGCGGCAACGGCGAAAGCCCGGATCATGTTCGACAACATCGCTATCTCCCCAGCGCCCAGATCCTAAAAGTCTGGAGCATTGCTCATGCGAAAAACCGGTACCCACTTTTTCGCGCAATGCTCTAGAGCCGGCCGATCTTCGCAGGCCGAAATCGGCAAGCCCTTCAGACTCGGCCGCGGCACGTTGCCCTTGGGGCAGGAGGCTGGCAATCGGGTTCGCTCAGTTTCAGGCGAACGCTGTGACGCTGGGATGCCAGCTCGGTTGATAGCCGTTCATCAGCGCGCTCAGCGTCGCCGGCGGCGTCAAGACGGCGACCGCGCCAGTTGGACGAGGCCGGCGCGCGATATAGCCCGATGGCGACCAGAGCAGTCCGGCATCCCCCCTGAGAGCCAGAAATCCCGCTTCAGTCGCGAGCATCGCGCCATCGGGCAATGCGCCCGCCTCCAGCTGGTGCAGGCGCTTCGCGCGGCCGATGCGCCGCTCCGCATCGAGCCTTTGGTCGATCGCCGGAAAGAGCGGCATCTCGCTCAAGCCGAGCCCGCTCACCAATGCCGCACGATAGTGCAGCGCATCCGCGCGACGGCATTCCATGCAGGGCCGGTGCCCGGCGGCGAGCGCGGTCACCTCATCGCAGAAGAACAGCTCGGTATAGCCCTGCCCCCAGACCGTCCGGCTGCGGCCCTTGAAGGAGAGCACACAGCAGAGCCATTGCCGGTTGGCATAAAGCCGCGTCGGCACGGCGTGCGACCGCGGATCGTGGAAACGCCCACCGCGATTGCCATAGAACAGGCCGCGCGCCGGATCGGCGAAGAGGCTGCCATCGGGGCTGACGCGATTGGGGAGAGGCATGCTGCGCACCACGCTCGGGTTCGGTGCAAGTTTAGGCTGCTCGATGTCAAATCGCGACAGCAGCGTATGGGTAAACGAACTCAGTCGCGCAGGCCGGCGACCGCCGGGGCGCGATAGGACATCAGCGCCGGCACCAGCGTGATCGCACTGCCGATGAGAAGCAGCGCCGCCACGAAGGCGATCTCCTGGCTCTCGATCGCGAAGACGAGCCGCAGCCCGGTCTGCCCGGCGATGACGCCTGACAGCGCTGTCGTCAGCACCGCGCCAGCCAGCAGGCCCGCGACGCAGCCTGCGCCGATCAGCCCGGCCATGCCCAGCCAGACGACCAGCAGCACATAGCCGCGTGGCGCGCCCAGCGCCCGCAGGATCGCATAGCGCCGCCGCCGCAGGCCCGCGACCGCGATCAGCAACAGCAGGACCGCCGCCAGGATCAGCAGCGCATTGAGGAAGGAGGCTGCGACCAGGACACTGCGGACATCACCAAGCGCGCGGTAGAGCGTGACCAGAACCTCGGCGGGAAAGAACGCCATCGTACCGCCCTGGCGATATTGCGCCCGCAAGGCATAGGCGCCGGCGACGCTGCGCGGCTTGACGACCAGGGCCGGCACGCCGGGGATCCGCGGCCCGTCGAAAGGCGGCCCGATCCGGCCGTCATCCACGGCGTGGCCATTGGCGAGGCCATGGATCTCCCAGACGCTCTCGACCGGCACCAGGATCGCCCGGTCCCAGGGCGAACCGAGGCGCGGCAACCGCCCGACCGCGACATAGTCGTGACCGGCATGGCGATGCCCGGCCTCGTCCTCATGCGCCACGCCCGGACGCGCGGTTGCGCCGAGGACGCCATGCGATGGCGCGATGCTGTCGCCGAGGCCATAGCTGACATCGGCCCCCAGCACCGCCTCGCCCTCCCTCGCGAAGAGCCGACCCTGCGATGGCGCGAGCCGCCCCCAGCGGCCGGCAAAGGCCGCCGTGGTGCCGACGATCACATAGCTCTTGCTGACGTCGCCGAAGGCGATCGGCGCGACGCCGGCGACACGCTCATCCCGCGCCAGCGTGTTGAGCAATCGCCCGTCCATCAGCGGCACCGCATCCGGCTGGAGATAGACCGCCGACATCAGCAACTGTGTCTGGCTGCCCGGCGCACCGATCAGCAGGTCGAAATCCTCGGCCGCAGCCGCCGAGCTGCGCCGCAAGGCCCGCTCCTGCGCCCCGATCGCCACCCCGACAGCGACCGCAAGCGCCACCAGCACGATGATCGCCAGCGCCGTCCAGCGCAGGGCCCGGATATCGGCCCAGACCATCGGGAGCGGGTTCATGCCGCGCTCTCGATCGGCGCGGCGGGGGCTACCGCAAGCTCGATGCGCCGGTCCATCCGCGCCAGCAGCGCCGTATCATGCGAGGCGCAGATCAGGGTCGCACCGGTTTCGGTTGCGACCTCGACCAGGAGCGCTCCGACCTCGGCGGCATGGGCAGCGTCGAGGCTGGCTGTGGGCTCATCGGCAAGGATCAGCGCAGGCCGCAGCAAAACCGCGCGCGCAATCGCCACGCGCTGCTGCTCGCCGCGCGACAGCACGCCCGCCTTGCGCCGAAGATCGGTCAGCCCCATCCGGGCCGCGAGCATCGCCGCCCGCTCATGCTCAGCCGGCCCGATCCGCCACTGCGAGAAGGTCAGGGGCAAGGTGATGTTCGCCGCGACGTCGAGCTCGGGGATCAGGTGAAAATCCTGGAAGACGAAGCCCAGCGTCGCCTGGCGCCAGCGGTCGCGGGCGCCGACAGGCAGATCCGAGACCATTATGTCGCCCCAGCTGACCGAACCGGCATCGGGCCGGATCAGCCCGGCGACGAGATGCAGCAGCGAGGTCTTGCCCGAGCCCGAGGCGCCGCGCAGACCCACCCGTGCGCCAGCTGGAATCGCCAGGCCGGCGAGATCGAGCACCCGGAACGGCCGGCCATCGCCGCCTCGATGGTCGAGCCTGACCCCGGTCAACTGCAGCGCCCGCGCCGCAGCCGCCGGCTGCCGTTCAAGCGACGTGAAAACTGGCATCGACGAGTCTGATCTGGCTGACGAAGCCGGTCTCGGCATCGATCGCGGAGCCGATTTCGAGACGTCCGGAGACCGCGACCTTCTGCCCGGCACTGACCATCGGCGTCACCGCCTTCATGAAGACCACGACGATATCGACCGGCCAGTCGGCATCGGACTGGCAGAATGGGCAGATCGCCAGGGGTTCGCGCGTCAGCACGAAGAAATGGCTCTCGGGCTTCAGCGGCGGCGCCATGTAGCCGAGCATGCGCACCTCCTGCCCGCGCAGGCTCGTGGCGCGATCCGAGAACTGGAAGCCGAGCACGCCGAAGGATTTGTAGAGCCCGTCGAAACTGATCGTCGCCTCGTCCGCGGAGGCGGCCTCGCAGAACGCGAGCGTCGCGAGCCCCTGAAGGAGCCCGCGACGGGACAGTCTTGCGAGGAGGATCGGTTGCTGCACGGACCATTCGCCTCGGATCAGGACCGGCTCACTCGCCGCCCAGCGCCAGCGCTTCCGCCATCACACGGAAGACATAGGTGTTGGGCTTGTGGCCGCGGAATTTCTCGGCTCCCGGGCCCATCGCGGTCAAGATGCCGTCATCGCCGGAATGCACGCCCGAATTCGCGTCGAAAGGCAGGTTGCCGACCTTGCGCGTCGCCAGCGGCCCGGTGCAGTCGGCTTCGTTGGCGACATTGGTCTTGCCGTCGGCGCTCTTCACCGCCGGAACGCGCTCGCCATCCATGAAGGGGCGGCCCGTGTCGCAGGTGTCGGGATAGGTGCCGAAGACCACGGCGAGGCGGCGCGAGGTGTTGACGTTGGTCGGATAGCCATCGGCGTCGAGCGGACCGTAATTCGGCGCCTTGGAGTCGGCATAGGTGCCGAGCTTGTCGCGCAGGAGCTGACCCGGGCGCTCGTCATCATAGGTGCCGACGAGCGAGACCGCATGGGTATGATCGGGCACGACGATGATCAGCGTGTCGTTGCGCTCACCGGCGAAATCCTTGGCGATCTTGACGGCGTTGTCGAGCATGATCGTGTCGAACACGGCCCGCTCCCAATCCAGCGAGTGGCTGTATTTGTCGATGCGGCCGGACTCGACCATCAGGAAGAAGCCGTCCTCATTGCTCTTCAGCATGTCGATCGCAGCCTTGGTCTGCTCGGCGACGTCGGGCTGGTCGGGGAACTTGGCGATGCTGCCCTTCTTGGCGAGGCGCAGATCGAAGGCGCCGTCGACATTGCTGGTGTTGTAGAGGCCGAGCAGCTTCTTGGCGCCGGAAGCGGCGGCCGCATTCATCTCGGTCTTGGTCGTGGCGATGCTGTAGCCGGCCGCCTTGAACTGGGCGATGAAGTCGAGATCATCGGTGCGCTTGGAGCCCGGCGTCGTCTTGGGCAGGAAGTTCGGCGAGCCGCCGCCCATGATCACGTCCGGCTTCACATCGTAGAACATCTTGACGATGTCGTTGTAATCCGAGCGTCGGCGGGTATGGGCGACCATGGCGGCCGGCGTCGCATCCTCGATCTCGGCATTGGTGACGACGCCGATCGTCATCTTGTTGCGGCGCTTGATCAGCTCCGAGATGGTCTCGACCTTGGGGTGGTCCAGCGTCAGCGCGTTCTTGGCGCAGTAGACGCCAAGCGCGTTGACGCAGGATTTGTGGCCCGTGGTGTAGGCATGGGCGCTGTTGGCGCTGTCGGTGACGATGGAATCGCTGCCCGAGGTCGAGATCAGCGCCATGTTGGGCATGTCGTCGATGGCGAGTTCGCCATTGAAGCGGCCCTCTTCCCAGCCCTTGGACATGATCCGCGCCGCAGTGCGATGCGCCACCGACATGCCGTCGCCGATGAACAGGATGACGTTCTTGGCCCGGCGCGGCTGGGCCGTCGCGAAGACCTGCCATTTCACCGTCGCCTTGTTCGCCCCTTGCGTCGCCTCGACGACGTAGTTGCCGGCCGGCAGCGTCGCGCCACGCAGCCACAGCGCCGAATGCTTCTGGCCTTCCTCGTTCTGGGTGAAGGCGGTCGGCTTGCCGAAGATGTCGGCTGCGGGCTTGCCGTTGATCGTGACCGTCACATCAGCCGAGGTCGGCGCGTTGGGGAACTCGACCTTGAAATCGAAGCGCGAGCCCGCGAGGATTTCAGCCCGGTTGATCGGATAGATCGTCTGCGACAGCGCGGGAGTGGCCCCGGCAAGCCCTGTCGCCAGGATCGTCATCAGCCATTTTTGCGCGCGCATGCCCGTCTCCGCTCGAACCCGTTCGATATCCGTCGGCGACCGTTAGGAAGCGTATGTGACAGTACGATTACTACATGCGCTTTCCTGACGTCGGAAATGTTATACTATAACAATATTTACACGCTCCCGAACACACGCGCGATCTCTTGCACGACGCCATGAACCGACAGGCTAGAGCATTTTCGAGCGAAGCGGGCACCAGTTCGCATGAAGAAAATGCGATAAAACAAGGACGTAGAGCATGTCCGCGATTCGGAGAAACGCGGACATGCTCTACGCTTCCTTGAAGCCGTAATCGGGAATGCCCTGCTCGTTGCCGTAATATTTATACGGCAGGAACTTGCCCGACATGGCGATCTTGACGCGGTCGCCCTTCGGGTTCGGCTCACGCTCGAACTCGATGTTGAAATCGATCGCCGACATGATGCCGTCGCCGAACTCCTCCTCGATCAGCGCCTTCCAGGCCGGGCCGTTGACCATCACCATCTCGTAGAAACGGTAGATCAACGGGTCGGTCGGCGGCATCGGCGTGCCCGTGCCGCGATAGGGCACCTCGTTGAGCATCCGCTTCTCGTTCTCGGTAAGGCCGAACAAGGTCGCAGCTTTCTCCGCCAACGGCTTGACCAGTTTCATCTGGCCCAGGAGCGCGCCGACGATCAGCACCTCGGACATGCCGCCGATTTCCCCGGTGATGTATTTCCAGCTCCAGCCCTTCTCGCGCTTGATGTCGAGGATCTTCTCGGTGAGTTCTTCGCGCTTCATGGTCTCGGCTCCTCCTTGGAAATGTCAGCACCGGAATGTCGGCCGTGCCCGCCTCAGGCATCCTTCGGTCATGCGGCGAGCAACGTCGAACGGGTCGGCGAACCGAGGCGTGGGTAGCAAGCCGCGGGCCAAGAGCCTGCGCTCGCTCGCATACCAACTGCGGCGCGAAGTGAAGTCATTCCGCCTTTATGAGATCCCGGCAGGATCATCTTAACGTTACGCGGAAGTAAGGACCGCAACGTAAGGTATTTGAAGTAATTTCCGCGTCATTCAAAGGCCCACTGGCCGCACGGAAAATTGATCGCCCGATGAACTCCTATATTCCCCTGATCCTGTTCACGGTGCTGACCAACGCTGCGGCTCAGCTCATGCTCAAGCGCGGCATGACCGGCGTCGGCCAGCTCGACCCCGGCCAGGACGGGCTGATCGCCACGATCCTGCGCGTCGTCTTCAACCCTTTCGTTTTCTTCGGCCTGTGCACCTTCGTGGTCAGCATGGCCTCGCATCTCGTCGTGCTGTCGAAGGTTCAGATCAGCTACGCTTATCCGTTCCTGAGCCTCGCCTACGTCCTGGTCGCGGTTTACGCCTATTTCTTCTTCCAGGAGGATCTGAGCCCTGCCCGCATTGCCGGCATCGGATTGATCATGCTGGGCACCATCTTCATCGCACAGAGCTGAGGGACCGACATGGATCTGATCGCACGCCTCTTCCTTCGTCTCGGCATGCTGCTGGAGCCGAAACCCGTGCTCCGGCCGGTCCCGGTGCCGGTCCGCACCCCGCCGCGCCTGCCGCGCTGACCCAGTCCGGAAGACCTGAACCCATGAAACATATCATCATCGGCGGAGACGGTTTCGTCGGCTCGCATCTGGCGGCGGATCTGGCGGCCATGGGCGAGGAGGTGCTGGTCGCCGACATCGTCAAGAGCGGCCATGCGCATTACGCCAAGGTGCCGTTCCAGCACATCGACGTGACCAGCGCCGAGAGCGTGAACGCCATCCCGCTCACCAAGGACGACCTCGTCTACAATCTCTCGGCCAAGATGCTTTCGCCCATCGTGATCCGCAAGGAGCGCCACGATTTCTTCTGGCCGGTAAACTATCATGGCACCGCCAATATCCTGGCCTGGATGGAGAAGAACGGCGCCAACAAGCTCGTCCACTTCACCACGGACATGATCTACGGCCATTCCGTCACCGTGCCGCAGGACGAGACCCATCCCGCCAAGCCGCTCGGCGAATATGGCGAGAGCAAGCTCGCCACCGAGACGCTGGCGCAGGGCTATCGCGACAAGGGTTTCCAGATTCCGATCTTCCGGCCACGCCTGATCATCGGGCCGGGCCGGCTCGGCATCCTGGTCAAGCTGTTCACGCTGATCGACATGAACCTGCCGGTGCCGATGATCGGCTCGGGCAAAAACCCCTATCAGTTCATCTCGGTGTTCGACTGCGCCAGCGCCTGCATAGCGGCCTGGAAGGCCGGCTTCCCCAACAGCGCCTATAATCTCGGCTCGGACGATCCGCCGCCGGTGAAGAAGCTGCTCGGCGACCTGATCGCGCATGCGGGCTCGAAATCGATCCTGCTGCCGACGCCGGCGCCGCTGGTCAAGCTGACGCTGAACACGCTCGACTGGATCAACCTGCCGATCATGGACCCGGAGCAGTACATGATCGCCGACGAGATCTGCATCCTCGACACCTCCAAGGCCAAGCGCGAGCTCGGCTGGACGCCCAAGCACCGCGACGAGGACATGCTGCTCGCCGCCTACACCGAATACCGCAAGAGCAAAGACATCCGAAATCAGGCGCAGAGGAGCCTCGCAGCATGAGCATGCCCGCTTTCAAGACCGATGATGCACCGGCTCGCCCGAAGCTCTACAGCGTCGAGGAGGCCAAGCAGCTCGACGCCGCGACCGTGCGCGAGCTCTTCACCGCCCATGTCAATCCCGGCCAGGTGCATTTCCTGAAACTGCTCGGCTTCGACAAGATCATCGTCGATCGCGCCCAGGGCATGCATTACATCACCCGCGATGGCCGCAAGATCCTCGATTTCTTCGGCGGCTTCTGCTCGGTCGCCTTCGGCCACAACCATCCGCGCATCGTCGCGGCGCGGCAGAAGTTCCAGGACGAGAACCGCCATGAGATCTGCATGGCCTTCATGTCGCAATACGCCTCGGCGCTCGCCGCCAACCTCGCCGCGATCGCGCCTGGCGATCTCGACATGGTCTTCTTCGGCTCGACCGGATCGGAGGTGATGGAGGCGGCGCTGAAGGTCGCCGAGCAGGCGCAGGGACCGGCGCGCTCGAAAATCCTGCACGCGGCGAATTCCTTCCACGGCAAGACCAAGGGCGTGCTCTCGGTCACGGATTCCAACCTTTACCAGTCGCAATTCAAGCTGGTCGAGAACCGGGTCAAGGTGCCCTTCGGCGATATCGAAGCGGTGCGCCAGGCACTCGAAAGCGATCCCGCGATCGGCATCGTCGTGATGGAGACGATCCAGGGCGGCGGCGGCATCGTCGAGGCGCCGCTCGGCTTCTGGCGTGAATTGCGTGCGCTTTGCGACAAGCATGGCGTGCTCTGGGTCGCCGACGAGGTCCAGTGCGGTCTCGGCCGCACCGGACAGTTCTTCGCCTTCGAGCGCGACGGCGTGGTGCCGGACGTGACCGCGCTCGCCAAGGCGCTCGGCGGTTCCAAGGCGGCGATGGGTGCGATGATCGCCCGCCGCGAGATCTACATGAAGGCCTATGGCAAGCCCAAGACCGCGCTGATCCATGCTCAGGCCACCTTCGGCGGCATGGGCGAGGCCTGCATCTCGGCGATCGAGGCGCTGAACGTGCTCTATGAGGAAGACCTCATGGGCAACGCCCAGCGCCAGGGCGACTATCTCATCGAGAAGCTCAACGGCCTGCGCGTGAAGCATCCGAGCCTGCTCAAGGAGATCCGCGGGCGCGGCCTGATGATCGGCATCGAGTTCAACGACATCAGCGAGACCATGCCGTTTGGCCTCAAGCACATGGTCGCATTGCTCGACGACAAGCTGAAAGGCTCGCTCTGCGGCTTCATCGGCGCGCTCTTGCTGAAGGATTACGACATGCTCGTCGCCTTCACCGAATACAACCGCAACGTCATCCGCCTGGAGCCGCCGCTGATCGTCACCCGCGAGCAATGCGACGAATTCATCGCGGCGCTCGACGATTTGCTCTCGCGCGGCATCACCAAGATCGTCACCGACTATCTGCGCAAGGTCGCGGTGGCGAAGGGCTGAGGCCAGTTGTCACACAATCTCTGAAAGGGCCGGT
Organism: Bosea sp. 685; assembly: GCF_031884435.1. Lineage (NCBI taxonomy): Bacteria > Pseudomonadati > Pseudomonadota > Alphaproteobacteria > Hyphomicrobiales > Alloboseaceae > Allobosea > Allobosea sp. 685. The sequence goes on along the minus strand of NZ_CP134779.1, from coordinate 243,814 downwards.
TCGCCGGCCCTTTTCTTTTCGCACAGGAGCCGCTGACATGCGCTGGCGGAAGCCCGGGGCAGGCTTGCCGAAACCAAGGATTACCGAAACAGAGGGTGCTTCATGCTCGGCCATCTCTCCTTCGGCGTCCGCGATCTCACCACCGCCATCGCCTTCTATGATGCGGCGCTTGGCCCGCTCGGCTTGGTTCGCGTCTGGACCGCTCCGGATGCCGCCGGCTACGGGCCGCCCGGCGGCGGCGATCTCTTGGCGCTGAAACTGCGGCCGCAGGCCTCCCCGCCCGGGCCGGGTTTTCATCTCGCCTTCAACGCGCCAACACGCACTGCGGTCGATGCCTTCCACGCTGCGGCGCTTTTGGCCGGCGGACGCGACAATGGCGCGCCCGGCCTGCGCCTGCATTACGGGCCGAGCTACTACGCCGCCTTCGTCATCGCTCCCGAGGGCTGGGCGCTCGAGGCGGTTTGCCAGGCTGAGGCGCCGGAATCATAAATCTACGCTCTTCAGGCCCCAAAACGCCATCCGGCCCCTCGGGGGAACCGAGGGACCGGATCGATGCGGGCCATGGTTGCGGCTCAGTAGAGCGAGCAGACCTTGCGGTAGCCGACGACCTCGCCGAAGCGGTTGACGCGCTCGACCATCTCGCAGCGGCGCACCGGAGCATCCTCGTCATAGACGGGCTCGGCATAGGCGCGGTTGGCGGAGGCCGCGAGCAGGCCGCCGACGGCAAGCGCTCCGACGATGCCGGCGCCGACGCCCCAGCCACGATGGCGCGGATAGGCTTCCGCGCTGCCCGCGCCGGCGAGAATGGCGGTGGAGAGGGTGAGGGCGGCCAGAGCGGCGGTCGCGGTCTTCTTGAAGCTGGTCATGACGGCATCTCCCGAGGTTCGATCGGGGGCGAACCATTCGCCCTCCATGAGCATTGGTCGCGGCGGGGAGCTGAGAGGTTCAAAGGAGGGCGAAGTTTTTTTCAGTCTCCGAGACGAGCATCATATCTGCGCGTCATCCTGGCCGAAGCCCTCGGGTCCGATCTTCGATCGGCCCAAGGATAAACTCCGCGGAGCGTCGGGATCCATCGGAGGCCCGGCCCTTTAAAGGATTGGCCCTCCGATGGATCCCGGGTCGACCTGCGGTCGCCCAGGATGACGATGCGGATTTGCCGGAAACGCCGGAGGAGCCACGAAAACTAGGACTTCACCGCCGTGACGCTCAACCCGCCGTCACCCGTCGCCAGAAGCTCGACGAGCAGCCCGGATCGATATGGCGCGCAAACTCCCGCCAATCCGGGAAGGAGGCCTCGAATGTCGCCGGCGACATGCGCGCATCCTTATAGGGGTTCACGCGTCCGCCGGCTTCGATCGTGATCAGGTCGAGCTCCGCCAGAAGCGCCTCCGTGCGCGCCCCGCGATTGGGAAAGTCGAGCGTCAGGGTCGCCCCCGCGATCGGGAACGACATCATGCCGGGCGACGGCATATCGCCGAAGAGCTTGAGCACGGTCAGGAACGAAGCTTCACCCGCCGCCAGCGTGCGCCTCAGCATCGCCTCCACCGCCTTGCGGGCATGGGCCGTCGGCACCGCGCATTGGAACTGGCGCAGGCCCTTGGGTCCATAGGCGCGGTTCCAGTTGGCGACACGATCGAGCGGATAAAAGAATGGCCGATAGGGAATGCGCCGCGGCTCAGGCGACGAGGGTTGCGCCGCCCGGTAGAGCGCATTGAAGACGCGCAAGGTCAGCCCGTTGATCAGCGGGATCGGCGGCCTGATCGGAAACGGCAGCGGCCGCTTCGAGCGCGCGAGCGGCGCATCACCCCCCGTTGCATGATTGGCCCGGAAGAAGACGCCGCGACCGAATTGCGCTCCGCTCGCCAGCGAGTCGATCCAGGCGACGGTATAGTCATGGCTCGCATCGGATTCAGCCGAGATCGCGAAGAAGCGGTCGAGCCCGTCGAAATGCAGCACCTCCTGCTGCATTTCGGCGGAGGTGACCGGCATCAATTGCAGCGTCACCTGCGTGATCAGACCGGTGAGGCCGAAGCCTCCAATGGTCGCCGCGAAAAGCTCGCTGTTCAGGTCGGGCGCGCAAGTCAGGCGGCTGCCATCCGAGCGGATCAGTTCGAAGGCGCGCACATGCCTGCCGAAGGTGCCGGCGCGATGGTGGTTCTTGCCATGGACGTCATTGGCCAGCGCACCGGCAATCGTGACGAATGCGGTGCCGGGCGTCACCGGCGGAAACCAGCCGGCCGGAACGGTAAGCTTCAGCACATCGTCGAGCAGCACGCCCGCCTCGCAAGTCAGGAGGCCGCTCGCGCGGTCGAAGGCGAGGATTCGATCGAGGCTGCGGCCCAGGATGAGCACGCCGCCATCGTTCAGGCAGGAATCGCCATAGGAGCGGCCATTGCCATAAGCCAGGGCCGGCGTCCGCTGCTGCGACGGCGCGGCGATCCAGGGTTCGGCCGCAACGATCTCGGTATTTCGGGCGACAAGCCCGCCCCAGGAGCGGCATTCCGGCAAGATCTCACTCATAGCAGGATCTCGCTCATAGCAGGATCTCGCTCATAGCAGGATCTCGCTCACGGCAGGATCGTCGCCAAGACCATGATCAGCAGAACCATCAAGCCCGTCACCTGACTACGCCAGTCGCGGATCATGAAGACGAGCGGATCGTCAGGCATCATGCCGCGTCTGGCCAGGAACCAGACCCGCGACATCTGGTAAAGGACGATCGGGCAGACCAGCCAGATCAGCTCCGGGTGACGGTAAAGCTGCTTCACCGCGGCGCTGTCGACATAGAGCGCCAGGATCAGGGCGCAGGTGCAGCCCGATGCCATGCCGAGCTGCGAGAGCGCCTCGATATCCTCGGCATGATAACCGCGCCCGGCCTTTTTCAACCCCGACTGGTCTTGCGTGATCCTGAGCTCGGCATAGCGCTTTACCAGCGCCAGGCTCAGGAACAGGAACATCGAGAAGGCGAGCAGCCATGACGAGAGCGGGATCGCGGCGGCGGCATTGCCGGCGAGGATGCGCAAGGTATGCAGCGCGGCCAGCCCCAGCACATCGACCAGAAGCTTGCGCTTGAGGACGAAGAGATAGGCCAAGGCGAGACCGAGATAGGCCGTCAACGCCAGCACGAAGAGCTTGGGCTGCGGCAGCAGCAGGGACAGGGCGAAAGCGGCGGCCAGCAAGACGGGAACCGCCATATAGGCCTGACGCGCGGTGATCTCGCCGGCAGCCAGCGGGCGCTTGCATTTCGTCGGATGCCGGCGGTCGGCTTCGACATCGACGATGTCGTTGAGAAGATAGATCGACGAGGCCATCAGGCTGAAGGAGATGAAGGCGACGAGCCCATGCCCGAGCGACTCCAGATCGAAGACCTCATGATTCAGCAGGATCGGGATGAAGACGAGTCCGTTCTTCAGCCAATGATGCGGCCTCATCGCCCTGATCATCGCCTTGAGAGCCATGTCACCCTTCTCTTCCGTCAAGAATCGTCTTCCACCAAGAATCTGCTCGACGGCGAACGAAAGGCGCGCAGCCACGAGGCCCAGCCGAGTTTCCACTATTCGGGCGAGCGCTTTCTTCTGCGAGAAATCCTAAATCCCGGTGCAGAAACAAAGCGCAACACAGCGCTATTGCTTGCCATGATTAATATCTGCCTGCCGGCGCCCACGAATATCCGCACCAGTCGCGCTCCCCAAAAACCTGTCTCCTCCCCGCAAGATGTCTTCCTTTCGTGCAAGATGTCCCGCTTTCGTGAACCGGCATTCACGCTGCCCGCGCGCATCGCCTTGCAAAGCCCATCGGACAGTTGGATCGTATGGGCGCGCCGGGGGCTCGGCGCATGCAACCGGCGCTTCAGGCCGGATCTGATCTGACAGGTGCGCTTCGGGCATGAATGCGACGAGCGAAACTGCGGCGGCAAACCGCGAACGCCTCGTCATCGTCGAGGACGACCCGGTAACGCGCGCCATGATCTCGGGCTATTTCGCCGACCAGGGCTTCAGGGTCGAAGAGGCCGAGAGCGTGGCCGAGGCGCGCAGGGTGGTGCGGCGGGTCAAGCCCGAACTGATCTTCCTCGATGTCGTTTTGCCCGATGGCGACGGTTTCGATCTCGCCAAGGAGCTGCAGGGCTTTTCCGACGCGGGCATCATCTTCGTCACGCGCCGCGACACCGACATCGACCGAATCGTCGGGCTCGAGCTCGCAGGCGACCACTACGTCACCAAGCCGGTCAATCTGCGCGATCTGCTGGCGCGGACGCGCTCGCTGCTGCGCCGTCGCAAGATCGAGCGCGATACGGCGCGGCGCAGCACCACGATCACCTTCGGCCCCTTCATGATCGACCTGCTGCGGCGCGAGCTGGCGACGGTCAACGGCGACCCGATCCGCCTGACGCGGGGCGAGTTCGACCTGCTCGCCGCGCTCGTCGACAGCAATGGCCGGCCGCTCAGCCGCGACTACCTGATCGAGGTCGTCAGCAACCGCCATGGCGAGGTCGATGCCCGCACCGTCGACGCGCTGGTGGCGCGGCTGCGACGCAAGCTGACGGGAGCCGGCGATCCGGGGGTGATCGCAACCGTCAGCGGCATCGGCTACAAGCTCGGTATCTTCGCCGACCGTAACGCCTGATCCTCCGACACGCCCTTGGCAGCCGTCGCGCCTCGCAATGCGAGCGCCGCCAGCGCCTCGCCGCGCGCCCGCGCCAGATCGGCCACCGCCTGCGCCATGACCTGCAAGGATGCGATGCGCGCCTCAGCCTCGATCGCCGATGCGATGGTCACAGCCTGGCCTAGGCCCAGCGCACTGGCCGAACTCGCGAACTGATGCGCCGCTCGCTCCAGCGCCTTGCGGTCGCCCTGCTCGATCGCTCGGCCAAGCTGCTCCAGAATATCTCCCGAGACCGTCTGGAACAGCGCGACGAGCCGCCCCATGCGTTCGGCTCCGACCAGCAGCGCCTGCTCGTCGAGGAAGGCGTCGTCGACGGGGTGGTCCGGCGACAGGCTCGCATTCGCCAGGCGGCCCGGCCTGCGCGCGTTGCGTGTCAGCACCTGCCGCAAGGCCGCGGAGGTCGCGGGCTTGGGCACGATCGTAGTCATGCCCGCTGCGAGAAGCCGGCGCATCGTCTCCGGCGAGACATCGGCGGTCAGCGCCACGATCGCCGGGCAGGCGATCTCCGGGATGGCCCGGATCGCGGCCGCGGTCTCAATGCCGTCCATGCCGGTCATGTGCATGTCGAGCAGCACGAGATCGACGCGCTTCGACGCCAGCAGCGCCAGCGCAGCCTCACCGGAGCTGGCGGTCAGCACCCGGTGCCCGGCCTTGGCGATCATGATCCGCGCCACCTCCCGCGTGACGGGCTCGTCATCAACGACGAGCACGACGAGCGGCGTCTCGGCCGTCTCCGCATGCGGCGCATGCGCAGCGCTCGTCGCGGCTGCCGCCGGCAACCTGACCCAGAAGGTGCTGCCGACCCCGACTTCGCTGAGGACCGAAATCGAGCCACCCATCAGGTTTGCAAGCTTGGTGCAGATCGCCAGGCCCAGACCGACCCCGCCGGAACGCCGCCCGGTGTCGGGATCGACCTGCACGAAATCCTGGAAGATGCGGCGCTGCATGGCGGGATCGATGCCGATGCCGGTATCGTGCACCGCGATCACCAGCATCGGCCCGGACGCGTCGTCGGCCGGCTCCAGGGCGGCGCCGATCTCGATCTCGCCGGCATCGGTGAAGCTGATCGCATTGCGCAGGAGATTCTGGACGATCCGGTTGATCTTGCCGGGATCGCCGTTGAGCCTCGCCATGGCGACGGGCTCGATGTCGAGACGGAGCGCGAGACCCTTGCGCTCGGCTGCCGGCCGCATCAGTGCAATGGCCGCAGCGAGCAGGGGCCCCGGCTCGTAGTCACGCTTCTCCAGGCTCTCCGTGCCTGCCTCCAGTCGCGAGAGGTCGAGCGTCGCATTGGCGAGGTCGATCAGCGTCTCGCCGGAGGTCGCCGCCATTTCGACCAGCCGCCGGTCGCGCTGGCTCATGCGCTTGCGGTCGAGGATTTCGAGCACGCCGAGCACGCCCGACAAGGGCGTGCGGATGTCGTGACCCACCACCGCCAGGAAGCGTGATTTGGCTTTGGTCGCCTCCTCGGCCAATTCGCGCGCCTGTTCGGCGGCGCGCTGCCCGGCCGATGCCTGGTCGAGCGCCTTGGCGAGGGCGGCCGTGCGCTGGGACACCTTGTCCTCCAGGATGCTCCGGTTCTCCTGCAAACGCTCAGCCATCAGGTTGAACTGGTCGCCGAGTTCCTGGAGCTCGTCGCCGGTGCGAATGTCGATGCGCTCGTCGAGCTGGCCCTCGCCGATCCGGGCAGCGCCTTCGGTCAGCGCCCGGACCGGTGCGACCAGGCGCCCGCTGAGCAGGATGCTGGTCACCACGGTGACGAGCAGCGCCCCGGCGAGGATGATCAACGAGCGCAGGATCGAAGCGTAGATCGGCGCATAAGCCTCGCTTTGCGGCAGATCGACGATGACGCTCCAGTCGAGATTCGGCACGGGCGCGACGACCGACAGGACAGCCCGCCCCTCGATATCGCGGGTCGACAGGCTGTTGCCGGGCAGCATCGCGCCTTGAACGTCCGGCCGCGGATAGGCCTGCAGGAGCGGCAGCAGATTCGTGCCTCTCAGGACGAAGCGGAGATCGGGATGCGCGATCAGCCGGCCGGAACGGTCGACGACATAGGCCCGGCCTTCCACGCCGACCTTCATCTGCGAGACGAGCTCTTTGATGAAGGTCAGATTGACCGTTGCCAGGACCACGCCAGCGTTCACTTCGGTCACGCGTTTTCCCAGCAGCAGATAGGGCTCGGAGCCGCGCCGGAATTCGACCCCGCTCCGGAAGTTGTCCTGGGCCAAGACCGCTTGGACGATCGGATCACTGGACAGATCTGTCCCCGCGCCGATGCGGTCGCGGTCAGTGCGCGACAGGGCCAGCAATTCGCGCCCTTCGGCATCGGTCCGCCTGAGATCGAGGATCGCCGGGGCCTGCCGCAGCAGGCGCAGCCCGTCGAGACGAAGCTCTTCGAGGGCAAGGGCACCCGAGCTGTTCAGCGAAACCCAATCGAGCTGCCGCACGATATCGCCGACAAATCCGCCAATGCGCTGCGCCGCCGCCTGCGCCTGCTCCTGCTGGACACGCGCCACCAGCGCCCGCTGATCGGAAAAGGCGAAGATCGTGCCGACGATGCCGTTGATGCCGAGCGCGAGGCTGATCGCGAAGCCGACGAACAGCGCATATTTGCGGGCGAGCGCGCCGCGCGGCCCGCGCCTGGCCGCGCTGACGCTCCCGCTCATGACACGATCCGCGAGGCGCGCACGCGCAGCGAAAGCGGGATCGTCAAGCCCAGCGCCATCGCCGCCTTCTCATTGATCACCAGCTCGAAGCTGCGCGAGAACTGGACCGGGAGCTCGGCAACGTTCGCGCCACGAAAGATCAGGTCGATATAGCTCGCCATGACCAGATCGGATTCATCGCGACCTCCGGTATAGGACATCAGCCCGCCGGCTTCGACGAAGGTCTCGTAAGGATACATCGTCGGCATCCGGTATTTCGCCACCAGCGACGCGATCGCCCGGGCATTCCGGAACGTGAAGCTGTCGGGCGGGAAAAACAGCCCCGTGCCCGGTTGTGCAGCGAGTTCGGCGAGAGCGGGCTCGATCTCGCTCAGGGCCGAGACCGGAGCGCTGACCAGCGACATCCCGAGTTCTTTTGCGCTCCTGCGCAGATGCTCGACATAGGTCACGCCTCCGGCAGCCGCGGACACCGGATTGTAGATGGCGCCGATCCGCACGGTCCCGGGCGCGATCTCGCGCAGCAGGTCGACCCATTTCGCCGCCATTGACGGCTCATTGTTGCTGAAGCCGGTCGCGTTGCCTTCCGGGCGCTCCAGGGAACGTACGAAACCGCTCCCGACCGGATCGGATGCCGTCGAGAACAACACCGGGACCGTGCGCGTCGCGGCCAGGATGGCGGCCGTCTCGGTGCTGGAGCCGGCGACGATGACGTCGGGCGTTTCGCCGACCAGGTCCCTCGCCGTCGTCGCCAGGGTCTGCGGATCGGAGTTTGAGGAGCGGACGAGGTAGCGAATATTCTGCCCTTCGATCCAGCCACGCTGCACCATCAGGCGCTTCAGGATGCCCAGGCGCGCCAGCACGATCGGATGATCGAGCGGCAAGCCGATCATGAAGGCGGCAAGCCGCACGCGCTCGGCCGCCTCGACCCCCGGGGGCGCCAAGCCCGCAGTGAGAGACGCTAAAGCACCGAGAAAGGACCGACGCTGCATCCGTACCGCCAGGATCGTCATGCGCCGCGCTGGTCGCGGCAATGGATACCAACACGGTGCCATGCCTCGCCGCGCAGGTCGAGCGTCAGGACGTTAGAGCGTTTTCGAGCGAAGTGGACACCGGTTCGCGTGAAGAAAACGCGTTAAAATAATAGCCTGGAGCAATTGAACGATCCAACCGGATCGGAAATTGCCCGAGAGCATTGCGCGAAAAAGTGGGGACCGGTTTTTCGCGTGAGCAATGCTCTAAACTTTTAGAATCGATCACGTTTCTCGCATTCGGACGGCATCGTCCGAATGCGAGAAACGTGATCGAGGGAAGTCGGCGGCCTATTTGCGCCAGCGCGGCGCGCTGTATCCCCAGTAACGCGCATCGACCCGCGCCTCGGGGATGGGCCACTCATAGACCGGCGCGAAGATCCAGCATTGCAGCCGATTCCATTCGGCTGCGTCACGCGCCCCGTTACAGGCTCCGATATGCGAGCGCTGCCAAAAGGCGCTAGCCGGCATGGGCCAGGCGAACAGCGCAAGCGCGAGGGCGAAGATCGATCTGCTCAAGCAGCGACGCCTCATTGGCGGCCCCGGTCGATCGGGGCCGCTGCGACACCAAGCTCATGAGGAAGGCATGGATGTCCTACCAAACGCTAAACAGCCGCTTCGCCGGCTGTCAGCCGAAGCTGGTCTTCAGCGCCTCGAACAATGTGACCTGCTCGGCGATCAGAGCCCGGCTCGCATCGCGCCGGACAAAGACCTTGAACATCGCCTCGCCCGCGCCGTTGAAGAACTGCACCGAGCAGGACCGGCGCCCGTGGAAAAGCCGGTCGACCAGATAGATCGCGCGGCAATTCTCGGCCTTGATGTGGCCGCCGATCGGGCTGTCGCCATGGATGTTGTAATAGCCATGGCCGAAGGAGCCGACCGGCAGCGCACCCTCGCATTCCAGCACGATATCGGGCGTGTGGACGATGAAGAGCACGCTCCCCCAGTTCGAGAGCTCCTGCCAGAGCGCCTCGAAGCGCTCGGGCGCGATCGCCGTCCGCTGCCCCAGTGGCGTCTCCTCCAGCACGGCAAGCGTCGGCACGCCGACCTCGCGGGCGATCGCCTCGATGACGCCGTCGGGCTTGGCCGCCAGCATCTGCCTGACACGCGCCATCGGGTCGTTTGCCGGCGGTTCCTGGCCAGCCAGCGGGATCACCTGCGAGATCGACATGCCGCCTCCCCTCACTCGGCCGCCTGGCGAGGCCGATGCGGATTGCTTTCGCTCAGCACCGTCTCGAAGCCCTCGAACTCGGGATGACCGAGATATATCGGCGTCTCGCGCGGCAGGCCGGCATTGCGATGGGATTCACGGAACTGCTCGGATTTGGTCCAGGCCGTGAAATCCTCCTTCGAGGCCCAGCTGGTATGCGAGGAATAGAGGGTGTGATCCTCCTTCTCCGGGCCCTTCAGCAGATGGAAGCCGAGGAAGCCCGTCATCTCGTCGAGGCGTGTCTTGCGCGACGACCAGATCGTCTCGAAGGCGGCCTCCTCTCCCTTGACGACCTTGAAGCGGTTCATGGCGATGAACATCGGATTTATCCTGACTTGGCTGGCGGGTGAGCTGGTTTGGGTGGTTCTGATGGAGCGTTTTCGAGCGAAGTGGAGACCGGTTCGCGTGAAGACAACGCGCTGACACAAAGAGCTGGAGCTGTTGAACGATCCGATTGGATCGGAAACAGCTCCAGCGTGCCGAACTGAACGAGATTGCCGTCCGGATCGACAAGAATTGCCTGCTTCATGCCCCAGGGTTTCACCACGGCGGGCAGGAAGCGCGGCGTACCGCGCGGATCGGCAGGGACAAGCGCGGCAAAGCCTGCTGTGACGGCATCGACATCGTCGACGCGGATGAACGCGCCGGCAATGGACGTCAGCGGATCGCATTCGGGATGCTGGAAGAAATGCAGCTCCATCCAACCCGAGGCGATCACGAGATAGTTGCGATCATAGCGGCGCTGCCGCGTGAAGCCGAGCGCCTCGTAGAACGCAGCCGTCACGTCGATGTCCCGCATCGGCAGGACCGGCGCGACGCATTCACCTGGCCGTGGAACGGAGGAGTCGATTTCGCTCATGCCCGATCAAGCCGTCCGAACCATGGTCGACGCGAAGCCCGGGAAGGAAAGCCGCGATGCGCATGAGTACAGCATGAAAGACACAGCACCAGTCTCGAATCCAGAACAACGACGACTGGCTGGCTGACGCCGGATGCGCCTCGCCGACAAGCGTTCAGCGGTCACCGTGCCCGGCGCGCCACTCTTGACCCTCTGTAGTAAAACCGAATATCTCCGTCAACAATGCCGAAACATAATCCAAATTAGACGAATTAAAAAGAACGAATACTTGTCTCGAATGCTAGTGCGAGGCAATCAACACAGGACGGAGAAGATCTCATGGTCGGCCGCAACGCCCTGCTCGCCCCGGCGGCTCGCCGCGTCAATCGGCGCGAACTCGGTGCAGCTCTCGCCTTGACGCTGATCGCCGCCATCGATCTGACCAGCCCCGCCTCCTTCGTCACGCGCAGCTTCGCGCAGACGCCCGAGCGCATCGTCGCCGCCGGCGGCGTGATCACCGAGGTGCTCTATGCGCTGGGTCTCCAGGACAGGCTTGTGGGCGTCGACTCGACCAGCCAGTTCCCGGCCGAGGCGCTGAAGGACAAGCCCAATATCGGCTATGTCCGGGCCCTCTCGGCGGAAGGCGTGCTCTCGCTCAAGCCCTCGCTCGTCATGGCGATCACCAGCGCCGGCCCGCCGGATGCGATCTCGCTGCTGAATGAGGCCGGCGTGCGCCTTGCGCGAATTCCCGACGACATGAGCGCCGACGGTGTCGTCACCAAGATCGAGGCGATCGGCGCCGTCGCCGGCGCGGTCGAGCCCGCGCGCCGGCTCGCGGCGCAGACCAAGGCGCGCTTCGACGAACTGGCGACGCTGCGCACGGCTTTGCCCGCCAAGCGCCGCGTGCTCTTCGTGCTCTCATTGCAGAATGGCCGCACGATGGTCGGCGGGCGCAACAGTTCGGCGGACGCGATCATCGATCTCGCCGGCGGCATCAATGCAGCGGCGGCGGTCGAGGGCTACAAGCCGATGACCGACGAGGCGATCATCGCCGCCGCGCCCGACGCCATCCTGATGATGCGCAATAGCGGCAACCACGACACGGCAACCGAGGCACTGTTCGCCTTGCCCGCCTTCTCGCAGACGCCGGCGGCGGCGCAGCGCGCCCATATCGTCATGGACGGCCTCTATCTGCTCGGCTTCGGCCCGCGCACACCGGCGGCCGCCCGCGACCTCATGGCCGCGCTCTATCCCAACGTCGCGATCCCGCCGCTGAAGACGGCGGCTGCACCATGACGCTTGCCGCCCGCCCCGGCGAGCTCGCCGCCTTGTCGTCGCTTGCAGCCTTCGCGGCCGGCCGGAGGCGACAGGCGGTGCTTGCGGTCGTCGGCGTGACCTTGCTCTGCCTCGTGCTCGCCATCGTCGCGACCGGCCAGGGCGCGGTCCAGATCGCGCCGGCCCGCGTTGCCGAGATCCTGATGGCAAAGCTCTCCGGCCAGGACGAATTGCTCACCGGGCGCGACGCGCTGGTCGTGCTCAACATCCGCCTGCCCCGCGTGCTGCTCGCCATGCTGATCGGCGCGGCGCTCGCCATCTCAGGCGCGCTGATGCAGGGCCTGTTCCGCAATCCACTCGCCGATCCCGGCCTCGTCGGCGTCTCCGCCGGAGCGGGGCTCGCCGCCGCGACGACCATCGTCCTGGGCGACCGCCTGCTTGCCGGCACCGGCTTCAAACTGCCCTTCGCCGCCCTGCCCGTCGGCGCCTTCTGCGGTGGCCTGGTCTCGACATTGGCGCTCTATCTGATCGCGACACGCCAGGGCCGCACCTCGGTCGCGACCATGCTGCTCGCCGGCGTCGCGCTCGGCGCGCTCGCGGGCTCACTCACCGGCCTGCTCGCCTTCATCTCGGACGACCGGCAATTGCGCGACCTGACCTTCTGGTCGCTCGGCAGTCTCGGCGGCGCAAGCTGGGCCAAGCTCGTCATCGTCGCGCCGATCGTGCTGCCCCTGCTCTTCGCCGTGCCGTTGCTCGCGCGCGGGCTCAACGCCCTGATGCTGGGCGAGGCGGAGGCCTATCATCTCGGCCTGCCGGTGCAGCGCATCAAGGGGCTCGCCATCCTGCTCGTTGCGCTCGCCGTCGGCGCAAGCGTCGCCACAGCCGGCGTCATCGGTTTCGTCGGCATCGTCGTGCCGCATCTGATCCGGCTCGCCATCGGGCCGGACCACCGCCTGCTGCTGCCGCTTTCGGCGCTTGGCGGCGCGACCCTGCTGGTCGGGGCCGACATCGCCGCGCGCCTGATCGTGGCGCCGGCGGAACTGCCCATCGGCATCGTCACCGCCGCGGTCGGTGCACCGTTCTTCCTCTGGCTTCTCCTGCGCCGGGCAAACCATGTCGATCTCTGATGAGCACGGCCCCGCGCTCGTCGCCTGCGAGGGCGTGAGCTTCGCGATCGGTCGGCGCAAGCTCGTCGATCAGGCCTCGCTTGAGCTCCGCCCGGGCCGCACCACCATTCTGGTCGGCCCCAATGGCGCGGGAAAATCGACATTGCTGAAGCTCCTGACCGGCGAATTGCATCCGAGCGCGGGCAAAGTATTCTTCGATGGCGAGGCGCTCAGTGCGGTGCCGGGCTGGCGGCTCGCCTCGCGGCGCGCCGTGATGGCGCAGCAGACCAGGCTCGCCTTTCCCTTCACCGTCTACGAGGTCGCGCGGCTGGGCGTCGACGGCGTCGGCCGCCGCCTGCCGCGTGGCCAGCGCGAGGCTCTGATCGGTCAGGCCCTGAGTGCAGCCGGCGTGCTCGACCTCGCCGCGCGTAGCTACCAGACCCTCTCGGGCGGCGAACAACAGCGGGTGCAGTTCGCCCGCGCGCTCTGCCAGCTCGAGGCCGGGCGCGGCGCCGGGCCATCCCAGGCGCTCTTCCTTGACGAGCCGATCGCGAGCCTCGACCTCTGCCACCAGCTCGCGCTTCTGGACATGGCCCGCAGCCTCGCCAGCCGCGGCGTCGCCGTGCTGATCGTACTGCACGACCTCAACCTCGCCGTGACCTATGCCGACGAGCTCGTCATCATGGACCAGGGCCGCATCGTCGCCCGCGGCGCCCCTGCAGCGACGCTGGACGACGCGCTGCTGCGCCAGGTCTTCAAGGTCGATCTCTCGCTCAGCCGCGCGCCGGCGCCGGGCCTGCCCTTCCTGCTGCCGCAGCAGCACCGGGCGCAGAGCGCTGCCTGATACCGAGAACGCAGTCGCATCAATCTCTCCCCAGTCGAAAATTTGCGACCGCCCACAGTCACGCTCGCGCGGTAAGCTCGTTCCGGGCCCCGCTTTGCCCTCGCCCGGCTTTTGGAACATAAGGAGCCCTGCGGCCCGGGCAGCGATGGCAGATGCGCATTTTACTGGTCGAGGATAATCGCGAGCTATCGGACTGGCTCGGCCGGTTGCTGCGCAAGAGCCGCTATGTCGTCGATTGCGTCCATGACGGCGCGGACGCCGATGCGGCACTGTCGACGCAACATTATGACGTGATCATCCTCGATATGGGCCTGCCGCAAATGACCGGGCTCGAAGTGCTCAAGCGTTTCAGGAGCCGCCGCGGCCTGACGCCCGTCATCATCCTGACCGCCAACGACGCCGTCACCAGCCGCATCGCCGGGCTCGACGCCGGCGCTGACGACTATCTCGTCAAGCCGTTCGACCCCGACGAGCTGGAGGCGCGCATTCGCGCGCAATTGCGTCGCCGGCAAAACGACAAGACCTTGCGCGTCATCTTCGGCGCGCTCGAACTGGAGACGAATACGCGCCAGTTCCTGCTGGCCGGCGAAGCCCTGTCCCTGACGCAGCGCGAGCATGCGGTGCTGGAAACGCTCATCCTGGCCTCCGGCCGCGTCGTATCGAAAGCAGCCCTGAGCGAAACCGTGTTCGGCCTCGACGACGATGCCAGCTCGAACGCGATCGAGATCTATGTCCACCGCGTCCGCAAGAAACTGGAGGGCCAGGGCGTCGCGATCGGCACCTTGCGCGGCCTCGGCTATGCGCTGAGGAAGCAGGATGCCTAGGACTTTACGCGGCGAGTTGCTGGGATGGCTTCTCATCCCCCTGGCGGGCGTGGTCGCGTTCAATGTCTGGACGACCCATCGCAGCGCGGTTGCGACCGCCAATCTGATCACCGACCGCACCTTGCTGGCCTCGGCCCGCGTCATCGCCGAGCAGGTGAAGGACAATGAGGGCAGCGTCGAGGCGCTGATCCCGCCTTCCGCGCTGGAGATGTTCGCCTCGCCCGACCGGGACCATGTGATCTATCGTGTGATGGCGCCATCGGGAGAATTGATCGCCGGCTTCCCTGACGTGGCAGTACCGCCGCGCCCGCCGACCGATCTCCAGCCGGTCCATTTCGAGGCGCGGTTCCGCATCGAGGACATTCGGGCGGTGGCGATCTCCCAGCCCGTCGTCTCGAAGTCGGCGGGTGGGAATGCGCTCGTCGTGGTCGGCACCAGCCTGCGCGGCCGCGACCGGCTCGTCACAGAACTCTGGCTGAGATCGCTGCGCGACCAGACGCTTCTCGTCGGAATCGCGGCGCTTCTGGCGCTATTTGGCCTGCACAGGGGTCTGGCGCCACTGCTGCGCTTGCGTAGTGAACTCCTCGCCCGCGACCCCAGCTCACTTCAGCCTCTGGCCGGCGAGAACCTTCAGACCGAATTGAAGCCGCTGATCGACGCGCTGAACCATGCTTTCGCGCGGATTCAGACCTATATCTCGCTGCAACGGCGCTTCGTCGCCGACGCCTCGCATCAGTTGCGCACCCCGCTCGCCGTGCTGAAGACACAAGCCACCGTCGGACTGCGCGACACCGAGACGGCGGCCAAGACCGAGGCCTTGGCCGCGATCGATGGTGGGCTCGACGCCATGGCACGCGTCGTCAACCAGCTTCTGGTGCTGGCGCGGGCGGAGCCCGGCGGTGCGGCGATGCGCAAGGAAACGGTCGATTTCGCTGGGATCACCCGGGCCGCGCTCGAAAGCCGCGCCATGCTCGCCTTCGACCGGCGCATAGACCTCTCATTCGAGGGAGACGAGGCTGGCCTGGAGCTGCAGGGTCATGTCACGCTGCTGCGGGAGATGGTCGCCAATCTGGTCGAGAACGCCTTGCGCTACACGCCCGAGGGCGGAGCCGTCAGCGTGCGGCTGGCGCGCGAGCCAGGCGAGATCCGTCTCAGCATCGAGGATAATGGCCCGGGCATCCCCGAAGTCGAACGCGAACGGGTGTTCGAGCGCTTCTATCGCCTGGCCTCGGGCTCGGACGGAACCGGGCTGGGGCTTGCGATCGTACGCGAGATCGTCACCGCCCATGGCGGCCGCATCACCTTGTCGCAACGCTCGCCGCCGCCCGGCCTGCATGCCGAAATCATATTGCCGGCGAACTGAGGAAAGGCTCGCCGGCAATACGCATTTGACTGGTTGTCCGGTTTTACTGGTTGTCTTGTCCTATTAGTGGTCCTGCAGCGGTGCCGGACGCCAGGCCGCGAGGCTGTTCTCGACCCAGGTCATCAGGTATTCGGCGGCGAGCGCCACGACCATGATGATGACGATCGCCGCATACATGCCGGCCGCGTCGAAGGAGCCCTTGGCGATGTTGATCAGCAGGCCGATGCCGTAGCGCGCCCCGACGAACTCGCCGACGATGGCGCCAACGATGGCGAAGCCGAAGCTGACATGGAGCGAGGCGAAGATCCAGCTCATCGCCGAGGGGATCACCACCGAGCGCGTCAATTGCCAACCCTTGGCACCCAGGATCTGCGCATTGGCCATCAGGTTCCGGTCGGCCTCGCGCACGCCCTGGAAGGCGTTGGCGAAAACGACGAAGAACACCATCACGAAGGAGAGCGCGACCTTGGAGGCGAGGCCGAGGCCGAAGATCATGATGAAGATCGGCGCCAGCACCACGCGCGGGATCGAATTGATCACCTTGATGTAGATCGAGAAGATGTCGGCGAGCATGCGGTTGCGGCCGAGCGCGATGCCGACCACGATGCCGGCGATCGAGCCGGTCGCAAAGCCGATCAGCGATTCCTCCATCGTCACCCAGAGATGGAACCAGAGCGGGCCCTCCGAGGTGCCCTCCGTGATCCATTCGACCAGGCGCTCATGGATCGCGCTCGGGCTTGAGAAGAAGAACTCGTCGATGATCGCGGTGCGGGAAGCGATCTCCCAACCGCCGAGGATGGCGGCAAGAATGGCCCAGCGCCAGAACAGCACCATGTGCTTGCGGTGGCGGGAGGCCTTGGCGGCGGCGGCTTCGATCTCGGCATCCGAGGTGCCGGCGCGGAAGATGGCGCCCGAGGCGATGGCTGTGTCGGTCATGTCCTTATCTCCTCAGGCTGCACGGGCTTCGTCGCGGGCGGCGCCACGCGTGACCTCGTCGCGGAGGTCGTCCCAGATCGTCTTGGACAGGGCGATGAAATCCTCCTGGTAGCGGATCTCGCTGACGATGCGCGGGCGCGGCAGGTGGACGGGATAGACCGATTTCACCGTGGCCGGCCCCGAGGTCAGCACATAGACCTTGTCGGCGAGCGCGATCGCCTCCTCGAGATCATGCGTGACGAAGACGACCGAGGCCTTGGCCTCCGACCAGAGATCGAGCAGCACGTCGTGCATCACCACGCGCGTCTGCACGTCGAGCGCGGAGAAGGGCTCGTCCATCAGCAGGACCTGCGGCTCGTTGATGAAGGTCTGCGCCAGCGAGACGCGCTTGCGCATGCCGCCAGAGAGCTGGTGCGGATATTTGGTCTCGTGGCCGGTGAGGTGAACGCGGGCCAGCCATTCGCGTGCCTTGGCATAGGCCTCCTCGCGCGGCTTGCCGCGAAACAGCGGGCCGGCGACGACATTGTCGATGACGCTGCGCCAGGGAAAGAGCGCATCGGTCTGGAAGGCGAAGCCGATGCGCGGGTCGATGCCGTTGACCGGCCCGCCGAACAGGCGGACCTCGCCGCTCGACGGGCTGGCCAGGCCGGTGACGAGGTTGAGCGTCGTCGACTTGCCGCAGCCGGTGGGGCCGACGACCGCGACGAACTCGCCGCGCGCCACGCTCATGTTGAAATCGCGGATCGCCGTCATCGACTTGCCGTCGGGGGTGATGAAGCGCCGGCTGACATTGATCAACTCGATCGCCGGGCTCTCATTCGGGTCCGTCGCGGACATGCATCCTCCTTCGCCGGCTTCGCGGCGTTCTTCGGTTTCGAGACAGGAGAGTTGGGGCGGCGCAGAGCCGCTCCAGGAGTGGGAGAGGCGCTATTTGACGTTCTTCACGAACTCGGTCGTGTAGGTCTTGGACAGGTCGATCTGCTTGCCCTTGATGTTCTTCGAGAAGCCCGCGAGCACGGCGAGCACCGTCTCGGGTCCGCCTTGGGGCATCACGCCATCCCTGGTGAACATCGCCTTCCCGTCGGCGAGCGCCTTGACATAGGATTCTTTGTTGCCGGCGTAATAATCCTTCGGCATCTTGTCGGCGATGTCGGCGGCGCTGTGCGTGTCGATGTATTTCAGCGTCTTGACGAAGGCATTCGCCAGCTTCTGGACGAGGGGCTTGTTCTTCTCGATCCAGGCCGTCTGCATGTAGAGCGAGGCCGCCGGATAGGTGCCGCCAAGCGCTTCCGTGGTCTTCTCGACGGTGCGCATATCGACCAGCACGCGAGCTTCCCCCGTCGCCAGCAGGCGCGAGATCGTCGGCTCGGTCGTCATGCCGGCCTGGATCTTGTCCTGCTGCATGGCGGCGATGAAGGTGGTGCCGGCGCCGACGGGAAGCGTGGTGTAGTCGCCGGGCTTCACCCCGGATTTCAGCATCAGATACTGGCTCAGGAAGTTGGTGGAGGAGCCGAGCCCGGTGACGCCGAGATTCTTGCCCTTGAGATCGGCCATCGACTTCACGTCGGGATATTTGCTCGAAATCAGCTCGACCTCGCCCGGGGCCTGGCTGAACTGGACGACCGACATCACGAACTTGCCCTTGGCCTGCAGGTCGACGCAATGGTCGTAGAAGCCGACAACGCCCTGGACGGCACCGGCGAGCATCTCGTTTTCCGCATCGACGCCGGCGGCCTCGTTCAGCAATTCGACCTCGAGCCCTTCATCCTTGAAGTAGCCGAGGCTCTCGGCGAGCTTGGCGGGCAGATAGATCTGCTTCTCATAGCCGCCCACCATGATGGTGACCTTGTCGGCCGCGAGCACGGCGCTGGCCCCGGCCAACAGGGCTGCAAAAGCGAGAGATGTCGTGAGAATACGGGCGCGCATGGGCCAGGCTCCTTGGTTCGTTTTCCTCGCGCGCCTCAACTCCTCTTTGTCGTCGAGAGGATTGCCTGAGGCGCGACTGACCGACCGTTAACCTGCCAAGCTTTCACCAGACTTTCAGTTTTCAGGGGCAGATCGGTTTCGGGCCTGCGGTGAAGTCAGGCTGCGGGAGCCAGGTTCGACGGCTTTCGCGCCGTATCAGCTGCGGCCTCGGCTGCCCGCAGGGTCGCCTTGCGCTCGTCGATATAGTCGCGCGTCAAGGGAACCGCCTCCTGGTGGCGCACGATCTGGAGCTGAAAGACGACGACGTCCTGATGTTCGAAGGCGGCCTGGCTCATCGCCAGATAGAACTCCCACATCAGGCAGAAGCGTTCGTCATAGAGCGCGAGCGCCTCCTCGCGGCGCGCCATGAAGCGCTCGCGCCAGGCCTGCAGCGTCTTCGCATAATGCAGCCGCAGCACCTCAACATCGGTGACGATAAGCCCCGCCTTCTCGGCGGCGGGCAGGATTTCGGACAAAGCCGGCAGATAGCCGCCGGGGAAGATGTAGCGGTTCAGCCAGGGATTGGTATGATTGGGCCCGTCCGAGCAGCCGATCGTGTGGAGCAGCATCACGCCATCCTCGCTCAGCAGGCGCCGACAGGTCTCGAAGAAGGCCGGGTAGAAGCGCGGACCGATATGCTCGAACATGCCGACCGAGACGATGCGCTCGAAGACGCCGACGACATCGCGGTAATCCTGCAGCGCAAAGCGCGCCCGCTCGCCGGCTCCCGAACGCTGCGCCCGCTCCTGGGCGACCGCGAGCTGCTCGCGCGACAGCGTCACGCCCAAAGCCTCGCGGGCGCCCGCGGTTTCCGTCAGATACAGGCACATGCCGCCCCAGCCGCAGCCGATGTCGAGGACGCGATGCTCCGGCTCGACCAGGAGCTTGGCCGCGATATGCCGCTTCTTCGCCAGTTGGGCGTCGTCGAGGCTCTGCTCCGGGTTCTCGAAATAGGCGCAGGAATATTGCCAATCCGCGTCGAGGAAGAGCGCGTAAAGCCGGTCGTCGAGATCATAGTGATGCGCGACATTGTCGCGCGAGCGATCCCGCGTATTGCGCGTGGTGAGGTGCCGCAGCAGGAAGCGGCCATGGTCGAGCGCCCGCTCCAGCAGGCTGGCGGGCTGTCCGCGCGCACCTGACAGGATCAAAGCGAGGAAACCATGGATCGAGCCCTGCTCGACCAGGAGCCGCCGATCCATGAACAGCTCGCCGAGCTTCATCTCGGGATCGAGCAGGAAGGCCCATAACGCCATCCTGTCGGCAAAGCGGATCTGCACCGGCGCGCCGGAGCCGTCGCCGCAGCTGAACCGGCGTCCATCAGGCAGGACGACATGCAATGTGCCGTGGACGACAAGTTGCGACAGGACCGCTTGGAGAATTCGGAGCATCGGCGATCCCTTGGGCCCATGGCGCAATGCTCGCACAGGCGAAATTTGGCACGTGAACCCGGCCTGGCGCACGAAACGTGCCAGACGAACCCCGGCGAGCCTGCTGACCAGGCCGCCGCACCGTCTATACGCGTTTATCGCTACAATTGACGCTATATTTCGCGTGTTTTCACCCTATGGTAGCATTTCACAACCTGGATCGGCGAAACGGCGCCGTGTATCGCATCCACTCATCCCGGCCATCCGGAACGCTCGATCGGCGGGAAGTAAGCTCCATTTTTTGATGGAGCCTTCAAGATTGAGAGCCGTTCGCATCTGCAAAAAGAAGAAATAATAAATAAAATCAATCAATTGCATATTGGCACACCCTTTGCGCATAGGCCGCCGTCAACAATTTGGATCGGGCGTCAGCAATGGAATGGCAGGCCATCGTCGATTTCGACGGCACGATCACGTGTCAGGATACAACGGATCAGATCCTCGAGCGCTTCGCCGCGCCGGCCTGGCAGGAGATCGAGCAGGACTGGATCGACGGCAAGATCGGCTCCCGGGAATGCATGAGGCGGCAGGTCGATATGCTGCGGGTCTCGCCGGGGATGCTCGACAGCTTCATCGCCGATATCGCGATTGATTGGGACTTTCCCGCCTTCGTGCGGCTCTGCATGCGCCATGACATTCCGGTTACCGTCGTCTCCGACGGGCTTGACCGGACGATCCGGGCGGTACTGAACCGCGTCGGGCTGGGCTTCCTGCCGATCGTCGCCAACCATCTCGACTATGCCGGCGAAGGCCGCTGGCAGTTGACCTCGCCCTATGCCTCCACGACCGGCGGCTGTGACAGCGGCACCTGCAAATGCGCCGTCACTGATAGCCTGCACCGGCCGCTGACCCTGCTCGTCGGCGACGGCAAGTCCGACCACTGCGTCGCAGGCCAGGCCGATCTCGTTTTCGCGAAGAAGGGCTTGATCACCCATTGCCGCGACCAGGGGTTTCCCCACCACCCATTCACCGACTTCTCCCAGGCCGTCGGCCTGCTGGAGGACCTGCTGTGCACCACCGCGGCAAGCGGCCAGGCGCGCGAATTGACGAAGGATACGATCCATGGCTGACGGCTACGCTTTGCTCGATACGCCTGCCTCTCAAGCGGCAACCCCGGCGCCCCTCTCGCACAAGGAAGAGCAGGCTCGCCTGCTCGCGCTCGAGGCGCAGTATTGCTCCCATGGCGACACAGTCCACTACACGCAGTTCCCCAAGATCTTCTCGGGCTGCGAAGGCTCCTTCATGTTCGACGATGAGGGCAACCGCTTCCTCGATCTGCAGATGTGGTATTCGGCCGTCAATTTCGGCTACGCCAATCCCCGCCTGAACAATGCGCTGAAGCGCCAGATCGACACGCTGCCGCAGGTCGCCAGCCAGTATCTGCATCGCGAGAAGATCGAGCTCGCCGCGCTGATCGCGCAGGATGCGGAAGCCAAATTCGGCGAGAAGGGCCGCGTCCACTTCAATGTCGGCGGTGCCCAGGCCGTCGAGGATTCGCTCAAACTCGTGCGCAATGCCTGCAACGGCAAGAGCCTGATGTTCGCCTTCGAGGGCGGCTATCACGGCCGCACGCTCGGCGCCTCGGCGATCACCTCATCCTACCGCTATCGCCGCCGCTTCGGCCATTTCGGCGAGCGCGCGCATTTCATCCCATTCCCCTACCATTTCCGCGGCCCCAAGGGCATGAGCAAGGAGGAGTATGGCGAGCACTGCGTGCAGCAGTTCGCCCGTCTCTTCGAGAGCGAATACAACGGCGTCTGGGATCCCAAGACCGGTCAGGCGGAATACGCGGCCTTCTATGTCGAGCCGCTGCAGGGCACTGGCGGCTACGTCATCCCGCCGAAGAATTTCTTCATCGGGCTGAAGAAGGTGCTCGACGACCACGGCATCCTGATGGTCGTCGATGAGATCCAGATGGGCTTCTACCGGACCGGAAAATTGTGGTCGATCGAGCATTTCGGCGTGACGCCGGACGTGATCGTCTTCGGCAAGGCCGTCACCAACGGACTGAACCCGCTCTCGGGCGTCTGGGCCAAGGAAAAGCTGATCAACCCGACGATCTTCCCGCCGGGCTCGACGCATTCGACCTTCAACGCCAATCCGCT
This sequence comes from Bosea sp. 685, assembly GCF_031884435.1. Taxonomy (NCBI): domain Bacteria; kingdom Pseudomonadati; phylum Pseudomonadota; class Alphaproteobacteria; order Hyphomicrobiales; family Alloboseaceae; genus Allobosea; species Allobosea sp. 685. The sequence goes on along the minus strand of NZ_CP134779.1, from coordinate 221,562 downwards.
GGGCACCGCCGTCGCGCTCGAGGCCATGAAGATGATGGCCGAGGACGATTACGAGACCATGGTCATGGCCAAGGGAAAGTATTTTCTCCAGGGCCTCGAAGACCTCAAGCGCCGCCACAAGATCGTCGGCGACGTCGATGGCCTCGGCATGGCGCTGCGCATCGAGATCTGCGAGCCGCATGACAGCTACACGCCGTCAAAGCGTCTGGTCGACCTGATGTGCGACGAGGGCATGAAGGCGGATCTGGAGATCGATGGGAAACGCTACGGCCTCGTTCTCGACATCGGCGGCTACCACAAGAACGTCATTACGCTGGCTCCCGCCCTCACCATGAGCCTCGCCGAGATCGATCTGGCGATCAAGCTGCTCGACCAGCTGTTCACCCGCGTCGCAAACGCCTGACATTCCTGGAGGCGGCCTTGCAATTGCGCGTGATCGATCTCGACGGCAGCGTGGCGGCTCAGGAGCCGCTGCGCCGGCGCATCGATGCGGGAGCCGCCACCCGCATCGATGCCGCCGATCTTGCCTCCTCGCTGCGGATTCTCGCGACCCGCGCCGCGATGGACAAATTCACCGGGCGTCTGCGCGAAAGCGCAGCGCCCGGTGACGACCCGTCCGTGACCTTTTACGGCTCCGGCGATTTCCACCATCTGACGGCAGGCCTGCTGGCCGATGTCCGGCGCGATCTCAGCGTGATCCATTTCGACAACCACCCCGACTGGGTGCGCTTTCCGCCGACCTTCAATTGCGGCGCCTGGGTCAACCGGGCGCTGGAACTGCCCCATGTCAAACGCGTGGTGACGCTCGGCCCTTGCAGCGGCGACCTCGTCCGGCCCGAATTGCAGTTCGCCAATCTGCCGGCGCTATCGCAGGGACGTATCGCGCTCTATCCTTGGCGCCACGCGCCTTCCCGCATCTGGGGCCGCTACCGCGACGGGCCGTCCCATCGCCAGGATCGCGGCCACCTGCATTGGCGCAATCTCGCCGATGAGCGTTGGGACGGCTTTCTCGACGAGATGATCGACGGGCTGCCGACGAAGGCCATCTGGATCACCATCGACAAGGATGTGCTGGGCCGCAGCGACGCCGTGACCAACTGGGACCAGGGCGACATGCCGCTCGCCCGGCTGCTCCTAGCGGTAGAGCGGCTGGCCGCGCAGTGCGAGGTGCTCGGGATCGATGTCTGCGGCGACTACTCGGCCGCGGTCTTTTCCGATCCGCTGCGGGCGGCGCTGGCTTATTTCGACCATCCGCCGCGCTTCTCGCCGTCAGTGGATGATCTGGCGATCAATGCGCAGGTCAACGCCACCCTGCTGGATTGTTTCGAGCGGGTGCTGTCATGACGCTGTCGCTGATCCTCTGGTTCGCCTTCTCCGTGATCTGCGACGTCGCCGGGCAGCTTTGCCTCAAGCGCGGCGCCGACACCCTGCCCGACGTCCAGGGCCGCGAAATGGCGATGGCGCTGCTCTGCTCGGCCTGGGTCGCGGGCGGCGTCCTGATTTACATCATCGAGATCTTCGTCTGGCTGCGCATCCTCGCGGAGGTCCCGCTCTCTATCGCCTTCCCGATCGCCAGCCTGAATTTCCTCGGCGTGACGCTCGCCAGCCATGTTTTCCTCAAGGAATCCGTCAGCCGTCTGCAATGGCTCGGCGCTATCCTGATCACTCTGGGCGTCGTCGTCGTCGCCCGCACAGCCTGACGGAACGACCGTGCCCCTCGCCGATCACAGCCTCCGCTTCACCGGCAACCGCACCGGTTTCCTGCTCATCCACGGCCTGGGCGGAACGCCCGTGGAACTGCGCCTCGTCGCCCGGGCCCTGCACCGGAGCGGCGGCCATACCGTGCATTGCCCGCAGCTCGCCGGCCATTGCGGCAGCGAGGCCGATCTGCTCGCGACGAACTGGCAGGACTGGATCGCCAGCGTCGAGACCGCGCTCGACCGCATGAAGACGCAATGCGACACGATCATCATCGGCGGCCTGTCGATGGGTGCGGTGATGGCGATGTACCTCGCCGCCAAGCGCCCGGATGATATCGACGGCCTGGCGCTCTATGCGCCGACGCTCTGGTATGATGGCTGGTCGATTCCCTGGTACAGCTTCCTGCTCAAGCTGCTGATCGACACGCCGATGGGCCGTCGCTTCCGCTTCGTCGAGCGCGAGCCCTACGGCATCAAGGATCCGCGCATTCGTGCGATGATCGTGCATGCGATGGGGCGCGGTGACAGCGCCGTCGCCGGCCTGCTCGGCACGCCCTCGGGTGCGGTCAAGCAGATGTGGGGGCTGATCAAGGAAACCCGCCGCAGCATGGGCACGATCAAGCAGCCGGCTCTCATCGTGCATGCGCGCGAGGATGACGTCGCAAGCCTGTCCAACGCAGTCCATATCCAGCGCCGTCTCGGCGGGATCGTCGACACGGTGGTGCTCGACGACTGCTACCACCTCGTCACGATCGACCGACAGAACGACGTCGTCATCGAGCGGAGCCTGGGCCTCGCGCAGCGTCTCACCGCTGCCTTCGCTGCCAGGGAAAGCGCAGGCGCCTGCGCCGTCGCGGCCGAATGACGACGCTGCGCACGCATATCGCCAGCCGCGTCGCCGAGATCAGTGCGGACGCCTGGGATGCCTGCTTCCCAGGCGAGGCGGAAAACCATGCCTATTACACCGCCTGCGAAACCGCCGCGCTGGCGAGCGGCGCGGAACTCGTCACCTCCGCGGCCTCTATCGAGCGCGATGGCGAGACGATCGCCGTCGCGCCGTTCTTCCTGATCGACTACCGGCTGGACACGCCACTGCAGGGGCCGCTGCGCGCGCTCGGCGATTATCTGTTCCGGCACGCACGGAAACTCGTTTCGCTGCGCGTCCTGTGCATCGGATCGCCCTATGCGGAGCGCTGCCATATCGGTCTGTCGCCCGAGCTCGACGCACAGGCCCGGCAGCAGGCCCGGCTTACCTTGCGGGAGGTGATCGACGCCCATGGCCGCGATGAGGGCGTCCACATCATCGCCTGGAAGGATCTCGCGCCGGACGATGCCGAGGCCTTCCAGAGCATCCTGAAGGGTGAGGGCTTCATCCGCCTCGGCAGCTTGCCGGTCGCGGTGCTCGATCTGCCTTTCCAAAGCGAGGCCGATTATCTCGCCACGCTCTCGGCCGCGACGCGCAAGGATATCCGCCGCAAGCTCGCCAAGGCCGGTGATGTCAGGATCGAGATGCGCCACTCGATCGCCGACATCGAAGCCGAAATCGTCGCGCTCTACGAATCGACACGGGCGCAAAGCGGCCTCGACTATGGCGATCTCGAAAAGCTGCCGCCGGGCTACTTTTCCGGGATCGCGGCAGCGCTGGGCGAACGGGCGCTGTTCGTCCTCTATTGGGTCGGGACGACGCTTGCTGCCTTCAACCTGCTGCTGATCGAGCGCGAGCGCGTCATCGATAAGTTTCTCGGCATGCGCTACCCGCTGGCGCGCGAGCACAACCTCTACGCCCTGAGCTGGATGACGAATGTCCGATACTGCCTCGCTCATGGCATCGGCCGGCTGCAGAGCGGGCAGACCGCCTATGCCTCGAAACTGCGCTTCGGTAGCCGGCTCGTGCCGTCGGTGATCTTCTTCCGGCACCGGCAAGGCGTGCTCAACTGGGCCCTGCGATCGATCAGCCCCTATATCGCCTTCGACAGGCTCGACCCTGATCTGAAAGCCCATCGCCTCTCGCAGCACGCGCAGGTGTCATCATGAGCACGACCGAAATGCCGTCGACCGGTCTGCCCTGGCGCACGATCGTGATCTGGACCCTGTTCATTGCGCTCGACACGGGCACGCAGATCGCCTTCAAATGGGGGGCCGATGGGCTCGCCGATCTCGATTTCGGGCTGGCGATGATCTCCCGGGCCTTGACCCTGCCGGGCGTCTGGCTGGCGACGCTCGGCTATGGCGGCACCTTCGTCGTCTGGATGATCATCCTGCGAACCACGCCGCTGAGCCGGGCCTTCCCGATGACCGGCCTTGCCTATGTCACTGTGCCGCTGCTCGCCTGGGCGGTGCTCGGCGAGCGCATCAACCTCGTGCAGGCAGGCGGAATCGCCACGATCATCGCGGGAGTCCTTCTACTGGGATCGGGAGAAACAGATGAGGACCATGCGTAGAGCCCCCTCCCTCGCCTTGAGCATCGTCGCCACCCTGCTCTTCGCGCCGATCGCCATGGCGGACGCGCTGACCGACATCATCGGCCGCTGGCGCGATTCCGATGGTGAATCCGAGATCGAGATCGCCCGCTGCGGCGCGGCCCTGTGCGGGACGATCGTCTGGCTCAAGCAGCCGCGCATCGACTCCGCCAACCCAAACCCCGCAAACCGGGAGCGCTCGCTTCTCGGCCTGCGCGTGCTCAGCGGCTTCAAGCCCGACCCCGCTGCTGCCACATTCAGCGGCGACGGCTATAATCCCGAGGACGGTCGCAGCTACAAGACCACGCTGGAGCTGAAGTCGAAGACGACGCTCTCGATCAAGGGATGCGTGATGGGCGGGCTCATTTGCGATGACGACATCTGGACGAGGCGTCCATGACGCTGCGCACCCTGCCGCTTTTCCAGCGCGCAGCCAGCGCAGCCAGAGCGTTTTCGAGCGAAATGGGTGCCGCTTTTTCGCACGAGCAATGCTCTAAGCTTTCAGAATCGATCACGTTTTTCGCATTCGGACGGAAACGCTCGAATGCGGCGCGATCGCGCGCGGGATGATCGTCTCATGATACCCGCCCGCATGACGACATTGAGACTGCGGCTCGTGATCGGCTTTCTGCTGGTCAGCGTGCCGGCGATGCTGGCTTCGGCCTATGTCGCCGCGCGGCTGATTTCGAACGCGTTCGAAAGCAATGTCGAGCAATGGCTGGGTGAAACCTCCCGCTACTTCAAGCTGGAGGTGCGCGAGGCGACGCTTGAAGCACAGCGTGTCGCGAGCGTGATCGCGCAACGCCTCGAAACCGTGACCGAAGACGAGTTGCGGCATCCCACGATCATCGAAAACGACCTCGCCGTCCTGGGCTCGGTTGGCTACGATCTGATCGCGATCTACACCGACGAGCACGAGATGCTCTACACCTCGCGCAACATCGTGGCCGCGGACACGTTGCCGAGGCGGACCGTGCAGGGCATCTTCAAGATCGAAGCCGACGGCAAGCACTACATCATGGCCGGTGCCGTCCAGACCGTGAAGCTGCTCGGCAAGACGGCGCATGTGATTGTCGGCACCTGGCTCGACGACCAGTATCTCGGCGGCATCAAGGTCGTGACATCGCTCGATGTCAGGCTCTTCGCCGACACCGGCAATGGCTTCGAGCCGATCCTGCTGACCCATCCTGCCGCCGCCGCAGCCCGGCCGATTCCCCAGGCGATCCGTGACAAGCTTGAAGCCGGCGCCAGGACGATCTTCGACAAGGAGGCCGATGAAGGCGCCTATCGCGCGATCTATACCGGCTTTCGCGGCATCGACGGCAAGCTCGTCGCCGTCGCCTTCATCGGGCTGACCAGCCGGGCCGGCTTCTTCGAGCAGATCGGCCGCTGGCGGCTTTTCGTCGGCATCTTCCTGTTCGGCTCCGCGCTCTCCATCATCGTCGGAGTCGCGATGTCGGGCATCCTGGTCAAGCCGCTGCGAGCGCTGACGCGCGGCGTCAGATCGATCACCGCCGGCGACTACAAGCAACGCGTGCCAGCCCAGGGTGGCCGCGAGATCGCCGAACTGGCGACCGGGTTCAACATCATGGCCGAACAGCTCGGCAAGGTTCAGGCCCTGGAGGCCGAACTGCGCCGGCGCGACCGCTTCTCGGCGCTGGGACAGGCGGCGATGGTGATCGCGCATGAGGTGCGAAATCCGCTCGGCATCATCAAGACCTCGACCGAGGTGGTGCGCAACCGCGCCAAGCTCGGCCCCTCCGAGGATCGCATGCTCGGCTACATCATCGACGAGGTCCGCCGCATCGAGACGCTGGTGCGCGATTTCCTCGATTTCGCCCAGCCTAAGGAACCGAGCAAATCGGTGTTCCTGCTGCGCTCCGTGATCGACCGGGTCGCATCCTTCGCCGCGCCGGAGCTGGCGAAGCGCCATATCGCCCTCGCTATCCAGGATGAGAGCCACGGCGTGCTGATCTCGGGCGATCCCGATCAGCTCCACCAGGCCTGTCTCAACCTCATGCTCAACGCCATGGATGCGATGTCCTCGGGCGGTACGATCACCGCAAGCCTCACCGTCGAGGACACGCAAGCCTCGCTGACGATTTCCGACAGCGGGCCAGGCATTCCCCCCGCCATCATCGGCCAGATCTTCAACCCGTTCTTCACCACCAAGGCCAAGGGCACGGGCCTGGGCCTCGCCAAGGTGCAGTCCGTCGCCGCCGCCCATGGCGGCACGGCGCATTGTACGAGCAAGGAAGGGCAAGGAGCCTCCTTCACCATCGCCTTGCCCGTCGCCCCGCCCGATGCCCTGCCCGGCGGCCCGCCCAAGGCCGATGCGAGGAAGGCCGATGCGAGGGTGCCCTCATGACGCATACGATCCTGGTCGTCGATGACGAGACCCGCCTCGCCGACGTGCTGACCGCCGCGCTGGAGGATTTCGGCTACCGCGCCATCGCGGCCGAAAGCGCCACGGACGCACTCGCGATCCTCGACCGGGAGCGGATCGATCTCGTTCTCACCGATCTGCGCCTGCCGGGCATGGACGGCCGGACCCTGATGCGCGAGGTGCGTCGGCGCTGGCCCGACATCCCGGTGGTGATGATCACGGCGTTCGCCGCCGTCCGCGACGCTGTCGAACTCGTCAAGGAAGGCGCTTTCGACTACATCGCAAAGCCCTTCGAAATCGACGACGTCGCGGCAACGATCGGCCGGGCGCTGCGCCTGAGCGAGGTCGTGCGCGACAATGAGCGCCTGCGCACCGAGCTCGAGGGCCGCTACAGCTTCGAGAACCTGATCGGCAACAGCCCGCCCTTTCGCAGGGTGATCGAGCAGGTCACCGAGGTGTGCGAGACGCGCGCCACGGTGATGCTCAATGGCGAGAGCGGGACCGGCAAGGAGGTCGTGGCGCGTGCCATCCACTTCAACAGCCCCAGGCGCAAGCGCCCTTTCGTCGCGGTCAATTGCGCGGCGATCCCCGAGGCTTTGCTGGAAAGCGAGCTGTTCGGCCACGTCAAGGGCGCCTTCACCGGCGCGCTCGCCAACCGGGTCGGGCGTTTCGCCGCCGCCGATGGCGGCACGCTGTTTCTCGACGAAATCGGCGATATGCCGATCGCGATCCAGGCCAAGCTGCTGCGCGTCATCCAGGAGCGCAGCTTCGAGCCCGTCGGCGGCAATCATAGCCAGACCGTCGATGTCCGCATCATCGCCGCGACCCATAAGGATCTGCGCCAGGCGGTGGCGACAAACCAGTTTCGCGAGGATCTCTATTATCGCCTCAACGTCTTCCCGATCCAGCTGCCGGCCCTGCGCGAGCGGCGTGAGGACATCGCGATCCTGGCCGGCCATTTCCTGCGCCTGCTGGCCGAGAGCGTCGGCAAGCGCGTCATCGGCTTCACGCCCGGCGCGCTCTCGGCGATGAGCGCCTACTCCTGGCCCGGCAACATCCGCGAGCTGCAGAACTGTGTCGAGCGCGCCGTCATCGTCGCGAAATCGCCGACGATCGATGCACCCGATCTGCCGCGCGACCTGTTCGACGCGCCGGCGCGCCAGCGTGAGCCCGACGATCCGCCCCATGATCTCGACGCCGAGCTCGAGCACATCGAACGGCGCTTCATCATCGAGGCCTTGCGCCGCACCGACGGCAAGCAGGTCCTGGCGGCGCAACTGCTGGGGATTGCCGAGCGCAGCTTGTGGCATCGCATCAAGAAGCTCGACATCAAGGTCAATCGCCGCGTCGCCGAATGAGGCCCCAAGGAAAATGAGGCCCAAAGGAATGAGGCCCATGCAGGAGAAGGCGTTGGCCTGAGGGCGCCGATGTGTCATGTCCTTGGCGAAGTGTTACGGGAGTTTTCCGCTTGGCTCGTTCAACATTGCCGATGGCCCTGCTGGCTGGCCTCTGCGCCGCGATGAATGGCGCGCAAGCAGCCGATCCCGTGGCCCCGGTCCTCAATCCCGAGCCCGCCTCCGGCTGGATCATCTCGCTTGGCGGCACCGCCCAGCTCGGCCCGAAATATGATGGGGCGAGCAAGGCCGGCTTGTCCGGCATGCCCTCGATCAGCTGGCGCCGCGTCGGCGAGGACGCCGGCTTCAGCAGTCCCGAGGATGGGCTCGACTACGCGCTTTACGAGACCAAGACCTTCAGCTTCGGCCCTGTCGCCAGCTTTCGCTCCGGCCGCTACAGCGGCACCGACGTCAAGCTCACCGGCCTGAGGGACCTGCCCTGGACGGTCGAGGCCGGCGCCTTCGCCGAGTTCTGGCCGATCCAGGACCGCCTGCGCACGCGCATCGAAATCCGCCAGGGCTTCCACGGCCATCACGGCATCGTCGCCGATCTCTCGGCCGATTGGGTCGAGAAGTTCGGCGCCTTTACGCTTTCGGGCGGGCCGCGGCTTTCGCTCGGCGACAAGGCCTTCATGCGCAAGAATTTCGGCGTCAGCGCAGGAGAAGCGGCAGTGAATGGCTGGCTGACGGCCTACCGCCCCCAAGGTGGCCTCAAATCAGCCGGCGTCGGCGCGGCGCTCGACTACGAATGGTCCCAGGCCTGGACGACGACCACCTTCGTCAAATATGAGCGGCTTCTCGATTCCGCCGACACCTCTCCGATCGTGCGCGTGCTGGGGCAGCGCGACCAGGTGACCTTCGGCCTGGGCGCGACCTATTCGTTCAAGATCGGCGGCTAGAGCTATTGAACGATCCTACCGGATCGGAAACGGCTCTAACGCACAAGGCCGCGATGTGACCGTTCAACCCTGCGGGATGAAATCGGCGTCGCTGATGGTGAAACTGCCGTGATCGCCGTCGCGCGGGTTGATCGTGAACTCCAGCGCGCCGCGGCATTCGCCACGATCCTGGCCCGTATGGGCACCGCTGCAATACCGTTCGAGATGGCTGATCGTCCGCGGCGGCATGCCGATGTCATCGAAGCGAACGCTGCCCGAGGCGTCGCTCGCCACGCCACCCTTGGACGTCGAGAACCGCACGATCGTGACGTTCTCGACCCGGATGAACGCTCCGGCCCATTCGGCCCTGTGGCCCTTGATCGTCGCGAGGGTGACGACGCGTGCCCCGTCCTGAGCGCTTGCCGCCCCGGCCAAAGCCATCATGCCCGCAACGATCCACACCCGCATAACCGCCTCCGCATCCGAGCGGCGGGGGATGCCGCAGCAAGGCCTGAGTCGTCAAGGGTCATACTCGCCAGGACAGACTGGACATGGCCGAAGCTGGGGAAAATGGCGTCCCGGAAGGGAGCGGTGTAACGCCCTCGAAAGTCAGTAAAATGAGCGGTTTTTGACCGTCAATTGCCTCTTATGCGATAGGTTCCTTCGGGAGTGGGGAAGCATGCAAAATCCTGCCGAAGGCACGCATCCATGCCTAATAAGCTATGGCATCACTCACCTCAGCGATCTTCCTCTGGTCCTTGTTGTCGGGCGAGAGCCAAACGGTACAAGCCCAGTGAGTGACGCTTGGGGTCCCTATGACTTCTACAAGAGGGTCGTGGGCAACCGACGAGCGGGATCGCCGTTCTGGGATGGCGCGTATGGCGTGATGGGAACCGCCACAGCCCCTTCGATCGATACCAAGGGCTTTAAGGCTCTTGTCGCTGCGCGAGGAGTATCTCCCCTCATCTTCGCAGACGCTCTGCCACACGGCATCGATAACGCGGTGCGCAATAAGGTTTCACAACGCCTCGCTATACCAACGGCGTACCTTGAAGCTCACATAAGGCGCGTTTTCAGCCACGAGGTGTTCATCAATCGGGTGAAGGCCGTCCTTCTATCCGGCTTTACCGCAAGCTTGGAGCGATCAGCTCGCGCGTTTGAAGCCGAATGCCACCACCGGGGCATTCCGTTTCAACATCTGCCGTTCTTCGCTGGACAGAACCTCTCAAAAATACGTGAAACGATTTCTGCTGAGACATGGGCGATCTTACGTTCCGTTGCCGTAGGTCTCGCTGCGTATCCGATGAGCGCGACCACCTCAGGCGGTGCCGGCCCCGGATCTTGCTGACGGTTCATAAACCCGCATCCAGGAGCAGCATTTTGAGTTGTCACGCAAGTGAGATTTGACCCCAGCTTCGTTGCGCCGACGCCTCGTCATTACCGGACTGCGCCAAGCGGTGGGCATCCACAGCAATCTTTGCGTAGCGCGGTGCACTGAGCTTTCCCCTACATATGAAGATTGGCTTGATGTGCACAGAGAAACTTTTGAGGCGAGGGGGCCACCATGGTATCTAACGTCCAAAATGCGTTTCGTGTGCCGTCAGCGAATGACCGCACAATCATCAGCTTGTTCGATGAACTCATGCAGGAGCACGGCTTCAATCCGTGTTCGATCCATCTGCGCGGCGCACCCCGTGGCTACACACGGACGGACAATCAGTCACTTTTCGAGCAGCTCACCAAAAAGAAGTTGCATACGTTAAGGATCGTGTCGAGCCACGGTCCAATAGTTGCCGTAACCTACACTCGCGGAATTTTCGTCCCCAATCCGCACGGCCATGGCCTTCAACATATTCACTCTCCAAGCTGGGACACCATCGAGGTGAGCCCTGCCTCACAGGAGGCAAACGACCCGATCGCGGTCGCGACGATTATCGAGTTGATCAACAAGCGTCTGCCGATGCCGATGGGTGGGACTGATGATCTCGGCCCCGCTGAAGCAGCAGTTGCGTCGCACGTTGCTATGGTCGAGCGCCTCGAACAGACGCTCACGGATATGGCTGAAAGGCATGGCGCCCAGCAAGCAAAGCTTCAGGAAGAGTTTGACCAGCGCCGTCAGAAGTTGATTGAAGAAACCGACGCGCTACGGGCAACGACCGTCGCGGACCTCGACGGCGAAAGGCAATCGGTCGCAGTGCAGCGGCAGGAATTGGATGAGCGGGCGAAGGAACTCGATGACCGTCAGAACACCCACGTTCGACGCGATATCCGCAGAGAACTGAAGGTTCAGCTGGCCGAATACAAGACCGCCTTTGGCCTCACAGCCGGAACCAAGGGCCTCAGGACGCCTATCCATTGGGCGGTTGCAGTCGTGTTGGTCGTGGTGATTGCCGGTGTCGTCCTCTTCGCTTCCCAGACACCCCCTAATGACGGCTGGCCCTATGCTCTCTTCTTGGCTAAGCCGCTTGGCCTAACGTTCGTCGGCGTCGTCATAGCGACTTGGTACATCAACTGGATGAACCGCTGGTTTGAGCGGCACGCTGATGTCGAGTTCCGCCTGAAGGAGTTAGAACTGGATATAGATCGCGCAAGCTGGGTTGTAGAAACGGCATTCGAATGGAAGAAAGCCGGTGAGGACGCGATGCCCGACAAGATGCTTGAAGCGATTGGTCGCAATCTATTCGCCGGGCGCGAAGAAACTCCGGCCGCCGGGCTGAACCCCGTCGATCAACTCGCTTCGGCCTTGCTCGGTCAAGCGTCTCACGCAAAAATTAATCTCGCGGGGCATCAAATTGAATTCGATCGGAAAGCTTTAAAGCGGGCTGGAAAAGCGGAATAGATATTCTCTTCCGAAAGATTATCTGAAGATAGGACGCCGCAATGCCAGATCGGCTCAAGATACGATCGAAATCATTGTCTCGGTCAGCAACCGGCCACCGACGCTCAGTCCACCCGGAGGTGTGAGGCGATGATGGCCGAAGGCGAGGCCAGTTCTGGGGGCAGGCGCGGGGATGGCACCGCGAGCGGGGCAGGATCATGCGCAAGGAACCCTAGGCGGGGTTCTGGCGAAGCGCCCCCGCTCTTGCTTGCGAAGACGCATGCGGAGCCGCAGAGATATGTTGCTCGGCACAGAAGGAGCTGGTCGTGTACGTTCCGACAATATTCAAATGGCTAGTGCTCGCGCTTTGCGCTGGCGCGCTGACCGGGTGTCAAACCACGCAAGAGTCGTTGGCCGACGCCGAAGTGACCTGCGAATCTCAGGGCTTTCGCCTCGGCACCCGCGCCTATCAGCAGTGCCACTCGGCGAACTATGTCGAGAACCGCCGCGCTTCGAACGAGGCGGCCAGCGCAGTCGCGGCCGGTGTTGCCGCCGGGGTCATCGGCGGAGTAATCGCCGGCGCAGCCGTGAGACCCTACGATCGCCGTGGCTACTATGCCCCCGGCGGGTGGGACGGTTCGGCTGACGCCATGGGCAATCGCCCTCCGCCACCGCCCATCAAACCGACGCGGTTGCTGAGCCAGTGACGATAGCCGGTGCAGGAATTCCCCGCTCGACGTGACGTGGGGAGTGAGGTCAGGTCGCGGGACTGTCCCTAGAGCAGCCGCTTCGATGTAAGCAAAGGGAACACACGAATGGGAAACGACGAATGGGACAAAAGCCTGCACTCGGCGGGGAACAGGCCGGCACCGAGCCCCGCGCAGAAGACGGCGGGAAACAGGCCGCCACCATCGGCACCATCGAGCGACGGGCAGAACTCGGCGGGGAACCGGCCGCCCCCGACCCCGAAGCCGAAGCCCTGACACCGGACGACGCTCTGGCGCTGGCTCGTGAGAATTTCCGCTTCAGCGCGATGCGCAATGCCTATTACCACTCGGCACGGCTGCGCTTTTACGAGGCACAGCACCGGGCGCTGATGTTTGGTATCGTGCTCACGGGCACGGCTGGCGTCGCCAATATATTCACTGCCTATGCCGGGGACCGATGGTTCGCTGGCATCACAGCTTTGCTTGCAACGCTCGATTTGGTCTTCGATCTGCGCGGCAAGGCTCAGCTGCACGATTCGCTCAAGCGGCGCTACTTCATACTGCTTGCCCGGCTTGAGGAGCGGCCCGAGGCTGGAGCGCGGCAAATGGCCAAGTGGCAGTCGCGCATCTACAGCATCACGGCCGAGGAGCCTGTGACTTATCGCGCAGTCGATGCCGTCGCCCATAACGAGGCAATCGACACGCTTGGCCTCGATCCCGACGACAAGCAAGCGCTGACGAAATCGCAATATCGCTGGCGCCATTTTTACACGGCGCAAGGCGTGACCTTCCCTTATGCGCGGGAGGTTGCCTCGGCAGGCGATTCCAAGCCCTAATTGGTCTTCCAAAATAAGTTGCGCCACCAGTTCATATCCCCTCCTGGGGAAAAGATAGCGGCTACGGTGCAATTAGGGTCCACCGGACGGGATAGGGACGTGTACGGTCAGCGGGCCAACAGTCTAAGCGACCTGAAGACGCGAGATAGATGATACGTCAACCTCACGCTCCGCATGCCAGGCATCATAGGCAGCCTGAATGCGGAGCCAGAGGCCAATGCTCCCCCCAAAAGCCTTTGCAACCCGCGCAGCCATCGGAGGCGAGAGAGGCTTCTTCTCTTCCAGGAGGTCGTAGAGGTGCTGGCGAGAGATGCCGAGAGCCTTCGCAATCTCGGTCTTGCTCTTCCCGACGTCCTGGATGATGTCGTCCAGAACAGCCCCCGGATGGGAAGGGCAGCGGTTGGTGTCACGCTTGGCGACGATGTCGTTATTCATAATGATACTCCTGGCAGAGACTTGGTCAGTGGTATTGTTCGAAGTCGACTCGGTAGGCGTCTCCATCTTTGAATTCGAATGTGATGCACCATGGCCCATTTATGTGGACGGTGTAGCGCGTTGGATCAAAGCCCTTGAGGGAGTGGAAGTCATAACCGGACAGATTCATATCCTCGGGCTTGGCAGCTGCTTCCAAGGTATCTAGACGGCGCAGAATGCGCTTGTGCTGTTTGGCGTCGATCTTGGCGGTTGTCCCGGTTTCCCAGAGATCCGCCAACGCCTTGTTGATGAAGGTTTTGATCATGGGGGAAATGTAAGCAATTTGCTTACATTCGTCAACTCCTAGCTTACATCCCAAGCTGAGTTGATTGGAAGAATCAAGACCGCGCAGCGGTCCGTTTCGGCAACGCTCTCAAACAAGCGCTTCAGCCTTAGTGGTCAAACACCCCCGCTACTCGGTAAAACAGAAACGGCGATCCAAGATTGTGGAACGGAAATCCTCAATCGGGCGGAGCGCCGGATTTCCGTTGCAAAGGCGCGGATCTGCGTTGCGCCCGAGCGCCGCGGGCGTCCACGTGAGGAGTGCCTTGCTATTTCCCGGCGCTACGCTTGCGAGCTTGCCATGCCTCAACCGCACGCCGCGCACCCTCCACGGATGGATCAATCGTCGGAGCAGATCGCTCCCGTTCGAGTAAGTGCTCTTCAAGCGAAGGCCAATGCCAACGGATGATCTGCCCTCGCTCGATGGCGGGCGGCGGGATGAATCCGGCACGCAGCCATGTATCGAACGTGTCGACGCTGATCATCAGCATCTCGGCCGCCGCCTGACGCGTAACGAAGACTGGGGCGAGTGGCGTGCGCAACCTGAACTAAATTCGTTTCAGATCGGGATAATCGGCTAGGACAGCGTCGGGAACTGGAAGTTTGGCAGCAAGAGCACTCTCCACGGACAGGCGATGAGCCCTCTCCACCAGCTTAAATCCGCGCTCTGAAAAGGACTTGGATAGCGGTGCAGATCGATGCTCTGCGCACCGAACCAAAAGCTCTTCGGCCATTCCGGTGCCGCGCGCGCTTGGATCTAGTTCAATAGTGTCATCCAGATATCCGCCGACGGAGACCCACTTAGATCCCTCCAGCCTCAAAAGCGCTTGGTGCGCGAACGAGGCACCCGTCATGTCGATCATTGCTGTCGCATAGCGAGGGCAGTGGCTAACGGGAACGACGGTAACGAGATGAAATGGATACACATGACCACTGCTTCCAGGATCGGCGCCTTGCGGCTGCGCTCCGCCGGTTACCTCTGCCAGAGTGTGCTCCCATAACCTCATCTATTGTCCCTCTTGGCCAGTTGGCAGCACCCTTCAGTTCACGATTTTGCTCGCTCGTGGATACCCAGCGCATTGTCGATCCTGGCGAACGCCGTGCGTGCGGCGTTTCTCGCGTCGCTGATCGAGAAGCTCGCCTTCGTCATCATGCGGAAGGCTTCCATTAGATAGGTGATCTGGCTCGTGACGTTGCCGAACTTTTGCGGCAGCCCCCGTTCGAACGCCCGGCATTCTCCCAACATGCGATTCGCCGCCTCCTTGGACGGCCAATCGAACGCCTCGGCGGCCAACTTTTGCAGCCGATCCGCGCGCCTCTTGATCTCAGAGATAGCGCCCTCGTCGTCCAAGATCATATTATCCTCAGCGATAACCTGGGAAATGTCTGGAAGGGCAACTTGCCAAAGATCGGTAGAAAATTCGGAAAATGGCGTCCCGGAAGGGATTCGAACCCCTGACCTACGGTTTAGGAAACCGTTGCTCTATCCTGCTGAGCTACCGGGACGCACGCGAAACCGTGTAGCATAATCGCCATGCCGGTGAAGCCTCTTCTCGTCGTTTTTGTCGTTGTGGCAGCGCCTTTCAGCGCGGCCAGGGGGGCCGGGCCCTGCACGGAGCTGCCGGCGGACGCACTGAGCGTGCGGCTGGCCGGCGTCGATGCGGCCGGCGACCCGGTGCTGGCGGATGGCCGCAGCTTGCGGCTCGTCGGCATCGCGCCGCGCCAGAACGCGGCGGAAGCGGCGCGCTTCGCCAGCGAAATCGGACAGTGGCGCGAGCGCGAGCTGAAGCTCGTCATCCTGGCCGGGAGCGACCGCTGGGGCCGCTTGCCGGCGCGGCTGTTTGCGCCCGCCGAGGCCCCGGATTCGGAACCGACGAACCTTGCCGCCGCCCTGTTGCGCAAGGGCGCCGGGCAACGCTTGCCGGAGGCGGCCTTTCCCGATTGCAGCGCAACACCGGCTGCGCGCCCCTCGGCCGCGCGTGGCCCTGCACCGGCGAAGCCCGATCCCACCGGAGATGTCATCGATGGTCACGATATTGCCGCCTTGAAGGCGCAAGCGGGGCGCTTCGTGGCGGTAGAGGGACGGGTGGCTTCCGTGGGCGAGCGGGCGCAACGCACCTATCTGAATTTTTCAAGGCGACGCACCGAAGCCGGTGCGATCATGCTGTCGCGCACGCAATGGCGCGAACTCCAGGCTTCCGGCTGGACCGCGAGCGGTCTGACCGGTAAACGCGTGCGGGCACGCGGTGTGCTATCTGGACAGGATGGCACCCTGCTCGAGGCGTCTTCGGCCGCCGCCCTGGAGCTGATCGACTGACAGCATGCTGGCGTTCTGGCGACACGCATACCGCGCTCTTCTCAAGCGGCTCATCGCGCTGGCCTTGCCGGCAGCGCTGCTCGTGGCGGCCTTTCTCGTGGCTTGCACCAACGACCAGAGCGCCCTGCTGCCGCAGCAGACGACCGGCGGCGAGCTGGCGCCGCGCGTCAACGCGATCCAGCGCGCCTCGGACAGCGAGCACCAGCGGCTGCTGACGGCCTTCGGCGGCGAGTACCGCTCGCCCAACGCCCGCGCCGCGCTCGACGAGGTGGTCCAGCGGCTGGCCAAGGCGAGCGAGGGCCAGATCGGCGCCTATGAGATCACCATCCTGAATTCGCCGGTGGTCAACGCCTTCGCCCTGCCCAATGGCCGGCTCTATGTGACGCGCGGCTTGCTCGCGCTCGCCAACGACACCGCAGAGATCGCCTCGGTGCTCGCCCATGAGATCGCCCATGTCACGGCGCAGCACGCGGTCGAGCGCGCCGAGAAGGAGCTTGAATCCGCCCTGGTCAGCCAGGTCGTCTCGCAGGTGCTGAAGGATCCCGCCGCGGGTGCGGCGGTACAGGCAGGGTCGAAGCTCTCGCTCGCGCGCTTCTCGCGCCAGCAGGAGCTGACCGCCGACCAGATCAGCGTGCGCAACATCTCGCGCGCCGGCTACGACCCCTATGGCGCCGGCCGCTTCCTCCAAGCGCTCGGCCGCAACACCGCCTTCCGCAATGCCGGCCAGGGCCAGAGCGCCGAGGACAAGCGGCTCGACATTCTCTCCAGCCATCCCTCTACGCCTGAGCGCGTGGCCGCCGTCACCGCCGGCGCCCGCCAGATCGGCGCGCCGGGCATCGGCGAGCGCGACGCCGCCCGCTGGCTCGCCGCGATCGACGGCATCGCCTATGGCGACGACCCGCGCGACGG
The DNA here is from genome assembly GCF_031884435.1 of Bosea sp. 685. NCBI lineage: Bacteria > Pseudomonadati > Pseudomonadota > Alphaproteobacteria > Hyphomicrobiales > Alloboseaceae > Allobosea > Allobosea sp. 685. The sequence continues at coordinate 204,402 of NZ_CP134779.1, read as the reverse complement.
CGTGGTGCGCGGCAAGCGCTATCTCAACAGCGCATTGCGCATCGCCTTCACCGCCCCGGACGGCTTCAGCCTGGAGTCGGCACGCGACATGGTGATCGGCGTCAGCGCCAACGGCAACCAGGCGCTGCGCTTCGATTCCGTCACGCTGAAATCGGGCCAGACGCTGGAGGCCTACGTCACCTCCGGCTGGATCGACGGCGTCGAGACCGGCGCGGTCGAGCATCTCGATGTCGCCGGCCAGCCCGCCGTCATCACCACCGGCAAGGGCACCGACTGGACCTTCAGGCTCGCCGCGATCCAGGCCGGCGGGCGGGTCTATCGCTTCATCCTGGCGGCGAAGGGCGCAAACGACCCGGAGCGGCCGATGCGCGCCGTGATCGACAGCTTCCGCGCCCTCACAGCCTCGGAAGCGCAGGCCGCCAAGCCGATGCAGATCCGCATCGTCACCGCCTCGGCCGGCGACACCGCGGCCAGCATGGCGGAGCGCATGCCCAGCCTGGACCGCGCGCAGGAGCTCTTCCTGGTCCTGAACGGGCTGGATCGCAGCGGCCCGCTGACGCCCGGGCAGCGCTACAAGATCGTCGCGGAATAGCGGCCGGCCGCGACGCTCTTATACTGACGGCCTTTAGAGCCCGTTTGGAACCTCCAGCCCTCATCCTGAGGAGCCGCGAAGCGGCGTCTCGAAGGATGATGGCTCGCGGAGTTTCCAAACGAGGTCTTAGCGATGAGCGATGGCGTTATTCTCTGCCGTCATTCCGGGGCAGGCCGAAGACCTGAGCCCGGAACCTAGAACCACTATGTGTCCTCGTGAAGCCAGCCGGAAACCCGTGCCTTCTCCAGCAGCGGCATCGGTTCTGGGTTCCAGGCTCGATCCTTCGGATCGCCCCGGAATGACGGGACGACCTCAGCCATAAGTCACTGAGACGAAAAAACCCGGCGGTCGCCCGCCGGGTTTCTCGTAACTCACAAGGGAAGCAGCCTCAGGCGGCCTCTTCCTGGATGTCGTCATTGTCGCCTTCGATCTCGGCTTCGGCCTCGGCCGCCTCGCCCTTGGCGGCGCGGCGCGGCGATTTGGCGAGCTGGGCCTCGATCTTCTTCAGGGCCTCGGTCTCGGTGATGTCGTCGACGACGGCAATCTCGCGGGTCATGCGATCGACAGCCGCCTCATAGAGCTGACGCTCGGAGTAGGACTGCTCGGGCTGCGCCTCGGAGCGATAAAGATCGCGCACGACCTCGGCGATCGCGACGAGATCGCCCGAATTGATCTTGGCCTCGTATTCCTGCGCCCGGCGCGACCACATGGTGCGCTTGATGCGCGCGCGGCCGGTCAGCGTGGTCAGGGCCTTGGTGACGCTCTCCGCATCGGCGAGCTTGCGCAGACCGACGCTGGCGGCCTTGGCGGTGGGAACGCGCAGGGTCATCTTGTCCTTGGCGAAGCTGACGACGAAGAGCTCGAGCTTGAAACCCGCGACTTCCTGCTCCTCGATCGCCGTGATCTGGCCGACGCCATGAGACGGGTAGACGACGAACTCGCCCGTCTTGAAACCTAGGCGCACAACAGCTTTCTTCACCATGGACATGCCGTTACGACTCCTGACCGAACCGCTTGACGCGGGCTTGACGTTATCCGCCTCCGGACGGGATGACCGGAGGCGCTCTGCCTGATGCGAATGGACCGATCATCGGATCGGACCAAATGCTTCACGCGTCCCTCAGCCGACCGTTTCATACGCACCCAAAGACAACGGACGACTTCGCTCCGGCAACGCACCGGGAGCTGGGATCGTTCGTATCGAAGGGAGCGCCCCGTTCGTGAAACCTCGCAGGGGCATGCGGAACGAATTCGACTATGCTGATATGCATAGCATAAAAAACACGCCGAATCAAAGGTAAACGCGTTTTCGCCTCGGCTCAGCGCCCGGCGCGGCCGATTGAGCTGGCGCTCACTCCGCGCTCACCTAACGGCAGCTTAGTCGCCCTCACCAGGATTCGGCGAGAAATGCTCATCGAGCTTGCCGGCGACGCCGTCGAAGGCTTTCGCATCCGGCGGCGCGTCCTTCTTCTGGGTGATATTGGGCCAGGACGAGGCATATTTCGAGTTGAGCTGCAGCCAGCTTTCGAGGCCCGGCTCGGTGTCGGGTTTGATCGCCTCGGCCGGGCATTCCGGCTCGCAGACGCCGCAATCGATGCATTCGTCGGGATGAATGACGAGCATGTTCTCGCCCTCATAGAAGCAGTCGACCGGACAGACCTCGACGCAATCCATGTACTTGCACTTGATGCAATTCTCGGTGACCACATAGGTCATGTCGTCCGTCCTTCTCCGTCCGCGCGCGGCCGCCTCATAAAGCGCCGAAGGGCGCGGGTTTCAAGGCCGTTTTCAGCCCATTCGACAGCAGGAACTTCTTCTCTGAGCGCCGCGCGGAGATGGAAATTCCTAAACCGATCCAGCGGAATTCATATGTACACAAATGAATATTAAGCTTAGCCGCCCGACTTCCCCTCGGCAAGCGACGGATCGTCGCGCGCCGCGCCGTTCAACGGTTCGTAGAGCAGCCGCGCCTCCTCGTAAGGACCGCGCCGCGTGCCCAGCTCCAGCACCCGCACGACGAGCGTGGCATGCGGCAGCGCCAGGGTCAGCACGTCGCCAAGCTTGAGCCCATGCGCGGCGTTCTCGATCCTGCGCCCCTCGACCCTGACATGCCCATCCTCGACCAGGCGCACCGCGACGGGGCGCGTCCTAGCGAAACGCGCGAACCAGAGCCATTTGTCGAGGCGCTGCCGATCCTGCCGCAAGGGCCGCCTTTCCGTTCAGCGTCGAGAGCTCAGAGTATTTGCCCGCTCACGTCTTGCGCCCCTCGAGCTGGGCCTTGAGCGCTGCAAGCTTGGCGAAAGGCGAATCCGGATCCGGCTCGCGCTCGGCCGGCCTCGGGCGTTGCGGCTGCTGGAAACGCTCGCCGCCGCGATCCTCGCGGCGCGGCCCGCTCGGCCGCTGATCGCGCTTGAACTCCGGCCGCGGGCCGCGACCCTGCTCGGGACGCCCGCCGCGTGGCGGCTGCCCCTGGCGCGGCGCATCGTCGCGCCGTGGTCCCCGCTCCGGGCGCGGCGCCGCAGGTGCAGCCTCCGCACCGGCAGCCGCTGCCACGGCCGGGCGATCCTGCCCACCCTCGCGCCGCCTGTCATCGGGCCGCCCGCCGCGGTTGGGCCTGTCGCCGCGACGGCCACCCGGCTGACGTTCGCCGGGGGCGCCGTCGCGCGGAGCGCCACGGCTTGCCTGTTCGGGCCTGCGCCCGCCCTGGTGGCGATGCGGCCGCCAGACCTCGATCAATTCCGGCTCGGCTGCCGGCGCGAGCGTTGCGGCCGCAGCCACCTCGGTGGCCTCGGCGGCAGCTTCCGCCGGCGCTTGCTCAACAGGCTCCTCGGCGACAGCCGGCAAGGCCGACATCAGATCAGCAGGAACGGCCACGGGCTCCGGCTCGGGAGCCGGCGCCATCTCGGTTTCCGCCGGGAGCGCCGCAACGGCCTCCGTCACCTCGGATACGGACGCCACATCCTCCGCGACAGAAGCGGGCTCGTCGGAGACCACGCCCTCCGCCGGTTGCTCGGCAGCCTCAGTGGCAACGACAGCCTCATCAACCTTGACCGGCTCCAGCTTCGGCACTGGGGGCACAGCCAAGGGCACGGTGATGGCCGGGCCCGGACGCTTGACCGAGACATAGCCGAGCGAACGCAGGATCGAGGCGAAATCCTCGCCCGCGCAGCCTACGAGCGAGGTCATCGCGCCGGTGGCAACGAAACCGTCCTGATCGGCCGCGCCAGTCGGCGGCGTGCCTTGGGTGAGGCCCGGACGATAGGCGATCGCCGGCCGGATCAGATCGGCCAGGCGCTCCAGGATATCGACGCGCACGGCGCGCTCGCCGCAGACGCGATAGCCGGCGGCGCGATAGAGCCCCTTGGGAACCGCCTTGTCGACCGCAAACGAGGTCCGGCCCGAGGCCGCCAGATGAGCGATGTCGTCGAGCCCGCTCATTTCCGGCGAACCGTGCTTCAGGGCCCAGAGCTGGGCCGCGAGCGCGCGGGGTGCCGGCTTCAGCAGCGCCGGCGCATAGAGATGGAAAGCCCCGAAACGGATGCCCAGCTGGCGCAGGGCGGCACGGCCCTCCTGGTCGAGCGCCTTCATCTCCTCGCCGACCTTGGTGCGCTCGAGCACGCCGAGCGATTCGGCGACCTGATAGGCGATGCCGCGCGCGATGCCGGTCAGCGTCGTCGCATCCTCCAGCAACAGCAGCGCGCCGAGCAGGCGAGTGACGTGATTCTTCAGCCAGAGCGTCAGGCGCGTCTCGACCTGCTCGCGCGCCGGCCCCGTCAGATGTTCCTCGACCAACAGGCGCAGGCGCGGCTCGATTGCCTTCTCGCCCGCGACCAGGCGCGCCACCGGCTCGCCGATCCAACGCAGCAAACCGTCATGCGACAGCACGAAAGCATCGTCGCCGGCCAGAACGACGCGCGCGGCGCGCGCTTCGATCTCGCTGGCGAGCGCCTTCATCGCAGCCATATTCAGGGCTTTCGCCTCCGGCCCGCCGGCCTTCGGGTCCGCCGTGAAGCGAAACCCCTGCAGCATTCCGACGTGCTGGCCCTCGACGAGCACATCGCCCGCCGTGGTGACCTCAGCCTCCAACATGGTATTCTCCCGCAAACGACGCATCAGCACACTCGTGCGCCGATCCACAAAACGGCTGGCAAGCCTCTCGTGCAAAGCGTCCGACAGCTTGTCCTCTACAAGACGCGCCACCCCCTGCCAATGCTCAGGATCAGGCAACCAGTCGGGACGGTTGGCGACGAAGGTCCAGGTTCGCACCTGCGCGATGCGGGCCGACAGCGTATCGATCTCGCCATCCGTGCGATCGAGCGCCGAAAGCTGGGCGTGATACCAGTCGATATCGAGCCGGCCATGGCGCATCAGGCGCAGATAAAGCGTGGTAGCAAGGTCCGCATGCTGCATCGGCGCGATCTTGCGGTAATCGGGCAGTCCGCAGACCTCCCAGAGCCGCTCGACCGCGGGACGCCCCTGAGCCAGCGCCTTGACGTCCGGGTCCTTCGCCAGGATTTCCAGCGTCGTCATGTCTTCGGCGATCAAGGCCCGCGTCAGCCCCTGCTCCGAAGGCTGGATATTGAGGCTGTCGAGCAAGCTCTCGATCGAACGCTGGTCGAGATCGGTGTTGCGCCATTGCAACTGCCGAACCGGTTCGAAGCGATGGTTCTCGATCGCATCGACGAGATCAGCCTCGAAGGGCGGGCAACGTCCGCTGGTGCCGAAGCTGCCGTCGCGCAGATGCCGCCCCGCGCGCCCCGCGATCTGGCCGAATTCCGCCGGGTTGAGCTTGCGGAAATGATGGCCATCGAACTTCTTGTCCGCCGCGAAGGCGATATGGTCGACATCGAGATTGAGGCCCATGCCGATCGCGTCGGTCGCGACGAGATAGTCGACATCACCCGACTGGTAGATCTCGACCTGCGCATTGCGTGTCCGCGGCGACAGCGCACCCAGCACCACGGCCGCCCCGCCCTTCTGCCGGCGGATCAGCTCGGCGATGGCGTAGACTTCCTCGACCGAGAAGGCGACGATGGCCGAGCGCGGCGGCAGCCTGGTGATCTTGCGATCGCCGGCGAACAGCAATTGCGACAGGCGCGGGCGCGTGACCACGTTGACGCCGGGGATGAGCTGCTCGATCAGCGGCTTCATCGTGCCGGCCCCGATCAGCATGGTTTCGGCCCGGCCGCGCCGGTTCAGGAGCCGGTCGGTGAAGACATGGCCGCGATCAAGATCGGCGGCGAGCTGGATCTCGTCGATCGCGACGAAATCGACCGCGAGATCGCGCGGCATCGCTTCAACCGTGCAGACCCAGAAGCGCGGCCGCTCCGGCTTGATCTTCTCCTCGCCGGTGACGAGCGCGACAGCGTCAGCGCCGACCTTCTCGACCACGCGGCTGTAGACCTCGCGCGCCAGCAGCCGGAGCGGCAAGCCGATCATGCCTGTCGGATGCGCCACCATCCGCTCGATCGCGAGATGCGTCTTGCCGGTGTTGGTGGGGCCGAGAACCGCGGTGACGCCGTTTGCACGGACGGAGCGAGGCAAGGGACGAGCTGAAATCAAAACGCGACCGATCGTGACCGCCCGCCCTCGCCGCCCGGCACGCGACTGCGCCAGGCGGACTCAAGGCAACGGCGTGGCATCAGGGGATAGAACGAGTCCTGAACGAAGCAAGCCCGAATCGCTGACTCGGCCTGAATCCGGTTTCGTTCCCGGCAAGATATCGCGGCGCGGAAAAGCGCGACCACCCTATCTGGAATCGAAGCACCGGCATCGTCCGTCCTCTCGCGCGCCTGATGCGGCCCTGGGCTGCATCGCGCCTTCGCCTATTTAAGTCTTTCCCGCGCCGAAACGAGAGGGGCGCCGCCACGATGGTCAAGATCGCCATCGCATCCAGCCTGCCGCGGTCATCCGAAGACGTCGACGAACACCTCGGCCGCCTCGTCGGGCGCCTCGACATGCACGAAATGCCCGGCGCTCTCGCAGAACGTGACCTTGGCCTCGTCGAAATGCTCCGGCACGAAAGCCGCCCATTCCGATTTCAGGATCGGGTCATGCCGGCCCCAATGCACCCGCGTCGGCTGGTGAATCCGCACGGATGGCGGTGCGTGGCCGTCGATCGCCGCCAGCCGCAATGCGTTCTGGCTGCGATACCAGTCGAACCCGCCGCGCAGATTGCCGGGCTTCATGAAATTGTCGACCCAGAGCTCGAAGGCCGGCTCGAAGGCATCCTTGCGGTGGCACCAATGCGTCAGGAAATGCCCGAGATAGAGCGAGCAGGCCTCGCGGCTCAAACCCACCAGCGCCTCGGCCAGGCCGAGCTGCTGGAACGCCTGGTACCAGACCTCGTTGACATGCCCGTCATGGACCCAACGCCCCCCGACGCTCGCTGTCGGGCAGTTGAAGAACAGCAAGCGCTCGACCGCTTGCGGATGCCGCCGCGCCAGCGCCTGCGCCGCATAGGCCCCGACATCATGGCCGACGACGCCGACAGAATCGAGATCCAGCGCATGCAGCAGCGCGGCCATGTCGTCGGCATGGCAATTGGCGCCGACATCGCTGCGCGGCCCCGCCGCCTTGGCGCTGTCGCCAAAACCGCGCAGATCGGGCGCGATCAATCGAAATTCGCCATGCAGACGATTGATCAGCGGCAACCAGGTCGCCCAGAACTCCGGCCAGCCATGCAGCAGCAGAACCGGCGGTCCATCGCCGATCTCGGCGATATGCAGCGTGGTGTCGCGAACGGCGAGCTGGCGATGGCGCAGGCCCGGCGGAGCGGTGAAGTCGCTGGTCATGGCGTCTTTCTGGCGCAGGCAGTGACGTCAGGGTAATGCCGGCTCCGTCGCCGCCGCAATCGGCCGCGGAGCATGACGCCCCTGCAGCGTCGGTTCTCCACAGGCGGCTGGAGCGCGCTCGCCCGAACGCAGCGCGCCTAGAGCCGGATGATTTCAGCTGGCATCACTAGAGTGCCCCCAGCTGAAATCTGAATCCGTCTCTCATCAAGGAGTTAGAGCAGGATCAATGCGAAAAAAACGGTTCCCACTTTTTCGCATCCTGCTCTAGCCTCAATTCCCGGCAGTGCTCGCCGTCACGCCCGGATCGACCCTGAAGCTCGAGGCTTCGACCACGGCGGTGCCGATCATCGTCTTCACCGAAATGCGCACCGGGACCATCACATTCGTCCCCGCCACCGGCGCGAGCCAGACGCTGATCTCCTTGTTCTCGGCCATGAACTTGGTGCTGGGCCGCAGCGCCCTGTGGCCGGCGATCGGCACATAGCGCACCTGGCAGACCGCGACCGGGCCGCCATAACCGTCCAGCTTGACCTCCCGGGAGCCGGCATAGCTCATCTTGATGTCATAGCGGGCCGCACCGTCGAAGATCGGCAGCGTACGGTTGCAGGCGCTCGCGCTGCCGCCCTTGCCATCGACGGGCATCAGGAAGGCACTGAGCGGATCCAGGATATTGCGCTTGTGGCCGTCCGTCAGGGGTACGCGGTCCGGCTTGAAGTCGATCGGCGGGACGATCTCGATCGCCTGGACATTGCCGCCACCGAGCGCCATGCGCACAGTCCGGCTCTCGCTGGAGCTGGCGGAGCTGATCGCGAAGGTTGCCGGCATCGGCTTGCCGGCATTCATATTGCCGGTTGCCGCGCCCGAGCCGCGCCCGCCGGTAAAGCCGCCGACCAATCCGGTCAGCTTCGCCACGATGTCGAGCTTGTAGCCGCTGGAATCGACGCCGCCGCTGAGATTGGCCGTACCGAGCGTCAGGCCCAAGAGCGAGACCTGGTATTTCGCGTCGAGCGAAGCGGCCTGCGCCGGCAGGCTGGTCGCCGCCAGCATGGCAACCAAGGACAACCCGGCCAGGGACGGCGCGATGGCGGGTTTCATCCGTTTCCTCCGAGCTTTGGGTATGATTTGCAATGCACTGCGAATCGGTCTGAATCGTGACCTGTTTCGCGGCATTTGGCGAGCCGCGCGCCAGTCCGGCCTCTCGCTAGCGTCGCTGTCGGCCACGACGCGCCGATATCGGCGAGTTCTCCTTGACGCCGCCGCCTGCCTTGGCTATGGAACCGCGACTTCAATTTGACTTCCGGTGCTCATGTCCGGCACGTCGCGTGTCGGCATTTTTGTTTGAGCGAACCGGTTGCAGCAAGGAACGATGACATGGCCCGCCGTTGCGAACTGACCGGGAAAGGTACCCTGACCGGGCACCTCGTCAGCCACTCGAACCGCAAGACCAAGACGGTTTTCCGTCCCAACCTCGTGCAGGTCACGCTGCAGTCGGATACGCTGGGCCGTTCGGTTCGTCTGCGCGTCTCGGCCAATGCGCTGCGCACGGTCGACCATCGCGGCGGCCTCGACGCCTTCCTGGTCAAGGCCCCGGCCTCCGACCTTTCGGCTGGCGCCCTGACCCTGAAGCGCGACATCGAGAAGAAGCTCGCCACCGCCTGAGCGGGCTTGCTTTTCCGATTGAATGAAGCGGCCGCGAGGCCGCTTTTTTCGTTTGGGCTGAGCTCATCGTCATTCTCGGGCGCAGCGAAGCGGAGATCCGAGAAGCTCTGCCCGGAGATTCCTCCTCCAGAGATAGTCGGGGCAAGCCCGACCATGACGGCCCTTGCTCAAACCAGCTCGAATTCCAGCAGGATCGTTCGCTGCAGGAACGAGAAATTATCGTCCGAGATCAGGGTCAGGATGGTCTTACCCTGCTCCAGATGGACGGACAAACCCTCCATATTGTCGATCTCCTGGCCAAGATCGGCCTCGATCAGATAAGGCCCGTCGAGCAGCGCACCTGGCTTGATGCCTGCCCCCGCGATCCGGCGGATGCGCATGCCGACGCCGCGCAGCGGCCGATACCAGCGCTCCAGCACCAGCATGTCCCCGCCGGGCAGGAAGGCGAGATCGGTGATGTCGAAGCCGTCATGGCGCGCAAGCTGGAACAGGCCCGGCTGCCGGCCGCCGAGGATGATACCGAGCGTCGGCTCATTCTCGCCGCCCGAGCGCTCGGCGATGGCGACGAGCGCGCCCGCAAGCGGATGGCCGGTTGGCGCGACGCCGATCGCCTCCAGCCCACGATTGCTCGGCAGGCGCTTGACCTCGCGCGGCACCGGCACGATGCGGGCGCGCGCCGCGACGCCGTCTTTCGCCCAGTCGAAGCGCAGGACGTCATGCGTCCGCTCGACGCCGATATAGGCAACGCCATCCACGATCGTCAGGCTCTCCGTATCGAAAGAGCGCGAGCGGTGCAGCGGCTTGCCCGAAGCTCCCAGGATAGGCGCGAGCTCCGCCGCATCGAGCGCAACGATACGGCCACCTTGCGAACGCGGCTTCGCCGTCAGCCAGAAGCCGTTATCGGTGATGGAAACGAGCTCGGCCCCATCGGGAGAGCGCCACAGCCCGGAAAAACCGCCAAAACGCGGATGATTTGCGGTCAGGACGAGCCCGCCGCGAAAATTCAATTGGCCGAAGCGCATCTTATCGAGGCTGCGCGGCTCGAACGCCTTGATCGGGCGCGCCGAGATCGTGATCGGACTGCGGGTCTGCTCGAAGGATTGGGCGAGCGCGGGCGGAGCCAGGCCGAGTGCGGCGAGTCCAGCCAAGGCGCGACGGCGCGTCAGACGCATAGGCCGTTGCCGCCATATCCTGAAAGGGCGCGGGGAACCCCTCTCCTGTAAGGAGAGGGGCAGGGGTGAGGTGTAGGCCCCTGGACCAGTGTAGTGCCGACGCCGCAGTGCCGCAGCGGTGGGGTCGCGGCCAAGGCGTCAAACGGCCGCCCCCTCACCCTGCTCTCTCCCACCAATCTCGGGCTTGTCCGAGATTGGCAGAGATAATGATCCAAGTCGGAAGCATCCGACTTGGATTGGAGAGGGTTCCCCGCGCCTGCCCATGCAGCCGGCGAGGTTTTCACTGCAGCCGCCGCGACCCGCGTGACTTGGTCGAGAGCCCGGCATCTTCCTCGAAGAGCTCCGCCAGCTTCTCGGTCATCACGCCGCCGAGCTCCTCGGCATCGACGATGGTGACGGCGCGGCGGTAATAGCGCGTGACGTCATGGCCGATGCCGATGGCGATCAGCTCGACCGGCGAACGCGTCTCGACCTCGGCGATGACATGGCGCAGATGCCGCTCGAGATAATTGCCGGCATTGACCGAAAGCGTGGAGTCGTCGACCGGCGCGCCGTCCGAGATCACCATCAGGATCTTGCGCTGCTCGGGCCGAGCCAGCAGGCGCTTATGCGCCCAATCCAGTGCCTCGCCGTCGATATTCTCCTTGAGCAGGCCCTCGCGCATCATCAGCCCGAGATTCTTGCGCGCCCGGCGCCAGGGTGCATCCGCCGCCTTGTAGATGATGTGGCGCAGGTCGTTGAGACGCCCGGGTGCCGCCGGCTTGCCCGATTGCAGCCAGGCCTCGCGCGAAAGCCCGCCCTTCCAGGCCCGCGTGGTGAAGCCCAAAAGCTCGACCTTGACGCCGCAGCGCTCCAGCGTGCGCGCCAGGATATCGGCGCAGGTCGCCGCGACCGTGATCGGCCGGCCGCGCATCGAGCCGGAATTGTCGATCAGCAGCGTCACCACCGTATCGCGGAAATTCACGTCCGATTCCTGCCGGAAAGAGAGCGGCTGGTAGGGGTCGATGATGATGCGTGGCAGGCGGGCCGGGTCGAGCGCGCCCTCCTCCAGGTCGAACTGCCAGGAGCGGTTCTGCTGCGCCATCAGCCGGCGCTGGAGCCGGTTCGCGAGGCGAGCCACCACGCCCTGGAGATGAGCAAGCTGCTTGTCGAGATAAGCACGCAGCCGCGTCAGCTCCTCGGCGTCGCAAAGCTCCTCGGCCGTGACGACTTCGTCGAATTTCTGCGTATAGGCCTTGTAGTCCGTCACCGGGCGGTCGTTCTGCTTGCCCTCGCGCGGACGCGGCGCTTCGCCGGCTTCCTCGGACTCGGAATTCTCGTCCTCGTCCTCCCAGTCGCCGGCCGGCGCGTCGGTCGCCTCGGAGGCGCCCTCCTGCAATTCCTCGGTCGCGTCGTCGCTGACCTCGACCTCGGACCGCTCGCCCTGGCTCTCTTGCTCGGCCTCGCCGTCCTGCTGCTGCTGGTCGTCGGAGGATTGGTCCTGGTTGTCCTCGTCCTGCTCGTCGTCCTGGCCCTGGCTGGTCTGCTCGGCCATGTCGAGCGAGGCCAGCATGTCGCGCACGGTACGGGCGAAGCCACGCTGATCCTCGACGGATTTCGCCAGACGGTCGAGATCGGCCCCGGCCTTGGCCTCGATCTGCTCGCGCCAGAGATCGACCAGCTTCTCGGCGGCCTTGGGCGGCTTCAGCCCGGTCAGGCGCTCACGCACCATCAAGGCAAGCGCATCCTCCAGCGGCGCGTCGGCGCGGTCGGTGATCTCCTCATAGCGCCCGCCGCGATGGTAGCGATCCTCCAGCATGGCGGTGATGTTGCCGGCCATGCCGCTCATCCGGCGCGAACCGACGCATTCGACGCGCGACTGCTCGACGGCATCGAACACGGCGCGCGCCGCATCGCCCTCGGGCGCGGCGCGGCGATGCACGGTCGCGTCATGGCAGGCGAGCCTGAGCGCCATCGAATCGGCGTGGCCGCGCAGGATCGCGACATCCTGGGCGGTGAGCTTGCGCGGCGGCTCGGGCAGGCGGGCGCGCTCGCCCACGAGCGAGGGTTTGTCGGCCGCGAAGACGATCTCCATCTCGGGCTTGCGCGCGATCGCCTTCATCGCGCCCGAAATCGCGCGCTTCAGCGGCTCCGCTGGCGCTTCCTTGGTCTGGCCGGGCTTGCGATTGGAGATGCTCATAGCGCCTTCGTGAAGTGATGAATGCGATGACCGGCTACAGGATAGTCCTCCATCCGGCCGCATTCGCGATAGCCCAGCCGAGGATAGAAATCCGGCGCCTGAAGGCTCATCGTGCTCAGATAGACACCGCGCGCCCCATGATCCCGCGCGGTCTGTTCGGCTTGCGCCACCAGCGCCTCGCCAAAGCCGGCGCCGCGATGGCCCCCGTCGACCCAGAGCAGGTCGACATGAAGCCACTCCCATTTCAGCTCGCCGACGAGGCCGCCGACGATCGCACCGCTCTCGTCGCGCACGCTGATCGCGAGCGGTTTCGTATTGCGCGGACCGATCTTCGCCTCGTTATGAGCGGACAGGCCGCGCAGAACCGCCATGCGCGTCTCGTCCTGGTCCGGTTCGACGACGATCGCGACCATCTTCACTCCTAGCGCGAACGCCCGTCATAGAGTGTCGGCTGCAGCTCGGCCGGCTCGATGCCGCTCAAGCAGCGCACATTGACCGCCACCGTCTGTGTTCCGTCCGGCAAGGCGCCGCGCGCGAAGGATTCGACACCGCAGGTCTCGCAGAACAGATGCTGGATCTTGCCCGTGTTGAAGCGGTACTCGGTCAGCCCGTCCTCGCCCTTGTCGAGGCTGAAGGCCCCCGCAGGCGAGAAAGCCAGCACCGAGCCCCGCTTCTGACAATAGGAGCAGTTGCAGGTGATCGTCCGGTCGAGATCGGTCTCGACCGTGAAGGCGACACGGCCGGAATGGCAACCGCCGTCGTAGCGTGCGCTTGCCATATCGTGTCGCCCTTTTAGCTAAGGACCACGTTCACCGCGCTCTCCGGCAGTTCCTTGCCGAAGGAGCGCTGGAAGAACTCGGCCACCAGCGTGCGCTCCATCTCGTCGCATTTGTTCAGGAACGTCACCCGGAAGGCAAAGCCGACATCGCCGAAGATCGCGGCATTCTCGGCCCAGGTGATCACGGTACGCGGGCTCATCACGGTCGAGAGATCGCCGTTCATGAAGGCGTTGCGCGTGAGATCGGCGACGCGGACCATCTTGTTGACGATGTCCTTGCCCTCCGGCGAGGCCTGATAGTGCTTCGACTTGGCGAGCACGATCGCGACTTCGTTGTCATGGGGCAGGTAGTTCAGCGTGGTCACGATCGACCAGCGGTCCATCTGGCCCTGATTGATCTGCTGCGTGCCGTGATACAGGCCCGACGTATCGCCGAGGCCGACCGTATTGGCGGTGGCGAAGAGGCGGAAGCAAGGATGCGGGCGGATGACGCGCTTCTGATCGAGCAGCGTCAGCTTGCCGGACTGCTCGAGCACGCGCTGGATCACGAACATCACATCGGGGCGGCCGGCGTCATACTCGTCGAAGACCAGCGCGATGTTGTTCTGCAGCGCCCAGGGCAGGATGCCGTCCTGGAACTCGGTGATCTGCTTGCCTTCCTTCAGCACGATCGCGTCCTTGCCGACGAGATCGAGCCGGGAGACGTGGCTGTCGAGGTTGACGCGCACGCAGGGCCAGTTCAGGCGGGCCGCGACCTGCTCGATATGGGTCGATTTTCCGGTGCCGTGATAGCCCGAGATCATCACGCGGCGGTTATGCGCGAAACCTGCCAGGATCGCGATCGTGGTGTCGCGGTCGAAGCGGTAATCCGGATCGAAATCGGGAACATGCGCCTCCGCCTTGGAATAGGCTGGTACTTCGAGGTCTGAATCAATCCCGAAGGTCTGACGCACCGACAATTTCATGTCGGGAAGGCCTTGGGCGGTCGTCGTCGTCATCTGGCTTGTCTCCGGGCATGGGACAGGTCCGGGAGAGGACCGGTTGTCCCAAGAGCCGACCGAAAAGGGAGGCGTACGCTGTCTAACTAAAGCGAAAGACCGGCAGCGGCAATTCGCAAACCGCCGGGGCGGGAATTCCCGGCAGACATGTCGGCTTCGCAACAGACGTGCCAGCAGGGTCCACTTGTGCGAAGAAAACGCCGAATCCGTCTCCCATCCAAGAGTTGAGAGCCGGATCAATGCGAAAAACCGGTTCCCCCCTTTTTTGCGCCCTGCTCTAGCTCCGCCCGCCGAGAAGCCGCGCCACGATGCCGCAAACAGCATCGCCACCGCTGCGGTTGATCGTCACGCTCCGCTCGGGAGCGTCGTTCAGCATCGATTCGACGGCCTGCGTCAGCAGGATTGGCGTGAGTGGAGTTTCGCCATCAAGGCGCAGGCAACGCGCCAGCCCCGCCCGCTCCATCGCCTCCGCTCGTATCGCCTGCTCGGTCTCGTTGCCGGCATCGAACGGCACGACGATCGCCGGCCGGCCGGCCGCCACGAGATCAAGCACCGTATTGTAACCAGCCTGGCTGATCGACAACGCGCAGCCCGCGAGCAGCGCCGGAAAATCCGGCCGCGCCCATTCGACGATCACATGGGCGGGCGCTGAAGCCTGCAAGCCGGCGAACGCTGCCTCGGATACGCCGCGCCCAATGAGGATGCGCCAGCCTGGCACCGAGCCAAGCAAGCCGGCGGCGGCCACGCTGAGCTCAAACAGCGGCAGCGCCGCCGCCGAGCCGCCGCCGGAGACGATGATTTCAGCACTATCGATCGGGGCGGCGGTCACCGCCGCATCCGCCAGATAACCCGTGTAATGCAGCCGCCCGGCCAATTCCGGCGACACCGGCCAGGACATCTCCAACGGCAGGACGGCGGCATCGCCATGCACCAGCACAGCATCGAAATGGCTGGCGATGCGCTGCTCCGCCTCGGCGATCCGGTCGGCGCGCGGAGCGACCAGCACGTCGCGGATCGAGGACAGCACCAGGACCTGCGGATTTGCCGTCTTCGCAGCCGCGATCAGCCCCATGAACTCGCCGGCGAGTTGGCGCCGCCCAAACGGGAAATGCTCGGTGACGACGACATCGGGCTGCAAGGACATCGCGAGACCGCTCAGCATCGCCTGCCGCTGCGTGCGACGTTCCGAATCGATCGGCTGCCCGGCTTCGTCGAGCAGATTGCGGAAATCGACGCCCTCGACCTTGACCGGAGGAAGC
This sequence comes from Bosea sp. 685, assembly GCF_031884435.1. Taxonomy (NCBI): domain Bacteria; kingdom Pseudomonadati; phylum Pseudomonadota; class Alphaproteobacteria; order Hyphomicrobiales; family Alloboseaceae; genus Allobosea; species Allobosea sp. 685. The sequence goes on along the minus strand of NZ_CP134779.1, from coordinate 188,971 downwards.
TGCACGAAAGCGAAGGGCTCGTCCGGTCGTCCAGCCAGAGGCATGCCGCCGCTCGCCAGTGTCACCTCATGTCCAGCCCCGGCCAGCGCCCGCGCCAGATGCCGCGCCCGCACGAGGTGACCGCTGCCCAACAGATGCGTCACAGCAATCAGGATGCGTGGCATCAATCGCGCCCGCCCGGCCTAGAGCAGGATGCGAAAAAGTGGGAACCGGTTTTTCGCATTGATCCTGCTCTAACTCTTTGATGAGAGACGGATTCAGATTTCAGACGGGATCACTCAGTGACCCCGTCTGAAATCATCCGGCTCTAGCCGCGTCCAGCAGCTTCTGATGAATGCGGTCGAGCCCGGCTGCAGCCGAAAAATCCTGCGTCAGCCTTGCATGCGCCGCAGCGCCCAGCGCCGCACGCCGTTCCGGTGCCGTCGCGAGCTCAGCCATGGCCTGTGCCAGCGCAGCGACATCGCCCGGCGCAACCAGCAGACCCTCGACGCCATCGCTGACGAATTCGGGGATGCCGGCGAAATCCGTCGCGACGATCGGCAGCGCCTGGCTCGCCGCCTCCATCACGACATTGGGCAGACCGTCGCGGTCGCCATTATCGGCCTGTTTTGAAGGCAGCACGAAGAGATCGGCCTCGCGCAAGGCGGTGACGACCGCAGCTTGCGCCTGCGGCCCGGCCCAGGTGACGCGCTCCGACAGCCCGAGCACCTCGGCCAGTATCTTCAGCCCCTTCAGCTTCTCGCCGCCGCCGATATGGGTCAAACGCCAATGCAGCGTGGCCGGCAACCGCGCCAGCGCCGACAGGAGATCGTCGAAGCCCTTCTTCTCGACCGCACGGCCAATGGTGATGAAGCGCACCGGATCGGCCGGGTCGCTGCCATCGCGCCCCATGCGCGACGGCGGAGGCGGAAAGCGGGCGAGATCGAGCCCGTGATAGACCAGCGCGACCTTGTCGGCCCGGTCACTGAGGCGCGCGAGCTCGGCATGGCCGTCGCGGGTGCAGGTCACGCCCCAGGCCGCAGCCGCGATCTTTTCGCGCTTCTCCCAGTCCGGCGTCGTCCAGATATCCTTGGCATGGGCCGAGAACGACCAGCTCAGCCCGCGCAGCAACGCCACATAACGGATCACCGAGGCCGGCGTGTGCAGATAATGGACATGCAGATGCGCAATGCCCGCCGGCAATTCATGCGCCATTACACAGGCCTGGCCGAGCCGGCGCAGGCGGTTGCGCGTCGGGTCGCGAACGAGGTCGCGCAGGAAGACCGCGGCGAGCCTGAGCGCCCCCAGCCGCCGCAATGCGCTTAAAGCACCGCGCAGAACGCGGCCGGGATCGTCATGCAGATATTCCGGCAGATAAGTCACCGGTGCGGTGATCTGCTTATGCATCAGATGGCGATCGGCGTCGGTGGGATGACGCAGCGACCAGATCGCGAAGGGCAGGCCACGCTGCTGCAGCCCGAGCAGCTCCTGGGCGATGAAGGTCTCCGACAGGCGCGGATAGCCCTTCATCGCGATCGCGACGAGCGGCTCGGGCGCGGTGCTCATCGCGCGCCGATCAGCATGAAGCGCGTATAGTTCTTCGTCGGCAGCGCGCCAGTGAACCAGACCTCGGACAGGTTCGCCTGCTCCCGAAATGCCTCGAGCGAGGCGACGCAGCTGCGGTGATCGGGCTCGCGAAAGTAATCGTTCGATTGCAGCAGCAGCGGCAGGCCTGCCGGCAAGGTCGCAAGCCAGGCCGGCACATCGTCGAGATGCTCGCAGCTGGTATTGATGACGAGGCCGGGCCGCCTCTCCAGCGCCGCGAAATCGAGGCCCGTCATGTCGGCGATCACCGCGCGAAAACGCCTGGCTGCGACATGGCGGTGGTTCAGGGTTTCGGCGACAGCGGCGCAGCCCGGATCGATATCGAGGCTCACGACCTCGCTGATCGCCAACTGCGGCTCTTCCAGCAGCAGCGCGCCGAGCACGCCATACCAGGCGCCAAGCACCCAGACGGGACCGTCGGGACGCGGCAAGGTCTTGGTCAGCGTCTCGACCAGCCATTGTTTCGAGGCGATCTGCTTGTGGTTGACGGCGATCGACAGATCAGCCGGCGCGCCTTTGCCATAGAGCCGCGCGATGTCGGCGGCCACGGGATTGCGCGTCAGCGCCGCGACACCGCGCAGGATGTCGTGAAAGGCCTCGGAAGGCTCCTGGGTCATGCCAACTCATGCCAAAGCGGGATAAAATCGGCGGGACCATAGGCAAGCCCGGACGCAAAGGCCAGTCACCACTGCGGGCTCAGACCGGTGACTTCTTCGTGTCTTCCGATGCGGCCGGCTTGCCCGCCCTGGACCTGCGGCCGCGCTTCGCGGGAGGCTGCGGCGCGGGCGCGGCTTCGTCCGGTTGCGAAACCGACGCAGACAACGGCGCGCGTTCGATGGTGACCTCCGCCACCCGCACATCGGGAGCAGCGGCCGGCTCCTGCAACCCTGTCGAACCTGTCTCGATGGCGGGCGCGGGCTCCTGGTCATCACCGTGGCGCTCGGCCAGTTCCGGAGCGCTGGCGAAGCCATAGGCGGTCAGGGGTTTCTCGCGCCCCTTGATCGAGATCTTCAACGGCGTGGTGCCGCGATAGCCCCGGCCGGTCACGCGTATCGTCTCTTCCGACACGACGAGATCGGACAACACGCGCCGCGTCGCCGATTCGAGCTGGCTTGCGATCATCACCGTCTCGCCAACCGTGATCTCGCGCCGGCCGAGGCTCTCGCTCTCGACGGAACCGACGATCGCCTGGCCGGTGTGGATGCCGATGCCGATCCGCAGCGGCAAGGGCAGCGCCGCACCGAATTCGCGATTCAGCGCCTCGACAGCGCGCACGATGTCCCCGGCCGCGCTGATCGCGGCCTGGGCGGCGCGCGCCGGCGTGCCCTCCAACCCGAACACCGCCATGAAGCCGTCGCCATAGAATGCGTCGATCCGCCCGCCATGAGCGGCGATGGCCTGCGCCATCTCGTCGAAGAAGCGGTTGAGCAAGCCGATCAGCTCCTGCGGCAATTGCCGCTCCGACAAGGCCGAGAAGGCGCGCAGATCAGCAACCATCACGGTCAGTCCGCGCTTGCCGGCAGTCGCCTCGGGCTCCGTCCCGCGCGTGGCGGCGCCCAGCCGCGACGCCAGCAGGATCTGGACCTGCAGATCATCCTTCGGCCTGATCTGGCAAGCCAGGCGCACACGATCCGGCGCAGCAATTCGGCGCAGCAGCCTGGCCTCGTTCGGTCCGGGCGGCGGCAGCTTGTCGCCGCCGTCGAGCACCAGCACGCGGCAGGTCGCGCAGCGGGCCCTGCCGCCGCAGAGCGCCGCATGCGGAATGCCGAAGCGCCGGAACATCTCCAGCACGGTCAAGCCTGGCGTGAGCTTGCGCACGCCATGGCCGACGAAGCGCACGGTGATGTGGCGGGTGGTGCGAACCTTGATCTCGCGGATCGCGACGAAGCCGACGAAACAACCGACCAGGCCGTAGAACGCCGTCTTGGCCCAGGTCACATTCTGGTTGAACATCGCGACCGCCGCGTCCGAATAGGTCTCGGGCGGCAATTCCATGTGCCCGGCCTCGCGCGCAGCAACGGCAAAGCCGATCAGCGCCAGGATCGGCAGCAGGATCGCGGCCAGCATGAACGGGTCGCGCCAGCGCTGATAGCTCTCGCGCGAGCGCAGCGAGAAATGCAGGCCGATGATGCCATGCGTCCAGACCAGCAGCAGCAGGATGCTTTGCGAAAACGCCAGGTTCGGCCACAAGCGCCGCAGCACCGCGTGATAGCTCTCGTCGAGATTGAAGAACGTGCCCATCACCCGCGTCCCGACGATATGATCGACGAGGAAGAGCGGGATCATGAGGCCGAGGCCGATCTGCAGCATTTCGCGCGCCGGCATCTTGAAGGTGCGGCGCTGCGCCACCCGCAGCAGCGCAAACAGCGGATGCACGATCAGCGCGGCATAGAGCGCGACCGTACCCGGCCAGGAATGCCAGAACCCGTAGCGCCAGTTCTGCACGGCCTCCATCACCTCAAGCCCCGCGATGCCGGAAGCGTGGTTGAGGAAATGCGTCGTCGCGAAAGCCAGCAGCACCATGCCGGACGCGAAGCGGATGTCGCGGCTCCAGGATGAGACCTGGTCCATGCCCGCCCCCAACCCCGCGCCTTGCCTGCTGGCTCCCGCCGTCGAAGGCAAACTCATGCCGCTACTCGCCTCATCAATGAACGTGCTCGTTATGCAGCACGAAATCGGCCAGGCGATACAACCGCGAGGCAAGATCGCGCGATAGCGCCAAGCTGAAATCGGGGATCGTTTCCAGCAGTTCGAAGAACAGATCCTTCGGCAGCCGCAGCGTGCTGACATCGCTCTTGGCGGTGACCTCGCCGACATAGGACTGGCCGCAGAGGATGGGCACGTCGCCGATAATGCTGCCCGACGCCAGCAGGAAGCGCTTGCTGCGCCCGTCGCTTCGCTCATGCGAGATCTCGACCTCGCCTTCCAGGACAACATAGACGCCTTCCGGCATCTCCCCTTCGGCAATGATCCGCGCGCCCGCGTCGAAATGCAGGCGCTCGCCCATCAGCGCGACGAGCTTCAACCGGGGCCCGGGGAGCGAGCGAAACAGCGGCAGCCTCCGCAGGCACGAGATGTCGGTTTCGAGCGTCATGGTCGCGCCTCCAGCCGTTCGGCATCGCGACGCAGCGGCAGCTCTGCCGCGACTTCGTCCTCGCCGTCCCGGTCATCGTCCTCAATCACGCCGGATGGTCCGTTGAACACGACCCGCGGCGAGATCCCCACTGCAAGACTAGCATCCCCGAGAAGAAGGAACAGTGTCATGCCGGCGCAATGCTCGCGCAGCCGGGCGATCAGCCCCTCGGGCTCCGGGCTGCTCGCAAGCAGCGCCGCAACGTCGAGCACTGCGATCTGCGGCGCCTTGATCAGGGCCTGCGCCAGAGGCACCGCCAGCTTGAGACGTCCCGGCAGGAAACGCCCGCGAATGCCGCAATCGGTGTTGAGGCCGATCCGGTAGAGTTCGCCGTCGAGGCCGGCGCGCGCCAAAGCCGCCCGCACGATTCCCGCGACCTTCTTGCGCGCATCGGCAATGCCGTAGCCGATGCGGCCGAACATCAGATTGTCGCGCAGGCTTGCGCCCAGCATCACCTTGCCGGGATCGTAGAAGTCGACGTCATGGACGGCATCTGCCGGCAGATGGGCCGTGAAGCTCGCCCTTGCCCGCAGGATGCGCCGCCGCAGCCGGTCGTCGAGCAGATTCAGCCGGTGCTTCGGCTCGATATAGCCGAGCGCCAGCGCAAGCAGATCACGCTCCGTCTCGGAATCGAGCGGCGCGCGCATATCCTGCTTGCTCAAGGTCGCGGCGAGTTCGGTCAATCGCTCCATGCCGAAACCCGCGCCGAAGGAATAGCGCTCGAACAGGGCGTGGCCCTGCGGCAGGCCTTCGAAGATCTCGACCACCGTCGCCACGATGCGCGAGCCGACCTCGATCAGCGGCGCGACCAGCGCCTCCGCCGCCAGGATGGCATGGGCATAGGGCTCGAACAGCAGCGTCTCGCTGGCGAAGCGGGACGTCCGCCGCGCACCGAAGATCAGGTTCTCCACCACGGTTGCATTGGCATTGTAGCGTTGCGGGTCGAAGGTCTCGATCAGCCCGGCGAGCTTGCTGCGGTCGAGCTCTTCCGCCACGGCGCCCCGCGCCAGGACGATCTGCTCCTTGGCGTTCTCGTTCAGAGAGGCCAGCACCTTGCCATCGAGGCCGAGCTCATAGACGTCCTCGGCGCAGCCCAGCACCTTGAGCACGTCCTTGACGTGCTCCTCCAGTGAGGCGGCGTCGCTCACCCCCGCACCCTCATAGTCGGTCCAATCGGCAGTGAAGGAGAACGGCGTGTTGCCGGAGCGGATCGACTCCATGAAGACGCGGTGATCCTCCTGGCTGACCTTGCCGGTCGGCTTCAGGCTTGGCCGACGTCGCTTCAGCGGCAGCAGGATGTTGTCGCGCAGCGTGCCGGCGATGATCTCGGCCTCGTTGCCGGCATAGCCGATCATGTGGCTCGCGCGCTCGACCGACATCCGGCCGAGATTGTTCGCATCGATCATGACGCGTCCGGAATAGGCCATGGCCTGACGCCCGAGAATGCGGCCCAGGACCTCGCGCGCCCCGCCATGGGGGCCGATGACCGCGACCGTGCCCGGCCGCTGCAGGCGCAGCGTCAAGGGCGAGAGCAAGGGCTGGCCGCGATTATCGAGCATCTGCACGGCCTCGAGCCGGATCTGCCCCGTCTCCGGCAGGGGCTTCACCCCGTCTGCCTCGTCCAGCACGACCGCCTCGTCAGTGTTGAACTGGGCGATGACCTGTTCGTACTTGATCGTGACGTCGTTGCGCTGCTGGTCCCAGTCGATCAGCTCCTTGATCGGGGGCGGCAGGTCGCGATAGGCGGCGATGACAGCCACGAGCTGGCCGATGTCGAGCCTGCCCTGCAGCGCGAAGAAGCCGCCCACCGCGTAGAAGAAGAACGGTGTGATCTGGGCCAGGAGGTTGTTCAGGAACTTGACCGCGAATTTGCGCTTGTAGAGCGCGTAGCGGATGTCGAAGAGCGTCCCCAGCCGACCGGCGATGTCCGATTGCACATAATTCGTCGCGCCATGGCCCTGGATCGTCGGCCCGGCGTCGACGATCTCGCCGATGCGTCCCGCGAGCTGGCGTGACTCGATCTGGCGCTGGCGGCCGAGCCTGAGCTGCTCCTTGCGCAGGATCGGGATGATGATCGCCTGCAGCAGCACGATCACCAGCGCAATCGAGCCGAGCCACATGCTCTGCGCCATGATGAAGACCAGCGCCGTCAGCGCCTGGCTCAGCAGGAAGACAGGCTGGATGAAGGCTTCGCCGACGAAGCCGCCGATCGGCTCGACCTCGTCCTTGATCATGCTGGCGACCTCAGCGGGCTTGACCGCGCGGATCTCCTCGGGCGGGAAGCGCATGAGCTGGCTGAACAGGTCGTAGCGCATGCGCCTGAGCATGCGCTCGCCGAGAATGCCCTTGCGCAGGTTGATGACGTATTTGAACGCGCCGTTGATCAGTACCAGCGCCAGGAAATATCCGCTTAGCCCGAACAGCAGTCCGAGCTGGCCGACCTGGAAGCCCTCGAACAGCTTGTAGCTGGCGCCGCCGAGCCAACCCGGCATGTGCAGCGTGAAGTCCAGCAGCGTTGCGGTGGTCTTGCCGTTCTTGAAAGCGCCGCCCTGGATTGCATCGTTGACGATGCGCTTGGGCACATCGAACGACGCCCAGTAGAAGGCGATCGAGACGAGGATGATGAGCAGGACGACGATCTGATCGCCGCGGCTCTTCTGCCAGACGTAACGGAAGAGGTTGGTCTCCAACGGCGATCCTGTCCGGCGGGCCGCGCCCGTCTTCTCGTCTTATGCCCCCCATATGTGGTCAGCCTCGGCCGCAGTGCAATGTGGGCGCGCCGCGCGGGAGGCGCTTGCCCCGGCAAAGCGGCCATGTTTCGATCACGATCCGTGGAGGAGTTCGATGAGGCTGGGTTCGATCAACCGGGCGTGCCGGCTGCTATGCCTCGCGCTCGTGCTCGGCGGCGGGAGCCGGGCGGCGCTGGCCAATAATGGAAGCGATCCAGCCCGGCTCGTCCTGAAGGACGATTTCGAGGCTGGTCGGTTCGCGCCCGAAGGCGGGCTGTTCTACAAGGACAATGCCGAGCAGCGCAGCGGGCGCGTCATCTTCCAGGACAGGAATGTCCGCAATGGCCGCGGCGCACTCACCTTGTCCGTCGCGCCCTCCTGTCCGGCGACCGCCAATGATTGCAGCGAGCGGGCGGAGGTCTGGGAAACTCCGGAGGTCCTTGCCGGCTATAACCAGACGGTCTGGTACGGCTTTGCCATGTTCATGGACGATCCGCTGCCACAGGATGACGGCCGTTACGTCATGGCGCAGTGGAAACGCGAGATCATTCCCGGCGCGGATGGCGACTATTCGCCCTTCATGGCGCTCAGGCTCTATGAGGGGCATCTCGGCGTCACCATCGAAACCGACATGATCGAGACCTTTCCGATCGGCGGGCCGGCCCGGCCGAAGGGCTGCCTTCCCGGGGAGGCGCTGGCCGTGAACCGCCCGGCGGCGCGCCAGACGCGAGCCCTCGTCGCGATCGAAAGCGGTATGACGCCCGCGAACTACCCGGCTTATTTCGATTCCTGCGCGCCGGGCATCAAGGTGATACGCCGTGCCGATCTGCCGTCCGCCCAGAAGGGCTGGATCGACTTTGTGTTCCGCTCGAGCCCAGGGCCAACGGGCGACGGGCATGTCGAAATCATCGCCGATGGCGTGCATGTCGCCACCGTCAAGGGCCATATCGGCCATAGCGGACCCGGCCTCGACAAGAACCAGTACTTCAAGTTCGGGCCTTACCGCGCGCCCAACCCGCAGAACTGGAGCCTGACCTTCGACGACTTTCGGCGCGGGCCGCGTTGCGCGGATGTCATCCGTTCCGGGCAGTGTCCCGCCGAATGAACGTGTGTCGAAAGCCATTGGCAACACGGCTCTTTCAACGTCTAGTGATCGCACTTGGACGTAAGGCAACATCGGAAGCCAATCGGCGTTAGTGACGTATGGATATTCTGCGAGTCAGCGATCTACGCATCGGCTTCACGATTCACGGGCTTGCTCGCGATGTCGTGAAGGGCGTCAGCCTGCGCGTGCCGCCCGGCAAGACCGTCGCGCTCGTCGGTGAGTCCGGTTCCGGTAAATCGGTGATCTCGCAGGCGATCATGGGGCTGCTGCCACGCGCCGGTGCGATCACGGGCGGCGAGATCCTGTTCCGCGATCCGCTGACGCCGGGGGCCTCGATCGACATCGCCGGACTGCCCTCGGAAGGGCGCGAGATCCGGGCGCTGCGCGGCGGGCGCATCGGCATGATCTTCCAGGAGCCGATGTCCTCGCTCTCGCCGGTGCACACCATCGGCAACCAGATCGAGGAAGCACTGCAGCTGCACCGGCCGACGCCCAAGGCGCAGGCACGCGAGCTGATCGAGGTCATGCTGAAGCGGGTCGGCTTCAAGGATCCCCGCCGCGCCTTCGGCTTCTACCCGTTCGAACTTTCGGGCGGCCTGCGCCAGCGCGCCATGCTCGCCATGGCGCTGATCTGCCAGCCGGCCCTGCTGATCGCCGACGAACCGACGACGGCCCTCGATGTCACCATCCAGGCCCAGGTGCTCGACCTGATGCGCGATCTCCAGGCCGAAATGGGCATGGCGATCCTGCTGATCACCCATGATCTCGGCGTCGTCGCAAACATGGCCGACGAGGTCGTGGTGATCTACCATGGCGAGATCATGGAGAGCGGCCCGGTCGAGGACATCTTCCGCCGGCCACGCCACCCCTATCTCAAGGCCCTGCTCAAGGCCTCGCCGCATTTCGACATGCAGGAAGGCGAGCGCCTCGTCGCCTTGCGCGAAGCAAGGACCCGCCCCCTCGTCGCACCGAGACCCGTCGCGCCGATGAACGCGGCCCCGTTGCTCAGCGTGAGCAACCTGCGCAAGACCTACACGACCGGCTCGCGGAAGTTCTTCGGCAAGGGCACGCTCGCGACCGTCGTCGCGGTCGACGATGTGAGCTTCGACATCAGGCGCGGCGAATGCCTTGGCCTCGTCGGCGAGAGCGGCTGCGGCAAGACCACCGTCAGCAAGATCATCATGCGCGCGGTGACGCCCAACGAGGGCAGGATCGCCTTCGATGACGGCCAGGCCCGCACCGATGTGCTGGGGCTGCAGGGCGAGGCGCTGCGCGCCTTCAGGCCGAGGGTCCAGATGATCTTCCAGGACCCGGTCTCTTCACTGTCACCGCGCATGACCGTGATGAACATCCTGCGCGAGCCGCTGATCGTCCACGAACGCGGCGAAGGGGCCGAGCAGACCGCCCGCGTCAAGGCGCTGATGGAAGATGTCGGGCTCGATCCACGCTTCCTCAACCGCTATCCGCATTCCTTTTCCGGTGGCCAGCGCCAGCGCATCGGCATTGCACGCGCGCTCGCGCTCGATCCGGATCTGATCATCTGCGACGAGCCGGTTTCGGCTCTCGATGTCTCGGTCCAGGCCCAGATCCTCAACCTGCTCAAGGATCTGCAGGCCGAGCGCGGCCTGACCTTCCTGTTCATCTCGCACAACCTCGCCGTGGTGAACTACATGGCCGACCGCATCGCCGTGATGGCCAATGGCCGTATCGTCGAGATTGCGCCACGCCACGCGCTGTTCACCAAACCGGTGCATCCCTACACCAAGGCCCTGCTCAAATCGGTGCCTTTCGCCGATCTCGATCGCAAGCTCAACTTCAAGCTGGTCGCGCCAGGCGGCGCCTCCGACTCCACGCATTGGGCACCTGCCTTCAGGCAGGAAGAGAACGGCCCGGCGCTGGCACATCTGCCGCTCGGCGACGGGCATTTCGTTCTCGCGCAGGCCGGCGCATCCGTCAGGGAGGTGGCCTGATGAACGGCTTTCCGCGCAAGCCCACGCGCCGGGCGGCCCTCGCGCTCGGCTCCTCCGCCATCGCAGCAGTGGGCCTGCCGCGTCTGGCGCTCAGTCAGCCACAGACGCCACCGATGCTGGTCGACAGCCCCTTCTTCGCCAAGCAGGTCGCCAACGGCACGCTGCCGCCCATCGCCCAGCGCGTGCCAGCCTCTCCCCGCATCATCGCGGTGTCTGGAGACGGGCGCGAAGCAGGCCGCCATGGTGGTACGATGCGCATGCTGATGGGCGACCAGCGCGACATCCGCATGATGACGATCTACGGCTATGCCCGCCTCATCGTCTATGATGACAATCTCGAGCTCGCCAGCGATATCCTCGAGGGTTTCGATGTCGCGGACGGGCGCATCTTCACGCTGAAACTGCGCCCAGGCCATCGCTGGTCGGACGGCTCGCCCTTCACCACCGAGGATTTCCGCTACTGGTGGGAGGATGTCGCCAACAACAAGCGGCTTTCGCCCGGCGGGCCACCCCAGGCGCTGATTGCGGCCGGCAAGACGCCGACGGTCGAGGTGCTGTCGCCGACCGAGATCCGCTATAGCTGGGACGCGCCGAACCCGGTCTTCCTGCCTTCGCTCGCCGGGGCGCAGCCGGCCTATATCTATATGCCCTCGGGCTATCTGAAGCAGTTCCACGAGCGCTACGCCGACAAGGCCACGCTCTCCTCGCGCATCAAGGCCGCACGCATAAAGGACTGGGGCTCGCTGCATGAGCGCATGTCGCGGATGTATCGACCCGAGAACCCCGAGTTGCCGACGCTCGATCCCTGGCGCAACACCACGCCGCTGCCGGCCGAGCAGTTCGCCTTCCAGCGCAACGCCTATTTCCACCGCATCGACCAGAACGGTTTGCAGCTGCCCTATGTCGACCAGGTCACGCTGACGATCGGTACCAACTCGCTGATCCCCGCCAAGGCCGCCGCCGGCGAAAGCGATCTGCAGGCCCGCTATATCCGCTTCGACAACTACACCTTCCTCAAGGACGCCTCGAAGCGGATGAACATCGACATCAAACTGTGGAAGCGGGCGGAAGGCGCCTGGTTCGCATTGATGCCAAACCTCAACGCGATCGACCCGGTCTGGCGCGACCTCAACCGCGATGTCCGCTATCGTCGCGCGCTCTCGGTGGCGATCAACCGCAAGGACGTCAACAAGGTCATCTTCTTCGGCCTTGCCAAGGAGAGCGGCAACACCGCTTTGCCCGAAAGCCCGCTCTACGACGCCAAGCAGGCGGGGCTGTGGATGGAGCAGGACAAGGCACTGGCCAACCGCCTGCTCGACGAGATCGGGCTGGTGAAGCGCGATCTCGAAGGCATCCGCCTGCTGCCGGACGGGCGCCGCCTCGAATTCACCATCGAGACCTCCGGCGAAAGCACCGAGGAAACCGACATCCTCGACCTGATCAAGCAGGATCTGGTCGCAGTCGGGGTCAAGATCTATCCCCGCTCGACGCAACGCGACGTCTTCCGCCGCCGCATCCTGGCCGGCCAGACGATCATGTCCGCCTGGGTCGGCATGGATAATGCCCTGGTCGCTCCCGAAATGGAGCCCGATGCGCTGGCGCCCACATCCGCCTCGCAGTTCAACTGGCCGCGCTGGGGCCAGTTCCTGGAGAGCAACGGCCGCGAGGGCGAGGAACCCGACATGCCCGAGGTCAAGGAACTCGTCAGGCTCTATCACGCCTGGCGCCGCAGCGCGACGCATGAGCAGCGCCGGCAGATCTGGCGCGACATGCTCAGGATCAACGCCGAGCAGCTCTTCACCATCGGCGTCATCAACGGCACGCTGCAGCCGATCGTGGTCTCGCGCACCTTGCGCAACGTGCCCGACAAGGGGCTCTACAGCTTCGAGCCCGGCGCCTTCTTCGGCCGCTACATGCCCGACACCTTCTGGTTCGACCCGAGCAAGGCGCAGGTCTGAGCATGCTGCTGCAATACATTCTCAAGCGCATCCTGGTGATGATCCCGACGCTGCTCGTCACCAGCGCGCTGATCTTCACCGTCATCAACCTGCCCGAAGGCGATTATTTCGAGACGCTCGCCGCCGAGATGCAAGCGCAGGGCGAAAAGGCCGATCTCAGCCGCATCGAGTTCCTGAAGACGGAATACGGCTTCGACAAGCCGCCGGTCGAACGCTATTTCTGGTGGGTTGCGGGCCTTCTCCAGGGCGATATGGGCTACTCCTTCGAGTATCAGCGCCCCGTCCGCGAGATCGTCGGCGACCGCCTGATGCTGACGATGGTGGTCTCCTTCGTCACCATCATCGTCACCTGGCTGATCGCCTTCCCGATCGGGATCTATTCGGCGACGCATCAATATAGCTGGGGCGATTACGGGCTGACATTCCTGGGGCTGATCGGCCTGGCGATCCCGCATTTCCTGCTGGCGCTGGTGTTCATGTACGGGGCGAATGTCTGGTTCGGGACCTCGATCGGCGGGCTCGTCGACCCGCAATACCTCAATCAGCCGATGAGCTGGGCCAAGCTCTGGTCGATCCTCGAACATCTCTGGATTCCGGTGATCATCATCGGGGCAGGCGGCACCGCCGGCATGATCCGCGCCGTCAGGGCCAACCTGCTCGATGAATTGCAGAAGCAGTATTACGTCACCGCCCGCGCCAAGGGGCTGCCGCCGGGCAAGGCGCTGCGCAAATACCCGCTGCGCATGTCGCTCAACTTCTTCGTCTCCGATATCGGCGACATCCTGCCCTCGATCGTCTCGGGCGCCGAGATCGTCGCGATCGTGCTCTCGCTCCAGACCACGGGACCGCTGTTGATCCGGGCCTTGCAGAGCCAGGACATGTATCTCGCCGGCTCCTTCCTGATGTTCCTGTCCTTCCTGACCGTGATCGGCGTGCTGATCTCCGACATCTCGCTCGCGATCCTCGATCCACGGATCAGGCTGCAAGGCACGGCGACCAAGTGAGCGCTCTTCCCGCAGACGGCGCGTCCCTGCCGCATACCGCCTCGACCGCCCCCTTCGAGCCCCATGCGGTCGAGAAGATGACGCCCGAGCAGGAGCGGGTCTATCTCGCTTCGCAATGGCAATTGATGTGGTGGAAGTTCCGCAAGCACAAGCTCGCGGTGATCTCCGGCGTCGTCATCCTGACGATCTACGCCATGGTCGCGATCTGCGAGTTCCTCGCGCCTTACGACTACACCACGCGCAACACCGACTTCATCCGCGCGCCGCGCCAGGAGGTGCGCCTGTTCCATCAGGGCAGCCTCATCGGCCCATTCGTCTACCCCTACACACAGCGCCTCAACATGGAGAACCTGAAGCGCGAATATGATGTCGACACCACCCGCCCCGAGAAACTGCGCTTCTTCTGCCGGGGCGACGCCTATGATTTCTGGGGGCTGATCCCGGGCAGCCTGCATCTGGTCTGCCCTCCCGAAGGCGGCACGCTCTTCCTGCTCGGCTCGGACCGGCTCGGTCGCGACATGCTCTCGCGCATTCTCTATGGCGGGCGCATCTCGCTCTCGATCGGCCTGCTCGGCGTCTTCGTTTCCTTCGTGCTCGGGGTGATCATCGGCGGCATCGCCGGCTATTACGGCGGCAAGGTCGATCTCATCGTCCAGCGCATCATCGAGATCGTGCAGTCGCTGCCGCATATCCCGCTCTGGCTGGCTCTGGCCTCGATCATGCCGCCCTCCTGGAGCCCGCTGCTGGTCTATTTCGGCATCACCGTCATCCTCGGCCTGATGGATTGGACGGGCCTGGCCCGCGCCGTGCGCTCGAAGCTGCTTTCGCTGCGCGAGGAGGATTATGTCGTAGCCGCCCAGTTGATGGGCGCCAAGCCCGCCCGCATCATCGGCCTGCATCTGGTGCCCGGCTTCATGAGTCATCTCATCGCCTCGGCAACGATCACCATTCCCAGGACGATCCTGGGCGAGACGGCGCTGAGCTTCCTGGGTCTGGGCCTGCGCCCACCCATCACCAGCTGGGGCGTGATGCTGAACGAGGCGCAGAACATCAATGTGGTGGCGCTGTATCCCTGGTTGCTCTATCCGGTCGTCCCGGTAATCTTGATCATCCTGGCCTTCAACTTCCTCGGCGATGGCCTGCGCGACGCGGCCGATCCCTATCGCTGAGCGCAAGCCCGCAGAGCAGCACGCGGAGCACCACGCGGTGCGCATCGCCTTCCATACGCCGCTCAACGCCTTCGAGGACGGCCGCATCTCCGGCGACAGGCGTATGGCGCGGCAGATCGCGACCGCCCTGGAACGGCTCGGCCATGTCGTCGAGCCCGTGGGCGACGCCCGCTCCTACATGAAGACGTCGGATCCCGGCTTGCTGCAACGCCACCGCACCCAGGCGGCGGCGAAGATCGAGGCCCTTGCCGCCAGCTGGCGCGCGGGGGCAGCGCCGCCCGATCTCTGGTTCACCTATCACAGCTACTACAAGGCGCCCGATCTGCTCGGGCCCGCCATCTCGGAGCGCCTCTCGATCCCCTATGTCGTCGCAGAGGCGAGCGGTTCGGAGCGCCGCGCCGATGGGGAATGGGCGCGGCATGTCGCGCTGGCGCGCGCCAGCTTCGGGAGTGCCGATCTGCATCTCTGCTTCACCGAACGCGACCGGATGGGCGTCGAGTTCTGGTGTGGAGCGCGCACGCAATTCCTCGCCTTCCCGCCCTTCATCGCGCCCGACGCCAGCGCGCCGCAGCCGAGACTGTCTGCCGGCCCACCACGTCTCGTCACGGTTGCGATGATGCGCGGTGGCGTGAAACATGAGAGCTATCTCGCCTTGGCGCGCACATTGCTGCAGCTCGTCGATAAGCCCTGGACATTGACGGTGATCGGAGACGGGCCGCTGCGCGGCGAGGTCGAGCAGGCCTTCGCCGCTTTGCCGCCAGGTCGCATCACCTGGCTGGGCGCGCTCGCCCATGACCAGGTCGTAGCTGAACTCGCAAGCCATGACGTCTTCATCTGGCCCGGTCTCGGTGAGGCCTATGGGCTGGTCTATCTGGAGGCGCAAGCCGCCGGCCTCCCCGTCATTGCCTTCGCCAGCGGCGGCGTGCCCGATACCGTCAAACCGGATGAAACCGCGTTCCTCGCACCCGAGAATGACGAATCGGCGCTGGCCGCGGCGCTCTCCCGGCTGCTGGCCGACCCAGCCCTGCGCGCCAGGATGGGCCGGGCCGCCGCCACCTTCGTCAAAAGCGAGCGCACTTTGGAGACGGCCAGCGCCATCCTAGCGCAAGGCTTTGCGCGCATTGCCGCGGCCCGCCGGGAGGCGACGCCGTGAGCAACGCGTCCCTGGGCGAACTCCTGGCCGAACTCGATCGCTGGGGCGAGACCGGCAGGCGCCTCCGGCTCTGGCTGCGTGACGACGACGCCGTCGCACCAAGCCCGGCGCTGGACCGACTCGCTGGCTTGAGCGAACGCTTCGCCTTGCCCGTGCTCCTGGCCGTCATCCCGATGCTAGCCGAACCGGCGCTGGCCACCGCGCTGCGCGCGGCTCCCTCGCTCTTGCCTTGCCAGCACGGCAGCAGACACCAGAACCACGCGGCCACGGGTATGAAGAAATCCGAATTCGGCGCCGGCCGCCCGCGCGCCGAGGCTGCGGCCGACATCGCGGCCGGACGGCAGCGGCTTGGTGATCTGCTGGGAGCGTCCACGCTGCCCATCTTCGTGCCGCCCTGGAACCGCATCGACCCCGGTCTGGCGCTGGCCCTGCCGGAATTCGGCTTCGCCGGCCTGTCATGTTTTCGTGGCTTCGGGTTCGATGGCGACGGCCCGGTCCTGGTCAACAGCGACATCGACGTGATGGACTGGCATGGCGGGCGGATCGGCCGCTCCTTGCAAGCACTGGCCCTGGAGATCCGCGACCAGCTCGCGGCGCGGCGCCAGCAACCGGAGGCCACAGACACGCTCGGCCTGCTGCTGCACCATCGCGACCATGACGAGACCGCCTGGGCCGCCTTGCAAACCCTGCTTGCAACGCTCACGGCGCATCCCGTTATCGTGACCACCGATCCCGAGCGGTTGTTTTCGAACCAGGGCGCTGCATAAATGCAGCACTCACGCTTGGGGCGTTCGTTGCCCTGAAGAGCGGACTTGGATCGAAGCCTACACCACGCTATGATCCCGTCCTGCATTCCCGGGTGCGTTCGTCCTCTCCACGGGGTCGTCTGGCCTTTCTGCGGAGGACGACGCAGCCATGCCTTTCAACGTCGTCGACCTCCCCGGCGTCGAGCGCACGCCGCGCGACTCCCATGCGCCGCGCGTCCTGATCTACAGCCACGACACCTTCGGCCTCGGCCATATCCGGCGCTGCCGGGCGATCGCCAATTCGCTCGTGGCCAACTACCCTCATATATCAGTGATCATCGTCTCGGGCTCCTCGGTGATCTCGAGCTTCCAGTTCGGCGACGGCGTCGACTATGTCCGCATCCCCGGCGTGGAGAAGCAGAGTGATGGCCGCTATGGGCCCCATCACCTCAATCTCGACCTCACCGACACGATCCGTCTGCGCACCGACATCATCAAGCAGGTCGTGCTCTCCTTCGATCCCGACGTGGTCATCGTCGACAAGGAGCCGGTCGGCCTGCGCGGCGAATTGATCCCGGCGCTCGAAGTCCTGCGCCGGCGCGGCGCGCGCATCGTGCTCGGCCTGCGCGACGTGCTCGACGAGCCGACGAAGCTCTATGAGGAATGGCGCCATACCGGAGCGATCGAGGCGCTGGAGCAGGTCTATGACGACATCTTCATCTATGGGCTGGAGAGCATCTACCAGCCGCTTGCCGGCCTGCCGAACCAGCACCTCTTCGCCGACAAGATCCGCTATACCGGCTATCTCAAGCGCGCCGTGCCGAGCCCGATGCCACCCAACCGCTATCCGCGCATCACCAAGGGGCCGTTCATCCTGGTGACGCCCGGCGGCGGCGGCGACGGGGCCGGCGTGATCGACTGGGTGATCTCCGCCTATGAGGCCGACCCGACCATCGCCTTGCCGGCGCTGATCGTGTTCGGTCCCTTCATGTCGCGCGAGCGCCGCAAGGAGTTCGCCGAGCGCATCGCCCGCATTCCGAAGCTGGAAAGCCTCGGTTTCGAGCCGCGCCTCGAATTGCTGATGAACCGCGCCCACTGCGTCGTCGCGATGGGTGGCTACAACACCTTCTGCGAGATCCTCTCCTTCGACAAACCGGCGCTGATCGTGCCCCGCGTCAAGCCGCGGCTGGAACAAGCGATCCGCGCCGAGCGCGCCGACCATCTGAAGCTGATCGATGTCCTGCATGATCCGGCGCAGAACGGCGAGGGCTCGCGCGACCCGCTGGTGATGGCGGCCGCCCTGCACGCATTGCCCAAACGCGTACCGCCCTCCCAGGCCTTCGTCCCGAGCCTGCTCGACGGCCTGCCGGCCGTCGCCCGCGCCCTCGCCGACGACCTCTCGATGCCGGTCCGCGGCAGAATCCTGGCGCAAAACGCCGCCGTGGTGAGCTGACAGGCTCAGCCTGCTCTCACTTTTTGATGAGGCCCCCGCCCTTCAAGGCGCTGCTTTCGGGGCTTCACACGATAAGAGCTGTGTTTCCACACAGCCTCCCGACAGACATCTCCGCGACATCCGGTGAAGCAGCGCCACGAGAATCCGCTTGGGATTCACATGGTTTCTTTACCATGTCCGAGAGATTTGATCTCAAATCATTGTTATATTTTTTGAACAGCTTGCCTTCATTTACCGATGCAGCATTATGAGATCCATACACTTGTCAGCAATTCTGACGGACCAAGCTGAATTGATTAAGATTCTTGCTGGGTAATGACCAATCGCTAGATCGATCAGCAAGATGCTGCCGAAAAATGACGTACGATAGAACATTTCCCTTGAAACCTTGACCGATAGCGCGTGACGGCATGTCGAACCCGATAGCAATACTGGGAGCCGGCATCGCCGGTCTCACCGCAGCCCGCGAACTGCGCCGGCGAGGATTGCCGGTCATCGTCTTCGAGGCCGGAAAATCCATCGGAGGCATGGCGTCATCCTTCAAGGACGCCGAAGGCTTTTCCTATGACATGGGCGCCCATTTCGTGAGCAACCGGCTCGCGGAGGCTCTCGGTGCCAGCGATATCTGCGAAACGGTGAAGCATTACGGCGAGGCCGTCCTGCTCAACGGCCGCAGCTATAACTACCCGTTCGGCTTGATGCGCTCGCCGCGCCTGGTCGGGAGCGCCATCGCCGCGAAATTGCACCGAACGGAGATCGCCTCCGCCGGCGACTGGTTCAGGCAGACTTATGGCGCTGCTTTGGCGCAGGATATCGCCATCCCGCTGGCGGAAGCCTGGTCGGGCGCCTCCGCCGAAGACCTCTCCCCGGCCGTCGGCGACAAGATGCGGGCCGGAATCCTGAAGTCGCTTTATCTGAAGGCCGCCGCCCATGTGACCAACCGCGCGGTCTGCAACGGCTATTCGCACGACATGCCGGAAAGCCCGAGCGTCTATCATGTCTATCCCAAAGGTGGGATCGCCAAGCTCCTGGAGCCGACGGCGCGAGAGGTCGCGGATTCGATCCGGCTGGAATCGCCGATCGAGCGCGTTCTGGTGGAGGGAAACCGGGTCACTGGCGTTCGCGTCAAAGGCGAGACCATCCCAGTCTCGGCCGTGATCAGCACCGCGCCTGTGCATGTGCTGCCGAAATTGCTGGAAGGCACCTCCGCGCTCGATCATCTCGCGGCCTTCCGCTATCGCCCTATGGTCTTCGTTAACTTGCGCTTCACAGGCCGCAACTTGCTGCCCGACACGATGCTGTGGGTACCAGATCGCACGCAGCCCTTCTTTCGGCTGACCGAAGCGCCGATCTCGATGCCGTGGCTCGCCCCTCAAGGAAAAACCCTGATCACCTTCGATATCGGCTGCAGCGTCGGCGACCAGCACTGGACGATGCCCGACGACAAGCTGGCCGAACTCTGCCTCGACGGCATCTGCCGGATCTATCCCCATCTCAGGCAGGCCTATCTCGGCCCCGGCGGCATCGTCAAAACCCCGATTTCCTATCCGGTCCATCTCCTGGCTTATGAGCCGGAACGACTCCGTTTTGCCGAAACCACGGGTGTCGATGGTCTCTACAGCATCGGCCGCAACGGCGAGTTCGCGCATATCCTGATGGAGGATGTCTACTGGCGCACGCTGAAGCGCACCGAACAGGTCGCCGCCTATGTCAGTCAGTTGCCCACTCTGGTCGACGAATTGCGCAAAGCCCATTCGGCTCTGCGCAAGCGCGTGAAACCGATCAGCTCCAAGCCAGCAACCGAGCCCGCCCCAATCGCAAAAGCGGGTTGAGAACGCTCGGGAGCGCCTGCCTGCCGACAGCTATGGCGGGCAGCCGACTCGTGCTGCAAAAACCGCCGTCACGACTCATCGCAAGTTCGTAGACAGGCCGGAATAAACTTCTCAATATATCAGCCATCGGAGGAGGCTAGCGCTCTGCGTGCGCGCTCCTATGGAAGGATTTTGCGATGGCGCTGCACTTCAAGAATTTCGCCCTGCTCGAACCCGATCATGGCGAACTGCGCCGGGGCTACGAACTCCTGGTCGATGGCGAGACGATCCGCGAGCTCTCGGACAAGCCGATCAAGGCCGCGAATGCCGATGTGATCGATTGCGGCGGCCGCACACTGATGCCGGGGCTGATCGACAGCCATGTCCATGTCTTCCTCTCTGAAGTCTATATCCGCGCCATGGAGAGCATGCCGCTGACGCTGATGACGGCACGCGCCGTCCGACTGATGAAAGGCATGATCGACCGCGGCTTCACCACGGTGCGCGACACCGGCGGCGCCGATTGGGGCATCAAGGAAGCTGTCGACAAGGGCGATGTCGCGGCTCCGCGCCTGTTCATCGCCGGCGCGGCGATCGGCCCGACCGGCGGCCATAGCGACCCGCGCCGGCGCACCGATTTCGGCGCGCGCTGCCATTGCTGCAACGCCATGGCCTACACCATGAACGTCTCGGACGGCGTCTCCTCGGTGAAGAAGTCGGTGCGCGAGCAGATGCGGCTCGGCGCCGACCACATCAAGATCATGATGTCGGGCGGCGTCGCCTCCCCCTATGATCCGCTCGATTCCATGCAGTTCAGCGTCGATGAGGTGAAGACGGCGGTCGAGGAAGCCAAGGCCTTCGGCCGCTATGTCTGCGCCCATGCCTATACGCCCGAGGCGATCACGCGGGCAGCCCAATGCGGCGTCCGCGCCATCGAGCACGGCAATCTGATCGACGACGCCTCGGCCAAGCTGATGGCCGAGAATGGCATGTTCCTGACCGCAAACCTCGTCGCCTATTACGCGATGAAGGAACGCGCCGCCGAATTCGGCATGAGCAGCGACATGCTCGCCAAGAACGATCTCGTCATCGATGGCGGCCTGCGCTCGCTCGAGATCTGCAAGCGCGCCGGCGTGCCTGTTGCCTATGGCAGCGACCTGCTCGGCCAGCTCCAGGTCGAGCAGTCCAGAGAGTTCCTGCTGCGCAGCGAGGTGCTCTCCCCCATCGAGATCATTCGCTCGGCAACGACGATCGGCGCGCAGCTTCTGCGCATGGAGGGCAAGCTTGGCACGCTCCGTGCTGGAGCCTACGCCGACATGATCCTCGTCGATGGCGACCCGCTGAAGAACCTTGGACTCTTCCAGGAACAGGGCAAGCACCTGGCGATGATCATGAAGGGCGGCGCCTTCCACAAGAACACGCTGCATTGAGGCTGGAGCGTTTTCGAACGAAGTGGACACCGGTTCGCGTGAAGAAAACGCGTTAAAACAAGGAGCTGGAGCTGTTGAACGATCCAGATGGATTGGAAACGGCTCCAGGAGGCGCGGTGTCGCACCCACGACGAATAGGGACAAGCGATGCGACGGATAGAGAAAGACAATCTTGACTGTTTGTAAGTGGAACCGCAGCTTGCGGCCGGGTTGGATCGGGAGGCGGGATAAGGTGGTGGTGGCAGGCCAGGCACGCATGCAAGAGAGACAGCTTGCGACAGGCTGCGTGCAGCACGCCCTCGTCGCGGCTCGGCCGCGCCTCGGAGCGCCGGCTTGAGCGCCGCCGCTCGCCCGAGCTTTGGCCGTGTCGCGCTCAACGGAGCCGCCTGCCTCTCGCTCGGCTTCATCCTGCTGCCGCTGATCTTCGTCACCTGGCTCGCCTTCTTCCGGCAGGAGATCCCCTCCTTCCCGCCCGAGGGCTATTCGCTGAAATGGTTCTCCGCCGCGGCCAGTAACAAGCCTTTCATCGACGGCTTCATCCTCAGCCTCCAGGTCGGGGTGCTGGCGACATTGATCGGGCTGGCGCTGGGCGTGCCCGCGAGCCTGGCGCTGGTGCGCCACCGCATCACGCTTGGCCCCGCCGTCAACACGCTCCTGCTGCTGCCGCTGGTGATGCCCGGCATCGTGCTCGGCACTGCGCTTTATGTCTTCCAGATCGAGACCGAGATCGCCACCGGCCTGCCGGTGCTGGGCTCGCTCGGCGGCCTGATCGCCGCCCATACGCTCGTGGTCATTCCCTGGGTCGTCCGGCTCGTCACGGCGAGCCTCGCCGGCTTCGACCGCACCATCGAGGAGGCCGCGCAGAATCTCGGCGCCGGCCCGCTCACCACCTTCTGGCGGGTCACCTTGCCCAGCATCAGGCCCGGCATCGTCGCGGCCGGGCTGTTCGGCTTCGTCACGTCTTTCGGCAATCTTGAAATGAGCCTGTTTCTCGTCGGACCGGGGCGCACCACGCTGCCGATCGCGATCCTGCAATATTTGGAATGGAAGATCGATCCGACCGTGGCCGCGGCCTCGCTGATCCAGATCGTCCTGATCGCCGTGGCGATGGTCGTCACGGATCGTTACGTCAAGCTGAGCCGGGTGGTTTGAAACATATGGCACGGCTTTCGATCGAGCATCTCCGCAAATCCTATGGCGACCTGACCGTCGTCGACGATGTCACCATCGACATCGCCGACGGCGAATTCCTCGTCCTGCTCGGCCCCTCCGGCTGCGGCAAGACCACGACCTTGCGCATGGTCGCGGGCTTCGTGCCGCCGAGCTCCGGCAAGCTCACCATCGGCGAGCGCGAGGTCACGTCGCTGCCGCCCTGGAAGCGCAATTGCGGCCTGGTTTTCCAGAGCTACGCTCTCTTTCCCCATATGACGGTGGCGGAGAACGTCGCCTTCGGGCTGGAGATGCGCAAGGTCGCGCAGGCCGAGCGCGGCACGCGCGTCGCAGAGGCGCTGCGGCTCGTCCAGCTCACCGGCTTCGATGGGCGCTATCCGCGCCAGCTTTCGGGCGGTCAGCAGCAGCGCGTCGCCCTGGCGCGCGCCCTCGCCATGGAGCCCGACGTACTCCTGCTCGACGAGCCGCTCTCCAATCTCGATGCCAAGCTCCGGCAGGAGGTCCGCGTCGAAATCCGCGATCTGCAGCGCAAGCTCGGCCTCACCACCATCATGGTCACGCATGACCAGGAAGAGGCGCTGACCATGGCCGACCGGCTGGTCGTCATGGAAAAGGGCCAGGTCCGCCAGATCGGCACCCAGCGCGAGCTCTACGAGAAGCCCGCGGATCGCTTCGTTGCGGGTTTCATTGGTCGCAGCGCCTTCCTCGACGGCGAGATCGCCGGTAATGGCCGCTTCCGCACCAAGGGCGGGCTCGACATCGCCTGCGCCGCCGCGACCGGCATGGGATCCGCCACGCTCGCCTTGCGGCCCGAGCGGATCGCCGTCGGCGGCGAAGCCCAGGGTTGCCCCAATCATTACGAGGCCAAGGTCGAGCACGCCTCCTATCTCGGCGCGCTGCTCGACATCCATGTCAGCCTGTCCCAGCATGACCGCATGCTGCTGCAGATCCCGAACCGGGCCGGCGTAGCCGAGCCGAAGCCGGGCGAGACCATCACGATCGGCTGGGCGCAGGACGCCGGGCTGGTCTATCCGCGCGAAGCCTGATCGAACAGGCGAAAACAGGGGATTTCAACCATGACCAAGATCGATAGGCGCACCGTTATCAAAGGCCTGGCCGGCGCCGCAGTGCTGGCCCCGGCCATGAGCCACCATGCCTTTGCGCAAGCCGGCGGCAAGGTCGTGATCGGCACCTGGGGCGGCGACTATGCCCGCCTCCTGACCAAGAACATCGACGAGCCGATCCTGAAGCCCAAGGGCATCGAGATCGTGCAGGACCAGGCGGGCGACGCTCCGCGCCGCGCCAAGATGACCGCCGAGAAGCGCCTGCCGCGCGGCACCGTCGATGTGCAGGGTCTCTCGGCCGCCAATATGTTCGAGATGAACGAGGCGGGCGTCGTGGAGCAGCTCGACTACTCCAAGATTCCCAACGCCAAGAACCTGCTGCCGACGATGAAGTACCCCTATGGCATCGGGCACATCTATTCGGGCAACGTCGTCATCTACAATCCCAAGCTGATCACGCCCGCGCCGACCGGCTTCAAGGATTGGCTCGATCCGAAATGGGGCGACAAGATCGGCTTCATCGACATCCAGTACCAGTCGATCTTCATCGCAGCCTCGATGGCCGCGACCGGCGGCAAGGAC
This sequence comes from Bosea sp. 685, assembly GCF_031884435.1. Taxonomy (NCBI): domain Bacteria; kingdom Pseudomonadati; phylum Pseudomonadota; class Alphaproteobacteria; order Hyphomicrobiales; family Alloboseaceae; genus Allobosea; species Allobosea sp. 685. Next base: position 164,910 of record NZ_CP134779.1, on the reverse strand, counting down.
ATGAACGACCTCGACAAGGCCAAGGAGGTCCTGATGGCGGTGAAGAAGGCGGGCGGACGCGTCTACCCGACCAACGAGGCCTTCGCCGCCGCGATGAAGAACGAAGAGATCGGCATCAGCGCGATCTGGAAGGCGCGCGTCGTGCAGTGGCAGAACGCCGGCATCCCCTGCGAGGCGGTCTCGCCCGTCGAGGGCATCCCGGCCTATGTCTCGGGCTTCGTCATCGCCAAGAACGCGCCCAACAAGGACAACGCCTACGCCTATATGAACGCGATGCTGGAGAAGGCGCCCCAGGAGGCCTTCGCCGTCGACATGGGCTATAACGGCACCGTCACCGGCCTCAATGTCGCGCCCGATCTGCAAAAGCGCATCGGCTTCACCCCGGACGAAGAGAAGCGCCTCAAGGATCTCGACTACGCCTTCCTCGCCAAGAACGACTCCGCCATGAAGGAGTGGTGGGACAAGGTCTTCAAGGCGTGAGCACTGCTGCTCCAGAGGCTGTCGCTGGCGCCCGCACCGGCCTTGCCGGCGCGCTTGTCGTGCCGGCGACCATCTTCGTTGCGATCGGGCTTCTGGGCCCGATCGCAATCCTGTTCCGCTATTCGCTGAACCAGTTCATCCCCGGCCAGTTCATGGTCGATGGGCTGACGATCGAGAACTACATCAAGTTCTTCACCGACAGCTATTACCTCAACGTGCTGCTGCGCACGGTGCGCGTCGCGGTGATCTGCACGGTCGCCTGCCTGATCATGGGCTTCCCGCTGGCCTATGTGCTGGCGCGCATGGAAAGCCGCTTCAAGAACCTGCTGATCATGCTCGTCGTGCTACCGCTCTTCGTCGGCAATGCAGTGCGCGCGGCCGGCTGGATGACCGCCTTCGGCAGCAAGGGCGCACTCAACGCCTCGCTGATGGGGCTGGGTCTGATCAACCATCCCCTTGAAATCATGTACACCGAAAACGCCGTGCTGATCGGTATCGTCGCGGTCAACCTGCCCTTCATGGTGCTGACGCTGCAGAGCGTGATCGAGGGCATTCCCCGCAATGTCGAGGAAGCCGCCTTCAGCCTCGGCGCCGGCCCCGCAGCGATGTTTCGCCGCGTGCTCTGGCCGCTCGCCCTGCCCGGCATCCTGGCCGGCACGATCCTGACCTTCATCCTGGCGATGAACGCCTATGCCACGCCGGTGCTGCTCGGCGGGCCGAAATTCCAGATGATGGGCCCGCTGGTCTATGGCCAGTTCGCGCAGCAGAACAACTGGCCCTTCGGCGGCGCGATCTCCTTCATCCTGATGACCGCCACGATCGTGCTGACGGTCGCAGCCCATCTCATCGTGCAGCGGCGCTATCGCTAGAGCAGGATGCGAGAAAGTGGGAACCGGTTTTTCGCATCGATCCTGCTCTAACTCATAGATGAGAGCCGGATTCAGATTCCGGCTCTGAGGCGGCTGGCCAAGCGGCCTGCCGCACACTAGATCATGGGCCATGAACCTATCCGCCTCTCTCGTTCCCGTCGCGGTCGGCGCTGTTGCGATCGTCCTGTTGCTCGGGCTGGCCAACATGCTGCGCGGCGGCAGCCCCAGCACGTCGCAGAACCTGATGCGGCTCAGGGTGGTCCTGCAGTTCATCGCGATCCTCGTCATCCTCGGCATCATGTGGTGGCGCAGCGGCTGATACAGCCGTCCCGATCGAAGCTATCCCCGCTTCGTTTGCATTTTTCTAAGTACTTGATTTTGAATAACTTTACTTCAGCCTGCATCGTTCCAACACGGCTATTGCCGCAATCCCGCCATATTCCCGACACGAGTCTCTGCGCTTCACTAACGCCATTCCGCCGACAACAAGAAAAGTCCCCCATGGTTCGCGTTGCATTGCTGGTCCTCGCCGGAATGATGGCCGCCGCGCCCGCCTGGGCGCAGTCGCAGCCTCTCCCGGCCGGCACTTCCAGCTACGCTCCGGCGACCGAGACACCCTCGCTCTCATGGGAGGCGCGCATCGGCGCCGCCGCCGCCAATCCGGGCGGACGCGAAAGCGGCCTGCTCAACTTCAGCGGCGAGGTGGTCACGCCGCGCGTCGCGACCTTGAACGACCGCTTCTCCGCAGCCTTCGTACCGCGCTTCCATCTCGGCTCGAGCGTCAATTTCAACGGCACGCGCTATGCCTATGCCGGTGCGACCTGGACCGTCGACCTGACCAAGGCGGTCTTCGTCGAGGCCAGCCTGGGCGCCGCCCTCAATGACGGCAAGACCGGTGCGGTCGTTCCCGAGAACCGCCTGAATGTCGGCTGCAACAGCGGCTCGCGCGAGGCCGCCGCGCTCGGCCTGCGGCTCAACGACCGCTGGAGCTTGGTCGCGACGCTGGAGCATTTCAGCACGGCCGGCTGCTCCGACCGCGACAAGCCGCGCGGCCCGGCCAATTTCGGCGCCAAGCTCGGCTATAGCTTCTGAGAATGCTCTCAGCTTTTTGAAGCGACCGGCGCGAGTGCCGCATGCGAGCCCTTTCGCTCGGTCGGCGCCGCGCTATAACGCGTCGATGGTCAAGCTCAACCGCATCTACACCCGCACCGGCGACGACGGCACGACGGGGCTCACCACCGGGCCGCGCCGGCTGAAATTCGACTTGCGGGTCGCAGCCTATGGCACGGTGGACGAGACCAATGCCTGCATCGGCATCGCCCGGCTGCATGCGGCAACCGAGGACACCGATCTCGACGCCATGCTCGGCCGCATCAGCAACGACCTGTTCGATCTCGGAGCCGACCTGTCGACGCCCGACACCGGCGCCAAACTGGCCTTCGAGCCGCTGCGCATTGCACAGATCCAGGTCGATCGGGTCGAGGCCGAGATCGACCAACTCAATGCCACCCTGGAGCCATTGCGCTCCTTCGTCCTGCCTGGCGGCACGCCAGCCGCCACTCATCTCCACCTCGCGCGCACGGTGAGCCGCCGCGCCGAGCGGTTGATGGTCGAACTCGCCCAGACCGAAGGCGAAGCCGTAGCCGGACCCGCCCTGAAATACATCAACCGCCTCTCCGATTTCCTCTTCGTCGCCTCCCGTTTCCTCAATGCCAAGGCGCGGGGCGACGTGCTCTGGGTGCCGGGCCAGAATCGTTAGAGGCACGATGCGAAAAATTGGCAGCCGGTTCTTCGCAAGGTTCCCGCGGCAGCATTTGACAGGACACATCCATGTTCGTGCCGTTGCATGATGGCGTCCCGCTGCGCTTCATGCGCGCGCCCTATGTCACCTATGGCCTGGTCTCGACCTGCATCGGCCTCTTCCTGCTAATGTGGCTGCATGAAAGCGAGCCCGGCCAGATCGCAGTCGCAGCCGGCTTCGGGCTGATCCCCTCCGTGTTGTTCGGCACGGCGCAACTGCCCGCTGATCTGCTGCAGGCGCCGATCTGGTTTACTTTGTTCAGCAACATCCTGCTGCATGCGAGCTTCGCCCATCTCGGCGGCAACATGCTGTTCCTCTGGGTCTTCGGCGACAATGTCGAGGATGCAATGGGACATCTGCGCTTCCTGCTGTTCTTCTTCATCTGCGGGCTCGCCGGCTCGCTGACTCACGCCCTGATGAACCCCGCCTCGGACCAGCCGCTGATCGGCGCATCCGGTGCGATCTCGGGCGTGATCGCCTCCTATCTGATGCTTTATCCGCGCGTCCGGATCTGGGGCCTGGCCTTCAACTGGATCCCGCTGCACATCACGGCGTTCTATGCGCTCAGTGGCTGGATCCTGTTTCAGATCGTCTCGGCCATTCTCGATCCGCAAGGCCATGTCGGCTGGTGGGCCCATCTCGGCGGGCTCGGCGCGGGTGCGGCGTTGACGCCGATCTTCATCCATCGCGGCATGACGCTGTTCGGCCGCCCGGTAGCCAAGTGAAGGCAGCTCCCGCATACCTCGCCTGCTGCCATGGCGGACAAGACTTTGGCAACGTTGACAAGCGCAAACGGGCGTCGTTACGGTCCCTCCGCATTCCAGCTGAGAGCCGCGATGCCGCCTTCCCGCCGATTGACGCGGCGCGGCCCCGCAACTGACCTCTCCCGAACGGTGATTTGACGATGAAGATCCTTGTGCCCGTCAAGCGGGTGGTTGACTACAACGTGAAGATCCGCGTGAAGGCGGACGGCTCGGGCGTCGAGCTTGCCAATGTGAAAATGTCGATGAATCCCTTCGACGAGATCGCGGTCGAAGAGGCGTTGCGGCTGCGCGAAGCCGGCAAGGCGACCGAGGTCGTCGTGGTCTCGATCGGCCCGGCGCAAGCCGCCGAGACGATCCGCACCGGTCTGGCGATGGGCGCCGATCGCGGCATCCTGGTCAAGGTCGACGGCGTGGTCGAGCCGCTGGCGGTGGCCAAATTGCTGAAGAAGCTGGTCGAGCAGGAGAGCCCGCAGCTCGTCATCCTCGGCAAGCAGGCGATCGACGATGATTGCAACCAGACCGGCCAGATGCTGGCGGCCCTGCTGGGCTGGCCGCAGGGCACCTTCGCCTCGAAGGTCGCGCTCGAAGCGGAGACGGTGGACGTCACCCGCGAGGTCGATGGCGGCCTGCAAACGGTTTCGCTCAAGCTGCCGGCGATCGTCACCACCGACCTTCGCCTGAACGAGCCGCGCTACGCCTCGCTGCCCAACATCATGAAGGCCAAGAAGAAGCCGCTCGACGAAACCTCGGCCGAGGCGCTCGGCGTCGATGTCGCACCCCGTCTCAAGGTGCTGAACACGCGTGAACCGGCCGGCCGTTCCGCCGGCGTCAAGGTCGGCTCCGTCGCCGAACTCGTATCCAAGCTCAAGAACGAAGCGGGAGTGCTGTGATGGCCACGCTGCTGATTGCAGAACACGACAACGCCACCATCAAGGACGCCACCGCCAAGGCGCTGACCGCTGCCAAGGCGCTGGGCGCCCCCGTCCATATCCTCGTCGCCGGTGAAGGCGCCAAGGGCGCGGCCGATGCGGCAGCCAAGCTCGACGGCGTCGAGAAGGTGCTCCTGGTCGATGCCACGATCTACGGCCACGGCCTTGCCGAGCCGCTCGCCGCGCTCGTCGCCAAGCTCGCCGAGGGCTATGACGCCGTCGTCGCGGCCTCGACGACCGGCGGCAAGAACGTGCTGCCCCGCGTCGCCGCCTTGCTCGACGTGATGCAGATCTCGGATGTGATGAAGATCGTCTCGCCCGACACGTTCGAGCGCCCGGTCTATGCCGGCAACGCCATCCAGACCGTGCAGTCCTCCGAGGCCAAGAAGCTGATGACGATCCGCACCGCCTCCTTCCAGGCGACAGGCGAAGGCGGCTCGGCCAGCGTCGAGGCCATCTCCGCCGTGAGCGATCCCGGCGTCTCCACGTTCAAGGGCGAGGAGGTCGCCAAATCCGATCGGCCCGAGCTCGCCTCGGCCAAGATCATCGTCTCCGGCGGACGCGCGCTCGCCTCGGCGGAGAACTTCACCAAGGTGATCGAGCCCGTCGCCGATAGGCTGGGCGCGGCCATGGGCGCCTCGCGCGCCGCGGTCGATGCCGGCTACGCCCCCAATGACTGGCAGGTCGGCCAGACCGGCAAGGTCGTCGCTCCCGACCTCTATGTCGCGGTCGGCATCTCCGGCGCGATCCAGCATCTCGCCGGCATGAAGGACTCCAAGGTCATCGTCGCCATCAACAAGGACGAGGAGGCGCCGATCTTCCAGATCGCCGATTACGGCCTCGTTGGCGATCTCTTCACGATCATGCCCGAGCTTGAAGCCGAGCTCGCCAAGCTCGGCAAGTAGCAAGCGCGGCAAGTCGATCGACAAGGAAGCCGGCGACCAGGCTGGCGCCGGCCAACATATGACAACCGGGCTGCCGTCAAGGCGGCCCGCACCGGCCTCCGAAGTGGAAGCGGTGCCACCAAAGATGGATCAGACCATGTCGGACAGGGCGATCAAGACGATCGGCATCATCGGCGCGGGCCAGATGGGCAACGGCATCGCCCATGTCGCGGCCGTGGCCGGGTTCGAGGTCCGGCTGCACGATCTCGCCGAGGACCGGATCAAGGCGGCGCTCGCCACCATCGACGGCAACATGGCGCGCCAGGTCGCCAAGGGTGCGATCGGTGACGAGATTCGCCGCGACGCCATGGCCAAGATCCTCGCCGCGCCGCAACTGTCGGGGCTCGGCGATTGCGACCTCATCATCGAGGCCGCGACCGAGAGCGAGGAAACCAAGCGCAAGATCTTCACCGCCGTCTGCCAGCATATCAAGCCGGAGACGATGCTGGCCTCCAACACCTCTTCGATCTCGATCACGCGGCTGGCGGCGGCTACGGACCGGCCCGAGCGCTTCATCGGCATCCACTTCATGAATCCCGTGCCGCTGATGCAGCTCGTCGAGCTGATTCGCGGCATCGCCACCGACGACCAGACCTTCGAACTCGCCAAGGAATTCGTCGGCAAGCTGCACAAGACCGTCTCGGTCTCGGAGGATTTCCCGGCCTTCATCGTCAACCGCATCCTGCTGCCGATGATCAACGAGGCGGTCTACACGCTCTATGAGGGCGTCGGTTCGGTCGATGCGATCGACACCGCGATGAAGCTCGGCGCGAATCACCCGATGGGCCCGCTCCAGCTTGCCGACTTCATCGGCCTCGACACCTGCTTGTCGGTGATGCAGGTGCTGCATGACGGGCTCGCCGACTCGAAATACCGCCCCTGCCCGCTGCTGGTGAAATATGTCGAGGCCGGCTGGCTCGGCCGCAAGACCAAGCGCGGCTTCTACGATTATCGCGGCGAGAAGCCGGTTCCGACGCGCTGAACCCTGCGATCGTGCTCGGGCTTGCCCCGGGCGCCTCTTCGAAATTCTCCTTCAAGAGATGGTCGGCTCAAGGCCGACCATGACGGCTGATGCTGCCTTAACGCCGCATCCTCTTCACATTCCTGTCGTCTCGCGCTTACATTGATCATGTGACGGGATTCGTCCCGTTCCGATTAGCGGAGGTGCGGCGGGTTTGACGGCGCATGTGATGCATCCGATGGCGTCGCCGGACGGTTGTCCGGCACTCGTGCTCAATGCCGATTTCCGGCCTCTGAGCTATTATCCCCTATCGCTGTGGAGCTGGCAGGACGCGATCAAGGCGGTCTTCATGGACCGCGTCAACATCGTCTCCGAATACGATACGGTGGTGCGCAGCCCCAGCTTCAACATGAAGCTGCCCTCGGTCGTCTCGCTGAAGACCTATATCAAGCCGTCGCGGACGCCGGCCTTCACGCGTTTCAACGTATTCCTGCGCGACCGCTTCTCCTGCCAGTACTGCACCTCGCGCGAAGATCTGACCTTCGACCATGTCGTACCGCGCTCCAGAGGCGGCCTCACCACCTGGGAGAACGTCGTCGCGGCCTGCTCGCCCTGCAATCTGCGCAAGGGTGACAAGATGCCGGCGGCGATCGAGATGTTCCCGACGCAGAAGCCCTACGCGCCGACGGTCAATGATTTGCACCGCAACGGCAAGCTCTTCCCGCCGAATTACCTGCATGAGAGCTGGCTCGATTATCTCTACTGGGATTCCGAACTGGAGCCGTGAGCCGGCTTGACGGCTGGCCAGGCAACGTCTTGTATCTACGGCACAATCAGGCGTGCGGACGCCGCTGATCAAGCCGAGGATGACGATGACCAAGACTGTCCTGGACCACAAGACTACTCTGGACCAGTGGCTCGATCAGCACCATGCGGAACTGACCGCGATCAGGCGCGATATCCATGCCCATCCGGAGCTTGGCTTGGAGGAGCATCGCACCTCCGCCCTGGTCGCAGCCAAGCTGCGCGAATGGGGCGTGGAGGTCACCGAGGGCATCGGCGGCACCGGTGTCGTCGGCGTCATCCGGGGCCACAGAGCCGGTCAGCGCGCCGTCGGCCTGCGCGCCGACATGGACTGCCTCGCGCTGAACGAGGAGACCGGCCTGCCCTACGCTTCGCAATATCCCGGCAAGATGCATGCTTGCGGCCATGACGGCCACACCACGATGCTGCTGGGCGCGGCAGGCTATCTCGCCGCGAATCCCGATTTCGGCGGCACGCTGCACCTGATCTTCCAGCCGGCCGAGGAAGGCCGTGGCGGGGCGGTCGCGATGCTGAAGGACGGGCTGTTCGAGCGCTTTCCCTGCGACGCGATCTACGGCCTGCACAACACGCCAGGCATGCCTGTCGCGCATTTCGGCACCTGCAACGGCCCGATGCTGGCCGCCGCCGATAGCTGGGCCGTGACCTTCCGCGGCGTCGGCGGTCATGGCGGCTCGCAGCCGCATCTCTCCACCGACATCACTTACGCCCAGGCCCATTTCGTGCTCGGGCTGCAGGGCATCGTCGGCCGCAACGTCCCGCCGCTCGACACCGCCGTGATCAGCGTCGGCTATATCCATTCCGGCTCGACGGAGGCGTCCAATGTCGTGCCCTCGGAATTGTCGATCGGCGGCACGGCCCGCAGCTATTCGCCTGATATCCGCGCCTTGATCGAGCGGCGCATCGCCGAGATCGCCGAGGCCACCGCGCAGGCCTGGGGCTGCACCGCCGAGGCGTCCTATCATCGCGGGCCGCGCGCCCTGCTCAACCAGCCCGATCAGGTCGCGGTTGCGGTCGCGGCGGCGACCAGTTCGGTCGGAGCGGCCAATGTGAATGGCGCGATCAGGCCCGGCACCGGCGGCGAGGACTTCGCCGAGATGATGGAGGTCAAGCCCGGCGCCTTCATGCGGATCGGCAATGGCGTCGCGGCGGACGGCTCCTTCGCCGGATTGCATACGCCGCGCTACGATTTCAACGACGCGATCATCCCCGACGGCGTTCGCTACTGGGTGAATGTCGTCAGCGAAGAACTCGGCCAGGGTTGGCAGGCCGCAGCCGCCTGAGAGAAGCCCCCTTCACGGAGCGCCTCAGGCGCTCCGTGCCCGTGCCAGCCCGAACAGGGCCGCGACCAGCAGCACGAGCGAAGCCAGCGCGTTCCAGCCTGCCAGCGACAGGCCAAGGAAGCGCCATGCGGCTTCCGTGCAGGAGACGACTTTCACCGTCTGCAGCTGCTTCATGAAGTCCTGCACGCCGGCAACGGTCGGCGCCGCGCCGGCGCAATCGGTGGGACCGGGAAACCAGCCCCATTCGACGCCGGCGTGGTGGAAGCCGAGCCAGGTGCTCCACGCCATCAACCCGGCGAGCCCGAGCAGCACCAGCCATTGCAGCCGAAGCGAACGCGCCAGCACCAGCCCGGCGGCAGCAAGGCCGATCGCGGCGTAATGCGGCAGGCGCTGCTCGAGGCAGAGCTTGCAGGGCTGCAGGCCCAGGACCAGCTCGAAGAACCAGGCGCCCGCTATCAGCGCGAGGCATCCGAGCCCGATCAGCAGAATCACGCGGGCTGGAGAGACCGAGCTGCCGGCGCTGGGTCGGTCGAGGGTCGAACTTGTCATGGCAAGGCGCTCAGCAGGAGAGAAGCTGCCCGGAACCTGCAACCAGCTTGAGGCCGAAATAAAGCGCAATCAGCACTGCAGCCGCGACGACGGCGATCACTTTCAAGCGACGTTCGATGAAATGGCGGATCGTCTCGCCGAAACGGCGGAGCAGGAAGGCGAGCGCGAAGAAGCGCGCGCCGCGCGCCAGCACGCAGGACAGGATGAAGAAGCCAAGGCCGATATGCACTGCTCCGGCCAGGATCGTCACCACCTTGATCGGCGGCAGATGCGCCAGCCCCGAGGTCGTCAGCAGAATCAGCGTGGTGTCGGGCCCAGCGCAGGCGCGCAGGGCCTCGAAAGCGCCGAGCTTGCCGTAGAAGGCGAGCACCGGCCGCGCCAGCGCTTCAAAGGCGTAATAGCCCAGAGCATAACCGGCGATACCGCCGAGCACGGAGAACACCGTCGCGATCAAGGCCAGCCGATAGGCCCGGGCTGGCCGCGCCAGCGCCATCGGCACGAACAGCACATCGGCGGGGATCAGAAAGAACGAACTCTCGACGAAGGCGACCACGGCGAGCCAGAGCTCGGCGCGCGGCCGGGCGGCGAGGGACATGGTCCATTCGTAGAGGCGCTTGATCATGGCGGGTTTAGTAGTGGGGAGCTCCTCGCTCGTCCATGCGTTTGCGCAGGCTGATATGCAATTTCACGCAGTGTGGCAGATGCATTGACCGCGCGCGTTCGATCGCTATAGTCCCGCCCGCCTGCAAGGGCCCCTGTGGCGGAATTGGTAGACGCGCTCGACTCAAAATCGAGTTCCGCAAGGAGTGCTGGTTCGATTCCGGCCAGGGGCACCACAGCATTTTCAACCGCTTTCAGGCCTCCCAACGCCTTGAAGGGTGTGGAGATTTAGGCGGTTCAATCGCCTTTTCCACGAGCATGGGTCAGTCGCTCCGAACTGCCTAACAATATGGACAGCCTCATGCGGCAGGCGGAGCTCGGGCCAGCGGGATCGACGCCAAGATAGCGAATCCACGCCCCTCCACCGCTTATCGTCAGATTTCTTGATTTCAGCAGCATATCATATGATGATATGATATGAATAAAGCTGTGCCGGAACACACGCTGGAATTTCTGCTCGCCTTCGATGGCCGCAAACATCACTACCCCGATGGGTACTTCGTGAAGTTCGATATCAAGCGGATCGAACCGACGCCCGAGCGACCACACGGGCTTCGATATTCATTTACGCTCCACGGGCCGGATGGGGCACGACTTATCGGCTTCGACAACGCCCATACGGTTGCGCCTGTGGGAGGCCGCTATGCCAAGAAGCCCGTCGAAGCCGACCACTGGCACAGAAGCACGGACGATTTGGGGAGGCCCTATCAGTTTGTGAGCGCCGAACAGTTGGTGGACGATTTTTTTGACGAAGTGGAACGCGTGCTGACCGAGCGGAGGATTGAACTGACCGTCATAGCAACAGAGGAAAGCAAGACATCATGACCGAGTACAAGATTCAGAATCATAAGGATCTGCGGAACGAAATGAAGGCTGTCGCACGCGGTGAAAAGCCCGCGCCAGTTGATGCAGCGCGGACAAGTTTCGAGACCGCCGACGTGCTCTTGCGCTTGCTGACGCCGGAAAACCGGACGCTTCTGCGACTGATCCGCGACGAGCATCCGCAATCGGTTGCCGATCTTGCCCGACTGAGCAAGAGAGCCGAACCGAACCTGCTACGCACCCTTGGGAAGCTGGAAGCCTTCGGATTGATCGAATTGCTTACCGAAGGACGTCGTCGGATTCCGGTGTCGCGCGTGAACAAGCTATCCGTGGAAATCGACCTGTTCTCGCAGAACGACCGGTTCGAGGTTGCGTGACGCGCGGTTGGCTTCGCAACCCTGACCAGCCCCGCGCCCGGCGCTCCGTTACGGCGGCGAACATCAGGCGAAAGAACGGGGTGAATGACATGGCCGGGAAACGGGCCATCTTCGACCCCGCCGAGGGGCTGACATCCTATGAGGCCATTGCGGCCTTCATGGCGGAAGCGTTCGCGTCGGAAGATGCGAACTACATCGCGCATGCGCTCGGTATCGTTGCTCGCGCCAAAGGCATGACCCAGATCGCGAACGAACGGGGCTTTCGCGCGAACAGCTCTATCGTTCGTTCAGCGGGAACGGCAACCCGACCCTGAAAACCACCACCATCGCGGTCATGAAGGCGCTCGGCATCGAGTTGACGGCAAGAGCACAACGTCATCAACCTGCACCTGCATAGGCTGGTTAGGAGCGCCCATTGCCACCGGAATTCAGTTTAAAGACGATCGATGCGCTTTCGAAACGTGTGGCGCACCGTTGCTCCAATCCTGACTGCAGCAAGCTTACGGTCGGGCCGAACACGGAGCCATCCAAAGCAACAAGCATTGGCGAGGCCGCTCATATTTATGGAGCACAACCCGGATCGGCGCGGTACCGGGGTGTCATGAGTGATGTCGAGCGCTCGATGATTGCGAATGCGATCTGGCTCTGTCGGGATTGCCACGGGTTGATCGATCGAGACGGGGCTCGCTATCCTGCCGAACTCATTTTGAGCTGGAAATCGTATCAAGAAGAGGCCGTTCTTCGCGAGTTGGGCAAACCGGGCGAGCTTTTGCGCTTTCAGATCGCCCGGCGTGAGACGGATCAGCTGGGTGAAATTCCGCTTTTTATTAAACAGGTCATCGAAGAGAAGGCAGATTTCTGGGAGTATATAGCAACCGCTGAGTTGCTTGATTTCCATCTTCAAGAACCCATCAGAAGAGCAATTCAACTTAAAAAGGGATTGTACACGCGCCCGAAACGAAGCATTGATATAAATGAATTTAATAATTGGTTTCAAATCAAAATATCAGAACTTGCGGACGAAGCAGATTGCTTGAAGCAATTGCTATCGGAGCTCATGACAGCATGGGGAGAGCCGGGTGAGTCGGGAAACCCGCTCGATATTGTTCACGCCTGTCGCCTTTACGGGCAGTGCGCACAGCGCTTCGTCGATATAGCCGAAGAAGCAATGTTCGTGCGCCCCCCGGAAGAATTTGAATCGATTGGACGACATTTTGCCAGGGGTGCGCTCTACCCAACCGAACGGCTTCCGGAAATTTCCGCTTTCATGCGGTCGATCATAGCGCAGCCAAATCCTCAGGGTGTCTTTAAGCTTGATCTGGTCGTCGAGCTACCTGAGGGATGGCCCGAGGAATTCAGTCGATTGATGGATATTGGAACAAAGCTATACCTCAAAAATAATCGATAATATTACAATGATGGGAAGTTCGGGCCGCCGCGTCGCCCCGACGTTATCTAACCGTTCCGAGGCTCTCTTGCGCATCCTCCTGATCAATCCCAACACGATGCCGGAGATGACCGATCTGGTCGTGCGCGTCGTCACGCCGCATCTGCCGGCAGGCGTCTCCCTGAAAGCCGCCACCGGGCGGTTTGGAGCGCAGTACATCGCCAGCCGCAGCGCCGGCGCGATCGCCGCCCATGCCGCGCTCGAGGCTTATGCCGAACATGGCGAGGGCTGCGATGCGGTCTATCTCGCCTGCTTCGGCGATCCCGGCCTGTTCGCGCTGAAGGAGCTGGCCCCCATACCCGTCATCGGCATGGCCGAGGCGAGCTGCAAGGCCGCCGCACAGAAGGCCGGTCGCTTCTCGATCGTCACCGGCGGCGAGCGTTGGGGTCCGATCCTGCACGAATTCGTCGCGATGCTGGGGCTCGGTGAGCGCCTCGCCGCTGTCGAGACAGTTGCCCCGACAGGGGCCGACATCGCCCGCGATCCGGAAGGCTCGATCGCGCTCCTCGCAGCGGCTTGCCGCAAGACTGCGCAGCGCGACGGCGCCGGCGCGATCATCCTCGGCGGAGCCGGGCTCGCGGGGTTGGCCGCGCGCGTCCAGCCCCTCGTCGACATCCCCGTGCTCTGCTCGGTCGAGACCGGCATCGCCGCCGTGCTCGCAGCAATGCGGGCGCCTCTGGCCAAGCCTGAGAGCGGTGATCTGGCGTTCCCGCCGCCGGTTGGCAGCAAGGGGCTGTCGGAGCGGCTAGCGGCTCTGCTGGCAAAGTCCTGACAAGTTTTCCCGGAAACACAGCGTCATCCCGGGCAAGCGGCAAAGCCGCGCTGACCCGGGATCCATCGTAGAGCGCAGTTCCCTACGATGGATCCCGGATCTCCGCTTCGCTGCGTCCGGGATGACGGCGCGGATGATGCTTCCTGAGGCGCATGCTTTCGAACTAGACGCTCAGCCCTTCCCAGCCAGCGAGATGCCGTTCTGCGAGGCGATCCAGTCCGACAGCATCGGCACGTAATCCTCGCCCTTCCCTGCCGCAACGGCCGAGGCGAACGCGTTCTTCACGGCGTTGCCGACCGGGTTGGGCACGCCCGCCGCATTCGCGACGCTCTCGAGATAGCGGACATCCTTCAGCGCATTGACCAGCGTGAACTTGTGGGCGTCGCGGTCGCGCTCCAGCACATATTGCATGAAGGTCTGGTAGAAGCCGCAATCCATCCGGCTGCCACGCAAAACGCTGTCGAAGGTCTGCGGCGTGATGCCGATCTTCTGCGCCAGCGTCAGCGCCTCCGAATAGATCGCCGCATAGCCCATCGAGAGGAAGTTGTTGAGCAGCTTCATCTTGTGGCCGTCGCCGACCGGGCCGAGATGCACGACCTTTTGCGCCCAGGCCTCGCAGGCCGGCTTGATCCGTGCGAACACCTCGGGCGCGGCGCCGACCATCGCCGAGAGCTGCCCGAGCGCCGCTTGGGCCGGCGTGCCGCCGAGCGGCGCATCCGCGAGATGCAGGCCCTTCGCTTCCAACTCGGCCGCGAGCCGAACCGTGACGCCCGGATCGGAGGTCGAGCAATCGACGATCACGGTCCCGGGCCTGGCCCCGGCCGCGATGCCGTCGGGGCCGTTCACCACCGCCTCGACCTGGGCCGAGCCCGTGACGCACAGGAAGATGATCGTCGCGTTCTCGGCCAGCTCCTTCGGCGTCTTGGCCTCCTTTGCGCCGGCCGCGACCAGCGCCTCCACCGGCTTGCGGTTGCGGTGGCCCATCACGGTCAGCGGGAAGCCCTTATCCACTAGATTGCGGGCCATGCCCTGGCCCATCAGGCCGACGCCAATGAAACCGATGGACTCTTTGCTTGCGCTCATCTTCAATTTCTCCTGTTTCTATGAGACTGACATGATCGAGTGACGGAATGGCCGGGCCCAGGACAGGCTGTGAGGTCTTGATTCCGCTTCCGGAGAAGCGCGCATGACCGGCAAAGGCCCCCCGCCCGAGACGACGCCCCCGGGCAGGACCGCGAACCCGCCGGCCATCCTCAACGGTCGTGGGCGCGTCACCCTGCAGATCATCGCCGACCATCTCTCGGTCTCGACCGCGACGGTCTCGCTGGCGCTGCGCGGCTCGCCGCTGGTCGCCGAGGCGACGCGCACGCGCGTCCAGCAAATCGCCCGCGAGATGGGCTATAGCTACAACCGCAGCGCCGCCTCCTTGCGCACCGACCGCACCAACATCCTGGGCGTCGGCTTCCACGACATCACCAACCCGTATTTCGCCGAATTGCTGGCCGCGATCGAGGAGACGGCCACCGCCCATGGCCGCTCGATCCTGCTCGGCACCTATGCCGAGAACCTGGAGCGCCAGGACCGTGTGCTCTCCACGCTGAAGGAATACCGCCCCGACGGCATGATCATCTGCGCGGCCGGCGGCAGCACGCCCGAGGCCTTCGACCACCTGATCGCGGCCGGCGTGCCGCTCGTCCAGCTCTCGCGCGAGGTCATCGGGCTCGACCTCGATTTCGTCGGCTCCGACGATCGCCAGGGCACGGTTCTCGCCGTGGAGCATCTGATCGCGCTCGGCCACCGTCGCATCGCCTTTCTCGGCGAGAGCCAAAGCATCTCGACCGGCCGCAACCGTTATGCCGGCTATTGCGGGACGCTGACGCGGCACGACATGCCGCTCGACCCGGCCATCGTCTATTCCGCCTATGGCACGCGCGAGAACGGCCTCAAGGGCATCCAGGCGGTCCTCGACGTCGACGACCCGCCGACGGCCGCAGTCTGCTTCAACGACCTGACCGCGTTTGGCGCCATGATGGGCTTGCGCCATCGCGGGCTGGAGGCGGGCGTCGATTTCTCGCTGATCGGCTGCGACGACGTTCAGGAGGCGGCGCAGTGGTATCCGGCCCTGACGACGATCAGGAATTTTCAGGACGAGATGGGCCACAAATCCGCGGAGTTCCTGATCAAGCGCATCGCCGAGCCCGCCGCCCCGACGCGGCGCCTGCTGCTGACGCCGGAGCTCGTACTGCGCGCCACGACCGCTCCACCCAGGCGCTGAGCCTGGCCTCACGGATCATTCGCAGGCTTGGCGTTGAGCGCACGATAGGCCCGCACCACCTGCGAATCGTCGCGTGCGCCATGGCCCAGGCCCGAGGTCGCCAGGAACATCTGGTGGGCGGCAGCCGCCAGCGGCAGCGCCGTCTTGGCGGCGCGCCCGGCATCGAGCACGATGCCGAGATCCTTGACGAAGATGTCGACGGCGCTGGCGACAGCCGGATCGGGCTCGTGCATGCGCGGGCCGCGATCCCTGAGCATCCACGAGGATGCCGCAGAGCCGCCCATGATCTCGAACAGCACGCGCCCGTCGATTCCAGCCTTCTCCGCCAGCGACAGCGCCTCGGCTGCAACCGCGATATGCACGCCGCAAAGCAGCTGGTTGACGGTCTTCACCGTCGCGCCTTGCCCCGGCCTCTCACCGACATGGAAGACCTTGTCGCCCATCGCGTCGAGCACGGGCCTGGCCTTGTCGAAGCTCTCCTGCGGCGCGCCGACCATGATCGAGAGCGTCGCGGCCCTTGCCCCGACCACACCGCCCGAGACAGGCGAATCGACGAAATGCCGACCGGATTTGACGACCTCGGCCGCGATCGCCTCGACTTCGCCGGGCGGGCAGGTCGCCATCAGCATGACGACCGCGCCGTCGCTGAGCGCTGCAAGCGCGCCGGCCTCGAACAGGACCGCGCGCGCTTGAGCGGCGTTCACCACCATCAGCACCAGCGCCTCGGCGCCCGACGCGGCGGCCTTGGCGCTGTCGGCAGCATGCCCACCGGCCGCGGCCAGCGCGTCGCGTGCGCTTTCGCGCATGTCGAATCCGGTGACGCGGAACTGCCGTTTGACGAGGTTCTCGGCCATTGGCGCACCCATGGCGCCGAGCCCGATGAAGGCGATGCTAGTCAAATTCCGATGTCCCCCACTTCTTTTTGAGTTCCGCCTGGAACAAATGGAACTGCCCCACGCGCCACATAAAACGTTTTGCGCGCATGAATCGATTGAAACACCAAATGAATTGCACGAAGAAAGACGAAAGATAAGCCAACATAATAATCTTCGAAAGTTTCATTTTTACGAAATACATATCGACATCAGCATCGGAAATCATCGATCTTATGCTGAATAATACGATCATCGACGTGGATGCGCCAATAATAAATAGAATGTCTATAAATCTATTATTAATTATAAAATTCTGATATATTATAAACTCAATTTTGTTATCGCAATAATGCTTGGCCTCACTAAACATCTGAATGTCTTTAGCTTTAGTTCTTTCCTTAAACGTAGAATTCTTTGTCCCATAGAAGTCAATTATATTCTTCTGCTTCACCACGATAAGAACTGACACTATCGTGCTCAGAAGCACACCCAAAGGGAGCGCCAGCCAGTTTGGAATATCAGTTGCCATATCAGTCCTCGATTATTCTCTCCTCATGTAACCTAGCCGATCCGACGCCAAATGGTCACTCCTTCACCGCCCCGGTCATCGCCGACACATAGTGCTCGACGAAGAAGGCGTAGAGGATGACGAGAGGCAAGGAGCCTGCCAGCGCGCCGGCCATCAGCGAGCCCCAGCGATAAATGTCGCCATCGACGAACTCGTTGACGATCGCCACCGGCACCGTCTTGTTCTGCGTCGATGACAGGAAGGTCAGCGCGTAGATAAACTCGTTCCAGCACAGCGTGAACGAGAAGATGAAGGCCGAGATCAGCCCCGGGATCGCCAGCGGCAGGATGATCTTGGTCAGGATCTGCCAGCGATTGGCGCCGTCGATCAGGGCGCATTCCTCGAGCTCGAAGGGGATGGTCTTGAAATAGCCCATCAGGAGCCAGGTCGAGAACGGGATCAGGATCGTCGGATAGACCAGGATCAGCGCCAGCGGCGTGTCGAACAGGCCAACCTTGTAGATGACCGTCGCCAGCGGGATGAACAGGATCGAGGGCGGCACGAGATAGGCCAGGAAGATCAGCGCGCCGACGGTCTGGGCCCCCTTGAAGCGCAGGCGCACGATCGCATAGGCCGCGAGCACGCTGGCCACCAGCGAGATGAAGGTGGCGCAGGTGGCGATGAACATCGTGTTCCAGAGCCAGCGCGGATAATCGCTCTCGAACAGCAGCTTGTGGATGTGCTTGAAGGTCGGCGTCCAGGTCCAGAATGGGCTAACCTTGTCCATCTCGATGAGCTGACTGTCGGGCTTCACCGCCGTCAGCGCCATCCAGTAGAACGGGAAGAGCAGCACGACGAGGATCAGGAACAGCGGGATATAGGTCGTGACGATGCGGCTCGGCACCGTCTCGAGATAGGCCATTCCCTCGCTATGGTCCTGGGTGGCGGCGCGGTGGCCGGCGTCGATGCTAGTCATTGCTGCCGCCCTGCTGCCATTTGCGTGTCTGGAGCCCGTACCAGGCGATGCCGATGGCAGCGAGCAGGAAGGGGATCATCGCCGTGGAGATCGCCGCGCCCTCGCCGAGCTGCCCAGCGATGATCGCACGCTGATAGGACAAGGTCGCCATCAGATGGGTCGCGTTGACCGGGCCGCCGCGCGTCAACGCCCAGATCAACTGGAAATCGGTGAAGGTGAACAGGACCGAGAAGGTCATCACCACCGCGATGATCGGTGTCAGCAGCGGATAGGTGATGTGCCGGAAGCGCTGCCAGTTCGTGGCGCCGTCGAGCGTCGCTGCTTCATAGAGCGAGGGCGAGACGGTCTGCAAGCCGGCCAGCAGCGTGATCGCGATGAAGGGCACGCCGCGCCAGACATTGGCGAAGATCGTCGACCAGCGCGCATTCCAGGGGTCGCCGAGGAAGTTGATGTTGTGGTCGATCCAGCCGAGCTGGCGCAGCGACCATGAGATGATCGAGAACTGCGCATCGTAGATCCACCAGAAGGCGATGGCCGAGAGCACCGTCGGCACGATGAAGGGGATCAGTACCAGCGCGCGGATCAGGGCCTTGAACGGCAGGTGCTTGTTGAGCAGCAAGGCGAGATAAAGCCCGATCGCGAACTTCGCAACGCTGGCGACCACCGTATAGAGCAGCGTGTTGAACACCGACATCCAGAAGACGCTGTCACCACCGAGCCACTCATAGTTCTCCAGGCCGATGAACTCGCCGGCGCGGCCGATCTTGGTGTCGGTGAAGGAGAGCCAGACGCCGAGGAAAAGCGGGTAGCCCAGGAACAGGATCAGGATGCCGGCAGCGGGCAGCATGTACCAGAATCCGAGCCAGTTGCGGCTGCTACACAGCTTCTGCCAGGCGGAGCGCTCGCTCCTGCTCCTGGTCAGTACGGCCGGCATCTCGATTGCTGAATTGGCCATCGCGGTTCCGGTGTCAGGATGAAAAACGGGTCCGGCCAGGCGAGCCGGATTGCGATTTTACGATGTGCCGGGACGCCTGCCACAGCCCGCAGGAGCGGGCAGTGGCAAGCAATTGTCCAGGCTCAGCGATAGATGCGCTTGGCCTGTCGCTCGGCACCGGCCATGGCGCCCTTGATGTCTTCGCGGCCGGTGGCGTAATTCGCGAACATATCGACCACGATGAAATCGGCGATCGCCGAGGCCGCCTTCTCGCCCAGCGTACCTAGGCCCGCCGGCGTCAGCGTGCGCTTGGCGACGTCGCGGAAGGGCGTGGTCTTCGGATCGGCGGTCCAGACCGGGTTCTTGTCGTATTCGGCCAGGAAGTGCGACAGGTAGCCCTGCGCCGCGCCGATCCACGGGTTGAACTGCGGCGCATCCAGCATGAAGGCGATGAAGGCCTTGCAGGCGTTCGGCACCTTGGTGAACTGGAAGGCCAGCATCGTGAAGGGCAGGTGCAGCTCGGTCGGCTTACCCACCGGCCCGATCGGCATATAGGCGTGGTCCATATCGGCCGCCATTTCGGGCTTTTCCTTCTTGGCCGCGACATAGACCGAGATACCGTTGACGGTGGTATGCAATTCGCCGGCGAGGAAAGCCTTGTTGTTCGAGGAATCGTTCCACGAGGCCGTGCCGGGAATGAAGGTGTCGTAGAGCGCCTTGCCGTATTCGAGCGCCTTGGCGGTCTCGGGCGTGTTGATGACGACCTTGTCGTTCTTGTCGACGAGGTTGCCGCCATGGCTCCAGAGCAGCCAGTGCAGCCAGGTGTTGGCATCGCCCGAGGCGTGGCCGAAGGCCATGCCCGCCGGAGTGTTGTTCGCCTTCAGCGCCTTGCAGAGCTCAAGGAAACCGGCGGTGTCCTTGGGGAATTCCTTGAACCCGGCCTTGTTAATCGAGGAGATGCGGTAATTGACCAGGCCGCCGCTGGCGGCAATCGGAATGCCGATCCATTTGTTGCCGAGCTTGCCGTAAGCCTCCGCCGAGGGGAACCAGCCGCCATGCTTCTCGCCGAGATATTTCGAGACATCCGAGAGATCGAGGCACTTCTGCGGGAACAGATGCGGCAGCGAATAGAGACCCCAGACAAGGTCGAGCCCCTGCCCGGTATTGGCCACGACCGAAGCCTTGGGCTGCAGATCGTCATAGGATTCGTTGGTGACGGTGATCTTGGCGCCGGTCGCCGCCTCGAAAGCCGCGACGAGCTTCATGAACTCGACGTCTTCGGCCTCGACGAAGCGCTTCCAGCGCATCAGGTTGATCTTGGCGTTCGGCTCCACCTTGAACGGCGAGGCCTGCGCCCAGGCCTTGGCATAGTCGAGCAGGTTCGTGCCGGCGCCGAGGCCCAGCGCCGCACCGCCCTTGATCAGCGATCTGCGATCGAAATTCATCTTCATCCTCCCTGGGGATATGGGTCCGGCAGCTCTTTTTCGGCCGCCTTGAACCGGACCATCCGGTTTTTCTGTCGGCCCGCCCGTTCGCTAGGGAACGGGCCGGGCTTGATGTCGCGTTGTGGTCTCTCCTGATCGCGTGGACTGCTTGCTGCCGGCTTCGCGAAGCCGGGCTCAGTCGATCCGCTTGCCTGTCGCCGCATCGAAGAGATGCGTCACATTGGTGTCGGGCGTGATGCCGATGTTCTCACCGGGCTTCGCATCGATCCGCTCGCGGAAGACACAGGTCATTTCCTGGCCGCCGCAGCGCACCACCACCTGCGTCTCCGAGCCGGTCGGCTCGATGACCACGACCTCGGCCTTCAGGCCGTTGGGATCGAGCCGGAAATGCTCGGGCCGGATACCGTAGACCGCAGCCTTCCCGTTCGAATCCGCCGGGTGCTTGCCGATTGGCCAGGTGACGCCGCCTTCGGTCACAAAGCCCTCGGGCTTGATCGTGCCCTTCAGCAAATTCATCGAGGGCGAGCCGATGAAGGCCGCGACGAAGAGGTTGTTGGGCTTGTCGTAGAGATCGAGCGGGGCGCCCATCTGCTCGACGATGCCGTCATGCATCACGACGATCTTGTCGGCCATGGTCATGGCCTCGATCTGGTCGTGAGTGACATAGACCGTGGTGGTCTTCAGTCGCTGATGCAGCTCCTTGATCTCGGTGCGCATCTGCACGCGCAGCTTGGCGTCGAGATTGGAGAGCGGCTCGTCGAACAGGAAGACCTGCGGATCACGCACGATGGCGCGGCCCATGGCGACGCGCTGGCGCTGGCCGCCCGAGAGCTGGCGCGGATAACGGTCGAGCAATTTGTCGAGCCCGAGAATCCCCGCCGCCTTGCCGACGCGCTCGTCGATCTCGGCCTTCGGGGCTTTGCGGAGCTTCATCGAGAAGGCCATGTTGTCGGCCACCGTCATATGCGGATAGAGCGCATAATTCTGGAACACCATGGCGATATCGCGCTCTTTCGGCGGCACGTCGTTGACGACGCGCGGGCCGATGCGGATTTCACCACCGGAGATGTTCTCCAGCCCCGCGATCATGCGCAGCAGGGTGGATTTTCCGCAGCCGGACGGGCCGACCAGGATGACGAATTCGCCGTCGCTGATGTCGATGTCGACACCATGGATGACTTGCGTCGTGCCATAGGCCTTGCGCACGTCGGCAATCTGGACTGAGGCCATGTGAGCCTTCCTTTGGACTTGCTTCCCCGAGGACACGGTGCCGTCCGGGCCAAGACCCGAGCGTTCCGCGCCGCTTGCTCTATCGGCTTCTTGTGACCGATCGATGCCAATGGCCGCAGTCCAGGCCACGCCTGTTGCGTCCAATTTCATCTGCGATAAAGTCATACGATACGGACAGGCGTGTCAAGCGCCGGGAGTGCAGCGAAAGCGCCGGGTTTCCCAGCGCGTTTTGCTGCGATGCGGAAGGAAGGCCAAGACGATGCGGGTGCGCGATTTTTCGCGGCCGACGACCTTGAATGCCGACCGTCTGTTCGGGCAGGTCGCGCAGAAACTCGCTGTCGCCATCATCTCCGGAACCTTCAAGGCCGGCGAGCTCTTGCCCAATGAGGACGCGTTGCGCTCCGAGATTTCGGTCTCGCGCACGGCCTATCGCGAGGCCGTCAAGGTGCTCACCGCCAAGGGGCTGGTCGAGTCCCGGCCGAAAAGCGGCACCCGCGTCGCGCCTCGCGAAAGCTGGAACCTGCTCGACCCCGATGTCCTGTCCTGGCATTTCAAGGCCGACCCGAACGAGAAATTCATCCGCGATCTCTTCGAGTTGCGCCGTTTCGTCGAGCCGAGCGCCGCGCGCCTTGCCGCGATCCGCCGCTCTCCCGCCGACCTTGCGCGCATCGAGGCGTCCTATCGCGGCATGACCGACAACCCGCCCTATGCCGAGGCGACGATCCGGGCCGATCTCGCCTTTCATGAGGCCATTTTTGCCGCGACGCAGAACTCCGCCCTGCAATGCCTGACGAGCGTCGTCACCGCGGCGATTCAGTGGACGCTGCTGCTCAAATCGGCCGATGACCGCAATTACTTCGTCGAATCGCTCGTCGATCATGAGCGCGTCTTGGAGGCGATCATCCAGCGCGACGGCGACCTTGCGGCCTCGCGGATGACGGCGCTGGTGATCGACGCCCTGAACTCGACGCTGGCCTTTCTGGGGCCGAACAGCAGCGCGCTAACCCACAAAATCGCGTGAATAAATCATACTACATATGCGCCCATCGGCGCTTTTCCCGCATCGCGAGGCGTGTAGAGATGGGCGGCAGTTGCGCGCGGAAGCGCTCGACGCCGCAATCTAATCGATTCAGATTCACCGAATCAAGTTTTCTCCCATTCTTCCCCAGACGATGGAAACGCACGCCATGACACGGCCCAACGCAACCGAGATCATCATGACGGGCCCGCTGATGGCCTATGCCGCCGACCAGCTCAAGGCGCGCTTCACCGTGCACGAGCTCTGGAAGGCCGAGGACAAGGCCGCTTTCCTGCGTGAGGTTGGCGAGCGCGTGCGCGGCATCGCCGGCGGCGGCCATATCAGGATCGATGGCGCGCTGTTCGACGCTCTGCCCAAGCTGGAGATGATCGCGAATTTCGGCGTCGGCTACGACAATGTCGATGCGGCGGAGGCCGGTAAGCGCGGCCTCGTCGTCTCGAACACCCCCGACGTGCTCTCCGATGAGGTCGCCGACCTGACCATCGGCCTGCTGCTCTCGACGATCCGGCAATTGCCGCAGGTCGACCGCTATCTGCGCGAAGGCAAGTGGCTGAAGGGCGCCTATCCGCTAACGACCTCGCTGCGCAAGCGCTCGATCGGCATCGTCGGCCTCGGCCGCATCGGCAAGGCGGTCGCACATCGGCTCGAGGCCTTCGGCGTGCCGATCGCCTATCATGGCCGCTCACGCCAGGCCGATGTGCCCTATCGCTACTATCCCTCGCTGGTCGAGATGGCAGCGGATGTCGACACGCTGGTCTCGGTCGCGCCCGGCGGCGCCTCGACCCATCACATCATCAACGCCGAGGTGCTGAAGGCGCTCGGCCCCAACGGCATCGTCGTCAATGTCGGCCGCGGCACCGTCATCGACGAGAAGGCGTTGATCGAGGCGCTGCAGAACAAGACGATCCTGTCGGCCGGTCTCGACGTCTTCGAGGACGAGCCGCGCGTGCCGGCCGAGCTCATCGCGATCGAGCATGCCGTGCTCTTGCCCCATGTCGGCTCGGCCTCGGTCCACACCCGCGAGCAGATGGGCCAGCTTGTGGTCGACAACCTGCTGTCATGGTTCGATGGCAAGGGCCCCCTCACGCCGGTTCCCGAGACGCCATGGACGAAAGCCTGAGATTGCAGCGCAAACCTCACGGAATGCGAGGCCTGTCGTTTCTTGCGGCAGGCCTGATCGCGCTCGCAGGCGCCGCCCACGCCCAGACCCCACCGCTGCCGCGCGGCGCCGACAAGGCGCCCGACAGCCTTCGCCCGCTGCTCGGCGCCTGGGATCTCGAACGGGTCGGAGCATCGCGCAAATGCACCATCACGCTCGGCATCGAGCCTGCCGGCAATGGCCGGCAGGTCCGCTTTCCCGCGACCTGCCGGCGGGCGCTCCCGCTGCTCGACCAGGTCGCCGCCTGGACCGTCATGCCCGACGGCTCCCCGCGCCTCGACGACAGCTCCGGCAAGGCCGTGCTCGCCTTCGGCCGGACAGGCACAGAGACCGGGCTGCAGGGCAAGACGGCGGACGGGCAGCAATATTGGCTCGACCCCAAGGGTTACCCGCGCGCGGCGCGCCGCGCGCCGTCGAACCCGGCTGAGTCAGCCGCAGTCGCGGCCCAGCGGCCGACAGCCGTCGATCCGGCGCGCGCGCCTGCCGCCGACACCTTGCCCGGCCGCTATTCAGTGATGCGCCAGCACAACCGCGAGGCCTGCAAGCTCGTCCTGACGCCCGGCCCGCTGGACCGTGCGCCTGCCGCTTTGGAAGGGCCGTGCCAGGATACCGGGTTGACGATCTTCGATCCCGCTGGCTGGCGCTATGGCGCAGGCCGGCTCACTTTGGTCGCGCGCAAGGGCCACAGCCTCGATCTCGTCTTCGAGAGCGGGCTCTGGCGCAAGGATCCAGCCGTCGGCGCACCCTTGATGATGCGCAAGCTCGCTCCCTAGAGCGTTTTCGAGCGAAGTGGATACCGGTTCGCATGAAGAAAACGCGTTAAAACAATGGCCTAGAGTAGTTGAACGATCCAGTTTGATCGGAAATTGCTCTAGAACCGGATGACGTCAGATGGGCTCACAAAGTGATCCCATCTGAAATCTGAATCCGTCTCTCACCAAAGAGATGAGAGCAGGCGCTCCGCCTCCCGGATCAGGCCGCGACCCGCTCCGGCTCGCCCTCGACGTCGAACCCGGTCTCCTTGTCGAGGATCGCGTGCATGCGCTTCTCGTCGAGGGAGTTCTCCCATTTCGAGACCACGATGGTGGCGACGCCGTTGCCGATCAGATTGGTCAGCGCGCGCGCCTCCGACATGAAACGGTCGATGCCGAGGATCAGCGCGATCGAGGCCACAGGGATATGGCCGACCGAGGCCAGCGTCGCCGCCAGCACGATGAAGCCCGAGCCGGTGACGCCGGCCGCGCCCTTCGAGGTCAGCAGCAGCACGGCGATGATGCCGATCTCCTGCGAAAGCGTCAGGTCGATATTGGTCGCCTGCGCCAGGAAGATCGCGGCCATGGTCAGGTAGATGCAGGTGCCGTCGAGATTGAAGGAATAGCCGGTCGGGATGACGAGCCCGACGACGCTCTCCTTGCAGCCGAGATGGCTCATCTTGGCGATCATGCGCGGCAGCACGCTCTCGGACGAAGAGGTGCCAAGCACGATCAAGAGCTCTTCCTTGATATAGGCGATGAACTTGATGATCGAGAAACCAGTCAGCCGCGCGATCGTGCCCAGCACGACGAAGATGAAGAGCAGGCAGGTGGTGTAGAAGGCCGCCATGAAGCTGCCGAGCGAGAGCAGCGTGCCGACACCGAACTTGCCGATGGTGAAAGCCATCGCGCCGAAGGCGCCGATCGGCGCTGCCTTCATGATGATGCCGACGATCTTGAAGAAGACCAGCGAGATGTCGTCGACGAATTTCAGCACCGGCTTGCCGCGCTCGCCGATCATCTGCAGGCCGAAGGCGAAGAGCAGGGCGAAGAACAGAACCTGCAGGATTTCACCATTGGCGAAGGCCCCGACCACCGTCTCGGGGACAATCGCCATCAGAAAGGCGACGGTGCTCTGGTCGTGCGCCTTGGCCGTGAAAGCGGCGATGCCCGAGGTATTGATCGTGTTGACGTCGACATTCATGCCGACGCCCGGCTTCCAGAGATTGATCACGACGAGGCCGACGACCAGCGCCAGCGTCGTGACCAGCTCGAAATAGAGCAGCGCCTTGAGGCCGACCCTGCCGACTTTCTTCATGTCGTCCATCGAGGCAACGCCATGGACGACCGTAAGGAAGATGATCGGCGCGATGATCATCTTGATCGCCTTGATGAAGGCGTCGCCGAGCGGCTTCATCGCCTCGCCGGTCTGCGGGTAGAAATGCCCGAGCAGGACGCCGATCGTGATCGCCGTCAGGACCTGCACGTAAAGATGGGTCCACCAGGGGCCTTGATGGCCGCGCAGAGTTTCAGCAGTCGCCGTCGTCATGGCCGTCCCTCCGAGCGCGCATCTGTTCCGATGCATCACGACAGCCGCTACGCTGATTTCTGCGGGACGACAAGATACCCCAGCGATACGGCCTGGCCGCTCGAGCGGCGGCATACGCCGCCGCTCGCTGTCATTGCGATATGCGCTGGGGCTCGGGCCAGCCGACCTGACGGCCGAGTTCGGTTGTGTGGCAAGCGGAGAGCGCAAGCAGCGCCAACGCCGCGATCGTGAATCGTATCATGCTGATCTCTGGAGATTGTAGGGAACTATGGGGATGAAGGCCGCCGCAGGCTCTGGCCGCGATGTCTCAATCGTGATCGCCGAAGACCCGGTCAGCGAAACTTTCGACCTGATCACGATGCGCGAACACGACGATCGCGCTGAGGGCGAACAGCACGATCGCCGGAAGCGACGGGCCCGGGATGGCGAAGAGATGGGCCAGGGTGGCGCCGACCATGATGGTCGCGAGAAGCGCGCCGCCGAAAGCCGCGAAGGCGGGAAGCAGGATCGCGACAGCGCCGATCACCTCCAGCGTCCCGGTGACATAGCGGAACCACTGCCCCAAGCCGAGATGCTCGAAATTCTCGACCATCATCGGCACGCCCGCGAGCTTGGCGCCGCCAGCCGCGAGGAAAACTGCCGCGAGCAGAACCTTCAGGCTCCATAGACCGATCCGGCGCCAGCGCGGCACCGTCTCAATGTGAGTGAGTGACATGAATCCCTGCCGAATTAGGGGTGAAAACGGGGGAAAGCGGCCGTTCATCGACCGCTTCCTTCACTCACAATTCGGATGTAGGATTGAAAACACAAGAAGGATGCTTTTTGTAACGTAGTATGAAAAACAAGACTATTGAAGCCTCGGACCTGATCGGCACCGCCGAATCCGACACGGATTCAAAGGCCTGCGCCGGCGCGCCGCCAGTCCGGCAATTTCAGGCGGCGATGCGCATCCTGACCGGCAAATGGAAGGGCGAGATCCTCTGGGAGCTCACCCAGGGCACTTTGCGCTTCGGCGAATTGCGCCGGGCGATCCCGGGCATCACCCAGCATATGCTGACCGCCCAGCTACGCGATCTGGAGAGGCACGGCCTCGTCAAGCGCACGCTCTATGCCGAGGTGCCGCCGCGCGTGGAATACGAACTCACCCGGGCCGCCTTCGATCTGCGGCCGGTTTTCGAGGAGATCCAGCGCTGGTCGGAGGCGCATGCGATCATACTGCATCACGCAGCAGACGAGGCCGAGCCGCATGACGGACTGACGCGCCCGCGCCGCCTGAAGCCGTGAACGGAAAGGCTGCCCCCTGAGGAGAGGACGCAGCCATGCCGCCCTTCACTCCGCCGCCTGTGGAGCGCTGAGCACCCCGCGCCGGATCTGATCCTCCTCGATCGATTCGAACAAAGCGCGGAAATTGCCTTCGCCGAAGCCGTCATCGCCCTTGCGCTGGATGAACTCGAAGAAGATCGGCCCGAGCACCGTGCCGGAGAAGATCTGCAGCAGGACCTTGCTCATGCGGCCTTCCTTCTCGCCGAGCGCGACTGCGCCCTCGCCATCGATCAGGATGCCGGTGGCTTTCAACCGCGCGACCGGCTCGCCATGGCCGGGCACGCGCGCATCGACCTTCTCGTAATAGGTCTCGGGCGGAGCCGGCATGAAGGGCAGCGCGTTGCGGCGCAGCTGTTCGACGGTGGCGTAGATATCGCGCGCGCCCATCGCGACATGCTGGATGCCTTCGCCCTTGTACTGGCGCAGGTACTCCTCGATCTGGCTCTTGTCGTCGAGCGACTCGTTGATCGGGATGCGGATCTTGCCGCAAGGCGAGGTCAAAGCGCGTGAGATCAGCCCGGTCAATTTGCCTTCGATGTTGAAGAAGCGGATCTCGCGGAAATTGAACAGCTTGCCGTACCAGCCGGCCCAATGGTCCATGCGACCGCGATGGACGTTGTGGGTCAGGTGGTCGAGGTAATACAGCCCGGCCTGCTCGGGATGGGGATCGCGCTCAGCCGTCCACTCGAAATCGACATCCCAGATCGAACCCTTCTCGCCATAGCGCTCGACGAAATAGAGGATCGAGCCGCCGATGCCCTTCACCGCCGGGATCGCCAATTCGCCAGGGCCGACCCTGCTCTCATAGGGCTCGGCGCCGAGCGAGACCGCGCGCTCGAAGGCGTGCTTGGCGTCGACGACGCGGAAGGCCATGGCGCAGGCGCAAGGGCCGTGCTCGACCGCAAAGCCCTGCGCGAATGAGTTCGGCTCGGCATTGACGACGAAATTGACGTCGCCCTGACGGTAGAGCGTCACCTTCTTGGAGCGGTGCTGAGCGACCCGCGTGAACCCCATCCGCTCGAACAACTCACCCAGCTTCTCCGGCTCGGGATGGGCGTATTCGACGAATTCGAAGCCATCCGTCCCCATCGGATTGGCCTCGGAGATGGCGGGCGGGACGGCGTCGAACGGAAACGGACCCATGGACATTCTCCTCCAGATTGCCTGCCATCATCTTCGCGCGTGAGCGGGGCACGGAGCGTGCAAAGGCGCTTGCGTAACCGCGGATTGCGCACAGAATACGCGCATGAGAGGAATATGATGCAAACACCGCCCAATCTCGACAGCTTCGACTGGCGCCTGCTCGACGCACTCCAGCAGGACGCATCGCTCACCAACGGCGCCCTGGCCGAGAAGGTCGGCCTCTCCGCGAGCCAGATCTCGCGGCGGCGGCAAAGGCTGGAGCAGGACGGCACGATCCGCGGCTACCGCGCCCTGATCGAGCCCTCCGCCATCGGGCTCGGCATCACCGTCTTCATCCATGTCGCGCTCAACACGCATTCACGCGACAATGCGCGGCGCTTCCGCGATCTGGTCCGGCTGACGCCGGCGATCCTCGAGGCCCATGCCCTGACCGGGGAAGCCGATTACCTGCTCAAGGTTGCGGTCGGCGATCTCAAGGAGCTGTCGCGCTTCATCAACGAGATCCTGATGCCGCATGAGAGCGTGGCGCGCGTGCGCTCCGAAATCGCGCTGGAGACCCTGAAGGAGCCTGGCCTGCTGCCGCTGCCCGGGCCTTGATGTCGTCATTCTTCCCTCGCATGGCGTGCCAAGAGCATCGATCCTGCTCTCAACTCTTAGATGAGAGACGGATTCAGATGTCAGATGCGATCACTTGGTGAGCCCGTCTGACATCATCCGGCTCCAGCCGTTGTGCGAGCCCTGGCTTGCGTGCAGGCTGAATGATGATGTCGACCAAAGCCTTGCGAAGGAGCCGACCATGTTCAACGCGAAATCACTTCTCGATGCGCTCGTCAGCGCCGGCAGCCAGGCCGGCCAGCAAGGGGGACAGCAAGGTGGTGGACAGACCCCGGGCCTCGGTGCCGTGCTCGGCAATCTGGCGCAGCAAGCCGGCAGTGCCGGGGGCCTGGGCGGGCTCGTCGGCAGTGTCTTCGGGCAGGCGACGCAAGGCGTGCAGGACGCCGCACAGCAAACCGGCGCACAGCAGAAGGCCAACGACATCCTGAGCCAGATCTCCGGCGGCAAGACGCCGGACCAGCTGCTCGAACAGGCCAAGGGCATGTTCAACGCCAACCCAGCCGTGGCGACGGCAGTGCTGGGCGGGCTCGGCGCGCTGGTCTTCGGCTCCTCAGCTGGGCGGGCCGTCGTCGGCTCCGCCGCCAGGCTGGGCGGTCTCGCGCTGATCGGCGGGCTGGCCTACAAGGCCTATCAGAACCATCAGGCCGGCAAGCCGCTGCTCGACACGCAGGAGCCGGTCCAGCCGGCTCCTGCCGGCACCGGCTTCGAGCCTGCGGCGGCGAACGAGGCAACGACGCTGATCTTCATCCGCGCGATGATTGCGGCGGCCGCCGCCGACGGGGCGATCGACGAAGACGAGCGCAACAGCATCCTTGGCGGCCTGCGCGAAGCCGGCTTCGATCCCGAAGCCAATGAGTGGCTGGCCAATGAGATGGCGCATCCGGCCTCGGTCGACAGCTTGGTCGAAGGCGCAACCAGCCCCGAATTGGCGGCGCAGATCTATATGGCGGCGCGCATCGCCATTAATCCCGACACGGCCAAGGAGAAGGACTTCCTCGCCGGGCTGGCGGGCTCGCTCGGGCTCGACGCCGAGTTGGTCGCGAATATCGACGCGGCAGCGAGCGCCGCGAAGGTCTAGAGCAGGATGCGAAAAAGCGGGAACCGGTTTTTCGCACCAATCCTGCTCTAACTTTTTGATGAGAGACGGATTCAGATGTCAGATGGGATCACCAAGTGATCTCACCTGACATCATCCGGCTCTAGCCGCCGACGCAGATCCGAGGTGCGTCGAGCACGGATTGACCATCCGGCTGACCGGGCCAACCTATGCGATATGCAGCCCCCCTCCCCGCATTGGTCGGCACGCCTGCCATTCTACTATGGCTGGGTGGTCATCGGCGTCGCCTTCGTCACCATGGCGGTCGCCGTCAGTGCGCGCACGGCGTTCTCGCTGCTGCTGCCGCCGCTGATCGACGAGTTCGGCTGGGATCGCGGGCTCGCATCGGGCGCCTTTTCGTTTGGCTTCCTGCTTTCGGCAGTGACCAGTCCATTCGTCGGCCGCGTCATGGACAAGCATGGCCCGCGCGTCGTGATCGAGACGGGCGTGGCGATGCTGGCAGCGGGCATGCTGGTCGCGCCCGCGATCAGCGCGGCCTGGCAGCTCTACCTGACGCTCGGCGTGCTCGTCGGCTGCGGCGCCAATCTGATGAGCTTTTCGGCACAGTCGCTGTTCCTGCCGAACTGGTTTGTGCGCCGCCGGGGCTTTGCGATCAGCATCGCCTTTTCCGGCGTCGGCGTCGGTGCGGTGCTGCTGCTGCCCTGGCTGCAATCGATCATCAGCCGGGAGGGCTGGCGCGCCGCCTGTTGGATCATGGGCCTGCTTGTGCTTTTTCTGCTCGGTCCGCTCAATCTGCTGGTCCGCCGCAGACCCCAGGATCTCGGCGCCCTCCCCGATGGCGAGACCGGCTCGGCTGGAACCGGCGCGGCGCGGCATGCGGCGGCCGTGGTCGATCCGGCCTGGGTCGCAGTCGAATGGACGCTGGCGCGGGCACTGCGGACCGCGCGCCTCTGGTGGATCATGCTCGGCTATTTCTGCGCATTGGTTGCCTGGTATGCCGTGCAGGTCCATCAAACCAAATACCTGATCGAGGTCGGCTTCACCCCACTCACGGCCGCCTGGGCGCTCGGACTGGTCAGCGCCGTCGCGATCCCCGGTCAGATCGGCCTCGGTGCCCTGTCCGATCGCATCGGCCGCGAATGGATCTGGATGGTGGGCTGCCTGGGCTTCGCCATCTGCTATGCCGCGCTGATCGCGCTGGAGCACAGGCCGTCGCCCATCCTGCTCTATGTGATGGTAATCGCGCAGGGTTTTCTGGGTTACGCGCTCGCCTCGGTGATGGGCGCGATCGTCGCCGAAATTTTCGAAGGGCCACATTTCGGGGCGATCTTCGGGACGGTCACGGTAGCACTGCTCGGTGGCGGCGCTGTCGGGCCCTGGCTGGCCGGGATGATTCACGATGCGACCGGCAGCTATCGCCTGGCTTTCCTGCTGGCGATCGCCTGCTGCTTCATCTCGGCGGCAGCGGTCTGGCTGGCGGCGCCGCGGAAGGTGCGGCTGGTGCCGGGGCTCGTCAGGCGGCTGCCTTTGGCCGCGGAGTGAGCGCCATCCGCTCGGTAAACCGTCACTCCGGGTGCGTGACGCGCTGAACTGCTGTGCCGCTAGAGCCGGATGATTTCAGCTGGAATCACAAAGTGATCCCATCTGACACCTGAATCCGTCTCTCATCTAAGAGTGAGAGCAGGATGCGAAAAACCGGTTCCCACTTTTTCGCATCCTGCTCTCGCGCGCCTCACAATGACGACTGGCGGCTCAGTGGGCTGCGGATTCCGAGAACAGGTTGATGACGATCACCCCGGCGACGATCATGGCCATGCCGATCATCGCCGGGGCATCGAGTTTCTGGCCGAACAGCACGAGCGCGATCAGGCTGATCAGCACGATCCCGACGCCGGACCAGATCGCATAGGCGATGCCGACCGGGATCGTGCGCAAGGTCAGCGACAGGAAGTAGAACGCACTCGCGAAGGCGAGCACGGTGATCAGCGCGGGCACGAGCCGCGTGAACTCGTTCGACGCCTTCAGGGCCGAGGTGCCGATGACCTCGCTGACGATGGCGATCGCGAGATAAAGATAGCTCATATGGCCAAGCTCCCGGCCCGCATCCGCGAGCGTTCGGTGGTCTTCAGAAGAGGCGCAGCGATGGGCGCCGGGACGTCCGGGTTCGGGGCGATGCTTCGATGTCGGCCCACCAGGCTCAGGGCGCGCGGCGCACGCCCTGGTCGTCCTCGAAGACGGGCCGAAAGAAGGAGCGCTCATAGCTGATGATGAAGCGGTGCTGATCGTTCTGCGCGACCACGGACAGGCACTCCTCATCCTTGAACGAGGCCTCGCGATAGGTCTCATATGCGGCGAAGGACGGAAAGCTGAACATGGCGAGAGCCACGTTCGATGTGCCTTCCGACGGCATGAAATAGCCGTGATGCTTGCCGCCGAATTTCTCGACGAGACGGATCCAGGCTTTGCCATAGGCCTCGAAGGCCGGCAGTTGGTAGGGGTCGACGATATAGCGCAGATGGCAGGTGATCATGCTCAGATCGCCTTCGCGCTCTTGAGGAACTCGTCCATCCGCACCAGCGCCCGCTCGATATTCTCCAGCGAGTTCGCATAGGACAGCCGGATGTAGCCCTCGCCATACACGCCGAAATCGGGGCCGCCGATGGTGGCGACGCCGGCCTCCTCCAGCAGGGCGGAAGCCAGCTTCTTCGCCTTCCAGCCGGTCTGCGAGACATTGGGGAAGGCGTAGAACGCGCCCTTCGGCACCGCGCAGGAGACGTTGGGCAAGGCGTTCAGCCCTTTGACCACGGCCTTCCGGCGCCGGTCGAACTCGGCCAGCATCATGTGGACTGCATCCTGCGGGCCGGTCAGGGCCGCAAGCCCGGCCCATTGCGCGGGAGCGTTGACGCAGGAATGCGAGTTCACCGCAAGCTTGCGGGCGTTCTCATAGAGCGGCTTGGGCCAGACCGAGAAGCCCATGCGCCAGCCGGTCATGGCATAGGTCTTCGACCAGCCATTCAGCAGGATCAGGCGGTCGCGAATTTCCGGATAGCTCAGCAGGCAGACATGCTTCTCGCCGTCATAGAGCATCTGGTCGTAGATCTCGTCCGACATCACCGCGACATCGGGGAAATCAGCCAGCCCGGCGACGAGCTTGTCGACTTCCGCTTTCGGCGTGACGCCGCCAGTCGGGTTCGCCGGCGAATTGATGATCAGGAGCCGCGTCTTCGGCGTGATCAGCGAGAGCGTCTCCTCCGCCGAGAAGGCAAAGCCGTTCTCCTCGCGGACCGGCACCGGGATCGGCGTCGCCCCGGTATATTCGATCATCGAGCGATAGATCGGGAAGCCGGGATCGGGATAGAGGATCTCGGCGCCGGGCTCGCCGAACATCAGGATCGCCATGAACATGGTGACCTTGCCGCCCGGCACGATCATCACCGCCTCCGGCGAGACCTCGACCTGGAAGCGCTTGTGCAGATCGGCCGCCACGGCCTCGCGCAGCGGCAGGATGCCATTGGCCGGGGTATAGCCGTGATGGCCGTCGCGCAAAGCCTTCACCGCCGCCTCGACGATATGGTCTGGCGTCGGGAAATCGGGCTGGCCGATGCCGAGATTGATGATGTCCTTGCCCTGGCGCTGCAATTCGGTCGCGCGTGCCAGCACGGCGAAGGCGTTCTCCTCGCCGATGCGGGCGAAGGATGGGACGACATGGAGCGTCATGACGGCGTTTCCTTAGGACGGGTCGAGGTCGATGCGGCCCGCTCTCATCGGGGCCTTAGGCTTGTCTTGGCCGGAAAGCCGCGTGCGATGCAAGTCGCGCGATGCACAAGTCACGCAATGCAAGTGGCGCATGCGAGCCGCGCGATTGCGCCAGCTGCTGGTCCGCCCCTGCACGCCTGACACTTGTCACCCCGGGTCGCCGGGCCTTTCCTGCGCGTTCACGAGATCGAGCGTTCGACATTGGCGGGCGCTCCTGCATGCTGTATGCAGCAACGCTCAATAGTATGATTATCTGCGTCCAGGCCTCTTGCCGCGCCGCGGATCATCGGCAAAGTTGCGTGTCTCAAATCGTTTTAAAGAGACCGGCAAGCGGCCATCAGCGCCGCGCCGCGCGAGAGGAAAAGACGAGGATGGCCAAAACACCTGCCGGCAAGAAGCCGGTTCGCAAGATCAAGCCCGAACAGCTGCGCTCGAAGGCCTGGTTCGACAATCCCGCCAATGCCGACATGACGGCGCTCTACATCGAGCGCACGATGAATTTCGGCCTGTCGCGCGACGAATTGCAGTCCGGCCGCCCGATTATCGGCATCGCCCAGACCGGCTCCGACATTGCGCCCTGCAACCGCCACCATATCGAGCTCGCCCATCGCGTTCGTGACGGCATCCGCGAGCGCGGCGGCGTGCCCTTCGAGTTTCCGATCCACCCGATCCAGGAAACCTGCAAGCGCCCGACCGCCAGCCTCGACCGCAACCTGCAATATCTCAGCCTCGTCGAGATCCTCTACGGCTACCCGCTCGACGGCGTCGTGCTGACGACCGGCTGCGACAAGACCACGCCGGCCCAGCTGATGGCGGCGGCGACCGTCGATATCCCGGCGATCGCCCTGCCCGGCGGCCCGATGCTGAACGGCAATTTCCGTGGCGAGCGCACGGGTTCGGGCACCATCGTCTGGAAGGCGCGCCAGATGATGGCGGCCGGCGAGATCGACTATAAGGGCTTCGTCGACCTGGTTGCGTCCTCGGCTCCCTCTGCCGGCCATTGCAACACCATGGGCACGGCGACGACGATGAACTCGATCGCCGAGGCGCTCGGCATGACGCTGCCCGGCGCGGCCGCGATCCCCGCGCCTTACCGCGACCGCTATGAAATGGCCTATCTCACCGGCCTGCGCATCGTCGACATGGTCTGGGAGAATTTGATCCCGTCCAAGATCATGACGCGCGAGGCGTTCGAGAATGCGATCGTCGTGAATTCCGCCATCGGCGGCTCGACCAACGCCCCGATCAGCGTCAACGCCATCGCCAAGCATATCGGCGTTCCCCTCGACAACGAGGACTGGACCGCGATCGGCTATGACATCCCGCTGCTGGTGAACCTGCAGCCGGCCGGCGAATATCTCGGCGAGGATTATTACCGCGCCGGCGGCGTTCCCGCCGTGGTCGCCGAACTCGTCGCCAAGGGCAAGATCAAGCCCGCCATCACCGCCAACGGCAAGACGCTGGCCGAGAATTGCGAGGGCTTCTTCGCCGAGGATCGTCGCGTCATCAAGGCCTATGACGAGCCGATGAAGGCCCATTCCGGCTTCCTCAATCTGCGCGGCAATCTGTTCGATTCCGCCATCATGAAGACCAGCGTGATCACGCCGGAATTCCGCAAGCGCTATCTCGAGAACCCGAAGGACCCCAACGCCTTCGAGGGCAAGGCGATCGTCTTCGACGGGCCGGAGGACTACCACCACCGCATCGACGACCCGGCGCTCGCCATCGACGAGCACTCGATCCTGTTCATCCGCGGCGTCGGGCCGATCGGCTATCCCGGCGCGGCCGAGGTCGTGAACATGCGGCCGCCGGACTACCTGATCAAGAAGGGCGTAACCGCCTTGGCCTGCGTCGGCGACGGCCGGCAATCGGGCACCTCCGGCTCGCCCTCGATCCTGAACGCCTCGCCGGAAGCGGCGACGGGCGGCGGGCTCGCCCTGCTCAGGACCGGCGACAAGGTCCGCATCGACCTCAACAAGCGCTCGGCCGACATCCTGATCTCCGACAAGGAACTCGAGGAGCGCCGCGTCGCGCTGAAGGCCGCCGGCGGCTACAAATACCCCAAGAGCCAGACGCCCTGGCAGGAGATCCAGCGCAAGATCGTCGGCGAACTCTCCGAGGGCATGGTGCTGAAGCCGGCGGTCAAGTACCAGAAGATCCACAAGAAGTTCGGCGTGCCGCGCGATAATCACTGAACGTCGACGGCATCACGGGGAACCAAACCGTCATCCCGGGCAAGCGAAGCGCAGACCCGGGATCCATCGTAGGACACGACAGAGCCCTATGATGGATCCCGGATCGGCGCCGAGGAGCCTGTCCTTGGGCCGGTCGAAGGCCGGACCCGAGGGCGGCTTGTCCGGGATAAC
The DNA here is from genome assembly GCF_031884435.1 of Bosea sp. 685. Lineage (NCBI taxonomy): Bacteria > Pseudomonadati > Pseudomonadota > Alphaproteobacteria > Hyphomicrobiales > Alloboseaceae > Allobosea > Allobosea sp. 685. The sequence continues at coordinate 128,428 of NZ_CP134779.1, read as the reverse complement.
CCGGTGTTTCCGTGCAGGAACGCTTCAACGTCGCCGGAGGCCTGCGCCATGCAGCTCACGCTGCGCCAGATCGAGGTGTTCCGGGCGCTGATGCGCTGCCGCACCGTGGTCGGCGCCGCCAGGGAGCTGCGCATCGCCCAGCCGACCGTGACCAAGACGATCCGGCGTATCGAGGACGTTTGCGCGCTCGCCCTCTTCGACCGGCATGGCGGCCGGCTCGTGCCGACGGCGGAGGCGCACCGGCTGCTCGGCGAGGTCGATCTCGCCTTCGAGCAGATGGAGGGTGCGCTCGCCCGCGCATTGCGCATCACCCGCGCCGATGGCGGCTCTCTGCGCCTGGGAGCCTCGCCCAGCGTCGGGCGGCTCCTGGTCCCGCTCGCCACGGCCGATCTGCTGAAGGAGCATCCGGGTCTCAGCCTGCATGTCGATATCCTCTTCGTCAGCCAGGTGATGGACTATCTGCTCTCAGGCCAGGGCGAATGCGCCGTCACCCTGTTCCCGATCCTGCATGCCGGTATCCGCAGCGTGCCTGTCGCCAAGGCTCCGGTCATGGCGGTCGCCCCAACGGGCTGGCTGCCGGCCGGCGACGGCCCGCTGGCACCGTCCTGCCTGATTGACCGACCGATCATCGTGTTCGAGCCGCATTCCGTGCACGGCCTCGCGGTCGACGCCGTATTGCGGGCGGGCGGCATCACCCCAACGCGCACCCATGTCGCGCGCTTCGCCGAAACCGCGATCGGCCTGGCGGAAGCCGGAATCGGCGTCGCAATCGTCGATGCGTTCAGCGCACTCGCAGCCGACCGGAGCAGGGTCGCGGTCAGACGGCTCGATCATCCCCCGCCCTACGACATCTATCTGCATCGGCTAATCGAGCGTGCGCGCAGCCAGCTGATGCAGCATTTCGAGATGGCCTTGCGACAACAGGCAGAAAAACTCAGCGCCAAACCATAGCCTGAGGCTATGGCGCACTCCAGATTTCGCCCTTGTGGCAACTCGCCATCGCTGGCTTTCTCGCCGCCAGAAAAAATAGAACCGATCCGGGGGAGGATGATCATGACCGAATGCAACGGCGCCCATGGGGCCGACACGATCTCACGCCGCGCGGCCCTGACCGGCGCCCTGGCGATCCTGGCGAGCGCGACAGCGCGGCCCGCTTTGGCACAGGCCTACCCCACACGCGTGATGCAGTTGATCGTGCCCTTTGCGGCGGGCGGTGGCGTCGATGTCGTGGTGCGCGTCGTGGCGGAAGCCGCCGGCGACATCCTCAAGCAGCGCCTCCTCATCGAGAACCGCGGCGGCGCCGGCACGGTGCTCGGCTCGCAGGCCGTCGCCAAGGCCGAGCCCGACGGCTACACGCTGCTCGCGGCCCCCACCACCATGGTGATCAATCCGGCACTGCGCAGCAACCTGCCCTTCGACTGGAAGACCGATCTCGTCCCTGTGGCGATGATCGCAAAGCTGCCCTTCGTGGTGACCTCGGGCCTGAAGCTGCCGGTCAAGACGATGAAGGAGCTCGAGGCGCTGGGCAAGACGCGCGGCACGCCGATCACCTTCGGCTCGGGCGGCGCCAACACCGTGGCGCATCTCGCCGGCGAGGTCTTCGGGCTCGTCTCCGGCGCTCCGGTCCTGCATGTCGCCTATCGCGGCGAGGCCCCGGCCCTGACCGATGCGATGAGCGGCAATATCGACGTGATGTTCTCGACGCTGGCTGGCGCCTCCGCTCATGTGAAGGCAGGCACCTTGCGGGCGCTCGGCGTCACCACGGCCAAGCGCACGAGCCTGCTGCCCGATGTCCCGACCGTCGCCGAGCAGGGCTATGCCGGCTACGACCTCTCCGCCTGGGTCGCGCTGGTCGCGCCGAAGAACACGCCGCCCGCCGTGGTCGCGACCCTCAACGCGGCGGTGAACGGCGCCCTTGCCAAGCCGGAGATCGCCGCCCGGCTGATCGAGATCGGTGCGGAACCTGCGCCCGACACCACCGAAGCGCTCGCAAGCTTCATGGCCAAGGATGCGCAGACCTGGGCCGGAGTGATCAAGGCGGCCGGCATCAAGGCCGAATAAGCCGCACCTTTGACAAGGAGCAAGGCATGCTTGCACTGCGAAAACGCGCGCCCGAGCCGGGGATCGCTCTGTGCGACGTTCCCGAACCGGCCCCGCCCGGAGCCGGCGAGGTCGTCGTCGCGGTCGCAGCCGCCGGCATCTGCGGCACCGACCTCCACATTGCCGACTGGACTGCCGGCTATGCCGCGATGGCGCAGGCGATGCCGGTGACGATGGGCCATGAATTCGCCGGCCGGGTGGCCCGTCTGGGCGAGGCAGTCTCGGATCTGCGCATCGGCGACCGGGTCGTCATCCGGCCCTCCGTCGTCTGCGGCCAATGCGAACGCTGCCGCGGCGGGCAAGCGGAGGATTGCGTCACGCGGCGTGGCATCGGCATCATGCGCGACGGCGGTTTCGCCGCTCTTGCCTGCGTACCTGCCGAGAACTGCGTGCCGGTGCCCGAGGCACTGTCCGATGCGCTCGCCGCATTGACCGAGCCGATGACCGTCTCGGCCGAGGCTGTCGATACCGCCGGAGTCACGCAAGGCGACAGCGTGCTCATCATCGGCCCCGGCACGATCGGCCAAGGCATCGCGCTCTTCACTGAGGCGGCCGGCGCCAGCCGCATCGTCATCGCCGGACATAACGACGCCGCGCGCCTGGCGACCCTGCGCGAAATGGGCTTCGTCGATACGCTCGACACGGTCGGCACCTCGCTGCGCAAAGGCCTGGAACGGGCCGGCTTGCCGTTGTCCTATGATCGGATCATCGAGGCCGCCGGCGTGCCGACGCTTGTCGGCGAGGCGCTCGATCTGCTCGCCTTGCGCGGGGTGCTGACGATCTGCGGTATCCATGCCAGCCCAGCCGCTGTCGATCTGACGAGTTTGGTCAGGCGCCACCAGCAGATCCGCGGCTCCTATCGCGCGCCCTTGGCGACATGGCCGCGCGTGCTTGGCTACCTCGCCGCCCATGGCGCGCGCGTCTCGCACATGATCACGGAGGAGGTCGCGCTGGCGGAGGCGCCGGCTGCCTTCGCGCGCGCCAAGAGCCGCTCCGCCTCCAAGATCATGCTGCGGCCGTGACCGCGAACGAACCCGGCATGGACTGGCGCGGAGCCGGCTTCCTCGTCATCGCCAACTCGGTCGAGCCAGCTGCGCTCGCAGATTACGAGGCCTGGCACAGCTTCGAGCATGTGCCGGAGCGTTTGACCATGCCCGGCTTTCTTGGCGGCCGGCGTTTCGTGCGCGGACGCGGACAGGAACGCCGCTTCCTGACGCTCTATGATCTCGACAGCCCCGACGCGCTGGACACGCCCGAATATCGCCACTTGCTGGGCAATCCGACGCCGGCCTCGCGCCTCATGCGCCCGCTGATGGGCGACTTCCGACGCTTCGTCTATCGCGAGCGCGCCCGTTTCGGCGCCGGCTGCGGCAGCCATCTCGGCTTTCTGCGCTGGGTGGCGCAAGAGGACGGCATGCAAGAGGACGGCCTACAGGACGATATCGCGGCTCTCGCGGCGATGATCGGGCATAGCGGCATCGCCGCGCTGCGCATCGGAGGCTCGCAGGAGACCGCGCCTCATCCCGCCTTCGCGCCCGATCCGGCCCTGTCGGTCAGGCACGCCGCCGCGATGGTGAGCGGAACCGATGGCGCCAGCCTGACGGCAGCTCTCAAATCCATCGCGAACCGCCTGAGCGGCCCGGTGCTCGAACGCAGCGTCTATAATCTGATCCTCGCCTATTGAGGCTCATGCCTGAGGCGCATTCGGGGCGAGCGCTTGCGCATGAAAGGAAGGGCTGACAAGAGCGCTCTTGCCGGACAGTATGGCGGCCCGAAGAACAAGCCGATTTGAAACGATTTAAAATGGGCTACTCCCCTCAGGTCGACGCCTTTCGCAAGCTGCACGAGGCCGGTTGCTTCGTGATGCCCAACCCTTGGGATCTGGGTTCCGCACGCTGGCTGCGCGGCCAGGACTTCAAGGCCTTGGCGACGACGAGCGCGGGCTTCGCCTTCACGCAAGGCCGCGCCGACCAGGACGTGCCGCGCGACATGATGCTCGCCCATATCGCCGAGATGGTGAAGGCGGTGCCGGATTTGCCGGTCAATGCCGATTTCGAGAACGGCTATGCCGATACGCCCGACGGCGTCGCGGCCAACACCAAGCTTTGCATCGCGACCGGTATCGCCGGCCTCTCGATCGAGGATGCGACCGGCCGGCCGGATGAACCGCTCTACCCGTTCGAACTGGCGGTCGAGCGCATCAAGGCGGCGCGGCGCGCTGTCGACGAGACCGGCTCCGGCGTCGTGCTGACGGCGCGGGCCGAATGCTTCCTCACCGGCCACCCCGATGCGCTGAACGAAGCGGCGCGGCGCATCGCGGCCTATGCCGAAGCCGGCGCCGACGTGCTCTATGCGCCCGGCCCGAAGACAAAGGAACAGATCGCGACGATCGTCACGGCTGCCGGGGGCAAGCCGGTCAACCAATTGATCTATGGCGATTTCGGCCTCACCGTGCCGGAGATCGCCGCGCTCGGCATCCGCCGCATCTCGATCGGCGGAGCTCTGGCGCGCGCAGCCTGGGCCGCCTTCATCGAGGCGACGCGCCTGATCCGCGACGAGGGCAGCTTCAAGGGATTTGCCGGCAATGGCCCGTCCGCGCCGCTGAACCCGTTCTTCACCGCCGATCTGAAGGCGCGCGACCTGAAGGCGCATTCGTGAGCGGCACGCTGCTGATCGCACCGGCCTGGCTCGGGCTGAGCGGCCTCTGGACGCTCGACGCCAAGGGCAAGCGCAAACCGGTCGATGCCGAGGATATCGGCCTTTCCGAGGAGCTTGCGGACAGGCTGGAGGCCTGGATGGATGCCTTCGACGCCATCTATGAAGAGGACAACGAAGCCCGCTCGCGCTTTCCCGACGCCGTCGAACAATTGGCCTGGGAGGCAGAGGGCGTAGCCCTCACCGAGGCGATCCGCGCGGAACTCGGCGCGAGCTGGACGGTGACGACGGATTTGAACGGCTGGCGGGAGACGACCCAACCATGACGGCACTGCTCAACTGGAAGGCGCCGCCATTCCCACCCGCCAAGGTGCTCGAAGGCCAGTATTGCCGACTTGAGCCGATCGATCCCGCCCGCCATCTCGACGAGATCTGGGCGGTGAACCAGGGCCACGACCACATCTGGGACTGGATGCCGGCCCATCCGCCGCAATCGCGCGAGAGCTATCGCGAATTGCTCGGGATGATGGCGAGCAAGGCCGGCATCGTGCCCTTCGCGGTCATCGACAAGGCGGACGGCAAGGCCAAGGGCCATCTCTGGTTGATGGAGATCCGTCCCGAGCAGGGCGTCTTCGAAGTCGGCTACATCACCTATTCGCCGGTGTTGCAGAAGACGCGCGTCGCCACCGAGGCGATCTATCTCTGCGGCGAATACGGCTTCTCGCTCGGCTATCGCCGCTTCGAATGGAAGTGCAACAATCTGAACGAGCCTTCCAAGCGCGCCGCCTTGCGCTTCGGCTTCCAATATGAGGGGCTGTTCCGCCAACACATGGTGGTCAAGGACAAGAACCGCGACACCGCCTGGTTCTCGATCCTCGACAGCGAATGGCCGGTCCGCGCGCAGGGCTTCCGGCGCTGGCTCGCGCCGGAGAATTTCGACGCCGACGGCGCGCAGAAGCTCTCCCTTGCCGCCTTCAACCAGCCGATGGCGCACGCCGGCACGGTCCCGCTGCGCCGCGCCACCACGAACGACATTCCGGCAATCCTGGCGCTGAAGAACGCAGCCTACACGCCCAATGAAAGCATCATCGGCGTACCTTCGCTGCCGCGCATCGCCGATTACGCCCAGGTCGTCGCCGAGCACGAAGTCTGGCTGACTGATGGCGCAAGCGGGCTTGAGGCTGCGCTCGTGCTTGAGATCGAGGACGGCAAGTTCACGCTCTGGAGCATCGCTGTTGCGCCCGAAGCGGCCGGGCGCAAACTCGGCCGTGCCTTGATGGACTTTGCCGATGAGCGCGCCCAGGCGCTGCAATTCGACGCGGTCCATCTCTACACCCACGCCAAGCTGACCCAGCGCATCGGCTGGTATGAGCGGCTCGGCTACACGATCACCCATCACCAGGAGTTGGCCGACCGGCGGCTCACTCACATGCGCAAGCAACTGCAAAAAGCCGGCTGAACAGGGACGAAATACCATGGCAGGACGTTTGAAGGGCAAGGTCGCGGTCGTCACCGCGGCCGGACAGGGCATCGGCCGCGCAATCGCCGAAGCCTTCGTCGCCGAGGGCGCGACGGTTTATGCGACCGACAAGGATGTCGCCTTGCTGGAGGGCATTCCGAAGGCGAAGAAGCGCAAGCTCGACGTGCTCTCGACCAAGGCGGTCGAGGCCTTCGCCGAGAAGATCGGCACCATCGACATTCTGGTGAACGCCGCCGGCTTCGTGCATCACGGCACCATCCTGGAATGCGACGACAAGGCCTGGGAGTTCTCCTTCGACCTCAACGTCAAGTCGATGCACCGCACGATCAAGGCCTTCGTTCCCGGCATGCTCGCCGCCGGCAAGGGCTCGATCGTCAACATCGCCTCGGGCGCCGGCTCAGTGCGCGGCATCCCGAACCGCTATGTCTATGGTGCGACCAAGGCAGCCGTGATCGGCCTGACCAAGGCTGTCGCGGCCGACTACATCAAGAAGGGCATTCGCTCGAACGCGATCTGCCCGGGCACGATCCAGTCGCCCTCGCTCGATCACCGCATCAAGGATCTGGCTGCGCTGACCAAGACCAGCGAGGCCGCGGCCCGCCAAGCCTTCATCGATCGCCAGCCCATGGGCCGGCTCGGCACGGCCGAGGAAATCGCCTGGCTTGCGGTCTATCTCGCCTCCGACGAGGCAAGCTACACCACGGGCCAGATCCATCTCGCCGATGGCGGCTTCGCGCTCTGAAGCTCTAGAGCGTTTTTCGAGCGAAGTGGGTACCGGTTCGCGTGAAGAAAACGCGTTAAAACAAAAGGCCGGAGCAATTGAGCGATCCGATTGGATCGTTCAATTGCTCTAAATCCGGGCGCAGGCTGACAGGCCTGCGCCCCCAAAATCGAGCAACTGCGATCAACGCACGCCATCCGCAGAGGAAATCTCGAGGGGAAGCCATGCATGTCCTCGTTACCGGTGCGGCCGGCATGGTCGGCCGCAAGCTCACCGAACGCCTCGCGCGCGAGGGACGAATCGCCGGGCGCAGCATCAGTCGGCTGACGCTGACCGATGTCGTCCCGCCTTCCCTGTCTCCCGCCCTGCCTCCCGAACTCGCCGGCCGCGTCGAGGCGCGCACTGAGGATTTCGCCGATCCCGCCATCGCCGCGGCATTGATCGCGCCGCGACCGGATCTGATCTTCCATCACGCGGCGATCATCTCGGGCGAAGCGGAGCGCGATTTCGACAAGGGCTACCGCGTCAATCTCGACGGCACCCGCGCACTCCTCGAAGCCATCCGCCATGGAGGCGGCAGTGCCCGAAAAGGCGACAGGGCCTATGTGCCGAAACTCGTCTTCACCACATCGAGCGGCGTCTTCGGCGCACCCTATCCGGCTGCGATTCCTGACGAATTCCACGTCGCGCCGCTGACGAGCTACGGTACGCAGAAGGCCATCGGCGAATTACTGCTGGCCGATTACGCGCGTCGAGGCTTCCTCGACGGCGTCGGTATCCGCTTCCCCTCCATCGTCGTGCGACCGGGCAAGCCCAACGCTTCGGCGGGCGGCTTCTTCTCCGGCATCATTCGCGAGCCATTGCAGGGCATGGAGGCTCTGCTTCCGGTCGCCGACGACACTCTCTTCACCCATGCCAGCCCGCGCTCGGCGGTCGGCTTCCTGATCCATGCGGCCGGGCTCGCACGCGAGGAACTGGGACCGCGGATCAACCTGTCCATGCCCGGCGTCTGCGTCACCGTCGGCGAGCAGATCGAAGCACTGCGCCGCGTCGCGGGCGACAGGGCGGTGAAGCTGATCCGCCGCGCGCCCGACAAGACGGTGACCGACATCGTCGCCGGCTGGCCGACCCGTTTCGATACCGCCCGCGCGACGGCGCTTGGTTTCCAGGCCGAACGCGATTTCGACGAGATCATCCGCGTTCATATCGAGGATGACCTCGGCGGCCGCCTGCCCAACTGAACCCATTCATCATCAGAAGAATCACCAGAGGAACCCCAATGCATATTCTCGTTCTCGGCGGCGCCGGCATGGTCGGCCGCAAATTCATCGAACGGCTGGCCCATAGCGGCGAACTCGGCGGTAAGCCGATCGACAAGGTCACGGCGCAGGACGTTGTCGCCGCGACTGCGCCTGCGGCCTGCCCCTTCACCTTCGACGCCGTGGTCTCCGACCTCGCCAATGAAGGCGAGGCCGAAGGGTTGATCGCCTCGCGCCCGGAATTGATCGTGCATCTCGCCGCCGTCGTCTCCGGCGAAGCCGAGGCCGATTTCGACAAGGGCTACCGCATCAATCTCGACGGCACGCGCCATCTCTTCGAGGCGATCCGCAAGGCCGGCGACGGCTACAAGCCGCGCCTGGTCTTCACCTCCTCAGTCGCCGTGTTCGGCGCGCCGTTCCACGACAAGATCGAAGACGAGTTCTTCACCACGCCGCTGACGAGCTACGGCACGCAGAAGGCGATCTGCGAATTGCTGCTCTCCGACTATAGCCGTCGCGGCTTCTTCGACGGCGTCGGCATCCGCTTCCCGACGATCTGCGTCAGGCCGGGCACGCCCAACAAGGCGGCTTCGGGCTTCTTCTCCAACATCCTCCGCGAGCCGCTCAATGGCATCGACGCCGTGTTGCCGGTCTCCGACCAGGTGCGCCATTGGCACGCCTCGCCGCGCTCGGCCGTCGGCTTCCTCACCCACGCCGCGACGATGGATACAGCCGCGATCGGCCCGCGCCGCAACCTGACCATGCCCGGCTATTCCTGCACCGTCGCCGAGCAGATCGAGGCGCTGCGCAAGGTCGCCGGCGACAATGTCGTGGCGCGCATCAAGCGCGTGCCCGATCCGGTGATCGACGGCATCGTCGCGGGCTGGCCGCGCAATTTCGATCCGCAGCGGGCGACCGCGCTCGGCTTCACCGCCGAATCGAGCTTCGAGGAGATCATCCGCATCCATATCGAGGACGAACTAGGCGGGAACTTCGTGAGGTAAGGGCGTCTGTCTCCGCGAGAGTCAGGCCTGCCATAAGAGAAAGGCCCCGGATCACTCCGGGGCCTTTCCTGTTTTCATGCCGGAGCAGGCTTCACACCGTCATGCCGGACAGGGCTCGCCGGATGCCGCCTCGACCTCGGGAGCGAAGTCGGGCGCATGTGCCCAGCCGCTCGAGCCCCAGCTCTTCAGCGCCGACCAGGTCGAGCGATCGAGCCGGAACTGCTCGCAGGGGAAGAGCCCGCCGCGCGCCGGCAGCGACTTGAGGAATGAGCCCTCCTGCCGGAAGCCGGACTTCTCCAGCACGCGGCGCGAGGCCGGGTTGATGACGCGCGTATCGGCATCGATCGCCGGCACGTCGACAAGCGTGAACAGCGTGTCGATCAGCGCCTGCACGGCCTCCGTCGCAAAGCCCTTGCCCCAATGCGGGGTGCCGAGCCAGTAGCCGATGAAGGGAATGCCCGTCGCCTGCTTATGCGCGCCGATCATGCCGATCAGCTCGTTGGGCTTGGCGCGCGGCGTGATCGCCAGCACGAGGTGCTCGCCCAGCGCATTGCCCTTGCGCATCGCGAAGATGAAAGGCTCGACCGCATCGACCGGGTAGGGATGCGGAATCGCGGCCGTCATCTCGGCCACGGCTTTCTCCCCCGCGAGACGCAGGATGGCGGAAGCATCGGCCATGCGGGTCCAGCGCAGCCAGAGACGGCGGGTCTCGAGCCGGAAGACATCGTCGCGGGTCAATTCGGGGAACATCGGTCTCTCCGTCGGCGCAAACGAAAAAAGGAGCTGGGATTTTGTCCCACCTCCCCTTTTCCTTGACCTTCGGGAAACCCGCTTAGGGTTTAGACCCTTGATCCGATCCGGTTCGGTGGAACCGGCGGATCGAGGAAATTCCCTATCCGCCGTTTACTCTGCGGCCTGTTGGGCCGGGACTACGTTCACGAAAGCTCGGCCGAGCTTCGTAATGAATCGGACGCGGCCGGACGTGAGCGCGAACAAGGTATGATCCTTGCCCATGCCGACATTCACGCCCGCGTGCCATTTGGTTCCGCGCTGGCGGATGATGATGTTGCCGGGAACGACCGCCTGGTCGCCGAAGCGCTTCACGCCGAGGCGTTTGCTTTCGGAGTCGCGACCGTTGCGGGACGAACCGCCTGCCTTTTTGTGAGCCATAACGCCCTACCTCAAAAACTCTGTAGCCTGCTTAACCCGAATCGGCGGCAAAAGCCACCGGGTTCGGAGATGAAACTGCGGGGATGCCTGACAGGAGCTGTCAGTAGTCCTCGCCGGACGCCAGTTCGGCCTGGTCCGCCTTGGCCCGCGGGGGCTTGCCGGCCAGGAGTTCCTTGGCCTGCTCGACCCATTCCTCGCGGGTGGCGCGGCCGCGGAGCTTCAGCTCCTCGTCCCATTTGGCGACATCGGCCTCGCTCCAGGCGGCGATGTCGTTCCAGGAGGCGATGCCGGCGGCGCGCAGCTTCTTCTCGATGGTCGGGCCGACGCCCGAGATCAGCGAGAGGTTCGAAGCGTCGAGGCCCTCAGTCTTGGCAGCGCTCTTGGCGGCCTTCGGCTCGGCCTTGCCCTTGGTCGCGGGCGAAGCAGCCTTCAAAGCCACGGCGGAAGCATCGCCCTTCTTCATCTCCGGCTTCTTGCCGCCGGTGAGGATGTCGGTGATGCGCACGATCGTCAGCTCGGCGCGGAAGCCGCGCTTGCGCTTCGAGTTCTGGCGACGGCGCTTCTTGAAGGCGATGACCTTCTCGCCGCGCGCCTGCTTGACGATCTCGCCGGCGACGGTGATGTCGCCGAGGAAGGGCGCGCCGACGGTCGACTTCTCGCCATCGGTCAGCATCAGCACCTCGCCGAAGGCGACGGTGTCGCCAGGCTCTCCAACGAGCTTGGCGATGGTGATTTCATCGTTCGCGGCGACGCGAAACTGCTTGCCGCCGGTTTTGATGACTGCGAACATCATTGTTCTCCATGTTCAGCCCTGCCCTGTCATGGCCCCCTTGAGGAGGCGCACGCGGGACAGCTTTTTGGCAGTCGGTTGCGTGGTTTGGTTTGCTCTGTCGGGTGCGGCACGCGAAACGCGAAACCAGAACGCCAAAAGAGATCGGGCGCGGGTTTCCCCACGCCGGACGAGGCTCGATAGTCCTTGGGTTAGGCGAGGTCAAGCAAAAGCACGTCAGGCTTGCCGATTTATGACGTTGCCAAGGCTTGTCTCCGCCTGATGTGGCGTGTAGTAACCAGCCCGCTTCGACGAAGTGCGACCGCGGACAGGTGGCAGAGTGGTCGAATGCACCGCACTCGAAATGCGGCATACCCGCAAGGGTATCGGGGGTTCAAATCCCTCCCTGTCCGCCACTTCCATCCGCTATGCGGTTGAAATCGCTCACGCACGGTCGCAAACCCGCCCCCCGAGCCCAACGCCGCGCAGCGATGCCCGTCGAGCATCCGGAATTGCGTCTGCGCTCCCGTTTCAGAAATGCTGTCAAATCAGCGACAGTTCGATCGACCTCGGATCATCATCACCCTGGCCGGTCTTGTTGACTTGCTTTGATACGATCCACTCCTGAAGCTGGGGCGGCGTCGAGCGCAAAATCTCCTTGCCCGCTTCGCCACTCATCCATGCGTTGAATTGATCGGGCTGAAGGAATGACGGCATCCGGTCGTGATATTTGGACGTCCACTCATCCGCGTCCCGAACGACCATCGTGCAGCTGATGATGTCCGCCCCTTCAGGATTGCGCCAACGATCCCATAGGCCCGCAATCCCGAGCAGGCCGCCATCGGCAGCGCTGAAATAGTGCGGGGTCCTATCTTCCTTCGGTCCCGTCCATTCGTAAAAGCCTGATGCCGGCACGATGCAGCGACGGCGCTTGAAGGAGTCCCGGAACATCGCCGAGGTATCGACCGTCTCCACGCGAGCATTGAAGGTCGAGGGGACTTCCTTCAGCGACCTCTTCCACCAGCCCGGCACGAGCCACCATCTCGCGCTGATTAGCTCGCGGCCACCGGCAGTAATTGCGTATCGGGCCGGTGGATGAGCGACCCGGCCGCACGCTTTGTGATACCGCTATCGGAAGGAAGCGGAACCAAACCACCTGACCCGAATAATTGGAAACAGTCTCGGCTATGGAATCACGAGCTAGTCATACGCTTGTCGGGCTGTTCACGCTCGCGGCTCTGGCCGCGCTATTCGGGTTCGTTTACTGGTTTAATAACGGCAGCAGCGACAAAAAGGAGGCCGTCCGGCTCGTCTTCAACGACAAGGTATCGGGCCTTGGCCGCGGCTCCAGCGTGCTTTTCAACGGCCTGCGCGTCGGCGAGGTGACGCAAATCGACCTTCATCCTGACGATCCGCGCCAAATCTACGCTGTGATCAAGGTTGACCGCTCGACGCCGCTCCGCGTCGATACCCGCGCGCGCATTGAGGCGCAGGGACTTGCCGGTGTCGTCGCCGTTCAGCTTCTTGGTGGCGATTCGAATTCACCGATCTTGACCAAGCTGCCGGGTCAACCTCTTCCGACCATTATCGCCGAACCTTCAGAAAGCATCCTGGAGACCGTGCGCACCGTCGCCAAGCGCGTCGACGAGGCCCTGGGCGGGATCGAGGAGACGGTCAAGGCAAATTCTGGCTCGATCGGCGACACAATCAAAAACGCGGAGAAATTCTCAGCGGCACTCGGCGACAATTCACGCGGTGTCGAAAAGGTGATGCAGAGCATCGGATCGGTTGCCGAGTTTATCGCCCCGTTTACGGAGAAGCTCGGTGCGTTCAGCGAGGAACTCACCGAGACCATCCGCTCGCTCGATCAAAAGAATGTCGCCTTGGTCATCGACGACGTTGACAGGTTTACCGGGGCGCTCGGAAGTGGCAATTTCAGCAAGGCAGTGAAGGACGTGACGTCGACTGCCGAAAAGCTCAACAGGGCGGCCGATCAGGTGGAGGGCGTGCTGATTGGAGCGCAGTCGTTCCTGAATAAAGCCGCCGGCCAGGACGGTCGCAGCGCCTTCGACGATGTCAGCGAGGTTGCGAAGTCTCTCCGCGTGCTCGCCGACAATCTTGATAAGCGCACCGCAGAGATTACCGCTGAGATCAGCCGCTTCACTGGTGCCGGTCTGCGCAGCATCGAAACCTTGACAAGCGACGGCCGGCGAATGCTTACGGGCTTTGGTCACGCCTTGCAGGGAGTGGAACGGGATCCGCAGAGTTTAATTTTCGGCGGCAAGCCCCAGCTTCCTCAATACAATGGATCCCGCTAGCCACGGCATGCTACCGCCAGTTGCCAGCCGAGCTAATTGCCGATGACCAACCTGAAGGCATTCCAGGTAGAAGCGACGTCCAAACCGGACGTCGCTTCTCAGATATTCTTCGTTGCCGCTGAATCGGGCGTCAGCTTGGGCCGACCTGCGGAAACCGCATCTTGCCTGCCGGCAGAACGACAAGCAGCCCTTCGCTGACCAGAATGCGCTCTTTCCTGCCATCCGGCAGGACACGCAGAACGCCATCGGACTCATCGAGGAAATAGGCCGGGATGCCTGCTTCCCGCGCTTTCTCGACCGATTTGCACCGGAATTCCCTTAGTCTCTCGTGGAGCATTATATCCCTCCGCCAAGTGACCCCTTTGAAGAAGAGATAGTCCGCCATTCCGCTTCCGCAAGCCGTGCGCTATCTCACGAACCGTTGATTTGGGGACCTCGGCACGGGTTGCGGTTTGACGACCGCCGCTCGACTTCAATGCGGACCTCAGGTCGCGTTCCAGACCTCACCGGACAACCTGGCCCCGCGCCCGTCCGCCAGTTGGAAAGCGACATGAGCATCCGGTTGCGACAGGCGCCGGGCTCGCCAGAACGCAAACCCTCCGCTCGCTCTGGCAGCGACGGCCGAGCCGTGGGGGGCGGTTTGTCCTGGCGTCGAAATATCCCAGCGATTGCGGGCGCCCATAGGGGCCGATGTCGCGGCGGCCATAATCGACCGGCGGCCCCGCACCGGGAATGCCGCCTCCATCCGAGTGCAATCGGAGATCGGGCACATTATCGGTGATCGAGGGCGGACCGAGACCGCGCCGAGGTCCATCGGGCGTGAGCGGGCCATTGCCTGGCGTCCCGACAAGCTGCGCATTCGCTGGAAGCGCGGCGAGCAGGGCCGCCATGAGCGACACCCCCAGTGTGGAAATCAGCCTCATTGTGCCTCGCTCCGCCCAGCTATTGTTGTCCTCATGCCGAGCCTCCCGTTTCCACCCGTCTGCAAGAGCTTTCGGCTGTTCCGCCGCCCGGTCTGGCGCTTCCGTTTCGATGGTCATCGCAGCGCGTTTCAGCAGGTCGAAGGCGCAACGCATCAGCGAGGCGCTTGATCCGACGCTCACGCGCTTTTCATCGCAGCGCCGCCTTGCAACCGCCGCCGGGGGCTCGGTGAGGTTGACCCGGCGGTGATTTCCGCGAGCAATGGGCCCCTCGCCCGAATCTGAGCCGGATCGACTTCCCATGACCATGCACCAGCCCGTCACCTCTCCCGCGATCGACCCCGTGAAGCTCGACAAGCTCGCCGAAGTCGCCATCCGGGTCGGGCTCAACCTGCAACCTGGCCAGGATCTGTTCCTGACGGCGCCGATCGCCGCGCTGCCGCTGGTGCGCCGCATCGCCGAGCATGCCTACAAGGCCGGCGCCGGCTTGGTGACGCCGATCTTCTCGGATGAGGAGATCACGCTGGCGCGCTATCGTTTTGCGCCCGATGAAAGCTTCGACCGCGCCGCCGGCTGGCTCCATGAGGGCGTGGCAAAAGCCTTCGCCAACAATACGGCGCGGCTCGCCGTCGTCGGCGATAATCCGATGCTGCTCTCGGGCGAGGACGCAGCCAAGGTCGGGCGCGCCAGCAAGGCCAACTCCATCGCCTATCGTCCCGCCCTGGAGAAGATCACCGGCTTCGACATCAACTGGAACATCCTCGCTTTTCCAAGCGCTTCCTGGGCCAGGCAGGTCTTTCCCGATGATGCCGAGGAGATCGCGGTCGCCAAGCTCGCCGACGCCATCTTCGCGGCCTCGCGCGTCGATCTCGACGATCCGATCGCGGCCTGGACCAACCACAACGCCGCGCTGCGCAGCCGCAGGGAATGGCTCAACGGGCAGCGCTTCCAGGCGCTTCGCTTCCGCGGGCCCGGCACGGATCTGACGGTCGGACTGGCCGACGGCCATGAATGGCAGGGCGGCTCCTCCACCGCCAAGAACGGCGTCACCTGCAACGCCAACATCCCGACCGAAGAGGTCTTCACCACGCCCCATGCCCGGCGTGTCCAGGGCCATGTCTCCAGCACCAAGCCGCTCTCCTATCAGGGCACGCTGATCGACAACATCGCGGTGCGCTTCGAGGAGGGCCGCATCGTCGAGGCCAAGGCCACGCGCGGCGAGGAGGTCCTGAACAAGGTGCTCGACACCGATGACGGCTCGCGCCGCCTCGGCGAGGTCGCCCTGGTGCCGCATTCCTCGCCGATCTCGAAAAGCGGGCTTCTGTTCTTCAACACGCTCTTCGACGAGAACGCCGCCTGCCACATCGCGCTCGGCCAGTGCTATTCGAAATGCTTCATCGATGGCGCGAAGCTGACGCCCGAGCAGATCGCCGAGCAGGGTGGCAATAAGAGCTTTATCCATATCGACTGGATGATCGGCTCGGACCAGGTCGACATCGACGGCCTGCACGCCGACGGCACCGCCGTGCCCGTCTTCAGGAAGGGCGAATGGGCGTAAGCCGCCCCGACCCGAACGGTCTCTCAGCGCATCTGCAGCGGGTCGACTGAGATGGCGCGCTTCAGCGCCCTCAGCCCGAAGGTCGTCCGCGTCTGCCGAATGCCGGGCAGGCGGTAGAGCGTCTCGCGCAGGAAGCGCTCGTAATGGTCGGTGCCGCTGACCACGACCTTGACCAGAAAATCATAGTCGCCGGTGACGAGATAGGCCTCGATGACCTCAGGCGTCCGCGCCAGCGCCTCGCCGAACAGGTCGAGCACCTTGTCGTCATGCTTGTCGAGCGTCACCTCGACGAAGACGGTGTTGCTGAACCCGAGCGCGCCGTGGTTGAGCACCGCGACATAGTTCTCGATGACGCCGCTCTCCTCGAGCCGCTTGACCCGCGTCCAACAGGGCGAGGGCGAGAGCCCGACCTTCTCGGCCAGCGCCTGCGTGGTCAGGCGCCCATCGGCCCGCAGCGCCGACAGAATCCGCCGGTCGATGGCATCGAGATCGTCAGGGCGTTTGGGTTTCGCAGCCATCGGGAATCCATTCTGTCAAAAGCGCGATCTGCAGAAGATCATTCCGCTAGAATGCCATGAAGCGGGCTTTTACGGGAGGTTTCTTTTCCCGGGACGGGCTAGCCTTTTGGTCGAGGGAGAGAGCGGTGACGAAGCGCACGCAGAGGCGGATCGTGATCAAGGAACCGGCCGGCAGCGCTGTCGAGGCCGCGTGCCGTGCTGTCGTCTCACCCGTTCAGCCCATCCCGCTCGCCATGCCCGCACCACGCCGCCGCGTCGCGCCGGTCGCCGTGGACATCGGCCGTGAGCGGGCGTTTGATCTGACCCGAGACCGGCGGCGAGGCGTGTTGCCCGCCCCTGCAGGAGTGCGACCATGAGTTCGCAAACGCCCAGTTCGCAGGCACCCTTGCATTTCCATGTGCCCGAGCCGGCGAGCCGGCCCGGCGGCAAGCCCGATTTCTCCAATGTCGTGATTCCGGAGGCTGGCTCGGTGCGTCGCCCGCCGGTCGATGTCGACCCCAAGGAGATCCGCGACCTCGCCTATTCGATCATCCGCGTGCTCGACCGCGACGGCCAGGCTGTCGGCCCCTGGGTTCCGGAGCTCGGCCATGACGAGTTGATCCGCGGCCTGCGCCATATGATGACGCTGCGCAGCTTCGACGCCCGCATGCAGATGGCCCAGCGCCAGGGCAAGACCTCCTTCTACATGCAGCACACCGGCGAAGAGGCCGTAAGCTGCGCCTTCCGCATCGCGCTCTCGCAAGGCGACATGAACTTCCCGACCTATCGCCAGGCTGGGCTATTGATCGCCAACGACTACCCGCTCGTCGACATGATGTGCCAGATCTACTCGAATGAGCGCGACCCGCTGAAGGGCCGGCAATTGCCGGTGATGTATTCATCAAAGGAGCACGGCTTCTTCTCGATCTCGGGCAACCTCACCACCCAATTCGTCCAGGCCGTCGGCTGGGCGATGGCCTCGGCCATCAAGGGCGACACCAAAATCGCGGCCGCCTGGGTCGGAGATGGTTCGACGGCGGAATCCGACTTCCACGCCGCGCTCGTCTTCGCCTCGACCTACAAGGCGCCCATCGTCCTCAACGTCGTCAACAATCAATGGGCAATCTCGACCTTCCAGGGCATCGCGCGCGGCGGCTCCGGCACCTTCGCGGCGCGGGGCCTTGGCTTCGGCATTCCGGCGCTGCGGGTCGACGGCAATGACTACCTCGCGGTCTATGCCGTGGCGCAATGGGCGATCGAGCGGGCGCGGCGCAACCTCGGGCCGACGCTGGTCGAATACGTGACCTATCGCGCCGGCGCGCATTCGACCTCGGACGACCCCTCCGCCTATCGGCCGAAGCATGAATCGGACGGCTGGCCGCTGGGCGACCCGCTGATCCGCTTGAAGAACCACCTCATCGCAGCGGGGGCCTGGTCGGAGGAGCGCCACAAGCAGACCGAGGCCGAGATCCTGGAAACCGTCATCGCCGCGCAGAAGGAGGCCGAGAGCTTCGGCACCTTGCATTCCGGCTCGAAACCCTCGGCGCGCGACATGTTCGAGGATGTCTACGCCGAATTGCCGCCGCATCTGCGCCGGCAGCGCCAGCAGATCGGGGTGTGAGATGGTTGCTTCGCGTCGTCTCCCTCGCCGTCATGCTCGCCCTTGTGGCGAGCATCCACGTCTTGAACGCCACCTTCGCCCAGGGAAGACGTGGATGGTCGGCACAAGGCCGACCATGACGAAATGCTTCCGCCGCCTCGCTCTTGGAGGTCTCGTCTGATGCCGCGCATGACGATGATCGAGGCGATCCGCTCTGGCCTGGACGTCTCGATGGGGCGCGACGAGAATGTCGTGGTCTATGGCGAGGATGTCGGCTTCTTTGGCGGCGTCTTCCGCTGCACCCATGGGCTGCAGCAGAAATACGGCGTCAATCGCTGTTTTGATGCGCCGATCAGCGAGGCCGGCATCGTCGGCACCGCGATCGGCATGGCGGCCTATGGGCTGCGCCCCTGCGTCGAGATCCAGTTCGCCGACTACATGTATCCGGCCTATGACCAGATCGTCTCGGAAGCGGCACGATTGCGCTACCGCTCGGCCGGCGATTTCACCTGCCCGCTTGTCATCCGCATGCCCACGGGCGGCGGCATCTTCGGCGGGCAGACCCACAGCCAGAGCCCCGAAGCGCTCTTCACCCATGTCTCGGGGTTGAAGACCGTGGTGCCGTCCAACCCCTATGACGCCAAGGGCCTGCTGATCGCAGCGATCGAGGATCCAGATCCCGTGATCTTCCTCGAGCCGAAGCGGCTCTATAACGGCCCCTTCGACGGCCATCACGATCGGCCGGTGACGCCCTGGTCGAAGCATGATCTGGGCGAGGTGCCCGACGGGCATTTCGCCCTGCCGCTCGGCAAGGCCGCGATCCGCCGCGAGGGCACAGCCGTCACCATCGTGACCTATGGCACCATGGTCCATGTCGCGCTCGCCGCCGTCGAGGAAAGCGGCATCGATGCGGAGGTGATCGACCTGCGCACGCTGCTGCCGCTCGATCTCGACGCGATCCTGGCCTCGGTCCAGAAGACCGGCCGCTGCATCGTGCTGCATGAGGCGACGCTGACATCAGGCTTCGGCGCGGAGCTGACCGCGCTGGTGCAGGAGCACTGCTTCTACCATCTCGAGGCGCCGGTGATGCGCGTCACCGGCTGGGACACGCCCTATCCGCATGCGCAGGAATGGGACTACTTCCCCGGCCCCGCCCGCGTCGGGGCGGCCCTTCGCCAGATCATGGAGAGCCGCTGATGGCCGAGCGCATCATCAAGCTGCCCGATGTCGGCGAAGGCATCGCCGAGGCGGAACTGGTCGAATGGCACGTCAAAATCGGCGACATCATCCGCGAGGATGACCTGCTCGCCGCTGTGATGACCGACAAGGCAACCGTCGAGATTCCCTCCCCCGTCGATGGTGAGGTCACCTGGATCGGCGCCGAAATCGGCGACACCGTCGCGATCGGCTCGGCCCTGGTGAAGCTCAAGGTCGCGGGCGCGGCCGGCGCGGAGGAGCCAGCAGCCGAGCTCGAAACGCCCAAGGAAGCACCCAAGCCCGCCTCAAAGCCGGTCGCAGTGGCCGAAGCCCCAACTGCGAAAGCCGAAGCACCCAAAGCCGAAGCGCAAAAACCCGCGCCGACCGTCGAGCCGCCCAAGGCGATGACGGTGCCCAAGCCCACGCGCGGCGTGGTCCAGGCGACCGCTCAAAACCTCTCGCCGCGCCGCGCGCCCGGCGAAAAGCCGCTCGCTTCGCCGGCGGTACGCCTGAAGGCGCGCGAGGCCGGCATCGATCTGCGCCAGCTCGCCGGCACAGGCCCGGCAGGCCGCATCCTGCATGAGGATCTCGACACCTTCCTGCTGCGCGGCCCCGAGGCCGAGCGCGCGCCTGGCCTGTCCCAAAAGAGCGCCGTCACAGACATCAAGGTCGTCGGCCTCAGGCGCAAGATCGCCGAGAAGATGGCGCTGTCGAAATCGCGCATCCCGCACATCACCATCGTCGAGGAGATCAACGTCACCCCGCTCGAGGATCTGCGCGCGACGTTGAACAAAAAGCCTGCGCCCGAACGCCCGAAGCTGACGCTACTGCCCTTCCTGATGCGGGCGATGGTGAAGGCGATCTCCGAGCAGCCGAACCTCAACGCGCTCTATGACGACGATGCCGGCATCATCCACCAGCATGCCGGCATCCATATCGGCATCGCGACGCAAACACCGACAGGGCTGATGGTGCCGGTGGTGAAGCATGCCGAAGCACGCGACATCTGGGGCTGCGGCATCGAACTCAACCGCATCGCCGAGCGGGCGCGGGACGGCACCGCGACACGTGACGAACTCACCGGCTCGACCATCACCATCACCTCGCTCGGCGCGCTCGGTGGCATCGCGACGACCCCGGTGATCAACTATCCGGAGGTCGCGATCGTCGGCGTCAACAAGATGATGATCCGGCCGGTCTGGGACGGCACGACCTTCGTGCCGCGCAAGATGATGAACCTGTCCTCGAGCTTCGACCATCGCGTCATCGATGGCTGGGATGCCGCCATCTTCGTGCAGCGCCTCAAGGAGCTGCTGGAGAATCCGGCCACGCTGTTCATCGATGTCTGAAGTGTCCGGACGACGCGCAAGAACCTCCGCGTCGTCCCGGGCGGGCGAAGCTCGACCCGGGACCCATGCCGGAGCATTGCCGAACTATGCTCAGGCATGGGTCCCGGATCTCCGCTTCGCTGCGTCCGGGACGACCCTGTGGTTCAGGCGCAAAACGGTTCGAGTGCAGGTGGAGAAGAGGCCATGACAGAAATCACCTGCAAGCTGCTCGTCATCGGTGCCGGTCCCGGCGGTTATGTCTGCGCCATCCGCGCCGGCCAGCTCGGCCTCGACACCGTCATCGTCGAGAGCACCAAGCTCGGCGGCAGCTGCCTCAATGTCGGCTGCATTCCCTCCAAGGCGATGATCCATGTCGCCGAGGAATTCGAGAAGGCAGCCCATGCCGCCGCCGGCAAGACGCCCTTCGGTCTCACGGCCTCGGCTCCCAAGCTCGACCTGAAGCAGGCCGTGGCCTGGAAGGACGGCATCGTCCAGCGTCTCAACAACGGCGTCGCCGCGCTGCTGCGCAAGTCCAAGGTCAAGATCGTTCATGGCCGCGCCCGCTTCCGCGACGGCAAGACCCTCATCGTCGAGACCGAGACCGGACCGCGGACGATCAAGGCCGAGACGATCGTGATCGCGACGGGTTCGGCTCCGGTCGAACTGCCCTTCCTGCCCTTCGGCGGCAATGTCATCTCCTCGACCGGCGCGTTGGCGCTGACCGAGGTTCCCAGGCGCCTTGCCGTGGTCGGCGGCGGCTATATCGGGCTGGAACTCGGCACCGCCTTCGCCAAGCTCGGCGCGAAAGTCACGGTCGTCGAGGCTCAGGCAAGCATCCTGCCGCTCTATGACGCCGAACTGACCGCGCCCGTCGCAAAACACCTCGCCAGCCTCGGCGTCGAGGTCCTGCTCGGCGCGAAAGCCCGCGGCATGACGCCAAAGGGCGACGCGCTGCTCATCGAAACCGCTGAGGGTGAAGAAAAGCGCATCGAAGCCGACAAGGTCCTCGTCACGGTCGGCCGGGCGCCGGTCACCAGCGGGCTCGGCCTCGAGGAACTCGTGCTCGACATGGATGGCCGCTTCATCCGCATCGGCGAGCGCTGCGAGACCTCGATGCGCGGCATCCATGCCATCGGCGACGTCACCGGCGAGCCGATGCTGGCGCATCGCGCCATGGCCCAGGGCGAGATGGTGGCCGAGATCGCCGCCGGTCTGCCGCGCGCCTGGGACAAGCGCTGCATTCCGGCGGTCTGCTTCACCGATCCCGAGATCGTGTCAGCCGGCCTCTCGCCGGAGGAGGCCAGCAAGGCCGGGCTCGCGATCAAGACCGGGAAATTCCCTTTCGCAGCCAATGGCCGGGCCATGACCCGGCACGGCGAGCAGGGCTTTGTCCGCATCGTCGCGCAGGCGCAGACGCAGCTGGTGCTCGGCATCCAGGCAGTCGGCCAGGGTGTCTCGGAGCTGTCCTCGACCTTCGGCCTCGCCATCGAGATGGGCGCGACGCTGGAGGACATCGCCGGCACGATCCACGCCCATCCGACGCTTGGCGAAGCCGTGCAGGAAGCGGCCTTGATGGCGCTGGGTCACGCCATCCACATCTGAAAACGAGCGGGCGCCCTAAAACCGCGCCATACGCCGGTCGATCGCATCCTGCAGATGATACCAGCCGCTGACGATCGGCAGGAACCAGGGCGTGCCGTTATAGAGCGGCACCTGCGGGAAGGCCGGATCGTCGAAGGCACAGGCCCGGTTCTGCCGGCCCAGCAGCTTCAGCGCCGATTGATGGCCGAGATAGCTCATCAGCGCGACGCCGTTGCCGTTGCAGCCGATGGCGAAATCGACGCCGTCGCGGCGGCCCATATGGGCGATCTTGTCGGCGGTCATGCCGACCTTGCCGCTCCAGCAATGCGTGACCTTGTAGTCCGCGAGCTGTGGCCAGACCTTCAGCATCATCGCGTGGAGTCTCAGTGCGGCCTCGCGCTCCGCCATGCTGAACATGCCCGGCCGGCTGCCGAAGAGGATGCGCGTGCCGTCCGGCGAGGGGCGACTATAGATCAACTCGCGCTTGCTGTCGGTGATCATGCGCCGGCCGGGATTGATCTCGGCCATCAGCTCGGGTGGCAGCGGCTCGGTCGCGATCTGGTAACTGCGCACCGGCACGATGCGGCGTTGCAGATAGGGCCGCGCCTTGTCGGTGTAGCCATTGGTGCCGAAGAAGACGTTGCGGGCGCGGATCATGCCGCGACCGGTCTCGACCCTGTGGAAACCGCCCTCGGCCGGGCCGACCTTTAGCACCGGCGCATGCGAGCGCAGGGTCGCGCCATTGGCGGCTGCGAGGTGGCGCAGCGCGCGGTGGTATTTCGCCGGATGAAGCCCGCCATAATCGTCGATGACGATGCCGCCATGGTAGAAATCCGTCGCGGTGATCTCGTGCTGGCGGGCCTTGGGGATGTCGTGGACGGTGACGCCGGTATGCTTCGCCAGGAGCTCGCCCTGCCGGCGCAAGCGGTCGTAATGGCTGGGCACATGCGCGCCGAAATAGCGCCCGAGCACGGCGAGATCGGCATCGAGCCCCTGCTCGCGGATCAATGTCTTGAGATGATCGTAGGAGGCGAGCGAATCCTCCAGCAGCCGCTCCATCCGCGCGGCATCGACGCCCTTGATCGCGCCGCCGATGACGAGCTTCTGACCGCTGGAGACCATGCCGCCAGAGCGTGTCGAGGCACCTGCCCCCAATTCCTCGGCATCGACCACGGTCACGTCGACGCCGTTGCGGGCAAGCTCGGCCGCGGCCGAGAGACCGCAATAACCGGAGCCGACGACAAGCACGTCGGTCTGCGTCGGCAAGGGATCGCGCGCCGCCTCGGGCGGAGCCGCATCCCACCAATAGGGATCGGTGGTGAAGTTCGGCGCCAGCACGCTGGTCTGGTCAGGCATGGTAGTTTGGTCAGGCATGGTTCGCCTCCCCGAAGGATCTGATGTTGGACAGGAAGGCGCGCGTGCGCTCGTGTCGTGGATTGGCGAAGAATTCGGCAGGCGGCCCCTGCTCGACGATGCGGCCATCGGCCATGAAGACGACGCGGTCGGCGACCTCGCGGGCAAAGCCCATCTCATGGGTGACGACGACCATGGTGGTGCCTTCGCGGGCGAGATCGCGCATCACATCGAGCACGCTGGTGATGGTCTCGGGGTCGAGCGCCGAGGTCGGCTCGTCGAACAGGATCGCCTTGGGCTGCATGGCGAGCGCCCGCACGATGGCGATGCGCTGCTGCTGCCCGCCGGACAGCGCGGATGGATAGTCGTCAGCCTTTTGGGCGAGGCCGACGCAAGCGAGCAGCTTGCGCGCCTCCTCCTCAGCGACCGCGCGCGACACTTTGCGACGACGTTGCGGCGTCAGCGTCATGTTGCGCATCACGGTGAGGTGCGGAAACAGCGCATAGTCCTGGAAGACCATGCCGATCTGCGTCCGCAGCTCTTGCCAGGCGCCCTCATTGTGAATGTCGACCGCCCGGCCGGCGACTGTCAGCGAGCCCTCATCGGGCCGCACCAGCCCGTTGATGCAGCGGATCAGCGTGCTCTTGCCCGAGCCGCTCGGACCGATCAGCACGACGACGCTGCCGGTCGCAACATCGAGATCGATGTCCTGCAGCGCGGCATGGTCGCCGAAACGCTTGCCGATGCCTTTCAGCGAGATCAGCGGGCTGGGATCACTCATGAAGCGAGCTGGTGCATGTCGCGTTTCAGGGCCTCGCGCGCCTGCTGCAGGCGGCTGCGCTTGCCGGCAAGGTCGGCGCGGCGCGTCTCCAGCCGCACTTGCGCCGCCTCGACCGAGCGCGCCACGGCCTCGGGTGCCGGGCCGCCCGGCAGGGTGCGGGCCGCGACGCTTGCGGTCGGGTCGAGGCTGACGCGCACGAGCTCCGGCGACAGGCCGAGCGGCCGGCCGAGTTGGTCGCGGGCCGCCTCATCGACCATTTCGGTGGTAATCCCGTCAGCCGCGAGCCCACGATCCATCGCCGCGCGCACGACGGCGCCGACGATGTGATGCGCCTCGCGGAAGGAGAGGTCGGCGTCGCGCACCAGCACGTCGGCAAGGTCCGTCGCCGAGGCGAAATCCTCGGTGACGCGGCGCTTCATCAAGGCGGCGTTGGGCCGGCCGGTGGCGATGATCAGGTCGAACAGGGCAAGGCAGCGCAGAGCTTCCTCGCCCGCCTCCCAGACGCCGCGCATGCCCTCGCGGTTGCCGTCGATGGTGTTGGTGAAATGCGTGCCCTTCACCGCCGTGGCCGAGGCGACATAGAGCCCGAGCAGATGGCCTGCCTTGCCCTTGAGGTGCTCCAGCACGACCGGGTTCTTCTTCTGCGGCATGATGCTGGAGGTGCCGGTGACGCGATCGGGGAATTCGATCGTCTGGAACTCATGCGAGACCAGCACGTGATAATCCTGCGCGACGCGGCTCCAGCCGATCGCGATCTGCGAGAGATCGGCCAGGATCTCGAGGCCGAAATCGCGGGTCGCCACCGCATCGAGCGTATTCTCGACCAGCCCCTCGAAGCCGAGCGTGGCTGCGACCGCATGCCGGTCGATGGCGAAGGTCGTGCCGGCAAGCGCTCCCGCGCCAAGCGGGCTGATATTGGTGCGCGCCCAGGCATCGGCGAGCCGGCCGAAATCGCGCTCGAAGGATTGCGCCACGCCGGCGAGGTAGAAGCCATAGGTCACGGGCTGGGCCGGCTGCAGATGGGTGTAGCCCGGCATCACCGCGTCGCGGAAGCGAAAGGCGCCATCGAGCGCGTGCTCCTCGACCTGGAGCAACGCCTGTCCAGCGTCGAGCAGGAGATCGCGGGCGCGTAAGCGATCGAGCGCGGCGGTGAGGTCATTGCGGCTGCGGGCAATATGCATGCGCCCGCCCGCATCCGTGCCGATCAGCTTGATCAGATGGGCTTCGTAATTGAAGTAGGAATCCTCGCGCTGCGGATCGAGCTCGACGACCTCGGGCCCTTCCTCCTCCATGCGCAGCAGGCCGGCCGCGAGCGTCCTGGCGGCATCAGGCGAGATCAGCCCGCAGCGCGCCAGCATCAGCACATGGGCCTGGTTGAGATCGGTCATGTAACCGAAAACGGCGCGGAAATCGCGGGCGAGGCGCGGTCCGTAGATATGGTCGCAGACTTCCTGCGCGACCGTCTCGGTCAAGCGGCGGCTGACTTTCGATTCCATGGCGATATCCTCGGGCGTTGTCTTGTTGTGCAAGTGAGAGTCAGGGCAGCTGCGTCAGCGGCTTGACGAGCAGCGGGCCCGCCGAGGCAGGCCTGCGCTGGTCGTTCTTCAACCGGCGTTCGAGCCAGCGGCCAAACCAGGTCAGCGCGGAGCAGATGACGAAATAGATCAGCAGCACCGCGCCATAGACGGTGAAGGCCGGGTTCCAGCCCTCCATCATCGTGGTACGCTCGACGATGATCTGGCCGACCTTGAAGAACTCGCTGACGCCGACGAGGGCGCCGAGCGACGTTGCCTGCACGAGCAATGTCAGCAAGCCGACGAAGGGCGGCAGGATCGAGCGCAGAGCCTGCGGGCCGGTGATGAAGAGATAGACCTCCCAGGGCTTGAGCCCGAGCGCGGCCGCGCTTTGCCACTGATGCCTGGGCACCGAAGCGAAGCCGGCGCGCACGATCTCGGTGCCGTTGGCGCTGCCCCAGAGCGAGAGGCCGACCGTGACGGCCGCGAAAGGCGACAGCTCCATGCCAAACAGCGGCGCGACGAAGAAGACGAAGAAGATGTTCACGA
Source organism: Bosea sp. 685 (assembly GCF_031884435.1). Classification (NCBI taxonomy): domain Bacteria; kingdom Pseudomonadati; phylum Pseudomonadota; class Alphaproteobacteria; order Hyphomicrobiales; family Alloboseaceae; genus Allobosea; species Allobosea sp. 685. Next base: position 102,074 of record NZ_CP134779.1, on the reverse strand, counting down.
TCAGCGGGATGTCGCGGAACAGTTCGACATAGGCCTTCACCAGCCAGCGCAGCCAGCGGAAGCGCAGGGTCGCCAGGATGCCCAGGATGAAGGCGATCACGGTTGAGATCAGCAGCGTCGCCAGCGCCAGCGCCAGGGTCATGCCGATGCCCTGGAGGATGAAGGGCAGGTTCTTGATGAGGAGTGTCATCGCCGCCTCCTCAAACCCTGAACGGCTTGTTCAGCCGATTCTCGAGACGGTTGGCGAAGACGGAAAGCACCAGGACGAGCGCGAGATAGATCACGCAGATCGCGACGAACATCTCGATCGTGCGGAAATCCATCGAGATCCGGTCGATCGCGACATAGGTCAGCTCGGCCAGCCCGATCGCCTGGAGATAGGACGAGTTCTTCAACAGCGAGATCGAGGTGTTGAGCATCGATGGCAGGCCGACCCGGATCGCCATCGGTGCCGCGATCAGGCGGAAGAAGCGCCAGGGCGTCAGGCCAAGCGAAAAGGCCGCCTCGCGCAGGCCTTTCGCGACCGTCTCCAGCCCGCCGCGGATGTTCTCGATCTGATAGGCGCCAGCCCACAGCGTCAGGCTCAGCACGCCCGACCAGAACAGCGAGAGCTTGAGACCGATTGTCGGCAAACCGTAGAAGATGAAGAAGAGCTGGGCGAGCAGCGGCGTGTTGCGGATGAACTCGACGTAGCCGATGACGAGCTTGTCCAGCACCGGCAGCTTCAGCACCCTGACTGCTGCGCCCATCAACCCGATGACGATCGACAGCACGATGGAGATCGCGCTGACTTGCACGGTCAGCCACAGGCCGCGCATCAGCGCCGGCCCTTGCGCCATCAGATAGGCGAGGTCGAATTCCATCCAGCGGATATCCCCTGCGCGACGAAGAGATCGCCGGAGCGGCGACACCGCTCCGGCGATTAAGGCTCAGCGTGCCGTCGGCTTCGGCTTCTGGAAGGCGTCGACATAGAAGGGCCGGATATCGGCCGGGATCCACTGGTCGACCCATTTCGCGTAGAGGCCTTCAGCCTTCATCCGGTCGAGCGCGGCATCGACATAGGCGAGCCATTCCGCCTCGTTCTTGCGCACGCCGACAGCGGCATCGGAAATCGCGAAAGGCTCCCCGACGAGGCGCAGGGTCGGGTCCTTCGCCGCGATCACGATCAGCGTTGCGGCGTCGTGGGTATAGGCATCGCCGCGCCCCTGCTTCAGCGACTGCAGCGCGTCGGAAGCCGTGTTGAGCCGGAGGTTGTCGACCTTCGGCATGTTGTCCTCGAACCATTTCGCCTGGGTCGAGCCCTTCAGCATGATCACGATCTTGCCGGCGACATCGTCGAGCTTCTTGATCGGGCTGTCCTTGGCGACCAGCATGTCGCTGCCGCCCCAGCGATAGGGCTTCGAGAAATCGATGACGCGGGCGCGCTCGGGCGTGACGCCGAGCGTCGCGATCAGGAGGTCGACCTTCTTACCGGAGAGCTGCGGGATGCGGTTCTCCGCGGTCACACAGGTCAATTCGATCTTGTCGGGCGAGCCGAAGGCCCAGGCGGCGATCTGAATCGCCATCTCGGTCTCGACGCCGGCGAATTTGCCGGTCTCGTCCTTGTAGCCATAGGGCGGTTGGTCGCAGCGCACGCCGGCCTTGAGAAGGCCTGTGGCCTTGATCGCCGCGGGCAGCGGCGGCAGGGTCTGCGCGCTCACGAGCCCAGCGGACAAGGCGGTCGCAGCAAGGGCCGCGAGGGTCGAAAGCACCGGCAGGCGCCGGCTGTGAGACTGCAAAGTCTGAAACTGCGTCATGGTCATCCGTTATCCCTCTGATCGGGCCATTTGGCCTGTTGTTGATTCCGTTCCGACTGAGCCCGGCCCGCCGCGCCATCCGCATCGCGGAGGCCCACGTTTTCATCCGCCAGATCCCTGAAGCCCGATCCGGTCAGGATCAGCACGGCGTGGCACCCGCCAAGCGAGCCGTCCCGCGCCAGTTCGGTGAGCGCAGCCAGTGCCGCCGCCGCCGACAGCTCGGCGTGGAAGCCGATCGCGCTAAGTCTTGCGCCGGCCGCGCGCGCCGCATCATCGCCGACCGGGACGGCGCAGCCGCTGCTGCCCCGCAAGGCCTGGACGGCCTGCCAGGTGACGGTGCTGCCGGCGATCGAGAATTGCGCGGTCTCGCCGGCGAAGTCGGCGCGATAATCCTCGCCCGCCATCACGCGCGAAAGCCGCGGGAAGGGCTCGGCCGCCACCAGCCTCGGCATGCCGCGCCCGATTTCCGCGAAGCCGAGCGACAGGCCCGAGAGCAGATCGCCGCGCGAGCAGGGCACGACGATGAGATCGGGCATGGCGGAGGCCGCGATCTCGGCTGCGACCGTCTTGTATCCCTCGATCCCGAACGGGTCGGTTCCAACAGCCGGCAGATGATAATTGGTCGCGGCGAACGCCCCCTCCGCCACGCGGATGGCGAGATGGCGCCAGCGCTCCAGGCTTTCGGCGAAGGTCACGATGCCGGCGCCATGGGCGCTGATCGCCCGGCGATAGGAGGCCGGCAAATCATCCGTCGCTGCAATCTCAGCGGAGAGGCCGGCGCGCGCCGCGTAAGCCGCGACCGACAAGCCGCCATTGCCGCTGGAAGCAGCGACAACCAGCCGCGCGCCGCGATCCTGCGCCCGCGCCAGCAATTGCGCGCTCATCCGGTCCTTGTGCGAGCCGGTCGGGTTGCACCATTCGAGCTTCAGCGACAGCCGGCCGACGCCGACAGCCGCGGCAAGCTCGGGGACCTCGACCAATGGCGTCCCGCCCTCGCCCAGCGAGAGCGCCTCGGGAAACGGCAGCGCGATCGTCGTCGCCTCCACCTGTTCATCCCGCGCATAGACCAGGCGCAGATTGGAGGCGTGCCCATCACGCGCACAGCGTGGACAGCCGCCCTCATGCGTCGCGACCGGCAAAACCAGGTCGCAGCGCAGACAGGCGAGACCTGTCAAACGCGGATTGCGGGCCGGGGCCAGGGCTTGGGCTGAGAGCATGACCATGGGTAAAAAGTATTGAGGTCCGTCCCCATCTGGTCAAATCTCATTTTTTCGGGTTGCTATTCATTTCTGATATGGGGTTTTGCATGAACCTGAGGCAAGTCGAGGCTTTTCGCCTCATCATGCTGCGCGGCTCGATGACGGCGGCCGCGCAGGAGCTGCGCACCTCGCAACCCAGCATCAGCCGTTTGATCGCCGAACTCGAAGCCTCGATCGAGTTGAGACTGTTCGAACGCAAGGCCGGCCGCCTGACGCCGACCGACGAGGGCCTGACCTTCTATCGCGAGGTCGAACGCAGCTTCCTCGGCCTGGAGAACCTGGCGCAAGCCGCCAAGGACATCCGCTTCTTCGGCACCGGGCGACTGCGCATCGCGGCGATGCCGGCGGTGGCGCTGGGCTTCGTGCCGCGCTGCATCCGCATCTTCAAGGAGCGCTATCCGAATGTGACGATCTCGCTGCAGATGCGCAGCGAGGCGACGGTGACGCGCTGGTCGTCCTCGCATTATTGCGACATCGGCTTCGTCGCCAACATCGTCGGTTCGCCCTCGATCGAGGTCCGCCACCTCTACAGCCTGCCGGGCTATTGCGCGCTGCCGCCGGGACATAAATTGGCGAGCCGCGAGATCATCGTCCCCGAGGATCTGGAAGGCGAATCCTTCATCTCGCTGGCGCTGGAGGACGGCGCCCGGGCACGCGTCGATCGCGTCTTCGAGCGGCTGGGCGTCAAGCGCCAGCTCGCGCTTGAAGCGCCCTTCGGGGCGACGATCTGCGCGCTTGTCGGGCAGGGCCTCGGTATCGGCATCGTCAACCCGATCGTCGCCGACGATTACCGGCATACGGGGATCACATTCCGCCCGTTCAAGCCGGCGATCGTCTTCGAGGGCAATGCACTATTTCCGACGCATCACCAGGCCAATGTCCTCGTCGACGGCTTCCTGCGGATCGTCCGCGACGAGTTGCGGCAATACGAACTGGCGGAATGACCGCCCCGGCCTCAAGAAGCGGGCGAACTCAGGGCGGTGGTTTCGCAAAACCGGCATCGGCATCGCGCGCGAGTTCGGCGATCGCCGTGCGGACCTTGTCGGCGAGTTCCAGCGCCAGCGCCGACCGCAAGCGCCCGGTCGCCCAGACCACGCCGATATCGTATTGCAACGCCGGCGCGAAAGGGCGCACGACGATACCGCGTCCATCGTACTCGGCCGCAGTGAATGGATCGACGATCGAGAGCCCAGCGCCGGCCGCCACCAGCGAACACGCGATCATCGACAGGGGCGTCTCGACCCGCGTCAACCGGGTCACACCCGCGGTCGCGAATATCGCGTCGATCCGATAGCGCGTCTGCGTCGATTGTTCGAGCGAGACGAAGGGTTCGTCGACGAAATCCCGCGGCCCCAGCACAGCCTTCGCCGCCAGCCTGTGACCCGCCGGAATGACCGCCACGCTCTGCACCAGCGGCAGCCATTCGACGTCGATATTGGGGAAGTCGAGCGGCCCCTGTGCAAAGCCGATATCGCAGAAACCGCTCGCGACCCACTCGACGACCTGCGACGAAATGCTGCCATAGATAGAGAGCTCGATCTCAGGCTTTTCCTTGAGGAAAACGCCGACGATACGCTGCAGGAATCCGACATTGAAGGTCGGCAGCGCCGCGATCCGCAGCCGCCCGGAGCGGCCTTCGCGCAAATTCTTCGCCGCGCTCTCGATACGCTCCAGGCCGACGAACTGGCGCTCGACCTCGCGATAGAGCGAAAGCGCCTCATTGGTCGGGACCAGGCGCGTGCCGCGCCGCTCGAACAGGCGCAGGCCGAGCGCATATTGCAGATCATGGATCAACCGCGTCACCGCCGGCTGGGTGATGTGGAGCGCGCGCGACGCCGCAGTCACGCCGCCGGTGACGATCACGGTGCGGAAAGCCTCGATCTGGCGCGGATTTAGCATGCGATGATGTTGCCCCCCGCAAACCATAACATTTCGGCATGGATTGAACGAATCATTCGATTTGACCAAGTCGAAACTGTCGCAGACCCTCCCGCCATCACTCAAAAAATGAGGAGGGGTCCATGAAATTCGCTTCTATGAAATTCGCTTGGGTAGGACTGCTGCTGACCACCACGGCGCTCGGCACGGCCGGAGCGGCCATGGCGCAGCAGAAGACGTTGTTCGTCGCCGGCTATGGCGGCTCCTATGAGCAGACGATGCGCAAGGAGGTCATTCCGGCCTTCGAGAAGCAGGCCAACGTCAAGATCGAATACGTCGCCGGCAACTCCACGGACACGCTGGCCAAGCTGCAGGCGCAGAAAGGCAACCAGCAGATCGACGTCGCCATCGTCGATGACGGCCCGGCCTATCAGGCCGTGGCGCTCGGCTTCTGCGGCACGCTGACCGACGGCCCCGTCTACAAGGACGTCGCGCCGGTGATGAAGTTCAAGTCGAACAAGGGCGTCGGGCTCGGCCTCGTCGGCACGGGCCTGTTCTACAACAAGAAGATCTTCGACGAGAACAAATGGCCGGCGCCGACCTCCTGGAACGATCTCAAGGCCAAGACCTACGGCAAGAAGATCGTGGTCCCGCCGATCAACAACACCTACGGCCTGCATGCCCTCATCGCCTTCGCGCAGCTCGGCGGCGGCGGCGAGAGCAATATCGAGGCCGGCTTCAAGGCCTTCAAGGACAAGATCAACCCCAACATCGTCGCCTATGAGCCCTCCCCGGCGAAGATGACCGAACTCTTCCAGAACGGGCAGGCCGTGCTCGGCGTCTGGGGTTCGGGCCGCGTCAAGGCCTTCGCCGACACCGGCTTCCCGGTCGAGTTCGTCTATCCCAAGGAAGGCGGCTATGCGCTCGGCGTTGCCGCCTGCCCGATCGAGGGCTCCAAGAACGCCGCCGAGGCCAACGCCTTCATCCAGTTCATGCTCTCGCCGCCGATCCAGAAGGTGATGGCGACCGGAGCCGGCTTCGGCCCGGCCAACACCACGGTGACACTGACGACCGAGGAGCAGAAGGGCCTGCCCTATGGCGAGGACGTGAAGAAGCTCAAGGCGGTCGACTGGGACATCGCCAATGCCAAGCGCGAGGAATGGACCAAGCGCTGGAACCGCGAGGTTGAGCGGTAACACGCCCTCCTTTGAACCTCTCCGTCATCCCGGACGTAGCGAAGCGAAGATCCGGGATCCATGCCTGAACCGTTCCGGCATGGATCCCGGGTCAAGCCCGGGACGACGGCAGAGTTCCCCCAGTCTTTTCTGAAACGTCAGTGAACCCAATGTCGCATCTCGTACTCGAAGGGCTGGGCAAGTCCTATGGCAGCGCCGTTGCCGTCGAAGGGCTCGACCTTTTGGTCGAGCGCGGAGAGTTCGTCTCGCTGCTCGGCCCCTCCGGCTGCGGCAAGACCACGACCTTGCAGATGATCGCCGGCTTCGTGCCCGTCGACCGGGGCCGCATCCTGCTCGATGGCGGTGATCTCGTCGCCGTGCCGCCCAACAAGCGCGGGCTCGGCATCGTCTTCCAGAGCTATGCGCTGTTCCCGCATATGACGGTGGCTGAGAATATCGCCTTCGGGCTCGAGATGCGCGGGATCGACAAGGCCGAGCGCGAGACACGCACGCTGGAGGCGATGGCGCTGGTCGGGCTGAAGGGCTTCGCCGATCGCTATCCAAGGCGCATGTCGGGCGGACAGCAGCAGCGTGTCGCACTCGCCCGCGCTCTGGTGATCAAGCCGGCGCTGCTCCTGCTCGACGAGCCCCTCTCCAATCTCGACGCCAAGCTGCGCGAGGAGATGCAGAGCGAGTTGCGCCAGATCCAGCGCTCGATCGGTACGACGACGATCCTCGTCACCCATGACCAGCACGAGGCGATGGCGCTGTCGGACCGGATCGTGCTGATGAACCAGGGCCGCGTCGAGCAGATCGGCGCGCCCGACGCCGTCTATGGCAAGCCCGCCAGCGCGTTCGTCGCGAGCTTTCTCGGCAAGACCAACGTTTTGCGCGGCACCGGTGATGGCAGCGGCGCGGTCAGCATCGGCGCCTTCTCGCTACCGATCGCAGATGCGGGCGCAGGCCCGGTCCAGCTCGCGGTCCGGCCGGAGCGGCTCAGTCTGGCCGCGGCAGGCGCGCCCGGTTTCGAGGCGCGCGTGACCAGCCGCGTTTTCCAGGGCGCGCATTGGCTGCTGACGGCCGACAGCGCGGCGGGCCCGCTCATCCTGATGCGCCATAATGACGGCCAGCCCGTCCCGGCCGAGGGCGAGACCGTGAAGCTGAGCTTCGCCCCCTCGGACGCCGCGCTGCTTGCATCGGGGGACGCGCGATGAATCGCGCCCTCTCGCAACGCGCCACGCCCTATTGGCTGACGGGACCAGCCCTGCTCGTCTTCCTCGGCCTGGTCGTCATTCCCCTGGCGATGACCGTGCTGCTCTCCTTCTACGATTGGGGCCAGTACAAGGGCATCGTGCCGGAGTTCACGCTGAAGAACTTCCACGAGATCTTCACCGATTCCTATTTCTTCGAAATCTTCCTGCGCACCTTCCGGATTGCCGTGCTGGTGACGCTGTTTTGCATGCTGATCGGCGTGCCGGAGGCCTATATCCTCAACCGCATGTCACCGGCTTGGCGCGGCATCTGCCTGCTCGCCATCATCGGGCCGCTTCTGGTCTCGGTCGTGGCGCGCACGCTCGGCTGGGCGCTGCTCCTGGGCTCGACCGGCCTCGTCAACCAGGGGCTGATGGCGGCTGGGCTGATCCGCGCTCCGCTCGAATTCATGTTCACCGAAACGGGCGTGGTGGTGGCGCTGATCCATGTCCTCATCCCCTTCATGATCCTCGCCGTCTGGGCCTCGCTGCAGCGGCTCGACCCACAGATCGAGAACGCCGCGCTCTCGCTCGGAGCAGGCAGGATCACGATCTGGCGTCGCGTGATCCTGCCGCAGATCGTGCCCGGCATGCTGTCTGGCGGTATCATCGTCTTCGCGCTGGCGGCGAGCGCCTTCGCCTCGCCCGCGATCATTGGCGGAAGACGTCTCAAGGTCGCCTCCACGCTCGCCTATGACGAGTTCCTGAACACGCTGAACTGGCCGCTCGGCGCGGCCGTCGCCGTGCTGCTGCTCGCCGCTCTCGTCGCCATCACCGTCGGCTCCAACCGGCTGATCGAACGCCGCTACGCACAGGTGTTCGAATGAGACGCAACGGCCCGCTCGCGCTCTGCTTCCACGCGCTCTTCGTCATCTTCATGCTGGCGCCGCTACTGATTGTCTGCGTCGTCGCCTTCACGCCGGAGGGCTATCTCTCGCTGCCGACGCGCGGCCCGAGCCTGCGCTGGTTCAAGGCGATCTTCGACTATCCCGAATTCATCCGCGCCTTCCGCGACTCGCTCTGGCTCGCGGCCCTGTCCTCGACGGTCGCGATCATGCTCGCCGTGCCCGCAGCGCTCGCCATCGCCCGTCACCGCTTTCCCGGGCGCGAGGCTCTGACCACGCTGTTCATGTCGCCCCTGATGGTGCCTCATGTCGTGCTCGGCATCGCCTTCCTGCGCTTCTTCACCCAGATCGGCCTGTCCGGCACCTTCCTCGGGCTGGTGCTCAGCCACATCATCGTGGTGCTGCCCTTCGCGCTCAGGCTCGTGCTCGCCGCCTCCTACGGCATCGACCAGCGCATCGAGCATGCGGCGATCTCGCTCGGCGCCGGCCATGCCACGGTGTTCCGCAGGGTGACGCTGCCCTTGATCCTGCCCGGCGTGGTCTCGGGCTGGCTGCTGGCCGCGATCAACTCCTTCGACGAGGTGACGATGACCGTCTTCATCGCCTCGCCTGCAACCGTGACCCTGCCCGTTCGGATGTTCCTCTACATCCAGGACAATATCGACCCTCTCATCGCAGCCGTCTCGACCTGTCTGATCGCCCTTACCGCCGGTCTCCTGATCGCGCTGGACCGGCTGTTCGGGCTCGACCGGCTGTTCGTCGGAACCGGAAAAGGCTGAACCCACGTGTCGTCCAAGAGCAATCACACGGAACCGGACGTCGTCGTCATCGGCGGCGGCGTGGTCGGCGGCGCGATCGCGCTGGGGCTCGCCCGCAGCGGCGCGCGCGTCACCATCCTCGACGAAGGCGACGCGGTGCCTCGGGCTTCGCGCGGCAATTTTGCACTGGTCTGGGTGCAGTCGAAAGGCTTCGGCATGCCGGAATACGCGATGTGGTCGCGCCGTTCGGCCGATGACTGGCACGGGCTTGCCGACATCCTCGGTGAAGAGACCGGTATCGACGTCGCCCACAGCCAACCCGGCGGCTTCATGCTCTGCCTGTCACAGGACGAACTCGGGAAGCGCGTCGATGCGATGCATCGCCTGCACAACCAGACGACGCTGACCGATTTCCCCTATGAAGTCCTCGGCCACGCCGAGACGAAACGGCGTCTGCCCGATATCGGCAAGGACGTGGTCGGCGCGATCTATTCCCCGCTCGACGGCCATGTGAACTCGCTCAAGCTGTTCCGGGCGCTGCGCGAGGCGACGACGCGTCGCGGCGTCGATTACCGGCCGAACTGCCCGGTCGAGAGCATCACGCCCCGCGACGGCGGCTTCCGCATCAATGGCTCCTGGGGTGAGATCGCCACGGCCAAGGTCGTGCTCGCAGCCGGGCTCGGCAATGCCCGGCTCGCGCCGATGGTCGGCCTCGACGCGCCGGTGAAGCCGAGCAAGGGCCAGATCATCGTCACCGAGAAGACCGCGCCCTTCCTGCACAATCCGATGGTGACGGTCCGCCAGACCGATGAGGGCGGCGTCATGATCGGCGACAGCCAGGAGGATCGCGGCTTCGACACGGTCGTCGGCCAGCCGATTCTCTCGGTCATGGCCGAGCGCGCGGTCAGGATGTTCCCGCGCCTCGCCGGGCTCAACGTGGTGAGGACCTGGTCGGCGCTGCGCGTGATGAGCCCTGACGGCTTCCCGATCTACGACCTGTCCCGAAGCTGCCCTGGCGCCTTCGTCGTCACCTGCCATTCCGGCGTGACGCTGGCTGCCAACCATGTCCTGACGCTCGCCCCCGCCATTCTCTCCGGCGTGCTGCCGGACGCGGTCGCGAGCTTTTCCGCACGGAGGTTCCATGTTTAGGCCCATGTCTGACGCCAAGAGCGCCGCCACGCTCAGCTTCAGCTTCGACGGCCGCCCGCTGATTGGGCGCGACGGTGACACGGTCGCAGCCTCCCTGCTGGCGAACGGCGTCGATGTCTGCCGCGAAACCCCTGTCTCAGGCGCGCCGCGCGCGCCCTATTGCCTGATGGGCGTCTGCTTCGAATGCCTCGTGGTCATCGACGGCGTCGGCAACCGGCAAGGCTGCATGGTGCCGCTGCGCGACGGCATGACCATTGAAACCCAGCATGGCCGGCGTCAGCCCGAGGAAATGCAAGGATGAAGCCCCTCACCGAAATCGGCCAGCTCGCCGAGCATTACGACCTCGCCGTCGTCGGCGCCGGCCCCGCCGGCCTCTCGGCCGCGGCACGCGCGAGCGAGCTCGGCCTTGCCGTGCTGCTCGTCGACGAGAACCCTGAGCCGGGCGGCCAGATCTACCGGTCGATCACGACGACGCCGGTCACCGACCGCGCCGTGCTCGGCGTGGATTACTGGCGCGGTGCGGACCTCGTCGCCCGCCTCAAACGTTCGGCTGCCGCCTATGCCGCGCGCTGCACCGTCTGGTCGATTGCTCCCGACGTCGAGTCGGATGGAGCATCCTTCGAAATCGGCCTTTCGCTCGACGGCCGCGCTCGGCTGATCACCGCCGGGCAGGTCATCCTGGCAACCGGCGCGCAGGAGCGGCCCTTCCCGATCCCGGGCTGGACCTTGCCCGGCGTGATGACGGCCGGCGCGGCGCAGATCGCGCTGAAGAGTTCGGCGATCGTCCCCAAGGGCCGCACCGTGATCGCCGGCTGCGGGCCGCTGCTCTATCTCCTGGCGGGTCAGCTAGCCGCCGCCGGCGCCGAGATCGTCGCCGTCCTCGACACCACGCCCCGGCGCAACTGGCCAGCCGCGCTTGGCGCGCTGCCCGACTTCCTGCGCTCGCCCTATCTCGCCAAGGGGCTAAAGCTGATGGCCAAGGCGCGCCGCAGCCTGCGCTTCCTCGGGGGCGTCACCAGCCTCGCAGTCGAAGGCTCGGGCCGGCTCTCCACCATCCGCTTCGAGCGCGGCGGCGCCTCGGAGAGCATCGCCTGCGACACGCTCCTGCTGCATCAGGGCGTCATCCCGAGCGTCAACCTCTCCAATGCCGCCGGCTGCGCGCATGAGTTCGACACGGTCCAGCATTGCTGGGTGCCACAGCTCGACGATTGGTTCGCCTCATCCGTGCCAGGTATCGCGATCGCCGGCGACGGCGCCGGCATCGGCGGGGCCGAGAGTGCGGCGCTGCGTGGCGAGATCGCGGCGCTCGACTCGGCCAGGCGGCTTGGCCGCATCACCATCGCGGAGCGCGACAATCACGCCGCTCCGATCCGCACGGCGCTCGGGCGCACGCTGCGCGGCCGCCGCTTTCTCGACCTGCTCTACAAGCCGGCCACGCAATTCCTCGCACCAATCGTGGACGACACCATCATCTGCCGCTGCGAGGAGGTCACTGCCGGGCAGGTGCGCGATGCCGCCAAACGGCTTGGCGTCACCGGGCCCAACCAGATGAAGGCTTTTTTGCGCTGCGGCATGGGTCCTTGCCAAGGGCGGCTTTGCGGGCCGACCGTGGTCGAGCTGATCGCTGAGACGCGCGGCACGACACCCGCCGAGGTCGGCTATTACCGCCTGCGCCCGCCGGTGAAGCCGGTGACGCTGGCCGAGCTCGCCTCGTTGCCGCAGAGCGAGGCGGCCGTCAAAGCGGTGGTCCGGTGAGCAGGCCGCGCCGCAGCGCCGATGTCATCGTCATCGGCGGCGGCATCCATGGCTGCTCGACCGCGCTGCACTGCGCCTTGCGCGGCCTCTCGGTCATCCTGATCGAGAAGGACCATGCCGGCCGCCATGCTTCGGGCGTCAATGCCGGCGGCGTGCGCCAGCTCGCGCGCCATGTCGCGGAAATTCCGCTCTCCAACACCTCGATGGCGATCTGGCATGGGATCGCCGAGCTCGTCGAGGATGATTGCGGCTTCACCTCGGACGGCCAGGTGCTGGTCGCGGAAAACGAGGCCGATCTCGCCGGTTGCCGCGCCCGCGTCGAGGATCTCAACCTGCGCGGCTTCCATCACGAGGAGATGATCGACGCCAGGGAGCTGCGCGAGATCGTCCCGGCCGTCTCCGAGACCTGCCCCGGCGGCGTGATCTCGCGCCGCGACGGCGCCGCCATTCCGCTGCGTGCCACCCAGGCCTTCAAGCGCAAGGCCTCCGAAATGGGGGCGACGATCCGCGAGGGCGTCAAGGTCACGAAGGTCGAGCGCGACGGCGCAAACTGGCGTGTCGTCACCGATGCCGGCGATTTCTTCAGTCCCCGCATCGTCAACGCCGCCGGCGCCTGGGCCGACCGCATCGCCGCTGATCTCGGTGAGCCCGTGCCGCTGGAGGTGATCGCACCGATGCTGATGGTCACTGCGCCGATGCCGGCCTTCATCAAGCCGGTCGTGATCCTGCGCGGCCGAAAACTCTCCTTCAAGCAATTCGGCAACGGCACCGTCCTGATCGGCGGCGGCTATCTCGGCCGCGCCATCCGCGACGAGAACAGGACGATCCTCGACTGGGGCAAGCTCGCGACCAATGCGAAGACAGTCTGGGACCTGTTCCCGATCATGCGCGGAGCGCCGATCCTGCGCGCCTGGGCCGGCATCGAGGCGCGCATGCCCGACGACCTGCCCTGCTTTGGGCCCAGCGCCAGGCATGAGGGCGTCTATCACCAGTTCGGCTTCTCCGCCCATGGCTTCCAGCTCGGGCCGGGCGCCGGCGCGGTCATGGCCGAAATCATCGCGACCGGCCACAGCAATGTACCCATCGACGGGCTCGACATTGCCCGCTTCGCGCAGGCGTCGTGATGGCTGCGTCGTGACGGCTACCGACCCTTTCACCACAGGAGAAGACGAAATGACCATCAAGCGCAGCATCAAGACCCCGATCCAGAACCGCGTCGTCCAGACCGGTGGTCTGGTCTTCGTCGGCGGCACCACCGCCGATGATACGACCCAGTCGATGGGCCCGCAGACCCAGAACATCCTGACCAAGATCGAGGGCTATCTCGGCGAGGTTGGCCTCGACCGGACCGCGATCGTCGCCGCGACGATCTTCGTCACGGACCTGTCGATGAAGAAGGAGATGGACCCGGTCTGGACCGCTTTCTTCGGCGATGGCCTGCCGACCCGCGCCACCGTCGGCGTCGCCGATCTCGGCGGCACCACGCTGATCGAGGTCGTGGTCACCGCCGCCAAGGGCTGATCCGGCTCTAAGACGGCATCAGCAATTCGCGCCTCCGCCTTCAGGCGGGGGCGCTTTTTTATTTCATGTACCGCATTTGTAGGCAGTGCCCGCCGTGCTCGGGCCTTTCCACTTGATGTCGGCGACGGAGGATTCGACATGGGTCGCGCCCAGCTCGGCGCCGCCAGCCTTCAACCGCGCCAAGGCCGCATCGCGCGCCTGATCCCTGAGCAGCACCTTGCCCAATGGCGATGCGCCTTCAAGCTCGCCGAGCTTCTGGCACTTCTCGACGACGCTCTTGGTGTCGGTGACGACCACCGTATTCGAGCGCGAGTTCGGGATCACGCAGGCCGAAAGCGCGAGCAGGGGCAAAAGTAGGAGGGAGCGCAGCATCGGGCCGATCCTTAGAGCGTTTTCAAGCGAAGTGGACACCGGGTCGCGTGACGAAAACGCGTTAAAACAAAAGACGAGAGCAATTGAACGATCCTGCCGGATCGGAAATCGCTCTAGGACAACAGCGCGCGGTGCGCCCGCCGCCATGATCCCCGCTATTACCGTATTTTCAAGGCCCGGGCTCCAGAAAGCCCTCCTGTTGCCTCAGGCCGTCACGGGCATTGGCGCGGTCGGACCGCCGAGATGCAGCACGGCATCGAGCAGTTCGCGCGCATAGGCGGTCGCAGGCGCACTGAACACCATGCGGCTTTCGCCCTGTTCGACCACACGCCCGTTCTGCAGCACCACGGTGCGCTCGCACATCATCCTGACCACGTTGAGGTCATGGCTGACGAAGAGCAGCGCCAGCCCGTCCTCGCGACGCAAACGGTCGAGCAGTTGCAGGATCACCGCCTGGACCGAGACATCGAGCGCCGCCGTCGGCTCGTCGAGCACGAGCAGGCGCGGCCGGCAGGCTATGGCGCGCGCGATGCCGACGCGGGCCTTCTGGCCGCCCGATAGCTGGTGCGGAAAGCGCTCCAGCAATTCGCTCGGCAAACCGGCCCGCTCGGCGCATTCGCTGACCCGCCCCGCCAGTGCCGAACCATTCTTCATGCCGAGCAGGCGGCGCAATGGGTGAGCGATGCAATCGAAGGCGTTGAAGCGCGGGTTAAGGCTGTCGGTCGGATCCTGAAAGACGATCTGGATATCCCTGCGGAATTCGCTGCGATGGAAATCGCGCGCTGGCAGCGAACCGATCGCGCGGCCATCGAACAAAATCTCGCCTTCGCTCGGGTCGATCAATCGGCAGATCATGCGCGAGATCGTGCTCTTACCTGAGCCCGATTCTCCGACCAGACCCAGACTCTCGCCGGCCGCAATGCTGAAGGAGACGTCGTCGACCGCCGTGACGCCGCCATCATAACGCTTCACCAGCTTCTGAACCTCGAGCAGCAGCGGCGTGCCGGGGGCGGGCTTGGGGCGCAAGAGTTCGTTGGGGCGTAAGAGTTCGACGGCCGGCACGGCGCCAGCGCCTTCCGGCGCGAGATCGGCGATCGTCGAGGTCGCGGTCGGCGAAGCGGCGACGAGGCGCTTGGTATAAGGGTGCTGCGGCGCGCTGAAGAGCATCGCAGGCGCGGCCTGTTCGACGACTTGGCCCCGCTCCATCACCACCGCACGCTGGCAATAGCGCGAGGCTAGGCCGAGGTCATGCGTGATCAGGATCATCGCCATGCCACGCTCGGCCGTGATGCGGGCGACGAGGTCCATCACCGTCTTCTGCGTGGTGACGTCGAGCCCCGTCGTCGGCTCGTCGGCGATCAGCAGGGCCGGTTCGCAGGCGATCGCCATCGCGATCATCACGCGCTGGCACATGCCGCCCGAGAGCTCATGCGGGTAGGCGTCGATCCGCTTTTCCGGATCGCGGATCAACACCGCCTTGAGCAGGTCGAGCGCCCGCGCCCGCCCCTCGCTCGCCGAGATCGGCTCATGCGCCATGATCGCATCCGCGATCTGCCGGCCGACGCTGCGGATCGGGTTCAGCGCACCGCGCGGGTTCTGGAAGATCATCGAGATCGCCGCGCCATGCAGGGAGCGCAATTGCTTCGACGAGGCCTTGCTGATGTCCTGCCCCTTGAAGCGGATGCTGCCTTGCGAGATGCGGCCGGCCGCGTCGAGCAATCGCGTGATCGCGAACGCCGTCACCGATTTGCCCGAGCCGCTCTCGCCGACGATGCCCAGCGTCTCGCCGGCGGCGACGGCGAGGCTGACGCCGCGCACCGCCTCGACGGTTCCGCCCCGGGTCGAGAAATGCACATGCAGGTCGTCGATGACGAGCAAGGGCTCGCTGATCATGGCGTCCATCGCGTCTAAGTCCGCATGCGCGGGTCGAGGATGTCGCGCAGCCCGTCGCCCAGCAGGTTGAAGCAGAGCACGGTCAGCATCAGCGCCAATCCCGGAAATGCAACGAGCCACCATTTCCCGGTCGAGATGAAGCGCGCGCCCTCGGCGACCATGATGCCCCATTCCGGCGTAGGCGCGGAGACGCCGAGCCCGATGAAGGAGAGCCCTGCGGCATTCAGGATCGCCCAGCCGAGATTGAGCGAAACCTGCACCGCCATGGCCGGCAGCACATTGGGCAAGAGGAAGCGCAGCACGACCGAGACATGGCTGTCGCCGCAGGCGCGCGCCGCCTCGACCCAGCCGGCGTTGCGCCGGACATTCACCTCGGCGCGGGCGAAGCGGATATAGAAGGGCAGGTTGATGATTGCGGTTGCGATGACGATGTTCTCGACTCGGTTGCCGAGCGCCGCCACCATCGCCATGGCGAGCACGAACAGCGGAAACGCCATCAGCACATCGACAAAGCGTCCGACATAGCGGTCGAGCCGCCCTCCGGCATAACCGCAGAGCGCCCCGACGACCGCCCCGATGACGAAGGAGAGCGTCACCGCCGAAGCTGCGATTGCGAGGTCCAGCCTCGCCGCGACGATCAAGCGGCTGAAGACGTCACGGCCGAGCTGGTCGGTGCCGGCCCAGTATGTCGCGCTCGGCGGCAGCAACGCGTTGGGCACGTCAGACGCGATCGGATCATAAGGCACGATCCACGGCCCGATGACGGCGAGCACGCAGAGCGCGAATGCGCCCGCCGCCGCGAAAGCCGTGACCGGGTTGCCGCGCAGGATCCAGACGGTGTGGCGAAGCGTGGCGGAGGTCATGGGTTCGCTCCTCCGTCTTTCCGGGACGCGCCGAAGGCGCGAACCCGGAACCCACGACTGGGTGATCGGCAGGGTTTTCCAGAGTTCACCCGGTCGTGGGTTCCGGGTTCATCGTGGAGTTTATCCTTGGGCCGACCAAAGGTCGGACCCGAGGGCGGTGCCCCGGAAAGACAGGTGTGGGCACAAGCCATCATTCGACCGACACCCTCGGATCGGCGATGCCGTAGAGCACGTCCACCGTCAGGTTCACCAGGACGAAGATCGACGCCATCAGCAGCACGAAACCCTGCACCGGCGCATAATCGGAGGCGAGCAGCGCATCGAGCGCATAGGAGGCGACGCCCGGCCAGGAGAACACCTTCTCGACCAGCACATTCGCCCCTAGCATGGTCGAGAACACGATGCCGGCAATGGTCAGCACCGGCAGAAGCGCGTTCCGCAAGGCGTAGGTGACGATGACCTTGCGTCGCGACAGGCCGAGCGAACGCGCGGTGCGGACGAAATCGCTGCCGAGCGAGGCCAGCATCGCCGCGCGCGTGATCCGCGCCAGCGGCGCGACCACGAAGAGCGCCATGGTGAAGGCGGGCAGCACGAGCTGGCTCGCAGCCGCGCGCCAACCCTCCCAATCGCCGGCCAGCGCGAAATCGATCAGCAGGAAGCCCGTCACCAAGGGCGGTGGCGAGGTGAAGATATCGACCCGCCCGGTCGGATCGGGCGCGAAGCCGAGCAGGTAATAGAAGGCATAGATCAGCAAGAGCCCGGAGACGAAGGTCGGCACACAGACACCGAGCGCGCAGATGAAGCGCACGATATGGTCGATGCCCGAGCCCTGCCTCAGCGCGGCTGCGACGCCAAGCGGCACCGCCGTGACCAGCGCGATCAGGAGCGCGGAGAAGGTGAGCTCGAGCGAGGCCGGTAGCCGCGACTTCAGATCGCTCAGCACCGGCTGGCCCGTGGTCAGCGAGCGCCCGAGATTGCCCGAGCCGATATCGCCGAGATAGCGCAGGAGCTGCTCGGGCACGGGCTTGTCGAGCCCCATCTGCTTGCGGATCGTCTCGATCTCCTCCTTGCCCGCCGTCGGGCCCGAGGCGAAGAACACCGCCGGATCGCCCGGCAGCACCCGCATCAGCAGGAAGGTGAAGACGAGTACGCCGAACAGCGCCGGCAGGGACGAGGCGAACCGCCAGCCCGCGCGTTTGGCCGTGATGGAAAGTTGCGACATACCGACTTCTGCTCACTCACACCCGCGATGTCGTCCCGGACAAGCGGCGAAGCCGCGCCGATCCGGGACCCATTCCGGAGCGTAGCCGGAAAGCGTTCCGGCATGGGTCCCGGGTCTTCGCTACGCTACGCCCGGGACGACGGACAGGTTCACCCCCAACCGTCAGACCTCACTTCCGGCTCAGATCGCGGAAATCGATCTGCCGGTGGAACTGGTAGACATAGCCGTCGATCGACGACGCCATCACCGCGTCCTGCGCCGGCTGCCAGAGCGGAATCTGCGGCATCAGTTCGAAATGGCGCGTGTTGAGATCCTTGCCATAGCTCGCATATTTTGCCTTGTCGGCCTCGAAGCGGGCGGCCTGCGCCCATTCCGTGATCTTGGCGTCGTCGAGCGAGGCGTAGTTCCAGCGGATCGGGCCGATATAGAAGTTGCGGTAGAAGTAATCCATCGAGGGCAGCCAGGCGACGATGCCCTCGGTGAAGAACGGCACCTTCTTCTCGTTGATCAGCGTCGACATCTGCGCGTCCGGCAGCTTCTGGATGTCGACCTTGATGCCGACCTTCCCCAGCGATTCCTTGAGCAGCGCCGCCATCGGCTCGGCCGTGCCGGCCTGGCCGACATTGAAGGAGAAGGTGGTCGAGAAGCCGTCGGGGAGGCCGGCCGCCGCAAGCTGCTTCTTGGCCTCGGCGAGGTCCGTCTTCAGGGGCTGCGGGATCGGGAAGATCTCTCCGGTCGGAGCCTTGCCGTCAGGCCAGTTCGCGCCATAGAGCGGCGCCCCGCGCCCGAACAAGGCCGCCTTGAACATGTCGTCATAGGGCAGCGCCGCGGCGATGGCGCGCCGGACCTCGATCTTGTCGAAGGGCGGCATCTGGTTGTTGAACGAGACGAAGGTGATCGAATTGTACTGAGGCGTCGAGACGACCTTGAGCTTGCCCTTCTTCTCCAAGTCGGCGGCGTCGGTCGCCTGCAGGTCGATGACGATATCGGCGTCGCCCTTCTCGACCAGATTGGCGCGCGTGGCGGCTTCCGGCACGGTCTGGGTGATGATGCGCTTGAAGCTCGCCGGTTTGTCGGCCGAGCCACGATTCCAGTCCGGATTGCGGCGCAGGATCGTGGTCTCGCCCGGCTTGTAGCTTTCGATGATGTAGGCGCCGGAGCCGGCGGTGTTGTCCTTGAGCCAGTTCAGCGCCCAAGGGTCCTCAGCCGTCGCATGCGATTTCGCCAGCTTCGAATTGATGATCACGGGGTAGACCACGGCAAGGTTTGCCAAGGCGAGCTTGTCGGGCTTGGGCAGCGTGACCTCGAAGGTGTGGGCGTCGATGATCTTGAACTGATCCGGGCTGGTCAGGGAGCCGGTCAGCAGCTGGCCCTTGCCCAGGACATTGGCGCTGACCTCACGATCGAGCGACCATTTCACATCCTCGGCCGTCACCGGCGTTCCGTCGTGGAACTTCGCGTCCTTGCGCAGATTGAAGGTGATCTTCAGCCCGTCGGGGCTGACCGTGTAGCTCTCGGCCAATTCGCCGCGGATGCTGTCGAGATCGAACACCCATTTGCCGTTGAGCTGCTTCCTGCCGAAGGAGAGCAGCCGGTCATAGGTCAGGAGGCTCAGGCCGAAGGCCTCGCGGGTCGAGCCTGGAATGTTGGGATCGAGCGTGTTGATGGCGGCGCCGGTGACATGGCGCAGCGTCTCGGCACGTGTCTGCGCCAGCGCCGGCGAGGCCAAAAGCGTAGTCGAGGTCAAGAGCGCGGCTGCAAGCCAGCCCGTCCGCACGATCGTCATAGTCGTTTCCCTCTTCATCGGCGCAGTCGTCAGGTTGGTTCCGAGCGGGACCGGATGCAAGCGTGGTGCCACGCAGCGCATCATTGTCCCTTCCGCGCGAGGCGCGGTGAAGGGCTTACCGCAGCACGGCTTGCGGTACGTCATAGGCCTGGAACGAGGCCCAGTGCCGCTCGACATCGGCGCGGAACAGCCCGCGCGTGATGCCCGAGACCAGCTTGGGCACCGCCGTGGTCATCGCGTTGATCGAGGAACCGGACGCCCCGAAGCTCATCGTCGAGGCAATGGTGAAGAGATGGATGTCGCTGATCCAGGGCGTCGCGCCCGGCACGCGCTCGGTCAGCGCGTAATCATCGGCAAGATAGGGGAAGCGGCCGAGCCGCTCGTCACGCTCCGCCGTCGGCGGCGCATAGCGGTCGGCCCAGGAGGCGATGTTGCCGGCAAAGCCCGCAAGCTCCGGCCGCGCGGAGAGATCGATCTCGATGCCCGCAGCAGCGATGATGAAATCGACCGTGAGCGAGCCTTGCGGCGTCGCGATCTCCACGCCGCCAGGCCCGTCGACCGCGCTCAGAGCAGGCGCGCCGAGATGCAGGGAAAAGGCGTCGTGGCGGGCGCAGCGGTCATAGGTCGCTTGCGGAAATCCCTCCCGCAGCGCCAGGACGGCGCTCATGAAACGCCAGCGCCAAGCATCGTCGAGATCGCTGAGATGGCGCAGGAAACCGCGAAAGGTCAGCCAGCGATAGGGCTGGATCACTTGCGCCTCGGGCCGACGGCAGAGCAGATGCACCTGCGCCGCCCCGGCCTCCAGCGCTGTCGCGGCATTGTCGAAAGCCGACGCGCCGGCCCCGATCACCGCAACGCGCTTGCCCGCAAGCGCCGCGAAATCGATCGGTTCGGCGCAATGCGCGCAGCGCGAGGCCGGCAGCGCCATGAGCGGCGCCGGCACGGTCCAGTCGCCCAGGCTCTCCTGCCCGGTTGCGAGCACGATCTTGCGGGCATGCAGCGTCTCGGCCTCGCCACCGCAGCGCAGCGTCACGGCCAGCAGCCCGCCGGCGGGGGCGATATCGACCACCTCCGCCTCATTGCGAACGGCGATGCCGACGACATGGCGAAACCAGCCGAGATAATCCGCCCAGAGCCCCTTCGGGATCAAGCTCAGCTCATCCCAGCTTTCGACGCCGAATTTGGCCTCGTGCCAGGATTGGTAGGTCAGGCTCGCCACATCGAGATCGGGGCCGGTGAAATCCTTCGGGCTGCGCAGCGTGTGCATGCGCGCATAGGAGCGCCATGGCCCTTCCTGCCCCGCAGCCGCCTTGTCGAGCACCAGGATGTTGGTGACTTGCGAGCGCAGCAGGCCGAAGGCCGTCGCCAGCCCCGACTGGCCGCCCCCGACCACGATCACGTCATAGGCGCGCTTGCCGTCCGGCCCCGGAACCGGCTCGAGCCAGGGCGCGCTGGGATGGGCGGTGCGGGCGAGATCGCCGGCGATGCGGCTCTCGAGAACCGATAATCCGTCATGCTTCATGGCAAATTCTCATGCAGTGTTCATGCCGCAAACCGGTCACGCGGCAAGCCAGCCGCCATCGACCACCAGCGTCGTCCCCGTGCTGAACGACGAGGCGTCGCCGGCGAGATAGAGCACAGCTTCCGCCACCTCCTCGGCGCGGCCGAAGCGCTTCATCGCATGGCGATTGCGCGAGGCCTCGCGCAGCGGCTCGGGCTCGGCATGGCGGGCGAAACTGCGCCGCAGCATCGGCGTGTCGATCGCGCCCGGAGCGATCGCGTTCACGCGGATGCCGTCTCCGGCGTAGTCCAGCGCCATCGTCCGGGTCAGGCTGAGGATCGCCCCCTTGGCGGCAATATAGGCGCTGTTGCCGCGCCCACCGGCCAGAGCCAATTGTGAGGCGAAGGTCACGATCGCGCCGCCACCCCGCCGCTGCATCGCCGGGATCACCGCCTTGGCGAAGAGGAAGGTGCCGCCGACATTGGCCCGGAAGACGGCGTCCCAATCCTCGGGCGCGGTCGTCGTCACCGTACCGCCGCACGAAAAGCCGGCAGCCGTCACCAGAATATCGATACGTCCGAAGCGCGCGAGGACCTGTTCCGCGACGCCGTCGGCGAAGCCCGGCAAGCCGACATCGCCGATATGAGCGCAAGCCTGCCCGCCGGCCTCGATGATCAGCGCCACCGTCGCCTGCGCCGCCTCGGCATCGCGATCGACCACTGCGACGCACGCGCCTTCGCGAGCAAAGAGCAGCGCGCTCGCCTGCCCTATCCCTGAGCCGGCGCCGGTCATCAGGGCGACCTTTCCCTCAAGCTTCATCGTCCAAGCCCCTTCATCGCCCGAGTCCTTGCCATCGCCCAAGTTCTTGTCATCGCCCAAGTCCTCGGCCGTGCACCCGCCACCAGGCGGCCAGTGCATTTGCCGATTCCGCCACACCGGTTGCGGCCTCCCAGCCGAATTCCTCCCTCATGCGCGAAGTGGAAAGCGGCGCGCGGTCGCCCGGTCCGTGCAGGTCGATCGTCGCCGCCTCGCCGGGCCCGGCCAGGCGGCAGATGAAACCGGGAAAATTGGCCGCCAGCGCCCGCCCCCACTCCAGGGCCGCGAAGCGCCGCGCCGTCGAGATGTTGTAGAGCCGACGACGCAAGGCCGGCGCGCCCGCCACGATCCGCACCGCCTCGGCGAGATCGGGCGCGTAGATCCAGTCGCGCAGGCCCGGTCGGGGCAGGATCGCTGGCTCGTCCTTCCCGGCAGCAGCGAGGATCTGGGCTTGCGGGCTCAGCGTGTCGCGCACGCCCGTCGCACGCTCCCAGGGGCCAAAGACGCCGCTGAGCCGCAAGGAGACCAGATCGAGCCCCCAGAGATCGGCCAGCCGCCCGCCGACGCGCTCGCTCGCCCATTTGCTGATGGCATAGAGGCTGACCGGATCACCCGGCGTCTCCTCGCCGAGCTCCTGAGAGCGCTCTCCGGCGACCCCATAAGCGGCAGCCGAACTCAGATTGACGACGCGCCGGACACCCGCGGCCCGCGCCGCCTCCAGGATCGGCACCTGAGCGAGCAGATTGACCTGCAGGATCGTCTCCGGCTCGCGCGCATCACGCGCCGCCCCGGCGGTAATCGCAGCGCCCATGACGACGACGTCCACGCCGGGCTGCACCACCTCGGCAATCGCCACCTTGTCGGTGACGTCCCCCTGGACAGCGGTCAAGCGCCCCGGCAGCCGAGAAAGGGCCTTCCCGATGGCAGCAGGCAACGCCATGCGGTCGAACACAACAACGTCGTCACCTTTCGCCAGCATCGCCTCCGCGATGTTGAGCCCGACGAAACCGACCCCACCGAAGATCAGAACTCTCAAGAAACGTCCTTTCACGCTGCTTGGTCACGCACACGGCTTGCACGCGACGGCGGCTGACCTAGAGCCGGATCAATACGAAAAACCTGTTCCCACTTTTCCGCATCCTGCTCTTGGCGCCCAGCCATGCCGCCCACAAGCGCGACCAGCCGCGATCATGCCCGCATCTTCGGCGCGGCCGCGCAAATTTCGCCCATCCCGGCCGCGCCCTTCGCAGAACCGGGCCGGCATGTCGCATTGCATCGGCGCGAACCATGGTCTAGGCGTCGCGCGACACCTGCAGAGGCCGCGCGCCACCCGCCGCCACGCCTGGAGCAGGATGCGAAAAGTGGGAACCGGTTTTTCGCATAGATTCAGCTTCCACCTTCGGTGGGAGACGGTTTCAGACATTGGGACTTTAGCCGCCGCATTGCGCGGCCCGTCCATTTTCCGAAAGGACCCGATCATGGCCCGCAAGAAATCGAAGCCGCTCGATGCCGAATTCGTGATGTTCGACGTCGTCTATACCGATGGCTCGCGCCGCTCCAACCGGCGGGTGCCGACCGCACTGCTCGGCGGCCTCGACGGCGACGAGCCCGCGCGCGAAGCCATCATGGAGCAGGACCGCGCCATCGCCGAGAAATCCGGGATGCCGGCCCTGGAAATCGCCACCCTCGCCCGCTCGGGCAAGGTCGTCGAGAAACCGGGGCGCAAGGTCGGCTAAACAAAGGCGCCCTCAAGGCGGCGCAGTATTCCCATGACGATCGGGCCGACTTGAACCAATTCACGCGGTTGTTCTTGACCTGCAGCGGCGTGTGTATTTTAAGTCCTCGCATCCATTGGGAGGCTGAAAAGGAAAAATGATGCGTACCCTTCTCATCGTTGGCGCCCTGGCCGCCGTTGTTGCTGGCTGCCAGACGCGCCAGGAATCGCTCGCCGACGCCGAAATCACCTGCGAGGCGCAGGGCTTCCGCCCCGGCACACGCGCCTATCAGCAGTGCCGCTCGGCCAACTTCACCGAAAACCGCCGCGCCAACTCCGAAGCCAGCAGCGCTGTTGCAGCCGGCGTCGCCGCTGGCGTCATCGGCGGGGCTCTCGTTGCCGCTGACAACCGCTCCTATTACGGCCGAGGCTATTATGGCCGTCGCGGCTACGGCTGGTATTGATACCTGAACAACGACGAGCCTGTCTGATCTGACAGGCTCGTCCGTGTGAAAATCAAAACCCCGCGGCCGAAAGGCTGCGGGGTTTTTTGCGGTCACAAGAGCAATTCTCTAAACTCCAGGAATCGATCACGCTTTTCGCATTCGGACGGACCCCTCCGAATGCGACGTGATCGAGGCTGGGCCGTCAGCGCTTCGGTGCAGCTCGCTTGCGTGCGGGAGCCGACTCACTCGACGACCCCAGCAGCGATCCCAGCGCATAGACCGCCAACCCGATCCCCAGCAACGCCGCGATCGGCTCCTTCTGAGCCCGCTGCGCGATCATCCGGCCGCCATAGCCGGCATAGTCGCGCGCATCGCCGCCATAGGCGTTCAGCCATTGCTGGCCGCTCTTCAGCGCGCCCTCGCCCGACTTGGCGGCATCCTTGCCGTAATCGCCGAACAGGCCACGCAGCCTGTCGAAATCGGGCTGGTAGCGCTCCCAGCGCGATGCGGGAGGTGAGCGCAGGCTCGCCCAGGCGATCAGTCCGATGCCCAGCGCACCCAGTCCGAACGCGACGACGGGATTGCGCTCGACCGCGCGTATCACCGCCTGGCCGCCCTCGCGGGCGGTCTCGACCGGGTCGATATCCGTCAAGGCGTCCTTGGCTCGGGAGTAGCCGCCCTTGACCGTCTCCGTCGCCTTGTCGGCAACATCGGCGGCCTTGGCACGCAGGCTGCTGGTCGCGTTGTCGATCTCGTCACCGGCTTCGTCCCAGCCTTTCGGCATGTCGGGCGGAAACTTGTTCATGGTCGCCACAGCGAACCTCCTTCAAGAGACAGATCCAAGCCCAATCAACGAGGCAGCGATGTGAGAGTTCCACCCGGCGGCGAGAACAGCACGCACCGGCACCCGGTTTCCGCCCTTCGCCAGCCCCTTTTGCCAGCCCTTTCACGTCAACGCGGGCTGGCGCGCAAAGCCTTGCCGGCAAAGGCTTGTTTTGGACGGGCCTCGGTCATGACAGCGCCAAGATTGGATGGGATTCAGCATCGTCCATTCCAATCGAGCAATCATCCATCCCAATCGAGAAGGAGACGCTCATGCAAACACAGCACCTCCAGATCGCCCGCCCTGGCGTGATGTCGGACCCGGAATGGATCGCCCTCGAGAGCATCGAAGAACAGACCACCCATTTCATCTTCGACGATGACATGCTGGTCGTGCTGAAGGATCGCGGCCTCGTCGAGCCGCTCGGCGGGCGCTGGCTCGTCACCGAGCATGGCCAGAAGGCGCTGAACGAGCGCAGCCTCTAGAGCCTTGCGCGAAAAACTGGGTACCGGTTTTTCGCGTGAGCAAGGCTCTCGGCTCTGAAGCCGCCCCCTCTGGCTCACCCGGCTTTCGCAGCCTATCCTGCATCCTGACGTGATCTCGCGTGGAACCGCCGGAATTCTGGCGCCCCGGGCGTGGGCGCGTCTGCCGCCGCCCCTTCGACTGCGAGCCCCATGGCCAAGCCCGTCAGCATCACGATTTCCCATGAGCTCGGCCGCGAGGCCGCGCTCGCGCGCATCCATGGCGGTGTCGACCGCATCCGCGACAAGCTCGGCATGGTGAAGATGCAACTCGTCGAGGAGGAGTGGCGCGGCGACACGCTGGATTTCGGCGTGGCGGCGCTGGGCTATACGGTGCGGGGCAGCCTCACCGTCGAGGAGCGGCTCGTGCGCGTCGAGATGATGCTGCCCTGGATGCTGGCGACCTTCGCCGAGACGCTGAAGCTTGGCGTCGAGAAGCAGGGTCGCGTCCTGCTGGACAAGCCGAAGGCCTGAGGCCACCGGCGAGGTCGACGGCCACCTGGCGGAAACGCTACATCGCCTCGTCGAAAGCACTCTGAAAAGACCGCCTCAAGGTTGAAATTGCGCGACCCAGACGCCAT
This sequence comes from Bosea sp. 685, assembly GCF_031884435.1. Classification (NCBI taxonomy): domain Bacteria; kingdom Pseudomonadati; phylum Pseudomonadota; class Alphaproteobacteria; order Hyphomicrobiales; family Alloboseaceae; genus Allobosea; species Allobosea sp. 685. The sequence continues at coordinate 76,150 of NZ_CP134779.1, read as the reverse complement.
GCTTCGAGTGCTCTCGCGAGCCACCATCTACCTCCCGTATTCCTGCGCCTTCCGTAATCCTGCCCGCCTTCTGGAGACCTGATGCATCCTGGCCCGCTGATCGCCATTCTCGTCGCGGGCCTGTGCCTCGCCTTTGTCTTCGGAGCGCTTGCTCAGAAGCTGCGCTTCTCCCCCTGGTCGGCTATCTCCTCGCCGGCGTCGCCGTCGGCCCCTTCACGCCCGGGTTCGTCGCTGATCAGGGCCTCGCCAACGAGCTGGCCGAGATCGGCGTCATCCTGCTGATGTTCGGCGTCGGCCTGCATTTCTCGCTGAAGGATTTGCTCTCGGTCAAAACCATCGCGGTCCCCGGCGCTCTCGTCCAGATCGCGGTGGCGACCTTGCTCGGCCTGGGCCTGGCGCTTTGGCTTGGCTGGGGTTGGGTCGCGGGTCTCGTCTTCGGGCTCGCGCTCTCGGTCGCCAGCACCGTCGTGCTGCTGCGCGCGCTCCAGGAGCGCCGGCTGGTCCAGACCGAGAAGGGCAAGATCGCGGTCGGCTGGCTGATCGTCGAGGATCTCGCCATGGTCCTGGCGCTCGTCCTGATCCCGACCATTGCCGACGCCCTGAACGGCGCCAAGCCCGGCACGCCCGTTCCGCTCTCCGGGCAGTTCGACCTCGGCCTCTGGGGCGTGCTGGGGCTGACGCTCGCCAAGGTCGTGGCCTTCGTCGCCTTCATGCTCATCGTCGGGCGGCGCGTCATCCCCTGGGTGCTGCATTGGGTCGCCCATACCGGCTCGCGCGAGCTGTTCAGGCTCGCCGTGCTGGCACTGGCGCTCGGCGTCGCCTTCATGGCGGCAAGCCTGTTCGGCGTCTCCTTCGCGCTCGGCGCCTTCTTCGCCGGCATGATCTTGAACGAATCGCCATTGAGCCAGCGCGCCGCCGAGGAATCGCTGCCGCTGCGCGACGCCTTCGCGGTGCTGTTCTTCGTCTCTGTCGGCATGCTCTTCGACCCCGGCATCCTGCTGCGCGCGCCGCTGCCCCTGCTGGGAACGCTCGCCATCATCCTGTTCGGCAAATCGCTCGCTGCCTGGCTGATCGTGCGCGCCTTTGGCCGTTCGAACGCCGTCGCCCTGACCATCTCGGCGTCGCTGGCGCAGATCGGCGAGTTCTCCTTCATCCTGGCGGGCCTGGGCGTCTCGCTGGCGATCCTGCCCGAACAGGGCCGCGACCTGATCCTGGCGGGCGCGATCCTCTCGATCCTGCTCAACCCGGTGCTGTTTGCGATCATCGAGCGCTTCGCCACGGAGACGAGCCCGGCAAAGCCCAAGCCGAGCGCTGCCAAGCCAGCGCCTGAGCCGGAACCCGAGCGCGACATCGTCCCGACCAGCTTGAGCGATCACATGGTCATCGTCGGCTATGGCCGGGTCGGCGCGCTCCTGGGAGCGGGCCTGGTGGCGCATGGCGAGACCGTGCTCGTCATCGAGGAACAGCCTGACGCCATCGCCGCAGCCAGGAGCCAGGGCGCCGCGGTGCTCGTCGGCAACGCCGCCGATCCCGGCGTGCTCGCCGCCGCCGGCCTGGCGCGGGCGCGCCGGCTCTTCGTCGCCATTCCCGAGAGCTTCGAGGCCGGCCAGGTCTGCGAGCAGGCGCGACGCGACAATCCAGCGCTGCCGATCGTCGCCCGCGCCCATTCGGACGCGGCAGTCGAGCATCTGACCAAATGCGGCGCGAGCCTGACGATCATGGGCGAGGCGGAAATCGCCCGCGCCATGCTGGCGCTATGCAGCGCGCCTCCAGCGAATGGCGAAGCCTCTGCGGACAAACAATCGGTCTAGGGCCTCACCCGAACCACGCCGTCGGGCAATCGCCTGCGTTCAGCCCCGGCCAGCCGGAAAGGTCAGCGGCGAGATCTCGAGATGGTCTCGCTTGGCCCAGTCGAGACCCTTGACGTTGGGCTCGGCCCGGCGCTGCGCCTCCTCCAGCTCGGCGGCGGCGCTGGCATAGTCCATGGTCAGCACCTTGCCGTTCTCGACCACCGTGACGCCGTCGACGATCACGGTCGTCACCGCCCGCTCGCCCGCCGCATAGATCAGGCTGCGGACGGGGTCGCGCAGCGGGCGCATCATCGGATGGGTGACGTCGACCAGCACGATGTCGGCTTTCGCGCCCTTGGCGAGCCGGCCGATATCGTCGCGGCCGAGCGCCTTGGCGCCGCCCAGCGTCGCCGCGTTGAAAGCGTCCGAGGTCCGCACGTCATAGACGTCCTCGGCCATCATGCGCGAGCCGATGCAGACCGCGCGCAATTCCTCCAGCATATGGTGGGGATAGGTGTCGGTGCCGATGCCGACATTGATGCCGGCCGCGACATATTGCCCAAAACTCTGCATCGCGATGCCGCGGCGCTGAAACACGATCGGGCAATGCGCGACATTGGTGCCGGTCTCGACCAGAGCGCCCATATCGTCGGTCGCCGGCCATTTCACCGAGGAGTGATGGTCGAGGAAGATGCCGTGGCCGATGATCGAGAACGGCCCGAGCACGTCGAGTTCCTCCAGCCACTCCACCGGCGTCATGCCATGCCGGCGCGTGATCTCATGGAATTCGACCACGCTCTGGGCGGCATGAATCTGGAAGGGGATTTTTCGCGTCTCCGCCTCCTCATAGCTCGCCTGGATCAGTTCGGGCGTGCAGGTGTCGATCTGCGAGGGCGAGACCATGCCCGAGAGCCTGCCCGTTGCGTCAGCCGCAACCTGGTCCAGCAGCTTCATGGCCTGCGCCATCGCCTTCTCGCCGGCCTTGGCGTCCCACTCATATTGCGCGAGATGGCCGTTATCGGTGTACCAGCGCGCCGAGCGGTACATCGGCGCAAAAACCGCGCGAAGGCCCGAGGCCTTGAAGGTCTCGAACCAGCCGTCCCAGGCGGCGGACATGTCGACCAGCGTGGTGACGCCCGACATCAGCAGTTCGGAATAAGTCACCTGCGCGCAAGGCTTGACGCCGGCGGCGTCGCAGCGGAACAGCGGCATGAACTCGTAGAGCGCCGTGCCATACATCTTGGCGCTGCCGAGCTCGTCGTTCCAGCCCTTGCACATCGCCTCCGAGGAGGGGTGCGAGTGGATGTTGACGAGGCCGGGCATGACCATCTTGCCGCGCCCATCGATCGTCGCATCGGCCCGGCCCTTATAGCTTCCGCCGACCTGCAGGATGCGGTCGCCCTCATAGGCGACATCGCCATCGCGCAGATAGACATGGCCCTTGGCCTTGGCGTCATAGGCGACGATCCAGCTGGCGTTCTGGATAAGGGTGATCGGCATGGGCTGGGCTCCGGCGTGAAGGCGAGGCGTTGGGTGGTGAAGCGCGGGGAACCCTCTCCTGTAAGGAGAGGGCAGGGTGAGGTGTCGGCCGTTGGACCAGCGGGGCTAAACCCGACATCCGCTGCGGTCAGGGCACAGCCACAGTGTCAAACGGCCGCCCCCTCACCCCCGCGTCCTTCTGGTTGAACAGGTTCAGCGAACGAACTTCAGATCCAGCCCCTTATACAGCCCGCAACCATAGATGTTGTGGGCCTTGAAGGGGGCGAGCCTTGCCGAGGCCGCGATCTTCATCGGCTCGTGATAGAGCGGCAGCCAGACCGCCGCCTCATGCACCTTCGTCAGGACCTCGCCATAGGCGGCCGCACGGTCGGCATCGTTCAGCGCGGTGATGCCCTTGGTCAGCAATTCGTCCGTCGCCGGGTCCTTCCAGTTCATCCGGTTGGGCGTCGGCGCATTGGCCGAGGGGAAATACAGGTTCAGCGCATCGCCGGCCGAGATATAGGGGAAGCTCATCCCGAACATGTCGAACTCCTGCGTCGCCATCTTGCCCCAGGCGATGGTGGCATCGAAGAGCTGGACCCTGAGATCGACGCCGATCTTGCGCAGATCGCCCTGGATCGCCTCCATCAGCTTCTGCCAGGTCGAACCGGTGAAGCCATAGACGACCGGCGAGAGCTTCTTGCCGTCCTTCATGCGGAAGCCGTCAGGCCCCTTCAACCAGCCGGCCGCGTCGAGGATCTTGTTGGCCTCGGCGACATCGGTCTTGATCAGCTTCGGCGTCAGCGCCTTGTTCCAGTCCAGCGCCTCGGTCGAGATATAGCTGTAGGCCGGCTCGACCTCGCCGAAATAGAGGTTTTCGGCGATCGCCTTCTGGTCGACAGCCATCACCATCGCCTTGCGCACGGCCGGATCGCTGACGCCCTCCTTGTCGATCTTGAAGCCGACGAAATAGGTCCAGAACGCCTCCTTCGACTCGACGATCCTGAGGTTCTTGTTGGCGCGCATCTGGGCCATGCCGGAATAGGGCACATATTGCGTCACCTGGGTCTGGCCGGTCATCACCGCGGCCAGACGGGTGTTGTCCTCCGGCACGATGCGCCAGACGATCTCCTCGATCTGCGCCGGCCCGGTATTCTGATAGATCGGCGGGCCCCATTTATAGGCGGCGTGGCGCTTCAGCCGGAACTCGTTGCGCGGCTTCCAGTCGCCCCAGCAATAGGGGCCGGTTCCGTTGAAGCCCTTGACCCCGAAATCGGCACCGAGCGCCTCGACATTGGCCTTGTCGATGATCACCGCGAAGCTCTGGGTGAGCTGGTAGAGCAATTCCGAGAACGGCGCCTTGAGCTTGTATTCGACCGTGTAATCGTCGGTCGCGACGATGTCCTCGATCTTGCCGGCGCGCCAAGCCACCGGCGAGCGCGTCGCGGGATCGATCCAGCGCTTGATCGAATAGACCACATCCTGCGCCGTCAGCTTCTTGCCGTCGCAAAAGGAGACGTCGTTGCGCAGCTTGAAGGTGTAGGTCTTGCCGTCGGGCGCCATCGTCCAGGCGGTAGCGAGGCCGGGCTTGATCGTCGCCATGTCGTGGTCGAGCGAGACCAGCGTGTCGGCCATCATGAAGAGGACTTCGGAGGCCGAGCGCGCCGTCGAGCGATGCGGATCATAGCGGTCGCTGTCGACCTCGCGCACAATGGTGAGGCTGGCATTGGAGCCTTGCGCGAGCGCCGGGCCGGCAAAGGCAGCGAGGCCGAGGAAGGCCCCCATGACGATGGATTTCAGCTCTCTCACGATCTTTGTCCCCTTTGTTATGAATTCAATGTCGGTGGCGCGCCTCACATATTCCTCATGCGCGGATCGAGCAGATCGCGCAGCGCATCGCCAAGCAGGTTCACGCAGAGTACGATCGCGATGATCGTGAGGCTCGGCAGCAGCGAGATATGCGGCGCGAAGAACAAGGCGTCGCGCCCGAGCGAGGCCATCATGCCAAGCTCCGCCTCGGGCGGGCGCACGCCCAGCCCCAGGAAGGACAGCGCCGCCCCGATCAGGATGATCTGGCCGAAGCGCAGCGTCATGAAGACGAAGACCGGCGAGACGCAGTTCAGCGCCAGATAGCGCCAGATCAGCGTCCTGTCCGGCAGGCCGAGCGCTCGGCCTGCCTCCATGTAATCCTGCCCCATCACCACGATCGCGGCGCTGCGGGTGATGCGCGCGACATCCGGCACCGTAGCGATCGAGAGCGCGATCACGATGGCCGTGAGTCCGGGGCCGACGACGGCAGCGAGTGCCAGCCCCAGCAAAATGGCGGGGAACGAGAGCAGAATGTCGGCTGAGCGCATCACATAAGGGTCGAGCCGCCGATAGAAGGCACCGAGCAAGCCCAGCATCGCACCGAGCCCGCCGCCGAGGATGATCGAGGCCAGCCCCATCACCAGCGTCAATCGCGTCCCGTAGAGCAGGCGCGAGAGCATGTCGCGCCCCTGCCCGTCGGTGCCGAGCCAGTATTGCGGCAGCGAGCCCTCGCTCCAGCGCGGCGGAATGAACGGGCGGCGCGTCGTCTCATAGGGGTCGAAGGGCGCAAGCCAGGGCGCAAACAGCGCCGCAAGCACGATCGCCAGGAGGATGATCGCTGCCACTAAGGCGAGCTTGTCGCCAAGGATCCGCCGCCAGATCGGCGAGAGCCAGCTCCGTTGCGCCTCCACCGGCGCGGCCTGGGTCGTCAGGTCAGCCATGGCTCTCGACCCGCGGATCGAGCACGGCATAGAGCATGTCGACGATCAGATTGATCACCAGGAAGGCCAGCGCCAGCACCAGGATCGCCCCTTGCGCCAGGGGGAAATCGCTCGCCAGGATCGCTCCGACCGCAAGCCGCCCGACACCCGGCCAGGAATAGATCGTCTCGGTGACGACCGCCCCGCCGAGCAGATAGCCGGCCTGAAGGCCGATCAGCGTCACCACCGGGATCAAGGCGTTGCGCAGCACATGCTGGAGGATGACGGTGCGCTCGGCCAATCCCTTCGCCCGGGCTGTGCGGACATGGTCGGCGTTCAGCACTTCGAGCGCGGCGGTGCGCGTCATCCGCGCGATCGGCCCGATGAAAACCAGCCCGAGCGTCAATGCCGGCAGCACGATCGAGGCGAGCCCCTCCAGGCTCCAGAGCGGCCCGCCGCGCCCGATGAAGGGCAGGAGCTCCCAGTGGTAACCGATATACTGCATCAGGATCAGCCCGATGAAGAACACCGGCGTCGAGACGCCCGCGACCGAGATCGCGATCACCAGCCGGTCGAGCAGGCGCCCGCGATAGACCGCAGCGATCGTCCCAAGCGCGATGCCCAGCGGCACCGCCCAGACCAGGCAGGCGAACATCAGCTCGGCGGTCGGGCCGATCGCCTCGGCCAGCTCCGTGGTGACGCGGGTGTTCGAGATCAGCGAGACGCCGAGATCGCCCTGCAGCACGCGCGCCATATAGATCGCGAACTGAATGACGATCGGCCGGTCGAGCCCCATATCCTGCCTGATCTGCGAGACGAGCTCAGGACTCGCCATCGGCCCGGCGATGATCGCGGCGGGGTCAGCGGGAACGAGTTGCAGCAGCAGGAAACCAAAAAGCAGCACGCCGAACAGCACCGGCACCGAAAGGGCGAGGCGCTGAGCGATGTGGTTCAGCATGGGCAGGGACCGTCAATCGCTGTGATCCCGAAACGCACCGTCATCCCGGACGGAGCCCCGGGGTTCGACCTTCGGTCGGCCCAAGGATAAACTCCGCGGGGATCCGGGATCCATCCTGGAGCGCCGAATCCCTCCGATGGATCCCGGATCGGCGCGGCTGACGCCGCTTGTCCGGGATGACGCGGAGGCTCCAGATCAATCGGGTTCATGGACGAGCCATAGCCCATCACGCCTCCGCCTCGTACACCACCTTGCCCTCGATGATCGTCAGGTCGCAGCGGGTCTCGTGCAAGAGCTGTTCCGGCGTCGCCTTGGAGAGGTCGCGCGAGAATACGGCGACGTCAGCCGCCATGCCCGGCAGCAGCCGGCCGCGATAGGTCTCAGAGCGGTTCACATAGGCGCCGAAATCGGTGTAGGCGGCGATCACCTCGTCGATCGTCAGGGCCTGGTCGCCGCCGATCACCGTCCCGCGCGAGCTCTTGCGGGTCAGCATGGTGTAGATGTTGGGCCAGATATTCGCATCGCAGACCGGCGCGTCGGAGGAGGCCGCGGGCTTCAACCCCGCCGCGATCCAGTCGCGCATCGGATAGCTCTCGCTGGCGCGCTTCTCGTCGAGCACCGAGAGATAGAGGTCGCCGAAATCATAGATGAAGACCGGCTGCGGCACCGGCTCGATGCCGAGCCGGGCCATGCGCGCGATCTGCGCGGGCGAGTTGAAGCCGCAATGCTCGATGCGATGGCGGCGATCGGGATCGGGATGGTCGTTGAGCCCCGCCTCCATCGCATTCAGCGTCTGCTCGATCGCGGCGTCGCCGATGGCATGAACCGCGAGCTGATAGCCCTTGGCGTGGTAATCGCGCGTCAGCGCGTCCATCTCGGGGTCGGTCAGGCAGAAGATGCCGCTGGTCTCGGGCTCGCCGAGATAAGGCTCGCTCATCGCCGCGGTGCGCCCCCCGGCCGAACCGTCGGTGAAGATCTTGACCGGGCCGACGCTGAGCCAGTCGTCGCCCGCGCCCGTTACCAGCCCGTCGGCGTAAGCTTGCTCGACGATGCCGTTATGCCCGCCGAGCAGGCACATATTGGTGCGCACCGGCAGGCGGCCTGTGCGCTGCGCCGTACGATAGGCCGCGACCTCGCGGTAATAGGAGCGGATGCCGACGGCCGCATCCATCACGCTGGTGATGCCGAAGGAGTTGCAATAGCGCCCGGCGCGCTCGATTGCCTCGACCAGCTCCTCATCGGTCGGGTCCGGGATCACGGCCTTGATCGGGTCGCGGCCGTTCTCGGCCATCAGGCCGGTGAGCGAGCCATTGACCTGCTCGATCGCGCCGCCCGGCGGCACCGGCGTCGCCTCGGTGATGCCGGCGATCTTCAGCGCCATCGAATTGGCGACCGAGAGATGGCCGCAGGCGCGCACGATATAGACGGGGTTGTTCGGCGCGGCCTTGTCGAGTTCGGTGCGATGCGGATGGCGCTTAACGTCGAGCTCGAACTGGTCATAGCCGCGCGCCAGGATCCATTCGCCCGGTTTCACCTCGGCGGCGCGCTTCGCGATCATCTCCAGCAAGTCGTCGAGCGTGCGCACGAAGCGCGGCCGGATGTCGAGCTCCAACATGGTCAGCCCGAGCGGCAGCAAATGCAGATGCGCCTCATAGAGGCCCGGCGTCGCCGTCCGGCCGGCAAGCTCGATCACCTTGGTGCCGGGGCCGATCAATGGCGCGATCTCGGCGGGTGTGCCGGTCGCGAGCACCTTGCCGGCCCAGAGCGCCACCGCCGTAGCATATCCTTCTCTCAAACCGAGAAAGACAGGCCCATTCTGCAGGACCATGTCGGCTTTTGGAAACGCGACCATCGATTTCGTTCCTCCCGGTACGAAATCATGGCCGCTTCACGACAGCCCCGCAATCCGCGCGGCGCGCGAATTTTCAGCGCGCCTGCGCAAGATTCTGCCGCCTGCCGACACACCGCTACGAAACAGCAGGCGGGAATTCGCTGGGGCGAGTCGGTTGGCGTGGCCCGTCGAGAACCGGAGCGGAGCGGACATATGTCCGTGAACACCGGAAGCGCAGACGACCACCCCAGTAGAATTCACGCCAGTTCGAACTTGATCTCCTGCGCGCCTTCCCACAGCGTCTTGCGGCCGAGCGTGTAGAGGTTTTCCAGCCCCGAGGTCAGTGTGATGAAGTGGTTGCCGGCGAGCTGGCCCATCTTGCTGGCGAAATGCACGCCGCCATAGGCAAGCAGGATCTCGGTCTCGCTGATGCCGCCGGGATAGAGGATGATCTGGCCGGGCGCCGGGTAGCTGGTGTGGTTCTCATAGCCGACGCCGAAGTCGAGTTCGCCGAGCGGCATCCAGACGCCCTCGCCGCTCCAGCGCACATGCACGATCTTGCTCTCGAACGGCATGTGCCTGAGGAAGGCGGCGCAGGTCTTGGGTGCGGCTTCGAGTTCGAGCTTGCCCTCGAAGGTAAAGGGGCCGGCGGTGACGATCAGCTTGGTCATGTGAACTTCCCGATTGGTGTCGGCTCTGCAATGGCATCGGGATCGATATTGGGCAACTCGCCGCGGGCGCATTTTCGACCCCGCTCGCTCCGGCATTGCAAGCGGAGGCTGCTAAGAGATCGCCTCCTTGAGGTCGAGCGTGCCGGCCTTGCCGATCGCCTCGTAATTGCGCTTGAGCCAGCGCTTCGCCGCCGCCCGGCCCATGTCGCGCAGGCGCAGCAGGAAATCCCAGTCCGCATTCATCCGCGAGGACGAGGTCAGCTGCGCCAAGGGCAGCCCGCCATCGATCCGGTGCATCAGCACGCGCTTGTACTCTTCGGTCGGCAGCTTGCCGCTGTCGACGAGCTTGTTGACAAACTCGATCGCGCGCAATTCGCGCAGGAGCGAGGCGTTGAAGGTGATCTCGTTCAGCCGGTCCTGGATCGCGCGGGCATTGGTGGGCAGTTCCTTGCGCTGCAGCGGGTTGATCTGCACCAGCATGATGTCGTCGCAATGGGCCTCGTAGAATAGCGGGAACAGCGCCGGATTGCCCATATAGCCGCCATCCCAATAGGCCTCGCCCGCGATCTCGACAGCCTGGAACAGCATCGGCAGGCAGGCCGAGGCCATCAGATGATCGGGACTCAATTCGTCGCCGGTGAAGACCTTGATCTTGCCGGTGCGGACATTGGTCGCGGCGATGAAGAGCTTGACGTCCGCGCTCGCGCGCACCTTCTCGAAATCGATCAGGTCGGCGATGACGCCGCGCAGCGGGTTGATGTTGAGCGGGTTGACGTCATAGGGGCTCGCCACCTTCGAGAACATCTCGAACCAGATCAGGCCCGGCGGCGTGCCGCTGTTGCCCCAGGCACCGAGCATGGTGTCGATCAGCGAGCGCTCCGAGCCGCCATATTTGCCGTCGACGCTGATCGCCCGCCAGAAGCTTTCGAGCTTGGTGCGCGCGCCGTCCGGGCCGCCTTCGAGCCAGCCCTCGCTCAGCACGACGGCATTCATCGCGCCTGCGCTGGTGCCCGACAGCGCTTCGATCGCCAGCCGCCCATCCTCCAGGATCGCGTCGAGCACACCCCAGGTGAAGGCGCCATGCGCGCCTCCGCCCTGGAGCGCCAGCGAGACGGTCTTCTCGGCCTTGGGGCCGGCAAGCCCTTTGACCCGCGCCGAGCTGCGCTTGCGTCGACCGGTCACGCCGCGGTCCAGCCGCCATCTATCGGCAAAATTGCGCCAGTGATCGACTTTGCCGCATCCGTGCACAGGAAGACTGCGAGCGCCGCGACCTGCTCGACCGTGACGAACTCCTTGGTCGGCTGCGCCGTCAGCAGCACGTCGTTGATGACCTGTTCCTTGGTCATGTTGCGCGCCTTCATCGTGTCGGGGATCTGCTTCTCGACCAGCGGCGTCCAGACATAGCCGGGCGCGATCGCGTTCACGGTGATGCCGTTGGTCGCGACTTCCAGCGCCACCGTCTTGGTCAGGCCGGCGATGCCGTGCTTGGCCGAGACATAGGCGGATTTGAAGGGCGAGGCGACGAAGGCATGCGCCGAGGCCGTGTTGATGATCCGGCCCCAACCCTTCGCCTTCATCTTCGGCAGCGCCGCGCGCGTGGTGTGGAAGGCCGAGGTCAGGTTGATCGCGATGATCATGTCCCAGGTCGCGATCGGAAATTCCTCGATCGGGGCGACATGCTGGATGCCGGCATTGTTGACGAGGATGTCGACCGCCCCGAAGGCGGCCTCGGCCTGGGCGATCATTCCGGCGATCTGGTCAGGCTTGGTCATGTCGGCGGGCGAGAACAGCGCCTTGACGCCGAACTCGCTTTCGAGCCCGGAACGGAGCTTTTCGGCGTCGTCAGCGGGCAAGATGCCGTTGATGACGAGATTGGCGCCTTCCTTGGCGAGCGCATGGGCATAGGCGAGGCCGATGCCGGAGGTCGAGCCGGTAATCACGGCGCAGCGGTCTTTGAGGAACATGAACGTCAAAGCTCCTGACATTGAGGATAGAAATGCTTAGGTTCGGTGCCGAGCAGGCGATATGTCGGTGACCGGAAAAAGGTCGCGGCGCGGCGCCTGATGACCTATTGCAACGCAACATGACCAAAATGCAGCCACACGCACACGATCATGACGGCGCTGACGATGCAATCTGCCGGCATGCGCATGACCATCGCAATCATGCGGCCGAGGCTCTGGCCCGGGCCGAGCAGCTTTGCCGCGAGCGCGGTCTCAGGCTGACGCCGATCCGCCGCAAGGCGCTGGAGGCGCTGCATGCCGACCATCGCCCCGTCGGGGCCTATGATCTGGCCGACCGCATCTCGCCGGCCGGCGGGCGCCGTCTCGCGCCGATCTCGATCTATCGCGCGCTCGATTTTCTGGTCGAGCAGGGCTTCGTCCACCGGCTCTCCTCGCGCAACGCCTATATCGCCTGCCTGCACGGCCATGGCGCCGACGAGGTCGTCGCCTTCCTGATCTGCGAGGCCTGCGGCGGCGTCGACGAGGATTCCTCGCCCGCCATGAAGAAGGCCGTGGCGGCGATCGCGCAGACGCGACAGTTTTCCCCCTCGCATCAGGTGGTCGAGATCGTCGGCCGCTGCGAGCATTGCCGGAGCGTTCAAGGATGAACGAGCGCGTGTCGCCTCCCTGCCTTCCCGATCAGGCCGGACCGCAGCCGCGCCGGCTGACCGTGCCGGTCCTGGTCGGCTCCGTCACCGTCGGCGGCGGGGCGCCGATCGTCGTGCAATCGATGACCAACACCGACACCGCCGATATCGCGGGCACGATCGCGCAGGTCGCGGCGCTTGCCCGGCAGGGTTCGGAACTCGTCCGCATCACGGTCGACCGCGATGAGGCCGCCGCCGCGGTTCCCCATATTCGCGAGCGGCTCGACCGCATCGGTATCGACGTGCCGCTCGTCGGCGATTTCCACTATATCGGCCACAAGCTGCTGACCGACCATCCCGCCTGCGCCGAGGCGCTGGCGAAATACCGCATCAACCCCGGCAATGTCGGCTTCAAGGACAAGAAGGACCGGCAGTTCGGCCAGATCGTCGAACTCGCGATCAAGCATGGCAAGGCCGTGCGCATCGGCGCGAACTGGGGCTCGCTCGACCAGGAATTGCTGACCGTCCTGATGGACGAGAACGCCGTCTCTGCCACCCCGCTCGACGCCCGCGCCGTGATGCGCGAAGCGATGGTGCAATCGGCTCTCCTCTCTGCGCAACGCGCCGAGGAGATCGGATTGGGCCGGGACCGCATCATCCTTTCGGCCAAGGTCTCGGGCGTGCAGGACCTGATCGCGGTCTACCGCATGCTGGCGAACCGGGCCGACTACGCCATCCATCTCGGCCTCACTGAAGCCGGCATGGGCTCGAAGGGCCTCGTCGCCTCCTCGGCTGCGCTCGGCATCCTGCTGCAGGAGGGCATCGGCGACACGATCCGCTTCTCGCTGACGCCTGAGCCCGGCGGCGACCGCACGCTCGAGGTCAAGGCCGCACAGGAACTGCTCCAGACCATGGGCTTCCGCGCCTTCGTGCCGCTGGTCGCGGCCTGCCCCGGCTGCGGCCGCACCACCTCGACAGTGTTCCAGGAGCTGGCGCGGGACATCCAGAACTGGATCTCAAGCTCCATGCCGGAATGGAAGACGCGCTATCCCGGCGTCGAGACGCTGAACGTCGCGGTGATGGGCTGCATCGTCAACGGCCCCGGCGAGTCCAAGCATGCCGATATCGGCATCTCGCTGCCGGGCACCGGCGAGGCGCCGGTTGCCCCTGTTTTCGTCGATGGCCGCAAGGTCACGACCCTGCGCGGCCCCGCCATCGCCGCCGAATTCAAGACGATGGTCGATGGCTATATCGCGCGGCGCTATGGCGGGCTGAGCGATGCGACCCCGTGAGATCGAACCGGCGCGCCTTTGCGCGCCGGCCTGCTTGTGTTAGACGCCCCGGCCTTTCGCTGCACCGCAGCGCGCGCGGAGATCCCTGATGGGGCATGATCAGCCGAATCCACCGACCACACGGCCGGAGGATTCCCGTTTCGGCCTCGATGATGGTCATGGCGGCACAAGTCATGGCGGCGCGAACAAGCACGGCCATTCCACCAACAGCTTCGCGGTCCTGGCGCTGGGAGCGCTCGGCGTCGTCTATGGCGACATCGGCACGAGCCCGCTCTACGCCCTGCGCGAGACGGTTCTGGCCGCGACCGCAGCCCATGGCGCACTGACCAATGCCGCAGCCGACACGCCGGTGCCGCGCGACATCGTCATCGGCGTGCTGTCGCTGATCCTGTGGTCGCTCGTCATCGTCGTGACGCTGAAATACGTGCTGCTGCTGATGCGGGCCGACAACAATGGCGAAGGCGGCATCCTGACGTTGGTCGCCCTGGCCCAGCGTGGCCTGGGCCGCATGCGCGGCGGCTTCGTGCTGTTTTTGGGAATGGCGGGCGCGGCGCTGTTCTATGGCGACGCGGTCATCACGCCGGCGATCTCGGTGCTCTCGGCTGTCGAGGGTATCAAGCTGGTGACGCCGGTGCTCGACGACTATGTGATCTGGATCGCCTCGATCATCCTGATCGGCCTGTTCATGGTGCAGAGCGGCGGCACCGAAAAGGTCGCGAATTTCTTCGGCCCCGTCATGCTGGTCTGGTTCGCGGCGCTGGCGGGCCTGGGCATCTATCACATCGCCGACGAACTGACCGTGCTCGCCTCGGTGAACCCCTATTACGGCCTGCGCTTCTTCGTCGACCATCCTACGGTGTCGCTGGCCGTGCTCGGCTCGGTCTGCCTGGCCGTCACGGGCGCCGAGGCGCTCTATGCCGATATGGGCCATTTCGGCCGTGGGCCGATCCAGAGCGCCTGGATCTGGCTGGTGTTTCCCTCGCTTTGGCTGAACTATCTCGGCCAGGGCGCGCTCATCCTGTCGGACCCGTCCGCGATCGACAATCCGTTCTACAAGCTCGCGCCGGACTTCCTGATCCTGCCGCTCGTCATCCTGGCGACGGTCGCGACCATCATCGCGAGCCAGGCCGTGATCACCGGCGCCTTCTCCCTGACGCGCCAGGCGATCCAGCTCGGCCTGCTGCCACGGCTCGAGATCCGGCACACCTCGGAGCACACATCGGGGCAGATCTACATCCCGCGCATCAACTGGCTGCTGCTGGTCGTCGTGCTGCTCCTGGTCTGGGCCTTCAAGACCTCGTCGAACCTGTCGCACGCCTATGGCATCGCCGTGTTCGGCACGATGGTGGTGAGTTCGCTGCTCGCCTTCATCGTGATCCGCCGCAACTGGGGCTGGAGCCTGATCGCGACGCTGGCGCTGATCGTGCCCTTCCTGGTCATCGACATCGCCTTCTTCGCCGCCAATCTGCTCAAGCTGTTCAGCGGCGGCTACATGCCGGTGCTGCTGGCGATCGTGCTCGTCGTCATGATGTGGACCTGGGTGCGCGGCACCAAGATCCTGTTCGACAAGACACGCAAGACCGATGTGCCGCTGCTCGAACTCGTCGGCATGCTGTCGAAAAGCCCGCCCGTGCGCGTCAAGGGCATGGCGGTGTTCCTGACCAGCGATCCCGAGACGGCGCCCGCCTCGCTGCTGCACAACCTCAAGCACAACAAGGTGCTGCATGAGCGCAATGTGATCCTGACCGTGCGCTCGGCCGACACACCGCGCGTCGCCGAGGAGGAGCGCGTCAGGCTCTCGCGGATCACCGACGATTTCTGGCGGGTCGAGATGGTCTATGGCTATATGGAGAGCCCCAACATTCCCAAGGGGCTCGCCGTGCTGCGCAAGCAGGGCTTCAAGTTCGACATCATGTCGACCTCGTTCTTCCTGTCGCGCCGCTCGATCAAGGCCTCGCCGCAATCGGGCATGCCGATCTGGCAGGACAAGCTCTTCATCAGCCTGACCAAGAGCGCGACCGACGCCACGAGCTTCTTCCAGATCCCGACCGGCCGCGTCGTCGAGGTCGGCACGCAGGTCTCGGTCTGAAAGCCCACCCGTCAATTCTCGGGCGAAGCCCTCGGGCCCGATCTTCGATCGGCCCAAGGATAAACTCCGCGTGGACCCGAGAATCTCTGGAAAGAGATGTTCGGGTCGAGCCCGAGCATGAAACGCCTTTTGTAGGCTCAATCGAGCCGCGCTGAAGCCGCTTCCTCCGGCACATGCCTGACCCGCTCCCGGTAGAGCAGGTACAGTCCCGAGGCGATGACGATGCCAGCGCCGATGAAGGTCCAGCGGTCCGGCCACTGGCCGAAGGCAAACCAGCCGAGCGCGATCATCCAGACGATCTGCGAATAGATGAAGGGTGCAAGCACCGTCGCCGGCGCAAGCCGATGCGCCAGGATCAGGAGCCAATGGCCGAAGCCGCCGAGCACCCCGGTCGCGAACATCACCAGCCAGACCAGTGGGCTTTGCGGCATCGTCCAGAAGAACGGGATCAAGGGCAGCATCGCAAGCGTGCCGGCGACGCCCGAATAGACCATCGTCGTCTCCGGCGGATCGAAGGCGGCAAGCTTGCGCGTCGCCAGCGAATAGAACGAGTAGCAGACGCAGCCGAGCACGCTGAGCAGGGCGGCAGGATGCATCCCGCCGAAGCCCGGCCGGGTAATCACCAGCACGCCGAGAAAACCCACGCCGATGGCAACAAGCCGGCGTGGACCCGGCCATTCCCCCAGGAGTGGGCCGGAGACCAGCGCCACCAGGAGTGGCCCCGCGAACATGATCGAGACGGTCTCCGCGAGCTGGAGATATTTGACCGCGATGAAGTTCAGCATTGTCGAGCCCAGCAGAAGCAGCGAGCGGACAGCCTGGAGCCAGGGTCGTTGCGTCCGCAGGATACCGGGATGGCTCCACGGATTGAGCAGCAGGCAGACCAGCGCCATGCTGCCGGCATAGCGGGCGAACACCACCTGCACCGGATCCATCGAGGCCGACAGCCATTTCGCGCTGGCATCGAGCATGGCGAAGCACAGCACGGCCCCACACATCAGCGCGATCGCGGCCAGCCGCGTGCGGCTGGTTTCCGGAGTGTGGGAATGGGCCGCCAAGAAAGATTCCGTCATGCGCTGGCAGAATGCCAGAGGCAGACTTAACCGTTTTACGGCCTCAGGCCAGTCGATGGCTGCATGCAATCCATGCGCGTATCAGCCGTCGCTATCGGCCTCGTCGCCATCGACATCGCCATCCTCGATCTCGACGCCGGCTTTCGACAATCCTTTGGCGGCTTTGCGGAGAAGCTTGCGGAGCTGCTTGCGCTCCTTCGCGTCGAGACGTTCAAGCAACTCGTCCTCGACCTGGTTCCAGACCGCATCCAGCGTCCCGGCGGTCTTCTGGCCGAGTTCGGTCAGTGCGACCTGGACGAGGCGTCCGTCGCGGCTGCCGCCCTCGCGCGTGACGAGGCCCTGCAAGGAAAGCCGGCCGATCGTCTTGGAGACCGTCGGCGGCTTGACCCGGAGCAAGGTCGCAAGCTCGCCCATCGTCATCGGCGCGGGCTGCAGCGCCTTCAGCGCCTGCTCCTGGCCCGGGAACAGGCCAAGCGCGTTGAGCCGCTCGCCCATCCGCGCGCGATGCAGCCGCGCCGTCACCAGCAGGGCACGGCCGACGCTCTTCTCCAGCGACTTGGTCATGAGCCGGTCCTTGCTAATGGTTTCGGCGATCGTTCGCCGGCTCTCAGATCGCCCGCGATCATGACACGCTGATGACGTGGGTGAGACAGATACTTCACAGCTGGAGGATATTAGCACGAACCCGGTCTAAAAATGCCCTACGGGTCTCCGGCGTGGCGCGGTTCATGTCGTAATGCGCCAGATAGCGCGGCCGCGCGCTGGGGTGGCAGACCGCGCGCAGCACCCGATTGACCAACTTGCGCGGCGGATCGCCCATCAGCAGCGCGCGCCAGCGCGTGCCGCCATAGGTCGTCACCACCGCAAGCTTGCGGATGTTCCAGAGATTGGGCCTGACCTTGCCGTCGACCAATCTGAACGAGATGCCGGGCAGGAAGACCCGGTCGAAGAACCCCTTCAGGATCGCCGGATAGCCGAAATTCCAGACCGGAAAGCACAGCACCAGCGCCTCGGCCTTTTGCAGCCGCTCGACATAGCCGGCAACGGGACGCGTATTGCTGGCGAGGTCATGATAGCCCACGCGCTCGGCCCGGCTCAGCACGGCGTCAAAACCTTCGGCATAGAGATCGCAATCGTCGACCTCGTGCCCCACCGAACGCAAGCTCGCCACCACCGTCTCGTGCAGCGCCGCGCCATAGCTCTCCGGATCGGGATGGGCGTAGAGCACGAGCACGCGCATCGTCAGCCCACCCCCGCTTCGGAGAGGCTGCGGAACAGGAAGGTCTTGCCTGAAGCGTAGTCGTAAGCCGGGTCTTCCCAGGCGATCATCTTGCCAGGGTTGAGCAGCCCTTGCGGATCGGCCTTGCGCTTGAAGGCGAGCTGGGCCTCGTCGGTCTGCTTCATGCCGCCCTCCTCCAGCGTGTAGCGATGCGGGTTGAAGATTGGCGCGCCCATCGCCTCATGGATCGCCATGATCTCCTCCAGCCGCTCTTCCGTGGTGAAGCGCACCAATGGCAGTCCAAAGCAGGTGATCTTGCCGTCGAAGCGGACGAATTCAAGATGGCAGAGCACTTCATCGCCGAAACGCGCATGGATCGCCTCGACCAGCTCGATCTGGTTCGGGAACGGGTAGAGCACCTGGAGATAGGTGATGGCGGGATCGACGCGCAGCGCCCTGAGCGTGGTGTGGTTCCAGCCGAGCTCATAGGCGGGCGGCAGGCCCTTCGCCTCCTCCGGGGAGAGCCTGTCCGAACGCATCAGCAGTTCGGCGCCCTTGAACCGCCTCGCATAAGCCAGCAGCGAGTCGACCGCGAAATCGGCGGCCATGACGATGACGAGATGGCTGTCGCGCGGCAGGAATTTCCTGTGCCGCAGGAAATAATCATGGGGAGCCGGCGCAGCGACGACGGCAAGGTTCTTCAGCGCCAGCCCGTCCTGCTCGCCCAGATCATTGGCGAACTCCGTCGCGGCTCGCAAGCTACCGAAGCCGAGGATGACATCGACCCAGTCGTAAGCCGGCGCCAATGGCATCTCGACCTCGGTGATGATGCCGTTGGTGCCATAGGCATGGGCAACCTTGTGCAGATCCTCGCCGCTCAGCTCCAGAATGCGCGGAGAGGCCTCCATCGTCGCAACCTTGAGCGCGATAATGTTCCCCCAGTCGCGCAATCCGCCCCATTTGATCGAGCCGACGCCACCCGAACCGCCGGCGATGAAGCCGCCGATCGAGGCGGTCTGGTACGTCGAGGGGTGGAGCCTGAGTTCCTGGCGCGAATGCTTGCGCGTCTCGTCATCGATCCGCGCCATGATCGCACCGGGCTCGGCGATATAGCGACCGGGTGCGATCGCCTTGACCTTGTTGAAGCCGGAGAGATCGAGCAGCACGCCGCCCGAGAGCGGCATGGCCTGGCCGTAATTGCCCGTCCCCGTGCCACGCGGCGTCACCGGAATGCCCAGCACATGCGCGGCGGCAAGCACCTCCAGCACCTCCGCCTCGCTTGTCGGGGACACCACGATGTCGGCCGTGACATGGTCGAGCTGGCGCTTCAGCACCGGTGAGTACCAGAAGAAGTCGCGGCTCTTCTGCTTCACCAGCGCCGGGTTGTCCTCGCTGCGGATGCCGCCGAGGCGGGCCTTCAACCCGGCGATGTCGTAGCGGGCGGTCATGCGCTCTTGCCCCACTCAGCCTGACTCTGACCGACCCAAACCCGCATCGTCATCCCGGACGCAGCGAAGCGGAGCTCCGGGATCCATCGTAGAGCGGAGCGGCCTCCGATGGATCCCGGGACAAGCCCGGGATGACGGCGCGGGAGAGACAAACGGCACGGCATCACGAATGCGCGCTCCCCATCAGATGATCGAGCTCGCGATGGTCCGGCAGCGTCGTGTCGATCGCGCGGCCTTGTACCAGCACGGTCCGGTCGGTCTGCGGACGGGCGAAGAACTCGGTCCAGTCGCGGGCGCGGGTCAGGATCAGGTCGGCCGCTCCGCCGGGCGAGAGCACGCCGGCGCCAGTCGCGCCCATGATCGCGGCCGGCGTCCGCGCCACCGCATTCGCCCAATCGGTTCCGGAGTGATCGAACTGGAGGATGCGCGTGCCTTCGCGCAGCACCTCGATCAGGTCGAGGTCGCCATAGGCATAGAACGGGTCGCGGGTGTTGTCGGAGGCGATCATCACCGGCACGCCCGCCGCCTTCAATTCATGCAGCGCCGTGACCCCGCGCCAGCGCGGCGTGCGGCCGACTGCACGGTCCTGCAAATACATGTTGCACATCGGCAGCGAGACCACGCTGATCCCCGCCTCCTTGACCTTGGCGATGATGCGCGCCTCGTCATCGGGCTGCTGCACGGCAAGCGAGCAGCAATGCCCGCACAGGATCTTCCCGGTGAAGCCATGGCGGATCGCGGCATCCGCGATGTTCTCCAGCGAACGCGCCTCAGGGTCATTGGTCTCGTCGACATGGAAATCGAGGTCGAAGCCGTTCTCGATCGCCGTGCGGAAGACGATGTCGAGCGCAGCATCGAGCTGCGGGATCATATAGCTGACGCAGCCGAAGATGCCGTCGCCATGCGTCTTCACGGCTGCCGTCACCGCCCGCATATGCTCGGGCTCGAGCGCGAGCTGGATGCCGAACAGCGGCGATGCCTGCAGCGCGATGCGACCGGCCCATTCCGCCCTGAGTTCGGCGAAGACCGGCCAGGAGATGCCGATCTGCTTGCCGAGCGAGTCGAGATGCGTCCGCATCGCCGCCGTGCCATGACTGAGCGCGCAACGCAGGCCGAACTCCATCCGGGTCCGCACGTCCACCGCCGACCAGTTTGCCTCGCGGTCGATCAGGACATTGCTCAACGCGCCCATGAAGCTGCCGTCCGGGTTGCGCCGGCGCGGCCAGATATGGCCCTTGTCGAGATGGACATGGCAGTCGACGAGGCGTGGCAGCACGATGCCGCCATCGAGATCGAAGCTTGCGCCTGCCTCCAGCGGTTCGGTTCCCGCCGGCAGGATCGAGGCGATACGGCCATGCTCGATGCCGATATCGACCTTTGCCAGCCCGTCGCGATCGGCCGCGAACGAAGCGCCGTCGAGCAGGCAGAGCGGCGCGCGGGCATTGCTCAGGCGAAAGGAGGCTGTGCTGGGCAGGCAAGCAAAACCGCTGGTCACGTCGTCACCTCTCCCGCACGGCCTTGCATCCCGACACAGCGATCGATACCGGCCCGCGATGACGCGTGCAACCAAGCCGGCGTCGCATCCGGGCTTGTCGCCGCCGGGCCGATCGCGCATGAGAACGGCTCGCGGACGAGACGAGGATTGTCAGACCATGCCGGATCAGGCGCGCATCATCGATGGCAAGGCGGCGGCCGCCGCGCTCAGGGCCGAGATCGGCCGCGAGGTCACGGCGATCAAGGCGGAGCGTGGCCTCGTTCCCGGCCTGCATGTCGTGCTCGTCGGCGAGGATCCGGCAAGCCGGGTCTATGTCGCCTCGAAGGAAAAGCTCGCCGCCGAGATCGGCATGAACTCGGTCGCACATCGCCTGCCCACGGAGACCAGCGAAGCCGAACTCCTGGCCAAGATCGCCAGCCTGAACGCCGACGATGCGGTCGACGGCATCCTGGTGCAATTGCCGCTGCCCAAGCATATCGACACCGGCACGATCATCGATGCCATCGACCCCGCCAAGGATGTCGACGGCCTGCACCCAATCAAT
The DNA here is from genome assembly GCF_031884435.1 of Bosea sp. 685. Taxonomy (NCBI): domain Bacteria; kingdom Pseudomonadati; phylum Pseudomonadota; class Alphaproteobacteria; order Hyphomicrobiales; family Alloboseaceae; genus Allobosea; species Allobosea sp. 685. Next base: position 54,942 of record NZ_CP134779.1, on the reverse strand, counting down.
GCCGGCAAGCTCGCCGGCGGCAAGAACGGCCTCGTGCCCTGCACGCCGCTCGGCTGCATGCTGCTGCTGCGGCAGGTGCTGCCGACGCTTGCGGGGCTGGAGGCCGTCGTGATCGGCCGTTCCGAGCTCGTCGGCCGCCCCGTGGCGCAATTGCTGCTGCAGGCCGATTGCACGGTGACGATCGCCCATTCCCGCACGCGCGACCTCGCCGCCGTGGTGCGCCGCGCCGATATCGTGGTGGCCGCGGTCGGCCGGCCGCATTTCGTCAGGGGCGACTGGATCAAGCCCGGCGCGACCGTGATCGATGTCGGCATCAACCGCACGCCCGACGGCAAGCTGGTCGGCGATGTCGATTTCGCCGAAGCGATCAGCGTCGCCGGCGCGATCACCCCGGTGCCCGGCGGTGTCGGCCCGATGACGATCGCCTGCCTGCTGCGCAACACGCTGACGGCGTTCAGGGCAAGGCGGGGATAAGTCTCAGGCGCGCGAGCGCCGGAGCAGATCCTCGACCGCGGCGCGTAGAGCGGGCAGGTCGTCCATAACAATTGACCAGATCAGCGCCGGGTCGACGCGCCAATACTCATGCCTGATCCTGTTACCGATCGAGCGGACGTCACTCCAAGCAATCTCCGGTCGCATTTCAAGCAGTGCGTCCGGAAGATGGCGCACGGCTTCGGAAATGATCTCGAGCGACCGCTCCGTTCCCCGCTGCAGAAAGAGCGCTGTCGCAAAGGATGCTTGGGTATGGCCGACAAGCTCCTGCTCAATGAGCATGATTGCGTCGAGAATCTCCTCGATGACGACGTCGCTTCGACGCGCCATCAGAAGACTCGGATCGCTTCCCGTTCGATCTGCGCCCGGAGCTTGGGATGCAGGCTCGATCGCGTCGTCAGATCGACGGCAACGCCGAGTTCCTCCGTAAGAAAGCGCTGCATTCCCACGAGATCGAGCAGAGAGAATTTCCGGCCGGGCTCGATGTCGATGAAAATATCGATGTCGCTGTCGTCTCTCGCCTCGTTGCGAGCAGTCGAGCCATAGACGAACGCAGCCTGTGCGCCACGATCGCGCAAGGTTTTGGCACGGCAGACCAATTCGGCGGTGGCTCGATCACGGTTCATGCCCATATTTTACACCAAACAGGGCCGGAAGCGAATGACCACCGCCCCTCACATATGGATCTGACGCTTGTCCACGGCGAGGGCGGCTTCCTTGACCGCCTCGGCCAGCGTCGGATGCGCATGGCAGGTGCGGGCGAGGTCCTCGGCCGAGCCGCCGAACTCCATCAGCACCGTGACCTCGGCGATCAGGTCGCCGGCATGGGGGCCGATGATGTGGCAGCCGAGCACGCGGTCGGTCGCGGCATCCGCCAGGAACTTCACGAAACCCTCGGTATGGCGCATGGCGCGCGCCCGGCCATTGGCCGTGAAGGGGAACTTGCCGACCTTGTAGGCGACGCCCGCGGCCTTGAGCTCTTCCTCGGTCTTGCCGATCGCGGCGACCTCGGGAGCCGTGTAGACGATGCCGGGAATGGCATCGTAATTCACATGGCCGGCCTTGCCGGCAATGATCTCGGCAACCGCCATGCCCTCATCCTCGGCCTTATGGGCGAGCATCGGGCCGCGCACCACGTCGCCGATGGCGTAGATGCCGGCGACATTGGTCTTGAAATGATCGTCGATGATGACGCGGCCACGCTCGGTCGCGACGCCGGCCGCTTCCAGGCCGAGCCCGTCGGTGTTCGGGCGGCGGCCGATCGCGACCAGCACGATATCGGCCGAAAGTGTCTTGGCCTCGCCGCCCGCCGCGGGCTCGACCGTGACGGTCGCACCCTTCTTGGCCGTCTCGACCTTGGTGACCTTGGCGCTGAGCTGGAAGGTGAAGCCCTGCTTCTCCAGGATGCGCTGGAACTGCTTGGCGATCTCGCCATCCATGCCGGGCAGGATGCGGTCGAGATACTCGACCACGGTGACCTTGGCGCCGAGACGGCTCCAGACCGAGCCAATCTCGAGCCCGATCACGCCGGCACCGACCACGACCAATTCCTTGGGAACCGCGGTCAGCTCAAGCGCGCCGGTCGAGGTCACGACGGCCTTCTCATCGACGCTCACGCCCGGCAGGTTGGTGGATTCCGAGCCTGTCGCGATGACGATGGCCTTGGTCTCGAGTTCCTGCGTCTTGCCGTCCTCGGCGGTGACGACGACCTTGCCGGCCGCCGGGATCGAGGCCGTGCCGTGGAAGGGCTCGATCTTGTTCTTCTTCAGAAGGAAGGCGACGCCGTTGACGTTGGCGTCGACCGTCTCCTGCTTGTGGACCAGCATCTGCTTGAGATCGAGCTTGGGCGTGCCGACGACGACGCCGAGGCTCGGGAAGGTGTGGCTCGCCTCCTCGAACATCTCGGAGGCATGCAGCAGCGCCTTGGAGGGGATGCAGCCGACATTCAGACAGGTGCCGCCATGGGTCTTGCGCTTCTCCACCACGGCGACCTTGAGGCCGAGCTGGGCGGCGCGAATGGCTGCGACATAGCCGCCGGGGCCGGTTCCGATGACGACGAGATCGTAGGACATTTAATTTCTCTCGATGGATTCAGGCGAGGGATCGGGAAAGGAGCAGCGGCGCGCAGCGCGCGAGCCTATCCGTGACGGAGGACATGAACGTCTCCTTCCAGTTCAGCTGACCGCACGGACCGCCATCAGCAGGAGTCCGACGATGGATGCGATCCAGACCGCGGTGCGTAGATAGGGCACGCCGGCGAGGTAGAGAGGCAGGTAGATCACGCGTGCCGCCAGCCAGAGCAACGCGCCGGCGACGCCAATTCCATCCGCGCGCTGCAAGACGATCAGCAGCAGCGCCAGAAGCCCGAAGGCGGGGAATGTTTCGAGATAATTGCGGAAGGCCCGGTCGGCCCGCCCCGCGAAAACCCCGATGGGCTGACTGCCCTCGTCGCGCGCCCCGGTGTTCCAGGCCGAGCCCCGTTCGCGGGTAACGGACCTCACCTGCACGGCGAGATAAAGCAGCAGCAGAATGACGCTCGCGACGATCAGGATCGCCATCGCTGCGCCATCCCGCATGGCAAAGGTCCTCAGAGATCCAGCACGAGACGCGCCGGATCCTCCAGCGCTTCCTTGATGCGGACGAGGAAGGTCACAGCCTCCTTGCCGTCGATGATGCGGTGGTCGTAGGAGACCGCCAGATACATCATCGGGCGCGCCACGATCTGGCCGCCGACGACCATCGGGCGCTCCTGGATCTTGTGCATGCCCAGGATCGCCGATTGCGGCGCGTTCAGAATCGGCGTCGACATCAGCGAGCCGTAGACGCCGCCATTCGAGATGGTGAAGGTGCCGCCCTGCATGTCCTCGATCTTGAGGGCGCCGTCGCGCGCCTTCTTGCCGAGCACGCCGATCGCCTTCTCGACACCCGCGATCGAGAGCTGGTCGGCGTCGCGCACCACCGGCACGACCAGGCCCTTATCGGTGCCGACCGCGACCGCGATGTGGTAATAGTTCTTGTAGACGATGTCGGTGCCGTCGATCTCGGCATTGACGGAGGGGATCTCCTTCAGCGCCTGCACGCAGGCCTTCACGAAGAAGCCCATGAAGCCGAGCTTCACGCCATGCTTCTTCTCAAACACGTCCTTGTACTGGTTGCGCAGCGCCATCACCGCCGACATGTCCACCTCGTTGAAGGTGGTCAGCATCGCCGCCGTCGACTGAGCTTCCTTGAGGCGGCGCGCGATGGTCTGGCGTAGCTTGGTCATCTTGACGCGCTCTTCGCGCGAAGCATCGTCGGGAGCCGACGGGGCGCGAAGCTGGATCGGCGCAGCCGGGGCGGCAGGCGCAGGAGCCGGCGCCGCGGACCCCGCTGCGATCGCCGCCAGCATGTCGCCCTTGGTGACGCGGCCATCCTTGCCGGTCGCTGCGACATTCGCCGGGTCGACACCGCTCTCGGCCGCGAGACGGCTGACGGCAGGGCCTGAATCGGCGGCCTTCGTCGCGGCGACAGGCGCAGCAGCGGCGGCAGGCTTGGACGCCTCGGCAGCAGGAGCAGCCGCGGCAGGAGCCGGAGCGGCGGCCTTGCCGTCGCCAGCCGTGATCATGCCGAGCAGCGCGCTGACGCCGACCGTGTCGCCTTCCTTGGCGACGATCTCGCCGAGCACGCCGGCCGCCGGCGCGTTGACCTCGAGCGTGACCTTGTCGGTCTCCAGCTCGACCAAAGGCTCGTCGGCCTTCACTGCGTCGCCAGGCTTCTTGAACCACTTGCCGATCGTGGCCTCGGAAACGGATTCGCCGAGGGTGGGTACGCGGATTTCGGTCGCCATGTCAGGCCTCTGTTGGTGTCTTTGTCTGGCGTGTCGTGATGGGCGCTACTGGTGTCAGGCCGCGAAGGCTTCGTCCAGGAACGCGTTGAGCTGTGCGAGGTGCTTGGACATCAGGCCGGTCGCGGTTGCCGCCGAAGCCGGGCGCCCGACATAACGCGGCCGCTTCGACTTCACCCCGGCATGGCCCAGCACCCATTCGAGATAGGGCTCGACGAAGGTCCAGGAGCCCATGTTCTTCGGCTCCTCCTGGCACCAGACCACGTCGGCGCCCTTGAAGCGCGCCAGCTCCTGCGCCAGCGACTTCAGCGGGAACGGATAGAGCTGCTCGACGCGCATCAGATAGACGTCCTCGATACCGCGCTTCTCGCGCTCCTCCAGCAGGTCGAAATAGACCTTGCCCGAGCACAGCACGACGCGGCGGATCTTGGCGTCCTTGACCAGCTTGGTGGTCGAGCGGCCGCGCTCGGCATCGTCATGCAGCACGCGATGGAAGGTCGAGCCCTCGGCGAGCTCGGCGAGGTCGGAGACGCAGCGCTTGTGGCGCAGCAGCGACTTCGGCGTCATCAGGATCAGCGGCTTGCGGAAATCGCGCTTCAGCTGGCGGCGCAGGATGTGGAAATAGCTCGCCGGCGTCGAGCAGTTCGCCACCTGCATGTTGTCTTCCGCGCACATCTGCAGGAAGCGCTCCAGGCGGGCCGAGGAATGCTCAGGCCCCTGGCCCTCATAGCCATGCGGCAGCAGGCAGACGAGGCCCGACATGCGCAGCCATTTGCGCTCGCCCGACGAGATGAACTGGTCGAACAGCACCTGCGCGCCATTGGCGAAGTCGCCGAACTGCGCTTCCCAGCAGGTCAGCGCATTCGGCTCCGACAGCGTGTAGCCGTATTCGAAGCCGAGCACCGCCTCTTCCGAGAGCATCGAGTTGATGACCTCGTAGCGCGACTGACCCTCGCGGATGTGGTTCAGCGAGGTGTGACGACCCTCGGTCTCCTGGTCGATCAGCACGGAATGGCGTTGGCTGAAGGTGCCGCGCTCGCAATCCTGGCCCGAGAGCCGGACCGGATTGCCGTCGAGCAGCAGCGAGCCGAAGGCCAGCGCCTCCGCCGTCGCCCAATCGATACCCTGCCCGGTCTCGACCGCCTTGCGGCGGTTGTCGAGGAAGCGCTGGATCGTCTTGTGGACGTTGAAGCCGGGCGGAGTCGCCGTGACCTTCTCGGTGATCTCCTTGAGCACGGCGGCGGGAACGCCGGTCGCGCCGCGACGCGGATCGTCCTCGTCGGCGCGGATCGCCTTCATGCCGGCCCAGCGGCCATCGAGCCAGTCGGCCTTGTTCGGCTTGAAGGCCTGGCCCGCATCGAACTCGATCTCGAGCTTGGCCTTCCAGGCAGCGCGCGCCTCGTCGACCTCACCGGGTTGGATCACGCCCTCGGCCTCGAGCTTGGCGGAGTAGAGCTCAAGCGTCGTCTTGTGGCCGCGGATCTTGCGGTACATCAGCGGCTGGGTGAAGCCCGGCTCGTCGCCCTCATTATGGCCGAAGCGGCGATAGCAGAACATGTCGACCACGACCGGCTTGTGGAATTTCTGCCGGAACTCGATCGCGATCTTGGCGGCGAAGACGACGGCTTCGGGATCGTCGCCATTCACATGGAAGACCGGAGCCTCGACCATCTTCGCCACATCGGACGGATAGGGCGAGGAGCGCGAATAGCGCGGATAGGTCGTGAAACCGATCTGGTTGTTGACGATGAAATGCACGGAGCCGCCGGTGCGATGGCCCTTCAGACCGGACAGGCCCAGGCATTCCGCCACCACGCCCTGGCCGGCGAAGGCGGCATCGCCATGCAGCAGGAGCGGCAGCACCTTCGAGCGCTCGACGACATCGCCGAACTGGTCCTGCTTGGCGCGGACCTTGCCGAGCACGACGGGGTCGACGATCTCCAGATGCGACGGATTGGCGGTCAGCGAGACGTGGACATTGTTGCCGTCGAACTCGCGGTCGCTGGAGGCGCCGAGATGGTACTTGACGTCGCCCGAACCCTCGACGTCGTCAGGCGCGAAGGAGCCGCCCTTGAACTCGTGGAAGAGCGCGCGATGCGGCTTGCCCAGGACCTGGGTCAGCACGTTGAGGCGGCCGCGATGGGACATGCCGAAGACGATGTCACGCACGCCGAGCGCGCCGCCGCGCTTGATGATCTGCTCCAGCGCCGGGATCAGCGATTCAGCCCCATCGAGGCCGAAACGCTTGGTGCCGGTGTATTTCAGGTCGATGAACTTCTCGAAGCCCTCGGCCTCGACGAGCTTGTTCAGGATCGCCTTCTTGCCCTCGCGGGTGAAGGCGATCTCCTTGTCGGGGCCCTCGATCCGCTCCTGCAGCCATGCCTTCTGCTCCGGATCGGAGATATGCATGAACTCGATGCCGACCGTGCTGCAATAGGTCCGCTGCAGGATCGCGGTCATCTCGCGGATCGTGGCGAACTCCATGCCGAGCACGTTATCGATGAAGATCTTGCGGTCGAGATCAGCCTCGGTGAAACCAAAGGCGGCCGGCGAGAACTCCTCGGGATCGCGGGCCTGCTCGATGCCAAGCGGATCGAGCTTGGCGTGGAGATGGCCGCGCATGCGGTAGGCACGGATCAGCATGATGGCGCGCACGGAATCGCGCGTCGCCTGCTGCACGTCAGACGCGCTCAAGGCGGCGCCGGCGGCCTTGGCCTTGGCGCCGAGCTTGTCGGAGACGACCTTCTCGACCACGGCCCAGTTGCCGTCGAGCGCCGAGACCAGCTCGCCATTGGCATGGACCGGCCAGTTCGGCTTGGTCCAGGACGCGCCCTTGGCGTTCTGGATGATGGCCGAGCCTTCATCCTTCAGCCCGGCGAAGAAACCCTGCCACTGCTCGTCGACCGATTTCGGATCGGCCTGATAGCGGGCGTAGAGATCCTCGATATAGGCCGCGTTGCCGCCATAGAGGAAACCCGTCTGGGCGAGAGCCTCGTTGATGTCCTGGCGAGCCATGGTCTGTCCTGCCTTTTCCTGCCTACCGCTTCGTCATGCTCGGGCTTGACCCGAGCATCTCTTCATTTCGCCGTCATGGCCGGCCTCGAGCCGACCATCTCTCGGGGAGTTCCGTTGGTCACGAGATGGTCGGGACAAGCCCGACCATGACGCGCCGTCCGGATCAGCCCTTCAACACGTCGACCAAGGTCTTTCCAAGGCGCGCCGGCGAGGGCGAGACCCGGATGCCGGCCGCTTCCATGGCCGCGATCTTGTCTTCCGCGCCGCCCTTGCCGCCTGAGATGATCGCGCCGGCATGGCCCATGCGACGTCCCGGAGGCGCCGTGCGACCGGCGATGAAGCCGACCATCGGCTTAGCTCGGCCGCGCTTGGCTTCGTCCTTGATGAACTGCGCCGCGTCCTCTTCCGCCGAGCCGCCGATCTCGCCGATCATCACGATCGAGGTCGTCTTCTCGTCGGCCAGGAACATCTCCAGCATGTCGATGAACTCGGTGCCCTTGACCGGGTCGCCGCCGATGCCGACGGCCGTGGTCTGGCCCAGGCCCTCGCGGGTGGTCTGGAACACCGCCTCATAGGTCAGCGTGCCCGAGCGCGAGACGATGCCGACCGAACCCGGCTTGAAGATGTTGGCCGGCATGATGCCGATCTTGCTTTCGCCCGCCGTGACGACGCCAGGGCAGTTCGGCCCGATCAGGCGCGACTTGGAGCCCGACAGCGAGCGCTTGACACGCACCATGTCGAGCACCGGGATGCCCTCGGTGATGCAGATGATCAGCGGGATCTCGGCGTCGATCGCCTCGCAGATCGCGTCCGCAGCGCCCGGAGGCGGCACATAGACGACGGACGCCGTGGCGCCGGTCTTGTCACGGGCTTCGGCGACGGTGTCGAAGACCGGCAGGCCCAGATGCAGCGCGCCGCCTTTGCCCGGCGAGGTACCGCCGACCATCTGCGTGCCATAGGCGATCGCCTGCTCGGAGTGGAAGGTGCCGTTCTTGCCGGTGAAGCCCTGGCAGATGACCTTGGTGTTCTTGTCGATCAGGATGGACATGGTTTCTCCTCAAGCCTTCTTGATCGCAGCCACGATCTTCTGGGCGGCATCGTCGAGATCATCGGCGGGAATAACGTTCAGGCCGGAGGACGAGATGATGTCCTTGCCTTCCTGCACATTGGTGCCCTCGAGGCGCACCACCAGCGGAACCTGAAGGCCGACCGCCTTCACCGCCGCGATGACGCCGCGCGCAATGACGTCGCACTTCATGATGCCGCCGAAGATGTTGACCAGGATGCCCTTTACCTGCGGGTCGGCGGTGATGATCTTGAAGGCCGCGGTGACCTTCTCTTCGGTCGCGCCGCCGCCGACATCGAGGAAGTTCGCCGGCTCCTCGCCATAGAGCTTGATGATGTCGAGCGTCGCCATGGCGAGGCCCGCACCGTTGACCATGCAGCCGATCGTGCCGTCGAGGGCGATATAGGCGAGGTCGTACTTGGAAGCCTCGATCTCCTTGTCGTCCTCCTCGCTCGTGTCGCGCAACGCCACGATCTCGGGGTGACGGTAGAGCGAGTTCGAATCGAACGAGATCTTGGCGTCCAAGCACTTGATCTGGCCCTGCGTCGTCACGATCAGCGGGTTGATCTCCAGCATGTCCATGTCCTTGGACACGAACGCCGTGTAGATCTGGCCCAGCACCGTGCCGGCCTGCTTGGCGAGATCGCCGGAGAGGCCAAGGATCCGCGCCATGCTGCGGCCGTGATGGGGCATGATGCCGGTGGCGGGATCGACCGAGAAGGTCTCGATCTTCTCCGGCGTGTCATGGGCGACAGCCTCGATGTCCATGCCGCCTTCGGTCGAAATCACAAAGGCGACGCGCGAGGTCTCGCGGTCGACCAGGGCCGAAAGATAGAACTCCTTCTCGATGTCGGAGCCGTCCTCGATATAGAGGCGGTTGACCTGCTTGCCGGCATCGCCGGTCTGCGCGGTCACCAGCGTGTTGCCGAGCATTTCCTTGGCGTGGCTCTCGACCTCGGCGACCGACTTGGCCAGCCGCACGCCGCCCTTGGCGTCAGGGCCGAGTTCCTTGAACTTGCCCTTGCCGCGGCCGCCGGCGTGGATCTGGCTCTTCACCACATAAAGCGGTCCGGGCAGCTTCTTGGCGGCCTCGACGGCCTCAGCGACCGTCAGCGCCGGAAAACCGGCGGAGACCGGCGCGCCGAACTCCTTGAGAACCGCCTTGCCCTGATATTCGTGGATGTTCATGTGCTCGGTTTCCCTGAAGCGAAGGTTATTTTGGCAGTCGGCAATAGGCAGTCGGCGGTAGGGAAGCGAGCCGGCGCCATTTTCACGACTGCCGACTGCCTATTGCCGACTGCCCTTATCTCACGCCAATGACGGATCGACGGCCTTGCAGGCATCGATGAGGGTCTGGACCGAAGCCACCGACTTCTCCAGCATCGCCTTCTCGGCGCTGTTGAGGCGGATCTTGACGACCTTCTCGACGCCCTTGGCGCCAATCACCACCGGCACGCCGACGAACATGTCCTTGACGCCGTACTGGCCCTTGAGCGCGGCCGCCGCCGGCAGGACGCGCTTCTGGTCCTTGAGATAGCTCTCGGCCATCGCGATCGCGGAAGCCGCGGGCGCATAGAAGGCCGAACCGGTCTTGAGCAGGTTGACGATCTCGCCGCCGCCCTTGCGGGTGCGCTCGACGATGGCGTCCAGGCGCTCCTGGGTGGTCCACTTCATCTTGACGAGGTCAGGCAGCGGAATGCCGGCAACGCCCGAGTAGCGGACGAGCGGCACCATGTCGTCGCCATGGCCGCCGAGCACGAAGGCTGAGACGTCCTTGACCGAGACCTTGAACTCGTCGGCGAGGAAGTGGCGGAAGCGGGCGCTGTCGAGCACGCCGGCCATGCCGCAGATCATGTTGGGCTTGAGCCCGGAGAACTTCTGCAGCGCCCAGACCATCGCGTCGAGCGGGTTGGTGATGCAGATGACGAAGGCCTTGGGGGCGTAGGTCTTGATGCCCTCGCCGACCGACTTCATCACCTTGAGGTTGATGCCGATCAGGTCGTCGCGGCTCATGCCGGGCTTGCGCGGCACGCCGGCGGTGACGATGATCACGTCCGCACCCTTGATGTCCTCATAGGACTGCGTGCCGGTATAGCTCGCGTCGAAACCGTCGACCGGCGCGGATTCGGCGATGTCGAGGCCCTTGCCTTGCGGGATGCCCTCGGCGATGTCGAACATGACGACGTCGCCCAGTTCCTTCAGACCGGCCAGGTGCGCGAGCGTTCCGCCGATCTGGCCGGCGCCGATGAGGGCAATCTTCTTGCGGGCCATATCCTAGTCCTTGTCCTTAGGTGCTGCGGGAGGCCGGTGGCCGGCCGAAACCGTGGGTTTCTTTGGCCCAAACGGGGCTTTTGCCGCAACCCTGTCGTTTGCGGGGATGAAGACCAGCCTCGATGCGCGCCAGTTTGGAGCGCAACCGACCAATCGACCTGATTTCAAGCACTTGCACCGGGCGAAAATGGGGCCGCCTCGTCCAACGCCAAGAAAACCGGCAATGACAATTTACAGATTTTGTAATTTGTCACAAGATTTTTCAGATGATCCCGGTTTCCAGCACGCGCAGAGCGACGCGGATCAGCGTGGCCAGGCGCGTATCGACAGAGGCCTGGGGCACATCCGCCTCGAGTGCCAGCGCGGCCGGATGGATGAAGCGGTGCGTGGCGTCGATGACGAAGGCGATGGCGCGGTCGCGGTCGCGCGGCTCGAAGGCGCCCGACGCAATGCCCTCGTCGATGACGCGCTCGAACAGCGCGCGGACGCGGGTGCGGTTGCGCCGGCTGATCGCATGGCGCTTGGCGACCGCCTGCGAGAGCGCGGCGAAGAGATGCGGATCCTCACTCAGCAGATCGCGATTGCCCTTGGCCAGCGCCAGGATCAACCGTTCGAGCTTGTCGGCGGCGGGGTCGGGCCCGTCGGCGATGTCGGCGAGCCGCCGCTCGGTCGTCTTCAGCCAGACATCGACGACAGCATCGACCAGCGCCCCGCGCGACGGAAAGTAGCGATAGACATTGGCATGCGTCATGCCCGCCTCCGCCGCCACCGCCACGACGGTGAAGCGCTTCAGGCCGAACTGGCGCAGATGCTCGCTGGCGACCGAGAGGATGCGGGTCTCGCTCGGTTCGCGCATCGGCATGGGGCCTCAGTTCCGCTCATCGGCGGGAGCGAGCGTTTTGCTCATGATGATGATGCGCCCGGCATCTTCGATCTCATCCCGAATGAAGCGGAACCCCAATTTTCGATAAAACGGCTCCGCATTGATCGCGGAAGGCACCGTCAGACTGTCCAGCCCCTGTTCGCGCGCGATGTCCAGGATACGGGCCATCAAAGTGGCCCCGATCCGCTGTCCCTGTCGATCTGGACAAACGAACACAGTGCGGACCGTCGTCTGATGCAGGCTCGCCGTACCGACAACGATGCCGGCGATCGTCGCGACGAGAACGACACGCTCCGCCATACGCGCCTCGACCCGATCAACCGAGAAGTTGGCGACCACTGTTTCGATCATCTCGGCAGTGTAAAATTTCGCGTTCGTCTCACGCAGAGTTCTTATGACGATCGCGCTGATGGCCGCTGCATCGTCCATCGTGGCCGGCCTGATCATCACTGCATTATCAGGCTCGCGTGTCGGCATGGCTCAGGTTTCCACCAATCCGCCGCTATCGCCGCTCGCGGCGGAATCGGCGCGGCCATGCGGCAAGGCGAGATAGTCGTCGGAGCGCATCTCGATCAATCGCGAGACCGTGCGGTCGAACTCGAAGGCCTCGCGGCCATTGCCGTCCTTGTAGAGTTCGTGCGGCTCGGCCGCCGCCGAAGCGACGAGCTTGACGTGGTGCTCGTAGAGCGTGTCGATCAGGATGATAAAGCGCTTGGCCTCGTTGCGCCGGTCCCGCACCAGCACCGGGATGTCGTCGAGCACCAGCGTGTGGAAGCGCTGCGCCAGCGCGATATAGTCGGAGGCGCCATAGGCCTGGCTGCAGAGATCGGAAAAGCTCGCCCGCGCCACGCCGCCGGCCGCCTGCGGAATCCGCATCTCATGGCCCTTGACCGACAGGGTCACCGGCACGCCATGCGCCGCGCCGGAGACGCGCCTGAACGCCTCGTCGAGCGCAGCCTGCGCCGCCGTGTCAGCCGGAACGTGATAGGTCGGCGCGCCGCCGAGCTTCTCCAGGCGGAAATCGGTGCGCGCATCGAGCCTGAGCACCTCGACCTTCTCGGTCAGCAGCGCGATGAAAGGCAGGAACAGCGCCCGGTTGAGCCCGCCCTCATAGAGCCGCGACGGCTCGACATTCGAGGTCGCGACGACGACGACGCCAGCTGCGAACAGGGCCGTGAACAGCCGGCCGAGGATCATCGCATCGGCGATGTCGGTGACCGTGAACTCGTCGAAGCAGAGCAGGCTCGCCTCCTCGGCGAGGTCGGACGCGACCGGGCCGATCGGGTCCGGCTCCTTGACCTCGCCGGCCTTGAGGCGCTGGCGATAGGCATGGATACGGACATGAACATCGGCCAGGAATTCGTGGAAATGCACGCGCCGGCGCTTCGGCACCGGTGCTGCGTCATAGAACATGTCCATCAGCATGGTCTTGCCACGCCCAACCGAGCCCCAGATATAGAGCCCCTTGGGAGCCTCGGATGAGCTCTGCTTGCCGCCGAGCAGCCAGCCGAGCGCACTGCTCTTCCTGCCCAGGCGGCGCGCGCCCAAGGTCTCGGCCAGCGCTGCCAGGCGCCTGACCACGGCGACCTGCGCCGGATCGCGCTCGATGGCGCCGGCTTCGACCAAGGCGGAGTAACGGTCTGAAATCGAGGCGGCCATGGCTCGGGATCGTCGGCGGAAGGGAATTTCCGGTTACGGCAGGCAAAGCCCAGCCGCAAGGCCTGCCCCGGCATAGCAGGGCCTCGAAACGCTGCCGCCCCCTCTTGGTAGCCACGCCTTACTCGCGCAATCCGGCGCGCCGCATGGCAGCCCTTCCCGGCCCGGCTTTCCGTCCGCGCCGCAACGGCCTAGCCTAACCGTCAGATGAGGCAATCTTCTTAGCGAAAGGCGGCCAGTGATGAAGAAGGGCTCCGACCTCTTGATTGAGGCGCTCGAGAACGAGGGCGTCGACCGCATTTTCGGTGTGCCGGGCGAGGAGAACCTCGATGTCGTCGAGTCGCTTCGCACCTCCAGCATCAAGCTGATCCTGACGCGGCATGAGCAGGCGGCGGCCTTCATGGCCGCGACCCATGGCCGCCTGACCGGCAAACCCGGCGTCTGCATCGCAACGCTGGGACCTGGCGCGCTCAACTTCTCCACCGGGGCGGCCTACGCCCATCTCGGCGCCATGCCGATGATCCTGATCACCGGCCAGAAGGCGATCATGACCGCAAAGCAGGCGCGCTTCCAGATCGTCGATGTCGTCGCCTCGATGAAGCCATTGACCAAGATGACGCGACAGATCGTCAGCGTCGCCAGCATCCCATCCGTGGTGCGCGACGCCTTCCGCGTCGCGATGGAGGAGCGGCCAGGTCCGGTCCATCTCGAATTGCCCGAGGATGTCGCGGCCGAGGCGATCGCGGATGCCTCGGTCATTCCGGTTCACCCGCTGGAGCGCCCGGTCGCTCAAGCCGCCGCGCTCGACCGCGCGGCCGAAATGATCCTGGCCGCCAAGCACCCGCTCGTCATGATCGGCGCGGCGGGCAACCGGCCGCGCCTCGTCGAGGCCTTGTCGTCCTTCGTCAGGCGCACGCGCCTGCCCTTCTTCAACACGCAGATGGGCAAGGGCGCCGTCACCGGCGGCTCGAACCTCTATATGGGCACCGCCGCCCTGTCCGAGCGCGACTATGTCCATCTCGCTGTCGACAAGGCCGACCTGATCATCTCGATCGGCCATGACACGGTCGAGAAGCCGCCCTTCCTGATGAAGAGCGCCGGCGGCTCGAAGGTCATCCATATCGGCTACCAATCCGCCAATGTCGAACAGGTCTACCATCCCGACGCCGAGGTGATCGGCGACATCGGCGCGACCGTGACGGCGCTTGCCGACCGGCTCGAAGGCAAGCTCGCGGCCGATTCCTCGATGCTGGAGCTGCGCCAGACGATCCTTGCCCGGATCAATGATCGCGCCGAGGAGGACCGCTTCCCGGTCACGCCGCAACGCATCGTCCACGATATCCGCCAGGTCATGCCGGAGGACGGCATCGTTTGCCTCGACAACGGCATGTACAAGATCTGGTTCGCCCGGAACTACCGCACTCATGTCGCCAACACGCTGCTGCTCGACAATGCGCTGGCGACGATGGGCGCGGGGCTGCCCTCGGCGATGATGGCGGCGATGCTCTATCCCGAACGACGCGTCATGGCGGTGTGCGGCGATGGCGGCTTCATGATGAACTCGCAGGAGATGGAGACGGCGGTTCGGCTCGGCCTGAACCTCGTCGTCGTCATCCTCAACGACAACGCCTATGGCATGATCCGCTGGAAGCAGTCGGTCGATAATTTTCCCGATTTCGGCATGACCTTCGGCAATCCCGACTTCGTCCGCTATGCCCAGGCCTATGGTGCGAAGGGTTCGCGGGTGACGGCGGTCGAGGAACTCGTGCCGACGCTGGAGGCAGCCTTCGCAGGCGGCGGCCTCCATCTCGTCGAGGTGCCGATCGACTATTCCGAAAACACCCGCGTGCTCGTCGAGGAGCTGCGCAACCACAGCCCCGACATCCAGCTCGCCTGACCGGGAGAAAACCCATGCTGCAGGTCGTACAGGCCTTCGACCGCGCGCCGATCACCGAGATCGCGACCGACGACGCGGCCGCGCTGGAAGCCAAGCTCCAGGCTGCCGAGCGCGTCTTCCGCAACCGCGACGGTTGGCTCAAGCCGCATGAGCGGATGGCGCTCCTGCGCCGGCTGGCCGGGCTGATCGCCGCGAAGCGCGACCATCTCGCTTTGCAGATCGCACGCGAAGGCGGCAAGCCGCTGCCGGACGCGATCGTCGAGGTCACCCGCGCCATCGACGGCGTCCACAACGCCGCCGACGAATTACGCAATTTTGCCGGCCGCGAGATCCCGATGGGGCTATCCCCGGCCGCCATCGATCGCTGGGCCTTCACCACCAAGGAGCCGATCGGCATCGTCGCGGCGATCTCGGCCTTCAACCATCCGTTGAACCTGATCGTGCATCAGGTCGCCCCTGCGATCGCCACTGGCTGCCCGGTCATCATCAAGCCGGCGGGCACGACGCCGCTGTCCTGCCTCGACTTCGTCGCGCTCGCGCATGAGGCTGGGCTGCCGGAGGCCTGGTGCCAGAGCTTCGTCCCCGAGACGACCGATCTTGCCGAAAAGCTCGCGACCGACCCGCGCATCGCCTTCCTCAGCTTCATTGGCTCGGCCAAGGTCGGCTGGTACCTGCATTCCAAGCTGGCCCATGGCGCGCGCTCGGCGCTGGAGCATGGCGGCGTCGCACCTGCGATCGTCGACAAGAGCGCCAATCTCGAAGCGATCATCGAGCCGATCGTCAAGGGCGGCTACTACCATGCCGGCCAGGTCTGCGTGTCGACGCAGCGCATCTATGTGCATGATTCCATCGTCAACGACTTCACCGAGCGTCTCGTCGCGCGAGTGAAGAAGCTACGCACCGGGGATCCCGTGCTGAAGGACACCGAAGTCGGCCCGCTGATCACGCCGAAGGAAGCCGACCGTGTCGCCTCCTGGATCGACGAGGCGGTGAAGGGCGGCGCCAGGCTGCTGACCGGCGGCAAGCGCCTCTCCGAGACGACGCTGGAGCCGACCGTGCTGGTCGATCCGTCCGAGGAGGCACGCATTTCGCGGGAGGAGATCTTCGGGCCAGCCGTCGCGATCTACCGCTATCGCGATCTCGACGAAGCGATCGCCCGGGCCAATTCCCTGCCGGTCGCCTTCCAGGCCAGCATCTTCGCGCAGGACATCGACATCGCCTTGCGCGCCGCCAACCGGCTCGATGCCTCGGCTGTCATGATCAATGATCCCACCACCTTCCGCACCGACTGGATGCCCTTCGCCGGCCGCCGCGAATCCGGCTACGCCACCGGCGGCATCCCCTTCACCATGCGCGACATGACGCAGGAGAAGATGATCCTGATGCGCCGGAGCTAGGCATCGGCCCGAAAGGTGAGAACCGGTTTTCGGGCTGCTTCGGTGCTGCAAGAAGTGCGGGGAACCCTTCGGGAAAAGGGAAGGGGCATCGCGCTTTGCCGTCATGCTCGGGCTTGACCCGAGCATCTTTGAAACCAGCTCCTTCTGGTCATCAGATTCTCGGGTCTGCGCTTCGCTCCGCCCGAGAATGACGGACGGCGCCCCCTCATCACCACCAGACCATCTCCGATGTGCGCCCGCCTGCATCGAAAGCGACCAGGAACTGGCCTCGAGATCGGCAATTCTTGCCTAGTACTGGGAAAATTTTTCCTAGTTAAGTATTT
Organism: Bosea sp. 685; assembly: GCF_031884435.1. Taxonomy (NCBI): domain Bacteria; kingdom Pseudomonadati; phylum Pseudomonadota; class Alphaproteobacteria; order Hyphomicrobiales; family Alloboseaceae; genus Allobosea; species Allobosea sp. 685. Next base: position 38,119 of record NZ_CP134779.1, on the reverse strand, counting down.
GAAATTTATGATCTTTTTTCGATTTTTCCGCGCCTGGTTTCCGCCGCTGCGCCGTTTCACTGGAAGGGACAAGCCACAACTCCATCGATTTGTGCGCGATCTCTCCCTGGGAAATGCCGCTATGACCTGTCCGCCGTCTCATCTAGATATCGCGACATTCGCCGTTCCCATGCCGCCGATCGGGGCCCTGGAGGCGCGCACGGAGCTGCTGCCGAAATTGGGGGACCTCTCAATCCGCAGGCCATTGGATCGCGATGACGAGCTCCTGCGGCTGATCGCGCTCAGCGACGAGACGGCTTTCCGCCAATTGGTCGAACGCCATGTCGACCGGGCCTATGCGCTGGCCCTGCGCATACTGCGCAACGCGGCCGATGCGGAGGATGTGGTCCAGGACACACTGCTCAAGATCTGGACCCATCGCGGCAGCTGGGAAACCGGGCGGGCGAAATTCACGACCTGGCTCTACCGTGTCGTGACCAATCGCTGCCTCGACATGCGCCGGCGGCCGCAGACCGAGGGCATGGAGAACCTGCCCGAGATCGTCGACGAGCAGCCCGACGCCCTTACCGCGCTGCATCGCCACGAAGTCAACGACCTGCTGACCCGGGAAATGGGGCGCCTGCCCGACCAGCAGCGCGTCGCCCTCATCCTGTCCTATTACGACGATTTCAGTAATGCGCAGATCGCGGAGATCATGGAGACGACGGTCTCGGCCGTCGAGGCGCTGCTGAAGCGCGGCCGCCAACATCTGCGCAAGCATCTGCGCCGTTCGGAACGCGATATCCGGCAGTCGTTCACAGACGATTAGCCATAGTCCGCTTCTCCCGCAGAAACCGCGCCCGCCTGGCTCTGCCGTTCCGTTGAACTGGCAGACACGGGAGCACCGCGTCCTCGCCTCCCTGAACTGGAGGGCGAATTCCCAGCCGCGCAAGGAGAAGCCGTCATGGCTGTGATCTCGACCAATATCGCCGCCAATTCGGCGGTCCGATACCTCAACATGAACTCCGTCGACCAGTCGTCCTCGCTGTCCAAGCTGGCCAGCGGTTCGCGCATCACCAAGGCCTCGGACGATGCCGCGGGCCTTGCCATCTCGACGCGGATTTCGTCCGACGTGACGGCGCTGACCCAGGCGGCCACGAACGCCTCCCACGGCACCTCGATCCTGCAGACGGCCGATGGCGGCGCCTCCAACATCAGCGACATGCTGCAGCGCATGAAGGCGCTGGCCTCGCAGTCGGTCTCCGGCACCGTCACCGATTCCGAGCGTGCCTATATCGACGCGGAGTTCTCGCAGCTCGCAGAGGAAATCGACGGCATCAGCGAGAGCACGCGCTATAACGGCGCCAGCCTGCTCGACGGCACCAGCGACTTCGCCAACGGCATGGTCGTCGTCGTCGGCTCGAACGCCACCAGCGACACCATCAAGGTGACGATCGACGCCCTGACCACCTCGGCGCTCGACATCACCGCCAAAACGGATGAGGCGCCCGCCAGCCTCGTCGGCAGCGCCAGCGGCTACGACGCCAGCGGCGGCGACGTCTCCTTCACCGTCAACGGCACCTCGGTGACGCTGTCGGCGACCGGCGGAACGGCCTCGGACGGCGTCTACACGGCCGACGACATCGCAACCGCGATCAATACCGCCCTGGGCACCAGCACCGTGTCGGCTTCCGTCGATGCGACCACGGGCAAGCTGACCCTGTCGAACACCGCGACCGGCTCCACCGCCGAGATCACCGTCGCGGGCACCGGCAGCTTCGATGTCGCCGATCTCGGCTTCGACGACACCAGCAGCACGGGCCGCGACGCCGGGACCACCCTCTCGGTCGCGACGCAGGACGGCGCCCAGGCGGCCATCGATGTGATCGACGCCGCGATCGACAAGGTCTCGAGCGCCCGCGCCAATATCGGCGCGCTCGAATCGCGCTTCGAGTTCCGCTCGAACACGATCGCCACCAGCATCGAAAACCTCGAGGCCGCCAATTCGGCGATCAAGGATGTCGACGTGGCCTCCGAATCCGCCACCCTGGCGGCAGCCAAGGTCAAGACCCAGGCCTCCGTCGCCGCCGCCGCCCAGGCGAACCAGATGCCGCAGGAACTGCTCAAGCTGCTGCAGTGATCCGATGAACAAAGCGGGCCGGTCTCCTCCGGCCCGCCCTTCCACCGGGGTGCGATGAGATGGCGTCAGTCAGCAGTACGAGTTCGAGCACATCGGATCTGTTGTCCTCGGCCTATAGCACCGCGACGACATCGAGCTCGGGCAGTACGTCGAGCACCTCCTCCGTCACCGATCCCACCGACATCGACTGGAGCGCGCTGATCGAGGCCTCGGTCCAGGCCAAGCTCAGCAAGGCCGACACGATCGATCTCAAGATCACCGCCAACCAGGCCAAGGTCTCCGCCTATGAGCAGTTGCAGTCCCTGCTCGGCGATCTCTCGGACGCCGCCGATGCGCTGCGCGCCGTCTCCGGAACATCGAACAGCTCCAAGGACGTTTTCCTGGACCGGGCCGCCTATCTCTCCGCCAATGGCGATGTCGATGCTTCCTCCTCGATGTCCGCCACGGTCGAGGACGGGACCGATGTCGGCAGCTACGACATCCAGATTCTGCAGCTCGCCAAGGCCCACAAGATCGCGAGCAGCGTCGTCGCCAGCAGTTCGGAGGATCTCGGCTATTCCGGCGTGATCTCGCTTGGCACGGAAAGCGGCAGCTCGGTCGAATTGACGGTCACCGAGAGCATGTCGCTGGCCGATCTCGCCGAGGCGATCAATGACCAGTCGAGCACCACCGGCGTGCAGGCCACCGTGCTGAAGGTGTCGTCCTCGCAATACCAGCTCATCCTGTCCACGAGCGAGACCGGCGAGACGATCAGCGCGAGCACCGTCTCGGGCGACGACGTGCTCGCCTCGCTCGGCATCACGGACAGCACCGGCGCTCTCGCCAACGTCCTGCAGGAATCGCAGGACGCCATCGTCACGCTCGACGGCATCACCGCCACCCGCTCCACCAACGACATCGACGACCTGCTCGACGGCGTGACGCTGCATCTCTACCAGACCACCCAGAGCGACCCGGATACCGAGAGCGACGTCTCGATCACGATCGAGATCGGCGCCGATGTCAGCTCCGCCAAGACCGCGATCCAGGCACTCGTCGACGCCTATAACGCCTTCCGCGATTTCGTCACGACGCAGCAGACGCTGTCCAGCGACGGCACGGCCTCCGACGACGCCGTGCTGTTCGGCGACGGGACGATGCGCAGCACCACGCTCTCCGTCTACAGCGCACTCACGCGCACCGTCGGCGAGAATTCGATGGCACTCATCGGCCTCTCCTTCGACAGCGACGGCACGCTCGTCCTCGACGAGGACACGCTCGACGACGCGCTTCTGGACGATCTCGACTCAGTCAAGGCGCTGCTCAGCTTCCAGATGGATGCCTCGTCCAGCGACCTGATGCTGCTGGCGCGCGGCACCAATGTGCCCAATCCCTTCACCCTCGATGTGACGGTCGACGCCAGCGGGGCGCTGAGCTCGGCTTCGGTGAACGGCGATTCCTCGCTCTTCACGATCAAAGGCACCCGGATCGTCGGCGCCGCCGGGACCGCCTATGAGGGCTACAGCTTCGTCTATACGGGCTCGACCTCGAAATCGATCGACGTCTCCTTGAGCACCGGCATCGCCGAGCTGCTCTACAACACGTCGAGCGCCGCCTCCGACACCTCGGACGGCACGCTGCAGACGCTGATCGACAATCTCGAGGCGACCGACACGACGCTCCAGACCAAGAGCGATGCGATCCGCTCCGCCGCCGAAACCTACCGGACCAACCTCACCAATCGCTACGCCCGCTACCAGGCCGCGATTTCCGCGGCGGAATCGACGCAGGACTACCTGACTGCGCTTCTCGATCAAGATTAATGAATGGACCCGAGAGACATGAACCAGAATGCAAGCCGAGCCATCGCCACCTACCGGATGGTCGCGGCACAAGTCCATCCGCTCGTCGCCGTCGTGAAGCTTTACGATGAGGCCATCCGCCAGCTCCATCTCGCGGTCCGCGCCATCGAGGCCAGGAAGCACGAGGAGAGCTATATCTGCATCTCCAAATCATCCACGATTCTGCGGGGCTTGTGTCACAATCTGCGCTTCGACAAGGGCGAGGACATCTCCCAGCAGCTGATGAAGGCCTACACCTATAATATCGTGGCGATCCATACAGCGTACGGAAAGCCGGACGCGCCGGCTCGTTACATGAAGATCGTCAAGCATCTCGGTGAATTGCGCGATTCCTGGGCGATCGTCGCCGGCATGAGCCCAAAGCGCGAGGAAACACCCGCGCCACGGCATCAACAGGCTGCCATCCGCCCGGCAAGGGTCGGCTGAACCTCGAAGGCGCCGGGCCGGGCGGCCGCCCAACGACGCACCAGGCCTTCCCGGCTCCATTCGCCGCTCTGCCCGGCCGGGCCGGGCGTGAATTCGCTCGGCGATTTTTGCCTATTTCCCTGATTTGCGAAACAGTTTATCAACAAAGGAGATACGCTCAGAAACGAGACCGCAATGAAAATCGGCGAATTTCAGGACGCGATTGATCGGCATGGCGACGATCTGGCGACCTGGCCGGCCGGGTTGCGGCAACCGGGGCTGGCTTTGCTTCTTGCCTCTCCGGTAGCGCGCGCTGCCCTCGATGAAGCCAGGAACCTGCGCGCCGCGTTCAAGTCGGCCTCTCCCATCAGGGCACCCAAGAGCCTGATCGATCGCATCATCCTGGAAGCTGTCGGCGCGGTTTCGCAGCCGCCGACATCCGCCCCGCAGTCCAATCTGCAAAACCGGCGCTCCTAACAACGCCAAGACAGTCGGCTTCATCTAAGGCCCGGCACGCGGTACGCGCCCTGCCCATCGCAGCGTTCTCACTTGAGTGATGGCTGCGTGACGCGCTGTCGCGCATTGCCCGGCTCGATGCGAGCCATGAACAGCACCCCGAAATAATGGGCGGGATGTTTCGGCGCCGCGGCTTTCTGGCGCGACTTACTTGTAAAAACTTGTTTCCCGCGGAAGCGCGAAAGCAAGAGCGCTCCCGCCCCGCCGCGGCCCCTCCCAGCGCATCCGCCTGATCGGCCGGCACGGGAGCCGGTGCCTCCTCGCCGCGCCCGGCACGGCCAAATCTTACTCAGAAGCTAATAAATAGAGTTAATACTTGATTAACCGAGATCAAAGCGACCGCCGCTCGCGCGAATTGCGATGCCGCCAATAAACTGCGCCTGAAAACCCTCCCCCGCCCGTATCAATACTGAAGGCGGCTCAGACCGCGCTTCCATAGGCCAGATCGCAACACAGGCTTCCCGGACAGCACCCGTCCGGGCTGTCGATGGAGGTTTGTCATGAGCGTCAGCTCAGTTTCGTCGGCTGCATCAACAGCGTCGACCACGTCGACGAGTTCATCCTCATCGTCTTCCGCGCTCACGGAAACGGATTTCATGCAGTTGATCGTCAGTCAGCTGCAGAACCAGGATCCGTCGAATCCGACAAGCGCCAGCGATATGAACTCGCAAATGATGTCCTACGCCAGCTACAGCCAGCAAGTCGCGATGAACGACACGCTGTCTTCGCTATCGGAATCGATGACAACCTTGTCGTCTACAGTTTCCGATCTCTATTCGAGCGTCAATACGATCGCGTCTCAGCTCAACATCTCGGCCTGATTCTATCCAACCTGAAATAGAGTTGAGTAACCGCCATGAGTCTCACCGGCGCATTGAATTCGGCTGTCTCGGCCCTGTCGGCGCAAAGCGCGGCCCTGGCCATGGTCAGCCAAAACCTCGCCAATTCCAGCACATATGGCTACAAGACGACGACCGCGAGTTTCGAAAGCCTGATCGCGGATTCCTCGTCATCCGCTTATTCCGCCGGCGGAGTCGCCGCCTCGGGCGTGTCCAACATCGCCGCCCAGGGCTCGCTGACCGCTTCGGCGACAGCCACCAACATGGCGATTGAAGGCAACGGCTTCTTCGTCGTCGGTTCGAGCGCGACCAATGGCGACATCTACTATACGCGCAATGGCGAGTTCACGATCGACAAGAACGGCTACCTTGCAAGCAACGGCTATTACCTGCAGGGCTGGCCGACCGACGCCGACGGCAATGTCACCGGCTCCACCAGTTCCAGCGCGCTGAAAACCATCGACACCACCTCGGTCTCGAGCATCGCCGCGGCAACGACCAGCCTCTCGCTGCAAGCCAATCTGCCGGCGGATGCCGCAATCGGCGACAGCTTCGAGAGCGATGTCGAGATCTTCGATTCGCTGGGAACGGCGGCGAAGACGACAGTCACCTGGACGAAGACGGCCGAAAACACGTGGTCCGCCGCTTTCTCTGATGTGACGGATTCGAGCGGCAGCGCCACGCTCGCAACCTCCGCGGCCAGCAACACGATCGGCATCAGCTTCAACAGCGACGGCACGCTGGCCAGCACCACGCCCAGCCCGCCGACGCTCTCCTTCACCGGCTGGACGACCGGCGCCGCCGCCAGCACGATCGCGCTCGACATGGGCACCGCCAACAGCTCGAGCGGCCTCAGCCAGCTCTCGTCCGGGGACGACACGCTCAGCGTCTCCCTCGAATATGACCAGGACGGCATCAGCTATGGCACGCTGACCGGCATCGAGATCGGCGACGACGGCACCGTCTACGCCAATTACGACAATGATCAGCGCCGCGCGATCTACAAGGTGGCGGTGGCGACCTTCAGCAATGCCAACGGCCTGACCTCGATGAGCAGCGGCGTCTATGCCGCGAACTCCGTCTCGGGCGCCAGTTCGATGCATATCGCGGGAACCGCCGGAGCCGGCACGATCTCGGGCGGGATGCTGGAGACCAGCACCACCGACACGAGCCAGGAATTCAGCAACATGATGGCGGCCCAGCAGGCTTATTCGTCCGCGGCACAGATCATGTCCACGGTCAGCAGCATGTATGACACGCTGCTGAGTGCGATCCGATGAAACGGGCACGGGTTGCGCGCGCGGCGCAGCCGGACCCGCTGGCGGAGGACCCGCTGCTCGCCCGCCTGGCGCGCATCGACAAGGAAGCGAAAGGCCATATCGAGGCCAAGCAACGCAGCGCCGGGCGCATCCCGCCGCGGCAGCGCAACGAAGTCCTCGTCACGCTCGCCGATCTCGATCTCGTCCTGGAAGCGCTACGCGGCGCCCGTGACGAGATGAGCATCGCTCTCGACAAACGCCTCAATACGCATCGCGCCATGACCGCCTATCAGCGCGCCGATGAGCTCTCCATGACGCCGCAGAAGCGATCATGACCGAACCGAAGGATAACCGATCCATGGCTGACGCACCCGCGCCCGGCAACCCGCGCCAATCGGCGAATGCCGCCGCCGCTGCCGTGATTGCGCTCGTCGAAGAGCTGATCCTCGTCATCGACGAGGAAAATCGCCATCTCGCCACCGGCGCGCCGGCATCCACCTCCCATCTCGTTCAGCGCAAGCGCGAGCTGGCGGAAAAATTCACCCATTGGGTCGCCGGCGTTCGCCGCCGGGATATCGACTTCCATGACGCCGACGCAGCCGTGCACAGGCGCCTGGTCGAAAGCAGCAAGACCCTGCGCAAGCACATGAACGACAATGTCGACAGTTTGCGCTCGTCGATCGCGGCAACGCGACGTCGCGTCGATGCGATCATGCGCGCGATCCGCGAGCAGGCAGCCCCGGCGCCGAACCAGTATGGCGCGAATGCCCGCCTGGCGGCCGCGCGCGCGCCGTCTCCGGCAGGCTCGGGCCGCTATCTCTAGAGGGTAAGCCATGTCGTTCACAGCCATCCGCAGCATCGCCTATAGCTCGCTGGCGACCACGCAGCTGCAGATGGCGCTGACCTCCTCGAATGTCGCCAATGCCGACACGGAGGGCTATTCGCGCAAGGTCGCGGTCCAGACCTCCGCCTCCACGGGCACCGTCGGATCCGGGGTCTCGGTCACAGCCATCAGGAGCAATGTCGACAAGTACCTGCTGAAGGATCTCGTGGCCGCGACGAGCACGCTGGGCGCCGCGACCTCGACCGACAGCTTTGCGAGCAAGCTGCAGAACCTGCTCGGCTCGACAACCGGCAGCGACAGCGGCGGGACCTCGCTCGCCAACAGCATCGCCAATCTCGAAACGGCGCTGTCCTCGCTCGCCGGTACGCCGGAGAGCCAGACGCTGCAGGCGCAGGTCGTCGATGCGCTCGATACGCTCGCGAGCCAGCTGCGCGAGACCTCCGCCGGCATCCAGGGCCTGCGCGCCGATGCCGATGACGGGATCGAGGACTCCGTCGACAGCATCAACGCATCCCTGAACAGCATCGCAACCCTGAACAGCCAGATCGCGGCAGCCCAGGCGCGGGGCGATGCCACGGGCGATCTGGAGGACCAGCGCAATACGGCGCTGCAGACCCTCTCCGGGCAGATGGACGTCAAATATTATGTGACGTCCGACAACCAGATGCGGATTTCCACATCCACCGGCACGACCCTGCTCGACAGCAATGTCCACGAACTCTCCTATTCCAGCGCCGCGGCCGTCACCAGCGCGACGGTGTTCGACGGCATCACCGTCGACGGCCGGGGCATCACCGCCGAGATCAGCTCGGGCACGGTCGGGGCGCTGATCGCGCAGCGCGATACGGAGCTCCCGGCGGCCCAGGCCGAACTCGACGCGCTGGCGACAGGGCTGATCGAGACGCTCAACAGCATCCACAATGCCGGCAGCTCATCGCCGCCGCCCACGACGCTGACCGGCACCACCACGGTTTCCGCCAGCGACGCCTTGTCCGGCAGCGGCACCGTCCGTTTCGCCGTCACCGACGCGGATGGTGCGCTCGTCAGCTATCAGGACCTCGACCTCTCCGCCTACACGACCGTCGGCGATCTCGCCTCGGCGATCGACGCGATCGACGGCCTCTCGGCCTCGGTCAACAGCGCCGGCAAGCTCGTCGTCACGGCCGATGCTTCGGATACGGGCGTCGCGGTGGTGGACATCGACAGCGCCATCGGCAGCGACGACCAGGGCCTTTCCGACTATTTCGGCCTGAACGACCTGCTGACTGGCAGCAGCGCAGCGACGATCTCGGTGCGCTCCGACCTGCTCGCGACGCCCGGCCTGCTCGCCACCTCGGCCTTGTCGACGGCTGCCACGCTGACGGTCGGGGCCAGCGTCGTCAGCGTCGGCGAGAGCAGCGTCACTGAGGCGATGAACGACGCCTTGAGCGGCAATCACAGCTTTGCCGCCGCCGGCAAGCTCAAGGCGAGCACGACATCCTTCGCCGATTATGCGACCAGCATCGTCTCGACCATCGCCACAACCGCCTCGAGCGCCTCGACCGCCCTCGACAATGGCACCTCCGCCCGCCAGTCGCTCGCGGATTCGCTGTCCTCGCAATCGGGCGTGAACCTGGACGAGGAAACCGCGCGGTTGTCGGAACTCCAGCAGCAATACGCGATGGCGGGCCAGCTCCTCGAGGCCCTCAACAACATGTTCGACACGCTGCTCCAGGCCGTGCAGTCGAGCTGACAAGCCAAGCGGAGCTAGGGACAATGGTCACGCGCATCGCGACCTTCGCCTTGAACGACAGGATGCTTGCCGCCTCGCTGCGCACCCAGGCGAAGATGGGCGAGGTCCAGGTGCAGGAAGCCTCGGGCTCCGTGTCGGCGGACTATGGCGGGCTCGGCGGCTCGGCGAAGACTCTCGTCAGCCTCGAGGTCTCGCTCGCCCGCTCCAAGGCCTATGCCAGTGCCGCTGACGAAGCGGGCAACCGCGTCGATGTCATGTACGACGCACTCAATTCGATGACCGACATGCTGTCGAGCTTCAGGGCGAGCCTGTCCGGCGCCATCAGCTCCAGCGCGACCGATGCCTCGGACACCTCCTTGATCAGCACGGCGCAGAGCTATCTCACGGAGTTCGCCTCGCTGCTCAATACGCAGTTCGAAGGCCGCTATCTGTTCGCCGGCAGCGACACCACGCAACCGGCGGTCGATCTCACCACTTACGCCGCCACCGACGTCGATACCGCCGATACGTCCTATTATCAGGGCAACGCGACGACGACCTCCGTGCGGGTCTCCTCCGAACGCACGGTGAACTATGGCGTGACCGGCGATAATACCGCCTTCGAGCAGGCGCTGCGTGCCCTCAGCGCCGTGGCGAATGCCGCAACCACGCCGGATTCGGACACCTTGCAGGCCATATCCGACCTCGTCGTCTCCGCCGTCGATGCGGTCGCGGCCGTACAAGGGCGGCTCTCGGTCAATGCCGCGACGCTCGAACGCGCTTCGGCGACGCAGACCGATTACCAGGACTTCACCTCCGGGCTGATCAGCAACGTAAGGGATGTCGACATCACCGCGGTCGCCGCCCAGCTCTCGTCTTACGAGACCCAGCTGCAGGCATCCTATGCCGCATTGGCCAAGATCCAGTCGCTCAACCTGCTCGATTATCTGAAGTGAACGAAGGGCCGATACCGTGCCGAGGCCAGGCTTCTTAAGCCGCCGCCCGAGCGCTCCAGGCATTCTGAACGACGCAACGCCTGGAGCCGCCAGCGGGCCGGCAACCCCGGGGCTCCCACTTGCTCTTCACTCTCGCTTCGGGCAGGTTTCACAGTGTTGCCGCCGTAAGTTCCAAGCGAGAATTCACCCAAGCCCGAGTACGGAGATTGCGTCCCCAGATTTGGAATGCCGTGGCATTTTGAGAGTTCGTAACCCGACCGATGGACACGACACTTCAAAAAGGCCTGATGATTCTTGAAGCCTTGGCCAAGAGCGCTCAGCCGAGGAGCGTCGAAGATTTGGCGATGCAGACGGAATTGAACGAGAGCAACGTTCAAAGCGCGCTCGAAGCCTTCGAATTTGCCGGATATCTCGCGCGTGAGCCGGCCACCGGGCGCTATGGGCTGTCCTTGAAATTATGGGGTTTGGGGGTCGGCCTGCTGTCCCGGCTCGACCTCAAGCGGGAGGCGCAGCGCCACCTCTCGGAGCTCGCCCTGCGGACCCGCGAAACCGTGCATCTCTCCGTCCTGACCGGAGCGGACGTGATCTATATCGACAAGATCGATAGCCCCGAGCTTCTCCACGCCAGTTCGGAGATCGGCGGCAAGGCCCCTGCCCATGCGGTTGCGATCGGGAAGGCGATTCTGGCGTTTCAACCCGCGCATATCATCGAAGGGATCGGGCGGAATCTCGCCATCTTCACGCCGAAGACCGTCAACAGCCTCGAGGCTCTCCAGCACGAACTGTCGACGATCCGTTCGCAGGGCTATGCCATCAATCTCGGGGAATGGCGTGGCGCCGTCTATGGGCTGGCCGCGCCGATCAGGCGCGCCGATGGCGTGGTCGAGGCCGCCGTTGGAATCTCGGGGCCGTCGACCCGCCTGACCTCGGAAATGATTGCTTTGGCTGCCGAACAGGTTGTCGAAGCCGCCGACGACATATCGCGGGGGCTCGGCTATCGGGGAAGCCGAGGATAATCGCTTCCTGCCCCCGAAACCCGCCCGTCAGCGCGCTGCTTTCACGCCTCCTCGCGACCAGAACTGCGTTCCCAGATCACCTCGCCTGGACCGTCCACATGCGCTTACCCGCTTGACGGGGGCTTGCTGGTGCAAGCACAGGCTATCCAGTAACAAAAAGCCGGGACGGGAAACGCATTGGCGACGGGACAGCCGGGGATGACGGAGGCGAAGGTCTTCAAGCGCCGAGTCTATCATATTGGAGGGTATGACCATGCCCGCCCGGAGGTTGTGCATGGCCGGTTCGTCAGGGAGCTGCGGCGCTTCGAGCGGGTCTGGGCGGCGTCCGCCACGGCGTCCGAACCCGCCATCGGCGAGGATCTGGCGACCTGGCAGGTGCAGACGAGCGGCGCCAATTGGCAAAGCGAGACGACATTCCGCATGGTCCGCTGGGACGATGTGATCGCGACGACGGGCGCCGCTCCGATGTGGCGGCGCCTTCCCGGCGGGCTGTTGTCGTTTTTCGACTTCATCCTGGCTGGAGCGTTCTGGGGATATCTGCGCACGAGCTGGCGCTATGCGATGTTCTTTCTCTATCCCTTCCTGATCCTGGCGGTCGTGACCTTGCTCGCTTTGGCCGGAGGGCTGGCGCTGATGCGCTCGACCGGCTCCGGCCTGATCGGAATCGGAGCCGGCATTGGCGTTTTCCTGCTTCTGTTTCATGCAGCGCAGCGCTGGCTCTATCTCGGACTGCTCCTTGACGATTGGATTTTCTCGCGCCGCTACATCCGCCATGGCGATGCTGTTCTCGACGATCGCTTGCAGCGCGTGGCCGCCGACATCGTCCAGGCGGCGCAAGATGATACGGTCGATGAAATCCTCATCATCGGGCACAGCCTCGGAGCCGTGCTTGCCATCGATCTGATCGATCGCGCGATCACCGCCGGGTTGGCGCGGCAGGATGGTGGCCCTCGCATCGCGTTTCTCTCCGCCGGCTCCTCGGTGCTCAAGATCGGGCTGCATCGCGGAGCAAGCCGGCTGCGCGCCGCCGTTGCGCGCTTGAGCGCCGTCCCCGCACTGTTCTGGGCCGACTACCAGGCGCGTTCGGACGTGATGAACTTCTATCGCAGCGATCCGCTTACACTGATGGGCCTCGCCAAGACGGACTCGCCGCTCATCCGCAGCGTCAGCATCAGGCGCATGCTCGACCCGGCGCGCTACCCCCGCATCCGCCGGAACTGGTATCGGATGCATTGCCAGTTCGTCAGGGGCAACGACCAGCGCGCGCCATACGACTATTTCATGTTCACCTGCGGGCCGCTCGATGCGGAACAGCAAGCACGATTGAAGGACGGCGCCATGCACGCATTCGATACTGAAGGCAGAGTTCTCGCCCCAGCCCCGTCGATTCAGGCTAGCGCAAATCCGATAGAGGCCCCCCAGCAATGACCCTGACCATCGCGAAGGCGATCTACGTCCTGCTTGCCGTCGGCTGGTATGTCATCCGGATTCCGCATGAACGGCGCTCGCGGCGCACGCCGATCTCCCGCAGCGCCCGTGGAATGCGGGAGATCGTGTTGCTGACGATCTCGTTCAGCGGGCTTGGGCTCCTGCCCTTCATCTATGTCGCAATCGGGTTTCCGCGCTTTGCGAATTATCAGTTCCAGCCGGTGCTGGCCTGGATCGGCGCCGTCGTCGCGGTTGCGTCCCTGGTCCTGTTCCATCTCACGCACCGCGCGCTGGGCCGCAACTGGTCGGTCTCTCTGGATCTGCGCGAGAGCCACCGCCTCGTGACCGGCGGCGTGTACCGCTATGTCCGGCATCCCATGTATTCGGCCTTCTGGCTCTGGGCGATCGCGCAAGCCTTGCTGCTGCCTAACCTTATCGCCGGCCTGTCGGGCCTAGTCGGTTTCGGCGTTCTGTATTCCCTTCGCGTTGCACAAGAGGAACGCCTGATGCTCGACGCCTTCGGAGCGGAATACGCTGATTACATGGCGCGCACGGGCCGCGTCGTGCCGAGAATCAGCTAGGGAACATAAACGCTCTCGCCACGTTATGGAGCGTATGCAGCCATCGCTGCAGGGTAGCCTGTTAAGCCACATCGGAAACCATAAATTTGAGCACTTTAGTCCCATACGGCTTAGGTGATTGAAAACGCACGCGATATCTGGAATACTCTGTCGCGTGCCTCATGACCGGCGTTCGGCACGGAAATTGGGTATGGTGTTGCGCATCCGCACTAGTAGTCGAACTTCTATCATCCATAGTTAGACTGTTCTCAACGAGGGCGAATCAATGAAAAAGCTTCTGGTGTTGACCGTGTCTGTTGCTCTGATGGGCGTCGGAGGATGTGCAACCATTGGCAAGGGCAAAGGCAAAGCCCCCCCGCCATCTTCTGCACCGATTGTGACGAAGGGCTAGTTCCAGCTCAATAGAAAACGGCCGGTCCAACCGGCCGTTTTCTTACTCTGGATTTGAGATGACTCCGGTCATTCGATGATACGGCGACGGCGATCGCTGTGCCGATATACGTTCCTCGCGAAAGCAGGAGTTATGCGGTGTGGGTTGAGCTGAATCAACGAGCGCGCTCTTGGGCTTATATAGCCTGCGCTGCAGGCGTGTTCTGCGGCTTCGGGCCGCTCCCGACCCAAGCGCAGGATCGCTACGCGCCCCCTGACGACAATCAGATAACCGCCACGCAGGACACTCCGGCCGTCCGCGGGACCCGGCATCGCGCCTCGCGACGGGAAGCGAGCCAGAGGACCGACCAATATTACGTGGAATTCCGGTCGCGCTACGCTCTCAGCTATGGCCACACCTTTCTCGTCTATGGCCGGCTGAACGCCAAAGGCGAGATCGGCCAGGTCACGGCCGATCAGGTCGCCGGACTACATCCGGCAGGCGAAGGCCCACAGCTTTGGACCGTCGGGCATGTTTTGCCTGTTCCGTCCGAAACTGGCCCTAGCGACGGCGATATGGAAGACCAATACATCTCGGCGCGCTTCAGGGTTCCCCTGAATGAGGCGCAATACCGCCGCGTGGCTGCCTATATCAGGAACAAGCAGAAAAACTCTCCAGCCTGGCATGCAGTGCTCTATAACTGCAACAGATGGGTCGGCGAGGTCGCGACGTTCATGGGACTGCAAGCGCCCAACAACAGCCTGCTCTATCCGGCCGACTACATCGCCAGCCTGCGGTCTCTCAATAGCGCCAAGGTCACGGACTCGGCCTATTCCGCCCACCGCGTTCAATAGCCAAGAACGCTTCCGGTCTTCGCGCGCTGCCATGACTTGGCAGCGCGTAAGCTTGCTTAAAGTAACGATCCAACTGGATCGTTGCTCCAGGCACTTCGTTCTAACGTGTTTTCTTCACGCGAACCGGTGTCCGCTTCGCTCGAGAACACTCTAGCGATCAGCGCAGGACCAGGACTGGGGTTCCGACCGAGACGCGTTCGAACAGATCGACGATGTCGTCGTTGAACATCCGAAAGCAGCCATAGGACGCAAAGGTGCCGATCGAATCCGGCCGATTGGTGCCATGGATCGCATATTGTCCGCCGCCGGACAGCGTCAGCGCACGTGCGCCCATCGGGTTTCGCGGCGAGCCCCCCGGGATGACATCGGGCAGCTTGGGGTTGTCGCGCTTGATCTCATCGGGCGGCGACCAGGCGGGCTCGACATGCTTGCCCTCGACCAGCACCTCGCCAAGCCATTGCTTGGAGACCTTCCCGACCGCGACCTGGTACCGGATGGCCGTGCCATCGCCCTGCACCAAATACAAGCGCCGTTCCTTGGTCTTGATGACGATCGCGCCCGGGGCCGCCTCGCCCTTATAGGCAACGATTTCACGTGCACCGGCCGGCATGGCAACCGCCAAGGCGAGCAATACGATACTTGTCCGCAGCATCACTTGTGAGCCCCAGTCATTGTCGAGCAGTAAGATTACCATAACTCAGTAACCCATGGATACCTAACCGGAAATTGGCCGCCCAAGGGGCTGGCAGCGCCAAGGCACCATCCCCTGTATCGCCGATCCGGAGCCGCAGTGCGCTCGAATATCCCGGGCTGGAATAGTCGAGATCCCAGGGCTTTGGAGCGTCGGTTGCCCAGATCCGATCCCTCGCGGCGCCGCCGGCTCGGTCTGGGCTGCGAGGACCTGCCGGACCCGCCGCCTATACCATCGTATATTTCACGAACCCATGGTTCGATTGACCGGAGATGCCGCGGCGAGCACAGAGGGCATGTCTTCACCGCGCTCGCGGTTCGAAGAGACTTAACAACAACTGGTCCAGCCCTTCACCGGGGATGAAGACCCAAGCGATCGATCGACCATGGCTTCCGGCCGTGGGCGAGAGGTCATGCCGTCAGCATGGATCGTGCGCGATGCCGGCCTGTGGGCGGGCGCCAGGCGATCCGAGGAGGTGAACCATGAGCAACATCATTCGCTTCCGCGGCCGGACGGCCCTTTCCAACCAAGGCCGAACCGACGGCATCGGCTTCAGCAAGGGCGCCTGCGCGATCCTTCGCCTGCATCCCGCACGGCGTCCGGTACCGGTCGCGATATGGTGTCTCAACGCTGCCGGTCGCCTGGAGTGCCGCTGGTCCAGCCAGGGGAGCGCTTCTCTCGACGAGGCCCGACCTGGAGCGTTTTCGAGCGAAGTGAACACCGGTTCCCTCGCGACAAAAGCGAAGCGTTTGCGCGGAGAAAACGCGTCAAAACAAAGGGCTAGAGCTATTGGACGATCCAATTGGATCGGAAGCTGCTCTAGCGACGACTGGAACGGCCGGGTGGCTTGAACCGCCTGGTCGAGCCGACAGCCCCCTTGCATGCGAGATCGCGGCGACAAGGTCGCCCCGACCGGCAACAGAAGCCCGAGGTGACCCATGGTGTTTCCCACAAATGACCGGGGCGGCCACAGCGCGCTGGCCGCACTCACCCGCAATCGCATCCTGCCCAATATCTACGATCTGGCCGCCTTCTCGCTGCTCGCGGCGGTCGCCGTGCTGGCATTCCATGGCGCCGCGGGAATGCGCTCGCCGCTGGAGGGCCTTGCCACCGCCCCGGTCGCACTCGATCCGATCCTGCTGCCGGAATACGCGCTGCGCACGACACTCAGGATGTTTGCGGCGATCATCGCCTCGCTGGTCTTCACCTTCGTCGTCGCGACGCTCGCCGCCAAGAGCCGGCGCGCCGAGATGATCATCATTCCCGCGCTCGACATCCTGCAATCGGTGCCGGTGCTCGGCTTCCTGACCTTTACCGTCACCTTCTTCATGGGCCTGTTCCCGGGCAGCCAGCTCGGGGCGGAATGCGCCGCGATCTTTGCGATCTTCACCAGCCAGGCCTGGAACATGGCCTTTTCCTTCTACCAGTCGCTCAAGACCGTGCCGCGCGACCTCGACGAAGTCAGCCGCGGCTTTGGCCTCTCGTCCTGGCAGCGCTTCTGGCGGCTGGAAGCGCCTTTTGCTGCGCCGGGCCTGGTCTGGAACACGATGATGTCGATGTCGGGCGGCTGGTTCTTCGTGGTCGCCTCCGAGGCGATCACGGTGGGCGACACAACCGTCCAATTGCCGGGGCTGGGCTCCTGGCTCGCACTCGCCATCAAGGAGCAGGACTTCGCCGCCATCGCCTGGGCGGTGCTGGCGATGGCGATCGTGATCGGCCTGTACGACCAGCTCCTGTTCCGTCCCATCGTCGCCTGGGCCGACAAATTCCGCTTCGAGCAGACGGCCGGCCAGCTGAAGCCGCGCTCCTGGGTCTATGGGCTGATCCGGCGCACGCGTCTGCTCAAATATCTCTCGGCCCCATTCGCCTGGCTCTGGAACCGGCTCCTGCTGGTGCGGCTGCCGCACACGCGCCGCGCCGCACGAGTGCCGGGGCGAGATGCACAGGCGACCACGCGGGCCATCGACTATGCCTGGCTCGGCCTGATCGTCGCCATCGGCGCCTGGAGTGCCTGGATGGCCGTGTCCTATGTCGGCCAGAGCTTGTCACTGTCCGATGTCTGGGACCCTTTGGGCCGCGGCCTCGTCACTCTGCTCAGGGTCATCGTGCTCATCGCGGTGGCCAGCCTGATCTGGGTGCCGCTGGGCGTCTGGATCGGCCTGCGGCCGGCCGTGGCCGAGCGCGTCCAGCCGATCGCGCAGTTCCTGGCGGCCTTTCCCGCCAATGTGCTGTTTCCCTTCGCGGTCGTCGCCATCGTCGCGACCGGCGCGAACCCCGACATCTGGCTCTCGCCGCTGATGGTGCTGGGCACGCAATGGTACATCCTGTTCAACGTGATCGCCGGGGCGAGCGCCTTCCCGACCGATCTGCGCGAGGTCTCCTCGATCTATCAGCTGCGCTCCTGGACATGGTGGCGCCGTGTCATGCTGCCGGGAATCTTCCCCTATTACGTCACCGGAGCGCTGACGGCATCGGGCGGCTCGTGGAACGCCAGCATCGTCGCCGAGGTCGTGAGCTGGGGTAACACCAAGCTCGAGGCCTATGGGCTCGGCTCCTACATCGCCAAGGCGACCGAAGCGGGCGATTTCCCCCGCGTCGTCCTGGGCATCGCCGTGATGTCGCTCTTCGTCACCCTGTTCAACCGCACGCTCTGGCGCCCGCTCTACGTCTTCGCAGAACGCCGCCTGCGTCTCGACTGACCCCTTCCGCTGGAGGAAACGCACCATGGACGCGACCGTCATCACCCGGACTGCCAGGACCGCGCCGCTCGTCAGCGCTGCCCAGGTCTGCCAGACCTACGACAAGGGCGCATCGGGCTCGCTCATCGTGCTCGACAAGGTCGATGTCGAGCTCAGGCCCGCCGAGATCGTCGGCCTGCTCGGCCGCTCCGGATCGGGCAAGTCGACCCTCCTTCGCGCCATCGCCGGCCTGATCGCGCCGAGCAGCGGCACCGTCACCTTTCAGGGCGAACCGGTAACCGGACCGACCTCGGGCGTCGCCGTGGTCTTCCAGAGTTTCGCACTCTTCCCCTGGCTGACCGTGCTGGAAAATGTCGAGCTCGGGCTGGAGGCGCAGGGCGTGGTCCCGGCCGAGCGGCGCAAGCGTGCGCTCGCGGCGATCGACCTGATCGGCCTCGACGGCTTCGAGAGCGCCTATCCGAAGGAGCTTTCGGGCGGCATGCGCCAGCGCGTCGGGCTGGCGCGCGCACTCGTCGTCCATCCCAAGGTGCTGCTGATGGACGAGCCGTTCTCGGCGCTCGACGTGCTCACGGCGGAGACTTTGCGCACCGACCTGCTCGACCTCTGGTGCGAGGGGCGGATGCCGATCGAGGCCATTCTGATGGTGACCCACAACATCGAGGAGGCGGTGCTGATGTGCGACCGCATCCTGATCTTCGGCTCCAACCCCGGGCGGGTGATCGCCGAGATCAAGGTCGACATGCCCCAGCCCCGCAACCGGCTCGACCCGACCTTCCGCATGCTGGTCGAGGACATCTATGCCCGCATGACCGCCAGGTCGGGCGCACCGGTACGCGAGGGCCTTTTCCCCGGCACCGGCATCTCCATGTCGCTGCCGCGCGTCTCGACCAATCTGATGGCCGGCATGATCGAAGCGATTGCGGCCGATCCCTACAAGGGCGAGGCCGACCTGCCGCCGCTTGCTGCCGAGCTGCATCTTGAGATCGATGATCTCTTCCCGGTGGCGGAAACGCTCCAGCTCCTGCGCTTCGCCGATCTGGAGGGCGGCGACATCAAGCTCACGGCGCCTGGCCTGCGTTTCGCCGACAGCAACGTCGACGAGCGCAAGCGTCTCTTCTCGCAGCATCTGGCGATCTATGTGCCGCTCGCAGCCCATATCCGCCGCGTGCTCGACGAACGGCCGAGCCATCGCGCCCCGGCGCGGCGCTTCCGCGACGAGCTTGAGGATCACATGTCGGAAGACTACGCCGCCATGACCCTGAAGGCGGTCACGAACTGGGCGCGCTACGCCGAGTACTTCGCCTATGACGAGCAGGCCGACCTGTTCACGCTCGACGACCCCGACTGAACCCGGCGGGACGCGACGGTCGCACCCCGCCGGGCATCAGCTAGAGCGTTTTCGAGCGAAGCGGATACCGGTTCCCTCGCGACAAACGCGAAGCGTTTGCGTGAAGAAAACGCGTTAAAACAAGGATCTAGAGCAGTTTCCGGTCCATTCGGATCGGAAACTGCTCTAAGTATCGATCGAAGACGGCTTCGCCGGGCGCGGTGCAGAGGTCGGTGCAGGGGTCGATGCATGAGACGCAAGAGGCTGACATTTCCGATCGAGAGGCCCCTGCTTTGGCTGGGGCTTTCGGTGTTCGTCGCCGCCATTTTCGCTGCCGACACCGTCACGGATCGGGAGATCGCCTTTGCCGTCCTCTATGTCGCGGTCATCCTGATCGCGGCTCAGTCCGGCCGGACGCGCTTCGTCGCGACCATCGGTGTCGGATGCGCCGTCCTGACGGTCGTGAGCTATGTCCTCACCACCCATGGCGACCGCCAGTCGGGCCTGGTGAACGGCGCCTTGAGCCTGCTCGCCATCGCAACGACGACCTTTCTCGCGATCAGGAACGAGACCACCGAGGCCCGCGCCCGACAGGCCCTGGCGGATCTGGCCCATATGGCGCGCGTCACCACCATGGGTGAACTCACGGCCTCGATCGCCCATGAGGTCAGCCAGCCGCTTGCCGGCATCGTCGCCAATGGGCATGCCGCCTTGCGCTGGCTCGACGCCTCGCCGCCTTCGCCCGATGAAGCAAGACGCGCGCTCGGCCGGGTCGTGACCGATGCCGATCGCGCCGGCGAGGTCATCGGCCGCGTCCGCCGCCTCGTGACCAAATCGCCGCCCTCGCGCGACAGGGTCGACCTCGTCGAACTGATCGATGAGGCCCTGGTCCTGGCGCGCGCCGAGATCCGCCGCAACCGCGTCACGCTGCGCACCGATTACGGCGTCGACCTTCCGCCTCCCTTGATCGACCGTGTCCAGCTGCAACAGGTCGTCCTCAATCTCGTGGTCAACGCCGCCGAGACGATGGGTGGCCTGGAGACCGGCCCGCGCGACCTGCTCGTCAGCGCGGCTTCTGACGCCAGCAAGATCACGGTGAGCGTTCGCGACACCGGCGTCAGTCTCACGCCAGTGGCGATCGCGCAGGTCTTCGAGGCCTTCTACACGACCAGGCCCGGCGGCATGGGCATGGGGCTGGCGATCAGCCGCTCGATCGTCGAGGCTCATGGCGGCACGATCTATGCCGCGCTCAACCATCCGCGCGGCATGGTGTTCGGCTTCACGCTCCCGCTGAACATGACGAGGGCAGACTAGGGCCATGAGCCAGGAGACCCCGACCGTCTTCGTCATCGACGACGATCCCTCCGTGCGGGACGGGCTCGACAGCCTGCTCCGCTCCGTAGGCTATGCGGTTGCCTGCTTCGCATCGGTCCGCGAGTTCTCGCTCGTTCGTCGCCCCGACCAGCCGTCCTGCCTGGTTCTCGACGTCAGGATGCCCGGGCCCAGCGGCATGGATTTCCAGGCGGAGCTGGCCAAATCGCACGATCCCCTGCCGGTCATCTTTCTGACCGGCCATGGTGATGTGCCGATGGCCGTGCGCGCCATGAAAGCCGGCGCCGTCGAATTCCTGCTGAAGCCCTTTCGCGAGCAGGATCTGCTCGACGCGATCCGCGCCGCCATCGACAGCGATCGCGAGAGGCGCGCCGGAGAGGCCGCGCTGGCCGAGATCAAGGCCTGCTTCGAGACCCTGTCGATGCGCGAGCGGGATGTGATGGCGTTCGTCGTCCAGGGCCGCCTCAACAAGCAGATTGCAGCCGAGCTCAACCTCAGCGAGATCACGGTGAAGGTCCACCGTGGCCAGGCCATGCGCAAGATGAAGGCCGCGACGCTGGCGGATCTGATCCGGATGGCCGACAGGCTGGCCAAGCCTGCCATCCCGGGTCCTTAGAGCCCATCTGTTTGGACATTCGAGCCCTCATCCTGAGGAGCCGCGTAAGCGGCGTCTCGAAGGATGAGGGCTCAGGGCGTTTCGAAACAGTCTCTTACGGCTAAAGATCCGTGCTTTGCGGCAGGATGACGAGATCGCGGATCGTGACGTTGCGGGGCCGGCTGAGCATGAAGAAGACGGCTTCCGCCACCTCCTCGGCTTCGATCAGGCCGCCGGCCGCACGCTCGGCTTCGAGCTTTTCGCGCGGCCAGTCCGCGATCAGCGCCGTCACGACCGGGCCGGGCAGGACGGCGCCGACACGCAGGCCATGCGGAATGACCTGACGGCGGACGGTATGAACGAAGGCCTGCACCGCGTGCTTGGAGGCGGTGTAGATCGGCTCCCACACCACCGGGACGACGCCCGCGACCGAACTTGTGACGACGATGTCGCCGGTCTTGCGCGCGATCATATGCGGCAACACGGCATGGATGCTGCGGAAGGTGGCGTTGACGTTGAGATTCAGCATCCGGTCCCAGGCATCGGGATCGCCATCGCTGACCGGCCCGCCGACATAGGAGCCGGCATTGGCATGGAAGATGTCCAGCTGGCCGGTCCTTGCGAGAATCTGCGGCATCATGCCGGCGACCGAAGCCGCATCGGTCAGATCGACGACGAGCGGTATCGCCTCCGCGCCAAGCGGGCCGCATACACGAGCCAGCGCTGCTTCGTCGCGATCGACCAGAATGACGCAGGCTCCCGCTGCGAGCAGGCGCTTTGCGCAAGCAAGCCCGATCCCCGAGGCGGCGCCCGTGATCGCGGCGGTTTTTCCGGCCAGTTGCTGCGTCACGGCGTCGACTCCGATACTGCGTGATCTTCGGTTGCCTGCAGGAGGTCGCGCGCCACGCGCGCGGCCTCCTGCAGATGCTCGAAGGCGGCAAAACGCCTGTCATGAAGTGCAGCGATTGCGCCCCCAGTTGGCGTGAAGGCGCTCGCAACCGGGGCCATCTCGGTCATGGCTTGGGCGAGATCCTGGAAGGCGCCGGCCGCGGCCGCACCGAGCATCGCCGCACCGAGCAGAACGGGGTCGACATCGTCAGGCACGAGCACGGGCAAACCGGCGCAGTCGGCCAGCACTTGCCGGATCAGCGGATGCCGGCCCGCGCCGCCGCTGAGCACGATCGCTTCGATCGTGGCGCCCCGCGCGCGGCTGGCTCTGAGAATCTGCCGCAGCCCGTAGCCGATACCTGTGAGCCCGGCGACATAGAGCGCGACGAGATGGTCGAGGTCGCGCTCCATGCCAAGACCGGCGACCAGGGCGCGCGCCTGCGGATCGGCATGGGGTGAGCGATTGCCGAGGAAATCGGGCACGACGACGAGGCCATCAGCCAATCGCACGGCGTCGGAGAGGTCGTCGCTCCGTCCAGCTGCGCGGTCTGCCAGCCAAGCGGGCAGCGAAAGACCATCTTTTGCGGCTAGGCGCTGCGCCTCCGGCGTGGCCGGATGGAAGCCGATCAACTGCTCGATCGCCGCCCCGGCGGCGGACTGGCCGCCTTCGCTGAGCCAGAGCCCCGGCGCCATCGCCGAGAAATAGGGCCCCCAGACGCCCGGGATGAAAATCGGTTCGCGGCTGCTCGCCATGGTGCAGGCCGAGGTGCCGAAGACATAGGCCATGCGGGTCAGCGCCGTGCCGTGTTCGGAGCGGACGCCGATTGAGCCGAGGCCGCCGGCATGCGCGTCGATCAGCCCTGCCGCAACGGCGGTGTCGTGCTTCAAACCGAGATCGGCCGCGGCCTGCACTGTGAGGCCTTGGCCCAGAGCCGTGCCACCGGGAACAATCTCGGTACCGATGCGCGCAAAACCCTGCTCGGCCAGATCGCCAAGCCCGATCTGGTGGAAGTAATCGGCATCCCAGCGCGCCTCATGGGCGAGATAGGTCCATTTGCAGGTGACCGTGCAGACCGAGCGGGCCAACGAGCCGCTCGCCCGCCAGGTCAGGAAGTCGGCGAGGTCGAAGAACTGCCAGGCCGCATCATAGCTCTCCGGCAGATGCTCCTTGAGCCAGAGCAGCTTCGGCGTTTCCATCTCGGGCGAGATCGTGCCGCCGACATAGGCGAGCACCGGATGATTGATGCGGTTGATGCGTTCAGCCTGCGCAAGCGCGCGGTGATCCATCCAGACGATGATGTCGCGGCTCGCATCGCCATGGGCGCCGACAGGCAGCGACGCCCCGTTCTGTCCAAGCACGACCAGCGAGCATGTCGCATCGAAGCCGATGCCGGCGATGGCCTCAGATGTGAGCTTCGCTTGCGCCATCGCCACGCGCACGCTGGCGCAGACGGCGCGCCAGATATCCGCGCTCGACTGTTCCGCGATATCGGGCCCGTCCTGATAGAGCGCGATGTCGTGTTTGGCGGTCGCGAGCATGCGCCCGTTCCGGTCGAAAATGCCGGCGCGGGCGCTGCCGGTGCCGACGTCGATGCCAATGAAATGCTCGGTCATATCCTCGCGATCCTGTCGGCGGGGGCGGCGATGGCCGCCCCGTGCAAGAGCTGCCCGTGCAAGAGCGGTCAGGCTGCGGTCAGGCCGCAGCCCGGTTCGGCGGTCCAGCGCGGCTGCCGTCGGGGTTGCGCAGATAGACGCCGTGATCGAGTTGCTGGCGGCGCAGTTCCTCGAGGTCGATATCGGCCGGCGGGCGGTTGCCGCGCACCGAAATCTTGGCGGCGCGCCCGGCGGCCTCGCCCATCGCCATGCAGGTCGCCATGACGCGGATCGCGCCCATGGCCTCATGCGTGGCCGAGATGCTGCGGCCGGCGACCAGGAGATTGCCGATCTTCTGGGGAACCAGAGACCGGTACGGGATATCGTAGCAATCGCCGCACCAGATCAGGGTGCAGCCGTCATCGGAAGGGCGGTGGATGTCGATCGGATAGCTCGCCACGGCGATCGCATCGTCGAAATGCTTGCAGGCCAGCACATCCTCCTGCGTCATCACATATTGGCCGAGGATGCGGCGCGTCTCGCGGATGCCGAGGAAGGGCGCCGTCTTGGTGAAATAGGCCTTCTCGAAGCCCGGCACATAGTTGACGAGATAGGTCACGATGTCGTCGATCTGGGCACGGCCCTCGATCTCGCCCTTGGTCAGGCTGCGGGCATTGGTGCCGTCGGTGCCCTTGACCCGGGTCATGTTGATCCAGACCTCGCCCTTCTTCAGACCGGTGATGATGATCGTGCGCTCATTGGGAATCGCCAGGCCGCGCTCGGCCTTGGCCTTGGCGATGAGTTCGCGCATGCCGACGACGATGAACTGCTGGTTCTGGCCGAAATACTCGGCGGGAATGAAATCGGTGAGATAGGTGCGCGCCTCGGGCGGAGCATTGGCGATGCTCATGCGCAGCGCATCGGTGTCGACGCCGGCGAGGCAGAACATCAGCGTCGGCGGCTGCATGCCGCCATCGGCATTGCCTTTTTCGGTCGGCACGCCGGCGCTGTAGGCGACGTCCGCATCGCCGCTGCAATCGATCACGACCTTGGCGAGGATGGCGGTGCGGCCGGTTTTGCTCTCGGTGATGACGCCGCGGATAATGTCGTTCTCGACCAGCGCGCCGGCAAAGAAGGTGTAGAACAGCACATCGACGCCGGCCTCGATCAGCATCTCCAGCGCCACGGTCTTGACCGCTTCGGGCTCGACCAGCGTGATGCCCATATGCAGCGGGCAGGGCCGATGCTCGCTCGCCCCGTCGCGCTCCCGGCGCAGGCGTTCGATGAATTTCTGCGGCAGCCCGTCGATGATCTGGTTGCCCTTCTGGCCGAGGAAGCCCAGCACCGGCAGGCCGATCGTCATATTGCCGCCGACGAAGCTGCGGCTCTCGATCAGCCCGACGCGCAGGCCGTCCTCGGCGGCGGCGAGCGCGGCGGTGAGGCCCGATGGCCCGCCGCCGACGACGAGCACGTCGTATTCGGCCGAGACGGGGATGGAGCGCGCCGGCTCCTCGATGAAGCGAACCCCGGTCATGGACATGAGGCGATTTCCTTCCACTGGCATTGAGTCGATTGGCGGTTAAGTCGATGGGCTGAGCAGGGGCCGGCGCCGTAGCGCCGGCCGTTATTCGTCGGATCAGGCCGGCATCATCGGCTTGACGCGCTCGATGATGGCGGAGACCGCGTCCTTGACGGGCTTGCGCCCGAGAACGGCGAGCTGAACCTCCTCGAGGAAGGTCGCCTGGGCGCGCGCCGCCTCGGGAAATGGCGGGAAGGCGCCGCGCGCCGTCGCCAGGACCTTGGCCTCGACGGCTGCGAGCGCGTTCGTCGCCTTCAGCCTCTCATCGGCATAGGTCGAGACGCGCACCGGTCCATTGCCGTTGATCGCCATGCCCAGCGTCACGCGCTTGCTCGAAACCTCCTTGATGAAGCTCCAGGCCAGCGCCTTGTCCTTGGCGTTACGGGGGATCGCCATCGCCCAGGCTTCGACGACGGAGGCCATCGGCACCTTGCCCTTGATCGCAGCCGAGCCGGGGAATTCGATCCCCTTAATCTTGCCCGGGTACTTGCTCTGCTCCGGGTTGTTGAGCTGCGCGACGCGGGCGAAAGGCAGGGGCGAGAAGACCGCCCGCCCCTGCTGCATCCAGGTGACGTGATCGTCGTTCTTGGTCGTCGCGTAGCTGCGCGGCAAGGCGCCGGCCTCGAACAAGCCACGCAGCGCGGCAAGCCCGCTTTCCAGGGCGGCGCGGTTAGGCACCAGCTTCAAGTCGGCGCTGATGAAGTCGCCGCCATAGGCGCGTGCGAACATAACCGGGAAGACGGCAAGGTCGCTCGCCAGGATCATGCCGACGACCGGCGTGCCGGACTTGGAGGTGAAGGTCGCCTTCTTGCACTGCTCGATCAGCTCTTCCAACGTCGTCGGCGGCGCGGAGATGCCGGCCTCCTCCAGCAGCGCCTCGTTGTAGAACAGGCCCTGCGTGGCATGGCGGACCGGAATGCCGATCAGCTTGCCATCGACCGTCATGCCCTGGACGAGACCGGGCGCGATGTCTGCGAAATCCTCGATCGCATCCTGCTTCTGATAAGGCTCCAGCGGCTCGAACAGCGCCGCGATCTGCGAGGTCGGGCGGTTGTCGATGAGATAGCCGACGCCGTATTCGGTCTCCTTCAGGCTGGCCTCGCGGAAGAGCCGGTCCTGCAACGGGTTGGAATCGAAGGTCGTGAAGGCGACGTCCGCGTCCTTGGCCTTGATCCAGTCCTTCAGCAGGTCGCCGTCGCCGGAGCCCAGCACGGTCTGGTGGACCTTGTGGCTGAGCGCGTTCAGCGTCTTGCCGGCGGCAAGCCCCGGCCGAACCGAGAACGCGGCCGCCGCGCCGATGGTACCAGCGACGAAGGTTCTGCGGGTCAGTTTCGTTTCAGGCTTCTTCGACATGGTTTCCTCCCTTTTATGGTTGGCTACCCCTTCGTCGAACCGGCGGTGAGGCCGGCCACGAGGTAGCGGTTCATGAAGACGACGAAGAGCAGGACGGGCACGAGCTGCACGGTCGAGGCCGCAAACAGGATCCCCCAATCCACGCCATCGATGGAGCCGATCATCTCGGAGATGACGAGCGGCGCCGTCTTGGCGCGCGTGGCCGTGAAGACGAAGGCGAAGAGGAACTCGTTCCAGGAAAACACGATCACGAAGACCGCGACCGCCAGCACGCCCGGCATCGCCAAGGGCACGATCACCTTGCGCAGGATCGTCAGGCGGCTGGCGCCGTCGATGGCGGCCGCCTCGTCGAGCTCGCGCGGGATCTGGTCCATGAAGGTGCGCATCAGCACCGTGCCGAGCGACACGAAGAAGGTCGCATAGAGCAGGATCAGCACGAGATGCGTGTCGTTGAGGCCGAGCGCGTTGACGATCGGGAACAGCGGCAGCGTCACCACGATCGGCGGGATCAGGCGCACGATGATCAGCCCGGCGATGCTGGCGCCGAACCAGCGCCCGGAATGACGGGAATAGACATAGCCCGCGCAGGTGCTGGCGACGATCGCGAGCAGCGTCGCGCCGACCGTGATCAGCAGGCTGTTCAGTAAGGCGTCGAAGAAGACGCCCCAGGACCGCCAGAGCTCGACATAATGCTTCAGCGTCGGGGTGAAGAGCCATTTCGGCGGCACCGCGAAGATGTCCTGCCCCGGCTTCACCGAGGAGACGGCGATGAACAGGATCGGGAACAGCGACCAGAGCAGGATCGCTGCGACCGCGACCGCCTTGCCGAGCCCGATGAGCCAGCGCTCAGTGCGCCAGGAAGCAGTGCGCCAGGAATCGGTGCGCAAAGCATCAGTGCGCATGAGCCAGCCCTCCCCGCCTGAGCAGGAAGACATAAACCCCCGCCAGCAAGAGCGAGATCACGACCATGATCCAGGCGGTCGCGGCGGCCGGGCCGAAGGCGTTGAAGCTGAAGGCCTCCTGGTAGAGATAGATCGCCACGACCTCGGTCGAGCGCGCCGGGCCCCCCTTCGTCAGCAGCCAGGCCTCCGAGAACAGGCGGAAGGCGAAGATGTAGCGAAACAGCAGCGCGATCAGCATCGCCGGCGCAAGCAATGGCAGCGTCACGCGCCGAAAGGCCTGCCAGCGCGTCGCGCCGTCGATCCTGGCGGCTTCGTAAAGTTCGGCGGGGATGGCCAGGCGCGCCGCGTAGACGATGACGAAGGTGAAGGGCAGGTGCAGCCAGATCGTCAGCAGCCCGATCAGCGTCATCGCATGCGACGGCTC
Organism: Bosea sp. 685; assembly: GCF_031884435.1. NCBI lineage: Bacteria > Pseudomonadati > Pseudomonadota > Alphaproteobacteria > Hyphomicrobiales > Alloboseaceae > Allobosea > Allobosea sp. 685. Next base: position 9,997 of record NZ_CP134779.1, on the reverse strand, counting down.
GAACGACCAATCCAGCGTCGGCAGGTTGAGCGCGCGCAGCGCCAGCGTGATCGGCCCGGCATCGGGATCGAACAGGAAGCGCCACATCACCACGGCGGTGACCTCGCTCACCGCGTAAGGCGCCAGCACCGCGACGAGCAGGAAGCGGCGAAACGGCAGGCCGCTGGCGAACAGCAGCGCCATGCCGAGCCCGATCGCGAGTTCGAGATGGACGGCGACGACGACGAGCACGACCGTGTTCAGCAAGGCGCGGTGAAAGGCCGGATCGGTGAGGACGCGAACATAGTTCTGCAGCCCGACAAAGCTCGGCGCCTGGCCGAAGCTCGACATGTTCAGGCTGAGCCAGACCACATAAAGCGACGGCAGCACGATCACGCTCAGGATGAGCAGATGCACCGGCGCAAGCAGCGGCAGAAGCCGTGCTGTTGTTCGAAGCTGCACTATTTCCTCCAGAACTCTCTTGATCCAGGCTCTGTCGGCCCGGTGATCACGTCGCAATTGTCTTTCAGTGCACGGCGCTCGCCGCCGTGCTCGTCTCCTGGTCCTGCAACAGATCGTGGCTTTCGCTGTCGTCCCTGGCGGCAGGCGAAAGATCGCGAACGGAATCGCGCACCTGCAGGCTGGTCTGCAGAACGCTACCCAATGGCGGCGAGGCATCGCCCGACATGCGCCCGCGCAGGCGCTCCCAGGCAGCCGCCGCGATCTCGGCGATCGGCTGGCGGATCGCGGTGAGGCCGGTCTTGCGCGCGCTCATCCAGGGATAGTCGTCGAAGCCGACGACGGAGACCGGATCGGGGATATCGATGCGCAGCCGCGCAAGCGCCGACAAGGTGCTGAGCGTGATGACATTGGTCAGGGCGATGACCGCGCTCGGCCGCTTATGCCGTTCGAGCCAGTGCACGAAGGCCTCCGTGCCGCGCTCCGCATTCGAACCGAGCTCGATCACGGTGGGGTCGGCCCCCAATCTCGCACGGATCAGGCCGGAGGCGCCGCGGACGCGCTCCCGGATCGGCGAAATCGCCAGGTTTGAGGCCGCGACGACGATGTCGCGATGGCCCAACTCCAGCAGATGGCGCGCGGCGATCTCGCCGGCCTCGCGATTGTCGATCGCGACCGTGTCGACGATCGACCCTTCCGGCGGCACGCGGTCGGCAAAAACCATCGGCAGGCGCACGAACTCGCCTTCCAGCCCGGCGGGGACAGCGTCCGAACACGGCACGACGATCAGGCCCGAGGGACGCCAGGCCAGCAGCGTCCGCAATCGCGACTGTTCCAGCCCGGTGTCGTCGCGCGAGCTGGCGACGATGATGTCGTAACCGTCCTTCTGCGCCATGACCTCGAGCTGCGAGACGAGCGAGGTGAAGAACACGTCGTCGAGATCTGGCACCAGCACGCCGACGACCTTGGCCTGGCCCGAACGTAGCTGCGAGGCCGCGCGGTCGACCTGATAAGACAGTTCGCGCGCCGCCTTCTGCACGCGCTCCTGCAGATCGGCATTCACCGGCTTGTTGCCACTGAAGACATTCGACACGGTGGCGATCGAAACGCCTGCGCGCGCCGCAACATCCTTGATCGTGACGCGCCTCTCCGACATGCGGTCCACAGCCTGTTAAACGTTTTACAGTAAAACGTTTAACAGGCTGTTCGCGGCTTTGCAAATGTCTTGTTCACGGGTTCGATCCCTGGCGCCGGACGATGGTATCAGCCCGAAACTATGCAGCCTTGGTTTCGATGCGGCGGGCAAATCCAATCTTGCGGTTTGCAGCGGCACCTACCAAGGATATGTGCGCTTTCGTGGTGTTGATCATCGTCGTACTGGTGAAGCCATCCGACGTCCTCGGCACCGAAGCGAACGTGAAGGCGTGAGCGCGCCACTGTTTCGGGAGACGACCATGCCGCAGCCTGATCGCTATTTGATGGCCGGCGTGATGGGCTATCCCATCATGCATTCGCGCTCGCCCGTGCTGCATAATTATTGGCTACGGGAGCATGGCCTGAATGGCGTGTATGTGCCGCTTGCGGTGAAACCCGAAGGGTTGGCGGCAGCGTTGCGGGCACTGCCCGCCCTCGGCTTTTCCGGCTGCAACCTGACGATGCCGCTCAAGGAGCTGGCGCTGTCCATCGTCGATCGCGTCTCTCCCATCGCACGCCAGATCGGCGCCATGAATTGCGTCATCGTCGCCCCGGACGGAAGTCTCGAAGGGCATAATTTTGAAGCGTTCGGATATGCTGAGTCGCTTGCACAGGAAGTGCCGGGATGGGCGGCTGATGCGGGGCCGGTGATCGTCATCGGCGCAGGCGGCGGCGCCCGGGCTGTCATTGCCGGCCTTGCTGATCGTGGCGCCACAGATATTCGCGTCTGCAATCGCTCCTCAGAGCGGGCCGAGCAGCTTGCGGTGGAATTCGGTGTGAAGGCTCTCGCCTGGGATCGGCGGCACGACGCCATCGCGGATGCTGCCTTGCTCGTCAACACGACCAATCAGGGCATGGGCAAGGAGCAGGCGCTCGATCTCGACCTCGGTAAGCTGCCGCCATCGACCGTCGTCTCGGACCTGATCTACGTGCCCCGGGAAACGCCGCTGCTCGCAGCGGCTCGCGCACGGGGCAACCGCACCGTCAATGGTCTTGGGATGTTGCTCAATCAGGCACGGCCGGCGTTCAAGAATTGGTTCGGCGTCATGCCCGAGATCACGCCAGGTCTGCGCGCCGCCATCGAGGCGACGCTCTGACGCTTGTCACGCGCCGAATTGGAACAGGCGCATCGGCGTATCCCACAGGAGCTTGGCTCGGTCTGCGGCGCGTGGAAACAGCAGATCGACCATCTGCAACAGCGGCCCGTAATCCAGCCGCTCCGGCGCGCGCAGATGGGGCCAGTCGGAGGCCCACATGCAGCCATCGAGACCGTGCGACTCGACCAACGCCGCGATGAAGGGCCAGACATCACGATGCGGAAAGCGCTCCTGCGAGAACTTGGCGAAGCCCGAGAGTTTGACGAAGCTTCGTCCGCTGGCGCCAAGCCGGCATAGCGCGGCAAACCCCGGCTGTCTCAGCCCGTCAGTAAGGATCGGCCTGCCGCAATGGTCGATGAGGATTTTGACAGTGCGATCCTCGATATGCGGCAGCAGGCCGAGAAACTGATCGCCCTCCGTCTGAATCTGCAGATACATGCCGAGCGCTTCGAGATGGCCGATTAGCGGGCCGATATCGGCATAGTATTCGACGCCGTGATAGGTCGCGTTGATGGCGACCCCGACAATCCCCATCGCCTGCAGGGCCATGAGCGTTTCACGATCGCAGGTGTTTGGCACGACCGCGATGCCCTTATAGCTGCCATTGCCGCGTCTGATTGCGTCGAGCAGGCAGCGATTGTCGTTTCCGTAGCCGGAGTTCGGGCCGACGATGAGGCAATGTTCGACGCCATAGAAATCGCGGACAGCCGTCAATTGCTCGGCGGTGCCGATCTCCTGACCCGCCGGCTGGTATTTCACATCCGGCGCATAAGGGAACCGCGCAGGATCCAGGATGTGGACGTGGCAGTCGATCTTGCGTTCTTCAAATGCGCTCATGCCGATCACACCCATTTCGCGCGATATCTATCGGCAAAAGCCATCGATTAACCAGCCATGTTGCGGGCTCGAACCTCCGCTCGACCGCATGGAGAGCGATTTCGGCGTCGCCCTCTCCGCCCAGCCCGGCACGTCGCCTGGCCGAGGCCTTGAGCGGCGGACATGGTTCATCGGAGCCGGAAGGCCAGAGCTTGATGATTTTCACCCGCCCCATCACCGTCATTCCGGGGCGACCCGTAGGGTCGAGCCCGGAACCCAGAAGCGATGCTGTTTCCGAAAAAAGCGGCCGCCGGCCGAGCTTCGGCGGCAAGGCGTATCGGTTCTGGGTTCCGGGCTCAGGCCTTCGGCCTGCCCCGGAATGACGGCAGTGGTTCCAACTCAAGTCATCGCTCCTAAAGCGACCGACCAGCCCGCCCGCGAGACAGCGCAAAAACCTCAGGCCACCGTCGTTGCCTCCGGCTTCAACTCCTCGACCGTCGGAATCCGGCCCTCGAACCACCAGGCTGCGGCGGCGCGCGACATCGCCGCCCCGTCATGGCCGATGCCGGGCACGCTGATCAACGACCAGTTGCAGGGCAAGCCGCGCCGCGCCGCCTCCGCTCTGGCGAAGTCGAGGGCGAAATGCGCCCGCGCATAGCGCATCGGCCCCTGCGCCAGGGCCTCGGCCTGCGCCGGCAGGTTGGGATCGCTGGTGACGATGTCCTGGTCGCCGGCGAAGATCACCATCGGCCAGGCCAGCCAGCGCGCCAGCTCCGCCTCGCCGAGGCCAAGCCCGTCGAGGCCCTCCGGGAAGCGCCGCTCCAGCGTCGGCAGGGTGTACCAGCCCGAATTGGCGGCAAAGGCCGTCTCGAACGGCGTCTGCGCTTGCGTCGCCAGCAGGCGGTGGACGAATTGGCCGCCGGCGGAATGGCCAAACAGCCTGACCGTGTCGCGCGTGGTCACGCCGGCCTGGCGCAGCGCCGCCAGCACGCGGGCGGGCACGGCATAGAGCCAGTCGTCCTCGGCGGCGATGGCGCCGTCTTCGCCGATGACGAGGCCGTTATTATAGCCTTCCGCCTTGGGAAAATGCTCGTTGCCGAAGGTCGGGGCGACGATCAGCAGATTGTGTTTTTCGGCGGCCTCGATCCAGAAATCGCGGTAGTCGTCGCCATTGCGCAGCATGCCATGCTGGACGAAAACGACCTCGTCCTGCGGGCGATGGCGTGCCGGCCGGTAAAAATTGATCTCCAACGGCCGCTGCGGGTGGCGGGCGTCGATGAAAGGCAGGGCGCTGCGCCCCACCGATGGATCGAGAACGAGCGTGGTCATGCGGCTTTTCCTGTGGTGTGCAGGTGGCAGGCGGCGCTGCGGCCGGGCGCGATCTCGATGAGGTCCGGGCGGACCTCGCGGCAGACCGCCATGGCGTGCTCGCAGCGTGGGTGGAAGGGGCAGCCCGGAGGCGGGGCGAGCGGCGACGGCAATTCGCCCTTCAGCGGCTGGAAGCTGCTCTTGCGCCGCGCCGCCGAGGGTATCGCCTTGATCAGCGCCGCGCTATAGGGATGCGCCGGCTCGGCGAAGATCGCGGTCGCGCTGCCGATCTCGACGATGCGGCCGAGATACATGATCGCGACGCGGTCGCTGATATGGCGGACCAGGCCGAGATCATGGCTGACGAAGAGATAGGTCAGCCCGTGGCGCGCGCGCACATCCATGAACAGGTTGATCACCTGCGCCTGGATCGAGACGTCGAGCGCCGAGACCGGCTCGTCGCAGACCAGGAAATCGGGCTTCACCGCGAGCGCCCGGGCAATGCCGATGCGTTGGCGCTGGCCGCCGGAGAACTGGTGCGGGTAGCGCTCGCGATAGGCGAGATCGAGCCCGACCTCGGTGAGCGCCCGGTCGACCGCACCATTGAGCTCAGCCTTCGGCACGAGCTTGTGGACCGAAAGCGCCTCGCCGACGATGCGGCTCACCCGCATCCGCGGATCGAGCGAGGCATAAGGGTCCTGGAAGATCATCTGCACCTTGAGCAGATAATCGAGCCGCTCCTTGCCCTTGAGGCCGGCCGCGGCCGAGCGGCCCTTGTAGAAGACCTCGCCCTCGCTCGGCGGCAGGATGCCGGTGGCGATCCGCGCCAGGGTCGACTTGCCGCAGCCGGATTCGCCGACAAGGCCGAGCACCTCGCCCTTGGCGATGCTGAGATCGACACCGTCGACCGCCTTGAGGGTCGCAGGCGGCGCGTGCCGGCCGATCGCGGTCAGGATGCGCTCGGCGATATTGGCCTTGCCGCGGAAGTATTTGCGGACACCGCGCAGTTCGAACAGGGGCTCGCTCATGCCGCCACCTGCTCCGCCGCGGGGTTGTGGCAGCGCAGGGTGCGGCCGTCATAGGCCTGCGGCTGCGGGTCGCTCTCGGCGCAGATGGGCTGCGCCCGCTCGCAGCGTGGCCGGAACGGGCAGCCGGAGGGCCGCGAATCGATGCGCGGCGCGACGCCGTCGATCTGGTGCAGGGGCTCACCCGGCTCGACCATGCTGGCCGAGGAGTTGAGCAGGCCGAGCGTATAGGGGTGGCGCGGCCGGTCGAGCACGGTCTCGACATCGCCGATCTCGACGATGCGCCCGGCATACATCACCGCCACCCGGTCGGCGAGCTCGGCGACCACGGCGAGATCATGGGTGATCCAGATCACGGCGCAGCCGGTCTCGCGCGAGAGCTTCTGCACCTCGTAGAGGATCTGCGCCTGGATGGTGACGTCGAGCGCGGTGGTCGGCTCGTCCGCGATGATCAGGTCGGGGTCGTTCAGGAGCGCGGTCGCGATCGCGACGCGCTGGCGCATGCCGCCGGAGAATTCATGCGGGAACTGCTTCAACCGGGTTTCCGGCGAGGAGATGCCGACCCGCGCCAGCGCTTGTGCCGCCTTGGCGAGGGCCTCGTTGCGGCTGCAGTCGCGATGCTCGAGGATCGCCTCGCTCATCTGCTCGCCGATGCTGAGCACCGGGTTCAGCGTCATCAGCGGATCCTGGAAGATCATCGCGATCCGGTCGCCGCGCAATTGGCGCAGGCGCTCCTCGGACGCGGCGCGCAAATCCTCGCCCTCGAACAGGATCTCACCGGCAACGACCTCGCCCGGCGGGTCGATCAATTGCACCAGCGAGAAGCCGGTCACCGATTTGCCCGAGCCGGATTCGCCGACGAGGCCGAGCACCTCGCCCTTGTTGACGTGGAAATCGACGCCGTCCACCGCCGGCCAGGCGCCGTCCTGCGCATGGAACACGGTCTTGAGGCCGCGCACGGACAGAAGAGGGGTTTTGCTCATGTCCACGTCGAAGCTCATGTCCTCGTTGAAGCTCATGCGCGCACGTTGAAGCTGCGGCGCAGGCGGTCGCCGACGAGATTGAGCGACATGATCAAGAGCACCAGCGCGATACCGGGGAAGACGGCGATCCAGTACTCGCCGGAGAGCAGGAACTCGAAGCCATTGGCGATGAGCAGGCCGAGCGAGGGCTGCGTCACCGGCACGCCGACGCCGAGGAAGGACAAGGTCGCCTCCAGCGTGATCGCCGAAGCGATGCTGATGCTGGCGACGACGAGCACGGCGCCGACCGAGTTCGGCAGCAGATGCGCCAGCATGATGTGGCGGGTCGGCAGGCCGAAATTGACGGCGGCCTCGATATACTCCTTGCGCCGCTCGACCAGCGCCGCCGCTCGCATCAAACGGGCATATTGCGCCCATTGCACCAGCACGATGGCGAGGATGACCTTGTCGACGCCGCGCCCGATCGAGGCCAGCAGCACGAGCGCGACCAGGATCGAGGGAAAGCCGAGCATGAAATCGACGATACGCATGATCACGGCGTCGACCGCGCCGCCGAACTGCGCTGCCGCGAGCCCGGCGAGGATGCCGATCGAAAGCGCGCCGATCGTCGACGCCAGGCCAACGAGCAGGCTGGTGCGCAGGCCGTAGAGGATGGCGCTGAACATGTCGCGGCCCTGGGCATCGCTGCCGAGCCAATAGGTGAAGCCGGCCATGCCCTGCTCGCCCGGCGCCAGCCGGTTGTCCATCACGCTGAGCGCGCCGAGATCATGCGGGTTCTGCGGCGCGATTACCGGCGCCAGAAGTGCGAGCAGCACCATGATGCCGAGCAGGATCACGGCGCCGCGCGTCGTTGGCCGGTTGCGCAGGCGGGCCAGCACCTTTTCGCGCAAGGGTGTGTCGGCCTGCACCGGGCCGGCGAGGCGGGGCAAGTCCGGGCGGGGCAAATCGAGGCTCATGCCTGTTCTCCCGCGAGCTTCACCCGCGGGTCGAGCGCGGCATAGAGCACATCGACCAGGAAGTTGACGGTGACGAAGAGCAGCGTCGCCAAGAGGACATAGGCGACGACCACGGGCCGGTCGAGCTGGTAGACCGAGTCGATCAGGAGCTTGCCCATGCCCGGCCAGGCGAAGACGGTCTCGGTGATGGTCGAGAAGGCGACGAGGCTGCCGAACTCGACGCCGACCACGGTGACGACCGGGATCAGGATGTTGCGCAGCACATGCCGGTTGACGATGCGCCGGGGCCGCACGCCCTTGGCGCGGGCATATTTCACATAATCCTGCGTCATCGTCTCGGCGGTGCCCGCCGCAACCAAGCGGACGATCAGCGCAAGGTTCGGGATCGCCAGGTTGAGGGCGGGCAAGGCGATGTGCCTGAGCCCGTCGAGCGTCAGCAGGCTGGTCTGGAGCCCGAGCAGCGAGACCGTCTCGCCGCGCCCTGCCGTCGGCAGCCAGCCGAGCAAAACGGCAAAGAGCAGGATCAGCATCATGCCCTTCCAGAAGCTCGGCAGGGAGAAGCCGAGCACGGTGCCGGCCATGACGATGCGGGCGCGCCGGCTGTCGGGGTTGAGGCCCACCATCAGCCCGAGCGGGATGCCCGCTGTGAGCGCCAGCGTCATCGCCAGCAACACCAGCTCGAAGGTCGCCGGCAACCGCGCCAGGATCAATTGCAGCGCCGGCACGCCATGGACGAAGGAGCGGCCGAGATCGCCCTTCAGGGCGTTGCCCATGAAGGTGAGGTATTGCAGCCAGACCGGCAGATCGAGCCCGAGCCGGCGGATCAGCGCCTGGCGCTCGGCATCGCTGACCTGCGGCGAGACCAAAAGCTCGATCGGGTCGCCGATGCCGTAGACGGCGAAGAAGACTACGACCGAGACCGCGAGCAGCACGAGCACGCTCTGGATCAATCGCTGCAGGACATAGGCGGTCATGCCGAACCTCGAAAAGCTGAGAGCCGGCTTACTTCGCCGGCTTCACCGACATGGCGAGCATGAACTGGTCGGCGCGGCCGGCGACCGCCAATTCGGATTTGAACGCCCAGATGCCGCTTTCGAAGTGCAGCGGGATGAAGGCGCCATCAGTGAGGACGAGCGTCATCGCCTGCTGCAGCAATTCGGCGCGCTTCGTGTCGTCGAGCGTCGTCACCGCGGCGCGGATCACCTTGTCGAACTCGTCGTTCTTGTAGCCGCCATAATTCGAGCCGCCGAGCGTCTTGGCGTCGTTGGGGGTCGGCGGCCACTGGCGCAGGAAGGAGGCGGCTTCGCCGGTCCCCGAGCCCCAGCCGCCGAGCGCGACACTGAATTCCTTCTTGGCGCGGCGCGGGAAATAGATCGCCCGCGTCATCGCGTCGACCTCGGTCTTGATGCCGATCTGGGTCAGGTACTGCGCGACGGCCTGGGTGATCTGGCTGTCATTGATGTAGCGGTCATTGGTCGAGGACAGCGTGAGCTGGAAGCCGTTGGGGTAACCGGCCTCGGCCAGCAGCTTTTTGGCGGCAGTCGGGTCATAGGCAAGCTTGGGCGGGTTCGCCAGCGTGCCGGACATGCCGGTCGGCAGGTACTGGTAGGCCGGCTCGGCGGCGCCATCCATGATGCGCTTGACGATGGCGTCGCGGTCGATGGCGAGCGACATCGCCTTGCGCACGCGGGCGTCCTTGAGCGGGTTCTTGCCGTCCGGCGCCTTGACGAAGGGGCTCTCATTGCGGGCGACGTCGAGCTGGAAGTAGATCACGCGCGTCGAGGGCGTGATGACATGGCCGAAGCGCTTGTCGCCCTTGAGCCGGGCAAGGTCGCGCGCGGCGGGGTTCTCGATCACGTCGTAATCGCCGGCGAGCAGGCCGGCCAGCCGCGGGCCGGCATTGGTCACCGGCACGAAGCGCACGGTTGCCCAGGGTTCGGCAGGGCCCCAATAGGTCGGGTTGCGCTCCAGATCGATGGCCGAGCCGCGAACATAGCTCTTCAGCTTGTAAGGCCCGGTGCCGATCGCGGCCGTGCCGTCGTTGAAATGATTGACCGCAGGCCAGGGCCCGGTGACGCCGCAATTCTTGGCGACGTCGTAGCTGATCGGGCCATGCTCGACGATGGAGGCCGTGAGGATCGGCAGGCCCGAGAGCAGGTTCGGCAGCAGCGGCTCGGGCT